>NZ_KQ948663.1:164437-381675 GCF_001514145.1 Streptomyces canus
TCCGTGTTGAGGGAGCGACGGAAACCGCCGTACGACAACCCGGACAAGTACCCACCCCGCCGTTTCCCCCTCCTGTGACGTGTGGCACCATGCTGGCCACCCCACCCCCACCGGCACGCCCTCACAGGAGACGCTCCTAGTGCAGCAATCCGCCGTCCCGGAACTGGCACACACGCACACCCGCCCGATCCACTGGGTCGCCACCGCCACCGCCGTGGCGGGCGTCGTGGCCTTCTCCTCGGTCCTGCAGCCCAACGCCGCGACGGCGGCCCAGGCGGCCGGCCCCAAGGCCAGAAGCGCCCCCGTGGTCACGACCGCGCCCGATCCCGCGGACGTCCACTTCCCGATCGAATGCGGACCCGTCAAGGCGAAGATCCAGAAACAGGTCTCCGGAGACCTCGACGGCGACGGACGGCCGGAAACAGTCGTCGTGGTGCACTGCGACGCCCCCATGGGCACCCCGCCCGACGCCGTCTACGTCATCACACGCGCGAAGGGCACCGGTGAACCCCGTGTCGTCGCCACCCTGCTGAGCCCGAAGACCCGCAACACCGTCACCGACTTCACGGTGAGCGACGGCACCGTCCTCGCGACCCTGCTCGGCTACTCCACCTCCGACGTACCCAGTTGCTGCCCGGACGTGACGGACAAGGCGAAGTGGCAGTGGAAGGACGGCGCGTTCGTCCGCTCGACCCCCGCGGGCACGCACACCGTCTGACCGAAGCGATCACATCTGTGAGAAATCAGACAGTGGTCACACGCGGCGGCCTTCCGGTCACTCTGCGTCCGGTCCGTAGATCTCGACCCTGTCCGAAACTCGACGTACATGGATGCAGTCACCAGGACACTCCTTCGCGGAGTCGACCACATCGTTGAGAAGCGGCAGCGGTACGGGCGTTGTGGCGCCCCTGTCCTGCAGGAGCTCGTCGTCCGAGCCCTTCACATAGGCCAGACCGTCGATGTCCAGCTCGAACACCTCGGGCGCGTACTGGGCACAGATGCCGTCACCGGTACAGAGATCCTGGTCGATCCAGACCTCCAGAGTCTCGCCGTCGGCCCTGACCTCCTGCTGCACTCTCATCTCTCCTGCCGTTTATGCGTCGAGCCGAACGGGAATCCGGCCAGCTCTGACGGGTGTTGAACACTTCGACCCTACCTTCGGCAGCTTTCCAATCATGTTCGGTGGGTATTCCCCTGGCGTGAGGGAGAGCGCAAGGGTGAAGATCGGACACACCTCGACAGTCTTTGTGATCTAGGGGTTTCAATCGACACCCACCCAGGTAGGGTCTGGAAGCGTCCAGCTCCCCTTGGAGGAGGTGAGGACCGTGGCAGCCCACGACGACGACATGAACCGCGGCATCCGCCCGGGACGAGGGTCCGACGACCCGTCCGGGCAGATTGCCTACCTTGAGCAGGAGATCGCCGTCCTGCGACGCAAGCTCGCCGACTCTCCGCGACACACGAGGATTCTCGAAGAGCGGATCGTCGAGCTGCAGACCAACCTGGCCGGCGTGTCCGCCCAGAACGAGCGACTCGCCAACACGCTCCGTGAGGCCCGCGACCAGATCGTGGCCCTCAAGGAGGAGGTCGACCGGCTCGCACAGCCCCCGGCAGGCTTCGGAGTCTTCCTCGAAGCGAACGAGGACGGCACCGCCGACATCTTCACCGGCGGCCGCAAACTGCGGGTGAACGTCAGCCCCAGCGTCGAACTCGAAGAGCTCCGGCGCGGCCAGGAAGTGATGCTCAACGAAGCTCTCAACGTGGTCGAGGCCATGGAGTACGAGAGCGTCGGCGACATCGTCACCCTCAAGGAGATCCTCGAGGACGGCGAGCGCGCCCTGGTGCAGGGGCACACGGACGAGGAGCGGGTGGTGCGGCTCGCCGAACCGCTGCTCGACGTGACCATCCGCCCCGGAGACGCCCTGCTCCTCGAACCACGCTCCGGCTACGTCTACGAGGTCGTGCCCAAGAGCGAGGTCGAGGAACTCGTCCTCGAAGAAGTCCCCGACATCGGCTACGAGCAGATCGGCGGACTCGGCGGCCAGATCGAGGCCATCCGAGACGCCGTCGAGCTGCCGTACCTCTACCCGGACCTGTTCAAGGAGCACGAACTGCGCCCGCCCAAGGGCGTCCTGCTCTACGGACCCCCCGGATGCGGCAAGACGCTCATCGCCAAGGCCGTCGCCAACTCGCTGGCCAAGAAGGTCGCCGAGGTCACCGGCCAGGCCACCGGCAAGAGCTTCTTCCTCAACATCAAGGGCCCCGAGCTCCTCAACAAGTACGTCGGCGAGACCGAGCGGCAGATCCGCCTCGTCTTCCAGCGTGCGAGGGAGAAGGCCAGCGAGGGCACACCCGTCATCGTCTTCTTCGACGAGATGGAATCCCTCTTCCGCACCCGCGGCTCCGGTGTCAGCTCGGACGTGGAGAACACCATCGTCCCCCAGCTGCTCGCCGAGATCGACGGCGTGGAAGGCCTGCAGAACGTGGTCGTGATCGGCGCCTCCAACCGTGAGGACATGATCGACCCCGCCATCCTGCGCCCCGGCCGCCTGGACGTGAAGATCAAGATCGAGCGTCCCGACGCCGAGGCCGCCAAGGACATCTTCGCCAAGTACCTCACCGAGCGCCTCCCGCTGCACTCCGACGACGTCGGCGAGCACGGCGGCAGCAAGGCCACCACCGTCCAGAGCATGATCCAGACGGCTGTGGAACACATGTACGCGGAATCCGAGGAGAACCGCTTCCTGGAGGTCACCTACGCCAACGGCGACAAGGAAGTCCTCTACTTCAAGGACTTCAACTCCGGCGCCATGATCGAGAACATCGTGGGCCGCGCCAAGAAGATGGCGATCAAGGACTTCCTCGATCACAACGCCAAGGGTCTCCGCGTCTCCCACCTCCTCCAGGCCTGCGTGGACGAGTTCAAGGAGAACGAGGACCTGCCCAACACCACCAACCCCGACGACTGGGCACGCATCTCCGGCAAGAAGGGCGAGCGGATCGTCTACATCCGTACGCTCATCACCGGAAAGCAGGGCGCCGACACCGGGCGCTCCATCGACACGGTGGCGAACACCGGGCAGTACCTGTAAAGACAGGGCGGCTGCGGGTGCCCTCACCGGGGTACCCGCAGCCGACTGTTTTTCAGGCAACTAACCGGACCAAAGGCGAGCAAGGCAATGACGCAAATGATCTCCCCACCAGCGCAGAGCCGTTCTAGGCTCTTCGGTACCGCCGAGTCGCGCAGTGCGGGGACGGGCACCGCACACGCACCGGAGCGCCAGCGGTACTTGAGCGGCGCCCCCGACCGAGGGCGCCGCCGGGCAAGGAGGGCCGCATGACCGTACGGCGAGTAATGGGCATCGAGACGGAGTACGGGATCTCCGTCCCCGGCCACCCCAACGCCAATGCCATGCTCACCTCGTCCCAGATCGTCAACGCCTACGCGGCGGCGATGCACCGGGCCCGCCGGGCCCGCTGGGACTTCGAGGAGGAGAATCCGCTGCGGGACGCACGGGGCTTCGACCTCGCCCGCGAGGCCGCCGACTCCAGCCAGCTCACCGACGAGGACATCGGCCTGGCCAACGTCATCCTCACCAACGGCGCACGGCTCTACGTCGACCACGCACACCCCGAATACAGCAGCCCCGAGGTCACCAACCCACGCGACGCCGTCCTGTGGGACAAGGCCGGCGAACGCATCATGGCCGAGGCCGCAGAACGGGCCGCCCAGCTCCCCGGCGCCCAGCCCATCCACCTCTACAAGAACAACACCGACAACAAGGGCGCCTCCTACGGCACGCACGAGAACTACCTGATGAAGCGGGAAACCCCCTTCTCGGACATCGTGCGCCACCTCACGCCCTTCTTCGTCTCCCGCCAGGTCTTCGCAGGCGCCGGCCGCGTCGGCATCGGCCAGGACGGACACGAACACGGCTTCCAGCTCAGCCAGCGCGCCGACTACTTCGAGGTCGAGGTCGGCCTGGAGACCACCCTCAAGCGCCCGATCATCAACACCCGCGACGAGCCCCACGCCGACGCCGAGAAGTACCGCCGCCTCCACGTGATCATCGGCGACGCGAACCTCTCGGAGATCTCGACCTATCTGAAGCTCGGCACCACGGCCCTCGTCCTGTCGATGATCGAGGACGGCTTCATCGCGGTCGACCTCGCGGTCGACCAGCCGGTACGGACCCTGCACCAGGTGTCGCACGACCCCACCCTCCAGCGCCTGGTCACCCTCCGCAGCGGCCGCACACTCACCGCGGTCCAGCTCCAGATGGAGTACTACGAGCTCTCCCGCAAGTACGTCGAAGAGCGCTACGGCGTCGACGCGGACGACCAGACCAAGGACATCCTGGCCCGCTGGGAGGACACCCTCAACCGCCTCGAGAACAACCCCATGAGCCTCGCCGGCGAGCTCGACTGGGTCGCCAAGCGCGAACTCATGGAGGGCTACCGGCGCCGCGACGACCTCGACTGGGACGCCGCGAAGCTGCACCTCCTGGACCTCCAGTACGCCGACGTGCGCGCCGACAAGGGCCTCTACAACCGCCTCGCGGCCCGCGGCCGCATCAAGCGGCTGCTGGACGAGAACGAGGTCGAGCGAGCCCGCACCAAGCCCCCGGAGGACACCCGCGCGTACTTCCGCGGCCGCTGCCTGGAGCAGTACGCCGACGACGTCGCCGCGGCCTCCTGGGACTCGGTGATCTTCGACCTCCCGGGCCGGGACTCGCTCCAACGGGTCCCAACCCTCGAACCGCTTCGCGGAACGCGAAATCACGTCAAGGAGCTCCTGGACCGCTGTCGCACGGCAGAAGACCTGGTCAAGGTGCTGTCGGGCGGCTGAGCGGGTCCTCGGGCCGGGCAGTCCGACAGGGTGGAAAGCCCGGCCAGAGGGAATCATCGAGATGGCCCCCGTACGTTGTAAGAACTGCGGGGCCGATGTCAGACCCTGCTTGTAGGGTCTGATCAAGAACGTCGAACCGAGCGGGGTGAGGGGTTATGGCGACCAAGGACACCGGCGGCGGACAGCAGAAGGCCACGCGCAACACCGAGGAGGTCGAGGAGCAGACTGCGGAGACGCAGGGTTCCGAGGACCTCAAGGAGCGCCAGGAGAAGCTCAGCGACGACGTGGACTCCGTCCTGGACGAGATCGACGACGTACTCGAGGAAAATGCCGAGGATTTCGTGCGCTCCTTCGTGCAAAAAGGTGGAGAGTAGGGGCTGATAGGTCACTTTGCCTTCGAAGTGAAGGTTGCGGGGGAATTAAGTGGCTGAAGAGCTCGACGCCAAAGAATGCAGGAAGTGCGGGCGGGATCTACCTCTTGTGGCCTTTGCGCGTGACAAGAATCGGCGTGACGGCCTCCAGGTGCACTGCCGGGAGTGCGTGGCGGAGTGCAGCGCCGCGCACTACCGGCGGCGCCGGGAGGTCATGGGTGAGCCGGTCCGGGAGCATGTTGACGTCCCGGACGGGCACAAGCTCTGCCGCACGTGCGGAGAGATCAGGCCGTGGAGCGAATGGCATCGCAACGCGACGGCCTCGGACGGGTTGTCGACGCGCTGCAAGGCGTGCCGCGCCGCTCAGGGTCGGCGAGATCATTTGAAGCGTCAGTACGGTCTCACCGAAGCCGAGCGTGACAAGTTGATCGCCTCTCAAGGGGGCGTCTGCTGCATATGTTTGGCGGCTGTGCCCGAGCATGTGGATCACTGCCACAAGACGGGTAGGGTCCGAGGCGTACTGTGCTTCAGCTGCAATGCCGCACTGGGGCAGTTCAAGGATCGGCCCGATGCCATAAGGCGGGCTGCTGCTTATGTGGAAGGAATCGCGTGGAAGCCAACACTCGTAGCACCGGGCGTCTACCAGCTGCCTTCCTGACGCCTGGGTCGTCGTCCTTCATGGACTTCCTGTCCGAGCACCAGCCGGAGATGCTGCCGGGCAACCGGCAGCTGCCGCCCATGCAGGGTGTGATCGAGGCGCCGCACGGCACCACGATCGTGGCGGTCACCTTCCCCGGTGGTGTGGTGCTCGCCGGTGACCGTCGCGCCACGATGGGCAATGTCATCGCTCAGCGGGACATCGAGAAGGTGTTCCCCGCGGATGAGTACTCGGCCGTCGGGATCGCCGGCACCGCCGGTCTCGCGGTCGAGATGGTGAAGCTGTTCCAGTTGGAGCTGGAGCACTTCGAGAAGGTCGAGGGCGCCCAGCTGTCGCTGGAGGGCAAGGCGAACCGGCTGTCCACCATGATCCGTTCCAACCTCGGCATGGCGATGCAGGGGCTGGCCGTGGTGCCGCTGTTCGCGGGGTACGACGTGGACCGCGGCAGGGGGCGGATCTTCTCCTACGACGTCACCGGCGGCCGTTCCGAGGAGCACCACTTCGCCGCCACCGGTTCCGGCTCGATCTTCGCGCGCGGCGCCATGAAGAAGTTCTTCCACGACGGTCTGAGTGAGGCCGAGGCCACGATGCTCGTGGTGCAGGCCCTGTACGACGCGGCCGACGACGACTCGGCGACCGGTGGTCCCGATGTCGCCCGCCGGATCTACCCGATCGTCACCGTGATCACCGAGGACGGCTTCCGCCGGCTCACCGACGACGAGTCCTCCGAGATCGCCCGTTCGATTCTCGAGCGGCGGCTGGAGCAGCCCGACGGCCCGCGGGCCGCGTTGCTCTAGGCGCCACCCGTCTTGTTCAAGGTGATCGCAGTGACTTCCACAGAAAGGGACGGATAACCGGTGTCGACGCCGTTCTATGTCTCCCCCCAGCAGGCGATGGCCGACCGGGCCGAGTACGCCCGCAAGGGCATCGCCCGTGGTCGCAGCCTGGTCGTGCTGCAGTATGCCGACGGCATCGTGTTCGTCGGCGAGAATCCGTCCCGCGCGCTGCACAAGTTCAGCGAGATCTACGACCGGATCGGCTTCGCGGCCGCCGGCAAGTACAACGAGTACGAGAACCTGCGGATCGGCGGCGTCCGGTATGCCGACCTGCGGGGTTACACCTATGACCGTGACGATGTGACCGCCCGTGGTCTCGCCAACGTGTACGCCCAGACGCTGGGCACGATCTTCTCCTCGGCCGGTGAGAAGCCGTACGAGGTGGAGCTGGTCGTGGCCGAGGTCGGTGAGACGCCGGACGGCGACCAGATCTACCGGCTGCCGCACGACGGTTCCATCGTGGACGAGCACGGCTCGGTCGCGGTGGGCGGCAACGCCGAGACGATCAGCAGTTATCTGGACCAGCGTCACCAGGACGGTATGAGCCTGGCGGAGGCGCTGAAGCTGGCTGTGCAGGCGTTGTCCCGTGACACGAACGGCAGTGAGCGGGAGATCCCCGCGGAGCGGCTGGAGGTCGCGGTGCTGGACCGGACGCGTCCGCAGCAGCGCAAGTTCAAGCGCATCGTGGGGCGTCAGCTGGGTCGGTTGCTGGAGGCCGGCGGTGCGTCCACCGAGGCGGAGAGCGCGGACGAGGCGGAGGGTTCCGAGGACGAGTAGTCCCGGGCGTCCTGCCCGACCGTCACCACCCCTTCTGTGCCCCGGCCGATCACCAGGCCGGGGCACCGGGCGTTCAGGGGGTGCTGGGCGGGGCCGTGGAGCCTCGTACGACCAACTCGACGGGGATGTCCCCCGCCTGCGGTGTGCGGCCTTCCAGGACGGCCAGGAGGGCTTCCATGCCGCGTTCGCCGAACAGCTCGGCGTCCAGTCGTACGGTCGTCAGCTCAGGGTCGATGGCGGTGGCGAGGCCGAGGTCGTCCAGGCCGGTGACGGAGATGTCGTCGGGGATGCGCAGGCCGAGTCGTCGTACGGCCTTGTAGGCGCCGGCGGCGAGTTTGTCGTCGTCGCAGACGAGGGCGGTGGGCCGGGGGCCCGGGGTGGCGAGGGCGGCTTCTGTGGCGGTCAGGGCGCCGTCGATCGAGATGGGTGCGTGGGCGGTGCGGACGGAGGTGCCGGGGACCGCGTGGAGCTGTGCGGCGAGTTCGCGCGCGCGGACCTCGAAGGTCCAGGAGGGTACGTCGGCCGCGAGGTGCAGGAAGCGGCGGTGGCCGAGGTCCAGGAGGTGGGCGGCGACCTGGCGGATGCCGTCGGCGATGTCGAGGTTGACGGTGGCGGCGCCGAGGCTGCCCGAGGGGTCGCTGTCGAGCATGACGAGGGGGAGCTGGTCGCCGCGGATGGCGGTGAGGGCGTCGGCAGCCATGGAGGAGGCGATGACTCCGTCCAGGGCGGCCTGTGCGGAGGCGAAGGGGTCGCGGGCGGGGCCGATGCCCTCGGGGGAGGGGTACAGGACGACGCCGAAGCCGTGGTCGGCGGCCACGCGTGCGGCGCCGGTGTAGACGCCGGCGAAGAACTCCGTGGTCAGGGCGGGGACGACGAGCAGGACGGTGCGCGTGTGGCCGAGGCGGAGGTTGCGGGCGGCCAGATTGGGCCGGTAGCCGAGGTCGCGGGCGGCTTCCCGGACCCGTTCGGCGGTGGTTTCGGAGACCCGGCCGCGCCACTTGTCGCCCAGCACGAGCGAGACGGCCGCCTGGGACACTCCGGCTGCCTGTGCGACGTCACGGCTGGTCGGGCGCGTACTGCTGCGTGCCACCGCGGGTTCGCTCCTTCGTCTGGACGTCCGAACAGCGCACATGGTACGTATGGGAGTCGAGGTTATACGTATGACTTGGAGGCGGGACATGGCCGCGGGATACCTGGAGATCCTCAGGGCGAGGCACGCGGCGCGCCTGCTGACGGGAACGCTGGTGGGCCGGCTGCCGAACGCCACCGCGGCGATCGCCATCGTGCTGTTCGTCCGGGCGCAGGGCGGCACCTACAGCCTCGCCGGAGGTCTCGCGGCCGTGTACGGCGTGGCCAACGCCGTGGGGCAGCCGGTGCTCGGGCGGCTCGTCGACCTGCACGGCCAGCCCCGTGTCCAGCTCCCCTCCGCCGTGCTGTCGGCCCTCGCGATGGCTGTCTTCGCCTTCAACGGCACCGACCCGCTCCCGCTCGCCTACGCGGCCGTGGCCGCCGCCGGGCTCTTCACGCCGCCCCTGGAGGGCGGCCTGCGGGCCCTGTGGCCGAGCGTGCTGCGCAGGGAGGACCAGGTGCACACGGCGTACGCCATGGACGCGGTGGCGCAGGAAGTCATGTTCGCCGTGGGGCCCTTGCTGGTGACATTGTGCGCGTCGCTGTGGTCGGCTCAGGCGGCACTGCTGGTGCTGAACGTCATCGGGGTGCTGGGGGCTCTCTCGGTCGTGGTGTCGCCGCCCTCGCGCGCGTGGCGCTCCGCACCGCGCGAGGCGCACTGGCTCGGCGCGCTGCGCTCGCCCGGACTCCTGGCGATGCTGGGCGCGTTCCTGTTCGTCGGCATCGCGCTCGGGTCCATCACGGTCGCCTCCGTGCCGTACGCGGACGAGCACGGCGGGGACGCGGTGTACGGCTGGCTGATGGCCGGGATCGGTCTGGGCGCCCTCGTGGGCGGTCTGGCGTACGGCGCGCGGCAGTGGGCCGGTGAGCCCGCGCGGCGACTTCAGGTCCTGGTGGGCTTCCTGGCGGTGTGTTACCTGCCGCTGACACTGATGCCGGGCGCGGTTGCCATGACGCTGCTGACGGTGCTCGCCGGAGTGTTCCTGGCGCCCGTCATCGCGTGCGCCTTCGTCCTCGTCGACCGGCACGCGCCGGCCGGGACGGTCACCGAGGCTTTCTCCTGGCTTGTGACGACGTTCACCGTGGGCGCGTCGGTCGGAACGGGGCTCGCGGGCCCGGTCGTCGAGCGCGGCGGCGCCCTGTGGGGCTTCGCCGTGCCGGGTGCCGCCGGGGGCGTGTCGCTGCTGGTTCTGCTGGTCACGGGAGGCGTCCTCACAGCTCCCGCGGGGCGGGCGGTGGTTGCGTCTTCATCGGAAAATGATCCAAACCGTGCTGCCGAACCCCGTTTCAGCTCGGGGGATCGGGCGTAATGTTCACTCATGGACCGCCGCATTTTCGGGCTGGAGAACGAGTACGGCGTCACGTGTACGTTCAGGGGACAGCGACGCCTGTCTCCCGACGAGGTGGCGCGGTACCTCTTCCGCCGTGTCGTGTCATGGGGCCGCAGCAGCAATGTCTTTCTGCGAAACGGCGCCCGCCTCTATCTCGATGTCGGGTCACATCCGGAATACGCGACACCCGAATGTGACAACGTGACCGAACTGGTCACGCACGACAAAGCGGGCGAGCGCATTCTCGAAGGACTCCTGGTGGACGCCGAACGACGCCTGCACGAGGAAGGAATCGCGGGCGACGTCTACCTCTTCAAGAACAACACGGACTCGGCCGGCAACTCCTATGGCTGCCACGAGAACTATCTCGTCGCACGCCACGGGGAGTTCTCCCGGCTCGCGGACATCCTCATTCCCTTCCTTGTCACTCGCCAGCTGCTGTGCGGCGCGGGCAAGGTCCTGCAGACCCCGCGGGGCGCCGTGTACTGCGTCAGCCAGCGGGCCGAGCACATCTGGGAGGGCGTCTCCTCGGCGACGACCCGTTCCCGGCCGATCATCAACACCCGCGACGAACCGCACGCCGACGCCGAGCGCTACCGCCGCCTGCACGTCATCGTGGGCGACTCGAACATGTCCGAGACGACCATGCTGCTGAAGGTCGGCGCGACCGACCTGGTGCTGCGCATGATCGAGGCGGGCACCGTGATGCGCGACCTGACCCTGGAGAACCCGATCCGGGCGATCCGCGAGGTCAGCCACGACATCACCGGCCGGCGCAAGGTGCGTCTGGCCAGTGGCCGGGAGGCCTCCGCCCTCGAGGTGCAGCGCGAGTACTACGAGAAGGCCGTCGACTTCTGTGAGCGCCGGGGCATCCGTACCGGCACCGTCGAGCAGGTCCTCGAGCTGTGGGGCCGCACGCTGGACGCGATCGAGGCCGAGGACCTCGACCGGATCGGCACCGAGATCGACTGGGTCATGAAGTACAAGCTCATCGAGCGGTACCGGGCCAAGCACAACATGACCATGTCCAACCCGCGGGTCGCGCAGATAGACCTCGCGTATCACGACATCCACCGCCGTCGTGGCCTCTACTACCTTCTGGAGAGGAAGGGCCAAGCCGCCCGTATCTGCAACGACTTGAAGATCTTCGAGGGCAAGTCGGTTCCGCCGCAGACCACTCGGGCGCGGCTGCGCGGTGACTTCATTCGCAGGGCCCAGGAACAGCGTCGGGACTTCACCGTCGACTGGGTGCACCTCAAGCTCAACGACCAGGCGCAGCGCACGGTGTTGTGCAAGGACCCGTTCCGTTCGGTCGACGACCGGGTCGAGAAACTGATCGCCGGTATGTGATCGTCGCGTTCCGCATCAGTGTCGGAACGCAACACGGGCGCCGTACGTTTCACGTACGGCGCCCTTCTCACGCCGTAGAGTTGCGCGCACGCCATCAACAAGATCGACCGATTACGAGGCCCCCACCGTGCGCCGACGCTCACTCCTCATCGCCGTTCCCGCAGGACTGGCCACACTCGCCGCCTGCGGTGACGACAAGTCCGACTCGAGCAAGGCGAGCGACAGCGCGTCACCCTCGGCGTCGTCCTCGGCCTCGCAGGCGCCGCCGCCGAAGATCGTCGACGGTCCGCTGCCGGCGATCACGGCGGGCACGAAGTTCGGTGAGAAGCCGACGGTCGCCAAGGGCAGTGGCGATCCGTCGAAGGATCTCGCGGTCAAGACGGTCATCGCGGGCGGCGGCACCACCATCGCCGAGGGCGACTACGTCCAGGCCCACTACCTCGGCCAGATCTGGAGCACGGCCAAGGTCTTCGACAACTCCTACGACCGTAAGACGGCGCTGGTCATCCAGCTCGCGCAGAACAGCATCATCGACGGCTGGCGGTACGCCCTGACGGGCAAGAAGGCCGGCAGCCGGGTCCAGTTCTCCATCCCGCCCACCTGGGGGTACGGCAAGGAGGGCAACGCGCAGGCGGGTATCAAGGGCACCGACACGCTGGTGTTCGTCGTCGACGTCCAGGACACGTTCAACGCGAAGAGCTCCGCCAAGGGCAAGGACGTCGCGCAGAGCGACGCGGACCTGCCCAAGGTCGGCACCAACACCGACGGCAAGGCCCCCTCCATCGAGATCCCCAAGGCGGACGCGCCCACCAAGCTGGTGTCGGAGTACGTCATCGAGGGCGACGGCGACAAGGTGGCGGCCGACAGCACCCTGCTCGTGCAGTACAAGGGCGTGGTGTGGGACACCGGCAAGGAGTTCGACTCGACGTACAGCCGCAAGCAGTTGGCGTCGTTCTCGCTCCAGCAGGTCGTGAAGGGCTGGGCGCAGGGCCTGACCGGCAAGAAGGTCGGCAGCCGGGTGCTGATCTCCATTCCGCCGAAGCTGGGCTACGGCGACAACCCGCCGGCCGGCAGCGGTATCGAGAAGGACTCCACGCTGGTCTTCACCGTGGACATCCTGGCGAAGATGTGACGCACGGGGGACATGCGCGAGGGTCCCGGCCGCGGGGATGTAAGACTGGTCCCTGTTGCCTTTCCGTGAACCAGCAGGAGCGAGTGACGTGAGCATCGACAAGCCCGAGATCGACTTCCCGGGCGGCGAGCCCCCGGCGGACCTGGAGATCAAGGACATCTGGGAGGGCGACGGCGAGGTTGCGCAGGCCGGCCAGACCGTCACCGTCCACTACGTGGGCGTGGCCTTCAGCACCGGCGAGGAGTTCGACGCCAGCTGGAACCGTGGTCAGCCGTTCCGCTTCCCGCTGGGCGGCGGCCGGGTCATCAAGGGCTGGGACCAGGGCGTGCAGGGCATGAAGGTCGGCGGCCGCCGCCAGCTGACCATCCCCGCCCACCTCGCCTACGGCAACCAGAGCCCGACCCCGGCGATCAAGCCCGGTGAGACCCTGATCTTCGTGGTCGACCTGCTCGGCGTCTGATCGTCGTACCGGAGTCATAAGGGATCGCGTCGCGGTCGGATCGTCGTACGACTTCCGACCGGACCTGATCAACCGGGGTCCATGCCTGTCCGGGCATGGGCCCTCGGCTTTTGCCTTGCTCCTTCGGGGCGGTACGGTCATCGTCCGTAAGCACCATAGGGAGGCGAAGGGCGTCGATGGCCATTGCCAAGGCCGAGCGGCTGATGAATCTGGCGCTGTGTCTGCTCGGGACGCGACGGCCGCTCAGCAAGCGTGAGCTTCGGGAGTCCATCGAGGCCTACCTGGAAGCGAATTCCGACGACTCCTTCAACCGGATGTTCGAGCGCGACAAGGACGATCTGCGTGAACTCGGGCTCGTGATCGAGACCGTTGAGAACCTGGACGGCGAAGTCGGCTACCTCGCCCGCCGCGACAGCAACCGGCTGCCGCCCGTCACCCTCGACGCAGAGGAGGCCGCCGCCCTGGGGCTGGCCGCCAAGGTGTGGCAGCAGGCCCGGCTCGCCGGCGCGGCCAGCGGTGCCCTGCAGAAACTGCGCGCGGCGGGGCTGCCCGAGGACTTCGACCCGTACGAGGCGCACGGCGCCCTGGAGCCGCGCATCCCGGTGCACGAGGCCTCCTTCGAGCCGCTGATGCTCGCCTGCCGGGACCGCCGCCCGGTCGTCTTCGACTACCGCAAGGCCACCGCCGCCCGCCCCGAGCCCCGCCATGTCGAACCATGGGCGCTGGAGTGCTGGCGCGGCCACTGGTACCTGGCCGGATTCGACCGCGACCGGGGTGCCGAGCGGGTCTTCCGGCTCTCCCGGATCACCGGCAAGGTGCGCTCACGCGGCACGCGCTACACGGCCCCGGTCCCCGACGTCGTGACCGTCCGTGAGACCGTCGCGAGCTGGGCGGGGGAGACCGCCGACCGCAGCGCGCGGATCCGGCTGCGCACGGACGCCGGATACCCCTTGCGGGCGAAGGCCACCTCGGTGCGGGAACTGGGCGACGGCTGGGACGAGTTGGAGATTCCGTACGGCCATGGCCTGGACGCCTGGCTGGTGGAGTTCGGCCCGGACGTGGTGGTCCTGGAGCCCGCCGAGTTGCGGGCCGACGTGGTGGACCGGCTGCGTGCCGTGGCCAAGGGCTGAGGGGGAGCGGAAGAGATCATGGCAGGCAAACCGGTCAGGCCGGCGAACGCCATCGACCAGACCCGGCGGATGCTCTCCCTGGTGACCTATCTCAGGGAGCGCCCCGGCGCCCGGGTCGAGGACGTCGCCCGCGCCTTCGGGATCACCGAGGACGAGCTGGTCTCCGACCTCGATGTGCTGCCCATGTGCGGCACCAGCTTCCGCGGCGGAGATCTGCTCGACATCGACACCGACGGGGAGCGGATCTGGTGGCACAACCCCGATGACGTGGCCGAGCCGCTCAGGCTCGCCGCCGACGAGGCGACCGCGCTGCTGGTGGCCGCCCGCGCGGTGTCCACGCTGCCCGGCCTCAGGGAGAGCGACCGGCAGGCGCTGCTGCGGGCGACCGCCAAGGTGGAGACCGCGGCCGGTGAGACGGCCGGTGCCAGCGCGCGGCTGTCGGTGACCTTCGAGTCCGAAGGCGGGGTCTTCGCGGACGTCGACCGGGCCATCTCCGAGCGCCGGCGCCTGTGGATCCGCTACTACTCGCCCGCCCGCGACGAGCTCACCGAGCGCGAGATCGACCCGATCCGCCTGGTCAGCGTCGGCCACACCTACGTCGAGGCCTGGTGCCGCCGCTCCGAGGCGCGGCGCACCTTCCGGCTCGACCGGGTCGCCGAGATCAAGATCCTGGACGAGCCGTCCGCGCCGCCCGAGGTCGAGCTCAGGGACCTGTCCGAGGGGCTCGTGCAGCCCGCGGCAGAGGACCCCGAGGTGGTCGTCGAGGTGGGCCCCGGCGGGCGCTGGGTCGCCGAGTACTACCCGCACGACAGTGCGGATGAGCTTTCCGACGGCGGACTGCGTATTACCCTGCGCACCCCCGACCCGGCATCACTGCGTCGGCTGGCGCTCAGGCTCGGCCGCGACGGCCGTATCGTCTCGCCGCGCGACCTCGCCGACAGCGCCCGCGAGGCCGCCCGCGAGGCGCTGGCGGCCTACGACGGGGTCGAGGCGCAGGACACCGCGGGGCCGCGGGTGCACGACGGTCGGTACGACAGGCAGGAGCAGGGGCTTTGAGCGAGTCGGCGACGTCCGGTGCGGGCATGACGGTGGCTGCCGCCTTCGCGGGGATGAGAAGCGCGGCTCCGGTGACCTTCAAGGCGAGCTGCCCGGACTGCCGGGAGCGGTTCGAGCTGGCCGCCGCCGCCCTGCGTCTCGCCATCGGCGCGACCAGCCGCGCCACGTTCTACTCCTTCACCTGCCCCGAGTGCGGCGCGGCCGTCCGCAAGCCCGCCGGCGAGCGGATCGTGGAACTGCTGACCGGCGGCGGGGTCCGGACACTGCGGCTGCACTCCACCCTCTAGGCTCGGTGCCATGTTCTGGCCGATGTTCGCGGTAGCCGTGGGTTTCGTGGGTCTCGCTGTCCTGGGTGTGCTCGCCGTCCGGGTCTTTGTGGAGGCGCAGCGTCTGGGGCGCCAGGTCACGGACTCCGCGCGGCGTATCAGCCGGGCCGCGGAGGACCTGGAGCGGGCGGCGGTGAGCACGGCCCGTTCTGTGGACTCACTGTGAGTACGGCTGAGAGTTGGGTGTGAGTCGAGCGGCGCATGCGGTTTGGGCCACTTCGCCCTGTCACCTTGGCCGGGTCGGCAGGTACGCTGCTGGTCGCGGTCCGGATAACGAGGCTCGGCCGCGAACCGGGAGTACGCACAGGGATTGCCAGGCGTTCACCCCTGAGCGTTACGATCGCTGTCAGCACGACTGATCGGACACATGTCCGACCGGTCGGACAGCACCCCACAAGCCGCCTCGGTGAGAAGGTAAAGACTTATGTTCGGAAGGCTCGGCGCCCCCGAGATCATTCTCATCCTCGTCGTCATCATCCTGCTGTTCGGCGCGAAGAAGCTTCCCGACATGGCGCGCTCGCTCGGCAAGTCCGCTCGCATCCTCAAGAGCGAGGCCAAGGCGATGAAGGACGAGGGCAGCAGCACGGCCACTCCGGCCGGTCCGCCCAACACCGACGAGCAGACCCCTGCTCAGCGCACCATCCAGGCCGCGCCCGGCGACGTGACGAGCTCGCGCCCGGTCACCGAGCCGACGGACACGACCAAGCGCTGACGCGGGGCCGGTGACCTCCGGCCCGCCCGCACGAGATGGGAACGTGGGTTGCTGAAGTCTGCCCGCAGAGAAGAGAGGGATCCCGAGGGGCGGATGCCTCTCGCGGATCACCTTCGTGAGCTCCGCAACCGGCTCGCGAAGGCGATGCTGGCCATCGTCATCGTCACGGTGGTGGCCGCCTTCTTCTACAACGACATCATCAACTTGATCACCAAGCCGATCCTCGACTCGGTCGGCTGTGACAAGTCCTTCGCGGAACTGGCCAAGTCGACACAGTCGACCAAGCCGTGCGCCGAGATCACGATCAACGGTCTGCTCGCGCCCTTCACGCTGGCCCTGAAGGTGTCGCTGATGGCCGGCGTCGTCGCGGCCTCGCCGGTCTGGCTCTACCAGCTGTGGGCCTTCGTCGCACCCGGCTTGCACCGGCACGAGAAGAAGTACGCCTACGCGTTCGTCGGCACGGGCGCCCCGCTCTTCATCGTCGGCGCCTACTTCGCCTACTCGGTCCTGCCGACCACGGCGAAGGTACTGATCGGCTTCACCCCGGGCGGCACCTCCAACCTGCTGCCGTTGGACGATCTGCTCGACCTCGTCCTGCGCATGGTGCTGGTCTTCGGCCTCTCCTTCGAGCTGCCCCTGCTGCTGGTCTTCCTCAACCTCACCGGGTTGATCACCGGCAAGCGGATGCTCGGCTGGTGGCGCGGCATGATCATGGCCATCACCGTGTTCGCGGCCGTGGCCACACCGAGCACCGACCCGCTGACGATGCTGGCGCTCGCCGCGCCGATCTGGGTGCTGTACTTCGCCGCGACCGCCTTCTCCCTGCTGAACGACCGGCGCAGGCGCCGTCGCGAGGCCGAGGGCCCCGACGACGACGAGGCGTCCGACCTGGATCTCACCCCCGAGGACATCGGCGAGGTCGAGACCGTCTCCGCGAGCCGGGCGCTGCCCGAGCAGTCGGGTGCGGACCGGGTCAACGGTTATGACGACGTGACCTGACGAGGGGAAGCGGCTCGTAAGGTCACTTCCGTGACCAGCGAGATCACCCTCTTCGTCAACCCCACCGCGGGCCGCGGCCGGGGCGCCCACGCGGCGCAGCCGGCCGCTTCCGCTTTGCGGGCGGCCGGATTCGCCGTAAGGACCGTGCTCGGCGAGGACGCCGCCGACGCCCTCGCACGCGCGCGTGCCGCCGTGGACGAGGGCACGGGGCCCTCGTCGCCGTCGGTGGTGACGGAATGGCGAACCTCGCCCTCCAGGCCGTGGCCGGCACCCGTACCCCGTTCGGTCTGGTCGCCGTCGGTACCGGCAACGACTTCGCCCGCACCCTGGGCCTGCCGGTGCGCGATCCCGCCGCCGCGGGCCGGCTGATCGCCGACGCCCTCAAGGAGGGCCGGGTCCACGACACCGACCTGGGCCGGGTCGGTGACCACTGGTTCGCCACCGTCCTCGCCTCCGGCTTCGACTCCCGGGTCAACGACCGCGGCAACCGCATGAGATGGCCGGCGGGCCGCCTCAAGTACGACCTCGCGATGCTCGCCGAACTGGCCGCCTTCCGGCCCGTCCCGTACCGGATCACCCTCGACGACGGCCGGGTTCGCGAGGTCGAGGCGACCCTGGTGGCCGTCGGCAACGGGTCGTCGTACGGCGGTGGCATGCGGATCTGCCCCGGCGCGGACCTCACCGACGGGCTCTTCGACATCACCGTGGTCGGGGACTGCAGCCGTACGACCCTGCTGCGGGTGTTCCCGAGCGTGTACCGGGGCACTCATGTCGACCACCCCAAGGTGACCGTGCTGAGGGCCGCCCGGGTCGAGATCGCCGCCGAGGACGTCACGGGCTACGCGGACGGCGAGCCGCTCGGGCCGCTGCCGCTGAGCGCGCGCTGTGTCCGCGGGGCGGTGTCCGTGGTGGGCCCGTGAACTGCGGAGGGCCCGTGAACTGCGTGAAGGGCAGGTTTCGCAGACTCCGATCCGGATAATGATCGTCCTGTTGTCAGTGCCGCCGGGTACGCTCGAAAGCACGATGACAGAGGACCTCTCACCGGCCGAGCGGTACGCGGCAGCCCGCCTGCGGGCAGCCGAGCAGGCCACCGCGCTCGCGGGCTTCCGCGAGATGTACGACTTCGGTCTCGACCCCTTCCAGATCGAGGCCTGTCAGGCTCTCGAGGCGGGCAAGGGCGTGCTGGTCGCCGCTCCCACCGGCTCCGGCAAGACGATCGTCGGCGAGTTCGCCGTCCACCTCGCCCTCCAGCAGGGCAAGAAGTGCTTCTACACCACACCCATCAAGGCACTGTCCAACCAGAAGTACGCGGACCTGAGCCGCCGTTACGGCGCCGACAAGGTCGGCCTGCTCACCGGCGACAACAGCGTCAACTCCGACGCCCCCGTGGTCGTGATGACCACCGAGGTGCTGCGGAACATGCTGTACGCGGGCTCGCAGACCCTCCTCGGCCTCGGATACGTGGTCATGGACGAGGTGCACTACCTCTCCGACCGCTTCCGGGGCGCCGTATGGGAAGAGGTGATCATCCATCTCCCCGAGTCGGTGACCCTGGTGTCGCTGTCGGCGACCGTGTCCAACGCCGAGGAGTTCGGCGACTGGCTCGACACCGTCCGCGGTGACACCCAGGTGATCGTCTCCGAGCACCGGCCCGTGCCACTGTTCCAGCACGTGCTCGCCGGGCGCCGGATGTACGACCTGTTCGAGGAGGGCGAGGGCAGCAAGAAGGCCGTCAACCCCGACCTCGCAAGGCTGGCCCGCATGGAGGCCCAGCGGCCGTCGTACCAGGACCGCAGACGCGGCCGGGCGATGCGCGAGGCCGACCGGGAGCGCGAGCGGCGGCAGCGGTCGAAGGTGTGGACGCCGAGCCGGCCCGAGGTCATCGAGCGGCTGGACGCCGAGGGACTGCTGCCCGCCATCACGTTCATCTTCAGCCGAGCGGCCTGCGAGGCGGCCGTACAGCAGTGCCTGTACGCCGGACTGCGGCTCAACGACGACGAGGCACGCGGGAAGGTGCGCGCCCTCGTCGAGGAGCGCACGGCGTCCATCCCGACCGAGGACCTCCATGTCCTCGGGTACTACGAGTGGCTCGAGGGCCTGGAGCGCGGCATCGCGGCCCACCACGCGGGCATGCTGCCGACCTTCAAGGAGGTCGTCGAGGAACTCTTCGTGCGCGGCCTGGTCAAGGCCGTGTTCGCGACCGAGACGCTCGCGCTGGGCATCAACATGCCCGCGCGCTCGGTGGTGCTGGAGAAGCTCGTCAAGTGGAACGGCGAGCAGCACGCCGACATCACTCCCGGCGAGTACACCCAGTTGACGGGCCGTGCCGGGCGGCGCGGCATCGACATCGAGGGTCACGCGGTGGTGCTGTGGCAGCGCGGAAGCAGCCCGGAGCACCTGGCGGGACTGGCCGGCACGCGCACCTACCCACTGCGCTCCAGCTTCAAGCCGTCGTACAACATGGCGGTCAACCTCGTCGAGCAGTTCGGCCGGCACCGCTCGCGGGAGCTGCTCGAGACGTCGTTCGCGCAGTTCCAGGCCGACAAGTCGGTCGTCGGGATCTCGCGCCAGGTGCAGCGCAACGAGGAGGGCCTGGACGGCTACAAGGCCTCCATGACCTGCCACCTCGGCGACTTCGAGGAGTACGCGCAGCTGCGCCGCGAGCTCAAGGACCGCGAGACCGAACTGGCCCGGCAGGGAGTCGCCCAGCGGCGGGCCGAGGCCGCCGTGGCGCTGGAGAAGCTCAAGCCGGGCGACGTCATCCATGTGCCCACGGGCAAGTACGCCGGTCTCGCACTGGTGCTGGACCCTGGCCTGCCCGCCGGGAGGTCCAACGGCCACCGGGGCTTCGAGCACCACGACGGCCCGCGGCCGCTGGTGCTGACCGCTGAGCGGCAGGTCAAGCGGCTCGCGTCGATGGACTTCCCGGTGCCGGTCGAGGCGTTGGAGCGGATGCGGATCCCGAAGTCCTTCAACCCGCGCTCGCCGCAGTCCCGTCGGGACCTGGCCTCCGCGCTGCGCACCAAGGCGGGGCACATTCCGCCGGAGCGGGCCCGTAAGCAGCGTTCCCAGGCGGCCGACGACCGTGAGATCGCGCGGCTGCGGACGGCGATCCGGGCGCATCCCTGCCATGGGTGCAACGACCGTGAGGACCACGCCCGTTGGGCCGAGCGGTATCACCGGCTGCTGCGGGACACCTCACAGCTGGAGCGGCGCATCGAGGGGCGTACGAACACGATCGCCCGCACCTTCGACCGGATCGTGGCACTGCTGACCGAGCTGGACTATCTGCGGGCCGACGAGGTCACCGAGCACGGCAAGCGGCTGGCCCGGTTGTACGGCGAGCTCGATCTCCTGGCCAGTGAGTGCCTGCGGGAAGGGGTCTGGGAGGGGCTTGCCCCTGCCGAACTGGCCGCCTGCGTCTCGGCGTTGGTGTACGAGTCCCGGGTCGGCGACGACGCCATGGCGCCCAAGGTGCCGTCCGGCAAGGCCAAGGCGGCGCTCGGTGAGATGGTGCGGATCTGGGGACGGCTCGACGCCCTCGAGGAGGACTTCCGGATCAGCCAGACCGAGGGGGTCGGGCAGCGGGAGCCGGATCTCGGGTTCGCCTGGTCCGCGTACATGTGGGCCAGTGGGAAGGGGCTCGACGAGGTGCTGCGGGAGGCGGAGATGCCTGCCGGAGACTTCGTGCGGTGGTGCAAGCAGGTGATCGATGTGCTGGGGCAGATCTCGGCTGCGGCTCCGGTGTCGGGGGGTGTCGGGTCCTCCTCCGTCGCGAAGAACGCGCGGAAGGCTGTGGATCTGTTGCTGCGGGGGGTTGTGGCCTACTCGTCGGTGGGGTGACGGATCGGTCGGCCTACTCGGCGTTCAGATAGGACCGCCAGCCTCCGAATGACGTGATGTCCTCGGCGTCCGTGAGAGCGGACGGCTCGCAGAGGAAGCCGGGGACATCAGTGCCGTCGGCCAGTCGCACGCTGCCCAGGGCCATGGGGCGGGGGAGCGTGGAGAGGAGCCGGCCGAGGCCCGCCGCGGGCATCTTCCAGACCTCCGTCTCGATCTCTGCGCCGCCCTCGCCCACGTGGACCAGGCCCGGCTTCGGTGGGGTCGTTCGCAGGGCGTGCAGGCGGTAGACCGGCGCCGTGGTGGTCGTACGGTCCAGACGGGCGCCCAGCGCGAGGAGTTGGGGGTTCAGCGGCTGGCCCGTCAGGTGCGCCCCGACCACCGCGAGCCGGGTCTCGGGCTGGAGCAGGCTCGCGATCCTCGCCAACCGCTCATCGGTGTACGCCGGGCCGATCAGCATCACGCCGAACGGGAGGCCGTTCACTTCTCCCGCCGGGACGGCGGCCGCGGCCAGGTCGAAGAGGTTCGTGGAGTTGGTGAAGCGGCCCAGGCGGGCGTTGGCCCCCAGCGGATCGGCGGCCACCTCGGCGAGGGTGGGGTGGCCGGGGGTGGTGGGCAGGAGGAGGGCGTCCGCGTCGGCCAGTTCGGCCAGCGCGTGCGAGCGGAGCGCGGCCAGGCGGTCCATGTCGGCGTAGAGCTGGTGGGCCGGGAGGTCGCGGGCCCGGGTGATGATGCCGGCGACCGTGGGGTCCAGGGAGTCGTCGCCTGCTGCTGTCGCCTTGTCGACAAAGGCTCCCACTGCTGTGTAGCGCTCGGCCACGAAGGCGCCCTCGTAGAGCATCGCCGCAGCATCGGTGAAGGGCGACAGATCGAGCTCGAGGAGTGTCGCGCCCGCCGCCGCGAGCTGCGCCACCGCTGCCTCGTATGCCTGAGCCCAGCCCTTGTCCAGTTCGCCGAGCTGCTCGCGCGCGGGAACAGCGATCCGCCAGGGGCCGGGGCGGCGTCCGGGCAGAGTCGGGGCCGTGCCGGTCGCCATGTGGGACAAGGCCTGCTCGGCCTCCGGCAGGGTGCGGGCGAACACCGTCACACAGTCGATCGAGGCGCAGGCCGGGACGACTCCGGCCGTGGGGACCAGACCGCGGGTGGGTTTGAGGCCGACGATGCCGTTGAAGGCGGCCGGGACCCGGCCCGAGCCCGCCGTGTCGGTACCGAGGGCGAAGTCGACGATGCCCAGGGCCACCGCGACGGCCGAGCCGGAGCTGGAGCCGCCGCTCACCCTGGCCGGGTCGTACGCGTTGCGGACCGCGCCGTGCGGGGAACGGGTGCCGACCAGGCCCGTCGCGAACTGGTCCAGGTTCGTGGTGCCGAGCACGATCGCGCCCGCCGCGCGGAGACCGGCCACGACCGGGGCATCGGCCTCCGGATGGTAGGCGTACGACGGACAGCCCGCCGTGGTGGGCAGCCCGGCCACGTCGATGTTGCCCTTGGCCGCGAACAGACGTCCCGCGAGGGGGAGCCGTTCGCCCTTCGCGAGCCGTTCGTCGATCGTCCGGGCCTCCCGCTCGACCTCTTCCCGGGGGCGCAGGTCGATCCAGATCTCGGGGCGGTCGACGGCCTCGATGCGGTCGTAGGCGGCACGGACCCGGGTGACGGTGGTGGACATGGCTCGCTCCTCTTTCACTGTGCGGCCGGGTTTCACTGTGCGGACGGGGCCAGGACGAGTTTCATCGTGCGGGTGGGGCCAGGACGAGCAGTGCCGTCCCCGCCTCCACCTGGTCGCCGGGCCTGGCCAGGATCTCCGCGACCACGCCGTCCGTCGGCGCGTGCACCCTGGACTCCATCTTCATCGCCTCCAGGGCGAGGAGCGGCTGGCCGGCGGCCACCTCGTCGCCCGGCTCGACGTTCAACTGCCATACGGAAGCCGCGAACTCGGCCTCGATGAGGCGTCCGCCCGGGGGGACCGCCACCTCGGCAGTGGGGGCGGCCGGTGCGGACGTCTCCGCTGCCCGCGCGAACTCGCCCGCCGCCTCCCAGGCATCCCGCTCCGCGGAGAAGGCCGCCTGCTGGTGTGACCTGAACTCCGCTATGGACTCGGCGTTTTCGGCGAGGAAGGACTGGTACGCGGCGAGCGAGAAGGTGCCCTCCTCGATCCGGGGAACGAAGCGGCCGGAGGTGATGTCGGCGCGCAGCTCCAGGAGTTCGTCCGCGTCCACCGGATACCACCTGATGCGGTCGAAGAAGCGCAGCAGCCAGGGCGAGCCCGGCTCGAACGCGCCGCGCTGCTGCCAGGGCGACCACACCTGCGTCGTACGGCCCACGAACTGGTAGCCGCCGGGGCCCTCCATGCCGTAGATGCAGAGATACGCTCCGCCGATGCCGACCGAGTTCTCGGCCGTCCAGGTGCGCGCCGGGTTGTACTTCGTGGTCACCAGGCGGTGGCGCGGGTCGAGCGGGGTGGCCACCGGGGCGCCCAGGTAGACGTCGCCCAGGCCCAGGACGAGGTACTCCGCGTCGAAGACGGTGCGGTAGACGTCGTCCACCGACTCCAGGCCGTTGACGCGGCGGATGAACTCGATGTTCCAGGGGCACCAGGGCGCGTCGTCCCGCACGCCCGCCATGTAGCGGGCGATCGCCTCGCGGGTGGCGGGATCGTCCCAGGAAAGGGGGAGGTGGACCGTACGGGAGCGGACGACCAGCTCGTCGGACGGGGGCAGGGATGCGGTGATCTCCCGTACGAGGGCGAGGAGTTGCTGCTGGGGGAGGCGGCCGGGGTCCGTCTGGATCTGGAGGGAGCGGATGCCGGGGGTGAGGTCGGTGATGCCGTCGAGGCCCTGCTCGGCCACCGCGTCCATCAGCGCGTGGACACGCATGCGCAGCGCCAGGTCCAGCTGCATGGGGCCGAACTCGACCAGCAGGTTGTCGTCGCCGCTGCGGCGATACGTCACATCACCGTCGCGGGCGAGGACACCGCCGTCCACGATCGCCGGCCGGGGCTCGCCCGAGGCGTCCACCGGCATGAAGCGCACCGTGTCGCCAGGGCGCAGCTGACCCAGCTTCCAGCGCTCGGTGCTGATGACGGTCGCCGGACACACGAACCCGCCGAGGGAGGGCCCGTCCGGGCCCAGCAGCACCGGCATGTCGCCCGTGTAGTCGACCGCGCCGACCGAGTAGGGGGTGTCGTGGATGTTGGAGGGGTGCAGGCCGGCCTCGCCGCCGTCGCTGCGGGCCCAGCGGGGCTTGGGGCCGACCAGGCGGACACCGGTGCGGGCCGAGTTGAAGTGGACCTTCCAGTCGGCGGCGTAGAAGTCGCGGATGTCGTCCTCGGTGAAGAACTCCGGGGCGGCGTGCGGGCCTTCCACGGCGCCGATGTGCCAGGTGGAGGTGTAGGAGGGACGGTCCTCGACCGGTGTTCCTTCGGGCTGAGCCTCTGCGAGCAGCGCCACCTCGGCCTCGTGGCCTCCGTGAAGTACGTCACCGGTCCGCAGGGCCCGGCCGCCGTGTCCGCCGAAGCGGCCCAGAGTGAAGGTGCTCGCGCTGCCGAGGAAGGCAGGGACGTCGAGGCCGCCCGCGAAGAGGACGTACGTGCGCAGACCGTGTTCGGCGGGTGTGCCTACCTCCAGGACGCCGCCCGCGGGCACGGTCACCGGCTCCCACTGGGCGACCGGTGTGCCGTCGACGGCGACCGGGGCGGGGGCGCCCGTCACACAGACGGTCGTGGCATCGGTGAACCTCAACGACGGGCCCTGCAAGGTGCATTCGAGGCCGGGCGCACTTTCCGGGTTGCCCAGCGCCGTGTTGCCGAGCCGGAAGGAACGGTCGTCCATCGGGCCGCACGGGGGTACGCCGACCTGCCAGTAGCCGGTACGGCCCGGCCAGTCCTGCACGGTGGTGAGGGTGCCGGCGGCCACGACCTCGATGCGCGGGGTCGGGTCCTGAACCTCGGAGAGCGTTGCCGTCGAGTGGGTCGCCCTGGCGAGGCGGGGGTCCGCGAGTGCCGCCCGGACCAGGCCCAGGTTGGTCTCGATGCCGTCGACGCGGGTGCGTTCCAGGGCTTCGTCCAGCCGTCGGAGGGCGTGGGCGCGGTCGGGGCCGTACGCGATGATCTTCGCGAGCATCGGGTCGTACGACGTCGTCACCTCGGTGCCCGTCTCCACCCAGCCGTCGACCCGGACGCCCGTGGGGAACTCGACCCGCGTCAACAGCCCGGCGCTGGGCCGGTGTTCACGCGAGGGGTCCTCGGCGTAGATGCGTGCCTCGACGGCGTGGCCGTGCGGCCGGTCCGGCTCGCGTACGACGTCCCGCTCGCCGCGGGCCAGACGGAGCATCCAGGCGACCAGGTCGACGCCGTAGATCTCCTCGGTGACCGGATGCTCCACCTGGAGGCGGGTGTTGACCTCCAGGAAGTAGGCCTCTTCGCGGGCGGCGTCGTAGACGAACTCGACGGTTCCCGCCGAGCGGTAGCCGACCGCGGCGCACAACTCACGTGCGCTGTCCGCGAGTTGTGCGCGGACGTGGGAGGGGAGACCCGGCGCCGGAGCCTCCTCCAGGACTTTCTGGTTGCGGCGCTGGAGGGAGCAGTCGCGGTCGCCGAAGGTGACGACCCTGCCCTCGCCGTCGCCGAAGACCTGCACCTCGACATGGCGGGCGTGCTCCACGAGCCGTTCCAGGAAGACGCCGGCGGAGGAGAAGGAGGCGGCGGCGACGCGCTGCACCCGGTCCCAGGCGTCGGTCAGTTCGTCGGCGGAGTGGCAGGCCGACATGCCGATGCCGCCGCCACCGCCGGTGGCCTTGAGCATCACGGGATAGCCGATGGCCGCCGCGGATTCGAGGGCCTCCTCAAGAGAGGGCAGCAGCCCGGTGCCCGGTGCCAGCGGTACCCCGGCCGACTCCGCCGCCGCCCGTGCCGTGTGCTTCGCGCCGAAGAGCTCCAACTGCTCGGGCGTCGGACCCACGAACACGATGCCCGCGTCCTCGCAGCGGCGGGCGAAGGCGGCGTCCTCGGACAGGAAGCCGTAACCGGGATGGATCGCGCCCGCGCCCGAGTCCTTGGCCGCCTTCAGTACCAGGTCGGTGTCGAGGTACGACTCCTTCGCGGGTGCGGGGCCCAGGCGTACGGCCTGGTCGGCGAGCCGGACGTGAGGTGCGGACCGGTCGGCGTCGGAGTACACCGCGACCGTCCGCAGGCCCAGCTCACGGGCCGTGCGGATGATCCGGACCGCTATCTCGCCCCGGTTGGCGACGAGGAGGGTGTCGAAGGTCATTCTGCTGCCCCGATCGTCGTCTCAGCGGCCCCGGTCGTCTTCTCGGCGGACCCGATCGTCATCTCCACGGGCGTCGGGTCGAAGCCGTTGCAGGGGTTGTTGATCTGGGGGCAGTTGGAGACCAGGACGAGGACGTCGCGCTCGGCGCGCAGGGTGAGCGAGAGGCCGGGGGCGGAGATGCCGTCGACGATGCCGAGGGTGCCGTCCTTCTCGACCGGCACGTTCATGTACCAGTTGATGTTGGAGACGAGGTCGCGTTTGCCGAGACCGTGCTTCGCGCCCTCGGCGAGGAAGTTGTCCACGCAGGCGTGCTGCGACCAGGTGTGATGGCCGTAGCGCAGCGTGTTCGACTCCTTGGAGCAGGCGCCGCCGACGGTGTCGTGGCGGCCCACGTCGTCGGCGGTGACCGTCATCAGGGGGGTGTGCTCGTTGGACATCAGCACACTGCCCGTGGTGAGGAAGATGCCGCCCTGCGCCTGGATGGTGTCGGGGGCGCTGTAGCGGACCGCCGTGTCATGGGCGTCGTAGACGAGGAAGTCGACGGCCTGGTTGCCGTGCAGGTCGGTGATGGTGAGCGTCTCGCCCGCGCGGATGACGCGGGACCAGGCGGCGCGGGCCGGAACCACGGTCTTCATGCGCGTCCCTTCGAGGCCAGGAATTCGGTGGTGTTGAGGAAGGCGCGGCGGCCTTCGGGGGTGGCGTCCCAGAGGGGGGCGCCGGCGCGGGTGGGTTCGGCGCGCCAGGCGAGGACTTCCAGGGGGGTGCTGACGTAGTCGGGCCGTGGGTCGGCGGGGTGCGGGACGTTGGCGATCAGTACCGTCACGTCCTGTTCGGCGCGAAGAGTGACGCTGCCGCCGGGGCCCGCCGAGCCGGTGAAGTCGAGGGTGCCGTCCTCGCGGATCCGGACGCCCTGGAAGAAGGAAAGGGACGGGGGGAGGTCGCGGGGTGCGAGGCCGTTCTTCGCGGCTGCCAGCTTGAAGAGCTCACGGCCGGCGGGGGAGGGGCTCTGGGGGGTGCCGTCGCCGTAGCGCCCGGTGTTGCTCGCCAGGGTGGAGGTGCCGCACAGGGCGTCGTGGCGGCCGGAGGTGTCGGTGACGACGCTCGCGAGGACGCGGCCCTGGTCTGACAGGAGCAGTTGGCCCTCGCCGAGGTAGGCGTTCCACTGGACCTTGACCGTGTCGGCGACGTTCAGACGCTCCCAGGGGCGGCCCTCCGCGTACAGGAGGACGTGGGCGCAGGCGTCTCCCTGCGGGTCGGTGAGGCGCACTTCGGTGCCGCGGGCGAGGACACGGTGGGTGTAGTTGCCGCCCGCGACGGTCTCCGCCCACACCAGGTGACCCGCCTCGCAGGGCGGGTCCGGCCAGTCGCCGGCCGGGACGACGGGCATGGTCTCGGCACGGGTGCCGTCCTGGGCGCGGGCGTGGTCTCGGGCTCCGTACGTGGTCTGCGTGGCCATGGCGGGACCTCCGGCTCCGGGGTTATTTCTGTCGCTCGACAGAAATTAGGTGCGGTGCGGGTCGGAGGGATTGCTCGGGCGTTGCCAGGGGGTTACCGGGGGCTCACAGGGGTGTGGTCGGGTGCGGGACGGCTGTTGTCTGGGGATCAGGGGGTCCCCGCGCTCTTGGGGAGGTTGGAGCGTGCCGGGGCGTCGGCGGCTGACCGGCGTCGGTGGATCCACGGGGATCCCCGCTCCTGGAGAGTTGGAGCGTGTCGGGGTGTTCGGCGTGAGGTCGGTGCCTGTAGACCACGGGAGACCCCCGCGCCCCTGGGGGAGCGTGCCGGGACGGCGGTGGCCCGCCGACGTCTGTGGATCACCCGCAGATCCCCGCGCCCCCGTGTGCGAGGATCGAACGCATGGGTACGACAGGCGGTGCGGCGGAGTCCGGGCGACGGGTCGGTAGGCCGCGGGCCGCTCGGCGGCCGGACAGTGGGCTGGCGCCGCGTGACGAACTCCTCGTCGCCGCAGCCGAGTTGTTCACCTCCCTGGGTTACGCCGCCACCAGCACCCGGGCGGTCGCCGAGCGTGCGGGCATGCGGCAGGCGTCCATGTACCACTACGTCTCCGGCAAGGAGGAGCTCCTCGCCGAGCTCCTGGAGTCCACCGTCACGCCCTCGTTGGCGTACGCCCGCGAGCTGCTCGCCGACGACACGGTCCCGGCCGAGCACCGGCTGTGGGAGCTGTGCCGCGCGGACACCGAGGTGCTGTGCGACGGGCCGCACAATCTCGGCGGCCTCTACCTGCTGCCCGAGGTGCGCGCCGAGCGGTTCGCCGGTTTCCATGCCGTGCGCGCCGAACTCAAGGACGCCTACCGGCAGTTGCTCGCCGCCACACCGGCGGGCGGTGCCCTCGCCAAGAGCGAGCTCGATCTGCGCACGGACCTGTTGTTCGGCCTGATCGAGAGCGTGATCCTCATCCACCGCTCCGACCCCGAGCGCCCCGTCTCGGCCTTCGCGGAGGCCACCGCGGACGCGGCCCTGCGCATCGCCGGGATCTGAGTACGGCGCCGGACCGGAGTCCGATCTTCACCCGTCACGGTGAGTGAGTCTCGTACGGCCGTACGTGCTAACTGGACGTGTTCGAATGGTGTCAGAGCGTGTAAATGGGCCGAGGGTACTCCAGTCGCAATGCCCGTTTCAGGTGCTTGCTGAATATGACACGGCGATGATCCGGTCGGACTAAGCTCGCCCGCAGCGCACCGAGTTGATGTGTATTCGTGCGCTTGTTCCCTATATGTGCGACTCCCCGTCGATACGTCTCAGAGGGCCCACATGGTGAGTGTTCAATCCCCCCCAGGACGCCGTGAACTGCCGTATGCGCGCGTGCTGTTGCTCCCCGCCATAGTCATGGCCGCGGCGACCGGGGCCGCCGTCGCGGCAGTGCAGCAGCCCGCCCGGGCCGCTGTCGGCTGGTGCGGTGCCATCGCCACGCTGCTGGTGATCGCGGTGGCGGCCGAAGCCGTCCGGCGCGGTCGTGAACTGCGGGACCAGCGTCTCGAGCACGTCCGTCACACCGCGGATCTGAAGCGGCGCATCGCCGACCAGGACCAGGAGCTGACCCGGTTCGCCAAGGAGATCGCGCCCACCGCACTGGACTGGCTACGCCGCGGAAGTTCCCCCGGAGAGGTGATTCGCCAACTCGGCGACGTCGACCCCGCGTGGGCGGACCTCCCCGAGGCGCAGATCCGCCTGCTCAAGACGGTGCTCAACATCGTCGACACCGAGGAGATCATGCGTGACGCCGCGCAGCGCTCCTTCGTGAACATCGCGCGTCGCGTCCAGGCCATCGTCCACCAACAGGCCAACGAGCTGCGGGAGATGGAGGAGGACCACGGCCGCAACCCCGAGGTCTTCGACGACCTCCTGCGCATCGACCACGGCACCGCGCTGATCGGCCGTCTCGCCGACTCCATCTCCGTCCTCGGCGGCGGCCGCCCCGGACGGCAGTGGCCCGAGCCCGTCGCGCTGTACAGCGTGCTGCGCGGCGCCATGTCCCGGATCCTGGAGTACCGGCGCATCGACCTGTCCTCGATCGCCAAGGTCAACGTCAAGGGCACCGCCGTCGAGCCGGTCATCCACGCCGCGGCCGAACTCCTCGACAACGCCACGCGGTACTCCCCGCCGCAGAGCAAGGTGCACGTCACCGCCACCGAGGTGCAGACCGGCGTCTGCATCGAGATCGAGGACGCCGGCGTCAGCCTCAGCGAGGAGGCCCGCCTGAGGGCCGAGGGCATGCTGGAGCGGGCCAAGGCCGGTGTGGACCTCCAGGATCTGGGTGAGTCGCCGCGTCTCGGCCTCGCCGTCGTGGGCCGGCTCTGCCAGGCGTACGACATGCAGGTCTCCCTGCGCGCCTCCGCGTACGGCGGCGTGCGCGCCATCCTCGTCGTGCCCAGCGACATGCTCACCGACGAGCCCGGCGTCGGACTCGCCCACGGCATCGGCGCCACCGCCGTGCCCAAGGCCGAACTGGGCGCCCTGCCCGGCCCCAAGCGCACGATCAAGAAGCGCCGCCCCACCAGCCCCAAGTTCACGACACCGGTCTCCATGGAGGACGACGTCCCGGAGGTCACCGAGTGGACGGCCAACGGGCTGCCGCAGCGCCGGAGCCGGGTCAAGACCTCGCTCACCCAGCGCTACGCCGAGCAGGCCGAGATCGAACGGGCCGAGCGGGAAGGCCGCCCGACGATCTGGTCGACGGCTCAGCGCGAGCCGGAGCCGGAGCAGAAGCCGGACGACACCCCGCCCGGCCTGTGGGTCCAGGCGTTCATGGACGGCCTCAAGCGGCCCACCTCTTCCACAGTCACCCAGCCGACCGACGAACCGGCCCGTACCGAGGCCGAAGACGAGGGGAACCTCAAGTGATCCAGCAGCGAGGCAACTTCGACTGGATGCTCCAGGACCTCGCCAAAGGCGTACCGGGCATCCAGATGATCGTGGTGCTCTCCGCCGACGGCCTGCGCATCGCGCGGCACGGCGGAGACCCGGACACCGCCGACCGCGTCGCGGCCGCCTGCGCGGGCCTGCAGAGCCTGGCGGGCGCCGTCGCCCATGAGATCCCCGGCAGCGACGGCAAGATGAAGATGGTCCTCATCGAGATCCACGGTGGCTACTTCTATCTGATGGCCGCCGGCCCCAACGCCTACCTCGCGGTGCTCTCCGACATCATCACCGAACCCGGTCACATGAGCGCCCGCATGAGCGACCTGGTTGTCCGCATCGGCGCGCACCTCACCAGTCCGCCCCGGCGCAACGGGCAGACCGTATGACTCCTCCACAACGCCGACGGCGATTCCCCAAGGCCAGTCCGGAACCGGCGCCGCAACCCCCGCAGGAGGGCCGGCATCCACCCGAGGGACCGAAGAAGAACCCCGAGCGGCTGTACGTCATCACCGGCCCCGACGGAGCCGAGCGCTCGGAACTCGACCTGGTCACCTTAATCGTGGCGCACGCCGACCCGCCGCCCTCCGCCACGCCTGAGCAGGCGGCGCTGCTCAGGCTCTGCACGGCCCCCCTGTCCGTGGCCGAGCTGTCCGCCTATCTCAGCCTGCCGTTCAGCGTGGTGACCGTCCTGCTCACCGAGCTGCTGACGGCCGAACTGGTGACGGCCCGCGCCCCGGTCATCCGACAGGCGCTGGCCGACCGTTCCCTCCTCGAAGCGGTGATGCATGGACTTCAAAGGCTCTGACACCATCCCCGGTCCGCGAACAGAGGACCACCTTCCCCAGACCGCCGACGCAGCGGTGAAGATCGTCATCGTGGGCGGCTTCGGCGTGGGCAAGACGACCATGGTCGGCTCGGTCAGCGAGATCAAACCGCTGACCACCGAGGAGACCATGACCCAGGCCGGCATCGGGGTCGACGACAACTACGGCTCCGAGACCAAGACGGCCACCACCGTGGCCATGGACTTCGGCCGCATCAGCATCACCGACCAGCTGGTCCTCTACCTCTTCGGCACCCCGGGCCAGGAGCGCTTCTGGTTCCTGTGGAACGGCCTGTTCGAAGGCGCACTCGGCGCGGTGGTCCTGGTGGACACCCGACGCCTCGAAGTCAGCTTCGACGTCATGGACCGCCTGGAGGAGCGCGGCGTGCCCTTCGTCGTCGCCGTCAACACCTTCCCCGACGGCCCCCGCCACCCGCTCGACGACCTCCGCACCGCGCTCGACCTCAGCGAGGACATCCCCATCGTCGAGTGCGACGCGCGCCGGCGGGCGTCCAGCCGGGACGTGCTGATGACGTTGTTGCGGTTCCTTCACTCGCTGGCTTTGGAGAAGGCTCCTGTGTGAGGCGTGGCGCGGCAGTGCCGTACCGCCGCCCCCCTCTCCCACGCTCCCGGCTTCGCTCGAACCCCTCGGACCGGGGCAGCCCATCACTTCCTGTACACCAGATCGATCTCAGCTTCGGAGCGACCATCGTGACGCCTGAATCCCTTTCCCCGACCGGTACGGACGACCCCATGGCCGCCCCTCCCCCCGGCTGCCCCGCACACGGCATCGGCGTCGGCGGACTGCGTCGGCTGTACGGCCCTGGGGCGGAGGACCTGGAGGCCGTGTACGAGGAGCTCCGCGCCGAGCACGGAACCGTGGCTCCTGCGCTGCTTCACGATGATGTGCCGATCTGGGTGGTGCTCGGTCACTCCGAGAACCTGCACATGGTGCGCAACCCCTCGCAGTTCTGCCGAAACACCCGATTGTGGTCAGCCCTGCAGGACGGCACGGTCAAGCCCGATCACCCGCTCATGCCGCACTTCGCCTGGCAACCCATCTGCAGTCACGCCGAGGGCGACGAGCATCTGCGGTTGCGCGGTGCGGTCACCGGTGCCATGTCGACCATCGATCACCGGGGCATCCGCCGTTACATCAACCGTGCGACCCAGCAACTCGTCAACGAGTTCTGCCGACAGGGTAGGGCGGACCTGGTCGGCCAGTTCGCCGAGCACCTGCCGATGGTGGTGATGTGCGAGATCCTCGGTATGCCCGAGGAGTACAACGACCAGATCGTGCAGGCCGCTCGTGACATGCCCAAGGGCAGCGAGACCGCAATCGCCAGTAACGCCTACCTCATGGACGTACTGATGCGGCTCACCGCCCGCCGCCGGGCCGACCCCAGGGACGACTTCACCAGCCACCTGATCAACCACCCGGCGAGTCTCACCGACGACGAGGTGGGCCAGCACCTCCGCATCATCCTGGTCGCAGCCTACGAGGCAACCGCCAACCTCATCGCCAACGTGATGCGTGTGGTGCTGACCGACCCGCGGTTCCGCGCCCAACTCAACGGCGGCCAGATGACGGTGCCCCAAGCGGTCGAGCAGTCCCTGTGGGACGAGCCGCCGTTCAGCACTGTCCTTCCCTACATCGCCAAGCAGGACGCGGAGCTGGGTGGCCAGCGCATTCGTAAGGGTGACGCCCTCATCCTCGGCATCGCGCCGGGCAACGTGGACCCACGGGTCCGGCCCGACCCCAAGGCCCACATGCAGGGCAACCGCTCCCACCTGGCCTTCGGTGGTGGTGCGCATGAGTGCCCGGGTCAGGACATCGGCCGTGTCATCGCCGAGGTCGGCGTCGACGCACTGCTGACCCGCCTGCCTGACGTCCAACTCGCCTGCGACGAGGACGAGCTGGGCTGGTGGGCGTCCATCTCGAACCGGCACTTGGTGGAACTGCCGGTGAAGTTCGAGGCCAAGCCCCAGCAGGACGTCATGGCGCGGCCCGCGCACCCGTTGGCGTTGCAGCGTTCCAGTAACTGGCTGGTCAGCACTCCCCAGTCGAAGGCGGCGCCTATGGAAGCCGCCTCGCCGACCACCGCTCCGACGCCGGCCACCGCTCCGACGCCGACCCCCGAACCTGTCGGCCGGACTGGTGTGTTCCGGCGCTTCCTGAGCTGGTGGCGCGGCGAGTGAGCCGACAGGTCCTGGGCCTATGCGGCCGCCCACTCCTCGTAGGACGACCACGCCTGCAGCACGCGAGGGCTGACGAACCGGTGCTCGCGTCCCGTGACCGGGTCGGTGAACTCCAGCACCCGTGACAGCAGTTGGAGCGGACACCGGAAGTCGCCGGACGCGATGCGGTCGGTGACCACCGGATAGAGGGGGTCGCCGAGGATCGGCACGCCCAGAGCGCTCATGTGCACCCGCAACTGATGCGTCTGCCCGGTACTCGGCGTCAGCCGGTACCGGGCGCGCTCGCCCCGGTGCTCCAGCAACTCGACCCGGCTGATGGCGTTGGGCTCGCCCTCGATCTCCTGGGCCGCCAGTACTCCGCGTTCCTTGACGATCCGGCTGCGCACGGTGCGCGGCAGGGCCAGCGCCGGGTCGTACGGGGCCACTGCCTCGTACTCCTTCGCCACCCGTCTGTCCCGGAACAGCGACTGATAGGCGCCGCGCTCCTCGGGCCGCACGGTGAACATCACCAGGCCGGCCGTCAGCCGGTCCAGCCGGTGCGCGGCGCCCAGCGTGGGGATGCCCAGCTGCCGGCGCAGCCGCGCCAGGGCCGTCTCGGCGACATGGCTGCCGCGCGGGGTGGTGGCCAGGAAGTGCGGTTTGTCGGCCACCACTACGTGTTCGTCCTGGTAAATGACGTCGATCGGGAAGGGGACCCGCTCCTCGTCGGGCAGTTCCCGGTGGAACCACACGAACATCCCCGGCACGTACGCCATGTCGCGGGTCACCGGACGCCCGGCGGCATCCACGATCCGCCCTGCCTCCAGGAGCTCGTCGATCACCTCGGCCCCGGCCGCGAGCCGCGCCACGAGATGATCCCGCACGGTCGCCCAGGCATCACCGATCGGCAACCGCACCCGCACCGGATCGACCCCGTCGCGCTGCGGCAGGGGAGAGGGCGGGGGCGGAGTACGGCGTCTCATCAGGGCCAAGCCTACGAGGGGCTGGTGCCGAGCATGCCTCAACAGTGCCGATCCGTACGTGTCTGACGGGTGCTGCTTCGAAGGTCGCCTGTGAACCCCGATCGGGGCAACGGGAAGTTATCGAGACACCGTTGTGAGGTTTGCGGGGTGGAGCTGGCCGGTCATATTCGGGCTCAGGGCGCTGGCCGTACGTGGGGAATAACGGCCATTGCTGCGGCTCCAGTCGTAGCTGCCGCGTATCCATGTGAGCAAGGCGGCCGCATAACGTTGGACCTTCTCGGACTCCGAACTCGTGAGCCCGAGCCGGGCGCAGAACCGGGGGACCAGTTTCATCTGCTCAAAGAGCTGACTGACTGTCTTCTGGACGAGGATGATGGCCATTCTGATAGCTTCCGACCGGGAGCAATTGCGTTGCCGCATGAGGCAGTTCACCAGGTTGGGATCGCCTCGTGCGTCGTCGTTCTCGAGGGACATCACCTCGTTGATGAGTTTGACGGCATCGACAGCTGCTCGTCGCATCGACTCCAGATGACTACTGTGCCAAATGATCTGTGGAATCTCGAAGTGCCCCACCCTTTCGGCCAGGTCGAGCGAGGGAATCAGTCCCAAGGTGCGGTGCCCGACCCTCATCCTGGTGGCAAAGTCGTCAGGGATCCATGTGCGACGATCGACTTCCTCGGTGAGGTTTCCTGTCAGGTAATCCATCCAATTGTGAGCGGCCCGTTGCTGCCATTCCTCGGACATCCCCATCCTGGCTCGACGCCAGATGTCCGCGAAGGCGCTCACCAAAGGCGCATCGTGGTTGGTTTCCCGCTGCGAGGGGTGGGCGATGAGCGTGATGAGCTGCTGGCACACGTCGACGGCTGCTTCGGCTTTGCACCCTTCGGGCACATCAAACAGATCATCGAAAAGGAAGAACCAGCCCATAGTGTCAAAGGCCAGGTCGAGGTCATCACCCTCGGTGTCCGGGTAGCTGTAGGCGGCCAAGTCCGCTACCGCCGAGAATATGTAGCGATGAGCGGCCCTGTGTCCCAACACTAGTTTCTGCTGACGCATCCACTCCAGATTGCGTTCCCTGGCGGCTGCCAAACCGGCGTTCAGCCGGGGAGGAATAGGCAATTTGATGGTTATGTTCTGGGGCATTATTCTCTCCCAGTTTCTGCCTCGGCATGCTTATCGGCACAGACGATGGGGTGGTCGTCGATGCCTGGTGCCTACGGGCGTCGCTGCCTGAGGGTTCTTGTCCAGAGACCAACCGAATTGATGGAGCCGGCGAGCCGGACGAGGCGAAGCACCTTGGGCGAGTCAAGTAGGGGACCCCGCGACCTCCGGCGCCCTCAGGGGGGCCGCCACGGTCCTGAGGGCCCCTCCTCCCGGTCAATCTCGCTGCTGGATTGACGATGGTCGGCAGATGGCGCCTCTGCTCGGGCGGACCCGGGCGTGAGCCCACCGTGGTCCTGGCCGGGATCGGCCACCGGGCGGACCCGCCGGCCAGGGGTACGCGCACCACCCGAGGCGTGTGCTCGATCGAGGGGGCGGACCGAGGTGACTGGGCACGAGCAGAGCCTTTCATGACGCCCTCCGGGTAGCGGAGTCGAAGTTCATGAACTATGCGTGGTGCTCCAGACGCTGCGATTTCGGCGTCGCTCACTCGTGCATGACCCGGGCCCGCCGGCCGAATTGGTCGAGCGGGGCCCCGTCGACCGCATGCCGGGCAGTTCGCTGGCGTGACCTTCGAGGCGACCGCGCGACGGCGCAGACGGTCCGTGGCCACCACCCCCACGACAGCGTTGTCGCAGGCGAGGTCGTGGATCATCCCTACCTTCCAGTGCCGCCGTGGGTTTCGTCAACGGTGCGGGGCGAGTTGGCGCTGGTGTGAGGCACCGTGGGGGGCCGCTGCGCGGGGCGGTTCGGGTGGCAGTCGGTTCGCTGTTCTCGGTGACATTCCGGACAGCCCGGTCGGCAGGAAGGGGGCCGATGCCCCGAGTTGATTCGCACTAGCGTACGGCCGTGTCGACCGCATCGGTGCGTTGCGCGGAGCACGTGCCCGAGCCGCACCGCCGGCCATCGCAGGCATCCGGCCACCCTCCTCACGGGCCGGGGTGCGACACCGCTCATGCCGGCAATTCACCTGACAGCCCACCACTTCGCACCATGCGACGATTTCCGGCCGTGGGAAAGGGGGCGCAGCCCCGGCGCACGGAGCGGATCCCCTGGCCGCCGGATGCACGGCCGCGCATTCCGGCCTGTCGGTGCGCCGCGGGTACCACCGTCGTTTGCGGCAGTTGGGAAGCAAGTTCGTCCGGGGGCGGGCCGTCCGGCTCGGGGCGTCCAGGACGGGACAACGGTTCGGGGCGAGGGTGGGACGGCGGGGCGCGTCCCATCGTCGTCAAGGGTAAAAAATCGCTGGGGCGGATTTCGTGCGGTTGGCAGGATGCGGCTCATGCCGTTCCTCACCCACTCGGTCCTCGCACCGGGCACCCTCTCCAGCACCGCCCAACCCACCCTCCCCACCGGCGACGGCCTGCTCCTGCGCCCCTGGCTGGCCGAGGACGCGCCCGCGGTCCACGCCGTGTTCCAGGACCCGGTGATGCGGCAGTGGCACGCCCGTGCCGCCGACTCCGTGGACGAGGTCGGCGGCTGGATCGAGGAGTGGCGGGAGGCCTGGGCCCAGGAGAAGACCGCTCAGTGGGCCGTGGTGGACGCGGACACCGAGCTGCTGCTCGGCCGGGTGGCGCTGCGAGAGATCAATCTCCACGACGGGCAGGCCGAGATGGCGTACTGGACGACCGCGGAGGCGCGTGGGCGGGGTGTGGCGGCGCGTGCCACGGTCGTCCTGTCTCGCTGGGCCCTCGACGACATCGGGTTCCACCGTCTCGAGCTCCTGCACGCCGTCCGTAATGAGGCCTCGTGTCGCGTCGCGACCAAGACGGGCTTCGTTCTGGAAGGGACCAAGCGCAGTGCGGTTCTGCATCCGGACGGTTGGCATGACATGCATCTGCATGCGCGTGTCCGGGGGGACTGAGAGGGTGTGCCGAGGGGGACCAATGAAGGTCCACCAAGGGGGTGAGGCCTCCTATCCCCTCGGCGTGCGCCCGCGAACCGCCCGCCATGCGACGCCCACTGCCAGTGTCGCGGCCAGGAACAGCACCGTGAACCACTGGAAGTACCAGTGCCCGCCCGCCGGGTCGTACACCTCTGCCCGGGGCCAGGCCAGGTTGACGGTCATCAGGAGGCCGTAGAGGAGGGCCAGGGCGTTGACCGGGATGCCCCAGCGGCCCAGGGAGAACAGACGGGCGCCCGTCTCGTCCGTGCCCTCCGACGTGAATTCCCCTCGCACGCGCCGGATCAGCAGCGGGCCCGTGACCATCGCGTACGCCAGGTAGAGCATCACGATGCAGGTGGTGCCGATCGCCAGGAACGCCTCGGGGGAAGCGAAGTTGAGCAGGAGCAGCGCGGCGGCCAGGATGCCGACGACCAGAGCGGGGACGGTGGGCATGCCCGTGCGGGGGTTCACCCGCGCGAGGCGGCCCGCGAACGGCAGTTGGCCGTCGCGGGCCATGGAGAAGAGCATGCGGCAGGCCGCTGTCTGGATGGCGAGGGTGGCCACCGCGATCGCGACCACCACGTCGGCCAGCAGGGCCTTGCCGACACCGTCGCCCAGGCTGCTCGTGAGGACGTAGCTGAGGCCGTCGACCGACAGGTGCCCGTCGGTGAGGCTGGGGGCCGCAAGGAGGCCGCCCAGGACGAGCAGGCCGCCGAGCACGCCGGCCGCGCCGAGCGCTGTGAGGATCGTGCGGGGCGCGGTGCGGCGCGGGGCATGTGTCTCCTCGCTCATCTCGCCCGCGCTGTCGAAGCCGATCATCACGTACGCCGCCGCGAACGAGCCCACCAGCAGTGCCCCGAACAGGCCGCTCTGCGCGGCGCCCGTGGTGTGGAAGGTGATGCTCGGCGTGCGCTCGGAGTGGGTCAGCAGGAGCACGATGATCAGGACCGCACCGATGATCTCGGCGGTGACGCCGACCCGGTTGATCAGGGACATCACACGGTTGTCGAGAATGTTCACGACGGTCGTCAGGACCAGCAGGATCACGCCGAGGAGCGCCGCGTTGGCCGCCCCGTCCGCCGAGGTCGGCGCCGGGTCGGTGCCGACCAGCTGGAAGCCGGACCAGATCGCCGGGAGCACCATCTGCAGGGCGAGTGCCGCCGCTGCGACCACGACGACCTGCCCGATCACCATGATCCAGCCGGCGAACCAGCCGAAGGCCGGGGTGGAGAGGCGGGACGACCACTGGTAGATCGCGCCGGACAGCGGGTAGCGCGCCGCCAGTTCCGCGAAACAGGCCGCCACCAGCAGCTGCCCGACCAGCACCACCGGCCAGGCCCAGAAGAAGACGGGGCCGCCGAACGCGTACCCGAAGGCGAAGAACTGGAAGACGGTCGTCAGGACCGAGATGAAGGAGAACCCGGCCGCGAAGGACGCGTACCGGCCCAGGCTCCGGTGCAGTTCCTGGTGGTAGCCGAAATCGGTGAGGGAGCGGTCGTCGGGGGCGGGGGAGTGCGGGGGATCGGGACGGACGTCGGAGGGGCTGGCTGTCGTCACGGCGGCACCTGCCTTCGGCGGCATGAGGGCGGAGAGCGGAACAGCGGTGCGGGAGCTGAATTCCTGTCGGGTGACAGAAATTAAGGAGGCGCTGTTTCGGGTGCGTGACGCAGGCGTGTCGAAGCAGGTCCCAAGTCCTCACGTCCCTTGCGCGGGCCCTCTATACGCGATACATCGTGTCTATTGACTGCCCTTGCGAGTCGCGATATGTTCGCTCACGGATATTCGGGTACGAGGTTCGGATGTGAGGTGGAGTCATGGGGCGTCGCAAGCTCCGCAACCCCCTGGCGCTCGCCGTGCTGGCGACGCTGTGGCAGAAGCCGATGCATCCCTACGAGATCGCCCAGACGCTGCGCCGGCAGGGCAAGGACGCCAGCACGAAGATCAACTACGGCTCGCTCTACACCGTCGTCCAGAGCCTCGAGAAACACGGCTTCGTCGAGGTCACTGACGTGGAGCGGCAGGGCAACCGGCCCGAGCGGACCGTCTACGGCATCACCGCGTCCGGGCGCCAGGAGACGACCGAGTGGATGTCGGACCTGATCGCCTTCCCGGCCAAGGAGTACCCGATCTTCGAGACCGCGCTCTCGCTGCTCGGCGTGCTGCACCCCGACGAGGTGGTGCCGCTGCTGAAGGAACGGCTCGACGCCCTGGAGGTGCAGATCGCGAGCGGCCGAGGCGCTCTGGAGAAGCTGTACGAGACGCTGCCCCGGCTCTTCCTCGTGGAGAACGAGTACCAGCTCCACATGGTCGAGGCGGAGGCGGCGTGGGTCCGCGGCTTCCTCGACGAACTCAGAAAGGGCACGCTGCCCGGCATCGAGGAGTGGAAGGCGTTCCACGCACCATGACCTGACGAGAACAGGCCCCGGCACGGCTGTTGCAGCAGCCCGCCGGGGCCTCGAACCCCGAACTGAATCCGCCCTGAGGCACATCCAGGCGATCGAGGTGCGGCATGCCCAGGATAGCCCGGTGCTCCTCACGCGGATCAGTTGTCATCCCTTCACCGGATCCGCTCACCCAGGAGGACACCTGCCATGAACACCCGTGCGCCCGCGATCGAGGCGCGTCAACTGATCAAGACCTACGGCGGTGAGGTCACCGCCCTCGACGGCATCGACGTGGTCGTCGAGCGGGGCAGCGTCTTCGGCCTGCTCGGCCCGAACGGCGCCGGCAAGTCCACCACCGTCAAGATCCTCACCACCCTGGCCCGCCCCGACTCCGGCTCGGCCACCGTCGCGGGCCACGACGTGCTGCGCCACCCGGACCGGGTCCGCCGGGCCATCGGCGTGGTCGCCCAGGGCTCCGGCGCCGACCCGGTCGCCACCGGCCACGAGAACCTCCGGCTCCAGGGCAGGCTTTACGGCCTGCGGGGCGCCGCGCTCGAACGCCGGGTGGAGGAGCTCCTCGACCGTTTCACGCTCACCGACGCCGCCCGGCGCCCGGTCAAGGGCTACTCCGGTGGCATGCGACGCCGGCTCGACGTCGCCCTGGGTCTGGTGCACCGCCCCGAGGTGCTCTTCCTCGACGAGCCGACCACCGGACTCGACCCCGAGGCCCGCAGCGCGATGTGGGACGAGATCGGCCGGCTCGCCGGTGAGGAGGGGCTGACGATCCTGCTCACCACGCACTACCTCGAAGAGGCGGACCGGCTCGCCGAGCGCGTCGCGGTCGTCGACCGGGGCCGGATCGTCGTCGAGGGCACTCCGGATGCGCTGAAGGGCGAACTGCGCGGTGACGCGGTGCACTTGGAGCTGAGCGAGCCGCTCGGCGACGCGGGCCGCACCCTGCTGACCGGCGCCCTGCGCGGGGTGCCGGGCGTGCACGAGGTGCTGGCCGACGGGCACCGCGTCAGCGTCCGCGCCGACGACGGGGCCGCCGCGGTACCCGCCCTGCTCGCCGCCCTGGAGCGGGCCGGGGTCAGGGTCGCCACCGCGACCGTCGCGCGTCCCTCACTCGACGACGTCTATCTGCGCTACGCGGGCCGCCGTTACTCGCAGGCCGAAGACCTGGTGGGTGCCCGATGAGCATGGCCGTCTCCCAGACCTGGTACATGACGCAGCGTCAACTCATGGTGTTCGTACGGCAGCCCGCGTACGCGATCATCACCCTGGTCCAGCCGGTGATCTGGCTGTTCCTGTTCGGCAGCCTCTTCAGGAAGGTCGTCGAGCTCGGCGGTTTCGGCACCACGTCCTACCTGGACTATCTGGTCCCCGGTGTGGTGGTGATGAGCGCGCTCGGCTCCAACATGTGGGCAGGGATGACCACCCTGGACGAGATCCAGCGCGGCACCCTCAACCGCTTCCTGACCACTCCGGTCAGCCGGGCCGCGCTGATGAACGGCAACGTCGTCAACAACGGCCTGGTCACCGCCTTCCAGTCGGTGGTCATCGTGCTGCTCGGGCTGCTGGGCGGCGCCGACTACCCGGGCGGAATCGCCGGGATCGCCGTCCTGGTCCTCGCCTCGGTCCTGCTGGGCACCGTCTTCGGGGCGCTGTCCAACGCGCTCGGCATGCTGGTGCGGGAACGGGAGTCGATCATCGGGATCAACACCTTCCTGCTGCTCCCGCTCACCTTCCTGTCCAGCGCCTTCATGGCGCCCTCGCAGATGCCCTCCTGGATGCGGCACATCGCTGACTTCAACCCGTTGAACTGGGCGATGGTGGCGGGACGTTCGGCCCTGTCCGCGGACCCGGACTGGGGCGTGGTGCTGGGCCGCGGGGGAGCGCTGCTCGGGCTGGCGGTCGTGGCGGTGTGGCTGTCGATCCGCACGTTCCGGTCGTACCAGCGGTCGGTGTGAACGCGTGAAAGGGGCGGCACCTTCGAAGGTGCCGCCCCTTTCACGGCCGAGCCCGAGCGGCCGTATGCCCAAGCGGGACTGCGCCGAAGCGGCCGTAAGCCGAAGCAGCCGTACGACTAAGCGGCCGGCGCCGCCCCCTCCTGCTCCGCCTCGATGCGCGCGTTCCAGTCCCGCTTGGAGGCCTGCCAGCCGTCCTCGTTGTGGCCCAGGCGCCAGTAGCCGGAGATCGACAGGTCCTCGCGCGGGACGCCGCGCTCGACGCGGAGCAGATGGCGCAGCTGCTTCACGAAGTGCGCCTCGCCGTGCACGAACGCGCACAGCCGCCCCTCGGGGAACTCCAGCGCGCGCACGGCCTCGACCAGCGACTCCCCGACCGGGCGGGAGCCGCGGTGCAGCCACACGACCTCCACGTCGGAGTCGATCTTCTGCTCCTCCTCGGGCCCGGAGACCTCGATGAAGGCGTGCGCCCGGGCGCCGTCGGGCAGCGACTCCAGGGAACGGGCGATCGCGGGCAGCGCGCTCTCGTCACCGACGAGGAGATGCCAGTCGGCGTCCGCGTCGGGGGCGTAGGCGCCACCCGGGCCCATGAAGCGCACGGTCTCGCCGGGCTGGACGCGCACCGCCCAGGGGCCGGCGAGGCCCTCGTCGCCGTGGATCACGAAGTCCAGGGTGAGCTCGCGGTGTTCGGCGTCCCAGTGGCGCACGGTGTAGGTGCGGGTCACGGGCCACTGCTCGCGCGGGAACTCCTCGCGGATCCGCTGCATGTCGAAGGGCTCGGGATAGGTCGCGCCCTCGGCCGGAAAAAGGATCTTGACGTAGTGGTCGGTGCAGGTCTCCGCCGTGAACTCGGCGAGTCCGTCGCCGCCGAGCACCACGCGCTGCATGTGCGGGGTGAGGCGTTCGGTGCGAATGACCTGCGCGGAGTGAGGTTTCCGCGGCTTGCGTCCCGGTCCTTCTGCCATGGCGGCCTCCCAGTTCCCTCTGCTTAGGCTTACCTAAGTTAGCATCAACCCCCCTGGTGATGGCATGCCACTCATGGAAAGCGCGGGCAATATTTATGCGCTGAGCGTCGCCAACAGCCGGTGCAGTGATCCACCCAGCCCCCATCGGTCTGCCAGTTTCTCCAGTGCCGCGTGATCGCGCGGCGTGCGCGGAACCGCGGTCTCCACCTGCGGCAGCGGGACGTCACCGGCCACCAGCACCACCTTCGGTGCCACGGCGACGTACGGCCGCGACTCGTCGAGCCGCTTGCGCTGCGACGGTGTGAGCTTCGCCTTCGGGTCGTCGACCGCGGCCATGATGCCGGCCAGGTCGCCGAACTCGGCGAGCAGTTTGGCAGCCGTCTTCTCGCCGATACCGGGGACGCCCGGCAGGCCGTCGCTCGGGTCGCCGCGCAGTGTCGCCAGGTCCGCGTACCCGCGGCCGTCGACGCCATACTTCTCGCGCAGCCAGGCCTCGTCGGTCAGCTGGAGCGTGCCGACGCCCTTGAGGGGATACAGCACCCGCACCCCGCGCTCGTCGTCCACCAGCTGGTACAGGTCGCGGTCGCCGGTGACGATGTCGACCGGGCCCGTCGCCCGCGCGGTGAACGTGCCGATCACGTCGTCCGCCTCATAACCGGCCACGCCCACGCGCGCGATGCCGAGCGCGTCCAGGACGGCCTCGATGACGGGCACCTGCGGCGACAGCGTGTCCGGCACCTCCTCCTCGTCCGGGCCGCTCTCGCGCTCCTCGGCGACGCGGTGCGCCTTGTAGGAGGGGATGAGGTCGACCCGCCACTGGGGACGCCAGTCCGCGTCCATGCAGGCCACCAGCAGGTCGGGCCGGTGGTCCTTGACCAGGCGGTCGATGAATTCGAGGATGCCGCGCACGGCGTTCACCGGCGTGCCGTCCGGTGCCTTCACCGACTCCGGCACGCCGAAGTAGGCACGGAAGTAGAGAGAGGCGGTGTCGAGGAGCATCAGTCGTCCGGTCACGCTTCGCATCATGCCGTACGGCACCGACACCGGCCGTCGTCCCTTGGCTGGTCCGGCGGTGTGAGCGTCCTGTGAACTGGGCCACCAGTGCGTTTGGCCGAAAGGCGTCGGGGCAGGCGCCGCCTCGGAGCGAGGCAGGTTGCACCTTCAACTGTCGCGGCCCTTCGTCTCCCCCCAGTGGTCGAAGAGACGAGAGGCACGCGTGTCATCAAGGCTTGAGGCAGAGCAGCTGTACAAGGTGTTCGGAAGACGGCCGGGCGAGGCCGTCGAGCGGCTCCGCGAGGGCGCCGACCGGGAGGGACTGCGCGCCGAGGGCACCACCGCCGCGGTGATCGACGCCTCCTTCACCGTGGAACCGGGCCAGATCTTCGTCGTCATGGGTCTGTCCGGCTCCGGCAAGTCCACGCTGCTGCGTATGCTCAACGGCCTCCTGGAGCCGACCGCGGGCCATGTCCGCTTCGACGGCCAGGACCTCACCGCGCTCAGCGACCGCGAACTGCGCGCCGTACGCGCGAAGAAGATCAGCATGGTCTTCCAGCACTTCGCGCTCTTCCCGCACCGCAGCGTCCTGGAGAACGCCGCCTACGGCCTCGCCGTCCAGGGCGTCGCCAAGGCCGAGCGCATCGAGCGGGCCACCGAGGCCCTGGAGCTGTGCGGCCTCAAGGGCTGGGAGAAGTCCTGGCCCGACGAGCTGTCCGGCGGCATGCAGCAGCGCGTGGGCCTGGCCCGCGCCCTCGCCACCGACGCCGACCTGCTCCTCATGGACGAGTCCTTCAGCGCGCTCGACCCGCTGATCCGCCGGGACATGCAGGACCAGCTCCTGCAGCTCCAGCAGACCCTGAAGAAGACGATCGTCTTCATCACCCACGACCTCAACGAGGCCATGCGCCTGGGCGACCGGATCGCCGTCATGCGCGACGGCCGGATCGTCCAGATCGGCAGCGCGGAAGACATCCTCGTGCGGCCCGCCGACGACTACGTCGCCTCCTTCACCAAGGACGTCGACCGCTCCCGCGTGCTGACCGCGTCCGCCGTCATGGACACGGACGTGCGCGGCGACGAGGCCGACTGCGGCTGCGCGAGCGACTGCGAGACCGCGACGCCCGACACGCCGTTCACCGAGCTCTGCGCGATGAGCGCCCGGTCGACGCATCCGGTGGCCGTCCTCGACGAGCACCGCAAACTCGTCGGCGTGGTCCCGCAGCAGCGACTGCTCGGCTTCCTCGGCGACGCGGAGGTGGCCCATGCCTAGAATCCCGCTCGGCGACTGGGTCAACGACACCGTCGACTGGCTGCTCGACCACGTGTCCTGGCTCTTCGACTTCCTCAAGACCGTCTTCACCGGCACCTACGACGGTATCGACGCCGTCCTCCAGGCGCCGCAGCCCCTCCTGCTCGCGGGCATCTTCGCCGTGATCGCCTTCTGGCTGCGCGGCACCCTGGCCGGCCTCCTCACCTTCGCGGGATTCGCCTTCATCGACTCCCTCGAACTGTGGGAGGACGCGATGACGACCCTCTCGCTGGTCCTCGTCGCCACGATCATCGCGCTGGTGATAGCCGTCCCCGTGGGCATCTGGGCGGCCCGCTCGAACCGGGTCAGCGGACTCGTCCGTCCCGTCCTGGACTTCATGCAGACGCTGCCCGCGATGATCTACCTCATCCCGGCGATCCTGTTCTTCGGCACCGGCGCCTCCGCGGGCATCGTCGCCACCCTGATCTTCGCGCTCGCCCCCGGTGTCCGGATGACCGAGCTCGGCATCCGCCAGGTCGACAAGGAGCTCGTGGAGGCCGCCGAGGCGTTCGGCACCAGCCCCCGCGACACCCTCCTGCGCGTCCAGCTGCCGCTCGCGCTGCCCACCGTCATGGCGGGCGTCAACCAGGTCATCATGCTCGGCCTGTCGATGGCCGCGATCGCCGGCATGGTCGGCACCGGCGGTCTCGGCGGCGACGTCAACGAGGCCATCGGCCAGCTCAACGTGGGCCTCGGCTCCGAGGCCGGTGTCGCCATCGTGATCCTCGCGATCTACCTCGACCGCATGACCAGCGCGCTCGGCACCCAGGTCTCCCCGCTGGGCCGCCGCGCCGCCGCCAAGGCACGCACCACCCAGGGGCTCAGGATCTGGTCCTACCGCCCCCGTCCGCAGATCGCCGTGATCGGCGTCGTCGTCCTCGCCCTCGTCGCGGGCGGCATGGGGATCTTCGGCGGCACCTCGGGCGAGGCCACGGCCGTCGCCGGCAGCAAGGACGTCGGCCAGGGCAAGAAGATCAGCATCGGCTACGTCCCCTGGGACGACGGCGTCGCCTCCACCTTCCTCTGGAAGGAGATCCTGGAGGAACGCGGCTACCAGGTGGACGCCAAGCAGTTCGACGCCGGGCCGCTCTACACCTCCCTCGCCTCCGGAAACGCCGACTTCATGACCGGTGCCTGGCTGCCGACGACCCACGAGCAGTACTGGAAGAAGTACGGCGACAAGCTCGACGACCTCGGGGCCTGGTACGACAAGACCTCTCTCGAGCTGAGCGTGCCGTCGTACATGAAGGACATCAACTCCCTGGCCGACCTCAAGGGCAAGGCCTCGCAGTTCGGCGGGAACATCACCGGCATCGAGTCGAGCGCCGGTGAGATGGCCCTGCTGAAGAGCAAGGTCCTGAAGGCGTACGGCCTCGACAAGGAGTACAAGGTCGTCGACAGCTCCACACCCGCCATGCTGGCCGAGCTCAAGCGGGCGTACGCGCAGAAGGACCCGATCGTCGTCACGCTCTGGTCGCCGCACTGGGCGTACAACGACTACGACCTGAAGAAGCTCAAGGATCCCAAGGGCGCCTGGGGCTCGGGCGACGGCATCCACACGGTGGCCCGCAAGGGCTTCGCCGAGGAGAACCCGGTCGTCGGACAGTGGCTGAAGGGCTTCAAGCTGGACGAGAAGCAGCTCACCGGCCTGGAGGCCGAGATCAACAAGGCGGGCAAGGGCAAGCAGCAGGACGCCGTGCGCACCTGGCTGAAGCAGCACCCCGGCCTGGTCGACAAGCTGGCCCCCGTCCAGAAGGCGGCGGCGGAGACCAAGCGCCCGGTGAACGTGGCCTGGTTCCCCTGGGACGAGGACATCGCCGTCACCTATCTCTGGAAGAACGTCCTCGAAAAGCGCGGCTACCGGCTCAACCTCAAGCAGATGGACGTCGGCCCGGTCTACACGGGCCTCGCCTCCGGGGACCTGGACCTCAACTTCGACGCCTGGCTGCCGTACGCCCAGAAGAACTACTGGGACAAGAGCAAGGACAGACTCGCCGACCTCGGCACCTGGTACGAGCCGACCTCGCTGGAGGTCGCGGTGCCGTCGTACGTCAAGGGTGTGAAGTCCTACGAGGACCTGAAGGGCAAGGCCTCCCAGTTCGACGGGAAGATCATCGGCATCGAGCCGGGCACCGGCGAGATGAACCTCCTCAAGAACAAGGTCCTGCCCGGCTACGGCCTCGACAAGGAGTACGACGTCGTCGACGGCTCCACGCCCGCGATGCTGGCCGAGCTCAAGCGCGCCTACGCCAAGAAGCAGCCCGTCGCCGTCGTCCTGTGGTCCCCGCACTGGGCCTACAGCCAGTACGGCCTCACCAAGCTGAAGGACGACAAGAAGCTCTTCGGCGAGGGCAACACGATCCGCACCATCGCCAACGAGAAGTTCCCCTCGCAGTATCCGCAGCTCACCAAGTGGATCAAGGGCTTCCATATGAGCGAGAAGGAGCTCGGTACCCTGGAGAGTGAGATCAACAGCTACGGCCAGGGTCACGAGGAGCAGGCGGTCGCCGCCTGGCTGAAGGAGCATCCGGAGATGGTCGGGCGGATGACACCGTCATAACCGCTCCGGGAGCACGGTAAGGATCCAGCCAACCACATAGAGCTACGTCATCGCCTGAACTTCGCCGCTGACAAGGGGACTTGAGTAGCGGGCGACGGGTGAGGGCCCGGCTTCCGGCCCCCTGGTGATCCACCGGGGGGCCGTTCGGCTGGCGTGAAGTGTGAGGTACGGTCGCACGCCGTGTGACATCGATGTGACGGCCGCATGAAACGGTTTGCCGAACATGCGTAGGGTGCAGACAACTCATCAGGGGACGTGTCACAGGACCGACGAGCGGAGGAGGGAGCCGGAGCCATGGGCGACCACAAAGAACAGCCCCTTCGGGTCGGCGCGGCCGTGCGCCGCCGGCGCCGCGCGCTGGAGCTCACCCTCGCCGTCGTGGCCGAGCGCAGCGGCCTCTCGGTCCCCTTCCTGAGCCAGATCGAGAACGAACGCGCCCGCCCCAGCCGCAGCTCCCTGGAGAAGGTCGCCGACGCCCTGCGCACCACGGCCGTCGAACTCCTCGCCGCCGCCGACCCGGCGTGCAGCGTCGACGTCGTGCACGCCGACGGCCCGGAGCCGGACTTCGCACCCCGGATGCGTTCCCTGGTGCGCGGTCACCACCAGATGCACGCCCAGGAGTTCACCGGCGATCATGACGCGGGCCGTGAATTCCAGTACCGCAACGACCAGTTGATGTACGTCGCCGACGGCGCCGTGGATGTCGAGGCGGAGGGGCGCGCCTACCGGCTGGGCCGCGGCGACACCCTCTACCTCACCGGCGGGGTGCGGCACCGCTGGCGGGCGACCGTGGCCGACACCCGCGTGGTCGTCGTCGCCGTGGCCGAACACATCGAGGCCGTCCGGGACCGGCCCCGGCAGTGAGAGTCGTCTCCCTGGTCCCCTCGCTGACCGAGGCGATCGCCCGCTCGGCACCGGGCGCCCTGGTCGGCGCCACCGACTGGTGCACCCATCCGGCGGACCTCGAGGTCACCCGCGTCGGCGGCACCAAGAACCCGAAGCTCGACCGGATCACCGCCCTCGCCCCCGACCTGGTGATCGCGAACGAGGAGGAGAACCGGGAGCCCGATCTGGCCGCCCTGCGGGAGGCGGGCCTGGAGGTCCTGGTCACCGAGGTCCGGGACGTCCCGCAGGCCTTCCGGGAGCTGGCCCGGGTGATCGAGGCGTGCGGCGTCGTACGGCCGCGCTGGCTGGACGAGGCCGAGGAGTCCTGGTCCGCGCTCGCGCCCCCGGCGCACCGCAGGACCGCCGTCGTACCGATCTGGCGGCGGCCGTGGATGGTGCTGGGCCGGGACACGTTCGCGGGCGATGTCCTGTCCCGGCTGGGCGTGGACCACGTGTACGCCGGCCACGAGGACCGCTATCCACGGGTCCCGCTGGAGGAGCTGCGGGCGGCGGCACCGGACGTGGTCGTCCTCCCCGACGAGCCGTACCGCTTCACCCCCGAGGACGGCCCGGAGGCCTTCCCCGGCCTGCCCTGCGCACTCGTCAGCGGACGGCACCTGACGTGGTACGGACCCTCACTGGCAGAGGCGCCACGGGCGCTGGGCGAGGCCCTGCGAGCAGCGCGCCGCTGACGACCCCGCGCGCGGTGTGCAGGGCGGCGGTGGCCCAGGCGCCGACGAGAGCGATGAAGAGACCGGTGGCGAGCCAGTCGTAGACGACGAGTCCCGTGTGCCGGGCCAGCGCCTCGGCCCCCGTGACACAGGTGCCGACCGGGAAGGTGAAGGCCCACCAGGTCATCGCGAACCGCATCCCCTGCCGGCGCGCACGGACGACGTGCGCGGTGGCGAGCCCCAGCCACAGCAGCGCGAACCCCATGACGGGAACGCCGTACAGCACCGCGAGGACGCCGAAGCCCTGGCTGTAGGGGGCCGCCACGACACCGGGGGCCACGTCCGCGAACTTGCCGACGGCGGTGGTGGACTGGCCGAGCGGGCCGAGGACCAGGAAGAGGGTCGGGGTGAGGGCGAGGGGGAGCGGCCCGCCGGTGACGACCCGGGCGAAGACGAGCGGCAGCATGGCCAGGGTCGCGAGGAGGCTGAGCCCGAACATCGCGAAGCAGGCGAGGAGCAGGGTCTCGCGCGGCTGACCGGCCGGGAGATGCGGCACGAGGAGCGGCCCGAGCGCGGCGGACACCATGGGCGCGACGAGGGGGAGCAGCCACACGGGTGTGGCCTGCCGCGGGTCGGCCTTCTGCCGTACGGCCATGAGGTACGGCACGGTGATCGCGGCGGCCAGCCCCACGGCCGTACCCGCGGTGAACAGCACGGCGTCGAGGACGACCGCGGCCGTCGTGCCGATCCAGTACCGGCCGGCGGTGAGGGCACCGCCCCCGACGGCCAGCAGGGCCATGGCGAGGCAGCCGTAGAAGGGCGCCATGGCGGGGTCGAGGAGGTGGGCGCGGGCCTGGTCGCCGTGGTGGCGCCAGTGCAGGGCGCGGGCGCAGAGAAGGGTGAGCAGCAGGGCGAGGGACAGGAGCCAGACGGCCGCGCAGATCGTGCGCAGGCCGGGGAGGTGCACGGGAAGCGCGGCGCCGGCGGTGGCGACGATCGCGGTGCCCATGACGGAGGCGTACCAGTTCGGCCCGAGGTGACGGACGGCGGTGACCATGCCTCCACGGTGTCGTTCGGGACGGGCCGCTACCAGGGAGTATGGCTCTATGAGGGCATAAGCTGTCTTTATGAGCGGTGTGGATCAGCAAGGGGCGGCGGTGGGCGGCGGGCTGGCCCACCGGGTACCGGATCTCGGGGCGCTGGAGCTGCTGCTGGCCGTGGCGCGGCTCGGGAGCCTCGGCGGGGCGGCGCGGGAGGTCGGCATCACCCAGCCGGCGGCGAGCAGCCGGATCCGCTCGATGGAACGGCAGCTGGGAGTGGCCCTGGTCGACCGCTCGCCCCGCGGCTCCCGGCTCACGGACGCGGGGGCGCTGGTGACGGACTGGGCGCGGCGGATCGTGGCGGCGGCGGAGGCGTTCGACGCGGGGGCGCAGGCGCTGCGGGTCCGGCGCGACTCCCGGCTGCGGGTGGCGGCGAGCATGACGATCGCGGAGTATCTGCTGCCGGGGTGGCTGCTGGCGCTGCGCGCGGGGCGGCCGGACACGGCGGTGTCCCTGCACGCGGGGAACTCGGCGACGGTGGCGGAGCGGTTGCTGTCGGACGAGGCGGACCTGGGCTTCGTGGAGGGGCTGACGGTCCCGGCCGGCCTCGACTCGGTGGTGATAGCCCACGACCACCTCATCGTGGTAACTGCCCCGGGACATGCGTGGGCCCGCCGCCGACGCCCGCTGGCCTCCACCGAACTGGCGGCGACACCGCTGATCCTCCGCGAGAAGGGCTCGGGCACCCGGCAGGTGCTGGACGCGGCCCTGGGCGGCCTGGCCCGCCCGCTGATCGAACTCTCCTCCACCACGGCGGTGAAGGCGGCGGTGGTGAGCGGGGCGGGTCCGGCGGTCCTGAGCGAGCTCGCGGTGGGGGAGGAGCTGGCGATGCGCCGCCTGGTGCGGGTGCCGGTGGAGGGAGTGTCGCTGGCGCGGGACCTGCGGGCGGTGTGGCCGACGGGGCACCGACCGGTGGGCCCGGCGAGGGACCTGCTCTCGCTGACGCGGGCGTAGGACGGTTCCTCACGGGGGCGAAAAACCCTTGGCGAGCCGGCCCGGCGGGCCCGCACCATGAACCGCATGACCGTCACCGCCCCGCCCGCCACCGGCGTCCGCACCCCCTGGGAGGACCTCCCCGAGGCCCTGCGCGACGCCGTCGCGGACGTGCTCGGCGGACGGGTCACCCACGCCACCACCCAACCCGGCGGATTCTCCCCGGGCGCCGCCACCCGCGTCCGCTCCGCCGCCGGCCACCGGGCCTTCGTCAAGGCCGTCAGCGGCGACACCAACCCCGACAGCCCGAAACTGCACCGCGCCGAGGCACGGAACGCCGCCGCGCTCCCGGTCACGGTCCCGGCGCCCTGCCTGCTCGGCACCTACGACGACGGCACCTGGGTGGCCCTCGTGTACGAGGACGTCCCCGGCCGCCAGCCCCACATCCCGTGGCAGCAGGCCGAGTTGGCACGCGTCCTGGGCGCGGTGGCGGAACTGGGCCGCACCCTCACCCCGTCCCCGCTCGACGCCCCGCCCGCCGCCACGGCCCTCGCCCGCACCTTCGGCGGCTGGCAGCGACTCCTGGACGGTGAGCACGAGGGCCTCGCGGAACACCTCGGCCCCTGGACCGCCACGCATCTGCCCCGCCTCGCCGAACTCGCCGCCCCCTGGCCCGAGGCCGTCACCGGCGACACCCTCGCCCACGGGGACCTTCGGGCGGACAACATCCTGCTCACCGACGCCGGCCGTACCGTGTTCGTCGACTGGCCGCACGCCCTGCGTGCCACGGCCTGGTTCGACCTGCTGGTGATGCTGCCGTGCGTCCGCGCCCAGGGCGGCCCGGACCCGGAGGAGCTGTTCACGGCACATCCGCTGGCCGCGGGCGCCGACCCGGACGCCGTCACCACCGCCCTCGCGGCCGTGACCGGCTACTTCCTGTACCACTCCCTGCTGCCCGCGCCGCCCGGCATTCCCACCGTCCGGGCCTTCCAGCGGGCACAGGGCGACACGGCGCTGGCCTGGCTCCGGCGGCGGCTCACCGGGCGCTAGCGGCCGCCACCAGCCCCCGCATCACCCGCAGGTCCGTGCCCATCTCCGGATGCCACTGCACACCCAGCACCCAGGGCGGGCCGGGGAGTTCGACGGCCTCCACCGTGCCGTCCGACGCGTGCGCCGACGCCAGGAGGCCCTCCCCGAGGCGGTCCACCGCCTGGTGGTGAAAGGTCGGTACGGAGGTCTCCTCCGGGGCGAGGTCGCCGTACACCGTGCCCGGTACGGGCTTGACCGCGTGGTGGCCGAAGACTCCCGGCACCTCCGCGTGGCCGTCGATGTGCTGGACGAGCGTGCCGCCGAGAGCGACGTTCAGCAGTTGCATGCCGCGGCAGATGCCCAGGAGGGGGACGCCGGCCTCCAGTGCCGCTCTGATCAGGGCCAGCTCCCAGGTGTCCCGGGCGCGGGCGGGCGGGCCCGTGCGGGGGTCGGGGGCGGCGCCGTAATGGACCGGCTCGACGTCCGGGCCGCCCGCGACGACCAGACCGTCGAGGCGGGCCACCGTCGCGGCCGCGTGCTCCGGGGCGTCCGGCGGGAGCATCGCGGCGAGACCGCCCGCGCGTTGGACGAGTCGCGGATAGCCTGCCGGCAGCAGTGCCGCCTCCAGCTCCCAGACGCCCCAGCGCGCGCCGGCCTCGAGATACGTGCTGACACCGATCAGCGGTCGTACGGTCACACGGCCCTCCCAGGCTTGCAATGGCGCACGTGCATACCTTTGCGCCTGGCGGTGTCGAGAATCAAGGTCACGCCAGGAAACCGCGCAGCAGCGCCGCCGTCCCCCCGCAGTGCTCCCGCATCATCTCCCGCGCCCCGTCGGCGTCCCCGTCCAGCACCGCCTCCACCAGCGCCGCGTGCTGGCGCTGGGAGTGCTCCAGGTTGCGGACCAGGAGCGGGATGCAGTCCAGGAGGTCGTTCACCGAGGCCCGCACCGCCGCGTACTGGGCGGTCAGCGTGGGTGAGCCGCACAGTTCCGCCAGCGTGAGGTGCAGCAGCGTGTCCAGGCGCCGGTAGTCCGCCAGCGGAGCCTCCTGGGTGGCCGCCAGGGCCTCACGCAGCCGCTGTGCCTGCTGGTCCGTGAGGCCGTGCGTCGCGCACAGACCCGCCGCGCCCACCTCCAGGACCTCCCGGAAGCGCAGCACGTCCTCGATGTCCGCCTCGGCGATCCGGCGCCGCAGCTCCTCCTCGCCGACCGCGTCCTGCGCTCGGGGCAGGACGAAGGTGCCGCCGTACCGCCCGCGCCGCGACTCCACCAGCCCCTGGTCCTGGAGCACCTTCAGCACCTCGCGCAGCGTCACCCGGCTGATCCCGAGCCGCTCCGCGAGCTCCCGCTCGGCCGGCAGCCGCCCGCCCCCCGGTACCAGGCCGAGCCGCACGACCTGGAGGATCTGCTCCAGCGCCTCCTCGAAGCCGTTGCCCGCCCTGACCGGCCGCAGCACCGGCGTCAACCGGTCGTCCGGGCCGCCGTCAGCGTCCACCGACATATGGCCGAGCCCCCTTCCCAAGCAATGGTTCAGAGCAATACCTTATGGCTCCCGGCCCGGTCGGAAAAACGCGCAGCAGCCGAAGGAGTTCTCCCGTGGCAGACCGCACACCCCCGCTCGGCGTCGAGGAGCTGCATGCCCTCGTCGCGAGCGGTGAGATCGACACCGTCGTCCTGGCCTTCCCCGACATGCAGGGCCGACTCCAGGGCAAGCGGTTCGCCGCCCGCTTCTTCCTCGACGAGGTACTCCACCACGGCACCGAGGGCTGCAACTACCTCCTCGCCGTCGACACCGAGATGAACACTGTCGACGGCTACGCGATGTCGTCCTGGGACCGGGGCTACGGCGACTTCGCCATGCGCCCCGACCTGAGCACCCTGCGCCGCGTGCCGTGGAACGCCGGTACGGCCCTGCTGGTCGCCGATCTCGCCTGGGAGGACGGTTCCCCGGTCGTCGCCGCGCCCCGCCAGATCCTGCGCCGCCAGCTGGAGCGGCTCGCCGAACTCGGCTACACCGCCCAGGTCGGCACCGAGCTGGAGTTCATCGTCTTCAAGGACACCTACGAGCAGGCCTGGGACGCCAACTACCGGGGTCTGACCCCGGCGAACCAGTACAACATCGACTACTCGGTGCTGGGCACGGGCCGCATCGAGCCCCTGCTCCGCCGTATCCGCAACGAGATGGCGGCCGCCGGGCTCACCGTCGAGTCCGCCAAGGGCGAGTGCAACCCCGGCCAGCACGAGATCGCCTTCCGCTACGACGAGGCCGTCGTCACCTGCGACCAGCACGCCATCTACAAGACCGGTGCCAAGGAGATCGCCGCCCAGGAGGGCGTGTCGCTCACCTTCATGGCCAAGTACAACGAGCGCGAGGGCAACTCCTGCCACATCCACCTCTCGCTCGCCGACGCCGCCGGCAACAACGCGATGGCCGGCCCGGACGGCATGTCGGACGTGATGCGGTACTTCCTCGCGGGGCAGCTGGCGGCCCTCAGGGACTTCTCGCTCCTCTACGCCCCCAACATCAACTCCTACAAGCGGTTCCAGCCGGGCTCCTTCGCCCCCACGGCCGTGGCATGGGGTCACGACAACCGCACCTGCGCCCTGCGGGTCGTGGGCCACGGGCGCTCCCTGCGCTTCGAGAACCGGCTGCCCGGCGGGGACGTCAACCCGTACCTCGCGGTCGCCGGGCTGGTCGCGGCGGGGCTGTACGGCATCGAGCAGAAGCTGGAGCTGCCGGAGGCGTGTACCGGCAACGCCTACACCGCCGAGTACGCGCACGTCCCCACCACCCTGCGCGAGGCCGCCGAGCTCTGGGAGAACAGCCCCATTGCGAAGGCCGCCTTCGGCGACGAGGTCGTCGCGCACTACCGCAACATGGCCCGCGTCGAGCTCGAAGCCTTCGACGCGGCGGTCACCGACTGGGAGCTGCGCCGCTCCTTCGAACGTCTGTGAGAGGTACTTCGTTGTCCCCGACGTCTATCGAGCATGAGCTGACCGTTCTCAACCCGGCCACCGAGGAGGTCGTCGCCACCGTCCCCGCCGCCACCGCGGCCGACGTGGACGCGGCCGTCACCAGGGCCGCCAAGGCGCAGGCGAAGTGGGCCGCGCTCGCGCCCGCCGACCGGGCCCGGCTGCTGCGCCGGTTCGCCGACGCCGTCGACCAGCACGTCGAGGAACTGGCCCGGCTGGAGGTCCGCGAGGCCGGTCACCTCCTCGGCAACGCCCGCTGGGAGGCGGGCAACGTCCGTGATCTGCTGGCCTATTCGGCCGGGGGAGTGGAGCGGCTGAACGGCCGCCAGATCCCGGTCCCCGGCGGACTCGACGTCACGATCCTCGAACCGCTCGGTGTCGTCGGGGTCATCGCGCCCTGGAACTTCCCCATGCCCATCGCGGCCTGGGGTACGGCCCCCGCGCTCGCCGCCGGCAACGCCGTCGTCCTCAAGCCCGCCGAGACGACCCCGCTCACCGCCCTGCGGCTCGCCGAACTCGCCCTGGAGGCAGGCCTCCCGGACGGCCTGTTCCAGGTGCTGCCGGGCCACGGCCCGGTCGCCGGCACCGCGCTCGTCGAGCACCCCGGCGTCGCGAAGATCGTGTTCACCGGCTCCACCGGCACCGGCCGCGCCGTCATGGAGCGCTGCGCCCGCCAGGTCAAGCCGGTCACCCTCGAACTCGGCGGCAAGAGCCCCAACATCGTCTTCGCGGACGCGGACCTGCGCACGGCCGTCGACCCCTTCTCCTTCCTCGACAACTCCGGTCAGGACTGCTGCGCCCGCACCCGGATCCTGGTCCAGGAATCGGTCTACGACGAGGTCCGCGAACTGCTCGCCGACGCGGTGAAGGCCGTGGTCGTGGGCGACCCCGCCGACGAGAAGACCCAGATGGGCCCGCTGATCTCCCGCCGGCAGCTGGACCGGGTACGGGCACTGGTCCCCGCCGACGCCCCCGGCCTGCGCGGCAGCGCGCCCGACGGGCCCGGCTTCTGGTTCGCGCCGACCGTCCTCACCGGCGAGGCGCCCGACTCCGAGGCCGCCCGCGAGGAGATCTTCGGCCCGGTCGCCGTCCTGCTGCCCTTCACCGACGAGGAGGACGCGATCCGGCTCGCCAACGACACCCCGTACGGCCTCTCCGGTTCCCTCTGGACCCGCGACCTGGGCCGCGCCCTGCGCGTCTCCCGGGCGGTCAAGGCGGGCAACCTGTCCGTCAACTCCCACTCCAGCGTCCGCTACTGGACCCCCTTCGGCGGCTACAAGCAGTCCGGACTCGGCCGCGAGCTCGGCCCGGACGCCCTGACCGCCTTCACCGAAACCAAGAACGTCTTCATCAGCACGGAGGGTCCCGCACAGTGACCGATCAGATCGTGTGCCGTCGTCTCGTCGGCCGCACCGCCGTCATCACCGGAGCCGGCAGCGGCATCGGTCTCGCCACCGCCCGCCGGCTCGCCTCCGAGGGCGCCAGCGTCGTCTGCGCCGACGTCGACGAGACCCGCGGCAAGGCCGCCGCCGACGAGGTCGGCGGCCTCTTCGTCAAGGTCGACGTGACCGACCAGGAGCAGGTCGAGGCCCTGTTCAAGTCGGCGTACGACACCTACGGCAGCGTCGACATCGCCTTCAACAACGCGGGCATCTCCCCGCCCGACGACGACTCCATCCTGGAGACCGGTCTCGAGGCCTGGAAGCGCGTCCAGGAGGTCAACCTGACCTCCGTCTACCTGTGCTGCAAGGCGGCGATCCCCTATATGCGGCGCCAGGGCAAGGGCTCCATCATCAACACGGCGTCCTTCGTGGCCCGGATGGGCGCGGCCACCTCACAGATCTCGTACACCGCCTCCAAGGGCGGCGTGCTCGCCATGTCCCGCGAACTGGGCGTGCAGTTCGCGAGGGAGGGCATCCGCGTGAACGCCCTCTGCCCGGGCCCGGTCAACACCCCGCTGCTCCAGGAGCTGTTCGCCAAGGACCCCGAGCGGGCCGCGCGCCGGCTCGTGCACATTCCGGTCGGCCGGTTCGCCGAGGCCGAGGAGATCGCCGCCGCCGTCGCCTTCCTGGCCAGCGACGACTCCTCGTTCGTCAACGCCAGCGACTTCCTCGTGGACGGCGGTATCTCGGGGGCGTACGTCACACCGCTGTAGGTCTCGTCCTACAGTGCCCCCATGAGCAGGACGCTCCCGCCCGGCTGGTACCCGGACCCCAACGCTCCGCACCTGGAGCGCTGGTGGGACGGGACGGCCTGGACGGACCACCGGCGCGCCCCGGAGGGCCCCGGCCCGCCACGGCCGGCCGGCGGGGCCTCGGGGCGCGCGAAGGCCGTGGCTCTGACCACCTCGGGGGTCGTCCTCGTCGCCGCGATCGTCAGCGGGGCCTTCGCCCTGGTCCGCCACGACGGGGACGACGTCGTGGCGGACACGGCACCGACGGCCGTGACGCCCCCGCCTTCCCCGGCCGCTCCGGCCCCGTCCCGCCTGGACGACGAACTCGACGGCATCAGCCTGCCGTTGCCCGACGGCTGGGCCCCGGCGAAGTACGTCACCCGCGACAACGTCGTGATGACCACCGACGGCGGCAGGGTCTTCACGCACACCCTGCCCGCGAACTCCGGGGCGTCCCCGGCGTCCCTCGCGAAGAAGGACATACCGCAGGCCGCCGACAGTTCCTACGGCGGCATCCGCAGCCACCGGGTCGTCGGATCGGAGCGTGTCGCCGTCGCCGGATGCACCGGATACCTGGTGCGCTGGCGGGTGAAGACGGCCAAGGGAACCGAGGGTTACGTCCAGTCGCTGGCCTTCACGCCCGCCCCCGGGCCCCCGGGCGCCGTCGTCGTCCGCTTCGCCTTCGACGCGGGTCCTGACGGGCCACCGCTCGCCGACATGGACCGGATCACCGAAGGGATCCGGTCGGTCGGCCGTTGACCTAGAGGAACGTGTGGCCTTCTCCGCGGTACGTCGGGACGGTCGCCGTCACCGCGTCCCCCTCGATCAGGTGCAGCGTCTCGAACCGCTCGCACAGCTCACCGGCCTTCGCGTGCCGGAACCACACCTTGTCGCCGAGCAGCAGATCGTCCGCGGGCGCCCCGAGCAGCGGGGTCTGCACCTCGCCGGGCCCCTCCTGCGGGTCGTACTTCAGGCCCTCCGGCAGATACGGCACCGGCAGCCGGTCGGGTCCGGCCGCGCCGGAGGCCGGGTAGCCACCGCCGAGGACGGTCACGACGCCGACCCCCGGCCTGCGCACGACGGGCTGGGCGAAGAGCGCGGCCGGACGTCCGCTGAAGGACGTGTAGTTGTCGAACAGCCTCGGCACGTACAGCCCCGACCCGGCGCCGATCTCCGTGACGGCGTCCTCGGCGGCCGTGTGCTGCACACTGCCCGTGCCGCCGCCGTTGACGAACTCCAGGTCCGGTACGACGGCCCGCACCGCGCGCACGACCGCGGCGCGCCGCTCGGCGAGCTCCCGGCGGGCGGTGGCCTGCATCAGCCGGACGGCCCGGGAACGCAACGGCCGTCCGGCGATCGCGTCCCCGACACCGGCGATGTGACCCTCGTAGGCCATGATCCCCACGACCTGGAACCCGGGGCGCCTGGCCACCGCGCGTGCCATGTCGGCGACCTGGGCGGGGGAGTGCAGCGGCGAACGCCGGGCACCGACCCGCACCTTGCCGCCTAGCAGCTTCAGCGAGGTGTCCAACTCCAGGCAGACCCGGATGACTTCGGTGCCGCCCGCGCGGGCCCCGTCGATGAAGGCGAGCTGCGCCGGGTCATCCACCATCACCGTCACGGCGGCGGCGAGCTTGGGATCGGCGGCGAGTTCGGCGTATCCGGCGCGGTCGGCGGAGGGGTAGGCGAGCAGGATGTCGTCGAAGCCGCTCCGGGCCAGCCACAGGGACTCGGCGAGCGTGAAGGACATGATGCCCGCGAACCCGTCCCTCGCCAGGACGCGTTCGAGCAGCGCCCGGCACCGCACGGACTTGCTGGCGACGCGGAGGGGTTTCCCCGCCGCCCGGCGGACGAGATCGTCCGCGTTGGCGTCGAAGGCGTCCAGGTCCACGATCGCGAGTGGGGCGTCGAGATGGGCGGTGGCCCGGTCGTAACGGGCCCGGTCGGCGGCGCGCGCAGTCATGAACGAAGACTGCCAGACAGGATTACCGCAGGGTAGGGGGACGTTCCGGGCAGATGCCCCCGGCCTGGCGGACTGGTTCCCGTTCGCCCAGGAACAACCCGTAGAGTGACGCGCACGCACGCAGGGCTGTACGCCCCCCGTCGCCGCCGCGCCGGGATGCCGGCCCTTCCGTGCGGGTATGCGTGCCCGGACGGCCGTCTTCCCGGCCGGCGACTCCGACGAGGGCCCGCGCACGACCGAACGGCCCGGACATGAGGAAACGGGGGGTGCATGAGCACCGAAGCACGCCGCGCCTCGATTCCTCCACGCCCGACGACCCCACCGAGACCGGCCCAGCCGCCGGCGGTGGGCGAGGACGGGCCGGGTTCCGAGGAGTCGGAGCACCGGGAAGCCGTCGAGCCGGGCCGGCGGGAGATCGTCGAGCCGGGCGGGCGGATGAGCGAGGACACCGACTGGCAGGCCTTCGGTGAGCGGAGCCGACGAGGCCCGGGAGCGCAGGGTCGGGCGACGTTCGGCGGGTTCGACTGGCAGGGGTCCGAGGACAGCGGCGCACGGATGTCCGGCGGTCCGGACACGTCGGGTCGCCGGGCACCCGGTGACGCAGGCGGCGACATGAACGTGCGACGGGAGACCGACGTGCCGGGCGGGGAGCGGTCCCGGGCAACGGGTGCCACCGGTCGGCCGCCGATACCGGCGACCAACGACGCGGGCTCTGGCGTCACGCCGCCACCACGCCCAACTGGCAACGCACCGGCGAACCCTCGTACGGGCACGGGGCGGCCCCCTGCCCCCTCCGACACCGACGCCCGGTCCGGCCCCGGGAACTCGAGCACCCCGCCTCCGCCCCCGGCCTCGGCCCGCTTCCCGGACACCCCTCCGGCGCCGGACCCGAACACCCCCGGGGTTCCCGCGCAGGGTTCGCCGTCGGTGCCCGGTGTCGTGCCGCCCCGGCCCGGCGCTCAGCCCTCCGTGCCCCCGCGTCGTGCCGAGGCCCCCGCCGAGAGCCCGTCCGAGACGACCTTCCGGATGCGGCCGGTGCCGGCGGGGCCGGCGGGGCCGGCGGGGCCGGCGGATGGTGACGGGCGTTCCGGCTCGGTGTCCACGCCCTCCGCCCCGCGGGGGGCTTCCGGCGGCACCCTCATACCGCCCCTGCCCGACGCCCGCCCCGGCTCCGGTCGTCCCGGAGCCGATCCACACCGTCCGGGTGCCGCCGCAGGGCCCCAGTCCGGTGCGCGGCCGGGTGCGCCCGCCCGCCCCGGATTCCCGCCGCGTCCCACGCGTGAGGCGTCGGGCACCGGTGCCATGCGCACGCCCTCGGGCCCGCCGACCGTGCCACCGCCGCCCACGGGTCCGCCGAGAACGCCCCCGGCGCCCACCAACCGGCCCTCCACACCCCCCGCCTCCGCAGAATCGTCGGCCACCTCCCTCGCACCCGACCCCGCCCTGTCCTGGAGCGCCCCCCTGCCCCCGCTTGCCGGAACGCCCGGCAACGGGCGGCCCGTTGTGTCGTTCGGAGAGCCCGAGGTCGGCTACAGGCAGCGGTCGTGGGTGGTGCGGATTCCTCCCCGGATCGCCGCCGTGGCCGCGTGCGTCGTGCTCGGGCTCGGCCTCATCGGCGGTGCCGTGACCGGGAGTTGGCTGATCGGGGACTCCGGGGACGAAGGCGGCGGCGACAGGTTCACCCAGGCCGGTGAGCTGTGGCACAGCGTGCCCGTCGACCAGCTGTTCCCGCCGACCGTGGACGGCCAGGGCGCCGGGCCCGGCGGAGCCGACCGCACCTGGACGCGGATCGCCGTCGCCCCCGACAGCGGCTGCACGAACGCCTTCGACCCCCTGCTGCGCAAGGCCCTCGCCCCCGTCGGCTGCGAACGCCTCCTGCGCGCCACCTACACGGACGCCACCCAGAGCTACGTCACCACCGTCGGCCTCCTCTTCACCGACGCCGACGCCACCTCCATGCGCGACCTCGACACCCGCTTCACCCGCGACGGCCTGGCCGACCGCACCGACCTGATGCCCCTCCCGTACGCCGCGAAGAACACCCTCGCCGCGGACTTCGGTGCGGCGCAGCGGGCCTCCTGGACGATCTCCGTCCTCACCGACGCCCCCGTGGTCGCGTTCGCCGTCTCGGGCTGGGCGGACGGCCGTACGGTCGACACCCCGGAGCCCGCCGAGAAGGCCATGGAGTCCGGCGACACCACCCCCGCCGCCCAGGCCGGTCTCGGCAACGAGGCCCAGGGGCTGGCCGACCGTGTCGAACGCGCCCTGCGCAAGACCGTCACCTCGCCCCCGGAGCAGTCCTCATGAGTGTCACGACCCGCCGGGCAGGTCTCCTGAGCGTCCTGCTCGCCGCCTCCGTCGCCCTCGTCCCGCCCACCGCCGCGCACGCCGACGGCATCCGCGCCAAGCAGTGGGCCCTGGACGCCATGCACACCCAGGAGGCCTGGCAGACCACCAAGGGCGCGGGCGTCACCGTCGCGGTCCTGGACACCGGCGTCGAGAACGACCACCCCGACCTCGTCGGCAACGTCCTCACCGGCAAGGACATGATCGGATTCGGCGCCGTGCGAGGGCAGCGGCCCTGGGCGCGGCACGGCACCGCCATGGCCGGCATCATCGCCGGTCACGGACACGGCGTGGGCAACGGCGACGGAGTCATGGGCATCGCCCCCGAGGCCAAGATCCTCCCCGTCCGCGTGATCCTGGAGGACGGCGACCCGGCCCGCTCCAAGGCCCGCAACACCCGCGGCAACGCCCTGGCCGAGGGCATCCGCTGGGCCGCCGACCACGGAGCCGACGTCATCAACCTCTCCCTCGGCGACGACTCCGCCTCCGCGCACCCCGAGGCCGGTGAGGACGACGCCGTCCAGTACGCCCTCCAGAAGGGCGCCGTCGTCGTCGCCTCGGCGGGCAACGGCGGCGAGAAGGGCGACCACATCTCCTACCCGGCCGCCTACCCGGGCGTCATCGCCGCCACCGCCGTCGACAAGTTCGGCACCCGCGCCTCCTTCTCCACCCGCCGCTGGTACGCCACGGTCGCGGCCCCCGGCGACGACGTCGTCATCGCCGACCCCGACCACAAGTACTACGAGGGCTGGGGAACCAGCGCGGCCTCCGCGTTCGTCTCGGGCGCGGTCGCCCTCGTCAAGGCCGCCCACCCGGACCTGCCGCCCGCACAGATCAAGAAGCTCCTGGAGGACACGGCCCGCAACGCCCCCTCAGGCGGCCGCGACGACTCCCGCGGCTTCGGCTTCGTCGACCCCTCGGCAGCCCTGAAGGCCGCGGCCCGCCTGAAGCCGCAGGGTCTGCAGCCGGCGTCCTACGGCGAGAAGTACTTCGGCTCCGGCCCCGATGCCGCCACGTCGGGGAGCGACACGGCCAGTTGGGCGGCCCCGCTCGCGGGCGGCGTGGGCGTGGCCCTGCTGATCACCGGGGTGGTCCTGTGGCGCGGCCGCCGGGGCCCCCGCCGGTCCCACGAGGGCTTCTGAGCGGGGCGAAGCCTCAACGGGCCGCCGCACCCGTGGCGTTCGCCGACGCGGATGCCGAGGCATCCGCTCCCGTGAACACCGACACCGCCGCCTGCGCCGCCGCCTCCACCAGCGAGATCCCCTTCGCCTGGGTGGAGCTCCCCTTCGAGAGCACGGCCACCAGATACGCGTGGCCGTCCGCCGTCACCCGCCCGATGCTGTTGACGTCCCACAGCCCGGTCGTGCTGCGCGGCAGCCACCCGTTCTTCAGCGCCCACCCGGAGCCGTCGGCCGCCGCCGACACCCCCCACTGCTGGTCGGCCTCTATCCGGCCCATGAGCCCCTGAAGGTACGACCGCGAGGTCTCGCTCAGCTCCGAGTCGTCCCCGAACACCTGCTGCAGCAGGGTGAGCTGGTCGGCCGCCGTGGTCTGGGTCAGCCCCCACAGCGCCCCCTCGCCGGCCGCCGTGCCGGTCAGCCCGAACTTCTTGTTGGCGGCGTCCAGCCCGGAGGCCTTCCCGATGATGTCCCACAGCGCCGACGCCGAGGTGTTGTCGCTGTTCTCGATCATCGTGGTGGCGTACGCCTTCTCCCCCGCGCTGAGCCGCGTGCCCGCCTCCTGGTGCTGCAGCAGCAGCGCCGCCAGGATGTCGACCTTCACGATGCTCGCCGTGTCGAAGGCGCCGTCGCCGTGAACCGCGCTGTCGCCCGACTCCAGGGCGAGCACCGCGGCCGAGACCTTCTCGTCGCCCGTCGCGCCCACCGCCTTCATGGCGTCGGACAGCCGCTCGTCGAGATCCACCACCGGCTCCGTCACAGCCGCCGCCTCCTCAGTCGTGGCCGCCGGGGAGGACGAGAACGACGGCATCGGCGCCGACGATACGGTGCCGCCCCCGGAGTGCGCCTGCGCCTTCACGTACACGGTCCCCCCGGCCGTGACGCCGGCGATGGCGACGCAGGCGAGCGCGGTGTACATCAAAGGCCGCAAGGGGAGCCTGCGGACGCGGCGGCCGGTGGCTCTGGAGGACTCCATGCCGCCGATGCTCCGGCCGCCGACTGTGCGGGCCGTTAGACGGACGTTAGAGCTGTGTCAGCGAACTCTGAGAAACCCGTGAAAGCGGTCACGGGCGGGTTTCCGGGCCCGCACAACCGCAGCAGCAAGCCCCCTATAGGGTCGGTGACCGTGGCGAACAAGAACATTCCCGACCCCGGCTTCTCCGACGACGACGGCTCCGCCGATCCCCGGCTGAGCGCGGCGCTCGCGGCCTGGGCCGAGGACCGCGCCGCCGTGGGCCCGGTCCTGGACGCCCTCAAGGGCGCCCGGCTGCTCGTCCCCGTGGTGGCCGTGCTCGGCGAGGTCGAGGAGGACGGTCAAGAGGGGCGCGAAGCTCGTGGGAAGGGTGGTGGTGGGAGACGGGCGGGCGGGCTGCGCCGCGAGAAGACCAGCGACATGGCCGTCCCCACCCTCAAGGCCGGATCCCGGACCGCCCTGCCGGCCTTCACCTCCACCGCGTCGCTGGCCCGCTGGGACCCCGAGGCCCGTCCGGTCGCCGTACCCCTGCACCAGGCGCTGCAGGCCGCCGCGCACGAGAAGGCCGACACGGTCGTACTGGATCTGGCGGGGCCGGTTCCCTTCGAGCTGACCGGCTCCGCGTTGCTCGCCCTTGCCGAGGGGCGGACCACCACGGATCCGCTCGCCGACCCGGCGGTCGTGGACGCGGTGCGCGCCGTGGTCGCCGACGTGAGTGCGGTGCTGCGCGCCTACCTCGGTCCGGGCCGGGCCGACGGCACCCTCGCCCTGGTCTTCGAGCCGGCCGTGCCGCACGACGCCGGCGTCCACGCGGTCGCGCGGCGCCTGGCCGCCGACGAAACACTGAGGGCCCGCCTGGTACGCGGCCTCGACCTGGCAGTCCTGCCGGCCGGGGCCACGCCTCCGGGCGAGCCCTTGTACGTACGGGGATGAGCTAGCCGTAGATCGGCCCTGTGTACTTCTCGCCGGGGCCCTGGCCCGGCTCGTCCGGGACCAGGGACGCCTCGCGGAAGGCCAGCTGGAGGGACTTCAGGCCGTCCCGCAGCGGGGCCGCGTGGAAGGAGCTGATCTCCGTCGCGCTCCCGTCCAGCAGACCGGCGAGGGCGTGGATCAGCTTGCGGGCCTCGTCCAGGTCCTTGTACTTGTCGCCCTCCTCGGTCAGACCGAGCTTCACCGCGGCGGCGCTCATCAGATTGACGGCGACCGTCACGATCACCTCGACTGCGGGGACCTCGGCGATGTCGCGGGTCATCTCGTCGAAGTCGGGGGAGCCGGGAGCGTCGGAGGACGCGGGAGGGGTGTCACTCATGGCCCCCACGATAGGGCCCGGCGCACGTCGGTTCGCACCACCCCCGGGTTGCTGCTAACCTTGTGTAACGACCGGCTGGACATTCGCGTGTCCGGCCCACAAGTGGAGGCTCCGAACTCCCACCCGGCCATCCCCTGGGACGGCGGGTCACCCCGGTCAGGCGGCCACCATCGTTCCGTACGGACGATGGAGTCGCCCGAAAGTGCGCCCCGCGTCATCGTGGCGGTGCTCCGGCAGTGTTGGAGCCCCGTCTGTGATCCGCCGGGGCATTTTTTGTTCCTCGGTGCGGTTAGGTCTGACAAAAGACATACGCGGCTGTCCGCCAGACCGCCGTGTGGTGCTAACCGAGGAGGATCCATCAGCGCCGAGCCCCGCATCAACGACCGGATTCGCGTTCCCGAGGTGCGACTTGTCGGTCCCAGTGGCGAGCAGGTGGGCATCGTCCCCCTGGCCAAGGCACTGGAGCTTGCGCAGGAGTACGACCTGGACCTGGTCGAGGTCGCGGCGAACGCCCGTCCGCCCGTGTGCAAGCTCATGGACTACGGGAAGTTCAAGTACGAGTCGGCCATGAAGGCCCGTGAGGCGCGCAAGAACCAGGCGCACACGGTCATCAAGGAGATGAAGCTCCGGCCGAAGATCGACCCGCACGACTATGACACCAAGAAGGGTCACGTCGTCCGGTTCCTCAAGCAGGGCGACAAGGTCAAGATCACGATCATGTTCCGTGGTCGCGAGCAGTCCCGGCCCGAACTGGGCTACCGACTGCTGCAGCGTCTCGCGGAGGACGTCCAGGACCTCGGCTTCATCGAGTCGAATCCGAAGCAGGACGGCCGAAACATGATCATGGTTCTCGGTCCGCACAAGAAGAAGACCGAGGCGATGGCCGAGGCCCGCCAGGCGCAGGAAGCCCGCAAGGCAGACGCGAAGGCCAACCCCGGCAAGTCGCAGAACGCCGCGGAGGGCGACCACGTCGAGGACGAGGCCGAGGTCGAGGTCGAGGCCCCGGCAGAGGCTTCCGCCGAGGCGTGACCCCGGGGGACGCGAGTCCCCAGGACACAAACCGATACAAGAGCGACGCTCACCGTGCCCGGTTTCAGGACCGGGCACCGGAGCGCCACCGACGAGGAGAGAACGGCGCTATGCCGAAGAACAAGACGCACAGCGGTTCCAGCAAGCGCTTCAAGATCACCGGCTCCGGCAAGGTGCTCCGCGAGCGCGCCGGCAAGCGCCACTACCTCGAGCACAAGACGTCGCGCCTGACGCGGCGCCTCACCGGCAACGCCGAGATGGCCCCGGGCGACGCCAAGAAGATCAAGAAGCTTCTCGGCAAGTGACGTACCCGGCGCCTTCACCGAGCGCCGTACGTCTGGACCGGGACCCCATCGATACCGGGCCGTGTGAGTCCAACCACGGCCCCGCTACAAGGAGTTAACAAGTGGCACGCGTCAAGCGGGCAGTCAACGCCCACAAGAAGCGCCGGGCGATCCTCGAGGCGGCCTCCGGCTACCGCGGTCAGCGTTCGCGCCTGTACCGCAAGGCCAAGGAGCAGGTCACCCACTCGCTGGTCTACAACTACAACGACCGCAAGAAGCGCAAGGGCGACTTCCGTCGGCTGTGGATCCAGCGCATCAACGCCGCTGCCCGCGCCAACGGCATCACGTACAACCGCTTCATCCAGGGTCTGAACGCGGCGAACATCGAGGTCGACCGCAAGATCCTGGCCGAGCTGGCCGTCAACGACGCGCCGGCGTTCGCCGCGCTCGTCGAGGTCGCGCAGAAGGCTCTGCCGGCGGACGTGAACGCGCCCAAGGCCGCGTGACGCTGCGCCGGCCCTAGGCCGACGTGACTGTGTGGACCCGCAGGCAGTGATGCCTGCGGGTCCGCTGTTTCCGGAACACATCCGAAGGTGAAGAGCATGCCCCCCGTCACCCCCGAGCTCATCTCCCCCCGTTCCCCCCGGGTGTCCGCCGCGCGGCGGCTCGCCAAGCGGAACTTCCGGGGCAAGGAGCGGCTGTTCCTGGCCGAGGGGCCGCAGGCGGTGCGGGAGGCCTCCGGGCACGGTCTGGTGGAGCTGTTCGCCACCGTGGAGGCGGCGGAACGGTACGCCGACATCGTCGGAGAGGCCCGCGCCGTAGGGGCCCGTGTGCACCTCGCCGCCGAGGACGTCATCGCCGACATCTCGACGACCGTCACCCCGCAGGGCCTCGTCGGGATCTGCCGGTTCCTCGACACCCCCTTCGAAGAGATCCTCGCCGCCCGGCCCCGACTCGTCGCCGTGCTCGCCAACGTGCGGGATCCCGGGAACGCCGGCACCGTACTGCGGTGCGCCGACGCGGCCGGTGCCGAGGCCGTCGTACTGACCGACGCGTCCGTCGATCTCTACAACCCCAAGGCCGTACGGGCCTCCGTGGGCTCCCTCTTCCACCTGCCCGTCGCCGTCGGTGTGCCCGTGGAGGAGGCCGTCGAGGGGCTCAGGAGGGCCGGTGTGCGGATCCTCGCCGCCGACGGCGCCGGGACCGACGACCTCGACGCCGAGCTCGACCAGGGCACCATGGGCGGGCCGACCGCCTGGGTGTTCGGCAACGAGGCATGGGGGCTTCCGGAGGAGACCCGCGCACTCGCGGACGCCGTGGTGCGCGTCCCGATCCACGGGAAGGCCGAGAGCCTGAACCTCGCCACCGCGGCCGCCGTATGTCTCTATGCGTCAGCCCGTGCACAGCGCGCCCCCGGAGGGTGCCGCTCCGTCACCCAGAACCAGTAGGGTGACCAGCTCGGGGGCCCTGCGCCGTCGGAGAGGTGGGGTACGGGGATGAGTGTCGGCACGAGGAGCGCCCACGACGTGTCCGGAGCCTGTGCCGGTGGTGCCGCCGAGCTCGGCATCGATCCCGACCAGCTGCCCGACGGTCTCGTCGTCGCGGACGAACAGGGCCGTGTGATCTGCTTCAACGCCGCCGCTGCCCGGATCACCGCCCTCCCCGCCCAGGACGCCCTCGGACAGCGGCTGGAGAAGGCCCTTCCATTAGAGGACCTCGAGGGACGGCGCTGGTGGCAGCTGACCGATCCGTACGGCGGCCTCGCCATCCGCAGGCGGCAGCCCGAACGGAATCTGCTGTTGCCGGGCGGCCGTGAGGTCCTCGTCTCCGCGCAGTACGTGCGCACCCGGCCGACCGGGCCCGTCCACCGTGTCGTCGTCGCCCTCCGGGACACCGAGGCACGCCGCCGCACCGAGCGCAGCCACGCCGAGCTGATCGCCACCGTGGCGCATGAGCTCAGGTCCCCGCTCACCTCCGTCAAGGGCTTCACCGCGACCCTCCTCGCCAAGTGGGAGCGGTTCACCGACGACCAGAAACGGCTGATGCTGGAGACCGTCGACGCGGACGCCGACCGGGTCACCCGGCTCATCGCCGAGCTCCTCGACATCTCCCGCATCGACTCCGGGCGCCTGGAGGTCAGGCGCCAGCCCGTCGACATCGGCGCCGCCGTCGGGCGCCACATCCAGGCCTACGTCGCCGCGGGCCTCGCCGCCGACCGGTTCCTGCTCCGCCTCGAGCAGCCGCTGCCCGCCCTGTGGGCCGATCCCGACAAGATCGACCAGGTGCTCAGCAACCTGCTGGAAAATGCGGTGCGGCACGGCGAGGGAACCGTCACGATTGACATCACGCCCTCGGCGTCCCCCCGCGAAGGGGAGGACACCGGCACGTCGGTCACCGTGAGCGACGAGGGCGCCGGCATCCCGGAGGAGTCCATGAACCGCGTCTTCACCCGCTTCTGGCGGGGCAGCAAGCGCGGTGGCACCGGCCTCGGGCTCTACATCGTCAAGGGCATCGTCGAAGCCCACGGCGGCACCATCACGGTCGGCCGCGCCCCCCGGGGCGGCGCCGAGTTCCGATTTACGTTGCCCGTGAGCGCTCCGGCCTATCTCACCTGAGATCCGCCCGAGCCGCCCGCGGGCGCATTCGCATTCATCAACCCCGTTAGACTCGGCCTTTGGCACCTTTGTGTCCCATGGACGGCCCTCCGAGTGAGTCGGTGACGGGGACCTTCAGCCAGCCAATCGGAAGCACGGGAAGAGATGTCGGCACCGAACAAGTCGTACGACCCTGTAGAGGTCGAGGCCCTGAAACCGGAAGAGATCGAGCGCATGCGGGACGAGGCGCTCGCCGCCTTCGCCGCCGCGGACTCCCTCGACGCGCTCCAGGAGGCCAAGGTCGCCCACACCGGGGGCACCTCCCCGCTGGCCCTCGCCAACCGCGAGATCGGCGCCCTGCCCCCGCACGCCAAGGCCGCCGCAGGCAAGCTCGTCGGCCAGGCCCGGGGCGCGGTGAACAAGGCCCTCGCCGGCCGTCAGGCCGAGCTGGAGGCCGAGCGCGACCAGCGCGTGCTGGTCGAGGAGGCGGTGGACGTCACGCTGCCGTACGACCGCGTACCGGCCGGCGCCCGCCACCCGCTCACCACGCTCTCCGAGCGCATCGAGGACGTCTTCGTGGCCATGGGCTACGAGGTCGCCGAGGGCCCGCAGGTCGAGGCCGAGTGGTTCAACTTCGACGCGCTCAACATCGGCCCGGACCACCCGGCCCGCGGCGAGCAGGACACGTTCTTCGTCGAGGGCCCAGAAGGCGGCACCGAGTCCGGTGTCGTGCTGCGCACCCACACCTCGCCCGTGCAGATCCGCTCGCTGCTGAGCCGTGAGCTGCCGGTGTACGTGATCTGTCCCGGTGTCGTCTACCGCACCGACGAGCTGGACGCCACGCACACCCCCGTCTTCCGCCAGGTCGAGCTGCTGGCCGTCGACGAGGGCCTGACCATGGCCGACCTCAAGGGCACCATGGACCACATGGTCCAGGCCCTGTTCGGCGAGGGCATGAAGACCCGGCTGCGCCCGAACTTCTTCCCCTTCACCGAGCCGTCCGCCGAGATGGACATGGTGTGCTACGTCTGCCGCGGCGAGTCCGTCGGCAACCCCGACCGCCCCTGCCGTACCTGCTCCTCCGAGGGCTGGATCGAGCTCGGCGGCTGCGGAATGGTCAACCCCAAGGTGCTGACCGCCTGTGGTGTCGACCCGCAGAAGTACAGCGGCTTCGCCTTCGGGTTCGGTATCGAGCGGATGCTGATGTTCCGCCACAACGTCGAGGACATGCGAGACATGGTCGAGGGTGACGTCCGGTTCACCCGGCCGTTCGGGATGGAGATCTGATGCGGGTCCCGCTTTCTTGGCTGCGGGAGTACGTCGACCTGCCGGCGACCGAAACCGGCCGTGACGTCCAGGCCAAGCTCGTTTCCGCAGGGCTCGAGGTCGAGACCGTCGAGCACCTCGGCGCCGACCTCAAGGGCCCCCTGGTCGTCGGCCAGGTGCTGACCATCGAGGAGCTGGAGGGCTTCAAGAAGCCGATCCGCTTCTGCACGGTCGACGTCGGCCAGGCCAACGGCACCGGCGAGCCGCAGGAGATCGTCTGCGGTGCCCGGAACTTCCAGGTCGGTGACAAGGTCGTCGTCGTGCTGCCCGGCGCGACCCTGCCCGGCGGTTTCTCGATCTCCGCCCGCAAGACCTACGGCAGGACCTCCCACGGCATGATCTGCTCCGGCGACGAGCTGGGCATGGGCGACGACGGCAGCCACGGCATCATCGTGCTGCCGCCGGAGACCGAGGTCGGCAAGGACGCCATCGAGCTCCTGGAGCTGGTCGACGAGGTCCTGGACATCGCCGTCACCGCCAACCGCGGCGACTGCCTGTCCATCCGGGGCGTGGCCCGCGAGGCCGCGATCGCCTACGGCCTGCCGCTGCGCGACCCGGCCCTGCTCGACGTCCCGGGCCCGAACGCCTTCGGCTACCCGGTGCAGGTCTCCGACCCGCTCGGCTGCGACCGCTTCACGGCCCGTACGGTGACCGGCCTCAGCCCCGAGGCGCGCTCCCCGCTCTGGCTCCAGCGCCGTCTGCAGAAGGTCGGCATGCGCCCGATCTCGCTCGCCGTCGACGTCACCAACTACGTGATGATGGAGCTCGGCCAGCCGCTGCACGCCTACGACCGCACGCTGGTCCGGGGCACCATCGGCGTCCGCCGGGCCGAGGAGGGCGAGCAGATCGTCACCCTCGACGGTGTCGAGCGGAAGCTGCACGCCGAGGACCTGGTCATCACGGACGAGCGTGGTCCGATCGGCCTCGCCGGCGTGATGGGCGGCGCCAACACCGAGATCGCCGACCACGCCGAGGGCGAAGGCACCACCGACGTGGTCATCGAGGCCGCCCACTTCGACGCGGTCGCCATCGCGCGTACGGCCCGTCGCCACAAGCTGTCCTCGGAGGCGTCCCGGCGCTTCGAGCGTGGTGTCGACCCGCAGGCCGCCGCCGCTGCCGCGCAGCGCACGGTCGACCTGCTGGTGCTGCTCGCGGGCGGCACCGCCGAGGCCGGTGTCACCGAGGTCGTCGCCCCGTCGGCGCCGCACACCATCAGCGTCCCGGCGGACCACCCGGACAAGGTCGCGGGTGTCTCCTACGGCCGCGAGACCGTCGTACGCCGCCTCCAGGAGGTCGGCTGTGACGTGTACGGGCAGGACGAGCTGATCGTCACCGTGCCGTCCTGGCGTCCCGACCTCCAGGAGATCAACGACCTGGCCGAAGAGGTCATCCGGCTGGAGGGCTACGAGAACCTGCCCTCCACGCTGCCCAGGCCGCCGGCCGGCCGTGGCCTGACCCACCGCCAGCGGCTGCACCGCAGGGCCGGGCGGGTGCTCGCCGGTGCCGGGTATGTCGAGGCGCCGAACTACCCCTTCGTCTCCGAGCAGGTCTTCGACCAGCTGGGCCTGGAGGCCGACGACCCGGCTCGCCGTGTCGTCAGACTGACCAACCCGCTGAACGACGAGGAGCCCGCGCTGCGTACGTCGCTGCTGCCGGGGCTGCTCGGTGCGCTGCGGCGCAACGACGGGCGGGGTTCGCACGATCTGGCGCTGTTCGAGACCGGGCTGGTCTTCCTGCCGCGCTCGGAGCAGCGGGTCGCCGCGGTGCTGCCGGTGGACCGGCGTCCCACGGACGCCGAGATCGCCGAACTGGACGCCGCGCTGCCGGAACAGCCGCGGCACGTGGCCGTGGTGCTCGCCGGTGCGCGGGAGCAGGCCGGCTGGTGGGGCAAGGGCCGTCCGGCCGACTGGGCCGACGCGGTCGAGGCCGGGCGTCTGGTCGCGCGTGAGGCCGGCGCCGAACTGGTCGTGCGGGGCGGTCAGTACGGGCCGTGGCACCCGGGGCGCTGTGCCGAGTTCGTGGTCGTCGTGGACGGGGCCGAGACGGTCGTCGGTCACGCCGGAGAGCTTCATCCGCGGGTGGTGAAGGCGTTCGGGCTGCCGGCACGCACCTCCGCGATGGAGCTGGACCTGGATGTCCTCGAGGCGGTCGGCGACGACACCCCGCAGGCGCCGGCCATCTCCACGTTCCCGGTGGCCACGCAGGATGTCGCCCTGGTCGTCGACAAGTTCGTGCCGCACGCCGACGTCGAGACCGCGCTGCGTGAGGGCGCGGGTGAACTCCTCGAAGGGATCCGGCTGTTCGACGTGTACGAGAACGAGGAGCAGCTGGGGGACGGCAAGAGGTCGCTGGCCTATGCGCTGCGGTTCCGTGCCGGGGACCGGACCCTGACCGTGGACGAGGCTTCCGCGGCCCGGGACGCGGCGGTCGCCCTCGCCGGGGAGCGTACGGGGGCTGTGCTCCGAGGTTGAGCGCGCGGGGAGTGCGGTCACCTCACTCGATAGGGTGAGTTCCCCCAGTGATCTGGCCCTTTCGGCCCATGTGGTCGACAGAATCGGACCGGCCTTTCGAGGTCGGTCCGATTGCGTGTGCAGGGCCTAGTTGGGGGGCCATCGGCATGATGTGCTTGAGGGCTGCGGTGCCTCGTGTCGGGCGTGCCGCTCGCCTCGCGGTCCGCAGAGGTCACCGGAAGTCGCGCCGTGCGCTGACGCTCGGCCTCCCCACGGTGTGGGGTGCCGTCGCGATCACGTACAAGATGACCTGTCCGCTCGCGCAGCAGAACAGCCTGGGCGCGCGGGCCGCCGGCAGCGCCGTCTTCTTTGCGGTGGGCACCGGGCTGATCTTCCATGTCCGGCGGACCCTGCTGCGTGAGCTCAGACAAGCCCGCCAGGTCGCGGGCGCCGCCCAGAGCGCGCTGCTGCGGCCGTTGCCCCCGCGCGTCAACGGGCTCACCGTCGCCGCGGCCCAGATGTCCGCCGACCGGGGCGCCACCATCGGCGGCGACCTGTACGAGGCCGTCGCCACGGAACACGGTGTACGAGTCGTCATGGGCGATGTCCGCGGCCACGGCCTCGCCGCCGTCGGTACGGCCGCCGCGGTCCTCGGCAGCTTCCGCGAGGCCGTCCACGACGAGCCCGAACTCGCCGGGGTGCTGCGCAGACTGGACCGTGCGCTCGCCCGGAACTTGAGGGAGCGCGCCGAACGGGACGGCACGGTCGCCGAGGAGTTCGTCACGGTGCTGCTGCTGGAGATCGGCAGGGACGGCGGGCTCTCCGCCCTCAACTGCGGCCACCTGTGGCCGTACCTGTTGAGTGGCCCCAGGGTCGAGCCTCTGTCGTGCGCGGATCCGTTGCCGCCCCTCGGCCCGTTTCGGCTGCCGAGGGACCTTCAGCCCCTGGAGTGCGGCCATCTGTTACCGGGCGAGACCCTGGTCCTGCACACGGACGGTGCCGAGGACGCGAGGGACGCTCATGGCCGGTTCTTCTCCCTGCCGGAGGTACTTCGTGAGGCTGCGCAGGGCGCTCCCGACGTCGTACTGGGCGCTGTATTCACCGCTCTCCTGAACCACACGGGCGGCACCCCGACGGACGACGTCGCCCTCCTGGTGCTGAGAAACGAACGGCAGCACTCAGCTACCCCGGGAACCGCGCGACCAGCCACGACGCACCTCTGAAGCCCACGGCCGGGCCACCGCACTGTACGAGGGGGAGCCGGCGGCCCGGCCGGCCTCTTGCGAGGTATTTCAGTCAACCGGGCGGAAACTCTCCGCAACAGTGCGCACACGCTGCGGATTCGAGCACTCCGTTCACACCCCGTGTGAAGACGAACCCACTACTCTGACGGCACCGAGCCACCCGGGGGGCATATATGCAGCCCAACACTCTGCTCGACGCGATCCTCGACGAAGCCGGGATCTCGCACGCCGGGCTAGCCGCACATGTGAACCAGGCCGGGAGGACACGCGGCCTCGCGCTCAGGTACGAACACACCGCCGTGGCGCGGTGGTTGAAGGGCCAGCGCCCGCGCGGTCAGGTGCCCGACCTGATCTGCGAGGTGCTGGCCGGCCGGCTCCGACGTCCCGTCACCCTCGACGACATCGGCCTCGGCGTGCCCGGCGAACCTTCCGCCCCGCACGGCACCTCGCTGTCCGGTTTCGTCGAGCGGGCCACCGCCCTGTGGCGCTCCGACGAACAGCAGCGCCCGCACATCCTGGGCGCCCCCGCGGTCACCGGCACCCCCGCCGTCATGCCCGTGTGGGAGTGGGAGAACCCGCCCGAGGACGTCGACGTCTCCCGGGGCGGCCGGCACCGGGTCACCCACTCCGACATCGCGATGCTCCGCGCTGCCCGCACCCACTACGAGCAGATGTACCGGAAGGCCGGCGGTATAGCGACCCGCACCCGGATCGTCGGCTTCCTCAACGCCGAGGCCGCCCCGCTGCTGCGCGGCAGCTACACCGACGAGACGGGCCGCCAACTGCACCGCGCCACCGGCGGGTTGGTCGCCGTCGCCGGGATCTGCGCCTACGACTCCGACGCCCACGGTCTCGCTCAGCGCTACTTCCACCAGGCCCTCAGGCTCGCCAAGGCCAGCGGCGACCGCGGACTCGGCGCGTATGTCATCGCGCTGCTGGTCAACCAGGCCCTGTTCATGCGGGAGTACCGCCAGGCGGTCGCCTTCGCGGAGGCCGCGTTGCGGGCCGCCGGCAAGCACATCACCCCGGCGCTCGCCTGCGATCTCTACGCGATGCAGGCCAAGGCGTACGCCCACCTCGGCGACGGTACGACCGCGCTGTCCTGCATCCGGCGGGCCGAGCAGGCCGCCGAACGCATCCGGCGGGGATACGAGCCCGACGAGACCGGCTATGTCCAGCCGGGCCTCGTCAACGTCCAGGTGGCGGAGGCGCTCCTCAGCCTCGGAGAACTCGCGGCGGCGGCCGCGCACGCCGCGGCCGCTGTCGACAACCCGGCCCACGACCGGGGCCGGGTGCACCGCCTCGCCATGCTCAGCACGATCGAACTGCGTCAGGGCAACGCGGACAAGGCGGTGGCCACCGCCGTGCAGATGGCCGAACAGGCCAGGGGAATGGAGTCCCAGCGCCTGCGCGACAGACTCAGAGCGGTCCGCGAACACCTGGTCCGCAGCGGCTGCGCGGGCACCGCCGAGGCAGCCGAACTGATCGACGGCGCACTGCGCGTACCGCTGTAGGAGGGCACGCGTACGCCGACAGCCACAGTCCCTGCTGCGATATTGCCACTTACTCGACGGAAGGTGGCAGAACCGTGCAGTGGACGAAACAGAACGAACAAACTGTGTATGAAAACCGCTGGTTCAGCGTCAATCTCGCCGATGTCGAGCTGCCGGACGGCCGGCACCTCGACCACTTCCTGATACGACTGCGGCCCGTCGCCGTCGCCACGGTGGTGAACGAGGCCAACGAGGTCCTCCTGCTGTGGCGCCACCGTTTCATCACCGACAGCTGGGGATGGGAACTCGCCGCGGGTGTGGTCGAGGATGGCGAGGACATCGCCGTCGCGGCCGCCAGGGAACTCGAGGAAGAGACCGGCTGGCGACCGGGCCCGCTCCAGCACCTCATGAGCGTGGAGCCCTCCAACGGGCTCACCGACGCCCGGCACCACATCTACTGGGCCGACGAGGGCGAGTACATCGGGCACCCCGTGGACGACTTTGAGTCGGACCGCCGGGAATGGGTCCCCCTGAAGCTCGTTCCCGACATGGTCGCCCGTGGGGAGGTCCCGGCCGCCAACATGGCGGCCGCGTTACTCCTGTTGCACCATCTGAGGCTCGGTCAGGACACTTAGGGCCTGTCCGGCGGACTGGCCCTGGCCCTGATCCCCCACCCGAGCGTCCCGAAGCCTCAGTGGCCGAGGGCCTGCCAGATCGCCACGACGAGCGCGCCCGCGGCGGTGATCGCCGCAACCGCGGGAAGCGGCCAGCGGGCGTGCTCCAGGGCGATGATCCGTGCGCTCAGATCGTCGATCTCCTTGTCCGTCTCCTCCGTACGGTGACTGAGCAGAGCGAGGCCTCCCTCGACGCGTGCGTACGCGACATCGAGGCGGCGTCGTAACTCTGCGAGTTCTCCATGGATCACGGGATGCTCCGGTTCGGCGGTCACAAGTCCGCTCCTTTCCGTGGTCGTCACATCCCTTGCATGCGCATGAAGAGTCAACTCGCCTGGTGGGCGCGTGGGGAGAGTGTGCGACGGGCATATGCGGGCCCGACGCGCACACGGTGTGTGAATGACGCGGGCCCGGCACTCGGAAGAGCGCCGGGCCCGCGTTCGTAGCACTGTGTCATCAGCACCCTGGAACGGACAGGGTGCGGGTCAGTCGTAGGTGTAGAAGCCGGAGCCGGACTTCCGGCCGAGCCGGCCCGCGTCGACCATGCGCTGGAGCAGCGGGGGAGCGGCGTACAGCGGCTCCTTGTACTCCTCGTACATCGAGAAGGCGACCGAGGCGACGGTGTCCAGGCCGATCAGGTCGGACAGCTTCAGCGGGCCCATCGGGTGGGCGCAGCCCAGCTCCATGCCGTTGTCGATGTCCTCGCGGCTCGCGATGCCCGACTCGAACATCCGGATCGCGGACAGGAGATACGGGATCAGCAGCGCGTTGACCACGAAGCCGGAGCGGTCCTGGGCGCGGATCGCGTGCTTGCCGAGCAGCTTCTCGGCGAACTGCTGGGCGCGGGCCAGCGTGCCCTCGGACGTGGTGAGCGCCGGGATCAGCTCGACGAGCTTCTGCACCGGGGCCGGGTTGAAGAAGTGGATGCCGACGACCTGGTCGGGCCGCGAGGTGGCGACCGCCAGCCGCACCAGCGGGATGGACGAGGTGTTGGAGGCCAGGATCGCGTCCGGGCGGGTCACCACCTGGTCGAGCACCTGGAAGATCTCGGTCTTGACCTGCTCGTTCTCCACGACGGCCTCGACGACCAGGTCGCGGTCGGCGAACTCGCCGAGGTCGGTGGTGAAGCTCAGACGTGCCTGCGTCTCCGCCAGCTCGTCCGCAGTGATCTTGCCGCGTTCGGCGGCCTTGGTCAGGGAGTTGAACAGCCGGGTGCGGCCGATCTCCAGGGCCTCGCCGGTGGTCTCGGCGACCTTCACGTCCAGACCGGCGCGGGCGCACACCTCGGCGATGCCCGCCCCCATCTGGCCGCAGCCCACCACTCCGACGCGCGCGATGTCTCCCGCCGGGAAGTCCGTCACTTCGTCCCTTTCGCTGATCTTCACCTGGTGGCAGGTCGGCCGTTGTCCGGTTCCTGCTCCGTTCGTGCACGTTACTCCCAAGTATCGATGATCGATCGCCGGGGTCCGCCATCCGTCGGGCATTCTGGGGCGCGGAGACGATCCGTGACCGAGCGGATCCATGGTGTTGGGGGAGTGTGCACATGGGGCGTCTGTCGCGCCGGGCCTTCGCGTTGGCCGCGCTGTCGACCATGACCTCGGCCTCGGGAGCGGCGGCGGCACCGCGCCGTCCGAGGCGGGCGGCGACCGGGATGCGGGGCGTGTGGCTCGCCACCGTGTCCAACCGGGACTGGCCCTCGAAGCCGGGGCTGACCGCGGCACAGCAGCGCGCGGAGCTGATCGCCCACCTCGACCGGGCGGCGGCGGACCGCCTGAACGCGGTGATGTTCCAGGTACGGCCCACCGCGGACGCCCTGTGGCCCTCGCCGTACGAGCCCTGGTCGCAGTACCTCACCGGGACCCAGGGCAAGGACCCCGGCTGGGACCCGCTCGGCACCGCCGTCGCCGAGGCGCACCGGCGGGGCCTGCAACTGCACGCCTGGTTCAACCCGTACCGCATCGCCAACCACGGCGACCCGACCCGGCTGGTCGCCTCCCACCCCGCCCGCCGGCACCCGGACTGGGTGGTGACGTACGGCGGGAAGCTCTACTACAACCCCGGGCTGCCCGAGGTCCGCGCCTTCGTCCAGGACGCGATCCTCGACGCGGTGCACCGGTACCCGGTGGACGCGGTCCACTTCGACGACTATTTCTACCCGTACCCGGTGGCAGGTCAGACCTTCGACGATGACGCGGCCTACGACGCGTACGGCGGCGCCTTCCCGAACCGGGCCGACTGGCGGCGGGACAACATCGACAAGCTGGTCCTGGAGACCGCGGCCCGCATCAAGCGGATCCGGCCCACCGCACAGTTCGGCATCAGCCCCTTCGGAGTGTGGCGCAACGCCGTCACCGACCCGCTCGGCTCGGACACGCGCGCGGGTGTGCAGTCGTACGACGACAACTTCGCGGACACCCGCAAGTGGGTGCGCGAGGGCTGGATCGACTACCTCGTGCCGCAGCTCTACTGGAACATCGGTTTCGCCGCCGCCGACTACGCGAAGCTGGTGCCCTGGTGGGCGAAGCAGGCGCAGGGGAGCAGGACCAAGCTGTACCTGGGCGAGGCCCTCTACAAGGCGGGGGATCCGGCGCAGCCCGCGGCCTGGCAGGACCCCGCGGAACTGTCCAGGCACCTCACGCTCGCGCGCGACCACAAGCAGGTGCGCGGACATGTCTTCTTCGCCGCGCGGGAGGTCTCCTCGGACCCGATCGGGGCGATGGCGCGGGTGGTCGCCGACCACTACCAGGAGTCGGCGGTTCCCCCGCGCCGACTCACCGGCCGGTCTGCTGGAACCGGTGCCTGATCTCGGTGTCGGGGCCGGGTGAGCACACGCCCTCGTGCCCGTCCTCGAAGCGGACGCGATACGGGGGGTTGCCCCCCGGACCCATCACTTCGACGATCTCGCCGACCTTGTCCTGCTGTCCGACCACCCTGCCGTGCTGGACAAGCTGGTCGCCCACGGTTGCACGCATCGTCTGGGGCCTCCTCACAAGTGCGGGAGCAGCGGTCCGTGGCCCCGATTCTACGGCGCGGGAGCCCGATTGCGACCGGCGCGGGCGCGCCGGTCAGCCCCGCGCCCGCTGGGTGACGGCGATGCACACGAGCACCGCCGCGGCCGTCAGCGGGGCGGCCACCGTCAGGTGCTCGCCGAGCAGCAGCACCGACCACACCAGTGTGAGCAGGGGCTGGGCCAACTGCAACTGGCTGGCCTTGGGGATCCCGATCGCCGCCATGCCCCGGTACCAGACGACCAGGCCGAGGAACTGCGAGCCAGCCGCCACCCACAGCAGCCCGGCGACGCTGTGCGCGGTGAGGTGCACCGGTTCGTACGCCAGCGCGAGCGCCGCCGCGGGCACGCCGATCGGCAGGCACAGCACCAGCGCCCAGGCGATGACCTGCCAGCCGGGCATGACTCTGGCCAGCCTCCCGCCCTCGGTGTAGCCGGCTGCGCACACCAGGAGCGCGGCGAAGAGATACAGGTCGGCGGTGGTCAGGGCGCCCCCGCTCTGCTGCACCGTGAAGGCGACCACCGCGGCCGCGCCCGCGAGGGCGGCCGTCCAGAAGGTGCGCGAGGGGCGGGTGCCCATGCGCAGGGCCGACAGGAGCGCGGTCGTCAGGGGGAGCAGACCCACCACGACGGCGGCGTGCGCGGTGGTCGACGTCTGCAGGGCGAGCGTGGTCAGCAACGGGAAGCCGACCACCACCCCGACGGCGACGACCGCGAGCCCCGGCCGGTCACGGCGGCTCGGCACCGGGACGCGCAGCGCCGCCAGACAGCCCGCGGCGATGAGGGCCGCGAGGACGCTGCGCACGGCGACGAGGGACCAGGGCCCGAAGCCCTCGAGCCCCCACGCCGTGGCGGGGAAGGTGAGGGAGAAGGCGGCGACGCCGAGGGCGGCCTGGAGGGTGCCGAAGCTCTTGGCGGGAGCGGGGACCGCTATCCCGGTCGGTGCGGTAGCGCTACTCTGTACTCTCATGCAAGAGCGTAGCAGCATCATCTACCTGGTAGAACAGCTGCGGCGAGAGCTCGACCGCTACTCTCCCGGTGGAAAGCTCCCGTCGAGCCGGGTCCTGGTCGACCGGTTCAGGGTCAGCCCGGTGACCGTCTCGCGTGCCCTCGCCCAGCTCGCCGCCGAGGGACTGGTGGTCACCCGGCCGGGCGCGGGTGCCTTCCGGGCGGCGGCGCGCACCGCCGCCGCTCCGGCCGGGGACACCTCCTGGCAGGAGGTCGCGCTCAGCGCGGACGGCGCCGCCGACCTCGTACCGCGCTCGGTGGACGCGTCCGGTGTCCTGGTCTCGCTGGCCGCCCCGCCGCCCGGGGTGGTCGAGTTCAACGGCGGGTATCTGCACCCCTCCCTGCAGCCGGAGCGCGCGATGTCCGCGGCCCTGGCCCGCGCCGGCCGCCGCCCCGGAGCCTGGGGCCGACCGCCGACGGAGGGCCTGCCGGAATTGCGCGAGTGGTTCGCGCGGAGCATCGGCGGCGCCGTCACGGCCGCGGAGGTGCTGATCACCGCGGGCGGCCAGTCGGCGCTCACGACGGCGTTGCGCGCGCTGGCCCCGCCCGGCGCACCCGTGCTCGTCGAGTCGCCCACCTATCCCGGCATGCTGGCGATCGCGCGTTCCGCCGGCCTTCGCCCCGTGCCCGTCCCGGTGGACGCGGACGGCGTGAAAACGGCCCTGCTCGCCGACGCCTTCCGGGCGACCGGCGCCCGGGTGTTCGTCTGCCAGCCGCTGTTCCAGAACCCGACCGGCGCGGTGCTGGCCCCCGAGCGCCGGGGCGAGGTGCTGAGCATCGCCCGCGAGGCCGGCGCCTTCGTCGTCGAGGACGATTTCGTACGACGGCTCGTGCACCAGGACGCCGGCCCGCTGCCGCGTCCGCTGGCCGCCGACGATCCCGACGGAGTCGTCGTCCATGTCGGCTCGCTGACCAAGGCGACCTCGCCCAGCTTCCGGGTGAGCGCGCTCACCGCACGCGGCCCGGTGCTGGACCGACTCCGCGCGATCCAGGTCGTCGACACCTTCTTCGTCCCCCGCCCGCTCCAGGAAGCGGCCCTGGAACTCGTCGGCTCGCCGGCCTGGCCCCGTCATCTGCGCACGATCTCGGCGGAGTTGAAGGCCCGCCGGGACGCCATGACCGCCGCCCTCCGCCTCGACCTGCCCGAACTCGTCCTCCCGCACATCCCGTCGGGCGGCTACCACCTCTGGCTCCGCCTCCCGGACGGCACGGACGAGACCGCCCTGACCGCCGCGGCCCTGCGAGCGGGCGTCGCGATCACCCCCGGTCGCCCGTACTTCAGCGCGGAACCCCCGGCCGGACACGTCCGGCTGAGCTTCGCGGCGGTGGCGGGGCCGCAGGAGATCAATGAAGGCGTACGCAGGCTTCGAACCGCCTGCGACGAGGTGCTCTAGCCGCGCGGCACCGGCGCGACCGCGCACAGGAACTCGGCGGTGGAGAAGAGCTCCGGGGTCAGGGGTATGCCGGTGAGGCGGTGGGCGAGGGCGAAGGAGGCGCCGGTCAGGGCCGCGTAGTACGCGTCGTGATCACCGTCCTCCTCGCGTTCTTCGAGGTCGAAGCCGGACTCCCGCATCTCGGTGAGCAGTTCGTCGGGGTGGCTGCCGTAACGCGCGTCGGCGAAGAGGGGCTCGAAATGCAGGCGCAGATCGCCGTTCTCGTACCAGCAGAAGCGGTCCACGGCGTTGACGTTGAGGAAGTGCGAGACCACTGTGCGGCCGCGCGAGACGGGCAGCATGGCCTTGTCGGTGATGCCCAGGTAGCCGTTGAACTCCACCATCAGCGTCCAGTGGCCGATCGCCGTCGCCCCGACGAACAGCCGGGAGGGAGCGCAGAGCTCGTACGACGGCCCGCTCAGCCCGGCCACGCCGACGATCCGGCTCCGTCCGTCGGCCCCCAGCTCCTCCAGCAGTTCCTCGGGCGCGATGTCCCGGACCAGCGTGATGCAGTACCCCTCCAGCAGAAGCGCGTACCGCTCCTTCAGCCACCCGTAGTCGGTGGCGGTCGTCATCCCCGTCATGCTTCGCAGCATCGCACCCGGCACTGACAACGCCCCTCAGGAAAACAGTTCGACGCCGGTGGCCGGGGCCTGCGAATCTCCCGGCATGACCGACGCCCCGCCCCTCCCCGAGGGCTACGAGATCTCCACCGACCCCGACCGCGTCGACGCCGGGCGGGTGCACCACTGGCTGTCGACCGACGCGTACTGGGCGATCGGCCGGCCACGGGAGAAACAGGACCGGGCGATTGCCGGGTCGCTCAACTTCGGGGTGTACGCGGTGGAATCGGGGGATCAGGTGGCTTATGCCCGCGTGATCACCGACCTGGCCACTTTCGCCTGGCTGTGCGACGTGTACGTGGACCGGTCCGTGCGGGGCGAGGGGATCGGTACGGCGTTGGTCGGTGCCGTGCGTGAGCACCTGCGGCCCTACGGCCTCAAACGCATTCTGCTCGCCACCCACGACGCCCAAGGGGTGTACGGGAAGCTCGGGTTCGCGCCGCTCGCCAAGCTGGATCACTGGATGACGCTCGTCTTCGGGCAGTGAGCCCCGGCGCACCCTGGGTAACTCCACGGTAACGCCTCTTGACCTGCGCACTTCCACAGCTCACGATCGCCGCATGCAACTTCGGGTCACGTTCGTCGCCGCCGCGCGCAGCTCCTCGCTGCTCGCCGAGCGGTTCGAGGACGACCGTCCCCTCGACCAGGCCGGCTGGGACGAGGTGCTGGGCGTGGCGCACGATCTGCTGCCGCTCGCGGCGGCCGAGCTGCGGTACTGCTCGCCCACTCCGCGCAGCCGCGCCACCGGGGACGCCCTCGGTTACTCCCCTCTGGTCCAACTCGCTCTGCGCGACTGTGACATGGGGCGCTGGCGCGGGCTGACCCTCGGCGAGGCGATGGCCCGGGATCCGGAGTCCGTGGACGCCTGGCTCGCCGACCCGCGGGCGACCCCGCACGGCGGCGAGTCACTGCTCGACTTCATCACCCGCGTCGGCGGCTGGCTCGACACCCGGCCCGTCGGCGACGGCGGCCGTATCGTCGCCGTCGCCGAACCGGCCGTGATCCGAGCCGCCCTGGTCTACGCGCTGAAGGCCCCGCCGTCGACCTACTGGAACATCGACGTACGTCCGCTGTCGGCGACCACCGTGACCGGCAGGGCCGGCCGCTGGAGCCTCCGCTTCGAGGGCGCCCCGGCTCAGCCTGCGCGGACGTAGCCAGGGGCTCGGCGTGGCAGGCTGCCGGCCGTCCTGTGCGGATGGCCGCCGGGCGGCCCCGTGCGCTGAGTCGTCGGCCGCCTTGTGCTGGTGCCTGCCGGTGGGCTGGCGGGTGTAGTGGGTCGTCAGGGCCAGGTCCTTGGCCGGGCGGCTGACCCGCCGCACGGTGCGCCGTTGGTGCGCGTCGAGCTGTGTACTGGTGGCGGCCGGTGGTCTTGCGCGGTCAGTGGTCGGGCGTGCCTGCGTGGCCGCCGGTGGGCTCGCGCGTGTAGTGGGTCGTGAGGACCAGGTCCTTCGCCGGGCCGCCGACCCGCCACACCGTGCGCCAGTGGTCCGCGTCCAGGACGCTGAACTCGCCGCGGTACAGGTCCGCGGCGCAGGGGTGGTCGGCGACATGGTGGCCGGACGTGAGGTCCAGGTGGTGGAAGGGGCGCCCGTCGGAGAAGAGGACGTCGGCCGTGCCAGGCGTCCCGCCCGGCAGGAAGCGGAGCGTCCGTTCCGCGGGGCGCGGGACGCCCTGCCAGACGAAGACGCCCGACTCCCGGGACAGCAGTCCGCCGTCTTCCAGTCGGCCGAAAGCGGTCGTACCGGAGAACTCCCCTTCGTCTCCGCTCGCCAGATCCCGCACGGTTCGCTCGGTCCGCCAGATCCCGGCCAGATACGTCAGCGCATCCACCACTGGCCAGAACTCGCCCATCCGTCCCTCACTTCCGACACTTTCGGTCCCGCGCGACCCGTTGACGCTCCCCGGCACCCTCCCTATCTTGCCGTTCGAAGTGCTGATCATCGTCTGATATTTCGAACGTCACCTTCGACAGAGAGCCGCGGAGTATTCATGTCACGCACCCGCTGGAGACTCGGTCTCGGTGCCACCGCCTTCCTGGTGGCCGCCGGCCTGGTCCCCGCCCCCGCCCATGCCGAGGACGTCACCGACTACGCGATCACCGTCGACCCGGCCGCCCGGGGGGCGAAGATCGACGACACGATGTACGGCGTCTTCTTCGAGGACATCAACCGGGCCGCCGACGGCGGTCTGTACGCCGAGCTCGTGCAGAACCGGTCCTTCGAGTACTCCACCGCCGACAACTCCTCGTACACCCCGCTGACCTCGTGGACGGTCGCCGGCGCCGGCCAGGTGGTGGACGACGCCGGACGGCTGGGCGAGCGCAACCGCAACTACCTCTCCCTGGGCGCCGGTTCGTCCGTCACGAATGCCGGATACAACACCGGCATCCACCTGGAGGAGGGCAAGAAGTACGACTTCTCGGTGTGGGCCCGCGCGGACGCCGGTACGGCTCTCACGGTCTCGTTGCAGGACGCCGAGGGGACGCTCGCCGCCGCCCGCGAGGTGACCGTGACGAAGAGCGGCTGGGCCCAGTACAAAGCCACCTTCACCGCGACCCGGACCGGCTCCGACGGCCGCCTCACCGTGGCCTCCTCCGCCGCGGCCGCCCTCGACATGGTGTCCCTCTTCCCGCGCGACACCTACCGCGGTGAACGCAACGGGCTGCGCAAGGACCTCGCCGAGAAGATCGCCGCTCTGCAGCCGGGCTTCGTGCGCTTCCCCGGCGGTTGCCTGGTGAACACGGGATCCATGGAGGACTACAGCGCGGCCTCCGGCTGGCAGCGCCGGCGCTCGTACCAGTGGAAGGACACCATCGGCCCGGTCGAGCAGCGCGCGACCAACGCCAACTTCTGGGGCTACAACCAGAGTTACGGCCTCGGCTACTACGAGTACTTCCGCCTCTCCGAGGACATCGGCGCCATGCCGCTGCCCGTGGTCCCCGCGCTGGTGACCGGCTGCGGTCAGAACAAGGCCGTCGTCGACGAGGCCCTGCTCAAGCGGCACATCCAGGACACCCTCGACCTCATCGAGTTCGCCAACGGCCCGGCGAGCTCCACGTGGGGCAAGGTGCGGGCGAAGATGGGCCACGCCAAGCCCTTCCATCTCACCCACATCGAGGTCGGCAACGAGGAGAACCTGCCGAGCGAGTTCTTCGCCCGGTTCAAGGAGTTCCGCGCCGCCATCCAGGCGAAGTACCCGGACATCCAGGTCATCTCCAACTCCGGCCCGGACGACTCCGGTACGACCTTCGACACGGCCTGGCAGCTCAACAAGGACGCCAAGGTCGACATGGTCGACGAGCACTACTACAACAGCCCGCAGTGGTTCCTGCAGAACAACGACCGCTACGACTCCTACGACCGCAGCGGCCCGAAGGTCTTCCTCGGCGAGTACGCCTCCCAGGGCAACACCTTCAAGAACGGCCTCACCGAGGCGGCGTTCATGACGGGCCTGGAGCGCAACGCCGACGTCGTCAAACTCGCCTCCTACGCCCCGCTGTTCGCCAACGAGGACTACGTCCAGTGGCGCCCGGACCTGATCTGGTTCAACAACCACGCCTCCTGGAACTCCGCCAACTACGAGGTCCAGAAGCTGTTCATGACCAACGTCGGCGACCGCGTGGTGCCCTCGACGGCCACCGGCACGCCCTCACTGCTCGCCCCGATCACCGGAGCCGTGGGCCTTTCGACGTGGGCGACGACGGCGGCGTACGACGATGTGCGGGTCACCGGTGCCGACGGGAACACCCTGCTCACCGACGACTTCAGCGGTGACGCCTCGCAGTGGACCCACACCGGTGGCGGCAGCTGGAGCGTCCAGGACGGGCAGTACGTGCAGACGGACGTGAACGCCGAGAACACCATGGTCTCGGCGGGTGACCCGTCCTGGCACGACTACGACCTGAAGGCGAAGGCCACCAAGAAGGCCGGCAAGGAGGGCTTCCTCGTCGCCTTCGGCGTCAAGGACACCGGCAACTACTACTGGTGGAACATCGGCGGCTGGAACAACACCCAGACCGCCGTCGAACAGGCCGTGGACGGCGGCAAGTCGACGCTGATCTCCAAGGCCGGATCGGTCGAGACCGGCCGTACCTACGACATCGACGTCAAGGTGCGCGGCCGTCAGGTGACCCTCTACCTCGACGGACAGGAGTGGGGCAGCTTCACCGACGACAAGCCGGCCGAGCCGTTCCGCCAGGTGGTCACCAAGGATCAGAAGACCGGTGACTTGATCGTCAAGGTCGTCAACGCCCAGAACGCGGCCGCCCGCACGGCGATCGACCTGGGCGGCGCCAAGGTCGCCTCCAGGGCCCGGGTGACCACGCTGGCGGCCGGCCCGGACGCCGTGAACAGTGAGACGTCGACCGCGGTCGCCCCGGTGAAGTCCACGTTCGACGGGGTCGCCGGGAAGTTCTCCTACACCTTCCCGGCGAACTCGGTCACCTTCCTGAGGATCAGGCAGAGGTAGCCGGTGGGTCGGCGGGCTGCTGTCCGACGGGCAGCAGCCCCCGCTCGCCGAACACCTTCTTCGCCACGGCCGTGGCGTTGAGGGCCCTGGGGAACCCGCAGTAGCCGGCCGACTGCAACAGGGCCTCGACGATCTGCTCGGGGGTGAGGCCCACATTGAGGGCCGTGTTGATGTGCACGTCCAGCTGGGTCTCGCAGCCGCCGAGCGCGGTGAGCATGCCCAGCGTCACCAACTGGCGGTCACGGGGCGCGAGTTGTGGTCGGGAGTAGATCTCGCCGAACCCCCAGGCGATGACCTGGTGGCCCATCTCCGGGCTGATGTCGGCGAGTGAGTCGACGACCAGCTGTCCTGCCTCGGGATTGACGCTCCCCAGCATCTCCAGGCCGCGCGCGAAACGCTCCTCGCGGGTGGTGCTCTCGCTCATGTCGGCTCCCTCCGCCCGTACATCCCCCTCGGCCGCCGTTGGCTTCCGGGTCGTACGGAGTTCACTTCACCGCCATCGGCGGTCGGACAACCAACCGTATGCACCCCTCGTCTAAATCTGCGCAGCAACAACGCACGGGGTGAACGCCCCGGACGGGGGCCTGAATTGACCAGCAAACAGGGCGTGCGACCGACCGTCCCGCCCGAACCGAAGACCGCGGACGACCACATAGGTGAGCGGCCGCCGCCCGGGCCGGGGCAGGCCGCTCTGCTGGCGGCGACGATCACCGTCGTCGTGCTCTGCGCGGCCGACGCCGTCGCCCGCAGCTACCCCTTCGGACCGCGCACCCGGAACGTCAACGACCTGGGAAACCAGTACGTGCCGTTCCATGCGCACCTGTGGGACCTGTTGCACGGGCGGGCCACCGGTGGGCTCCTCGTCAACTGGCAGTCTGGATTCGGCACCAGCTTCCTGCCCGACCTCGGCACCTACCTCACCAGCCCGTTCGCCCTGCTCGTGGCGGTGTTCCCGAGAGACGAGATCGACCTCGCGGTGTACGTCATCACCGTGCTGAAGATCGCGTGCGCCGGTGCGGCCATGGCCTGGCTGCTGCTGAGGCTGCGGCCCGGGCACTGGTGGGCGGCGGGCCTGCTGGGCGCGTCCTACGCCCTGTGCGGATGGACCGTGGCGACCGCCTCGTACAACCTCATGTGGCTCGACGGGCTGATCGCCCTGCCGCTGCTGTGCCTGGTCGGCGAGTGGATCCTGAGCGGCAGGCGCCCGCTCGTCGGGGTGCTGGTCGTGACGGCCGCCTGGATCGCCAACTTCTACACCGCGTACATGGCCACCCTCGCCGCCGCTCTCGTGTTCCTGCTGCGGCTGTGGCTCGCCGACCTGCCCCGCCGACGCAGGCTCACGGCCGCGGGCCGGGCCGCCCTGACCTTCGCGCTGGGCATGGGCCTGGCCGCCCCCCTGGTGACGGTCGTGTACTTCGGGAGCGCGCACGCCTCCGAGGGCCGGTTCACCCGGTTCGCTCCGGTGGGCGCGGAGGACCTGCTGGCCCGGCTGCTGCCGACGACGTACAGCTTCGGCTCCCCGGCCCTCTTCGTCGGCACCACGGCCCTGCTGCTCGCTCTCGCCCTGCCCTTCCACCGTGCGGCACCCCGCCGGGTGCGCGCCGGGTGGACGCTGCTGGTGCTCGTCGTGACCCTGTCGATGCAGTGGGGCCCGACCCATCTGCTCTGGCACGCCTTCGCCGAGCCGCAGGGCAGTTCGTACCGCCAGACCTTCGTGGTGTGCGCGCTGCTGGTGATCGCCGCCTGGCACACGCTCTCCTACGGCCCCCTCGACCGGCGGGCCCTCGCCGCGGCGGCCGGACTGCTCGCGCTGATCGCGGTCGTCGCGAGCAGCAGCAGGCTGGTCCGTTCCTTCGCCTGGCCGGTGCTCCTGATGGCGGCCCTGGCCGCGCTGCTCGGGCTGATCCTGCTCGGCCGCAGGCGGCCCGTACTGCGCATGGCCCCGGCGGCGCTCGCCGCCGTACTGCTCGTCGTGGCGCAGCTGGGCGAGGCCACCGCCACCGACGCCGTGGCCACCCGGATGCGGTTCGGGCACATGGACGACTACGCCCCCTGGGGCGCCCGGCAGCAGGACCAGGCCGACGCGGTCGCGCAGGCCGACGGCTGGCCCCGCTATCGCACCGACCCGGGCCGGGAACAGACCGTCGCCAACGACCCGCTGGAGGTCGGCGGGCAGGGCGCCCAGTACTACAGCAGCCACACCTCCGCCGTGCTCAGCAGCACGCTCACCGCCCTCGGCGGCGGCTGGACCTCCGGCGGCCGCAGCCTCCAGAGCCTGGACAACGCGGTGACGGACGTCCTGTTCTCCGTCGGCGCCCGGGTGCGCTCCCCGCCGGACCCGCATCAGAACTGGTTCCCGCAGGACGGCACCGGGGAGACCGTGACCCGCGAGGACGTCCCGCCGCTGGTGACGGTACGGCCGTCCGCCGCGACCGGTGCCTTCGGGCCGTCGCCGTACCGCAACCAGGAGCTGCTGCTGGGCGCCCGCGTCTACACCCTGCCCCGCATCACCGTCCTCAATGGCGCCGGCAAGCGGCCGGACCGCAGTACCGACCGGCGGCAGGGAGTGCGCATCGGTGGCAGGGCGACGATCACCGCGCAGTGCCGGGCAGGCAGCGAGGTCTACCTCTGGGCGCCGTACTTCGCGGGCACGGCACGGCTGGCCGGGCCCTCCGCGCACGGCTTGACCGGACGGTTCCGGGCAGACTGGCGGCCCCTCACCAAGATCGCCGCCATGCAGCGGCTCGGCACCGTCCCGGAGTCCGGGCGCCTCACGATCGAGCTGTCCCCGAACCGGCTGGGCGTGGTGCCGGACCAGGCGGTCGGGTGTCTGGACACCGGCCGCCTGCACACCGTCGTACGACAGCTCAAGGCCACCGGCGCCACCAAGGTGACCGTCTCGGGCTCCGGCGGCACGATCCGGGCCCAGCTTCCGGCGGGCAGCAAGGGCGTCGCCGTCGTGGCCGCGCCCCGGATCGCCGGCTGGCGCTGCGCCGCCGGTGACGCGGCCGCCGTACCCGCGAAGGAGTACCACGGGCTGATCGCCGTGCCGCTCGACGGCACCTCGTCGACTGTCACCTGCAGTTTCCGTCCGCCCGGGCTGCGGCTGGGGACGGCGGTCGGGGGCGGTGCGCTCGTCGCTCTCGCCGGGCTCGGCACGTTCGGGGCCCTGCGCCGGCGGAGGGCGTGAGTATGCATGTGGTTGCATAAACGTGCAGCGAAACGTATAGTCATGCCATCCAGGAGGAGGATGACATGGCGGTACGTGCGGCGGTGGCCGGAGCGAGCGGATACGCGGGCGGTGAGGTCCTGCGGCTGCTCCTGGCGCACCCCGAGGTCGAGATCGGCGCCCTGACCGGCAACTCCAACGCCGGACAGAAGCTCGGCGCGCTGCAGCCGCACCTGCTGCCGCTGGCCGACCGGGTACTCCAGGAGACCACGGCCGACGTCCTCGCCGGACACGACGTCGTCTTCCTCGCCCTTCCCCACGGACAGTCCGCCGCCGTCGCCGAACAGCTCGGCCCGGACGTCCTCGTCGTCGACATGGGCGCCGACTTCCGGCTCGAGGACGCCGCCGACTGGGAGAAGTTCTACGGCTCCGCGCACGCCGGCACCTGGCCCTACGGCCTTCCCGAACTGCCGGGTGCCCGCGCCCGGCTCACCGGGACCAGGCGCATCGCGGTGCCCGGCTGCTACCCGACCGCCGTCACGCTCGCCCTCTTCCCGGCCTACGCCGCCGGAATCGCCGAGAACGAGGCCGTGATCGTCGCCGCCTCCGGCACCTCCGGCGCGGGCAAGGCGCCCAAGCCGAACCTGCTGGGCAGCGAGGTCATGGGCTCCATGTCGCCGTACGGCGTCGGCGGCGGCCACCGGCACACGCCCGAAATCGTCCAGAACCTCAGCGCGGCGGCCGGTGCCAGGGTGAGCGTCTCCTTCACGCCGACCCTCGCGCCGATGCCCCGCGGCATCCTCGCCACGTGCAGCGCCAAGGCGAAGCCCGGCGTCACCGCCGAGTCCGTCCGCGCCGCCTACGAGAAGGCCCTCGCCGACGAGCCGTTCGTCCATCTGCTCCCCGAGGGCCAGTGGCCCGCCACGGCGTCCGTCTACGGTTCGAACGGCGTTCAGGTGCAGGTCGTCCTCGACGAGTCCGTGGGCCGCATCATCGCGATCAGCGCCATCGACAACCTGGCCAAGGGCACCGCGGGCGGTGCCGTCCAGAGCATGAACATCGCCCTCGGTCTCCCCGAGGAGCTCGGTCTTTCCACGATCGGAGTCGCACCGTGAGCGTCACGGCAGCCAAGGGATTCCAGGCGGCGGGCATCGCCGCCGGAATCAAGGAGAACGGCAACCCGGACCTGGCCCTCGTGGTCAACACCGGGCCGCGCCGCGCCGCCGCAGGCGTCTTCACCTCCAACCGTGTGAAGGCCGCGCCGGTGCTGTGGTCCGAGCAGGTCCTCAAGTCCGGTCAGCTCTCCGCCGTCGTCCTCAACTCCGGTGGCGCCAACGCCTGTACGGGTCCCAAGGGCTTCCAGGACACGCACGCCACCGCCGAGAAGGTCGCCGAGGTGCTGGACATCGGCGCGGGTGAGGTGGCCGTCGCCTCCACCGGGCTCATCGGCCTGCTGCTCCCGATGGACAAGCTGCTGCCGGGAGTCGAGGCCGCCGCGGCTCAACTGTCCGAACACGGGGGTGAGAAGGCCGCCATCGCCATCAAGACCACCGACACCGTCCACAAGACGTCCGTCGTGACCAAGGACGGCTGGACCGTCGGCGGCATGGCCAAGGGCGCGGGCATGCTCGCCCCCGGCCTCGCCACCATGCTGGTCGTCCTCACCACCGACGCGGACCTGGAGAGCGAGGCCCTGGACAGGGCCCTGCGGGCCGCCACCCGGACCACCTTCGACCGCGTCGACTCCGACGGCTGCATGTCCACCAACGACACCGTGCTGCTGCTCGCCTCCGGCGCCTCCGAAGCCACCCCGGAATACGCGGAATTCGCCGAGGCGGTACGGACCGTCTGCGACGACCTCGGCCAGCAGCTGATCCGGGACGCCGAGGGCGCCAGCAAGGACATCAAGGTCGAGGTGGTGGGCGCCGCGAGCGAGGACGACGCCGTCGAGGTCGGCCGCTCCATCGCCCGCAACAACCTCCTCAAGTGCGCGATCCACGGCGAGGACCCCAACTGGGGGCGCGTCCTGAGCGCCATCGGCACCACGAAGGCCGCTTTCGAGCCCGACCGGCTCAACGTCGCCATCAACGGCGTCTGGGTCTGCAAGAACGGCGGCGTCGGCGAGGACCGCGACAAGGTCGACATGCGCTACCGCGAGGTGCACATCGTGGCGGATCTCGCGGCCGGCTCCGAGACCGCCACCATCTGGACCAACGACCTCACCGCCGACTACGTCCACGAGAACAGCGCCTACTCCTCATGAGCACCACGCGAAAGCACACCGCGCTCCCCAAGGCCCAGATCCTCATCGAGGCGCTGCCCTGGCTGGTCCGCCACAACGGCAAGACCGTCGTCATCAAGTTCGGCGGCAACGCCATGATCGACGAGGACCTGAAGGCCGCCTTCGCCCAGGACGTCGTCTTCCTGCACCACGCGGGGCTCAAGCCGGTCGTCGTGCACGGCGGCGGCCCGCAGATCAGCGCGGCCCTCGACAAGCACGGCATCGTCAGCGAGTTCAAGGCCGGCCTGCGCGTCACCACCGAGGACGCCATGGACGTCGTACGGATGGTGCTGGCCGGGCAGGTGCAGCGCGAGCTGGTCAATCTGCTCAACGAACACGGGCCGCTCGCCGTCGGGTTGACCGGCGAGGACGCCCACACCATCAGCGCCACCAAGCACCGGCCCGAGATCGACGGAGAGTTGGTCGACATCGGGCGGGTGGGCGAGATCACCGCGATCGACACGGGCGCGATCGAGGCACTGCTCGCCGACGGCCGTATCCCGGTCGTCTCGTCGATCGCCCGTAGCCAGGACGACGGACATGTCTACAACGTCAATGCTGATACGGCGGCTGCGGCACTCGCTGCTGCTCTTGACGCCGAAACCCTCATGGTCCTCACGGACGTCGAGGGCCTCTACGAGGACTGGCCGCACAGCGACGAGGTGATCAGCCGCCTCACGGCTTCCCAACTGGAGAAGCTGCTGCCGGAGTTGAGCTCCGGCATGGTCCCGAAGATGGAGGGCTGTCTGCACGCCGTACGCAACGGCGTGACCACGGCCCGGGTCATCGACGGGCGGGTCCAGCACTCGATCCTGCTGGAGATCTTCACCGACGAGGGGATCGGCACGATGGTCGTGCCGGACGGACAGGGGGATTCATGAGCAACGCGGAACTGACCGAGCGGTGGCAGGGCTCGCTCATGAACAACTACGGCACCCCGAGGCTGCCGTTGGTCCGCGGTGCGGGCCTCAAGGTCTGGGACGCCGAGGGCAGGCAGTACCTCGACTTCGTCGGCGGCATCGCCACCAACGCGCTCGGCCACGCCCACCCGGCGATCGTCGAGGCCGTCAGCAAGCAGATCGCCTCCCTCGGCCACATCTCCAACTTCTTCATGGCCGAGCCGACCGTCACCCTCGCCGAACGGCTGCTTCAGCTCTTCGGCCGGGACGGCAAGGTCTTCTTCTGCAACTCCGGCGCCGAGTCGGTCGAGGCGGCCTTCAAGATCGGCCGGCTGACCGGGCGCACCCACATGGTCGCGACCGAGGGCGGCTTCCACGGCCGGACCATGGGCGCCCTCGCGCTCACCGGCCAGCCCGCCAAGCAGACCCCCTTCCTGCCGCTGCCGGGTGACGTCACGCATGTGCCGTACGGCGACGCGCAGGCGCTGGCCGCCGCGGTCACCGAGGACACCGCGCTTGTCGTCATCGAGCCGATCCAGGGCGAGAACGGCGTTGTGGTGCCGCCGGCCGGCTACCTCAAGGCGGCCCGGGCGATCACGGCCGCCAAGGGCGCCCTGCTGGTCCTCGACGAGGTGCAGACCGGCATCGGCCGCACCGGACACTGGTTCGAGTACCAGGCCCACGAGGGCGTCCTCCCGGACGTCGTCACCCTCGCCAAGCAGCTCGGCGGCGGACTGCCGCTCGGCGCGACCGTCGCCTTCGGGCGGGCCGCGGAGCTGCTGCAGCCGGGGCAGCACGGGACGACGTTCGGCGGGAACCCGGTCGCGTGTGCCGCCGGTCTCGCCGTCCTCGACACCATCGCGAACGACGGGTTGCTGGAGAACGTCAAGCAGCAGAGCGAGAGGCTGCGGGACGGAATCGAGTCACTCGGACACCCCCTGATCTCCCACGTCCGGGGTGCGGGGCTCCTCCTGGGTATCGTGCTCACCGAGCCGCTCGCGCCGAAGGTGCAGCAGGCGGCTCAGGAGGCCGGATTCCTGGTGAACGCGCCCGCCCCCGACGTCGTACGGCTGATGCCGCCGCTGAACCTCGGCGACGACGAAGTGGACGCGCTTGTGCAGGCTCTCCCCGGCATCCTGGGTGTCGCCGAGGGAGACGGATGATCCGGGGAATGAGACGACGATGAGTCATGCGCAGGATCACGAGCACAACGGGGTCGCGGGGGCTGCCGTGCCGCAGACGCGTACCGCGCGCCACCGCCGGATCGTGGACATCCTCAACCGGCAGCCGGTCCGGTCGCAGAGCCAGTTGGCCAAGCTGCTGTCCGACGACGGGCTGAACGTCACTCAGGCGACGCTCTCCCGGGACCTCGACGAGCTGAACGCGGTGAAGATCCGTAACACCGACGGGGATCTCATCTACGCGGTGCCCAGTGAGGGGGGTTTCCGGACCCCTCGGGCGCCGTTGGGGGAGTCCGCCAAGGAGGAGCGGATGCGGCGGCTCTCTCAGGAGTTGCTGATTTCCGCGGAGGCTTCGGCGAATCTCGTGGTGGTCCGGACTCCTCCGGGTGCCGCGCAGTTCTTGGCGTCGGCGATTGATCAGGCCGAGCTGCATGACATTCTCGGGACGATCGCCGGTGACGACACGTTGATGCTGATCAGCCGGAACCCTACGGGTGGGCAGGCGCTGGCAGAGCATTTGTTGCGGTTGGCTCAGAACGGGCACTAGCGGTCGTCTGTCGGGTGCGGGTTCGTGGGGGCTGGTCGCGCCCACGCGGGGGAGCCGCATATCGACACAGCCCCGCGCCCCTGAAAAGCCATCACCCGAGCCGGGCTGCCAAGCCCCCCGTGCACCGCACCTCATCGCCCGCCGTGATCAGCAGCGCCTCCACGTCCGGCAGGCTCTCCAGCCACGCCAGGCCCTCCCTCGATCCCATCGCGAAGGCCGCGGTTGCCCAGCAGTCCGCCCACGTCACCGCCGGGGCCACTACCGTCACCGCCAGCAGGTCCGTCACCGCGGAGTGGCCCGTGCGGGGGTCGATGATGTGGGCGCCGCGTTCGGCCGTACCGGAAGTCGCCACCGCCAGCTCGGCCGCACCCGCCGCCGAGACCACCGCCGCCAGGCCACCCGGGCGCAGGGGGTCCGAGACCCCTACCCGCCACGGGCGTTCCGGGCCCGGTACGCCCAACAGCTGGACGTCTCCGCCGCCGTTGACGCTGACCCCGGTCGCCCCCGCGAGAGCCATACGTCGAGCCGCGCGTTCCACGGCCCAGCCCTTGACGATGCCGGTGGGGTCGAGGCGGCCCCCGTAGCGCAGGCTGAACCAGCCGTCGCTCAACCGCTCGGCCTCGGCGCCGAGTTCGAGTACCTCGGCCACCTCCGGGTCGCACTCGGCGACCGTCAGCTCGCCGCGGGCCAGGCGGGAGACCTGGCTGTCGTCGCGGTAGGTGCTGAACACCTCGTTCACGCGGTGCAGTTCCGCCACCGCCTCCCGCAGTGCCGTCTGCACGGCAACGGGTTCCCCGCCGCGGACGTCGAAGGAGAAGACCGTCCCCATGACCTCCTCCGCGTGACGCACCGCGGCGGGAGCTTGTGCCGGCTCGGCCACCGTGTCAGCCACCGGCCTGGTCCAGCGCCGATTGCAGCGACTTCTTGTAGCCCTCGCTGGTGTAGGTGGCCCCGGAGACCGAGTCGATGTCCGCGCTGCCGGCCGCCACGGCCTCCTGGTTGAGCTTCGGGATGGACAGCGCCGTCTTCTGGTCGCTCGTCCCGCCCTTCGGCGCCTGCACCGCCTCGGCGTTGGTGATCTTGCCGCCGCTGACCGTGATCCGGACCTGGACCGGGCCGTACTGGGTCTGCGACACGGCACCGGTCACGGTCTTGGCGGCCGACCCGGCGCTGCCGCCCGCCGTCTGGGACGGCTGAGCTGACGGCTGGGCCTGCGAGGCCGCCTCGTTCGCCTTGTCGATCGCCGACTGGAGCGCCTTCTTGTAGCCCTCGCTCGTGTAGGTCGCCCCGGAGACCGTGTCGACCTGCGAGGTCTGCTTGGCGAGCGTGTCCTGGGTGAGCTTCGGAATGGACAGAGCGGTCTTCGCGTCGCTCTCCCCGCCCTTGGGCGCCTGGACCGCCTCGGCCTTGGTGATCTTGTTGCCGCTGACGGTGATACGGACCTGGACGGGACCGTACTGGGTCTGGACCGCGTCCCCGGTGACCGCGCCGCCGGCGGCCGCCCCGGTGCCGCCCTGGGCCGACTCCTGCGCCGCCGCCGTCTGCTGCGGGATCGTTCCGCCCGCCTGGGCGGACGCCGGGTCCGAGGACGGCTTCAGCGACAGCATCAGCACGACACCGGAGACGGTGGCGGCGGTCGCGAGCACGACTCGACGGACGGGGTGACTCTTCCTCATCGCTTCAACAGCTCCTGAATTCCCGTCGTCACATCTCGAACGACTCGTGATGGATGCGGCGGGCGGGCACACCCGCGCCGCGCAGTGCTTCGTACACGGACTGCGCGAAACCGTTCGGCCCGCACATGAACACGTCGTGCTTGTCGATGTCGGGCAGCTTGCGCTGGAGGGACTCCGCGGAGATGTCCGGGCGCTCCCCGTCCGGACTGTTGACCGCGTACATCAGCCGGGCGCCGCGCTCGTCCGCGATGGCGGCGAGCTCGTCCCACAGGGCCAGATCCTGGGTGGTGTTGGCCCGGTACAGCAGGGTGATGTCACCGGCCGCGCCCGGCAGCGTCTCGAACAGGGCCCGCATCGGCGTGATGCCGACGCCGCCGGCCACCAGCAGCACCTTGCCCCGGCTGCGGCGCTGGGCGGTGAGCGCGCCGTACGGTCCCTCGGCCCACACCTTGGTGCCGGGCACCAGCTCGCGCAGCCGTTCGCTGTGGTCGCCGATCGCCTTCACCGTGATCCGCAGCATGCCCGGCCGGGGCGCCGCCGACAGCGAGTACGGGTGGGAGCTGAACCGCATGCCCGGCGCGAGGAAGCGCCAGCGGAAGAACTGGCCGGCCTCCGCGCCCATCCGGTGCAGCTTGCGCCCGCCGATGAGCACGGACACGACGCCCGGCGTCTCCTCGACGACCGCCTCCACATACATCCGGTGGCGCAGGTTCAACCGGATCGGCGTGAGGATCCGGTACCAGAGGACCAGCGCGGTGACCGAGCCGTACAGCGCGTACCAGACGGTCTTGGCGATCGGCTCGACCGCGAAGTCGTTGCCGGTGGTCAGCTGGTGCCAGAAGGTCAGGAAGACCGCCGCGTACGTCAGCAGGTGCACGTGGTACCAGGTGTCGTACGGGATCCTGCGCCGCACCCCGCCGATGGACATCAGCCCGATGACGAACAGCAGACCGGTGCCGATGGCCGCCTTGCCCATGTCCGGCAGCTGGTTGATGGAGTCCATCGTCTGCTGGACGATGTCGCCGAGCCCCTTGCCGGCCTGCAGGGCGTAACCCCACATGATCAGGAAGACGTGGGCGACGACCAGGCAGAGGGTGTAGCGGCCGGTCATCGCGTGCCAGCGGGCGACCCGGTCGGAGCCCACCCGGCGTTCCAGCGCGGGCACCCGGGCCATCTGCAGCACCACGAGCGCCATCAGATACCCGGCCAGCAGACCGGTGATCCGGCCCGCGTTGAGGATCTTGCTGTTGTCGTCGGCGACGGACGGTGTGTTGTGCCACCAGAGCCACAGCACACCGGCGGCCCCCGCCCATACGGCGAGCAGCAGGACGGTCGCCGGGGAACGGCGCGGGCGGATGCGGCGCATCGTCTGGCGGCGGGCGGCGCGGCCGCCTGCGAGCGTCGTGGTCACGTTTCCTCCGGGGACGGGGGCAAGGGGGGGTGGGCGTGGTCCCTTGGTCCTGAGATACGTGCCGTGACGCCGGTGTGTTCAGCTGCCCGCGGAGTCCAGTGCGGACTGGAGTGACTGGCGGTAACCGTCGCTTGTGTAGGTGGCCCCCGAGACCGTGTCGATCTCCGCGCTCTGGGCCTGCAGCGCTTCGGTCCGCAGCCGCGGGAGCGCGTAGCTGTTGATCTCCTGGTCCCGGGGGTTGTCCGTGGGGTAGACGACGGCGGTCACGTCGGTGAGCTTGCCGTTCTTCACGGTGACCCGCACCTGTACGGGCCCCCAGCGGGTCTGGACGGAATCGCCGGTGACGGTTCGGGTTCCCGTGACCGCGGGGGCGGTCGACCCGGACGTCACCGCGAGGGCCGGCGAGGCGTGCGGCTTCAGCGACAGCAGCATCACCATGCCGGAGACGGTGGCGGCGCTCGCCAGCACGATCCGGCGCAGCGGGCGGTTCTTCTTCAACGCGTGCACGTGTGAGGCCTCACAGCTCGAAGGATTCGTGGTGGATACGGCGATCGGGAACTCCCGCGGCGCGCAGCTCCTCGTACAGCTCCCGGGCGAACCCGTGCGGGCCGCAGAGATAGACGTCGTGACCGGCCAGGTCGGGGACGGCCGCCCGCAGCGACTCGGCGGTGATACGCGGCCGTTGCCCTTCCGGCCTGTTGAGCAGGTACTGCACCTTCGCCCCGCGCCACCGCGCGACGGCCTCCAACTCCCCGCCCAGCGCGAGGTCCTCGACCGTGCGCGCCCGGTACAGGAGGGTGACCTCGCCCGGCAGCGTCTCGAACAGCGCCCGCAGCGGGGTGATGCCGACCCCGCCGCCGATCAGCAGGGACCTGGGCGAGGTCTGCCGCTCGGCGGTCAGCGATCCGTACGGCCCCTCCGCCCACACCCGCGTGCCCGGCCGCAGCAGGGCCACGGCCGTGCTGTGGTCGCCGAGCGCTTTGACCGTGATCCGCATACGGTCGGGGCGGGGCGGTGCCGACAGGGAGTACGGCGTCGAGGTCCACCGCAGGCCCGGGGCGAGGAACCGCCAGCGGAAGAACTGCCCCGCCCGCGCGCCGAGTCGATCCAGCTCCCGCCCGTGCACGACGACGGACCACACGCCCCGCGCCTCCTGGTGCACGGACTCCACCCGCAGCCGGTGCCGCAGGTTCAGCTTCACCGGCGCGAGGATCCGGAACCACAGCACGAGGGCCGCGACACCGAGGTAGAGCGTGTACCAGGCCGCCGTGGCCGCGGTGTTGCCGTTGAAGTCGTTCCCGAGGGCCAGTTGGTGTCCGAAGGCGAGGAACACGGCCGCGTAGGTGAGGAGATGGACGTAGTACCAGAACTCGTGACCGGTACGGCGGCGCACCGCCCGTGCCGAGGTGACACCGACCGCGAGGAGGACCACCGTGCCGGCGGTCGCCTTGAGCATCTCCGGATAGTCCAGGACCACCGTGACGGTCTCGTGCCACAGCGAGGCGCCGTCCTGAGCCGCGTACCCGGAGAGGATCAGCCCGATGTGCGCGAGCAGCAGGCAGACGGTGTAGCGCCCGGCCATCGCGTGCCAGCGGGCCACCCGGTCCGAACCCACCTGTCGCTCCAGCACCGGCACCCGCGCCATCAGACCCACCAGCACCGCGCAGGCGTACCCGCACAGCAGCCCGGCGATCCGCCCGGCGCCGGTCAGCCACCCGGCCGTACCGACCACGGAACCGGTGTCCGCCCACCACAGGGCGATCACGGCCGCCGCCCCGGCCCACAGCAGGGCCAGCACGGCACCCGCGGGGGAGCGTCGCGCGGGCGGCGCCACGGCCGGTGCGGCCCGCCGCTCGTACACGGTGGTCATAGGTGCGTCCTTTCGCCTGTCCGGGACACCACTGTGCGAGGGGAACCTCTCAGGACCCTCTGAACGGCCACCCCGCAGAGCGCACTCAGAGGAAACTCAGAGCTTCCCGGGGCCCCCGCCGCCCCGGCCAGGGGTGATCCTGGAGAGGTCATGAACACCGCACGCTCCGGCCGCCCCGCTCTCACCCGCCCCGACGGCACCCCGCTGCGGGTCCTCGTCGTCGACGACGACCCGGACCTCGCCGAGGTCCTCTCCGGCGCCCTGCGCTACGAGGGCTGGCAGGTCCGCACGGCCGGCGACGGTGCCTCGGCGGTGACGGCGGCCCGGGAGCTGCTGCCCGACGCCGTCGTCCTGGACGTGATGCTCCCGGACACCGACGGCTTCGCGGTCCTGCGCGCCCTGCACACCGTGAAGGCGGACGTCTGCGTGCTCTTCCTGACCGCCCGGGACGCGGTCGAGGACCGCATCAAGGGCATCACGGCGGGCGGCGACGACTACGTCACCAAGCCCTTCAGCCTGGAGGAGGTCGTCGCCCGGCTGCGCGGACTGCTGCGCCGCGCGGGCATGGCCCGGCAACTCGACGAGGGCCCCCGGCTGACCGTCGGCGACCTGGTCATGGACGAGGAGGCCCGAGAGGTCGCCCGCGGCGGCGAGCTGATCGAACTGTCCCCGACCGAGTTCGAGCTGCTGCGCTTCCTCATGCGCAACCCTCGCCGCGTGCTCAGCAAGGCGCAGATTCTCGACCGGGTGTGGTCCTACGACTTCGGCGGCCGCGCCCATGTCGTCGAGCTGTACATCTCGTATCTGCGCAAGAAGGTGGACGCCGGCCGCGAGCCGATGATCCACACCGTGCGCGGGGCCGGGTACGTGATCAAACCGGTGACGCCATGAGAAGCCTGCGGCCCCACACGCTGCGGGCCCGGCTCACCCTCGGCCTCCTGGTGCTCCTCGCGGTGAGCTGTGCCGCCGTCGGGCTGGCCGCCGTGGTGGAGCTGAACGGCTTCCTCACCAGCCGGCTCGACGAGCAGCTGACCGAGGCCGGGAACAGGTTCGCGGTCAGCCTGGAGCACAAGGAAGAGCCCCAGAAGGACGACCACGACGGCGACGAGCACGCCGACACCCGCCGACAGGCAACGGGCACGTTCGGCGCCCGGCTGCTGAACGGCACGGTCACCAACGCCGCGGTGGTCCGTCCCAGCGGCACCCTGAACGTCGACCTGACCGCCGCCGACCGGGAGCGGCTCGCGGATGTCCCGGTGGACGGCCGGGGCCACAGCGTCGGCCTCTCCGCCCTGGACGACTACCGGGTGATCGCCACCCGAGGGCTGGACGGCGACGTCCTCATCACGGGGATGCCCCTGGAACCCGTCGAGGCCGCCGTTCACCGACTGGAGCTGGTCGCCGGGATCGTCTTCGGCGCCGCCCTCACCGCCGCCGGTGTCGCGGGCGCCCTGTGGGTGCGCTGGTCACTGCGCCCGCTCAGCCGGGTCGCCGCGACCGCCACCCGGGTCAGCGAACTCCCGCTGGCCAGCGGTGAGGTGGCCCTTCCGCCCCGCGCCCCCGAGTCCGATCCGCGCGGTGAGGTGGGCCGGGTCGCCGGCGCCTTCAACCGCATGCTCGGCCATGTCGAGGACGCCCTCACCAAACGCCACGCCAGCGAGGAACGGCTGCGCAGCTTCGCCGCCGACGCCAGCCACGAACTGCGCACCCCGGTCGCCTCGGTGCGCGGCCACGCCGAACTCGCCCTGCTGCACCCCGGCCCGCTGCCGCCGGAGATCACCCGGGCCCTGCAGCGCATCGCCGCCGAGTCGACCCGCATGGGCGCGATGGTCGACGACCTGCTCCTGCTGGCCCGCCTGGACGCGGGCCGCCCCCTGGAGACCGCCCCCGTCGACCTCACCCGCCTGGTCCTCGACGCCCTCACGGACGCGCGGGCCACGGGTTCCGGTCATCGCTGGGAACTGGACCTCCCCGAGGACCCGGTCACGGTGACGGGCGACGCACACCGCCTCCAGCAGGTCCTGGCCAACCTGCTGTCCAACGCCCGGCTGCACACCCCCGAGGGCACCAAGGTGACGGTGACCCTGGAGACCGACGGCACCACGGCGACGTTGAAGGTTCACGACGACGGCCCCGGCATCCCCGCGGACATCCAGCCGGGCGTCTTCGAACGCTTCACCCGCGCCGACCGCAGCACCAAGGCGGAGACCGGCGGCGCGGGCCTGGGACTGTCGATCGTGGTGGCGGTGGTGGAGGCGCACGGGGGGAGCGTGACGGTGGAGAGCGAGCCGGGCTCGACGACCTTCACCGTCCGCATCGGCAAGGCGTGAATCAGACCGCGGACGGCGGCAACGGCAACGGCAGTCCCGGCAGGCCGTCCATGCTCGTGGCGATGTGCTCCTTCTTGGTGAAGTACGCGCTGAGCGAGGCGTCGTCCTCGCGCGCGAACCGCTTGCCGTGCAGCTCGCGGTCGCCTTCGTACGCCATGTAGGGCACCGCGTAACCGCAGGAGTCGCGGACCAGTTCGGCCGTCACGACGACGATCGCCCGCAGCCCGTGCGCGGTCGGGTCGATGTCCGGGAAGCGGGAGAGCAGTTCCCTGAAGCGCGGGTCGTCCCGGAAGACCGGCTCACCGCGCCCGTGCACGCGGACGATGTTGGGCGGCCCCTGGAACGCGCACCACATGAGGGTGATCCGGCCGTTCTCCCGCAGATGCGCGACCGTCTCGGCGCTGGAACCCGCGAAGTCGAGGTAGGCCACGGTGAGTTCGTCGAGGATCGCGAAGGAGCCGCGCAGTCCCTTGGGGGAGAGGTTGACCGTGCCGTCGCCGGACAGGGGCGCGGTCGCGGTGAAGAAGAGGGGCTGCGCCTCGATGAAGGAGCGGAGCCGGCCGTCTATGCGCTCATAGGTCTTTCCCATGTCCAGCCATTATGGGCGCAGACCTTTCGCCTGTCTAAGCAATTTGGGCGTCCCCTCGCGGGAGGACGCCCGTGGCCGCCCCGGCCGGCGCTCACACGGGGCGGCCACAGCGCCTGTCACCTCACTGGGTGAGCGTGCAGGCGGCCAGGGAGCCGAGGCCCTGCGGCTTCTCCGCGGTACGGCCGATGGAGATCGCGATGCGGTCGATGGTCGAGTTCCGCTTGTCGGCCAGCGGGCCGAGGATCGCGTTCTGGACGAAGTTCGGACCGCCCTGGCCGACGGTGTCGACGAGCCGCTTGTTCGCCTCGGCGAGCTGCGTGTCGAGCAGCGCCAGGTTGCGGTCCACCTCGGCCTGCGCCGTGGCGGGGATCGCCGGCAGCTGCGAGGCCACGTCCGGGCAGGAGATGGCGCCCGCGCCGGCGGCCTCACCCGCGTCGCCCGCACCCTCCGCGTTCCCGGTGTCCTCGGCGCCGCCCGCCGCCTCCGAGGCTGCCTCGCTCGGCGTGGCCTCCGCACCCGCGCCGGCCCCGGCCTCCGCACCGGCGCCTGCCTCCTCACCCGCGCCGGCGGCACCGCCGGCGTTCAGGGCGCAGGGAGCCAGGGCGTCGAGGCCCTGCGGCTTGTCGGCCGTACGGCCGATGGCGGTGGCGATGCGGTTGACCGTGGCGATCCGCTTGTCCTCCAGCGGGCCGAGGATGGCGTTCTGGACGAAGTTGGGCCCGCCCTGGCCGACGGTGTCGACGAGCCGCTTGTTGGCCTCGTCGATCTGGGTCTGGAGCAGGGTCAGGTTGCGGTCGACCTCGGCCTGCGCGGTGGCCGGGATCTCCGGCAGCTGGGAGGCCACGTCCGGGCACGTGATGCTGCCGACGTCGGCCAGCGTGCGGGCGGTTGCGGTGCCGCTCTTGGAGGTCTCCCCGGCGAGGGCGGTGCCGGCGACGATCGCCCCGGTCAGTGCCACGGCGGCGGCGCCGCCGATGATCGCCACGCGGCGCTTGTTGTACTTAGGAAGAGCCCTGGACATGCGGATGCCTCACTCGGGGTCGGGAGTGGTCTTCTTGACAAACGCGGCGCCTGCGTTCGGCGGGAAGTACGAGCAAGCGGTTTCCCGTGTTCAAAGGGAGCGCAAATTCCTCACCGCCGGACCCGGATTGACGAATCATGCAGGACTCTGCATAATCATGCATAACGTTGAGTGCAGCCGTGAGGAGCAACGCAAGTGAGCAGCAGCAGCGGTGACGTCCGGCTCTGGGGCGGCCGTTTCGCCGACGGTCCCGCCGAGGCCCTGGCCAGGCTGTCCGCGTCCGTCCACTTCGACTGGCGGCTCGCGCCGTACGACATCGCCGGTTCGCGCGCCCACGCGCGCGTGCTGCACAAGGCGGGACTGCTGAGCGAGGACGAGCTCCAGCGCATGCACGCGGGGCTCGACCAGCTCGAAGCCGATGTGGCCGACGGCTCCTTCGTGGGCACCATCGCCGACGAGGACTGCCACACCGCCCTGGAGCGCGGCCTGCTGGAGCGCGTCGGCCCCGACCTCGGCGGCAAGCTGCGCGCGGGCCGCTCGCGCAACGACCAGATCGCGACCCTCTTCCGCATGTACCTGCGGGACCACGCCCGCATCATCGGCGGCCTGATCGCCGAGCTCCAGGACGCGCTGGTCGGCCTGGCGGAGGCCCACCCGGACGTGGCGATGCCCGGCCGCACCCACCTCCAGCACGCCCAGCCGGTCCTGTTCGCCCACCACGTCCTGGCCCACGTCCAGTCCCTGTCCCGGGACGCGGAGCGGCTGCGCCAGTGGGACGAGCGCACGGCCGTCTCGCCGTACGGCTCGGGCGCCCTGGCCGGTTCCTCCCTGGGCCTTGATCCGGAGGCGGTCGCGAAGGACCTCGGCTTCGAGCACGGCAGCGTCGGCAACTCCATCGACGGCACGGCCTCCCGTGACTTCGTCGCCGAGTTCGCCTTCATCACCGCGATGATCGGCGTCAACCTCTCCCGGATCGCCGAGGAGATCATCATCTGGAACACGAAGGAGTTCTCCTTCGTGACCCTGCACGACGCGTTCTCCACCGGCTCGTCGATCATGCCGCAGAAGAAGAACCCGGACATCGCGGAGCTGGCGCGCGGCAAGTCCGGCCGTCTGATCGGCAACCTGACGGGTCTGATGGCCACGCTCAAGGCCCTGCCCCTCGCCTACAACCGCGACCTCCAGGAGGACAAGGAGCCGGTCTTCGACTCCTGCGACCAGCTGGAGGTCCTGCTCCCCGCCTTCACCGGCATGATGGCGACCCTCACCGTCAACCGCGAGCGCATGGAGGAACTGGCCCCGGCCGGCTTCTCCCTCGCCACCGACATCGCCGAGTGGCTGGTCAAGCAGGGCGTCCCCTTCCGGGTGGCCCACGAGGTGGCCGGCGAGTGCGTCAAGGCGGCGGAGGCCGAGGGCAAGGAACTGAGCGACCTGACGGACGACCAGTTCGCCAAGATCTCCGCCCACCTGACCCCGGAGGTCCGGTCGGTGCTCAACGTCCCCGGCGCCCTGGCCTCCCGCAACAGCAGGGGAGGCACGGCTCCGAGCGCGGTGGCGGTCCAACTCGCGGAAGTGAAGGCGGACGTGGCCGCTCAGCACAAGTGGGCGGAGGCGAAGCGCCCTTAGGGGCGCGGGGAACGGCGCGACAAGCCACGACGGATCCGCACCCGCCCACAAGCCGGTACCCACCGAGCTCTTGGGCGCGCGGTTCCGTCACCGAAGGTCATCGCGGGTTACGTTGGTCGGAAGCCGTACCGGACCCGACCGAACGGAGCCCGCGATGCCCTTCGCCCGACTGGCCGCAGCGACAACCCCCACCTGCCACATCGGACTCGGCCTCGCCGCCGTCGGACGCCCCGGCTACATCAACCTCGGCCGGGACGAAGACCTCGGAGACGATCGCAGCGTAGAGACCCTCCGCACCCGCACCCACGAACTCCTCGACGCCGCCTACTTCCAGGGCGTCCGCTACTTCGACGTGGCCCGCTCCTACGGCCGCTCCGAGGAGTTCCTCGCCGACTGGCTCGACAAGAACCCCGGCATCGACGACGTGGTCGTCGGCAGCAAGTGGGGCTACACCTACACCGCCGACTGGACCACCGACGCCGAACATCACGAGGTCAAGGACCACAGCGTCCAGACCTACGACCGTCAGCGCGCCGAAACCGCCGAACTGCTCGGCGACCGCCTCGACCTCTACCAGATCCACTCGGTGACCCCGGACAGCCCGGCCCTCACCGACAAGGAACTCCACGCGAGGCTCGCCGAGGCGGCCGCCCAGGGCACCTCGATCGGCTTCTCCACCAGCGGCCCCGCCCAGGCGGACACCATCCGCGCCGCCCTCGCCGTGACGGTCGACGGCGAGCCGCTCTTCCGTACCGTCCAGTCGACCTACAACGCCCTGGAGACCTCGGCCGCCCCCGCCCTCGCCGAGGCCCACGACGCGGGCCTCACGGTGATCGTCAAGGAGGGCATGGCCAACGGCAGGCTCGCCGAGCCGCACGCCCCGGACGCCCTGAAGGCCGTAGCGGCGGAAACCTCCCTGGGCTGCGACGCCGTGGCGCTCGCTCTCGTCCTTCGTCAGCCCTGGGCAGGAGTCGTCCTCTCGGGGGCCGCCACCACCGTCCAGCTCGCGTCCAATCTGCACGCGGCCGTCGTGGACCTCGACGACGAGCAGCTGTCCCGGCTGGCGGGGCTGGCCGAGGAGCCGGGCGTGTACTGGGAACGCCGCCGCCGGCTGCCCTGGCACTGACGAGACCTCTGTTCAGCGGTCGCACATGAGACAGTCATGCCCGCTGTGAGACATGAATGTCTCACATGGTCTATAGTCGTCTCATGGCTGTCGATCGTGACCATGTGCTGCGCAGTGCCGCGGCCCTGCTGACCCGCCGATCCACCGCGACCATGGACGAGGTCGCCAAGTCCGCCGGGATCAGCCGGGCCACGCTGCACCGCCACTTCGCCGGACGCGACGCGCTCGTACGCGCACTGGAGTCGCTGGGCATCGAGGAGTGCGAGAAAGCGCTCGACGCCGCCCGGCTGGACGAGGGGCCGGCGAGTGATGCCGTGCGGCGCCTGGTCCGCGAGGCCGAACCCGCGGCCGGACTCCTCGCCTTCCTCTACACGGAGAACCAGCTCTTCGAGGGCGAGGAGCAGCACGACGGCTGGGCCCGGATCGACGCCCGCATCTCCGCGCTGTTCCGGCGCGGCCAGCAGAGCGGCGAGTTCCGCATCGACCTCACGCCGGTCTGGCTCACCGAGGCCCTGTTCGGCCTGCTCGCCTCCGCCGTCTGGCTGCTCCAGAGCGGCAAGGGGGCCCCCAAGGACTTCCACCACATGACCGTCGAGCTGCTGCTCGGTGGCGCACTACGTCATTCCGTACGACCGATAGAGGAATCATGACCAGCACCCTGCAGCCGGCGACCGCGACCGAGGCGGTGAAGCGTCCCGGCCGTTGGCTCGCGCTGTCCGTCCTGGTGCTCGCCGTGCTGCTGGTGGCCGTCGACGCGACCGTCCTCGGCCTCGCGACCCCGTACATCAGCGAGGACCTCGAGCCGACCGGCACCCAGCTCCTGTGGATCGGTGACGTCTACTCGTTCGTCATCGCGGGCCTGCTGGTGTCGATGGGCAGCCTCGGCGACCGCATCGGCCGCAAGCGGATCCTGCTGCTGGGCGCGACGGCGTTCGGCGCGATGTCGGTCCTCAACGCCTATGCGACGACACCGGAGTTGTTGATCCTGGCGCGGGCGCTGCTCGGCGTCGCCGGCGCGACCCTGATGCCCGCCACCCTGGCCCTGATCCGCAACCTCTTCCACGACCCGCGCGAACGCAGCCTCGCCGTCGGCATCTGGGGCGCGGCCGCCTCCGCCGGTACCGCGATCGGACCCATCGTCGGCGGCTTCCTCCTCGAACACTTCTGGTGGGGCTCGGTCTTCCTGATCAACCTGCCCGTGATGGCGGTCCTGGTCCTCGTCGGCATCAGGTTCCTGCCCGAGTCCCGCAACCCGAACCCGGGCCCCTGGGACATGGCCGGCGTCGCGCTGTCCCTGGCCGGCATGATCGGAGTGGTCTACGCCGTCAAGGAGACCGCCGCGCACGGCATCACATGGGAGCCGGCCGCCGCGGGAGTCCTCGGCGCGGCAGCCCTGTACGCCTTCGTCCGCCGCCAGCTCACCCTCCCCGCACCCCTGCTGGACATGCGCCTCTTCCGCAACCGCGGCTTCAGCGGCGCCGTCCTGGCCGACCTCCTGACCATCCTCGGCCTCTCCGGACTGGTCTTCTTCCTCTCCCAGTACCTGCAACTCGTACAGGAAAGAGGCCCGTTGGAGGCGGGCCTGGCCGAACTCCCGGCGGCGGTGGGCGCGGTGGCGGCGGGCCTGGTCGCGGGCACGGTGGCCCGCCGTTACTCGGTGCGCGCGGTCGTCTCCGGGGGCCTGGCGGCCATCGGCGTGGCCCTGGCGGCCCTGACCCTGCTCGACCAGTCCACGGGCTACCCCCTGCTGGGCGCCGCCCTGCTGGTGGTCGGTGTGGGCGCGGGCTTCTCCTTCACGGTGACCGCCGACGTGATCCTGTCGAGCGTCCCCAAGGACCACGCGGGCTCGGCATCGGCGGTGTCGGAGACGGCGTACGAACTGGGCGCGGCCCTGGGCATCGCGGTACTGGGCTCGATCGTGACGGGCGTGTACCGGGGCTTCGCGGCCCCCGCGGGCACGCCGGAAGGGGCGCACGAGTCCCTGGGCGGCGCGGTGGAGGCGGCGTCCGGACTGCCGACGAACACGGCTCAGGACCTGCTGTCGTCCGCTCGAGCGGCTTTCGTGGACGGCCTCACCATCGCCGCGGGCGCGGGAGCAGCGGTCCTGCTCGCGACGGCAGTGGCCGCGTGGTTCATGCTGAAGGACCAACGGCTCGACAGTCGCCCTTAGGGGCGCGGGGCTGTATCCATCTGCGGCTCCGCCGGGTGGGCGCGACCAGCCCCGACGGCGCCGCACCCGACAACGAATCCCTACGCGGCCTTCGCCTTGGTGGCGTACATGTCCACGTACTCCTGCCCGGACAACCGCATGACCTCGGTCATCACGGAGTCCGTCACGGCCCGCAGCACATACCGGTCCCGGTCCATGCCCTCGTACCGGGAGAACTCCATCGCCTCACCGAAGCGAACCGTGACCCGCCCCGGGCGGGGCATCCCCGCACCCCCCGGCTGCAACTTGTCCGTGCCGATCATCGCGAAGGGCACCACCGGCGCCCCCGTCATGAGCGTCAGACGGGCGATACCGGTGCGCCCCCGGTAGAGCCGGCCGTCGGGAGACCGCGTGCCCTCGGGGTAGATCCCGAAGACCTTGCCCTCCTCCAGCACCCGCCGGCCGGTCATCAGCGCGGCGACGCCCCCGCGACCGCCGTCGCGGTCCACCGGGATCATGCCGACGCCGATGAAGAACCACGCCATGAGACGGCCCTTGAGGGTCTTGCCGGTGACGTACTCGTCCTTGCCGATGAAGAACACCTGCCGGTCGCACACCAGCGGAAGGATCATCGAGTCGATGAAGGTGAGGTGGTTGCCGGCCAGGATGACGGGACCGTCACCCGGGATGTGCTCCGCGCCCTCCACCCGTGGGCGGAACATCAGGCGCATGATCGGTCCGAGCACTGCCTTGATGAGCGCGAAGCGGGACAACGGGCCCTCCGGTGTCAAGAGAACGGCCAGGGAAACTGTATGAGTCTGTGCAGGTGAGGACATTACTCGCGGCTCGGGGGATCGTGCACATCGCGCGCCCGCGGTTCACCGAGGTCTTACGCACTATTGACACTCGTTTACCTGCGGATGGACCGCGTTGCCTCCCGGAAACCCGGGCGGAACGATGTGACGGAGGTCGCCCCGATCGACGCGTACCCCGCCCTCCGGTCCCGAAGCCGACGAGTCGTCAGACATTAGTTCCCATGCGACATCCCACGTCACCCGCGTGTTCCGCCGGAGGTCTCCCGTCCGTCATGGACACGCACCTACGATCGGCCCGCATCGAAGAGGCGACGGCAGGAGGGGTCCCCATGGGATCGCAGGACGAGCACACGGACGGCACCGGACGACGGGCACTTCTCGGGGCTGCGATGTTCGGCGCCGGGGGAGCGGTCCTGGGCCTGTCCGGTACGGCGAGAGCCGCCGGGGCCCAGTCCGCCGGGCACGGTGGCGGGTTGAAGAGCCTGCCCGTGCCGACGGTCATCGGCCACCGGGGCGCCAGCGGCTACCGCCCCGAGCACACCTTCGGCTCCTACCAGCTCGCCCTCGACCTGGGCGCCGACGTCGTCGAGGCCGGCGACCTCGTCCCCACCCGGGACGGCCACCTGGTCTGCCGCCACGAACCGGAGATCGGCGGCACCACGAACGTCGCCGACCACCCCGAGTTCGCCGACCGCAGGACCACCAAGGTCCTCGACGGTGTCTCCACGACCGGCTGGTTCACCGAGGACTTCACGCTCGCCGAGCTCAAGACGCTCCGCGCGATCGAGCGCATCCCGGCCAACCGCCCGCACAACACGCTCTACAACGGCCGCTGGTCCATCCCCACCTTCGAGGAAGTCCTGAAGTGGCAGGACGAGCAGACCCGCAAGCGCGGCAAGCAGGTCTGGATCTACCCCGAGACCAAGCACCCCACCTACTTCCGGGCGCTCGGCCTCGGCCTCGAGGAGCGGGTCGCGAAGCTCCTGCACCGGCACGGCAAGGACAAGCGGAACTCCCCGGTCATCCTGCAGTCCTTCGAGCCGACCAGCATCCGGCGCCTGAACAAGCTGGTCGACAACCCCCTCGTCGTGCTCCTGTCCGCCGCGAACACCCGGCCCTGGGACTTCGTCGAGAAGGGCGACCCGCGGACCGTCGCCGACCTGATCACCCCCAAGGGCCTCAGGGAGATCGCGGGCTACGCGCAGGGCATCGGCCCGACCCTCGACCTGGTCATCACGAAGAAGGGGGACGGCAGCCTCGACAAGGAGACGACCCTCGTCGCCGACGCCCACAAGGTCGGGCTGGTCCTGCACCCCTACACCATGCGCAACGAGAACCCCTTCCTTCCGGCGGAGTACCGCAGGGGCACGGACGCGGACGCCTATGGAGACGCCTTCGGCGCGTTCAAGAGGTACTTCGCCACCGGCATCGACGGCGTCTTCACCGACAACGCGGACACGGGCGTCCTCGCCCGCGCGGACTTCGTCAACGGCTGAGCCACCGTGCCCCGATCGGGGTGACTTGCCGACGCCCGGGCAACCCAGGCCCGGGCGGCCGGGTCGTACCGCATATGACGCACGACTTGGTCACCGCCCTGCGCCCGCTGCTGACCGCCGAGGCCTCCGCGGAGGCACATGCCACCGGTACGGAACCGGCCGACCTGGAGCAGGCGGTGTGGCTCCGCCTCCTGGAGCACCTGGAGACGCAGGGCCCGCCCCTCGACCTGCCCGGCTGGCTCCGCCGCGCCGTCCGGTCCGAGTCCCGCCGCAGCCGTCGTACGACCCGCCTGGAACGGCCGTACGACACCGAACCCGCGGCCGACGACGACCGCACCCCCGAACAGCTCACCCTCGCGGCGGCCCGCCGCCGGGCCCTGCACGACGCGGTGCGCCGACTGCCCGGCCGCTGCCCCTCGCTCATGGCGGCCCTCCTCTCCCCGCGGGACCTGACCTACCGGGAGATCGCGGGGGAGTTGGGTATCTCACAGGGCAGTCTTGGTCCGGAACGTTCCAGATGCCTGGGATGTCTTCGCAGATTGCTCACACCGGAGGTTGCGACACACCGGGGGCGGGGATAGGAGTGGGGGACAACAGGCGATCAGGTGAGCGGGAGGCGTGCGCACATGGGCATGAGCGTGACCATCTCTGCGGCGGCCGAGCAGGACGCGGAGCAGATCTTCAGGCTGCAGTACCTGTGCTTCCAGAGTGAGGCGGCGCTGTACGGCAACTACCGCATCGATCCGCTCGTCCAGAGCCTGGACTCGGTCCGCGCGGAGGTGGCCGCGGACTGCGTCTTCGTGGCCCGCCTGGGCGAAGAGGTGGTCGGCTCGGTCCGCGGCCGCGTCACCGAGGACGGCTCCGCCGCCATCGGCAAGCTCTGCGTCCACCCCCGCCTCCAGGGCCACGGCATCGGCGCCCGCCTTCTCCGAGCGGCCGAAGCCGCCCTGGCGGAGGAGCGCGGCGCCACCAGCTTCCGCCTCTTCACCGGCCACCGCAGCGAGGGCAACCTCCGCCTCTACCGCAAGGTCGGCTACCAGACGGTGGGCACGTCGGAGGGCGCGGACGGGGTCCCGATGATCGTCCTGGAGAAGCCCGCAGGCACATATGCGGCAACCGCATAGTTTTTAAGGGGCGCGGGGAACTGCGCGACCAGCCACGGCTGACCGGATGCCGCCCGAGGACCTCAGGCGGCATCCTCCCTGGTCGCAGCCTTCCGCAACCAGTAAATGGCGGAAAGCGGCAAGAGCACGGGGATGAACAGATACCCGATCCCGAAGTCCGACCACACGGTCGCATCCGGAAACGCCGACGGCTCCACCAACGTCCAGGTGCCCACGGTCAGCACGCCCAGCAGCTCAACTACACAGCACACCAGCGCCGCCTTACGGGCCGTCTCACCACCGCGCACCAGCGAGTACGTGATGAAGCCGTACACGACACCCGCAACGGCGGACAGCGAATACGCCAGCGGCGCCCGGTCGAACTCCGTGGAGATCTGCACGGCGGACCGAGACACCGCCCCGACGACCATCACCCCGTACAACCAGACGAGCAGCGTCCCCGGCCCACTGGTCAGCCGTCGCCGACTCACCTCAGCCTCCCCAGATGTCATAGAGCCGCACCTCCAGAACGGCCAGCACCACACCGCCGGCGGCAACCGTCACCGATCCCCACCGCGTCCGCTCCGTGAGCGACATGATCCCCGCCGCCGGCACACACGCGAACGCCCCCAGCAGATAGGCGACGAAGATCGTCGTCCCCTGCTCCGGCTTCTCGCCCCGCGCGAGCTGCACGATCCCGATCACCAGCTGGACCAGCGCCAGCACCGACACCACGGCCATCCCGATGAAGTGCCAGTCCTTGGTCGGCTGATCACGGTACGCGGCCCAGCCGCACCAGGCGGCCAGCAGCAGCGCGGCGACGCCGGTCACCAGCGTCAGGGCATCAAACATGCGGCGAGCCTATTACGGTCCAAAAGGCCTGATGCGGCCGCCCCCGCACGGCACCGTAGGGTCGAAGCCATGAAGATCTCTGCCGAAGCCCTCCTGTTCGACAACGACGGAACCCTCGTCTCCTCCCTGGATTCCGTCCACCGCTGCTGGACGCGCTGGGCCGAGGAGTTCGGCATCACCGCCGAGGAGTTCGCCCGTGTCGAACTGCATGGGCGACCGGCCGTCGAGATAGCCGCCGACCTGCTCCCCGCCGACGTCGTGCCGCGGGCCCTCGCGCGGATCGAACAGCTGGAGGTGGAGGACGTACCCAACGGCGGTGTCCTTCTGCTCCCCGGCACCAGGGCCTTCCTCGACGCCCTGCCCGCCGACCGCTGGGCCGTCGTCACCTCCGCCACCCGCCGGCTCGCCGAGGCCCGTCTCGAAGCGGTCGGCATCCTCCCCAAGACGCTGGTCGCCGCCGACGACGTCACCCGCGGCAAGCCGGACCCCGAGCCCTATCTGCTCGCCGCTCGCGAACTCGGCATCGACCCGGCCCGCTGCGTCGTCTTCGAGGACGCCCCCGCGGGCCTGCGCGCCGGCCGGGCCGCCGGGATGACCACCGTGGCATTGACCACAACTCATCAGGCCCACGAGCTCGATGCCGACCTGGTGGTCGAGAATCTGTCGGCCTTGTCGGCACTGGTCATCGGCGGGAACGTGGAGATCTCCGTCCGGTCCTGAGGCATGTCCACCGTTGTCCGTCATTCGGACAACGGGTTCTTGGTCGCTCCCATACGTCTGCTTTACTGATCGCATGACCATGACGAGCTGCCGCACCCTTGCGACCGAGGCGACCCTGACGCCCGGTGCTCGTTGTATGTGTCGAATGTGCGCCTGCTAGAGGGCCCCCGCACCACCCCCTGAGCTCGCGCCCCGAAGCGAGCCGCCCCGGCACGTCCGTACGCCGTGAACGCCGTACGTGACCCATGTGCCCGCGCACGACTTCTCTCCCGTACCGGGGCACACCCACGCCCGCGTACTCGACAGTGACGGAAACCCCAGTGATCACGACAACAGGCCTCACGAAGGTCTACCGCTCACGCGGGCGAGAGATCACCGCCCTCGACGGCGTCGATCTCCACGTCCGCGAAGGCGAGGTGTACGGCGTCATCGGCCAGTCCGGCGCCGGCAAGTCCTCGCTCATCCGCTGCGTCAACCTGCTGGAGCGCCCCACCGCCGGCACGGTGACCGTCGCCGGACAGGACCTCACCGCCCTCGCGGGCCGCGGACCCCGCGCCGGCAGGGAGCTGCGGCAGGCGCGCAGCCGTATCGGCATGGTCTTCCAGCACTTCAACCTGCTGTCCACCCGGACGGTCCAGGACAACGTCGAGCTGCCGCTCGAAATCCTCGGCAAGTCCGGAAAGGAGCGCTCCCGCAAGGCACTTGAGCTGCTGGACCTCGTCGGACTCGCCGACCGGGCGGGCGCCTACCCGGCCCAGCTCTCCGGCGGCCAGAAGCAGCGCGTCGGCATCGCCCGTGCCCTGGCCGGCGACCCCAAGGTGCTCCTGTCCGACGAGGCCACCAGCGCCCTCGACCCGGAGACCACCCGCTCGATCCTCCAGCTGCTGCGCGACCTGAACCGGCAGTTGGGCCTCACCGTCCTGCTCATCACCCACGAGATGGACGTCGTGAAGTCGGTCTGCGACTCGGCCGCCCTGATGGAGAACGGCCGCATCGTCGAGTCCGGCACGGTCGGCGAGTTGCTCGCGACCCCCGGCTCCGAGCTGGCCTCCGCGCTCTTCCCCGTCGGCGGCGAGGCCACCGGCGAGGACCGGACCGTCATCGACGTCACCTTCCACGGCGAGGCCGCCACCCAGCCGGTCATCTCCCAGCTCTCGCGCACCTACAACATCGACATATCGATCCTCGGTGCCGCCATCGACACCGTCGGCGGCCTCCAGATCGGCCGGATGCGGATCGAACTGCCGGGCCGCTACGAGGACAACGTCGTGCCGGTCGGCTTCCTGCGCGAACAGGGTCTTCAGATCGACGTCGTCGGTGCGCCCCAGCCGGTGAAGGAAGGTGCCAAGTGACCTGGTCCGAGATGCGGCCCCTGCTGGAGCAGGCGTGTTGGGACACCCTCTACATGGTCGGCTGGTCCACGCTCATCGCCGTCGTGGGTGGCCTTCCGCTCGGTGTCCTCCTCGTCCTCACCGACCGCGGCGGACTCCTCCAGAACGTCGTCGCGAACAAGGTCATCGGACAGGTCGTGAACGTCGCCCGCTCGATGCCGTTCATCATCCTGATGGTCGCGCTGATGGGCTTCACCCGCTCGATCACCGGGACCACCATCGGCCGCGAGGCCGCCATCGTGCCGCTCGCCATCGGTGCGATCCCGTTCTTCGCGCGCCTCGTCGAGACGGCTGTCCGCGAAGTGGACGGCGGGCTCGTGGAGGCCGTGCAGTCGATGGGCGGCAACACCTGGACGATCGTCCGCAAGGTTCTCGTCCCCGAGTCCCTGCCCTCGCTGATCGCCAGCACCACGACCACGATCGTCGCCCTCATCGGCTACTCCGCGATGGCCGGCACGGTCGGCGCCGGCGGTCTCGGTGACATCGCCATCCGCTACGGCTACCAGCGCTTCGAGACCCAGCTCATGTGGATCACCGTCGCGATCCTCGCCGTCGTCATCTCGCTCATCCAGTTCGCCGGCGACTACGCGGCCCGGTCCCTGCACAGCCGCGGCGGACGCTCCGGCCCGGCACCGAAGCTGCGGCTGCTGAAGGCCTCCACGGCGGACACCAAGACCGTCTGAGCCACCCCCGATTTCCCCGTGCACCCGTACGCGGGGTTCGCTGCACCCAAAAGGAAAGGCACTTTTCGTGCGTAACGCCATAAAGCTCACCACCGTCCTCGCCGCCGGAGCCCTCACCTTCGGGCTCAGCGCCTGCGGTTCGTCCGGTTCGGACTCCGCCTCCGACACCAGCGGACCGCTGGTCGTCGCCGCGAGCCCCACCCCGCACGCCGAGATCCTGAACTACGTCAAGGAGAACCTGGCGAAGAAGGCGGGCCTCGACCTGGAGGTCAGGGAGTTCACGGACTACGTGACCCCGAACACGGCGACGGAGGACGGCTCGGTCGGCGCCAACTACTTCCAGAACCAGCCGTACCTCGACGACTTCAACAAGAAGCGCGGCACCCACATCGTGCCCGTCGTCACGGTCCACCTGGAGCCGCTCGGCCTCTACTCCCACAAGGTCAAGAGCACCGACGCCCTCAAGAGCGGTGCGACGATCGCCGTCCCCAACGACAGCGTGAACGAGGCCCGTGCCCTCAAGCTGCTCGACGCCAACGGGATCATCACGCTCAAGGACGGCGTCGGCAACGAGGCGACCCCCTCCGACATCGCGAAGAACCCGAAGAACCTCACGTTCAAGGAGCTGGAGGCGGCCCAGACCCCGCGCTCCCTGGACGACGTCGACGCGGCGGTCGTCAACGGCAACTACGCCATCGAGGCCGACCTCAAGCCCGCCACCGACGCCCTCGTGCTGGAGTCCGCCAAGAACAACCCGTACGGCAACTTCCTCGCGGTGAAGGACGGCAACGAGGACGACCCGCGCGTGAAGAAGCTCGCCAAGCTGCTCACCTCCGCCGAGGTCAAGAAGTTCATCGAGGACAAGTACGCCGGTTCCGTCCTCGCCTCCTTCTGATCACCGGCGCGTATACGACGTATCGCCACGCACGGGGTCCACTCCGTCACCAGGTGTGGGCCCCGTGATGCGGTTCGGTGCTTTCATGCTGCATGCTGGGCAGTTCAGCAGGCCCTGCAGGTCTTCCGACGGTTACGGAGTGGCGCATGACTGGCACCTTCCCCAACATCTCCATCAGCACGGAGCGGTTGGTGCTGCGCCCTCTCGACGAGGACGACGTGCCCGCGCTGGCCGAGATGATGAACGACGAGCAGGTCGGGGCCTGGACCGACGTGCCCCAGCCCTTCAGCGAGGAACGGGCGCGCGGCTGGATCACGCGGTACGCGCCGACCGAGCGGGAGGCCGGCCGCGGACTCGACTTCGCCGTCACCGAGTTCCTCACCCAGCGCCTGGTCGGCATCGTCCAGCTCGCCAAGACCGACTGGCACGTGCGCTCCACGGAGTTGTCGTACATCATCGCCCCATGGGCGCGCGGTGAGGGCTACGCCTCCGAGGCCGCGCTCGCCACCGCCCAGTGGCTGTTCACCGACCAGAAGTTCGAGCGGATCGAGCTGCGCACGGCGGCCGACAATACCGCCTCCCAGCAGGTCGCCCAGAAGATCGGCTGTATTAGCGAGGGTGTCCTGAGGAACGCCTGCATAGCGCACGTCCGCGCCGAGGACGGCACCTGGAGCGACGTCCGCACCGACTTCATCGTGTGGAGCCTGCTGCCCGAGGACCTCGACGGAGCGGGCGATCAGCTGGCCGACGCGGACGGCTTCACGACGTACTCCGACTGGAACTGACAGTATTCGACCTCAGGTCGGCGAAAGCGCTTCCGAGGCGCAGCGGGTACCCTCACGGAGCCGCCCGCGGGCTGCCCACCGACGAAGGCCTGCGCACACCCCCCCTGGAGACTGAGAGACGATGGCCGACCGGGTCACGGTGATCGGCTGGGACGGCTCGCCGCTGACCGCAGCGGCACGCTCCGCCCTCGGCGCCGCCACGCTGGTCGCGGGCGCCGCCCACCATCTGGCACTCCCCGAGGTGCCACCCGCCGCCGAACGCATCCGCCTCGGCAGCGTCGCCCTCGCCGCCCGCCGCATCACCGGCCACCGCGGCACCGCGGTCGTGCTCGCCGACGGCGATCCCGGATTCTTCGGAGTCGTACGGACCCTGCGCGCACCCGAGTTCGGCCTGGAGGTCGAGGTCGTCCCCGGCGTCTCCTCGGTTGCCGCCGCCTTCGCGCGGGCCGGTATGCCCTGGGACGACGCCCAGGTGGTCGTCGCCCACCGGCGCACCCTGCGACGCGCGGTGAACGTGTGCCGAGCCCACACCAAGGTCGCCGTCCTCACCTCGCCCGGCGCCGGACCCGCCGAACTCGGTCTGCTGATGGAGGGCGTCCACCGCACCTTCGTCATCTGCGAGGAACTCGGCACAGACCGGGAACAGGTCACGGTCGTCACCTCCGACAAGGCCGCCGACCACACCTGGCGCGACCCGAACCTCGTCATCGTCATCGGCGGCACGGCCGCGGTGACGGAAGGCGGCGGATGGATCGCAGGGCGCGACCCGGCCGCCGCGTCGCGCGGCTGGACCCTGCCCGCCGAGGCCTACGGCGGCCTCATGGGCGAAGGCGAACTGGAACCGCTCCGCGCGGCGCAACTCGCCCGGCTGGGGCCACGCGTCGGCGACCTCGTGTGGGACATCGGCTGCGGCAGCGGCGCCTTCGCCACCGAGGCGGCCCGGGCCGGGGCGGCCGTCATCGCCGTCGACCGCGACCTCAGGGCCTGCGAGCGCACCGAGGCCAACGCCCGCGCCTTCGGGCTCCAGGTCCAGATCGTCCCCGGCACGGCCCCGCACGTCCTGGAGAACCTTCCCGAACCGGACGTCGTCCGCGTCGGCGGCGGGGGAGTGGCCGTGGTCTCCGCGGTCGCCGACCGCCGTCCGCAGCGCATCGTCGCCCACGCGGCCACCCGCGACGAGGCCGAACTCGTCGGCCGGGACCTCACCGAACACGGCTACCGCGTCGAGTGCGCCCTCCTCCAGTCCGTCGAACTCGACACCCGGGCCTGGACGGAGACGGAACGGAGTGTCGCGTTCCTGCTCAGCGGGGTTCTCCCGGACCGCACGGCCTGACGCCTGCGGTCGTCGGTTCGCCGTCCCCGTGATCCTGTTGTCGTACCGCGCGCGGTAGGCTGGCCGACTGTTGTACCGCTTCTGGCTGCCCGGCATTCGTTCGTCAATGTCCGGAAAGCGCGCCCGTTTTGGGGTGGGTGTGGTACGGCAGAACCGGAGGACGCGCAACGTGGCGCAGTCCACAGCGGGCTGTCGCGGATCAACCTGTCGCGACGGAGGAACGGCCGGGACAATGCCAGTTAATGGCTTTGTCGTCTTTCTCGGCGGGCCGTTCGTGCCGCTGGGCACGCACGCTCGTTCTTCACTGCGGGGGCGGTCGGTGCGCCGTCCCCGGCGAGCTGGTCGTAGAAGCACTAACCGATGGGCGAGGGGTACGCATGACCGACACCGGCCAGGTCCCGGGCGAGGGACTGCCGGAGAACGCAGGCATGGTGGAACAGCCGGGCGTCCCGGTTGCGTACACCTACCTCTCCGAGACCACCGCCGAGGACGAAGACCTGTTGCTGCTGCCGGGCGCCCAGAGCCCGTGGGGCAACGAGGTCGCCCCGCCCGCCCCGGAGCCGGTCGTCGAGACCGTCCACGAGCCGGGCCCGCACGAGATGTCCGGCCGCGACAGCGGAGTGCACGATCTGAGCGCCGTCCGCACGCCCCAGCCGCAGGCTCCCTCGACGCCGATCCCGCCCATCACGCCCCGCCGGCCGCTGCACCTCGGTCCGCCGATCCCGGACGCCTCCGCGAGCCCGGTCCGCTCCCTCGCCGACCGCGGCCCCGCGGGCGCACCGGTACGGCAGCCGGCCGCGGCCGTGCCCAGTCCCGAGTACTTCGACACGCCGCAGCCGCAGGGCGCGGTCCCGTGGGGTGCCCCGGCCCAGGCCGCCGTCCAGACGCCGGTGAGCACGGTGGCCCCGGCTGCCGAAACGGTTGTTCCCGCCCAGGAGCCGGTGGGCGCCGCCCGGTCCGCGGAGCCCCACCTCGCTTCCGAGGCGGAGGCCGCGGAGTACGAGGCTCCCGAGGCCCCGGTGCCGGATGCCGTACAGGGCCCGGAGGCCGGGTACGCGCCGGAGCCGGCGCAGACTTCGGTCGCCGAGGCGGGTCAGGTCCTGGCCGACGGTTCCGGGGCTGACGGAGTTCAGCCCGACGGGAGCGAGCAGCAGTTGCCGGGAGACGGCTCCCTGCCCGACGGTGTTCAGCTCGCTCCGGCTGCCGGTGCGGAGCTGCCCGCGGAACAGTTCCTGGCCGACGGCCCTGTGGCCGAGGCGGTCCCGGATTCCGGTGCCGACGCCGAGCAGGCGCCGGACAGTGGCCCCAGCGTCGATGCCGTGGAGGACGCGGTCGCCGTGCCGGACCCGGTCGACCCCGCTGAGGCCATGCCTGTCGTGGAGACGCCGGCTGCGGCGGTCGACGCTGACGACACCCCGCCGGTCGCCGAGGAAGCAGTGGCCGGGCCGGAGGCCGTCGCCGTCCAGGAAGCGGTCGCTTCGGAAGCGGTGACTGCCGAGGACGCCGAAACCGGCACGGTCCAGGAACCGGACGCCTCTCACGAAGCTGTCGTCGTTCCGGAAGCCGAAGCCGCCGTGGAGGAAGCCGCACCCGTCGTCGGCGAAGACGTCGTGCTCCAGGCACCCGTGGAGGCCGAGCAGCCCCCGCAGCCGGCGGATGCCGTCAGCGCACCCCACGAAGTCCCCTCCGCCCCCGCGGAGGACCTCGCGGCCGAGGTTCCCGAGCCACTCGCCGTCGAGGAGGCAGCACCGGCGCCGGAGCGGATCCAGGAGCCCGCCGCTGCCGCTCTGCCCGCCGAGGCCCCGCAGGCCCACCACTTTGTCCCGCCCGCCCCGCAGGGCCCCGTCGCAGGGCCGGCCGACGCGCCCGCCCAGGAAGCGCCGGAGCCCCTCGCGGCGGACGTGGCCGACACCGACGTACAGGCGATGGACCCGGCCGCTCCGGCAGACGAGGTCCAGTCGTCGGACCCGGTCGCGCCGCAGGAGTTCCCGGCCGCCCCCGACCAGGCGCCGCAGGGCCCGCAGACGCCGGCGGCCCAGCCGCTCGCGGCGGAACTCGTCGATGCGCAGACCCAGTTCGCGTACCCCGCCCCCGCCGAGGCCCCCGTCGTACTGCCCGCCGGAGTCCCCTTGGAGCCCCGACCGGGCGAGCCCTTGGGCGAGTTCGTGCCGGTGGAAGGCTCGGTGCCGACCACCCCGCACCTCGCGCCGACCCCGCCGCACGCCACCGACGAGACACAGCAACCGGTGGTCCCGGCCCCGCGTGAGGCGGGCGGCGACCCCGAACCCGCACAGCAGGCGGACGACCTGGACACCCGCGCGGCCGATCAGGAAGACCGGGAAGCCCAGGAAGCCCAGGAAGTCCCGGAAGTCCCGGAAGTTCAGGAAGTTCAGGAAGAAGTGAGCACGGCCGCCGTGGAAGAGGTACGACAGTCCACGGGCCCCGCCGCGCCCGCCTACGACGACGCCGAGCGCGAGGCCGTGCTCAAGGTCATGCGGGAGCGCCGCGACATCCGCAACGGCTTCCGCAGCGACCCGATCCCGCACGAGGTGCTGCTCCGTGTCCTGGAGGCCGCCCACACCGCGCCCTCCGTCGGCCACTCGCAGCCCTGGGACTTCGTCGTCATCCGCTCCGCCGAGACGCGCGCCGCGATGCAGGACCTGGCCCAGCGCCAGCGGGAGGCGTACGCCAAGTCGCTGCCCAAGGGCCGGGCCAAGCAGTTCAAGGAACTGAAGATCGAGGCCATCCTCGAGACCCCGGTGAACATCGTCGTCACCGCGGACCCCACCCGCGGCGGCCGCCACACCCTCGGCCGGCACACCCAGCCGCAGATGGCCCCGTACTCCGCCGCGCTCGCCGTGGAGAACCTGTGGCTCGCGGCCCGCGCCGAGGGCCTCGGCGTCGGCTGGGTCAGCTTCTTCGACGAGCGCGAGATGGTCCGCGCGCTGGGGCTCCCCGAACACCTGGAGGTCATCGCCTACCTGTGCGTCGGGTACGTCGACGAGTTCCCGGACGAGCCCGAGCTGATGCAGGCCGGCTGGTCCAAGCGCCGCCCGCTGTCATGGGTCGTGCACGAGGAGACGTACGGCCGCCGCGCCCTGCCCGGCGAGGAGCCGCACGACCTGCTCGGCGAGACCGTCGCCCAGATCCGCCCGCTGGACGCCAAGGCGCTCGGCGAGGCCTGGGAACGGCAGAAGCGGATGACCAAGCCGGCCGGCGCGCTCGGCATGCTGGAGATCATCTCCGCCCAGCTGTCCGGGCTCTCGCGGCAGTGCCCGCCGCCCATTCCGGAGCCCGCGGCCGTCGCGATCTTCGCCGGTGACCACGGCGTGCACGCCCAGGGCGTCACCCCCTGGCCGCAGGAGGTGACGGCCCAGATGGTGGCCAACTTCCTCGGCGGCGGGGCAGTTTGCAACGCCTTCGCCGCTCAGGTGGGCGCCGAGGTGTGCGTGGTGGACGTCGGCGTGGCGTCCGAACTCCCGGCCACGCCCGGTCTGTTGCCCCGCAAGGTCCGTGCCGGTACGTCCGACATGACCACCGGCCCGGCGATGACCCGCGAGGAGGCCAAGCAGGCCATCGAGGTCGGCATCGAGACCGCGCGTGACCTGGTGGCCGCCGGCAACAAGGCCCTCCTCACGGGCGAGATGGGCATCGCGAACACCACCGCGTCCGCCGCCCTGATCTCGGTCTTCACGGGCACCGACCCCGCAGACGTGACCGGTCGCGGCACGGGCATCAACGACGAGACCCTGGCCCGCAAGACCGAGGTCGTCCGCCGCGCGATCGACCTCCACCAGCCGGATCCCGCGGACCCGATCGGCGTTCTGGCGGCGATCGGAGGCTTCGAACACGCGGCGATGGTGGGCCTGCTGCTGGGCGGCGCATCGCTCCGCACGCCGGTCATCCTGGACGGCGTCAGTGCGGGCGCCGCCGCCCTGGTGGCGCGCGCGATCGCCCCGGAGGTCCTCGCGGCCTGCATCGCGGGCCACCGCAGCGCGGAACCCGGCCACGTGGCCGCCCTGAACAAGCTCGGCCTGCGCCCTCTGGTCGACCTGGACCTCCGCCTCGGCGAGGGCACGGGCGCCCTGCTGGCCCTCCCGCTGGTCCAGAGCACGGCGCGGGCGATGCATGAGGTGGCGACCTTCGATTCCGCAGGGGTGACCGAGAAGTAGGCGCTGCGAGGGGGATCCGGGGACGCGGTCCCCGGGTCCCCCTCGCACATGCGTCCGTGCCCGGCAACGACGCCCAGTCAACGGACACCTGAACCGCCCTCCCCGCTCACCCCGTAAAATCCGCACGTCAGGGCCACTGCACCGCCGTAAAGAGGAGCCGCACCCTCATGGCCGAAAACCCCGCCTACCCCGTAGGCCTCCGCCTCACCGGCCGCAAGGTCGTCGTCCTCGGCGGCGGCCAGGTGGCCCAGCGCCGTCTCCCGGCTCTGATCGCAGCGGGCGCGGACATCGTCCTGGTGTCCCCCTCGGCGACGCCCTCCGTAGAGGCGATGGCGGACACGGGCGAGATCACCTGGGCCCGGCGGCCTTACCAGGAAGGCGACCTGGAGGACGCCTGGTACGCCCTGATCGCCACCGGCGACACGGAGGCGAACACCCGTGCCTCGGCCGAAGCGGAGCGCCACCGCGTCTGGTGCGTCCGTTCCGACGACGCCGACGCCGCCACCGCCTGGACCCCGGCGACGGGTCACAGCGAGGGCGTCACGGTCGCCGTGCTCACGACGAACGCGAAGGGCCGGGACCCCCGCCACACGGCGGCCATCCGGGACGCGGTGGTCGAGGGCCTCCGCGACGGCACCCTCGTCGCCCCCCACCACCGCACCCGCACCCCCGGCGTGGCCCTCGTCGGCGGCGGTCCCGGCGACCCCGACCTGATCACGGTCCGCGGCCGCCGCCTCCTCGCCGAGGCCGACGTCGTCATCGCCGACCGTCTCGGCCCCCGCGACCTCCTCGCCGAGCTCCCGCCGCACGTCGAGGTCATCGACGCGGCGAAGATCCCGTACGGCCGTTTCATGGCCCAGGAGGCCATCAACAACGCCCTGATCGAACACGCCAAGCAGGGCAAGGCGGTCGTACGGCTGAAGGGCGGGGACCCCTATGTCTTCGGCCGGGGCATGGAGGAGCTGCACGCCCTCGCCGAGGCCGGCATCCCCTGCACCGTCGTCCCCGGCATCTCCAGCTCGATCTCGGTCCCGGGCGCGGCAGGCATCCCGGTCACCCACCGGGGCGTGGCACACGAGTTCACGGTGGTCAGCGGCCATGTCGCCCCTGACGACGAGCGCTCCCTGGTCGACTGGCCCTCGCTCGCCAAGCTCACCGGCACCCTCGTGATCCTCATGGGCGTCGACAAGATCGGCCGGATCGCCGAGACCCTGGTGGCCCACGGCAAGTCGCCCGACACCCCGGTCGCCCTGGTCCAGGAGGGCACGACGGCGGCCCAGCGCCGGGTCGACGCCACCCTGGCGACGGTCGGTGACGTGGTCGTGGCCGAGGACGTGAAGCCTCCGGCCGTCATCGTCGTCGGCGAGGTCGTGGCCGTAGGACCGCGGATGTCGGAGCCCTCGGAGTAACCCGGGGTAACACAACCTGCTCCCAGCCGTTGGCACCGCTCCCAGGACAAGGCAGTATCACCCTGTGGCCGATCTCATCACCGTCGAGGACCCCGACGACCCGCGCCTGCACGACTACACGGGCCTGACCGACGTCGAACTGCGACGCAAACGCGAGCCGGCCGAGGGCCTGTTCATCGCCGAGGGCGAGAAGGTCATCCGCCGGGCGAAGGACGCGGGCTACGAGATGCGCTCCATGCTGCTCTCCGCGAAGTGGGTCGATGTCATGCGTGACGTCATCGACGAACTCCCGGCCCCGGTCTACGCCGTCAGCCCGGAGCTCGCCGAACAGGTCACCGGCTACCACGTGCACCGCGGCGCGCTCGCCTCCATGCAGCGCAAACCCCTGCCCACGGCGGCCGAGTTGCTCCGGACCGCCCGCCGGGTGGTGGTCATGGAGTCGGTCAACGACCACACCAACATCGGCGCGATCTTCCGTTCGGCGGCGGCGCTGGGCATGGACGCGGTGCTGCTGTCGCCCGACTGCGCCGACCCCCTGTACCGCCGCAGCGTCAAGGTCTCGATGGGCGCGGTCTTCTCCGTCCCCTACGCCCGCCTCGACTCCTGGCCCAAGGGCCTGGACTCGGTCCGCGAGGCCGGCTTCACCCTCCTCGCCCTCACTCCGGACGCCAAGGCAAAGACCCTCGACGAGGCCGCCCCGCACAAGATGGACCGGGTCGCGCTGATGCTCGGCGCCGAGGGCGACGGCCTGACCACCCAGGCCCTGGTCGCCGCCGACGAATGGGTCCGCATCCCGATGGCCCACGGCGTGGACTCCCTCAACGTGGGCGCGGCGGCCGCGGTCGCGTTCTACGCGGTGGCCACGGGACGCCCACAGGGCTGAGCCGCGGGTCGGGCCGGATCCGCCCAGGGCGCTTACCCTTGACGGCGATCCCGGCGAAGCACTCAGTCCGTCCCGCCGCCGACCAACTGCTGCGGTTCCTGGGGCGGCGGCGCGTGCACCTGTCCCTGCCGCTGTTCCCTCACGACACCGCTGTCGCCGCCGAGTCCGCGCGGCGGCCCCTGGCAGCCCTGGGCGGCGGCGATGCCCAGGGCCACGAGCAGCGTCACGACGACGAACACGAACAGCCGCTGACGCAGGAGACGCGGGTTCGCGGGGCGCAGTCCCGTCTTGGTGTTCCTGGGGGAGGGCCGACCGGTACCGCTGCGCTGCGCGGGGCGGTTTCCGCTGCCGGAGCGGGTCGTGTTCCGCGAGGAGGCCGGGGTGGACCGGGGGCCCGGGCGGGAGGGGGGTACGCCGTTGCCGCGTGGGGTGCTGCCGCCGCGTGACGGGGCCCCGCCGCGCGCGGGGGCCTGGCCCCGGACCTGCCCGGAACCGCGGGCCGGAGGGGTTCCCTGGGGGCTGGGAGTGCCCGGCTGACCCTGGGGGCGTCGTTGGGCGGACCGCTCCGGATAGGTGTCGGCGATGCGTCCGGTGGGCCGGTCCGCCTCGCCGGCGCGCGGGGCGGGCGGCCGCAGATCCGGCAGGCCCTGTGCCTCGCGGGCCGCGATCTCCTTGAGCCGCAGCGACAGTTGGAGCGTGCTCGGCCGCTCTTCGGGGTCCTTCGCCAGACAGGCGCGGATGAGGGGGGCCACCGCGTCGGGCACGCCGTGCAGCTGCGCCTCCTCGTGCACCACGCGGTACAGCATCACCTCGGAACTGCCGTGCCCGAAGGGCGAGTCGCCCATCGAGGCGTACGCCAGGGTCGCGCCCAGGGAGAACACGTCGGTGGCCGGCGTCACCGCGGCGCCGCGCACCTGCTCGGGCGCGAGGAAGCCGGGGGAGCCGACGGCGGTGCCGACATGGGTGAGCGTGGAGGCTCCGGTCGCCCAGGCGATACCGAAGTCGATGATCCGCGGGCCCTTGGGGGACAGGAGGATGTTCGACGGCTTGAGGTCGCGGTGCACCACCCCCGCCTCGTGCACGGCGACGAGCCCCTCCGAGAGGGCGGCCCCGATGGCGGCGACCTCCGCCGCGCGCAGGGAACCCTCGTCGGCGACCTTGTCGTGGAGGGAGGGGCCGGGGACGTACTGGGTGGCGAACCACGGACGGTCCGCTTCCAGGTCCGCCGCCACGAGCCGGGCGGTACAGCCGCCGCGGATCCGCCGCGCGGCGGAGACCTCGCGCGCGAAGCGCGACCGGAACTCCTGGTCCTCCGCGAGATCGGGCCGGATGACCTTCAGCGCGACCCGCTGCCCCTTGCGGTCGGAGCCCAGGTAGACGACGCCCATTCCACCCGCGCCGAGCCGTCTGTGAAGCTTGAACGAGCCGACGACGCGCGGGTCCTCGCGCCTCAGGCGCATCATCGCCATGTTCATCCCCGCTGCCCGGTCCGTGTGACGAGCCACAGCTTACGTTTCCGCGGGCCGCCGCGCGCAGAGGCCGCGCCCTCTCGTCCCGATGGATTGTCAGTGCCGGGTGGGAGACTTGAGGGGTGGTCAGGGAGCCGGAGGGCGGGCGGACTTCGGCGCGCATGTGATCCCAACCACCCGTCGCAGAAGGGGGATTGAACCCGTGAAGGGTGATCGCGTGGAGATAGTCGTGGACGCAGGGGACACGACGCGCACATACGAGGTGGTGGCGAGCAGGGCGGGCCGCCGGGTGGAGACGGCGGTACGACGGGGTGTCGTGGAAGTGAGCGAAGTCACGCGGAACGGATCGGTGGTGCGGACGGCCCGGTTCATGGCGACCCGGGTCCTCGCTCTGGTGGAGCAGCCGGTGCCGCGTGAGGACGGCTCGGAGAAAGCCGGGCAGACCGGGCGACCCCTCCGGGAAGACCCGGAGACCTAGGTCCCCGTCTCCACCCACGGGAGTACTCCGCTGGTCATTGCTCATCCTCGGGGAGGCCCGGCAATCGGTACGAGGGCATGACGTGCGGAGAGCCCCCGACGCCTAGATTTGAGGTCAAGCGGCGGGTGCAGCACTCGTCCCCCGAGGTCAGACACCCGCCGCTGCCAACCACAACAGAACGGTCAGGAGAGGGACCATGGCTCTTACGGCACCGCGGACACTGTCCCGCACATCCAAAACCCGCCGTACGGGCCGCCGTCACCCGCTGGTGGCGACGCTCATGGCCCTTCCTCTGGCGGTCCTGCTCCTCGTCGTCTTCGACGGCTGGGAGACAGTGACCACACAGGCGTCGTCCGTGGGACTGATGCTGGGGCGCTGAGCGGCGACCCCAGGCCCGGAAGAGCGGTCCGGGCGGGGACATCAACCCATGAAACCCCGTGGGGACGGGGGTGCGGCGGACGGCAAAAATGCCGGCGCAGCTGGGGAGCTGCGCCGGCATTGCTTTGCCCTCCGGGGGTTGAGCGGGGTGCCTCCGGCGGTTGAGCGGGTGCGGGTTCGGTGGGGGCGGACGTTGTGCGCAGTTCCCCGCGCCCCTGATGCCTGCGGCGCAGCTGCGACTCCGGTGGGGGGCGGGTGTCGTGCGTGCGGGTGTGTTGGGGGTCGGGGCCGGGGTGGGGGGTGTCCGTCCTCGGTCCGGCGGTTGCTGTTGCTTCAGCGGTTGCTCGGTATCGGACGCCGGCCGCTGCGGGCGGACACCCCCCACCCTGTCCCCTTCGCGCCGTACGCGGCCACGGCCCGCCGTCGTGCAGGGTGCGGCGAGCGGTCCGTCGCAGTGCGGGTGACTGCAACTTCCCAGGGGCGCGGGGAACTGCGCGACCAGCCCCCACCGGTCTGCAGACGCGCAAGGACCCAGCGAGCCACCTCCCATAGGCGCCCAGCTCAAGCCAGCGCAGCGGCTACGCTCGCGAACAGACCACCCCGCCGCCCAGGGAGTCCCGTGACCGCCCACCCCCTGCTCACCGAGCTCACCCTCAGAGCCAGAACCGAGGCTCACTCCCATAAGCAGTCGGCGTGCCCCTGCGGAGCGGCAACCCTTGCCGACCGCCCCGACGCCACAGTCGTCCGGCACGCGGACACCGTCGCGAAGGCCCACGCCCCCGACACCGCCCCCGCCGAGCTGACCCCCCGCCTCGCCACAGCCGCCCACCTCCCCGGCATCCTCCTGCCCCCACTCGGCAGGACCCCCGTCGACCTGCACGGCAGACTCGTCACCTTCTGGCCGTACGGCGAACCCGTGGACCCCGAGAACCCCGACTCCGCCCCCTGGGAAGCCGCCGCCACCCTCCTCGCCCGCCTCCACCGCACCCCCGCCCCACCCGGCCTGCCCCCCATGCGCGGCCCCGCCAAAGCAGCCCTCGCCGTTGCCCGCCTCCTCGCCGCCACCCGCCAAAGGCCCGCCACCCATGTCCTCCGCGCCTGGCGCACCCTCCCGGCCTGGGCCCGCGCCGAGACGCCCATGTCCGACACGACGACCCTCTGCCACGGTGACCTCCACCTCGGTCAACTCGTCCGCCACCCCGTCCCCGACGGCCCCTGGCACCTCATCGACGTCGACGATCTCGGCGTAGGGGAACCCGCCTGGGACCTCGCCCGCCCCGCCGCCTGGTACGCCTGCGGCCTGCTGTCGCCCGACGACTGGTCCCGCTTCCTCGGTGCCTACCGAGCGGCAGGCGGCCCCGCGGTCCCCGCCGACGGCGACCCCTGGCCGGCCCTGGACGTCGCCGCCCGCGCCCTCACCGTGCAGACGGCGGCCCGGGCGATCGTCAAGGCGGCCGAGGCGGACCGTGCGCTGGACGACGTGGAGCAGGCGGTCGTCGACGCCTGTGACCGAATGGGTTCTGCCCCGCCGCAGTTGGCGGGCGGTTTCGCGAAGTAGGGTGCAACCGACCAGGGCCGGACGGAGTCTGTCCAGGCGTAACGCGAAGCAGGACCAACGGGCGAGGAGTTGAGCCGACGATGCAGTGTCCGAAGTGTCACGCACCGATGCACACCTACAACCGCAACGGTGTTCAGATCGAGCAGTGCAGCGGCTGCCGCGGGATCTTTCTCGACTACGGCGAGCTGGAGTCGCTGACCCGCATGGAGTCCCAGTGGGGCGGCGGCCCTGCCGTTCCCCCGCCCCCGGCCGCTCCGCAGTACCCGGCCGCGCCCGGCGGACCTGCCTGGGGCGCGCCGCAGCACGGAGGCGGTCACTACGGCGGCCACGGCGGCCACGGCGGTCACCACCGCAACCGCGGCTTCGGCCACATGCTGTTCTCCAGCTGACCGAGCAACGAGGAAGCCCCCGGCCGCAGGGCCGGGGGCTTCGGTGTGTGCGCGATACTGGGATTGAACCAGTGACCTCTTCCGTGTCAGGGAAGCGCTCTCCCGCTGAGCTAATCGCGCGGGAACCACGATCAAGATCGTGAAGACTGCGTGCGCGATACTGGGATTGAACCAGTGACCTCTTCCGTGTCAGGGAAGCGCTCTCCCGCTGAGCTAATCGCGCGGGTCAGACCTTCGATCATCTGCCGAAGATCCAGTGGACGATACTGGGATTGAACCAGTGACCTCTTCCGTGTCAGGGAAGCGCTCTCCCGCTGAGCTAATCGTCCTTGGAGGTGGAGACGGGATTTGAACCCGTGTAGACGGCTTTGCAGGCCGTTGCCTCGCCTCTCGGCCACTCCACCAGGAGTGCAGGGGCTCGGGAAGATCCCCTGTTTCCATCGAGCGGACGACGAGGCTCGAACTCGCGACCTCAACCTTGGCAAGGTTGCGCTCTACCAACTGAGCTACGTCCGCTTGTCGTTTCGTTCCGCTCTCGCGGCCCGGCGACGAGTTGAACTCTAGCGGATTCCGGGGCCAGTACAAAAACGCGTTTGCGCAGCGTGCTGCGGTGCGCATGTCGACGTACGTGGTCAGGGCGGCCTGAGGGACATGGCCAGGTCACCCGCAGGACACCCGCCATAGACTCGACAGCGTGCTCGACCTCCCTCCTCTCGCCCGTTTCGGCGACCGCCTCGCCACCGGTCTCCTCGATGTCACCAGTGATCCCGCGGCTCTGGAGTCCACCGGCTTCTGGGCCGTCGCCGCGGACTTCGAGGGCGGTCTGACCTGCGCCCGCTTCGCCGACGTACGCCAGGAGCCGGTGCCTTCGCCGCGGCCCGGAGCGTGGCCAGGGCCCCCGGTCGGTGACTGGACGTCATCGCTGGATCGCGCCGCGTACATGGAGGGTGTACGGCGGATCCGCGCGCACATCGCCACCGGCGAGGTCTACCAGGCCAACCTCTGCCGGGTGCTGACCGCGCCCCTCGCACCCGGCGCCGACGCGGACGTGCTGACCGCGCTGCTGGCCCGCGGCAATCCGGCGCCCTATGCAGGAACGATCCGGCTGCCCGGACACGGGGTCGAGATCGCCACCGCCTCCCCCGAGCTGTTCCTGCGCCGGGAGGGCAGGATCGTGGAGTCGGGGCCGATCAAGGGGACCGGGCGGACCGAGGACGACCTGCTGGCCAAGGACTACGCCGAGAACGTGATGATCGTGGACCTGGTCCGCAATGACCTGGGGCGGGTGTGCGCCACGGGCAGCGTGACCGTTCCCGACCTGTGCGCCGTGGAGAAGCACCCCGGTCTCGTCCACCTCGTGTCGACCGTGCGGGGCGAGCTGCGCGAGGGCGCCGGCTGGGCCGAGCTGCTCGACGCGGCCTTCCCGCCCGGCTCGGTCACCGGCGCGCCCAAGTCCAGCGCCCTGCGGATCATCGACGCCCTGGAGACCGCGCCCCGGGGGCCGTACTGCGGAGGCGTCGGCTGGGTCGACGCCGACCGGGGCACCGGGGAGCTGGCCGTCGGCATCCGTACCTTCTGGATCGACCGTGCCGAAGGAGTGCTGCGTTTCGGTACCGGCGCCGGTATCACCTGGGGGTCCGACCCCGAGGGGGAGTGGCGGGAGACCGAGCTGAAGGCGTCCCGGCTGCTCGCGATAGCGTCGGGGACGTACGAGGTGAGTGGAGGGACCCCTACGTGAAGATCTGGCTCGACGGCGGGCTGCAGGACACCGAGACGGCGCGCGTCTCCGTCTTCGATCACGGGCTGACCGTGGGCGACGGCATCTTCGAAACGCTGAAGACGGTGGACGGCCGCCCCTTCGCCCTCACCCGGCATCTCGACCGGCTGACGCTGTCGGCGCGGGGCCTCGGGCTGCCCGACCCCGATCACGACGAGATCCGCCGCGCCTGCGCCGCCGTACTCGAAGCGAATCCCGTGCCCCTCGGGCGGCTGCGCATCACGTACACCGGCGGCCATGGCCCTCTTGGCTCCGACCGGGGAGAGCACGGGCCGACCCTGGTGGTCGCCCTCGGCGAGTCCTCCCGGCGACCCGACTCCACGGCCGTGATCACCGTGCCCTGGACCCGTAACGAGCGCGGCGCCCTCACCGGGCTCAAGACCACCTCGTACGCCGAGAACGTCGTGGCACTCGCACGCGCGCGTGCGGACGGCGCTTCCGAGGCGCTGTTCGCCAACACGGTCGGACAGCTGTGCGAGGGCACCGGGTCGAACGTCTTCGTCGTGCTCGACGGTGAGATCCACACTCCGCCGCTCGCCTCCGGCTGCCTCGCGGGCATCACGCGCGCGTTGACCGTGCAATGGACCGGAGCCAGGGAGACCGACCTGCCGCTCGACGTCCTGGAGCGGGCCGACGAGGTCTTCCTCACCTCGACTCTGCGGGACGTCCAGGCCGTCCATCGCGTCGACGCGCGCGAACTGCCGGGCGCGCCCGGCCCGGTGACCGCGAAGGCCATGCGGATCTTCGAGGAGCGGGCCGGGCACGACCTCGATCCGTAAAGCCCGGGATATTGGGCTGACCTGGCGCGCGGCAGCGGGTAGAACTCCGGTGATGACCACCACCCTGCGGCCGACCGAGCCGCTTCAGCGCGGCTCCGACGGGGCGCTGTCCCGCCACTACACGGTGTGCGTGAACAGCCGTCCCGTCGGGGCGATACACCTCGCGACTCACCCTTCCTTCGGGTCGGCCGTGGCCCAGATCCGCGATCTGCGGATCGAGGAACCGGACCGCAGGCGCGGCCGGGGCACGGTTGCCGCGCTCGCCGCCGAGGAGGTGGCGCGGGGCTGGGGCTGCGGGCAGCTGGAGGTCAGGGTCCCCGCCGACGCCGAGCCCGCGCTGCGGCTCGCCACCATGCTCGGATACGCCCATCGCAACCGCGGTATGGAGAAGCGGCTCGGTCCCGCCGCGCCCGAACTGCCCGCGGGCAGTCGCGCCCGGCCCATGACGGAGGCCGAGTTCGTGCCGTGGGCGGAGCGCGGCATCGCGGAGTACACCCGGGACTGGGCCGACCGCGGGGTGCCCGAGACCGAGGCGAGGGCGAGGTCGGAGAGGGACAACGAACGGTTGACGGAGCGCGGCCTCGCGACCGAGCAAGCGGTGTTCAGCGTGCTGGAGCGCGACGGGGTCAGGGTCGGCGTCCTGTGGGTGGAGTTCATCGGCGACAAGGCGTTCGTCTACGACGTCGAGACCGAGGAGGCCTTCCGCGGCCGTGGGCACGGCCGTTCGCTGATGCTGCTGGCCGAGGCCCAGACGATCGCCTCCGGCAGACGGGTCCTGGGCCTCAACGTCTTCGCGGGCAACACACCGGCCGAGCGGCTGTACGAGTCGCTGGGCTACGAGACGGTGGGTTACTCGATGTACAAGAGCCTGCTCTGAGGCCGGCTCACTGCCCGGCGAGCAGCCGGTCCGCGATCTGCTCGATCCGCTCGCGCAGCCCGTCCTGGCTCTTGCCGCCGTCGAGACGCTCGCCGTCGATGACGTACGTCGGCGTCCCGCTCACGCCGATCGCCTTGCCCTCGGCCTGGTCGGCGTCCACGATCAGGATGTGCCGGCCGTCGATCAGCGCGGTGTCGAACTCCTCGGCGTCGAGCCCCAGTTCACGGGCGACCTCGACCAGGAAGGGTTCCCCCGCACGGTCCAGCTCCTCCACCCGCCCCAGCACGGCCTCGACGAACTCCCAGCCCCTGCCCTGCTCCAGCGCCTCCTCGGCGGCCTGCGCGGCGGCGAAGGAGTGCTTGTGCTTCTCCAACGGGAAGTGCCGCAGCCGCAGCTCCAGACGGTCGCCGTAACGGGCACGCAGGGCCCGGAGGTCGTCCAGCGCGCCACGGCAGTCCGGGCACTGCAGCTCGCACCAGACATCGAGAACCGGCACGGCCGGTCGGACGGGGGAGGGGTCGCTCATGGGCCCAGTCTCCCAGCTTCGGGCCACCCGTCCGAATCGACCCCGGTCGTCCACGACGGCGTCCGCCTGCTTCGTCGGTACGACCCCGACCGGCACCTCGGGAGGAGGTGACCCGGAGATGTCCCTGATGTCCTGCCGGGGCATGGCCCGGTGGGGGTCGGGAGGTGCAGGATGGATAGGGACGAAGCGGCACGTTGCCGATCGAGCACCGCCTGGAGGACCGGATGATTGCCGAGACCGTCTGTTCCGCCGTCGCCGCGGCCGGCCTGGGCATCGCGGCGGTCACCGCGTACCGGAAGCGTTTCCTCGCGGCCACCCGTATCGCCGCCTACTCCCTTGTCCCGCTCGGCCTGGTGATGACCGGCGTCGTCGACTGGCTCGCGGACACCGCCTTCAGCCCGACGGCCTGGGCGGGCTTCTGTGTGCTCGGTCTGTCGTGGGTGCTGTTCTCGACCATGCGTGCCGTGGAGCGCCGCCGTGGCGGCACCCGCAAGGAGCGCAAGGCGGCCCGCGGCGCCCAGCAGGAGGCGGTGGCTCCCGGGGCCTCGGCACCCTCGCTCGGCCCGGCCGTCCGCACCCCGGCGGAACGCCCCGCGGGCAAGCCCCGGGCCACCGAGTCCGCCAAGGACGACTTCAGCGACATCGAGGCCATCCTGAAGAAGCACGGCATATGACGGTCGCGTGGTGAACTGAAACGTTCGCAGATGGATCCGCAGCCGTCCGTGAGCGATCACGACTCGAAACGGACATCACGGAATCCGGCGAACTCCCGCCCATTCCGGGCGTGTTGATCGCGCCGGGGGCGTCGACTGCGTCATCATCGCCGCGAGATGCTGGACACCGAACAGAGCGACACCGCGCCGCCGCAGGACGAGCCGCGTGGATGCCTTTTCGCCCTTTCCCAGCCACCGCTGATGATCTTCCTTGCGGTGATCGGGTGTCTGCTGCTCATGGCTGCGCTGCACGACCTGCTGCTGCTCTGAGCCGTACCCGTGGGTCCCCGGCGCCACCCGCCGGGGACCACGTCGACCACCCCGCCAGGCCCGGCCCCACGGCCGGGACCTCAGCCCGCCGCCTCCTTGCGTCGCGCCCGGTAGGCGGCCACATGCAGACGGTTTCCGCAGGTCCGGCTGTCGCAGTAGCGCCGCGAGCGGTTGCGGGACAGATCGACGAAGGCCCGTCGGCAGTCGGGCGCCTCACAGCGCCGCAGCCGCTCCTGCTCGCCGGCCACCACGAAGAACGCCAGCGCCATCCCGCAGTCGGCCGCCAGGTGGTCGGCGACCGAGGCGCCCGGGGCGAAGTAGTGCACATGCCAGTCGTAGCCGTCGTGATCCGTGAGCTGGGGAGTGGTGCCCGCGGCGGCGACGAGATCGTTGATCAGCGCGGCGGCGGCCCGGGCGTCCGGGGCGGCGAAGACCGAGGCGAACCGGCCGCGGATCTTGCGGACGGCGGACAGATCGAACTCCGAGAGCACCCCGACACCACTGATCTCGTGGTTTCGTACGAAATCCTCGAGCGCCGCGACATCCGACAGTCCGTCCGGCGCCGCGTCGTCCTCCGGTGCGGTGTTCACCAGATCGACCACGGTGTCGAGGGCGCACCGGGTGTCGTGGGTGATCAGCACGATTCGCTCCCTGGCCTGGGGGTCGGGCGGACGCCCGCCGATGCTGGCCGATGGTAGTGGCTCGCCGGGCCCCGGTGACGGGCAGCACGACAGGCGCCGTGGCTGCGGAGCGCTCCGCAGCCACGGCGCCTGTCGTTCCCTATGCGGTTGTACCGGCCCGAGCCGTCTCCCCGAGTGGACGGCGCCGGGCGGCTCTGTGGGACCTCGCCCCTAGCTTTCCGCCAGGATGTGCGAGAGCTCCTGATCCAGATCGAAGTGCCGGTGTTCCGTGCCCGGGGGCACGGCGGCGTCCGTCCGCTTCAGGAACGATTCCAGGGCCCGCGCCGGGGCCTCGAGCAGTGCCTCGCCTTCAGGGGAGCTCAGGGCGATGCAGACGACGCCCTGACCGTGACTGCGCGACGGCCAGACTCGGACGTCGCCGGTTCCGGTGGGCCGGTGGAGGCCCTCCGCGAGGAGGTCGCGGGCGAACACCCACTCGACGGTTTCCTCGGCTCCGGTGTGGAAGGTGGCGTGCACGGCGTAGGGGTCGGCCGTGTCGTACCGCAGGCCTGCGGGGACAGGCAGGGAGGACTCGCTCGACACAACGAGGCGCAGGTGCAGCTCGCAGCTGACCGTGGTGTTCATAAGCGCCAGGGCCTTTCGCTCAGTGTGCGCTCGGGGATTCGCACGTCGGCGAAATCGACATGCCACCTACGGTGCCGTTGTAAACCCCTCTGAGTGTTTTGCGTGCGTTTACGTAACTCTTCCGGCCGAGCGCCTCTTCGAGAGGTACGACCATTCCGGTGACTGGTTTCTCTCGGGTAGGGTTTGGATGTATGAATACGGGGAGTGACGAGCCGGGCGAGGTCGCCGTGTCAGCGGACGGGGAGACCGGCGAGAAGACGGACGGGACGAAGGACGGGCAGGGGCTCGGCTCGCGGGCGCCGGAGTTCGTCAAGGCGCGTCGCCTGCTGCATCTGAGCTGGCAGGTCCTCATCTTCGTCATCGGCCTGGCGGTCGTGGTGGCGGGCATCATCATGCTGCCGCTGCCCGGGCCCGGGTGGGTCGTGATCTTCGGCGGTATGGCGATCTGGGCGACCGAGTTCGTCTGGGCCCAGCTCGTGCTCCGCTGGACCAAGCGCAAGGTGACCGAGGCGGCCCAGCGCGCCCTCGATCCCAAGGTGCGGCGACGCAACATCATCTTGACGGCGATCGGCCTGGTGATCGTGGCCGCGATCCTCGGGGTCTACCTCTGGAAGTTCGGCTTCGAGATGCCCTGGAACATCAAGAACCAGTGAGCCGCGCTGGGGTGCCCAGGCTGTCACCGCTGGTCACGGGCACCCCCTGACATGGGGTAATCTTCTTCCTGCGTCCGGGCGATTAGCTCAGTGGGAGAGCGCTTCGTTCACACCGAAGAGGTCACTGGTTCGAACCCAGTATCGCCCACCCGGACCGACGGCCCGTCTGCGAAAGCGCAGACGGGCCGTCGGCGTGTGCGGGCACCGACGCGAAGCCCGCGGGCTGCCGACTCGCCCGCGTGACCGTCCGCAGCGACGCCTCCCCGCCGCCCGTACTTTTTCGGCCGCCCGCCGATCCCGTACGGCGGCCTGTGCCCCGTTCGACGGGTCGATCCCATGCCTCTCACCTGGGCAGTCGTCAGTTCCCGGACGCCGTCCGGCGGTTGGAGGCGCGCCGACGTCTCACCACACTCACAATAAATTCCTGTCCGAATCATTGACGCACTCCCAGGCCCTCCGTAGCTTGTGCCAGCAAGCGCTTACTTGAAACGATTCATGCAGGCGGCGACGCTGCGGGGAGGGGCCCGACTGTGGGAACCAACAGGAATGTTGAGAGGCGAACGATCCTGAAGGCGGCCGGGGCTACAGCGGCGACGCTGGGGCTGGCCGCGACGACCGGGTGCGGTGGTGACAGCGGCAGTTCCGGAGACGGGACGGTGACCCTCCGTTACGCGTGGTGGGGTGGCGAGCCGCGCACCATCGCCATCAAGAAGACCATCGCGCTCTTCGAGAAGAAGTACCCGAAGATCAAGATCAAGCCTGAATTCACCGACTATCAGGCGTTCTGGGAGAAGTTCCAGACCCAGGCTTCCGGCGGGAATCCGCCAGACGTATTCCAGAATGCGGTCGGCTTCCTGCGCAAGTACGACAAGCGCGGTGTTCTGCTGGATCTCAAGTCGCAGGCGGACGCCGGGAATCTGAGCCTGGACAACTTCCGCAACGGCGTTCTGGCGAACGGTCAGGTCGATGGCAAGCAGCTCGGTATCCCCGTCGGCGCCAACACCATGGCACTCGTCATCGACCTCAAGGCCTTCAAGAAGGCGGGCGTCGAGGCGAAGATGGGCTGGACCTGGGACGAGTACTTCGCCGCGCTCCAGACGATCCAGGACAAGCTGAAGATCGCCGGTGACACCGGCTACCACGGCATCATGTACCTGTACGACCTGTACCTGCGGCAGAACGGCAAGGCCTTCTTCACCGACTCCGATCTCGGTTTCACCGAGGACGACCTGACGCAGTGGTGGACGGACGCGTACAAGCGAGTGAAGTCCGGGCTGGTCGCCGACCCGAAGAAGATCGAGCAGGTCCAACCCAAGTCGGGTCTGTCCGCGGGGCTCGCCGCCTCCGAGTTCACCTGGGACAACTTCTCCATCCGTTACGAGGGTGAGGGCGAGTCGGACTACGGACTCGCGCCGATTCCCACCACGGACGGAAAACACACCGGCCAGTACCTCGGTTCGCTGATGCTCAGTGCCTTCGCCGGGACCAAGCACCCCAAGGAGGCCGCCCAGTTCATCTCCTTCATGGTCCACGACCCCGAGGTCGGCAAGATCATGGGCTACGACCGCGGCATCCTCGCCACGACCGAGCAGTACGACGCGTTCACGCCCACCGATGCCAACAACAAGGGCGTCAAGGCGTACGAGGAAGAGGTCGCCAAGGCCGGCGTGCTCGGGAAGATCACCCCGCATCCGTCGGGCGCCGATGTCATCGAGGCGGCGTTCCTGCGGATCGGCGGCGAGGTCTCCCAGGGCAAGACCAAGCCGGCGGACGCTGCCAAGGCGCTGTTCAGCGAGGCCAAGGCCGCGTTCGCGGGCTGAGGGGACGTACCACCATGACGCTCGTCAAGGAAGCGCCCGTGCGCCCGGCGAAGAAGCGGTCCGCCGCTCCTGCCGCCGGGCGGCGCGGGCGGCGCCGCGAGAACCTCGCCGGCTATCTCTTCATGTCGCCGTGGATCGCGGGGTTCCTGGTCCTCACGGCGGGGCCGATGATCGCGTCGCTGTACTACGCGTTCACCCGGTACAACCTGTTCACCCCGCCCGAGTGGGTGGGCTTCGACAACTTCACGACGATGTTCCAGGACCCGCGCTGGCAGAAGTCGGTCGAGGTCACGCTCAAGTACGTCGTCGTGGCCACACCGCTGAAGCTGCTGCTCGCGCTCGGCGTCGCGCTGCTGCTCGCGCAGAAGCGGCGGGGGCAGGGGCTGTACCGGGCCGCGTTCTACATGCCCTCGCTCATCGGCGCCAGTGTCTCCGTCGGCTTCGTGTGGCGGGCGCTGTTCTCGGACGACGCGATCGTGGATCGCACGCAGAAGGTCTTCGGGCTGGACGTGGGCGGCTGGATCGGCAACCCGGACTACGTCCTCTACTCCCTGGTGGCGCTGAGCATCTGGCAGTTCGGCGCGCCGATGGTCATCTTCCTCGCCGGTCTCAAGCAGGTTCCGCAGGAGCTGTACGAGGCCGCCGAGATGGACGGGGCCGGTCCGCTCCGGCGGTTCTGGAACATCACGCTGCCGATGATCTCCCCGGTGCTGTTCTTCAACGTGCTGCTGGAGTCCATCCACGCGTTCCAGGTCTTCGGGTCCGCGTACGTGGTCTCCAACACCCAGTGCGGGCCGGCCGACGCCACCCTCGTCTACACCTGCTACCTCTACCAGAAGGGCTTCAAGGAGGCTCAGATGGGCTTCGCCGCCGCGATGGCCTGGTCGCTGGTGGTCGCGGTGGCGCTGGTGACGGCGGTCCTGTTCTGGTCGCAGAAGAAGTGGGTGCACTACGAGGAGGCCGCCAAGTGACCACCGTCAGCCCTCCCGTCGTGCGCACCGCGAACGAGCGGCGGCGCACCGGTTCGATCGCCTGGCACCTGGGCGCGCTCGCCGTCCTCGCGGTCGTCCTGTACCCCGTGATCTGGGTGCTCGGCGCCTCGTTCAAGCCCAGCAAGGACATCATTGCCAGCATCGACCTGCTGCCGTCCAAGCCGGTCTGGGCGAACTTCTCCGGTCTCGCCGACGGCATCTCCGGCATCTCCATCGGCACGTTCTTCACGAACTCGCTGATGTACGCGGGACTCGCCGTGGCCGGTGTCGTGATCTCCAGCTCGCTGACCGCGTACGCCTTCGCCAAGATCAGGTTCGCCGGGCGGAACCTGCTGTTCACCCTGATGATCGGCACACTGCTGCTGCCGTATCACGTGCTGCTCATCCCGCAGTACGTGATGTTCCGGAAGCTGGAACTCGTCGACACGCTGGTGCCGCTCGTGGCCGGCAAGTTCCTGGCGACGGAGGCGTTCTTCGTCTTCCTGATGGTGCAGTTCATGCGCGGACTGCCGCGCGAACTGGACGAGGCCGCCAAGCTCGACGGCTGCGGGCACCTGAGGACCTACTGGTCGATCGTGCTGCCGCTGTGCCGCCCTGCCCTCATCACCAGCGCCATCTTCACCTTCATCAACGCGTGGAACGACTTCATGGGGCCGTTGATCTACCTCAACACTCCCGACAAGTACACCGTCTCGCTGGGCCTGATGATGTTCCGCGATCAGGAGGGCATCTCCAACTACGGCAGCATGATCGCGATGTCGCTGGTGGCGCTGGTGCCGGTCATCGCCTTCTTCATGGCCTTCCAGCGCTACCTCATCGACGGCATGGCGACGTCCGGACTGAAGTGAGGCGGTCAGCATGGCGCAAGCGCGTGTGAAGGCGCGTCGCAGGGCCTCCGTGTTCGGCGGCGAGCGCTTCGCTCTCTTCGCCGAGACCCTGCTGACCGGCGTGTGGATCGCCGTGGCCTGTCTCGGACTCGTCACCTACCCGGCGGCCTTCGCCGCCGGGGCACGGCATCTGCGACGGCGTACGGGCCACGAGGGCGGCGGCTGGCGGGAGTTCGTCGCGGACTTCCGTACGGCCGTGCGCCGCGGGTGGCTCGTCGGGGTCGCCGGGTGGGTCGCGGCGGCCGCGGTCTGGGTGGACGTCCAGGCCGCGCGGGCCGGGATCCCCGGCGGCCCTCTCGTCGGGGCCGTCGGCCTGTTCGCGCTGATCGGCCTCGCGGTGGCCGGGCTGCGCGCGGCGGCGGTCTGGACACCGGGCGCCTCCTGGCGGGCGCTGCTCGCGGACGCCGTACGCCGGACCCTGCGCGACCCCGCCGGGTCCTTCCTGATCGTCGCCGGCCTGGCCGTCGTGGCCCTGTCCGCAGGGTTCATCGCGCCGCTGGCGGTCCCGGTCCTCGGGGCCGTCGCGGCGGCGGCCGTCGCCGTGGAGGAGCGCTACCGGCGCCGCTGACGGGCGGCGCCCCCGATCCAGGTCGGCGCCCCCGGCGCCGCACCTCTCTCTGTCATGCCCCTGACCAGCCGCACATGGAAGGAATGGCCATGTCCCCCATCCCCCGCAGGTCCATCCTCAAAGCCGCCGCCGTCGCCGGTGCCGCCGCACAGTTCAGCTGGGCGCTGGGCGCCAAGGACGCGCAGGCCGCGCCGAGAGCCGCCGAGGCCGACGACTCTCCCGTGACCCTGGACTGGCTGGAGGACGGCGGGCTCGGTGCCGCGCCCGGCTCCACCGTCGGTGTCCCGTGGCCGAAGGGCGTCTATCAGCAGGACCAGAAGTTCGCGGTCACGGACGCCGACGGCAAGGCCGTGCCGGCTCAGTCCTGGCCGATCGCCTACTGGCCCGACGGTTCGCTCAAGTGGACCGCCCACGCGGTCAGTTCGGGCAACGGCAAGCTGTCGCTGAGCGCCGGTGACGCCGCCGTACCCGACAAGAAGGTCACCGTCGACCAGAGCGGCGGCACGATCACCGTCTCCACCGGGGTCATCACCGCCAAGATCGGCAAGTCGGGCGCCACGCTCATCAAGTCGGTCACCCGCGGGTCGACGGAGATCGCCAAGAACGGGCGGCTCGTGCTGGTCCGCCAGCCCGAGATCGAGGACGAGGACCAGGGCACGGTCAAGACCGAGCGCTTCGAGGGGGCCATCTCCGAGGTCACCGTCGAACAGTCGGGCCCGGTCCGCGCGGTCGTCAAGATCGACGGCAAGCACCGCAAGGGCAGCCGGAGTTGGCTGCCGTTCTCGATCCGGCTCTACTTCTACGCGGGCGCCGACTCCTTCCGCATGGTGCACACCATCACCTACGACGGCACCCAGGAACCCGGCAAGGCGAGCGGCGACTTCATCCGCGGCCTCGGCGTCCGCTTCACCGTGCCGATGCGCGACCAGTCCTACGACCGGCACATCCGCATCGGCGGCGAGGGCACCGGTCTGCTGCGCGAGGCCGTCAAGGGCATCACCGGTCTGCGCCGCGACCCCGGTGCCGCCGTCCAGGCCGCCCAGTACGCGGGCGAGAAGCTGCCCGACCCGGCCACCTGGGACCAGCGGGTCACCACCCGGCTCCAGTACATCCCCGAGTGGGGCGACTACACCCTCTCCCAGCTCTCCGCCGACGGCTTCACCCTGCGCAAGCGCACCAAGAAGGGACACGGCTGGATCGGTGCCGGCGGCGGCAGGCGGGCCTCCGGGTTCGGTTACGTCGGTGGCGCGAGCGGCGGATTCTCCTTCGGCCTCAGGGACTTCTGGGAGAAGCACCCCTCCCAGCTCGACATCCGCGACGCCCAGACCGACGAGGCCGAGGTCACCCTCTGGCTCTGGTCGCCCGAGGCGCAGCCCATGGACCTGCGCTTCTACCACGACGGCATGGGCCAGGACACCTTCGCGGAGCAGCTCGAAGGCCTCAACATCACCTACGAGGACTACGAGCCCGAGTTCGGCACGCCCTACGGCATCGCCCGCACGTCGGAACTGCTGTTCTGGGCCAACGAGTCGACACCGTCACCGGCGGCCCTGGCCCAACAGGTCGAGGCCGTCAGGGTGTTGCCCCAGCTCGCCGCACCGCCCAAGCAGCTCATCAAGGCGAAGGTCTTCGGGCCGGGTCTGTACTCCGAGCCCGACCGCTCGACCCCGGCCAAGGCGAAGATCGAGGACCACCTCGACTTCCTGTTCACCTACTACAAGGACCAGGTGGAGCAGCGCCGTTGGTACGGCTTCTGGGACTACGGCGACATCATGCACACCTATGACACCGTCAGGCACCAGTGGCGGTACGACATCGGTGGCTATGCCTGGGACAACTCCGAACTGTCGCCGGACCTCTGGCTCTGGTTCGCGTACATCAGGTCGGGTCGCGCGGACATCTTCCGGTTCGCCGAGGCCATGACGCGGCATACCGGCGAAGTGGACGTGTACCACCTGGGGCAGTGGGCCGGACTCGGCACCAGGCACGGTGTGCAGCACTACGCCGACAGCGCCAAGCAACAGCGCATCGCCAACACGACGTACCGGCGCTACTACTACTTCCTCACCGCGGACGAGCGCGTCGGCGACCTCATGCACGCCAACGTCGACTCCGACGAGACGTTCCTCGTGCTCGACCCGCTGCGCAAGGTCCGCACCGACCCCTACACGCCGGACCGGCACGCCCTGTCGGTCGGTTTCGGCACGGACTGGAGCGGGCTGGTCTCGGCCTGGCTGACCGAGTGGGAGCGCAAGGGCCCCAAGTGGGAGAAGGCCAAGGCCCGCGTGCTGTCGACGATGGAGGGCATCGCGGCCCAGCCCAACGGATTCGTGCAGGGCAGCGGACTGTACGACCTCGACACGGGCAAGTTCGCGGTGGCCTCGACGCCCGTCGTCGGGGTCTCGCACCTCTCCGCCGTGTTCGGGCTCAACGAGCTGTGCGCCGAGCTCATCGACCTCGTCGACATGCCGAAGTTCAACGAGGCGTACTTCGACTACTGCCGCTACTTCAACGCGAGCAAGGCCGAGCAGGCCGCGCGTTACGGGTCCAATTTCGGGTCGCTGCTGCTGTTCCAGGGGCACTCGCGGCTGGACGCGTACGCGGCCGTGCAGACCGGGGACGCGAAGCTGGCCACGCGCGCGTGGGAGAAGTTCTACAACTCCGACGGGTACAAGGAGTCCGCGCCCTGGAAGACGGAGGCGTTGAGCGGGCCGGTCTCGTTGGTGGCGGGCAGTGAGGCGGCCTGGGTGTCGACGAACGACACCGCGTTGTACGGGCTCGCCGCCATCGAGAACCTGGCGTTGCTCGGGGACAAGATGCCGTAACGGTTCGTGGGGAACTGCGGGCCCCGTTGTGGCTGGTCGCGCAGTTCCCCGCGCCCCTGAAGGGGCGCTTCAGTGCATCTTGGTCAGGATGCTCCGGGCTCGTCGGGCATCCCGCAGGCGTTGTTCGTACGTCGCTCCCAGGGCCAGGAGCAGGAGGCCGGCCAGGGCCGGGGGCACCCAGCGGGGGAGGGCGTCGGTCACCTGGACGATGTACGGGGCCAGTTCGTGCAGGGCGTCCAGGAGCAGTACCGAGCCGCCCAGCAGGAGCGGGGCCTGGAGGTGGTGGCGGGCGCCGGCCAGGGTGACCAGCAGGGCCGCCACACCTAGCAGCAGGGGGCGCGTCCAGTGCGGGTCGCCCCAGGCGGCGAAGAGGCTCGGGACGAGCGTGGCAGCCAGGCCGGGGGCGTACGCCGTCCAGGACGAGGTCTGTGGGTCGCGGTGGTGGCGCAGGGCACCGACCAGCAGCGCGGGGATCGTGACCGGGAGGGTGTAGGCCTCCGGGGTGTCCACCTCCCAGCCCGCCAGACGGACCCAGGTGGCCGCGAGGAACAGGGCCGCGGCCACGTATCCGGCGGGGCGGCGGTCGGTACGGATCGCCGTGCCCGCGGTGATCACTCCGCACAGGGCCAGGACCGTGGCGAGCAGGGGCAGGTCTGTCGCCGCCAGTGCGATGGCGAGGACTCCGGCCGTCGCTCCGGCCGCCTCGACCGGCACGGTGGCCTTCGAGTCGCCGAGGCGCCGGGCGAGGAAGGCCGCGGCCACGGGGACCACCAGGACCAGCAGGGCGGTGTGCGGCGGCGACCAGTCCGCGGCGGATCCGATCGCGACGGCCAGCGCGGCACCGTAGGCGAGAGCGGTGGGGGCGGTGATGGGGGCCAGGCGCCATGAGGCCGCAGTGAACAGCGCGACCAGGCCACAGAGCACGGTGAGTGTCGCCGGCTGGGAGGCCAGGGCGAGGCAGGCGAGGCTCGAGGACGTGCCCAGTGCCAGGACCAGGGCGGTGAGCCGCTGCCGTTGGAACACGGCCGCCGTGAGGATGCCGGCTGTTGTGGCGCCTTCGATCAACAGGCCCGCCACGTAGGGGAGTTCGAGCACGGCGGGCAGGGTGATTGCGGTGGCGCAGGCCAGGCCCAGCGCGCCGGCCGTCGCCTTGGGCCGCCAGGCCGGGTCCCGTACCACCAGGGCGAGTACGGCCGCGACGGCTGCCAGGACGAGCGGTGCCGCCTCCGCGTGCGGCGGCCACGTCACGTCCACGGTCACGGCGCTGCGGGCGTCCGACGGGGTGCCGGTCCACGCCCGCGAGGCCCAGCCGAGCGGGCCCAGCACGACGACGCCGACGACGGGCAGGGCCCACAGCAGGGACAGCGCCTGTACGGCTCCGGAGGCCCAGGCCAGACCCCGTCGTACGGTGTCCGGCAGCCGGTCGAGCCTGAGGGCCGCCAACAGGGCGATCCCGAAGGCGAGATGGGCCGGGACGGTCCACAGCTCGGGCACCAGGGACCGTGCCGTTCCGCCGAGCGCTCCCACCGCGAGGAGCCCGGAAACGGTGGCGAGCCCGAGGGCCTGCCCGTTCGCCCGCGCTGCCGTACGACCGCCCTGCCACGCAGCGGCCAGCGCGATCGCGCTCGCGAGGAGAAGGAGCGCCGCCGCACGGGCGGCGGCGCTCGGGCCGGAGGCTGTCCAGGTCAGCAAGCCGGCCGCCAGTGCGCCCCAGGCGCCCACTCCGTACGCGCCGATCGCGGCGACCACGCGTACGGACCCGGGCGTCGTCCGGAGCGTCACAACCGTGTCGAAGCCGGCCGTCACCAGGAGCGCGGCCGTGAGGCCGTAGGAGCCCGCGTCGGCCGCGATCGCCCAGAAGAACAGCGGGAGTTGGGCCGCGACCAGGGCGGCCGGGCGGGGCAGGCGCAGGTCGGTGGCGCCCGGCAGCAGGCCGTACGCCGTCCAGAGCGCCGCGAGGAGGGCCGAGGCGACCGCCGTGTACGGCGCCCCGGGTGTCTCAAGGAAGACGGCCTCGTGCAGCGCGACCGCGTCCAGGACCGTCAGTGCCAGCCCCAGTCCCGCCACGGACTCGGCCGTCGAGCGCAGCCCGCGCTTCAGCAGCGGAAGCGGTGCGGCGAGCGCGGCCACCGTGACCGCGCCGAGCACCAGGGTCCGGCCGGTGATGCCCAGGTCACCCCAGCTGACCAGGGTGAACACCATCGCGGCGATCGTGAGCAGGACCCCGCCGAGCACCAGGAGCACGTTCTGCACGCTGGGTGCGCTCGCCTCGGGGCGAGGGGATGCGGCGGGCCTCGGCCCGGTCGGCTGCGGGGCCTGCCACTTCGGCTGGAGCGCCGCGACCAGCCAGGCCCGGCGGGCCAGCAACTGGGCCCGGCGAGCGTCCAGTTGCCACAGCTCGGCGTCGAGGAGGCGGAGCTCCTCGGCCGGGGGCGGGATGTGCGTCATGCCCTGAAGTGTGGGCTGGGTCACGCGGCGCGACATGAGTACGCGTACTCAAAACCTACTCGGATCCGATGCCAGACTCGCTCCATGGACTGGACCCGATACCGCTTCCGCAGCCTGTGGTCCCTGCCCGCGAAGCCCGCGGTCGTCTACGACGTGCTGGAGCGCGCCGAGGAGTATCCGCGCTGGTGGCCCCAGGTGCGCGAGGTGCGACGGCTCGACGACACCAGCGGCGTGGTCACGATCCGCGCCGTGCTGCCGTACGACCTGGTCTTCACCGCGCGCGAGGTGCGGCGCGACCCGGAGGCCGGGGTGCTGGAGATCGAGATGGACGGCGATCTCGACGGCTGGGCGCGCTGGACGATCACCCCGGACGGGGACGGCAGCCTCGCCCGCTACGACCAGGTCACCGAGGTGCACAAACCACTGCTCCGGCGCTTCGCCGTGCCCGGACGGCCGGTCTTCCTGGCCAACCACCGTTGGATGATGCGTGCCGGGCGGCGGGGGCTCGTCGCGTACTTGGAAGCGGTTTGAAGGAAACCCGCGGGGACCTGTATTGTTCAGTGCGTTCCCGGGCGATTAGCTCAGTGGGAGAGCGCTTCGTTCACACCGAAGAGGTCACTGGTTCGAACCCAGTATCGCCCACCCGGAAAAGACCGGTCTGCACTCGCAGGCCGGTTTTTTGTGTCCAGTTGTGCGTCTTGGGGGGCGGCATGAGTGGTGGGGCAGGCAGACGGAGACCGCGGAAGGCGGTCTCGATACGACGGCGCAGGGTGCGGTCCCTGATCGTCATGCTCGTCGTCCTGACGGTGTTCGGTGGGGTCGCCGCTCTGGCGCAGACCCTCGCCAACAAGGAGCGGGTCACCTCGATGTGGGTCGGTGCCGAGATACGCGCCGACGGCAGCGCCCGGATCACCGAGGTCATCGACTACGACTTCGGGCACTCGGGGGACTCGCACGGCATCTTCCGGGACGTCCCGGGCTCGCCCTTCGAGGGGGACGACGTGCGGGTCGCCCTGGACGGCCACAAGGTCCCCTGGGAGGACACGTACGGCGACTACTACCGGGACGTGACGGGCGAGCAGCAGCTCGCCGACCGGCTCAAGGTGGGTGACCCCGACCGTCTCGTCAGCGGCGTCCACCGCTACCGCATCCAGTACACGCTGCCCGAAGTGGTGAAGGGCGGCAAACTGGCGTGGGACGCGGTCGGCACGGGCTGGAAGGTCGACCGCTCGCGTGTGGAGATCCATGTCGTGGGCGCCCATGGGTTCACCGCTCTGCGCTGCCGGCACGGCAGTTGGGACAAGGGGAAGCCCTGCACGGCCGAGCAGAGCGAGCCGGGACACCTCGTGGTCGAGCTGGACAGGCTCAAGGGCAGCGAGGGGCTCACGCTGTACGCCACCGCGGAGAAGGCCAAGGCCGCCCGCGCGGCGGCACTGCCCGCGGCGCCCTCCGGCAAGGCCGTCGGTACGACCCTTCCGCACCCCCTGCACAACGGCGGGCTCTTCCTCGCCGTCGCGCTGGCCTGCGCCGCGCTGACCGTCTGTGCGCTGCGCATGGTGGGACGCGACCGGCTGGCGGGGGACGACGGGAGGGAACGCCGGGTCGAGGTCGAGCGGCTGGCCCGCGGCGTCACACCCTCCGCCGCACCGCCCGAGGAGCTGACTCCGGCGCAGGGCGGCATCCTCCTCACCGAGCAGGTCGACCGACGGCACAAGGTGGCCTGGCTGCTCACCGCCGCGTCGGACGGTCATCTCACCATCCGGGGGGACGAGAAGCACCCGGTCCTGACGCGTCACTACTCCCAGGCGGGAATGGACCTGGAGGGCCGGGACATCCTGCGCACGATGTTCTCCGGTCGTGACAGCCTGACCCTCGGAGCGCGCGACCCCTGGTTCCGGCAGGGCTGGGACGAACTCTCCGGCAAGCTGGAGAACTGGCGTACCACCAGCGGCCTGTGGGACACGGCCGCCAAGAAGCGCGTCCTCGGGTGGGGCGCGGTCGATGTGCTGGCGCTGCTCCTGGGTTTCGCCCTCGTGATCACCGGCGGCATCCTGAACGGCCGCCGGATCGCGGCGGGACTGCCCGTCCTGCTGGCCGGTGCCGTCGTCGCCGGTGTCGGCATCGCCGTCGCGGCCCGCTCCTGGGAGCTGGACCGGCGCACCCCGCGCGGCACCGACCTCTGGCTCCAGGTCGAGGCGTTCCGGCGCTACCTGGCCGACCCGAGCAGCCGCCCCGACGAACCGCCCGTCGGGGAGCAGGCGGACCGCTACGCGGCCTGGGCGGTGGCCCTGGGCGTCGAGTCCGCCTGGGAACGAGCGGTCAGCGCCTCCACGGCACGACCTGGTGGGCGCCGGCGATTCTCCCTCGACGTCACCGACGTCCTGCTCGCCGCGGTCGTGCTGTCCGCCGCCAGCCCGCCTTCCAGCTCCGGTGGATCCAGCAGCTCGGGAGGCGGCGGGTCCACCTCCGGGGACGTCGGCGGTGGCGCCGGGGGCGGAGGCGGCGGCTCCTGGTGACGCGGAGGCGGCGGCCCCCGGCCGGATGCGGGGCGTCGGTTCCGGTGCCCCGTTCCGTCACGCCGCCGCGTTCCGTCACGCCGCCGCGGGCAGATCCGGGCGCAGCGGCCACGCCGGGTCCACCGACTCCTCCGAGCCACTGCGCGCGAACCAGGCCTGCAGGCCCCGCGCCTGCGCCGCGTGCCACACCGCCTGCAGGTCGTGCAGCTCCGGCGGTGCCAGCCGCTCCAGCCGGGCGGCGAAACGGCGCCCCAGCGCCCGTACGACATCCAGCGAGGCCTGTGCGTCGGCCGCCGCGTCGTGCGCGCCCGCCAGTTCGACGCCGTAGTGCTCACACAGGTCGGTGAGGGTGCGGCGGCCCTTGCGGTAGCGGTCCAGATGCTTGTCGAGCACCCGCGGATCCAGCACGAGCAGCGGTGCGGAATCCAGCCAGCGGTCCAGGGACGAGGCCCGGTGGCGGCGCAACTCCCGGTCCAGCAGCGTCAGATCGAACGGAGCGTTCATCACCACCAGCGGACGGCCCGCCGCCGCCTGCTCGGCCAGCGTCTCGGCTATCTCGAACATCACCGGCGCCGGCCAGCGGCCGTTGAGCTGGAGATGTTCGTCCGTCAGCCCGTGCACCGCCGTCGCTCCGGCGGGCACCGGTACGCCCGGATTGACCAGCCACCGGCTCACCCGTGGCCGGGTGCCCGCCGCGTCCTGGACGACGACGGCGGCCGACACGATCCGGTCGGTCTCGACGTCCACGCCCGTGGTCTCGGTGTCGAAAGCGGCCAGGGGCCCTTCGTACCAGCACGTCATAGCTACACAACCCCTCGTTCACCCACGGCAGCTGACGCCCCGTCTTCTGCCTGTTTGGTGATACCCGGGCTGTTTGCGCCGTACGCCGGAAGGACACAACAGGAGTACGGGTCTTTGCAGTTCAGCGGCGCGGCGCGGGATTCATGTGGCCCATGTGTGGGCATGTCACTTGGCTTGGAAGGCTGTTGGTCATGGCGATAGCGCAGCCCGAGCGGGGCGGGCTGCTGCCCGAACGCACGGGCCCTCTTCGCGGCACACTCGCCACCACCGCCTGCATGGAGACATTGCAGGTGGGCTATCTGCACGCCGTCGCGGCGGCGGCCGGCTGCTCGTTGTCGCAACCGTTCCCGGACAACGGCATCGACTGGCACGTCAGTCACGGCTCGCCCGGACACACCGTCGACGACGAGGTCACCATCAAGGTGCAGCTCAAGTGCACCTACCAGGTCGCGCCCAACCCGCCGGGCCGCTTCTTCTCCTTCACGCTCGACAACGACCATCTGCGCAAACTCGCCCGCACGCCGGTGTCGGTCCACAAGATCCTGGTGGTCATGCTCGTGCCGCGAACCCAGGACGACTGGCTGCGCGCCGGCCACGACCGCCTGGACCTCAGACACTGCTGCTACTGGGTCAACCTGGCCGGCCACGCGATCACCGGCCGGACCCGGACCACCGTGCGGATCCCCACCAACCGCATCTTCGACGACCGGGCGCTGTGCGAGATCATGACGCGCGTCGGGACGGGAGGCAGACCATGACCCACCGCCCGCTGGAGGAGCCACTGCGTGCGGTACGGCCCCACCCGGAGGCCCACTGGGACCGTTCGCCGACTCCCGAAGAGGTCGACCCGGCCGTCCTGAGCGCCCTGCTGCACCGGCACGGCTGGCAGCGGCGCGGTGGCGCCCCCGGCCGCTACGGCCGCTGGACGCCACCGGGGCCGGGTGCGAGCGGGACCAGCCTGCTCGTGCCCGAGAGCCGCGCCTTCCCCGACAGCGAGGACCTCCTCGGCGAGGCCCTGGTCGCCCTCTCCCGCAGCGGCACGCCCTCCGCGCGCGAGGTGCTCGTCGGCCTCGCCGTGCCCAGCGACGAGATCCGCTGGTGGCGGGACGTCCCGACCGGCCCCGCCGATGCCACGTCCTGGACCGTCGAGGAGCATCTGCGCGCCGCCGCCCGCCAGACCCTGCTGGCCGGCGCGCTCGCCACACGCGCGCGTGCCGGCTACTACGGCGCCCGTTATCGCCGTACGGCGGTCGCGTCCCTGGAAAACGTCCTGGTCGGCTCGGCCGCCGGTGGCCGCCGGCTCACCGCCTTCGTGCCCGTCGGCACCACCCGCCCCCTCGCCGTACGCCTCCACCAGGCGCTCTACGCCACCCGCGAGGCCATCGACTACCAGCGGGCCACCGGGGGCATGGACGCCTTCGACGGGGCAGTCGAGGCGGGCGTCAGCCGTGAGCTCACCGAGGCGCTGATCGCCCTGGTACGCGGCACGGAGGGCGCGCGGATCGCCGTCGAGTGGGCGCCCGCGGCCGGGGTTCCCGAAGGATGCGCGGCGTCGTCCGAGGCCGTGGAGTTCTCGCCCGGCGACCTTCCCGTGCTGCGCGAGGCAGGGGCCCGCTTCCTGCGCGAGGAGCCCTCCGTCCCGGTGCGGATCACCGGCACGGTGGTGCGGATGGGCAGGTCGGGGCCGCGCGGGGACGGGTCGGTACGGCTGCGGGTGATCGCCGGCGCCGAGATCCCGCACCTGCGGCTGACCCTGGACGAGGAGGCGTACCGGATCGCCGGGCACGCCCACCTCGTCGGGCTGCCGGTGCGGGTGCACGGCAGGCTGGAGAGCCGCGGTGGCTTCCGCAGGCTCACCGGGGCCACCGGGGTCGTGCCCGTGCAGGTGGACGAGGCCGAGCGGGACCGGCTGATGAAGTCCCTCCAGGAGAATCTCGACTTCTTCGAGGAGGCCTGCGGAGGGGACTGAGACCGGGACTGATTTCGCGGAGGTGGGGGCGGGGTCGGTACGATCCCCTATTGCGCGCGCTCCCGGTATGGCGCCGCACCCACCTTCAGTCAGGAGAGACCGGTGTCAGACGTCCGTGTGATCATCCAACGCGATTCCGAGCGGGAAGAGCGCGTGGTGACGACGGGCACTACGGCCGCCGAGCTCTTCGTCGGCGAGCGCTCGATCATCGCCGCGCGCGTGGGAGGCGAGCTCAAGGACCTCGCGTACGTCCTGTCCGAGGGCGAGGAGGTCGAGGGCGTCGAGATCTCCTCCGAGGACGGCCTGAACATCCTGCGCCACTCCACCGCGCACGTGATGGCGCAGGCCGTGCAGGAGCTCTTCCCCGAGGCCAAGCTGGGCATCGGCCCGCCGGTCAAGGACGGCTTCTACTACGACTTCGACGTCGAGAAGCCGTTCACGCCCGAGGATCTCAAGGCCATCGAGAAGAAGATGCAGGAGATCCAGAAGCGGGGGCAGAAATTCTCCCGCCGGGTGGTGACCGACGAGGCGGCTCGCGAGGAGCTGGCGTCCGAGCCGTACAAGCTGGAACTGATCGGCATCAAGGGCTCCGCCTCCACGGACGACGGCGCGGACGTCGAGGTCGGCGCCGGTGAGCTGACGATCTACGACAACCTGGACGCCAAGACCGGCGACCTGTGCTGGAAGGACCTCTGCCGCGGTCCCCACCTGCCGTCGACCCGCAACATCCCGGCGTTCAAGCTGATGCGCAACGCGGCCGCCTACTGGCGCGGCAGCGAGAAGAACCCGATGCTCCAGCGCATCTACGGCACCGCGTGGCCGACCAAGGACGAGCTGAAGGCGCACCTCGACTTCCTCGCCGAGGCCGAGAAGCGCGACCACCGCAAGCTCGGCTCCGAGCTCGACCTGTTCTCCATCCCGGAGCAGATCGGATCCGGCCTCGCGGTGTTCCACCCCAAGGGCGGCATCATCCGCCGCGTGATGGAGGACTACTCGCGCCGCCGCCACGAGGAGGAGGGCTACGAGTTCGTCTACACCCCGCACGCGACGAAGGGGAAGCTCTTCGAGCAGTCGGGCCACCTGGACTGGTACGCCGACGGCATGTACCCGCCCATGCAGCTCGACGAGGGCGTGGACTACTACCTCAAGCCCATGAACTGCCCGATGCACAACCTGATCTTCGACGCGCGCGGCCGCTCGTACCGCGAACTGCCGCTGCGTCTCTTCGAGTTCGGGACCGTGTACCGGTACGAGAAGTCGGGCGTCGTGCACGGCCTCACGCGCGCGCGCGGCTTCACGCAGGACGACGCGCACATCTACTGCACGCGCGAGCAGATGTCCGAGGAGCTCGACAAGACGCTCACCTTCGTCCTCGGCCTGCTGCGCGACTACGGCCTGACCGACTTCTACCTGGAGCTGTCCACCAAGGATCCGGAGAAGTTCGTCGGCTCGGACGAGGTCTGGGAGGAGGCCACGGAGACGCTGCGCCAGGTCGCCGAGAAGCAGGGGCTGCCCCTGGTCCCGGACCCGGGCGGCGCCGCCTTCTATGGCCCGAAGATCTCCGTCCAGACCAAGGACGCCATCGGCCGCACCTGGCAGATGTCGACCATCCAGCTGGACTTCAACCTGCCGGAGCGGTTCGAGCTGGAGTACACCTCGCCGGACGGCTCCAAGCAGCGTCCGGTCATGATCCACCGCGCGCTGTTCGGCTCCATCGAGCGGTTCTTCGCCGTGCTCCTCGAGCACTACGCGGGCGCCTTCCCGGCGTGGCTGGCCCCGGTCCAGGCGGTCGGCATCCCGATCGGCGACGCGCACGTCGAGTACCTGGAGAAGTTCGCCGCGGCCGCCAAGAAGCAGGGGCTGCGGGTCGAGGTCGACTCCTCCTCGGACCGGATGCAGAAGAAGATCCGCAACGCCCAGAAGCAGAAGGTGCCCTTCATGGTCATCGCGGGTGACGAGGACATGTCGGGCGGCTCGGTGTCCTTCCGCTACCGCGATGGCTCCCAGGAGAACGGCATCCCGTTCGACGAGGCCATCGCGAAGATCGTCAAGGTCGTGGAGGAGCGGGCGCAGGTCTGACCCCTGTCGTGCGCGAGGCCCTCGGGAGGTTCAGCTTCCCGGGGGCCTTTCGTCGTCCTCCCGCGCGAACACCTGGAGCAGCCAGGAGGCGAAGGTTCCTGTCACCGCGCCGAGCAGGGCCAGCCCGATGGCCATCACACCGACCGCGATCAGGCGTCCGAGCGGGGTGACCGGGACCACGTCGCCGTAGCCGACGGTGGCGAGGGTGGAACAGGTCCACCAGACGGAGTCGCCGAAGGTGCGGATGCTCGCACCGGGCGCGTCGTGTTCCTGCTGGTAGACGGCGAGGGCACCGGTGAAGCCCAGCAGAAGGACCGCCAGACCGGCGTACACGATCACGCGCGCGTGCAGGGCGAGCCGGGGCTGTCCGTGCCGGCGCTGCACGGTCTCGTACACCTTCACGACCCTGAGGGGGCGCAGCAGCGGCAGAATCAGGACCACGGTGTCCTGCACATGCGTCCGTACGAAGCGCAGGCGCTGCCCGCTCAGGCGCCAGCGCACCGCGTAGTCGACGGCGAACAGCGCCCAGGCGGCCAGCGTCACCGCCAGGCAGAGATCGAGCGCGGCACTCTGGAGGTCGGCCAGGACCCGGAGCGCGTACGCCGTGAGAAAGGCCAGGGAGGCCACGCCGAGGGGGACCTCCATGCGGGCCTCCCAGCGGGCCTGGCGGCTGTCGGGGGCGTGGGCGCCGGTGCGGGTCTGGTGAGCGTCGTGAGGCCCGCGGGGGGTCTTGCGAGTGTCGGTCGTGCGAGGCTCGCGGAGGTCGGCGCCGTCCGTGTCGGGAGCCTCGGTGCCGTCGCTCCCGCCGGTGTCCGCGCTGTCGGCTCCGCGGGTTTCGTCGTCCACCCGTCCAGCTTGGCCCGGACCGCTTTTCCCACAACCCCGCCGACACGGCGCGAACGGGCGAAGTCATATGCTGCACTGCATGACGAGTGAGCCGGAGCAGCAGTCGGGAGTGGGGACGCAGGACGCGTTCCAGCGTCTGTGGACCCCCCACCGGATGGCCTATATCCAGGGCGAGAACAAGCCGACCGGCCCGGGTGCCGACGACGGCTGCCCCTTCTGCTCGATTCCGGCCAAATCCGACGAGGACGGCCTGATCGTCCGGCGCGGCCGGCTGGTGTACGCGGTGCTCAACCTCTACCCCTACACCGGCGGCCATCTGATGGTCGTGCCCTACCGTCATGTGGCCGACTACACCGACCTCACCGAGCCGGAGACCGCTGAGCTGGCCGCGCTGACCAAGCAGGCGATGACGGCCCTGCGGACGGCCTCCGGGGCACACGGCTTCAACATCGGCATGAACCAGGGGACGGTCGCCGGGGCCGGCATCGCCGCCCACCTCCACCAGCACATCGTCCCGCGCTGGGGCGGCGACACGAACTTCATGCCGGTCGTCGGCCACACGAAGGTGCTGCCGCAGCTGCTGGGCGACACCCGCAAGATGCTGGCGGAGGCCTGGCCCAGCGAGTGAGGCAAGGGGGGCCGGTGAATGCGCGGCCCCTCCTCGCACCTACGCGTCGTACACGTCCGCCTTTCGCGGTGACACGTCCTGGACCTGCGTGCTCAGGAAGCCCGCCCGCGTGCCGAACTGTTCCGTGTCCACGCCGTTGTCCGACAGGACCCGGATCGCCGCGGCGTGCACGACCCTCAGGACCGGGGTCGCGGCGCGCAGCGCGTCATCGGCCATGAAGCGGTGCCGCCAGGGCCGGTCCGCCCAGGCATGGCGCAGACCGAAGGGCTCGGGAAGGGTGAGCGAGCCGCCGAGCCAGTTGAGCAGCGGGGGGTAGCGGGTCAGGGGCGCCCGGGCGGTGAGGCGGACCACCTCGTCCGCGTCGACCAGCGGGAGCTTGATCTTCTTGGTCTCCCAGAACCTGAGCTGCTTGGCGACTTCCTTCTCCTTGGCCGCCGGCTTCGAGGTGAACAGCCCGTGCACGGGCCCCAGGGCGTGTCCGGTGACCTCGATGCGCAGCGTCTCGTGCAGCACGGTCACCGTGATCAGCATGGTGAGGACCAGCTGCCCCTCCCAGAGCGTCCACTGGACGCCCAGGTAGTGCCGGTCGCCACCGCCGAACTGCTGCTTGTTGCAGATGTCCTGTATGGCGTGGGTCTTGACCTGGTAGGCGTCCACGTCCGTGCCCCCGGGCCGGGACACCTCCTTCGCGCCCTCCGCGATCGGGGTGACGACCCAGTGGCGTACGGACGGCTTCGGGAAGCCTCCGGTGTTGATGGTGTTGCGTTCCAGCATGCGCAGTTGGTCGTGGATGGAGCGGACGACGTCCCAGCTGCGGAAGGGGTGGATCTCCCGGGTCGGGTCGGCGGACACCAGGTCCTCGGCCAGCTGCCAGCTGCCCCACCGGGTGCCCATGCCGAGTATCCCCTTGGGACCGGCGTAGAAGACGGAGTTGGACTGCTGCTCGGCGCTGAGCATCGCCAGGGACTGGCGCAGCTGCTCGGCCGCGGTCTCGCCGGGGTTGCTCGGCACCGCCTCGGGCACCTTGGCGCCGACGCTGCTGCCTGCCAGCAGACTGGCCCAGCGCTCCCGCAGATCCCTCGCGGTGCGCTCGCAGATCTGTTTGGCCCAGAACCAGCCGACGACGGGGAGGGCCACGCACGCGCGTGCGTACCAGCCCCAGAACCCTCCGAACGGCATCTTGATCAGGAAGAGCACGGCGAGCGCGCCCATCGCCACGAGCAGCGCGGTGCCGAGCGCTCCGGCCTGCTTGTCCTCGCGCCTGGCGATGTTGGTGCGCAGCGTGAAGACCAGCAGCCAGACGAGGAGCCCCGGCAGGAAGAGCACACCGCACAGCACCATCACGGCGGTCAGCCGGTTGTCCCGGTCCCGGCGGATGTTGTTCGCCGCGAGGCAGTGCTCGACCACGACCTGCGGCTCGGCGCCGAAGGACTGGATGAGGGGCTTGCGGCCCTTGCCGAGCATGCGGGTGATCACCGCCGTGGAGAAGGCCTCGCCCAGGTTGGGGCGGAAGATCTTCGCCCAGCTGCGACCGCCCTTGACGGCCGACTCGTGCCATTCGTTGTTGGCCTTGAGGATCTCCTCCACCGGATTGTCCCGATAGGCCGCCGAGGCCAGGGCGAACGTCGCCGTCTGCGCCTCGTCGCCCGTGCGCGGCACCTGCGGACCGAAGAAGTCCGCGTAACCGCTGTCAACGGTCATTCCCGCCCCCGATCGCCGCTGGTGTCACCCACTGCGGCTTTCCCGACTTCCTTGCTTCGCACACCTGTTGATCAGGTCATCAGCGTATCCGTAGGTGCTGACATTCGTCGGCGGACGGCCGAAGCCGTCCGCCGATTCGGAGGGGAGCGTTCCACAAACGTCACTTGTGGGGCGCGGAACGCCATGTGCGCGGTGCCGGAGGTCACTTGTGCGGCGCCGGCGACCGCGTGTGCGGCGTGGACGGCCACTTGCCCGTGGCCCGGCGCCAACTAGGAGGCGTCGCGCGCCTCTTCACGGATCCTCTCTGCGATCTGCGGCGGCATGGGCTCGTGCCGTGCGTAGGACCGACTGAAGCGCGCGGTGCCGTGCGACAGGGACCTGAGGTCCACCGCGTACCGCCCGATCTCGATCTCGGGCACCTCGGCCTTGATCAGCGTGCGCCCGCCGTTGGTCTGCTCGGTGCCGAGCACCCGGCCGCGCCGCCCGGACAGGTCGCTCATCACCGCACCCACGTAGTCGTCGCCGACCAGCACGGACACCTCGGCGACCGGTTCCAGCAGATGGATCCTCGCGTCGGCCGCGGCCTCCCTGAGGGCCAGTGCCCCGGCCGTCTGGAACGCGGCGTCCGAGGAGTCCACGGAGTGCGCCTTGCCGTCCAGCAGCGTCACCCGGACGTCGATGAGCTGATGGCCGGAGGCGACCCCCTTGGCCGCCTGCGCCCGTACGCCCTTCTCCACGGACGGGATGAACTGCCGTGGCACCGCGCCGCCGACGACCTTGTCCACGAACTCGATGCCCGAGCCGCCGGGCAGCGGCTCCACCTCGATCTCGCAGATGGCGAACTGCCCGTGCCCGCCGGACTGCTTCACATGGCGCCCACGCCCGGTCGACTTGTCGGCGAACGTCTCGCGCAGGGAGACCCGGTGCGGTACGACGTCCACCTGCACGCCGTAGCGGCTGCGCAGTCGCTCCAGTGCCACGTCGGCGTGCGCCTCGCCCAGGCACCACAGGACGACCTGGTGGGTGTCCTGGTTCTGTTCGAGGCGCATGGTCGGGTCCTCGGCGACCAGCCGGGCCAGGCCCTGCGAGAGTTTGTCCTCGTCCGCCTTGCTGTGCGCCTGGATGGCGAGCGGCAACAGCGGGTCGGGCATCTCCCACGGCTCCATGAGCAGCGGGTCGTCCTTGGCCGAGAGGGTGTCGCCGGTCTCCGCGCGGCTCAGCTTCGCCACACACGCGAGGTCGCCCGCGATGCAGTGCGTGAGGGAACGCTGCTGTTTGCCGAAGGGGGCGGACAGCGCGCCGATGCGTTCGTCGACGTCGTGGTCCTCGTGCCCGCGGTCGGCGAGCCCGTGCCCGGAGACATGGACCGTCGCGTCCGGGCGCAGGGTGCCGGAGAAGACCCGCACCAGCGAGATCCGGCCGACATACGGATCGGACGCGGTCTTCACGACCTCCGCGACCAGCGGCCCCTCGGTGTCGCACGCCTTGATCTCGCGCGGCTTGCCGTCGATCGTCGTGACGCCCGGCGTGGGGTGCTCGAACGGCGTCGGGAAACCGCCGGTGACCAGCTCGAGGAGTTCGACCGTGCCGAGCCCCTGCCGGGCACCCTCGGCCGCGGGGGCGGCGGCCAGGACAGGGTGGAACACCCCGCGCGCGACAGCCCGCTCCAGGTCCTCCACGAGCGTCTTGAAGTCGATCTCCTCGCCGCCGAGGTAGCGGTCCATGAGGGTCTCGTCCTCGCTCTCCGAGATGATCCCCTCGATCAGCCGGTTGCGGGCCTCCTCGAGGTCCGGCAGCAGGTCCTCGCCGGGCTCTGCCTCCTTGCGCTCCCCGGACGAGTAGTCGAACAGCTTCTGCGACAGCAGACCGGTCAGCCCCGTCACGGGGGCGTGTCCGTCGGGCCCCTGCGGGCCGTGCAGCGGCAGATAGAGCGGGAGTACGGCGTCGGGGTCGTCGCCGCCGAAGGCCTCCGCGCAGATCCGCGTCATCTCCTCGAAGTCCGCCCGGGCGGCCTCCAGATGCGTGACGACGATCGCCCGGGGCATGCCGACGGCCGCGCACTCCTCCCACACCATGCGGGTGGAGCCGTCCACGCCGTCCGAGGCCGAGACGACGAAGAGGGCCGCGTCCGCCGCTCGCAGACCGGCCCTGAGTTCCCCGACGAAGTCGGCGTATCCGGGGGTGTCCAGAAGATTGATCTTGTACCCGTCCCATTCGACGGGTACCAGGGAGAGCTGCACCGAACGTTGCTGCCGGTGCTCGATCTCGTCGTAGTCGGAAACGGTGCCGCCGTCCTCCACGCGGCCCGCCCGGTTCACTGCCCCCGCTGTCAGCGCGAGAGCTTCAACCAATGTCGTCTTGCCCGAACCGGAGTGGCCGACCAGCACCACATTCCGTACGGACGCGGGGTGGTCGGCCGCTGTTGCCCTGCCGGCGGCTCCGGGGTGTGCGTTCGCCTTGTCGCCCATGGCCTTGCCTCCCGTGCACGGTGAGGTCTCTGTGGGCGCGGACATGCGGACCCGCGTGCGGTGCGGCTCCGGTGACGCCCGCGGTCCTTCGAGCTTTCCACTCCCGTCACGGTGCGTCCATACGACGGACGCGATCGCGCCGGGACCCGGAGGGCGCGGGCCGGTGACACGGGCTCCGGGTGCCCGGCCGCCGCCCACGCGCGCGCGTGGCTACGATGGGCCAGCCGGTGGCCAGCAGGGGCCGAGCCGGCCACACCGACCGTCGGGAAGGCCATGCTGAACAAGTACGCGCGTGCATTCTTCACGCGTGTTCTCACGCCGTTCGCCACATTTCTGATCAGAAGGGGCGTCAGCCCCGACACGGTCACGCTCCTCGGTACCGCCGGAGTGGTCGCGGGCGCGCTGGTCTTCTACCCCATGGGCGAGTTCTTCTGGGGCACGGTCGTGATCACGCTCTTCGTGTTCTCCGACCTCGTCGACGGCAACATGGCCCGCCAGCTGGGCCGCTCCAGCCGCTGGGGCGCCTTCCTGGACTCCACCCTCGACCGCGTCGCCGACGGCGCGATCTTCGGCGGCTTCGCCCTCTGGTACGCCGGGGGCGGCGACGACATCGCGCTGTGCGCGGTCTCCATCTTCTGCCTGGCCAGCGGCCAGGTGGTGTCGTACACGAAGGCCCGAGGCGAGTCGATCGGGCTTCCGGTCGCCGTCAACGGCCTCGTCGAGCGCGCCGAGCGGCTGGTCATCTCACTGGTCGCGGCCGGATTCGCGGGCCTGCACAAGTTCGGTGTCCCGGGAATCCAGTACCTGCTGCCGATCGCGCTGTGGATCGTCGCCGTCGGCAGCCTGGTCACGCTGATCCAGCGGGTCGTCACCGTCCGCCGGGAGTCGGCGGAGGCCGAGGCCGAGGCCGGCGCCGCTGAGCCGGGTGCTGTCGCGTCGGGAGCGGCGGAGTCGGCCGCCGAATCGGCGCCCTCCGAGTCGGCCGCCGCCGAGGAGAAGCAGAAGTCGCAGGAACAGGGGAGCGAGGCCGCGAAGTGAGCGCCCAGGAGCGGCTGACGGACTCGCTTTACGGTCTCGGCTGGGGCGTGGTCAAGAAACTCCCCGAGCCGGTCGCCGTGCGACTCGGCCGGAGCATCGCCGACCTGGCCTGGAAACAGCGCGGCAAGGGCGTGCTCCGGCTGGAGAGCAACTACGCGCGCGTGGTGCCCGACGCGAGCCCCGAGCGCCTCGCCGAGCTCTCGCGCGCGGGCATGCGCTCGTATCTGCGCTACTGGATGGAATCCTTCCGGCTGCCCGCCTGGAGCAAGGAACGCATAAGGGGCGGCTTCGACCCCAAGGACCTCCATTACCTGACCGAGGGGCTCGCGGCCGGCAAGGGCGTCATTCTCGCGCTGCCGCACATGGCCAACTGGGACCTCGCCGGCGCCTGGGTCACCACCAAGCTGGAGACGCCGTTCACGACGGTCGCCGAGCGGCTCAAGCCGGAGACCCTGTACGACCGTTTCGTCGCTTACCGCGAGGGCCTCGGGATGGAGGTGCTCCCGCACAGCGGCGGCACCGCCTTCGGCACGCTGGCCCGGCGGCTGCGTGACGGCGGCCTGGTCTGTCTGGTCGCCGAGCGCGACCTGTCGTCGTCCGGGGTCGAGGTGCGGTTCTTCGGCGAGGCGACCCGTATCCCCGCCGGCCCTGCCCTGCTGGCCCAGCAGACGGGCGCGCTGCTGCTGCCGGTGACACTCTGGTACGACGACTCGCCTGTCATGCAGGGAAGGGTGCATCCCCCGGTCGAGGTGCCCGAGACAGGTACCCGGGCCGAAAAGACGTCTGTCATGGCACAGGCGCTGGCCGATGCCTTCGCCACAGGGATCGCCGACCACCCGGAGGACTGGCACATGCTGCAGCGCTTGTGGCTGAAGGACCTCGAGCCCCGCCCGTCGGACGGTGCCCGCCCGTGAGAATCGGCATCGTCTGCCCGTACTCCTGGGATGTGCCAGGTGGCGTCCAGTTCCACATCCGCGATCTCGCCGAGTACTTCATCCGCCTCGGGCACGAGGTGTCCGTCCTCGCCCCGGCCGACGACGACACCCCGCTGCCGCCGTACGTCGTCTCGGCCGGCCGCGCGGTGCCGGTGCCGTACAACGGCTCGGTGGCCCGCCTGAGCTTCGGCTTCCTGTCGGCGGCACGGGTGCGCCGCTGGTTGCACGACGGCGAGTTCGACGTGGTCCACATCCATGAGCCGTCCTCACCGTCGCTCGGCCTGCTGACCTGCTGGATCGCTTCGGGCCCGATCGTCGCCACCTTCCACACCTCGAACCCGCGCTCCCGGGTCATGGTCGCCGCGTACTCGATCCTCCAGGCCGCCCTGGAGAAGATCAGCGCCCGGATCGCCGTCAGCGAGTACGCCCGCCGCACGCTCGTCGAGCACCTCGGCGGGGACGCGGTGGTGATCCCGAACGGTGTGGACGTCGACTTCTTCGCCAAGGCCGAGCCGAAGCCCGAGTGGCAGGGCGACACGATCGGCTTCATGGGGCGCATCGACGAGCCACGCAAGGGCCTGCCGGTGCTGATGAAGGCCCTGCCGAAGATCCTCGCCGAGCGCCCGCGGACCCGGCTGCTGGTGGCCGGGCGCGGCGACGAGGAGGAGGCGGTGGAGTCGCTCCCCGAGGAACTGCGCGCGCGCGTGGAGTTCCTCGGCATGGTCAGCGACGCGGACAAGGCCCGTTTCCTGCGCAGCGTCGACTTGTACGTCGCCCCCAACACCGGCGGCGAGAGCTTCGGGATCATCCTCGTCGAGGCCATGTCGGCGGGCGCCCCGGTGCTCGCCTCCGACCTCGACGCCTTCGCCCAGGTCCTCGACCACGGAGCGGCGGGCGAACTCTTCGCCAACGAGGACGCGGACGCGCTGGCGGCGGCGGCGCTACGGCTCCTCGGGGACCCCGCGAGGCTGACCGAACTGCGAGAGCGCGGCAGGGCGCACGTCCGGCGGTTCGACTGGTCGACCGTCGGGGCGGACATCCTGTCGGTCTACGAGACGGTGACATCGGGCGCAGCGGCGGTGGCCGCGGCGGACGTCGACCGGGGCCCGGGACTGCGCGCCCGTCTGGGACTCGCCCGCGACTGATCGCTGCGCGGGCGCCGGGCGCGGTTGCGGTTGGCGGGGGGCTTATGGGCGACGGTGCGACGGATGCGGCGCGGCTGCCCGAGACCGGCGACTCGCTCGCGGTGGACCGGTGGACCGGTGGACCGGTGGGGCACGGGGGTGCGAGTTCGCCCGCGACTGACCGCCGCATGGGCGCCGGGCGCGGCTGCGGTTGGCGGCGGACTTATGGGCGACGGTACGAGGGACGCGGCGGTTGCCCGAGACCGGCGACTCGCTTGCGGTGGACCGGTGGGGCACGGGTTCGCGGGCTCGCCCGGGACTGATCGCTGCGCGGGCGCCGGGTGCGGCTGCGGTTGGCGGGGGGCTTACGGGCGACGGTGCGACGGATGCGGCGCGGTTGCCCGTGACCGGCGACTCGCCCGCGGTCGACCGGCAAGGCCGTCTGCGTCGGGTCCCAGCTCATCGCCGACCTATCTCGCGCCGGTGAGGCATACCCTCGGGCGGGCCGCGTGCGTCCCGTGCCTGGCCCTCCCCGCCCGAACCCGCCCCGATAGCCTTGCTGCCCGTGACTCCCACCCTCATCTGGATTCTCGTCGCGCTCGTCGCGATCGGCCTTTATCTGAGCTGGACCGCGGGCCGTCTCGACCGGCTGCACGCCAGGATCGACGCCACGCGCGCGGGTTTGGACGCGCAGTTGCTCCGCCGTGCCTCCGTGGCCCAGGAGCTGGCCACCTCGGGCGTGCTCGACCCGGCCGCGTCGATCGTCCTGTACGAGGCCGCGCACGCCGCCCGGCAGGCCGAGGAGGAGCATCGGGAGGTCGCCGAGAGTGACCTGAGCCAGGCGTTGCGGGCCGTCTTCGCGGAGCCCGCCCAGGTGGAGGCGGTCCGCGAGGCGCCCGGGGGAGAGGCTGCGGCCCATGAACTCACCGAGGCTGTACGACGGGTCCCGATGGCTCGCCGCTTCCACAACGACGCGGTCGGCGCCGCCCGCCGCCTCCGCCAGCACCGCAAGGTCCGCTGGTTCCGCCTGGCCGGTCACGCCCCCTTCCCGATGGCCTTCGAGATGGACGACGAGCCCCCCGGGGCCCTGGTCGACCGGGCGGCGTAGGACCAGGGCCGCACCAAAACGATCCACCGCCTCTCCATTGGCCCTTGCTGTGGCCTGGTCCGGTGCCGTTTCCTCGGTGCTGCAGCAGTCCCTTTCACTTCAGCGAGGTCAACCCGTGTCCAGCATCGAGAACCAGGCTCCCGAGACCGGCACCGCGCGCGTGAAGCGCGGTATGGCGGAGCAGCTCAAGGGCGGCGTGATCATGGACGTCGTCACGCCGGAGCAGGCGAAGATCGCGGAGGACGCGGGCGCCGTCGCCGTCATGGCCCTGGAGCGGGTCCCCGCCGACATCCGCAAGGACGGCGGCGTGGCCCGGATGTCCGACCCGGACATGATCGAGGGCATCATCGAGGCCGTCTCGATCCCGGTCATGGCCAAGTCCCGCATCGGCCACTTCGTCGAGGCCCAGGTCCTGCAGTCCCTCGGCGTCGACTACATCGACGAGTCCGAGGTCCTCACACCGGCCGACGAGGTCAACCACTCCGACAAGTGGTCCTTCACAACCCCCTTCGTCTGCGGCGCCACCAACCTGGGCGAGGCCCTGCGCCGCATCGCCGAGGGCGCGGCCATGATCCGCTCCAAGGGCGAGGCCGGCACCGGCAACGTCGTCGAGGCGGTCCGCCACCTGCGCCAGATCAAGAACGAAATCGCCAGGCTGCGCGGCTACGACAACCACGAGCTGTACGCCGCCGCCAAGGAGCTGCGCGCCCCGTACGAGCTCGTCAAGGAGGTCGCCGAACTCGGCAAGCTCCCGGTCGTGCTGTTCTCCGCCGGTGGCGTGGCCACCCCGGCCGACGCCGCGCTGATGCGCCAGCTCGGCGCCGAGGGCGTCTTCGTCGGCTCCGGCATCTTCAAGTCCGGCGACCCGGCCAAGCGCGCCGCCGCCATCGTGAAGGCCACCACCTTCTACGACGACCCGAAGATCATCGCGGACGCGTCCCGCAACCTCGGCGAGGCCATGGTCGGCATCAACTGCGACACCCTCCCCGAGACCGAGCGCTACGCCAACCGCGGCTGGTAACCACTCATGAGCACTCCTGTCATAGGCGTCCTGGCCCTCCAGGGCGACGTCCGGGAGCACCTCGTCGCCCTGGCCGCGGCCGACGCCGTGGCCAGGCCGGTGCGGCGCCCCGAGGAACTCGCCGAGGTGGACGGCCTCGTCATCCCCGGCGGCGAGTCCACCACCATCTCCAAGCTGGCGGTCCTGTTCGGCGTGATGGAGCCGCTACGCGCGCGTGTACGTGCCGGAATGCCTGTCTACGGCACCTGCGCGGGCCTGATCATGCTGGCCGACAAGATCCTCGACCCGCGCTCGGGCCAGGAGACGATCGGCGGCATCGACATGATCGTGCGCCGCAACGCCTTCGGACGTCAGAACGAGTCCTTCGAAGCGGCGGTCGACGTGAAGGGTGTCGAGGGCGATCCTGTAGAGGGCGTTTTCATCCGCGCCCCCTGGGTCGAGTCCGTCGGTGCCGAGGCCGAGGTGCTCGCCGAGCACGAGGGCCACATCGTCGCCGTACGTCAGGGGAACGCGCTCGCCACGTCGTTCCACCCGGAACTGACCGGCGACCACCGCGTGCACTCCCTGTTCGTCGACATGGTGCGCGCGAACCGTACGGCCGAGTCCTTGTAGGATCTCTGGCGTTCGTTGTTTGGATGGGTTACGCGAAGGAGACAGGCAGATGTCCGGCCACTCTAAATGGGCTACGACGAAGCACAAGAAGGCCGTGATTGACGCCAAGCGCGGCAAGCTCTTCGCAAAGCTGATCAAGAACATCGAGGTCGCGGCCCGTATGGGCGGCGTCGACATCGAGGGCAACCCGACTCTCTACGACGCCATTCAGAAGGCGAAGAAGTCGTCGGTCCCGAACAAGAACATCGACTCCGCGGTCAAGCGCGGAGGCGGTCTCGAGGCCGGTGGCGCCGACTACGAGACGATCATGTACGAGGGTTACGGTCCGAACGGTGTCGCGGTGCTCATCGAGTGCCTCACCGACAACCGCAACCGCGCCGCCTCCGACGTCCGCGTCGCCATGACCCGCAACGGCGGTTCCATGGCCGACCCGGGCTCGGTGTCGTACCTCTTCAACCGCAAGGGCGTCGTCATCGTCCCCAAGGGCGAGCTGGGCGAGGACGACGTCCTCGGTGCCGTCCTGGACGCGGGCGCCGAGGAGGTCAACGACCTTGGTGAGTCCTTCGAGGTGATCAGCGAGGCCACCGACCTGGTCGCCGTCCGCACCGCGCTCCAGGACGCCGGGATCGACTATGACTCCGCCGACGCCAACTTCGTCCCGACCATGCAGGTCGAGCTGGACGAGGAAGGCGCCAAGAAGATCTTCAAGCTGATCGACGCCCTCGAGGACAGCGACGACGTCCAGAACGTCTTCGCCAACTTCGACGTGAGCGACGAGGTCATGGAGAAGGTCGACGCCTGAGCCGACGCTCAGCTTCGAACGGGCCGACGGGACACCCCCGTCGGCCCGTCGCGTTGCCGGACGTTGATGCGAGTCGTTGTCGGTGGCACCCGATAGCCTGCACAAACAGGCGATCGAAGGGAGGGGCGCGTGCGCGTACTCGGGGTGGACCCCGGACTGACGCGGTGCGGTGTCGGTGTGGTCGAAGGCGTCGCCGGCCGGCCGCTCACGATGATCGGCGTCGGGGTCGTACGCACGCCCGCGGACGCCGAGTTGGGGCAGCGGCTCGTCGCGATCGAGCAGGGCATCGAGCAGTGGCTGGACGAGCACCGGCCCGAATGCGTCGCTGTCGAGCGGGTGTTCAGCCAGCACAACGTCCGTACGGTGATGGGCACCGCCCAGGCCAGCGCCGTCGCGATGCTGTGCGCCGCCCGCCGCGGCATCCCCGTCGCCCTGCACACCCCGAGCGAGGTCAAGGCCGCCGTCACCGGCAGCGGACGCGCCGACAAGGCCCAGGTCGGCGCCATGGTCACCCGCCTGCTGCGGCTCGACGCCCCGCCCAAGCCGGCCGACGCCGCCGACGCCCTCGCACTCGCCATCTGCCACATCTGGCGCGCACCCGCACAGAACCGACTCCAGCAGGCCGTCGCCCTGCACGCAGCCACAGCACGGAAAGGCCGTACGGCATGATCGCCTTTGTGAGCGGCACGGTCGCCGCACTCGCTCCCGACGCCGCCGTGCTCGAGGTCGGCGGTGTCGGCATGGCAGTGCAATGCACGCCGAACACGCTGTCGACGCTCCGCCTCGGCAAGCCCGCCAAGCTCGCCACCTCCCTCGTCGTACGGGAGGACTCCCTCACCCTCTACGGCTTCGTCGACGACGACGAGCGCCAGGTCTTCGAACTGCTGCAGACCGCGAGTGGAGTCGGCCCGCGGCTGGCCCAGTCCATGCTGGCGGTGCACGCGCCCGACGCGCTGCGCCGAGCGGTGGCCACGGGTGACGAGAAGGCGCTCATCGCCGTACCCGGCATCGGCAAGAAGGGCGCCCAGAAGCTGCTCCTGGAGCTGAAGGACCGGCTGGGCGAGCCGATCGGCGCGCCCGCGATCGGCGCTCCGGTCACCCAGGGCTGGCGCGACCAGCTGCACGCCGCCCTGATCGGCCTCGGATACGCCACGCGCGAGGCCGACGAGGCCGTCACCGCCGTCGCCCCGCAGGCAGAGGCGACCGAGGGCACACCCCAGGTCGGCCAGTTGCTGAAGGCGGCCCTCCAGACCCTGAACCGCGCCCGCTGACCCACCCGACACAGAGGCACACCACATGAACTGGGACGACACCACCGACGCGACCGCCTCCGAGCGGCTCGTCGGTGCGTCCGCCGACCGTGAGGACCAGGCGGTGGAGGCCGCCCTGCGCCCCAAGGACCTGGACGAGTTCATCGGCCAGGAGAAGGTGCGCGAACAGCTCGACCTGGTGCTCAGGGCGGCACGCGCGCGGGGGGCCACCGCCGATCACGTGCTGCTCTCCGGCGCCCCCGGCCTCGGTAAGACCACCCTGTCGATGATCATCGCGGCCGAGATGAACGCCCCGATCCGGATCACCAGCGGCCCCGCCATCCAGCACGCCGGCGACCTCGCGGCGATCCTCTCCTCCCTCCAGGAGGGCGAGGTCCTCTTCCTCGACGAGATCCACCGCATGTCGCGGCCCGCCGAAGAGATGCTCTACATGGCGATGGAGGACTTCCGCGTCGACGTCATCGTCGGCAAGGGCCCCGGCGCCACCGCCATCCCGCTGGAGCTGCCCCCGTTCACGCTGGTCGGCGCCACCACGCGCGCGGGCCTGCTGCCGCCTCCGCTGCGCGACCGTTTCGGCTTCACCGCGCACATGGAGTTCTACGAACCCGCCGAGCTGGAGCGCGTCATCCACCGCTCCGCCAACCTGCTCGACGTCGAGATCGGTTCCGACGGCGCCGCCGAGATCGCGGGCCGCTCCCGCGGCACGCCCCGTATCGCCAACCGTCTGCTGCGCCGGGTCCGGGACTACGCCCAGGTCAGGGCTGACGGAGTCATCACACGCGACATCGCCGCGGCAGCGCTCAAGGTCTACGAGGTCGACGCCCGCGGCCTCGACCGCCTCGACCGCGGAGTCCTGGAGGCCCTGCTCAAGCTCTTCGGCGGCGGCCCGGTCGGCCTGTCCACGCTCGCGGTCGCGGTGGGGGAGGAGCGCGAGACCGTCGAGGAGGTGGCCGAACCCTTCCTCGTGCGCGAGGGTCTCCTCGCCCGCACGCCCCGCGGACGGGTCGCCACTCCCGCCGCATGGGCACATCTCGGCCTCACCCCGCCCCGCTCGGCGTCCACAGGAAACGGACAACAAGACCTGTTCGGGACGTGACGAGATCGTGACGGCGCGGGCATTGGCCGGGTCAGGAACCCTGGTGCCATGCTGAGCGTTGTTCCCTGCGCGCGGACTCGCTTAGACTCCGCCGATGCCGCCTTTGTCGGCGGCAGACATACCCCCAACCATCAGGCCGCTCACCTCGCGGTCGCGTGAAGGAAGTACCGACCCGTGAGTCTCGTGACCCTCCTCCCGTTCATCGTGCTCATCGGGGCCATGTTCCTGATGACCCGCTCGGCCAAGAAGAAGCAGCAGCAGGCCGCGAGCATGCGGAACGACATGCAGCCCGGCAGTGGCGTCCGCACCATCGGGGGCATGTACGCCACTGTCAAGGAGGTCAACGAGGACACGGTCCTCCTCGACGCCGGTCCCGGCATCGATCTTCTCTTCGCGAAGAACGCCATCGGTGCCGTCCTGTCCGACGACGAGTACAACCGCATCGTCCACGGCATCGAGCACGACCTGAAGTCCGACTCCGACGTCGTCCCGGACGACGCCTCCTCCCTCTCCGAGACCGACGAGTCCGCCGACGAAGCTGCCGCCGCCTCCGACGAGAAGTCCGTCGACCTCGGTAAGAAGGACACGGCCGAGGAGCCCGCCGACGACGCGCCCGCCAAGGCCGACGCCGAGAGCGAGGCAGCCGAGGCGAAGTCGGACGACGAGCCGAAGAAGACCGACGGCGACTCCGACGCGAAGTAGTCGCACTCCGGGACGCGCGGACGAGCTCCGCGCGTCCGGGACCTGCGCGGCTCGCACGGGATCCCGACACCAGTCATGGCCGCCCGCCCGCCGACCCGGCGCGAGAGTGGCCCGAGAGGGAGTACGAGAAGGTGGCAGCACCTAAAAGGGGCCGGAGCGCGAGTGCCCAGAGCAAGCCAGGGCGCGCGCTGGCCCTGATCCTGATCGCCATCGTGGCGCTCACCGGTGGAATGTTCCTCTCCGGACACACCACCCCGCGCCTCGGCATCGACCTTGCCGGAGGCACCAGCATCACGCTGGAGGCCAAGGCCGACCAGGGGTCCGCGATCAACAAGGCCAACATGGACACCGCGGTCGAGATCATGAACCGTCGTGTCAACGGCCTGGGCGTCTCCGAGGCGGAGGTGCAGACCCAGGGTGATCGCAACATCATCGTGAACATCCCCAAGGGCACCAACTCCAAGGAGGCCCGCGACCAGGTCGGCACCACCGCCAAGCTGTACTTCCGTCCAGTCCTGGCCCAGGAGGCCACCGGCAGCGCCGCGGCCACCTCGCCGAGCCCGTCCGCGAGCGGCTCCTCGACCGCGTCCCCGAGCCCCTCCGCGAGCAAGTCCGGCTCCACCGGCGAGAAGGCGACCTCGTCGTCCTCCCCGTCGGCCTCCGCCACCTCGCAGGGCCGCGCCGTCACCGACGCGCTGAAGGCGGACTCCACGCCGTCGGCGTCGGCGAGCGCGTCGAGCTCCGCGTCCCCGTCGGCTCCCGCGACCGGCGGCACCGACACCTCCTCCGCCCAGGCCAAGCTCCAGGCCCAGTACACCGCTCTGGACTGCTCCAAGAAGGCGCAGCGCACCACCGCGGGCGAGGGTGCCAAGCCGGCCGACACCACTCTGGGCTGCGGCGAGATCTCCGGCGTCTGGTACAAGTACCTGCTCGGCCCGGCCGCCGTCGACGGCACCGAGGTCAAGAAGGCCCAGGCGGTCTTCGACACGCAGACTGCCGCCGGCTGGCAGGTCACCATGACCTTCAACGGCAAGGGCTCCAAGAAGTTCGCGGACATCACGGGCCAGCTCGCGAAGAACACCCAGCCGCAGAACGAGTTCGGCATCGTCCTCGACGGCGAGGTCGTCTCCAGCCCCTACGTCAGCTCCTCGATCACCGGCGGCAGCGCCCAGATCTCCGGCAGCTTCACGCAGGACGAGGCCCAGAACCTCGCCAACATGCTGTCGTACGGCGCCCTCCCGCTCTCCTTCCAGGAGCAGAGCGTGACCACGGTGACCGCCGCGCTCGGCGGTGACCAGCTGCACGCCGGTCTCCTCGCCGGCGCCATCGGCCTCCTTCTGGTCGTCATCTACCTGGTGGCCTACTACCGGGGCCTGTCCCTCGTCGCGATGGCCTCGCTGCTCGTCTCCGGCATCCTCACCTACGTGCTCATGGCGCTGCTCGGCCCGGCCATCGGCTTCGCGCTGAACCTGCCGGCCGTGTGCGGTGCCATCGTCGCCATCGGTATCACCGCGGACTCGTTCATCGTGTACTTCGAACGCATAAGGGACGAGATCCGCGAGGGACGCTCGCTGCGCCCCGCCGTCGAGCGGGCTTGGCCGCGTGCCCGGCGCACCATCCTGGTCTCCGACTTCGTGTCGTTCCTCGCCGCCGCGGTGCTGTTCACCGTGACGGTCGGCAAGGTCCAGGGCTTCGCGTTCACGCTCGGTCTGACCACCGTGCTCGACGTCGTCGTGGTCTTCTTCTTCACCAAGCCGCTGATGACGCTGCTGGCCCGTCGGAAGTTCTTCGCGAGCGGCAGCAAGTGGTCCGGCCTCGACCCGAAGAGTCTGGGTGCCAAGCCGCCGCTGCGCCGTACCCGCCGTTCCGGCCCCGTTGAGACGAAGGAGGCGTGAGCATGTCGAAACTCGGCAACCTCGGCGCCCGACTGCACCGTGGCGAGATCAGCTACGACTTCATCGGTCACCGCAAGCTCTGGTACGGCATCTCGATCCTGATCACCATCACGGCGATCCTGGGCCTCGCGGTACGCGGCCTCAACATGGGCATCGACTTCCAGGGCGGCGCGGTCTTCACCACCGAGAAGACCAGCATCTCGGTCTCCCAGGCCGAGGACTACGCGAAGGAAGCCTCCGGCCACGACGCCGTCGTGCAGAAGCTCGGCAACGGCACGCTGCGCATCCAGATCGCCGGCATGGACACCAAGCAGTCCGACCAGATCAAGACGGACCTGGCCAAGGACTTCAAGGTCGACCCGGAGAGCATCGCCGCCGACCTGGTCGGACCCAGCTGGGGCGACCAGATCGCCAACAAGGCCTGGCAGGGTCTGGCGATCTTCATGGTCCTCGTCGTGATCTATCTGGCGATCGCCTTCGAGTGGCGTATGGCCATCGCGGCGCTCGTCGCCCTGATCCACGACATCACCATCACCGTCGGCATCTACGCCCTCGTCGGCTTCGAGGTCACGCCGGGTACGGTGATCGGTCTGCTGACCATCCTCGGTTACTCGCTCTACGACACGGTGGTCGTCTTCGACTCCCTCAAGGAGCAGACGAAGGACATCACCAAACAGAACCGCTGGACCTACAGCGACATCGCCAACCGCTCGATCAACGGCACCCTGGTCCGCTCGATCAACACCACGGTGGTCGCGCTGCTGCCGGTGGCGGGCCTGCTGTTCATCGGTGGCGGCTTCCTCGGCGCGGGCACGCTCAACGACATCTCGCTGTCGCTGTTCGTCGGTCTCGCCGCCGGTGCGTACTCCTCGATCTTCATCGCCACGCCGCTCGTCGCCGACCTCAAGGAGCGCGAGCCGGCGATGAAGGCCCTCAGGAAGCGGGTCCTGGCCAAGCGTGCCCAGGCGTCCGTCGAGGAGGAGATGGCCGACGCGCGTCCCGTCTCCGACGAGCCGGACGACGACGCCGCCCACGCGGTCGTCGGTCCGCGCACCCAGCCCGCGTCCCGGGGCCGGGGCCGTGGCCGTCCCTCGGGGAAGCGCCGATGACCGAGCTCACCGACATCACCTCGTTGCTGCTCAGCCGTATCCGTGATGTGGCCGACCATCCGGAGCCGGGGGTGATGTTCAAGGACATCACCCCGCTCCTGGCGGACCCGGCGGCGTTCTCGGCGCTCACCGACGCGCTGGCGGCCGTCGCGGCGAGCACCGGCGCCACGAAGGTGGTCGGCCTGGAGGCCCGGGGCTTCATCCTCGGCGCCCCGGTCGCGATCCGCGCGGGTCTCGGCTTCATCCCCGTGCGGAAGGCGGGCAAGCTCCCCGGAGCGACCCTCAGCCAGGCGTACGACCTGGAGTACGGCTCGGCGGAGATCGAGGTGCACGCGGAGGACCTGTCCGCCGACGACCGCATCCTGATCGTCGACGACGTCCTGGCCACCGGCGGCACCGCCGAGGCCTCGATCGAGCTGATCCGCCGAGCGGGCGCCGAGGTCGCCGGCCTCGCGGTCCTGATGGAGCTGGGTTTCCTGGGCGGCCGGGCCCGCCTGGAGCCGGCTCTGGCCGGAGCCCCGCTGGAGTCACTCCTCAAGGTCTGACCCCCAGCAAGCCCCGCACGAACGGCCGTCCCTCTTCGGGGACGGCCGTTCGCAGGTGAACCGGGCACTGCCCGCCGCGGTACCAGGGAAACCTCAGGAATCACGCGAGAGCCCCTCTTGTTGCACTCATAGACGTCTCTCACATCGGGCTGAAGGCGATCCCGGGGCGCAGGATCGCTACCATGGGGTCTCCGGAGCCTGACCGGGGACCCGGATCGCGCACGAGGAGTCCTCTTGCCAGACGAGGCCCAGCCACTCACCGCCGCCAAGCCCGAGCCCGCCTCGGCGCCCGCGGCCAAGCCCGCGCCGGACGCGAAGAGCGCGACGAACGACGCCCGCGGGCCGGTCGAGCACGCCCCGTCGGCCCCCGTCGACAAGCCGGCCGAACCGCCTCGGCCCAAGCCCGCCACTCCCGAGCACTCCTCGTCGGCGACCCCCGCGGCCCGTCCGAACGCGGGCCAGCCCGCCCGTACCGGCTCCTCCAACCGCGTCCGTGCCCGTCTCGCCCGCCTCGGCGTCCAGCGCTCCAACCCGTACAACCCGGTCCTGGAGCCGCTGCTGCGGATAGTGCGCAGCAACGACCCGAAGATCGAGACGGCGACGCTGCGCCAGATCGAGAAGGCCTACCAGGTCGCCGAGCGCTGGCACCGAGGCCAGAAGCGTAAGAGCGGCGACCCCTACATCACCCACCCCCTCGCGGTGACCACGATCCTCGCCGAGCTCGGCATGGACCCGGCCACCCTCATGGCGGGTCTGCTGCACGACACCGTCGAGGACACCGAGTACGGCCTCGACCAGCTCCGTCGCGACTTCGGCGACTCCGTGGCCCTGCTCGTCGACGGCGTCACCAAGCTGGACAAGGTCAAGTTCGGCGAGGCCGCGCAGGCGGAGACCGTGCGCAAGATGGTCGTGGCGATGGCCAAGGACCCCCGTGTCCTGGTCATCAAGCTCGCCGACCGCCTGCACAACATGCGCACCATGCGGTACCTGAAGCGTGAGAAGCAGGAGAAGAAGGCGCGCGAGACGCTGGAGATCTACGCTCCGCTCGCCCACCGCCTCGGCATGAACACCATCAAGTGGGAGCTGGAGGACCTCGCCTTCGCGATCCTCTACCCCAAGATGTACGACGAGATCGTACGACTGGTGGCCGAGCGGGCGCCCAAGCGCGACGAGTACCTGGCCATAGTGACCGACGAGGTGCAGTCCGACCTGCGGGCGGCCCGGATCAAGGCCACCGTCACCGGGCGACCGAAGCACTACTACAGCGTCTACCAGAAGATGATCGTCCGCGGCCGCGACTTCGCGGAGATCTACGACCTGGTCGGCATCCGAGTCCTCGTCGACACCGTCCGCGACTGCTACGCCGCCCTCGGCACCGTGCACGCGCGATGGAACCCGGTCCCCGGCCGGTTCAAGGACTACATCGCGATGCCCAAGTTCAACATGTACCAGTCGCTGCACACGACGGTCATCGGGCCGAACGGCAAGCCGGTCGAACTCCAGATCCGTACGTTCGACATGCACCGCCGCGCCGAGTACGGCATCGCCGCGCACTGGAAGTACAAGCAGGAGGCCGTCGCCGGTACCTCCAAGGTGCGCTCGGACCAGCCGCGGACCACCGGCAAGGACGACCACCTCAACGACATGGCGTGGCTGCGCCAGCTCCTCGACTGGCAGAAGGAGACCGAGGACCCCGGCGAGTTCCTGGAGTCCCTGCGCTTCGACCTCTCCCGCAACGAGGTCTTCGTCTTCACCCCCAAGGGCGACGTCATAGCGCTGCCGGCCGGTGCCACACCGGTGGACTTCTCCTACGCGGTGCACACCGAGGTGGGCCACCGCACCATAGGGGCCCGGGTCAACGGCCGTCTCGTACCGCTGGAATCGACCCTGGACAACGGCGACCTCGTCGAGGTCTTCACGTCCAAGGCACCCGGGGCCGGGCCGTCCCGGGACTGGCTGAACTTCGTGAAGTCGCCGCGGGCGCGCAACAAGATCCGCGCCTGGTTCTCCAAGGAGCGCCGCGACGAGGCGATCGAGCAGGGCAAGGACGCCATCGTCCGGGCGATGCGCAAACAGAACCTGCCGATCCAGCGCATCCTCACGGGCGACTCGCTCGTCACGCTCGCCCACGAGATGCGGTACTCCGACATCTCCGCGCTGTACGCGGCGATCGGCGAGGGGCATGTCTCCGCGCAGAACATCGTGCAGAAACTCGTCTCCGCGCTCGGCGGCGAGGAGGCGGCCACCGAGGAGATCGACGAGGCGGTCCCGCCGAGCCGCGGCCGGCGCAAACGGCGTTCCAACGCCGACCCGGGCGTCGTCGTCAAGGGCGTCGACGACGTGTGGGTCAAACTGGCCCGCTGTTGCACACCCGTCCCGGGCGATCCGATCATCGGCTTCGTCACCCGCGGTAGTGGCGTATCGGTTCACCGCAGCGACTGCGTCAACGTGGAGTCACTGTCCCGCGAGCCCGAGCGCATCCTCGAGGTCGAGTGGGCGCCCACGCAGTCCTCGGTCTTCCTGGTCGCCATCCAGGTCGAGGCCCTGGACCGCTCCCGGCTCCTCTCGGACGTCACCCGCGTGCTGTCCGACCAGCACGTCAACATCCTCTCCGCGGCCGTCCAGACCTCCCGCGACCGCGTCGCCACCTCCCGCTTCACCTTCGAGATGGGCGACCCGAAGCACCTCGGTCACGTCCTGAAGGCGGTCAGGGGAGTCGAGGGTGTGTACGACGTCTACCGCGTGACCTCGGCGCGGAACCGGTCGTAGAAGACACGTGAAAGGGCCCCGCACCCACGGTGCGGGGCCCTTTCACATACGGCTTCAGCCGCCGAACTCCTGGAGACCCTTGAGCGCCTGGTCCAGGAGCGCCTGGCGGCCCTCCAGCTCACGCTCCAGCTTGTCGGCCCTGGCGTTGTTGCCCTGGGCGCGTGCCTGGTCGATCTGGCCCCTGAGCTTGTCCACGGCGGCCTGGAGCTGGCCGGTCAGACCCGCGGCACGCGCGCGTGCCTCCGGGTTGGTCCGGCGCCACTCGGTCTCCTCGGCCTCCTGGAGGGCGCGCTCGACGGTGTGCATCCGGCCCTCGACCTTCGGCCGGGCGTCCCGCGGGACGTGACCGATGGCCTCCCAGCGCTCGTTGATCGTGCGGAAGGCGGCGCGGGCGCTCTTCAGGTCGCCGATCGGCAGGAGCTTCTCGGCCTCCTCGGCCAGCTCCTCCTTCAGCTTGAGGTTCTCGGTCTGCTCGGCGTCCCGCTCGGCGAAGACCGAGCTGCGGGCGGCGAAGAACACGTCCTGGGCGCCGCGGAAGCGGTTCCACAGGTCGTCCTCGTGCTCGCGCTGGGCGCGGCCGGCCGCCTTCCACTCGGCCATCAGCTCGCGGTAGCGCGCGGCCGTCGGGCCCCAGTCCGTCGAGCCGGACAGCGCCTCGGCCTCGCCGACCAGGCGTTCCTTGGTCCTGCGGGCGTCCTCGCGCTGCGCGTCCAGCGACGCGAAGTGGGCCTTGCGGCGCTTGGAGAACGCCGAGCGGGCGTGCGAGAAGCGGTGCCACAGCTCGTCGTCCGACTTGCGGTCCAGGCGCGGCAGACCCTTCCAGGTGTCCACCAGTGCGCGCAGCCGCTCACCGGCGGCCCGCCACTGGTCGGACTGGGCCAGCTCCTCCGCCTCGACGACCAGCGCCTCCTTGGCGTGCCGGGCCTCGTCGGACTGCTTGGCGCGCTGCTGCTTGCGCTCCTCGCGGCGCTTGTCGACGGTCTCCACGAGCTTGTCCAGCCGCACCTTGAGCGCGGCCAGGTCGCCGACCGCGTGATGCGCGTCGACCTGCTCGCGGATGTGGTCGATGGCCGCCTGAGCGTCCTTCGCCGACAGGTCGGTGGTCTTCACTCGCTTCTCGAGGAGGCCGATCTCGACAACCAGGCCCTCGTACTTGCGCTCGAAGTAGGCCAGGGCTTCCTCGGGGGAGCCGGCCTGCCAGGAACCGACGACCTGCTCGCCGTCGGCCGTACGCACGTACACGGTCCCCGTCTCGTCGACGCGGCCCCACGGGTCGCTGCTCACAGCGCCTCCTCCACATGATGCCGAGAGGCTCCAGCGCCCCCGGGCATCGTCCACAGTTTCGTCACGGCCAACATAGGCGACCGGCGGGTTGCCTGTCCGCATCCCGCGCGACCGAAATTTCGCACTTGGCGGTCAGGATTTGCTGACCGTCGCCTTGTTGATCACGACGGTCGCGTTCGGCGCGCCGTCGCCCGCGCCGGTGCTCTCACCGGCCGCGGCGATCTTCTTCAGCACCTTCATACCGGATTCCGAGATGGTGCCGAACGGGGTGTAGCTCGGAGGGAGCTGGCTGTCCTGGTAGACGAGGAAGAACTGGCTCCCGCCGGTGTGCGCCTGCCCGGTGTTCGCCATCGCGACGGTGCCCGCCGGGTAGACGTTGCTCTTGAGGCTCTTGTCCTTCAGGTTCTCGTCCGGGATGGTGTAGCCCGGTCCGCCGCTGCCGGAGCCCGTCGGGTCGCCGCACTGCAGGACGTAGATGCCGTTGGTGGTGAGCCGGTGGCACTTGGTGTGGTCGAAGAAGCCCTTGTTCGCCAGGAAGTCGAACGAGTTCACGGTGTGCGGGGCCGCCGACGTCTTCAGCGCGATGTCGATCTCACCGCAGGTCGTGGCCAGCTTCATCGTGTACTTCGCCGACTTGTCGATGGACATCGCCGGCTCCTTCTTCCAGGTCTGCGTCTCGACCTTGCCGGGGGCCGCCTTGTCGCACGGGTCCGGCGCCTTGCTGGACGGCGCCGCGCTGGGAGTGGTCTCCGCGCTCGCACTGGCCTTGTCGTCGTCCTTCATGACCCCGGACGTGTAGAGCGCCAGGCTGCCCACCAGTATCACGCCGAGCACCGACGCGATCACAGAGTTGCGTACACGGGCCTTGCGGCGCGCGGCCGTGCGCCGCTGCTGCTGCCGCAAGAACTTCTCCCGCGCGAGCTGCCGCTTCCGCTGTTCCTGGGTGACCACGGGGTTCTCTCCTCATGCGTCTCGTACGCCGACCGGTACGCATGCGTCCTATGAACCGACCGCCTGCGTGTGCCCCGTACCGTATATGGGTTCGCTGAGGAATCGGCAGCGCCGGTAGGCTCTGACCACTGGGGCAGCCGCCCGGAAGACCGCCCGTACCTAGACAAACCGAGGACGATCGTGCTCATTGCCGGGTTCCCCGCCGGGGCCTGGGGGACGAACTGTTATCTCGTCGCCCCCGCCGCCGGTGAGGAGTGCGTGATCATCGACCCGGGCCACCAGGCCGCCGAGGGAGTCGAGGAGACGCTGAAGAAGCATCGGCTCAAGCCCGTCGCCGTCGTCCTCACCCACGGCCACATCGACCACGTGGCCTCGGTCGTCCCCGTGTGCGGCGCGCACGGAGTACCCGCGTGGATCCACCCCGAGGACCGCTACATGATGAAGGACCCGTCGATGGGTCTGGGGCGTTCCGTCGGGATGCCGCTCATGGGCGAGATCACCGTGGGGGAGCCGGACGACGTCAAGGAGCTGACCGACGGCGCGAAGCTGGAGCTCGCCGGCCTCGAGCTGTCCGTCGCGCACGCGCCGGGCCATACCAAGGGGTCGGTGACCTTCCGGATGCCCGAGACGGCCGAGATTCCCTCGGTCTTCTTCTCGGGGGATCTGCTGTTCGCCGGCTCCATCGGACGCACCGACCTGCCCGGCGGTGACATGGCCGAGATGCTCGACTCGCTGGCCCGCGTGTGCCTGCCGCTCGACGACTCGACCGTGGTGCTGTCCGGCCACGGCCCCCAGACGACCATCGGCCAGGAGCGCGCCACCAACCCGTATCTGCGGGACGTGGCCGCCGGCCAGGGAGCGGGTTCGAACACCCCTCCCCGACGAGGAATGTGACGAGAGACTTCCGTGAGCACCTTTCAGGCCCCCAAGGGCACGTACGACCTGATTCCGCCGGACAGCGCCAAGTACCTGGCCGTCCGCGAGGCGATCGCCGCGCCGCTGCGGTCCTCCGGTTACGGCTACATCGAGACGCCCGGTTTCGAGAGCGTCGAGCTGTTCGCGCGCGGGGTCGGTGAGTCCACCGACATCGTGACCAAGGAGATGTACGCCTTCGAGACCAAGGGCGGCACCAAGCTGGCCCTGCGCCCCGAGGGCACGGCCTCCGTCCTGCGCGCGGCGCTGGAGGCCAACCTGCACAAGCTCGGCAACCTCCCCGTCAAGCTCTGGTACTCCGGCTCGTACTACCGCTACGAGCGTCCGCAGAAGGGCCGTTACCGGCACTTCTCGCAGGTGGGCGCCGAGGCGATCGGTGCGGAGGACCCGGCGCTCGACGCCGAACTGATCATCCTGGCCGATCAGGCGTACCGCTCGCTGGGGCTGCGCACCTTCCGCATCCTGCTCAACAGCCTGGGCGACAAGGAGTGCCGTCCGGTGTACCGGGCCGCGCTCCAGGACTTCCTGCGCGGCCTGGACCTCGACGAGGACACGCTCCGTCGCGCCGAGATCAACCCCCTGCGGGTCCTCGACGACAAGCGGGAGTCGGTCCAGAAGCAGCTCGGGGACGCCCCGCTGCTGCGCGACTACCTTTGCGACGCCTGCAAGGCGTACCACGAGGAGGTCCGCGAGCTGATCACCGCGGCGGGCGTGGCCTTCGAGGACGACCCGAAGCTGGTGCGCGGCCTCGACTACTACACCCGTACGACCTTCGAGTTCGTCCACGACGGTCTGGGGTCCCAGTCCGCGGTGGGCGGCGGTGGCCGCTACGACGGTCTGTCGGAGATGATCGGCGGCCCGGCCCTTCCGTCCGTGGGCTGGGCGCTGGGCGTCGACCGCACGGTCCTCGCCCTGGAGGCGGAGGGCATCGAGCTCGAACTCCCCTCGACGACCAGCGTGTTCGCGGTCCCGCTGGGGGAGGAGGCCCGCCGGATCCTGTTCGCCAAGGTCACCGAGCTCCGCAAGGTGGGCATCGCGGCGGACTTCTCCTACGGCGCCAAGGGCCTCAAGGGCGCCATGAAGAACGCCAACCGCAGCGGCGCCCGCTACACGATCGTCGCCGGCGAGCGCGACCTCGCCGAGGGCGTCGTACAGCTCAAGGACATGGAGTCCGGGGAGCAGTCGGCGATCGGGGTCAACGAGATCGTGGCCGAGCTGGAATCCAGGCTCGGTTAGCGGGTCCAAGGGAGAAGGGCGCCGGTCAGGAGGCCGGCGCCCTTCTTGTCTCCCCGCGCTGACGACGCGCCGGGCGTCACTGATCGAGCAGCCCGTACCGCAGGGCGCTGGTGACCGCGGCCGTGCGGTCGTCCACTCCCAACTTGCCGAAGGCGCGCAGGAGATGGGTCTTCACGGTCGACTCGCCGATGAACAGCCTGCGCCCGATCTCCGCGTTCGTGCAGCCCTCCGCCACCAAACGCAGCACCGCCGTCTCGCGCTCCGAGAGCCGGGGCCGTTCCGGCCTGGTGCGCAGCTGGTCGACCAGGCGGGCCGCGACGGTCGGCGCCAGGACCGTCTCGCCTCGGGCTGCGGCCCGTACGGACTCCGCCAGTTCGCCCCGGGGCAGGTCCTTGAGCAGATAACCGGCGGCCCCCGCCTCCACGGCCCGCAGGATGTCCCGGTCCGTCTCGTACGTCGTCAGGACGATCACCCGGCAGGGCAGCCCCGCCTCCGTCATCCGTACGATCGACTCCACGCCCGAGCCGCCCGGCATCCGCAGGTCCATCAGCACGATATCGGGCCGGAGTTCCGCCGCCAGCGCCTCGGCCTGCGGCCCGCTGGACGCGTCCGCGATCACCTCCAGGTCCGGTTCCGCGCTCAGCATCGCCCGCAGGCCCTCCCGTACGACCGGGTGGTCGTCGGCCAGGATGATCCGGATCATGAACAGCTCCTCGGGGGCGGTACGGGCAGGCGAACGGTGACCGTGGTGCCGCCGCCGGGCGCGCTGTGCACCCGCACCGTCCCGCCGACCTCGGTGGCGCGGGCCCGTAGCCCCGCCAGACCGTAGCCGTCACGGGCTGCCCCAGGATCGAAGCCGTGGCCGTCGTCCCGTACGGACAGGGTGAGGCTCTCGTCGGCGTAGTCGAGGTCGATGGTCACGGTTGCCGAACTCCCCGCGTGTTTACGGCAGTTCGTGAGTGCCTCCTGGCAGGAGCGCAGGGCGACGACCTCGGCGCCCGCGGGCAGCGGACGGACCTGGCCGGTCACGGCGAGCTTCGCGGAGTGCCGGGCCGTCAGCCGGAACAGGGCGTCCGGCAGCGTCGCGCCGGCCAGGTCGGCGGGGGTGCCGTCGGCGACCAGGGCCCGCGCCTCGGCGAGGTTCTGCCGGGCCGTCTCGTCCATCAGTGCCAGATGACGGCGGGCCTGCGGCATGTCGTGGTCGAGCTCGGCCTCGACGGCCTGGATCAGCATCAGCAGGCTGGTGAAGCCCTGTGCGAGGGTGTCGTGGATCTCCCGGGCCATCCGCTGCCGCTCGGTCAGTGCCCCGTGCGCCGCGGACAGCCGCGAGACCTCGTGCCGGCTCGAGTCCAGCTCGGCGATCAGAGCCGCCCGTTCCTGGCTCTGCTCGATGATCCGGATGACATAGCTGCCGACGGCCACCGAGAAGACCAGGGTGACGACGGCGAACAGGCCGTTGAAGAAGACGTCCTGCTCGCTCGGCCGCCACAGCAGCGCCCAGCCCGCCACGGGGGCGAGATTGATCACCGCCACGGCGGTCGGAGCCCAGCGCATCCGCAGCGTCATGAAGCACTGGGGGACGAGAGCGAAGGTCATCAGCCGGGTCTCGCCGACCAGGATCGCCGAGGGAAGGAACAGCGCCATCATCGCGCCGAGGTAGGCGAGGGCCTTGCGCGCGTCGGGCGGATCCTGCCGGAGCAGGGGGCGCCCGACCCGGAGGAAGAGCGGGACCAGCGGGACCAGCAGCGCCGCCGCCGTGACGCGGACCCGCCACCCTGGGTGTCCCGTACCCAGCACGAACACCACGGTGGCCAGCCAGATCAGCGCGAAGTAGGTGTCCCAGAGCCGGAAGGAACGGTCCCACGAGTACGCGCCCCCGGCATCCGCCGGACCGCTCATCCGTCGCGCCGGTTCTTCCACCGGAAGGTCAGCAGACACAGCAGCAATCCTCCGACGCACCACGCCCCCAGTACCAGGGCGGTGCGCCCGAACTCCCAGCCGCCGGCCTGCTCCAGGACCTGTGCCGAGTCCGGCAGGAACACCCCGCGCAGGCCCTGGCACATCCACTTCAGGGGGAACAGCGCGCCGATGTTCAGCATCCAGTCGGGGATCGTGTCGATCGCTATGTACACCCCGGAGATGAACTGGAGGACCAGGAAGGGCAGGACGACCACGGAGCTCGCGCTCTTGCTCGACTTGGGCACGGAACTGACCGCGATGCCGAGCAGCGCGCACCCCGTGAGACCGAGCACGAAGATCCAGGCGAACGCGAACCATTTGCCGGCATCCGACGGCAGATCGACGTCGTACAGCGTCGTTCCGACGAGCAGCAGGATCGCCGTCTCCAGGATGCCGGTGACCAGAACCAGCCAGATCTTGCCGAGGAAGTACGCCGCCGGCGGCATCGGGGTCCCGCGCAGCCTGCGCAGCACCTTCTCGTCCCGTTCGACGGCGATCGAGATGCCGAGCGACTGGAAGCTCGTCGACATGATGCCGGCGGCCATCATCGCCGGCACGTACAGCTGCGAGGCCTTGATGCCCGCCCCCTCCACGTCGTCGCTGAAGATCGACGCGAACAGGAACAGGAAGACCACCGGGAAGGCGAAGGTGAACACCACCTGGTCGCGCTGGCGGAAGAACTGCTTGATCTCCAGCGCTCCCCGCCGCAGTCCGAGCCCCCAGACTCCGGGCAGCCTTCCGTCACGAGCATCGGTCCGGGACCGTACGGCGGTCGTGGTCATCGCGCGTCCTCCTGTCCGGTGAGCCGGAGGTAGACGTCCTCCAACGTGGGGCGGCTGACCCGGAGACCCGGGATCTCGCCGTCGAAGCGGTGCATCAGCGCGGCGACCGTCCTGGTCGGGGTGTCGGTGTGCTCCGTGCGCGGGGCGCCGTCCGGCTCGGTCCACTCGACGGTGGCGCCGGTGCCGTACCGCTCCCGCAGGGCGGCGGGTTCGTCCTCGGCGACCACCTTGCCCCGGGAGATCACGGCCAGCCGGTCGGCGAGCGCCTCGGCCTCCTCCAGGTAGTGCGTGGTGAGCAGGATCGTCGTGCCCTCGTCGGACAGTTTGCGGATCAGGTCCCAGAACTGACGCCGGGCCGCCGGGTCGAAACCGGTCGTCGGCTCGTCCAGGAGCAGCAGTTCAGGGCCGCCGATCACGCCGAGCGCCACGTCGAGCCGCCGCCGCTGCCCACCCGACAGGCCCTTGATCCGGCTGCCCGCCTTGGCCTCCAGACCCACCAGACCGATGACCTCCTCCGGATCCCGCGGCCGTGGGTAGTAGCGGGCGAAATGCCGGACGGTTTCCGCGACCGTCAACTCGGCGGGCGCGGATTCGTCCTGCCAGACGATTCCGACTTTTGAACGCCACGCGCGCGTGCCGTGCGCCGGGTCCGCGCCGAGCACGGACACCTCCCCCGCGTCCCGGTCCCGGTTGCCCTGGAGGATCTCCACCGTGGTGCTCTTGCCCGCGCCATTGGGCCCGAGCAGGCCGAACACCTCGCCCCTGCGGATGCCGAGATCGATCCCGTCGACCGCGGTCACGTCGCCGTACTGCTTGCGCAGTCCCCGAACGTCCACGGCGAGTTCGTTCGCGTGTGTGGTCATGCCTGTGAGCATCGGCCGGAACCGAACGTTCAGGGACGACCGTGCGTACTTCCTTATGTCCACCGAACGGTGGACAAGCCTCCGGGTGCGGCACAATGGCCCCTGCCCGAAGAAGGTCCAACTCTCAAGCAGACGGATCGGCGTGATGAGCAAGACCACAGTGAAAGACGTCTCCACGGAGCCTGAGCCCTCGTCGGTGAGCGCCGACGCCGCGCCCCGGACGGTGGGCGGCAGCCGTGCCTTCGCGCTGCTGCTGGTGATCACCGGCGCCGCCGGACTGCTCGCGGCGTGGGTCATCACGATCGACAAGTTCAAGATCCTCGAGGGCAAGGTCAGCGGCAAGACGTTCACGCCGAGCTGCTCCCTCAACCCGATCGTCTCCTGCGGCAGCGTGATGGAGAGCAAGCAGGCCGCCGCCTTCGGGTTCCCCAACCCGATGCTCGGCCTCGTCTGCTACGGCATCGTCATCTGCGTCGGCATCAGCCTGCTCACCCGCGCCGGCTTCCCGCGCTGGTACTGGCTCACCTTCAACTTCGGCACGCTCTTCGGCGTGGCCTTCTGCACCTGGCTGCAGTTCCAGTCGCTGTACCGCATCAACGCGCTGTGCCTGTGGTGCTCGCTGGCCTGGGTCGCGACGATCACGATGTTCTGGTACGTGACCTCGTTCAACATCCGCAACGATCTGCTGCCGTCCCCGGGCTGGCTCAAGCGCTTCCTCTCCGAGTTCACCTGGGTCCTGCCGGTCACCCACTGCGGCATCATCGCCATGCTGATCCTGACCCGCTGGGGCGACAAGCTCTGGGCCTGACCGACGGCCGACGGCGTTGTCAGTGGCGTGACATAGGGTTTTGAACGTGGAGCCCGATCTGTTCACCGCCGCGGCAGAAGAACGCCAGGAGAAGGACCCGGCCGGCAGCCCCTTGGCGGTCCGGATGCGCCCTCGCACCCTCGACGAGGTGGTGGGCCAGCAACACCTGCTCAAGCCGGGTTCGCCGCTGCGCCGACTGGTCGGCGAGGGCAGTGGCGGTCCCGCCGGGCCGTCCTCGGTGATCCTCTGGGGCCCGCCCGGCACCGGCAAGACAACCCTGGCGTACGTCGTCTCCAAGGCCACCAACAAGCGCTTCGTGGAGCTCTCCGCGATCACCGCCGGCGTCAAGGAGGTCCGCGCGGTCATCGACGGCGCCCGCCGCGCCACCGGCGGCTTCGGCAAGGAGACCGTCCTCTTCCTCGACGAGATCCACCGCTTCAGCAAGGCCCAGCAGGACTCCCTGCTCCCCGCGGTCGAGAACCGCTGGGTGACCCTGATCGCGGCGACCACCGAGAACCCGTACTTCTCGATCATCTCCCCGCTGCTGTCCCGGTCCCTGCTGCTGACCCTTGAACCCCTCACCGACGACGACGTCAGAGGACTGCTGAAGCGGGCGCTGAGCGACGAGCGGGGCCTGAAGGACGCCGTCGCCCTTCCCGAGGACACCGAGGACCACCTCCTGCGGATCGCGGGCGGCGACGCCCGCCGTGCGCTGACCGCCCTGGAGGCCGCCGCCGGGGCCGCCCTGGACAAGGGCGAGCCGGAGATCACCCTCACCACGCTGGAGGAGACGGTCGACCGCGCGGCCGTGAAGTACGACCGCGACGGCGACCAGCACTACGACGTGGCCAGCGCCCTCATCAAGTCCATCAGGGGCTCCGACGTCGACGCGGCCCTGCACTACCTGGCCCGCATGATCGAGGCCGGTGAGGACCCCCGCTTCATCGCCCGCCGGCTGATGATCTCCGCCAGCGAGGACATCGGCCTCGCCGACCCGAACGCCCTGCCCATAGCGGTCGCCGCCGCCCAGGCCGTCGCGATGATCGGCTTCCCGGAGGCCGCGCTGACCTTGAGCCACGCCACCATCGCCCTCGCGCTGGCCCCGAAGTCCAACGCCGCGACGACGGCGATCGGCGCGGCCATGGAGGACGTACGCAAGGGGCTGGCCGGGCCGGTGCCGCCGCATCTGCGCGACGGGCACTACAAGGGCGCCGCCAAACTCGGGCACGCGCAGGGCTACGTCTATCCGCACGACCTGCCCGAGGGGATCGCCGAGCAGCAGTACGCCCCGGACGCCATCAAGGACCGCGAGTACTACGAACCCACCCGGCACGGCGCCGAGGCCAGGTACGCGGACGCCGTGGAGTGGACCCGCAGGCACCTCGGTCGCAAGCGGTCCTGAGCACCCTGTAGAATCCTCGAAGCGCTGTGTCCCGTGCAGTCAGAACGGGACGGTCAGCCGGAACCCTCCAGTGGGGTTCCAGGAGCGTCGCGCACCGTTCGAATGGTGTCGCGGGCAGCCCACCACCGCTCGCGGTAGGTGGGCCACTCGCGTGCTGCACATATGTGCCCAGACCAGGGGAGCGGCTGCCCACCAGGTTCCTCGAGGACCCGGCGGGTTTCCCCGGCTGCGGATGCGACCTCCCATAACTCTGACGAGCCGAACACCAAGAGATGAGAGATTGTGGCGAACCAGTCCCGCCCCAAGGTCAAGAAGTCGCGTGCCCTCGGCATCGCGCTGACCCCGAAGGCCGTCAAGTACTTCGAGGCCCGTCCCTACCCGCCGGGTGAGCACGGCCGTGGCCGCAAGCAGAACTCGGACTACAAGGTCCGTCTGCTCGAGAAGCAGCGTCTGCGTGCGCAGTACGACGTGTCCGAGCGTCAGCTCGTCCGCGCCTACGAGCGTGCCGCCAAGACTCAGGGCAAGACCGGTGAGGCCCTGGTCATCGAGCTCGAGCGCCGTCTCGACGCGCTGGTCCTGCGTTCGGGCATCGCCCGCACGATCTACCAGGCCCGCCAGATGGTCGTCCACGGCCACATCGAGGTCAACGGTCAGAAGGTCGACAAGCCGTCCTTCCGCGTCCGTCCCGACGACGTCGTGATGGTTCGCGAGCGCAGCCGCGAGAAGACCCTCTTCTCGATCGCCCGTGAGGGCGGCTTCGCCCCCGAGGGCGAGACCCCGCGCTACCTCCAGGTGAACCTCAAGGCCCTGGCGTTCCGCCTGGACCGCGAGCCGAACCGCAAGGAGATCCCGGTGATCTGCGACGAGCAGCTCGTCGTCGAGTACTACGCCCGCTGATCACCGGCAGGCCGTAGGACACGCACCACTTCAACCCGCCGTCTCCCCGCCCTTCCGGGTGGGCGAGGCGGCGGGTTGCTGCATACCGAGGGTCACTGGTGCGTGCCGCACGGGACCCCGCGGCGCCTGCAGTACTCGGGCCGTCGCCTCGCACCGCTCGTGCGGGGCTTTGTAGTAGGCCGAACCGAACAGCGGCAGGCCGACCGATGGCCACAGCGAGGCCGCCGGCCCGCGCTGATGACTGCGTGTTGAACACGGAGCGCACTCAAGCGTGTTCACTGCGTAGAACCGCTGAGGGGCGGCCCTCGTGCGGGCGAGGGGTAATCCGGTGCGGAGCGCCGTCCCCGGCGCGATAGGCTCGGCGGAGACTTTTTTCATAGACAGCACGTTTCAGGGAGCGGGTGCACACAGTGTCCGGTGGAGAGGTTGCCGGGATCCTGGTGGCCGTCTTCTGGGCGATCCTGGTCTCCTTCCTCGCCGTCGCGCTGGCGAGGCTGGCCCAGACGCTCAAGGCGACCACCAAGCTCGTGGCGGACGTGACCGACCAGGCCGTCCCGCTGCTGGCAGAGGCTTCCACCGCGGTGCGTTCCGCGCAGACTCAGATCGAGCGGGTCGACGCGATCGCCTCGGACGTCCAGGAGGTCACGTCGAACGCCTCCGCGCTGTCCACCACCGTCGCCTCCACCTTCGGCGGCCCCCTGGTCAAGGTCGCGGCCTTCGGCTACGGCGTGCGCCGCGCGATCAGCGGTCGCAAGGATGACGACGTACCCGCCAAGACGCCCCGGCGTACCGTCATCGTGGGCCGGGCGGTTTCCCGGGGCCGCGGGAAGAAGGACTGAGGCTCAAAAGATGTTCCGCCGTACTTTCTGGTTCTCCACGGGCGTGGCCGCCGGTGTCTGGGCCACCACCAAGGTGAATCGCAAGCTGAAGCAGTTGACCCCCGAGAACCTCGCCGTGACCGCGGCCAACAAGGCGGTCGAGACGGGTGCCCGTCTCAAGGACCGCGCGGTCGGCTTCGCGCTCGACGTCCGGGACAACATGGCCCAGCGGGAGGCCGAGCTGACGGATGCCCTCGGTATCCACGACGGTCCCGAACTCCCCGCACCCAGGCGCGTCGCCGCCATCGAGAACACGACGTACACCACGCATTCGTACAACCGGAATGAGGACCACTGATGGAGTCGGCCGAGATTCGCCGCCGCTGGCTGAGCTTCTACGAGGAGCGCGGGCACACCGTCGTCCCTTCGGCGTCGCTCATCGCGGACGACCCGACTCTGCTCCTGGTTCCCGCCGGCATGGTGCCCTTCAAGCCGTACTTCCTCGGTGAGGTCAAGCCCCCGTGGGCGCGCGCCACCAGCGTGCAGAAGTGCGTGCGCACGCCCGACATCGAAGAGGTCGGCAAGACCACCCGGCACGGCACGTTCTTCCAGATGTGCGGCAACTTCTCCTTCGGTGACTACTTCAAGGAAGGCGCCATCAAGTACGCCTGGGAGCTGCTCACCAGCCCCCAGGACAAGGGTGGTTACGGCCTGGAGCCGGAGAAGCTCTGGATCACCGTGTACCTGGAGGACGACGAGGCCGAGCGCATCTGGCACGAGGTCGTCGGGGTGCCGAAGGAGCGCATCCAGCGCCTCGGCATGAAGGACAACTACTGGTCCATGGGCGTCCCCGGACCCTGCGGCCCCTGCTCCGAGATCAACTACGACCGCGGCCCCGAGTTCGGCGTCGAGGGCGGCCCCGCCGTCAACGACGAGCGGTATGTGGAGATCTGGAACCTCGTCTTCATGCAGTACGAGCGCGGCGAGGGCATCGGCAAGGACAACTTCGAGATCCTCGGCGAGCTCCCCAGCAAGAACATCGACACCGGCCTCGGACTCGAGCGCCTCGCGATGATTCTGCAGGGCGTGCAGAACATGTACGAGATCGACACCTCGATGGCCGTCATCAAGAAGGCCACCGAGCTGACCGGCGTGGCCTACGGCGACGCCCACGACTCGGACGTCTCCCTGCGCGTGGTCACCGACCACATGCGCACGTCCGTGATGCTCATCGGCGACGGTGTCACCCCCGGCAACGAGGGCCGCGGTTACGTGCTGCGCCGCATCATGCGCCGCGCCATCCGCAACATGCGCCTGCTCGGTGCCACCGGCCCGGTCGTGCTCGACCTGATCGACACCGTGATCGCCATGATGGGCCAGCAGTACCCGGAGCTCGTCACCGACCGCGAGCGCATCGAGAAGGTCGCCGTCGCCGAGGAGAACGCCTTCCTCAAGACGCTGAAGGCCGGCACCAACATCCTCGACACCGCCGTCACCGAGACCAAGCAGTCCGGCGGCACGGTCCTCGCCGGCGACAAGGCGTTCCTGCTCCACGACACCTGGGGCTTCCCGATCGACCTCACGCTGGAGATGGCCGCCGAGCAGGGCCTCTCCGTGGACGAGGACGGCTTCCGCCGCCTGATGAAGGAGCAGCGGGAGCGCGCCAAGGCCGACGCGCAGGGCAAGAAGACCGGTCACGCCGGCGCGGGCGCCTACCGTGCGATCGCCGACCAGGCCGGCGAGACCGAGTTCCTCGGCTACTCGGACACCGAGAGCGAGTCCACGATCGTCGGCATCCTCGTCGACGGTGCCTCCTCCCCGGCCGCCACCGAGGGCGACGAGGTCGAGATCGTCCTGGACCGCACCCCGTTCTACGCCGAGGGCGGCGGCCAGATCGGCGACACCGGCAGGATCAAGGTCGACTCCGGCGCGGTCATCGAGATCCGCGACTGCCAGAAGCCGGTTCCGGGCGTCTACGTCCACAAGGGCGTCGTGCAGTTCGGTGAGGTGACCGTCGGGGCCAAGGCCCACGCCTCGATCGACAACCGCCGCCGTACGGCCATCGCCCGCGCCCACTCGGCCACCCACCTCACCCACCAGGCCCTGCGTGACGCGCTCGGCCCGACGGCCGCCCAGGCCGGTTCCGAGAACCAGCCCGGCCGCTTCCGCTTCGACTTCGGTTCCCCGTCCGCCGTTCCGACGGCCGTGATGACCGACGTCGAGCAGAAGATCAACGAGGTGCTCGCCCGCGAGCTCGACGTCCGCGCCGACGTCATGGGCATCGACGAGGCCAAGAAGCAGGGCGCCATCGCCGAGTTCGGCGAGAAGTACGGCGAGCGGGTCCGTGTCGTGACCATCGGGGACTTCTCCAAGGAGCTGTGCGGCGGCACCCACGTGCACAACACCGCCCAGCTGGGCCTGGTGAAGCTGCTCGGCGAGTCGTCCATCGGCTCCGGGGTCCGCCGTATCGAGGCGCTCGTCGGTGTCGACGCGTACAACTTCCTCGCCCGCGAGCACACCGTCGTCGCCCAGCTCCAGGAGCTGATCAAGGGCCGTCCGGAGGAGCTCCCGGAGAAGGTCTCCGCCATGCTCGGCAAGCTGAAGGACGCCGAGAAGGAGATCGAGAAGTTCCGCGCGGAGAAGGTCCTGCAGGCCGCCGCCGGTCTTGCCGAGTCCGCCAAGGACGTCCGCGGGATCGCGGTCGTCACCGGTCAGGTCCCGGACGGCACGACCCCCGACGACCTGCGCAAGCTGGTTCTCGACGTGCGCGGGCGCATCCAGGGCGGCCGGGCCGCCCTGGTCGCGCTCTTCACGGTCAACAACGGCAAGCCGCTCACGGTCATCGCCACCAACGAGGCCGCCCGTGAGCGCGGGCTCAAGGCCGGTGACCTGGTCCGGACCGCCGCCAAGACCCTCGGCGGCGGCGGTGGCGGCAAGCCGGACGTCGCCCAGGGCGGTGGCCAGAACGCGGCCGCGATCGGTGAGGCCGTGGACGCCGTGGAGCGCATGGTCGGGGAGACGGCCAAGTAATGCGGACGGGCCGCAGACTCGCGATCGACGTCGGGGACGCCCGCATCGGGGTCGCCTCGTGCGACCCCGACGGGATCCTCGCCACTCCGGTGGAGACGGTCCCGGGCCGGGACGTCCCGGCAGCTCATCGCCGGCTGAAGCAGCTGGTCGAGGAGTACGAACCGATCGAAGTCGTCGTCGGCCTCCCTCGCTCCCTCAAGGGGGGCGAGGGCCCGGCCGCGGTCAAGGTCCGCGGCTTCGTCCAGGAGCTCGCCCGGGGGATCGCGCCCGTCCCGGTCCGGCTCGTCGACGAGCGGATGACCACCGTGACGGCCAGTCAGGGACTGCGCGCATCCGGAGTGAAATCCAAAAAGGGCAGATCGGTCATCGACCAGGCAGCAGCCGTGATCATCCTCCAGCAGGCGCTGGAATCCGAACGGGTGTCAGGTAAAGCACCCGGCGAGGGCGTCGAAGTGGTCATCTGATCGCGGTACGGTAACGTTCCGCGCGATGCGGCGACATTCGAACAGTCACCGCACAGAAAGAGGCGAAACGGTAGCCGGATGGTGAGAGAAGGAGACCGCCGCCTCGCGGCTCTAGGGGATCGATGACTGAGTATGGCCGGGGCGAAGGCTCCGAACCGTGGCATCCCGAGGACCCGTACGGGGACGGCGGATGGGAGGGGCAGCAGGCCCACGCGGATCAGCAGTCCCCTTACGGCGGCCAGCCGCAGCACTATCCGCAGCAGCAGCCGCAGTACGACAACGGTGGCTGGGGCGACGGCCAGCAGGCCGCCTATGGTCAGGCGCAGCAGCAGTACCCGCAGCACGACGGCCAGTACGACCAGCACCAGCAGTACAACCAGCAGCAGTACAACCAACAGCAGTACGACCAGCAGCAGCATCAGCAGTACGACCAGCAGGGGTACCACGGCCAGCAGCAGTCGTACGACCAGAACGGCAATGGCTGGGCGACCGGCACGCAGGCGCAGGTGCCGTACCAGGCCGATCCTTCGGACCCGTACGGACAGCAGGCGGCCGCGTACGGCGCCGGGCAGCAGGACTACTACGGCAGCCCGGACGCGTACCCGCCTCCGGAGCCGCCGAGCCGTCGACGGGCCGAGCCTGAGCCGCAGATCGACTGGGATCCGGGCCCGGACCAGGGAGAGCACGCCTTCTTCGCGGGCGACGACGACAGCGAGGACGACTCCGACGACCCGAAAGGCGGCCGCGGCGACCGGCGCGGGCGCGGCGACAAGGGCGGCAAGAGCGGCAAGAAGCGCAAGAGCGGATGCGCCTGTCTGGTGGTCCTGCTGGTGTTCGGCGGCGGCACCGCGGGCGTCGGCTACTTCGGGTACCAGTTCTACCAAAATCGTTTCGGCGCTGCCCCGGACTATGCCGGGGACGGGACGAGCGAGATGGTCACCGTCCAGGTCCCCAAGGGTGCGGGCGGGTACGCGATCGGCCGGCTGCTGAAGGACGCGGGTGTCGTGAAGAGCGTCGACGCCTTCGTGTCCGCCCAGGAGCAGAACCCCAAGGGCAAGGCGATCCAGGCCGGCGCCTATCTGCTGAAGAAGGAGATGTCCGCCGAAAGCGCCGTCGTGATGATGCTCGACCGGAAGAGCCAGAACAACGTGCTGGTCGCTCCGGGACTGCGGAACATCATCGTCTACAAGAGGATCGACGAGAAACTCGATCTTGCTTCCGGCACCACGAAGAAGATCGCCGAAAAGAAATACAAGAGCCTCGGGCTGCCGAGCTGGGCGAACGACAACGAGGACATCAAGGACCCGCTGGAGGGCTTCCTCTATCCGGGTACCTATCCCGCGGCGAAGGGCATGAAGCCCGAGACGGTGCTGAAGGAAATGGTCACCCAGGCCGCCGAGACCTACGGCAAGTACGACCTGGAGGCGAAGGCCAAGGCGCTCAAGCTGGACAGCCCGCTGCAGGTCATCACGGTCGCCAGCCTCGTCCAGGCCGAGGGGAAAACCGAGGACGACTACCGCAAGATGGCGGAGGTGGTCTACAACCGGCTCAACCTCGCCAACCCCGAGACCTACGGCCTGCTCCAGTTCGACTCGACCTTCAATTACCTGAAGAACGAGAGCGACATCCGCATCTCCGAGTCGGAGATCAAGAGCAACAAGGACCCGTACAACACGTACACGAACAAGGGTCTGCCGCCCGGCCCGATCGACAATCCGGGCGACGTCGCGCTGAAGGCCGCGCTGAATCCGACCGACGACGGTTGGTACTACTTCGTCGCGACCGACGGCTTGAAGACCACCGAATTCGCCAAGACCCACGCTGAATTCCTGAGGCTCAAGGACAAGTTCGATGCAAGCACGGGCAGTTGACGCCCGCCGGGCCGCCGTCCTCGGAAAGCCCATCGCCCACTCCCTCTCGCCGGTCCTGCACCGGGCCGCCTACGAGGAGCTGGGGCTCACGGGCTGGTCGTACGACCGGTTCGAGCTCGACGAGGCCGCACTGCCCGGGTTCGTCGGGCAACTCGGGCCGGAGTGGGCCGGGCTGTCGGTGACCATGCCGCTCAAGCGGGCGGTCATTCCGCTGCTCGACGAGATCAGCGACACGGCCGCCTCGGTGGAGGCGGTCAACACCGTCGTGTTCACCGAGGGCGGCCGCCGCCTCGGCGACAACACCGACATCCCGGGGATGGTCGCCGCCCTCAGGGAGCGGGGCATCGAACAGGTCGACTCGGCGGCGATCCTCGGCGCCGGCGCCACCGCCTCCTCCGCGCTCGCCGCGCTCGCCCGGATCTGCACCGGCGAGGTCGTCGCCTATGTGCGCAGCGAGGCCCGGGCCGCCGAGATGCGGCAGTGGGGCGAGCGTCTCGACATCGAGGTGCGCACGGCGGACTGGGCGGACGCGGCCGAGGCCCTGGACGCTCCTCTGGTGATCGCGACCACCCCGGCCGGGGCGACGGACGCTCTCGCCCACGCCGTACCGGAGCGCCCCGCGGCCCTCTTCGACGTGCTCTACGACCCGTGGCCGACCGCGCTGGCGGCCCGCTGGTCCATGATCGGCGGGGCCGTGGTCAGCGGCCTCGACCTGCTGGTGCACCAGGCGGTGCTCCAGGTCGAGCAGATGACGGGTCTCAGGCCCGCGCCGGTGGAGGCCATGCGCAAGGCGGGCGAGCACGCGTTGGCGGCCCGCTGAGCCCCTTCGGCGAAGCGCGGGCCCGGGAAAGCCGGTGGCCGGACTGAGGGCTGTACGCGTGTCCACGTCCGTCTGCTGGACCGGTGACCGGCTCCCGGCGCCGAACGTGGGAGGATCGGAGGTGGCGGGCCGGGGCCGCGCACCTGGTCGCGCCGTTGCCGTACGCGAGGACGCGCGTAAGCAGGGCAGTACCAGGGCGCGAGCACTGAGGAGCACCGTTGAGCAGGTTGCGCTGGCTGACCGCGGGGGAGTCCCACGGTCCCGCACTCGTCGCGACGCTGGAGGGCCTTCCCGCCGGCGTGCCCATCACCACGGAGATGGTGGCGGACCACCTGGCGAGGCGTCGGCTGGGCTATGGCCGCGGTGCCCGGATGAAGTTCGAGCGTGACGAGGTCACCTTCCTCGGCGGTGTCCGGCACGGCCTCAGCCTCGGTTCCCCGGTCGCGATCATGGTGGGCAACACCGAGTGGCCCAAGTGGGAGCAGGTCATGTCGGCCGATCCCATCGACCCGGAGATCCTGGCGGGCCTCGCGCGCAACGCGCCACTGACCCGGCCGCGGCCCGGTCACGCCGACCTCGCGGGCATGCAGAAGTACGGCTTCGACGAGGCCCGGCCGATCCTGGAGCGGGCCTCCGCCCGGGAGACGGCGGCCCGGGTGGCGCTGGGCGCGGTGGCCCGGTCGTACCTGAAGGAGACGGCCGGCATCGAGATCGTCAGCCATGTCGTGGAGCTGGCCTCGGCCAAGGCCCCGCAGGGCGTGTACCCCACCCCGGCCGACGTGGAGAAGCTCGACGCGGACCCGGTGCGCTGCCTGGACGCGGACGCGTCGAAGGCGATGGTCGCGGAGATCGACCAGGCCCACAAGGACGGCGACACCCTCGGCGGAGTGGTCGAGATCCTGGCGTACGGCGTTCCCGTGGGCCTCGGCTCGCACGTGCACTGGGACCGCAAGCTGGACGCCCGCCTGGCGGGTGCGCTGATGGGCATCCAGGCGATCAAGGGTGTCGAGCTCGGCGACGGCTTCGAGTTGGCGCGGGTGCCGGGCTCGAAGGCGCACGACGAGATCGTGAACTCGCCCGAGGGCATCCGGCGCGTCTCCGGCCGCTCGGGCGGGACCGAGGGCGGACTGAGCACGGGTGAGCTGCTGCGGGTGCGGGCCGCGATGAAGCCGATCGCGACCGTGCCGCGCGCCCTGCAGACCGTCGACGTGACCACCGGCGAGGCCGCGCAGGCCCACCACCAGCGCTCCGACGTGTCCGCGGTCCCGGCCGCCGGTATCGTTGCCGAGGCCATGGTCGCCCTGGTCCTGGCGGACGCGGTGGCGGAGAAGTTCGGCGGCGACAGCGTGCCCGAGACCCGCCGCAACGTGCGGTCGTACCTCGAGAACCTGGCCATCCGATGACCGGTCCCCAGGTGGTCCTGGTCGGTCCGATGGGCGTGGGCAAGTCCACCGTCGGGCAGCTGCTGGCCGAGCGGCTCGGCGCCGGCTACCGGGACACCGACGACGACATCGTCGCCGAGCAGGGCCGCACGATCGCGGAGATCTTCGTCGACGAGGGCGAGCCGGCCTTCCGGGCCATCGAGAAGGCCGCTGTGCGGCGGGCGCTCGCCGAGCACGACGGGGTCCTCGCCCTCGGCGGCGGCTCGATCCTGGACGCGGACACGCGCGCGCTGCTGGCCGGGCAGCAGGTGGTGTACCTCTCGATGGACGTCGAGGAGGCGGTCAAGCGCACCGGCCTGAACGCCGCGCGTCCGCTGCTCGCGGTCAACCCGCGCAAGCAGTGGCGCGAGCTGATGGAGGCGCGCCGCCACCTGTACGAGTCGATCGCCACGACGGTGGTCGCCACGGACGGCCGTACACCCGAAGAAGTCACCCGAATCGCGCTGGACGCACTGGAGTTGAAGGAAGTATGAGCGAGGCAGTGACGCGCATCCAGGTCGGCGGCACCGCGGGCAGCGAGCCGTACGAGGTCCTGGTGGGACGTCAACTCCTGGGTGAGCTCGGCGCGTTGATCGGGGAGAAGGCGCAGCGGGTCGCGATCATCCATCCCGAGGCGCTCGCCGACACCGGTGACGCGCTGCGCGCCGACCTCGCCGGGCAGGGGTTCGAGGCCGTCGCCATCCAGGTCCCGAACGCGGAGGAGGCCAAGACCGCCGAGGTCGCCGCCTACTGCTGGAAGGCGCTCGGACAGTCCGGCTTCACCCGCACCGACGTCGTGGTCGGCGTCGGCGGCGGCGCCACCACCGACCTGGCTGGGTTCGTGGCCGCGACCTGGCTGCGCGGGGTGCGCTGGATCGCCATCCCGACCACCGTGCTCGCCATGGTCGACGCGGCCGTCGGCGGCAAGACCGGCATCAACACCGCCGAGGGCAAGAACCTCGTCGGCGCCTTCCACCCGCCCGCCGGCGTCCTGTGCGACCTGGCCGCGCTGGACTCCCTGCCCGTCAACGACTACGTCTCCGGACTCGCCGAGATCATCAAGGCGGGCTTCATCGCCGACCCGGTGATCCTGGAGCTCATCGAGTCCGACCCGCAGGCCGCGCGCACCCCGGCGGGCCCGCACACCGCCGAGCTCATCGAGCGCTCGATCCGGGTCAAGGCCGAGGTCGTCTCCTCCGACCTCAAGGAGTCGGGCCTCAGGGAGATCCTCAACTACGGCCACACACTCGCCCACGCCATCGAGAAGAACGAGCGGTACAAGTGGCGGCACGGCGCCGCGGTCGCCGTAGGCATGCACTTCGCCGCCGAACTGGGCCGTCTGGCGGGCCGGTTGGACGACGCGACGGCCGACCGCCACCGCACCGTCCTCGAATCGGTCGGCCTGCCGCTGCACTACCGCTACGACCAGTGGCCGAAGTTGCTGGAGACCATGAAGGTCGACAAGAAGTCCCGCGGCAATCTGCTGCGGTTCATCGTCCTCGACGGACTGGGCAAGCCCACGGTCCTGGAGGGCCCGGACCCGGCGGTCCTGCTCGCCGCGTACGGCGAGGTCGGCCAGTAAGTCCCGCGACGGGCGTTCCGCCTGATTCGCCTTGCGACAGGGGCACTTCGGGGCGCCCCCGGCCGTTTCACCAAAGGAAGGCCGGGGACGGTACCGTTCGGTGACGAGCGGGGTATGCACCACCCCGTAACCAGCGCCGATCAGCCTGCCGCAAATGAGCCGGAGGGGCGCGTCGGAGACGAGAGGACGAGCGAGCACAGGCCTTCGGGCCGAGCACGGTCGGCTTCCGGCACCGACGCGAGCGCCCCTGAGGCGAGCAAGCCGAAAAGACGAGACGGAGTGGCACCGGATGCAGCACGCAGTGGGTTCTCCGCTGCCGCCGCCCCACCAGCCGGGGCACGGACCCGCCGCCGGCTGGTCGCCGGCCGCACACCACCCGGGACCGCATCACCCGGGCGCGCACCAGGGTTCCGCCCCGGTGCCCCCACCGCCTCCGGCACCCGGTTTCGCCCCGGCCCCGGTTCCGCCGACGCCGCAGCACTCCCCGGTCCCGCCCGCACCGCAGCACTCACCCGCGCCGGTACCGGACACCACCGGCCATGTGCCGCTGCCGCCCGGCGCCCCCGTGAGCGCCCCCAGCGCCCCGCCCGCCGCCGTGCCCGACCCCGCGGGCACCACCCTCGCCGTGCTGCTCATCGGTCCGGCGGGCGCCGGCAAGACGAGCGTCGCCAAGTACTGGGCCGACCACCGCAGGGTCCCCACCGCCCACATCAGCCTCGACGACGTGCGGGAGTGGGTCCGCTCGGGCTTCGCCGACCCCCAGTCCGGCTGGAACGACCACTCCGAGGCCCAGTACCGCCTCGCTCGCCGCACCTGCGGCTTCGCCGCCCGCAACTTCCTGGCCAACGGCATCTCCTGCATCCTCGACGACGCCGTCTTCCCCGACCGTCCGGTGGTCGGCCTCGGCGGCTGGAAGCGGCACGTCGGCCCGGGACTGCTGCCGGTGGTCCTGCTGCCCGGCCTGGAGATCGTCCTGGAACGCAACGCCGAACGCTCGGGCAACCGCCGCCTGACCGACGAAGAGGTCGCCCGGATCCACGGCCGGATGGCCGGGTGGTACGGCTCGGGCCTGCCGATCATCGACAACAGTCAGATGGACGTGGCCCAGACGGCAAGGGTCCTGGACGACGTGCTGGCGCGGTCGATCGCGAGCCCACCGAGCTGGTGATCGCAGGAGCCGACGACGAACCCCCACTCGGCCTCTCCCGAACGGCGCCGCACTCGTATGACTCCTACGCTCGTGTCATGTCAGAGGTGTACGTCACCCGGAGAACGAAGCTCAGGGCCCGCTGCCAAGCCGGCGGCAGCGCCACCGCGCTGATCTCCCGCCCCGCCAACGTCCGCTACCTCGCGGGCACCGCCCCCCGCGGCGCCGTCCTCCTGCTCGGCGCCAGCGAGGACGTCCTGCTCTGCCCCGGCCCGCTGGACGACCGCATGGACGGCCGTCCCGACGAGGCCCTGCGGATCCACACCCTCCCCGGCGCCGCCGGCGACCCGGCCGTCGCCGCGGCCGACCTCGCGGCGGGGCAGCACGCCGGATCCCTCGCCGTCGAGGAACACCACCTCACCGTCGAGCGCCACCGAGCCATCCGCTCGGTCGTCCCGCGGCTGCGCCTAGCGGACCTCGCGGGCGCGGTCGAACAGCTCCGGATCATCAAGGACGAGGAGGAGATCTCCTGTCTGCGCATCGGCGCCGAGATCGCCGACCAGGCACTGGGAGAACTCCTGGAGTCCATCCTCGTCGGCCGCACCGAGCGGCATCTCGCCCTCGAACTGGAGCGGCGTCTCGTCGATCACGGCGCCGACGGCCCGGCCTTCGCCACGTCCGTGGGTACCGGCCCGAACGCCGGCCGCCCCGGCCACCGTCCCACCGACCGCCGTGTCGAAGAGGGCGATTTCCTCTCCGTCTGCCTGGGCGCGAGCTATCGCGGATACCGCTGCGAGATCGGTCGTACCTTCGTCATCGGTACGTCCCCCGCCGACTGGCAGATCGATCTGTACGACCTCGTCTTCGCCGCTCAGCGGGCCGGACGCGAGTCGCTGACACCCGGTGCGGCCTACCGGGACGTGGACCGTGCTGCCCGCCAGGTACTGGAGTCCGCGGGCCACCACGAGGGCCTCCCGACCCTCACCGGACACGGTGTCGGACTGGAAATCGACGAGGACCCGCAGTTGGCCCCCGCGGCCATGGGTAAACTGGACGCTTGCGTGCCGGTCACCGTCGAACCGGGGGTCCACCTCCCGGGACGGGGCGGCGTCCGGATCGATGACACGCTCGTCGTACGCCCCGAGGCGGACGGCGGACCCGAGCTACTCACCATCACGACCAAGGAGCTGCTCGCGCTGTAGGAGTGCGTGCGCCGGGGTCGTCCACGTCAGTCCAGGAGATTCCGCAACCGTGGCTTCCACGAACGACCTCAAGAACGGCCTGGTGCTCAAGCTCGAAGGCGGCCAGCTCTGGTCCGTCGTCGAGTTCCAGCACGTCAAGCCCGGCAAGGGCCCGGCCTTCGTGCGCACCAAGCTCAAGAACGTGCTGTCCGGCAAGGTCGTCGACAAGACGTTCAACGCCGGCGTCAAGGTCGAGACGGCCACTGTCGACAAGCGCGACATGCAGTTCTCGTACATGGACGGCGAGTACTTCGTCTTCATGGACATGGAGACCTACGACCAGCTGATGATCGACCGCAAGGCCGTCGGCGACGCCGCCAACTTCCTGATCGAGGGCTTCACCGCCACCGTGGCGCAGCACGAGGGCGAGGTGCTCTTCGTCGAGCTGCCGGCCGCCGTCGAGCTCGTCGTCCAGGAGACCGAGCCGGGCCTGCAGGGCGACCGCTCCACCGGCGGCACCAAGCCCGCCACCCTGGAGACCGGTCACCAGATCCAGGTCCCGCTCTTCATCACCACCGGTGAGAAGATCAAGGTCGACACCCGCACGAGCGACTACCTCGGCCGGGTGAACAGCTAACCGTGGCTGCCCGCAACACGGCCCGCAAGCGCGCCTTCCAGATCCTCTTCGAGGGCGACCAGCGCGGAGTCGACGTCCTGACGGTCCTGGCGGACTGGATCCGGCTTTCCCGGGAAGACACCCGGCAGCCGCCGGTGAGCGAGTACACGATGCAGCTGGTCGAGGGCTACGCGGAGCACGCGAAGCGCATCGACGAGCTGATCGCTCAGTACTCGGTCGGCTGGACGCTGGACCGGATGCCGGTCGTCGACCGCAACATCCTGCGTCTGGGCGCCCATGAGCTGATCTGGGCCGACGAGACCCCGGACGCGGTGGTGCTCGACGAGATGGTGCAGCTGGCGAAGGAGTTCTCCACGGACGAGTCGCCCTCGTTCGTGAACGGCCTGCTGGGCCGGCTCAAGGACCTGAAGCCTTCGCTGCGCCGGGACGAGGCGTAGGACCGCGTCGGCACGACGTGTACGAGCGCGAAACGCCTGAGGGCCCGCAGCGAGACCGCTGCGGGCCCTCAGGCGTCTGCGTACGCGCAGGGCCCGCAAGGCGCGCAGAAAGCCGCCGGGGTGGCCGGAACGGTGAAGTTCCGGCCACCCCGGCGGCACGTTTCTGCTGAGGCTGGGAGCGGCTCAGCTGTCCTCGTGGGACACCGCGCGACGCGCGTCCGCGTCCAGCACGCCCCAGCTGATCAGCTGCTCGGTGAGGACCGAGGGGGACTGGTCGTAGATGACGGCGAGTGTGCGCAGGTCGTCCTGGCGGATCGAGAGCACCTTGCCGTTGTAGTCACCACGCTGGGACTGGATGGTCGCCGCATAGCGCTGGAGGGGGCCGGCCTTCTCGGCCGGGACGTGGGCCAGCCGCTCCAGGTCCAGGACCAGCTTCGGCGGCGGCTCGGCAGCCCCGCCCGGAGTGGTGCCGGGCAGCAGCTCCTGCACCGGAACGCCGTAGAAATCCGCCAACTCGGCAAGACGCTGCACCGTCACCGCGCGGTCGCCGCGCTCGTACGAACCGACCACGACCGCCTTCCAGCGTCCCTGGGACTTCTCCTCGACACCGTGGAGGGAAAGGCCCTGCTGGGTGCGGATGGCCCGGAGCTTGGCCCCGAGCTGTTTGGCGTATTCGCTGGACATATGGCTCCCCGGACACTGGATCGACGCGGCCGCAGTGGTTTCGAGCCGCGCGTCTGGTAACTCACTGTGAGGTTACGCAGCGTGACTCTTGCGCGTCAAGCCGAATGGTCCACACCGACGCTTCCGTGAGAGTGGTGGCTGATTGGGCCAAGGGGGTGATCAGGGACCTCGTTCCGGCCTGCTACCGTGGATGGCGCAAATCCGACGTCCTTTAAGGTCCGTCCCGTGAGGCGGAGAAGGAGGTCCGTTTCGTATGGACAAGCAGGACACTTCCGACCACCAGGCGTCCGATGCCCGGCCCGTTCTCGAGGGCCCCGACATCGCGCGCGTGCTGACCCGTATCGCCCACGAGATCGTCGAACGCGCCAAGGGCGCCGACGACGTGGTGCTCCTCGGCATCCCCACCCGAGGCGTCTTCCTCGCCCAGCGGCTCGCCGTCAAGCTCGAGGAGATCACCGACCGCCGGATTCCGGTCGGTTCGCTCGACATCACCATGTACCGCGACGATCTGCGCATGCACCCGCCGCGTGCGCTGGCCCGCACCGAGATTCCCGGTGACGGCATCGACGGCCGTCTGGTCGTCCTCGTCGACGACGTGCTCTTCTCCGGCCGCACCATCCGCGCCGCCCTGGACGCCCTGAACGACATCGGGCGCCCCCGCGCGGTGCAGCTCGCGGTCCTCGTCGACAGAGGCCACCGCGAACTGCCCATCCGCGCCGACTACGTCGGCAAGAACCTCCCCACGTCGCTGCGGGAGACGGTCAAGGTCCAGCTCGCCGAGGAGGACGGTCGCGACACCGTGCTGCTCGGTGTGAAGCAGACCTAGCAGCAGACGGACCGGGTACGCCCCTTCCGGCGTGCCCTCGCCTGCCCGGAATCTCCCGATCCTGAACTGCCTTACGGAGCCTGAAAGATGCAGCGTCATCTCATCTCGGCCGCCGATCTCACCCGCGACGACGCCGTCCTGATCCTCGACACCGCCGAGGAGATGGCCCGGGTCGCCGACCGGCCGATCAAGAAGCTGCCGACCCTGCGCGGCCGCACGATCGTCAACCTCTTCTTCGAGGACTCCACGCGCACGCGTATCTCCTTCGAAGCCGCCGAGAAGCGTCTGTCGGCGGACGTCATCAACTTCACCGCCAAGGGCTCCAGCGTGTCCAAGGGCGAGTCCCTCAAGGACACCGCCCAGACCCTGGAGGCCATGGGCGTCGACGCCGTCGTCATCCGCCACGGCGCCTCGGGGGCGCCGTACCGCCTCGCCACCTCCGGCTGGATCGACGCGGCCGTCATCAACGCCGGTGACGGCACCCACCAGCACCCCACCCAGGCCCTGCTGGACGCGTTCACCATGCGCCGCCGGCTCGTCGGCCGGGACGCGGGGATCGGTCAGGACCTCTCCGGCAAGCGCATCACGATCGTCGGTGACATCCTGCACAGCCGGGTCGCCCGCTCCAACGTCGACCTGCTGCACACCCTCGGCGCCGAGGTCACCCTCGTCGCCCCGCCCACCCTGGTGCCGGTCGGCGTCGAGACCTGGCCCTGCGAGATCGCGTACGACCTCGACAGCACCCTCGCCAAGTCCGACGCGGTGATGATGCTGCGCGTGCAGCGCGAGCGGATGAACGCCGCGTTCTTCCCGACCGAGCGCGAGTACTCGCGGCGCTACGGCCTGGACGGCGACCGCATGGCGCGGATGCCGGAGCACGCCATCGTGATGCACCCCGGCCCGATGGTCCGCGGCATGGAGATCACCGCCGAGGTCGCCGACTCCGACCGCTGCACCGTCGTCGAGCAGGTCGCAAACGGAGTCTCCATCCGGATGGCCGTTCTGTATCTGCTGCTCGGTGGCGCTGTGGTCGATTCCAAGAACGTGCCCGCCGTCTCCCCCACCCGTATCGAGGAGAAGTAAGTCACATGAGCAAGATCCTGATCCGTGGTGCGAAGGTCCTCGGCGGCGAGCCGCAGGACGTGCTGATCGACGGCTCGGCCATCGAGGCGGTCGGGGCGGGGCTTTCAGCCGAGGGCGCCGAGGTCGTCGACGCGGCCGGAAAGGTGCTCCTGCCGGGCCTGGTCGACCTGCACACCCATCTGCGTGAACCGGGCCGCGAGGACTCCGAGACCGTGCTGACGGGCACGCGCGCGGCGGCCTCCGGCGGTTACACCGCCGTGTTCGCCATGGCCAACACCTTCCCGGTCGCCGACACCGCCGGTGTGGTCGAGCAGGTCTACCGGCTCGGCCAGCAGCACGGCTACTGCGACGTCCAGCCCATCGGTGCGGTCACCGTCGGACTGGAGGGCCGCAAGCTCGCCGAGCTCGGTGCCATGCACGAGTCGGCCGCCGGTGTGACCGTCTTCTCCGACGACGGCAAGTGCGTCGACGACGCCGTGATCATGCGGCGCGCGCTGGAGTACGTGAAGGCCTTCGGCGGGGTCGTCGCCCAGCACGCCCAGGAGCCGCGGCTGACCGAGGGCGCCCAGATGAACGAGGGCGTCGTCTCCGCCGAGCTGGGGCTCGGGGGCTGGCCCGCGGTGGCCGAAGAATCGATCATCGCCCGGGATGTCCTGCTCGCCGAGCACGTCGGCTCCCGCGTCCACATCTGCCACCTGTCGACCGCGGGGTCCGTCGAGATCGTCCGCTGGGCCAAGTCCCGCGGCATCGACGTCACCGCCGAGGTCACCCCGCACCACCTGCTCCTCACCGACGAGCTGGTCCGGTCGTACAACCCGGTCTACAAGGTGAACCCGCCGCTGCGCACCCAGCGGGACGTGCTCGCCCTGCGCGAGGCCCTGGCCGACGGCACCATCGACATCGTCGCCACCGACCACGCCCCGCACCCGCACGAGGACAAGGACTGCGAGTGGGCCGCGGCCGCCATGGGCATGGTCGGCCTGGAGACCGCGTTGTCAGTGGTGCAGGAGACCATGGTGGACACCGGGCTCCTCGACTGGGCCGGGGTCGCCGAGCGCATGTCCTTCAAGCCCGCCGCGATCGGGCAGGCGCGGGGGCACGGGCGTCCCGTCTCGGCTGGTGAGCCCGCCAACCTCATGCTCGTCGACACGGAATACCGTGGGTCCGTGGACCCCGCGGGCTTCGCCTCGCGCAGCCGCAACACTCCGTACGAGGGGCGTGAGCTGCCGGGCCGTGTCACGCACACGTGGCTCCGGGGCAAGGCCACGCTCGTCGACGGGAAGCTCACGTGACACCTGCAACTCTGCTCGCCAACGGACTCGCCACCGGCCTCGCCGCCGAGAAGAAGTCGGCCGAGGTCACCGACTGGGCCGCCCGCGTCGGCTGGCTCGTCGGTCTCGCCCTCTTCGTCGCGCTCGTCTACTGGCTGATGCGCGAGGGCTGGAAGTGGCGCGGCACGCTCCAGGGCGACCTGCCCGAGCTGCCCACCGCGCCGGACGACCCCGGCCCGGCGAGACTGGGCATGAGCGGCCGCTACCACGGCTCCACCACCGCGGGGCAGTGGCTCGACCGGATCGTGGCGCACGGCCTGGGCGCCCGCAGCCGGGTCGAGCTCACGCTGACGGACGCGGGACTGGACGTCGTGCGCCCGGGCGCGACCGACTTCTTCATCCCGCGCGAGGCTCTGCGGGAGGCGGTGCTCGGCAAGGGCATCGCCGGCAAGGTCCTGACCGAGGGCGGGCTCCTCGTGGTGACCTGGGCCCACGGCGAGCGTCTGATCGACTCAGGGTTCCGCTCCGACCACGCGGCCGAGCACACCGACTGGGTCGACGCCATTAACTCCATGATCAACAAGACGGAAACGGAAGGCGCACGATGACGACCTCCACAAGGGGGGCCTCGAAGGCTCCTGCGGTACTCGTCCTGGAGGACGGGCGGATCTTCCGCGGCCGTTCCTACGGGGCCGTGGGGGAGACCTTCGGCGAGGCCGTCTTCTCCACCGGCATGACCGGCTACCAGGAGACCCTGACCGACCCGTCGTACGACCGCCAGATCGTCGTCGCGACCGCCCCGCAGATCGGCAACACCGGCTGGAACGACGAGGACGACGAGTCGGCCCGCATCTGGGTCTCCGGCTACGTCGTGCGCGACCCCGCGCGCGTGCCGTCCAACTGGCGCGCCAAGCGCTCCCTGGACGACGAGCTGGTCGCGCAGAACATCGTCGGGATCTCCGGCATCGACACCCGCGCGCTCACCCGCCACCTGCGCGAGCGCGGCTCGATGCGTGCCGGGATCTTCTCCGGCGAGGCGATCGCCACCGAGCCCGAACTCGTCGCGCGCGTGCAGGCCCAGCCGCACATGAAGGGCGCCTCGCTCTACGAGGAGGTCGCCACCAAGGAGGCGTACGTCGTCCCCGCGGTCGGCGAGAAGAAGTTCACGGTCGCCGCGATCGACCTCGGCATCAAGGGCATGACCCCGCACCGCATGGCCGAGCGCGGCATCGAGGTGCACGTACTGCCGGCCACGGCCACCGCGGAGGACGTCTACGCCGTCTCCCCCGACGGAGTCTTCTTCTCCAACGGGCCCGGCGACCCGGCCACCGCCGACGGACCGGTCGCGCTGATGACCGCCGTCCTGGAGCGCAGGACGCCCCTGTTCGGCATCTGCTTCGGCAACCAGATCCTCGGCCGCGCGCTCGGCTTCGGCACCTACAAGCTGAAGTACGGCCACCGGGGCATCAACCAGCCCGTACAGGACCGGACCACCGGCAAGGTCGAGGTCACCGCGCACAATCACGGATTCGCCGTGGACGCGCCGCTCGACAAGGTCAGCGAGACCGAGTTCGGCCGTGCCGAGGTCTCCCACGTCTGCCTGAACGACGACGTCGTGGAGGGGCTCCAGCTGCTCGACCAGCCGGCCTTCTCCGTCCAGTACCACCCCGAAGCGGCAGCGGGTCCGCACGACGCCGCCTACTTGTTCGACCGCTTCGTATCTCTGATGGAGGGCCAGCGTGCCTAAGCGCACCGATATCCAGTCCGTCCTGGTCATCGGCTCCGGCCCGATCGTCATCGGCCAGGCCGCCGAGTTCGACTACTCCGGCACGCAGGCGTGCCGGGTCCTGAAGGCCGAGGGCCTCAGGGTGATCCTGGTCAACTCCAACCCGGCGACGATCATGACCGACCCGGAGATCGCCGACGCCACCTACGTCGAGCCGATCACCCCGGAGTTCGTCGAGAAGATCATCGCCAAGGAGCGCCCCGACGCCCTGCTGCCCACCCTGGGCGGCCAGACCGCCCTCAACACGGCGATCTCGCTGCATGACGCCGGGACCCTCGACAAGTACGGCGTCGAGCTGATCGGCGCCAACGTCGAGGCGATCAACAAGGGCGAGGACCGCGACCTGTTCAAGGACGTCGTGGAGGAGGTCCGCAAGAAGATCGGGCACGGCGAGTCCGCCCGCTCGGTCATCTGCCACTCCATGGACGACGTCCTGCAGGGCGTCGAGACGCTCGGCGGCTACCCCGTCGTCGTCCGCCCGTCCTTCACCATGGGCGGCGCCGGCTCCGGCTTCGCGCACAACGAGGAGGAACTGCGCCGCATCGCCGGACAGGGCCTCACGCTCTCGCCGACCACCGAGGTGCTCCTGGAGGAGTCCATCCTCGGCTGGAAGGAGTACGAACTGGAGCTGATGCGCGACAAGCACGACAACGTCGTGGTCGTCTGCTCCATCGAGAACTTCGACCCCATGGGCGTGCACACCGGCGACTCGATCACCGTCGCCCCCGCGATGACGCTGACCGACCGCGAGTACCAGGTACTGCGCGACGTCGGCATCGCGATCATCCGCGAGGTCGGCGTCGACACCGGCGGCTGCAACATCCAGTTCGCGGTGGACCCCGAGGACGGCCGCGTCATCGTCATCGAGATGAACCCGCGCGTGTCCCGCTCCTCGGCGCTCGCGTCCAAGGCGACCGGCTTCCCGATCGCCAAGATCGCCGCGAAGCTCGCCGTCGGCTACACGCTGGACGAGATCCCGAACGACATCACCGAACAGACCCCGGCCTCCTTCGAGCCGACGCTCGACTACGTGGTGGTCAAGGCCCCGCGGTTCGCCTTCGAGAAGTTCCCGTCCGCCGATTCGACGCTGACGACCACCATGAAGTCGGTCGGCGAGGCCATGGCGATCGGCCGCAACTTCACCGAGGCCTTCCAGAAGGCACTGCGCTCGCTGGAGAAGAAGGGCAGCCAGTTCACCTTCGTGGGCGAGCCCGGCGACAGGACCGCCCTCCTGGAGGAGGCCGTACGGCCCACCGACGGCCGTGTCAACACCGTCATGCAGGCCATCCGCGCGGGCGCCACGCCGGAGGAGGTCTTCGCGTACACGAAGATCGACCCCTGGTTCGTCGACCAGCTCTTCCTGATCAAGGAGACCGCGGACGAGCTGGCCTCCGCTGAGCGTTTGGACGCCGATCTCCTCGCCGAGGCCAAGCGGCACGGCTTCTCCGACCAGCAGATCGGCGAAATCCGGGGCCTGCGCGAGGACGTCGTGCGCGAGGTGCGGCACGCACTCGGTGTGCGCCCGGTCTACAAGACCGTCGACACCTGCGCCGCCGAGTTCGCCGCGAAGACGCCGTACTTCTACTCCTCCTACGACGAGGAGAGCGAGGTCGCGCCCCGGACCAAGCCCGCGGTGATCATCCTGGGCTCCGGCCCGAACCGCATCGGCCAGGGCATCGAGTTCGACTACTCCTGCGTGCACGCCTCCTTCGCGCTGTCCGACGCCGGGTACGAGACGGTGATGGTCAACTGCAACCCCGAGACCGTCTCCACCGACTACGACACCTCCGACCGGCTGTACTTCGAGCCGCTCACGCTCGAGGACGTCCTGGAGATCGTCCACGCGGAGCAGCAGGCCGGTCCGGTCGCGGGCGTGATCGTGCAGCTCGGCGGGCAGACCCCGCTGGGTCTGGCGCAGGCGCTCAAGGACAACGGCGTGCCGGTCGTGGGCACCCCGCCCGAGGCGATCCACGCCGCCGAGGACCGCGGCGCCTTCGGCCGCGTCCTCGCCGAGGCCGGCCTGCCGGCCCCCAAGCACGGCACCGCCACCACCTTCGCCGGCGCCAAGGCCATCGCGGACGAGATCGGCTACCCGGTCCTCGTACGGCCCTCCTACGTCCTCGGTGGCCGCGGCATGGAGATCGTCTACGACGAGACCCGCCTCGAGGCCTACATCGCCGAGTCGACCGAGATCAGCCCCTCGCGTCCGGTCCTGGTCGACCGCTTCCTCGACGACGCCATCGAGATCGACGTCGACGCTCTCTACGACGGCCAGGAGCTCTACCTGGGCGGCGTGATGGAGCACATCGAGGAGGCCGGCATCCACTCCGGCGACTCGGCGTGCGCACTGCCGCCGATCACGCTGGGCGGCTTCGACATCAAGCGCCTGCGGGCCTCCACGGAGGCCATCGCGCGCGGGGTGGGCGTCCGGGGCCTGATCAACATCCAGTTCGCCATGGCCGGTGACATCCTCTACGTCCTGGAGGCCAACCCGCGCGCGTCCCGCACCGTCCCCTTCACCTCGAAGGCGACCGCCGTGCCGCTCGCCAAGGCCGCCGCCCGGATCTCGCTGGGCGCGACCGTCGCCGAACTGCGCGCCGAGGGCCTGCTTCCGGCCACCGGCGACGGCGGCGAACTCCCGCTGGACGCGCCGATCTCCGTGAAGGAGGCCGTCATGCCGTGGTCGCGCTTCCGCGACATCCACGGCCGCGGCGTCGACACGGTCCTCGGCCCGGAGATGCGTTCCACCGGCGAGGTCATGGGCATCGACTCCGTCTTCGGCACGGCGTACGCCAAGTCGCAGGCGGGCGCCTACGGTCCGCTGCCGACCAAGGGGCGTGCGTTCATCTCGGTCGCCAACCGTGACAAGCGCTCGATGATCTTCCCGGCGCGCGAACTGGTCGCCCACGGCTTCGAACTGCTCGCCACCTCCGGCACCGCCGAGGTCCTCAAGCGCAACGGCATCAACGCCACCGTCGTGCGCAAGCAGTCCGAGGGCCCCGGCCCGAACGGCGAGAAGACCATCGTCCAGCTCATCCACGACGGTGAGGTCGACCTGATCGTCAACACCCCGTACGGCACCGGCGGCCGCCTCGACGGCTACGAGATCCGTACGGCGGCCGTGGCGCGGTCGGTCCCGTGTCTGACGACGGTCCAGGCGCTCGCCGCCGCGGTCCAGGGCATCGACGCCCTCAACCACGGTGATGTGGGCGTCCGTTCGCTCCAGGAACACGCGGAACACCTGACCGCGGCCCGCGACTAGCAGCCCTGAGGGGGACACCGGAAACGGTGTCCCCCTCTTGGTGAGGACACCATGTACAAGACCTTTTTCCATCTCGTCTTCAAGCACCTGGACCCCGAGCAGGCCCATCACCTGGCCTTCCGGTGGATCCGCCTGGCCGCCCGCGTTCCCGTGCTGCGCACGTTCGTCGCGGCCGCTCTCGCACCCCGCCACAAGGAACTGCGCACCGAGGCCTTCGGACTGCGCATGCACGGCCCCTTCGGACTGGCCGCAGGCTTCGACAAGAACGCGGTCGCGATCGACGGCTTGACGATGCTGGGCTTCGACCACGTCGAGATCGGCACGGTGACCGGGGAGGCCCAGCCGGGTAACCCAAAGAAGCGGCTGTTCCGCCTGGTGCAGGACCGCGCGCTCATCAACCGCATGGGCTTCAACAACGAGGGCTCGCTGGCCGTGGCGGCCCGCCTGGCCTCCCGTGAGCCGGTCTTCAAGACCGTGGTGGGCGTCAACATCGGCAAGACCAAGGCCGTCCCGGAGACCGAGGCGATCGGCGACTACGTGAAGTCGGCGGAGCGGCTGGCGCCGTACGCCGACTACCTGGTCGTGAACGTGTCGTCGCCCAACACGCCCGGCCTGCGCAACCTCCAGGCCGTCGACCATCTGCGTCCGCTCCTGACCGCTGTCCGCGAGGCCGCCGACCGCAGGGTGGCCTCGCGTCGCGTCCCGCTCCTGGTGAAGATCGCGCCCGACCTCGCCGACGAGGACGTCGACGCGGTCGCCGACCTGGCCGTCGAACTCGGCCTGGACGGCATCATCGCCACCAACACGACCATCGCGCGCGAGGGACTCGGTCTGACATCCGCACCCGCCCTGGTGAACGAGACGGGCGGCCTGTCCGGAGCCCCCCTCAAGGAGCGCTCCCTCGAGGTGCTGAGGCGCCTGTACGCGCGCGTGGGCGACCGGATCACCCTGGTGGGCGTCGGTGGCGTCCAGGACGCCGAGGACGCCTGGCAGCGCATCCTGGCGGGCGCCACGCTGGTCCAGGGCTACAGCGCGTTCATCTACGAGGGTCCGTTTTACGCTCGCGACCTCCACAAGGGGCTCGCCGCGCGCCTGCGCACGAGCCCGTACGCCACTCTCGCCGACGCGGTCGGCGCCGACGTGAGGAAAACGGTATGACCGAGCCCTTCGGCGCACGCCTGCGCCGAGCCATGGACGAGCGCGGCCCGCTGTGCGTGGGGATCGACCCGCACGCCTCACTGCTCACCGAGTGGGGCCTGAACGACGACGTGACCGGTCTGGAGCGGTTCAGCCGCACGGTCGTGGAGGCGCTGTCCGACCGGGTCGCCCTGTTCAAGCCCCAGAGCGCGTTCTTCGAGCGCTTCGGCTCGCGCGGTGTCGCCGTACTGGAGAAGACCGTCCAGGAGGCCCGCGCGGCCGGCGCACTGGTCCTCATGGACGCCAAGCGCGGTGACATCGGCTCGACCATGGCCGCGTACGCCGAGGCCTTCCTGCGCAAGGACTCCCCGCTGTTCTCGGACGCCCTGACCGTGTCGCCGTACCTCGGTTACGGCTCGCTCTCGCCTGCCGTCGTGCTGGCGCGCGAGAGCGGCGCGGGCCTGTTCGTGCTCGCGCTGACGTCCAACCCGGAGGGCGGCGAGGTCCAGCACGCCGTCCGCGCGGACGGCCGGAACGTCGGCGCGACCATGCTGGCCCATCTGGCCGCCGAGAACACGGGGGAGGAGCCCCTCGGGTCCTTCGGTGCCGTCGTCGGGGCCACGCTCGGCGATCTGTCGTCCTACGACCTGGACATCAACGGTCCGCTCCTCGCGCCCGGCGTCGGGGCCCAGGGGGCCACTCCGGCCGATCTCCCAGGGGTCTTCGGGGCGGCGATCCGCAATGTCGTCCCGAACGTCAGCCGGGGCGTGCTGAGGCACGGTCCCGACGTCAGTGCGCTGCGCGCGTCCGCCGAGCGGTTCGCGGACGAGATCAGGTCGGCGCTGCCGACGGGTTGAGGAGTCCGTCGAGGACCGGATGAGGCGTGCGCGACGGTCGTCGCGGATGTTCGACACCCCCGTTCGAGTCCTCAGACGCGTGGTTCGGGGCCCGCTTGAGTCTGAATACATCCTCAAATCCGGGGCAATATGCCAGAAATGTCCGACCTGGCGGAGGCTGACCAGGACTTTTCCGCTGTTCTCGCTGACTCTGGCGGACTTGCCCGCTAGTCTCCGACGCAGAGTGAACGGGCAAGCGTGTTGCTCGTGGCTCCCCAGGTGTGGGGCGACTAGGTTCCTCACCGGTCCGTATCCGACAAGATCGACATCCGAGGTGACGTAGGCGTGGCTCTTCCGCCCCTTACCCCTGAACAGCGCGCAGCCGCGCTCGAAAAGGCCGCCGCGGCTCGCCGGGAGCGGGCCGAGGTCAAGAATCGACTCAAGCACTCCGGCGCCTCCCTTCACGAGGTCATCAAGCAGGGCCAGGAGAACGACGTCATCGGCAAGATGAAGGTCTCCGCCCTGCTCGAGTCCCTGCCGGGCGTGGGCAAGGTCCGCGCCAAGCAGATCATGGAGCGACTCGGCATCTCCGAGAGCCGTCGTGTACGCGGCCTCGGCTCCAACCAGATCGCTTCGCTGGAGCGTGAGTTCGGCAGCACCGGTTCCTGAACCGGGTCACTCCGGGAAGGGAGTCCCGGGCACTCCGGGATTGCTGGAATAATCGCTGCATGAGTGAACGTCCGCGGCTGACCGTGCTCTCCGGCCCCTCAGGGGTCGGCAAGAGCACGGTCGTCGCCCATATGCGCAAGGAACACCCCGAGGTCTGGCTCTCGGTGTCGGCGACGACCCGCAAGCCCCGCCCCGGCGAGAAGCACGGTGTCCAGTACTTCTTCGTCACCGACGAGGAGATGGACAAGCTGATCGCCAACGGTGAGCTGCTGGAGTGGGCGGAGTTCGCCGGCAACCGCTACGGCACGCCGCGTGCGGCCGTGCTGGAGCGGCTGGAGGCGGGTGAGCCCGTCCTGCTGGAGATTGACCTCCAGGGCGCCCGACAGGTCCGTGAGTCCATGACGGACGCCCAGTTGGTGTTCCTGGCTCCTCCCTCCTGGGAGGAGCTCGTGCGCAGACTCACCGGACGTGGCACCGAGCCGCCCGAAGTGATCGAACGCCGCCTGGAGGCGGCGAAGGTCGAACTGGCGGCTGAACCCGAGTTCGATGTGACCTTGGTCAACACCTCCGTCGAGGACGTGGCGCGCGAGCTGCTAGCCTTGATGGATGTGGTGTGATCCCGCCTGCTTGTTGAGGCTTGATCAATCGCACTGAATCTTTCCCATCCATCGGAAGGTAGAGCGTGTCCTCTTCCATCTCCGCGCCCGAGGGCATCATCAACCCGCCGATCGACGAGCTCCTCGAGGCCACGGACTCGAAGTACAGCCTCGTGATCTACGCGGCCAAGCGGGCCCGCCAGATCAACGCGTACTACTCGCAGCTCGGTGAGGGCCTGCTTGAGTACGTCGGTCCGCTGGTGGACACCCATGTCCACGAGAAGCCGCTCTCGATCGCCCTGCGCGAGATCAACGCGGGTCTGCTGACGTCCGAGGCCGTCGAGGGCCCGGCGCAGTAGTAGTACTTTCAGCTTTTCGCTGACTTATCCACAGGCCCGGCAGCGCGACTGTCGGGCCTGTGGTGTGTGATGGACCCGTACGTCGCAGTCGTACGGTGCCGAGCGGGGAGAGACGGGGAGAGATGGTGGACAAGCCGAAGGTCGTGCTGGGGGTCAGTGGCGGCATCGCCGCGTACAAGGCCTGTGAGCTGCTGAGAAGGCTCACGGAGTCCGGTCACGACGTCCGCGTCGTTCCCACCGCCTCCGCACTGCACTTCGTGGGCGCCGCCACCTGGTCCGCCCTTTCCGGCAAGCCGGTCTCGACCGAGGTGTGGGACGACGTCCACGAGGTCCCGCACGTCCGCATCGGGCAGCACGCCGACCTGGTGGTCGTGGCCCCGGCGACCGCGGACACCCTCGCCAGGGCGGCGCACGGCTTGGCGGACGACCTCCTCACCAACACCCTCCTGACGGCCCGCTGCCCGGTCGTCTTCGCCCCCGCCATGCACACCGAGATGTGGGAGCACCCGGCCACCCAGGAGAACGTGCAGACACTGCGTCGTCGGGGCGCGATCGTGATCGAGCCCGCCGTCGGCCGTCTGACCGGCGTCGACACCGGCAAGGGCCGACTGCCGGAACCCGCCGAGATCTTCGAGGTCTGCCGCCGGGTGCTGGCCCGGGGCGTCACCGAGCCCGACCTCAAGGGCCGGCACGTGGTCGTGAGCGCCGGCGGCACCCGTGAGCCCCTCGACCCCGTCCGGTTCCTCGGCAACCGCTCCTCCGGCAAGCAGGGCTACGCCCTCGCCCGTACCGCGGCAGCGCGCGGCGCCCGGGTCACCCTGGTCGCGGCGAACACCGGTATGCCGGACCCGGCCGGCGTGGATGTGATCCCCGTGGGGACGGCCGTGCAGCTGCGCGAGGCGGTCCTGAAGGCGGCGGCCGACGCCGACGCGGTCGTCATGGCGGCGGCGGTCGCGGACTTCCGCCCGCAGACCTACGCGGCCGGAAAGATCAAAAAGAAGGACGGTCAGGACCCCGAGCCGATCGTCCTGGTGCGGAATCCGGACATCCTCGCCGAGATCTCGGCCGAGCGTGCCCGCCCCGGCCAGGTGATAGTCGGCTTCGCCGCCGAGACCGACGACGTCCTGGCCAACGGTCGTACGAAACTGCGCCGCAAGGGCTGCGACCTCCTCGTCGTCAACGAGGTGGGCGAGCGCAAGACCTTCGGGTCGGAGGAGAACGAGGCGGTGGTACTGGGCGCCGACGGCAGCGAGACCCCGGTACCGCACGGCCCGAAGGAGTTCTTGGCCGAAACCGTGTGGGATCTGGTGGCGCAGCGCCTCACGTGAGTGTTTCCTTCGCTTCTCGGTCCCCACAATCCTCTGCCACAGAGGCGTGGCGCCCCTGGCCAAGCCCGCTCGTCATTGGGCACAATGCCCGTGCCGCAGGTCACAGCACTCCCGAGTGGCGAGACGGGGGAGCCGGTGGCCGAGCACGACCGATAAACTGTTCTCGGACGATGCCGGGCGCAGCCCCCGAGCCCGTCCGCCAATGATCAGCCAGCAGCCGCTGCAACCCCAGGGAGCGTTGTGTCCCGTCGTCTGTTCACCTCGGAGTCCGTCACCGAGGGCCACCCCGACAAGATCGCTGACCAGATCAGTGACACCATCCTCGACGCGCTCCTCAAGGAGGACCCGACGTCCCGGGTCGCGGTCGAGACCCTGATCACGACCGGCCTGGTGCACGTGGCCGGTGAGGTCACCACCAAGACCTACGCGCCGATTGCCCAGCTGGTGCGCGACAAGATCCTGGAGATCGGTTACGACTCCTCGAAGAAGGGCTTCGACGGCGCCTCCTGCGGTGTCTCGGTGTCGATCGGCGCGCAGTCCCCGGACATCGCGCAGGGCGTCGACACGGCGTACGAGAACCGGGTCGAGGGCGACGAGGACGAGCTCGACCGCCAGGGCGCGGGCGACCAGGGTCTGATGTTCGGCTACGCGACGGACGAGACCCCCACCCTGATGCCGCTGCCGATCTTCCTGGCGCACCGCCTGGCGAAGCGCCTCTCCGAGGTCCGCAAGAACGGCACCATCCCCTACCTGCGCCCCGACGGCAAGACGCAGGTCACCATCGAGTACGACGGCGACAAGGCCGTCCGTCTCGACACGGTCGTCGTCTCCTCGCAGCACGCGTCCGACATCGACCTGGACTCCCTGCTCGCCCCGGACATCCGCGAGTTCGTCGTGGAGCCGGAGCTGAAGGCGCTCCTGGACGACGGCATCAAGCTGGATACGGAGAGCTACCGCCTCCTGGTCAACCCGACCGGCCGCTTCGAGATCGGCGGCCCGATGGGTGACGCCGGCCTGACCGGCCGCAAGATCATCATCGACACGTACGGCGGCATGGCCCGCCACGGCGGCGGTGCCTTCTCCGGCAAGGACCCGTCCAAGGTCGACCGCTCGGCCGCGTACGCCATGCGCTGGGTCGCCAAGAACGTCGTCGCCGCGGGTCTCGCCTCCCGCTGCGAGGTCCAGGTCGCCTACGCCATCGGCAAGGCCGAGCCCGTGGGCCTGTTCGTGGAGACCTTCGGTACCGCGACGATCGACACCGAGAAGATCGAGAAGGCCATCGACGAGGTCTTCGACCTCCGTCCGGCCGCCATCATCCGCGACCTGGACCTGCTGCGTCCGATCTACTCCCTGACGGCGGCGTACGGCCACTTCGGCCGCGAGCTGCCCGAGTTCACGTGGGAGAAGACGGACCGCGTGGAGGCCCTGAAGAAGGCCGCGGGTCTGTAAGTCCCTGAGCAAGCCCCCTGTGGTTTGCCGCGAGGCCCGGTGTCCCCTTGGGGCGCCGGGCCTCGGCGCGTCACCGGCTGTACGGCGCGCCCCTTCGGGTTCGGGCGGCGTCAGTTGTCAGTGGGGTTTGGTAAGAATGCAAGCGTGAGCAGCGAGAACGGGTCCGTGGACGGTGGCGCCGAAGGAGCGCAGCCCGAGCAGCTTGCCCTGATTCGGGAGAGTGTGCGGAACGCCAAGGTGCCGCGGGCCAAGCCGCGGACCTGGCGGGGGGCCGCGTTGGCCAAGGACCTGCCGGTCGCGCGGGTGCTGGTCGACAAGGGGGTGCTGCATCTTGACCGGTACTTCGACTACGCCGTGCCCGAGGAGCTCGACGCGGATGCGCAGCCGGGGGTGCGGGTGCGGGTGCGGTTCGGGGCCGGGCGTGGGCGGGTCCGGGACGGGCGGCGTGAGGGCGGGGGGCTGATCGACGGGTTTCTGGTCGAGCGGCTTGCCGAGTCTGACTACTCCGGGCCGCTGGCGGCGCTCGCTCAGGTCGTCTCGCCGGAGCCGGTGCTGAGCGAAGAGCTTCTGGGGCTCGCTCGGGCCGTCGCCGACCGGTATGCGGGGAGTCTGGCGGATGTGCTGCAGCTTGCCGTCCCGCCGCGTAGCGCTCGGGCCGAGCAGCGGCTTTCGCCCGAGCCGTTGCCGCCGCCCGCGGCGCCCGAGGTGGGCTCCTGGGGGCGGTACGAGCGGGGGGACGCGTTTCTGGAGTCGCTGGCCTCGGGGGGCGCACCGCGCGCGGTGTGGAACGCCCTGCCCGGGCCGGAGTGGAGTGAGGAGCTGGCGCGGGCCGTTGCCGCGACCTTGGCCTCGGGTCGGGGGGCGCTCGTCGTCGTGCCGGACGGGCGGGCCGTCGCGCGGGTCGACGCCGCGCTGGCCTCGGTGCTGGGTGAGGGGCGGCATGCGGTCCTGACCGCCGACGCCGGGCCCGAGAAGCGGTATCGGGAGTGGCTGGCCGTGCGGCGGGGGGCCGTGCGGGCCGTGGTCGGGACGCGGGCCGCCATGTTCGCCCCGGTGCGGGACCTGGGGCTCGTCGCGCTCTGGGACGACGGCGACGACAGCCACAGCGAGCCGCATGCCCCGCAGCCGCATGCGCGTGAGGTGCTGTTGCTGCGGGCCGCGCAGGACAAGTGCGGCTTTCTGCTGGGGAGTTGGAGCTGCACGGTGGAGGCCGCGCAGCTTGTGGAGAGCGGCTGGGCGCGGCCGCTCGTCGCCTCGCGGGAGCAGGTGCGGGCTGTCGCTCCGCTGGTGCGGACCGTGGGGGACCAGGATCTCGCCCGGGACGAGGCGGCTCGGGCGGCCCGGCTCCCGACGCTCGCCTGGCAGGCCGTCAGGGAGGGCTTGCGGCACGGGCCGGTGCTTGTGCAGGTGCCGCGCCGGGGGTATGTGCCGCGGATGGCCTGCGCCAACTGCCGGGAGCCGGCGCGGTGTCGGCACTGTGCCGGGCCGTTGGAGGGGCAGGAGTCCGGGGCGGCGCTGCGGTGCGGGTGGTGTGGGCGCGAGGAGGCGGCCTGGCACTGTCCGGAGTGTGGGGGCTTCCGGTTGCGGGCGCAGGTGGTGGGGGCCCGGCGTACCGCGGAGGAGTTGGGGCGGGCGTTTCCGGCTGTTCCGGTGCGGACGTCCGGTCGCGAACATGTGCTGGACACCGTGCCGGGGGCGCCGGCGCTGGTGGTGAGCACGCCGGGGGCGGAGCCCGTGGCCGAGGGCGGGTATGCGGCGGCGTTGTTGCTGGACGGGTGGGCCATGCTCGGACGGCCGGATCTGCGGGCCGGGGAGGATGCGCTACGGCGGTGGATCGCGGCGTCGGCGCTGGTGCGGCCGCAGGAGGCAGGGGGCACGGTGGTGGTGGTTGCCGAGCCGACGCTGCGGCCTGTGCAGGCGTTGGTGCGGTGGGATCCCGTGGGGCATGCGGTCCGGGAGTTGGGGGAGCGGGCCGAGTTGGGGTTTCCGCCGGTGTCGCGGATGGCCGCGGTGTCAGGGACGGGGGAGGCGCTTGCCGAGTTTCTCGCGGCCGTGGAACTGCCTGGTGAGGCTGAGGTGTTGGGGCCTGTGCCGTTGCCGGTGACGGTGGCGGGGGGGCCTCGGAGGGTGGGGGCGCCACCGGCCGGGGAGCGCTGGGAGCGGGCGCTTGTGCGGGTGCCGCCGGGAAGGGGGTCGGCGTTGGCGTCGTCACTCAAGTCGGCGCAGGCTACACGGATGGCTCGCGGCGGGAGCGGAAGCGAGGGGGCGGTGTGGGTGCGCATCGATCCGCCTGACATTGGGTGACGGCCGGGAGCGTGTGCGAGGGGCGGGCCGGACGAT
>NZ_KQ948663.1:382481-485926 GCF_001514145.1 Streptomyces canus
AGGTGGGCCGGACGGCCTGTGCGCAGGGACAGCGGGGGCCGCGATCGTGGTCGCAGGCATATGGTCGCCGCGATCCGCGGTGGGCACGGGCTCCGCCCAGGTCGGGGTGGGTGAGGACATGCGTCTGCCCTCCCGGTCGTGGGGTGGGAGGGCAGAGGGGGGAGCGGGTCAGCCGTTGCGCGGGCTGGGGAAGGCGGTGGGTCTTGCCTCGTCGCGGAGGGTGGGGCTGCCCGCGGTGGGCTGGGTCGGCATGGAGCGGGCCGCGGGAACCGTCGGAACCGTCGGAACCGTGGGGATGCCGGTGTTGACACTGACCGTGCGGGCCCCCGACGTCTCCGTGGCCCGCTCGGCGTCGGCAGTCGCCTGGGCCGCGGCGCGGCGGGCGCCGTAACGGCGGTGGACCGCCTGCTTGGTGACGCCGAGGGCGGAGCCCACCGCGTCCCACGAGAAGCCGAGCGAGCGGTCGAAGTCGACCGCGGCCGTCACCAGGGTCTCGACGCTGTCCCGCAGTTCCTGCGCGAGACGGACCGTGGGGGCGGGGGCGCGTCCGTAGACGACGAAGCCCGTGGAGGGGCCGGAGCGGCGCGGGCGGTAGACGTTGCCCAACTGGGCCGTCAGGGTGCGCAGTGCGTCCACCTGCCGGCGGACCCGCTCGATGTCCCGCACCAGCAAGTGCAGGCTGGCCCGAGCCTGGGCGTCGTGAGTTGCGTGGTCGGCCATGAACAAGCCTCTCGAACCGGCGTTGAAAAAGGATGGGGCCGTGATCGCGGCCCGTTGTGGTCAACTCTTTCTTGACCAACGCGTTTACGCTCCGCTGGTCACGCAGTGGGGGCGTACCGGCATATGCGTGCGCCGGGTGGGGGGGGTTCGCGCCTTGGTCGGGAACAGGGCCTCGCCGGTGGGGTCCCTCTCCGGCCGTGCGGCGGTCGGTGCTCGCCATAGAATTGTGCGCTGCCCGTCATCACCCGTCCGAGTCACCCCGTCCGAGAGGCCCTGTCCACCCATGAAGCTCGTCTTCGCCGGTACCCCCGAGGTCGCCGTTCCCGCTCTGGACGCTCTCATCGCCTCCGGGCGGCATGAGGTCGCCGCCGTCGTCACGCGGCCGGACGCGCCGGCCGGGCGGGGGCGCAGGATGGTCGCGAGCCCGGTCGCGGAGCGGGCCGAGGAGGCGGGGATCGAGGTGCTGAAGCCCGTCAAGCCGCGGGATCCGGAGTTCCTCGAGCGGCTTCGTGAGATCGCCCCGGACTGCTGCCCCGTCGTCGCCTACGGCGCCCTTCTGCCCCGAGTCGCCCTCGACATCCCCGCCCACGGCTGGGTCAACCTGCACTTCTCGCTGCTGCCCGCCTGGCGTGGGGCCGCTCCTGTGCAGCACTCGATCATGGCGGGCGACGAGATCACGGGAGCTTCGACCTTCCTCATCGAGGAGGGGCTCGACTCCGGGCCCGTCTATGGCACCGTCACGGAGGAGATCCGGCACACCGACACCAGTGGTGACCTGCTGACCCGGCTCGCCTTCGCCGGTGCGGGGCTGTTGGGCGCGACCATGGACGGCATCGCCGACGGCACGCTGAAGGCGGTACCGCAGCCGTCGGAGGGCATCACCGTCGCGCCGAAGATCACCGTGGAGGACGCGCGGGTCGACTGGACCGCGCCTGCCCTGCGGGTGGACCGGATCGTGCGGGGGTGTCACCCCTCGCCCGGCGCCTGGACGACCTTCCGCGGCGAGCGGCTCAAGCTCATCCAGGTCCAGCCGGTTCCCGGCCGGACGGATCTCGCCCCGGGCGCCCTCGCCGTCGGCAAGAACAGCGTCCACGTCGGAACCGGGTCGTACGGCGTCGAGCTGCTGTGGGTGCAGGCACAGGGGAAGAAGCCGATGAAGGCCGCGGACTGGGCGCGGGGCGTCAGGATCTCGGACGGGGAGACCCTCGGCGGGTGACGCGCCGGCGACGGCGTGGCTGGGCTGCCGACAGTGGCCGGTCCCTGGCTGGCGACGGCGACTACGAGTCGCAGGGCGCCGGTCTCCGGCACGGTCCGGTGGCGCCGGACGACCGTGGTCAGGACGGCGAGCGTGAGGGCGGGATGCCGGAAGGCGAGCCTGCCGGTCGGGTGGCGTCGGTCGTCGGAAAGCCGGGGGCCGGGCTCCTGGCGGTGGGCGGTGGTCGGCGGATCGGTGGGTGGTCGCGTCGGCGGCTGGTGGTGTGTGTCCTGGGGATGCTCGAGTCTTTTGCAGGTCGTGCGGGCAGGAGGCCTGGGTCGCGGGGGGTCGGTTGTGGGAGTGCCGGGGCCGGTCGGCGGTGGTCGGCGGTTTGGTGAGTGGTCGCGTCGGCGGCCGGTGGCCCGGCCCATCGGGGTGCCTGTGTCCGGCAGGTCGTGCGGGCGGGAGGCCGGAGTCCCCGTTGTCGGAGTGCCGCGGCCTGGCTCCGCCGCATGGCGGTGGTCGGTGGGATCGGGTGCGTGCCCGGCTCCGGCATGTGATGTCCCGCCTCGGGATCAGCCGGGGCCTCGAACGGTGACGTCGCCTCCCGCGGACGTACGCTTGGGGCGTCACCAGACCTTGAACCCGGAGCACCTTTTTCGTGAGCGACCAGCCCCGTCGGCCCCACAAAACCGGCAAGCCCTACCGTCGGCCCCAGAAGGACCCCGTCCGCATCCTCGCCTTCGAGGCGCTGCGGGCCGTGGACGAGCGGGACGCGTACGCCAACCTCGTCCTGCCGCCGCTGTTGCGGAAAGCGCGGGAGAAGGGCGGCTTCGAGGCGCGGGACGCTGCGCTCGCCACTGAGCTCGTGTACGGGACACTGCGCCGGCAGGGGACGTACGACGCGATCATCGCCGCGTGTGTCGACCGGCCGCTCCGCGAGGTCGATCCGCCGGTGCTCGACGTGCTGAGCCTCGGGGCGCATCAGCTGCTCGGGACGCGCATCCCGACGCACGCCGCCGTGTCCGCCTCCGTCGAACTCGCGCGGGTCGTACTCGGTGACGGACGCGCCAAGTTCGTCAACGCCGTACTGCGGAAGATCGCGCAGGAAGACCTCGACGGGTGGATCGCCAAAGTGGCTCCGCCCTACGACGACGATCCCGAGGACCATCTCGCCGTCGTCCACTCCCACCCCCGCTGGGTCGTCTCCGCGCTGTGGGACTCCCTCGGCGGCGGGCGAGCCGGCATCGAGCGGCTGCTGGTGGCCGACAACGAGCGGCCCGAGGTGACCCTCGTCGCCCGGCCGGGGCGGTCCACCGCCGAGGAACTGCTCCGCGAGGAGTCCGCTGTGGCGGGGCGCTGGTCGCCGTATGCCGTACGGCTGTCCGAGGGCGGTGAGCCCGGTGCCGTCGACGCCGTACGGGAAGGCCGGGCCGGGGTGCAGGACGAGGGGAGTCAGCTTGTCGCGCTGGCCCTCGCGAACGCGCCTGTCGAGGGCCGGGACGAGAAGTGGCTCGACGGGTGCGCGGGGCCCGGTGGCAAGGCCGCGCTGCTCGCCGCACTCGCCGCCGAGCGGGGGGCCATGCTGCTCGCCTCCGAGAAGCAGCCGCACCGGGCCGGACTCGTCGCCAAGGCGCTCGCCGGGAATCCCGGGCCGTACCAGGTCATCGCCGCGGACGGGACGCGGCCGCCGTGGCAGCCGGGGAGTTTCGACCGGGTGCTGATGGATGTGCCGTGCACGGGACTCGGGGCGTTGCGGCGTCGGCCGGAGGCAAGGTGGCGGCGTCGGCCCGAGGATCTGGAGGGGTTCGGGCCGTTGCAGCGGGAGTTGTTGAGCACCGCACTGGACTCCGTCCGGGTCGGCGGGGTCGTCGGGTACGCCACTTGTTCGCCCCACCTTGCGGAGACGCGGGCCGTGGTGGAGGACGTGCTCAAACAGTGGCCGTCCGCCGAACTGGTCGATGCGCGGCCGTTGTTCCCCGGCGTGCCGGAGCTGGGGGAGGGGCCGGACGTTCAGTTGTGGCCGCATGTGCACGGCACGGATGCGATGTATCTGGCGGTCATCCGTAGGACGGGGTGATCTAGTCGGGTGTCCGCCGCGCCGTCGTGGCCGGTCGCGCAGTTCCCCGCGCCTCTGGGGCGGTCGGCCCACCGTTGGCCAGTTTGCTGGGCCACCACACCTTCTCGCCCACGTCCAGGAACAGGGATGTGACCAGCACCGACCGCACGATGAACGTGTCCAGCAGGACGCCCAGCGCCACCGTGAAGCCGATCTCCGCGAAGGCGACCATCGGCAGGGTGCCGAGGGCGGCGAAGGTGCCGGCCAGGACCAGGCCGGCGGAGGTGATGACGGCGCCGGTCGCGGCCAGACCCGTGATCACGCCCGCGCGGGTGCCTCCGTGGGCCGCCTCCTCGCGGATGCGGGTGGTCAGGAAGATGTTGTAGTCGATGCCGAGGGCCACCAGGAAGACGAAGACGAACAGCGGGAAGTCCGTGGACTCGCCCGCGTAGTCGAACACGTGGCGGAAGGCCAGGGCGCTGAGGCCCAGGGCCGCCGCGAAGGACAGGATCACCGTCCCGATCAGCAGCAGCGGGGCGATCAGGGCGCGCAGCAGGCCGCACAGGATCAGCAGGACGACCGCGAGCACCAGCGGGATGATCAGGATGTTGTCGTGCGTGGTCGCCTTGTCCATGTCGAGCAGGGCGGCCGTACCGCCGCCTACCTGGGCGTCGGCGTCCGGGACGGCGTGGACGGCGTCCCGGACCCGTTCCACCGTCTGTTTTGCGGCCTCGCTGTCGGCCGGGGCGGTCATCGTCGCCTCGAAGAGGACCTTGCCCTCGTGCGACGGTTTCGTGCCCGGTGGCAGGCCGAGGGACGTGGGCACGACTCCCCGGGTTCCCGCGACCGCCTCGCCGACCTGCCGTGCCTGGGCCTGGTTGCTGACGACGACCAGGGGATCGCCGCTGCCCGCCGGGAAGTACTGCGCGGACACCTCCTGGCCGGTGATCGAGTCCGGTTTCCCGGTGAACGCGTCCGCGTTGCTGATGCCTTCGGCACGCAGCTGGATCAGGCCGAGCGAGCAGATCACGAGGGCCGCGGCCGTGGCGCTCCAGACCATCCGGGGGCGCAGGGCCATACGGCGGCCGGCGCGGGCCCAGAGGCCGGTCTCGATGCGGTCGGGGTCGCCGAAGTGCGGGATGGCCGGCCAGAAGATCCAGCGGCCGAAGATCACCAGCAGGGCCGGGAACAGGGTCGTCATCGCCAGCAGGGCGACCGCGACACCGATCGCGGCGACCGGGCCGAGGCCCCGGGTCGAGTTCATCTCGGCGGTCAGCAGGACCAGCATGCTCAGGACGACGGTCGCGCCGGAGGCGAGCACTGCCGGGCCCGCGCGGTGCAGGGCGAGGGCCATCGCCTCGTGGCGGTCCTCGTGGTGGTGCAGTTCCTCCCGGTAGCGGGCGACCAGCAACAGGGCATAGTCGGTCCCCGCGCCGAAGACGAGCACGGTCAGAATGCCCGCGCTCTGGCCGTTGACCGTCAGTCCCGCGTGCTCGGCGAGCAGGTAGATGAAGGCCTGCGCGGTGAACAGCGCGGCGACCACGGAGAGCAGCGGGACCAGGAGCAGGGTGGGGCTGCGGAAGGTGATGAGCAGCATGACGATGACGACGGCCATCGCCGACAGCAGCAGAGTCGAGTCGATGCCCTCGAAGGCCTCGGAGAAGTCCGCGGACGTGCCGCCGGGGCCGGTGATGTGCACGGCGAGGCCGTCGCCGCCCTTGCCCACGACGTCACGGATGGAGTCGACGGCGGGCGAGATCTCCTCCCAGCCCTTCTCGTCCATGGTGATCGGGACGAGGATCTGGGCCGCGCGCGGGTCGCTTTGCCGGTCGTAGATCGGGCCCCGGGTCTCCGAGCCGCGGATGCCGTGTGCGGTGAGCTGTTTGATCTCGGCCGTGTCCTTGGCGATCGCGGCCCGCTCCTGCGGTGTGAGGCCGCTCTCGCGCGCGTAGACGACGACCGCGGGGATCTGTTCCGGCCGGAAGTCCTCGGAGAGCTGGAGGACCTGGGTCGACTCCGCGGAGCCGGGCAGCCAGGAGGCCGCGTCGTTGTCCTGGGCGTCGGTGAGCTTGGAGGCGAGGGGCGCCGTCAGGAACAGCACCACCAGCCACAGCGCCAGCACTACCCACTTGGCACGTCGTCCGCAGACGACGTGCGCGATGCCTCGATTCCCGGTCATGGCCACCCCCGGCGCCACCAGTCGAGCCGATCAGCCGCCCAGCATGACACGCACAGGTCGTCCACAACATCCGATGAACGGCTTAGGTCTGGACCGGCGCGCTCCTTCGCGCCCCGGCATGGGAGGCTTGGGGCATGGCCGCGCAGATCAATCCCAGCATCCTGTCCGCCGACTTCGCCCGCCTCGCGGACGAGGCGAAGGCGGTCGAGGGAGCCGACTGGCTCCACGTAGACGTCATGGACAACCATTTCGTCCCGAACCTCACGCTCGGGGTGCCGGTCGTAGAGTCTCTGGCCCGTGCGACGGACACCCCGCTGGACTGCCATCTGATGATCGAGGCCCCCGATCGCTGGGCGCCCCAGTACGTAGAGGCGGGGGCTTCCTCCGTCACCTTCCATGTGGAGGCTGCCGCCGCTCCGGTCCGGCTCGCCCGGGAGATCCGGGCCAAGGGCGCCCGCGCCTCCATGGCGCTGAAGCCCGCGACGCCCATCGAGCCGTACGAGGACCTGCTCCCCGAGCTCGACATGCTGCTGATCATGACGGTCGAACCCGGTTTCGGGGGACAGGCCTTCCTCGACATCATGCTCCCGAAGATTCGCCGGACCCGCGAGTTGATCAGCAAGCACGGGCTTGAGCTGTGGCTCCAGGTCGACGGTGGCGTCTCGGCCGCCACCATCGAGCGCTGCGCGGACGCGGGCGCCGATGTCTTCGTCGCCGGGTCCGCGGTCTACGGGGCGTCCGACCCCGCCGAGGCGGTACGTGTATTGCGCAACCAGGCGGAGGGGGCGACCGCTAAGGCTTCGTGGGCGTGCGACCACTGAGCCAAGGGAACGTGAACGGCTTCGATCAGGGCTGATCAAGTGCGCCGGATCTGCAAGGATGAACGGCGAATCCAGAGTGTGAACAGCAGTGAGGAGATCGCCGTGTCGGGTATGTCGGCTGGCCGGTCAGCCATGCGGATGGGACCCGCTGAGCTGGTGCAGGCGGCGGCCATGGCCCGCCGCTTCTACCTCGAGGGCAAGTCCAAGATCCAGATCGCGGAGGAGTTCGGCGTCAGCCGCTTCAAGGTGGCCCGGGTCCTGGAGACCGCTCTCGAACGGGATCTCGTACGCATCGAGATCCGTGTGCCGGCCGAGCTGGACGCCGAGCGCTCAGACGCGCTCCGCGCCCGCTACGGCCTCAGGCACGCCGTCGTGGTCGAGTCCCCGGCCGAGGCCCAGGACTCGCCCGACCCCGAGAACCTGGGAGAAGTGGCCGCCGACCTGCTCGGCGAACTGGTCGACGAGGGCGACATCCTGGGCCTGGCCTGGGGTCGTTCCACCATCCACATGGCGGCCGCCCTCGACCGGCTGCCACCGTGCACGGTGGTGCAGTTGACGGGTGTCTACGACGCCGGGACCGCCGAGCGCGGTTCGGTGGAGGCGGTGCGGCGGGCCGCCCAGGTGTCCGGCGGGGACGCCCACCCCATCTACGCGCCGATGCTGCTGCCGGACGCGGCCACCGCGGCCGCGTTGCGCAACCAGACAGGGATCGCCCGGGCCTTCGAGTACTTCGACAAGGTCACGGTCGCCTGTGTCTCCATCGGTTCCTGGGAGCCGGGCATCTCGACGGTGCACGACATGCTCAGCGACGAGGAGCGCGGCCACTACGCCTCGCTCGGGGTCGCCGCCGAGATGTCCGCGCACCTCTTCGACGCGGAGGGGCGCAGGGTCGGGCGGGACCTGGGCGAGCGGTGCATCACCGTCAAGGCCGACCAGCTCCGCCGTATCCCCGAGGTCGTCGCGATCGCCGGGGGACAGCGCAAGGCGGCGGCGATCGACGCGGTGCTGCGGTCCGGACTCGTCACCAGCCTGGTGACGGACACCTCCGCCGCGGACTACCTGATGACGGCGGGGACGACTCCGAAGCCGGCACTCAACAGGTCGGACCCGGACGGGCCCTGACGGAAGGTCATGCGGGACGGCCGTGGCAGCATCGGGCGCATGCTGCTGCGGTTCGTCTCCCGAATGCTCCTGTGTGTCCTGGTCCTGACGGGGTGTTCGGCCACCGACCACGATCCCTCGCGGGGCGGCGGCCCGGCCACCGTCCAGGAGTCGAAGCTCCCGGCCGAGGCCCGGCAGACCCTCGAACTCATCGACAGGGGCGGGCCGTTCCCGTACGCCAAGGACGGCTCGGTGTTCGGGAACTTCGAGCGGCTGCTGCCCGCGCACCAGCGCGGTTACTACCACGAGTACACCGTCCCCACGCCGGGCTCGCGCGATCGCGGGGCCCGGCGCATCGTCACCGGGCAGGGCGGGGAGATCTACTACACCGATGATCACTACGACTCGTTCAGGGCGGTACTGAGATGACGGCACGCGTGGTCACGCTGGACCTCGACGGGGTCGCGGACAAGGCGGGCCTGATGGACCGCTGCGTCCGGGACCTGCGGCTGCCGGACTGGTTCGGCAGCAACTGGGACGCGCTGGCCGACGTCCTGTCCGACCCGGGCCTGTGGTCCGGGGACGGCTCCGAGGACGCCGGCGAAGAGGAGACCGTCGTCGTCGTACGGAACTGGGACCGGTACGCCGGGGCGCGGCCGGACGAGTGGGCGACCGCGCGCGAGGTGTTCTCGCAGGCGTCCGCCCTCACCGTGGCGCTCGCTCTTGGAGGTTCGTCCTAAGGCCCCTCCGGCCGGTCTGGACGATTCGCCCTTGGGTGGCGTTCCGCCCGGCATGGGACAATGAAGTACGTGCTCTTTCCCCCTGGCTGTCCTGTCCGGGGGCCGCCTCCGATCGACTGGGATGTGCAGCACGTGCGTTTCCTCAACGACATCCAGCCCCCGTACGACCTGACGTACGACGACGTCTTCATGGTCCCGAGCCGTAGCGCCGTCGGCTCGCGGCAGGGCGTGGACCTCAGCTCCCCGGACGGCACGGGCACCACGATCCCGCTGGTCGTCGCCAACATGACCGCCATCGCCGGGCGTCGCATGGCGGAGACCATGGCCCGCCGCGGTGGCCTCGTGGTGATCCCGCAGGACATCCCGATCGAGGTCGTCACCGAGGTCGTCTCCTGGGTGAAGAGCCGCCACCACGTCCTGGACACCCCGATCGTGCTGGCCCCGCACCAGACCGTCGCCGACGCGCTGGCCCTGCTGCCCAAGCGCGCGCACAACGCCGGTGTGGTCGTCGACGAGGACGGCCGGCCCGTCGGTGTCGTCACCGACCGGGACCTGACCGGGGTCGACCGATTCACGCAGCTCGCCGAAGTCATGTCGCGCGATCTGCTGCTCCTCGACGCGGACATCGACCCCCGTGAGGCCTTCAACCGCCTCGACGCGGCCAACCGCCGTTACGCCCCCGCCGTCGACCGGGAAGGCCGCCTCGCCGGCATCCTCACCCGCAAGGGCGCCCTGCGGGCCACGCTGTACACCCCGGCCGTCGACGCGAACGGCAAGCTGCGCATCGCCGCCGCCGTGGGCGTCAACGGCGACTTCGCGGAGAAGGCCAAGCAGCTGCTCGACGCGGGCGTCGACACCCTCGTCATCGACACCGCGCACGGCCACCAGGAGTCGATGATCACCGCGATCAGGACGGTGAGGGCGCTCGACCCGCAGGTCCCGATCGTGGCAGGCAACATCGTGGCCGCCGAGGGTGTGCGGGACCTGATCGAGGCCGGCGCGGACATCGTCAAGGTCGGTGTGGGGCCCGGCGCCATGTGCACCACGCGCATGATGACCGGCGTCGGCCGGCCGCAGTTCTCGGCGGTCCTGGAGTGCGCGGCCGAGGCGCGGAAGTACGGCAAGCACGTGTGGGCCGACGGCGGTGTCCGGCACCCGCGCGACGTCGCCATGGCGCTGGCCGCCGGCGCGTCCAACGTGATGATCGGGTCCTGGTTCGCGGGCACCTACGAGTCGCCGGGCGACCTCCAGCAGGATGCCAGCGGACGGCTCTACAAGGAGTCCTTCGGCATGGCGTCCGCGCGGGCGGTGCGCAACCGTACGTCGGAGGAGTCGGCGTACGACCGGGCCCGCAAGGCGCTGTTCGAGGAGGGCATCTCCACCTCCCGGATGTTCCTCGACCCGGCCCGCCCGGGTGTCGAGGACCTGATCGACTCGATCATCGCGGGCGTCCGCTCCTCCTGCACCTACGCCGGTGCGGGCTCCCTGGAGGAGTTCGCCGAGAAGGCCGTCGTCGGTATCCAGAGCGCGGCCGGCTACGCCGAGGGCAAGCCGCTGCACGCCAGCTGGAGCTGAGTCCGGCCGTTGTGCAGAGCCCCCGCCTGAAAATCGGGGGCCGTCCGCCTTCCCGGTCCGTACGGTCGTCGTATGGAGATCAGCGTCTGCCGGAGCGGCGATGTCGCGCTGCTGGACCGGTACATGGGATCGCCCGGAGCCACGTCCTTCCACGCCCGGCGGTTCGCGCGGCAGGAGGCGGGGGAGTGCACGTATCTCGTCGCCTGGCTGCGGGGGCGGCCCGTGGGGCACGCGGAGATGCGCTGGATCGGGTGTGCCGCACCCGAGGTCGCCCAGGACTGCCCCGAGATCGGCGGCCTCGCGGTCTGGCCCGAGGACCTGCGCTCACGCGGGATCGGCACCGCGCTGATCCGGGCCGCCGAGGAACTGGCCCGGGAGCGGGGTCTGACGACCGTGGGCATCGGGGTCGGGCAGGACAACCCGCGCGCGGCGGGCCTGTACGCACGGCTCGGCTACCGGCCGGTGACGAACTACCTGGACCGCTACTCGTACCAGGACCACGACGGCACGACCCGTGAGTGTGTCGACGCCTGCACGTTCCTCGTCCGAGAACTCTCGTCAGGCCACCTTGACGTCAAGCCTGCTTGACGCAAGCCTGGGGGCATGACGACACCCGAGAGCATCGAGCCGCAGTACACCCTGCTGACCGCCGTCTCCCGGCTCGACGAGCTGCGCATGCGGGAGGCGCTGGGCGGGGCCACGGACACCCCCGACCGGGCCGAACTGCTCGAACTCCTCGCCCTGAGCGAGGTCGTGGCCCGCAAGGCGTCCTACGGCCGTCAGCTGACCGTGCGCGCGGCCCGCGAGGCCGGCGCCTCCTGGTCGCAGATCGGGGCCGCGACGGGCACCAGCAAGCAGGCCGCGTGGGAGGCCCACACACGGTGGATCGACGCCCAGCGGGAGGCGTACGGCAAGCCCGGCCAGATGGGGTTCGACGAGGCGGACGTGGCCGAGGCGAGGGCCGTGGCCGGGGAGCCGGAGGACCGCTGACGAGGGCTGACGGGTGCCGGGCGGGGGCACGCGCAACGAACGCCCGCCCATCGGCCCGGAACGCAACGATCTTGCGACTGCGTGCAAGGTTGCTGCATTACGACTGTGACGTCCGGGCTCGTAGGGTGCTGCGCTGTACTCACCTGCAGCGACGAAGGAGTCAGCGCGTGCTCGACCAAGGTGCACCCACGCACCACCGCACCCAAGAAGCCCCCACGTCCCCGGGGCTCGGCGCGCGTCTCATGCGGCGCAAACCCGTGGAACGCCTGGTCGCGGAGGGCGGCCAGGGCGAGGGAGGGGCCCTCAGGCGCTCCCTCGGACTGTGGCAGCTGACGATGATCAGCATCGGCGCCACCCTCGGCACCGGCATTTTCGTCGTGCTGGGCGAGGCCGTGCCGAAGGCAGGTCCCGCCGTCACGCTCTCCTTCGTGATCGCCGGCCTCACGGCCCTCTTCTCGGCCATCTCCTACGCCGAGCTCGCGGGCACCATCCCGGTCGCCGGGTCCTCGTACTCGTACGCGTACGCAACCATGGGCGAACTGATCGCCTGGATCTGCGGCTGGTGCCTGGTCCTGGAGTACGGCGTCTCGGTCGCCGCCGTGGCCGTCGGCTGGGGCGAATACCTGAACGAGCTCCTCGACGGGACCATCGGTTTCACCGTCCCGGACGCGCTGTCCGCCCCGCCCGGCGACGGCGGTGTCTTCAACCTCCCGGCGCTGATCGTCGTCCTGCTCGCCATGGCCTTCCTGCTGGGCGGGGCCCGCGAGTCCGCCCGCGCCAACACCGTCATGGTCGTCGTGAAGATCGCCGCGCTGGTGCTGTTCTGCGCGATCGGCATCCAGGGCTTCCGCTCCGGCAACTACGCGCACTTCATGCCGCTGGGGATGGCCGGGGTCAGCGCGGCCGGTGCCACGCTCTTCTTCTCGTACATCGGCTTCGACGCCGCTTCCACGGCCGGTGAGGAGGCGAAGAACGCCCAGCGCGACCTGCCCCGCGCGATCATGCTGTCGCTGGTCATCGTGACCGCGCTGTACGTGCTGGTCGCCGCCGTCGCGGTGGGCGCGAAGCCCTGGCGGCACTTCAACGACTCCGAGGCCGCCCTCGCCCAGATCATGCGCGAGGTCACCGGGCAGAGCTTCTGGGGCACCCTGCTGGCGTTCTGCGCGGTCATCGCCATCGCGAGCGTCGTCCTGACCGTGCTCTACGGCCAGACCCGCATCCTGTTCGCGATGTCCCGGGACGGACTCGCACCGAAGGTGTTCGGCCGGGTCCACCCGAAGACCGGCGCGCCCCGGGCGAACACGGTGATCGTGTCCCTGTTCTGCGGGGTGCTGGCGGCGGCCATCCCGCTCGGCCAACTCGCGGACGCCACCAGCATCGGCACGCTCTTCGCCTTCGCCCTGGTCAACATCGCCGTCGTGGTGCTGCGCCGGACCCGCCCCGACATGCCCCGCACCTTCCGCGTCCCGCTCTCGCCGGTCTTCCCGGCGCTGGGCTTCGGCTTCTGCGTCTGGATGATGGGCAGCCTGTGCACCGTCACCTGGGTGGTCTTCGGCGTCTGGATGGCCGTGGGGCTCGTGTTCTACTTCCTGTACGGCCATCGCCGTTCCCGACTCGCAACACCCGAAGGCTGATCCACCCACCGTGCTGAACGATCTCGACGAACGCATCGTGCACGCCCTCGCCGAGGACGCCCGCCGCTCCTACGCGGACATCGGGCAGATCGTCGGCCTGTCCGCGCCCGCCGTGAAACGCCGCGTGGACCGGCTGCGCGCCACCGGGGCCATCACCGGATTCACCGTACGGGTGGATCCGGCGGCCCTCGGCTGGGAGACCGAGGGGTTCGTCGAGATCTACTGCCGGCGCAACACCTCCCCGGAGACCATCCAGCGGGGTCTGGAGCGCTACCAGGAGGTGGTGGCCGCCTCCACCGTCACCGGAGAGGCCGACGCGGTCGTCCAGGTCTTCGCCTCCGACATGCGGCACTTCGAACGGGTCCTGGAGCGGATCGCGGGGGAGCCGTTCGTGGAGCGCACCAAGTCGGTCCTGGTTCTCTCCCCGTTGCTGCGCCGCTTCTCCTCGGGCTCGCCTACCTGACCTGCTCGGCACGGCGCCGGACCGCCGCCAGCAGCCGCCCGGTGAGCAGGGCGTGCGCGCCGGAGGAGATGACCAGCAGCCGGTAGAGGGCACCGCCTGGTCCGGGAAACCGGGCCCGGGTCTCGGCCCGCAGCCGGGTGCGCCCCGGGGTGGCCTCCTCCAGGCGGAAGACCAGGGCGTACGTCGAGAAGTGGTGTCGTCCGACGAGGACCAGCTCCCGTCCCCGGGCCGCGTGGGCCACCCGGAACCCGGGGAAGACCGACCCCGCGGCGAGGGGCCGGGGCCCGGACGCCGTACGGTCGGCGACTCCGACGAGACGGGCGTAGCGGGTGGAGCGGGGTCGGCCGAAGGACTGTTCCAGGGTCTCGCCGAGCGCATCCCAGACCTCGACGGCCGTCGCCGAGGCGATCACCGCATGCTCGTCGACCGGAGGCAACATACCGATGTCCAACGGAACCTCCTCTCGGGCGGGAACCCTACTCCGCTGTCTTCCGCGCCAGCGCGTTGTTGCCGATCGAGTTGTGCACGCTGAAGCTCACCGCGTCCGAACGGTAGCGGTCGTCCGACCACTCGACCGGGCGTCCTTCACGGGTGGTGGTCACCCGGCGGACCCTCAGCAGCGGGCTCGTGCGGCGGACTTCCAGCAGCTCCGCGTCCTGCGCTCCCGCCGCCACGGCGTCGATGACGTGTTCCCCGTAGGCGAAGACCAACCCCGTGTCGTCGTACAGGCGTTGGGTGACCGAAGGGCACTCGGGCTCGATGGACTCGACGGTCGGGGAGATCCAGTCGGCGTACACCGTCCGCTCCAGCAACACCGGTTCGCCGTCCAGTCCGCGCACCCGTAGGACATGCAACACCGGTGTACCCATGGCCAGTTGGAGGCGCACCGAGTCCTCCTTCGTGGCCGGCCGGTACTCCTGTGCCACCACCCGGCCGGTCGCCGCACGGCCCATCGCGCGGGCCCATTCGGCGAAACTCCTGAGCTCCGCGAAGCTCTGGCTGCGACGGCTGGCCAGGACCACGCGACGGGCCCCCTGCCGGGAGCCGATCAGGCCCTCCGTGGTCAGCGCCGCGACCGCCTGGCGGACCGTCCCGCGCGAGACGCCGTAGTGCGCCGCGAGTTCCGTCTCGGCGGGCAGCAGACTGCCGACGGTGTACTCCTCGCGGTCGATCGCCCGACGCAGTTCGTCGGCGATCTCCTCGTGTCGCGCCCCCATGCTTCCCCTCTGAGTCGGTCTCTGTGCACAGCGTGACCAGGGTAGTCGACATTCCGTGGCATCCGGAGAGGGCTCAGATTGTGCGGGAATTCGGGGTCAGCGTTTCGCCAGTGTTTACCGGCGCGACACCAGCGGCAGCCTTACTGAGGCCAACTTGTTCAGACAAGTTATCCCTCTTGGCTCCTGCACCCTCGCGCGTCCCCTGGAGAAGCCGTGACCGTGTCCCTCCCGAGAACAGCCGCCCTCGGTGTCCTCGCCGCCCTCGCCCTGAGCGCGTGCGGCGCAGCTCCCGACAACGCGTCGACCACCGCCGACGGCAAGAACGCCGCCACCGCCACCTCGGCCGCCGACTTCGGCGGTATGGACAAGCTGGTCGCCGCGGCGAAGAAGGAGGGCACGCTCAACGCCATCGCGCTGCCCCGCGACTGGGCCAACTACGGTGCCCTCATCGACGGCTTCACGAAGAAGTACGGCATCAAGGTCTCCGTCGAGAACCCCGACGGCTCCAGCCAGGACGAGATCAACGCCGTGACCTCGCGCAAGGGGCAGACCCGGGCGCCCGACGTCCTCGACCTCGGCAGCTCCTTCGCCCTCAGCGCCGCCCAGCAGGGCCTGCTCGCGCCGTACAAGGTGGCGTCCTACGGCGACATCCCCACCGGGCAGAAGGACCCGCAGGCCCGCTGGTACAACGACTACGGCGGCTACATCTCCATCGGCTGCGACGCGAAGCGGGTCAAGACCTGCCCCACCACCTTCGCCGACCTGCTCAAGCCGCAGTACAGGGGCCAGGTCGCCCTCAACGGCAACCCCACCAAGTCCGGTTCGGCCTTCGGCGGCGTCTACGCGGCCTCGCTCGCCAGCGGCGGTTCCTTCGACGACATCCAGCCCGGCCTCGACTTCTTCGCCAAGATCAAGAAGAACGGCAACTACACACCCGTCGAGTCGACCCCGGCCACCGTCGAGAAGGGCGAGACGCCGATCAGCATCGACTGGGACTACCTGAACGCCGGGTACGCCGACGAGTTCAAGTCCAAGGGCGTCGACTGGAAGGTGTCGGTGCCCAGCGACGGCCAGTTCTCGCAGTACTACTCCCAGGCCGTCAACAAGGACGCGCCGCACCCCGCGGCCGCCCGCCTGTGGCAGGAGTACCTCTACAGCACCGAGGGCCAGAACCTGTGGCTCAAGGGATACGCCCGCCCGGCCCTGATGACCGCCATGGAGAAGGCCGGCACCCTCGACAAGACGGCCGCCGCCAAGCTGCCCAAGGTCTCCGGAACCCCGTCCTTCCCGACCGAGGCCCAGCAGGACAAGGCCAAGACGGTCCTCGGACAGGGCTGGGCGAAGGCCGTCTCCGGATGACGGCCACCGCCGTACGGGTGGACACGGCGCCCGCCGCTCAGGTGAAGCGGCGGCGCCGGTCCCTCGGCTGGATCGCCGTCGTCCCGCTGCTCGCGTTCGTCGCGGTCGCCTTCGGGCTGCCCGCGATCGCCATGCTGGACGGCGCGTTCACCGCCAAGGACCCGGCCACCGGAGCGACTTCGTACACCGTCGACAATCTGACGGCCTCCCTCAAGGGCGCGTATCTCACCGCGCTGCTCGGCAGCGTGAAGCTGTCGGCCGTGTCCGCCGCCCTGGCGACTGCTTTCGGTCTGCCGCTGGCCCAGGCCGTGGTGTCCTCCCGCTTCCGCGGGCTGCGCGAGGCGGTGCTCACCGCGTCCGGGGTCCTGGCCAACTTCGGTGGAGTCCCGCTGGCCTTCGCCTTCGTCGCCACGCTCGGCAACGCCGGCGTGCTGACCCGGCAGCTGGGCCTCACGGACAAGGGCTGGGACCTCTACAGCTTCTGGGGCCTCGTCATCGTCTACCTGTACTTCCTGATCCCGCTCATGGTGCTCACGATCACTCCCGCCCTGGACGGGCTGCGCACCCAGTGGCGCGAGGCGGCGCAGAACAACGGGGCAACGGGCGTGCAGTACTGGCGCTTTGTCGCCCTGCCCGTCCTGCTGCCCACACTTCTCGGCGGGTTCGTGCTGCTCTTCGGCAGCGCCTTCGCCGCGTACGCCACCGCCGCCGCGATGGTGGGCAGCTCCATCCCGCTGGTCACCCTCCAGATCGCCGACGCGATCTCCGGCAACGTGCTCGTCGGCCAGGAGAACGTGGCGCTCGCCCTCAGCCTCGACATGGTCCTGGTCGCGGGCCTGGTCATGGCCGTGTACCTGCCCCTGCAGCGGAGGAGTGCGCGATGGCTCGCCTGAACCTGTGGCGGTGGGGCGTGCTCGGCCTCGCCGGGCTGTACTTCCTGGTGCCGCTCGCCGCGTCCGTCGTCTTCACCGTCGACGTGCCCGGCCAGGGGATCACCTTCGACGCCTACACACAGATCTTCTCCACCGACGGTTTCGTCTCCAGCCTGCTGCTCTCGCTGGAGCTGGCCCTCGCCACCATCGCCGTCGTCCTGCTGCTGATGGTGCCCGCGATGGTCGCGCTGCGGCTCGGCGCGCCCCGGCTCAGGCCGTTCGTCGAGGTGGTGTGCTCGCTGCCGCTGGTCGTCCCGCCGATCGCGTTCGTCGCCGGCCTCGGCACGGTTCTCAAGTGGGGGCCCGACCACCTCTCCCGCACCCCGCTGTTCGAGACCTTCGTGGCGATCCAGAACCCGGACTTCCCCTTCGTCCTGGTCCTGGCCTACGTCGTGATGGCGCTGCCGTTCGTGTACCGGGCACTGGACGCCGGGCTCCGCGCCGTCGACATCCGCACCCTCGTGGAGGCCGCCCGCAGCTGCGGTGCCGGCTGGCCGCAGGCCCTCGTCCAGGCCGTGCTGCCCAATCTGCGCGGCGCCCTGCTCAACGCCTCCTTCCTCACGCTGGCCCTGGTGCTCGGCGAGTTCACCGTGGCCCAGCTCCTGGGCTTCCGGCCCTTCGCCGTGTGGATCGTCAACGTCAGCGGCTCGCAGGCCCAGTTGTCCGTCGCCGTGTCCGTGCTCAGCCTGCTCGTGACGTGGGTGCTGCTCCTCGTCCTGGCCGGCTTCGGCGGCCGTACCCGTACTACTTCCCGGGGATGATCCATGCTTGATACAGCGGCAACCGTCGAATTCCGTGGGATCAGGCGGGAGTTCGGCCCGACCGTCGCCCTCGACGGCCTCGACCTGACCGTCCAGCCCGGTGAGCTCGTCGCCCTGCTCGGTCCGTCCGGCTGCGGCAAGACCACCGCGCTCAGGATGCTCGCCGGCTTCGAACACCCCGACTCGGGGGAAGTGCTGGTGGACGGCGAGGACGTCACCCGGGTCCCGGCCCACCGCCGGGACGCCGGGATGGTCTTCCAGTCGTACAGCCTCTTCCCGCATCTCGACGCGCTCGACAATGTGGCCTTCGGACTGCGGATGCGCAAGGTCCGGACGGCCGAACGACGGTCCCGGGCCGCCGAGTTGCTGGACCTGGTCGGTCTCGCCGAGAAGGGCGGGCAGTTTCCGCACCAGCTCTCCGGCGGTCAGCAGCAGCGGGTCGCGCTCGCCCGGGCGCTCGCCCTGCGCCCTCGCGTGCTGCTGCTCGACGAGCCGTTGTCGGCGCTGGACGCCAAGGTGCGGCTCACCCTGCGCGAGGAGATCCGGCGGCTCCAGCAGGAGCTCGGCATCACCACACTGTTCGTCACCCACGACCAGGAGGAGGCCCTGTCCATGGCGGACCGGGTCGCCGTGATGCACGCCGGGAAGCTCGAACAGTGCGCGGCGCCGAGCGAGTTGTACGGCCGCCCCGCCACCGCCTTCGTCGCCGAGTTCGTCGGCACGATGAGCCGGATCCCGGGACGCCTCGCCGACGGCACGGTCGACGTGCTCGGGCAGCGGCTGCCGGTCGACGGCCCGGTGCCGTCCGCGACCGAGATCGACGTGCTGGTACGGCCGGAAGCCGTGCGCGTACGGGCCGAGGCCGACGGGAAGTCACGCGTGGTCGCCACGTCCTTCCTGGGCGCGGCCGTCCGCGTCACCGTCCGGCTCGCCGACGGCTCCGCCGTGAAGGCCGATCTGCCCGCGCACGAGGCCGCCGAGCTCACAGCGGGCGCCGCGGTGAGCGTGTCGCTGCCGGAACGGCCGGTGCTCGTGGCCGAACGTACGTCCTGATCTTCCAGAAAGAGGCACCCGTGAACCGACTCCCGCTCCAGGCCGTCCTGTTCGACATGGACGGCACGCTCGTCGACACCGAGCGGCTGTGGTGGGAGGCGGTGGAGCAGGTCGCCGGACGGGCCCTGACCGAGGCCGACCGGCCCGAGGTGCTCGGCCGCCCGGTCGAGTACACCGCCGCCTGGCTGGCCGCGATCACGGGCACGGTGGCCGCGGACCTCGCCGAGACCCTCCACCGGGAGTTCGCGGACCGCGTCCGCACCGGCATCGTGCCCCGCCCCGGCGCCCTCGCCCTGCTCGACGCCCTGGCCCGCGAGGGCGTCCCCACGGCTCTGGTGACCGCGTCCCCCCGGGCCGTCGCCGACACCGTGCTCGACGCGCTCGGCGCCGAGCGCTTCGCGGTCTCCGTCACCGCCGACGACACGCCCCACACCAAGCCGGCCCCCGACCCCTACCTCGCCGCGTGCCGGGCGCTCGGCGTCGATCCGGCGGTCTGCGTGGCCGTGGAGGACACGGAGACCGGCGTCGCCTCGGCGGAAGCGGCGGGCTGCGCGGTGCTCGCGGTGCCCTCGCTCGCCCCCATCGAGGCCGCGCCCGGCCGGACCGTACTGGCCAGCCTGGAGGGCGTCACCGTCGACAGGCTCCGCTCCCTGCTGCCGTACCGGCTCCGCGTGATGACCTGGAACCTCTGGTACGGCGGCACCAAGGTCCGCGACCACCGGGCCAAGCAGCTCAAGGCCATCGCGGAGACCGACGTGGACGTGGTCGGGCTCCAGGAGACGTACGGCGCCGCCGCCGGGGAACTCGCCGAGGCGCTCGGCTGGCACCACCACAGCGCGGGACCGAACCTCGGCATCATCAGCCGGCTCCCGATCACGGCCGTGCTGGGCGACCCGGACGTCGGCTTCTACGGGGCCGCCGGGGCCCGGATCGCCGTAGGGGATCAGGAGGTCGAGGTCTGGACGGCCCACCTCGACGCCGAGCACTACGGGCCCTACGAGTCCGAGCCGCTCGCCCATGAGGAGGTGCGCACCGGGCAGATGCGGGACACCCTGCGCCGGATCTCGGACGCGGTGCCCGTCGTCCTCGTCGGCGACTTCAACAGCCCCTCCCACGTGGATCGGCCGGATGTCGCGTGGCCGGTGACGAAGGCGGCGGAGGAGGCGGGCCTCGGGGACTCCTTCCGGCAGGCCCGTCCCGATGCCGTACGGGACCCGGGCCACACCTGGTCGCCGGTGCACGCGCACCCGGAGCCGCAGGACCGGATCGACTTCGTCCTGCACCGCGGCCTGCGGGTGCTCCACTCCCGCACGTACGTCAGCGGCACCCCGCGGACCTGGCCGGACGTCGAGGACAACGACTGGCCGTCCGACCACGCCGCGGTGATCACCACATTTTCGCTGGGCAGCGGGCCCGGGACTGTCTAACATCGGTGCCATGACCTGGCGACATTGATCCACCAGCCGTGCCTCCCGAGGGCCGCCTCGGACGCCGTACCGACGACGTCCGAACCGCCCTTCCGGGAAGGCCTCATGACACTCTCACCCGCACGTGTGCCCGCGACCGGCGTCCGCCGGCTGACGACCACGCTGTACGGCTACGCGTTCCTCGACGACCTCGTCCTGCTCTACCCGGTGTACGCGCTGCTGTTCGCCGACACCGGCCTGCCGCTCTGGCAGATCTCCTCGCTCTTCGCCCTGTGGTCGATCACGGCCGTCGTCCTCGAGGTGCCCTCCGGCGCCTGGGCCGACACCGTCTCGCGACGCAGACTGCTGTGGATCGGCCCGCTGCTCACGGCCGTCGGCTTCACGCTGTGGGTGAGCGTCCCGTCGTACGGGGCCTTCGCGGTGGGCTTCATGCTGTGGGGTGCCGGAGGCGCGCTCGGGTCCGGCGCCCTGGAAGCCCTCGTGTACGACGAGCTGGAGCGGCTCGGGGCCGCCGAGCGGTACGCGCGCGTGATGGGGCGGACCCGGGCCGCCCGTCTGCTGGCCACGGTCGTGGCGATGGGTCTCGCCGGGCCGGTCCTCGCGCTGGGCGGTTACGAGGCCGTGGGCGCGGCCAGCGTCCTGGCCTGTCTGCTGGCCGCGGTGACGGCGACCCGGCTGCCGGAACACCGGGTGCCGGCCGAGAAGGGCAGCACGCGCTGGGCGGCGACCCTGCGGGCCGGGGCCGCCGAGGCCCGTGGGGACCGGGCCGTCCGGGGCGCCCTGCTGCTGGTCCCGGCCGTCGCCGCGGTGTGGGGCGCGCTCGACGAGTACGTCTCGCTGCTGATCCGCGACCTCGGCGTGGCCGACGCGACCGTGCCCTACCTGGTCCTGCTGGTCTGGGCGATCGTCACCGTCGGCAGCCTGTTCGCCGGGCCGGCCGAGCGCCTGGGCACCCGGGGCCTCGCCGCCCTGATCGCGGCCGCCGCACTCGCCCTGGCCGTGGGCGCCGGGGTCCGCACCCCGCCGGCATCGTCCTCGTGGGCCTCGCCTTCGCGGGCTTCCAGCTGGCCGAGGTGCTCGCCGACGTCCGGCTCCAGCACCGCATCGACGACGCCCGCCGGGCCACGCTGACCTCGGTGGCGAGCCTGGGCACGGAACTGGTCACGGTCGCCGTGTTCGGTGTGTACACCCTGCTCGGGGCGTCCCTGGCGCACAGCACGGTGTTCGTGATCCTCTCGCTGCCGTACCTCGTGACGGCGCTGATGCTGGGCCGGGGCGGCGGCGCGCGCAACGAATCGCCGGGGGACCGCCCACGCACGCAATGAAACGCTTACCGGCGCGCAACGGCTCCTCCTTGTCCGCCCCGGTGAGCCGCCCGTACCGTCTAGGTGGCCCCTCTCTGTGGCCCCCACAACCACCTTCCGCCCCGGTGAGGATCACGCATGCGCACCGCCCTGCTCCAGAGCTCCGGCCGCCCCGGCTCCGTCGAGGGGAACCTCAAGGTCCTCGACGAGGCCGCGGGCCGGGCCGCCGCCGCGGGCGCCGCGCTGCTGGCCGCGCCGGAGATGTTCCTCACCGGGTACGCGATCGGCGACGACATCGCCCGCCTCGCCGAACCGGCCGACGGCGACTCCGCGGACACGGTCGCGGAGATCGCCGAGCGGCACGGGATCGCGATCGCGTACGGCTATCCCGAACGCGTCTCCGACGTGGTCCACAACTCCGCCCAGCTGATCTCCGCCGACGGTGTCCGTCTCGCGAACTACCGCAAGACCCACCTCTTCGGCTGCTTCGAGCGCGACCACTTCGAGCCCGGTGAACAGCCGGTGGTCCAGGCGGAGCTGGGCGGACTCACCGTCGGCCTCATGATCTGCTACGACGTCGAGTTCCCGGAGAACGTCCGCGCCCACGCCCTGGCCGGCACCGACCTCCTCCTCGTGCCGACGGCCCAGATGCACCCGTTCCAGTTCGTCGCCGAGTCCCTCGTGCCGGTGCGGGCCTGGGAGAGCCAGATGTACGTCGCCTACGTCAACCGGGTCGGTCAGGAAGGGGAGTTCGACTTCGTCGGGCTCTCCACGCTGGCCGGCCCCGACGGGGTGGCCCGGGCCCGCGCCGGACACGGCGAGGAGCTGGTGTTCGCCGACGCCGACCCCGTCCTGCTGGCCGCCTCCCGTGCGGCGAACCCGTATCTGACGGACCGTCGGCCCGGCCTCTACGGGTCCCTCGTCTGACGCTCGAACCACCCTCATCGCTTCACCCTCGTCGCTTCAAGGAGTCCGTACCCCATGACGTCCACCGTGCCCAACGCCGTCGAGCACGCAGACGCGCAGCAGCCGCCGATCACCATGTTCGGGCCGGACTTCCCGTACGCCTACGACGACTTCCTCGCCCACCCGGCGGGCCTCGGTCAGATACCGGCGACCGAGCACGGCACCGAGGTCGCGGTGATCGGCGGCGGTCTCTCCGGCATCGTGGCCGCGTACGAGCTGATGAAGATGGGTCTCAAGCCGGTGGTGTACGAGGCCGACCGGATCGGCGGGCGGCTGCGGACCGTCGGCTTCGAGGGCCAGGGCACCCAGGGACTCACCGCCGAGATGGGCGCGATGCGCTTCCCGCCCTCCTCGACGGCGCTCCAGCACTACATCGACCTCGTCGGCCTGGAGACCCGTCCCTTCCCCAACCCCCTCGCGGAGGCGACCCCCTCGACGGTCGTCGACCTCAAGGGCGAGTCCCACTACGCCGAGACGATCGCCGATCTCCCGCAGGTCTACCGCGATGTCGCCGAGGCCTGGAACAGGTGCCTCGAAGAGGGCGCCGACTTCACCGACATGAACCGGGCCCTGCGCGAGCGGGACGTGCCGCGCATCCGCGAGATCTGGGCACGGCTCGTCGAGAAGCTCGACAACCAGACCTTCTACGGCTTCCTCTGCGACTCCGAGGCGTTCAGGTCCTTCCGCCACCGCGAGATCTTCGGCCAGGTCGGCTTCGGCACCGGCGGCTGGGACACCGACTTCCCCAACTCCATCCTGGAGATCCTGCGCGTCGTCTACACCGAGGCCGACGACCACCACCGGGGCATCGTCGGCGGCTCCCAGCAGCTCCCGCTGCGCCTGTGGGCGCGGGAGCCGGAGAAGATCGTGCACTGGGCCCAGGGCACCTCGCTCGCGACACTGCACCAGGACGGCGAGCCCCGCCCGGCGGTCACCCGTCTGCACCGCACGGCCGGCAACCGGATCACCGTGACGGACGCGCGAGGCGACATCCGCACCTACGCGGCGGCGATCTTCACCGCCCAGTCCTGGATGCTGCTCTCCAAGATCGCCTGCGACGACTCGCTGTTCCCTATCGACCACTGGACGGCGATCGAGCGCACCCACTACATGGAGTCGTCGAAGCTCTTCGTGCCGGTCGACCGCCCGTTCTGGCTGGACAAGGACGAGGTCACCGGACGTGACGTCATGTCGATGACCCTCACCGACCGTATGACGCGCGGAACCTACCTCCTCGACGACGGCCCGGACCGGCCCGCCGTCATCTGCCTTTCCTACACCTGGTGCGACGACAGCCTGAAGTGGCTCCCGCTGTCCGCGAACGAGCGGATGGAGGTCATGCTGAAGTCGCTCGGCGAGATCTATCCCAAGGTCGACATCAGGAAGCACGTCATCGGCAACCCGGTGACCGTCTCCTGGGAGAACGAGCCCTACTTCATGGGCGCGTTCAAGGCCAACCTGCCCGGCCACTACCGTTACCAGCGGCGCCTGTTCACGCACTTCATGCAGGACGGCCTGCCCGAGGACAAGCGGGGCATCTTCCTCGCAGGCGACGACATCTCCTGGACGGCCGGCTGGGCCGAGGGCGCGATCCAGACCGCGCTGAACGCGGTCTGGGGCGTCATGCACCACTTCGGCGGCGAGACCGACGCGACCAACCCGGGTCCGGGGGACGTGTACGACGAGATCGCGCCGGTCGAACTCCCCGAGGACTAGACCCCGGCGGCGCGTGCCTGCTCGTACAGCTCGGCGGCGACGTCCTTGAGCTCCTGGGCGTCCCGTGTCCCGCCCTGGAGGTCGAAGAAGAACTCCTCGAGACCGATTCCGGCATGTGCGACGAGGTCCTCCACCATCTGATCGACGCTGCCCTGGAAGGGGGCCCGGTCCGGGCCGTCGTACGCCTTCGGGGTGTACTGCGCGTTCACCCGGACCGATGTCCGGATCGGTCGGGTACGGCCGCGCTCGGCGGCGAGGTCGCGCAACTGGCTCCACTCCTGGGCGAGTTGCCGATGCCCGGCCATGGCGATGGGCATCCAGCCGTCGGCCCGGTCGACCAGCCGGAGCATCGCCTTCTGGCTGAAGGAGGGCAGCAGGACCGGGATGGGACGGGCCGGCTTGGGGCCCACCGCGGCCGAGGCGATCCGCGTGTGGCGGCCCTCGTACCGCACCGGGTCCGGGCCCCAGACGGCCCGGCAGACGTCGATGATCTCGTCCAGGATCCGGCCGCGCTCGGCGAAGGGGCCCACGCCTGCGGCCGCGTACTCGTCCGTCGACCAGCCCGTGCCGAGGCCCGCCACGATCCGGCCGCCGCTCGCCGCGTCCAACGTGGCGAGGGCCTTGGCCAGGTGGAACGGGCCGTGCAGCGGGGCCACCAGGACACTGGTGCCGAGCTCCGCCCGCTCGGTCGCTGTGACGGCCAGCGTCAGTGTGACCAGGGGCTCCGGGACAGCGCGGTAGTGGTCGGGCCAGGGGACTCCCTCCATGCCGCCGAGGCCCTGCGTCGGGGGATCCGGGAACAGCGCGCGTTCGTAGCCCAGAGACTCTCGTAGCCGATCCGCTCGGCGGTGCGCGCCACGTCGGGCACGTCACGTCCGAGGTCGTACTGCCGTGCTTGGGGAAGGCTCAGGCCCAGTCGGATGGCCATGCGTACGCTCCTTTGCGTCGGGTCGCATCGAGCGGTTCACCGGCCAACGTAACCCGGGCGCACGTGAGTTGGGTCAGTCCGGCAACGGAGTGAGCAGCATGCGTCCCGCGAATCCCACCGCCGTGTCCAAGCGCTCGGTGAACTCCTCCGCCACGTCGGGCAGTCCGCGCAGCGCCCACAGGGCCCGCGCCGCGGTCCAGGTGGCCTCGCGGGCGCGCTCCAGGCTCCAGGCGCCGAGCAGATGCGTGAGCGGATCGGCGATCTGCAGGAGGTCGGGGCCCGGCATCAGATCTTCGCGGATGCGCTCCTCCAGCGAGACGAGGAGATCACCCACGCGGTCGAACTCGTCCTCCACGTCGGCTGGTTCGCAGTCGAGGCTACGACAGGTGTCCACGACGGCGAGCGCCAGGTCGTGGCCGATGTGCGCGTTGATGCCCGCGAGCGCGAACTGCAGTGGTCGTACGCCGGGATGACGGCGGAACTGGAACAGGGGCCGCCAGCAGGCCGGCGGACGGCGTTCGCGGGCGGCCGCGTCCACCGCCGCGAGATAACGCTCGGCGAACCGCACGTCCAGCGTGATTGCGGCCCGGGCGTCCGGGAACCGGCCTGAGTCGACGCACCGGTCGACCGCCTCGGTGACGGCGAGGTAGACGCGGTTGAAGACCGCTACGCCGTCCCGGTCGGGCAGGTCCTCCTCCAGGGCGCGCATACGGGAGACGACCGCGTCGAGGGGAGTGGTGAACTGTTCCAATTGCGCCATAACGGCAGGGTCCCAGTCCTAGGCTGGCCGGGGTGCCGGCGGGCCCGACGCTTCCCCATAACGGGGGAACGTGCCCGCCGCGTGAGGGGGACGACAGGGTGTCAGGCCTACGTGCCCAGCGACTGGCCGCACGCCGGGCCGCACGCAGGCGCGCCCTGGGTCGCGGCGTGATGGTCGCGGCGGCCTCCGTGGTGGTCGCCGTCGGCACCGCGACCGGGATGCTCTCCGCGCTCGACGACCGCGGCGGCTCCGACGAGGCACGGCCGGGGCTCGTCAGCGGCTCCCCCAGCCCGGACTCGCTGCCCGTCGTGCCCTCGGGGTCCGAGCCGGCCGCGCCCTCCGCCGCCGTCTCGCCCTCGGCGAAGGTGACCGCGTCCCCGTCCCCCAGGAAGGCGAGCCCCGGTCCGACGAAGGCCCGGCCCACCACCGCCACCCGCCTCTACCGTTATCCCTCCTCCCAGGTGCTCGACTGGGTGCAGGACAACCCGCGCGACCGGCGTGCCGCTGTCATAGAGTCCCGCATCGCCGACCGGCCGGCCGCGGTCTGGTTCGCCGACTACGCCCCGGCGACCATCACGTCCAGGGTCCGCGCGGTCACGTCGGGCGGTGCCGCGCAGGACCGGGTCCCGGTGGTCGTGGCGTACGCGATCCCGGACCGTGACTGCGGTGGCGCCTCCCAGGGCGGGGCGCCGGACCTCGGGGCATACGACGCCTGGATCGACAGGTTCGCGGCGGGGCTCGGCTCCGGCGAGGTCGTCGTGGTCCTGGAGCCCGACTCGATCGCTCAGTCGGAGTGCCTCTCGGCCGCTCAGAGGGCTGACCGCTTCGCCTCGCTGGCCCGCGCGGGCCGGGTCCTGAAGGCCGCGAACCCCGAGGCACGCGTCTACTACGACGCCGGTCACTCCGGCTGGCGTCCGGCGGCCGAGCAGGCGGCCCTGCTGAAGCAGGCGGGCGCCGCCTCGGCCACCTCCTCCGACGGGATCTTCAGCAACGTCTCCAACTTCCACACCACGGCTGCCGAGATCGCCTACGACCGTCAGATCCTCGACGCCCTGGACGGACCTCCCGGCCTGGGCGCCGTCATCGACACCAGCCGCAACGGCAACGGTGCCCCGCCCGACGGCGAGTGGTGCGACCCGGCCGGCCGGAAGATCGGCCGGGCACCGACCCTGAACACCGGCGAGCCGAGGATCGACGCCTACCTGTGGGTGAAGCTGCCGGGGGAATCGGACGGCTGCAAGGGCACACCGGGCACGTTCAGCCCGTCGTACGCCTATGACCTGGCCTCGCCGTAGACCTTCAGGACCGCCGGTCGGGAAGTGCCGCGGCCGTGGGGCTCAGCTTCGGTCGGTCGCGGTCCCCGGCGCGCAGAACGCCCGCGAAGGCGACGAGGCCGCCGGCCAGGACGGTCACCAGGACGAAGGAGACCGTCAGGTTGGTGGCCTGGGCCACCCCGCCCAGCAGGCTCGGCGCGATGAGCCCCGAGGTGTAGGTGATGGTCGCGACGCCCGCGATCGCCTGGCTCGGATTGGGCCCGCTGCGCCCCGCCGCCGCGAAGCACAGCGGCACGACCACCGCGATGCCGAGACCCATCAGGGCGAAGCCGGTCATCGCCACCGCCGGATGGTCCGCGACGACGATGAGCAGCCCGCCGCCGGCGGCCAGGACACCGCCCAGGCGGACCGTGCGGACCGACCCGAAGCGGTTGACCACGGCGTCGCCCACGATCCGGGCCACCGCCATGGTGAGCATGAAGCCGGTCGTGCAGGCGGCGGCCAGTCCCGCCGAGGTGTCCAGCCGGTCCTTGAGATAGACGGCCGACCAGTCCAGGCTCGCCCCCTCCGCGAACACCGCGCAGAAACCGACCGTACCGATCAACAGGGCCGACTTCGGGGGCAGTGCGAACCGGGGCGGCGGCTCCTCGTCCGCACCGGCCTGCACGTCGAGGACCCACCGGCAGGCCAGCACGCCGAGCACGGTGAGGCAGGCCGTCGCCAGCGCGAAGTGCACGCGTGCGTCCGCGCCCAGATGCGCGGCGAGCGTGCCGCCCGCCGAGCCGACAAGCGCACCCGCGCTCCACATGCCGTGCAACCCGGACATGATCGACTTGCCCAGCAGGTTCTCCACCTCGACACCCAGCGCGTTCATGACCACGTCGGCCATACCGGCGCTCGCGCCGTACACGAACATCGCCAGGCACAACGTGTAGAGATTGGGCGCGAGCGCGGGCAGAACCAGGGACAGCGTCCACATCACGATCAGCCCGCGCAGTGCGGCCCGGCTGCCGAAGCGGTGGCTGACCCGGGCGGCCAACGGCATCGCGCAGGACGCGCCGAACGCCGTGAAGGCCAGGGCGAAGCCCAGTTGACCCGCGCCCACCGAGGCATGGTCCTGGATCCACGGCACCCGCGTCGCGAACGAACCGGTCACGGCCCCGTGCACGGCGAACACGGCGGCCACGGCGTACCGGGCCCGCCGTACCTCTGCCGACGCGTGCACCACATCGCTCATTGTCGGGCCCCTCCCCGGATCCTCGTCGTCCCGATGCTGCCGCCGTAAACTATCAGGGACCCTGCCTGATAGATAGCGTACTTTCGGCACCGCGGATCTGAGAGGATGCCCGGCATGCCCGCATCCCCGAGCACCGCCCGGGCCATCAACGACCGGCTCGCCCTGCGTCTGCTCCAGCAGGAAGGCCCGCTGACGGCAGGGCAGTTGAAGCAGCTCACCGGACTGTCCAGGCCGAGCGTCGCCGACCTCGTCGAGCGCCTCGCCGCCGCCGGACTGATCCATGTGGTCGGGGAGTCGGGGGAGCAGCGCCGCGGCCCCAACGCCAGGCTGTACGGCATCGTCGCCGACCAGGCCCATCTCGCGGCTCTCGACGTCCGCACCGAGGGTGTCTCCGTCATCGTCTCCGACCTGCTGGGCCGGGTGCTGGCCGAGGCGTCGGTGCCCATCGGAGGGGACACGGGGACCGGGCCCGCGGTCGAGCGGGCGGTCGCGCTGGTCGAACGCGCGGCGAAGGAGGCGGGGGTGCCGGAGCTCCACACCGTCGGCATCGGCGCTCCCGGCCTCATCGACCCGGCCACCGGCGAACTCCGCGACTCCGGCGGCCTGCCCGAATGGCACCGGCGACTGGTGCTGGCGTTGCAGGAGCGGCTCCCGAAGACGCGCATCCACGTCGAGAACGAGACCAACCTCGCGGCGCTGGCGGAACAGCGCGAGGGTGCGGCGCAGGACCGGGACACCTTCGTCCTGCTGTGGCTCGGCCACGGCACGGGCGCGGCGGTGGTCCTGGACGGCGCTCTGCGCCGGGGCGCGTCGGGCGGCACCGGGGAGATCGGTTTCCTGCCGGTGCCGGGGACGGTGGGGCTGCCGTCCGCGGTGGACTGTGAGGGGGGCTTCCACTCCCTCGCGGGGTCGGCGGCGATCGTGAGACTGGCGGAGCGGCACGGGCCGGCGGTCGAGGTGGACGGGCACGAGCCGCCGGCCGCGCGCGTGGTGCGGGAGGCCGTGGCCGGGGGTGCGGCGGACTTCCTCGACGCCCTCGCGGACCGACTGGCCATAGGGGTCGCGTCGGTCGTGGCCATTCTCGACCCGGGCTGTCTGGTCCTGGGCGGCGAGGTGGGCCGGGCCGGCGGGGCGGACCTCGCGGCCCGGGTGGAGAGCCGGGTCCGCCGTATGTCACCTCTGGCCACGGAGGTGAGAGCGAGCACGCTGGGCGGAGAAGCGGTCCTGCGGGGAGCCCTGCTCACGGCGAGAGACAGGGTTCAGGACGACTTGTTCGCACCCCGCTAGGGTCGCGGGGCCCGCAGGTGGTTCCGTCGTCGCAGGCGAAGACCCGGCGGCGGGCAAGGGCCGTCGTCACCGCCGCCGGGCCCGTCTCTGCGGGTGTCCACGCAGGGCGACCCTAAAAAGGACTAGACCATTAGTCAATGCATCTGCGCCATCGGCCACTCGGGGTGAGCCGGACATGTCCATCGGTACTGCCTGTGAGCCACCCCACACCCTGCGCCCATATGGACGTCGATCAGGCGTGGCACACTGGCTCTGTACCAGAAGCAGCGCACTCCGGGGTCGGTGAAAGTCCGAACCGGCGGTTACAGTCCGCGACCCGACCGCTTCCAGCGGCCGGTTGACCAGGTGAAATTCCTGGACCGACGGTTAAAGTCCGGATGGGAGGCAGTGCGCGGCGGGCGGGCATTCGTGCGCGCCGCCGTATCGGTCCGTCCTCCGGGACGGGTGCGTCCGGCGTCGCCCCCGGTGTCCCTGCTCGTTCATTCTGTCGTCATCGACAGCCCCGGAGTCCGTGCCCAACGAGGCAGGGAGGACCCGGGAAGTGTTCACCGGAATCGTCGAAGAGCTGGGCGAGATCACCGCCGTCGAGAACCTCGGCGACGCCTGTCGCTTCCGACTGCGCGGCCCCGTCGTCACCGAGGGCGCGAAACACGGGGACTCCATCGCCGTCAACGGCGTCTGCCTCACCGTCGTCGACCACGAGGGCGACGAGTTCACCGCCGACGTCATGGCCGAGACCCTCGACCGGTCGAGCCTCGGCGCCCTGGGCGTCGGCTCCCGCGTCAACCTCGAGCGTCCCACCGCCGTGGGCGCGCGCCTCGGTGGGCACATCGTGCAGGGGCACGTGGACGGCACCGGCGAGGTCCTGGAGCGCAAGCCCTCCGAGAACTGGGAGATCATCAAGATCTCGCTGCCCGCGGACCTCGCGCGCTATGTCGTGGAGAAGGGCTCCATCACGGTCGACGGCATCAGCCTCACCGTCGTGGACGCCGGTCCGGACTACTTCACCGTCAGCCTCATCCCCACCACCCTCGCCCTGACCACGCTCGGCCTCAAGCAGCCCGGCGCCCCGGTCAACCTCGAGGTCGACGTCGTCGCCAAGTACGTCGAGCGCCTGCTCGCGAGCAGTCAGGGGGCGGGGAAGTGAACTCCCTCAACACCGAGGCCTTCACCCTGTTCGGCCAGCACATCCTCTGGTCGGACATGATCGGCAACATCCTCGGCCTCATCGCCCTCGCCCTCGGCTGGCGGCGCAACCTGTGGAGCTGGCCGGTGCAGTTCGCCTCCGGCCTCATCCTCTTCGGCGCCTTCTACGGCCACCTCACCGGCAGCGCCGGCAAGCAGGCCGTCGTCATGGTCGTCGCGCTGTACGGCTGGTGGCAGTGGAACCGCAACAAGGGCAAGTCCGGGGACGGCCACATCGCCCCGCGCTTCGCCACCTGGCGCGAGCGGGCCGCCCTGATCGGCGCCGCCGCCGTCGGCACCGTCGCGGTCGCCCTGCTCTTCAAGGCCTACCCGACCCTGTCCTGGGACCCCTGGCCGGACGCCTACATCTTCGTCGGCACCGTCGTCGCCATGTACGCCCAGGCCCGCGGCATGGTCGAGTTCTGGTTCGCCTGGCTCCTCGTCGACCTCGTCGGCGTCCCGCTGAACTTCGCCAACGGCTACGCCTTCTCCGGCTTCGTCTACGTCATCTACGGCGCGCTCGTCCTGTGGGGCATGCGCGACTGGTGGCTGCGCTCCCGTGAGTCCGAGCAGCCCGCCCTGGAAGGAGCGCCGGCATGACCGCCGCACCCATTCTCTACAGCACCGACGGCTTCGAGGACTTCGCGCTGGACCCGGTCGAGCAGGCCATCGCCGACATCGCGGCCGGCCGCCCCATCGTGGTCGTCGACGACGAGGACCGCGAGAACGAGGGCGACCTGGTCGTCGCCGCCGAGAAGGTCACCCCCGAGATCGTCGCCTTCATGATGAGCGAGTGCCGCGGCCTGATCTGCGCCCCCATGGAGGGCGACGAACTGGACCGGCTCAAGCTGCCGCAGATGGTCGACGACAACACCGAGTCGATGAAGACCGCGTTCACCGTCTCCGTGGACGCATCCGGTGCTCACGGTGTGACCACCGGGATCTCGGCCTCCGACCGCGCGACCACGCTCCAGCTCCTCGCGAGCGGCGCCGCCGAGCCCACCGACTTCGTCCGGCCCGGCCACATCTTCCCGCTGCGCGCCAAGGACGGCGGCGTCCTCACCCGCAACGGCCACACCGAGGCCGCCGTCGACCTCGCCCGGCTCGCGGGACTGCGCCCGGCCGGAGCGATCGTCGAGATCGCCGGCGAGGACGGCCGGATGCTCCGGCTGCCCGAGCTGATCCCCTTTGCCCGCAAGCACGGACTGACGATCATCTCCATCGAGGACCTGATCGCCTACCGCCGGACCAGCGAGCCCACCGTCCGCCGCGAGGCCGAGACCCGGCTGCCCACCGCCCACGGCACCTTCAGGGCGTACGGCTACCGCTCCACCGTCGACGGCGTCGAGCACGTCGCCCTGGTGCACGGCGAGATCGGCGACGGCGAGGACGTCCTGGTCCGCGTCCACTCCGAGTGCCTCACCGGCGACATCTTCAGCTCCCTGCGCTGCGACTGCGGCCCCCAGCTGGACGCCTCCCTGGAGCGCATCCAGGCCGAGGGCAGGGGAGTGGTGGTCTACCTGCGCGGCCACGAGGGGCGCGGCATCGGCCTGCTCTCCAAGCTGCGGGCGTACGAACTCCAGGAACAGGGCCACGACACCCTCGACGCCAACCTGGAACTCGGCCTGCCCGCCGACGCCCGCGACTACGGCGCCGGCGCGCAGATCCTGGAGGACCTCGGCGTCCACAGCCTGCGCCTGATGACCAACAACCCCGACAAGTCCGACGCCCTCCTGCGGCACGGACTCAAGGTCACGGGACGGGAGCCGATGCCCGTACAGGCGGGCGAGCACAACCTCCGCTACCTGCGCACCAAGCGGGACCGGATGGGCCACGACCTGCCCTGGCTGGACACCACCCCCGTGTCCACCTGCAGCAACCAGTAGCACAAGCACTCCGAGGAGACTGAAGAACGTGAGCGGCAAGGGCGCACCGGAGCTGTCCGTACGCAACGTGGGTGACCTGCGGGTCGCCGTCATCGCGGCGCAGTGGCACGAGAAGGTGATGGACGGACTGGTGGACGGCGCTCTGCGCGCCCTGCACGACCTGGGCATCGACGAGCCGACCCTGCTCCGGGTCCCCGGCAGTTGGGAGCTCCCGGTCGTCGCCAAGGTCCTCGCGGGCCGAGGCTACGACGCGATCGTCGCCCTCGGCGTCGTCATCCGCGGCGGCACCCCGCACTTCGAGTACGTGTGCCAGGGCGTCACCCAGGGCCTCACCCAGGTCTCGGTGGACACCGGCGTCCCCGTCGGCATGGGTGTCCTCACCTGCGACACCGAGGAGCAGGCCCTGGACCGCGCGGGCATCGAGGGCTCCAACGAGGACAAGGGGCACGAGGCGGTGACCGCCGCGGTGGCCACGGCGGCCACCCTCCGCTCAGTATCTGAACCGTGGCGTTAGGTGGTGCGGGCTTACGCGTAAAGTGGGCGCCACCATGTCCAATAAGACGTTCGAGGAGCTCTTCACCGAGCTCCAGCACAAGGCCGCCAACGGCGATCCCGCCACTTCCCGCACCGCAGAGCTGGTCGGCAAGGGCGTCCATGCCATCGGCAAGAAGGTCGTCGAAGAGGCCGCCGAGGTCTGGATGGCCGCCGAGTACGAGGGCAAGGAGGCGGCCGCCGAGGAGATCTCGCAGCTGCTGTACCACGTCCAGGTGATGATGGTCGCGCGCGGGATCTCCCTCGACGACGTCTACGCCCACCTCTAAGCCAGTCGCCGAAACAACCCCTGAGAGCAAAGGAAGCCGACCTCATGCTGCGCATCGCCGTCCCCAACAAGGGTTCCCTGTCAGGCCCCGCGGGGGAGATGCTGCATGAGGCCGGCTACCAGCAGCGCCGCGAATCCAAGGAACTGCGGATCGTCGACCCGGTCAACGACGTGGAGTTCTTCTACCTCCGCCCCCGGGACATCGCGATCTACGTCTCCTCCGGCCAGCTCGACATCGGCATCACCGGCCGCGACCTGCTGATCGACTCCGGAGCCGACGCCGAGGAGATCCTCCCGCTCGGCTTCGCCCGCTCCACCTTCCGCTTCGCGTCCAAGCCCGGTGAGGCGAACGGCGTCGAGGACCTGAAGGGCAAGACGGTCGCCACCTCGTACGAGGGGATCGTCGCGGGGCACCTCGCCGACCACGGCATCGACGCCTCCGTCGTCCACCTCGACGGCGCCGTCGAGACCGCCATCGAGCTCGGGGTCGCCGAGGTCATCGCCGACGTCGTCGAGACCGGCACCAGCCTGCGCAACGCCGGACTGGAGGTCTTCGGCGAGCCCATCATGAAGTCCGAGGCCGTCGTCATCCGCCGCACCGGCGCCGACGGCGAGGAAGCTGCCGAGTCGAAGGTTCAGCAGTTCCTGCGCCGCCTCCAGGGCGTCCTCGTGGCCCGGACGTACGTGATGATGGACTACGACTGCCGCGTCGAGCAGCTCGAGAAGGCCGTCGCGCTCACCCCGGGCCTCGAGTCCCCGACCGTCTCCCCGCTGCACAACGAGGGCTGGGTCGCCGTCCGCGCGATGGTCCCCGCCAAGGAGGCGCAGCGGATCATGGACGACCTGTACGACATCGGCGCGCGGGCCATCCTGACGACGGCCATCCACGCCTGCCGTCTCTGAGGGGCGCACCGCAGATGTCCTCCGAACCGCCCACCCTTCCCGTCACGTTCCGGCCGAGCCGCACGCGCGCGGTACTGCTCACCGCGGGCGCCGCGATCTTCGTGACGATCACGGTCATCGCGCTGCTCCTCGAGCAGCTGGGACCCGGTGAGCGCCTGAGCTTCATCTTCACGGCGGCCCTGCTCGCCGGCGTGCTGTTCCTGCTGGCCAGGGTGAAGGTCGTCGCCGACGAGTCCGGTGTCACCGTCCAGAACATCGCCGGCAGACGGCATCTGGAATGGGCCGAGATCATCCAGGTGAACCTCCGACCGGGCGATCCGTGGGTGTTTCTCAACCTCAGCGACGGCACCAGCCTGCCCGCCCTCGGCATCCAGCCGGGTATCGCGAAGCAGCAGGCCATCGCCGACGCGAAGGCCCTGCGCGCGCTCGCCGAGGCCCGCTCCACAGCCCGCTCCGACGAAGATCAGGGCTGACTCGGGGGCTTCCACCCTGCCGCAGTCGGCCATGTCTTGATTAATCTGTTGGCGGAGGCGTTTTCCTTGCGCCTCCGCCTCACGTTGTTCCTGCTACCCGAGGAGTGACTCCCTCCAGCGATGGACGGATCGTCCTGTAGTACCTGCGCCGCCCCCTCCCGGCATATCGAGGCGGCGGCATGACCATCCCCTTGCTGCTCCTCGGAGCGGCGTTTCTGCTGATTCTCGCCAACGGCTTCTTCGTGGCGGCCGAGTTCGGCCTCGTCACCGTCGAGGCCACGGATGCCGAAAGGGCCGCCGCGGAAGGCGACCGGCGGGCCCGTCGGGTCGCCGACTCGCTCAAGGAGCTGTCCTTCCAGCTCTCCGGCACCCAGCTCGGCATCACCATCACCTCCCTCGTCGTCGGCATGCTCGCCGAACCGGCGCTCGCGGAACTGCTGCACGGCCCGTTCACGGCCATCGGCATCCCCGAGGGCGCGGTCTCCGGCGTGGCCGTCGTCGTCGGCATGCTGCTGGCCTCCGCCGTGCAGATGGTGATCGGCGAACTCGTGCCCAAGAACTGGGCGGTGTCCAAGCCGATGCAGGTCGCCCGCTTCGTCGCCGGCCCGCAGCACGCCTTCGCCCGGCTGTTCCGGCCGGTGATCGCCGCCCTGAACGCGGTCGCCAACCGCCTCGTCCGCGCGCTCGGCATCGAGCCCGCCGACGAACTGGCCTCCGCCCGCACCCCCGGCGAGCTCGTCTCCTTGGCCCGGCACTCGGCCCAGGCCGGCACCCTGGAACAGGACACCGCGGACCTCTTCGTCCGCACCCTGTCGCTCGCCGAGCTGACCGCCCAGCACGTCATGACCCCGCGCGTGAAGGTCAGCTCGCTCCAGGCCTCGGCCACCGCCGAGGACGTCGTCAACCTCACCCGCGCCACCGGCCTGTCCCGCTTCCCGGTCTACCGCGAGAAGATCGACGAGATCGTCGGCATGGCCCACCTCAAGGACGCCCTGGCGGTCCCCGTCCAGGACCGTCTGCGCACCCCCGTCTCCCGCATCGCCCGCCCGGCGCTGCTGGTGCCCGAGACCCTCCCGGTCCAGCCCCTCCTCGCCCAGCTGCGCAGTGAGCAGCCCATCGCCGTCGTCGTCGACGAGTACGGCGGCACGGCCGGGGTGGTCACCCTGGAGGACATCGTCGAGGAGATCGTCGGCGAGGTCCGCGACGAGCACGACGGACAGGACGTCCCCGAACTCGCCGCCGCCCCGCCGGAGGACGGCCGCCTCACCTGGGACGCGGACGGCAGCTGCCGGGTCGACATCCTCCAGCGCATAGGCCTCGACGTGCCCGAGGGGCCGTACGAGACCGTCGCCGGGCTGGTCGCCGACCTGCTCGGCCGCATCCCCGCCGTCGGCGACCGGGCCGAGCTGCCCGGCTGGCGGCTCACCGTCCGCCAGGTCGGGCACTACCGCGCCGAGCGGGTCCGCCTGGTCCGTCTGGTCCCCGCGGTCAACGTCATGGAGGCCGCCCGATGAGCGTGCTCCAACTTCTCTTCGCGGCGCTGCTCGTGCTCGCCAACGGTTTCTTCGTCGGCGCCGAGTTCGCCCTCGTCTCCGTGCGCCGCAGCCAGATCGAACCGCTCGGCACGGCGCGGGCCCGGCAGGTGCTGTACGGCCTCGAGCGGCTCCCGCAGATGATGGCGGCGGCCCAGTTCGGCATCACGGTGTGCTCGCTGACGCTCGGTGCGGTCGCCGAACCGACGGTCGCCAAGCTGCTGGAGCCGGTCTTCGAGTGGATCCACCTTCCGCACGGCGTGATCCACCCGCTGGGGTACGTCATCGCCCTGGCCGCGGTGGTCTTCTTCCACCTCGTCATCGGCGAGATGGTCCCGAAGAACCTCGCGATGGCGGCCCCGGAGAAGGTCGCGCTGTGGCTCAGCCCGGGTCTGGTCTACTTCGCCCGCCTCTGCCGGCCGATCACCATCGCCCTCGGCGCCTGCGCCCGGGCCATCCTGCGGCTCTTCCACGTCGAGCCCAAGGACGAGGTCGAGGCCGTCTTCACGAGCGAACAGCTGAACCGGCTGGTCGAGGACTCCGGCCAGGCGGGCCTGCTGGACCCCGAGGAACAGGAACGCCTGGAGGACGCGCTGGAACTGGGCTCGCGCCCGGTGACGGACGTCCTGCTGAAGCACGAGTCCCTGGTGACGGTGCGTCCCTCGGTGACCCCGGGCCAGATCATCGAGCTCACCGGCCGAACCGGCTACTCGCGCTTCCCGATCGCCGCGGAGAACGGTGCCTTCATGGGGTACCTGCACGTGAAGGACGTACTGGATCTGGAGGACTCGCAGCGGGCGGTGCCCCAGCAGATCTGGCGGCCGATGACGAAGCTCCGCTCCGACCTGCCGCTGGATGACGCCCTCACGGTGATGCGGCGCGCGGCCACCCACTTGGCCCAGGTGGCGGACGGGACCGGGAAGGTGCTGGGTCTGGTGGCCCTGGAGGACGTACTGGAACTGCTGGTCGGCGAGGTACGGGACCCCGCGCACCGGGAGCTGCCGGAGGTGCGGGTGACCGAGCCCCGCAGCAGCGAGGAGGCTTTGGCGTCGTAGGAGTCGTTGTCGGCTGCGGGTTCGTGGCTCCAGCCCCCACCGGCCCGCAGCCGAACGACTCACATCGCCGACGGATCCTGCGGCCCCCGCCCCGACAAGACCTCCCCGTACGCCTGCATCAGGTCCGGCAACCGCAACGTCGACAAGTCGTCCCGGCTCAGCATCCCCGGATACGTCGACAACCGAAGATCCCGATACGCGCAGCTCTTCTCGTACAGCGTGCGCAGGAACCGCCCGTTGCCCAGTTCGTCGATCCACCCCTGGTCCACCACATGCCCGGCGATGGAGCGCAGCTCGTCCAGCGCTTCCTCGTCCCAGACGTCGCCGTTCTCCGCCGCCAGCACCTCGCCGATGGAGGTGAGCTCGAGCGGGCGGTACGAGGGGAAGTCGACCCGGGTCGTGAAGCGGGACGACAGTCCGGGGTTCGCGGTCAGCAGGCGGTCCATGCCCTCCGGGTAGCCCGCCAGGATCACGACGAGGTGGTCCCGGTTGTCCTCGGCCCGCTTCAGCAGCACCTGGAGCGCCTCGTCGCCGTACGCGTCCCCCTTGCCGTAACCGGAGTTGGAGAGAGAGTACGCCTCGTCGACGAAGAGCACCCCGCCGAGGGCCGAGTCGATGAGTTCGTTGGCCTTCACCGCCGTCTGGCCGAGGTACTCCCCGACCAGATCCGCCCGCTGCGCCTCGACGAGATGATCACCGCCGAGCAGTCCGAGGGCGTAGAAGACGCGGCCCAGGATGCGGGCCACCGTCGTCTTGCCGGTGCCGGAGGGGCCGGAGAAGACGAAGTGCCGCTTGGGCGGCTGGACGGGCAGGCCCTGCCCGGTGCGCAGCCGGGCCATGTTCAACTGGGCGGAGAGCGCCTTGACTTGGCGCTTCACCGGTTCGAGCCCCACCATGCGCTCGAGTTCGGCGAGCGCCTCCTCCAGTAAGACGGGATCGGTGGGCCCGGCGGGCAGCGGCCCCACGAGCGGGCCGGACCTCTCGCGTCCGGCCGGGTCGGTCATCGAGGGCAGGGGGCCGGTCGGCGGCTCCGGATCGGAGAGCTTCAGCTCCCGCCCCTCGATGCCGAACAACGGGTCCATCCCGTCGGGCCCCTCCAGCATGTCCTGCCCGAACCCGGTGAGCGTGATCGCCGCGAGGTCGGCGGAGTCGTCGTACCCGTCGCCCTCGGCGATCGCGGCGAGCCGGGCCGAGGTGTCCATGAAGGCGGGGTCGACGCGGTGCACGGCCCGGTACAGGGGGAGGGCGGCCGCGGACCGACCTGTGCCCTCGTGCGCCCTGGCCAGCCAGTACCGCAGTTCCTTGCGCTGGGGCTGTTCGCTGCGGCAGCGCATCAGGGCCGCCGACAGCAGCGGTTCGGCCTGGCCGTACATCTCCAGGCGGACCCGGGCCATGCCGCCGAACAGTCCGGCCTCGATGCCGAGCATGGCGTCGTCGATCAGCGGGTCGGTGTGCCGGACCAGTTGTTCCCAGTCCTTGACGAGATAGGCACGGCAGGCGTGCAGGAAGCGGACCTGGTGGTCGGTGTCCACCGGGGGCAGGCTCGCGAGGGCCCGGTCGAGTTCGGGGACATGACGGCCGTCCAGCCAGTGCGAGGCGTGCGCGAGGAGCAGGTCACGCGGGCTCTCCAGCACCGGTTGCACCCACCAGCCCAGCCAGTACCAGGAGTTGAGGGTGCGCCGGTGCCGGGCGCGCTGTTCGCCGAAACGCTCGCGGTGCCGGAACATCCGCAGCAGCGCGGTCGTCGTGTCGACGCGCAGCGCGTGCAGTCCGAGCCAGCCGTCGGCCATCCCGGGATCGATCCGCACCGCGGCCCGGAACTCCTCCTCGGCCTGCGGATAGGCGCCCATCGTGTAGGCGTCCACACCTCGCAGCCAGGCGAGGTCGGCCGGGGCCTCAGGGCCCTGCGTGCCGAAATCCATCACGTCCCCCACAAACCGTGCCCCCGTGGTTTCACCACCGGGCCGACGCCCGGTGGCCGCCTTCGTCCAACCGCTGTGCCGCGGACCGGAGTTGCAACGGTGCGCAGAGCAGTTGTCCGTAGGTCGCACCGAGGGCATCGTACCTGCGGTGGTGTCGCCCGCCGTAGGGTGCCGCACGGGCCGTTTGACGAGGTGGGAGCAGATGAGGCGCACGACGGATGGTGACCCAGGGTGAGCAAATCGCGCCTCACGGCGTCCAGAATTCCGTGTGAGGGCAGAACGAAGCCCCCGATCACGGGGGAACAACCGGGGGCTTCGCGACTGCGGGCGGCTTCGAACGGCCGCACATTCAGAACGTAAGACCTGTACGGCCCCTCGGTCAAGCGGAGTTGGGCGACTCAGGCAAGTTCCTACCGAGGGGTCTTCACGGCTTCAACACATCGCCGATGGGTCGTCACCCTGTGTGATCCCGCGGTCCGGTCCAACGGTCCCCGCAGGCCCGTTGGTGATCGCGTACCCCTTCTGACACTGCCGTACCAGGAGATCGGCGAAGGGCCGGGAGGGGTCTTCGGCGAAATGCCGCTGTTCCGCCGCGACCCATCCCTCCCAGAACTCCCGCAGCTCCGCCCCGTCCCGGGAGCGGCCGCGTGCCCATGACTCCTCGGGAGGCAGCTCCATCCACAGCAGCCCCGCCAGGTGCGGCCGCAGTGCGCGGCGGCCCGCGCCCACCCCCTCCAGAAGGATCACCGGCGCGGGCGGAAGGGCGCGGGACGGTCCGAAGCGTCGGGCATGCCAGTCGTAGACGGCGTAGTGCGCGGTCTCGCCGTGGCCGAGCGGGGTGATCACCTCGCTCAGCAGCCGCCCGGTCCAGTCGAACAGTTCGTCGTGGCTGGCGATGTCGTCGAGGTGCAGCACCAGTGCGCCGCCGAGGGCGTCGGCCAGATGCCCGGCGAACGTGGACTTTCCGGAGCCGGCGTGCCCGTCGACGCCGATCAGACGGACCGGACCACAGGACGGGGGCAGTCGGCGGAGCCGGGAGGCGAGGTCGTGGATGACGGTTCCTGGGGACGGACGAAGGGGCGGGCGAAGGAGCGGACGGGGCGTCGAGGCCAGTCTAGTGACGGCCCACCCCCGGCGGCGGAGCCACAGGTTCCCAGGTCATGCCAGTGGACGAGACCAATATTCGTGGGCGTGGCATGGGCCGAAGTGCTGGCAGGAGCATGCCGCCTGATCCATAGTTGGCGCACAACCGTGCAGCAGACCCGCCCCGACTCGGACACCCTGGGGGTCTTTCCACCCATGAGCAGAGCCGAACAGCCGTCCCGCAGAACCGTTCTGGCCGTCGCGGTCGCCGCCGCGGTGACCGGCAGTGCGGGCCCCGCCGCCGCCGGCAGCGCGGCCGACGCGGCACCCGACGAGACTGCCGCCCGCCTGGTCGACAACCACGCCTGGACCACGTACAGCGACTGGCGCAGTGGCACCGCGAAAGGCGCCCGTGCCGTCGCCGGCAGCCGCCCCGGCGTCGTGATCGGCGCCCCCGCGGGCACCACCGAGTACACCGACCCGCACACCGGGACCACCGCCACCTGGGAGTACGCGACCTGGACCTCCCCGGTCCACGAGCTCGCCGTGCCCTCGACCGAGGTGATCGCCTCCTGGAGCGCCCGCACCCCGGCCGGCAGCTGGATCCAGATCGAGCTCCAGGGGACGTACTCCGACGGCACGGCCACCCCTTGGTACGTGATGGGGCGCTGGGCGGCCGGCGACGGGGACATCAAGCGCACCTCGGTCGACGACCAGACCGACGGCAAGAGCACGATCTGGACGGACACCTTCGCCATCGACGACCCGTCGACGGGGCTGCGCCTGTCGTCGTACCGGCTGCGGCTGACCCTGTACCGCAAGCCCGGCACGAAGACCACACCGACCGTCTGGCGGCTGGGCGCGATGGGCTCGGACGTCCCCGACCGCTTCACCGTCCCGGCCTCCGCACCGGGCCTCGCCCGCGAACTGATCGTCCCGCGCTACTCGCAGGAGATCCACGCGGGTCAGTACCCGGAGTACGACAACGGCGGCGAGGCCTGGTGCAGCCCCACCTCGTCGCAGATGATCGTCGAGTACTGGGGCGGCCGGCTCACCGAGCAACAGCTGGCCTGGGTCGACCCGTCGTACGCGGACCCGCAGGTCTGCCACGCGGCCCGGTACACCTACGACTACCAGTACGCGGGCTGCGGCAACTGGCCGTTCAACGCGGCCTACGCGAGCACCTTCAAGGACCTGCAGGGCGTGGTGACCCGGCTCGGTTCGCTCACCGAGCTGGAGACGCTGATCGCGGCCGGTATCCCGGCCATAACGTCCCAGTCGTTCCTCAAGGAGGAGCTCACCGGGGCGGGTTACGGCACCTCCGGCCATCTGATGACCGTCATCGGCTTCACCGCCGAGGGCGATGTGATCGCCAACGACCCCGCCTCGCCCAGTGACGCGGCGGTGCGGCGCGTCTACAAGCGGCGCGAGTGGGAGAACATCTGGCTGCGCACCAAGCGGTACAACGCCGGCGGCAAGGTCGTCTCCGGCACCGGAGGCGTCTGTTATCTGTACTTCCCCGCCCGTCCGACCGCGCGCCAGCGCAAGGCGCTCGCGGCGGTGGGCGTGCGCTGAGCTGCCCCGGTACGGCCCCCGGCATCTGCCGGGGGCCGTTCTGCTGTGACCAAGGTCTCGGCCGCAAATGCGACCGGGAGTGGCAAGGTGGACGAATCGGCGGGGGACTCCGACCAGTACACCCGAGATCAGCGAGACGCCATGACCGCACACTCAGCCACAGCCGCCCGCGCCCGTACCGGCGGCCCCAAGGACGACGGCCCGAAGGTCCTCGAACATGTCGCGGGCTGGACCCTTGTCGCGGTGATCGCGATGCTGGTCACGCAGCTCGGTCTGCTGTGACCTGATCCGTAGGTGACTGACATACTGCGGATGTCCCGCCGCCAGCCCGAGACCAGGGTCGAAATTTGAATATCAGTGATCAGCGTGAAGCCCGGCCGCAGGCGCGCGGCACCGAGCGCTCGGTGGCTCGCCGCGCCGAACTCATCGCCATCGGGCGCAAGTTGTTCGCGGACACGTCCTACGACGCGCTCTCCATGGATGACATCGCCCGCCAGGCGCATGTCGCCAAGGGGCTGATCTACTACTACTTCCAGTCCAAGCGGGGCTACTACCTGGCGATCATCCAGGACTCCGTGGCCGACCTGGTCACCTACGCGGCGAGCGGCCTCGAAATGGGGCAGGTGGACCGCGTCCAGCGCACTCTGGACAGTTATCTGCGCTACGCCGAGCACAACCAGGCGGCCTACCGCACCGTCGTCAGCGGCGGTGTCGGTTTCGACACCGAGGTGCACGCCATCCGGGACGGGGTGCGCGACGCGATCGTCGCGACCATCGCCGACGGGGCGTACGGCCGTACCGACATCTCCCCGCTGGCCCGCATGGGTCTGCTCGCCTGGGTGTGCAGCGTCGAGGGCGCCACCCTCGACTGGATCGACGGTCCGCCCCAGCTCTCCCGCGACACCATGCGCGACCTTTTGGTGAAGACGCTCGGCGCCTCGATGCGTGCCATCGAGGAGATGGATCCGACCCACCCGGCTCCGGCACCGGCCCGCCGGGACGGCTGACGACCGGTTGGGGCGGAGGCTCGTGGTCCCCCGCCCCAAGTCCTGCTCAAGTCCGGCTAGTTGATCGCCCTGATCAGCTCTCCGCCCGAGGTGTCCCCGCTCAGCTCCCAGAAGAACGTGCCGCCCAGGCCCTGCTGGTTCTTGTACGTCATCTTCGTCGCGATGGTCGCGGGGGTGTCGTAACTCCACCAGTTGTTCCCGCACTTGGCGTACGCCGTGCCGCCCACCGTTCCCGTCGCCGGGCACGTGGACTTCAGCACCTTGTAGTCGTCGATGCCCTGTTCGTAGGTGCCCGCCGCCGGGCCGGTCGCGGTGCCGCCCGGCGCCGACTGGGTCACGCCGGTCCACCCGCGGCCGTAGAAGCCGATGCCGAGCAGCAGCTTCGAGGCCGGGATGCCGAGCCCCTTGAGCTTGGCGATGGTGGCCGAGGTGTAGTAACCCGCCCGCGGGATGCCGGAGTAGGAGTTCAGCGGGGAGTGCGGGGCGGTCGGTCCGGACGCGTCCCAGGCACCGAAGTAGTCGTACGTCATCGGGTTGTACCAGTTGACGTACTGTGCCGCGCCCGCGTAGTTCGCCGCGTCGATCTTGCCGCCGGCCGTGGCGTCCGCGGTGATCGCGGCGGTGACCAGCGACCCGCTCCCGAACTTCGCACGCAGCGCCGCCATCAGGTTCTTGAACGCCTCCCTGCCGCTGGTGTCACAGGTGTTGCCGCAGGCGTTGGGGTACTCCCAGTCGATGTCGATGCCGTCGAAGACGTCGGCCCACTTGGAGTTCTCGACCAGGTCGTAGCAGGACTGCGCGAACGCGGCCGGGTTGCGGGCGGCCTCGCCGAAGCCGCTCGACCAGGTCCAGCCGCCGAAGGACCAGAGGACCTTGAGGCCCGGGTGCTTCTTCTTCAACTCGCGCAACTGGTTGAAGTTGCCCCGCAGCGGCTGGTCCCAGGTGTCGGCCACGCCGTCGACGGACTCGGCCGCGGTGTACGTCCGGTCGGTCGCCGCGTAGGCGTCGCCCATCGCGCACTTGCCTGCGGTGACGTTGCCGAAGGCGTAGTTGATGTGGGTCAGCTTCGCCGCCGAGCCGGAGGTCTCGATGTTCTTGACGAAGTACTTCCGGTCGTAGGTGCCCCATTCGGTGAAGTAGCCGACGACCTTGGAGCCGGCGGCCTTCGGGCTTGCCTGGGGTGCGGCGGCGGTGGCGCTGCTCGCGCCCGCCAGCAGGCCCGCGCCGAGGACCGCGCAACACGCGGCGGAGATCAGCGCCCGGAAACGGGCGCGGTGGGGGAAGTGCATCGGTGTCTCCTCGTGGGGGAGAGGGGAACGCCAGCCGATTGGCATGAACGCGGAAAAGCGTTGGCCGGAACAGTAGGAGGACTAGACCACCGCGTCAATGGTTCGGACCAATCCGGGGCCGTTTTCTGGCCGCCTGTCAGCGCCCTGGGCTATCTTGAAGTAAGCGGTCGTTAACCAGTGACCGGGTGTCTCCGATCGGGCATACTCACAGGACGCAGCCGCTGGTCAGCAGCTTCCGTGACCCGGGAGACGCGAGCAGCGACCGGCGTCCAGTGATACCGGCGGAGCCGTCCCACCCCACGGCGTGCGTCCGTCAGCGCCCTAACAGGGAGGAGAGCGTCGCCATGCCCGACCGCGCCCCGCAGCCGGTGGACCGGCAATTGCCCACGGACGAGGCCCGGGATCTGATCTCGCTCGTCCGCGACATCGCGCAGCACGAGATCGCCCCGAAGGCGGCCGAGGAGGAAGGCGCCGGGCACTTCCCGCGCGAGGTCTTCACCCTGCTCTCCCGGACCGGCCTGCTCGGTCTGCCGTACGCCTGCGAACACGGCGGCGCCGACCAGCCGTACGAGGTCTACCTCCAGGTCCTCGAAGAACTCGCCGCCGCCCGCCTCACCGTCGGCCTCGGTGTCAGCGTGCACACCCTCTCCTCCTACGCGCTCGCCACCTACGGCACCAAGGAACAGCGGGTCGAGCACCTGCCCGCGATGCTCGGCGGCGGACTGCTCGGCGCCTACTGCCTCTCCGAGCCCTCGTCCGGTTCGGACGCGGCCTCGCTGCGCACCAGGGCGGTCCGGGACGGCGAAGACTGGGTGATCACCGGCACCAAGGCCTGGATCACGCACGGCGGCGTCGCCGACTTCTACACGGTCATGGCGCGCACCGGTGAGGAGGGGCCGCGCGGGATCACCGCGTTCCTGGTGCCGGCCGACGCGGAGGGTGTGAGCGCCGCGGCGCCGGAGAAGAAGATGGGCATGAAGGGCTCGCCCACCGCCCAGGTCCACTTCGACGGTGTGCGGGTCCCGGACTCCCGGCGCATCGGCGACGAGGGGCAGGGCTTCGCGATCGCCTTGTCCGCGCTCGACTCGGGGCGGCTCGGCATCGCGGCCTGCGCGATCGGCGTGGCTCAGGCGGCCCTCGACGAGGCGGTGGGCTATGCCACCGGGCGGCAGCAGTTCGGGCGGCCCATCGCCGACTTCCAGGGGCTGCGCTTCATGCTCGCCGACATGGCGACCCAGATCGAGGCGGGCCGGGCCCTGTACCTCGCGGCGGCGCGGCTGCGCGACGCCGGACGGCCCTTCGCCAAGCAGGCGGCCATGGCCAAACTGCACTGCACCGACACCGCGATGAAGGTCACCGTCGACGCCGTCCAGGTGCTCGGCGGCTATGGCTACACCGCGGACTTCCCGGCCGAGCGGTACATGCGCGAGGCCAAGGTCCTGCAGATCGTCGAGGGCACCAACCAGATCCAGCGGATGGTCATCGCCCGTCACCTGGCAGGTCCGGAGACCCGCTGAACTGACCCGGTCTGACCTGCGGCGCCGCGAGCCGGACCCACTCCGGGTCGTGGCGTCCCGGAAGGGTCCGGCCTCGGTTGGCCCAGGTGCGCATCAGGTCACGGTAGATGGGCGGGTCCTGGGGCGGCGGCGGGGCCGGACGGAAGGCGGACGGAGCCGACGGAACCGATTCTGCGACCGGTGCATACGTACGGGTCATACCGGGGCAACGCGGAAGCCGGTGGCCGGGTCACCGCTCCCCGCAATCGAGAGTGAGTTCGCGGACGTCCGGCCGGACATCTGGCCAGTCACAGCGGTCTGACATACCGTCAGCCAACTGCCGACAGGGAGGTTGGCCATGACCGACGACCGCCCCGTACCGCTCGACGAGTACCCCGTGCACCAGGTGCCCCTGTCCATGAAGTACGTCGCGACGGGGGACCGCAACGCCTACGACCGCTGCATCTTCCATGTCCTCGACCACGAGGGACGCGCCCTGCTGATCCTCGGGCTCGGTGTGTACCCCAACCTCGGGGTGATCGACGCCTACGCGACCCTGCGCCTCGGCGACACCCTGCACGCGGTGCGCGCCTCGGACGCCCTGCGGGACGACTCACGGACGAACCTCGGCGTCGGCCCGCTGCGCATCCTCGTCGAACGCCCCCTGCGCGACTTCGTGCTGAGCTGCGCGGCGGCTCCCGACGACCCGGACGGACTGTCGTACGAGATCACCTGGAGCGCCGACTTCCCGGCCCTCTGGGAACCGCACCACCTCCAGCGCCGGGGCGGCCGGCTCACCCTGGAGGGAAGGCGTTTCGCGCAGGCCGGTCACTGCGACGGCTGGATCCGGGTGGGCGGGCGCGAGCTGCGCGTGCGGGGCTGGACCGGGACCCGGGACCGCAGCTGGGGTGTGCGGCCGGTGCCGGGGGAGGAGGGCGGTCGGCTCGCCGAGGAGCATCCGACCGCGGGCTTTCACTGGATCTGGTGTCCGGTCCGCTTCGAGGACCGCTTCCTCATGGTCATCGTCCAGGAGGACGCCGACGGCCACCGCTCGCTCAACGACGCGACACTGGTCCGCCCGGGCCACCGCGATCGCCAACTCGGCTGGCCCCAGCCCGAGATCACCTACCGCCCCGGCACCCGCCACCCGGAACGCGCCCTAGTCCACCTCGGTGACATCCGCAAGCCCATGGAACTGGAGGTGGAGGTCCTCACCTCCTCACCGCTGGCGCTCGGCGCCGGCTACCCGCCTGCCGACGACTGGCAGCACGGCACCTGGCAGGGCCGCGACTGGACCGACCGCCGCACCTACGACCTCGCCGAGCCACACCCGCCGGCCGCGTTCGGCGTCACCGACCACGCGGCCCGTTTCCGGCTGGACGGCCGGATCGGCCACGGCATCTTCGAGCACGGATCATTCGGACGGCACGACCCGAGCGGCTTCACCGGCTTCGACTCGGTGGCTCCGTGAGGCAGTCCCGGAGACAAGGGAGTTGACGACGTGGCCACGGCACCCCGCCCCCGCACCACCACCCGCGACCCGGAGGAGCTGGCCCACCGCCTCACCGCCTGGCTCGGCACCCGCGTGCCCGGCGCGAAGGCCGTCGGTGTGACGGTCCCCGCCTCGAACGGCTTGTCCAGCGAAACCCTGCTCTTCGACATCGAGCACCCCGAACCGCCCCTGCGTTCCTGCGCGTTGAGGCTCGCAGCGGATCCGTCGGCGTACACGGTCTTCCCGGTCTACGACATGGTCCGCCAGTACCGCACGATGGAAGTGGTGGGCCGTTTCTCGGACCTCCCCGTCCCGAAGGCGCAGTGGCTGGAGGAGGACCCGGGCCCGCTCGGCGCACCCTTCTTCGTCATGGAACGCGTGCGGGGGCGCGTACCGCCGGATGTCATGCCCTACACCTACGAGGGAAACTGGCTGCACTCCGCCGGCGACACTGAGCGCGAGCACCTCGAGGCCGCCACCGTCGGGCTGTTGGCACGCCTTCACGACCAAGTCCCCGCGCGAGAAGCGGCGTTCCTGGAACTGCCCGGCGAAGGCGACGCGCTGCGCCGCCATGTCACCGCCCAACGCGCGTACTACGACTGGGTGGTGGACGGACTAGCCCGCTCACCCCTCATCGAAGAGGCCTTCGACCGGCTGGAGCAGCTGTGGCCGCCCGACCCGGGCCCACCCGTCCTCAACTGGGGCGACGCACGCATCGGAAACGTGATCTACGACGGCTTCGACCCGGTCGCCGTCCTGGACTGGGAGATGGCGGCCCTGGCCCCGCGCGAGGTCGACCTCGGCTGGACCGTCTATCTGCACCGCTTCTTCCAGGACCTGACGGTCGCCTTCGGCCAGCGCGGACTGCCCGACTTCCTGCGCCGCGACCGGGTGGAGGCCCGCTATGCCCGGCTCACCGGCCACACACCGCGCGACATGGACTTCTTCACGCTGTACGCCGCGCTGCGGCACGCGATCGTCATGCTGCGCATTGCTTATCGCCAGGCGTTCTTCGGCGAGGTGGACGTCCCGGCGGACCCGGACACACTGATCCTGCACCACGGCAGCCTGCGCGCCATGGTGCAGGGCAGCTACTGGGACTGAGCGAGAGGGCTCAGGCGGCCTGACGGCGCATCACCGGCACCCGCATGGGGCGCGAACCCGGGCCACCGACGTGCGAGAACGGCTGGGTCCGCCAGTCGAGTCCCTGAGGGAGCGTCAACAGGAGGGCGGTGTGCTGCTCCTGGGGCTCCGCCGACTCGTCCGCCGACCGGGCCTCGGAGGCCTTGCGGCCCGTACCGGCGCAGACGGTGAGGCCGAAGGGGTTCCACGGCGAGGCGCACAGCGCGTGCTCCGGCAGCACCTCCTCGTCCGCCAGCAGGGCGATGGGCTGTGCGCAGTCCGGGCAGATCACCCGGTACATCTCGAAGGTGTCGTACGCGTCGAAGTCGTCGTCGAGAGCGTCGTGTTCGACGCCCTCCGGCTCGGACTCGACAACCGCCTGGAGGCGCTTGGGCGCGGTACGACCAGGACGCTGAAGACTCTGCATTGGGTTCTCCCCCTCGGACTGGGCCGTGAAGGCGCTGCGGCCTCGACCACAGCAAGCACTTCCCGTCCCGTCATCGCGGTAATCACGAGAACATCACGGAGGCCGTTCGGTGGGTGTGGCCTTCGTCACATGCCGCTCGCAGATGCCTGTGGCGGTCGCTTTGTCCCCTCAGGCGGCTCACAGGCGCCTCTCGGTCACATCACGAACCGGGCATGACCTGGGGCGCTCAGCTATCCGAGGAGATCAGGCGCACTGTAGGTTCTTGCGCCATGGAGGAGCTGGACCGACAAATCGTGCAGCTGCTCGTCAAGGACGGGCGGATGAGTTACACGGACCTGGGCAAGGCCACGGGCCTGTCCACCTCGGCCGTGCACCAGCGGGTGCGACGGCTGGAGCAGCGTGGTGTCATCCGCGGGTACGCCGCGGTGGTCGACCCCGAGGCGGTGGGCCTGCCCATGACCGCCTTCATCTCGGTGAAACCGTTCGACCCCAGCGCCCCCGACGACATCGCGGACCGCCTTGCCGGTGTCCCCGAGATCGAGGCGTGTCACAGCGTGGCGGGCGACGAGAACTACATCCTGAAGGTTCGCGTGGCGACCCCGCACGAACTGGAGGAGCTGCTGGCGAGGCTCAGGAGCCTGGCGGGGGTCTCGACGCGTACGACGGTGGTCCTGTCGACCCCGTACGAGGCAAGGCCACCGCGCATCTGAACGAAGGGGGGACCGCGTCCACCCGCGCTCCGACGGCGTGCGGCCCCCTGCGAAACTGTCCCCATGAGCGAACCGAAGACCGTCCTCCTCCGCCGCGGCGAGGTCCACAGCCCCGCCGACCCGTTCGCGACAGCGATGGTCGTGGAGCGAGGGCAGGTCGCCTGGGTCGGTTCGGAAGGGGCCGCCGACGCCTTCGCGGACGGCGTCGACGAGATCGTCGACCTGGACGGCGCCCTGGTCACCCCCGCGTTCACCGACGCCCACGTCCACACCACCGCCACGGGCCTCGCCCTGACCGGCCTCGACCTCACCGGCGCCTCCTCCCTGGACGCGGCCCTGACGCTCGTACGGGACTTCGCGGCCGCCCGCCCGAACGACCGCGTCCTGCTCGGTCACGGCTGGGACGCCGCCCGCTGGCCCGGCGGACGCCCGCCCACGCGCGCGGAGCTCGACGAGGCGACAGGTGGCCGCCCGCTGTATCTGAGCCGCATCGACGTCCATTCGGCGGTCGTGACGACGGCACTCCTCGACATGACGTCCCTGGGGCTCCTGGACGGCCCTCTCACGGCCGACGCCCACCATGCCGTGCGCGCCACGGCACTCGGCTCCGTCACGTCCGCCCAGCGCACCGAGGCGCAGCGCGCCGCCCTCGCCCACGCCGCCTCCCTGGGCATCGGCACGCTTCACGAATGCGCAGGCCCCGAGATCTCCTCCGAGGACGACTTCACCGGGCTGCTGAGGCTCGCGAGCCAGGAGCCGGTCCCGAGGGTGGTCGGCTACTGGGCCGAGTGGGCCGATGAAGGCGTTGCCAAGGCGCGGCAGCTCGGTGCGCTGGGCGCCGCCGGAGACCTTTTCGTCGACGGCGCCCTCGGTTCCCACACGGCGTGCCTGCACGAGCCTTATGCCGACGCCGACCACACCGGGATCGCCTACCTGGACGCCGCCGCTGTGGCCGACCATGTCACCGCCTGCACCGAGGCGGGCCTGCAGGCAGGCTTCCACGCGATCGGCGACGCGGCGGTGGGCGCCGTGGTCGATGGCGTCCGCGCCGCCGCGGAGAAGCTCGGACTCGCCCGCGTCCGTGCCGCCCGGCACCGCGTCGAGCATGTCGAGATGCTCACCCCCGAGGCCGTCGCCGCCTTCGCCGAGCTCGGTCTGACCGCGTCCGTCCAGCCCGCCTTCGACGCCCTGTGGGGCGGCGAGGACGGCATGTACGCCCGGCGCCTGGGCCGGGAGCGGGCGAGCCGTCTGAACCCCTTCGCGGCCCTCCTGCGCGCCGGCGTCCCGCTTGCCTTCGGCTCCGACAGCCCCGTCACCCCGCTCGACCCGTGGGGCACGCTCCGCGCGGCCGCCTTCCACCGCACCCCCGGGCACCGCGTCTCCGTACGCGCCGCCTTCACCGCGCACACCCGCGGCGGCTGGCGGGCGATCGGCCGGGACGACGCGGGAGTCCTGGTGCCCGGCGCCCCCGCGGACTACGCGGTGTGGCGCACCGAGGAACTGGTCGTGCAGGCCCCCGACGACCGGGTCGCCCGCTGGTCCACCGACCCCCGCTCCGGCACCCCCGGTCTGCCCGACCTGACGCCGGGCCGTGACCTGCCCGTCTGCCTGCGGACCGTGGTCGGCGGACGGACGGTCTTCGTACGGCCGGGCGAGTGATCTCCGGGGGTGGCGCGGCACGGATCGCCCTCCGCCGCGCTGTCGCGCGACCTGCGCATCCTCCGCTCTGACCAGGGCTTTGGCGACAGACGTGCAGGTCAAACGACTGTTGACAGCCGACGGCAGGGGGCCGGTAGGTTCGGCCGGGTCCACCACCGGACGCCCGACCGGGGAATCTCCGCCCAGTCGTCGCAGCGCCGCTGGGTCAGGGACGGTGTGCCGCACCGGAACACCGCCACTGGGAGCCAGGCCCAGCGCTCGCGCCACGACGAGGGACGTTCCGTCCGGCCGGGGAGGTGTGACCCGGGTGGGGCCCGGGCGCTCAGTAGACAACGGCTTTCGGTCGACCCGCAGCCAGCGGGCCCCAGGTCGGCCCGAAGGGCGCCGGGCCCCCATCCGCAGCAAGGGCGGCGACTCCGCCATGATGGCCGAAACTATGAGTCTTACCCCACTCTTGAGAAAACGACACCAGCATACGAACGCCTTGTCACGTCATCGCAGGCCGTGCGCACTATGGTGGACGCCTGCGCAATGACTCGAAGGGGCAGCAGTGAACGACGGCGACGGGACCCACACGGGCCAGGAGAGGCGATTCGGCCCGCTCGGCACGGCGTTGGTGATCATTCCGACCTACAACGAGGCGGAGAACATCAAGGCCATCGTCGGCCGGGTACGCAAGGCCGTCCCGGAGGCGCACGTCCTCGTGGCCGACGACAACAGCCCCGACGGCACCGGCAAGCTCGCCGACGAACTGGCCGTCGAGGACGACCACGTCCAGGTGCTGCACCGCAAGGGCAAGGAGGGCCTCGGCGCGGCCTACCTCGCGGGCTTCCACTGGGGCCTGGAGCACGGCTACGGCGTCCTGGTCGAGATGGACGCCGACGGCTCCCACCAGCCCGAGGAACTGCCCCGCCTGCTGACCGCCCTCAAGAACGCCGACCTGGTCCTCGGCTCCCGCTGGGTGCCCGGCGGCCGGGTCGTGAACTGGCCCAAGTCCCGCGAGTTCATCTCCCGCGGCGGCAGCCTCTACTCACGCGTGGCCCTCGACCTTCCGCTCCGTGACATCACCGGTGGCTACCGCGCCTTCCGCCGGGAGACCCTCGAAGGCCTCGGTCTCGACGACGTCGCCTCCCAGGGCTACTGCTTCCAGGTCGACCTCGCCCGCCGCGCGGTCAAGGCCGGTTACCACGTCGTCGAGGTGCCGATCACCTTCGTGGAGCGTGAACTCGGTGACTCCAAGATGAGTCGCGACATCCTCGTGGAGGCCCTGTGGCGGGTCACCACCTGGGGTGTGGGGGAGCGGGTCGGGAGGATCACAGCACGGGGAAAGCGCGCACAGCCGTAGTCCTGCCGCCTCACAGCCGCGGCTGATCGTCCCCTTATCCCGTGCTGAGCCGCACCCAGGCACACTGGACGTATGACGACAGGCGCTCCGACTCCCACGTACCCCGCCCGGCCCCGCCGCTCCCGTATGCGCACGTTCCTGCCGCTGGGCCTGGCCGCCTGGCTGGTGCTGGAGATCTGGCTGCTGACCGTGGTCGCGGGCGCGGCGAGCGGTTTCGCGGTGTTCTTGCTGCTGGTCGCGGGCTTCGTGCTCGGCTCGGTGGTCATCAAGCGGGCCGGCCGCCGCGCCTTCCAGAACCTGAACGAGGCGCTCCAGCGGGGCGGCGCCCCCTCGAGCTCCGGCAGCAGTGGCAACGGCCTGATGATGCTGGGCGGCCTGCTTCTGATGATCCCGGGCCTGATCTCGGATGCCGTGGGCCTGCTCCTGCTGATCCCGCCGGTCCAGAAGGCCATCGGCCGGTACGCCGAGCGCACCTTCGACCGCAAGCTGCGCGAGGCCGTTCCGGGCACCCTGGGTGATGCCTTCCAGCAGGCCCGGATGCAGCGCCCCGACGGCAAGGTGGTCCAGGGCGAGGTCATCGTCCGGGACGAGCCGGGCGACGACACCCCGCATGAGCCACGACCGCCGCTCACGCGCTGAGGCGGCCGCGGGCACCCGCGGGCAGCACAAACCGCGGGCGCGGTACGTGAATCACGTACCGCGCCCGCGGTTACTTGTATGCGCTGTGTTCCCGCTCAGGCCGACTTGCGGCTGTCCCGGGGATGAACAGCGATGTTCATCGCGCCGGAACGCAAAACCGCCAGACGCTCCTCGAGGACCTCTTCGAGTTCCTCTCGGGTGCGTCGCTCCATCAGCATGTCCCAATGCGTACGCGCGGGCTTGGCCTTCTTCTCTTCAGGGCCGTCGCCGTCCACGAGGAGTGCCTGGGCCCCGCAGACCTTGCACTCCCACTCCGGCGGGATCTCCGCCTCGACCGAGAAGGGCATCTCGAAGCGATGTCCCTTCTCGCATGCGTACTCCACGGCCTGGCGCGGGGCCAGGTCGATGCCGCGGTCCGTCTCGTAGCTGGTCACCACGAGGCGCGTGCCGCGAAGAGCTCGCTCACTCATGAATCGTGCCTCCCGGGCTTGTCGCCCACAGGACAGGTGTCGCTGTCGTCGTCATCCGGTCAACGTCCGGTCGGCGGTAAAGATTCCCGTTCCGGGTCCCGTCCCGGGCAATGCATCGCCGTCGTAGCCGCCCCTTGTTGTACCCACCAGTGCCCGGTTTGTCACATCTGCAAGCAGATGTCACCCAGCGTTTCGGCATCTTTGACGCGCAGTAACGGTACGCCTGGCAGGCCAAACGCGTACACTACAGCGCTTTGGTGTTGAACGCTAAATCCTTTCGGGTACGGGATTGCCCGCGTCGCTGATCGCCCGCCGCACCGGAACCCGTGCGAGCAGGGCGAATCCGATGACGAAGAAGGCCACCAGCGAGATGATCGCGTCCCGATAACTTCCGGTTACCTGGTAGGTGATCCCGAACAGGAGGGGGCCCAGCCAGCTCATGCCGCGGTCGCTCATCTCGTACGCCGAGAAGTATTCGGCCTCCTTGCCGGGCGGGACGAGATGGGAGAACAGGGAGCGGGACAGGGCCTGGCTGCCGCCGAGGACGAGTCCGATGCCGGACGCCAGGACGAAGAACCACACAGGCGCGCCGGCGGGCAGGAAGTAACCCGCGCCCAGGACCACCGCCCAGGCGACCAGGGATCCGAGGATCGTGCGCTTGGCCCCGTACACCCGAGCGATCCGGCCGAGCGCGAGCGCCCCCGCCACCGCGAGCACCTGGACCAGGAGCACGGCCGCGATGAGCGTCGACTGCCCGAGACCCAGCTCTTCCGAGCCGTAGATCGACGCCTGGGAGATCACGGTCTGGATGCCGTCGTTGTAGACGAGGTACGCGAGCAGGAAGGCGAGGGTGAGCGGGTGGCGGCGCATGCCGCGGACGGTGGCCGCGAGCTGCCGGAAACCGGGTGCCGTCGCTTCCGTCGGTCCTTCTTCCAGGGAGTGGCGATCCCGCAGCCGGCGTAGCGGAATCAATGCGAAGGCGCCCCACCACAGTCCGGCCGATGCCAGGCAGATGCGGACCGCGGCGCTCTCGGAGAGGCCGAAGGAGTCGTGGCCCGTGTAGAGAACGAGGTTCGCGACCAGGACCAGGGCGCCCGCCGCATAGCCGAAGGCCCAGCCCTTGGAGGAGACGGCGTCGCGTTCCTCGGGCGGGGCGATCTGCGGGAGGTAGGAGTTGTAGAGCATGGTGCCGACAGCCGCTGCGGCGTTCGCGACGACCAGCAGGACGCCGCCGAGGAGATACCGGTCGCCGCCGAGGAAGAACATGCCGGTCGTCGCGGCGGCCCCGGTGTAGGCGGCGGCCGCCAAAAGCGGCTTCTTACGGCCGCTGCGGTCGGCGGCGGCCCCCACCAGAGGCATCACCAGCACGGCCACGATCACCGACAGGGACACCGAGTAGGCGAAGAAGGAACCGGCCCGCACCGGGACGCCCAGCGGATGGACGTAGCCGTCCGCGTCCGCCGCGTCCTTGGCGACCGACGTCAGATAGGGGCCGAGGAACACGGTGAGCACGCTCGTCGAGTAGACGGAGCACGCCCAGTCGTAGAAGTACCAGCCGCGCTGCTCGCGCCGCCGGTCGGCGGCCTCGTCCGCCGAGCCCGCCCGCACGGTGTCGGTGCCCACCCGTGCCCTCGCTTCCCCGTGAAGGTGCCGTGCGCGGCCCGGGGACGGGACGGGTCAGACCCAGACGCCCCGCTCCTCCATGACCTTGCGCAGTGTGTCGATGTGATCGGTCATGATGCCATCGACGCCCAGGTCCAGAAGCCGGTGCATGCGATCGGGTTCGTTGATGGTCCACACGTGCACCTGCAGCCCGCGCGCGTGGGCTGCGCGCACGAAGCGGTGGTCGACCACCTGGATGCCGGACTGGGCCTCGGGCACCTGGGCGGCGACGGCCGAGCGGCGCAGTGCCGCCGGGACGCCCCACGAGCGCAGCCGCAGGTTGAGCACACCCCGGGTGCCGTACGACGTCGCCAGGCGTGGGCCGGCCAGCCGCTGGGCGCGCATCACGCGCGCCTCGGAGAACGAGCCGACGCAGACGCGGTCCCAGGCGTCGGTGCGCTCGATGAGGTCCAGGAGCGGCTGGAGGGCGGGCCCGGCCTTGATGTCGACGTTCCAGCGGGCCTCGGGGAAGGTCTCCAGGAGCTCCTCGAACAGCGGCACCGGTTCCTTGCCCGCCACACGCGCGTGCCGCACGTCCGCCCAGGGCAGGTCGGCTATCCGGCCCGCCCCGTCGGTCACCCGGTCCAGGGTCGCGTCGTGGAAGGCGACCAGCTTGCCGTCCACGGTGGCGTGGACGTCGGTCTCCAGATACCGGTAGCCCGCCTCGATCGCCCGCCGGAACTGGAACGCGGTGTTCTCCAGGCCGTCCGCCGCCCCGCCCCGGTGGGCGAAGGGGATGGGGCCGGGGTGGTCGAGGTAGGGGTGGCGTATCCGCGAGGTCACGGACGCAGTATCGCTCCCCGCGGTTGCCCGGTGGCAACGACCGTGCTGCCGTCGGATGCCGGGAGGACGGCGAACACGCGCAGGAAGAGCTGGGCGAGAGGACCGATGGACACCGCGTAGAGGACGGTTCCGATGCCGATGGTGCCGCCGAGGACGAATCCCGTGACCACGACGGTCACTTCGACGGCGGTCCGCATCAGCCGGATCGAGCGTCCCGTCCGCCGGTGCAGCCCGGTCATGAGGCCGTCCCTGGGGCCCGGACCGAAGTCGGCGGCGATGTAGAGGCCGGTGGCCACGCCGTTGAGGACGATGCCGGCCAGCAGGAGAGGGATCCGTACGGCGAGACCGTGCACCTCGGGGACCGTGGCGAGGGTGGCGTCCATGGCGATACCGACCACGAAGACGTTGGAGACCGTGCCGAGACCCGGCCGCTGACGCAACGGGATCCACAGGAGCAGTACCGCCGCGCCCACGATGATCGACACGACACCGATGGACAGGTCCGTCAGCCCGGCGAGGCCCTGGTGCAGCACGCCCCAGGGCTCGAGCCCCAGGCCCGCCTCGACGAGCAGCGCCGAGCTGGCCCCGTAGAGGGCGAGCCCGGCGTACAGCTGGATCAACCGTCGTCCGAGACGACTCTGCGTGGACAAGGCGGGTCCCCCAGTGGTGGTAGTGGCCTGATGCATGACACCCTGTGGCTCGGGATGACACGCCATCCATGGCCAATTCGGGGAAGGTGGACTGATTTCAGTGGCGCAGTGGACCTCGGCGGTGGGTGCGGCGCAGCTCGCCCGGCTGCTCAACTCCCAGCAGGACCGTCCGGCGGGCCCCGGCACGCGCCGCCCGCCGGCCTACCGCGCGCTCGCCGACGGCATCCGCCTGCTGGTCCTGGAGGGCCGTGTTCCGGTGGCCGCCCGCCTGCCCGCGGAACGCGAACTGGCGCTCTCCCTGTCCGTCAGCCGTACGACCGTGGCGGCGGCCTACGAGGCGCTGCGGGCCGAGGGTTTCCTGGAGTCCCGGCGCGGTGCGGGCAGCTGGACGGCGGTCCCGGCCGGCAATCCCCTCCCGGCGCGCGGCCTCGAACCCCTCCCGCCCGAGGCCCTCGGCTCGATGATCGACCTGGGCTGCGCGGCACTGCCCGCGCCGGAGCCGTGGCTGACGCGGGCGGTGCAGGGGGCCCTGGAGGAACTGCCGCCGTACGCCCACACGCACGGCGACTACCCGGCCGGACTTCCGGCCCTGCGGACGATGATCGCCGAGCGGTACACCGCGCGCGGAATACCGACGATGCCCGAGCAGATCATGGTCACCACCGGGGCGATGGGCGCGATCGACGCGATCTGTCATCTGTTCGGGGGCCGGGGCGAGCGCATCGCGGTGGAGTCCCCGTCCTACGCGAACATCCTTCAGCTGATGCGGGAGGCGGGCGCCCGGCTCGTGCCCGTCGCGATGGCGGAGGGGCTGACCGGCTGGGACGTGGACCGCTGGCGGCAGGTGCTGCGGGACGCGGCGCCGCGGATCGCCTACGTCGTCGCCGACTTCCACAATCCGACCGGTGCGCTGGCCGACGAGGACCAGCGGCGGCGGCTGGTGGAGGCGGCAAGGTCCGCGGGGACCGTGCTGGTGGCCGACGAGACGATGACCGAGCTGTGGCTGGACGAGGACGTCTCCATGCCGCGGCAGGTGTGCGCGTTCGACCCGGCCGGCTCGACCGTGGTCACGGTCGGCTCGGCCAGCAAGGCGTTCTGGGCGGGAATGCGCATCGGGTGGGTGCGGGCGGCGCCGGACGTGATCCGCAGCCTGGTCGCCGCGCGGGCCTATGCCGACCTGGGCACGCCCGTACTGGAGCAACTGGCCGTGAACTGGCTGTTCAGCACCGGCGGCTGGGAGCAGGCCGTGGAACTGCGGCGCGGACAGGCCCGGGAGAACCGGGACGCGCTGGTGGCGGCGATGCGCAAGGAACTGCCGACGTGGGAGTTCGAGGTGCCGCAGGGTGGCCTGACGCTGTGGGTTCGGGCCGGGGGGCTGTCCGGCTCGCGGCTGGCGGAAGTCGGCGAGCGGGTGGGCGTGCGCGTGCCGTCGGGACCGCGGTTCGGGGTCGACGGGGCCTTCGAGGGCTATGTGCGACTGCCGTTCACCGTCGGGGGAGCGGTGGCCGATGAGGCCGCGGCGCGGCTGGCCGCGGCGGCGCGGGTGGTGGAGAGCGGCGGGTCCGGGGGCGGCGAGGCGCCGCGTACGTTCGTTGCGTGAACGGAGCGGGCGGGAAGGGGCGCGGGGAACTGCGCGATCAGCCCCCACGCACCCGCAGCCGCCCGAGAACCGCTGAGGGTCACGGTGCTTCCGCGGGCACCGCTTCCGGCTCCGCCTTCGAGAGGACCGGCACTGCCTCCGATGGGGCCGCTTCCGGCTCGGCTTCTGGCTTGGCCTCGGAGGGGGCCGTCTCCGCGTCGGCCGGAGTCGTCCGCGCCGGCAACAGCGCCAGCACCGCCTGCCGGTCCGCCTCGCTCGTCGCGTCGTCGTACGGGTCCGGAGTCGCCGGCACCTGGAGACGATGGACCGGCCCCGTCCCCAGGCGGGCGTACCCACGGCCGGGCGGGACCTGCGCGGCCGGGGTCGTGTGCGGGGGCGCCCCCAGGAACGCCTCCAGCTGGTCCGGTGTCGCCGGGCCCAGCACGACACGCGCGCGCGTGTGCTGCCGTACCGGATCGCTCAGCGCCTCCGCGCTGTCGAACTGATCGGCCACCACCACCGTGACATTCGCCGCACGGCCGTGCCGAAGGGGGACCTGGAGGAAGGACTGCGGATCCTTGCGGCCGTCCGCGGCGGCCAGATGGGTGAAGGCGCTCGGGCGGTCGAGGAGGATCCACAGCGGGCGCTTGATGTCGTCCGGCGAGGGCCGGCCGGCCTGACGGGCCCGGTTGGTCGCGATGAGACGGCGCTCCGTCTCGGTCGCCGCCCACTCCAGGCTCGCCTGTGCTCCCGCCAGTCCGCCCTCGACCGCGAGGACCCCGTCCCGCCCGGTCAGGCACGCGTACTCGGCGGTGCTGCCGCCCTCGACGATGACGACATCGCCGTACTGAAGGGCCTGGAGCGCGATCGAGCGCAGCAGGGTCGAGGTGCCGCTGCCCGGCTGGCCCATGACCAGCAGGTGCGGCTCGGTGGAGCGGATGCCGGTGCGCCAGACGACCGGCGGGACGTCGCGCTGTCCGTCGCCGAAGCCGAGCGGCAGGGTGCGCTGGACCTGGGTGGGGTCGGTGAAGCCGAGGACCGTCTCGCCCGGGGCGGTGACGAAACGCTGGGCGGCGATGTCGGTGGGCAGCGGGGCGAGGACGGTCACCGTGAGCTGGTTGCCCTCCTCGTCCCAGGTGAAGTGGTACTCGCGGCCGCGGCCCGACTTGGCGTGCAGCAACTGCTCGACGCGGGCGCGGGCCTCGGCGTCGCCGTCGGTGAAGTACGCCGGGTAGCAGATCAGCAGGTGGGTGATGCGACCGGTGCCGTCGAAGTCGTACGCGGGGAAGGCCTTCTCCCACTCGCCGCCGTGCGCGTACAGCGGGGCCGGGTCCTCTGCCGCCGAGAAGTACGGGACGAGCGCTTCGTACAGCGACTGGAGGCGCTGTGTCTGCGACTCGTCGGGTCCTTCCGGCTCCGACGGCTTGCGGTCCCGGCCCTGCCAGGCCGCCGCCGCCATCAGGCTGATGACGGCGAGCAGCGGACCGTACGGAACGAGCGCCACGACCAGGACCACCGAGGCCACCAGGAAAAGCAGCGGCCCGCGCCTGTCCTTGGGTGCCTCGGCCCACTTGCGCCGCCCGGCCGAGGCCAGCCGGCGCAGACCGCGTGTCATCGTGATCAGCGGGTGGAGGACGTCGGTGGCGCTGTCGGCCGCCGTCCGGGCCAGCTCCCGGCTCCGGGCGATCTGCGCGCTGCCTGTGCTCAGGATGCGGGGGAGGGGGCGGCGGGCCACTGCGGTCTCCTGGAGGTGCGTACGGACGGGAGGGGCGGCGTCAGAACTTGATGCCGCCGAGGAGGCTCGCCAGGCTCTCGCCGCCGGCCTTGATGCTCGGGGCGATGGCGGTGCTGGCCAGATAGAAGCCGAACAGCGCCGAGATCAGCGCGTGCGAGGCCTTCAGCCCGTCCTTGCGGAAGAAGATGAAGACGACGATGCCGAGCAGTACGACACCCGAGATGGAGAGGATCATTTGGTGCTCCTGGTTCGTGGGGACAGTCACCATGAGTACTTCCAGGATCACAGCATGTATCCATACGACAAAAGGTGCAAATGGTTGAATTTTCCGTGATTTCACTTGGTTGGCTGAGTCGTAGTGTCCTTACGTCCGGCACTTCGGGTCATGTGCCGCGCGAGCCAGTACCCTTGCGATTCACCTGAACGGTTGTATGAGAGGCGGATCGGCCGATGACTGAAGCCCCCGACCCCGAGGTCGTGGAGCTGGCGACCAAGATCTTCGATCTGGCCCGGCAGGGACAGACCGAAGCGCTTGTGGCGTACGTCGACGCGGGTGTTCCCGCAGGCCTCACCAACGACCGCGGGGACTCACTCGTGATGCTCGCCGCCTACCACGGTCACGCGGACGCGGTGCGTGCGCTCGTCGAGCGTGGGGCGGCGGCCGGCGGCGTCAACGACCGCGGGCAGACACCTCTTGCCGGGGCTGTCTTCAAGGGCTCCACGGACGTCATCAAGGCCCTGTTGGAGGGCGGCGCCGATCCGGCCGAGGGCACCCCCTCGGCCCTGGACACGGCCCGGATGTTCGGCAGGGCGGAACTGCTCGAACTGTTTGGCGCACACTGATCCGTATGTTCTGACCAGCGAAAACACTAATAACGGGGGAGGCGGTACAGGGCCGCCGAAATTTCGGTCGCGGCAGATGGAAGTGCCGAGTCATCATGACGTCGTGGTTCACGGACGTGATGGCAGGGCAGGTGATGCCGCACCGCGCGGACCGTGATGCGGGTCCGCATGGGCCACCGACGAGAGGCAGAGGAAGATGGCTTACAGCAAGCAGGAAACGGCGGGCGCCCCGACGTGTTGTCACGCGGCCAGGTAATGCACGTCCCCGGTTGCGTCGACGCTTGATGTGAGGCTGTTTCCCATGTTCGATCCGGTCATAGCGCCCAGCGGCACGCTGCTCGGCCTGCTCCAGCGGGGCCGCGGCGACGGCACCCTGCACGCGCTCACCGCCCCGCGCGCCGAGGCGCTCGCGGCCCTGAACCACTGCGTGCTGCGCGATCCCCGCCACGACTGGCAGGTGGAGAACCGCTCGCTGTATTACGCCCGTCTTTTCCTCGACCTCAATGGCGAGCTGGACGAGATCGAGACGCACCTCTTCGAGGTGGACGACGTCTTCGACACCGAGGAGTCGCGCACGGGCCTCGCCCTCGCCGTCCTCGGCCACCTCGCCTCCTACGGCAGGCTCGACGCGCTCGAACTGCTGCGCAGGTACGCCGCCTCGGGCTCCAACTGGGCCTGGGCACTGGACGAACTGGCGCTGCGGGACGACGACGCCGGTCTGCGTGCCCTCGCCGCGCCCGTGCTCGCGCGCTTCGCCACCGATCCCGAGGGCGAGGCCGAGCTGGCCGCGGTCGTCCGCGACGCCTTCGAACCGAGGCCGTGGCGGCTGTGGGCCGACGATCCCCGCGAATCCGTCTCCACGCGTGTGCGTGCCGCTCAGGAGGCCGGCTGTTTCGACCGCTGGCAACGCCAGATGCGGCCCGCGGGGCCCCGCCCCGGGTGGAGCGTGCAGGCCGTCTTCGAGTGGGCCCAGCAGGGCGTCGAGCGGGGCGCCGCGCTGCATGTGCCCGCCGCCCGCTGTCTGTCCGCCGTCGCGGGCCCCGAGGACCGGCCCGAGATCCTCGCGGCGGCCAAGGACGGCACCGACGGGGCCCGGGCCACCGCTCTGCGCCATCTCGCCGACAGCAATGATCCCGTCGCCTTCGATCTGATCGAGTTGGCCGTCGTCACCGGCTCACCGGTCGTCGTGGAGGCCGCCCTCGACTCGTTCGAACGCATGCGCAGTATCGCTGCCGTCGACCGCGCGCGTGGCTGGGCCCGACGGCCCGATCCACTGGGCGCCGCCGCCGGGCGCATGCTCGCCTGCCTGGGCGGCGCCCAGGACCGGGACCTGGTGCTCGCGGCCCTCCGGGAGGCCGTACGGGGCGAGGGCCCCGACGCCCCCACCCTGTGGACCCTCGTCGACGGCACCGGACGCCTCGGCATCGCCTGTGCCGCGCCCGTGCTGCGCCACATCTACCGGGAGACGGCCTCCTCCCATCTCCGTGGCCGCGCCGCCCGCGCGCTCGCCGCCACCGACCCCTCGTTCGCCACCGGCTTCGCCGTCGAATGCCTCTGGGACTGCGAGGAGACCACCCGCGAGATCGCCGCCCGGCACGCCGAGACGGGAGACGCCCGGGTCGTCGAGCGACTGCGCCGACTGGCCGCCGATCCGGCCGAGGAGGCCGAGGTCCAGACGGCCGTCCGCAGCCGTATCGGACCGGACACCGCGGCCATGTGAAACGACCCTCGGGTGTGCACCTCCGGGCCCTGTCGCACCCGCCCGGTGAACTCGGGGTGACTCGCGGGTCAGGTCGGCATGGACGCCGCCTGACCTGCTCGGGTGTGCAGCGGAACGCTCACGGGACGTTCATCGCCGGCAAAGATCCACGTTGACGCGGCCACGTCCAGTGCGGCGAGAACACCCGTATGCGTGTCGTCATAGTGACCGAATCCTTTCCCCCCGATGTGAACGGCGTGGCCCACTGCGCGCTCCAGACCGCCCGGCACCTCGTAGATCGCGGTCACCTTCCGCTCGTCGTCGCGCCGGCCACCGCGTCCGGCCCCGTGCGCGGCGCGGACGCCCTCGCGCCGTGCCCCGTCGTCCGTGTCCCGTCCCTCCCCCTCCCGGGCTACCCCCAGGTCCGCGTCGCCCTCCCCAGCAGGCGCGTGGCCGCGGCGATCGTCGAGCACCGTGCCGACGTCGTCCACCTGGCCAGCCCCTTCGTCCTCGGCGTCCGCGGCATGGCCGCCGCCGCCCGGCTCGGCATTCCCGCCGTGGCCGTCTACCAGACCGACCTCGCCGGATACGCCCGCACCTACGTGCACGCGGGAGAAGCCGCCGCCTGGCGCCGTATCCGCTCCGTCCACGCCGCCGCCGACCTCACCCTCGCCCCGTCCAGCGCGTCCCTGCACGACCTCGAGGCGCACGGCGTGCCCCGGGTCAAGCTGTGGCCGCGCGGCGTGGACACCGTCCGCTTCCGCCCCGACCTGCGCGACGAGGCGCTGCGTCGGCAACTCGCCCCGAACGGCGAGATGATCGTCGGCTACGTCGGGCGGCTGGCGCCCGAGAAGCACATCGAGCTGCTGGCCGACGTGTGCCGTCTTGAGGGCGTCAAGGTCGTCGTGGTCGGCGACGGGCCGAGCCGGCCGAACCTGGAGCAGGCACTGCCCGGCGCCGTCTTCCTGGGCCGCCGCATGGGCGACGAACTGGCCCGGATCTTCGCCTCCTTCGACGTCTTCGCGCACACCGGCCCCTTCGAGACCTTCTGCCAGACCGTGCAGGAGGCCATGGCGAGCGGTGTGCCCGTCGTCGCGCCCGCCGCCGGCGGACCGCTGGACCTGGTCGCCCACGGGCGCACCGGGTTCCTCGTCCCGCCGCGCGACCCGGCCGCCGTACGGGACGCGGTGCGGTCCCTGGCCGCCGACCCCGAGACGCGCGCCTCGTTCGGAGCCGCCGCGCGGGCCATGGTCGAGGGGCGCACCTGGGCGGCCGTCGGCGATCAGCTGATCGGCCACTACGCCGCCGTGCTCACCGGCCGGAAGACGGCGGTGGCGGCATGAGCGGACAGTCGCTGCGGATCGTCCGCCTCGCCAACTTCGTCGCTCCCGCTTCGGGCGGCCTGCGCACCGCCTTGCGCGAGCTCGGCAAGGGCTACCAGGCGGCCGGACACGAGTCCGTGCTCATCGTTCCGGGCGACCGCGCGAGCGACCGCCTGACCGAGCAGGGAAGGATCATCACCCTGCCCGGCCCGCTGCTGCCCGGCACCGGCGGCTACCGCGTCCTCGCCGACAAGCGGCGCGTGGCCCGGCTCCTGGAGGAGCTCGCCCCCGACCGCCTGGAGGTCTGCGACCGTACGACCCTCAGGTGGACCGGCAAATGGGCCCGGCGCGCCCGCGTTCCCGCCGTGATGGTCTCCCACGAGACCGCCGACGGTGTGCTCCGCACCTGGGGCCTGCCGGAGGGAGCGGCCCGGCGTGCCGCCGACGCCCTCAACGTCCGTACGGCGCACACGTACGCGCGCGTGGTGTGCACCACGGAGTTCGCCGAGCGGGAGTTCGTGCGGATCGGAGCGCGCAACGTCGTACGGGCCCCACTGGGCGTCGATCTGGTCGAGCGGCATCCGGCGCTGCACGACGCGGGAATGCGGGGCCGTTACGCGCGCGAGGACGAGACGCTCCTGGTGACCTGCACCCGGCTGTCCGTGGAGAAGCGGCCCGGCACCGCGCTGGACGCCGTGGAGGAGCTCGTACGGCGCGGTCGGCGGGCGGTGCTCGTGGTGGCCGGGGACGGGCCGCTGCGACCGCGCCTGGAGCAGCGGGCCCGGGAGCGCGGGCTGCCGGTCACCTTCCTCGGGCACGTTTTTGACCGCGGGCTGCTCGGCGCTCTCCAGGCGTCCGCCGACGTGTGCCTGGCCCCTGGGCCGGCCGAGACCTTCGGGCTCGCCGCGCTGGAGGCCATGGCGTGCGGTACGCCGGTGGTGGTGAGCGCCTCCTCGGCCCTGCCGGAGGTCATCGGATCGGCCGGGGCCGTCGCCGCCGACCGGGGGGAGGCCTTCGCGGACGCCGTGGACATGCTGCTCGAACGTTCCGAGGCCGAGCGCCGCGGGATCGCACGCGCGCGTGCGGAGTGCTTCGGCTGGGACACGGCGGTGCGGGCGTTCCTCGCCGCACACGACGCGGAGGTCTTCCTACGGCGCTCCGTACCCGGAGGCGTGGCATGAGCGGGGGCGCGTCATGAGGGGCCTGCGTTTCGTCGCCCTTGGTGACTCGCTCACCGAGGGCGTGGGAGACCCGTTGGGGGACGGGTGGCGCGGCTGGGCCGCCTTGCTCGCCGACGGGCTCTCCCCGGCGGACGTGGACTTCACCAACCTCGCGGTGAGCGGAGCGCAGACCCGGGACGTGCTGGAACGGCAACTGCCCGCGGGGCTCGCGCTGCGGCCGGACGTCGTGTCCGTGGTCGTCGGCGTCAACGACACGCTGCGCTGCACCTTCGACATCCACGCCGTGGCCGCCCGGCTCGACACGGTCTACGCGGCCTTTCGCGCCCAGGGGGCGGTGCTGCTCACGGCGTGTCTTCCGGACCCGGGCACGATGCTGGGTCTGCCCGGGGCGTTGGCGAGGCCGCTGGCTCGGCGGCAGCGGGCGGTGAACGCCGTGGTGCACGCCCTGTCCGAGCGGTACGGAGCCCTGCACCTGCACGCCGCTGAGGGAGCCTGGACCACCGAGCGTGCGATGTGGAGCGCGGACCGGTTGCACCCCAGCGAACGAGGGCACCGGCAACTGGCCGTGCGGTTCCATGAGGTGCTGGTGGAGCGGGCGGTCGCGTCCGGAGCGGCGCCCTCGGCCGAGCCGGAGTTTCCCGTGCCCGCCAAGTCGGCGAGTCTGTGGTGGCTGGCCACGGCGGGGACGGGGTGGGTGGCGCGCCGGTGCACGGATCTGCTGCCGCAGTTGGTGACGTTGGCCGTGGACGAGATGCGGCACCGCGCGCGGGGAACGAGTGGGCGGCTCGACCTGCGGGCCGCGCACGCGGTTTCCATGGCGTTGGCCGCGTTGTCGGTGGCGTCGGGGGAGCAGCAGGTGGAGGCGGCTCGAGCGGTGTGATGGGTGCGGGCGCGTCGTGGGCGGCCGCGCAGTTCCCCGTGCCGCTGCGGGTCAATACATCTAGCGCCTGCGTACCTCTATGAAGCGCACCGGAGTCCCCGGTACCGCCTGAGCCACCGCTGGGAGGTCCGTCTCGCGGACCACTCCGATCACCGGGTAGCCGCCGGTGGTCGGGTGGTCGGCCAGGAAGACCACCGGTCTGCCGTCGGGTGGGACCTGGACAGCGCCCAGGACCATGCCCTCGCTGGGGAGTTCGCCGGTGAGCCTCCGCTCCAGGACGGGCCCCTCCGTGCGCAGGCCGATCCGGTTGCTCGCCGAGGACACCTGGAATGTGCGGGAGGTGAAGGCCCGTACCGCTTCCGGGGTGAACCAGTCGTCCCGGGGGCCCAGTGTGACGCGCAGGACCAGTTCCGCGGGGGGTGCCGGCTGCGGCGCCGTGTCCACGCGCGTGTGGAGAGAGCTCGGGGTGCCCAGGGGCAGCACCGCGCCGTTCGTGAGAGGGGCCGGGCCCAGGCCCGACAGGAGGTCCGTGGAGCGGCTGCCCAGGACCGGCTCCACGATGATTCCGCCGGACACGGCCACGTAGCTGCGCAGCCCTGAGAGGGCCGTTCCGACGGTCAGCAGTGCTCCGGCCGGCACGCGTACGGGTGCGCCCCAGGCTGCCGGGCGGCCGTCCACCGATACGTGGCAGGGGGCACCCGTCACGGCCACGGTGACCGTCGAACGGGGGCGTACCGCGCAACCGTTGAGGGTGGTCTCCAGGACGGCTGCCTCGGGGCGATTGCCGACCAGACGGTTCGCGAGCGCCGCGGCGGGGCCGTCGAGGGCGCCCGAGCGGGGCACGCCGAGGTGGGCGTGGCCCGGGCGGCCCCGGTCCTGGACCGTGGTCAGGGCCCCGGACCGGACGACGGAGAGGGCGCGGTCCGTCATGCCGCACCCACGAAGCGCACCCGCGTACCCGGCGACAGCAGCGCGGCCGGCACGCGCGCGTGGTCCCACAGCACGGCGTCCGTGGTCCCGATGAGCTGCCAGCCGCCGGGCGAGGAGCGCGGGTAGACGCCGGTGTACGGGCCCGCGAGCGCCACCGAGCCCGCCGGGACGGCCGTACGGGGGGTGGCCCGGCGTGGGACGTCGTAGCGGGCGGGCAGGCCGGTGAGGTAGCCGAAGCCGGGGGCGAATCCGCAGAAGGCGACGGTGAATTCGGTGCCGGCGTGGATGCGGGCCACCTCCTCGGGAGAGACGCCCCAGTGCGCGGCCACGTCGGCCAGGTCGGGGCCGTCGTAGCGCACGGGGAGTTCGACGACCTCACGCGCGCGTGGGGGAGCGGACGGTATCTCGGACGCGGTGAGTTCGGCGGCCAGGCGGGCCGGGTCGGTGAGGCCGTCGAGGAGGACCGTGCGGGCCGCGGGAACGATCTCACGGACGGACAGCGAGCCCTCCGCGCGGCGCCGCACGAGCTCCGCGTGCAACGCCCGGGCCTCGTCGCCCGAGGACACCTCGACGAGCAGGGCGGCGTCTCCGACCGGGAGTGCCCTCATACGAAGGCCTCCACCCGGACGCCCGACGTCTCCAGCCGCTCCCGGACCCGCCGGGCCAGCTCCACCGCGCCCGGCGTGTCCCCGTGCAGGCACAGGGACCGGGCCTCGACCTCGATGCGGGCGCCGGAGCGGGTGGTGACCACGCGGTCCCGGGCCAGACCGAGCGAGCGTGCCACGACCGCCTCCGGATCGATGACCACCGCGCCCTCCTGGCCGCGCGGGACCAGCGTGCCCTCCTCGGTGTACGCGCGGTCCGCGAAGGCCTCCGTGACGCCCTCCAGGCCCGCCTTGCCGGCTGCCTCCAGGAGGCGTGAGCCGGGCAGGCCGAGCACGGCCAGCGTGGTGTCCGCGAGGAGCACGCCGTCGACGACCGCGGCGGCCTGCTCCTCGTCGTGGACGACCCGGTTGTAGAGCGCGCCGTGCGGCTTGACGTACGACACACGCGTGCCCGCCGCCCGGGCGAAGACCTCCAGGGCGCCGATCTGGTAGGCCACTTCGGCCGTCAGTTCGGCGGACGGCACGTCCATCGCGCGCCGCCCGAACCCCGCCAGGTCCCGATAGGAGACCTGCGCGCCGATCCGCACCCCCCGCGCGGCCGCCAGCTCGCACACCCGTCGCATGGTGGCCGCGTCCCCGGCGTGGAACCCGCAGGCCACGTTGGCGCTGGTGACGACGGACAGCAGTTGCTCGTCGTCGGTCAGCAGCCAGCGGCCGAAGCCCTCGCCGAGGTCGGCGTTGAGATCGATCGTCGTCATGGAAGCTTCGCGTCTCCTACTCAGGCCACTCGGTACTGCTCGTCGCGGGCGTCCGTGAGGAACATCTGCCCGGGTGCGTGGGTGAGGGCGAACGGCGGGCGCGAGGCCATCACCGCGGCCTGCGGGGTCACTCCGCAGGCCCAGAACACCGGGATGTCGTCCGGTTCGGCCTCCACCGGATCGCCGAAGTCGGGGCGGTCGAGGTCGTCGATGCCGAGCCCCGAGGGATCGCCGCAGTGCACAGGGCTTCCGTGCACCGCAGGGAGGAGACTGCTCTCTCTCAGCGCGGCTGCCAGGTGCTGCGGCGGCACCGGACGCATGGACACCACCATGGGGCCGTGCAGCCGCCCCGCGGGGCGGCACTGTCGACTGGTCACATACATGGGAACGTTCCGTCCCTGCTCAATGTGCCGGATCGGGACGCCCGCCTCGGAAAGTGCCCACTCGAAGGTGAAGCTGCACCCGATCAGGAACGAAACGAGGTCGTCGCGCCAGTACGCGCGCACGTCCGTCGGCTCGTCCACCAACTCGCCGTTCTCCCACACCCGGTAGCGCGGGAGATCGGTGCGCAGATCGGCGCCGTCCGCGAGGACGGTGGTCCAGTCACCGGCGTCCGTGACGTCGAGGACCGGACAGGGCTTGGGGTTGCGCTGGCAGAACAGCAGCATGTCGTACGCCCAGTCGGCGGGCACCGAGATCAGGTTGACCTGGGTGTGGCCGGCCGCGACTCCGGCGGTGGGGCCCGTCAGGCCCGCGCGGAAGCGGGTACGCGCCTGGGCCGGGCTCCACGCGTGCGCGTGCTCGTCCACGAGGGTCAGGGGACGGTCTTCCGTACGGTTCACGCGAGTTCCTTCCCACGGGTCTCCGGCAGCCCGAGCAGGGCCAGAGCGGCGATGCCGTAGCCGATGGCGCCGAAGACCAGCGCCCCGCCCACGCCCCAGCTGTCGGCGAGGAAACCGACGGTGGTGGGGAAGACCGCACCGACCGCGCGGCCCGCGTTGTACGTGAAGCCCTGTCCCGAACCGCGCACCGCCGTCGGGTACAGCTCGCTCAGATAGGAACCGAAGCCGCTGAAGATCGCCGACATGCAGAACCCGAGGGGGAACCCGAGGACCAGGAGCCAGGTGTCGGCTCCGCTGGGGATGTTGCCGTACGCCACGATGCAGACGGCCGACAGCAGGGCGAAGAGCCAGATGTTGCGCCGCCGGCCCAGGCGGTCGGTGAGGTAGCCGCCGGTCAGATAGCCGAGGAAGGCGCCGGAGATCAGGAACGTCAGATAGCCGCCCGTGCCGACGACCGACAGTCCGCGGTCGCTCTTGAGGTACGTCGGTACCCAGGTGGCCAGGGTGTAGTAGCCGCCCTGGACCCCGGTGGACAGCAGCCCCGCGAAGATCGTCGTACGCAGCAGGTCGGGCTTGAAGATCGCGGCGAACGAGCCCTTCCCGGCGCTCTTCTCGCGCACCGCGATCGCCTCGGGGGCGTCCTGGACCTGGCGCCGCATCCAGACGACCAGCAGTGCGGGCAGCGCGCCGGTCCAGAACATCACGCGCCAGGCCGTGTCGGCGTCGAAGACCGAGAAGACGAGCGTGTACACGATCGCGGCCAGTGCCCAGCCCACGGCCCAGGAGCTCTGGATCGCGCCCAGGGTGCGGCCCCGGTGCTTGGCGCTCGCGTACTCGGCGACCAGGATCGCGCCCACCGCCCATTCGCCGCCGAACCCGAGACCCTGGAGGGCGCGGAAGACCAGCAGTGACTCGAAGTTGGGCGCGAAGCCGCAGGCCACGGTGAAGATCGCGTACGTGACCACGGTGATCATCAGCGCCCGGACCCGGCCGGCCCGGTCGGCCAGCACCCCTGCGAGGGCTCCGCCGATGCCGGAGGCCAGCAGGGTGACGGTGGTGAAGAGACCGGTCTGGCCGCTGTCCAGACCGAAGTAGGCGGCCAGCGCGACCATGCTCAGCGGGAGCGTGAAGTAGTCGTAGGAGTCGAGGGCGTAGCCGCCGAACGCGCCGGCGAAGGCGCGGCGGCCGCGCGGACCGAGAGCGCGGAACCAGCCCAACGCCCCGTCTTCGGTGGGGCGTTCGGTCGCTGTGGGGTGATCGGTCAGGGCCTGTGGGGGCGGGGTCGTGCTCATGGGCACCTCGCAGAAGGGGGACGGAGGATGCGGAGTTGAGCCGTGCGGTGTAGAGCACCGTAGAGGATCGTTCAACGATCCTTCAATACCCGTGTTGTTTCGTTCTCGTGTCTGCGGTTGAATTCCGGGCATGGCAGAGCAGCTGAGCGGACTGGCCGACGACCGTGCCCTCCTGGGCCGCACGAGCACGGCCGAGCGGGTCTCGGACATCCTCAGAAGTCGCATCGCCGAGGGGTATTTCCCGCCGGGGACGCGGCTGTCGGAGGACAGCATCGGAGGGGCGCTGGGTGTGTCCCGCAACACACTGCGCGAGGCGTTCCGCCTGCTCACGCATGAGCGCCTGCTCGTCCACGAGTTGAACCGAGGCGTGTTCGTCCGGGTCCTGGCCGTCGAGGACGTGGAGGACATCTACCGGACCCGTGCCCTCGTGGAGTGCGCCGTCGTCCGCGGGCTGGGCGAGCCTCCGTACGCCCTGGACGAGCTGGCCGAGGCTGTCGTGGAGGGGCAGCGGGCGGTACGCGAAGGTGACTGGAAAACGCTGGGCACGGCCAATATCCACTTCCACCGGGAACTGGTCGCCCTCGCGGGCAGCGACCGCACCGACGAACTGATGCGCAGTGTCTTCGCCGAACTGCGGCTCGCCTTCCATGTCGCGGACGACCCCAAGGCCCTCCACGAGCCGTACCTGGCCCGCAACCAGCAGATCCTCGGAGCGCTTCAGGCGGGCGACAAGGGTGAGGCCGAAAAGCTGTTGGCGGTGTATCTGCGCGACTCGCTGGAACGAGTGGTCGATGTATACCTGCGCAGGGTGAGCGCCCCCTAGGGGCGCGGGGAACTGCGCGACAAGCCCCCACCGGCCTGCCGACGCGACACAACCGGTGGTCCCCCGTCCAACCGCCGGAGGCGATCCGCACGGTTTGGGGAGTTGTCAGACCGAGGACCTAGTCTGTGCACCGTGACTTCGCCTGCGACGACGGACAGCGTTCCGCCCCAGTTCAGCGCGGGGCCGCGCCCCGCACCGGGCCCGGCCGCCGACGAGGGACTGGCGCGGCGGCTGCGCGCGCTCGCCTGCACCGCGCCGCTGCACGACCTCGACACCCGCAAGGCCAACCTCGCGGGTGAGTACTCGGTTTACGGCATGGCGGAGGTGGCCCTCTCCGCCATCGACCTGGTCACCCTGAACATGGACTTCGACACCGGCGCCGACCACGACCAGATAGTCGCTCGCCTCATCCCGCGCATCGCCGCCCAGGCCCCGCAGCGGCCCGTCGCCGAGCACGAGCGCGTGGCCCGCTGGGTCCTGGAGAACCTGATCAACGTCGGCAGCGTCGACCGCGGTTTTCGCGCCGTCTACGGCACTTTCGCACCGGACGGGACCTACGTCCGGCGTGACTACGACTTCAAGCTGATCGAGGAAGTTCCGGGGCCCGGCGGCTCGGTGTATCTCCGGACCACGGACGAAGCGGTCAACGTCCTCGTCGGTGCCCTCGACACCGACGTCACCAGCGCCCAGATCGCCGCCGAGGTCAAGCTGGAGGTGCTGATCAGCCGCGGCCGCCTCGCCGACGCCCAACTCGCCGCCGAGCAGGCCCGGTACCGGACCGTGCAGTACTCCGAGACCCTGCGCAGGGCACTGGACGCCACCCGCCGCAATGTCCGGGCCGTCGACTGGCTCAACTCCGTGCCCGACATGATCGCCGAGGCTCTCGACCACGTCGCCGACCGGTACCGCCACGAGAACGCGATCCTGACCAACATCCGCAAGGCGCGGGACGAGTCCGAGGACGCCGAGCAGAAGCGGCGGGCCGCCGAGCTCGTGGACATCGTCAAGGACTGCATCCGGCGCCACACCCAGCTCCAGTCCCGGCTCCTCGAAGCGGGGCCGCTGTTCCGCGCCGAACAGGACCGGCAGGCCTTCGCCACGCCGATGACGACGTCGGGGATCGATCTGTACGGCCACCTCGTCGCTCCGGTGCTGCCGCTGCCGTTGGAGCAGGCCACCCGCGTCACCGACGCGTTCTTCGCGCGCGGGACCGGCCTGCGCACGCCGGTGTCGGTCCGGGTGGGCGATCTCGTCGACATACTGCTGACGCCGCCCATGGAGCGGGAGCACCTGGGCGCGGAGATGCCGGAGCCGGACCTCATCGCCACGCCGGACGACAGCCGGTTCAGCGAGGAGCAACTCGCGTCCGCGAAGGAGCTGCTGGACCTGCCGGCCGACGCCCCGCGACGACTCTCGGGACTGCTCGCGGAGGCCCGCAGGACCGGTGGCTTCGATCTGGCCTACCTGGTCGCCCTGTTGGCGGTCCACGCGGCGAGCCCCGCCGTCGGCACCGCCTACCGCCAGGGCGAGCAGAAGCTGCTCTTCGCGGTGGACGACGGAACGGACCTGGACGATCCGGACTTCGGTGGCGCCGACCTCATCGTCGGCACAGCCCTGCTGGACGCCGTGGGGATGGCGGCGGACCGGACGGAAGCAGCATGAGTGAGCAAGAGCGTGACAAGGAGCCCCAGCCGTGAGTGAGCATGTCGAGTGGAGCGAGTCGGAGGCCCCGACCCCGTCGGCGCCCGCCGCCGTCACCCCCGCCGACGCCGCCGACGCCGCTCGGCTCGTCGCCTTCGGACTGCAGCCCAAACTGCAGCCCGCGCGGGACCAGGAGTACGCCGAGCTGCTGCGGCGCTACCGGGAGGACCCCCCGTTCGCGCGGCTCGCCGACGCAGTCGCCGCCGGACTCGGTCTGGTCGTCCTGGAAGTGTCCCCGCGCGCGGGCATGGCCGTGACCGCCGCCGAGGACTCCGTGTTCGCCGTCCGCATGGGGGACTACGCGCGTCGTACGTCCGCCGACGGCGGGGACCGGTTCCTGCACGGCCTCGCCCATCTCGCCGTGGCCGCCATGGCGTTCCCCCGGCCCGAGGACCTCGCCGACGACGGATACATCGGGCGCGTCTCGGTCAACGGCGTCGACGCCTTCGTACGCCAGGCCTGCCGACGCCTGGAGGAGCGGGCCGAGGAGGTCGGCGAGAACACCGACCCGGCCACGGACGCGCCGGGCCTCGAGGCGGCCTGGCGGATCTGGGCCAGACGCAGCGCGGCCGGCGCGACCAAGGACGCGCGCCGGCTCGCCGGGTCCACGACCGGCATCGTGGGCAAGGCGGCCGCCTTCCTCACCGACTCCGGGTTCCTGCAGCGCACCGGGGACGACAACGGCGGTACCTACCGGACCACGGCTCGTTACCAGCTCCAGGTGCGGGACATGGCCGGAAGTGCCGCCATGGCCGAGCTCCTCGAACTGGGGGTCGTCCCGGTCACCGACGGCACGCCGACGCTGCTGCCGCCCGAGGACCGCGACGACCTGGAGCTGGCGGCCGATGCCGGGCTGCCGTTCCACTCCTGAACTTCCCTGACCTGCCGAAGACTTACGAGAGTCCGCCATGTACGAGCTGTCCCGGGTCCGCCTCTACTCCATCGGTCCTGCCGGTGCGCGCTACGCCGACACCGTGCTTGACCTGCGCGGCGTCGGCGCGGAAGTGCCCGACCCCGCGCCCACCCAGGCGGAGTTCTTCGAGGAGGAGCCCGTCGGCCCGCCCCGTCGGCCCGCCCCGGCCGGAGTGCTCTTCCTGGAGAACGGCGGCGGCAAGTCGGTGCTGCTCAAACTGATCTTCTCGGTGATGCTGCCGGGCCACCGGAACACGCTCGGCGGTGCCAGCTCCGGTGTGCTGCGGAAGTTCCTGCTGGCGGACGACTGCGGGCATGTGGCCCTGGAGTGGCAGCACACCCTCACCGGCGAGTGCGTCGTCGTCGGCAAGGTGAGCGAATGGCGGGGGCGCCAGGTCTCCAACGACCCGCGGAAGTTCGCCGAGGCCTGGTACTCGTTCCGGCCCGGACCGGGGCTCAGCCTCGACAACCTGCCCGTCGCCGAGTCCACCGCCGTGCGGCCGCCCGCCGAGGGCCAGTCGGCCGCACAGGGCCGTCGCCGGACCATGAAGGGCTTCCGGGACGCCATCACCGAGGCGGGCAAGGCGTATCCGCATCTGGAGGTGCACTGGGAGGAGATCCACGACCGGTGGATCGAGCACTTGGGCGACCTCGGCCTGGACCCCGAGCTCTTCCGCTACCAGCGGGAGATGAACGCCGACGAGGGCGAGGCCGCCGGCCTCTTCGCGGTGAAGAAGGACTCCGACTTCACCGACCTGCTGCTGCGTGCCGTGACCGACACCCGAGACACCGACGGGCTCGCCGACCTGGTCGGCGGATTCGGCAACAAGCTGGGGCGACGCGCCGAACTGATCGCCGAACGGGACTTCACCGCAGGGTCCGTAGACCTGCTGGGCCGGATCGTAGAGGCCGCCGAGGCGCGCTCACGCGCGCGCGACATCCACGCGGGCGCCGAACGCCGCACCCGGACTCTGGCCCGACGGCTGTCCGCGCGAGGCGTCCAGGAGCGGGTGCGGGCCGCCGACCTCGCCCAGCGGGTCACCGCTGCCGCGTACGCCGTCACCCACGCCGAGGCGGGCCGGGAGCGCAGTGCGCTGATCGCCGCCGAACTCGCCTACCGGCACGCCTCCCTCGCGCTCGCCGCCGCCGAGAAGTCGGCCGCCGCCCAGAAGCGCGAACTCGCCGAAGCGCGCACGCTGCACTCCGCCTGGCAGGCCGCCGAGGCCGTCCTGCGCCACCGTGCCGCAGCCGACCGCATCGCGCGCGTGGCCGCCGCCATCCAGGAGGCCGAGCGGGACGCGGCCCCCGCGCTCGCCGCCCGGGCCAAGGCCGCCGTCGATCTCGTCCGGGCTCTGCACGCGGCCGCCGAGAGCGCCGAGGCCCTCGCCAACGAGGAGGAGGAGCGGTCCGCAGCCCTCCAGGAGGTCGGCGAGTCCGCCTACCGGGACTCCACCTCGGCCGCGACCGAGGCACAGCGCGCCCGCAGCGAGATCGGGCATCTGCGCCAGCGGCTGAGCGAGGTCGAGCAGGAGACCGCCGAGGCGGTCCGCGCGGGCTGGCTCGACGACAGCGCACCCGACGCCGACCCCGCCCGCGCGGCCCTCGCCGCGAGCGACGCCGAGAAGACCGCGGTCGCCGCCTGGGACACCGCCCGCGAGGCCTCGCACCGCGCCGCCGAGCACGCGCGCGAGGCAGCCTCGGCCGAATCCCGCGCGGAACTCACGGCCGCCCGCGCGGAGGACGCGGCCACCGCGGCCGCGCGGTCCTACGAGGCCGAGCGGCGGCTAGCCGAGGGGCTGGCCCGCGAGGAGCGGCTGGCGGAGATCCTGAGCCTGACCGGGGCCTTCGGGGGAGTGCCCGGCCCGCGGACGACCGCCGAGGGCACGAAGGCCAACGGCCCGGCCGGGCGCGAGGGTGCCGGTGCCGGACAGGGCACCGACCCGCACGCCGGCTCCCCGGGTGCTTTCGCCGACGACGGTCTGAACCCCGAGGACCTCGACCGATTCGCCGACGAACTGCGGGAACTGCTCGACGACTCCGTCTCCTCCGCCGAACGCCAGCTCTTCGAGCTGCGTACGGCCGCCGCCGACGATGCACGGATCCTCGGCGCGCTCGGTGACGGCGGGCTGCTGCCGCCGGGACCGGACGTGCTGGCCACGGTCGAGTTCCTCGGTGAGAACGGCATCCCCGCCCTGCCCGGCTGGCGCTATCTCGCCCAGGCCGTCGACCCCGCCGACCACGCGCGCGTGCTGGCCGCAAGGCCGGAACTGGTCGACGGCGTGATCATCACCGACCCCGACACGCACGCCCGAGCCCGCGAGGTCCTGAACGACGCGGCACTGCTTCCCCGGTCCGCCGTCGCCGTGGGTACGGCGGCTGCCCTCCTCGCACCCACTCCGGCCCCCGAGTCGGACACGGGGGACGTCTTCCTCGTACCGCCGAACCCGGCCATGCACGACGAGCATGCCGCCGACGAGGAGCGCCAGGCGCTGCGCGGCCGGGCAGGCGAGCGGGACGAGGAGATCCGGTCGCTCGCGGCCCGCCTCGCCAAGGACCGTGAACTGTCCGCCCGGCTCGCCTCCTGGCGTACCGGCTGTCCGGCCGGCCGCCTCGTCGAGCTGGCGCAAGCCGCCCGTGACACACGCGCGTTCGCCGAGGAGTCGGAGGCCGAACTGGCCGAGGCACGCACCGTGCGGGCCGAGGCCGACGAAGCCGCCGCCGAGGCCGCGCAGACGCGCGACGAGCGGCAGGAGGCCGCACAGAAGGCCCGGCGCGCCGCCGACGCCCTCGCCGGGCTGGCCTACCGACTGCGTGAACGGGCCGGCTGGCAGGTCAAGCTGCGCGAACTGGCCGACGAGGCCACCGAGTCGGAGGCCCGCGCCCAGACCTGTCTGGAGCGCGCCCGCGCCGCCGACGAGGACCGGCGCGGTGCCCAGCGGGCCGCCGACGACGCCCGTCGCACCGCCCGCACGCTGCGCGCCGAGCGCGCCGAGATCGCGGGCGCCCCCGACGACGTACCGGACAGTGACCCGGACGCCTCCAAGGCGTCCCTGCCCGCGCTCCGCGAGGCCTATCGGGCTGCCTCCCAGCTGTACGAGAAGGTGGGTGTCGGTGCCGACCTGCGGGCCGAACAGGCTCGGGCGGAGAGCGACGACAGCGCGGCCCTGGCCGAACTGGACCGGCTGAGCAACAAGGTCCGCACGCGCGCGGCGCAGTTGCTCCAGTCGCCCGACGGGTCCGACGGGCCCTCTCGGCAGGCCGCCGCTGCCCGTGCGGAGGAGCTGGTGCAGCTCCTGGAGACCCGTGTGTCGACCGCGAGCGAGCAGCTGGGGCGGTTGCGCGGCGAGGCCGAGCGGCACGCCCCCGAGGACGGCGAGGCGCACACCGAGCTGTCGCCGGAGCTGGAGCCACGCGACGCCGAGCACGCACAGGCGCTGCTGCGTACGGCCACCGCCGAACTCGCCTCCCGCACCGAGGCGTTGGCGCAGGCCCGGGAGGCACACGCGGATCTGCTCGGCTCCCACCGAGCCGCCGAGGACGCGGCGGGCGGCTTCGACGAGATCGCCGCGATGCTCCGCGACCTGCTGCGCGAGCACCCCATGGAGGACGAGCAGGAGGATCCGGAGCCGTATCCGGGCAGCCCCGAGGAGGCTCGTCAGGCCGCCGCCGAGGCCCGCCGGTCGCTGCGTGGCTGCGCCGCCGACCTCTCCACCGCCGAGGCCGCCGTGCGCGAGGCAAGCGACGTACTCGTCCGGCACGCCAACTCCACGCGCTACGAGCAGGTGCGTACCCCCGCGCGGCAGCAGATCCGCGAGCTGCCCGCTTCCGCGCTGCCCGAGCACGCGCAGAAGTGGGCGGACGCCTTCGCGCCCCGACTTCGGGTATTGACCGACGAGTTGGCCCAGCTGGAGCGGAACCGGGACTCGATCGTGGACCGGCTGCGGGGGCTCGTGGAGTCCGCCCTGGCCACGCTCAGGTCGGCCCAGCGGTTGTCCCGGCTGCCCGAGGGGCTCGGCGAGTGGTCCGGGCAGGAGTTCCTGCGGATCCGCTTCGAGGAGCCCGACCAGGCGACCCTGACCGAGCGGCTCGGCGAGGTCATCGACGAGGCGACCCGGGCCGCCGTGAAGAAGAACTCCGATCTGCGGCGGGACGGAATGTCCCTGCTGCTGCGGGGAGTCGCGGCGGCGCTGCAGCCCAAGGGCGTGGCCGTGGAGATCCTCAAGCCGGACGCCGTGCTGCGCGCCGAGCGCGTGCCCGTCGGGCAGATGGGCGATGTGTTCTCCGGCGGCCAGCTCCTCACCGCGGCCATCGCGCTGTACTGCACGATGGCGGCCCTGCGCTCCAACGACCGGGGCCGGGACAAGCACCGGCACGCCGGCACGCTGTTCCTGGACAACCCGATCGGCCGCGCCAACGCGACATATCTGCTGGAGCTCCAGCGGGCGGTGTCGGACGCGCTGGGTGTCCAACTCCTGTACACCACAGGCCTGTTCGACACGACGGCGCTCGCTGAGTTCCCGCTGGTCATCCGCCTGCGCAACGATGCCGACCTCAGGGCCGGCCTGAAGTACATCAGCGTGGAGGAACATCTCCGCCCGGGCCTGCCCCAGCAGCCTCAGGCGGGCGAGGCGGTGCGCAGCGAGATCACGGCGACCCGGATGTTCAAGCGTCCGGCGCCGGTGACTCCGTAAGGAGCCTCAGCCGCTCAGGGGTGCGACAACTGCCCTGTGCCGCCGCCTTGTCGCCGTATCCGCTCCTGAGTCCGCTCGGCAAGCCGCGCCTGCCGCCGGGCCCTGCGCCGCTCACGTCGCAGTGCGCGCGCCGTGCTGCTCGGGGTCGACACCACTCCGTGGCGCTGGTTCCAGACCTGGCGGGTCACCCAGACGTCCAGGGCGCCCCAGGTGGCCACCACGGTGCTGGCCACACTGCTGACCACCATCGGGAACGCCAGCCAGGAACCGGCCAGGGTGCACAGGAAGGCCACCATCGCCTGAAGCAGGGTCACGGCGATGATGAGCACCGCCCGCACCGCGGAGTTGCGCACCGGATCCGGCAGCCGACGCCTGCGCGCGGGTTCCTCGACCCACAATGGCTGGTACGTCTCCTCCCGGGCGGCGCCGCGCCCGCTCGGCATGTCCGACCCCGCCGGTATGTCGTGAAGCCGCGCATCCCGGCGCCGAGGCGCCGTCGTACCCGCTGTCTCCACGCCGCTTCCCGGCGCCTCCTGCCGTTCCGCCGTGCCCATCACCGTGTCACTCCCCACCGCCGGCAGACCCCTCGTCCCGGTGTCCGTAAACCGGGCTTCAAGGTGGCTGCCCGGCTTGCGCTGGTTTACGCCGCCCAGTTGCAGATGCGGCTCCTGTGGCCGAATCCACCGCCATTTCCCGAAGAGAAGGACGAACAAGACCACTTCAAGATTCCCGCACCACGTCAAAGAAACGAAAAAATCCAGCCAACCACCGGCCCTGGCCGATCGGTTCCGGTCGGACGCGTACCACCTGATCGCAGGAGGCAATCTCCCGCAATGGGAGGACAACTCCCCATGTCGCGACAGTGGAGCGGAAGTTCGGGTTCCGGATGCAACTTCGAGTTACGTGTGCGTCGGTAGTAGGCTCGCGCCGTTTGTTGACGTACATGTGTACCCCCGGCCGGCGGGGGTCGAGCTGGGGGAGGCCATGCGCTTTCGCGGGAAGTCGATCCGCCGGAAGATCGTGGCGCTGCTTCTCGTGCCGCTGGTGTCCCTGATCGCGGTGTGGGGCTTCGCCACGGTACTGACGGGACGTGAGGTCGCCCAGCTCTTCCAGGTATCCACCGTCACGGAGAAGCTCGGTTATCCCATCGAGGACACCGTGCGCGTGCTCCAGCAGGAACGCCGCCAGACGCTTGTCTATCTGGCTGATCCGCGCGCGTCGGACGCCCTGTCCGCGCTGCGCAGCACAAGGAACGCCTCCGACGACGCCATCGCCAAGTTCCGGCAGAACGCGCGCGATCCCGATGCCCGCGACGGACTGGACCAGGACGACGACGAACGCCTCACCGCCGTCCTGGACGCGTTCGACGGCATCGACTCACTGCGCCGCAGCGTCGAGGAGGGCACGGTCACCCGCCTCCAGGCCTTCTACCAGTACAACCGCCTCGTCGACCCCGCCTACGACCTGCTCGCCACCCTCGACGGCGTCGACAGTGTCGAGTTGGACAAGCAGGCACGGGCTCTGGTCAACATCACCCGGGCCCGCGAACTGCTCTCCCGCGAGGACGCCCTGCTCGGCTCCGCCCTGGTGGTGGGCAAGCTCACTCACGACGAGATCCGCGACGTCTCCGATCTCGTCGCCCAGCGGACCCTGCTGTACGACGTCAACCTCGGAGTGCTGCCGACGTCGGAACGCGAGCGGTACGAGCGCTTCTGGAAGAACGCCGGCACCGCCCCGCTGCGCTCCGCCGAGCAGTCCGTCGCCGGTGCTGAACCCGGAACCGACGGCAACGTCAGCGCCAAGAGCTGGGACGCCGCCGCGGGCAGTGTGCTCGACGAACTCGCCAAGCTCGACGACCAGGCGGGCGATCGCCTCCAGGACCGTGTCCGGCCGGACGCGATGGGCGTGATCATCAAGGCGGCCGTCGTCGGCGTCCTCGGTCTGATCGCCCTGCTCTTCTCGCTGGTGCTGTCCGTACGTGTCGGCCGCGGCCTCATCCGTGACCTGAGGCAACTGCGCCTGGAGGCCCACGAGGCTTCCGGCGTACGGCTGCCCAGTGTGATGCGCCGGCTCTCCGTGGGCGAACAGGTGGACGTGGAGACCGAGGTCCCGCGCCTGGAGTACGACAAGAACGAGATGGGTGAGGTCGGCCAGGCCCTCAACACCCTCCAGCGCGCAGCCGTCGAAGCCGCCGTCAAGCAGGCGGAGTTGCGCGCCGGGGTCTCCGAGGTCTTCGTCAACCTCGCCCGCCGCAGCCAGGTTCTCCTGCACAAGCAGCTCACGCTGCTCGACACCATGGAGCGCCGCACCGAGGACACCGACGAGCTCGCCGACCTCTTCCGCCTCGACCACCTGACCACCCGTATGCGCCGGCACGCCGAAGGCCTGGTGATCCTCTCCGGCGCGGCCCCCTCCCGGCAGTGGCGCAAACCCGTCCAGCTCATGGACGTCGTCCGCGCCGCCGTCGCCGAGGTCGAGGACTACGAGCGCATCGAGGTCCGCAGGCTGCCCAGGGTGGCCGTGACCGGCCCGGCCGTCGCGGACCTCACGCATCTCGTGGCCGAACTCCTGGAGAACGCCACGGTGTTCTCCCCGCCCCACACCGCCGTCCAGGTCCTGGGCGAGCGCGTCGCCAACGGCTTCACCCTGGAGATCCACGACCGCGGACTCGGCATGGCCGCCGACGCGCTGCTGGACGCCAACCTCCGGCTCGCCGAGACACCGGAGTTCGAGCTCTCCGACACCGACCGGCTGGGCCTGTTCGTGGTCAGCCGGCTCGCCCAGCGGCAGAACGTCAGGGTCTCGCTGCAGCCTTCGCCGTACGGCGGCACGACGGCCGTCGTCTTCATTCCCGACGCGCTGTTGACCGACGACGTCCCGGACACCAACGGCATCGGCTTCCGTCTCGACCGCCCCCGGCCGTCGAAGGAGGCCGAACTGGAGGAGGCCCAGCGCGTCTCGCTCACCCGGGGACCGGCCCAGCTGGCGGCCAGGACGCCCGCGATCCTGGACGGCCCGGTCGAACTGGAAGCTCCTGTCGACCTGGACGCCCTGAACGACTTCCCGGGTGTGCTCGACTCCGAGGACAGCGAGCGTGGCGGACTGTTCCGCCCGCGCCGCTCCCTGGCCCACGTCGACGACGAAGCCCCGGGAACCGACGGAACGGACATCGGCGACGGCGGCCCGGACGCCCCGGTGTCACTGTCCCGCCGCCGGACTCCCAAGCTGGTCACCTCCCACGGGCGCCCGGTCACCGACGGGCGGACGGGACGCGAGGAGACGGACGAGCCACCGGCGATCGGCCCGGGCGCGTCCAGGCCGCAGACGACCCCGTCGGCGGGACAGGGGCCCGCGCGCTCCGAACCTCCCACGCTGCCGAGCCGCCGCCGCGCCGCGGCCCTGCGCCGGGGCACCGGCGTGGCCGACCGCATCGACGAGCTGACGGAAGCACCGACCTCCTCGGCGTTCCCGAGCCGTGAAACCGGCGGGCCGTCCGGAGCTCCGGTCCTGCCCCGACGCACCCGGCGTGCCGAAATCGCGTCCAGCGGCACGGGCCCGGACTCGGGCGACTCCGCCACCGATGCCACCGGCAGACCGGGCGCGCCCGGTCTCGGCCCCGTCGCCTCTGCTCCGGGCGCCCTCGGCAGGGGTGGCCCGGCCGGCTCCGCCCCGGACGGCGTCGTACGTCCCGGCTGGGGCGAGTCCGCCCGCGGTGCCTCCGGAGCATCCGACTCGGGCAGGCCGCCCCTCGGCTCCGCACGCGGGTCCCAGGACGCCGGCTCCGGTACCGCCCCGCTTCCCCGCCGGGTACGGCAGGCCAATCTCGCCCCCCAGCTCAAGCAGGCACCGGTGCGGCGCCCCCAGAACCAGGCGGAGCCCGCCGAACGGGACGCCGACGAGGTCCGCAGCCGAATGGCCTCGCTCCAGCGCGGCTGGCAGCGTGGCCGTGAGGAGAACGCCGTGGGCGACGACACGCCAGGCGGCACAGCACCACAACGAACGACTAAGGGGGACGGTCCATGACCGCACCGAAGGCGACCGACAAGTCCGGCGAGCTGAACTGGCTCCTCGACGACCTGGTGGACCGCGTCGCGAGCATCCGCAAGGCCCTGGTGCTCTCCAGCGACGGCCTCCCGACCGGCGTGTCCAAGGATCTGACCCGCGAGGACAGCGAGCACCTCGCCGCCGTGGCGTCCGGGTTCCACAGCCTCGCCAAGGGCGTGGGCCGGCACTTCGAAGCGGGCAACGTCCGGCAGACGGTCGTGGAACTGGACGACGCCTTCCTGTTCGTGACGGCCGCCGGCGACGGCAGCTGCCTCGCCGTCCTCTCGGACGCCGACTCGGACGTGGGCCTCGTCGCGTACGAGATGACGCTCCTGGTCAAGCGGGTCGGTGTGCATCTCGGTGCCGCTCCGCGCACCGATCTGCCTCAGGGCGGGTAGTGAGATGGCATGAGCACAGACGGTCAGGGAAGAAGCCACTGGTTCGACGACGAGGCCGGACCGGTGGTCCGTCCGTACGCCATGACACGCGGCCGCACCACGAGTGCCGGGCAGCACCGTCTCGACCTCATCGCGGTCGTGGTGGCCGAATCCCATACGGACGATCCCGAAGGGGACCACTCGCTGTCCCCCGAGCACGTGGACATCGTCGACCTGTGCCGGGACACCCCCCAGTCGGTCGCCGAGCTGTCCTCCGAACTCGACCTGCCCATCGGGGTCGTACGGGTCCTCATAGGCGACCTCGTGGCCTCGGAGTGGGTCCACGTGAACCGGCCGGTGCCGCCCGCCGAGCTCCCGGACGAGAGCATTCTGCGCGACGTGATCAACGGCCTCAGAGCCCTGTGACCGACTGGCCCGCCCGCCCGGGGGCCGCCTGACCTCGGTGAACACCGAGTACGTGCCAGGGACCCGAGCCGGGAGTCCCCACCGGTCCGCGGCGGGCGCCGGCACACCCCTGCCGATATGATCTGACTGATCGTCGACGACCATCCGCGGACGGCCGCCCACCAGTCCGCGGACACGGTTGCGAGCAGTGCGATCGGGGAGACCGACGTGACGACAGGCTGGCAGTTCTGGGTCGACCGAGGCGGCACCTTCACCGACATCGTCGCGCGACGCCCGGACGGCCGCCTGCTCACCCACAAGCTGCTGTCGGAGAACCCGGCCCGCTACGCCGACGCCGCGGTCGCCGGGGTCAGGATGCTCCTGGACGGCTCCGGGGAACCCGTCGACGCCGTCCGCATGGGCACCACCGTCGCCACCAACGCCCTGCTGGAACGCAAGGGGGAGCGCACCCTCCTCGTCATCACCCGAGGCTTCCGCGACGCCCTGCGCATCGCCTACCAGAACCGCCCCCGCATCTTCGCGCGCCGCATCGAACTCCCCGAGCTCCTCCACGAGCGGGTCGTGGAGGCCGACGAGCGCGTCGCCGCCGACGGCACGGTGCTGCGCGCCCTCGACCTGGACACCCTCGCCGGTCCCCTGCAGGAGGCGTACGACGACGGGATCCGGGCCGTTGCAGTGGTCTGCCTGCACAGCCACCTCCACCCCGCTCACGAGCAGGCGATCGGACAGCTCGCCGCCCGCATCGGCTTTCCGCAGATCTCGCTCTCCAGCGAGGTCAGCCCGCTGATGAAGCTCGTCCCGCGCGGGGACACCGCCGTCGTCGACGCCTACCTGTCGCCGGTGCTGCGCCGATACGTCCGCCACGTCGCCGACGAACTCGAAGGCGTGCGGCTCATGTTCATGCAGTCGAACGGCGGCCTCGCCGAAGCCCGGCAGTTCCGCGGCAAGGACGCCATCCTCTCCGGCCCCGCCGGGGGCATCGTCGGGATGGCCCGCATGTCCCAACTGGCCGGTTTCGAGCGGGTCATCGGCTTCGACATGGGCGGCACCTCCACCGACGTCTCGCACTTCGCGGGCGAGTACGAACGTGTCTTCACCACCCAGATCGCCGGTGTCCGGCTGCGCGCCCCCATGCTGGACATCCACACCGTCGCGGCCGGCGGCGGCTCGGTACTGCACTTCGACGGATCCCGCTACCGCGTGGGGCCGGACTCGGCGGGCGCGGACCCGGGCCCCGCCTGCTACCGGGGCGGCGGCCCGCTCGCCGTCACCGACGCCAACGTGATGCTCGGCCGCATCCAACCCGACCACTTCCCCAGCGTGTTCGGCCCGGACGGCGACCAGCCCCTCGACGCCGGACTCGTCCGCGACCGCTTCACCGCCCTCGCACGCGAGATCCGCGAGCGGACCGGTGACGACCGCACTCCCGAACAGGTCGCCGAGGGGTACCTCCAGATCGCCGTCGCCAACATCGCCAACGCCGTCAAGCGGATTTCCGTCCAGAAGGGCCACGACGTCACCCGCTACGCCCTGACCACCTTCGGCGGGGCGGGCGGCCAGCACGCGTGCATGGTCGCCGACTCGCTCGGCATGCGCACGGTCCTGGTGCCGCCCATGGCCGGTGTCCTCTCCGCGCTCGGCATCGGACTCGCCGACACCACGGCCATGCGTGAACAGTCCGTCGAGGCCCCCCTGGAGCCCGCCGCCATGTCCGGCGTCCTCAAGACCGCCGACGACCTGGAGAGCGCCGCCCGCGGTGAACTCCGCGCCGAGGACGTCCCCGAGAACCGTATCCAGGTCACCCGCCGCGCCCAGCTCCGCTACGACGGCACCGACACCCCCCTCATCGTCGAGCTGACCGAGCCGGCCGCGATGAGGCACGCCTTCGAGGAACGTCATCGCGCCACGTACTCCTTCACCCTCGACCGCCCGCTCGTCGTCGAAGCCCTCTCCGTCGAAGCCACCGGCATCACCGAACCCCCCGATCTCTCCGCCCTGGCCGTCTACCAGGGCAGCCCGACCGCCCCCGGCACCGTCCGCCTCCACACGGCCGGCGCCTGGCGCGACGTCCCCCTCCACCGCCGCGAGGACCTGCCTCCCGGCGAGTCCGTCACCGGCCCCGCGATCATCACCGAGACCAGTGCGACGACCGTCGTCGACGACGGCTGGCAGGCCGCGACGACCGACGACGGGCATCTGGTCATGGAACGCGTGACGATTACGGAGAGTTCCGATCTCGACACGCAAGCCGACCCGGTTCTGCTCGAGGTCTTCAACAACCTCTTCATGTCCATCGCCGAACAGATGGGCGCGCGCCTGGAGTCCACGGCCCAGTCCGTCAACATCAAAGAACGCCTGGACTTCTCCTGCGCGCTCTTCGACCCGGACGGAAACCTGGTGGCCAACGCCCCACACATCCCCGTCCACCTGGGCTCGATGGGTACCAGCGTCCAGGAGGTCATCCGCAGGCGCGGCCCGTCCATGAACCCCGGTGACACCTACGCGGTCAACGACCCGTACCACGGCGGCACCCATCTGCCGGACGTCACCGTGATCACCCCGGTGTTCGACGTGAGCGCCACGGAGAGTGATCAAAGGATCCTCTTCTACGTCGCTTCCCGCGGCCATCACGCCGAGATCGGCGGCATCGCCCCCGGCTCCATGCCCGCCAACAGCAGCACCATCGAGGAGGAGGGCGTCCTCTTCGACAACTGGCTCCTCGCGGAGAACGGCCGCTTCCGCGAGGAGGAGACCCTCCGCCTGCTCACCGAGGCGCCGTACCCCTCCCGCAATCCGAAGACAAACCTCGCCGACCTCCGCGCCCAGATCGCCGCCAACCGCAAGGGCGTCGACGAAGTCGGCCGCATGATCGAGAACTTCGGTCTCGACGTCGTGCAGGCGTACATGAAGCACGTCCAGGACAACGCCGAAGAGGCCGTGCGCCGGGTGATCGACGCCCTGGACGACGGCGAGTACGCCTACGAGACCGACTCGGGCGCCGTCATCCACGTACGCGTGCGCGTGGACCGCGAAAGCCGCTCCGCCACCGTCGACTTCACCGGGACGTCCGCCCAGCTGACCACCAACTTCAACGCGCCTTTCGCAGTGGTCAACGCGGCTGTCCTGTACGTGTTCCGGACGCTCGTCGACGACGACATCCCGCTCAACGACGGCTGTCTGCGCCCGCTGGACATCGTCGTACCGCCCGGCTCCATGCTGGCGCCCGAACCGCCGGCCGCCGTCGTCGCGGGCAACGTGGAGACCTCGCAGGCGATCACGGGCGCCCTGTATGCGGCGCTCGGTGTCCAGGCCGAGGGCTCCGGCACCATGAACAACGTCACCTTCGGCAACGAACGCCACCAGTACTACGAGACGGTGGCCTCCGGGTCCGGCGCGGGCGAAGGCTTCCCCGGCGCACCAGCGGTCCAGACCCACATGACCAACTCGCGGCTCACGGACCCCGAGGTCCTGGAGTGGCGACTGCCCGTACGGCTCGACGAGTTCGCGCTGCGGCCCGGCAGCGGCGGCGCCGGAAAGTGGCACGGCGGAGACGGTGCCGTACGCCGCATCCGGTTCCGCGAGCCCATGACGGTCTCCACCCTGTCCCAGCACCGTAGGGTGCCCCCGTACGGCATGGCGGGCGGCGAGCCCGGTGCGCTGGGCGCCAACCGCGTGGAGCACGCGGACGGTACGGTCACCGAACTCGCCGGTCGTGACTCGGCGGACGTCGGCCCCGGCGACGTACTCGTCATCGAGACCCCCGGCGGCGGAGGCTATGGCCCGCCGTCGACCCAACACCCCCAGCAAGCAGGAGAAGAGACCAATGATCTTCGGGCGTTCTGAGCGCGGCAAGCCCCCGGTCGAGCCCGTCACGCTCAAGATCCTGGTGGCCGGCGGCTTCGGCGTGGGCAAGACCACGTTCGTGGGCGCGGTCAGCGAGATCAGGCCGCTGCGCACCGAGGAACTTCTGACCGAGGCAGGGCGCCCGGTCGACGACACCAGCGGTGTCGAGGGCAAGCGCACCACCACTGTCGCCATGGACTTCGGACGCATCACCCTGCGCGAGGACCTGGTGCTGTACCTGTTCGGCACACCCGGGCAGGAACGGTTCTGGTTCATGTGGGACGAGCTCTCCGAAGGTGCCCTCGGAGCCGTCGTGCTGGCCGACACCCGCCGCCTGGAGGACTGCTTCGCGGCCGTCGACTACTTCGAGCGGCGCTCCATACCCTTCCTCGTCGGCGTCAACTGCTTCGACGGAGCGATCCGTTACCCGGAGGAGGATGTACGCCAGGCTCTCGACCTCGACGAGGACGTACCGATCGTGCTGTGCGACGCGCGGCACAAGCAGTCGGTCAAGGACGTCCTCGTGGGCGTCGTCCAGCACGCCATGGCGTACTCGGCGCGGCGCCGTCAGAGCGTCACCACCTGAGACACGGGTGCGGCCCGTACCCCCGCCGACAGGGGTACGGGTCGCGGCTTTTCGGCACCACGCGCGCGTGCCTAGTTCTCGCCGTCCTCTTCCCAGCCGAAGCTCTTCTCCACGGCCTTGCGCCAGTTGTGGTACTGGCGGTCCCGGACGGACGCCTCCATGTTCGGCGCCCACTCGACGTCCTTCTGCCAGTGGGACTTCAGCTCGTCGAGGTCGTTCCACACGCCTGTGGCGAGCCCGGCCGCGTACGCGGCACCCAGGCACGTGGTCTCGGAGACCTTCGGCCGGACCACCGGCACGTCGAGCACATCGGCCTGGTGCTGCATGAGCAGGTTGTTCTTGGTCATGCCGCCGTCCACCTTCAGGGTGGTGATCTGCACTCCGGAGTCCTGGTACATGGCGTCCACGACCTCGCGCGTCTGCCAGCTCGTCGCTTCGAGCACCGCGCGCGCGAGGTGCGCCTTGGTGACGTACCGCGTGAGACCCGTGACGACACCGCGCGCGTCGGAGCGCCAATAGGGCGCGAACAGGCCGGAGAAGGCGGGCACGATGTACGCGCCGCCATTGTCCTCGACACTCGCCGCCAGGGGTTCGATCTCGTCGGCGGTACGGATGATGCCGAGCTGATCGCGGAACCACTGGACCAGGGCGCCCGTGATGGCAATCGACCCCTCCAGGCAGTACACCGGCGCCTCACCGCCGATCTTGTAGCCCATCGTCGTCAGCAGCCCGTTCTTCGAAGGGACCGGCCGATTGCCCGTGTTGAGCAACAGGAAGGAGCCCGTGCCGTACGTGTTCTTCGCCGTGCCCACGTCGTAGCAGGCCTGCCCGAACACCGCGGCCTGCTGGTCGCCCAGCGCGGACGCCACGGGCACGCCCGCCAGTTGGCCGACCGCGGTGCCGTAGACCTCGGCGGACGACCTGATCTCGGGCAGCACGGCGTCCGGCACGTTCATCGCGGACAGGATGGACTGATCCCACTGGAGGGTCTCGAGGTTCATCAGCATGGTCCGTCCGGCGTTGGTCACGTCGGTGACGTGCCGCCCGCCGTCCGTGCCACCGGTGAGGTTCCAGATCAGCCAGGAGTCGATGGTGCCGAAGGCGATGTCACCGTTCTCGGCGCGTGCGCGCAGCCCCGGCACGTTGTCCAGCAGCCAGGCCGCCTTCGGTCCCGAGAAATAGGTGGCCAGCGGCAGCCCGGTCTGTTCGCGGAAACGGTCCTGTCCGTCGGAGCCGCCGAGTTGCCTGGTCAGCGCCGCGGTGCGGGTGTCCTGCCACACGATCGCGTTGTGCACGGGCTTGCCCGTCGCGCGGTCCCACAGGACCGTCGTCTCGCGCTGGTTGGTGATGCCGAGCGCACTGAGCTGGTCGGCCCGCAGCCCGGCCTTGGCGATGGCCCCGGCGACGACGGCCTGCACCTTGGACCAGATCTCGGTGGCGTCGTGCTCCACCCAGCCGGGCTTGGGGAAGATCTGGCGGTGCTCGCGCTGGTCGACGGCCACGATCGCGCCGTCCTGGTTGAAGATGATGCAGCGGCTGGAGGTGGTGCCCTGGTCGATAGCGGCGACGAACTTGTCCGTCATGACGTCCCCTTCGTCGGTTCCTGCACAAGGCTGCGTTTCACGGGCTGCGTCTCACGAGGACTGCGTTTCACAAGGGCTGTGTTCAGAAGGCTGCGTTGAAGATCACCCCGGCCAGCGCCCCGCCGATCAGCGGTCCCACCACCGGGATCCACGCGTAACTCCAGTCCGAGGTGCCCTTGTGGGGAATCGGCAGCAGGGCGTGGACGATGCGCGGGCCCAGGTCACGGGCCGGGTTGATGGCGTATCCGGTGGGCCCGCCGAGTGACAGACCGATGCCGACGACCAGGAAGGCGACGACGAGGACAGCGGTGCCGGACTCGCCGAGTCCCTTGGTGAGGCCGAAGGCCAGGATCGGCAGGACCAGGCCGATCGTCGCGATGATCTCCGTGACCAGGTTCGCCACGGGGTTGCGGATCGCGGGCGCGGTGGAGAAGATCCCGAGCGTCGGCTGGGCGATCTCGTCGTCGGCGTTGGCCTGGAACTGAGCGAAGTAGACCAGCCAGCACAGGACCGCCCCGAGCATCGCGCCGACCATCTGACCGGCGATGTAGAGGGGAACCTGGTCCCAGTCCCCGGTGTCGATGGCGATCCCGAGGGTCACGGCGGGGTTGAGATGCCCGCCGGACAGCGGTGCGGCGGTGTACGCCCCGGCGAGCACGCCGAAGCCCCAGCCGAACGCGATGACGACCCAGCCGGAGTCCTTCGCCTTGGAATAGTTGAGTACGACGGCGGCGACCACGCCGGCGCCGAAGAGGATCAGAATCGCCGTACCGATGACCTCACCGAGGAATACGTCTCCGTTGCTCATGGCGGCTCCTAGGCCCTGGCCCGGGACGTTCCCGCCCCGGTCCTCCGTGCAGGGTTGCGGTTCCCTTGGCGAACTGCCGAGGGCAAGGAGAATCCCGCGCCCCGCCCGGCGTCCGCGACGAGCGTGCCGTCGCAGCCGAATCGCCCGTGGGGGAGTGGGCCTGAGCTCGTGGGGGCCCGCGCGGCGTGGTGCCTGGATACGCCGAGAATGTACGGCGATGTCGACTGACACCGGAAGTGTTCACCGGGCCCCGGGGGGCGTCAAGGTCGCCGACGGCAACGGTTGGGACGGGCGGCCGAACCGCCTCGACCAACGGGCAGGACCGGCCGGAGCCCGAACGGCACCCACGGCCGTGCTTCAGCCCCTCCCCGGCTCCGCCACCGCGTACCCCGTCGAAGCGGCCTCCGCGCCCGCTGAGCGCCGGATCTCGTGCCCGGGCAGCCCTGCCCGCCCCACGACCCAACTCGCCCCGCTGAGCGCCTTCGCGGCCTTCTTCAGCGGCGCCAGACACGCGGCCGCCTCCCTGTGGTCCGCCACACTGCCGGGCAGGCACTCCACCGTGGCCAGGGACAGGGTCACGGGCCGCCCGCCCGCGGCCCAGGGCGCGTCCAGCACGGCGGCGGCCAGCGGAGCGAGCTCCTCCGGGTCCGCCAGCACCAGGAAGTCGTCCCCGCCGATGTGCCCCACGCGCGTGGTGCCGGTCGCCGCGTGCTGCAGCAAGCGTCCCACCGCGCGGATGAGTTCGTCGCCCGCAGCGAACCCGGCCCCGTCGTTGACCTGCTTGAATTGGTCGACGTCCAGCCAGCTCAGCGCGAACGTCCGCCCGGCCGCGATACGACGGTCCACCTCACCCGTGATCGCGTCCGAACCCGGCAGCCGGGTCAGCGGATTGAGCCCGGCCGCCTCCTCCACCCGGGTCTCGCTCAGCGCCCGTACGAGATCCGCGAGCCGTACGGCCCCCACGCAGCGGCCGTGCCGGTCGACCACGGCCACGTCGTCCGACGTACGGTCCCGGTCGCCCACGGCGACCACGTCCAGTACCTCCCACGCGGTGGCGTCGATCCCCACCGTCCGCGGTGGATCGCCGAGCTTCGCCGCGGGGCGTTCGGCGTACAGGGCGTGTCCGTAGCGGCCCGACATCGACAGCAGGAAACGCGAGCGGTGCACCGAGCGGAACGGCACCCCGTTCCTGTCCACGAGCAGAACCCCCGACACGTCGGGCGATCCGGTCAGCAGCGCCCGCACCTGACCCGCGGAGGCGGTGGCCGGCAACAGCGCGGCGGGGCGCACGAACTCCCGTACCGAAGGACCCGACCGCGGTGGCGGCGCGTCAAACGGGGAGGGGGGCGGAACGTACACCTCCGCCGCGGGAAGCCGGGAGGGCGGCGCGAACAGTGTGCCCTGCGCCAGCTGCGCCCCGGCCGACAGCGCGGCCCCGTACTGCAGTTCCGTCTCCACTCCCTCGACACAGAGGAGCGCGCCGACTTCGTCGCACAGGGTCCGCATCGCCCGTACCGCCGAAGGCCGGAACAGCAGCGACGCGTCGAGCTTCACGAGATCGGGCGACATGTCGACAAGCAGCCTCAGTGGTACGTCCCCGTCCCCCACACCGTCCGCGCTGATCCGGAAGCCCTGTCCCCGCAGCTCGGCGAGAGCCTCCAGCAGCGCCTGATGCGGTACATGCGTGTACGGCGGACCCACGTCGATCGTGACCTCCCACGGCAGCCGTCCCGCCTCACGTACGGCGTGGTGCAGCGGGGTGAGGCCGCCGAGGTCGGCGAGCGTGCCCGCGAACACGTTGACGTGCAGCGGCAGCAAGGTTTCCCTGCGCACCGCCGCCCGCAGCGCCAACACGACGAGCCGACCGTCGACTTCGGGGTCGCGGCGGGCCTCCGCCAGGATGTCGCCGGTCTCCGGGCGGGCGAGTATCTCCAGCCCTGCGACTCCGCCGGTGGCCAGATTGACCACCGGTTGGAAGGCGAAGCGGAGAGTGTCCGTCCAGGAGCGCACGGGAGCATGATGGCGTCATTCGCGCACGCCCAACCGCAGTTCATGAGACGTTCACGCAGGATTCCGGGGCGCTCACGCAGCGTATGAGAACCCCCTTTCCCTCCGATCACCTCACGGCGATCACCGCCGACCCGTGTCCGAACAGCCCCTGGTTGGCGGTGATCCCCACGCGTGCGTGCTCGACCTGCCGGGCACCCGCGTCGCCCCGCAACTGCCAGGTGAGCTCGCACACCTGGGCGATCGCCTGAGCCGGAACCGCCTCGCCGAAGGAGGCGAGTCCGCCGCTCGTGTTGACGGGTATGCGTCCGCCCGGTGCCGTCGCCCCCTCGCGCAGGAGCTTCGCGCCCTCGCCCTCTCCGCACAGTCCGAGGTCCTCGTACCACTGCAACTCCAGGGCCGTGGACAGGTCGTAGACCTCGGCGACGGAGAGTTCCTCCGGCCCGACGCCGGCCTCCTCGTAGGCCGCGCGCGCGATCGACGCGCGGAACGTCCCGGCGGTGGGCTCGACCGCGGCGGCGGAGTCCGTCGCGATGTCCGGAAGGTCCAGCACCGTGTTCGGATACGTCGGCGTCACCGTCGACACCGCCCGGATCCGCACGGGCTCGACCACGCCCCTCCGCCGAGCGAACTCCATGCTGGAGAGCACGAGCGCCGCACCGCCGTCCGAGGTGGCGCATATGTCGAGCAGTCGCAGCGGATCCGCCACGACGGCGGAGGCCGCGACCTCTTCCGCGCTCACCCGCTTGCGGTACCGCGCATACGGATTCAGCGCCCCCAGGGCCGCGTTCTTCACCTTGACCTGAGCGAAATCCTCCACCGTGTCCCCGTGCACGGCCATGCGGCGCCGCGCGTACAGCCCGAAGTAGGTCGGGTTGGTCGCGCCGAGAACCCGGAAGCGCAGCCAGTCCGGATCGTCGGGCCGGTCGCCGCCCGCGGGGCGGAAGAACCCTTTCGGCGCGGCATCGGCACCCACCACGAGCACTACATCGGCCAGTCCCGCGAGGACCTGTGCCCGCGCGGCGGCAACCGCCTGCGCCCCGGACGCGCACGCCGCGTACACGCTGGCGACACGGGCCCCCTGCCAGCCGAGCGCCTTGGCGAAGGTCGCCCCTGCCACATAGCCCGGATAACCGCCCCGCACGGTGTCCGCGCCGACGATCGAGCCGACGTCCCGCCACTCGAGGCCGGCGTCGGCCAGCGCCGCGCGGGCGGCCGCCACGCCGTACTCGACGAAGCCGCGCCCCCATTTGCCCCATGGGTGCATGCCCGCGCCGAGCACCGCCACCTCTCCTGTCATGCCGTCACCCCCCTCGGCCGCCAGTGCCACGTCGTCCAGACCGTCTCGCCGTCCTCATGGAGCACACCCGGGACGACCTCCACCTCCGCGCCCACCGCCAGGTCGGCGACGGTCACCCCGGGAACCGCCTGCCCCAGCACCACGATCCGCTCGGCGGCCAGCTCCACAGCGATCAACGTGTACGGCTCCCACGGAAGTTCCGGATCGGTCACATACGGTGACGGAGGCCGGTACCGGCTGTCCGTGTACGACCAGACGCGACCGCGCCGCGAAAGGGGAATCTCCGCCAGATCGCCACTGTCGCATCCGGGGTTGCGGCAGTGGCTGTCCTCGCGCGGGAAGAAGACCGACGCGCAGGCGGAGCAGCGGGTCCCGAGAAGCGTGAAGTCGTCTCCCTCGCCGGCGAACCACCCGGTGACCACAGGTGTGCGTATGTGCGGCAAGACCCCTCCCCGGGCCGGATCTGACGGGACGTCAGAAGTGTTGCACGGGCGGCCGCAAAGAGGCAGAGGGCCCAACGGAACCGGACTACCCGATGATCAGATACAGTCCGCCGCGTGTCCGAAACTCAGCACTCCACCCCCAACTCCGTGCCCGGCTCTCACTGTTCGAGCTGCGGAGCGCCCTACGGAGAGGGCGTCGCAGGCTGGCCCCGCACCTGTCCCGCCTGCAACACGGTGGCCTACCGCAACCCCCTGCCGGTCGCCGTCGCACTCCAGCCCGTGTACGACACACAGGGCACCGCCCTGGTCGTCATCACCCGAACCATCGCCCCCGCGCGCGGAGGCATCGCGCTGCCCGGCGGTTACCTCGACGACCGTGAGGACTGGCGGCACGCCCTGGTCCGCGAACTCAAGGAAGAGACCGGCATCGACGCGGCGAGCCGCGACGTACGGCTCGTCGACGCGCTGAGCTCGCCCGACGGGCACCTGCTGCTGTTCGGGGTGTTGCCGGAGCGTCCCGCCGACGGCCTCCCGGCGCCCGCCGCCACCGACGAGACGGAGGGCTGGCACCTCCTGCGCAGGCCGGAAGAGCTCGCCTTCCCGCTGCACACGCTGGCCGTGCGGGCCTGGTTCGAGGGCCGCTACGTCTGATCCTCAGCGCGCTCCCAGCCCGCGCAGCCGCACCGGGTGGGACGGCTCGCTCACGCCGTCCTCGCCCTCCCGCTGAACGACCACCTTCCGGCCCTCCCAGCGGGCGACGTAGCGTTCGATCTCCGGTTCGTCCCAACCGTCGCCCGCGTCCGCAACGACCAGTCCGCCCCCGCTCCGCCCACGGGCGGGCGCCCACACCTCCAGTTCGAGACCGCCGTCGTCCCCCCGCACCGGAATGACGGCGCCCGCGCGCGCGAGTACCGGAATCCGCGACAGCGGGGCGTCGACGAGCACCTGTCCCGGCCCCTCATAGACCTGTTCCGTGGCCGTGTCGTACCAGCGCCCCCGCGGCAGCTGAACTGCGCGCCGGTCACTGCCCGGATCGAGCACCGGTGCCACGAGCAGGCAGTCACCCAGCAAGAAGGCGTCCTCGCAGTCCCGCAGGGCACGGTCCTCGGGCGCGGACCACCACACGGGCCGGACATAAGGCGCACCGGTACGCCGGGCCAACTGAGCGAGCGTCATGAAGTACGGCAGCAGCCGCCGGCGTTCCACGAGCGCCACGCGCGCGTGCTCCAGCACCTCGGCTCCGAACTCCCACGGCTCCCTGCGCCCTGCCCGCAGACTCGCGTGGGTACGGAACAACGGCAGGTAGGCGCCGAGTTGGAACCACCGCAGATACAGCTCGGGCGAGGGGTGCCCGTCGTAGCCGCCCACGTCGGGCCCCGAGTACGGCACCCCGCACAGCCCGAGCCCCATCACGAGCGACAGCGAAGCACGCAGCCCCGGCCAGCCGGTGGCCACGTCACCGGACCAGGTGCCGCCGTATCGCTGCATGCCGGCCCATCCGGAACGCGAGAACAGGAAGGGCCGCTCGTCCGGCACCAGGTCGCGCAGACCCTCGTACCCGGCCTGGGCCATGCACAGCGCATAGACGTTGTGCGCCTCCCGGTGGTCACCGCTGCGGTCCTCCAGGGAGTGCCTGGCCGAACGCGGCAGGGTGGACTCACCGAACGCGTTGAAGGACGTGGGCTCGTTCATGTCGTGCCAGAAGCCCTTGAACCCCGCCGTGACCCTCTCCTGGTAGAGGCGACCCCACCACGCACGCACGCGTGCGTGCGTGAAGTCCGGATAGACCGCCTCCCCGGGCCACACGACCCCTTGCACGAGCCGCCCCGACGCGTCCCGCACGAAGGCGTCCTCGACCGTCCCGCTGTCATGGACGGCGTTGCCAGGCGCGGCCTTGACCGCCGGGTTGACGATCGACACCAGCCGGATCCCGTCCCGCAGCAGTTCCTCGGCCAGTTGCGGCAGCTTGGGAAACCGCTCCTGGTCGACCGTGAACACCTGGTGCTCGTCGTAGTGGTCGATGTCCAGATGGACGGCATCGAGCGGCAGCGCCCGCTCCTGGTACCCGGCGACGATCCGCCGTACCTCCTGCTCACTGCCGAAGCCCCAGCGGGCGTGATGATGACCGAGCGCCCAGGACGGCGGCAACGCGGGCGCACCGGTCAGCGAGGCCCAGGCGAGCAGCACGCGCGCGGGAGTGCCCACCATCACCCAGCAGCGCAGCGGACCGCCGGCCATCCGCAGCTCGGACATCCCCACTTGGTCGTGTCCTGAACCGGCGCCCTCCTCGCCCTCCCGCAGGGTCACGGTGCCGTCCCACGAGGTGTCGTGGAACACGAGATGGGTGGCGGCGTCGGCCACCACCAGTTGCACCGGCATCGTGACGTACAGCGGATCGTCCCCCGGCCCGAACGCCCGGCCCGGGTCGGTGTTCCACAGCCGGTACGTCCCGTCCCGCAACCGAGGCCCCGACGCCCGTCCCCCCAGCCCGAAGAACCGGGCGTCGGCGGCCACCTCCGACCGCTGCATCCAGCGCGCCTCGCCGCCGCCCACCGGCTCCCACCAGCGGGGCGGCAGATCCCGGCGCAGGATCACCCCGCCGGGCGTACGCACCTCGACCGCTCCGTGCCGCGACACCACGACCGTCGCCCGCTCGGCCACGACCCGCCAGCCGCCGTCCTTGTCCGGCTCCAGGACCGCCCGGGGATCCGGCTCCGGGCAACGGCCCACCAGCGCGTACGACGGTTCCGGCTCGGCCCCGTCCCACCCCCAGAAGACCGCCCCGTTCACCGCGACGACGATCCGCAGCTCGGAGCGGTTGAACCGTATGACGCCCCCGCCCGGACCTGACTCGACCTCCCGCATCGGCCCCGGCACCCGCGCCCGCTCTGCCCCCCGTGCCGGCAGCCCGACGGCGTCGATGCGCCTCCTGCGCCACGCGGCGCGCACGGTACGCAACCCCTGGGGCGCCCCCGCCGAACCAACCGCCTTCACCGAACGCACCAGGTCACGACCGTTCATGCTGCTCACCCTGCCACTCACTGGTTCACCCGCGCGTGTCGTTCAACTGGCGTTCACCCGTGCCGGGGCCACATCTTCACGACACGGACTGTGTGGGGCGCACCCTGGCGTAGAAGTTGATCACATGGCATCGTCCCTGTCAGCCGCGTCACGCGCACACCCCTGGCCCGTGCGCGGGAGACGCACACGACGCGCACAGTCCGGGAGCCCCCATGTCGACCGTGAATCCCCAGCCGCTCTGGCAGCCAGATCCGCAGCGCATCGCCCGGTCCCAGGTCACCAGGTTCCAGGCATGGGCGGCCGAACACCACGGCGCCCCGGCCGACGGAGGCTATGAAGCCCTCCACCGCTGGTCGGTGGACGAGCTGGAGCCGTTCTGGGAAGCAGTCACCCAATGGTTCGACGTACGGTTCTCGACGCCCTACGCGCGCGTGCTGGGCGACCGCTCGATGCCCGGCGCCGAGTGGTTCCCCGGAGCCACCCTCAACTACGCCGAGCACGCCCTGCGCGCGGCCGAGACACGCGGGGACGAACCCGCCCTCCTGCACGTCGACGAGACCCATGAGCCGCGCCCGGTGACCTGGTCCGAGCTGAGCCGCCAGGTCGGCTCCCTCGCCGCGGAGCTGCGCGCCCTCGGCCTCCGGCCCGGCGATCGCGTCAGTGGCTACCTTCCGAACATCCCGCAGGCCGTCGTCGCCCTGCTCGCCACGGCCGCGGTGGGCGCCGTCTGGACGTCCTGCGCCCCCGACTTCGGCGCCCGCAGCGTCCTGGACCGCTTCCAACAGGTCGAACCGGTGGTCCTGTTCACCGTCGACGGCTACCGCTACGGCGGCAAGGCGCACGACCGCCGCGAGACGGTCGCCGAACTCCGCCGCGAACTGCCTTCCCTGCGCGCCGTCGTCCACATCCCGCTGCTCGGTACCGAGGTTCCTGAAGGCGCCCTGGAGTGGGATGCCCTCACGAGCGCCGACATCGAGCCGGTCTTCGAGCAGGTGCCTTTCGCACACCCCCTGTGGGTGCTCTACTCCTCGGGCACGACAGGCCTGCCGAAGGCGATTGTCCAGTCCCAGGGCGGCATCCTCGTCGAGCACCTCAAGCAGCTCGGCCTGCACTGCGACCTCGGCCCCGAGGACCGTTTCTTCTGGTACACCTCCACGGGCTGGATGATGTGGAACTTCCTCGTCTCCGGCCTCCTCACGGGCACGACCGTCGTCCTGTACGACGGCAGCCCCGGCTACCCCGACACGGGCGCCCAGTGGCGGGTCGCCGAACGCACGGGCGCCACCCTCTACGGCACCTCGGCCGCGTACGTCATGGCCTGCCGCAAGGCCGACGTGCACCCGGGCCGCGACTTCGACCTCTCCACGGTGCGGTGCGTGGCCACCACCGGCTCACCGCTTCCGCCCGACGGCTTCCGCTGGCTGCACGACGAGGTCCGTGAGGACCTGTGGATCGCCTCCGTCAGCGGGGGCACGGACGTGTGCTCGTGCTTCGCGGGCGCCGTACCGACCCTGCCCGTGTACATCGGCGAGCTCCAGGCACCGAGCCTGGGCACCGACCTGCAGTCCTGGGACCCGAGCGGCAAGCCCCTGATCGACGAGGTGGGCGAGCTCGTCGTCACCAACCCCATGCCGTCGATGCCGATCCACTTCTGGAACGACCCCGACGGAAGCCGCTATCACGACAGCTACTTCGACACCTATCCCGGAGTGTGGCGGCACGGCGACTGGATCACCGTCACCTCGCGCGGCTCGGTCGTCATCCACGGGCGCTCCGACTCGACGCTCAACCGCCAGGGCGTCCGCATGGGTTCGGCCGACATCTACGAGGCCGTGGAGCGACTCCCCGAGATCAAGGAGTCCCTGGTCATCGGTATCGAGCAGCCCGACGGCGGCTACTGGATGCCGCTGTTCGTGCAACTGGCCCCGGGAGCCGTCCTCGACCAGGCACTCCGCGACCGCATCAAGGCGACGATCCGCGAAAACCTCTCACCCCGCCACCTCCCCGACGAGGTCATCGAGGTCCCCGGCATCCCGCACACCCTCACCGGGAAGCGCATCGAGGTCCCCGTCAAACGCCTCCTCCAGGGCACTCCTCTGGAGAAGGCGGTCAACCCGGGCTCCATCGACAACCTCGAACTGCTCCACTTCTACGAGGACCTGGCCCGCAAACGCGTCTGACGGAGCGGGTCATCCACCGTAGGTGGCCTCGGACTCACCGAGCACGCCGGCGAAGTCCGAGGCCAGCCGCGCCGTATCGGCCGGCTCCAGCTCAGCGGCCGTGATCCGCCCGCCCGGACCGGCCGACAGCCGGAACCTGGCCCCGGCCATCACGGCCGACGCGTCCCGGACGGGCACCCCCACATGCATCCCGCTCGCCCCGTGCGCCTCGATGCCCCGATCGCCGAGTTCCCGTACGAGAGCGTTCCGGCGCAGCGCTTAGGTCTCCTCGGCACGAGCGACCAAAGCCCCGATTCGGCACCACCGCAGCGGCTGCCCGGAACCTCCTCCTCCCGCCCTCCGCCACCTTCGCCCTGGGCGGCATCACCATGGCCGAGATGCTGCACTCCACATCTCCCGGGAACTCGCCCTCGCCCCCTAGACCGCCCAGGGCACCTACCTCGGCGTCCACGGCCTGGCCCAGTCCGTGCAGCGCACCTTCGGACCACTCGCAGTCACCGCGGCCATCGCCACCGCCCCGGCAGGATGGGCCGCCTTCGGCGCAGCCATAGCCCTGACCTGCGTGATCCAGCACCGAATGGTCCGGGCGCACCTCACACAGACCTCATTGTCAGTGCCGACGGTTACTGTGAGTGAGAATTGATCGACTGCGCACAGGGGGAAACATGGCGCACACCGACCACCAGACAATGCGACGCGTCCTGCGCCGCGAAATCGCCGGAACCATCGGCCTGCTCACCGACGAACACGACTTCCGCGCCATGCGGCGCTACCGCAGCTTCACCTTCGACGACCACGCGACCTACCTGAAACAGGTCGAAGACCTCCTGAGGATCCGCGCCTCACAGGGCAGCCACACCACCGTCGCCCTCTTCGACCCCCAGGAGTACGCAGAGTTCTGCGAGGAGACCGGTCTCAACCCGGACATCCCGTCGAGCCGAACACGCTTCACGGCAGAACTCGCCAACACCGGACCGACGCTCCCGTACGAGGGCCAGCCCCTCACCGACCTCGTGCCCGCCCTCGTTGACGAAGCCGTCCGCCAGGCCACCTGGGAGTACGCGACCACTCTCCTCGCCCGCCTCGGCACCTGCGGTTCCTGCGGGGAGGACATCGGCCGCGCGGCCTTCACCCGCGCCTCCGACCTCCTCGTCCGGATCCTCGACACAGCCCTACCGGGCGAACACCACCTCGTCTGCAGCGTCACCAGCACCCCGGAAACCCTCGTCGCCGTCCTCCACTCCGAAGAGAACACCGAGGGGGCCGTCCAACTCGACGAGGCCGAAGCCCTCGAATTCACCACGGTCCTCGCACTCGGCATCGCCACCCAGAGCCCCGGCGGACTCGTCATGCGCACCAGCGCCCCCGGGACCACCGACCGCATCTACGGCTGGCGGCTGCGCGGCGACGGCCTCGAACCCCTCACCGCCGGAGAAGTCTTCGACGCCTACTGCACGGATATCGATTCCGGCGACCTGATCTCCCCGGAATCGGACGTCGACTACTGCGTGCCTCCCGACCTCGGACCGCAAGGACAGACGTCGCGCCACAGTCACTGAACACAAAGAGGGCGCTCCACCCGCAGGTGGAGCGCCCTCCAGGAACCGTCAGCCGGCCTCTCCGGTCCGACTACTCGCCCGACAACACCGCCTGGGCCGCATCGCGCGCGTCCTCGGCACTGTCGGCGGCCCGCGCGGCGGCGGCAGCACGCTCGCACTGCGCCAGCGTGTACTTCGCCAGCGTCGCCCGGACATAAGGAATCGACGCCGCACCCATGGAAAGCGAGGTGACCCCAAGACCGGTCAGCACACAGGCGAGCAGCGGGTCGGACGCGGCCTCACCACAGACACCACAGCTCTTGCCCTCGGCCTTCGCCGCCTCGGCGGACAGCGCGACCAGGTCGAGCAGCGCGGGCTGCCACGGATCCTGCAGCCGCGACACGGCACCCACCTGTCGGTCGGCGGCGAAGGTGTACTGCGCGAGGTCGTTGGTCCCGAGCGACAGGAACTCGACCTCCTGCAGGATCGACCGCGCCCGCAGAGCGGCCGAGGGAATCTCCACCATCGCGCCGAACTTCGCCCGCAGCCCTGCCGCACGGCACGCGTCGGCGAACGCCTTGGCATCGGCGCGGTCCGCCACCATCGGGGCCATGACCTCAAGGTAGACGGGCAGACCCTCGGCGGCCTTCGCGAGCGCCGTCAGCTGAGTCCGAAGCACGTCAGGGTGATCGAGCAGCGTCCGCAGTCCACGTACACCCAGCGCCGGGTTCGGCTCGTCGGACGGCGTCAGAAAGTCCAGCGGCTTGTCCGCGCCCGCGTCCAGCACACGAACGACCACACGACCCTCGGGGAACGCCTCGAGGACCTGGCGATATGCCTCGACCTGCTTCTCCTCGGACGGAGCGTTCTTGCTGTCGTCGAGGAAGAGGAACTCGGTACGGAAGAGACCGACGCCCTCGGCTCCCGCTTCGACCGCGGCGGGCACGTCCGCCGGACCACCGACGTTGGCCAGCAGCGGCACCTTGTGGCCGTCGGCGGTGGCACCCGGACCCGTCGATGCGGAGAGCGCGGCCTTCCGTTCGGCGGCAGCGGCCTCCAACTGGGCCTTCTTCTCATCGCTCGGGTTCACGAAGATGTCACCGGTGCTGCCGTCGACAGCGATGACCGTGCCCTCGGCCAGCTCACCGGCGCCCGGCAGCGCCACAACGGCCGGCACACCGAGCGCCCGCGCCAGAATCGCGCTGTGGCTGGTCGGTCCACCCTCCTCGGTGACGAAACCCAGAACGAGCGTCGGGTCCAGCAGAGCGGTGTCGGCAGGCGCGAGATCACGCGCCACCAGGACATAAGGCTCGTCGCTGTCCGGGACGCCCGGCATGGGCACTCCGAGCAGACGGGCGACGATACGATTCCGCACGTCGTCGAGGTCGGCGACGCGACCGGCCAGGTACTCACCCGCGCCCGCCAGCAGCTCGCGGTACGCGGCGAACGCGTCGTACACGGCGCGCTCGGCCGTGCTGCCGACGGCGATACGCCGGTCCACGTCTGCCATGAGCTCGGGGTCCTGGGCCATCATGGCCTGCGCTTCGAGCACCGCCTGAGCTTCACCGCCCGCCAGATTGCCGCGCGCCATCAGGTCGGCCGCCACAGCCTCCACGGCCTTGCGGGCGCGCCCCTGTTCACGCTCCGCGTCCTCGGCCGGAATCTGCTTGGCAGGCGGCTCCAGCACCGCCGTTCCCATGTGCCGAACCTCGCCGATCGCCACACCGTGGCTCACGCCGACGCCTCGCAGCGTTGTCTCCATCTCACCCGTCTCCGATAGTGCGGCGGGTCCCGCCGCCGCGATGGTTGTCGCCTCTACTTGCCGTCGTACGACGGCGCTGACGTCACTTCCAGACGAAGAGACTGTCGTCGACCTTCACGTCGCCGTCCTCACGGAGTTCGGAGAGGGCCTCGGCTGTGGCCTCCAGAGCCACGACCGGGCAGACCGCGGACTTGCCGGCGGCCTCGACGGCGGCCGGGTTCCAGCGCACGATCGCCTGACCGCGCGTGACGGTGTCGCCCTTGTTCACCAGCAGCTCGAAACCCTCACCGTTGAGCTGCACGGTGTCGATGCCGAGGTGGACGAGCACGCCGTGCCCCTGTTCGTCCACGACGACGAAGGCGTGGGGGTGGAGAGAAACGATCACACCGTCGACGGGCGCGACGGCCTCGGACGGTTCGCGCACGGGATCGATCGCCGTACCAGGGCCGACCATGGCCCCGGAGAAGACCGGATCAGGCACGGCGGCCAGTCCGATGGCGCGTCCAGCAAGAGGGGACGTCACGGTGGTCATGGGAAGCCTCCCAGGGGTGGAGCTGCGTATATGCACCGTCATTGCTCGTCCCGGACGGCGCTGTCCAGCAGCGTATGGCATGTGAAGTACGGGTTCCGCAGGAAAGATACCGCTAAGTGGTCTAGACCACCAGCCCAACGGATTTGCACCCTCTTCGCGGCCCCCTGTACAGTCGTACTCCTGCTTGAGGCCGAGCGGCGCCACCGAGCGTCCCAGCCGGGCAGCACCCAACTTGTCAGATCCTAACTCCGGATCATCTTCTGCATGCTTGCAGGGCGGTGGTCAGAGGGCCGGAAAAACACTGATAGAGTTTGGGAAC
>NZ_KQ948664.1:0-1895 GCF_001514145.1 Streptomyces canus
GCCTAGTGCTCTGACCGGGAAGGTTCACCGGGGCGCAGGTAGGGACGAGTGGATGGGGCCGCAATCTGGTCGGGGCATGCATCGGCCATTGCGAAAACAGTTGGACACGTCCTGGCCTCTCCACGACGATTCGCGCTGTGACAGACAGAGCCCAGCGCCGGACCCCGGACTCCACTAGCCCGAAGTCCGTACGATTTGTTGAGTTATCGAGCACGGCCATGACCGCCTTACTGAACGACGACCTGGCTCAAGCCAGTGCCGAAGTAGGCGTCGCTCTCACCGAGTACTTCGTCACCGACACGGCAAAGTGGGTGTGGCAGTACCGGGTCAATCAGCTGACCTCGGACCCGGGTTGCGCGGGGTGGCTCACGCAGATCGTGGTAGCCGAGCCGGAAGGCGCCGTCGTGGGGTATGCCGGGTTCCACGGGCCGCCGGATGAGGCGGGCATGGTGGAGCTCGGTTACTCGGTGATCCCCGTCTACCGTCGTCAGGGCTACGCAAGGGCGATGCTCACCGCGTTGGTGCATCGGGCCACTGCCGAAGCCCGAGTCAGGACCGTGCGGGTGACGATCAGTCCTGACAACACCGCATCCCTGGCCACCATTTCCGGGTTCGGCTTCGTGGAGGTCGGAGAGCAATGGGACGAGGAGGACGGCCTCGAACTCATATTTGAAGTCCCTGTCTGATCAAGCTGCTGCTGGAAGCGGTCTGCCGCCCCAGCGGATGCCTTTCTCGCTGCGGATGCGGGCACGTTCCTTGCGCTGGGCGGCGAGTACATCGGGGTGGCGGGCGTTGGCGTTGCGCCAACGCAGGTAACCGTGCAGGGCCCGGGTCTGCGCGGGATGGCTGCGGTGGTTCGAATTCGCCAGGGTGAACTGCCGCAGCGGGCCGAAGTGCGCCTCGATCGGATTGGCCCAGGAGGCGTAGGTCGGCGTGAAGCACAGCTCGACCTTGTTCTTCTCCGCCCAGCGGCGGATGTCCGCGCCGGTGTGGGCGGAGAGGTTGTCCAAAATGATGTAGATCGGGGCGCCGTCGGGCCGGGCGACACGGATCGACTTCAGCGCGGCCAGGCTGTTGGCGGTGCCCTTGCGACGCCGGTTGACGCCCCACAGCCGGTCGTCGCCGACGGAGTAGCAGCCGTGGAAGTAGGTCACGCCGTGGGTGCGGCGGTAGGTCGCCGGCAGGCGGTTGGGCTTGCCCTGCTTCGCCCAGCAGGAGCCCGCGGTGGGCCGGATCCCCAACGGCCCGAACTCGTCGAAGGCAAAGACCCGGTCCGGGAAGCGTCCCAGCACGTGCTCGATGCGGTCGAGCTTGGTGTCTCGCTCGGGGTCGGGGGACTCCTTCCACGTCTTGGTGCGCTGGAAGGTGATGCCGCGGCGCAGGAGCAGGCACCGTAGGGCTTCCCGGCCGATACGGATGACACGTCCGTGCACGCGGCGCAGGTAGGCGGCGAGTTTGCGGATCGACCAGCGAGTGAAGGGCTGGCCGAGCGTGGTGGGGCGGGTGGTGGCCGTCTGGACGACGAAGTCCTCGTCGTCAGGCTTGAGCAGGCGGGGACGGCCTCCCGCCCACCGAGGGTCCAAGCAGTCCAGGCCGATCTCGTTGAACCGGTGGATCACCTCCCGGACGGTGTCCTCGTCGGCCTGGACCAGCTGCGCGATCACCGGCACCCGGTTTCCGCCGGCGGATGCTAACAGCATCATCGCCCGCCGATAGCGCACCGAGCTGGTACTGCCCCGACGCACGATCTGCTGCAGCCTCTGCCCTTCCTGATCGGTCAGTCTGCGCACCCGCACAGGCTCGGCCACCACACCTCCAGCAGTCGGAACGAACGTCACCGCCCATCCAACCGCTCCCACCGCCAACCCTGCGAACCTTCCCGGTCAGAGCACTAG
>NZ_KQ948664.1:1947-53766 GCF_001514145.1 Streptomyces canus
CGTGGCGCCTCGGATCGAACTCCTAATGCGGTGGTCACACGGCAGCACCGCCGACGGCAGTGACGGCAGCGGCACTCGGCGAACCGTCGCGGGGCCAAGGGAAGACGATTGGACCGCCCCACCAAGGCTTGCCCGTCTCTCCTAAGCGCCGAGTCTGGGCCGTCCCTGGGCCGTCCGAAGCCGACAAACGCCGACAGACGCCACCCACAGGTGACCATTGGCCCTTTGGCGCGACCGTGGCGGGCCCCTGCCTCTGTCCTTCAGTCTCAACGGCAGTCTCATCCATGGTAGTTCGCGCTCGTTCAAAGCTGTGTCAGTAGACGGCAGCACGCAGGATCTGAACGAGCCTGAACTACCAGGAACGGTAATCAGCAGAGTTGGAAAGCGTGTTGGGGGCAACCCCTCACGAGTTCGAATCTCGTATCCTCCGCCAGTGCCTCACCGGGCACGATGTCGAAGGGCCCCCTGGAAACAGGGGGCCCTTCGACGTTGTCCTCAGACCTCGTTGTCCGCATGCTGGCGGAGATGCCTGGCGCCCCCATGGTCTGATCGATGACGCGATCTGGGACGGTGCTAGGCGTCGTGCAGCTGGCCGTTCCGCACTCCCGCGTCTTCCAGCAGCCGCTTCCAGTCGTGATAGCCCGTGTTCCGGCTCAGCGGCCCACCCAACGGCTTGGTGAACACGTAGGCCGACGCTTCCCACAGATCGCCGGCCGCCAGGGGTGCCCGGGACACGGGGGCACCCCTCTGGCATTGCAGGCTGGAGGTTGCTGTTCCGGACCGTCAGTACAGCGCCTTGTAGACGCCCCAGCCGCTGCCGATCTTCACGCGTGCTCCGAAGCCGCCCTTGCCGTTGCCCGCCCAGCGGTACAGGTTGCCCGCGGTATCGCGGGTGACGAGGTCGTTGCGCCCGTCCTGAGTCAGGTCGCCGACACCGACCAGGGCGTTGTAGGCGTTGAAGCCCGAGGCGATCTTCACGCGCCCCCCGAAGCCGCCCTTTCCGTTGCCGTACCAGCGATAGAGGTTCCCGGCCTTGTCCCGGCCCAGAAGGTCTCCGGTTCCATCGCCATTGAGGTCGCCCACGCCCACCAGCGCCGTGTAACCGGACAGCCCGGTGCCGATGCGCACCCGGGCCTTGAACGGGCCCTTGCCGGTGCCGGCGTAGAACCACAGGGCTCCGGACCGGTCACGGGCCAGCAGGTCGGACCGGCCGTCACGGTTGAGGTCCCCGGACGACGTCAGCAGGTTGTACTGGTTCCAGCCCTTGCCGATGGCAGTGGACTTGTTGGTTCCCCGGGCGAAGTACACCTGCCCGAAGCCCCAGTACGCACGCAGTTCGCCGGTGGAGTTGCGGACCAGCATGTCCGCGTACCCGTCGCCGTTGATGTCGCCGACCGGCACCAGGGTGGAGGAGGTCGGCCAGTCCGCGGTGTAGCTGCGGTTGTAGAAGTGCCCCTTGGGATGCCCCTCCCACGAGTCGGTCCGGCCGTCCTTCCGGACCGCCACCATGTCAGGAAACCCGTCGCAGTCGTAGACATGGGTCGGCAAGGCGCCGCACATCACGTCCAGGCCGCCGCTTCCCACCCGCACCGGCACGGTTCCACCGTTGAACCTCGCGGTCAGCTGCCAGGTGTAGAGACCGCTCGGGGCGGGAGCACCGTTCGACTCCCGGCCGTTCCACGAGGCCGAGATGCCGTTGAGACCACGTTCGGCCCCACCGCGCACCACAGCCACCCGGCGCCCGGTCGTCTTCTGGGCGATGTCCAGTTCCCAGGAGTCCACGGGGCGGCTCAGCAGCAACGAGGCCGTCCAGGTCGAGTAGTACGACGACGTGGTCCTCGGCGCGACGCTCCCGGAGGTGTACGCCTCCCCTATCACCGGAGCGGAGCCCGGTACCCCGGCCGCACTCACATGCACGCGGCGATCGGCGTCCACGTAGGCGATGTGGCCGCTGTACTTGTCCACGGTCCAGGTGATCCTGCGGTCGTCCGCGAGCGTTCCGGCCGGGAGGGCGGCTATGGAGCGCTCCGCGAGCGGGCTGCCGGTGTGGAAGTCCGTCAGCTTGAGCTCGCCCGCGTCCCGGTCGTGCCGGACCACGTAGCCGTCACCGAGCATGGCGGGGCCCGACGGCACTGCGAAGCCGCGGTTGTTCGTCAGGTCGTACACGCCGGCCTGCTTGTCGGCACCGCAGGACCAGTAGAGCCAACGCGCTGTCGCCTGCAGTTCGGTGGGCACGCAGGCGGTACCGGTCCGCACGGTGCGGACGGTTTTGCCGGGAGTGGCAGCGTCCGAGGTCAGCCGCTCCGCGGTCAGCGTGCCGGGGCTGCCGGGGGTCGCGCTCCACAGGGTGGAGTACCAGAGCGCCGCGGCCTGCACCGGGCGGCTGCGTACGACCTTGTTGTAGCCCGGGGCGATCAGATACTGGGTTTTCGGGAACCCGCCGTCCACCACCACGTACGAGTACGACGCGTCCCTGACCGCGCCGCCACTGCCGGGCAACGGCACCTGCACGTGCGACGTGTACGCGTCCACGCGGGTTTCCAGGTAGGTCCGCCCTGCTGTCTCGGACAGGAAGGACAGTCCGTACCAGTTGCCCTCCACGATCCGCACGCAGTCCTCACCCGTCGCACAGCGCACGGCGGAAGAGGGCAGGCCCACGGGCAGGGGCCCCGCCGCTCCCGCGACGGGGACCGGCCCGGTACCGACGTCCTGCTGGTGGAGGGAGAGCTTGCCCGCCAGGCTGTCCACCCGGTTCAGGGTGCCCCGGTACAGGTTCAGTCCCAGGACCTTGACGATCACCGGGGGCAGCGGCTGGGCCACCTCGTGCGCCGTCGACCCGTCGGAGCCGGCGGCGAAGCGGTGCACCGCCCAGTCGCCGGTGCCGGAGCCGCCGACGAGCAGGGCGCTCCCGTCCGCCGTCTGCGGTGGGGAGTCCGACACGATCGCGATGTGGTCGAGTGCGGTGCTCGACTCACCGCCGTCGAGCGGCCGGGCCGTCAGCCGCCGGCCGAGCGTGGTGCCCGAGGTGGTGTCCGGGCTCGAGGTCAGGAGGGTGCCGCCGAGGAGGGCCACGGGAGCCGCGTCGTCGGGGATCGGGAACTCCTGCGCCCCGGAGGAGACGTCACCGCGGGGCAGCCAGCGCAGCCCGCTGAAGCCGTGCTTCCACCAGGCGACGCGGTCGGCGCTCAGCAGGATGCGCAGGCCCTCGCCGCTCATCGTCTCGGGAAGAGGTGTGATCTCGGCGGTCCCGGGGTCCAGCAGGCCGTAGCGGTACGCGCCGTCCTGCCGGAAGGAGATCACCGCGCCACGGTCGTCCGTGGCACCCTGCTGCAGTGAGAGGCTGCTCAGCTGCGCACCCGCGGGCAGGCCGGTGATGTGCAGCGGTTGCGCGGGATCGGTGCCGGTGTCGAGGAGCACACCGGCGGAGCTGGTGGTGCTGGTCGCGGACTCCAGGGCCAGCACCTTGCCCGCGACGGTCCCCCGGAACGTGTAGCCGGCCGGGAGCTGCGCCTCCCGGCGCTCACCGGTGTGCGGATCGAGCAGGGTGTACCAGGCGGTGCCCCGGGCCGGGCTCGGTGAGATGGCGAGCAGGTCTCCGCCGGCACCGACGGGGCGTACGAGCGCGTTGGCCGGCAGGGTCTGCAGGCCGGGCACCTGCGTCGAGGTGCCGCTCGCGAAGTCGGTCCAGGTGTAGCCGTTCCGGCCCTCCTGCTGGTGCAGGAAACCGGTGTTGCCCGCCGCCAGCGGGGTGTCCACACGGGGTGTGGCCCGATCGGCGGGCGGGATCACGACCTCCTGGGACGAGTCCGCCGCGGTCGCCGGCTGAGCGGCCCACGCGGGCGACGCGTCCACGGCGAGCGGGATGGCCGTTCCCGCGACCGCCAGAATCGTGGCGGCCGCACCGACCCTGAGGCCCGCGCCGCCTCTGCGGCGGCGACCTCCGTGCAGTGGTTCAGTCGACGTCCTGGGCGATGCCCTCACGTCTCCCCCTCGTTGATGTGACGATCTGCCGCCGCGCGGCGCCCCGATGTGGCCGGACGCGCTCCCGCGTCACCCCCTGTGGCCGCGGTGGATCTTGCCGACCGCTTGCGGTAGACGTTAGCCGATCAACGAAGTCCCAGTCCGCCCTGACGGGATTACGATCAGACAACCCGACGGCGTCCGGCGGGGCGGCCAGGGAGCGACCTCACTGTCCGGGTCTGTGTCCGGTGATCGAACGCCCCCGGACGGCCGCGCGGACAGTTGGAAAGCGTGTTGGGGGCAACCCCTCACGAGTTCGAATCTCGTATCCTCCGCAGCCGCCTGAACAGGCGAAACGAAGAGTCGGACCGCTCATTGCGGTCCGACTCTTCGGCGTGCCCTGGTTGCAGTTTCGGTTGCATTTATAGGCGACATTTAGGACATGCCATCAAGCAGGGGAGACGCACGCTCACGCCCTATAGGGCGACCGGCGCAGACTCCAGGACCCACACGATGAGTTGGCCGTCCTCAACGGCGTAGACGAAGAGGCAGTCGCCGCCCTAGCCGCCGGCAGGCGTTGCGCCCGTGCCCCCAACTCCACCAACCTCGCGCTGCTGCACGGCCCGGCGTGGGGTCTGCGGTTCGCCGAGGCGTACGAGGAGGCCGGCGGGGTGCCGGCAGCCGCCGCGAACGAGCGGCTGTACCGGCGGCTGCTGGACGCCCTGGCGTTCGCTGCGGGGGTGCAGTGGGTCGCGCGGCCGTGGCAGGAAGCGGGCAGGACCGAGCTGACGACGCGAGGCGTGGAGAAGCGGCTCGACGCCTACCTCACCGTCCTGATGGACTGATGGACGCGCTGGGCTGAGCCGCCCTCCAGCAGCCGCATCAGCCCCTCACCCCACCCGGTACCCCCGGATCACCCGGTACTCCACCGCTCCCCCATCCGCGAACTCCGCACTCGCCCGCAGCGACACATACCCCCCGGACACGGGCCGTCCAGGCAGCGGCATCACCCACGCGTCCCGCCCGGTCTTCGCCAAGCGCGCCTTCCGCCAGCTCTTCCCGTCGTCGTAGGACACCTCCACCGACACCGACCGCACCGCCGATGCAGCCGCCCCCGGCTGTCGTACCAGCCGCATCGGGACGACCGGCAGCCCGCCTGTGTTGTTCTGGTCGACGACCGGCGCGAAGTCGAACGCCGAGAGGCCGAGCGGCGTCTCTCCGCCGCTCACCTCGCCCGAGCGGAAGGTCCAGGAGCCGCTGATGCTCGTACCGAGTCCGAAGCCGCCGCCTGCCGCGCTGCGTTCGGCGGAGTACTCCAGGCGGTAGGTCGCCTCGGCCGCCGGGACCGTGCCCGCGGCGTCCGTCCACGGGTAGTCCAGCTCCACGAGTTTCTGGTCGCCGTGGTAGAAGGCGACCCTGCTCGTGTCGTACGCCGAGTAGCCGGTGTGGCCGGCCTGGTCGCCTGCCATCGGGACGTTGAAGGACAGCCGGTTGCCGTCCCGGGCGACGGTCGTCGTGCGGCTGAAGCGCGGGCCGGGTACCGCCTTCTGCCACTCCGTCGTGTAGCGCTTGCCGGGCTTGTAGGTCTCGTAGTCCGTCAGGAACTGGGTCTGGAAAGTGCCGTCGGGCGCGTACTGGTTGTAGCGGGTCTCCCACATCGTGTCGTCGGCCTTGTAGTAGACGGTCCGGGAGCGGCCCGGGGTGTCGAACCAGATGGCACCCGCCGACAGCGCGCTGCCGCCCTCCGGGGGAAAGCCGAAGTTGTGCGTGAACGCCCTCGACTGGCCTTCCGAGTTCACCGAGTAGTACTGGTGCTTCACCGTCGCCAGTTCGCTCTGCCGCACCACGTGGCGGAAGTTCGTCGGCAGGTGCCCCCGCTCGAACCACACCAGCACGTATTCGTACGGCGAGTCGTCGTACGTGCCGTCCGCGTTCTTCTGCGCCCAGAAGCCGCGTACGTCCGCCACCAGCGTGCCCTCGCCCGGGCCCACGTCGTCACCCAGCGCGGCTGTGAACAGCTTGTCGTAGGAGTCGGCGATGGCCCGCATGCCGAAGCCCAACCCGTTGGTGAGTTCGCGGCGGAAGCCGACCGCCGCCAGGCGCAGACTCGCGTCCTTGCGCGGGAGGGTCGCCGAGACCGGTGTGGCCTTGCGTGCGTCGAGGACGATCTCGCTGTCGCCGGTCACCGTGAGCGTGGGGCGGACCAGCAGGGTCGTACTGCCGTCCGACGGTGTGACGACCGACGCGTTCACCGTGTAGCGGCCTGCCGGGAGGGCCACCGTGCCCGAGCCCGAGGGGTCGTACACGAAGCGGTAGACCGAGCCGTCGAGGCTTGTGATGTCGGTCCAGTAGCTTGCGGCCGGGTTGCCCGCGCGGTCGATGACCTTGACGTTCAGGTTGTGGGTGGGTGTGGCCTTGGTGATGGTCAGGGGTACGCGGACCGAGGTTCTGGTGGTCGTGTCCGTGCCCACCAGCGCGCCCTGGAACACCCCCGTACCGCTCTGTACGCGCGTGTCGGCCGTCACCGTCACCTCGACCGATTCGCCCGCCGGTACGGTCGCGTGCTCCGGGCTGACCGTGAACATGCCTGCCGGGGCGGGCGAGCCGTCCGGTCCGCTCACCTGCGCCGCCAGGTCCAGGTTCACCGGCTCCGTGCCGTCGTTGCGGTACGTCACCGTCCTGACGACCGGTGTGTCGTCGTCCGCCGGGGCGGCCTGCGTGCCCAGGGGCAGGGACGTCGGCGTGGCGAGGACCGACTGGTGGACGGCCCTGGCGACGTCCACCCGGCCCGCGCCCTGCGCGTTGACGTTCGCGCCGCCGGTCGCCGTCGCCGATGCCATCAGGGCCGCCTTCAGCTCGGTCGCCCGCCAGTCCGGGTGCTGTCCGGCGAGCAGGGCCGCCGCTCCGGCCACGTGCGGGGTGGCCATGGAGGTGCCGGAGAGGGAGGTGTAGCCGGGCTCGACCTCGATGTAGTCGCTGCCCGCGTGCGCGGCACGGGCGGCGACGATGTCCACGCCGGGTGCGGTGATCTCCGGCTTGATCGCGCCGTCCTCGCGCGGGCCCCGGCTGGAGAAGGACGCCATGACGTCCTGCTTGTCGACGGCGCCCACGGAGAGCGCGGCGTCCGCCGTGGAGGGGGAGTCGACAGTGCCGTCCGCGCCGCCGTCGTTGCCCGCAGCCACCACGAAGAGGGCGCCGGTCTTCGCCGTCAGCGTGTTCACGGCCTCTTCCAACACGTCCAGGCCGGGGGTGTCGTCACCGGCGAGGCTCATGTTGATCACTCTGGCGCGCGGGGCGGCCCACTCCATTCCGGCCAGGATCGACGACTCGGCGCAGTCGCGGTCGCTGCACACCTTCCCGACGATCAGTGAGGCCCCGGGCGCGACTCCCTTGTACTTGGCACCGACGCCCGCGACCGTCGACGCCACGTGCGTGCCGTGACCTACGTTGTCGTCGGCGTCGGGCGCGTCCGTGAAGTTCACGGTCTCCGTGACCTGTGCGGCCAGGTCGGGGTGCGTCGCGTCGATCCCGGTGTCGAGGACGGCGACGGTCACGCCGTGCCCGTCGTATCCCGCCTGCCAGGCCGTCGGCGCACCGATCTGCGGCACACTCCGGTCCAGGGTTACCTGCCGTTTCCCGTCCAGCCAGAGCTTCGCGACACCGCTCGCGGCGCGCAGTCCGGTCGTACGGCTGCCCGCGGTCACCCCATCCCAGAAGGCGCCTGCCGTCTCCTTGCCCACGGCCACCGCGGCGCCGTCGACGGCGCGCAGGGCACGGGTCACCCGGGCTCCGTCCGCGGCGCGCAGGCTGCGGCTGCCGAGCGTCGCGTCGGTGTACGTCACGATCACGGGCAGTTCGGCCGTACTGGCGTCGTCGTACCCGGCCGCGACGAGTTCCGTCACGTCGAACAGCCGCTCGTCCACCTGACCGTCGGCGACCAGGCGCAGTGCGTCGTTCGGTACGACGTACTGGTGGCCGTCACGCTCGAACTGCTGGAAGCCCGTCGCCTCGCGGCCCGCTCCGGGCTCGATGGCGACACCGGCGCCCGACAGGTCCACGCGGTCGCCGGTGACGAGGGTGACGCGATGGGTGGTGGCATCCTGCGGTCCGGTTCCGCGGGTCCAGGTGGGAACGGCGACGGGGTCCGGCGCGGCGGAGGCCGGCGTGGCCGCCGCAACTCCCTGGACCAGTAAGGCGGTTATCAGTGTGCCGACCAGTTTTCGAGACATGCGGGACATACGACCTCCCCTGTGCCGGTGGTGACTCCGGTTGCGGTCGACTGTCCCTTCGGAGGCGATCTTCCGGATACTCCCAACGGCCCATAACATCGCGCTATGGATCTGGAGGTCCGCCACTTACGCGTCCTGAACGCGATCGCCGACGCCGGCTCCATCACGCGTGCCGCGGCGGCCCTCGGCTTCACCCAGCCCGCCCTGACCGCCCAACTCCAGCGCATCGAGCGCATGTTGGGCGGTTCGCTGTTCGTACGGGACGGCAGCGGCTCCCGGCCCACGGCGTTCGGCGCGATGGTGCTGGCACACGCGCACGGCATCCTCACGGCCCACGAGGACCTCATGCGTGACGTACGGCAGCGGGGCCCCGAGGACTCCGACCTGACCGCCCTGCGGCTCGGCTCGCTCCCCGGCCCCCTCACCGCCGTACTGGTGACGACCGCGCAGCAGCTGCTCCCCCGGGCCGAGATCACCCTGCACACCTGCGACACGGAGGAGGAGCAGCTCGAACTGCTCGCCTCCGGGCGGCTCGACTTCGGCCTGGTCGTGGACTACCCGGAGTACGAGCTGGCGTTGCGCCCCGGGCTCAGCGACGCCCTCCTCGCCGAGGAACCCGTCTTCGTGCTGATCTCCGAACGGCACCCGCTCGCCGCCCGCCCCGACATCCCTCTCTCGGCTCTCTCCGGCGAGGCCTGGCTCGTCGGAGAGAACAAGGACGTAAGGATGCGGGCGCAGTTCCGGGCCGCCTGCCGACGGGCCGGGTTCGTCCCGCGCCGGGTGCAGCGGATGAGCGCGAGCGTGGTGTTCCCGTTGGTCGGGCAGGGGCACGGGGTCGCTCTCGCGCACCCGCTGGTGACCGAGCGCGAGGGTGTCGTCGCACGGCCGCTGGCCGGGGACCCGATGGGTGTGCGGCAACGGCTGGTGTGGGCGGCCGGCAGCCCCCTCGCCGAGCACGCACCGGTGCTGCACGACGCGCTCACGAAGGCGTACTGGGCGGAGGTGCGGCGGGCGGGGGTCTACTGGGAGTGGCTGGACGGGAGGGGTCTGCTGCCCCCGCCCTTCTGACCCTCTGGCCCCAGCGGGGTGCCGTTCGCGACGGACACCGAGGAGATCGTCGCCGGATACGCGAAGCACCTGTCGTACAGCGACGTCCGCCAGGTCGCCCATGCCATCGACATCGGTGCGGCCATCACGGTCGAGTACATCGCCACCTCGGGCAACCGGACCGTACGCACCCTCAGCGACCTGGAACTCGACCCGCCCTACCTCGACGCCTGGTGCCACCTGCGCGAAGCGGAACGCGTCTTCACTCTCTGGAGACAGCCAACACCGCCCTTCGCGAGGTGCTGGAGAGCCGGCGCCGCGCCCTGGCTCTCGCCCGGCTGCGGGCCGCGGCCGGGGACGGCGCATTCGATCTGGAGCTGTTCGAGGACAAGGTGAACTACCGCCGGTGAACGCGGCCCAGTTCCTGATCGACACCAGCGCGCTCGCCCGGTTCATGCGCGAGGACGCGGAGCAGTACGGCTGGGACCAGGCGGCCGCCGCCGGGCTCATCACCACCTGCCCGATCACCGAGCTTGAGTTCTTCTACAGCGCCCGGTCGGCCGCCGACAGGGCGCGCGGCATCGAGGACATGCGACTGATCTTCGGTTGGGTCCCCGTCGACGACCGCGCCTACGACCGCGCCTGGCAGGTCCAGGAAGCTCTCACCAAACAGGGAAAGCATCACAGCGCGGGTGCGGTGGATCTCGTCGTCGCCGCAACGGCCGAGCTCCAAGGGCTCACCCTCCTGCACCGCGACCACGACTTCGCCCGCATCGCGGCAGTGACCGGCCAGGCTCTCCAGTGGTACGGCCCGGAGAGCGGCAAATAGGCGGGCGATGGTTGCAGTTCTGGTTGCATTCACCTCCGTACAGCACCGTTCAGGAGCCCCACCCACCACAACCGCACCGCAGGTCAGAACGCTCCCGCACACCCCTGTACCCCCAGACGAACATCTGGAAAGCGTGTTGGGGGCAACCCTCACGAGTTCGAATCTCGTATCCTCCGCAGCCGCCTGAACAGGCGAAACAGAGCGTCGGACCGCAGTGCGTTCGATGCCGCGCACTGGTAAGGGGTTCGATACCAGGAGTATGGTCTCTTGTATGGCATCAACCAAGAAGGTGACGGTGACGATCCCCGAGGATCTCCTCGACGAGATCCGGTCAGAGGCGGCGGAACGGGGCCTGTCGGCGTACGTCACCGAGGCCCTGCGCTTCAAGCGCGACCGCGACCGGCTACGGGAGCTGTCCGACTGGCTACAGGAGGAACACGGCCCCCTCGGTGAGGAGGAGCGCACGGCAGCGTTCGAGGAGCTGGAGGATCTCGACGCCGAGCACGAGCGTCGCCGCGCCGGCAAGCACGACGCCGGAGAGGCCGCGTGAAGAAGCGGGCCGGTGAGCACAGGCAGCGGCCACTTCGCGTCTTCGTACTCGACTGCGAAGCCCTGTCCCTGGCCGTACGAGGCGACCGCAAGATGATCGCCTGGATCGACCTCGCGGCCCGAGGCGAAGCCGAGGTGGTGACGTCTCCGATGACGCTGGTCGAGGCGTACGACGGCAGGACCACCGAGCAGCGCTGGGACTGGGTGCTTTCCCGGCTCAAGGTCGCCGACATCGGAAAGGACGAGGCGCGCCAGGCCCGCCACCTCCTGGCTGATGCCAAGCTGCACGGCCACAAGTACGCGATCGACGCCGTGCTCGCTGTCATCGCGCGACAGCAGAAGGGGCAGGTCACCGTCTTCACCTCGGACGTGGACGACCTGGAGCAGCTAGTTCCGGACTCGATTGTCGTCAAGAAGGTATGACCCGGCGCTCTTAGTTTTGATCTCATTCCCCCCGTCCAGCGCCGTTCGAAACGCCCGCCGCCACCCGTTCCACCGCCTCCCCGGCCTAGGCGAGCAGCGGCAGCAGCGGGCCCGAGCGAGGGCCCGCAGGGAAGCACTGCAGGCGGAGGCGGACGACCGGCGCCGGGAGGAAAAGCGCGAGCAGTGGCAACGGGAAGGCACGTACCTGAGCCGTGAGGAGTAGTTCACCGATCCGCTGACATCCGGTTCAGCCGCCTGCGATGCTGCGCGCCCTGTTCATGATCGCCGCGACATCGGCCGCCGCCTCACTCGACCCGGCAAGGGTCCTGATCTTCCTAGCCGCCCTGGGAACCGCAGCCGTCTACATCGGAGCAAGGTGGGCCTTCAACCTGCGCGTTGCCGTTGACACCACGCCGGCGCGATGACGGGCCGCCCTGGAGCTGAGGGGCCGGCGCACAGGCGATCTGAGCCTCGTGGACACCGAGAGCCTCAGGCCCGGATTCTTCAAGTTCATGGGCAGCGTCATCGCCGTGGGAGGACCTGCCTTACTGGCGTTGAGCATGATCCTCGCGATCAGCTGAGCCGAGACCCCAAGGGCGTCAGACGTCACCCCAGAGCGCGTCGCCGACCTGGTGCGCAACTTGGCGGAGCATGGTCCCCGTCACGTGCCTGTAGCGGGCGCGCATCCGAGCCGCTCCCGCATCGTGCGCGGGTCGCCCGCTCCGCGCTGCACAAGGTCGTCGAGACCGGCGGCGACCTCCCGTTGCCGTTCGTCGTCGGAGTGCTGATAGATCAGCGCGGACCTCTCGCACCGACGAGAGCGAGGCCGCCGGCTGATCCCGGCCATCTCCTGCGGCCCTCGGTCCTCGCCATCCGGCACTGCTTGGCCGCCACTCGTCTCCATGCCCGCCGCCCTGTGGCGACCGTCCATCTGCGAGCCATGGCGTCGGCTTGACCAGACCCGCGCCCTGGCCAGTCACCACCGACGCCGCGCAGACCCGCTCCCGGACCTACTACGACCTCTGGTCCCACCACCGGCCGGTCCCGCCCGAAGCGGAAATCACCATGTTGCCGACTCCGCGAACGTGGGCACTGCGAATCACCCGTCCGAATCGTCGTCACCGCTCCGCCCGGCCTCCGGTTCCCTGGTGAGCCGGGTCGCAAGGTGGTAGGCGACGGTGACGTCCTGGTATTCCTGACCGGGGATGACCGGGTCCGGTAGGTGGGTGCGGACGCTGTGGCTCGTCGACTCTCGCTTCCCGGTGCCGGGGAAGCGGACGGCTGTCTGGGGTTCCTGCGTGAAGCGGAGCCGTTCGGCGTGGACCGTCGACCGGAACAGGATGTCCCCCACCGGGCTCCCGGCTCCCGCCTCTCGCGTTCAGGGCGGCTCCTCCTGCTCCCTGGCGGTACGGGGGCGACTGGACCTTGGCGGCAGCTTTCCGTCCTCTCCGCGCACCCGGCGCGTGCGGGTGCCGCCTTGACTCCGGCCGGCCCGGCCCCGCTCTCCCTCCGCGCCCTTGCGCGCCGCACGCGGCTCGGCCGGATCGGTCCGTTCAGCGGTGGCGTTCGCCGTCTCAGCAGCGTCCGCAACGGTGTGGCCGCCGCCCCGTACCGTGTCGCCCGCCGCTTCCGTCACGCCTGCGGCCTGTCCGGCCACGCTCCCGGCGGTGGTGCCCACCGCCTCGCCGGCGCTTCCGACGGTCCGGCTCGTCTCATGGCCGACATCCTCCACCGCGCGCCCGGCACCACCGCCCACGTCCTGAACGGCGTTCCCGGCTCCCTGGCCGACATCCTGCGCCACGGAGCCGACGCCCCGGCCCACGTCCTGGACAGCAGCCCCGGCGCCCTGCCCCACGTCCTGAACGGCCCTCCCGGCTCCCTGGCCGACATCCTGTACGGCGGCTCCGGCGCCCCAGCCGACCTCCTGGACGGCCCTTCCGGCACCCGTACCCAGCTCCCCCACGGCCTGACGGGCTCCGCCGCCGACATCTTGCACGGCGGACCCGATTCCCCGCGCCAACTCGTGCAGGATCTCCGGGTTGCGGTCGAGCGTGGTGAGCACTCGGTCGATGATCTTCGCAACGTGGTGGAGACGCACCTTGAGCTGGGCCTGTGCCTCGACACCCGAGACGCCCAGGTGCACCCGGCCGAGCGCGACGTCGGCGCCCACATTCAGTTTGAGCAGATCCAGCACCTCGGCCTGCAGCGAGACATGCGCCCGCAGATCCTCGACGTCCAGGTCGATCTCGTCGACCTTCAGGATCGGGACGTCGAGGAAGACGTCAGGGCTCGCACCGGCTGCGTCCTCCTCGTCGTAGAACGCCGGCTCCTCTTCGAAGGATGCGGGCTCCTCGTCGTAAGCCTCGGGATCGGCGTACTCGTCACTGCCCTCGGCGTCGAGTTCGTCACCGTGTTCGTCGTCGTGGTCCTCGACGAAGCCCTCGTCGTTCTCGGCGTTGCCGCGCATCGCCACGCCTCCGCGGTTTTGGAATATGTTTCGACCATTTTCATCCGTTGTGTTCATTTATGCGCGGTAGGTACCGTCCACCCCAGCGAGGGCGATGGCGGCCAGGCGCGCCTGGATGGGTTCTTCGGACTCGGCAGAGCTGGGCTGACGCGCAGGTCAGATGGGTTGAAGGACTGGGCCGGCAGGCACGCGGAGCGGCAACCCGCGCTCTGAACGAGACGTGCTGATTTCGCCGGACAGCTGACCGGACAGGCACGAAGGTCCTCGCCAACCGGTGTCCGGCGAACCCTCCCTCGACTGGAACATCCTTACCGTCGGCACTGAGGCTGTGGGGACAGACCGCGTGCCGGATCGCGCGGGGAACCACGGGAAACGGCGTCAGAAGGGGTGCTGTGCAGCGCCTGTCCCGAACTCTGTCTTCGTACGGCAGCCGCGGATCATGGAACTGCGCCATCCTTGACCTTGGCGCCGAAGCGGCTTCGGCCCGCGCGTGACGTTTCCTGCCTGTCGAGGTGCACCCTCATGAAGTCCCGATCGACGCTTGCGACCTGGCTGAGCGAACTCGACCGTTCCCGCCTGGCACGCGTACTCACCATGCGGAAGGACGCAGCCTCCTCCCCGGAACCACGCTCGGTGGGGGAACTGGCGGACCGTCTCCAGCGTCCGGGGTCCGTGGCACTCGCCCTGCCGCACCTCACGCTGCCGTGCTTGCAGGCCGCCGAGGCGCTGGCAGCCCTGGGAGCGCGAGCGACCCGGGACAGCCTCGCGGAGTTACTCGGCTCGACATCCCCCGCGGCGGTTCACGCACTGGACGCGACCCTGGAGTCGCTGTCGGATCGGGCGCTCGTGTGGCACGACGGCAACGAGGCACTCCACATGCCTACGTCCTTGCGGCAGGCGTGGAGCACGCCTCTGGGACTTGACGCCCCGCTGGAAGAGCTGCTGGCCGGCACCACCTCGGAGGAACTGCGCGGCATGCTGGCGGTCCTGGGCATCAAGCCACCCGGTACCAAGCAGCAGCGACTCGCGGCTCTGGTGGAGCATCACAGTGACGCGGAACGGGTCGCCGCGTTGGTGGCTGGGGCACCGGCGGCCACACGGAAGTTGCTTGAGCAGAGCGCCAGGTCCACGCCGCGTCAGTCCCAGTTCGTCATGTTCGGGGATCCTGGCCGCGACCTCCAGCCAGGCGCCCGATGGGCACTCGACCGCGGGCTTCTGCTCCAGGACCGTCACCGGTACGGGCCCGCCCGGATGCCGGTCGAGGTGGCCTTGGCTCTGCGGGGCCCCGATTGGCACGCTCCGTTCGAACCTCTGCCGCCCGTCGCGCAGTTCGTGCCCATCACCTCCTCGGAGGTGGAGCAGGAGGCCGCAGTGGCCGCCACCGCGTTCGCGGCCCGTGCCACATCTGTCCTTTCGGCGTGCGCGGCCGCTCCACCGACCCGGCTGAAGTCGGGCGGGATCGGCGCGCGTGAACTTGCCCGGCTCGGCAGGGCCGCACAGGCGGACGACGCCGTCGTACGCCTCGCCCTGGAGACCGCGTACGCCGCCGGACTGCTGGCCCGCGACGGCGATCGCGTAGCTCCCACCGAGGCGTACGACGCCTGGGCCGAGCAGGAGCCCGCGGAACAACTCACCGTACTGCTCCGGGCATGGCGGGACCTGCCGCTCACCCCCACCCGGGCGCGCGACGAGGACGACAAGGCGCTTCCCGCGCTCGCCGGCGCGCCTGACTGCGGCGGCTGTCTGCAGGCCCGCCACGGGCTGCTCACCGCGGCAGCGGGGCTCCCGGCAGGACAGGGCGTGAAGGTCGCTTCGGAGCTGGGGCCGCTCGTGGCCTGGCACCGACCGCTCGCCGACGACGCCTCGCCCCAGGACGCGGCACCGTTCAGCACCGTGATCCGCGAAGGCGAACTGCTGGGCGTGCTGGCACGGGGTGCGTTGTCCTCGCTCGGTGCCCACCTGGCGGCCCACGCCGACGAAGAACTCGACAGCTCGGCCCGGTGGCTGCTGCCCCCCGCGACCACGACGGCCCGGATCGGCGCCGACCTCACCGCCGTCGTCACCGGCACCCCGTCCGCGCGGCTCGCGGCTCTGCTGGACTCGACGGCCGACCGGGAGACCAGTGGCACGGCGTCGGTGTGGCGCTTCAGCGCGGGCAGTATCCGCCGGGCCCTGGATGCCGGCCGCACCCCGGACGACATCACGGCCGACCTGGCAGCCGGCTCCGCCACGGCCCTGCCGCAGCCCCTGACCTATCTCATCGCCGACACCGCACGAGGTCACGGACGGGTACGCATCGCCCCCGCGGCCTGCGTCATCCACGGCGACGAACCCGCGCTCCTGGCCGAACTCGCCGCCCACCGCGCACTGTCCAAGCTCGCCCTGCGGCAGCTCGCCCCGACGGTCCTGGTCAGCGGCAGCCCACCCGCGGCGGCTCTCGCCGCGCTCCGCGCCGCGGGCTACGCCCCGGTCGCCGAGACCGCCGGGGGAACGGTACGCATCGAAAAGCGCCCGCCGCAGAGGGCCGTCGCCGCCGTCCCGCCCCCGCGAAGGAACGTCGGGCGGAGCGGCCCCCGGACCACCGCGACCCGCGCCTCGGACACGCCCACCGACGTTGGGATGGACGTTCTGGCCGACCGGCTGCTCAAGGCCCCGCCGACGGCACCGGAACCCGACCCGTTCGGCAGCGGCGTGCCTTTCGCGACGGACACCGAGGAGATCGTCGCCGGATACGCGAAGCACCTGTCGTACAGCGACGTCCGCCAGGTCGCCCATGCCATCGACATCGGTGCGGCCATCACGGTCGAGTACATCGCCACCTCGGGCAACCGGACCGTACGCACCCTCAGCGACCTGGAACTCGACCCGCCCTACCTCGACGCCTGGTGCCACCTGCGCGAAGCGGAACGCGTCTTCACTCTCTCCCGCATCCATGGCGTGATGCCCGCGTAGGACTCGGCGGCCGGGCCGGGGGCCCCGATGCCGGGGCGCACCTCGCGAGGTGGGGCCCTTCGACGTTGTCCGTCGTGATCCTGGGCGCCGGGAGATCAGTGCACCGACAACCCCCCGTCCACAAAGATCGACTGACCCGTGACATAGCCCGACGCCCCGCTCGCCAGGAAGACCGCGGCGCCCGCGAAGTCCTCGGGGAGGCCGTTGCGGCCGGTCATGGTGCGGGCGGCCAGGGACGCGACCTTCTCCGGGTCGGTGGCGAGGCGGGCGTTGAGGGGGGTCAGGACGAAGCCGGGGACGAGGGTGTTGCAGGTGACGCCGTGCGGGGACCAGGCCTCGGCCTGGGAGCGGGCCAGGGATTCCAGGCCGCCCTTGGAGACGCCGTAGGCGCCGCTCTGGACGAAGGCTCGGTGGGCCTGCTGGGAGGTGATGTGGATGATCCGGCCGAAGCCGCGCTCGGCCATGCCGGGGCCGAAGCGCTGGCCCAGGAGGTAGGGGGCCTCCAGGTTGACCGCCAGGGTGGTGTCCCACACGTCGTCGGTGAGCTCGGTCATCGGTGGACGCAGGTTGATCCCCGCGGAGTTGACCAGGATGTCCGGCTCACCGAACACACTGGCGGCCGCCTCCGCCGCCGTACGCACACCCTCCCTCGTGCTCAAGTCGCCGCTCACCCAGCCCGCTCGGCAGCCGCCGGACGTCAACTCCTCGACCGTCGCGGTCAGTTCCGGTTCCCTGCGGGCCACGATCACCACGCTCGCCCCGGCCCGCGCCAACGCCCCCGCGATCGCCCTGCCGATGCCCGAACTCCCGCCGGTCACCAGCGCCACACGGCCGTCCAGCGAGAACAGTTCGGAGAGGTACGCCTGGGAAGTCATGGCCGAACCCTAAGTCGGTACCCACTTCCCATGACCAGCATCCTCGTCGGCACCTGCTCCTGGACCGATCCCGCCCTCGTCCGCAGCGGTTGGTATCCGCCCGGCCGGCGGGACGCCGAGGGGCGGTTGGGGTACTACGCCGAGCGGTTCCCGGTGGTGGAGGTGGACGGCACGTTCTATGCCCTGCCCAGCGAGCGCAACAGCCGTCTGTGGGTGGAGCGCACACCTGCGGGGTTCGTGTTCGACGTGAAGGCGTACGCGCCGCTCACGGGGCATCCGGTGAAGCAGGCGGCTCGCGGACACACCTCCTGACGAGGTGTGGGCGCGGTTCGCCGCAGGGATCGAGCCGTTGCGGGAGGCCGGGCGGCTGGGTGGGGTGCTGTTCCGGTTCCCGCCGTGGTTCCGGCCCGGGGCGCGGGCGGAGCGGTTCCTGGCGGAGACCGCGGCGCGAACCGCCGGATGGCCCGTCCATGTGGAGTTCCGGCATCCGGACTGGGGGGAGCCGCGACGGGATCTCACCCGTGCGCTGCTGAGCACGTACGGCTTCGCCGCCGTGGCCGTGGACATGAGCCAGGACCTGCCCACCTCCCTGCCGCCGGTCACCCCCGTCACCGCACCCCGGCTGTCCGTCGTGCGCTTCCACGGACGCAGTGCCTCCTGGGGGCGAGGCAGCAAGGAGGGGCGTTTCCGGTACGCCTACCGGCGCGCCGAACTCACCGAGTGGTTACCGCGGTTGCACGCCCTGGCCGAGCAGGTGGACGAACTCCACGTCCTGTTCAACAACTGCTGCGGAGCAGCCGCCGTGCAGGCCGCCGAGACCAAGGCCGGCCTGCTCAGCCCACGATCCGCACCGTCTTCGTCACACTGACCTGGTCGACGTCGGAGACCCTGATCGTCGTCTTCATCTTCCAGTCGCCCGCGAGGGGCAGGGTGAGGTCGTTCGTGCCCCAGTAGCCGCCCTTGTCCTTCAGTTCGGCGTCGATCGGGCCGATCTCCTTGGCCGGGAGGGTGAAGGACAGCCGGAGTTCGGGGACCGTGGCGAGGCCTCCGTCGGCCGCGTAGACGATGGCCTGGACCGAGTTGTCGCCGGTGCGGCCCGGGTCGAGGGTGATCTGCACCCGGCCCGTGGCGCCCCCCACGGAGAAGGGGACGTCGGTCAGGGACGCGGCCGGCAGTCCGCCCGTGGCCGGGCCCGCCTCGGCCGCCTCGGCCTCCGCCCGGCCGGGCAGCGTGCCGCTCAGCACGGTGCTGAGCACCAGGACCACGACACCGACGGCCACTTCGGCGAGGACGGAACGGCGCAGGCCACGCTGGTACGCCGGGGAGTCTCCGCCCGGTGCGGCGGGCTCCCGCTCCGCGTCGGAGGCGGCCGGCGGTCCCCCCACCGGCTCCGGCACCCGCTCCCGTACGACGGACTCCGACTCGACCTGCGCCCCGGCCGTCACGAGCCGTCCCGTCCACTGCCGCGACAGCCGCGCCGCCCCCAGGAGCAGCGTCACCGCGAGCAGCTTGAAGACGAGCAGATGGCCGTACGTCGTGCCGGTGACCGCGTCCCAGGAGCCGAGGCCGCGCCAGGACTGGTAGACGCCGGTGGCGACGAGGACGGTCACGGAGGCGAAGGCCAGCCGGGAGAAACGGGCGACCACGGCGGCCGGGAGCTGCGACGACGCCCCGTGCAGCGTGGTGAGCAGGGCCGCGAGGCCGCCCAGCCAGACCGCCATCGCGAGGACGTGCAGCACCGCGGACGTCATCGCCACCGGCACCTGGATCCCGGCGGACGCGTGCTCAGCGGAAGCCCAGGTCAGCGCGAGACCCACGGCGAGCGCGCCGCCCGCCGCCTGCCAGGCGCGGGGCAGCCTCGACTCCCCGAGCCGCAGCAGTCGTACGACGAAGAAGTACCCGAGGAGGAGCAGCGCCAGGCGGACCAGGAGCGCCTCGCCCGGGCGGGTGGTCAGGGTGCGTTCGAAGGCCTTCAGCGAGAAGGCGGAGGCCGGGCCCGCCCCCGACTCGTACGGCGCCCGCAGCACCAGCAGGAACACGGTCGAGCCGAGCAGGGTGCCCCAGCCCGCCCACAGGAGCCGGCGCAGCCGGGACGGCTCCGGGGGGCGGCAGGCGAGGAGGAAGACGGCCGTGCCGATGAGCAGGGCGGCGGCGAGGTAGGCCAGGTAGCGGCCCATGTTGAAGAGGCTCTCCGTGGCCGGGTCCTCGGTCGGGCCGGTGTCCATGACCACGGTGGCCGGGGAGGGTTTGCCGACCGAGAAGGTGAAGGCGCCGGAGACCGGGTGGCTGTCGGCCGAGACCACCCGCCAGGCCACCGTGTAGGTGCCCTGGGCGAGCTTGGCGGGCAGCGAGACACTGGCCGTGTCCGAGCCGCCCGCACCGTGTCCGGCGTCCGTGACCTTCAGGCGCTTGCCGTCGGGGTCGAGCACCCGGAAGGAGTCGTCGAGCAGGCCGACGGACTCGGTGAACGTCAGGGTGATGTCCCGGGGGGCGGACTTGAGGACGCTTCCGTCCTCGGGGTCGGTGGCCCGGAGGGCCGCATGGGCCGACGCCGCTCCCGCACCGCCGAAGAGGAGCAGGACCAGCACGGTGCCCAGCAGCACCAGCCCTTGAAGTCCTCGCCTTCGCCGGCCTGTGCTGCTGCCTGCACGCTCACACCTCACGTCACTACTCCGTACCTGGGCTCGCGGTCTTCCCGATAGGTACGCACGCGAACCCCCGAGCGCTCACCACGTCGGCCGGACGGACACCCCGCCGTCCACCACCGGGTCGTGCCCGGCGACCCAGGATGCGAGCGGTGAGGCCAGGAACACGCCCGCGTCGGCCACGTCCGCGGGCCGCCCGATCCGCCCGAGCGGCGCTTTCCGCCCGGGCGAGACCGTGTTCACGCGGATGCCCCGCGGTCCGTACTCCAGGGCCGCCGACCTCGCGTGCATCCCGGACCAGCCGCCGGCACGCGTCCTCGTCCCGCAGATCCGCTTCCAGTACGACGGCCCGGGCGCCCGAGTCCTCAGTCCGGGACGCCACCTCTTGGGCCGCCGCCTCCGCCGTACGGCTGGCGCGACCCCTCGTCCGATGCCGCCGCCCGCGCCCGTGACCAGGGCGACCTGCCCTTCCAGAATCCTCACGGGCGGCACAGTCCCGCGATGCGCGCGGCCTGGGAGGGGTAACGCGCCGTCAGTTCGGCCGCGTCCCCGTGTTCGTAGTCCTCGTAGGTGAAGCCGGGGGCCATGGTGCAGCCGAAGAAGGTCCACGTGCCGCGGGTCCTGGCACCCATCCAGGTGCCCGCGGGCACGGTCAGCTGGGGGTGTTGGCCGGCGCGTATGTCCGGGCCCAGGACGGGAGTGGCCGTCGTGCCGTCCGGGGCGAGGAACAGGAGGTCCAGCGGGTCGCCGAGGTAGTGGTGCCAGATCTCGTCGCTGGGCAGGCGATGCAGGGCCGAGTAGTCGTCGGCGGTGAGGAGGGCGACGATCGCCGTGCCGTGCGGCCTGCCGTCGCCGCGCTCCTCGCCCGCCCAGGTCTGGCGGAACAGCCCGCCCTCGCGGGGAATCGGTATCAGGCCGTAGTGGGCGACGAGGTCGTCAGGCGTCACCCGGGAAGGCTACCTCCCTTGTCAGGAAGGCCAGTTGGGCATGCTTCTCGGGCAGGTACACGTCCGGGAGGTCGATCTCCGGCAGCACGACCGCGGCACCGGCCACGAAACCCTGCTTCAGGAAACGGGCGATGGCCTTCTCGTTGCGCACGTCGGGATCGACCACGACCCGCCGTTTGTCCAGGACCAGCAGCACGTACGAGGCCACGGCGGACAGCAGCGCCGACGACCAGCCGGGGTGCGTGCCGTGCGGGCCGGGGGGCGGCAGCAGCAGGTGGATGCCGATGTCACCGGGTTCCACGGGGTAGCACTCGCTGACGCGGTCCGCCTCCGGCTCGTAGGTCTGCAGGAGTCCGGCCGGTTCGCCGTCCTTTTCCAACAGATAGGCGTGGTGGGTGTCGAGGGTGTCCAAGTGGGCGTAGATCCCGGCCACTTGCTCTTGCGTGAGGCCGTTCATGCCCCAGAACGCGGCCCGTTCCTCGCGCACCCAGGCGTGAACGGTCGCGGCGTCGGCGTGCGGGTCGAGCCGCAGGACGCGGACGGTGCCGAAGCCGTCCACTGTCCGGGTGTGGACCGCTTCACGGGTGGGGGTCTCGGACATGGTCTCCTCAGTCCTCCTTCGTCAGGTGCTGCCAGTCGGTGCCGACCGGGACGAGATCCCCCCTGAGCCACAAGGGGAGTTGGTCGCGGTGATGGGGTGAGCCGGACACGCCGGAGGCGCCCAGCGGGACCACCCAGAGACTGTCCTCGCGGCGGGCCAGGTCCCAGACGTAACGGGCGGCCGGGCCACGGGCGGCGAGGTCAGTGAGTCCGGGGACCGCGGAGGTGCACAGGACGCAGTCGTGGTCGCCCGAGAGAGCCGCGGCCGGCCACTCGTCGTCGGGGAGCGCCCGCCAGGGGGCGAGGCGATGGGTGTCGCCCCAGGTGCCCCGCGGCGGCTCGGCGGCCACTTCCTCCACGGCGGCCCGTACGATCCCGGCGCGGTCGATGCCGTACAACTCCTCGGCGCGCAGGAGGTGTTCGAGCGCGAAGGCGACACGGGGGACGAGGCCGAGCCAGGGGAGCAGGACGTCCGGGTAGGCGGGCGGGGCGGTCAGGGCCGCGAACGCGGGGTGGGCGGCGAGCCGTCGTACGACCGCGCTGCGTACGGCGGCGTAGAGGGCGGCCTCACGGCTGCTCGCGACCATGCGGCGATCCCAGCGGAGGATCGTTTCCCTCGTGGTCACGGCCTCGGGGCTCAGTCCGTCCAGGGCCTCGAGGTGAGCCAGCAGGGGCTGCGCCGAGGCGAGATGGGTGTCCGTGTGGATGAGGGGCATGTCGGCGGCCGACCACTGCTCCTTCTCCCGCAGCAGGGCGGTGATGCGGTCGGCCCGGTGGGGCGGGGCGAACTCGACGCCGAGCGGGGCGGCGGGGCCGCGCTGGTTGGCCATCACGGCGATGCCGTCGGTGAGACCGGCGCGGGGAGAGTCGTGCCAGCCCTGCCAGTCGTGGCCCGGCTCCCAGGCGGGGACGGGGCGCAGCCGGTTGGCCTCCGCGCGCACAGGGACCCTTCCGGCGACCCGGTGCAGCAGGCCGCCCTCGGTGTCGGCGGCCTGGACGACGTTCACGGGTTCGACCCACAGGTCGAACGCCCGGTCCACGTCGGCGGTTCGGCGGGCCCGGAGCAGAGGGAGCAGGGCACTGAAGCCGAGGTCCTCGGTGACGCGGGGCGGGTAGCGGAGGGAGAGGGCCACGGGCACCCCCGGGAAGACCGGCCGCTCCTCGGGCACTCCCTCGTCCAGCCCTTCCGGGCCGCCTGCAATGACCGGCCCCCGCCCGGTCTCGATCACCTCGATCTCGACCGGGACCTCGCCCGCCACCTCGACCGTCTCGGTGTGCCGGGTGGCGCGGTGCCAGGCGCCGTCCGGGCCGAGGGCCTCCACTCCGGCTCCCGTGCGGCGCAGTCGCTCCCGGTACAGGTCCTGGTAGTCGGCCATGGCGTTGGTGATGGACCAGGCGACCGTGCCGGTGTGGCCGAAGTGGGCGATGCCGGGAACGCCGGGGACGGCGAGGCCGATGACGTCGAACTCGGGGCAGGAGAGCCGGATCTGCTGGTAGACGCCGGGTTCCTCGATGTAGCGGTGCGGGTCGCCGGCGAGGACGGCGTGGCCGGTGGTGGTGCGGGTGCCGGCGACCAGCCAGCCGTTGCTGCCGGAGGTGCCCGGGCCGTCGGCGGCGAACAGGCCGACCGCGTCCGGGCCCAGGTGTCGTAGCGCCTCGTCCCGCCAGAGCTTGGCCGGGAAGCCGGCGAACAGGACGTGAGTGGCAAGCCAGACGCCGAGCGGGGTCCAGGGCTCCCAGCGCCCGGGGGCGAGGCCGACGCGGGCGAACTCCGGGGCCCGCGTGCCCGGCAGCTCCTCGTTCACGCCGTCGACGTACGCCCGCACCCAGTCGGCCGTCTCCGGGTCCCGTCTCTCCAGCGCTCGGAAGCAGCGTCTCGCCGTGTCGGCCAGGCGGGCCCGTCGCGCGAGGGTGTCCCAGGAAAGGGCCCCGGCACCGAGGAAGGCGGCCGAGGTGCCCTGCGCGCGATGCCGTTCGACCTCCAGTTGCCAGGCACGGTCGCGGGCGGTGACCCGGCCCTGGGCGCGGGCGAGTTCACGCGCGCTGCCCGCGCGGAGATGGGGAATCCCCCAGGCGTCGCGGTAGATCTCGATACTCACCCTCGCACCCGCTCCCATTTAAGTTAGCCTTACCTAAGTTTGCTCGGTGTGGGAATCGTACGCGAGGGGTGAAAGGTCATGGGGCAGGGGCACGGCTGGGAGGGAGCGGTCCTGCGACTGCTGCGCGCGAAGGACTTCGTGTTCACCGTGACGGGCGCCGAGGACGTCACCGGCGCGTACCGGCGGGTGCACCTCACCGACGGCGGGATGCTGGCGGTCACCGGCGTCCACCCGACGATGTGGGTGCGCCTGTGGTTCTCCGCCGCGGGCAAACCGCACCAGCGCGCGTACACCTTGGTCGACCCGGACCCCGCGGCAGGCACCTTCACCCTGGAGTTCGCGCTGCACGACGGCGTGGCCAGTGACTGGGCCCGGACGGCGAAGCCCGGCGACACCGTCGAGGCCACGGTCCACGGAACCGGCTTCGAGCGCCCGGACCCCGAGCCCACCCATGTCTTCGCCATCGGCGACCCGGCCTCCCTGCCCGCCCTCAACTCCCTCCTCGGCGCCCTGGACTCCTCCCCCGCGACCGTCTGGTTCGAGGGCGGCGACGAGGGCCTCCCCTTCCGCACCGACCCGTCCCGCCACGAGGTCCGCCGGGTCCTCCGCCTCGACTCCGGCACGCATCTGGTCGCCCAGGTGAAGGCGGACCTGCCCGGTCTGCTGAAGAGCCACCCGGACGCGTATGTGTGGATCGCCTGCGACACGGCGACGACCAGGGCGCTGTCGTCGTACGTCCGCAAGGACCTCGGCCTGGCCAAGGAGCGGGTGAACGCGCTCGGCTACTGGAGGGAGCAGTCCGCCGGCTCCCGGTAGAGGCGAGCCGTCGGCGCAGGCATGATCGGGGACATGGACGTCACCCTTCACCTCGCCCAGGACCCCGAGGCCGACGAGCTCCTCGGCCGCTCCCCGCTCGCCGCGCTGGTCGGGATGCTGCTGGACCAGCAGGTCCCGATGGAGTGGGCGTTCAAGGGCCCCCGCACCATCGCGGACCGCCTCGGCGCGAACGACCTCGACGCGCACGAGATCGCCGCACAGGACCCGGAGGCCTTCGCCGCGCTGCTCTCCGAGAAGCCGGCCGTGCACCGCTACCCCGGCTCGATGGCCAAGCGGATCCAGCAGTTGTGCCAGTACCTGGTCGAGCACTACGACGGTCAGGCCGAGCTGGTGTGGAAGGGCGTGGCCGACGGCCGCGAACTGCTGCGCCGGCTGGAGGAGCTGCCGGGGTTCGGGAAGCAGAAGGCGCAGATCTTCCTGGCGTTGCTGGGCAAGCAGCTCGGTGTTCAGCCGAAGGGCTGGCGCGAGGCCGCGGGCGCGTACGGCGAGCCGAAGTCCTTCCGGTCCGTCGCCGACATCACCGGCCCCGAGTCGCTGACCAAGGTCCGCGCGCACAAGCAGGAGATGAAGGCGGCGGCGAAGGCGGCCAAGAAGTCCTAGTCAGCCGGGTGGCCCGCCCCGGTGGCCGTGCGGTGTCCGGCGGTCCCAGCATGGACCATGACCGAGTTCGACGACCGCTTCGACGACCGCAAGGTCCACGCGGGCCGCCCGCCGGGCGTCTCGCCGCACGCGCCCGAAACGCCCTTCGAGGGTCCCCTGCACGCCCTCGCAAAGGCCGCCTGGCAGGTCGTCCTGCTCACCGGCGTCGCCTCCCTGATCCTGGGCGTCCTGGTCCTGGTCTGGCCCGACGCCACCCTGCTCGCGGCCGGTGTCCTCTTCGGCGTCTACCTCCTGATCAGCGGTGTCTTCCAGCTGGTCGCGGCCTTCGGCACCCACCGGACGACGGCCCTGCGCGTCCTGGCCTTCATCAGCGGCGCCCTCTCCATCCTGCTGGGCCTGTTCTGTCTGCGCGGCCCGATGCGGTCGATCCTGCTGCTCGCCCTGTGGATCGGCATCGGCTGGCTGATCCGCGGCATCACCCAGACCCTGGCCGCCGCGTCCGACCGGTCGATGCCGGCCCGCGGCCGGCAGATCTTCCTCGGCGCGCTCACCTTCGTCGCCGGGATCGTGCTGATCGACTCCCCCTTCGAATCGGTCGCCGTACTCACCCTGGTCGGCGGCATCTGGCTGGTCGTCGTCGGAGCCGTGGAAATCATCACCGCGCTCGGCATCCGCAGCCGGGCCGGGGAGGTACCGCGCGCGCTGTGACGGCGACGGCAGACCACGGCACCGCATGACCTGGGTCCGCCCCTGGTGCCGGCATGTGCCCCCCACGGTCATGCCCCGGCCGCCTGTGACCAGGTGAATCCCACGTGTTTGCCGTCAGGCGAGGGTCGGTCACCGGCGAGCGCCACCCCCCGCCCCTCACCGCCACAGCCCCGCCGCACGGCCGACTGACGCTCCACCTCGACCGGACGAACTCCCACAGCCGACATCCCGAACCGCGCGCCGGACGAGAACCGATGGGCGCCCCTCAGTCACCTCCGCACCACCACTGGCTGCGTGCTACCGCGACCGACGACAAGCCACACCCGCGGACGGCAACCGGGGCGCCACCCGCGAGCCTCCGCCACGCCCTCGCCCTGCCGACGGCCACAACCCCGCCGCACACGGTCGACGGGCACGCCACCTCGACCGGACGAACCCCACAGCCGACATCACGAGTCACACCCCCGGCGGGGAACCGATGGGTGCCTCGGAGCCGCCGCCCCGTCCCGGCATGCGGGCTGCCGCACCGACGACGAGCCACACCCGCGGACGGCAACCGGGGCGCCACCCGCGAGCCTCCGCCACGCCCTCGCCACACCACTGCCCTCCCGACGGCCACACCCCCCGGCCGGTACCGGTGAGGGTCACCCCCCGCACCACCAACGGACCCACTGCTGCGACCGGGTGAATCCCGCCGCCGAAGTGATGAATCCCGTGCGCCGGGCGGGGAGACGACCTGTGTGAGTTCCGTACGACGTGCCCCGCGCAGCCATGACTGGCTGCGGACGCTCGTGCTGCTGCTCGCGCTGGTGGTTCCCGGGGCGCATTTCCAGGCGCACGCGATGCCGTCCGTTCCGGCCGGGGAGCTCGTCGAGTACGACGTCCTCGACACCCCCCTGCGGCCACCGGCCCGGGCCGTCCACCGTACGGCCGTACCTCTGCGCCCCGCTCCGCGACCGCAGACGGCTCCCGGAGTGCCGGCGGACCGCCCCGTCCCGGCGCTGCCGCGGCCGCCGTACGTGCTGCGCGCCCTGCGTTCCGTGGTCCTGCGCTGCTGACAGAGCCCGCTTCCCGCAGGTCTGCTCAGCACTCACGCAAGGAACACCGTCATGCCCAACGACCCGTACGCGATCCTGCGCGCCCTGCTGCGCGCGGAGGCCGCGCGCAGTGCGCCGAAACCGCAGAGCACGAAGAAGAAGCCGCCGTCGGGGGAGGAGAAGCGCGGCTGATCCTCCGGAGGAGGCGGGACTACCGCCTCCTCCGGGCCGTACCGAAGAGCGAGCGGGTGATCTCCCGCCCGATCTGCGTGCCCAGCGACCGCGCGAGCGACTTGAACATGCCGCTGTCGACGACCTGTTCGACGACGGAGGGGTCTTTCCGGCGAGACGTGGGCGGGGCCTTCATCTCGTCCGGGCCCTTGGCGCCACGCGAGCTGAGCTTCTCGTACGCCGACTCCCTGTCCACAGCCTGTGCGTAACGCCCGTACAGCGGCGAGGCCTTGACCGCCGAGTCCAGCGCACCGGCGTCGACAGGGCCCATCAGGGACTCGGGAGCGCGCAGGCGGGTCGCGGCGACGGGCGTGGGAGCCCCCTTCTCGCTCAGCACCGTCACCACGGCCTCCCCCGTCCCGAGACCGGTGAGCAGTTCCTCCAGGTCGTACGCGGAGTCGGGGAAGGTCCTCACGGTCGCCTTCAACGCCTTCTGGTCATCGGGGGTGAAGGCCCGCAGCGCGTGCTGGACCCGGTTGCCGAGCTGGGCGAGGACGTCGGCAGGTACGTCCTTCGTGGTCTGCGTGACGAAGAAGACGCCGACCCCTTTCGAGCGAATCAGCCGGACGGTCTGGGTGAGGGAGTCGAGGAAGGCCTTCGAGGCCCCGTTGAAGAGCAGATGCGCCTCGTCGAAGAAGAAGACGAGCTTCGGCTTGTCGGCGTCACCGACCTCCGGCAGATCGTGGAACAGATCGGCGAGCAGCCACATCAGGAAGGTCGAGAAGAGCTGCGGCCGGTCCTGTACGGCGGCCAGCTCCAGCACGGACACCAGCCCGCGCCCGTCGTCCTGTGTCCGCAGCAGCTCACCGGTGTCGAACTCCGGCTCCCCGAAGAAGTCGGCCATGCCCTGCGCCTCGAAGGCCGTGAGGGACCTGAGGATCACCCCGGCCGTGGCCGTGCTGAGGCCACCGATGTTCCTCAGTTCCCCCTTGCCCTCGTCGGAGGTCAGGAAGGCGACGACGGCCCTGAGATCCTTGAGGTCGACGAGCTCGAGCCCCTTCTGGTCGGCGTAGTGGAAGATCAGGCCGAGGGACTGCTCCTGGGTCTGGCTGAGCTGGAGCACCTTGGACAGCAGCACCGGCCCGAAGCTGGTGACGGTGGCGCGGACGGGGATGCCGTGACCGATGCCGCCGAGGGCGTAGAACTCGGCGGGACACCCGGTGGCGGCCCACGTCTGATGCACTTCCGCAGCCCTGGCCTGCACCTTCTCGTTGCGCACACCCGGCGCGGAGATCCCCGACACATCGCCCTTGATGTCGGCGAGGAAGACCGGAACCCCCTGCGCCGACAGCTGCTCGGCGATGAGCTGGAGCGTCTTGGTCTTGCCGGTGCCGGTGGCACCGGCGACGAGCCCGTGCCGGTTGAGCATCGGCAGCGGGATCCTGACCTGCGCGTCCGGCAGACAGACGCCGTCCCACAGCAGCGCGCCCAGATCAAGGGCGGGGCCGGTGAAGGCGTAGCCGGAGGCGATCTTCAGGGCCTCCCGGGGCAGGGCTGCGGAGCCGGACTGTGCCTCCGGCATGGACCGGTCGGTGGTTCCCGCGGCGGCCCCCGTGACGCCCTCCGGCGGGGTCTTTCGCTCGCTCATGCCAAACCCCTGCTCCCGTTACGCACCTTTTCGCAGCTTTTTTCCAGCGTCACACTCGGTCGCCATGGCTGCGCCCGGAAGGTCTTGACCGGTAGGCTTTCCGTGTGATCTTCAAGCGCATCGGAAACGGCCGGCCGTACCCCGACCACGGCCGGGAAAGCACCCGGCAGTGGGCGGACGTCGCACCGCGCCCGGTCCGCCTCGATCAGCTGGTGACGACCAAGGGCCAGCTCGACTTGGAGACCCTGCTCGCCGAGGACTCCACGTTCTACGGCGACCTGTTCGCGCACGTCGTGAAATGGCAGGGCGACCTCTATCTGGAGGACGGGCTGCACCGCGCGGTGCGGGCGGCGCTCCAGCAGCGACAGGTGCTGCACGCGCGCGTGCTCGAACTGGACTGAGTGACCGCGCTGTAAAGGTTTCGCCCTTTCGGGTTCACCTGCGCCGTGGTCAATGATCATCTAGTAGGCATTGCCGCCCGGGCGCACTACGCTGCGCCCATGAGCATGCTGACGCCCCCCGGCATGGGCGGTAAGTACCGGATCACGGGCGACAAATACCCCCGGATGCGTCGGCCCCGGCGGCGCGGCAGGCTCGTGCTCGGCGTGGTGGCCTCCGTCGCCGCGCTGAGCCTGGTCGGCTGGGGCACGCTCCAGCTCATCGACGTGTTCACGGGCGGCGGGGACGAGGCCTCCGCGGTCGGCTCCAAGGGTGACTGCACGACGAAGGCCGACGCGTCCCCCTCCGCCTCCACTGCCCCTCTCGCCAAGCCGGGCCAGATCACCGTCAACGTCCTGAACGCCACGGCTCGCGGCGGGCTCGCCAAGAAGACGGCGGACGAGCTCAAGAAGCGGGGCTTCAAGATCGGCGACGTGGGCAACGCGACGGCGACCTACGACAAGAAGGTCAAGGGCACAGGGGTGCTGCTCGGTCCGTCATCCGCCCTCAAGACCTCACTGCCGGTCCTCGCGACGCAGCTGGCCGCCGCGGAGACCCGGACGGACACGCGCAAGGGCACCGAGGTCGACCTGATCATCGGGACGGGCTTCAAGAGCCTGACCAGCAAGGCCTCCGCGGACAAGGCACTGGCCGCACTGAGCGCACCCGAGCCGACGGCTACGGCGTCGAAGAAGAGCTGCTGAGGTGTCGTAGGGCGCGGCGCGGGCAGCTGCGCCGGGCTTGGGCGGGGCGCCCATGGGGGTGCCACGCCGGGTCCTTGTGCGGCTGCGGGCCGGTGGGGGCTGGTCGCGCAGTTCCCCGCGCCCCTGGGGAGTTGCGGTCACCCGCACCACGACGGACCGTTCGCACCCCGCGCCACGACGGGCCGTTCGCCGTACCGCGCGCCGCGGACGGGCCGCTAGCCGCGTACGGCGCGCAGGGGACGGGGTGGGGGGTGTCCGCCCGCAGCGGCCGGCGTCCGTTGCCGAGCACAGCCGAGGCAACAGCAACGCGCTACACCCGCCCCCACCGGAGCCGAAACGGGCCGCCGCAGGCATCAGGGGCGCGGGAACTGCGCACAACGCCCGCCCCCACCGAACCCGCACAGGCCGGGCGCCGCACGCACGCCCTACTCGGCCGCGCCGTACAGGCGATCTCCCGCGTCGCCCAGCCCCGGGACGATGTAGCCGTGCTCGTTGAGGTGGTCGTCGACCGCGGCGGTGACCACCGTGACCGGAGTGCCCGCCAGCTCGCGCTCCATGATCTCCACGCCCTCCGGGGCGGCCAGCAGGACCACCGCCGTCACATCGTCCGCGCCGCGCTTGATCAGCTCACGGATCGCGGCGACAAGCGTGCCACCGGTCGCGAGCATCGGGTCGAGGACGTAGACCTGCCGCCCGGACAGGTCCTCCGGCATGCGCGCGGCGTACGTGGTGGCCTGCAGCGTCTCCTCGTTGCGGATCATGCCGAGGAAACCCACCTCGGCGGTCGGCAGCAGACGGACCATGCCGTCCAGCATGCCGAGCCCGGCACGGAGGATCGGCACCACCAGCGGGCGCGGATACGACAGTTTCACACCGGTCGTGGGGGCGACCGGCGTGCGGATGTCGACCGCCTCGGTGCGCACGTCGCGTGTGGCCTCGTAGGCGAGCAGGGTGACCAGCTCGTCGGCGAGACGGCGGAAGGTCGCGGAGTCGGTGCGCTGGTCGCGCAACGCGGTGAGTTTGTGGGCGACCAGAGGGTGGTCGACGACGTGGAGACGCATGGCCACAACAGTAGCCGGGTCCACCGCCCCCTCGCGCTGGCGTCAAACCGCCCGACCGGGGGAAAGTGGGAGGGACGGACTGGGGTGGTGAACCGATGCCTGACCTGCCTGAGCACGAACCGTCGTCACAGGAGACCGATGCCGAGCGCCGGCGCCGTCGAGCGCAGTTCCTGCGCGATCTCGCGGAGGCCAGAGAACTGCGCGACCGGGTACAGCCACGCCGGGCGAAGGTGGCCCGGCTGCGACACGCGATGCGTATGCGGACGTTCCGCTGGTAAGGAGGATCACACGCGCCGAGCCCGGAGGCGCACCGGCGGCGCACCGACGGCGCGCTGAACAGGTGGCCGTGCGTGGGTCCTTGGGAAAGCCGCGTACGATCCCGCTCGTGGCGGCGACGAGTGCGCTGGTGGTCCTTCACCGACGTGCCGACGCACGTGCGATCAAAACCACCGGACACAGGGTGCCGAAGACGTCCCCTGAACGCCTTGTTTCTGCCACGATTCCGAGTGGGCGGGGCTCGGAGCCGAGCTCTCCCCGCCTACAACCTCCGCCGGGGGGACCCCCAACCGGCACGCCTATGACCAGTGGGAGAGTCACGGTGTACTTCGCCGCACTGCTCGCGCGCACCGAAGACGGGTGGGAAGCGAGCGACACAGAGCTCGACGATGTGGAGACCCTGTCGGATCTGGCCGACCTCGCCCGGGAAGCCGCGGCCGAGGACGACACGGTGCTCGTACTGATCGAGCAGGAAGACGCTTGGTTCGGCGTCGTCCGCATCGACGGCGAGGAGGATCCTCGCATCTATGTCTCGGACGCCGCCGCCGCTGCCCGCAGCTCGTACGGCGAGATCCTGCTCACCGACGAACTGCTCGGAAGGGAGCCCGGCGACGACGACCCGGACCTCGACGCCCTCGACCTCGACGGCACCGAGGACGGTGAGGACGAGGACGAGGACGACGACACCCCCGCCGCCGAGGCGGGCGTCTCCGGAGAGATCGTGCCGCACGGCCCGGTCGGCGACGCCCAGGTCCTCGACGACCTGGGGGTCAGCGAGAAGCAGCTGAAGTCCCTGTCGGAGGACGCTGTCACCGAGATCGCCGAATCCCTGGGCGCCTCGGAGGTCCTGGAGACCGTCCGCTGACCGGAACCACAGCGGCAGACCCGGTACGTGACCGCTGGCGGGCCGCGATGCGGCTCGCCCTGGAGGAGGCCGGCAAGGCGGGCCCGGACGTGCCGGTGGGCGCCGTCGTACTGTCCCCGGACGGTACGACCGTGCTCGCGGCCGGCCACAACGAACGCGAGGCCGGCGGCGATCCGACCGCGCACGCGGAGATCCTCGCGATCAGGAGGGCGGCGGCGGAGCTCGGCGAGTGGCGGCTGACCGGCTGCACGCTCGTCGTCACGCTGGAGCCCTGCACGATGTGTGCGGGCGCGATCGTCCAGTCCCGGGTGGACCGGGTGGTCTACGGCGCCCGGGACGAGAAGGCGGGCGCGGCCGGTTCCCTGTGGGATGTCGTCCGCGACCGGCGCCTCAACCACCGGCCCGAAGTCATCGAAGGTGTCCTCGCGGAGGAGTGCGCCGGACTCCTCACGGAGTTCTTCCGCGAGCGCTGAATTCCGATTTCAAACCACGCCCCACCTTGCTGTAAGGTCTCCCTCGGTAGCGTGTCCGAGCGGCCGAAGGAGCTCGCCTCGAAAGCGAGTGTGGCGCAAGTCACCGAGGGTTCAAATCCCTCCGCTACCGCTTGAGAAGGGTCCCGTCGAGAGACGGGGCCCTTCGTGCGTACTGATCACCCCGGTTACACTCGCGCCCCAGAAGGAACAGACACACCAGAAGCGGGGGAGGCCGCGGTGGCGGTGAACGGAAAGAAGATCGCCGTCTATGTGCTCGTGGTCTTCGTGCTGTATGTGATCATCACGGACCCGGCCAAGGCAGCCGACTACGTCCAGATAGGGTTCGAGGGCATATCGGACGCCGCCCGGGCCGTCGGCGACTTCTTCACCTGGCTGGCCGACGGGGCGCACTGACAGAACCAAGGGAGCGCCCATGATCCGCCACCTCGTCCTCTTCAAGCTCGACGAGGGCGTCGAGCGCGACGACCCGCGCGTGGTGGCGGGCGTCGAGGCCTTCCGCGCTCTGGAGAGCAAGATCCCCGAGATCCGCTTCTGGGAGCTGGGCTGGAACCTCAGCGACCGGCCCATCGCCTACGACTTCGCCATCAACTCCGGCTTCGAGGACGCGACCGCGCTGCGGACGTACGTCGAGCACCCGGAGCACCAGGCGGGCGTTGCGCTGTGGAAGGAGTTCGCCACCTGGGTGATCGCGGACTACGCGTACTGAGCCCGAGCGCTCCGAAGCCTCCCGCCGGGAACGGTGGGAGGCTTTTCTGCGTCACCACCCCAACTTGCCCCTTTCAACACGGCGTAACCCAACGTTATGCGGTGCTTGCACACAGTGCACATGTCTTGTGATGCTATGACCGCTTTTGACGGATGGGTTGATCAACGAAGAGGTGGCGTTGACCGTGTCGGCCAGTACCGCGCCTCCCCAGGAGGCCACCCAGGAGGCCGCTCCACGCAGCCGCGGCGCCGACACCCGGGCGCTCACCCAGGTGCTCTTCGGCCAGTTGAAAGGGCTTCGGCCGGGCACGCCGGAACACAGCCGGGTGCGGACGGCGCTCATCGAGGCCAACCTCCCGCTCGTGCGCTACGCGGCCGCCCGCTTCCGCTCCCGCAACGAGCCGATGGAGGACGTGATCCAGGTCGGCACCATCGGGCTCATCAACGCCATCGACCGCTTCGACCCCGACCGGGGCGTGCAGTTCCCGACCTTCGCGATGCCGACCGTCGTCGGCGAGATCAAGCGGTACTTCCGCGACAACGTCCGCACGGTCCACGTCCCGCGCCGGCTGCACGAGCTGTGGGTGCAGGTCAACGGCGCGACGGAGGATCTGACCACCGCCTTCGGACGGACCCCGACGACCGCCGAGATCGCCGAGCGGCTGCGCATCACCGAGGACGAGGTGCTGTCCTGCATCGAAGCCGGACGGTCGTACCACGCCACCTCGCTCGAGGCGGCCCAGGAGGGCGACGGACTGCCGGGCCTGCTCGACCGGCTCGGCTACGAGGACCCGGCACTGGACGGCGTGGAGCACCGCGACCTGGTCCGCCATCTACTGGTCCAACTCCCGGAACGCGAACAGCGAATCCTGCTGCTGCGCTACTACAACAATCTCACCCAGTCGCAAATCAGCGCGGAACTCGGCGTCTCGCAGATGCACGTTTCGAGGCTACTCGCGCGTAGCTTCCAGCGGCTGCGATCCGCCAATCGGATCGACGCTTAGCCGATGCATAAGGGGCGCACGGTCGCACGTTCCGGAACACCGCAGTTCGCAAGCAGTATCGAGGCGTAACCGGCACGAGCGAATCGCTCACCAGCGCCGTTCCCGACACTTCTGTGCCGAAAGACCGTCAGACCCCCTTTATCCAGGGCGTATTCGGGTCTCACATGTCGACATGTCACTACAGCGTGTTGCCGACATGTGACATTCTGCGGGAAGCGCGTTTGCCGAGGCTTCGGCTCCGGTATTCAGGTGAAGGCTGACGTTCCACCCGGGGCGTTCGCCACGACCGTCCCGCGACCCAAAGGGGGTGGCATGTCCGCAGATCAGGGCAGCTCGAAGGTGCTTACGCTCACCAAGAGCGAGGCCGAGCCAGTGCTCGACGACATCACGGCCGTCGAGGCCGCACCGGCCCCGGCCCTCCCGGCTCCCCCGACGGTGTCCGGAGCCATCGACACCCGCACCCTGTCCCGCTCCCTCTTCCTGCGGCTCGCCGCACTCGACGAGAACAGCCCGGAGCGCGCCTACGTCCGGGACACCCTCATCGAGCTCAACCTCCCGCTGGTGCGCTACGCGGCGGCCCGCTTCCGCTCGCGCAACGAGCCGATGGAGGACATCGTCCAGGTCGGCACCATCGGCCTGATCAAGGCGATCGACCGCTTCGACTGCGAACGCGGCGTGGAGTTCCCGACCTTCGCGATGCCGACCGTCGTCGGCGAGATCAAGCGGTTCTTCCGCGACACCTCGTGGTCGGTGCGCGTCCCGCGCCGCCTCCAGGAGCTGCGGCTGGCCCTCACCAAGGCCAGCGACGAGCTCTCCCAGAAGCTGGACCGCTCTCCGACGGTGGCCGAACTCGCCTCCGTCCTGGGCGTGTCCGAGGAGGACGTCGTCGACGGCCTCGCGGTCGGCAACGCCTACACCGCCTCCTCGCTGGACTCCCCGGCCCCGGAGGACGACGGCGGCGAAGGCTCCCTCGCGGATCGCCTCGGCTACGAGGACACGGCGCTGGAGGGCGTCGAGTACCGGGAGTCCCTGAAGCCGCTGCTGGCCAAACTCCCACCCCGTGAGCGGCAGATCATCATGCTGCGCTTCTTCGCCAACATGACGCAGTCACAGATCGGCGAGGAGGTCGGCATCTCCCAGATGCACGTCTCCCGTCTGCTGACCCGCACACTGGCGCAGCTGCGCGAGGGCCTCATCTCGGACTGACCTGTGACCTGACCGGGTGCACCCGAGGGTGCACCCGGTCAGGTCGTGGGGCGCCTATGGGGGTGCCACACCGGGTCCTTGCGCGTCTGCAGGCCGGTGGGGGCCGGTCGCGCAGTTCCCCGCGGGCAGCTGCGCTGGGCTTGGCGGAGCGCCCTACGGGGGTGCCGGGTCGGGTAGTCGGGCGGCTGCGGGCCGGTGGGGGCTGGTCGCGCAGTTCCTCGCGCCCCTGGGGAGTTGCAGTCACGGGCGCCACGACGGACCGATCCCCACCCCGCCCACCACAGGAGCTTGGGCCGGTCGCCCTACGGATGTGCCGGGTCGGGTAGCCGGGCGGGTGCGGGCCGGTGGGGGCTGGTCGCGCAGTTCCCCGCGTCCCTGGGGAGCTGCAGTCACCGGCGCCACGACGGCCCGATCGTCACCTCGCGCGCCACGACGGACCGTTCGCCGCGTACGGCGCGAAGGGGCCGGGGTGGGGGGTGTCCGCCCGCAGCGGCCGGCGTCCATTATCCAGTACAGCCGAAGCAACAGCAACCGCCGGACCGAGGACGGACACCCCCACCCCGGCCCCGACCCACAACACACCCGCACGCGCTACACCAGCCCCCACCGAAGCCGAAACAGGCCGCCGCAGGCATCCAGGGGCGCGGGGAACTGCGCACAACGCCCGCCCCCACCGAACCCGCACAAGCCCCGCAGGGAACCGCAGGGAACCGCTACTTGAGCGCCAGCCAGGCCACCGCCGCGACGATCGCCACTGCGACCACCACGCCGATGATGAGGCCGATGCGCGGGCCGCCGCCCGAAGCGGCGGGAGCGGTCTGCTGCCGGCGGCCCTGCGGGCCCTCGTCGACGAACGCGCGGAACATCTGAGTGCTGCCGGCGGGGTCGTGGTTGCCCTGGGGGACCTGGTTCTCAGCCATGCCCAGAGACCCTAGCGAATCCGGGAGCCGGGCCCAAGTGCGGGGCTCAAGGGGGTAGCACAGGCCGCCACCCGCAGGTTTACGTTCGCAATACTTGCCTTTGCCAAGTTTTTATGCCGCACTCACCCCGTTTAATTTGCCTGTAGCAACCAAGCACATCTATGGTTGCCCTAAGCAACGAATACGGGAGGTGTGATGGCCGAGCAGACGCGCTACGAGGAGCTGATCCGTCAGTTCAGCGCCTTCGGCGCCGTGAAGAGGGAGATCGGACGGATGATGCCGTCCGAGTGCCCCTCCGGTTCCGCCGCCGTGCTGACCCTGCTCGGGCGCTACGGAGACATGCGCATGAGCAGGCTCTCCGAGCTGCTCGCCGTGGACATGTCCGTGACCAGCCGGCACGTGGCGCACGTCGCCGCGCGCGGCTGGATCGAACGCTCCCCCGACCCGGCGGACAAGCGCTCACGCATCCTGCGGCTGACGCCGGCCGGCCAGGCGCTCCTGGACCAGCTGTCCCGCCGGACCTGCCAGCTGCTCGCCGAACGGCTGAGCGACTGGAGCGACGACGAGGTGACCCAGCTGACCGCGCTGATGGCCCGCCTCCGGGCGAGTTTCGACGACACGCGCGCCCACGGCCCCGAACCGCGGCCGCCCGTACCCCCCGTACTCGAACAGACAACCCGTACACCCGCGACCACCCAGTAAGAGAAGGAAGCCCATGGCTACGACCACACCAACCGGTGTGCGGGCTCACGCCAAGCACGGGGGAGGCTCCACCGAGTACGCCCCCATGACGCACCGGCAGATCATGGAGGCCATCTCCGGGCTGCTGCTCGGCATGTTCGTGGCGATCCTGTCGTCCACGATCGTCACCAACGCGCTCCCGCACATCATCAGCGACCTGGGCGGCGGCCAGTCCGCCTACACCTGGGTCGTCACCGCCGCCCTGCTGTCGATGACCGCGGCCACCCCCCTGTGGGGCAAGCTCGCCGACCTGTACAGCAAGAAGGCACTCGTCCAGATCGCCCTGGTCATCTACGTCCTGGGCTCCGCGGCCGCCGGTCTCTCGCAGAACGCCGGCATGCTGATCGCCTGCCGCGTCGTCCAGGGCATCGGCGTCGGCGGTCTGTCCGCCCTCGCGCAGATCGTCATGGCGGCGATGATCTCCCCGCGTGAGCGCGGCCGTTACTCCGGCTACCTCGGCGCGACCTTCGCCGTCGCCACCGTCGGCGGCCCGCTGCTCGGCGGTGTCATCACCGACACCTCGTGGCTGGGCTGGCGCTGGTGCTTCTACGTCGGCGTCCCCTTCGCCGTCATCGCGCTGATCGTGCTGCAGAAGACCCTGCACCTGCCGGTCGTGAAGCGGGACGTGAAGGTCGACTGGGCCGGGGCGTTCTTCGTCGCCGCCACCGTCTCGCTGCTGCTGGTCTGGGTCACCTTCGCCGGTGACAAGTACGACTGGATCTCCTGGCAGACGTACGCGATGGTCGGTGGTTCGATCGTCCTCGGTCTGGTGTTCGTGCTGGTCGAGTCCAAGGTGCGCGAGCCGATCATCCCGCTGCGCCTGTTCAGGAACCGCACCATCACGCTCGCGTCGCTGGCCTCGCTGTTCGTCGGTGTCGCGATGTTCACCGGCACGGTCTTCTTCAGCCAGTACTTCCAGCTGGCCCGCGACAAGTCCCCGACGATGTCGGGTGTGATGACCATCCCGATGATCGGTGGTCTGTTCGTCTCCTCCACCGTCTCCGGGCAGTTCATCACCCGCACCGGACGCTGGAAGGCGTGGCTGGTGAGCGGTGGTGTCCTGGTGACGGCCGGACTGGGCCTGCTGGGCACCATCCGGTACGACACGGCGTACTGGAAGATGTCGATCTTCATGGCCCTGCTGGGTCTCGGCATCGGCATGATGATGCAGAACCTGGTGCTGTGCACGCAGAACCAGGTCGACCCGAGCGACCTCGGCTCGGCCAGCTCGACGGTCACCTTCTTCCGTTCCCTCGGTGGTGCGGTCGGCGTCTCCGCGCTCGGCGCGGTCATGTCCCACCGGATCACGCACTACGTCACGGACGGCGTCGCCGCCCTCGACCCCAAGTACCAGGCCGCGCTGTCCGGTTCCGGCTCGTCCACCGACAGCATCCCGGACCTGGCCAAGCTGCCGGCCCCGGTGCGCACCCTCATGGAGAGCGCCTACGGCCACGGCATCGCGGACGTCTTCCTGATCGCCGGTGGCCTCGCGGCCGTCGCGTTCCTGATCACGCTGTTCATCAAGGAGGTTCCGCTGAAGACGAAGGGCGCACTGGCGCAGGCGGCCGGCGAGGACGCGCCCGCCGAGGCCCCCGTGGAGGCCGCGGCCCCCGCGGAAGCTGCGGCTCCGACGACTGCAGGGCACACGCCCAGCTGGGCCACCACCACCTCCGACACCGAGACCGCTCCCGACGGCACGCAGCGGTTGTCCGCCGTCGCCACCCTGACCCGCCCCGAGGAGTCCTCGGCCGGCTCCGGCGGCATCCCGGTCCGCGGCTTCGTGCGCGGCAACGAGAGCGCGCCGGTCCCGCAGGCCGCGGTCACGTTGATCTCGCTCGCGGGACGGCAGCTGGGCCGGTCGGTGACGCAGGCCGACGGCTCTTACGCGGTCGAGGCGCCGAGCGTGGGGTCGTACGTCCTGATCGCCTCCGCCGACGGCTTCCAGCCGCAGGCGTCCACGGTGCTCGTGAACAGCGAGCCGGTGGCCTACGACGTCCTCCTCAGCGGCACCAGCGGGCTGAACGGGCTCGTGCGGGCCGCGCGGAGCGGGGAGCCGGTCAAGGACGCGATGGTGATCGTCACCGATGTGCGCGGCGATCTGCTGGCCACCGGGACCACCGGTGAGCAGGGCGAGTTCGCCTTCGGCGAGCTGGTGCCGGGTGCGGTGACCGTCGCGGTGAACGCCGCCGGGTTCCGGCCGCGCGCGCTGCCCGTCGAGGTCGGTGGCACCGGCGTCACCCGTATCGAGGTCGACCTCGATACGGGGGCCCGCCTCCAGGGCGTCGTACGGGCGCCGCACGGTCCGCTGGCCGACGCACGGGTCACCCTCGTGGACGGTGCGGGCAACGTGGTCGGTACCGCCACCACGGGGACGGACGGGGCGTACGCCTTCACCGACCTGGACGGCGGCGAGTACACGGTCATCGCGACGGGCTACCCGCCGCAGGCGACGGCCCTGACGGTGAACGGCCCCGCGGTCGACGGCCACGACATCGAACTCGCCCACCCCGGCGAGTAGTCCACCGACTCCGGCCCGTGGCAGGGGGCGCGCTCCGAGCGGAGGTGCGCGCCCGCCACGGGCCGGTCTTCTTCGAGGAGTTACGTGAAATGGGACTGAGCGCGAGGATCCGGACCCGGGACGGATGGGCCGTGTCGCACGCGGTCGTCACGGTGACCGACATGACCGGGACGCAGGTGCTGCGCGCGGAGGCGGATGCCGAAGGGGCGGTACGGGACGGCACACCGCTGGAGCCGGGGCCGTACACCATCATCGTCACGGCCGTCGGCTACGCGCCCGCCGCGTCGAGCGCGATCGTCACCGCGAGCGGCCGGGCCGAGGTCGGCACGGTCACACTCGCCCGCATCGGCGGGGCCGAACTTCCGCCGCCGGGGCCCTGGACCATGGACCCGGCCCACTCCAGCGTGGGCGCGGTGGCCCAGCACCTGGGGATCTCCAGCGTGCACGGCCGCTTCACCGACTTCACGGCGGCGATCGAGGTCGCCCCGGACGACGTGACCAAGTCGCGGGTGGAGGCGGTGATCCGGGCGGCGTCCATCGACACGGGGAACGCGATGCGGGACGAGCACCTGCGGTCGGCCGACTTCCTGGACGTCGAGCGGCACCCGGAGATCACGTACCGGTCCACGGGGCTGGCCGTGGCCGGCACGGACCGGTGGACCGTACGGGGTGAGCTGGCGATGCGTGGTGTCGTGCGCCCCGTCGACCTGGACCTGGCGTATCTGGGGACGGGGGCCGATCCCTGGGGCGGGACCCGTGCCGCCTTCCGGGCCACCACCCAGCTTCGGCGGGAGGACTTCGCCATGAACTACAACCAGGTCGTGCAGGCGGGGATCGCGGCGATCGGTACGACGCTGAAGGTCGAGCTCGATGTCCAGGCGGTGCAGGGGGAGTCGCTGCCGCAGGCCTGAGGGCGTTGTCAGTGGCAGGTCGTACCGTTCTGGCATGGAGCGAACCACGGGGGTGCAGGCCTACTACGCCGAGTCGGCGCAGCGGCTGGGAAGGGTGTACGAGAGCGTCTCCTTCGAGTCGGTGCACGAGGCGCTGCTGGATCTGCTGCCGGAGCCGCCCGCGCGGGCGCTGGACGTCGGCGCGGGGACGGGGCGGGACGCGGCGGCGCTGGCCCGGCGCGGGTTCACGGTCGACGCGGTGGAGCCGGTGCCGGAGCTGCGGGACCTGGCCGAGCGGCTGCATCCGGGCAGCGGGGTGACCTGGCGGGCGGGCGCGCTCCCGGAGATACCCGGCGTCCAGGGGCCGTACGACATCGTCCTGCTGTCCGCGGTGTGGATGCACCTGCGGCCGGAGGAACGGCCCATCGCCATGCGGCGCCTGGCCGAACTCCTCGGCCCCGGCGGCATCCTGCTGATCACCCTGCGGCGCGGTGAGCCGCCGGTGGACCGGCGGATGTTCGACATCGCGCCGGAGGAGGTCGCCGGGCACGGGGCAGCGGCGGGGCTGAGGCTGCTGCGGATCGTGGACGAGAAGGCGGACCGACTCGGCCGGGACGCGGTTCACTGGAACGCCGTGGCGCTCCAACTAGGCTGACGTCATGGCACCGAACATTGCTACCAACAAGGCCGTCTCGCTGGACGAGTTGCTGGACTTCGTACGCCCCCGGCACCGGGCGATCCTGCTGACGCGGCGGGGGGACGGGTCACCGCAGGCCTCGCCGTTGACCTGCGGGGTGGACGACTCCGGGCGGATCGTCGTCTCGACATACCCCGAGCGGGCCAAGACGCGGAACGCGAAGCGGGACTCCCAGGTCAGCGTGATCGTGCTGAGCGACGACTGGAACGGACCGTGGGTCCAGGTCGACGGGACCGCGGAGGTCGTCGACTCGCCGGAGTCCGTGGAGCCGTTGGTGGAGTACTACCGGAACATCGCCGGGGAGCATCCCGACTGGGACGAGTACCGGGCGGCGATGGTGAAGCAGGGCAAGTCGATCATTCGGGTCACTCCGGTGCGGTGGGGTCCCGTGGCTACCGGTGGATTTCCCGAGCGGTTGGCCTCGCCGGACGCCTGAGGGAGCGGTGAGCGCGCCTAGGGGCGTTCGGCCATCGCCTCGATTCCCTTGATCAACAGGTCAAGGGCGAACGTGAAGTCCCTGTCCCTCATCTCCTCCACCGTGTCGCCTCCCCTCGCCGTCATGATCTCCTCGTTCTCCTTGAGGATCTCCGCGGCACCGGGGGCCCGGGTGGCGGTGGTCATGGCGTGGCGGAAGTAGGCCTCCTGGGTCATGCTGGCCTGGGCGGAGCGGGCGATGAAGTGGCCCTCGATGGTGCCGAAGCCGTAGACGAACTGGAAGACGGCGGAGATCGCGCCGGTGATGCCGTGTGCGGGCAGGCCGGTCCTGCGGACGACCCGGTGCACGATCCGGGAGAGCGCCAGGGAGTTGGGGCCGATGTTGAGGAACGTCCCGGCCAGCGGTGAGACCCAGGGGTGCCGGACCAGCAGGCTCCGGTACTCCTTGGCGACCGTGCGCAGTTGGTCCCGCCAGTCCTCGTCGGCCTCCGGGTCCGGCAGCTCCAGTTCGCCGAAGGCCGCGTCCAGGGCGAGTTCGAGGAGGTCGTCCTTGGTGTCGACGTACCAGTAGACGGACATCGCGGTCACGTTCAGTTCGGCGGCCAGCCGCCGCATGGAGAACTTGGCCAGCCCTTCGGCGTCCAGGAGACGGACCGTCACCTCGGTGATCCGGTCCCGGTCGAGTCCCGACGGCTGCCCGCCGCCACGCCCGCCCCGGCGCACCTTGCCCTCCAGCCACACACTGGTCCGACTCGAGGCCTTCTGGCCTGCGTTAGGCATGGCGCACCTTTCGAGTACATCCGTCCACTTGCGAAGATGCTAGGCCTTACCGGGGTGCGAGCCGCATCGACGTGCGGCTCCGCCGCGCGGGCGCGACCAGCCACGACGGACTCGCACCCGCCGACGGCCCGAAGCCCCCATCCCTAGGCTCCCTCTGCCCGCTCAGCCCGCCGCAGCAACACCGCGGCGACCACTCCGCCCAGCAACACGGCGCCCGCCCCCACCAACTGACTGCTCTCCAGGCCGGAGGCGAACGCCTCGGTGATCCGCGCCCGCTCCTGTGCCGACCCCGCCTGCGCCAGCGCCGCCGGCAGGGACGCCGCCGCCACCGAGACCAGCGCCGCGAAGCGGGAGTTCAGCACCGCGCCCAGCACAGCGACGCCGAGCCCCTGCCCGAACTCGGCGAGCGTTCCGTTGATACCGGCTCCCACCCCCGCCTTCTCCGGAGGAATCGCGCTCATGACGGCGTTGGCCATGGCCGGCATCGCGAAGGCGACCCCGGCGCCCATGACGACCAGGCCGGCCAGCATGCCGCCGTACCCGTGACGGCCGAGCACGGCGATCGCCGCGAGGCCCACGGCCAGACAGGTCATCCCGAGGGCGATGGTGAGCGGTGTGCCGGCCCTCGGCAGGAGCTTCGCGCTGACCCCGGTGAGGTTGAGGGCGACGATGGTGAGGGCGAACGGCGCCGTCCGCAGTCCGGCCTCCAGCGGGTCGTATCCGAGGACGAACTGCAGGTGCTGCGTGAGCAGGAAGAGCGAGCCCGCCATGCCGAAGGCGACGAGGATCGCGCCCGCGACGGCCCCGGTGAACCGCTGGTTGCGGAAGAAGTGCATGTCGAGCATGGGGTACGGGGCGCGCAGTTCCCACATGGCGAACCCGGTCAGCACCACGGCTCCGACCGCGGCGGAGGTGAGGGTGGTGGCGGAGGTCCAGCCGTGGTCCGGGCCGGAGATGATCGCGTAGACGAGGCTCGTCATGCCGATCGTGGAGAGCAGTGCGCCGAGCAGGTCGGGGCGGTCGCCCTGCGGGTTCTTGGACTCGGGCACCAGGGCCAGGACGGCCACCAGGCCGATGGCCGCGACCGGGATGTTGACGAGGAAGATCGCGCCCCACCAGAAGTGGTCGAGCATCACACCGCCGAGCAGTGGTCCTACGGCGAAGCCGAGCGAGTTGACCGTCGACCAGAGGCCGATCGCCTTCACGCGTTCGCTGTCGTCGAAGATCTGGACCACGACGGCGAGCGTGGTGGTGATGAGCAGCGCGCCGCCGACGCCCATGCCGGCGCGGGCCGCGATCAGCTGTGCGCTGGTGGTGGCGAGACCGGCCACCAGGGAGCCGACGCCGAACAGGGCCAGGCCCGCCATCAGCAGCTTCTTGCGGCCGTAGCGGTCGGCGGCGCTGCCCGCGGTGAGCAGCAGACCGGACTGCACCAGCGAATACGCGTTGATCATCCACTGGATGTCGGAGGTGGCCGCGCCCAGTTCCCGGGTGAGCGAGGGGATCGCGACGTTCAGGACGGTGTTGTCGAGCAGCACGGTCAGCTGCGCGAGACAGATGACGCCGAGTATCAGCCAGCGCTGGGGATGGCCCTGGGAGACGGTGACGGGAGCGGGAGCGGACATGCCGTACACCGTAGAACGGTTCCCATACGCTGTACAACAAACTTTCCGGCCATGGACATGGCACAGGGGCGGCACCCCACGCGGTCGCCGCCCCTGTGCCCTGATCCGGTCCTACGTCAGCCGCTCGCCTTCTGGGTGAGGTCGTAGAAGGTGGCCGAACCGACCGTCACCTTCTTGAAGGTGGCCTCGACCCAGGAGGTGATCTGCGAGGACGTACCACTGCTGCTGCCGCCCATGCCGCCGCCGGAGCCGCTGGAGATGAAGTAGTGGATCTTGCCGTCCGCCACGTACTCCTTGAACTGGGCCAGCGTCGGGGACGGGTCGGTGCCGTTGAAGCCGCCGATCGCCATGACGGACTCGTCGGTGGCCAGCTGGTAGCTCGCGGCGTTCTGGGCCCCGATCGCGGCCGCCGCCCAGGTGTAGTCGTCCGCGTCGGCCTTCAGCAGCTTCTTGGCCTCGGCGGAGACGGACGCGCCATTGAGCAGGCCGCCGACACCGCCGCCACCACCCATGCCGCCGCCGTCACCCGTGGTGCCGCCGGGCATGCCGCCCTGCTGGTTCTGGGTGGTGCCGTTGCCCTGGGTGTTGCCGTTCTGGCCGGGCATCCCGCCGCCGAAGCCGCCGGTACCGCCCGTGCCGCCGCCCGGGAAGCCCTGGCCCTGCTGACCCTGGCCCTGGGTGGTGCCGTTGCCGTTCTGGGTCTGGCCGCCCGGGCCGCCGGTGCCGCCGCCGAAGCCGCCGCGCCCGCCGCCCCCGGGACCGCCGCCCATCATGCTCGCGCCCGCGGGGCCGGCCGTCGGAATGGACCCGGTGTGCGCGGAGTTGACCGTGCTCAGCGTGTACGCCGTCGGACCGGCGAGCGCGGCCACGATGCCCAGGGCCGCGGCACCGAGCGCCAGCTGCCGGCCGAGCCTGGCCACGAAGATCAGGCCGAGCGCGGCGGTCAGGCCGCCGATGAGGACCAGCCACTTCAGCCAGGGCAGGTAGTCGGGGGTGCGGTTGAGGAGGACGTACCCCCAGGTGCTCCCCGCCACAACCGCGGCCGCGAGGGTGAGCGAGGCCCACATCTCGGCGCGCTTCTCCCACAGGGTCCCGGCGCCCATGCCGACCACGGCGGCGATGTAGGGGGCGAGGGCGATCGTGTAGTACTGGTGGAAGATGCCCGCCATGTAGCTGAAGACCACCAGGGTGATCAGCAGCGAGCCGCCCCAGACGAGGAACGAACCACGGGTCACCGACGTCCGCCTGAGCTTGCGCGTCGCCACCAGGCCCGCGACCAGCAGGATCAGCGCGGCCGGCAGCAGCCACGAGATCTGGCTGCCGATCTCGGAGTTGACCATCCGGTTCCAGCCGGTCTCGCCCCACTGGCCGGTGCCGCCCGCGCCGCCACCGCCGCCGACGCTGCCGGTCTCCTCGCCGTTCAGACGGCCGAGGCCGTTGTAGCCGAAGGTCAGCTCGAGGAACGAGTTGTTCTGCGAGCCGCCGATGTAGGGGCGGGAGGAGGCGGGCCACAGCTCGACGATCGCGACCCACCAGCCGCCGGAGACGATCAGGGCACCGGTCGCGGCGGCCAGCTGACCGAAGCGCTTCTTCAGGGACACCGGCGCGCAGACCGCGTACACGATCGCCAGCGACGGCAGGATCAGGAAGGCCTGGAGGGTCTTCGCGAGGAACGCGAAGCCGATCGCGACACCCGCCCACACCAGCCACTTCGTCTTGCCGTCCTCGATGGCACGGACGACGAAGTAGCAGGCCAGCGCCATCAGCAGGGCCAGCATGGCGTCGGGGTTGTTGAACCGGAACATCAGCGCCGCGACGGGGGTGAGCGCGAGCACGGCGCCCGCGATCAGACCGGCCCCGGGGCTGAACCGGCGGCGCACGGACGCGTAGACGACGGCGACCGTGCCGACGCCCATGAGGACCTCGGGGCCGAGGATCGTCCACGCGTTCAGGCCGAAGATCCTGGCCGCGATCTCCATCGGCCACAGGAAGGCCGAGGGCTTGTCGACGGTGATGGCGTTGCCCGCGTCCAGCGAGCCGAAGAACATCGCCTTCCAGCTCTTGGTGCCGGCCTGGACGGCCGCCGAGTAGAAGGAGTTGGCATAGCCGGAGGCGCTCAGGTTGGAGAAGTAGAGCGCCGCGGTGGCGAGCAGCAGGCCCCAGAAGGCCGGGCGTGCCCAGCGCGGGTCCTCGGGGCGGCCGCGCCACAGTCTCCGCGCGAAGGGCTGCTGGGGTTCACCGGACTCGGGGGCCGGGGGAGCGACCGGCGCCTCGGGGGCCGTCGCCGCCGGACCCCACCCGGAACCCTGCTGGGTCGGATGGTCGGTCTGCGTGGTCATCAGGAGTTCCTCGGGTCGGTGTCGGTCGGGCGCACCGGCTGCAACTGCACGGTGGCGTCCCTCCAGGAGCGCTGCTCCGCGGCTTCACCGGCGCGGAACTCGGTTGTCTCGTACGGCGACTGCGGCGCCGTGGCGTACTGGTGCGCGCTGGGGCGCTGGGGCAGCGGCGGGTAGGGCTGCTGGGTGGAGTAGGTCGGCGAGGACGGGGTGTGGGCGGCCACCACCGTGGAGCCGGGCTGGTCGTCGTCGCGGTCGGGAAAGACCCAGGCCCTGAAGAGCAGGAAGCGCAGCACGGTCGCCGCGAGGTTGGCGGCGATCAGCACCGCCAGCTCGGTGGAGTGCGCGGGGTCGCTGCTGGCCGCGTTGAGCGCGGCGAGCGAGCCGCTGGTCAGCGCGAGGCCGATACCGAAGACGACCAGGCCCTGCGCCTGGTGCCGAACGGCGCCGCCGCGCCCGCGCACCCCGAAGGTCAGGCGCCGGTTGGCGGCGGTGTTGGCGACCGCGGAGACCAGCAGGGCCAGCGCGTTGGCGATCTGGGAGCCGCCGAACTGGCGGAAGGCGCTGTAGAGCACCAGGTAGAAGAGGGTCGACAGACCGCCGACGACACAGAACCCGACGAGCTGGCGGGCCAGCCCCTTGGGCACGTCCTGGATCTCGCGGTCGCGCGGGTCGTCGCCGAACGGCCGGGTGATCCGGTCGAGCGGCAGCGATCCGCTCGCCAGGGCCTTGCCCACCCGCCACACCCCCTTGAGGTCCTCGGTCGCCGTCTTCACGATGTGGACGGTGGAGTCGGGGTCGTCGACCCAGTCGACGGGCACTTCGTGGATACGAAGGCCCGCGCGCTCGGCGATGACCAGCATCTCGGTGTCGAAGAACCAGCCGGTGTCCTCGACGAGCGGCAGCAGGACCTGCGCCACGTCACGCCGGATCGCCTTGAAGCCGCACTGCGCGTCGGAGAAACGGGCCTGGAGGGAGCCGCGCAGGATGAGGTTGTAGGCGCGGCTGATGAACTCGCGCTTGGGCCCGCGTACGACCCGGGAGCTGCGGGCGAGCCGGGAGCCGATCGCCAGGTCGGAGTGGCCCGAGATCAGCGGGGCCACCAGCGGCAGCAGGGCGTTGAGGTCGGTGGACAGGTCCACGTCCATGTACGCGAGGATCGGGGCGTCCGAGGCGGACCAGACGGTCCGAAGGGCCCGGCCGCGCCCCTTCTGCTCCAGCCGGAAGGCCTTGACCTCCGGGATCTCCGCCTCCAGCCGCTGCGACACCAGGGGAGTGGTGTCCGTCGACGCGTTGTCCGCGATGGTGATGCGGAACGCGTACGGGAAGGTGCGCTTGAGGTGCTCGTGCAGTCTCAGCACACACGGCTGGAGGTCCTTCTCCTCGTTGTAGACGGGGATCACTACGTCCAGGACAGGCGTACCGGCGTCGCCGGCCGGGAGGTGCTCCCGCGCCGGCAGGGTGCCGGGAGAAGAGTCGGTTCGCATGTGAACGACTCTGGTCAAGCCCCCTGTTGCACCCATATGGCGGCGCTGTGCTGTGCCTGTGAGTGCGATTGCCAGTTCGTTTCGGGCGCCGGACGCGGGGTCACGGGACCGAGAGCGGGCAGGTGCATGGTGAACACGGTGCGCCCGGGAACGCTGTCGACGGTCACGGCGCCGCCGTGCGCGGTCGCGACGGCCTGCACGATGGCGAGGCCGAGACCCGTCGAGCCGGAGGCACGCGAGCGCGAGGAGTCACCGCGCGCGAACCGTTCGAAGACGTGCGGGAGCAGGTCGGACGGGATGCCCTGGCCGTTGTCCTCGACGTCCACGCACATCCAGGGGCCGCGCCGCTGGATCCGCGCCGTGACGGTCGTGCCCTCCGGGGTGTGTTTGCGGGCGTTGCCGAGCAGGTTGATGAGCACCTGCTGGAGACGGGCCGCGTCACCGGAGACGAGGGCGGGCTCGTCGGGCAGGTCCAGGCGCCAGTTGTGGTCCATGCCGGCCGCTCGGGCGTCACTGATGGTGTCCACGACGAGCGGGATGAGGTCGGTCTGCTCGAACTGCAGCGGCCGCCCGGCGTCCAGACGCGCGAGCAGCAGCAGGTCCTCCACGAGCAGCGTCATACGGCCCGCCTCGGACTCGATACGGCCCAGGGCGTGCCGGGTGTCGGGGCCGACCTCTTCTCTGCCGCGTCTGGTGAGCTCGGCGTAGCCGCGGATGGAGGCGAGCGGGGTCCGCAGCTCGTGACTGGCGTCCGCCACGAACTGGCGCACCCGCATCTCGCTCTGCTGGCGGGCGTGCAGGGCGCCATGGACGTGGTCCAGCATGCGGTTGAGCGCGGAGCCGACCTGTCCGACCTCGGTGTGCGGATCGCACTCCGACTCGGGGACCCGCTCGCTCAGGTTGACCTCGCCGGTGTGGAGCGGGAGTTCGGAGACCCGGGTGGCGGTGTTGGCGACCCTGCGCAGGGGGCGGGTGGCGAGCCCGACCAGGACGTAACCGGCGATGACGGCCGCGCCGAGACCGGCGGCGGTGACGCTGATCTCCACCAGGATCAGGGTGTTGATGGTGTTGCTCACGGAGTCGGTGGGCAGCGCCACGTAGTAGCCGGTGTTGTCCCTGGACGACGTGGTGTACATCACGAGGTACTCACCGACATCGGGAATGTTCACGACGTGCTTGCCGGTGGTGGACACGCCGGCGAAAACGGCCCGCTGGGCCGCAGTCAGCTCGTTGGCCTTCATCCGCTGGCCGGTGTCGCTGGATTCCCGTACGGCGACGACCGCCTTGGAGATGGTGCCGTTCGCGCCGACCTCGGCGGCCACGGTGTTCTCCTGTGTCGGGCCGTTGGTGACGAACGCGTCGAGCTGGTCCTGGTCGTCGGTTTTCACGCCCTGCCCGGGCCTTCCGAACGGCGGCCCCGAAAGGCGCTTCCCCGCGTCGAAGACCTGGTCGCCCAACTGGTCGTACAGATGGGTCCGCAACGCCACTGTCGTCACGGTGCCGATCACCGAGCAGACCACGGCGATCAGCACCACCGACGCGACGACGAGCCGCGTCCGCAGCGTGCGCGGCTTGCCTGCTCGCCCTGCTCGCTTCTGCGCCCGCGGCCGTCGTCGTCCGCTCATGAGGCGGCGGGCTTGATCAGATAGCCGGCTCCGCGCCGGGTGTGGATCATCGGCTCACGTCCCGCGTCTATCTTCCGGCGCAGGTAGGAGATGTAGAGCTCGACGACGTTGGCCTGGCCGCCGAAGTCGTACGACCACACGCGGTCGAGGATCTGCGCCTTGCTGAGCACCCGCCGCGGGTTGCGCATGAGGAAGCGCAGCAGTTCGAACTCGGTCGCGGTGAGGTGGATGTTCTCTCCGGCGCGCGAGACCTCGTGGCTGTCCTCGTCGAGGGTGAGGTCACCGACGACCAGCACGGAGTCGCTGCGGCGGTCGGCGGCACCGGACCGGCGGATGAGCCCACGCAGCCGGGCCACGACCTCTTCGAGGCTGAACGGCTTGGTGACGTAGTCGTCGCCACCGGCGGTGAGCCCGGCGATACGGTCCTCGACGGCGTCCTTCGCGGTCAGGAACAGCACCGGCACGTCCGGCAGGTCACGCCGAAGCCGCCCGAGGACGGCCAGTCCGTCCATGTCGGGAAGCATCATGTCGAGAACGACGGCGTCGGGCCGGAACTCCCGCGCGGTCTGAACGGCCCCCTGGCCGTCTCCCGCACTCCGGATCTGCCATCCCTCATAGCGAAGGGCCATGGAGAGCAGTTCGGTGATCGACAGCTCGTCGTCCACCACAAGCACTCGGACGGGGCTCCCGTCCGGCCTCAGCAGTTCGGTGCGCCCCTGGGGCGAGGTCGTGGTCATGGCGCCACCATGTCGGGGCCCCCTGAGAGCACCCTTTCGGATATCTGTGATTTTCCTGAGAAACGCACAGGCGGCTCTCAGTAAACCCCTGGAGAATCCCTTGTTCGACGGGGCGGACGAGGCGTCCGCCCGAGCCTCCGACCGCTAACGGACCGGCCCCTGCTCGTCCACATGAACCGTCGGCGCTCCGAGGAACACCTCGGTGCCGACCGGGCCGTAGGCGATGTTGAAGGTGTCCAGCCAGTACGACCAGTCCCGCAGCCCGACGGCACTGCTGAAGCGGTAGTTGAGCCGCCACCGCACCCACTGCCCGGGCTCGAGCCGCACGCCCGGACGCCGTCGCGGCCGGGGCGGCACCCCGAACATCGGTCTCACCCTGGGCAGGACCCGCAACCGCCCGTCGGCCTCACGGAGTTGGACGTCGACGCCTCTGAGGTTGTCGCCCTGGTGGTCGTGCGGCACGAAGTCGTCCCGCTCGTCCATCCGGACCGCGTGGACGAACGGCTCTCCGTCGCGCCCCACCGCGGACGGCGGCAACACGAAGCCGACCGGAGCCGCGTTCCTCCTTGTCGCGGCCTCGCCGCCACGGGACTGCTTCGTCCACGACGTGCGTATCCACTGCACGGTGACGTCCATCCCCGGCCCTCCCCCTCATCAGAACAACCCGTCCTGCACCCCCGGCGTCTCCTTGAACTCTCTCATCGGCACGGTGATTTCCGCCCCGTCGGCCGGAACCAGATCCCACCCGGTCATCAGCCGTGTGTCCAGTACGACGACTCCCCCGCTCTCCGTCTCCAGGTGCAGGTCCGGACCGGCGGCCGCGACGAGCCGGCCGCCCACCGACCCGGCCGCGACGAGCCCGCTCACCTCACCGACGGCGGTGGGCAGGCCGGCGAGGCCGAAGACCTCGACGTGATCGACCGGTTCGTAGGGCGCGCGCTCCAGGGACTCGGGCCAGCCGCCCAGTGCCACCGCCCGCGCGTGCAGTGCGGCGATCTCGGCGGCCCGCTCGGTGGCCGATGCCGGCAGGGCGGACCGGACGGCCCGCTTGTCGCCGTACGGAATGCGATCCGGCACCGAGAGCGCCGCCCGCAGCAGTTCCTCGGTGCGCCGGGCGGCCATGAGCGGACCGGTGCCGAGCCAGCTGAAGCAGACGGCGCCCTGTTCCCACAGGCGCGCGCTCCCACGTTCGTACGCCGTGATGCCGACCTTGACCATGCCGGGCCCGAACCACGCCAGGTACACCCGGTATGGACGGGGGTCGTCCGCGAGGGTGTCGGCGGCCACGGAGTGCGCCCGGTCCAGCCGCGCACACTCCTCGCACCGCGCCCCCGTGCTCCGCCCCGACACCGCGGCCCGCGCCGGACACGCATGCCCCCGCGCTCCCACACATGTCCGCACACCCCCCTCCGCGACCCCGAAGGCCACCCGCTTCCCCCAGGTCAGCGCACTGTTCCGACCGCCGACCCACCGCAGCACGGGCCCACCCGCCGACCACCGCAGCCCCGAGCATCTCCACGCCTGTGCCATCTCTCACGAGGGTAGGGGGCACCACTGACAACGGGTTCACGCGAGGGTCCAAGACCGGTCCGCGGGGTCCTGACACGGTCCGCGGAAGCCGGAGGCTGGTCCCCGGGAGCCGGAGATCCGTC
>NZ_KQ948664.1:54522-421459 GCF_001514145.1 Streptomyces canus
GCACAATCCTGCGACCCGGTCGGCAGGAGCCCGAGACCCGATCCGCACAAGCCGGAGACTCTTCGCGGGCGCCGAAGACCGGTCGCAGGAGCCGGCGACCCGTCCGCAGAATCCCAAGACCAGTCGCGGAAGCCGTCACGCGAGGGTTCCCGGGCGAGGAGTTCAGCCCACCGACTCCACCGGGACGGGTTCCGCCGTCGCCCCCGCGCTGGGCTCGACCACCGGCGTCCGCGTGCCTCCCCGCCCCGCCATCCGGCAGCCGACACAATCGGCGTGCCCCTGCCGTGCGCTCGTGTCGCGCACCCGCATCCCCCACTGCTCGCGCGGCCGGCGCCCCGGCGGCTTGCCCCAACCGGCCAGGTGCAGGGCCCAGGTGACGACGGCACCCACCGCGGTGATCGCGAGACCACCGGCCATCGCGACACCGGAAACCGTGCACACCCCCAGCCCCAGCACGGCGGTCCCGACGGTCGCGATGCCGAATCCGGTCCACCCCGCGACCGTGTGCCCCTCGTCATACTGATGTGCACTCACAGATCCTCCTCGACCCGATCCCTCACTCCCTAAGAAATTTAGCGCAGAAACCTCTCACACGCTAAGAGAAATCCGCAGGACGCGCCCTGCGAACGCCTCGCACCCTGCCAAACGCCCTCAGAGAAACAGGAACCCGATGTCCGCCGAGCCCCGCCCCACCGCCACTCCGGCCCAGACACGGGAGGCGATGGACCTCTTCATCGCCACCGCCCACCTCGGCCAGCAGGAGATGGCCCAGCGGCTGGGTCTGAACGTCACCGACCTGCTGTCCTTCGCCTGCGTCCTGAAGGCCGGCGAGGACCTCCTCACCGCGGGCGACCTCGCCGAGCACGCCCATGTCACGACCGGCGCGGTCACCGGCATCCTCAACCGCCTCGAACGCGGCGGCTACGTCACCCGCGTCCCCGACCCCACCGACCGCCGCCGCGTCCGGGTCGCCGCGCTGCCCGACGCCGTGGCCAAGGTCGTCGCCCTCTACCAGCCGTACTACGACCGGCTCGACGCCGTCTTCGCGGGCTACTCCGCCGAGGAGATCGCCGTACTCCACGACTGGTTCAGCCGTTCGACGAACCTCGCGCTCGCGTATATCGAGGAGCTGCGGGCGAAGGACGCGGACGGCAAGTAGCGGGACCGCCCCACCCCGGGGGTGGAGCTAGCCCCACCTCCCATTCGGGAGGGCACTCCATCGTTCCGGCGAGCCCGCGACGGCATCGTTGATCTCAGCCGATCCACCCCGGATCAGGCGGATCGAGAAGCCCGCGCCGAGCCGGAGGAAACACCATGGAGCCGCAGACGGCCGACAGGACCCAGTCCCCGTCCTCGCCCTCCCTGGACTCCCTGGACTCCCTGGACTCCCCGGCCGCCCCGGGCCCCCTCGCCTCCTTCGTCCGCTTCGTCGTCTGCGGTGGCGGGATCGGCGTCCTCTCCAGCTTCGCCGTACCGCTGGTGGCGATAACGATGCCGTGGGCGGTCGCGAACGCGGTGATCACCGTGGCCTCCACGCTCCTGTGCACCGAGCTCCACGCCCTGTTCACCTTCGGCACCGGGCGCCGCCCCGGCTGGCGCCGGCACCTCCAGTCCTCCGGCTCCGCGGCGGCCGCGTACGCCGTCACCTGCGCCGCGATGTTCCTCCTCCACGTCATCCAGTCGGCGCCCGGCATGCTCACGGAACAGGCCGTCTACCTCACCGCTTCCGGTCTGGCCGGCATAGGCCGCTTCCTGGTCCTGCGCCTGTTCGTCTTCACGAGCGGCCGCAAGAGCCCGCTCCGGCCCCGGCGCCCGGTGCTCCCCCTGCCCCGCCCCGTCCTCACCCAGGCCGCCGTCGCCACCACCTGCTGACGTACGGTCACCGCGGCCGCTCGCCCCGAAGGCAGCCGTCGTGCGCGGGTACTGGCGCAACGTGCCCGGCCCCTTCTACGGCGCCGCCCCCGACTCGACGATGCTGGGCCGCCTGGACGCCCTGCGCCAGATCTCTCGACCGGAGACGGGCGCCGCGTTGGTGGGAGGCGCTGCCGAGGCTCTGGGCGTTCAGGCCGCCAGGTGCCGCCGTAGGGCCTCCGCCCCGTCGGACACGAACGTCCCCCGCCCGGCCGCCTCCAGCAACTCGCCCTCGTCGAACCAGCCGTGCCACGCGATCTCCGCCGGATCGGGCGCGAGCGCTCCGGTCACGACGACTTCGTGCACCCCGAGCCAGTAGGGGCTGATCTCGCCGCGGCACAGGAACTTGAAGAGGAAGCGAGGCGTCCCGAACACTCCCATTTCCTCGGCGAGTTCACGGGCGGCCGCCTCCTCGTACGACTCCCCGACCTCCGCCGCCCCGCCCACCAGCCAGTTGTACTGTCCCGGGAAACGGGAATCGTTCTCCGGCCGCCGATGCACCAGAATCCGCCCGTCCGGATCACGGCAGACCGTGGTCGCGATCCGGTGCAGCCACTTCTTCTCGATGGCCTCCGCCCGGTCCACCACCCCGATGACCCGGTCCTGCTCGTCCACCCGCTCCACCAGTTCGCCCATGACGGTCACGATCGCAGAGGGGTACGACAACGCCGCGTCGGAGGCTGGCGACACCCTGGGGGTGCAGCTGCCCCCACCCCGGACTGGGCGGCGGGCTCCATGTCGCCGCCCCGGAATCGACGGCATCGTAGAAGCCATCGGATCCCGGATCCCCGGGCCCGACCCCCGAGTTCACGTGCTTCGCCCTCGCCGGAAGGAACTCCCATGACCCCGCTGCTCGCCTCCCCGTCGATCGAGATCTCCCCCGAGAGCGAGTTGGCCCCGCTCCTCACCGCCTGGGACCTGGCCCACCCCGCCGCGGCCGACCCCGACTGGCGCCACCTGCTCGACGAACTCGCCCACCCCCGCACCACCCAGGCCTTCCACGGCTTGGCCACGACGGCCGCATGACCTCATGCCACGCCATCACCCCCATCGCAAGAGGCCCCGGAGATCCCGCTCCAGGGCCTCTCGTATGTCCGGGGCGGGTTGATGTCAGGCATTGATGCCAGAAACGGACCCGCCGGCTGCGCGCCTTCCGTAAGGTTCCGGCCGTGACGTCGTATGAGCGGTGGTCCCTGATTGCTTCGTTCAGCTCTCTGCTCGTCAGCGTCGTTGCCTTCGGCGCACTGGCGTGGCAGCTCCTCCTGCTGGCTCGAGGCACCGGCCAAGATCACGACAGGCGCCGCAAGCAGGCGACCATGGAGTACCTCACGGCCAACATGGAGCGGCGAAAGGTGCTGTTCGACGAGGGGATACCCAACGAGCGGGATCATGAGGCCATTTCAGCTCTGATCAGCCTCTCGCTGGCAGGTGACGAGCCGACGACGAAACTGATCACGGCTTACCTCACCATGTTCAACTTCCTGGCTGTCGGCGCGCAGTCGGACGCCTTCGACCCAGAAGTCATCGACGAGGCGTGGGGAGGTCTCATCATCGCCGTCTGGAACAACTACCGGCCCTGGATGGAGACGCAGCGACAGGTGCACGGCGAGCCCCGCGTCTGGGAGAACCTGGAATGGCTGGCCGGCAAAATGACGCCACGCCGATCCGTCACTCCCGCTGGAGCCGGCGGAAACCTGCCCCCGCAGGGACGACCCGTTGCGTAGGGGCCCCGGGGCATGGCGATGCCGGGCTAGCCGCCACCAAGACGTCCCGGTTCCGGGGTCTCGTCCACGAAGCCGTGCTCGGCCGGGTGCGTTGGCCGCTGGGCCAGCCAACCCGAAACCCGAGGCCCTCCGCTGATCGCTGACCCCTCCAAGACGGTGCGGACGTACGCAAACCCCCGGCGGAGGTAGTACGCCTGCAGATCCTCGTTGGTCGTCCACGCGTCGAGCCGGAGCCATGTGGCCCCGGCGCGATGGGCACGGTCTCCGGCCCAGTCGAGCAGACGGCCGCCGACGTTCTGTCCGGCATGCGTGCGCACGACGGAGAGTTTGCTGATGAACATCGACGGCTCGGAGAGTTCCTGCTCCGTCCACAGGCCCGACTCCACCTCGGGGGTCAGGGTGATGGTCGCCACCGTCGCCGCACCGTCCCGGACCATGAACACAGTCCCGCCCTCTACGGTGTCCGACAGCCTGTCCGCCGGGTACGGGCGTTGCCACTGGTCGGTTCCGAGGCGAGAAAGCCAGGCTGCGGCCTCCGATCGGAAGGCCAGCAGCTTGGACACATCGCTCGGTCGGGCGGAGGTGATTCTCACTGAGGCTCGTTCTCGCTTCGGGCGGACAGATCGCCGATCTCGCAGTTCAACCGGATCAAGTCGCGGTGGCTCGACTCACGAACTGACGACAAAGGCCCCGGAGTGATCCGGGGCCTTTGATCTGTGTGCACTCGGCAGGATTCGAACCTGCAACCTTCTGATCCGTAGGCGCGTGCACCATCCTAGATGGCCGCTCGCCTAGTGGTCCCTCGCGTCGCCCTCACCTCTCGCAGGTGTTCCAACGTGCGTAGTTGTACGCCCCCGTTGATGTCAGACACTGATGTCAGGCACAGGCTCCGGAACGCGGCTTTACCCGAGAGTCTAGGTGGGACGGATCCGGCTCCTGGGCCACTAGAGGCTGTCTCCTTGAAGTGGCGGTGAGCTGGTGTCACCGGCACGGGGGTGAAGCAGCTCGTGGGTGCACCACGAGAACGACCAGCACGCGGAAGCGCGACTCTGCGGCAGCGCCGAGTCTCGTCCGGCCAGTTACTGTCGATCAGCCGTGGGTCGACCCATCGAAGTTTCGGTTGAGGCCGTGGCATCCCGCGAGGCACTTATCGCAGCTGAGCCTCACTCCCGGCCGAAAATTCGGCCCAAGAGCAGCACGCAGCTCGGTAGATGTGCCGAGCGACAGGCTGCCGAAGCGCGCATCCCGGAACCTCGGGTTAGCTACGAGGGCCACTGCCAGGATCTGGGCCTTCGTGATGATGACGAGGCACTCACGGCCTTCGTACGACTCACCGGGGATGTGATCGCATTCGTCAGGATCAAGTCCGCAAATCGAGCACTCCTGCTCGTCCACGCGTGTCTCCACGCTAAACCCGACTCGAAGATGCCCAAGATCGACTGGACACTCCCGGTAGTAGACGCCGTCGCGATAGGCCATGGTGCAAGCCTTCGGATAGGTTCGCCTCAGCAATCCGCCTACCTCGTCCAGCAGCTCATGAGCCCGGTCGAAGAGGGCAAGGTCGTACCCCTCGGAACGGTCCATTACCTGCCGCAGCTCCCCTCTCAGCCGCCGCAGGATCTCTAGCGCAGCTGGATCGGGGTGGCGTGCAGCTTTGGCCTGCTCAAGGTCGGCCTGGCACTGCTGGAAGACTTCGTTCTCATCCCTCGGGTAGCTGACGGCGCTCATCCTCAGAACCCCACCTCTCGATCCTGGTGATCGCTTCGAGGACCGAGTCGGCCGGGCCGTCCAGCACCAGCTTGGTGGTCAGGTCACCCTGCCGGGTTACCTCCACGTGCAGAACGGGGGACGGAACAGTCACCTCTTCGCCGGACGAATCGCCCCTCCTGAGGATCTTCATCGTCGTGTAAGAGGAGATCAAGCCGGTCAGCGTTGCGATCAGGGTCTCTTTCCCGACGTCCCTGGCGAACTCAATGATCGGCAACCAGAACTCGGCGGCGTCGTGGGTCAGGTAGGTGCGATCAGGCTTCTCGTCCTCGAACTCGACGGTCAAGCCGGCGGCTCGGATGAGCTTCGCCACCCTGATCGCTTCGTACGGGTAGTTCCCGGGGACATCCGAGCGGGACACGCTCGGCAGTCCGGCAACTCCGCGCCTGATCAGCACGTCAGCCAAGGTCAACCCCCTCAGGTTTCTTCTCAGTTGCCATGATTCCACAACTAGGTCCGCCTGATGGTGGCGCTCGGACGACTCAGCGCGACAAAGGGCCTACAGGGGTGCCACGCCCCTGGCAGGATGACTCGCGTGGCAGCAATTACACCCGCCGAAGCGGCAGTCATCGGAACAACACTCGGGACCGCAGCCACCCTGACCTCAGCCTGGGTTGCCACGAGGAGGTGGTTCACAAAGGCTGTTGATCAGGAGCGAGCTGAGCTGACCGAAGAACTCCTGCCGGAGGACACTGCCCCTGCGTCCCCCACACCTCAGGAGAAGGACAGCGAGAAGTTCACCAAGCTGCTGATCCGGTACTACAGCTATGGGCTCACACAGGCGCGGGCGAGCTTCTATGTGAGCCTGTTCGCGTCGATCGCCGGCGGTGTCATTCTGACCGTCGGAATCGGTCTTGCCATTTTCCACGCCGACACCATCGGTGATCAGTACGCTTCGGTCGTTTCCAGCGTTGCCGGACTACTGACCGTTGGGATCGGCACCTTGTTCCACAAACGCGCTGATGCTGCCCTGCGCCATATGGAGTCCCAGAGCAGGGGGCTCCGTGAAGATATGAAGGCCGAGAGGGATACGGACCAGGCCATTCGACTACTTAGCACGGTCAACGAAGACCACTTGAGATCCCACCTCCAAGCGGCATTGATCCTTAAGTTCTCAGGGTCCGAGCTTCCTGACCTCGGCAATGTGGTGACGCGAGTCGATCTCTTGAAGTGGTTGCGGGAGTCCGGTCTGGTGGCCCCGGGGGACCTGTCGAAAGTGTCACTGAACGGCCTCACGGACTTCAACCGGGAGCAGCCGCCAGAGTCCTTGCCGCCTTCGTCTGCGTAGCCAAAACTCCACCTCGCCGACATCGAGATTGGCGGACGAGCTTCCGGTACTCGGTCGACCCAGTTCATCGAGTCCGGAAAAGCGTCACCCTCGAAGGACGCGCGTAGCAGGCGTTGGCCGATAGATCCTTCATGCACTGACGTTGATTCAGCTATCGATGCCACGGAAGCAGCGTGGGTTCACCTCAACCAGGCTTACCCACGCCGCCATCCAACCGGCTACTTAAGGCCGGCGAACGATGAGGCCTGAGCAGATAGACCTCGGTTCGGGCGCCTCGATGCCGTGTAGCCGGGAAGAATGCTGCACGGCAGGGAGCAGCTCCCTTCGTCGGCCATCCCAGACCTGAACCACGATCAGAACGATCAGGGCTACCACCAGCCAAGTCGCCTGTCGCAATATCGCGGACACGGTGTCGCCGTTGATCACGCAGCTCAGAATGACTCCGAGCAAGATCAAATCGCGGTTGCGGCTGCCACTGCCGTGTGCGACAGTACGAGACAGCATGCCTCCGCTTAGGTGGAGCGCATTCCGAGCCTCGGCTTCGTTCATCGATCTCCTTGGTTCATCGGTGAGGTGCCCCAACTTCTTGGCGGGAGGACGGGCACCTCAGTCGTTTTCTGACGGCTGCAACCCTAACGCCCGGCACTGACTCGCCAGCACTGAGCGGGAGTTGCCTCAGCAGCATGACAGACCGTCATCGGCGCCGCCCCACGCCAACGCCAATCTTCCAAGCAATCAGCGGGGGTAAATGAACGCCTCAGCACCCAAACTGACCATTCAGTAATGCGCTGACGTGCACTTTTGCATTTTGGATCTGGTGACCGAAGTCACAACCGCATGCGCGTTTCACCTAGGGTTTGATGAACGCCTGGCGTTGTCAGTGCCGCCCCTTATACTGAAGGTTTTTCGCCCGAACCGAAGAATCAAAAATCCCGATCACCCGGCGTTGTCAGTGCCACCCCTTATCCTGAGAGCTTTTCCCCAAAAACAGGCGAGGATGATCGTCAGGCTTCCGGCTTCAGGCCCCCGGCAGTCGCCCCTGTCGGGCGCGGGGCAACATCCGCCGGCATGAGTCGGCTAGTGAAGCCCTCGACGCACAGCCGCTCAAAGGCGACTACAACGGTGTCTGGTACCTCCTGCTCGATGGCCAGGCCCAACCTCGGGAAGACCAACACTCGTTGCAGGGCGCCCACGATCATGTCGATCACCATGCGGGCGTCTCCGATGGAGTCGGCGTACTCCTCCAAGCTCATCCGCGTGGATGCGCACACGACTTCGACCTCAGGCCAGAGCTTCCGCATCATGGCGTACGAGCGTCGCTCTTCGTACGGCTTGCTCACGAGCAGGACGGACGAGACAGTGACGTCGGCGTCCGCCAACACCGCTTTCGTGAACTCAATGTTCTCCCCCGTGTTCGTGGCACGCGGTTCCAGGAGTACAGCCGAGTCGGGAACGCCGAGCTGCAACGCTCGCTCGCGGTAGTGGACGGCTTCACCGCGCGGCATGCGCGCACGAGTCGTGGGGCTGGTCGCCCCTGTGAAGACGATGACCGGCGCCATGCCCTGGTGGTACAGCTCCGCCGTCACGTCGGCCACACCGAGGTCGTGACTGCCGAGACCCACGGCCACCGAGCATGGCCGTGGGTCGTGGTGCATGAAGTGGTAGTCCCACAGGAGCCGAGCATCAGCCCATGCCTGTGCCGAGATCATTCCTGCTCCTTCCTGTCCTGTGCCGAGTCGGGAACCTTGAAGTCGTACTCCCACGCGAAGCGAGAAGCCGAGTGAACGCCCACCGCGAACTCCACCGCCGTGCCATCTGCGGTGTATGTGGTGCGGTGGAGCTCAACTACGGGCTCACCAACGGGGAGCTGTAGGAGCTGCACTTCGTCCGCCGTCGGGATGCGGGCGAACAGGGCTTCTCTCATGTGGTCGATCTCGTATCCGGCGTCATACAGGACCCGATATCCGCCGCCGCGGCCGGCGGGGCCCGGGGTGGGGTCAACGATGCGGGTTCCCTCGACGTGTTCCGGCCTGTAGTAGCTGGTCAGGGTGTGAGTCGGCTGCGTCCCTTCCTTCACGAGTCGGGCGCGCGCGTAGACCTCGGAGCCGACTGGGACGCCGAGCCCTTCCGCTACAAGGCTGTTCGCCTGTACCCGGCTCACGGTCTGCGTCTGCTCGTTGCGCTTGTACGCACGGCCCGATGCGACGCGATCCGCAATGAACGCAACCTCGTCTCCATCGCGCCACTTCGTCTTGTCGTAGCGGGCGATACCGAGCCGCTTGAGCGGAGTACGCGGCCGCACAACGGTGCCGTGTCCACGCGTGGACGTCACGAGGCCCTCAGCCTCCAGGGCCTTGTAAGCCTTGTGGACGGTCTCCTTTGAGCCTTCCCCTGCCTCGACTAGCTCTCTGATCTGGGGCAACTGGGCGCCCGGCGGATACTCACCGCTCTTGATCTGCTCCGCGAACCTGTCCGCCAGGTCGCGCCACTTCGGTGCCACGCAGAACTCCTCTCGACGCGAACTAGTGAAACACAGTCCTAGGACTGTTGACAGTCCCAGGACTGCGTGCCATCTTCTTCTCAGGCCGCTCGCAGTCCTAGGACAGCGAGTCGGAAGGGTCTTCTTTGGGCTGCTTCCAGGCCATGTCGGTTCGGGATAGCTCGCCTCCATGTGGGGCCCTGAACTGGTCGTTCCTTGAGAACTGAATAGGTGGGCCCCGTCTCCCCGAGTCGAAAAGACGGCCGCGCGGTCTCACTCGCGCACGTTTCTCAACTTCCGCAGCGCCTATGTGGCTCTGCGGCCGGTTGCCTCCGCCGCTCGTCTCGTACGAGCGGCGCTGAGGGGAGCCGGATCAACCGACTTCAACGGCGCGCGGCCCCGGGTGGCTAGACCCGGGGCCGCTGTTCGGGCCGTTCCACGCTGAGAGGAACACGACCCAATGGACCACATCGTCACTGTTCAGGACGCTGTTACCGCCTTCGCCGACTTCATGGAGCCGACGGATGCGGAGCTGGACGCGATCGAGCAGGAGATGCCGCTGATCCTGGCGCGCGTCGACCTGCTCGACGCGCAGATCATCACCCTGGACCGCACCCCGACCGAGCTGGACACCCGCCGTATCCGCCGCGCGCGGCGCCGGGTGCTGGTCGAGGGTCTGGCCCTGGTCAACCGCACCGGCGACGTCGCAGCGCCCGGGGGTGTCGCATGAGCACCCTTGAGCAGAGCCTGACGGCCGCGCACGCTGAGGTGAAGGCGGAGATAGCGCGGACCGACAACAAGACGGCGTTGTTGCTGGCGTTCGTCGGTGCGGTGCTGGCCGGGGCGTGGACGATCGCCCGCGACCTGCCGTTGAACCCGCTCGCCTGCGCCGTGGGCGGACTCGGCATGACGCTGCTGATCGCGGCGGCTGGTCTGCTGTTGCGTTCCGTGCGCCCCAACCTGTCCGGCCGGCATGGCTTCCCGCTGTGGGCCACGCTCACCCCCGAGCAGATCGGCCAGGCTGTCTCCGGCGACCTCGCCGCCGACATCGCGGGCCTGTCCCGCCTGGCGGTCGTCAAGTTCACCGGCCTGCGCCGTGCGGTCGACCTCACCCTGACCGGCGGCGCGCTGCTCGCCCTCGCCCTCCTGATCGTGATCGGCGGTGCGGCATGACGACGACCCCTTCCCCGCGTGGCTGGGAGCTCCTGTTCGTCATGGCGGGGGCGCTAGCGGCGATGGCCGGTACGACGGCCGCGTTCGTCACGCACGAGCAGGCATGGCGCTACCTGATCGCGGCCGGTTGCTTCGCGCAGTTCCTCGGCTGGGTCCGGCACGGCCGGCGCCTGAGGGGTGGTGCCCGATGAACCGCACGGGCCGTATCGCTCTCGTCCTGGCCCTGGTGGTCGTGGTCGGCATGGCGTTCCGGGTCTCTTGGAACGCGCTGCGGGACATCGCCAACGCGGTCGGAGCGGACCAGACCGCCGCCACCCTCTACCCGTTCGTGGTCGACGGACTGATGGCGCTCGCCCTAGTCGCCACGCTCGTTCTGGTCGACCGCGACCGGACGTTCGCGCTGCGGGTGCTGGGCACCTACACCGCCGCCTCGCTGGTCCTCAACTACGTGCACGGCCTGGTCCCCGCCCTGCACGGCGCCACGGTCGACTGGGGACGGCTCGCCGACTGGGACCCCGCCAACTGGGCCCTGGTCCTGCTCGCCACCTCGCTTCCGGTCGGGTCGATCTACTTCGGTTCCGACCTGGTCGCCAAGGTCCTTCATCACCGCCCCGCCCCGGCCCCGGAGCCGATTCCGACCCCAGGAATGAATGCGGAGGAATCGACCGAGAACACAACGAAACGGTCTATGGCTGAGCTGCGGGAATCGAGCCCGGCTCCAGTCGTGGCGCTGTCCCGTCTCGCGGTGCCGGAACCGGTCGCGATCGACCTGGGCAAGTCGATCCTTCCGCTCAAGCCGATGCCCGCCATCCCCGCCCCGACCCCGGCGCCTGTAGAGGTTCCGGCGGGGCGGACCGTCGCTGCCGATGCGACTCCGCCGCGTGGGGTGACTGGTCGGGTTCCCGACGCTGCCCGATCGCCCCGGCCCAAGCGCACCGCCGATCAGTTGCTCACTGAGGCACGGTCGGCGACGGCTGGTTGGCCGGACGCGAAGGTGACCGGCGAGGGCATCCGCCGCGCGATCCACACCTCACCGGCCAACGCCCGCAAGCTGCGTGACACGCTGCTCGCCGAACGCGCCGCGACCTGATGGGCTCGCTTCCGGTGTTCCGGTGGCGCCTGGCACCCGACGGCTACGCCACTCGCCGACAGCTTCGGGCGCTCGACTTGCGCCCCGGTGGTCAGGACGTGGCCGCACAGCTCGAACGGCCGCGCCGCCGCCGGGGCCCGCTGGTCGCCTACCTCTACCGCGTCGACCTGGCCAAACCGGTCCGCCCGATGACCCCGGCACGGTGGGCGGCCCTGGCCAAAGCCAACACCGCGCGCCGCACCTGCCCCGAGTGCCGGCGGGATGCCGGATACGTCATCCCGCCCTCGCTCGGCATGTGCGTGACCTGCGCCTTCCCCGACAACTCCCCCTCCCTGAGGAGTGCTTGACCATGAGCAAGCCCAACACCCGTCGCCTGGACAAAGAGATCAGGCTGACAGAGCGCAAGCTGGAAGCGGTCCGCAACGAGGAGATGTGGCCCCTGACCAGCTCGGAACGGCGTCAGGTCATGGGCGCCCTGGTCGGCGGTTCGTACCGCGTCCTGCGCAGCAAGAACCCGGGCCGCGCGGAACGCAAGCTGGAGAGCATGTGGCAGTCGGTGCAGACCCGACTGATCGCCGAAATGACCGCGCTTCAGACCGAGCGTCAGCGCATCGTCAACGAGGCCGCCACCGCCAAGGCCGCCAAGAAGTCCTCCGGCTGGATGTGGTGAGCGTGGCCGCCCTGGTCACGCCGCCGGGCGAGTGCCCGCAGTGCTGGGAGCACGCCCACAACAAGCGCATCCACCGCCGCCTCAAGCCGCGCGAGGACTGCAAGCCGTGTGTGGACCACATGGTCAACGGCTGCCCGTACCTCGTGCCCAAGAAGAAGTCGAGCTGGTGGTGACCGCGCCCACCCGCGTCCTTCCCGCCGCGTGATGCGCGGCCTGCCGGGACGGGCCGTCCCTGCCACGGACCCGGCCCGCCCCGGCACCCTCCCGCAATGTGTGCCCCTGCTCGGGGCAGTCAGGAGAACTCCAGCATGACCGAGCACGCCGTAAGCCTCCGCAAGGCCACCGAAACCCCTGATGAGGGCGCGTCGGTGACCACCCTGACCGTCGTACCGGACCCGGCCCCGGCCACGCCCATACCGCTGTGGGTGCGCTCCGGACGGGCCGTCAAGACCGTCGTCACGCACGAGACCACCAAGACCGTCGTGCGGGCCGCCGCCCGTCACGGTCTCTACACCGTCAACGGGGGCCGGATCGTGGCCCGCCGGACCTGGGACGGTAAGACCGGAGCTCGCTACGAGCGCATGCTTCGGGCCGCCGAGGCCGCCGGGAACTACGAGGTGGCGGAGGAGTGGGAGGAGCGTCTCCAGCGCTTCCGCGACGCACGCCACCGCCGCCGCATGGACCTACTCCACTCCCCGGTGGACGTTGCCAAGGGCGTCGGGGTCGGCGTCGGCATGAGCATCGGCGTGCTGGTCGCGCTCGGGGTCGTGATGGCCATCAACAACCACGACATCACCGACGTCATCACCCCCCTTGCGGCCACCATCGAGTTCATCGGCCTGCTGATCAGGATCGTGCAGGTCGTGTGGGGTCCCGCCCTCACCATCGGCCCGCTCCTGGCCCTGTTGGGCATGTGGGCGGTCGGCAGCAAGCAGCAGGCCGCCCCCGCTTGGGTCATGCCCGCCAACGTCCGCAACAGCGAGGGGGAGCCGATCACCCCGTCCATCGTCATCAAGGCCCTGCGCGATCTCGGCATCCCCGCGATGCGAAAGGCGATCACGGAGATGGGCGACGCCGGCGCATCCATGCTGGGTCCGATCCGGATCGCCGGATGCGGTGTCGAGGTCGACGTCACGCTTCCCTCGGGGGTGTCGACGAACGAGGTGCAGCAGCGCCGCCGCAAGCTCGCGGAGAACCTGACCCGGCACGAACACGAGGTGTTCATCACGATCCCGCAGGCCGCCCGCACGGTCCGGCTGTGGGTTGCCGACTCCGGGGCGCTGGACGAGCCGATCGGCCCGTCCCCGCTGGTCACCGACGAGTCGATGACCGCCGACTACGCCAAGGGCCGTGCCCCCTGGGGTCAGGATCTGCGTGGTGATGCGGCGGCCCTGTCGCTGTATCAGCGGCACCTGCTCATCACCGGCCTGTCCAACCAGGGCAAGACGGTCGCGCTGCGTTCCCTCGCGCTGTGGTTGGCGCTGGACAAGTCGGTGCGCTTCCTGATGGGCGACCTCAAGGGTGTGGGTGACTGGGCCATGTTCGACGGCCTCGCCGACACCCTCATCCAGGGGCCGACGGATGAGCACGTGATCCAGGTGACCGAGATGGTCGAAGGCGCCGTCGACGAGATGAACCGCCGCATCATGGCCCCGCCCGGAACGCAGTTCCCGCCCCTGATCGTGCTGGTCGACGAGGCACAGGTGGCGTTCATGTGCCCCGTCAAGGACGACGAGAAGCGCCCCTACGGCGGCTCCAAGGCCAACTCCCGCTACTACATGGCCGTCCGTAAGATCCACAACCAGGGCCGTGCCGTGAACGTGCTGATGTGGCAGGGCACCCAGGACCCCACCAACGAGAACCTGCCCAAGCTGGTCCGCGAGGGCGCCCACACTCGCGCCTCTCTCGCCCTGGGCACGGAGTCTCAGGCGCGGATGGCGCTGGGGGACAAGGCGGTCGACGGCGGCGCCGCCCCCAACCTGCTCCGCCCCGGCCTGGACCGCGGAACGCTGGTCGTCGCATCCGACGGCATCGCCATCCCCGCCGGACAGGCGTCCATCACCGTGCGCACGCACTACATCGACGACGACGGCGCCGTGGCCATCACCGACCGCGCCAAGGCCCTGCGCGACGGCGTCACCACACTGACCGTCATCGAGCGGGGCGAGGACCGCGACCCGCTCGCCGACATCGCCTCCGTCGTCGGCACTGCGGAGCGGGTGCGCACGAAGGACGTCCTGTCCCGGCTCGGCACGCTCAACGCCGACGCATACGGCGGCTGGTCGTTCATCGACCTCAAGCGCGTCCTCGACGGCACCGGAGCCGAGCCCTACAAGTCCGACGGCGTCATGGTCGTGGGCCGCGACCGCCTCGCCCGCGCCCTCGCCAACCGCGACGACGAAGGTTCCGCTTCCGCCGCCGGATAGCAGGGAGGCGCACCCGCCCGGGGCAGGGAGGCAGGGAGAACTCCCTGAATGCCTCCCTGCCTCACCTCCCTGGCCCTGACCTGCACAAAGGATCAACCAGGGAGGCAGGGAGGCATCCCAGGTCAGCCCCCGAAAGCCCCCTCAGAAGCACCCCCTCAAGGGGGTGCTTCTGCCTCCCTGGCCCACCTTCGGAAGGGATTCCGCATGCACCCCGAACCCACCCGCCATACGTCCGCTGAGCGGGCCGTGGAAGTCCACCAGCCGACCCCGCTTCCGCCCGCCGTCATGACCCCGGTGCCGATGGTCGCCGTGCAGTCGGGCGCCGTGCCGTCGGTCGCGAGCATCGTCTTGCCGGACGGCCGTGTCGTCACCGGCTACGCCATCAACCCTGCACAGGCCGAACCCGTCGCGGCCAAGCCGCCCGTCTCCCGCGCGGCCGTGAACGTCGCTCTCGGGGGCGTCGGGTTCCTCGCGGTGTGCGGCGGCCTACTCCTGCTCACCACCTTCATCACCGCCCTGACTGCGCTCATCACCCAGCTCATCACCCTCGCCGCCGTCATCTTCGGCGGCTGGATCGCTGTGCAGGTCTTCAAGCCGCACGGCCACCAGGGCGGGACCACGGTCAACATCCGCAAAGCGATCTTCAAGCGCAACCACTTCCACGGCTGACCATCAATGGCCCTTCCGAGAACCCTTCCTGCGTTCTCAGGGAAGGACGGGCGCCTCAGGAGGCACGATGTCGGAGGCTGCGGGCCGCGACGGCATGGGCACCCCGCACGCCTTTCCCGACGCGTCCGCGTCGAATACGATCCCCGCGCCCTCGGGGACCTTCCCCGCGCCCAGGATCATCTCCCAGCCGTTCTTCTTCAGGCGCCAAGCCTGGTCGGTGTCGTCGGCCAGCATCTGCTCCACCTGTCCCCAGCCCCGTGCTTTGAGCACGGCAAGCACCGAGTCCACGGACTCACGCTTCGGCGCGTCTCCAGTCCGCAAGGACGCGATCACGCGGCACGGATTGCCGGCCTTGCTCGTGTCGAGGAAACCCAGGTGCCCGATCCTCGCAGCAGCGGCCGCAGACCGGACATCGCCCCGTACGGCATCGGGGGTCAGCTCGTCCCTGGCCTTCTTTTCGGCCGCACGAGCAGTCGTCGTCGCCCGCTCGCCTGCTGTGCCGACGCTGTCACCGCCGCCGCAACCTGTCAGCGCCGTCATCACCGCTATCGCGGTCACGGCCACTCCCACCCCACGCATGTGTCCTGCCTTCGAATCGTTTCGTGTGCAGTCAAGCCAAGGGCGGCCCCTCCGTCTCGCCAAAGAAGCGGGGCCGCCCTTGTCCAACCAGAACCCATCAAGGAACTGGAGACCTTCAGCATGACCGACCCCACCAACATCCGGCGAGTGCGCACCGCACGGCCGCGCCTGTTGGATCTGTTCTCCTGCGCCGGCGGCGCCGCCATGGGCTACCACCGCGCGGGATTCACCGTGCACGGCTGCGACATCGCCCACCGACCCAACTACCCCTTCCCCTACCACTGGGGTGACGCGCTGGCCTACCTCGCCCACCTGATCACGACGGGCGAGATCCGCCGGTACGCGTTCGTCCACGCCTCCCCGCCGTGCCAGCACGGATGCGCCCTCACCGTCGGCACGAACGCCTCCCAGGGATGGGGCGGCACGCACCTCGACCTGGTAGCGCCCACCCGCGCGCTGCTGGATGCGACCGGCCTGCCCTACGTCATCGAGCAGCCCAACGGCCGCGCGAAGATCCGCAAAGACCTCACCCTATGCGGCGAGATGTTCGGACTCGGGGTCATCCGCCACCGCAACTTCGAGTTGGGCGGCTGGACCATCGAGCAGCCCGCGCACGTCCCGCACCGGGGCCGCGTGCGCGGCTACCGTCACGGCCGCTTCTACGACGGCCCGTATGTGGCCGCGTACGGCAATGGCGGGGGCAAGCCGTCCGTCCCGGAGCTTCAGGCCGCGATGGGCATCGACTGGACCGGCGTGCGCGCGGAACTGACCGAAGCCATTCCGCCGGCCTTCACAGAGTTCATCGGCCGCGCCTACCTCGCCGCTCCCATCTCTGCGTGGGGAGTGGCCGCGTGAGCGAGGACCTGATGCGTGCCGCCCTGGAGGCCGCCGCGCGTGGCTGGCACGTCTTCCCGCTGCGGCCCGGTACCAAGAGGCCCGCGCTGCACGGCGAGGCCGCCTGCCCCCGCACCGGAGTCTGCGCGAGCGGCCACCGCAAGTGGGAGCAGCGCGCCACCATCGACCCCGACCGCATCCGTGCGACTTGGTCCCGGGCCCCGTTCAACGTCGGCATTGCCACCGGTCCCTCCGGGTTGGTCGTCGTCGACCTCGACATGCCCAAGAACAACAGCAGTTCGGACGCGCCTAGCGGCGCGGCAACCTTCGCAGCGCTCTGCGAGCGCGCCGGACAGCAGGTGCCCGACACCTACCGGACCCGGACCGCGAGCGGCGGTGAGCACCTGTACTTCACCGCCCCCGACGGCATCCGCCTCGCCAACACGGCGGGCACCATTGGCGAGTTGGTCGACACCCGGGCCTGGGGCGGCTACGTCGTGGCCGCCGGGTCGCGCACCCCCGCCGGAGCCTACGAAGCGCTGTGCGGCTCCGTGGCGGCCCCTCTGCCCTCCTGGCTCCAAAGCATCCTGGAACCGGCCCCCAGGGTGCCTCAGGCCCCCTCAATGGCCGTATCGGGGCAATCGCACCGATATGCGGATGTAGCGCTCACCGCTGAGGCCCGGAACGTCGCCACGGCCCAACTCGGGGCGCGGGAAGCCGCGTTGTTCCGTGCCGCGCGCGCCCTGGGACGGTTCGTCGCATGGGGCGACCTCCCCCGGCACGTGGTTGAGCAGGCTCTTCAGGAGGCAGGCGAGGCCGCCGGACTCACCGTCGCCGAATGCCGCTCCACCCTCCGCAGCGCCCTCAACTGGTCCATCACCCACAACCAGGGACGGAGGCAGGCGGCATGAGCGCCCCCTCCCGCCCCTCCCTGAAGAGCATCACCGACACCCCGACCGACCCGCAGGCCGCTCCACAGGCTGTGGGAACGACGGCCGTGGGCGAACCGAAGGTCGCCGCCCGTAAGGGCGTCCGCACTGCTGTTGGCCCTGACCCACAGTCCGGAGACGGGCGCTACCCCGTCGCGTGGCTGACCATCAGCGCCCCGCGCGGCGCAGTGCCCACGGCCACGTCGACGTGCCTGTGCGGCCGCGACCGCAGCGCCGTCGGCAACCGCCGGGTGCTTGCCCTGATCGCCGACCACACCGCCCACCGCGACACCTGCCCCCTGCGCACTCCCCAGGAAGGAAGGGCCGCCGCATGACCGACACCATCAACGGGGCCGCGCTGCTCGACGAGGTGGAAGCCTTCCACCGCCGCTTCAACGTCTTCCCCCACGAGGCCGCCTACGTCGCTGTCGCACTGTGGGACGCGCACGCTCACCTGCTCGACTGCTTCGACTCCACCCCGCGTCTGGCGTTCCTCTCGCCGGAGCCCGGCTCGGGCAAGTCACGGGCGCTGGAAGTCGTCGAAACCCTCGTGCCCGCGCCGATGACGGCCGTCAACGCGTCCGCCGCCGCCCTGTTCCGCTCCGTGTCCAACCCCAACGGGCGCCCGACGATCCTGTTCGACGAGATCGACACGATCTTCGGCCCCAAGGCAGGCGACAACGAGGAACTGCGCGGGTTCCTCAACGCCGGACACCGCCGGACCGGCGTCACCTACCGGTGCATCGGCGACGGCGGCAACCAGACCGTGCAGGCCTTCCCCTCGTACTGCGCGGTCGCGGTCGCCGGACTCGGCAACCTGCCCGACACGATCATGACCCGCTCCGTCATCATCCGCATGCGCCGCCGGGCCCGCAACGAACGCGTGGAAGCCTTCCGGGCCCGCCTGCATGAGGCCGAGGGACACGCACTGCGCGACCGGCTCGCCCAATGGGCGGAACACGCACGAGGGTTCGTCATGGGCGCCTGGCCCGAGATGCCCGACGGGGTCAGCGACCGGCCGGCGGACGTGTGGGAACCCCTGCTCGCCATCGCCGACGCTATCGGGGGCGACTGGCCTGAGCGGGCACGGGCGGCATGCGTGACGCTGGTGACCGCGTCCAAGGCCAACGACAAAGGCAGCCTCGGTGTCCGGCTGCTGACCGACCTCCGCGATCACGTCATGGTCGGCATCGACCGCCTTCCCACCGTCGCCATCCTCGACCGGCTCAACGCCCTCGACGACGCCCCATGGGCCGACCTGCACGGCAAGCCACTCGACAACCGGCGCCTGTCGAAGATGCTCGCCGAGTACATGACGGCGGACAACGAGCCGATCGCCTCCCGCAACATCAAGACCGCCGGGAGTGTCCTCAAGGGCTACTACAGCGCCGATCTGTGGGATGCGTGGGCCCGCTACTGCCCCCCACCCCCGGAAAGTCCGCTACCTCCGCTACCCGGCACCGAAAACGCCGCCTGACCAGCAACAACGCGGTAGCGGCAACCCGCCCCGGTTGCCGCTACCGCCCCGCTACCCATCCGCTACCGCTACCCCTTCCCGCTACCTTCAACAGGCCCCTGACCTGCGAGGTAGCGGCGGTAGCGGAAGTAGCGCCCCTCAGAGAGGCCCCCCGAAGGATCGCCCCGAGGAGTCACCGCATGAGCACCGCGCTGCCCACCACCCATGAGGCGTTGACGGTCCCCGAGGTCATGACGGCCCTGCGACTCAGCCGCTTCAAGGTCTACGACCTCATCCGCTCGAACCAGCTCAAGAGCTTCACCATCGGCCGAGCCCGCCGGATTCCCGCCGATGCGCTCCACAACTTCATGCAGGACCGACTGAAAGAGGCCGCGTAATGGCGAGGCGCCGCGCCAACGGTGAGGGAACCATCACCAAGCGGAAGGACGGCCGCTATCAGGCCGCCGCGTACGTCTACCGCCCCGACGGGACACGTACACGGAAGTTCGTCTACGGCAAGACCCGCGAGGAAGTCGCCAACCAGCTCACGGAGTTGCAGGAGAAGACCCGCCAGGGCATCCCGGCCGCATCGTCGACGATGGCGTTCGGTGAGTTCCTGACCTACTGGCTCGCCGCCATCGCGCCGGAACGGCTCAAGCCCTCCACCCTGAACAGCTACGAGGGACTCACCCGCCTGTACATCCGTCCCGCACTCGGCAGCAAGAAGCTCAACCGCCTTACGCCGGCGGACGTGCGCCGCTTCCTGGCGGAGTTCAAGAGCTCCTGCCTGTGCTGCCTCCGGGGCGCGGACAAGGAGCGCCCGGAAGGCAAGCGTTCCTGCTGCGCCATCGGCAAGTGCTGCGAGCGCCGCCCGTCGGCCCGCACCGTTCAGTACATCCACGCCGTACTCCGGTCCGCCCTTCAGCAGGCAATGCGCGAGGAACTGATCGCTCGCAACGTCGCCCGGATCGTGGAGACACCCACCGTGACCCGCAAGGAGGTGCGCCCTCTGAACGCCGCCGAAGCCCGCCTGTTGCTCAAGACCGCGCGGTCCCACCGGCTCTACGCCCTGTGGCTGCTGCTCGTATCGACCGGCCTGCGTCGTGGCGAGGCTCTCGCGCTCACCTGGTCAGACGTCGACCTCACGAACGGTCAACTCCGTGTCCGCCGGAACGTGCAGCGCATCCGGCGAGAGCTGATCTTCGGCACCCCCAAGACCATGCGGTCGATCCGGACGGTCCCCCTGCCGAAGCACTGCGTGCGGGCACTCACCCAGCACCGTGAACAGCAGGAGCGCGAACGCATGGTGGCGGGGAAGAAGTGGCAGTCCACGCCGGGACAGCCGGACGGGCTGATCTTCACCACGTCGACCGGTCGCGTCACGGACCCCCGGAGCCTGAACCGCATGCTGACCATCCTGTGCAGGGATGCCCACGTGCACCGCGTCCGGGTGCACGACCTCCGGCACACCTGCGCCTCGCTCCTTCTCGCCCAAGGTGTCGACGCTCGCACGATCATGGAGACACTCGGGCACAGCACGATCACCATGACGCTGGACACCTACGCGCACGTGATGGACACGACGCTGAGGGCAGCAGCCGATCAGATGGACGACGCCCTGAACCTCGACGAGCCCGACGAGAATTCGGAGGGCGAGACGGAACCGGACTCCGAGAGCTAAGCGCCCGATCCGACCGCGTTGATGTCACCCGTTGATGTCAAAGGCCCCTTGGGATCATCCCAAGGGGCCTTTGACCTGTGTGCACTCGGCAGGATTCGAACCTGCAACCTTCTGATCCGTAGTCAGATGCTCTATCCGTTAAGCTACGAGTGCTTGTTCTGTTTTCTCGCCGTTCCTTGCCCTTCCGGGCCGCTCGCGGCGACAGGAAGAACATTACATGACTGCCGCTCCCATGTGAAATCCGTTTGCCGTAGCCCTTGTGAGCTGCGGAAACACCCATCAGGGCGGGGAGAACAACGACGAAGCCCCGGTCGCTCGGACCGGGGCTTCGGTGATCTTGCGCGGAGGCGGAGGGATTTGAACCCTCGATGGGATTTAAGTCCCAAACCGCATTAGCAGTGCGGCGCCATAGACCGGACTAGGCGACGCCTCCCGCACAGCCGCCCGCGCGAGCGCGAGTGGTGCGTGCAGATGATGACACAGCCGGAGGTCGTGCCACCAATCGGTTCCCACGGTACTAGGCGGGCGGGGCACAGGGCAAAGTGCTTCGGCGCAACGTACGGCGCCGTCCGGCGTTAGTCAGGGCATGTCATACGTCACCCGGCTCGGCCGGCTCGTCCGGTTGAGTCCCCTCCCGCTGTTCCTCGCCGCCCTGGCCCCCACGCCCGCGTCGGCGTACACCGACGGCGGCGACCATCTCATCGTCACCGTCCAGGACGCGGGAAGCGGCGCCGACGGGATCTTCGAGGTCGACTGTCACCCGGCCCGCGGCACCCACCCCGACCCGGCCGGCGCCTGCGCCGTCCTGGAGCGGAACACCCGGTGGGGGAAGGACACCTTCGCCCCCGTCCCCGAGGGCGGCTTCTGCACCATGCTCTACGGCGGTCCCGCCACCGCCCACGTCACGGGGACCTGGGCCGGGCGCCCCGTGGACACCTGGTTCGACCGGAGCGACGGGTGCGACACCGCGCGCTGGGACCGGTTCGTGCCGCTCCTCCCCAGCATGGGCACCTAGCCACCGAGGGGCGGTCACACGTTCTACTTCACTTCGTCGTGCGACCTCCCTCTCATCCAGCACCCCCCGCGCAACGGCTGCGCTTAGACTCCCTCGCGTGACACGTCGCGGGCCCCTTGGCAAGATGGCCCGAACGGTCGGCAAGGTGCGGTAACAGGGAGGAAGCGTCTCGTGAGCAGCAGGCCATCCCGAGGCGCTGCTCGCCTCGCAGCCATACTCGACGCGCTTCCCGATGCGTTGGTGCTGGTCAACGCCAATGGGACCGTCGTCAACGCCAACACCATCGCGCTGGAGGCGTTCGAGGCGCCGGGCACCGCGCTGGTCGGGCGCGGGCTGCTCGATCTGCTGCCGCACTTCGACTCGCGGCTCATCCCGGGCTCCATGCGGCGGCCCGATCACATGGACCCGCGCGGGCGCACCAAGCCGACCCGGATGGTCGCCCGGCGGACCGACGGCACCGAGTTCCCCGTCGAGGTCACCAGCGCCAACCTGGAGAACGGCCAGCAGGCCTACGACGGTTACGGCTACAGCGGCGACGAGCTGCTCATGCTCGTCGTACGCGACCTCACCGGGACCGTGGACACCGAGGCAGAGCTGGCACGGTCGCAGCGGCAGACCGAGATGATCCTGCGGGCCGCCTCGGAGGGCGTCGTGGGGACCGACACAGACGGGCGGATCGTGCTCGTCAACCCGGCCGCCGCCCAGATACTGGGTTACCGGGCCAGCGACCTCGGCGGCCGCGAGCTCCACGACCTCATCCTGCACTCCCGCGCCGACGGCACCCCCTTCCCGTACGAGGAGTCCCCCCTCGCCGACACCCTGCGCTCCGGGCGCAAGCACCGGGTGCGCGGACAGGTGCTGTGGTCGAAGAAGGACGAGAAGGTCCCGGTGGACCTGACGACCGCGCCGGTGCGCGACGGCGACCAGCTCGTCGGCGCCGTGCTCACCTTCACCGACCGGCGGCCCTACGACTCGCTCGCCGACGAGAAGACCGCCGCCGAGCAGGCCCACGCGGCGGAGCTGGAGCGGCTCGAGGAGGAGCACGCCTCCGAACTCACCGCGCTGCGCCAGAAGCACATCACCGAACTGGAGGAGCTCCAGGAGCAGCACGACGAGGAAGTCGCCTCCGGTGAGGAGCGGTACGCCGCGCTCGGGGAGCGCGAGAAGGACCGCTACGAGGCGCTCGCCGGGCGCCACGACCAGCTCCTCACCCTGCTCGGCCGCTCCCTGCGCGGCCCCCTCGACGAACTGCGCCGCGAACTGTCCGCGCTCGCCGCCGACGACGCCGGCCAGCTGTGGCCCGAGGCCAACCAGGTCCTGCACCACCTCTCGGCCGGCTACTCCCGCATCACCAACCTCATCGACAACGTCCTCGGCTACCAGCGCCTCGACGCCGGCACCGACGACATCGTCCGTACGAACGTCATGCTCGACGCGGTCGTCGCCGCCGGTGTGGACGGCGCGGTCGAACTCATCGGGCCGGGGCGCGTCCAGTTCGCCGTGCACGCACCGCCCATCGAGGCCGAGGTCGACGCCCAGCGCCTCGCGACCGCGCTCGCGCATCTCATCGCGGACGTGGCCGGGGTCGACGCGACCGGGAACTCTCCCGTGTCCGCGGGCGGTTACATGGACAACACGGTCGTGGTGGCGGCCGCGCAGCGCGGCGAGGGCGTACGGATCGAGGTGCGCGGGCCGTACGCCGGGGGAGACCCGGTGCACGAGCCGATCGTGCGCGGGATCGTGCGCGCCCACGGCGGTGTGCTGCAGACGCACGAGGTGCCGGGCATGAGCGGCAGCGCGTACGTCCTCGAAGTGCCCATCGGCGGTGGGGCAGGGGCTGTCGCGGCTCCCGGTCCGGCCGCGCTGGAGGCCGCCCCCGTGGAAACCGCCCCAGTGGAGACCGCCCCTGCCGAGGGCGGCGGGCGGCGGCGGGCACGGCGTTCCTCCACCGACTCCTTCCTGGACGCCGACGTCCCGGCCGAGACCGACGAATCCGTGGCGCCCACCGGGCGGCGCAGGCGGCGGGCCGAGGCCGAACGGGAGCAGCCCGTGTCCGTACCGGCGCAGGCCTCCGGCGACGACGGGGACGGCTCCGGGGGTACCGGTCGGCGCCGTGCTCGGCCCGCCGAGGCCGGTGTGTCCGAGGGTGCCGTGGTGATGGCCGGCGAGCACGGCGCCGGGTCCGCCGCCGCGGGTACCGGTCTCGGCGGGACCGTGCCGCCGCAGGGCGTGCCGGTGCCGGCCGGGCGTCGGGCGCTGAACGACGGCGGCGAACAGCACGCGCTGCCGGCGGCGTTGCCCGCGGGCGGCTCCGCCGAACCGGGCCAGGCGCAGGCGGAGCTCCAGGTCGCCGGGCAGGGTTCCTCCGGCACGGGCACCCCGCAGCAGGACGGGCGTCGACGGCGCGCCCTCGCCGCCGCGTCGGAGCGCGCGGCCGCGCAGGAAGCGGCCCCCCGCGCGGTGTTCGCCCTCCCGCCCGCCGAGGCGGACCGACCGTCCGACGAGGCGGCCGCGGCGGGACTGACGCCGGTGCAGGGACAGGGACAGACGCCGGCGCCGGGGTCGGGGCAGATTCCGGGCCAGGTTCAGATCCCGGGGCAGGCGCAGGCCCACAGCCAGGGTCAGATGCCGAACCAGGTCGCAGAACCCGCTCACCTCGCCGGCCAGGGCATGGGGCAGCTCCCGGGCCAGATGCAGGTACCCGGGCAGATCCAGGCGCCGGGGCAGGCACAGGGACAGACGACAGGGCCGGCGTCGGGGCAGATTCCGGGCCAGGCTCAGATCCCGGGGCAGGCGCAGGCCCACAGCCAGGGTCAGGTGCCGAACCAGGTCGCAGGCCCGGCTCAGGTCGCAGCCCCCGCTCACCTGCCGGGCCAGGGCATGGGGCAGCTCGCGGACCAGACGAAGGTACCTGGGCAAAGCCAGGTGCCCGGCCAGATCCATGGACCGGGTCAGGCACAGGTCCCCGGGCAAGTTCAGGCCCCGGGTCAGACTCAGGTCCCCGGCCAAGGTCAGGCCCCGGGCTCGGCACCACTCCCGGGTCAGGTACAGGTACCCGGGCAGATCCAGGCACCGGGGCAGGCTCAGATCCCGGGTCAGATGCAGCACCCCGGACAGACCCAGGCCCCCGTTTCGCCGGCCGCTCCCCTCCCCTCCCCCGTCCCGGCCAACGGTCTCGCCCAGGCCCCCGGTCACGCCGTCCCCGCCGACGACGGTCGGCACGACGCCGTGCCGCACGACCAGGCCGACGACCACACCCCGCCGCAGCCGCACCCCACCAACGCGCCGACGGGCCGTCGCCGACGGGCCGTGGCCCAGCCCGCCGAGGCGCCCGGACAGGGTGTCCAAGCAGCCGCCCCGGGCGCGGTGCCGTCGGCCCAGTTCCCGGGTGTCCCCGTACAGAACGCGACCGGACAGGTCGGCCTGGTTCCGCAGACCGCACCCGCCCCGGCGTCGCCCCTCCAGGCGGCCCCGGCCCAGCCCGGCCTCGCCCCCAACCAGCCCCTCCCCGCCGAGACACCTCAGCCCCAGGTCCCGGCACCGGACCAGTCGCAGGCCACGCCCGCTCCCCAACCGTGGCCCACCAGCCACGACGCCGCCGGCGCCGCCACACCCGTACCGGCGAACGGCGCCGCCACCGCCGTACCCCCGAACCAGCCCGCCCCCCAGCCGGCGCAGGCCCCCGAAGCCGGTCAGGCCACTCCGCCGCCCGGGACGCCCCTGCAGGCCCGGGTCGCGCAGCCGCTGCCCGCCGAAGCCGCGGCCGCACCCGTCGACCCGAACTCCACCCAGGGCCGGGCGATCAGCGTGCGCACCCTTGGTCAGGGGGTCCCGTTCACCCGGCAGGCGGCCCAGGTGCAGCAGCCGGGGACGGCCACGCCTCCCCCGCAGCAACCCGGCGGTTCGGGGCGGCGGCGCAAGCTCGGTACCCGGCCCGACCCCGCTGCCCCCGCGGCCCCGGACCAGGGGGCCCGTCCGCATCCGGCGGCCGAGCAGGTCGCAGCCGCACCGGCGCAGACACCGCAGCCGTCGCTGGCCGGGCAGTCGCGGCTCGCGCACGCCACCGAGGCGGCCGGACGGTCGTACGCCATAGGGGCGCCCGACGAGAACGCCGCCGAGGGACCCGAGCCGCTGGACGGTCCCGGCGGGGCCGTCGAGATCCCGCACACCCCCCGGCCGCAGCCGATGGACGACGAACTGCCCCCGGAGCCGCTGGACAATCCGCGGCGGCTGCTGGTGTGGCCCGCGCCGGACGTGACGACCCAGCAGGCGCTCAGCGACCGTGGGTACCGGCCGGTCATCGTGCAGTCGCGCGAGGAGGTCGACGCGCAGATCGCGGCGTTCCCCGCCGCGCTGTTCGTGGACCCGCTGACGGGGCCGATCACGCGGACCGCGCTCCAGTCGCTGCGGCAGGCGGCGGTGGCGTCCGAGGTGCCGATCATGGTGACCGCCGGGCTGGGGCAGGCTTCGCGGGAGGCGGCGTACGGCGCCGATCCCGCCGTACTGCTGAAGGCGCTGGCCCCGCGGGACAGCGAGCAGCACCCGCCGCGCGTGCTGCTGATCGAGGAGCACGCGGAGATCGCGCTGGCGCTGACCGCGACGCTGGAGCGGCGGGGGATGCAGGTGGCGCGGGCCGCGAGTGACACGGATGCCGTGACGCTCGCGGGGCAGCTCAGGCCGAACCTCGTGGTGATGGACCTCATGCAGGTGCACCGTCGGCGGGCCGGGATCGTGGACTGGCTGCGGGCGAACGGGCAGCTGAATCGCACCCCGTTGGTCGTGTACACCGCGGCCGTGGACCAGGCCGATCTGCCTCGGCTGGCCTCCGGTGAGACGGTCCTGTTCCTCGCCGAACGGTCGACCAGCGCCGAGGTGCAGTCACGGATCGTGGACCTGCTGGCGCGGATCGGCACCAACTAGGGCCGTTCGCCGTTGTTGTACGGGGAAGCAGGACCCCTGGTCCGGCTGCAGGGCCCTGCTCCCCGTACCCCTCGCTGTCTCAGAGCTGGGTGACGTCCAGCTCCCCTTCCGCGTACCGCTTGCGGATCACCTTCTTGTCGAACTTTCCGACGCTCGTCTTCGGGACCGCCTCGATGATCGACCAGCGCTCCGGGAGCTGCCACTTGGCGATCTTGCAGACGTCACTCGCGAGGAAGGCGCGCAGGGACTCGAAGTCCGCGGTGGAGCCCTCCTTGAGGACGACCGTGGCCAGCGGGCGCTCGCCCCACTTGTCGTCGGGGACGGCGACGACGGCGGCCTCGGTGACGTCCGGGTGGGACATCAGGGCGTTCTCCAGCTCGACCGAGGAGATCCATTCGCCGCCGGACTTGATGACGTCCTTGGCGCGGTCGGTGAGGGTGAGGAAGCCGTCGGCGGAGATCGTGCCGACGTCGCCGGTCTTCAGCCAGCCGTCCTCGCTGAACTTGTCGGCGGGGCGCAGGGGTTCGGCGTCCGGGCCGTTGTAGTAGGCGCCCGCGATCCAGGGGCCGCGGACCTCCAGCTCGCCCGCGGACTCGCCGTCCCAGGGGAGGCGCTCGCCGCCGGGCCCGCTGAGGCGGGCCTCGACGCCGGCCGGGAAGCGGCCCTGGGTGAGGCGGTAGGCGAACTCCTCGGGGGTGCCGGCCACATGGGCCGGCGGGCGCGCGATGGTGCCGAGCGGGGAGGTCTCCGTCATGCCCCAGGCGTGGCAGACCCGCATGCCCAGCTTGTCGAAGGCCTCCATCAGGGAGGGCGGACAGGCCGAGCCGCCGATGGTGACCTGGGTGAGGGAGGAGACGTCACGGGGCTTGGCGGTGAGCTCGCCGAGCAGACCCTGCCAGATGGTGGGGACCGCGGCCGCGTGGGTGGGCCGCTCGCGCTCGATCATCTCGGCGAGGGGCGCGGGCTGCAGGAAGCGGTCCGGCATCAGCATGTTGACGCCGGTCATGAAGGTGGCGTGCGGCAGGCCCCATGCGTTGACGTGGAACTGGGGGACGACCACGAGCGAGGTGTCCTGGTCGGTCAGGCCCATCGACTGGGCCATGTTGACCTGCATGGAGTGCAGATAGATCGAACGGTGGCTGTAGACCACGCCCTTGGGGTCGCCCGTGGTGCCGGAGGTGTAGCACATGGCGGCGGCCTGGCGCTCGTCCAGCTCGGGCCAGTCGTAGGTGGTGGGCTTGCCGGCGATCAGGTCCTCGTACTCGTGCACGCGCGCGTGGGAGCCTTCGAGGGCCGTGCGGTCGCCGGGGCCGGAGACCACCACGTGCTCGACCGTCTTGAGGTGCGGGAGCAGCGGGGCGAGCAGGGGGAGCAGCGAGCCGTTGGCGATGACGACCCGGTCGGCCGCGTGGCCCACGATGAAGGTCAGCTGGTCGGCCGGGAGGCGGAGGTTGAGGGTGTGCAGGACCGCGCCCATGGAGGGGATCGCGAAGTAGGCCTCGACATGCTCGGCGTTGTTCCACATCAGGGTCGCCACCCGCTCGTCCCCGGCGACTCCGAGGTCCTCGCGCAGGGCGTGCGCCAACTGGGCGGCGCGGGCGCCGACCTCGGCGAAGGAGCGGCGGTGCGGCTCCGGCTCGCCGGTCCAGGTGGTCACCTGTGAGGTGCCGTGGATCGACGACCCGTGGGTCAGGATCCTGGAGATCAGCAACGGTACGTCCTGCATCGTGCTCAGCACGGCGTCCTCCCGGGGCGACATTGCCTACGCGGTAGTAAGGGTTGCGCCGATTCTGCGCACATACCGCTCGGTATGTCACTAGAGCCGGGCGATCGATCACGTCACGATGCCCTCACAACGGCCGACCGTCACTCACGGTTCCCTACCGGGCGAGCACCAGCTCGGGGTCCTCGCGGAGCTTGCCGAGCGCCCTGGACACCGCCGACTTCACGGTCCCGACCGAGACCCCGAGCACCTCGGCGGTCTGCACCTCGCTGAGGTCCTCGTAATACCTGAGGACGACCATCGCCCGCTGCCGCGCCGGCAGCTTCATGATCGCCCGCCACATCGCGTCGTGCAGCGCCTGCTGCTCGGCGGGGTCGTCGTCGCCGGGCACCGGGTCGGGCTCGGGGATCTCGTCGGTCGCGAACTCGTCGACCTTGCGCTTGCGCCACTGCGAGGTGCGCGTGTTCAGCAGGGCGCGGCGGACGTAGCCGTCGAGGGCACGGTGGTCCTCGATGCGCTCCCAGGCGACATAGGTCTTGGTCAGGGCGGTCTGCAGCAGGTCCTCCGCGTCGCTCGGGTTCGCGGTCAGCGACCGGGCGGTACGCAGCAGCACCGGCTGGCGTGCCTTCACGTACGAGGCGAACGAGGGGTACGCGAGGGTCTGCGTCGCCGGTACGGCGGCCTTCGAAGCACTGGTGCAGACGGGTGTGGTCATGGCTCCACGCTAGATTCGCGACCACCCCCCGCTCATCGGCCACAGGTCCCGAAGACGACTCCCCCTCAGGTTGTAGAGGTGGGGCTGACTGCACCTCCTGAAGGTGGACGAGGGGGGCGCATCTACTGCGGGATCACCCCTGGGGGCTACCCGTCCGAGGCGAGCACCAGCCCGGACGTGGGTACCCCTGTCCCGGCCGTCACGAGCACGCGCTCCGCCTCCGGCACCTGGTTCACGGCCGTCCCCCGCAGTTGGCGTACGGCTTCCGCGATGCCGTTCATGCCGTGGAGGTAGGCCTCGCCCAGTTGGCCGCCGTGGGTGTTGAGGGGGAGCTCGGCCCGGCGTACGAAGTCCGCGGCCTCGCCCCGGGCACAGAAGCCGAACTCCTCCAGCTGCATCAGGACGAACGGGGTGAAGTGGTCGTACAGGATCGCCACGTCGATGTCCTGGGGACTCAGGCCGGAGGTGCGCCACAGCTGGCGGGCGACGACGTTCATCTCGGGGAGGCCGGTGAGGTCGTCGCGGTAGAAGCTGGTCATCTGTTCCTGGGCGCGGCCCGCGCCCTGGGCGGCGGCCGCGATCACGGCGGGCCGGCGGGGGAGGGCACGCGCGCGTGCCAGGGATGTGACGACGATCGCCTGGCCGCCGTCGGTCTCCTGGCAGCAGTCCAGGAGCCTGAGCGGCTCGACGATCCAGCGGGAGGCCGCGTGGTCGGCGAGGGTGATGGGGCGGCCGTGGAACCAGGCGGCCGGGTTGGTGGCCGCGTACGCGCGGTCGGTCACCGCCACATGACCGAAGGCCTCCGGGTCGAGGCCGTAGGTATGCAGATAGCGCTGGGCCGCCATCGCCACCCAGGAGGCCGGGGTGAGCAGGCCGAAGGGGAGGGACCAGCCGAGGGCGACTCCCTCGGCGGAGGGTTCGCGGTGCTGGACGCCGGAGCCGAAGCGGCGGCCGGAACGTTCGTTGAAGGCGCGGTAGCAGACCACGACCTCGGCCACGCCCGCGGCGATCGCGAGTGCCGCCTGCTGGACGGTCGCACAGGCCGCGCCGCCGCCGTAGTGGACGCGGGAGAAGAAGGACAGCTCGCCGATCCCGCAGGCCTGGGCCACGGTGATCTCCGGGCTGGTGTCCATCGTGAACGTGACCATGCCGTCCACGTCGGCCGCCGTGAGCCCCGCGTCGTCGAGCGCCGCGCGGACCGCCTCGGCGGCCAGGCGCAGTTCGCTGCGGCCGGAGTCCTTGGAGAACTCGGTGGCCCCGATCCCGGCGATCGCGGCCCGGCCTCCGAGCGCGTCACGCGCGCGTGCGGTCATTCGGCGTCCCTCATCGAGAAGGTGACCGTCCCGGTCACATGGTTGCCGATGCCGTTGGTCCCCACGATCCGGACGGTGGCGCTGGTGTCTTCGAGAGCTTCTATGGTTCCGGTCAACACCATCGTGTCCCCCGGGTAGTTGGGCGCTCCCAGCCTGATGGCCACCTTTCTGAGCACGGTCCGTGGTCCGAAGTGGTCGGTGATGTAGCGGCCCACCAGGCCGTTCGTCGTGAGGATGTTCATGAAGATGTCCGGGGAGCCCTTCTGCCGGGCCAGTTCCGGGTCGTGGTGCACGTCCTGGTAGTCCCGGGAGGCGATCGCGCCCGCGACGATGAGCGTGCGAGTGATCGGGATCTCGAGGGGTGGCAGCTCGTCGCCCTTTCTCATACGGCGGCCTCCTCGGCGGCGGCGCGGAAGACGGGCAGGGTGAGATCACCGTCGTACGTCCGGAAGACGAGCCGCACCGGCATCCCGATCCGCACCTTGTCGTACGGCGTCCCGACCACGTTGCTGATCATCCGCACGCCCTCCGCGAGTTCGACGAGCACGACGGCGTAGGGAGGGTCGAAGGCCGGGAAGGGCGGGTGGTGCATGACGACGTACGAGTGGACGGTCCCCTCGCCGCTCGCCTCGACCGTGTCCCAGTCGGGGCCGCCGCAGTGGGCGCAGCCCGGGAGCCAGGGGAAGCGGAGGGTCGCGCAGGAGGTGCAGCGCTGCAGGAGGAGTCGGTGCTGTTCGACGCCTTCCCAGAAGCCGGCGTTGTCGCGGTTGACGACGGGGCGGGGGCGTTGGGGCCGGGCGGGGGGCTTCTTCCGTTGTGCGGGCGCGTACTTCAGGATGCGGAAGCGATGGGTGCCGACGAGGGTCTCGCCCACGCGGACGTCGGTGCGGGTCGTGACGAAGTGGCCGGTGCCGAGCTTGGTGGTCTTGCGGTCCGAGACCGACTCGATGACGGTGTCGAAGGTGATCCGGTCACCGGGGCGCAGGGGCTGGAGATACTCCTGCTCGCAGTCGGTGGCGACGACCGAGGTGCAGCCCGACTCGTCGAGGAGCGCGAGGAGTTCGTCGTACGCCGATGACCTGCCCGTGTGCCCGGTCAGCCCACCCATCGTCCAGGCCTGGAGCATGGTGGGCGGAGCGACGGCGCCGGGGCCGGTGTAGACCGGGTTGGCATCGCCCAGGGCTTCGCACCAGTGCCGGATCATGGGCAGATTGACGGGGTCCTTGCCAACCCCGGCAACGGCGGCGGGGTGCCCTTCGTAGGCCTTGAGCCGGGTCAGCAGGTCGTCTGGCGGGTGGTGGGCGTGGGGCCGGGGCGTCTGGTGGTCCGTGTCGCCGGCCAACGGCCGAACTGCCGGGCCGCCCGTGTCGCCGGACTGCGGCCGTGCCGCCACGGCGTCAGGGTCCCGGGGACCCGGGGCCGTCGAGTCGTTCGCACCGTGAGGCTTCGGCCGGGCCGCAGAGTCGTCCGGATCGTAGAAGTCCGGACGAGGCGGCGGAGTGTCCGGATCGTCGCCCATGACGACAACCTCCTTGTCCGCAAGATTTCCTGACTGTCCGTCAGATCCAGTGCGGTGTCAAGACCGATGCCGCGCACGCGAACACGCCTGCGCGGCGGCGCCGAAGCACCGCCGCGCGGACGTGTCCCACCCTGTGAAGCCCACCCCATGAAGCCCCCCCCGAGAAGTCCCCCGTCGAGGCCCGTCAGCCCTCGCGCATCACCACCACAGCGGGGTGAAGTTGACGGTTGTGTTGTTGTTCCCCTGGTTGACGGCCGTGAACGCGGAGCCCTTGACCTGCGCCGTGTTGCTCTGGGCCGAGGCACCGGAGCCGACGGCGTTCTGCTGCGTGGTCGACGAGTTGCCGTTGTTGTCGTGCCCGACACCGCTGCCCACGATGCTCGCGACACCCGCGTTCGATCCGTTGTCCGCGAAGCCGCCGTTGTCCGCCGCCGCGACGCCGGTGAAGAGTGCGGCGGCGAGCGGCAGCGCGGAGACGGCGGCGATGACGCGGGCGGTACGGATGCTTGCCATGGTGTTTCCTCCAGAACCCGGCTTGTTGCCGGTAGTACGTCAAGTGAGGCTGATTCCAGGGCAGTTGGCCGACCGCCCCGGTGCTGTGCACGACGTCGCGAGATCAGAGTTGCCCACCGAAGCCCCGGTGAACCAGAGCGGAAGCGGTTATTCCCCCTGAAGCGTGAGGACAAGTCGATAAACCCCCTTCGCGACTTCAGGCAGCAGAACGGGACGATAAGGGCGCTTAATCACCAAGTGGGACAACAGAGGAAGCGTTCCGGCACTTTTCCAGCCAATCCCTCGACCCCGGCGCGCCGACCCCGCCACCCCTTCCCTTTTTCGAACGTACGTACGAACATGGAGACATGGCCACCACCGACCGGCAGGCCACGACGCTGGCCCTCGCACACGCCCTGTCAGCCGCCGAGCGCGGGCTGGCCGTCATCCCCCTGTCCCGCACCAAGCTCCCGGCCCTGCGCTCCCCCCACCGCGACGACGGCTCCTTGGCCGCGCCCTGCCACGGCGAGTGCGGCTCGTTCGGCCACGGGGTCTACGACGCCTCGACCGACCCCGTCCGTATCCGCGAACTCTTCACGGCGGCCCCCTGGGCGACCGGCTACGGCATCGCGTGCGGTCTCCCGCCCCACCATCTGATCGGCCTGGACCTCGACACCAAGTCGGGCACCGACTCGTCGGCGGCCCTGCGCGAACTGGCCCTGCGCCACCTCTTCACGATCCCCGACACGGTCGTCGTCCTGACCCCGAGCGGCGGCCGCCACCTGTGGCTGACAGGGCCGCCCGACGCCGCCGTCCCCAACTCGGCCGGCCGCCTCGCCCCCGGCATCGACATCCGGGGCGCCGGCGGCTACCTCGTCGGCCCCGGCTCCCGCACCGACCACGGCGTCTACGCCACCGCCCCCGGCACCGCCCACCTCGCCCCCGCGGCCTGCCCACCCGCCCTGCTCCGCCTGCTCCTGCCGCCACCGCGCCCCACCCACCCCGCGACCCACCCCTCGGCCGGCGACCAGGGCCAGGGTCTGGTCCAGTTCGTCCTCGCCGCCCACGAGGGCCAGCGCAACACCCGCCTCTTCTGGGCCGCCTGCCGCGCCTACGAGAACGGCATCGGCCCCGCCCTGGTCGCGCCCCTGGTCGACGCGGCTCTCACCACGGGGCTCACGGAACGGGAGGCACGAGCCACGATCGCGTCGGCGGCGCGGATGTCGGGGCGTCGGCCATAGAACGGAACAGCATCACCAGCACCATGGGAGCGCCACAGAGTGCCGATCATGACCCTGTCCCGGCTCGTCCTGACCTCCGGCCGCAGGGTCGACCTCGGGGAGCTGCGCCTGACGTCGACGTATGGCGGGATGCTGGACGGCTACCCGTGCAGACCGGTCAACGAGCTGAGGATCAAAGGCCTGCTGAGGTCGGCCGAACACGACTACCCGACCGCCCCTGTGCACCTGGTACCGCCCCCGCACGAGTACCCGGACCACTACCCGGGCGCCTTCGGCCCGGTCGAGATGCTCCCGGCGGTGGCCTGCGTCGGCGTCTTCCGCTCCACGGCCCTGACACCCACCCGCGATCCCATCCTCTACGGCTCCCACCTCACGATCATCTGGTTCCAGCCGCACGCACGCGTGCCCTCCGAGTGCGACGCGCAGGAGGGGCTGAGGGAGATCGCCTGGGAGGAACTCGCGCGGGACTACGAGCTGTAGGCCGCAACAGGAAGGGTGCCCCTCGCCGAGGGGCACCCTTCCTGAACAGCACTGACGAACTACCGCGGTGGGTGTGGGATTTGAACCCACGGTGACTCGCGCCACGACGGTTTTCAAGACCGTTCCCTTAGGCCGCTCGGGCAACCCACCCCGCGCCGCCGGTGACCGTGGCGCGGGGACCAGAGTAACGGGTCAGGACGGGCGCGTGCCGGTCAGCTGTCCCCCGTGCGGGCGCCCAGGGTGAGATCCACCGTGTGGGTCTGGCCGCCGCGCTCGTAGGTGATCTTGACCTTGTCACCGGGCTTGTGGGTCCAGATCTCGCCGATCAGGGTGGGGCCGGAGTCGATCACGTGGTCGTCCAGCTTGGTGATGACGTCGCCGGGCTTGAGGCCGGCCTTGGCCGCGGGACCGCCCGCCTCGACCGGGTCCGAGCCGCCGGCGCCCTCGGTGGTGATCTTCGCGCCGCCCGTGGAGTCCTCCAGCGAGACGGACGCGCCGATCTTGGCGTAGACCGGCTTGCCGGTCTTGATCAGCTGCTGGGCGACGTACTTGGCCTGGTTGATCGGGATGGCGAAGCCGAGGCCGATCGATCCGGACTGGCTGGTGCCGCCGAGGCCGCCGCCGCTGGTGGACTGGATCGCGGAGTTGATGCCGATCACGTTGCCCTGCGCGTCGAGGAGGGGGCCTCCCGAGTTGCCCGGGTTGATGGACGCGTCCGTCTGCAACGCGCTCATGTAGGAGGCGTTGCTGCCGCTGCCGTCGCTCGACGCCACCGGGCGGTCCTTCGCGCTGATGATGCCCGTCGTGACGGTGTTCGACAGGCCGAAGGGGGCGCCGATCGCGATCGTGGAGTCACCGACCGCCACCTGGTCGGAGTTGCCCAGGGTGAGGGGCTTGAGGTCACTCGGCGCGTTCTTGAGCTTGATGACGGCCACGTCGTAGCCCTGCGCGTGGCCGACCACCTCGGCGTCGTACTTCTTGCCGTTCGGGAAGGTGGCGGTCAGTTTGCCGCCGTCGACCGCGTCGGCCACCACGTGGTTGTTGGTGACGATATGGCCCTGGGTGTCGAAGACGAATCCGGTGCCCGTGCCGCCCTCGCCGCTGGTGGACTCGGCCTCGATGGTGACCGTGCTGGGCAGGGCCCGCTGCGCCACGCCCGCGACGGTGCCGGCGTCCCGCTTGACGCTGCCGCCGCTGTCGGAGGCGGAGAGGGTCGTCGAGGAGCCGTTGTCGTTGTCCTTGGCCAGGGTGTAGCCGAGACCGCCGCCCACGCCGCCGGCGACGAGCGCCGCCACCAGGACCGCCGCGACGAGACCACCACGGCCGTTCTTCGGCTTCGGCGCGGGCTGCTGGTAACCCGAACCCCAGGCTCCGCCCACCCCGCCCGCGCCGCCGTCGGCGTACAACGGGGTGCCCGGGGCCTGCGGCGGCGGCCAGGCGCCCTCGGGGCCCGGACCGGGGTGCTGCGGCGCGCCGCTCGCGCCCTGCTGAGCACCACTCTCCGCCGAGGCGTACGCCCGCGCCGGTCCCGCATGCACGAGTTCCGGCCCCTGTGCGCCGCCGGAGGCGTGCGGCGGCACCGGCGGGATCGGGGTGGTGGGTGCGCCCGCCTCGGAGGCCTGAGGCGTCGAAGCCGCGGGAGCGTCCACCGGCACGGGGGGTGCAGACGGGGCCGGGGGTACCGCGGTGCCCTCGTTCTCGGTGCTCACAGCTTCTCTCCTCGGTCACGGCTGTCGGTTGTCGGTCGCACTCGGTCACGCTCGGCCAGTGCCGCTCGGTGTCCGGCGTGCGTCAGCTGTGCATGTCCTTTTGTATGCCGTCAGCTTTTCCCACGGGCCGTCAGGGCACCATAAGCGGTGCCTGTGGGTTCGTGGCTGCTCTTTATATAGGCCATGTAAGACAAATGAGGCGCAATCCATATGCCTCCGTTCGCACGCGTACCCCAGAGCGGTGGCACCATGACGCAGTGACCCACGCACGGCAGCAGCTGATTCAAGTCGTCGCCCACCGCGGAGCCTCGGAAGACGCTCCCGAGCACACTCTCGCCGCGTACCGGAAGGCGATCGAGGACGGTGCGGACGCCCTCGAATGCGATGTACGTCTCACGGCCGACGGTCATCTCGTGTGCGTCCACGACCGACGGGTCAACCGTACGTCCAACGGCCGCGGAGCGGTCTCGGCCCTCGAGCTCTCCGACCTCGCCGCCCTGGACTTCGGCTCCCGCAAGACCCGGGAGTTCTGGCGCACCCGCGACGAGGAGCCGGACTGGGTGTACCGGCCCGAGGACCGGGAGGACACCTCCGTCCTCACCCTGGAGCGACTGCTCGAACTCGTCGCCGACGCGGGGCGACGGGTGGAGATGGCCATCGAGACCAAGCACCCGACGCGCTGGGCCGGCCAGGTCGAGGAGCGGCTGCTGGTGCTCCTGAAGCGGTTCGGCCTGGACGCCCCCGCCTCGGCCGCCGAGTCGCCGATCAGGGTCATGAGCTTCTCGGCCCGGTCGCTGCATCGCGTGCGTGCCGCCTCGCCGACCCTTCCGACGGTCTATCTGCTGCAGTTCGTCTCACCCCGGCTACGGGACGGCCGGCTGCCCGCGGGGGTGGGGATCGCGGGTCCCTCGATCCGCATCGTGCGCAACCACCCCGGCTACATCGAGCGCCTGAAGCGGGCGGGTCACCAGGTGCACGTGTGGACGGTGAACGAGCCCGAGGACGTGGACCTCTGCGTCGAGCTGGGCGTCGACGCCATCATCACCAATCGCCCGCGCGCGGTGCTCGACCGACTGGGCCGCTGACGTCCCCTCCGTCACAGGGTGTGCCCCGGCGCGTTCGGTGCGTGTTCGATGGTGACGAATGCGTCGGCGGAACGTGATTGGCCGGTTTCCGGTACAGGCCATTGGGGCATCCACACCGTGGCGTGGGGCGAAGGAGGTCTCGGGGGTGGCGTTGGTGGTGGCACAGGAGGTGCCCACGTCGTCGAGCATGGCCGTACCCCATGGCCCTGCGGGCGTGGGGGAAGCGAGACACCGTATGCGCGTGCAGCTGCGCAGGGGTGGCGTGAGGGAATCGGTCATCGACGACGCCGTACTGATTCTTTCCGAACTCTTGAGCAACGCGTGCAAACACGGCCGGCCGCTGGGCGACGCCCTGGCCGGGGACGGTGACGTCCGCGCCGCCTGGCGGGTGGACACGGGCGGCAGGCTCACGGTCGAGGTGACGGACGGCGGCGGGCCCACCCGACCGGCTCCGGCCACGCCCTCGGTCACCGCGCACGGCGGCCGCGGGCTGAACATCATCACCGCGCTGGCCGACGACTGGGGCGTCAGGGACGACGCCCGGGGCGAGGTCACGGTCTGGGTGATCGTCCACTCGGACGTTCACGATCCGGACGCCGGCCGCCGCCGGGACGACTTCGCCACGCGGGTCGTGGCCCCGTCGGTGGCGATACCCGACCTGGAGTTCTCGGACGCGTTCGACGATCGCGGCTGAGGCGACCTGGACCGAGCGTCCGTGAAGGACACCCGGGTGGGTTGTCCACAGGCTCCCGTCGGCCAAGTCGCAAGCGGCTAGGCTCGCGCCCGTACGAGACGAGCCGTAACCGGGAGACAGCCACGATGGCCAAGAAGCGACCCCAGACGAAGGCCAAGCGCCCGCAGCTCACGGATGGGGAGGTCCCGGTCGTCGGCGCCCGTGAACCCTGCCCGTGCGGAAGTGGCCGCCGCTACAAGGCCTGCCACGGCCGGGCCGCCGCACAGGCCGCGACCGAGCTGGTGCACCGCCCCTTCGAGAGCCTCGCGGGCGAGGGCGACTGGGTGGCCCTGCGCGAGCTGGTCCCCGCCGCCACGGTCGAGCTGACCCTCAAGAGCGGCCTGCCCGAAGGCGTCCCGTCGGTCACGCTGGCCACGGTCCTGCCGATGGCCTGGCCCGCCCTGCGCCGCGACGACGGCTCGGTGCTGCTCGGCCTGCAGAACGACACCGCGTCCGGCGACATCAGCCGCGACCTCGCCGACACCCTCCAGCGCGCGCTCACCGCGGCTCCGGGCACCCCGGTGGAAGGCCGGCGCGCTCCCGCCGACGGCCCGCGGCTGCAGGACCTGCTCGATCCCGAAGGCGCGTTCGAGCCAGTTGTGCACGAGGGCTTCGAGTTCTGGGTGCCGGACGCGGAGAACGCCACGCCCGAGGTGACCGCCTCGCTGGAGCGTGCCAACGCCGCGGCCATCCCGACCGTCCGGCTGACCGGTGTCGACGCCGCCTACTGGTGCGAGACGCCGGACAAGAACCACCTGCGCTGGGTCATGCCGCACCCCGAGGAGCAACTTCTGGACGCGCTCGCGCGACTGCACGCGGCCGGGAAGTCGAGCCTCGGCGAGGGCACCCGGCTCGTCGGTTCCTTCCGCGCCCACGGCCTCACCGTGCCGGTCTGGGACCTGCCGAGCGGGGTCACCGCGGAGGATGTCGAGAAGCCGGCCGCCGAGTTCGCCGAGCGGCTCGCAGGTGCTCTGGCCACGGACGCACCGCTGACCGCCGACGAGCGCCGCGCCCGCGGCGGCCTCACCAACCGCCAGGTCACGCTGAGTTGACAGAGCCGGTGCGGCTGACCGCTCGGTCAGCCGCACCGCATCTTCACGGAACGACCGGGTCCGCTCACAACTCCCCCCAGGAGAAGGCGAATCGGTGTCCGAATAAGCCACGAAGCGTCACGGTCGAATTTGCGAACGGGCGATCTCTTGTTACGGTTCCAATAGCCCGGTTGCTGGTGCATCCCCCGTCGCCAGCAACCGGGTCTTTCTGTGTCCGGGCACCTTTACAGAACGCCGCCTCGCGTCAACTGCCCGTAGTTTCCCCGGAGTTGCTCCCGGCCCGCAGCAGCAGTGGTCCGCTGCCCCGCCGGGCGGCGAACTCCGCGACCGCCGTGTAGCCGGCCGGCGTCCCCCGGGTGCGCCCCCGGGGTGTCTCACAGCTGTCCGGCTCGTCCCCGGCGCCGACCGGGCAGTGCATCTGCACGGTGCGTCCGTCGGGTCCCATGAAGCTGAGCACGGCGTCCAGCACCGTGCCGGTCGCATTGCGGTAGTAGGTGCGCGCCCAGGTCTCCTCGCCCTGCGTGAGCACACAGGTCTGCGCCTCGATGCCCTCGGGGGAGATCAGTTCGGGACCGCAGCGCGCGGCGGTGGCCAGCCCCAGGCCGAGCAGCAGCGGGGAGCGGCCGGCATCGGCGAGCGGCGCCTTGTAGTCGTCGGCGGCGGAAGACCGTACAGCAGAAGGCTCCGCGGGAGGCCGTGCGGCGGAACGCCGTACCGAGGAAGGCTCCGCGGAAGGACGCACGAGATCGCGTACGACCTTGCGGCCTCCGTCGCCCACCTGGCCCGCGGAGGCCACGGCCAGCGGCAGCGCGACCGCGCACGCCACGACTCCCGACAGGGCAAGCAGACGAAGGTTCATGAAGCGGACGATAACGACCTGGCGCGGGCACCCGGTTCCGCCCGCGCCCGACACCCCTACAACTCGGGTGCGCTCACACCCGTACGGGTGAGGGCCTCGACCACGGCGTCCACCACGGCCTCGACGTCGGGGACCCACGGAGAGGCCGAGCCTGGGAGCGGAGCCCGCTCCCAGGTGATGTCGCCGTGGCCGGTCTCGGACGGGGGCAGGGCGAGGTAGCCGCCCTCGCCGTGGAAGCGGAGAGAGCCGGGGACGTGGTCCTGGGCGTACAGGAGTTCGCCCAGCTGCTCCATGGAGTACGGCTTGACGAGGATCGCCCAGCGGGTCGGCGAGGCGATCACCGGGCCGAGGCGCATGCCCTCGGCGTCGAGCGCGGCCAGGGCGCGGGCGGCCGGGAGGGCCGGCAGGCTGACCGCGCAGGGGGCCTTGCCACCGGTGGCCAGGATGATCGGCGCGGCCGGGCGGTTGGTCCACCACCAGCGCACCATGCGGTCGTCGGTGGTGGCCGCGAGCAGGCCCGGGTCGAAGGGGTGGGCGCCGGGGACCGTGCACTCCGGGTCGGGGCATCCGCACCGGGCCCGGCCCTCCGGGTCCGGTGCCACGCCCGGGAGTACGGGCCACTGCCATTCCTTCGCGAAGGTCAGGGCCGCGCCGAGCAATTCAGGCCTTCCGTCGCTGTGCTGGGACAGGAGCCTGCGTCGCCTTCCGAGGATCTCGCGCATGAGCGCTCGTTCCTTTCCGTTGCACCGCTGGCAACACCGTGGACCACATCACACCATGTGTCGATCACTTCACTGTGCGTACCTGTTGGCGCATCACACCCTTGTCCGAGACAAGGGGAACCCCATACTGCGTCTATCAAAAGCCTGGGCGTGGCGGGGGGTGGCGAAGTCTGGCGTTTTGCCGTCCCGCGTATTTCTCTCCGCCTCCGCCACGGGAGGATGGGGCTCGGTCGTCGGTGGCTAAGACGCCCGGGTCGGTCACCAGGTTCCGGGTGGCTGTCCGCCACCCCTGGCCCTTACCGAGTACGTACCCATCACGACCGCTGTGACGCTCTGTGGAGCAAGGCCAGTCGACCTCAATACACCGTAACCCGAGGCGGTTTTTAGCCAACTTTGCCCTTCGACCCACTCTCCACCGGTCACCCACGGACACCAGGAATCCCGGCAGGACAATGCTGGACATCCCCTTACGAGTGCGTGTAGATGTGGAGACACTGCTAGCGGCGCAGAATGACATGGGGGTTTGCGATGCTTTTGAGCAATACGCACCGGTCGGAAAGCCGGACGCCATGAACGCCCCTCACCCTCCGAAAGTGGCTGGAATCGATTCAACGGTTCCCGCACCCGCACACACTGTCGCGCCCGCGCCAGCCGCCCCGGCCACCTCTTCGGTCTCCTCGCCGAACGCACCCGGCGCCCTGCTCCAGGACCGGCTCGCCGGCTGGGTCTCCGACCTCACGACCCTCCACGAACTCACCGAACGCCTCGTCCGCACGGATGCCCTGTCCGACGCTCTCCAGGAACTCCTGCGCGCCGGAGCCGCTCTCGTGGGAGCCCGGCGCGGACTGGTCGTCCTCGAACCGGACGACGGCCTCGGCCCCGACACCACCATCGGCCTCGGACTCGCCCGCGCCGACCTCGGGCACATCGAGACCGTTCCGCGCAGCTCCATGTCGTACGGAAGGATCCTCGACGGGCTACCGGGCGGCGACGGCGAGATCGCCCAGCCCGACCTGCTCGCCGAGGACGGTCTCGACCCGCGCCACCGCGAGGTGGCCGCCCGCCTCGGTTACGCGGCCAGCTACGCGCTTCCCCTGTCCACCGCCGGCGCCGGCCGCCTCGGTGCCGCCGTGTGGCTCTACGACGAGCCCGCCGAGCCGTCCGAGCGTCGGCGCCACCTCGTCGGTCTGTACACCCGCCACGCCACCGAGCACCTGTCCCGGCTCCTCGAGGTCGAGCGCACGCGCGCGTGCATGGCGACGATGGCGGAGGAACTGCTGCCGTCCCGGCTCCCCCGCGTCGCCGGTGTGCGGCTCGCCGCCCGGCACCGCACCGGTCCGCGCGGCGGCGGCGACTGGTACGACGCGCTGCCGCTGCCGGACGCGGCGCTGGGCCTCGCGGTCGGTTCGGTGACCGGCAGCGGCGCGAGCGCGATCGCCGCGATGGGACGCCTCAGAGCCTCCCTGCGGGCGTACGCCGTCATGGAGGGCGAGGACCCGGTCGCGGTCCTGTCCGACCTGGAGCTGCTGCTCAGGCTGACCGAGCCGGCCCGCTCCGCCACCGCCCTGTTCGCCTACTGCGAGCCCGCGCTGCGCAAGATCACGCTGGCCGGTGCCGGACACTGCCCGCCGCTGCTGATCGGCGAGCGGCGCACCGATTTCGTGGAGACCACCGTGTCCGCGCCGCTCGGCATGCTCGCCTGCTGGGAGGCGCCGAGCGTGGAGCTGAGCGCCGAGCCGGGAGAGACGGTTCTGCTGTACACCGACGGGCTGCTGCACCGCACCGGCGACGCCACCGACCGGGCCTTCGCACGCCTGCACGCGGCTGCGGCCGGGGTGCCGAAGGCGCTGCGCGGCGACCCCGGCGCCGTCGCCGACCACGTGCTGCGGACCGTGCTGCCGGACGGGCAGGACGAAGCGGACTCCGAGGAGGACGTCGTACTACTCGCGGCTCACTTCGAGTAGCAGGTGGTAACGGGTCTTCCCGCCCTGGGCCCCCTTCCGTACGACCGTACGATGGAGGGGGTCCAGTGCCGTAACTAGGAGGATGACCGTGGCCGACGAGCTCACCCCGGAGACCCCGGAAGAGTCGGAAGAGCCGATCAAGAAGCGCAAGAACGGCCTGTACCCGGGCGTCTCCGACGAGCTGGCCGAGAGCATGAAGTCCGGCTGGGCCGACACCGAGCTGCACGACCTGGAGCCGATCGCGCAGGCGGCCGAGACCGCGGCCCGCCGTGCGGCGCTCTCCGCGCGGTTCCCGGGCGAGCGGCTGGTGATCCCGTCCGGCAACCTGAAGACGCGCTCGAACGACACGGAGTATCCGTTCCGGGCGTCCGTCGAGTACGCCTACCTCACCGGCAACCAGACCGAGGACGGCGTGCTCGTCCTGGAGCCGGCCGCCGCCGGCGGCCACACCGCCACGCTCTACCTCCTGCCGCGCTCCGACCGCGAGAACGGTGAGTTCTGGCTCTCCGGGCAGGGCGAGCTGTGGGTCGGGCGGCGCCACTCCCTCACCGAGTCCGAGAAGCTGTACGGCATCCCCGTCTCCGACGTCCGCGAGCTCGCGGACGCGCTGCGCGAGGCGACCGGACCGGTGCGGGTCGTCCGCGGGTACGACGCCGGCATCGAGGCCGCGCTGACCGACAAGGTCACCGCCGAGCGGGACGAGGAGCTGCGGGTCTTCCTGTCCGAGGCGCGGCTCGTCAAGGACGCGTTCGAGATCGGCGAGCTGCAGAAGGCGGTCGACTCGACGGTCCGCGGCTTCGAGGACGTGGTGAAGGTCCTCGACAAGGCCGAGGCCACCTCCGAGCGGTACATCGAGGGCACGTTCTTCCTCCGCGCGCGGGTCGAGGGCAACGACGTCGGCTACGGCACGATCGCCGCGGCCGGGCCGCACGCGTGCACGCTGCACTGGGTGCGCAACGACGGGGCCGTGCGGTCGGGTGAGCTGCTGCTGCTCGACGCCGGTGTCGAGACGCACACGTACTACACCGCCGACGTGACGCGGACCCTGCCGATCAACGGCCGCTTCAGCGAGATCCAGAAGAAGATCTACGACGCCGTGTACGACGCCCAGGAGGCCGGGATCGCGGCCGTGCAGCCGGGCTCCAAGTACCGGGACTTCCATGACGCGTCCCAGCGGGTGCTGGCCGCGCGGCTCGTGGAGTGGGGGCTGGTCGAGGGGCCTGTGGAGCGGGTGCTGGAGCTGGGGCTCCAGCGGCGGTGGACGCTGCACGGCACCGGGCACATGCTGGGCATGGACGTCCACGACTGCGCCGCCGCGCGGGTGGAGTCGTACGTCGACGGGGTTCTCGAGGCGGGCATGGTACTGACCGTCGAGCCCGGCCTCTACTTCCAGGCCGATGATCTGACCGTGCCCGAGGAGTACCGGGGTATCGGCGTGCGGATCGAGGACGACATCCTGGTGACCGAGGACGGGAACCGGAATCTGTCGTCGGGACTGCCTCGGCAGTCCGACGAGGTCGAGGCGTGGATGGCCCGGCTCAAGGGTTGAGTCCCGGCTGCGGGTGGATCGTGGCCGGTCGCGCCTCCGGGTGGGTTCCGTGGACCTCCATCTAGAAGCCGGCTCTGTCGAAGGGCGTCGCGTCGGGCTCGAACGGGCCCTGCGCGACGCCGTTCGGGACGGCAGGCTCGCCCCTGGGGCCCGGTTGCCCGCCACTCGGCGGCTCGCCGAGGAGCTGGGGGTGTCCCGGGGGACCGTGAAGGCGGCCTACGACCAGTTGATCGCCGAGGGCTATCTGACCGCTCGGCAGGGATCAGGGACGGTCGTCGCTCCGCTGCCCGCCGCCGAGGCCGAACCGCCCGAAAGCGGTCCACGCGCGCGTGCGCCGCTTTTCGATCTGCGGCCCGGGAGTCCGGACGTCGGCTCCTTTCCCGCCGCCGCCTGGCTCAAGGCCGTACGGCGGGCCGTCGCCACCGCCCCCGTCTCCGCGTACGACTACGGCGATCCCCTGGGGCACATCGAACTGCGGACCGCCCTGGCGGAGTATCTGGGGCGGGCCCGCGGGGTCGTCGCCCCTCCCGAACGGATCGTCGTCACCTCCGGGGCCGTGCAGGGACTCGCGCTGCTCACCCGGGTTCTGGAGGGCGGGGTCGTCGCCATGGAGGACCCCGGGCTGCCCTTCCACCGGGACGTCGTACGGCACGGCGGGGGACGGGTGGTGCCGGTGCGGGTCGATGAACTGGGGGCCTGCCCGGAGGACTTGGGGTCCGCCGACGCCGTCGTCGTCACTCCCGCCCATCAGTACCCGACCGGCGTGACGCTGCACCCCTCGCGGCGGCGGGCGCTCACCGACTGGGCACGCGCGCGTGGGGCGTTGGTCGTCGAGGACGACTACGACGGGGAGTTCCGGTACGACCGGCAGCCCGTCGGAGCTCTGCAGGGGATGGCGCCGGGGCAGGTCGTCTACCTGGGAACGGCGTCCAAGACGCTCGGTCCCGCGCTCCGGCTCGGGTGGATGGTGCTGCCGCCACACCTCGTCGGGCCCGTCGCCGACGCCAAGCTGCACAGCGACCACAGCACCGAGACCATCGGACAGTTGGCGCTCGCCGAGCTGATCGGGAGTCATGCCTACGACCGTCACGTGCGCGCGTGCCGGATCGGATACCGGCGGCGCAGGGACCGGCTGGTGGAGCGGCTGGGGGCGCGGTGGCCGGTCCAGGGGATCGCGGCCGGGCTGCACGCGCTGGTCGAGGTCGGGGACGAGGCCGCGGTGCTGGCGCAAGCTGCGGCCGAGGGGCTCGCGGTGGGGTCTCTGCGGGAGCACTGGCACGCGGCGGGGTCGCGCGAAGGGCTCGTCGTGGGGTACGGGACGCCCCGGGAGCGTGCCTATCCGCAGGCGTTGGAGACGCTCGTCCGGGTTCTGGAATTGGGCCACTCCCAAGGGCACTGATTGGGTCTGCCGATCGGTCCACCACGCTTCTAGTGTCGTTTCCATGACGAACTCACTCGTGCCGCCCGCGGGGCCGCAACGCGTCCTGGCGCTCGCCCAGTTGAGCAACTCCGTCGGGGACGGCGCCTACTACGTGACGGCGGCGCTCTACTTCACGCACGTCGTCGGGCTCGACCCCGCGCGCGTGGGGCTCGGGCTGACCGTCGGGTGGGCGGTCGGGTCGGTGGTGGGGGTACCGCTCGGGCGGCTCGCGGACCGGCGTGGAGCGCGCGGCACGGCGGTGCTGCTGGCGCTGGCCACGGGGCTGGCGGTGGCTTCCTTCCTGGTGGTGCGGGACTTCGCGCCGTTCGTCCTGGCGGCCTGCGCCTACGCCTCCGCGCAGTCCGGGCTCGCCGCGGCCCGGCAGGCACTGCTCGCGGGGCTGGTGTCCGCCGGGGAACGGACCGGGTTGCTGGCCCACCTCCAGGCGACGCTCAACGCCGGGCTCGCGGTCGGTGCGGGGCTCGGCGGGCTGGCGTTGCACGCCGGGACGCGGGCTGCGTACCTCGGGGTGTTCGCGGTGGACGCGGTGAGCTTCGTGGTGTGTGCGGGGCTGTTGCTGCGGCTGCCGTCGGTGGCGCCTCGCGTGCCGGTGGAGAAACTTCACGGCTCGGGGGTGCTGCGCGACCGGCCGTACGCCGTGATCACCCTGCTGAACACCGTCCTGCTGCTGCGGATGCCCTTGCTGAGCCTGGGGATTCCGCTGTGGATCGCCGAGCGGACCGCGGCTCCGACCTGGCTGGTCTCCGCGCTGTTCGTGCTCAACACCGGGGCCGTGATGGTGTTCCAGGTGCGGATGGCCCGCGGGGTGACCGGGCTCGCGTCGGCCACGCGCGCGGTGCGGCGGTCGGGGTGGGTCATGCTGGCGGCCTGCGCGGTGTTCGCGCTGTCGGCGGGGGCTTCGCCGTGGGTGGCCGGGGGCGCCCTGGTCGTCGGGGCCGTGCTGCAGGTGGTCGCCGAGATGGGGCAGTCGGCGGGGTCCTGGCAGCTCTCCTTCGACCTGGCTCCGGCCGAGCGGGTCGGCGAGTACCAGGGGTTCTTCGGGACCGGGGTGACGGTGGCCCGGACCCTCGGTCCACTGGTGCTGACCACCCTGCTCGTGGAGTGGGGCACACCGGGGTGGCTGCTGCTCGGCGGGGCGACGCTGGTGGCGTCGTACGCGATGGGACCGGCGACCAGGAGGGCCGCGGGCCGTGCTTCGGAGCCGGCCGCGGGGCGGGCTGTGCTCGTCGCCTAGCCGATGTCAGGCCGCCCGTGGACAGGCCCGCACCGGGAGTGTGTCCACGAACAGGGCCCCCGCGAGCAGCCCCGCGCTGCCTCGGGGGCTCCACGCGCGCGCGTGGAGGTCGGTGTCGAGGGCGAGCAGGGCCTCGCGACCCGCGTGGGTCGTCGTACCGCCCGCCTCGAGGACCCCGCGGGCGCCCGCCTGGACGTGGCGCAGGCCCGACGGGCCTGCCGTGTAGAGGAGTTCGGTGTCCTGGAGGGTGGACATCACCGTCAGCAGGGCGTCCAGGCGGGCCTCGGCCTCGTCGGCGCCCGCCCTGCGGGACGCGGCCAGCGCGTCCAACGCCCGCCGTACGTGCGGGAATCCGGCCCGCGCCTCGCCCCGGGCGCCCGCCGCGCCGTACTTCGCGGACACCGAGGAGCCCCGGGAGGGCCGGCGCGGGGCCCGTCTGTCGCTGTGCGCGGCGATCTTCTTGGCGGCCGTGGCCACGTCCTTGGACCGCGCCCCCGGGTCGAGGGCGGCCGCGGCGACCAGCAGACCGAGGGTCCACAGGGCACCGCGGTGGCCGCCGCCGGCGAGGCCCACCGAGTGCTCGGTGCACCGGCCGATCGCGCCCAGCTCCGCACGCAGTTGGGGACTGGGCTCGCCGGTGCGACGGGCGGCGGCGGCCATCGCCGCGAGGCCGGGCGCGAGCGCCTTGGCCGACCAGCGCAGGGAACAGTGGTCCGGGCTCGTGGCGCGGGCTCCGAGGTCACGCGGATCGGGCAGGCCCGGCTTGGGAGCCAGGGCCAGCTGACCGGTCAGCGCGTCCACGGCGGCCAGTGCCAGCGCCTCGTCCTGGCGGCTGCTCATGGCCGTACCTTATGAGGACGCGGAGGCCGAGGGACTGGCACTTTCGGACGGAGCGCCGCTCGGCGGTTCGCCCGACGGGGCCCCGCTCGGAGGCGTGCCGCCACCGCCGCTGCCCGCGCCCGTGTTCTCGGCGTCCGGGTCGATGGCGAGGGACAGGGAGCCCTTGTAGCCCTGGGACGGGTCGGCCTTGTGCACGGCCTTGAGGGTGAGCAGTCCGCTCGCGGCGCCGCCGCCGTCGTAGACCATGTCGTCGTCGAGGGTCGTGTAGCTGCCGGAGTGCCGGGAGTAGGGCTCCAGAGCGAAGATCTCCTCGGCGATCGTGTCGTCGAAGAACAGCTGGCCGGTGTAATTGACCTTGCCGCCCTCGTAGGTGCCGTCCTCCTTCTCGCCGCCGGTGTGCACCTTGACGTGGATGTGGCAGGTGCGCGGGGTGTACCAGCCCGGGAAGATCGTCTCGAACTTCACGACCCCGTTGGCGTTCGCGATCTGGTAGCCGCGCAGGTAGGTGTTGTCGTTCGCGGTCGAGCCGTCCTCGCTCTCCGCGGGCGCGGAGCCGCCGGGGTTGGCGGTGGTGTAGCCGGAGTAGTAGCCCCAGGCGTCGCAGTGCCAGATCTCCACGGCCGCGCCCTTGACCGGGGTGCAGCCGTCGGTGGCGTCCACGACGGTCAGCCGCAGCGTCAGCGGGACACCGCTCTTGCCCTCGGTGATGTCCTTTCTGACCAGGGCACCGTCGAGGTAGTACGGACCTTCGGTGACGCTCGACATGAGCGTCATGCACGCGCCGGTGCTCGTCGCCGAGGCGGTGGCCGTCGCCTCGGTGGTGTCGGCGAAAGCCGACTGGTACCCGGTGACGGCGAGCCCGCCCGCCGCGACCGTTCCGCCGGTCACCGCCAGGGCGCGGCGCCGGGTGATGCTGGAGTTCCTGTGGTTTCCCGTCATGGCCAGGACCGTAGGAATCCTGGCCGTCAGGACCTTGAGAGGACGCTGTGCGCAACCTGAGGATGCTGAAAAAGCTGAAGCCTCCGGTTCACACCGCCATCAGCGGCGCGTCCTCCCTCCACTTGAGGATCTTGTCGAAGCTCACCACGGCGCCACGACCCGGTTTGTTGCCGATCTGGACGTGGTCGGCGAGTTCGCGGATGAGACAGAGACCGCGGCCGTTCTCCGCCTCCATGGGGGTGGGGCGGGGCCGCACGGGCGGGAAACCCGGGCCGGAGTCGGTGACTTCGATACGGCACTTCTCACCGTCGAGGTAGGCGGTGACCCGGTACGCCGCCGAGGAGTCCGGCAGCCCGCTCTCCCCGCCGTGCTCCACGGCGTTGGCGCAGGCCTCGCTGAGGGCGAGGGAGAGATCGTAGGAGACGTCCGGGTCGACGCCCGCGGTCTCCATGGTGCCGAGCAGCAGGCGCCGGGCGAGCGGAACGCTCGCAGCCTCGCGCCGCAGATGGAGTGACCACCAGATGCTCATGCTCCAGCCTCCTGGCCGCGGCTCGACATACCGTTACGTATTGCCGCGCGTGCCCCGGTGTAAGCACAACGTTGACGTGATGCCGCCCATACGGGGGATGCGCCGGGAGCAATGACCGGTGTATGTGGGGCAGCCCGGGTCAGAAGTGACCTTCCGGTCGTACCCCCCGTACGTCATCTTGTGGACCTGCCGTATGGCGCTCATCAGCCCAGTGCGATGATGAGCCCGCCATGACTGCCCCCCACGCGCGCTCCGGAGGGGATCTCCGGGTTCTGCGGGCCGCGGTGTTCGCCGCGGTCTGCGTCGTGCTGGCCGCGGCCGGTCACTCGATCGCCTCCTGTGCCACGGTGCCGTGGTGGACACTCGCTGCGGGGTTCGTCGGGGCCGTTCTGGTCGTGGCACCTCTTGCCGGGCGCGAGCGCTCACTGGCGGGGATCGCGACGCTGCTGGCGGTCGGACAGACCGTGCTGCATGTGCTGTTCGGGCTCGGGCAGCACGGCACGACGGCGATGTCGTCCATGTCGTCCATGTCGTCCATGTCGTCCGCTCAGTCGGCGTCCGACGCCACGCTGGTGCAGCAGGCCGCACGGCTGCTGTGCGGGACCACCGCCGCGGCGATCAGCCCTGCGCAGGCACAGAAGATCCTCACCGACGCGCGGCTCCGGCCCGGGACGGGCACCACCGCGGTGCACCATTCCGCGGACGCCATGGCCGGCTCCTCCGTCTGGCCGTCCCTGCCGATGGTCCTCGGGCACGTCCTCGCGGCCGTCGCCGCCGGGTGGCTGCTGCGGCACGGGGACCTGGCGCTGCTGCGGCTCGCCGAACTGTCCACGTGCTCGGCGCATTCGGTCGCGGAAGGGGCGCTCGTACGGTCCCTGCGGGGGGCCCTCGCGCTGGTGCGCGCCCTGCGTGCGGGACTGCCGGGAGCGCCCGAGGCCGGACCACGCGCCCCACTGGCGGCGTCGCTCGCGCCGCCCCGGCCGCGTACCGCGGCACTCCAGCACACGGTGATCAGGCGCGGCCCCCCGGCCGCCGCCGGACTCGTTCTCGCCGCCTGACGCGACGCGATCACCACGCCACTTCCTGAAGGACATTCCCGAGGGACGTGTGGGAGGGGCCGCCGTCGTGCGGCACGCGCGTGTGCTCACGCGTATCCCTCTTCACGGAACCCCCTTTCGAAGCGGAGTGCTCTTCATGAAGGCTTCTCGTCTCGCCGCCACCGGTGCCGTCGCCGCCACCGCCGTCAGCGCCGTCATCGTCTTGTCCTCACCCGCGTTCGCGCACGTCAGCGTGCAGGCCGAGGGCACCGCCGCCAAGGGCGGTTACGCGGTCGTGGACTTCAAGGTCCCCAACGAGCGCGACAACGCCTCCACCACCAAGCTCGAGGTCAACTTCCCGACCGACCACCCGCTGGCCTCGGTCATGCCGGAGCCGATGCCCGGTTGGAAGATCGAGGTCACCAAGTCCAAGCTCGCCAAGCCGCTCGAACTGCACGGCGAGCAGATCACCGAGGCCGTCTCCAAGGTCACCTGGACCGCCGCCACCAAGGACAGCGGCATCCAGCCCGGCTACTTCGAGAAGTTCCCGGTCTCGATCGGCGCCCTGCCCGAGAACGCCGACGAACTGGTCTTCAAGGCGATCCAGACGTACTCCAACAAGGAGGTCGTGCGCTGGATCGAGGTCCAGGAGGACGGCGCGGAGGAGCCCGAGACGCCGGCTCCCGTCCTCGCCCTGTCCGCGGCCTCCGAGGACGGGCACCACGGCTCGACGGCCGCCGAGGAGGCGGACGCGAAGACCGAGAACGCCGCCGCGACCACCGAGGCCGACGCCGGCGACAGCAGTGACACCACCGCCCGCGTCCTCGGCGTGGTGGGCATCGTCGTCGGCGCCCTGGGCGTGGCCTACGGCGTGCTCGCCGGCCGTCGGCGCAGCGACGCCTGACCCTGTTTCGCGGGACGCGCGCCGGGGTCGAACAGCCCCGGCGCGTACCGAAATTCTTACCTCTGGGACATTTTGATATGCGCAAGAAGACGTTCGCGGCGGCCGCGCTGATCGCCGCCGCCACCCTGACCCTCTCCGCCTGCGGCAGCGGTGACGACAGCAGCTCGCCCGTCTCCGTGGTCTCGGAGGAGGCCGGCTCGGACAAGGCCGCCACCGTCCTCGACCAGCCGTTCGAGAAGCCGGACCTGGTCCTGACCGACACCAAGGGCGAGAAGTACGACCTCCGCAAGGAGACCGCCGGCAAGCCGACGCTGATCTACTTCGGCTACACCCACTGCCCCGACATCTGCCCGCTGACGATGAACAACATCGCCGTCGCGAAGAAGCAGCTGCCCAAGTCCGAGCAGGACAAGCTGACCGTCGTGTTCGTCACCACGGACCCGGCCCGCGACACCCCCGCCGAACTCGGCAAGTGGCTCAAGGGCGTCGACACCTCGTTCGTGGGTCTGACCGGCGACTTCGCCACCATTCAGGCGAGCGCCCGCACCCTCGGCATCTCCATCGAGCCGTCCCACAAGGACAAGAAGACCGGCAAGACCGTCTCGGTGCACGGCACCCAGGTCGTCGCCTTCTCCCCGAAGACCGACGAGGGGTACGTCCTGTACGGCGAGGACGCCACCGTCGACGACTACACCAAGGACCTGCCCAAGCTCATCAAGGGGCAGAACCCGTGAAACGTTCCCCCACCGGGCTCGCCGTACTGACGGGGGCGGTCCTGCTGCTGGCGGGCTGTTCGGATTCCGACGACTCCTCGGGAGGCCTCACCGTCTCCGGCGCCTACATCCCGCAGCCCGTCTCCGCCGACATGGCCGCCGGGTTCATGACGATCTCCAACTCCGGCTCGTCGAAGGCCGAGCTGACCTCGGTCACCAGCGACGACGGCGAGGTCACCATGCACGAGACGAACGGCGGCGCGATGGAGGAGGTCTCCCGCCTCTCCGTCCCCGCCCACGGTCAACTCGTGTTCAAAAGCGGCGCCAACCATCTGATGTTCGACAAGCTGAAGCAGGCTCCGAAGCAGGGGCAGACGGTCACCGTCGAACTGCACTTCGCCCAGTCCGACCCCGTCGTCGTGAAGATGCCGGTGAAGTCGGCGACGTACGTCCCGAAGACCGGACACTGAGGGAGGGATCACCTTGACGCAGACCATCGCCCCCCGCGTCCGGACCCTGGTACTGCTGCTCCTGGCCGCGTGCGGCCTGCTGCTGACCACGGCCGGGCCTGCCTCCGCGCACGCCGCGCTCACCGGCAGCGACCCCCAGCAGGGGGTGGTGGTCGACAAGGCGCCCGACCAGGTCTCACTGACCTTCTCCGAGAAGGTCGCCCTGTCGAACGACTCGCTGCGCGTTCTCGACCCCAAGGGCAAGGCCGTCCAGGAGGGCAAGCCGTTCGAGGTCGACGGCACGACGTACGGCGTGAAGCTCCACAGCGGCCTGCCCGACGGCACGTACACCGTCACCTACCAGGTCGTCTCCGCCGACAGCCATCCCGTCGCCGGCGCCTACACCTTCTCCGTCGGCGCCCCCTCGACCACCTCTGTCTCGGTCTCCGGGGAGACGGCGGGCGGCGGGGTCGTCGGCTGGCTGTACGGCTTCGGGCGGTACATGTCGTACGCCGGTTTCATCGTGCTGGTCGGCGGCGCCGCGTTCGTGCTCGGCTGCTGGCAGCGCGGCGCCGGAGTGAAGCCCATGCAGCGGCTCGTGGTCGGCGGCTGGCTCACGCTCACCTCGGCCACGCTGCTGCTGCTCCTGCTGCGCGGCTCCTACACGGGCTCCGGGAAGGTCGGGGACGTCTTCGACCTGGACCTACTCGGAAACGTGCTCCAGACCAAGGCGGGCGCGGCCCTCGTGTCCCGGCTGCTGCTGCTCGCGGCAGCGGCGCTGTTCATCTCCGTGCTCTTCGGTGCCTACGACAAGCGCGAGGACGAGGAGAAGCGGGACCTCACCTTCGGGCTCGCCATCGGCGGGACCGTCGTCGCGGCCGGACTCGCGGCGAGCTGGGCGATGGCCGAGCACGCCTCGGTCGGGCTCCAGGCGGGCATCGCGATGCCCGTCGACGTCGTCCACCTGCTGGCCGTCGCCACCTGGCTCGGCGGACTGACCGCGCTGCTCGTCGCGCTGTACCGCTCCGACGCGCCGATCGAGTCGGCCGCCGTACGACGGTTCTCCCAGGTCGCCTTCGGCAGCGTGGTCGCACTGGTCGCGACCGGCGTCTACCAGTCCTGGCGGCAGCTCGGCTCCTGGTCGGCGTTCACCGAGACCCGGTACGGACAGCTTCTGCTGGTCAAGATCGGGCTGGTGGCGCTGCTGGTCGGCGTCGCGTTCGTCTCACGGCGGTGGACGGCCCAGCTGGCCGACACCGTCGTACGGCAGAACAAGCGGGCACCTCAGAAGGAGCGGGTCGCTGCGAGTGCGTCCGGCTCCGGCAAGTCCAAGGGCGCAGGCTCCAAGCGAGCCGCTCAACTCGCCCGGCAGCAGGCCGCGATGGACACCGCGCGGCAGAAGCGGACGCGGGACGCCGATCCGAACCGGTTCGGGCTGCGCCGCTCGGTGCTCGCCGAGGCCGGTGTCGCGGTCGTGCTGCTGGCGGTCACGACCGTGCTGACGCAGACCGAGCCCGGCCGTACGGAGGAGGACGCCAAGGCGGCCAAGGCGGCTTCCTCTTCTTCGTCCTCCTCCTCAGCGTCGGCCGGGTCCGGGGCGGTGACCCTGGACATGTCCTTCGACACCGGCGGCACGGACGGCAAGGGTGTCGTGACCGTCGACTTCGACCCCGCGCGCGTGGGCGGCAACGAGATGCACGTCTACGTCCAGCGGTCCAACGGCCGCGCCTTCGACATCCCCGAGGTGAAGGTCGCCCTCACCCTGGAGGCCAAGAAGATCGGGCCGCTGGCCATCACCCCGGACCGCATCGCCACGGGCCACTGGTCGGCGAGCAACGTGCAGATCCCCATGGCGGGTGACTGGAAGGTCGCCGTGACCGTGCGGACCTCCGACATCGACCAGACGACCGTCTCCAAGAACGCGCAGATCGGCTGAACCGCACCATGGCTGAACAGTCCCTCCCCGTCGTCGACGAAGGCGCCTCCGCGAAAGAGAGTCCCTCTTCGCGGGAGGGCATCTCGCGCCGCGCCCTGCTCGGCACCGCCGGTGCCACCGGACTCGTCCTGGGCGCGGCCGGCGGCGCCGTGGGGTACGCCTCCGCGCCCGCCGCGGCGACTCCGCTGACCTCTGTGGGCAGCGACGAAGTGATGTTTCACGGGAAACATCAGCCCGGCATCACCGAAGGCCTCCAGGCCCGCGGCCATCTCGTCGCCTTCGACCTGGCGGCGGGCGCGGGCCGCAAGGAGGCCGCCGCGCTGCTGCGCCGCTGGTCACAGACGGCTCGACGGCTGATGGCGGGGGAGACTTCCGGGTCCGACGACACGGATGTCGCCCGGGACGCCGGACCCTCCTCACTGACCGTGACTTTCGGCTTCGGGCACAGCTTCTTCGCCCGCACCGGGCTGGAGAAGCAGCGGCCGGTCGCCCTCGACCCCCTGCCCGACTTCTCCTCCGACCAGCTCGACAAGGCCCGCAGCAACGGCGATCTGTGGGTGCAGATCGGCGCCGACGACGCCCTGGTCGCCTTCCACGCCCTGCGCGCGATCCAGAAGGACGCGGGCAGCGCGGCGAAGGTCCGCTGGCAGATGAACGGCTTCAACCGCACGCCCGGGGCCACGGCCCACCCCATGACGGCCCGCAACCTCATGGGCCAGCTGGACGGCACGCGCAATCCCAAGCCGGGCGAGCCCGACTTCGACCAGCGCATCTTCGTCCCGGAATCCGGCACCCCCGCATGGATGGCGAACGGCTCCTACGCCGTCGTACGACGGATCCGGATGCTGTTGGACGACTGGGAGAAGCTGTCCCTGGGGTCCCAGGAGGCCGTCATCGGGCGCCGGAAGGCGAACGGCGCGGCGCTGTCCGGGGGCACCGAGACGACGGCCATGGACCTGGAGAAGACGGACGCGAAGGGGAATCTGGCGGTGCCGATCAATGCGCACGCCCGGATCACCCGGCCCGACCAGAACGGGGGCGCGGCCATCCTGCGCCGCCCGTTCTCGTACCACGACGGCATCGACGCGGACGGGGTGCCGGACGCCGGGCTCCTGTTCGTCTGCTGGCAGACCGACCCCTTGCGCGGCTTCGTCCCGCTCCAGCGCAAGCTCGACCGCGGCGACGCACTCTCCCAGTACATCCGCCACGAGTCGAGCGGCCTGTTCGCGGTGCCGGGCGGGGCGGCGGAGGGGGAGTACGTGGGGCAGGGGCTGCTGGAGGGGTGAGGGTTCGGGCGGGGCGGGGCGGGGTCACGACGCGAACGTCCGGGGGTGGCCCTTGGTCACGCCGTTTCACTCAGCGGAGGGGCAGTCGTGAGACATCCGCGCCCTGTTCCGCAAGGGCCATTAGGGTGAGGTCATGCCAGCGAGCTATGCCTATCTCGGCCCTGAGGGCACCTTCACCGAAGTCGCTCTGCGGACGCTTCCCGAGGCGGCGACCCGGGAGCTGATCCCCTACGTGTCGGTGCAGTCCGCGCTGGACGCGGTGCGCGTGGGTGAGGCCGAGGCCGCGTTCGTGCCGATCGAGAACTCCGTCGAGGGCGGCATCACCACCACCCTCGACGAACTGGTCGCGGGCGCCCCGCTGATGATCTACCGCGAGGTGCTGCTGTCCATCACCTTCGCGCTGCTGGTCAGGCCGGGCACGAAGCTCACCGACATCAAGACGGTCTCGGCGCACCCGGCCGCCCAGCCGCAGGTGCGCAACTGGCTGAAGACGCACCTTCCGGACGCCCACTGGGAGTCGGCCGCCTCGAACGCGGACGCGGCCCGGCTGGTCCAGGAGGGCCAGTACGACGCGGCCTTCGCCGGCGAGTTCGCGGCCGCCCGGTACGGCCTGCAGGCGCTGGAGACCGGGATCCACGACGCCGAGAACGCGCAGACGCGGTTCGTGCTGGTCGGCCGCCCGGCCCGGCCCGCCGCACCGACCGGCGCCGACAAGACCTCCGTCGTGCTGTGGCAGCGTGACGACCACCCCGGCGGGCTGCGTGACCTGCTGGGCGAGTTCGCCACCCGCGGTATCAACCTGATGCTGCTGCAGTCCCGGCCCACGGGTGCGGGCATCGGCAACTACTGCTTCTGCATCGACGCCGAGGGCCACATCACCGACCGCCGGGTGGCGGAGGCGCTGATGGGGCTGAAGCGGATCTGCCGAGAGGTGCGGTTCCTCGGTTCGTACCCACGTGCGGGCAAGGAACCGACAGACCTCCGGGCGCCGCTGGCCGGTACCTCGGACGAGGAGTTCATGGCCGCCTCGGACTGGGTGGCCCGGTGCCAGGACGGGCGCTTCTGACCTGTCTTACCTGCAGATTTTAGTTATCCACAGAAGTTATCCACAGGCTTGCGTCTCGACCTGGGGACAAGTCGACACCGAAGCGCGACCCTGTCGACAAATCGGCCTACGGACCCCTCCGGCGTTCACAGGCGCGCACATCACCCTTCGTCCATTCTTTTCCCTTAGGTAACCCTTTGGAGTGACCGCTTTCCACTCGAAAGTAGGGGTAGATGTGGGTTTACGTCGGGAATCCTTGGCGTGATCCCCAAGTTTCGAAGTGATCAATTCCGAAATCCACAGATCCTCCGCACAGCCTGTGGATAACTTTTTGAGAGGTGGGGATTCCTGTGGACAACCGTGCGCCAAGTACCGCGCTCCACAAGGGAGTCCAGTCAACCCCACTCCCCACGCATGCTTCGTCCGGGGATCCGGGGTGCTTTTCATTGACACACACCGCAATTCACCCATAACGCAACGTAAGCCACGATTCGGTACGGCTGGGAATAGTGAGTCGTGGGCCGTATCCCCGCACCGGTAGCCTTGACCGCGTGATTGACCTTCGCCTGCTCCGTGAGGACCCCGACCGAGTGCGCGCGTCCCAGCGCGCCCGTGGAGAGGACGTCGCCCTCGTCGACGCCCTCCTGTCTGCCGACGAGCGGCGCAGGTCGTCCGGCGTCCGCTTCGACGAGCTGCGTTCCGAGCAGAAGTCGCTCGGCAAGCTCATCCCCAAGGCCACTCCGGAGGAGCGCGCCGAGCTCCTGAAGAAGGCGGAGCAGCTCAAGGCGGACGTCAAGGAAGCCGAGGCCGCGCAGAACGACGCCGACGAGGAGACCAAGCGCCTCGCGTCGCAGCTCGGCAACCTCGTCCACCCCGACGTCCCCGTGGGCGGCGAGGAGGACTTCGTCGTCCTGGAGACGCACGGCACCATCCGCGACTTCGGCGCCGAGGGGTTCGAGCCCAAGGACCACCTGGAACTCGGCGAGGCGCTGGGCGCCATCGACGTCGAGCGCGGCGCCAAGGTGTCCGGCTCCCGCTTCTACTACCTGACGGGCGTCGGCGCCCTGCTGGAGCTCGCCCTCGTCAACGCGGCGATCGCGCAGGCCACCGAGGCGGGCTTCACCCCGATGCTCACCCCCGCGCTGGTCCGCCCGCGCGCCATGGAGGGCACCGGCTTCCTCGGCCAGGCCGCGGAGAACGTCTACCACCTGGAGAAGGACGACTACTACCTGGTCGGCACCTCCGAGGTCCCGCTCGCCGCGTACCACATGGACGAGATCCTCGACGCCGACAAGCTGCCGCTGCGCTACGCCGGCTTCTCGCCGTGCTTCCGCCGCGAGGCCGGCACCTACGGCAAGGACACCCGGGGCATCTTCCGCGTGCACCAGTTCGACAAGGTCGAGATGTTCTCGTACGTCGCCCCCGAGGACGCGGAGAACGAGCACAAGCGGCTCCTGGACTGGGAGAAGCAGTGGCTTACCGGCCTGGAGCTGCCGTTCCAGGTCATCGACGTGGCCTCGGGCGACCTCGGCGCCTCGGCGTCCCGCAAGTACGACTGCGAGGCGTGGATCCCGACCCAGGGCAAGTACCGCGAGCTGACCTCGGCCTCCAACTGCGACGGCTTCCAGGCGCGCCGCCTGTCCGTCCGCATGCGCGACGGCAAGAAGGTCCAGCCGCTGGCGACGCTCAACGGCACGCTGTGCGCCGTTCCGCGCACCATCGTGGCGATCCTGGAGAACCACCAGCTGGCCGACGGCTCGGTGCGGGTGCCCGAGGTGCTGCGTCCGTACCTGGGCGGCCGGGAGCTGCTGGAACCGGTCGCCAAGTGAGCAGTGGCTTTCCGTACCGGCTGATCGCGACCGACCTCGACGGAACGCTCCTGCGCTCCGACGAGTCGGTCTCGCAGCGCACCCGTGACGCGCTCGCCGCGGCCACCGCGGCGGGCGCCGTCCACATCGTCGTGACGGGACGCGGGGCCCGCTGGACCAGGCACGTCCTCGACGACCTCGGCTACGACGGCCTCGCGGTCTGCGCCCAGGGCGCGCAGGTGTACGACGCCGGCGAGCACCGTCTGCTGACGTCGGTGACGTTGGACCGGCAGCTGGCCGGCGTGGCCCTCGCGAAGATCGAGGCGGAGATCGGCCCGCTGTACCTGGCGGCGAGCCGCGACGGCCTCGACGGCGACGTGATGGTCGGGCCGGGGTACGCGGTGACGGGCGCCCTGCCGTCGACGCCGTTCACGGACGCGTCGGATCTGTGGGCCGCCCCGCTGAACAAGATCTACATCCAGCATCCGGAGCTGTCGGACGACGAGTTGGCGCAGGCCGCCGTTCGGGCCGCGGGCGGTTTCGTCTCGGTCGCGATGGCGGGCCAGGGCATCGTCGAACTGCTCCCGCTGGGCCTGTCGAAGGCCACGGGCCTGTCGTTGGCCGCTCGCCGCCTGGGAGTGAAGGCCGCGGACACGATCGCCTTCGGTGACATGCCCAACGACCTCCCGATGTTCGCCTGGGCGTCGTACGGCGTGGCGATGGCGGACGCGCACGAGGAGCTGAAGGCGGTCGCCGACGAGGTGACGTCCTCCAACGAGGAGGACGGCATCGCGGTGGTGCTGGAGCGGTTGCTCGGCTGACGGCGGCTACGCGCTGCCCGGCTGGGCCGGGGGCTTGTCGCTGGCTCGGGGGCATGTCGAGGGCGCGGGGCTTATCGAGGGCCCGGGGGCTTTGTGAGGGCCAGCAGCGAGTGCACCGGCCGCACGGCCGCTTCGCCGCCGACCGGGCTGGTCGACGATCCCGCTGCAACCGGCCCGCCCACCGCCGCACTCTTCGCCGACGGCGGCCGCCTGCACCGGCAGGTTCGGAAACCGTCGGCCCTTCTTGGCGCACTCCGGCCGAGAAGCCCGGCCAAGTCCCAGTGACAACGTCTCGCGGAGGATGCACGGATCGAACGTGCGCGGGCTTTCCAGGCCCGACCACGGCTTAGCAAGCCGGTGCCTTACCACTCGGCCAATCCTCCGGGTGGGCGGCCTCACGCGAGAGCGACATCGCGTGCTCGAAGCGGCCGCCCCGGGCAGTTCCTGCGGGTGGACTCGACGGTGGCGTAACTACACCGGAGTCCTCCGCAGTCTGCCCTGGCGGGAGCTGGACGTACTGTCGTGCATGGACATCGCCCGGCTCCTCCCCAGAACGTGGCACCGGACCGACGTCCGGCGGTGTGGACAACAACCACTCTGCCTGTACGACGAGTTGGGCGCCACCGATTAAATGCGGCCGTGTGTTCGAGCCTACCGGCGCCGCCAGCGCCGACGGCGCTTGCTGAAGAACCACCCCGCGGGCGGCTCGTCGGAGCGCCAGGGCTGCGGTTCGGGCTCCTCGTCACGCCAGCGCGCCGCCAGCATGCGGGCGCGGGCAGACGGCTCGGTCGTGCCTGCGGACCGTATGAAGTCCTCGTCCAGGACCAGCTCGTCCCAGTCGTCTGCCATGCCCGTTCCCTTCGACTCCCAGCCGAACGTTCCCCTTTGTCCAGTCTGCCCGGACAAGGATGAAGTCCCTGTCAGTAAGCGGGACATCAGTGACACGTCGGGGCGCCTACTCCTCGCCCGCCAGCGTCAGCGACCGCAGCTTCTGTCCCGCGTACCAGGTGGCGAGCACGGTCACCACGACCAGCAGCACCGTGGCCGTCGGCAGGCCGACGTCCGAGGTGACCAGGTCCCCGCCCGCGACCTTGTGGGCGACGGCCAGCGACCACTGCTGAACGCTCAGGGTCCTCGCCCCGGCGACCAGGGAGCCGAACAGGGCCTCCCAGACCAGCGCGTAGACGAGCCCGAAGACCACCGCGTGCCGGGACACCGTGCCGAGCAGCAGGAAGAGCGCCGCGTAGGCGATCGAGGAGACCAGCGCGGCCACCGTGTAGGCGACGGCGATCTGCTGGCCGTTGCCGTTGAGGATGAATCCCGCGATCAGCGTCGGCAGGGCCGAGAACACCATCGTCACGGCGATCGCCACGATCAGCTTGGTGAAGATGATCGTGGGCCGCTTGAGCGGCTTGGACAGCAGGTACACCACCGAGCCGTCGTCGATCTCCGGGCCGATCGCGCCGGTTCCCGCGATGACACCGATGATCGGCACCATGGTGGCGAGCGCGAGCCCGCCCAGCAGGTCGGAGGCGGTCTGGTCGTCGGCGCCGACGAGGGCGCGCACGATCACGGAGATCACGATCAGCAACAAGGGCAGGGCGCCCAGGATGAGGGCCCGGCGGCGGCCGAGCAGGGCCCGATAGGTGAGTCGGGCGACTGTGGGGTCGTACATCTTCGGCCTCCTACGCCGCGACAAGATACGAGAAGACGGACTCGAGGGACTCGTCGGACGGCGAGACCGTGAGCAGCCGGATGCCGTGGTCGCGCGCGACCTTGGGCAACAGCGCGGTGAACCGGCCGAAGTCGACCGCCTGGATGCGCAACGCGCCCTCCGCCAGGTCGACTTCGATGCCGGACGTCGACGGGTCGGCGATCAGCGCGGCCGCGAGGGCGCGGTCGTCGCTGGAACGCACCAGGTAGCGGTGCGGACGGTCCGTCATCAGGCGGCGGATCCTGCGGAAGTCACCGCTGGCCGCGTGCCGGCCCGCGACGACGACCTCGATGTGCCAGGCGAGCTGCTCGACCTCTTCGAGGATGTGCGAGGAGAACAGCACGGTACGGCCCTCGTCGCCCATGCGCCGCAGCAGGTCCATGAGCTGCATGCGCTGGCGCGGGTCCATGCCGTTGAACGGTTCGTCGAGCAGGAGCAGCGAGGGGTCGTGGACCAGCGCGGACGCCATCTTCACGCGCTGGCGCATGCCCTTGGAGTACGTCGAGATCTTGCGGTCCTGCGCGTACTCCATCTCGACCGTGGCCAGCGCCTTCTGGGCGGCCTTGGCGCCCAGGCCGTGCAACTCGGCGTTGGCGACGACAAATTCGCGGCCGGTGAGGAAGTCGTACATCGCCTCGCGCTCGGGGACGATGCCGATGTGCCGGTAGATCGCCTCGTTGCGCCACACCTGCTGGCCGTCGAGGGTGACGGTGCCGGTGGAGGGGGCGAGGAAGCCGCCCATCATGTTGATGAGGGTGGACTTTCCGGCGCCGTTGGGGCCGAGGAGGCCGGTGACGCCGGGGCCGATCGTCATGGTGATGTCGTTGACGGCGACCACGTTGCCGAACCAGCGGGAGACATGGTCGATCTGGAGCGTGGTCACAGTCCCACCTTCTTGTAGCGACGCATCAGGAGGCCGTAACAGGCGGCGATCAGGCCGAGAACGGCCAGGACGTAGACCACGCCCTCACCGCTCGACGGGCCGACCGCTCCCGGGAACGCCGAGCTCGCGCCGAGGAACGCGGACTGCAGTCCGTCGATGAGCGTGACCGGCGAGAACAGGCCGATCCACGGAATGGCACCGGAGCTGCCCTGGGCGTCGGCGATCGCCTGGACGGTGGAGACCGCGCCGTAGGAGATGGTCAGCACGGCGATCACCGCCGCGATACCGAAGCCGCGACGAGGGGTGACCGCCGCGATGACCAGGCCGATACCGGCGAAGAGCAGCGAGAGCAGCGCCACGGAGACGAGTCCCTGGCCGAACCCCTTGGTCTGGTCGGCGAAGTCCAGCTTGGCCAGCAGCGCGCCCACGTAGAGCACGATCAGCGGGGCGGCGGTCAGGATGAACATCGCCGAGGCCAGCGCCGCGTACTTCGCGCGCACGTAGTCCGCGGTCTCGATGGGCCGCGAGAAGTAGAGCGGCACGGTCTTGAAGCGCAGGTCGCGCGAGACGGACTGAGGGGCCTGCGAGGCGACGTACAGGCTGATGACGGCCTGCATGATGATCGCGTAGCGCGTGTAGTCGACGGGCAGGTCGTTCGCCTTCGTGGCGACCGCGACGGCCACCATGATGGCCGCGGGCACGCACATCACGACGAACAGCAGCATCGGCAGCACCTTGGACTTCACCGAACGGCCGAGGCCGTAGGCGCCGCGCAGGGACTGCGAGTAGAGCGAGCGGGTGGCGTAGGAGCGGCCGAGGCGAGGACCGTCGTAGGTGCGGTAGCCGATGTTGTGGATGCGGGTCTGGTCGCCCGAGGGGGCGGTGACCGGGTTCTCAACTGCCATGGCCGACGGCCTCCTTCCGCTGCTCGTCCTCGTTCGTGAAGACTTCCGAGATGTGGTGCCTGCGCTGCTCCATGCGCACCAGGCCGAGACCGAGGTCGGCGACGACGTCCCGGACGAGGTCGTAGGTCTCCTCGCCCTGGGCGGTCAGCAGCAGGATGTGGCCGGCGCCCGGCAGACCGCTCTGGGAGTCCAGGGCCTCCACCCCGCGCGCGTGGAGCGCCTCGCGCACCGCGCGGGTGCCGTCCGGGTGCTCGTCGCTGTCGGTGACCTCGACCGCGAGGGTCGTCGTGGTCTGGGTGAAGTCGGTGGTGGAGCTGGAGCGCAGGAGCTTGCCGCCGTCGATGACGACGACGTGGTCGCAGGTGCGCTCGAGTTCACCCAGGAGGTGCGAGGTCACCAGGACCGAGATGCCGAAGTCGGTGTAGATACGGCGGATCAGGCCCAGCATGTCGTCGCGGCCGACAGGGTCGAGGCCGTTGGTCGGCTCGTCGAGGAAGACCAGCTGCGGGTCGTGCACCAGGGCCTGCGCGAGCTTCACGCGCTGCTTCATGCCGGTGGAGTAACCGCCGATGGGCCGGTAGCGCTCCTCGTACAGGCCGACATGGCGCAGGGTGTCCGCGGTGCGTTCGCGCGCGGCGGTGGGCGGCAGACCGGACATGCGGGCCATGTGCACGACGAACTCGGTGGCCGAGACGTCCGGCGGCAGGCAGTCGTGTTCCGGCATGTAGCCGACGCGCTCGCGGATGGCGGCGCCCTTGGTCGCGACGTCGAGCCCGAGCACTTCGGCACGGCCCTCGGAGGCGGGGGACAGACCCAACAGGATCTTGATCATGGTGGACTTGCCGGCTCCGTTGGCGCCGACGAGTCCGGTCACGCCGGCTCCGACGTCCAAGGAGAGCCGGTCAAGAGCGGTCACCCGGGGGAACCGCTTGCTCAGGCTTTCGGTCGCGATCACAGTCACGTCGTCGACAGTAGTGACGCGGACCACTCAGGTCGTCACCCCGCAGAGCTGCATCGGCATCAGACTCCAGAGGTACGGGCACCTAGGGGTCACCCTGAAGTAGAACAACGCGGCCTCCGTTTTCCACATCGGCGGGTTTTTCCACAGGCCGACCCAGCCCTATTGACGCAGCCTCTAACAACTGTCACATTCGCCAGTGTCACGTTACGGGCACGTACCGCAGTCGACGGGGACGAGGCGGCATGACGACGGCAGCGAACAGCGGACTCTCCACCCGATTGCGGGGATTCCGGCAGGTCCAGCGGCTCGCGTACGAGTGCGCCGAGGCGGTCGCGGCCCGTCTGGAGCCCGGCGTGAGCGAGCGGCAGGCCGCCCGGATGCAGCGCGAGTGGTTGCGTGAGCGGGGCGTACGCGACTGGTTCCATCTGCCGTTCGCCTGGTTCGGGGACCGTACGGCGTTCACGGGCTTCCGCGTTCCGCTGCAGTTCTTCCCGACCGACCGCCGCCTGACGCCCGGCATGCCGTTCATCCTGGACATGGCTCCGGTGTACCAGGGCTTCACCGCCGACATCGGCTACTCCGGCTCGCTGGGAAGCAACCCCGTCCAGGACCGACTGATGGCCGACCTGGAAGCGCACCGCGAGCTGATCCTGCGCGAGGTCCGAGAGCGGCGGTCGCTGCGCGAGATCTACGAGGACGTGGACCGCCTCATGGTCCGCCAGGGCTACGCCAACCGGCACCGCGCGTACCCCTTCGGCGTGATCGCCCACAAGGTCGACCAGGTCAAGCAGCGCCGCTGGTCGCCGCATGTCTTCGGGTTCGGCACCCAGTCCCTGAAGGGCCTGGCCGCCGACGCGCTGCACGGCCACCGCGAGGGCTGGTCACCCCTGTGGTCGCCGTACCGCTTCTCCGACCACCCGCCGCAGCCGGGCCTGTGGGCGGTCGAACCCCACCTCGGATTCCGGGGCACGGGCGCGAAGTTCGAGGAGATCCTGGTCGTCACCGACTCCAGGGACCCCGAGCAGAGCGCCTTCTGGCTGGACGACGATCTGCCGCACGTGCGGCGCTGGGTGGAGGCGAAGTGAGCTTGCTGGAGGGTGCGCGGGAACGCCGGGTGCGGACCGGTGGCGTCGAACTGTGCGTGGCCGAACTGGGCGACCCGGGGCAGCCGACCGTGGTCCTGGTGCACGGCTACCCGGACAGCAAGGAGGTCTGGGCCCAGGTCGCGGCCCGTCTCGCCGACCGCTTCCACGTCGTGCTCTACGACGTCCGGGGCCACGGCCGGTCGACGGCACCGAAGCCGCTGCGCGGCGGGTTCACACTGGAGAAGCTGACGGACGACTTCCTGGCCGTCGCGGACGCCGTCAGCCCGGACCGGCCCGTGCACCTGGTCGGACACGACTGGGGCTCGGTGCAGGCCTGGGAGTTCGTCACCGTCCCGCGCACCGAGGGGCGCATCGCGTCCTTCACCTCGATGTCCGGACCGTCCCTCGACCACCTCGGCCACTGGATCGCCGGACGCCTCAGGCGCCCCACCCCGCGCCGGGCCGGCCAGCTCCTCGGGCAGAGCGCCAAATCCTGGTACGTCTACCTGCTGCACACCCCTGGCCTGCCCGAACTGGCCTGGCGCGGTCCGCTCGGCAAGGTGTGGCCCCGCCTCCTCGAGCGCGCCGAGAAGGTCCCCGCCGACGGCTACCCGACGTCCTCGCTGCGCACCGACGCGGCCCACGGCGCGTGGCTGTACCGGGACAACGTCCGGGCCCGGCTGCGCCGCCCGCGCACCGACGCGTACGCACACGCGCCCGTGCAGCTCATCACGCCCCTGGGGGACGCGTTCCTCTCGGAGAAGCTCTGCGACGGCCTGGAGCAGTGGGCACCCCAGCTGACCCGGCGCACCCTCCCCGCCAAGCACTGGGTCCCGCGCTCACGCCCGGACCAGCTGTCCGCGTGGATCACGGAGTTCGTCACGTCCGTCGAAGGCGGCCGGACCGCCGTGCGGGCGAGCGGGAAGTACGCCGACCGGTTCGGCGGACAGCTCGTGCTGGTCACCGGCGCGGGCAGCGGCATCGGCCGCGCCACGGCGTTCGCCTTCGCGGAGGCCGGCGCGCGCGTGGTCGCCGTCGACCGGGACACCGAGTCCGCCGCCCGCACCGCGGAACTGTCCCGGCTGGTCGGCGCCCCCGAGGCCTGGGCGGAGACCGTCGACGTCTCCGACGAACAGGCCATGGAGAAACTGGCCGACAAGGTCGCCTCCGAGTACGGCGTGGTGGACGTCCTGGTCAACAACGCCGGAATCGGCCTCGGCGGCTCCTTCCTCGACACCACCACCGAGGACTGGAAGAGGGTCCTCGACGTCAACCTGTGGGGCGTCATCCACGGCTGCCGGCTCTTCGGCAAGCAGATGGTGGAGCGCGGACAGGGCGGCCACATCGTCAACACCGCCTCGGCGGCCGCCTATCAGCCCTCCAAGGCACTGTCCGCCTACGGCACCTCCAAGGCGGCCGTCCTCATGCTCAGCGAGAGCCTGCGCGCCGAACTCGCGGGCCGGGGCATCGGGGTGAGCGCGATCTGCCCCGGCTTCGTCAACACCAACATCACCTCCACCGCGCGCTTCGCGGGTGTCGACGCCGACGAGGAGAAACGCCGCCAGAAACGCACGGCCCGCCTCTACGGGCTGCGGAACTACCCGCCCGAGAAGGTCGCCGACGCGATCCTGCGAGCGGTCGTGCGCAACCAGGCCGTCGTACCGGTCACGCCCGAGGCCCGCGGCGCGCGCGTCATGGCCCGGTGGGCGCCGAAGGCACTCCGGGCGATCGCACGGCTGGAGCCGCCGCTGTGAGCCCCGAGATCGCCCCGCGCCGGGTGTCCTTCGACTGGTCCCGCACGCCCCTGCACTGGATCCCCGGCGAGCCCACCGCGACCCACGTCATCAATGTGCTGCACCTGCTGCTGCCGGCGGGGGAGCGCTGGTTCGTGAAAGTCCTCAAAGAAGGCCTGCCGCTGGTCAGTGACCCCGAACTCCGCGCCGACGTCAAGGGGTTCATGGGCCAGGAGGCCACGCACAGCGTCCAGCACACGCACGTACTGGACCATCTGGCCGCGCAGCGGCTCGACACCGCCGGCTTCACCAAGTACGTCGACTTCCTCTTCGAGCGGCTGCTCGGCGAGCGCCCGCCCCTCAACGCGCCCATTCCCGCGCGCGAGTGGCTGCGCTTCCGGCTGTCGATCGTCGCCGCCATCGAACAGTTCACGGCCGTGCTCGGCGACTGGGTATTGGCCGCCGACGGACTCGACCGGGCCGGCGCCGACGAGATCATGCTCGACCTGCTGCGCTGGCACGGCGCCGAAGAAGTCGAACACCGCGCGGTCGCCTTCGACATGTACCTACACTGCGGCGGCACCGGAACGCCCCGATACGCGCGCCGGATCGCGGGCATGGCGGTCACCGCCCCGGTGATGCTCCACCTGTGGCTGTGGGGGACGGCCTACCTGATCCGTCACGACCCACAGCTCGCGGGACGTCTGCGCTACTCCCTCAAGGAGCACGAGAGGGCCGTACGAAAAGGACTGCTACCGGCCTGGCGAGAGCTCGGCGCGGCCGTACCGCGGTACCTCCGGCGGTCCTACCACCCCTCGCAGGAGGGGTCGTTGAGCCGTGCGGTGGAGTACCTGAAGCGGTCACCGGCGGCGAGGGGCGCCGCGTGAGCGACGCCCCCGCCCACCGGATCGAGGACCTCGCCCACCTCAGCGGCGCCACCGTCCGCACCATCCGCGCCTACCAGGACCGCGGACTGCTCCCCCGCCCCGAGCGCCGCGGCCGGGCCAACATCTACACCGACACCCACCTCGTCCGGCTGCGCCAGATCGCCGATCTCCTCGACCGCGGCTACGGCCTGGCCTCCATCAAGGAGCTCCTGGAGGCCTACGACTCCGGCCGTGGCCTCGGCGGCATCCTCGGGCTTGTCGCCGAGGTCGACGGCCCGTGGACCGACGAGGAGGCCGTCCGGATCTCCCGCGCCGAGCTGGACGCCCGCTTCGGCGGCACCCCCGACGAGGCCGCGGTCGCCGAGGCGGTGGAGCTCGGCGTACTGGAGCCGGTACCCGGCGACGACGGTTTCTTCCTTGTGCCGAGCCCCCAAGAACTCGCCGTGGCCGCCGAGTTGTACGCGGCCGGGGTCCCGCTCTCCGCGATCTCCGGCCACCTGCGGGAGTTGAGGGGACAGGTCGAGCACATCGCCGCCCGTTTCCTGGAGTTCACCACCGAGCACGTCTTCGCGCGCTACCTGGAAGGACCGCACCAGCCGACCGACACGGACGCCGCCGAAGCGGCCTCTCTCGTCCGACGGCTGCGGCCGCTCGCACAGCAGACCGTGGACGCCGAACTCGCCCGCGCGATGCGGACATTGGCGGTTCGACACCTGCGGCAGCACCTCGCCTCCGGCGAGACGCCGGATGGACGTCGGACGTCACGTTCCGTGTCCGTGCCCGAGGAGACGATGCGGGCGGTGGAAGGGCTGGTTGGGGCGGAGCGGGCGGCGGAGTTCTTTGTGCTGGCGGCTGAACGGGAGGTCCGGGCAAGGGCGTTGGATGCGCTCACGTCAAATGGTCGACCCCCAGTCGATCTTGACGAAGAGGACTGACTTGCCAGGGAGTTGTCCACAGAAACGCCAAGTAGCCTGTGGATAACTACAGTTGGTTGTGGATCAAACATCCGGCCCAAAATCATTCGCGTGATTCACGTCTCTCCCGGCACCCTGGCGGGATGAACGAGAACAAGCCACGCGAGAGGGACGAGAGACGCACCGTGAAGGTCTCGAAGTACCTCTCCAAGCATCTGCGCCACCAGCCCGAGCGCATCGGGCTCACGCTCGACGAGGCCGGCTGGGTCGAGATCGACGCCCTGCTCGCCGCGACCGCCGCGCACAACTTCCGCATCAGCCGGGAAGAACTGGACCAGGTCGTCGCCGCGAACGACAAACAACGCTTCGCCGTCGACGGCACACGCATCCGCGCCAGCCAGGGCCACAGCATCGACGTCGACCTCGGCCTGCCACCGGCGACCCCGCCGCCGTACCTCTACCACGGCACGGTGGCGCGCTACCTGGACGCGATCCGCGCCGAGGGACTGCGCCCCATGAACCGGCACGACGTACACCTCTCGCCCGACCGCGAGACCGCGACCCGGGTCGGCGCCCGCCGCGGCCGCCCCGTCGTGCTCTCCGTGCACGCGGAAGCCATGCACCGCGACAGCCATGTCTTCCACGTCAGCGCGAACGGCGTCTGGTTGACCCAGTCCGTCCCACCGCGCTATCTGCGGTTTCCGGAGCAGCACTGAGCATCGGCGGGAGATGATCGACGCCATGGACCACGACATGGACCATCGCATGGACCACCTCCCCACCACCGAAGCCGCCGTCACCGCGCTCCGCGCCCTCGCCGCCGCTTACGGGCTCGCGATCGAGGTGACCCACGACATCGGCGCCGACCAGACCTCCCGCCGCAGCTCCGCGGGCGTCGGCGTCACCACCGACCCGGACGGCACCCTGCCCCACGAGGCCTACGTCGAGCTCGGCGGCCGGCCCCTGGTGGATGTGCGGCTGTTCCCGGAAGACGACGCCCTGATCACCGTCGACGGAGTCGAGTGCCCGGACATCGCCCGCGACGACGTCCCCGCCTTTCTCCGCGCACTCTACGAAGGCCATGCCTGGGTGAAGACACGCCGCTTCCCGCCCAGCCATTTCCTCATGGTGCCGCTCCCGGGCGACCGCGTGCACAAGGAGTTCATCCCGGTCGGACTCGGCCCCTGGCTCAACGGCCGCACACAGTGACCGTGAGTCACGGTTTCACGTGAAACACGGCCGACGCATACGCTCGGACCCATGAGTCTGCGTCTGAGCACCGTGATCCTCCCCTACCGCCGCTGGAAAGAGGGGAGCCGCGAGGCATGGCAGCGCGCGGACCAGCTCGGCTTCCACACCGGATACACCTACGACCACCTGTCCTGGCGCACCTTCCGCGACGGCCCCTGGTTCGGTGCCCTGCCCACGCTGACCGGCGCCGCAGGCGTGACCGACCGGCTGCGCCTGGGCACCCTGGTGACCTCGCCGAACTTCCGGCACCCGGTGAACCTCGCCAAGGAACTGATCACCCTCGACGACATCTCCGGCGGCCGCGTCACCCTCGGTATCGGCGCGGGCGGCACCGGCTTCGACGCCACCGCGCTCGGCCAGGATCCGTGGAGCCCGCGCGAGCGTGCCGACCGGCTCGCCGAGTTCGTCCCGCTGCTCGACCGCCTGCTCCGCGAGGACTCGGTGTCCTACGACGGCGACTTCTACTCGGCGCACGAGGCCCGCAACATCCCCGGCTGTGTCCAGCGGCCCAGGCTGCCCTTCGCCGTGGCCGCCACCGGGCCCCGTGGCCTGCGGCTCGCCGCACGCCACGGGCAGGCGTGGGTGACCACCGGAGACCCGAAGCTCTACGAGAACGGCACGCCCGAGCAGTCCCTCCAGGCCCTCCGCGGCCAGGTCGAGAAGCTCACCGATGCCTGCGTGTCGCTCGGCCGGGACGTGAACTCGCTCGGCAAGATCCTGCTCACCGGCTTCACCCCGGACCGCGGGCGCCCGCTGGAGTCCCTCGACGCCTTCGTCGACTTCGCGGGCCGCCACCGGGAGCTCGGCTTCACGGAGCTCGTGATCCACTGGCCGATCCCCGACTCGGACTTCGCCGCCGACGAGAAGGTCTTCGAGCAGATCGCCATGGAGGCACCGGCACAGCTGGGCTGAGGCGGCAGCACCGGGGCGAGTGAGGTCCGCTCCTGCCGTCATCTCTGTCTCACCTGTACGGGCACCCGTCCGGTCGTACAGGCGTATGCGGGAGAATGAGCGGGTGACCTCAGCTACTCGACAGCCCGAGACCCCGGCCGCCGACATACCTCCGCGCCTGATTGCCACCGACCTCGACGGCACTCTGCTGCGCGACGACAAGTCGGTGTCCCCCCGCACGGTCGCTGCTCTCGCCGCCGCCGAGGAGGCGGGCATCGAGGTCTTCTTCGTCACCGGCCGCCCGGCCCGCTGGATGGACGTCGTCAGCGACCACGTCCACGGCCACGGCCTCGCCATCTGCGGCAACGGCGCAGCGGTGGTCGACCTGCACGGCGGCCCCGGCGCCCACCGGTTCGTGAAGGTGCGCGAGCTGGCACGGGAGAACGCGCTGGAGGCCGTAGGGCTGCTGAGGGAGGCGGCGCCCGGCACGGTGTACGCGGTGGAGCAGACGTACGGCTTCTACCAGGAGCCGGACTATCCCAAGCTGCACATGGAGATCCCCGACAACCTCGCACCGGCCGAGGAGCTGCTGGCCGAGGACGGTCCCGGTGCCGCCGAGCCGGTGCTGAAGATTCTCGCCTACCACCCCTCGATCGACCCGGACGCCTTCCTCACCCTCTCGCGCCTCGCCATCGGCGACCGCGCCAACGTCACCCGGTCCAGCCCCAGCGCACTGCTGGAGATCAGCGGACCCGGCGTCTCCAAGGCCAGCACGCTCGCCCTGTGCTGCGCCGAACGCGGAATCTCGCACGAGGAGGTCGTCGCGTTCGGGGACATGCCCAACGACGTCGAGATGCTCACCTGGGCCGGACAGTCGTACGCGATGGGCAACGCCCACCCGGACGTGATCGCCGCGGCCTCGGGCCGGACCGTCGCCAACAACGACGACGGGGTGGCCGTCGTGATCGAGAGGATGCTGGAACGGCGGTAGGGGGCCGCTGCGGTTCAGCCGACCGGAGCCCCGTGTGCCGCCACCAGCAGCTCCGACTCCGCCTCCCGCTCGGCCATCGCGCGCAAAGGCCCCTCCACGCCCGCCAGCTCCGCGTAGGAACCGCGCTGCGCGACCCGTCCCTCATCGAGGACGACCACCTCGTCCACCGACTCGAGTCCTGCCAGCCGGTGCGTGATGAGGAGTGTCGTACGGCCTTCGGTGGCGGCCAGCAGATCGGCGGTGAGCGCGTCGGCGGTGGGCAGGTCGAGGTGCTCGGCGGGCTCGTCCAGGACGAGGACCGGGAAGTCGGCGAGCAGCGCCCGGGCCAGCGCGAGCCGCTGCCGCTGACCACCGGACAGCCACGCCCCGTGCTCCCCGATCAGGGTGTCGAATCCGTCGGGCAGGCTCTCGGCCCAGTCGAGCAGACGGGCGCGGTTCAGCGCTTCCCGCAGCTCGTCCTCGGTCGCGTCCTTCTTGGCGAGGAGCAGGTTCTCGCGCACCGAGCTGTCGAAGAGATGGGCGTCCTGCGCGCACAACCCCACCAGCCGCCGTACGTCGTCGCTGTGCAGCCCGTAGGCGTCCACGCCGCCCAGCGTGTAGGTGCCGGCGTCCGCGTCCAGGAAGCGCAGCAGCACCTGCGCGAGCGTGGTCTTGCCGGAGCCGGATGCGCCCACAACGGCGATCCTCCGGCCCTCCGCCAGGCTCAGGTCGAGGCACGTGAGCGCGTCCCGGTCCTGACCCTCGTACCGAGTGGTCAGCCCCTTGAGGACGACCGGGAACGGGGAGGCGGGCGCCTGCCCGGCGGTATCCGGTTCCCGTACCGGCTCGGGCGCGTCCAGCACCTCGTGGACGCGCTCCGCGCTCCTGCGCACCCGCTGCCGGTACTGCACGGCGAGCGGCAGCCCGAGCACGGCCTCGAAGGCTGCCAGTGGAGTGAGCACCACGACGGCCATGGCGACCCCGCCGAGCCGCCCGGAGGCGACCGCCTGGGCGCCGACGAGGGCGGTGGTGGTGACGGTCAGGCCGCAGATCAGGGCGGTGAGGCCGTCACCGAGGGCGGTGGCGGTGGCGGCACGGGAGGCGATCCGGGTGAGGACGCCGTCCGCCCGCCGTGCCTCGGCGGTACGGGCGGGCAGAGCACCGGCGACGGTCAACTCCGCGGTCCCGGTGAGGAGATCGGTCACCCGCGTTGCCAGCTCCCCGCGGGCGGGGGCGAGACGGCGTTCGGCGCGGCGAGCCACGGCTGCGGTGATGAGCGGGACACCGGCACCGGCGGCCAGCAGGCCCACGGCGAGCGCGGCACCTGCCTCGGGCAGCAACCAGGCCGTGAAGCCCACGGAGGCCGTGGACACGACGAGCGCGGCGCCGGCGGGCAACAGCCAGCGCAGCCAGTAGTCCTGGAGGGCGTCCACGTCGGAGACGAGCCGTGAGAGCAGATCACCCCGGCGGGCCGTCCGCAGACCGGCCGGCGCCAGTCGCTCCAGGCGCCGGTACACGGCGACCCGGGTGTCGGCGAGCATCCGCAGCACGGCGTCGTGCGACACCAGGCGCTCCGCGTACCGGAACACGGCCCGGCCGATCCCGAAGGCCCTGGTCGCTGTCACGGCCACCATCAGATAGAGCACGGGTGGCTGCTGCGAGGCCCGCGAGATCAGCCACCCGGAGGTGGCCATCAGGCCCACCGCACTGCCGAGCGCGAGGCTCCCGAGCAGCAGCGCGAGCGCGAGTCGGCCTCGTCGGGGGCCGGACATGGCACGGACGCGGGAGAGAACGCTGCGCGCCCGTGCTGGCGGCTCGGTCGTTTCGGGCTCGGCCGAAGCAGGGCTGTTGTCCTCGACCGCATGTGCTGCGGACGCCCCGGCCAGGGCCTCCACGGGAGCCTGTACCGCCGGCTCCGCCAGCCGCACCACCCGGTCCGCCACCCCCAGCAGCGCCGGTCGGTGCACCACCAGCAGCACCGTCCGCCCGGCCGCGAGTCGCCGTACCGCCGCCACGACCTCCGCCTCGGTGGCTCCGTCGAGCGCCGCCGTCGGCTCGTCGAGGAGCAGCACAGGCCGATCCGCGAGGAACGCCCGGGCCAGCGCGAGCCGCTGGCGCTGCCCGGCGGACAGCCCGGCCCCATCCTCGCCGAGCACGGTGTCGACCCCCAGAGGCAACGCGTCGATGAACTCCAGCGCCTCCGCGTCCCCCAATGCCCTTCGCACGGCGGCCTCGTCGGCGTCGGGCCGGGCCAGCCGTACGTTCTCGGCGATCGTCCCGGCGAACAACTGCGGCCTCTGCGGCACCCACGCGATACGTGACCGCCACTCCTCCAGGTCGAGTTCTGCGAGATCGGCTCCCCCGATCCGCACCCGTCCCTCGGCCGGCGGCACGAATCCCAGCAGCACGTTCAGCAGCGTCGACTTGCCCGCGCCGCTGGGACCGACCAGCGCGACCGTCTCCCCGGGCGCGACCTCGAAGGACACGTCCGCGACGGCGTCATCCGAGCGCCCCGGGTACATGACCGTGACCCGTTCGAAGGCCAGCGCACCCTCGGGCACCGCGGCGGTACCCGCCCGCGGCACCGGCGTCTCCAGCACCGAGAAGATCTCCTCGGCGGCGGCCAGACCCTCCGCTGCCGCGTGATACTGCGCGCCGACCTGCCGCAGGGGCAGATACGCCTCGGGGGCCAGGATGAGGATGACCAAGCCGTCGTACAGGTGCATCTCGCCATGGACGAGCCGCATCCCGATCGTCACGGCGACCAGCGCCACCGAGAGTGTCGACAGCAACTCCAGGGCGAAAGAGGAGATGAAGGCGATCCGCAGCGTCCGCATGGTCGCCTGGCGGTACTCACCGGTGATGCGTCCAATGGACTCGGCCTGCGCCTTGGCCCGGCCGAACACCTTCAGCGTCGGCAGTCCCGCGACGACGTCCAGGAAGTGCCCCGACAATCGGGACAGCAGCCGCCACTGACGGTCCATCCGGGACTGAGTGGCCCAGCCGATCAGCACCATGAACACGGGGATGAGTGGCAGGGTCCCGACGATGATGGCCGCCGAGACCCAGTCCTCGGTCACGATCCGCGCGAGCACCGCCACCGGCACGACCACCGCCAGTCCCAACTGCGGGAGATAGCGCGAGAAGTAGTCGTCGAGGGCGTCGACCCCCCTGGTGGCGAGGGCGACCAGCGATCCGGTCCGCTGCCCGCTCAGCCACCCGGGCCCCAGCGCCGTCGCCCGCTCCAGCAGACGCCCCCGTAGTTCCGACTTCACCGCGGCACTCGCGCGGTGTGCCGCGAGCTCAGTGAGCCAGGAGACGAACCCGCGACCGGCAGCGACGGCGACCAACAGCAGGAGGGGAGTGCGGAGTTCTGCGACCGCCAGACCATGCTGGAACGCGCCGACCACGACCTCTGCAACGAGCATCGCCTGGGCGATGACCAGCAGGGCACCGAGGCCGCCCAGGCCGACCACGGCCACCAGGAAGAGACGGGTGGCCCGGGCGTACCGCAGCAGACGCGGATCGATTGGTTTCACGTGAAACACACCTCAGTGCGCGGTCTCAGCGATGTGCTGGGTGCCGATGCGCTTGCGGAACACCCAGTAGGTCCAGCCCTGGTAGAGCATCACGAGGGGAGTGGCGATGGCCGCCAGCCACGTCATGATCTTCAGGGTGTACGGGCTCGACGAGGCGTTGGTGACCGTCAGGCTCCAGTCCGCGTTGAGCGAGGACGGCATGACGTTCGGGAACAGCGTCAGGAAGAGCATCGCCACGGCGGCCACGATGGTGACGCCCGACAGGGCGAACGACCAGCCCTCACGCCCGGCCTGGTTGGCCACCAGAGCTGCGACCAGTGCGACCACCGCGACCACCAGCGCGACCAGGCTCTTGGCGTCGCCGCTGTCGACCTGCGTCCAGAGCAGGAAGATCAGCGCCAGCGCGGCCGAGACGAGGCCGACCCGCGTCGCCAGCTTCCGCGCCCGCTCCCGGATCTCCCCGACGGTCTTCAGGGCCGTGAAGACCGTCCCGTGGAAGGTGAACAGTGTCAGCGTCACCAGTCCGCCGAGCAGGGCGTACGGGTTGAGCAGGTCCCAGAGGGTGCCGACATACTCGAAGTGCTGATCGATCTTCACCCCGTGCACGATGTTGCCGAAGGCCACGCCCCACAGGAACGCCGGGAGGAGTGAGGTCCAGAAGATCGCGGCCTCCCAGTTGCGCTGCCAGTTCTCCTCGGGCCGCTTGGCCCGGTACTCGAAGGCGACCCCGCGGACGATCAGGCAGACCAGGATGACCAACAGCGGCAGATAGAAGCCGGAGAAGAGGGTGGCGTACCAGTCAGGGAAGGCGGCGAAGGTGGCACCGCCCGCCGTCAGCAGCCACACCTCGTTGCCGTCCCAGACGGGACCGATGGTGTTGATCAGGACGCGCTTCTCGAGCCGGTCGCGGGCGAGCAGCTTGGTGAGGACACCGACCCCGAAGTCGAAGCCCTCCAGGAAGAAGTAGCCGGTCCACAGGACGGCGATGAGCACGAACCAGACGTCGTGAAGTTCCATGACTCGCTCTCCCTCGGCCTAGTACGAGAAGGCCATCGGCTTGTCGGCGTCACGGGTGTCGCCGCCGATCTTCGTGGGCGGGTTGAGGTCGGCCTCCGTGAGCTCGGGCGGGCCTGCCTTGACGTACTTCACGAGCAGCTTGACCTCGACGACGGCGAGGACGGCGTACAGGGCGGTGAAGGTGATCATCGAGATGAGGACCTCGGCCTGGGAGACGCCGGGGGAGACCGCGTGCCGGGTCTGCAGGACGCCGTAGACGACCCAGGGCTGGCGGCCCATCTCGGTGAAGATCCAGCCCCAGGAGTTGGCGATCAGGGGGAAGCCCAGGGTCCAGATCGACACGAGCCAGTAGAGCCTGCCGAGCTTGGGGTTGAGGGCCTTGTTCTTGAAGAGGACCAGATGCGGTACCTCGTCCTCGCCGACGCGCAGGTGCTGCGGGAGCATGAACTTCTTGCGGGTCAGCCAGAGTCCGGCGAGGCCGATGGCGAAGGACGCCATGCCGAAGCCGATCATCCAGCGGAAGGCCCAGAAGGTGACGGGGATGTTGGGGCGGTAGTCGCCCGGTCCGTACTTCTCCTGCTCGGCCTTGTTGACGTCGTTGATGCCGGGGACGAACGAGGTGAAGTCGTCGTCGGCGAGGAAGGACAGCAGGCCGGGGATCTCGATGGCCACGGTGTTGTGGCCCTTCTCCACGTCGCCGTAGGCGAAGATCGAGAAGGGTGCCGAGTCCTGGCCGTCCCACAGGGCCTCGGCGGCCGCCATCTTCATCGGCTGCTGCTTGAACATGACCTTGCCGAGGGTGTCACCACTGATCGCGGTGAGCATGCCGGCGATGACCACCGTGACCAGGCCGAGGCGCAGCGAGGTCTTCATCACGGCGATGTGCTTCTTGCGGAACAGATGGAAGGCCGCGATGCCCACCATGAAGGCGCCACCGGTCAGGAAGGTGGCCGACATCGTGTGGAAGACCTGGGTGAGCGCGGTGTTCTGGGTCAGCACCGCCCAGAAGTCGGTGAGTTCGGCGCGGCCCTTCTCCTTGTTGATCCGGTAGCCGACGGGGTGCTGCATCCACGAGTTGGCCGCGAGGATGAAGTACGCCGACAGGATCGTTCCGATGGAGACCATCCAGATGCAGGCCAGGTGGATCTTCTTGGGCAACTTGTCCCAGCCGAAGATCCACAGCCCGATGAAGGTGGACTCGAAGAAGAAGGCGATCAGGGCCTCGAAGGCGAGCGGGGCGCCGAAGACATCGCCGACGAAGCGCGAGTAGTCGGACCAGTTCATGCCGAACTGGAACTCCTGCACGATGCCGGTGACCACACCCATCGCGATGTTGATCAGGAAGAGCTTTCCCCAGAACTTGGTGGCCCTGAGGTACTTCTCGTTCTCCGTGCGCACCCACGCGGTCTGGAGACCGGCCGTGAGGGCGGCCAGAGAGATCGTCAGGGGGACGAACAGGAAGTGGTAGACGGTGGTGATGCCGAACTGCCAGCGCGCCAGGGTCTCCGGCGCCAGAGCCAGGTCCACGTCGCCGCTCCTTACCTCACAGGCTTGTGGAACAAATGCTGCGAAGCGACCGCTTGTGAAAGCGTTCACATTCACAAGCCAGTATGCCGCACCTGCTTTCGATAGATGAAGGGGGGTCCCGATTACCTCCGGAACCCCCTCTGCCAACCCGCCCTGATCTGCGCGGACGCGTGGCCGGTGTGAGCTAGAGCTCTTTGCGGAACCCCTCCGCCACCTTCAGGAAGATGTCGTTCGCCTCGGTCTCCCCGATCGTCACCCGCACGCCCTCGCCCGGGAACGGCCGTACGACCACGCCGTGCTGCTCGCACGTCGCCGCGAAGTCCACCGTGCGCTCCCCCAGTCGCAGCCACACGAAGTTGGCCTGGGTCTCGGGCACCGTCCAGCCCTGGGCTCGCAGTCCCTCCACCACACGGTTGCGCTCGCAGACCAGCGAGCCGACCCGGCCCAGGAGTGCGTCCTCGGCCCGCAGCGAGGCGATCGCCGCCTCCTGGGCGACCTGGCTCACTCCGAAGGGCACGGCGGTCTTGCGCAGCGCCGCGGCCACCGGCTCGTGGGCAATGGCGAAGCCGACCCTGAGACCCGCGAGGCCGTACGCCTTGGAGAAGGTGCGCAGCACACAGACGTTGGGGCGCGTGCGGTACAGCTCCACGCCGTCCGGCACCTCGGGGTCACGGATGAACTCGCGGTAGGCCTCGTCGAGCACCACCAGCACGTCACTGGGCACCCGGTCGAGGAACCGTTCCAGCTCGGCCCGCTTCACGACCGTGCCCGTCGGGTTGTTCGGGTTGCAGACGAAGATCAGCCGGGTCCGCTCGGTGATCGCGTCGGCCATCGCGTCCAGGTCGTGCACGTCACCCGCCGTCAGTGGCACCTTCACCGAGGTGGCGCCGCTGATCTGCGTGATGATCGGGTACGCCTCGAAGGACCGCCAGGCGTAGATCACCTCGTCGCCCGGTCCCGAGGTCGCCTGGATCAGCTGCTGGGCGACGCCCACGGAGCCGGTGCCGGTGGCCAGATGGGAGAGCGGAACACCGAAGCGCTCGGACAGCTCGTTCATCAGACCTGTGCAGGCCATGTCCGGGTAGCGGTTGAAGGAGGAGACAGCGGCCGTCACGGTCTCCAGCACCCCCGGCAGCGGCGGATAGGGGTTCTCGTTGGAGGACAGTTTGTAGGCCACCGGACCGCCGGCAGCGGCGGGCTTGCCCGGCTTGTACGTGGGGATACCCTCCAGCTCGGCGCGCAGCTTGGGGCTCGTCTCGCTCACCGCAGTCCTCCTCATGACCACCGACTCATGGCGTCCGACTCCGGCAGCCGGCATCCAATACTGCTCACCTTATGAGGATTGGGTGCCGCTGCGTACAGGTCAGAGCGAACCTCGTCTGCCCCACGGGCATCAGGGGCATCACCGTACGAAGGCAGGCGAAACAGGGGGCGCGGTCACATATATCTATGCGCCGGTGGCTCGCGCCGTGGCGCGCGTCACCCGTGAAGGTGAGTTGAGACCTCTTCGAAACATCGGGGACTCGGCAGGCCCATGCGTGCCGACAAGTTACGTAATGCCATTGGATCGTTTAACTGGCTCTGTTTCAAAGGTAGTTGACGCCATATGACCTTGCAGAAACGTGCCTGTCAACGCGTGCATATGCGTCCGCCCTACCCCACCGCATGAGCCCTACTATCGGCTCGCCATGACAGCAGCAGGGAAGCACCAGGTGAGCCGCGCGGAAACCTCCCGTCGAGGCAGCCGGCCGGGCCGGGCGGGCATCAGAGACGTGGCCGCCGCCGCCGGAGTCTCCATCACAACCGTCTCCGACGCCCTGAACGGCAAGGGGAGGCTCCCGGACGCCACCCGCCGCCACGTCAGGGAGGTCGCCGACCGGCTGGGCTACCGACCCTCGGCCGCAGCCAGAACCCTCCGTACCGGCAAGTCGGGACTCATCGGCCTGACTGTGACGACGTACGGGGATGAACCTTTCACCTTCACCGAGTTCGCGTACTTCGCCGAGATGGCGCGGGCCGCCACCTCCGCCGCGCTCGCCCGCGGCTACGCGCTCGTCATCCTGCCCGCGACGTCGCGCCACGACGTGTGGTCGAACGTCGCCCTGGACGGCACCGTGGTCATCGACCCGTCCGACCAGGACCCGGTCGTCAGCGAGCTGGTCCGGCAGGGTTTACCGGTGGTGTCAGACGGCCGCCCGGCCGGTGCCCTCCCGGTCACCGCCTGGGTCGACAACGACCACGAGGCCGCCGTCCTCGGCATCCTCGACCATCTGGCCGACGCCGGCGCCCGCCGCATCGGCCTGCTGACGGGGACGACGACAGACACGTACACCCATCTGTCGACCAGCGCGTACCTGCGGTGGTGCGAGCGGGTCGGGCAGGACCCGGTGTACGAGGCCTATCCCGCCCACGATCCGTGCGCGGGCGCCGTCGCCGCCGACCGGCTGCTCGCCCGCCCGGACCGGCCGGACGCCGTCTACGGCCTCTTCGACCCGAACGGCACCGACCTGCTGGCCGCCGCCCGCCGCTACGGACTGCGCGTCCCCGACGACCTGCTGATCGTCTGCTGCAGCGAGTCCACCGTGTACGCCAGCACCGAGCCGCCCGTCACCACGCTCTCCCTCAAGCCGCGCCGCATCGGCACGGCCGTGGTCCAGCTCCTCATCGACGCCATCGAGGGGGTCGAAACGGACCAACCGGTCGAGCAGGTGATACCGACCGAGCTGATGGTGCGCACCTCCTCCCAGCGGCGTGCCCCGCGCACGACGGTCAGCTCGCCGCGGTCGCCCGAGGAGAAGTAGCAGGAAGCGGCCGGGCGAGGGGCCAAGCCCGGCCCAATCGGGGCGAATGCCGCGGTGAACAGGAGTCTTGCTCCGATTCACTACCCCTGGGTCATCACACGGCGCGATCCGCATTCCTATGATGGGCCCACGACACCGCGGGCCGCTGCGACCAGGCAGTCCGAAGCGGTGCAGATGCGGCGCGATGGTGGAGGGGTCTGATGACTCAGGGGGCCGGTCAGGGACCCGAGGTGGAGCGCACGGCGGTGCTGCGCGACTTCCGGGTGCCCGCGTACGTCAACGAGACCGGTCCGTACGGCCACAGCACGCACCCCGGCGACGTCGTTCCGGCCGACGAGGAGGCCTACCCGGAGGGTTACACCCCCACCGAACAGGACCTGCCCGTCATCCATCAGGGTGACGATCTCCAGGCGGCCGCCGACCCGGCGGCTCAGGCGGTGGACGGTCCCGGTCCGCTGTTCGTCGTCGGTGACGTCCACGGATACCTCGACGAACTGACGTCCGCGCTCCAGGCCAAGGGCCTCGTCGACGCGGCCGGCAACTGGTGCGCGGGCACCGCCCGGCTCTGGTTCCTCGGCGACTTCACCGACCGCGGGCCCGACGGCATCGGCGTCATCGACCTCGTGATGCGGCTGTCCGCGGAGGCCGCCGCGGCCGGCGGCTACTGCAAGGCCCTCATGGGCAACCACGAACTGCTGCTGCTCGGCGCCAAACGGTTCGGCGACACCCCCGTCAACTCCGGCGCGGGCACCGCCACCTTCCAGGCGGCCTGGCTGCTCAACGGCGGACAGAAGACCGACATGGACCGCCTCCAGGACCACCATCTGCAGTGGATGGCACGGCTGGACGCCGTCGAGGAGGTCGACGGACATCTGCTCGTCCACTCCGACACCACCGCCTATCTCGACTACGGCGACTCGATCGAGGCGGTCAACGACACCATCCGCGAGACCCTCACACGCAACGACGCGGACGAGGTGTGGGATCTGTTCCGCAAGTTGACCAAGCGCTTCTCCTTCCGCGACGAGGGCGGCGCCGACCATGTGCGTTCACTGCTCGATACGTACGGCGGCACCCGCATCGTCCACGGCCACAGCCCGATCCCCTATCTGCTCGGCGAAGTGGGTTCCGAGGACGATGAGGACGAATCCGGTCCGGTGGTCGAAGGACCGCACGTCTACGCCGACGGACTGGCCATCGCGATGGACGGCGGGGTGACCATGGCCGGAAAACTGCTGGTCCAGCAATTGCCCCTGGATATCTGAACGTTCGCGGGGCAGTCGTTCCCGCAGGACGGACCGACCAGCGACCACGCAGGCCAGAGGCCAATTTCTGGAAACCCCCTGTCACCCTGTGCCGTGACCGCTCTACCATCTGCTTATCCGTAGCAGGCTCCCCTCCGTTTCTGCCCGACGGCTCGTTGGCATGCGAGCCCCAAGCCCTACGGAGCATCGGGGGATGCACATGAACAGCGTTCCGCAGCACCTGCACAGCGAGGACCGCCAGGAGTACGAGCGGATCCTCGATGAGGCGCTGCGCTCCGCACCACACCGTCCCGAACTGGCCGCTGTCGGACAGCGGCTGAATCCCGAACAGCTGCGCACCATGGCGCTCAACGCCACCGCACTCGTCACGGCGGCCGCGGCGACCGAGTACCAGCACTACGTGAAGGTCCGCGAGGAACAGCGCCGACCGGCGGCGCCGTCCACCCTGTCGTCCGTGCATGAACCCGGTCCCGCCGAGTCGGGCACGAGTGCGATGGGGCTCGCCACCACCATGGGGGAGGTCGCCGAGACCGCGGGTGCGGGCGCCGTCGCCGTCGCCGCGGTCCTGACGCCCGTCCTTGCCGGAATCGCCGCGGCGATCTTCCTACTCGTGGGTTACATCCTCCAGATGCTCAGCCCACCACCGGCGTTCGCCCACGCCATGATCACCATCGGATGGGTGTTCGGCGCCCTGACCGCGGCCGCGATCCTCGTCGCCGCTGTCGGGCTGCTGCTCACCGCCCTGCGCAACCGGCCCTCGCCGGACGCGGGGTACGGCGAGCTGAGCGAGGAGGTGGCACGGGCCCGGGACGCCTGGCGCGAAGCTCTGCTGGAACGCGGCATCCTCCCCTTCCTCAGGGAGGCCCTGGCCGACCCCGGAACCGCCGCACTGCACCACACGGCTCCACCCGCACCGACCAGTCGGATGCCCAGCCTCGGCTACGACCGCCCGGGCTTCAGCAGCCCGGACGACGGAGCGTCCGGTGCCCGCCCGAGCTTCAGCAGCCCGGACTACACCAGCCCGGACTTCGGGGGGCCGGAACACCAGCCGGAGTAGCGCCCGGCACAGCCCCTCGGCTTGCGCCCCCACCACGGGGAGCGCAAGCCGAAGACCCGGCCGCGGGCCGGCCGCCGATGCGCCACGCCGGTCGGCGATGCGCCTACGTCAGTCCGTGATCGGCAGATACACCCGGTTGCCCGCTGCCGCGAACTCCTTCGACTTCTGGGCCATGCCCTCCTCGATCTCCCCCTGGCTGTCGCCGTGGCGACGGCGGATGTCCTGGGAGATCTTCATCGAAAGCAGCTTCAGGCCTGAGTCCGAACCCAGCTTCGTCCCACAGCGCTCCCCTCCCGGCAGAGCACGTGGACCAGCCGCCGACTACGCGGGCGGAGCGAAAGGATCACGAGGCGGCGCCGATGCACCCTTCCCGAATGCGCTCGGCGGCGGAACAGCAGCCCAGTCCGGCCCACGGTGCTCGAGCCACCACATGCCAATGGTGTGGAACTTCTCGTCGAATCCACTGTCCCACGCAAGGAAACCGGAGAGGGGTGCCCGCAAGCGGGTTCGGCGGCCGCCGGCTTCGTAGATCACGACAGTCCGGGTCCCCTGGTAAGGCTCCATGTGGATGGCTTGTATCTCGGCCCACTGGATGGTCCGGCGGCGAAGGCTGTGCACAACGGCAGTCGACTGCGTGAGTGTGACACCGAAGTACCGACCGGCGATCAGCAGCACGATCGGCATGACGGCCCACATACCAAACGTCTCGGCCACCTCAGTCCCCAATGGCGCCCCATCCAGCCACCCCCAGACGTGCGCGCCCGTGAAGACGACAAGGAGAGGCAGAACAGGTAGCACGCGTTGCAGACGCGTCAATCGGTAACGGACACGCTCCGGTACAGACCGGACCTGCGATCGCTCCACCAACCCCACCCCTCACAAAATGCGGCCACGACCCAGCGCGTGATCGCCAAGGCAGCATCGCGGGCCCGGGGCAGCTTGTCTATCCGCCTACTCCTGGAAGCCGAGCGGTCGGCCTTCGGACAGTTGCAGAGCTGGAGCGGAACAGGACGACCCGCGAGTGTCGTATGAGCCGCGGGCCGTTCCGTAGAGGTCCGGGTTAGTCCGCCAACGGTAGGTACACCCTGTTCCCGCTGGCCGCGAACTCCTTCGACTTCTGCAGCATGCCCTCAGCGACCTCCTCGGGGGAGGCCCCCGCAGCCGCCGTGCCACCGAACCGCTCTGTGATGCTTTGGCTAATCTTCATCGAGCAGAACTTCGGCCCGCACATGGAGCAGAAGTGAGCCGTCTTCGCCGGTTCGGCCGGGAGAGTCTCGTCGTGGAACTCCCGGGCCGTGTCGGGGTCGAGGGCCAGGTTGAACTGGTCCTCCCAGCGGAACTCGAAGCGGGCGTCGGAGAGGGCGTCGTCCCACTCCTGGGCGCCGGGGTGTCCCTTGGCGAGGTCGGCCGCATGGGCGGCGATCTTGTAGGTGATGACACCCGTCTTGACGTCGTCCCGGTTGGGCAGGCCCAGGTGCTCCTTGGGCGTGACGTAGCAGAGCATCGCGGTGCCCCACCAGGCAATCATGGCCGCGCCGATGCCGGAAGTGATGTGGTCGTAGGCCGGCGCGACGTCGGTGGTCAGCGGGCCGAGCGTATAGAACGGAGCTTCATCGCAGATCTCCTGCTGAAGGTCGATGTTCTCCTTGATCTTGTGCATCGGGACGTGCCCCGGGCCCTCGATCATGGTCTGTACGTTGAAACGCTTCGCGATCCGGTTGAGTTCCCCGAGCGTGCGCAACTCCGCGAACTGTGCCTCGTCGTTGGCGTCCGCGATCGAACCGGGCCGGAGGCCGTCTCCCAGCGAGTACGTGACGTCGTAGGCGGCGAGGATCTCGCACAGCTCCTCGAAGTTCTCGTACAGGAACGACTCCTTGTGGTGCGCGAGGCACCAGGCCGCCATGATCGAGCCGCCGCGCGAGACGATGCCGGTCTTGCGGTTGGCCGTCAGTGGGACGTACGGCAGGCGCACTCCCGCGTGGACCGTCATGTAGTCCACGCCCTGCTCGGCCTGTTCGATGACGGTGTCCTTGTAGATCTCCCAGGTCAGCTCCTCGGCGCGGCCGTCGACCTTCTCCAGCGCCTGGTAGAGCGGCACCGTGCCGATGGGAACGGGGGAGTTGCGCAGCACCCACTCGCGAGTGGTGTGGATGTTGCGGCCGGTGGACAAGTCCATGACCGTGTCAGCGCCCCAGCGGGTCGCCCAGGTCATCTTCTCCACCTCCTCCTCGATGGAGGAAGTCACCGCGGAGTTGCCGATGTTGGCGTTGACCTTCACCAGGAACCGCTTGCCGATGATCATCGGCTCGATCTCCGGGTGGTTGACGTTCGCCGGCAGCACCGCGCGCCCCGCAGCGATCTCCTCGCGGACGACCTCCGGAGCGACGTTCTCCCGGATGGCCACGTACTCCATCTCGGGTGTGATCTCACCGCGACGGGCGTAGGCGAGTTGCGTGACCGCGTCGCCGTCACGGCTACGGCGCGGCTGGCGTGGCCGCCCCGGAAAGACCGCGTCGAGGTTACGGAGGCCACCCCGCGGTGAGGTGTGCTTGATCCCGTCGTCCTCCGGGCGCACGGGACGTCCCGCGTACTCCTCGGTGTCACCGCGGGCGATGATCCAGTTGTCCCGCAGGGGCGCGAGGCCCCGTCGGACATCCGTCTCGGTGAGCGGATCGGTGTACGGGCCGGACGTGTCGTACAGCGTGACCGACTGCCCGTTGGTGAGGTGCACCTGACGGACCGGCACCCGCAGATCGGGGCGCGAGCCCTCGATGTACGCCTTGTGCCAGCCGATGGACTTCCCGGCCTCCCCGTCGAGCTGGTCGGAGGCAGGCGTGCGCGCGTCCTTGATGGTCATGAGACCTACTCCCTACGCCGGCATTACCCGGTAACAGGTTCGGCGGTCGACGCAGCGGTTTCCGTCTGCCGACGTTTCGTGGGGAACGTCACTCGCTTGAGATGACGTTCCACGTGAAACATCGCTGGGACGGAGGTCAGCGCCCTCTCAGCCCGGTGCTCCGAGCTCCCGCGTGTACAAAGGTGGCTCCACGCTAGCGTCAATTCGGGCGCGGTGAACAGAGGGCCCCTGTCGTTCTTGCGATGATCGGTCGGTGACCACGACGCATCAGCCCCCGTACCCGCCTCCCGAGCCTCCGCGCCGGCCGGGCTCCGGAAACGGCCCCGGCAACGGCTCCCGCGAGAGCTTCGGAAACGGCGGCGCCGACGGCTGGCACGAGCATGAGCACGACCGTCAGGGCGGGCACGGCGGCCAGGGCTACGGGTACGGACCCAGAACTGGTGGCGAAGGCCAGGACGGTGGCAGTGACCTGGGCGGCGGCCGGGGTGGTGGCGGTCAGGGTGGTGGTGACGGCCATGGGCATGGACCCGGCGACGGACACGGGCATGGGCAGAGGGGCGGTTCAGGGTCCGGCAACGGTGGCGGGCACGGTCACAGTCACAGCCACGGACCGGCGACTCCCGTCTCCAAGCACCTGCGCAAGGTCATCGCGGCGATCCTCATCCCGTTCGGCGTAGCCGTGGTGGTGGGGCTCGCGGTGCTGTGGCCCGGTGGCGCCCCGGCACACGAACGCACCGGGGTGGGCTTCGACCGGCAGACCCAGCAGGCCACCGTCAGCAAAGTCGTGAGCGTCAGCTGCAAGTCGGTGAACGCGTCGGGGGAGGCCCCGACCGGGGACACCTCCACGGCCGAGGGCTCCTCCGCCGAGCAGCAGGCGAACGGCACCTGCAAGAAGGCGACGATCCGGGTCGACACCGGCAACGACAAGGGCCGCACCTTCACGGAGATCGTCCAGCCGGACCAGTCCCGGCAGTTGCACGAGGGCCAGAAGGTCGTGGTCGCCTACGAGCCCTCGGCGCCCAGGGATCTGCAGTACTCGGTCGCCGACGTGAACCGCAGGCTCCCCATGGGGCTGCTCGCCGGCATCTTCGCGCTCGCCGTGGTGATCGTCGGGCGACTGCGCGGTGTCATGGCGTTGGTCGCGCTGGCCGTCAGCTTCATGCTGCTGAACTTCTTCGTCCTGCCCGCGATCCTGCAGGGCTCGAACCCGCTCCTCGTGGCGGTGGTCGGGTCGAGCGCCATCATGCTGATCGCCCTCTACATGTGCCACGGTCTTTCGGCCAGAACCTCCGTGGCGGTGCTGGGCACACTGATCTCCCTGATTCTGATCGGCATCCTCGGATCGCAGTTCATCGGTTGGGCCGCGCTCACGGGCAACACGGACGACAACACCGGGCTCATCCATGGGCTGTATCCGTCGATCGACATGAGCGGCCTGCTGCTCGCCGGCGTCATCATCGGCTCACTCGGTGTCCTCGACGACGTGACGGTCACGCAAACCTCGGCGGTCTGGGAGCTGCACGAGGCCAACCCGACGATGGGCTGGCGCGGGCTCTACCGCGCGGGTATCCGGATCGGGCGCGACCACATCGCTTCCGTCGTCAACACGCTCGTCCTCGCCTACGCGGGTGCTGCGCTGCCGCTGCTGCTGCTCTTCTCCATCGCGCAGTCCAGCGTGGGGACCGTCGCCAACAGTGAGCTGGTGGCGGAGGAGATCGTGCGCACGCTGGTCGGCTCGATCGGTCTCGTCGCCTCGGTACCGGTCACCACGGTCCTCGCGGCCCTGGTGGTCTCGGCCGACCGGCCGGAAGCGGAGGCGGTGGGTACGGGAGCAGGGGCTCCTGTACCCGTGCCGGCGACAAGCGTGAGCGCGGGCACGGCCGACAGCCGGCCGGCAGCGGCACGGGGTGGCAAGGGGCGGCGACGCAAGCGCTGAGATGAGCCCCAGGGGGCCAAGCCGGGTCTGGGGCCCACCCACTCCAGCGCGAGGGCGACTTCAAGTCTCGTCAGAAGCGTCCTGGGGGGCTCCCGGCTCCCTGCGTCAACGATGAGACCCGTTCACCGTAGAACGTGAGCGGGCACGCCCGCTGGATCACGCCGCATCGGCAGAAGCGTTCCTGCGTCCTCCCACCTCACGAGGAAGCGGGCCGTCACCTCACGGCCCCAAGGCGTCAGCCCGCGCTCTGTTCCTCCGCCAGGATCCGGTCCAGCGCCTGGTCGAGATGGGTGTCGAAATCGGCCAGCGCAGTCTCCTGCCCCAGCGGCACCAGCTTGTCGGTGCGGTCGAGGAACGCGATGACCGGCGCCGTCGACGAGCGGAACAGTGCCTGATCAGCGCCGACCTGAAGCCTGATCAGGACATCGCCGAGCAGGTCGGAACCGGCGGGCGAGACCCGCACATCGCCCTCACCACATGGCCGGCCCACCCCGTCGATCAACAACTCACGGCCGAAAGCCCAGGTCACCGGGTCGTCGCCCGGGAGATGGAAGGTCAGCCGGACTGCGTAGGGATCGCAGGCCTCGTAGCGCAGCTCCACCGGGATGCGGAAGGAGAGCTCCTCCGAGACGAGAAAGCTCATCATGACCTCTGCCTGTACGGACTCGCGCATCGCCTACCCCGTCATCTGCCTTCGTTGGCCGGGAATGATCCCTCTGACACTGGTGGCATCTTGCTGAACGTGCACGACAGATCACAAGGAGTGAGTTTTCAGATACTGATAGAGATCGCCAGCGTGCCCATCAGCCGCCCGATTTCCTCCTGCAGTTGCTGGGTCGCGGCCAGCAACCGGTCCGCCTGATGGGCAGGCAGGGAGATGGCCATCGTTGCCGCAGCGTTACCCAATGTGATGGGAATGGCCGCGCACACCGTCCCCAGTGCGTACTCCTGGCGTTCGGTCACCGGCTCCATCCGCGCGGTCCGTTCGAGACGCCGGAGCAGACTGTGCCCGTCGCGCACGGTGTACGGGGTGATGGACTGCACGGGGTACCGGTCGAGGTGGTCGCGCCGAGCCTCGTCGTCGAGCTGGGCGAGAAGACACTGTCCGATGGCGTGCGCGTGTCCGGTCTCGCGGAAGTCGGCCCACTCCTCGACCGCCGGGTTGCCGGGGCTGTCGGAGACACAGAGGACCTCGATCTCGCCGTTCCGGTACTGCGCGTAGTACACCGGCACGCCGATCAGGTCGCGCCAGTGCGCGAGTGCTTCGACGACGGTGCTGCGACGTTTCTGCTCGGCTCCGCTGCTACTCAGCCGCTCGGCCGCTTCGCCGAGGAAGAACAGGCCTTTGTCGCGGCGCAGATAGCCCTCGTGCACGAGGGTACGCAGCAGGTGGTACGCCGTGGGAAGCGCCAGCCCGGTCTCGCGGGCGAGTTGTTTGGCGGGGGCTCCGTGCTCGTGCTCCGCAACGGACTCAAGCAGACGCATCGCACGCTGGACGGACCCGATGAGCGTGGCGGAGTGGGTCTGTTCGGGCGCTACGGAGGAGGGCGTCGCGTGACGCTGGACGGGGGCTGACGGCCGTACGGGAGCGGATGTCTGTACGGGAGCTGACGGCCGTGCGGGGACTGCCGGTCGTACCGAAGCAGGCGGCCGTACCGGAGCAGGCGGCCGTACCGGAGCAGACGGCCGTACCGGAGCAGACGGCCGTACGGGAGTTGTCGGTTGTACCGGCGCTGTCGGCTGTGTGGGGGCCGTCGTCGAACGGGTGTCGATCTGTGCGGGTGCGGTGTCAACCGTGGCCAAGGGTCACTCCCGGAGCGCGAGGGGGGCAGCCCGTGCGGGAAACACGGGAGGGGGTGTACGCCGCTCGCGGGGTCGTCCCCGCGTCGAGTCCGGACTTTAACGGTCCGCCACCGCACGCATACGGTCCGTCCGGGAAACTTCCCTCCCCCGAGGGAACGGGGGATTCCTGTTACCGGTCGCCCCGCCCGCTCCGGACGCTCACCAGTCGCTGCGCGACGAAGAGCTCGACATGAACTTCCGCACGACGTAGACGAGTCCGCCGACCAGGGCCACGAAGACCAGCAGCTTGAAGAGCAGGCCGATGACGAAGCCGACGACCGTGGCTATCAGCCCGCCGAACACGACCAGGGCAATGACCGGCACAGCGATCCACTTCACCCACCACGGCAGCCCCGCGAAGATCTCTCCCATCGCACTTAACCTCTCTCAAGTCCTGCACGGTCCGGCCCTTCTGGTACCGGATCCAACAATGTCCTGCACTCGATGCTAGGGCCGGCAGGTGCCTCTGCGGGGGCCTCGCACCCCTTGTCCTCCCCTGACTGATCCCCTAGGGAACCCCGAGACCGCAGGTCAGCTCTCCGGGGGAGAGAACACCACCATGACCCTGAGGTCCTCGCTGATGTGGTGGAACTTGTGGGCGACACCGGCCGGCACGTACACCACGCTGCCGCGCGACACTTGAGTGGTCTCCATGCCCACGGTGATCGCCGCGCGGCCGCTGACCACGAAGTAGACCTCGTCCTGGCCGTGCGGCTGCTGCGGATCCTGGGCGCCCGCGTCGAGTGCGTACAGACCGACGGACATGTTCCGCTCACGCAGGAACTGCAGGTAGGCACCGTCGTTGGCGGCGCGCTCCGCCTCCAGTTCATCCAACCGGAATGCCTTCATCGACTTAGTCCGCCCTCGTCAGTGCCCGTAACCGATCTCTTCTGTCACGATCAGACACATGAAGAATTTCGTAGTCAAGACGATCGCCAACGCGGGTGCCCTGGCGGTCGCGGTGTGGCTGCTCGACAAGATCACCCTGACCGGTGACAGCACCGGCAAGAAGGTCTGGACGCTGATCCTCGTCGCCCTGGTCTTCGGCCTGGTGAACTTCCTGATCAAGCCGGTCGTGAAGGTGCTGACCTTCCCGTTGTTCATCCTGACGCTCGGCCTGTTCACACTGATCGTCAACGCGCTGATGCTGCTGCTCACCTCGTGGCTCGCCGACAAGCTCGACCTGAGCTTCCACGTCGAGGGGTTCTGGACCGCCGTCCTGGGCGGCCTGATCATCTCCATAGTGGCCTGGGCCCTGCACGTCGTCCTTCCCGACGAGGACTGAGGAGGAATGACCTACCGCGTCTGTTTCGTCTGCACGGGCAACATCTGCCGTTCCCCGATGGCCGAGTCGGTCTTCCGCGCCCGCGTGGCGGAGGCCGGCCTGGACGGTCTGGTCGAGGTCGACAGCGCCGGAACGGGTGGCTGGCACGAGGGCGACGGCGCCGACCCCCGCACCGTGTCCGTCCTGGAGGCGCACGGCTACGACGGCGGCCACACGGCCCGGCAGTTCCAGCCGTCCTGGTTCTCCCGCCTCGACCTCGTCATCGCTCTCGACACCGGCCACCTCAAGGCCCTGCGACACCTCGCACCCACCCCAAAGGACGCCGGGAAGGTACGTCTGCTGCGTTCGTACGATCCCGCCGCGGGCGACGAGCTCGACGTTCCTGACCCGTACTACGGGGGCCTGGACGGCTTCGAGGAGTGTCTTGAGATGGTGGAGGCGGCGAGCGAGGGTCTGCTCGCCGAGGTGCGCGAGCAGACGGAAGGACGGGTTGCATGAGCGACAGGGCTGCGGACAAGGGAGAGGGCACGCGCGCGGTGCGGGCCGGACTGCCCGAGGCGGCGAAGAACGAACCGACCCTGCCCGGTCCGGCCTTCGCCGCCCACTTCCATCTGCCCGGGGAGGTCGACGGCCCGTACACCTACGGCCGCGACACGAACCCGACCTGGAACCTGCTGGAAAGCGCCATTGGGGAGCTGGAGGCGCCGGGGCAGGACGGGGTGGAGACACTGGTCTTCGCCTCGGGCATGGCGGCCATTTCCGCTGTGCTCTTCTCCCAACTGCGCGCGGGCGACACCGTGGTCCTGCCCGACGACTGCTACCAGGCAATGCCCCTGGTGCAGGCACAACTGGAGGCGTACGGCATCGAGGTGCGCACCGCTCCGACCGCCGGTGACGCCCAGCTCGACGTCTTGGTCGGCGCACAGCTGTTGTGGATCGAGACGCCGTCGAACCCCGGCCTCGACGTGTGCGACATCCGACGGCTCGTCGAGGCGGCACACGCGCGTGGGGCGCTCGTAGCCGTCGACAACACGCTCGCCACTCCGCTCGGCCAGCGCCCGCTGGAGCTCGGCGCGGACTTCTCCGTGGCCAGCGGCACCAAGCAGCTCACAGGGCACGGGGACGTCCTCCTGGGGTACGTAGCCGGCCGCGAGGGCGGGGCCATGGACGCCGTACGCCGTTGGCGGAAGATCGTCGGTGCGATCGCGGGACCGATGGAGGCCTGGCTCGCGCATCGCTCGATCGCCACGCTCCACATGCGGGTCGACCGGCAGAACGCGACCGCGCTCGTGCTCGCCGAGGCGTTGCGCGAGCGGCCGGAGGTGACCGGGCTGCGCTATCCGGGACTGGCCGACGACCCCTCGCACAAGATCGCATCGCAGCAGATGCGCCGCTATGGATGCGTGGTCTCCTTCACGCTCCCCACGCGCGCGCGTGCCGACCGTTTCCTCGACGCTCTGCGGCTCGTGGACGACGCGACGAGCTTCGGCGGGGTGCGCTCCACGGCCGAGAGGCGTCGGCGCTGGGGCGGGGACGACGTGCCCGAGGGCTTCATCCGCTTCTCGGTCGGGGCGGAGGACCCCGAGGATCTGGTGGCGGATGTGATGCGTGCTCTGGACGAGGCCAGGGACTGACCGATTCCTCAGGGCTCCGCAGGTGTCCTGCTACGTACAACGGACGGTCCGAGCCTCCCCCCTCGTGGCTCGGACCGCCCCGGTTCTGCGCGCGAAGAACCGCGCGAACAAGGCTAGTTGACTCTCTGTCAGTGTCCAATCACAGTAGCGACAGAGACCTATCGACATATTTATAGTTGGGCCCTGCCTCAAGGCCGGGAGAAGGGCAGGGAAGGGGGCATCGCCATGGATCTGGCTTTGCTGCGCACCTTTGTGACGGTGCACCGGGCCGGTTCCTTCACCCGTGCCGCCGCGCTGCTGGGCCTCTCACAGCCGGCCGTCACCTCGCAGATCCGCACCCTCGAGCGGCAGTTGGGACGCCCTCTCTTCCTGCGACAGGCCCGCGGAGTGACCCCGACGACCATGGGCGACGAACTCGCCCACAAGGCCGCCCCCCATCTCGACGCCCTGGTGGAGATCACCGAGACCGGCCTCGACGACGAGTCGTCCCTGAGGACGCTGCATCTCGCGGGGCCACCCGAGTTCACCGCCGAGCGGGCGCTGCCCGCCCTCACCGAGCTGACCGGCGAGGACGGCCAGGGCTACGCTCTGCGGGCGTCCTTCGGAAACGCCGAGGAAGCACTGGAGGGTCTGGCTGCCGGGCATCACGATCTGGCCATCAGCACGGCCCGTCCGCGAGGTGCGCTGCTCACGGCGAGCACGCTCTGCGACGAGGAGCACGTCCTGGTCGCCGCCCCGAAGTGGGCCGGTCAGATCGGCTCAGGGGAGGCGCTCAAGACTGTTCGGTCGGTCAAACGAGCCCCCGCGTTCGAGAACGTCCCCGTGATCGAGGTGCACGAGTCTCTCCCCTTCGTTTCGCGCTACTGGGCCTCCGTCTTCGACTCCCGCCCGGCTGCACCGGGCACCGTTGTCGTCCCCGATCTGCGTGCGGTGCTCGCATGCGCGGCCAGGGGCGCCGGACTCGCGGTGCTGCCGCGCTATCTGTGCGCCGCAGCCCTGGAACGTGGCGACGTCGTCGCCCTTTACGAGCCCACCGTGCCGCCGCTTCGGACGTACTTCCTGGTGGTGCGCACCGGAACGCTGGCCATGCCGCACATCGCACGGGCGCACGAGTGGTTACTGCGGGCGGCTGCCGACTGGTGCTGAGCTGGTGCTTTGCGGATTTCACGCAGTGAGTCCGACCGATGACCACATGCGATGTTTCACGTGGAACCATCCGGGCCACATTCCCCCCATGACCGTCCGACCCGTGGTCAAGCGCACCGCCCGTGCCGTCCTGCTGGACGGTGACGACCTGATCCTGATCAAGCGCACCAAGCCCGGCATGGATCCTTACTGGCTGACTCCCGGCGGTGGAGTCGAGCCGACGGACACGACCGTCGTCGACGCCCTGCACCGCGAGGTGTACGAGGAGCTCGGCGCCAAGGTCACCGACGTGGTGCCCTGCTTCGTGGACACCGTCGAGCACATCGGCGACGACGGCGGCGCGACCGGAGTGAAGGTGCAGCACTTCTTCGTCTGCCACCTCGAGTCCATGGACCCGTCCCTGCGGCACGGGCCAGAAGTGGACGAGCCCATCGGAGAGTACGAGATCGTCCGGGTGCCGTTCACCCGCGTCGGGATCGCCTCGGTCCACCTCGTCCCGCTGTCCCTGCGGCACTATCTGGATGGCAACATCGAAGGCGTACGGGCCATGCACGCCCCGGATCTGGGCTGACCTCTCACCGGGTCACTGCGCGAGGACGATTTCCTCCACGGAATCGTGGCGTATGCGTTCCGACGGAATTCCGATGGACCTGAGGGTGTCCACACCGCTGCGGATCATGCCGGGCGGGCCCGAGAGGTAGGCGTCGTACTCGTGCCAGGGGCCGTACTCGCGTACGGCGTCCGGAAGCTGCAGATGAGCCTGCTGATCGACGAAGGCACGGACGGACAGCCAGGGATGGGACTGCTGGAGCCTGAGCATCGTGTCGATGTCGTACAGGTCGTTGTCGGTGCGGGCTCCGTAGAACACCTCGACCGCCCGTCGTGCGCCGTGTTCGGCCACGTCCTCGACCAGTGCCTTGATCGGGGCTATGCCGGTGCCGCCGCCCAGGCAGAGCAGTCCGCTGTCGGTGGTGTGGTCCACGGTCATCGACCCGGTGGGCGGGCCGAGCCGGATGATGTCGCCAGGGTGGGCCCGGTGCACCAGGGCGTTGGAGACCCAGCCCGCGGGGACTGCCTTCACGTGGAACGACAGCAGACCGTCCGAGCGTGGCGCCGAGGCGAAGGAGTAGTGCCGCCATATGCGCGGCCACCACGGCGTCTCCAGGCTTGTGTACTGGCCGGCGAGGAACGGGTAGGGCTGGTCGGGCCGGACAGTGACGACGGCGACGTCCGGCGTCCTCAGGTCGTGTGACACGACCTCCGCATACCACCAGGCAGGGGCGCGCAGCTCGTCCGCGGCCGCCGCGTCGATCATCACCTGCGAGATCGTCGTGTACGTCCGGACCCAGGCCGCTTCCGTCTCCGTGTCCCAGATACCGGAGGCGTACTTGCTCAGCGCGCCGATGAGGCACTCCCCGACCGCCGGATAGTGCTCGGCGCGGGTGCCGTACTTGCGATGGCCCCGGCCCAGGTTCTGCAGGTAGTCGACCAGGACCGGTGTGTTGTCGATGTGCTCGGCCGCCGTCAGCAGTGCCCTGAGCAGGCGGTCCCGCTGGGCGTCCATGGCGGCGGGGAACAGCGGACGCAGATCGGGGTGGCGTACGAAGAGCAGCGCGTAGAAGTACGACGTGACCTTCTCGGCGACAGGGGCGACCTCGGCCATGGTCCGGCGGATGCGGACGGCGTCCGGGGAGGGCGGTTGGTCCCTCGGGGACAGGCCCGGGAACTGCGGCGGGTCGGTGCCGGGCGTGGTGGTGGCGCCCTGGGGCGGGGAGGAGCGCTGGACGGGCACTCGGAGGCCCGCGGAGGGCGTGACGTCCGGCACGTTCGGAGGCTGAGCGGGGGCGGAACTCGGGGTCGGCGAAGTCTGCTCCGCTGGGGGTATCTCCTCCGGCCGCGCCGGGAGCTGTGTCTCGTCGGCCGGCGCCGCTATCTCCTCGGCGGGTGTCGCTGCCTCGCCGTCGGTCTGCGAGCCGGGCGGCGCTGCGGCCTCGTCCGACGGGTCCGCTTCAGTGGCTGTCGAGGGCCCTGGCGAGTTACCCGTCCCCGGCCTGCGGACCGGGCGCAGCGCGGCCAGCCTGCTTCCCTCCGCCGTCTGCTGTTGTTCGGCGCCGGGCGCCGCCGTCGGCTGATTGCGTGACGTGAACCAGCCGCCCCCGCCCCCGGATATGCCGTTGTCGGCCGACATGGTGGTCGGAGCGTCCATGGTGTGCCTCGCCTCGAACATCTTTCGGTCGGTCTGCGCACTTCCTCGGTCGGAAGATGCCTGCTTCCCCCGCAGACGGCTTGCTTTCCCCGCTCGGCGTCACGGCCAACACGGCCTCATTCAACCCATATTCGCCGTCCGTACGGACAAGTAGGCGAGAGTGTGACATTGGCCGCATCACCCTCACCGCAGCGTCCCACCGCGTACGGATGCCCTGGCCGTGTAACCACAAATGCGGGTCTTCGATCTCTCTGTCCCGTTAGGCTGCATTGCCCCGCTCTCGGCCGCGCAGGGGTCGTCGCACCCCAGGACGGACAGGAACCGGAGTCGACCCTACCGGTCACCGCTCCGCACACAAGTCCCCCCTCCTCCTCCACGAATTGCTCGTGGGGTGTTCGCGGGGCGAACCCGTGAATTGACTCAATTACCGGACGTGGCGCACCAATTCATAGGCTTCCCACAGATCCATGCCCTTGTAGGAGTGGGTCGAGATATCGGACAGATGATGGTCCGCATTGACCGCCACGGAGATCGGCACTGCGGCGAACAGATCCTTGTCGGAGGACGAGTCTCCGTAGGCAATGCAGTCCGCCCGTGTCACTCCGAATTGCTCACACAGCCGGTCCGCGATCAGTACCTTGGCGGCGGCAGTGAGCACTCCGGCAGGATCCACGGGCTCAGTGAAGGGGACGGCTGGAAAGCGGGACCCGTAGGCGGCATGAGCTCCCCAACTGGTGAGCCGTTCCACGAAGAAGGACGGTGAGAGCGACACGACCGCGCAGTAGTCACCCTGCCCCCTGATCTCCGCCCAGACCTCACGAATGCGGGTCAGCCACGGGGCACCTTCGAAGGCCGCGACGACGTGTGCCTCGGTCAGGGACGCCCACAGCGCGTACACCTGCTGCGCGTATTCGGGCGGTCCTATCAGTCCGGCCCCGATCGCCTGGTCGAGTGCCACCGTCTCGGCCTCAAGACCGAGCTGCCGGGAAATCTGCACGGGCGCGCTGGTCCCATGCAGCAAAGTGCCGTCGAGGTCGAAGAGATGCAGTCTCGCCATGTTCTTGAGGCTAGTGGTCCATGAACCCGACGAAGCGTCAGGAGCCGGTTCCGGCCGATCGTCGGACGGTCGCCGTTCTCCGATGTTTCACGTGAAACACCCGGCAGCTGATCGCCTGTTGTGCGCATGGCTACGACATGGCCAAAAGCTCGTACGCACCCTGGGAAACAGGTGGACGCCGAGGGCACCCATCGGACAGCCTGACCTGCGTGCCGATTCCTTCCCTCGCCGCTCTTCCCATCCGTCGTCTGACGCTTCGCGATCTCACCGCCTGCGCGGACTTGTCCGAGGACCGGGGGTGGCCACGCGAGGAGCACAAGTGGGGCCTCCTGCTCGCGGCCGGAAAGGGCTACGGCATCGACGACCCCCACGGAGGGCTCGTCACCGCCTGCGTGGTCACGGAGTACGGCCCCTACAGCGAGCCCGACCTGGGAGCCATCGGGATGGTGCTGGTCGCCGAACGGCACGCCCGGCAGGGCATCGGTCGTCGGCTCATGCGTCACGTTCTCTCCGCGATGGGCACCACCCCGCTGACTCTCCACGCGACGCCCTATGGCCGTCCGCTCTACGAGGAACTGGGCTTCAAGCTGACCGGCCGGGCGGAGATGCTCCAGGGGCACTTCACTCCGGGCGGCCCGGCGTCGACGGTGAGCACGCGTGCGGCCACCGCTGAGGACCTCGCCGCGATCCTCCGGCTCGACGAGGAGGTTCTCGGCACGGATCGCACGCACCTCATCACCCGGCTGCCCGCCTTCGCCGACCAGTTGCGCGTGGCCGAGGAGGGCGGCCGGATCATCGGATACGCGGCCGCCTGGCCGAACATGAACACCCATGTCGTGGGCCCGCTGATCGCCCGTGACACCGATACCGCTCAGGCACTCCTCACCTCGCTCGCCGCAGGCACCGAGCGTCCACTGCGCACCGACATCGACGTACGACACGAAGAGCTGCGGAAGTGGGCCGGAGAACGCGGTCTGGCGCCGGTCGGCCTCAACTCGGTCATGACGTACGGAATCCCGGAGCTGCCGGGCGACTGGAGTCGGCGGTTCGCTCCACTGACCGTGGCGGCGCTCTGAGGCACCTCTGTACGGCGCCGTCGGCTCCCCGGAGTCCGGGAAGCCGACGGCTCCGTCGTAGTGCCTGGCTGCCGGCCAGGTCGGCTCAGCGGTGCACTGCGGCCCTCTGCCCGGCGGGCGTCGCCCCTGTGACCACGGCGCTGGGAACGTTGTCCCGACGCTCCAGTGCAGCCGAGAGGAACGCGAGGAGGAGAGCCCCTGCGGCGAGGGCGGCGCCCACCCAGTTGGGGGCGGTGTAGCCGAAGCCGGCAGAGATGACCAGGCCACCGAGCCAGGCCGAGAGGGCGTTGCCGAGGTTGAAGGCACCGATGTTCACGGCTGAGGCCAGCGTGGGGGCGTCGTGCGCCTGGTCGAGAACCCGCTTCTGGAGCGGCGGCACGGCGGCGAAGCCCAGAGCACCGATGAGGGCGATCGTGACGCCGGCCAGGACCTTGTGGTGCGCGGTGAGCGTGAAGAGCGCGAGCACGACGGCCAGGGCGCCCAGGGAGACGTACAGCATGGGCATCAGAGCGCGGTCGGCGTACTTGCCGCCCACGAGGTTGCCGCCGACCATGCCCAGCCCGAAGAGGACAAGCAGCCAGGTCACCGAACTGTCGGCGAAGCCCGTCACGTGGGTCATCATCGGCGCGATGTAGGTGATGGCGGCGAAGACGCCTCCGAAGCCGAGGACAGTCATCGCCATGGCGAGCAGCACCTGGGCATTCTTGAAGGCGGCCAGTTCGTGGCGCAGACGCACGCCCTGCGGCCGGGGCATCTCGGGGACGAGCCTGGCGACGCCGATCAGACCGATGACACCGAGGGCCGCGACGATGGTGAAAGTCAGACGCCAGCCGGCGGTCTGGCCGATCAGCGTGCCGAGCGGGACGCCGACGACATTGGCGACGGTCAGACCGGTGAACATCATCGCGATGGCTCCGGCCTTCTTGTCCGGGGCCACGAGGTCGGCGGCGACGACCGAGCCGATGCCGAAGAAGGCTCCATGGGCGAGGGAGGCGACCACCCGTCCGATCAGCATGACGGTGAAGGCCGGGGCGAGGGCGGAGAGCAGATTGCCGACGATGAACAGCCCCATCAGCAGCATCAGCATCCGCTTGCGGGAGACCTTGGTGCCGAGGGCGGTCATCAGAGGAGCGCCGAGCATGACGCCGAGCGCATAGCCGGTGACCAGGAAGCCCGCGGTGGGGATGGAGACCCCGAAGTCATCCGCGACCTCGGGCAGCAGCCCCATGATCACAAACTCGGTCGTTCCGATTCCGAAGGCCCCGATCGCGAGAGCCAGAAGCGCGAGCGGCATGGGGGTGACACCTTCCCAGACGATTGCAGGAGCGTGTTGCGCACGGAAACAATAATTGCAGGCGCTCTATATCTACAAGCGATGACTATCCTGGCATGCTTGTGGGCCGAACAAGCCCGCCCCACACCCTCGAGTCCCTCCGCGCACCCTGCAGTGCCCGCACATGAGCACCCGACATAGGGTGCAGCCATGGGAGATCTTGAAATTCGGCCCGCCGCGCTGCAGGACCTCTCCGCGATCGTCGGCATGCTTGCCGACGACCCCCTGGGCGCCCAGCGCGAGTCGCCGGACGACCTGGCGCCGTATATGAACGCGCTGGAGCGCCTCTCCTCCGACCCGAACCAGCATCTGGTCGTCGCCACGCGGGAGGGTCGTGTGGTCGGCACGCTTCAGCTCACGGTCGTTCCGGGACTGTCGCGGCGCGGTGCCACCAGATCGATCATCGAAGGGGTACGCATCCACGCCGACGAGCGTGGCAGTGGACTCGGGACCCGGCTCATCGAGTGGGCGATCGAGGAATCCCGGCATCAGAACTGCCAGTTGGTGCAGCTGACGTCTGACACCACACGCGCGGACGCCCACCGCTTCTACGAGCGGCTAGGTTTCACGGCCTCACACGTGGGCTTCAAGCTGGCCCTGTAATCCTCCCCCCATGGCCTACTCGTTCGCCGCATGGCAAGGCGCCCTGTTTCACGTGAAACAGGGCGCCTTGCCATGCGGCTCGGGCAGGGGCGTCTAGCCGATGCCTCGCCACCCCTCCGCATCGACTCCACCCGGCACGGAAGACCCCTCGTCGTACGGCTGCCGAGTGAAGACGAACGAGCCGAGGTCGAGATGGTCCACGGACCCGTCAGGCCGCCGTACGGCCTTCAAGAGCTCCCCATGGAAGTAGCCCTCCAGCCCGGTCCAGGTGCCGTCGCCGTTGGCCCGGAATCGCGAGCGCCGACCTGTGCCCGACAACGGCTCCAGCGAGGCGAGTCCGTCCGCAGTCAGCCGTAGGGCGAATCCGTTCGTTCCCCAGTACCACTGACCCGCCAACTCCAATGAGGGCGAATCGGCTTCGCGCATCGGGCTCCAGGGCTCGGGGATTCTGGGTTCGGCCTCGGCGACGATCCGTACGAGATCGGCCCCTACGACGGACAGCAGCGGGCCGGAGGTGCAGTTGGCCAGCACCACTGCGGCCACGTCGTCCGCCACACCGATCGTGAGATTCGCCAGGAAGCCGGGCAGCGAGCCCGAATGGCCCACGAGCAGTCGCCCGTCGCGGTGCTGGACCTGCAATCCGAGCCCGTAAGAAGCGCCGTCAGCGAGATCCCCCATCCCGGCCGGAGCCGCGGGCATACGCATTTCCCTCACGGTCTCCGCACTCAGTACTCGATCGTCGCCGTTGGTGAGGAAGACCGCGAATCGGGCCAAGTCAGCAGTGGTGGACCAAAGTTGCCCCGCGGGAGCCATCCGTCCGAGGTCCTCCGAGGGTTCGGGCAGCATCACATCGGCCCACGGATGTACTGCCCAGCCGCCCGCATGCGGCGCTTCCGGGTGGACGCTCGTGCGGTCGAGGCTCAGAGGCTCGAGCACTTCACGTCGGAGCACCTCCTCCCACGGAGCCCCGCGCAGCTTCTCGACGAGTGCGCCCAGCAGGGTGTACCCGGGGTTCGAGTAGTGGAAGCGGCGTCCGACGGGGTGCATAAAGGGCTGCTCGCCCAGTACGTCGGCGATTTCCGGGCGCAGTCCCCCGGAGGTGCGTTCCCACCACGGTGCGGGAGATTCGGCCGCCAATCCACTGGTGTGGGCGAGCAGTTCGGCCACGGTGGCCTCCCCCGCTCCCGTGCCGGACACATGCTTCTCCAGGGGGTCACCGAGGTCGAGCAGTCCCTCGTCCCGCAGTCGCATGACGAGAACGGCGGTGAAGGTCTTGGTGATCGACCCGATGCGGTACTGCACGTTCTCGTCCGGGCCGTGCCCGTCCACCGAGGTACGCGAACCGTGCCACACCGTCCGTCCGCCCCGCACGACCGCCGCTACCAGCGACGGTGCCCGCCCTTCGGCCTGGGCCACGGCGATCCGGTGCAGCAACGCCCTGCGCGTACCGGGAAGCAGCTCTCCCTGAGATGTCGTCATGCCCCCAGTCCATCCCGCCGGGGATGCGGACGTCGACTTCTTTAGCCCCGTGGGCCTTGCAGGGAATCGAGGGCCGATGCCCGGATCACGCCCGGGTCAACACCGCGTCGAACGCTCGGCGGACCTGGGCGGCAATGACCGGTGGGTCCCGGACATCAGGTCTGCGCCATGTCCACGAAGCGCGAGTAGTGGCCCTGGAAGGCGACAGTGATCGTCGCCGTCGGGCCGTTTCGGTGCTTGCCCACGATGATGTCGGCCTCGCCGGCGCGCGGTGACTCCTTCTCGTAGGCGTCCTCGCGGTGCAGCAGAATCACCATGTCGGCGTCCTGCTCGATGGAGCCGGACTCACGCAGGTCGGACACCATCGGCTTCTTGTCCGTACGCTGCTCGGGACCACGGTTGAGCTGGGAGAGCGCGATCACCGGGACCTCGAGCTCCTTGGCCAGGAGCTTGAGGTTACGGGACATGTCCGAGACCTCCTGCTGACGGCTCTCGGAGCGCTTGGAACCACCGGCCTGCATCAGCTGCAGATAGTCGATGATCACGAGCTTGATGTCGTTGCGCTGCTTCAGCCGCCGGCACTTCGCCCGGATCTCCATCATCGACAGGTTCGGGGAGTCGTCGATGTAGAGGGGCGCGGAGGACACCTCGGGCATTCGGCGCGCCAGCCGGGTCCAGTCCTCGTCCGTCATGGTGCCCGAACGCATGTGGTGCAGGGCCACACGCGCTTCCGCCGACAGGAGTCGCATCGCGATCTCGTTGCGCCCCATTTCGAGGGAGAAGATGACACTGGCCAGGTTGTGCTTGATGGAGGCCGCGCGGGCGAAGTCCAGCGCGAGGGTGGACTTGCCCATGGCGGGACGGGCGGCGATGACGATCATCTGGCCCGGGTGCAGGCCGTTGGTGAGCGAGTCGAGGTCCGTGAAACCGGTGGGCACACCGGTCATCTCGCCGCTGCGCGAGCCGATCGCCTCGATCTCGTCGAGCGCGCCCTCCATGATGTCGCCGAGCGGCAGATAATCCTCGCTCGTGCGCTGCTCGGTGACCGCGTAGATCTCGGCCTGGGCACGGTTGACGATCTCGTCGACGTCGTCGTCGGCCGCGTATCCCATCTGGGTGATGCGCGTCCCCGCCTCGACCAGGCGCCGCAGGACAGCGCGCTCGTGGACGATTTCCGCGTAGTACTCGGCGTTCGCCGCCGTCGGCACGGTCTGGACGAGGGTGTGCAGATACGATGCGCCGCCGACCTTGTTGATCTCACCGCGCTTGGTGAGCTCGGCGGCGATCGTGATGGGGTCGGCCGGCTCACCCTTGGCATAGACGTCCAGGATCGCCTGGAAGATCGTCTCGTGGGCGGGCTTGTAGAAGTCGTGGCCCTTGATGACCTCGACGACGTCCGCGATGGCGTCCTTGGACAGGAGCATGCCGCCGAGGACGGACTGCTCGGCATCCAGGTCCTGGGGCGGGACCCTCTCGAAGGCCGTGCCTCCGCCGTCCCACTCTCCGGTGTCCCTGCCGCGGTCGTGCTGTTCGTCTCGGCCCCGGCCTCCGTCGCCGCGGCGACGCGAGGAAGGCAGACGATCACTGGGACCGCTGTCGGCCCAGGGGTCGTCCAAGGGCTCGGAAATGCTCACCGAGCCACCTCCTCCCGTCCGCCGAGCGGACCTCGCCGTGCTTCTCAGTTCTACGGCACGGCACTGACAAATGAGACGCCCAACTCCGGTTCTGGCGCGTCGGTTTTGTGCTGATTTCCAGGCCGACGAACGGAGCGGGCGCCGGACCACGGTAGGCCCGTCGGCACCGTCAGCCAATCTGGTTATCCACAGGCCATGTGGACGACGGCCCGGATGCTGTGGAGAACTCCGCAAAACCTGTGCACGACTCGGTGGACAGGCCTGTGAACAAGCTGGGCCTCAACCTCAAAGAGGCCACTTGACCTGCACCTTCGCCGTCCACCGGCTGTGCAGAAGAAAAACTTTCCCGGTCGGCTCAAGATCAGTTCGAACTGTACACAGCAGTGCACACCCCCCGAACACAGGTAAGGGTCTAATCTTCATTGCATCCATTACCTGTGGACGATTAGATTGGTGCACATGACACAGGCGTCCGCGACCCCCAAAGCCACTCGGCGACAGCACGACCGCGAGATCGTCGCACTCGCCGTTCCGGCCTTCGGCGCGCTCGTCGCCGAGCCTCTCTTCGTCATGGCCGACAGCGCGATCGTCGGCCATCTCGGCACCGCCCAACTTGCCGGTCTCGGCATCGCCTCAGCCCTTCTCACGACGGCCGTCAGCATCTTCGTCTTCCTCGCCTACGCCACCACGGCCGCCGTCGCCCGCCGCGTGGGAGCCGGAGACCTCCAGGCCGCCATCCGCCAGGGCATGGACGGCATCTGGCTGGCACTGCTGCTCGGTGCCGCCGTCATCGCCGTCGTCCTGCCCGCCGCTCCGTCGATCGTGGAGCTCTTCGGTGCCTCCGACACAGCAGCCCCCTACGCGACCACGTACCTGCGGATCTCCGCCCTCGGCATCCCGGCCATGCTGGTCGTGCTCGCTTCGACCGGAGTACTCCGCGGCCTGCAGAACACCAAGACCCCGCTCTACGTGGCCATCGCCGGCTTCGCAGCCAACGCCGTCCTCAACGTAGGCCTCGTCTATGGCGCCGGCCTCGGCATAGCCGGCTCCGCCTGGGGCACGGTCATCGCGCAGTGCGGCATGGCCGCCGCCTATCTCGTGGTCGTCGTTCGCGGTGCGCGCAGGCACGGTGCCTCCCTGCGCCCCGATGCCTTGGGGATCAGAGCCTCCGCCCAAGCCGGCGTGCCTCTGCTGGTCCGCACGCTCTCCCTAAGGGCGATCCTCATGATCGCCACGGCTGTCGCAGCTCGCCTGGGTGATGCCGACATCGCCGCCCACCAGATCATCCTGTCCCTGTGGAGCCTGCTCGCCTTCGCACTCGACGCCATCGCCATCGCCGGGCAGGCCATCATCGGACGCTATCTGGGCGCTGATGACACCGACGGTGCCCGTCAGGCATGCCGTCGGATGGTGGAGTGGGGGATCGCGGTCGGAGTCGCTCTCGGCGTACTGGTCGTGCTCTCCCGACCGCTGTTCCTTCCCTTGTTCACCGGTGACTCCACGGTCAAGGACGCCGCGCTGCCCGCTCTAGTGATCGTGGCTCTCTCCCAGCCGATCTCCGGTGTCGTCTTCGTTCTGGACGGCGTACTCATGGGTGCCGGAGACGGCCCCTACCTGGCCAAGGCAATGATCCTGACTCTGGTGGTCTTCGCCCCTGTCGCCCTGCTCGTCCCCGCGCTGGGCGGTGGACTGACCGCTCTCTGGGCCGCCATGACCCTGATGATGACGGTACGGATGCTGACGCTGTGGCTGCGGTCCCGCTCGGGGCGCTGGTTGGTGACAGGTGCTACACGTTGACCGTTTCACGTGAAACATGCCCAGGCGGCCGCACTGACCGTTTCACGTGAAACATGGCGCGCCCCGGTTGGGAGCAGATAGAAGGGGCCGCACCCCAGCGGGTGCGGCCCCTTCTCAGCTGATCAGCCGAAGCTGCTCCAGCCAGACGCAGCGATCAGGCCGCGACGACCTCGATGCTGACCTTGGCGGCAACCTCGGGGTGCAGACGCACGGACGTCTCGTGAGCGCCCAGGGTCTTGATCGGCGAGCCCAGCTCGATGCGGCGCTTGTCGACCTCGGGGCCACCGGAAGCCTTGATCGCGGAAGCGACGTCGGCGGGGGTGACGGAACCGAAGAGACGACCGGCGTCGCCGGAGCGGACGGCCAGACGGACCTTGACACCCTCGAGCTGGGCCTTCACGGCGTTGGCCTGCTCGATGGTCTGGATCTCGTGGATCTTGCGAGCACGACGGATCTGCTCGACGTCCTTCTCGCCACCCTTGGTCCAACGGATCGCGAAGTTCCGCGGGATCAGGTAGTTGCGAGCGTAACCGTCCTTGACGTCGACGACGTCGCCCGCGGCACCGAGGCCGGAGACCTCGTGGGTGAGGATGATCTTCATTAGTCGGTCACCCTTCCCTTATCGCGCGGTGGACGTGTAGGGCAGCAGCGCCATCTCACGGCTGTTCTTGACGGCCGTGGCGACGTCACGCTGGTGCTGCGTGCAGTTGCCGGTCACGCGGCGGGCACGGATCTTGCCGCGGTCGGAAATGAACTTCCGCAGCATGTTCGTGTCCTTGTAGTCCACGTACGTGACCTTGTCCTTGCAAAAAGCGCAGACCTTCTTCTTAGGCTTGCGCACAGGCGGCTTCGCCATGGTGTTTCTCCTGTGTGATCAAGAAGTGTGGGTACGACCCACCCTCCGGCCCGAGGGCCTAGAAGGGGGGTTCGTCCGAGTAGCCGCCGCCCTGCTGGCCGCCGCCGGAGTTTCCACCCCAGCCGCCGCCACCCTGGCCGCCCTGGCTGCCACCGGCAGGAGTGCCGGTGGCCCACGGGTCGTCCGCGGGAGCAGCGCCGCCCTGCTGGCCGCCGCCGGAGTTTCCACCCCAGCCGCCGCCACCCTGGCCGCCACCACCGCCGCTGTAACCACCCTGGCCACCGCGCCCTGCACCGCCTGCGGTCTTGGTGACCTTGGCCGTGGCACTGCGCAGGCTGGCGCCGACTTCCTCGACGTCCAGCTCGTAGACCGTGCGCTTGACGCCCTCACGGTCCTCGTAGGACCGCTGCTTCAGCCGGCCCTGCACGATGACGCGCATGCCTCGCTGGAGCGACTCGGCGACGTTCTCCGCCGCCTGACGCCAGACCGAGCAGGTCAGGAACAGGCTTTCGCCGTCCTTCCACTCATTCGTCTGACGGTCGAAGGTGCGGGGGGTGGACGCGACACGGAACTTCGCGACCGCCGCACCGGAAGGGGTGAAGCGCAGCTCGGGGTCATCGACAAGATTGCCGACGACCGTGATGACGGTCTCGCCTGCCATGGGGAACCTCTCGGCGGGTTTGCTGCTCTGGCTGCTTGGTTGCTGCTACTCGAATCCCGAGATCAGCTGAGCGGGAAGCTCAGTGGGTCTCGGGGCGGAGGACCTTGGTCCGGAGGACCGACTCGTTCAGGTTCAGCTGGCGGTCGAGCTCCTTGACGACCGCAGGCTCGGCCTGCAGGTCGATGACCGAGTAGATGCCCTCGGGCTTCTTCTTGATCTCGTACGAGAGCCGACGACGGCCCCAGGTGTCGACCTTCTCCACCTTGCCGTTGCCCTCACGGACGACGGAGAGGAAGTTCTCGATCAGGGGGGCGACAGCGCGCTCCTCCAGATCGGGGTCGAGGATGACCATCACCTCGTAGTGACGCATGTGGAACCCACCTCCTTTGGACTCAACGGCCACGGTCGTTCCGTGGCAGGAGGGTTGTGATGCGTACGCAACGGTATCGGCCGCCACTGACAATCGGGGCTTCCTTGCGGTAGTCCCGGTCGTGACATGGGCAGACACCGTGCAGACGGTACAGACTACCCGCACACCGGCTTCCGGTTGAAATCCGGCCCGGGAGGCGGTCACTCTGTACACATCGGGTGTGTATGGCGCTACCGTGCGCCGTCTTCCGCAGGAGGTGCCCTATGGCACAGGCAATGCGACCCAACACCGCCGGCGGCCTTTTCGCCACGGACGGAAAGCCCCACCCCCTCCAGGACACGCTGCTCGCGGTGACCCTGGTGCTGGGCATCACGGCGTTCGTCACGGCGATGTTCCACAACCTGCACCTGCTCAGCTCCTGGACGGGCCTGGTGGGCATCCTCACCGGCGCATACGGCCAGTGGATCTCGGAGACGACCCGCGAGCGCTTCGGACTGATTCTCGGTCTCGGCGCGTCCGCGATCGGCTTCTTCCTCGGCATGGCGCACGGCGGCCTCTTCGGTGGACTCTTCTAGCTGACGCCACAGGCACAGTCCCCCTGACACCACCCAAAGCACCGCGTTACGCCTCGGCGGCCCATGAGCCGGGGCGCAGGTTCCGTATGCCCAGTCGGGGCGCTCTCCAGGCGCAGTAGGCTTCGGCGCGAGAGCCGGAGCCCCTGTACCCATGGGGACACACCAGCCCGAGGAGCGCCCCACAATGAGCCTGACCCTGAGGACGATCAGTCGCGAGCAGCATCTGGCATACATCCAGAGCCTGCCGTCGGCGAGCCACATGCAGGTTCCGGCCTGGGCAGACGTCAAGGCGGAGTGGCGCTCCGAGAGCCTCGGCTGGTTCGACAAGACCGGCGAACTCGTCGGCGCGGGTCTCGTCCTCTATCGGCAGCTGCCCAAGATCAAGCGCTACCTCGCCTATCTGCCCGAGGGCCCGGTCATCAACTGGTTCGCGCCGAATCTGACCGAGTGGCTGGAACCGATGCTCGCGCACCTCAAGCACCAGGGCGCCTTCTCCGTGAAGATGGGTCCGCCGGTGATCATCCGGCGCTGGGAGGCCACCTCCATCAAGGCGGGCATCCAGAACCCGGACGTGAAGCGCCTTCGCGACATCGAGGCCGACTTCATCGAACCGCGCGCCTTCGAGGTCGCCGACAAGCTGCGTCGCATGGGCTGGCAGCAGGGCGAGGACGGGGGAGCCGGCTTCGGTGACGTGCAGCCCCGCTACGTGTACCAGGTGCCACTCGCCAACCGCTCCCTCGAAGAGGTGCACAAGAACTTCAACCAGCTGTGGCGCCGCAACATCAAGAAGGCCGAGAAGGCCGGCGTCGAGGTCGTCCAGGGCGGTTACCAGGACCTCGAGGAATGGCAGCGTCTGTACGAGATCACCGCGGTGCGCGACCACTTCCGGCCCCGTCCGCTGTCGTACTTCCAGCGTATGTGGACGGCCCTCAACACCGAGGACCCCAACCGGATGCGGCTGTACTTCGCCCGTCACGAGGGCGTGAACCTCTCGGCCGCGACCATGCTGATCGTCGGCGGGCACGTCTGGTACTCCTACGGCGCCTCCGACAACATCGGCCGCGAGGTCCGGCCCTCGAACGCGATGCAGTGGCGGATGCTGCGTGACGCCTACGCACTCGGCGCGACCGTCTACGACCTGCGGGGCATCTCCGACTCGCTGGACGAGACCGATCACCTCTTCGGTCTGATCCAGTTCAAGGTGGGCACGGGCGGCCAGGCCGCCGAGTACCTCGGCGAGTGGGACTTCCCGCTCAACAAGCTGCTCCACAAGGCGCTCGACATCTACATGTCGCGCCGCTGACGTCGCGATCTTCGCTTCAATAGCTCCCATACCTCTGATACACCGCAGCCACTAGAAAGGTTCCGGGTCCGGCCATGGCGCTCACGCTCTACGTCGACACCGCGCGCTGGCGGGCGCACCACAAGCACGTGCAGGAGCAGTTCCCGGGGCTCGTCCCGGTCTGCAAGGGCAACGGCTATGGCTTCGGGCACGAGCGGCTTGCGGAGGAGGCCACCCGGCTGGGCTCGGACGTCCTCGCCGTCGGCACGACCTACGAGGCCGCGCGGATCAAGGACTGGTTCGGCGGTGACCTGCTGGTGCTGACGCCGTACCGGCGAGGCGAGGAGCCCGTACCCCTGCCCGACCGGGTGATCCGCTCGGTGTCGTCGATCGACGGGGTCTACGGCCTCGTGGGCGCCCGCGTGGTCATCGAGGTGATGTCCTCGATGAAACGGCACGGCATCAGCGAGCAGGATCTGCCGCAGCTGCACGCCGCCATAGAGAATGTCCGCCTCGAGGGCTTCGCGATCCACCTGCCGCTGGACCGCACCGACGGCTCGGACGCCGTCGAGGAGGTCATCGGCTGGATGGACCGGCTGCGCGCGGCCCGGCTGCCGCTGCACACCATGTTCGTCAGCCATCTCAAGGCCGAAGACCTCGCCCGGCTGCAGCAGCAGTTCCCGCAGACCCGCTTCCGCGCCCGCATCGGGACACGGTTGTGGCTCGGGGACCACGACTCCACCGAGTACCGCGGCGCCGTCCTGGACGTCACCCGCGTCTCCAAGGGGGACCGCTTCGGCTACCGGCAGCAGAAGGCGGCCTCCGACGGCTTCCTGGTCGTCGTGGCCGGCGGTACGTCGCACGGCGTGGGCCTGGAGGCTCCGAAGGCCCTGCACGGCGTCATGCCGCGCGCCAAGGGGGTCGCCCGCGCCGGCCTGGCCACCGTCAACCGGAACCTTTCTCCGTTCGTCTGGGGCGGCAAGCAGCGTTGGTTCGCCGAACCGCCGCACATGCAGGTGTCCATCCTGTTCGTGCCCTCGGACGCCCCGGAACCGAAGGTCGGCGAGGAGCTGGTGGCCCATCTGCGGCACACCACCACGCAGTTCGACCGGATCGTCGAACGCTGAGCGACGCGAGACGACCGTTGAGCGCCGTGAGAACGGGTCGCTGAGCGGTCCCCGGACAGGACGAAGGGCGGTACTCGGAAGCTTCCGAGTACCGCCCTTCGCGTACATGCCCCAATCGGCGTACGCCACGCAGGCTCTGTTCGCTCAGAGCGAACGGTCGGCGGCCCCCTGGTCGCCCCACTCCACCTGCGGTCCGTCGAAGTGGGCCGCGTGTCGTGGTGGATGGGCGGCGGGGCCGAACACGAAGACGTCCTCCGCTCCGTCGAGTACACCGCCCGAGGGATCGTCGTCGCCGGCCCGCCGTACTACGTCCCGTTCCGGCATGAGGATGTCGCGCAGGACCATCGCGCACAGATAGGCCGTACCCAGGAGGTGCAGTCCGATGGCCCAGTGATAGCCGTCGGTCGGCAGGCCCTTGTGGGCGTTGCCGCTGGTGGTGTACGCGAGATACAGCCAGATCCCCAGGAAGTACGCCACCTCGCACGCCTGCCAGATGAGGAAGTCCCGCCATTTGGGCCGCGCCAGCACGGCCAGTGGCACCAACCACAGGACGTACTGCGGCGAGTAGACCTTGTTGGTGAGGATGAACGCGGCGACGATCAGGAACGCGAGCTGGGCGAAACGCGGTCGGCGCGGAGCGGTCAGGGTGAGCGCCGCAATACCGGCGCAGGACAGCAGCATCAGCAGCGTGGCAAGCGTGTTGACGGTGTCGGTACTCAACGGGTCGGTCGAGTTCTGGGCCAGGATCAGCCAGAAGGATCCGAAGTCCACGCCCCGCTCCTGGCTGAACGTGTAGAACTTCGACCAGCCGTCGAAGGCGAAGAACATCACCGGCAGGTTCACCACGAGCCAGGAGACCGCCGCGCCGCCCAGGGCCTTGCCGAAGTCCCGCCACTTGCCCGCCCGCCAGCACAGCACGAACAGCGGCCCGAGCAGGAAGATCGGGTAGAGCTTGGCGGCCGTGGCGAGCCCCAGGAGGACGCCGAAGGCGAGCGAGCGTCCCCGCGCCCACATCAGCATCGCGGAGGCCGTCAGAGCGACCGCCAGCAGGTCCCAGTTGATGGTGGCCGTCAACGCGAAGGCGGGCGCCAGAGCGACCAGCAGACCGTCCCAGGGCCGACGGGCGTGCGTACGACTCACGCAGACGACGATGATGGCCGCACACACCATCAGCATCCCGGCGTTGACCATCCAGTACCACTTCTCCTGGTGCTGGATGCTGCCGCTGCCGGGCGTCAGCCAGGCGGCGACCTCCATGAACACACCAGTCAGCACCGGGTATTCGAGGTACTGCATGTCGCCGGGGAGCTTGTCGAAGTACGGGACGAGTCCGTCGGCGAAGCCGCGTCCCTGATAGAGGTGCGGGATGTCCGAGTAGCACGCGTGGGTGTACTGGGAGCTGGCGCCGAAGAACCAGCCACCGTTGTAGCAGGGCGCCTTCTGGACCAGGCCCAGCGCGAACACGCCGATGGCTACGAGCGCGATGACCCGGACAGGAGTCCACCAGGACGTCCCCAGCAGGGCACGTCGCCCGAGAGGGCCGCCGATGAACTCGCTGCCGCTCCTGGAGACCTCGTCGTCCTTGGTCGGATGCACTGGGTCCGACTCGTGCACGCTCGTTGGCGTCGATTCAGCACTGGGCATGCGGCCCATCCTGCCGTACGAGGCTAGGAGTACGCCGAGGGCCGCCGCACCTCGTGGGTGCGACGGCCCATGTTTCACGTGAAACAGCCTCGACGGCGCATGTGGCGACTAACCGCTTGAGCCGCCGCTGAAGAGGCCTCCATTGCCATTGCCGTTGCTGTTGCCGCCGTTGGTGTCCGTCGATGTGGCCGTCGGTGTCGAGGTCACACCTCCGTCGGTGCCACCGTTGTCCGTACCGCCCGCGTCGCTGCACTGCCAGTCGAACCGGCAGCTCTCGGACGCAGTGGGCGTCGGTGTGACGAGCGTCTGGCTGGGCGTCGGAGTCGGAGTCGGGGTGGCCGATTCCGACTCACTGGGCGTCGGAGTGGGCGTCGGGCTGGGCTCGGCGTTGAGGATCTCGCCAATGGGCTCCGGCGTCGGGAAGTCGATCGACTTCTCGCCCTTCAGTGCCTGCTCCATGTAGTCGTGCCAGATCTCGGACGGGAACGACGCACCGTGGATCTTCTCCTGGCCACCCGTTCCGTACATCTCCAGGAAGGTGCGGTTCTTCTTGGTCTCGTCGTCGTCCAGCCGGAACATGATGATCGACGTGGAGAGCTGCGGGGTGTACCCCACGAACAAGGCAGACTTGTTCTTGTCGGTGGTACCGGTCTTCCCCGCCACCTCACGGCCGGTCAGCTGGGCGTTGGTACCCGTACCGTCCTCGACCACGGTCTTGAGGACGTCGGTGACGTTGTCGGCGACCTTCTTCTCGAAGGCCTGCTTGGGCTTCGCCTCGTGTGTGAAGACGTCGCCGTCCTTGCTGGTGACCTTCTCGACGGAGTACGGCTCGTTCTGCTTGCCGCTGGCCGCGAAGGTGGCGTACGCGCCCGCCATCCGGATCGCGCTGGGGTCGGAGATACCGATGGAGAAGGACGGGAAGTTGGTGCCGGCCAGGCTGTTCTCCTTGAGGCCCGCGTCCCTGGCCGACTCCTTCACCTTGTCCAGGCCGACGTCCATGCCGAGCTGCACGAAGGCGGAGTTCACCGACTCCCGCATCGCCTCACGAAGGTCGATCTGGTACTTGGGCGGAGAGCCGTAGGACTGCTTGCCGTCGTTCTCCTGGAGCCACTCCTTGCCCTCCTCGTTCTTCCAGATCGAACCGTCGTAGTTCTCGATCTTGAGGTCGTTCTTGCCGCTGAACAGGCTCTTCGCGTTGACGACCGTACGCTCGTCCTGCGCTTGGCTCTCGCCGAGATCCGGATTGCGCACGCCCCACTTCATCGCCGCGGCGAGCACGAACGTCTTGAAGGTCGAACCGACCTGGGCACCGGTCGAGTCGCAGTTGTTGGTGAAGTGGGTGGTCGCGTCCTCGCCTCCGTAGCAGGCCCGGATCGCCCCGGTGGACGGCTCCACGGACGCCCCGCCGAATTGGACATAGGTGTCCTTCGTCGGGCGCTTCTTCGGATCGATGTTCTCCTTGCGGACCTTCTTGACCGCTGCCTCGAGCTCGCTGACCTTCCTCTTGTCGAAGGTCGTGTAGATCGAGAAGCCGCCCTGCTGGAGCTTGTCGGCACTGATGATCTTGTTGTTGATCAGGTAGGCCTTGGCGAGGTCGACCAGATAGCCGGTCTGTCCCTTGAGCTGGGTGTTGGACCGAGGGTTCTGCCACTTGGGAAGCGCGGTGTACTTGGCCCGCTCCGTCGCGCTGAGGTGGCCGTACTCGACCATCTTGTCGAGGGTGTCCTGCATCTGCCGCAGAGCACGCTTGGCGTTGGCGTCCGGCGTGGCGTTCGCCGGGTCGATGGATCGCGCGCCCGCCGGGTCGTAGTAGGTGGCGCCCTTCAGCATGGCGGCCAGGAAGGCGCACTCGCCCGGGTCAAGGTCCTTGGCGTCCTTGTTGAAGTACGCGCGTGCGGCCGCCTGGATCCCGTAGGCGTTGCGACCGTAGTACGCGGAGTTCAGGTAGCCCGCCATGATCTCGTCCTTCTGGACCGTGGCACCCACCTTGATGGAGATGAAGATCTCCTTGAACTTACGGGTGACGGTCTGGGACTGATCGTCCAGACGCGCGTTCTTGACGTACTGCTGGGTGATGGTGGAGCCACCCTGCGTGTTGCCGCCCCTGGCCATGTTGAACACGGCGCGGGCGATGCCCTTGGGGTCGATGCCGCTGTCGGTGTAGAAGGTCTTGTTCTCCTGCGAGACGACGGCGTACTGCATCGCCTTCGGGATCTGCGCGAGGTTGACGATCTGACGGTTCGTCTCACCGCCGGTGGAGACCATCTCGGTCTTGTCGGACCAGTAGTAGACGTTGTTCTGCGACGTCGCGGTCTCGGCGACGTTGGGAACGCTCACGAGCGCGTAACCGACGCCGGCGATCGCCACCAGGCCTCCGATGAAGCCGATGAACAGCCCCGTCACCAGCTTCCAGGACGGCACCCAGCGCGCCACGCCGTACTTACCCGCGCGCGGGTAGTCGATGAACCGCTTCCTGCCGGGATCGGACGCGCGGCCCCGGCCGGCCGGCGCCCCGCGCCGGCCTCCGCGGGCCGGCTCTGCCACTCTGCGGCGACCACCGCCAGTGCTTCTCTGGGCCGCACGTCGGGCCTCGGCACGGCCGCCGTGCGGACGCTCCTCGCCTCCCGGACCGTAGGAATCCGACTCTTGGGAACTCGTCCCATAGGAGTCGGCAAGAGACCCGGTGGCGCCTCGCGGAGCCGCGCGGCGGCCGGAGGACGAGCCGGACTGGCCGCGTCGGGCCGCGGCACGTCCGCCTCCCTGCGGCTGCGGCGGTTTGCGACGGTGCTCGCTCATCGAACGACTACTCCTCGGGCAGGCGCACCTTTGCGCGCCTGGAAACGGCGGCTGGTTTCCGGTCCCCCCGAAGTACGGATGTGGTCGGTCCCGCATTCATCCGTACCGCACCGGGACAGCGACGCCCCCCAGGCGTCACTCGGTTCCCGGTGGTGTGCATGCCGCACAGACTACGCACCGTCAAAACCAGCCGAGCCCCGAAGTTCACCCCAAATCAGGCAACTTGGTTCGCATGAATCATTGATGTGATCCCGTTCACCGTCCCCCCACTTGTCGCTTCCGGAAGAGCGTTCTATCGTCTTGATGTATCGAGTCGATACATCGGTGCGAGATAGAGACGAGGAGGCGACGATGAGCCGGCGTTCCGGGATCCTCGAATTCGCCGTCCTCGGCCTGCTCCGTGAGTCCCCGATGCACGGCTATGAGCTGCGCAAACGCCTCAATACCTCACTAGGCGTGTTCCGTGCATTCAGCTACGGCACGCTCTACCCCTGCCTCAAGACGCTGGTCGCCAACGGCTGGTTGATCGAGGAACCGGGGCACACCACCGAGGACGCCCTCGCCGCACCACTCGCAGGGCGTCGTGCCAAGATCGTCTACCGGTTGACGGCGGAAGGTAAGGAGCACTTCGAGGAGCTGCTCTCACAGACGGGTCCCGACGCGTACGAGGACGAGCACTTCGCTGCTCGTTTCGCCTTCTTCGGGCAGACCTCGCGCGACGTCCGTATGCGAGTCCTCGAAGGCCGCCGAAGCCGGCTCGAGGAGCGCCTGGAGAAGATGAGTGCCTCGCTGGCACGCACCCGGGAGCGCCTCGACGACTACACGCTTGAGCTCCAGCGCCACGGGATGGAGTCCGTGGAGCGCGAAGTGCGCTGGTTGAACGAGCTCATCGAAAGCGAGCGGGCGGGCCGGGACCTGAAGGGTCCCGGCCATGGAGAGCCCGCTCGCGACACCACAGAGGGAGCGCCGGGCGTCCTGCCCCGGCCCGGGGACACCCCCGGGCCGGATACGCCCGGCGACACCGCCACGTGAGGTCCCTGCCAGGGCCTCACTCGTACACACAGGGAGCAACCGGAATGGGTTCGGTTCGCGTAGCCGTAGTCGGCGTGGGCAACTGCGCCGCGTCGCTGGTTCAGGGAGTCGAGTACTACAAGGACGCCGATCCGGCGGCCAAGGTCCCCGGGCTGATGCACGTCCAGTTCGGCGACTACCACGTGCGTGACGTCGAGTTCGTCGCGGCGTTCGACGTCGACGCAAAGAAGGTCGGCCTCGACCTCGCGGACGCCATCGGCGCCTCCGAGAACAACACCATCAAGATCTGCGACGTGCCGAACACCGGCGTGACCGTCCAGCGCGGCCACACCCTCGACGGCCTCGGCAAGTACTACCGCGAGACGATCGAGGAGTCCGCCGAGGCCCCGGTCGACGTCGTCCAGGTCCTCAAGGACAAGCAGATCGACGTTCTGGTCTGCTACCTGCCCGTCGGCTCCGAGGACGCGGCGAAGTTCTACGCCCAGTGCGCGATCGACGCCAAGGTCGCCTTCGTCAACGCCCTCCCGGTCTTCATCGCCGGCACCAAGGAGTGGGCGGACAAGTTCACCGAGGCGGGCGTCCCGATCGTCGGCGACGACATCAAGTCGCAGGTCGGCGCCACTATCACGCACCGCGTCATGGCGAAGCTGTTCGAGGACCGCGGCGTCGTCCTGGACCGCACGATGCAGCTGAACGTCGGCGGCAACATGGACTTCAAGAACATGCTCGAGCGCGAGCGCCTGGAGTCCAAGAAGATCTCCAAGACGCAGGCCGTCACCTCCCAGATCCCCGACCGGGACATGGGCGCGAAGAACGTCCACATCGGCCCGTCCGACTACGTCGCGTGGCTCGACGACCGCAAGTGGGCCTACGTCCGCCTCGAGGGCCGTGCCTTCGGTGACGTCCCGCTGAACCTGGAGTACAAGCTCGAGGTCTGGGACTCCCCGAACTCCGCCGGTGTCATCATCGACGCCGTGCGCGCCGCGAAGATCGCCAAGGACCGGGGCATCGGCGGCCCGATCCTGTCGGCCTCCAGCTACTTCATGAAGTCCCCGCCGGTCCAGTACTTCGACGACGAGGCCCGCGAGAACGTCGAGAAGTTCATCAAGGGTGAAGTCGAGCACTAAGGCTCACTCAAAACGCTCCTGCCAGGGCTACAGAGGGTCTCCGGGTTGTATTGCCCGGGGACCCTCGCCGTATGTGAGGCTGTGCCCCATGTCCGTCGTGCGTGATCTGCGGGTCCTGCTGCGTTTCCGGGACTTCCGGCGCCTGCTCTCCGTGCGCCTGCTCTCCCAGGGTGCGGACGGCGTCTACCAGATCGCGCTCGCCGCATACGTCGTCTTCTCCCCGGAGAAGCAGACCTCGGCCACGGCGATCGCCTCTGCGATGGCGGTCCTGTTGCTCCCTTACTCCTTGGTGGGCCCCTTCGCCGGCGTCCTCCTGGACCGCTGGCGCCGTCGCGAGGTCTTCCTCTACGGCAATCTCTTGCGCGCCCTGCTGGCTTCGGTGACGGCCGTCCTGATGCTCAGCCACGTCCCGGACTGGCTCTTCTACGTCTCCGCCCTGTGCGTCACCGCCGTCAATCGCTTCGTTCTGTCCGGCCTGTCCGCCGCACTGCCCCGTGTCGTGGACGAGGAGCGTCTGGTGATCGCCAACTCCCTCTCCCCGACGGCCGGAACTCTCGCCGCGACCGCGGGCGGCGGCCTCGCCTTCGTCGTACGACTGCTGGTCGCCGACTCCGACGCAGTCGTGGTGCTGCTGGGAGCCGGCCTGTACCTGTGTGGTGCGTTCGCCGCACTGCGCATGCCCCCGGAACTGCTGGGCCCCGACCGTGAGTTGATCAAGCCGCGTCTCGGTACGGCTCTCGCCGGAACGGCCCGCGACCTGGTCGCCGGTATACGGCACCTGGCCGCACCCTCACGTCGGTCGGCCGCCTGGGCGCTCGGTGCGATGTCACTCATGCGGTTCTGCTACGGCGCGCTGCTCGTCATGGTCCTGATGCTCTGCCGGTACGCCCTGACGTCCGATCCGGACGACGGACTCGCCCTGCTGGGGCTGGCACTGGGAATCTCCGGTGCCGGCTTCTTCGTCGCCGCGGTCATCACCCCTTGGACCGCAGGAAAACTCGGACCGGAGCGCTGGATCGCCGTGTGTGCCGCAGCCGCCGCTGCGCTGGAACCCGCTCTCGGACTCCCCTTCACCACCGCCCCGATACTCATCGCGGCGTTCGTCCTGGGCCTGATCACCCAGGGCGCGAAAATCGCCACGGACACGATCGTGCAGTCCTCCGTCGATGACGGATTCCGGGGCCGGATCTTCTCCGTCTACGACGTCCTGTTCAACATCGCCTTCGTGGGCGCCGCAGCCGTAGCCGCCCTGATCCTGCCGCCGGATGGCCGCTCGGCGACCCTGGTGGTCACTGTCGCCGCCCTCTACGCAGCGGTCGCCGTGGCGATGACGAAAGAACGACGGATGGCGACGGAACGATGAAGGGGCGATGTTTCACGTGAAACACCGCCCCTCAATGCTCCAGGGGTCATGTTTCACGTGAAACATGACCCCGTTTCCGGCCTCAGTCCTGCGCGTCCCACCACTCCTTGAGCGCGGTCACCGCTTCGTCGTGTCCCATCGGCCCGTTCTCCAGTCGAAGCTCCAGCATGTGCTTGTAAGCACGGCCCACCGCAGGGCCTGGCCTCACGCCGAGGATCTCCATGATCTGGTTACCGTCGAGGTCGGGCCTGATCGAGTCCAGCTCCTCCTGCTCCTGAAGCTGGGAGATCCGCTCCTCCAGACCGTCGTACGCACGCGACAACGCGGCCGCTTTGCGCTTGTTCCGGGTGGTGCAGTCCGAGCGGGTCAGCTTGTGGAGCCGGTCGAGCAGCGGACCCGCGTCCCTCACATAGCGGCGAACCGCGGAGTCCGTCCACTCCCCGGTGCCGTACCCGTGGAAACGCAGATGGAGTTCAACGAGCCTCGAGACGTCCTTCACCAGTTCGTTGGAGTACTTGAGCGCTGTCATCCGCTTCTTGGTCATCTTCGCCCCGACCACTTCATGGTGGTGGAACGAGACCCGGCCGTCCTTCTCGAAGCGGCGGGTGCGCGGCTTGCCGATGTCGTGGAGCAGTGCGGACAGGCGGAGGGCCAGGTCGGGCCCTTCCTTCTCCAGCTCGATGGCCTGCTCCAGGACGATCAGCGTGTGCTCGTAGACGTCCTTGTGCCGGTGATGCTCGTCGCTCTCCAGGCGCAGGGCCGGAAGCTCGGGCAGCACGTACTCGGCAAGCCCCGTGTCGACCAACAGCGTCAGGCCCTTGCGGGGATGGGCGGACAGGACGAGCTTATTCAACTCATCCCGCACCCGCTCGGCGGAGACGATCTCCAGACGCCCCGACATCTCCGTCATCGCGGTGACCACCTCGGGCGCCACTTCGAAGTCGAGCTGAGCCGCGAAGCGCGCGGCACGCATCATCCGCAGCGGGTCGTCCGAGAAGGACGCCTCCGGCGTGCCGGGCGTCCGCAGCACACGCGCCCCGAGGTCGTCGAGGCCGCCGTGGGGGTCGATGAACTTCTTCTCCGGGAGAGCGACGGCCATCGCGTTCACGGTGAAGTCGCGCCGGACGAGGTCCTCCTCGATGGAGTCGCCGTACGACACCTCGGGCTTGCGTGAGGTCCGGTCGTACGCCTCGGACCGGTAGGTGGTCACCTCGATCTGGTAGCCATCCTTTTGCGCTCCCACAGTGCCGAAGGCGATCCCGACCTCCCACACGGCGTCCGCCCAAGGCCGAACAATCTTCAGAACGTCCTGGGGGCGGGCGTCGGTCGTGAAGTCCAGGTCGTTGCCGAGCCGCCCGAGCAGTGCGTCCCGGACCGACCCACCGACCAGGGCGACTGAGAACCCGGCCTCCTGGAAACGGCGAGCGAGGTCGTCGGCGACAGGTGCGACCTCAAGCGGTTCGTACACCGCGCGGTCCTGCACCTGGCTCGGGGCACTGAGGTTGTCATTGTTGGCGTTCGGCACAACAGAAGAGGGTACGTGGCTCGGGTCGCCCCGAGCGCCTCCATTAAACGTGCACAGACTCGCCATCCGGACCTGCACAAGGTCTGCTCCGGAGACTCACGGGCGCGCTCCCCTTTATACGTGCACATTCAGGACAGTGCGGTAGTGTCCTCCGATCTTGTGGAGCAGTCCGCGGCACTTCCCCTCAGCGCGCATCGTTACCATGCGTGGACGCACATTCCAACGACCACTGACGACGACGAGGGACGGGCGAGCGCGTGGCCGAGGCGGCAGACTTCCAGGGGACGAGTCCCTCACCTGCCCGCCGCTGGCTGCGGCGTACCGGGGCCCTGCTCGCAGGGGCTCCTCTGCTGGCCGGACTGTGCCAGCTGACCGCCGCGGCGCCCGCTCAGGCCGCCGACGACTCCGGATCGGTGTCCGTCGCGGTCGACACACTCAGCCCCAGCGCGCCTACGGAAGGTGACACTCTCACCGTGTCGGGCACGGTGACCAACAACGGCAAGCAAGCCGTCACGGCCGCCCATGTGGGACTCCAGGTGGGACCCGAGCTGAACACCCGCTCCTCGATCGACACCGTCATCGAGAACAAGGACTCGCTCCAGGCCGCCATGGGATCCGAGGTCGGCGGCAAGTATGTGGCGAAGTTCGCGAAGCTGACCCCCGGGGTGGCCGAGCCCTTCTCCATCTCCGTCCCGGTCGACGAGTTGGACCTCGGCGACGCCGGCGTCTACCAGTTCGCCGTCTCCATCTCAGGTAAGACCTCCGCGCAGCCGTGGGACCGGACGCTGGGCATCCAGCGGACCTTCCTGCCCTGGCAGTCCGACGAAGTGGACACGAAGACGAAGACCACCTTCCTGTGGCCACTGATCTCCACGGTGCACATGACGGCGGAGACCGGCTCGAACGCGCAGCAGACACCGGTCTTCCTCAACGACGACCTCGCCGAGGAGATCTCGGCGGGCGGCCGACTGGACCAGATGCTGTCACTCGGCGAGAACCTGGACGTCACCTGGGTGATCGACCCTGACCTGCTGGCGTCCGTCGACGCGATGACCCGCAGCTACCGGATCCAGGGCGCGGGCGACACCACCACGGCGGGCACCCACCAGGCACTCGCCAAGCAGTGGCTGGCCCGGCTGCAGAAGGCGGTGGAGGACAAAGAGGTAGTCGCACTGCCCTTCGCCGACCCCGACCTCGCCTCGCTGGCCCACAACGGCACGAGCGTCACCGGCTCACTCAGCCATCTCGACGAGGCCACCGACGTCGCGGCCACCACGGTGAGGACCGTGCTGCATGTGACGCCGAGCACCGACTTCGCCTGGCCGGTGAACGGCGCGGTGGACCCCTCGATCGTCAAGGTCGCCACCTCCGCCGGCGCCGACAAGGTAATCGCCCGCAGCGACAGCCTCCAGGAGACCGCCGGGCTGTCGTACACGCCCTCCGCGGCCCGCCCCATCGGCGGCGGCACCACAGCGGTCGTCGCGGACGCACGGCTGTCGACGGCGTTCCAGGGTGATCTCACGAGGGCATCCTCCGCCACACTCGCCGTCCAGCGGTTCCTCGCTCAGAGCCTCGCTCTCGACCTGCAGACGGACAATCAGCGCAGCATCGTCGTCGCCCCACAGCGCATGCCCACGTCGAGCCAGGCCGACGCCATGGCCGAAGCGATCACCGCTCTGGAGGGCGGTAACTGGTCCCAGACGCAGAAGCTGACGGCGGCGGCCGCGGCCAAGCCTGACCCGGAGGCCACCACCAAAGTGCCCTCGGCGTCCGCTTACCCCTCCTCGCTGCGCAAGCAGGAGCTGCCGAAGTCGGCCTTCCAGCAGATCGCCAGCACACAGAACAAGCTCGACAACTTCAAGGTGATCCTCTCCGACCAGTCCCGCGTCGTGACCCCCTTCGGACGGGCCGTGAACCGCGAGATGTCCACGTCGTGGCGGGGCCGCGCCAGCGAGGCGATCGGTTTCCGCAGCGACGTCGAGGCCTACCTCGACGAACTGATCTCCCAGGTCAGCCTGATCGACAAGTCGGAGACCAAGCTCTCCGGCCGCAGTGCCACGATCCCCGTGACGGTCCAGAACAACCTGGTGCAGGGTGTGGACCACCTGAGGCTGCGGCTGACCTCACTGAGCCCGAACCGGCTCGAGATCGGTGGCTCCTCCTACTACGAGCAGCCGGTAGAGGTCTCGGGCGGCCACAGCCAGACGGTGAAGTTCACCACGACGGCCAACGCCAACGGCAAGGCCTCGGTGGTCGCCCAGCTGTACACGGAGGACGGCCAGCCGTACGGCGACCCCGTCAAGTTCGACGTGAAGGTCACCGAGTTCACGGCGACGGTGATGCTGGTCATCGGCGGCGGTGTCCTGCTGCTGGTTCTGGCAGGCTTCCGGATGTACACCCAGCGCAAGCGCGCGGCCGCACGGGCGGCCGAGCAGAACGGCCCCGACGACGAGGCAACCGAAGCCATGAACGGTCCGGAGAACCCCGGGGGCCCCGAGGACCGTCTCAAGGAGGAGTCGGGCACCGACACCGGGGCAGGCGCCCCCGAGCAGCCGAGTGACCTGACAGCGGACACCGCAACGGAAAGCACCGGCCCGTCCGGCACGGGTGAGAGAGTGGACCGTTGAGGATGTCGTGGCCGGTGGGCCCGGGACGATGAGGTGGGGTAACCATGAACGCGCCGTACGACGGTGATCGCGGTCAGGGCGCGGACAACTCGGGTAGCCCCGAGGGGCCGCCGCCCGAGCATGGCCAGGTGCCGCCGCAGGCTCCCGCGGACATGTATCTCCAGGACGCGTACGACCAGGACCCCTACCGTGCGCAGGACCTCTCTGCCCAGGACCCGGTCGCCGAGGCTCTCTACGACCGTGCCGCGCATCCCCCACCGCCCCCCGGCACCTATCAGCCGCAGCAGCCGCTGTACTCCCAGCCGCCCCAGTCCCCCTACGCCCCCGACCCGCACGTGTGGGCACAGACCCCGGCGCCCGAGCCGGAAGGACCGACGCAGTATCTGCCGTACGGCGACAACCCTCGCACCACCCAGTTCGTGGGGGTTGACGACCTGATGAGCCAGGCCGGCGACGCACGCCACGAGCCGGACGCGTTCGCCCATCTCTTCCGCGACCAGCAGCAGGGTGGCGGCCGTCCGACGGATCCCCCGTCGGTGCCGGGGCCGGCGCCGGCCCCGGGCGGGCCGTCGTCGTCCGCACCGCAGTTCCAGGCTCCCGCGGCCCCAGCTCCGTCGGCCGACGAGACCATGAACCTCGGTACCGCGCCGGCTGTGGCGGCCCATGCGTCCCCTGTTCCCGGGAAGAAGGACGGAAAGGCCGGGGGCCTGCTGAAGTCGAGCGCCGTGATGGCCGCGGGCACGATGGTCTCGCGTCTCACCGGCTTCGTTCGCTCGGCGTTGATCGTGTCGGCGCTGGGTGTCGGTCTGCTCGGTGACACCTTCCAGGTCGCCTATCAGTTGCCGACGATGATCTACATCCTGACCGTCGGTGGCGGCCTCAACTCCGTGTTCGTGCCGCAGCTCGTGCGGGCCATGAAGGAGGACGAGGACGGCGGCGAGGCGTACGCCAACCGTCTGCTGACCCTGGTCATGGTGGCGCTCGGTGTACTCACCGGGCTCGCGGTCCTCGGTGCCCCGTTCCTGATCCGGCTGCTGTCCGACTCAGTGGCCGGCGACCCGGCGGCCAACGAGGTCGGCATCACCTTCGTCCGCTACTTCCTGCCCTCGATCTTCTTCATGGGCATCCATGTGGTGATGGGGCAGATCCTCAACGCGCGCGGGAAGTTCGGCGCGATGATGTGGACCCCGGTTCTGAACAACATCGTCATCATCGTGACGCTCGGCATGTTCATGTGGGTCTACGGCACCGCGGCCGACTCTGGCATGAAGGTCACCAACATTCCGCCGGAGGGGCAGCGTCTCCTCGGCATCGGCGTCCTGCTCGGCCTCACGGTCCAGGCGCTGGCGATGATCCCGTACCTCCGCGAGACCGGCTTCCGGATGAGGCTGCGCTTCGACTGGCGGGGCCACGGCCTCGGCAAGGCCGTGACGCTCGCCAAATGGACCGTCCTGTTCGTCCTGGCCAACCAGGCCGGCGCGATCGTCGTCTCGCAGCTGTCGACTGCGGCGGGCAAGGCCTCCCCGGTCGACGGCACCGGCTTCTCCGCCTACGCCAACGCCCAACTCATCTGGGGTCTGCCGCAGGCCATCATCACCGTCTCCCTGATGGCGGCTCTGCTGCCGCGGCTGGCCCGCTCCGCGGCCGAGGAGGACGGCGGCGCGGTCCGTGACGACATCTCCCAGGGCCTGCGCACCACTGCCGTCGCGATCGTGCCGATCGCCTTCGGGTTCGTCGCCCTCGGCATCCCGATGTGCACGTTGATCTTCGGCTCGTCCGGTACCAGCGAGGCCACGAACATGGGCTTCATGCTGATGGCCTTCGCCCTCGGCTTGATCCCCTACTCCGTGCAGTACGTCGTCCTGCGCGCCTTCTACGCCTACGAGGACACCCGCACCCCCTTCTACAACACGGTCATCGTGGCAGCGGTCAACGCGGGCGCCTCGGCGCTGTGTTACGTGGTGCTGTCACCGCGCTGGGCCGTGGCGGGCATGGCTGCCTCGTATGGTCTGGCCTACGCGATCGGTGTCGGCGTCGCCTGGAACCGGCTGCGCAAGCGCCTCGGCGGCGACCTGGACGGCAACCGTGTCCTGCGGACCTACGCCAGGCTCTGCATCGCCTCGGTACCGGCGGCGTTGCTGAGCGGTGCGGCCTGCTACGCCATCGGTCACTCGCTCGGCCAGGGAGTGGTCGGTTCGTTCGCCGCTCTGATCGCGGGTGGAGCGATTCTGCTCGGGATCTTCTTCGTCGCCGCTCGCAAGATGCGGATCGAGGAGCTGAACTCGCTGGTCGGCATGGTCCGGGGGCGTCTGGGGCGCTGAGGCATGGGTACGCGCACAACCATCGTCCGGCACTGTGTGTCGTGCATAGCGTCGGACTGTGGGCACAATTGGATTCTGCGTCGCACGGCGCGCAACGTATGGGGAGGCAGGGAACGACGGTGGCGGAACGGAGCACGGCTGCCGTCGACGTGGCAGACAACAGCGGTGACGAACCGCTGACCGCCCAGGCGGACCAGTCCACGGCCGACGGCGTGGCCAAGAACCGGGAGCTGGACACGGAAGACGTCGAGGCACAGGGGAGTGGCGGGACCGAGAGTCCTGGCAAGGCGTCACCGCCGGAGCTGCACAGCGGCCACAAACTCGCCAGACGCTACCGTCTCGAGGAGTGCGTCACCCGTCTGGACGGCTTCAGCAGCTGGCGGGCCGTCGACGAGAAACTCCGTCGGGCCGTCGGCGTGCACATCCTGCCGGCCGACCATGCGCGGGCGCGTTCCGTCCTGGCCGCGGCCCGTTCGTCCGCGTTGCTGGGCGACCCGCGCTTCGTCCAGGTCCTCGACGCCGTCGAGGAGAACGACCTCGTCTATGTCGTCCACGAGTGGCTGCCCGACGCGACCGAGCTGACCGCGCTCCTCGCTCCGGGTCCGCTGGAGGTGTTTGACGCCTACCAGATGGTCAGTCAGGTGGCGTCTGCCATGGCCGCGGCCCACCGCGAAGGGCTCGCACATCTGCGGCTGAACCCGAACGCGGTCCTGCGTACGTCGAGCGGGCAGTGGCGCATCCGCGGTCTCGCCGTGAACGCCGCGCTGCGGGGCGCGAGTTCGGAGACTCCGCAGCGCACCGACACGGAGGCGATCGGCGCGCTCCTGTACGCGGCGCTCACCCAGCGGTGGCCGTACGAGAACGACGCCTACGGTCTGGCCGGTCTGCCCAAGGACGTCGGTCTCATCGCGCCCGACCAGGTGCGGGCGGGTGTCCACCGCGGGCTGTCCGAGCTGTCCATGCGGGCGCTCGCCAACGACGGTGCCACCGCCTCGCGCCACGAGTCGGCGTGCACCACACCCGAGGAACTGGTCAAGGCGATCGGTGAGATGCCCCGCATCCGCCCGCCGGAGCCGACGTTCACGGCCCCGCCCGAGTACCAGCGCACGACGTACCAACAGGGCACGTACGGCCGCCCGGCGCCGCACCCCGGCGTCACTCAGCCGGTCCCGACCCCGCCTCCACCCCTCCAGAGCCGTACCGGCCGAGCGCTGAAGTGGGCGGTCTCCGCCCTCCTCATCGCCGCGCTGGGCCTGGGCAGTTGGCAGCTGGCGGACGCGCTGATGGACCAGGGCGGCAAGTCGGACGAGAACCAGACCCAGACGACCGACGACGGCGACAAGAACCCGACGAAGGCGGCCAGCGCTCCGATCACCATCGCCAAGGGGTACGACTTCGACCCGTTCGGTGACGGATCCGAGAAGCCGAACGACATAAAGAAGGCCTACGACAACGACACCTCGTCGTACTGGCAGACGGACTTCTACAAGGGCGCCGACTTCGGGAACCTCAAGCCTGGCCTCGGGATAATCCTCGACCTCGGCAAGGTCCAGGACATCGGGAAGGTCACCGTCACGTTCATGGGCGACACGTCTGTGGAACTGCGCGCCGCCTCAAGCGACGCGAGCTCCAGGCCCACGAGCTTCGACGCCTACACGAAGGTCGCGGAGGGCTCCGGTACCGGAGTCCCGCTCAAGCCGGACAAGGCCGTGAAGTCCCGCTACCTTCTGATCTGGCTGACCAAGCTGCCGCTGACGGATGAAGGCAATTACCGCGGTCGGGTGGCAGACATCAAGATCGCCAGTTAACGGGGAGAGGAGGGGGGTCCGATGGCAGATGACACCGCGTACGGCGACACCAGCGATCAGGACCTCCTGGCCCTTCATGTAGACGGCGACCCCGACGCCTTCGGCGAGCTCGTGCGGCGGCACCGGGATCGGCTCTGGGCCGTCGCCCTCCGCACGCTGGGAGACCGTGAGGAAGCCGCTGACGCCGTTCAGGACGCCCTTGTGTCCGCCTACCGCGCCGCACACACGTTCCGGGGCCAGTCCGCGGTCACCACCTGGCTGCACCGGATCACGGTCAACGCCTGCCTGGACCGGGCCAGAAAGGTGGCCTCCCGTAAGACGTCTCCGGTGGACGACACCGAGCGCCTGGAGCAGCTCCTGGAGCCGCACGAGTCCGCTTCGGCGCCCGCAGAGCGCAACGACCTCCACCGCCAGCTCCTGGAGGCCCTAGGCACGCTCCCGCCCGACCAGCGGGCCGCCCTCGTTCTAGTGGACATGCAGGGCTACCCGGTCGCCGAAGCCGCCCGCATGCTCGACGTGCCGACAGGGACAGTGAAGAGCCGCTGCGCCCGAGGCAGAGCCAGACTGCTCCCCCTTCTCACTCATCTACGGCCGGAAAGAGCCGGAGACGGAAGAGAAACGGGCGCTGGACGGAACCGGACGCAGGGGACATCCGTCCCACCCGCAGCGGGACCTCCGTCAGAAGGCCCGCCGGATTCGGGATCAAGCGATTCAGCTGCAGTGAAGGGCGGAGGTGGGCGAGCGTGACTTCCACGACAGACACAGCCGGGCACCCGGACGTCGCGGAGATCTCCGACCTCACCGAAGGCCTCCTCCCCGCCTCCAGGACCACAGATGTACGTCGGCATCTGGGCGAGTGCGAACTCTGCGCGGACGTGCACGCGTCGCTGGAGGAGATCCGCGGACTGCTCGGCACACTGCCGGGTCCACCACAGATGCCCTCCGACGTCGCCGGCAGGATCGACGCCGCCCTCGCCGCGGAAGCTCTCCTGCAGGCAACTGCTCCCGAGGTGGTGAACGCACCGGCGCCGGTCGAGACGCCGCATGTTTCACGTGAAACATCGTCCACCACCGCCCGCCCCACGGGACATGCCCGTTCTGCCACCACCGGCCCCGGCCGCAAGGACCGCAAGAGGAACGGACGCCGCAAGATTGCCGTCCTCGGCGCCGTCTTCACGGTCGCCGCACTGGGATTCGGCTCCGTTCTGCTGTCGGCGTTGGACGACGGCAAGCCGACCGGCGCGGCACACGACCGTGCGACCACCTCCGCCGACACCTTCTCCGCCAGCGGGCTGGAGAGGCAGGTCTCGGATCTTCTCAGCGAGAAGAGTGCGAGCAGTGGCGGGTCTCGGGCTCCGCACACCAGCATGGGCGCGAATAACGTCCCGGACTCCGGAGATCCCCGCATCCTCGTGACGCCTGAGGTTCCTCAGTGCATCCAGAACGGCATCCACACTACTGACGCGCCGCTCGCGACCGAGGACGGCGTCTACAAGGGCACGGACGCACTTCTCGTCGTACTGCGTGACCCCTCTGACAGCACCCGGGTCACCGCCTACATCATGGATGCGTCGTGCGTGAAGAACGCACCGACGGGCACCGCGAAGATTCTGCTGAATCAGACCTACGCGCGCTCCTGACCACTCACGCCTCGTCTCCGTCCTGCGTGGTAATCCGTACGGTGTGAGCTCTCCGTGTGCCCGGACACACCGGGAATGCGCGCCCCTTAGGATCCGTTGGGTGGGGTGAGAGTTCTGAGTGGGCTCCACCGGTCCGACGACGCAGTCCAGAGACGAGGAACCAAGCCGTGAGCGACGTCCGTAACGTGATCATCATCGGCTCCGGGCCCGCCGGCTACACGGCGGCGCTCTACACCGCGCGCGCGTCGCTGAAGCCGCTGGTGTTCGAGGGCGCCGTCACCGCCGGCGGCGCGCTGATGAACACCACCGAGGTGGAGAACTTCCCCGGCTTCCAGGACGGCATCATGGGCCCCGAGCTCATGGACAACATGCGCGCCCAGGCCGAGCGCTTCGGTGCCGAACTCGTCCCGGACGACATCGTCAGTGTCGACCTGACCGGTGAGATCAAGACCGTCACCGACACCTCGGGCACAGTGCACCAGGCGAAGGCCGTGATCGTCACCACCGGCTCGCAGCACCGCAAGCTCGGCCTCCCGAACGAGGACGCTCTCTCCGGGCGGGGTGTCTCGTGGTGCGCCACTTGTGACGGCTTCTTCTTCAAGGACCAGGACATCGCCGTGATCGGCGGTGGTGACACCGCGATGGAGGAGGCGACCTTCCTCTCCCGCTTCGCCAGGTCCGTGACGATCGTCCACCGCCGTGACACCCTGCGCGCCTCCAAGGCGATGCAGGAGCGCGCCTTCGCCGACCCGAAGATCAAGTTTGTGTGGGACAGCGAGGTCGCCGAGATCCAGGGCGACCCGAAGCTCTCGGGCCTGAAGCTGCGCAACCTCAAGACCGGCGAACTCTCGGACCTGGCGGTCACCGGCCTGTTCATCGCGATCGGCCACGACCCGCGCACCGAGCTGTTCAAGGGCCAGCTCGAACTGGACGGTGAGGGCTACGTGAAGGTGGAAGCACCTTCTACTCGCACCAACCTGACCGGTGTCTTCGGCGCCGGTGACGTGGTCGATCACACCTACCGCCAGGCGATCACCGCGGCCGGCACCGGCTGCTCCGCCGCTCTCGACGCCGAGCGTTTCCTCGCCGCCCTCGCGGACGAGGAGAAGGCCGAGCCCGAGAAGACCGCTGTCTGACCCCCATCCCGCCCCACCGCACCAACCCAGTTAAGGAGCCCGCCGTGGCCGGCACCCTGAAGAATGTGACCGACGATTCCTTCGAGCAGGACGTCCTGAAGAGCGACAAGCCCGTCCTGGTGGACTTCTGGGCCGCCTGGTGCGGTCCTTGCCGTCAGATCGCGCCGTCCCTCGAGGCGATCGCCGCCGAGTACGGCGACAAGATCGAAATCGTCAAGCTGAACATCGACGAGAACCCGGGTACGGCCGCCAAGTACGGCGTCATGTCCATCCCGACGCTGAACGTGTACCAGGGTGGCGAGGTCGCCAAGACCATCGTGGGTGCCAAGCCGAAGGCTGCGATCGTCCGCGACCTTGAGGACTTCATCGCCGAGTGACGTTTCACGTGAAACACGATGGGGCCGGCCCGAAAGGGCCGGCCCCATCGCATTACAGGGGGCGCAGCGCTGGCTCCTTCTGTACCGCCCCCAGAAGCCGGTCCAGTGCCATCTCCACGTCTTCCTTCCACGAGAGCGTGGTGCGCAGCTCCAGCCTCAGCCTCGGATACGCGGGGTGGTGCCTGACCGTCTTGAAGCCCACGGCAAGGAGATGGTCCGCGGGGAGCAGGCACGCCGGCTCCTTCCAGCGAGCGTCACCGAAGGCCTCGACGGCCTTGAAGCCCCGTCGCAGCAGATCCTTGGCGACCGTCTGCACCATCACCCGGCCCAGGCCCTGTCCCTGATAGCCCGGCATGATGAACGACGTCATCAACTGGACCGCGTCCGGAGAGACAGGGCTCGTGGGAAACGCCGTCGAACGAGGAACGTACGCGGGAGGGGCGTAGAGGACGAAGCCGACCGGTACGTCATCGACGTACACGACTCGACCGCACGATCCCCAGTCGAGGAGGACGGCAGAGATCCAGGCTTCCTTCTCCAGCGCGGGTGTTCCCGCCTTTACCGCGGCTTCTCCGCTGACGGGGTCCAACTCCCAGAAGACACACGAGCGGCAACGCCGGGGGAGGTCCGGAAGGTTGTCCAGCGTGAGCGGTACGAGCCGACGCCCCATGAAGGCTGATCCTCGCTTCCTTCGCCCGCCGCGTCGCGGGCGGCCGTCAGAGCGCTCCGTTCCCTGAGCAGGCTACCGACGAATCCGCCGACCGCCCCCAGTCCCAGGCCCGCGCTCACCAGTCCGCTTCGGCTCATCGTTCGCATGGCCCCTGCCTCTCCTCAGAGGTACTGCCGGGAGGATGTGCCGCACCCCTTCGCATCGTATCCACACAGCGATTCCATCGATACCGCCTGAGAGCAAAGAGCGGGCCGTGTCCGGTACACACCGGACACGGCCCGCTCTTTGCGCCTGGCTCAGGCGGTGCCGCGGGGCCTGGATCAGGCTTCCGTCTCGTCGGCCTCATCGTCCAGCAGGCTCTTCTGCAGAACCGGTCCTTCACCCGGGGCGAGAGAGCTGAGGATGCGCTCAAGGTCCTCCATCGAGGCGAACTCGACCGTGATCTTGCCCTTCTTCTGTCCCAGGTCGACCTTCACCCGTGTCTCGAAGCGGTCCGAGAGACGGGTCGCGAGGTCGGTCAGCGCCGGGGAAACGAGGGCGCCGGCACGCGGCCCCTTAGAGCGCTGGGCGGTCTGCGGCCGCGACCCCATGAGGGTCACGATCTCCTCGACGGCACGCACCGAAAGTCCCTCGGCCACGATCCGGTGGGCCAGCCGGTCCTGCTCCTCCGAATCATCTACGGAGAGCAGCGCCCGGGCATGTCCCGCGGAGAGAACTCCGGCGGCCACCCGGCGCTGGACAGCAGGTGAGAGCTTCAGCAGACGCAGTGTGTTGGAGACCTGGGGCCGGGATCGGCCGATACGGTCCGCCAACTGGTCGTGCGTGCAGTTGAAGTCCTTCAGCAACTGGTCGTAGGCGGCTGCCTCTTCCAGCGGGTTCAGCTGAGCACGGTGCAGGTTCTCCAGGAGCGCGTCCAGGAGAAGCTTGTCGTCGTCCGTGGCCCGCACGATCGCCGGGATCGCCTCCAGGCCCGCCTCACGGCAGGCCCGCCAACGCCGCTCGCCCATGATGAGCTCGTAGCGGGCGGGACCCAACTGCCGCACGACGACCGGCTGGAGGAGGCCGACCTCCTGGATGGAGGTGACCAGCTCCTGAAGAGCGTCCTCGTCGAAGACCTCACGCGGCTGGCGCGGGTTCGGCGTGATGGAGTCGAGAGGGAGCTCCGCGAAGTGGGCGCCCAGGGGAGGCGCGGGCGACTCCACGTAGCCGTTGACTGACGGCTCCTCGGTTTCATGTGAAACAGGCGGCAGCGTGGCCACCTTCGCCGCGGCCACCCCACGGTCGGTCGTCAGCACCGGAACGGACGTCGGGGAGGCAGAGCCAGCGCCCCCCATCGCCGCCGGGGTCGGCGTCTTCTCTGTCGGGGCAGCGGGGATCAATGCGCCGAGCCCACGGCCCAAACCCCTCCGTCGCTCGCTCACTGGATCCCCTCCACCATGCTCGGGTTACTCTGTGCGCCGATGTGCGCCTGAGTCGGGTCGTAGCTGACGCCGACTCCCTTCAACGCGATCTCTCGCGCCGCCTCAAGGTAGGACAGGGCACCGCTCGATCCCGGATCGTACGTCAACACCGTCTGTCCATAGCTCGGCGCCTCGGAGATACGGACCGAGCGAGGAATGCTCGTCCGTAGCACCTCGTCACCGAAGTGGGTGCGCACCTCGTCTGCGACCTGGGACGCAAGCCGCGTCCGGCCGTCGTACATGGTGAGCAGGATGGTCGATACGTGCAAGGTGGGGTTGAGGTGACCCCGCACCAGGTCGACGTTGCGCAGCAGCTGACCCAGGCCCTCCAGCGCGTAGTACTCGCACTGGATCGGGATGAGTACCTCCGCACCAGCCACCAACGCGTTGACCGTCAACAGGCCAAGCGAGGGCGGGCAGTCGATGAGGATGTAGTCCAGGGGCTGCTCGTACGCCTGGATCGCTCGTTGCAGTCGGCTCTCCCGGGCCACCAGGGACACCAGCTCGATCTCCGCACCGGCGAGATCGATGGTGGCGGGGGCGCAGAAGAGGCCTTCGACATCGGGGACCGGCTGGACGACCTCGGCCAGCGGCCTGCTTTCGACCAGGACGTCGTAGATGGACGGCACTTCCGCATGATGGTCTATACCCAGCGCTGTGGACGCGTTGCCCTGGGGGTCGAGGTCGATGACCAGGACACGGCCGCCGTGCAGAGCAAGCGAAGCGGCAAGATTGACGGTCGTCGTCGTCTTGCCCACCCCGCCCTTCTGGTTGGCTACGACCATGATCCGGGTCTGCTCGGGCCGTGGCAGGCCCTCGCCGGCACGGCCCAAAGCCTCTACTGCCAGTTGGGCAGCACGACCGATCGGCGTGTCGTCCATCGGGGGCGGTGTTTCACGTGAAACATCCTCCCCCATCGACTCGGTACGGGGACCGGGGACCGGATCGGTCATCGGTCCCGCGATGTTGGCGTCGGACCGCAAGGATTCACTCTCCTCGACTTCAGGCTCGCAATGAACAGAGCCTCCCATGTCTTCGGGGTCGTGAACCAGTGAGGCCTGTTGTTCTGTGGAGAAATCCACCTCTGTGGACAACTCCGTTACCTCTCCGAGTGACCCGAGAGGCTTTCGGTCGCGGGGTTCGGCCGCGGCGCGGCCCCGGCTGATGATGCCGTGCAGCAGTGAGCGACGTTTCACGTGAAACACGATGCAGGGCGACCGTGCCCGTTCTGCCGCGACACTCCGGCATGCAGAGGTTTGGCAGCTTGTGTGGAGTACGTCTCGTCGTCAGGACGGTTCAGCGACGTCGACGAGTGCGGCCGGTACGGGCCGCCTTGGCGCGCTTGGCCGCGAAACGGACACCACCGGGACTCTCCCCGACCTCGACCCTCACCACCGTGGACAACGGGTCGACCACGCCCTCACCCACATGCAGGATGGAGGTCTCCACGGCGCCGAGCTTGCTCAGGGCCGTACCTGCCGCCTTGAGCTCCTCCTCCGCGGTGTCGCCCTTGAGCGCGAGCATCTCGCCATAGGGCCGCAGCAGCGGGACGCCCCACGCCGCCAGTCGGTCGAGCGGGGCCACGGCCCGCGCTGTCACCACATGCACGGGAGTCAGTTTGCCCATGACCTCCTCGGCACGGCCGCGCACGACTGTCACATGGTCCAGGCCCAGCAGCTCCACGACCTCGGTGAGGAAGGTGGTGCGCCGCAGCAGCGGCTCCAGCAGCGTGATCTTCAGATCCTCGCGTACAAGCGCCAGGGGGATGCCGGGCAGCCCTGCGCCGGAGCCGACGTCGCACACCGTCACGCCCTCGGGAACCACCTCCGAGAGCACCGCGCAGTTCAGCAGGTGCCGCTCCCAGAGGCGGGGCACTTCACGCGGGCCGATGAGACCGCGCTGCACCCCCGCCTCGGCGAGCAGCTCCGCGTAGCGAACCGCATCGTCGAAGCGATCGCCGAACACCTCACGCGCCTGCTCGGGCGCAGGGGGGAGCTCCGCTGCCTCCGTCACGGGGAACCGTCCTTCCGTACCGCATCAGCGCACGGGCGCCGACAACCAGAACTATCAGGCTGACAAAGTTCGGCCCCGCCTGCTCTACAGACAGACGGGGCCGGAGGAACGTACGGACCGATCAGGCGGGAAGCACGACGACGAAGCGCTGCGGCTCCTCGCCCTCGGACTCACTGCGCAAGCCGGCGGCCTTGACCGCGTCGTGCACGACCTTGCGCTCGAACGGCGTCATCGGATCGAGCTTCACGGACTCGCCGGTGCTCTTGACTTCGGCAGCTGCCTTGGCGCCCAGCTCGGAGAGCTCGGCGCGCTTCTTGGCCCGGTAACCACCGATGTCCAGCATCAGCCGGCTGCGGTCCCCGGTCTCCCGGTGCACAGCCAGGCGCGTGAGCTCCTGCAGGGCTTCCAGCACCTCGCCGTCCCGGCCGACCAGCTTCTGCAGGTCGCGGCCGCCCGCGTCGCTGATGATCGAGACAGCGGCGCGGTCGGCCTCGACGTCCATGTCGATGTCGCCGTCGAGATCGGCGATGTCGAGCAGACCCTCGAGGTAGTCCGCCGCGATCTCACCCTCCTGCTCCAGGCGGGTCAGGGTGTCTGCGCCCTCGGCAGCGGCGGAGGTGGTGCCTTCCGTCACGGGATGGACTCCTTCTTACTTCTTGGACGGGGACTTGGGCCGCTGCGGACCCTTGCGCTGTCCGGACTGGGCCTTGCTGCGGGTACCGCCGCCGGACTGCTTCTTGGCGGGTTCGGCGGGCTTGGCGTCCTCTGGCTCATCGGACTTGGTCAGTGAGGTCGGCTCCGGCGACGGGGCATCACCGGCCGCCTTACCACCCGAGGCCGCCGCGCCGCCCGACTGCCGCTGGGACTTGCTCTGCCGCTTGGGCTGCTGACGCTTGGGGGCTGCCGCGCTGGTCGACGCGCCGTCCTCGGTCTGGACCGCGGCCTGGGACTCGCTCTGGACGACGGAGCCGTCGGCCTGGGCCGCCAGGCCCGCCTTGTTCAGACCGTTGATGAACTTGCGCTCGAACTCGTTGCGGTCGCGGCCCTTGGCGACGATCGCCTTGATGATGGTGCGCTCGCTGCGCTTGCGGGCCTTGCCGTGGTTCGTGACGTGATGGGTGAGGCGCTCCAGGTAGGCGGCCTGGGCCTTGGAACCCGGCGTCGGGTTGTTGCGGATGACGTACATCTGCTGGCCCATGGTCCACACGTTGGTGGTCAGCCAGTAGACGAGGACACCGACCGGGAAGTTGATGCCGAAGACGGCGAACATGACCGGGAAGACGTACATCAGCATCTTCTGCTGCTGCATGAACGGCGTCTTGACCGTGGTGTCGACGTTCTTCGTCATCAGCTGGCGCTGCGTATAGAACTGCGACGCCGACATCAGGACGATCATGACCGCGGTGACGACCCGGACGTCGGTCAGCGAGGCGCCGAGTGCCTCGACCTTGCTCGAACCGTCCGTGAACTTCGCGGCCAGCGGGGCACCGAAAATGTGCGCCTTACGGGCACTGGCCAGCAGCGAATCGTTGATGACGCCGATCGTCGAGCCGGTCGCGATGCCGTTGAGCACGTGATACAGGGCGAAGAAGAACGGGGACTGCGCCAGGATGGGAAGGCACGAGGAGAGCGGGTTGGTGCCCGTCTCCTTGTACAGCTTCATCATCTCTTCGGACTGACGCTGTTTGTCGTTCTTGTAGCGCTCCTGGATCTTCTTCATCTCGGGCTGGAGCGTCTGCATGGCCCGCGTCGACTTGATCTGCTTCACGAAGAGCGGGATCAGGCAGATACGGATCAGGATCACGAGGGACACGATCGACAGGCCCCAGGCCCATCCGGTGTCAGGGCCGAAGATCTTGCCGTACACCGTGTGGAACTGGACGATGACCCAGGAGACGGGTGTCGTGATGAAGCTGAAAAGACTGGCAATCGTGTCCACTAATCATGCTCCTTGGGCATGGGACGGAGTCTCTGCGGCCGGGCTCGAAGGAGTCTGTCCCTCGGTGGCCGAGGCGGCGGAGGGCCCGCCCCTACGTGCACGCCAGGCGTTACGCAGCATTTCGTGCCACCGCGGACGCTTGCGCGGCGGGACATGGTCCACACCGCCCAGCGACCACGGATTGCACCGCAGGATGCGCCAGGCGGTGAGTGCCGTTCCCTTGATCGCACCATGCCGGTCGATGGCCTGGAAGCCGTAGTGGGAGCACGACGGGTAGTACTTGCACACCGGCCCCAGCAGCGGACTGATGGTCCACTGGTACAGCTTGATCAGCGCCAGCAGCGGATACTTCATCGTGCGCCCCCTCCCAGCAGCCGCTGAACGGCGGCGTCCAGGTCTCGGGCCAGCTGTTCGTGATCGGCGTCGCCCGCCTCGGGCAGCGCTCGTACGACTACCAGGCTACCGGGGGGAAACAGAGCGACCCTGTCGCGCATCAGATGACGCAGTCTGCGCTTCACCTTGTTGCGCACGACCGCGCCGCCCACGGCCTTGCTCACGACGAAACCCGCACGCGTCGGGGGAGCGCTCTCCCCAGGCGCGTGCGGGTCCGTGGCACCGCTACGAAAATGGACGACGAGGGACGGGCGTCCGGCCCGGCGCCCTCGTCGTACTGCGGTCGCGAAGTCCTCGCGCCGCCTCAGCCGGTTCTCGGTGGGCAGCACGACGGCATGACCTGACCGGGATCAGGCGGACAGGCTGGCGCGACCCTTGCTGCGGCGGTTCGCCAGAATCGCGCGGCCGGCACGGGTACGCATCCGCAGGCGGAAGCCGTGGGTCTTCGCGCGACGACGGTTGTTCGGCTGGAAGGTGCGCTTGCTCACTCGGGGGCTCCAGAAATAAATCGGTGGTGGCGGGTGCCGTCCTGGCTGTCACCGTGCGCCCACGAGTAGCTCGCAGTAACGCCCGAGTGCACCGCTTCCCGATCACCCGAAGCGATCTGTGCCCATCGGAGGCAGGCGGCAGCAGCCATCGACAACTCGACCTGGTTACGGTACGCGCGGCTGCGCCATCCGGTCAAACCAGTGGTCACCAGGAGACACTATCCACAGGCTGGGGACAACAACTTGAACCGCACCCGTCGCCCTGACTACCGTGGCTGAACTCCGATTCGTTCCCTTGACCCCTCTGTTTCGGCTCCACCCCATTTGAATCCCGACTCGTCCCACAACCACACGTTCGTGGGACCCGTGAGAGAGCGTGCCCTGTGGCTGACGTACCTGCCGATCTTGCCGCAGTGTGGCCACGCGTACTCGAGCAACTTCTCGGCGAGGGCCGCGTCCAGGGTGTGGAGGCGAAAGACGAGCACTGGATCCGGCGCTGCCAGCCGCTCGCGCTGGTCGCCGACACCGCCCTGCTCGCCGTACCGAACGAATTTGCGAAAGGCGTACTGGAGGGCCGGCTGGCCCCAGCCGTCAGCGAGACCCTGAGCCGTGAGTGCGGCCGCCCGATCCGTATCGCGATCACGGTCGACGACTCCGCGGGCGAGCCCCCGGCACCGCCCGCGCCTCCGGCCCCCCGGCCCCAGTCGCGCTACGAGGAACCGGAACTCCCCTCCGGCCAGTACGACAACCAGTACGAGGGCTACGGCCGTCACCGCGCCGACGACTCCCGTCCGAACCGCGGCGACCAGCGTCCCGGGCACCAGGGCGACCACGCCCCCCGCCCGGACCAGCTCCCGACCGCCCGCCCCGCCTACCCCTCGGAGTACCAGCGCCCCGAGCCCGGCGCCTGGCCGCGGCCGCAGCAGGACGAGTACAGCTGGCAGCAGCAGCGACTCGGCTTCCCGGAGCGCGACCCGTACGCCTCGCCGTCGCAGGAGCCGTATCCGCAGGAGTCGTACGGCCCCCCGTCGCAGGACTACCGCCCGCAGCCGATGGACCGCTCCTCCTACGACAGTCCGCGCCGCGACTACGACGAGCGCCCGGACTACGACAAGCCGCGTCCCGACTACGACCAGCCCCGGTCCGACTACGACCAGCGCGACGCCCGCCGGGACCTCCCCGACCCCCCGCCCGGCTCCGGACATGTGCATCGCGGCGGCCCGGTCGGCTCCAGCCTGCCCACCACCGGCGCTCCCGGTCCGCTCGCCGCGCAGCCCGCGCCGGCAACCGGCCCCGGTGAGCCCACCGCGCGGCTGAACCCGAAGTACCTCTTCGACACGTTCGTCATCGGCGCCTCCAACCGCTTCGCCCACGCGGCCGCGGTGGCGGTCGCCGAGGCGCCGGCCAAGGCCTACAACCCCCTCTTCATCTACGGGGAGTCGGGGCTCGGCAAGACCCACCTGCTGCACGCGATCGGGCACTACGCGCGCAGCCTGTATCCCGGCACGCGCGTGCGGTACGTGAGCTCGGAGGAGTTCACCAACGAATTCATCAACTCCATCCGCGACGGCAAGGGCGACAGCTTCCGCAAGCGCTACCGCGAGATGGACATCCTGCTCGTCGACGACATCCAGTTCCTCGCGGACAAGGAGTCGACGCAGGAGGAGTTCTTCCACACCTTCAACACGCTCCACAACGCGAACAAGCAGATCGTCCTGTCCAGCGACCGGCCGCCCAAGCAGCTGGTGACGCTGGAGGACCGGCTGCGGAACCGTTTCGAGTGGGGTCTGATCACCGACGTCCAGCCGCCCGAGCTGGAGACACGGATCGCGATCCTGCGCAAGAAGGCGGTACAGGAGCAGCTCAACGCGCCGCCGGAGGTCCTGGAGTTCATCGCCTCCCGGATCTCGCGCAACATCCGCGAGCTGGAGGGCGCGCTGATCCGGGTGACGGCGTTCGCGTCGCTCAACCGGCAGCCGGTCGACCTGGGCCTGACGGAGATCGTCCTCAAGGACCTGATCCCAGGCGGCGAGGACTCGGCCCCGGAGATCACCTCCACGGCCATCATGAGCGCCACGGCGGACTACTTCGGCCTGACCGTCGAGGACCTGTGCGGCACCTCGCGCGGGCGGGCGCTCGTCACGGCCCGCCAGATCGCCATGTACCTGTGCCGGGAGCTGACGGATCTGTCGCTGCCTAAGATCGGCGCGCTGTTCGGCGGCCGCGACCACACCACGGTCATGCACGCCGACCGCAAGATCCGCAATCTGATGGCCGAGCGGCGCTCCATCTACAACCAGGTCACCGAGCTGACGAACCGCATCAAGAACGGCTGACAGAGGCGGAGTTACGTCGGTTTCGACGCTGAAGGGCGCCCTGGGGACGAGATCCCGGAGGCGCCCTTCTTCATGCCGCCGTAGCCGGCTGTTCGATTCCCGGCCGGGTTACGGCCTCTCTCCACAGATCCGGTGACTTTTTCCCGTCCACATCCTGGGGACCGCGAAGTTGTCCAGATCACGGTCCACAGGCTCCCTGTTGAAAGACCATCAGGCCAGGTCAGGTGGTTGTGGATTCGTGGACGAACGATCTCCACAGACTGTGGACAGCGAGAAGATCCACAGGCTGTGCACCGAGTTGTCCACCGGCAACCCACAGGCCGGGGCCGGTTGTCCCCAGCGATCACCGGGTTCTCCACATGCCTGTCCACTGTTCGGCAACGCGACGCGCCTGATCACCGGGTCGAGTGAAAGGCGTCACACGAAGGTGCCGGGTTGGGCTGTGGGAAACGTGGGTAAAGCTGGGGACGGCGCTGGGGAGAAGTCGCCTCAGGCTGTGCACGGAGTGTGCAGAACTTTCTGTTCTCCACAGATACGCCCGGTTGTCCACCGCCTCCGCCCACAGGGCCAGTGGACAAAATTTCCCCTCTGAGCTGGGAAAACGGGGTTATCCACGGTATCCACAGCCCCTACTACTACTCCCAACTAGAGAGAGCTGGGAATCCGTTTCGAAGTGGGGCCTGTGCACAACTCGCTGTCCGGCTCCCGACTGCCCCTCGTCACGACTTGACCCCGAGAGGCACCTACTGTCAGTGGGGTGCGTCAGACTGTTCCCCGGTGTCCTTCCCGGCACAGGGACCGACGACACCGAGACAGACGACGAAGCCAGGCAGGCCGAGCAGCGCCGGCAACAGCAGGAGGCGGCAACAGTGAAGATCCGGGTGGAACGCGACGTACTCGCGGAGGCAGTGGCCTGGGCGGCGCGCAGCCTCCCGGCCCGTCCGCCGGCGCCTGTCCTCGCCGGCCTTCTCCTGAAGGCCGAGGAAGGCCAGCTGAGCCTGTCCAGCTTCGACTACGAGGTCTCCGCGCGGGTGTCCGTGGAGGCCGAGGTCGAGGAGGAGGGCACGGTGCTGGTCTCCGGCCGCCTGCTCGCCGACATCTGCCGCGCCCTCCCCAACCGTCCGGTGGAGATTTCCACAGACGGTGTACGGGCCACGGTGGTCTGCGGCTCCTCGCGGTTCACACTCCACACCCTGCCTGTGGAGGAGTACCCGGCGCTGCCGCAGATGCCGAGCGCCACGGGCACCGTCCCCGGTGAGGTCTTCGCCTCCGCCGCCGCCCAGGTGGCCATCGCCGCGGGCCGTGACGACACGCTCCCCGTCCTGACCGGTGTGCGCATCGAGATCGAGGGCGACACCGTCACGCTGGCGTCCACCGACCGCTACCGCTTCGCCGTCCGCGAGTTCCTGTGGAAGCCGGAGAACCCGGAGGCGTCCGCGGTCGCCCTGGTGCCCGCCAAGACGCTCCTGGACACCGCCAAGGCGCTTACGAGCGGCGACAGCGTCATCCTGGCGCTGTCCGGTTCGGGTGCGGGCGAGGGCCTGATCGGCTTCGAGGGCGCGGGCCGCCGTACGACCACGCGTCTGCTCGAAGGCGACCTGCCGAAGTACCGCTCGCTGTTCCCGACGGAGTTCAACTCCGTCGCCGTGATCGAGACCGCCCCCTTCGTGGAGGCCGTCAAGCGTGTGGCCCTGGTCGCCGAGCGCAACACCCCGGTGCGGCTGAGCTTCGAGCAGGGCGTGCTGATCCTGGAGGCCGGTTCCAGCGACGACGCACAGGCTGTGGAAAGGGTGGACGCCCAGCTGGAGGGCGACGACGTCTCGATCGCCTTCAACCCGACCTTCCTGCTGGACGGCCTGAGCGCCATCGACTCCCCGGTGGCCCAGCTGTCCTTCACGACGTCCACCAAGCCGGCGCTGCTGAGTGGCAAGCCGGCCCTGGACGCCGAGGCGGACGAGGCCTACAAGTACCTGATCATGCCGGTGCGGCTGAGCGGCTGAGTCAAAGCCCCAGGTGAGGGCATACGTTTGAGCGCGTATGCCCACAGGTGTGCGTGAGCGTCCGGGTTTAGGCTCGTACGTGGGTACGAAAGTGCTCTCACGCCACAGCAACCTAAGGAACCATTGATGGAGCTCGGTCTCATCGGCCTCGGCAAGATGGGCGGCAACATGCGCGAGCGGATCCGCCGCGCAGGCCACACCGTGATCGGATACGACCGCAACCCGGACCTCGCCGATGTCCACAGCCTGAAGGAGCTTGTGGACGCGTTGCAGGGCCCGCGGGTCGTGTGGGTGATGGTCCCGGCCGGTGCGCCGACCCAGGCGACGATCGACGAGCTGGCCGAGCTCCTGGAGCCCGGTGACGTCGTGGTGGACGGCGGGAACTCCCGCTGGACGGACGACGAGAAGCACGCCGAGGAGCTGGCCGCCAAGGGCATCGGCTTCGTCGACTGCGGCGTCTCCGGTGGTGTGTGGGGCCTGGAGAACGGCTACGCGCTGATGTACGGCGGCGACGCGGAGAACGTCGCCAAGGCGCAGCCCGTCTTCGACGCCCTCAAGCCCAAGGGCGACGCCGGTGCGGTGCACGCCGGCAAGGTCGGCGCCGGCCACTTCGCGAAGATGGTCCACAACGGCATCGAGTACGCGATGATGCAGGCCTACGCCGAGGGCTGGGAGCTCCTTGAGAAGGTCGACTCCGTGACCGACGTCCGGGAGGTCTTCCGCTCCTGGCAGGAGGGCACGGTCATCCGTTCCTGGCTTCTCGACCTCGCGGTCAACGCCCTCGACGAGGACGAGCACCTGGACAAGCTGCGCGGTTTCGCACAGGACTCCGGCGAGGGCCGGTGGACCGTGGAAGCCGCCATAGACCACGCGGTACCGCTGCCGGCGATCACCGCGTCGCTGTTCGCGCGGTTCGCGTCCCGCCAGGACGACGCGCCGCAGATGAAGATGATCGCGGCGCTGCGGAACCAGTTCGGCGGCCACGCGGTCGAGACGAAGTAATCCACAGGGCTGCGGAGCAATCCACAAGCCGCAGTCCACAACCTGGGGGAGGTCGGCGACCGACCATGCACGTCACGCATCTGTCGCTGGCCGACTTCCGCTCGTACGCCCGGGTCGAAGTTCCGCTCGACCCGGGCGTCACCGCGTTCGTGGGCCCCAACGGGCAGGGCAAGACGAACCTGGTCGAGGCGATCGGCTACCTTGCCACCCTCGGCAGCCACCGGGTTGCCTCCGACGCCCCCCTGGTCAGGATGGGCGCCGACCGTGCGATCGTCCGGGCGCAGGTCAGACAGGGCGAGCGGCAGCAGCTGGTCGAGCTCGAGCTCAATCCCGGCAAGGCGAACCGCGCCCGGATCAACAGGTCCTCACAGGTCAGGCCACGTGATGTGCTCGGGATCGTGCGGACCGTGCTGTTCGCGCCGGAGGATCTCGCGCTGGTGAAGGGCGACCCGGGCGAGCGGCGCCGCTTCCTGGACGAGCTGATCACCGCCCGCTCCCCGCGCATGGCCGGCGTCCGCTCGGACTACGAGCGCGTCCTCAAGCAGCGCAACACCCTGCTGAAGTCGGCCGCGCTCGCGAGGAGGCACGGCGGTCGCTCGATGGACCTGTCCACCCTCGACGTGTGGGATCAGCATCTGGCGCGCGTGGGCGCCGAGTTGCTCGCTCAGCGGCTCGATCTGATCGCCGCGCTCCAGCCGCTGGCCGACAAGGCGTACGAGCAACTGGCACCCGGCGGCGGCCCGGTCGCTCTGGAGTACAAGCCGTCCGCGCCGGGCGAGGCACACACGCGTGAGGATCTCTACGAGCAGTTGATGGCCGCTCTCGCGGAGTCGCGCAAGCCGGAGATCGAGCGGGGTGTGACCCTCGTAGGACCGCATCGGGACGATCTGCTTCTCAAACTCGGTCAGCTGCCCGCCAAGGGATACGCCTCGCACGGCGAGTCCTGGTCGTACGCGCTGTCGCTGCGCCTCGCGTCGTACGACCTGCTCAGGGCCGAGGGCAACGAACCCGTGCTGATCCTCGACGACGTGTTCGCCGAGCTGGACACCCGTCGCCGTGAGCGCCTGGCCGAGCTCGTGGCGCCCGGTGAGCAGGTCCTGGTGACGGCGGCGGTCGACGACGACGTGCCGCACGTGCTGATGGGGACGCGGTACACCGTGTCCGAGGGGACAGTGGAGCGCGTATGACCGACGAACAACCGCCCGCGGAGATCCCCAAGCCCGCCGAGCCGTCCGGCGTCGACCTCGCGCGCGTGGCGCTCAGGGCCGCGAAGGAACAGGCACGCGCGCGTGGGGACGCGGCGCAGCAGAAGCGCCAGGCCCGGCGCGGTGGCGGGCTGCGCTCCGGCGCGCGCGCCGACGGACGCGACCCCATGGCGTTCGGGGCCGCCATCAACCGCCTGATCACCGAGCGCGGTTGGGAGACGCCCGCCGCGGTGGGCGGGGTGATGGGGCGCTGGCCGCAGATCGTGGGCGAGGACCTGGCCAAGCACTGTGAGCCGGAGAAGTACGACGAGGACGAGCGGGTCCTGGTGGTGCGCTGTGACTCGACCGCGTGGGCGACGAATCTGCGGCTGCTCGCGCCGCAGCTGGTGGCCCGTCTGAACGAGGATCTCGGGCACGGCGCCGTTAAGTTGATCAAGGTGAACGGCCCCGGCGGCCCCGCCCGCCGCTACGGTCCGCTGCGCGCCCCGGGCAGCACAGGACCCGGTGACACCTACGGGTGATGGACATCACATCAAGGGCGTCGGCGGTGCCTTCGGGGCATCGGCGACGCCTTTGTCGTAGCTCCGTACGCGGTGGCGAATTCCGACCTGACTCCCAAGTAGCCATGGGTTGACAGCCCGAAGCGCTGAGTGCCTCCGTGAGCCTCTTGGAGCCCCGCTCCGTATATGGGGACCCGGAAGACGCCGGTTGAGGGCGGCACATGAGGACTCAGGTACCGGCAAACCCCCATCACTGTCGGCGCTACCGGTAGACTGGAAGCTAATCCCGCCCCAAACGTGGGGACCGCCCGGGAAACGCTGAGCAACGCTGATCAAGGCTTACCAACGCAACATGCCGCAGCCGCTCCGGCAACCCGCCGACGAGCCTGGCTCGTGCTGTGCCAGAAAGGGCGCTTCGTGGCCGATTCCGGCAACCCCAACGAGAACATCCCGTCCACCGACGCCGAGGCGACCTCGTCGAACGGCGAGGTAACCGCCTCGTACGACGCCAGCGCCATCACCGTCCTCGAGGGTCTGGACGCGGTCCGCAAGCGACCCGGTATGTACATCGGCTCGACCGGCGAGCGCGGCCTGCACCACCTGGTGCAGGAGGTCGTCGACAACTCCGTGGACGAGGCGCTGGCCGGCCACGCGGACACCATCGACGTGACGATCCTGGCCGACGGCGGCGTGCGTGTCGTCGACAACGGCCGAGGCATCCCGGTGGGCATCGTCCCCTCCGAGGGCAAGCCGGCCGTCGAGGTCGTGCTGACGGTGCTGCACGCGGGCGGCAAGTTCGGCGGTGGCGGCTACGCGGTCTCCGGCGGTCTGCACGGCGTGGGTGTCTCCGTGGTGAACGCCCTGTCCAGCAAGGTCGCCGTCGAGGTCAAGACCGACGGCTACCGCTGGACCCAGGACTACAAGCTGGGCGTCCCGACGGCTCCGCTGGCCAAGCACGAGGCGACGGACGAGCACGGCACGTCGGTCACGTTCTGGGCCGACGCCGACATCTTCGAGACCACCGAGTACTCCTTCGAGACGCTCTCCCGCCGCTTCCAGGAGATGGCGTTCCTCAACAAGGGTTTGAGGATCAAACTCACCGACGAGCGCGAGTCGGCGAAGGCCACCGCCGGGGCGGACGAGGCGGGCGCCGACGAGAAGGACGAAGTCAAGGTCGTCGAGTACCACTACGAGGGCGGCATCGTCGACTTCGTGAAGTACCTCAACTCCCGCAAGGGAGACGTGGTGCACCCCACCGTGATCGACCTGGAGGCCGAGGACAAGGACAAGCTCCTGTCCCTCGAGGTCGCGATGCAGTGGAACAGCAGCTACACCGAGGGCGTCTACTCCTTCGCGAACATCATCCACACGCACGAGGGCGGCACGCACGAGGAAGGCTTCCGCGCGGCGCTGACGAACCTCGTCAACAAGTACGCGCGCGACAAGAAGCTGCTGCGTGAGAAGGACGACAACCTCACGGGTGACGACATCCGCGAGGGTCTGACCGCGATCATCTCGGTGAAGCTGAGCGAGCCGCAGTTCGAGGGCCAGACCAAGACCAAGCTGGGCAACACCGAGGTGAAGACCTTCGTTCAGAAGGTCGTCTACGAGCACCTCACCGACTGGCTGGACCGCAACCCCGTCGAGGCCGCGGACATCATCCGCAAGGGCATCCAGGCGGCCACCGCGCGCGTGGCGGCCCGCAAGGCCCGTGACCTGACGCGTCGCAAGGGCCTCCTGGAGACCGCGTCCCTGCCGGGCAAGCTCTCCGACTGCCAGTCGAACGACCCCACCAAGTGCGAGATCTTCATCGTCGAGGGTGACTCCGCCGGCGGTTCGGCCAAGTCCGGCCGAAACCCCGAGTACCAGGCGATCCTCCCGATCCGCGGCAAGATCCTGAACGTCGAGAAGGCCCGGATCGACAAGATCCTGCAGAACCAGGAGATCCAGGCGCTGATCTCGGCCTTCGGTACCGGGGTCCACGAGGACTTCGACATCGAGAAGCTGCGCTATCACAAGATCATCCTGATGGCGGACGCCGACGTCGACGGCCAGCACATCTCCACGCTGCTGCTGACCTTCCTGTTCCGCTTCATGCGGCCGCTGGTCGAGGCCGGGCACGTGTACCTCTCCCGTCCCCCTCTGTACAAGATCAAGTGGGGCCGGGACGACGTCGAGTACGCCTACTCGGACCGCGAGCGCGACGCACTGATCGAGATGGGCCGCCAGCGCGGCAAGCGCATCCGCGAGGACTCCATCCAGCGCTTCAAGGGTCTCGGCGAGATGAACGCCGAGGAGCTGCGGGTGACCACCATGGACCAGGAGCACCGCGTCCTGGGCCAGGTCACCCTCGACGACGCCGCCCAGGCGGACGACCTGTTCTCCGTGCTGATGGGCGAGGACGTGGAGGCCCGCCGCCAGTTCATCCAGCGCAACGCCAAGGACGTCCGCTTCCTCGACATCTGAGTCGGTCTCAGCTGACCGCACCAGGAAGGATCTTCACCCGCAATGGCCGACGAGAACACGCCCGTCACCTCTGAAGAGGGCGGCGTCATCGCCCAGCGTGTCGAGCCCGTCGGGCTCGAGACGGAGATGCAGCGTTCGTACCTGGACTACGCGATGTCCGTCATCGTGTCCCGTGCGCTGCCGGACGTCCGGGACGGTCTCAAGCCCGTCCACCGCCGCGTCCTGTACGCCATGTACGACGGCGGCTACCGCCCCGAGCGCGGCTTCTACAAGTGCGCGCGCGTGGTCGGCGACGTCATGGGCAACTACCACCCCCACGGCGACTCCTCGATCTACGACGCCCTGGTGCGCCTCGCCCAGCCGTGGTCGATGCGGATGCCGCTGGTGGACTCCAACGGCAACTTCGGCTCCCCGGGCAATGACCCGGCGGCGGCGATGCGCTACACCGAGTGCAAGCTCGCGCCGCTGTCGATGGAGATGGTCCGTGACATCGACGAGGAGACCGTCGACTTCACGGACAACTACGACGGCCGCTCCCAGGAGCCGACCGTCCTGCCGGCCCGCTTCCCGAACCTGCTGATCAACGGCTCGGCCGGCATCGCGGTCGGCATGGCGACCAACATCCCGCCGCACAACCTGCGCGAGGTCGCTTCCGGCGCCCAGTGGTACCTGGAGAACCCGGAGGCCTCGCACGAGGAGCTCCTGGACGCCCTCATCGAGCGCATCAAGGGCCCCGACTTCCCGACCGGCGCGCTCGTCGTGGGCCGCAAGGGCATCGAGGAGGCGTACCGCACCGGTCGCGGCTCGATCACCATGCGCGCGGTCGTCGAGGTCGAGGAGATCCAGAACCGCCAGTGCCTGGTGGTCACGGAACTGCCGTACCAGACCAACCCCGACAACCTCGCGCAGAAGATCGCCGACCTGGTGAAGGACGGCAAGGTCGGCGGCATCGCGGACGTCCGGGACGAGACGTCGTCGCGTACGGGCCAGCGGCTCGTGATCGTTCTGAAGCGTGACGCGGTCGCCAAGGTCGTACTGAACAACCTGTACAAGCACACGGACCTGCAGTCGAACTTCGGCGCCAACATGCTGGCGCTCGTCGACGGTGTCCCCCGCACCCTCTCGCTCGACGCGTTCATCCGGCACTGGGTGGCGCACCAGATCGAGGTCATCGTCCGTCGTACGAAGTTCCGGCTGCGCAAGGCCGAGGAGCGGGCGCACATCCTGCGCGGCCTCCTCAAGGCCCTGGACGCCATCGACGAGGTCATCGCGCTGATCCGGCGCAGCGACACCGTCGACATCGCGCGCACGGGCCTGATGGAGCTCCTGGAGATCGACGAGATCCAGGCCAACGCCATCCTCGAGATGCAGTTGCGCCGCCTCGCCGCCCTGGAGCGCCAGAAGATCGTCCAGGAGCACGACGAACTCCAGGCGAAGATCACGGAGTACAACGAGATCCTTGCCTCGCCGGTCCGCCAGCGCGGCATCGTCAGCGCCGAGCTCACCGCGATCGTCGACAAGTACGGCGACGACCGCAAGACCATGCTGGTGCCCTACGACGGCGACATGTCCATCGAGGACCTCATCGCCGAGGAGGACATCGTCGTCACGGTGTCGCGCGGCGGTTACGTCAAGCGCACCAAGACCGTCGACTACCGCGCCCAGAAGCGCGGCGGCAAGGGCGTACGCGGCACGAAGCTCAAGGAAGACGACATCGTCGACCACTTCTTCGTCTCCACGACGCACCACTGGCTGCTGTTCTTCACCAACAAGGGCCGCGTCTACCGGGCCAAGGCGTACGAACTGCCGGACGCCGGCCGTGACGCGCGTGGACAGCACGTCGCCAACCTGCTGGCCTTCCAGCCGGACGAGGCGATCGCCGAGATCCTCGCGATCCGCGACTACGACGCGGCGCCGTACCTGGTGCTCGCCACGAAGGCGGGTCTGGTCAAGAAGACGTCACTGAAGGATTACGACTCTCCGCGTTCCGGTGGCGTCATCGCCATCAATCTCCGTGAGCGCGAGGACGGTTCGGACGACGAACTGATCGGTGCCGAACTCGTCTCGGCCGACAGTGATCTGCTTCTGATCAGCAAGAAGGCGCAGTCGATCAGGTTCACCGCCTCGGACGACACCCTGCGTCCCATGGGCCGCGCCACCTCGGGTGTCAAGGGCATGAGTTTCCGTGAGGGAGACGAGCTGCTCTCGATGAATGTTGTTCGACCCGGTACGTTCGTGTTCACTGCTACGGACGGCGGGTACGCGAAGCGGACCCCTGTCGACGAGTACCGCGTCCAGGGTCGCGGCGGCCTCGGTATCAAGGCTGCCAAGATCGTGGAGGACCGTGGATCGCTCGTCGGAGCGCTGGTGGTCGAGGAGACCGACGAGATCCTCGCCATCACGCTGTCCGGCGGTGTGATTCGTACGCGAGTCAGCGGGGTCAGGGAGACGGGCCGTGACACCATGGGCGTCCAACTGATCAACCTGGGCAAGCGCGATGCCGTGGTCGGCATCGCACGTAACGCCGAGGCGGGACGTGAGGCGGAGGAGGTCGACGGCGATGTGGCCGACGACGAGACCGCCGAGGGTGCCGCCACGACCATCGGCACGGACGAGGGTGAGGCACCCTCGGCCGAGTAGCACGAGGAGTGAGTCATCGTGAGCGGAGCCACGGGCGCCGGATCGACCGGAACCTCTACGGGTTCTTCCCCCGGCTCGGGGGCGGACGGCGGCGGCCGTGGCTCTGCCGCGCGTGCGGCAGAAACGCAGCCAACAGATACGCACACGACTCAACTCAAGGCGATCAAGCCGCCCGCGACGGACTCGCGCTCGCCCGAGACTCATGGATCCCAGGGGGGACCTGTGACGGACACCCAGCCGCCGGCCCAGCCGACGGCGCCCGCCGCACCGCCGAAGGCGGCGGCTCAGCCGCAGCCCGCGGTGCAGCCCCAGCCTTCGCCCTCTCCGCTGCCGGGGGAACGCCGGCCGCAGCAGCAGGCCGGTCCGTACCACCCACCGCAGGCCTACCCGACGCAGGCCACGCCGGCCGGTGCCGTACGGCGCCCGCGCACCGGCGCGCGCACCACGCCCCGTACCCGCAAGGCACGTCTGCGGGTGGCCAAGGCCGACCCGTGGTCCGTCATGAAGGTCAGCTTCCTGCTCTCCATCGCGCTGGGCATCTGCACGATCGTCGCGGCCGCCGTGCTGTGGATGGTCATGGACGCGATGGGCGTCTTCTCGACGGTCGGCGGGACGATCTCCGAGGCGACCGGCTCGAACGAGTCGAACGGCTTCGACCTCCAGGCGTTCCTCTCCCTGCCGAACGTCCTGATGTTCACGTCGATCATCGCGGTCATCGACGTCGTCCTCGCGACGGCTCTCGCGACCCTCGGCGCGTTCATCTACAACCTCTCCGCGGGCTTCGTCGGCGGCGTCGAGCTGACGCTGGCGGAGGACGAGTAGCGCTGCCTCAAACCTGCGGAGGCGGTCCTCGGGGAACCGATTTTGGGACTGCCCACGTCGTGCGCTAATCTTCAGGAGTCAGCGCGCGGGACACACTCCGCAGAGCGCGGCGGGGCTATAGCTCAGTTGGTTAGAGCGCATCCCTGATAAGGATGAGGCCACAGGTTCAAATCCTGTTAGCCCCACCAGCACGAAGGCCCCCAGCCGATCTTGGTTGGGGGTTTTTGTCATGTCCGACGGATATCAGTTGCGGGGGCCGCGTCACGCGTGCCTAGACTCCGCAGATGACCTTGGAATGGGAACAGGTAATCGTTCACTCGGTGGATCCGGTCGCCCTGGGTCAGTGGTGGGCCGAGGCTCTTGGCTGGGTGGTCGTCCACTCCTCCGATGAGGAGTTCGAGATCCGCCCGGAGCCGGATCGCCTGCCAGGGTTGGACTTCGTCAGGATCACAGAGAGCAAGAAAGTCAAAAGTCGGCTGCATCTCGACTTCCGGCCCGATGACCAGGCCGCCGAGGTGGCTCGCCTTGAAGCTCATGGTGCCAAGCGTGTCGACATCGGTCAGGGGGACCAGTCGTGGGTCGTCATGGCAGACCCTGAAGGCAACGAGTTCTGTGTTCTGGGCCAACGGCGTCAGTGAGAACGCCTGAGCCCATCCTCTTGGCTCCACCGGACACGAAGACCTTCAGCCGGTTCCGGTTGGGGGTCTTCGGCGTACGGGCGGGTGTTTTCGTGCGGTGCTGTGCGCGACGTCGTCATTTCTTCGGCGCTTCTTTGATGCGTCTTCGGTGCGTCTTTGCTGCGTAATCAATACGTTTAGGCGTTTCTCAGATGCTGCAGTGGCGTCAGGCACAGTCCGCTGCAGCGGGCTGGGCTGTGTCCGCTTCCGTGGCTGTGGCCGTGTCGGCGAGGGAGCGGGAGCGGCAGCTGGGGGTCTTGCCGTGGGCCTCGGCCCGGATGCGCTGCTTCATCGTGGGAGGCAGGGATCTGACGTAGGACCACAGGCCGTGCATCGCCAGGGGCTCCGGGTGTGCGACCGCGCTGTTGCGGGCCGGCTGGGTCTGCGGTACGGCAGCGGCGGCGGTCGTCGTGACGAGTCCGAGCGCCGTGAACAGCGCGACAAAGGCGGTGACGACGACGGTCCACAGCTTCATGACCTTGTTCATGGCCATGGTCCCTCACTTTCGGGGTCGGTCGATTTGCGTACTTTCCTCATGATGTGTATGGGCGTCGCGAAAGCACGGACCCGAGGTCGTGGCGCGTCGATCTTCAGATGAACAGCACACGAATGGGTGCATAGAAGGAGAAAAATGGGAGAACCTGGGCGATACGGGGTTAAGTGACCGTCCGTGGAGATGTGATCACCCTCTGATCGGAGGTCCCTGTTCCGCTTCTACTGGGCCGCTCGCGACGGGAGTTGAGGGCTCGGACGCAGGTCACCGATCGGTATCGGTCGGTGTGTATAGTCGGGCGCCAGAGGTCCCCTACGTCAAGGAAAGACGAGGTCGCACGGTGAAGAAGCTTCTTCTGGTCGCACTGGCCGCCATCGGCGGGCTCCTCGTGTACCGCCAGATCCAGGCGGATCGCGCCGAGCAGGATCTGTGGACGGAGGCGACTGACTCCGTGCCCACGGGTTCGTGAGTACCGAGATCCGATTCTGAACAGACCCCGGCCGTTGTTGCGGTCGGGGTTTTGTGTTGCCCGGGACCGGCGGCCGGAGGTTTAGGACGGGCGTACGGATTGCGAGGGTGGGCGGCGATCCGGCGGGGCAGGATGGGCCACGGCCGGCCGTACAGGTGGTCGTGTCGCATCGATGACGGTAGTGGGAGCGCGGGCACGGGCACGGAGGGGTGGCGCGGGATGGGGCGGCGTACGGCGTGGTGGCGGGTGGCCGTCGTGGGGATCGTGCTGGGAGCGGTGGCTGGTGCGCCGGGGTCTCCTGGCTTCGCCGCCTCCGCCTCGCCCTCCACGTCTCCCCCCGCCCCTCCTCCTACCTCCGCCTCTCCGTCTTCCTCCGCTACGGCCTCCTCGTACGCCTTCGCCGAAGACGCCCCGTCGGTCACCGGAGCGGCGGACACCGCGGACGCCGAGATCCTCGAACCCGGCAGGACGTACCGGAGTTCGCTGCCGAGTGACGGCAAGGTCTACTACCGCCTCCGACTCGACGGCACGTCGACCGTGTACGTCGCCGCGACGGCCGTACCCCCGACCGACGTGGCGGTCACTCCCACCGAAGGCGTCAGGGTGTCCGTGCAGGACGCCGACGGACGTTCCTGCTCCGCGGCGGACACCGCCAGCATCGGCGCCGGCCGCAGCCCGCGTCCCCTCACCGTGTGGGGCGCTCGTCAGCTCTCGCCGAGCCGGTCGCTGTGCCAGGGCGCCGGGACGTACTACGTCGTCGTCGAGCGCGTACTGCGCACCGAGTCCACGCCGGGCGACTGGGACCTGGAGCTCGCGCCCGTGCTGGAACCGCGGTTGCGGAAGGCCGGTTCGACCAGTGCGCCCGAGGCCTGGGACTCGGCCACGCCCTCGCCTCCCGCCGGGACTGCCGTGCGGGTGCGGGGCGGCGGGGGATTCGGCTCGTCGACCGCGCTGGAGCAGGGGGTCTGGCGCGACGACGTGAGGCCCGGGCAGACGCTGTTCTACGAAGTGCCGGTCGACTGGGGACAGCAGGTGTACGCCACCGCCGATCTGAGCAGTGCGAGCGGCGGCGGGGCGGGTGGGGGTTTCGTGCCGGGGGGCGTGAATCTGGCGCTGTACAACCCCGTGCGCGGACTCGTCGACGCCACGAGCATCAGTTACAACGGCAGCCAGAAGTCGGGCGCGCTCGCTGCCCTGCCGCCGGTCGGGTACGACAACCGGTACGCCGTTTCCGACCGGGTGAACGGGATGCGGTTCGCCGGGGCCTACTACCTCGTCGTGCATCTCGCCGCGCGGGTGGGCGAGGAATTCGGCGACGGGCCGTTCGGACTGGTGCTGCGGGTGCGGGTGAAGGGGGAGGCGACGGCCGGGCCCGGTTATGCGGGACAGTCCGAGCCGTCGGGAATCTTCCAGGTGGGGCTACTCGGGCAGAGTTCCGGGGCGGCGGGCCAGGCGGACTCGAGCGGCGGTGACGGTGGTGGGAGCGGCGGTGATGCCGGAATGAAGCTGGTGGCCGCCGGGGGGATCGGGGCTGGGACCGTGGTGTTGGTGGTGCTCGGGGTGTGGGTTGTGGTGGGGCGGCGTAGGGCTGCCGGGGTGTAGGGGCGGGGTCAGGGCGTCGGGCCTGCCTGGGCGTTTGGCTGTGGGCTGGGCCTGAGGGCTGTACCTGGGGGCCTGGGGCCTGGAGGGCATGTGAGGCACGCGGGCTGTGGGCCTGGGATGCAGGGCTCGTGGGGTGCTGGGGCCTTGGGGATACCGGGGCGGGGCATCGCGGGGTTCTCCGGAGGCGTGTGGCTGCCTTGCCGCCGAGCGGTGCCCGCGTGAGATTTCGGGGCGGCGGTGCGTCAGGACCGCGGGGCTGCACACGGCGCAGGCGGCTTGGGATTGTGGTCTGTCCGGGGTGCAGGGTCCTCAGATCTGGGTGAGTGCCCAGAACCCCACGGCGTAGCAGGCCAGGGCCAGGAGCAGGAGGGGGATCGCCACCTTTGCGGGTGGGCCGGTCCGGCGTGCTCGCGAAAGTGACGGGGCGCGGGGTGGAACCTGCGGGCTCTGAGCGGTGTACGAAGCAGTAGAGGCATCAGCGTTGGGCTGGTACGGGACTGGTGTGGGGGCCTGCGTGGGGAAGCGTGGGGCGTGGGGCTGAGGGGAGGGCAGGACATGAGTCGGGGGTGTGGGGTCGTGGGGGGAGACGTAGGCGGAGTGGGACGGGGCAGGCCGGTATGGCTGTCCCTGGGCCTGCGGGTGGTGGTGATGCGGCTGTGCCTGGTGCTCCGGTGGGGTGGAGGGCTGGGAGCGCGAGTCCGCGGGCCGGGGCGGTGGCAGATGGAAGCTGCCGGTGTCCGACACCGAGGGTGGCTGGGTGGGTGCGGGTGGGGTGTGATGCGTGGGCCAGGGCATGGCGCTTCTTTCGCCGGGCGGGGGAGATTCGCTCCTCTCGCTGGGGCGGGGCGATTCCCTGTACTCGCCGGGTCGGGCCGGGTCGTTGCCTTCGCTGGGCCAGGGCGCGGCGCTTCTTTGACCGAGCCAGGGCGACTCGTTGTCCTCACCGGGCCGGGACACAGGCCCGTTCGTCCCACCGAGCTCGTGCACAGTGTCGTTCGCTTCGCCGTGCGGGTAGGGAGCGCCCTTCGTCCCACCTCGCTGGTTGGCCGCGTCGCTTGCCTCACGAGGGCGGTGAGGGATTCCACTCTCTTCGCCGTGCCAGGGCACCCTGCCTGGCACCCCTGGCTGGGAGGACCACCCCACGCCTTCGCCGTGCCAGGAGGGGGTCCCGCTTGCTTCACCGGGCTGGGAGGAGACTGGTCCATTCCCTTCGCCGGGCCAGTAGGGGGCTCCGTCCGCTTCACCGGGCTGGGAGGAGACTGGTCCATTCCCTTCGCCGGGCCAGTAGGGGGCTCCGTCCGCTTCACCCGGTTGGGAGGAGGCCGGCCCATCCCCTTCGCCGGGCCGGAAGGGGGATCCCTCCGCTTCACGAGGCTGGGAGCCTGCCCCAGAACTCACCCCGTTTCCCTCACCGAACCAGGAGGACGCCCCACCGCCCCCATTGCCCGCACCGGGCCGAGACGTCTCGTTGCAGCCCTGGCCGGGCCAGGAAGACGACACGTCCGCCTCGCCGGCACCGGAAGCAACATCGGGGCCAGCACCGAACCCGACACCGGCGCCCGAGCCGGCTCCCGACCCACCACCAGCGCTGGGTCCGGTAGAAGCACCGGAGGCGACGCCGGCACCCGGTCCAGTACCGACCCCACGCCAGTCAGCCGCCCCGTCTCCTCCGCGGACGGCAAAACCCCCCGTGCTTCCTCCGCCCCCGGAAGGCGTCCCGCTCCCTCCGCCGACGCCGGAAGGCTCCCCGCCTGCTCCGCCCCCAAAAGACCCCAGGCCGTCACTGGTCCCGAAGCGCGGATCTCCCCCCGCCCCGGAGACCCCGCTCCGTGTCCGGTTGGGGTCCACGCCCGGGGCTCGCTTGAGGGGGCCTTCCGGGCCGAACCCCGGAGGCACGGGGCCGAGTTGGTCGAAGATTTCGATGGACTCGTCGTCGGGGCCGGGCTCCGGGAGGAGTTCTCTGGCCGCGGCGAGGGCTTTGCGGGCCCCCGTGGCCGTGCGGAAGCGGGCCTGGGGGTCCGGCTGGAGGAGCGAGGCCACGACCTGCCAGAGCGGTTCGGGGACGCTCTGGGGCGCTCCGGGGGTGCCGTGGGCGGCGAAGTACTCGATGAGTGCCTTGGCGTCGGGCTTGGCGCCCTCCAGGAGGTACAGCGCGACCAGGCCGACGGCGAACAGGTCGGCGGGGAAGTCCGGTTCCGCGCCCATCATCTGCTCGGGGGCGAGATAACCGGGCGTGCCCACGACGAGGTTGGTCTCCGTCAGGCGCGGTTCACCCAGCCGCATGGCGATACCGAAGTCGGACAACCGCAGTCGCGGGCGGGCGGTGCCGGTGGCCTCGAGCAGGATGTTGGCGGGCTTGATGTCCCGGTGCACGACGCCTTCCGCGTGCACCGCGGCCAGCCCCGCGAGGAGTTGGTCGAGCAGAGTGCAGACGAAGACCGGTGGCAGGGGGCCGTAGTCCCCGACCAGATGGACCAGCGAGCCGCCGGCGACCAGGTCCATGGTGAACAGGACCTTGTCGTCGTCGGCGGCCCAGCTGGCGGGCGCGAGGACATGGGGGTGATCGATCCGCAGGGCCTGTTCGCGGACGAAGCGCAGCAGAGAGTGCGCGTCGCTCTGCAGCAGCACCTTGGCGGCCACATAGCGGCGGCGCCGGTGGTCCCAGGCACGCCAGACGGCGCCGACGCCTCCGCGTCCGATCGGATCGGCCAGTTCGTACCGGCCGGCGAACACCTCACCCATGACTGCGCGTCGCTCCTCCCCCTGCGGTTACCCCCCTTGCTTCCCCCTCGATGAGCGGTACGACCCCTCGTGGCCTCCCGGATGAGAGATACGGCCCCGTGTTCCTCGTCTCCTCGGAGGCTGACACACCCCCGTGTGTCAGCCCCCCCGGTGAGAAGCGCGACCCCCCGCGCTCCTCCGTGCCGCCTGCGCAGCCCCCGGCCCGGCTGCCGAACCCCCTTCGGCCACCGGGCGGACGGCTCAGTTCTGGTGGGACTGGTAATGCGTGACCGCGTCGGAAGTGCGGCCGGCGCCGTAGACCCGGAGGAACTCTGCCAGTTCCGGATGGGTCGGAGCGAGGGTGTCCGCCGCGTCGATGATGTCTCCGGCGGCAGCTACCGAGCGCAGCAGCGACTGGATCTCACGGACGACCCGCTTGACCGTCGGCGCTCCCGAACTGCTCGTCGTGGTCGTGGTGTTGCTGAGCACCGAGCCCCCCTGCGATTTCTTGATCTCGTCCATGCGCTCGGTCGCCTCGGCCGCGCTCACGCTGCCGTCCGCGACCTGCCCCGCCAGGTCCTGCAGCAGCTGCACCCGCTGGACCACGGCGGGATTGCCGATCTTCGCCCGCTGACCGCTCATCAGCTGAGACAGCATCGGAGCCGACAGCCCCAGCACCGCCGCGAGACGAGCCTGGTTGAGACCAAGGTCGTCTATGAGCTTACGGAAGAGCGCCCCCAGCGGCTCCCCATACCAGTTCCGCTGCAGTTCCCGCGCTCTTGCGGTCGCTTCCTGCTGTGCGGCGTCCATGTGCGTCTCCCCATCGCTTCCCCAAAAATCCGTGGTTCGCGACAGCGAACCACGCCGAGCATCTTACGGAGAGTGGTCGTTCGCGGGGACCCCCAATCCTTTTGCGGAATACTGGGGGTGACCCGGTACTCTGGTCTGCGGCGCCCACCGGTACGTGGTTCTTCCGGCGGACGTTTCTCTTCCCGGGGCCTTAGCTCAGTTGGTAGAGCGCTGTCTTTGCATGGCAGATGTCAGGGGTTCGACTCCCCTAGGCTCCACTTCAGAAAACCCCTCCGACCTGCGCATATGCGGGCGGAGGGGTTTCTCGTGCCCAGGGCCACCGGGCCGCCCCGGCCTACTTCATCAGCGAGCGGTAGACCGCCGACGACCTCGGATGGGCCCGGCAGACCCACACGCCGTGCGGGCAGTAGTCGGTGATGGCCTGGTAGAGGGGGCGCTGCCGGGCGAACCAGGTGAGCATGCCGTACATGTACACCGGGTTGTCGCCGTTCTCGTACAGACCCCACTCCTGGTACGAGAACGGTTTGCCATGGGCGCGGGCGAAACGGACGTGGGCGCGCAGGCCGTACGGCTCGTTCACCTGGTCGGTGAAGCGCAGGCCGCGCGGGGCGTCGTAGGCGTCCATGCCGACGATGTCGACCACCTCGTCGCCCGGATAGCAGCGCGGCCACGGGATCGCGTCACGGCCGCGGTTGGGCGTGAACTCGAAGCGGAAGCGCTGACCGGGTACCGAGCGCATCGCGCGCACGATCCTCCTCCAGTACGCCTTCCACGCGGCCGGGTCCGGGCCACAGCGGTGGGTGTAGGTGGTGCCGTTCATCTCCCAGCCGAGCACCACGATCGTGTCCGGGACGCCGAGAGCCGTCAGCCGGCGCGCCAGGGTGCGGAAATGGCCGTCGTAGTCACCGGCCGCCCCGCGCCGCAGCTCGGTACGGACCGTGCTGTCGGGGAGACCGGCCTCGGTGCGTTCCAGCATCGGCACGTCGAGGACGAACATCCGCCGCGGGTCGGCCCGCCGCCATGACGCCCAGGACTCCAGAAAGCCCGGCGCACCCTCGATGTTGCTCCAGCGGTCGCCGGGCAGATACACATGCCCCACCCGGGGCGCGGGCCCGCCGAGCCAGGCACCGAGCTCGCCGAGACGGCCCACGTCGGCGGGCCCGTAGCCGACGTACGCGCCGTACGCGGAAGCCGCCGAGGGCTTGGGGGCGCGAGCAGTGCAGGCCGAAGCCAGGAGCAGCAGTACGGCGGCCAGGGCGGCCGGCCCACGGCGCGAGGGCTTCATCAGGGCGGCGGTCCATCCGGTGCGGAGACGTGTCCCTGCGAACTGTGGCGCAAGGGAGCCCTGCGAGCCCTACCGCACCGGTCGCGTCACACCGTCGGGTGAACACGACGGTGGGGCGGAAAAACATCCGCCCCACCACTGGTACACGCCGATGTCGGCGTCAGCGCCCTTCGTCGTGCCGCGCGGCGTCCTCCTCGGCCTCCTTCGCCTGGACCTCCGGATCCAGGACGGACTGACCGCTGCCGTCCACGGACGTCAGACGGCCCGTCTCAGGCACCTCGGTCGCGGCTGGCGGCTCGACCAGCCAGTCGGGATTGGCCTGCTTGTCCCACCACTTCCAGGCGGCGAAGGCACCACCCGCCACGAGACCCGCGACCGCCAGCGCCTTGGCAAGGCGTCCTGCACGGGCACGCCGCTCGTGCTTGCGGACCAGCTTCTGGACCTCCTTGGGCGTGATCTGGCCGCGCAGTGCGGCCAGTGCGGCCACGCTCCGGGCCGTGGCCTCATCACGGACCGGACCGGCCGCGGCGACGGCCTGCTCGACCCTCGGACGGGAGTAGTCGGCGGCCTGACGGGCCGCCTTGCGCGTGCGTACGGCAGCCTCATGGGCGGCCTGGTCGACCTTCGGCGGAACATGCGTACGAGCCTGCTCCAGGCGCGGCGCGACATGGGCGCCGTACTGGACACGCGCCTGCTCGGCCGCCTGCGAGACCTTCGGCGCGAGCCGTACGCGTGCCTCCGTCGCGTAGTGCGAGGCCTTGTCCTTGGCCGTGTCGGCGTAGGGCGCCACCACTTCCGCGGCGTGCAGCACGCTGTCCTTCGCCGAGCCGGTCGCGGCGCGCACGCTGTCGATGCGGGTCACGGGATCCTCCTCCTCGGTGGCGTATGGTATTTCGACTTTCCACCCTTTTACGGATCATGCCTGCCGGAGTGCAGCCCGGCACCTGAGGGCGGGCATCCGGATCAATAACGGATGAATACGTGGCAACAGGAGCTTGTCGACGACAATGCCACGGATCGCTGCTCCGCGCCCCTGCCCGGACCCTCCTCGGTCGGATCCGTGCGAGGATCGGTCGGGCACAAGAAGACAACGGAAGGCAGATCGTGGCCGAGCAGCTTTACGCCACCCTGAAGACCAACCACGGCGACATCGAAGTCCGGCTCCTGCCGAACCACGCCCCGAAGACGGTCAGGAACTTCGTCGAACTCGCCCAGGGCGAGCGCGAGTGGACGCACCCGGGCACCGGGGAGAAGTCCACCAAGAGGCTCTACGACGGCACGATCTTCCACCGCGTCATCAGCGGCTTCATGATCCAGGGCGGCGACCCGCTGGGCACCGGCATCGGCGGTCCGGGCTACGAGTTCGAGGACGAGTTCCACCCGGACCTCGGCTTCAACAAGCCCTACCTGCTCGCCATGGCCAACGCGGGCCCCGGCACCAACGGCTCGCAGTTCTTCATCACCGTCTCCCCGACGGCCTGGCTGAACCGCAAGCACACCATCTTCGGCGAGGTCACGGACGCGGCCAGCCAGAAGGTCGTGGACGTCATCGCCGGCGTCAAGACCACCCGCCCCAACGACCGGCCGGTGAACGACGTCGTCATCGAGCAGGTCGTCGTGGAGACCCGCCAGGGCTGAGCCCCGGGCGACACCGCGAAGGGAACCAAACGCCCCGCTCAACCGTAAGGATGAGCGGGGCGGTGCACGTGGGCACGGCGACTCAGGGCGACTTAGGGGATGGCATGAATCAGGAGGCGGGCAGCACGCCGGAGGCCCAGAACCTGCCTGGCTGCTACCGGCACCCGGACCGTGAGACCGGCATCCGCTGCACCCGCTGCGAGCGCCCGATCTGCCCCGAATGCATGGTCAGCGCCTCCGTCGGCTTCCATTGCCCCGAGTGCGTGCGCGACGGGGGCGGCGGCGGACCCGCTCCGGCCGCGGCGAGGCCCCGCACCCTCGCGGGCGGGACGGTGACGGCCGATCCCAGGCTGTTCACGAAGATCCTTATCGGGATCAATGTCGCGGTGTTCATCGCCATCCAGGCCAACGCGTCCCTGGCGGCGGACCTCAGCCTCATCGGTGCCTGGCCGCCGGCGCCGTTCCAGCCCACCGAGGGTGTCGCGGACGGGCAGTACTACCGCCTGGTGACCTCGATGTTCGCCCACGAGCAGTACTGGCACATCGGCTTCAACATGCTGAGCCTGTGGTGGCTCGGCGGCCCGCTCGAAGCGGCCCTGGGCCGCGCGCGCTATCTCGCGGTCTATTTCGTCTCCGGTCTCGCGGGCAGCGCTCTGGCCTATCTGCTGGCCGATCCGGGTACCCAGACGCTCGGCGCCTCCGGTGCCATCTTCGGCCTCTTCGGCGCGACCGCGGTCCTGATGCGCCGGCTCAACTACGATCTGCGGCCGATCATGGCGCTCCTCGTGATCAACCTGATCTTCACCTTCGGCTGGAGCAGCATCTCCTGGCAGGCCCACATCGGCGGTCTGGTTGCCGGTGTCGTCACGGGGTACGCGATGGTCCACGCCCCACGCGAGCGGCGGTCGCTGGTGCAGTACGGCACCTGCGCGCTGGTCCTGCTGGTCATCGTGGGCATGACGCTGTTCAGGACCGCCCAGCTGACCTGAGTCGGCCCGTTGTCCACAGTGAGTGCCGGATCTTGTGCATACAGTGCGGGAACAGCTGTGCCCCCTGCCGCTGACCCATGTTTGAGCAGGTCAGGCAGGGGGCGAACAGGCTTGCGGGGGCTGGTGCGATGGTCGTACCGGCGTCAACGTCCGATGGGTTATCCACAGATCGTCGTCTTTTCCCCAGGTCCTGTGGAAATTGCTCCAGGCTGTGGATAACTCAGCGGATACCCCTGGGGAGAGCTACTTCCACTGGGTGGAGACGCCGAATCCGGCGGCGATGAAGCCGAAGCCCACCACGATGTTCCAGTTGTCCAGAGCGTCGATGGGGAGCGAGCCGTCCGTCACATAGAAGACGACGATCCAGGCGAGCCCGATGAGGAACATGGCCAGCATCACGGGGGCCACCCACGTGCGACTGGTCAGCTTGATGGCGGTCGCCTGCTTCGCCGGTGGCGGCGTGTAGTCGGCCTTCTTGCGGATACGTGACTTCGGCACGAGGGTCTCTCCTGTCGATGCGCTGCGTGGCCGCGCAGGTAACTGGTCGGGCTCGGGGCAGCGTACAAGGGGACACTGAGTGCTCCCCCGGGCGTCCGTTAGCGTAGTGCTTCCGTAGCGCTGAAGGAGATAAGGGTACGTTGAGCAATTCTGCCCACTCACCCCAGTCCGGATCCAGTCCTGTCCGCAGGCGGGGTTTCCGGCCGGTGAGGGTGCTCACGGTGGCCGTCTTCGCTCTCGCGGGACTCATTTTCTTCACGAGTTTCAATACGGCCAAGGGCACCAACATCCGCACGGACGCGTCCCTGCTCAAGCTCTCGGACCTCATCCAGGAGCGCAGCCACAACAACGGTGAGCTCGACGAGTCGAACGGCTCGCTGCGCCGGGACGTCGAGGCACTCGCCGAGCGCGACGACGGCAGCACCAAGGCCGAGGACGACAAGCTCGCCGCCCTGGAGGACAGGGCGGGCACCCAGAAGATCAAGGGGAAGGCGGTCACGGTCACGCTCGACGACGCCCCGCCGAACGCCACCGCCAAGCTCCCCGGCTACCCCGAGCCGCAGCCCGACTACCTGGTCATCCACCAGCAGGATCTCCAGGCCGTGGTCAACGCCCTGTGGAAGGGCGGCGCGCGGGGGATCAAGGTGATGGACCAGCGGCTGATCTCCACCAGCGCCGTGCGCTGTGTCGGCAACACCCTGATCCTCCAGGGCCGCGTCTACTCGCCGCCGTACAAGATCCAGGCGGTCGGTGACCCCGGGAAGCTGAAGCAGGCGCTCGCGGACTCCAAGGCGATCCAGAACTACATGGTCTACGTCAATGTCTACGGCCTTGGCTGGAATGTCGCCGACGACGGCACGGTGACTCTTCCCGGCTACTCGGGCACAGTGGATCTGCAGTACGCCAAGCCCGTGGAGTGAGCACGGGGTGAGTCCCTGGAGCCGCCGGTGCGTGTCGTCGTCAGGACCGTCAGCGAGCTGTGTATCACCGTCGGCGCCCTGATCGTGCTGTTCGTCGCCTATGTGCTGTTCTGGACCGGTGTGAAGGCCGACACCGTCATGGACGACCAGATCGACCAGTTACAGAACCAGTGGTCCAAGGGGAGCGTGCAGCAGCCGAAGGTGACGGCCGGTGCGACGGCGATTCCGGCGGAGCCGGCGCCGTACCGGAGCGGGGAGCCCTTCGCGATCATGTACATCCCGTGGCTTGGTTTCACGTGGAACAAGCCCGTGCTCGAAGGCACCGGGGTCGGCACCCTGAAGAAGGGGCTCGGCCACTACGCGAACACCGCGCAGCTCGGTCAGCAGGGCAACTTCTCGGTCGCCGGGCACCGGCGCACCTACGGGGATCCGTTCAAGGACTTTCCGAAGCTTCGGCGCGGTGACGCGGTCGTCCTGACCGACGGGACCACTTGGTTCACGTATCGGATCGACAAAGGGCCTTACAAAACAGTGCCCACCGACATTGAGGTGATCGATCCTGTGCCACGTAAATCCGGGTACACGCGGCCTGGCCGCTATCTCACGCTGACCACGTGCGATCCGGAGTGGGGACACAGTCACCGGCTGATCGTCTGGGCACACCTGGACGCCACACAGCCTGTGGAGGACGGCAAGCCTGTGGCTCTACGCCGTTAGTCTGGTGCGGTACGGCGTGAGTCTGGTGCCGTGGTGCGACGGAAGGGACGGCATGTACGGCTGGATCTGGCGGCATCTGCCGGGGAACGCATGGGTGAAGGCGTTCCTCTCACTCGTGCTGGTCGTTGCTGTGGTCTACGTCCTGTTCCAGTACGTGTTCCCGTGGGCCGAACCGCTGCTGCCCTTCAACGATGTGACGGTGGACAACCAGTGAGCGCGCGCATTCTCGTCGTCGACAACTACGACAGCTTCGTCTTCAACCTGGTCCAGTACCTCTATCAGCTGGGCGCGGAGTGCGAGGTGCTGCGCAACGACGAGGTGTCGACGGCGCACGCCCAGGACGGCTTCGACGGCGTCCTGCTCTCGCCCGGCCCCGGTACACCGGAGGAGGCCGGGGTCTGCGTCGAGATGGTGCGTCACTGTGCCGCGACCGGGGTGCCCGTCTTCGGCGTCTGCCTGGGCATGCAGTCGATGCAGGTGGCGTACGGCGGTGTCGTGGACCGTGCTCCCGAGCTGCTGCACGGCAAGACCTCCCTGGTCGAGCACGAGGGCCGGGGCGTCTTCGCCGGGCTGCCGACGCCGTTCACGGCGACCCGGTACCACTCCCTGGCCGCCGAGCCAGCGACGGTCCCGGCCGAGCTGGAGGTCACCGCGCGGACGCACGACGGGATCGTCATGGGGCTGAGGCACCGTGAACTGCCGGTCGAGGGCGTGCAGTTCCACCCGGAGTCGGTGCTGACGGAGCACGGGCACCTGATGCTGGCCAACTGGCTGGTGGAGTGCGGGGACCAGGGCGCGGTGGCGAGGTCGGTGGGGCTCGCCCCGGTGGTGGGCAGGGCCACGGCGTGACGGCCCTGCGCCCCGAGCGCGAGGACTTGTACGGCGACGCGTCGTACGAGTCCTACGGTGGCGATGCCTACGGCGGGGAGTCCTTCGGCGGTGGTTCCTACGCCGAGAAGCCCTACGCCGAGGAGCCGCGCGTCGAGGAGCCGTACGCCGAGGGGTCTTTCGGTGGGGCGCCTTCGGGTGGCGGGTCGGCGCCGTACGTGCCACCGGCCGATGACGAGACGGTGGCGCTGCGTATCCCTGATCCGCCGCCGCCCTCCATATCCGCCTCTGCGGCCTCTTCCGTCACATCCGCCACTGGATCCCCACGCGGCGGCCGCGCGGCCCGCAGAAAGGCCGCCAAGGGCCGTCATGGACGTCATGGTGGCGGAGCCGCCGCCGAGTCGTTGTCCGAACAGGAGTCGCCGGACGGGAAGCCGCTCTCCCGGATCGAGGCCCGTCGGCAGGCAAAGGCACGCAAACCCGGCGCGGCCGTCGTCGTGAGCCGCGCGCTCGGTGAGGTGTTCATCACCACCGGCGTCTTGATGCTGCTGTTCGTCAGCTACCAGCTGTGGTGGACGAATGTGCGGGCGCACGCGCAGGCGGACAAGGAGGCCAGCAGCCTCCAGAACGACTGGGCGAGCGGCAAGGGGGCGCCGGGCACCTTCGAGCCGGGTCAGGGCTTCGCCCTGCTGCACATTCCCAAGCTGGACGTTGTGGTGCCGATAGCCGAGGGCGTCAGCAACAAGAAGGTCCTCGACAAGGGCATGGTGGGCCACTACAGCGAGGGTGCGCTGAAGACGGCGATGCCCGACGCCAAGACCGGCAACTTCGCCCTCGCCGGGCACCGCAACACCCACGGCGAGCCCTTCCGTTACATCAACAAGCTCTCCCCGGGCGACGCGATCGTCGTCGAGACGCAGGACGACTACTTCGTCTACAAGATGACGTCGACGCTGCCGGTGACGGCTCCGAGCAACACGAGTGTGATCGACCCCATCCCCAAGGGATCCGGTTTCAGCACGGCCGGCCGCTACATCACTCTCACCACCTGCACGCCGGAGTTCACCAGCAAGTACCGGTTGATCGTCTGGGGCAAGATGGTCGAGGAACGGCCGCGCAGCAAGGGCAAGCCGGATGCGCTCGTCCAGTAAGGGCAGATGACTAGTGGCAGCGACCACCGAGCAAGAGCAGAACACCGGCACTCCAGCGCCGCGTCGCCGCGGCCCAGGCCGGATCGCCATGGCGGTCGGCGTCTTCGGTGAACTCCTCATCACCGCGGGCCTGGTGCTCGGCCTGTTCGTCGTCTACTCGCTGTGGTGGACGAATGTCGTCGCGGACCGCGCGGCGGACAAACAGGCCGACAAGGTGCGCGACAGCTGGACCGAGCGGACCACCGGCGGTCCCGGTGCGCTGGACACCAAGAACGGCATCGGCTTCCTGCACGTCCCCGCGATGAAGAACGGCGAGGTCCTGGTCGAGAAGGGCACCTCGACGAAGATCCTCAACGACGGTGTGGCCGGCTACTACACCGACCCGGTCAAGGCCACGCTGCCCACCGGCGGCAAGACGGGCAACTTCTCCCTTGCCGCCCACCGCGACGGCCACGGCGCGAAGTTCCACAACATCGACAAGGTCAAGAAGGGCGACCCGATCGTCTTCGAGACCAAGGACGAGTGGTACGTCTACAAGGTCTACGCCGTCCTCGCCGAGACCTCGAAGTACAACGTCAAGGTCCTCGGGCAGATCCCCAAGGAGTCCGGCAAGAAGAAGGCGGGCCACTACATCACGTTGACGACGTGCACGCCGGTGTACACCTCGCGGTACCGGTATGTGGTCTGGGGTGAGCTGGTGCGTACCGAGAAGGTGGACAGCGAGCGGACGCTGCCGAAGGAACTGACCTAGCATGAGGGAGGCCCGAAGCCGCAACTTTCTCTTGCGGCTTCGGGCCTCTTTGCGTCAGGCCGTGCCTACTGCAGGACTTCCAGTGGTTCCCCGGCGTTCCACTGCTCCAGCAGGCCACGGTGTACGACGGTGATCCCGGTCTCGGTGGCGATGCTCAGGGCTTCCGAGGTGAACGGGCACGTGGCCACGAAGAGCGCCACCTCCGCGCTGTGGAGAACCTTGGCCGCCCCGACGAACCTCTGCATGTCGGGGCTGACTGCGACCTCGAAATAGGCCGCCACCATCGCCGTGGTCACATGCATCCCGTCCGGCAGCAGCGACAGTGCTGTGACCTTGTCGAGTACGTCCGTGCGTCCGAGCACGCCGTGGCGCAGGCTCTTCGACTCCACCAGTGCCTATTCGTTGATCACGTTCTGCCAGATGTGAGACCACCGGAGCGTGAAAGAGGTGGGCCGGGTGAACCGGCCCACCTCTTTCGTTCGGGCGGATGGTCAGCCGTTTCCGCCTCCGAAGAAGCCTCCGCCGTTGTTGCCGCCGTTGTTGTTGCCACCGCCGACGCTCACCGTGGCCAGGGTGATCTGGGTGTTGCCCGGGTCGTCGGCCTCGTCGCCCGCGTTCGGGTTCTGCTGGGCCACGAGCGCGGTGTCGCTCTGGTCGCTGCCGTTCGCGAACTGGATGTTCGTGAAGCCGGCGTTGTTGAGTATCTGCCGGGCCTGGGCGACCGTCTGGCCGACGACGTTCGGGACCTCGGTCTTGTCGGCCGGCTTGCCGATCTGGATGTTGACCGACGAGTTCTTGTCGGCCTGGGTGCCGGCCTGCGGCGAGGTCGCGATGACCTTGCCGATCTTGCTGGTGTCGTTGGTCTCCACCTCGGTGCAGTTGCCGACGAGGTTGTTCGCCTGCATCTGTGCCCTGGCGTCGTCACAGGATTGGCCGATGACGTCCGGGACTGTGGACTTCTCCTCGGGCTTGGCGATGGTGAGGGTGATGGTGGAACCCTTCTCCACCTCTTCGCCGAGCTCCGGGTCCTGGTTCAGGACGGTGCCCTCCTTCTCGGTGGACACCTCCTGCTTGGTCTTGACGACGAACTGGTACTTGTCGTCCTGCAGCGTCTCCGTGGCCTGGTCGATGTCCTGGCCGAGGACACTGGGGACGGCCACCTTGGGTGCCCCGGTGGACACCACGATGCTGACGGCGGACTGCTTGTCGACCGTCTGGCCGCTCGCCGGGTCCTGCGAACAGACATTGCCCTTGGCCGTGTTCTCGCAGGGCTTCGGGGTGATCTGACCGAGCTTGAGGTCGCTGTTGGTCAGCAGTTTCTCCGCGTCGGCCTGCGACTGGTTGACGAGGTTCGGCACCTTCACGGTGTCGTTGCCCGCACCGCCGCCGCTGAAGATCCATTTGCCGATCAGGATCGCGCCGACGAGCACCAGGACACCCGCCACCACCAGCAGGATCGTCGAGGTGTTCGACTTCTTCTGGCGGCGCCGGTCGGGGCGGTCGTCGTAGCCGAAGCCGCCGTCGTCCGGGCTCATGGGCGGCAGCATGGTCGTGGCGCCCGCGTCGGCGCGCAGGGCGGTGGTCGGCTGGTCGTCCGGGTAGCCGCCGTAGCCCACCGAGCCCATCGCGGCGGTGGCCGCGACCGGCTGGCCGTCGAGGCAGGCCTCGATGTCGGCGCGCATCTCGTCGGCCGACTGGTAGCGGTAGTTCGGGTCCTTGACCAGGGCCCTGAGGACGATGGCGTCCATCTCGGGCGTGATCTCCGGGTCGAAGACCGACGGAGGCTGTGCCTCCTCGCGTACGTGCTGGTACGCGACGGCCACCGGGGAGTCGCCCACGAAGGGCGGCCGGACCGTCAGCAGCTCGTAGAGGAGACAGCCGGTGGAGTAGAGGTCCGACCTTGCGTCGACCTGTTCGCCCTTGGCCTGCTCCGGTGAGAGGTACTGGGCGGTGCCGATCACGGCGGACGTCTGGGTCATCGTCATGCCGGAGTCGCCCATGGCGCGGGCGATGCCGAAGTCCATCACCTTGACCTGGCCGTTGCGCGTGAGCATGACGTTGGCCGGCTTGATGTCCCGGTGGACGATCCCGCTGCGGTGCGAGTACTCCAGCGCCTGGAGGATCCCGATGGTCATCTCCAGGGAGCGCTCCGGCAGCAGCTTGCGGCCGGAGTGCAGCAGCTCACGGAGCGTGGAGCCGTCGACGTACTCCATGACGATGTACGGGATCGAGACCCCGTCGATGTAGTCCTCGCCCGTGTCGTAGACCGCCACGATCGCGGGATGGTTGAGCGAGGCGGCCGACTGGGCCTCCCGGCGGAACCGGGCCTGGAAGGACGGATCACGCGCGAGGTCCGCGCGCAGCGTCTTCACCGCCACCGTGCGGCCGAGGCGCGTGTCCATGGCGAGGTAGACCTCCGCCATGCCACCACGGCCGAGCACCTGGCCCAGCTCGTACCGGCCGCCGAGGCGACGCGGCTCTTCCATAGCTTCCTACCAGCCCTCTCCGTCGGTCCCGACGAACACGTGTGTGCCGTCGGAGGCTGCACTCCGGGCCTACCGTACCCGGCTAGCTTTGTGTGACCTGGCCAAGTGCGTCACCCGATACAGGACCGGTATCGCAACGTGCACCGATGTGAAGGCGACGTGAGCGGGGTCACTTCTTGGAGTCGATGACCGCCTCCATGACGCTCTTGGCGATCGGTGCGGCGAGGCCGCTGCCGGAGATGTTCTCGCGGACCGCGTTGTCGTCCTGGACGACCACGGCCACGGCGACCGGCGCGCTGTCACCGACCTTGGCGTAGGAGATGAACCAGGCGTAGGGGTTCTTGCTGTTGTTCTCGCCGTGCTGGGCGGTACCGGTCTTGCCGCCGACGGTGACGCCCTGGATCTGGGCCGTGGTGCCGGTGCCCTTCTGGACGACCGTCTCCATCATCGACTGGAGGATCTGGGCGTTCTCCGCGGACAGCGGCTCGCTCATCTTCTCCGGTTCGGTCTTCTCCAGGGTGTCCACGTTCGGGGCCTGGAGGGAGTCGACCATGTACGGCTTCATCAGGGTGCCGTTGTTGGCGACGGCGGAGGCGACCATGGCCATCTGGAGCGGGGTCGCGGCGGTGTTGTACTGGCCGATGGAGGACAGCGCGGTCTGCGAGGGGTTCATGTCGTCGGAGAAGACCGACGAGCTGGAGCGCACCGGCGTGAACTGTTCCTCGGTGAAGCCGAACTTCTTTGCCTCTTCGAGCATCTTCTCGTTGCCGAGGTCGGAGCCGACCTTGCCGAAGACGGTGTTGCAGGAGTACTGGAGGGCGACCCGCAGGGTGGCGTTCTTGCAGGGGATGTTGCCCTCGTTCTTCAGCGGGGTCGTGGTGCCGGGCATGGTCCAGGGCAGCGGGGAGTCGGTCTTTTCGTCGGCCGACTTGTACAGGCCGTTCTCCAGCGCGGCGGCCGCGGTGACGACCTTGAAGGTGGAGCCGGGCGGGTAGACCTCGCGCAGCGCCCGGTTGAGTGAGGGGTCGTCGGGGTTGTTCTTCTTGTCGAGCTTCTTCCAGGCCTCCGCGTCGGAGTCACTGCCGCCGGCGATCGTCGAGGGGTCGTACGACGGGTAGGAGGCCAGCGCCAGGATCTTGCCGGTGGAGGGCTCGATGGCGGCGACCGCGCCCTTGCCGCCCTGCTTCTTCAGACCGTCGTAGGCGGCCTTCTGCGCGGCGGCGTTGAGGGTGGTGACGACGTTGCCGCCCTCCTTCGGCTTGCCGGTGAGCATGTCGAGGGTGTTGCGGAAGAAGAGCCGGTCGTCGGTGCCGGTGAGGATGCCGTCCTCGATGGACTCCAGTTGGGTGGCGCCGTAGGACTGGGAGACGAAGCCGGTGACGGGCGCCCACATCGCGCCGTCCTTGTAGGTGCGCTTGTACTTGAAGTCGCCGGAGGTGGTCTCCGCGTGCCCGGTGATGGCCTTGCCGTCGACGATGATGTCGCCGCGGGGAGTGGCGTACCGCGCGATGAGCACACGGCGGTTGTCCGGGTCCTCCCTGAGGCTGTCGGCCTTGACGTACTGGAGCCAGTTGTCGCGGATGAGCAGGGCCAGGACCAGGAGGCCGCAGAAGATCGCGATCCGGCGCAGGGGCTTGTTCATGACGGGCGGACCACCTGGGTCATCTCGGCGTCGGGGCTGGGGGCGGGGGCGGGCGCCGGGCGGCGTGCGGTGTCGCTGATTCTGATCAGGATGCCGATCAGGGCCCAGTTGGCGATGACGGAGGAACCGCCGTACGCCAGGAAGGGCATGGTCATACCGGTCAGCGGGATCAGGCCCATCACACCGCCGGCCACCACGAAGACCTGGAGCGCGAAGGCGCCCGAGAGGCCGATGGCGAGGAGCTTGCCGAAGGGGTCGCGGGCGGCGAGGGCGGTGCGTACGCCGCGCTCCACGATCAGCCCGTAGATCAGCAGGATCGCCATGAGGCCCGCCAGGCCCAGCTCCTCGCCGAAGGTGGCGAGGATGAAGTCGGAGTTGGCGGCGAAGCGGATCAGCTCGGAGTGGCCCTGTCCCCAGCCGGTGCCGAGGGTGCCGCCGGAGCCGAAGGCCCACAGGGCCTGCATGGCCTGCTCGGAGTGGACGAGGCCGTCGTTGCTGCCGTTGCGGCTGAGCAGGTACTCGTGCATCGGGTTGAGCCAGGCCTGGACACGGGTCTGGACGTGGGGCTCGAAGCTGGCCACGCCGACGGCGCCGGCCGCGGACATCAGCAGACCGAAGACGATCCAGCTGGTCCGCTCGGTGGCGACGTACAGCATGATGATGAACATTCCGAAGAACAGCAGCGAGGTACCGAGGTCGGTCTCGAACACCAGGATGAGGATCGACATCATCCAGACGACGATGATCGGGCCGAGGTCGCGGCCGCGCGGCAGGTACAGGCCCATGAAGCGGCGGCTGGCGAGGGCGAGCGCGTCCCGCTTGACCATGAGGTAGCCGGCGAAGAACACCGCGAGGACGATCTTGGCGAACTCGCCGGGCTGGATGGTGAAGCTGCCGACCTGGATCCAGATCTTGGCGCCGTAGGTGATGTTGGCGCCCAGACCCGGGACCAGCGGGAGGAGCAGCAGGACCAGCGCGCCGACCATGGAGATGTAGGTGTAGCGCTGCAGGACCCGGTGGTCCTTAAGGAAGACCAGGACGACGGCGAACAGGGCGATGCCCATCGCCGTGTAGATCAGCTGGTTGGTGGCCTTGCCGCCGGCGACATGGATCTGCTGGAGCAGTTTGGACTGGTCGAGGCGCCAGATCGCGACGAGCCCGAGGCCGTTGAGCAGGGTGGCCAGCGGCAGCATCAGCGGGTCCGCGTACGGGGCGAACTTGCGGACGACGAGGTGGGCGACGCCGGCCAGCAGACCGAGGCCCAGGCCGTAGCTCAGCAGCCCGGTCGGGACCTGGTCGTCGATGGCCAGGCCCACGTTGGCGTAGGCGAAGACCGGGATGAGGACGGCGAACACCAGCAGCGCCAGCTCGGTGTTGCGGCGACTGGGAGCGCCGATCGCGCCGATCGTGGACGTGTGGTGCGTCGACGTGTTCGAAGTACTGCTGCTCATCGTGTGCCAGGGCCTCTCACGGCTTGCCTACTGCGTTCCGCAGTTCCCGACGACCTGCTTCTCCTCGTCCGAGAGGGTGGGGCCGGGGGTGGGAGTGGGCTTCGGGGATGCGGAAGCGCTCGGGGACGGGGAGGTCGTGCTCGTCGGGGTCGGTGTGGCCTTTGACGCGAGAGAGGACTGGGTGGTTCCCGTGGTGCCGCCGGCCTCGCCCTCGCCCGTCTTGGAGTTCTTCTCGCTCTCCTTGGCCTGCGCCTCCGCCTGCTTCCTGCAGGCGGAGGCCTGGACGCCCAGTTCGTCGATCTTCTTCTGGGCCGTCTTCAGGCCGCCTTCGGCGATGGTGCCCTCGACCGACTTCTGCTGGTACGGCGGCAGGTACTTGAGTTCGATCTCGGGGTGGTCCTTGGACACCTTCGAGAGCGAGACCCACGCCAGGTCCTGGCTGATGCCGCGGTACAGCGCCACGTGCTCGTCGTTGACGCCGACGTAGTACTGGGTCTGCGTCCAGCGCCAGCCGCCGTAGAGGCCACCGCCGATGACGGCGAGCGCGAGGACCGAGTAGAACGATCTCTTCAGCCACTTGCGGCCCTTGCGGGGCTTGACGAAGTCGTCGTCGGAGTAGTCGCCGAAGCTGCCCGCGGGGATGTAGCCGGTGGTGTCACCGGACCCGGGCTGTCCGTAGTCGCCGCCGCCCTGTCCGTGGCCCTGGCGGCCGAGCCCGGAGGCGCGGCCCGCGGGGGTCTGCATGATGCCGTTGTCGTGCAGCTGGTGCTGGTTCTCGGCGACCGCGCCGACCACGACGGGGGTGTCGGAGAGCTGCCCGGCGAGGGTGTCCCCGGTGTCCAGGTCGAGGACGTCCGCGACGATGACCGTGATGTTGTCGGGGCCGCCGCCGCGCAGTGCGAGCTGGATGAGCTCCTGCACGGTCTCCTGGGGGCCCTGGTAGCTGGCGAGGGTGTCCTCGAGCGTCTGGTGGGAGACGACGCCGGACAGTCCGTCGGAGCAGATCAGGTAGCGGTCGCCGGCGCGGACCTCACGGATGGAGAGGTCGGGCTCGACGTGTTCGCCGCTGCCCAACGCCCGCATCAGCAGGGAGCGTTGGGGGTGGGTGGTGGCCTCTTCCTCGGTGATGCGGCCCTCGTCGACCAGGCGCTGCACCCAGGTGTGGTCCTGGGTGATCTGCGTGAGGACGCCGTCGCGCAGCAGGTACGCGCGCGAGTCGCCGACGTGCACGAGGCCGAGTCGCTGGCCCGTCCACAGCAGCGCGGTCAGTGTGGTCCCCATGCCTTCGAGCTGGGGGTCCTCCTCGACCATGGAGCGCAGCTGGTCGTTGGCGCGCTGGACGGCCACGCCGAGCGAGGTGAGGACGTCGGAGCCGGGCACGTCGTCGTCGAGGGCGACGATGGTGGAGATGGCCTCGGAGGAGGCGACCTCGCCGGCGGCGGCGCCGCCCATGCCGTCGGCGATGGCGAGCAGGCGGGGCCCGGCGTATCCGGAGTCCTCGTTGCCCTCCCGGATCATGCCTTTGTGCGATCCGGCGGCGAAGCGCAGTGACAGACTCATGCGCACCTCGCCCGTCGGCTCCGGGTACATCCGCACGGTGCCCACCCTCCGGTCGGGAGCGCGCCGGGGCCCGGGGTGGGGGCCCACACCGCGTGCTCGCTCCGCTCGCGCCTATTCATGATGTAGCACTACTTCCGCAGCTCGATGACGGTCTTGCCGATGCGGATCGCCGCGCCCAGCGGAATCGGCGTCGGGGTCGTCAGCCGCGTTCGGTCGAGATACGTGCCGTTGGTGGAGCCCAGGTCCTCGACGATCCACTGGCCGTCGCGGTCCGGGTAGATCCTGGCATGGCGGCTGGAGGCGTAGTCGTCGTCCAGCACGATGGTGCTGTCGTGCGCCCGGCCCAGCGTGATGGTCTGGCCCTGAAGGGCGACCGTGGTGCCGGTGAGGGTGCCCTCGGACACGACGAGCTTGGTGGGGGCGTTACGGCGCTGGCGGCCGCCGGCCGCCGGCTGCTGGCGCTGCTGCGGAGGCGCCTGCCGCTGGGCCTGCTGGGCCCGGCCGGCTTCCCGGCGCGAGCCGCGCTGGGTGACACGCGTACCGAACAGGTCGCTGCGGATGACCTGCACGGCCACGATCACGAACAGCCACAGTACGGCCAGGAAACCCAGCCGCATGACCGTGAGGGTCAGCTCTGACATTGCCCCCGCTTCACCCTTCGGCTTGCCGGTAAATGATGGTGGTACTGCCCACGACGATCCGCGAGCCGTCGCGGAGCGTAGCGCGGGTGGTGTGCTGCCCGTCCACCACGATGCCGTTGGTGGACCCGAGATCCTGGATCGTCGAGGGCGTTCCGGTCCGGATCTCACAGTGCCGGCGCGAGACGCCGGGGTCGTCGATCCGCACGTCGGCTTCGGTGCTGCGACCCAGCACCAGCGTTGCGCGGGAGATCTGATGGCGGGTGCCGTTGATCTCGATCCAGTGGCGGGTACGGGAGCCGGGCGCGGGCGCGCCGACCGGGCCGCCGGCGCCGGGGCGCTGGGCCTGGGCGGGCTGCGGATAGCCGTAGCCGCCGGGGGCGCCACGGCCGGGAGGCGGGGCGGACGGCATGGGCGGAGCGCCTGCCGGAGCGGCCGGCGGGTAGCCGTAGCCGCCAGCTCCCGCGCCCGGCGCGGCGGGCCGGGCGGCCGGGGCCGCGGTGCCGGGGGCCTGCTGGTCGGTGGAGCCGGCGAGCGTACGGCTGCGCACCCGGTACAGACCGGTGTCGAGGTCGTCCGCCTTCTCCAGGTTGACCTTGATCGGGCCCATGAAGGTGTAGCGCTGCTGCTTGGCGTAGTCGCGCACCATGCCGGCGAGCTCGTCGCCGAGCTGGCCCGAGTAGGGGCTGAGCCGCTCGAAGTCCGGCGTGCTCAGCTCCACGATGAAGTCATTGGGCACGACCGTGCGGTCGCGGTTCCAGATGGTGGCGTTGTTGTCGCACTCCCGCTGGAGCGCGCCCGCGATCTCCACGGGCTGCACCTCGGACTTGAACACCTTGGCGAAGGTGCCGTTGACCAGACCTTCGAGACGCTGCTCGAACTTCTTCAGGACTCCCATGAGGCACCTCCTCCGTCCTTGCCGTCCTGGGTACTGCGCTGTGTGCTGCTTACCTGGTACTGCTTACTGATCGTATCCACGCGCCGGTGAATCGGCTGGTTCCCCCTGTCGGCACTGTCGACGGGTGTCGACGCCTCCGAAGTTCCCTCTGGAGCTCCACTTCGAACTCCGCGGTCGAACTCCTCTGTCAAGGATCGTAGAGGCGGCCGGAGACCAGTGTCCCGCACCTGACTGTGGAGCCCGACCGGCTCCTGGGCAGACGGGCGCTACCGGTACGAGGTTGATACGTGAACAAGCACAGGTTGATACGTGGCCGACGGCACCCGGGTTCGGTGGACCGCATCCGAACCCGCTGGTGGGCGGCTGCCCCGGGATATGGGATGTGAACCCACCCCCTCCCGCGTGCTAATGTTCTGCGTGTCGGAGGGCGCCGCACCGCAAGGCGGGGAGCCCGAGGACACACCCAATGCGCGGGTGGCGGAATAGGCAGACGCGCTGGATTCAGGTTCCAGTGCCCGAAAGGGCGTGGGGGTTCAACTCCCCCCTCGCGCACCACTGGAAGCCCCTCAGGTCCTGGACCTGAGGGGCTTCTTGTTGTTCCGGTGCGGGGGGCCGGGTGGTGGCGGGGCTCACGCTGTGAGGTCTCTCTCACTGGCATCAATCTGCACCCCGGGCCGGGGTCCGGGGGTGGTGGCGGCCGTAGCGACAGGTCAGTCGGCTCCGGCCGCGGAGCGGGATTTTCGGGGGCGGAAACCGACGGGGTGTATTCCGCTGTCAGCACCTTTCCGGCGCAGCTCCCTGCATTGCTTTTCTCTGGGGTGTGTGGAGTTCCTCGGTGAAGATTCGGTTGTCGGCGAGTCGGGGAAATCCGGTCGACGGAATCGCAAAGAAATTTTGATTCTTGATTTCCGAGGCGCGAGCGTTTCTGCCGCCGCCTCCTGTTCCGCCCAGGTGGCCGGGGTGTCGACGGACAGCCCGGACGAGGACCCCCTCTGGGGAAGAGCCGGCCCGCAGATCGGCGGCACTCTGTGATCACTGGGGGAGGAAGGGCACAGTTGCCGGAGCCGCTCTGGCTGCCGTCCCATGTGTCCGAGATCTACCGGTCGCTACTCAGACAGCGGGGGTCCGTGGAGGACTTCCTGGGGCGCGCCGGAAAACCTGCGTGCGGTGAGTCCGGAGGTGGCGCTCCAGGCCCTGGTGGCGCGTCGGGAAAGCGAACTCCTGGAAAGGCAGAAGGAATTGGCCGAGGCGCGGACGGAATTCGCGCGATTCATCGACGACCACAACGCCGCGCACCAGGATCACGCAGAAATGCGAGGCCGAGCTGTCGACGTTCGCGGCTGGAGGACCCCAGACCGCGGAGAGCCCGCAGACGAGCCGGACGCTCTGCGAGGACCTCGCGGGACGCGGGGTGGCTGGGGGCGCTGGTGCTGGTCGCGCTGGGCGAGCTGTTCGAGCGGGTGTGGGAGAACGCGCTGCCCTTCACCCGGGGGCGGCCGCAGCACCGGGAACGCGGGGACAGGGAGCTGACCTCGCAGGAGCAGGCGGTGCTGCGGCTGCTCGGGAAGGGCTCACGGACGAGGTCGTGGCGCGCAAGCTCGGGGTCTCGGTGCGGACGGGGCGGCACGGGGTCACGCCCGCGTTGCGGTGTGGGGCGCGGCGGGTGCTGGTGAACGCGTACGGGTTCGGCGGGAACAACGCGTCGGTGGTGTTGGCGGCGGCCGACGGTTTGCCGTCCGTGGGGGGTTCCGATAGGTGAGATCGCTGTCACCGTGGTGGGAGTCGTTCCTGCCTGGGGCGATGAGCCCGGGGTCGCGGCGGCCCACGGGCGCGGGGTACGAGTACCTTCCCGCCGCCCAGTCCGTGCTCGCCCAAGCGCGGCCGCGGTCGCCGGCGGGGCCTGGGCCGATGCGGTGCCCGCCGACCGGCGGGGGCTGCTACTCGCCACCAACGCCGGTCTCGCCTCGACGACGAGGACCTTCCCGCCAACACCCACTACGGCGCCGGCGGCCGTATCCCCGACAAGACCGCCCACGGCCGTGAGCCGTTCACCGGTCCACGCAAGATCGCGGTGCCCGTTGTTTCACGTGAAACATGTGCCGTAGTAGCTGTACGACGGCCGGGACGGGGGAGGTACCGATCGGCGCCGGTGAGGGGGTCACTCCCGCATACCGGCCAGTTCCACCGCCCGGCGCCGCATGGCCAGCCAGGCGGGGGCGACGGAGAACACCACCGTGAGCACGGCACAGGCACCCACGGTCGCCCCGAGTTCCGCCCACGGCATCTCCACCGGGCTCCACACCGACAGCAGACCGAGCGCGCTCCACATGCCCGCCAGGTTGAGCCCGGCGACCAGGATTCCGAGCACTCCGCCGACCGCGACGACCATCAGTGCCTCACCGGCGACCAGCCGCAGCACCTGCCACTGAGTGGCCCCGGCCAGCCGCAGGACGGCCAGGTCGCGCACCCGGTCGGAGGTCGCCATGACCATCGTGTTGGCCAGCGAGATCCCGGTGTAGAGGAGGGCGATACCGAGGACCAGCATGAAGCCGTACCGGGTGGTCCGGTTGGTCTCGGGGTAACTGGCCCGCACCCACTGGTCCTTGGTCAGGACATGTCCGCCCGCCTTGGTGAGCGCGGCGGTCACCGCGGCCGGGTCGGCACCGTCGGCGAGGGCCACGTCCACCCGGTCGACGCTCGCGCCGGGGGCGTTGGCGGGGGTCACGTAGGCGCCGTTGTTGCCGGTGCCGGTCGTCATCACCGCGGCGATCCGCAGCGACTTCTTCGTGCCGTCCCCGAGCCACACGTCCACGCTCTGCCCGACGGTGTGCTTCTCCCACTCCTCGTTGACGATGATCGAGTCGTCGTCGAGATCGCTCACCTTCCCGGCGGTCAGCGGCAGATGCACGGTCTTCGCGAGGGGGCCCGCCTCGGCCGCGCGGGCCTCGGACTTGATGAGCGCGACACCCTCCTCCAGGACGTACACGGCACTCGACGAGGTCGTCGAGACCACGGCACCCTTGACCGCTTTGAGCTTCTTCACGGTCGCCGCGTCGAACCCGGCGTCCCCGGCCGGGGTGGCGACGAACGAGGCGGCCGTCTGCTCGCGGGTCTCGGTGGCCTTCGCCTCGTTCAGGGTGGCCGTGGCGCCCAGCAGGGAACCCGCGAGGGCGACGGTGACCAGGACGGGCGCCGCGATCGCCGCCGTCCGGCGGATGCCGGCGGCCGCGTTCTCCCGCACCAGCATCCCGCCCGCACCGGGCAGTTGGGCCGGCAGCCAGGCGATCACCCGGGTGAGCGGACGCACCAGGATCGGCGCGAGCAGCGCGATCGCGGTGATCAGCAGCATCGGACGGCTCACATAGGTCTTGCGGTGCAGCAGCTCGCCCGGGTCGGTGACCAGGGCGAGCCCCAGCGTCACCGCCGCGGCCAGCAGCAGTCCCGCCCCGAACAGCCAGCGGCCCCAGGTCATCGCCTTGGTGTCCACGGACGCCTCGCGCAGCGCCTGGGTGGGCCCGGTGCGGCCGGCCCGCCAGGACGCTGCGATCACCCCGAGCAGCGCGACGAGCAGACCGGTCCAGAAGGCCATGTGGTACGGCCAGGTGAAGTCGCCGATGGTGAACCAGCTGGGCGCGAGACCGCCGTCGACCACCCACGCGGCGAGCTTCGGGGCACCGTACGCGCCCAGCACACAGCCGGCCGCCGACGCGAGCACGCCGACCACCAAGGCCTCCGCGAACACCATCCGCCGGATCTGGCCGGGCGTGGCCCCCGCGGTGCGCAGCAGGCCGAACTCCCGGCGCCGCTGGGCGACCGCGAAGGCGAACGTGGACGCCACCACGAACACCGACACGAACGCGGTGACCCCGCCGGCGGTGCCGAACATGGCGTTCATCGCGGTGAGCGCCTCGCTGTCGCGGTCCGGATCGGCGTCGGCGAGACGGCGGTCGGTGCCGGTGAGGACCTGGAGATCCTGGTCTCCGACGGCCTCGCGCACCGCCGCCGCGTCCGCCCCGACCACCAACTGAGTGCTCTCAGGCGACAGTTCGGCGGCACGGGCGTCGGTGTACAAGACGGCGTCCTCGAATCCGCGGGAGGCGACGGTGCCGACGACCGCCACGGTGCCGCGGTCGGTCGTGACGTGCTCACCGGGCCGCGCCCAGTCGCCGCTGACGACGACCTCGTCGGCCGCGCGGGGAGCACGGCCCGCGCCGATCTCGTACGGCGCGAAGGCGGCCGTGGACCACGGGTGGCCGACCAGGTCGCCGGGGCCCTTCGCGGCCCGCACGGCGAAGGACCGGTCCGCGACGACCGTGCCGAGCCGCCGCAGCTTCGCCACGGTCTCCTCGGGCACCGGGCGCGGGTGGGCGAGCTTCTGGGTGCGGTCGCCGATCGGGGTCGGCACGGACAGGGTGTTCTGCCCCTGGACGACGACCGGTGCCGCGGCGAACCGCTCCGGCTGTCGCTCGGGCGCGTCCAGGGAGGAGGCGAGCGCCAGGCCCATCACGGCGAGCAGGGCGACACCCAGCGAGAGCGCCACGAAGCTGCCGACGAAGGTGACCCAGCGGGTGCGCAGGGTGCGCAGGGCGACGCTCAGCACGAAACGGCCTCCAGCTTGGTCATACGGGCCGCGATGTCGTCCGCGTTCGCGCCGATCAGCTCACCGTTGACGCGGCCGTCGACGAGGAAGACCACGCGGTCGGCGTAGGAGGCGGCCACCGGGTCGTGGGTGACCATGATGATCGTCTGTCCCTCGCGGTCGACCATGGAGCGCAGCAGTGCCAGCACCTCACGGCTGGTCTGCGAGTCCAGGGCGCCGGTCGGCTCGTCGCCGAAGAGGACCTCGGGGCGGGTGATCAGCGCGCGGGCCAGCGCGACGCGCTGCTGCTGGCCGCCTGACATCTCGGTGGGCCGGTGCCGGGCGCGGTCGCCGAGCCCGACCTGCTGGAGCACCTCCCGGACGCGGGATTTCGGCACTCGCCGGCCGGCCAGCCGCAGCGGCAGGGCGACGTTCTGCTCGGTGGTCAGCGCCGGCAGCAGGTTGAACGCCTGGAAGACGAACCCGATGCGCTCGCGTCGCAGCAGCGTCAGCTTGGTCTCACTGAGCTTGGTCAGCTCGGTGCCGCCCACCGAGACCGAACCCGAGGTGGGACGGTCCAGCCCCGCGGCGCACTGGAGCAGGGTCGACTTGCCGGAGCCGGAGGGGCCCATGACGGCGGTGAAGGTGCCGCGCGGGAAGGCGAGGGAGACCTGGTCGAGGGCCGTCACGGCGCTGTCGCCCGACCTGTAACTCCTGCTGACGGAGCGCATGTGGATGGCGTCGTTGTTCATCTGTCCCAACTCGTTCCGTGTCGGTCCTCCCGCACACCTGGGCGGGACGGAGGGTTCGGGGCTTGGAGAGCCGGCACCGGCACGGCCATGGTGGGCGGGGCCGGGGTGCCGGGTCCGACGTAGCGCGTGGCAGGTGACTGCCGTGGCAGGAGGCTGCGTGGGCCGCCGCCAGGGCGGTGTCACCCCGGTCCTGCGGGCCCGATGCCATGGCCGATCAGCACGAACGCCGGGGCCCACACCGTGCTGCTGACCACGGACCACAGCAGATGGCGCCGCAAGGGCATCCGGGTCGCCCCGCACAGGGTCGGCAGCAGGGTGCGCAGGACGGCGGTGAAGGTGCCGACGAACACCGCGGCGACGCCCCGGCGTTGGGTATGCCCGAGGGCCCGCTCGGTGTACCGGCGCCGGCCCGCCCCTGCCTGGAGCGGTGCCGGCACCCGGCGCTTCCAGCGCCGCCCGACCGCGTATCCGGCCAGGTTGCCGAGGACGGCACCGACCAGGGCCGCCTCCACCGCAGGCAGCAGCACCACGGCGAGAATGCCGACGCCGTCGTGCGCCGCCAACTGCTCCGCCGGCCAAGCCGTCATCCGGGTGCCGCCTTTCTCGTCCTGTCGGTGACTCCACGAAACCGCGTGAGGACACTCCGGCGCAGTGCGGCAGGGACGAGACTTGGGGTAGGGCTGGGCATACCCCCGCCGGCGCTCAACCCGCCGCCGTGAGCCGCCTGTCGGCGGTCCTGCCGGCCGTCTCGGTCAGCGTCGCCAGGCGCACCAGTTCGTGGAAGCGGTAGCGCGGGCCGCCCTCCGCGTCGGATGCCCGCCATCTCGCGCAGCGCGCCCTCGACCAGCCGTTCCAGCAGTTCCTCGGCCGTGTCCTCGGACAGCCCCGCCTCCCCTGCGGCCTCGGCCGCGGTGAACGTGCCGCCGGCGGCCGACGCCGGCACACCCGCGAGGTGCCGTTCGCCGTGCGGCCGCGCCCGCAGGGCCGAGCCGAGGACGCGGCCCACGTCCAGGTCGCCGGTGCGCAGCTCGCCGAGCCGGGCCGCAGCGCGGGGTCGGTGCCGCCGGACCAGCCGCGCCGCAGGCCGGTGCGGACGGGCGGCGAGCCGGATCGCGGCGGCCCGCAGCGCGAGCGGCAGCCCGGCACAGGCCCGCACGATCACGTCGGCCGCCTCCGGCTCGACCACGATCAGGCTCTTCCCGGCGATCGTCGCGAGCAGCGCGAGGGACTCCGAGGCACCCATCGGCTCCAGGACGACGGTGCGTGAACCGGGCAGGGCGGTGAGCCGGTTGCGGCTGGTCACCAGCACCGCCGCGTCCGTCGTGGGCGGCAGCAGCGCGTCCAGCTGGAGCTCGCCCGCCGCGTCGTCCAGCAGGATCAGCGGCCGGCGCCCCGCCGCACGGGTGCGATAGCGGTGGATCAGGTCGTCCAGCCGGTCCGGGGCGTCCGGCGCCGCCATGTCCTCGCTCCGCCCACCGAGCGCCCGCAGCAGCCGTACGAGCACCTCGGCCGAGTCCTTGACCGTGCCGTCCTCGTTCCGCAGCCGGGCGTGCAGCAGCCCGTCGGGAAACTCCCCGGCTACGGCGTGCGCCACCTGAAGGGCGAGGGCGGTCTTGCCGACCCCGGCCATCCCGGTGATCAGCAGGCGCCGCGTCCGGAAACCCGCGGTACGGCCGGCCGGCGCCACCCTGGCCCACGGAACGACCCGGCCGGCGCGGAACGCCGAAGCGTCGTCCCTTGGCCATTGTCCGCACCGCACGTTGGCGGAATGACGCCTTCAATCTGGCAGCAGCCTGCCGGGGCAAGAGCCTGCGAGCGGACGGCCGTGACCCGTCGCGGGGCGGCCGGGGCCGCCGTACGACTGCCCGGCCGGCCGTACGGCAGACTCGCGCCCCGGCGCTGACCTGGCCGGATCCCGTCGCTCCCGCTGCCGGGGGTATGGCTGGCCCTACCCCCGGCCCGCCCCCTGGACCCATGGCCGGGCGTATGGCTGGCCCTACCCCCGGCCCGCCCCCTGGACCCATGGCCGGGCGCCCGGCCGCCCTTCTACGGTGATTCCCATGCACCCTCGGAACGTGTGGCAGGCCTTGTCCCGGCCGGGCTTCCTGCTGTCGGCGTGGCCCTGGCGCTCGGTCGGTTACCTGCTGACCGGCGCGGTCACCGGAGTCCTCGCCCTGGTGGGGCTGGTGATGCTGGCGGCCGTCGGCGGGGCGCTCGCCATCGTGCTCGTCGGGCTGCCGCTGCTGGTCGTGCTGGCCCTCGCCGGTCTTCCGGTGGCCTGGGTGGAGCGGCGCAGGCTCGGCCTGGTCGACCTGGACCCGGCACCGGACCCGCACCAGGCACCGGCCGCCGAGGGACTGATGTCCTGGCTGACGACACGGTTGAAGGAACAGGTCACCTGGCGCGAACTCGCGTACACCGTGCTGTTCGCGGTCCTGCTGTGGCCGCTGGACGCACTGGTGTTCACGGTCGCGCTGCTCTTCCCTGTCTCCATGGCCGCCACCCCGGTACTCATGGCCACCATCGGCGAGGGCAGCGAGACGAAGGTGCTCAAGCAGTGGACGGTCACCACCTGGCCGACGGCGTTCGGGGTCGCCGTGCTCGGTGTCCTGCTGCTGGCTCTCGGCGCCTACGTCCTGGGCGTCGCGGCCGGCGCCCGCGCCGAGCTGACCCGGCTGCTGATCGCCGATCGGGACGGCGACCTGGGCGCCAGGGTCGTCGAACTGAACCGGTCGCGGGTACGGCTGGTGGACGCCTTCGAGGCGGAGCGCCGACGCATTGAACGCGATCTGCACGACGGTGCCCAACAGCGCCTGGTCGCGCTGACGATGACCCTGGGCCTGGCCCGCCTCGACGCCCCGCCCGGACCGCTCTCAGACCAGCTCGCCAAGGCCCACGACGAGGCGGGCAGGGCCCTCGCCGAACTGCGTGAACTCATCCACGGCATCCACCCGAAGGTCCTGGCGGACTACGGCCTCGGGGCCGCCGTGGCCGACGCCGCCGACCGGTCCGTGGTCCCCGTCGACGTGGACCTCCCGCTGCCGGGACGGTTCGAGCAGGCGGTGGAGGCGGCCGCGTACTTCGTGGTCTGCGAGGCCCTCGCCAACATCGCCAGGCACAGCAGGGCCGGCCGCGCCCAGGTGAGTGGCGGGTACACGGGCGGGCGGCTGGTCCTCGAGGTGCGTGACGACGGCCGCGGCGGCGCCGACGCCTCGGCGGGCAGTGGACTGACCGGACTCGCGGACCGGGTGTCGGTGCTGGATGGCAGACTCTCCCTGTCCAGCCCGCCGGGCGGACCGACCCTGCTGCGTGTGGAGTTCCCTTGCGAGGTGAGCGAGTTGAGCGAGGCGGCCGATCGCTTCGCGTAGTCCTGGCCGAGGACAGTGTGCTGCTGCGCGAGGGACTCATAGGCCTGCTGGGCCGCTGCGGTCACGAAGTCGTCGCGGCCGTCGGCGACGCGCAGGCGCTGATCGCGGCGGTCGAGGAGCACGGCCCGGACATCGTGGTCACCGACGTCCGCATGCCGCCCGGCTTCCAGGACGAGGGCCTGCACGCGGCGGTCCGCCTCCGGGAGAGCCGCCCCGCCCTGCCGGTGCTGGTGCTCAGCCAGTACGTGCAGCGGACGTACGCCTCCGAACTCCTCGACTCCGGCGACGGCACGGGCGTCGGCTATCTGCTCAAGGACCGTGTCGGCCAGGTCGAGGAGTTCGTCGACGCGCTGTCCGAGGTCGCGGACGGTGGCACGGTCGTGGACCCCGAGGTCGTACGGCAGTTGCTGCGCCGGCGCCGTGATCCGCTGGAGCGGCTCACCCCGCGCGAGCGGGAGGTCCTGGCGCTGATAGCGGAGGGCAAGTCCAACGGGGCCATCGCGCGGGAGCTGGTGGTGTCGGAAGCGGCGGTGGGCAAGCACATCGGGGGAATCCTGACGAAGCTGGATCTGCCGCCGACGGACGAGACGCATCGACGGGTGCTGGCGGTGCTCGCCTATTTGCGGGCGTGACGCCCGCGCGCAGCGCTCTGGTCTTGCGCCTGGTCGACGCCGGTGGGTGGGACCTCCTTCCACAGCTGCGGCATGCGTGCGGCATGGGGCTTCCACGGAGTTCTTCCACAGCGGCGGAGTTGTCCACAGGGTCTGACGCGTTTCGGCTGGTGGTTGTACGGTCGGCACGAGTTGATGTTCCTGCGAGTCATGGGGGAGGCGGTCGCGGTGACCGAGGCCGGTGTGGAGACGACGGCCGGGGCGCGGACCGGTGAGACGGCCGGCGCTGCGGCCGGGGCCCGGCGGCCCCTGGTGCGTGGCCTCGCGCAGTGGCCCGTGGAGGGCTCGCCCAAGAAGGAGGGCAAGGCACTGCGGGAGAGCGTCCCGCGTGCCGCCCATGCCGCGCTGGACCTCGACATCTCCCGTCCCGGCGCGGTGGAGGCGGTCGACGAGTCGAGCCGGGGCCGCATCCCCGAGCTGACCCCGCTGCGGGTGGGGCGGATGGCGGCCACACCGTTCGCCTTCCTGCGCGGCTCCGCGGGCCTCATGGCGCACGACCTCGCCCGCACCCCGATGACCAGGATCCGCGCCCAGATCTGCGGCGACGCCCACGCGGCGAACTTCGGCCTGTACGGCGACGCCCGCGGCGACCTGGTCATCGACCTGAACGACTTCGACGAGACGGTGTTCGGGCCCTGGGAGTGGGACCTCAAGCGGCTCGCCGCCTCCCTGGTCCTCGCGGGCCGGGAGACCGGCGCCGACGAGGACACCTGCCGCGCGGCGGCGCACGGCGCGGTGGGTGCCTACCGGCGCACCATGCGGCTGCTCGCCAAGCTGCCGGTGCTGGACGCGTGGAACGCGATCGCGGACGAGGAGCTCGTCTCCCACACCGACGCCCATGACCTCGTGGGCACGCTGGAGCGGGTCTCGGAGAAGGCGCGGGCCAACACCAGCGGGCGCTTCGCGGCGAAGTCGACGGAGCCGACCGAGGACGGCGGCCGGCGGTTCGTGGAGGCCCTGCCGGTGCTGCGTCGGGTACCCGACGCGGAGGCCGCGGCGGTGGCCGCGTCCCTGGAGCACTACCTGACGACCCTCTCCGAGGACCGCCTCCCCCTGCTGGCCCGCCACGCGGTGCACGACGTGGCGTTCCGGGTGGTCGGCACGGGCAGCGTGGGCACGCGTTCCTACGTCGTCCTGCTGCTGGACCACCGCGGTGAACCGCTGGTCCTCCAGGTCAAGGAGGCCAGGCCCTCGGCGCTCGTGCCCCACCTGGTCACCGCGGGCTTCGAGGCCCCGTCGGTCGACCACGAGGGCCGCCGGGTGGTCCTGGGCCAGAAGCGGATGCAGGTCGTCAGCGACAACCTGCTGGGCTGGACGACCGTCGAGGACCGCCCCTTCCAGGTCCGCCAGTTCCGCAACCGCAAGGGCAGCGTGGACCCGGCCGCCCTCTCCGCCGACCAGGTGGACGACTACGGCCGCATGACCGGCGCCCTCTTGGCCCGCGCCCACTCCCACAGTGCCGACCCGCGCCTCATCTCCGGCTACTGCGGCAAGAACGACGAACTCGACGAGGCGATCGCCACCTTCGCCGTCACCTACGCCGACCGCACGGAGGCGGACCACTCGGACCTGGTGGCGGGGATCCGGTCGGGGAAGGTGGCGGCGGAGACGGGGGTGTGAGGAGGCGGGCGCACCGGCGGGCGTGGCTGTCCCCCACTCGGGGGCGCGGGGAACGGCGCGAGAAGCCCCCACACACTCCCCACTCGCCCGCACCCGCCCGACAACCCGCTCGGGTACCTCCGATGGCGCCCGGCGCCGTCGGCGCAGCTAGGCTGTTCGGATGACGTCCCCGGAAGCCGACCCTCACGGCGCAGCCGCCGCAGGCACCGCGCGGCTGGAGCGTGCCGTACGGGCCGCCGAGCAGGCGCTCATCGAGTACGAGATCGCGGTGGACACCTTCCGCATCGAGGTGGAGAACTTCTCCCGCCTGCACCACCAGAAGCTCGGCCCCATGTACACCCGCCTCGACGAGCTGGAAGCACAGATCGCGGAGGTCCGGGCCGCCCGCACCGGTGATCCCGAGGACCTGCGCAAGGCGGACGAGGCCCGTGCCCGGGTGATGCCGATGCCCGGCGTCGAAGAGCTGTTCCACGGCTGGATGGACGGGGAGGGCCTGTTCCCCGAGGCCGAGGCGATGCTCACGGACCAGCCGGTGCGGCCCCCGCAGCGGGTGCGCCCCAGCGACGAGGCCCGCAAGCTCTACCGCGAGCTCGCCCGTAAGGCCCACCCGGACCTCGCCCAGGACGAAACCGAACGGGCGCGGCGTGAGGAGTTCATCACCCGGGTCAACGCGGCCTACTCCCGTGGGGACGAGCCACTCCTGCGGGAACTGTCCGAGGAGTGGGCCGCCGGGCCGAAGCCCCCGGAGCAGGGACCCACCCCCAGCGAGGAGCTCTACGCCCGCCTCGAATGGCTCGCCCAGCGCAAGGAACTGCTCTCCGTGGTCGCGCGTGAGCTGGAGGAGAGCGCGATCGGTTCGATGCTCCGGATGGCACCGGACGACCCGGACCGCCTCCTGGAGGAGATCGCCGAGAAGCTCCTGGCCGACGTCTCCACACGCGAGGCGGAGCTCGCGGAGCTGCTCGCACAGGAGTGACCGGCCGCGTCCTGAGGGCGTCGGGTAGCGTCGGCCCCATGAATTTCGGTGCTGGTGTGCCCACGGTCCAGGTGACGGACCTCAAGGACGGCGATTTCCTGCTGGACGTCCGCGAGGACGACGAATGGCAGGCGGGTCACGCCGAAGGGGCTCTGCACATCCCCATCAGTGAGTTCGTGGCCCGCTACGGCGAGCTGACCGAGGCCGCCCCGCAGGACGGCCGTGTCCACGTGATCTGCCGGTCCGGCGGCCGCTCGGCCCAGGTCACGATGTATCTGGCCCAGCAGGGCATCGACGCAGCGAACGTCGACGGCGGCATGCAGCTGTGGGCCGAGACGGGCCGCCCCGTGGTGACCGACGACGGCCGACCGGGCTTCGTGCTCTAGCCTCCGGCGGTCCCGGGCGGCGGGGGCCTCAGTCGTCTTGGCCGCTCGGGTTGCGGTCGTAACGGCTCGCGCGGCGGGCCAGCTCGCCCGCCGCGAGGGTCGCGGCGGACACCGCGCGCGTCCAGCGCGGTCCGCCCCGGGCCGCCCACCAGACGCAGACGCACCCCCCGATGGTGAGTGCGAGGATGCAGGACAGGACGAGCACCATCATGCTCGGCCTCCTTCCGTCGGTGCGGTTCCGTCATCCTCTCAGTCGCCGATCAAGGGCCTCGCGGTTTCGCCTATCCCAGAGAATGGGCCGCCAGCAGGTCGCCCAGCGCCTCCTCGTGCGCCGCCGCCGGGCCCAGCGACAGCTCCAGGTGCTTGGCCCAGGCGTGGTACCGGTGCAGCGGGTAGTCGACGTCGGCGCCGAACCCGCCGTGCAGATGCTGTGCCGTCTGTACCACCCGGCGTACCCCCTCGGATGCCCAGATCTTCGCCACGGCGACGTCCCCCGCGACCGGCAGCGTGCACCGCGCTCCCGAAGCGATCCGCCAAGCGGCCTGCCACAGCGTGACCTCCATCGCGCGCAGGTCGATGTAACGGTCGGCGGCCTGCACGGCGACCGCCTGGAAGGTGGCGACCGGGAACCCGAACTGCTCCCGCTTGCTGGTGTATTCACTGCTCATCCGCAGCACCCGCTCGCCCAGACCGAGCGCCAGCGCACACGTCCCCGTGGTCAGCAGATCCCGCAGCCACTCCCACGCGCCCTCGACGTCGATCACGTCCCGCGCGGCGATCCGCGCCGACTCCAGCCGCAGCTCGCCCAGCCGCTCCCCGCTGGTGGAGAACTGCTCGCCGAGCGCCACGCCGTCATGGCCCCGGGGCAGCAGCGCGAGGACCGTCCGGTCCGCGGCCGTGTGCGCGGGGACGACGACGTAGTCCGCGTCGTACGCCCACGGCACCGCCGTCTGCACGCCGTCCAGGATCCAGTCGGCTCCCTCCCCCTCCTCCTGCCGTGCGGTGACGGCGAGTTCGGCCGGGTCGTGGCCGGTGCGGCCGCTCGAGGCGACGGTCAGCACGACCTCCCCGCGCCCGGCCCGCTCCAGCAGCTCCGCCCTCAACTCATGGCCGCCGTACGCCTGTACGGCCGCCATGGCCGCACTGCTCTCCAACAGCGGCACCCGCGCAAGCACCTTCGCCGACTCGCGCAGCACCAGGCACAGCGCGACCGCGTCCAGGCCCGCCCCGCCGTACTCCTCGGCCGACAGCAGGCTCAGCAGGTCCGCGTCGGCGAGCCTGGCCCACAGCGCGCGGTCGAACTCGTCGGCCACGGCACCCGTGGTCAGCGCCGGAGACGGCACCGCGTCCGGCGCGACATCGGCGAACACCCCCCGCGCCGCCTCGGCCGCCGCCTGCTGCTCCTCGCTGAAGGTGAAGTCCACGGTCCCTGTCCTTCCGACGGGTCGGCAGATCGGGTCAGCTGATCTGACGGTCCGTCAAGATAGAACAGGTTCTAGAAGAAGGGAACGGGCTCCCCTCGACCTACCTGTCGAAGTCCAGCTCCACCTTCTCCGTCACCGGATGCGACTGGCACGCCAGTACATAGCCCGCCTGTGTCTCCTCCGGCTCCAGCGCGAAGTTGCGGTCCATGCGCACCTCGCCGGAGACCAGGAAGGCCCGGCAGGTCCCGCACACCCCGCCCTTGCAGGCGTAGGGCGCGTCGGACCGGTTGCGCAGCACCGTCTCCAGAAGCGACTCACCGTCCTGGACGGGCCAGCTGCCGCCACGTCCGTCGAGCCGGGCGGTCACCGTGCTGTGCGCGGGCGCGGGGGCCGTCTGCGCAGGGGCAGCCCCGGCATCCACATGGAAGATCTCCTCATGGATACGGGTACGGGCAACCCCGAGCTCCCGCAGCGCCTTCTCCGCGCCCTGCACCAGTCCGAACGGTCCGCACAGGAACCACCCCGCCACCCGGTCCACCGGCAGCAGCGCCGGCAGCAGCCCGGTCAGCCGCTCCCGGTCGAGCCGCCCGGACGGCAGCCCTGCCTGCTGCTCCTCCCGGGAGAGCACCGTGACCAGCTGGAAGCGCTCGGGGTGGCGGTCCTTCAGGTCGGCGACCTCCTCCAGGAACATCGTGGACGCCGAGGTGCGGTCGCTGCGGATCAGGCAGAACCGGGCCCCGGGCTCGCGCGCCAGCAGCGTCGCCGCGATCGACAGCACCGGGGTGATGCCACTGCCGCCGACGATCGCCGCGTACAGACCGGGCGCCGGGGCGAGGGTGAAACGGCCCGCCGGGGTCATCACCTCCAGCTCGTCACCGACGTTGATCTCCTTGAGCGCGTACGTGGAGAAGGCCCCGCCCTCCACCAGCCGCACGCCGACCCGCAGTGCGCGAGGTCCCTCCGCGTCGGGTGCCGGGGAGCAGATCGAGTAGGTGCGCCGTATCTCCTGGCCGTCGGCCATGCGGCGCAGGGCGAGATGCTGGCCGGCGGCGTGCCGGTACTCCTCGCGCAGCTCGGGCGGCACGGTGAGCGTCAGGGCCACGGAGTCGTCGGTGAGCCGGTCGACCGCGGCCACCGGGAGCGGGTGGAAGCGGGCCATCACAACTCCTTGAAGTGGTCGAACGGTTCACGGCAGTCGAGGCACCGCCGCAGCGCCTTGCACGCGGTGGAGGAGAACCGGCTGAGCAGTTCGGTGTCGGCGGAACCGCAGTGCGGGCACAGGACGGCCTCGGCCGCCGGGTCGAGCGTCCGCGTCGGCCCGAGCCGCACCGCGACCGGTCCGGCCGCCGCCGCGAGACGGGGCGGCGCTATGCCGAACTCCCGCAGCTTGCGGCGCCCTTCGGCCGTGATGTCGTCGGTCGACCAGGCGGGCGCGAGCACCGTGCGGACGGTGACCTCCCGCACGCCGTGTTCCTGCAGCACCCGCTCTATGTCCAGGGACATCGCCTCGATCGCCGGGCAGCCGGTGTACGTCGGGGTCAGCTCGACCTCGACCGAGTCCGCGTCCCGGACGTGCACCGCGCGCAGCACACCCAGCTCGTGCAGGGTGAGCACGGGCAGTTCGGGGTCGGGCACCGAACCGGCGAGCGCGAACAGCTCGGTCTCCAGCGGGGTGAGCGTCACCATGACGCCCCCGGGTGGCTGCGGTGCAGGTGCTGCATCTCGGCGAGCATCCGGCCGAAGGACTCGGTGTGCAGGCCCTGTCGTCCGGCCCCGGCGGCCCACGCGCCCGTGCGCGGCCCTTCGGGGACGGTCAGGGTGGCCCTGCGCAGGACCTCGCCCACGGAGGCGAGCCAGGCGGCCTCCATGCCCTTCCAGTCGACGTCCACTCCCTCCACCGGCTGGAACATCTCACCGGTGAACCGCCACAGCGCCTCGGACGCCCGCCGGGTCCGCTCGTGACTCTCCGCGGTGCCGTCGCCGAGCCGCAGGGCCCACTGCTCGGCGTGGTCGCGGTGGTAGGCGACCTCCTTGACGGCCTTCGCGGCGAGCGGGGCGAAGGGGCCGGCGCCCGCGGCCAGTTCGGCGTAGAGCAGGTGCTGATAGGTGGAGAAGTAGAGCTGGCGGACGATGGTGTGGGCGAAGTCGCCGTTTTCCTGCTCCACCAGCTGGAGGTTGCGGAAGGCGCGCTCCTCGCGCAGATACGCCAGGTCGTCCTCGTCACCGGCCATGGACAGCAGCAGCCGGGCCTGGCCGAGCAGGTCCAGGGCGATGTTGGCGAGGGCGACCTCCTCCTCCAGGACGGGGGCGTGGCCCGCCCACTCGCCCAGGCGGTGCGAGAGCACCAGTGCGTCGTCGCCGAGGGCCAGGGCGGCCGCGGTGGGAGCCGGGGAGGGCGTGGGAGCAGCCGTCGTCTCAGGTGCGGTCACAGGTGCTTCACCCCTTCCGGGATCTCGTAGAACGTCGGGTGGCGGTACGGCTTGTCGGCGGACGGCTCGAAGAACGGGTCCTTCTCGTCGGGCGAGGAGGCCGTGACCGCGGACGAGGGGACCACCCAGATCGAGACGCCCTCGCCGCGGCGGGTGTACAGATCGCGTGCGTTGCGCAGGGCGAGCTCCGCGTCCGGGGCGTGCAGGCTGCCGGCATGGGTGTGGGAGAGGCCGCGGCGTGAGCGCACGAAAACCTCCCACAGGGGCCAGTCGGTGTTCGTCATGCGCGCGTCGCTCCTGTCTCGGTGTGCTTCGCCGCGTAGGCCGCGGCCGCCTCCCGCACCCAGGCGCCCTCTTCGTGCGCCCGCCAGCGCTGGGTGATCCGCTGTTCGTTGCACGGTCCGTTGCCCTTCAGGACCTCCCGGAACTCCGTCCAGTCGATCGGGCCGAAGTCGTGGTGCCCGCGCTCCTCGTCCCACCGCAGGTCCGGGTCGGGGAGCGTGAGCCCCAGGGACTCGGCCTGGGGGACGCAGATGTCGACGAAGCGCTGGCGCAGCTCGTCGTTGGAATGGCGCTTGATCTTCCAGGCCATCGACTGCGCGGAGTGCGCGGACTCGTCGTCGGGCGGGCCGAACATCATCAGGGACGGCCACCACCAGCGGTCCACCGCGTCCTGGGCCATCGCGTGCTGCTCCGCAGTGCCCTTGCTCAGGGCCAGCAGCAGTTCGTACCCCTGGCGCTGGTGGAAGGACTCCTCCTTGCAGATGCGGACCATCGCTCGCGCGTAGGGGCCGTAGGAGCAGCGGCACAGCGGGACCTGGTTGGTGATCGCGGCGCCGTCCACCAGCCAGCCGATCGCGCCGACGTCCGCCCACGTCAGGGTCGGGTAGTTGAAGATCGAGGAGTACTTCTGGCGGCCGGAGTGGAGCTTGTCCAAGAGCTCGTCGCGGCCGGTGCCCAGGGTTTCCGCCGCGCTGTAGAGGTAGAGGCCGTGCCCCGCCTCGTCCTGGACCTTGGCCATCAGGATGGCCTTGCGGCGCAGGGAGGGCGCGCGGGTGATCCAGTTCGCCTCCGGCTGCATGCCGATGATCTCGGAGTGGGCGTGCTGAGCGATCTGACGGACGAGGGTCGCGCGGTAGGCGTCGGGCATCCAGTCGCGCGGCTCGATGCGCTCGTCGGCGGCCACGGCTGCGTCGAAGGCGCTCTCGTACGCGGCTGTGTCGCCGGCGGCGCCCTGAGCGCCGTACGTCTGTGTGCTCACCGTCTGGTGCGCGGCTGCTGTCGCCATGAGGCCCCCTCGACCTGGGCTCCGCCGGAACCTGCTCCCGACCGATCGTTCGGTTCGTGCGATTCCATGGTGTGCCGGGCGCCGTAAGGTGTCAACCGCTGTGGAAAACCCACGGGCTCCCTGTGGAAAACCGGGGCGGGAGTGAGAACGGCCACGGCGGGGCCGGTCGGAAGGGGCTGTGCGGGGCGGTCGGGCCTGAGTACCGTGCCGGTGCGAGCCGCGGCGCGGCGGGTGCGCGCGTCGGCCACCGGCCGCTGCGGTCCCCCGCGGCCAGGCGGCGGTGAACGGACCGGAATCGGGAACGGGGCGGAATGGACGCGTACGACGGAGGCTCGAACGCCCGGCGACAACCGGGCGCCCCGAGCGAGCCGGGCGATGCCCCTGAGCCGGAGGGGCCGGACGGGCCGGAGACGACGCAGGCGCCAGGTGAGCCGGCCGCGCTCTCCCAGCCGCAGGAGGAGTTCCCCGCACCGGATCGTCAGCCCGCCGACCCCGCTGAGATACGCCGGCCTGCAGCACCCCCCGCCCCCTACGGCGACCCCCACCTCCCTACCGGCGTGGCCGCTCTCTCCCTGCGCTATCAGATCGGCGTCGCCCTGGCGCTCGCCGTCGTGGCCGTCGCCGTCTGTGTGCACATAGGGATGGTGTTCTTGCACGTCGCGCCGCAGAACACGGTGACCAAGCAGCACGGCAGGGCGGTCGACGACTGGGTCTACCCCGAGTTCGAGCAGAACTGGAAGCTCTTCGCGCCGAACCCGCTCCAGGTGAACATCGCGGTGCAGGTCCGGGCCCGGATACGCAGCGCCGACGGCGGCAGCCGTACGACCGGGTGGTACGACCTGTCCGCCCAGGACGGCCGGGCCATAGACGGCAACCTGCTGCCCAGCCACACCCAGCAGAACGAGCTGCGGCGCTCCTGGGACCTCTTCGTCGCCACGCACGACGCCGACAACCGCCCGGTCGGCCTGCGCGGCACCCTCTCCGAGACCTATCTGCGCCGCATCGTCGTGCTGCGCCTGGAGCGCGACGACGCGACCGCGCCGGGCGACGTCCTCGTGAGCGTCCAGGTCCGCTCCAGGACCACGAACGTGCCTCCGCCGAAGTGGAGCGAGGAGAAGGTCTCTGTGCAGCCGGTCTACCGCGAGCTGCCCTGGTGGGCCGTGACGGCGGACGACACCGAGGGGAGCGTCCGGTGAACCGCTTCGCCCTGGCGGTGTCGACCGGCATCGCGCGCGTCACCGAGACCGCTCTCGGCCCCTACCAGACCGCGATGATCCGCATCGGCTTCAGCGCGACCTGGCTGCTGTTCCTGCTGCGCGAGTTCCCGCACCGCCAGGAGCTGTACGGCCCGGACGGTCCCTGGAACTGGAACCTCGCCGAGCAGCTGATCTCGATCAACGGCGCGTTCACGGCCCTGATGTGGTCGGACGGCCGGTTCTGGTTCGAGACCGTCTACGTGATGGCCGTCCTGTCGAGCCTTCTGCTGCTGCTCGGCTGGCGCACCCGCGCGATGTCCGTGCTCTTCATGGTCGGCGTGCTCTCGCTGCAGAACCGCAGCATCTTCATGGGCGACGGCGGCGACAACGTCCTGCATCTGATGTGCATCTATCTCGTCTTCACACGCTGCGGCCAGGTCTGGTCGCTGGACGAGCGGCGGGCCCGGCGCTCGCGGGAGGCACGCGCGCGTGGGGAGCATGTCGTGGACCGGGCCGGTCCGGCCCTGTGGGGTGCCCTCGGGCTCGTGCTGGTGTCGGCGGCCTTCCTGGGCAAGCTGAACGGCGACTGGTTCGTCCCGGCGCTTCTGTGGGTCCTGTGGTCGGCACAGGCCCTGTGGTGGGTGGTGGGACGGTTCGCCCGGTCCGGCCAGCCGCGGATCATGCTCGACGTCGTCGCCAACATCGTCCACAACGGCGCCCTGCTCGTGATCATGGCCGAGGCCTGTCTGATCTACGCGACGGCGGGCTGGTACAAGATCCAGGGCTCCCGTTGGCAGGACGGCACCGCCGTCTACTACCCCCTCCATCTGGACTCCTTCTCGCCGTGGCCCGCCCTCGCCGACCTGCTGTCGGCGCACGGCGTCATGGTGATGCTGGTGACCTACGGCACGGTCGCCGTGCAGGTCGCGTTCCCCTTCACGCTGTTCAACCGGCGGGTGAAGAACATCCTGCTGGCCGCGATGATCACCGAGCACGCCGTGATCGCGGTCGTCCTCGGCCTGCCGTTCTTCTCGCTGGCGATGATCGCCGCCGACTCGGTCTTCCTGCCGACGTCCTTCCTGCGCCGACTCGGCGACGGGGCCGCACACGCGCGTGGCCGTCTGTGGGCGCGTTTCGCGGGTGGGGGCGGCCCGGGCCCGGGGCTGCCCGGGCAGCCCGGTCCGAAGGGGCAAGTGGGTCTTCAGGGGCAACCGGGTCCCCAGCAGCCGGGCGCACCGAAGGAGCCGGGGTCCGCGCGAACCCCGGGGCCCACCGGCGGCCCCGGCGACCCAGAGAACCCCGATCACACGCACGTAGGCTTCCCCGCATGACCGGTCCCGATCCCGTGAGCCTGTGGCGCAGGCTCGCCGACGCCTCCGTGCTGCTCGACGGCTTCCACGCCCTCAAACACGCCGTGCGCTTCGGGGCCGACGTCCCGGTGGCGGTCGCCGTCGACCGGGGCGCCGCGCTCGCCCTGGCCGAGGAGCTGGCGCCGGACGTACGGGACACCCTGGACGCGCTGCTGACACAGGTGCCCGAGTCGGTGTACGCGTCCCTCGTGCCGCGTCCGCACCCCACGGCGGTGGCGGCTCTGGCCGTACGACCGTCCCGGGTCGCCCATCTCGAGAGGCTGGCGCACACGCCGCGTACCGCCCCCGTCGTGGTCCTCGACCATCCACGCAACCTCGGCAACGCCGGGGCCGTGATCCGGCTGGCCGCGGGCTTCGGGGCGACCGGCGTGGTCACCACGGGCACGCTCGACCCGTGGCACCCGACCGTCGTACGTGCCGGCGCGGGCCTGCACTTCGCGACCGCCGTGGAGCGCCTGACCGTCGCCGAGCTGCCGGCCGGCCCGGTGTTCGCCCTGGACCCGGAGGGCGACGACATCCGGGGCGTGAAGCTCCCGGACGACGCCGTCCTCGCGTTCGGCTCGGAGCGCAGCGGGCTGTCGCCCGAACTGCGCGCGCGTGCCGGTCGCCTGGTGGCGCTGCCTATGCGCCCCCAGGTCTCCAGCTACAACCTGGCGACGAGCGTGGCGATGACGCTCTACCACTGGAGCCTCGGCGGGTCCTAGGCCTCCCGGCGCACCTCGACCACCCGGAAGCGGTTCGCGACGAACGCCCCGTCGCACAGCGCGGCGTTCGCCGCGGGGTTGCCCCCCGATCCGTGGAAGTCGGAGAACGCGGCCGTCTGGTTGACGTAGACCCCGCCCACGAGGTTCAGCGACAACTGGGCCGCCTCCTCCAGGCAGACCTCCTGGACGGCCTGTTCGACCTCCTCGTCGGTGGTGTACGCGCCGACCGTCATGGCGCCCTTCTCGCGAATCGTCCGGCGCAGCAACTCGACCGCGTCGGAAGCCGAGTCCACCGCCACGGCGAAGGACACCGGCCCGAAGCACTCGCTCATGTAGGCGGCCTCGTCGTCCGGCTTGGCTCCGTCCAGCTTGACGACGACCGGGGTGCGCACGACCGCGCCCGGGAACTCCGGGTTGGCGATCTCCCGCGACGCCAGGGCGACTTCTCCAAGCCCCGCCGCGGTCTCCAGGCGCGCCGTCACGTCCGGGTTGACGATCGCGCCCAGCAGGGCGTTCGCGCGCGCGTCGTCGCCGAGGAGGCCGTCGACGGAGCGGGCCAGGTCGGCGACCACCTCGTCGAAGGTCTTGGGGCCCTCGTCGGTGCGGATGCCGTCCCGGGGGATCAGCAGGTTCTGCGGGGTCGTGCACATCTGGCCGCTGTACAGCGACAACGAGAAGGCCAGGTTGGCGAGCATCCCCTTGTAGTCGCCGGCCGACTCCACGAGCACCGAGTTGACGCCGGCCTTCTCCGTGTAGACCTGCGCCTGACGGGCGTTGGCCTCCAGCCAGTCACCGAACTCCGTCGAGCCGGTGTAGTCGATGATCCGGATCTCCGGGCGCGTGGCCAGGGTCTTCGCGATGCCCTCGCCGGGGCGCTCGGCGGTGAGCGCCACCAGGTTCGGGTCGAAGCCGGCCTCGCTCAGGACGTCCCGCGCGACCTGGACCGTGAGCGCGAGCGGCAGCACCGCGCGCGGGTGGGGCTTCACCAGGACCGCGTTGCCGGTGGCCAGGGAGGCGAACAGGCCCGGATAGCCGTTCCACGTCGGGAAGGTGTTGCAGCCGATGACCAGGGCGATCCCGCGCGGGACCGGGGTGAACTGCTTGGTGAGCGCGAGCGGGTCGCGCTTGCCCTGCGGCTTGGTCCACTCCGCGGTGTCGGGTGTGCGGACCTGCTCCACGTACGCGTACGCAACCGCCTCCAGGCCGCGGTCCTGCGCGTGCGGGCCGCCGGCCTGGAACGCCATCATGAACGCCTGGCCGCTGGTGTGCATGACCGCGTGCGCGAACTCGTGGGTCCGGTCGCTGATCCGCTTGAGGATCTCCAGGCACACCACCGCGCGGATCTCCGCGCCCGCGTCCCGCCACGCCTTCTGGCCGGCCTTCATCGCGGGCAGCAGCGCGTCCACGTCCGCGTGCGGGTACTCGACGCCCAGCTCGATGCCGTACGGCGAGACCTCGCCGCCCACGAAGCCGTCCGTGCCGGGCTGGCCGAGGTCGAGTCGGGTGCCCAGGAGGGCGTCGAAGGCGGCCTTGCCCGCCGCCATGTCGAGGCTGCCGTGCTCGCCGTAGGCCTTGGGATGCTCCGGGTGCGGGGACCAGTACGCGCGGGTGCGGATCGCTTCGAGCGCCTGGTCGAGGGTGGGCCGGTGCGTGGCGATCAGCTGGTGGACGGTCAGTTCGGCGGCCATGCGGGACCAACTCCTCGTCTTTCGAACTCTTCGTCGAGCTCATGACCTGGGCAGAAACATGGGCAGGAACAGCCAGACAGAGTTAGAGTAACCGAACGATCGGTCGGGACAAGGGGGTCCGCCGCATCTGTGGAAAACCCCGTGCGGGAGGATCGCGCACATGACAGGACTCGACCTCAGCAGCCCCGTGGCCGTTGTCGGCACCGGCACCATGGGCCAGGGCATCGCCCAGGTCGCGCTGGTCGCCGGGCATCGCGTGCGGTTGTACGACGCAGCCCCCGGCCGTGCCCGGGAGGCGGCCGACGCGATCGGTGCCCGCCTTGACCGGCTCGTCGAGAAGGACCGGCTCACCGCCGCCGACCGGGATGCCGCGCGCGCCCGTCTCGCAGCCGCGGAGCACCTCACCGACCTCGCGGACTGCACCCTGGTCATCGAGGCCGTCCTGGAGCGGCTGGACGTCAAACAGCAGCTCTTCCGGGAGCTGGAGGACATCGTCGTCGAGGACTGTCTGCTCGCCACCAACACCTCCTCCCTGTCGGTGACGGCCATCGCCGGCGCCCTGCGCCACCCGGGCCGCTTCGTGGGCCTGCACTTCTTCAACCCCGCCCCGCTGCTGCCGCTGGTCGAGGTCGTCTCCGGGTTCGCCACCGACGTCTCCTCGGCCACGCGCGCGTACGAGACGGCACGCGCGTGGGGCAAGACGCCGGTCGCCTGCGCCGACACCCCGGGCTTCATCGTCAACCGCATCGCGCGGCCCTTCTACGCCGAGGCGTTCGCGGTCTACGAGGCCCAGGGCGCCGAGCCCGCCACCATCGACGCGGTCCTGCGTGAGTGCGGCGGCTTCAAGATGGGCCCGTTCGAACTGACCGACCTGATCGGGCAGGACGTCAACGAGTCCGTGACGCACTCCGTGTGGCGGGCCTTCTTCCAGGACGTGCGCTTCACGCCCTCGCTGGCCCAGCAGCGCCTGGTCGAGTCGGGCCGGCTCGGCCGCAAGAGCGGACAGGGCTGGTACGACTACACGGACGGTGCCGAGCGCGACGAGCCGCACACCGCGGAGCCGGCCCAGGCGCCCGCGTACGTCGTCGCCGAGGGCGACCTGGGGCCCGCGTCCGAACTGCTCGCCCTCATCCGCGAGGCGGGCATTCCGGTCCGTGAGGACGAGGAGGACCACGGCACCCGGCTGGTCATGCCGAGCGGCGGACAGCTGGCCCTCGCCGACGGGCAGACCTCGGTGGAGTTCCGGGACGTCGTCTACTTCGACCTCGCCCTCGACTACCGCAGGGCCACGCGCATCGCGCTGTCCGCCTCCCAGGACACCTCGCAGCAGACCCTCGCCGAGGCCGTAGGGCTCTTCCAGGCGCTCGGCAAGGACGTCAGCGTCATCGGTGACGTGCCCGGCATGATCGTCGCCCGTACGGTCGCCCGCATCGTCGACCTCGCGCACGACGCCGTCGCCAAGGGCGTGGCCACCAAGGAGGACATCGACACCGCGATGCGGCTCGGGGTGAACTATCCCCTCGGCCCGTTCGAGTGGAGCCGCAGGCTGGGCCGCAACTGGGCGTACTCCCTCCTCGACGACCTGCACCTGCGCGACCCCTCCGGGCGGTACGCGCCCTCGCTCGCGCTGTACCGCCACGCGTACGCCTCCGACAAGCGGGAGGGCAGCACCTCATGACGACCGCCAAGCGGGACACGTACACCCCGGAGACGTTGCTGTCCGTCGCCGTCCAGGTCTTCATCGAGCGCGGCTACGACGGAACCTCCATGGAGCACCTCTCCAAGGCGGCCGGTATCTCCAAGTCGTCGATCTACCACCATGTGTCCGGCAAGGAGGAGCTCCTGCGCCGGGCCGTCACCCGGGCCCTGGACGGCCTCTTCGGGATCCTCGACGAGGAGCACGCGCGCGTGGGCCGTGCCTCCGGCCGCCTGGAGTACGTCGTGCGGCGCATGGTCGAGGTGCTGATCGCCGAACTCCCGTACGTCACCCTGCTGCTGCGCGTGCGGGGCAACACCGGCACCGAGCGCTGGGCCCTGGAGCGCCGCCGTGATTTCGACCACCGGGTCGCCGAGCTCCTGAAGGCGGCGGCCGCGGAAGGCGACGTACGCGGCGACGTGGAGGTACGCCTCGCTACCCGCCTGGTCTTCGGCATGATCAACTCCATAGTGGAGTGGTACCGCCCCGACGGACGCGGGATGAACGAGCGCGAAGTCGCCGACGCGGTCGTGCAGTTGGTGTTCTCCGGGCTGCGCGAACAGTCCTGACGTCAGCCCTGCGGTTCCAGGTCCTCCTCCTCGAAGACCAGGAGGGTGCGAGTGCTGAGGACCTCCGGGATCGCCTGGAGGCGGGTCAGGACCAGCTCGCGCAGGGATCTGTTGTCGGGCGTGTGCACGAGGAGCAGCACGTCGAAGTCCCCGCCGACCAGGGCGATGTGGGAGGCACCGGGCAGTTGTCTGAGCTGTTCTCGGACCGTTCGCCAGGAGTTCTGGACGATCTTCAGGGTGATGTACGCCGAGGTGCCCTGGCCCGCGCGCTCGTGGTTGACGCGGGCTCCGAAGCCGCGGATGACGCCGTCCTCGACGAGCCGGTTGATCCGCGCGTAGGCGTTGGCGCGCGAGACATGGACCCGTTCGGCGACCGACCTTATCGACGCGCGGCCGTCCGCCTGGAGCATCTGGAGAATGTCCTGATCGATGGCGTCGAGCGGACGCGGGGGCGGGAGGGGGGCGCCGCTCTCCGGGCCTTCGGCCATTTGTTCAGATGCCATGTCCCCCCGCCTCCCTGTCATGGACGTACTGCGTTCATTGGAGGCTGTGGAGAACCGTTTGTCCACAGCCTGAGGGGGCCGGTAGCCAAAATGTGCCGACGACCGAACAATCGGTAGGTGAGGCGCCTCACACACCCGTGGTGCGCCACCAGCCGCTCCCACGAGGAGGTGCCGTCATGACGGTCATGGAGCAGCGGGGCGCGTACCGGCCATCGCCGCCGCCCGCATGGCAGCCCCGCACGGACCCCGCGCCCCTGCTGCCCGACGCGGAGCCACGACGCGTCCTGGGCACCGACGCGGCCGCTCAGGCCGACCCGGCCCTGCTGCGCCGCCTGTACTCCGAGCTGGTGCGCGGCCGCCGCTACAACACGCAGGCCACCGCTCTCACCAAGCAGGGCCGCCTCGCCGTCTACCCGTCCAGCACCGGACAGGAGGCCTGCGAGGTCGCCGCCGCGCTGGCCCTTCAGGACCGTGACTGGCTCTTCCCCAGCTACCGCGACACCCTCGCCGCCGTCGCCCGCGGCCTGGACCCCGTGCAGGCGCTGACCCTCCTGCGCGGCGACTGGCACACCGGCTACGACCCGCGCGAACACCGCGTGGCCCCCCTGTGCACCCCGCTCGCCACCCAGCTCCCGCACGCCGTCGGCCTCGCGCACGCCGCCCGCCTCAAGGGCGACGACGTGGTCGCGCTCGCCATGGTCGGCGACGGCGGCACCAGCGAGGGCGACTTCCACGAGGCGCTGAACTTCGCCGCCGTCTGGCAGGCCCCGGTCGTCTTCCTGGTCCAGAACAACGGCTTCGCCATCTCCGTCCCGCTCGCCAAGCAGACCGCGGCCCCGTCGCTGGCCCACAAGGCCGTCGGCTACGGCATGCCCGGGCGCCTGGTCGACGGCAACGACGCGGCCGCCGTGCACGAGGTCCTCAGCGCCGCCGTACGCCACGCGCGCGCGGGCGGCGGGCCCACCCTGGTGGAGGCGATCACCTACCGCGTGGACGCCCACACCAACGCCGACGACGCGACCCGCTACCGCGGCGACGCCGAGGTCGAGACCTGGCGCGGACACGACCCGATCGCCCTCCTGGAGCACGAGCTGACCGAGCGCGGCCTGATCGACGAGGGCGGCATCGAGGCCGTGCGCCAGGACGCCGAGGAGTTCGCCGCCGGGCTGCGCGAGCGCATGAACCAGGACCCGGTCCTCGACCCCATGGACCTGTTCGCCCATGTCTATGCCGAGCCCACCCCGCAACTGCGCGAGCAGCAGGCCCAGTTGCGTGCCGAGCTCGAAGCCGAGCACGACTCTCACGGGGGTACGCGCCGATGACCACCGTCGCCCTCAAGCCGGCCACCATGGCGCAGGCCCTCACGCGCGCGCTGCGCGACGCGATGGCGGCCGACCCCACCGTGCACGTCATGGGCGAGGACGTCGGCACCCTCGGCGGTGTCTTCCGGGTCACCGACGGGCTCGCCAAGGAGTTCGGCGAGGACCGCTGCACGGACACCCCGCTCGCCGAGGCGGGCATCCTCGGCACGGCCGTCGGCATGGCGATGTACGGGCTGCGGCCGGTCGTGGAGATGCAGTTCGACGCCTTCGCGTACCCGGCGTTCGAGCAGTTGATCAGCCATGTGGCGAAGATGCGCAACCGCACGCGCGGGGCGATGCCGCTGCCGATCACCATCCGGGTCCCCTACGGCGGGGGCATCGGTGGGGTCGAGCACCACAGCGACTCCTCCGAGGCGTACTACATGGCGACGCCGGGGCTCCACGTCGTCACGCCCGCGACCGTCGCCGACGCCTACGGCCTGCTGCGCGCCGCCATCGCCTCCGACGACCCGGTCGTCGTCCTGGAGCCCAAGCGGCTGTACTGGTCGAAGGACTCCTGGAACCCGGACGATCCCCGAACCGTTGAACCGATAGGCCGCGCGGTGGTGCGGCGCTCGGGCCGGAGCGCCACACTCATCACGTACGGCCCGTCCGTCCCCGTGTGCCTCGAAGCCGCCGAGGCCGCGCGGGAGGAGGGGTGGGACCTCGAAGTCGTCGACCTGCGCTCACTGGTGCCGTTCGACGACGACACGGTCTCGGCCTCGGTACGGCGGACCGGGCGGGCGGTCGTCGTGCACGAGTCGGGCGGGTTCGGCGGACCGGGCGGGGAGATCGCGGCCCGGGTCACGGAGCGCTGCTTCCACCATCTGGAGGCGCCGGTGCTGCGCGTGGCCGGGTTCGACATCCCCTATCCGCCGCCGATGCTGGAGCGTCATCACCTGCCCGGCGTGGACCGGATCCTGGACGCCGTGGGGCGTCTGCAGTGGGAGGCGGAGAGCTGATGGCGCAGGTGCTGGAGTTCAGGCTGCCGGATCTCGGCGAGGGCCTGACCGGGGCGGAGATCGTCCGCTGGCTGGTGGAGGTCGGCGACGTCGTCGCGGTCGACCAGCCGGTCGTCGAGGTCGAGACGGCCAAGGCGATGGTCGACGTCCCGTGCCCCTACGCCGGCGTCGTCACGGCCCGTTTCGGCGAGGAGGGCAGCGAACTCCCGGTGGGGGCACCCCTGATCACGGTGGCGGTCGGAGCGTCGGCCCCCGATGGTTCGACGGAGGCTCCCAGCGGTTCGACGGAGGCCTCCGGCGGTGCGGCGGGGGGCTCGGGAAACGTACTTGTCGGGTACGGCACCTCGGAGGCACCCGCGCGGCGGCGGAGGGTACGCCCGACACCCGCCGTACCCGCGGCCGCGAACGGCAGGAGCATCCCCGCCGAGCCGGTCGAGGAGCCGGAGGCCGGTGCCCCCGCCGTGGTGGACGGGCCCGTTCCGGTGATCTCGCCCCTGGTGCGCCGGCTCGCGCGTGAGAACGGCCTCGACCTCAAGGAGCTCACCGGCTCGGGCCCCGACGGACTGATCCTGCGGGCGGACGTCGAGTACGCCCTGCGGGCCGCCGCCGTACAGACGCGGACGGCACCCGTACCGTCCGCCACCCCGGCGACCGCCCCCGCGACGACCCCCGGAGGGACCCGCGTCCCCCTCAAGGGCATCCGGGGCGCCGTGGCCGACAAGCTCTCGCGGAGTCGGACCGAGATCCCCGACGCCACCTGCTGGGTGGACGCCGACGCGACGGAACTCATGCGCGCGCGTGCCGCGATGAACGCGACCGGCGCTCCGAAGATCTCCCTGCTCGCGCTGCTCGCCCGGATCTGCACCGCCGCCCTCGCCCGCTTCCCCGAGCTCAACTCCACCGTGGACATGGCGGCCAGAGAGATCGTCCGGCTGGACGCCGTGCATCTGGGGTTCGCCGCGCAGACCGAGCGGGGACTGGTCGTGCCGGTCGTGAAGGACGCACACGCGCGGGACACCGAGGCCCTGTCCGAGGAGTTCGCCCGGCTGACCGAGGCGGCCCGCACCGGCACCCTCACCCCCGCGGAACTCACGGGCGGCACCTTCACGCTGAACAACTACGGCGTGTTCGGCGTCGACGGCTCCACGCCGATCATCAACCACCCCGAGGCGGCCATGCTCGGCGTCGGCCGTATCGTCCCCAAGCCGTGGGTGCACGAGGGCGAGCTGGCGGTGCGCCAGGTCGTCCAGCTCTCGCTCACCTTCGACCACCGGGTGTGCGACGGCGGCACCGCGGGCGGTTTCCTGCGGTATGTGGCGGACTGCGTGGAACAGCCGGCGGTCCTGCTGCGCACCCTGTGACCGCGGCGCCGGCCCACCCCGGTCGCGGCCCCGGCACCCGCACCGCGCGATCGCGGCGCTGCCGCGCGTTCCCTGTGATCGTGGCGGCACGCATACTCGGAGGGTGATTTCGTACGAGCCCTCGCGCGACCCGGGCGCCGGTCCCGTGTACGACGTGGTCGTGCTCGCCGGGGGTGCCGCCCGGCGACTCGGCGGCGCGGACAAGCCCGGTGTGCGGGTGGGCGGACGCGCCCTGCTCGACCGCGTCCTCGCCGCCTGCGCCGACGCCGGCACCACCGTCGTCGTCGCCGACCCCCGCCCCACCGCCCGGCCGGTGACCTGGGCCCGTGAGGACCCGCCCGGCGGCGGCCCGCTGGCCGCCCTGGACGCCGGCCTGCGGCACACCACGGCGCGGTACGTCCTGGTGCTCTCCGCCGACCTGCCCTTCCTCCAGGAGGGCACCGCACGTCTGCTGCTGACCGTCCTGCGCACGGGCGGCGCCGACGGCGTGCTGCTCACCGACGCCGACGGCCGCGACCAGCCGCTGGTGGCCGCGTACCGCGCGACCTCCTTGCGCCACGAACTCGCCGGGCTCACCAAGGAGCACGGCGCTCTCACCGGCCTTCCGCTGCGCCGGCTGACCGCCGCGCTCGACCTCACCCGCGTCCCCGACCCCGTCGCGTCCTTCGACTGCGACACCTGGGACGACATCGCCACCGCCAGGGCACGGATCAGGGAGCATGGGCACGTGTTGGATGAATGGATTTCCGCAGTCAAGGACGAACTGGGCATCGACCTCGACGTCGACACCGGCGTGCTGCTCGACCTCGCCCGTGACGCCGCGCACGGCGTGGCCAGGCCCGCGGCGCCGCTGACCACCTTCCTCGTCGGCTACGCCGCCGCGCAGGCAGGCGGTGGTTCCGAGGCGGTCGCCGAGGCCTCCCGCAAGGCCGCGGCCCTGGCCCTGCGCTGGGCCGACGAGACCGACGGCGACAGCGCTACGCCCGACGGGGGCCCCGATACCCGCCCGGACGCCGGATGACCGCCCGGTCCCTGCGCAGCGGCGAGGAGGCCGACGAGTTCGACGTCGAGGAGGCGCTGGCGCTGGTGAAGGAAGACAACGGCGCCGCCCACCGCGCCCCGGCCCCCCCGCCCCAGGCCTCAGGCCGCGCGCCCGAACCGCACGCCCACCACAAGGCGACGCCCTGGGCCGAGGCCCGCGCCACGGCCGCCCGGGCCGCCCGTGCCGTGACCCGCGGCGCCCGCCGCGCCCCCGTCTCGGTGCGGCTCGAGGACGCCCTCGGCCTCACCCTGGCCGCTCCCCTCGACGCCCTCACCGACCTCCCCTCCTTCAACACCTCGGCCATGGACGGCTGGGCGGTCGCGGGACCCGGCCCCTGGGCCGTACGGGACGAGGGCGTACTGGCCGGACACGCCGAGCCCGCGCCCCTCACCGACGGCGAGGCGGCCCGGATCGCCACCGGCGCGCGCATCCCCCCGGACACCACCGCCGTCCTGCGCAGCGAGCACGGACAGACCGACGAGAAGGGCAGGCTGCACGCCACCCGCGAGGTCGTCCACGGTCAGGACATCCGCCCGCGCGGACAGGAGTGCCGTAGCGGCGACCAGCTCCTGCCGCCCGGCGCCCTCGTCACCCCGGCCGTCCTCGGTCTTGCCGCGGCCGCCGGATACGACACTCTCACCGCTGTCCCCCGCCCCCGCGTCGAAGTCCTCGTCCTCGGCGACGAGTTGCTCACCGAGGGTGCTCCGCGCGACGGCCTGATCCGGGACGCGCTCGGGCCGATGCTCCCGCCCTGGCTGCGCGCGCTCGGCGCCGAGGTCACCGCCGTACGCCGGCTCGGTGACTCCGCCGCGGCCCTGCGCAAGGCGGTCACCGGCTCCGACGCCGACGTGATCGTCACGACCGGCGGCACCGCGGCCGGACCCGTCGACCACGTCCACCCCGTCCTTGGCCGTATCGGTGCCGAACTCCTGGTCGACGGCGTCAAGGTGCGCCCCGGCCACCCCATGCTGCTGGCCCGCACCAAGGAGAACCAGCACCTCGTCGGCCTGCCCGGCAATCCCCTGGCGGCGGTCTCCGGCCTGCTCACGCTCGCCGAGCCGCTGCTGCGCACCTTGGCTGCCCGTCCGGCTCCGGAGCCGTACACGCTGCCCTTGCGGGACGAGGCCCACGGTCATCCGTACGACACCCGGCTCGTCCCGGTCGTCCTGCGTGGTGACAGTGCGGTTCCGCTGCACTACAACGGCCCGGCCATGCTGCGGGGCATCGCGGCCGCCGATGCCCTGGCCGTCGTACCGCCCGGGGGTGCCCGGCCGGGGCAGGAGGCCGAACTGCTTGATCTGCCCTGGGCATCCGCCGGAATCGGGGTGTGTTTCACGTGAAACTTCCGGGCCATGACGCGATCGCCCGCCAGGCGGACGAGCATCTCGTGACCCACAAGGTGAAGTTGCCGCGCAAGGTGGTGGAGCACCCGTTCCGCCAGGTCGCCAAGCGGGTGCTGATGGCCCTGCTGGTCCTGGCGGCGACCGCCCTGATCGTCTACGCCGACCGTGACGGCTACAACGACAACTCCGACCAGTCCGTCGACTTCCTCGACGCCTGGTACTACGCGACCGTCACCCTCTCCACCACCGGATACGGCGACATCACCCCGGTCAGCGATGCCGCCCGGCTCACCAACATCTTCGTCATCACGCCCCTGCGTGTGCTGTTCCTGATCATCCTGGTCGGCACGACGCTCGAAGTCCTCACCGAACGCACCCGGGAGGAGTGGCGGCTCAACCGCTGGAGGTCCACCTTGCGCGACCACACCGTCGTCGTCGGCTTCGGCACCAAGGGCCGGTCGGCGATCCAGACCGTCTGCGCGACGGGTCTGAAGAAGGAGCAGGTCGTGGTGGTCGACCCCAGCGGCAAGGCGATCGACGCCGCGACCGCCGACGGATACGCGGGGATCGTCGGGGACGCCACACGCAGTGAAGTGCTCATGCGAGCCGAGGTGCACAGGGCACGGAAGATCATCATCGCCACCCAGCGCGACGACACGGCCGTCCTCGTGACCCTGACCGCCCGGCAGCTCAACAAGGGCGCCAAGATCGTGGCCGCCGTGCGCGAGGAGGAGAACGCGCCGCTGCTCAAGCAGTCCGGCGCCGACGCGGTCATCACCAGCGCCAGTGCGGCCGGCCGGCTCCTCGGTCTTTCGGTGCTCAGCCCCGCCGCCGGCATGGTGATGGAGGACCTCATCCAGCAGGGCAGCGGGCTCGACCTCGTCGAACGGCCGGTCATAAAGGCCGAGGTGGGAAGGAAGCCGAGGGAGACGGAAGACCTGGTGGTGAGCGTTCTGCGCGGGCACCGGGTGCTCGGCTACGACGATCCGGCCATCGGGACCCTGGAGCTGACGGACCGGCTGATCACGATCGTGCGCGCGACGCCGGGCACACAGGTGGCACCCGACGCGCGCCCGCTGCCTCCCATGCCCTCGCAGTGATCACTTGCGGTTGTAGAGCCGCATGGTGACAGGGCCGAAGACCGCGATGAACAGGCCCGCCCACCCCAGCGACCAGGCGATCTCGTCGGCGGGCCAGTCGCCCGCCATCAACCCGCGCACGGCCGAGGACAGATGGGTGATCGGGCTGTTGTTGACGAAGGCCTGGAGCCAGCCCGGCATCGTGCGAGGGTCGACGAAGACGTTGGACAGGAAGGTCAGCGGGAAGATCACCATCATGCTGACGCCCATCACCGACTTCTCGGTGCGCAGCAGCAGCCCGAACATCGTCCAGATCCACGAGAAGGCGAACGAGAACACGACGAGCAGGGCGATCCCGGCGAGCACACCACCCACACCGCCGTCCGGGCGGTAGCCGAGGATCACCCCGACGGTGAGCATCACGACGGACGCGATCGTGTAGCGCAGGGCATCGCCGAGCAGGTAGCCGACCATCACCGACGGCCGCCAGATCGGCAGCGTGCGGAACCGGTCGAAGACGCCCTTTTCGATGTCGGTGTTCACCGAGACACCGGTGTACATGGTGATCATCACGACCGACATCACCAGGATGCCCGGCAGCAGGAACTGGATGTACTCCTTCGGGGACCCGGCCAGGGCGCCCCCGAACAGGTACGTGTACATCAGCACCATCATGATCGGGAACGCGGTGACGTCGAAGAGCTGCTCCGGCACATGCTTGATCTTGAGGATCGCCCGCCAGCCGAAGGTCAGCGAGGCCGACAGGGCGCTCGGGCGCGGCGGACGTTCCCCGGTGACCAGCAGCGCGGCCAGCGACTCCGCGCTGACGGGGGCCAGGTCCTGGGCCTCGGTCTGTGTCGCGGTGCTCATGCCGCCACCTCGTCCTTGTCGTCGCGGGCGTCTCGGGCCTCGTGCGTGTCGTGTCCGGTGAGGGCGAGGAAGACCTCGTCCAGGCTGGGCTGGCCCAGCGAGAAGTTGTCGACGGTGATCCCGGTGCGGGCCAGTTCGGCGAGGGCGCGCGAGGCCTGTTCGGCGGCGGTGTCACCGGTCGCCGAGCCGAGCCGGGCCGTCAGTGCGACCGAGTCCGGTTCCAGCTGCACCTGGGCGTCCAGGGCCCGTCGTAGGATCTCCGCCGCCTCGGGCCGCCGTCCGCCGTCCCTGAGCCGCAGATGTACGGTCCCGGCGCCCACCGAGGCCTTCAGCTCGCCCTTCGTGCCCTCGGCGATCACCCGGCCGTGGTCGATGACGGCGATCCGGGAGGCCAGCTGGTCGGCCTCGTCCAGATACTGCGTGGTCAGCAGCACGGTGGTGCCCTGGGCGACGACCGCGCGCACGATGTCCCAGACCTGGTTGCGGCTGCGCGGATCGAGGCCGGTGGTCGGCTCGTCGAGGAAGAGCAGTTCGGGTGTGTTGAGGATGGACGCGGCGATGTCGATACGGCGCCGCATGCCGCCGGAGTAGTGCTTGACCTGCTTCCCGGCCGCGTCCGAAAGACCGAAGGCTTCCAGGAGCTGCCCGGCACGCTCGCGTGCGGCCTTCTTGTGGTGGCCGAGGAGGCGTCCCAGCAGGACCAGGTTCTCGGTGCCGGTGAGGTCCTCGTCGACGGAGGCGTACTGGCCGGTGAGGCTGACCCGGCCGCGGACCTCGTCGGCCTCGCGGACCACGTCGTGGCCGAAGACGTGGGCCTCGCCGCCGTCGGGCCTGAGCAGGGTGGCGAGCATCTTCACGGTGGTGGTCTTTCCGGCGCCGTTCGGGCCGAGGACGCCGTACACCGTGCCGGCCGGCACGGCGAGGTCGACTCCGTCGACGGCCCTGGTCTCGCCGAACGTCTTCACCAGGCCCGCGGTTTCGATGGCCAGGGCTGACGTGTGCTGGCTCATGGTGGGATGTCCTTCCGCGCTCTTGGGGTACGCATGGGGAGACCTTTACCGTCGCGCAAACTCATCGGTGGTGCACAGGGAATTTCGGGGAGACCGGTCCAAGGGTGGAGACCGCATGGGACCGCGGACCGAGCACCGGCGGGTGCCGAGGAAGCGCGGAGCCCGAGGAGTAGCGTCGGGCGCATGCATGCGATCACGATTCCCGAACCCGGTGGGCCCGAGGCGCTGGTCTGGAGCGAGGTGCCGGATGCCGTGGCCGGCGAGGGCGAGGTGCTGGTCGAGGTGGTGGCCGGCGCCGTCAACCGCGCCGACATCCTGCAACGGCAGGGCTTCTACAACCCCCCGCCCGGCGCCTCCCCCTACCCCGGCCTGGAATGCTCCGGACGGATCGCCGAGGTCGGCCCCGGTGTCTCCGGCTGGGCCGTCGGCGACGAGGTGTGCGCGCTGCTCGCGGGCGGCGGCTACGCAGAGAAGGTCGCCGTACCGGCCGGACAGCTGCTGCCCGTGCCCAAGGGCCTCGACGTGCGGCGGGCGGCCGCGCTGCCCGAGGTGGTCTGCACGGTCTGGTCGAACGTCTTCATGGTCGCCCACCTGCGCCCCGGCGAGACACTGCTGGTGCACGGCGGCTCCAGCGGCATCGGCACGATGGCGATCCAGCTCGCCAAGGCCGTGGGCGCCAAGGTCGCGGTGACCGCGGGCACACCGGAGAAGCTGGACCGCTGTGCCGAGCTCGGCGCGGACATCCTGATCAACTACCGGGAACAGGACTTCGTCGACGAGGTGAAGAAGGCCACCGACGGGGCGGGCGCCGACGTCATCCTGGACAACATGGGCGCGAAGTACCTCGACCGCAACGTCAACGCACTCGCCGTCAACGGACGGCTCGCGATCATCGGCATGCAGGGCGGCATCAAGGGCGAGCTGAACATCGCCACGCTGCTGAACAAGCGCGCCGCTATCAGCGCGACCTCGCTGAGGGCACGCCCGCTGGAGGAGAAGACGGCGATCGTGGCGGCCGTACGCGAGCATGTGTGGCCACTGCTGGACGCCGGGCACATCCGCCCCGTCGTCGACCGCGAGCTGCCGATGAGCGACGCGGCCGCCGCGCACCGGGTCGTCGAGGAGAGCGGCCACATCGGCAAGGTCCTGCTGGTCACGCCATAGGCGTTCCCGCGGCCCTACCCGCGCCGTATCCGCAGCGCGAACAGGCCGAGCCCGAGCCCCAGGCCGACCAGCACCAGCCCGGTGCCCAGCGGCAGGATGAACACCTTGGGCGCGGCCGCGGGCCGCTGCGCGGGTCGTGACGGTGCCACGGCGGTCCGCGGGGGCGGCTCCGACCCGACGGTGAGGTCGCCGTCCCCGGCCTCGGTCTCCCCGGAGTCCGTGCCGTCGGCGTCCGCGTCCTCCTCCACCGGCTCCTCCCGCCGCCCCGGCCGCTCCCGCCCCTCACCCGCACGGCTTCCGGCGCGGGACGGTGTGGCGGCAGAGGGAGAGGGAGCCAGGGAGGCCGAGGGGGAGGCGCGCTCCGGGCCATGGCCCCGCGGGGAATCCGAGGGGTCGGCGGCCCGGGAGGGCGCGGGGCTCGTGGCGGGGTGCCGCGGTCCGTGGCCCGCGACCGCGCTCGACGGGATGTCGGAAGGAGAGGACGACGAGCTCCCGGCGGCGCGCGGCGGGGTCCCGGTGACGAGGGACCAGTCGGTCCTCCGTAGCGGCGACCGCGAGTCCGTGAAGGAGGGCGACGCGCTCGCGGTGCCGCCTGAGGTGAGGGGGTGCAACTCGGCGCCGTAGGCCTGAGGTGTCCCGTACAGCAGGCCGCCCTGCGGCAGGACGAGGGTGCTCGAGCCCACCACGATCGCCAGTACCGTCGCACGTAGCCAGGGAGTCACGGGACAAGACTGGCATCCAGGTATGAGACCGGCATTCCGGGCGACGCCAGGGGAGCGATCCGCTTCGCGGACGGTGGATCAGCGTGTAGCGGGGGCACCTCACTGGTGAGGTGTACGGGTGCGAGAGAATGGCGGCATGGAGATGCCGAGGAACGAAGGTTCGCCGGAAAGTCCCCAGATCCTGGTCGTGGGCCAGGACGGGATGGCGCTGGGCGGCGGGGGTGACGACGATTCCCGCGAGGTTCCGGTCACGGAGATGGTCGAGCAGCCCGCCAAGGTCATGCGGATCGGCAGCATGATCAAGCAGCTGCTCGAAGAGGTGCGCGCGGCTCCTCTCGACGAGGCCAGCCGGGCGCGGCTCAAGGAGATCCACTCCAGCTCGGTGAAGGAGCTGGAGGACGGTCTGGCCCCCGAGCTCGTGGAGGAGCTGGAGCGGCTCTCCCTCCCCTTCAACGACGACGTGACCCCCAGTGATGCGGAACTGCGCATCGCCCAGGCCCAGCTGGTGGGCTGGCTCGAGGGTCTCTTCCACGGGATCCAGACCACGCTGTTCGCCCAGCAGATGGCCGCGCGGGCCCAGCTGGAGTCGATGCGGCGCGCGCTGCCCCCGGGCGTCGGCGGCCATGAGGATGGTGTCGACCCGCGCGCCGGCGGCCGCTCGGGCGGACCGTACCTGTAGCCCCCCGACCTGAGAAGGGCCCGGCAGCCGACGCTGCTGGGCCCTTCATGTCGTCGGTGGGAAGCGCTCGTTCGGGTTCTTCTTCCGGGGGACGTCCGGGCCCGGTCGGCGTGCCGGGGACCGGCGGACGTGACCTTGGCCACGGAGTCCCGTTCCGGGCCGCCCGCCCCTGCGGAAGCGAGGTGCCCGTTCCGTGACCGTACGCGAAAGAAAGGTCGCGCGGGCGTTACAGGTGCCCTACCGCCGGTACACAGGATTTGCACGCCGAGACGAAGTACAGGTTTGATGGCCGGTCCGTCTCGGGCCGGTCCCCGGGCTCATCCCGGACCGGTGGCTTGCGCGAAGGCTGTAGCGTGGCCGACGGAGACCGTGACAACACCGCGCGCACCGCGGGCAGAAACGACGGCGAGGACCGATGGCACAGCAGCAGCGCGCTCAGGGCCCGTCCGACCCCGAGGCGACTGGCGGCGGAATGTCAGATGCGCCGGAGCTGTGGGGTAACGGCGGACTGGTGGGGGACGGCCGATATCGGCTGACCCGCAGACTCGGCCGGGGCGGTATGGCCGAGGTGTTCGCGGCCGAGGACGTACGGCTCGGCCGCACCGTGGCCGTCAAGCTGCTGCGCGCCGACCTCGCCGAGGACCCGACCTCCAAGGCCCGCTTCACGCGCGAGGCCCAGTCCGTGGCCGGCCTCAACCACCACGCGATCGTCGCCGTGTACGACTCCGGCGAGGACTTCGTCGGCGGCCAGTCGGTGCCGTACATCGTCATGGAGATCGTCGAGGGGCGGACGATCCGGGATCTGCTGCTCAACGCCGAGGCGCCCGGTCCCGAGCAGGCCCTGATCATCGTCTCCGGGGTCCTGGAGGCGCTCGCCTACTCCCACCAGCACGGCATCGTGCACCGCGACATCAAGCCGGCGAACGTGATCATCACGCACAACGGCGCCGTCAAGGTCATGGACTTCGGCATCGCCCGCGCCCTGCACGGCGCGTCCACGACGATGACGCAGACCGGCATGGTCATGGGCACCCCGCAGTACCTCTCCCCGGAGCAGGCCCTCGGCAAGGCGGTCGACCACCGCTCCGACCTGTACGCCACGGGTTGTCTGCTGTACGAACTCCTCGCGCTGCGGCCGCCGTTCACCGGCGAGACCCCGCTCTCCGTCGTCTACCAGCACGTCCAGGACATCCCGACGCCTCCGTCGCAGGTCTCCGACGCCGTCCCGCCGGAGCTCGACGGCCTGGTCATGCGCTCGCTCGCCAAGGAGCCGGACGACCGTTTCCAGACGGCCGAGGAGATGCGCGGGCTCGTCCAGTACGGCCTGCAGATGCTGTACGACCAGGGCGGCCACACCGGCACCTGGAACACCGGCCCGGTGACGGCGCACGACGGCCGCGGCACGCCCTCCGCGGGCTTCGCGAGCACCAGCGTGCTGCCGCACTCCGGCGACTCCTCCGGCACCACCCAGATTCCGCAGCCGATCCTGCCCTCGGGCTACAGCGGCGGGGACGACGGCGGCTTCGAGGGACACGGCAACCGGGGCAGCGGCCGCGGCAAGCTGTGGATCCTCGCCGTCCTCGCGGTGATCGCCGTCGCGGCGGGCGTCGCCCTGGCGCTCAACGGCGGCGGCGGTGGCGGGGGCGGTGGCGGCGCCGGCAGCTCCGTGACGCCGTCCACCTCGCAGTCCACCGACGACCAGACGGCCAGCGAGACGCCGAGCGACGAGCCGACCGAGGAGGAGACCGACACGTCCACGGACAACAGCGGCGACTCCGGAGGCTCCGGCTACACGCCGTCCTATACGCCGTCGTACACGCCCTCGTACACGCCTTCGCCCACGGCGACCCAGCCGTCCGAGACGGCGACGGAGCCGACGGATACGGCGGAGCCGACCGATACGGCGCCGGAGCCGACGGAATCGGCAGACCCGACCGGCGGCCTGGTCGGGGGCACGCAAGGCGGCGACGGCGGCGACTCCTGACCGCCCGCAACTCTTCACGCGCGCGTGGCCCCGGGAACGGGCGCCACGCGCGCGTGCCGTTTCCGAGGCCGCAGTGTCATCCGACGAACGCGTCGCACACCGCCTCGTACTCCCGCGTCCACCACACCACCAGGGCCGACGCCGCCGGGAACTGGGAATCCGCGCGGGTGTCACCCCGCTCGTAGTGCCAGCGCAGCATCCAGAAGTCGTTGAGGCGCTCCCACCACACGCGATGCACGGCCGCCGCGAGCTCCGAGGGCGTGGCTCCCGCCGAACGCCGGTACGCGCGCGCGTACGCCCGCACCTTCGGCAGGTCGAGCGTCCCCACGGGGAGTACGAAGAAGATCGCGGCGGCGCGTACGGCCTCCTCCGCGCGGGGCTTCACGCCGAGCCGGTCCCAGTCGACGATCGCGGCGGGTGCCTCGCCCCGGTACAGCACGTTGAAGGGGTGGAAGTCCCCGTGCACCCAGCCCACCGGCCCGCCGTGCGGAGGCCGCCGTCCCACGTGCTGTTCGAGCAGTGACCGCCGCTCCAGGAGCCGGTGCCTGGCCAGCTCGTCGAAGGAGTCGGCCGGCCGGTGTCGGCCCACGCGCGCGAGGAGATCGTCGATCAGCGCGAAGGTCGCGGCGGGGTCGGCGCCGGCGTCGACGGGGGTCGTGGTCTCGGCGTTCTGGACGTGCGGGTGACCGGCGTGCCGCTTGTCGGCGCGGGCGCCGTCGGCACCCGTGGTGGCAGGGCACAGGGACGCGGCGCGTTCTGCACCCGGCGCGCTCCGGCCCGCCCGCGCGCGGTGCCGGTCGTCCGGCACCCCTTCGCCCGGCGATGCGAGGCACCCGCCACCCCGTGTCCCCGCGCCCGACGGCGTGCCCGGCTCGCTGTCCGGGGCGCCTTCGGCGGTACGTGCGCCTCCGCGTGCCGACGCACTCTTCTCCCCCTGCTCGCACCCCTCCACCGGCATCACCCGCTCCAGACTCGCGTGCACCACCCCCAGCAGCGCCCCTAGCCGGCCGCACTGTTCGGCGGTGAGCTGGGCGCCGTGGCGATGGCGGCCCTCGATCCAGGGGTGGAGGGCGTAGGCGTGCCCGCCGACGACCGCGACCGTGCGCCCGTCGTGGGCCGGGAGGGGCGGGGCGACCGGCACGCCGAGGGCGGCCAGGCGCTGGGTGGCGCCGTGCTGGCGGGCGATCGCCTCGGGGGCGGCCGTCTCGGGGTCGAAGTGGTGCTTGAGGAAGTAACGGCCGCGGGTGGTGCGGAGCCGGTAGCCGCGGTTGAGAAGCCCTTGGTCGACGGGTTCGCAGGCGAGGGCGGATCCGGCGGCGTACTGGCGGAGGAGGGCACCCAGCGGGGGCGCGTGAGGCATGAGGGGTGGTACGAGAGAGCGCGGCACGCGGCAGATGCTAGGGCACGAATCAGCACTGTGAGCTGGGCGTTGTCGCGTACAGTCACAGATCGACACAGTGAGTCGCTACCGGTCTCCTTCGGTCACGGGACTTCTTCGCACACTCGGCAAGTCGGACGCGGATGCTCTTCCGGTGACGTGGGTCGACGGGATAACGTGCCGTTGCTCCGGCCTCCTGCAAGGCTGTGACCAGCGCCCCTTCCAGCCTTTTCCGATTTACTTGGAAATCCAAGCAAAATCGCAGGTCAAAGGGGGTTTCACAGAAATGTGGAGCACTGGGTAACGTGATTCTTGCAGGGCGCTCGCCGGGGCACCTGTCACGCCTGTTCCGGCCAAGTGACACCCACCCCGTGCCCGGGTGTCGGAAACAGGTGAGCCGCTTCCCCAGGCTCTGAACGAGCTGGGGGACCCCCAGCTCCCGGCAACCCCGAGGGCCGGACCGACGGAGGAGCACACGTGACCGTGGAGAGCACTGCCGCGCGCAAGCCGCGACGCAGCGCCGGGACGAGGAAGTCCCCGAGCACCAAGCCCGAACTGGTTCAGCTGCTGACGCCCGAGGGCAAGCGCGTCAAGAACGCCGAGTACGACAAGTACGTCGCCGACATCACCCCCGAAGAGCTCCGCGGCCTCTACCGCGACATGGTGCTCACCCGCCGCTTCGACGCCGAGGCCACCTCCCTGCAGCGCCAGGGCGAGCTGGGCCTGTGGGCTTCGCTGCTCGGCCAGGAGGCCGCCCAGATCGGATCGGGACGGGCGCTGCGCGACGACGACTACGTCTTCCCCACCTACCGCGAGCACGGCGTGGCCTGGTGCCGCGGGGTCGATCCGACCAACCTGCTCGGCATGTTCCGCGGGGTGAACAACGGCGGCTGGGACCCCAACGGGAACAACTTCCACCTCTATACGATCGTCATCGGCTCCCAGACGCTGCACGCCACGGGCTACGCGATGGGCGTCGCCAAGGACGGCGCCGACTCCGCGGTCATCGCCTACTTCGGCGACGGCGCCTCCAGTCAGGGCGACGTGGCCGAATCGTTCACCTTCTCCGCGGTCTACAACGCCCCGGTCGTTTTCTTCTGCCAGAACAACCAGTGGGCCATCTCCGAGCCGACCGAGCGGCAGACCCGCGTCCCGCTCTACCAGCGCGCGCAGGGCTTCGGCTTCCCCGGCGTACGGGTCGACGGCAATGACGTGCTCGCGTCGCTGGCCGTCACCAAGTGGGCCCTGGAGCGGGCTCGCAGCGGCGAGGGACCGACGCTCGTCGAGGCCTACACGTACCGCATGGGCGCCCACACCACCTCCGACGACCCGAGCAAGTACCGGGCCGACGAGGAGCGCGAGGCCTGGGAGGCGAAGGACCCGATCCTGCGCCTTCGCCGGTACCTGGAGGCCTCAAACCACGCGGACGAGGGATTTTTCGCGGAACTGGAGACCGAGTCCGAGGCGTTGGGCAGGCGAGTGCGTGAGGCGGTCCGTGCCATGCCGGACCCGGATCGTTTCGCCCTCTTCGAGCACGCGTACGCGGACGGACACGCGCTCGTCGACGAGGAGCGGGCCGAGTTCGCCGCCTACCAGGCGTCGTTCACGGATGGGGAAGGGGCCTGATCATGGCAGCGGAACACGTGACATCCACGAACATGGCACTGGCCAAGGCGATCAACGAGTCGCTCCGGCGCGCCCTGGACACCGACCCCAAGGTCCTCGTCATGGGCGAGGACGTCGGCAAGCTCGGCGGCGTCTTCCGCGTCACCGACGGCCTCCAGAAGGACTTCGGCGAGGACCGGGTCATCGACACCCCGCTCGCCGAGTCCGGGATCGTCGGCACCGCGATCGGCCTCGCCCTGCGCGGCTACCGCCCGGTGGTGGAGATCCAGTTCGACGGCTTCGTCTTCCCGGCCTACGACCAGATCGTCACCCAGCTCGCGAAGATGCACGCGCGCTCGCTGGGCAAGGTCAAGATGCCCGTCGTCGTCCGCATCCCCTACGGCGGCGGCATCGGCGCCGTGGAGCACCACTCGGAGTCCCCCGAGGCGCTCTTCGCGCACGTGGCGGGCCTGAAGGTGGTCAGCCCCTCCAACCCCTCCGACGCGTACTGGATGATGCAGCAGGCCATCCAGAGCGACGACCCGGTGATCTTCTTCGAGCCCAAGCGCCGGTACTGGGACAAGGGCGAGGTCAACACCGAGGCGATCCCCGACCCGCTACACAAGGCCAAGGTGGTCCGTGAGGGCACCGACCTGACCCTCGTCGCGTACGGCCCGATGGTGAAGCTCTGCAAGGAGGTCGCCGACGCGGCCGCCGAGGAGGGCAAGTCGCTGGAGATCCTGGACCTGCGCTCGGTCTCGCCCCTGGACTTCGACTCGATCCAGGCCTCGGTGGAGAAGACCCGCCGTCTGGTCGTGGTGCACGAGGCGCCGGTGTTCTTCGGTTCGGGCGCGGAGATCGCCGCGCGGATCACGGAGCGCTGTTTCTACCACCTGGAGGCCCCGGTACTCAGGGTCGGCGGCTACCACGCCCCGTACCCGCCGGCCCGCCTGGAGGAGGAGTACCTGCCGGGCCTGGACCGGGTACTGGATGCCGTCGACCGCTCGCTGGCGTACTGAGGAGAGGGTCGTGACGACGATGACGGAAGCGTCCGTGCGCGAGTTCAAGATGCCCGACGTGGGCGAGGGGCTCACTGAGGCCGAGATCCTCAAGTGGTACGTCAAGGCAGGGGACACGGTCACCGACGGCCAGGTGGTGTGCGAAGTGGAGACGGCCAAGGCGGCCGTCGAACTGCCCATCCCCTACGACGGGGTGGTGCGCGAGCTGCGCTTCCCCGAGGGCACCACGGTGGACGTGGGCACGGCGATCATCGCGGTGGACGTGGCGGGCGGTGCCCCCGCGGCCCCGGAGACGCCGGCCGAGGCGCCGGAAGCCTCCGCGGCTCCCGATGCCTCGGAGGCTCCCGAGAAGAAGCCGGAGGGCCGTCAGCCGGTCCTGGTCGGCTACGGCGTGGCGGCCTCCTCGACCAAGCGCCGGCCCCGCAAGGGCCCGGAGGTCCCGGTCCAGCAGGCGTCGGTCGCGATCCAGACCGAACTGAACGGCCACGGCCCGGCCTCGACGAGCCCGGCCGCCACAAGCCCGGCCGCCACCGTGCAGCCCCGCCCGCTGGCCAAGCCCCCGGTCCGCAAGCTGGCCAAGGACCTCGGCGTCGACCTCACCACGGTGACCCCGTCCGGCCCGGACGGCATCATCACCCGCGAGGACGTCCACGCGGCGGCGACCCCGGCCGCGGCGCCCGCGCCTTTGGTGGCGCAGGCCCCGGTCACTGCCCCGGTGGCACCCACCGCGTCGTACGACGCGGCCCGCGAGACCCGCATCCCGGTCAAGGGCGTCCGCAAGGCGACGGCCGCGGCCATGGTCGGTTCGGCGTTCACGGCCCCGCACGTCACGGAGTTCGTGACGGTGGACGTGACCCGCACCCTGAAACTGGTCGAGGAGCTCAAGCAGGACAAGGATCTGCAGGGCCTGCGGGTGAACCCGCTCCTGCTGATCGCCAAGGCCCTGCTGGTCGCGATCAAGCGCAACCCCGACATCAACGCCTCGTGGGACGAGGCGAACCAGGAGATCGTCCTCAAGCACTACGTCAACCTGGGTATCGCCGCGGCCACCCCCCGTGGCCTGATCGTCCCGAACATCAAGGACGCCCACACCAAGACCCTGCCGCAACTGGCCGAGTCCCTGGGCGAGCTGGTGGCGACGGCCAAGGAGGGCCGTACCTCGCCGGCCGCGATGCAGGGCGGCACCGTCACCATCACCAACGTCGGCGTCTTCGGCGTCGACACCGGCACCCCCATCCTCCCGCCGGGAGAGGCCGCGATCCTCGCCGTCGGCGCGATCAAGCTCCAGCCCTGGGTCCACAAGGGCAAGGTGAAGCCCCGCCAGGTCACCACCCTCGCGCTGAGCTTCGACCACCGTCTGGTGGACGGCGAGTTGGGCTCCAAGGTCCTGGCCGACGTGGCCGCCGTCCTGGAACAGCCGAAGAAGCTGATCACCTGGGCGTGATCTGCCCGCGGTGGACACGGCGTCCCACGCTGAAGGGGCCCGTCGCTTCCGGCGACGGGCCCCTTCGCGGTCGGCGTCAGCTGATCTTCGCGTAGCCGTAGTTGATGAGCTTCTTCACGTCGGTCGTGCGGTTGGCCGCCGAGGAGGCGGTCATGACCGCGCCGATGACGGACTCGCCGTTCTTCGTGGCGGCGAAGACGAGGCAGTACTTGGAGTCGGTGCCCGAGCCTGTCTTGATGCCGAGCGTGCCGTTCCAGCCGAGCAGGGTGTTGGTGTTCGTCCAGGCACCCATGGTGCGGGTGCTGCCGGTCTTGGTGATCGTCTTCGCCGTGTACTTCTTGGTCTTCACGACGGACTTGAAGGTCGAGCTCTTCATCACGTTGCGGGCGAGCAGCGTGAGGTCCTTCGGCGTCGAGGCGTTCGAACCATTGCTTATTCCGTCGAACGAGTCGAACTTCGTGTTCGCCATGCCGAGGCTCCGGGCCGTCGTGTTCATCTTCGCGATGAAGGACTTGGTGCGCGCGGAGACCGTCGAGCCCGAGCCGAACTTGTCGGCGAGGGCCATCGCGGCGTCACAGCCGGACGGCAGCATCATCCCGTAGAGCAGCTGACGGACGGTGACCTTGTCGCCGACGATCAGGTGAGCGGACGAAGCGCCCTTGGAGACGATGTAGTCGCTGTACGCCTTCTTGATGGTGACCTTGGCGTCCAGGTTCAGGTTCGACTGCGAGAGCACGACCTTGGCGGTCATGATCTTCGTGGTGGAAGCGGTGAGCCGCTTCGTGTTTCCCGACTTGCTGAAGAGGGTCGTGCCGGTCGCGCTGTTCATCAGGAATCCGCCCTTGGCGGTGATGGTCGGCGTCGTGAGCGCCTGCGCGGGTGCCGCGGTGAGAGCTCCGGTGGCGAGCACTGCGCCGGTCGTGATGGCGACGGCTGCGGCTCTGCGGACGCGGAGGCCCTTGGTAGCGGTAATCAAGTGAAATACCCCGAATACGGTCGAATGCCCCTGAGTGCGGCCGAGTTGGAGGGGAAGAAAGTGATGCCGCACGTGTGTGACTCGTAACTAGCACACAAGGTTGTGCCCCGGCTGGGGCGGGTGTGGCCTTCACGGACAGGAGTTCCTGTCGAGGTCCGCATGCTGGAACGGGACTCATCATGCGTACGTGTTGTATCTATGATGTGGGCATGAGCATGGCCGTGAAACAGCCGCCCGCCGCCGACCGCGTCTACGCCCACGTCAAGCAGGGCGTCCTGGACCGCCGTTACGAGGGAGGGACCCTCCTTACCGAGGGCGAACTCGGCGAAGCCGTCGGGGTCTCCCGTACACCCGTACGAGAGGCGCTGCTGCGTCTCGAGGTCGAGGGCCTGATCAAGCTTTACCCGAAAAAGGGGGCGCTGGTCCTGCCGGTCTCCGCCCAGGAGATCGCCGACGTCGTCGAGACCCGGCAGCTCGTCGAGGGACACGCCGCCCGCAAGGCCGTACCGGCGTCCCCACAGCTCCTCACGCGCCTCGAGGAACTGCTCGCGCGGCAGAAGGAGCAGGCCGCCGCCGGGGATCTGGCCGGCGCCGCCGTCACCGACCGCTGCTTCCACGCCGAGATCGTCCGCAGTGGCGGCAACGAGATCCTGAACCGGCTCTACGACCAACTCCGCGACCGCCAGCTCAGGATGGGCGTCGCCGTGATGCACGCCCACCCGGACCGCATCACCAAGACCCTCACCGAGCACGAGCAGATCCTCCAGGCCCTGCGCTCCGGTGACGCGGAGGCGGTCGTAGGCCTGATTCACGGGCACGTCGAGTGGTTCTCCCACCTCGCCCGGGGTGAGCTCCGGTGAGCAAGTCCACTCTTCCAGGTGGCTCTGCTGCAGAAGGGGCACCCCCAGGCGGCCGACGCGCTATGGCCGTGTGGGGCATCGGCGTCTCCGTCTACTTCGTCGCGGTCATCTTCCGTACGTCCCTCGGAGTCGCCGGCCTCGACGCTGCCGACCGCTTCCAGGTGAACGCCTCCGCCCTGTCGACCTTCTCGATCCTCCAACTCCTCGTCTACGCGGGCATGCAGATACCCGTCGGCCTGCTCGTGGACCGGCTCGGCACCAAGAAGGTGCTGACGTTCGGCGTGGTGCTCTTCACCGCGGGGCAGCTCGGCTTCGCGTTCTCCCCGTCGTACGGAACGGCCCTCGCCTCGCGCGCCCTGCTGGGCTGCGGCGACGCGATGACCTTCATCAGCGTGCTGCGCCTGGGCACCCGCTGGTTCCCGGCCCGGCGCGGACCGCTGGTCGCGCAGCTCGCCGGGCTCGCCGGCATGGCGGGCAACCTGGTCTCCACACTGGTCCTGGCCCGGCTCCTGCACGGCATCGGCTGGACCCCGGCGTTCGCGGGCAGCTCGCTCGCGGGTGTGGTGGTGCTGGTCCTGCTGCTCCTCTTCCTCAAGGACCACCCCGAGGGGCAGGAGCCGGAGCCGTTCCCGCACCAGGGGGCGGCCTATGTACGGCGGCAGATCGCCGCGTCCTGGCGGGAGCCCGGCACCCGGCTCGGGCTGTGGGTGCACTTCACGACCCAGTTCCCGGCGATGGTGTTCCTGCTGCTGTGGGGCCTGCCGTTCCTCGTCGAGGCGCAGGGGCTGTCCCGGGCGACGGCGGGCGAACTGCTCACTCTCGTCGTGCTGTCCAACATGGTCGTCGGTCTGGTCTACGGCCAGGTCGTCGCCCGGCACCACGAGGCGCGGCTGCCGCTCGCGCTCGGCACCGTGGGGGCGACCGCCCTGCTGTGGGCGGCCACGCTGACCTACCCCGGCGAGCGCGCGCCGATGTGGCTGCTGATCGTCCTGTGCGTGGTGCTCGGCTCGTGCGGACCGGCCTCGATGCTCGGTTTCGACTTCGCGCGTCCGGCGAACCCGCCGGAGCGGCAGGGGACCGCGTCCGGCATCACCAACATGGGCGGGTTCGTCGCGTCGATGACCACCTTGTTCGCCGTCGGTGTGCTCCTGGATGCCACCGACGACAACTACACCGTCGCCTTCTCCTCCGTCTTCGTACTCCAGGCGCTCGGCGTCAGTCAGATCCTGCGGCTGCGCGGGCGGGCGGCCCGACGGGAGCGGGAGCGGCTGGTGGCGAGCCGGGTGGAGACGGTCCACGTGCCCGCCTGACCGGACGCCGCCTGACCGGACGCCGGCTGACCGGACGTCAGCGCATCGGGCTCGCCACCGCCGCACCCGCCGGGACGGACTCCGTACCCGCTACGGCGTCACCGTGAAGTTCCGGAGGATCGCCGACGTCAGTTCCGGGTCGCCCTCCGCCTTCACACGGTCCGCCACCGACTCCAGGGTCACGCGGCCGCAGGCGAGGCGGACGTAGGTCTCCCAGTCGAGGGTGAGGGTGGCGGCGGGGCCGAGGGCGGGGGCGGTCTCCAGGGTGCCGCGGCCCTGGATGTCGACGCGTATGGTGCGCAGGAACTCGATGGGACCGTGGACGTCGAAGACGATCGCCGAGCTGCGGGGGGCGTCGGCCTTGACGGCCACTATGTCGGGGAGCGCTTCGAGCAGGACGTCCCGGGCGATGTGCGCGCCGGGGGAGTCGAGGTTGCCGGGCCGGCCGAGGGCGGTGCGCAGGTCCTGTTCGTGCACCCAGACGTTGAAGGCGTGCTGGCGCATGGAGTCCGCGAGCGTCACTTCGGTGCCCAGCGGACCGCGCACCTTCGTGCCGGGGTCGCGGGAGTCGTTCCGCAGCTGGCGGTTGCGGCGGATGACGACGTACTCCAGCTCGGAGGTCATCTCCGGTGCCGTGTGGTGGCGGCGGACGTCGACCTGCATCTCCATGTACCGCTGGTGGTCGTTGGTGACGTGGAACAGGTCGCGGGGGAGGGTGTGGATGGGGCGCGGGTCGCCCAGCATCTCGCAGTCCAGACCGATGACATGGGACACCACGTCCCGGACCGACCAGCCCGGGCAAGGGGTACGGCGGTTCCACTCTCCCTCCACGAGGGGCGTCACCAGCTCGGATATCGCATCGATGGAGTGGGTCCAGGCGTCGGCGTAGGGCTGGAGGGTGGGATGCAGACTCACGGAACGGGACCCCTCGGCGGTCGGAGCACGGGCTGGTGATGGCGGCGTTGCCAATGGAGGTGGTGGCTGTCGGCGGGTGTCTTGGAACGCTAAGTTACGCTGCTGTGAGGCACCCCGGCAGTGCTTTCGTGTGACGATCGTAGGCCCGTAATGGACGGCTCGAATGCCAGGACGGTGGTAGTGTGCGCGCCTCTCTGATCCAGATCGCCGTGGATGAGGACGAATCGGTCGAATCGCGTCGGCGTCGCGTGGCATCGCTGGTACGGGATCAGGCCGGTGCCGACCTCGTCGTGCTGCCGGAGCTGTGGACCACCGGGGCGTTCGCCTTCGAGGAGTTCGGGAGCGAGGCCGAGCCGCTGGAAGGGCCGACCCACGAGGTCATGGCGAAGGCCGCGAGCGACGCGGGCGTGTGGCTGCACGCGGGCTCGGTCCCCGAGCGGGCCCCTGACGGCACCCTCTACAACACCTCCCTCCTCTTCTCGCCCTCCGGTGAACTGGCCGCCTCCTACCGCAAGATCCACCGCTTCGGTTTCGACAAGGGCGAAGCCGTGCTGATGGGCCGGGGCGAGGACCTGGTGACGGTCCGTCTGCCGGAGACGACCGTCGGCGTCGCCACCTGTTACGACCTCCGTTTCCCCGAACTCTTCCGCGGTCTCGTCGACGCGGGCGCCGAGACCCTGGTGATCCCGGCGGGCTGGCCGGAGCGCCGCCGGGCGCACTGGACGCTGCTGGCCCGGGCGCGGGCGGTCGAGAACCAGGCGTTCGTGCTCGCTTGTGGAACGGCCGGGACGCACGCGCGAGTTCCACAGGCAGGTCACTCGATCGTGGTGGATCCGTGGGGCGAGGTCCTCGCGGAGGCGGGCGCCGACGAGGAGATCCTCACGGTGGAGTTCGACCCGGGAAAGGTGTCCGTGACCCGGGAGCAGTTCCCGGCCCTGAAGGACCGGGTGCTCTGAGACCTCAGCGGGTCAGTCGTCCTCCCGCTCCTTCTCGGCGAGGTGGATCACGCACACCGCCACCGCGATGAGCAGCGCCGGGTCCGCGTCGTCCCGCACGATGTCGACGCCGTAGGTCTCCCGCACGTGCAGCCACCTGCGTGAGACCACCGCGAGCAGCTCACCGTCGTACTCGACGGCGAACTCCCGGTCGAGGATCTTGCCGCTGACGTCGAGTTCGGTACTGCCGTCGGCGAGGGCCACCCGGTAGTGGTTGCGCAGCAGCGACAGGCGTTTCCGCTTGATCGTCGCCAGCGGCTCGCCGTCCCGTTCGATCAGCATGGTGTCGCGCAGGGCGAACATCTTCTGGCGGATGTCGATCAAAACCCGCCCGTGGGTGTCCTTCAGCTCGAAGGTGTCCCTGAGGCGCATCGCCTTGCCGTCGACGAGGAACACCTTGTTGCCGTGGTCGTCCTCGATCCAGTAGTCGTCACCGAAGCCGAGGAGCCGGTCGCGTACGAGGAATCTCATGTCGTTACCGCTTCCCCGGCGCCCGCTCCGCAACGCCGCCGGTAGGCCGACGGGCTGAGTCCCGTCGCGCGCGGCACGCGCGCGTGGAGGTTCGCGGCCGTCCCCGGGCCGCTCCTCGCGGCCCTCACGTCCAGCCGCGCTCGTCCGCGCGCTCGAGGATCCGGGCGGGCGCCACGGCCGCGCGCCCGCGAGGCCGGCGACGGTCAGCGGCTCCCCCGGTCGTTCCCGAGCCCACGCGGTCAGCGGGCCCAGCGACTCGTCCCGTACGTCGGGTACGGGTCACTCCACGCACGGCTGCTGCCGAGGCAGCGCCGGGTTCCGTCCAGGAGCCCGAGCCCGTCGCCGTCGAGGCGGCCCAGCCGGTCGCCGAGGTCACGCCCGAGCCGTCGTAGAACCGGAGCCCCAGCCCGTCGTAGAACCGGAGCCGCAGCCGACCGCCCGTCTCCGCGGTGGGCGGCGAGGACGAGCCCGCGGGACACCGTGTCCGCAACCCCGGTCGACGGGATGACCCGCGGAGGGGCCCCGGGATCCTGCGGGGCCACGTCCTCGACGTCCTCCGTGGACACCACGTCCCGCGAGCTGATCTGCACGACGATCCTCGACCCGTACCCGGCGAGCGGCCCGCGCCGGGAACAGTCGGTCCGGCCGGCGCGGTTGCATCGACGAGGGACCGGCGGCATCCGGTCCCCACCGTCGCGGTACGCCCGCCGCGCACTCGGACCAAGACGTGATTCCGCAGGAGGACTTCTTCATGACCGACCGGCCCTTGACGCTCATGGCAGTACACGCCCACCCCGACGACGAGGCCACCGGAACCGGAGGGGTCCTCGCGCGATATGCGGCGGAAGGCATCCGCACGGTGCTCGTGACCTGTACCGACGGCGGTTGCGGTGACGGGCCGGGGGGTGTCAAGCCAGGTGATCCCGGGCACGATCCGGCGGCGGTCGCCCTGCTGCGCCGCCAGGAACTCGAGGCGAGCTGTGACGTCCTGAAGATCAGCGATCTGGAGATGCTGGACTATGCCGACTCCGGGATGATGGGCTGGCCCAGCAACGACGCCCCCGGATCCTTCTGGCAGACCCCCGTGCAGGAAGGCGCGGCCCGACTCGCGGAACTCATGCGGCACTACCGACCTGATGTGGTCGTCACCTACGACGAGAACGGCTTCTACGGCCACCCCGACCACATCCAGGCCCACCGCATCACGATGGCGGCGCTGGAGATGACCGCGTTGACGCCGAAGGTGTACTGGACCACGATGCCCCGCTCGATGATGCAGCGGTTCGGCGAGATCATGCGCGAGTTCCAGGAGGACATGCCGGAGCCGGACCCTGCCGAGACCGCCGCGCTGGCCGAGATCGGCCTCCCCGACGACGAGATCACCACGTGGGTGGACACCACCGCGTTCAGCGGTCAGAAGTTCGACTCGCTGGCCGCGCACGCCAGCCAGGGCGAGAACATCTTCTTCCTCAGGATGGGCAAGGAGAGGTTCGGCGAGTTGATGGGCACGGAGACCTTCGTCCGTGTCCAGGACGCCACCGGAGCGGCCCTACCCGAGAACGACCTCTTCGCCGGCCTGCGCTGATCCGCCCCGTCCGTAAGGAAGGGCGGGCCCGCTTCCCGGGCCCGCCCTTCCCGCTCCGCCTTCAGGCGTGCGGTCACCGCCTCCGCGGAACCAGCTTGAACAGCGCGACCCCCGCCGCCACCAGCGTCGTGGCGGTCACCACCATCGCCATGCTGTTCAGCCACAGCCCGGTCGCCGCGAGCGTGGCACCGCCGGCCCCGGTCGTTCCCGCGCCGATCACTCTTCCGTACATGATGTTTCTCCTTCGAGGGGCGTGAGGGTCACGTGGCCACCCACTTCTCCTCGCTGCGGCGCAACAGGCCCCACAGCGAGGAGAAGTAGACGGCGTGCTGAAAAAGGTCGTAGAGCATCTCGGGGATCATCAGCGCCGCCACCAGCACGGCACGCGGCCCGGCCCGGCGCACGGAGACCGTCTTCTCGACCACGAAGACGAGCCCGATCGCGGTCCAGAAGGGCGAGAAGCCGGGCCAGCCGTACAGCGCGCTGTACGTGACCATGTAGGTCAGATAGACCAGGAAGGACAGCGCGCCGAACCCCATGAGGAACTGCTGCAGGAAGTAGCGGGCAGTGACACGTGTCCAGCCGTAGTCGCGCAGGTTCTCCAGAGCCCCGCGCTGCCACCGCAGCCGTTGGTGCCACAGCTTGCCCAGGGTGGGCATGACCTCGGTGGTGACCGCGCAGCCGGCCGGGGACATGGTCCGGTAACCGAGGGTCTTGACCGCCTTGGTCATCTCATCGTCCTCGGTGAGCGAGGCGAGGCTGTAGTAGGCGTGGCCGCCGCCGAGCACTCCGTCGCGGCGGGCGACGCGCACCTCGCGCAGAACGCGGGCGCGGAACATGGTGCCGGTGCCGGTGAGCACCTGGGCCTTGCCGCCGGAGCGTTCCAGTTCCCAGGCGTAGCGGTGGAACTCCATACGCTGGAGGAGGCCGAGCAGACCGCCGCCGCCCTCGCCGTAGAAGACCCCGCCGACGGCACCGACCTTGCGGTTGAAGGTGCCGATGGCGGTCTCGCTGAACGACGGGTCGAGGACGGTGTCGGCGTCCTGAACCAACAGCAGGTCGCGGTCCTCGAGATGGGGCAGCACCCAGGCGATGGCCTGGTTGAGGGCGCCGGCCTTCTTGTGCGTGTTGCCGTGGGTGGCGAAGACCTGGGCGCCGTGCGCGACGGCGATCTCGGCGGTGGCGTCGGTGCAGTTGTCGGCGACCACGACGATCAGGTCGGGACGCCGGGTCTGCCGCCACAGGCCCTGGATCGCGTCGGCGATGCGGTCCTGCTCGTTGTGGGCCGGTATCAGCGCCACCAGGCGCTGCGGGCCGTCGAATTCGTCGGGTGCGGCGTGCGCGCGGCGAGCGGCATGCCGGTGGGGGCGCGGAGATCTCGGATCAGGCGCCCCGACTGTCGTCGTGGGGTGGAGCACGGGGAGCCCCCGGGTGTGCTGGTGGTTCACGCCCGGCACTGCTGACCCCCCGGGCTCTCAAGGATCCCGAGTCTTCACGACTTTCACACAAACGCACAAGTCAACCCAGATCACAGATTGCTCAAGGTTGTCCTATGAATCCGACTTAAACGCCGTATCCGTCGGAGTATCCGTCCCGTCGTACATGCCGCTCCTCCTCGACGACCGTCGGCGCGGTGGGCGGTACCACCACACGCCGCCGCCGGGCGATGCTGCTGAACGTCGTCACGCCGATCAGTCCCACGATCATCAGGATCACACCGACCAGGTCGAGGTTGACCCCCTGCATGTGCCAGTCGGTGGCGAACGTGAGGATTGCTCCCACGGCGATGAGAATGATGCACCCGCCGAGGCCCATGAGTCGCCTCCCTGTCCGGTCCGGTCGTTCCGGCCCGAACCTGCGGGTACCCCCACTTCCCGCGAACTACCCCTCCAGGAACGCCACCAGAGCGTTCGCCAGCAGATGCGGGTCGTCCGCGCCGCACAACTCCCGGACGCTGTGCATCGACAGGATCGCCACGCCGATGTCCACGGTCTTGATGCCGTGCCGGGCCGCGGTGATCGGGCCGATGGTCGTGCCGCAGGGCATGGAGTTGTTGGAGACGAAGGACTGGAAGGGCACGCCGGCCTTCTCACAGGCGGCGGCCCACACGGCCCGGCCCGAACCGTCCGTGGCGTAGCGGTTGTTGACGTTGACCTTGAGGATCGGGCCGCCGTTGACACGCGGGTGGTGCGTCGGGTCGTGCCGCTCCGCGTAGTTGGGGTGCACGGCGTGCCCGGTGTCGGAGGACAGACAGATCGTCCCCGCGAACGCCCGCGCCCGGTCCTCGTACGACCCGCCGCGCGCGAACACCGAGCGCTCCAGGATCCCGCCGAGCAGCGGCCCGTCGGCGCCCGTGTCCGACTGCGAACCGTTCTCCTCGTGGTCGAAGGCGGCGAGGACGGGGATGTACGGCAGCTCCGAGCCGCCGGCCACCGCGGTCAGGGCGGCCACCCCGGCGTGCACGGACAGCAGGTTGTCCATGCGCGGGCCCGCCACCAGCTCCTTGTCCCGGCCCAGATAGGCGGGCGCCTCCACGGAGTGCGTCATCAGGTCCCAGCCGGTCACCTGACCCGCGCCGAGCCCCGACTCCTCCTCCAGGAAGGCGATCAGGTCACCGTCGCGCACGTCGTTGCCGAGGCCCCAGATGGGCTGCAGATGCCGCTGCTTGTCGAGCTTGAGTCCCTCCGCCGACACCGCGCGGTCCAGGTGGATCGCCAGCTGCGGCACTCGGAGCAGCGGCCGGTCCACGTTCACCAGCCGCGTCGAACCGTCCCGCAGGGTCAGCCGGCCGGCCAGCCCCAGGTCGCGGTCCAGCCAGGAGTTCATCAGCGGCCCGCCGTAGATCTCCACGGCGACCTGGCGCCAGCCGTGCGCCCCGGTGTCGGGAAGCGGCTTGACCCGCAGGTTCGGGGAGTCGGTGTGCGCGCCGACGATGCGGTACGGCGTGTGGGGCGCCGCGCCCTCGGGGACGTACCAGGCGATGATCGCGCCGCCGCGCAGCACGTACTTGCCGCCGCTCCCCGAGGCGGAGGCCCCCGCGGTCTCCGCGTCCCAGGCGTCCGTCTCCGACACCTGGCGGAAGCCGGCCTTCTCCAGCCGCTCGGCGGCGTTCGCCACCGCGTGGTACGGCGTGGGGCTCGCCGCCAGGAAGGTCATGAGGTCGTCGGTGTGGCCGCGGTCGAGGCGGTGGGGTGCGCTCATGGCAGCCACCCTAAGGTGCCGTGCAGCCCTGTCGAGCCGCGGTTCCGTGAAGGAACGCGGTGCCGCGGAGGTGGACTTGATCGGGAAGCGGCGGCCGGGAGGTGTATGCCGTTTTCGCGGACGGGACCGCCCGACCGGGCGCGGCCGGGCACCCGGCACCGCCCCGAGACCTTCCGCGGTGGTCCCGGGGCCGCGGCGGCGAAGCGGCGTCAGCGGCGCAGTGCCTCCGCCGGCTGGATGCGGGCGGCGCGCCAGGCCGGGTAGAGGCCTGCCAGGAGTCCCGTGGCCAGGCCGACGGCCGGGGCGGCGGCGAGGGTGACCGGGTGGACGACCGGGGTCCAGTCCCGTACCACCGCCACCGCGACCACCGTGATCACACCGACGCTGGTGCCGACCAGGCCGCCCAGCGCGCCCAGCGTGCCCGACTCCGTGAGGAACTGGAGCGTGATGTGGCGGCTGCGCGCGCCCAGCGCACGGCGCAGACCGATCTCTCCCGTGCGCTCCAGCACGGCCACCAGAGTCGTGTTGGCGATGCCCACGGCGCCGATGACCAGGCAGATCGCGGCCAGCAGCAGGAAGAGCTGGCCCAGGTCGGAGGTGACCGACGAGCGCAGGGACCTCGGGTCGGGCGGCGGGGTGGCCTTGAGGTACTCGGGGTGGTCCGGCCGCAGCGCGGTCGGTGCCTCGCGGGCCACCTGGGCGGCCGCCCCCGTACTGGTGGCCACGAGCATCTTGGCGCCACCCTCCTCGGGCACACCCCACAGCCGCTCCGCCGTGCTGCTCGGTACGACCACACTCATGAGGAGGTCGGCCTTGCGCTGCACGTCGTCGATGACGCCGATCACCGCGAACGGCTCACCGTCGATGAAGACGGCCGGCCGTGTCTCCAGTGTGGTGATGCCCAGCCGGGCGGCCGTTCCGGAGCCGAGGAGTGCCACCCGGGCCGAGGTGTCCTGCTGGAAGTCGTCGTACAGCCGCCCCTGCGCGAGCGTGGGCAGCGCGGCCTGGAGCGTTCCGGGCGAGGCGGCCAGGATCTGGGCCCGCTCGCCGGTGGCGTCACCGAGCGGGGACGCGCGGACCGTGTCGGTCCCGGTGAGCCGCACCTGCCAGTAGACACCCGCGTGCTGGACGCCGTTCAACGCCTCGATCCGGTCGTCGGCGTCGTCGGGAAAGGCGTAACCGGCGAACTCGTTCTGCTGACGGCCCACGTCCTCGACGGTCACCTCGGTCGCGCTGAGCAGGTCGAAGCGCGAGTCGATCTGCGAGGAGGTGGTGGCCGTCAGACCGAGTACGGCGACGAAGGTGCCGACACCCAGGACGGTGCCCAGTCCGGTGAGCGCGGAGCGCGCGGGCCGTTGCAGCATCCCGGCGAGGGACTCGCCGAACAGGTCGCGGGGGGAGAAGGAGGAGAACGCGGACAGCGAGGGCTCGTGGGAGTGCCGACGGCTTCGCAGCCGGGGCAGTCGTCTTCGCCTGTCGGTCACTCGGCGACTCCCTGCGGCAACAGGGCCCGCCGGGGGCCTCGGCCGGGCTGCTCCGCGAGGACGCCGTCCCGGATGGCGACGGTGCGTTCCCCGTGGGCGGCGACGGCCGGGTCGTGGGTGATGACGAGTACGGTCATGCCCTCGGCGTGCAGCTCGTCGAGCAGCGCCAGGACGCTCTCGGCCGTCGCCGTGTCCAGGTTGCCCGTCGGTTCGTCGCACAGCAGCAGTGAGGGCCTGGCCACCAGAGCGCGCGCGATCGCCACCCGTTGCCGTTCACCCCCGGACAGCCGCGTCGGAACCGCGTCGATCCGGTGGCCGAGCCCGACCCGGGTCAGGGCGGCACGTGCGCGTGCCGTGCGGTCGGCGCGGCCGGAGCGGTTGTAGACCATGGCGAGGGTGACGTTCTCGAGCGCGCTGCGGTGCGGCATGAGGTGGAACGACTGGAACACGAACCCGATGTGCCGCCCGCGCAGCGCGGCGCGGGCCGCCTCGCCCGCGCCGGCGACATCGATCCCGTCCAGGAGGTACGAGCCTTCGGTCGGGGCGTCGAGCAGCCCCGCCACGTTGAGAAACGTGGACTTGCCCGACCCGGAGGGCCCGATCACGGTGACGAACTCGCCCCGCCGCACGATCAGGTCGCACGGACGCAGCGCGGTGACGGGCGGCGGGCCGGGGTAGGTCAGCCCGACCCCGCGGAACTCCATGACCGGGACCTCGGGCCCCGGCCCGGGCACGGGCGCCTGCGGCGAGCCGCGGCGGGTGTGGGCGCGCAGCCTCATGCACCGCCTCCCGGGGCCTGCCGTATACCGGTGACGACAAGGGCGCCCGGGTCCAGACGGCCTGTGCCCAGGGGAACCACGGCCACGTATCCGTCGCCCTGGGTGCCGGCCCGGACCTGCACCCGACGCTGTGTGCCGTCCGCCGCCACGACGGTGACCGCGCTCTTGCCGTCCGAGCCCACGGACACGGCGGTGACCGGCACCACCAGTGCCTTGCCGTCCGTGGAACCGGCCTCGACGGTCAGCCGCACCTCCTGACGCGCCAGCGCGCGGTCCAGGGGCTTGTCGGGCTCCACCACGACCGGGTAGCCCTGGCTCGCGGCCGGGGCGCGTTCGCCGTCCGACCCGTCCTCGGAGGTGCCGTCCTGCTCCTGGCCCTCGTCCAGGGTCTCCGACACGGACCGCACCTTCCCCGGGACGGTGGTCCCGGAGCGCTCGGCGAGGATCTCGACCCGCTGTCCGGCCCTGACCAGGCCCTTCTGACGTTCCTGCAGATATCCCCGGACGACGAGCCTGCCCGCGGACACCGTCATCACGCCGGCGGTCACCCGCGCGCCGACCGCCCCGGACACCGAGTCCACCCGGGCCGGGAAACCGGGCAGGAACACGACCTCGCCGGCGGGCAGCATGGGACCGGCGGCGGCCTGGGCATCGGCCAGGTTCTGACGAGCCGTCTGCAGGTCCTCCCGCGCCCACTCGACGGCACGCCGGGCCTCGGCGTCGCCACCGCCACCGGTGTTCGTGCCGTCCTCGCCGTCGGCCGGTGTTCCCGAGGGAGACGGCGCGGCCGTGTCTGCGGCCGACTGCGCCTGCTCCAGCGCGCGTTCGGCGGACCGTACGCCCTCCTCCGCCGCCTCGACCGCCTCGCCGTCGTCGTCGACCGCGGGCCTGGGGTCGTAGCCGAGCCCGGCGTAGAAGGCCTGGAGCGCCGATTTCGTACCGGCCCGGAAGGTGCCGGACGGGTCGTTCCCGGTGCCGTGCCCGAGGTTCCGCAGCGCGTTCTGCAGCTGGGCGACGTCGTCGCCCTTGGCCCCGGGCTTGAGGTCCCGGTACACGGGGAGCTCGCCCTTCAGGACGAACACCGGGCGGCCGGACACCTCCAGCAGCAGCTGACCGGCCCGGATCGTGTCCCCGGCGTCGACCGGGAGCTTCGTCACCACGGGTTCGGCGGCGCCCTCACCGCCCGACGCGACGGGCGCCACGGTCACGGACTGTCCGGCCGCCACGGTGCCGCGCAGCACCACGGTCTCCTTCAGCACCCGCCGCTCCACCGGCGCGGTCAGCACGTCCGCGGCCGGTGGCTTCGTGTCGGCGGCGGCCTGGGCCGGTGACTTGATGACCTGTGAGGCGGCGAAGCCGGCCGCCGCCAGCAGGGTCGACCCCACGGAGACGGCGGCCACCCACCGGCGGCGGGTCATCCGGGCCCTCGCGGTCGGCTCGGTGTCCGGCGCCGGCCGCAGCTGGTCCGGGCGCGCCTGCTCCGGCTCGGATCGCGTCTGATGATCCATCGCTCACCCGGCCTGCGCGGCAGCGGCGGCCTTGAGCATGGTGTCGATGTTCTTCCTGACATCGGCGAGCGCCTCGGCGTTCTGCTCCACGGCCTGCTCCTGGTAGGCGTAGTCGACCGCGAACCAGACGCCCACCACGTTGTGCTTCGCACGGCACTCCTGGTCGGCCGTGGCGACCTGGATCTCGTGCCGGGTCGGCTGCGGCGTCTTCGCCCATTCCTCGTCGCCGAGGGCCGCCAGCGGGTCGGTGTAGTCGAAGCCCTTGTCCTTCATGCAGGTCGACCACGTGGCGAACACCGCGCGGGTGCGCTTGTCCTGCTGGGCCTTGGTGAGCGTGTCGAACTTGAGGTCGTTGGCCAGCTTCGCGTCGCCCGTGTTCCCGTTGACCGAGCCGGTGAGCTTCTTGCGCCCCTCTCCGACACACCCGTGGTCCGGTACCTTCTGGCCGTTGACGACCTGTCCGCCGGGCCCGAACTTCTGCTTGGGGTCGTCCGATCCGCGCTCGGCCGTCTGCATCGCGGCCGTCATCTTCTGGCCCTTGTTCCCCCAGGGGCTGTCGTCCTCCACACCGCCCGCGGCGTGGTAGCCCCACTTCTCCGCGTCCTCGGCGTTCTGCCGTCCGAAGCGACCGTCGGTCCGCGTGGTCGGGGCGTCACCCGAGGACGCGGCGGTCGCGGCCGCCGGGGGCGTGTAGTCGAATCCGAAGCGCTTCATGCAGTCGGTCAGGATGCCCGCGTAGGCGTTGTTGATGGTCTCGCTCTGCTCCGGGTTCAGCAGATAGGTGTCCAAGGGCATCGACTTGTCATTGGCGTTGGTGATCTTCGGGGTTTCGGCCACGGCGGGAGGTGCCTTGGGATTCCCCTTCGATTCCGCCGAAGAGCTGTCGCCGTCCGAACAGCCGGCCAGGAGAAACGGCACACAGACCAGGAGAGCAGAAAAGCGGCGCATTGCACGAGACACGATGGTGGCTTCTTCCGATTCTTCTGAGTGGGGTTCCGATTCCGGGCTCGATTCCCGTGCCGGGGGTACGAGCAGAAGCCCGCACCCCCGCGTCCTTCGGACGGGACTCAGATGTTCTGGCCCGATGCGTTGTTGTTCTTCAGAGACGAGTTGAGGTTGACGGTCGCGTAGGACGGGATGGTCTGACAGGCGACGGAGCAGCTGTAGCCGCTGTTGTAGTAGACCCGGAAGTTCGAGCTGATCCAGCTGTCCACCGCGGCGGCGTGGTTCTTGACCTCGACGCCGGCTCCGGCGCTGCCGTTTCTCCCGCTGCTGAAGTAGCGGCCCTGGTAGTCCGGGACCTTGTCGTACTGCACGTAGACCGCGCCGTAGCCATAGCTGCTCGAGTTGAAGTACAGGCAGACCTCGCCCGTCGCGCAGTCGTAGTTGATCGCGGCCGACGCCGGTGCCGCCGTCACCAGGCCGGCGCTCAGTGCGCCGCCCGCCACCGCGGTCGCCGCGATGAGTTTCCTGATTCGCATGCCGATCCCTTTCTGTTGCGGTTCGGATTACTCCGGATACGCTCACAAGAAAGGGCAGCCTCTCGCTGTGCTGCCGCTGCGAATTCGGAACAGGTGGAACGGGACGAGACTCTTGCTGAGAACGGCCGAGAGGATCTGCCCACTGCGCGGACTGCTGCCTCGAATTCGCGTTCCCCAGACTAGGTCGCGTTTCGCTCGGCGGCCGTTCCATTTCTTTTGGGGACGTCCGAAAAGCGATCAACCATCCGTGTTTACGAGGGTGGCGGCGACGTAAACCACCGCCCGGTATGTCGTGGTTGACCATGAAATACCCCCTGATGGAATACGAAATTCCATGTATGTGGAATGGATGACTCTGGCGGGAATCTTGTGCCCGCTGTGACCGCCGAAGCGGAAGAGGACGGACGGGTGTGTCATCCGCCGGCCTCCTCAGCGGCGTCGTTCACCCGCGGCTCGACCCACTGCTGCCACCGCTTGCTCGTCGCGAGGGCCTGCACCTGGGCCGCCCGGTACGCGGTCCCGGTCGCGGTCACGACCACGCGCGTACCGTCCGGGCGCAGTACGTCGGCGGTGAGTTCGGCGGCGGAGCCGCTGCCGCGTTCGTGGAAGAGCAGTACCGACCCGTCCCCCAGCTTGGCGATCCGGCAGCCGTCGTCCCCCGACCGGCAGGCGTAGTGCCGGCCCAGGCCGTCGGACGAGGGCATGTGGGTCGGACCCACCACCTCGGGCTTGCTCGACTGGCGGCTTCCGGGCCAGGCGCCACCGTCCTGGCCGCTCTTCTTCGGCTCCTGGACGAACGCCCCCTGCAGCCACACGGCCACCGTGCCCCCGTCCGCCAACGCGACCTTGCCGTACGTCTGTACGGCGGTGTACGCCGGGTCGCTGTCCCGCGACTCGGTCTTCGTCACCGAGGGCCCGCCCGGCAGCAGCTCGGTCAGCAGGGCGACCGTGGCGGCACCGGTCACGGGTTCCTTGCCCGGCGGGGCGGAGTCGCTGCCGACGGAGAAGTCGGGCAGAGCGACGGTCTGCATCGTGTCCCCCCGCTGTCCGGGCAGGGCGAGGAGCAGCGCCGCGGCCGTCAGTGCCGCCGCCGCCGACACGGACGTGCTCCACAGCGCCAGCCGCCTGCGGCGCCGGGTGCGGGTGCCCCGGGCCACCCCGCCCGCCACCATGAACTCGGTGCGCAGGGGGAGGTCGTTCAGCGCGGTGTCCAGGACGCGGGAGAACTCGCGGCCGTACCGCAGGTCGTCGTCGAGGGGTGGGGACTCGTCGTGCCGCATGGGTGCACCGTCCTTTCCGGTGTCGTGGGGTCCAGGGCGGGTCCGGCCGCCGGGGCCGGAATCGGGGTCAGTGCACGGCGATCGAGTCCTGTCCGTCCCCTATCGTCCGGCGCAGTCTGGCCAGGGCTCTGCTGCTGCGGTTGCGCACCGAACCCTTGGTCATGCCCAGCACGGACGCGGTCTCCTCCACACTGCGGTCCTCCCAGTAGCGCAGGACGACGACCGCTCGATCGCGTGGCGGCAGTTCTGCCAGTGCGGCGAGCAAGGTGACGCGCAGGGCGCTGTCCGGGCCGGAGGAGGCGTGCTCGGGCAGTGCCGCCACGGGATGCTCCGAGGAGCGCCGCAGCCGCCGGTGCGAGATGTAGGTGCGCATGAGCACCGTGTGGGCGTACGCCTCCGGGCTGTCCGCGCGCCGTACCCGGGACCAGGACGAGAAGATCTTTCCGAGTGCCGTCTGCACCAGGTCCTCGGCCAGGTGCCAGTCGCCGCTCATCAGCAGGGCGGTGCGGAAGAGGCGCGGTGTGAGGGCGCGGGCGAACCCCTGGAACTCGTCCAGAGTGTTGGCAGTCGACACTCGGTTCCGCCCTCTCCTCGCCGTCAGCTCCTCCACACCCGGTAGACGCGTCGGCCCACCGCCTGTGTCACACCCGGCCCGGAGATTTTTTCCGGGTACGAAAACGGCGGCGGCCCGCTCCCCACGAGGGGAGCGGGCCGCCGCCACGGCGGGCCGGAGACCGGTCGGATCAGAACGCGGCCTCGTCCAGCTCCATCAGGTCCAGCTCCACGCCCTCGGCGATCTTGCGGGCCAGCGTCACGCCGGGCAGGACGTTGGCCGCGAAGAACTTCGCCGCCGCGATCTTGCCGGTGTAGAACGCCTTGTCCTTGGCGGAGGCGGTCTCCAGCTTCTCGGCGGCGATCGCGGCGCCCTTGAGGAGCAGATAGCCGACCACGACGTCACCCGAGGCCAGCAGCAGGCGGCTGGTGTTGAGGCCCACCTTGTAGATGTTCTTGACGTCCTGCTCGGTGGCCGCGAGGTCGGTCAGCATCAGGCCGACGATCGCCTCCAGCTCGACGGCCGCCTTGGCCAGGTGCTCACGGGCACCCGCGAGGTCCTCGCCGCCCGTGCCCAGCGCCAGGAACTTCTTGATGTCCTCGGCGAGGGAGTTGAGGGCCGCGCCCTGGTTGCGGACGATCTTCCGGAAGAAGAAGTCCTGGCCCTGGATCGCGGTGGTGCCCTCGTACAGGGTGTCGATCTTGGCGTCGCGGATGTACTGCTCGATCGGGTACTCCTGGAGGAACCCGGAGCCGCCGAAGGTCTGCAGCGACTGGGCGAGCTGCTCGTACCCCTTCTCGGAGCCGTAGCCCTTGACGATCGGCAGGAGCAGGTCGTTCAGCGCGTGCTCGGTCTTCGTGTCCTCGCCCGTGGCCTCCTTGACGGCGATCGCGTCCTGGATCGAGGCGGTGTAGAGGACGAGCGCGCGCATGCCCTCCGCGTACGCCTTCTGCGTGATCAGCGAGCGGCGCACATCGGGGTGGTGGGTGATGGTGACCTTGGGCGCGGTCTTGTCCATGAAGTTCGCGAGGTCCGGGCCCTGCGCGCGCTCCTTGGCGTACTCCAGGGCGTTCAGGTAACCCGTCGACAGCGTGGAGATGGCCTTCGTGCCGACCATCATCCGCGCGAACTCGATGATCCGGAACATCTGGCGGATGCCGTCGTGCTTGTCGCCGATCAGCCAGCCCTTGGCGGGGTGCCGGTCGCCGAAGGTCATCTCGCAGGTGTTGGACGCCTTGAGGCCCATCTTGTGCTCGACGTTCGTCGCGTACACGCCGTTGCGCTCGCCCAGCTCGCCGGTCTCGAAGTCGAACAGGTACTTCGGGACGAGGAAGAGGGACAGCCCCTTGGTGCCGGGGCCGGCACCTTCCGGCCGCGCGAGCACGTAGTGAAGGATGTTCTCCTCCATGTCGTGCTCACCGGACGTGATGAAACGCTTGACGCCCTCGATGTGCCAGGAGCCGTCCTCCTGCTGGACCGCCTTGGTACGCCCGGCGCCGACGTCGGAGCCCGCGTCGGGCTCGGTCAGCACCATGGTCGAGCCCCAGGTCCGCTCCACGGCGATCCGGGCGATCTTCTTCTGGACCTCGTTGCCCTCGTCGAAGAGGATCCCGGCGAACGCCGGGCCGGAGGAGTACATCCACACGGCCGGGTTCGCGCCGAGGATCAGCTCCGCGTACGACCAGATCAGGGACGGCGGAGCCGTCGTGCCGCCGATCTCCTCGGGAAGGCCGAGCCGCCAGTACTCGGAGTCCATGAAGGCCTTGTAGCTCTTCTTGAAGGACGCCGGGACCGGGGCGGTGTTCGTCTCCGGGTCGAAGACCGGCGGGTTGCGGTCGGCGTCCGCGAAGGACTCCGCCAGCTCGTTCTCGGAGAGTCGGGTCAGCTCCTCCAGGATGCTCTTCGCGGTCTCGACGTCCATCTCCGCGAACGGGCCGGTGCCGTACAGCTTGTCCCGCCCGAGTACTTCGAAGAGGTTGAACTCGATGTCGCGCAGATTCGACTTGTAGTGCCCCATGGCGACGGCTCCGTTAAGAGTTCGGCGAGGCACGTCGTTCCTCGCGCTAGTTCACATACCAACAAGTAGCTACGATGATGATGCTACCCGTCGGTAATAAGTCGCAACCCCGATCCGGCCATCTGTGACGGTTCACACCGCGATGGTCAGGGTGGCGGTGTACCCCTCCGCCACGCTCCCCTTCACCGCCGCGAGCTGTTGGTCGTGGCCGTCCCTGAAGACGCTGTCCGACTCCAGCGAGAGCCGGCCGAGGTTGTCCACGCTGCTCTCGTAGCCCTCGGTGGCGTACACCGTGTCGCAGACGTCCTTCGGGAGCGCGAGCTGCGAGGTGCTCGTGATCGCGGTGGCGCTCGTCGCGTCCTGGAGGCTGCCGTAGACCTCGAAGTGGATGTGCGGCCAACGGCCGGGGTAGCAGCCCGGGAAGACGCTGGTGAAGGTGACCTCTCCCCGGTCGTCGGTCTCCTGGACACCACGCAGGTAGTTCTCGTCGGCGACACCCTCGGTGTACAGCGAATAACCGCCCTCGCGGTCGCAGTGCCACACATAGACGGCCGCGCCCCGCTTCGGGGTCCCGCAGCCGGAGGCGGCGTCCACGACCGTGAGCGTGAAGGTCAGGGGGACTCCCTCGGCGGTCCCGCCCGCGGAGTCGCCGAAACTCCTGGTGATGTCGCCGCGGACGACCCCGCTCTCCTTCAGCACGTTCACGCCGTTCGAACCGTCACCGGGATAGGGCCCGGCGGTCTCCTCGGGGACGGTGACGCACTCGGCGGAACCCGCAGAACTCGCCGAGGGCGAAGAGGGCGAGTCGGCGGCCGCAGGAGAAGAGGTGTCGTCGGCGGTGCAGCCCACCAACGGCACCAGACCCGCCCCCACCCCCGCCATGAGGCGGATCATCCGTCGGCGGGCGAGCACGGGAAGGTCGTAGGAGAGCCCTCTGTCGTGCTCGTGGATCTCGTCCTCAGGGACCTCGTCGTCGTGATGTCGGCGCATGGATCGACGCTACGAGCGCGGGTCGCCGGAAGCCCAGGGCCGGCGGCTGTCGGGTCGCTGTCGGTTTCCGGCCGCCGGTAGCCGCCCGCCGCGCCCACCCCCTCGGTACTCTTACGCCCATGTACGGCTACGACCAGAGCGCTGGTGCCCAGCAGCAGTACGGCGTCCCGCCACAGCAGCCCATGGCCGGCGGTGTGGGCGGGTACGGCCAGCAGCCGCCGCTGTACCCCGAGCCGTCCCCGCCCTCCCTCGCGGACGCGGTGCGCGCCTTCACCACCGGGCAGATGTCGGCCGAGGACTTCCAGCAGGTCTTCGCCACCTCCAAGGTCTACTGCCCGCGCGGCGACAACCCCGGATTCCTCGCTCTGCACAACACCCAGCAGCCGGTGATCCCCATGTTCACCACCCTCAAGGAGCTGCGGCGGTACGCGGGCAAGGAGTCCAAGTACTTCGTGATCACCGGCGCCGAGGTCCTCGACCTGCTGCCGACCGGGTACGGGTTCGTCCTCGACATGGAGGGTGAGCACCGGATCGTCTTCGACGCGAAGGCGGTGGAGCAGATGGTCGAGTTCGCCATGCGGAGGATGTACGGGTAGCGCGCTCACCGCCCCGCGGGTTCAGGTGCCCGGAAGTTCAGGAGCCCGGAGTGTCAAGGCGCAGTGACAGGCCGTCCAGGACGATGTCCAGGGCGGCCTCGAATTTCGCGTCCCTCAGCGCCGCCGGGTCCGTGGTCGCCGCCTCCTCCGTCTCGGCGTAGCCCTGGGACAGATGGCTGTGCGGGGCCGTCGCCTGTTGCACCGCGGGCAGGAGACGGGCGATCAGGCCCGACTCGGAGTCACCCGAGCGGGAGACCGTGGTGAGCCAGGCGGCCTCCGTGGTGCTCATGCCGATCACGTACGACAGCACCGCGTCGATCGCCGTACCGGGATCGGGGAATCCGGCGGCCGTGAACAGCGCCGCGAGCCGCTCCGAGTAGGACATGAGGTTGGGGCCGAGATAGGCGAGGCCCGCCTGGCCCAGCACCGGGGGCAGCCACGGGTGCCGCAGAGCCGTCGTACGGAAGGACCGGGCCGCCTCCGTGACGGCCGCGCGCCACTCGGGACCGTCCGCCGGCGGGACGTGGATCTCCGCGGCGACCTCGTCCACCGCCAGCTCCATCAGCTCGTCCTTCGTGGCCACGTGCCGGTAGAGGGAGGCCGCACCGGCGTTCAACCGAGTGGCGAGCTTGCGCATGCTCAGCGCCTCGACGCCCTCCGCGTCCAGCATGACGATCGCCTCGCGCACGATCGCGGCACGGCTGAGCGCCGGCTGGTCGGACTCGCGCTGGGGGCGGGCCCAGACGGAGGGGATGGGGCTCGGCTTCGTCGTCATCGGTACTCCTTCTTCCGCGGCCCGACCTGATGCGTACGTCGTTCGCGTTGAGCGTACAGCAGTGGATACTTGCGTACGACGTTCCGGTGTGCGTACAGTGTTCGCAACGAGGGAACGGTGTTCACGAAGTCGGAGGGGAACTGTCATGGACGACGCCTTGAAAGCCCGCAACCCACGCCGCTGGTGGATCCTGGTCGTGCTCTGCCTCAGCAGCCTGGTACTGGTCGTCGACAGCATGGCGCTGACCGTGGCGGTGCCGGTCATGACCGAGGAGATCGGGGCGAGCACCCAGGACACCCAATGGATCCTGGACTCCTACATCCTGGTCTTCGCCGGCCTCCTGCTCACCTCCGGCAGTCTGGGCGACCGATTCGGCCGCCGGAAGGTGATGCTGATCGGGCTCCTGCTCTTCGGGGCGGCCTCACTGGCCGCGACCTGGTGCACCACCCCCGGCGAAGTGATAGCCGTACGCGTCGCGATGGGCATCGGCGGCGCCCTGATCATGCCGTCCACGCTCTCGATCCTCATCACCGTCTTCGACGAGGACGAACGCGGCAAGGCGATGGCGGCCTGGAGCTCGGTGGCGATGCTCGGTCTCGTCGGCAGCCCGGTGCTCGGCGGCGTTCTGATCGACCACTTCTCCTGGCAGTCCATCTTCTACCTGAACGTGCCGGTCGTGGCCCTGGCGATCGTCGCCGGTCTGACGCTGATGCCGGAGTCGAAAGCGCCCTGGCAGAAGGCCGACCCGCTGGGCGCCGTGCTGTCGGCGGCCGGGATGACCGCCCTCGTCTGGTGGATCATCGAACTCCCGCAGCACGGGGTGTGGACGGCCGCCCTGCCCGTCGCCGTGGTGTCCCTGGCCGGCTTCGTGATCTGGGAGAACGTCACGAAGTCCCCCATGGTCCCGCTGGTCCTCTTCAAGCACCGCGACTTCAGCGGCGGTTCGCTCTCGCTGGCCCTGGTCCAGACAGGCAACGGCGGCCTGCTGCTCGTGCTCACCCAGTACCTCCAGTTCGTGCTCGGCTACTCACCGGTCAAGGCGGGCCTGGCCTTCCTGCCCCTGGCGGTCACGGCCCTGCTGGGCAACGGCGTGGGTGTGAAGCTCGCCGCGAAGTACGGCAACCGATGGGTGATCCTCGCGGGCATGCTGGTGATGGTGGCCTGCTTCGCCCTGCTGACCACGGTCACGGCGGACTCCGGCTTCACCGTCCCGGCAGTCGCGCTCGGGCTGCTCGGGCTCGGTGCGGGTCTGGCGATGCCGGCCGCGGTGGCGGCCCTGATGGGTACGATCCCCGAGGACAAAGCGGGCGTCGGCTCGGCTCTGAACGACACCGTCCAGCAGGCCGGTACCGCACTGGGCATCGCGATCCTGGGTTCGCTCCTGTCGAGCGGCTTCGCGGCCCGGATGCCCGAGGGAACGCCGGAGCAGGCGAGGCACTCGATAGCAGCGGCGGTGGCCCTGAAGGATCCGGGGCTGGTGGCGTCGGCCCGCGAGGCCTTCACCGCCTCCATGTCCATGACCTTCACGGTCAGCGCGATCGGTGTCCTGGCGGCGGCACTGCTGGCGACGCTCGTGATGCGGGACGACCGGCGGACACCGGAGAAGACGGCTGATCGGGAACCGGAGCTCGCCGCCTGACCTCTTCAGGTGATGCGGGGTCTCGGAGAAGCCTGGAGGGAATGTCCTCCGGGCTTTTGCCGTTAGAGGTGGCAGAAAGTTCAACGCTCAACTAAACTCGAACCACAAGGAGGTACCGACATGCCTGCAGTGACTGTCGACAACCCGCTGACCCTGCCTCGCGTGGCCGCGACGGCGGACGCGGTGGCCCGTCCCGTCCTCGGCGTGACGACGGCGCCGAGTGGCTTCGAGGGCGAGGGCTTCCCGGTGCGACGGGCGTTCGCCGGGATCCATTACCGGAACCTCGACCCGTTCATCATGATGGATCAGATGGGCGAGGTGGATTATGCGCCCGGCGAGCCGAAGGGGACCCCCTGGCACCCGCACCGTGGCTTCGAGACCGTCACCTACATCATCGACGGGATCTTCGACCACCAGGACTCCAACGGTGGTGGCGGCACCATCACCAACGGCGACACCCAGTGGATGACGGCCGGCTCGGGTCTCCTCCACATCGAGGCTCCGCCGGAGGCGCTCGTCATGTCCGGCGGTCTCTTCCACGGCCTCCAGCTGTGGGTGAACCTGCCGGCCAAGGACAAGATGATGGCGCCGCGGTACCAGGACATCCGGGGTGGCCACGTGCAACTCCTGTCGACCCCCGACGGTGGCGCACTGCTCCGTGTCATCGCGGGTGAGCTGGACGGTCACCAGGGCCCCGGTATCACCCACACCCCGATCACGATGATCCATGCGACGGTGGCACCCGGCGCCGAACTCACACTTCCGTGGCGTGAGGACTTCAACGGACTGGCGTACGTGCTGGCGGGCCGCGGTTCGGTGGGTGCGGAGCGCCGACCGATCCACCTGGGCCAGACGGCGGTCTTCGGAGCCGGCGGCTCCCTGACGGTCCGCGCGGACGAGAAGCAGGACTCCCACACGCCGGACCTGGAGGTCGTACTCCTGGGCGGGCAGCCGATCCGCGAACCGATGGTGCACTACGGTCCGTTCGTCATGAACACCCGTGATGAGCTGCAGCAGGCGTTCGACGACTTCCAGAAGGGACGGCTGGGGACGATCCCCGCGGTGCATGGAATGTCGGAGGGCGGCCTGTAAGGGCTGCGAGGACGAGTACGGTACGGACAAGGCCCGAAGCCGCAAGCTTGGATTGCGGCTTCGGACCTGTTCTGTGTGGGCGCTCAGGGGCTACGGCAGCACGTAGAACGGTGCGCCGTCAGGAGCCCGGCCCACCTGCCGCACGCACCCATGCTCGGACAGCAACTCCAGGCAATCGCGGACGCGGTCGGGTGTCAGCCCTGTGCAGACGGCGATCTCCTCCATGCTGTAGTCGGCTCCGCCGTGCAGCAGGGCCGGGGCCAAGTGGGCAGCCACCTTGTGGATGTCCTCGGTGATCACGAGGTTCCTGGTCTTCCAGTTGATCAGGAGTTGCTCGGGCGTCAACTCCGGTGCCTGGACGGGCCGGGCGCGGTCGGTGGGCCGTCGGAGGGTCTGGGCGATGTCCCGCAGCACCTCGACCATCGCGGTCTGGCTGTTGTTGATCTGCCGCAGTAGCTCGTCCGTCCGGATGCTCCGCTGTTCGAGTGCGACGAGGGCATCGGTGATCTGCTGCGGCATGACGTAGGCCGTGCAACCGGTGGGGCCGGGCTGCACGGTGGCCGGTTCCAGGGAGTAGGAGCCGTCGCGCTGGATGGTGGCGATGACCTCCGAGACCCACTCCTTGAAGTGCCGGGAGGCGGGCTTTGTGCAGCCGTTGACCAACCGGATCAGACCCTGGAGATCCACCAGGTTCATGTCTCGTCGCCACTCCCGACCTGCGGGAATGCTGAGAGTGTGCCTTCCAGTCACACTCTCGAGAAAGTCTCGGTGTTCTTCGGGAACGTGGTCCAGCAGTGCCTTTCGGGTAGTGATGTACCCCAGCTCTTTGCACACGTCCACCGCCGGGAACCAGTGTGTCCCGTCCGGCATCGTCAATCTCCGCACCCGCGCCCCCGTCGCCGCGAACACGAAGTCGTTGATGTCGATCGCGTCCTGGCGCTGTTCCGTCTTGTTCTGCTCGTCCGTCGAGCATCACCTCCGCTCCGGAAACTAGGCACCGGCGCTTGCAACTGATGTCCGAAGGAAGGTCGTTCACCCGATATGGCGAAAGAAGTATCGATTCAGTCGCTGTCGTGGAGCCGCGGCTCCAGCCGAACCGCGATTCTCGGGACGCTGCTCGCCGTACCGCTGACCGCCGCCGCCTCCGGTGTCGTGGACGAGTTGCGGGAGCGCTACTCGCCGGCCTCCCCCGAGGACTCGTAGAGCTCGAACCAGATGCTCTTGCCCTCTCCCTGGGGGTCCACCCCCCACAGGTCCGCGAGGAGTTCGATCAGCATCAGGCCGCGGCCCGAGGAGGCCAGTTCGCCGGGGCGGCGTTTGTGCGGGAGGTCGTCGCTGGTGTCGGTGACCTCGATGCGCATCCGCCGGTCGCCCGCCTCACCGCGGACCTCGGCGAGCAGCAGTGCGTCCGCGTCGGTGTGGACCAGGACGTTGGTCAGCATCTCGGACAGCAGCAGGACCGCCGAGTCGACCTGGTCGGCGGAGGGCCAGTCGTGCAGCAGTTCGCGCAGTTGCCGGCGGGCCACGCCGACCCGTTCCGGTTCCGCCTGGGCGACCGAGAGCATCGTGCGGCGGACCGGCGGCGCCGCGACGGCCGTGTCCCCGCAGCCGCAGCCCTCTGACTGCCGGCACAGCAGCAGGACCGCGATGTCGTCCTCGCGGCGGTCGGCGAAGGGGCCGGTGGTGTGGTGGGAGGAGGGGCCGTGGACGGCCTGGACCAGGGCGTCGGCGAGTTCCTCGAGGCCGCCGTCGTGGCTCTCCAGGATGGTGCGGATGCGCTTCCAGCCGGTCTCGAAGTCGTGGCCGCCGGTCTCGATCAGCCCGTCGGTGCAGAGCATGAGCGTCTCGCCGGGCTCCAGGACGATCCGGGTCGTGGGGTAGTCGGCGTCCGGGTCGATGCCGAGGGGGAGACCGCCGGCCGTGCTGCGGGCCAGGACCGTGCCGTCGGCCTTGCGGGTCGCCGGGTCCGGATGGCCTGCCCGGGCCACCTCCAGGACGCCGGTCACCGGATCGCACTCGACGTACAGGCAGGTCGCGAAGCGCGTGTCGGAGGGGGCGTCGACGCCGTACGTCATGCCGTTCAGGAAGCGTGAGGCGCGGGAGAGGACCGCGTCGGGGCGGTGGCCCTCGGCGGCGTAGGCGCGCAGGGCGATCCGGAGCTGGCCCATGAGGCCCGCCGCCCGCACGTCATGGCCCTGGACGTCCCCGATGGCCAGGGCGAACCTGCCGTTGGGAAGCGGGATCATGTCGTACCAGTCGCCGCCGACCTGGAGGCCGCCGCCGGTGGGGACATAGCGGGCGGCGACGGTCATGCCCGGTATCTCGGGGCCGAGGGTGGGGAGCATCGAGCGCTGGAGGCCGTCGGTCAGCTCGCGCTCCGACTCGGCGAGGCCCGCGCGGGACAGGGCCTGGGCCAGCATCCGTGCCACCGTGGTGAGGACCGAGCGCTCGTCCGGTGTGAACGCGACCGGGTAGGCGAAGCCCGCCATCCACGCGCCCATCGTGCGGCCGGCCACCGTCAGCGGGAGGAACGCCCAGGACTGGCGCTCGAAGCGCTGGGCGAGCGGCCAGGTGACCGGATAGCGGGTGCGGTAGGCCTCGGGGCTGGAGAGATAGACGGCACGGCCGGTGCGCACGACCTCGGCGGCCGGGTAGTCCGTCTCCAGGGACATGTGGGAGAAGGGGCTCTCGTCTCCGGGCTGCTGTCCGTGGTGGCCGATGATCGTCAGGCGGTCGCCCTCGACGCCGAAGACGGCCAGGCCGTCGGGGCTGAAGCCCGGCATGGACAGGCCCGCGGCGACCCGCAGCACCTCGGCGGTGGAGCGGGCCTCGGCCAGGGCGCGGCCGGCGTCCAGCAGAAAGGCCTCGCGGGAGCGCCGCCAGTCGCCGGTGACCGCGGTGCGTCCGGCGGGGGTGCCGGGCACCGGCTCGGTGACCTCCTGGAGCGTGCCGATCAGCTGGAACGACTTCTTCTCCGTGTCGTAGGACGGCTTGGAGCGGCTGCGTACGGTACGGATCACCCGGCCCCGCTCGTCCATGATCCTGATCCGGACCTCGGCGAGCGTGTCCTCGGCGACGGCGAGCCCGACGACGCTGGTGATCTCGTTCCAGTCGACCGGGTGGAGACGGGCCCGGGCCTGGGCCTCGGTGAGGGTGGTCCGTTGGGCGGGCAGCCCGAGCAGCCGAGCTGCCTCGGCGTCGACCGTGACCAGCTCGGTGGCGGTATCCCAGTGCCACAGGCCGGTCGCGAGGGCGGTGAGGACGTCCCCCACGGCGGGCAGGGGCTCACCAGTGCGCATTGCCCCACTTTAAGAACAGGAGTTCCCGGAGTGCCACTGTTGGCCGAGTTGTAATAGTGGGAAGCGGTCCCGGGGGCCCCGGTAGGCTTGGGGGAGTTTCACGTGAAACAAACCCCGATCCGCGAAGGCTGGATGAACGACGATGCATCGGTACAGGTCCCACACCTGCGGCGAGCTCCGCTCCTCTGACGTCGGCACCGACGTCCGACTGAGTGGCTGGCTGCACAATCGGCGCGACCTGGGCGGCATCCTCTTCATCGATCTGCGCGATCACTACGGCATCACGCAGCTGGTCGCCCGGCCGGGCACCCCCGCGTACGAGGCCCTCGACAAGCTGACCAAGGAGTCCACGGTCCGCGTCGACGGCAAGGTCGTCTCCCGCGGTACCGAGAACGTCAACGCGGATCTGCCCACGGGTGAGATCGAGGTCGAGGTCGGCGAGGTGGAGCTGCTCGGCGCGGCCGCCCCGCTGCCGTTCACGATCAACACCGAGGACGGGGTCAACGAGGAGCGGCGCCTGGAGTACCGCTTCCTCGACCTGCGCCGTGAGCGCATGCACAAGAACATCATGCTGCGTACGGCGGTGATCTCCGCGATCCGTCACAAGATGACGGCGCTGGGCTTCAACGAGATGGCGACCCCGATCCTGTCGGCGACCTCCCCCGAGGGCGCCCGCGACTTCGTGGTCCCCTCCCGGCTGAACCCGGGCAAGTTCTACGCGCTCCCCCAGGCGCCGCAGCAGTTCAAGCAGCTGCTGATGATCTCGGGCTTCGACCGCTACTTCCAGATCGCGCCCTGTTTCCGTGACGAGGACGCGCGCGCGGACCGTTCGCCGGGCGAGTTCTACCAGCTCGACGTCGAGATGAGCTTCGTCGAGCAGGAGGACGTCTTCCAGCCGATCGAGAAGCTCATGACCGAGCTGTTCGAGGAGTTCGGCAACGGACGTCACGTCACGTCTCCCTTCCCGCGGATCCCGTTCCGCGAGGCGATGCTGAAGTACGGCTCCGACAAGCCGGACCTGCGGGCCCAACTGGAGCTTGTCGACATCACCGACGTCTTCGAGGGCTCGGAGTTCAAGGCGTTCGCCGGCAAGCACGTGCGGGCGCTGGCGGTGCCGGACGTCTCCGCGCAGCCGCGGAAGTTCTTCGACCAGCTCGGTGACTACGCCGTCTCCCAGGGCGCCAGGGGCCTGGCTTGGGTCCGCGTCACCGAGGACGGCTCGCTGACCGGCCCGATCGCGAAGTTCCTCACCGAGGAGAACGTCGCCGAGCTGACCAAGCGCCTGTCGCTGGCCGCCGGTCACGCGGTGTTCTTCGGTGCGGGCGAGTTCGACGAGGTCTCGAAGATCATGGGCGCGGTGCGGGTCGAGGCCGCCAAGCGCGCCGGGCACTTCGAGGAGGGCGTGTTCCGGTTCTGCTGGATCGTCGACTTCCCGATGTACGAGAAGGACGAGGAGACCGGCGCGATCGACTTCTCGCACAACCCGTTCTCCATGCCGCAGGGCGGTCTTGAGGCCCTGGAGACCCAGGACCCGCTGGACATCCTGGGCTGGCAGTACGACATCGTCTGCAACGGCGTGGAGCTGTCCTCCGGCGCGATCCGGAACCACGAGCCCGAGATCATGCTGAAGGCGTTCGAGATCGCGGGCTACGACCGTGAGACCGTCGAGGAGAAGTTCGCCGGCATGCTGCGCGCGTTCCGCTTCGGCGCCCCGCCGCACGGCGGTATCGCCCCGGGTGTCGACCGCATCGTGATGCTCCTCGCGGACGAGCCGAACATCCGCGAGACCATCTCCTTCCCGCTCAACGGCAACGCCCAGGACCTGATGATGGGCGCGCCGACGGAGCTGGAGGAGGCCCGGCTGCGGGAGCTGCACCTGTCGGTGCGCAAGCCGCAGCCGAAGTAGGGCTTTGCAGCGTAAGTGGCTCGGAACCGACGCCGGTTCCGAGCCACTTCGCTTTTCACGCCGCAAGGTCGTCGCGGTGGGCGCCGGCACGGTCGGGGTGGTGGTCCTGGGAGCCGCGGGTGCGGTGAACGCCTTCGCGGAGCACAAGGGCGCGGAGAGCGAGGCCGAGGCCTGCTACAGGATCACCTCGGAGACCGTCGAGGGTCCCTATGACATCGACGCCGACAAGATCCGCCGGGATGTCACCGAGGACAAGGAGGGGATCCCGCTCCTCCTCGGCATCAGGGTGATCGACTCCGAGACGTGCAGACCGATCCGGAACGCTGCCGTGGACATCTGGCACTGCGACGCGGTGGGCGTGTACTCCGGGTACGAGGAGGTGGGCAACGGCGGCGGGGGCGGCCCGGCTCCCACCGGAGCGCCCACCGACGCTGCCATGGGGACCCCGACCAGCACGCCCACCGGCATTCCCACCGGCCCTCCCCCGGGCGGCGGCCATCAGGAGCCCACCGACGACGAGCGCTATCTGCGCGGCACCTGGAAGACGGACAAGCACGGCCAGGTCACCTTCAGGACGGTCTTCCCTGGCTGGTACCGGGGCCGTTGTGTGCACATCCACACCAAGGTGCACGTCAACGGCGAGTGGACGGACGCCGGTGACGAGGGCGGCAACACCTGCCACACGGGCCAGTTCTTCTTCGACGAGGAGTCGGTCCTGGCCTCGGCCGAACTGGAGCCGTACGCCTCCAACACCGCCGAGCGCACCACGCTCGACGAAGACATGATCTACGACGGCGGCGCCGTCACGGGCGGTCTGCTCCGGCTGAAGTACCGCAAGGACGGCATCGGGAAGGGCGTCCGCGCGTCGATCACGGTCGGCGTGGACCCGGAGGAGACGAACGACGGGGTGTAGATCTCCTTCACCAAGTTCACATATATGGCCACGCGTCAGCCCGTTGACCCGGACGATCGTCCTCCGTATCGTCCTCCGGGCTCAGGTACGTGACGCGTGGGCATGTATATGAACAGAAGGGAGACAACGATGTCAGAACCGCTCGTCCCCGAGGCGGAGAGTCGTGCCGTGGCCAAGTTCCTGCGCCGCATGATGCCGCTGCTGGTCCTGATGCTGCTGGTCAACAACCTCGACCGCACCAACGTGGGCTTCATCCAGGAGGACCTCCAGGCGGACGTCGGGGTCAGCGCCACGGCGTACGGCTTCGGGGCGGGGCTGTTCTTCATCGGGTACGCCTTGTTCGAGGTGCCCAGCAACATGCTGCTGGAACGATTCGGCGCCCGGGTCTGGCTGACCCGCATCATGATCACCTGGGGTCTGGTGATCGTGGCCATGTGCTTCATCCACAACGTCACGATGTTCTACGCCCTGCGCTTCCTGCTCGGTGTCGCGGAGGCAGGCTTCTTCCCCGGCGCGATGCTCTACATCACCCAGTGGCTGCCCGACTCCAGCCGCGGCCGGGCCACCGCGGTCTTCCTGGGGGGTTCGGCCGCCGCCGGCATCGTGACCGGCCCGATCACCGGCGCCCTGCTGGAACTGCACGGGGCCGGCGGGATCGCCGGATGGCGCTGGATGTTCGGCCTGGAAGGCACCTTCTCGGTGCTCGTCGGCATCGTCGCCGGCTTCTTCCTGGTCTCCCGGATCGAGGACGCGCGCTGGCTCGACGCCGATGAGAAGGCGGCGCTGCGGGCCGCGGTCACCCAGGACCAGCAGGCCCGCAGCCGCGCGCCGAAGGTGTCCCGGCTCAAGCTGCTGGTCCACCCGCAGGTCCTGCTGCTGACCGGTGCCTTCTTCGCCATGACCCTCACCGGCTACGCGATCACCTTCTGGCTGCCCAGCCTGGTCGAGGAGATCGGCGGACTGTCCTCCTTCGAGGTCGGCGTCCTGTCGGCGATCCCCGCGGTCTGCTCCATGATCGCCATGTACTCCATGAGCCGTTTCACCGACCGCGCCCCGGATCGCCGCCCCTACCTCGCCGTCACCCTGGTCCTGTCCGCGGTCGGCACCTATCTCGCCACCCTCGGCAGCCCCTGGTTCGGCCTCGCGGCGATCACCCTCGCCGGCGTCGGCTCGAAGTGCGCGGCCACCCTCTTCTGGCCGATGGCCCAGTCCGGGCTCGACCTGAGGATCGCCGCACCGGGCCTGGCCCTCGTCAACTCCATCGGCAACCTGGGCGGTTTCGTCTCCCCGTTCCTCTTCGGCTATCTCAAGGACACGACCGGCAGCACCAACGGCGGCCTCTACACCCTGACGGCGGCCTCGCTGCTCGCGGTGATCGCGGCGAAGTACCTGCGGGGCGCCCGGGCCGGCGCAGACCTGCGCGAGCCCACAGCAAGCCACAGTCCGCTCCCACGCTGAGGACAGCCTTCTTACCTAACTTCGCCCTTCATGACGGGAAACCAGCCGAAACACAAGAAGGACCTGACGCGGCGCAAGGTCGTCGTCGCCGGAGCGGGCGCGGCCGTGGCGATGGGTGCGGGCGGCACCCTCGCCGCGTCGGGTGCGTTCGCGGGCGAGACGAGCACGAGCGCCGCCGCGAGCAGCAGTTCCACCGCGTCGGAGGCCTGTTACCAGCTCACCTCGGAGACCACCGAGGGGCCGTACTACATCGACGCCGACAAGCTCCGCCAGGACATCACCGAGGACAAGGAGGGCATCCCCCTCACCCTCAGGCTCAAGGTGATCGACTCCGAGACCTGCAAGCCGATCGCCGACGCCGCCGTCGACATCTGGCACTGCGACGCCCTCGGCATCTACTCGGGCTACGAGTCCTCGTCGACCGGCGGCGGAACCGCCCCGACCGACGCGCCCTCGGGCACGCCGAGCGGTACCCCGACGGGTGAGCCGCCGTCGGGCGCGCCGACCGGTGGCACCGGTGGCGGCGTCCACCAGGAGCCCACCGACGACGAGCGCTATCTGCGCGGCACCTGGAAGACGGACAAGCACGGCCAGGTCACCTTCAGGACGGTCTTCCCTGGCTGGTACCGGGGCCGTTGTGTGCACATCCACACCAAGGTGCACGTCAACGGCGAGTGGACGGACGCCGGTTACGAGGGCGGCAACACCTGCCACACCGGCCAGTTCTTCTTCGACGAGGAGTCCGTGCTGGCCTCCGCCGAGGTCGAGCCGTACTCCACCAGCACCACCGAGCGCACCACGCTCACCGAGGACACGATCTACGACCAGAGCGGCACCACCGGCGGCCTGCTCAAGCTGAAGTACAACAAGAAGAACATCGCCAAGGGCGTCATCGGCTCCCTCACGATGGGCGTCGACCCGGAGGCGACGAACGACAACAATTGACGTAACTCCGCGACCACGCACGAAGGCGCCCGGGACCGCACGGTCCCGGGCGCCTTCGGCTGATTCACCGCCGGTGAAATCCCCCTCTACGAAAGGAACTTGTAGCTGCTGAAACCGGTCGCGATCTTCACCCTCGCTCCGAACGACCCCTTGCCGTCACCGCTGTTGCGCCACACGGTGCCGCCGGTGTCGCGGGAGATCAGGTCCGCCCTGCCGTCGTCGGTGATGTCCCCGACGCCGACGATGGCGTTGTAGGAGCCGCCCCAATTGGTGAACAGCTTCGCGCGGGTCTTGAAGGTGCCCTGGCCGGTGCCGTAGTAGCGGTACAGGGTGTTGGACGTGTCCTGGGCCAGCAGGTCGCCGATGCCGTCGCCGTTCAGGTCGCCGGCGCCGACGATCTTCTTGTAGCCCTTCCAGTTGTCGTAGAGCTTCACGCGCGCGGAGAGCTTGCCGGTGCTGGTGCCCTTGTAGAGGTAGACCGTGCCGGTGGACGCCCCTCGCGCGATCAGGTCGGGGCGGCCGTCGCCGCTGAGGTCACCGGGCGAGGTCAGGACGTCGTACTGGTTCCAGCCGCTGGTGCCGAGTGAGGTGTACGACGTCGACGGCTTGACCGCCGCTCCGCAACCGGGCTTGTACAGGCGCAGGGCGCCGCTGCTCAGCCGGACCAGGACGTCGTTGCAGCGGTCACCGCTCAGGTCGCCGAAGGGGATCGCCTTGATGGTGGTGGGCCAGCCGCCGGCGCTGACCTTCTCGCTGAACCTGCCCGTGCCGCTGCCGCTGTGGAAGGTCAGGCCGCCGGAGGAGTTGAGGGTGAGCAGGTCGCCGCGCCCGTCCGGGCCGTCGGGGCTGACGAAGTCGTGGCGGACCGCCGAGCCGTGCAACAGGTAGCCCTCGCCGCTCGTCACCGTGACCGGGGCGGCCGTGCCCAGGCCGGTCGCCTTCAGCGTCCAGGTGAACTCGCCGTGAGGGAAGGGGATCCCGTTCGACGTCTTGCCGTTCCAGTTCGCCGTCACGTCCGCCGAGGCCGCGCCGCCGGTGATCGTGCGAGTGGCCCTGCCGGTCGCGCCGCTCTGCACCGAGGTGAAGGTCAGGGACCAGGAGGTGACCGGACGGGACAGCTCCCACCGGCCGGTCCAGGCGGTCGTGGAGCCGGGCTCCACATAGCCTTCGGCCTCCGTGCGGAACGCCGTCACCGCGGACGGGGTGACACCGGTGGTGGCCACATGCGTCTGCTCGAACGTGTCGAACCAGGCGACCAGACCCGTGTACTCGTCGACCGTCCACCGGAAGCGGCGGTCCACGGCGAGACCCGAGTCGGGCAGGCCGGAGGCGACCACGCGGGTGGTGCCCGTCGTCGTGTCCGTCAGGACCAGCTGGTCGCCCTCGTGGTCGTGGCGGACCGTGAAGCCGTCGCCGAGCAGGACGTCACCGGGGGTGACGGCGACGGACTTGGCGGCCTTGCTGTCGTAGACGCCCGCCGAGGTGCCGCCGCAGGACCAGTACACCCAGCGGCCCGCCGCCTGGAGCTCGCTCGGCACACAGCCGAGGCCCGGGACGTCGACCGTGGAGAGGGTCTTCCTCGTGGTCAGGCTGTACGAGGTCAGCCTGCCGGGGGTCGTGGTCGCGCTCCAGAGCGTGGAGCCGTTGAGGGCGGCGGCGCGGACCGAGCGCTTGAGCGGGTCGCCGTAGCCGAACTCGCCGACGTACTGCGTCGGTGTCGCACCGCCCGAGTTGTAGACGGCGTAGTTGTCGGACACGTCGACGATCGCGCCGCCCTGGGTGCCGTACGTCAGCGTGTGGTTGGACCAGCCGTCGTGGATGGCGACCAGCTGGTCGGCGTTCTCCAGGCCGCTGCCGCCCTCGTTGACGTCGGCGAAGGTGTTGAGGAAGACGTCCTCGGGCTCCGCGACGCTGTTGCCCCACAGGGCGGAGCAGCTGGTGCCCGGATAGGGGCACTTCGCGGAGATCGAGTCGCCGTCCGTGGCCGCGGAGGCGGTCAGCTCGGTGCTGCCGTCGGTGCTGAGGGTGCGGACCGAGGTCGTGTCCATGGAACTCGTGGAACTGTCCTCGGCCACCCGCAGGCTGCCCCGGCTCAGGGCCAGGCCCGTCTTGGCGTTCTCCAGCGGGGGCACCTTGGAGAGCTGCTTCAGCTGCGGGGTGCCGTCCGCGCCCGGGACGATCCGCTGGATCCACCAGTTGGCGGCATCCGCGCCGCCGGTGACCAGCGCGGTGCCGTCGGGGGCGGCCACGGGGGTGCCGTACGACCAGGTCAGCAGGGTCTTCTTGGTGCCGTCGGTCAGCGAGACGGCCCGGACGGCGCCGTTGTTGGTGGCGAGGACCAGCCAGTCGCCGACCAGGACGGGGACCGGGGTGCCGGCCAGGTCCTCGCCGGCCACCGGGGTCGTCTCGGCCGCGGTCAGGTCGGTGCGGGGCTTGAGGTGCAGGCCGGAGGCCTCCGTGTACCAGCCGACGCGGTCGTCGCTGAGCACGACTTCCGGCACCGTCTCCCGGGACAGACCGGTGAAGACCGGGGTCAGCTCGGCGGTGGCGAAGTCGAGGTAGCCGACGGTGTACGACGTGAGGTCGCCGTTCTCGTCGCGGTCCGGGTAGGTCAGCAGGGAGCCGTTCTCGTCGCCGGTGCGCGCGAAGTTCACCTCCCAGTACGCGTCGGCCGGGAAGCCGGTGACCAGGCGGTCGCGCTGCTTGCCGTCGACGAGGTCGACGAGGTGCAGCCGGTAGCCGGCCAGCTGCTCGCCGTCGACGACGCCGTTCCACTCGACAGTGACGGTGGTGTCGCCGTAGGTGCCGACGCGGGTGGCCGACTGGCGCAGGTCGAGGGTCCTGAGGGCGCCGCCGCCCGGGCTCCACAGCGACACCGGGTCGCCGTAGGTCCGGTCGGGCAGTGCCACGGTGTCCGCGGCTTGGCCGAACACGCCCGAGACGCAGCGCGTGGAGATGTCGTAGCAGGTGGCGGTGGTCGGCTGGTAGACCCCGGACGGGCCCTCGACGGGGACGGTGACGCCGTCCTCGTAGTCCGTCCACAGGAGGCCGGCGACCCCCGACTGGCGGTGCAGATAGCCGGTCGCGCCCGCGGCGAGCAGCCGTTCGGCGCGGGGGGTGGTGCTGCGGGGATCGTCCAGGACGATCTCGGTGGTGGCGGCCGTGGCGGTCGTGGCAGCCTGCGCGCCGGTGTCCTCGGTGCTGGAGAACAGGGTGATCGAGCCGGCCGCCACCGTTACGGCCAGGGCGGAGACGAGGGTCGTACGTGCCGCTCGTCTCGGGGCGTGTCTGCCCAACGCTGGTCCTCTCCTAGGAAGTCGGCAAACCTTATAGGAAGGTAAAAAGCGCTCCGCCACCGCCATGGACATCCCATGGGGGGCGCACAGGTTCCTCGGTGTCTCCGCATAGCGCGGAGGCGTGTCATAGGGGGCAGGAGGTCGCGTCGACCTGCTGACACGCTGGAGGAACCGATGGTTTTCATGGTGCTGCTCGCACTGGTGCTGATTGCCGGGGCGGCCGCCGCGGTGGCCGTGCAGCGGCGTGCGGCCGGCGGGGCCGGGGTGGTGCCGCTGGTGCCGGCGACGGACTTCGACGCACGGGCCGAGGCCGAGCGGTGGGTCGAGCGGCTCGGCGGGAGTCTGTCCACGCCGGACGCCGGCGGCGACAAGGCCGCGGGGCAGGCGCTGGCCGACGCGAACGAGCGGTACCGGGCCGCGCGCGGGCAACTCGCCGCCGCCGGCTCGCCCGCGCAGTACGCGATGGTGAGGCAGACCGCCGTCGAGGGTCTCTACTACGTCCGCGGCGCGCGCACCGCGCTCGGCCTCGACCCCGGTCCCACCCTGCCGGACCTCGGTGCGGCCACCGTCACGGCCCGGGACGGCCGGGTCACGGTCGACGACCGCACGTACGCCGTCTCCGACCGCCCCGGCGGGGCGACGCCCTACTACTACCCGGGCGGTGTCGTCGGCGGCCGACGTGTCCCGGGCGGCTGGTACAGCCGGCCGTGGTGGAAGACGGCGCTGGTGGCCGACGCGGCGGGCGCGGGCGGCGACGGGATTTTCTGAACCGTCCTCCTTGCACGGGAAAAACTTTCCGTGGCGGCAACCTCCCTGATTCCGGCGGCTACTTGAGGACGGAAGCGCCCTTCACGGGTGCTTCACGAAACGCACATGTCCCACCCCCGCATGTAAGGAATCCCCGTGCCCTCTGCCTCCCACCGCCGCTCTCTCCGCACCCGCCGCACCCTGGTCGTCTCCGCCGCCGTGGTGGCCGCGGGCGTCGGTGCCGGTGCCGTCGTGATGAACGCGAACGCCCAGGCCGTGGACCTGTACCACCAGACGCTCGCCGCGAAGGACGGCTGGGCGTCCTCCGGCGCGGGCACCACCGGCGGCACGAAGGCCGACTCCGCGCACACCTTCACCGTCTCCACCCGGGCACAGCTGGTGAAGGCGCTGGGGTCGGCGTCCGAGACCACCCCGCGGATCATCAAGGTCAAGGGCACGATCGACGCCAACACGGACGCCGCCGGCAAGAAGCTGACCTGCGCCGACTACGCGTCCGGCACGGGTTATGCGCTGACGTCGTACCTGAAGGCGTACGACCCCGCCACCTACGGCCGCTCCAAGCTGCCGTCGGGCACGCAGGAGACCGCGCGCGTGGCCGCGCAGAAGAAGCAGGCCGCGAACATCGTCTTCAAGGTGCCCGCGAACACCACGATCGTGGGGGAGCCGGGCACCAAGGCCGGAATCTCCGGCGGCATGCTCCAGATCCAGAACGTGGACAACGTCATCGTCCGCAACCTCACCTTCTCCGCCACCGAGGACTGCTTCCCGCAGTGGGACCCGACGGACGGCGACTCCGGCAACTGGAACTCGAACTACGACTCGGTGACACTGCGCGGTGCGACCCATGTGTGGGCGGACCACAACACGTTCACGGACGCGCCGCACCTGGACTCCGCCAACCCGAAGCACTACGGCCGCGAGTACCAGATCCACGACGGGGCGCTGGACATCACCAAGAGCTCGGACCTGGTGACCGTCTCCCGCAACCAGTTCACCAACCACGACAAGACGATGCTGATCGGCAGCAGCGACAGCGAGCCCGCGGGCAAGCTGCGCGTCTCCATCCACCACAACGTCTGGAAGGGCATCGTCCAGCGCGCCCCGCTGGCCCGTGTCGGCCAGATCCACATCTACAACAACTACTACGACGTCACGACCCTGAACGGCTACGCGCTGCAGTACAGCATCAACTCCCGCGCCAAGGCCCAGGTCGTCGCCGCGGACAACTACTGGAAGGTCCCCTCCACGGTGAAGGTGTCGAAGCTCCTCAGCGGCGACGGCACGGGCGCGATCGCGGGCTCCGGCAACCTGGTCAACGGCACGGCGACGGACCTGGTCGCGGCCTACAACGCCGCGTCCTCGAAGGATCTGAAGACGAGCGTGAACTGGACCCCGACCCTGACGACCGGCCTGGAGTCGTCGGCATCCCTGGTGAAGAACCTGCCGATGTCGCTGGCCACGACGACGGGCGCCGGGGTGCTCTCCTAGCTCAGGTGTCGTAGGTCCCGTCCCACGGTTCCGCGAAGGCGAGGCGGTCCGGGTAGAGCTCTGCCCACTGCTCGCCCTCGTCCTCGCGGATCACCAGACCGAAGCGGACGCCCTCATGGGTGATGCTGAAGGGACGGATCGCGATGTCCGTGTAGGAGCGGCGGGGGAGGCTGCGCAGCAGGGTTCCCCGGTGGACCTGGGCGCGGGTCAGCGGGGAGGCGTCACCGCTCGGGTCGCGTTGTTGTTCGGCCCAGGTGCCGGCGCACCAGATGTCCGAGTCGCGGTAATTGCCCTCGGTGTCGAAGGTGTGCAGGACCGCGTAGAGGCGCTTCTGCTCTTCCCAGCCCTCCTCGAGGTGGAACCCCTCGGGGAAGGCATATGTGATCGACGCCAGGAACTGACCCTCCGCATACCGCCCGATCGTCTCGGTGCGGTGCTTCGGCTCGTACGCGACAGGAATGACCCCGGGCACTGCCATGGCGCAAACCATACGGCTTGGCGCGGACACGGCGATGCCCGGGTCGGTATCCGGACTGCTCGGGGACTGCTCCGGGGCTACTCCGGGGAGCCGCCGAAGCGCTCCTTGTACGTCTCCAGGTCCTCGTCGGTCAGCTTGGCGAAGAGGACCGGGGGGACCGTGAAGGGGATGCCGGGGGTGAGGGCGGTCAGGGTGCGGGCCTCGTCGGCGGTGATCCAGGTGGCCGTGTCGTCCTTGAGGGCGAAGGCCTGGCGCATGGCGGCCGAGGTCGCGGGGATGAACGGTTCCGAGACCACCGCGTACAGGTGGATCAGGTTCATCGCCGTGCGCAGGGTCAGTGCCGCGCCGTCCTTGTCCGTCTTGATCTCCAGCCAGGGGGCCTTCTCCTCCAGGTAGGAGTTGCCCGCCGACCACAGGGCGCGCAGCGCCGCCGCGGCCTTGCGGAACTGGAGCGCCTCCATCTGGGACTCGTACTCCGCGAGGAGGCGGGCGATCTCCTCGCCCAGCTTCGCCTCGGCCTCGCCCGGCTCGCCGCCCGCCGGGACCTCCTCGCCGAAGCGCTTCTTCGAGAAGGACAGGACGCGGTTGACGAAGTTGCCGAGGGTGTCGGCCAGGTCCTTGTTCACCGTCGCCGTGAAGTGCTCCCAGGTGAAGGACGAGTCGTCCGACTCCGGGGCGTTGGCGATCAGGAAGTACCGCCAGTAGTCGGCCGGCAGGATGTCCAGGGCCTGGTCGGTGAAGACACCCCGCTTCTGGGAGGTGGAGAACTTCCCGCCGTAGTACGTCAGCCAGTTGAAGGCCTTGACGTAGTCGACCTTCTTCCACGGCTCGCGTACACCGAGCTCGGTCGCCGGGAACATCACCGTGTGGAAGGGGACGTTGTCCTTCGCCATGAACTGCGTGTAACGGACGTCGGTGTCGACGTCGTACCACCACGACTTCCAGTCCCGGTTCTCCGGGTCCAGGTCCGCCCACTCCTTCGTCGCGCCGATGTACTCGATCGGGGCGTCGAACCAGACGTAGAAGACCTTGCCCTCCGCGGCCAGCTCCGGCCACGTGTCGGACGGGACGGGGACGCCCCAGTCCAGGTCACGGGTGATCGCGCGGTCGTGCAGGCCTTCGTTGAGCCACTTGCGGGCGATGGAGGCGGCGAGCTGCGGCCACTCCTCCTCGTGCGCGGCCACCCACTCCTCGACCTCGTGCTGCAGCTTCGACTGGAGCAGGAAGAGGTGCTTGGTCTCCCGGACCTCGAGGTCGGTGGAGCCGGAGATCGCCGAGCGCGGGTTGATCAGGTCGGTCGGGTCCAGGACGCGCGTGCAGTTCTCGCACTGGTCGCCGCGGGCCTTGTCGTAGCCGCAGTGCGGGCAGGTGCCCTCGACATAGCGGTCCGGGAGGAAACGGCCGTCGGTGGGCGAGTAGACCTGACGGATCGCGCGTTCTTCGATGAAGCCGTTCTCGTTCAGGCGGCGGGCGAAGTGCTGGGTGATCTCGACGTTCTGCTCGCTGGAGCTGCGGCCGAAGTAGTCGAAGGCCAGCGCGAAGCCGTCATAGACCGCCTTCTGGGCGTCGTGCGCCTGCGCGCAGAACTCGTCGACCGGCAGGCCCTGCTCCTTCGCGGCCAGCTCGGCCGGGGTGCCGTGCTCGTCCGTCGCGCAGATGTAGAGGACGTCGTGGCCGCGCTGGCGCAGGTAACGGGAGTAGACGTCCGCCGGGAGCATGGACCCCACCATGTTGCCCAGGTGCTTGATCCCGTTGATGTACGGAAGGGCGCTGGTGATGAGGTGTCGAGCCATCGGGGGCTGCTCCCAGGTTGGTCGTGCGGGTGAGTCGTTTCGCGAGTCTTGAAATCGTATCCGACATGGGTGGGCCGCCCGCTTCCCGTTTTACGCGAGGGGAAGGGGGCGGCCCGGTGGTGAGCTGTGGTGATCTTCGGGGGTTACGGGCGCCAGTTCGCCAGGATGCCCTCGTAGATCTCCGCGTCCGTGAGTTCCTTCGGGGTCTCGCCCGCGAGGAAGTGGGACGTGTTGGGGAGCTTGAGCTTGCGGAGGTAGTCGAAGGCCTTGTTCTCCGGGTCACCGAAGGCGACGAAGGAGAAGAAGACCGTGGGGTGGGTCTTCGCCGCCTCCGTGAGGGCCTGGGTGGCGGGGGTCTTCGCGTCCGGGGCGCCGTCGGTCTGGAAGACGACCAGGGCGGGGGTGTCGGGGGAGTTCTTGGTGTGGTGCGCGAGGACTTCCTCGACGGCCGCGTGGTAGCTGGTACGGCCCATGCGGCCGAGGCCCGCGTGGAGGTCGTCGATCTTGTTCTCGTGGTCGGTGAGGGTGAGCTCGCCGGTGCCGTCGAGTTCGGTGGAGAAGAAGACCACGTGGACCTTGGACTCGGGGTCCAGGTGGGCGGCGAGGGCGAGGGTCTGCTCGCCGAGCGCCTGGGCGGAGCCGTCCTTGTAGTACGGGCGCATGCTCGCCGAGCGGTCGAGCACGAGGTAGGTCGTGGCGGTGGTGCCGGTGAGCTCGTGGGTGGTGAGGGCCGTGGCGGCGGCGGTGTAGGCGGTGCGGAGGGTGGGGGGTACGGCGGGGTCGTTCCCACCGGCACCATCCGTGACGGCCTTGTCCTCGCCCTCGGCGGCCGCGAGTGCGTCGTCCGCTGCCGCGGGGGCCGGGGTTTCGGGGGCGACGGCCGGTTCCGGTTCCGGCTCCGGGGTGACCTCGGCGGCCGGCTGCGGCTCCGGTTCTACGACGGTCTCGGGCTCCGGGTCGGAAGCCGGCTCGGGCTCGGGCGTGACCTCGGCGACCGGCTGCGCCGCTTCGACGGCGACGGGCTCGGGCTCGGGCTCCTGGACGGAATCCGGCTCCGCCTCGGCGACCGGCTCTGCCTCGGGCTCGACGGCGGAGTCGGGAGTGACCTCTGCCGCCGGTTCGGGCTTCGTCTCGGGTTCCGGGGTGGCTTCCGGCTCAAGCTTGACGACCGGCTCCGGCTCCGGTGCGACCTCCGCCACCAGCGGCTTCTCTTCCGCCACCGCGGCAGGGGCCGGCTCTTGTACGGCCGCGTCCGTCGCCACCGGCTCTTCAGCGGCGGGTTCCTCGGTAGCAGGCTCCTCGGCGGCGGTCTCCGGGACGGTCACGTCCTTCGCCACCGGCTCCTCCGGCGTCGATTCCTCGGCCACCGGCGTCTCAGGCGCCGCATCGTCCCCGACCGGCTGGGTCGGGATCTCCGCGTTCTTCGGGGTCGCCGGCGTCTCCGCCGAAGGCGTCGGCTTGGAGGCCGCCGCCTTGTCGAAGGCCGCTGCGACCAGTTCGTGCTCGGAGGACGTGGAGAGGGTGGAGGTACGAGGTTCGGGGACCGTAGCCGCCTTCGCGGGCGTCGGCTCGGGTGCCGGAGAGGGGACCTTCGGTGCCGTCTCCTGCGAAGGAGTCGTCTCCGCACCCTCTGCCTCGGTGGCAGCCCCCTTGCGTGATCGGCCGCCGAACGCGTTCCGCAGGAGAGTGAGAATGCCCATGTGCGCAACCCTTCGCATGAGTTGTAGCCCGTCAATCCCTGGCCAGGACGGACACGTAAGGTTAGCGGCCCCGGAAGGCGATCTTCGGCAGGGGCGGGTGCACAGGGCTCCGGGCGTCAAGACCTACTTCCGGACTTCACCCGCGCGCGGCGTCAACTCCGCTACGTCCACCCCCGGTTCATGCACCGTTCACCGCCCCGCCCCGTTCTCGCACGGACGCACACCTACCGTCCGTCAAGCGAGCTTCAAGGGGAAGCAAGGGGAGAGCAAAAGTGCGCGTACAGCTGCCGTTGATCAACACCGTCCATGGACGGTCCGCCCTGACCTGTCGTTTCCGGTGTGGTGACGCCTGTTTCCACCCGGCGCCCAACACCTCTTCCAACCCGTACGTCGGCGACGTCATCGCCACCGCGCTCAGCCGCCGCTCGATGCTGCGCGCCGCCGCCGTCGTGACGGTCGCCGCTGCCGCCGGCACCGCGGGCACCGTCGTCACGGCCCCGTCGGCCGAAGCCGCCGCCCAGCAGACCACGGCCAAGCCCAAGCCGAAGGGCAAGGCCGCCCGTGGACTCCGGTTCACCCCCGTCGCGCCCAACACCGCCGACACCGTGACCGTCCCGGCCGGCTACTCCCAGAACGTCGTCGTCCGCTGGGGCGAGCCCATCCTGCGCGGCGCCCCCGCCTTCGACCCGGACCGGCAGACGGCCACCGCCCAGGCCGGCCAGTTCGGGTACAACAACGACTTCCTCGCGCTGCTGCCCCTCCCGGGCGAGCGCGGCCGGCAGATACTCGTCGCCAACCACGAGTACACCGACGAAGTGCTGATGTTCCGGGGCTACGACGCCGCCGCCCCCACCCGTGAGCAGGTCGAGGTCGCCTGGGCCGCGCACGGGCTGTCCGCCGTCGTCGTGGAGGAGAACAAGAAGAACGGCGCGCTCACCGTCGTACCCCGGCACCACCTCAACCGGCGCGTCACCGCCACCACCGAGTTCCGGCTGACCGGGCCCGCCGCCGGGTCCGACCTGCTCAGGACCTCCGCCGACCCCACGGGCCGGAAGGTTCTCGGCACGCTCAACAACTGCTCCGGCGGCACGACCCCCTGGGGCACCACCCTCCACGGCGAGGAGAACTTCAACCAGTACTTCGCCAACGCCGGCCGGGCCACGGACAAGCGGTACGGGATCGGGACGGGCGCCAGCGAGCGCAAGTGGGAGCGGTTCGACAGGCGGTTCGACGTCGCCCAGGAGCCCAACGAGGTGCACCGCTTCGGGTACGTCGTCGAGCTCGACCCCTACGACCCCTCCTCCGCGCCCCGCAAGCACACCGCGCTCGGCCGGTTCAAGCACGAGGGCGCGACCGTGCGGCTCACGCACGACGGGCGGCCGGTCGTGTACTCCGGCGACGACGAGCGGTTCGACTACTTCTACAAGTTCGTCGGCAGCAAGCGGATGAAGCACGGTAGTGGTCGGGCCGTGCGGGAGCACAATCTCTCGCTGCTCGACGAGGGGACGCTGTACGTCGCCCGCCTCACCGGTGACTCCCCCGCCCTCGAGATCGACGGGACCGGGAAGCTTCCCGCCGACGGGGAGTTCGACGGCGGCGGGGAGTGGATCCCGCTGGTCACCGCCACGGCGAAGGGTGCCGTGTCACACGTCGAGGGGATGACCGCCGACGAGGTGTGCGTCTTCACCCGGCTCGCCGGCGACAAGGTCGGGGCGACCAAGATGGACCGGCCCGAGGACATCGAGCCGAACCCGCACTCGGGCAAGGTGTACGTCGCGCTCACCAACAACACCAACCGCGGTGTCGGCACGAACGCCCCCGCCGACGAGGCGAACCCCCGCAACGCCAACAAGCACGGGCACATCCTCGAGCTCACCGAGCGGTGGAACCGGGCCGACAGCACGAAGTTCGCCTGGACGCTGTTCCTCGTCGCCGGGGACCCGGAGGACCCCGCCACCTACTTCGCGGGCTTCCCGAAGGACGCCGTGAGCCCCATCTCCTGCCCGGACAACGTGGCCTTCGATCCCCACGGGAACCTGTGGATCTCCACGGACGGGAACCAGCTGGGGTCCCACGACGGACTGTTCGGGGTCGCCACGAAGGGGGAGCGGCGGGGTGAGCTCAAGCAGTTCCTGACCGTGCCGACGGGAGCCGAGACCTGCGGCCCGCTGGTGCAGGACCGGCGAGTGCTGGTGGCGGTGCAGCACCCGGGGGAGATCAGCGGCGCGACGGTGGAGAAGCCGGCGAGCACGTGGCCCGACGGGCCGGGGAAGATCGTGCGGCCGGCGGTCGTGGCGGTGTGGCGCAAGGACGGGGACGACATCGGGGTTTAGGCATTTTTGTTGACACAGCGGGTCAATCCAGCGGAGAGGTACGGCAACTGGCGAGGCGTCTACAACCGGTTGCTGATGTGGGCTGTCGACGGGACCTGGGAACGGGTCTTCACCACACTTGATGGCCCAGGCAGACGCCGATGAGGACCTGACGTGGGCCGTGTCGGTGGGCTCCACGTTCGTGCGAGCTCACCAGCACGCGGCCGGGGCCCGCAAGAAGGGCCCCGGCCGGCGAACCGGCCGACCACGCCATCGGCCGGTCCCCCGGCGGGCTGACCACCAAGATCCACCTCGCAGCCGATGCCCTCTGCCGGCCCCTGGCGTTCGTTCTCACCGCCGGACAGGCCGGCGATGCGCCCGCCTTCACCGACGTCATGGCCCGCCTGCGCGCTCCCCGACGACGTGGTCGTCCGCGCACCAGGCCGGACGTGGTCCTGGCGGACAAGGCCTACTCATCCCGCGCGATCCGCGACCACCTGCGCGAGCGCGGCATCCAGGCGGTGATCCCGGTCCCGGCGGATCAGCGTGGCCACCGGCTGCGACGGGGTGGCCGGGGTGGCAGGCCGCCGCCTTTCGACCGCGGCCCACAAACAGCGCAACACGGTCGAGCGGTGCATCAACCGCCTCAAGCAGTGGCGCGGCATCGCCACCCGCTACGAAAAGACCGCGACCATCCACCTCACCGCACTCCACGTCGCAGGCATCTTCCTCCGGTCCGCCCGCTGATCCGACGTCCGCCGGGCAGGTCGGTCCGACGAGTGCCACGTCCGGGCACGCGACGGCAGGGCGAATGCGGGAGCCCTTTCAGCGGAAGACGTCGAAGACGTTCTTCTGCAGGCCGTTGGCGTAGACCTCGTGCTCGACGAGCTTGAGCTTCTGGGTGTCCTTGTCCGTGGCGCTGAAGAGCCGCTTGCCCGCCCCGAGCAGGAGCGGGAAGACGAGCAGGTGGTAACGGTCGATCAGGCCGGCGTCCGAAAGGGCCTGGTTCAGGGAGGCGCTGCCGTGGACGATGATCGGGCCGCCCTCGGTCTCCTTCAGCGCGGCAACGTCGTCGAGCGAGCGCAGGATCGTCGTTTCGCCCCAGTTCGACACCAGGTTGTCCTCGGTGAGGGTGGTGGAGACGACGTACTTCGGCATCACCTTGTAGTCGGGGAAGTCCTCCATGTCGGGCCACACCGGGCTGAACACCTCGTAGCTGGTCCGGCCCATCAGCATCGCGGAGGCCTCCTTCTGCTCCCGGCCCTTGATGTCGAATGCCTCGGGGAGGAACTCGATGTCCTTGGCGGTCCACCCGGAGTTCCGGTAACCGGGCTCGCGGCCCGGGGCCTCCACGACGCCGTCGAGCGAGATGAAAGCGGTGCTGATCAGGGTGCGCATCCAAGGCTCCTCATTTTCTCGTGTCCGGTTCTCAGCAGATTCGGTCGGTGCACGCTTCGCCCCCACTCGCGGCTGCAGCGCACCAGCCATGAGCTCTGACTGCGGATCACGGAAAACCTCATCGGCCGTCGCCCGTCCTTCCTGGCGGCCTCGGCCATCCGGATCACCTCGGGGAGCCACACACGTGCCCGACTGCGGGACCTACCAGCAGCGCAACAGCGACGGGCGGTGCATGACCCGCCTGAACCGGTGGCACGGCATCCCGATGTAGTCGGGCTCGGTGATCCAAACGAAACTGCCCAGGGGTACCGGTGCCGCTGTGGGCCCGGGGGTGGGCGCGGCTAGGACGGTTGGGTGACGGCCCTGGCTGCCGCCACCTCCTGCCGTAGTGGCTCCAACACGCTGCCCGCCGGTCCGGTCAGGTCCGTCCTGACCGCGTACAGCACGTCCACCTTCCGCAAGCCGTCCGCCAGTTCGCGGAGTTGGAGCACCACTTGCTCCACCTCGGCGGCGGACGGCCGGGCCGCCCCATGCCGTACCCGCACCCTCGCCGCCGTCGTCGCGTCCACGATCCGCTCGACCGCGACGACCAGCGGCCACCAGGCCGCCGCCCGGCGTCCGGTGGGCGGCGGCTCGGTCAGCGCGCGCTGGAACTCCGTGCGGATCACCGAGAGGTCGCGGTAGAGGCGGCGGCGCATGCGGGCGCGGGCGGCGGGGTCGGGGGCGGACCCGAACGCCGACTCCACATAGCGGGCCGTGTCGGCGACCGCGTCGGCGAGCCGGTCGCCGACCCGTGTGTGCCAGCTCTCCGGCCACAGCAGGTAACCCGCGACCAGGGCGATTCCGCAGCCCATCAGGGAGTCCAGCAGGCGGGGCATCAGCAGGGCCGTGCCCTGGTGGTTGAGGACGTCCGACAGCAGGAGGATCACGGGGGTGATCGCCGCCGTCTGGTAGCCGTAGCCGCGAGGGGTGAGCGCCGGGATCAGCGGGGCCAGCAGGAGCATCACCAGGACGTCCCACCCGCCGCGCGGCACCTGCGAGAGCACCGCCGCCGCGACCACGAGCCCCGCCACCGTGCCCAGCGCCCGCAGCAGCGCCCGCGAGAACACCGAGCCGAAGTCCGGCTTCAGCACGAAGGTGATCGTCAGGGCCACCCAGTAGGAGCGGGGGACGGGGACGATCGAGACCAGCGCCTGGGCCGACCCGATGCACAACGCCAGCCTCAGCCCGTAACGCCATGACGCCGCCGACAGGGCGACGTTCCGCGCGGCGCGGGCCGCCCGGACGCCGAGCGCGGCCGGGCGGCCCAGGCGGTCGTCGATGCCGCGCGGGTCCACATCCGGTACGGCGACGACCTCGGCCGCGTGGCGCAGGGCGTGGTCGACGGCCCGGGCGGTCTCCGACAGCGGCACGGGCAGGCCGAGGCCTATCGGGCCCGTGTAGCCGGTCTCCACCGCCCGGGCGAGATGGCGGACCGTCTCCGGGATCTCCGGTGCCAGCGGCTCACCGGACAGGTGGGCGGCAGGGGCCGCCTCCACCACCGGGGTGATCGCGTTCAACTGGGCCAGCAGGCGGGTCAGTTCGGGACTGCGGCCGTGATGGCGGGCGCGCCGGGCCAGGACGAGGTCGTACGACTGGTTCAGGGACTGGGTGACGGCGTGCCGTGCCTCGTCGTACTCCGCGCGCCCGCAGGCGGCCATCAGGTCGGCCACCGTCCGGTACGTGGCCGCGACCGCCGTCCGTTCCGGGACCCCGGATCTGAGCGGCCAGGCGAGCAGGGCCAGCAGCAGGACGAGGAGCCCGCCGCCGGTCATCAGCAGCGGGGCCAGCCACCAGTCGCCCGGCATCGGCAGGCCCGCGCCCACCACGGAGTTCAGCAGGAGCAGCAGTCCCGAGACCGAGGCGACCGCGCCGATCGTCGAGATCATCCCGGAGACGAGGGCGACGCAGGTGACCGCGACGACCGCGGTCCACCCGTGGCCGTACACCAGCGAACCGAGCGTGATGCCGACCGCGCCGAACAGCTGGGGAATCGCGATGTTGAGGATCCGCATGCGGTACGCGTCGGCGGTGTCGCCGATGACCCCGGACAGGGCGCCCATGGAGGCGAGGGCGCCGTACTCCGGCTGATCGACCGAGAGGCCGATCGCCAGGGGGAGGGACATCGCGATCGACGCGCGGGCCACGGCGGCCCAGTTGACGGGTGCCTGTTGCGGTTGGAGGTTCCGGATCAGCCAGTCGGGTGGGGTGAGGCCGATGCGGGACATGCGGCCATTATGAACACCCAGGTCAACCGGGCCTGTGGAGCGCGATGTCCACCAGCAGGGCACGGTGGTCGGTGTCCGCCAGGTCCAGGAAGTGGGCGTCGCTCGCCGAGAAGTCGTCCGACACCAGCACGTGGTCGATCTGCGCGCCGATGGCCGGGGCGGTGCGGGCCGGCCAGGTGGGCGTGCGGCCGGAGCCGGCGAGGCGGGCCGCGTCGCGCAGCCCGGTGTCGAGGATCGCGCGGAAGGCCGCATGGTCCTGGGAGGCGTTGAAGTCGCCGGCCAGGACGGTCGGGGTGCGGCCCGGGGAGGCGGCGAAGTCGCGCAATCTGTTCAACTCCCGCCGCCACACGTCCAGTTGGCCGGGCAGCGGGGGCATCGGGTGCGCGAGTTGCAGCCGTACGGCGTGACCGCGCACGTCGGCGACGGCCCCGGGCATGCCCATGGTGCTCCCGGGGATCCCGGCGGCGGGCTTCAGGGGGAAGCGGCTGAGGACGACGGACCCCGTCGAGCCGGCGCCCTCCACAGACTGCCGGTACGGATAGCCCTCGGACAGGGACCGCCGCAGTGCCGCCGAGCAGCCGTAGTCGCACTCCTCCACGAACACGATGTCCGGTCCCTCCTCGCGGACGGCGGCGACGAGGGCGTCGGTGGCCTGTCCGAACTCGACGTTCGAGGTCAGGACGCGGAAGGAGGCGAGCACCCGGCCGTCCGGCTCGCCGCCCTGCCCGTACGGGGCGATGAACCACGCCAGCAGCCCGAGGAGCACGCCCGCCCAGATCGTCCCGGGCCACCACCGGGTGAGCAGGGTGAGGGCCAGGCCCGCTCCGGCGGGCGCGAGCAGCCAGGGGAGGAAGGCGAGGAGCTGGGGGACGGGAGTGACGCCGTCCGTGTCGGCGAGCCGGCATCCCATGATCACGCTCACGGCGGCGAAGAGCAGGGCGGCGCTCCAGATACCGAGCCTTCGGCGGGTCACCGTCCCGAGCCTACGATCGGGCGTCGACCTTCGCCAGGAACTCCCCGAGCACGGCGTTGAACTCCTCTGCCCGTTCCAGGTTGGGCAGGTGCGCCGCCCCCTCGAAGACGTGCAGTTCCGACTCCGGGAGCGCCGCGTGCAGGGCCCGCGCGTCGGCGACCGGTGTGTAGGTGTCGTCGGCGCCCACGGCCACCAGCGCCGGGACGGTGACGCGGGTCAGCAGCTCGCGGTAGTCGGGGCGGGCGGCGCGGGCGCGCAGGGCGGCCGCCGCGGACTCCGGCCGGGTGGCCGTCATCATGCCGTGGACATGCGCCTTGACCTCGGGGGAGGCGTACGGCGCGACCATCTTCTCCAGCACCTCGTCGGCGTACCCGCGCATGCCCTCGCGCAGCAGCCGGTCCGCCGTCGCGTGCCGAACCCGCGCGCCCTCGGGGGTGTCCGCCGCCGGGAAGGTGTCGGCGAGGACCAGACCCCGGATCCGCTCGGGGAAGAGCCGGTAGCAGCCCATGGCGATCTGGCCGCCCATGGACAGGCCCGCCAGCACGCACGCCGTCACGTCCAGTTCGTCCAGCAGCGCCTCGATGTCCTCGGCGAACCGGTCGAAGCGCTCGACCGGCGCGGGCGGCACCGCGGCGCCGTAGCCGCGCAGGTCCGGGGCGATGACGCGGCGGGAGGCGGAGAACGCCTCGATCTGCGGGCGCCACATCGTGTGGTCGAAGGGGTGGCCGTGGACCAGTACCAGGGGGATCGCCGTCATGACGCCGACCCTAGGTCGGCGCCACTTCTCGGTGCAATAAAATCTTTGCCCTCGGTGCAATCACAGGGGGCCTTGGTGCACGACTACCGCCGTATCGCCGACCGCATAGCCGCCGACATCACCACCGGACGGCTCCAGCCGGGCGAACGCCTGCCCCCGCAGCGGAAGTTCGCGCGCCGGCACGGGATCGCCGCGTCGACGGCGGAGCGGGCGTACGGCGAACTCGTACGGCGCGGACTGGTCGTCGGAGAGGTGGGCCGGGGCACCTTCGTGAAGGCCACCGCGCCGCTGCGGCCCGGCCGGGGACTCATCGAGGACGCGGGCCCGCCCGTCAACCTGGAGCTCAACTACCCGTCCGCCGAAGGCCAGTCCGAGCTCCTCGCCGACGCTCTCGCGCCCCTGCTGCGCCCCGACGTGCTGACCGAGGCCCTCCGCCCGGCCGCCGCCACCGGCACACCGGCCGCCCGCGAGGCCGTCGCCGCCCTCCTCACCACCCCGGGCTGGCGCCCCGACCCGTCCCGGATCCTCTTCACGGGCAACGCCCGCCAGTCCGTCGCCGCCGCCCTCGCCTCCCTGGTGCGGCCGGGCGGCCGGGTCGGGGTCGAGGAGCTGACGTATCCCGTGGTCAAGGAGATCGCGGCCCGGCTCGGCATCACGCTGGTACCCCTGGCCACGGACGAGGAGGGCCTGCGCCCCGAGTCGGTGGCCGCCGCCCATCGCACGGCACCACTGTCGGCCCTCTATGTGCAGCCGACCCTGCACAATCCGACCTCCGTGACGACCAGTTGCGAGCGCAGGCGTCAACTCGCCCTGGCAGTGAGCGACTTGGACCTTCCCGTCGTGGAGGACCGCATCTGGTCGTTCCTCGCGGAGAACGACGACCCGCTCGCCGCCCTCGCCCCCGCCCTCACCCACGTCGTCGACGGACTCTCCAAGCGGGTCGCGCCCGGGCTCACCGTCGGCTTTCTCGTCGTACCGGAGAAGCGGGTGGACGCGGTGGCGGACGCCGTCCGTTCCGGTGGCTGGAGTGCGGGGCGGTTCGCGCTGGAGGCGGGGGTGCGGTGGACGGCGGACGGGACCGTGGCGCGGTTGGTCGAGGCGAAGCGGGCCGACGCGGCGCACAGGCAGCGGGTGCTGGCCGAGTGCCTGGACGGGTTCGCCGTACGGTCCGATCCGCGCGCGTACTACGCCTGGTGGCACCTCCCGGCCCCCTGGCGGGCGGACACCTTCACGGCCGCCGCCGCGGCGCTCGGTATCGCCCTCGCGCCCGGGCCCTCCTTCGCCGTCGACCCGAACCGCACCCCGGACGCGGTCAGGCTTGGGCTCGCGTCGGCTGCTGTGCCGGATCTGGAACGGGCCCTGCGGGCCCTCGCCGGGCTGGCGGCCGGCCGTACCGACCGGTGAGCCAGCAGGTCAGGGCCACCGCCAGGCCGACGGCCACGAGCAGCCAGGAGACCGTGCGCAAGGTGGCGGTCAGGGCGTCGTAGACGGCGCCCACGGCCGGGCGGTGCACCGGGTCGGGCAGATCGGTGAGGGTGAGTCGGCGGCCCACGGCGACGGCGAGACTGAGCAGCGCGCCGCCGAGTGCGGTGCCGAGGGCGGTCGCGGTGAGGGCGCGGCGGCGGCAGGCGGCCACCGCGATCCCGGCGGCGGCGAGGACGGCGGCCGAGACGGGCAGCCAGAAACCGGCGACTTCGAGCACGTCGTAGCCCTTCCGAAGACGGTCGAGTTGGGACGCCGGGAGCACGGCGATCTCGGTGCGGGGCAGGGCGACCCGGTGCTCCACCCGGGCGGCGATCGGGGCGATGTCGACGGTCACCTCGTGGTGGCCGCCGTCCCGGACGGCCCTCAACACGGCCTGGTGGACCGCTCTGTTGCCCTCGTCCCAGGCGGTGCCGAAGGCCGGGGTCCGGGTGAAGGAGCGCACCAAGGGCCTTACCGGTTCGCCGACTTCGTCCTCCACCGCGTCCGCGACGCTGTCCCGCACGGCGGGGTCGGCGGCGAGCGGTGCCATCGTCGTGACGTACCGGCCCGTGTCGGCGAGGCCGTACGCCGCCCAGGCCGCCACCGCGCCGAAGGGCACGAGCAGACAGGCCAGGGCGATCAGGGCGGCCGACAGGGCGCCGCGGACACGAGAGGTCACCCTTCAAGCCAAAACGACCACGGGCCGCCGCGCGAGCCGTGGAGCTGGGGATTCCGCCCTCCGGTGGAGGGTTCACCCGAACGGGTGTCTCATTGGATCAGGGGAGACCCGGGGAGATCAGGGGAGAAGGAGGCCGATCCATGCGCACCACGACGGGCCTGCGGACCCTGGCCGTTGCCCTGCTCACCGGCGCAACACTCTCCGCCACGGCGGCGGGCACCTTCGCGACGGCAGCCCCGCCCACGTACGCCGAAGGCCATCGCGGCGGTCCGATCCGGGGCACCGTCGTCTCCCGCACCCCGATCGACGTGCGGGCCGCGCCCACCACGCACTCCGCCGTCGTCGACCTTCTCTCGCCGGGCAGCCGGGACCGGGTGACGTGCAAGGTCCGCGGACAGAGCGTCAACGGCAACCCGAACTGGTACTGGCTCACCGGCGCCCGGGGCTGGGTCAGCGCCGCGTTCGTCGACACCGGTCGGCGTTCCGTGCCGGCCTGTGCCGATCCGTGCCCGCAGTGGAAGAACGTGGGATGAGGGAAGTCGTGGACCCCGGCCCTTGCCTGGCCGGGGTCCACGCGCGTCCGCTACCGGATCCGGTTCCCCGCGCCGTCCTCGCGCGTGTAGTAGCGGTAGAAGAACACGACGAAGATCCCCGCCGCGACCGCCATCCCCAGCGCCGTCGAGCGCAGCACGCTCTCTCCCGTCTGGCTGTACAGGAACCCGACGGCCGCCCCGGCGAAACCGGACTTGACGGCCGAGTGGAGCTCCCGCTTCAGCAGGGGGGCGAACGTCGCCACGGCGATGCACAGCACGATGAACGCGATGGCCGTGACAAAGCCGAACAGCAGGTTCCAGCCGGTGATCGGCCCGCCGTCACGGCGGTTCGCCGCGGCCCAGTAGCCGTAGACCAGCCCGAGCACGACCGGGATGCCGTACCTGGCGGCCGTGTGCACCTTGGCGTCGAAGACATCGGGTGTCCGGGCGAACCCGCCCGCGGGTGCCGCATGAGCCATGAGAGCACTCCTCTCTCCACCCCCCGATACACCCCCGCCTTCCAGAGCACACCTGGGAACGGGCCCTGGCAAGTCGAATGCCGTGTTCGCGATCCGCGGGGCCGACGAGCGGGCAGGAAAGGGACGTTTGCCGCCCTGGGAACTCCCCTTCGCAGCCGCAGCGGTTACCGTGCTGCCGTAAGTGATCGACGGGGGATGGGGAGGGACCGATGCCCGGAACCGTGCTGCTGCTCGCCGCCTCACCGGTGGGCAAGAGCCGTCTGGTGGACGCGGCGTCCGTGCTTCCCGTCCTCGCGGCCGTGCCGCCCGCCGTGCTCTCCGGCACCGACACGGCCAATGTCGTGGAGCTCGCCGACCCCCTGGAACCGCAGGCCGTCCTGACCCGGCTGCGCGCCGTCGCGGCCACGCCGGGCCCGCTCACCGTCTTCATCGCGGGCCAGCTCGCCCTGGACCGCCGCCAGCACCTCCCCCACCTCGCGCTGGCCCGCACCACCCCGGCCACCGTGCGCTACACGGCGCTGCCCTGGCAGTGGATCCGTGAGGAGTTCCGGCTGCGTTCCCCGGGCTCGACGACGCTCCTGGTCGACCTGCACGCCGACGCGGAGGCGTGGGGATGGCTGCGGACGCACGCACTCGACTCCGGGCGCAACAACGCGGTGTTCGGACGGATCGCGCCGCCGCCCTCCAGGCGCACGGTGGCCGTGCCGGCGTACATGAAGACGATCGCGACGATCCTGCGCAGCGGGTGGCGTCCGCCGGTCGAGCAGTTGCATCAGCAGGCGTTCGGGCGGCTGGGCCCTGACGCTTACGGGGACGTCGTGTTGACGGTGCCGCCTGCTCCGGTGGCCGTCCCCGGTGGCTTGGCCCCCAGACCCGCCTATCGGCCTGAACGGCCTCCTCGTCCGCAAACGCCGGACGGGGGGCCGGCGGGTGCGGGACAGGCTCCTCAAGCGCCGGCCGTCGTTCCGTCCCAGCCGCAGGACCCCCACGTACAGATCACCGCCGCCGTCCAGGCCGGCCGGCACCAGGACGCCGACGCGCTCGCCCTGGCGCACGAGCAGGCCGCCGCGCGGGCGCACGGGGTGGCGTCCGAGCAGGCCCTGCACTGGTCGGAGGTGCGGGCGGACCTGGCGATGTTCGCGCGGGACTCGGCGCGCAGCTGCCGGATCTGGCTGACCGTGGCGGAGACGCGGCTGACCGCCGGGCAGAGCCCGGACGCGCCGACCGTGGAGAAGGCCGTGGACCGCGCCCACCACCAGTGGGGGCAGGTCCGCGACAAGACTCAGGCCCAGGAACTCGGCGCCCTGCTCGCGCAGTTGCGCGCCCGCGTCCCCGGCCGTCGCCCGGGCGCCCTGGAGAACGTACAGAAGCAGTTGCGGGAGCTCCAGGCCACACCGTTCTAGACGAGACAGGCCAGCGCCCCCGACACCAGCGTCCGCACCCCCGGCGCCACCGTCGACAGGTCCGGGGCGAAGTGCGGGCTGTGGTTGCTGGGGACGGCGTCGAACTTCTCCATCAGGTCCGCGCCCGGCGCCGCCTCCCAGGTGGCGGCCGGCGTGCAGGTCACGAACCAGTAGGAGTACGGGAGTTCGCCGAGCGCGAGCTTCGAGAAGTCCTCGCTGGCCATCGCCGGGCCGGGGTCGAAGACGGTGTCGGTACCGAAGACCTCGCGGTGCACGGCGGCGATCCGTCGGTCGGTCTCCGGGTCGTTGACCGTGGCCGGGAACGAGCCGCCCAGGGTCACCTCGGGTTCGCGCGGGCAGCCCGCCGCATGGCATTCGCCCTCCGCGATGCGGCGGATCGCGGCGATCATCCGGTCCCGTACCGCCTCGGACTGGGTGCGCAGGTTCAGGGAGATACGGGCGGTGGCGGGGATGATGTTCGGGGCCGTGCCCGCCTCGATCCGGCCGACGGTCAGCACGGCCGACTCGCGCGGCTTGATCTCCCGGCTGACGACCGTCTGGAGCCGCGTGACGATGTAGGCGGCCGTGACGACCGGGTCGACCGTCGTCTCGGGGCGCGAGCCGTGGCCGCCCCGGCCGTGCACCACGATCTCCACGTCCGTCGTCGCCGACATGATCAGGCCCGGCACGTGCGCGTACAGGCCCGCCGGGCCCGGTACCGCGTGCTGGCCGAGCAGGACGTCCGGGCGCGGCACACGGTCGTAGAGCCCGTCGGCGACCATCGCGGCCGCCCCGCCGCCGGCCTCCTCGGCGGGCTGGCCCACCAGGAGCAGCGTCCCGGACCAGGCGTCCCGGCCGTCCGCGAGCGCCTTCGCCGCCCCCGCCAGCCAGGTCACGTGCAGGTCGTGCCCGCAGGCGTGCATCACCCCGGGCGTCTTCGAGGCGTACGGCAGCCCGGTCCGCTCCTCCACCGGCAGCGCGTCCATGTCGGCGCGCAGCAGGACGGTGGGCCCGTCGCCGTTGCGCAACAGGCCCACGACGCCGGTGCCGCCGATGCCCTCGGCGGTCTCGAAACCGGCCGCCTTCAGCCGCTCGGCGAGCCGGGCCGCCGTGCGGTGCTCCTCCAATGACAGCTCGGGGTGGCGGTGCAGGTCCCGGTAGAAGTCCTCGAGATCGGCGACCGGGAGGTCCGCGGTGAGTTCCAGGGCGGTGCGGGCCGAGGCAGAGGTCATGCGATCAGGGTGTCACTCGCGTGGAGGTCTCACCATGTCCCGGGTGTCCCGGGTGACGGAAAGCGGCCGCCGACGCGAGGGGGGAGTGTGCGTCGGCGGCCGCGGTCGAAGGGGCCCGTGCGTCAGAACGCGGGGACCGCGGAGGGGCGGGCCTTGTTCACGTTGCTGAGGAAGTTCTTGCCGATCTGGAAGTTGGCGTTGCCCCAGTCGCCGTTCAGCTTGCCCTGGAGGGTGCTGTTCAGCCCGGAGAAGTTGACCAGGGCGGGTGTGTCCCAGTTGCCGTTGCCCCAGGCCACCGGCTGCTCGCCCCACTTGGCGAAGCGGAAGGCGTGGGTGCTCGGGCCGTCCTTGTGGTAGACGATCTCGACGTGGTTGCCGTTCATCGGCACCTCGTTGATCGGGTGGGTGCTGTAGCCGCCGTGCCGCGAGGCGGCCAGGTACCGCGGCTTCTCCTCGCCCTGCTTCTGGAACACCACGACGGACTCCCAGTCGTGGCGGTGCCCGCACTCGCTGATGCCGGTGGGGTCGCACTGGTCCTTCTCGAAGTACAGCGTGTACGCGTACGCGCACCAGCCGTTCTTGCACAGCGACTGCGCGTAGGTGTTCGCCTTGCCGAGGTGACCGGAGCGGCACTTGCCGGTGAGCGAGCCGGACGGGTTGAGGCCGCCGTTGACGTTGCCGTTCGCGTCGACCGCCGCCGCCGGGAAGCAGCTGTCCGAGTCGTAGTCGAAGTACGGCATGTACTTGTTCTGGAACGTGCTGCCGGTCCACGGCAGCGGGTTCAGGACGCCGGCGTTCGCGCTGCCCGCCAGGCCGACGGTGAGGGCGGCGACGCTGCCGGCGACGAGGGCGGCCTGGCCGAGGCGGGACTTTCTGCCGCTCTTGAGTGCCTTGAACATGCGGGGTGCTCTCCAGTCACGTGCTCTGCCGGGGGATCCGGCGAGGTGAGGGCGGTGCGGCACTGAGCGTGGTCGGCGGGGAGTTGATCGGCACCCTGTTTTGTCAGGTCAATCAATCGGGCGTCTCCGACCTGGGGAAACGTGAGCGGCAAGACGATCCGCCGATTCGGCGACACCCGCCGGCCACCGATGGGCAACCTTTCCGTTTCCTGGTGACCCGTATGGTCATCGCGCCTGATGTCGCTTTCGTCGGGTGTACGGAGGTGCGAGCCCATGGGGCGTCCCGAAAGACCGCTGGACGCGGGGTCCGGGCCCGTCCAGCGGCTCGCGTGTGAACTGCGCGAGCTCAGGAGGGCGGCCGGCGGTCCGTCGTACCGGGCGATGGCCGAGGCCGCGGGTTTCTCGGCGACGACCCTGTCCCAGGCCGCCGCGGGCGAACGGCTGCCCTCCCTCGCCGTCGTCGAGGGGTATGTGCGGGCCTGCGGGGGCGATCCCGGGGAGTGGGCGCCGCGCTGGAAGGAGGCGGAGGCGGAACTCGCTGGGTCGCCGCCCGAGGAGGAACCGGAGGGACCCGCGCCGTACCGCGGCCTCGCCCGGTTCGAACCGGACCACCGGCACCTCTTCTTCGGCCGGGACCGGATGGTCGCCGAGGTCGGCGCACTGGTCCGCGACCAGCGGTTCGCGGTGCTGTTCGGCCCCTCCGGCAGCGGAAAGTCGTCCCTGCTGCGGGCCGGCCTGATCCCCCGCCTCCAGCAGGAGATCGCGGACCGCGACCATCCGGCGGTGCTGCGGATCCTCACCCCGGGCCCGACGCCCGCCACCAGCTACGGACACCTCCTCGCCCCGGCCCGGGGGGAGCCGGAGAGCTGGGTGGTCGTGGACCAGTTCGAGGAGGTCTTCAGCCTCTGCCACGACCCCAGGGAGCGCAGCCGCTTCATCGACCTGCTGCTCGCCGCCCGCGACCCGGAGAGCCGGCTGCGCGTCCTGGTCGCCGTACGAGCCGACTTCTACGCCCGCTGCGCCGAGCACCGCGACCTCGCGGACGCCCTGCGCGGCGCCGGGCTGCTGCTCGGCCCGATGACCGCCGAGGAACTGCGCGAGGCGGTGGTCGGACCGGCCCGGGCGGCCGGGTTTCTGGTCGAACGGACGCTGACCGCCCGCCTGGTGGAGGAGCTCCAGGGCGAGCCCGGCGGCCTGCCGATGCTCGCGCACGCCCTCCTGGAGACCTGGCGCCGCCGCAAGGGCCGCATGCTCACCCTCGCCGGATACGAGTCCGCCGGCGGGGTGCGCGGCGCGATCGCGGCGACCGCCGAGGAGACGTACGGCGCCCTGACCCCGGCCCAGGCCCGCGCCGCCCGCCATCTGCTGCTGCGCATGGTTGTCCCCGGCCAGGGCACTCCCGACACCCGCCGCCCCCTCACCCGGGCCGAACTGGCCGAGTGGGCGGACCCGGACGTGCCGGCGGTGGTGGAGCGACTGACCGCGGCCCGGCTGCTGACCGCCGACGAGGACGGTGTCCAGCTCGCCCACGAGGCGCTCATCACCTGCTGGCCCCGGCTGCATGGCTGGCTGGAGGAGGACCGCGCACGCCTGCGCCACCACCGGATGCTCGCGGACGCGGCCCGCACCTGGCTGGAGCACGATCACGACCCCGGCGACCTGTACCGGGGCACCCGGCTGGCCCGCGTCGAGGAGCTCTTCCCGGACCACGGGGCCGACCCCGCCCTGACCGTGACCGAGCGGACCTTCCTCGCCGCCGCCGTCCGGGCCCGCGAGAGCGAGCGCCGGGCCGCCGCCCGGATCAGCCGCAGACACCGCGCCCTGACCGTCTCCCTGTCCGCCGTCCTCGCGGTCGCCCTGCTGACGGCCTTCGCGGTCTACCGCGAGTACGACGACAACCGGCGCGGGCGCACCCAGAACGCGGCCCGCCGGGTCGCCGATGTCGCCGACGCGCTGCGCACCACCGACCCGCGCACCGCGCTGCTGCTTGGCGCCGCCGCCTGGCGGGTGGCCGAACTCCCCGAGACCCGCCGCGCCCTGCTCGGCTCCCTCGCCCAGGCGGAGACGGACACCTTCACCGACCCCACGCCCGGCGACGGAGTCCGGCGCATGCTCAGCGCCGACGGCCGTGTCCTGTTCAGTGCCGACGGCGGCGACTGGCGCACCTGGGACGTGACCACCCACCGGCGCACCGGCTCCGGAAGGGTGCCGCGGGGCACGGTGACCGAGGCGGGCCCGGACGCGCGGGTGCTCGCCGTCACCGGAAGCGACGACGCGGTACGCCTGTGGGACACCGCCACCGGGCGCCGGACCGGCGGCTCCGCCGCGCTGCGGGACACCTACGACGTCGACTTCACCGCCGACGGCCGCGCCGTCCTCACCACCGAGGGCTCCTCGGTGCGGCTGCGCTCGGTCACCGACGGCCGGGTGCTGTTCGAGACCCGGGCCCCGGAGACCGCGGAACCCGAGGTGAGCGCCGACGGCGGGCGCATGGCCGTCTGCTCCTCGGATGGGACCCCGCAGCTGTGGGACACCTTCACAGGCCGCCCCCTGCCCGGCGCCTGGCAGAAGGACCACGTCTGCGGCGAGGACACCTCCCTCCTGGCCCTCGGCACCGGTCGGCTGGCCGCCGTCACCGGCAGCGGAGTGCGCGTCTGGGACACCGGCACGGGCCGCCGGATCGCCGAGCTCGAGGACACCGGCGTGCAGTACATGTCCGTCAGTCCCGACGGCGCCTTCATGGCCACCGCCGACCACGAGGAGGTGCGCGTGTGGCGGCTCACCGACCCTGGCACGCCCGTCCTCCGGCACACCCTCAGCAACCAGCACCTCTACGGCGGCCTGCGCTGGGACCGCGACGGCCGCACCCTGCGCTACGTCGAGGGCGGCACCGTCCACACCCTCGACCTCGGCGCGTCCGTCACCCACCGCTGGCGGAGCGGCCCGGTGGGCGAGGTCCGGCTGAGCCCGGACGGCCGCGGCTACGCCACCGCGACCCGCACCGGCGATCACTACGTCTTCCGGCTCCACGCGACCTCCGACGGGCGCGTCCTGCACACCTTCCCGCCGGTGCGGGTCCCCGCCTCCGCCGACCCGGCCCTGCCCACCGTTCCCGCCGACACCCTGCCCGTGACGGCCTTCAGCACCGACGGCACCCGGTTCGCCTACGGCGTCTCGGCACCCGGCAGGGAGGCGGTGACCCAGCCGATCGCCGTCCGGGACGTACGGAACGGGCGGGCGGTGGCCACGCTGGACCTGCCGGGCGGGGCGGTGATCGGCCTCGCCCTCGGCCCGGGCGGCCGCACCCTGGTCGCCGCCCGTTTCACCGGCCTCGGCACGGTCGCCGACGAGGTGTGGGACGTCGCCCGCCGACACCGTACGAAGCTGGTCACCGCCGTGACCGCCGCCCACCTGGCCGTCCGCCCCGACGGCGGACTCCTGGTCGCCGACGGCCGCACCGCCGACCTGCCCGCGGGCCGCGTCACCCGGCTCGACCTGGTCCAAGGCGACCAGATCGGCGCGCTCGCCTTCACCGCCGACGGTTCGCTGCTGGCGGCGGGCGACGGCACCGGGCGGGTCGCCCTGTGGGCGCAGCACCTCACCCGCCGCGAGGGCGTCCTGCGCAACGTCTTCCCCGCCCCGCTCGTCGCCGACCCCGAGGGGGTGAGCGCGCTCGCCTTCAGCCCGGACGGCGGCACGCTGGCCGTCGCGGGCACCGCGGGCAGCCTCCAGCTGTGGGATGTCGCCACCCAGCAGCCGCTGGGAAGCCCGCTGACCACGCCGGGCGAGGAGATCGACACGCTCGCCTTCGGCGCCGACGGATCGACCCTGTACGCGGGAAGCGCGCACGTGCCGCTCCAGAAGTACCCCGTCGATCCGGCGCGGGTGCTGGAGAAGGTGTGCGCGCGGGCGGGCGGCGCGGGGCTGAGCCGGGCGCAGTGGCGGACGTACGTTCCGGAAGTGCCGTACCGGCGCGTGTGCGGCTGACCCGTTCGGCTCGGTCGACTCGTTCGGTTCGGTCGGCTTGGGGGAACCTTTACCCGGGCTCGGCCGTTGCCGGGGTGAGATCACTCAGACGAGTACCGAGGTGACGTCAATGGCACTGTTCGACCGGCTCAAGGACCAGGCCAAGAACCTGCAGCAGCAGGCGCAGGGCGGGCGCGGCACGACGACCGGTGGGGCCGGGCACGGCGGTTCGCACGGCGCTCGCGGCGGTTCGCGCGCCCAGCTCGTCGGTGTGCTGAAGACGCAGCTCGGCTCCCTCAAGACCGAGCTGAAGAGCGGCGCCTACCGGGACGCCAGCATGGCGATGTGCGCCCTGGTCGCGGCGGCGGACGGCCACGTGGACGCGGCCGAGATCCAGCAGATGGAGTCGCTGATCCTCGGTAACGACGTGCTGCAGAACTTCCCGCCGGAGCAGCTGCGCACCCGCTTCCACAAGCATGTGGACCAGCTCACCCGCAACTTCCCGCAGGGCAAGGCGGAGGCGCTCCAGGAGATCGCCAAGGCCGCCAAGAAGCCCACCGAGGCGCGCGCGGTGATCCAGACCGGCATCGTCATCGCCGGTGCCGACGGACACTTCTCCCAGGCGGAGCAGTCGATCCTGCGGGAGGCCTGCGCGACCCTGAACCTGCAGCCCGCGGAGTTCCAGCTCTGAGGACCGCTTCCTCAGCCGGTCTCATTCCGACGAGTGCCGGGTGACCTGCTGGACCTGATCCGCCTGCTCGGCCGGCCGCTCCCCCGACGCCTTCGCCGGCCCCGCGTTGGCAGCCAGGACCAGTGTGGCCACGGCCACGACCGCGGCGACGAAACCCCTGGCGTAGCGCGCGGTGGTACTGGTGCGTTCGAGCACGGCGACCTCGCAGCGGTGGCGGTGAGTACCCATGGCGGTGGCGGCGTATTAAGCAGGGTTAATACGCCGTTTAACCTAGGGGCTGCGAGAGCCGAACGGCAAGAGGGGCTTGGGGAGTTGGCCATGTCGGAGCGGGACGACCCGGGCGTCATCGGGCGACGGGTGCAGCAGCTGCGGATCGAACGCGGGCTGACGCAGAAACAGCTCGCCGAACCGGCGTACACACCGGCCTACATCTCCACTCTGGAGTCCGGGCGGGTGCGCCCCTCCGACGACGCGCTCCGGCATCTCGCCGACCGCCTCGGCGTCGGGTTCGAAGAACTGGCGACCGGCCGTCCGGCCCGTCTCGTCACCGATCTGCGCCTGCGCCTCACCGAGGCCCAGCGCACCCTCGCCACCGGGGAGGCCGAGGAGTCCGCCGCTCAGTACGGCCGCCTGCTCGCCGAGGCCGACGCGCTCGACCTCGCCGAGGTGCGGGCCGCCGCCCTGCTCGGGCTCGGGGAGTGCGCTGTGGAGACGGGCGAACTGCGCGCCGCACGCCAGTACTTCGAGCAGGCCGAAAAAGCCCTCGGCGACGACGTACCGCTGCCCGCCCGCGTTCCCGCCCTGCGCGGACGCGCCCTCGCCCACTACCTCACCGGTGAACTCCGCTACTCCGTCTACCTGTTGGAATCCACCATCGACGAGCTCAACCGCGGTGGCCTCCACGACCCCGACGCCCTGCTCCTCCTCTACGCGAGCGTCATCGGCCCCTACATGGACATGGGCGCCCACGCCCGCGCCGCCCAGGCCGCCGAACTCGCCCTGGCGCTCGCCCCGCAGGCCGGCGACCCCGCCCTCGTCGCCCGGATGCACCGGTCCGTCGCCCGCACCCTGCTCGCCGAGGGCCGCCTCGCGGAGGCCGACGCCTCCCTCGCCAAGGCCGCCGAGCTCTACCGCCGGCTCCAGATCCGTACCGAGCTCGCCAACTGCCACTGGATGCGCGGATACGTCTACGCACAGAACGGCGAACTGGAGCGCGCCGAGGACGAGTTGAGGCAGGCCCTCGACATGCTCTCCGCCAAGCGGGCCGCCCTCTACTCCAGTCAGGCCGCCGTCGAGCTCGCCGATGTGCTGCACCGGCGCGGCAAGTCCGACGAGGCCGCCGCCCTGCTCCACGACGTGCTCAGCGACCTCAGCTCCGAGCGCGGCGCCCTGCACTCCGCCGCCGCCCACCGCCTGCTGGGGATCATCGCCGAGGACGCCCGGGACACCGAGGCCGCCGAGGAGCACTACGTCCGCGCCCTGAGCCTCCTGGAGCGGGCCGGCGCCGCCGGTGACCTGGCCGACCTGTGCCGGCTGCTGGGCGATCTGCTGCGCCGTACGGGACGAGTCGAGGCGGCACTGGACGCGTACCGGACGGGCCTCGGACACCGTACGGCCCCCGGCACCACCACCCTCGGCCCGGCACCGGCACAGCCCCCTCTGTGAGGATTCCGGGCCTGCGCACACGTCCCTGGGCCCGGCGTCGAGGGCGCCCGGCGGTCCGTACGACAAGGTTGGACGGGTGTCGGGGCGGTCGCCGCCGTCCGGATGGCGGCGGCCGCCCCGGTGAGGACGCGCGGCTTCTCCCACGGTCCTCCGGGGAGGTCCCCGGCCCGCTCGGGACGGCGGGAGGCGCCCCGGTCGGTGTCGCGGGACAGGGACGGAAGTACGGCGTCACTCAGGGCGGCGCGAGAGGGCGGGACAGGGACATGGGCGGCTCCGGCACAGTTCGACGCTGTGCGGCCGCTCCCTGACCGTCACCGAAGACCGTAATGAATGGGTGCGCGGTCTGTGAAGCGCGCATGAGGGTCTCAGAGGTCCGGACCGCCGAAGGGGACGTCTGCCCGACGCGGGTACGCCTCGCTGCGACCTCTCCGCCCGAAACAGGGCCTGTCCGGGGGCTTTCCGTACGCCGTAGGGACAGCGGGGAGTGCCGATCCGCCGTGCCCGTCCTGGGCGTTTCGCCCGGTGGACGAGGGGTAGCCGGGCGGTGCCCCTGGGTGGGTGCGCCACGAGCGGCGCCCCCTGCCCCCGGTGAGCCCGCTTGGGGGCCGTTGACGGAAAGGCCCGCGCTGACCGAAGGAGGCGGTGGTCGTGCGGCCCACGGACGACCGCGGCAACGCCCATGGCGACGAGCCGGGTCCGTTCCCCGGTTCGGGCGGCGAAGCCGGAGCGTTCACCGGACCGGACAGCTCTTCGGGCTCGTTCGGGACGCCGGAGGACGAACCGCGGCGGGCGGCGGAACGCGAAGGCCGGGGTGGTCGCAAACGTCAGGACGAGCGGGACCGGGAACGGGACCGCGAGGCCGGCTACGAGCGGGAAGTCGGGCGCGAGCGCGAGGTCGGACGCGGTCGTGAAGCCGGCCGCCCCCGCGAGACCCGCCAACCCCGCGAGGCCCACCCCGACCGCGAAGCCGGACGCGAGCGGGAACGGAACGTCGGCCACGAGCGCGGGATGGAGAGGGACCGTGAAGTCGGACGCGGTCGTGGAGCCGGCCGCCCCCGCGAGACCCGCCAACCCCGCGAGGCCCACCCCGACCGCGAAGCCGGCCATGCGGGAGAGCCGGATCACGTGCGGATCTCCGATGTCATCGCGGAGGGTGTGCGGGGTGCCGACCCCGCCGAGATTCCCGGCAAGCTGTGCGTGGCCGCCGTCAGGCTGCTGGCCGTGGCCGGCGCGAGCGTGTCGCTGCGCAGCGACGGCATGCCCATCCAGCTCAGCGCCAGCGGCCCCCGGGCCGAGCGTCTGTCGGAACTCCAGGCCACCCTGGGGGACGGGCCCTGCACGTCCGCCGCGAAGACCGGGGCCACCGTACTCGCCGCCGATCTGACGTCCGGCCGGGACGCCGACCGCTGGCCGGTCTTCGCCCAGCAGGCCACCGCCGCCGGGATACGGGCGGTGTACTCGATGCCGCTCGGCAACGACACCGTGTGCGTGGGCACCCTCGACCTCTACCGGGACGTCCCCGGCGAACTCACCCGGCAGGAGCTGCGCATCGCCGAGCTCGTGGCCAGCGTCATGACCCTGGCCCTGACGGCACTGCCCCGGGAGCAGGAGAACGGCCCCGAGGGCGACGACCTCTGGCTCAGCGGCCTGGCCAAAGCCCACGACGAGGTGTACCAGGCCGTCGGCATGATCATGGTGCAGCTGGGCGTCGACTCGGACGAGGCGCTGGCCCGGCTGCGCGCGGACGCCTTCGCGGACAGCCGCACCGCGCTCGAGGTGGCGCACGACGTGGTCTGGCACCTGAAACGGTTCGAATCGGACTGACCGCTCAGATCTCCACCCGGCCCTGCTTCCTGATCTCCGTCAGCCGCTCGGCGCCCAGCTGTACGGCGGTCTGCGTGGCCTGCGTCTGCACGTCGCCGAAGCCGCCGTTCGTCACACTGATCGCGTCCTCCCCCACACGGACGGCGGCGACGTCCAGCGTGAGCGTCATCGGTTCACCGTCCGGGGACTGTCCGGTCAGCCACACCCGCAGCCCCTGCCGGGCGTTCCCCGCCTCCGGCAACGGTGCCTCGGTGACCTGTACCCCGAAGACGGCCCCCGTGGCCGTGGTGGCCCCGAACTGTGCGCACGCCCGCGGAAGGCCCTTCAGCCAGGCCAAGGTCTTGTCGATCTCCGCCGGCGGACGCGCGAGCACCTGATACCGCATCTGCGCCTTGTTCCACTCGTCGTCCATGCCGACGACCGCACGGGGCTGGGCATCGGCCCCGAACCACTCGTCCGCGTACAGCGCGTCGAGCAGCCGCTGACACCCCCGCCGGTCGGCCTTCGCCTTCAGCACCCCGTCGTGCCAGGTGGCCACGCCCTGGGTCGGCGTCCAGGGCTCACCGAGGTCCGCGTCGGTGACGAGCGCGGCCTGCGCCATGGCCTCGGTGAGGGCGGAGGAGGGGGCAGCGGACGTTTTCGGGGACGGTGGCGGCGCACTCGTGGGCCGCGTGATCGGCGGCCTGGGAGCGGTGGGCGGGGTGGACAGAGCGGAACAGGCGGTGGCGGCGAGGAGCCCAGAGAGGGCGAGAGCGCAGGCGGCGGCGCGTGGCGGGGTCATGCCTCCAGTGATCACCGGGTTCGCGGAGGCCACCAGCGGTCCGGGCCGTATGGGTTACGCCATGGGTGACGCCGTACCCGGCCCCGAGCCGCGTCTATGCACCCTTCGCGCCCACGAGTTCGGCCGCCCGGTCGCGGGCGTAGCCGACCGGGTCGGGAAGGACCCGCAGCCCGTGGGCGACCAGCGCGCCCTCGTGCAGCAGCATGAGCGTGCGGGCCTGCTCGGGGGCCAGATCGGTGAAGAGCCTGAGCATCCACTGCTTCTGACCGGTGATGATCGCGTACGCCGGATGGGCGGGGTCGCTGATCTCGGCGTGGGCGTTGACCATGGCGCACCCCTTGGGGCTGTTGTCGTCCATCCACTCCCGGGAGGCGTCGAAGACCGCGCGGACCCGGTCGCCTGCGCCCGGCCCCGCAGCCTCCAGCCGCTCCATGACATACGTCCGCCAGCGTTCGTCCCGGTCGGCGAGGTACTCCACGACGATCTGCTCCTTGGAGCCGAACCGGTCGTAGAGCGTCTTCTTCGTCACCCCGGCCTCGGCGGCGATCAGGTCCACGCCGACCGCGTGGATGCCTCGCTCGTAGAACAGCCGGGACGCCGCCGCGAGGGCGCGCCGCGCACCCGGGGTCATGCTGATCCGCCGTACCTGCCGTGCACTGTTGTCTCCCACCCTCCCGACTATACCGATCTGTATAGTGGCAGGCGCAAGGAGGTATACAGATCTGTCTAGTCACGGGTGGTGACTCCCATGAACGTCCTGCTCTCCGCCGCCTTCGTCGTGTGCTGGAGCTCGGGATTCGTCGGCGCCAAGCTGGGCACGCAGGACGCCGGTGCGATGACACTCCTGATGTGGCGCTTCCTGCCGCTGGCGGCCGTCCTGACCGCGTTCGCCGTCCACCGGCGCCGGGCCTCATGGCGCACCCTGGCGCCCCGCGACCTCGCCCGCCAGGCCCTGATCGGACTGCTCTCCCAGAGCGGCTACCTGCTCACCGTCTACTACGCCATCCAGCTCGGCGTCTCCAGCGGTACGACGGCCCTGATCGACGGCACCCAGCCACTGGTCGCGGGAGCACTCGCCGGCCCGCTGCTGCGCGAGTACGTCTCGGCCCGGCAGTGGCTCGGACTGTGCCTGGGCCTGGCCGGAGTCGCCCTGGTCACCACGGCCGACGCGGCGGCGACCACGGGCGTGGCCTGGTGGACCTACCTCGTCCCGTTCGCCGGGATGCTCTCGCTGGTCGCCGCCACCTTCCTCGACCGGCGCTCCCGCACCCCGGTGACCCCTACCGTGTCGCTGACCGTCCACTGCGCCACCAGCGCCCTCGTCTTCACGACCGCAGCCCTCACGACCGGCACCGCGACCCCGCCCACCACGGGCTCCTTCTGGCTGGCCACGCTCTGGCTCGTGACCCTCTCCACCTTCGGCGGCTACGGCCTGTACTGGCTCGTCCTCCAGCGCTCCGGAGTCACCGAGGTCAACACCCTCATGTTCCTCATGGCCCCCGTCACCGCGGTCTGGGGCGCCCTGATGTTCGGTGAGCCCTTCACCACCCAGACCGCGCTGGGCCTGGCGGTCGCCTTGACGGCGGTGGCGGTGGTGCGGGGGGCGAGCGCCCGGACGGGGGAGGCGGAGGCCGCCCGGACCCGCTGACGGCCCGTGGAGAACACCGCCGCTCGGCGGGAACTGACCTTGGCAGGCGCCGTCGTTGGCGACGCCGCAAGACCGAAGAGCTGTCCCCACCTCCTGCATCGGTACGCTTCCGTCCGGAGGCGCGAATGTTCGATGCAGTGGCTTTCGGCGCTGGTGGTGCCATCTTGCTGTCTGTTGGCATGTGGTGCGTCTGGCGGCAACGCCGCAGGCACGCCAGCACCCTGGCGGGCTGGGGTGGACTGGCTCTCGGAATAGGGCTGTTGATACGCACCGCAGGATCTTTGACCGGAGACCGTCAGCCGCTCGGCGTCATCTTGGCCACCAGCTTTGCAGTAGTCAGTGTGGTCGGTTCCGTCCTGGTGGCGTGTGGTCGGAACACGCTCCGGAACGGTCGCGTCGGCCAAAGGCGCCGGAAGCTGCCGCCGATCGTCCCCTGACGAGTTGCACCTCCAACATGCTTTCCCACTGTGGTGGTGGGGCCGTGAGGTGTGTGCGGGGGCGTTCACCGGGGTCCTGGGGGGCGACGGTTGGCTGCGGCCGACGCTAGCGTGCGGCGGTGATCAGCAATGAGGGAGTACGCCTGGGTGCGGTTGCGGTGTGCGGCCGACTGGCGGCGACACCTAACGGTCGATCACTGGCGGGTCCGTTGTCAGTGCCTGCAGTTATGGTCTCAAGCGCGCGGTCGGCTTCCGGGGGTTCCAGCTCTGTAGGGAATGGTTGCATCCCTGGCCTGTCCGGGGCAGGCCCGGAGACTCGTCCGGGACCCAACCGTGGCAGGCGCACGCCTTGCAACTGTGCTGGCCGCTGTTCCTGGTAGTTCAGGCTCGTACTGCGTGTCACCAAGTGCCGACACGGCCGTGAACGACCGCGAAATTCCACAGATGACAATGTCGCGGGAACCAGTATGTCTTCCGATACGTCTCTCTTCGGCCAACACTTCATAGGGGGCCGGAAGTGGACTCGGAGAGCATTGCCGCGTGGTCGGGACTCTTGGGAAATTTGATTGCTGTCCTCGTAGCCATCTTCAGCCTGCGCAAGGCTGAGCGTGCCTTGGCTCAGTCCGAAGCTCAATCGGAACGCAGCCTCGCGAGAGCAGACGCGGCACTGACACAGGCGCAGCAAATCGCGGAACGCACGCTGCAAGCGCACTACAACATCGACGGGGCTATGTCGGCTATCGCCTGGCGAGACCAGGTGATAGCTCTGCATGACCGAGGGCTGACACCTTCCAAGATCCGGGAAATAATGCTCCTGGAAGATGGGGGTGAGGGGTACGAAGCCAGCAATGGACGAATTGACGACATCGTGCGAAACCTGCACAGAAGGCGGCCCCAATGAAGTAGGGAAGGTCTAGGTCTACCGCGCTCGCGTAGTGACGTGGAACCGTGCGCCCGGTGGTCGTCGCTGACGACTGCTCAGCGGCCTTGCGCGGCTCAGGGAACGGGCCCAGCGGACGCGCCCCGTGCGGAGGCGGCCGTCTACCGGCTGAGGAAGTGGATGCCGACCGCAACCGCGCCGCTGCCCGCGAGGATCTGCACGAGCGCGATCGCTTTGAGGTGCAACACCCCTGCTGGAGGACCGCCGTAGATGCGGGGCGGCTTGTTCCGTTGCGTACTCATCGCCTTCGCGTAGAAGCGGGTCGCCGTCTTCTTGTAGTCGGTGGCGAAGACGATCCCTGCGCACAGCAGGCCGGCTCCCACAAGGATGAGGAAGACAGCATCGGCCGTGCCTGTAGCAGCACTTGCCGGAGCCGATCCAGCAAGGTCAGCGGTGTCTGTCACACCGATCATCGTGGGGCGGCGCGATGAACCCTTCGTCCCGAAGCCACTCAGGCGGCAGAGCGGCTGGTCCACCACGCGGGTTCCCGGACGCCTGGGACGCTCGGGCCATCCACGGGTGGTTGCTGGGCCCCACCGGCACCGCCACTACGCCCCTGCGCCGAACGGATTGCCGTGTCCGGGAAGCTGCCCGCCCGGTGGCACATACCGCAGTCGCCCGCTCTCGTCGGTCACCGGCGTGAACCCGGCGGCCTTCAGCCGAGCGGCGTACTTGGCTCTGTAACGTCGGCTGTAGGCGAGCAGGAAGGGCAGCAGGGCCATGAGTGCGGCCCAGATGATGCCGACGATGACGATCGCTGCAGTCTCCGCTCGCAGTCTGAAGATGATGGCCGCGGCGGTCACGGTGAGGAAGGAGATCAGTATCCCCGTCCGGAGCTTGTCGCTGTCCTGAGTGCCGGTGTCGACCACCATGCGGGCCTTGAGGAGATCGATGGCGTCGGGCACGACGGGCGGCAGCGCTACGCCCTCATCGGCGTCGGGGTACTGCGCCCGGTTCTGCGCGGCGCGCTGTCGGCCCTGCGGGCTGGGGTCGGGCACGATGAACAGTGCGAACTTGTTGTCGCTGGTCATCTGCAGGTCCGCGTACTCGTACCCGAACTGCTCGGCGATGAAGGCGAGTCGGGCCAGGCGCTTCCACGACCACCCGGAGAGGGTCATCCGAACCGGCTCCCCGCTTGCCATCTCCCGCAGCATCTTCCGTACTTGCCTCTTGCTCACCAGCGCCCCCGTCCCTCACAGTCCATACAGTCTGCCATTCACGACATGTTCATGGCGGGCACGGCGGAGACCGCTGGCTAGAGGATGAGAAGACCTACGGTGATCAAGGCCAGGCCGAAGATGGGGTAGTACCGGAAGAGCCACGTGGGGACGAGTCTGAACGTAGCTCCCTGTGGTCCGTTCTTGAGGCGGGTCTCGATACGGGAGTTGATCTTCCCTGCGTCGAGAGCGAGTGCCAGGCAGAAGATGACTGCCACCGCATAGAAGGCCAGTGGCGCGTAGTCGCCGTGCCGTACGGCTTGCAGCATGTGGCCTCCTCGGGTGCATCGTCAGAGGATCTTCCTACTGGTGCAGATCTCGGACAAGTGGTACGTCGCCCAACAAGTGGTGAGGAGACGGAGCCGTTGCCATGGCGCACGCGCGTGGCAGGATTCCCCGGTGACTCTTTCGCCCCGCCATCGTGGACTACGACACGTGGGACCCGCAGCTCGGCGAGGACGAGGACGTTGAACGCCACATCCGTACGGGCTCCCTGGTCCCCATCAACATCCGAAGTGACGGCGCCTTCGGGTCCTGGTCCGTGTCGGCGGGGGCGGTGGGTGCCCAAGTGTGGCCGGGCACGGTCCAGTTCGATCTGCCCGTGGGCCGCTACGCGGTGGTGATCCATCTGATCGCGTGGGAGGACGAGGAGGGCGGCGTCAACGAAGACGGCACTCCCTCTGCCGCTGCTCTGCCCGACTTCGTCGTACTCGTCTCTCCCACTGGTCCCGAACAGGATCTGTTCCGTTCCGACGTGGAGACCTTCGACCGGACCGGCGAGCCACGCTGAACGGCACGTACCTTCACCGGCTCAGGACACCTGCGCCAGCAACCCCCGCACCGCCTCGTCCACCACCCGGTACCGCACCACGCGCCCCTCCTTCTCCCCCGCGACCACCCCGGCCGCCCGCAGCAGCCGTAGCGCCTGGGAGACGGCGGGGTCGTTCATCCCCGTCGCGATCGCGAGGTCGGAGACCGCCAGTGGGCCGGTCCGGTGCAGGGCCAGGAGCAGGGAGAGGCGGTTCGGGTCGGCCAGGAGGGCGAAGCGGTCGGACCAGGTGCGGACGTGTCCCGGGTCGCCGATCGCGGCGATGGCGTCGCACACCCGGTGTCCGTCGATCGTGCGGCGGTCGGCTCGGTCGGCCGGGACGAGGTGCATGGGGCTCATCCTCGCAGGCAGCCCTGTGTGATCTTCCATACCTGCGCAGGTGTGCAGCTATGCAGGAGACCCCGCGCCCGCCTACGGTGGGCGGGCCGTGGTGCTCGGGAAGCCGGTGACGACCCCTCAAAGGTCCAGTCCGGTGCGGCCCTCGCCACTGTGATCGGGGAGTTTCCCTCCCACGTCCCTCGCGGGACAGCCACTGGCCGTCACCATCAGGCCGGGAAGGCGGGAGGGAAACGCACGACCCGTAAGCCAGGAGACCGGCCACGGCAGCTCACGCGTTCATCCACGAGGTGCTGGAGTGACCACCGTATGACTGATCCTGCGCTGCCCGAGACCGCCGCCTCATCCTCCTTCCGCTGGCGGCGCGAGGACACCGTCAAGACGGTCGGTCTGATGGCCGCGATAGCCGCCCTGCACGTCGTCGCCTTCGGCATCCTCTTCCTGCTGGTCGTCCCGGAGCACTACGAGGTGGGCGACAAGGCCTTCGGTATCGGACTCGGCATCACCGCCTACACCCTCGGTATGCGCCACGCCTTCGACGCCGACCACATCGCCGCGATCGACAACACCACGCGCAAGCTGATGGCGGACGGCAAGCGGCCGGTGTCCGGAGGGTTCTGGTTCGCGCTCGGGCACTCCAGTGTCGTGGTCCTGCTCGCCGCGCTGATCGCCGGCGGCACCCAGCTGGCCGGCAAGGTCATGAACGAGGGGTCACGTACCCACCAGGTGCTCGGATTTCTCGGTACGACGGTCTCCGGGTCGTTCCTCTATCTCATCGCCGCTCTCAACCTGGTCGCCCTGATGGGCATCCTGAAGGTCTTCCGGGCGATGCGGGAGGGGACGTACGACGAGAAGGAACTGGAGCAGCACCTCGACTCGCGCGGGTTCATGAACCGGATCCTCGGGCGGCTCACCAAGTCCATCACCCGGCCGGGGCAGATGTTTCCGCTGGGCTTCCTGTTCGGGCTCGGCTTCGACACGGCCACGGAAGTGACGCTGATGGTGATGGCCGGGTCGGGTGCGGCCGCGGGGCTTCCCTGGTACGCCATCCTCTGTCTGCCGCTGCTCTTCGCCGCCGGCATGAGCCTGTTCGACACCCTCGACGGCACGTTCATGAACTTCGCCTACCAGTGGGCCTTCTCCAACCCCGTCCGCAAGGTCTTCTACAACCTCGCCATCACCGGGCTGTCCATCGCGGTCGCCTTCTTCATCGGCACGATCGAGCTCGTCGGCGTCCTGCACGACAAGTTCGACCTCACCGACGCCCTCACCACCTGGATCGCCGACATCGATCTCGACAACGTCGGCTACGTCATCGTCGGCCTGTTCGTGGTGGTGTGGGCGGCGGCGATCGCCTACTGGCGGCTCGCGAAGGTGGAACAGCGGTGGGGCGTCAGCAGTTCTTGAGGGACCAGATGGGGCTCCAGTTGTACGAGTTGCTGCTGCCACCCGGCCCGACGGACGTGACGGTCCCGCCGTCCTTGCCGTAGAAGTGCGCGGTCACACCACCGGTCTGGGAGTTGCGGTACGAGCCCGTGCCGACCCAGTTGGACAGGGTGTAGGTGTCGCAGTAGTAGAAGTAGTAGACGACGTAGTCGCCCCGTGTGGGGTCGTAGGTCGCGGTGCACAGGTTGCCGCTCTCGCAGGTGATGGACTCACGCGCGGCGACGTGCAGGATCTTGCTGGGCTTCGGCCAGGCCGTCGGAGGCTCGGCGGCCGCCCCCGCCGGCAGTGCCGAGGCGGGCGGCGCGGCCGGCATGGTCAGGATCTGGCCGAAGTCCCGGTTCTCCGGGGCCGCACCGGCCGGGGCCGCACCGGCGGGGCCCGCCATGAACACGGCCGTCAGCGCCAGCCCCAGGGCGCCGAGGCCCGCGAGCAGAGAACGTCGTATGTCGCGCATGTGATGTCGCACCCCCTGTGGAAAAAGGACATCTCTCGCGCCCACAGGCTTGCTTCGACCTGCTGGTCCCCGCCACAACCTGAAGCCCTGCCTTAAACGGAGCCCGCCCCGACGGATCCGGTCCCTTCGAGCAGGGCGCTCCCCGCCGGCGTGATGGTGTGCAGCACATGTCTGCCGTGGCGCACGCTCAGCAGCAGGCCCGCCCGGCGCAGCACCGCCGTGTGCTGGCTCGCGGCCGCGCCGGAGATGCCGAGGCGGTCGGCGAGTTCACCGGTCGTACGGCCGGTGACGACGTCTTCCAGGATCGCCGCGCGGGTCCGGCCGATGAGGGCGCCGAGGTCACCGCCGGGCGCGGGGCTGCCGGGCAGGCGGGCCCAGCCGAGGGCTCGCCGTCGGCCAGGGCGCGGGCCTCCGACGGCAGCGGGCGAGCCCGGCGCGGGGAGACGTCGGGGCCTGCGACGGCATCGCCGAGGTGGGACGACCAGCCGTACCGGTTGCTCTTGGGCGTCCGGACGCGCACCTTGAGGGTGTCCAGGTCGGTTCTCGTCGTCGTGCGGTCGTCCAGCATGAGGTAGAGGAGCAATTGGGACGTCGGCCGGATCTCGGCCCGGTCATGGGCGAGCAGGGCGAGGGCCGCGGCGAGTCCGCCGCCTGCGCTGGCACCGCCGATCGCGATGCGATCGACGTCGATGTGCAGGTCGTCCGCTCGCTCGGCCAGTCCGCGCAGCGCGGCGTAGGCGTCCTCGACCGCGGGGGGCGCGGGATGGTCCGGCCCCAGTCGATAGCGGGCCGCGGCGACGGTGATGCCGAGTTCGCGGGCGAAGGCGATGTTCGTACGGTCGTCCTGCTCGGGTGCGCCGAAGATCAGTCCGCCTCCGTGGATCCAGAGCAGCGCCGGAGCCGCTGCCTTCAGGCCGGTCGGCTGGAAGACGCGAAGCGAGACGGACGGAGAAGCAGCTTCGTGAGACCGGCGTCCGTAGGTCAGTTCGGCATCCGGTTGAACCTGCGGACGATGCGGTCGAAGATCCGGGCCGGAAGGACGCGGTGGAACACGCTGATGCCGGCGGCCGTCGAGCCGGCGGTGCGCCGCAGCTTCGGGTTCCGGTCGGTGGCCGCCGCGACGATCACCTTGGCCACGGTGGCCGGATCGTCGCCGCCGCTGGTGTTCTTCGCCAGCACCTCGTCGAAGGTGCGCCGCCCCGACGCGTAGAGCGGCAACGGGGTGTCGCCCTGCACGCTGTGGTCCCCGAACGGGGTGTTGATCGGGCCGGGCTCGACGAGCAGGATCCGCACGCCGTGCTCGCGGACCTCGTGGTCCAGCGACCCGGAGTAGCCCTCGACCGCGTGCTTGGTCGAGGTGTAGATGGACATGAACGGGCTGGGGACGAACCCGCTGAGGGAGGAGACGTTGATGACGCGTCCGCGCCGTTGCGCGCGCATGTGCGGCAGAACCGCCTTGGTCATCCGCATGATGCCGTAGACGTTGACGTCGAAGACCTCCTGCGTCCGGGCGACGGAGAACTCCTCGCCGGCACCGTTGGCGCCGACGCCGGCATTGTTGACCAGGACGTCGATACGCCCGAACCGGTCGATCACCTGCTTGACCACGGAGGCGACCGATGCGTCGCTGGTCACGTCGAGGTCGAGGTAGGTCACCCCGGCGGGCGCGGTGACCCGCGCGGTGTTGCGGGCGGTTCCGATCACCTCGAAGCCCGCCGCGGCGAAAGCGCGGGCCGTCTCCTTGCCGACGCCTGATGAGGCACCTGTCACGAGGACCACCGGTCGAGTTGTCGCCATCACGAGCTCCCTGAGCTTTGAGTTACGTCCGTATGCCTTACGGTCGTATGTCTTACGTTCGTACGACCATAGGGGGACCGTCGGTCGATGGCAAGTGGTCACGTCCGGCGATTCGAGAAAGGCCCGGGAATCGCGGGGTGCGGTACAGGGAGGGCCGCACAGAGTCCTTTTTAGGGCACTTTGCCGATTTCCTCGCTATATGCCTGCATGGCTACCGCGTGGGCGAACCGCGAGCCGGTGCTGCGGGCATGGCAAGAGGCCCCTACCGCCAGGAAGCCATTGGTACGGGCTGTCAGGCCCCCTCCACCGCCGTCAGCCACAACTTCACGTACCGCTCCACATCCACTCCCAACCCCACGTCCACGAGTGTCACTTCACGCTCGCCCTCGTGGATCTCGGACTCCCCGGGACGGCGGCGGCGGTCGACGACGGTCTGGCCGCGGGTCGGGCCCGGGGCCAGGCTCACTTCCACCGGCAGGAGTTCGGTGGTCAGTCCGTCCGGGTCGACGACCGCGCAGACCGCGCCCGCGTCTCCGAGGCCGCCCGTGGGGGTGGGGTCGCCGGAGGTGGCCGGGTCGCGGTGGGCGAGGAGCTCGCCGGCCATGCGCAGGCTGGGCTCCGAACTCGCCCGCAGCCGCTGGACGTCGGCCGCGGGGACGACCACCTGCTCGAACACGTCCAGGCCGTACATGGTGATCGGCACGCCCGCGGTGAGCAGCACGGCGGCCGCCTCGGGATCGTGCCAGACGTTGAACTCCGCGACCGGCGTGGCGTTCCCCGTCGCCACCGCGCCGCCCATGAACACGATCCGCTCGATGTTCCGCACCACGTCGGGGTGCGTACGAAGGAGCAGCGCGATGTTGGTGAGCGGCGCGGTCGGGATCAGCGTGACCGGGCGGGGCGAGGCGAGGATCTCCCGCCTGAGCAGGGTCACCGCGTCCACGTCCACCGCCACCCGGGTCGGCGCGGGCAGCCCCAGGTCACCCATGCCGTCGAGGCCGTGCACGTGCTGCGCGGTGCGCACGGGCTCGATCAGCGGCCGCGCGGCACCGCGGGCGACGGGGATGTCCCCGGCGCCGGCCTGCTCCAGAACGGTCAGCGTGTTGCGGACGACGCCGTCGACGTCGGTGTTCCCGGCGACACAGGTGACCGCGCGCAGGTCGATCCCTGGATGCCGTACGGCGAACAGCAGGGCAAGGGCGTCGTCGACACCGGTGTCGCAGTCGATGATCACCGGGGTGGGCTGACCGGTCACGGCGGGGGTCCTTTCGTCACTGGCGTACGGGTCCGACCCTACGCAGCCGCCCAGAGTTCGGCCCCGCAATCACCGGCCCGGGCACCGATCCTCTCCAGCAGCTCGTCGACCGGCACCGCTCCTGGCCTACGGCCGTCCCGCAGTCGTACGGCCGCACAGCCGGAGTCGGCCTCCCGCTCTCCGATCACCGCCTGGTACGGCACGAGGCGTGCGGCACGGACGCGGGTGCCGAGGGTGCCGTGGCCGGGGCCCGAGAGTTCGGCCCGGACACCGCGCGCTTCGGCCCGCCGTACGAGGTCAAGGGCCCGTTCCTCCTGGGCGTGGCCCACTGGCAGAACCACCAGCTGTACGGGCGCGAGCCACACCGGGAAGGCGCCGCCGTGCGCCTCGATGAGATGGGCGACCGCCCGCTCCACGCTGCCGATGATGCTGCGGTGGACCATCACCGGGCGGTGTTTGCCCCCGTCGGGGCCGATGTAGTGGAGGTCGAAGCGTTCGGGCTGGTGGAAGTCGATCTGGACGGTGGAGAGGGTGGACTCGCGGCCGGCGGGGTCGGTGATCTGTACGTCGATCTTGGGACCGTAGAAGGCGGCCTCGCCCTCGACGGACTCGTACTCGACGCCGTCCAGGACCTCTTCGAGCAGGGCGGTGGCGCGGCGCCAGAGCGCGGGGTCCGCGACGTACTTGCCGGAGTCGCCCGGGAGGGACAGCCGGTACCTGGACGCTCGGATGCCGAGGTCGTCGTAGGCGCGCCGGATGAGTGCGAGGGCGGCGCGGGCCTCCGCCACGGCCTGCTCCGGGGTGCAGAAGATGTGGGCGTCGTTGAGCTGGATGGAACGGACGCGGGTGAGACCGCCGAGGACGCCCGAGAGTTCGGAGCGATACATGCCGCCCAACTCGGCGATCCGCAGCGGAAGTTCACGGTAACTGTGGGACCGCGACCGATAGATGAGGGCGTGGTGCGGGCAAAGGCTGGGCCGCAGCACGACCTCCTCGCCGCCCAGCCGCATCGGCGGGAACATGTCGTCGCCGTAGTGCGACCAGTGCCCGGAGATCTCGTACAGCTCCCGCTTCCCGAGCACCGGCGAGTACACATGCCGGTACCCGGCGGCCCGCTCCACCTCCCTGACGTACTCCTCCAGGACATGCCGTACGACGGCCCCGTCGGGCAGCCAGTACGGCAGCCCCGCGCCCATCAGCGGATCGGTGTCGAACAGATCGAGCTCGCGGCCGAGCCGGCGGTGGTCGTGCATGGGGTTCACGGGGTTCTCCCTCGCGGCGGGGGGCGAGGAACCGACGGGAACGACAAAACCCCGGGGCACTCGCCCCGGGGCTTCGGACTGCGTCAGCTGTCAGCGCACCGGGACCTGCTCCGGCGTCGTCGTGATCGAGGGGATGGCTTGGGCGCGCTGCATGGGGTGAGGGTAGGGGGAGGGGTGGGGGTGGGGCGAAGGGTTTTTGGGCGCCTGTGGGGACCCTTCGGGAACTGGCCGCGTCTGCTGCCGTGGTCCGGAGTGGGTCAGGTCAGGGTCCGGTAATCGGGGGACATGCCGCCGTGGGCTTCGGTCCAGGTCATGTGGGGCCTGGTCAGGGATGAGCCTGGTGCAGGGACCGTATGAAGGTGGTCCAGGTGTCGGGGACGATCTGGAGTATCGGTCCGTGGGGGGTCTTGGAGTCGCGGACGGCGATGACGCTGGGCAGGTTGCGGGCGACTTCGACGCACTCGCCGTTGCCGCTGCTGTGGCTGGACTTGGCGAACTCGAAGTGCGGCACGGTCACAGCTCCTTGCGGATGCGTTCGATCAACTCGACGGAATCGTGAAGAGCGAGTCCGTTCCTTGCGATCCGCTCGAACTTGGTGTTGTGACGGGCGGCGTCCGCCTCGCTCTCCAGCCACAGCGTAGACGAGGTCGTGTCCATGTAGACCACGTCCATCGCGCCGGGTTCGGCGAAGGAGACGACGCTGAAGGCGCTGGTCATGCCGGGGTGGGAGCCCGCGAGGAACGGGACCACCTGAAGCTTTACGTTGGGGAGCCGGGATGCCTCGACCAGGTGCTCCAGCTGGGTCCGCATGACCTCGCGGCCGCCGACCAGTTGACGCAGCGCTCCCTCGCCGACAACGGTCCACAGCTCGAGCGGGCTGCTGTCCGTCAGCCGCCCCTGCCGGGCGACCTTCGCCTCCACGAACCGCTCGATCTCACCTGGCTCGTCCCAGTCGGCGTTGCCGATCGCCAGCGCCCTGGCGTAGTCCGGCGTCTGCAGCAGGCCCGGGACGAAGGCCCCTTGCCAGGTGCGGATGCTGGTCGCGATGTCCTCCAGGGCGACGTACTCCACCAGGGAACGCAGCTCGGGGTACTGGTTCCACCACCCCTTGGCCTTGCGGCGCTCCCGATCGGTCCTGGCGAGGCTCAACAGCCGCTCCACGGCCTTCGGATCGGTTACCCCGTACAACTCGCACAGGATCTTGATGTCGGGATCGCGGAAAGGCACCCACCCGCGCTCCATCTTGGCCACCTTGGCGGCCGTCGCCGACAGCGCCTCCGCAGCCTGCGGCTGGGTCAGGCCGACCCGGTCCCGCAGCCTCAGCAGTTCACCGCCCAACTTGCGCGCGAGGACGGTGGATACGCGGGCTCCGCGCGTGAACTGGCCTGTGGACACCTCGGGTCACCTCCTGATCGTGGCCAGTGTGCGGTTCACCGGAGCCACAGCACAACCGAAACTGGAGACATATTTCCCCGAGACCGCTTGCGCGGACACCAGGCGCATCACTACCTTCAGTACTCGATCGCCTACACAAAGAAACCAGTTGGCGGAAGCGCACCGTGCTGCCCGCACGGCGAAGCCACCCCAACACCCCAGCCCCCGCACACCCGGAGGACACCGTGAACGACTCCTGCCCTCCCCGCCCGCCCACGTCCTACGACCGCTACGACGAGGTCAGTTACACCCCGTACCCGCGCAGCATCCCCCTCGCCCGCAGACGCGTCGCCGGACTCGCCGTCGACTGGGGTCATCCGGCCCTCGCCGGCGACGCGGCACTGCTGGCAAGCGAGTTGTGCACGAACGCCCTGCTGCACGGCTGCCTACGAGACCGTCTCTTCCGGGTCGAGACGACCCTCACCACCACCGCCCTCCGCATCGCGGTGACCGACCCGAGGGGAGAACGCCTCCCCGGCACCCGACCGCCCCGCCCTGACGACCAGTTCGGACGGGGCCTGCTCATCGTCCGCGTGCTGGCGGGCCGTTGGGCGGTGGAGAGGCTCACGGTCGGCAAGACGGTATGGGCGGAACTGGACCTGCCGAAGAAGCAGGATGCGTGGCTACACGGAGGCGAGGAGAGCTATTGGAGGAGCTGAACATGCTGCCCCGCATATCGGCGAGCGCGAGGTGTGACGCAGCGCACCTTCCTCGACCGATGACTCCGTTGGTGCCCCTCGGTCATACCGGCGACAACACCGGAGCAACACAACGGACGGACAGGATGACTGACATGACCGCCACCGTGAAGGGCCCTGCCAGCTACTTCCCTTCCATCGAGAAGAAGTACGGCCGCCCGATTGCGGAGTGGAAGGACCTCATCCACTCCTCGCCTCTGACCAAGCACATGGAGCTCGTGCACTGGCTCAAGGCCGAGCACGGGCTGGGCCACGGTCACGCCAATGCCCTCGTCGCGCACACCCTCGCCGAGCAGTCCGGAAACTGAGCTGCCACGCACGGGGGCACCCCTCAGGCCGTCATCAGCGCCGCCAGGGCGCGATCCATCGCGGCGTTGAACTCTTCCGGCGTCAGCGGCAGACGGGACTTGACGTCCCGACTCCACTGGTCGGCGAGGACCTCGGCGGAGCCCGCCTCGACACCGTCGAGCGCCGCGTCGGCCAGGTCCGACGGCGCGATCTTGTCCACGGGCCAGCCCGCGGCCATGTCGGTGTCGGCCAGGCCGAGGTGCACCGCTGTGACGAGCGTGCCCTGCTCGGCGAGCTCCAGGCGGACGCCGTTGGTCATGGCCCAGGCGGCGGCCTTGGTCAGGTGGTAGGCATTGGCCCCCTGGCCCCCGAACCACGACATGGCGGAGAGGACGTTGACGATCGCGCCCCCGCCGTTCCTGGCGAGCGCCGGCGCGAACTCCCGGATCATTCCCAGGTGGCCGAACACGTTGGTCTCCAGCTCGTGCCGCACCGCGTCCAGCGAGCCGGTCACCAGGTCGGTCCCCGTCTGGATCCCCGCGTTGTTGACGAGCAGCGAGACGTCCGCGGCGGCCTCGGCGGCGGCCCTCACGGATGCGGGATCGGCGATGTCGAGGGGCAGCACCTCGACCCCGGGCAGGTCCACGGTCTCCGGTCGGCGGGCTGTCGCGTAGACCTTGCGGGCGCCCCGTTCGAGCAGGCGCTGGGCGAAGGCGCGGCCCAGGCCGCGGTTGGCTCCGGTGACAAGGGCAACTGAGTTGTTGATGTCCATGGCCCGTACGCTAAAACCTGACGCCAGCGTCAGAGGCAAGTGCTGTCGCCAACCCAGGGGTTGGGAAGTGATGGCCGCGGCCGAGCGGTTGATCCGCATCGGCGAGGTGGCACGAGGCGCAGGCGTCCCAGTGCCCGCCGTGCGCTACTACGAGCGGCATGGGCTGCTCATCGCGCCGCCGGCCCGGCCCAGGCAGGCCGGCGATCCGTGAACGCACCCCACCTTGCGCCCCTCGTCGGCGCCGGAGCCCGCTTCGAACGCGGCCACCTCGTCGAACTCTCCCCACTCGATTCACGTCTTGCCTCCCCTTTTGCTCTGCCGCAGACCTCCACAATCGAACTGAATTCACTTAAGGTTCGGTGAAGTCATTGACGAGGAGGTCAACCATGGCGTTTGTCCTGATCCACGGTGCGAGCTTCGGCGCGAACTGCTGGGACGAGCTGATCCCCCATCTCGGTGCGGAAGCGTTGGCAGTCGATCTTCCCGGGCGCGGCAGCAGGGCCGGAGTCGACCTGGGCACGATCACTCTCGCGGACTGCGCCGATGCGGTCCGGGAGGACGTCGAGGCGAAGGACCTGCGGGACGTCGTACTGGTCGGTCACTCCTTCGCGGGAGTCACGATGCCGCGCGTCCTGGATCTCATACCCGACCGGATCCGCCACGTCGTCCTCGTGTCGGCCGTGGTGCCGACGGACAGATCCCGGGTGCTCGACCAGATCGATCCCGAAGTACGGGGCCTGGTGGAGCAGTCCATCGCCGACGGCGTCTACCACCAGACCCGCGAGGGTGCCGCCGCGATGCTGTGCAACGACTTGGACGAGGCGACCACCACGTCCGTCCTGGACCGGCTCACCGACGATTCGGCCGCCCTGCTGAGAGAGACAGTGGACCTCAGCGGCTACGGACGCGACATCCCCCGGACCTACGTGCACCTCACGCGGGACCAGTGCTACGTCGAGGAACTCCAGCAGCGATCCATAGCGTTGCTCCGGCCCGACGTCATCGACCTCGACACCGGTCACATGGCAATGATCAGTGCGCCCGAAAAGCTTGCCGCAGTCCTCAACACCATTCACGGCTGATCGCCATGCCGGCCTGCGGTCGGCGGACCGTGGTGATGCCAGGTCGCAACGGAGGCGCTAGCGAGGTGCCGCGAGTACGTCCCGGAGTACGTTCTCGAGCGTGACGCGGGCCAGCTCCTGTCTCAGGGTCTCCTCGATGCCCTCGTAGATGCCCTGCATTGCCGGCTGGATGCCGTGACCCACCACGCATTCCTGGTCCGGGGTGGTGCGGTGCATCGCGAACAGCGGGCCGGGTTCCACTGCCTCGTACACGTCGAGCAGGGTCATCGACTCCAGCTCGCGCGCCAGCGACCAGCCCGCGCCCGCGCCCCGCCGGGACTCCACGAGCCCGGCCCTGCGCAGCTCGCCGAGCAGCCGTCTGATGACCACTGGGTTGGTGTTCGCGCTGGTCGCGATCTGCTCGGAGGTGGCGACCTCATGGCCCTGGCGCTGATAGAGGCCGATCCAGGCCAGCGCGTGGGCGGCGATGGTCAGCCTGCTGTTGGCACTCATGAGCCCCTCCTCTCGGGCGCAACGCTTTATGTTACGACAGCTCAGTCGTAACAGCGATGGTTGCAACAGTCTGTCGTAACAATTAACGTTGCGACTGCCGGGAAGGGTCAATCAACGAGGTGAGAAGAATGAGCAAGCCACTCATGGGCAAGGTCGCCCTGGTCACCGGGGGGTCGCGCGGACTGGGAGCCGCGACCGTACGGCTGCTGGCCGAGCAGGGCGCCGACGTCGCCTTCACCTACGTCAGCTCCGAGAAGCAGGCGCAGGCAGTCGTCGACGAGGTGCACGGCAAGGGAGCCAAGGCCGTCGCCTTCCAGTCCGACCAGGCGGACACGAGCCGGGCGCCGGCGCTGATCGACGACGTGGTCGCACACTTCGGCGGCCTGGACATCCTCGTCAACAACGCGGCGATCTCCGTGGCCGGCGCGGTGGACGACCCGGACGCCGACACCGCCGCACTGGACCGGATGCACGCCACCAACTACCTCGGCGTGATCGCCGTCATCCGGGCCGCCTCCCGAGTGCTGCGCACCGGCGGCCGCATCATCACGGTGAGTTCCGGACTGGGCTCCCGGGTCGGCGCCCCCGGCCTTGCCGACTACTCGGCGACCAAGTCCGGGATCGAGAGGTACACCATGGGGGCCGCACGAGACCTCGGGCCCCGGAACATCACGGCCAACGTCGTGGAGGCGGGACTGATGGAGGGCGGCATGCAACCGCCGGACCCCGAGACCCTCAAGGCCCTGGTCAGCTCGCTGTCCCTGCAGCGCATGGGGCACCCCGACGAAATCGCCGCGGCGATCGCCTTCCTGGCGAGCCCGGCCGCGTCGTACGTCACGGGCGCGGTGCTGGACGCCCACGGCGGCTACAACGCCTGAACCCGAACCCCTGCCGCACGCCCCGAAGGACATCGCGCCTTCGGGGCGCGCACCGCCGACGACCCGCGTGTGCGTGGACACGCCTCAGGAAGCCGGGATCGTGATCGTGTTGCCGGCTCCATGGGCCACAGTCACTCCGACCCACCAGGACCTCACCCCTCCGCCCCCCACCGCTCGGGCCCACCCCCCTTCCACTCGATCCACGGCGACTGCGCCACCTCCGCCGCGTCGATCTCCAGGCCCGCTCGCCGGAGGAACTCCGCGACGTCGGTCAGGTTGTGGGCCAGGCCGAGGATCTCGCCGTCCACGCGTACGCGGCGGCCGCCCGTGGGGGACGGGGGGTGCACGATCACGCGGATCGGTCCGGACATGTCCTCAGGATCGTCCGGGGCGTACGGTCCCGCACTTCGGTCCGTCATCGCTCGAGCCGTTCGCTCACGCTGCCGATGCCCGACCGCCCCAGGTCACGCAGTTCCCGCCACTCGGCGGGGCGTGGGCGCCCGCGCTGCCAGTGGGGATGGAAGAAGACCTGGGCCGACAGCCGGTGCAGGCGTCGGCGCAGCTCGGTGTGGCCGGGGCGCTCGGCGAGCTCGTGGTAGATGGCACTCCACTCACGCTGTGCCCGGGCGAGGTCGTCGGGGAACGATCGCATGCCCGGATTCAATCATGTGTTCGATTTATTGGGCCATGGCGGGCCCGGCGATGAGTTCCGGAGGGGTGCCGGGTCTACAGGGACGAAGGAAGACCACCGAGATGTCCACTGAGAAGTCCCCTCAGAAGTCCATCGAGAAGGCCGGAGAACGACATGACCGCCACCTACACCTTCGACGTCTTTTCCAGCCTCGACGGCTACGCCGCCGCCGGCGGTGACTGGACCGGCTACTGGGGCAAGCAAGGGCCCGAGTTGCTCGACCACCGCCTCGCCCTCTACCGCGAGGAGCAGCGGATGGTGTTCGGGGCCACCACCTACCGGGCGTTCGCGCAGATGACGGCCGAGAGCACCGAGGATTCCGATGTGCGCGACCCCTGGGTCACCCGGATGAGGAACCTGCCGACGACGGTCGTGTCGACCACGCTGGAAGGCCCCCTCGACTGGCCGGACGCGATCGTCGCTAGCGGCGACGCCGTGGATGTCGTAGCGCGGCTCAAGAAGGAGTCCGACGTGCCGCTGCGTTCACACGGCAGCCTGTCGATGAACCGGGCGCTGATGGCCGCCGGTCTGGTCGACCGCGTGCAGGTGACGCTCTTCCCCGTCATCACCGGCCGGACCGGCCTGGACCCGGTCTTCCGGGGTGCGGCCGACTTCGATCTGGAGCTGCTGGAGAGCCGGACGCTCGACGGTCACACCCAGGAACTCGTCTACCGGCCCACCCTTCACTGAGCGCCGCGGACAACCGAAAGGGCCGCCCGCACCGCGAACGGTGGGACGGCCCCGTCAGTCAGAAAGGGTCAGGCGCGCGAGGCCTTACGGCGACGCGTGGCCAGCACGATGCCCGCGCCACCCGCGAGCAGCACCGCAGCACCGCCCGCGATCAGCGGGGTGTTGCTGCTGGCGCCCGTCTCGGCGAGGTTGTCGCCGCCGCCACCGTTGGGGGTGGGCGCGGCCGGAGTCGTCGTGGACTCCGAGGCCGACGGGGTCGGGGTGGACGTCGACGGGGTCTCCGAGGCGGGAGGCGTGCTCTCGGAGGCCGGCGGGGTGGACTCCGAGGCCGGCGGGGTCGACTCCGAGGCCGGAGGCGTGGTCTCCGAGGCCGGAGGCGTCGCCGGGGGCGTCGACGGCGGGGTGGCCGTGCAGTCCTTCGTGCCGCCGTTCCAGGCCGCGATCAGCTTGTCCTTGATGACCGGGTGGTCCGGGCCCTTGGGGAGGTCGCCGTGCGGAAGGCCGTCGTTGGCGTCCAGCTTGCCGTCGAACTTGGTGTTGCCCCGGTAGAGGTCGATCTGCGCGTAGCAGCCGACGTCCGGGATCGAGATGTCGAGGGAGTCGACGGCGCCGGCCTTGACGGTCACGGTGTCGAAGTCGTGGAAGACCTGCTCGCCGGAGGTGGCGAACGTCGGGCCGTGCGCGCGGTAGGACGCGAGAGAGGCCGTGCAGGTGGACGCGTCGCCCGCCGCGCGGACCTTGACGTGGACCTTGCCGTCGTCGGTCGGCTTCAGGTTCAGGTCGTCGACCTTGACCGAGGCGAAGAAGTTCTTGCCGTCGAGGGAGAACTCGCAGCGGTCGGTCTCGGTCTTCGAGCCGGCGCCCGTACCCGGCTTGTAGCTTCCGCCGTCCTCCCAGCCCTTGCCACCGGGGCAGTCGGATGCCGAGGCGACGGAGGCGAGAGCAGCGGAGAAGGCGAGCGTCGCGGCGCCCGTCCCCAGCAGGCGCCGCAGGGTGACACGTCTCGCTATGGACATACGTATCCCGTCAGAATGAGAGTGAGTGATCTCAGAAAACACTGGGCCCATTGGTCACATGCGCCACGGTGTTCACACATCGTGGATCTCTCTGCGGAATGCTGTCAACCTGCGGTGATACAACGCCGGTTCAGGAGCCATCACAATTTCGACACACCGGGAACGGTCAACTCCGCATAACCCCGGTTCACGTTTCCGACCAGTGGGCAGATATCCCCTTTATTTCCCGCACGGACATATTGCAGAGGAGCCCGCGTGACCGCCCGCACCACCACGCCCGACCTCTCCGGCAAGGACCCCGACTGGTGGCGGCAGGCCGTCGTCTACCAGGTGTATCCGCGCAGTTTCGCCGACGCCGACGGTGACGGCCTCGGGGACATCCAGGGCGTCACCGAGCGCCTCACGCACCTGGCCGCCCTCGGCGCCGACGCGCTGTGGCTGAGCCCCTTCTACCCCTCCGAGCTCGCCGACGGCGGCTACGACGTCGCCGACTACCGGGACGTCGACCCGCGCCTCGGGACGCTCGACGACTTCGACGCGATGGTCACCGAAGCGCACCGGCTCGGACTGAAGGTGATCGTCGACCTCGTCCCCAACCACACCTCCCACCAGCACGTATGGTTCCAGGAGGCCCTCGCGGCCGGCCCCGGGTCCGCGGCGCGCGAGCGGTACGTGTTCCGCGACGGACGCGGCGCGCACGGCGAACTCCCGCCCACCGACTGGCAGTCCGTCTTCGGCGGCAGCGCCTGGCGGCGGGTGCCGGACGGGCAGTGGTACCTGCACCTGTTCGCCCCCGAGCAGCCCGACCTCAACTGGTCGCACGACGAGGTCCGCGAGGACTTCCGCACCACCCTGCGCTTCTGGTCCGACCGCGGGGTCGACGGCTTCCGCGTGGACGTGGCGCACGCGCTGGCCAAGGACCTGACCGAGCCGTTGCGCGACCTCGGGGACCTGCCCGGCGTAGCGGAGGAGGCCCTGGGCCACCTGCCGCCGGGCGGCCACCCCTACTGGGACCGCGACGAGGTCCACGAGATCTACCGCGACTGGCGCACGATCCTCGACTCCTACACCCCGCCCCGCATGGCCGTCGCCGAGGCCTGGGTCCCGGGCCCGCGCCGTGCGCTGTACGCCCGCGCGGACGAACTCGGCCAGGCCTTCAACTTCGAGTACCTGCAGACGGCCTGGGACGCCGGCGAGCTGCGCCAGGTCATCACCGACTCCCTGACCACCGCCCGCGCGGCCCACGCCTCGGCCACCTGGGTGCTCTCCAACCACGATGTCGTACGGCACGCCTCCCGCCTCGTGCTCCCGCCGGGCACCGACGAGAACGCCTGGCTGCTGTCCGGCGGCCACGCACCCGCCGTGGACGGACACCAGGGCCTGCGACGCGCTCGCGCGGCCACGCTGCTCATGCTCGCGCTGCCGGGATCGTCGTACGTCTACCAAGGCGAGGAACTCGGTCTGCCCGAGGTCGCCGACCTGCCCTTCGAGGTGCTCCAGGACCCGATCTGGGAGCAGACGGGCCGGGTCCGCAAGGGGCGCGACGGATGCCGGGTGCCGCTGCCGTGGACGACGAGCGGTCCGTCGTACGGCTTCGGAGCCGGCGGTGCCTGGCTGCCGCAGCCGGAGTGGTTCGCCGGGTACGCCGTGGAGGCCCAGGACGGTGTCGAGGGCTCCACGCTGGAGCTGTACCGCACCGCCCTGCGCCTGCGCCGCAAGCTCCTTCAGGGGGAGGACCTCACGTGGGCGGACGCCTCCCCGGCCGACGTGCTGGACTTCGCCCGGCACGAGGGCTGGCGGTGCGTCACCAATCTGTCGGACCGGGCCGTCCCGCTCCCGGCGGGGGAGGTACTGCTCACCAGCAGCCCGCTGGAGGACGGGCTGCTGGGACCCGACACGACCGCCTGGCTCGGTTAGGGCTAACCCACGGTCGGCGTCGGGGTCGGGGCCGCGCCCGCGGCCGGGGTGGCGCCGTTCGCGTTCTCGCCGGGGACGCCGAGCGGTGTCGAGGTCGGGTTCGGCGGCGGGGTGAGCACGACCATCGGCGCGCCGGGCTGCGGGGCCGGCGGCGTGAGGTCGGTGTCGGGCAGTTTCGGCGGAGTGGTCTGCATGAAGAGGGCCTGGTCGAAGTTGACGAAGCCGGTCTTCTCCATGACCGTCATGTGGTCGAGCACCGTGTCGTTGGCCATGTCGGCCAGCGACCGCACCAGTGAGTTCTTGGTGGTGGAGCGCACCTTCGAGATCGTGTTGAAGATCGAGCCGTGCGTCACCCGCAGGATGTTGGCGAAGTTCGTGTCGAACTGCTGGCCATTGCTCGACTCGATCGTGTTCACGAAGCCGACCTGCTGCGGGCTCGCCACGTTCGGGATGGTGATGTTGAGCATCGGGGCGATCTTGCGGCAGGCGGCGTCCAGCGCCGCGTGTCCGTCGATGAGATGCCTTCCGGCTTCCTTCACCTCCGGGGTGGTGCCCTTCTGCAGGGCTACCTCTCCCAGCGGGTACTCCCACAGGCCCGCCGCACGCACCTTGACGACGAAGTCCCGGTCCAGCTCGGTCAGCGGACCCCACTGCGTCTGGGCGATGATTCTGTCCTGAGCGGTCGCCGCCTGACTGACACCCAGCATGGACGGGTACGCGAGAGCGGCCAGCGTCAGTGTGAGGGCTCCGCCCACGACCAGCGTTCCCATCGCGTTGCGCGAGAGTGGCACCGTGCCTCCTGCCCGGTAGGGTTCCCCGCCGGGAGGCGGGTCGGACGCACAGGAGTACGCACGCGGGGCCGTAGTTGTTCACCACCTCTTCCGGAGGATGACCGGGCTCACAGACGCACCGTCAGGACAGACCCCCGGCCGCCGGTTGACCGTCCGTTGACCGGTTCGCGGGAAAGTCCTGGCGAAATCGCGGGAGAGACCTGACGGGCCCCGGACCTAGATTCGCCGCATGTCCATGCCACAGCGGTCGCAGCGGCCCCTTCCCGTCCTGCCCTACCGCAAGCCCACCAAGGGTCGCGACTACTGGGTGATCGACGACGTGCTCCCGGATGTCGACGCCGTACGGGAACGCTGCCTCGCCAAGGACGACTGGGTGAAGGGATATCCGTACACCTCGGAGACCTGGCCGGGACTGCGGACCATGCCGGGGCTCGAACCCGGTGAGCTCGGGAGGATCGAGCGGCTGGTGAAGCAGGCGACCGGGGCCAAGGAACTGTGGGTGCAGCGGGCGCCCGGCGGGGGCACCCTCAACCACAACTGCGTCCAGGTCGTGGGGGAGGGCGAGAGCGAGCCCCGGCCGCACACCGACTCGCGGGCGCTGTGCCGGTACGCCGCCGTGCTGTATCTCAACCCCGGCGTCCCCAAGGACTGCGGCACCAGCTTCTACCGGCAGGCCATGCCCGGCGGCCGGCTCGGCGGCAACGTGGTGCAGGCCCCGCACAACAACCTCGTCGAAGCCCTCGGCACCCGCTTCGTCGCGCCGGACGCCTTCGAGGAGGACGTACGGGTACCGCACCGGTACAACCGGCTGCTCCTCTACAACGCCAACCTCGTGCACAGCGCGACCGGTTACTCCGGCAGCACGCTGGAGGAGAAGCGGATGACGGCCGTCTTCTTCTGGATGGCGTGACGGGATGGCGTGACCGGGCCCTAGTGGCGGACCGCTCTCGGCACCCTCGCCCGCACGTCCCCCGTCAGGTCGTGCGTGCTGCGCGCGGTTCCCTTCCCCGTGCCACCCGCGGGTACGTCCGACACGGTCAGCACGACCGCGTCCAGCAGTTTGCCGTTCTTGTCGGTGAAGTCGACCTCGACGGTGAAGGACTTCGCCGAGTCCGCGGAGTTGGTGGCGGTGACCTCCACCGTCGTACGACCGTCCGAAGCGGTGGCGGGGGCGCCGAGCCGTACGTCGTCCCTGGCGTCGGCGCCGTTCTTGATGTCGTCGAACCGCCTGCCTGCCTCCGCCGTGGCCGACGACACCGCCTCCCCGGCGCGGGACGCGGCCGACGCGACCTTGCTCGCCACCGACGACGGGCTGTCGTCGTCGGAGCAGGCGGTCAGGCCGGTGAGGGCCAGAGTCGTCAGCAGCGCGGCAGTCGTCCAGCGTGTCATCTCGCCTCCAGCGGGGTGTCCCTCCAGTGAAGGGCCCTCCCCCTGCGGCCGCACGCCCGGCGTCACCCGAACGGCCCACTCCCGTGGTGACCGCCCCCGCTGCGCCCGATGGTCGAAGCACATCGACCCCGAAAGGCGGGACACGGTCATGACGCAGCAACCGCACGCCACACAGCCGTCCGCGGGCACAGCATCGACCCCGGCCCCGACCCCCGCGCCGGGTCTCGGCCCAACCCCCACCGAGACCGCGTGGGCCACCGGCGGCGTCGTCTTCGCCGGTGTGCTGATGCTGGTGAAGGGCGTCCTGGCGATCTTCCAGGGAATCTCCCTGCTCGCGAAGGACGATGTCTGGTCCCGCGTCGGCGACTACGTCTACAAGATCAACCTCACCGGCTGGGGTGTGATCCTCCTCTGCCTGGGCGCCCTCGCGGTCGTCACCGGCGCGTTCGTCCTCAGGGGCGCCGCCTGGGCCCGGATGACCGGCATATTCCTGGCCTCGCTGAGCATGATCGCCCAGTTCCTCTTCCTGCCCTACGCCCCGTTCTGGTCGCTCATCATGGTCGGCGTCGACTTCTTCGTGATCTGGGCGCTGGCGGTGTACAAGCCGGAGAGGCGGGTCTGATCGATCCCGAACGCGGGGCGGACAGCGGCGTCGGCATGAGGCGTGCCGCACTCGGCCCACCGCATCGGGCGCCGGGGACGTCGACGACGGGGTCGCGTGCTCCCGCGCGAGGCGATGGGGCGGCACCACTGAGCGGCGGGGGCTGACCTCGTGGCGGGGCAGGACCGCGTGCGTGCCCGGCCGCCCTCGGGCCGGTCACACGTGGCCGAGGCCGCCGCTGCCGAAGCCGCCGCTGGAGCCGGGCAGCCAGCGTTTGCGGTCCTGGTCCTTTCCTCGTCTGCTTCCCGAGTGATGGAGCTGGTACGGCATCAGCCGTTCCTGCTCGTCCGCGGTGACCGGCAGCTCGTCCGGCTCGCGCATCTCCCGCATCTCACGGATCGGCCCGGTCTCCGGGAGGTGCGGCTGCTCCGTGCTGAGCGGCCGTGGAAGCTCCCGGTCCTGGACCCGCATGCCGAACACCACGGCACACACCAGCGCGCCGGCGATGAACAGTCCACCGGCGAAGGCGGCGATCACGTTGATTACTTCGCTCGACGAGGCCGCCAGGACAAACGTCGCGGTACTCATACTCCGATTATCGCCCAATCGGGGCGAAAGGGGAGTCCCGAGGGACCACCGTGACCCGGTGGAAGTTGCACACGGCCGGGCCGACGGGCCCGGTCCCCGCCTGGTGGGCCTTCAGGGCCACGCTGACCAGGCTCATCAGCAGATCGACGTCGGTCTCGCAGTCGAGGTGGACGGTGACCCAGCGGGAACCCGGCAGCAGCCGGACCGCGGTCGATTCCTGGAGGTCGTCGTGGAATCTGCGGATGGCCGGTTCGGTGAGGTGCAGATCCACGTCCCGCCCCGGGTGGAAGTGCACGATCTCGCTGTGCCCGGAGCGCAGCGCCAGCCCTGCCCCGCAGCTGGGCAGGCCCGTGCTGAGGTCGGACCACGCCTCCAGGCGCTCCAGGGCGCGCTCGGCCAGAGTCATGCGCCCATCGTCGCCCGCTCACCGCCTCGCAACCAGAGGTTGAGCGAAACGTAACCGGGGCGTGAGGTGTCGCACGGGCCTCGCTCGGGGTGTGGTTCACGTCGTTCGTCCGCGTACGGCCCAGGCGCGTGCCGAGAGGGGGATCGAACCGTCGGCGGCGGTGGGGGCGGCCGCGCGCAGGGCTTCGCGCAGGTCGTCCCGGGCGGCCGGGGGGAGGGTGGTGACATAGCCCGGCGCGGGGCCCTGTCCGGCCAGGAAGGGGCCCCACAGATCGGCGAAGTCGGCGAAGACCGTGGGGACTTCGATCGCGCGCACGATCACGTCGGCGAGTCCCGCGGTCGTCCACAGGTCGTGCAGCGGCTGGGGACGACAGCCGGGGAACCGCAGAGCCTCGTCCAACTCGGCCGCGGCCGGGTCGAGTTCGGCGGCGGTGTCCCAGAAGAGACGCACCATGCGCATCCCGTCGGCGTAGTCCCAGACGTACCCGGCCACCACAGCGCCGCCCGGCCGGACCGCGCGGGCCATCGCGGTGACCGCCGCCGCGGGGTCGGGCAGGAAGTTCAGGGTCAGCCCGCTGACCGCCACGTCGAAGGAGCCGTCCCGGACGGGAAGCGCCATGGCGTCCGCCACGACCCCGGACCGGCCCGCGCGGACGAAGCCCTCGGAGCGGTCGCAGCCCACGACCAGGCCGGGCCGGCAGCGCTCCCGGACCACGGCCGACAGCACCCCGGTGCCGCACCCCACGTCCAGCCACCGCAGCCCGTCCGGACGGCCGAGCCAGGCGGTGAACTCGCGCGCGACCGCCCGGCTCCAGCGGCCCATGTAACGGTCGTAGGCGGCGCCGGACGCCCACACGTCGTATCGCTGTCCGTCCATGGCTCCCACGATCCTCGCCCCACGGGCTTTCTTCTCGGCTTCTCGCCTTCGGGCCCGCCGGGCATCCTGCTTCTCCACGGGACCGGCCGGGCTCGCTCCTGCCTTTCCGCGCCGCTCCTTGCCGTTCCACCTGGACCGCCGGGCTCCGTGTTCCACCGCCAGGGCCCGCCGGGCATCTTGTTTCCCCACCCGGCCCCGCCGCTCCCTGCCTGCCGCGGGCCACGCCGGGGCTCGCTCCCTGCCTTTCCGCCGGGGTGGCCGGCCGCCTGTTGCCGTCGCCCTTTCACCGCAAGGGCCCGCCGGGGCACCCCGTTTCTCCGCCGGACCCCCCGAGAACATCCGCGTGAACCGATTGCCGGGTTCGGGACGATGAGGGGGTGAACCAATCGTTCCGAAGGGGGACTCCGTGAGTGAGAACACCGTCCGGCCCGCCGTGCGCTCGGCGCGTGGCTCCGCCCGCCTCGCCGTCGCCGGGCTCGGGCTCGCCGGTGCCGCCTACGCGCTGCGGGCCGTGTGGGACATCCGGCTCGCCGTCGCGGGGGAGCCCGCCTCCGGGCCGCCGAACCAGGGCGAGGGCCGGCACCGGCCGCTGAACGCCCTGGAGGACTCGTACCACCTGGTCAGCACGGCCGGAAGCCTCCTCACGCTGGTGTGTGCGGCCCTGTTCATCGGCTGGCTGGGGCGGATGCGGGACAACGCGCGGGCCCTGTCCGGCGAGCGCCCGCGCTACTCCGGCATCTGGGTCTACGCCGCCTGGTTCGTGCCGATCGTCAACCTGTGGTTCCCGCGCGGCATCGTCGCCGACATCCACCACCAGAGCGCCCCGGACCGGAAGCTGCCCGTCGTCGTGAACGTGTGGTGGGCGCTGTGGCTGCTCGGCATGGTCACCGGGCTCGGCCTGATGTACGACGGCGACACGGACGACCTCATCGCCCGCGCCTACAACGGCGTGACCACGCTGCTGGTCGCCGATCTCGCCGTCGTCGGCGCGGCCGTCGCCGGGATCCTCATGGTGCGCGCGCTGACCGCTGTACAACGTGTGTACATCGACGGCCAGTTGCGTACGCCGAGTGGCGATCCCTTGAAGGAAGTCGTCAGGGTGTTTGATCGGGATTGAGGGCACTTACTGTTGCGCCTACGTGACAGCCCCCCACCCACAGGATCGCCATGCGCCCCATCCCCCCCGTCATGGCCGTCTGCGTGTCGGCCCTTCTGCTCACCTCCTGCGCAGTGGGCAGCAGCGACACCGCGGTGAGCCCCAAGAAGGGCGACGACATCACGCTGGGGCTGCTGCTCCCCGACCGGGACACCAGCCGCTTCGACCGGTTCGACTACCCGCTCATCAAGAAGGAGGTCGCGACCCTCACCCGCGGCAAGGGCAAGGTCAGTTACGCCAACGCCGGGGCGAGCGAGAAGCGGCAGAGCCAGCAGTTCCAGCAGATGGTCACCGACAAGGTGGACGTGATCCTGGTGGACGCGGTGGACGCCAAGGCGATCGAGCCGGACGTCCAGAAGGCGAAGGACGCGGGCATCCCCGTCATCGCCTACGACCGGCTCGCCCAGGGCCCCATCGACGCCTATGTCTCGCACGACAACGAGCTCGTCGGCGAGGTGCAGGGCCGGGCCGTCGTCGAGGCGCTCGGCGACAAGGCCGAGACCAGCAAGATCGTCATGATGAACGGCTCCCTCGCCGACCCCAATACCGCCCTCTTCAAGAAGGGCGCGCTGGACGAGCTCGACGGCAAGGTCGTCATCGCCAAGCAGTACGACACCAAGGACTGGCTGCCGTCGGTCGCCAAGGCCAACATGAAGGCGGCGATCGCCTCGTTCGGCCTGAACAACATCGCCGCCGTCTACTCGGCCAACGACGACATGGCGGGCGCGGTCATCGACGAACTCAAGGAGGCGGGGGCCACGAAGATCCCGCCGGTGACCGGGCAGGACGCGAGCCTGGCCGCGGTGCAGCGGGTCGTCTCGGGCGAGCAGTACATGACCGTGTACAAGTCCTTCCTGCTGGAGGCGACCAACGCGGCGCAGATCGCGGTGTACAAGATCCAGGGCCGCGACCTCCAGTTCGACGCGCTCATCCGCGACAAGGTCAACAGCCCCACCCAGAAGGACATCCCGTCCCTGCTGGTGCCGGTGGTGGCTCTGACCAGGGACAACATCCAGCAGACGGTGATCAAGGACGACGTGTACACCGTGAAGCAGATCTGCACCGCCCAGTACGCGGCGGACTGTGCGGCGATCGGCCTCAAGTAGGGAGGGAGTACAGCAGGCTGTACTTTCCGACTCCTGGCCGTACTGCGAACTCCTTTTCCGCCTAGGGTCGTTGTCCTCCAGCCGAGGAGGTTCGGATGGCCACCGCCGACGTCAAGAGCCTTGCCGTGGCGACCGCCACGACCGCGGCCGCCGCGCTCGGCCAACTGGTCTCCGGACTCGGTACGGCCGTCCTGGCACCGTTCGTGCTGCTGTGGCTGATGCTGGCGCCCGGCGGGGTGCGCGTGCTGCACGCCCTGGCCGGCATGGAACGCGTCCGGCTCGCGCGGTGGGGCCCCGAGGTCATCGCCCCCGCGCCCCCGCCGACGCGGCTGAGGGCCGCCCTCGCCGACCCCACGACCCGGCGTGAACTGCTGTGGCTGGTCCGGCATCTGGTCGCGGGCCTGCCGTTGGGACTGCTGGGAATCGTCCTGCCGGTGCTCGCCGTACGGGACGCCGCCTTTCCGCTGTACTGGCGACTCGCCCCGAAGGACGCGACCGCCACGTCCATCGGGGTGGGCGTCGCGCACTCCTGGCCGGACGCCCTGGCCGTGTGCCTGCTGGGCGTGGGCTGGATCGCCATCATGCTGGGGCTCACGCCCGGCATGGCACGGCTGCAGGCGAGCCCGGGGCGCCGGCTGCTGTCGGCCGGTCCAGACGCCGATCTCTCCCTGCGCGTCGCCGAGTTGACCGCCACTCGGGCCGCCGCGCTGGACGCCCATGCCACCGAACTGCGGCGCATCGAGCGCTCGTTGCACGACGGCACGCAGAACCGGATCGTCACGGTGACCGTGCTGCTGGGGGCCGCCCGCCGTATGGTCGCCCGCGATCCGGCCGGGGCCGACGAACTCCTGGAGCGGGCCCAGTCCGCGGCCGAACAGGCGCTGGCCGAGCTGCGGACCGTCTCGCGCAGCATCCTGCCGCCGGTGCTCTCGGACCGGGGGCTGGCCGGGGCGCTCACGGGGCTCGCGGCGGAGAGCGCGGTGCCGTGCACGGTCGACGTCGAGGTGCCGCGGCGATGTGCGGCCTCCGTCGAGGCGACCGCGTACTTCGTCGCGGCCGAGGCGCTGACCAACATCGCCAAGCACAGCGGGGCGTCCCGGGCCACGATCACGGTGCGCGCCCCCGGCTCACGGCTCCTGCTGCGGATCACGGACGACGGCCGGGGCGGCGCCGACGAGCACGCCGGCTCCGGCCTCACCGGCATCCGCCACCGCATCGCCGCCCACGACGGCACCCTCCACCTGACAAGCCCACCGGGCGGCCCGACGCTACTGGAGGCGGATCTGCCGTGCGGTGCGTGAGCGGCCGTGCGGGGTGGGGCGCGGCCCTGTGTGAGGACGCTGTTCGCCCGGCGAGTGTGTCGGGTGGCCCGATGAGCCCGGAGAGGGAACTGTCATGCGGATCGTGATCGCCGAGGACGACCCGCTGCTGCGGGAGGGGCTCGCCCTGCTGCTGCGTGCCGAGGGGCTGGACGTGGTCGGCACCGCCGGCACCGCCGAAGGGGCGCTCGACGCCATCGACGCGCACAAGCCCGACGTGGCCATCCTCGACGTACGGATGCCGCCCACGCACACCGACGAGGGGATCCGCGCGGCCGTCGAGGCCCGGCGGCGCAGACCCGAACTCGCCGTCCTCGTGCTGTCCGCCTACGTCGAGCAGAGCTTCGCGACCGAGCTGCTGACCGGCGGGGTCGGCGGGCTGGGCTATCTGCTCAAGGAACGGGTCGGCCGGGTCGAGGAGTTCCTCGACGCCCTGCGCCGGGTGGCGTCCGGCGGTACTGCCATCGACCCCGAGGTCGTCGCGCAGTTGTTCACGCGGTCCCGTCAGGACGCGCGACTGGAGCGGCTCAGCCCGCGCGAGAAGGACGTACTCGCCCTGATGGCCGAGGGCCTGGGCAACAGCGCCGTAGCGGAGAAGCTGTTCGTGACCGACGGGGCCGTGCACAAGCACATCCGGAGCATCTTCGCGAAGCTGGACCTGGCGCCGACGGACCAGGTGGACCGGCGGGTGGCGGCGGTGTTGCGTTACCTGGAGGACGCGCGCAGGGCCCGCTGAAGTACAGCCTGCCGTACAGGGAGTCGGGGCCGGCTGGGCCCGCCCAAAAGGTGACCCGCGCCCAGCGCACACGAACGGGCTCCCGGCGCCTCCCTCGTCGCCCCGGGAGCCCGTTCCGGTGCTTCCCCTGGTGCTGTTCGTCGCTCGCGCCGGATCGGATGTCGTTTCGCCGCAGAAATGTCGACGGGGCTCGCGGCTACTTCTGCGCGCCGCCCGCGAACTGGAGGGAGATGCGCCGCAGCACCTCCGCGGAGGTGTCGGTGCGGCCCGCGTCGTGGACCTCGGCCAGTTGTACGAAGGCGAACGCGAAGCAGTTGGCGATGCTCGCGATGGCGGGCCCCAGCTCCTCGGCCACGGCGTCCGCCGCCGCGAGGCCACTGGCGTCCGCGGGCAGGTGGATCCGTGGCAGGGTCTCCACGAGAAGCGCGGAGATCGCCCCGGTCAGCGCGGCCTGCCGGTCGGGGTGTTCGCGGACCTGCCGTCGCATCTCCAGTGCCTCGGTGAGGATGCCGACGACGTTCTGCATGACCTCTCGCTGCTCCATGGACGCAGCGTAAGCGCTCCGCGGGGAGGCTGGGGCGGGGCGATGTCGGCGGCGTGTGCCGCGAGGCGTGTGTCGTAGAGCACAGGAACTCCGGGGCGGGGTGCGGAGCGTTACGGGTGTGAGGGAAACAGAAGTGGCGGAACCGGACCGGGCGCGGATTCGGGGCGGGGACCGGGCGGCGTTCGGGGAGTTGTACGACCGGTACGCGCGGGCGGTCTACAACCACGCCCTGCGGCTGACCGGGAACTGGGCGGAGGCCGAGGAGGCGATGTCCGAGACCTTCCTCGCCGCCTGGCGGACGAGGGAGACGGTGGAGCCGGAGGGCGGTTCGCTCAAGCCCTGGCTGCTCGGCATCGCCACGCACAAGGCGTACAACGCCAACCGGGGTCTGCGGCGCAGGCTCGCCTTCCTGGCCCGCAGTCCTGAGCCGCGCCCGGTCGAGGACTTCGCCGAGGAGTCGGCGGGCAGGATCGACGACGCCCGCCGACTGGCCGTCGTGCACCGGGCGTTGGGCCGGCTCGGACGGCGGGACCGTGAGGTGCTCGCGTTGTGCGTGTCCGCCGGGCTCGACTACCGGCAGGCCGCCGAGGCGCTCGGCGTCCCGGTCGGCACGGTGCGCTCCCGGCTGTCCCGCGCCCGGGCCCGGCTCGCGCGACTGAGCGCGGAGGAACAGGGGCGAACCGGGATGGAACCACCCCGGGCCCACGGAGAGATGGAGAGTGAGGCCGCGCTCGCGGCCCTGTTCCTGCGGGAGGAGACCCGATGAGCGAGGCCGAGGAGCTGTTGTCGACCCCGGCGGAGTGGGACCTCCCGCCGGAGCGCCACCGTCACTTCAAGGACGTACTGATGCAGCAGATCGATCACGACACAGCGGTCACGCCCCGGCGGAGCCGGCTCCTGCGGCCCGCGGTACTGGTGCCGCTGGCCTCCGCGGCCCTGACCGGCGCCCTGCTCGTGACCCTCTCCGTGGACGGCGGTGGCCCGGCGACCGGGCCCGCCCCGTCCGCGACCGCGGCCGGCGCCTCCGTCACCCTCAACCGGATCGCCACGGCCGCGATGGCGAGCGACACGGTCCGGGTGCGGGACGACCAGTTCGTGTACGTCAGGACGCTGGTTCGCGAGAACACGGGCGCCTTCACCGGCCCCATAAGGCTCGGCGCCCTGCACACCGAGGAGCGCTGGACCTCCCAGGACCCCGGCCCGCTCCGTGTCACCGGGTGGATCAGGGCCAGCGGCAAGGACGCGATCATGCCGGGCCAGATGGGCCCGATCGAGTCCACCGACCCCGTCCCGGTCGGGGTCGACCACCCCACCTACCGGTGGCTGGCCTCGCTGCCCACCGACCCCGACGCCCTGCTCGCCAGGCTCCGCGAGGAGGCCAGGCCGGTCGAGGGCGAGTCGCGGGACCAGGCGGTCTTCTCCCTGATCGGTGACCTGATCGGTGGCACCGTCATGCCGCCCGCGAACGCGGCCGCCTTCTACCAGGCGGCCGCGAAACTGCCCGGTGTGCGGGAGATCCCCGACGCCGTCGACGCGGCCGGCCGCCACGGGATCGCCATCACCCTCGACGACACCGGCTTCGCCACCCGCTACGAGTGGATCTTCGACAAGGAGACCCTCGCCCTGCTCGGCGCCCGCTTCTACATCACCGACCCGGACCGGGGCATCACGACCGAGACCCTGGCCGGCACCAGCGCCGTGATGGAGACCGCCGTCGTCGGCGCGAAGGGCGAGGTGCCTGCCCGGGCCGCGGCACGCTGACGTCCCTCTGATGCCCTTTGGCGCACAATTGGCGCCATGAGCATCGTCAAGATCAACGTACTCACGGTCCCCGAGGAGCAGCGCGAGACGCTGGAGAAGCGGTTCGCCTCCCGCGCGGGGACCGTCGAGAACTCCGACGGATTCGAGTGGTTCGAGCTGCTGCGGCCCGTCGAGGGCACGGACACCTACCTCGTCTACACGCGCTGGCGTGGCGAGGAGGACTTCCAGAAGTGGATGTCCGGGATGGCACAGGCCTCGCACGGGGGCGGCGGCGAGCAGGGCCGCCCCAGGCCCGCAGCATCCGGCTCGACGCTGTGGACCTTCGAGGTCGTCCAGCAGGCCGCGCCCAAGCAGTGACGGCGAAGGGACCCCGGGTACGGATCCCGGGGTCCCCGCCGTGTCCTACAGCGTGACCTGCTTGCCGCCGAAGGTCACGACCAGGCTGCCGTTGGAGGCGAAGGACCAGCCCAGGGCGCCCGCGTAGGTGGAGCAGCGGGAGCCGTTGGTGCCGGACCAGAACTGGTTGGAGCTGTCGGCGTCACCGGCGTACCGGTCGTTGGCGCCGCTGTTGCACGAGGTGTTGCCGCGGAAGACCGAGGTGCCGGTCTCGAAGTTGAAGTTGCGCTCGGTGTTGGCGACGGAGACGTTGCTCGTGATGGTCATCGAGCCGGGGTTGCTGTTGTAGGTGAACCCGTGATGGCCGTTGCCGTAGGCGACGCTGTGCTGCACCACGTGGTTGACCGCGATGTCGTCGCCGCCGAGCTTGTAGCCGTTGCGGTCGCCGTTGCCGGCCTGGGAGCCGTCGCTGAGCGTGCCGTTGCCGTAGGACAGCGAGTACTCGATGGTCACCGGTCCGATCGCCCCGGTGTCGGTCTTGGTGTAGAGGTCCCAGCCGTCGTCGATGTTGTTGTGCGAGACGGCGTACCGGAACACGTTCCCGGTGCCGGTGGTGAGCTTCGCGGCGAAGCCGTCGGCGTCCTCGCCGTCGGAGTCGGCGTTGTCGTGGGACTCGGCGCTCAGGATCAGGTTGTTGGCCGGCCACTGGCTCGCCGGGGTGGAGGAGGCCATCCGGCCCAGCTGGAGGCCGGTGTCACGGTTGAAGCGGGTCACCGTGCGCTCGACGACGTTGTTGCTGCCGCCGACGTAGATGCCGTTGTCCCCGGCGCGTTCGACGACGAGGCCGTAGATCTTCCAGTAGTTGGCGTTGAGCTGGATCCCGCGGTTGGTCGAACTCTCGGTCTGTGCCGAGAAGTTGAGCACCGGGGTCTCGCCCGGGTAGGCGGAGAGCGTGGTGCGTGCGGACGAGGTGCCGTTGCTGCCGGCCGGGATGGTCACCGTCGAGGAGTAGGGGTACGTCCCACCGCGCATGTAGATCGTGCCGCCGGCGGAGATGCGGCTGATCGCCGAGGTGAGGGTGGTCGGGGCGGTCACCGTGCCGGCCGCGCCGTCGGTGCCGCTCGGTGACACGTACAGGGCGCTGCTCGACGGCGGCGGGGTCGTCGTGCCGGATGTCTCGGCGTCCAGGTAGTCGACGTTGGGCAGGCCGTTCGCGGTGGTCGGGTTCAGCCGGACGGTGTTGCTGCCCGAGTTCACCGGGACGGTGAGCGTCTTCGTGGTCCAGCCGGTCCAGGTACTGGTGGACTCGAAGGACGCCGACGAGACCGTCGAGCCGTTCACGATGATGTCCGCGGGGCGGGCGGTGGTGGTGCCGTTGGCGAAGCGGACGCTCAGGGTCGCCGTGCCCGATGCGGGTGCGGACACGGTGAACTGGGCGTACGCGCCGGTGGCGTTGGTGCCGTTGCAGAATCCGCTGCCGGAGTATCCGGCGTACTCGGTCTCGATGGCTCCGGTGCAGGTGGCGGGCGCGGACTCGGCCTCGTAGCGGGTGGTGGCGGCCTGGGCCGTGGTGCCGGACAGTGCGACGAGCGTGCCGGCGATGAGGCCGACGGATGTGATGACTGGTCTCAGGTGCATCGTTCGTCTCCATGGTGTGCGGCGACGGGGGCACGTATCGTTCGGAAGGTAAGCGCTTGCCATGGTCGCGTCAACGGTTATGTATGTGATCGTTGTTCATGGACGCGAATTGGATACGGTGGCGGCATGACGCTCTTCGTGAAGATCTGCGGCCTGAGGACCGAGCAGGACGTCGACACGGCCGTCGAGGCCGGCGCCGACGCCATCGGGTTCGTCTTCTCCGACAGCCCGCGCCGCATCGACCCCGCGACGGCGGCGCGGCTGGCCGCCCGGGTGCCCGAGAGCGTCATGACGGTGGGGGTGTTCCGCCGCGAACCCCTGGAGTACGTACGGTCCGTGGCCGTGGAGTCGGGGATCGGGGCCGTCCAGCTGCACGGACCCGAGGACCGCGACTACTACGCCGCACTCGCGACCGGCGGCTGGACCCTGATCCGCGCGGCCGCCTTCGGCGACTCCGTGCCGCGCTGCGGGGAACTGGGCGAGGACATGCTGCTGCTCGACGCCCCGGTGCCGGGGTCCGGCATCGCCTGGGACTGGTCCCGCAAGCAGGTGGCCGGCGCCGGCGAGAAGTGGCTCCTGGCCGGGGGCCTCACCCCGGAGAACGTCCGCGAGGCCGTCGACGTCACCCGCCCCTGGGGCGTCGACGTCTCCAGCGGCGTGGAGGCGAGCCGCGGCGTCAAGGACCCGACCCTGATCACCACATTCGTCGAGGCCGCGCGGGCCGGGGCCGACGCCAGGGGGTGAGCCCCTGAAGCCGAGGGGGTCGGGTAAGGCCGCCACCGGGTCGGTCGAGCGGTGACGTGGGATGCCCGGTGCCGTCGGCTTACGCGTGGTCGTGGGTCGGCCGCCGGCCGGTGCTGGCTCGGTCCGTTCGTTGGCCGAGCGGTGTCGTCGGCCGGCCTGTCTTCACGGATCGGCCGTTGACCGAGTCGTCCGTCGGCCTGTGGTCGTGGGTCGGGCTGCTGGTCGTGCCGTCTCGGCGCGTTCGAGGGTTGGCAGGTGTCGTTGGCGAGCCCGTGTTCGCAGGTCGGCCGTTGGCCGGTGGTGGTTGGCCCGTTCGTCGGTATCCGGTGTCATCTGCGGGTGTGGGGCCGCAAGTCTGCCTCTGGCGGTGCCGCCTCGGTCCGTTCGGCGGCCGGCGGGCCTGGGCCCGGGGGGATCGGCGTTGGCCGGTGTCGTCGGGCGGCGCGTATTCGTCGCCCGGTGCCGCTCGGCCCATTCGTGAGGTGGCCGGTGCCGCCCGCTGGTGCGTGCCCGCGGATCCGCCGTACACGCCACAGCGCCCGCCGCCGGTCAGATCGACCGGGGCGGGCGCTTCGGAGTTCGCTCCCTCGCGGGTTACTTCTGTGTGGACGGGGACGGGGACGGCGTGTCCGTCGGTTTGCCCTTCAGCGGGACGAATGCCAGCGCGTCCCAGGCGATCGAGGCGTCGCCGGTGCCGTCCGCCGTGGCCGAGGTCAGGGAGACGCTCGGGGTGCCCTTGAACTCGTAGGAGCCCAGGGAGACCCAGGTGTTCTTGCCGCCGGTGTCCTGGGAGATCGTCTTCTCCACGACCGTGCCGTCACCGACGTCGATGCGGTATGTCGCCGACGGGGTGTTGGCCTCGTGGTCGGGCAGGTGCACCATGACCTCCGCCCAGCCGCCGAGCTTCCGGTCAGGCGTCCACGTGCCGGTGACGACCGAGTCGGTGTAGCTCGGCACCCGGGTGTGGGTGAGCCAGAAGTGTCCGCCGAAGCCCGCGCCCAGCTGATGGAAGTCGATCTTCGAGGGGTACACGGTCGCGCCGTTCTGCTGCGCCGACCCGAAGGTGAACTTCAACGTCCCCCGGCTGGTCCAGTTCTTCTCGCCCGCACACGGGTTGGCGTCACCGACCCGGAACTTCACCGTGTTCGGCACGTCGTCCACGATCAGCGCGTTCGCCGGGAGGGTGGACGCGCAGGCCGCCGGGTGCGGAGCCGCGACCGCCGGCTCGGGGTCGGTCGCCTGGTACTTCAGCACCTCGGTGCCGCAGGTGGTCGTGCAGTCCGTCCAGCTCACCGGCTGGTGCCACCAGCACTTGAAGTCGTCCCGCTGACAGGGCCCCTCGGGCTGGCTCGACCCCTCGACCTTGCGCGGCTTGGTGACGTCGCAGTCGTTGAGCGTCGGCTTGCAGAACGTGTCGTGCGGCGGCTGGGCGTCGGGCGCGTTGCCGGTGGGCCAGTCGCCGACGGTGAACGCCCGCACGGTCGCCCCGGTCGCCGGGTCGGTCTTCTGCTGGGAGTAGGCCGCCCAGCCGAGCACCCGCTCCGGGTACGACCACAGGTTGGGGTTGCGGGCGTCGTCGTAGCCGGACGACAGGAACATCTTCCGGTCGGCCGGGTAGATGCCGTTGGCCGGGTTGTTGAACCAGCCCAGACCCCACGGGGCGCTCGCGTCGGTCGCACTGGGCAGGTTGAAGCCGCTGTTGTAGGCCCACAGCGCGAGCCACCAGTTCTCCAGGTACTGCGGGTCGCCCCCGTTGACGAGCAGACCCTTGTCGTACAGCTGGTTCCACTTGTCCTGGAGGATCTGGAGCCCCGCGGCGATGTTGGCCGCGTAGTCCACGGTGATCGCCTGCTGCTGCTCGGCGGTGTACGTGGTGTCGGCCTTCGCCATGCCGCTGGTCACCTGCGAGATGCCGTAACCGCAGTCGGCGGCCGCCCAGTTGACGGTGTGGACGCTGCCCGCGTTGCCGTAGTAGCCGCCCTGGATGAAATTGCTGCTCTCGCCCGCGGCCGCCCGGGAGCTGGCCTGGAGCAGGTTGGACTCCTGGGAGAGCACCCCGAGCATGATCTGCGCGGGCACCCGGCCGCCGCCCTTGAGCGCGGTGGACGGGAACAGGCCCTGCGGGGTGTACGACGGGAGTTCGCTGCCGTTCCAGCCGCTGCGGCGGCGCACGTCGAGCTTGCCCTGCACGGCGAGGTCCGTCGCCCACTCGGCCTGCGCGGTCGAGGGCTGGAGCGACTGGAGCTTCGGGTCGTTGCGGGTGACGGCGCAGGCGCGGTCGGGGTCGGTGGTGGAGGTCGACGGGTCGTCGTCGCCGGGGGTGATGCTGTTGGTGTGGATCCCGTCCGTCAGGGCCGGGGACTGCTCATCGCCCTGAGTCCCCTTCGGCGTCTTGGGCTTCACCCGGAAGCCGAAGGAGGTGTCGGAGCCGGGCACCACCGCGTTGATCCCGACCGACTGGGCGATGTCCGCGGCGGCCTTCCTGCCGCCGGCCGCCTCGGTGCCGTTGCCGACGGAGGTCAGCGCGAGGTCCCCGGTGGTGGAGACCTCGGCGGAGGCCGGCACGTCCAGCGTCCGCCAGCTCTTCGGCAGGGTCGGCACGGCGTCCTCGGCGTCCTTGCCGGTCACGAAGACCCGGCCGCCGTTGCCGTGCACCGCGAGGGCGCCCAGCGCGCCGGAGCCGAGGAGCTTGTCGGAGCCGGCCGAGGTGACCCGACGGACCTGCACCTTCTTCCCGGCCGGGACCTGGTAGGCGAGCCCGCTGTGCGCGTCCGGCACCAGCCGGAACGGCGTGCCGTCGGTCCTGGCCAGGGTGCTGGTCGCGCCCTTGGCGTCCACCGAGACCACGGAGTCGCCCCGGGCTGCCGCGATCCTGTTCCCGAAGGGCACGGCGGAGGTGAGCTGACCGGCGACGGTCTGCTGGCCGACCAGCTCTCCCTTTTGGGCGTCGACGGTGAGCAGTTGTGTGCCGGTGCCCTCGGGGCGGGTGAGGACGGCCTGTTCGCCGTCGCCGCAGCCGGGGTTGAAGTAGGCGAGGGAGACCAGCTCGGGCAGCTTGGTCACGGTGCCGTCGGCCAGGTCGACCACGGCCGCGAACGCGCCCTGCTGGAAGCCCTGTTGGTCGTTGACGGCCTGCCGGGGCGCGTAGACCACGACGGCACGGTCGCCGGACCCGGTCACACAGGTCTGGCCGATCCACTGGTCGGTGTCGATGCCCGGCTCGGACAGGGTGGCCGCGGTGTGCCACGTGTAGGCGTCGGCCGCGTCGGCGACCAGGACGTGCAGCCCGGTGCCGTCACCGTCGTAGGTGACGATCCGGTCGCCGGACTTCTGCCAGCCGGACGGCAGTTGGGAGGTGTTGGTGACACGGTCCCCCGGTGTCGGGGTGGCCGGGTCGGAGGGGCTGGTCAGGGCCGCGGACGCGAGAGGGGCGACGAGGGCCAACGCCAGTACGGACATGCCCGAAGCCGCGAGTATTCTCCCGCGCCGGCTTTTCGGCACCCAGCGGTGCCTTCCTCCTGGATATTCACGAGTCGTGCGCAAGGAATTCCGCCTGGATTCATTTGTGAAGGTCGGTTACCGGCAACGAAGTTCCCCCAGGCCGGTGCCGCGGAAGCTATCAGTCCGCCATGACGGCAACGGGAGTTCGAGGTCGGCTACCGGGCGGTATCCACGGAATATCCACGAGATCCGGGCAACGTATTACTCCTTGTTGAGGTCTCATCTACGGGTAATCCCCGAAACCCCCCACACATCACGAGGAACAGTGAACGTGTCGAAGAGCACCAGACGTCTCAAGATCGCATTCGTTTCCGTCGCCGTGGCACTCGCCGGTCTGGCAGCCGCCGGTCCCGCCGCCGCGGCCGCTCCCGCCAAGCCTGCCGCGGCCACCGCGCAGGCCCAGCAGACCGCCGTGCCCGTCGACTTCGTGGACCTGCCCACCACGGCCCTCCTGGCCGACGGTCAGCGGCACGAGGTCACCGTCACCTACCGCAACGACACCGCGGCGGACCTCACCGTCGCCCCGCAGCTCCTGGTCGAGTCGCCGGACGCGGGCCCGTTCCTCGCCCCGTCGGACCTCGTGGTCGAGCAGCGCACCGCGCACGGCTGCTGGCGGACCGTCCCGACCGCGAGCCAGACCGGCACCCTCTTCACCGACCTGACGAACGCCCGGCGCACCCTGCACCCGGGCCAGACCCTCAAGCAGGTCTACGGGGTCACTGTCACGAACCCCGAGGCCCGGGGGACCGTTCAGCCGAGGGTCGCGCTCTACGGCTGATCCCGGCGACGGCACCCTGACCAGATGGTCGGAAGGGGTGCCCCTCCTCGAGGGGCACCCCTTCCGCGTATGAGCTGTCACGCCGCTGCTCGTTGCGAGCCAACGGATCACACAAGCGCACCGTCGGTGATCTGCGTGGCTATGCCGTTCTTGAGGACGACCTGGGCCTCGACGCCCTTCTTGGCGGCCTTCTCCAGGTCGGCCTCCTCGCACGGGGCGTCCACCTTCGAGCCTTCGACGCCGCAGATCTGGCCCCCGCCCAGGATCACGGTGTCCTCTGCGGTGAAGAACTCCTGCTGCGCACCGCCGGAGCCCTTGGCCGCGGGACCGTCGACCAGGTACTTGCCGGGTGCCACGTACCGCACGATGCCGTACCAGGTGCCGCTGACGCCCTTGCCCTTGTTGAGGCCCTCCACGACGGTCTCGCCGGAGCCGGACGTGCTGCCGGAGCCTGATGTGCCGCTGCCGCCGGACGTGCCGCCGGAACCGGATGTGCTGGAGCCGCCGGACGTGCCGCTGCCGCCGGACGTGCCCCCGGAACCCGAGGGGGAGGGGGTCGCGGAGGTGTCGCTGCCCCCCGTGGTGCCGGACGTGCTCGTCGCCGTGGGCGTGGCGGAGGTGCTGGACGAGCTGTCGGCGGTGTCGTCGCCCGGGTTGCACGCCGTCATCAACAGGGTGCCGCCCAGCAGTGCGGCGGAGACGAGGAATGCCTTGCGGCGGTTGCGGATCATGGGGCAATTCCCTTGGGTGTTCGAGGTGTTGGGGGCTGAAGCCGGACGGGTTCCTCAGCGCGTTCTTGATCACTATGAGGGGCCCGGGATCCGAACGGTTGCCTCGTCCTTGATCCAGGACGACACCGTCACAGGCCCGTGACATGAACAGCTAAAGGCGACGGAACCGAGGTTGCTGCTCCTCATCACGCACCCCCACCTCCAACGCCGAAAGGCCCAGGCCACTCCCGTGACCTGGGCCTTCCATGACGCCGTACCGCCTAGTGCAGCGAGCCGATGCGGTCGACCCGCTCGTTGACGCCGTTGCGGAGTTCGCTCAGCGTCGTCCCCGGCGGAGCCACCGTAGGCTCGGAGGACGGCGGCTGGGTCTCGTCCGCGCAACTCGCGCCGCGGGCCGGGACCTTCAGGTCCACCAGGTAGCTGGTGATCGCGTCCGACGCGCAGGCGCTGCGGCCGAAGGCGGTGTGTCCCTCGGCCCTGAAGGTGAGCAGGCGGCCGTTGTCGAGCTCACGGGACAGGGCCACCGCGTCCTGATACGGGGTGTCCGGGTCACCTGTGTTGCCGATGACGAGGATCGGTGCGGAGCCCTTCGCGCGGAACGAGCCGTCGTAGCGGCTGGTGTGCTCGCCCTTCCACTGGACGCACGCGGTGGCGTGCTGGTGGTCGTAGGTCGGCGGACCGTAGGCCATGGCGGGACCCAGCAGCGGGGCCAGCCTGGCGTTGGTCGTGACCTCGCGCTTCAGCAGGGCCCGGTCGGTCGGGTACTTCTTGTCGACGCACTCGACGACGACGTTCGGGTTGAGGAAGTCGAAGCTGGCCGGGGACGGCGGCCGCAGCAGGAACGACGTGTTGTCGCGCTGCTGCGCCTTGCGCAGGGCCTCGCCGAAGGAGGGCCAGATGACCTTGCCCTCGTTGATGTTGAACATCAGCCGGTAGACGAGCGTGTAGCCGTTGGCCTGGCCCCCGTTGGCGGTGGGCACCGGGTTGGCGTCCAGGTGCGCCTTGAGCTTCTGGAACGCGGCCCGCGGATCACCGTCGCCGAAACCGCAGGTCGCCTGGTCGGCCTTGCACCAGTCCAGGAAGCGGCCCATCGCGCCGTCCAGGGCGAGGTACTGCGGCCGGTCGTAGGCGTAGGGCCGGCTGGTGTAGTGCTCCGGGTCGTACGCCCCGTCGAGCGCGAGCGCGCGGACCCGGTCCGGGAACATCGCGGCGTAGACCGTACCGATGTAGGAGCCGAACGAGCGGCCGTAGTAGGTGAGTTGGTCCTCACCGAGCGCCTGCCGCAGGAGGTCGATGTCCCGGGCCACGTACTGGGTGCCGACGTACGGCAGCAGGACGCCGGCGTTGTCCTGGCAGGCCTGGTCGAAGTCGGCGGCCTGCTGGACGGCGGGCTTGTAGGCGCCGGGGCCCGGGACGCCCTTGGCGGCGGTGACCGCCTTCGTGTACGTCGCGTCGTCCCAGCACACCACCTGGGAGCTGCGGCCCACCCCGCGCACGTCGTACCCGAAGACGTCGAAGTCGTCGCGCAGCGCGGCCGGCAGGTCGTCGTAGTTGCCGCGCACGAAGTCCACGCCGGAATTGCCGGGGCCGCCGGGCTGCAGGAACAGTGTGCCCTTGCGCTTCGAGGGGTCGGCGGCCTTCTTGCGTATGACGGCCAGGGTGATGGTCCTGCCCTGCGGTTCCCGGTAGTCCAGGGGCACTTGGGCGTCGGCGCACTCGAAACCGCCCTGGCAGTCCGACCAGGTCAGGGTCGGTACCGGGGCGGTCTCGTGCTGCTCGGAGGCCCACGCCTGCGGCCCGGTGCAGGCCACGGCGAGCGCGCTCGCCGCGGCTCCGGCGAGTCTGAGTCGTCTGAACTTCACTGTGTTCGTTCCCCCTTGGGCTGGTCAAGCCTCAAAGAACTGGTGGTCTCACAGGGAACACACAGAGGAACACACGTTCCGGTTCCCGCCGGGCCGTGAGGGAACGGAAAAGGCGGTAGTCCCGGAGGTGGACGCGGGGACCGCCGCGTACTGCGTTCTCAGTAGCGGGGATTGTCGGCAGGCGCACGACGACTCGGCGCCTCTCGTCCGGACAGTCTGGGTGGACCGTCCGGCACCAGATGTGGAGATTCCCCGCCGTGGCTACTTTCCTTTATCGCGTGGGCCGCCTGGCCTTCCGGCGACGCTGGTACGTCGCCCTGGTCTGGGCGGCCGTCCTGGCGGCCGTCGGGCTGGGAGCCCTGAAGGCGCCCGGCGCCGCCGACGAGGGGTTCTCGATGCCGGGCATCGAGTCCCAGAAGGCGTTCGACCTGATGGAAGAGCGCTTCCCGGGGGCCACGGCCGACGGCGCGACCGCGAGGGTCGTCTTCGTCGCGCCGAACGGCCAGAAGGTCACCGCCGCCGACCACAAGAAGGCCGTCGAGGACACCGTCGCGGGCCTGGCCGACGGCTCGCAGGTCGCGAGCGCCGTGAACCCGTTCCAGGCGAAGGCCGTGAGCAAGGACGGTACGACGGCGTACGCGACCGTCACCTACAAGGTCGCCGCCGACGACCTCACCGACGCCAGCAAGGAGCAGCTGGAGCACGCCCTCCAGGAGGCCCGGGACACCGGGCTGACCGTCGACGCGGGCGGCTCCGCCATGGCCGACGGCGGTGGCGCGGGCGGTACGGCCGAGCTGATCGGTGTCGCGATCGCCGCGGTCGTCCTCCTCGTCACCTTCGGCTCACTGGCCGCGGCCGGACTGCCCCTGCTGACCGCGCTCATCGGCGTCGGCGTCAGCATGGCCACGATCCTCGCCCTCTCCGACGCCCTCGGCCTGTCGACCACCACCGGCACCCTCGCGATGATGCTGGGGCTCGCCGTCGGTATCGACTACGCCCTGTTCGTCGTCTCCCGGTACCGGGAGGAACGCGCCAATGGCAGGGCACCCCAGGAGGCGACGGCCCTCGCGGTCGGTACGGCCGGTTCCGCGGTCGTCTTCGCGGGTCTCACCGTCGTCATCGCCCTCGCCGGGCTCGCGGTGGTCGGCATCCCGATGCTCACCAAGATGGGCCTGGCCGCGGCGGGCGCGGTCGTCGTCGCCGTACTCATCGCGCTGACCCTGGTCCCGGCGTTCCTCGGCTTCTGGCCGAACGCGGTGCTGCGCCGCAAGGACCGCGGGCCGCGCCGTACCGAAGAAGAGGCCAAGGACAACGGCGGCACCCGCTGGGCCCGGTTCGTCCTGCGCCGCCCGCTGCCCGTGCTGATCCTCGGTGTGGTCGGCCTCGGCGCCCTCGCCCTGCCGATGACCTCCCTCCAGCTGGGCATGCCCGGCGACGAGGCCAAGCCGACGTCCACCACCGAGCGCCGGGCCTACGACGCGCTCGCCGAGGGCTTCGGGCCGGGCTTCAACGGTCCGCTGACCGTCGTGGTGGACGCGAAGGGCGACGACGACGCGAAGGCGGCCGCGGCGGCGATCTCGAAGGACATCGGTGCGACGAAGGGGATCGTGTCGGTCTCCCCGGCCCGCTTCAACGAGGCCGGCGACACCGCCGTCTTCTCGGTCGTGCCGTCCACCGCGCCGACCGACGAGAAGACCAAGGACCTCGTCACGGCCATCCGCGGCGAGCGCCCCGGCATCGAGTCCGAGACCGGCGCGACCTACGAGGTCACCGGCACCACAGCGCTGAACATCGACATCTCCGAGAAGGTGCAGAGCGCGCTCGTGCCGTATCTGATCGTCGTGGTGGGCCTCGCGATCGTGCTGCTGCTGGTGGTCTTCCGGTCCCTGCTCGTCCCGCTGAAGGCGGCTCTCGGCTTCCTGCTCTCCGTCCTGGCCTCCCTCGGCGCGGTCGTCGTGGTCTTCCAGGAGGGGCACGGCGCCGGACTGCTGGGCGTGGAGACCACCGGCCCGATCATGAGCCTGATGCCGATCTTCCTGGTGGGCATCGTCTTCGGCCTGGCCATGGACTACGAGGTGTTCCTCCTCTCGCGGATGCGTGAGGCGTACGTCCACGGCGAGACGTCCCACCAGGCCGTCACCTCCGGATTCCGGCACAGCGCCAGGGTGGTCGTGGCCGCCGCACTGATCATGATCGCCGTCTTCGCCGGGTTCATCGGCGAGAGCGACTCCATGATCAAGATGATCGGCTTCGGCCTCGCCTCCGCCGTCCTGCTGGACGCCTTCGTGGTCCGGATGGCCATCGTGCCGGCCGTGCTCGCCCTCCTCGGCGACAGGGCCTGGTGGCTGCCGACGTGGCTGGACCGGATCCTGCCCCGGGTGGACGTGGAGGGCGAGGCGCTCACCAGAGGCGCCGACAGCCCCGAGACCGCCCCCGCCGAGCAGGAGGCCGCACGCGTCTGACCCGCACCCCCCACCAGGGGCCGCCCGTGTCGTCGTACGACGCGGGCGGCCCCGTTCCCTCACCATGGGTCCCTGAGCCCACCCACCGGAGAACCCGATGACCACCAGCCCGGAGCGGCGCTACACGGACCGCCTGGAGGAGTTCGCGGACCGCCATCCGTTCCTCGTCGACCTGGCGCTGATCGCGGTACTGATGGGCTCCGCGACCCTCGGAGCCTCGCTCACCCTGCCCAACGCGGAGACGCCGGGCGACGACAGAACCGCCGTCCTCCTCCTGGGGGTCTCCTGCCTCGCGCTGTTCCTGCACCGCAGCCACCCCCGCGTCACCGTCGTGGTGAACGCGGCCTGCGCCACCGTCGTGATCGCGCAGGGCTATCTGCTCACCCCCCTCCTCCTCGCCCCGGTCATGACGTCCCTGTACTTGCTGGCCACCCGCACCGAACGGGAGACCATCCGCTCCTACGGCATCGCCACCATGGCGGCGCTGACGATCGCGGCGGCCGTGTCCGACTCCATGGACCACCTGTCGCTGCTGCTCCGCACGATCGGCCCGTTCTTCTGGCTGCTGCTGCCGCTGGCGGCCGGCACCATGACCCGGCTGCGACGGGCCTACCTCGAGGCCACCCAGGCCCGCGCCGAGCACGCCGAACGCACCCGGGAGGAGGAGGCGCGGCTCCGGGTGACCGAGGAACGCATGCGGATCGCCCGGGAGTTGCACGACGTCGTCGCCCACCATCTGGCCCTCGCCAACGCCCAGGCCGGTACCGCCGAGCACCTCGCGCTGGTCAACCCGCCGCAGACCAAGCAGATCCTCCACGACCTCACCGGCACGACCTCGTCCGCGCTGCGTGAGCTGAAGGCCACGCTGGGCCTGCTGCGGCAGACCGGCGACGAGGGCTCCGCACCGCCGGAACCGGCCCCCGGCCTCGCGAGGCTGCCCGAACTGGTCTCCTCGTGCGCCTCCGCGGGCATCACCGTCACCGTCGCCACGGAAGGGGAGCCGCAGGCCCTGTCGCCGGGGGTGGACCTGACGGCCTTCCGGATCGTGCAGGAGGCGCTCACCAACGTCACCAAGCACGCGGCCACCCAGACCGCGCACGTCCGCTTCGTCTACTCCGGCACCCGCCTCCTCATCACGGTCACCGACGAGGGCCCGCCCACCGCGGCCGCTCCCGAGCCCGTGAAGGGGTTCGGCGTCATGGGCATGCGCGAACGCGCCCACTCCATCGGCGGTGAACTCCGGGCGGGGCCCCGGCCCGAGGGCGGCTTCGAGGTGAGTACGGCGTTGCCGTTGCGGCCTTCGGTGAGCGGGGAGGAGACGGCGTGAGGGTGGGGCAGGATCCATCCGGGGTTCACCGGGAGGTCGCCGGCCGCCGGGCCCCGTCCCCGTAGGGTGGCCGGCATGGCTGACGTGGATCTCGACAGGGCCCTGGAGGTCGCGGCGGAACTCGCGGCCCGGGCGTCGGAGGCGATCCGGCGCCCGCGTGACCCGGGGGCCGAGGTGCGGGAGAAGGACGGTCCCGCGGACATCGTGACCGCCACCGACGAGGCGGTGGAGACCCACACCCGCGAGGTGCTCGGGCGGGTCTTCCCCGACCACGGGATCGTCGGCGAGGAGTACGGCACGACGGAGGGCTCCGCCGGTGCCCCGCACTGGGTGATCGACCCGGTCGACGGCACCACCAACTACGCCCACGGACTGGGCTGGTGCTCCTTCTCGCTGGGCCTGGCCGCCCCCGACGGCACTCCGCTGCTCGGCGTGGTGGCGGACCCGTGGCGCGGCGAGACGTTCACCGCGGTCCGGGGCAGGGGGGCGTATCTGAACGGCACCCGGGTCCACGTGGCCACCCACACCACCCTGACCGGCCATGTCTTCCTCACCGAGTGGGCGGCGCACGCCCATTGGCCCGGTATGGACGTCCTGCTGGCCGAACTCGCCGACCGGCACTGCACGGTGCGCGTGATGGGCTCCACGGCCCTCTCCCTCGCGCAGGTCGCGGCGGGCCGGGCGACGGCGGCCGCGATCGGCTCCTTCCACGCGGTCGACGGACTCCCCGCGCTGCTGATCGCCCAGGAGGCGGGGGCGGTGGCACTGCCGGAACTGCCCTCTCACAACCAGCCGTTGCTGCTCGTGGCGCCCGGCGCCGCCGAGGAGACGACCGACCTCTGGCACCGGTCGGGGGCGGCGGCCGGCTGACGGCTTCCTGGAGGAGATCTGACCAGGAGATAACCGTCAGTGAGGTATCAAGAGGCTGCTCGGAGCACATACTTCAGCATGCGGGAGGGTCCCGGCGGAACTCTGACGGGGAGCGGCTTGATGCGTGCCGACGGTGTGGGTCTGGGCAAGGTCCAGGTGCGGCTCAAGTGGGACCCGAGCGCCTACGGGGAACCGGCCCGGCATCTCGACATCGTCGCCGCGACCTACGCGGTCGACGCCCCGTACGGGCGGCCGGAGTACGTCGTGCACACCGAGAGCCGCTCGCCGGACGGCACCATCACCATGATCCGGCACAGCGAGACCGGCCTCGGCCTCGGGGTCGTCGAGGTGATGGAGCTGGAGTTCGAGCGCCTGTCGTCCGCCTACGGGCGGGTGGTGGTCGGCGTCGCCATCCACCAGACCGGCGGCCCCCGCACCTTCGGCGACCTCTCCCACGCCGGGGTGCTCGTCGTCGAGGGCTACCGCCGGCTGCTGGCCGACGACTTCGCGGGCGTCGCGGACGCCACGGCCGCGACCGTCGCGGAGTTCACCAGGGACGCGACCGGGGCGTGGCGCCTCAGGGAGCTGATCCGGGGGTTCGACAGCAACCCGACGGGATTCATGGCGGAGATGGGGAGCGTACGGGGATGAGGGGGGCCGGCCGCGGGCCCGCCCCCCTCACCGCCGTCAGGCGGACGGGTTGACGACCACCTTCGCCGAGTTGTTCCTGGTCTTCGGGTCGAAGGCGAAGGCCGCACTGCCGTCGTAGGGACGGACGACGACCCGGCCCTCGGCGTCGGGGACGACCTGGTCGACGCGCAGCCGGAACGGGAAGGCGACCTTCAGGTCGGGCTTGGTCCAGGTCGGCAGGGTGCAGACGTAGTGGGGGATCGCCGGGGCGTCGGCGGACGGCGAGGCACTGTGGCAGGTGCTGGGCACCGAGGTGGCGGTGGTGCCCGGCGGAAGGTAGTAGTCGATCGCGGGGACAGGGTCTCCCGAGGCGACGTCGGCGACCCAGGCGGGGCCGTGGTTGACGAAGCGGAAACCGGCGGCGACGGTGTCGCCCTGCGCACCGCTCACCTCGGTGCCGTGCACGGCGAAGTCGGCGGTGTTGTCGGCGTCGATGTGCCAGGCGCGGCCGTTGTCCGAGGTGTCGAGGTCGGTGACGTCACCGCCGGGCTCGACCTCGTAGTCGAACCGTTCGTACAGCGCGTGGCCGGTGACGGCGAGCCGCAGCGGCTCGGGCAGCTCCACGGTGGCGCCGGGCACGACATCGGTGTCGAAGGAGCAGGTCACGTACGTCATGGCCGGGTACTGGGTGTCGGCGTCGTCCGGGCCCGTGTAGGTGCACTGCGGGTAGCGGGTGGTGACGTCGAGGCCGTAGGTCGCCCACAGCTTCACACTGAAGCCGTGGGCGGTCTCGTTGCCGGTGTTGGTGACGGAGAACGGCACGGAGAGGTCGGTGCCGGGCGCGACGCCGGTGACGTCCTGCGGGGCGCTGACGCCGAGGTCGGGGCCGGAGCCAACAGTGACGAACGTCTCAGCGGAGTACTCCGGGGCGGTCAGAGTGCCGTCGGGACCGCCGGTGGCGGTGGCGGAGTACTCGATCGCGCCCTGCGCGCCCACGGCGGCGCCGGCCACGGCCCGCACCTTCAGCTGCACCTGCGGGCTGTAGCGGACCGGCACGTCACCGGTGTCGCACACGGCGACTGTACCGGCGTCGTCCGGTACGCAGTTGGCGGGCCAGGCGATCTCGGCGACCCCGGCGAGCCCGGAGGCGTCGACGGTCAGCCGCCCGTCGGTCACGGTGAAGTCGCTGTTGTAGTGCTGAAGCCCGAGCGCCATCGACCGGTACTGCGCCGCACCGCCGTCACCAGGCGCGACGACGGCCGTTTGCTCGTACGGCGCCTGGATCTCCAGCCCGTCGCTCTGCGCCGCGTCATCGGCGAACGCGACCCCACTCCCGAGCCCGGCGACGACCAGCGCCCCCACGACCCCGGTACGGACAAAACTCATGACATACCCCACATGGGACAAAAGGACCCCGGTGCGGTGATCCGGCACCGGGCGCGAGTTGGACGACGCGGCCGGAGCGGAAGTTGTAGGCGGGGACGGGTTCTTACCGACTTCTTGATCGGCTGGAGCGGAGGTCGCGACGCGCTCCACGGGTCCGTAGCCCGTCCGTGTTCGAATCGGGACCTGGACAGACGGAGCGGGCGGGGCCGCCGTAGGCGCATACTGAGGAGGATGACAAAGCCTGCTGCACCGAAGCGTCATTTGCCCACCAGTCCCTTCAAAGCCCCGGTCGCCCCCGCGCCGAAGCACTTCGCCGTCGGTGACCAGGTCACCCACGACATGTACGGCCTCGGCCGAGTGATCGGCGTCGAGGACGGAATCGCCGTGCTCGTGGATTTCGGCTCGTCGCAGATGCGGATCCTGAGTCCGTACTCCAAGATGACCAAGCTGTAGGAGAAAGGACCCTCTCTCATCGATCTGACCTCGCTGTTCTCCGCTCCGGAAGGGCAGCCCCAGCGCACCCCCGTGGCTCTGCCGCCTCCCACCACGAACCCGTTCCAGGCCCCGGACTTCGGGGAGGACGAGGACGAGGACTTTCCGCGACCCGAGGCGGCCTAGCTCGTTCTTCGGACGCGCTTGCGGGTCGGGCCGTCTCCCTGGCTCGCGCCGTACGCGCCGGCCAGGGGCCCGGGCCCCGTTGGTCGTCAAGCCTTTATTGTCATGAACACGTCATTAGTCCTCACAGCCCACGCCCAGAGAGGCATGCGAGCGTGATTTCCGGTTAGGCGCACCGGGATTACTCGATTCAGCGGGCAGGTGAGAAGAGATCTCTTTCATGGCGAAGGCACCGGACTCGACGGCCGTGGCGGAAAAGGAGCAGGAAGGAGCGGATACGGCGGTCGGCGTCCGCAGACCCCCAGCCCCGGTCGCACCCCGTGCGAGCCGGGGTTTTCCGTCCGCGGTGTCCCGCACCGGCCGGGTGAGCGGGCTGGACGGACTGCGCACCCTCGCGGTGGCGCTGGTCGTCGTCCACCACGTGGAGCCCGATGTGCTGCCGGGCGGCGCGGTCGCCGTGGACGTCTTCTTCACCATCAGCGGCTTCGTCATCACCCGCCTGCTGCTCGCCGAGTACGTCCGCCGCGGTGGCATCTCCCTCATGTCGTTCTACCGGCGCCGCTGGCTGCGACTCGTGCCCGCACTGCTGGCCGTGTGCGCGGTCTCCGTGCTGCTGGCGTCGACGACGTCCCTGTGGGGCTTCAGGGGCTCGCTCCCGGCCGCGGGCCTGTCGGCCGTCTTCCTCACCAACGTCGTACGGGCCATGGAGTCCGGCCCCTACTCCGACCTCACCAGCCCGCTCGCGCACACCTGGTCGCTGGGCGTGGAGGAGCAGTTCTACCTGCTGTGGCCGCTCGTTCTGCTCTTTGTCCTACGACGGTTTCGGGCCCGTACGGTCCTCCTGTGCACGGCGGCCCTGTGCATGCTGCCGCTGCTGTGGCGCTGCGTCCTGTGGAACCCGGATGCGGCCCACCGCATCTACAACGGCACCGACACCCGCGCCGACCAGCTGCTGGCCGGCGCTCTGGTCGCCGTGGCCCTGGCACGTCTGCGGTCCGACGACCCCCGTCTGACCCTGCTGCGCACCTGGTCCGGCCGCCTCGCGTGGCCGGCCCTCGCCCTGCTGGGACTGGTCGCCTGGCAGGTACCGGTCACGGAGGACCTCGGTGTCTGGACGGCCGTGTGGTACACGGTCGGCTTCCTCGCGGTGGCGGCCCTGTCCGCCACGCTGGTCACGGCGCTCGAACTACGCCCCGAGGCCCCCATGTCCCGCCTGCTGGCCCTGACCCCGCTGGCCTGGGTGGGCCGCAACCTGAGCTACGGCATCTATCTCTGGCACTACCCGGTCGTACGGCTCCTCGCCTCCCTCGGCGTGGAGGAGGGACGGCTGGCGGCGACCGTGGTGCTGACGCTGCTGATGGCACTGCTGTCGTACTACGCCATCGAGAAGCCGTTCCTGCGGAGGGCGCGGGTGGGGCGGGCACCGACGCCGGCGCCGGCGCCGGCGGTGACGTAGGGCACCGTTTCTACCTTTGATCTTGCGCAGTGCTCCCCCGTTCACGGGTGGGGTGAGGCCCATCTCGACACAGCTCTGACGCCTCAGTCAGGTCACGCGGGGTGCTGCTGGTTCTCGATGTACCGGCGTACGACAGTCAGTGGTGCCCCGCCGCAGCTTCCGGCGAAATACGAGCCGGACCAGAAGTGTCCGCCCCACAGGTATCGGCGGACATGCGCGTCGTACTCCTTGCGCAGGTACCGGGAGGAGACGCCCTTGAGGGAGTTGACCAGCCTGGAGAGCTGGACCTTGGGCGGGTAGTGCACCAGCAGGTGCACGTGGTCTTCTTCGCCGTCGAACTGCTTCAGTTCGGCCTCGAAGTCCTGGCAGACCTCGCGCATGATCTCCTCGCACCTGGTCAGCATCTCGTCCGTGAACGCCTTGCGCCGGTACTTGGTTACGAACACCAAGTGGACGTGAAGGTTGTAGACGACATGACGACCGGTGCGTACATCGGGATTTGGGTTCCAGCGTGGTGACATGAACCAAATGATAGAGTGACGGCGTGAGTACGGAACGTGTGCAGGAAAAGCGGCGGTTCGGGCATCGCGCCCGACTGGCGCTGACGCCCGCGCAGACCCGGCTCATCGACGACCAGGCGCACGCGGCTCGCACCCTGTGGAACTGCTTGCACGACTGGTGGACGATGCTGGCGAAGGAGAAGCGTTCCCTGGCTGCGGCCGATGACGCGATCCGCCAGGCCCGCAAGGAGATCGACTGGTTCGGTGCGCTGCCCGCCCAGGCCGCGCAGGCGGTGCTGAAGACGTACTTTCAGGCGTGGAAGAACTGCTGGGACGGCCGTGCCGGCGAACCGAACTTCAAGGCCCGCTTCCGCACGGTGATGTCGGTGGACATCCCGCAGGGCCGGGATCTGAACATCACCCGTGTGCATCGCCGTTGGGGCATGGTCAACATCCCCAGGATCGGCCGCGTCCGCTTCCGCTGGACCAAAGACCTGCCGGTCGGCAAGCGGGCGAACACCGAAAACCGTATTACCGGTGCCCGGCTGGTCAAGGATGCGCTCGGCTGGCACATCGCCTTCCGCGTCCAGACCCTGGAGCCCAAGCCCGAGCTCCACCAGGGACCGGAAGTCGGCATCGACGCCGGGGTGAACCTGCCTCTGGCTCTCTCGGACGGCAACCACCGCGACCACGGCCGACCGCCTCGCCTCCCCGGCGGGAAGGCCGACCGGGACAAGTGGCTGAACCCGGACGAGAAGGCCAAGTTGCTGCACCTGGAACGGCGCGCCGCCCAGCGTAAGCAGCACCGAGGGCGTGGGGAGAAGACATCTCGCCGCTTGCAGCACACCTACGACCAGATCAAGCAGCTCCGCGCAAGAGCCACGCGCCGCGCCGTTGACTGGCAGCACAAGACCACCACCGCCATCGCCAGGCATTACGGCACCGTCGTGGTCGAACAGCTCAACATCAAGGACATGGTCAAGTCCGCCCAGGGCACCATCGAGGAACCCGGGAAGAACGTCGCCCAGAAGTCCGGCCTGAACCGCTCCATCAGCCAGGAGGCATGGGGCCGCACCGTGACGATGCTGACATACAAGACCGCCCGCTGTGGCGGCGCCTTGCACCAGGTTCCCGCCCCCGGCACCTCCCTACGCTGCTCATCCTGTGGTTGCACCACGCCGGGCAGTCGGGAGGACCAGGCCACGTTCGTATGTAAGAACTCCGACTGCGGATGGTCCGGCAACGCCGACTGGAACGCAGCCCGCAACGTCCTGCACCAGTACTGGATGGGCCACGCGCTCATCCCGGCTGCCGGGAGGGCAGTCGTCAGGCGTCCCCGTGGCGTCAAGCCCGCCACCGCAAGGTAGGCAGGAATCTCCCCCGTTCACGAGGGAGAGCACTTCAAACTCGCGGGATGAACAACTCTGACTACTACCCATGCACCCACTGTGGCACCGTCGGTCTGGTGGACGGTTTCATCGAGGACACCGGCGGGCACTCGCGCGGATACGCGCGTTGGATCGAGGGTGCGTTGGAGCGGGGCATCTTCGGGGGCGCCAAGCGGATGGGGCGCCCCCGGCGGCAGATAGTGGCGTTCCGCTGCCCCAGGTGCGGACACCTCGAACTGTTCGCCACGGCCGAGGTGTAGCCGGTCCTTGTGAGGTGTTCGAGTTGCTTCAGCTGAAGGGGACGGCGTCCGCGGGGTCGGTGTGCCAGTTGGTGACGACCGGCTCGTCGACGGTGATGGTGCCGACCGGCAGGGACACCGGGTCGAAGTCGTCGTCACCGATGCCGACGATGATGCTGTCCAACTCCTTGCCGCCGTCGGTGCCGGTGGTCTTCGGATTCACCCCGGCGTAGGCGGCGGTGCTCCCGCTCAGCTTGATCTGCTCGCCGACGGACTGCTCCGCGGGACCCGCCTGGGTCCCGTCGGATCCGAACGCCACGGTCGGCAGCGCGGCGGGCAGGTAACAGGTGATCCCCGCCTTCGCCTTCGCGACGACCAGGATGTAACCGCCGGCCTGGCTCTCGGACCTGGTGCTCCAGGAGATGTCGTTGGCCCCACAGCCCTGCTCGACGGGCTCGCGCTTGCCGCCCCCGGTGTCGACGCCGGAGCCGGCTCCGTCCTCGGAGCCCTTGCCGGTGCCGGTGCCGGTGCCGGTGCTCGTGTCGTTGTTCGTCGCGTCGGAGCTCTGGCCGCCGCCCCCGGTCGACGAGCCGGACGGGGTGGCCGCATTGGCGACCGGGCTGCTGGACGAAGAGCCCTGCGCGGCGCCCGCATCCGCGTTCTGGCACGCCGTCATCATCATGGCTCCACCTATGACAGCGGCGGACACGAGGAAGGCCTTGCGACGGTTGCCGGACATGAAATCCCCCTGGAAATCGGTTGGTTGAAGCCGAAGCGGTTGCGGCTTCTCGGTGCTGCTCGATCACTATGAGGGGACCGCGAGCCGAAGGGATCCCGGAGCCACCGTTTGAGGACAGCGTTGTCACAGGCCGGTGACATGATCACGAGGCGGGCGCAGCGATACTCGATTGCGGTAGTCCTGGTGAGCCCGGTGAGATACGTCCATGGACAGTGCGAGAGACGACGTGGACCAGGCGATCGCGGGTGAGTTGCAGCTCATGGATCCGCATGTCCGCGGCTCGCGTGAACTCGCCGGACAGCTTCTCGACCCGCAGTTCGTAGAGGTGGGCGGGTCCGGGCGCCGGTCGACGTACGAGACCATGCTCGCCGAACTACCCGACAATCCGGGCAGTTCACCGAGCGGTCCCCGCTACGAGCCCTCGGACATGTCGGGCGTGCTGCTGGCCCCGGGGCTGGTCCATCTGACGTTCGAGACCATCCTCGGCGAGCGCAGGACCAGGCACAGTTCGATCTGGCGCAAGGGAGACGGGGCCGCGGGGTGGCGGATGTACTACCACCAGGCGACACGCGTACCCGCCGACGTGGAACAGGGCTCCACTCAGACAGCCACCGACGCCCCCGTCCCCGAGTCGGCCCCCCGGCCTTCCCGCCACCAGGACGCCCCCCACGCCAACACCGCTCCTCCCACCGCGTACGCCCCCAGCACCCACAGCGCCGAACTCGTCGCATGCCCGGAGAAGTACACCGTGTTGCGGACCAGCGTCGTCCCCGCGCCCGGCGGCAGTGCCTGGCCGATCGCGCTCCAGAAGTCGGGGAGCAGGGGGGCCGGGTAGACGCCGCCCGAGCTCGGGTTGCCGAGGACCACGAACAGCAGGACGACCAGTCCCGTGCCGAGCAGGCCCAGCAGGGTCTGCAACCCCAGTGCCGTCGCCGCCGAGGCCATGACCGTGAGGGCTCCGATCGCGCTCAGTGCCCAGAAGTGGCCGCCGAGCGCGTCGAACACCGGGCCCACGATCACCGCTCCGGCCACGCCCGACACCACCGCGTACGGGATCAGGACCGCGAGGCGGATCAGAGTGCGGGGGCGGTTCGCCGGGCGGGAGCCGGACGCCATGCCCATGATCGTCGCGGTGAGGTAGCCGCCGATCACCCAGCCCAGGACCAGGTAGAAGGACGTCATGCCGCGGCCGTCGCCGGAGTTGGGGGAGCGGATGTCCGTCACCGTGATCCGGCGCTTCTCCGACGCCTCGATCTTCTGGGCGATCTGGGTCGCCGTCTGGGAGACCGACGGGCCGCCCGCCGAGGCGACGAGCAGGGTGTCATGGGTGCCCGCCGCGTCGAAGAGGAACGCCGCGTCCGTACGGCGGGTCAGGACCCACTCGCGGGCAACCGCCGTACTGGAAGCCGCCGTCGCCTTCACCGGGTCGCCGTCCAGGGCGTTCAACTGGGCGACGATCTTCGCGGACGCCTGCTGAGGAGCCACCACGGCCACGGGGATCCGCTGAGGGGTGGGGGAGTGGAAGGCGCCTACGTACGAGACGACGAAGGCCAGTTGGACCAACAGGCCGCCGAGAACCAGGCCGAAGGCCCTGAACGTCACGGCGTCCTTGAACTCGGCCGCGAAACCAGGGGACTTGGGGGCGGACACCGTGGGCGGTCCGCCTGGGGAAGGGCTGGAGGGTGCGTTCACGGGCGCATCGTCGCACAGGCGGGTGAATTCACCGTTCCGTTTGCCGTCCCGTACACACCGGGCAACCAGGGCAACCTAATCGCCCGGTAACCCCAGCTCCGCCCAGATCGTCTTCCCCGTGGCCGTCTGCCGGCTCCCCCACCGCTCCGCCATCTGCGCGACCAGCAGCAGCCCCCGCCCACCCTCGTCGAAGACCCTCGCCCGCCGCAGATGCGGAGCCGTACTGCTGCCGTCGGACACTTCGCAGATCAGCGCCGCGTCCCGGATCAGCCGTAGGACGACCGGGTCGTCGCCGTAGCGGACGGCGTTGGTGACCAGCTCACTGACGATCAGTTCCGTCGCGAAGGCCGCATCGCCCAGCCCCCACGCCGTCACCTGCTCGCTCGCCGACTTCCGTGCCCGCGCCACCGCAGCCGGGTCGCGCGGGAGCTCCCAGGTGCGGACCTTCGCGGTGTCCAGGGCCGACGTGCGGGCCAGCATCAGGACGATGTCGTCGGCGGGGCGGGCCGGCAGGACCGTCCGCAGGACCCGGTCGCAGGTCTCCTCCAGGGGGCCCGCCTTGTCGGCGAGCGCCCCGCGCAACAGGTTCAGGCCGACCTCGATGTCGCGGTCGGCCGCCTCGACCAGGCCGTCGGTGTAGAGGGCCAGCAGGCTGCCCTCGGCCAGTTCCACCTCGACGGACTCGAACGGCAGACCGCCCAGGCCGAGCGGGGGGCCGGTCGGGAGGTTCAGGAAGCGGACCTCGCCGTCGGGGGTGACCACGGCCGGTGGCGGATGGCCCGCGCGGGCCATCGTGCAGCGGCGGGAAACCGGGTCGTAGACCGCGTACAGGCAGGTGGCCCCCACCTCGCCCGGCGTCGGGGCCTCCGCCCGTCCGCCGGTCTGCGGCCCTTCCTCCCGGTCGAGCCTGACGACCAGGTCGTCGAGCTGGGTGAGGAGTTCGTCGGGGGCGAGGTCCACGTCCGCGAGTGTCCGTACGGCCGTCCGCAGGCGGCCCATCGTGGCCGAGGCGTGGATGCCGTGGCCCACCACGTCGCCCACGACCAGGGCGACCCGGGCGCCGGACAGCGGGATGACGTCGAACCAGTCCCCGCCGACGTCCGCGCCGGAACCCGCCGGGAGATAGCGGTACGCCACCTGCATGGCCGCCAGGTCCGGCGGACGGTCCGGGAGGAGGCTGCGTTGGAGGGTGAGCGCGGTGCGGCGTTCGTGGGTGTAGCGGCGGGCGTTGTCCACGCTCACCGCGGCCCTCGCGACGATCTCCTCCGCGAGCAGCAGGTCGTCCTCGCTGAAGGACTCCGCCGTACGGTGCCGCAGGAAGTGCACCAGGCCCAGGGTGACCCCACGGGCGCGCAGCGGCACCATCATCACCGAGTGGATCATGTGCCTGGTCACGGCCTCGGCACGGCCCCGGGAGGACTCGATCCACCTCTGCATCCCGGGGTCCCCGGGTGCCGTCAGGGTGCCGCGGCCGGCGACCAGGGCCCGCATCGGGGGCGTGTCCACCGGGTAGAACGTCGTCCCGCCGGTCGGGACCACCGACTCGGGGCAGCCCGCGAGGATCGACCGCTGGGCCGTACGGCGCAGGGTGACCGGCTGGTTCGGCGGGACCGGTTCCGGTTCCTCGCCGAGCGCCACCGACTCCAGCAGGTCCACGGTGACGAAGTCCGCGAAGCCCGTCACCGCCACCTCGGCCAGCTCGTCGGCGGTCCGGGTCACGTCCAGGGTGCTGCCGATGCGGAGGCTGGCGTCGTTGAGGATGGCGAGGCGACGGCGGGCCCAGTACTGCTCCGTGGTGTCGAAGACGGCCGCGGACACCCCCCGCACCGCCCCGCTCTCGTCCTTCAGCGGCGAGAGGAACATCGACCAGGCGTGGTTGCGGACCTCGCCTGGCGACTGTCCGAAGTTCTCGTGGAAGACCGGTTCGCCGGTGCGCAGGACCTGCCGCTGGAGGCGGTCGTACTCGTCGAAGGGCGGGTTCGGCTCCATCTCCCACAGGGTCAGGCCGCGCATCTCGGCCACGCTGCGGCCCATCACCTGGGTCATGACCTCATTGGCCGACACCAGCCGGGCCTCACGGTCGTAGACCGCCACCGGCACGGGCAGCTGCGCGAGCGTGAGGTCCCACAGGGCCTCCGCGTCCGGTTCGACGGGCCCGGCCACATGCTCCGGGGCGGCGGGGGTCACCAGCCACGGCCGCCCGCCGTCGCCGTCCGCGAGCGGTGTCCCCATCAGCCGTACGACGACACGGCCGCCGTCCCGGTGCCGCAGCGCGACCTCGGTGGCCCAGCGCCGGCCCACGGCCACATGGCGCCGCGCGGACTCGGGCAGGTCGGCCGCGAGCAGTCCGGCCGCAGGACGTCCTACGACCTCCTCGGCCTCGTATCCGACCAGCTGCCGCGCCCCATCGCTCCACACCGTGACCGTTCCGCCCGCGTCGACGACGACCGCGAGGTCCTCGGGTACGCGTCCGTCCACGGTGCCTCCGGGTGTGCTGTTCATCCCCCCAGCCTCCCGCCGCGCAGCCCCCCGCTCAAGCGATGACGGCAGGTACGCGAGGACAGGAGGCACACGGCGGCTCTGCCGTGCGGAGCCGCAGTCTTGCACGGGGTGGCGGGGCGAGGAAACGGAGCGGAGCTATCTCGGCACCCGGAGTGCGCGGGACCAGGCCTTCGGCGGGTCAGCCCAGCGGGGTGTCGGCCCAGGGGAGGGACGCCGACGGGTCGTTGAAGGCCTCCGGGCGGGGCGGCTGGACCTCGTGGCAGGTGAAGCCGAGCCGGGTCAGGGCCCTGCTCACCTCGTTGGCGGTGAAGTCACGGCGGTCCTGGCGGGTGATCACCTGGCCGACCTGCTTGACCGGGTAGACGTGGCGGCCGATGGTCACACACGTGCCGGTGGCGGGTTCGGGCTGGACGGCCTCCATCGACCTCTCGACCTCGCTCATGGTCAGGTCGAAGGGAAAACGTGCGATGACGATGCGCATGGTGCCTCCACGGGGAGCGGTCGGGACGTGAGGGTGAGAACGGCCAGGGTGCGGCCCTGTTCGTCTCCTTCTCGACGGGGACGCCGGTGGCGCGGCCACCGGACCCCGTCCGTGGGTCGTACGACTAGCGGCTGGTGGGGGTGGAGCGGCGGCGGCCACGCGCGGGCCGGCCGCTACGGCTCCGCCCCGCGGCGCCGGAGCGCTTGGGCTGCTCGGCGGCGGCCGGGACGGGGAGGGTGACGGGCACGCCGGAGGGAGTGCGGGCGCCGGTGATGCGGTTCAGCTCGGCCTCGCCCGGCCGGACCCGGGTGGTCTGCGCGGAGACGCCGGCGTCGGACATCAGACGTTCCACCGCGCGCCGCTGGTGCGGCAGGACCAGCGTGACGACGGTGCCGGACTCGCCGGCGCGTGCCGTGCGGCCGCCGCGGTGCAGGTAGTCCTTGTGGTCGCCGGGCGGGTCGAAGTTGACGACGAGGTCGACGTCGTCGACGTGGATCCCGCGGGCCGCGACGTTCGTGGCCACCAGGACCGTCACCTGGCCGTCCTTGAACTGGCCGAGGGTCCGGGTGCGCTGCGGCTGGGACTTGCCGCCGTGCAGCGCCGAGGCCCGCACACCCACCGACAGCAGGTGCTTGGCCAGCCGCTCCGCCGCGTGCTTGGTGTCCAGGAACATGATCACGCGGCCGTCGCGGGCGGCGATCTCGGTGGCGGTGGCGTGCTTGTCGTCGTCGCGGACGTGCAGGAGATGGTGCTCCATGGTGGTGACGGTGCCCGAGGAGGGGTCGACCGAGTGGACCACCGGGTCGTGCAGATAGCGGCGCACCAGCAGGTCGATGTTGCGGTCGAGCGTGGCCGAGAACAGCATCCGCTGGCCGTCGGGACGGACCTGGTCGAGCAGGTAGGTGACCTGGGGCATGAAGCCCATGTCGGTCATCTGGTCGGCCTCGTCCAGGACGGTCATCGTCACCTGGCTCAGGCTGCAGTCGCCGCGCTCGATGAGGTCCTTGAGCCGGCCGGGGGTCGCCACGAGGACCTCGGCGCCGGCCCGCAGCGCGGACGCCTGACGGCCGATCGACATGCCGCCGACGACGGTGGCCGCGCGCAGGCGCAGCGCCCGCGCGTAGGGGGTGAGCGCGTCGGTGACCTGCTGGGCCAGTTCGCGGGTCGGTACGAGGACCAGGGCGAGGGGATGCCGGGGCTCGGCACGCCGGCCGTCCAGGCGGGCCAGCAAAGGCAGACCGAAGGCGAGCGTCTTGCCGGAACCGGTGCGGCCACGGCCCAGGACGTCACGGCCGGCCAGGGAGTTCGGCAGGGTCGCCGCCTGGATCGGGAAGGGCGTGGTCACGCCCTCGGCGCGGAGCGCGGCCTGCAGGCGCTCGGGCAGATCGAGGTCGGCGAACGCCTCCACCGCGGGCAGTGCCTCGGTGAGGGTGGTGGGGAGGGTGAACTCACCGCCGGGGGCGGCGGCCGGGCGCGAGCGCTGGTGGCTCGCTCCACGGGAGGTGCGGAAACGGGACGTGTTGTTCCCGGTGGTCCCGGTGCGACGGGTGCGGTTCATGGGAGGGGAACCTTCCTCGATGCGTGCGGCACGTGTCGAGGAATTCCTCCGGGGCGCGGCGAAACCGCACGAGAATTCGCAAGAAAGAGCCGGGGAGAAACGAAGAAAACAGATTCTTCGGGACAATGGGACAGGGCCCGCACCCCAAGAGTGCGGGCCCCAGCCGTGAAGATACGCGTCAGCGTCAGGCGGGAACGATGTTCTCGGCCTGCGGGCCCTTCTGGCCCTGCGTGACGTCGAAGGTAACCTTCTGGCCTTCCTGAAGCTCGCGGAAGCCGGAGGTGGCGATGTTCGAGTAGTGCGCGAACACGTCGGCGCCGCCGCCGTCCTGCTCGATGAAGCCGAAGCCCTTTTCCGCGTTGAACCACTTCACGGTGCCAGATGCCATATTGAATCTCCCTAGGGGGCAGTGCCGGGACCCGCACTGTACGGACCCCGAGTCGCCGCGATGGACTCCCCTCCGGAAGACCGGAAAGACGCCGGGGAACTTCAAAGAAATTCTCCGGAAACCAAAACTGCAACTTTTATCACGGTAACACACGGTAGGTGGGCGGATCTACGTCGCCCCGAATTCTGATGGCGAACGGGTGGAAAACTTGGCTGCGCCCCGCCCGTGATTCTGTTGCGGCCGCGACAGTTATTCGTCCGGCCGTCTCGACGGGGGTGCCCTGGTCGACGAGTTCACGGGCCCGGGCGGCGATGCGCAACTGGCCTGACCGACGGCCCGGAGGAAGGCGGGGGTGGTGCCGAGGATGTCGGCGGCACGCCCCATCGTGCGGGCGAGCTCCGGCGGGCTCGGCACCGATGCGGTCCCCAGATGGTCACAACCCTGACGGCGGCGTGCAGGCAAATGTGACGCCGCCGCGGCAGACTTTTGCGTCCCGCTGAAGGTCCCGGGAAGGGGCCCCGAGACGTGGGGTGATCCGCAACGCATCTTCCGCGGGGTGCTGACGGGTGCCTCCCTGTGTCCTCCGTGTCCTCCGTAACCGCCGGTGCGTGGCCGCCGGAGGGTGCGCACCGGGAGGGTTGCGGTGGCGGGCGGGGCGTGCAGCGACAGGCGGGGGATGCCTGCCGGGATGACCGCCGCCCCGGGCCTCCAGCCGCTCGGCGACCGGCCGGAGGCCGAGCTGGACGTACGCCCTCGTCGGCCCGCTCAGGCCCGGGTGGGAGTGGCCCCGCGTGGCGAGCGCGGCGCGCCCGGACCGCCATCCCCCGGCGGCCTCCGGCCGGTCGGTGTGCCGGGGGTGACGAGCTGGAGGTATGCCCTCGCCGCCCTGCTCAACCCGGGTAGGGAGCGGTCTCGCGTGCTGTGTGCAGGGCGGCTGCCCACCAGGACAGCTGATCGAGCAGGGTTTTGGCGTATCCGGCGGTCTCGGGGTCGAGGGGGTGGCCGTCCTGCCAGGCGGTGAAGTAGTTGGGGAAGGCGAGGCCGTCGCGGACGGTCACCGCGTGCAGTTCGGTCAGGACGTTCTCCAGGTGCAGTACGGCGTGCCGGCCGCCCGCCGCGCCGCCGTAGCTGACGAAGGCGACGGGCTTGGCCGTCCACTGGGTGAAGTGCCAGTCGATCGCGGCCTTCAGGGAGGCGGGATAGCTGTGGTTGTACTCCGGCGTGACCACGATGAACGCGTCGGCGTCCTCCAGAGCCGACGTCAGCGACTCCATCCCGGCCGGCCGCGGGTAGTCGTCCCCGGCGTACTTCGGCGACACCGCGGGCAGTGACAACGGAACGTCGACCTCGGCCAGATCGACGACCTCCACCTCGAAACCGCCGTGCGCCACGGCCTGTTCGGCCACCCATGAGGCCACGACCGGCCCGAACCGTCCCTCCCGGACGCTTCCGACGATGACCACCAGCTTGTGCTTGTCGTTTTCCATGCCCACCACGATCGGAGCTCACCGAGGCCGCAGCCAGACCGGGTTCAGGCTGGCCCCCGCAGGGCCACCCTGAGCTCTCGGCGGGCGGCGGGGGCGGTCCTATGCTCGGGACATGGGGACACCTCTGGGGGATTTCATCCGAGCCAAGCGGGACAGCACCCAGCCGGCGGATCTGGGCCTGCCCGACCGCGGCCGCCGCCGGTCACCGGGGCTGCGGCGAGTGGACCTCGCCGCCCGGGCCGGAATCAGTGTCGAATACCTGACCAGGATCGAGCAGGGCCGCGACCGCAACCCCTCGATCGCGGTGGTCAACGCTCTGGCCGACGCGCTCAGCCTCGGCCCCGCCGAGCGCAACCACCTGCGCTACCTCACGAAGATCAGCGGCGGTGAGTGCGTCGCTCACACCCGGCCCGCCCCGCCCTCGCGCCAGGTACGGCCCTCCGTCCTGCGGACGCTGCGCCTCCTGGAGCCCGGCATCGCGCTGGTGACCAACCGGATGGGAGACGTCCTCGCCCACACCAGTGCGTTCGAGGCGGTGACGAGCGGGACCGGACTGCTCGACTCCGACACCCCGAACCTCACGCGGTACGTCTTCACCGACCCCCGCGCCCGGTCGTTCTTCCCCGACTGGGACGACGTCGCGGACGAGCAGGCCTTCGACCTGTGGCTCGGCCCGTCCCTGGAAACCTACGAATGGTTCACCGCGGAACTCGCACCCGTCGCCGGCCCCGACCTCACCCGGCGCCTGAGCCGGCACGTCGTTCCGCAGCGCGGGGATCTCCGGCTGCACCATCCCTCCGGACGCGAGTTCCGGCTGGTCCGCGAGACGCTCGAACTCTCGGCGGACGCACAGCAGTTGGTCGTCCTTCTCCCCGCGGACGAGGCGACGGCCCAAGCCGTCGACGACCTCCGCCGCCCGGCCCACGGCGGACTCAGGGCCATCTCCTGACGCGAACGCCACCCGCCGGAGGCCGGGCACCTGATCCGGCGCCCCGCGTACTGCGGCCGGTCGGCAGATCGCGCGCGAGCAGGGCGACCGATCTGACCCCCGCCACCCGGTGTTCGATTGTTGGCGTCATGCCATACCCTGCATCTTCGGTGAGCCGGGCTTCTCAGGGGGGACACAGGAACCCGGACCGCGATCCTTCCCTCTTCCTCAGTCGGGCGGGCGGTTTTCTGACGAGCATCTAGTGAAATTGGCCGAAATTGATACAAATGCCACCGCAGATCGATTCGCGGGCGAGACTCTGGGCCGTGGCGGCTGTCGTGGCCCTCGGCTTCTTCGTCGCGCTGGAGCTCGCCGCGCGTCACTACGGTCTGCCGGGACCTCTCACCACCCAGGCGCGAGAGCTGACAGGCCCGCCCAAATCAGGCCCCATGCTGTACGCCGGCCTGGCGCTGATGATGGTGGTGCTCACCTGGCGGCAACGGTTCATCGTGACGGGCGCCGCGGTCGGCATCGACCTCGCCTTCGCGGTGGTCCGGTGGATCTTCGACGTCAAGGTGACCCACGGCCACCCCTTCGGCAACGGCGCGCTGTGGATGCTCCTGGGCTGCGCGGTCTTCGCTGTCGTCCGCCGCACCGGCCCGGAGCGCGTCCTGCTGCTGAAGGGCGTCGGGCTGGGCCTGCTGCTGGTGGCCGGCCGCAAGACCGGTGACACCTGGCTCCTCATCACCGCGAAGAGCCGGCCGGAGGTGCTGGACCCGTATCTGGCGATGGCCGACCACGCCCTGGGCAACCCGTCGTGGCTCATGGGCCGGGTCGTCACGGCCACCGGAGCGGTCGGCTTCAACTTCCTCGACACCATCTACGGCCAGCTCGCGGTGGCCGCGGTGGTCGTCGCGCTCTACCAACTGCGCAACGTGGCGGCGGAACGCAGCTTCCCGCGCCACCACCTGGTGCGCACCTTCCTGCTGATCGGTCTGCTCGGACCGGCCATCTACATGATCTTCCCGGTGGTCGGCCCCGTCTTCGCCTACGGCACCGGCACCGACCACTGGGCGTCGATCGCCCTGTGGTCGCCGCAGATACCGAGCGACGGGCACTGGGCGGTGGCGAACCTGTGGCCGCAGACAGCGCCGCCGATATCCGCCCCGCACTCCATACCGTTCGACGAGGTCACCCCCCGCAACTGCATGCCCAGCCTGCACACGGCATGGGCCACCGCGATCTTCCTCCATTCCCGCAAGGGCCCCCGCCTGCTGCGCTCCGCGGGCACCTTCTGGCTGATCGCCACCCTCTGCGCCACGCTGGGCTTCGGCTACCACTACGGCGTGGACCTCGTCGCCGGCGTGGTGTTCACCCTCACCATCGAGGCAGGACTGCGCTCGTTCGACCGCGGCTGGGACCGGTCCGGGCTTCGGCTGACCGCCTTCGGCGCGACGGTCTTCGTCGCCCTCCTGGTGTCGTATCGCTTCCTGCCGGTGCGCATGGCCGAGTACCCCTGGCTCGCCGGACCCCTTCTCCTGCTGGCGATGGCCTCGGTGATCTACGGCTATGTCCGCACCGTCGCCCGCTGGGAACCGGCGACCGCCCCGGCGCGACAGCCGCAGCCGCAGCCCGAACTGTTGTGAACCGCCGCGTGCGCCCGGATCAGCCGCCCACCCGCTCGATCCACTCGCTGCCGCCCAGCGGATAGTCGTAGCCCGGGCGGCCCGCATCGGCACTGGTGCGGAACGGCCTGCCGGTGTTGTCGATGTGGACGGTGCCGCTGCGGTCGCCGTCCGACCAGTCCAGGCTTAGGTCCCACCGGACGTCATGCGCCTTGGTGTGGGCGGTGACGTAGAAGACCTCCGGGTCGGACTCGCTGACCTTGTAGGGGAAGTCGCGCTGGCCGTTCTTGACGGTGACGGTGGGACTGCCGTTGTCCAGGTCGACGTCGAACGACTTGGTGCCGACACCGCCGCCGCAGCCGACGCCCATCGAGTAGTCGTTCCAGGCGAGTGGCGCGCCCTTGGTGAGGACGCGGACGTGCAGGGAGTTCAGGACGACGGTGTCCTCGCCGGTGCCCTGGACGGTGAGCGCGACCCGCTGTTCGCCGGAGGCGACCGCCCCGTAGGCGGCGGACCAGCGCTGCGCGTTCTCCTCGGTTGCCGGCGGGCCGACCTGCTCGGGGTCGCTGTCGACGAGGAAGTGCTGGCTGCACGGGTCCTCGTAGACGTAGGGGCGGACGGCGACGGCGAGGGGGACGGCGGTGGCGGGCCGGTTCGCGCCCTGCTTGCCGTCGCCCTTCGAGCTGCCGGACCCGGCGTCACCCGAAGCGGCCGTCCTGGTGGGGGAGGCGGAGGCCGATGCGGACGGCTTGTGTCCGCTTTCGCTCGGGGACGGGGTGGCGGAGGGCTTCGGGGCCTCGCCGACGTCCAGGGTGCCGGTGACCGTGGGCGTCGTGGTGTCCCCCGCGCGTACGGCCGTCGGACGCAGGGCATACGCGACGGCACCCAGGGCGGCGACCACCGCGACGGAGGCGATCAGCGCGGTACGGCGACGACGGAGCCACGAGGGACGACGAGGCGGCATGGCCGCGGCGGCCGTATCGATGACGACGGGCTCACCGTCCTCGCCCTGTCCGGGTACCGGCGTACCGTCCGCACCGGCTTCCTGAGCAGGCCCCCGCGCCGCGCCCTGGTCCGCCTTGCGCCCGCGTGCCGCGTCCGCCAGGATCCAGCGCCGGTGCAGCTCCACCAACTCCTGCGGTGTGGCCCGGCAGACCCTCGCGAGGCGCTCCACCGGGGCGTACTCGACCGGCACCGCGGTGCCGTTGCAGTAGCGGTGCAGCGTCGACGTACTCATGTGCAGACGCTTGGCGAGCGTCCCGTAACTCAGCCCCGACCGGTCCTTGAGCTCCCGCAGCAACTGCGCGAACTCCTCGGTCCGTTCGGTCCCCGTTTCCTCCGACACCCGTTCCCCTCAGGCCCCCGCGTCCCAGTCACGCATTCCAGGGTCGCTGAATTCCCCCTGGTCAGAGCCCGTTTCAGCGTTCCAGTGTCCCCAACTGCCCGTTGAACATGGCGGTCGGGACGGATCACCTCACAAGCTTCGGTCATCCAATCACCACCGCCACCCGAACACCGAAGGGGCACCACACGATGTCCAGCCTCCGTACTTCCCGCACCCGTCTCGTGGCCGCGGCCGCCACCGCCGTCCTCGCCACGCTCTCGCTGAGCGCGTGCAACAACGGGACGGGCACCCAGGACGAGGGCAGCGGGTCGAGCACGAGCCCTTCGTCCGCGGCCGCTTCTCCGACCACGGCCTCCAACTCCCCGGCCCCCTCGGGGTCCTCGGCGGGCAAGGCCCCGTCGGCGGCCACGGGCTCCTCCGGTGCCGGGTCCGCGGGCGGCTCCACGACAACCACCGCGCGCACCTCCGCCCCGAAGGCGCCCGCCTCCTCCGGCACGCCGGTCACCTGCGAGGGCTCCACCACGAAGACGGTCGCGGCTCCGCTGACCCGTCCCGTGAACCACATGCTGCTCTCGGTGACCAACACCGGCAGTAAGAGCTGCTACCTGTACGGCTACCCGGCCGTCCGCTTCGGTGAGGCCCAGGCCGTGCCCCCGGTCATCGAGGACTCGCAGCCGCAGGCGGTCGTCACGCTCAAGCCCGGCGAGTCCGGCTACGCCTCAGTGAACCTGTCCGCCACCGACGGCAGCGGCGCGAACGGCTACACCGCGAAGTCCCTGACCGTCTACTTCCAGGGCCGCTCCGGCAACGGGAGCGTCGGCGCGGGCGCCCACCCGTCACTGCCCGCGAAGGGCGTGTACGTCGACGACTCGCTCAAGGTCACCTACTGGCAGCAGTCGATGGACGACGCCGTGAGCTGGTGACACCGGGGCAGGTACACCGGTGTCGGAGAGGGAGAGGGTCAGCCCGAACCCGTCCCGGAACTGTCGGCCGCCGCGTTCGCGGCGCGGCGGTACTCGGCGTTGATGCGCTGAGCCTCCTCGAGCTGGTCCTCGAGGATGACGATGCGGCACGCGGCCTCGATCGGGGTTCCCCTGTCGACCAGCTCGCGGGCGCGGGCGGCGATCCGCAGCTGGTAGCGGGAGTACCGGCGATGTCCGCCCTCCGAGCGCAGCGGAGTGATCAGCCGGGCCTCGCCGATGGCTCGGAGGAAGCCCGGGGTGGTGCCGAGCATCTCGGCGGCCCGGCCCATGGTGTACGCCGGGTAGTCGTCGTCTTCCAGGCGGTCGCCCAGGGGAATATCTGCTGCCATGTCACCTCGTTGTACAACGCGTCGAGGGGCCCCGGTGCCGTACGGCACCAGGGCCCCGAAGGGAATTCAACACCATCTGTCGGCCCTCATGCTGTGCCGACCTTCGGTTTCCGCTACCCGGCCCGGTGACGGGAGGGGTGCGGGGATCGCGGCTGCGTGACCGGGGACCACCATCCAATCCGGGGTCTTGCGGTACCCGGACCGAGAGCTTTCGGGCCGGGCGATCCTGATGGCGTCTGCTCCTCCGTCCTTGCTCCGAACCCCGCCGGTTCGTGTCCGGCGGGTCTCGCTTGACCATGTCTACGAGAAAAACAGTAACCGTGCCGACGGCCAATGTCTACTCTGACAAGAGGAGATTTTGGCGTTCGAGTGACGCAGACATCCTGAGGCAGCCGACAGGTGAGCTGGACTGCGTGGCGATACGACAGTGGGGCCCTGCCGACGCGAGTCGGCAGGGCCCCACTGGGCGGTGAGAGGGATGTCGTCCTAGGCGGCGGAGCCGAACCCGGTCCGTCGCGGTCCGCCGCGGCGTGCCGCTTCGCCCGCGGGGCGGCCCTGGCCGGACTGGCTCCGGCGGCCCCGACGGCCTCGCGAAGAGGACGAGGAGGACGTGCCGCGGGGGCGTTCCGGCTGCGGAGCGGTGATGACGACCGGGACACCGGACGGGGCCTGGGCCCCGGTGATGCGGCTCAGCTCCGCCTCGCCCGAACGCACCTGGGCGATCTGGGGCGTGATGCCCGCCGAAGCCATGAGGCGGGTCATGTCGCGGCGCTGGTTCGGGGTGACCAGGGTGACGACGCTGCCGGACTCGCCGGCCCGGGCCGTACGGCCGCCGCGGTGCAGGTAGTCCTTGTGGTCGGTCGGCGGGTCGACGTTGACGACGAGGTCGAGGTTGTCGACGTGGATGCCGCGCGCCGCGACGTTGGTCGCCACCAGCACGTTGACGTGCCCGGTCTTGAACTGCGTCAGCGTGCGGGTGCGCTGCGGCTGCGACTTGCCGCCGTGCAGGGCCGCGGCGCGGACGCCGCTGCTGAGCAGGTGCTTGGTCAGCCGGTCCACCGCGTGCTTGGTGTCGAGGAACATGATCACGCGGCCGTCCCGTGCCGCGATCTCGGTGGTCGTCCGGTGCTTGTCCGCGTCGTGCACATGCAGGACGTGGTGCTCCATCGTGGTGACCGCGCCGGCGGAGGGGTCGACCGAGTGGACGACGGGGTCGTGCAGGTAGCTGCGCACCAGCCGGTCGACGTTGCGGTCGAGGGTGGCCGAGAAGAGCATGCGCTGCCCACCCGGGCGTACCTGGTCGAGCAGGGCGGTGACCTGGGGCATGAAGCCCATGTCGGCCATCTGGTCGGCCTCGTCGAGGACCGTGATGGCCACCTCGTCGAGTCGGCAGTCGCCGCGGTCGATGAGGTCCTTGAGGCGTCCCGGGGTGGCGACGACCATCTCGGCCCCGGCGCGCAGCGCGCCGGCCTGCCTGCCGATGGACATCCCGCCGACGACGGTGGCCAGCCGCAGGCTCACGGAGCGGGCGTAGGGCGTGAGCGCGTCGGTGACCTGCTGGGCGAGCTCGCGGGTGGGGACGAGGACGAGGGCGAGCGGCTGCCGCGGCTCGGCACGGCGTCCCGCCGTACGGGCCAGTGCGGCGAGGCCGAAGGCGAGGGTCTTGCCCGAGCCGGTGCGCCCGCGGCCGAGGACGTCACGGCCGGCCAGGGAGTTCGGCAGGGTCGCCGCCTGGATCGGGAACGGTACGGTCACGCCTTCCTGGGCCAGTGTGGCCAACAGCCGTGCGGGCATGTCGAGATCGGCGAACGCCTCGACAGCGGGCAGAGCGGGCGTGATCGTCCTGGGCGGCGCGAACTCGCCCGACACGCTCTGTCGATTGCCGTGGGGCTTGGAACGGCGCGGACCGGCGGAGCGGCCACGGGTGGGATTAGTACGTGTGCGATTCATGCGAAACCTTCCTTGATACGGCGCGTATCAAGGAATTCCCGCAGCTGATGAGCAGCGCAGAGAATCGCGAGAACGAGCCGAAGGCGATGTGTGATGCGCCCTGAAATGCCGCGAGCTGGGGCCCGCACCGCACGGTGCGGGCCCCAGCTGCGAAGTATGCGCGGCGGTGCCGGTGTCAGGCGGGAACGATGTTCTCGGCCGTCGGGCCCTTCTGGCCCTGAGCGATGTCGAAGGACACCTTCTGACCTTCCTGCAGCTCGCGGAAGCCCTGGGCGGCGATGTTCGAGTAGTGGGCGAAGACGTCGGGGCCGCCGCCGTCCTGCTCGATGAAGCCGAAGCCCTTTTCCGAGTTGAACCACTTCACGGTGCCAGTAGCCATGTTATTTCTCCTTCGGAGGCGGTTTCGGAAATTCACCCTGTGTGAATCTCCGTGTCGCCGTGCTGATTAACCCGTCGGAAAAAACCTTCTGGCAACCACACCTGCAACTGAGATCGACAGTAGCACGGGGGGTCCGACCTGTGGGTTCGCCCATTTTGCATCCGACCCGGGTCCCCGGGAATACTCGCCGGGCCCCGGGTCTATTTCTCACACCACGGGCACAGATATTGCCCTGCGTGCACAAGCGTTCCTGCCGTGCGCTGGTGTCCACAGCCCTGTGACCTCCGGCGACGGGTGATGCCCCGCCGTCACCGGCGTCAGCGGCCGGTACGCCGGCACGATGAAAGTCACATCTTGCCGAAGCCGGTCAGGGCGTCCAGTTCGGCGGCGTAGAGCAGTGCGGGGTCGAACCCCATCCCGTTGAAGTGGCCGGCCAGTTCCAGGGACAGGGTGCCGTGCAGTCGGGTCCAGAAGCTCAGGGCCCGGTGGAGGCCGGCAGCCGGGGCGGGGTGGCCGTCCGCCCAGTCCCGGTGGTCCTCGAGGTGGGCGTCGAGTGGTGTCTCCGGGCCGTTCGACGGCAGCCCGGCGCAGGCGTCCAGGATCGTCGCCATGATCTCGGACGCGATCGCGGTGATGTCGTCGGGCGCGTGATAGCCGGGGACGGGCGTGCCGTAGATGAGGAAGTAGCGCTGGGGATCCTCCAGGGCCCATGCCCGCAGGGCGTGCGCCAGCGTGGTCACGTCGGCGCCGGACGGGGAGGCCGCGCGGAAGGCGTCGGCGAGGCTTCGGTACGCGTCCCTGACGAGCTCGGTGATCAGCTCGTCCCGGCCGGCGTAGTACCGGTACAGCGCGGGTCCGCTCATGCCCAGCTGTTTGGCGATCGCGTTGAGGGAGAGAGCGGACGCGCCCGCCGTGGCGATCTGCTCCCACGCGCGGTCCTTGATCTCCGTACGCACCTGGGCGCGGTAGCGCTCGCGCGGGGTCTTCGCTTCCGGATTCGCCATGGTTAGAGGGTATCACTGAAGTTATTGACACTTCCGAGCTCGTGCAGTTATAACTTCTAACGAACGCGAAGCCGAGTAACCCAGTGTCTCTGTGGAGGTCGTCATGAACATGAACACCGAAGAACTCGTCGAGGTCGTCCTGCCGGGCAAGGTCGAGCCCGAAGGGCTGCAGATCCGGCACGGAGCCGTCCCCGCCGCGGGCCCGGGCCAGGTCGTGATCCGGATGGAGGCGACCGGCGTCTCCTTCGCCGAGCAGCAGATGCGGCGCGGCCGCTACTACGACCAGCCGCCGTTCCCGTTCGTGCCCGGCTACGACCTCGTCGGCACGGTCCTGACGACCGGCGAGGGCGTGGAGCCGGACCTGGCCGGCACCCGGGTCGCCGCTCTGGTGAAGGTCGGCGGCTGGGCCAGCCATGTGCTCGTCGACGCGGCGGACGTGGTGCCGGTGCCCGAGGGGATCGGCGCGGCGGAGGCGGAGACCCTCGTCGTCAACGGCATCACCGCCTGGCAGATGCTGCACCGCAAGGCCCGCGTCCGCGCCGGGCAGACCGTCGTCGTGTACGGCGCCAACGGCGGCGTCGGATCGGTCCTGGTCCAGCTCGCCCGGGCCGCGGGCGCCCACGTGATCGGTACGGCGTCCCCGCGCCACCACGAGGCCCTGCGGGAGCAGGGAGTCGTCCCGGTCGACTACCGCGCCCACGACCTCGCCGCACGGATCCGCGAACTCGCCCCCCGCGACGGCGTACACGCCGTCTTCGACCACGTCGGCGGTCGCGGCATCGTGGACTCCTGGCGGCTCCTCGCCCCCGGCGGCACGCTCGTCTCGTACGGCAGCGCCGCCACCCGTGACGCCGAGGGCTCCAAGCAGTGGCCCGTGCTGAAGCTCCTCGGCCGGGTGTGGCTGTGGAACGCGCTGCCCAACCGCCGCCGCGCCTACTTCTTCAACGTGTGGGCCGGCCGGGCCCTGGCCAGGAACCGGTTCCGGTCCCGGCTCCGCGCCGACCTCACCCAGGTCTTCGCCGCCCTCCAGCGCGGCGAGGTCACCGCGCAGATCGCGGCCCGACTGCCGCTCGCCGAGGCCGCCGACGCCCTGCGGCTGGCCGAGTCCGGCACCGTCGCCGGAAAGGTCGTCCTCAACCCGTAGCGAGCAGGCACCTACCCGAACCGACCATCGCCACGAGAGGAACACCATGTCCACAGGGCCCCGCACACTCGCGGTCTCGCTCGCCGTCCTCGCCGTTCTCGCCGTTCTCGCGGGCACCGTCCCGGTCGCGCAGGCGGCCCACCACGGCGGACCTCCGCGGTGCGGCGGACGCGGTGTCGACGCCGGCGCCACCGTCCGCTACCGGTCCGACGTCGTGATCAAGGCGCCGCTGAGCACCGTATGGAAACTCCAGACGGACGTCGAACGCTGGCCGTCCTGGCAGCCCCCGGTCATCACGTCCGAGCGTCTCGACCCCGGCCGCCTGGAGAAGGGGTCGCGGTTCCGGTGGACGACCCCCGCGCCCGCCACCCCCACGACCCCCGCCACCACACTCGGCATCACCTCCACGGTCCGGGAACTCCAGCGCCACGACTGCATCCTGTGGAGCGGACCCGCGATCGGGGAGGGGCTGCGCATCGACGAGGGGGTGCACCTGTGGACCTTCAGGAAGGTCAGGGGTGGCGTGCGCGTCCACACCGAGGAGACCTGGACCGGCGCTCAGGTCGAAGCGGATGTCCCCACCGCGACCGCGGCCCTCGGCGCGGGTCTCGAGGCGTGGCTGCGCGACCTGAAGTCCACCGCGGAGGCCGGGCTCACGAGCCGGCCGTGACACGCCGTCGGATGGCTCATCCAGGCCTTTCGCGACCTTTCGGGTCATAACGTGCCGGATATGATGAGATTTCATATCTCCCGCTTGGCATGCGCCGCGGCGATCATCGGGGCCGTGTTCGGGGCCGCCCCGCCCGTCGCCGCCGACCAGATGACCCACGTGGTCTTTCCCGGACAGTCGATCCAGCGGGCGGTGGACGCCGCCGAGCCGGGAGACACCGTTCTCCTGGCCCCCGGCAGCTATCGCGAGAGCGTCACGGTGAGCACCCCCGGGATCACCCTGACCGGCATGGGCCGCAGCACCGTCATCGAGCCGGACACGAAGCAGGCCGGCAAGTGTGCCGAGGCCGGCAACGGCATCTGCGTGATCGGGACGAAGGCCCACGACGTCGAGGGCGTCACCGTCGCCTCCCTCACGGTGACCGGCTTCACCGGGAGCGGCGTGTTCGCCATGGGGACCGACGGGCTGACCGTGCGGAACGTGACCGCCGTGAAGAACGGGGTGTGGGGGATCGCCCAGGAGCGTTCGACCCACGGGGTGTTCCGGAAGAACACCGCCCGGGACAACGGTGACGCCGGCCTGTTCCTCGCGAACACGATCAAGGAGGAGGCGGGCGCCGCGGACACCCTGGGAACCGTGGTCGAACACAACCGCCTGGAGGGCAACCGGATCGGCATCACCGTCCGGCGACTGAGGAACCTCACCGTCGCGGACAACCACCTCACCGGCAACTGCGCGGGCGTCTTCGTCGTGGGCGACGAGAACAAGCCGAAGGCCGGCGCGCTGACCGTGCGCGACAACACCATCGTGAGAAACAACAAGTCCTGCCCGAAGACGGCACGGCTGGACGCGCTGCAGGGCTCCGGCATCGTGCTGACCGGTGCCGAGGACACCCTGGTGACGGGCAACCGCATCACCGGCAACGTCGGTACGTCCCCGCTGTCGGGCGGCATCGTCCTGTTCAAGAGCTTCGTGGGCACCACCAGCGAGCGGAACCGGATCGCCGACAACGTGCTCGAGGGCAACGCCCCGGCGGACCTCGTCAACACGGACACCACCGGCAAGGGCAACACCTTCGAAGGCAACACCTGCGGGGCGTCCAAGCCCGCGGGACTGTGCTGACCGGCCGTGGCCACTCATGAACTCGCAGAAGAAAGAGGGCACATGACAACCGCACAGACCGCCCCACCGCCGTCCATGCGGCTCAGGGAGCTCGTGTTCGGGGCGGCATGTGCGGCCGCCGTCCGCGCGGCCGCCCGGCTGGGGGTCGCCGACGCCCTCGACGACAGCCCCCTGGCCGTGGAGGACCTCGCGGCCGCGGTGAAGACCGAACCCAAGACGCTGCGACGGCTGTTGCGTGCCCTGTCCTGCTACGGCGTCTTCGCCGAGCGGCCGGACGGAACGTTCGCGCACACCGACATGTCCCGGCTGCTGCGCGAGGACGATCCGAACAGCCTGCGCGCCATCGCCCTGTGGTGCACCGAGCCGTGGACCTGGGACGCGTGGCCGATGCTGGACGAGGCGGTGCGCACCGGCCGTAACGTCGTGGAGGACCTGTACGGCAAGGAGTTCTTCCAGTACCTCAACGAGGACGCCCCGGAATCGGCCGACGTCTTCAACCGCGCCATGACGACCTCCAGCGTGCAGTCCGCGCGGGACGTGGCACAGTTCCTCGACCTGTCGGGGAGCACGTCGGTCGCCGACATCGGGGGTGGCCAGGGGCATGTGGTGGCGAGCCTGCTGGAGAAGTATCCGGCGCTGCACGGCACCCTGCTCGACCTGCCGCGCGTGGTCGAGAACGTCGATCCACGGCTGCGCGCGGGAGGGGCGCTCGCGGACCGGACGCGCCTGGTGCCCGGTGACTGCCGCGAGGCCGTCCCGGTCCGGGCCGACGTGTACATCATCAAGAACATCCTGGAGTGGGACGACGACAGCACGACCCGCGTCCTGGGCAACGTCATCGCGGCGGGCGGGCCGGGAGCGCGGGTCGTGGTCATCGAGAACCTCGTCGACGACTCGCCGTCGATGCGGTTCAGCACCGCCATGGACCTGCTGCTGCTCCTGAACGTCGGAGGGGCCAAGCACACCACCGAGAGCCTGACCGGCAGGCTGACGAAGGCGGGCCTGGTCATCGACGACGTCCGCCCGGTCAACCCCTATCTGCACGCGTTCGACTGCACGATCCCCGCCTGACCCCGTCCTCGGACGGACCCGGCGGACCGCCGCTCGCCGGGCACGCGAACAGTGCGTGCCCGGCGAGCGGCGTCCGTGGCGGTTCAGGAGCCGGCGTCCCGCTCCCAGCGGTAGAAGCACCGGGCCATCGCGTCCTTCGGCGAACGCCAGGTCGCCGGGTCGTACGCGGTGACGTACGCCGACAGCCGTTCGCTGATGTCCCGGAACTCGGGGTGTCCGGCCGCCTTCGCGATGGCCGGCCCGGGGTCCCGCTCGGACTCGATGAGGTGCAGGTACACGTCGTCGAACTGGAAGAGACTGCGCCGGGCCACCCCGACGAGGTGCGGCAGTTCTCCCCGGTCCGACTCCTCGAACACCTTGGCGATGTCCAGGGCCGACTCCGGGGCCATCCGGGCGACGATCAGGGACTGATGCATCGTCATGTCCTCCGTCCCGCTCAGTCGGACATCATCGACACGGGCCGGCGCTCACCGGCGGCCTGCTCGATGCGGTCCCGGATCAGCGCCATCTGGACCTTGGAGTTCCGGTTGATGTTGTCCGTCATCCAGGCGTCGTCGACCGGTGCGTCCGGCCGCATCGCGAAGTCCTGCGTCCACACCATCCGGGTGCCCTCGGGCACCTTCTCGTACTGCCACACGATGTTCATGTAGGCGAAGGGCCCCGTCTCGACACGGCGGGCCCGCACGGTGAGCGTGTCGCGGTCCGGCTCCCGCTCCGAGACCCAGCTCCACACCTTGCCGTCCTGGTCGGGGTGCATGGTCAGCCGGAAGGTGGTCCGGTTGCCCTCCCGGGAGATGATCTCGGCGGAGGCGTACTCGCTGAACAGCTGCGGCCAGCTCTCGACGTCGTTGGTCATGTCCCAGACCAGGTCCAACGGGGCCGCGATGACGACGTCGTTCTGCGTGTGTCCGGGCATCTCAGGCTCCTGCCAGAAGCGCGCTGTTGACGAGTGCGAGGAACTGCCGGGGGCTCTTGCTCTTCTCCGCGTCGGGGGGCATCGGTGTGCCGTACCGGTTCTCCAGCTCGCCCACGATGCCGAGCAGACCGAGCGAGTCGAGGCCGAAGGCGTCGAAGCCGGACTCCTGCTGCTGCCGGAGCTCCTCCGGGGCGACGGTGATCCCGGCGGCCTTCTTCATGAGCTCGGCCAGCTCTTCCACGGTGATTCGGTCACTCATGCGGTTCCTCTCCTTGCTGGGTGATGGGTGTGCGACGCCTCGCTACGAGGCGTCCGCGGCACCGCGCCGTAGCACCAGCGCCGCGTTCGACCCCATGAGTCCTCGGCTGAGGACCAGCGCCGTGCGCATCTCGGTCGCCCGCGCGCGGGCGGTGACGAGGTCGAGGTCGTGGCAGATGTCGAAGACGTTGGGGGTGGGTGGGATCACTCCGTGCTCCATCGCGAGCACCGCGGCGGCGACGTCCAACAGGGGCGCCGCGCCGCAGGCCCGGCCGACGGCGGTCTTCGGCGCCGTGACGGGGACGCGGGTGCCGTGCGGTCCCAGCGCGTCCGCGATCGCCAGCGCCTCGGCACGGTCGGCCTCCGGGACGCCGAGGGCGTCGGCGAAGACCACGTCGATCTCCTCGGGTGCGCACCCGGCCTCGTCCAGGGCGACCCGGATCGCCTGGGCCAGTCCCTCCCGGGACTGCTCCCAGCGGGAGGCGCCGGTGAACGTCGCCGCGTGTCCCGCCAGGGTGGCCCGCACCGGCACACCCCGTTCCCGGGCCGAGGTCTCGGCCTCCACGACGACCATGGCACCGCCCTCGGCGGGCACGAATCCGCAGGCCGCGGTGGTGAACGGGCGGTAGGCGCGGTCCGGTTCGGCGACCGTGCTCAGCTCCTCGTAGCCGAGCTGGCAGACCATCGAGTAGGGGGCCAGCGGCGCCTCGGTCGCGCCGGCCACCATCACGTCGGTGCCGCGCCGCACGGCCCGCGCCGCGTGCGCCAGGGCGTCCAGGCCGCCGGCCTCGTCGGAGGCGACCACCCCGCAGGGGCCCTTGAGACCGCGCCGGATGGAGATCTGGCCGGTGCTCGCGGCGTAGAACCAGGCGATGGACTGGTACGGCCCGACGAAGCGGCTTCCCTTGCCCCACAGTTGCTGCAGCTCGCGCTGCCCGAACTCGCCGCCTCCGGACCCGGCGGCGGTGACCACGCCCACGGAGAACGGATCGGCGTCGGTGTCGGACCGGCTGAGCCCGGCGTCCTCCAGTGCCAGGTCGGCCGCGGCCATCGCGAAGTGCGTGAACCGGTCGGTCTGGACGAGGTAACGCTCCTCGATCGCCGCCGGCGGGTCGAAGTCCCGGATCTGACCGGCCACCCGCAGCGGCAGGTGCTCGCACCCCTCACGGGTGATCCGGTCCAGGACGACGACACCCTCGCTGGTGGCCTTCCAGAAGGCCTCGGTGCTGTTTCCGTTGGGCGCGACCACGCCGATTCCGGTGACGGCCGCGCGCCGGGGATGCGGTGCGCTCATTCGGTCCTCTCCCTCGGCAGAGTCATGATCACCGCGGACTGGAAGCCGCCGAACCCACTGCCCACGGACAGCACGCTGCGCAGTCTGCGCTCGCGAGCGACGCGCGGGACGTAGTCCAGGTCGCACTCGGGGTCCGGGGTCTCGTAGTTCGCGGTGGGCGGGACGACCTGGCGGGCCAGGGCCAGCGCGCAGGCGACGACCTCGATCGCCCCGATCGCGCCGAGGGAATGGCCCACCATGGATTTGATGGAGCTCATGGGCGTGTCATAGGCGTGCGCGCCCAGCGCCCGCTTGACCGCGGCCGTCTCGTGCCGGTCGTTCTGCTGGGTGCCCGACCCGTGCGCGTTGACGTAGTCGATCGCCGTGGCGTCGAGCCGGGCCTGGCCGAGCGCGTCCTCGATGGCACGGGCCATCTCCAGGCCCTCACGGGTCAGACCGGTCATGTGGTAGGCGTTGCCGAAGGTGGCGTAGCCGCCTATCTCGCAGTACACGTGCGCGTCGCGGGCCCGTGCGTGTTCCAGCTCCTCCAGGACGAGCACCGCGCCGCCCTCGCCCATGACGAACCCGTTGCGGCGGGCGTCGAAGGGCCGTGAGGCGTGGGCGGGGTCGTCGTTGCTCGGGGAGGTGGCCTTGATCGCGTCGAAGCAGGCCATGGTGATCGGTGAGATCGGCGAGTCCGAGGCGCCGGCGATGCACACGTCGGCCCTGCCCTCCTCGATCGTGTGGAAGGCGTACCCGACCGCGTCGAGCCCCGAGGTGCAGCCCGTGGAGACGGTCTGCACCGGCCCGCGTGCCTCGAACCGCTCCGCCACCGCCGAGGCGAGGGTGCTGGGCGTGAACGCCCGGTGCAGGTGCGGTTCGGCCTTGCGGTGGTCCACGTCCCAGTGCTGCCCGCGGTCGCTGACCAGGACGTAGTCGTGTTCCAGCCGGGTGGTCCCGCCGACCGCGGTGCCCAGGGAGACCCCCACCCGCCACGGATTCTCCCCGGCGAGGTCGAGACCGGAGTCCCGTATCGCCTCGTCCCCGGCGACCAGGGCGAACTGGAGGTAGCGGTCGCTCCGGGCGATCTCCTCCGCGTCCAGGCCGTGGGCCGCCGGGTCGAAGTCGCACTCGGCGGCGATCTGCGAACGCAGCCCGGACGGATCGAAGAACGTGATGCCGCGGGTCGCCGTACGACCGCTGGTCAGCAGATCCCAGAACGCCGGGACACCGATGCCGCCCGGGGCGACGATTCCTATGCCGGTGACCGCCACGCGCCTCCTCATGAGCGCATCCGGGATCGTTCGGCGGGCCCGCCCGCACCCGCGTGGGCCGCCTCCGCCGGGATCGGCACACCGTCGGCGTCCTCGGTGTCGACGTGCCCGAGCGGCGGGCTCGGCGCCAGCGGGCCGAGGTGGAAGACCATGCGGGCCTCCACCTTGCCGACGTTGCGGAAGCGGTGCCGCATGTGGGACGGGATCAGGAGCCCCTGCTCGGGTTGGAGCGGGTGCGGCTCGCCGTCCAGGTCCACTTCGAGCTGTCCGCAGACGACGTAGATGAACTCCTCGGAGTACGGGTGGTAGTGCTCGGCGATGCGGTCGCCGGGCTGCACGATGGCCACGCCCATGAAACCGCTGGTGGAGCCGACCGTGGTGGGGGTGAGCATGGCGCGCAGATCGCCTCCGCGCCGGGTGTTGGGCTCGACCTCGCTGAGATCCACCACTCCGGGATGACGTTTGATCACGACGTTCCTCCGAACATGTGCTGCTTCGACATGAGGGCGGGGCCGGTCACGGCCCGGTGGCCGGCGAATCAGGCGCCGGGCGCGCGGCGGTCGGTGACGAGATCCATGCGGGAGACCGCGAGGAGATGAGCGGGGGTGCTGTCCTTCAGCGCCCGGCCGTCCAGTCCGAGGGGTTCGCCGTCGAGCAGCGCCGTCAGCTCGTCCGCCCGGCCGTGGTCCGTGAGACCGAGCACCGGACCGGGGTCGCTGTCGAGGGCGCCCCGCACGTCGACCAGCCGCATCACGACGTCGTCGCGCTGGAAGATCGTGCTGCGCAGCACCGGTCCCCGCGGATCGTCCGCCGCCGCCTCGTCCTGCCGGGCGAGCAGCTCGGCCAGCTGCATACCGCGCCCCTCACGGGCCGGGTAGTACAGCGCGTGCCGCACCGCCTCCGGGCTCTCCTGCCCGGCGGTCACATGGTGTACGGCGGGCAGCGCCGCGCGGGTGAAGAAGAGCCGGGCGGACTCGGGGTCGTCCAGGTCCCGGTCCTGCTCCAGATAGGGGTTGATGGCCTCCTCGACGGCCCGCACCTCGGGCTGCCGGGCGACGTGGCGCAGTGCGGCGAGCAGGTCGCCCCGCACCTCGATGGCCCGGACCACCCGGTTGCCGTGCATGAAGAGCGAGGTGCGGCACAGCCGGGTGGTGTCGTCGACCCGCGGTTCCGGTGAGGTGTAGCCGGCGAGGATCTTGGCGACGGTGTCCTCACTGCCCGGCTTGACCGTGAAGGTGAGGGCGTGTCGGATCAGCCCGTCACCGATCCTGGGGGACGCCTGGAGCCGGCGCTTGCCGGGCCCGGTCGGCACCGCCGGGCCGCCGGTCTCGCGGACGATGTGGAAGCGCAGCGACCTGGTGTCCCGGACGCAACTGTGCAGCGGCTCCACCATCCGCACGTGTTCCTCACTGTTCACCCAGGTGAGGAAGGGCGGTGCGCTCTCCCACTCACTGGTGATGAGCCACTGGGAGGGGTTCTCGATGGACTGGCACAGCTGGTCGCTGACATGTCCGGGAACGGAGGCGACCTGGCTGCACAGACTCTCGTACGCCTCGAGGAACTGCTGCTGGGCCCCGTCGTAGACGTCCACCAACAGGACGACACGGAGCCTGGAGCCGTCGAACACGGACTGGGAGACCCGCTGCGATGCCTGTTGCTCAGGCGTTTTCGAAACACGGTCGGACGTGGTGGTCATCCTGTGTACATCTCCTTCGGGGGCAGGGGTGGACGAACGTCGGTCACGGGGGATGACGTCGGCGTTCCTCGATCGTCAGGCCGCCCCCGCGAGCGCGCGACTCGTATGCACCGTGGGGGTGACCGGCCGGCCCGGCGGCCGGGCGGGGCGGGTTCAGAGGAGGTGGGCGAAGACCACGAGGTTGTCCGTGTAGTCCCGGGCCGAACGGTCGTAATCACCCGCACAGGTGATGAGCCGGACCTGGGCCGTGGCCGTGTCCTCGTAGACGCGCCTACTGGGGAAGTGGCCCTTGTCGAACGTCTCCACGCTGTCGACCAGGAAGGACGCTCTGCGCCCGTCGGCCCGGTCGACGTGGAAGACGTCGCCTTTCTCGAGTTCTCCGAGTTCCACGAAGACGGCCGCCGACGTCGCCGTGTCCACATGCCCGGCGATGATCGCCGTGCCCGTCTCCCCGGGCGAGGCGCCCTTGGCGTGCCAGCCGACGAGGTTGACGTCGTGGGCGGGAGGCGGCTCGAGACGGCCCGAGGGACCGATGGCGAGGTCCGTGAAGGGGGCGTCGACCGAGATCTTCGGAATGAGCAGACGTACCGGCCTCGATCGCGGCAGATGCCTGCCGGCCGGCTGCCCGGCCGCCTGCCGGGGCGGCGGAGCCGACGCGGAGACGGGTGCGGCCCGTGGCGGCACCGGGGCCTCGGACGGCGACTCGTCGTGACCGCCGAACAGCCCCAGGGCGACCACCAGGATCGCCACGGCGCTCAGCATCACCTTGGTGTGGGATCCCTGCCCGGTCGGGGCGGGCTCCTCGGGGCCGGGATTGTCTGCGGGGGTGGGGGGAGGGACTGCCATCGGACACCACCTCACCAGGGGACGGCAGCAGATCGGACGTACGGGGCACGGGGAGGGCCGGCCGGGCCGCCACGCGGCACGCGCGTGGCGGCCACAGCGGCTATGGCGTCCGGCATGGCTCAGGCCATGCTTCCGGCGACCTTCTTACGTCGCGTCGCGTACAGGCCGGTTCCGGCGACCGCCAGCACGGCGAGCCCGCCCGCGGTCATCGCCGGGGAGGCCAGCCCGCCGCCCCCGGTGTGCATGCCGCCGCTGGGCTTCTCGTGGCTGCCGCTCCAGCCGCCGCCGTCGTGCTTGCCGCCGGAGTCCTGGCCGTGCTCCTTGTCCTTGTAGGTCTCCGGGTCGTACTTGGGGTCCTTGCTCTCCTTGCTGTAGGAGGAGTCCGACGAGTCCCAGTCGTCCCCGGCCGCGTAGGCACCGGTGGCGCCGAGAGCGAGGACGGCCGAGGCCGCCGCGGTGGTCAGGAGGATGCGAGCAGAGCGCATGTGTCGTTCCTTCCGTCGGGGGCCGGGCAGCTGGTGCTTCGTCAGCTGAATGGAGCCCTGCCCCGACGTGATCCACCGTCAGTCAGCCTCGCGCCCGCCACCACTCGGGGCGGTCACCCGGGTGAACGCGCCCGGATCGAGCGGGAGTCAGACCGCCCCCAGCAGCGTGGTCAGTACCTGGCGCAGCGCCGACCCGGCGTCCGGGACCGGCCCGGGAGACCGCCAGGCCACGAACCCGTCGGGCCTGACGAGTACGGCGCCTTCGGGCGTCGTGCCGTGGACGGCCGACCAGTCCGCGTCGCCCTCGGGCGTCAGCTCGGCACCCGGGCCGTCGCCCACCCGGTACGAGGTCAGCGGGACGGATGTCCTTTCGGCGAGGCGGACTGCGGCCTCGTGCCAGCCACTTGGGTCATCGGCAGCACTGAGCAGGACGAACGACGTCTCGTAGAGGTCCAGGGTGGAGATCCGTTCACCCCGGTGCCGTACCGCCATGTGGGGCGCCCTGCTGCCGGGTTCGCCGGACAGGTCGAGGCGCTCCGGGACGACCGGGGTCGCCGGGTCGGCGCCCACGACGGCGCCCTGCGGATAGCGGTAGCCGAGGGCCACGTTGAGGATGCCGCGCTGCGGGCCGGTGCCGCCGCCCGCGCCGGGCGACGGGGCGAACCCGGGATGGCTGTGCTCGACCGACCGTGCGGCGGCGCGGGCGCTGGTCGCCTCCGCGACCGGGCGGCGTTCGGCGTCGTACGTGTCCAGCAGCGACTCCCCGGCCCAGCCGCCGACCACCGCGGCGAGCTTCCAGGCGAGGTTGTGCGCGTCCTGGATACCGGTGTTGGAGCCGAACGCCCCGGTGGGGGACATCTCGTGGGCCGAGTCGCCGGCCAGGAAGACGCGTCCCGCGCGGTAGCTCCGGGCGACCCGCTGGGCGGCGTGCCAGGGGGCCCGGCCGGTGATCTCCACGTCGAGGTCGTCGACGCCGACCGCGCGACGGATGTGCTCGACACACCGCTCGTCGGTGAACTCCTCGAGCGTTTCGCCGCGTTCGGGGTGCCAGGGAGCGTGGAAGACCCAGTTCTCCTGGTTGTCCACGGGCAGCAGCGCACCGTCGGCCGCCGGGTCGGTCAGGTAGCAGACGATGAAACGGCGTTCGCCCACGACCCCGGCGAGCCGACGCGAGCGGAAGGTGATGCTGACGTTGCTGAACAGGTCGCCGGGACCGCTCTGGCCGATGCCGAGCTGCTCGCGGACGGGGCTGCGGGGGCCGTCGGCGGCGACGAGGTAGTCCGCGAGGAAGGTGGTGTGCTCGCCGGTCTCCCGGCTCTTGACCACCGCGGTGACGCCGGAGGGCCCGCTCTCGAACGACAGCAGTTCGGTGGCGTACCGCAGATCGCCACCGAGCCGCTCGGCGTGTTCGAGTAGTACCGGCTCCAGGTCGTTCTGGCTGCACAGGCACCATGAGCTGGGGCTGAAGCGGGCCAGTCCGCCGCCCGGGTCGATCTCCCGGAAGAGCCACTCGCCCGCGTCGCCGACCAGGGTGGGTGTCTGCAGGATCCCGTGGTTACCGGCCAGCGTGGCGGCGGCGTCCCGGATTCCCGCTTCCACGCCGGCCGTCCGGAACAGCTCCATCGTGCGGACGTTGTTGCCCCGTCCGCGGGGGTGGATGGAGGTGCCGGCGTGCCGCTCCACCAGCGTGTGCCGTACGCCCAACCGGCCTAGGAACAGCGAGGTCGACAGGCCGACGAGGGAACCGCCGACGATGAGGACCGGGACCCGGTGGGTGGTGTGGCTGGTCTGGACCTGTTTCTCGTTCATCACTCGCCTCCAGCGCGTCGTGTCCGCCGACTCGTCCGGATACGGCGGGGAGCCTTATCCATGCCCCGTGGCGCGAATGCGGGCCCAAGCTTCACCCGCTCAACCCGCCCGGTTCGCCGACTCGGCAGATGGCCCGGTCACCGTTTCGGCAGCGCCGCCTCCGGATTGCCGTAGTAGGCGCCGGGCCCGTGTTTGCGGGTGTAGTGGCGGTCGAGCAGGTGGGCGGGAGGCGGTGCTGTCGGGGACAGGGACAGGGTGTGGAGGGCGATGTCGGCGACGGCTTCGCAGATGATCGCGTGTTCCAGGGACTTGCGGGCGGTGGTGCCCCAGGTGAAGGGGCCGTGGTTCGCCACGAGGGCCGCCGGGACCTCGACCGCCCTCTGGTCCTCCTCCCCCAGTAGATCCACGATGACGACGCCGGTGTTGTACTCGTAGTCCTTCGCGCACTGTTCGGGGGTGAGATCGCGCGTGACGGGGATGGGTCCGTTGAAGGTGTCGGCGTGGGTGGTGCCGAGGACCGGGATGTCCCGGCGGGCCTGGGCGAAGGCGACGGCGTGGGTGGAGTGGGTGTGGGTGACGCCGCCGATGGAGGGGAAGGCGCGGTAGAGGCAGCGGTGGGTCTCGGTGTCGGTGGAGGGGCGCAGATCGCCGTCCACCACGGCGCCGTCGGACAGACGGACCGTCACCAGATCGTCGATCGTCAGTGCCTCGTAGGGAACCCCCGACGGCTTGATGACGAACAGCCCTGCCTCGCGGTCGACTCCGCTCACGTTCCCCCAGGTCAGGGTTGCCAGGCCTACCTGGGGGATGGCGAGGTTCGCCTCGAGTACCTCCCGGCGCAGGCTCTCCGGGACAGTGGTGGTCATCGGTGTTCTCCTTCGTGCCGGTGAGAGGTCACAGGGCCTGGGCGAGGCGGTGGTAGGCGGCGTTCCAGCGGATTTCCTTGGCGAACTGGTCGGTGCTGGTGTGCTCGTCGATGGTGAGCAGTTCGACGCCGGTCATGGCCGCGTAGTCGGTCAGCGTCTCGACGTCGACGGCCGAGCTGAGCACGGTGTGGTGCGGGGCGCCGGCCAGCAGCCAGCTCTCGGCCGAT
>NZ_KQ948665.1:0-316964 GCF_001514145.1 Streptomyces canus
CGCGGCCGCGAGCCGGGCGGCGGCGGGCCGGGTGTCGTCGCGGAGGGCGCGGATGGCCGCGAGGATCACGCCGTTCCGGCCGTCGTCGGGCACGCCGGCGGCGGCCCGCTCGTAGAGCCGGGCGCCCTCCTCCAGGACCAGTTCGGTGTCCATGCCCGCCGGGATCTTGATCTGGGCGTGGTGCCGCCAGGTGGTGACGGGGTCGCCCCAGGCCTCGACGGTGAAGGTCCACAGGCCAGGGCTGCCGGCGGTGACGGTGGCGCCCCAGCGGTCGGTGCCAGGGGTCAGTTCGTGCAGGGGGGTCCACGGTCCGGCGCGGCCTTCCGGATCCTTCAGTACGACATTCGCGGCGACCGCGTCATGGCCCTCACGGAACACGGTGGCCGAGATCTCGAACGTCTCGCCGGTGACCGCCTTGGCGGGCCGGCGTCCGCGCTGGACGACCGGACGGACGTCGAGGACGGGTATGCGCCCGAGGGCCGGAGCCGGTACCGCTGGGGTGGAGGGTCGCTCCTGGCGCGGTGGTCCGGGGTCGACGGGACGCGTGGTGGACGCGTCGGTGCTGGACGTCGGGGGTGCTGACGAATGGTGCGTGGCGGGCATGACCGCTCCTGTCCGCGTCAACTTTGGGTGGGCGGATGGATGTGGGGAGGGGGTCCTGCGTGGCGTACCGGTGAACCTACCTGAGCCGTGTACCGCAGGAGCCTTCCCACCCTATTCGGGTAGGCAATCCAGCACTTTGTTAACTACTCACGCGTATGTCTTTACACAAAACAGGCCCCGTTCCAGCCGAACGGGGCCGCCTTGCGGACGCTTACCCCTGGGAACCGGGCACCTGGAGAAGTTTGTCCGGTGAACCCGCCCCCCGACCGGACACCTTCCCGGAGGCCGCCAGTTTCACCAGTGCTTTGCCGACCTGCGCCGGAGTGGCCTTCGGATGGCCGGCGAGGTACAGCGCGGCCGTGCCCGCCGCGTGCGGGGTCGCCATCGACGTACCCGAGTAGGTCGCCCTGGCGGTGTCGCTCGTGATGCCCGCGGAGGTGATCGAGACTCCTGGTGCGAACAGGTCGAGGGCGGATCCGTAGTTCGAGAAGCCCGCCCTGGCGTCCTTCGGGTCGGTCGCGCCGACCGTGATCGCCTGCGGTACGTCGGCGGGCGAGTAGAGCCCGGCCGGCAGGCCGTCGTTGCCCGCCGCGACCGCGTAGGTCACCCCGGACGCGATGGAGGTGCGGACGGCGGCGTCCAGCTGGGCGTTGTGGGGGCCGCCCAGGCTGAGGTTGGCGACCGCCGGCTTCCGCGCGTTCTTCGTCACCCAGTCGATACCGGCGATGACCTGGGCGGTCGTGCCCGCCCCCTTGTTGTCGAGAACGCGTACGGCTACCACCTTCGCCCCCTTGGCGACGCCGTACCCGGTACCGGCGATGGTGGCCGCCACATGGGTGCCGTGGCCGTTGCCGTCCCCCGCCGATCTGTCGCCCCCGACGAAGTCCCAGCCGTAGGCGGCCCGGCCCCCGAAGTCCTGGTGGGAGATCCGGATGCCGGTGTCGATCACGTACACCGTCGTCCCGGCGCCCGCGGACTCCGGCGAGGTGTAGGACCTGTCCAGCGGCAGCTTCGGCTGGTCGACGCGGTCCAGGCCCCAGGACGGGGGTTTCCTCTGGGTGCGCTCCAGGGTCACCCTGGTGTCCTGGACGACCGAGGCGACGCGTGAGTCCGCCGCGAGCCGCCTGGCCTGTCTCTCGTCGGCCCGGATCGCGTAACCGTTGAGTACCGTGCCGTAGGTATGGCTGATTCTCGCCCCGTACTTCTCGGCGAGGCCTTTTCCGGTCGCCGACGGAGCCTTCGTTCCCCCCTTGAGTGTCACCAGGTAACTCCCGCTGACGGAACCGGGCTCTCCGGCGCCGAGTATCCGCCCCATCGGTGCGGCGTGCGCGGGCAGGGTGATGGCCGAAAGTGCGGCAGCACAGCTCACCGCGGTCAGGCCCCCCACCCAGCGCAGACGCCGATCTCGCGTCCGTGCCATGGCTTGAGTTCCCCTCCTCAGCTCGGCGTACGGCAGCCGCGGTCCGCCGGGTGCACCCGGCGCCGGGCCGGCACGCCATGGGGAAGCCTCTCGTGCGGTGTGAAGTACCACAAGGACGCCTGCGGGGGTGGAATCGGCCATATCGGCTATGGGGGACGTGGGGAGGTTGCGGTGATTTCCGGACCGGTCCAGGGGCGCACCCCCACCACGGGCGACATCAACGCCGATACCGTTGTCGGAGACGACGACGCACACCGCCGTGCGTCCTCCAGCGAACGCGCTGAGGTGGCAAGTGAAGGCTATCCGTCGATTCACCGTCCGACCCGTACTGCCCGAGCCCCTCCGGCCGCTGAGTGACCTGGCGCGCAATCTGCGCTGGTCCTGGCATACGGAGACCCGCGACCTCTTCCAGTCCGTCGATCCGGAGCACTGGGCCGCGTCGGGCGGTGATCCCGTACGGCTGCTCGGCAGCGTGCGGCCCGCGCGGCTCGCCGAGCTCGCCGAGGACCGCCGCTTCCTGCGCCGGCTCACCGCGGTCGCCGACGATCTCCACGACTATGTCACCGGGGAGCGCTGGTACCAGACCCACACCGGTGAACTCCCCGCCGCCGTCGCCTACTTCTCGCCCGAGTTCGGTGTCACGGCCGCCCTGCCGCAGTACTCCGGCGGTCTGGGCATCCTGGCGGGCGACCATCTGAAAGCGGCCAGTGACCTGGGCGTACCGCTGATCGGCGTCGGTCTGCTGTACCGCCACGGCTACTTCCGCCAGTCCCTGTCCCGGGACGGCTGGCAGCAGGAGCACTACCCGGTCCTGGACCCCAACGAACTCCCGGTGGCACTGCTGAGGGAGGCCGACGGCACCCCCGCACAGGTGTCGCTGGCCCTTCCCGGCGGCAAGCAGCTGCACGCCCGGATCTGGCTCGCCCAGGTCGGCCGGGTGCCCCTGCTGATGCTGGACTCCGACGTCGAGGAGAACGACCTCGGCGAACGCGGGGTGACCGACCGGCTCTACGGCGGCGGCAGCGAACACCGTCTGCTCCAGGAGATGCTGCTGGGCATAGGGGGCGTCCGCGCCGTACGGACGTACTGCCGGCTGACCGGCCACGCGGGCCCCGAGGTCTTCCACACCAACGAGGGGCACGCCGGCTTCCTCGGCCTGGAGCGGATCGCCGAGCTCTGTGACCAGGGGCTGGACTTCGACGCCGGCCTGGAGGCGGTCCGGGCGGGGACCGTCTTCACCACGCACACCCCCGTCCCGGCCGGCATCGACCGCTTCGACCGGGAGCTGGTCGCCCGGCACTTCGGTGCCGACGCCGAGCTCCCGCGCATGGACGTGGGCCGGATCCTCGCCCTCGGCATGGAGACCTACCCCGGGGGCGAACCCAACCTCTTCAACATGGCCGTGATGGGCCTGCGCCTCGCCCAGCGCGCCAACGGCGTCTCGCTGCTGCACGGGCAGGTCAGCCGGGAGATGTTCTCCGGACTCTGGCCGGGATTCGACCCCGAGGAGGTGCCGATCACCTCCGTGACCAACGGGGTGCATGCCCCGACCTGGGTCGCGCCCGAGGTGTTCCGGCTCGGTGCCCGGCAGATCGGCGCCCAGCGCACCGAGGACGCGCTGACCGTCGGCGGCTCGGACCGCTGGGACGCCGTGGGTGACATCCCCGACCAGGACGTCTGGGACCTGCGCCGTTCTCTGCGGGAGCAGCTGGTGGTGGAAGTACGGGACCGGCTGCGGGCGTCCTGGCGGCAACGCGGCGCCGGTACGGCGGAGCTGGGCTGGATCGACGGCGTGCTGGACCCCGACGTCCTCACGATCGGATTCGCGCGCCGCGTCCCCTCGTACAAGCGACTGACCCTGATGCTGCGGGACCGCGACCGGCTGATGGACCTGTTGCTGCACCCCGAACGCCCGATCCAGATCGTGGTGGCGGGCAAGGCGCACCCGGCGGACGACGGCGGGAAACGCCTGGTCCAGGAGCTGGTGCGGTTCGCGGACGACCCACGGGTCCGCCACCGGATCGTCTTCCTGCCCGATTACGGCATGGCGATGGCGCAGAAGCTGTATCCGGGCTGCGACATCTGGCTCAACAACCCGCTGCGGCCGCTGGAGGCTTGCGGCACGAGCGGGATGAAGGCCGCGCTGAACGGCTGCCTCAACCTCTCCGTCCTGGACGGATGGTGGGACGAGTGGTTCCAGCCCGACTTCGGCTGGGCGATCCCGACGGCGGACGGCGTGGGGACCGACCCCGACCGCCGTGACGACATAGAGGCCGACGCCCTCTACGAACTCCTCGAACAGCGAGTGACCCCCCGCTTCTACGAGCACGGCCAGGGAGGCCTCCCCGACCGCTGGATCGAGATGGTCCGCCAGACGCTCACCCTGCTCGGCCCGAAGGTCCTGGCCGGCCGCATGGTCCGCGAGTACGTGGAACGCCTCTACGCCCCCGCGGCCCACGCCCACCGCACGATGACCCCGGACGTGGCGCGCGAGCTCGCGGAGTGGAAGTCCCGGGTGCGGTCGGAGTGGCACGGGGTGACGGTCGACCACGTGGAGACCACGGCCGCGACGACCACGGCCGAACTCGGCACCACACTGGGCCTCAGGGTCCACGTGGGCCTAGGCGCCCTGGGCCCGGACGACGTGGAGATCCAGGCGGTCTCCGGCCGCGTCGACGAGGAGGACCGCATCGCCGACGCGGCGACGGTCCCGCTGAAGTCGGTCGGCGGCCCGGACCCGGAGGGCCGGTGGGTCTACGAGGGCCCCCTGTCGCTGGACCGCACGGGCCCCTTCGGCTACACGGTCCGCATCCTGCCCTCACACCGACTGCTGGCGTCGGGCGCGGAGCTGGGGGTGGTGGCGGTGCCTTCGGAGGAGGTGGTGGAGGGGGCCGGGGTGCTCATGCGGTGAACCGCGGGAGCGCGGGCCGGGCTTCTCGGCTCAGCCCGCGTCCTCCCCGCCGCAGAGCTTCCGCAGCGCCGTCCCGCACTTCCGCGCATACGCGTGCTGCAAGCCCCGTGTAGCCGGGCCGCCTGCTCGGGAGTACCACTTGGCGGCGCGGCTGAATGCCGACACCGTCAGCCATACCGTGCCGTCGCCCGTGCGGTCGACGACGAAGGACTCCTCGCCGGATTCGGGGTGGCCGGTCAGCGTGCCGTAGGCCCAGCCCGCGCGGCGGTGTTCCTCGATCGTCCAGACGACTCGGCAGGGGGCCCTGATGACGCCCGCGAGGGTGACCGTGACGTCCACGTCGGGGGCCGCGCGGTCCGCGGTGGCGTCGATGCCCACGCCCAGGGCGCGGTGCATCTCCCAGGTCAGGACCGCTTCGGAGGCCTTCTGGAAGACGTCGTGACCCTCCCCTATGCGGGTGCGCACGTGCAGGGGGTGGAAGCCGGGCGGGCAGAAGCCGCTCCGCCGGGTCGCGCCGACGTCGTCGTACGTGAAGGACATGGGACCCAAGAGTAGGGCGGCACCCGGACATGCCTTCGTTCCGGGTACCGCCCGTCAGTCCCTCGGGACCACTAGCTCACGTTGACCGCGGACCAGGCCGCGGCCACCGCCTTGTACTCGGTGCTGGTGGAGCCGTACAGGGCGGACGCCGCGGAGAGCGTGCCCGTGCGCGCCGACTTGTAGTTGGTCGTCGACGTGAAGTACGTCGTCAGCGCCTTGTACCAGATCTGCAGGGCCTTGGCGCGGCCGATGCCGGTGACCGTGGAGCCGTTGGACGTCGGCGAGTTGTAGGACACGCCGTTGATCGTCTTGGCGCCGCTGCCCTCCGAGAGGAGGTAGAAGAAGTGGTTCGCCACGCCCGAGGAGTAGTGGACGTCCAGGTTGCCGACCGACGAGGACCAGGAGTCCGCCGAGCCGCCGTCCTTGCTGGGCTTGTCCATGTAGCGCAGCGGGCTGCCGTCGCCGTTGATGTCGATCTCCTCGCCGATGAGGTAGTCACCGACGTCGTTGGAGTTGTTGGCGTAGAACTCCACGCCCGTGCCGAAGATGTCCGAGGTGGCCTCGTTCAGGCCACCGGACTCGCCGGAGTAGTTCAGGCCCGCCGTGTTCGAGGTGACGCCGTGGCTCATCTCGTGGCCCGCCACGTCCAGCGAGGTGAGCGGGCTGACGTTGCCCTCACCGTCGCCGTACGTCATGCAGAAGCAGCTGTCGTCCCAGAACGCGTTGACGTACGCGTTGCCGTAGTGGACCCGGGAGTAGGCCGCGACACCGTTGTTCTTGATGCCGCTGCGGCCGAAGGTGGACTTGTAGAAGTCCCAGGTCTCCGCCGCGCCGTAGGCGGCGTCGACGGCCGCCGTCTGGTCGGTGGTGGAGCTGGAGGCGGCCCCGGTGCCCCACGTGTTGTCGGCGTCCGTGAACAGGGTGCCCGCGGACGAGCTGGTGCCGTGGGACTTGTTGTACGTCTTGTGGGTGCCGCGCGTGCCGTCGGTCAGCTGGTACGTCGAGCCCGACAGGGTGGTCTCCAGGCTGACCGTGCCCGAGTACAGGCTCTTGCCGGTGCCGGTCGCGTTCTCGATGCCCTGGTACTCGAAGAGCTTCTTGCCGGTGGCGGCGTCGGTGATGACGTGCAGCTGGTTCGGGGTGCCGTCGTCCTGGAAGCCGCCGACGATCGTCTCGTAGGCGAGGACGGGGGTGCCCGAGCCGGCCCAGATCACCTTGCGCGCGCCGTCCGCCGCGGTCTTGTCCGAACCCGCGGCCTTGGCGATGGTCACCGCCTGCTTCTCGGCCTTGGCGACGGTGACCTTCGGGGTCAGGGAGGAGACTCTGATGGTGGCCTTCGTCGCCTTGGAGACGCCCTCGGTCGCACCGGACTTCGACTCGTGGACGACCAGGTCGCCGCCGAGGACGGGCAGGCCGTCGTAGGTGCGCTCGTAGCGGGTGTGGACCGTGCCGTCGGCGTCCTTCACGACGTCCTTGACGACCAGCTTCTCCTTGGAGCCGAGGCCTATCTCCTGGGCCGTGGAGCCGGCCTCGGCCTGCTGCTCCTTGATGAGCGAGGTGCGCGCGGCCGCGGACAGCTGGACCGGGGTACCCGCGGGGGCGGCCTTGCCGGAGCTTTCCGCCGGGGTCACGGCGGCGGCGCTGCCGGTGGTCAGACCGGTGGTGAGCAGGGCTCCGGCCGCGACAGCGGTGGCGATGGCCAGAGTGGTGCGCTTGTGACGCGCGTAGAGGGGGGTCACACAAGCTCCTTCGTGGGGGAGCCCGGAGGGCGTGGGGTTGCCTACCGGGGTGGTTGTGAAGTTGTGCGGCGGTTGTGAGGAAGCGTGGCATCAAGGCGCGTACATGTCATGACCCTCAAGTGATGTTGGCCGAAAGTCGACCAACGGGTGAATATTGCAGCGATGTAAACCCAGTTGACCTGGGCAAAGCCCCAACAAGCCGTCAGTCATGGGATGGCAAAAGAGGGCGCCGCCCCGGGGAGTCGAACCACCGGGGCGGCGCCTGTCCGTGTGCCTGTCGCTCGTGCCGGCCTACGGGAAGGTGAGCTTCCAGCTGTTGATGTAGCCGGTGTCCTGGGCCGCGTTGTCCTGCACCCGCAACTGCCAGGTCCCGTTGGCCACCTCGGAGGAGGCGTTGACCGTGTACGTGGTGTTGAGGTTGTCGGTGCTGCCGCCGGTGCCGTACGCCTTCAGCGTGTACGCCGTACCGTCCGGGGCGATCAGCTGGACCCGGAGGTCACCGATGTAGGTGTGCACGATGTCGACCGCGACCGCGAGGTTCGAGGGCGCGTTGCCCGTGCGGCCGGACACGGTGATCGGCGAGTTGACCGCCGCCCCGTTGTCCGGAATCGATACGTCGGTGGTCGACTCGAACGAGGTGCCGCCACCGCCGCCACCGCCGGGACGCGAGCCCACCGCCACGCCCGCCCAGGCGTTCGCCACGGCCGTGTACTCGGCGCTCGTGGTGCCGTACAGCTCACCCGCCGCCGCGAGGGTGCCGGTGCGGGCGCCCGCGTAGTTGGTCGTGGTCGTGAACTTCGTGGTCAGCGCGCGGAACCAGATCTTCTCCGCCTTGTCCCGGCCGATGCCGGTGACCGGAAGGCCGTCCGCGGTGGGCGAGTTGTAGCTGACGCCGTTGATGGTCTTGGCGCCGCTGCCCTCGGACAGAAGGTAGAAGAAGTGGTTCGCCGGGCCGGACGAGTAGTGCACGTCGGCCGATCCGATGCCGGAGGTCCAGTTGTTGTACGACGCGCCGTCCTTGCTCGGCTGGTCCATGTAGCGCAGCGGGCTGCCGTCGCCGTTGATGTCGATCTCCTCGCCGATGAGGTAGTCACCGACGTCGGAGGAGTTGTTGGCGTAGAACTCGACGGCCGTGCCGAAGATGTCGGAGGTCGCCTCGTTCAACCCGCCGGACTCACCCGAGTAGTTGAGTCCCGCGGTGTTCGACGTGACGCCGTGGGTCATCTCGTGACCGGCCACGTCGATCGACGTCAGCGGGTGGGTGTTGCCCGAGCCGTCGCCGTACGTCATGCAGAAGCAGCTGTCCGACCAGAACGCGTTGACGTAGTTGTTGCCGTAGTGGACCCGGGAGTACGCCCCGACACCGTCACCGCGGATACCCGAACGCCCCTGCACGTTCTTGTAGTAGTCCCAGGTGAGCGCGGCGCCGTAGTGCGCGTCGGCGCCCGCGGTCTCCGTGTTGGACGCGCTGCCGTTGCCCCAGATGTCGTCGGGGCCCGAGAAGAGGGTGCCCGTCCCGGAGGTGCCGCGGTTGAGGTTGTACGTCTTGTGGCCGCCGCGCGCCCCGTCGGTCAGGTTGTACGTCGACCCGGACTGGGTGGTGCCGAGGGTGACCGTGCCGCTGTACATGGTGTTGCCGGTGCCGGTCTCGATGGCCTGGTACTCGTAGAGCTTCGCGCCGGTCGCCGCGTCCGTGACGACGTGCAGCTCGTTCGGCGTGCCGTCCTCCTGGAGACCGCCGACGACCGTCTCGTACGCCAGGGTCGGCGTGCCGTTGCCGGCCCAGATGACCTTGCGCGGGGCGCGGTTGACGTCGGGGGTCTTCGCGTCCGCCGCCTTGGCGGCCTTCAGGGCCTGCGTCTCGGCCTTGGCGGCGGGCAGCGCGGCCGTGGTCGTGGCGGGCCTGATGGCCTTCTGGGTGGCCTTGACGACAGCCTCGGTCGCCCCGGACTTCGCGGTCTCCACGACCAGGTCGCCGCCGAGGACGGGCAGCCCGTCGTAGGTGCGCTCGTAGCGGGTGTGAAGCGTGCCGTCGCCGTCCTTGACGACGTCACGGACGACCAGCTTCTCCTTGGCGCCCAGGCCGAGGTCCTTGGCGGTGTCCGCCTTGGTGGCGTTCGCCTCGCGTATCAGCTCGGCGCGCTGGGCGGGGGTGAGCTTGAGGGACTCGGCGCCCGGGATCACCTTGCTCGCGGCCGACGGTGCCTTCTCCGGGGCTGCGGTGGCGGCGCCCGACTGGACGGCCGCGGCGATCAGGGCCGAGACACCGACGAGGGCCACGGCAGCGGCCTTGCGGTGCAGGGAGTGGGGGGTGCGGGGGGTGCGTCTGTGGGAGGAACTGGCTCTCAACACTGACTCCTTCTGCGCGGCCGCGGATCGCGCGGCCAGGGGAGACCGGACGGTGGGTCGACCGTCCGGGCGGTACGCGGAACGAGGTGCAGGTGGCCGCGGATCAGAACACAGCGAGAGATCTGTGAGGTTGCTGTGAAGCGGCCGTGGGAAGCCTGGCACCGGAAAGCCCGTACTGTCAGGAGCGCGTCAGGAACTTGGCCGGAAATCGTTCGTTGTCCGGGAGTTCATGTTCGCTATACGGACTTTCCACCCTGGTCGGACACCGAGGGCCGGTCCCCGTGCCACGACCCCCACAGCGCCGCGTAGGCCCCGTCCGCCGCCACCAGCTCCTCATGCGTACCGAGCTCGGTCAGCAGGCCGTCCTCCATCACCGCCACCCGGTCCGCGTCGTGCGCGGTGTGCAGCCGGTGCGCGATCGCGATGACCGTGCGTCCTTCGAGTACGGCGGCCAGGGCGCGCTCGGTGTGCCGGGCGGTCGTGGGATCGAGGAGCGCGGTCGCCTCGTCGAGGATCAGGGTGTGCGGGTCCGCCAACACCACCCGGGCCAGGGCGAGGTGCTGCGCCTGCGGACCGTCCGTACGGCAGCCGTCCTCGCCGAGCGCGGTGTCGAGCCCCGCGGGCAGCTCCCGCACCCACCCGTCGGCTCCCACGGCGGCCAGGGCGGCCCACAACTCCTCGTCCCGGGCGCCGGGTTCGGCGATGAGGAGGTTGTCGCGGACCGTACCCAGGAAGACGTGGTGCTCCTGGGTGACCAGGACCACCTGGCGGCGCAGCTGCTCCGGGTCGAGACCGACGACCGGGACCCCGCCGACGGTCACCGAGCCGGAAGTCGGCGCGTCGACACCCGCGAGCAGCCTGCTCAGAGTGGTCTTCCCGGCGCCGGACGGGCCCACGACGGCCAGGCGCTCACCGGGGCGCACGGTCAGGTCGACGCCGTGCAGGACCTCGCCGCCGCGGCCGTAGGAGTAGCGCACGGCGGTGACGTCGATGCGGTCGTCGGCGGGGGCGGGGGAGTCCTCGACGGACGTTCGCGGGGCCGCGGCGAGGCCCTCCACACGGGCGAACGAGGCGCTGCCGGACTGGAGTTGCTCGACCCGCATCAGGATCTGGTCGAGGGGGTTGGCCATCTGACGCAGATACAGGGCAGCCGCGACGACCGACCCCAGGCTCAGCATGTCCTGCGCGTGCAGCACCTCGCCGACCATGAGTACACCGGCCACGGGCAGGACGTAAGAGACGTCCACCACCGGGAAGAACACACTGCGCAGGTAGAGGGTGTAGAGGCGGGTGCGGCGGGCCGTGTCGAGGGCGTCCCGGCTCGCCCGGACGCGCCGCTCCTCGAGTCGGAGCGCCTCGACCGTGCGGGCGCCCGACGCGGTGGCCGCGAGGATCTCGGCGACGTCGGAGGTGGCGGCGCCCTCGGCCAGGTAGCCGTCCCTCGCCCGCCGCAGATACCAGCGCACGACGAACCAGATGGGCAGCAGACCGAACACGCCGACGACACCGAGCAGCGGATCGAGGAAGAACACCGCGGCCAGCAGGAACAGGAACTGCAAGGAGTTGATGAGGAGTTCGGGTCCCGCGTCGCGGAGCGTGGCGCCGACGGCCGCGACGTCCGCGGTGCCCCGGGCGGTGAGGTCACCGGTCCCGGCGCGTTCCACGACGGAGGCGGGCAGGGCCAGGGTGCGCTCCACGAACTCCTCGCGGACGCGGGCGAGGGTGCGTTCGCCGAAGCGGTGACCGACGTAGCGGGCCCAGCGGGCGAGGAGGAGCTGTGTGCTCGCGCACACGACGAGGACGAGCGAGAGCCGGTCCACCGCGGCCACACCCTCACCGGCACGCACCTCGTCGATGATCCGGCCGAGCAGCCACGGGCCGGCCAGGCCGCTGACGGCGGCGAGTGCGTTCAGGGCGAGTACGGCGGTGAAGGCGCGGGCGTCTTTGTGGATCAGCCGGACGGACGCGCGCCGGACGGTGGCCTGGTCGGCGACCGGGAGGTGACCCCTGCTCATTTCATGACCTCCGCGTCTCGGGCGACCAGGGCGCGGTATCCCGGTTCCTCGGTGAGGAGTTGCTGGTGCGTGCCGGTCGCCGCGAGTTTGCCGTCGACCAAGTAGAGGACCGTGTCGGCGTGGTCGAGGACGAGGGGGGAGGTGGTGGTGACGGCTGTGGTGCGGCCTTCCCTGGTCTCGCGCAGGCGCTTGGCCACGAGGGCTTCTGTGTGGGCGTCCAGGGCGGAGGTGGGTTCTATGGCCAGGAGGATTTCCGGGTCGGCGAGGAGGGCCCTCACCAGCCGGATGCGTTGGCGTTGGCCGCCGGAGAGATTGCGGGCCTGGGCGTCCATCGGTGAGTCGAGGCCGTCGGGGAGGGCTTGCACGATGTCGTCCGCCACGGCTGCGTGCAGGGCGGCCGTGGGGTCGGAGTCCGCACCCGTGATCACCTCGCGCAGTGTGCCCGCGAACAGGTCCGCCTCGTGGTCCGCCAGCAGGATGTGCTCTCTGATCCGGTGCAGCCGGATCTCGTCCAGGGGGACTCCGGCCCAGGTCGCCTGCGAGGGGGTGTACCGGGCCAGGCGGTCCAGGACCGTCGCCGTGTCCGAAGGGCGCGCGCAGGCCAGTGCCGTCAGGCGGCCCGGGCGGATGCTCACCCCCGACTCCGGGTCGTGCAGAACCGAGGGCTCTGCGGGAGCGTCTCGCGTCCCCCGGTCCTCCAGGGGCTCCAGGCGCAGGAACCGTACGACCCTCCTCGCCGCCACCACGCCCCGGCTGAGCTGGTAGCCGCACTCCACCCAGAAGGCCACCGGGCCCACCAGGACCGCGACATAGCCGTACACCGCGACCAACTCGCCCACGGTGATCTCCCCTTGGGCCGCCAGGCGGGCCGCGAGCCAGGTCACCACGGCGAGGAACAGGGTGGGCAGGCCCACACCGAGGGCCTGGACCCAGCTGGTGACCGCGCCGACCCGGTAGCCCTGCGCTTGCAGGTGCCGGCTGTCGCGCTGGAAGGCGTCGGCCACCAGGCCCTTGCCGCCGAGGCCGTTGAGGACGCGCAGGCCGCCCGCGAGGTCGGCGATGCGGGAGGTGAGGACGCCCTGGCGGTCGCGGTACTCCGTCTCGGCGCCCTGGAGGCGGGACAGGAACGGGCCCACGAGGAGGACGATCGCCGGAATGCCGAGGAGGACCACGGTCGCGAGCACCGGGGAGACCGCGACCAGCAGGGCGGCCACCGTCAGATAGGCGACACACGCGCCGACGCCCGGGCCGACGACGGTCAGGGACTGGGCGATCGTCTGCACGTCGCCCACACCGATCGTGACGACCTCCCCGGCCCCGGTCCGGCGCGAGAGGGCGGCGCCGAGGCGGACCGCCTGCCCGACGACCACCTTGACCGTGCGGAAGTTGGCGTCCATCCGTACCCGGGTCATCGTGCGGTGCCGCATGATGCTCAGCCAGGCGTTGAAGGAGCCGACCGCGAACAGGGCGAAGCACCAGCCGGCGAGCGCCGCCCAGTCGCCCGGTTCCAGGCCCTCGTCGATCGCCTTCGCCATCAGATACGGCGTCGCCGCCAGCAGCACCATCCAGGAGCTGCCCAGCAGCGCCCCGGCGACCGACCGCCCGGGCTGGCAGCGGACCAGCCACCACAGATACCGCCAGCCGCCCCGGACGTCGGGCGTGCCGGGGTCCTCGTACGCGTCGATCACCTGTCCCCCTGTCGATTCACGCCAGGCTGTCCCGCCAGGCCCGGTGCAGATCCGCGAACCGGCCCGTGCCCGCGACGAGTTCGGCCGGTGTGCCGTCCTCGACGATCCTGCCGTGCTCCATGACCAGCACCCGGTCGGCGATCGCCACGGTCGACAGCCGGTGCGCGATCACCACGGCCGTACGGCCCTTCAGGACCGTCGCCATCGCGCGCTGTACGGCGCGCTCGCCCGGGATGTCGAGCGAGCTGGTCGCCTCGTCCAGGATCAGGACGGCCGGATCGGCGAGCAACGCCCGCGCGAACGCCACCAGTTGGCGCTGCCCCGCCGAGATGCGGCCGCCGCGCTTGCGTACGTCCGTGTCATAGCCGTCGGGCAGGGCGCTGATGAAGTCGTGCGCGCCGATCGCCTTCGCCGCCTGCTCGATGTCCTCGCGGGTGGCGTCCGGCCGGCCGATCGCGATGTTCTCGGCGACCGTGCCGGAGAACAGGAACGCCTCCTGCGTCACCATGACCACTCCGCGCCGCAGTTCGGGCACGGCGAGGTCGCGAAGGTCCACGCCGTCCAGGAGGACGCGGCCGTCCGAGGGGTCGTAGAAACGGGCGAGGAGTTTGGCGAGCGTCGACTTTCCGGCGCCGGTCGAGCCGACCACCGCGACCGTCTGCCCTGCGGGCAGGGTCAGATCGAAGCGGGGGAGCACCTCGCCGCCGGTGCGGTAGGCGAAGCGGACGCCGTCGAAGACGACCTCGCGGCCGGGGTGCTGCGACTCGAGGGCCGGGAGCTGCCTGGGTGTCACCGGCTCGGGCACGGTCGGGGTCTGGGCGAGCAGGCCCGCGATCTTCTCCAGGGAGGCCGCCGCCGACTGATAGGAGTTCAGGAACATCCCGAGCCGGTCGATCGGGTCGTACAGCCGCCGCAGATACAGCACCGCCGCCGCCAGTACACCTAGCTCCAACGAGTCCTGCGCCACCCGGTAGGCGCCCCACAGTACGATTCCCGCGACGGCGGTGTTGGCGACCAGCCGGGAAGTGACGACATAGCGGGCCATCTCCAGCAGCGCGTCGCCGTTGACCCGCTCGTGCCGCTTGTTCAGCACCGCGAAGTCGGCGTCGTTGGCCGCCTCGCGGCGGAACGCGCGCACCGGCCGGATGCCGTTCATCGTCTCCACGAACTTGACGATCACGGCGGCGATCGCGGTCGACCGCTTCCGGTACACCCGGCCCGCGCGCCGCCGGTAACCCCGCACGAGCAGGTACAGCGGCACGAAGGACGCCACCGCGACCGCGCCGAGGGCGAGATCCAGCCAGAGCAGCAGGGCGGAGATGTAGAGGAAGGACAGGATGACGGTGACGAGTTCCTGCAGGCCCTCATTGAGCAGTTCGCGCAGCGACTCCACGTCCGTCGTCGAACGGGAGATGAGCCGGCCCGAGGTGTACCGCTCGTGGAAGTCGATGCTCAGCGCCTGCGCGTGCCGGAAGATCCGGCCGCGCAGGTCGAGCAGCACGTCCTGGTTGACGCGGGCGGAGACCAGGATGAACGCGTACTGCAGCCCGCCGGAGGCCAGCGCGGACAGCAGATAGCCGGCGCCGACCGCGATCAGCGGGCCGTTGTCGTGGTCCCGGAACGCCGGAACCGCGCGGTCGATGGCGTACGCGACCAGCAGCGGGCCCGCCTGTACGGCCGCCTGCTGGAGCAGCAGCAGGAACGTGGTGAGGGTGACCCGCGCTTTCATCGGCGCGAGCAGGGAGCGCAGCAGGAGGGAGGTGGCGCGCGGGGGAGTGGGCAGCCGGTCGCGGTCGAAGGCGTCCACCGCGTCCTCGTGACGGGGGAGTTCCGGTTCGTCGTCCGCCGTGGGGGCCTTGGTGGTGGGGGCCGTCATCGGTTGTCCTCCGCTTCCCCGGTGCCGGACATGAGGTGGGCGTACTCGGCGTTCGTGCGCAGGAGTTCGTGGTGGGTGCCCACGGCGGTGATACGGCCGTCGGACAGCAGCGCGACGCGGTCGGCGAGCAGCACGGTCGAGGGGCGGTGCGCCACGATGAGCGCCGTGGTGTCCGCGAGGACGTCGCGCAGCGCGGCCTCCACGGCGGCCTCGGTGTGCACGTCCAGCGCGGACAGGGGATCGTCGAGGACGAGGAACCTGGGCTTGCCGACCACGGCCCGGGCGAGGGCGAGGCGTTGGCGCTGGCCACCGGAGAGGCTGAGGCCCTGTTCGCCGACCTGGGTGTCGGTGCCGTGGGGGAGGGCGTGTACGAAGTCCGCCTGCGCGACGGCGAGGGCGCGGTCCAGTTCCTGTTCGTCCATGCCCAGCAGGACGTTGTCCTTGACGCTGGCCGAGAAGAGGGTGGGTTCCTCGAAGGCGACGGCGACTTTTGAGCGCAGCTCTTCTCTGGACATGGCGGTGATGTCCTCGCCGTCCAGGGTGATGTGGCCGGATGTCACCTCGTGCAGGCGGGGGACGAGGGCGGTGAGGGTCGTCTTGCCGCTGCCCGTCGTGCCGACCAGGGCCATGGACTCGCCGGGGCGGATGTGGAGGTCGATACGGTCGAGGATGGGGGGTGAGCTCGCCGGTGCGTCGGGATAGCGGAACGAGACCGCGGAGAAAAGCATGCCGTCGTCGGCTGCGGGCCGGTGGGGGCTCGTCGCGCCGTTCCCCGCGCCCCTGCGGGGCGCGTCTTCCTGCTCCGGTGATTCATTGATCACTTCGAAGTAGCGCTCCGTCGCTGTCGCCGCCTCCTGGGTCATCGCCAGCAGGAAGCCGATCGACTCCACCGGCCACCTGAGCGCAAGTGCCGTCGACAGGAAGGCCACCAACGTGCCCGCCGACAAGTCCCCGTCGGCCACCTGTACACAGCCCAGAACCAGCGCGGCCCCGATGGCCACCTCGGGGAGGGTGGTGATGACGCCCCAGATCGTGGCCAGCAGCCCCGCCTTGCGCAGCTCGGTTCCCCGCAGCTTCCCGGACAATTCACGGAAGGCCCGTGCCTGGGAACGGTGGCGGCCGAAGCCCTTGATGATCCGGATGCCGAGCACGCTCTCCTCGACGACCGTCGTGAGGTCGCCGACCTGGTCCTGGGCGAGCCGCGCCACATGGTGGTACCGCTTCTCGAAGACCATGCACGTGATCACCACGGGGATGGCCGGACCCAGGATCACCAGCCCGAGCGTCCAGTCCTGGAGCAGCATGATGATCACGCCAACGGTGATCGTCACGCTGTTGACCAGCAGGAACGTCAGCGGAAAGGCGAGGAACATACGCAGGAGCATGAGGTCCGTGGTGGCCCGGGACAGCAGCTGGCCGGACGCCCAGCGGTCGTGGAAGGCCACCGGGAGGCGCTGGAGGTGCCGGTACAGGCCCGCCCGCATCTCCGCCTCGACGTGCGAGAGCGGTCTCGCCACCAGCCATCGCCGCAGGCCGAACAGCAGTGCCTCCGCGAACCCGAGCAGCAGCAGGTACAGCGCGCCGAGCCATACGCCCGCGGTGTCCCCGTCGGCGACCGGGCCGTCCACCATCCACTTCAGGACGAGGGGGATCACCAGCCCCGTACAGGAGGCGAGGACCGCCACGAACGCGGCGGTGACCAGCCGCGCGCGGGCCGGCCGGACATACGGCCACAGACGCAGCAGGGTCCTTGCCGCCGATCGGTCCTTGGTGGTTGCACGTGTCGTGGACATCAGCTGCGAGCCTACGGACCGGCACTGACAACGCCCACCGAGTTTTGGCCGGACCTCAATCGGCCGCTGGACCTACGACCTGCATGTTCGAGGGGTCGTACGGCCGCATCCACCGATCGGTTGATGCCGGGTCGAGCGCGACGGGCGATGTGGCGACGGGGTCCGTCCCGGGACGCTGATGCCATGTCCGTCATCGAAGTCAGCGAACTGCGCAAGTCCTACGGCGGCCGGGCCGTCGTCGACGGTGTCTCCTTCGCCGTCGAGGAGGGCGAGATTTTTGGAATTCTTGGCCCGAACGGCGCCGGGAAGACCACCACCGTCGAGTGCGTCGAGGGTCTGAGGATTCCCGACGCGGGCCGCGTGCGGGTGACCGGTCTCGACCCCGTCGCCGACCATGCGCGCGTGGCCCGCGTTCTCGGCGCCCAGCTCCAGGAGAGCGAACTCCAGGCCAAGCTCACCGTCCGCGAGGCCCTGGAGCTGTACACCGCGTTCCACGACAAGCCCCTCGACTGGCGCCCGCTCGCCGAGCGCCTGGGGCTCACCCAGAAGCTCACGACCCGGTTCGGCAAGCTCTCCGGTGGCCAGAAGCAGCGCCTGTTCATCGCGCTCGCGCTCGTCGGCAACCCCCGGGTCGTCGTTCTGGACGAGCTGACCACCGGCCTCGATCCGCGGGCCCGCCGCGACACCTGGGAGCTCATCGAGGACATCCGCGCGAACGGCGTCACCGTCCTGCTCGTCACGCACTTCATGGAGGAGGCGCAGCGGCTCTGCGACCGGATCGCCGTGATCGACAAGGGCCGGATCGCCGCCCTGGACACCCCGGCGGGCCTCATCCACCGCTCGGCGGGCGCCACCGTCATCAGCTTCACCCCGTCCGCCCCGCTCGACGCACACGACCTGAACACGCTGCCCGGCCTCGCCTCGATCGAGGACCGGGACGGCCGCCTCACCCTGTCCGGCACCGACGAGACCGTGAACGCCGTGATCACCCTGCTCGCCCGCCGGCACGTCACCGCCCACCAGCTCCGTGTCGTCGACGCCACCCTCGACGACGCCTTCCTCGACCTGACCCAGGAGGCCACGGCATGAACACCGCCGTACTGCGGACCGAGGTCCGACTCTTCCGCCGCGAACCGGGCGCCCTCTTCTGGATCCTGCTGTTCCCGACCCTGCTCCTGGTGATCCTCGGCTCGATCCCGTCCTTCCGGAACCACGAGGCCGACCTCGGCGGCCTCAGGACCATCGACGTCTACGTCCCGGTGGCCGTGCTCCTCGGTCTGATCGTCGGCGGCCTGCAGTCCATGCCACAGACCCTCACCGGCTACCGCGAGCGCGGCATCCTGCGCCGCATGTCCACCACCCCGGTCCGCCCGACCGCCCTGCTCACCGCGCAGATGACCGTCTACGGCGGCGCCGCCCTGGCATCCGCGCTGCTCGCCCTCCTCGTCGGGCGGTTCGCCTTCGCCGTACGACTGCCCGAGCAGCCGGCCGGATACCTGCTGGCCCTGGTGCCGGCCGTGCTGGTCGCCCTCGCGCTGGGCGCGGTGATCTCCGCGCTGTCCCGGACGACGAAGATCGCCGGTGCCATCGGGTCCGCCGTGTTCTTCCCGTCGATGTTCTGCGCGGGCGTGTGGGCGCCGGTGCAGACCATGCCGGACGTCCTCGCCCGGATCGTCGGGTACACCCCGTTCGGCGCGGCCGCCGAGGCCCTGAACCGGGCCGCGGCCGGCGACTGGCCGGGCTGGACCCACCTGGGCGTGCTCGTCGTGTGGACGGTGCTGCTCACGGCCGCCGCGTCGCGCTGGTTCCGCTGGGAGTGAGGGACGGGCCGTGCAGACTGGGGAGATGAACGCGTCGGACGCCAGGATCGACCGGTACTGGGAACGGCTGCACGTCTGGGGACCGTACGGGCTGCTCGGCACGAGTGTCGTCCTCGCGGTCGTCTCCGCGGGCATCATGGACGGTCCCGTCGACTGGTATCTCGTCGGGGCCATGGTCGTCGCCGCCATCGTCCTCCAGACGTGGTGGCACGGCACCCGGCACCGCCGCGTCAGGCGCGGCCGCAGCCCCTCCCGGGCCGGCACCGTGTACTACGCCGTGCGCTGGGCCATCGCCTTCGTGCTGACCTGGCTCAACCCGTTCTTCGCGTTCTACGCCGCCACCGGCTACATGGACGCCGACGAGCTGATCCCGGGCCTGTGGCGGCGGCTCGGACTGTTCGCGAGCGCGGTCACCGTGGCGGGCGCGCAGGCCGGCGGGCTGATGCCGGACAGCACGGCCCAGTGGCTCGGGTTCTCCGCGCTCCTGGCCGCCAACTTCGGCCTCCAGTCGGTGGTCGCCCACATCACCGAGCAGGAGGAGCAGCGCTCCCGCGAGCGCACCTCGACCATCGAGGCCCTGCAACAGGCGCTCGACGAGAACGCCGCCCTTCACGCCCAACTCCTCGTCCAGGCCAGGGAAGCGGGCGTCGCGGACGAGCGCCGGCGGCTCGCCGCCGAGATCCACGACACCCTCGCCCAGGGCTTGACCGGCATCATCGCCCAGCTCCAGGTGGTCGCGAACACGCCCGACGAGGGCCAGGCCCGGGAACACGTCCACCGCGCCATGGACCTCGCCCGGCACAGCCTCGGCGAGGCCCGCCGCTCGGTGCACAACCTCGCCCCCGTGGCGCTGGAGCACGACGGGCTGCCCCAGGCCCTGAAGAACACGGTCGCCGACTGGGGCGAACGGACCGGAATCCGCGCCGAGTTCACCGTCGCCGGAACAACCGAGCACCTTCACGACGAGCTCTCGGCCACCCTCCTGCGCATCGCCCAGGAAGCCCTCTCCAACGCCTCCCGGCACGCCCGGGCCGGCCGCCTCGGCGTCACCCTGACCTTCCTGGGCGACGAGGTCATCCTCGACATCCGCGACGACGGGGTCGGCTTCGATCCCCTCGCCGTTGCGCCCCGCTCCCGCACCGGCGGCTTCGGACTCGACGGCATGCGGGCCCGCGCCGAACGCATCGCGGGCTCCCTCACCGTCGAGTCCGAACCGGGCCACGGCACCGCGCTGTCGGCTCGCGTACCGTTGGTCCGCCATGACCAGTGACATCTCGGTGCTGATCGTCGACGACCATCCCGTCGTACGGGACGGTCTGCGCGGCATGTTCGAGTCCGCGCCCGGCTTCACCGTCCTCGGCGAGGCGTCCGACGGCGTCGAGGCCGTCGAGCGGGCGACCGCTCTCGATCCCGACGTGATCCTGATGGACCTGCGGATGCCGGGCGGGGGCGGGGTGGACGCCATCCGCGAGCTGACCCGCGCCCGGGCCCGGGCGAAGGTCCTCGTCCTGACGACGTACGACACGGACTCCGACACCCTGCCCGCCATCGAGGCGGGTGCGACCGGCTACCTCCTCAAGGACGCCCCGCGCGACGAGCTGTTCACGGCCGTGCGGGCCGCGGCGGCGGGCCGGACGGTCCTGTCCCCGGCCGTCGCCTCCCGCCTGGTCTCCGCTGTCCGCGCCCCCAGGGTCCCCGGCAACGAGCCTCTTTCCGCCCGTGAGCGCGAGGTGCTGGCCCTGGTCGCCAAAGGCACGTCCAACCGCGAGATCGCCCGCGAGCTGTTCATCAGCGAGGCGACCGTGAAGACCCATCTCACCCACCTGTACGCCAAGTTGGGCGTCAAGGACCGCGCGGCGGCGGTCGCGACGGCGTACGAGCGGGGCATCCTCGGCTAGCCGGCCAGGCCGGCGCGGTCCTGTCGTCTCACCCGGCCACCCGCAGCAGCAGCACCGCGCGCGCCGGAACCGTGATCGACGCCCCCGCCCGATGAACCACCCCCGGCGCCTCCTCCTGCTCCTCCCTCGACGTGTCGACGACGACCTCGTACCGCTCCGCCCACGGCGGCCCCGGCAGCAGGAAGCTCGCCGGCCGGTCCCCGGCGTGCAGGACGGCGAGGAAGCTGTCGTCCACGATCGGCGCGCCGCGTTCGTCCCGGCCGGGGATGTCCCGTCCCGACAGATACATGCCGAGCGTGCCGGCGGGGGCGTACCAGTCCCGCTCCGTCATCTCCGCGCCGCGAGCCGTGAACCAGGCCAGGTCGCGCAGGCCGTCCGCGGAGTGCGCCCGCCCCGAGAAGAACGCCCGGCGCCTGAGCACCGGGTGCCGATGGCGTAGTTCGATCAGCCGGGCGGTGAGGGCGAACAGGGCCTTCCAGCCGGGGTCCTCCAGCAGACCCCAGTCCACCCAGCTGATCTCGTTGTCCTGGCAGTACGCGTTGTTGTTGCCGCGCTGGGTGCGGCCCAGCTCGTCGCCGGCGACCAGCATCGGCACGCCCGTCGACAGCAGCAGCGTGGTGAGCAGGTTCCGCAACTGCCGCCGCCTGAGCGCCCGTACCCGCTCGTCGTCCGTCTCCCCCTCCGTCCCGCAGTTCCAGGCCCGGTTGTCGTCCGTGCCGTCCCGGTTGCCCTCGCCGTTCGCCTCGTTGTGTTTCCGCTCGTACGACACCAGGTCCCGCAGGGTGAAACCGTCGTGCGCGGTGATGAAGTTGACCGAGGCGTACGGTCGGCGCCCGCCCCAGGCGTACAGGTCGCTGGAACCGGAGAGGCGATACCCGAGATCCCGGACGTCCGGCAGGGCGCCCCGCCAGAAGTCCCGTACGGCGTTGCGATAGCGGTCGTTCCACTCCGTCCACAGGGGCGGGAAGGCGCCCACCTGGTAGCCCCCGGAGCCCACGTCCCAGGGCTCGGCGATCAGCTTCACGCGCCGCAGCACCGGGTCCTGGGCGATCACCGCGAGGAACGGGGACAGCATGTCGACGTCGTGCATGGAACGGGCCAGCGCGGCGGCCAGATCGAAGCGGAAGCCGTCCACGCCCATCTCCGTCACCCAGTAGCGCAGGGAGTCGGTGATCAGCCGTAGGACATGCGGCTGGACCACGTGCAGGGTGTTGCCGCAGCCCGTGTAGTCCGCGTAGCGCCGGGCGTCGGACTGCAACCGGTAGTACCCCCGGTTGTCGATGCCCTTCAGGGACAGCGTGGGCCCCAGCTCACCCGCCTCCGCCGTGTGGTTGTAGACCACGTCGAGGATGACCTCGATCCCGGCGGCGTGCAGTGCGCGCACCATGCGCTTGAACTCGCCGACCTGCTGACCCGTCGTACCGGAGGCCGCGTAGGCCGCGTGGGGCGCGAAGTAGCCGATCGAGTTGTAGCCCCAGTAGTTCTTGAGGCCGCGCCGCAGCAGGTGGTCCTCGTGCGCGAACTGGTGGACGGGGAGCAGCTCCACGGCCGTGACGCCGAGTTTCACGAGGTGCTCGATCGCGGCCGGGTGCGCCAGCCCGGCGTACGTCCCGCGCAGTTCCTCGGGGATGCCGGGGTGCAGCGCGGTGAACCCCCGCACATGCACCTCGTAGATCACCGAGTCGGCCCACGGGGTCTTCGGGCGACGGTCCTCGGCCCAGTCGTCGTCATCGTGGACGACCACGCCCTTCGGGACGTACGGCGCCGAGTCCCGGTCGTCCCGTACGGTGTCCGCGACCTGCTGCTGGGGCCAGTCGCGGACATGGCCGTACACCTCGGGCGGCAGGCTGAAGTCGCCGTCCACCGCGCGGGCGTACGGGTCGAGGAGCAGCTTCGAGGGGTTCCAGCGGCCGCCGGTCCACGGGTCCCAGCGGCCGTGCACCCTGAAGCCGTAGCGCTGGCCGGGCATGACACCGGGCACGAAGCCGTGCCAGATCTCGTGGGTGAGCTCGGTGAGGCGGGCCCGGGTCTCCTTGCCGGCCGCGTCGAACAGACACAGCTCGACCGCCTCGGCCCCGCCCGCCCACAGCGCGAAGTTGGTTCCCGCCACCCCGTCCGGACCGACCCGGAACCGGGCGCCCAGCGGCGTCGGCGCCCCGGGCCACACCGGTGCGGCGGGCGCCTTGCGCTGCGCGCCGTTCACCAGCGCGGCGGGGCGCTCCTCGGCGGCTTCGGTCACCGCCTCCTGCTCGGCTGCGCTGGACACCGGTCGGCCTCCCACGGCTCATGGAGCAACGCGGAAAAGGGCGCACGGCGTCCCGGCCGCGACACCCCCTCGCGTCGTTCTCCCCACTGTTCTGCCCAGCGCTTGCCTCGCACTCACGTTTCGCTGCGTTTGCTTGGGCCGGGCGCCCGAGGATATGCCAGGTCAGGTTGTGAGGCGGCTGCGGGGCGGTGTACGTCCGGTGGCGCAGTTCCTCGCGATCCCGAGGGGCGCGTCCGTGGTGCCGTAGTGCCAAAGAGTGGACGTGTCTGTGGCCGCCGACCTCACGTTTCCCCGGGTGGGCCCGGTCGTTGGGCTGGGTGTGAGGCAGAGACTAGGGCGCGCTCGGCGCGCAGGGGCCGTTCTGGCCGCCGTCATGACATGGGCAGGACTGCTGGCCGGAGTCGCCGGCTGTACGGCGGACGGGGGTGGCGGGATCGGCGGTGTCGGCGGATTCGGGAAGCCTCCCGCCCCCGAGGACGTGATCAGGGTCGCGCCCGACGACGGCACCAAGGGCGTGCCGCCCGAGGAGAGGCTGCGGGTCCGGGTCCCCAGCGGACGCCTCGAGTCGGTCACCGTCGTCAAGTCCCAGGACGCGCAGGACTTCCCGGTGCCCGGGCGCATCTCGGAGGACGGCCTGCGCTGGGAACCCGACGAGGCGCAGCTGGCGCTGGCCGCCAAGTACACCGTCGACGCGGTCGCCCTGGACGCACACGGCCGCCGCTCGGCCCGGCACACGACGTTCACCACCTATGTCCCCGAGGAACGTTTCATCGGGTACGTCAGCCCCGAGAACCGCTCCACCGTCGGCACCGGGATGATCGTCTCCGTGGAGTTCAACCGGGAGATCGAGGACCGCGCCGCCGTCGAACGCGCCGTACACGTCACCTCGAAGCCGCCCGTCGAGATCCGCCCGCACTGGTTCGGCAACGGCCGCCTCGACTTCCGTCCCGAGCGCTACTGGACGCCCGGCACCCGTGTGACGGTCGCGCTCCGACTCCGTGATGTGCAAGGGGCGTCGGGCGTCTACGGCCTCCAGCACCGGACCTTCTCCTTCACCGTCGGACGCAGCCAGATCTCCCTCGTCGACGCGGCCCGGCACACCATGCAGGTCAGACGGGACGGTGAACTGCTCGCCACCGTGCCGATCACCGCGGGCGCCCCGAAGACGACCACGTACAACGGCAAGATGGTCATCACCGAGATGCTCGAGGTGACCCGGATGAACAGCCGCACGGTCGGCTTCGGCGGCGAGTACGACATCCCGGACGTCCCGCACGCCCTGCGTCTGACCGACTCCGGCACCTTCCTGCACGGCAACTACTGGGCGCCCACCGCCCCCGGCAGGATCAATGTCAGCCACGGCTGTGTGGGCCTCAGGGACGTGAAGGGCGGCAGCTCGGACACACCCGCGGGCTGGTTCTTCGACCGCAGCCTGGTCGGGGACGTCGTCGAGGTCGTCCACAGCAATGACAAAAAGGTCGCTCCCGACAATGGACTCGGAGGATGGAATATGGGCTGGAAGGAGTGGAAGGCGGGCAGTGCGGTGAAGTAACCCGGCAGGGGGGCGGGTCGGCCCAACTTTCCGTTGAAGTTGGGACGGAATGGTGACCTTGGGCTCACACGATGCTCAAAACTCTGCGGTTAATATTCGCCAACGCGTTCGTGGAACGCGCTGGGGAGCGGGCCTGACCAGGCCCTTCGAGGGGAGAAAGACTTGAACGTGCGACCGATATCGGGGGCGTCGGTTGACGCGCGGGGGCGCGGGACCAAGGGGCTGCTGGCGCTGATACTCGGCGTTCTGCTGCTGGCCGTCACCGCCTGCGGCGGGGGAGATTCCGGATCCGGTGACGCCAAGGCCGAGAAGGGCGACTCGTCCGCCACCGAGACCAAGCAGTCCGAGGCGGTCGTCTCCATCACCCCGAAGGACGGGGCGAAGTCCGTCGACACCAGCGGCGCCCTCAAGGTCGGTGCCACCAAGGGCAAGCTGACCGAGGTCCAGGTCAAGGACGCCAAGGGCACCGCGATAGCGGGGAAGATAACCGGCGACGGCGCCTCCTGGATGCCGTCCACCCACCTCGCCTCCGGCACCGCCTACACCGTGCACGCGGTCGCGAAGGACGCCAAGGGCCGTACGGCGGCCGAGGACTCCAGCTTCACCACCCTGACTCCGAAGAACACCTTCACCGGCACGTTCACGCCCGAGGACGGTTCGACCGTCGGCGTCGGAATGCCGTTCTCCATCCGCTTCACCCGGGGCATCACCAGCCCCGCGGACGTCGAGAAGGCCATCACGATCAAGACCTCGCCCGCGGTCGACGTCGAGGGCCACTGGTTCGGCAACGACCGCCTGGACTTCCGTCCCGAGCAGTACTGGAAGGAAGGCACCAAGGTCACCGTCGACCTCAACCTGAACGGGGTCGAGGGCCGCGACGGCGTCTACGGCAAGCAGGACAAGACCGTCTCCTTCACCATCGGCCGCAACCAGGTCTCCGTCGTGGACGCCAAGAAGCACACGATGAAGGTCAGCCAGGACGGCAAGACCATCAAGACCATCAAGGTCACCACCGGCAAGCCCGGTTACGACACCTGGAACGGCCAGATGGTCATCAGTGAGAAGCTCGCGGTGACCCGGATGAACGGCGAGACCGTCGGCTACGGCGGCGAGTACGACATCAAGGACGTCCCGCACGCCGCCCGGCTGACCGACTCCGGCACCTTCATCCACGGCAACTACTGGGGCGGCGACGCCTTCGGCAACTACAACGCCAGCCACGGCTGCGTGGGCCTGCGTGACGTCAAGGGCGGTTATGACAGCGGTGTGCCGGCCGCCTGGTTCTTCAACCACTCACTGATCGGCGACGTGGTCGTGGTCAAGAACTCCGACGACGCGACCGTCGCGCCGGAGAACGGCCTCAACGGCTGGAACATGTCGTGGGAGAAGTGGAAGGCGTGAGCGGCGGCTTCTGAAGCACGGCTTGCGCGGTCCCGGTGTGAGGTACGGCACCGGGACCGTTGCCGTTAGTCGCCGTTAACCTGCTGGCATGACCGTGAATCTCGAAGTCGCCGAAGGCGTCGGCACCATCCGTCTCGACCGCCCGCCCATGAACGCGCTGGACGTGGCCACCCAGGACCGGTTGAAGGAGCTCGCCGAGGAGGCGACCCGGCGCGAGGACGTGCGTGCCGTGATCCTGTACGGCGGGGAGAAGGTGTTCGCGGCCGGCGCGGACATCAAGGAGATGCAGAACATGGACCACACCGCGATGGTCCTGCGCGCCCGCGCCCTGCAGGACGCCTTCACGGCCGTGGCCCGTATCCCCAAGCCCGTCGTCGCGGCCGTCACCGGGTACGCCCTGGGCGGCGGCTGCGAGCTCGCGCTGTGCGCGGACTTCCGGATCGCCGCGGAGAACGCCAAGCTGGGGCAGCCGGAGATCCTGCTCGGCCTGATCCCCGGCGCGGGCGGCACCCAGCGGCTCGCCCGGCTGGTCGGCCCGTCCAAGGCGAAGGACCTGATCTTCACGGGTCGTATGGTCAAGGCCGACGAGGCGCTGACGCTGGGCCTCGTGGACCGGGTCGTGCCCGCCGACGAGGTGTACGCCGAGGCGCACGCCTGGGCGGCCAGGCTCGCGCAGGGACCGGCGATCGCCCTGCGCGCGGCGAAGGAGTCGATCGACACCGGGCTGGAGACCGACATCGAGACGGGCCTCGCGGTGGAACGGAACTGGTTCGCCGGTCTGTTCGCCACGGAGGACCGCGAACGCGGCATGAAGAGCTTCGTCGAGGAAGGCCCCGGCAAGGCGAAATTCCTCTGAACCGCTTGCAATTGACGCGATGTCTGATCCGAGTCCCTCGATGGGGCGGTTTATGGGAGCCTTAACGCAACCTTAAGTCTGCCTTGTCGAGGGAGCCGGTCGATTGCCTCCCAGTGAGACTCCGCCGCAGGTCAGCAGGGCTGTCGAAGGCACCAAAGTGCCTTTGGCATATGCCGATCGACTCCGTCGGAACGACGCATTCCGGGGGGCGTATTCGTCAGGAACGGCCCCGGAGGGCGCTGTGGGCGGCCATGATGGGGGCATGGCGGGGCTGGAGGGTTTCGAACAGCCGCGGGGAGACGGCCGTACGACGGCGGCGCGCTGGTCTCCGGCGGTCGAGGACGAGCACGCACTGAAGGCGCTCGAACTGTTCGGAAATCCCACAGAGGCCGAGGTCGCGTTGCCGTCCCGGCCGGAGTCCGCGGCGACCGCGCGGCGCTTGACCCAGGTGATCGTTCTTCGGCACTGGGGCCTCACTCCGAAGATGACCGAGGACGCGGTGTTACTCGTGTCCGAACTGGTGGGGAACGCGGTGCGGCATACGGGCGCGCGGGTGTTCGGTCTGCGGATGCGGCGTCGTCGGGGGTGGATCCGGATAGAGGTGCGCGATCCGTCCCGGGGGTTGCCCTGTCTGATGCCGGTGCAGGAGATGGACGTCAGCGGGCGAGGGCTGTTCCTCGTGGACAAGCTCTCGGACCGGTGGGGCGTGGACCTGCTGCCTCGTGGGAAGACAACCTGGTTCGAGATGCGGGTGGCTGACAGGTAGTCGGTGGGTCGATCAGCGGCATTCTCTGACATAACCACTTAAATGGGGCGGGTGACCGCTACCGATCGTCGGGCAGTGCTGCTCGCCACCGCCGGGCTGGCGCTGGCCGCGGGATGTGCGAGCAGCAGTGGTGCCGTCGCCCATCCAGTCCGTTCCGCCAGCACAGCTCCCGCTCTCCCCGCCCAGCTCACCCACGGCCCCCGCGACCGCCCCCGGGTCGCCCTCACCTTTCACGGCGACGGTGATCCCGCGACCGCCCGCACCCTGCTCACCGAAGCCGAGAAGCACGGTGCCCGGGTCACCGTCCTCGCCGTGGGCACATGGCTCGACGCGCACCCCGACCTCGCCCGCCGCATTCTCGACGGCGGCCACGACCTCGGCAATCACACCCTGCGCCACCTCGACATCAACGCGATGTCCGAGACCGAGGCCAGAGAAGAGATCACCGGGTGCGCGGAACGGCTGAAGCGGCTCACCGGGTCGGTCGGGACCTGGTTCCGGCCCTCCCGCACGCCCGTCGCCTCACCCCTCGTCACGCGACTGGCCCAGGAGGCCGGCTACCCCCACGTCCTCTCCTACGACGTCGACTCCCTCGACTTCACCTCGCCCGGCGCCCCCGTCGTCGCCCGCAAGGTTCTCGCCGAGATCCGCGAAGGGTCCGTGGTGAGCATGCACTTCGGGTACGCCGACACGATCGCCGCCCTCCCCGTCGTACTGGAAGAACTCGACCGGCGCGGCCTGGCCGCGGTGACCACCACGGAGCTGTTCAGCTGATGCGCCCCACACCCATGAAGCGCCACCTCGTGAAGAGCGCCCTGATCGCGGTCGCCGCGTTCGTCGCCCTCGCCGCCTGCGGCACCGAGTCCAGGGACCGGGCGAACCAGGCCCTGGGCACCAAGGCGGCCGTGCCCGCCCCGGTCAAACCGGTGCGGAGGCCGGTCCCGGGGCTGCCCGGGATGCCGCCCCTCCTCGACCCGAAGGACGTGTACGCGGCCGACCGCCCCAACAGGCTGTCGCCGGTGGTCAAGGACTTCCCGTCGCGGGTCTATGTGCCCAACACCGAGTCCGACACGGTCTCCGTCATCGACCCGAAGACGTACGAGATCATCGAGACGATCCACGTGGGGCGGCAGCCCCAGCACGTCGTGCCCTCCTGGGACCTGAAGACCCTCTGGGTCAACAACAACCGCGGGCACACCCTCACACCGATCGACCCGAGGACCGGGAAGGCAGGCAAGCCGGTCGACGTGCACGACCCGTACAACCTCTACTTCACACCCAACGGCAAGTACGCGGTCGTGATGGCCTCCCTCGACCGCGAGCTCGTCTTCCGCGACCCGCACACCATGGAGCGGGTCAAGACCGTGCCGGTCAGCTGCTACGGCGTCAACCACGCCGACTTCTCCCTGGACGGGAGGTACTTCATCGTGTCCTGCGAGTTCAGCGGTGAGCTGCTGAAGGTCGACACCGAGAAGATGAAGGTGATCGGGCAGCAGAAGCTCCCCTTCGACGGGGCCATGCCGCAGGACGTCAAGGTCTCGCCCGACGGGAAGCGGTTCTACGTCGCGGACATGATGGCCGACGGGATGTGGGTCCTGGACGGTGACACCTTCGGCAGGCCGACACTGCTGCCCACCGGCAAGGGCACCCACGGTCTCTACGTCAGCCGCGACTCGCGCGAGATGTATGTCTCCAACCGTGGCGAAGGAACCGTCTCCGTCTTCGACTTCACCCAGAACAGGCTCACCAAGAAGTGGCAGCTCCCTCACGGCGGCAGCCCCGACATGGGCGGCGTCTCGGCCGACGGCAAGGTCCTGTGGCTGTCCGGCCGCTACAACTCCGAGGTCTACGCCATCGACACTCGCACCGGCGCGCAGCTGGCCCGCGTCAAGGTCGGCAGCGGCCCGCACGGGCTCGCCGTCTATCCGCAGCCGGGGCGGTACTCACTCGGTCACACCGGCATCTTCCGCTGAACCGCCGAGCACCCGCGGGGTCGTGGCGAGCAGCACCGCCTCCGCGCCCACCGGACGGTAACCGGCCGCCTGGAACGCCCGCATGCTGCGGGCGTTCCCCGGTGAGACCTGGGCCCACAGCGGTTCGGTGACGAGATGCCTGGCCGCGGTCACCAGCGCACGCCCCAGCCCCCGGTGCCGTACGTCCTCGTCCACCTCCACCGAGACCTCCAGGCGACCGCCGACCCCGCGCCCCGTCACCAGCACCCCGCCCTGCGCGGTCCAGGCCCGGATGTCGTCGCGCCGCCTGCGGGCGTAGGCGACCCGGGGATGGTTCGCGTCCTCGATCTCCTTCAGCGCGAGCGGCGCTCCGCCCGGCAGCGGGTCGGCGACCAGCATCGCGTCGATGGTCTCGGACCTGCGTCCGGTCCGGTCCAGGAGGGCGGTCAGGAACCGCGGGTTCAGCGTCGCGGCCAGCGCGTCGCAGTCCAGGCCGCGCAGGGTGGCGTGGACCCACTCGGGGTCCTCGTCGGTGAAGACGACCGAGTGTGCCGTGAAGGACAGCACGCCCGCGTCCCGGTGACATGCCTGCGGTACGACCGTCGTGCCGCCGTCCGCGGGCGGGAAGACACCGCGGGCCGCCGCGTCGAGAATGTCCCGCAAGGTCTCCATCACACCGCTCCTCGAGACGCCACCCAGTGGAAGACCCACACTCGCAGACATGATCGAGGACGGCACCGCGGTTTTCCCCGGGTGGTCGCCGCACCGGACGTCGGGGCGGGCGGCTAATCTGACCTGCGGCAGTAAGCCGGCAGGACACGACGAAGGCAAGAAAAGGGGCGGACCGGTGGCGCACATCGACATCGAGGAAGCACGCAAGCAGTTCGAGCGGATCGATGCGGACGGGGACGGCACCATCACCGCCGCCGAGTTCAAGTCCGCCCTGGCCCAGGGCGGCGACTGGAACGTGACCGAGTCGGTCGCCGAGGCGATCATCAAGAGCCGCGACCTGAACGGCGACAAGCTCCTGTCGTTCGACGAGTTCTGGGCCTTCCTGAACAAGTAGAGCCGACGGTGAGGGGGGCGCTCCGCGAGCTTCGGCAAGCTTCGGTGAGCGCCCCCTTCGTCATGCCCCGCCCCGGATCCGTACCGTCCAGCGACCGTCGTGGCGCTCAAGGACCAGCGGCAGGTCGAAGCACTTGCCGACCTGGTCACCGGTCAGGACGTCCGACGCCGGACCCTGCACGAGGACCCGGCCCTCGCGCAGCAGCATCGCGTGGGTGGTGCCGGCCGGGAGCTCCTCCAGATGGTGGGTGACCAGGACCGTCGCCAGTGCCGGATGCTCCCGGCGCAGGGCGCCCAGGGCCTCGATCAGCTGCTCCCGGCCCGGGAGGTCGAGGCCGGTCGCCGGTTCGTCGAGAAGGAGCAGCCGCGGCTCGGGCATCAGCGCGCGGGCGATGAGCGTACGGCCGCGCTGACCCTGCGAGAGCGTAGGCCAGCGGGCGTCGCCGAGGTCGGCGAGGCCGAGGGTGCCGATGAGCCGGGCGGCCCTGTCCCGCTGCCCCTGCGTCGGCCGCCAACGGGGGAGCGGGGCGACGGAGTTGGTCAGCCCGGTCAGCACGATGTCCCGGACCCGCAGGGGCTCGGTGAGCGGATGGCGCGGGTCGACGTGACCGACGTGGGCGCGCAGCTCCCGCAGGTCGACCCGGCCGAGCCGGCGGCCCAGCACCTCCACCGTGCCGCGGGTGGGGTGGACCAGGGCGCCGCACAGGCTGAGCAGGGTGGACTTGCCCGCGCCGTTGGCGCCCAGGAGCGCCCAGTGCTCGCCGGCCCGGACGGTCAGGGAGACCTCCTGGAGGATCGGCCTCCCGTCCCGGACGACATGCACGTCCTCGGCGCGCAGGACCTCCGTCACCGCATCGCCCGGTTCAGCGCGGACAGCACGGCCTGGACGCCGGCGGCCGGACCCACGCCGGCGCCCCAGGCCGTCGTACGGCCGTTGACGCGGCACTCGGCGTAGGCCGCCGTGCCGTCCTCGGCGAAGTCGACGACCTCGACGGCGTACCCGGCACCGGCGAGCGCGTCCACGAAGGCCGAGAGCGGACTGGTGCCGGTGCCCTCGTGGTCGCCGACGCGCTCGTCGCACTCCAGCGTGCCGACGAAGCGGTGGACGCCGGGCGCCTCCTCGTACGCCGTCCCGTCGTGCAGCCGGACCTCGCCCTCCCTCAGATAGGTGGCCCTGAACAGCTCGTACAGCTCCTTGGGACTCATCTCCCGGCCGCTCGTGTCGGTGGCCTCCTGGACGGCCCGGGAGAAGTCGGGGCGCATGCGGGGCGGCAGGTCGATGCCGTGGTGGGTGCGCAGCAGATACGCCGTTCCGCCCTTGCCGGACTGGGAGTTGACGCGGATCACCGCCTCGTACGTCCGCCCGATGTCGGCCGGGTCGATCGGCAGGTACGGGACCTGCCAGGGCTCCTCCGGGTGCCCGACCCGGTGCGCGAGGCCCTTGCTGATGGCGTCCTGGTGGGTGCCGGAGAAGGCGGTGTGGACGAGTTCGCCGGCGTACGGATGGCGGGGGTGCACGGGCAGCCGGTTGCAGTGCTCGACCGTCTCGCGGACGGCGTCGATGTCGCCGAAGTCGACCATCGGGTCCACCCCTTGGGCGTACAGATTCATCGCGAGGGTCACCAGGTCGACGTTGCCGGTGCGCTCGCCGTTGCCGAACAGACAGCCCTCCACCCGCTGGGCGCCGGCCAGCACGGCGAGTTCGGCGCAGGCGACGCCGGTGCCGCGGTCGTTGTGCGGGTGGACGGAGAGGATCACGGCGTCGCGGCGGGCCAGGTGGCGGTCGACGTACTCGATCTGGTCGGCGTAGACGTTCGGGGTGGCGATCTCGACGGTCGCGGGCAGGTTGTGGGTGACCGGGCGGTCGGGGCTCGCGTCCCACAGCTCTGTCAGTCCGTCGCACAGCTCCAGGACGAAGTCCGGCTCGGTGAGGTTGAAGGTCTCGGGGGAGAACTGGAAACGCACGGCTGTGCCCTTGAGGGCCTCGGCCCGCCGCGCCATGTGCTCGGCCGCCTCCCGAACGGTCCGCCACACCTCCCTCCGGTCCCGGCCCAGGACGACGTCCCGCCACACCGGTGAGGTTGCGATGTACAGATGGACGACGGCACGCGGCAGTCCGGCGATCGAGTCGAAGGTACGGTCGATCAGGTCGGTGCGGGCCGGAGTGAAGACGACGGGAGTGACGTCGTCGGGGACGGCCCCGCCGGTCACCAGATGCCGTACGAAGTCGAAGTCGGCGCGGCTCGCGGAGGGATAGCCGACCTCGATCTCCTTGAAGCCGGTGCGCACCAGCAGGTCGAAGAAGCGGCTCTTGCGGGCGGTGTCCATCGGCTCGGCGAGGGCCTGGTTGCCGTCGCGCAGGTCGACGGGGACCCAGAGGGGGGCGTGCTCGATGCGCGCGGAGGGCCAGCTCCGGTCGCTGACCGGGACGTTCACGCGGTCCTCGAAGGGGCGGTAGCGGTGGAAGGGCATGGGGCTGGGCCGCTGGGGGTTCCAGACGGAGGTCACGGTGGGTCCTTCGGCTCGGTCGGTCGACGGAGACCGGCAGCACGGCGTCCCGCGGCGGGGTGCCGGTCGCGTCAGGCCCCGCCGCGGCAGCCGAGAAGGAGCAGACCGCTGAGCGTCATGCCGGTAGGCTAGCCACCCCTCAGGTCCTCAGACAAGTGAGAATTCACCGAGTACCGTCCTTTGCCTCGTACGAGTGGGTGAACCGCAGATGCCGCTGGGCCCCGTCCGCCCCAGTCCCCTGGTCGAACAGGCCGCCGAGCGACTGCGCGCGCAGATCACCGCGGGCCACTGGCCCGTGGGCACCAAGCTGCCCGGTGAGACCACGCTCGCGAAGGAACTGGGCGTCGGCCGCTCCACGGTCCGCGAGGCCCTGCGGGCGCTGGCCGGGGCGGGGCTGGTGCAGCCGAGACAGGGCGCGGGGGTCTTCGTCACCGCGACGCGGACGGTGGAGGACTGGCCCACGCGGCTGCGCCGGGCCGCGGTCACGGACGTCTACGAGGTCCGCATGGCGGTGGAGGTCCACGCGGCCCGCCTCGCCGCGCGCCGCCGTACCCCGGAGGACGTGACGGCGATGGAACGCGCGCTGGAGGGCCGACGGGCCGCCTCCGCATCCTCCGACGCGGCCTTCGTCGACGCGGACATCACCTTCCACGCGGCGGTGGTCGCGGCCGCGCACAACCCCGTACTCGCCGACCTGTTCAGGGAATTCACTCCCGTCCTGCGCGAGGGCCTGATCGAGTTGCTGGCCCTGACCGCCCTGCGCGACGACGACCCCAACACCGCGGACGAGGCCCACGCGGCACTGGTCCGGGCGGTGGCGGACGGGGACGCGGAGGGGGCGGCGGAGATTCTGCGGGCGGAACTGGAGGATCCGTTCGCGGGCTGAGCGTCGGGGAGGAACCGCCGCCGTACCGGCCCCCGGGCGATCACACGATGTCGAGCGGCCGGTGCGGTCCGGCCGGCGGTTCGATCCCGATCGTGTCCCCGGGACGCACCACACCTCCCACCGCGACGACCCCCATGATCCCGGACTTGAAGCGGGCGCTCCCGTCCGGACCCCGTCCGACGACCTCCTTCAGCAGGCCCTTGCGGAAGCCGTCGATCTGCGCACACGGATTCCGCAGACCGGTCACCTCGACGACGGCCTGGTCGCCCAGGTGCAGCAGGGTCCCCACCGAGAGCCCCAGCAGGTCGACGCCCCGCGTCGTCACGTTCTCCCCGAGCTGCCCGGCGCCGACCTCGAACCCGGCCACGCGGAGCTCCTCGAACAACTCCTCGTGCATCAGGTGCACCTGCCGCAGGTTCGGCTGCGAGGGGTCCTTCTTCATCCGGAAACGGTGCTTGACCGTCGCTCCGCCATGAACATCCCCCTCCACGCCGAATCCGGCGAGCAGCGTGATGCTCTCGCGGTTCGGCTTGGTGAAGGAGTACGTCCCGTTGCTGCTGACCGCAGCTATCTTCCCGCCCATGAGGACAGCCTACGATCAGGGCGCCGGTCAGAAGTCGGTCGCCCACTCGCGCAGGGCCGCCTTGCTCGCGAAGTCGGCGACGTTCTTGTCCACGGGGTCCTCGGTGTACTGGTGGAAGCGCCACTTGGCCTTGATGCGGGGCTTGCCGGCCGTGACGTAGTCGGCGATCCAGAGCCCGTCGCCGGCGTACGACGTGTTGTCCACGTCCAACCAGTAGTGCCGGTTGCAGTACAGGACGACCCGGTTGTTCGGGCGGAGCTGCTTCACCTTGCGGATGAAGCTGTCCTTCTCCGCGTTGCTCGCGTGGGTGCCGTCGCCCGTCGTCTCCCAGTCGACCGCCAGGATGTCGCCCCCCTTCTCGGGGGCGTGTTTGACGAAGTACTCGGCCTGGGCGGTGAGATTGCCGGGCCAGAGGAAGTGGTAGAAGCCGACGACCAGTCCGGCGTCACGGGCGTGCTTGGTCTGCGCGGAGAGTTTCGGGTTGGTGTAGGAACGGCCCTCCGTCGCCTTGATGAAGACGAAGGAGAGGCCCTCCGTGCTGTAGGTGGACGACTGGTAGGCGCTGACATCGATGCCGCGGAGCATGTGGGGGCTCCCTGAAGTTTGGCTGGGGGGACGGTAGTTGATGATGCCCCACATGCCGGCGGAGGAACCTCGTCTGCGCGCGGGCGCCGGTCCGGGCGGCACGGCAACCTGCGCCGACCGCGGGACACGCCGTACTGGTCCGTTGTGGCCGGAATGGAGCGAATTGTCGATGGGGGGACGTGTCGCCACTGCTCGCTCGCGCCCCACGATCGCCAGACCGGCGACCAAACTGCGTTTGCGGAACAGCGAGGGGGTGATCACCGGACGGCTGCTGCGCCGCTTGGAGGCGAGGCGCCACTGGCCGCCTGGTTGGACCTCGATCCGTGCCTCAGGACTTGAGGCTCGCAGTGGCCCTTTCCCGCGTCCATCCGAAGGCACGGCACACGGCAGCGGGCTTCGCCTCGACCATCGTGTCGACGAAACGGGCCGCCGCCCGTGCGTCGCGTTCGGCGCGGCTGCCGTGCGACGGCACGGAAAAGACCCGTGCGGTCAGTTCGATGACGCAGCTGGCCCAGCCGGGGCCCTCCTCGACACCATAGTTGGTGATCAGCAGGCGACGGCCGAGCTCGGTCATCACCTGGTCGAACCTCTTGCCCGTCGCTCCGACGGCATCGCGCAGCGCGCGAGTCGGCATCGGCCCTTCGTCGAGGAGAAGGCCCGCCAGGCGGTCGGCCTCCTCGGAGAGGCCGGTCGCCGAGAGAACGTCGTCCTCCTTGCCCTCGAACTCGTAGAGGTCCGCGAGCAGTTGGGTGGAGAGCAGGGTCTGCTTGCCGGAAAGGTAGCGGCCCAGCCAGGCGCGGCCCTGGACGGGCAGCGTGTCCTTCCAGGTCCACATCGCCTCCAGGTCCGGTCCCCACCCGGAGGGGAGGCGGGGGAGGGATTCGTCGCGTGAGGCCTCGCGCAGAGACGGGTAGCGAGCGGCCCCTCCGCCGAAGAGCAGCGAGATGTCGACATCCTCGATGTACTCCTGCGCCTCCTCCAGGGAGCGCAGCGGAGGGCCGTTCTGCCACCAGCGTTCCCGGCGTGCCTCGGTGACGGTGCCGCCTGCCACTCGAAATCCCCCCATGCGCTTCACACCGGACTTCCCGACACCTGTCCGCGTCCACCATGTGGACATTCGCGATGTGAACCTACGCGCCACGCCGATGCAAAACAAGCCTTGCTTGTCGGCTGGGAGTTGATGAATGATCAGGCCCGCCGCGGACCACAGGTCCCGACAACTGGGGGAACTTATGGGGAAGTTACTGATGGTTGGGTGCGGCTGGATGGGCCGCCCCTATCTGGGTCGGGCCCACGCGCGTGGCTTGGACGTGTCGGTCTTGGACACCTCAGCCGCACTGGGGTGGGAGGAGACCAAGGCCGCTCTGGGCCCGGGCGACCAGGTGTACCCGGTGACGGCGACGGACGACGAGGGCTGGCTGGCCGCGGCCACCACCGCCCTGGCTGATGCACCGGTGGCGGGCGTGCTGGGCTTCTCGGAGCAGCACATCGTCGCTGCCGCGATGCTGGCCGAGGAGTTGGGCCTGCCGGGGCCCGGGGTGCGAGCCGCAGTCACTTCCCGCAACAAGCTGATGCAGCGCGAGGTGTTCGGCCGGGCAGGCCTCAACCAGCCCGAGTACCTGCATGCCCGGGACGCGAGGACTGCCGAGTCGTTTGCGGCCGGCCGCTACCCGGTGGTGCTGAAACCTTTGTCCAGCATGGGCAGTCTGGGCGTGAGGATCGCTGCCGATCCCCACGAACTGCGGGCCTGGGTGAACGAGCAGCCCGGGAAGGCCTCGTTCCTGGTCGAGGAGTACCTCGACGGTCCCGAGTTCAGCGTCGAGGCTCTGGTCGTCGATGGCGCGCCGGTCTTCGAAAGCGTCACCGCGAAGACAACGACTGTGGCGCCCTACCGGGTCGAGCTGGCCCACCACGTACCCGCTGGTCTCGACACGGGGGACCGGAAGGCGATCTCGACACTGTTGCGACAGGTGATCGGGGCGCTGGGCATGCGTACCGGCGTCGTGCATTTCGAGCTCATCCTTTGCTCCCGTGGCCCGCACATCGTGGAGATCGCCACCCGCACGCCCGGTGACTACCTGATGGACGTCATCCAGGCCGCCACTGACGTCGACCTCTACGACGCCGCGGTCGCAGCGGCCTGCGGACTCCCGCTCAACCTGCCGCCCGGCGTGGCAGGGATCCCACCGCGGGTGGCCTCGGTCTGGTTCCCGACGCCCCCGGCCGGCACGGTGAGCGCCATCGAGGGCGTGGAGCGGGTGGAGAAGCTCCCCGGCGTGGTGAAGATCGAGATCGATGTGGCACCAGGCGACGAGGTCCACGAGCTGCGCTCCTCGATGGACCGAGTCGGCATGGTGGTCTACCAAGCCCCCGACCGGCGGGAACTCGATGCAGTGCTGGCCCGTGTGCGTGACGAGCTGCGCATCGCGGTGACTGCGTGAGCCGGTCCCCGGCTCACGGGGGAAGCGTCGTCCTGGTGGACCCGGCCATGACCGGGCACCCGTTCAAGGACGCCTGCCGCCGTCGGGCTCTGCCGACCATCTCGCTGTACACCCTGGACGAGACGCTGCTCGCGTCCTACGACCCCGACTACCAGCTTGACGACGAACAGGTCGTGCACGCCGCGGACGCGGATGAGGCCGTCGGTCGGCTGACGGGGCGGATCCGCGCGGTTGTCCCGACCACCGAGCCGTCGGTGGAGATCGGGGACCGGCTGAGCGAGCTGCTCGGGGTGCCGGGGAATCCGGCGGTCACCGCGTCGGCCCGGCGCTCCAAGGCGGCGATGCGAAGACACGCCGTGGATTCGGGCATCAGGGTTCCCGCCTTCGAGGTCGTCTCCCGGGACCAGGTCGCCGAGGCCGCGTCCCGGATCGGCTTACCGGCCATCGCCAAGCCGCAGCGTGGTGCGGGCTCGCACGGGGTGACCGTTCTCCCGGCTCTGGCAGACGTGGATGACCTTCCGGCTCACGACCTGTTCGGCGGCGTGAACGAGGAATGGCTGGTCGAGGAGTATGTGCGCGGCCGGGAGATCGCCGTCAACTGCTTCAGCCAGGACGGCCGCCACCGGGTGCTGGACATGTGGGAGTACCGGCAGCCCGGCAGCAGCGACTACGACCAGCCGTACTGGGACCTGGTCCAGCTCCGCCCGGACGATCCGGACTGGCCGACCGCGGAACGCTTCGTCCTGGAGGCGCTGGACGCCTACCAGGTGTGGCTGGGTCCCAGCCACACGGAGATCAAGACGGATGCCGCCGGCCCCTGCCTGGTGGAGCTGGCCAGTCGCCTTCCCGGCGCGCACATGACCGACCACTGGCGCCTGCACAGCGCCATCCGTCCCTACGACGACACCCTCGCCGCCTACCTGGGCGAGGACACAGGGTTGCTTTCCCGCGACCTCGGATTCGATGCGGCGCTGGGCATCTGCTGCCTGCGCAACGACGAACGGCCCGGAGTGCTCACGGAGCTGGCCGGCCTGGACGAGGTCCGGCTGGCGGCCGGGGTCGACGCTGTTTACCCCTGCGTCGCTCCCGGCGACTTCGTGCCCCTCACCCGCGATCTCGGATCCCTCACCGCTTTCGTGCTCGTCCACGGCCGGGACGCGGCCGAGGTCGACGCCCTGCTGCGCACTGTCCGTCAAAGCGTGCGATTGGAACTCAAATGATCAACCTCATGCCCGGCAAGACCCTGATGAAGTTCGACCGTCAGCTCCCCTTCTACAACTGGCTCTACCCGATGAAGGGCCAGGAGCTGGACACGGTCACGCACCACGAATTCCACTCCGGGATGCGGACAGAGGGAGTTCGGTCTCGCGCGCTCTACTTCCACATACCGTTCTGCGACACGATATGTACCTTCTGCACGCTCAATCGGGGCCTGGGGAGCACCGGGGACGAGCAGATCGAGACGTACGTTCAGGCACTGCTCAAAGAGATCGCACTCAAGGGCCGTTACGCCGAGGCCACTTCGATACCGATCCGTGCGATCTTCTTCGGTGGCGGCACGCCGACCACGCTGACCGCCGGTCAGATCACCCGTATCGGCCAAGCCGTGCGCGACCACTTCGACCTCTCCAAGCTGCAGGAGTTCACCTTCGAGGCCGAAGTCAAGAGCGTGACCGAGGAGAAGTGCGCGGCGATGCGGGACATCGGCGTGGACAAGGTCCGGTTCGGCCTGCAGAGCTTCGACCCGCTGTACCGCGAACTGTTCAACATCACCGCGACGATCGAGCAGGAGTATGCCGCGGTCGAGCTCTTCAAGCGGTACTTCGAGCACACGAGCTTCGACATGATCTACGGGATGCACGGACAGACGTTCGAGCAATTCTCCCGTGACATCGAATACGCAACGAGTCTCGGTACTCCGACGATGGAGCTGTACCCCATCAGCAACGTCGTCACCCAGGCACCGCTCCACCACTCCTACGCGGCGCGCGACCTGAAGCCGCCGAGCTTCATCGACAAGATGGCCATGACCATCTACCTGAATCAGTACATGCGCGCCTCGGGGTTCCAGCAGCACAACGGGCACGGCTATGTCCGCCTGCCCGAGGGGCAGCGGCCGACGACACCCTTCATCTCGCGCGACTACCTCAACCTGTACAACACCCACACCTGGTCGTACCACGACGACGAGCTGATCGGTCTGGGCAACAGCGCCATCTCGCAGGTCGCCAACTACACCGTGATGAACGACGAAAACCGCGTCACGTACGTCAAGAACCTGCTGGAGAACGACGACGTGAAGATCAACCTCACTGTCGGCGACGGCATCCCCTACGAGCGGGGAATCATCCTGCATCTGCCCTACTTCGGCTGGCTCGACAAGAGCCGCATCGCCTGGGAGCACATCCCCGACGAACTCACCGGCAAGCTCGCCCTGCTGGTCTCCGAGGGAATGCTGGAGGAGGACGCGGAGGAGTTCCGGATCACCGAGCTGGGCTGGGTCTGGTACGCCAACATGATGTACTACCTCTCGCCGGCCTCGGACCAGAAGGTGCTGGACGAGTTCACCGCTCTCAAGCGCAGGACCAAGGGCCTCACCGACGGCGACGACCGCATGCTTCCCCTGCTCCCGATCGCTTCGGCCCAGTGAACGAGCCCGCCGGCAAGAAGGCTCCGCCACTGTGGCAGGTCGACGGTACGCAGGCGCTGCTCGCGGCCGGCTCGCTGCTCAACGCCATCGCGTTCTTCGCGGCCATGCCCTTCGCATCGATCTATCTGGCCTCCCACACCTCGTTGTCCGAGGTGTCCATCGGGGCCGTCGTCGGATCCATCGCGCTCGTCGCCTCGGTCGGCGGCGTCCTGGGCGGGATGCTCGTCGACCGCTTCGGCACCGTGCCCATGATGGTCCTGGGGCTCTCCGCGTATGTGGGCATCTACGTGGGACTCAGTGTGGTGGACGGGGCGGCCGCGATCGTCTGCCTGCTCCTGGGGCTGGGCGTGGCCCGCCTCTTCGTGGAGCCCGGCGGCAAGAAACTGATGTCGCTCGCGGCCGACGAGGACGGTCGTATCTTCCGCGTGCGCTACATGGTCCTGTGCTTCGGCGGCATCGTCGGTCCGGCGATCGGCGGAGTCCTCTACAACATCAGCGTCGTCGCGTTCTTCGCCGTTCCGGCCACGTTCTACACAGGCTACCTTCTGCTGATTCTGGCCCGCCGCAAGCGGCTTGCGGCGCTCGAGGGCGGCGCCGAGGACAGAAGTCCGCGCTTCCCGCTCCGCGCTGCTCTGCGCGACAGGCTGCTGCTCGCCGCGACGGCCGCCGGGCTGGTCATCTTCTTCGTGTTCTCCCAGTTCGAGTCGATGATTCCGCTGTATATCGCGGGCGAGTGGGGCGAGGACGCCGTGCGTTACTTCGCAGGCCTCTTCATCGCCAACGCCGTATTGGCGTTGCTGCTCCAGGTACCCATCGTGTGGCTGTCGCGGAAGGTGCAGCCAAACCTCATGGTCGTCATCGGCTGCGTCGGTTTCGCCCTGTCGTTCCTGTGCTTCTACGCCGCCGCTACCGAAGGCCTGTTCATGCTCTACCTGGGCATCGTCTTCTGGACCGTCGGTGAGGGCGTGCTGTTGCCGCTGCCCGACATCGCCGTCCACGAGATCGCGCAAGACGACCGCAAAGGCACTTACTTCGGCGTCGCCGAAATCCGCTACCTCGGGTTCTTCGCCGGCCCCTTCGTCGGCGGACTGCTGCTGGGCGGCGACGCCGTCTACTTCGTGGTGATGGCCCTGTCGATATTCGTGTGCGCGCCGCTGCTGATGTCGAGGCGCAAGACCGCGGTGAGCAACGGACGAACGGAGGTGACCGTCGGTGCGGACGTATGACGACGGCCTGATCCTGCTGGCGCACCGGATTCCAGCCCAGGTCACGCCGGTGGGCGAGTGGCTGGCCGAGGTGGCGGACCGGGTCGTGCTCATCACCAGTGAGGAGGCCGGGCCGGGATACGCCGGCCAGTTCGGCGAGGTGATACCGGTCGCCGACTACTCCGGTTCAGACGCCGTGATCGCCCATGTCGACCGGCTGTGCGCCAAGCACCCTGTGTCCGCCGTCGTCCACGGGACCGAGGATGACATCCTGCGGCTCGCCCGGGCGCGCGACCGGCACGGGATCGCCGGACTCACCGGGGCGGACGCGTTGGTCTTTCGGGACAAGCACGCCATGAAGACCGCTGTGGCCGCGGCCGTGCCGACGCCCCGGTTCCTCGCCCCCGCCGCAAACGCCGACGCCCAGGAGTTCGCAGAGCGGGCCGGCTGGCCGGTGGTCGTCAAGCCGCGGCTGGGCTACGGATCGCGTGGCGTCGCCGTGGTCCACGACGTGGGCGAACTGACGGCCCAGCTGTCCGGCCACGATCCGGACGACGTTCTGATCGAGGCTTACCTGCCGGGTGCTGTCCACCATGTCGACGGCTTCATGCAGGAGGGCAAGGTGCTCTTCGCCCTTCCCTCACGTTATGTCAACTCGTGTCTGTCCTTCGCGGACGGAGAGAGTCTGGGCAGTGCCCAGCTCGACGAGCACGACCCGCTCGGGGAGCGCCTCGTCGACTTCGCCGAGAGAGTCGTCGCCGCTCTCCCCCCGACCGGGTTCACCCCCTTTCACCTCGAGGTGTTCCTCCACGAGGACACGGAGGAGCTGTACTTCTGCGAGATCGGTGCGCGCCTGGGCGGGGGGCACGTGTACGAGACGCTCACCCTCAGCACGGGAGTCAACCCTGTCGAGCTCTGGTTCCGGGACCAGGCCGGGGTGAGCTGCGGCGACGTCCCCGTCGCCCGTGGACTCGAGTGCTACGGCTGGCTCCTCGTGCCCCCGCGCCGGGGCACTTTGGAGGAGATCACGGACATGCGCCTGCCCGATTCGGTGGTCCAGTGCCGCCTGCCCGACGAACTCCCCGCCGCCTACACCGGGGCCACGGCGTCGACGGACGCCGTCGTGTCGTTCGTCGTACGCGGCACCGACAACGCGGCGGTGGAAGCCGCTCTGCACGAGTGTGCGCAATGGGCCTCGGACGCTCTGCGGTGGTCGGTATGAGCGAGTACGCCTTCTCCGGGACCCATGTGCTGTGCGATGTCGTGGGCATCGCCGCAGAGCGGATCAAAGACAACGAGCTGATTCTCGAGGCCGTCAGGAAGGGCATCGAGGCCAGTGGGGCGGAACTGTGCGGGGTGCAGACCAAGGAGTTCGAACCGGTGGGCGTCACGGCGGTGTACGTCCTCGCCGAGTCGCACGTGTCGGTGCACACCTATCCCGAGCAGGGAGCGTTGTTTCTGGACGCCTTCACCTGCGGCACGCGCTGTGATCCGCAGCGCATCGTGGACATGGTCCTCGAAGCGCTCGGGTCGTGCGAGCACCGCACCAGCGTGCTGAGTCGTGGGGAGCCGGTCCGCGTCCTGGCTTCCGCGGGGTACGCCGCATGATCGGCGAGGAGGTCCGGGCGGCACACGAGGAACTCGTCCGGCGCGGCACGGGTCTGGGGGCGGCCTGTGAGGCCACCGCGGACGCCACCAGCCGTCAGCGGGTCGGCTCGGACGCGCATGCGGCCCTGGACGCCTGGGAGAATCGATTCCTCTCGTTATTCCCCTACACGGAAGTAGTCACGCACTTCCAGTCGGTGGGGCGCGCCCAGGCGGATCCGGCCCTGGTGCGGCGCCTCTCCTCCATCCCCGCGAACCGGCAGGACGCGTTCCTGGCGGCTTGGCTCCCGATGACCCGTGACCAGGAGACCGGAGGATACGTCACCTACGCGGGCCTGCGTCCGCACCTGCTGGCGACAGGAGCCGATCACGGCGAGGATGTCGATGCAGCCCCGCCGCACGGTGGCGGGCGCAACCGGCTCCGTTCCCGCCTGGACGAACTCACCGTGGCGGTCCTGGGCGACCTCCTCCGCACGGAGGCAGCGGCAGCCCGGTTGGGGGCACCGGTGCCCGCGGTCCGCACTCGTCTCCGAGCGACGGCGCGACTGCTGGTCCTGTCCGGCGAACTCGCCCCCGACTACCCGCTCGACCCGTCCGGCACCGCTGACGTAGCCGCGGCTCTGGCGCGGACGCAGGACTCTCTGGAGCCGCTGGCCGAGGCATCGGAACGCGCCGCGAAGACCGTCCTGGAGCTGGTGTCCCCCTTGCTGGCGCAGTCCGTTGCCCGTTCCTTGCTTCCGGTCACCCGCCTGCACGACGAGATCATGTTCATCCGCTCCATCCAGGTGTTCGAAGCGCTGTACGAGCAGATCGGACTGGCCGTCACCGAATCGCGCGACGCCCTCCTCGACGGGCGGCTCGACGAGGCGGCCGACGCCCTGGCCACCGTCACCGATCGGATGACCGTGCTCCCGGCCCTGTTCCGGCTTTTGAGCACCATGCCGGTCGAGTCGTTCGCGGTGATCCGCGGGTACACCAGCGGCCGCAGTGCGGTCCAGTCCCGCTCTTACCGGCGCATCGAAGCGGCGTGCGCGCCCCGCCCACCGTCCGGTGTCGAGGACGCCTTGTGGACCGGACCGACCCTTCAGGAGGTATGGACCGACGTCTGCACCCGCCCTGGCGCAGACCGGCTCACCGAGCAACTCAGGCGCCTGGACACGTCATGGCGCGGGATGAAGCGCAGCCACTGGGGCATCACGCTGCGCATCATCGGCGAGGTCCCCGGCACCGGCGGCACCGCCGGGGCCTCCTACTTGAAGACCACCTCCGAGGCACCGCTGTTCCCGGCGCTGAAGGGGAAGGGAGAACGTTGACAAAGGAAGAGGCAACCGCAGTCCGGCACAACGAGCTGCTCCGCCGCAAGATCATGGGATACCTGGTGTCCCGGTCCGTCTCCGCCGTCTGCGAACTCGGCGTCCCCGACCGCCTCGCGGATGGACCGTTGCCGGTGGCCGAACTCGCGCCGGCGGTGGGGGCACATCCCGGAGCGCTCGGCCGATTCCTCCGGGTGCTCGCCGGAGAGGACCTGTTCGACGAGGTGGCGCCGGACGTCTTCGGTCTCACTCCGCTCGGCACCCTGCTGTGTGCAAACACCCCGGGCTCGCTACGCGAGTTGGTGGAGCTGATGGGCGGCGAGGCCTACCGGGTCTGGGAGGCCGCGGATCACTCGCTGCGCACCGGGGAAGCCGCATTCCCCGCTGTCTTCGGTCAGCCCTACTTCGAGTGGCTCACCGAACACCCCGACGCCGCCAAGCGCTTCGACCAGGGGCAGGCCGGACTCGTCGAGCTGCGGTTGCTGCCGTTGCTGGGCCTCGACTGGTCCGGCGTCGGCACCGTCGTCGACATCGGGGGAGGCACCGGCGCTCTGCTGATCCGGCTGCTGACCGGCAACGCCCATCTGCGGGGAACGGTGTTCGACCTGCCCCATGTGGTGGCCGCCGCGGCCCCGGCGCTGGCCGACGCCAAAGTCGCCGACCGGGCCACCGTCGCCGAGGGCGACTTCTTCGAGCGGCTCCCGCGGGGCGCCGATGTCTACGTCCTGTCGCAGATTCTCCACGACTGGGCGGACCGTGACGCCGTGCGCATCCTGCAAAGGTGCCGCGAGGCCATGGACGCCGACTCCCGCCTGCTCATCGTCGAGCATGTGCTCCCGGACAACGCCGGGGCCGGCGCCGCGGGGCTGCTCGATCTGCACATGCTGGTGCTGCTGGGTGGCCAGGAGCGGACCCGGCCCCAGTGGGAGAGCCTGCTGGCCCGGGGCGGCTTCCGCCTCACATCCGTCACCGAGGGACCGCGGTCCTCGGTACTGGAAGCTCGGACATGACGTGACGGACATCGTTCTCACGGGCGGCCGAGTGATGGGTCATGAGCACGCGGACACGATCGTCCTGCGCGAGGACCGCGTACTCGCGACGGGCTGCGCGCGGGACCTGCTCACTGTGGCGGGCAAGGAAGCCCAAGTGGTACACACCGAGGGCCGGTTGGTCATGCCCGGCTTCCAGGACGCCCATGTGCATCCGATGGCGGCCGGAATGCTCGAGTCCTGGTGCGACCTGAGCGACGCCGTCGGCCTCGACGACGCGCTGATGCGGGTGGGTGCGTACGCCCGGCGGCACCCGGATCTCCCGTGGATCGTCGGGGGCGGCCTCACCTCGGCGTTCCTGCCCGATGGCACACCGGTGGCCGAACTGCTTGACACGGTCGTACCAGACCGGCCCGTCCATCTCCTGGGCTCGGACCTGCACGACGCGTGCGTGAACAGCGCGGCACTGACCAGCGCCGGCATCGGCGCGCATACGCCGGACCCGTTGTTCGGCGCCATAGGCAGGGACATCGGCGGCCGGCCGACGGGCCTGCTGCACGAGGCGGCGGCCGACCTGGTGGGGCGGCACGTCCCCCCGCCGGACCGAGTCACGCAGGAGAACGCACTGCTCACGGCTCAGCGTCTGCTGCACCGGTACGGCATCACCGCATGGCAGGACGCACTGGTCGGCCCCTATCTCGGCCTGCCCGACCCGCTCCCCGCCTACCTGGAGCTGGCCCGCCGGGGCGAGGTGACCGGCGCTGTGTCACTGGCATTGTGGTGGGACCCGTGTCGGGGACTCGAACAGATCGAGGAACTGCGTGAACGACGTTCACTGGCCCGCGTCGTGGGGCTTCCCGCCGAGCATGTGAAGATCATGCAGGACGGCATCTGCGAGAACGGATGGGCGGCGCTGCTCTCGCCGTATCTCGACAGGTCCGTCACCCCGCCAGGCCGGCTGGACGCCACGGAGCTGCGCGAGGCCGTGACCGCGTTGGTCCGGTCGGGGTTCTCCGTGCACTTCCACGCCGTGGGAGACAGGGCGGTGCGCGAATGCCTCGACGCCGTCGAGGCGGCGGGCCCCTCCTTGGGCCGGCGGCACCACATCGCCCACGTACAACTCGTCGACGACGCCGACCTGTCCAGGTTCGCCGAACTCGACGTGACGGCGAACGTGCAGCCGCTGTGGGCGGCGGAGATCCCGCACATGCGGAAGACCTACGAGCCGATGCTCGGCCCGCGCCGCGTGGACCGGCAGTACCCCTTCGCGGGTCTGACGCGGGCCGGTGCGCGGCTGGCGGCCGGCAGCGACTGGCCCGTCAGCAGCCCGAATCCGCTCTGGGGCGCCTACGTCGCGGCCACCCGGCTGCCGGCTCTGGCCAGCGCTCCTTGGATGGGACCGGACTACCGGCCGGCCCCGTTCAACCCGCAGGAGCGGATCGGCGTGCCGGAGATCCTCCGGGCCTACACGGCCGGCTCGGGCCATCTGCACGGGCGTTCGGCCACCCTGGCGCCGGGCTCCCCTGCCGACGTCGTGGTCCTCGACGTCGATGTGCTGCGGGAGGGACCGGACGCCTTGTGCGAGGCACAGGTGGACCTCACGATCGCCGGCGGCCGACTCGTCCACGACCGGCTGGCGGGACAGCAGCAGAACCCACCGGCGCGGGCCGCTTAACGGCCGAACAGCAGGAAGAAATCGACCACTTGACGGTGATGAGGTTCCGTCCCGCCGGGCGCCGCTTGCTCCGAGCGCTGCTCTGCGGGCCGTACATCTGGAGAGGAAAGCAGTCATGACGACGACCCAATTGTCCGTGCAGTCCCCCACGACCGGCGCCAGCACCCGGGTCGAGGGGTGGAATTGCGGACTTGTTACCCCCGAAGTCGTCTGGAAGGGAGTGATCGGCGCTGTCCGCGCAGTCATGGCGGGCGACGACCAGCGCGAGCTGATCAAGATCACCGTGGGCGGTGACGTGCTCTCCGACCATGCCGTGATGCCGGCTCCGGACGGCAGCGAATCGCCGGACGCGTGGCTGACCCGGATGCAGCAGAAGTTCGGCGCGGAGACCCCGATTCTGCTCTACGCGCGCGAACTGGCCTCCCACGAGAGGAGTCTGTTCGACCTGCTGGTCTCCGCCTTCGGCCGCCCGGTTTTCGAGGAGCACGGGCTGGTCCGGGGAAACATAGACATCGAGGTGTTTCTGGGCGAGTACCGCGCCACCCCTGGCGGCATTCACCGCGAGCAGTGCGGCAACAGCCACTTCGTCCTCCAGGGACGCAAGTACATGCATTTCTGGCACGGCGAGGACTGGATACCCGAGACCGCCGGCTGGCGGGCGGCGGAGGGCGACAACGCCATCGACCCGGAGGAGTACCTGCCCTCCCTGCAGGTGCCTGAGGTGGTCGACCGCGGCACCTCGCTGATCGCTTCGGCCGGTGAGTTCTTCACCTGGGACCCGGGAACCTGGCATGTGGCCGAGACGGTCGGCCCGGCCTTCGCCGTCAACATCGCGCGCTACACCAGGTCGTTCGTTCCCGGGGAGGGGGCCTATCCCTTCGCTGCGGAGCCCGACGGCCGGGTGAGCATCGAATGGCTCGAGGGCTATCGAGACTTCCTCGGCGGCAAGGCCGACCTGGCTGCGGCGCTGGCCGCTGCCTCCGCCTACGGGCTTGCGGGGGCGGATCCGGAGCACAAGGAGACCACCGATCCGCGCCGGGTGGCGGTCTCCAGCCATGCGCGCCGTCTGTGGTACGAGTCGCGGGGCTCCGTGCGGGTGGCCGCCCACGGCAGGAGCAGTGTCTTTTCCGCCTCCGTACTGCCCTGGCTGGTCGATCTCGCCGACCTGCCGTACGAAGCCATCTGTGAAGTTCCCGCCGACCCGGACACCCGCGCTCTCGCCCGGTTCCTGGTGGAGAACAACTCCTTGCGAGCCGTCCAGGGCTTGGCGTAAGGCCCGGCGGCCGGGGCGGGCCGGGCCGCGGTGCGGGAGTCGGGGAGAGTCCAGGGGACTTTGCGGGGACTCTCACGTCTGTACCAGGGACGTTCCCGACAGCGCTGAAAGAAACGAATACGCTGGTCAGGGCCTATTTCCCTAGCACTCGATGATGTTCACCGCCAGCCCGCCCCGGGCCGTCTCCTTGTACTTCACGTTCATGCTGGCGCCGGATGCGATGAGTTCCTTGACCTGCGGATTCAAGGTAAGTTTCTTGATCCACTCGGAGGCTGGGGACTTCTCGGGGACAAACTGCGGTTGATCTTGCTCCAGCCATGCGTCCATCGCGGCCAGGCCGCGCCGACCGGCCCCGGGCATGAAGTGAGCGTAGTGGTCGAGCGTGATCTTTGGAGAAGAGTGCCCCAGCCATGTGGACAGGCTGACGATCGACTCGCCCGCCTCCAGCTGCACGCTGGCATAGGTGTGCCGAAGGACGTGGAACATGTCCTCGCGCTGAGCCGCGTAGATGGGAGTCCGCCGGATCCGGCTGCCGTCCCGGCGGACCTTCTCGCCCACGGCCGTGATGAAACCGGCTGCTGCCAGGGCCGGCTTCCAGCTGCGGTCGTTCCATGTCCGGTAGTAGATGCGGTTGCCATGTGACGTCGTAAACACCAGCTGCACAGTGATGGGCTTCCGTTGCCGGGCCTCCAGGGCGTTGGTGGACGGCTCTGGGTTTCGCCACGGCAAGGTGCATGGGGTGGGCGGGAAGCGCCGGAAGTGGTCGCGTGCTCGGGCGGCGAGGTTGGGGGACAGCGGTATTTCGCGCGTCTTGCCGCCCTTTGGGAGGCAGAAGTACGGCCTCCCCTTGATGTCCCACCTGAGCTGGCGCCGGACGTGCACGACTTTCGCCTCGAAGTCGAAGTCGTCTTCGGCCAGACCAAAGGCTTCACCTTGGCGCAGACCGAGGCCGAGCCCGATATCGACCGCGAACTTGTAGCGGTCCTGAAGGTGGAGCCGGACAGCGTCCACGACCGTCCGCGTCCATGCCTTCGCCTTCTTCTCTGTACGCCGCGGAGGCTTGACGCTCTTGTGGACCTTGATCGGGTTCCGCAGCAGCCGCTTGTCGTCGACGGCGCTGTTGAGGATGGATGAAAGGTGGCCCCAGATCACCTCGGCGGTCGAGCTCTCGACCCGGGCCAGCAACTCGGCAGCGAACGAGCGCAGAGCCGAGGCGTCAATCTCCCGGAGGGCGAAGTCGCCCAGGATCGGAATGATGTGGTTCCAGATGCGGCTGCGCATGGGATCCGCAGTCGACGGCTCGTCCGTCCGGCTCGGCCACCAGTGGTCGATGATGTAGTTGGTGAGGGAGATCTCGCCGTCGCGTGGGTCGACGAACTCGCCCCGCCTGGTGTCGGTGTTCGCGGTGGCGAGCCACTGCTTGGCGTCCTCGCTGGTGTCGAAGGCGCGGTCCTGGACACCGGGAATCCCCTTAGCCACGTTCGCAGACCAGGGAGGCAAAACCAACTCCGCTCCGGGACACCGAAACTTCGCATGAATCGGCTTCGTCGTACGCGGCGAGTAGATTTCTCCTTTGTAGCTCATGGTCTGCCAGCCTTCTCCAGGCGCTATCGCTGAAAGGGAGTGAAATGCTGTGATGCGCCTTTTCTAGCGAATTGCCGATATCGTCGCGCAATGTGATCAACAGTTCCGCCTTCGTGTCTGGCGGACCGTCGATTGAGAGGCTTGCCCGGCCATCCCAGAGCTCGGTCAGTTTCGGACGCGCTGGAGTGGCAAACAGCCGGATACCTGCTCCCTCGGTGGTTTCACCTAGGCTCGTGTGAGGGTCGCAGATCGTAACCGAGAGTGAACCACTAACACCGGCTGCGCCCACCTCTGAGTTCAAAAGCGTAATGTCAACCTCGTGGGTGCCCACGGTGAGGTCCTCAAGGGCAAATATCAATTCATGCCCACCAGCTGGCCACTCAAGCACAATCGGGTGTCCACCATCGACGGTCACTGCGCACATTTCTGTGGCCCGATTGGATCGCACCGCGAGCAGGGCCGGCTCCCCGGCTAGCCACTCGACAGCACCTTCCCCGTCCCAGGAACCGGGTACGAGTCCGACCGGCCGAATCGATACATCTGTCACCACCGACAACTCGGCAGCCGCAAGCTTGGCAATTTCCGCTTCGTGGATTACTTCGGGCATTGCTAACTCGAAGGCGTGTATTCCGTTAGCCAGTGCTGTCGCTTCGTTAATGTACGGCACTGCGGGCGGTTTACTGTCGAGTTGGCCGACCAAGAAATATTCGTGGCCTGGTCGCACGAATTTTCCCTTGACCTCTATAGCCAGCCCACCCAGGAGCTTTCGGAAAACCCACCACGGGCCCTGCGTGATGGAGCAATTCTCTGCGATCAGACTGTTCACGACCGACGAACCCCGCTCCAGTTGGATGATCGGGTTCTCGGGTCGAGGCCATGCGGACAAGGCCACTTCGCCCGGGTACAGCATTTTTCCGCTGGGAAGCGGTTTCCGACGGCCCTCAATTTTTGGTCGGAGAGTCCGAAGTTCCTGGCTAACTTGGTTCTGCCGACCTTGCAGCGGTGTGAGATCAGGAAGGTCCAAGTAAGGGCGCCAGCCGCTGTCTTCCTGTCGTAGGAGAAGCTTCGGGTTGGCGGCAGCTGTGAGTGGCTGCGCTCGATTCACGGGCCCTGTACGCGAGTTGATGGGGAGAAAGCCCCTTGAACGTACCAAGTTGGCCGAGTGCTTGGCGCGGGTCAACCAGGTTCGTGATTGACGCTCGTTGGTTAGGTCATCGACAAGGCGAGTGAGTGTCGATTGCACCAAGTACGGGGAGCTCTCGTCGTCACCTGAGAGCATTGCGGCGGCCACCTGCCCGAGGAGGCTCTGGTTGCTGCAGAAAATCTGGAAACGCTCACTATATCCACCCGTGCGCGAAGCCAGGCACGCGCCCAGAGCGTTGGGATCGCTAAGAAGATTTGCGGTCAACACCGCGCGCGATTCAAACAGAAGCTGCGCCAACTGCCGTTGAAGATCGGCCGGTATGATGGCGTGGGTGATTGGCCAGGCAATGATGTTAAAGTTGGCCGCAAACCCTCCCTTCGGCTCGGCCCCGCCATAGTCGGCTGCGAATTGCTTGAACCACTGCTTTATGCGTTGGCGGTTAGTGGCCAAGCTCCAGCCAGGAGTGCTTTCCCAGCCCGGTGTCTGCTGGGCGAAGAGCGGCCAGTACTCATCGCCAACGTACCTATAGCCAATCTCTGCCGCATGTACTACAAACGGCAACCATCAAGTGCGGGAGCGAGTATCAAGTCCCTGACTGACAGCCCCACGCACCGCCGCTAGAAGCAACTCGAAGTCGCTACTGCTGAGGTCATGCTCCAGTGCAAAGACAGGAGCCGCCGGGTGCAGCGCCTGACGGTGTTCGTGGAGGGTCCGGAAGTGGTCATGCAATCGCATGTGCAGATACTTGAGAATCGCTACCGAACCGTCACGTGCCGTCCCCCTCACGCTTGGTGTCACCTCTCTCGGGTCTTGCTTTGCCGTAGAGACAGTGTCTGACAGAGCGCCGACGCTTAGGGGAGCGTCGCGCAAGATCGACTCCTGAGGGTGGTACCTCACGGTCTTGTGTGCAGCATCACCGGCAGGCGTCTAATGTGACAGGCGTGTCTCCTGACAGAGAGTACGCTGGAGATGGCGGAGCGTCGTGCGCCAGGACCCGCCGGCGGCTTCTGTTGAATCTCGCAGAGCGTCCTGTGGCTGGGGTAGGAGACCTCTGCACGTCGATTGCCTCCGTCGGCGTCACCTCCCAAGAGCAGCATGGACGACCTCAACGTCGACCACGACGACAATCTCCTTGCGCTCAGCGTGCCGGATCTCGTCGGAGACATCGACCAGGCGCACTGCGAGGCCGTCCAGCCCTGCGGCGGAAGGAGCGGCCAGGACTTCATCCAAGGGGGACTGCTCGGAAAGGAGCAGGTCGACGCGACGGTCTTGATACTGCAGTGCGTGGGGCACTCACATCTCGGTCAGGCGATGTCAGTTCCCTCTGGGGCACCAAAGCTCGTCAGAGTCGTGCTCGGCGATCACCTGGAACCTGTTGGCCACGGCGTGTGCGAGCGTCCTCTTCATCGAGCAACTGGAGCCGGTGAGTTTGAAGAGCATCGTGCCAGGCGTCAGCGTGATTCGATCCCCCTCGACTGGTTTTCCATCGGAGTCCACGACCCGTTGCCGGGCGCGCTGCTTTGGGGAGAATGAAGAGACGGCGCCGACCACCTGCTCGCATTGTTAGATGGTGACAACCCGGTCGCACGCAGGCAGTTGGGTCGTTGTCTGGGACTGGAGTGTCACCGGTGGCGACCGGGGGAGCGCAAGGGGAGCGCGGACGCCTTTAGACGGTGCAACACGGGGTACGAACAGCAGGACCGCGACAGGTGCTCTGATCTGGGAAAACGGGATCTGGTACGACCACGGGGCACAACCCGGCACGATCCCTATCGGTCTCGTAATGCGTAGGTCGGGGGTTGTGTTTCCGTGACCATGTTGCGGGCTTGAGTCTCTGAGCTGGCTTTTGCGTATCCGGGAGGGGCGGGTCGGGCCAACGCAATGAGGTTCGGTGGACGACCGGTGGACAGGCGTGCGTGACACTCCATCAGCGGCCTGTCGTTGCCCCTGGATCCACGAGGCGAAAATGAGAGCGTCTTCGATGCCGCGGTGGGAAGCAGCGGGACTGTCTGGTCCTGACAACTTCAGTTTCGGAGGGGGGACCTCTCCGAGGGCAGGGATGGTGGGCACGGCTGGGACGGGCGAGTCGGCCGGATGAGGCTTTCAGTGTCCGCGGGGGCGGCGGGAGATCTTCTGAGGGAGCTTTCCCGTCTTCCAGTAGCCGTCGAGAATCTTGAGCAGTCGCTCGGGGTCACGGAAGACCTCGGCGATCCGGTCGCCGTACTGCTCAAGGAGCGGGTCGCTTTCGACCGTCTTGCGGCCGGCACCCGTGAAGGACGACGAGTAGGCGTGACAGTTGCCGCACCAGAGGTAGTTGATCCAGGAAGGCTCGCTCCGCCCGTACTTCGTGTGGTGGTAGAGGCGCATGGTCGTGTGGCCGCAGATGGGGCAGGTCCGTTCGTTCACGGGCAGGTGCAACTGAGCGCCGAGGGCCTCGAGGTGGTGCTGGTCGTAGGGCCGGGTCATGGAGGGGGGACCTCTCTGAGGGGCAGGGGTGGTGGGCACGGCCGGGGCCGGCTGCGACGGGATTCTGTCTCGTCGCAGCCGGCCCGATGACGCTTCAGCTCAACGAAGCCGAGGCGCTCGAACTATTCGGAAGGGAGGTGTCACCCACCGCCCCCGGAAATCCTTCGCCACATCATCTGTCCGAAGTCCTCGGCGTCTTCCTCGGTGCCGGTGTCGCCGAAACCGGCCATCCGCTTCTGATGGTAGGTCTCGTGGAAGAAGGTCACCACGGCCTCCTTCATGTTCCGCAGACCCTTGTTCGACATCTCGATGATCGGCTTGCCGTTCGCTGCGCGGTTCGGCACCGGCCGGTAGTAAGGGGCCTGGTTGAGCCCGTGCGGGCTGTTGCCCTCGGCCAGGTCTCCGGTCCGGTGGTCGACGATCCGCTCCACGTGGACGACTTCGTAGTTGTCCCACTCGGAGCGATACCCCGCTCTGGCCAGCGTCTGCTTGAGCCTGCCGAGGCTCACCACCGGTCCCTGCGGGTACTCGTTCGGCTTCTTGTCGGGTTTGCTGCGGTAGGTGTTGCCCTGTTTCGACTCCGACCCCGGGCTCGGCTCGTCGCCGCTCCTGGCGCCGGACTTCCCGCTGCCACCCGGCTCCTTGCCGCCCTTGCCGGTGCCCGCCTTGGGTGTCGAGGGGGCGTCGCCGGACTTGGGCGTCGTAGGTGCCGGGTCGGCCGAGGTGGTGGTGGGCAGGTCACCGGAGAGCAGTCGCTTGACCGCACCGACGAAGTCCTCACCCTCCGACATGGCGAGCTTGACCGCCTTGACGGCCTTGATTCCGCCGCTGACCGCCTTGTAGGCGCCGTAGCCGTCGACGGCGAAGGTGCCGACCACGCCGGTCCACTGGCCGGACACGTAGGAGGTCGAGCCGGTGTCGACGCCGAAGAGGTTGGCCAGCGGGTGGTCGTCGACGTAACCGGTGTGGCCGAGCTGGAACGGCGTCTCGTTCGAGTAGCCCGTCCAGCCGTTGAACCACTGGTTGTCGCCGTTGGCGATGCCCGCGAACCCGTTCCAGCCGTCGGAGAGCTTGTTGACGCTCCACTGCCACGGGTCGCCGACGAAGCTGTCGCCCACGCCGCAGAAGAAGCTGCCGATCGAGCTGCCCCAGCCCGAGTACCAGGCCAGGCCGTCGGGATCGCTTCCCGAGACGGGGTTGCCGGCTCCGTAGCCGTAGCCGCCCATCTGGTTGGGGTCGTCGTTCTCGAAGACCGGGTCGACCGACAGGAAGCGGCCGGTGACGGGGTCGTAGTTCCGTGCGCCGAGGAGGTTCAGACCGGAGGTGGGATCAGCGGGCTTGCCCAAGTAGCCGTGGTTGTCCGCCCAACCGGTCGGCGCGGGGCCGCGCGGGTTGCCGTACGGATCGAAGGCACGCCGTGTGATGGCCAGTGTGCTGCCGTCCACCTGGAGTTGGGCGGTGCCCTGCGGGGTGGTCGGCTGGTAGCTGATGCCGCCCTTGCTGGAGCGGACCGTCGTCGTGCCGTCGGGGGCGCAGTAGTAGCGCAGTGCGGTGACGGCCTTGGTGGAGGTGTCGAGGCTGAGCTGCTCGTTGCCGCCGAAGAGGTAGAGCGTGTTGTTGCCCGGGCCACGCTGGATCAGCAGCTGGCCGTCGGCGTCGTAGAGGTAGCCGGTCTTCTTACCGTCGGTTGTGGTCGCGGAGGTCAGGCCCTCCTCGTTGTACTCGATCCCCTGACTGCCGGTACGGGCTCCCGTGGTGGTCCTGGTCTTGGTGTTGCCCGCGTCGTCGTACTCCGGGGTCAGGACGGAGGTGCCGGTGGTGGGGTTGCGGATGGTGACGGTGGACACCGCGTTGGGCTGCTTGGCGGGGGCCGTGCCGGCGCCCGGGTAGGCGAACGTCTGGGTGGTGTCCTTGGCCGCGTTGCCGGTCACGTCGTGGGTGACCTGCTGGGTGCGGTCTCCGAGCTGGTTGAACTGCCAGTCCGTCCAGTACGGGGCCGGTCCGCCGACGGTCGCCGGGCTGGGACGCGAGGTGGTGCACCGGGAGAGCTGGCCCGCGGTGGCCGTGGTGAGTCCCTTGGTGTCCGTCCAGGCGGTGGTCAGCCGGTCCTGCGCGTCGTAGGCGAAGCACTGGGTGTCGGCGGTGCGGTCCGTGCCGCCGCTGGAGCGGACGTCGGAGACCGCGGTGATGTTGCCGGCCTGGTCGTAGCCGTAGGTGGTGTCCGAGATCGGGTTGGCTGTGTTGGTCTGGAGGGTGACCCGGTTGGTGGCCAGCCGCCCGGTCGCCTGGTCGTAGGTCTGCGCGGTGCGCAGCTGCTTGGACGGGGTCCCGACAGTGGTCTGGAGGACCTCCCCGAGCGGGCTGTAGTTGACCGTGGCGACGTACGGCCGGCTGGGCGAGCCCATGCTGACCAGGCCGCCTTCGAGGTTGTAGCCGTAGCCGACGGTCTCGGCCGGCAGTCCGCCGTCGGCGCCGTACGTGGTGGCCGCCAGCAGGCCGACGTTGTCGGTGTAGGAGGCCTTGGCGGTGTAGGTGCCCGCCAGGGCGCCCTCGGCGTCAGGGATGACGGTCGAGGTGCTGGTCGGCTGGCCTACCGCGTTGTACGCGTCGATCTTCTGGACATAGGCGCTGCCGTTCTTGCCGCCGACGTAGCGGGTGGACGCGACGGGCAGGCCCTTGCCGAGCTCGTCGTAGGTCCACTCCGCCAGCAGCTTGTTCGGGTCCGTCGTGCCGTCGCCCGAGTACTGGGCCTTGCGTCGGCCCAGCAGGTCGTAGGCGAAGGACAGGGTCTGCTTGCGGGCGTCGGTGGTGCGGTCCAGCCGGCCCAGGTCGTCGTAGTGGGAGGTGGAGGTGCCGGCGTCCGGGTCGGTCTGGGAGATGACGCGGCCCTGCAGGTCGTAGCCGTAGGACCAGGTGTTCCCCACCGAGTCCTTGACGGTGTCGACCTGTCCTGTCGGCGTGTAGGTGTAGCGGGTGGTGATGTCCGCGGTTGCCGCTTTGCCGGCGGTCCCGGTCGACCAGAGCGCGGCGTTCGACGCGTCGTACACCGCGACGTTGTCGTCAGACTGCACCTTGAGGTAGCCGCCGGTGTGACCGGAGGTGCCGCTGGACCACAGGGTGGTCTTGCCGGTCGCGTCCAGGACCACGAAGTTGCCGTCGGCCTGCATGACCGCGTAGGCGCCCGGCTTGCCGGACGTCTTGGACGACCACAGCGTCTTGTCACCGGCCAGCGAGGTCAGCACCAAATTGCCGTCGGCCTGCATGGCCAGGCGGACGCCGGCGGAGACGAGCGAGGTGCCCGAGGCCAGCTTGGCGCCGCCGGTGAGCTTGCGGTCCGGCGTGGTGTCGCGCACCACCTTGGACGTGGTGCGGCCGAGCGCGTCCGTGTAGGTCGTGGTGACCTTGCCGCCCTGCGGCGGAGTGGTGTCGACCCGGTCGACGCCCCGGTAGTCGGCCGACGACTGGAACAGGGTGCTGGCGAAGGACACCATCGTCCGGGTGACCGGCCTGCCCTGACCGTCGTACGACGTGCGCGTCACCGACGGGCCCGTGCGGTTGGTCTCCGCCCACATGGTGCTGCCCGGGGCGTGATCCGCGTCGGAGTACGCCGCGATGTTGGAGACGGTCCACCCGTGCGAGTCGTAGTACGTCGAGGAGACGAGCCTGCCGGCCGAGTTGTCCGCCGGGGTCGACTGCGTCTGACGGGGCTGCAGTGTGCCGTCGTAGATGGTGACGGAGGTGCTGTAGGTGCCGTCCTCACGCAGGCCCTTGGTGGTGACCGAGGACGGTGTGGGGTTGTCGCCGGCGCCGTGCACGTCGTAGCTGTAGATCCGGTCGGGGGTCTCGCTGTCCCTGTCCCGGCCCGGCGACCAGACCTTCTCCCGCCGGCCGAGCGCGTCATAGGTCGCGTCGGTGACCTGCTTGTTGACGTCCACCGCGTGGGTGACCGAGCCGCGGCCCGGTGAGACCGTGCTGGTGGCCGTCCACTTCAGGGGGTTCGTCGTGGACAGGGTGGTGGGCAGGATGCCCGAAGTGGGCTCGTACGACGAGGTCGTGGTGTTGCCCGCCGCGTCCGTGTTCGCGACGACCCGGCCGTACTTGTCGTACGACATGCCGCCGAGCGTCTGGTACTTCGGGTCACCGCTCGCGTCGTACGAGGTGACTGCCTGGGTCGCGGTGACCAGGCCGAGCGAGTCGCCGTTCTGGCCGAGCTTGCCCAGGCTGCCGATCTTGTCGACCGAGCCGTCCCCGTCGTAGAAGATCCGCTTGTCGGAGAGGGGGGTGTCCTTGCCGGGGGTGGTGCCGCAGGGTCCGGCGACGCTGATGGTCTCCTTGGGGTAGACCAGCATCATCGGGTTGTCGGCGGGCGCGTCGGCGTAGGTCGTGGTGGTGCAGGTCTCCTGTTCGGGCTTGGAGACGTCGCCCTCGTCGTCGACCTTCCAGGTACGGCCCTTGTCGTCGAAGGTGGTGCTGGAGCGGGTGGTCCGCCAGGTGCCGTCGGAGAGCAGGCCCATCGTGCGGGACGAGGTCGCCGTTATTCGGCGTGCCGTCATGTCCGGCAGCGTGGAGAGCTTGTCGGGCTTGGGGTCCTCGGACGTCCACGCCGTACGGTCACGGGACGCGGTGACCTTGGAGGTGGGCGGCTGGGTCAGGGTTCGGCCCACGACGGTGCTGCCAGCCTTGGTGTAGGTCAGCGACTGGTAGGGGGTGCCGGCCAGCCAGGGGCTGTCGGTGATCTCCTCGTCCAGGGCGTTCTTGACCTTGACGCTGCGCTTGGACCCGTCGGCCTTGTAGTCGCCGTCCATGCCCTGGAGGTAGGAGACGCTGTTCTGGGTGACCGGGTCCGGTGCCGCGCCGGTGGTGGTGGTGACGGTGCGGAAGCCCCGGAAGTCGTTCCAGGTGCGGTGCTTGTCGTCGGTCAGGTCGGAGTCGTCCCGGTGCCAGGCCGCGCCGCCGCTGTAGGTGTAGTTGGTGACCTTGGCGGGTGAACCGGCCTTGGTTCGGTCGCTGTCGGTGACCTGCGCGACGAGCGTCTTGTGGAACCAGTCCTTGATGGGCTCGTTGCCGCCGGGCGTGTTCCACCACACCGGGTAGCAGGCCATGGTGTTGCTGTCGGCCGCGTCCGGCATGTTCTTCTTCTCCCGCGAGCACTCCGGCGCGCGGTAGGTGACCGCGACCGACTCACCGGTCTCGGTCTGCACGCTGGAGATCCGCGGGTGGAACAGCGGCGGGGCGGCCGGCGTCAGGCCGTCGACGCGGTTGTCCATCTCGATTCCGGCGAAGCTGACCGGGTCGAGGGTGATCGGCTTGTCGCCGCCCGCGGAGGTGTCCTTGCCGGTGTGGACGATGGAGGACAGCCACATCACGGACTGCAGCGAGCCGGTGCTCTTGGGGTCCTGGGTGTTGCCGGTGACCGGGTCGTAGGTGCCGCCCGCGTCGGAGAAGACCTGCTTGAGCTCGTAGCTGTCGACGTCCTGCCAGCCGGAGGCCGTCCGCACCGAGGTGTCGACGCCCTTGAGCCGATACGTCGTCCAGAAGGTCGGGCCGCTGGTCAGGCAGACGCCGTCGGTGTCGTCGTCCTTGGGCTTGTTCTTCCAGTCGGATTCGCAGTGCAGGTCGTAAGGGGTGTCCGGCCAGTCCTTCGCGGTCTTGGAGGAGAGGTTGTCCGCCTTGCAGACCGTGTCGGAGGTGGTGCAGCGCTGTGCGGTGCGGAAGACAACCTTGGCGGCAGGTTCGCGGCCCGCCCTCGCGTCGGCCAGCTGGTAGCCGTAGGAGATCCGGGTGAGGTGGCCGCCGCGGACGTACTTGGTGATCTTGCCACCCTTGTCGTCCTCGGCGACCTGGCCGTAGCCCATGTTGTAGTAGTTGGACTCGGTCGCCCAGTCGTAGCGCTGGACGTTGCCGTGCGGGTCGACGACGAAGTCGAGGTTGAACCGGTAGCCGACCGGCTTGTCGCACTGCGAGTCGTCGCCCTTGTCCGAGTCGTGGCAGGGGTCGCCCGACTTGGGGTGGTAGACCGGCACGCCCCAGGCGCTGTCGGTGGCGTCGTCGTCGGTGGTGCCGGGGGCGTGGTTCAGGCCCAGGTAGTAGGCGGTGCCGTCGGTCGTGGTGACCTTGAAGTACTCGCCGTCCCACAGGCCGTTGGCCGCTCCGGTGAGCCGCTGGATCCTGGTGCCGTCGTCGGCCTGGAGGTGGTACTCGCCGTCGGAGTCGCGGACCAGCTGACCGTTGTGGGTGCCGAGTTGGATGGTGGCGTTCCAGCCGCCCCAGCACTCGTCGCCGGAGTCCTCGATGCCCTGGTCGTTGCAGCTCTTGTAGGAGCGCTCGATGAACCCGGGGCTGTAGGACCAGCCGTCGCCGACCCAGGAGGACTGTGAGTTGCGGGCCGAGGTCTCGCCGTCGACCGACTGGGAGTCGTAGGACAGGCCGACGTTGGGCGCCTCGCCGCCGAGGGACGGGGGCACCGTGATCGGGTAGTTGTACGTGAAGGCGCCCGAGGCCGAGGAGGACCAGGCGCCCGAGGCGGAGAGCGAGGTGGCGCCGAAGTCGCCCTGCGAGCCCTTGCTGCCGGCCACCGCCGCGACCGCCATGCCCGAGGAGGCCAGGGCGCCGCGGCCTGCGGGTGCGGCGAGCCTGCCGGCCGGCTTGGCGGTGGCGGCGGGCACGGCGACGGTGCCGGTGACCTTGCGGGCGTGCGGGTCGTTGACCGACTCCAGCGGCGTGCGGGTACGGCAGGCCGTGAGCTGAGGGGTCGTCAGGGCGCAGGCGGGCATCGCCACCAGGTGCAGCCGGGAGGCCCAGCCGCCGCCGTAGGCCTGCTCGACGGCGCCGTAATCCACCGAGACGGAGACGCCGCCGGCGGCGGTGCGGTGATCGGTGCGCGAGAGGCCCACCAGCAGTCCGTCGACGCCGGCCTGCTTCGCCTTTGCGCGGTCGGCGAGTCGTACCTGTACCGACCGGGCCGCCTCGACCGGCACGCCGTGGCCGACGAGCGCGCGGGCGCCCGGGCCGATCGCCGACGGTGCGGCGGGCGACAGCGAGACGGGCAGCGAGGAGGCCTTCACCCTCCCGGGCGCCGCGGCCGCGGCCCGGCCGTGCACCTGGTGCGCCGTGCCGAGGTCGACGGTGGCGGTGCCGCCCGCGGGCCACTTCGGTGCCTTCACCCGGTGCCGGGCGAGCTCGTGGGCGCCGGGTGGCGGGGTGGGGTCCTTGACGCCGGGGTCGTCCGCGGGGTGCCCCGGAACCTTCGGCTGTTCAGGCAGCGGATCGGCCGCCCAGACCTCGTCCTTGTACTGGTAGCCGCCGACCACGACGTCGGCGACGGCCGGCTGAACGACCAGTGAGAAAGCGGCGGTTGTCGCGGCCCAGACAGTCACCCGCCGCAACCACGCCCGTTTCCGGGCAGGTTGAATTCCGCGCGGTCTTGCGCGCATGTGTAATCCCCCATGTAAGAAGTCCAGGAGCCGAATTGATCAGTGGTCAGCTGGCGGCTCGTCTGGTCAGACCGGAACCGTATTGCCATGACATGTGCGCAGCAATACCCTTCCTCAGCGGTCACACTGCTCACATCCTGAACATGGGTCCATCACAGGCCCTTCACGGCAGGGCATGGCGCGACCAAGTACCGCAATTCCGACATGCGGCGGCCCTCGGGGGGACGCGCTCTGTGAGAAGGACCACAGCGGCGCGCCGGGGGTCCCCGCCCACGCTCCTCGAAAGGGCGATTCATGGGGGAAACGACCCGCGTCCGGAGTCATCCGGCGCGCAGTCTGACACGCCGTCTGGCGCTGTCGGCGGCCGTCACCGGCCTGCTGCTCGGCGCCGTCGGCCCGGTCTCGGCGGCAGGCCCGCCCACGTCGGCGGCCGCCGACGGCGCGGACGGCTCACCGCTCGCGACCGCCAGTGCCGAGGCGGCCAGGACCGGACAGCCGGTCACCGTGGATCAGCTGACCACTGAGACCTCGGAGACCGTCGCCAACACGGACGGCACCTTCACTCAGACCACGCATCTCCAGCCGGCCCGCGTCCGCAAGGACGGTGCCTGGACGGACGTCGACGCCGGCCTGGCGCGGAACTCCGACGGCACCTTCTCCACCAAGGCCACCCCGTCGGCGCTGACCCTCTCCGGCGGCGGCGACGGACCGCTGGCCACCCTTGTCGACGAGGCCGGGCACCGGTTGTCGTACACGCTCCCGTTCCGCCTGCCCGCCCCGGACGTGAGCGGTGACAGCGCCCAGTACAGCGACGTGCTGCCGGGTGTGGACCTCAAGTTGACCACCACCGACCAAGGTGGCTTCCACGAGGTCCTGATCGTCCACGACGCCAAGGCCGCCGCCGACCCCGCTCTCGCCTCGCTCCGGCTGACCACCGGGACGAGCGACGGCGTGACCGTCGACGCCGACCGGGACGGCGGGGTGACCGCCACCGCGGCCGACGGCACTGCCTTGTTCAGCTCGCCCACCCCGATGATGTGGGACTCGTCCGGGGCGCAGGTGACCACCCCGGCGCAGAAGACGGCAGCCCGCCGCTCCGCCCGTGCGGCCGACACCCCGCCGACGCAGGGCACCACCGGCGACACGGCCTCGACCGCGGAGCAGCCGGGCAGCGGCGCACAGGTCAAGCCCATCGCCGTGACCAGCGAACCGGGCGCGCTCACCCTCACCCCGGACGCGGACCTGCTCGGCGGGAAGAGCACGGTCTGGCCGCTCTACATCGACCCCTACACCAGCCCGATCACGAGCAAGAAGAGCCACTTCATCACCGTCAAGGAGGGCTGCCCCTCGCAGAGCCCGTACGACGACGCGCAGGACAACGGCGAGGGGGTCGGCTACGAGCACTGGCGCAACTGCTTTGGCCTCAACCGGGCGTACTACGAGCTCAACATCGGCAACCTCACCAAGTCGATGGTGATCTCCAAGTCCGTCGTCCACCTCACCTCGACCTACGGCGCCTCCTTCGACTGCGACAACGAGACGGGCGTGCGCCTCGCGACGGTGTCGGGAATCAGCAAGAACACCGACTGGGACCACCAGCCGAAGCTCGCCGGCGACGGCTACATCGGTGGTACGCAGAAGGTCAAGAGTTCCAACCTGAGCCAGCACTGCGGCGACCACGACGTCAACTTCAACGTCACGGGCCAGATCAAGAAGCTGGCCGGCAAGGACGACAGCTGGACCTTCGGCCTGTGGGGCAACGAGTCCAAGTCCTCCACCAACTACGACTTCGTGCGGTTCGCGACCAACCCGTACCTGACCACGGTGTTCGACATCGCGCCCTCGGAACCGGACCGGCTGGGCACCACCCCGGCCACGATCAACCCGGCGAGCAACGGCTGCGACGGCGCGGCCGACGGCTGGATCGGTGAGTCGGGGCTCGCCGGCGACACCTCCGACATCACGCTGAACGCGCACCTGAACACCGACATGAGCGGGGTCAACCTCCGTGCCCGGTACGAGGTGTGGGACACCAAGACCGCGGACGACGACGGCGGCTCCACCAGCAAGAGCAAGCCGGTCAGCGGCTGGGTCAGCGACGGCGGCACGACCCGGGTCAACATCGGCTTCAAGGTGGCGGACGGCCACCAGTACGGCTGGCACGTCAGGGCCGACGACGACACGCTGATGAGCGGCTGGTCGCCGAACTGCTACTTCAAGATCGACCTCAGCGCGCCGAGCATCCCGTCCTTCACCGACTCGTCCGTCTTCCCGCCGCTCGGCGCCGACCAGGAGCCCACCGGCCACGCCGGTGACCAGGGCGTCAAGATCAAGGTGACCGCGAACGACCCGACACCCACCGGCTGCACCCGGGGCAGCTGCGTCAGCAGCGGCATCGACCGGTTCGAGTACTCGCTGGACGCCAACATCCCCGGCAGCGGCGCGACCAAGGTGGACGCCGTCGCCGGCACGGGCGGCACCGCCACCGCGGAGGTCCCGATCGTACTGAGCGCCGCCCAGTGGGGCGCGCACACGCTCTACGTCCGGGCGGTCGACAACGCGGGCAACACCCAGGGCACCGTGGGGCAGTACAGCTTCTTCGCCCCCTGGAACCCGAAGACCAAGGTCACCGCCGGTGACCTCGACGGCGACGCCGTCCCCGACCTCGCCGCCCCCACCCGCGACGGCGACCTCGTCCTGGTCCGCGGCAACGCCGATCCGGCCGCTCCCCCCACCACGATGTCGACCAAGGCGCAGAGCCCGGACGGCACCGGCTGGGACAACTATCTGGTCGCCCACCGCGGCACTGCCACCGGCAGCAACGTCGACGACCTGTTCGCCTACAACAAGACGACCCACGAGCTGTACCTCTACGCCAACGACGCCGTCACTCCCGGCGGGCGTGCCGGGCACTTCACCCTGACCCAGAACGTCGTTGCGATCCGCACCTCGGACTCTTGCCCCGCGAAGGGCTCGGACGGCACCTGGGACAACGTCACGCAGATCCTGGCGCCCGGCAAGCTGGCCCAGTACGCGGACGTTCCCGACTTGATCACCGTCGACAAGGGTGAACTCTGGTACTACCCGGGAACCTTCCAGGCCGGCTGCAACCTCGGCCAGGGCGTGAAGATCGGTACCGGTGACTGGTCCGACACCACCCTGCTCGCCCCCGGCACCGTGGGCGGCGTCCCGACCCTGTGGGTCCGTGACAACGCCACCGGCGCGGTCAGCAGCTTCCCGCTGACCTTCTCCGCAGGGGTGCCGACCAGCAAGCTGGCCGCCCCGCGGCACGCGCCGCTGGTCTCCGGCGTGCTCGACACCGGCAACAAGAACCTCTGCCTGGACATCGCCGGCTCTCGCACCACCAACGGCACCGCGGCGCAGGTGTACACCTGCAACGGCAGCGACGCCCAGAACGTCACCCTCGGCACCGACCACACCGTGCACGTCATCGGCAAGTGCCTGGACGTCACCAAGGGCGGCACCGACAACGGCACTGAAGTGCAACTATTCCAGTGCAACAACTCCGGCTCCCAGGAGTGGGTCCCGGGCCCGTACCAGGGCACGCTCAAGAACCCGCAGTCCGGCCGCTGCCTCGCCGACCCCGCCGGTAACCGCAACCCCCGCACCCAGGTCGTCATCTGGGACTGCAAGAACATCGCCGACCAGAAGTGGGCCGCCGACAACGGCAATGTGCTGCCCGCCGCCCAGCCGGTGCTCCCGGTCGGCGTCGGCGAGCAGGACTACCCAACCGTTGCCTCTCCGGGCGACGTGCAGGGCACCGGCTTCCCGGCGCTGTACGCCGCCTCCCGTTCCGGCCGGATGATCGAGTACCCGGGCGCCGCGGCCGACGGCGGCCTGGCACAGTTCACCGCCCCGGTGAGCATCGGTCACGTCCACCGGCCCGCCGACTGGTGGAAGCTGGACGGCACCGCCGACAGCGTTCGGCCCGCCAACGGCCTCACCCTGAACGGCGGTGCCGCCGTGACCGCCGATGCCGCACGGGGCAGCGCGCTCGCCCTGAATGGCAGCACCGGCTACGCGGCCACGTCGGGCACCGTGCTCGACACCAGCCGCAGCTACACCGTCTCGGCCTGGGCCAACCTCAGCAGCCTGAGCGGGAACTCCACCTTCGTCTCGCAGTCCGGCACCAGCGCCAACGGCCTCCAGCTGTACTACTCCAGCGGCGCGCATGGCTTCGCCTTCGGCCACGCCCACGCGGACAACACGGAGGGCGACTTCACCAGTGCGTACGGGCCCGACACGGGGGCACAGAGCCCGAAGACCAACACGTGGTTGCACCTCGTCGGCGTCTTCGACGCCGACACGCAGCAGTTGCGTCTCTACGTGAATGACGACCTGGCCGCCACCGCCGCCTACGAGGGGACGGTCTGGAACGCGACCGGGCCGGTGCAGATCGGGCGCAGGATCGCAGTGGGCCGCTACGGGGAGTACACCGCCGGCAAGGTGGCCGACGTACAGCTCTTCACCGAGGCACTCACTCCGGGCGGTGTCACCTCACTCGGCAGGAACCGCCCGGTTCCCACCCAGCTCGGCTGAGTCCGGGGTGTTGCACACGGCGCCCGCCCACCCATGGGCTGGGGGTGGGCGGGGCGCCGGGCCTGTCTCCTGGTGGCTCGCCTCGACGACGGTTCACAGGACGACGCTCCAGGCGGTCCCGCAGGCGAGGCCGCACCCATGCGGTGGCCAGGTGCCTCTGCTTCCACCACCCCCCCGGCCGGGCCGTCCGGAGGCCGTCGGGCCCGGCATCGCTGCTCTCCGCGCCAGGTCAGGACGTCAGCGGTGCGGCGTGTACTCGTGGACCGCGTCCAGAAGTTGTCGGGGGGTTGACCATGGCGTGCCCGGTGACGGTGGGCACGGTCTCGTTCCCGTCCGCCACGGAGCGGACGAACGCCGCTGCGTCTCGTCCCGCCAGATGTTCCGCCTGGTGTAGCGCAGGAGGGTGATGAGCAGGCTCAGCCGCAGGTTCATACAGAACACGCAGCCGGGCCTTCAGTGCATCACGACGCCGTCGCTTTCCTCGTACGGTGCTGCTGTCCCTGGCGGCTGGAACTGTCGGCCTAGTGGACGCAGGGGCCGGTGCCTCGGGGCATGGCCAGGATCTCGCGGCCGCGGTCCGGGGTGATCATCTGGCCCAGGACCGGGTCGGCGAACAGGGATATCGGGGCGATTTGGTCCTCGCACACCGGGTGCCACAGGCGTAACGCCGCACGGAGTTCGGGCCAGGCTTCGTCACACAGGCGGGCGCGGGCCGTGCGGACCTTGGCGGGGTCGGACAGTGGGTCGGGTTCGGGCCGCGGGCCGTCGTCCGCGTACAGGGTGACGACGATCGGCCCCGTACGGATCGGTGGCTCGTCGTGAGTCTGGAACGCCGGGTGCCCGGCGAGGCGGTCGACGACGGCGTGCACGGCCGCGTCGAACTCAGGCCCGCCGAAAGCGAGCCGGAAGCCCGGCTCGGCCGTCCGGGCCTGGTAGTCGGCGACGACCGCTCGCACAGGTGCGGGCGCGTACTCCTTGAGCCGCGGCAGGGGCCGCAGGGGGTGATGCGGCCAGGCGGTAGAGGAACCGTTCGAGGACGTACTCGACCATGACTTCGTCCGTGGACCGGCTGGTGCGGCGGGCCAGGTTGCGTAGATCGTTGCAGACGCGGCCGGCCGTGGTGTCACGGGTGGGGTTGGCCATCAGGCGAGCACCGCCTCAACGGAAGGGCGGATAACGGAGAGAGCGCCCAACTCGCGTGTGACATACGGGAGTTGGCTGACCCCGTCACGGCCGCTTCGACGCAGGTAGGGGCCAAGTGCGGAGAGAGCGAGGGTCTCACCGATGCGGCTTCGGTGGCGCATCGCGTCAACGACGCTGCGGGGGGTGTTGTACATGGGGATGGTCTCTCCGGGGGCTGCTTCGAACCGCTCGACGCCGAGAGTGAAGGTCGTTGGGGCGTACTGCGCCACTACGGTCGGCGGGTAGGAAATCGTGGGGCGGCGTGTGCCGCGCGGCACGGCGATGTGTACCGCTGCCGGGATGTCGTCGATCAGCTCGTGCAGGGCCAGGGCGGACTCGTCACACACGACAGCGCGAGGAGCCCGTGCGCACACAGCCAGCAGATCTGCGTGCGCGGTCTCCGGTGCGTCTGCCCGTCGGTAGACCCCCCGGGACAGTTCGTCTATCTCTCCCTTGGCAACCAAGGACGCCAGATCGCGAGAGGAGAGCAGGACCTGACGCGCAGTACTCATGTATCGAATGGTGCCCCTCTGGAGGCTTGAGGGGATCGATTTGATACATCCTGACGGCGGTCGGCGCTCAGGGCGGATCGGAACGGTGATCGAGGAAGTCACGAACCCCCAGGCCAGGCTTCCATCCTGTGAGATTTCCTGGGGACTTTTCGGGGACTTTTAAGCCTGTCCCAGGGACTTCTCGGGGATTTTCCGCCGAGTAAGCAGGGAAGGCCCCGACAGCACTGAAAGACACGAACGTGCTGTTCAGGGCCTGTTACCTCAGCACTCGATGATGTTCACAGCCAACCCGCCCCGCGCCGTCTCCTTGTACTTCACGCTCATGTCGGCCCCGGTCTCCTTCATCGTCTTGATGACCTTGTCGAGGGACACCTTGTGCGAGCCGTCCCCCCGCAGGGCCATCTTCGCCGCCGTGACCGCCTTGACCGCGGCCATGCCGTTGCGTTCGATGCAGGGGATCTGGACCAGCCCGCCGACCGGGTCGCACGTCAGACCCAGGTTGTGCTCCATGCCGATCTCGGCGGCGTTCTCGACCTGTTCGGGGGAGCCGCCGAGGACCTCGGCGAGGGCGCCCGCGGCCATCGAGCAGGCCGAGCCGACCTCGCCCTGGCAGCCGACCTCCGCGCCGGAGATGGACGCGTTCTCCTTGAAGAGCATGCCGATCGCACCGGCGGCCAGCATGAACCGGACCACGCCCTCCTCGTCGGCGCCCGGCACGAAGTTCATGTAGTAGTGGAGCACCGCGGGGATGATGCCGGCGGCCCCGTTGGTCGGGGCGGTCACCACCCGTCCGCCCGCCGCGTTCTCCTCGTTCACCGCCATCGCGTACAGCGTGATCCACTCCATGGAGTGCGCCAACGGATCGCCCTCGGCGCGGAGTTGGCGGGCGGTGACGGCGGCCCTGCGGCGCACCTTGAGCCCGCCGGGCAGGATGCCCTCACGGGACATGCCCCGCGACACGCACGCCCGCATGACCTCCCAGATCTCCAGCAGTCCGGTGCGGATCTCGTCCTCGGTGCGCCAGGCGCGTTCGTTCTCCAGCATCAGGGCGGAGATCGACAGCCCGGTCTCCTTCGTCAGCCGCAGCAGCTCGTCGCCGGTGCGGAAGGGGTACTTCAGCACCGTGTCGTCGAGCTTGATCCGGTCCGCACCCACCGCGTCCTGGTCGACGACGAACCCGCCGCCCACCGAGTAGTAGGTCTTCGACATGAGCTCGGCGCCCGAGGCGTCGTACGCCCACACCGTCATGCCGTTCGCGTGGTAGGGGAGTGTCTTGCGGCGGTGCAGGACCAGGTCGTCGTCGAAGGAGAAGGGGATCTCGCGCTCGCCGAGCAGCTTCAGGACGCCCGCGGCCTTGATCTCCGCCACCCGGTCGTCCGCGTTCTCCACGTCCACCGTGCGCGGGGAGGCCCCCTCCAGGCCGAGCAGCACCGCCTTCGGGGTGCCGTGGCCGTGACCGGTCGCGCCCAGGGAGCCATAGAGCTCGCAGCGCACCGAGGCGACGGAGGACAGCAGCTCCTCGTTGCGCAGGCGGCGGGCGAACATACGGGCCGCGCGCATCGGGCCGACCGTGTGGGAGCTGGACGGGCCGATGCCGATCGAGAACAGGTCGAAGACCGAGATGGCCACGGGCACTCCTTCAAAGAGGGTGGGGGCACACGTCGTCGGGTGCCCCCACCGTGGAACTACTTGTTCAGGCCGGGGTACAGCGGGTGCTTGTCGGCAAGGGCCTTCACCCGGGCCTTGAGCGACTCCACGTCGTACGACGGCTTCAGCGCCGAAGCGATGACGTCCGCGACCTCGGTGAAGTCCTCGGCCGTGAAGCCGCGGGTGGCCAGGGCGGGCGTGCCGATCCGCAGCCCCGACGTCACCATCGGCGGGCGCGGGTCGTTCGGGACGGCGTTGCGGTTGACCGTGATGCCGACCTCGTGGAGACGGTCCTCGGCCTGCCGGCCGTCCAGTTCGGACTCGCGCAGGTCGACGAGGATGAGGTGGACGTCGGTGCCGCCGGAGAGCACGTCGACCCCGGCCTCCCGGGCGTCGTCGGCCGTCAGACGCTCGGCGAGGATGCGCGCACCGTCCACCGTACGCCGCTGGCGCTCCTTGAACTCCTCCGAGGCCGCCACCTTGAAGGACACCGCCTTCGCCGCGATCACGTGCTCCAGGGGACCGCCCTGGAAGCCCGGGAAGACGGAGGAGTTCAGCTTCTTCGCGAACTCCTTCTTCGCGAGGATGATCCCGCCGCGCGGTCCGCCCAGCGTCTTGTGGGTGGTGGAGGTGACCACGTCCGCGTACTCGACGGGGTTCGGGTGCAGCCCCGCCGCCACCAGGCCCGCGAAGTGGGCCATGTCGACCCACAGATACGCCCCGACCTCGTCGGCGATCCGGCGGAACTCCGCGAAGTCCAGCTGCCGCGGGTACGCCGACCAGCCGGCGATGATCACCTTGGGCCGGTGCTCCTTGGCGAGCTTCTCCAGCTCGGCCATGTCGACGAGACCCGCCTCGTCCACGTGGTACGCGACCACGTCGAACTGCTTGCCGGAGAAGTTCAGCCGCATCCCGTGGGTCAGGTGGCCGCCGTGCGCCAGGTCCAGACCCAGGATCGTGTCGCCGGGCTGCGCCAGCGCGAACAGGGCGGCCTGGTTCGCGGAGGCACCGGAGTGGGGCTGCACGTTGGCGTACTCGGCGCCGAACAGCTCCTTCAGACGGTCGATCGCGATCTGCTCGGCCACGTCGACGTGCTCACAGCCGCCGTAGTAGCGGCGGCCGGGATAGCCCTCGGCGTACTTGTTGGTGAGGACCGAGCCCTGCGCCTCCATGACGGCGAGCGGGGCGAAGTTCTCCGACGCGATCATCTCGAGGGTGGACTGCTGACGGTCCAGCTCGGCGTCGACCGCGGCGGCGATCTCCGGGTCGAGCTCGTGCAGGGGCGTGTTCAGTGCGGACATCGGGTGCGGACTCCTCAGCCGGCGGAAAAGGCGGTGTACTCGTCGGCGGAGAGCAGGTCGGCCGGCTCCTCGGCGACGCGTACCTTGAACAGCCAGCCGCCCTCGAAGGGGGCGGAGTTCACCAGCGCCGGGTCGCTCACGACGTCCTCGTTGACCTCGGTGACCTCACCGGAGACGGGGGAGTACAGGTCGCTGACCGACTTGGTCGACTCCAGCTCGCCGCAGGTCTCGCCCGCGGTCACCGTGTCACCGACCTCCGGGAGCTGGACGAAGACGACATCGCCGAGCGCGTTGGCCGCGTGCTCGGTGATGCCGACCGTCGAGACGCCGTCCTCGGCGCCCGACAGCCACTCGTGCTCCTTGCTGTAGCGCAGCTGCTGCGGGTTGCTCATGGTCTGAATTCTCCTGTACGCGGGGGAGTGCTGATGAATGGGGGACTGCGGAAGACGTGCGTGAGCAGCGACTCTGTGCTCAGCATCACCTACGACGGCTACTTCTGACGCTTGTAGAACGGGAGCGCCACGACCTCGTACGGCTCGTGACTGCCCCGGATGTCCACACCGACACCCGCCGTGCCCGGCGTCGCGTGCGCGGGGTCGACGTACGCCATCGCGATCGGCTTGCCCAGGGTGGGGGAGGGGGCACCGGAGGTGACCTCGCCGATCACCTCGCCGCCCGCGACGACCGCGTACCCGGCACGCGGGACCCGGCGGCCCTCGGCGATCAGCCCGACGAGGACGCGCGGCGGCTCGTGGTTCGCGTTCTCCGCGGCCTCGCGCAGGGCCGCGCGGCCCACGAAATCGCCCTCCTTCTCGAACTTCACCACCCGCCCGAGGCCCGCGTCGAAGGGGGTGAGGGAGGTCGACAGCTCGTGCCCATACAGCGGCATGCCCGCCTCCAGGCGCAGCGTGTCCCGGCAGGACAGCCCGCAGGGGACGAGCCCGACGCCCTCGCCCGCCTTGGTCAGCGCCTGCCACAGCTCGACCGCGTGCTCCGGCTTCACGAACAGCTCGAAGCCGTCCTCGCCGGTGTACCCGGTGCGGGCGATCAGCGCGGGCACCCCGGCGACCGTGCCGGGCAGACCGGCGTAGTACTTCAGGCCGTCGAGGTCGGCGTCGGTCAGGGAGGCGAGGATCCCCGGCGCCTGAGGTCCCTGTACGGCGATCAGCGCATAGGCGTCCCGGTCGTCACGCACCTCGGCGTCGAAGCCGGCCGCGCGCTCGGTCAGCGCGTCCAGCACGACCTGGGCGTTGGAGGCGTTGGCGACCACCAGGTATTGAGAAGAAGCGGCCTCGGTGTCCGCGAGCCGGTAGACGATCAGGTCGTCCAGGATGCCGCCGTCGGCCTGGCAGATCATGGTGTAGCGGGCGCGGCCGACACCCACGGACGCGATGTTGCCGACGAGGGCGAAGTTCAGCAGCTCGGCCGCCTGCGGCCCGGTCACGGTGATCTCGCCCATGTGGGAGAGGTCGAAGAGCCCGGCCTTCGTGCGCACGGCGTTGTGCTCGTCGCGCTCGGAGCCGTAGCGCAGGGGCATGTCCCAGCCGGCGAAGTCGGTCATGGTCGCGCCCAGCGAGCGGTGCAGGGCGTCGAGCGCGGTACGACGGGATTCGGTGCTGCTCATCGGACGGTCGTCTCCCAAGGATCCAAGGCATGACGGGCGAGGGCTTTCCTCCCCATCTGTCATCGGAACCTGAGAGGTTCGCCCTGATCACGAAATGATCCGGGCTTGCACCGTGGGTGGAGCCGCCTTCGAGTCGGCGGCCCGCTTTTCAGATGTGCCTCGCCCGCGCGGTAACGGGGCCTGAGAGATTCAAGGGAGGGACTTGCTCCTTCGGCGCCCGGGTACACGTACCCAGGACTCTCCCGCGCGGATTCAAGCGGCCGGTATGCAGTTGGCGCGGACATCATTGCACGCCTCGCACGCGTCCGGCAGGGCGGCGTCTGTAACCAGCTTGTGGCGGTACGACTACAGAAAAGCGAGAGATCGTCCATTACCTTCTCTTTACGCTCGGTGGGGAGGGAGAACCCGACCCCGGAGGAGGACGATGACGGTGGACAGGACCACGGCGTACGCGACGACCTCGGGCATCGCGCTGCCGGAGCAGCCCGCGGCCCCGGCCGTCGAGCTCCGCGGCGCATGCCACACCCCGGTCGTCCGCGACCTGCGCGACCGCGCGGGCCGCAGTCCGCACGCCCTGCTCTTCGGCCCCAGGGACCTCGTCGTCATCACCGGCCTGCCCGGCAGCGGCAAGTCCACGCTGATGAGGCGTGCGGTGGGCGGGATCCGGATCGACTCCCAGGACACCCGCGACCGCTGGGACGGCCGGCTGTCCCGCTTGCTGCCGTACGCCGTCTACCGCCCCCTGGTCCGGCTCGCGCACTACGCCGGACTGCGCAGCGCCCTGCGCTCCGGCGAGGGAGTCGTCGTCCACGACTGCGGGACCCAGGCCTGGGTGCGCGGCTGGCTGGCCCGCGAGGCCCGGCGCCGGGGCGGCACCCTGCATCTGCTGCTGCTCGACGTCACGGCGGACACCGCGCTGGAGGGCCAGCGCGAGCGCGGCCGGGGCGTCTCGCGGTACGCCTTCCTGCGGCACCGGGGCGCGGCCGCCCGGCTGATCCGCTCCGTGGAGCGCGGTGACATGCCCCCGGGCTGCGGTTCGGCGGTGCTGATCGACCGGGACGCCGCGGACGTGCTGCGGCGGATCGGCTTCACGGGCTGACGCGGACGGGTTTGCCGGGCTGAGCCACCTTTCCACCGCACCCGCTAGCCTTTCAGCCACATCAGTAGGTTCACAGCAGGCGGTCAGACAGATGGACTTCCCGGCGGATCTTCCCGCGGACTTTCCGGCACCGGCACACCCGCACCCTCATCCGCACGGCGGATGGCCCGGCAACGAACTGGAGGAGGTGCTCTCGGCCTCCCTCGGCATGCCCTCGGCGGGCGGCCGGATCATCGAGGTGCTCGGCCGCAGCTTCGTCTGGATCCCTCTGCCGAACGGCGGCGGTCCGCACAGCGGTCCCCTCGACCTGCCCACCCTGGAGATCGGAGGCCAGGCCTTCGTCCCGGTCTTCAGCTCCGAGGAGCAGCTCCGCCAGGTCGTCGGCAGCCATCTGTCGTTCACCATCGCTCCGGCGGTCGAGTTCGCCCGCGGCCTGCCCCCGCACGTGGGCATCGCGGTGAACCCCGACGGAGTGGTCGGCGTCCCCCTTCCGCCCGCCGCGGTCGCCGACCTCTGCCGCGTGGGCCGCACCCCGCTGGACGGCCCCAACACCGGTGGCCGGGTCAAGCTCTACGAGCCGGACTGGCAGGACGACCCGGTCGACTTCCTGGCAGCCGCTTCGGCCGAGTTCGCGGCCACGGGGGTGGTCCGCACGGCTCGCCGCTGCCTGGCCGCGATCGAAACGGCCGACCCGGTGATGTTCGTGGGCGTCGAACTCTCCCAGTGGGAGGGCGATCTGCGCACGCTCCCGATGGACGCCCTCGGCAGGGCACTGGGGACGACTCCGGTCCGCTGGCCGGTCAACCTGGTTCTGCTGGACGTGGCGGACGATCCGGTGGGCCACTGGATGCGCGAACAGGTGCGTCCCTTCTATACACAGGGCTGACGGCGCACGGATCCCGAGCTCGTGGGCGCTTAAGCTGGTTTCCTACTCGGGGCAACTTTTCAAGAAGGGGCGATACAGGGTGAGCGCCACCACGACCGACCAGGTCGAGCACATGCTGCGCCAGGTGACCCCCGGGCGCTACGACGCCTACGAGGCACTGCTGCGCGCCCTGGCGACCCCCAACTCCGGCCAGATCTGGATGCTCCTGTGGCACGGCCAGGCCGGCTCCCCGGACGCCCAGTACGGAAACATGGAGGTCGACGGCTACGGCTACGCCCCCTGTGTGACCTCGGCCCAGGAGCTGAGCGCCAGTGGCTGGAACCGCTCGTACGAAGTGGTCGACGGCATCGACGTGGCCCGCACCCTCTACCCCGACCAGTACGGCCTCTGGCTCAACCCGCACGCCCCCGGCGGCGGCCTCGGCATCCCCTGGCTCGATCTGCGTCGCATCGCCACCGGCCTCGAGCGTCAGCCCGCGGGGCCGCTCAGGCTGTCGGAACCCGGCATCGAGATCCCCCAGTTCTACGCGCAGCTCGTGCAGAACGCCCACCGCACCCCGGCGGTCCGCTCACTGCGCCGCGCCTGGGTGCAGCCGGCGCTCGGGGCGCCGTATCTCGCGATCGGCCTGGACGTGTACGACACCAGCCCCTCAGCCGTGGACTCGGTGCGCGCGATGATGCAGCAGTCCATCGGCGCCGTCCCGGACGGGCTCCCGGTGTCGACCGTGGCGATGTCCGACGAGTACGACCCGGTGGCGCTGTGGATGCGCGCCGGCGCCCGTCCCTTCTACGACCGCGAGGCGCACGGAGCCCCCGCGCAGGCTCCGGCGGGCGGGTACGGCTACCCGTCGGCCCGTGGTGGTTACTGAGAGCTACTATCACCTGTTCGACTCGTCCACGTAACGGCCACATTTCTTCGCGCGTAGATAACGGCAGATCATCACGAAGATCGCCTGTTGTACCCTTTTGTCCCAACTCACATGCGTCCGAGAGGCGTTACCCGTTGTTCGGATAACGGAATCCCTCGTACTGCATCACGGTTACGCATACTTTCTTCGCCAGGCCTGGCGGGTGATCGCAGCGAAGCTGAAGACTCCCCAGGCAGACGCAGGATCAGACGTTCCCTGCGAGCTGAGCAAGTCGACAAAGCCGTAATCCACGGCAGGTGTAGGCCGGTCACCACCGGCGAGAGGGGTCGGGTCACTGTGACCGCACCGATCGAGACCACCGGGGCGCAGGCCGAGGCGCAGCCGGAGGCTGTCCTCGTCGGCGTCGACAAGGGGCAGATCGAGGGCCGTTCCCTGGGGCAGATCGCCTGGTCCCGGTTCAAGAAGGACAAGGTGGCGGTCGCCGGCGGCGTGATCGTCATCCTGCTGGTCCTCCTCGCGGTGCTCTCCCGGCCCATCCAGGCCATGTTCGGCCTCGACCCGAACGCCCTGCACCAGGATCTGATCGACCCCAACACCTCGCTGCCCAAGGGCGACTTCGGCGGCATGAGCTGGGACCACCCGCTCGGTGTGGAGCCGAAGTTCGGCCGCGACATCGCCACCCGCATCCTCGAGGGCTCGTGGGTCTCGCTGGTCGTGGCCTTCGGCGCCACGATCCTGTCCAACACGATCGGCGCCGTGCTCGGCGTGGTCGCCGGCTACTACGGCGGACGGGTCGACACGATCATCAGCCGGCTGATGGACACCTTCCTGGCGTTCCCGCTGCTGCTGTTCGCCATCGCCATCTCGGCCACGCTCCAGGGCGGTGCCTTCGGGCTCGAGGGCCTGCCGCTGCACATCAGCGTGCTGATCTTCGTGATCGGCTTCTTCAACTGGCCCTACCTGGGCCGCATCGTCCGAGGCCAGACGCTGGCCCTGCGCGAGCGGGAGTTCGTCGACGCCTCGCGCGGGATGGGGGCCAGGGGGCCGTACATCCTCTTCCGGGAGCTGCTGCCGAACCTCGTCGGTCCGATCATCGTCTACTCGACGCTGCTCATCCCGACCAACATCCTCTTCGAGGCGTCGCTGAGCTTCCTCGGCGTCGGCATCCAGCCTCCCCAGGCCTCCTGGGGCGGCATGCTCAACCAGGCCGTCGACTTCTACCAGGTCGACCCGCAGTACATGATCGTGCCTGGTCTGGCCATCTTCGTGACCGTCCTGGCGTTCAACCTGCTCGGTGACGGTCTCCGCGACGCTCTCGACCCGCGTAGCCGCTGACCCGCGACCGCGGTGAGAGTCCACCAGATTTCCGACAATTGAAGGGGAAGCAGACCATCATGCGAAGGTCAGCGCTGGCCGCAGTGGCGGCCATCGGCAGTGCGAGCCTGTTGCTCTCGGCTTGCAGCAAGGCCGATGACAACGGTGAAGACGGGAACAAGTCGGCTGGGGCCAACGCAGCGACCAAGGGTGTCGTCAACGCCTCCACCCAGAAGGGTGGGACGGTCACGTACGAGTACTCCGACGTCCCGGACTCCTTCGATCCCGGCAACACGTACTACGCCTACATGTACAACCTCAGCCGGCTCTACGCCCGCCCGCTGATGACCTTCAAGCCCGGTCCGGGCGAGGAGGGCAACACGCTGGTACCGGACCTCGCCGCGAGCGCGGGCCAGCCCAGCGACGGCGGCAAGACCTGGACGTACAAGCTGCGCTCGGGCCTGAAGTACCAGGACGGCACCGCGATCACCTCGAAGGACGTCAAGTACGCCGTCGAGCGCTCCAACTTCGCGCGTGACGTGCTCTCGCTCGGTCCGAACTACTTCCAGCAGTTCCTGGCGGGCGGCAAGGACTACAAGGGTCCCTACAAGGACAAGAGCGCCGAGGGCCTGAAGTCCATCGAGACGCCGGACGACACCACGATCGTCTTCAAGCTCAACACCGCCTTCCAGGAGTTCGACTACCTGGTCGCGACGCCGCAGACGGCGCCGGTCCCGCAGGCCAAGGACACCGGCATCGACTACGTCAAGAGCATCGTGTCCTCGGGCTCGTACAAGTTCCAGAGCTACGACGAGGGCAAGCAGGCCGTCCTCGTCAAGAACGAGAACTGGGACCCGAAGACCGACCCGCTGCGCAAGCAGTACCCGGACAAGATCGTCGTCAAGCTGAAGGTCAACGCCGAGACGATCGACCAGGACGTCCAGGCCGGTGACGCGATCGACCTCGGTGGTACCGGTGTCCAGGCCGCGACCCAGGCCAAGGTCGTCAACGACGCCAAGCTGAAGGCCAACACGGACAACACCTACGGTGGCCGTCTGGTCTACATGGCCATCAACACCCAGGTCGCGCCGTTCAACAACGTCGCCTGCCGCAAGGCCGTCGAGTACGCCGTCGACAAGGTCTCCGTGCAGACCGCCGAGGGCGGCCCGATCCGCGGTGACATCGCCTCCACCGTTCTGCCGCCGGACATCCCCGGCTACCAGAAGGCGGACGTCTACGCCACCACCGGCAACAAGGGTGACGTCGCCAAGGCCAAGGAGCAGCTGAAGGCCTGCGGCAAGACGACGATCAACACCAACATCTCGGCGCGCAGCGACCGTCAGCAGGAGATCGACGCGGCCACCGCGATCATCGCCTCGCTGAAGAAGGTCGGCATCAACGCCAGCCTGAAGCAGTACCCGTCGGGCAAGTACTTCACCGACTACGCCGGTGTCCCGACCTTCGACAAGAAGCAGAACATCGGTCTGCACATGATGCAGTGGGGTGCCGACTGGCCGGGCGGCTACGGCTTCCTCCAGCAGATTCTGAACGGTGGCGCGATCGGCGCCTCCGGCAACACCAACCTCTCGTACCTCGATGACAAGCAGATCAACGAGGCGCTGGCCAAGGCGATCGCCACCGAGGACGAGACCGCGCGCAACGCCCAGTACGCCGCGATCGACAAGCGTGCGATGGACCTGGCGGCGCTCGTTCCGCTGACCTACTTCAAGGTTCTGCTGTTCCGCCCGGACAACTACACCAACCTGGTGTCCTCGGCGGCCTTCAGCGGTCAGTACGACTACCTCAACATCGGCACGACCAAGAAGTAGCCCCGGAAGGCAGGTGAAGGCATTGGTGCCCGTGGGCCTCGCGGCCCGCGGGCACCAGCGCCGGTCCCCGTGATCTCGTACATCCTCCGTCGGACGTTCGCGGCAGTGATCCTGCTGCTGGTCGTCACCGCGGTCACCTTCGCGATCTTCTTCCTGCTGCCGCGGATGGCCGGCCAGACCGCCGACCAGCTCGCGCAGCAGTACATCGGAAAGAGTCCGACGAAGGCCGACATCGCCGCGGTCAAGCAGAACCTCGGTCTGGACGAACCCCTGTACGCCCAGTACTGGCACTTCATCAAGGGGATCGTGGCCGGCGCCACCTACGACCTGGGTCCCACCACGGCGCACTGTGACGCGCCGTGCTTCGGCTACTCCTTCAAGAACCACGTCGCGGTGTGGCCGCAGCTCACCTCGCGCCTTCCGGTGACCATCTCGCTGGCCGCCGGTGCCGCCGTCATGTGGCTGGTGTCCGGCGTGGTGATCGGTGTGATCTCCGCGCTCAAGCCGCGCAGCTTCTTCGACCGCGCCTTCATGGGCGTCGCGCTCGCCGGTGTCTCGCTGCCCATGTTCTTCACGGGCAACCTGGCGCTGCTGCTCTTCACCTACCAGTGGCCGATCTTCGGGCGAACCTACGTACCGTTCACCGAGAATCCGGCCCAGTGGGCCAACACACTCTTCCCGGCCTGGTGCTCGCTGGCGCTGCTGTACTCCGCCATCTACGCGCGGCTGACCCGCTCGGGCATGCTGGAGACGATGAACGAGGACTTCATCCGCACGGCCCGCGCCAAGGGTCTGCGGGAGCGCAGGGTGGTGGCCCGGCACGGGCTGCGGGCCGCGCTGACCCCGATCATCACGGTCTTCGGCATGGACCTGGGTCTGCTGCTCGGCGGCGCCGTGATCACCGAGACGGTGTTCTCGCTGCCCGGCATCGGCCAGTACGCGGTGCAGGGCATCACCGACAACGACCTGCCCCCGATCCTCGGCGTCACCCTGCTCGCCGCCTTCTTCGTCGTGATCGCAAATCTCCTGGTGGACCTGTTGTACGCCGCCGCCGACCCGCGGGTGAGGCTCTCGTGACCGAACTCTCCAAGACCGGTGCCGCCCTGGGCGAGCCGGCTCCCGGAAACGCTCCCGACGCCTTCCTCGCGGTCCGCGACCTCAAGGTGCACTTCCCGACCGATGACGGCCTGGTCAAGTCCGTCGACGGGCTCAGCTTCCAGGTGGAGAAGGGCAAGACCCTCTGCATAGTCGGCGAGTCGGGCTCCGGCAAGTCCGTCACCTCGCTGGCGATCATGGGCCTGCACCGGCTCGGGGCGCAGGGCAAGCACGTGCAGATGTCCGGCGAGATCTGGCTGGACGGCAAGGAACTCGTCTCCGCCGACCCCGACGAGGTGCGCCGGCTGCGCGGCCGGGAGATGGCGATGATCTTCCAGGACCCGCTGTCCGCGATGCACCCGTATTACACGATCGGCAACCAGATCGTGGAGGCGTACCGGGTCCACAACGACGTCAGCAAGAAGGTCGCCCGCAAGCGGGCGATCGAGATGCTCGACCGGGTCGGTATCCCCGAGCCGAACAAGCGCGTGGACGGCTACCCGCACGAGTTCTCCGGCGGTATGCGCCAGCGCGCGATGATCGCCATGGCGCTCGTCAACAACCCCGAGCTGCTCATCGCGGACGAGCCGACGACCGCCCTCGACGTCACCGTCCAGGCGCAGATCCTCGACCTCATCCGGGACCTGCAGAAGGAGTTCGGCTCCGCGGTCGTCCTCATCACCCACGACCTGGGTGTGGTCGCCGAGATCGCCGACGACGTCCTGGTGATGTACGGCGGCCGGTGCGTGGAGCGGGGCAGCGTCGACGACGTCTTCGAGCGGCCGCAGCACCCTTACACCTGGGGTCTGCTCGGCTCGATGCCGCGCATCGACCGGGAGACCTCCGAGCGGCTCATCCCCGTCAAGGGTCAGCCGCCGAGCCTCATCAACGTCCCCTCGGGCTGCGCCTTCCACCCCCGCTGCCCGTACGCGGACATCCCCAAGGGCGATGTCACCCGTACCGTGCGCCCGGAGCTCCAGCAGGTCGGCGGCGGGCACTTCTCCGCGTGTCACCTCTCGCCGGAGGACCGCACGCGGATCTGGACCGAAGAGATTGCGCCGAAGCTGTGAGTGAGACGAAGAAGACGGACGCGGACGTGACGGCCGCCCCCGACGAGCGCGAGATACTGCTCAAGGTCGAGGGCCTCCAGAAGCACTTCCCGATCCGCAAGGGCGTCCTCCAGCGCCAGGTCGGTGCGGTCAAGGCGGTCGACGGCATCGACTTCGAGGTGCGCAAGGGCGAGACCCTCGGCGTGGTCGGGGAGTCGGGCTGCGGCAAGTCGACCATGGGCCGGGTCATCACCCGCCTCCAGGAGCCGACCGGCGGTTCGATCCACTTCGAGGGCCAGGACATCACGCGGCTGAACGCGGCCGGGATGCGTCCGCTGCGGCGGGACATCCAGATGATCTTCCAGGACCCGTACGGCTCCCTGAACCCCCGGCACACCATCGGCGGAATCGTCTCGGCGCCGTTCCGGCTCCAGGACGTGGAGCCCGAGGGCGGGGTGAAGAAGGAGGTCCAGCGCCTGCTGGAGCTGGTCGGTCTGAGCCCCGAGCACTTCAACCGCTACCCGCACGAGTTCTCGGGAGGCCAGCGCCAGCGCATCGGCATCGCGCGCGCACTGGCCCTGAAGCCGAAGCTGGTCGTGGCGGACGAGCCGGTCTCGGCCCTCGACGTGTCGATCCAGGCGCAGGTCGTGAACCTGATGGACGACCTCCAGGAGGAGCTCGGCCTCACGTACGTGATCATCGCGCACGACCTGTCCGTCGTACGGCACGTCTCGGACCGCATCGCGGTGATGTACCTCGGCAAGATCGTCGAACTCGCCGACCGCACCGCGCTGTACGAGGCGCCGATGCACCCGTACACCAAGGCCCTGATGTCGGCGGTCCCGGTGCCGGACCCGAAGCGCCGTGGCGCCAAGTCGGAACGCATCCTGCTGCGCGGCGACGTCCCGTCCCCGATCTCCCCGCCCTCGGGCTGCCGCTTCCACACCAGGTGCTGGAAGGCCACGGAGATCTGCAGGACGACGGAGCCCCAGCTGATCGAGCTGCGCCCCGGCCAGCGCGTGGCCTGCCACCACCCGGAGAACTTCGAGGACCAGGCCCCGCAGGACACCGTGCTCCTGTCGGTGGCCAAGGAGGCGGCCTCGCTGGTCGCCGAGGAGGTCCTGGCGGAGTCTGCGGCAACGTCGGCGGCGGTCGCGGCGGAGGTGGAGGGCTCCCAGGAGGCAGAACCCTCCGAGACCTCGGCCGAGAAGCCCGCGGCCGAGGCCACGGCGGACGCCGAAGCCACGTCCGCGAAGACCGGCCCGGGAGCGAGGACCGCGCCCGCGACCGGCGTCCAGGAAGCGAAGGACGACGGTCAGGAGTCAACTGACGAGTAACGCATGACGAGTTGGCAAAGTCATGCACATGCCCGAACGGGAGAGTGAAGAGTCGTCCGTGTCCGACTGATCGGCACACGCTCGAAGGGACGACACGATGGGACTCTCCCGTTCGGCACGCTTAGGAGCCGTCGCTACCGCGGCGGCTTCCTTCTTTGTCATCGCGGCCTCGCCAGGCCCCGCCCCCGGTGCCCCCGGCATCGGCGACTCCTACTTCCCGCTCCTCGGCAACGGCGGCTTCGACGCCCGCCACTACGCCCTCGACGTGGCGTACAACCCGGACACCGACCGTCTGGACGGCCGTACGACACTCACCGCCCGCGCCACCCGGAACCTCTCCTCCTTCGACCTGGACCTCCAGAAACTCGAGGTCACGCGAGTCGAAGTGAACGGCAGACGCGCCCAGTTCACCCGCGACGGCGACGAGATCCGCATCACCCCGCGCCAATCCCTGCGCAAGGGCCACGACTTCACGGTCGCCGTCACCTACGGCGGTGTCCCCGAACCCCTCAGCGGCCCGATCGTCTTCGGCTCCGACTACGGCTGGATGAAGACCCCCGACGGCGTCTTCGTCGCCTGTGAACCCAACGCCGCCTCCACCTGGTTCCCGTCCAGCGACCATCCCTCCGACAAGGCCGCCTACGACATCCGCATCAGGACCCCCAAGGGCCTGACCGCGGTCTCCAACGGCCGGCTCGTGTCGACGTACGACAAGGGCGGCTCGACGTACACCCACTGGCGCGAGAAGAAGCCGATGGCGACCTACCTCGCGACCGCCACCATCGGGAAGTTCGACGTCCGCACCGGGAAGACGCCCGGCGGCATCCCCATCTACACCGCCATCGACCCGGTGCTGGAGAACAGCAACAACGTCGACGTGTACGGCGTGACCGCCGAGGCCACCGACTACTGGTCGCAGGTCTTCGGGCCGTACCCCTTCGAGGAGACCGGCGCGATCGTCGACGACATGCCGCAGGCGGGGTTCTCGCTGGAGGTGCAGTCGAAGCCGGTGTACTCGGCGGTGCGCAACGAGACCACGATCGTGCACGAGCTGGCCCACCAGTGGTTCGGCGACTCGGTCTCCGTCGCGCACTGGAAGGACATCTGGCTCAACGAGGGCTTCGCCACCTACGCCCAGTGGCTGTGGGCCGAGCACAAGGGCACCCGCAGCGCCCACGACTCCTTCCTCGCCGGCTACGACGCCCGCCCCGCCGACAACCCGTTCTGGCAGATCACCGTCGGCGACCCGCAGCGCGACACGATGTTCGCGTCCGCGGTCTACCAGCGCGGTGCGATGACCCTCCAGGTGTTGCGCGAACGGATCGGTGACAAGGCGTTCTTCAAGCTGCTGCCGGCATGGACCGAGCTTCACCGCTACGGCAACGCCGACACCGCCGACTTCATCCGCCTCGCGGAGAAGGTCAGCGGACAGCAATTGGACGACCTGTTCCGCACCTGGCTCTTCACGACGGGCAAACCTGCCCGGTAAAAGCCCCTGCGCAACAATGCGGTGTGCTCCAGCAACTGTTCAGCCCCTCCGTCCAGCACACGCTCGACCTCGTCGGCATCTTCGTGTTCGCCATCTCCGGCGCGCTGCTGGCCGTCCGCAAGAACTTCGACGTCTTCGGCATCGCCGTACTCGCCGAGGTCACCGCGCTGGGCGGAGGGCTGTTCCGGGACCTGATCATCGGCGCGGTACCGCCCGCCGCCTTCACGGACCTGGGCTACTTCGTCACCCCGCTGCTCGCCGCCCTGCTGGTCTTCTTCCTGCACCCGCACGTGGAGCGCATCCAGGCCGGTGTGAACGTCTTCGACGCGGCCGGACTCGGACTGTTCTGCGTCGCCGGGACGACGAAGGCGTACGAGTTCGGACTCGGCCTCACCCAGTCCGTCACTCTCGGTCTCGCCACCGCCGTCGGCGGCGGTGTCCTGCGGGACGTGCTCGCCAACGAGGTGCCCTCGCTGCTGCGGTGGGACCGGGATCTGTACGCGGTCCCGGCGATCGTCGGCGCCACCATGGTCGCCCTGTGCATCCGTTACGACGCTCTCTCTCCGTTCACCAGCGGGCTCGCGGCCCTCACGGCTTTCGTACTGCGCCTGCTCGCGATGCGGTTCCACTGGCGAGCTCCGCGGGCGTGGAACCGGCGCTCGACCGTGCGTGAGGAGTAGTGCCCGCCCGGCCGTGCAGCAGCCCCATCTCCTCGGTCAGCCACTGGAACACCGGGACCACCTGCGGACGCCACAACGCCATGTTGTGACCGCCCGCGCTCTTCGGGATGTACACGACGTGCACGGTGGTCGGCGCCTTCGCGATCTGTTCGAGACCGGTGGCCGCCTCGTAGCCGTCGCCCGGCTGGCCGGACTGGTAGAGCGCGATCGCGGGTGGGGTACGGGCCTCGCGCAGCAGCAGGTAAGGGTTGTTGGCGCGGCGCAGGGCGGGGGTCTCGGTGGCCAGCGAGTTGCGTTCGGCGATCGGGTCGTTGTAGCCCGACATGCTCACCGCGGCCCGGTAGCGGTCGGGGTGGGCGACGGCGAGCTTCGTCGCGCAGTGCCCGCCCGCCGAGTACCCGGCCACCGCCCAGCCCGCGGGACCGGCCTGGGCGCGGAAGTTGTCGGTGACCATCTTCGGCACGTCGACGCTGAGCCAGGTGTCCGCGTTCACCGTGCCCGTGATGTTGGCGCAGCCGGTGTCCACCCCGGCCAGCAGGTTCATGCGCGGGGCGACCAGGATGAAGGGCGCCACCCGGCCCTCCCGCATCAGCGGCCGCAACTGGTTGACCGCGTGCAGCGACCCGAACCAGGCCTTCGCCGAGCCCGGATAGCCCGACAGCAGTTCCACCACGGGGAACTTGTGATGCCGGTAGGCGGGTGTGCCGTACTGCGGCGGCAGCCACACGTAGACCTCGGCGTTCACGCCCGAGACCCGGCCCTTGAGCTGGGTCACCCGTACGCCGTGCATATCGGGACCGGTGGCCTTCGTGAAGTGCTGCTCGACCCTGGGCAACCGTTTCAGCGAGATGCCGCCGGTGCCGTCGGCGCCCAGGTTCGCGGCCTGCTGGACGTGGTTGCCGGTGCCGAGCAGGTCGGCCCAGTTGTCGTACAGGTTGTTCTGGTTGTTGACCACCGCGAAGACGAGGCCGACGGCCGTGCCCTGGGCGAACAGCACCATCAGCACGCGGGCGGCGGCGCGGGCGATCCGCGGGCCCCGCAGCCGCGACCACAGGGCGAGCGGCAGCACGAGGGCGACGACGGACAGCACGATCAGTGTGTAGAGGAACGCGGTCCCGGTGAGGCTCATGTCCCTGTAGAGGGGGATGCCGGGAGCTGGGTTTACGGACGAGTACGGACACTTACCGAAGAATTGCCCGCGTCTCACCTGGACCGGCCCTGTCGGGTGCCGCAAGGAAAGCTACCGCTTAGTAGTTAGTTGTTGTACCGTTCAGGCATGCCAGAAGCAGCCTCCGTCACGCGTGCCACCCTCGGCGACAGCGAGTTCGACCGGGACACCGCGGTCACCCGCCGCGCACCCGGCGTCTACGACATCGACCTCTCCGCGGGCTGGACGATCATCAGCGCCGTCAACGGCGGCTACCTGCTGGCGGTCCTGGGCCGCGCCCTCGCGGACGCCCTGCCGCACGCCGACCCGTTCACGATCTCCGCGCACTACCTGACCGCGTCCCAGCCCGGACCGGCGGTGATCCGCACGGACGTGGTCCGCACCGGTCGTACCCTCTCCACCGGCCAGGCCTCGCTCTTCCAGTACGACGAGGAGGGCAAGGAGGTCGAGCGCATCCGCGTCCTCGCCTCCTACGGCGACCTCGGCTCCCTTCCCGACGACGTCCGTACGACGGCGAAGCCACCCGCGATCCCGCCGATGGACCAGTGCTTCGGCCCCGAGGACGGACCGGCCCCGGTCGACGGCAGCTCGGCCATCGCCGACCGGCTGATGCTCAAGCTGGACCCGTCGACCCTGGGCTGGGCCCTCGGCGCCCCGTCCGGCAAGGGCGAGATGCGGTCCTGGTTCGGGCTCGCCGACGGCCGCGACGCCGACCCCTTCTCGCTGCTCCTCGCGGTGGACGCGCTCCCGCCCACCGCCTTCGAGATCGGCATCAAGGGCTGGGTGCCCACGGTGGAGCTCACCGTCCACATCCGCTGCCGCCCGGCACCGGGCCCGCTGCGCGTCTCCATCACCACCCGTAACCTCGCCGGCGGCTTCCTGGAGGAGGACGCGGAGGTCTGGGACAGCGCGGACCGGTTGGTGGCACAGTCGCGCCAACTGGCCAGGGTCAGGTTGCCCTGACCCACCCAGGGGCACGGATTTAGCCGCGCTTTGCCTTGCGCACAGGCGGGGGACAGGCCGGACTCAACGAAGGCTCAGGGGCCGTTGCGAGAGTTCCCGGCCTCAGGACTTCCTCATCCTCCCTGGAGCTGTCTCTCATGAAGCGTGTGCGTCTTCTCCCCGCCGTGGCCCTGCTGGCGCTCTCGCCCCTCGCCCTGGTGGCCTGTGGCTCGGGCGACTCGTCGTCGACCTCGAACAGCGGCAACTCGGGTCAGCAGCAGAACTGTCAGGCCCCGACCGGCAACGCCTCCGGAATGCCGAGCGGCGCCCCCTCGGGCGCTCCCACCGGCAACGCGACCGCGAAGCCGTCGGGCGCGCCCAGCGGCAACCCCTCCGGGATGCCGAGCGGCGGCCCCGGCGGCGGCCAGGGAGGCCAGGGTGGCCCCGGCGGCGGCATGGGTGGCTGCGGTGGTCCCGGCGGCGGCACGGCCCCGAGCGGCGCGCCCAGCGGAGCGCCGAGCGCGGCGGCGACGAAGAGCTGACCCCGACGTCGTACGACAGGGGGCGGCACTCCCGGTGAACGGGGGTGCCGCCCCCTGCGCGTTGCCGAACCGGCCCTAGTCCAGCCAGTGTTCGCGGCCGACGCTGATCAGCCGCAGCTGATGCTCCGCCACCTGGCAGACACGCTCCCGCTCCTCCGGGGACGCCTCCAGGGCCTCCAGGAACAGTGAGGCCGTGATCAGCATCTGGTCGACGTACAGGTTGGCCAGCATCAGCAGGTCGTCCTCGCTCCAGCCTTCGGACACCGGGTCCTTGGCCAGCTCGTCCTTCACCTCCTGCCCGAACCGGGCGAGTTGGTCCCGGATGGCCTCCCGGACCGGCTGGACTCCGCCATGTCGCTCCCGGGCGATAAAACGGACATGAGCGGGGTACGCGTCTACATGGCCGGCGATCAACTCGATGGCGCGCTTGATGCGTTGACCGTGGTCGTCGGCCGCGGACACCGTCGTCCGGATCATCGGGTGCAGGCTGCCCAGCGCCTCCTCGACCAGAGCCGCGCCGAGATCCGCGATGGAGCGGAAGTGCCGGTAGAAGGCGGTCGGGGCGACGCCGACGGCGCGCGTGACCTCGCGCAGACCCAGGCTGCTCAGGCTCTGCTCCTCCAGCAGGGCCAACGCCGCGTCCAGAAGCGCCTGTCGGGTCTTCTGCTTCTGTGCCTGCCGGATGCCGAGGGTGTGACTCATGTCATCCAGTTAACAACTGTTCTCCGTAATTGGAAAGCCGTATGACGCGCTAGACTCTGGAGTCAGTGAACAACTGTAACTACAACTGTTCACCCAAACGTAACGACAGTCATCTCGGAGGGGGATCCGTCCCATGCTGTTCCTCGTCGCCGCACTCATGCTGCTCGGCGTCGTCCTGGGCACCGTCGCCCACGCGCCGCTCACCTTCACCGCCGTCGCCGCCGTCGTGATCGCCGCCTGGCTGGGCATCTTCGCGCTCCGCGAGCGCTACTCCCGCCGCCACACCTCGGCCCACTGACCCCCGCCCCACCGTCCCCAGGAGCACTGATCACCATGCAGCTCACCGCGCAGGCCACCCCCCGCACCGGCGCCAGCGACGCCGACGGCATGGCCGTGGCGTCCTTCGTCCTCGGCCTCCTCGGCCTTCTCGTCCTCAATGTCTTCCTCGGCCCGATCGCCATCGTCCTGGCCTCGGTGGCCCTGTGGCGCGGCACCGCGCGCCGCGGCCGTGCCTACCTGGGCCTCGGTCTCGGAGTGGCCGACCTGCTGGTCCTGGTGGCGTTCATGCAGCTGGACAGCACGCCGTCCTGGAGCTTCTGAGCCTGCCGGCATCGGCCGGTCCTGGCCTGAGGGTGCTCACATGCGACCCGTAGAATCGGCGTCACCATGGCATACCTCGACCACGCCGCGACCACCCCGATGCTCCCCGAGGCGGTCGAGGCACTCACCGCGCACCTCGGCGCCACCGGCAACGCCTCTTCCCTCCACGCATCCGGCCGCAGAGCCCGCCGCACGGTCGAGGAATCCCGCGAGACCCTCGCGGAGGCGCTGGGCGCCCGGCCCAGCGAGATCGTCTTCACCTCGGGCGGCACGGAGGCCGACAACCTCGCCGTGAAGGGCCTGTTCTGGTCCCGGCGCGACGCGGACCCCGCAAGGACGCGGGTTCTCGCGAGCCCCGTCGAACACCACGCCGTCCTCGACGCCGTCCACTGGCTCGGCGAACACGAGGGCGCCACCGTCGAGTACCTCCCCGTCGACAAGTACGGCCGGGTCCATCCCGACGCCCTGCGCGCGGCGATCGCCCGCGACCCCGACGACGTCGCCCTGGCCACGGTCATGTGGGCCAACAACGAGATCGGCACGGTCCTGCCGGTCCGCGAACTCGCCGACGTCACCGCGGAGTTCGGCGTCCCGCTGCACGCCGACGCCGTCCAGGCCTTCGGTCAGGTCCCCGTCGACTTCGCCGCCTCCGGCCTCGCCGCGATGACGGTCTCCGGTCACAAGATCGGCGGCCCGTACGGCATCGGCGCCCTGGTCCTCGGCCGCGAGTGGACCCCCGTCCCCGTCCTGCACGGCGGCGGCCAGGAGCGCCACGTCCGCTCCGGCACCCTCGACGTCCCCGCCGTCGCCTCCTTCGCGGTGGCCGGCCGCCTCGCCGCCGAGCAGCGCGAGTGGTTCGAGCTCGAGATCGGCGCCCTGCGCGACGCCCTGGTCGAGGCGGTCCGTACGGCGGTCCCGGACGCGATCCTCGGCGGCGACCCGGCGCCGGGGGGCCGTCTTCCGGCCAACGCCCACTTCACCTTCCCCGGCTGCGAGGGCGACTCCCTGCTGCTGCTCCTGGACGCCCAGGGCATCGAGTGCTCCACCGGCTCCGCCTGCACCGCGGGCGTCGCCCAGCCCAGCCACGTCCTGCTGGCCACCGGCACCGACCCCGACCTGGCCCGCGGCACCCTCCGCTTCTCCCTCGGCCACACCTCCACCGAGGCGGACGTCGAGGCGGTCGCGAAGGCCATCGGCCCGGCGGTGGAGCGCGCCCGCGCGGCGGGGCTGACGTAACGCCGCCGCAGCAGGAACACTCGCCAAGCCACCCTTGTTCGTCAGCCGGCACGCAGAAGACGCTCGTCAGCGTCATGGACGTCACCCGGTACGTCCTGCTCGATGTCGAAGCCGGACGTTCCGGCCGGTGCTCGCCGCCCTCGACTCGTCGCTCGTTGGGCAGCGCAGTCGAAGTGCCGGGTGGACAAGCGCTGTCGGCCTGTCCACCCGCTGAACGGGATGGTGGTCGGCTGGAGCCCTATCCGAGCCTGTCAGTGGACGACGGTGATCACCCGAGGGCCAGGCCCATCTCGCCCGCGCGTAGTCCAGCCTGGAAACGGGAGCCCGCGTCGAGAACAACGAGCAGTTCGGCGACCCGGCGACGGTAGGTGCGCAGCGACATGCCGAGTTCCCGTGCGGCCGTCTCGTCGGTGGCGCCGGAGGCCAGGGCACGCAGAACCCTTGCGGTCTGGGCGTCGATCCGGGGCCATTCGGCGCTCAGGAAGGCAGCGAGATCGGTAGCGCTCTCCCATGCGGCTTCGAACAGCGCGTAGGCCCCGTCGACCAGGGCCGGCATGGCACTCATGGTGTAGGGGCGGCGTCCCTGGGCGGCCGGGACGGATGGCAGGGGGCTTGTGAGGATCATGGTTCGCCGGTCGATGAAGATGGTTCCCCGGGACAACGGGGCGACGGTGATCCGGATCCGCATGCCGTGTGCTGCCATCTCGCGCAGGGCTTCCCGGTCCCGCTCGTCAGCGAGCACGGCGGGGCTGTAGAGCTTGCGGGCCCGAACCGCCCCGTCACGACGCATCGTCAGGCGGGCAGCCTCACGAGCGCCGGGCCAGGTGTCGAGGTCGCGGGCGACGTTGGCCCATTCCGCGTGGTCCGACTCCGCCAACGGCTTGAGTCGCGCCCAGAGCTCGAGATCACCGCGAAGCGTCATGACCTGTGTCATGCGTCCATTGTGCCGGTGGCAGCAAAGTGCCACAGGCTCGTCGGTTGATGCCGGACCTTGCAGGCTGTGGCCATGAGCAACAGATTCCGCCTCGGCGGCGACCTGAACGTCAACAGGCTCGGCTTCGGCGCCATGCGCCTGCCGTCCAAGGACGGCATGGGCGGTCCCGCTCGTGACCCCGAGGCCGGCCGTGCCGTACTGCGGCGCGCCGTTGAACTCGGGGTCGACCACGTCGACACGGCCGACTTCTACTTCAGCGCCGGCGGTGTGGTGCGAGCGAACACCCTGATCCGTGAGGCCCTGCACCCCTACCCGTCCGACCTGGTCATCGCCACCAAGGTGGGCCCCGTCATCGGCCCCGACGGCCTCTCCCACGGTGCCCCGGGCGACATGCGTGGCTTTGTCGAAGCCAACCTCGATGGCCTGGGCGTGGACCGCCTCGACCTGGTCTACCTGCGCATCGGGGCAATGACACCCCCGCACGGTGAGTCCCTCGCCGAGCGCTTCGAGGCGCTCGCGGCGCTGCGTGAGGAGGGCCTGATCCGGCACCTCGGCCTCAGCAACGTCGACACGGGCCATCTCGCGCAGGCTCGTGCCATCGCACCTGTCACAGCCGTGCAGAACCACGCTGCCCAGGGCGACGAAGCGGACCTCCTGGCCGCATGCGAGGAGTCCGGAATCGCCTTTGTGCCCTTCTTCCCGGTGGGCGGCGGTCGGGAACTCGACGACGAGCGTCTGGCCAAGGTGGCGGCCCGGCACCGCGCCACCGTCCCCCAGATCGGTCTGGCCCGGCTGCTGGCCTCATCGCCGGTGGCCCTGGCCATCCCGGGCACGGGGTCCCTCTCCCACCTGGAGGACAACATGGCTGCCGCCGCGATCGTCCTCACCGACGAAGACCTCGCCGACCTCTCCTGACATCGCACACGAAAGAAGCCCCTGTCATGAAGCTGCTGATCCTCGGTGCGACCGGTCCCACCGGTCGTCATGTCGTCGACCTGGCCGTGCGATCCGGCGACTCGGTAACGGCCTTCGTCCGCAATCCGGCGGCTCTGGGTGACCTGACCGAGCAGGTCACCACAGTCACCGGCGACGCCACCTCGCAGCGCGACCTCGCCGCCGCCGCGGTCGGGCACGATGCGATCGTCTCCGCGCTCGGCAGGGGGAGCTCGGTGCGCGCCGACGGTCTCTTCACACGCGCCTCGGCGGCCGTGACAGGTGCGGCCGGGGAAGCGGGCGTCTCCCGCTTGGTGTGGCTGTCGTCATTCGGTGTCGGCCATACCTTCGGCTGGTCGAGCAGTGCGCAGAAGCTGATCTACGGCACGCTGCTGCGGTCGATCTACGCCGACAAGGCGATCGCGGACGAGAGCATCCGCTCCAGCGGGCTGGACTGGACCGTGGTGTACCCGACCAGGCTGACCCACGGCCCCGCCAAGGGCACCTACCGTGCGGACGACCGGCTGCCGATGAAGGGCAACCCGACGATCAGCCGTGCGGACGTGGCCGCCTTCATGCACACGGCGGCACAGGGCAACGAGTGGATCCACCGCACCGCCGTGATCTCCGACTGAGCGCCCACACCGCCTCCTATGACAGTCGTTATAGACAGGTGTAGTCTGCCGATGTCTATAACGACTGTCATAGGAGGATGTTGTGACGATCATTACCGTGAACGCCCCGAAGGGGCGCCTGGGTCTGGAGCAGCGCCGAGAGTTGGCCGAGACGCTGACGGACGCGGTACTGGTGCCCGAGGTGGGGCAGCCGGCTCCGGCCGCACGCGTCGGGTTCCAGGTGCACTTCGTCGAGCGCGAGCGGGACATGATGGCGATCGGCGGACGGCTGCTTTCGGACGCCGACCGGGAACTCGACGTGATGGTGATCGACATCGCGGTCATGGACGCCGCCTGGCAGCCGGACGTGCGAGCCCAGGTCATCGAGCGCGTCCTGGCCGCACTGGCGGTGGCTTGCGGACTGGCGGAGCCGTCACCGACGTGGTGGGTCAACTTCCGCGTGATCGACGAGGGCAGCTGGGGCTCGTCCGGGGGCGTGCTGTCCGTCCTCCCGCTCCTTGGCAGCGGGGTGTTCACGGAGCAGAGGGTCAAGGCCGTCCGCGCCGCGCTGGGTGTCTGAAGCCCGAGGCGTCGGGCGCGGGCCGGCTCAGCCCTTGATCGTGGCGAGGATCAGCGCCTGCAGTTGCTCCGCAGTGTGGTCGAGGGGCTCGATGCTGCGCTTGGCGCGGCACATGGCCACGGTCCCCTCCACGGCCGCGACGACGAGGGTGGCGAGCTGGACGGCCTGCTCGCGCTCGACGCCATGCTCGCGCAGCGAGGCGGACAGCAGGCTCTCCCATGCGGTGAAGACGTCGGCGGCGGCCACCACGGCGGGGGGCGTCTCGCCGGTGGGCGGTTCCTCGATGGAGACGGCGAGAACCGGGCAGCCCGCCCTGAAGTCACTGTCGACGACGATCTTGCGCCACAGGTCGAGGAACGCCCGCAGCCCGGCGACCGGCCCCGCCTCCAGCTCCTTGCGCAGACGGCGCGCGACCCACTCGCCCGTATGGCGGACGGCCTCGGTGGCCAACTGCTGCTTGCCTTCAGGGAAGTAGTGGTACGTCGAGCCGAGCGGCGCCCTGGCGTGCTTGGCCATCTCGCGGATGCTCGTCGCGTTCAGGCCGCGCCGGCTGATCATGTCGGCCGCACCGGCCACAATCCGCTCGCGTGCCGCCGGGCTGGGCTTGGTCACGTACACGATCCCTTCTGACCCACTGGATATAACGATCGTCATAGTCTAGCGTGACCGTGGCTTATAACGACTGTCATAGAACTGCGTCGTCGAGCGAAGAGTCGAACGAAACGAAGAGAGGTATGCCCATGCCGATGATCCGGCTCACGGCCCCGGCCGGCGCCCTGGCCGAACAAAGCCGCCAGAGCATCCAGCGCGACCTCGCCGCCGTACTGCTGCGCTGGGAGGGCGCACCCGACACGGCGTTCTTCCGCGCCCAGGCGTGGAGCTATCTCGTCGAAGTGCCGGAAGGCGCCCAGATCACCGCCGAGGACGACGCGCCGCGCTTCCTGGTCGAGGTCACCGTCCCGCAAGGAGCCCTGTCCGAGCGCCGCAAAGCGGGCCTGGTCGAGGAGGCGACGAAGACCGTCCTGGCCGCAGCCGGCCTCGGCCAGGACGACGCCCTGCGGGTGTGGGTGCTCGTGCAAGAGCAGCCCGACGGCACGTGGGGCGCGGGCGGCTCCGTCGTTCGCCATGCCGACCTGGTGGCACTGGCGAAGGGCCGGCGCGCCGATGCGTGAACTGACCTATGCCGCCCGGCGCACCGTCGAGTGGCGCGAGGCACCCGACCCGAAACCCCAGTCCGACCAGGAGGCGATCGTCGCACCGGTGGCCGCCACCTCCTGCGACGTCGATTCCTCCATCCTCGCCGGTCACGGCTTCATCGACCCGCCGTTCGCCCTCGGCCACGAGTGCGTCGCCCGGGTCGTCGAGACCGGCGACGCCGTCACCGCGGTCGCCCCCGGCGACCTGGTCGTCGTCCCCTGGTCCATCAACTGCGGCGCCTGCGAGCGGTGCCGGGCCGGACTGACCGCGCACTGCACCGCCGTCCCCTACATGGCGATGTACGGCGCACCGATCGGCGGCAATTGGGGCGGGCTCTTCTCCGACCTGGTCCGCGTGCCCTACGCCGACGCCATGCTCGTCCCGCTACCGGCCGGCCTCGACCCGGTCGCCATGGCCTCCGCCAGTGACAACTGGTCCCTGGCCTGGCGCCTGGTCGCCCCGCACCTCAAGGCCCGCCCCGGAGCACGCGTCCTGGTCGTCGCCCGCGGCAGCATCGGCCTGTACGTCTGCGACATCGCCCGCGCCCTCGGCGCCTCCGAAGTGCTCTACGTCGACCCCGACCCCGAACACCGCACCCTGGCCCGCGCGTTCGGGGCCGCCACCGCCGAGACCCTGGACCCGCTCCCCCAGGGCTACGACATCGCCGTCGAGGCCACCGGCCGCGTCGACCAGCTCGGCCTGACCGTCAAGTCCCTGAGCCCGGAGGGCATCTGCGAGTCGGCGGGCAACCATTTCCGCCCCGGCGAGCTGCCCCTGCTCGACATGTACCTCAACGGCGTCACGCTGCGCATCGCGCGCGACAACGTACGCGCCCACATCCCCCACGCCCTCGAACTCGCCGCCTCCGGCAGGGTCGCACCCGAAAAGGTGGTCTCCCACGTCATCGACTGGGAGGACCTGCCGACCGCGCTGCCGGAGAAACACCTCAAGCCGGTCTTCGTCCGGGCCGATGACTGACCCCATCCGGCCCGCACCCCACCAGCCCACCGCACCGAGATACCCGATGCGCACCTCCCTCACCGACATGCCACCCACCGGCCCTGGCACCGAACCCACGCCGGCGACAGCCGAGGAACTGGAACACCACAAGGCGGCCATCACCCGCCTCGGCCACGAACTGCGCGGCCGAGAAACGCTGCCCTGCTCGCGGCCCTGACCCATCTCGTCGTCGGCACGCTCGCCGACGCCCCGAGGTCACCCTCTGGCGCTCGGGCGTCGCCGTCCGCAACCTGCTTCTCGGGCTCGGTCTCGTCGCGCTCCACTCCGGCGAACCCACCGCGGGCCGCACCCTGATCCTCAACCTCTGCGCGTTCCTCATCGCCTCCGCGCTCGCCTTCGCCGCGTCCTTCCCGCGGCTGTGGCGCGGCGCGCCTGGCCAGGGGCTGCCGCCGGCACGTCCACTACCGGTGGCAGCCCGCTGACGAGGCTTGGAGAGACCGTCTGTTCCGGTCAGCTCTCCGTGACCATGAGGGAGGCCATCATCCCCTCGTCCTCGTGCTGGAGCAGATGGCAGTGGAGCATGTACATGTACGTGTCGTCGGCGAAGTCGGTGAACTCCATCGCGATCACGATCTGTCCGCCGCCGACGACCTCGAACGTGTCGTACCAGCCGAGGTCGACTCCTGTCGGCTCCTCACCGTTGATCGAGACGAGCTGGTAGGGCACGTCGTGCAGATGGAACGAGTGCTCCAGCTGGCTGGCGTTGGTGATCGTCCATATCTCCTTCGCGCCCAGCGTGGTGCTGATCATGGTCATGCTGGACATGCTGAGCCCGGCCGAGCCGTTGATCTTCATGGTCGCGCCCGTGTTGCTGAGGGTGATCGTGCGCGCCGTGAAGTCGGAGGTGTCGTACCGCTCGATGGTGTTGAGCGTGCTCGGCAGGTCGTCCGGGGTGTCGGTGCCGCCCGCCGTGACGGTGAGGAAGTCGTACGTACCGGAGCCGCCGCGGATCCAGCCCGTCGTGATGACGGCCTGGAGCGTGACGTCCTCGCCGACGTCCATGACGAACTCGGCGCGGGCGCCGGCCACCAGACGGATGGTGGTCACCTCGGCCGCCTCCGTCAGATAGCCCTGGTCCGTGGCGATCTGGGTGAGCGTGCCGCCGTCGCTGCGCTGGAGGGTGATGATGTCCGACGGTGAGGCGTTGAGCGCGCGGAAGCGGTTGCGGGTCTTGGTGGCGGCGAAGGAGAGCGTGGTGTCGTCGACGTTCTCGCCGTTCACCAGCAGCGGGAAGCTGAGACCGGAGCTGAGATAGCCGGTCTGGTCGTACTTGATGTCTCCGGCGCTGTCGACGGCCAGACACTGGAAGACGAGCGGGATGTCGTCGACGCCGTAGTCGCCGGGCAGTGCGGCGGACGTGTCGGAGTCGTCCTCGACGATGATCATCCCGGCCAGGCCATGGGTGGCCTGCTTGGCCGTGGTGCCCAGGGCGTGCGGGTGGTACCAGAGGGTCTTGGCCTCGTCCAGGACCGTGAAGGTGGGGGACCAGGTCGTCCCGGCGGAGAAGGCGTTCTGCGGGCCGCCGTCCATCTTGGGCGGGACATGGGCGCCGTGGAAGTGGACGGTGGTGTCCTCGGTGAGGCTGTTGGTGATGTTCAGCAGCACGGTGTCGCCCTTGGTCCACTTCAGGGTGGGGCCGAGGAATGACTGGTTGTAACCCGCGGTGCTGCTGGTGACGCCGCTGAGCACCTCGGCGGTGCCGGTCTGCGCCGCCAGGGTGAAGGTGGTGGTGCCGTCGGAGGTGGTGCCCTCCAGCAGGTCCGGAATGGTGAGGGTGCCGTCCGTCGCGGCGGCCGCCTTGCTGCGGGTGCCCTCGGTCAGCAGGGAGAAGGCGGCGCCTGCCGCCCCCACGGCTCCGAGGCCCACCCCGGCCATCCCGCCGAGGAACTTCCGCCGGTGCAGACCCTTCTTGTGGCCCCTGCTCTCCTTGGAGTGCTCGGGCTTGGCCCCCAGGCCGTCTGTGGTGTGTGTCATGGCCGGGGAGCCTCGACGTAAGAGCTGTGTGAGGACTGGGGTGAAGCTAGGCGCGAGCCCGGGAAGCTGTGAGGGCGGGGCCTGGATCAACTCCATTGAAAAAAACCAAGTTGACGGTCCGCAGGTCATGATCGGCATGCGGGACATGTCGGGCGGGCGGTCTTGGCCGCATGTTCATAACCAAGCGGAATGTTCTTGGCTAGGCCGAGGCACTGGGCACCTTCCGCACCAGCCGCATGTACCGCTCCCAGTCCCAGTGTTCGCCGGGGTCGGTGTGGTCCGTGCCCGGCACCTCCACATGGCCGATGATGTGCTCGCGGTCGACGGGTATGGCGTACCGCGCGCATATCCCCGCCGTGAGCCGCGCCGAAGCCGCGTACATCTCGTCCGTGAAGTCCTCGGGCCGGTCGACGAATCCCTCGTGCTCGATGCCCACACTGCGTTCGTTGTAGGCGCGGTTGCCCGCGTGGTACGCCACGTCCAGCTCGCGGATCATCTGCGTGACGTGCCCGTCCTTGCGGACGATGTAGTGCGCGGCCGCGCCGTGCCCCGGGTCCTGGAACACCTTCACCGCGCTGGCGAAGCTGCCCTGGGTGACATGGATGATCACCATGTCTATGCCGTAGTCGTCGGGTCGGTCCGCCCGCCGCCAGTTCGCGTCGGAGGCTGCCACCCACTGCGCGCCGCGGAAGTCGACCGCGCCCTGGACACGCGGTTTCTCCACACCCGGCGCCCGCCACCACAGGCGCGCCAACTCGTCGCGGGCCAGCACCGCCGAGCCCACGGCCGCCGCCGTCCCGCCGATGAGCAGGGCCCGTCGCCCGATGCGCCGGTCGCCGTCCGCGGATGCCTGTTTCTCCCCCATGTGATCGTCAACGGATACTCGTGGGCTTCGGTTCCCGCGTCCCCGTACCCTTGAGGGGTTATGACTGACACCACGCCGCGCCCTCTTCGTGTACTCGCCGCCATGTCCGGAGGAGTCGACTCCGCCGTCGCCGCCGCCCGCGCCGCCGAAGCCGGCCATGATGTGACCGGCGTCCATCTCGCGCTCTCCGCGAACCCTCAATCGTTCCGCACGGGCGCGCGTGGCTGTTGCACCATCGAGGACTCGCGCGATGCCCGCCGCGCCGCCGACGTCATCGGCATCCCGTTCTACGTCTGGGACCTCGCCGACCGCTTCCGCGAGGACGTCGTCGAGGACTTCGTCGCCGAGTACGAGGCCGGCCGCACCCCCAACCCCTGCCTGCGCTGCAACGAGAAGATCAAGTTCGCCGCCCTGCTCGACAAGGCGCTCGCGCTGGGCTTCGACGCGGTGTGCACGGGCCACTACGCGAAGGTCGTCACGCTCGCGGACGGCTCCCGGGAGCTGCACCGCGCCTCCGACATGGCCAAGGACCAGTCGTACGTCCTCGGTGTCCTGGACGAGAAGCAGCTGGCGCACGCCCTGTTCCCGCTCGGCGACACCGTCACCACCAAGGACGAGATCCGCGCCGAGGCCGAGCGCCGGGGTCTCGCGGTCGCCAAGAAGCCCGACTCGCACGACATCTGCTTCATCGCCGACGGAGACACCCAGGGTTTCCTCGCCTCGCGCCTCGGTAAGGCGGAGGGTGACATCGTCGACGAGTCGGGCGCGAAGATCGGCTCCCACGAGGGCGCGTACGGCTTCACCATCGGCCAGCGCAAGGGCCTCAGGATCGGCACCCCGGCCGCCGACGGCAAGCCGCGCTATGTTCTCGACATCTCACCGGTGAACAACACGGTGACGGTCGGCCCGGCCGCCGCGCTGGACGTGAACGCCCTGACCGCGATCAAACCCCGCTGGTGCGGCGCGGCCCCGACGGGCCCCGGCACCTACACGGCCCAGCTCCGCGCCCACGGCGGCGAGACCGAGGTCACCGCGGAACTGGTGGACGGCGAGTTGCGGGTGTCGTTCGCGGAGCCCGTCCGCGGGGTGGCCCCCGGCCAGGCGATCGTCCTCTACGACGGCACACGGGTGGTGGGTTCGGCGACGATCGCGACCACGGCGCGGGTGACGGCGGACGTGGCCTGAGACCCCGTCGCCCGCCAGGGTTGCCTGGCGGTGTAGGCGGGTGGGAAGGGCCGGCCCCGGTTGCTGTGTACAGGGGTGCCGCGCGCGGGTGCGTGGTCGGTGTCGGGCGGATCGTCCACCGGTGCGTGGCGCGTGCGCACGGCCCTGAGGTGTGTCAGGGTGCCACGCGCGCGTGCCCGCGGGCCTCGGGCGGGTCGCCCGGCGGTGCCGCCCGTACGCGCCGTCGCCACGGGCCCGCGCGTACGGGCACATCCCGCCACCCCCGGGTGCCGGGTGGCGGATGGTCAGGCCGCGAAGAACTCCGCCAGCACCGGTCCGAGGGCCGTCGGGTCCACCATGTGGGTCTGGCCCTCCAGGACGCGGTACGCGCCCTTCGGCGCCGCCTCCGCGACCGCCCTGGTGCCCTCGCGCATCCACTCGGGGCTCGCGCCGCCCGCAACCGCCAGCAACGGGACCGTGATCGAGGCCAGCCGGTCCCGGGGCACCAGACCGCCGGCCATGACCGAGTTGTCGTAGGCGAGCGTCGGGGCGACCGCCTCCATGCCGGGCCACATGGGGGACTGGCGGGCGCCCTGGATCATCCCCTCGCCCATGCCGGTGAGCCGCAGGAAGTGCTCCACCGCGTCCCCGCGCCGGCCCTCGGCGAGCGCTGCCGTCAGCTTCTCGGTGTACTCGGCGTTCCGCTCCGCGCCGCCGGCCAGGAAGTCGGCGTACGGCGTCTCGTAGACGGCGACCCGGCGCACCGGCAGTCCGCTCGCCGCGGCCTCCAGGACCAGCGCACCGCCGGACGAGATGCCGCACAGGCACGCCTCACCGCCCGCCGCCTCGATGAGCGCGGCGAGGTCCTCGACCTCACGGGCCACCGCGTACGGCGCCGTGTCGCCGCTCGCACCGCGGCCCCGGCGGTCGTACACGAACACGTCGAACCGCTCGGACAGCGGCACGGCCAGGGGCGCGACCGTGCCGCCCGTGGACATCGCGCCGCTGACGAGGATGACTGCCGGCCCGTGTCCGGTGCGTTCGTACGCGATCGGCGTGCCGTCGCGCGAGAGGGTCTTCTTGTCCATGCCTGTGGAGACTGCCGCACCGCACGGAAATCATCGGTCAGGACACGTCGACCTCGTAGAAACAGAGGTGGTCCTTGATCTCGGCGACGGCGGGCTTCGGCTCGGGATAGGACCACACCAGGTCGGGCGCGTCCGGCAGGGACCAATAGGACGCGGTGCCCTTGAAGGGACAGTAGGTGTGGGTGTCGGAGGGGGTCAGCAGGTCGAGTCGTACGTCCTCGGCGGGGAGGTAGTACCGCACGGGAGAGCCCGTCTCGCGCAGCACGAGGGGCCGTTCGCTCTCCGCGAGGACCTGGTCGCCGTGCACCACGCGCACGTGCTGGTCGGCTTGCTCGATGGTGATCGTGTGTCCTTCGGCCATACAGAGAAAAGCGCTCGCGGGCCCCCGGTTCTTCCCGCGTACGGTGACCACATGCGAATCTGCGTCTTCCTCTCCGCCGCCGACCTCGACGACCGCTACACGCGCCCCGCGCGGGAGTTCGCGAAGCTGCTGGGCAAGGGCGGCCACACGCTGGTGTGGGGCGGCTCGGACGTGGGCCTCATGAAGGTGGTCGCCGACGGGGTGCAGGACGCGGGCGGACGGCTCGTCGGGGTCTCCGTGGAGTTCCTGGCCGCCAAGGTCCGCCCGGGCGTCGACGAGATGGTCATCGCGAAGGACCTCGCCGAACGGAAGAAACTGCTCCTGGAGAAGGCCGACGCCGTGGTGATCATGGTGGGTGGCACGGGCACGCTCGACGAGGCGACCGAGATCCTGGAGCTGAAGAAGCACGGGCACACCGAGAAGCCGGTGGTGCTGCTGAACACGGCGGGCTTCTACGACGGGTTGAAGGAGCAGTTCCGCCGCATGGAGGACGAGGGGTTCCTGCCCCGTCCGCTCACCGATCTGGTGTTCTTCGCGGAGGAGCCGGTGGGGGCGCTGGCGTACCTGGAGGAGTCGCTCGGTACGCGCTGACGCCCTGATGCGAGCATGGCGGCATGGCTACACATGTGATCACTGGAGCGGGCTCCGGCATCGGTGCGGCGGTGACCCGCCGTCTGCACGCGCGCGGGGACGAACTCGTGCTGCACGCACGTGACGCGGGCCGGGCGAAGGAGCTGGCGGCGGAGTTCCCCGGGGCGCGGACCCTTGTCGGGGATCTGGCCGACCCCGACAAGCTGAGCTGGGCCTTCTCGCACCAGTCGCTGCCGGACCGGGTGGACTCCCTGCTGCACATCGCGGGTGTGGTCGACCTCGGCCCGGTCGGCGAGCTGACCCCGAAGACCTGGCGCCACCAGCTGAACGTCAACCTGATCGCTCCGGCCGAGCTGACCCGCCACTTCCTGCCCCAGCTCCGGACGGCCCGGGGCCATGTGGTGTTCGTGAACTCGGGCGCGGGGCTCAACGCGCACGCCGACTGGTCCGCGTACGCCGCCTCCAAGCACGGCCTCAAGGCCCTGGCGGACTCCCTGCGCCACGAGGAGCACGCGAACGGCGTCCGCGTCACCTCGATCTACCCCGGCCGCACGGCGAGCCCCATGCAGGCCAAGGTCCACCAGCAGGAGGGCAAGGACTACGACCCCGCGCGATGGATCGACCCCGAGTCGGTCGCCACGACGATCCTGACGGCGATCGACCTGCCGCGGGATGCGGAGATCAATGACCTGACGGTCCGCCCCGGTCGCTGACGGTTCGGTGGGGGCGAGAACCGTGCGAGAACCACGCCGGTCACCTACGTAGGCTTCACACGTGACCGCAGACCTTCGCTTCGCCCCCGCCACCGGCATCGGCTCCCTCCCCGGCGGCGACGCCCGTGAGGCCGCCAGGACCGCCACCGGCTCCTTCGAGGACTTCCCGTTCCTGCCCGAACTGCCCGCCCGCGGCCCCGGCGCCGACATGATCGGCCGTACCGCCGGAATGCTCGTCGAGCTGTACGCGCGCGTGGAGCCCAGTGGGTGGCGGATCGGGGACCGGCCGGGGCGGGACACCAAGCGGGCGCGGTCCTGGCTGGGCGAGGACCTCGACGCGCTGGAGGAGTTCACCCAGGGGTACGAGGGGCAGCTGAAGGTGCAGGCCGTCGGTCCCTGGACGCTGGCCGCCACGCTGGAGCTGCGCAACGGCGAGGTCGCCCTCTCCGACCCCGGCGCGTGCCGGGACCTCGCCGGCTCGCTGGCCGAGGGACTGCGCCTGCACCTGGAGGAGGTCCGCAGGCGGATTCCCGGGGCGCAGATCGTGCTCCAGCTCGACGAGCCGTCCCTCATCGGCGTCCTGCGCGGGCAGGTGAGGAGCGCCAGCGGGTACCGCACCCACCGGGCCGTCGATCGGCAGGTCGTCGAGGCCGGGCTGCGCGACGTCGTCGGGGTTCACGTGGGTGGCCCCGTCGTGGTCCACTCGTGCGCACCGGACGTCCCGTTCGCCCTGCTGCGGAGGGCGGGTGCGGCGGCGGTCTCCTTCGACTTCTCGCTCCTCACCGAGCGTGACGACGATGCGATCGGCGAGGCGGTGGAAGGGGGGACGAGGCTCTTCGCCGGTGTCGTGCCCGGGACGGACACGGCATTGTCAGACCCTGCCGGTAGCGTCATGGGTGTCAGGACGCTGTGGCGCAGGCTGGGGCTGCATCCGGGACTTCTCGCGGAGGCGGTCACGGTCACTCCGTCGTGCGGGCTCGCGGGGGCCTCCCCCGAGTACGCGCGCAAGGCTCTCGCCCACTGCGCCCAGGCGGCGAGGTCCCTCGCGGACAACCCAGAGTAACGGGAGGACAACACGGTGGCCGGCGACAAGCAAGCGGAGACGACGGTGCCCGCCGAGGCACGGGAGAAGCACGCGCAGCTCGCTGAGCAGATCGAGGAGCACCGCTTCCGTTACTACGTGAACGACGCCCCGGTCATCAGCGACGCCGACTTCGACAAGCTCCTGCGCTCCCTCGAGTCCCTCGAGGACGAGTACCCCGAGCTGCGCACCCCCGACTCGCCGACCCAGAAGGTCGCGGGGGCCTACGAGACCGACTTCACGTCCGTCCAGCACCGCTCCCGCATGCTCTCCCTGGACAACGCCTTCAGCGACGAGGAGTTGGCGGCCTGGGCCGAGCGGGTCGCCAAGGACGTCGGCACCACCGACTACCACCTGCTGTGCGAGCTCAAGGTCGACGGTCTCGCCGTCAACCTCACCTACGAGCACGGCCGCCTCACCCGCGCGGCGACCCGCGGCGACGGCCGCACCGGCGAGGACATCACGCCCAACGTCCGCACGATCGCCGAGATCCCGGACCGCCTCACCGGCGACAAGGTCCCCGACCTCGTGGAGATCCGCGGCGAGGTCTACTTCCCGATGGAGAAGTTCGAGGAGCTCAACGCCCGCCTGGTCGAGGCCGGCGACAAGCCCTTCGCCAACCCGCGCAACGCGGCGGCCGGTTCGCTGCGCCAGAAGGACCCGCGCGTCACCGCCACCCGCCCCCTCCACATGGTCGTGCACGGCATCGGCGTCCTGGAGGGCTTCAACGGCATGACCCGCCTCTCCCAGGGCTACGACCTCCTGAAGTCCTGGGGCCTGCCCACCGCCAAGCACAACAAGGTGGTCGACGGTCTCGACGGCGTCCGGGAGTTCATCGCGTACTTCGGCGAGAACCGCCACTCCGTGGAGCACGAGATCGACGGGGCCGTCGTCAAGCTCGACGAGATCCCCCTCCAGGGCCGCCTCGGCTCCACCTCCCGCGCCCCTCGCTGGGCGATCGCGTACAAGTACGCGCCCGAAGAGGTCAACACCAAGCTCATCAACATCCGCGTGGGCGTGGGCCGTACGGGCCGGATCACGCCGTACGCCCAGGTCGAGCCGGTGACGGTGGCCGGCTCGGAGGTCGAGTTCGCGACCCTGCACAACCAGGACGTCGTCAAGGCCAAGGGCGTCCTCATCGGCGACACCGTGGTGCTGCGCAAGGCCGGTGACGTCATCCCGGAGATCCTCGGCCCGGTGGTCGACCTGCGCGACGGCAGCGAGCGCGAGTTCGTGATGCCGAGCGAGTGCCCGGAGTGCGGTACGGGCCTGCGGCCCATGAAGGAGGGCGACGTCGACCTGCGCTGCCCCAACGCCCGGACCTGCCCCGCCCAGCTGCGCGAACGCCTGTTCTACCTCGCGGGCCGCAAGTCGCTGGACATCGAGCACTTCGGGTATGTCGCGGCCGCGGCCCTCACCAAGCCGCTGGAGCCCTCGGACCCGCCGCTGACCGACGAGGGCGACCTGTTCGACCTCACCATCGAACAACTGCTGCCCATCAAGGCGTACGTCCTCGACCAGGACAGCGGTCTGCCCAAGCGTGACCCGAAGACCGGCGAGGAGAAGATCGCCACCGTCTTCGCCAACCAGCAGGGCGAGCCCAAGAAGAACGCCGTCGCCATGCTGGAGAACATCGCGGCCGCCAAGGAGCGCCCGCTCGCCCGCGTCCTCACCGGTCTGTCGATCCGCCATGTCGGCCCGGTCGCCGCCGAGGCGCTGGCGCGCAACTTCCGCTCGATCGACCGCATCGAGCAGGCGAGCGAGGAGGAACTGGCGAACACCGACGGCGTCGGCCCGATCATCGCCAGGTCCCTCAAGGAATGGTTCGCGGAGGACTGGCACCAGGAGATCCTGCGCAAGTGGAAGGCCGCGGGGGTGCGCACGGAGGAGGAGGGCTCGGGGGAGGACGCGGGTCCGCGTCCCCTCGAAGGGCTCACCGTCGTCGTCACCGGCACCCTGGAGCGCTTCACCCGCGACGGGGCCACAGAGGCCTTGCAGACCAGAGGGGCGAAAGTCACCGGTTCGGTTTCGAAGAAGACGTCTTTCGTCGTCGTAGGTGACAATCCGGGGTCTAAGTACGACAAAGCGATGCAACTCAAGGTGCCCGTTCTGAACGAGGACGGCTTCGACGTGCTGCTGGAACAGGGCCCCGAGGCAGCCACCGATGTGGCGCTTCCCACGGAGGAGTAGCGAGCAGCGGAGGTTGAAGGCCACCCGATCGGCGCATACCAGATGCATACGGGTGGCCGGGGCGCATTCGGGCAACCGTCGACGACCGCTGCCCGTGGAAGCCTTCTGCGGCCTACTGTTGAGACATGCGCCTGCCGTGCCCAGCTGCGGTCGGGGCATCCCTTTGCTCCTGAAGAGCAAGGGGAAGGTTTTTCCAACGCGGCGCCGTCGAGGATTTTGTCGGGCGAACGAGCCGCGTGGCGTGGGCACCGCCGGCTGTGAGAGGGACGGGAATGGAACCGACCGAGAGCGCCGCCCCGGACTCACGGCTGCGCATGCGCCGGCTCACCGGCGCATGGCGGTCGAGCCGCTGGGCCGGGCGGCCTTCGGAGCGTCCGGGCGCGGAGCGGCGCGCCGCCGGACAGTACACCGCGGCCGGCGGCCCCGGTGCCGCACAGCTCACCGCCGAGCGCGCCCCCGGTATGCCGGACTCCGACCCCGACCGGCAGCTGTCCTGGCCCGCCCTGCCCACGGCGGTCGTCTCGGCGGCCGGCTTCGTGCTGGGCGCGGGCTTCTACCGGGCGTTCACCGGCGGCCACGCCCTCTTCCCGTCCGGCACCGTCGGCTGGTCGCTGGCCGTGCTGACCGGCGTCATCGTCGGCCATCTGGTCGCCCTCGGCCGGGCCCGCTGGTGGGGCGGCACCGGCTCGGGCGCCGCCCTGACCCTCGCCGTCCTGCTCCTGTACGGCTGGGTGCCCGCCGGGATGGTCAGCCTCACCGTCGTCCTGCTGGTCGGCATAGCCCGGCGCCACCGCTGGCGGCAGGGCATCCTGCACGGCGCGGTGGACATGCTCGGGATAGCCACCGGCGGCCTGGTCATCGCCGCGTTCGGTCAGTCGCCGTCCGTCGAGACCCCCTGGAACCCCGACACCTGGACCTTCTACACCGGTCCCGAAGTGGTCCTGGTCGCCATCGCCTACCTCGCGGTCACCCGGGCCCTGGGCTGGCACCTGCATTCCTCCCGGCACGCCGGTCTGCCCACCGTGGCCCGCACCGCCCTGGTCAGACAGGGCCTGGTCGCGGTCGCGCTGCTCGGCATCGCCCCCCTGGTCTGCGTGGTCGCCGCCGCCAAACCCGTGCTGCTCCCGTTGTTCGCGATCCCCCTCATCGCCCTCGACTCCACGCTGTGGATGGCCCGGGCCCGCGCCGAGGAGCAACTGCGCGACCCGCTGACCGGACTACCCAACCGCCAGTGGCTCCTGGAGCGCATCTGGTCCGCCCTGGACGACGCCGAGCGCATCGGCGCCCGGTCCGCCCTGATGCTCATCGACCTCGACCGCTTCCGCTCGGTCAACGACACCCTGGGGCACCTCGCCGGTGACCGGCTGCTCCTCCAGATCGCCGACCGGCTGCGGATCGCGCTGCCTCGCGGTGCGGAGGCGGCACGGCTCGGCGGCGACGAGTTCGCCGTCTTACTGCCGGTCGCCGACTCCACGACCTCCGCGACCCGGGTCGCCCGCAACCTGGTCGCGGCCCTCAGCTCCCCGCTCGATCTCGACGGGCTGACCCTCGTCCTGGAGGCCAGCGCCGGCGTCGCCGTCTTCCCCGACCACGCCGTGGACGCCGAGGGGCTGCTGCGGCGGGCCGACGTGGCGATGTACCAGGCCAAGCGGGACCGTACGGGCGTAGAGGTGTACGAGTCCAAGCGGGACTCCAACACCCCGGACCGGCTCGGGCTGCTCGGCGATCTGCGCCGGGCGCTGGACGCGCACGAGGTGCAGCTGCACTACCAGCCCAAGGTCCGCTTCGACGGACAGGTCGCCGGTCTGGAGGCCCTGGTGCGCTGGGTGCATCCGGAGCGCGGGAAGGTACCGCCGGACGAGTTCATCGCGATCGCCGAGTCGTCCGGACTGATGCCCCACCTCACCGAGTACGTCCTCGACACGGCTCTCGCCCAGGTCGCCGAGTGGCGGGCGCACGGCCTGTTCGTCCCGGTGGCGGTCAACGTCTCCCCGCGTGACGTCCACACCCCGGGCTTCGCCGGCTCGGTGGCCGCACGCTTGGCCCGGCACGGCGTCCCGGCGGGAGCCCTCCAGCTGGAGATCACCGAACACGTCCTCCTCGAGGACCCCTCGCGGGCCGCGGACACTCTCGCCGCACTGACGGGGCACGGCGTGAAGATGTCCCTGGACGACTTCGGCACGGGCTACTCCTCCCTGGTCCACCTGCGCCGCCTCCCCGTCAGCGAACTGAAGATCGACCGCTCGTTCGTGGCCAAGCTGGCCGTCGACACCGAGGACGCGGAGATCGTCCGCTGCACGGTCGACCTCGCGCACTCCCTGGGCCTCCTGGTCGTGGCGGAGGGCGTGGAGGACGACGAGACCTGGGAGCGGTTGCGCGACATGGGCTGCGACGCCGTACAGGGCTGGCTGGTCGCAGCCGCGATGCCCCCGGAGGAGACGACGGCGTGGCTCCTGGCCAGGGGCTCCCGAGGCTGGCAGAGGCCGAGGGCAGCGCTGCCGGCAGCGGAGTGACGCAGCAGCCCAGAGGTGCGAGAGGGCCCCTCAGGGGCGCGGGGAACCAACGGCGGGGGAAACCGTTTAACGGCCTGAGGCCCCCGCCCCATAGGATTGGCCCCAAACCACACGCACTCACCCCCAGAGGATCGCTGCATGCCTGGCATCACGCGCGAGGAGGTCGCCCACCTCGCACGGCTGGCGCGTCTGGAGCTGAAGCCCGAAGAGCTCGAGCACTTCGCGGGACAGCTGGACGACATCATCGGCGCGGTCGCACGCGTCAGTGAGGTCGCCGACCAAGACGTACCGCCGACCTCGCACCCGCTCCCGCTGACGAACGTCATGCGCGCGGACGAGGTCCGTCCGTCGCTCACCCCCGAGCAGGCGCTCTCCGGCGCCCCGGCCCAGGAGCAGCAGCGTTTCAAGGTGCCGCAGATCCTGGGGGAGGACTAATCGCCATGACGGACATCATCAAGCTCACCGCCGCCGAGACCGCCGCGAGGATCTCTTCCGGTGAACTCACGGCCGTGCAGGTCACCGAGGCCCACCTCGCCCGTATCGAGGCCGTCGACGAGAAGGTGCACGCCTTCCTGCACGTCGACCGCGAGGGTGCCCTCGCGCAGGCCCGCGCCGTCGACGAGAAGCGGGCCAGGGGCGAGAAGCTCGGCCCGCTGGCCGGCGTCCCGCTCGCGCTGAAGGACATCTTCACCACCGAGGGCATCCCGACGACCGTCGGTTCGAAGATCCTCGAGGGCTGGATCCCGCCGTACGACGCCACCCTCACCAAGCGGCTGAAGGCCGCCGACGTCGTCATCCTCGGCAAGACCAACATGGACGAGTTCGCCATGGGGTCGTCGACGGAGAACAGCGCCTACGGACCCACCGGCAACCCCTGGGACCTCACCAGGATCCCCGGCGGCTCCGGCGGCGGTTCCTCCGCCGCGCTGGCCGCGCACATGGCGCCCCTCGCCATCGGCACCGACACCGGCGGTTCCATCCGCCAGCCGGCCGCCGTCACCGGCACGGTCGGTGTGAAGCCGACGTACGGCGCGGTCTCCCGCTACGGCATGGTCGCCTTCTCCTCCTCCCTCGACCAGGGCGGCCCCTGCGCCCGTACGGTCCTGGACGCGGCCCTGCTGCACGAGGTCATCGCCGGGCACGACCCGCTCGACTCCACCTCGATCGACGCCCCGGTCCCGGCGGTCGTCGAGGCCGCCCGCAACGGCAGCGTCCAGGGCATGCGCGTCGGTGTCGTGAAGCAGTTCCGCGGCGAGGGCTACCAGGCCGGTGTCATCCAGCGCTTCGACGAGTCCGTCGCCCTCCTCAAGGAGCTGGGCGCCGAGATCGTCGAACTGGACTGCCCGTCCTTCGACCTCGCCCTGTCGGCGTACTACCTCATCGCGCCGTCCGAGTGCTCCTCCAACCTCGCCCGCTTCGACGGCCTGCGCTACGGCCTGCGGACCGGCGACGACGGCAGCCACTCGGCGGAGGAGGTCACCTCCCTCACCCGTGAGGCGGGCTTCGGCCCCGAGGTCAAGCGCCGGATCATGCTCGGCACGTACGCCCTGTCGAGCGGTTACTACGACGCCTACTACGGCTCGGCGCAGAAGGTCCGCACGCTCATCACGCGCGACTTCGAGAAGGCCTTCGAGCAGGTCGACGTGATCGTCTCCCCGACGACCCCGACCACCGCCTTCCCGATCGGTGAGCGCGCCGACGACCCGATGGCGATGTACCTGGCCGACCTGTGCACGATCCCGACCAACCTCGCGGGCAACGCGGCCATGTCGCTGCCGTGCGGTCTGGCGCCGGAGGACAACCTGCCCGTCGGCCTCCAGATCATCGCCCCGGCCCTGAAGGACGACCGTCTTTACAAGGTCGGCGCAGCCGTCGAGGCCGCCTTCGTGGAAAGGTGGGGGCACCCGCTCCTGGAGGAGGCACCGTCGCTGTGAGCAAGCTGACCAAGGCGAAGGACTTCAAGAAGTCCAAGTCCGGTACGTACCTGTCCATCGCCGGGACCGCGTTCGGCGCGATCGGCGTCGCCAAGCGGCTCAAGAAGGCCCGTGCCGAGAAGGACACGCTGGTCCTGATCGACGCCACCGTCTCCGCGGTCGCCATCGTCACCGGCCTCGCCATCCTGTACCGCGAGCTGAAGCGGCTGGGCGACGACGACGTCCTGCTGGGTTGAGAGGGAAGTTTCACCGTGACCACCACGACCGACCTGGTGTCGTACGAGGACGCTCTCGCGTCGTACGACCCCGTCATGGGCCTTGAGGTCCATGTCGAACTCGGCACCAAGACGAAGATGTTCTGCGGCTGTTCGACCGAGCTCGGTCAGGACGCCAACACGCAGACCTGTCCCACCTGCCTCGGCCTGCCCGGCGCGCTCCCGGTCGTCAACGCGATCGGCATCGAGTCGGCCATCAAGATCGGTCTCGCGCTGAACTGCGAGATCGCCGAGTGGTGCCGCTTCGCCCGGAAGAACTACTTCTATCCGGACATGCCGAAGAACTTCCAGACCTCCCAGTACGACGAGCCGATCGCCTTCAACGGCTACCTCGACGTCCAGCTGGAGGACGGCGAGACCTTCCGCGTGGAGATCGAGCGCGCCCACATGGAGGAGGACACCGGCAAGTCGACCCACGTCGGCGGCGCGACGGGCCGTATCCACGGCGCCTCGCACTCGCTCCTCGACTACAACCGCGCCGGTATCCCGCTCATCGAGATCGTCACCAAGCCGATCGAGGGTGCGGGTGAGCGCGCTCCCGAGGTGGCGAAGGCGTACGTCCGTGAGCTGCGCGAGGTCATCAAGGCGCTCGGTGTGTCGGAAGCCCGCATGGAGATGGGGCAGATGCGCTGCGACGTGAACCTGTCGCTGCGCCCGAACGGCACCGAGAAGTTCGGCACGCGTTCCGAGACGAAGAACGTCAACTCGCTGCGGTCCGTGGAGCGCGCGGCCCGTTTCGAGATCCAGCGGCACGCGGCCGTCCTGAGCAGTGGCGGGACGATCATCCAGGAGACCCGGCACTTCCACGAGGACACGGGGTCCACGACCTCGGGCCGCGTGAAGGAAGAGGCCGAGGACTACCGGTACTTCCCCGAGCCGGACCTCGTTCCGGTGGCCCCCTCGCGCGAGTGGGTCGAGGAGATCCGGGCGGCGCTCCCCGAGCTGCCGCTGGCCCGCCGCAACCGGCTCGTCGCCGAGTGGGGCATCACGGCCCTCGACATGCAGGCGATCCTCAACGCCGGCGCCCTGGACCCGATCGTCGCCACGATCGACGCCGGTGCCGACGCGGCCTCCGCCCGCAAGTGGTGGATGGGTGAACTCGCCCGCAGCGCCAACGAGTCCGGCAAGGCGCTGGACGAACTGGCCATCACGCCGCAGCAGGTCGCCCGGGTCACGGAGCTGGTCTCCAAGGGTGACCTGAACGACAAGCTGGCTCGCCAGGTCATCGAAGGCGTCCTCGCGGGCGAAGGCACCCCGGACGAGGTCGTCGACAAGCGCGGTCTGAAGGTCGTCTCCGACGAGGGCGCCCTGGGTGCCGCCGTCGACGAGGCCATCGCCGGGAACCCGGGCATCGCCGACAAGATCCGCTCCGGCAAGGTCGCCGCGGCCGGCGCCCTGGTCGGCGCGGTCATGAAGGCGACCCGCGGTCAGGCCGACGCGGCTCGCGTCAAGGAGCTGATCCTGGAGAAGCTGGGCGTCAGCGAAGGCTGAGCTTTGCGTGGCGTACGGCCCCGGAGGACATGTCCTCCGGGGCCGTAGCCTTACTTACGGCGTCCTACGAGCCGTACGAAGCCCAGTGTCCGGCCTTCGTCGGCGCGCACCAGGTCCACCGAGTCGCGGGCCATGTCGGCCATCCACGCGTAGGGGCTCTCCTCGGCGCAGACCTCGCTCCACAGCAGCCAGTCCTTCCAGCCGTCGGGCTGCCATTCGGCGGTCTCGACCTCGACGGCCCCCGTGCGCGTCCACTGGCGCCGCCACCAGTCGGCGGAGTGGAACGCCCAGAAACCGGGGTCCCAGAAGGGCTTGAGGTGCTCCGGAGGCTCGTCGCCCTCCAGTTCCTCCCGTACCGCGGGCATGACGACCCCGATCCGCCCGCCCGGCTTCAACAACCGGGTCAGCGTGGGCAGATAGAGGTCGTTGGTGCCGAAGTACTGGTACGCGTCGATGCTCACGATCGCATCGAAGCTGCCCTCGGCGAAGGGCAGGTCGTGTGCCTCGGTGTGCACGGGCAGCACCCGGTCGGCGAAGCCGGCCTCGGCGATGCGCTTCGCGTTCTCGTCGGGCTTGACCCACAGGTCGGCCGCGGTGACCTGGACGTCGTACTCCCTGGCCAGGAAGACCGAGGTCATCGCACGGCCGCAGCCCAGGTCGAGGACGCGGGCGCAGGGCCGCAGGGTGTCCAGGCCGAGGGCGGGCGCGAGCCACTCCAGCAGCCACAGCGCGTTCGGGCCCATCTGGTTCTCGATGACCCAGCGGGCGTCGTAGCTGTTGCTGCGCGGGTAGCGGGCCTGGGTCAGCCGCCGGGTGAGGTCCTCACTCGAGGTCCCTGTCATGGACGGGGTGATGTCGTCTGGCATCGGTGAACGGGCTCCTTGAGTCCGGGGAAACGGAAAGGGATACGGAGGAGCTCGGTCGGACGCTCAAACAACGCACCTGCTTCGGTCGGGGGCCGGACGGGCCCGGAGTCTCTCAGCGGAACACGCTACGCTCGCCCGCCATGAACGGTCCTGCGAATTCCGAGCCATCCGACATACAGGAGGAGTACGACGACCAGGTGCTGGACGCCCGGCGGGCCCGCTGGACGGCCTCCGGCACCGGCGCGTTGCTGGCCCTCGCCGGTCTGGCCGCGGCGGCGCTCCGGTTGAGCGGCTCCGCTCCCGCGCTGGTCCCGGCGGCCTACGGATTCGGCGCCGGGGTGTGCGCTCTCGCCGCGGTCCTGGGCTCCCGCGGGCGCACCCGCTGGGCTCTGTGGCTGCTGATCGCCGGCGTGATGGTGATGGCGCTGGGCGACCAGTTCGACTGACGTGACAGAGTGACCGTTACTGTCCTGTGATCTGTCTCCCACTCTTGTGAATAAACGCACGATCGCGATAAACGATCACTTTCCCCTGCGAGAGTGGTCCACGCATTGCTCATGCGTTCTTTGCGGGCTGTTCACACATGAAGGACTGTTCCCGGTCAAAGATCCACAATTCGCCTCCCCGGGAGCACGTTCGTGGCAGCCCTTGCACGCTGGTGTGTACGACGACGTCTGGTCGTCGTTCTCCTGTGGCTCCTCGCCCTCGGCGGGGTGAGCGCGGCCGCCGCCGTCACCGGCTCCGCGTACTCGAACGACTACGAGGTCCCCGGCACCGAGTCGGGCCGCGCCACCCAGCTGCTCCAGGACGGCTTCCCGCACCTCGGAGGCGACAGCGACACGGTCGTCTGGCACCTCGCATCGGGCTCGGTCCGGGACGCCGACGTCGAGCAGACGATGACCGCGACCCTGGACAAGATCGCGGACCTGCCCGGAGTGGCAACCGTCGTCAGCCCGTACGACGACGCGGGCGCCGGGCGGGTCAGCGCCGACGGACACACCGCGTACGCCACCGTGACCTTCGCCGACTCGGCCGAGGACATCGACGCTTCCGAGGCGAAGGCCGTGGTGGACACCGCCAAGGACGCAGAGGCCGACGGGCTCCAGGTGGAGCTGGGCGGCAGTGCCGTCGCCCTCACCGAGTCCTCGGGCGGGCATGTCGCCGAGATCGTCGGGGTGCTCGTCGCCGCCGTCGTGCTGTTCCTGGCCTTCGGCTCGCTCGCCGCCTCGCTGCTGCCCATCGCCACCGCTCTGGTCGGTGTGGGCACCGCGTACGCCGGGATCGGGCTGCTCGGGCATGTCATGACCGTCGCCGACTTCGCGCCCATGCTCGGCATGCTGATCGGGCTCGGCGTCGGCATCGACTACGCGCTCTTCATCGTCACCAGACACCGGCGCGGCCTCAAACGCGGGCTCAGCGTCGCCGAGTCCGTCGAGAACGCCGTCACCACCACCGGGCGCTCCGTCGTCTTCGCGGGTGCCACGGTTTGCATCGCCCTGCTGGGGATGCTGATCCTCCGGCTCGGCTTCCTCAACGGCGTCGCGATAGCCGCCTCCCTGACCGTCGTCCTGACGGTCGCCGCCTCCGTGACCCTGCTGCCGGCCCTGCTCTCCCTCATCGGCATGCGCGCCCTGAGCCGACGGGAGCGGCGCCGCCTGGCCGAGCACGGGCCCGAGCCGGAACTGCCGACCGGGTTCGCCCACCGCTGGTCCGCGTTCGTGGAACGGCACCCCAAACTGCTCGGCGGCATCGCCCTGCTGGTCATCACCGTCCTCGCCCTGCCCACCCTGGGCCTGCGCCTCGGCACCTCCGACCAGGGCAACGACCCGCGGTCCGCGACCACCCGGCAGGCCTACGACCTCCTCGCTGGGGGCACCTCCCGCGCGGAGCGTGGGGGAGGCTTCGGCCCGGGCGTCAACGGCCCGCTGACGCTGGTGACTCGTGTCGGCGGAGCCGAGGACAAGCTCCTCCTCGACAACCTCGACGCCACCCTCCGCACCACCGACGGCATCGCGTCCACCACCCCGGTGACCTACGACACCGGCGGCGACCTCGCCTACTTCACGATCGTCCCCGAGTCCGCCCCGCAGTCCCAGCAGACCAGCGAACTCGTGGACCGGCTGCGCACCGAGGTGCTGCCGCGCGCGGAGACCGGCACGTCACTCGACATCCAGGTCGGCGGGACGACGGCGTCGTACGACGACTTCGCGGACGTCATCGTCGGCAAGCTGCCGCTGTTCGTCGGCGTGGTCATCGGCCTGGGCTGTCTGCTGCTCCTTCTCGCCTTCCGTTCCGTCGGCATCCCGCTGAAGGCGGCCGCGATGAACGTGGCCGCCGTCGCCGCCGCCTTCGGAGTGGTCGTGGCGATCTTCCAGTGGGGCTGGGGGAGCGAGCTGCTCGGCCTCGGCCGCGCGGGCCCGATCGAGCCCTTCCTCCCCGTGATCATGGTGTCCGTGCTCTTCGGGCTCTCCATGGACTACCAGGTCTTCCTGGTCAGCCGGATGTACGAGGAATGGCTGGAGACCCGCGACAACCGGCGGGCCGTCCGGGTCGGCCTCGCCGAGACCAGCCGGGTGATCAACTCCGCCGCGGTCATCATGATCTCCGTCTTCCTCGCCTTCGTCCTCAGCGGCGACCGCGTGATCGCCATGTTCGGCATCGCGCTCGCCGCCGCCGTCGCCCTCGACGCCTTCGTCCTGCGCACCCTCCTCGTCCCCGCCCTCATGCACCTGCTCGGCGGCGCCAACTGGTGGCTGCCGGGCTGGCTGGACCGCCGGATGCCCCGCATCAGCATCGAACCTCCCGAGCGCCGCGCCGCGCATGAGAGGCTCACCGATGTCGTGGAGCAGGACGCCGTGGAGCAGATGGAGAGGGAGCGGGACGAGGATGTACGCGATATCCCTGGGTGACGACGGGGCCGAACTGCGGCCCCTGGAGCCGTGGCACGCGGAGGAGTTCCTGGCCAACCTGGAGCGGGGCCGGGAGTTCATCGGGCAGTTCATCCCCTTCGGCTCCCAGGCCGTCGACGTGGCCTCCGCACGCGAGACACTCCAGCGGTACGCCCGGATGCGCGCCGACGACACCGGCGGATACCACGGCATCTGGCTCGACGGAAAACTCGTCGGCGGAGTGCTCACCCTCAACTTCGACGCCGAGCAGGGAAACTGCGAGGTCGGCTGCTGGCTGGAGCCCGCCGCGACCGGCCGCGGACTGATCACACGGGCCATGCGGACACTGATCGACTGGGTGGTCGAGGAGCGCGGTGTCCACCGGGTCGAGTGGGTCGCCGCGTCGGGAAACACGGCCAGCATCAACGTCGCCCGGCGCCTGGGAATGACCCGCGACGGAGTCCGCCGTGAGGCCCACCCCTATCGTGGCGTACGGCACGACCTCGAGGTGTGGTCGATTCTCGCCCCCGAGTGGCGTGAAGCACGCGCGCGTGCAGCCCGGAACGATCATTAAGAACCCTCTCAGACAGGATCCGTACGGTGCCCGACATGGGAACGAAGACAGCTGACGAGACCGGCGCCGAGACGGGCGCCAAGGCCACGACCGACGAGGAGAAGGTGAGCGTCGCCAAGACCGACGAGGTGACGGAGGCCGAGGACACCTCGGCCGAGGACACCGCCGTCGACGAGATCGACGACGAGGACTACCTGCCCGAGGCCACCCGGGAGGAGGGCCCCACCGGGGTGGGCCAGGGCGCGGGTGCCGTGGTCTCCGCGGCGCTGGGCCTCGTCTCGCTCACCGGCAGCTGGGTCGGCACCGTGGCGTCCGCGCGGCAGTCGCTGGTCGGCCAGCTGCACGCGCAGACCGCGACGTCCTCCGACGTGGCGAAGCTCCTCGACGAGGGCTACGGCGACGCCTGGAAGGCCACCGCGTTCTGGGGCGGCGTCTTCGCGCTGATCGCGCTGGTCGTCGGTGTCGGAGTGCTGGCCCGGCCGGCCTTCGGCGCTCCCGGCAAGCCGCAGGCCACCTGGATCAAGTCCGTCGCCTGGGGCGGTGTCGCGCTCGGTGTCGTCGGCCTGCTCCTGGCCGTCCTCAAGTACACCGACCTTCTGCTGGACCTGCCTTCCGCGAGCTGAACAAGCGCAGGTCACGAGGGGTCTTAGGGCAGCCGTAGGTACCTTACGGAGGCCCTGAGGCCCCTCTCGTGCGTCTAAGGCCCCCGCGGCCCCCGAAGATGCGGAACTCTCCCGATGTGGCGGACCCCCCTCGGAGACGAAGGTAGAGGCATCGCAGAAAGCGAAGCCCGAAACCGACTCCGACAAGGACGACACCATGTACTCCGCATACGAGATCTCCCAGTACCGTTCCGCCGAACTCCGCCGCCAGGCCGAGCACGAGCGGCTCGTCCGCGAGACCCTTCGCGGCCGCCGCGCCGCCCGTCGCGAAGCCGCCGAGCGCACATCGGAGAGCGACTCGCATACCGGCCGCCCTCGGCGGCACCGGTTCCTCCGCACGGCGTGAGCGCCGGCAGGGAGGACGGCCGTACGGCTCTGTCCGTCCCCGCGGTCACCACCGCGGCCGTCCTCCCGGCAACCAGGGGCAGTTGGGGAACCGGGCCCGCCCCGAAAACCGGTGCCGCGCTGTCGGACCCGCGTGTAATGCTCGGGCCTGTGGAGACCAGGTCCGTCAGTCCCGTGTTCGTCGGCCGCACCGAAGAGCTGAACAGCCTGAACGAAACGCTCGCCCGCGCCACCGCGGGCGAGCCTCAGGCGTTGCTGCTCGGCGGCGAGGCCGGTGTCGGCAAGACCCGGCTCGTCGAGGAGTTCGCCACCGCCGCCTGCCGTCAGGGCGCGGTCGTCGCCCTCGGCGGCTGCGTCGAGATCGGCGCCGACGGCCTGCCCTTCGCCCCCTTCTCCACCGCCCTGCGCGCTCTGCGCCGCGCCCTGCCCGACGAACTGGCCGCCGCGGCCGCGGGCCAGGAGGAGGAACTGGCCAGGCTGCTGCCCGAGGTCGGCGAGGCCCTCCCCGCCCGGGGCGCCGGCCGGCACGACGAGGAGAGCCTGGCCCGCCTCTTCGAACTGACCGCCCGCCTCCTGGAGCGCGTCGCCGCCGAGCGCACCGTCGTCGTCGCCCTGGAGGACCTCCACTGGGCCGACGCCTCCACCCGTCACCTCCTGGCCTACCTCTTCCGCACCCTGCGCACCGGCCGCCTGGTCGTCCTCGCCACCTACCGCGCCGACGACATCCACCGCCGCCACCCGCTGCGCCCCCTGCTCGCCGAACTCGACCGGCTGCGCACGGTCCGCCGGATCGAGCTCGGCCGCTTCAACCGGGACGAGGTCAGCCGTCAGATAGCCGGGATCCTCGCCACCGAACCGAATCCCGCCCAGGTCGACGACATCTTCGAACGCTCCGACGGCAACGCCTTCTTCGTCGAGGAACTCGCCGTCTGCGCCACCGAGGGCTGCGGCACCGGCCTCACCGACTCCCTGCGCGATCTGCTCCTGGTCCGCGTCGAAGGGCTGCCCGAGAGCACCCAACGGGTCGCCCGGGTCGTCGCCGAGGGCGGCTCCACCGTGGAGTACCGGCTGCTCGCCGCCGTCACCCGGCTCGCCGAGGACGACCTCATCGAGGCGCTGCGGGTCGCGGTGAACGCCAACATCCTCCTTCCGGCACCCGACGGCGACGGCTACCGCTTCCGGCACTCCCTGGTCCGCGAGGCAGTCGCCGACGATCTGCTGCCCGGCGAACGCTCCCGCCTCAACCGCCGCTACGCCGAAGCCCTGGAGGCCGACCCCGCGCTCGTCCCCGCCGACGAGCGGGTCATGCGTCTGGCCAGCTACTGGTACCACGCCCACGACGCGGCCAAGGCCCTGCCCGCCGTCCTGGACGCCTCCGTCACCGCCCGCCGTCGGCACGCCTACTCCGAACAACTCCGGCTCCTGGAACGCGCGATGGAGCTGTGGGACACAGCCCCCGAGGACGTCAGGGCCGCCCTGCGCCCCGTCGACTACACCGAGGTCTACCCTCCCTGCGGCTGCGACCCGGCCACCACCGCGCTGCGCTATCTCGACCTGATGGCCGAGGCCGCCGTCGCCGGCCGCCTGGGCGGCGAACGCGAACGCGCCCTGAAAATCACCAAGCGGGCGCTGCACCTCCTGGAGGACGACGGGGACCCCCTGCGCGCCGCCTGGTTCTGGGTCCAGCGCTCCCATCTCGTCCAGGGGCTGGCCCGCGGCGACGGCTGGGCCGAACTGGCGACCGCCGAAGAGCTGGTGCGCGGGCTGCCGCCGTCCGAGGTGCACGCCGAGGTTCTGGCCAACGTGGCCAACTGGTCCATGGTCCACATTCCCGGCCCCGACGCCATCTCGGCCGCCGAACGGGCTGTGGAGTACGCGCACATGGTCGGCGCCCGTGAGATCGAGATGAACGCGCGGCTCACCCTCGCCGGCCTCATGGTGGAATCCGGCAGCGTCGGCACCGGCCTGGACGAGATGTACGAGGTCCTGCGGCGGACCCTCGACGACGACATCCCGAGCGTCGCCAGCCGCGCCTACGTCAATCTCCCCTCCTCCCTGGAAAGCATCGGCCGCTCCCGGGAAGCCGTGGAGGTCCTGCAGGACGGGCTCACCCACGCACGACGGCACGGCCTTTCCGACAAGGAGGCCTGGATCTGGGGAAACCTCGCCGAGTCCCTCTACTCCCTGGGGCACTGGGACCGGGCCGCGGAAGCCGCTTCGCAAGCCGAGCGCGTCGGCCAGAGCGCCAAGCCCCGCGGCTTCCACGCCGTGAACCGCGCCGCCCTCTCGCTCGCACGCGGCGAACTGACCGAGGCCGCACGGCAACTGGCCGCTGCACGCGGCTACTTCGGTTCCCACGACCAGGTCCCGCAACATGAACTTCCCCTCGCCGACATCACCACCGGCATCGCCGCCGCCGAGGGCCGCCTCCTGGACGCCCGCGCCGAACTCGAACGCGTCCTGGACGCTGGCTTCCCGCCCGGCACCCAGCGCTATGCCTGGCGCCTGCTGCTCACCGCCGCCACCATGGAGGCGGACGCCCTCGGCCTGCCCGTCGCCGAACAGGACCGCGCGAAGATCCTCCACCGCATCAGGGAGGCCGCCAGACCCCTCGCCACCAACGCACCCGTCTGGTTGGCCCACGAACGCTGGGTCCGCGCCGAACTGCTGCGCGCCGAGAGCGCCGACACCCCGGACCACTGGTACGAGGCCGTCACCGCCGTCGAGCCCTTGGAACGGCCCTACGACCTCGCCCGCGTCCGCCACCGGCTCGCCCAGGCCCTGCTGTCTGCATCCGGCGGCGCCGAGCAGCCCGACCGCGACCGGGCCACCGAACTTCTGCGCCTCGCCCACGCAGCCGCCGACCATCTCGGCGCCCGGCCCCTCGCCGACGCCGTCACGCTCCTCGCCCAGCGCGCCCGCCTCACCCTGACCGCTGCGCCGGCCCCCAGCCGGGACGACCCGGTCCGCTCCCTAGGCCTCACCGGCCGCGAACGCGACGTCCTGCGCCTGGTCGCCCTCGGCCGCACCAACCGCCTGATAGCCGAGGAACTCTTCATCTCCCCGAAGACGGCCAGCGTCCACGTCTCCAACATCCTGGCCAAGCTCGGCGTCTCCGGAAGGGGAGAGGCGGCGGCGGTGGCCCACCGGCTCGGGCTGTTCCCGGCCGAGGCTCTCCACGTGCCGATCACAGAGTGGGCGTACGGTGTAGGAGACCGGCAGGGGAGGCTGCATGTTCAACATGTTCGAGGAACTGTTCGCACCCGGCCGGAAGCACACCCGTGACGAGCAGAACCGGCTGGAGCTGACCCGCGAGGACGTCGGCGACGGTGACCCCGGACGCGGACCGATAGATCTCACGTCCGGGAAGGTCGTCGTCCGCCGGTCCAGGCCGGACGACGACACCGAGGAGCCCTCGCAGAGCGCGCCGGAATGACGGCTCCGGCTAGCTGACCTGTATCTCCAGGATCTTGTCGTCCCCTTCCTTGGGGCTGCCGCGGCCGTCGGTGTTGCTGGTGACGAGCCACAGCTTGTCGCCGCCCGCGGAGATCACCGTGCGCAGCCGGCCGTACTCCTCCTTCAGGAAGGACTGCGGGTCGGCGGAGGCCGCCGTGCCCTTCAGCGGGATGCGCCACAGGCGCTGGCCCTTGAGCCCGGCCATCCAGACGGAGCCCTCGGCGTAGGCGATGCCGCTGGGGGAGGCCTCGTCGGTGTGCCACTGGGCTATCGGGTTGTGGAAGTTCCTGTCGTCGGACTTGCCCTCGGCGGTCGGCCAGCCGTAGTTGTCTCCCGGCTTGATCGCGTTCAGTTCGTCCCAGGTGTCCTGGCCGAACTCCGAGGCGAACAAACGCTGTTTGGAGTCCCAGGCGAGGCCCTGCACATTGCGGTGGCCGTAGGAGTACACGGGGGAGTCCGGGAACGGGTTGCCGGGGGCCGGGTCGCCCTCCGGGGTCAGGCGAAGGATCTTGCCGCCCAGGGACTTGCGGTCCTGGGACAGGCCGGTGTTGCCGCTCTCGCCGGTGCTCGCGTACAGCATGCCGTCCGGGCCGAACGCGATCCGGCCGCCGTTGTGGATGAAGCCCTTCGGGATGCCCTTGAAGACGGTGTCGGGTGCGCCCAGTTGCTCACCGGACGTCTTCTGCTCGTCGTAGACCATGCGCACGACGCGGTTGTCCGAGTCGGAGGTGAAGTAGGCGTAGACCATGTGGTCCGAGGCGTATGCCGGGGACAGCGCGATGCCCAGGAGGCCCCCTTCGCCGGCCGCGGAGACGCCGGAGACCTGCCCCAGCTCCGTCTTCTTGCCGGACTGTCCGTCGACCCGGGTGATCGTGCCGTCGTCCCGTGAGGAGACGAGCAGGTCGCCGTCGGGGAGCGGGGCGAGGCCCCAGGGGGTCTTGAGGTCCTCGGCGACCGTGCGCACCACCTTCACCGAGCCCTTCGCCGGCGGGGTCGCCTCCGCGGCCTGCTGGGTGGGGGAGGACCCCGAGGCCGGACCGCTCGACGAGGCGCTGCCGGCGCCGTCGGGCGAGCCGCCTCCTCCTCCGCCGTCGGAGGAGCAGCCGGCCGTCAGCAGGAGCGTGGTCGCGGCCAGCACGGCCGTCACAGCTCGACGATGCACGATCATGGTCCCTTCGAAGCGGCGGGTTCTACCTGTCATACACCGCTCGCGCCTCCGAGGTTCCCGATCTCCCCGACCCGATGCGCACACCCGCCCCCACCAGTCCCGCGGCCCGTGCGCGTGCGCGGTCGGTGGACGAGCCGGCCTTACGGCGCTCGGGTGGCCGGCGGGTCTGCGGGCCGGCGGCTCGTGTGCGGTCGGCAGGCTGGTCTGCGGCGCGGGTGTCGTCTAGGGGTCTGCCGGTGGCGCGGGTCCCTGTGCAGTCGGCCGGCTTGCTGGTCCGTGGGTGGGGCATCGGCGTTGAGATGGGTGTGCCGGCCTTGCGGCGCTTGGGTGGCCGGTGGGTCTGCTCGACCCGCGGGCCCCTGCAGAGTTGGCGGCCGTGCTGGTGCGTGGGCCCGTGCGCCGTGGGTGGGGTGTCGCCGCTGGGGTTGCCGGCTCGCGGCCTGTGTGCCGCCGGCAGGCTGGGCTGCGGCGCAGGTGTGGTCTGGGGGCCTGCTCGTCCCGCGGACCGCGTCGCGCGTGTCGTCCGAGGGGCTGCTCGTCCCACGGGCCCCTGGCGCAGTCGGCAGAGAGCCGGTCCGCGGGTCTGAGGCCGCTGGGGTCTGCTGGTCCGTGGGTCGGGCGCTGCGGCTGGGTCTGCTGGTTTTTGGTGCGGGCCCCGTCGGCAGGGGCGCTAGTCCCACGACCCCTGTGCCGCCGGCAGTGCCGCCACCTCGGTGAGGTCCTGGGCGGTCAGTCGGAGGTCGGCCGCCGCCGCGTTCTCCGTCACCCACCGCTCCTGCTTGGTCCCGGGCACCGGGACCACGTGGGTGCCCTGGGCCAGCACCCACGCCAGCGCCACCTGTGCGGGGGTGACGCCCTCCCCGTGCCGGGCCGCGACGCGGCGCAGGCCGGAGATGATCGGCTGGTTCGCGGCCATCATCTCGGCGGTGAAGCGAGGGTGGCGGGCGCGGACGTCGTCCGGTTCGAAACCCTCGCCGGGGGTCAGGGTGCCGGTCAGGAAGCCATTACCGAGGGGCATCGCCGCCAGGAAGCCGATGCCGCGCGCCGCGCACCACGGCAGCAGCGTCCCCAGCGCCTCCGGCGACCACACCGACAGCTCCGCCTCCACCGCGCTCACCGGGAAGACCTGCTGGACCCGCTGCAACTGCCGGATCGTCGCGTCGTACAGCCGCCTGCCGGAGCGGCGCCCGCCTCGCGCACCCATCGCGCAGAGCCCCAACGACCGTACCTTTCCGGCCTGTACGAGCTCCGCCATCGCGCCCCAGGTCTCCTCGACCGGGACCTCGGGGTCCTCGCGGTGCAGCTGGTAGAGGTCGATCACATCGGTCTGGAGCCGCCGCAGGGAGGCGTCACAGGCCCGTTTCACATAGCCGGGGCGGCCGTTGGCCACGATGTGCTGTTCGCCCACCAGCAGACCGACCTTCGTCGACACGAAGGCGTCCTCACGCCGCTCCTTCAACACCCGGCCGAGCAGCAGCTCGTTGGTGAACGGGCCGTACATGTCGGCCGTGTCCAGCAGCGTCGAGCCCAGATCGAGCGCCCGGTGCACGGCCCTGACCGACTCGTCGCCCCGCTGCCGCGACCCGCTGTAGGCCCAGCTCATCGGCATGCACCCGAGTCCGACGGCTCCCACCGCGAGCGCCGCCGCGCCGATCTTCCTGCGCTCCACCTGCTCGTGACCCTCCCTCTTCCGGCCCCCAACCTAACCTCTGGGCTCCCAGGCGCCTGACATAGCCTCCTGACCATGAGTGCTGACGTGTGGCTTCCCATCCCGCCCGACGACATCGAGGGGCTCCCCGAGGGCCCCGACTACCACTTCTGGAACGGCGAGGAGGACTTCCCGGCTGACCCGGCCGACTGCGCGTACTACGTCGTCCCCTACATGAAGCCGCTCGATGTCGTCCTGCGGCCGATGCCCCACCTGAGCTCCGTCGAGGTCGTACAGACGCTGTCGGCCGGCGTCGACAACGTGGCACCGGGCCTGAGGCATCTGCGTCCCGGCGTGCGGTTGTGCAACGCGCGCGGTGTGCACGAGGCGAGCACCGCCGAGCTCACGCTCACCCTGGTCCTCGCCTCGCTGCGCGGGATCCCCGACTTCGTGCGGGCCCAGGACAAGGGGGAGTGGCGCGGCGGGTTCCGGCCCTCGCTCGCCGACAAGAACGTCCTCATCGTCGGCTACGGCTCGATCGGCTCCGCCATCGAGGACCGGCTCGTACCGTTCGAGGTCGCGCGGGTGGCGCGCGTCGCGCGCTCCGCGCGCACCACGGAGCGCGGCCCGGTGCACCCACTCACCGAACTGCCCGCCCTGCTCCCCGAGGCGGACGTCGTCATCCTGTCCACGCCCCTCGACGAGACCACGCGTCACCTGGCCGACGCCGACTTCCTGGCCCGTATGAAGGACGGCGCGCTCCTCGTGAACATCGCCCGCGGCCCGGTCGTCGACACCAAGGCGCTGCTCGCCGAACTGGAGACCGGCCGCATCACCGCCGCCCTCGACGTCACCGACCCCGAGCCGCTGCCCCGGGGACACCCCTTGTGGCAGGCGCCGGGCGTACTCGTCAGTCCCCATGTCGGAGGACCCACCTCCGCGTTCCTGCCGCGCGCCAAGCGCCTGTTGGTGGACCAGTTGACCCGCTATGTGAACCAGGAGCCCTTGCGCAACGTGATCCTTACGACGGGTTCCAAGAACGCTTAGACCCACGGAGTAACAGGCGCACAATCCGCTTCCGGTACCCTCCGCAACCTTCCGGACGCGGGCCGTGCCCGCATCACCGCTGGTCGTCACGGAGCGTAGAGGAACTATGTCCCTGAGTGACGAGACTGGTGTATCGTCCCGACAGGGGCAGCGCCACGCACCGTTCGGCGCCGGGGATGGACATTGCAGACTGTGAGGGGGGCGACGGGCGATGCACGGCCTATGGACCAACGATCCGACGCGGCGGGGCCGCCGGCTCCGACCCTGGCACACAGCCGCGCGCAGACGCGGCCACCACGCCGGTCACGGCGGTCACCACAGCGCTCATCACCGCAGGCACAGCAGCCGCAGGAGGCATGCGCACCCGGCGCACCCGGACCCCCGGGACCCCGGAGCGGTGCGGACCGGGAGGACCCGGTGAGTTCGCCCCCCTCTCCCACGACCACCTTCGACGGAGCGCTGCGGGCCCGGCCCGTGAGGGCGGCGCTGCTGCCCTCCCGGCCGCCGGTCCTCCGTGGCGGGTCGAGCCTGGTCCGCCAGCTCCTTCTCGCCCTGGTGTGCGCGGGATACGCCGTCGGTTCCGCGCTCGGCTGGGGCTCGCGCGAAGTCGCCCTGATCATGGGCGACTTCGGGCTGAGCGCCGCGGCGGGCACGGCCGCCGTGTCGTGCTTCCTCCACGCCCGCGACCGTCGGGTCCGCTTCCGGCAGGCCTGGCTGCTCTTCGCGCTCTCCTCCGCCATGGCGTCGCTCGGCAACCTGATCTGGGGGTGGTACGAGGTCGTCCTGGACCGGGAGGTGCCCAGCCCCAGCTACGCCGACCTGTTCTTCCTGTGCTTCGCGCCGCCCGCCATCGTGGGTCTGCTGGTCCTCGCCAAGCGCCCGGTGACGAAGGCGGGCTGGGTCTGTCTCGGCCTGGACTCCTGGCTGATCGGCGGCTCGCTCCTCACGCTCTCATGGAGCCTCGCTCTCGCCCAGGCGGCCAAGTCGGAGGGGCCCAGCGTCGCGCACACCGCACTGTCCCTGGCGTATCCGCTGCTGGACATCGCCCTCGTCAGCATGGTCCTCGCGCTGCACTTCCGGCGCTCGGCGGTCAACCGCACCGCGGTGAACACCGCGATCGGCGCGCTCGCCCTGACAGTGATGTGCGACGCCCTGTTCACCTCGCCGCTGCTCCACAACAACTACCGCTCCGGCCAGTTGCTGGACGCCGGATGGTTCGCCGGCTCCCTGCTCCTCGCGTACGCTCCCTGGGCCGCGCCCCGGCAGCCGGACGGCGACCCGCGGCGACCGGACGGGCGCACGCGCGTGGTGCACGAACACCTGCCCAGGCCGCGGTTCGGGATCCAGCGCCGCCCGTCCGTGCAGGGTGCGCAGGGAGTGCCGGGAGCCCAGGGCGGTGACCACAGCCGGTATCCGGTCACCCGGCCCATCACCGGTTCGCTGGCCGCCCTCACCCCGTATCTCGCCGCCGCCGTCTGCACGCTGGGGATCCTCTACAACGTCCTCAACGGCCGCAGCGTGGACCGCGTGGTGCTCCTCACCGGCGGCACTGTCGTGCTCGCCCTCGTGGTGCGCCAGGGCATCATGCTGCTCGACAACATCACCCTCACCCAGGAACTCGCGCAGAAGGAGAACCACTTCCGCTCCCTGGTGCAGGGCTCGAGCGACGTCATCATGATCGCCGCACCGAACGGCATCCTCAGGTACGTCTCCCCGGCTGCCGCAGGGGTCTACGGCCGCTCCGCAGAGGAGCTCGTGGGCACGGAACTGGCCGGTCTCATCCACCCGGAGGATCTGGGCTGCGTGGTGCACGAGGTGCGCCGTTTCCTCGCCGTCAGCCCTCTCGAAGAGCCCACCACCCGCATCGAGTGCCGCTTCCGGTCCGGCGACGGCGGCTGGCTCAACGTCGAGTCCACCGTCAACCGTCACCACGGCGGCCTCATCTTCAACAGCCGGGACGTGACCGAAAGAGTGCGCCTGCAGGCGCAGCTCCAGCACAACGCCGAGCACGACCCGCTGACCGACCTGCCCAACCGCGCCCTGTTCACCCGGCGCGTCCAGCAGGCCCTGTCCGGCCGCCGTTCCTCCGACCGCGGCACGGCCGTCCTCTTCATCGACCTGGACGGCTTCAAGGCCGTCAACGACACGATCGGGCACCAGGCCGGGGACGAACTGCTCGTCCAGGCCGCCCGCAGACTCCAGGACGCGGTCCGCTACGGGGACACCGCCTCCCGGCTCGGCGGGGACGAGTTCGCCGCACTGATCGTCGGGGACGGCACCCGCGACCGCACCGCCCGCGAGGGTCACATCCTGGAGCTCGCCGACCGCCTCAGGGTCACGCTCTCGCAGCCCTACCTCATCGACGGCAACGATGTCCGGGTCGCCGCCTCCATCGGCGTCGCCTTCGCCGAACCCGGCCTCGGAGCGGGCGAGCTCCTGCGCAACGCGGACCTTGCGATGTACCGCGCCAAGGCGGGCGGCAAGGGCCGCGTCGAGCTCTATGCGCCCCAGATGCAGCAGGACGTCGTACGGAAGGCGGAGCTGGCCACGCGCCTGCGGGCCGCGCTGCACGACGGCGAGTTCGCCCTGCTGCACCAGCCCGTCGTCTGTCTGGAGGACGGCCGGATCACCTCGGTCTCCGCCCAGGCGCGCTGGCGTTCCTCCCAGGGGGTGCTGTTCACGCCGGCCGAGTTCCTGCGGGTGGCCGAGGACAGCGACCGTACGCAGGAGCTGGGCCGCTGGATCCTGGAGGAGGCCGTCGAGCAGGCCGCCGAGCGGGCCGCGACCGGGCTCACCGTGCCCGTGGCGGTCCGGATGAGCGCCCAGCGGCTGCTGGACCGCTCGCTGCCCCTGGGCTCGGTGGAGGCACTGCTGACCCGGCACGGGCTGCCGTCGGGCTCCCTGGTCATCGAGCTCTCCGACACCGATCCCCGGGTCTCCCTGGACGAGCTGGAGCGCCGGCTGACCGCGATCCGCCGCGTCGGCGTCCGGATCGCCCTGGACGGTTTCGGCAGCGGCTACGCGGCGATCACCGCACTGCGCAGACTCCCCGTGGACGTACTGAAGCTCGACCGCAGTCTGGTCGAGGGTGTCGTGGAGTCCGCCAGACTGCACAAGATCACCAGCGGTCTGCTGAGGATCGCCGGAGACCTCGGCCTCCAGTCCGTGGCCGACGGCGTGGACCTCCCGGAACAGGTCGTCGCCCTGCGGGCGATGGGCTGCACCCACGGGCAGGGCATGGCATTCTCCGGACCGATGGACGAGTACCGGCTCCGCAGGGCGCTGGCCTCGGGCCACTATCCGGTGCCGCACGGCCCCGCCGAACCCGCGTTCGCGGGGGGCGGCGCGGAGGTGTACACCAGTGGGGTGACGGCGGTCCTCGGAGGCGGCACGGCCCTCCGCTCACATAATGAGACTCCCGTCCCACCCACTTGACACCACATGCGTGCCGGGGGGAGGGTCAGTGCCATGCGCACCCGAATTCTCGTACTTGGAAAGCGCGTCGGCTGACGCTGAGCCCTCGATCGCTCAGCGACCCCACCCGGCGCGCTCCCCTCGCTTGCCTTACGGCACGAGGGGTTTTTTGTTGCACAAGCACCAGTCGAACACCGCGCAAACTTCGCAAAAACCCTCAGCATCGAGAAGAGAATGACGATGACCGAGCAGGCCACCGGGGCCCATCCGCAGCCGCGGCCCCGATCCGGAGGACAGCAGTCCGCCCCCGAGCACGTCACGGGCGCGCAGTCCCTCATCCGCTCTCTCGAGGAGGTCGGCGCCGAGACGGTATTCGGCATTCCCGGCGGTGCCATCCTTCCGGCGTACGACCCGCTGATGGACTCCACCCGGGTGCGCCACGTCCTGGTCCGTCACGAGCAGGGCGCGGGCCACGCGGCCACCGGTTACGCGCAGGCCACCGGCAAGGTCGGCGTCTGCATGGCGACCTCGGGCCCCGGTGCCACCAACCTGGTCACCCCGATCGCGGACGCCCACATGGACTCGGTGCCGCTCGTGGCGATCACCGGGCAGGTGGCCTCCAAGGCGATCGGCACGGACGCCTTCCAGGAGGCGGACATCGTCGGCATCACCATGCCGATCACCAAGCACAACTTCCTCGTCACCAAGGCCGAGGACATCCCGCGGGTCATCGCGCAGGCCTTCCACATCGCCTCCACCGGCCGCCCAGGCCCGGTCCTGGTCGACATCGCCAAGGACGCCCTCCAGGCGAAGACGACGTTCTCGTGGCCGCCCGTCATGGACCTGCCCGGCTACCGCCCGGTGACCAAGCCGCACGCCAAGCAGATCCGCGAAGGCGCCAAGCTGATCACCCAGGCCAAGCGGCCCGTCCTCTACGTCGGCGGCGGTGTCATCAAGGCCGGCGCCACCGCCGAGCTGAAGGTCCTCGCAGAACTCACCGGAGCCCCCGTCACCACCACCCTGATGGGGCTCGGCGCATTCCCCGACAGCCACCCGCTGCACGTGGGAATGCCGGGCATGCACGGGTCGGTCACCGCCGTCACCGCGCTGCAGAAGGCCGACCTGATCGTCGCCCTCGGCACCCGATTCGACGACCGCGTCACCGGCAAGCTGGACAGCTTCGCCCCGCACGCCAAGATCGTCCACGCCGACATCGACCCGGCCGAGATCGGCAAGAACCGTGCCGCCGACGTGCCGATCGTCGGGGACGCCCGCGAGGTCATCGCCGACCTGGTGCAGGCCGTCCAGAAGGAGCACAGCGAGGGCCACCAGGGCGACTACAGCGCCTGGTGGAAGGACCTGTCCCGCTGGCGCGAGAACTACCCGCTCGGCTACGACCTGCCCGCCGACGGCTCGCTCTCCCCTCAGCAGGTGATCGAGCGGGTCGGACAGCTCGCCCCCGAGGGCACGATCTTCGCGGCGGGCGTCGGCCAGCACCAGATGTGGTCCGCGCACTTCATCCAGTACGAGAAGCCCGCCACCTGGCTGAACTCCGGCGGCGCCGGAACCATGGGCTACGCGGTCCCGGCCGCGATGGGCGCCAAGGCCGGAATGCCGGGCAACACGGTCTGGGCGATCGACGGCGACGGCTGTTTCCAGATGACCAACCAGGAACTGACCACCTGCGCCCTGAACAACATCCCGATCAAGGTCGCCATCATCAACAACGGCGCCCTCGGGATGGTCCGCCAGTGGCAGACCCTCTTCTACAACCAGCGGTACTCCAACACGGTGCTGCACAGCGGTCCCGAGGACGTCAACCCGGACGCCAAGGGCACACGCGTGCCGGACTTCGTGAAGCTGTCCGAGGCGATGGGCTGCGTGGGCCTGCGCTGTGAGCGCCCGGAGGACCTGGACAAGGTCATCGAAGAGGCGAACTCCATCAACGACCGTCCCGTCGTCGTCGACTTCATCGTCCACGAGGACGCGATGGTGTGGCCGATGGTCGCCGCCGGCACCTCGAACGACACGATCCTGGCCGCCCGGGACGTCCGCCCCGACTTCGGCGACAACGAAGACGACTGAGCGAGAGAGACGTAAAAGATCATGTCCAAGCACACGCTCTCCGTCCTGGTGGAGAACACCCCCGGCATCCTCGCCCGGATCGCCGCCCTGTTCTCCCGCCGCGGCTTCAACATCGACTCGCTCGCGGTCGGTGTCACCGAGCACCCCGAGATCTCCCGGATCACCATCGTGGTCAACGTGATCGAGGAACTGCCGCTGGAGCAGGTGACCAAGCAGCTCAACAAGCTCGTCAACGTGCTGAAGATCGTCGAGCTGGAACCCGGTTCCGCCGTTCAGCGGGAACTCGTTCTGGTGAAGGTGCGCGCCGACAACGAGACGCGCTCCCAGATCGTCGAGATCGTCCAGCTGTTCCGCGCCAAGACCGTCGACGTCTCCCCGGAGGCCGTCACGATCGAGGCCACCGGCAGCGGCGAGAAGCTGTCCGCGATGCTGAAGATGCTGGAGCCCTTCGGCATCAAGGAGCTGGTCCAGTCGGGCACCATCGCGATCGGCCGCGGTGCCCGTTCGATCACGGACCGCTCGCTGCGCGCGCTCGACCGCAGCGCGTAGGGCCGGGTACGGGCGGCTCCGGCCGCCCGTATACCGAGACCCGGAAACTTCATCTCAGCCCGCCGTCATACGGTGGGACGCAACACCTGCAGACCAAGGAGAGAACCCAAAGTGGCCGAGCTGTTCTACGACGCCGACGCCGACCTGTCCATCATCCAGGGCCGCAAGGTCGCGGTCATCGGTTACGGCAGCCAGGGCCACGCCCACGCGCTGTCGCTCCGTGACTCGGGTGTCGACGTGCGTGTCGGTCTGCACGAGGGCTCCAAGTCCAAGGCCAAGGCCGAGGAGCAGGGCCTGCGCGTGGTGACGCCGTCCGAGGCCGCCGCCGAGGCCGACGTCATCATGATCCTCGTCCCGGACCCGATCCAGGCCCAGGTCTACGAGGAGTCCATCAAGGACAACCTGAACGACGGCGACGCGCTGTTCTTCGGCCACGGCCTGAACATCCGCTTCGACTTCATCAAGCCCCCGGCGGGCGTCGACGTCTGCATGGTCGCCCCCAAGGGCCCGGGCCACCTCGTCCGCCGCCAGTACGAGGAGGGCCGCGGCGTTCCGTGTATCGCGGCCGTCGAGCAGGACGCGACCGGCAACGCCTTCGCGCTCGCGCTGTCGTACGCCAAGGCCATCGGCGGTACCCGCGCCGGCGTCATCAAGACGACCTTCACCGAGGAGACCGAGACCGACCTGTTCGGTGAGCAGGCCGTTCTCTGCGGTGGTACGGCCGCGCTGGTCAAGGCCGGTTTCGAGACGCTGACCGAGGCCGGCTACCAGCCGGAGATCGCGTACTTCGAGTGCCTGCACGAGCTGAAGCTCATCGTCGACCTCATGTACGAGGGCGGCCTGGAGAAGATGCGCTGGTCGATCTCCGAGACCGCCGAGTGGGGCGACTACGTCACCGGCCCGCGGATCATCACGGACGCCACCAAGGCCGAGATGAAGAAGGTCCTCGCCGAGATCCAGGACGGCACCTTCGCCCGTGAGTGGATGGCCGAGTACCACGGCGGTCTGAAGAAGTACAACGAGTACAAGACCGCGGACTCCGAGCACCTGCTGGAGACCACCGGCAAGCAGCTGCGCAAGCTGATGAGCTGGGTCGACGAGGAGGCGTAAGCGGAACGCTCCGCGACGGTGCCGCCGGCTCGGGGCGCCGTCGCGGGGCTCTGCCCCGGGCCCCGCTCCTCAAACGCCGGAGGGGCTGGATTCTGTCGATCGGCACGTCCGGGTGATCCTTCCACAGCGGCGCGGGATGTCCCTCTCCGCGCCACTACACTGCCGTATACATACGCGTCAGGCCCACAACGTCGTGCGTCTTCCACGCGGCAAGCATCCCTCCACCGCCTGCGGCCGTCGGGACGGCCGTCCGCAATGGACTTGTGAGGACTCACGTGAGCTCGAAACCCGTCGTACTCATCGCTGAAGAGCTGTCGCCCGCGACTGTGGACGCGCTTGGCCCCGACTTCGAGATCCGGCACTGCAACGGAGCGGACCGCGCCGAACTGCTCCCGGCCATCGCCGAGGTCGACGCGATCCTGATCCGCTCCGCCACCAAGGTGGACGCCGAAGCGATCGCCGCCGCGCACAAGCTGAAGGTCGTCGCACGAGCCGGCGTCGGCCTGGACAACGTCGACGTCTCCGCCGCCACCAAGGCCGGCGTGATGGTCGTCAACGCCCCCACCTCGAACATCGTGACCGCCGCCGAACTGGCCTGCGGTCTCCTCGTCGCCACCGCCCGCCACATTCCGCAGGCCAACGCCGCGCTGAAGAACGGCGAGTGGAAGCGCAGCAAGTACACGGGCGTGGAGCTCGCCGAGAAGACCCTCGGTGTCGTGGGTCTGGGCCGGATCGGTGCGCTGGTCGCCCAGCGCATGTCCGGCTTCGGCATGAAGGTCGTCGCTTACGACCCCTACATCCAGCCCGCCCGCGCCGCCCAGATGGGCGTCAAGGTGCTGTCCCTGGACGAGCTGCTCGAGGTCTCCGACTTCATCACCGTCCACCTGCCCAAGACCCCCGAGACCGTCGGCCTCATCGGCGACGAGGCGCTGCGCAAGGTCAAGCCGAGCGTGCGGATCGTCAACGCCGCGCGCGGCGGGATCGTCGACGAGGAGGCGCTGTACTCCGCCCTCAAGGAGGGCCGGGTCGCCGGTGCCGGTCTCGACGTGTACGCGAAGGAGCCCTGCACGGACTCGCCGCTCTTCGAGTTCGACCAGGTCGTCGCCACCCCGCACCTCGGTGCCTCCACCGACGAGGCCCAGGAGAAGGCCGGTATCGCCGTCGCCCGCTCGGTGCGCCTCGCCCTCGCCGGTGAGCTCGTGCCCGACGCGGTGAACGTCCAGGGCGGTGTCATCGCCGAGGACGTCAAGCCGGGCCTGCCCCTCGCCGAGCGCCTCGGCCGCATCTTCACCGCGCTCGCCGGTGAGGTCGCGGTCCGCCTCGACGTCGAGGTCTACGGCGAGATCACCCAGCACGACGTGAAGGTGCTGGAGCTGTCCGCCCTCAAGGGTGTCTTCGAGGACGTCGTCGCCGAGACGGTGTCGTACGTCAACGCCCCGCTGTTCGCCCAGGAGCGCGGCGTCGAGGTGCGGTTGACGACCAGCTCGGAGTCGGCCGACCACCGCAACGTCGTCACCGTGCGCGGCACGCTCGGCAGCGGCGAGGAGGTGTCGGTCTCCGGCACGCTGGCTGGTCCCAAGCACCTCCAGAAGATCGTCGCGGTCGGTGAGTACGACGTCGACCTGGCCCTCGCCGACCACATGGTCGTCCTCAAGTACGAGGACCGTCCCGGCGTCGTCGGCACGGTCGGCCGTATCTTCGGCGAGGCCGGCATCAACATCGCCGGTATGCAGGTGTCGCGGGCGATCGCCGGTGGCGAGGCGCTCGCCGTCCTCACCGTCGACGACACGGTGCCCGCGGGTGTGCTGACCGAGGTGGCCGAGGAGATCGGGGCGACGTCGGCCCGTGCGGTGAACCTGGTCTGACGCTTGACGACAGGAGGCTGGGCGGACCGGGAACTCCCGGTCCGCCCAGCCTCTTTCTCGTGCGAGCTCACGCGAGTGACTTCTCCGGTTCCGGCTCCGGCACCTCCGTGCGCACCTCGACGCCTCGCAGCGTCAGCGCCGCCAGGCCCGCCGCCGTGACCAGCAGCACCGCCCCGGCGATCGCCGCGCCCTGCAGTCCGCTGGTGAACGCCTCCCGGGCCGCCGTCGCGAGTCCCGGGAACCGGTCGGCCACCGCGAGCGCCCCGCCCAGCGTCTCCCGCGCCGCATCCGGCGCCGCATCCGGCATCTCGTGGCGGTAGACCGCCGTACCGATGGAGCCGAGGACCGCCATGCCGAGGGCGCCGCCGAACTCCGCGCCGGTCTCCATCAGGGAGGACGCCGAACCGGCCCGCTCCACCGGGGCGCTGCTCATCGCGAGGTCCGTGATCTGCGAGATCACGGTGACGACGCCGACGGCGAGGACACCGCACGCGGTCAGGACCAGCGCCATCGAGTCCGTGCCGGTGAAGGCCAGCAGCGCGTAGCCGACCGCGCCGATCGCGAAGCCGGCGGTGACGACGTGAGCGCGGTCGACCCCCTTCTGGACCAGCGAGGTCGCGAGCGGGGCCGCGGCGCCGATCGGCACCGAGGGCAACAGCGCCCACAGGGCCGCCTCCAGCGCGCTCTTGCCGAGCACCGACTGCAGGTACTGCGTGGTGAAGTAGGCCGAGCCCATCATCGCGAACGAGGAGATCAGGTTGAGCGCGACGGAGGGCCCGAAACCGCGGCCGCGGAACAGGGCCGGGGAGATCATCGGCGAGGCCGTGGTGCGCTGGCGGTGCACGAAGAGGACCGCGAAGAGCAGACCGACGGTGATCGAGACGACGTAACGGACGTTCCAGCCCTCGGACGGGATTTCCTTCAGGCCGTAGACGACCGGCAGCACCGCGGCCATCGACAGAGGGACGCTCAGCCAGTCGAACCGGCCGGGCGATGCGGCCTTCGACTCGGGCAGCAGGATGGGGCCGAGGACCAGGAGCAGCACCATCGCGGGCAGGTTGACCAGGAAGACCGAGCCCCACCAGAAGTACTCGACCAGCACACCGCTCATCACCGAACCGAGCGCGATCCCGGCCGTCATCACACCGGACCACATGCCGATCGCCTTCGCGCGCTGGCCGGGGTCGGTGAACATCGTGCGGATCAGCGCCATCGTCGACGGCATCAGGGTCGCGCCGCCGATGCCGAGGACCGCTCGGGCAGCGATGAGGGTCTCCGCGCTGTTCGCGTAGGCGGCGATCAGCGAGGCGGTGCCGAAGGCGACGGCGCCGATCAGCAGGAGCCTGCGGCGGCCGATGCGGTCGCCCAGGGAGCCCATCGTCATGAGCAGGCCGGCCAGGACGAAGGCGTAGATGTCGAAGATCCACAGCTGCTGGGTGCCGCTCGGCTCCAGGTCCGCGCTGATCGCCGGGATCGCGAAGTAGAGGACGGAGACGTCCATCGAGACCAGGAGCAGCGGAAGCATCAGGACGGCGAGGGCGGTCCATTCACGGCGGCCGGCGCGGCCGGACGGGGTGGTGGTGCTCGTCGGGTTCGTCATGACGGCGACTATACGAGCGTCTTAAACGCTTGTCTATGACGCTTGTATAAATCGCTTGTCTAGATAGGCTGAGCGCATGGGACATCGCGAGGATCTGCTCGAAGGCGCCAAGCGCTGCCTGCTGGAGAAGGGGTTCCTGCGGACGACCGCGCGGGACATCGTCAAGGAGTCCGGGACGAACCTGGCGTCCATCGGCTATCACTACGGCTCGAAGGACGCGCTGCTGGGGCAGGCGTACATCGCGTTGGTGGAGGACGTGTCCTTCGAGGGGGGCGACGGATTCACCGGTGCGCCCGGCTCGCTGGAGCGCTTCCGGGAGGTGTGGGCCAACATCGTCGACACCATGCGGGGGCCCGGCTCGCTGTGGCGGCTCAGCCTGGAGATCATGGGTATGGGTGACCAACTGCCCGAGGTGCGCGACCAGTTGGCGCGTGCGCAGCGCGAGGGTGGGCGGGGCCTGGTCTCCATGCTCATGGGCGTGCCGGAGGAGGAGGTGACGGACGAGACCGCCGACACCCTCGGCCGGTTCTATCTGGCGCTGATGACCGGACTCATCGGTCAGTGGGCCTTCGACCCCAAGAGCGCGCCCGACGCGGACACCCTCACCGAGGGCCTGCGGCAGGTCATCGAGGCCGCCACGCGCGAGTGATACGCCCCTCCCGCGTCTCCATCACCCGGTCCCGCGAAATGCCGTACGTCAATAATCGTCCCGACCGCCGGTCACGCGCCGGATGGCGGACGCGGTGTCCCGGGTGGTGAGGGTGGGCCGGTAGTCCGGTTCCGTCCACGGCCGGCCGGTCGAGACCCATACGCTCCGTGCTCCGACGCCCAGCGCGCCTCGGATGTCCGCAAGGGCCGAGTCGCCGATCATCCATGCGCCGTCGAGCGCGACTCCGGCGACGGCGGCCGCCGCGTGGAAGATCTCCGGCTCGGGCTTCCAGTGCCCGGCCGCCTCGGAGATCACCCAGCCGTGGACGAGCCGGTCGAGGCCGACGTTGCGGATCTTCGTCTCCTGCTGGACGGTCCGCCCGTTGGTCACGATCACGCAGGACCAGCCCTCGGCGCGGGCCTCGACGAGCGCCTCGCGGACCGGGTCGGACAGGGTGATCCGGTCGGCCGCGCCCAGGTCGAGGAAGTCCTGGGCGTCGATGCCGCCATACCGCTCGGACAGCGCCCGCGCGACCTCCCGCCGTGGTGTGTGGCCGCTCGCGTCGAGGGTCATCAGCCAGCCCAAGTCACCTTCGGGCAGGCCGTGTTCGGTGAGAAAGTCGATCGCGGCCGCGCGGAAGGCGGCGTCCCGGTCGACGAGGGTGTTGTCGAGGTCGATCATCAGCAGGGGCACGGGGATCAGTCTCCCCACGCCGCTCGCACGTCGAACGCGGCGATCACGGTGCCGCTTACAGCCGCGCCCCCTTGAGCGCCATGTGCAGCAGCAGCCGGTCCTCGCCGTCGTCCAGGTCAAGGCCGGTGAGCTGTTCGACGCGGGAGAGGCGGTAGTAGAGGGTCTGGCGGTGGATACCCAGTTCCGCGGCGGTGCGGCCGGCCTGGCCCGCGCAGTCGAGGTAGACCTCGGCGGTGCGGGCGAGTTCGCGGTGGGCGGGGGAGAGAAGGGGGCGTACGACGGGGTCGTGGGCCGTCTCCGGGGGCAGCGCGGTCAGCAGACGGTACGGGCCGATGCGCGACCACTCCGCGACCGGCCCGAACCCAGGTTCCGCAAGCGCGGCACGGGCCGCGGCCGACGCCTCCTGCCAGGCGGGGGCCAGCTCGGCAAGGCCCACACGAGCGCCGGCGACTCCGGCGGCCACGGCGCCTGGGGCTGGGGTGTGCCGTGGGGCGTCAAAGGCTGCCGTACTGCGCGCCGCCCCAGGGGCTGTGGTGTCCGCCGTGGCATCCGGGGTTTTCGTGCTGGGTGCCGCGCCAGGGGCTGCTGTGCCAGGCGTTACGCCGGGGACTGCGGTGTCGCCTGTCGCGCCTGAGGCTGCCATGTCGCCTGTTGCACCCGGTGCCGCCCGTTCCAGCAACCGCCCCGCCGCCGAGCTCGCCGGTGTCAGGGTGTCGGTCGCCCGTAGCCGTACCAGGACCGCCAGGGCCTGGCCCGTGACACCCCACGGCACCGTGCACAAGGCCGTCGCGTGCGGGACCGTACGCGACGACGGGGCGTCGTCCGGGTCGGCGGACGGCCATGGGGCGACGCACACCACGGTGTACGGGCCGTCGGCGCGGGGACCCAGCGCCGTGCGCAGGGCCGCCACCGCCATGTCGCCCTGCCAGCCGCGCTCGGCGGTCAGCACCGCCCGCAGCTCCCGGCTCAGGTCGGCCCCGTGCTGCGCCTCGTCCGCGAGCAGTGCGCCGATCCGGGCCGTCACCCGCATCGCCGCGTCCAGCTGCGGGTCGGTCGGGCCGGGATCGGAGTCCAGGAGCCAGACGTAACCGAGGACGACCCCCCGATGACGTACGGGCAGACAGATCCGCCCGCGATAGACCCCCGCCTCCGGAGTGGGCGGAATCCGCACCGGCCCGCTCGCCCTGGTGATGCCGAAGCCCTCGAACCACGTCCGGACCGCGGCCGTGGAGCGCCGGGTCAGGATCGAGCGGGTGCGGACGGGGTCCAGCGCCGACGGATCGAGGTCGCCCTCACTGTCGTACGCACCGAAGGCGATCAGCTCGAAGTCGCGGTTCTCCAGGGTCGCCGGCACGCCCAGGAGTTCCGAGATCTCGTCGACCAGCTCCTGGTAGTCACCTGCGCGGTGGAAAGCTGCGGCATCGGACGTCACTCGGGCATTCTCCCGCAATTCCGCGGTCCTTCATACATCTGTCTGAGATCTGCGGCACGGATGCGTGACAGCTGTCGATGGCCGACGATCGGGGGGATCCTTAGATTTCACGGTGGTTCTATCTGCTGGTTTGTGGAGGTGCCCCGTGCTGGGTCCCGTGATTCTTGCCGCGTCGCGCAGCGACCGGATGCGACGCCTGATCTCGGCGGCCCCGGTGACCAAGCGGGTCGTCGACCGCTTCATCCCGGGCGAGACGGTCGACGAGATCGTGCCGATCGTCCGCGAGCTGACCGACCGCGGTCTGGAGCTGACGATGGACGTCGTCGGCGAGGACATCACCACCCCGGAGCAGGCGGAAGCCGCTCGGGACGCCTATCTGGCGCTCATCGACCGGCTCAAGGCACTCGACCTGGGTACCAGGGCCGAGATGTCCGTGAAGCTGTCGATGTTCGGCCAGGCGCTGCCCGGGGGGCACGAGCTGGCTCTCGCGAACGTCCGGCCGGTCGTCGAGGCGGCCGCCGCCATCGGTACGACCGTCACGCTCGACGCCGAGGACCACACCACCCTCGACTCGATGTTCGCCATCCACGAGGAGCTGCGGAAGGACTTCCCGCAGACCGGCTGTGTGATCCAGGCCTACCTCTTCCGCACCGAGGCCGACGCCCGCCGGCTCGCCGGGGCGGGCAGCCGGGTGCGGCTCGTGAAGGGCGCGTACAAGGAGCCCGCCGAGGTCGCCTACCAGCAGAAACACGAGATCGACAAGGCGTACGTCCGGGTCCTGCGCATCCTGATGGAGGGCGAGGGATACCCGATGGTCGGCTCCCACGACCCACGCCTGATCTCCATCGCCCAGGAACTCGCCCGGCAGGCCGGCCGCAAGCCCGACGAGTACGAGTTCCAGATGCTCTACGGCATCCGCGGCGACGAACACCTGCGGCTGGCCGCCGAGGGCCACCGGATGCGCGTCTACACGGCCTACGGCACCGACTGGTACGGCTACTTCATGCGCCGACTCGCGGAGAAGCCGGCGAACCTGCGATTTTTCGTCCGCTCGATGATCAGCAAGGGGTGATGCGCTGGATGAGCCACGGCTGTCGGTCTCCGCGAAATTCGGAGGCCAACAGCTGCAGCCCTGCGGCCGGCTGAGCCGGACCCAGATCCGTGGAAAGGAGTTACGGATCTCGTGACTCCGCCCCCGAAGGGGCTTCTCACGGCTCGCTACAGCGAGACCGTGACGGTCAAGCCCTGACCGCTGCTCACCATACGCAACCGCTTCAGCTTCCTTGGGCTGAAGCCAGGGAATCACTCGGAAGAGGTAACCCATGGACGCTGTGACCCAGGTCCCCACCCCCGTCAACGAGCCGGTGCACGGCTACGCCCCCGGCTCGCCCGAGCGGGCCCGGCTGGAGGCCAGGCTCAAGGAGCTGGCCGAGAACCCGGTCGACCTGCCGATGACCATCGGCGGTGAGAAGCGGCTGGGCGGCGGCGAGGCCTTCCAGGTCGTGCAGCCGCACCACCACAAGGCCGTGCTGGGCACCTACCGCAACGCCACCCAGCAGGATGCCCAGGACGCCATCGACGCGGCGCTCGCCGCCGCCCCCGCCTGGCGCGCGATGTCCTTCGACGACCGCGCCGCGATCATCCTGCGCGCCGCCGAACTGCTCTCCGGCCCCTGGCGCGAGACGCTGGCCGCCTCCACCATGCTCGGCCAGTCCAAGACCGCCCAGCAGGCCGAGATCGACACGCCCTGCGAGCTGATCGACTTCTGGCGCTTCAACGTCAAGTACGCCCGTGACCTGCTCGCCGAGCAGCCTCCGGCCAACGCCCCCGGCGTCTGGAACCGCCTCGACCACCGCCCGCTCGAGGGGTTCGTCTACGCGATCACGCCGTTCAACTTCACGGCGATCGCGGGCAACCTGCCCACCGCCCCCGCCCTCATGGGCAACGTCGTGGTGTGGAAGCCGTCCCCGACCCAGACCCACGCCGCCGTGCTGCTCATGCAGCTCCTCGAGGAGGCCGGTCTGCCCAAGGGCGTCATCAACCTCGTCACCGGCGACGGCATCGAGGTCTCCAAGGTCGCCCTGGAGCACCGGGACCTCGCGGGCATCCACTTCACCGGTTCGACGAAGACCTTCCAGCACCTGTGGAAGACGGTCGGCGCCAACATCGAGAAGTACCGCACCTACCCGCGCCTGGTCGGCGAGACCGGCGGCAAGGACTTCGTCGTCGCCCATCCGAGCGCCGACCGCGCGATCCTCAAGACCGCCCTGACCCGCGGTGCCTTCGAGTACCAGGGCCAGAAGTGCTCGGCGACGTCCCGGGCCTACATCCCGGCGTCGATCTGGAACAGCGGTTTCCGCGAGGAGTTCGCCGCCGAGGTGGACGGCATCGCCATGGGTGACGTCACCGACCTGTCCAACTTCATCGGCGCGGTCATCGACGAGCGTGCCTTCGCCAAGAACAAGGCGGCGATCGACCGCGCGCAGTCGGACCCCACCTGCACGATCGTCGCGGGCGGTTCCTACGACGACTCGGTCGGCTGGTTCGTCCGCCCGACCGTCGTCGAGTGCACGGACCCGGCGAACGAGGTCTTCACCACCGAGTACTTCGGCCCCTTCCTCGCGGTGTACGTCTACGAGGACGACAGGTACGAGGAGATGCTGACCCAGATGGAGTCGGCGTCCGACTACGCGCTGACGGGCTCGGTGATCTCGTCCGACCGCGCGGCGGCCGCGTACACGATGGAGAAGCTGCGCTACGCGGCCGGCAACTTCTACATCAACGACAAGTCCACCGGCGCCGTCGTCGGCCAGCAGCCCTTCGGCGGCGGCCGCGCCTCCGGCACCAACGACAAGGCCGGCGCCCCGCAGAACCTCCAGCGCTGGACCCTGACCCGCGCCATCAAGGAGACGCTGGTCCCGCCCACCGACTACGGTTACCCGCACATGGGCTGACGGTCAGTCAGTCGTCAGCAGGGGCCGGGCTGTTGCCCGGCCCTTCGTGCGCGCACAATGCGGGCATGACCGCGATCACCGAGGACGGCGTACGACTGTGGGCCTCGCGTTCGGGTGAGGGCGACCCGCTGGTCCTGTGCCACGGCGGGCCGGGACTGTGGGACATGTTCGGCGACATGGCCGCGATGCTCGGCGACCGGGCCTCGGTGATCCGCTGGGACCAGCGCGGCTGCGGCCGCTCGCAGCGGTGCGCCGGACCGTGGACGACCGACCGGTTCGTGGCCGACCTGGACGTCGTACGACGCCACTTCGACCTGGACCGGATGGCGCTGCTCGGCCACTCCTGGGGTGCGCAACTGGCGTTGAGCTACACCCTTGCCCACCCTGAGCGGGTGAGCACGCTGATATACGTCAGCGGGTCGGGCATCGTGCCGGCGTCGCACTGGCACGCCCGCTACACGGACAACCTCGCCGCGCGCCTCGGCGAGGATCCCGAACGGTTCGCCCGCTGGCGGGAGTTGCCGAAGAGGGACCCGGAGCACGCGATCCTCCAGTGGACGGCCGACTTCGCGGACCGCGAGCACGCCCTGGAGCACGCCCGCCGGATGGCCGACCCCTGGTTCGACATCAACTACGAGTGCAACAAGGCCCTGAACGCCGAGACCGCGGATACCTGGGGTACCCCCGTCCTGCGGACCGGCTGCGCGTCCCTGGACGTCCCCGTCCTGATCATCGACGGCGCCGAGGACATCCGCCCGCGTTCGGCCGTGGACTCGCTGGAGGAGGCGTTGCCACGAGTACGGCGGGTGGTGCTGCCGAAGGCCGGTCATCTGCCGTGGGTGGAGGCCCCGGAGCGCTTCCGGGACGCCGTGGGGACCGTGCTCGGCCGTACGTCGAGGCCGGGGCGGAGGTGATCGCGCCCGCGTACATCACCCCGCACCGCCCACCTCACCCGCACCGCCCGCCCGCCCTCACCAGGATCTTCCCGGTGTTCCCACCGCGCAGCATCAGCAGGAACGCCTCCACGATCCGCTCGAAGCCGTCCACCACCGTCTCGTCGGGAACGAGCGCCCCGCTGACCAGATGCGGTACGGCGAACGCGTACAACTCCTCCTGCAGGTCCGCGTAGTCGCGCACCAGGAAGCCCTCGATGCGCAGGCTCTTCTCCACGACGTCCGCGTGGTCGAAGACGACCGGCGGCGTGTCCGGGGTGTTGTACTGGCCCACCGTGCCGACCCGGACCACTCGGCCGTGCTCCCTGAGCGCACCGATCGCCGCGCCCAGGTGCTCGCCGCCGACGTTGTCGACGAACACGTCGATGCCGTCGGGTGCGGCCTTCGTGAGGAGGTCCGCGACCGGGCCGGACCGGTAGTCGAACGCGGCGTCGTAACCGACCTGTTCGATCAGATGTCTGACCTTCGACGGTGATCCCGCGCTCCCGATCACCCTGCCCGCGCCCAGCAGCCGTGCGAAGCGGCCCGTCGCCGTGCCGACCCCGCCGGCCGCGGCGGAGACGAACACGTCGTCGCCCTCGCGGAGTCGGGCGATGCGGGTGAGGCCGACGTACGCCGTCAGGCCGGTACCGCCGAGAACGCTCAGATACGCGGAGAGCGGTACGCCCTCATGGAGCGGCAGGCGTCTGGTCTCGGCCGGGTTCACCACCGAGTGGGTCCGCCAGCCCTTCCGGTGGAAGACCAACTCGCCCTCCGGCAGGGACGGTTCGCGCGAGGCGACGATTCTGCCGAGCGCACGGCCCTCCAGCGGGGCGTTCAACTCGAAGTCGCCGTCCATCATTTCGCGGTGGTAGGGGTCGACGGACCAGTACAGGTTCTCGACGAGCGCCGTGCCGCGGGCGGGCTCCGGAACCCGGGACTCCACGAAGCGGAAGTGCTCGGGGGCCGGGAAGCCGGTCGGGCGGGCGGTCTGGTGCACGGTGAGCGCGGTCATGACTGGACGGTAGGCAGGAATGCGCGGGTGCGGGCAGAGGGTTGGGCTCATGGAACGGGCGGATCCATGAGCCGCCCTCATGGGGGGGCGGACATGAGCAGCGCTGTCGATCTCGCTCCGCAGGAGCTTCGTGTCCTGGTCGCGGTCGCCGAAGAAGGCGGCTTCTCGGCGGCGGCGGTCCGGCTGGGCACGACCCAGTCGGGCGTCTCGCACGCCGTGCGCGGCATCGAACGCAAGGTCGGCGTCGTGCTGTTCGAGCGGGGGCGGTTCGGTGCCCGGCCCACCCCGGCCGGTGCGCGGACGGTGGCGCACGCCCGCCGGGTGCTGCGGATGCTGGAGACCCTGGTCAGGGAGGCACGCGAGACACCTGGGGGCGAGATCGCCGGGCCGCTGCGCATCGCCGCGTTCCGCAGCGCGGCCCTGCACCTGCTGCCGCCCGTCCTGGAGCGGCTGTCCGCACGGCACCCGGGAATCGAGGCGACCGTCACCGTCGTACGGGAAATCGGTCCCGGAACGGCCGGGGAAGTGGCCGAAGGGCGGGCCGACCTCGGGATCGCCGGTCTCGGCACCAGCTCGCCGATCCCGCCGCAGCTCGTCGGGGACGTCCTCCTGGAGGAGCCGTACGCCCTCGTGCATCCGGCCGGGCATCCCGATCCGCGGTCGCTGCCGCTGGTCGACTGGAGGGAGAACTGCTCCTCGTACACCCGGCAGTGGTGGGCCGCGCAGGACTGGATCCCCGCCGCGACCGTCCGCGCCGAGGACGACGGGGCCGTGCTGTCGATGGTGGGCAGTGGGCTCGGTATGGCGATCATGCCCGCGCTCTCCCTCACCGCGGCCCCGCCCGGCACGGAGATCACCGACCTCGGACCCGGGCGGCCCACCCGTCGGGTCGGCTACGTCACCACCCCGGAGCTCGCCGCCACCGCGGCCGTCCGGGCGCTCGTGCGGGAGCTCAGGGCATCGGTGAAACCGCAGGTCAGTGGCGGGTGATCCACTCCGCCGTCTCAGATAGTAGGAAGTCCGAGTAATTGTGGAGACAGACCGGCCGTCCTCGCTTAGCTTTGTAGGAGCCGAACGTCTCGCTCGATCAAGCGAATGGCGGTCGTGAGCCGGGCCCCATGCAGGCAACCCCTGCGGTCCGCCGCTCCCCGCCCCCTCCGGCGTCTCGTTGTCCCCTTCCCTGGAAATTCGAAGGAGTCGATTTCTCATGGCCGAGACGACCGCCCGCCGTCGAGTCCGTCACACCTCCCGGACCAGCGAGTCCGACCGCAAGAACGCCGCCGCAGCCCTGCAGCGCGCCCTCGACCGCCGTGACAACGGCGGCTCGACCGGTCACTGACCGACCCCTCGAAGCCGGGAGCCGCACCCGAACGAGGTGTGGCGCGGGCCCGTCAGGCCCCGCGCCGCACCTCGAAGTGGTCGACGCGCTCCCCGTTCTGCGCGAGCGCCGACACCGTCAGCCGCGGCCGCGCCCCGCTCTCCGCCTCCACCGAGAGCAGCGAGAACCCGCGGTAGCGCACCCGCGACCACTCCACCGTCTCCTTCCGGGGCTGCTCGGACTTCGTCCACTGGAAGGTCTCGACGGACTCGTGGTCGTGCACGCGCCCCTCGTAGCTCTCCTTCACGCCCGCCGGGAAGCCGTACAGATCCCGGCCGCCCCCGCCGGCCGTCACGTACACGATCCCGTCCCGCGTCGGATCCGTGGCGCCGCCGACCGGCACCGGCCGGCCCACCTCGCCGCCGCGGATCGCGTCCGTCCGCTCGTACACGTGGTTGTGCCCGTTGATCACCAGATCCACCTGGTGCCTCTCGAACACCGGCAGCCACTCGGCGCGCACCCCGCCGTCGGAGGCGTGCGAGGACGTCGAGTACGCGCAGTGGTGGAAGTAGACGACCACGAAATCGATCCCCTTGGCCGCGCGCAGCTCGGCCAGCTTCTTCTCCAGCCACTTCGTCTGCTTCCCGCCCGTGTAACCGAAGTTGGCCTGGATCTCGTACGACACGTCGTTCGCGTCCAGCGCCACGACGCCGACGTTGCCGTAGACGAACGAGTACACGCCCGGCGCCGAGCGCGGGTCGAAGCCGCTGTCCGGGAGGGACCAGCGGGCGAGCTGGCCGCCGTAGCCGTCGGGCGAGTACCAGGCCTCCATGTCGTGGTTGCCGGTCGTCACCATCCACGGCACGCTCCGCGCGACCTCCTCGTTCTGCTTGAGGAACAGATCCCAGAAGCCCGGGTCGTAGCCGTCCGACGTCAGGCCCCGACCGTTGCCGTCGGCGTAGCAGATGTCGCCGGCGTGGAGGTGGAAGGCGGGCTTCTGGCGCAGCAGGAGGTTGTCGTTGGCGGCCGCGGCGGTGCCGACGCCCTGGTCGCCGAAGGCGGTGAAGACGAACTTCCCGGGGCTCGCCGGGGCCGTACGGAAGCTGCTGATGGTCGAGCGGCGGCTCGCGTCCGCCGGGTCGAAGCCGTCGTGGCCGACGCCGTAGTAGTACGTCGTGCCGGGGCGCAGGCCGTCCAGGGCCGTGTGCAGGTAGTACTGGTCGAGGGCGAGACGTACGCCGGTCTGCCCCGGGGTGTGCAGGTCGCGGAGCTCCGCCTCGATCTTCCGGCTCAGGTCGTCGGGCTTCAGGCCGACGCGGACGTACGGCTTCTTCACCGCGAGCGGGACCTGCCACGAGATCCGCATCTGCGTCCTCGGGTCGGCACCGAAGGCGAGATGGCGGCCGAAGGGGGCGACGGCGGAGCCGTGCACCGAGGCCGTGGGGGAGGGGGCGGTGGCCGGGCTCGAAGGGCTGTGGCCCGCGCAGCCGGTCAGCAGGCCGCCCGCGACCGCGCCCGCCGTCACCAGCGTGCGGCGCCGGGACAGCTTCGTCCGCAGGTACTCGTGCTGCTCGGCCATGGTCATCCGGCGCGCGAGGTGGGGCGGAATGCCGAAGTCGGGGAGGTCCATGGCTGTGAACTTCCCAGCGGACACCGACAACCGCCACACCTCCAGGTGAACGTGAGCCGAAGGACTGACGCCGGCCCGTGCGGGCGCTCCCGTGGCATGTCCGTATCGCGGACACGCCATGTCATCCCATGGGACGAGGAGTAGGGTTCCCGCATGTCTCGCAGCATCAATCTCGCAGTGATTCCCGGTGACGGCATCGGCCAGGAGGTCGTGGCCGAAGGTCTGAAGGTCCTCTCCGCCGTCCTTCCGCAGGATGTGAAGCTGGAGACCAAGGACTTCGACTTCGGCGCCCGCCGCTACCACGCCACCGGTGAGACCCTCACCGACGCCGACCTCGACGCGCTGAAGAAGCACGACGCGATCCTGCTGGGCGCCATCGGCGACCCGTCGGTCCCCTCCGGCGTGCTGGAGCGCGGCTTCCTGCTCAAGCTCCGCTTCGCCTTCGACCACCACGTGAACCTGCGTCCGTCGAAGCTGCTCCCGGGTGTCGACACGCCCCTCAAGGGCGAGCCGGCCATCGACTTCGTCGTCGTCCGTGAGGGCACCGAGGGTCCGTACACCGGCAACGGCGGCACCATCCGCAAGGGCACCGAGCACGAGGTCGCCACCGAGGTCTCCGTGAACACGGCCTTCGGTGTCGAGCGCGTGGTCCGTGACGCCTTCGCCCGCGCCCAGGCCCGCCCCCGCAAGAAGCTCACGCTGGTCCACAAGAACAACGTGCTGACCTTCGCCGGGCACCTGTGGACGAACACCTTCAACAAGGTGGCCGAGGAGTTCCCCGAGGTCACCACCGACTACATCCATGTCGACGCGGCCACGATCTACCTGGTCACCGACCCGGCCCGGTTCGACGTGATCGTCACCGACAACCTCTTCGGCGACATCATCACCGACCTCGCCGCGGCCGTCTCCGGCGGCATCGGCGTCGCGGCCTCCGGGAACATCAACCCGAGCGGCGAGTTCCCGTCCATGTTCGAGCCCGTCCACGGCTCGGCCCCGGACATCGCCGGCCAGGGCAAGGCCGACCCCACCGCCACGGTCCTGTCCGTCGCCCTGCTCCTGCGCCACCTCGGCTTCGAGGCCGAGGCCGCTCGCATCGACGAGGCGGTCACCGCCGACCTCGCCGAGCGCACCGGCAAGCCCGCCCGCAGCACGTCGGAGATCGGCGACGCGCTGGCCGTACGAGTAGCCGGCTGACCCGGGCGCGTCACTCGAAAAACCATTCGAAGCCGCCGGGTCACTCGTACCCGGCGGCTTTCGCATGTCCCCCGCCGGGTGCCACCATCATCCCCTGGGTCGCATTTCACGCCGTTTCTTCCTCGGCCCCCCGCTTGCGATAATCGAACGCGGAGCCGCGGAGTGAGGGAATGCTCGGACGTCCTAGCACTGGTCACTGACAGTAAAAGGGCGTGAGCGCGGCCCGTCACTACAACCGGTGAAGGACAACCACTCATGACGACGCCCACGATCGAGCTCAAGCCCTCGGCCTCGCCACTTTCCGACGCGGAGCGCGCGGCGATCCTGGCCCATCCCGGGTTCGGCCGCCACTTCACCGACCACATGGTGACGATCAAGTGGACCGAGGGCCGCGGCTGGCACGACGCGCAGCTCGTCCCGTACGGCCCCATCTCCCTGGATCCCTCCACCCACGTCCTGCACTACGGGCAGGAGATCTTCGAGGGCCTGAAGGCCTACCGCCAGGCCGACGGCTCGGTCGCCGTGTTCCGGCCGGAGGCCAACGCCCGGCGCTTCCGCAACTCCGCCCGCCGGATGGCGATGGCCGAGCTGCCGGAGGATCTGTTCATCGAGGCCCTCGACGCGCTGATCGGCCAGGACGCCGACTGGGTCCCGCCGCACGGCGGCGAGGAATCCCTCTATCTGCGGCCCTTCATGTTCGCCACGGAGGCCGCGCTCGGCGTCCACCCGGCCAACGAGTACCTCTTCATGCTGATCGCCTCCCCGTCCGGGGCGTACTTCGCCGGCGGGGTCAAGCCGGTCACCATCTGGGTCTCCGAGGACTACGTGCGCGCGGTCCCCGGCGGCACCGGCGACGCCAAGACCGGCGGCAACTACGCGGCCTCCCTCCTCCCGCAGGCCGAGGCCGCCGCGAACGGCTGCGACCAGGTCGTCTACCTCGACGCGGTGACCCGCACCAAGGTCGAGGAGTCCGGCTCCATGAACATCGCCTTCGTCTACGGCGACCGGATCGTCACGCCGTCGCTCACCGGCTCGATCCTCGAGGGCATCACCCGCGACTCGCTCCTCCAGGTCGCCCGCGACCTCGGGTACACCGCCGAGGAAGGTGTCGTCACCCTGGACCAGTGGCGCGCCGACGCCGCGTCCGGCGCCCTCACGGAGGTCTTCGCCTGCGGCACCGCCGCGGTCGTCACGCCGATCGGCCATGTCAAGACGAGGACGGACGCCTGGACCCACGGTGACGGCACGCCCGGCGAGGTCACCCTGAAGCTGCGCGAGGCGCTGCTCGGCATCCAGCGCGGTGTCAGGGAGGACAAGCACGGCTGGATGCACAAGCTGGGCTGAGCCAGCGGCCGTTCCACGGGCCCGTCCGGACGACGTCCGGGCGGGCCCGTCGCGTGTTCCGGTCACCTCCTCCACTGCTTCGGCTCCGCGCGGACGCGTGACCTTCCGCCCGGGTTGTACGCAATAAGGCCGATTGACCCTGCGGTCGATGGTGCGTTTGCCTCGTAGGGAGCCCTCGGCGCGGGGCCGGGGGTATGCGTCAACGGGGATCACAGGGGGGAACATGTCCGGAGCCGCCGCATGTCTTTTAGGCGCGGCCTTGCTCGTCGCGTTCACCGGTACCACCGCATCCGCCGCACCGCACGTCGACCGTGTCAGCACCGCCGCCGACGGAACCCAGGGCGACAGAGCCTCCAGTGCCGCGGTCACCACGCCGAACGGCCGCTTCGTGGCGTTCCGTTCGTCGGCGACCAACCTCGTGCCCGAGGGGATCACCCACCCGGGCACCTACTCCTACGTCCGTGACCTGAGAACCGGCGAGGTGACCAAGCTGGAGAACGCGCTCAGCACGCCACGGCTCAGCGCCGACGGCCGCTGGGCCACGTACATCGACTGGGGCAGCCGTCACATCAACGTCTTCCTGACCGACCTGACCAACGGCACGAGAACCCGGGTCGGGGGCGACGCCCAGGACAGCGCGGGCTCCCCGGAGATCAGCGCGAACGGCCGCCACGTCGCCTACCAGTGGGCCGGACACCCGCAGTTCCCGACCCGTATCGTCCTCTACGACCGGGTCGCCGGCACGACCGAGACCGTCAGCGCGGGCCCGGCCGACTCCACCCGGGACATGGACAACCCGTCCCTCAGCGGCGACGGCCGCCTCGTGGCCTACCAGGACAACGGCACCGGGGACGTGTGGGTCGCCGATCGCGTCACCGGTACGCAGACCGAGGTGGACGACGGCACCCGCTCGACCGTCGTGCAGCTGAGTGTCAACGGCCGTGTCCTCGTGATGGATTCGGCGGACGGCTCGTACGTACGCGATCTGCGCACGGACCGGGTCCGGCACTTCCCCGGCGTCCAGGTGCGGGCCGTCAGTCCCGACGGGCGCCGACTACTGCTCCAGGACGCGCAGTCGAACCTCTGGCTGCTGCACGGCGGACACCGCGAGCTCGTCGGAAACGGCGGTGCCGGCGACGGATCAATCTCCGACCGGGGCCGCTCGGTCGTCTACTCCACGGCGGGCGCGGACGTCGTCCCCGGTGACACCAATGGCGTGCACGACGTCTTCCAGTGGAGGTCCCGCTGATGTCCCGTGCCTCAAGAGCCCTGCTGGGAGCGGCAGTTGTCCTCGTCCTGGCCGGTACCACCGCCCAGGCCCACGCCCAGTCCCAGGCGCAGTCCCGTCCCGGGAAGTCGCCCACCCAGCGCGTGAGCACCGCCGCCGACGGCAGCCAGGCCGACGGATCCTCGAGCGACGCCGCGATCAGTGCCGACGGCCGCCATGTCGCGTTCGTGTCCGTCGCGTCGAGCTTCGGCTGCGCGGACTTCACCCCGTGCCTGTTCGTGAAGGACGTGGCCGACGGCGGGGTCACGAAGATCGACCTCGGCAGCGGCTACACCTACGGCTCACCGACGCCGAGCGCCGACGGAAGCCGTATCGCCTTCTCCGCGGGCACCCGTCTCCTGGCCCCCTATCTGTACGACCGCGCCACCGGCCGCGCGGAGAAGCTGTGGCCGCAAGCTCCGCCCGGCTTCAACGAGTTGGGCCGCGTGCAGTCGATGAGCCCGGACGGCACGCACGTCGCGTACACCATCGGAAACCGCAACGGCCCGGAGAACACCCGGCTCCTGTACGTCCGCGACACGGCCACCGGCAACGACGAACTGGTCTCACCGGCCGAGGAGGGCCAGAAGGCCGGGGCCTCGGTGAGCGGCGACGGGAAGCGGGTCGCGTACGGCGTCCGCGTCGACAGCGACGAGGATCCCGTCGACGTCTACGTCAAGGACCGCAGGACGGGCGAGCGGACCCAGGTGGACACGGGCCTCGGAGCCGCCTACCTGGTCAGCATCACCGCGGACGGTCGGCGCGTCCTCCTCGACGCCGAGAGTGGCCTGTACATCCATGACCTGCGCACCGGCGAGTCGCGGCGGGTGGCCGACGGACGGCCGCTCTCGGCCACGGCCGACGGCCGGTACGCCGTCGTCGCCGGCGAGGACGGCACCCGGGTGCGTGATCTGCGCACCGGTCTGCGCGGGGCCGCTCTGCCGCGGAGCGCCCAGGTGATGGACGGCGCGCTGGCCGCCAAGGGCCGTGCGGTGGTGTTCAGTTCGACGGCGTCCCACCTGGTGCCGGGCGACACCAACGCGGAGTCGGACGTGTTCGTCTTCTCCGGCGGGCTGCGCGGGAACCCGGCGCCGATGCCGTCCGTCACCGAGCGCATCAGCACGACCCGGGACGGGCAGCAGCGGGCCGGGGCGTCCTACGACCCGGCGATGGGGCAGGACAAGGTCGTCTCCTTCACCTCGGAGGGCGATGTCTTCGTGAACACCCCCAGCGGCGTCTCGCAGGTCAACTCGGCCGGCCAGAAACCGTCGTCCGAGGGCACCCCCTGCTACAGCGGACGCGAGGTCGGCTATGTGGCCCCCTACGCCCCCGACGGCGGCCCGGGGGTCCACATCCGCAACCGCGCGGTCGGCAAGCTCACCAGCCTGGGTTCCTACCAGGGCGTCCGCTTCACCTGGATGGGACAGCCCGTGGTGGACCCCACCTGCCAGTGGCTCACCTATGCGGCGACCCTGCCCGCAACCGACACCGACCCGGACCCGCAACCCCGCGTCTACCGCTTCAAGTTCAACGGCGGCGGCACCGACGTGGTCAGCGCGCCCACGGGCGGAGCGGCGGGCAACCCGTCGGTGAACTACAACGCCCGGTACATCGCCTTCGAGCAGGGCGGCGACGTCTACGTCCGTGACCTGGACACCGGAGCCCTGGAGAAGGCCGCCGAGCACGCGTCGGCGCCCTCCCTCAGTGCGGACGGCCGCAAGGTCGCCTACCAGCGGGGCCGCGACTCCTACGCCCGTGATCTCGACACCGGCATCACGACCCGGGTCGGCGGCACCCAGCCCTCGCTCTCGGGAGACGGCACCCGGGTGGCGTACACCGCGGGCCGTTCCGTCCACCTGCTTGAACTAGGCACCGGAAAGCGCCAGTTGGTCAGCGTCGACCGCTGGGGCGGCCGCAACGACCTCCCGGCCGGACACCCCTCTGTCAACGCCGACGGCACGGTCGTCGCATTCGAGTCGGCGTCACCCGATCTGGTGGAGGGGGACACCAACGGGGTGGCGGACGTGTTCCTGAGGACAGTGCAATGACGGACAGCGCAATGACGGACAGCGCAAGGCCAACGACCGATCACGGGGGAACAACCATGCATGGCAAGAAGCGCCTGGCAGCCGCGCTCCTGGCGGCCATCGCCACCGCGGCACTCACGGCTCCCGCGGCGAGCGCCGCACCCAGGGGCCCCTACACCGAGCCGGTCAGCGTCACCCCGGAGGGGAAGGCGGGCAACGGCGTCACCCGCACCGCGGTCATCAGCCGCAACGGCCGCCACATCGCCCTCACCTCGGACGCCGAGGACCTGGACCCCAACGTGCCGCACGGCGGTATGTACCTGCGCGACCCGCACACCGGCAAGCTCCGCTTCGCGGGCTTCGGGGGTCTGGTGGCGGTCCTGAACGACGGCCGCTACGTCTACGCCGAGTACGGCCCGGACTCCGCCGAGCTGTGGATCCACGACATCGGGACGGGCAAGCGGGTCGGGTTCGGCATCGAGGTCCCCGAGGGCTTCACCGGGCGGCCCGCCGAGATCTCCGTCAGCCCCAACGGCCGCTACGCCGTCTACACGCTCCAGGAGACCGCCGGGAACACCGATGTGGTCTTCCTGCGCGACCGCATCAAGGGCACCACCGAGCGCATCAGCCACCCCCGGCCCACCTGGGAGCCGCGCAACGCCTTCCGGCCGACGGTCAGCGACGACGGGCGCCGGATCGTCTACCAGTACACCTACGCGAACGGGCCGCGCGGCGACGACTGGGGCGACGTCTGGATGTACGACCGCGGCACGGGCGAGCACACCCAGATCGACCGCTCCTACGACGGCTCGCAGACCGAGCGGGAGTCGCTGAACCCGTCCATCAGCGGCGACGGCCGTACCGTCGTCTTCGAGTCCCGGGACACCCACCTGGTTCCCGACGACACCGACGTGAGCTGGAACGTGTTCGTGCACACCATCCGCACCGGCACCAACCAGCGCATCCACGGCACCCAGGGCGGTCCGGGCGAGGTCTACACCCGGAACGCGGCGATCAGCGCCGACGGCCGCTATCTCACGTTCATGTCGAAGGTGGCCGAGCCCGGCAGCCGGTACGGCGAGGAGTACCCCGTCTATCTGCGGGACCTGAAGAAGGGCACCACCACCCTCGTCACCCCGGACACCACCGGCGGCACCGCGACGGCCGACGTCCTGCCGGGCCGGATCGCCGACGGCGCCCGCCGGATCCTCTTCCAGTCCTCCGACCCGACGCTGATCCCGGCCGGCGACACCAACGACGGCACCGACGCGTTCGTACGACACCTCCGATGAGCTGCACAGTGCTCGCATCCTGAGACGGAGGGTGAGCACGGGGGCGGTCTGTGCCAGACTTCCCCCGTGCTCTCGTTCGCCATGATTATTGGCAGCAGGCGCGCCGGTCCGCAGTGACCGCCACGTACGACCAGGTACGGGCGGACACCGTCGTCTTCGACCCGCGCGCAGACCTCTCGCACCCGCGAGGGGTTTTTCGCTTTTTCTGGCCCACCCTCAGCCAGAAGCGAGAGCGCGAGGGAGTATGTGGAGGCGGTGGAGCCGGTCATTCCGGTACGACCGAGATCCAATCCACAGGAGCCTTGAGACCATGACCGCAACCAGCGAGCTCGACGATCAGTTCCACGTCTTCGACACCACCCTGCGCGACGGCGCCCAGCGGGAGGGCATCAACCTCACCGTCGCGGACAAGCTGGCCATCGCACGGCACCTGGACGACTTCGGCGTGGGCTTCATCGAGGGCGGCTGGCCCGGCGCCAACCCGCGGGACACCGAGTTCTTCGCGCGCGCCCGTCAGGAGATCGACTTCAAGCACGCCCAGCTCGTCGCCTTCGGCGCGACCCGACGGGCGGGCGCGAAGGCCTCGGAGGACCCGCAGGTCAAGGCCCTCCTGGACTCAGGCGCCGACGTGATCACCCTGGTCGCCAAGTCACACGACCGGCACGTCGAGCTGGCGCTCAGGACGACGTTGGACGAGAACCTGGAAATGGTCCGCGACACGGTGTCGTACCTGGTTTCGCAGGATCGCCGGGTCTTCGTCGACTGCGAGCACTTCTTCGACGGCTACCGCGCGAACCCGGAGTACGCGAAGGCCGTCGTACGGGCGGCCTCGGAAGCCGGCGCCTCCGTCGTCATCCTCTGCGACACCAACGGCGGCATGCTGCCGGCCCAGGTCCAGGCGGTCGTCGCGACCGTCCTCGCCGACACCGGCGCCCGGCTCGGCATCCACACCCAGGACGACACCGGCTGCGCGGTCGCCAACACCCTCGCCGCCGTGGACGCGGGCGCGACCCACGTCCAGTGCACGGCGAACGGTTATGGCGAGCGGGTCGGCAACGCCAACCTCTTCCCGGTCGTCGCGGCCCTGGAGCTCAAGTACGGCAAGAAGGTCCTCCCCGACGGCAAGCTGCGCGAGATGACCCGCATCTCGCACGCGATCGCCGAGGTCGTCAACCTCACCCCCTCCACCCACCAGCCCTACGTCGGCGTCTCGGCCTTCGCCCACAAGGCGGGCCTGCACGCCTCCGCGATCAAGGTCGACCCGGACCTCTACCAGCACATCGACCCCGAGCAGGTCGGCAACACCATGCGGATGCTGGTCTCCGACATGGCCGGCCGCGCCTCGATCGAGCTCAAGGGCAAGGAACTCGGCGTCGACCTCGGCGGCGACCGCGAGCTGGTCGGCCGGGTCGTGGAGCGGGTCAAGGAGCGCGAGCTCAAGGGCTACACGTACGAGGCCGCCGACGCCTCCTTCGAACTCCTCCTCCGCGCCGAGGTCCAGGGCAAGCCCCTCAAGTACTTCGGGGTCGAGTCCTGGCGCGCGATCGTGGAGGACCGCCCCGACGGCACCCACGCCAACGAGGCCACGGTCAAGCTCTTCGCCAAGGGCGAGCGCATCGTCGCCACGGCAGAGGGCAACGGCCCGGTCAACGCCCTCGACCGCGCCCTGCGCGTGGCCCTGGAGAAGATCTACCCCCAGCTCGCCAAGCTCGACCTCGTCGACTACAAGGTCCGCATCCTCGAAGGCGTCCACGGCACCCAGTCCACGACCCGCGTCCTGATCTCCACGTCGGACGGCACGGGGGAGTGGTCGACGGTGGGCGTCGCGGAGAACGTGATCGCGGCGTCGTGGCAGGCCCTGGAGGACGCGTACACGTACGGGCTGCTGCGCGCCGGGGTGGAGCCGGCGGAGTAACCACCGCTCAGCACGAGTCCTCGGCGAGCTCCTCGAACTCGCCGAGGCTCATGGCCCGGCCGTCGGCCCAGACCTGACCGGGCCTCAGGGCGGCGAGGTCGCTCGCGCGAAAGGTGACGGTGCCTGTGTACTCGTAGTTGAACTCGGCCTTCCCGAAGGCGAGTTCATAGGTGTACGACGGCACCGGCCGCTGCTCTCCGACCGCTCGGGCGTGCCAGGTGGCCGGCGGCGAGAAGAGCGGGAACTCGGCATCGGCGCCCCGCCGCTTGCCGGGCACCCGCCACCCGGACAGGTTCCGCTCGGACCCGTCCCCGGCCGGGGCGCCTTCGAGCGAGAGCCCCTGGATCAGATCGTCACCGCACGGCCGCAGCACCACGTCCGGCGCCCCGCCGTCGTCCACCCGCAACGCGACCAGCGGCAGGATCTCCGCCCCGCACCCGCTCAACAGCCCTACGGCGACGACCACACCGGCCACCGCGAAGACACCCCGCCTCATCGCCCCGCCCCCTTCACGCAGCCCTGCGAGCACATCACGGGCCGAACCCCCGCACGACCACCGTTGCGCACCGGTTGCGTTGCGGTCGTACAACTCGCCCGGGACGCAATGGCCGACGTGCCCCGAGGGCGCCGACGGGGTGGCCCCGCTCAAGGTACTCGGCGCCGCGGCCAGGGCCGCCGAACGGGCGGGCGCCGACGCGACGGGCCGCGCCCTCGTCACGAAGGCCCGGCTGATCGTCCAGCGGAAGGGCATCACCGCGGCCCTTCGCCAAGCCCTTCGCCGACGCCGATCACTCGCTGCTGACCGGCCACTACGGAGAGGCGGTGACGAAGCCGGCTCAGGCGTACAGGTCCGACTGAGAGCGGTGCCGAAGAGGTCGGTTTCGGGAGGCTTCGGGTAGCGTCGAGGTATGAAGGCCAGCGCGCAGGCCGTCGTACGGACCCGAAGCCTTCCGGGGCTGCTCCTCGCCCTGGCGGTCGCGGCCCTGTTCGTCCTGTCGCAGGGCGCCCCGACCGCCACCGCCTCGACGTCCGACACGAGCGTCTCCACCATCGGCCAGGCCCTCCGCGAGAGCCCCGTCTACGTCGATCCGGCCGCCGCGGCCCAGCTGTCCGCCAAGGACGCGGACGCGCTGGCGGACCGGATCACGAGGGCGGACAAGCCACTGTTCGTCGCGGTGCTGCCCGCCGACTACCCGAAGCAGGACCTCTTCACGAAGCTGCGCACCGCGACCGGCGTCACCGGCCTGTACGCGGTCCGCCTGGGCGACGCCTTCGACGCCCGCGCCGACGCCTCGGTCCTGTCGGGCCCGGCCGTACGGAACCTGGTGACGACCGTGCAGGGCGAGGACACCCGCGCCCAGCTGACCGACTTCACCGCCGCCGCGGTCACCAACATGGGCGGCTCGGCCCCGTCGACCTGGCAGACCTCCGACGACGGGGGCGGGGTCTCGAGCACGGCACTGATCACGGTCGGCGCGGTGCTCGTGGCCGGTGGGGCGGGCGCGTACACGCTGGTGCGGCGCAACCGGCGCCGGCACGCGGAGGAGCAGCGGGCCGCGCTGGAGAAGCTGCGGGTGGTGGTGGACGAGGACATCACGGCGTTCGGCGAGGAACTGGACCGGCTGGACTTCCACCCGGCCGAAGCGGGCGCCGACGATGTGATGCGCGCCGACTACGAGCGGGCCCTGGACGCGTACGAGCAGGCGAAGTCGCTCATGGGAGCGGCCACGAGACCCGAGGACGTGCGGGCGGTCACCCAGGCCCTGGAGGACGGCCGCTTCTCGCTGGCCCAGCTCGCGGCGCGCCGCGAGGGCCGTGCGCTTCCCGAGCGCCGGGTCCCCTGCTTCTTCGACCCCCGCCACGGTCCCTCCGTCACGGACGCCGGCTGGACGCCGCCGGGCGGGGCCGCGCGCGAGGTCCCGGTCTGCGCCGCGGACGCCACCCGCCTGGCCGACGGCCGGGACCCGGTGATGCGCGAGGTCGACACCGACCAGGGCCGCCGCCCCTACTGGGACGCGGGCCCCGCCTACGGCCCCTGGGCCGGCGGCTACTTCGGCGGCGGCCTCCTCCCCGGCCTGCTGGTCGGTACGGTCCTCGGCAGCATGATGGCGGCCCCGGCCTACGCGGCCGACTACGGCTCGGGTTACGGCGATTTCGGCGGCGGTTACGAGGGCGGCGACCTCTCCGGCTCGGACTTCGACTCCGGGGACTTCGGCGGCTTCGGGGGTGGCGGGGACTTCGGAGGCGGTGGCGATTTCGGTGGAGGAGGGGACTTCGGCGGAGGCGGCTTCTGACCGCTCGGGCTCATTCAGCCCCTCCGGCGTTTGAGGAGGGGGGCGAAAACCGCGGGCCCGGCGCCCAACGCACCGGACCCGCGAAAGACCGTACGAAACCCGCCTCACCTCACAGCGACGCGGCCGCCGAAGCGATCGCCGAGGCGAACGTGGACGCCTCGGTGTAGACCCCGGGCGCATTCGCCCGGGCGCACCCTATGCCCCAGCTCACGATGCCCACCTGGACCCAGGCGTTCGCCGAGTCCCGCCGGAACATGGGCCCACCGGAGTCCCCCTGGCAGGTGTCGACCCCGCCCGAGGCATACCCCGCGCAGATCTCCTCGTTCGCGATGAGCCCGCTGTACCCGCTGTAGCTCCGGCAGGTGGCGTCGCTCACGAACGGCACGGTGGCCTTCAGCAGATACCGCTGCTGAGCCCCGCCTTCGGTGGCCGCTCCCCATCCCGCGACCGTGAAGGTCCCGGTGTTGTACTGCGACGTCGTCGCGATCTTCAGCGTAGGAAGGTTGATCGGCGAGGCGAGCTTGATGAGCGCCCAGTCCTTGCCGTCACCGTTGTACCCGGGCGCCCGGTACACGTACGTCGACCTGACCTGTACCCGCCCGCTGCTGGACTGGAGGTCCGCGACCCCGGCGGTGGCGGTGATGCTGGTGTTCGCTCCCGTGCCGTTCACACAGTGCGCGGCGGTGAGCACGATCTGCTGGGTGTACAGCGCCCCGCCGCACCCCATGGACAGGCGCACCATGAACGGGAACTCGCCCTGCGCGGCTCGGCTGCCGCCGACGACGGGCGAGGGCGCGGCCTGCGCGGCCGACACGGGCTGGAGACTGGCCATCGCGAGCGCGACGGCTCCGACCGCCAGACATCTCTTGAGGGCCGTGAGGAGGTTCTTCAAGGTGATGCCTCTTCCAGGTGGGGGGTGGCTTTGACGAGTTCATGCCAAGTTGGGCATCAAAAGAAACGCCCAAGTTCTGACATGGGCTGGTCAAATCTGTTGATGGATTATGGGAATCCTGTGAACTCGCGCACAAGGGGTGCGATTCAGCCAGATGCGGGCGGCTCCAGGTCGGCGACCCGCTCCATCAACTCCGCGGCCAGCTCCAGCACTCCCCGCTCGGTCGCGCTCAGGGACGCCAGCGCCCCGGCCAGCCAGGCGTCCCGCTCGCCCATGTCCCGCTCCAGCGCCAGCCGCCCCGGCTCGGTGAGGGACAGCACGGACTGACGCCGGTCCACGGTGCCTGCCTCGCGAACCATCAGCCCGTCCGCCTCAAGTTCGGCGAAGACCCGGGTGAGCGACTGCGGCCGCTGTCGCAGCGCCGCCGCGACCTCGCCGGGGGTGGCGGGCCCGTGCCGGTGCAGATGCCCGAGCACCTCCAGCCGGCTCGGGGGGAGGCTGCCGTCACCGCGCTCCTGCCGGAGCCGCCGGTTCAGACGCACGACGCCCCGTCGAATGCGGGACGCGGAGGTGAGTGGGTCCATGGGGCAATCGTATGCGAATGCTTACTATCTCAACCCGCATCTCGCCCGTACTCTCGTCTAATGCCGCACAAACTCCTACGCAACGCGTACGAATCCGGGCTGACGATGGCAGCCGTGCTGCTCTGCTGGTCACTCGCCCTCTGGCTGGAGGCGGTCGCCGGACTGCACACCGACGCCCTCGTCCTCGCGGTCGCCCTGCCCCTGACCCTGGCCGGAACCCAGCGCGCCGCGGACACCCGCCTCCGTCTCACCGCGCTGGCCCTGCTGCCCGCGGCGGCGGCGGTCTCGATCCTGGTCGGCCGGTTGATCGCCGCGCACTACGTCATCGGCGCGGTGGTCTTCACGGCCGGGATGTCGGCCCCCGTCTGGATCCGCCGCTACGGCCGCGCCGCCACGAAGGCGGGCACCCTGATGACCCTCCCCTTCATCGCCCTCCTGGTCGTCCCCGGACCGGCTCTGCCGCCCAAGGCGCAGGGAGCGCTGGTGAGTTGGGGCTGGGCCGCGCTGATCGGGGTGCTGGCGGTGTCCTGCGTGTGGCTGGTGCAGGGGCTGGGGGACCGCTACGGTCCCTGGCGGCCCGATCCCGAGCCGCCGAACTCCCCACCCCGCCGTCCGTCCCGTCTCCGCCCGCGCCCGAGTACCCGCATGGCGGTGCAGTTGGCGGCCGCGATCGCCGCCGCCTTCGTCGCCGGCCGGCTCCTCTTCGACGACCACTGGCCCTGGGCGGTCCTGACGGCCTATGTCGCCGCGAGCGGCAACCGCGGCCGAACGGACGTCGTACGCAAGGGAATCGAACGCCTTGCGGGAGCCTGCGCGGGCACACTCCTGGCGGCCGGTGTCGCCACCGCCGGGGTCACCGGCCCGGCCTCGGTGGCCCTGATGTTCACGGTCCTGGCGATCGCCCTGTGGCTGCGCCCCCTCAACTACGCCTACTGGGCGGCCGGAATGACCACCGTCCTCTCGCTCCTCCTCGGCCGGCTCGGCCAGGACGCGACGAGCCTTCTGCCCACCCGCCTCGCGGCGATCGCGGTCGGCGCGGCGCTCACGGTGGCGTCCGCGTGGTGGGTCCTGCCGGTGGCGAAGCGGCGGGCGGCGGCCCGGGATGCCGTACGGCCGAGTGCCGGGACCGATCAGCGAGTTGCGCGACCGTCCGGGAGCGGTGCCGCTCAGGACACGTGACGGGCGAGGGCGTACCGCTTCCCGGCGGAGGGCCGGCTCGGGTGCAACCCGAGCCGCCGCAGTGCCTCATACTCACCCACACCGGCGACCGGTATCCGCCCCCGGCGACGGGGTCACGCGCTCTTGATCGCGGAGATGTCGAAGCTCAGCTTGATCTTGTCGGAGATCAGGACGCCGCCGGTCTCCAGGGCCGCGTTCCAGGTCAGGCCCCACTCGGAGCGCTTGATCTCCGCCTTGCCCTCGAAGCCCACGCGCTCGTTGCCGAACGGGTCCTTCGCGGCGCCGTTGAACTCGAGGTCGATGGTGAGCGGCTTGGTGGTGCCGAGGATCGTCAGGTCGCCGGTGATGCGGTAGTCCTCGTCGCCGAGCGCCTCCGCCTTGGTGGAGCGGAAGGTCATCGTCGGGAACTCCTCGATCTTGAAGAAGTCCGCGCTCTTGAGGTGCCCGTCACGGTCCTCCGACCCGGTGTCGATGCTGTCCATCTTGACGTCGATGGAGGCCGTCGACGCGGACGGGTCGCCGCCGTCCAGGTGCAGCGAGCCGCTGAACTCGTCGAACTTGCCCTTGACGTTGGTGACCATGGCGTGACGAACGGTGAAGCCGATCGTGGAGTGGGAGGCGTCGATCGTGTAGTCGCCGGTCAGCGCGGTCAGGTCGGTGTTCGTCATGACGTAGCTCCTTGAAGTGAGGATGTTGAACGTTGAACCACTCAACGCGAACGACCGTAGACCTATTCCATACAGGTTTCAACATCATCCGCGAAGTGTTGGCCTGATTGCCCGGTGGTGGTAGATGCCCCGGTATGAACCCGCAGCGCAGAGCCCTCGTGCGACCCACCCGCAGAGCCGTCTTACTCGCGGCGGCGCTCCTGGCCACCGCCGCCCCGCCCGCCCGCGCCGCCACAGCCGACCCCTACGACACCGTCCGTCGGCGCTGGCTCGACATCGCCCTCGGTACCGGCTACGACCCGGCAGCGCAGCCGTACGCCGCCCGCCTCGCCGAGACCGGCGAACGCGCCCGCGGCTTCCGCGCCACCATGGCCCCGACCCCCACCTCCCTCTGGCCCGGCCAGCCCTACGACCCCCCGGCCGGCATCACCCGGAGCTACGGCCGCCTGTGGACGATGACCCAGGCCTACGCCCAGCCGGGCACCGGCTGCACTGGTGACGAGACCCTCCTCGCGGACGTCCTCCGCGGCCTCGACCACCTCTCCGCCACCGTGTACAACCCCTCCACCACCCGCTACGGCAACTGGTGGGAATGGCAGATCGGCAGCCCACGCCTCCTCATGGACATCGCGGCCGCTCTGTACGACCACCTCGGTCCGGACCGCGTCACGGCGGCCTGCGCCGCCGTCGACCACTTCATCCCCGACGCCATGCTCACCGACTACTCCGGCACCTCCACCGGCGCCAACCGCGTCGACCTGTGCCGCTCCGTCGTCCTGCGCGGCATCCTCGGCAGCGCCCCCGACCGGATCGCCCTCGCCCGCGACGCCCTCTCGCCGGTCTTCCCGTACGTCACGAAAGGCGACGGCCTCTACGCCGACGGCTCCTTCGTCCAGCACACCTGGGTCGCCTACTCCGGCACCTACGGCCAGGTACTGCTCGACGGCCTCGGTCGCCTCTTCGCCCTGCTCGCCGGGTCCGAGTGGGAGGTGACCGACCCGCACCGGCAGACCGTCCTCGACAGCGTCGAGCGCGCCTACGCCCCGCTGATCCACGACGGACTGGTGATGGACAGCGTCAACGGCCGTGCCATCAGCCGCGGTCACCTCAAGGGCGACGACCGCCACGTCCTGCGCGGCGACCACTTCCACGGCCAGGGGATCATCGCCGCCATCGCGCTGCTGGCCGGCGGAGCGAGCGAGGAGGAGCGGTTCCGCTGGTACGGACTGGTGAAGGGCTGGATCGAACGGGACACCGTCACACCGATCCTGACGGCACCCCAGTTCGACGTGGCCGACCTCGCCCGGCTGCACGCGGTGGCCGCGTCCCCCGTCCCCGCCACCCCCGAACCCGTCGGGCACACGCTCTTCGCCGCCATGGACAGGGCCGTCCACTGCCGCCCCGGATTCGTCGCGAACATCGCCATGGCGAGCGACCGCATCGCCGCCTACGAATGCGGCAACGGCGAGAACCCGCGAGGCTGGCACACCGGCGCCGGAATGCTCTCCTGGTGGGCCGACGGCCGGGCCGACCAGTACACGGACTGGTACTGGCCGACCGTCGACTGGTACCGCCTCCCCGGCACGACCGTCTCCACGAAACGTCTTGCCGACCGGGCCGGCGGCGAGTGGGGCGAGCCCAAGCCGGACGTCCGCTGGGTCGGCGGCGCGACCGACGGTGAGTACGCGGCGATCGGCCAGCACCTGAAGGGACTGGAGTCGACTCTGCAGGCCCGCAAGTCGTGGTTCTGCGTCGCGGACGCGGTGATCTGCCTCGGCGCGGGCATCACCTGCACCGACGCCGTCCCCGTCGAGACCGTCGTCGACAACCGCAACCTGGGGGAGGGCGGGACCCAGTCCTTCGTACGGGGACGGGGCTGGGCGCACCTGGAGGGGCACGGAGGCTGGCTCGTCCCCGGCGACCTGCGCGCCCTGCGCGAGGACCGCACCGGCGCCTGGTCCGACATCAACACCTCCAGTACGACCGAACGACGCACCCGGCGCTGGCAGACCCTCTGGCTCGACCACGGCACCGACCCCGTGGACGCCTCGTACACCTATGTCCTGATGCCCGGGGCCTCCCGTCACGCCGTCGCCGCCCGCGCCGCCGACCGCCACTGGCTGTCGGTCCTCGCCAACGACAGCGTGTGCCAGGCGGTCCGCGTCGACCGCCTGGGGCTGACCGCCGCGAACTTCTGGCGGGCCGGCACCGCGGGTCCGCTCACCGCGTCGGCCGGGGCGAGCGTGATGGTCCGCCGCAGGGGTCGTACCGCTACGCTCTCCGTGGCCGAGCCACCCCGTTCGGGCGAACCGCTGGAGATCATCTGGAACCGTCCCGTGCGCTCGGTCGTACGGGCCGACGACACGGTGGAAATCCGCGCCACGGGCCGCCTGCTGCACCTGCGTGTCACCCCGGGGACGGCATGCGCCACGCATGGATGTGAGGTGACTCTCACGCCCTGACTTTGTCAGACCTCTACAAGCGGCAGCCCCCCTGAGCAGTCAGAACGCCTGCATGCCTCCCGGGTTCTGTTCAGTGGCACCAGGAAAACGGGCCGGAGACTGTGAGGAGTCGACGGCTCGCATTCCTCGCGGGTCTTCGTAAGGTCACTACATGACCGTTTTGGATGAGGCGCCGGGTGAGACGACGGGCGAGCTGACGGGTGAGCCGTCGGGTGAGCCGACGGACGCGCGCGGACGGGTGGCCGAACTGCACGTGATCCGTGCGGCGGCCCTGGCCGGCCCCAGCGAGAAGGCGACCGAGGCGCAGCACGCCAAGGGCAAGCTGACCGCACGGGAGCGCATCGAGCTGCTCCTCGACGCGGGTTCCTTCCAGGAGGTCGAGCAGCTTCGCCGGCACCGGGCGACCGGGTTCGGCCTGGAGGCCAAGAAGCCGTACACCGACGGTGTCATCACCGGCTGGGGCACGGTGGAGGGCCGTACGGTCTTCGTCTACGCCCACGACTTCCGCATCTTCGGCGGCGCGCTGGGCGAGGCCCACGCCACGAAGATCCACAAGATCATGGACATGGCCATCGCGGCGGGAGCGCCTCTGGTCTCCCTGAACGACGGCGCGGGCGCCCGTATCCAGGAAGGCGTCTCCGCCCTCGCGGGCTACGGCGGCATCTTCCAGCGCAACACCAAGGCGTCGGGTGTCATCCCGCAGATCTCGGTGATGCTCGGCCCGTGCGCCGGCGGCGCGGCCTACTCGCCCGCCCTGACGGACTTCGTCTTCATGGTCCGCGAGACGTCCCAGATGTTCATCACGGGACCGGATGTGGTGAAGGCGGTGACGGGCGAGGAGATCACCCAGAACGGCCTCGGCGGCGCGGACGTGCACGCCGAGACGTCCGGTGTCTGCCACTTCGCCTACGACGACGAGGAGACGTGCCTCGCCGAGGTGCGCTACCTGCTGTCGATGCTCCCGCAGAACAACCGGGAGAACCCGCCGCGCGTGGAGTCCGCGGACGCCGCCGACCGGCGCGGCGACGTGCTGCTCGACCTGGTACCGGCGGACGGCAACCGGCCGTACGACATGACCAAGGTCATCGAGGAGATCGTCGACGACGGCGACTACCTGGAGGTCCACGAGCGCTGGGCCCGCAACATCATCTGCGCGCTGGCCCGGCTCGACGGCCAGGTCGTCGGCATCGTGGCCAACCAGCCCTCCTCGCTCGCCGGTGTCCTGGACATCGAGGCGTCGGAAAAAGCTGCGCGCTTTGTCCAGATGTGTGACGCTTTTAACATCCCGATCGTCACTTTCCTGGACGTCCCCGGGTTCCTTCCGGGCGTCGACCAGGAGCACGGCGGAATCATCCGCCACGGCGCCAAGCTGCTGTACGCGTACTGCAACGCCACCGTGCCGAGGATCTCCCTGATCCTGCGCAAGGCCTACGGCGGGGCCTACATCGTCATGGACAGCCAGTCCATCGGCGCGGACCTCACCTACGCCTGGCCGACGAACGAGATCGCGGTGATGGGAGCCGAAGGTGCCGCCAACGTCATCTTCAGGCGTCAGATCGCCGAGGCCGAGGACCCCGAGGCCATGCGGGCCCGCATGGTCAAGGAGTACAAGTCCGAGCTGATGCACCCGTACTACGCGGCGGAGCGCGGCCTGGTGGACGACGTCATCGACCCGGCGGAGACCCGCGAGGTCCTGATCCGGTCCCTGGCGATGCTCCAGTCGAAGCACGCCGACCTGCCCTCCCGTAAGCACGGCAACCCTCCGCAGTAACCCCGCGGACCCTCCGCGACACCCTCGCGGAAACCTCTCTCACGGAGACTGTGACCTATGAGCACCCCTGACATCCGCGTCGAGAAGGGCCACGCCGAGCCCGAGGAAGTCGCCGCCATCACGGCGATCCTCCTGGCTCGCGCGGCGGCCGCCCCGTCGTCCACCCCGGCCCACCGAGCCCGCCCCAAGGCCGGCTGGCGCCGCCTGGAGCGCGAGGGCGGCTTCCGCGCCCCGCACAGCTGGCACTGAGCCCTCAGACAACGCCTAGGGCCCCCTCTCGACAGAGAGGGGGCCCTAGGCGTTGTCAGGGGCGCGGGGCTGTATCGATTTGCGGCTCCGCCGCGTGGGCGCGAGCAAGCACAGGGCTGCCCGCAGACGGCACACAACCGTCCGAGGCAGCCCCGTAGCCGTTACCGCAAGCGAGCCATCAACGCGTGCTCGACCAACGTGATGAGAGCGGACTTCGCATCTGCCCGGTGCCGCGCGTCCGTCGTGATGATCGGAGTGTCCGGCCCGATCTGCAGAGCCTCCCGCACCTCGTCCGGGTTGTACGGCTGCTGCCCGTCGAACCCGTTCAGGGCGATCACAAAAGGAAGCCCCGAGTTCTCGAAGTAGTCGACCGCCGGGAAGCAGTCGGCAAGGCGCCTCGTGTCAACGAGGACGATCGCACCGATGGCACCGCGGACCAGGTCGTCCCACATGAACCAGAAGCGGTCCTGACCGGGCGTACCGAAGAGGTACAGGATCAGGTCCTGGTCCAGGGTGATGCGGCCGAAGTCCATGGCGACCGTGGTGGTCGTCTTGTCACCGGTGTGGGTGAGGTCGTCGATGCCCGCCGACGCGGATGTCATCACGGCCTCTGTGCGCAGCGGGTTGATCTCCGAAACGGCCCCGACGAACGTGGTCTTGCCCACGCCGAAGCCACCCGCCACCACGATCTTCGCCGAGGTGGTGGAGCGGGAAGGACCGCCGCTAGAGCTTGCGAAGTCCACTGAGCACCCTTTCGAGCAGTGTCACGTCTGGCTGGCCGCCGGCGTTCTCGTCGCCGCCGGGCTGATGGATGGCGACCAGGCCCGCCTCCGCCAAGTCGGCGACGAGGATCCTGGCCACGCCGAGGGGGATGGTCAGCAACGCCGAGATCTCGGCTACCGACTTGATCTCCCGGCAGAGGTTGCAGATCCGCTGATGCTCGGGCAAATGGCCCTGCATCTGGTGCGGCTGCGCGGTGGTGTGCACCAGCGCCTCGATGGCGAGCTGGTAGCGCGGGCGGGTACGGCCGCCCGTCATGGCGTACGGGCGCACCAGGGGATTGCTGGCGCCTCCCGCGGGTGAAGGCTCAGGGGTGCGTCGCTGCGGCTGCACGGGCTGGATGCGCGGGGCGGGCGGCTGGTCGTACGGCGACGGCCCGGGACCCTGCGGGCCCTGGGGCGCGTACGGCTGCTGACGCCGCTGGCTGGGTGCGGAGGGGAAGTTGTAGCGGTTCGGGTTCTGGGAACCGTCGTTCTGACCCTGGCCAGGGCCGTACGACCAATTGCCAGATGAACCACCTGGGGGTGTTGCCACTTTCTCTCCTCCTCCGACTGTGCCGGGGCACCCATCACGCTGTGTGGAGCCGCGTCCCGAAACCTTACGGCCCCGGGACGCCAAAACGCACCGTCTGTCTGTCAGTTGAGCAAGCTGCCCTGGAGCTCCGCACGCAGATCGGGCGTCAGGACCGAACCGGCTCGGTCCACCAGGAGGGCCATCTCGTACCCAATGAGGCCGATGTCCGCCTCGGGGTGCGCGAGGACCGCGAGCGAGGAACCGTCGGATACGGACATGATGAACAGGAATCCCCGCTCCATCTCCACAACCGTCTGATTCACGGCGCCGCCCTCGAAGATGCGCGAGGCACCCGCGGTCAGCGAGGTCAGACCGGAGGCGACGGCCGCAAGCTGGTCGGCCCGGTCGCGCGGAAAGCCTTCGGACATCGCCAGAAGGAGTCCGTCGGCGGAGACCACCACGGTGTGGGACACCCCCGGGGTGTTGTCCACGAAGTTGGTGATCAACCAGTTCAGGTTCTGCGCCGCCTGGCTCATCGGGCTCACACTAACGCTCCTGGTTGTAGGTGCTGTCAGAACCGAAGCCCTGACCGTTCGTTTCACTGCCGGCGTTGCGGCCCCGCTGGACACCGCGACGCAGATTGCTCAGCCTGCCCCGGACGTCCTCGGGAGCACGGGAGACCGATGGGCCCCCCTGGGGGGTGGATTCGGCGGCTCCCTCGACCAGGTTGGCCTTGGGCACCCGCCGCGGCAGACCGGAGGAGGTGACCCCGCCCGCCTTGGGCTTCCGGAGCTGGGAGGCCTGCTGCCACCGCGCGTCGTTGGCCGAGCGCCAGGATTCGCCGCCGCCGTTGCTCTCCGGCGCGGAGGCCGACGGCTCCTGGGTCGCGTGCCGCGTGCCGTTCGAGCTGTTGGCGCCGCTTCCGGTGGAGCCACGGCGGGGGAGCCCGGCGTCGGTCATCTCGTGACCCACGGTGGCGGGGGCCGGCCCCGGACGTTCGAAGCCTACGCGGTCGCGCTCACTCACGTCAGCGGCCTGCACAGATTCCGCTTCCGGAGCGTACTGGTCCGGGTAGCCGTTCTGGTAACCGTCCGCCTGCGGCCAGTCATCCTGGTAGCGGCGCTCCTCGAATCCCGAGAAGGTCTCCGGCGCGGCCGCGTGCACCGGCGCGGGCTCCTCCTGGACCGGCTCCGTATAGGAGGGCTCCGGGTAGCCGCCGTTGGGGGAGAAGGTGTCGTTCTGCGGCAGGCCGCCGTTCTGCGCGAAGTACGGCTCGTCGTACGCCGGGCGCTTCGGCTCCTCGTACGCCGTCTGCCGCTGCTCCTCGTACGGCGCCTGCTGCGCCTCCTCGTACGACGTCTGCTGGTCGTACGCGGCGGGCTGCTGCTCCGGGAAGCCGCTCCGGCCGTTGTCGTAACCGGTCTGCGGGGCGCTCTGGGGAGCGTCGAACGCTTCGGTGTACGACGGGTTCGGACCCTGGAGAGCGGGCGGCTCGCCGCCGTTCTGGGACTCCAGGGCCGCGCGGCGCTCCTCGCGCATCAGGGAGCGGCCGACCGGGTCCAGCTCGCGTATGTCGTCCGGGACCTCGGAGTAGCGGCTGTCGTCGAAGCCGAGCTCCGCGGCCGTACGCATCGGCAGGCCGTTGTTGAAGTTCTCGCCGCCGAAGTTCTGCTCCGGGATGATCTGCGAGACCGTGAACTCGTCACGGTCCGGCTGGTGCTCGCCGCCGCCGCCGTGGGTGATCGCGTCCGGCAGCATGACCAGCGAGGTGGTGCCGGCCTGCTCGCCCGAGGGGCGCAGCTGGACGCGGATGCCGTGCCGGTCGGACAGCCGGCCGACCACGAACAGGCCCATGCGCTGGGAGATCGCGGCGTCCACGGTCGGCGGGTTGGCCAGCTTGTGGTTGATGTCCGCGAAGTCCTCGGCGGTGAGGCCGATGCCCTTGTCGTGGATCTCGATCATGACGCGGCCGTCGGGGAGACGGGTCGCGGTCACGCGGACCTTGGTCTGCGGGGAGGAGAACGTCGTGGCGTTCTCCAGGAGCTCGGCGAGCAGGTGCACGAGGTCGGTGACCGCGCGGCCGTGGATCTCGGCCTCCGGGACGCCGGACAGCTCGATGCGCTCGTACTGCTCCACCTCGGAGGAGGCGGCGCGCAGCACGTCGACCAGCGGGACCGGCTGGTCCCAGCGGCGGCCGGGCTCCTCGCCGGCGAGGACCAGGAGGTTCTCGCCGTTGCGGCGCATACGGGTCGCGAGGTGGTCCAGGCGGAAGAGGTTCTCCAGCTGGTCCGGGTCTGCCTCGTTGTTCTCCAGGTCGGTGATCAGGGTCAGCTGGCCCTCGATCAGCGACTGGTTGCGCCGGGACAGGTTGGTGAAGATCGCGTTGATGTTGCCCCGCAGCAGGGCCTGCTCGGAGGCGAGTCGTACGGCCTCGCGGTGGACCTGGTCGAAGGCGCGGGCGACCTCGCCGATCTCGTCCTTGGTGTTGATCGGGATCGGGGCGACCCGGGTGTCGACGCGGCCGGGGTCGGTGCGCGAGAGCTGGTCGACCAGCATCGGCAGGCGCTGCTCGGCGATGCCGAAGGCGGCGTTGCGCAGCTGGCGCATCGAGCGGGACATCTGGCGGGCGACCGCACCGGCCAGGATGAACGCGAGGAGCAGGGCGACCACGACGGCGGCACCCACGATGAACGCGTCGCGCTTGGCGTCGTCGGCGATGCTCGCGGCCTCGTTCACCGCGGTGTCGGCCAGGTCGGTCTCGATCTGGCGGTACGCGTTGTACTTGAGGGTGTTGACCGCCCACCAGTTCTCGGCGGTGATGCCGTCCTTGCCGAGCGCCTCACGGGCGCTCTCGTCCATCGACGGCAGCTGGGCGAGGCTGGAGACCATGTCCACGGGGTTGGACGGCGGCGGGACGTAGTTCGGGTTCTTGGCCGCCGCCTCCTTCGCGAGCGCCGCGCCCTCGGCCTGGATCTGCTTCTTCGCGGTGTCGAGCTTCGCCGCGTCGGCCTCGGTGCCGCCGCCGACGTACTCCTCGACGGCGATGCCCTCCAGATACGCGTACGAGGAGAGGGCGACCTTCTGGCTGGCGAAGCTGCTCAGCCCGGGGCCGGGCTTGATCAGCAGGTGCATGCCGATGGAGCGCTGCAGCGACAGGGCCGCCTTGGTGAGCTCGATGGCGTAGACGGTACGGCCGTAGCTGGTGATGTTGCCGGTGCCCAGGCCGAGCTCGTTGGCGAACTCCGTCAGCGGGTGCGCGATCTGGGTGTAGCCCTCTTCGGTCTTCACGCCGGTGAGCTTGGAGGAGGTGTAGGCGCCCGCGCGCAGCGTCTGGAGCCCTCCCTCGCCGTCCCGGAACAGCGTGAGGCGGCGCTGCAGGCCCGCCTTCTGCGGCATGTTCTGGGCGGCCTCGTCGAAGGCGTCCGCGGCCTCGTCGGTCTTCTTGCGGGCGGCGACGACCGTGGCGTTGTCCTGGCCCTGGCCGCTCAGCAGCGGGGCGGCGGTGCTGTCGCGCTCGTTGTAGAGGGCGTCGGCGTAGCTGAGGGAGGCCCGCACCAGACGGGCGGTGTTCTCCGCGTCCTCGGCCTCACGCCAGGTGTCGATCGAGCTCTTGACCTGGAAGCCGCCCATGACGAGGCCGACGATCACGGGTATGAGCAGGATCGCGTTCAGCCGGGTGGGCACCCGCCAGTTGCGCGGGGAGAACCGGCCACCGCTGGACGACGGCGCGGCCGTCGAGTCCGGACCGGGCACAGGGGCGGGCGCCGCTCCGCGCGGCGGCGGGGTGAAGTTGCCCCGGGCCGACGGCTCGGGACCGTTCTTGCTTCGCCTCACTCGACCAACAACCTCTCGGAGGGGTCGGCACCTACGTTGTGCCGCAGTCTCTCAGAGCCCAGTGTCATCGACTGATGAGTACGTCTTTGACTATTGGGCAGTTCACGCATTCCAGCACGACGGCCTCCGCACCACCAAACAGTGGTACGCGCGGATTCCGCGTGATGTAAGCCCCAGATAAAACGGTCATAAAGAACGAGCCCCGTCAAAAGACGGGGCCGTTGTGAGCGCAGCGAGACCGGCTGGCAACCACGCGTGGCCGTACCACCCGATTCCTCTGCCGAAACGTTATGAACGCCGGGGCCGGCCGTGTCAAAGACCACAGCCGGCTCCGGGACATCTACGACAACTGCCGTATGACGCTTTTGACTTGGGAGCAGATCGACACGCCTTCGGGGCGTTACCGCAGACGCGCCATGAGGGCGTGCTCGACCAGTGTGATCAGGGCACTCTTGGCGTCCGACCGGTGCCGGGCGTCCGTCGTGATGATCGGTGCGTCCGGCCCGATCTGCAGGGCCTCGCGCACCTCCTCGGGAGCGTACGGCTGGTGCCCGTCGAAGCCGTTGAGGGCCACGACGAAGGGCAGACCGCTGTTCTCGAAGTAGTCGACCGCGGGGAAGCAGTCGGCCAGCCGCCGGGTGTCGACCAGCACCACCGCGCCGATGGCACCGCGGACCAGGTCGTCCCACATGAACCAGAAGCGGTCCTGTCCGGGCGTACCGAAGAGGTACAGGATCAGGTCCTGGTCCAGGGTGATGCGGCCGAAGTCCATGGCGACCGTGGTGGTCGTCTTGTCACCGGTGTGGGTGAGGTCGTCGATGCCCGCGCTCGCGGACGTCATGACGGCCTCTGTGCGCAGCGGGTTGATCTCGGAGACCGCGCCGACGAACGTGGTCTTGCCCACGCCGAAGCCACCCGCCACCACGATCTTCGCGGAGGTGGTGGCCCGCCCCGCGTCAGAGCTTGCGAAGTCCACTGAGCACCCTTTCGAGCAGCGTCACATCGGGAGCGCCGCCGTTGTTCTCGTCGCCGCCCGGCTGGTGGATGGCCACCAGTCCGGCCTCGGCGAGGTCCGCGACGAGGATCCTGGCCACACCGAGCGGCATGGCGAGCAGGGCCGAGACCTCGGCGACCGACTTCACCTCACGGCACAGGTGGCAGATGCGCTGGTGCTCGGGGAGGAGCCCCATCAGCGCCGCCGGGTCGGCCGTGGTGCTGATCAGAGCCTCGATGGCGAGCTGGTAGCGCGGCCGGGTCCGGCCGCCGGTCATCGCGTACGGACGTACCAGCGGCTGGTCGCCCTCATCCTCGTACGGCTCCGCGTACGGATCATGAGAGGCGGTGGGCGGGGTCATGAATCCTCCGGGCGGGACAGCAAGTCGGTAGGGCAAGCCGTCTGAAGAGGCCGGTGGGGGGAGACTGTGGCGGCCGGACGGTGATTTGGTGAGACGGGTGGATCCGGGCGGGTCAGTGGAGCAGACTGCCTTGAAGCTCGGCTCGCAGGTCGGGCGTGAGCACTGCGCCCGCGCGGTCGACCAGCAGGGCCATCTCGTATCCGACCAGGCCGATGTCGCATTCCGGATGGGCGAGGACCGCGAGCGAGGAACCGTCCGAGACGGACATGAGGAAGAGGAATCCCCGCTCCATCTCCACGACGGTCTGGGCCACGCTGCCGCCCTCGAAGATCCGTGAGGCACCCGCCGTGAGCGAGGTCAGCCCCGAAGCGACGGCCGCCAGCTGATCGGCACGGTCGCGCGGGAAGCCCTCGGACATCGCCAGAAGGAGGCCGTCGGCGGACACGACGACGGTGTGGGACACCCCTGGGGTGTTGTCCACGAAGTTGGTGATCAACCAGTTGAGGTTCTGTGCCGCCTGGCTCATCGGGCTCAACTAACGCTCCTGCTGGTGAGTGGGGTTCGGGAAGCTGCCCGTCTGGCCGTTACCGCCGACCTGACGACCTTGCGCGATACCCCGACGGAGATTGGTCAGCCGACCGCGCACGTCGTCAGGCGCACGCGAGACAGCCGGACCGCTTTGGTGCTGTTGCTGCTGAGCCGTACCCGGGACGAGGTTCGCCCTGGGTACCCGGCGCGGCAGACCGGAGGTGGTGACACCGCCCGCGGCCGGCTGGCGGACACGTTCCGCCTGCCGGACGAGGTCGTCGTTGGGCGAACTGCGCCAGGCCGCGGAGGCCGCGGGCCGTTGCGGAGCGCCGGCAGAACTCTGTGGGGCCGCGGGAGCCTGCTGCTGCCGCGGGGCCTGAGCCGGGGAGGAGCCGTTGCCGTTGGCCGGCTGCCCCTGTCCCTGCTGCTGGCTGCCGTGGAACCAGTTGGTCTCGAGCGTGTCGTACAGCGGCGTCCGGCCGTCACCGGGACCCGCCGGCGGCAGCGCCTCCGGCTCCTGGCGGACCGGCCGCTGCTGCGGACGCGGCGGCATGGGCGGCCGCGGGGCGCCGAAGTCGGCGCCGTTGGCCTGGGGGCGCTCGAACTGGCCCGTGGACGCGGGGTCCTGACGGCCCGGCAGGGAATGCTGCCCGGTGGAACTGCCGTCATAGCCCGGCATCGCGAACTGGCCCGTCGAGCCGCTGTCGTACGCCTGCGGAGTCGCGAACTGCCCGGTCTGCGAACCGCTGTTCTGCCCGGGCGGAGTACCGAAGACGTCCGTGCGGACGAACTGGCCCGTGTTCTGAGGGCCGACCGCACCCGGACGGGGGAAGTCGCCCTGCGGACCGCCGGCACCCGGCCCCGGGAACTGGCCGGTGTTCTGCGGCGCGTCGAAGTCCGGCCGCGGGAACTCGGAGGTGCTCGCCGGACCCCGGTGGTCGTCGATCCGCGGCATCCGCGAGGTGGCGGCCGGGTCCTGCTCGTCGTGGCCGCGCGGGACGTCGAGCGAGGCGCGCGGCACCGGCGGCTGCGCGTTCTCGTCGCTCCAGCTCGGCGTGCGGGGCTGCTGGTTGCTGCCCGGCAACTCGGCCCGCGGACCACCGCGGCCCGGCAGCTGCGGCCGACGGCGCCGGCCGCCGGACTCGGGAGCCTGGCCGGCGTTCGGGGCCTGCGACTGCGGGGGAACGGTGCCCCGGCCGCCGCCGAAAGCGTCCTGACCGTTGAAGGCGTCCTGACCCGGACCGCCCGTGCCCGCGGCCTGGAGGCCCTGCGGAGCACCCGGTGCCTGGCCGCCGAACCCGGCACCGGCGGGAGCGGGCCGGCCCTGCGGAGGCGTACCCGGACCCTGCGGTCCTCGCGGTCCGCCCGGCGCACCGGGACGACCGCCCTGGCCACTGCCGGGCAGCGCGGCCCGCGGTCCCTGACCGGAGCTGAGCCGCCCGCCCGAGGGGGCACCGGCACCGAGGGCGCCACCGCCCGCACCGGGCGCACCGCCAAGGGCTCCGCCCTGGCCGCCGCCACGACGGGCCGCGGCCACACCGGCGGCGGCCTGAGCCGCCGCGGGGGTACCGGGCGCGCCCTGGCCGGGCTTGGGCTGCGGCTTCTTGCCGCCCTGGGCGACATCCACGGGCAGCATGACCAGCGCGGTCGTACCACCGGAGTCGGACGGGCGCAGCTGGATGCGGATGCCGTGCCGCTGCGACAGCCGGCCGACCACGAACAGGCCCATGCGTCGGGAGACGGAGACGTCCACGGTGGGCGGCGAGGCGAGCCGCTCGTTGATCGCGGCGAGGTCCTCGGGGGAGAGGCCGATGCCGGTGTCGTGGATCTCGATCAGCACGCGGCCGTCGGGCAGCGCGTGACCGGTGACCTTGACCTTGGTCTGCGGCGAGGAGAACGAGGTCGCGTTCTCCAGCAGCTCGGCGAGCAGGTGCACGAGGTCGTTGACCACGCGGCCGGCCACTTCGGTGGTCGGCACGGAGGCCAGCTCGATGCGCTCGTACTGCTCCACCTCGGACGCGGCGGCACGGAGCACGTCGACCAGCGGGACCGGACGGGTCCAGCGGCGGCCGGGCTCCTCGCCCGCGAGGACGAGGAGGTTCTCACCGTTACGGCGCATGCGGGTCGCGAGGTGGTCGAGCTTGAAGAGCGAGGACAGCTGGTCCGGGTCGGCCTCGCGGGACTCCAGTTCGGAGATGAGCGAGAGCTGACGCTGGATGAGGCCCTGGGAGCGGCGCGAGAGGTTGGTGAACATCGCGTTGACGTTGCCCCGCAGCAGGGCCTGCTCGGCGGCGAGGCGGACCGCCTCGCGGTGCACGTCGTCGAAGGCCGCGGCCACCCGGCCGATCTCGTCCCGGGAGTGCACACCGACCGACTCCACGGACGTGTCGACGTCCTGCGGGTCGGACTCGGAGAGCTGCTTGACCAGCTCGGGCAGCCGGTCCTGGGCGACCTTGGTGGCGGTCTCCTGGAGTCGGCGCAGCGAGCGGATCATGGACCGGGCCACGACGAAGGCGCCGACCAGCGAGACGCCGAGCACGAGCAGGATCAGCGCACCGGCGATGATCGCGTCGCGCTCGGTGGCGCTGCGCAGCTCGCGGGCCTTCTGCTCCATGTCCTCGAGCAGCGTGTGCTCGATGCGGCCCATCTCCTGGATCTTGGTCGAGCTGTCGTCGACCCAGTCCTTGTAGGAGCGCTTGTCCAGGTCGGCGAGGCCCCCCTGGCGGCCGAAGGCACGGCCGGCGTACTGGTCGGCGGCCTCGATGTTCGAGTTGCCGTCCTCGATGGGCTGCAGGAGCTCCTCGGCGTTGTTGTCGCCGTAGATGCTCCGGAAGGTGTTGAGGTCGGACGCCTCACTGTCGAGCGCACCCTGGCCGTACAGCCGGTCGGTCTCGGAGAGGCTGCCCAGTGTGCTCTTGTTGGCGGGCAGCGCCGCCGCGAGGATCGCGCGCTGGCTGGACGCGTACTCCTTGGCGGAGGAGAAGGCCGCCAGGGCACGCGTGCTCTGGATCATCTCCGGGTTGCTGGTCGCCTGGGCCATGTCCTGCGAGAGGTCGAGCAGGTGCGTGATCAGGCGGTGATAGGACTCCACCGTCTGCGTCGCGTTGCCCTTGGTCTCGTAGGCGTCGCTGCGGATCTTGCTCAGCGTGTCCAGGTCGCGGACGAGGCCGACGAGGCTGTCGCGGACGCCCTGGAGGTTGCCGTCCTTGCCGGCGGTGTCGATGTCCTCGGCGGCGTTGATGAAGTTGGTCGCGGCCCGGTCCGTCTTGTCCCGGTAGCCCTTGACCGTGATGTTGCTGGCCGTGGAGTCGTGCGCCAGCGGACCGGCCGACTGGTCGCGCTCGTCCTGGAGGGCCGCGGCCAGCTCGGTGGCCTGCTTCGTCATCTCCGTCAGCAGCTTCATGTTGTCGAGCTGCTGGATGTCGTCCATGGAGTCGTTGATGCGCAGCGCGCCCAGCGAGGTGGCCGCCACCACGGGGAGCGCGAGCAGCGACACCAGGCGCGTGGAGATGCGCCAGTTGCGCAGGGCTACGCGCGATCCCGGGCCGTTCGGGCCCTTCGCGGGCTTCGCCGTCGGCTTGGCCGGGGCCGCCGGGCCCGAGGACGCCGACGTGCCGAGGCGCCCGGGGCCGGAACCGCCGTCGACGGCCGGGCCCGGGTTCTGGGCGTGCTGGGGGGAGGAACTGCCGACATTGGGGCCAGTCCCGCCGTGCTGCTCCGGCTCGGCCGAAGCGCTGCCATCCCTCTTGAAACGTCCCTGCACTAGCGTCGCAACCTCTGGACCAGGCGCTCCTCCGCAGGACGGCGGAGCACGGTGTCGGCGTTGTGGGGAGCGCCCTGAATACGCACCCCGGGTGATCTGAGTGACCGGCGCTGCTCCCCCTTCTCACCGCCGCTCGGCGCTTCTCTGCGCCCCCTGTGCGCCGGTTCGATCCCGCGGCGGTCCGTGGAATTCCAGCACAGTGCCGGATCTCCAACAAGGTCCGAGGGTCAGACCGTGACCTACGTGACACCGCGTGAGGGCAGCGTCACGCGGTGTGGGAAGCGTTCCCGTCGATAACGGGCATAAGTCCGCGAGTCACCCTGCGGGGGTAGGTGTCCCAGTCGCCATGATCAGGAGCGGAATGATGGCTTCAGGGAGTCAATGTCCGTTTCGTAGGGGTGGGTTAAGACTGTGGATTGTCCGGTTTGCCCACAGGTCAGTGAGCAAACTCACACAGCGATCATGAGGTCTTCGCGGCTTCGGAGGGGAATGGCATGTTTAGCCTGGCGCTTTACAAGAAGGCTCCATCTGTCCAAACCACCACTGTCGAGGTCGAGTACAACCGTGAAGACGACGATGATGTTCCGGAACATTGCCAACCCGCGGCGCACGACGCTGGCGCACCTCGAGGACGCCGACGCACTGCAGATCCCGGAGCAGCCGGAGCACTCGCTCGCCCTCCCGGCCCAGACCGCCAACCCCCGGCGGACGGTCCTGATGGAGATCCCGGTCTCCGCCGCCAAGTAACCGTAGCGCGCCCGGATCACCGCCCTGCGGGCAGGTGGCCCGGGCGTATCACGCGAGGCACGGGCCTGTCCCAGAGCCTCGGGGCACCCCTCCCCGCGTTAGCCTGGAGCGTCAGACTCCAGCCGGCCGAGTAGAGGGGCGCCCAGATCCCGTGCGCATCGCCAGATTCTCCATCGACGGGAACGTCGCCTTCGGCGCGGTCGAGGGCGACAGGCCGGACGAGCTCGTCCTCGACATCATCAAGGGCATCCCGTTCGCGGACTTCGAGCTCTCCGGTACGAAGGTCCCGCTCAGCAAGGTCCGGCTGCTGCCCCCGGTGCTCCCCAACAAGGTCGTGGCGTACGGCCGTAACTACGCCGACCACGCGAAGGAACTCGGCAACGAGGTCCCGGACGTCCCCTTCGCCTTCTTCAAGCCCTCCACCTCGGTGATCGGCCCCGGCGACGAGATCCAGTACCCCTCCTTCTCGGCGGACGTCCACCACGAGGCCGAACTCGCCGTCGTCATCGGCCGTATGTGCCGCGAGGTGCCGCGCGAGCGCGTCAAGGACGTGATCTTCGGCTACACCTGCGCGAACGACATCACCGCCCGGGACGTCCAGAAGCGCGAGAAGCAGTGGGCGCGGGCCAAGGGCTTCGACACCTCCTGCCCGCTCGGCCCCTGGGTGGAGACGGACCTGGACCTGGAGACGGCCTCCGACCTGACGATCCAGCTCACCGTCAACGGCGAACAACGCCAGCTCGGCCGTACCAGCGAGATGATCCACCCGATCGAGGATCTGATCGTCAACATCTCCGAGGCCATGACGCTGCTCCCCGGCGACGTGATCCTCACGGGCACCCCGGCAGGCGTCGGGCCGCTCACCGTCGGCGACGAGGTCGCCGTCACCATCGAAGGCATCGGCACTCTCACCAACAAGGTTGTCAAGCGTGGCTAGCGCACCCGTCCGCGTACGTTTCTGCCCCTCGCCCACCGGTAACCCCCACGTGGGTCTGGTCCGCACCGCCCTGTTCAACTGGGCGTTCGCCCGGCACCACCAGGGCACGCTCGTCTTCCGCATCGAGGACACCGACGCGGCCCGCGACTCCGAGGAGTCGTACAACCAGCTGCTCGACTCGATGCGCTGGCTGGGCTTCGACTGGGACGAGGGCCCCGAGGTCGGCGGCCCGCACGCGCCGTACCGGCAGTCGCAGCGGATGGACCTCTACAAGGACGTCGCCGCCAAGCTCCTGGACGCCGGTCACGCGTACCACTGCTACTGCTCCCAGCAGGAGCTGGACACCCGTCGCGAGGCCGCCCGCGCCGCCGGCAAGCCGTCCGGCTACGACGGCCACTGCCGCGACCTGACCGACGAGCAGGTCGCCACGTACGTCGCCGAGGGCCGTACGCCCATCGTCCGCTTCCGTATGCCCGACGAGACGATCACCTTCACGGACCTGGTCCGGGGCGAGCTGACGTTCACTGCGGAGAACGTGCCGGACTACGGGATCGTACGAGCCAACGGGGCGCCCCTGTACACGCTCGTGAACCCGGTCGACGACGCGCTGATGGAGATCACGCACGTCCTGCGCGGCGAGGACCTGCTGTCCTCCACCCCACGCCAGATCGCCCTGTACAAGGCGCTGATCGAACTCGGCGTGGCGAAGTCCGTGCCCGCCTTCGGGCACCTGCCGTACGTGATGGGCGAGGGCAACAAGAAGCTCTCCAAGCGTGACCCGCAGGCCTCGCTCAACCTGTACCGGGAGCGCGGCTTCCTGCCCGAGGGCCTGCTCAACTACCTGTCCCTGCTGGGCTGGTCGCTCTCGGCGGACAAGGACATCTTCACCACCGACGAGCTGATCGCGGCCTTCGACATCGCGGACGTGAACCCCAACCCGGCGCGCTTCGACCTGAAGAAGTGCGAGGCGATCAACGCCGACCACATCCGTCTCCTGGACGTGAAGGACTTCACGGAGCGCTGCGCCCCGTGGCTGAAGGCTCCCTTCGCCCCGTGGTCCCCGGAGGACTTCGACGAGACGAAGTGGCAGGCGATCGCCCCGCACGCCCAGACCCGTCTCAAGGTCCTCTCCGAGATCACCGACAACGTCGACTTCCTGTTCCTGCCGGAGCCGGTCTTCGACGAGCCCTCCTGGACCAAGGCGATGAAGGAGGGCTCGGACGCCCTGCTGCGCACGGCCCGCGAGAAGCTCGAGTCCGCGGACTGGACCTCGCCGGAGTCCCTCAAGGAGGCCGTACTGGCCGCCGGCGAGACCCACGGACTCAAGCTCGGCAAGGCCCAGGCCCCGGTCCGCGTGGCCGTCACCGGCCGCACGGTCGGCCTGCCCCTCTTCGAGTCCCTGGAGATCCTGGGCAAGGAGACGACGCTGGCCCGCATCGACGCGGCGCTGGAGAAGCTGACGTCGTAACGCACGCACGCGTGAGGGGCGGCAACCGGGACTCCGGCTGCCGCCCCTCGGCCGCTCTCAGACCGCGTCGCTCTCGTCGATCAGGTAGGCGCTCTCGTCGAAGATCTCCAGCACCACGACGACCATGATCGCGCCGGCCACCATGTACTCCAGCATCACGCCGGGCGCCACATAGGCCTTACGCAGGTGCTCATCGGGCCCGAGCTGCGCGGTCGATGTCTTGCGGAACGGGTCCCGAGCCAGTATCCGCACGGCCTTGTCCAACTGGGCTCGACGCTCTCCGGGCAGGGCGTCGTACGTCGCCCGGGCCTCGACGGTGAACTGGACGCGGTACTCGGTCATGAGCCCAGTGTGCCAGTCCACCCCGCGTCGCTCGCCCGAGTCCTGAGGGGCCCCAATCGCCGGACGCGGCCCCGGACGCCGGGTTACCGTCGGATCATGAGCATTCGGGCCGTGGTCTGGGACGTGGACGACACCCTCTTCGACTACACGGGGGCCGACCGCATCGGAATGCGTCTGCATCTGACGGCCGAGGGGCTGCTCGAGGCGTACGAGAGCGTCGAGCAGGCCATCGTGCGGTGGCGGGCGATCACGGAAACCCAGTGGGCGCGGTTCTCGGCGGGGGAGGTCGACTTCCAGGGTCAGCGGCGGGACCGGGTGCGGGTGTTCCTGGGCGAGGAGCTGACCGACACGGAGGCGGACGCCTGGTTCCAGCGGTACATCGCGCACTACGAGACCGCCTGGGCCCTCTTCCCCGACGTGCTGCCCGCCCTCGACGCCCTCGCCGCCAGTCACCGACACGCCGTGCTGTCCAACTCCAGCATCCGCGTCCAGGACCACAAACTGCGCGTGCTCGGCGTGCACGACCGCTTCGAGGTCATCCTGTGCGCCGCCGAACTGGGCGTCTCCAAGCCCGAGGCCGGAGCCTTCCTCGCGGCCTGCGACGCCCTGGAGCTGGCCCCGCACCAGGTGGCGTACGTAGGCGACCACCCGGAGATCGACGGCCGGGGTGCCGCCGAGGCCGGACTGCTGTCGGTCTGGGTCGACCGCGACGGCAGTGTGCACGCCCATGTCCCCACCCCCGCCGGACCGCGGCGCATCGCCTCGCTCGCCGAACTCCCCGCGATCCTCGGCGCGGATAGTCGTTTTGGAGCCCCGTCCACCTTCAGGTAATGTTCTTCCTGCGCCGCCGGGGAGCGGGCCGAAAGGCCGGGATCCGGAGGAGCAAACTAGAACAAGATCCCCGTAGGGGCTTGAGTTCCAGTGGCCTATGGTGTAATTGGCAGCACGACTGATTCTGGTTCAGTTAGTCTTGGTTCGAGTCCAGGTAGGCCAGCTCGCAGAGCTCATCTGCAAAGGCGGAGATCAATTCCGCGAAGCCCCCGTTGTGTAGCGGCCTAGCACGCTGCCCTCTCAAGGCAGTAGCGCCGGTTCGAATCCGGTCGGGGGTACAGATCCTTCCCGGAGGGTCAGTCAGGGTCGCACCCGCTGACTCTCATGCAGGATCGCTAGGGCCCCCGTTGTGTAGCGGCCTAGCACGCCGCCCTCTCAAGGCGGTAGCGCCGGTTCGAATCCGGTCGGGGGTACGATTTAGTCTAAATCACCTTGGTCTATGGTGTAATTGGCAACACTACGGTTTCTGGTACCGTCATTCTTGGTTCGAGTCCAGGTAGACCAGCTCGGACCTGCGGAAACGCAGGCTCCACGCCCCCGTTGTGTAGCGGCCTAGCACGCCGCCCTCTCAAGGCGGTAGCGCCGGTTCGAATCCGGTCGGGGGTACGTAGAGGAAGGCCCTTCACTTCGGTGGAGGGCCTTCGCCGTGTCCGGGAGCTCATTCGAAGCCGTACCGCCGCGTCGACTCCTCCTCCTGGGCCAGCCGGTGCAGAGCCTGCAGCAGCGGCTCGTTGATGATCGCGCCCAGGATCGCGAACTCGACCCGCTCCGCCTCCGAGGGGTGCGTCTCCAGGTTGTCCAGGTCGAGGACGGCTGTCCGGTGCATCAACTCGGCGTACGGCGCGAGCTGTTCGGCCCCCCACGCATAGCCGAGCCGGCGGAACGCGGCCACCGTCACCACCAGCGAGCGGTATGCGGGGGAGATGGTGGTGAGTTGCTTGGCGTTCTCCCAGCCGAGCCGGTCCAGGAGTGCGATGACCTCCTGGTGCGCGGCCCGGACGTACTCGTCGTCCTCGTCCGGCTCGGGCACCTGCGGCAGGGCCCAGAGTGCCGCGCCGAGACGGATCGAGCGACCCAGGGAGTCGTCGTCCACGTGTCCGAGGACCTCGCGCACCTTCGCCACCGGCACCCGGCCCACCTGGATCATCGCGCGCACCAGCCGCAGCCGCCGTAGGTGCTCCTCGTCGTAGTCGGCCGTGGTGGCGTTGATCTGACGGCCCGGCGGCAACAGCCCTTCGCGCAGGTAGTACTTGATCGTCGCGGTCGACACACCGCTGTGCTCGCTGAGTTCGGCCAGGCGCATCTCTTGCACCCCCTCTCGGATACCGGCACTATCCAAACATGCCGCAGTCGGATAGTGCTGCTCGCCAACGAGGGGGTCCCATGGTCGGGAAGAAGGTCGCCGCAGGCCGCACCACCGCGTCCGCGGAGAAGGACGTGGTCGTCCTGCTGATCGGAATGCGCATCAACCACTTCTGGGCCGTGCACCACTGGGCCCCGGTACTCCTGGCCATGCCGCGGATGCTGCGGGAACTGCAGAAGGCTCCCGAGCGGGGGCTGCTCTCGCATGTACTGCTGACGGCCTCACCGCGGACGTACTACGTCGTCCAGTACTGGGAGTCGAAGGAGAAGCTGTACGCCTACGCGCACTCGCCTGAGATGTTCCACCACAGGGCGTGGGCGATCATCAACCGCAAGGAGAAGGCGGGGAGGACACGCCGGCACGTGGGGCTGTGGCACGAGGCGTACGTGGTGCCGGAGGGCTCCTACGAGTCGATCTACGCGGACATGCCGGCGTTCGGACTGGCGGCGGCGCATGGTCAGGTGCCGGTTGAGCGCAGGGGGCGGTCTGCCAAGGAACGGTTCGCCTACAAGTCCGGGAGCGTGACTCCCTGAGGGGCGCGGGGAACTGCGCGACGAGCCACGACGGCGGGTCGGACGGGCGACTGCCTGTGGTGGCAGATTCTCTGCGCCGTACGGGCTTCGGAGGGGAGCAGGTGCGGGCCCGTGGGGGCTGGTCGCGCAGTTCCCCGCGCCCCCGGGTGAGGCATCTTCCCGTCGGTCCAAGACCTGCCGCGGCGTTGAGGCCGGTCTCGTTCCGACGGGGTTCTCCTCAGCCCGTGCGGCGCAGTGCCTCGGAGAGGCGGGCGGCGGCGTCGATGACCGCCTGGGCGTGCATGCGACCCGGGTGGCGGGTCAGGCGCTCGATGGGGCCGGAGACCGAGACGGCGGCCACCACGCGGTTGGAGGGACCGCGTACGGGCGCGGACACGGACGCGACACCCGGCTCGCGCTCACCGATGGACTGGGCCCAGCCGCGGCGCCGTACGCCCGACAGGGCCGTGGCCGTGAAGCGGGCGCCCTGGAGGCCGCGGTGCAGGCGCTCCGGCTCCTCCCAGGCCATCAGGATCTGGGCCGAGGAACCCGCCTTCATGGTGAGCGTCGAACCGACCGGGACCGTGTCCCTGAGGCCCGACAGGCGCTCCGCCGCGGCGACGCAGATACGCATGTCGCCCTGGCGGCGGTAGAGCTGTGCGCTCTCGCCGGTGATGTCCCGCAGATGCGTGAGCACCGGGCCGGCCGTCGCGAGGAGGCGGTCCTCGCCGGCGGCCGCGGCCAGCTCGGCCAGGCGCGGGCCCAGAATGAAACGGCCCTGCATGTCGCGTGCCACCATGCGGTGGTGTTCCAGAGCCACGGCCAGCCGGTGGGCCGTGGGTCGTGCCAGTCCGGTCGCCGCGACCAAGCCCGCGAGGGTGGCCGGACCGGACTCCAGAGCGCTCAGGACAAGGGCTGCCTTGTCCAGAACGCCGACGCCGCTACTGTTGTCCATGAAACGATACTCACGTCTCACTCTGTGAAACGCAAGTTCCTTTTTTCGTGAGACGCGCAACCCTTGTAGACACAGCGGCCCGGTGACCGTACGGGCCTGGTGACGGGCGCCCGTGAACTGGGGCCGGGCGCCGTCTCCTCAAGATCTCTAGTTGGGCCGGTGGACGTTTGCCGGCCGGAGGGAAAGCGATGGGTAGGACACTCGCGGAGAAGGTCTGGGACGACCATGTCGTCCGGCGCGCCGAGGGCGAGCCCGACCTCCTCTTCATCGATCTGCACCTGCTGCACGAGGTGACCAGCCCGCAGGCCTTCGACGGTCTGCGCAAGAGCGGTCGCCAGGTGCGCCGGCTCGACCTGACCATCGCCACCGAGGACCACAACACCCCGACCCTCGACATCGACAAGCCCATCGCGGACCCGGTCTCCCGGATCCAGCTGGAGACGCTGCGCAAGAACTGCGCCGACTTCGGTGTGCGCCTGCACCCGCTGGGCGACGTCGAGCAGGGCGTCGTGCACGTGGTGGGTCCGCAGCTCGGACTGACCCAGCCCGGCATGACCGTGGTCTGCGGCGACTCCCACACCTCCACGCACGGTGCCTTCGGCGGCCTGGCGTTCGGCATCGGCACCTCCCAGGTCGAGCACGTCCTGGCCACCCAGACGCTGCCGCTGGTCCGCCCGAAGACCATGGCCATCACGGTCGACGGCGAACTGCCCGACGGCGTCACCGCCAAGGACCTGATCCTGGCGATCATCGCCAGGATCGGCACCGGCGGCGGCCAGGGCTACGTCCTGGAGTACCGCGGCTCCGCCATCGAGAAGCTCTCGATGGAAGCCCGCATGACCATCTGCAACATGTCGATCGAGGCCGGCGCCCGCGCGGGCATGATCGCCCCCGACCAGACCACCTTCGACTACCTCGAGGGCCGCCCGCACGCGCCCAAGGGCGAGGACTGGGACGCGGCCGTCGCGTACTGGAAGACGCTGAAGACGGACGAGGACGCCGAGTTCGACGCCGAGGTCGTCATCAAGGCCGACGAGCTGGCGCCGTTCGTCACCTGGGGCACCAACCCCGGCCAGGGCGCGCCGCTTTCGGCGGACGTCCCCGATCCTGCTTCGTACGAAGACGCTTCGGAGCGCCTCGCCGCCGAAAAGGCCCTGGAATACATGGGGTTGGAGGCCGGGCAGCCGCTGCGCTCCATCAAGGTGGACACCGTCTTCGTAGGTTCGTGCACCAACGGCCGTATCGAGGACCTGCGCGCCGCCGCCGAGCTCGTCAAGGGCCGCAAAGTCGCCGACGGCGTACGGATGCTGGTCGTTCCCGGCTCCGCGCGCGTGGGTCTGCAGGCCGTCTCCGAGGGCCTGGACGTCGTCTTCAAGGAGGCCGGCGCCGAATGGCGGCACGCGGGCTGCTCGATGTGTCTGGGCATGAACCCGGACCAGCTGGCCCCCGGTGAGCGCTCCGCGTCCACCTCCAACCGCAACTTCGAGGGCCGGCAGGGCAAGGGCGGTCGTACGCACCTGGTGTCGCCGCAGGTCGCGGCCGCGACCGCCGTGCTGGGCCACCTGGCTTCGCCCGCCGACCTGTCCGACGCCCCTGTCGCCGCTGGAGTCTGAGAGTCATGGAAGCATTCACCACGCACACCGGCCGGGCCGTCCCGCTGCGCCGTTCCAACGTCGACACCGACCAGATCATCCCTGCTCACTGGCTCAAGAAGGTGACGCGGGACGGGTTCGAGGACGGACTGTTCGAGGCCTGGCGCAAGGATCCGTCGTTCATCCTCAACCAGCCCGAGCGCAAGGGTGCGACCGTGCTGGTCGCCGGTCCCGACTTCGGTACCGGGTCCTCCCGTGAGCACGCCGTCTGGGCGCTGCAGAACTTCGGCTTCAAGGCCGTGATCTCGTCCCGCTTCGCCGACATCTTCCGCGGCAACTCGCTCAAGAACGGCCTGCTCACGGTGATCGTGGAGCAGAAGATCGTGGACGCGCTGCAGGAGCTCACCGAGAAGGACGCGACTGCTGAGGTCACTGTGGACCTCGAGGCCCGTGAGGTGCGTGCCGCGGGCATCACCGCCGCCTTCGAACTCGACGAGAACGCCCGCTGGCGGCTGCTGAACGGCCTGGACGACATCTCCATCACCCTCCAGAACGAGGCCGACATCGCCGCGTACGAGGCCAAGCGGCCCTCGTACAAGCCGCGGACGCTGCAGAGCTGACCCCGAGGGCGGGCGGACCACCCGGAACCCTCCTTCGGAGCAACTGAACAGGTCGAGTTTCGGCCACCTCAACACCCCCGCCGTACCCCCGATCAGCCCGATCGGGGGTACGGCCGTGTCTGCGCCCGTTCGGCCCCGCGCGATGCGACACGCCCGTTCAACTTCCCACGTTACGGCGGGTGTTGTCGGGGTACGCGTCCCTTGTAGCCGTGGCTTCCGGATGTGCCCGGAAGGCCGTTTGAGGCGGCAGTTGCACCCCTAGCAGGCGACAACTCGCCCCAGATGGCACAATCTGTGCATGGAACACGACGGCCAACTCGAGCTCTATGCGGCAGTCGCGGACCAACTCAAGGAAGCGCACGCAAGGGTGCGCGCACTGCAAGTCCCGGAGGGCGTACGGATGGCGCTGACCCGGAAGCTGCTGGTCATTACGGCCGCGGCCAAGCACGACGTCGTCGAAGCGACAAGGCGTCTGGAGGGGTTCATGGCCGACCTCGACGCGGGTCGAATCCCGGAAGAGGAACGCTGAACACGTCCAGAGCAGCCGAGTTCGTTGCGGCACAAGGGTGATAAGCCCGTTTCGTGTTTGATTTGCGGTATATATCTGCCTAACGTGCGAAAAAGCTTGAACACTTTCGTTCTGGCAATGTCTCCGAAGGGGAAGACGTGAACAAGGCGCAGCTCGTAGAAGCGATTGCCGACAAGGTCGGCGGCCGCCAGCAGGCCGCCGACGCGGTCGACGCGGTCCTGGACGCCATCGTCCGCGCTACGGTCGCGGGCGACCGGGTCTCGGTCACCGGCTTCGGTTCGTTCGAGAAGGTCGACCGGCCGGCCCGTTACGCCCGTAACCCCCAGACGGGCGAGCGGGTTCGGGTCAAGAAGACCTCCGTTCCGCGCTTCCGCGCGGGCCAGGGCTTCAAGGACCTGGTGAGCGGCACGAAGAAGCTCCCGAAGAACGACGTCGCGGTCAAGAAGGCGCCCAAGGGCAGCCTGACCGGCGGGGCTTCGGCGACGGTCAAGAAGGCGGCCGCGAAGAAGGCCACCGCCAAGACCGCTGCCGCCAAGAAGACCACCGCGAGGAAGACGACGGCCAAGAAGACGACGGCCGCCGCGAAGAAGACCACGGCGAAGAAGGCGCCCGCCAAGACCACGGCGACCGCCAAGACCACCGCCGCGAAGAAGACCACCGCCAAGAAGGCGACGGCCAAGAAGGCCCCGGCGAAGAAGGCGACCGCCAAGAAGGCCCCCGCCAGGAAGTCGACGGCTCGCACCACCACCGCCAAGAAGGCCACGGCCCGCAAGAGGTAAGGGCACAGGGCACTCACGCGCCGGGCCGGACTCCGCATCGGAGTCCGGCCCGCGGCGTGTGCACAGGGGGTTCAGAAGGTCAGGAGGGTCACCAGGGTGACCTTGTCCCCGTCCATCTCGATGCGCACGCGCTGTCCGGGACGCAGCAGCCTCAGACCGCCCGCGTCGAACGCCGGTGTGTCGAAGGGGACGGGGGTGCCGTCGTCGAGAAGTACCTGCCCGCTGCGGCTTTCGGGGTCGTACGTGTACGCGGTCGCCTGCATGGCCGCAGCCTACTGCCCGGGAATCAGCAACCGCGCCGCGGCGGCGGCCGTCCGGGGGCCCACGCCCAGGGCGAGCGCGGCCCGCAGGTCCTCGCCGGTGTCCACGTCCTGCCGTACGGAATCCACCCCGGTGAGGGGGAGTTCCGTCGCTCCCGAGGCGCGATGTCGTGCGCGGGAATCCGGACCGAAGGTCGGGCGCAATTCCGCGTCTTGTCGGGCCGCCAGCAGAGTGGTGCCGATTTCTGCGGCGTCCGCGAGAAAAGCGCGCGGGAATTCCGCGGCTGCGTCGAGGACCCGGGCCAATTCCAGGGGCCGCAGCGCCGGAAGATCGGCGTTCAGGGCCGCGAGGGCGCTGTCGGGACGCGTGGACCGTACGACGGCCGCCGCGTGCGCCAGGGCCGCGTTCAGGCCGCCCCGCGGCTCGTCGGGGACGATCCGGGCGCCGAGGGCCGCCAGTTCGCGGCCCGCCAGGGCGTCATCCGTGACGACCGCCACATCGCCGACCGCGGGGCAGGCCAGCGCGGCCGCCACGGTGTCCTGGGCGAAGGCGAGGGCCAGACCCGGGCGCACCCCGTCGTCGGCGGTGTCCGAGAGCCTGCTCTTGGCCCGCGCCAAGGGCTTGAGCGGGATGACCAACGTCCACTGCACGCGTGTTCCGTCCTTCTCTCGTGGCGGCCATTGTCACTCAGTCGTCACGCGGCCCATCTGGCGGTGTCGGTGGCGGGGCGTACGGTGTTCTCGACAGACCGGCGGCCTGGGGCGACACTTGTGCGGCCCCCCAGGCCCTAGAGGAAGGTGTCCGCGTGCCCCGCCGCAGAATCGGCTTCTGGTACCGCCTGGCAGCGGTGATCGCCAAACCGCCGCTCGTGGTTCTGATCAAGCGGGACTGGCGCGGAATGGAGCATATTCCGGCCGACGGCGGATTTATCACCGCGGTCAACCATAATTCGCACATCGATCCCTTCGCGTACGCGCACTTCCAGTACAACACCGGACGCGTTCCGCGATTCCTCGCGAAGAGCGGTCTTTTCAACAAGGGATTCATCGGCGCCATGATGCGCGGCACGGGGCAGATTCCCGTCTACCGCGAGACCACGGACGCGCTCAGCGCCTTCCGGGCCGCCATCGACGCCGTGGACCGCGGCGAATGCGTCGCGTTCTACCCCGAGGGCACCATCACCCGGGACCCCGACCAGTGGCCCATGGTCGGCAAGACCGGTGCCGCGCGGGTGGCCCTGCAGACCAAGTGCCCGGTGATCCCCGTCGCGCAGTGGGGCGCCAACGAACTGCTGCCGCCGTACGCCAAGAAGCTCCACGTGCTTCCGCGCAAGACCTCGCACGTCCTCGCGGGGCCGCCCGTGGACCTGTCGCCGTTCTACGGCAAGGAGATGACCCCGGACCTCCTGAAGGAGGCCACCGAGGTCATCATGGCCGCTGTCACCGCCCAGCTGGAGCAGATCCGCGGCGTGAAGGCACCCGAGGCGGCGTACGACCCGCGCCGCGAGCGGATCGAGCAGCGGCGCCGGACCCAGGCACAGAACGGCCACGAGGGGGAGAAGAGCAAGTGAGCAAGCCCGTCAAGGCGGCCGTCTTCGGTACCGGTTCATGGGGCACCGCGTTCGGCATGGTGCTCGCCGACGCGGGGTGCGAGGTCACCCTGTGGGCGCGGCGTCCCGAACTCGCGGAAGCCGTCAACTCCACGCGGACGAACCCGGACTACCTTCCCGGCGTCGAACTCCCGGAGAACCTCCGGGCGACCTCGGACGCCGCGGAGGCCGCGCGCGACGCGGAGTTGACCGTCCTCGCGATCCCCTCGCAGACCCTGCGCGCCAACCTCGCCGAGTGGACCCCCCTGCTCGCGCCCGACACCGTCCTCGTCTCCCTCATGAAGGGCGTCGAACTCGGCTCCGCCATGCGGATGAGCGAGGTGATCGAGGACGTCGCGAAGGTCGGCGCCGACCGCATCGCCGTGGTCACTGGACCCAACCTCGCGCGGGAGATCGCCGCCCGGATGCCGGCCGCCGCCGTGGTCGCCTGCACCGACGAGGCGGTCGCCCGGCGGCTCCAGTCCTCCTGCCACACGCCGTACTTCCGCCCGTACACCAACACCGACGTGGTGGGCTGCGAACTCGGCGGCGCCGTGAAGAACGTCATCGGCCTCGCCGTCGGCATCGCGGACGGCATGGGCCTCGGTGACAACGCCAAGGGCTCGCTCATCACGCGCGGTCTCGCGGAGACCACCCGGCTCGGACTCGCCATGGGCGCCGACCCGCTGACGTTCTCCGGACTCGCCGGTCTCGGCGACCTGGTGGCGACCTGCTCCTCACCGCTGTCGCGCAACCACACCTTCGGCACCAACCTCGGCAAGGGCATGACCCTGCAGGAGACCATCGCGGTCACCAAGCAGACCGCGGAGGGCGTCAAGTCCTGCGAGTCCGTGCTGGATCTGGCCCGCAGGCACGGCGTCGACATGCCGATCACCGAGACCGTCGTCGGCATCGTGCACGAGGGCAAGGCCCCGGTGGTCGCCGTCAAGGAGCTGATGTCGCGCAGCGCGAAACCCGAGCGACGCTGAGCTACGACCTCGTTTTTTGCCTCGTTCGCCGCGGGGGCGCACGCTGTATCCGGGCACTACCAACGGGTACTCTCAACGCGATATGAGCACCGAGAACCTCCCCCAGAGCCCTCAGCAGCCGCCTCGCAAGCCGCGCGTGGCCGTCGTGTTCGGCGGGCGCAGCTCCGAACACGGGATCTCCGTGGTCACCGCCGGCGCCGTACTGCGGGCCATCGACCGGACCAAGTACGACGTCCTGCCGATCGGCATCACCCGGGACGGCCGTTGGGCGCTCACCGCCGACGAACCGGAACGCATGGCGATCACCGAGCGCCGTACGCCGAGTGTCGAGGAACTCGCCGAGTCGAGCGAGGGCGGCGTGGTGCTCCCCGTCGACCCCGCGAACCGTGAAGTCGTCTACAGCGAGCCGGGATCGGTGCCCAAGGCGCTCGGCGAGGTCGACGTCGTCTTCCCCGTCCTGCACGGCCCCTACGGCGAGGACGGCACCCTGCAGGGCCTCCTGGAGCTCTCCGGCGTCCCGTACGTCGGCGCGGGGGTGCTCGCCTCGGCCGTCGGCCAGGACAAGGAGTACATGAAGCGGGTGTTCACCTCCTTCGGGCTCAAGGTCGGTCCGTACGTGGTGATCAGGCCGCGCGAGTGGCAGCGGGACGAGTCCGCGGCCCGCAAGAAGATCGTCGACTTCGCGGGCCAGCACGGCTGGCCGCTGTTCGTGAAGCCCGCGCGCGCGGGTTCGTCGATCGGCATCACCAAGGTCGACGACCTGTCCGGCCTGGACGAGGCGATCGCCGAGGCGCAGAGCCACGACCCGAAGATCCTCGTGGAGGCGGCGCTGCGGGGCCGCGAGATCGAGTGCGGTGTCCTGGAGTTCGAGGACGGACCGCGCGCGTCGGTGCCGGCCGAGATCCCCCCGCCGCAGGAGCACGCCTACTACGACTTCGAGGCGAAGTACATCGACTCGACCCCGGGGATCGTGCCCGCGCCGCTCACGCCCGAGGAGACGGCCGAGGTCCAGAAGCTCGCGGTCGACGCCTTCGACGCGGCCTCCTGCGAGGGCCTGGTCCGCGCGGACTTCTTCCTCACCGAGGACGGCGAGTTCGTGATCAACGAGATCAACACGCTTCCGGGCTTCACGCCGATCTCGATGTACCCGCAGATGTGGGAGAAGAGCGGGATCAGTTACCCGGAGCTGGTGGACAGGCTGATCGAGGCGGCACTGCGCAGGTCGACGGGGCTTCGCTAGCCGGTCGGCAGCTAGTCGGCGATCCCCTCGGGGATCGCCTTCTTCACGGCGGATGCCAGATCCACCAGGGGTGCCATGCCGTCGCCGGCGCGGTCCTTGGGGATCGTGACCTCGACATACGCCTTCCGCAGGGTCGTGGTGAACCGGAACGACCCGTCGTCCTGCTCCTCCAGCAGCCAGCCGACCCCGTTCGCATCGACCCCGTCGGCCTCCGGGTCGTCCATCTTCGAGGGCCGCTCGACACCGCACCGCAGTATGATCGCCGGGTCACCCCAGCCCGCGGTCAGCGCGGACGCGGGCTCGGGATCCCGACGGTCCTGGTCGTCGACCTTGGACGGCAGTACCCGGTCCAGTTCTCGGCAGAGCTTCGTGACGCCCGCCCCCGGCGAGGGAACCACCGCCGACGCGCTGTCGTCTGCGGAGGAGCAGCCCGCGACCGTGATCAGCAGGGCGAGCGCGGGCAGACCAAGAGGCCGGTGACGGAAGAAGTTCACCGGCCAAGGTTAGACGGGGGCTACAGATGGACGACCGGGCAGGTCAGGGTACGGGTGATGCCATCCACCTGCTGGACCTTGGCGACCACCAAGCGGCCCAGATCGTCCACGGTGTCGGCTTGTGCACGGACGATCACGTCATACGGTCCTGTCACGTCCTCGGCCTGGATGACTCCAGGAATCTTGCTGATCGTCTCGGCGACGGTCGACGCTTTGCCGACATCCGTCTGGATCAGGATGTACGCCTGTACCACGGAACCTCCAGGGCGGCCACGAGGATCATGTGGGGAAAAGGAACGCCACGGTATCGCGTCGCCGCTCGTCGCGGGGAGACCCGCGGCGGCGTGGACGCCCGCGCCGGGGTGCGGACACGACAGAAGTTCACGGTCCCCTCGACCGTATCGAGGACACTGATGACGCGCGACCGGGCACGGCACGGCACAGAAGGGGCGTAAGGGCAATGAAGGGCACTGTTGGTGAGCTCGGTGAGTTCGGGCTCATCAGGGAGCTCACCTCCCGTCTCACCACCACCCCGGCGGTCCGGGTGGGTCCCGGCGACGACGCCGCGGTGGTCGCCGCACCCGACCGCAGGGTCGTGGCGAGCACCGACATCCTTCTGGAGGGCCGGCACTTCCGCCGCGACTGGTCCACGGCCTACGACGTCGGCCGCAAGGCGGCCGCGCAGAACCTCGCGGACATCGCCGCCATGGGTGCCGTGCCGACCGCCCTGCTGCTCGGCCTGGTCGTGCCCGCCGAACTCCCCGTCACCTGGGCCTCGGAGCTCATGGACGGCCTGCGCGACGAGTGCCAGGTCGCCGGCGCGTCGGTGGTCGGCGGGGACGTCGTACGGGGAGACACGATCATGGTCTCCATCACCGCCCTCGGCGATCTGCGGGGCCAGGAGCCGGTGACCCGGGCCGGCGCCCAGCCCGGCGACCTCGTCGCGGTGACCGGCTGGCTGGGCTGGTCCGCGGCCGGGTACGCGGTGCTCTCCCGCGGCTTCCGCTCGCCGCGCGCGTTCGTGGAGGCGCACCGGCGCCCCGAGCCGCCGTACCACGCGGGCCCGGCCGCCGCGGCGCTCGGCGCGACCGCGATGTGCGACGTGAGCGATGGGCTGATCGCCGACCTCGGACACATCGCCGAGGCCAGCAAGGTCCGCATCGACATCCGTTCCGGCGCGATCGACATCCCCACCCAGATGAACGACATCGGGCAGGCCGTCGGTGTCGACCCCATGCAGTGGGTGCTGAGCGGGGGAGAGGACCACGCGATCGTGGCGACCTTCTCGCCGGACGTGAAGCTGCCGGCCCGCTGGAAGGTGATCGGCGAGGTCCTCAACCCCTCGGCCCTGCCCCAGGTGACGGTCGACGGGGCGCCCTGGACGAGCAAGGGCGGCTGGGACCACTTCGGCGGGGACATCGAGTCGTGAAGCCCCTGGTGCTCACGGTGGCCGGCTCCGACTCCGGCGGAGGCGCCGGGATCCAGGCCGACCTGAAGACCATGCTCGCGCTCGGCGTGCACGGCATGAGTGTCGTCACGGCCGTCACCGCCCAGAACTCCCTCGGCGTACAGGGTGCCTGGGAGCTGCCCGTCGAGGCGGTGCGGGCCCAGTACCGCAGTGTCGTGGACGACATCGGCGTCCAGGCCGTGAAGACCGGGATGCTCGCCTCGGCCGAACTCGTCGAGGCGGTGGCCGAGTTGCTCGGAGCCACGGACGCCCCGGCCGTGGTCGACCCGGTCGGCGTCTCCAAGCACGGGGACCCGCTGCTGGCCTCGTCCGCCCTGGAGTCCGTCCGCACGAAGCTGCTCCCGGTCGCCACCGTCGCCACCCCGAACCTCGACGAGGTCGCCCAACTCGCAGGCGTCCAGGTGGAGTCGGAGGATCAGCTGCGCGAGGCCGCCGCGGCCGTCCTGTCGTACGGACCGAAGTGGGTGCTCATCAAGGGCGGCCATCTCCCGGGCGAGGCCGTGGACCTGCTCACCGACGGATCCGAGGAGTACTGGCTCCGCGCATCCCGCTACGACAACCGGCACACGCACGGCACGGGCTGCACCCTCGCCTCCGCGATCGCGTCGCAGCTGGCGAAGGGGCAGTCCGTGCCGGAGGCGGTGACGGCGGCCAAGGAGTACGTCACCGGGGCGATCGCCGCCGGGTTCGCGCTCGGTGACGGGATCGGGCCCGTGGACCATGGCTGGGCACTCACACGGGGTACTCGGGGAGCTTGATGTTCGTCGCCGACTTCTCGGTGAGCCGCTTGAAGAAGGCGGCCAGCGGACGGGAGGCGAGCAGCCGGTACATCCGGTCCCGGCTGCGGATCCGCCGCTCGGTGGCCGGCGCGAAGAACGGGCCCGCGTTGCCCGAGGTCTTCTGGCAGCCCTTCGCGAAGTCCGCGATCCGCGCCTCGTAGGCCGCGAACGCCGTACGGTGGTCCCCACCCGCCAGGGCGAGTTCACCGGCGAGGACATACGCGCCGACGATCGCCACCCCGGTCCCCATCCCGCCCATCGTGGCCCCGTACCCCGCGTCCCCGAGCAGCGCCACGCGCCCCTGGGTGAGCCGGTCGACGTGGATCTGCGCGATCGCGTCGAAGTACAGGTCGTCGGCCGCCTCCAGTGCCTTCAGGACGCTCGGCCCCGCCCAGCCCGTCCCCGCGAACTTCTCGGCGAGGATCCGCTTCTGCGCGGCGAGGTCCCGGCGGTCGTACGACAGCGGCTCGGACCGGAAGACCAGCAGCGCGCCCGCGCGGTCCGGGTCGCCGTCGTAGTTGCCGAGGGCGATCGCGCGGCCGGGCTCGCTGTAGACCCGCCCGGTGCGGTCCAGGCCCAGGTCGTTGGGGACCTCGAAGCCGGCCACGTAGTGGTCGAGGAAGCGCAGATGGCGGGACTCGTCGCCGAAGACGAGGGAGCGGGTGTGGGAGTGCAGGCCGTCCGCCCCGATCACCAGGTCGAAGCGGCGGGGCTCGTGGGTGTCGAAGGTGACGTCGACACCGTCAGGGGTGTCGGTGAGCGTGGCGATGGAGTCGCCGAACAGGTACTCGACGCGGTCCCTGGTGCGCTCGTACATGAGGTGCGCGAGCTCACCGCGGAAGATCTCCACGTCCCCGCTCATCATGTCCGACGGCAGGTCCACCTTGGGGGTGCCGTGCGCGTCGACGACCACCTGCCGTCCCATGTGGGTCTGGCGGGCGTGGATCTCGTCCCAGATGCCCATCTCCTGGAGCACCCTGCGGTGGACGTGCCCCCGGAAGTCGACGGCGAAGCCGCCGCGGCGCAGCTCCGGCGCCTTCTCGACGACGGTGACCCGGGCGCCGTACCGAACGAGGTTCAGCGCGAGCGCCGGGCCGGCGACGCTGGCGCCGGAGATCAGGACGGTGAGGTGGCTGAGGTCGTGCTTCTTGTTCGTCATGCACGGCAGCCTCGGCGGAGCCGCTGACCGTGCTCCTACCGTTCGCTGACCGCCGCCGACCGCAGGGCGCGGCCCTGCCCGAAGGCCTTGTCATAGGCCTCCGGGGACATCTTTCGCCGTACGTCCTTCTTGGTCCGTACGACATCGGGGTCACCCTCGGCCGACCCGCCCCGCAGGCCCTCGGCGGCGCCCAGGAGTTCGGCCGCCCTCTCGGGGCGCGGCGCGACGGAGGCCAGGGCCTCGGCGATGGCTGCCAGGGCGAGGACGTCGGGGGCGTCCAGGGCGTGCGTGCGGGCCTGCTCGAACCAGTCGCGGGCCTGGTCGAGGTCGCCCTCGGCGGCGGCCGTGCGGCCGAGGCCTATGAGGATCAGGACGGTCTCGCCGACGCTGAACCAGTTCGCGGCACAGGCTTCCAGGGCGCTCTCGTAGTGCACGCGCGCGTGGTTCTCGTTCCCGGAGAGCCGGGCCGAGTCGCCCAGACCGCGCCGGGCGGCCGCCACCTTGTCCGGGGCACCCGCCGCGCGGGCCAGGTCGGCGGCACGCCTGAAGTGCGTCACCGCGTCCTCGGTGTCACCGCGGTACAGCAGCACGGTGGCCCGGGAGCACAGCAGGTCGGAGGTCTCCTCGGGTGCGTCCAGTTCCTGGACGTACTCCAGGCCCTCGTCGAACAGTTCGAGGGCGCGGGCGTACTCGCCGCGCCGCCCCGCGAAACCGCCCAGCGGATCGAGGCAGTTGGCCATGCCCCAGCGGTCACCGGTCGTACGGAAGCCGGCCAGGGAGCGTGCGAAGTACGCCTCGGAGGCTGTGGGATCGCCGGTGAACTGGGCCCGGTAGGCGTGGCCGAGATCCAGCAGCGCGCGGCTCCACGGCTCGTCTCCGATCTGCACGGTGAGCAGGTCGTCGTCCACCGCGTACAGCGGGCCGGTCGTCAGGGACCACAGGACCGTGGTGAACGGCAGCCGCAGCGGCTCGTCCAGGGTGTTCATGAGGGCGGACACGCGCGCGATGCGGTCGGGTTCGTCAGGGTCGTCGCCGCGCCCTGTGACGGTGTTCATCAGGCACAGGGCGTACTCCTCGGCCAGGTCCGGGGGTGGGGTGTCGCCGACCGCCGTCAGCAGGGCGCGGGCCAGAGACACCTGCTCGCCGTGCGGGGCGCGCAGCCGCCGGAACCAGGACAGGGCCGCCATCAGGCGCAGGGCTTCCTCGGGGGCCGTGGCGACGAGATGGCGCAGGGCAGCGTCCAGGTTGTCCCGCTCGGCGTCCAGACGGGCCAGCCAGGGGAGCTGGCCGCCACCGCGCAGAGCCGGTTCGGCGCGCTCGGCCAGCTCCAGGAAGTACGCGGCGTGGGCGTCCCTCAAGGTCCGCTCCCGGGAGCGCTGCTCGGCGGCGAACGCGCGGATCGTCTCCAGCATCCGGTAGCGGCCCTCGGACACCTCCAGGAACGACTTCTCCACCAGAGAGGCCAGCAGATCCTCCGGATACGGGGTCGCGCACACCGCCTCGACCGCCTCCAGACCGGCGCCGCCCCGGAAGACCGTCAGCCGGGACGCGAGCTCCCGCTCCTCGTCGTCGAGCAGGTCCCAGCTCCACTCCACGACGGCCCGCAGTGTTCGGTGCCGAAGTGCCTTGGAGCGGTCGCCGCGGGACAGCAGCCGGAACCGGTCGTCGAGGCGGTCCGCGACCTCGTCCGGGGTGAGGGTGCGCAGACGGGCCGCCGCGAGCTCGATCGCCAGCGGCAGCCCGTCGAGAGCCGCGCAGATGTCGGCCACGCGTGCGTGGCCCTCGAATCCGGGGCGGACGGCCCGGGCGCGGTCCAGGAAGAGCCGGACCGCGGGCTCCGGCGGCAGCGGCGGCACGGGCAGCACGGCCTCGCCGGTGATCCCGAGGGACTCCCGGCTGGTGGTGAGCACGCGAACCCCCGGGCAGGACGCGAGAAGCCGGGCTGCGAGGCCGGCGGCCGCTTCCACGAGGTGCTCGCAGTTGTCGAGCACGAGGAGCGCCTCACGGTCCTCCAGGGCGGTCAGCAGCCGGTCCATGCCGTCGCTCGCCGGCGTGCGGAAGCCGTCGCGCACATCGAGGGCGGTCAGGACGGCGTACGGAATCCGGGTGCCGTCGGTGAGCGGGGCGAGTTCGACGAAGCACGCGCCCGCGTGGGCCTGCGTGGCCTCGATCGCCAGCCGCGTCTTGCCCGCACCGCCGGGGCCGGTGAGCGTGACCAGCCGTGCCTCGGACAGGGCCCGGGCGATCCGGCCCAGCTCGGGCTCGCGGCCGACGAAGCGGGTGAGCTGGGCGGGAACGCTCCTTCGGTGCTCGGCCCGCCGCCCTCGGAGCAGCTCCAGGTGCAGGGTGGACAGCTCGGCCGACGGATCCGCGCCCAGTTCGTCGGCGAGTGTCCGACGGGCCTCCTCGAACACCGTGAGCGCCTCCGCGGGCCGTCCGTCCGCGTGCAGGGCCCGCATCAGCTGCCCGTACAGCCGCTCGCTCAAAGGATGGGCCGACAGCAGCGCCCGCAGCTCCGGTACGAGTTCGGGGCCGCCGCCGAGCGCCAGGTCCGCGTCGATCCGGTCCTGTACGGCGGCCAGCCGCAGCTGTGCCAGCCGGGCCCGTTCGGCGTGTGCGTCCGGCAGGTCGGGGAGGGCCGGGCCGCGCCACAGGGCGAGCGCGTCCCTCAGTACGGCCGCGGCCTGCCGATGATCTCCGGCGGTGAGAGCGGCACGTCCGGACACGGCACGCTCTTCGAACCGGTGAGCGTCTGTGGTGTCGGCGGCGGGGACGGCGAGGCGATAGCCGGCCGGAGTCGCCTCGATCTCCGCGTGCGGGGCCAGGCGTCTGCGGAGGCGGGAGATCTGCGACTGGAGGGCGTTGGCGGCCCCGGCGGGCGGCTTGGCGCCGTAGAGGCCGTCGGTGAGGCGCTCCACCGAGACCGTGCGGCCCGCGTCGAGGAGCAGGAGGGTGAGGAGGGCGCGGGGGCGGGGGCCGCCGGGGTCGATCGGCGTGCCGTCGTCGGTGCGGATGTCGAGGGGGCCCAGGATGCCGAAGCGCATTCACGGGATTCTGGCAGCTCGCCCCGGCCCGGGACATCGCAAAAAGCCGGCCCACCTGTCGGTGGACCGGCTCAGTGCAGCGAACAAGCAGTGGCCGCGCGCTTAGCTGTGCGTCAGCGCGAGACCTTGCCGGCCTTGATGCACGAGGTGCAAACGTTCAGGCGCTTCGGCGTCCCGCCGACCACTGTACGGACGTGCTGGATGTTCGGGTTCCAGCGACGGGACGTACGGCGGTGCGAAAACGACACGCTGTTGCCGAAGCCCGGCCCCTTGCCGCAGACGTCGCAGTTGGCAGCCACGGGTCACTCCAAAGACTTCAGATGCACTTACGGTTGGATCCCGGCAGCAAGCCGGGATCGAGATCGTAGGATCAGAGATCTGAGTGGCACTGCCAGGGGGAATGGCCCGATCAGGATCGGGCAACCGGAGCAGCATACAACGACTGCGCCAGTAGAACGAAACTACCATGGTTGACCAGGCACTCGCTCCCGGCCCTCTTCCGGTGGACACCCGCCCGGGGTCTACGCTGCGTCCAGTCCAGCAGCCCGAGGAGGCGCAGGTGGCACACGTGCCGCAGACATTCTTCGATGCTCTCGCGGTGCGCACCTGGTGTGGTCTGGCGCTGCGGGCGCTGGGCCGGGCGCGCGAGGAGATCGACGCGATCAACGTCTACCCGGTCGCCGACGGGGACACCGGCACGAACCTGTATCTGACGGCGGAGTCCGCGGCCGCGGCCGTGGAAGCCGTGTTCGACGGCCACGACGCCCACGGATCGGGGAAACCGGCCCTGGCCGACGCCGCGCGCGCGATGGCGCACGGAGCCCTCATAGGCGCCCGCGGCAACTCGGGCACGATCCTCGCCCAACTGCTGCGGGGCATGGCCCAGGTGCTGGCCGCCGACGGTGAGACGGCTCACACGGACGGCGAGGGACTCCGGCTCGCCCTGCGGCACGCGGCCGACTCCGCCCGCCAGGCCGTGGCCCACCCGGTCGAGGGCACGGTCCTCACGGTCGCCTCGGCCGCCGCCGACGCCGCCGGGGCAGCGGAGGGCGACTGCGGGACGGTCGCCCGGGCCGCCTACGACGGCGCGCGCGCCGCCCTCGCCGCGACACCCGGCCAGCTGGCCGTCCTGGAGCGGGCCGGCGTGGTGGACGCAGGCGGGCGGGGACTGGTGGCGGTGCTGGGGGCGCTGGTGGAGACGTTCACGGGGGAGGCGCCCAGGGCGGTGCCGGTGGTGAGCGGGACGTTCCCGGAAGCAGGTCCCGCCGAAGTGTCCGAAGCCGCCACGGCCGCCCCCGACGAGTGTGCCGACGCCCCGGGCACCGATGGCCCCGCCTTCGAGGTGATCTACCTCCTGGAGGCCGGCGACACGGCCGTCGCGCGGCTGCGGGAGCGGCTCGACGAGCTCGGGGACTCGCTCGTGGTGGTCGGCGGCGACGGCCTGTGGAACGTCCATGTGCACGTCGACGACGCCGGCGCCGCCGTGGAGGCGGGCATCGAGGCCGGGCGGCCGTACCGGATCCGCATCACGCACTTCGGGCTCGGTGACGTGCACACCACCGGCGCCGAACGGCAGCCCCGCGAGCGCGCCCAGCGGGCCGTCGTCGCCGTCGTGCCCGGCGAGGGCCTGGCCGGGCTGTACACCGAGGCCGGCGCGACCACCGTGCTCGCCCGCCCCGGGGAGCCGCCCGCGAGCGGGGAGCTCGTGGAGGCCGTACGGCGTGCCCACGCGCGCGAGGTCGTGCTGCTGCCCAATGACGCCGACCTGCGCCACACCGCGGCCGCCGCGGCCGAGCAGGCCCGCGCGGAGGGCATCCGGGTCGCGCTGATCCCGACGCGCTCCGCGGTCCAGGGCATCGCGGCGCTCGCCGTGCACGAGCCGGAACGCCGGTTCGACGAGGACGTCGTCCAGATGACCTCGGCGGCCGGCGCGACCCGCTACGCCGAGGTCGCCGTCGCCGAACGCCAGTCCTGGACCATGGCCGGCATCTGCCAGGCCGGCGATGTCCTCGGCCTCATCGACGGGGACGTGGCCGTGATCGGTTCGGACGTCACCGTCACGGCCGAGACCGTCCTCGACCGCATGCTCTCGGCCGGCGGCGAACTGGTCACCCTCGTCCTCGGCGACGAGGCCCCCGAGGCGGTCGCCGAGCATCTGGAGACGCGCGTACGGGAGTCGTACCTCGCCGTCGACACGGTGGTGTACCGGGGCGGACGGCAGGGAGCCGTGCTGCTCATCGGGGTCGAATAGCACCCCTGGGCGCTCAGCTGTCCTGCTCCTCCATGAGCCCCAGCATCTGCTCCGCCTCGGCCCGCCGGGTCCGCGCCGTCTCGTCGTCGCGGGCCTCGCCGGAGCCGTCCGTGCCGCCATAGGCGTCGAGCACCGCACGCGCGCGTGCCGCCGCCTCCGCCGGCCGGCTCAGGTCGGCCGCCAGCCAGCCCGCAGCGAGCTCGGCACCGGTCCGGGCGTCCAGGGCGTCGTCCCCGAGCGAGGCGAACACCACGATCGCCTCCACGACCTGGGCCAGCGACTCCTCCAGCACCGTCCGGATCGCGTCGTCCTCGGCGTCCTCAGGCACGGAACGGGCCAGCAGGTCCCCGAACTGCCGGTGGGTGTGCCCGAGTTCACCGACGAGCCGCTGCCACGACTGCTCCTCGGGCTGAGTCTCACCCAGCGCGACCTCGCACTCCCGGACCGCCTCCGCCATCAACTCCCGTGCCGTGTCCGCCCCGTCCTCGGCACGCAGCGCGAGCCACGCGCGGGCGCGCAGGGAGCGGATAAGCCCGTGGACGTTGCCGAGTTCACGCCACAGACCGCCCGCGCGCGCGTACGCCCGGTCCGCCTCGGCGGTCAGACCCGCGGCCCCGAGGGACTCGGCGGCGAGGTGGGCGAGGGTCGCGTGGTCGTGCTGCTCGGGCCAGTGCCGGGCGATCTCGGCGGCCTGCAGGCGCCGCTCGGCCGCCTCCCGGTGCTCGCCCAGCTCGCTCAGACAGTCACCGAGCCACCACTGCGTCTGTACGACCGCCCCGTCGCCGTGCGTCTCGGCGCTCAGGTCGGGCAGCGCCGACTCCAGCACCTCGGCGGCCTCGGCCCACCGGCCCTGCCGCAGCAGGAACCCGCCCAGCTGGTGCCGGGCCAGGGCACCCAGCGTCGGGCCCTCCCCGGCCTCGTCGGCCCAGTGGGCGGCCTCCAGGGCGTGTTCGGCCGCCTCCTCGTCGAGACCCCGGCCGCCGACGACCTCGGCGAGCTGGAGACGCAGCTGGGCCCGCCCGATCGCCTCCAGATGCGGGCCGCCGTGCTCGAGCGCCGCCCGCAGCGCCCGCTCGCTCCCCGCCGGATCGCCCAGGTGATGCAGGAGCCCGGCAAGCCGGGCCTCGTACTCCACCGCGAACCACGGCAGGCCCGCCTCCACGAACCCCGCCGCGGCCCACGTGAACAGCTCTGCCGCCGCCTCCGCGTCCCCGGCCCGCGAGGCCAGCTCCGCCAGCATCGCCTGCGCCTCGGCGACCCGCGCGGCGAGCCGTACGTCGTCCCCGGTCCGTCCCTCGACGAGGGCGAGCACCTCCCGCACGGCCTGCTCCGCCACCGGCAGGACCGCGTCCTCCTCGGTCTCGTGCACCCGCCGCATCAGGATGCGCGCCCGGGACATCAGCACCGACGCCGTCTGCCGTACGCCCGTGTCGTCCACGGAGTAGAGCGCGAGGACCTCGTCGTACAGCCCGGCGACCATGGTGAGCGCCTCGTCCACCTCGCCCGCCAGCGCGCGAATGTAGGCGGCACGCGCGCGTGCCGCGAGCGACTCGCCGGGGTCGCCCGCCTCCGTGTACAACTCGGCGGCCCGCTCGAACAGTTCGGTTCCCTCGGGGCCCCGGTCCATCGCCTCGTGGTCGGCGATCTCCGCCCGGTCGCGCGGGTCCAGCTCAACGCTCCGCGCGGCCCGCGCGACCGCCGCCCACGCCTCGACGGCGTTCGGCTGGAGGGTGTCCGACAGCCGCCGCGCCTCGGCGATCAGCGCGGGCAGACCGGGCTCCTGAGCAGTCACCGGGACCGGTGGCACGATCGCGGCTGCGGCGGCCGTCCGAACCGCCCGCACTCCCAGCGGCAGCCGCTCCACCAGCGGGCGCTGAGCCATGCGCGCGCGTGCCCGCTCGCTGACATGGGCCGTGCCGTTGCGCTCGTCGAAGCGGGCGGCCAGCGCGAGGGCCTCCGCGCGCGCGTGGGCGGCGAGTTCGGCCGCGGTCCAGGACCGGCCCGCGGGCCCCGGCACCGGCCGGTCGCCCAGGCCCAGCTCGGTCAGCCGGTCCATGAGCAGGGCCACCACGGCGGTGAAGTCCAGCCTGCTGCGCGGATGACCGTCGTCCGTGAAGTACGCGGGACGCTCCGCGAGCAGCTCCAGACCGCGCGCCTCGTTGCCGCTGAGGGCGCAGAACTCGACATGGTCCGCGTAGGCGCTGCGCATGCTCTCCATGGACCGCACGAGCCGAAAACCCCGCAGATGGTTGGCGCGCGCCTCGTCGAGGCGGCCCAGCCGCAGCAGCGGCGTCAGCGAGGAGGCGAGGACCGCGTGCGGCTCGTGGGCGCAGGTGAACTCGCCCTCCAGGACCGGCGCCCACAGCTCGAGCGCCTCCTCGTCCCGACCGCGCTGCGACTGCCACCAGCCCTGCTCGTGCAGCTCGCAGGCGTGACAGTCGGCCATGTCGTCCCGGTCGGCGGCCAGCCACGCGGCGTACGCGCGCTCGGCCCGTGCCAGGTCCCCGACATGCGCGGCCACGCTGTACTCGGCGCTGCGCACGGCCCGCTCGGAGTGCCCGGCCAGCCGGTAGCGGTGCTCCATCTCGCCGAGCCACTTCTCCATGGCGGCGAGCGGGATGTGCGGCTGGTCGAGCATGCCGGTCGTCATCCACTTGAAGACCCAGTGCAGGGAGTGCGTCTCGTACTCGTCGAAGTCCTCGGGCCGCTCGTCCCACATGCGCAGCAGCCGCGAGAAGGGGACGAACATCTTGGCCTTCTCGGAGCTGTAGTTGTAGACCTTCAGCTGGTGTCCGAGCGCCTCGATCACCGCGAGCGGGATGTTCAGCTTCTCGGCCTCGGCGAGCAGCTGCTCCGCGCGCGCGTTGCGGGCGGGCCCCTCCGGTTCCTCGGCGTTCTCCGCCATCGCCCGGCGCAGCGCGTCGAACCCCGTGACCCCGTGGTTGCCGTCCATCCCGTCGATCCCGCTCGTCACAGGCCCTCCTCGCCGTTCGTGGCCCACTCCAGCAGGCCCATGAAGGCCCGGTTCAGCAAGGCCGAGTCCGCGGGCCTGAGCGGGCGCTGGGCCATCAGCAGGGCCTGCCCGTACAGGGACTCGGTGGCGGTGCCGATCAGTTCCGGATCGCCGAGCGAACCGATCCGCCGTACCAGTGGGTTGAGATGGTTCAGCACGAGACGCGCGCGGGGGGCGCTGCCGCGCAGCGAGCCGAGGATGCCCGCCCACAGGTCGTCGGCCCGGTCCTCGGCCTCCGCCCGCGCCTGCTCGTGCCGGGCGTCCCGGTCGTCCAGGTGCAGCGCGGGCACGGACAGCGGCCGGAACGCACGCAGGACCACGTCACAGCCGAGCGGATCGAGCCTGGCCCGCGCGGCCGCCAGGAAACCGGCGAGCGCCAGCTCCTCGGCCGGGTCGACCAGATCCATGTGGGCGGTGACGGTGTCCGCGTCCAGCTCGGAGACGACCGTTCCCGGCCGCACCGAGGGCAGCGCCTCGACCAGGTCGCTGTCGTACGTGTAACCGCCGTTGACCACCCCGACGCCCTGTGCGGAGGCGATCGGCGCGACCTGCCGGTACTCCTCGACGGTCCGCGTGAAGTGCACCACCGGGTGCCGCTGCGCGAACTCCTCCAGCGACAGCCGCCCGTCGCTCGTCTCGAAGGGCAGCCACGGCAGCATCGTGCGCAGCATGTCCTTGTCATGCCGCGCGAGCGACTTCACGCCCAGGTGGTGCACGGACAGGAAGGCCGCGAGCCGTTCCGGGTCCCCGGCGGCGAGGCCCGTCAGCCACGACCGGATCCTTTCCCCGAGTGCCTCCCGTACGGCGGCCAGCGTCTCGTCCTCGTACAGCGACTCGCGCGAGGCCGTGGGACGCAGGCTGTCGGTGTCCAGGACGCAGCGCACGAAGAACGCCCAGTCCGGCAGCAGCTGTTCGGCCCGCTCGGTCAGCAGCATGCCCTTGAGATGGACGCGGTGAGTCGCCCGCTGGGCGGGGCTCATCGCCGACGGAAGGACGTAGGCCACGCCCCGGATCCCGGCGAGGGGCACGTTCAGCTCGATCGAGTCCAGCGGGGTGAAGCCGAACAGCTCGTGACAGTGCCGGGCCAGGGCCACCCTGCGGGTGGCGGGGGAGGGGTAGGGCCGGTCCCAGGGGGCGGGCAGGTCGGTGACCGCCTCGTCGCCGACCCGGACGTCGTACGGCAGCAGGGAGCCGAAGTCCCGCGCGAGCCGGAGGACCCGCTCCGGCGTGAGCCACTCGCCGGCGCCCGCCCGCGCGACCAGGTGCACGGTCGTCCCCGGCTCCGGACGGGCGTCGGGGGGCAGCGTCCGCACTTCGTACGAACCGTCGTCGCTCGCCGTCCACTCCACGGGCGGGGCGTCCGGTGTACGGGCGCTGCGGCTGACCACCCGGATCCGCTCGGCGACCACGAAACAGGCGAGCAGACCGATGCCGAACTGGCCGAGGAAGTCGGAGCGGGCCTCCTGAAGTCCCTCGGCCCGCTTGGAGCTGCGTCCGATGGTGGCCAGCAGGTTGTGCACGTCCGCCTCGGTGAGCCCCACCCCGGAGTCCTCGACCCTCAGGGCGCCGTTCTCGGCGTACAACCGCACACGGGCAGGGGCGTCCGGCTGTTCGGCCCGCCGGGCCGTGATCGCGTCCACCGCGTTCTGGAGCAGTTCGCGCAGATAGACCTTCGGGCTGGAGTAGAGGTGATGGGAGAGGAGGTCCACCAGACCGCGCAGGTCGACCTGGAACGTATGAGGTTGCTGAGGTACCTGGGGTGTCTGTGAGGTCTGGGAATCCATCGTCGCAGCGCCGGTGGGAGGAACGTTCGCGCGGCGCGGGGTCGGGCGGTCCCGGGTGGGGCGGGGATCCGCGGGGATGGCCGGAGCGCGCCATCCTAAGTCCCCAACCAGCCGTCTGACCAGGGGTTTCCTGGTATGTATACGGCAATGTCAGTGGTGTGGTGTGCAATGGATCTCGTGCCCGCACTGGAAGAACCGTTGAAGAAGGTGCTCGGCCCCGCCACCGCGAAGGTGATGGCCGAGCATCTCGGCCTGCACTCCGTCGGCGACCTCCTGCACCACTACCCGCGCAGATACGAGGAGCGGGGGCAGCTGACCCACCTCGCCGACCTGCCGATGGACGAGCATGTCACCGTGGTCGCCCAGGTCGCCGACGCCCGTCTGCACACCTTCGCCTCCGCCAAGGCGCCGCGCGGCAAGGGACAGCGGCTGGAGGTCACCATCACGGACGGCAGCGGCCGCCTCCAACTGGTCTTCTTCGGCCACGGCGTGCACAAGCCCCACAAGGAGCTCCTGCCCGGCACCCGCGCGATGTTCGCCGGCAAGGTCTCCCTCTTCAACCGCCGCCTCCAACTGGCTCACCCGGCCTACGAGTTGCTGCGTGGGGATGCTGAGGAAACGGTGGAGACCTGGGCGGGCGCTCTGATCCCCCTCTATCCCGCCACCGCCAAACTGGAGTCCTGGAAGATCGGCAAGGCGATCCAGACGGTGCTGCCGAGCGCCCAGGAGGCGCTCGACCCCCTCCCGGAGTCCCTCCGCGAGGGGCGCGGCCTGGTCCCCCTCCCCGAGGCACTCCTCAAGATCCACCGCCCGCACACCAAGGCCGACATCGCCGACGCCCACGCCCGCCTCAAGTGGGACGAGGCCTTCGTCCTCCAGGTGGCCCTGGCCCGCCGCCGCCACGCGGACGCCCAACTCCCGGCGGTACCGAGGAAACCCGCTCCGGACGGCCTGCTCTCGGCCTTCGACGACCGACTGCCCTTCACCCTCACGGACGGGCAGCAGAAGGTCTCCAAGGAGATCTTCGACGACCTGGCGACGGACCATCCGATGCACCGGCTGCTGCAGGGCGAGGTCGGATCGGGAAAGACCCTGGTGGCCCTGCGCGCCATGATCGCCGTGGTCGACGCCGGCGGGCAGGCCGCCATGCTGGCGCCCACCGAAGTGCTCGCCCAGCAGCACCACCGGTCGATCGTGGAGATGATGGGGGAGCTGGCCGAGGGCGGCATGCTGGGCGGGTCCGAGCAGGGCACCAAAGTCACGTTGCTCACCGGTTCGATGGGGACGGCCGCGCGCAGACAGGCCATGCTGGATCTGGTCACCGGTGAAGCCGGGATCGTGATCGGGACGCACGCGCTCATCGAGGACAAGGTGCAGTTCCACGACCTGGGCCTGGTCGTGGTCGACGAACAGCACCGGTTCGGGGTCGAGCAGCGGGACGCCCTGCGCGGCAAGGGCAAGCAGCCGCCCCACCTCCTCGTCATGACGGCCACGCCCATCCCGCGCACGGTCGCGATGACGGTCTTCGGTGACCTGGAGACCTCCGTCCTGGACCAGCTCCCGGCCGGCCGCTCACCCATCGCCAGCCATGTCGTCCCCGCCGCCGACAAGCCCCACTTCCTCACCCGGGCCTGGGAGCGGGTCCGCGAGGAGGTGGAGAACGGCCACCAGGCCTACGTCGTCTGCCCCCGCATCGGCGACGAGGAGGACGATCCGAAGAAGGCCAGGAAGTCCGCGGAGGACGAGGCCGAGAAGCGCCCGCCGCTCGCCGTCCTGGACATCGCCGACCAGCTCGCCAAGGGCCCCCTGAGCGGCCTGAGGGTCGAGGTGCTGCACGGCCGTATGCACCCCGACGACAAGGACGCGGTCATGCGCCGCTTCGCCGCGGGCGAGACCCACGTCCTGGTCGCCACCACGGTCATCGAGGTCGGCGTCAACGTCCCGAACGCCACGGCGATGGTCATCATGGACGCCGACCGCTTCGGCGTCTCCCAGCTCCACCAGCTGCGCGGCCGGGTGGGGCGCGGTTCGGCGGCGGGTCTCTGTCTCCTGGTCTCGGAGATGCCGGAGGCGAGCCCGGCCCGCCAGCGCCTGAACGCGGTGGCGTCGACTCTGGACGGCTTCGAGCTGTCCCGCATCGACCTGGAGCAGCGTCGGGAGGGTGACGTGCTGGGTCAGGCCCAGTCCGGTGCCCGGACCTCTTTGCGGGTCCTCGCCGTGATCGAGGACGAGGAGATCATCGCGGAGGCGAGGCAGGAGGCGACGGCGGTGGTGGAGGCGGATCCCGAGCTGACGGGATTTCCCGCCCTGCGCACAGCCTTGGACGCGCTCCTGGACGAGGAGAGGGAGCAGTACTTGGAAAAGGGCTGAGAAACTGGATCCGTAACCATCCCCCGAACAAGGACCGAAGATGACTCGCGTGATCGCGGGCAGAGCCGGCGGACGCCGCCTGGCCGTCCCGCCGGGCAACGGAACCCGTCCCACCTCGGACCGCGCGCGCGAAGGTCTCTTCTCCACCTGGCAGTCCCTCCTCGGCGGCCCCTTGGCGGGCGAACGGGTCCTCGACCTGTACGCGGGCTCAGGTGCGGTGGGCCTGGAAGCCCTCTCCCGCGGTGCGAGCCACACGCTCCTGGTCGAGGCCGACGCGAGAGCCGCCCGCACGATCCGCGAGAACGTCAAGAACCTCGGCCTCCCCGGCGCCGAGGTACGGGCAGGCAAAGCGGAACAGATCATTCAACAACCGGCACCGACAGAGCCGTACGACCTCGTTTTCCTCGACCCGCCCTACCGAGTCACAGATCACGATCTTCGCGAGATTCTCCTCACACTCCGTACCGAACACTGGCTAGCACCCGAGGCCCTGGTCACCGTGGAGCGCAGCACCAGAGGCGGAGAATTCCAGTGGCCGCCCGGTTTCGACGCGGTCAAGGCCCGTCGCTACGGCGAGGGAACGTTTTGGTACGGTCGCGCCGCCTCTACGTGCGAAGACGCACGATGACCGGACCGGAGAGCGAGGGATCTCAAGTGCGCCGCGCCGTCTGTCCCGGGTCGTTCGACCCGATCACCAACGGACACCTCGACATCATTTCCCGCGCCTCCAGACTGTACGACGAGGTCTACGTCGCGGTGATGATCAACAAGTCCAAGAAGGGCCTCTTCGAGATCGACGAGCGGATCGACCTGATCCGCGAGGTCACCGCCGAGTACGGCAACGTGATCGTGGAGGCCTTCCACGGCCTCCTCGTCGACTACTGCAAGGAGCGCGACATCCCGGCCATCGTCAAGGGCCTGCGCGCGGTCAGCGACTTCGACTACGAGCTCCAGATGGCCCAGATGAACAACGGCCTCTCAGGTGTCGAGACCCTCTTCGTCCCGACGAACCCCACCTACAGCTTCCTGTCCTCCTCGCTCGTCAAGGAGGTCGCGACCTGGGGCGGAGACGTCTCCCACCTGGTCCCGCCGCTGGTCCTGGAGGCACTCAACAAGCGCCTGCGCAAGGACTGATGGGACTACAGTCGTCCCGTCCGTCTCCAACACAGCTGTAGAGAGTGGCGAGCACAGGTGGACGTGCAGAAGAAGCTCGACGAGATCGTCTCCACGGTCTCCGGTGCCCGGTCGATGCCCATGTCGGCCTCGGTGATGGTCAACCGCGCCGAACTGCTCGCGATGCTCGAAGAGCTGCGCCAGGCCCTGCCCGGCTCCCTCGCGCAGGCTCAGGAACTGATCGGCGACCGCGAGCAGATGGTCGAGCAGGCCCGCCAGGAGGCCGAGCGGATCATCGGGCAGGCGCATGCCGAGCGCGGCTCCCTGATCTCCGACACCGAGGTCGCCCGCCGCTCCCAGGCCGAGGCCGACCGGATCCTGAACGAGGCCCGCCAGGAGGCCGAGGAGGTCCGGGCGGAGGCCGACGACTACGTCGACTCCAAGCTCGCCAACTTCGAGGTCGTCCTCACCAAGACCCTCGGCTCGGTCGGCCGCGGCCGCGAGAAGCTCCTCGGCACCGGCCCGGGCCTCGACGAGAACGGCTACGAGGACGAGGACGCCCCCGAGCGCAGCCACGACCCCGAGACCCTGCGCAAGGACGCCGACTCCTACGTCGACGTCAAGCTCGGCGCCTTCGAGGCCGTCCTCGCCAAGACCCTGGAGGCCGTCGGCCGCGGCCGCCAGAAGCTGCACGGCCGTATCGCCACGGACGACCTCGGCGCCCTCGCCGACGACACCTCCACCGTCCAGCACTCCAGCGACGCCGACTACCTGGCCGACCTCACCGCCCTCGCGGAGCAGGACGCCCGGGCCCTGGCCCGCGGCCAGTCCGAGCAGCCGGACTACGCCCAGCAGCCGGCGTACGGCTACCAGCAGCAGAGCGACGCCTACGCCGCCTATCAGCAGCAGCCCGCTCCCTACGCCCAGCAGGACCCGTACGGCTACCAGCAGGCCGATCCCTATGCCTACCAGGGATACGACCAGCAGCAGTACGACCCGAACCAGGCCCAGCAGGTCGAGCAGGTCGAGCAGGCCCACCAGGCGCAGCAGAGCTACGCCCTGGACGAGACCAGCCTCTTCGACACCGGCATGATCACGCCGGAGCAGTTGAGGGCGTACGAGCAGGGCCGCGGCCAGTAAGGGACCACCGGATTGGGCCGTGAGCGAAAGGTCCAGTATCCTGGCTCTTCGGTCGCGCGTACGTCCGCGATCAACGCTGCCCGGGAGCACCGAAGGGCGGCGAGACCTCTGAGCTCGAAGATCGAAAGCAGGAATGGCCCTGAACGCCCGCCTCGACCACCGCAACCCTCTCGTGTTCGACACACACGAGCTGGGGCGGCGTCCTGGCGCGCTGCAGCGCCTGACCCGTGAGATCGACGCTCCCAAGGATCTCGGTATCCAGGGAGTGATCGGAGTGCCGGAAGGCGCCCCGGTCGTGCTCGAACTCCGCCTCGAGTCGGTCATGGAAGGGGTGCTTGTCACAGGCACCGCCCGTGCACAGGCCGAGGGGGAGTGCGTAAGGTGTCTGGAGCCGCTTGAGCTGGAGCTCGAAGCGGATTTCCAGGAGATGTTCTCGTACCCTGACGCCGACGACCGTGGCCGCGTGAAAGCGGAACCGGCCGACGACGCCGAGGAAGACGAGGACAGGCTCTTCATCGAGGACGGCCTGTTCGACCTCGAACCCGTGCTGCGTGATGCGGTGGTGCTCGCACTGCCGATGCAGCCGGTGTGCCAGGACGACTGTCTGGGCCTGTGCTCCGAGTGCGGGGCACGGCTCACGGACGACCCGGACCACCACCACGACGCCGTCGACATCCGTTGGGCGGCACTGCAGGGACTCGCCGGTTCACTCGAAGACGGCGAGAAGGACGAGATGAGCGGCGCCGAACCGGGCGTCGACGAGAAGCAGGAGAAGTAGCCGTGGCTGTTCCGAAGCGGAAGATGTCGCGCAGCAACACGCGCCACCGCCGGTCGCAGTGGAAGGCTGCGGTCCCCACCCTGGTTGCGTGCGAGCGCTGCCACGAGCCCAAGCTGCAGCACATCGCGTGCCCTGCTTGTGGCACCTACAACAAGCGCCAGGTCCTCGAGGTCTGAGCGGCTGGTGAGAGGCACTGTGTCCACGCCGAAGAAGAACGCGGGCGACAACCAGGCCTCGTCCCACACGCTGTTGGAAGGGCGGCTCGGGTACAAACTCGAGTCCGCCCTTCTGGTGCGTGCGCTGACCCACCGTTCGTACGCGTACGAGAACGGCGGTCTGCCGACCAACGAGCGGCTGGAGTTCCTCGGGGACTCCGTGCTCGGCCTCGTGGTCACGGACACGCTGTACACCACCCACCCCGACCTGCCCGAAGGCCAACTGGCCAAGTTGCGGGCCGCGGTGGTCAACTCACGCGCACTGGCGGAGGTCAGCCGCGGGCTCGACCTGGGCGCCTTCATCCGGCTCGGCCGTGGTGGAGAGGGCACAGGCGGCCGGGACAAGGCATCCATCCTCGCCGACACCCTGGAAGCGGTGATCGGTGCGGTCTATCTCGACCAGGGTCTCGAAGCGGCCTCCGAACTGGTGCACCGCCTGTTCGACCCCCTGATCGAGAAGTCCTCCAACCTCGGTGCCGGCCTGGACTGGAAGACCAGTCTCCAGGAGCTCACCGCGACCGAAGGGCTCGGCGTGCCCGAGTACCTGGTCACGGAGACCGGCCCCGATCACGAGAAGACCTTCACTGCTGCCGCCCGCGTCGGAGGCGTCTCGTACGGCACCGGCACCGGCCGCAGCAAGAAGGAGGCGGAGCAGCAGGCCGCGGAGTCCGCCTGGAGGTCCATCCGGGCCGCCGCGGACGAGCGCGCCAAGGCGGTGGCCGAAAAGGCCGTCGAGGCCGTCGAGGCCGTTGAGGTCGTCGAAGCCGCCAAGGACGACGACGAAGGTCCGTCGTCCGTCTCCGCCTGACGCCTGGAAGCCCCAGCGCGTCCGGAAGAACAGCGCATTCGAGCGCCTGCCCCTGAACACCGGGGCGGGCGCTCGCTCATACACCGGTCCGTGACGGGGGAGCCCCATGCCCGAGTTGCCCGAGGTCGAGGTCGTACGGCGGGGCCTCGCGCGGTGGGTCGCCCACCGTACGGTCGCCGAGGCCGAGGTGCTGCATCCGCGCGCGGTCCGCCGTCACCTCGCCGGTGCCGACGACTTCGCGCACCGCCTGGGGGGCCGCCGCGTCGGCACCCCGAGCCGCCGCGGGAAGTACCTCTGGCTGCCCCTGGAGGACACGGACCAGTCGATCCTGGCCCACCTCGGCATGAGCGGCCAGCTGCTCGTCCAGCCGCACGCAGCACCCGACGAGAAGCACCTCAGGATCCGGGTGAGGTTCGCGGACGACGTGGACACCGAGCTTCGCTTCGTCGACCAACGGACCTTCGGCGGACTGTCGTTGCACGACAACACCCCGGACGGCCTGCCCGACGTCATCGCGCACATCGCGCGCGACCCTCTCGACCCGCTCTTCGACGACGAGGCCTTCCACCAGGCCCTGCGACGCAAACGCAGCACCATCAAACGGGCTCTGCTCGACCAGTCGTTGATCAGTGGAGTCGGCAACATCTACGCGGACGAGGCCCTTTGGCGCTCCCGCATCCACTACGAGCGCCCCACGGCGAACTTCACGCGCCCGCGCACGGCCGAACTCCTGGGCCACGTCCGGGACGTGATGAACGAGGCCCTCGCGGTCGGCGGCACCAGCTTCGACAGCCTGTACGTCAACGTCAACGGCGAGTCCGGCTACTTCGACCGGTCCCTCGACGCGTACGGCCGGGAGGGGCTGCCGTGCAAGCGGTGCGGTACGCCGATGCGCCGACGGCCCTGGATGAACCGGTCCAGCTACTTCTGCCCGAGGTGTCAGCGGGCGCCGCGCGTCACGTCGTAACGCTCGCGGGCGGCCAGGATGTCGTCCATGCGGCCCTCGACGAAGTGGATGAGGCCCAGCAGCCGCTCGGCGATCTCGCGGCCCAGCAGGGTCAGTTCGTAGTCGACCCGGGGCGGGTTGGTGGGCTGGGCCTCGCGGTGCACCAGGCCGTCGCGCTCCAGCGCCTGGAGCGTCTGGGAGAGCATCTTCTCGCTCACGCCGTCGACCCGGCGGCGCAGCTCGTTGAAGCGCAGCGAGCCCTCGTACAGCGCGCCGAGCGTGAGTCCGCCCCAGCGGCCCGTCACGTGCTCCAGCGTGCCGCGCGAGGGGCACGCCTTGGCGAACACGTCGTACGGGAGGTCCCGCGCCTCAAGGGGCTGCTGCGTGGTGTCCATATCACGAGCGTACTGGAATACAGCACTAACCAACAGATTGCACTAACCAGAAGTTAGCGCAATCTGCCTCGGGGGCCTCTAGTAGCCGAAGTCCTGCGTCCACCAGGGGCCGCCCGAACCGAAGACCACGCCCACGCCCAGTGTCTTGAAGTCACAGTTCAGTATGTTGGCCTTGTGGCCGGGGCTGTTCATCCAGGCCTCCATGACCGCCGCCGGGTCGGACTGGCCCCGGGCTATGTTCTCGCCGCCGAGGCTGGTTATCCCGGCCTGCGCGGCCCGGTCCCACGGCGTGGCGCCGCTCGGGTCGGTGTGGTCGAAGAAGCCCTGGTCGGCCATGGCCTTGCTGAAGGCGCCGGCGAGGTCGGCCAGCGCGCTGTTGGCGGCGACCGGGCTGCAGCCGACGTTCGCCCGCTCGGCATTGACGAGCCTGAGCACCTCGGCCGCCGCGGCGGCCTCGGTGGAGACCTCCACGGGCGCGGTGGTCTCCTTCTTCGCCGGCTCCTTCTCCTTCTGGGAAGGTGTCGTCTTCGGCTTCTTGCTCGGCGGGGCGGCCGGCTTCTTCGTCGGCTTCTCGGCCGGCGGGGCCGTCGAGGTCGAGGTCGAGGGGGAAGGCGAGGGTGAGGAGGCGCGGTCGGCGTCACGGCTCGTCGAGCTGCCGTCCTCACGGCTCTCGGCGCTGCCGGAGGTGCCGCCCTGCTCGGCGGGGGAGTTGGTCGGCGAGCCCGCCGCCTGTATATCGCCGCCGGTGGTGCTGCCGCCGCCGAGCTTGTAGTTGTCCAGGCCGGGCACCACACCGGTGGCGACCGCGACCGTGCCGATCGCGACGGCCGCCGAGACCCCGAGCAGCCCGGTCTTGACCGGCGTCACGAGGTTCCTCTTGCGCCGGCGGTGCGACCCACTGCGCCGGGAACCGTCGGCGGGCGTGTAGCCCTCGCCCCGGTAGAGCGCGTACTCCTCCTCCGACGCGAACAGGTAGGCGTCACTGCGCGCGTAGGGGTCGGGGTCCTCCTGGCCCCGGTAGGTCGCGGTGCCCGCCGAGGCGAAGTTGTACGAGTCCTGTGGGTCGTAACCGCTCCCGTAGGAGCTGTGTGTCGCTGTGACCCCCGTGGCGCGGCCCGTGGCGGCGCGGCCGGCGGCGGAGCGTCGGTGGCGTCCCATGTGCTTGCCTTCCTAGTCCTCGTGCTTGAGGTCGACGCGTCCCCCCGGGTCAACCAAAGTCACAAAACCCACACCATCGAGTGAGTTTCGTATGAGATTCATTGGCAGCGGACAGTACCGCATGGCGCCTGGGGAGGGAGTGCCCAGAGAGACATTGGCCGGTTAGGTTGCACCCATGAGCGAGGATGTACGACTGGTCGCCTGGGTGCGCGGACGCGTCCAAGGTGTGGGTTTCCGCTGGTTCACGCGGGCCAAGGCACTGGAGATCGGCGGCCTGAGTGGTTTTGCTCTCAATTTGGACGACGGACGTGTGCAAGTGGTCGCGGAGGGCCCGCGAAAGGGATGCCAGGGACTCCTCGACTGGCTCCTGGGTGACGACACGCCCGGCCGCGTAGAGGGTGTCACCGAGATCTGGGACACACCTCGTGGGGGTTACGACGGCTTCGCCATCCGATGAGACGTTTCTGTAAAACGGCCCAGGCGGAAGCGGAGGGACATGCCACTGGCACCTGCCCGAAGCAGAAAGTCGCTGGTGGTTGCCAAGAAGGCCGTGCCGTGGCAAGCTCCGCGGCTAAGACTGACCGTCACGTCCCGAGGGCCCCGAGGGAGCCGCAGCGCCGCCGTCTCAGGTCGCGCCGGACCGGGTTGTCCGCCAATACGGGGCGTGATCGTGTTGACCGTCAAACTTTTTGGTGAGACGCTGAAAGCACCCCGCGCACCTTAGCTGTTTGGCATGGATGAACAGCAGCATGAACTCAAGAGTGTCAAGCACCGCGGGTGCGAATCCCTCACGACCCACACCGCTTCGGTCGGTCACTCAGTGTGGAGGACCATCCATCATGGCAAAGGCGCTTCTCGGTTACGTCGGCGGCTCCGACCCTCGACTCCTCGCCGAGATGCGACGGCTCCAGCAGCGCGTACAGGATCTGGAATCCGAGCTCGTACGGATCCAGGCCGAGAACGACGCGCTCGCGGCTGCCGCTTCTCACGAAAGTCTCCTGGAGAGCATCGACGCACACCAGGCGGAGCCTGCGCTCACCTGATCACTGCATCGCTCCACGACAGCTCACGCAGTGGTTGGGCGGCCTGTATCAACCGCTAAGTTGTCAGAGTTTGCAAGGGACGCTTCGGCGTCCCTTCTTTCTTGCCCCCGTGCATCCTTTCACTCTCTTAACGTTTGGTGTGCCCTGCACGTTCAACGGTGAAACCGCGGGCAACAACGCGTTCATGGAGTGAGACACCGTTCCTGAAGACTGAGCGGGAGCGAGTCCTGTTGCCAGGACCCTTGCTCAGCCGGCGCGCATCGGGTGCGAGGTCCGGGAACGTGGGGGCGGGTTTCCTCACGCCGACGAATCTCCGGTCGGGCCTGGACGATCCGATGCCCCGCACCATCACTCCGGTGGGACGGGGGCGGTGTCGTCCGTCGCCTGATCGGGTGCCCGAGGGCGCGTCGCCCGACCGCGATGCTTGCCGCATCGTGCCGGGACATCTTGCGGGTTGTCGTGGTGAGGTCACCCATTCGACCCGCGAACTCCCGTTCCCTCCCGAAACCGCAGGCAGCACACCCCCGTCAGCGGAGCCTCTTGGCGTGCAGATGAACCACCGCATCCAGTACAGGCGCTCACCCGCGATCACCAGAAGTCACTTCTGCCAAGTGCATCGGCAGCACGTCCCAACCCCCGGAAGGTAGAGTCCAGCGGCGTGCACCTCAAGGCGCTGACCCTCCGAGGGTTCAAGTCGTTCGCCTCGGCGACCACGCTCCGGTTCGAGCCGGGTATCACGTGTGTCGTGGGGCCGAACGGCTCAGGCAAGTCCAACGTCGTGGACGCGCTCAGCTGGGTCATGGGCGAGCAGGGTGCCAAGTCGCTGCGCGGCGGCAAGATGGAGGACGTCATTTTCGCCGGCACCACCGGCCGCCCGCCGCTGGGCCGCGCCGAGGTGTCCCTGACCATCGACAACTCCGACGGCGCCCTGCCCATCGAGTACGCCGAGGTCACCATCACGCGGATCATGTTCCGCAACGGCGGCAGCGAGTACCAGATCAACGGCGACACCTGCCGCCTCCTCGACATCCAGGATCTGCTCTCCGACTCCGGCATCGGCCGCGAGATGCACGTCATCGTCGGCCAGGGCCAGCTCGACTCCGTCCTGCACGCCGATCCGACGGGCCGCCGGGCCTTCATCGAGGAGGCCGCCGGGGTCCTCAAGCACCGCAAGCGCAAGGAGAAGGCCCTCCGCAAGCTCGACGCGATGCAGGCCAACCTCGCGCGCGTGCAGGACCTGACCGACGAACTCCGCCGCCAGCTCAAGCCGCTCGGCCGCCAGGCCGCGGTCGCCCGCCGGGCCGCCGTCATCCAGGCCGACCTGCGGGACGCCCGCCTGCGGCTGCTCGCCGACGATCTCGTACGACTGCGGCAGGCGCTGCAGACCGAGGTCGCGGACGAGGCCGCGCTGAAGGAACGCAAGGACGCCGCCGAGCAGGAGCTGAAGAGGGCCCTCCAGCGGGAGGCCCTTCTGGAGGACGAGGTCCGGCAGCTCACGCCCCGGCTGCAGCGGGCCCAGCAGACCTGGTACGAGCTCTCCCAGCTCGCCGAGCGGGTGCGCGGCACGGTCTCGCTGGCCGACGCACGCGTGAAGAGCGCGACCTCGGCGCCGCCCGAGGAACGGCGGGGCCGTGACCCCGAGGACATGGAGCGCGAGGCCGCCCGCATCCGCGAGCAGGAGGCCGAGCTGGAGGCCGCCCTGGAGGCGGCCGAGCACGCCCTGGAGGACACGGTCGCGCACCGCGCCGAACTGGAGCGGGAACTCACCCAGGAGGAACGGCGACTGAAGGACGTCGCCCGCGCCATCGCCGACCGCCGCGAGGGCCTCGCCCGGCTGGGCGGCCAGGTCAATGCGGCCCGCTCCCGCGCCGCCTCCGCCCAGGCCGAGATCGACCGCCTCGCCGCCGCCCGGGACGAGTCCCAGGAGCGGGCGGTCGCCGCGCAGGAGGAGTACGAGGCGCTGAAGGCCGAGGTGGACGGCCTGGACGCGGGCGACGCGGAACTGGCGGAGCGGCACGACGCGGCGAAGCGACAGCTTGCCGAGGCCGAGGCCGCGCTGACGGTGGCCCGGGAGGCGGTCACGGCGGCGGAACGCAAACGCGCGGCGACGCAGGCCCGGCACGAGGCGCTGGCCATGGGACTGCGGAGGAAGGACGGGACGGGAGCGCTGCTGGGCGCGAAGGACCGCCTCACAGGCTTGCTGGGTCCGGCGGCGGAACTCCTGACGGTGACTCCGGGGCACGAGGCAGCCTTGGCGGCGGCGTTCGGCGCGGCGGCAGATGCCCTCGCGGTGACTTCCCCCTCGGCAGCGGCGGACGCGATCCGCCTGCTGCGGAAGCAGGACGCGGGCCGAGCGTCACTCCTCTTGGCAGGGGCCCCACAAGACGCGCCCTTTGGGGGCGCGACCAGCCACGACGCACCCGCGGACGCCGCACGGCACCACGCGGCAGATCTGGTCCGCGGCCCGTCCGACCTCATGCCGGCCGTCCGCCGCCTGCTCCACGGCATCGTCGTCGTCGGCACCCTCGAAGACGCCGAAGACCTCGTCTACGCCAACCCCCACCTCACCGCCGTCACCGCCGAAGGCGACCTCCTCGGCGCCCACTTCGCGCACGGCGGCTCCGCGGGCGCCCCCAGCCTCCTCGAAGTACAGGCATCCGTCGACCAGGCCGCCGCCGAACTCGAAGAGCTGGCCGTGCAGTGCGAGGAACTCAGCGAGGCCCAGCACGCGGCGGTGGCACACCGCAAGGAGTGCACGGCCCGAGTGGAGGAGCTCGGAGAACGCCGCCGCGCCGCGGACCGGGAGAAGTCGGCCGTCGCCCAGCAGCTCGGCCGCCTCGCCGGCCAGGCGAAAGGTGCCGCAGGCGAGGCCGAGCGGTCCACCGCGGCCGCCGCGCGAGCGCAGGACGCCCTGGAGAAGGCGCTCGAAGAGGTCGAGGAATACGCCGAACGGCTCGCCGTCGCCGAGGAGATGCCGGTGGAGGAGGAGCCCGACACGTCGGTACGGGACCGTCTCGCCGCCGACGGTGCCAACGCCCGCCAGACCGAGATGGAAGCCCGCCTCCAGGTCCGTACCCATGAGGAGCGGGTCAAGGGGCTTGCCGGACGGGCCGACTCCCTCGACCGTGCCGCCCGTGCGGAGCGAGACGCACGCGCGCGTGCCGAACAGCGGCGGGCCCGGCTGCGGCACGAGGCCGCCGTGGCACAAGCCGTCGCCTCCGGTGCGCGGCAGCTGCTCGCGCACGTCGAGGTGTCCCTCGCGCGCGCGGACGAGGAGCGGACCGCCGCCGACGCCGCCAAGGCGTTCAGGGAGCGGGAGCTGACCGCCGCGCGGAACACCGGCCGCGATCTCAAGTCCGAGCTCGACAAGCTGACCGACTCCGTACACCGCGGCGAGGTGCTCGGCGCCGAGAAGCGGATGCGGATCGAGCAGTTGGAGACCAAGGCGCTGGAAGAACTGGGTGTCGAACCGGCGGGGCTCATCGACGAGTACGGCCCCCACCAGCCGGTACCGCCCTCCCCGCCCGCCGAGGGCGAGGAGCTGCCCGACGATCCGGAGCATCCGCGCAACCAGCCGAAGCAGTTCCACCGCGCCGAGCAGGAGAAGCGGCTCAAGGCGGCCGAGCGGGCGTATCAGCAGCTCGGCAAGGTCAATCCGCTCGCCCTGGAGGAGTTCGCGGCGCTGGAGGAGCGGCACAAGTTCCTCAGTGAGCAGTTGGAGGACCTGAAGAAGACCCGCACCGACCTGCTTCAAGTGGTGAAGGAGGTCGACGAACGCGTCGAGCAGGTCTTCACCGAGGCCTACCGGGACACGGCCCGGGAGTTCGAGGGTGTCTTCAGCCGGCTCTTCCCCGGCGGCGAGGGGCGGCTCATCCTGACCGACCCGGACAACATGCTCACGACCGGCGTGGACGTCGAGGCGCGGCCCCCGGGCAAGAAGGTCAAGCGGCTGTCGCTGCTCTCCGGTGGCGAGCGCTCGCTCACCGCCGTGGCGTTGCTGGTGTCGATCTTCAAGGCCCGGCCCAGCCCGTTCTACGTCATGGACGAGGTCGAGGCCGCTCTCGACGACACCAACCTGCAGCGGCTGATCCGCATCATGCAGGAGCTGCAGGAGGCCTCGCAGCTCATCGTGATCACGCACCAGAAGCGGACCATGGAGGTCGCCGATGCCTTGTACGGCGTCTCCATGCAGGGCGACGGTGTCTCGAAGGTGATCAGCCAGCGGCTGCGCTGACCTCGATCGACTTCAAGAAGTGAACGCATGTGGCAGGAGTCTGTCTAAGTTCTCACATTTCCCTGCGTTTGAATTTGAGACTTGAAGGCATAAGGTCAGCAACGTTGGATTTACCTTCAGGTACCACCTATCTGGGGGCTGACCACACCGACAGCGTTGCCGGTGGCCCGAGGAGTAAACGTGACCAGCACAGCACAGGCATCCGAACCAGGAGCCCGGACGGCTCACCCCGATCATCTCGGGCACGTCATCTTCATCGCGGCGGCGGCCGCGATGGGCGGTTTCCTCTTCGGCTACGACAGCTCCGTGATCAACGGCGCCGTCGAGGCCATCCGGGGCCGTTACGACATCGGTTCCGCGGCCCTGGCGCAGGTCATCGCCATCGCCCTGATCGGCTGTGCGATCGGCGCGGCGACCGCGGGACGCATCGCGGACCGCATCGGCCGCATCCGGTGCATGCAGATCTCGGCCGTCCTCTTCACGATCAGCGCCGTCGGCTCGGCACTGCCCTTCGCGCTGTACGACCTGGCGTTCTGGCGGATCGTCGGCGGCTTCGCCATCGGTATGGCCTCGGTCATCGGCCCCGCCTACATCGCCGAGGTCGCCCCACCGGCCTACCGCGGTCGCCTCGGGTCCTTCCAGCAGGCCGCGATCGTCATCGGCATCGCCGTCTCGCAGCTGGTCAACTGGGGCCTGCTGAACGCGGCGGGCGGTGACCAGCGCGGCAAGCTGATGGGTCTCGAGGCCTGGCAGGTCATGCTCGGCGTCATGGTGATCCCGGCCGTCCTCTACGGCCTGCTCTCCTTCGCCATCCCCGAGTCCCCGCGCTTCTTGATCTCCGTCGGCAAGCACGAGCGTGCCCGGGAGATCCTCCAGGAGGTCGAGGGCGACAGGATCGACCTCGACGCGCGCGTGGCCGAGATCGAGAACGCCATGAAGAGCGAGCACAAGTCGACCTTCAAGGACCTGCTCGGCGGGAGCTTCTTCTTCAAGCCGATCGTCTGGGTCGGCATCGGCCTCTCGGTCTTCCAGCAGTTCGTCGGCATCAACGTCGCGTTCTACTACTCCTCGACGCTGTGGCAGTCGGTCGGCGTCGACCCGACGGACTCGTTCCTCTACTCCTTCACGACGTCGATCATCAACATCGTCGGCACCGTGATCGCGATGATCTTCGTGGACCGCGTCGGCCGCCGGCCGCTCGCTCTGATCGGTTCGGTCGGCATGGTGATCGGTCTCGCACTGGAGGCCTGGGCGTTCTCCTTCGACCTGGTCGACGGCAAGCTGCCGGCCGCGCAGGGCTGGACCGCGCTGATCGCCGCGCACGTCTTCGTCCTCTTCTTCGCCCTGTCCTGGGGTGTGGTCGTCTGGGTCTTCCTCGGCGAGATGTTCCCGAACCGGATCCGCGCCGCCGCGCTCGGTGTGGCCGCGTCCGCGCAGTGGATCGCCAACTGGGCCATCACCGCGAGCTTCCCGTCGCTGGCCGACTGGAACCTCTCCGCGACCTACGTGATCTACACGGTCTTCGCCGCGCTCTCCATCCCGTTCGTCCTGAAGTACGTCAAGGAGACGAAGGGCAAGGCGCTGGAGGAGATGGGCTGACGGCCCCCGCGAACCCGGGGGGAGGGGCCAACACCCCGCTGCCCTTCTCCCCGCACCCTCCGCCGCCCCCGGTCCGGCAACCGCCTGGACCGGGGGCGGCGGTTGTCCGTGTGGGGTCACCGGATGAGGACCCCGCCGCCGATCTCCAGGGCCGTTAGAGGTCCTGGTCGGCCAGCACGGGCAGGGCGCCGAGCGAGCGCACGAACTCCGAGCCCTACACCGTCGTACGCCACGACTCGAAGCCGCCGGACTGGTGGACGCCGTCCGGCACGTCAAGAATCCGCCGCTCGCCGTCCGGCTCCCGGACGAACACTTCCACCAATAAGCTCATGGGCTCCGTGGAGCATCGCCGAGTCCTCGTCGACCAGCGGACATCGCCCGGCTCAGCCGTTCAGCGCCGGAAGCACCCGTTCCGCGAACAACCGCAGACTCCGCCACCCCTCCTCCACCGGCATCCCGCCCGCCAGCGGATGCAGGACGAGATTGTCGAGCCCCTGCTCCACACACTCGTCCGGTGTCAGGATCCGGTACACGCCCTCCGCGCGCAGTTCCTCCACGCTCGCAGCGGCCGACCGCACCGCCGAGCGGATGTCGCCGGACTGCCAGGAGGCGTAGGTCCGGGCCTCGTGGAGGAAGTGCTCTCCGTGACGCGCCCACGCCTCGTCCGGGTTCTCGGCGATGTGCAGCAACGGTGTCTCGGCCGTCGGCATCATGGTCCAGCCCTCGGTGCCGTACTCGACGAGCCGCTCCTTGTAGTACGCCTCCAGTTCCGGGAGGTGGGCGCTGGGGAAGAAGGGGAGGCCCAGGCGGGCGGCCCGGCGGGCCGCAGCTTTGGAGGAGCCGCCGACCAGGAGGAGGGGGTGCGGGTCGGTGAAGGGGCGCGGGGTGATCCGTACCGTACGACCCCGGTACTCGAACTCCTCACCGGTCCAGGCCTTCAGCAGGGTCTCCAGCAGCTCGTCCTGGAGGCGGCCGCGCCGCCTCCACTCCACGTCGAACAGGGCGTACTCCTCGGGCCGGTACCCGATCCCGGCGACCGTCACCAGCCGTCCGCCGCTCAGCAGATCCAGTACGGCGATCTCCTCGGCCAGGCGGAGAGGGTCGTGCAGCGGGCCGATCACGGCGGAGACGGTGACCGCGATCCTCCGCGTCGCGCCGAACACCGCGCCCGCGAAGGCGAACGGCGACGGCAGCCAGTTGTTGTCGACGCCGTGGTGCTCCTCGGTCTGGACGGTGGTGATCCCGTGCTCGTCGGCATACGCGGCCATGTCCAGGGCGGCCCGGTAGCGGGCGCTGAGGGAGGCGGGCGTCGCGCCGGGCTCGACGAGGTTGAAACGGACGACCGTGACGGGCATGGGGGTCCCCCTTCACCGGGCGGGTGGTGCGGGGACGGTAGCTGACGAGGCGTCAGATTGCCATGGAGGCGGCACGCGCGGGCCGTAGGGCGCGTTCCGGATCAGATGACGGCGTAGGGAAGAGCTCGCGCCATGCGTTGATCCTACTAAAAGCCATTTTGTGTCTATTTCACCCGTGTGAAAACACGAGCTGGGTTCGGCCGCGACCCATGGCCGATACTGGGTGCGTTATGGAAACCGTCATCCTTGCTGTAGTCATCGCCGTGGTCGTGCTCGGTGTGCTCGGCGGGCTCGTCGTCGGCAGCCGGCGCAAGAAGCCGCTGCCTCCGCCACCCCCCGCCGCGCCCGACATCACCGCCCCTCCGGCCGAGCCGCACGTCGGCGACGAGGCCGAGACGCCGCGCGACGAACCGCGCCGGACCATAGAGGAGGTGGACCTCCCGGACGGCTCGGCGCCGCCCGTCGTAGAAGAGCTCCCCCCGACCGAGATCGAAGTCCCGGAGCCCACCGCCGGCCGCCTGGTCCGTCTGCGCTCCCGGCTCTCCCGCTCGCAGAACGCGCTCGGCAAGGGGCTGCTCACGCTCCTGTCGCGCGAGCACCTCGACGACGACACCTGGGAGGAGATCGAGGACATCCTCCTCACCGCCGACGTCGGCGTGGCCCCCACTCAGGAGCTGGTCGACGGGCTGCGTGAGCGGGTCAAGGTGCTCGGCACCCGCACCCCGGACGAGCTGCGCGGCCTGTTGCGCGCGGAGCTGCTCAAGCTGGTCGGCACCGAGGTCGACCGCACGGTGAAGACCGAGCCCGAGGAGCGCAAGCCGGGCATCGTGATGGTCGTCGGCGTCAACGGCACCGGCAAGACCACCACCACCGGCAAGCTCGCGCGCGTGCTCGTGGCCGACGGACGCAGCGTGGTCCTGGGCGCCGCGGACACCTTCCGTGCCGCCGCCGCCGACCAGCTCCAGACCTGGGGCGAGCGGGTGGGCGCCCACACCGTGCGCGGACCCGAGGGCGGCGACCCCGCCTCCGTCGCCTTCGACGCGGTGAAGGAGGGCAAGGCGATGGGGGTCGACGTGGTCCTCATCGACACCGCGGGACGGCTGCACACCAAGACCGGTCTCATGGACGAGCTCGGCAAGGTCAAGCGGGTCGTCGAGAAGCACGCGCCGGTGGACGAGGTGCTGCTGGTCCTGGACGCCACCACCGGGCAGAACGGCCTGGTGCAGGCCCGCGTCTTCGCCGAGGTCGTCGACATCACCGGCATCGTCCTGACCAAGCTGGACGGCACGGCCAAGGGCGGCATCGTGGTCGCGGTCCAGCGAGAACTGGGCGTGCCGGTCAAGCTGATCGGCCTCGGAGAGGGCGCCGACGACCTGGCGCCGTTCGAGCCGGGAGCGTTCGTGGACGCGCTGATCGGAGACTGAGACGCGGTACCCGCGGCGAGTGAGAAGCCGTAGATCGCGAAGAAGCGCCCGCCCCCAAGGTGCAGTTGGGAGCGGGCGCTTCGCTGTGTACGTCTACGCCTGTGACCGGTGTGCCACGTACGCCAGTGTCCCCAGCAGCAGGCGGGCCGCCGGCGGCTTCGTCGCGGTGTCCAGAGAAGGGGGCCGGAGCCACTGCACCGGCCCCAGGCCGCCCCGGTCCGACGGCGGAGCCGTGATGTACGTGCCGGAGCCCAGGCCGCGCAGGTCGAGGGGGGCGGCGTCGTCCCAGCCCATGCGGTAGAGGAGTTCGCTCAGGTCGGACGCGGCGCCGGGGGCGACGAAGAACTGGGCGCGGCCCTCGGGGGTCGCGGTCACCGGGCCGAGGGGGAGGCCCATGCGCTCCAGGCGGAGCAGGGCGCGGCGCCCGGCCGGCTCGGCGACCTCGATGACGTCGAAGGCGCGGCCGACGGGCAGCATCACCGAGGCGCCGGGGAACTCGGACCACGCCTTGGTCACGTCGTCGAGCGTGGCCCCGGCCGGGACCGGAGGTGCGAAGTCGAGGGGGTGGGCGCCGGGGTGACGGCAGTCCGCGCGGCCGCAGGAGCAGTCGCCGGCCGAAGCACGCGCACCCGGGACGACATCCCAGCCCCAGAGTCCGGTGAACTCGGCGACGGTGGTGCACTCCGAGGAGCGGCCGCGCCTGCGGGTACCGGAACGGATCTCCCGAATGCCGCCGATCGTGAAGCCCATGCCCCCTCCAACGGGTCCAGCGCGCCGGTGGTTACGCGACGGACGCGGCCAGTCACTCTCCGTTGCCACTTCCGGGCGATGTCGGCGCTCGGAGGTGCCCCGGGTGGTGCGCTGGGTCATGTGCGCCCCTGAGTGCACCGCTCCGCCTACCCCTGCTCGGTCTATGTCAAGTGAATCGTGTGGAGGCGACCGTAGGTTCATTCGAAGGGGTGGCGAATGGTGGCGTTTCCGGGATCGCCATGGCTGGACGCGTGATCGTAGGATTACTTTGAGTGCACGAGTCCTGGGGGCACATGCACTTGTGGGTATGCCGGAGGCAAGTCGGCTCCTCGTTCGAAGGCTGGCAACTGCCGGACGAACGGCCGTATTTACCGGCATTCTGATAAGGCTTGGCGCACTCGGCGACAAGTGGTCTCAGGGATGGGGGCGTTCCAGTGGGCGGCAACAGCGGAAGCGGGACGGGCGCCGGGAGCGCCGCGCAGAGCTCCTCTCAGGCCGACAAGCGCCCCAACGAGCTGCTCACCTCCTGGTTCGTGCGCAGCGGCTGGTCGAAGGGCGAGCTCGCCCGCCAGGTCAACCGCAGGGCCCGCCAGTTGGGGGCCAACCACATCTCCACCGACACCTCACGGGTGCGCCGCTGGCTGGACGGCGAGAACCCCCGCGAACCCATCCCCAGAATCCTGTCCGAGCTGTTCTCCGAGCGGTTCGGATGCGTCGTCTCCGTCGAGGACCTCGGACTGCGCGCCGCCCGCCAGTCACCGTCCGCCACCGGGGTCGACCTGCCCTGGACGGGCCCGCAGACCGTGGCCCTGCTCAGCGAGTTCTCGCGCAGCGACCTCATGCTGGCGCGGCGCGGCTTCCTCGGGACCTCGCTGGTCCTGTCCGCGGGCCCGTCCCTCATCGAGCCCATGCAGCGCTGGCTGGTCCCCGGGCCCGCCGCCACCCCGCACCGGGAACCCGACCCCGCCTCGTCCCGTCGTGTCGGCCGTCTCTCCAGGCCCGAGCTCGACCTCCTCGAGTCGACGACCGAGATGTTCCGCCAGTGGGACGCCCAGTGCGGCGGCGGTCTGCGCCGCAAGGCGGTCGTCGGCCAGCTGCACGAGGTGACGGACCTCCTCCAGGAGCCCCAGCCCGAGACCACCACCCGCAAGCTGTTCAAGGTCGCCGCCGAACTGGCGGAACTCGCGGGCTGGATGTCGTACGACGTGGGGCTGCAGCCCACCGCGCAGAAGTACTTCGTCCTCGCCCTGCACGCGGCCAAGGAGGCCGGCGACAAGCCGCTCGGCTCCTACGTCCTGTCCAGCATGAGCCGTCAGATGATCCACCTCGGGCGGCCCGAGGACGCCTTGGAGCTGATCCACCTCGCGCAGTACGGCAGCCGTGACTGTGCGAGCCCGCGCACCCAGTCGATGCTGTATGCGATGGAGGCCCGCGCCTACGCCAACATGGGACAGCCCGGCAAGTGCAAGAGGGCGGTCCGGATGGCCGAGGACGTTTTCGCCGACGCCGACGACTGGGACGAGCCGGACCCCGACTGGATCCGGTTCTTCTCGGAGGCCGAGCTGTACGGCGAGAACTCCCACTCCTACCGGGACCTGGCCTACGTGGCCGGTCGCAGCCCGACCTACGCCTCCCTGGCCGAGCCCCTCATGCAGCGGGCGGTGGAGCTCTTCTCCAAGGACGACGAGCACCAGCGGTCGTACGCACTCAATCTCATCGGCATGGCCACGGTGCATCTGCTCCGGCGCGAGCCCGAACAGAGCACCGTACTGGTGGAACAGGCCATGCACATCGCCAAGAAGGTGCGCTCCGAGCGCGTCAACACTCGTATTCGAAAGACGGTCGACACGGCTGTACGCGATTTCGGTGATCTCGCCGAGGTCGTGGATCTCACCGACAAGCTCGCCGTGGAACTCCCCGAGACCGCGGAAGCCGTCTGAATCCCCGGAACCCCGGCCGCGGCCGGCCCTCCCGAACTGCCCGACTCGGCTCCCCCATGCCAGGTCATCGGAAGGCCGACCGCGGCCGGTTTGACTCCTTGAGCGAAGGTTGCGCCACGATAACGATCGACGCGGCCCATATCTGCCAGTTCATCGACGCGTAACACGCAAGGCGTCTTCGTCACGGCGGCGAAACAACGAGGGGCTTCCACCGAAACCGCGCTGCGTCAATCTCATGGCGCATAACCGGCCCACCCCTCATTCCGCTCTGGCTTCGCCCGCACGGGGCCGTACCTACGACGAGGAGACGCCGATGGCACCAACCGCCATCACGCTCGCCGCAGACAAACTGTCTGTGGCCAACACAGGCTTCATGTTGATCTGTTCCGCCCTGGTGCTGATCATGACGCCGGGACTCGCCTTCTTCTACGGAGGCATGGTCCGGGTCAAGAGCACCCTCAACATGCTGATGATGAGCTTCATCAGCATGGGTATCGTCACCATCCTGTGGGTCGTCTACGGCTTCTCCATGGCGTTCGGTACGGACCACGGCTCGCTCATCGGCTGGGAATCCGACTTCTTCGGATGGACCGGCATCGACAAGGGCGACATCTGGTCCGGGTACACGATCCCGGTCCTCGCCTTCGCCGTCTTCCAGATGATGTTCGCCATCATCACGCCCGCCCTGATAAGCGGTGCGATCGCCGACCGCGTGAAGTTCTCCGCCTGGGCGCTCTTCGTGGCGCTGTGGGCGACGGTCGTGTACTTCCCGGTCGCCCACTGGGTCTGGGGCACCGGCGGCTGGGCCTTCGAACTCGGTGTGATCGACTTCGCCGGTGGTACCGCGGTCCACATCAACGCGGGTGCCGCGGCGCTCGGTGTGATCCTGGTCATCGGCAAGCGCGTCGGCTTCAAGCGCGACCCGATGCGCCCGCACAGCCTTCCGCTGGTCATGCTCGGCGCGGGCCTGCTGTGGTTCGGCTGGTTCGGCTTCAACGCCGGCTCGTGGCTCGGCAACGACGACGGCGTCGGCTCGCTGATGTTCGTCAACACGCAGATCGCCACCGCGGCCGCCATGCTCGCCTGGCTCGGCTACGAGAAGATCCGCCACGGCGCGTTCACCACGCTGGGCGCCGCCTCCGGCGCGGTCGCCGGTCTGGTCGCCATCACCCCGTCCGGTGGTGCGATCACCCCGATCGGCGCGATCTGCATCGGCGCCATCGCCGGTGTCGCCTGCGCCGCGGCCGTCGGCCTGAAGTACCGGTTCAACTACGACGACTCCCTGGACGTCGTCGGTGTCCACATGGTCGGCGGCGTCATCGGCTCCCTGCTGATCGGCTTCTTCGCCAGCGGCAAGGGCCAGTCCGACGTCAAGGGCCTCTTCTACGGCGGCAACGCGGACCAGCTCTGGAAGCAGTGCGCCGGTGTCTTCGCGGTCCTCGCCTACTCCCTGATCGCCTCCGCGATCCTGGCCTTCCTGCTCGACAAGACGATCGGCATGCGGGTCACTGAGGACGAGGAGGTCTCGGGCATCGACCAGGCCGAGCACGCCGAGACCGCATACGACTTCAGCGGTGCCGGTGGCGGCGCCGCCCGGACCTCCGTCACGGCCCCGGCCGACGACGCGGGCAAGAAGGTGGACGCATGAAGCTCATCACCGCCGTCGTCAAGCCCCACCGGCTCGACGAGATCAAGGAAGCCCTCCAGGCCTTCGGGGTCCACGGCCTGACGGTCACCGAGGCGAGCGGCTACGGTCGTCAGCGGGGCCACACCGAGGTCTACCGCGGTGCCGAGTACACCGTCGACCTGGTCCCGAAGATCCGCATCGAGGTCCTCGCCGAGGACGACGACGCCGAGCAGCTGATCGACGTCATCGTCAAGGCGGCCCGAACCGGCAAGATCGGTGACGGCAAGGTCTGGTCCCTGCCGGTCGAGACCGCCGTACGGGTCCGGACGGGCGAGCGCGGCCCGGACGCGCTCTGACCGAAGAAGAGAACTGGAGCTGCTGGGTGACGAGCACGGACGTGCAAAAGGACGTAGAGGACTCGGGACCCAGCGGCTACGCGGCGGCCCGGCTGCGCCTCCTCCAAGAGGGGGCGCGGTCCGGGCCGCCGCGCCGTTCGGCCCTCTCCGATCTGACGGACGAGTGGCTCTCGGGGCTGTTCACCGCGGGCGCCGAGGCACTGCGCGGGGTCTCCCTGATCGCCGTCGGCGGCTACGGCCGCGGCGAGCTGTCCCCGCGCAGCGACCTGGACCTGGTCCTGCTGCACGACGGCAGCGACTCCGGTGCGGTCGCCGCGCTGGCCGACCGCATCTGGTACCCCGTGTGGGACCTCGGTCTCGCCCTCGACCACTCCGTGCGCACGCCTGCGGAGGCCCGCAAGACGGCCGCGGAGGATCTGAAGGTCCAGCTCGGCCTCCTGGACGCCCGCCACATCGCCGGCGATCTGGGGCTGACGGCGGGCCTGCGGACGGCGGTCCTCGCCGACTGGCGCAACCAGGCCCCCAAGCGCCTCCCCGAGCTCCAGGAACTGTGCGCCGAGCGCGCCGAGCGCCAGGGCGAACTGCAGTACCTGCTCGAACCCGATCTCAAAGAGGCCCGGGGCGGCCTGAGGGACGCCACCGCCCTGCGCGCCGTCGCCGCCTCCTGGCTGGCCGACGCCCCGCGCGAGGGCCTCGACGACGCCCGGCGCCGACTGCTCGACGTCCGGGACGCCCTGCATCTGACGACGGGCCGCGCGACCGACCGGCTCGCGCTCCAGGAGCAGGACCAGGTCGCCGCCGAGCTCGGTCTGCTCGACGCCGACACCCTGCTGCGGCAGGTATACGAAGCCGCGCGGGTCATCTCGTACGCCAGTGACGTCACCTGGCGCGAGGTGGGACGTGTCCTGAGGTCGCGTGCCGTGCGGCCGCGGCTGCGCGCCATGCTCGGGGGCGGCAAGCCGGTGGCCGAGAGGTCGCCGCTGGCGGAGGGGGTCGTCGAGCAGGACGGCGAGGTGGTGCTCGCCCGCGCCGCGCGCCCCGATCGCGACCCCGTGCTCCCGCTGCGTGCCGCGGCCGCCGCCGCACAGGCCGGACTCCCGCTCTCCCTGCACGCCGTACGGCGCATGGCGGCCGGAGTGCGCCCCCTGCCCACGCCCTGGCCCGCCGAGGCGCGCGAGCAGCTCGTGACCCTCCTCGGCTCGGGCCAGCCCACCATCGACGTCTGGGAGGCGCTGGAGGCCGAGGGGCTGATCACCCAGATGCTGCCGGACTGGGAGCGGGTGCGGTGCCGTCCCCAGCGCAACGCCGTGCACATCTGGACCGTCGACCGGCACCTGATCGAGACGGCCGTCCGCGCCTCGGAGTTCACCCGGCGCGTCCACCGTCCCGACCTGCTGCTCGTCGCCGCACTGCTGCACGACATCGGCAAGGGCTGGCCCGGCGACCACTCGGTGGCCGGCGAGATCATCGCGAAGGACGTCGCCGCGCGCATCGGCTTCGACCGCGACGACGTCGCCGTACTCGCGGCGCTCGTACGGCATCACCTGCTGCTCGTGGACACCGCCACCCGGCGTGACCTGGAGGACCCGGCCACCGTGCGTTCGGTCGCCGAGGCGGTCGGATCACAGGGCACGCTGGAGCTGCTGCACGCGCTGACCGAGGCGGACGCCCTGGCCACCGGGCCGGCCGCATGGTCGTCCTGGCGGGGCTCGCTCGTCGCCGACCTGGTCAAGAGGGTGGCCGCCGTGCTCGCCGGGGACGACCTCGACGAGCCGGAGGCCGCCGCGCCCACCGCCGAGCAGGAGCGGCTCGCCATCGAGGCGGTGGCGACCGGCAGCCCGGTGCTGTCCCTGCGCGCGCAGACCGAGCCGCCGGCTCTCGTGGAGGGCCAGCCCGCCGGGGACCCCGAGCCGCTCGGCGTGGAGCTCCTCATCGCCGTACCGGACCAGCCGCGCGTACTGCCCGCCGTCGCCGGAGTGCTGGCCGTGCACCGGCTGACCGTCCGCACGGCGGAACTGCGGGCCCTGGACCTGCCCGACGGCGTCGAGGGCTCGGTGCTCCTGCTGAACTGGCGGGTCGCCGCCCAGTACGGCTCGCTGCCCCAGGCCGCCCGGCTGCGCGCCGATCTCGTACGGGCCCTGGACGGTTCCCTGGACGTCGCCGGGCGGCTGGCCGAGCGTGACGCCGCCTATCCGAGGCGCCGGGGTGTCGTCGCGCCCGCCGCACGCGTGACGGTCGCTTCCGCGGCCTCCCGGCATGCGACGGTGATCGAGGTGCGCGCCCAGGACGCCCCGGGACTGCTGTTCCGCATCGGGCGCGCGCTGGAGGACGCCGGGGTGCGGATGCGCAGCGCCCACGTGTCGACGCTGGGCGCCAACGCGGTGGACGCCTTCTACGTCACCGACGGCAAGGGCGTCCCGCTCGGGGCCGGAGAAGCGGCTTCCGTGGCCCGGAAGCTGGAGGAGACCTTGCGGGGCTGACCGGGGGATCCCGGCTACGTGTGTCGCCGGGATACCCTGGAGGGCGATTCCCAGCTGCCACCGACCCCGAGGACCGCGAGCGCCGTGTTCGATACTCTTTCCGATCGCCTCTCAGCGACTTTCAAGAACCTGCGCGGCAAGGGACGGCTCTCCGAGGCGGACATCGACGCCACCGCGCGCGAGATCCGGATCGCCCTCCTGGAAGCGGACGTGGCCCTCCCCGTCGTCCGGACGTTCATCAAGAACGTCAAGGAGCGCGCGCTCGGTGCCGATGTCTCGCGGGCGCTGAACCCCGCGCAGCAGGTCCTGAAGATCGTGAACGAGGAGCTCGTCACGATCCTCGGTGGCGAGACCCGGCGGCTGCGGTTCGCCAAGAACCCGCCCACCGTGATCATGCTGGCGGGTCTCCAGGGTGCCGGTAAGACCACCCTCGCGGGCAAGCTCGGCCACTGGCTGAAGGAGCAGGGCCACTCGCCGCTGCTCGTCGCCGCCGACCTCCAGCGTCCCAACGCCGTCAACCAGCTCAGCGTCGTCGCCGAGCGCGCCGGTGTCGCGGTCTACGCGCCCGAGCCGGGCAACGGCGTCGGTGACCCCGTCAAGGTCGCCAAGGACTCCATCGAGTTCGCGAAGTCCAAGGTCCACGACATCGTGATCGTGGACACCGCCGGCCGCCTGGGTATCGACCAGGAACTGATGCAGCAGGCCGCGGACATCCGCGACGCCGTCTCGCCCGACGAGATCCTCTTCGTCGTCGACGCGATGATCGGTCAGGACGCGGTCAACACCGCCGAGTCCTTCCGTGACGGCGTCGGCTTCGACGGCGTGGTGCTCTCCAAGCTCGACGGTGACGCCCGCGGTGGCGCGGCCCTGTCGATCCGGCAGATCACCGGCAAGCCGATCATGTTCGCGTCCAACGGCGAGAAGCTCGAGGACTTCGACGCCTTCCACCCTGACCGGATGGCCTCCCGCATCCTCGACATGGGTGACCTGCTCACCCTGATCGAGCAGGCGGAGAAGACGTTCAGCCAGGAAGAGGCCGAGAAGATGGCCTCCAAGCTGGCGTCCAAGAAGGGCCAGGACTTCACCCTGGACGACTTCCTGGCCCAGATGGAGCAGGTCCGGAAGATGGGCAGCATCTCCAAGCTGCTCGGCATGCTCCCGGGCATGGGCCAGATCAAGGACCAGATCAACAACCTCGACGAGCGGGACGTCGACCGCACGGCCGCCATCATCAAGTCGATGACCCCGGCCGAGCGCGCCGACGCCACGATCATCAACGGCTCGCGCCGCGCCCGTATCGCCAAGGGTTCCGGCGTCGAGGTCAGCGCGGTCAAGAACCTCGTCGAGCGGTTCTTCGAGGCCCGCAAGATGATGTCGCGCATGGCCCAGGGCGGCGGGATGCCGGGCATGCCGGGTGTCCCGGGCATGGGCGGCGGCCCCGGCCGCTCCAAGAAGCAGCCCAAGAAGGCCAAGGGCAAGCAGCGCTCCGGCAACCCGATGAAGCGCAAGCAGCAGGAGCAGGAGGAGGCCGAGCGCAAGGCCGCCCAGGCGGGCAGCGCCTTCGGCGTGCCCGGCCAGCAGGTCCCGCAGGACTTCGAGCTGCCGGACGAGTTCAAGAAGTTCATGGGCTGAGTTCCGTACGACTTCGAGGGCGTCCTCCCTGCCGGAGGGCGCCCTCAGCGCGTGCCGAGGCCCGAGGTCTGCCGTAACGTCCAGATATGAGCAATGCCGCTCCGGCGCGCAAAGCCCCCGACCAGCCCTGGCGCACCGAGGGCACCCCGGACGACGGACCACGGCCCCCGGGCGGGAGGCGGCCGCGCGGCCGCTGGTGGGGACTGGCCGTCACCGCGGTGATCGTCTTCCTGCTGGTGTACGTCGGGCTGAACTACCTCGGCGGGGGCGACGAGCCGACGATCTCCTACACGGAGTTCAGCAGACAGGTCGACGCGGGCAACGTCGACAAGATCTACTCCAAGGGCGACGCGATCCAGGGCCAGCTCAAGCAGTCCCGGGACGATCCCGACGGCGGCGGCGACTACACCAAGTTCAGGACCCAGCGCCCGGCCTTCGCCGACGACGCCCTCTGGCAGAACCTGAGCAGACACGACGTCACGGTCACCGCGCGACCGGTCGTGCAGCAGCGCGGTCTGCTGCCCAACCTGCTGCTCTCGCTGGTGCCGATCGTGCTGCTGGTCGCCGTGTGGATCTTCTTCGCCCGCCGGGTCGGCGGCGGGCTGGGTGGTGCGGGCGGCATGCTCGGGCGCAAGGCGCCACCCAAGCCGGTGGGCCTTCGGCCCGGCACCCAGCGCACCACCTTCGCCGACGTGGCCGGCATCGACGAGGTCAAGGGCGAGCTGGACGACGTCGTCGACTTCCTGGAGCACCCCGACGTCTACCGCAGGATGGGCGCGAAGATGCCCCGCGGTGTGCTGCTCGCCGGTTCGCCCGGCACCGGCAAGACCCTGCTGGCGCGCGCCGTGGCGGGCGAGGCGGGCGTGCCGTTCTTCTCCGCCTCGGCCTCCGAGTTCATCGAGATGATCGTCGGTGTCGGCGCGTCCCGGGTCCGTGAGCTGTTCGCCGAGGCCCGCAAGGTGGCGCCGTCGATCATCTTCATCGACGAGATCGACACCATCGGGCGGGTCCGCAGCGGCGGCGCCTCGGTGGGCGGTCACGACGAGCGCGAACAGACGCTGAACCAGATCCTCACCGAGATGGACGGCTTCTCGGGGTCCGAGGGCGTCGTCGTCATCGCGGCGACCAACCGCGCCGACATCCTGGACCCGGCGCTGACCAGGCCCGGCCGCTTCGACCGGGTCGTCAACGTCTCCCCGCCGGACCGCGCCGGACGCGAGGCGATCCTCGCCATCCACACCCGCGAGATCCCGCTCGCGCCCGAGGTGGACCTGGCCCGGGTGGCCCGCACGACCCCGGGCATGACAGGAGCGGATCTGGCCAATCTCGCCAACGAGGCCGCGCTGCTCGCCGTGAAGCGCAAGCAGGAGCAGGTGACGCAGTCCGACCTGTCGGAGGCCCTGGAGAAGGTGCAGCTCGGTGCCGAGCGCACGCTGGTGATGCCGGAGGAGGACCGGCGCCGCACCGCGTACCACGAGAGCGGGCACGCCCTCCTCGGCATGCTGCAGCCCGGCGCCGACCCGGTCCGCAAGGTGACCATCGTGCCGCGCGGCCGGGCGCTCGGGGTGACCATGTCGACGCCCGAGGTGGAGCGGTACGCGCTCTCCGAGGAGTACCTGCGCGGACGGATCATCGGCGCGCTCGGCGGCATGGCCGCGGAACAGGTCGTCTACGGCGTCGTCACGACCGGCGCCGAGAACGACCTCGAACAGGTCACGAACATCGCGCGCGGGATGGTCGCGCGGTGGGGGATGAGCGAGCGGGTGGGACGCCTGTCCGCCCTCCCCAGCGACGCCCAGCAGGCGTACGGCCTCGCCGCCGCGCCCCAGACCCTCGATGTGATCGACAGCGAGATGCGGCGGATCGTCGACGACTGCTACGCGGAAGCCCTCCGCAAGCTCACCGAGCACCGGGGGCAACTGGACGCGCTCGCCGAGGCCCTGCTGGCGAGCGAGACGCTGGAGGAGACGGACGCGTACCGGATCGCCGGGATCATGAGGCTGAAGAAGGACGCGGAGGTCTAGGGGACCCTCGCGATCAGGTACCGGAAGACGTTCGGCATCCACACCGTGCCGTCCCGGCGCTGATACGGATGCAGGGCTTCCGTCACTTCCTTGTCCACCTGTGCCTGGTCGGTCGCCGCGATGGCCGCGTCGAAGAGCCCGGTCGACAGCAGCCCCCTGAGCGCGCTGTCGAGGTCGGCGTACCCGAAGGGGCAGGCCACCCGCCCCGAGCCGTCGGGCCTCAGGCCCGCCCGCTGGGCGACCTCCTCCAGGTCGTCGCGCAGGGCCGGGCGCCAACTGCCCGTGCTGCGCAGCGGATCCGCCAGCTTGGTGGCCACCCGCAGCACGGACGACGTGGCGCACCGCTCCGGCGGACCCCAGCCGACGAGCGCCACGGGCGCTCCCCGCTCGGCGAGCGGCGTCGCCGAGGCGAGAAGTTCACCGAGCCCCTCCGAGTCGCCCGCGAGGCACCCGATCGGCTCGAAGGCGGTCACGAGGGTGTACGGGGGAGCGTCGGCGGTGTCCCCGGGGGCTCCCTCGAGGAGCCGGGTGCCGGCACGCGCGCGTGTGCCCCAGGTCTCCGGCAGCAGCCGCTGCCGCGCGAGCGCCAGCCGTTCGGGGCAGGAGGGCTCGACACCCGCGACCGCGGCCCCTCTGGAGGCCGCCATCAGCAGGGCGAGCCCGCTGCCGCAGCCGAGGCCCAACACCCGCGCCGTGGGGCCCACTTCCAGTCGCTCGTAGACGGCCTCGTACAGCGGAACCAGCATCCGCTCCTGGATCTCGGACCAGTCACGCGCGCGTGCACCGAGGTCCGTACGGGATCCCTCTCCCGTATGAGACAGGTGCTGCCGCACGAGCGTAGGTGTCATGGATAAGCGCCCCAATCCGCCGAGAGTTGACTCTGTGCCCGATTCCGTAGCCCCGTGACGTGCGCTCGCACTTCCCCCGTATGCCAGGTAACTCCGCACTCGACCGCTCGTCCAGAGGGTGAAGGGCCCTGCTTGCGGGTTGGCATGTGCCGGGGAAAAGAATTCACATCCCGGCAATCTGCGCCCGTAACATCGCGCCATGGCAAAGGCACCTGTTCTCACACCCCGGGCGGACGACTTCCCGCGCTGGTACCAGGATCTGATCACCAAGGCCGAACTGGCCGACAACGGTCCGGTGCGCGGCACCATGGTCATCCGACCGTACGGGTACGGACTGTGGGAGCGGATGCAGGCCGAGATGGACGCCCGCATCAAGGAGACGGGCACCCAGAACGCGTACTTCCCGCTGCTGATCCCGCAGTCGTACCTCACCCGCGAGGCCGACCATGTCGAGGGGTTCGCGCCCGAACTCGCGGTGGTCACCCACGGCGGCGGCAAGGAACTCGAGGAACCCGCGGTCGTCCGCCCCACCTCCGAGATGATCATCAACGACTACTTCTCGAAGTGGGTGCAGAGCTACCGCGACCTGCCGCTGCTGATCAACCAGTGGGCGAACGTGGTGCGTTGGGAACTCAGGCCCCGGCTCTTCCTGCGGACGACGGAGTTCCTGTGGCAGGAGGGCCACACCGCGCACGCGACCGAGGAGGACGCGCGCGCGTTCGCCTCGCACATCCACCGGCAGGTCTACGAGGACTTCATGACCAACGTCCTCGCCATGGACGTCGTCCCCGGCCGCAAGACCGTCAAGGAGCGTTTCGCCGGAGCCATCAACACCCTCACGCTCGAAGGCATGATGGGCGACGGCAAGGCTCTCCAGATGGCCACCAGTCACGAGTTGGGCCAGAACTTCGCCAAGGCCTTCAACACCTCGTACCTGTCCAAGGACGGCACCCAGGAACTCGTCTGGCAGACCTCCTGGGGCTCGACCACCCGCATGATCGGCGCCCTGGTGATGATGCACGGTGACGACAACGGCCTCCGCGTGCCGCCGCGGCTCGCGCAGACCCAGGTCGTCGTCCTCGCGATCAAGGGCGACGAGCCGGTTCTGGCCAAGGTCCGCGAGATCGGCGACCGATTGAAGGCGGCGGGCATCCGCGTCCACGTCGACGACCGCACCGACACCCCCTTCGGCCGCCGCGCGGTCGACTGGGAGCTCAAGGGCGTACCGGTCCGCGTCGAGATCGGGCCCCGTGACCTGGAGAACGGCACCGCGATGGTGGCGCGGCGGATCCGGGGCGGCAAGGAGGCGATCGCCGTCGAGGATCTCGTACGACTGCTCCCGGCCGTCCTCGAGGAGGACCAGGCGCTGCTGCTGACCCAGTCCCGCGAGCGACGCGAGTCCCGTACGACCGAGGTGTCGACGTTCGGCGAAGCCGTCGAGGCCGCTGTCGCCGGCGGCTGGGCGCGGATCCCGTGGGCCACCCTCGGCGAAGAAGGCGAGGCCAGGCTGGCCGAGCACGCGGTGACCGTACGGTGTCTGGTCGCGGAGGACGGGTCGGTGCCGAGTGCCGACGACGCGCCCGGTAACGTCGCGGTCGTCGCGCGCGCTTACTGAGGCAGTGCCCTTCCGGTGCGAGAGCGGCCGAAACGCCTCTTGCGCACCTGCGGATCACAACCGCACCGGCGCGTGGACGCGATCTACGCGCCGGGGCGTACCTCACACTACGCACCAGCTTGGTACGAGCTGCGAGGCTTCTCCGCAGATCAGCGCACCCGCCCTCGTCTCCACGCATCAGCGGCAACTGACGGGTACGTGCAAATTATTTGGGATGCCCCGGAATAGGAACACAGGGGCACTCCGGCTCGTTGTCATTACGTGAGCACGACACAGACACCACCTGTTCTCGCCGCAGAGCTGGCAGAGGCGTGGGCCGACATTCAGCGGTACCACCCCGAGCTGCCCGACCTTGCCGCGCCAGAGTCCCTGATCGGGGAGTCGTCGTCCGCGTGCGGTCACGAGCTCTCCTTCGAGCGACTGCTTCACGAGGCAGTCCACGGCATCGCCGCCGCGCGAGGCATTCGCGACACCTCCCGCGCCGGCCGCTACCACAACCGCAGATTCCTCGCGATCGCCGAGGAGATGGGCCTGGACCACCCCGAGGAGCCGCACCCGAGCAGCGGCTTCTCACTGGTCACGCTCACCCCCGAGGCAAAGCGTCGGTATCGCCCGACCATCGATCAGCTCCAGCGCGCCCTCAAGGCCCACACGGCGGCGACCTCCGCCGACACCGCCCGCTCCTTCCGGGGGCCGGCGGCCCGTCACGGCTCCTCCGGAGGCGGGGTCCGGGTCAAGGCGGTCTGCGACTGCGGCCGCAATGTGAGGGTCGTCCCCTCCGTCCTGGCCCAGGCACCGATCGTCTGCGGGGGCTGCGGCAAGCCGTTCCGCATCCCCGAGATCGTGGGCGCGGCGGCAGGCTGAGATCGCGGCTGCTCGTGGCAGTCGCGGTCGGCCCGAGGGCACCTGGAACGCCGGGTGCCCCTCGGGCATGCACGTGCGCGGCCTCGGTCCGACGTGAGCCGCGGGGTGTGGCACAATGACTAGCTGTACTCGACAGCCGCACAGGAACCCTCTCGCCTCCGGCTGACGCGTCCATCGGGCACTCGGGTACCGCAACCCCACGCGGCAATCTCGCCGTGCCCAACCACGTCAAATCCAGGAGAACCCACTCCCGTGGCAGTCAAGATCAAGCTGAAGCGTCTGGGCAAGATCCGTTCGCCTCACTACCGCATCGTCGTCGCCGACTCCCGCACCCGCCGTGACGGCCGTGCGATCGAGGAGATCGGCCTGTACCACCCGGTGCAGAACCCCTCGCGCATCGAGGTCGACGCCGACCGTGTGGCGTACTGGCTCGGTGTCGGCGCGCAGCCGACCGAGCCCGTCCTCGCCATCCTGAAGAAGACCGGCGACTGGCAGAAGTTCAAGGGCGAGCCCGCCCCGGCTCCGCTGCTCCAGCCGGCCGAGAAGGCCGCGCGTCCCTCGTTCGAGGCCCTTGGCGGCGACGACGAGGGCAAGGGTGAGGCCATCACCCAGAAGAAGAAGGCTGAGAAGAAGGACGAGGCCGCGGCCGAGTCCGGGTCGACCGAGGCCTGAGCATGCTCGAGGAGGCTCTCGAGCACCTCGTGAAGGGCATCGTCGACAACCCTGACGATGTGCAGGTCGCCTCGCGCAACCTGCGCCGCGGGCGCGTTCTCGAGGTCCGGGTCCACCCCGACGACCTCGGCAAGGTGATCGGCCGCAACGGCCGCACCGCGCGTGCCCTGCGCACCGTCGTGGGCGCCATCGGCGGCCGCGGTGTCCGCGTCGACCTCGTCGACGTCGACCACGTCCGCTGACGTCAAACGCAGCACCGGCTCGGGCCGGGGAGGGCCATCGGGCCGTCCCCGGCCCGTAGTCGTATGACAGGAGAGCAAGCACAGTGCAGCTGGTAGTCGCACGGATCGGCCGCGCCCACGGCATCAAGGGCGACGTCACCGTCGAGGTACGAACCGACGAGCCCGAACTCAGGCTCGCCCCCGGTGCCGTCCTGGCCACCGACCCGCCCTCCACGGGGCCGCTCACCATCGAGTCCGGCCGCGTCCACAGCGGCCGCCTCCTCCTGCGCTTCGAGGGCGTGAAGGACCGCACCGCCGCCGAGGCCCTCCGCAACACCCTCCTGATCGCTGACGTCGATCCGGAGGAGCTGCCGGAGGAGGAGGACGAGTACTACGACCACCAGCTGATGGACCTCGACGTGGTCACCGCGGACGGCGTCGAGGTCGGGCGGATCACCGAGATCTCGCACCTGCCCTCCCAGGACCTCTTCATCGTCGAGCGACCCGACGGCAGCGAGGTGATGATCCCGTTCGTCGAGGAGATCGTCGCCGAGATCGACCTGGCGGAGCAGAAGGCGGTCATCACACCACCGCCCGGGCTGATCGACGACCGCGCCGAGATCGCGTCCTCCCGGGACTCCGAGGACTCTCAGGACTCCGAGGACGAGTCCTGATGCGGCTCGACGTCGTCACGATCTTCCCCGCGTACCTCGAACCCCTCAACGTCTCCCTGGTCGGCAAGGCACGCGCGCGTGGGCAGCTGGACGTGCACGTCCATGATCTGCGCGAGTGGACGCACGACCGGCACAACACCGTCGACGACACCCCGTACGGCGGCGGCCCGGGCATGGTCATGAAGACCGACCCCTGGGGGGACGCGCTGGACTGCGTGCTCGCGGACGGCTACGAGACGGGCTCCCACGCGCCCGCGCTCATCGTCCCCACCCCGAGCGGCCGCCCCTTCACCCAGGAACTCGCCGTGGAGCTCTCCGAGCGCCCCTGGCTGATCTTCACGCCGGCGCGCTACGAGGGCATCGACCGCCGGGTGATCGACGAGTACGCCACCCGGATGCCCGTCCACGAGGTGTCCATCGGCGACTACGTCCTCGCCGGCGGCGAAGCGGCCGTACTGGTGGTCACCGAGGCGGTGGCCCGGCTGCTGCCCGGTGTGCTGGGCAACGCCGAGTCGCACCGGGACGACTCCTTCGCGCCCGGAGCCATGGCGAACCTGCTCGAAGGCCCCGTCTACACCAAGCCGCCCGAGTGGCGCGGCCGCGGCATCCCGGACGTGCTGCTCAGCGGGCACCACGGCAAGATCGCGCGCTGGCGCCGCGACGAGGCACTCCGGCGTACGGCGGCCAACCGGCCCGACCTCATCGAGCGCTGTGACCCGGGGGCCTTCGACAAGAAGGACCGCGAGATGCTCTCCATCCTGGGCTGGGCGCCGGACCCGGCGGGGGAGCCGTACGGCCGATTTTGGCGCAGGCCACAAGCCGTGGAACAATAGGCCGCTGTTGTGCGTCGTCCGGCGTGCGCCCCTGCCACAGGGGGACACGACGCCCGCCCCGGCACGGACAGCCTCCTCACGAAACACTAGCTACCGCCGATGACCTGTGGCATGGGCGAAGAAAGCAGACGAAATGTCTCACCTGCTCGACTCCGTCGACTCCGCGTCGCTGCGCAGCGACATCCCGGCCTTCCGCCCGGGTGACACCGTCAACGTCCACGTCCGCGTCATCGAGGGCAACCGCTCCCGTGTGCAGCAGTTCAAGGGCGTGGTGATCCGTCGCCAGGGCGCCGGTGTCCGCGAGACCTTCACGGTCCGCAAGGTCTCGTTCTCCGTCGGCGTCGAGCGCACCTTCCCGGTGCACACCCCGATCGTCGAGAAGATCGAGCTCGTCACCCGCGGTGACGTGCGTCGCGCGAAGCTGTACTACCTGCGCGAGCTCCGCGGCAAGGCCGCGAAGATCAAGGAGAAGCGCGACAACTGAGCGCTTCGCGGACGTCACAGCGCGGCCGGATAGCATCTGGCCCCGATGGACACCGAAGCACAGCCGACGGAGCGCGACCGCTCCTCCCGCCCCGCACCAGGGGCCGCGGAGGGACGGTCGCGTTTCGCGTTGGTGTCGAGAATCACCCAGTGGCTGCCCGGCGGCCGGATCTCACTGACCCTGCTGGTCTGCCTGGTCTTTCTTTTGCTGATCAGTACGTTCGTGGTCAGACCTTTCCAGATTCCCAGCGGATCCATGGAAAACGGATTGAGGATCGGGGACCGCGTTCTCGTAAATAGGTTGGCGTACCGTTTCGGTGCCGTGCCCCAGCGGGGAGATGTGGTCGTGTTCGACGGAACCGGGTATTTCGGGGACGGGGACTACATCAAGCGCGTTGTGGGTGTGGGGGGAGACCACGTGGTCTGCTGCGACAAGGTGGGGAGGATCGAGGTGAACGGCCGGTCGGTCGACGAGTCGGGCTTCCTGTACCCGGGCGACAGCCCGTCCTCGGTGTCCTTCGACGTCGAGGTGCCCGACGGCGCGCTGTTCGTCCTCGGTGACCACCGCAGCGTCTCCAGCGACTCCCGGGACCACCTGGGCTCACCGGGCGGCGGCATGATCCCCGTCGACGATGTTCTCGGACGGGCCGACTGGATCATCTGGCCCGCCGGGCACGCTACCCGTCTGCACCGTTCCGCCGCCTACGCGCGCGTGCCCGCAGCGGAGGGCGCGCATGGGTAACCGCGGCAAACCGCGCGGTGTGTCGAGTTCCGCCGCCGACAATCTGCTGCCCACCGGCGTCCGGCGTTCCTCCGGCCCCACGGGAGGCCGTTCGCGCGCGGAGCGGCGCAAGCTCCAGCGCAAGGTCAAGCGGCGCAGAAGGCGCGGCGCGGTCAAGGAGATACCCCTCCTTGTCGGCGTGGCCGTCCTCATAGCCCTGGTCCTGAAGACCTTCCTCGTCCAGGCGTTCGTGATCCCGTCCGGCTCGATGGAACAGACGATCCGGATCGGCGACCGCGTCCTGGTCGACAAGTTCACCCCGTGGTTCGGCTCCGAGCCGCAGCGCGGGGACGTCGTCGTCTTCAAGGACCCCGGCGGCTGGCTCCAGGACGAGCAGACCACGACGAAGAAGGACGACCCCATCGTCGTCAAGCAGGTCAAAGAGGGCCTGACCTTCATCGGCCTGCTGCCGTCCGACAACGAGAAGGACCTCATCAAGCGGGTCGTCGGGGTCGGTGGCGACCGTGTCAAGTGCTGCGACGCCCAGGGGCGGGTCACCGTCAACGGCGTCCCCCTGAGCGAGACCGACTATCTCTATCCCGGGAACGCCCCCTCCGCCCAGCAGTTCGACATCACCGTCCCGCAGGGCCGGCTGTGGGTGATGGGGGACCACCGCGCCAACTCCGCGGACTCCCGCTCGCACCAGGACACCGACTACGGCGGCACCGTCTCCCTGGACTCGGTGGTCGGGCGGGCCATGGTCATCGCCTGGCCATTTGGGCACTGGACGACACTGAAAGAACCGAAAACTTACTCTTCCGTGGCCGACTCGGCACCAGGGACGACCTCAGGCTCCCAGGCGTCGCTTAGGGTTGCTCCCGAGGATCCGAATCAAGCGATCCAACTCCCGAGCCCTGCGGAACTCCCGCTCGTTATGGGAGTGGTGGGCCTGCGCCGAACCTGGGGCAGGCGGCGGCACAGAGTAAGGAGTTGGCGTGGGGGATGTGGCGGTTGGCGCACGATCCGGGCACGACGGCGAGGAGCACCGCGGACGCCCCGTGGAAGCAGCCGACCCGGCCGCGGACAGCGCCGTGACCTCCGGGAATGACTCCGGGGCGACCGAGGACGGCATGGCGACGGAGGTAACGGGAGGGGGACCCGGCGACTCGGCCCCCAAGGCGAAGAAGCCGCGCTCCTTCTGGAAGGAACTGCCCATCCTGATCGGCATCGCGCTCGTGCTGGCGCTGCTGATCAAGACGTTTCTGGTGCAGGCCTTCTCGATCCCGTCCGACTCGATGCAGAACACCCTCCAGGAGGGCGACCGCGTCCTGGTCGACAAGCTCACCCCGTGGTTCGGCTCCGAGCCCGAGCGCGGCGAGGTCGTCGTCTTCCACGACCCCGACAACTGGCTGGCGGGCGAGCCGACGGCGGATCCGAACGCCGTACAGACGTTCCTCTCCTGGATCGGCCTGATGCCCTCCGCCGAGGAGAAGGACCTCATCAAGCGCGTCGTCGGCGTGGGTGGCGACACCGTCTCCTGCGAGGGCACCGGCCCGCTGAAGGTCAACGGCAAGGCGCTGAGCGAGGCGTCGTACGTCTACCCCGGCAACACCCCGTGCAGCCAGGACGACCAGGGCGGCCAGTTCACGGTGAAGGTCCCCAAGGGCTACATCTGGGTGATGGGCGACCACCGGCAGAACTCCCGTGACTCGCGCTATAACCAGTCGGACAAGCACCACGGCATGGTCCCGGTCGACGATGTCGTCGGGCGCGCCGTCGTGAAGGCCTGGCCGCTCAACCGCTGGGGCACGCTGCCCAAGCCCGACACCTTCGACCAGGCCGGCATCAACAACGCTTCGTCGGCCTCCGCCGTCCTGACGGTCGCGCCGCAGGGGATCGCCCTCGTCGGTGTGGTGCCGGTGGCGCTGTGGCGGCGCAGGAAGATCACCGCAGAGCGGACCCGCTGATCACACCCTGGTCACCGGGGGTACCGCGCGACCTGGCGAAAGCTTTGCGGAGCGGGTGATCCCGGCGGGGGAGGAGGGGCTGCCCCGGCCCGGTACCGCCGGGTAGGGTGCGGGTCCATGGGTGGCGAGAGCACTACACGTACGGCCCCGCAGCGCGGCGGCACCAGCACGGGCCCGGTGGGCGGCCGGACCGGACAGCGACTGTCCGGACTGGCCGTCGCACTGGGCCTGGTGCTGTTTCTCGGGGGATTCGCCTGGGGAGCGGTGCTGTACCGGCCGTACACCGTGCCCACCGGCTCGATGACGCCCACGATCGACGCGGGCGACCGGGTGCTGGCGCAGCGCGTCGACGGCGACGAGATACGCCGGGGCGATGTCGTCGTCTTCACCGACAAGAGCTGGGTGACCGGCGCCTCGGTGGTCAAGCGGGTCGTCGCGGTCGGCGGGGACACCGTCTCCTGCTGCACCGACGGGAAGCTGACCGTCAACGGTAAGAAGATCGACGAGATCTATCTCAAGGGCGGCGTGGTCGAGGACAAGTCCATCCCGACGGTGAAGGTGCCCGAAGACCGCCTGTTCCTGCTCGGCGACGAGCGCCAGGGCTCGCTGGACTCCTCCGCCCACCTCACCGACGCCGCCCAGGGCACCGTCGCACGCTCGGCCGTGACCGCTCGGGTGGATGCCGTCGTCTGGCCCATGAAGGGCATGCTGGAGCGCCCCACCGGCTTCGAGCCGCTCGGCGCGCTCTCCTCGCCCGGACCGCTGCGTACGATCTTCATCCTGATCGTCGCCGGTGCGGTGCTCGTTCTGGGCGGTGGGGCGTACGGGCCCGTCGCCAAGCTCTTCGGCGGGCGCTCCCGCGTCCGGACGGAGCCCGCCGGTGCCCGCTGAGGTGTCGGCCGGGCACGACGACTCGCCCGAAGGCGGACTGCGCAAGGTGGCCCGGGTGGTCCTGCTCGATCCCGAGGACCGCATCCTGCTGCTGCACGGACACGAGCCGGACGATCCGGCCGACGACTGGTGGTTCACGCCCGGCGGCGGACTGGAGGGCGAGGAGACCCGTGAAGAGGCCGCACTGAGGGAACTCGCCGAGGAGACCGGCATCACCGAGGTGGACCTCGGGCCGGTGCTCTGGCGGCGGACATGCTCGTTCCCGTTCGCGGGCCGTCGCTGGGATCAGGACGAGTGGTACTACCTGGCCCGTACGACGGTGACGGCCACCCGGGCCACGGCCCTGACCGAGCTCGAGCGGCGCAGTGTCGCCGGAGCGCGCTGGTGGACGTGTCAGGAACTGAGCCAGGCACATGAGACGGTGTATCCGACCAGACTCGCCGAGCTGCTGCGCAGCCTGCTCGACGAAGGTCCCCCGGCCGGGCCCGTGACCCTGGACACCGAAATCGTCTAGGGGCTGACGGGACTGGCGCACAATGGTGGGATCGCACGGCTGAAGGGGAACATGCCATGAGCGCCGAGGACCTCGAGAAGTACGAGACCGAGATGGAGCTCAAGCTCTACCGGGAGTACCGCGATGTCGTCGGTCTGTTCAAATACGTGATCGAGACCGAGCGGCGCTTCTACCTGACCAACGACTACGAGATGCAGGTGCACTCGGTCCAGGGCGAAGTGTTCTTCGAGGTGTCCATGGCGGATGCGTGGGTGTGGGACATGTATCGGCCGGCTCGCTTCGTGAAACAGGTCCGGGTGTTGACGTTCAAGGACGTGAACATCGAGGAGCTGAACAAGAGCGACCTGGAGTTGCCGGGCGGGTGACGCTTGTGGGTGACTCGGTTTTCCACAACCGGTGAGTAGTCCACCAAGATCAACTCGGTGGAGGGGGCTGCGTGATCGTTGGCGCCGGAGGTGGTGCCGACATGAACGCACGCAGTGCACTCGGCAAGTACGGCGAGAGTCTGGCCGCGAGGCGGCTGACCGAGGCCGGGATGACGGTCCTGGAGCGCAACTGGCGCTGTGGCAGGACGGGCGAGATCGACATCGTGGCGCGGGACGGCGAGGTCCTGGTCGTCTGCGAGGTCAAGACACGGCGGGCGGGCGCCTTCGAGCACCCCATGGCCGCGGTGACCCCCGAGAAGGCGGAGCGCCTGCGGGGCCTCGCCGCCTGCTGGATCCACGCCCACGGAGGCGCGCCACCGGGAGGCGTCCGCATCGACCTGGTGGGTGTGGTCCTGCCGCAGCGCGGCGCGCCCGTGGTCGAGCATGCGCGGGGGGTGGCCTGAGATGGGTTTCGCTCGTACGTGCTCGGTGGCGCTGGTGGGCGTCGAGGGAGTCGTGGTCGAGGTCCAGGCGGACCTGGAGCCCGGGGTGGCGGCGTTCACTCTGGTGGGGTTGCCGGACAAGAGTTTGACGGAGAGCCGGGACCGGGTTCGGGCGGCCGTCGTCAACTCGGGCGGTGACTGGCCCCAGAAGAAGCTCACGGTGGGGCTCAGTCCGGCATCGGTGCCGAAGGGGGGTTCGGGATTCGACCTTGCCGTCGCGTGTGCCGTGCTGGGTGCCTCCGAGCGGATCGACCCGCGCGTGCTCGCCGACATCGTGATGATCGGAGAGCTGGGGCTGGACGGTCGGGTGCGGCCCGTCCGGGGCATCCTGCCCGCGGTACTGGCCGCCGCGGACGCCGGCTATGAGCAGGTCGTGGTGCCGGAGTGCGCCGCCGCCGAGGCGTCGCTGGTGCCCGGGGTCTCCGTGCTCGGCGTGCGCACCCTGCGGCAGCTGATCGCGGTCCTCACGGACGAGCCGGTGCCCGACGAGGAACCCGACGAGCCGGGCCGCCCCGATCCGCTGCTGGCCGGCCTGCGCGTGCCGGGCAGGGGGGCCGCCACCGGCATGCACACCTCCGGAGCCGCGCAGCAGGACCACGGTCACGACCTGGCCGACGTCGTCGGTCAGATCTCGGCGCGGACCGCGGTGGAGGTGGCGGCGGCCGGCGGCCACCACCTGTTCCTGGAGGGCCCGCCCGGCGCGGGCAAGACGATGCTCGCGGAGCGGCTGCCCGCGATCCTGCCCCGGCTGGCCCGGGAGGAGTCGCTCGAGGTCACGGCGGTGCACTCGGTGGCGGGTCTGCTGCCGCCGGGCAAGCCCCTGATCGACGCCGCCCCCTACTGCGCTCCGCACCACTCGGCCACCATGCAGGCCATCGTCGGCGGCGGACCCGGTATCGCCCGTCCCGGGGCGGTGTCGCTGTCTCATCGAGGCGTCCTCTTTCTGGACGAGACACCCGAGTTCAACACCCAGGCCCTCGACGCGCTGCGGCAGCCGCTGGAGGCGGGGCACGTGGTGATCGCGCGCAGCGCGGGCGTGGTGCGGTTTCCGGCGAGGTTCCTGATGGTGCTCGCGGCGAATCCGTGCCCCTGCGGTCGCTTCTCGCAGACCGACGACTTCTGCGAGTGTCCGCCCTCGGCGATCCGGCGCTACCAGGCCCGGCTCTCCGGTCCGCTGCTCGACCGGGTCGACCTGCGGGTGCAGGTGGACCGGGTCACGCGTGACCAGCTTGCCGGGCGCGGTGCCCGGGGCGAGTCGACCGCCGTGGTCGCCGACCGGGTGCGGGCTGCCAGGGAACGGGCGGCGACGCGCTTCGCCGGCTCCCCGTGGCGGACCAACAGCGACGTGCCCGGGCGCGAGCTGCGAAGCCGCTGGCACGCCGTGTCCGGGGCGATGGACGAGGCCGAGCGCAATCTGGAGCGGGGCGTCCTGACCGCCCGGGGGCTCGACCGTGTGCTGCGTGTCGCCTGGACGGTCGCGGACCTCGCCGGACACGACCGCCCGGACGCGACGGACGTCGCCCTGGCGCTGCAACTGCGCACCGGAGTGCCCCGGGGAGTGCCCATGGCCATCGGGGCGCCGGCATGACCGGCGACGAACCCGACGGTGAGCTGCTCGACCGCGTCTTCCTCGCTCGGGTCGTCGAGCCCGGGGACGAGGTCGGCGGGCGGTGGATCCGGGAGTGGGGTGTGGGGGAGGTCGCCTCGCGGTTGCGGGGGTCCGGGGAGCCGTTGCCCGGGGTGAGCGAGAAGCGGTGGAGTGGGTTGCGGGCGCGGGCTCGGGTGGCCGAGCCCCGCCGGGATCTGGCCGTCGCCCACGACGCGGGGGCGCGCTTCGTCGTGCCCGGGAGCGCCGAGTGGCCGGGGCAGCTCGACGATCTGGCGGACGCGCGGCCGATCGGACTGTGGGTGCGGGGGCTGCCCAGCCTGCGGATGTGGGCCTTGAGGTCCGTCGCCCTGGTGGGAGCCCGTGCCTGTACCGAGTACGGGGCTCACATGGCGGCCACCCTCGGCACCGGGCTCGCCGAGCGCGGCTGGGTCGTCGTGTCCGGCGGGGCGTACGGGGTCGACGGCGCCGCCCACCGCGGTGCTCTCGGTGCAGGCGGCGCCACCGTGGCCGTCCTGGCCTGCGGGGTCGACCGGCCCTACCCACGCGGACACACCCAGTTGATCACCAGGATCGCGGAACAGGGTCTGGTGATCGGGGAGTTGCCGCCCGGCGATCATCCGACGCCCAGCAGATTCGTGCTGCGCAACAGGGTGATCGCCGCCCTCACCCGGGGCACCGTGGTCGTCGAGGCCGCCCATCGCAGCGGCTCGCTGGTCACCGCCCGTGCGGCACAGCGGCTGGGCCGTCACACGATAGGAGTGCCCGGGCCGGCCACCAGCAGCCTGTCTGCCGGAGTGCACGAGCTGCTGCGCGGGCACGCCACGCTGGTCACGGACGCCGCGGAAGTCGTGGAGCTGGTCGGCGACATGGGGGAGCTGGCCCCGGACCGGCGCGGGCCCGTGCTGCCGCGCGATCTGCTGGCCCCTGCGGCACGGAGGGTGCTGTCCGCGCTGCCCGGACGACGGGAGGCCGGAGTGGAGGAGATCGCGCGCGGTGCGCAGACGACGCCGGACGACGCCATCGCGAGACTGTACGAACTCCGTGCACTTGGTTACGTCGAACGACACGGCGACAGCTGGAAGTTGACACGCCAGGCGATGATCTCCGTCCAGGGCGGTCGCGGCCCGTGTTGACCGAGCGTGTTCGGCCGTCCGGGCGAAGCCCGAAGTCCTTGCGGTTTCCCGCAGTTGGAGTGTTCCGGTGATCACACAGGGTGACTCCCGTGCCCCGGGGGAGCGGCCGGCGGAACGCATCCGCGCGTGCACTCGGCCACGTTGTTTGCGCACTGCGACTCTTCAGTCACGCTACGCTCACGGGGATTCCGACGCACTTCACGTACATCGCGTACTTCACGGCAGAACGGCACAAGGCGACGAATGCCCCAGCACACTTCCGGGTCCGACCGGGCGGCGATCCCCCCAGCCGCCCGTGACGGTGGCAGCGTGCGGCCGCCCGCTCCCTCGACGCTCGACGAGCTGTGGCGGTCGTACAAGGCGACGGGAGACGAGCGGCTGCGTGAGCAGCTGATCCTGCACTACTCGCCGCTCGTGAAGTACGTGGCCGGGCGGGTGAGCGTCGGGCTGCCGCCCAACGTCGAGCAGGCGGACTTCGTGTCCTCGGGAGTCTTCGGGCTGATCGACGCGATCGAGAAGTTCGACATCGACCGGGAGATCAAGTTCGAGACGTACGCGATCACCCGGATCCGGGGCGCGATGATCGACGAATTGCGGGCGCTGGACTGGATCCCCCGGTCCGTGCGCCAGAAGGCGCGCAACGTCGAGCGGGCGTACGCGACGCTGGAGGCGCGGCTCAGGCGGACGCCCACGGAGGGGGAGGTCGCCGGCGAGCTGGGGATCGCGGTGGACGATCTCCACGCGGTCTTCAGCCAGTTGTCGCTGGCCAACGTGGTGGCGCTGGAGGAGCTGCTGCACGTAGGGGGCGAGGGCGGCGACCGGCTGAGCCTCATGGACACCCTGGAGGACACCGCCGCGGACAACCCCGTGGAGGTCGCCGAGGACCGGGAGCTCAGACGGTTCCTGGCGCGGGCCATCAACACGCTGCCCGAGCGCGAGAAGACCGTCGTCACCCTGTACTACTACGAGGGGCTCACCCTCGCGGAGATCGGGAACGTGCTGGGCGTGACCGAGAGCCGGGTCAGCCAGATCCACACCAAGTCCGTGCTGCAACTGCGGGCGAAGCTGGCCAGTTTCGGTCGCTGACCTGGCCGTACGGCCTCTCGGTCACGGCTGGTCGGATGGAGTGACTCCCGTCCGCAGTGGTGCGTCCGTACAGTGGTTGACGTGCCAAGGATTCGAGCGGCCTCCGTGGCCGAGCACCGGTCGATGCAGCGAGCCGCCCTGCTGGACGCGGCTCGGTCTTTGTTGTCCGAGGGCGGGACGGAGGCGCTGACCTTCCCGGCTCTCGCCGAGCGGACGGGCCTCGCGCGATCGTCCGTGTACGAGTACTTCCGGTCGCGGGCCGCCGTGGTCGAGGAGCTGTGCGCGGTCGACTTCCCCGTCTGGGCCGCGGAGGTCTCGGCGGCGATGGCCGCGGCGGAGGACCCCGAGGCCAGGGTCGAGGCGTATGTGCGCCGGCAGCTGGCGTTGGTGGGGGACCGGCGGCACCGGGCTGTCGTGGCCATCTCCGCGAGTGAGCTGGACGCGGGGGCCCGGGAGAAGATCCGGGCGGCGCACGGAGGGCTGGTGGCGATGATCGTCGAGGCGCTCGGCGAGATGGGGCATGCACAGCCTCGGCTGGCGGCGATGCTGGTGCAGGGCGTGGTGGACGCGGCGGTGCGCAGGATCGAGCTGGGGGCCGCGGAGGAGCCGTCCGTGATCACCGAGGCCGCGGTTTCCATGGCGCTGCGGGGTGTGCGGGGCTGAGGCCGGCTGGGCGTGGGTTTCACTTGCCCGCGCTTGCGGACTGCCGCCTCTGTGAGCCGGGAGCCGCCCCGAGCGGCTGCTGCCCGCGGTCAGGGCAGCGGGACGTCCAGTACCGGGAGCAGTCTCGACGGACCCCTGCGCAACAGCCATGGCGGGAGCAGGGACAGCGGATCCAGGTAGGTCTCGCCCCTCCGTAAGCCCCAGTGCACGCAGGTGGTCGTGCAGTGGGAGCCCGTCGGTTCGACCGTGCCCACCACCTCGCCCGCCGCCACCTCGGCGCCCTTCTCCACCGACGCCGTCACCGGTTCGTAGGTCGTTCGAAGGTCCGTTCCCGTCAGTTCCACCGAGACCACTCCCTTCCCCGCCACCCGCCCCGCGAAGGACACCCGGCCCGGCGCCACCGCTCGTACCGGGCTGCCCGGAGGTGCCGCCAGGTCCACGCCCCGGTGGCCGCGGCCGTACGCCGTCGCCGGCGGTTCCCAGCCGCGCAGAACCGTCGGACGGGCGCCCACGGGCCAGGCGCGGCCGATCGCCGGGACCGAGGTGTCCGTGGCCGTCGGGGTGAGAAAGGGCGGCCGGGGTGTGGGCGTCGGCGCCGTCAACAGCAGCAGGAACCCCAGCACCAGCCACGTACCGCATCGTCCGTACCGCTTCGCTCGCATGCGGAAACCGTCCCGCACCCGCCCCGGTCGTGGCCGGGACCTGTGGACTACTCCCGGGTTGTGGACAACGGCGTCACCCGGTACCTCGCGGGTCCCGTACACTTCTTCTGGCGATCCGGGTCACCGGGTCGACTTCGCACGCCCCGACATCAGGCCCTCACACAGCCGGTGTCAGCGCCTCTCGGTCCCTAGTGGCAAGGCGCATCGCGGGCGTCAGGCGCGAGTGCCATCCGGCGCGCGCGGCACAACCGAGAACACCAAGGAGAACGGCCATGGCCGTCGTCACGATGCGGGAGCTGCTGGAAAGCGGCGTCCACTTCGGTCACCAGACCCGTCGTTGGAACCCGAAGATGAAGCGGTTCATCTTCACGGAGCGCAACGGCATCTACATCATCGACCTGCTCCAGTCGCTGTCGTACATCGACCGCGCCTACGAGTTCGTCAAGGAGACCGTCGCCCACGGCGGCACGGTCATGTTCGTCGGCACGAAGAAGCAGGCGCAGGAGGCCATCGCCGAGCAGGCCACCCGCGTCGGCATGCCCTACGTCAACCAGCGCTGGCTGGGCGGCATGCTCACCAACTTCTCGACCGTCTACAAGCGTCTGCAGCGCCTCAAGGAGCTCGAGCAGATCGACTTCGAGGACGTCGCCGCGTCGGGTCTGACCAAGAAGGAGCTTCTCGTGCTCTCGCGCGAGAAGGCCAAGCTGGAGAAGACCCTCGGTGGTATCCGCGAGATGCAGAAGGTGCCCAGCGCCGTCTGGATCGTGGACACCAAGAAGGAGCACATCGCGGTCGGCGAGGCCCGGAAGCTCAACATCCCGGTCGTCGCCATCCTCGACACCAACTGCGACCCCGACGAGGTCGACTACAAGATCCCGGGCAACGACGACGCGATCCGCTCCGTCACCCTGCTCACCCGTGTGATCGCCGACGCCGTCGCCGAGGGGCTCATCTCCCGCTCGCGCGTCGCCACCGGTGACAAGGGCGAGAAGGCCGCGGGCGAGCCGCTCGCCGAGTGGGAGCGCGACCTGCTCGAGGGCGGCGAGAAGAAGGCCGAGGAGGCGCCCGCCGCCGAGGCCGCTCCGGCCGCGGAGGCCACCGAGGCTCCTGCTGCCGAGGCCCCCGCTGCCGAGGCCCCGGCCGAGGCGCCCGCTGCCGAGGCTCCCGCCGCCGAGGCCGCTCCGGCCGCGGACGCCGAGCAGGCCTGATCCGTCAGCGTCAGGGGTGACGGCGGGAGCGGGGGCATGAACTCCGCTCCCGCCGTTCACCCGTAGGTCAGCGGAGAGTCGGCGGCCCCGGCTACATAGGGGCCGTAGACCCCGTAGATCTTCGATCTTCCAGACTTCGAGAAAGATTCACAGACTCATGGCGAACTACACCGCCGCCGACGTCAAGAAGCTCCGTGAGCTCACGGGCGCCGGCATGATGGACTGCAAGAAGGCGCTGGACGAGGCCGCGGGCGACGTCGAGAAGGCCGTCGAGGCGCTCCGGATCAAGGGCCAGAAGGGCGTCGCCAAGCGCGAGGGCCGCTCCGCCGAGAACGGCGCCGTGGTCTCGATCATCGCCGACGACAACTCCTCCGGCGTCCTCGTCGAGCTCAAGTGCGAGACGGACTTCGTCGCCAAGGGCGAGAAGTTCCAGTCCGTCGCCAACCAGATCGCGCAGCACGTCGCCGCGACCTCCCCGGCCGACCTGGAGGCCCTGCTCGCCTCCGAGATCGAGGCCGGCAAGACCGTCCAGGCGTTCGTGGACGAGGCCAACGCCAACCTCGGCGAGAAGATCGTCCTGGACCGCTTCGCGCAGTTCGCCGACGGCTTCGTGACCGCGTACATGCACCGCACGATGCCCGACCTGCCCCCGCAGATCGGTGTCCTCGTCGAGCTGGACAAGCCGAACCCCGAGGTCGCCCGCGGTGTCGCCCAGCACATCGCCGCCTTCGCGCCGAAGTACCTCTCCAAGGAGGACGTGCCGGCCGAGGTCGTCGAGTCCGAGCGCCGCGTCGCCGAGGAGACCACCCGCGCCGAGGGCAAGCCCGAGGCCGCCCTGCCGAAGATCGTCGAGGGTCGCCTCAACGGCTTCTTCAAGGACGCCACACTGCTCGGTCAGCCGTACGCGCTCGACAACAAGAAGTCGGTCCAGAAGGTTCTGGACGAGGCCGGTGTCACCCTGAAGCGCTTCACGCGCATCAAGGTCGGCATCTGAGTCCGTACCGCGAGCGACGCGCGGGCCCTATAGGGTCGTCAGCAGTCGTCCGGTACGCCGCCACGCACGCGCGTGGCGGACGACAGCAGATCTGACGAGGAGGCCATTGCCGCGCATGGGATGCGAACCAGTTCCCACCGGCAGTGGCCTTCTTCGTATGTGCAACAGGTGAAAGAGGCGGGATCCCCATGACCACCAAGGCCCAGAAGAGCGACGACGGCAATGTGCGCGGCCGGTTTCTGCTGAAGCTGTCCGGAGAGGCGTTCGCCGGTGGCGGGGGCCTGGGTGTGGACCCCGACGTGGTGCACAAGATCGCCCGTGAGATCGCCGCCGTCGTCCGCGACGGTGCCGAGATCGCCGTCGTCATCGGTGGCGGCAACTTCTTCCGCGGTGCCGAACTCCAGCAGCGCGGCATGGACCGCGCCCGCTCGGACTACATGGGCATGCTCGGCACCGTGATGAACTGCCTCGCCCTCCAGGACTTCCTGGAGAAGGAGGGCATCGACAGCCGGGTGCAGACCGCCATCACCATGGGCCAGGTCGCCGAGCCGTACATCCCGCTGCGTGCCGTGCGCCATCTGGAGAAGGGCCGCGTGGTCATCTTCGGCGCCGGTATGGGCATGCCGTACTTCTCCACCGACACCACCGCCGCCCAGCGGGCCCTGGAGATCGACGCCGAGGCGCTGCTGATGGGCAAGAACGGCGTGGACGGGGTCTACGACTCCGACCCGAAGACGAACCCCGACGCGGTCAAGTTCGACGCCCTCGGATACGGCGAGGTCATCACCCGTGACCTGAAGGTCGCCGACGCCACCGCCGTCACGCTGTGCCGCGACAACAAGCTTCCGATCCTGGTGTTCGAGCTCCTGGCGGAGGGCAATATCGCGCGCGCCGTCAAGGGTGAGAAGATCGGCACGCTTGTGGGTGACCAGGACAGCCGGGACTGACCCGGGATACACCCGGTCCCTGACCGGGGGATGGACAATGTCCTGCCGGTCGGGAACCGTGCAGGAAGAAGACGCGACGCAGCCGGCCGCCGCCCCCACGCATACGGAACAGCAGCCGGGCCTACTCAAGACACGCAGGAGCAAGTGGTGATCGAAGAGACCCTCCTCGAGGCCGAGGAGAAGATGGAGAAGGCCGTCGTGGTCGCCAAGGAGGACTTCGCCGCGATCCGCACCGGGCGTGCGCACCCGGCGATGTTCAACAAGATCGTGGCCGACTACTACGGCGCGCCGACGCCGATCAACCAGCTGGCTTCGTTCTCCGTTCCGGAGCCGCGCATGGCCGTGGTGACCCCGTTCGACAAGACCGCCCTGCGCAACATCGAACAGGCGATCCGCGACTCCGACCTGGGCGTCAACCCGAGCAACGACGGCAACATCATCCGGGTGGTGTTCCCCGAGCTCACCGAGGAGCGCCGCCGCGACTACATCAAGGTCGCCAAGGCCAAGGCCGAGGACTCGCGCGTGTCCATCCGCTCGGTCCGCCGCAAGGCCAAGGACGCGATCGACAAGCTCGTCAAGGACGGCGAGGTCGGCGAGGACGAGGGCCGCCGTGCGGAGAAGGAGCTCGACGACGCGACGCACAAGTACGTCGCCCAGGTGGACGAGCTCCTCAAGCACAAGGAAGCAGAGCTTCTCGAGGTCTGATGAACGACTCTTCCTGGGCGACGCCGCCCCACGCCGGGTACTGGGGGCCGTCCGACCAGGGGCCTGCCCAGGGGGCTGACCCGGCGGGTCCCGCGTACGATGCGCATGACGCGCAGCACACTCGGCCCATGCCCATCGTGCCCGACGGACCCGCTGAACCTCGATACGGCGGCGACCAGGATGACGACCGGGGGGCCGCTCGGCTGAGCGGTCCCTTGTTCCGGGACGACCAGTTCCGGGACGAGGCGTTCCGGAACGAGAGGTTCCGCGACGAGACCACGTCGGCGCAGCCCTATGCGGCGGCGCCGCAGAAGCAGAATCCGGAGCCCATGCCCGACTCCTCGCAGCCGGCGCCCGCGCCGCAGAAGAAGAGCGCGGGGCGGGATCTGGGTGCCGCCATAGGGGTCGGGGTCGGACTCGGTGCGGTGATCATCGCGTCGCTGTTCTTCGTCAAGGCCGCGTTCGTCGGCGTGATAGCCGTCGCCGTCGTCGTGGGTCTGTGGGAGCTGACCAGCAGGCTTCAGGAGCGCAAGGGCATCAAGGCGCCGCTCGTGCCGCTGGCGCTCGGCGGGGCCGCGATGGTCGTCACGGGATACGTCAGAGGCGCCGAGGGGGCCTGGGTCGCCATGGCGCTCACGGCGCTCGCCGTCCTCGTCTGGCGGATGACGGAACCGCCGGAGGGCTACCTCAAGGACGTCACGGCGGGCGTCTTCGCCGCGTTCTACGTCCCGTTCCTGGCCACGTTCGTCGCGATGATGCTGACGGCCGAGGACGGGGCGGCCCGGGTGCTGATGTTCCTGCTCCTGACCGTCGTCAGCGACACCGGCGCGTACGCCGTCGGCTGGCGCTTCGGCACCCACAAGCTCGCGCCGCGCATCAGCCCCGGCAAGACCCGTGAGGGCCTGGTCGGAGCGGTGCTCTTCGCGATGGTGGCGGGCGCGCTGTGCATGCAGTTCCTGATCGACGACGGCACCTGGTGGCAGGGCCTGCTCATCGGTCTCGCGGTCGCGGCCAGCGCGACGCTGGGTGACCTGGGCGAGTCGATGATCAAGCGGGACCTCGGCATCAAGGACATGGGCACACTGCTGCCGGGCCACGGCGGCATCATGGACCGCCTGGACTCCCTCCTGCCGACGGCTCCGGTGGTGTGGCTGCTGCTGGTGCTGTTCGTGGGCTCCGGCTGACTTACTTCGCTTGTACGGCTTTCCCGGCCCCCGTCCTGTTCAGGGCGGGGGCCGCGTCGTCAGGGTCTCGAAGCCGCCTAGCGGCGGGTGAGGCGGGTGAGGGTGACGCCGTTGGGGAAGGCGGTGCGCTCGGCCACGTCGAAGACGGTGGGGTCGAAGGGACCGTCGACTACCGGGATTCCGGTACCGGCAATGACCGGATACGTCTTGATCAGCAGCTCGTCCATCTCGGGCAGCAGGGTGCCCGCGAGCCGGCCGCCCCCGCAGAGCCAGATGTCCAGGCCGGCGCCCACCTCGCCCTTGAGCTCACGGACGAGGGAGAGCGGGTCGCTCGGCACGACGGTGACGGCTGGGTCGGTGTCCGGCTTGAGGGTGCTGGACACGACGTACTGGCGCAGGTGTGCGTACGGGCTGGTGATCCCGTTGTCGAAGGCGGGACGGTAGGTACCGAGGCCCATGACGACGGTGTCGAAACGCCGGTTGGGCGCGTCGGCGACGCCGACGGCCGCGCGGTAGGCGGTCGGGATGGTCTCCGGGTACAGCGCGTTCATCCAGCTCGAGTAGGCGGCGGTCTGCTGCTCATCGCCCTGCGGGAAGAAGTCGAACTCGCCACCGGGGCCGGCGATGCGGCCGTCGAGCGAGACGCCGATGTAGTACACGAGCTTTCGCATGGAAATCCCCCACGCGTAGTACTCTACTTGAAGTGGTTTGAACGTAGTACTACATGTGGAGTGGTGTCAATGGTGAGACGGAATGACCAGCGGCGCGCGGCCCTCGTGGACTCGGCGATCGAGGTGTTGGCCAGGGAAGGCGCCCGCGGCCTGACTTTCCGGGCTGTGGATGCCGAGGCAGCCGTTCCCGCCGGCACGGCGTCCAACTACTTCTCCAGTCGCGACGACCTGCTCACGCACGCCGGCGCCCGGGTCTACGAGCGGCTCCAGCCTGACGAGGCCACGATCGCCCGCCAACAGGCGGCCGGCCGCGACCGGGAAACCTATGCGGAGCTGATGCGTGAACTCGTCGGCCGCATCGCCTCCTTCCGTACCGGTTATCTCGCGCTGCTGGAACTCCGCCTTGAAGCCACCCGCCGCCCCGAACTACGCAAGGTCCTCACTCAGCGAGTGCGGGCCGACGTCGACGCCAACGTCGCCTATCACGAGGCTTCCGGCCTCCCTGGCGACGCCATGGCGGTCAAGCTGCTCATCCTGACGCTGAACTGGCTGATCGTTGAGCAGCTCACGCTGCCGGACGTGTTCACGGAGGCAGAGCGTGAACAACTGGTGACGGCCGCCGTGGAGCGCATCGTGGCAGCGGAATAGGTGGCTCGGCCCTGGAATGGCCCAGCGGGCTGCGGAGGAAGCGGGCTGGATCGGGCCTGCTCCGGAGGCAGTGAGGGGATCCGCCGCAGGCCGAGGAACTCAAGAGCGTCACATTCGTGGCCCCGAGCGCCTCGGTGCACCTCTGGCTCCGGTGGGGGATCGGCCGGCGCTGCGCGGGGAGCTCCCATGCCGTCCACCGCGGAAGGCGGTGGGTACAGGACGCTCGGCACCTCTGCGAGAGGGGTAAAGATCACTCTAAGGAGCTGACCGGTTCATTCCCGTCGTATGGCCGGTCTGACAGGCTCTCTGCACTGAGGGAACGAGTCGCAGTGATGCCGTGACACGCAGATCCCTGCCGACGAGGGGTATCGATGCTCAGGTTCATGGACTGGTCCGTCGTCGGGATGGGCTGCTTGCTGGTTCTTCTCAGTTTCGGCTGCCGCTGGTGGGAGCGGGCGAAGGTTCACAAAGGAGCGCGCCCCCGCGAGGGCATGCGCTTCTACTCGATATGGATGCCCCTGCTCATGGGTCTTGGCATGCTCGTCGCCAAGGTGCCGCACATGGTCGGCGCACCCTTCGCCATCGTCATGGCTGCTGACACACTGAACCTTGTCCTGGTGGTCACGACGGCGCTGGTCCTGGCTGTACAGGTGAGGAATCGGGCCAGGTCCGGGCCCCCCGCTGAGTGCGAATAGCGGCGGTCGACGCCGAACGATCTTCTACACCGGGGCCGGTCACTCGCGGAAAGGCCGCCAGGGCTGGCCTTCCGTTCCGTTTGGAACGCTCCGGGAGGCTCCCTGTGCATACCGCCGTCTTCCTGCTGAGAAGCACGCTTGGCCTGGGTGGCATTGAAGCCTTGGCAGCGAGGGTGGTCGCCTGTCACGATCAAGTCGTGGTCAACGTGGCGAAGATCGGGAGGTGGGCGAAGACCTTCCTCGACCTGGTGGGTGGCCCTGTAGTCGGTCTGATGCTGCTGTCTCTCGGCATTCAGAGCTACCTGGATGGTGGATCCATAGGTTGGCCCATCGCGGGATCCGTTTTGTTCTTGATCAATTTGCGAGTGGCCTGGCGGCGATTTGTCGAACTCAGGAAACCGACGGCAGCGGCGTAGCACCGCACAGATGGCAGACGAGGAGCGTCATGGAGCTGTCGCCATCGACGTTGAACCGGCTCGCGAACAGCGCCCTCGGTGCCATCCCCGCAGCGGTGGGCGTTGCTTATGCAACTCAAGCCGATGGCGGGTATTCGCGGCTCGTGGCTTGGGCCGCCGTGATCGGTTTTGCATTTATCGCTGTCCGGGGATATCGACTCGGTGTCACCTGCGACAACCGTAAGGCGACGATCCGTGGCTATTTGCGCACGCGGGTCATCGTGCGAGAGCACATCACCGCCGTCTCGGACTTCCCTGCCTTCAGGTGGACGACTCGCACGGGGCGCAAGCGATGGACACCGATCACGGCGTTCATGGCCAGCCCGAGCGAGACCGCAGGGAGCCGGCTCTCGAAGGAGCGCATCACCGCGAAACTGCGGCGGTGGGCGAGGCACTAGACCGCGGGCGCCAAGCCCTTGGGCCGTCCCTGGGCCGTCCCTGGGCCGTCCCTGGGCCGTCCCTGGACCTGCGAAGCCGGCCAGCGCTGACAGGCGACGCCCACGGGTGACCACCCACACCCCGTTCTGGCCTGGGTCCCCGCAGATGATCTGCGACACTGGATGGGTTATGCCTGCACCCGGAGAACTCACTTTCGTCGCCCCCCGCGGAGCCAAGAAGCCGCCGCGGCACCTCGCCGATCTCACGCCCGCCGAGCGCAAGGAGGTCGTGGCGGGGATCGGGGAGAAGCCGTTTCGTGCCAAGCAGCTCTCGCAGCACTACTTCGCGCGGTACGCGCACGACCCGGCGGAGTGGACCGACATCCCGGCCGGCGCGCGCGGCAAGCTCCAGGAAGCGTTGCTTCCCGAGCTCATGACCGTCGTACGGCATCTGTCGACCGACCAGGGGACCACGCGCAAGACCCTGTGGCGGCTGTTCGACGGGACGCTCGTCGAGTCAGTGCTCATGCGGTACCCGGACCGGGTGACCATGTGCATCAGCTCGCAGGCGGGCTGCGGGATGAACTGCCCCTTCTGCGCCACCGGGCAGGCGGGTCTTGACCGGAATCTGTCCACCGCCGAGATCGTCCATCAGATCGTGGACGGGATGCGGGCGCTGCGGGACGGAGAGGTGCCGGGCGGGCCCGCGCGGCTGTCCAACATCGTCTTCATGGGGATGGGCGAACCTCTGGCGAACTACAAGCGGGTCGTCGGGTCCATTCGCGCGCTCACCGATTCCGCGCCCGACGGGCTCGGTCTCTCCCAGCGCGGCATCACCGTGTCGACCGTGGGGCTCGTGCCGGCCATTCACCGGTTCTCCGACGAAGGCTTCAAGTGCCGGCTCGCGATCTCCCTGCACGCGCCCGACGACGAGCTGCGCGACACCCTCGTCCCCGTGAACACGCGGTGGAAGGTGCGCGAGGTGCTCGACGCCGGGTTCGAGTACGTCGAGAAGTCGGGGCGGCGCCTGTCCATCGAGTACGCGCTGATCCGCGACATCAACGACCAGGCCTGGCGCGGTGACCGGCTCGGCCGCCTGCTCAAGGGCAAGCCGGTGCACGTCAACCTGATCCCGCTGAACCCGACCCCCGGGTCCAAGTGGACCGCCTCCCGGCCCGAGGACGAGAAGGCCTTCGTCGAGGCCATCGCCGCCCATGGTGTGCCGGTGACGGTCCGGGACACCCGTGGACAGGAGATCGACGGGGCCTGTGGTCAGCTCGCGGCCACCGAGCGGTAGTCTGACGGACGTACGTACATCTTCATATCCGACAGGGGAGCGCCACAGCGCTGAGAGTGCGGCAATCGGGCCGCAGACCCTCTGAACCTCGCCCAGGTCATTCTGGGTAGGAAGTTCGGTCATCACCGTGAACAACAAGAAGTTTCTTGCTGCCGTCGTCGGGCTCGGCATCGTCACGCTGTCCGCGTGCGGTTCGTCGTCCGACGGCTCCAAGAGCTCCGGCTCCAAGAGTGTCACCCTGGTCAGCCACGACTCGTGGGCCGTCTCCAAGAGCGTCCTCGCCGACTTCGAGAAGAAGTCCGGCTACCAGGTCAAGGTCCTGGAGGACGGCGACGCCGGACAGGCCGTCAACAAGGCCATCCTCACCAAGGACAACCCGCAGGGCGACGTCTTCTTCGGCGTCGACAACACCCTGTTGTCCCGCGCGCTCGACAACGGGCTCTTCCAGTCGTACGAGGCCAAGGGCGCCGATCGGATCAAGGCCGGGTACCGCGTCGACAGGGACAAGGTCACGCCCATCGACACCGGCGACATCTGCGTCAACTACGACAAGGCCTACTTCACCGAGCACAAGCTCCAGCCGCCGACGTCGTACGACGATCTGATCAAGCCCGCCTACAAGAACCTCCTCGTCACCGAGAACGCCTCCACCTCCTCGCCGGGACTCGGCTTCCTCCTCGGGAGTGCCGCGAAGTACGGCGATGACGGCTGGGAGGGCTACTGGAAGAAGCTCAAGGCCAACGGCGTCAAGGTCGTCGACGGCTGGGAGCAGGCCTACAACGAGGAGTTCTCCGGTTCCGCCGGGGGCAAGAAGGCGAAGGCCGACCGGCCGCTCGTCGTGTCGTACGCCTCCTCGCCGCCCGCCGAGGTGATCTACGCCGACCCGAAGCCGACGACCGCCCCGACCGGCGTGGCGCAGGGCACCTGCTTCCGGCAGATCGAGTACGCCGGACTGCTGAGCAACGCCGCGAACGCCAAGGGCGGCAAGGCGTTGCTGGACTTCCTGCTCACCAAGGAGTTCCAGCAGGACATGCCGCTCAACATGTTCGTCTACCCGGTGGTGACCGGCGCCCAGGTGCCTGCCGAGTTCACGCAGTACGGTCCGCAGGCCAAGGACCCCGAGACGATGGACCCGGCGAAGATCGCCGACAACCGTGACGACTGGGTCAAGTCGTGGACCTCGCTCGTACTGAAGTAAGGACCCGCAAGGGCGTCAAGAACGCGGCGGCCCGGCTCGGACTCATGGCCGTGCCCGTCGCGTTCTTCGCCGTCTTCTTCGCCTATCCCGTCGCCGCGATCGTCACGCGCGGACTCAAGACCGACGGGACCTGGCAGCTCGGCCGGATCACCGACGTCCTCACCCAGCCGGACATCCGGCACGTCCTGTGGTTCACCACCTGGCAGGCGCTCGCCTCCACCGCGCTCACGCTCCTGGTCGCGCTCCCCGGCGCGTATGTCTTCGCACGCTTCGACTTCCCCGGGAAGCAGATCCTGCGGGCCGTGGTCACCGTCCCCTTCGTGCTGCCGACCGTCGTCGTCGGTACGGCCTTCCTGGCGCTCGTCGGCCGTGGCGGGCTGCTCGACGAGCTGTGGGGCGTACGGCTGGACACCACGGTGTGGGCGATCCTGCTCGCGCACGTCTTCTTCAACTACGCGGTCGTCGTACGGACCGTCGGCGGACTGTGGGCCCAGCTGGATCCGCGTCAGGAGGAGGCCGCGCGGATGCTGGGCGCGTCCCGGCTCAGGGCCTGGCGGACGGTCACGCTCCCCGCACTCGGGCCCGCCGTGGCCGCCGCCGCCCTCATGGTGTTCCTCTTCACCTTCACCTCCTTCGGCGTGGTGCAGATCCTCGGGGGGCCGACCTTCTCGACCCTCGAAGTGGAGATCTACCGGCAGACCTCCGAGATCTTCGACCTGTCCACGGCCGCCGTGCTGACGCTGATCCAGTTCGTCGCGGTGGGCGCTGTTCTCGCCCTGCACGCGTGGACCGTACGGCGCCGGGAGACCGCGCTGCGGCTCGTGGACGAGTCCGTCACCGCCCGGCGGCCCCGAGGGGCGGGGGAGTGGGGGCTGCTCGCCGGGGTCGTGGGCAGCGTCGCCGTCCTCCTGGTGCTGCCGCTCGCGGTGCTGGTGCAGCGGTCGCTCGGCGCTGCCGACTTCGGCTACTACCGGGCGCTGACCCACAGCGACGGCGGGGTCTTCCTCGTCGCGCCGATCGAGGCGGTCGGGAACTCACTGGAGTACGCCCTCGCCGCCACCGCCATCGCGGTGGTGATCGGGGGCCTCGCGGCGGCCGCGCTGACACGGCGGGACGCGGGCCGGTTCGTACGGGGCTTCGACGCGCTGCTGATGCTGCCGCTCGGGGTGTCCGCGGTGACCGTCGGCTTCGGGTTCCTGATCTCGCTCGACGAGCCGCCGCTGGACCTCAGGCAGTCCTGGATCCTGGTGCCGCTCGCGCAGGCGCTGGTCGGGGTGCCCTTTGTCGTGCGGACCATGCTGCCGGTGCTGCGGGCCGTGGACCACCGGCTGCGAGAGGCCGCGGCCGTGCTCGGGGCCTCGCCGTGGCGGGTGTGGCGGGAGGTCGATCTGCCCATGGTGCGGCGGGCGTTGCTGATCGCGGCGGGCTTCGCCTTCGCCGTGTCGCTGGGCGAGTTCGGGGCCACGGTGTTCATCGCGCGACCCGACAACCCGACGCTGCCGGTCGCCGTGGCACGGCTGCTCGGGCGGGCCGGTGATCTCAACTACGGCCAGGCGATGGCCCTTTCGACGATCCTGATGGTGGTGTGCGCGGTGGCGCTGCTGGTGCTCGAACGGCTGCGGCCCGACCGGACCGGGGAGTTCTGATGCTGCTGAGCCTTGAGGACGCGACGGTACGGTTCGGCGGACGGGCCGTGCTCGACGAGGTCGGTCTCGATGTCGCCGAGCACGAGATCGTGTGTGTGCTCGGGCCCAGCGGCAGCGGCAAGTCGACGCTGCTGCGGGTGGTGGCCGGCCTTCAACCCCTCGACGAGGGCCGGGTCCTGCTCGACGGGCGTGACCAGGGCGGGGTGCCCGCGCACAAGCGCGGGGTCGGGCTGATGTTCCAGGACCATCAGCTCTTCCCGCAGCGGGACGTGGGCGCCAATGTGGCCTTCGGGCTGCGGATGCACGGGGCCACGAGGACGCAACAGGACGAGCGGGTGCGGGAGTTGCTCGACCTCGTCGGGCTTCCCGGTGCCGCCCGCCGGGCCGTCGGCGCGCTCTCCGGCGGTGAGCAGCAGCGGGTCGCACTGGCCCGCGCGCTCGCACCCCGGCCCCGGCTGCTGATGCTCGACGAGCCGCTCGGACAGCTGGACCGCTCGCTGCGGGAGCGGCTGGTCGTCGAACTGCGGGAGCTGTTCGGGCGGTTGGGCACCACGGCGCTCGCGGTCACCCACGACCAGGGCGAGGCCTTCGCGCTGGCCGACCGGGTCGTGGTGATGCGCGACGGGCGGATCGCCCAGTCCGGTACGCCTCTCGAGGTGTGGCAGCGGCCGGCGGACGAGTTCGTGGCCCGCTTCCTCGGCTTCGAGAACGTCGTCGAGGGCACGGTGGTGGGTGAGGTCGCGGACACCGCGTGGGGGAAGGTTCCGGTGCCTTCGGGAGCCGCCCAGGGGGTCAGGAGTGTGCTCGTGCGGCCGGCCGGAGTGCGGCTCATGGCGGCCGACGAGGGCCTCGGCTGCACGGTGGCCGCGCGGACCTTCAAGGGCACCCACGTGGCCGTCCATCTGCACCCTCGGGAGGGCGGGCCGCGGTTGGAGGCCGCGTGTGCGCTCCGTGCGGCGCCGGAGGTCGGGGACACGGTCGGGGTGGAGTTCGACCCGGCCGAAATCCTCGTGCTGGATTGACCGGGCGGCCTTAGGGTGCGGGGCATGACCCTGCTCGGACATGACCGCTACTGCGACGAGATCGCTCACCAGGTCGGCCTGTTGAGGGACGTGCTGACGTCCGGGGCCGACCTGTCCGTGACCGTGCCGACCTGCCCGGAGTGGTCGCTGGAGCGGCTGGTGAGGCACACCGGGGGCGCCCTGCGCTGGGTGGAGCTGATGGTGCGGACCCGGGCCCGGGAGGAAGTGCCCGAGGATCAGGTGCCGTTGGGGGAGGGGCCCGAGGACGCCGGGGCGCTGGACGCCTGGCTCGCGGAGACGGGGGAGATGCTCGTCGCCGCGCTTCGGGAGGCCGGGCCGGATGCCAAGGTGTGGTCCTGGGCCGGGATCCCCACCTCGGGCTTCTGGGCCCGCAGGATGGCACACGAACTCACGGTCCACCGTGCCGACGCCACGCTCGCCGCCGGGCAGCCGTACGAGGTGGCCCCGGAGATCGCCGCCGACGCGATCGACGAGTGGTTGCAGATCGTGGAGTTCGCACAGCGGACCATGCCGGACGACGAGTCGAGGGAACTGCGCGGCTCCGGGCGCAGTATCCATCTGCATGCCACCGACGGGACGCCTCGACTGAACGCCGAGTGGGTGGTCGAGCTCACCGAGGATGTCATCGTGTGGCGGCGCGGGCACGAGAAGGCGACGGTCGCCCTGCGGGGCCCGCTGACCGCCGTCATGCTCGCCTTCTACCGTCGACTTCCCCTGGACAGCCCTGAGTTGGAAGTCCTCGGCGAGCGGCAGTTGCTGGAGTTCTGGCTGCAGCAGGCCACCTTCGGATGACATGCGTGTGGCCCGCCCCGAACCCGGGACGGGCCACGCACGACTGTCGTCAGCGGGTGCCGGCCCCACGACGGCGCAGGCCGAAGAACACGGCGCCGCCACCGATGGCGACCAGGGCGATCGCGATCCCGGCGATCAGGCCGGTGTTGGAGTTCGCACCGGTCTCGGCGAGGTTGGAGTCGCCGGCCGCGGCCGACGGGGCGTTGCTCTCGACGGTGGCCGGAGCGGTGGTGCCCTCCGAGGCCGACGGGGTCGGGACCGGGGACTCCTCGGCCGGAGTGCTGGCGGAGTCCGACGGGGTGGGCGTGGGCGTCGGGGTCGGCGTGTCCTCGGTCTTGCAGGCGGTCGCCGGGGTGGTCAGGTTCGGCTTGATGTCCGCGCCCTTGATGTAGGGCAGGGCCTCGACGTGGATGCGGTACTCCGCGTTGGGCGCCCAGTCCTCCTCGAAGGTGATGGTGGTGCCCTCCTTGGAGCCCTTCACCGTCTGCTCGCCGACCTTCTTCGCGTCGGCGCCGTTGCTCTGCAGGTAGACGGAGACCGTCGCCTCGACGCCGGACTTGTCCACGTCGGTGACGGTGATGACGCCCTGGGTGCCGTCGCACTTGGCTTCGGCGGAGAACTCATTGATGTTGCAGGCAAGCGCGTTGCCGGAGGCACCGAGCACGATCGCGGTCGATGCGGCGGCGACGCCGAGGAAGCGCGAGACGCGGGCGGTGCGGCGGGATATGGGCGTAAATGCCACGTTCGTCCTTCACAGGATGCTCAAATGCGGGGGGCTGAGGGGATGGTGATGTGACATCACCGTCCCCAGGAGTCTCACAGGTCTATAAGCGCAGCATAAGAAGTGTCAACGTGCAGGGACCCTACACGTGTTGACTTTGCCTGCTTATTAAGGTGTGAGACGTTTCAGCGCCTCTCCGGCGTCCTCGATCCGGTCAACAAGGGCGATTCGGGCCTCCATTGACCGCTCCCGGGCGAGCGCCTGGAGCAGCGGCCAGGTGGGCAGCTTCTCCGTCCAGTGGACGCGGTTCACGAGCACCATCGGCGTGGGTTCGCCGCGCGACTCGTAGTAGTTGGGCGTCGCGTTGTCGAAGATCTCCTGCACGGTGCCGGCGGCGCCCGGCAGGAAGACCACGCCCGCGGTGGAGCGGGCGAGCAGGCCGTCCTCGCGGGTGGCGTTGGCGAAGTACTTGGCGAGGTGCGAGGCGAAGGCGTTCGGCGGCTCGTGCCCGTAGAACCAGGTCGGGATACCGACGGAAGGGCCGCCCCGGGGCCAGCGGGTGCGGACCTCGAAGGCGGCGCGCGCCCAGTCCGTGATCGACGGCGTGAACGACGGCGCCTCGGCGAGCAGGTCGCACGCCGCGTCGAGCATGGCGTCCTCGAAGGGGGCCGCGTAGGCGCCGAGGTTGGCCGCCTCCATCGCACCCGGGCCGCCGCCGGTGGCCACGGTGAGCCCGGCGCGGGCCAGTTCGCGGCCGAGGCGCGCCGCGCCGGCGTATTCGCGGGTGCCGCGGGCCATCGCGTGACCACCCATGACCCCCACGACCCTTGTGCCGCGCAGGAGTTCGTCGAGGGCGTCGGAGACGGCGTCGTCGTGGACGGAGCGCAGCATCGACGCGTATATGTCGCCGTCGGCCTTGGTGCGCTGGAACCAGGCGTAGGCGAGCGCGTCGGGGGTCTGCTCGTATCCCTTCTCCAGACCGTCGAACAACTCGTCGGGGGAGTAGAGCAGTCCGCGGTACGGGTCGAAGGGCAGATGCGGGACGGGCGGGAAGACCAGGGCGCCGTCCGCGCGGATCTTCTCCGCGGCGTTCTCCCGCATCGGGCAGCCGAGGAAGACGGCGCCCGCGGTGTCGGTGGCCAGCAACTCCCTTGTCCGGTCCGTCAGATCGACGGCCTGGACCCGGAAACCGGCGAGGGTGCCGCGGGCCGGTACGACCGCGTCGAACTCCTCCAGCGTCTCGATCTCACGGTCGTCGTGGTGTGCCGCATGGGCGGGGCTCGTCTGCACCCGCCCATGCTCGCACGCCGAGTCGCGGCCCGAGGTTCAGCCCTGGATCGTCGCCGGATCCATCCAGACGACCTCCCAGGTGTGGCCGTCGAGGTCGTCGAAGGAGCGGCCGTACATGAAGCCGTGGTCCTGGGTCTCGCCGGACGGGCTGCCGCCCGCGGCGATCGCCTTGTCGACCAGCTCGTCGACCTGCGCGCGGCTCTCCGCGCTCAGCGCGATCAGGACCTCGCTGGTCTTCGTCGCGTCCGCGATCTCCTTCTTGGTGAAGGTCGAGTAGAACGCCTTCGTCAGCAGCATCGCGACGATGGTGTCGCTGATCACGACGGACGCCGCGTTGTCGTCGCTGAACTGCGGGTTGATCGAGTAACCGAGCTCGGTGAAGAACTTCTTCGAGGCGTCGAGGTCGTTCACCGCCAGGTTCACGAAGATCATCTGCTGGTAGGTCGGCGAGGTCATCGGAGTCTCTCCCATCGGGTGCGTGCTGTTCGGTGGGTAGACGCGTGGGCGCGGCGGAACTCATCGGTGGCCGTGATTTCTTTCGTACGGGTTTTTGGTGCGGGGCTCAGGAGGTCAGGGGCAGGGCCGCCAGCTCGGCCACGACCAGGGTGAGCGGGCCGAAGAGGGCCAGCAGGGCGCCTGCGCGCAGGGCCGCCGCGCTGCGGAGCATGGTCGCCGGGGCACCCAGGCGGAGCAACGCGGCGGTGGTGTCCGACCTGGCGTGCTTGGCCTCCACGGCGGCGGTGAGAAGCGTGGCGATCGTGCAGCTCGTCACCAGGAGCAGGCCGAGGGTGGTCAGGGGGCCCACTTCGGGGCCGGTCGGGTCGTACAGCGTGGCCATGGCGTAGACGCCGGACGTCACCGCGCAGACGATGCCCAGGGGGCGGCCGATGCGGGCGGCTTCCGACATGAGGACCCTTCCGGCGAGGAGACGCAGGGCACCGGGGTGGGTGGACTGGAGGAGGCGGCCGCAGAGGTGGGTGAGACCGGGGCCGGCGACCGCCAGACCCACGGCGGTGAGGAGCCAGCCGATCAGGACGGAGGGTGTGCCTGCGAGGCCGCCGGGGAGGGGTGCGGCGGGGGCGGTCCCTTGCCGGTTGGCGTAGGCCTCCACCGCCAGGCCCGCGGCGAGCACGGCGATGCCCCAGGGGAGGCCCTTGGGGGCTTCTCGGGGGGTGGGCAGGGCTTCTCGGCCGAGGTCCTCGGTCTGGCTGACCTCGGCGGGGGGTGCTGCCGGAGTGCTTTCACCGGCCCGCGCTTGCGGGGTGAGCGCTCGCGCGGGGTCGGGAGCCGCCCCGGCGGCACGACCGCCCGTGGGCCGGTGCGCCCTGAAACGGCCGTACGAGCCGAAGGTCTCCCTGGCCGCCGTCCTGCCGTACGCGCCGAAACGGCCGTACGACCGCGCCTGCCTCTTCGCCGCCGCCGGCCTGTCGTCCCGTGGCCGCAGGACGTATCCCACCGTGGCCGACGCGATCGCCGGGACCAGGCCCAGCAGGGTCAGGGCGGCCGGCCACGGGAGCGGGACGTCCGCCGCCAGGAAGTCCGCCGCCGCTCCGTCGAAGGGCATGCCCGTCAGGTCGCCCCGGAGATGGAGGAAGAAGAGGAGGGCCAGCAGGGAGCCGAGCGTGCAGGACAGGGCCGTTGTCGTGGCCGACACGGCCATCAGACGGGCCGGGCCCAGGCCGATGGCCGCGAGGCCGGGGCGGGGGCGGGTGCCCGGGTCGGTGCGGGCGACCGTCAGGGCCAGGTGGACCGTCGCCGCCAGGGGCGTCAGACACCAGGCCAGGCGCAGCAGGGCGCCGGACGGGTCCCCTGGATGACTGATCGCGTGGCCGAGTGCGCACAGGAGGAGGAAGCCCGTGCCCGCCGAGGCGAGTGCCACCAGGAGGCGGCGCAGCTGTACGGCGGGACGGGCGCCCCGCATCAGACGGAGAGCGAGCACGCGGTACGGCCTTCCGAGTCGGCCATCGGGGGCAGGTGCACGGTGTTCACCCGGCGTCCGTCCAGGAGGGTGACCGTGCGGTCCGCGAGGGCTGCGGTGTGGGCGTCGTGCGTCGCCAGGACGACGGTGATGCCGTGGGAGCGGGCGGCCGTCGTGAGCGTCCTCAGGACGTGCGCGCGGTCCGCCCGGTACAGGGGAGCCGTCGGTTCGTCCGCGAACAGCACGGACGGGGCCGGGGCCAGGGCGCGGGCGATGCAGACGCGCTGGCGTTCGGACTGGGTCAGCTCGTGCGGGCCGCTGCCGGTCCGGTCGCCGATGTCGAGGCGCTCCAGCCACTCCAGGGCGGCCGTCCTGGCGCGCCTGCGGCCGGTGCCGCGCAGCATGAGGGGGAGGGCGACGTTCTCCCAGGCGTTGAGCTCCGGAACCAGCGCGGGGGCCGGGTCGATCCAGCCGAAGCGGTCGCGGCGCAGGCGCTCACGGGCCAGCGGGCCCATCGTGTGCACGGGCACACTGTTGAACCAGACCTCGCCGCGCTGGGCCGGGGTGAGTCCCGAAAGACATCTGAGCAGTGCGGTCTTGCCGCTGCCGCGCGGGCCGCTCACGGCGAGGATCTCGCCCTCGCGCACGCCGAGGGAGACACCCTGCAGTGCCGGCGAGCCGTCGCGGTGGGTGAAGTGCAGGGAGCGTGCCCAGAGCACATCGTTGTCCGGCGGGGCCTCCATGGGCGTACACCTCGTTCTGGTCCGTTGTGCCTTGCAACCCCCCCGAGCGGGGGAACGAAAGCAGGGCCGATCGGTTACCAGGCACGCTAAGGAGGCGGGGGCGGGACGCCGTACAGCACACGGCCCGGGGTGCACGCCTGTCACTCGGACGGGTGCACGCCGGGCCGTACGGGCCGCTGGAACGCCGGGGGCTAGAGCTTCGTCCAGGCCTCGGTGAGGGTCGCGCGCAGGATCTGCTCGATCTCGTCGAACGTGCCCTGGTCGGAGATCAGCGGCGGGGCGAGCTGGACGACCGGGTCGCCGCGGTCGTCGGCACGGCAGTACAGGCCGTTGTCGTACAGGGCCTTGGAGAGGAAGCCGTACAGGACGCGCTCGGTCTCCTCGTCGTTGAAGGACTCCTTCGTCGCCTTGTCCTTGACCAGCTCGATGCCGTAGAAGAAGCCGTTGCCGCGGACGTCGCCGACGATCGGCAGGTCGTGGAGCTTCTCCAGGGTCGAGCGGAACGCGCTCTCGTTGTCGAGGACGTGCTGGTTGAGGTTCTCGCGCTCGAACAGGTCGAGGTTGGCGAGGCCGACGGCGGCGGAGACCGGGTGGCCGCCGAAGGTGTAGCCGTGCAGGAAGACGTTGTCCTCCTTGTAGAACGGCTCGGCCAGGCGGTCGGAGATGATGCAGGCGCCGATCGGGGAGTAGCCCGAGGTCATGCCCTTGGCGCAGGTGATCATGTCCGGGACGTAGTCGAACTTGTCGCAGGCGAACATGGTGCCGAGGCGGCCGAAGGCGCAGATGACCTCGTCGGAGACGAGGAGTACGTCGTACTGGTCGCAGATCTCGCGGACCCGCTGGAAGTAGCCTGGCGGGGGCGGGAAGCAGCCGCCCGCGTTCTGCACGGGCTCCAGGAAGACCGCGGCGACCGTGTCCGGGCCCTCGAAGAGGATCTGCTGCTCGATCTGGTCGGCGGCCCAGCGGCCGAAGGCCTCGGGGTCGTCGCCGAAGAGCGGGGCGCGGTAGATGTTGGTGTTCGGGACCTTGTGGGCGCCCGGGACCAGCGGCTCGAAGGGGGCCTTCAGAGCCGGCAGGCCGGTGATCGACAGGGCGCCCTGCGGGGTGCCGTGGTAGGCGACCGCACGCGAGATGACCTTGTGCTTCGTGGGCTTGCCGGTGAGCTTGAAGTACTGCTTGGCGAGCTTCCAGGCGGTCTCGACCGCCTCGCCGCCACCGGTGGTGAAGAAGACCTTGTTCAGGTCGCCGGGCGCGTGCTGCGCGAGGCGCTCCGCGAGTTCGACGGCCTTCGGGTGGGCGTAGGACCACACCGGGAAGAACGCCAGGTCCTGCGCCTGCTTGAAGGCGGCCTCGGCGAGTTCCGTACGGCCGTGACCGGCCTGGACCACGAACAGGCCCGCGAGACCGTCGAGGTAGCGCTTGCCCTTGTCGTCGTAGATGTAGGTGCCCTCGCCCCGGACGATGGTCGGGACCGGGGAGTTCTCGTACGAGGACATGCGGGTGAAGTGCATCCACAGGTGGTCGTACGCGGTGCGGCTGAGGTCCTTGGAGCTCACGGTTATCGGGTCCTCACGGTTATCGGGTTCCCCACATGTAGGTCTGCTTCTTGAGCTTCAGATAGACGAAGCTCTCGGTGGAGCGCACTCCGGGGACGGCCCGGATGCGACGGTTGATGACCTCCAGGAGGTGGTCGTCGTCCTCGCAGACGATCTCCACGATCAGGTCGAAGGAGCCGGCGGTCATCACCACGTACTCGCATTCGGACATGGCGCTCAGCGCGTCGGCCACGGACTCCACGTCGCCCTCGACATGAATGCCGACCATCGCCTGGCGCCTGAAGCCCACGGTGAGCGGGTCCGTGACGGCGACGATCTGCATCACGCCCTGGTCGAGCAGCTTCTGGACGCGCTGGCGCACGGCCGCCTCCGACAGGCCGACGGCCTTGCCGATCGCGGCGTACGGACGGCGGCCGTCCTCCTGGAGCTGCTCGATGATGGCGAGGGAGACGGCGTCCAGGTGCGGGCCGGCGCCGTTCCTGGACTCGCTCCTGGACTCGCGGGAGTCCTTGGGGTCTGCGCTTCGACTGGCCACGACGTCACTGTGCACGAGGTCTCGTCACTTCCGCAAGGTCGGGGCGATGAAATTCGTCGTTTACGTGACGGAGACCTGCGGATTTCGCAGCGTTGGCGCGATCAGGGGTGTTGAAAACGTGGGCCTGGCGATTAGGGTGGGTGTCTCAGTGAGTGGACAGTTTCAACCCCCAGGAGGCCGGCAGTGAGCACCGAGCTGCGTCGTCTGCGCAACTACATCGAGGGTGAGTTCCGGGACGCCGCCGACGGGCGCACCACCGAGGTGGTCAACCCCGTGACCGGTGAGGCGTACGCGACCGCGCCGCTGTCCGGGCAGGCGGACGTGGACGCGGCCATGGCCGCCGCTGCCGCCGCCTTCCCGGGCTGGCGCGACGTCACCCCCGCCGAGCGGCAGAAGGCCCTCCTGAAGATCGCGGACGCGTTCGAGGAGCGGGCCGAGGAGCTCATCGCGGCCGAGGTGGAGAACACCGGCAAGCCGATCGGGCTCACGCGGTCCGAGGAGATCCCGCCGATGGTCGACCAGATCCGCTTCTTCGCCGGCGCGGCGCGGATGCTGGAGGGGCGGTCGGCCGGTGAGTACATGGAAGGTCTGACCTCCATCGTGCGGCGCGAGCCGGTCGGGGTCTGCGCGCAGGTGGCGCCGTGGAACTACCCGATGATGATGGCCGTGTGGAAGTTCGCGCCGGCGATCGCGGCGGGCAACACCGTGGTGCTGAAGCCGTCGGACACGACGCCCGCGTCGACCGTGCTGATCGCGGAGATCATCGGGTCGATCCTGCCGAAGGGTGTCTTCAACGTCATCACCGGTGACCGGGACACCGGGCGCCTGATGGTCGAGCACCCGACACCGGCGATGGCGTCCATCACGGGATCGGTGCGGGCGGGCATGTCCGTCGCCGAGTCCGCGTCCAAGGACCTGAAGCGGGTGCATCTGGAGCTGGGCGGCAAGGCCCCGGTCGTCGTCTTCGAGGACACGGACATCCCGAAGGCCGTCGAGGACATCTCGGTGGCGGGCTTCTTCAACGCCGGGCAGGACTGTACGGCGGCCACGCGCGTGCTGGTGCAGTCCTCGATCCACGACGAGTTCGTCGCGGCGCTGGCGAAGGCCGCCGCCGACACGAAGACCGGGCAGCCGGACGACGAGGACGTGCTGTACGGCCCGCTCAACAACCCGAACCAGCTCAAGCAGGTCTCCGGGTTCATCGAGCGGCTGCCCGCGCACGCCAAGGTCGAGGCCGGCGGCCACCAGGTCGGCGAGAAGGGGTACTTCTACGCGCCGACCGTCGTGTCCGGGCTGAAGCAGGACGACGAGATCATCCAGAAGGAGGTCTTCGGGCCGGTCATCACGGTCCAGTCCTTCACGGACGAGGAGCAGGCCGTGTCGTGGGCCAACGGGGTCGAGTACGCACTCGCCTCCTCGGTGTGGACCAAGGACCACGGCCGCGCGATGCGGATGTCCAAGAAGCTGGACTTCGGGTGTGTGTGGATCAACACGCACATTCCGCTGGTCGCCGAGATGCCCCATGGCGGCTTCAAGAAGTCCGGCTACGGCAAGGACCTCTCGGGCTACGGCTTCGACGACTACACGCGGATCAAGCACGTCATGACGTCGCTGGACGCGTAGTTCCTCCGGCCGCGGTGGTGCGGGGGCATCCGCTCGCCGGATGTCGGCCCACGGGCCCGGGGCGGCATGCCGCCCCGGGCTACGGCTTGGCTCTGACCAGCCCGGTGTCGTACGCCGTGATCACGGCCTGGATGCGGTCGCGGGCCCCGATCTTGGCGAGGACCCGGCCGACGTGCTTCTTCACCGTGGACTCGGTGAGTACGAGCCGCTCGGCGATCTCCGCGTTCGTCCAGCCCTGCCCGATGGCGACGAGGACCTCGCGCTCGCGGTCGCTGAGGGTCCGGAGCCGGGGGTCGTCCGGGGCGGCGGCGTCGGTCGGGGCGAGGACCTGGTGGGCGTAGGCGTCCAGGAGCCGGCGGGTCAGACGGGGGGCCACGACCGCGTCGCCGGTGGCGACCGCGTGGATGCCGGCGACGAGTTCCTCCGGGCGGGCGTCCTTGAGCAGGAAGCCGCTCGCTCCTGCCCGCAGGCCTTCGTAGGCGTACTCGTCCAGGTCGAAGGTGGTGACGATCAGGACGCGGGTCCGGCCGCCGGCGGCGGTGATACGGCGGGTGGCCTCGATGCCGTCCATGCCGGGCATGCGGATGTCCATGAGGACGACGTCGGGGCGGAGTTCGGCGGCCTTGCGGACGGCCTCGGCGCCGTGCTCGGCCTCGCCGACCGGGTCCAGGCCCGGGGTGCCCTCCAGGAGCATGCGGACGCCCATGCGCTGCAGGGGCTGGTCGTCGGCGATGAGGACGGTGGTCATGGCAGGGGATCTCCCGGTGGTACGTCGAGCACGACGTCCACGAGCCAGCCGTGGCCGGTGTCGCGTGGGCCGATGATGACGGTGCCGCCGTACATGGCGGCCCGCTGGCGGATGCCGACGAGACCGTGGCCGGGGCCGTCGCCGCGGGTCTGCGGCTTCGCCGGCACGGGTGCGCCCGGCGGTGTGCCGGTGTCGGCGACCTTGACGCGTACCTCTCCCGCCCCGGCAGTGAGGGTGACCTCGGCGGACGTGCCGGGCCCCGCGTGCTTGAGGGAGTTGGTCAGTGACTCCTGGACGATGCGGTACACGGTCAGCTGTACGCCGCTGCTCAGGGCCTCGAGGTCGCCCAAGATCCGGTAGGTGACCGGCAGGCCTGCTGCCCGCACCCGCGCGAGAAGGGGGTCCAGGTCCCCGATGCCGGGCTGCGGGGCGAGTGGTCGTGCGTCTTCGTCAGGTCCCCGCTCCTCGCGCAGGACGCCCAGCACGCGGCGCAGTTCACTCATGGCCTGGCGGCCGGTGTCGCCGAGGATGCGCAGGGCGTCGGCGGACCGCTCGTTCCGGTTGGCGGCGAGGGTCGCGGCGCCGTCCGCGACGCTGACCATGACGGAGAGGTTGTGGCCGACGATGTCGTGCATCTCGCGGGCGACCCGGGAGCGCTCGGCGGCGGCGGTGAGCCTGACACGTTGCTCGTGCTCGATCTCCAGGCGCCGGGCGCGGTCCTCCAGCGCCGCAAGATACATCTGCCGGATGCGCAGGGTCAGGCCGGTGGCGACGGCCGCCGTCGCCGTGCCCAGCAGGAAGAAGAGGCTGAGCAGCGGATGCTCCATCGGTACCAGGAAGGAGACCGCCAGCACCGCCTCGACCACGGTCAGCGCGGCGGCCCAGCCCAGCAGCCGCAGTGACGCGGTCCGGGCCACGGTGTACAGGGCGATGAGCGCGGCGAAGCCGGTCGGCAGCCAGACCCCCACCGACCACTGGACGAGGGACGCCGACATGATCACGAAGTACGCGACGGCAGGGGCCCTGCGGCGCCACCACAGCGGAACGACGAATGCGGCGACGCAGGCGACCAGGACACCGGACGGCACGTCACGGATTTCGGTCTCCCCGAAGGGGGAGGTGCCTGTGCCCCGGAGCAGGACCGGCAGGCTCAACAGGGTGACGGCCAGCACCGTCGCGGTGTCGAGCAGCCACGGATGCCGACGGTCCAGCCGCTGGAGGCGGCCCCGGTCGCGCAGCATCCGGCCCAGGAGCGGGTGCGCCCACGCCGCGTCGTATCCGGGGGACGGCGGGGCCACCGCCCCCGGGTCCGGGTCCGGGTCCGCGGCGGCTGCGGCACGGTGCGCGGTCATGGACACCATTGTCTCCGTGCCCAGGTCAGGCGTCGGACTTCACGAGCCGGAAGGCCGCCCCGGCCAGGGTCAGGGCCACCCATCCGGCGAACACCGCGAGGCCCGCGCCGGGGGAGAGGGCGTCGGAGGACTGGTGCAGGGCGTAGACGGCCGACCCCGCGTTGCCGGGAAAGTAGGGATTGATGCTGTCGTACAGCGAGTCGGGCAGCAGCGTGGCCAGGCCGGGCAGGATGAGCAGGATGCCGACCAGGGCCGCGATGGCTCCGGCGGAGGAGCGGATCAGCACGCCCAGGGCCACGCCGAACACGGCGACCAGACCGAGGTAGACCCCGGCGCCGGCCAGGCTGCGCAGGACGCCGTCGTCGCCCAGGGACAAGGCGATCTTCTCGCCGTCCAGGCCCGGGGTGCCCAGCAGGAACGCGGCCAGGGCACCGACGGTGCTGAGGACCAGGGCGACCGGACCGATCACGGCGGCCTTCGACCACAGGACCGGCAGTCGACGTGGTACGGCGGTGAGCGTCGAGCGGATCATGCCGGTGCTGTACTCGCCGGCCGACAGCAGTACGCCGAGCACACCGACGGCCAGCGAGGCGAACGTGACACCCGTGAGGGCCAGGCTCACCGCGGTGCTGTCACCGCCGCTTCCCGGGCCGCCCGGCCCGCCGGTCGCGGTGGCGTCGGGACTGTAGGTATAGGAGGCGATCGTCCCGAACAGGACCAGCAGGAACACGGCGACACCCAGGGTGATCCAACTGGAGCGCAGCGACCAGAACTTGGCCCACTCCGAGCGCAGCACCCGGACACCGGTGACCTTGTACTGCGTCGTGCGGGCAGGCGCGGGGGCGAGGCTGGTGACGGTCATCAGGCGGCCTTTCGTTCGGTGCCGGCCGGAGCGCTCTGGTACTCGACGACATCGCGGGTGAGGTCCATGAACGCCGCCTCCAGGGAGACGGTCTGGGGGGTGAGTTCGTACAGCGCCAACCCGTGCCGGGCGGCGATCGCCCCGATCTCCCGCGCGTCGCGTCCCGTGACCAGCAGCTCTTCGGCGCTGGAGGAGCTGACCGTGACGTCGGGGCCGGCCAGCAGCGAGCGCAGCTTCGCGGCCTCGGCGGCGGCGACCTTCACGCCGCCGCCGCTCGCCTCACGGGTGAAGTCCTCGACCGTGGTGTCGGCGAGCAGCCGGCCGCGCCCGATGATCACCAGGTGGTCGGCGATCAGCGCGGTCTCGCTCATCAGGTGCGAGGACAGCATCACGGCCCGGCCCTCGTCGGCCAGCCGGCGCAGCAGGTTGCGCACCCACAGCACACCTTCCGGATCAAGGCCGTTGACCGGTTCGTCGAGCATGACGACCGCCGGGTCGCCGAGCAGGGCCGCGGCGATGCCGAGCCGCTGTCCCATACCGAGCGAGAAGGCGCCCACCCGCTTGCCGGCCACGCTGGTCAGTCCCGCCAGCTCGATCACCTCGTCCACCCGGCGACGCGGAATGCCGTGGGTGTACGCGAGCGCCATCAGGTGGTTGAACGCGCTGCGCCCGGGGTGGACGGACTTGGCCTCCAGCAGCGTGCCGATCTCGTGCAGGGGCGCGGCCTGGCTGGCATAGGAACGGCCGCCCACGGTGACCGAGCCCTTGGTGGGGGCGTCCAGGCCGACGATCATGCGCATGGTCGTGGACTTGCCCGCGCCGTTGGGACCGAGGAAGCCGGTCACCTCGCCGGGCCTGACGGTGAAGCTCAGGTGGTCGACGACCGTCTTGTCGCCGTACCGCTTGGTCAGTTCACGCGCTTCGATCATGGTGAGGGGCCTTTCCTGCCTGGGGCTCGAACCCGTCGGCGAAGGCGCCGCGGTGTCTGCCTTCGACGTTAGGAGCGCCACGGGTCAGGACTCTGGGACCGTGGGGTAATCCTCGGGGGCCGGGTGGTACCGCGGTACCACCCGGACCGTGTGTGCCGCCCCGGCGGGGGTATCCGCTTCGCACCGCAACCGTCGAGCCGGCCCCCGGCCGATCGAAAGGAGAGGTACCGCATGTCCGCGTCCCTCGTGGAAACGGTCGATATCGAGGCTCCCGTCGCTGTCGCGTGGGCCCTGTGGAGCGATGTGACCCGGTGGCCGACCTTTCTGAGCCACGTACGCCTGGTGGAGCGGCTGGACGAGCGCCGCTTCGCCTGGCAGCTGCAACTGCCCGGCGCCGACAAGAACTTCGTCGCCGAGCTCACCCAGGTCATTGCCGAGGACCGCATCGCCTGGCACACGGTGGAGGGGGTTCACCACGCGGGCGTGGTCACCTTCCACCGGCTCAGTGACACCACGAGCCGGGTGACGCTGCAGATCGAGTACGACCCCAAGGGGTTCATCGAGCACCTCGGCGCGCTGACCAACCTGGACTCGACGCTCGCCAACCACGACCTGGGCGAGTTCCAGAAGCTGGCCGAGACGGCGGCGTCCTGACCTCGATCCCCGCGACTCCTAATGTTTTGAACATGTTCAATTCCAGGCGTACGCTGCTGCCATGAGCGACAGAGCCGCCCAACTCAGGGGCATCCGCGCATGGCTGGTCTTCTTCGTCGTCTGCCTGGTGCTCAGCGGTGCCACCGCCTTCCCGCTGGTCCACGAACTGCGCTGGGCCGAGGACGTGCTGCGGCACCTTCCCGCGCCGGACGCCCTGACGGACTGGATCACTCGCGTCCGGCGTGGGCTGGACACCGCCGACTCCGACTATCCCTTCCTCCTCTACGGCACGGACTGGCTGGCCTTCGCCCACCTGGTCATCGCGGTCGCCTTCTACGGCCCCTACCGCGACCCCGTCCGCAACATCTGGGTCGTCGAGTTCGGCATGATCGCCTGCGGGGGGATCGTCCCGCTCGCCCTGATCTGCGGGCCGATCCGGGGGATCCCGTTCTGGTGGAGCGTGATCGACATGGCGTTCGGGGTGTTCGGGGTGCTCCCGCTGTACGTCGTACGGAGGAGGATCAAGCGGCTCGAAGCCCTCACTCCGCACAACCCCACGCCCAACACCCCCGGTGTGCCCGCTACTTGAGCGCGGCCGTGATGATCCGGACGACGACGGGGTTCGCGTCCTCGCTCTTCGCGTCGGTGGAGTTGACCGAGTAGACGAGGGTGCGGCTCAGGTCGCGGGTGGCGGCGATCGCCGAGTTGTAGCCGTACCGGCCGCCCGACTTGACCCAGTAGACCTTCCCGTCGGACTCGAAGCGCTGAAGGCCGCCCGCGCTGTAACTCGCGTCGGTGATGCCCGACGGGACCGAGAACACCTCCTTCAGCTGCGGCCGCTCGACGATCCGGCCCCGGAAGAGACCGGTGAGCAGCCGCTCCAGGTCCGCGGTCGTGGAGATCATGTCCCCGGCCGCGAACCGGTCCGCCTGGTTCCACTCCGTGACGTCCACGAACTCAGTCGTCCCGTCGGCCCTCCGCACCGCCTGGTAGCCCCGGTTGTGCGGGCCGAGGATGCGCGGGTCGGTGCCGGGGAAGTACGTGTCCCGCATCCCGGCCGGCGCCAGCACCAGCCGGGCGGCCTCGGTGGCGTACGACCGCCCGGTCACCCTCTCGATCAGCAGGCCGAGGAAGGTGTAGTTGATGTTGAGGTAGTGCTGCTGCCTCCCCGGGCAGAACTCCGGCTCCTTCGCGCCCGCGGACGCGGCGACCCGCTGAGGGGTGAGCGTGTCGAAGCGGTGGGCGTACACCTCCTCGAAGGTGGTGCCGAGACCGTCGCCCGCCGGGATGCCGCTGGTGTGGTTGAGCAGGTGCCGTACGGTGACCGGCCGGAACCGCGCGCTCAGGATGCCGGGCAGGTAGCGCTGGACCGGCGTGTTCAGGTCGATCCGCCCCTCGGCCGCCAGACGCAGTACGGCCGCCGCCGTGACCACCTTCGTCGTCGAACCGGCCCGGAACCGTGCGTCCGGATCGGCGGGCCGCCCGCTCTCCAGGTCGTGCACGCCCGAGCTGCCGCGCCAGCTTCCGCCGGTGCCGCCGACCCGGACCAGGGCCGCGGTGGCGTCCGCGTCGGGGAGCCCCGCGAGCGCCGCGCGGAGCGCCTTGCCGTCCGGTGCGCAGGCGCTGCGCGCGCTCGCCGACGAGGTCGGCAGTCCGGCGGTCAGGGGTACGGCGAGGGCGCCGGCGAGGATGCTTCTGCGACGAAGGTCACGCACGAGTCGGCTCCTGGGGGTGTGGGATGTGTGTGATCATCCTGCGGTGCTGTCGAGGTGACGGGATCGTCGGTGAGGAGGGCCCGGCCCCTGGTGGAACCCTGAGCAACTGCCGCTGCTTTTAGGGGAGTTGCGGGGGAGGTCCCCCTAGGGGGCGAAAAAGTGTTATCGCGGAGCCCTTCACTCCGTCTCCACGCACGAGGGGCACCGGCCGGAAAGGACCACGTGGACACGCGGCAGTGGCGCGACACCATCGCGGCGGCGCAGGACGGCGACCGGCGGGCGCTGGACGAGCTCGTCGAAGGCTGGCTGCCGCTGGTCTACAACATCGTCGGCCGCGCCCTGAACGGCCACGCCGATGTCGACGACGTCGTCCAGGAGACCATGCTGAGGGCCGTCGACAACCTCGGCAGCCTGCGCGACCCGGACAGCTTCCGGTCCTGGCTGGTTGCCATCGCCATGCGGCAGATACGGGACCGGGCCCGCCGCAGGACGCCGGCCCCGCTGGACGAGTCGGCCACGGGCGGAGCCGCCGACTTCGCCGAACTCACCATCCTGCGGCTCCAGTTGGAGGGGCAGCGGCGTGAGGTCGCGGAGGCGGTGCGCTGGCTCGACGACGAGGACCGGCAACTGCTCTCGCTGTGGTGGCTGGAGGTCGCCGGCGAGCTCACGCGACGGGAACTGGCCGCCGCCGTCGGCATCAGCAGGCAGCACGCCGCCGTACGCGTCCAGCGGATGAAGGAGCGCCTGGAGACCTCCCGGGGCATCGTCCGCGCCCTCGACGGAGCCTGCCCCGACCTGCGCGAACTGACCGCCCGCTGGGACGGCCGCCCCGACTCGGTCTGGCGCAAGCGGCTGGCCCGGCACATCCGCGGCTGCGGCTACTGCGGAGACACCCGCGAGTCCGTCGTACCGCCGGAGCGGCTGCTCGTCGGGATCGCGCTGGTGCCGCTGCCGGTCGGATTCACCCTCTCGCTGGCCCTCGGCGGCAAGACGGCCGCGGCCGCCACCGCCACGGTCGCGTCCGTCAGCTGGACCGCCAAAGTGATGAGCGCCCTCACCCAGCCCGTCGTCGCGGCCACTGCGGGGGCGACGATCGTCGCGGGCGGGGCGTACGTCGTCACACAGACCCCGGACGCCCCGCCGCCGAAGGTGGCGGTCTCGCCCACGGCGGCCAGCACGTACCGGGCGCCACCCGTGGTGGACACCCCGTCCGCCTCCCCGTCGCCGTCCCCTTCCCCGTCGGCGACACCTACGAAGACCGCCCTCTACGGCAGCGTCGTCGACGCCGTCGACCGGGCCCCTGACCCCGACACCCCGCCCGCCGCCCTGCCGCACCGGCCCGAGAGCGGCGTCACCAGCACCGGCGGCGCGCACGCCGTCATGAACCACCGCGGGGACAGCGTCACGCTCACCGGCCAGGGCTATGTCCTCGTCCGCTGGCAGATCTCGCCGCAGTACCGGGCCGGCGGCCTGGTCATGCCGTCCTGGACCGGCCTGAGGGGCGAGCTCTTCCACGTCGCCTCGGGCGGCGGCCGCCGTATGGACGACCCCGTCAGCGCCACCGACAGCAGCGCCACCGGGATGGGGGACTCCACCGTCGGCTACACCGTCCTGCCCGCCGGCACCCAGCAGATGTGGCAGAACGAGTACTTCTACCTCGACGGCAGCGTCACCCTCACGGTCAACGAACGCGGCGCCGACTACGGCCTCAGCGTCTTCCCGTCCAGCTGGGACGCGGCGGAGAAGGACATCACCACCGGCCCCGACCAGGGCGTCAAGCGCTACGGCCTGGTCCGCGACACCGGCAAGGACGACACCCCCGTGCCGCAGTACGTCACCCGCTCGACTCCCGCCGACGCGGCGACCGTCGCTCAGGAGTCCCGGGTCTCGGCGCCGTAGGTCTCCGTCCCACTCCCGTTCGCCTGCGCTTTGAGCGCGCAGAGGACGTCCACCCGGTTCGTCGTGATCGAGTCGACGCCCGCGGCGGCCAGGCGGCGCATCGAGCGGCGGGTGTCGGGGGTCCAGACGGAGACCAGGTAGCCGTCGGCGTGGATACGGTCGGCGAGGCCGCGGTCGATCAGGCCGAAACGGTAGTTGAGCCAGCGCGGCCGCACCGCGTCCAGGAGCGTGGGACGCGGGGGCGCGAGGGTCGTCCAGGTGAGCGCGATCTCCGCGGACGGGTCGGCCGCGCGTACGGCGAGCATGGCGGTGGCGTCGGCGCAGTAGTAGACGCGGTCCTGGGCTCCGCACTCGCGGACCACGTCGACGATGCGGCGGGCGACCCGTACCTCCCTTGTGCCGGGCAGGTCGAGCATCAGGCGGTGCCCGTCCGTGGCCCGGAGAGCCTCCGCGAGCGTCGGCACCCTGCCGTCCGTCAGCCCTCGTACCTCGTCAGCCGACAGGGCGAGAAGGGGACGGTCATGCTCCCACAGGCGCTTCAGCGTCTTGTCGTGGAGCAGCACCGGTACGCCGTCCCTGGTGAGCCGTACGTCGATCTCCACCGCGTCCGCGCCCCGGTCGAGCGCGGCACGCAGGGAGTCGATCGTGTTCTCACGGACGTGGTAGGGGTCGCCGCGGTGTGCCACGGCCGTCAGCTTGTGCATGGGCCCATTGTGGTGGGGGCGTTCGCTCAGGGTGCGAGCCAGGTGGTGGTGTACGCGTCGATCTCGTCCTTGATCCGCGCCTTGCCGGGCTCGTCGAGGAACGACACGTCCACCGCGTTCTTCGCGAGCCCGGCGAGACCCCGTTCGTCGAGGTTCAGGAGCCTTGCCGCCACCGCGTACTCGCTGTTCAGGTCGGTGCCGAACATCGGGGGGTCGTCGGAGTTGATCGTGACGACGATGCCCGCCTCCACGAACTCCTTTATCGGGTGCTCGTCGAGGGTACGGACGGCTCGGGTCGCGATGTTGGAGGTGGGGCACACCTCCAGCGGGATGCGGTGGTCGGCGAGGTGGGTCAGGAGCGCCGGGTCCTGGAAGGAGTTCGTGCCGTGGCCGATGCGTTCGGCGCGGAGGTGGGTGAGGGCGTCCCACACCGTCTCCGGGCCGGTGGTCTCGCCGGCGTGCGGGACCGAGTGGAGGCCCGCGGCGATCGCGCGGTCGAAGTACGGCTTGAACTGGGGGCGGGGTACGCCGATCTCGGGACCGCCGAGGCCGAAGCTCACGAGGCCCTCCGGGCGGAGGCGGTCGTCGGTGGCGAGGCGGGTCGTCTCCTCGGCGGCCTCCAGGCCGGCCTCGCCGGGGATGTCGAAGCACCAGCGCAGGACCGTGCCGAACTCGGACTCCGCCGTCTTGCGGGCGTCCTCTATGGCCTCCATGAAGGCGCGCTCGTCGATGCCGCGGCGGGTCGAGGAGAACGGGGTGATCGTGAGCTCGGCGTAGCGGACCTGCTGGCGGGCGAGGTCCCGGGCGACCTCATAGGTGAGGAGTCGTACGTCCTCGGGGGTGCGGATCAGGTCCACGACGCTCAGGTACACGTCGATGAAGTGGGCGAAGTCCGTGAACGTGAAGTAGTCGACGAGCGCCTCGGGGTCCGTGGGGACCTTGGAGTCGGGGTGGCGGGCGGCCAGTTCGGAGACGATGCGGGGGGAGGCTGATCCGACGTGGTGCACATGGAGTTCGGCCTTGGGCAGGTCGGCGATGAAGGCGTGCAGGTGGTCGGTTGTCGTCATGGGGGCCTCCCCTTGCTGGGCGCCGGGCGCGGTGGGTGGTGCGGCGGGCGCGGTGATCGGCTGATCGATGCGGAACATGTTAGGCCGGGGCCTTGGGCGGCTGCGGGTGGGTGGGGGCGGGCGTTGTGCGCAGTTCCCCGCGCCCCTGAGTGCCTGCGGCGGCCTGTTCCGGTTCGGTGGGGGCGGGTGTAGCGCGTGCGGTCTGGTGGGTGGGTCGGGGCCGGGGTGGGGGGTCGTCCTCGGTCCGGCGGTTGCTGGTGCTTGAGATGGGCTCGGTGTCGGACGCCGGCCGCTGCGGGCGGACACCCCCCACCCCGTCCCCTGCACGCCGTACGCGGCTACCGGCCCATCGTGGCGCGCGGTGGGGCGAACGGTCCGTCGTGGTGCGGGTGGCTGCAACTTCCCAGGGGCGCGGGGAACTGCGCGACCAGCCACGACGGACCCGCAGCCGCCCTGGTACCGGCGTGGCACCCCCATGGGCGCCCGGCCCAAGACCCGGCACTGCCTGCCGTAACATGGCCGCACGAACGACCTAGGGGGACGTGGGCATGACGGACGGAACGCAGTCGAACGGGGACGGTCGGGACCCGTGGGCGCCGCCGGAGAGTGGGCCTTCGCTGGAGAAGAGCCCGTCGCCCGGTGCCGGTCAGCCGCCGTCGCCGCCGTCGCCGCCCGTGCATGATCAGGCCACCGTGACGTCCGTGCCGAACGACGGCTACGGCTTTCCGCCCCCCGGAGCCCCGGGGTCCGCCCCCACTCCCGGCTACGGCTACCCCGGTGGGCCCGCCTCCGTGCCGCCCCCGCCCGTCGGGCCGGAGGGCCCCGGCGCCCCCGTCGGCTACGCCTACCCCAACTACCAGCAGGGGTACGGCGGTTGGCCCACCCCGCCGATGCCCCCGCAGAACGGTATGGGTGTCGCGGCGATGGTGCTGGGCATCCTGTCCTGCGCGCTGTTCTGCATGTACGGCATCCTCTCGCTGGTGCTCGGCGTCCTCGCCATCGTCTTCGGGATCAAGGGACGCAAGCGGGCCGAGCGGGGTGAGGCCACCAACCACGGGCAGGCGCAGGCCGGATTCATCATGGGCATCATCGGGACGATCCTCGGCGTCGCCGTGATCGTGCTGCTCGCCATCGGCATCACCGCCGCCATCAACTCGGAGGACGACTCCGACTACTACGACGGCTCCCTCGCCGTCGTGGCGGCCTCCGCCTCGGTGGCGTAGACGGAGCAGGGAAGGGGATCGCCGGGATTCGGCGGTCCCCTTCAGGCGTTTCTGAGGCGGTGTCTCGCCTCCATCAGTGCGAAGCCCAGGAGGTTCGGGCCTCGCCAGCGCTCCGGGTCGCCCGCCGCCTCGTCGTCGGCGGCGAGACCGATGCCCCACACCCGGTCCAGCGGGCTGGCCTCCACGAGAACCCGGTCGCCGGTGTTCAGGAGGAACTCCCGCAGGTCCGCGTGCGCCGCGAACTTGTGGACGCTGCCCTCGACGACGATCCCGAAGCGCTCGCGCCGCCAGGTCTGCTCGTCGAAACCCCGGACCAGACGGCCCACGTTCTTGGCCTGAGCCGGAGAGCCGGCCGCCAGGACGCGCTGCTCGGCCTCCTGATCTTCGAAAAGACGCGCCTTGCCCGCCATCATCCAGTGCTCGGCGGTCGCATAGGTGCCTCCGTCCACTACGAACGGTGACGGCCACCACTGGCTCAGACAGCTCGCGCCGACGCGGCCGTCCGGACGCGGGCGGTGTCCCCAGAAGTGCAGATACTTGATCTTCGCTCCGGCCCGGACCTGCTTGACCAGGGCATCCTGCGAATCGATCGTCCCCGTGATCTTCCCCATGCACCCGAGTCTGGCAGGTACCACGGACACTCCGTCCTTTCTTTTCGAGGACGACTCGACACCTGGTCGACAGATTCCGTCGCGTAACCGAAAGGCAACAACGGAATCACTTGTAGGAGTGCCATTGCTCTGTCAGGATCGGCACTCAAATCGAGCTGGAGCTACGCCACCCACCCGCGGAAGCCGCGGGATGACGGCGGAGGAGAGCGACATGCACAAGCCGGGCAGTGCCACCCCGGACCGGTTCGCGGCCCAGGAGCGGTTCGCCGAAGGCGCGCAGTTCATCGGAGGGCGCCTCACCAAGGGGACCTCCGGTCGTACGCACGCGGTCGTGGATCCCGCGAGTGGCGAGGAGGTCCTCACCTACGAGCTGGCGGGCGTCGAGGATGTGGACGCCGCCGTCGCCGCGGCTCGCGCGGCCTTCCCCGGCTGGGCGGCCCTCACTCCCGGTGAGCGGTCCGACGCCCTGCACCGGTTCGCCGCCGAGCTCGCCGAGTGCGCCGAGGACTTCGCCCGGGCGGAGTCGCTCCAGTGCGGGAAGCCGCTGAAGCTGACCCGGGAGTTCGACGTCCCGGGCACGATCGACAACACCGCCTTCTTCGCCGGTGCCGCCCGGCATCTGCAGGGGCAGTCCGCCGGTGAGTACTCCGGTGACCACACCTCGTACGTCAGGCGCGAGCCCATCGGTGTCGTGGGGTCCATCGCGCCCTGGAACTACCCTCTGCAGATGGCCGCCTGGAAGATCCTTCCGGCGATCGCCGCGGGCAACACGATCGTGCTCAAGCCCGCCGAGATCACCCCGCTCACCTCGCTGCTCTTCGCCCAGGCCGCCACCCGGGCGGGCATTCCCGACGGTGTCGTCAACATCGTCACCGGGACCGGGAAAGAGGCCGGAGAGCGTCTGGTCGGACATCCCGACGTGGCCATGACCTCGTTCACCGGGTCGACGGCCGTGGGCAAGCGCGTGGCCGAGATCGCCACCGCCACCGTCAAGCGGCTGCACCTGGAACTCGGCGGCAAGGCTCCCTTCGTCGTCTTCGACGACGCCGACCTGGAAGCCGCCGTCAACGGAGCCGTCGCGGGCGCGCTCATCAACACCGGACAGGACTGTACGGCCGCCACGCGCGCGTACGTGCAGCGGCCGCTGTACGACGCCTTCGTCGAGAAGACCGCCGCGCTCATGGAGACCGTCCGGCTCGGGGACCCGTTCGCCGCCGGCACCGATCTCGGTCCGCTCATCTCGTACGTCCAGCGGGACCGGGTCGCCGGGTTCGTCGACCGTGCGCGTGCCTACGCGCGCGTGGTGACCGGTGGCGAGGTGCCCGAGGGGGAGCTCGCCAAGGGGGCGTACTACCGGCCCACCCTCGTCGCCGACGCCGCCCAGGACAGCGAGATCGTCCAGTCCGAGATCTTCGGCCCCGTCCTCGTCGTCCTGCCGTTCGACACTGATGACGAGGGCATCCGGCTCGCCAACGACACCCCCTACGGGCTTGCCGCCTCCGCCTGGAGCCGGGACGTCTACCGGGCGAACCGGGCCACCCGTGAGATCAAGGCCGGGTGTGTGTGGGTCAACGACCACATCCCGATCATCAGCGAGATGCCCCACGGCGGGTACAAGGCGTCCGGCTTCGGCAAGGACATGTCCTCGTACTCGTTCGAGGAGTACACCCAGATCAAGCACGTCATGTTCGACAACACGGCGGTGGCGGCGAAGGACTGGCACCGCACGATCTTCGGGGACCGATAGCCGAATTCAGGCCGCCCGACCCGCGGCCGCCCACCTTCCCGAAAGGGCACCAGCGCATGGAGCAGTACGAGCCCGACCGCCTGTCCCCGGCCCAAGTGGCCGCCATGCGGCGCAGCTTCCGAAGCGGCCGGGCCGCCATGACCCGGCGGTCCCTGTTGCGTGCCTCCGCCGGCGGCGCGCTCACGGTCGGCGGCCTCGGGGCGCTGAGCGCCTGTGGCATCCCCGCGGCCGGCAACACCAAGGGCGGTGTCTCCGCGGAGGACCACTCCGCCAAGGAGAAGATCGTCAACTTCTCCAACTGGACCGAGTACATCGACGTGGACGAGAGCGAGAAGCACCACCCCACGCTCGACCAGTTCAAGAAGCAGACCGGCATATCGGTGAAGTACACCGAGGACATCAACGACAACGTCGAGTTCTTCGGGAAGATCAAGCCCCAGTTGGCCGCCGGTCAGGACACCGGGCGGGACATCATCGTCCTCACGGACTGGCTCGCGGCCCGGCTGATCCGCCTCGGGTGGGTCCAGAAACTGGACGCCTCCAACCTCCCCCACGCGTACGCCAACCTGTCCGCCCAGTTCCGTGACCCGGACTGGGACCCCGGGCGTGCCTACAGCTATGTGTGGCAGGGCATCTCCACCGTCATCGCCTACAACAAGAAGGCCCTCGACGGCGTGGAGGTGAAGTCGGTCTCCGACCTGCTCGACAACGCCAAGCTCAAGGGGCGCGTCGGCTTCCTGTCGGAGATGCGCGACAGCATCGGCATGACCCTGCTCGACATGGGCAAGGACCCGGCGCACTTCACCGCCGACGACTACGACGCGGCCATCGCACGCCTCCAGAAGGCCGTCGACAAGGGGCAGATCCGCCGCTTCACCGGCAACGACTACACCTCCGACCTGACCAGCGGCGACTTCGCCGCCTGTATCGCCTGGGCCGGTGACGTCGTACAGCTGAAGGCGGACAGCCCGGACATCGACTTCATCATCCCGGACAGCGGATACATGACGTCGACCGACAACATGCTGATCCCCAACAAGGCGCGTCACAAGACGAACGCCGAGCGGCTCATCGACTTCTACTACGAGCCGAAGCCGGCCGCCGAGCTCGCCGCGTACATCAACTACGTGTCTCCCGTCGACGGTGTGAAGCCCGAGCTGGAGAAGCTCGACCCGGATGCGGCGAACAACCCGCTGATCATCCCCGACAAGGCCATGGCCGCGAAGTCCCACGCCTTCCGCTCCCTGAGCTCGAAGGAAGAGACGGCCTTTGAAGAGAAGTTCGCGAAGCTGACTGGGGCGTGACCACCATGACGAACAAGAACACCGACAGCAGCGGCGACGTCCGTCTCTCCGGCATCAGCAAGACGTACGACAACGGCTTCACCGCCGTACAGCCGCTCGACCTGACCGTCCCCCAGGGCTCCTTCTTCGCTCTGCTCGGCGCCTCCGGCTGCGGCAAGACGACCACCCTGCGCATGATCGCCGGTCTTGAGGAGCCCACGACGGGCACCGTGCACCTCGGCGACCAGGAGGTCACCCGGCTGCCGCCCTACAAGCGGCCGGTGAACACCGTCTTCCAGTCGTACGCCCTCTTCCCGCACCTCGACATCTTCGAGAACGTCGCCTTCGGTCTGCGCCGACGCGGCATCAAGTCGGTGAAGAAGCAGGTCGAGGACATGCTGGAGCTCGTGCAGCTGGGGGAGCAGGCCCGCAAGAAGCCGCACCAGCTGTCCGGTGGCCAGCAGCAGCGGGTCGCCGTGGCGCGGGCGCTGATCAACACGCCCAAGGTGCTGCTGCTGGACGAGCCGCTCGGCGCCCTCGACCTCAAGCTGCGCCGCCAGATGCAGCTGGAGCTCAAGCGCATCCAGACCGAGGTCGGCATCACCTTCGTGCACGTCACGCACGACCAGGAGGAGGCCATGACCATGGCCGACACGGTCGCCGTGATGAACGCGGGCCGCGTCGAGCAGCTCGGCTCGCCGACCGACCTGTACGAGAACCCGAACACCACCTTCGTCGCCAACTTCCTCGGCACCTCCAACCTCATCGAGGCCGAGGTCGACTCCAGGAGCGGCGGCGAGATCGTGCTGAAGGCGGGCGGCGGGAAGCTGGTGCTGCCCGAGGCGCGTTACGCCGGGCCCACGACGACCGGCGGCAAGGTGCTGGTCGGCGTCCGTCCGGAGAAGATCTCCCTCACCCACGCCGACGAGGCCGGGGAGATTCCGGAGGGCCGCAATCGGATCACCGGGACGATCGCCGACTCCTCCTTCATCGGCGTCTCGACCCAGTACGTCATCGACAGCCCCGTCTGCCCCGAGTTCGAGGTCTACGCCCAGAACATCGACCGCGACGACCGGCTCGTGCCCGGCGCCGAGGTCGTCCTGCACTGGAACCCGGCGCACACCTTCGGTCTGGACGCCGACCAGGACATCGACGCCGGTATCCAGGAAGAGGCGACGGTCTGATGGCGACGCTCACCGAGGCGCCACCGCCTCTGACCCCGACCGCGCCCGAGAAGAAGCCCCCGCGCAGGAGGGGCCGCTTCACGCCGTACTGGCTGCTGCTGCCCGGCATCCTGTGGCTGCTGGTCTTCTTCGCGCTGCCGATGATCTACCAGGCCTCCACGTCCGTGCAGACGGGCTCCCTGGAGGAGGGCTACAAGGTCACCTGGCACCTCGCGACCTACTGGGACGCCCTGTCCGAGTACTGGCCGCAGTTCCTGCGCTCGATCCTGTACGCCGGTGCCGCGACGGTCCTCTGCCTGGTGCTGGGGTATCCGCTCGCGTATCTCATCGCCTTCCGCGCGGGGCGCTGGCGGAACCTGATCATGATCCTGGTGATCGCGCCGTTCTTCACCAGCTTCCTGATCCGCACCCTCGCCTGGAAGACGATCCTCGCGGACAGCGGCCCGGTGGTGAGCGCGCTCAACACGCTGCACGTCCTGGACGTCACCAACTGGCTGGGCTGGACCGCCGGCGACCGTGTGCTGGCCACGCCGCTCGCGGTGGTGTGCGGCCTGACGTACAACTTCCTGCCGTTCATGATCCTGCCGCTCTACACCTCGCTGGAACGCATCGACGGGCGGCTGCACGAGGCGGCGGGCGACCTGTACGCCAAGCCGGTCACCACCTTCCGCAAGGTCACCTTCCCGCTGTCGATGCCGGGCGTGGTCTCCGGAACCCTGCTGACCTTCATCCCGGCGGCGGGTGACTACGTCAACGCGGACCTGCTCGGCTCCACGGACACCCGCATGGTCGGAAACGTCATCCAGACGCAGTTCCTGAGGATTCTGGACTATCCGACGGCCGCGGCTCTCTCCTTCATCCTGATGGCCGCGATTCTCTTCATGGTCACCCTCTACATCCGTAGGTCCGGCACGGAGGATCTGGTTTAAATGACCTTCGTCAACTGGCTCAAGCGCCATCTCGTCGTCATCGCCGGACTGATCACGCTCGGATATCTGCTGCTGCCGAACGTCGTCGTCACGGTGTTCTCCTTCAACAAGCCGAAGGGGCGCTTCAACTACCAGTGGCAGCAGTTCTCCCTGGACGCCTGGAAGGACCCCTGCGGGGTCGCCGACATGTGCGGCTCGCTCTCCATCAGCCTCCAGATCGCGTTCTGGGCGACGATCGGCGCGACCGTCCTCGGCACGATGATCGCCTTCGCGCTGGTCCGCTACCGCTTCCGCGCCCGCGGCGCCGTGAACTCCCTGATCTTCCTGCCGATGGCGATGCCCGAGGTCGTCATGGCGGCCTCGCTGCTCACCCTGTTCCTCAACATGGGCGCACAGCTGGGCTTCTGGACGATCCTCATCGCCCACATCATGTTCTGCCTGAGCTTCGTCGTGACGGCGGTGAAGGCGCGCGTGATGTCGATGGACCCGCGGCTGGAGCAGGCGGCGCAGGACCTCTACGCGGGACCGCTCCAGACCTTCCTCCGCGTCACGCTCCCCATCGCGGCTCCCGGAATCGCCGCGGGCGCGCTGCTCGCCTTCGCGCTCTCCTTCGACGATTTCATCATCACCAACTTCAACGCGGGCTCGACCGTCACGTTCCCCATGTTCGTCTGGGGTTCGGCACAGCGCGGAACGCCCGTTCAGATCAATGTCATCGGTACGACCATGTTCCTCGTCGCCGTGCTGCTCGTGCTGGTCTCGATGGTCATCGGAAATCGCCGTAACAGGCAAAAGGCGTAAGCATGAGCCGTTGGACGAAGGCACTTTCCGAAGTCCGGCCGGTCCCGTACTGGCTGGACGACCCCGGCAGGCCCCGCCCCGAGCCCGCCCTCACCGGCGCCGAGACCTGCGACCTGCTGGTCGTCGGCGGTGGCTACAGCGGGCTGTGGACCGCGCTCAACGCGAAAGAGCGTGACCCGCAGCGGGACGTGGTCCTGCTGGAAGGCCGTGAGGTGGGCTGGGCCGCCTCCGGTCGCAACGGCGGCTTCTGTGCCGCCTCCCTCACCCACGGTCTGTCCAACGGGCTGACCCGCTGGCCGGACGAGATCCACCAGCTCCAGGAGCTGGGGGCCCGCAATCTCGACGAGATCGAGAAGGCGGTCGCCCGGCACGACCTCGACTGCGAGTTCGAGCGCACCGGCGAGATCGACGTGGCGACCGAGACGTACCAGGCCCGGGAACTGCGCGACTGGTACGAGGAGCTCCAGGAGAAGGGCCTCGCCGACGGTGTCGACTTCCTGGACGCCGACGCGGTGCGGGAACAGGTGGACTCGCCGACCTTCGAGGCGGGGCTGTGGGACCGCCGGGGCGTGGCCATGCTCAACCCCGCCAAGCTCGTCTGGGGCCTGAAGCGGGCGTGTCTGGGACTCGGTGTCCGGGTCTACGAGAACACGCCCGCACTGGATCTGAAGTCGTACGGCGCCGGCATGGCCGTACGCACGCCGTACGGTTCGGTCCGGGCCCGGAAGGTCGCGCTCGGCACGAACATCTTCCCGAGCCTGGTCAAGCGGGTGCGGGCGTACACCGTGCCGGTCTACGACTACGCGCTGATGACCGAGCCGCTGAGCGACGAGCAGATCGAGGCGATCGGCTGGAAGAACCGGCAGGGCCTGGGTGACAGCGCCAACCAGTTCCACTACTTCCGGCTCTCCGCCGACAACCGCATCCTGTGGGGCGGTTACGACGCGGTCTACCCGTACGGCGGCCGGGTGCGGGCCGAGTACGACGACCGGCCGGAGACGTACGCCAAGCTCGCCGGGCACTTCTTCACCTGCTTCCCGCAGCTGGAGGGTGTCCGCTTCACGCACGCGTGGGGCGGCGCGATCGACACCTGCTCGCGGTTCTCCGCGTTCTACGGCACCGCGCACCACGGCAAGGTGGCGTACGCGGCCGGCTACACGGGTCTCGGCGTCGGTGCGACCCGGTTCGGGGCGGACGTGATGCTGGACCTGCTGGCCGGACAGAGCACCGAGCGGACCTCGCTGGAGATGGTCCGCAAGAAGCCGCTGCCCTTCCCGCCGGAGCCCTTCGCCTGGACGGGCATCGCCCTCACCAAGTGGTCGCTGGCCCGTGCCGATTCGCACGGCGGGCGGCGCAACCTGTGGCTGCGGACCATGGACAAGCTCGGTCTGGGATTCGACAGCTGAACGGTCGTATGTGATCTGATTCACTCCAACGGGTGGTCAGAACCCGCGTAATGCTCGGCAGGAGTCCTCCCTCTCTTTCGTGACGTGATCAGCGTCGATGAGAGAGAGGGAGGTCCTGTCATGACTGGGGTGAAGACGGCGGTCGAGTGGCTGGCATCCGTCGCACCGGATCCCGAGGCCTGCCGCTGGGAGTGGGAGCGCAATCCCCTCGGGGTCGCCCTGCTTCCGGCCGGCAAGGCCTGGGACGTACTGATTCTGCCGGGCGAACTCGGCTACCCGACGCTCGACGTCCTCACCCGGATCCTCGACCGGCTCGGCCCGGTGCTCGTCGACTTCGGCGACGCGCGGATGGGCTTCCTCGTGCCGCCGGGCACCGCGGCCCGCTGGCTCGGTACCGGTATCCGTACGGCCGGTGCCGGCACCTGGATCGTCGTGCCGTACCCGGGCAGAGTGGCCGGGGGAGGGGTGCGCTGGCTGGTCCCGCCGGACGGCTCCGGCATTCTCGTCGATCCGGCGCTGCTCGAACTGGCGATGCACGAGGCTGCGGCGGGCCTGGCGACGGAGGGCGACGGCTGAAGCGGAGCACCACCGCGCCGCCCGTGGACCGGAGGGTCCTGTGCACAGTGGGAGTTCGGCGCTGCGGGTGTCCCCCGCCGGCAGCGACAACGCCCAGTGTGCCCAGGAGTTCAGCGGCGGCCGAGCCGTGCCAGGAAAAGCCAGAACCCGAGCAGCAGGGCCGTGCAGAGGCACCAGCTGGCCACCACGTCCAGGGGCCAGTGCCAGCCGCGGCGGACCAGGCCGAAGGAGACGCCGAGAACGAGAAGGCCGTAGAGGGCGACGAGTGCGCGGCGGGCGCGGGTGGTGCGGAGCCAGGGGAGGACGAGCAGGGTGGCGGCCCCGTAGGCGATGGCGGCCGTGGCGGTGTGCCCCGAGGGGTAGTAGCCGGTACCGGGCGGGACGACCGGGGTGCCCGAGCGGTCGGTGAGCTCCTTGAGGGGGACCACCAGGGCCGGGACCAGTGCCATCAGGACGGCCGCCGCGGTGGGCGGCAGCCACCAGAGGTCTGTACCCATGCGGCGGGCCCGCCGGGCCGACCAGAGGAGGGCCGCGACCAGGACCGGAACCGCGACCTCGACATTGCCCAGGTCCGCGAGGGCCTCCGAGCCGAGGTCCGGGTGGACCAGCGCGCGGCTGACCCGCTCGTCGACGCGCAGAAGCGGCCCGTCCTCGACGACCTGCCAGGTGATCAGGGCGAAGAGGAGGACCGCGCTTCCGAGAAGGAAGATGAGAAAGGCCGGCCGCCCCGGAACAGGGGGGGTGGTTCCGGGGCGGCCGATCGGATCGGATGGTCGGCCGCCCCGGGGGGTTTGGGGCGGGCGACTGTCCGATCGGTGAGGAGATCCGGAGCCGGAGGCTCCAGTTGTGTGCGCGAGGGCACGACCAGGTCGAAGCTGGGGAGGCCCCGGCCTGATGTCGCCCACAGTCCCCTGTGGGCGGGGTGTATCTCTCATCTGGGTAGAACCTACGGCAGGGTGGCGGCGTACGACAGGCAGAATCGCATCCTCGCAACCACCTCGCACACCTTCTTCACACCCTCTGCCGTTCGCCGCCGCAGCACCGGAATCCCGGGGGCTGTCACGGCTGGGGCGGTTGGTGTCGGAAGGTGCGAGTCCGCTTCCGACCTGCTGTGTTTCTCCTCAGATACGGGTGAATGCCTGCTCGATGATGTCGAGGCCCTCGTTGAGCAGGTCCTCGCCGATGACGAGCGGGGGCAGGAAGCGCAGGACGTTGCCGTAGGTGCCACAGGTCAGGACCAGCAGGCCCTCCTGGTGGCAGGCCCTGGCGAGCGCGGCGGTCGCCTCCGGGTCCGGCTCCTTGGTCGTACGGTCCTTGACGAGCTCGATGGCGATCATGGCGCCGCGGCCGCGGATGTCGCCGATGACGTCGAACTTGTCCGCCATGGCGGTGAGGCGGGCCTTCATGACCGTCTCGATGTTCTTCGCCCTGGCGTTGAGGTCGAGCTCCTTCATCGTCTCGATCGAGCCGAGCGCGCCCGCGCAGGCCACCGGGTTGCCGCCGTAGGTGCCGCCGAGGCCGCCGGCGTGGGCGGCGTCCATGATCTCGGCGCGGCCGGTGACGGCGGCGAGCGGCAGACCGCCCGCGATGCCCTTCGCCGTGGTGATCAGGTCCGGGACGATGCCCTCGTCCTCGCAGGCGAACCACTGGCCGGTGCGGCAGAAGCCGGACTGGATCTCGTCGGCGACGAAGACGATGCCGTTGTCGGCGGCGAACTTCCGGATCGCCGGCAGGAAGCCCTTGGCGGGCTCGATGAAGCCGCCCTCGCCGAGCACCGGCTCGATGATGATCGCGGCGACGTTGTCCGGGCCGACCTGCTTGCTGATCTGGTCGATGGCCTGGGCGGCGGCCTCGGGGCCGGCGTTCTGGGGGCCGGTGGGCCAGCGGTAGCCGTAGGCCACGGGGACGCGGTAGACCTCGGGCGCGAACGGGCCGAAGCCGTGCTTGTACGGCATGTTCTTCGCGGTCAGCGCCATGGTGAGGTTGGTGCGGCCGTGGTAGCCGTGGTCGAAGACGACGACGGCCTGCCGCTTGGTGTGGGCGCGGGCGATCTTGACGGCGTTCTCCACGGCCTCGGCGCCGCTGTTGAACAGGGCCGACTTCTTGGCGTGGTCACCCGGGGTGAGCTCGGCGAGGGCCTCGGCGACCTCCACATAGCCCTCGTACGGGGTGACCATGAAACAGGTGTGGGTGAAGTCGGCCAGCTGGGCGGAGGCCCGGCGTACGACGGCCTCGGCGGAGGCGCCGACGGACGTCACGGCGATGCCCGAACCGAAGTCGATCAGCCGGTTCCCGTCGACGTCCTCGATGATCCCGCCGCCCGCGCGCGCAGTGAAGACGGGCAGCACGGACCCCACGCCCTGCGCGACCGCGGCGACCCGGCGGGCCTGCAGCTCCTGCGACTTGGGGCCGGGGATGGCGGTGACGAGGCGGCGCTCCTGCGGAAGTGCGGTCATGAGGGGCTCCTGGGGTGGTGCTGACGCTTACCTTCTTTTCTCGCAGGCTAGGCCGGGGACCGGGGGGTGGGCATGCTCCATGTGGGCGTTGTCAGGAGATCGCGTTGTCCGCGGTGGACATGGCGCCGACCGCGACGCCCGGCCACGTAAGCAGTGAACTCCCTTGGCGGTGGCGTTAGATTGACCGCTGATGGTGGACGGAACGGCTGGTCAGGGAGCAGGGGCGATGGACAGCGACGGGACGCGGGACGCGCGGGGTACGCATGCGAATCCTGTGCCACGGGCACGGTCGGACATGCCGCCGATGCCGTCCCAGGCGCCTGGGGTGCCGCCGCCTCCGGACGGGTCGGCGTTTCTGAACTGGCTGCGGGCGCCGCGCCCCGAGGCCGCGCCCGGTGTATGGCGGTTCGGCCATCGTCCCAGGCCTGAGAAGGAGCCGGAGGAGACCCCGACGCGACAGCTGTTGACTGGCGCGATGATTGGGTTCCTATGCGGGTGGCTGCTTTGCTCCCTACTGGATAACGGTTACCTGGGCGACTACTGGTTCTGGCCGTGGTTCGTGTTGGCGCCTGATTCATGGACTCATGGGCAAGCGGGCTGGCTGGGCGCCCTCTCGTATGTCTATAAGTGGTTGTTCTTCGCCGGGATCTTCGCAGTCTTCGGGAAGATCAGCCGCTGGGGCGAGGTCTGGCGCCGCTTCGGCCCCCCCGCCTGGCGTCCGGCCGTCCCCGCACAAGAGCCGCCGCCCGCGCCCGAACAGGACCCCGCCGAATGGCCCCAGCTCCGCGCTGCCGGTGCCGTCGACGCTGCCGAGCGGCTCGCCGCCGAGGCCAGGGCCGGGCAGATGCGCGACGTCGACCACGCCCGCATCGCCCGTGCCTGGCAAGGTGTGCGCAGTGGGCGGTTCGGGCTTGCCACGTTCACCGGGGCCGTTCTCCAGGACGGGGCAGCCGCCTGTCTGCACCCCTCCGGGGAGCGGGATCTGCCCGCTCGGCTCGCCCGGCACGATCTGCTCACCGGGCAGGTGCGGCTGGGGACGACCGCCGACGACGCCCGTAACCCGTACGCCTACCGGGGGACCGGACTCGGGCTCGGGCCCGAGCTGCTCGGTACCTCGCTGCTCGCCGTGGGTCCGGCCGGGTCCGGGAAGACCGGGACCGTCATCAGGCCGCTCGCCGAGTCGCTGTGTCTGCACGCCCTCGCCGGACGGGCCGCCGTCGTGGTGGTCGGTGCCGCGGGCGCGGGGCTCGGACCGGCCGACGCCTACGACGTCGTCGTACAGATCGGCAATCCGGAGTCGGTGTACGACCTCGACCTGTACGGCGGCACGGCCGATCCGGACGAAGCCGCGGCCGTGCTCGCCGAGGCGCTCGTCGGTGACCTCGCCGAGCCTCACCAGGGCGGCGACACCCGGCGGTCCACCACCGTGCTGGCCCAGCTCCTCGGACCGTTCCGGTCGGTCCACGGCCGCTTCCCCTCCGTACCGGAGCTGCGTCAGCTGCTCGACGGGGCGCCGGCGCCCATGGCCGCGCTGCGAAAGGGGCTCGAGGACTCCCGGCAGGAGTCGCTGCTGCGTGAACTCGACGCGCGGGAGCGGCAGATGGGGAACCCCGGGGATGTGGGGGGCATCCTCGCGGACCGGGTCGCGCTGCTCGACCGGCCCGCCTTCGCGGGGTTCTTCGACACGTCCGGACAGTCGCGGCCGTTCTCGCTGAAGGCCCTCGACCACCCCGTCCGGGTCCGGATCGACCTGCCCCAGCGCGGGCACGCCGACGCCTCGCGGATGCTGGCGCGGCTGGTGCTCGCACAGTTCACGGCGAGTGTCGCGGTGCGGGAGGACCGGTCGCTGTTCGCCTGCCTGGTCATCGACGACGCCACGGGGGTCGTGACCCCCGAAGCCGTACGGGGCGTCCAGCGGCTGCGGTCCGGCAACGCGGGAGTGGTGCTGACGCTGCGGACGCTGGACGACGTACCGCGGCCGCTGCGCGGGCCCCTGCTCGGGGCCACCGGGTGCCGGATGGCGCTGTCCGGGCTCACGCCGTGGGACGGGCAGGACTTCGCCGAGGTGTGGGGCAAGGAGTGGATCGAGGCGCGGGACGTCACCGACCGGCAGATCATCGCCGAGACCCCGGCCGGCAAGGTGCTGCACGCGGTGCGCCGGGTCATCACCGGCAAGGCGCCGACCGCGCGGGCGGTGACCGTGCGGCAGGTCGAGCGGGAGCGGTGGTCCGCGTCCGAGCTCGCGCACGGGGTCCCGCCGGGGCACGCGGTGCTGTCGCTGACCACGGTGAAGGGCGAGCACGCGCCGCCGCTGCTGGTGGATCTGCGGGGTTGACGTGAGCTGAGGACCGTACAGTGAGGCAGAATCATCACAGGTCGTTCATACACCGCGGCCAAAGGATCACACCTCTGCGCACTCCTCTCCGAAGGTCCCGGGCCTCATGCCACCCACCCTCGCTTCGCTCGTCCATCACTCCGCGCTCAAGCTGACCGTGCGCGCGGGCGAGGACCGGCTGGACGTCCCCGTCCGCTGGGCGCACGTCAGCGAGCTGGCCGATCCCGTCCCCTACATGGAGGGCGGGGAGCTGCTGCTGATCACCGCGCTGCAGCTGGACGCGGAGGATCCGGAGGCGATGCGGCGGTATGTGAAGCGGCTGGCCGGGGCGGGGGTGGTGGGGCTCGGTTTCGCCGTCGGGGTGAACTACGACGAGATCCCCGGGGCGCTGGTCGAAGCGGCCCGCGACGAGGGGCTCCCGCTGCTCGAGGTGCCGCGCCGCACCCCCTTCCTCGCGATCAGCAAGGCCGTGTCCGCGGCGATCGCCGCCGACCAGTACCGGTCCGTCACCGCGGGCTTCGCCGCCCAGCGCGAACTGACCAAGCAGGCCCTGACCGGCGGCCCGGAGGGGCTGCTCGCCGCGCTCGCCTCCCAGGTGGACGGCTGGGCGGCGCTCTACGACGCCTCGGGCGCCGTCGTCGCCACCGCGCCGGAGTGGGCCGGCCGCCGGGCCGCGCGCCTCACCGCCGACGTGGAACGGCTGCGGGAACGGCCCGCACCCGCCTCTTCCGTGGTCGGAGGGTCCGGCACTTCCGACAACGACGACCGGGTGGAGCTGCACTCCCTGGGCACCGGGCGACGGCCGCGGTCCGCTCTGGCGGTGGGGACGGCCGCGGCGCTCGGTACGGCGGAGCGGTACGCGGTGCACTCGGCGATCGCGCTGCTGACACTCACGACCGAGCGGTCCCGCTCCCTGCAGGCGGCCGAACAGCGGATCGGTGCGGCGGTGCTGCGGATGCTGCTCGCGGGCGAGCCGGAGCACGCGCGCACGGTCGCGGGCGATCTGTACGGCGGGCTCCTGGACGCGCCCTTCCGGCTGATCGTGGCGGAGACGGTCGCCGTGTCGTCCGTGCGGATCGCCGCCGACGCCCCCACCCGGGTCCCGTCCGCGGCCGCGCTCGCCGCGGCCGCCGCCATCAACGGCGATCCGCTCGAGGCGCTCACCGAGGTCGTGGAGTCCGCGGCGGCCCGCTCCGGCGAGGCCGTGCTCGTCGTTCCCGAGCGGGAGCGGCTGGTGGTGCTGGCTGCGGACGGCGGGGCCGCTGTCACCGCGTGCGGCGAGTACGCGGTGGCGCTGGAGGCGGCGCGGACACGCGAACAGGCGAGCACCGGGGACGAGGACGAACTGGTCGTCGGCGTGTCCGCCCCCGTGGGACCGATCGCCGCCGCGGCCGCCTACAAGCAGGCCGAACAGGCACTGTCGGTCGCCCGGCGACGGGGCCGGATGTACGTCGAGCACGAGCAGCTGGCCTCCGGGTCGGTGCTGCCGCTGCTCGCCGACGACGCGGTACGGGCCTTCGCGGACGGGCTGCTACGGCCCCTGTACGAGCACGACGCGACCGGCCGGGGCGACCTGGTCGCCTCACTGCGGGCCTGGCTCTCCCGGCACGGCCAGTGGGACGCGGCGGCCGCGGACCTCGGCGTGCACCGGCACACCCTGCGGTACCGGATGCGGCGGGTGGAGGAGATTCTCGGCCGGTCGCTGGACGATCCCGATGTGCGGATGGAGCTGTGGCTGGCGTTGAAGGCGACGGCGTCGGCGGAGTAGACACCGTCGGGAGCGCCGAACCGGAGTGTCCGAGTGCCCCACTGCTACACCCCGGCCAAATTCGATCCCGTCCTCGCGGCTCTACCGTGGAGGCATGACTTCCACCCACGCCTTCTGGCTCGCCGGCCGCCGGGTCACCGGCGAGGACACCTTCGACGTCACCTCCCCGTGGGACGGCCGGCTCGTGGGCAGGGTCGCCGTGCCGGACGACGAGCAGATCGAGGAGGCCGTGGCCGCCGCGTACGCCGTACGGGACGAGTTCGCCGCCACTCCCGCCCACGTCCGTGCCGCCGCCCTCGACCACGTCAGCCGCAGGCTCGTCGAGCGCACCGAGGAGATCGCCCAGCTGATCTCCGCCGAGAACGGCAAGCCCATCAAGTGGGCCCGGGGGGAGGTCGGCCGTGCCGTCTCCGTGTTCCGGTTCGCCGCGGAGGAGGCCCGGCGGTTCAACGGCGGTGAGGCCCAGCGCCTCGACACCGACCCCGGCGGTCAGGGGCGCCTCGCGCTGACCCGGCGCTTCCCGAAGGGTGTCGTGCTCGGTATCGCGCCCTTCAACTTCCCGCTCAACCTCTGCGCCCACAAGATCGCCCCGGCGATCGCGGCCGGCGCCCCGATCATCCTGAAGCCGGCCCCGGCCACCCCGCTCTCCGGGCTGATCATCGGCGACCTCCTCGCCGAGACCGAGCTGCCCGCCGGTGCCTGGAGCATCCTGCCCGTCCCGAACGACCGGATGCCCGCCCTCGTCCAGGACGAGCGCCTGCCCGTGATCTCCTTCACCGGTTCCGAGAAGGTCGGCTACGCGATCATGGACTCGGTGCCGCGCAAGCACTGCACCCTGGAGCTCGGCGGCAACGGCGCGGCCGTCGTCCTGGGCGACTACGCGAGCGACGAGGACCTCGACTGGGCCGCGACCCGCATCGCGACCTTCTCCAACTACCAGGGCGGCCAGTCCTGCATCTCGGTGCAGCGCGTGATCGCCGACGCGTCGGTGTACGACCGGCTGCTCCCGCGGATCGTCGCCGCCGTCGAGGCCCAGGTCACCGGCGACCCGGGCGACGACAGGACCGACGTCGGCCCGCTGGTCAGCGAGGACGCAGCGATACGCGTCGAGGCGTGGGTGAAGGAGGCCGTCGAGGCGGGCGCCACCCTGCTCACCGGGGGCGACCGCGACGGCGCCTCCTACGCGCCGACCGTCCTCGCCGACGTCCCGGCCGACACGACGATCTCCTGCGAGGAGGTCTTCGGCCCCGTCCTCACCGTGCAGAAGGCCGATGGCGAGGCCGCGGCGTTCGCGGCCGTCAACGCCTCCAAGTACGGGCTCCAGGCAGGCGTGTTCACCCACGATCTGCAGGCCGCCTTCCGCGCGCACCGCGCGCTGGAGGTCGGCGGCGTGGTCGTCGGCGACGTGCCCTCCTACCGCGCCGACCAGATGCCGTACGGCGGTGTCAAGCAGTCCGGTGTGGGCCGCGAGGGCGTGAGGTTCGCGATGGACGACTACACGTACGAGCGGGTGCTGGTGCTGACGGGGCTCGCCCTCTAGTTGAAGCCCTCTGGTACCAAAGCCCTCTAGCTAATGGGAACCATTTCCATATAGGGTCCTCGAAGAGGCCCGGCACCGATGCCTTCCGGTGCCGGGCCTCTTCTTGTCGTCAGCCGCTCCGGACCCTCAACCGGAGAAGCCGACGTGCGCGAGCCGCAGCGGGCCGCGCAGTCCGAGGTGCACGTCGTGCACGCCCTCGGCGACGATTCCGGCGCCGAGCGTGGTGTAGTCGTACGGTCCGGAGTCGGATTCCTCCACCCGCACTGCGGCGAGCACCGTGCCCCCGTCCAGCGACAGTTCGACCGCGCCCTCGCCGGAGACCGTCATGGTGACCTCGGAGACGCCGTCCCCGAAGTCGCAGTCCCGGTAGACCAGTTCGCCGGCACGGCCCTCGGCCGCCGTCACCGCGTCGCCCGCCGTCCTCGTCCGGTCGACGATCTCGACGCCGCTCTGCTCGTCGAAGTCCGCGCCCTCCAGGCCCCGTTGGAGCACGGGGCGCGGTGCGCCGGGCTCGCCGTCGAGCAGGATCGTCGTCCGCAGCCGGATGTCCTCGCTGGAGGCGCCGGCCAGAAGCTCGTACGGGCCCGGCTCCAGGCGCGAACGGCCCTGCGTCACGTCCCAGAACTCGAAGGCGCGCAAGGGGACTTCGAAGGACAGCTCCTCCCGGGCGCCCGGGGCGAGCGTCACGCGCCGGTGGGCCACGAGTTCGCGGCGCGGGCGGGGGAGTGCCGGGTCCACCGCGCGGGTGTAGAGCTGGGCGACCTCGTCACCGGTGACGTCACCGGTGTTCGTGATCGCGAACGAGACGTGCAGCGTCCCATCCGCCACACGGGACGTGAGGTCGCCGTACGAGAAGGACGTGTACGACAGCCCGTGGCCGAACGGGAACAGGGGCGTGCCCTCGAAGTACAGGTACGTCTGGCGGCTGCCGATGACGTCGTAGTCGAGGAGGCCGGGGAGGTCGGCGTCGTTCTCGTACCAGGTCTGGGGGAGGCGGCCCGCGGGAGAGACGTCCCCGGCCAGGACGCGGGCCAGGGCGGTGCCGGCGGCCTGGCCGCCGTGGGCCGTCCAGAGCGCCGCGGCCAGGTCGGACGTGTCGACCGCGTAGGGGTAGGCCGAGACCAGGGCCAGGACCGTGCGGGGGTTGGCGGCGCGCGCCGCCCGCAGCAGGCGCTCCTGGTGGACGGGGAGCCGCAGGGACGCCCGGTCCTCGGTCTCGCGGCCGTTGATGTGCGGGTCGTTGCCCGCGACGACCAGGACCACGTCGGCCTCGGACGTGACGCGGGTCACTGCGTCCTCGCCGCGTTCGGAGATGATCAGCTCGAAAGTTTCCGCGTTCTCGTCGGCAACCTTCACTCCGTCCGCGGCGACAGTGACGTGGCGGCCCGTGCCGATGTGCCTGAGGAGGTGCCCGTTCGCGTGCGGTTCCAGGCGGAAGGTCTCCTGGACGACCCAGCCCCCAGGCTGGTCGGCGGAGGCGCGCAGGTAGCCGTCCTCGGCCACGGAGAGATAGCGGCCGTCGGGGGCGCGGAGCGTGAGGACGCCCTCGTCCCAGTCGATCAGCGCGAACTCGGTGCCGGTCGCGTCGGTCGTCAGCGGAGGCAGGTCCGTGCGGCCCGCGAGCAGCGCCGGGTCCAGGGCGCCCTCGGCACCGCGCGCCTCGTCCTCGCCCGCTGCGGAGGCCAGGACGTGCAGAAACGTACCGGCGGAGGTCTTCAGCCGGACCCGGTCCACACCCTCCGCGAACTCCACCCGCTCGGCGCCGAACCGCTCGTACAGCCCCTCCAGCGGGGTGGAGCGGTGGATGAGCGTGCCGCTGTACCAGTCGAGCTTGCACTCGTCGGCGAGCAGGCCGACCACGGCGAGCCGGGTGCCGGGTGCGAGCGGGAGCACGCCGTCGTTCCTGAGCAGCACGATCGCCTGCTCGGCGGCCTCCTGGGCGAGCGCGCGGTGGGCCGGGGTGTCGAAGTCCTTGACGTCGGCGTGCGGGTCGTCGTGCGGGTCGAACTCACCGAGCCGGAAGCGGACCGAGAGCTGCCGGCGGACCGCGGTGTCGATGTCGGCCTCGGTCAACAGGCCCTGCTCGTAGGCCTTCCGGATCCGCCCGACCATCTGCGAGCTGTCGGTGCCGTGGTCGGTGAAGCTGTCGACGCCGGCCCGCAGGGAGGCCGCGGTGGCCTCCTCGTGGGTGTCGAAGTAGTGCTCGTGGTCGACCAGGTTGGAGGGCGCGCCCGCGTCCGAGCAGACCAGCAGCTCCTCGTCGGTCCAGGCGCGCAGGTGCTCGCGCAGATACGGCGAGACGTGGTTGGGCCGGCCGTTCACCAGGTTGTACGCCGGCATCACCCCGGCCACCGCGCCCGCCTCGACCGTCTCGCGGAAGGCCCGCAGGTCGTACTCGTGCAGCACGCGCGGACGCACCGAACTCGACGACGTGGCCCGGTCCGTCTCGTTGTTGTGGGCGAGCCAGTGCTTGAGCACCGGGGCGGTGCGCCAGTACGTGGGGTGGTCGCCGCGCAGCCCGTGGGTGTAGGCGGTGGCGATGGCCGAGGTGAGCTTCGGGTCCTCCGAGTAGCCCTCCTCGTTACGGCCCCACAGCGGGTGCCGGAGCAGATTGACCGTCGGTGCCCAGATGTTGAGGCCGACCCTGTCGTCGCGGGCGCGCATCGCCCGGACCTCCTTGGACACCGCCTCGCCGATCCGGCGCACGAGATCGGTGTTCCAGGTCGCGCCGAGGCCCACCGCCTGCGGGAAGACCGTCGCGGGTCCCATCCACGCGACGCCGTGCAGCGCCTCCTGGCCGGTACGGAACGCGGGAATGCCGAGCCGTTCGACGGCCGGGGCGAACTGGTGCAGGAACCCGGTCTTCTCGTCGAGGGTCAGCCGCGACAGCAGATCGTCGATGCGCTTCGCGAACGGCACGTGCGGATCGCGAAACGGTGGTGTGTGCGGCGGGTGTGCGGTCACGTGGGGATCCCCTTGCGATGGATCGGTTCGATGCTTTCGAAGCGCTTCGATGCTCATTCGACATCGGGGCGGGTGTCAAGAGATCCACACCGTCACTTCAAGCGGTGCATAAGAAAAGGTCACCCTTTATGCCTCGGAGGAATCTTGGGATCGACCCTTGTGCACCCCTGGGTGTTCACTTAACCTCACAGCAACATCGAAGCGCTTCGACTACGGATTCCGTCACACCGTCGAAGCATCGCTTCAGCTCAGCCAGTTCCACTCAAGACACCGCAGCCGACGGCTCCACCGCCGGGTGTCCTGGTGCGCCATGAAGGGTTGACGCAATGACGCCGAACGCCGCTGCCCTCTCCTCTGGTCCTTCCGGACCCAGCCGGAGAAGCTTCCTCGCCTCCACCGCGGTCGCCACCGCAGCGGTGGCGGGCGGGATGCCGCTGCTTGCCGCCTGTGGCGGCTCGGACAGCGGCGAGCGTGAAGGGACCACGTCGGGCAAGGCCGCGGACAAGCTGCTCCCGACATTCGTCGCCAGCACGGTCGCGAACCCGGACCTGCCGTCCAAGAACGGCTCGGCCGCCGGCTACACCGGCAAGGTCGACCTCGCGGCCCTCAAGACCTCGGTCCCGGAGAAGCTCGGCACCGGCGCCCCCATCAAGATCATGTCCCCGTTCTGGGGCTCCCCGCCGAAGGCCGGCTGCGCCTACTACACGGCACTCGACGCCGCCGCGGGCACCAAGATCACCTGGCAGAACCAGGACGGCAACACCTACGGCGAGAAGCTCGGCGCGGTCCTCGCCTCCAGCTCCATACCCGACATGGTGGTCGTGCCCGGCTGGGAACTGGTCGGCAAGATCTCCAACGCGGTCACCGCGAAGTTCATGGACCTCAGCCCCTACCTCGCGGGCGACAAGGTCAAGAAGTACCCGAACCTGGCCGCGATCCCGTCCGACGCCTGGCGCATGGGTATCTTCGGCGGTGCTTTGCGCGGGATCCCGATGCCCTCGGCCACCGCCGGCTTCATCACACCCTTCTATCGCAAGGACATCTTCGACAAGAAGGGCTACTCGGTCCCCAAGTCGCCCGACGAGTTCCTCAGTTGGGCGAAGGAGGCCACCAGCGCCAAGGCCAAGGTCTGGGCCTGCGCCGACCTGAGCTGGACCGCGTGGAACATCTTCGGTGTCCGAGGCTCCGGGACGGTCGGCTGGAACATCGGCGACGACGGCAAGCTGACGTACCGTGTCGAGCAGCCCGAGTACCTCGAAGCCCTGGAGTGGGTCCGCAAGCTCTTCGACGCGGGCGTGGTCCACCCCGACGACAAGGCGCGCACTGGAGACCAGGGCCAGCGATTCACCGCCGGGCAGGTTCTCGTCTACAACGACAACATCGCCAGCTGGTACGGCAAGACCGCCGAACAGGCCGCGTCCAAACCGGACTTCAAGATCGAGGGCATGGACATCTTCGGAGCCGACGGCGGTGACCCGACGCTGTGGGCGTCACAGCCCGCCAGCATCTGGTCGATGATCCGCAAGGGCGCCTCCAAGGCGACCGTCGAGAACGCTCTCGCCGCCGCCGACTTCGCCGCCGCGCCCTACGGCACCAAGGAGCGGATGCTCGTCGACTACGGCGTCGAGGGCACCCACTACACCGTCAAGGACGGCGTCCCGGTCAAGAACGACCTCGGCAACTCCGAGGTGCTCAACGCCTGGGTGATGCTGGCCGCTCCGGCCGCCTACTACGCCCACCCCGACTTCCCCGAGACCGCCCGCAAGCAGGTCGAGTGGCAGCAGCGGATGGGCGCCTTCATGAAGAAGACGTCCACCTTCGGCATGAACATCGTCGAGCCGACCCGCTGGGCCAACCTCTCCAGCCAGTTCGAGCAGCTGGAGCTCGACTACGTGCGCGGCAACCGCAAGCTCTCCGACGTCCAGGCGGCCATCTCCACCTGGAAGTCCTCCGGTGGCGACAAGCTGCGCGACTGGTACAAGGAGCTCATCGACAAGAACGGCAGCGGCAACTGATGTCTCTCACGGCCGGGAGCAGGCCCGACGGGACTCGCCCTCCCGCGGCCGTCGAGGAACCGACGGCCGCGGTCGCCACCGTGGTGGCCGCTTCGGCGAAGGAGCGGGCGCCGCGCAAAACGAGCAAGGCCGGCAAGGCGGGCAAGGTTCCCTTCAAGATCCGGCTGCGCCGGGACCGCACGCTCATCCTGATGACGCTGCCGGTCATGGTCCTGCTCCTGCTCTTCAACTACGTTCCGCTGCTCGGCAACGTCGTCGCCTTCCAGGAGTACGACCCGTACGTCTCCAGCAACGGCGTCACCGCGATCTTCCACAGCCCCTGGGTCGGGGTGGAGCAGTTCTCGCGGATGATCGACGACCCGTTGTTCTGGAGCGCCGCGAAGAACACCATCGTGCTGTTCGTACTCCAGCTGGTGCTGTTCTTCCCGATCCCCATCGCCCTCGCGCTGCTCATCAACAGCGTGATCCGGCCCCGGGTGCGGGCCGTGGCACAGGCGATCATGTATCTGCCGCACTTCTTCTCGTGGGTCCTCGTCGTCACCGTCTTCCAGCAGATCTTCGGCGGCGCGGGCATCATCGCCCAGACCTTGGAAGACCACGGCTGGAGCGGCTTCGACCTGATGACCAACGCGGGCCTGTTCAAGTACCTGGTCACCGCGCAGGCCGTCTGGAAGGACGCCGGCTGGGGGATCATCGTCTTCCTCGCCGCGCTGGCCGCCGTCAGCACCGACCTGTACGAGGCCGCCGCGATGGACGGCGCCGGGCGCTGGCGCCGCATGTGGCACGTGACGCTGCCCGCGCTGCGCCCGGTGATCGCGCTGCTCCTGGTCCTCAGGGTCGGTGACGCGCTCAGCGTCGGTTTCGAGCAGTTCCTGCTCCAGCGGTACGCGGTCGGGGCGGGGGCCAGCGAGGTCCTCGACACCTACGTGTGGAACATGGGTATCCAGAACGGCGACTTCAGCTACGCGGCCGCGGTCGGCCTCGTCAAGGGAGCCATCGGACTTTGCCTCGTCCTGGCCGCGAACAAGTTCGCGCACCTGCTGGGCGAGCAGGGGGTGTACCAGAAGTGAGCCTCAATACGCAGCTCATCCGCAGCCTCAAGGCCCCCGCCAGGCCCGTCTGGGAGGAGCCGCCCAGCAAGGCCGGACTCACCGCGAAGAGCGGTTTCCTTCTCCTGTGCTGCCTCGGGGTGCTCGGTCCGCTGTGGATCGTCATCGTCACCAGCCTCTCCCCGAAACCGGTGATCGACCGGGTCGGCGGGCTCGTCGTGATCCCCCAGGGCGTCACCTTCGTCAACTACACGGAACTGCTCAGCGGGGGGCAGGTCAGCCGGGCCATCATGGTGTCGGTCGGGGTCACCCTTGTCGGCACGCTGTTCTCGATGGCGGTGTCGGTGCTGGCGGCGTACGGGCTGTCGCGGCCGGGGAGTCTGGGCCATCGGTTCTTCCTGGTGACCATGATGGCGACGATGTTCTTCGGCGCCGGCCTCATCCCGACGTATCTGCTGGTGCAGTCCCTGGGACTCACGGACACCTATCTGTCCCTGATCCTGCCGAGCGCGGTCAGCGTCTTCAACATCCTGGTGCTGCGGGCCTTCTTCATGGGGATCTCGCCCGAACTCACCGAGTCCGCGCGGATCGACGGCGCCGGGGACATGCGGATTCTGCTGACCATCGTCATGCCGCTGTCCCGGGCCGTGCTGGCCGTGATCTCGCTGTTCTACGCGGTGGGTTACTGGAGTGCCTGGTTCAACGCGTCGATCTATCTCAGTGACCAGTCGATGATGCCGCTGCAGAACGTGCTCATTCAGCTCGTGCAGAAGAACACGGAGGCCCCTACGGGGTTGCAGCAGGCGGTGCGTACGGGGCAGTTGTCGGCGCTGGGGTTGCAGATGGCGGTAATGGTGCTCGCGTTGATTCCGGTGGCTGTTGCTTCTCCGTTCGTCCAGCGGCATTTCAAGAAGGGCATGTTGACGGGCGCGGTGAAGGGGTGACCTGCGCCTGATCAAGGGGGGCTTTTGATCGTCCGGCGGCCGCGGGTGTGTTGTGGCTGGGCGCGCAGTTCCCCGCGCCCCTGAGTGGGCTTACTTCCCCTTAGTTCAGAGCGAGGTTTGTCATGCTTACGTCCAGGCTTAGCCGGCGTGCTGTTCTGGCCGGGACCGCGGCTGCCGCCGCGCTCACCACCGTTCCTTCCCTGCAAGGGCGTGCGGAAGCCGCCTCGGTCACCCCCACCTACCGCTGGCGCACCGCCGTCATCGGTGGCACCGGGTTCGTCACCGGGGTGCTCTTCCATCCCTCCGTGCGAGGGCTCGCCTACGCCCGTACCGACATCGGCGGGGCCTATCGCTGGGACGACCGGAGCGCGCGCTGGATTCCGCTCAACGACGATCTCGGCTGGGACGACTGGAACCTCCTCGGGGTCGAGGCGGTCGCCGTCGACCCCGCTCACCCGAACCGGGTGTATTTGTCCCTCGGTACCTACGCCCAGCCCTGGGCCGGAAACGGGGCGGTCCTGCGGTCCGAGGACCGTGGTGCCACCTGGGCCCGTACCGATCTCACGGTGAAGCTCGGTGGGAACGAGGACGGGCGGGGGGCCGGGGAGCGGCTGCTCGTCGATCCTCGGGACAGTGACACGTTGTGGTTGGGGACCAGACATGACGGGCTGCTCAAGTCCACGGACCGGGGCGCAACCTGGAAGGCCGTGAGCTTCCCGGCCACCCCGAGCCCCAGCGGCCAGGGCATCACCCTCCTCGTCGCCGCGGGCCGCAGCGTCTACGCCGGCTGGGGCGACTCGGACGGCACCGCCGCCAGCCTGTACCGCACCGCCGACGGCACCACCTGGGAAGCCGTCCCCGCGCAGCCCTCCGGTGCCGCCGCCAAGGTGCCGATCCGGGCGGCCTACGACTGCCACACCCGCGAGCTGTACGTCACCTACGCCAACGCGCCCGGCCCCAACGGGCAGTCCGACGGCAGTGTGCACAAGCTGGCCACGGCGAGCGGGAAGTGGACCGACGTCACGCCCGCGAAGCCCGGCGGGACCACGAGCGACGGCTCCGCCGACACGTTCGGGTACGGCGGAGTCGCCGTCGACGCCCGCCGCCCCGGCACGGTCGTCGTCTCCACCAACAACCGCTGGGCGGCCGTCGACACCCTGTACCGGAGCACGAACGGCGGCCGTACCTGGACGTCCCTGAAGGACTCCGCGGTCCTCGACGTGTCCGAGACCCCGTTCCTCACCTTCGGTGCCGACGCGCCCAAGTTCGGCTGGTGGATCCAGGCCGTCGCCGTCGACCCGTACGACTCCGAGCACGTCGTCTACGGCACTGGCGCCACCCTCTACGGCACCCGGGACCTCAAGCACTGGGCCCCGCAGATCCGCGGCCTGGAGGAGACCTCCGTACGCCAGCTGATCTCGCCCCCGGCCGGGGAGGCGCACCTGCTCAGCGGGCTCGGGGACATCGGTGTGATGTACCACGAGCGGCTTACCGCCTCGCCCTCGCGCGGCATGGCTTCGAACCCCGTGTTCGGGTCGGCGACGGGACTCGCCCAGGCCGCGGCCAAGCCCTCGTACGTCGTCCGCACGGGGTTCGGCGACCACGGCAACGGCGCCTTCTCGAACGACGGCGGCAAGACCTGGGCGCCCTTCGCGACCCAGCCCGCCCTCGCCAAGGACGCGCCGGGGCCGATCGCCACCAACAGCGACGGCAGCGTGCTGCTCTGGACCTTCGTGCACTGGGACGGCACCAAGTACCCCGCCCAGCGCTCCACGGACAACGGAGCGAGCTGGTCCGAGGTCTCCACCTACCCCAAGGGCGCCACCCCGCTCGCCGACCCGGCCGACCCGACGCGCTTCTACGCCTACGACACCGACACCGGCACCCTGTTCGCCAGCACGGACAGCGGCCTCACCTTCACCGGCCGCGCGGGCGGACTGCCCTCCGGAGACAGCCAGTTCCAGCTGGCCGCGGCCCCCGGGCGCTCCGGCGACCTGTGGCTCAGCACCAAGACGAACGGCCTGTACCGGTCCACCGACGGCGGGGCGACCTTCATCAAACTTATGAGCTGCTGGGCCTCGCACACCCTCGCCTTCGGCAAGGCGGCCAAGGGCGCCGATTACCCGGCGATCTACCAGGTCGGCGCCACGGAGGCGATCACCGGCGTGTACCGCTCCGACGACGGCGCGAAGACGTGGGTGCGCGTCAACGACGACCAGCATCAGTGGGGCTGGATCGGCGCGACCATCGCCGCTGACCCGCGGCTGTACGGCCGTGTCTACGTCGCCACCAACGGCCGGGGCATCCAGTACGGGGAGCCCGTCTGATGGCCGTGGGAAAGAGGCCGTCGCTGGGCGACGCCACACGCGGCCGCATCCTCTATGGCGGTGACTACAACCCCGAGCAGTGGCCCGAGGAGACCTGGCAGGAGGACGTCCGGCTGATGAAGGCCGCCGGCGTCAACTCCGTCACCCTCGGGGTCTTCTCCTGGGCGAAGCTCGAACCCCGCCCGGCGGAGCGGGACTTCGGCTGGCTGGACCGGCTGATGGACCTCATGCACGACAACGGCATCGGAGTGGTCCTCGCCACCCCCACCTCCTCGCCACCGCCATGGATGGGCCACCTGCACCCCGACACCCTGCCCGTCACCGAGGACGGACGCACCGAGTACTGGGGCGGGCGCCAGCACTTCTCGCACTCCAGCGCCACCTACCGCCGTTACGCCGCCGCCATCACCGAGGATCTCGCCGCCCGCTACGGCGGCCACCCGGCCCTCACGATGTGGCACATCAACAACGAGTACTGCACCTACGACTGGAGCGACGAGGCCGCCGCCCGCTTCCGGACCTGGCTGCAGGACCGCTACGGCTCCCTCGACGCCCTCAACTCCGCCTGGGGAACCGCCTTCTGGAGTCAGGGCTACGGCGACTGGGCCGAGATCCACACGCCTCGCCACGCCCACTACATGAAGAATCCCAGCCAGGTGCTGGACTTCAGGCGGTTCACCTCCGACATGCTCCTCGAGTGCTACCTCGCCGAGCGGGACATCGTCCGCCGGGCCACCCCGCACACCCCGGTGACCAGCAACTTCATGCCGCTGTGGGTGGGCCAGGACGCCTGGCGCTGGGCCGAGGAGGAGGACGTCGTCTCCGTCGACCTCTATCCCGACCCCCGTGATCCGCTCGGGGCCCAACAGGGCGCTCTCGTGCAGGACATGACCCGCTCGCAGGCCCGTGGGCCGTGGATGCTGATGGAGCAGGCCGCCGGACCGGTCAACTGGCGGGGCGTGAACCACCCCAAGCCCCGTGGTCTGAACCGCCTTTGGTCCCTGCAGGCCGTCGCCCGCGGTGCGGACGCCGTCTGCTACTTCCAGTGGCGCCAGTCCCGGCAGGGCGCGGAGAAGTTCCACTCCGGAATGGTCAGCCACGCGGGAGAGGAGGGCCGCACCTACCAAGAGATCAAGCGGCTCGGAGCCGAACTCGCAGCGATCTCGGCGCAGGTGACGGAACGTCACACCGCCAACGACATCGCCGTCCTGCACGACTGGCATGCCTGGTGGGCCGGCGCCCAGGACGGCCGCCTCTCCAGTGAGGTCGACTACCCGGACGTCCTCAAGGCCTGGCACCGCGCGCTCTGGGAAGCCCACCTCACCACCGACTTCGCCCACCCCGGACACGACCTCACCGCCTACAAGGTGGTCGTCGTCCCCCAGCTGTACGCCCTCACCGACGCGGCGATCGACAACCTCCTCGCCTACGTCCACCAGGGCGGCACCCTCGTCGCCGGATTCCTCACCGGCGTCGCCGACGAGGACGACCGGGTGCGCCCCGGCGGCATGGACGCCCGGCTGCGCGAACTGTTCGGCATCCGCACCCTGCACGAGTGGTGGCCGCTGGACGCGGGGGAGTACGCGGAATGCGACGACTTCCGCGGCACCTTGTGGTCGGAGGAGATCGACAAGACCGAGGACGCCACAACAGAGGCCCTGTACAAGGGCGGTGAGCTCGACGGACTGGCCGCCGTGCTGCGCAGGGGCCGCGCTTGGTACTTCTCGACGCTGCCGGAGCCGGGCGCCCTGCGCGAGCTCCTCGCCGGGATCGCCACGGGTGCGGGCGCGCGACCGGTCCTCGACGGACTGCCCGACCAGGTCGAGGCCGTCCGCCGCGGTGACCTGCTCTTCCTGCTCAACCACGGCCGCGAGCCGGTGACGGTCCCGGTGCCGGGCACCCACCACGACCTGCTGACCGGAACGGTCGTCACGGACCAACTCGCCCTGGAACGTTACGGCGTGGCGGTACTGCGCCCATGAACCTCCTCCACGGCACCTGGGAACCCGAACCGGCCGCACGCTGGGAGGACGGCTTCCTCAGCGGCAACGGCCACCACGGCGCCCTCCAGTTCGGCGATCCGACCGACGAGCGGGTCGTCGTCACCCACCACACCCTCGTCCGCCCCAACGGCGCCGAACACGCCCGCCCGCCCCGCCTTGCCGCCGAACTCCCGGCGCTCCAGGACCGGTTGCTCGCCGGAGACCTCCTCGCGGCCGAGAGCTTCACCGACCGGCGCGAGCTCCAGTGGGTGCAGCCCTTCCACCCGGCCTTCGCGGTCCGGCTGCGGCGGACCGCTCCCGCTGAAGGCTCCGGCTACCGCCGCTCCGTGGACTTCACGACCGGCGTCGCGCAGACGGAGCACGACGGCCGCCTCAGCCGCGTCTTCGTCTCCCGGGCCGACGACGTCGTCGTCCACCAGACCACCACCCCCGACCTGGACATCTCCCTCGACCACCGGCTCCCGAACACTCCGCACGGCCTCGCCGTCGGCCACGGCGCCGTGCTCACCCCCGAGGGCGCCCTGCTCACCCTGCGCGCCCGCTACCCCGGCAGCGACCGCGCCTACACCGGCGTGACCCTCGTCGTGGTCACGGGCGGCCGTTCGACACTCACGCCCCCCGGGCTCCGCGTCACCGGCGCGGACTCCGTCCTCCTGCTGACCCGCGTCCTGCGGCACACCGACGACCCGGACGCGCTCGCCGAGGCCCGCGCCCTGAGCGAGCTGCTGCCCGACCGGCAGGATCCCTACGACGGCCTCCTGGCCCGCCACACCGAGTCCCATCGCACCGCCTACGCACGCGTCACCCTCGACCTCGCCGCCGACCCCGCCGAACGCGCCCTGCCGGGCTCGGCGTTGCTGGAGCGGCCCGACAGCCCCGCCCTTCTGGAACGCCTCTTCGCCGCCGGCCGCTACCACCTGCTCTCCTCCAGCGGCCTCTTCCCGCCCCGCCTCACCGGCCTGTGGACCGGCGACTGGGACACGGCGTGGTCGGGAGCGTTCACCAACGACGCCAACGTCAACCTCCAGGCCGCGTCGGCCGCGTACGCGGCCCTTCCCGAAGTCACCGAAGCCCTTGCCTCCCTGATTGACCGTCAGCTGCCGGACTGGCAGGACAACGCCCGCGAGATCTTCGGCACCCGGGGTGCCGTGGCCCCGCCGCACTCCGACGGCGAGTCCGGACTGACGTACCACTTCAACCGCGAGTACCCGCTCCATCTGTGGACCGCCGGCGCCGACTGGCTGCTCAAGCCCCTCGTCGACCACGACGAGACCCGCGGCGAACAGGACCCGCGCACCGCCCGTGCGCTCGCCGAAGTCGCCCTGTTCTACGAGGACTTCCTCACCCGCACCGACGCCGAGGGCCATCTCGTCGTCGTCCCCTCCTACTCGCCCGAGAACCGCCCCGCGAACGCCAGTTGGGGCGCGATCAACGCGGCCATGGACCTCTCGGCCGCCCGGCACGCCCTGCTCACGGCCGCCACCTACCACCCCGAGAAGGCACAGGCCTGGCGCGCCCTCGCCGACCGGCTCCCTCCCCACCGGGTCAACGCCGACGGCGCCCTCGCCGAATGGGCATGGCCCGGCCTCGACGACACCTACGACCACCGCCACCTCAGCCACCTCTACGGCGTCTGGCCACTCGACGAGATCACCCCCTACGACACCCCCGACCTCGCCAGGGCCGCTCACCGCGCCCTTGAGCTCCGCGGTTCCGAGAACGACTCGGCCCACGGCCACCTCCACCACGCCCTCGTCGCGGCCCGACTGCGCGACGGCGAACGGGTCGCGCACGCCCTCGGCCAGGTCCTCAAGGGCGACTTCTTCCACACCTCGCTGATGAGCGCGCACTACCCGAACCGGCACGTCTACAACGCGGACGCCGCCCACACCCTGCCCGCCGTCCTCGTCGAGATGCTCGTGCAGTCGACACCGGACCGGCTGGTGCTGCTCCCGGCGGTACCCGCCACCTGCCCCCGAGGTGAACTACGGGGCATCCGCACCAGATTCGGGGCCGCACTCGACCTCACCTGGAGCCCCACCGAAGCGACCGCGGTGCTGCGCCCCACCCGCACCCACCGCGTCGAACTGAGGACTTCCTCCGGCGCCGAACCGCTCGACCTCGTCGCCGGAGAAGACCACGTCATCCGTCTGGAGGCGTGGTAACTCCCCCCCCCCGCATTTCCCCCCACCCATGGAAAGGGACACCATGGCAAGCACTCTGCGCAAGATCACCATGGCCGTACTGGCCCCGGCGATGGCCATCGGAGCCACCGTCGGACTCGCCTCCGCCCCCGCGTCCGCCGCCGTCTGGAGCTCCTGCGACCAGTGGGGCAACACGAGCCTGAACGGCTACACGCTCTACAACAACATCTGGGGCTCCGGCGCCGGCAGCCAGTGCATCTGGGCCAACTCCGGCACCAACTGGGGCGTCAACGCCAACCACCCCAACACCGGCGGCATCAAGTCCTACCCCAACTCCAAGAAGGTGATCAACAAGTCGATCACCTCGCTGGGCTCGCTCTCCAGCAGCTACAACGTCTCGGTCCCGTCGTCCGGCGCGTACAACACGTCGTACGACATCTGGGACACCGACTACGACTACGAGATCATGCTCTGGGTCAACAAGACCGGAGCCGTCGGTCCGCTCGGCACCTCGCAGGGCAACGTGACGCTCGGCGGCCACACCTGGACCGTCTACAAGGGCACCAACGGCGCGAACGAGGTCTTCTCCTTCGTCCGCACCTCCAACTCCAGCTCCGGCACGGTCAACATCCTCCCGATCCTGAAGTGGATCAAGGACACCAAGGGCTGGTTCGGCAACGAGACCATCGGTGACGTGCAGTTCGGCTTCGAGATCACCAGCTCGTCCGGTGGTCTCGGCTTCGCCGCCAACAACCTGACCGTAAGCAGCAGTTGACCTGATCGTGGGGCAGGATCGGGTTTGATGGGGACATGCGTACCACCACCCCCCTCCGACGTGCCCTGATCACCGTGACCGCGACCGCGGCCGTCGTTCTCACCGCGACGGGTTCCGCGGTCGCGGTTCCCGTCTCCGGCACGGCCGCGGCACCCCACGCCACCGCCCACTCCCTCTCCGCCCTGCATCCCGTCGTCGAACTCGCCGCCGAACGCCTGGCCACCGCCGACCTGGTCGCCGCCGCCAAATGGGGCACCGACAGCCCCATCGACGACCCCGCCCGCGAACAGCAGGTCCTCGACAACGTCGCCGCCCAGGCCCAGCAGCTCGGCGCCGATCCGGACGAGATCCGCGTGATCTTCCGCGACCAGATCGAGGCGAACAAGATCGTCCAGCGAGGTCTGTTCCAGCGATGGACCGACCACCCCGACGAGGCGCCGACGACCAAGCCGGACCTGAGCGTCGTACGGCAGGAGATCAACCGGGTGACCAGCGCGCTGGTCGAGGCACTCGCCACCACCGCCGACGACCGGGGCGCGGTCACCTGCCGTCCCGAACTCCTTCTCGCCGCCCTCCAGGTGCATCACGAGGACCACCTCGACGCCCTGCACACCAGGGCCCTGGCCCGCGCCCTGCGCTCGGTCTGCGGAAGCTGACCCCCACACGACGAAGCGGCCGGCCCACCCCCGTGGGACCGGCCGCTTCGGTACGGCTACTCCGCCACCGGAAGCCGCGCCCCGTCCCGCAGGAAAAGCGGGATGCGGTCCAGCGGGGCGTATACGGTCACCGTCCTGCCGCCCTCGTACGTCTCACCGGTCCACGCGTCCGTCCAGGTCGCGCCCGCCGGGAGATAGGCCGTACGGGCCGTCGCGCCCGCCGTGAGCACCGGGGCCACCAGGAGATCCGCGCCGAAGAGGTAGGCGTCGTCGACCGTCCACGTCGCCTGGTCGTCCGGGAACTCCAGGAACAGCGGGCGCATCGGCGTCAGGCCCTCCTCGTGGGCCTCGCGCATGACCTTCAGGACGTACGGCTTCAGCCGCTCCCGCAGTCGCAGGTACTTCTCCATGATCGCGCCGGCCTCCTCGCCGTACGACCACACCTCGTTCGGGCCGCCGGTCATCTCCGGTCCCAGCGGCATGCCCGGGTCGCGGAAGCCGTGCAGGCGCATGAGCGGGGACAGCGCGCCGAACTGGAACCAGCGGACCATGACCTCGCGGTACGCCGGGTCGTCCGGATCGCCGCCGTGGAAGCCGCCGATGTCCGTGTTCCACCACGGGATGCCGGACATCGCGGTGTTGAGACCCGCCGCGATCTGCTCGCGCAGGGTCGGGAAGTCGGTGCCGATGTCACCGGACCACAGGGCGGCGCCGTAGCGCTGGCTGCCCGCCCAGGCCGAGCGGTTGAGGGTGATGACCTCCTCGCCGGCGGCCGTCAGGCCCTCGTGGAAGGTGCGGGAGTTCTCGGCCGGGTACATGTTGCCGACCTCGAGGCCCGGCCCCGCCCAGTAGCGCAGGTTCTCCTGGAAGCCGGGCTTGAGCTCCGGCTCGCAGGCATCCAGCCAGAAGGCCGTGATGCCGTACGGGGCAAGGTAGTTGTCGCGGACCTTCGACCACATGAACTCCCGGGCCTCCGGGTTCGTGGCGTCGTAGAAGGCGACCTGGACGGTGGAGGCGACCCCCTTGTCGGGCCAGTCGGCGTGCGCCATCGGGCCGTACTGGGTGCCGATGAAGTAGCCCCGCTGCTCCATGACCGGGTGGTTCTCGCTCAGCGGCGACACCGACGGCCAGACGCTCACCACCAACTTGATGCCCAGCTCCTCCAGTTCACGGACCATCGCCGCCGGGTCGGGCCACTCGGCCGGGTCGAACTTCCACTCGCCGAGGTGCGTCCAGTGGAAGAAGTCGCAGACGATCGCGGAGATGGGGAGCCCGCGCCGCTTGTACTCCCGTGCCACGGACAGGAGTTCGTCCTGGGTGCGGTAGCGCAGCTTGCACTGCCAGAAGCCCGCCGCCCACTCCGGCAGCATCGGCGTGCGGCCGGTCACCCCGCTGTAGCGGCGCTGACCGTCGGCCGGGGTGCCCGCGGTGATCCAGTAGTCGATCTGGCGGGCCGAGTCGGCCACCCAGCGCGTGCCGTTGCGGGCGAGTTCCACGCGGCCGATCGCCGGGTTGTTCCAGAGGAGGGTGTAGCCGCGGCTGGAGGCGAGAACCGGGATGCCCACCTCGGCATTGCGCTGGATCAGGTCGAGGACCAGGCCCTTCTGGTCCAGCTTGCCGTGCTGGTGCTGGCCGAGGCCGTACAGCTTCTCGTCGTCGTAGGCGGCGAAGCGCTGCTCGAGACGGTGGTGGCCGTTGCCGACCGCGGTGTACAGACGCGAGCCGGGCCACCAGAAGTGGGCGCGGGCCTCCGCGAGGAGCTCGGCGGAGTCCGCGGTGCGCAGGAAGCGGAGCTGCCCCTCGGCGTCCACGTGGACGGTCAGCGCGCCCACCGCCAACTGGGCTTCCCCGTCACCGATCTTGACCGTGCTCTCGGTGGCCGGCGGCTCGTCCAGCAGGGCGCCCGGCAGCCCCTCGAGGATCGGCCCGCCGAGCCGGGCACGCACCCGGACAGCGTCCGGACCCCAGGGCTCGACCCGGACGGTCTCCTGGCGCCCGCTCCACTCCAGCGCGCCGTCCCGCTCCCGGAACGTGCCGACGGTGGGGGAGGACTGCGCGAGAGTGACCTTGGGCTGGATTTCGGCAGGCTGATTCACGAGGAGTGCTCCTGAAGGAATGCAGACAGGGGCGTGCCGCACAGGCACGGGACGCGTGGTGTGTGAGGTCTGGTGGGTGAGGTGTCAGGGCGCCGAAGGCGCCGGGCCCGTGCTCGCGCGGACCGTCAACTCGGGTTCGATCAGGACGACTTCGTCCTCACCGCTGCCCTCCAGCTTGGCGACCAGCCGCTCCAGGGCGTGCCGGCCCATCTCCTGGGCGGGAATCGCGACCGACGTCAGCCGCACCGAGGCCTGGACGGCGACCTGTTCGGGGCAGATCGCGACCACCGAGACGTCCTCGGGAATGGCCCGGCCCTGCTGGCGCAACAGCGCGAGCAGCGGCTCGACCGCCTGCTCGTTCTGCACGACGAAGCCCGTGGTGGACGGACGCTCGTCGAGGACGCGGGCGAGCGTCACGGCCATCGCGTCGTACCCGCCGTCGCACGGCCGGTGCAGCAGTCGTACGCCCAACTCCTGGGCCCGCGACCGGAGTCCGTCCAGAGTGCGCTCGGCGAAACCGGTGTGCCGTTCGTAGACGGCGGGGGCCTCGCCGATGACAGCGATGTCGCGGTGACCGAGCTTCGCGAGGTGTTCGACGCACAGCGCGCCGGTGGCCCGGAAGTCGAGGTCGACGCAGGTGAGCCCGGACGTGTCGGCGGGGAGGCCGATGAGTACGGAGGGCTGGTCGGTGCCGCGCAGGAACGGCAGCCGCTCGTCGTCGAGTTCGACGTCCATCAGGATCATCGCGTCGGCGAGCCCGCTGCCCGTGACGCGTCGGACGGCGTCGGGGCCCTCCTCGCCGGTGAGCAGCAGGACGTCGTACCCGTGCGTCCGTGCGGTGGTGGCCACCGCGATGGCGATCTCCATCATCACCGGCACGTACATGTCGGTGCGGAGCGGGATCATCAGCGCGATGATGTTCGACCTGCTGCTGGCGAGGGCGCGGGCGCCGGCGTTCGGGTGGTAACCGAGCTCGCGGATGCTCTCCTCGACACGCTGCCGGGTGGTCGTCGAGATGGACCGCTTGCCACTGAGGACATAGCTCACCGTGCTCGCCGAGACTCCGGCGTGCTGGGCGACCTCGGCGAGGGTGACCATCCAGCTCTCCAAGTGTTGTGAAGCGCTTCGACAGTGCGCAGTGCGAACAGGTGCGGGTGGGGGTGGTTCGACAGTAGCTCCCCCGGGAGTGGGTGTCCATAGGTTGTCGAAGCGCTTCGACAGGGACTCTCGGGCGGGCGGCACGCACAGGAGGACTCGACACCGGCGAACCCGCTCCGGCCTGGCCGTTCACGACCTCGACGGGGTACGGCTTCCTGCCTACCACGACCGGCCGCGGGGGGCCATGGAACGGGGACGCGGGAACCTGTCCGGTGAGAGCGGGATGGGCACGGTAGACCTGGAGCGGGTGCGGGAGGTGAGGGTGCTGCACGGCGAGCAGCACTGGTCCGTCCCGACCTTGAACCGCCCGGACGCGCGACGGGCCCCGGACCATCCACGGCGGCACCACCCACCCCGAGGACACCGAGACCGCCGTCCCGCGCACCTGGGGTGCGCCTGGGCCCTCGGACCCCGAGGCTGTCGACGGCGGGCCGGCCGACGTCCGGTTCCTCACGGACCGCCGGAGTCGGTACGTCCTGTGCGGGGCCCGCCTGCGGG
>NZ_KQ948665.1:317377-400614 GCF_001514145.1 Streptomyces canus
CTGGAGTCGGTACGTCTTGTGCGGGGCCCGCCTGGGGGTCGCGCGCGTGTTCTGGGGTCGTCCGGACCCTCGGACCCCTGCACCTGCGGCGCCGCCCTGGCCCCCGAGAGGCCGTCGGGATTCCCGGCCCGCTGGACCCGCAGGGCCGCCGCCTGGGCCTCCGGGGCGGGCCTGGATCCTCGGACCCCCCAGGGTCCCTGAGGCCGTCGACAGCGAGACGGTCGACGTCCGGTTCCGCACCTACCCCCGCAGCCTGCACGTGGACCGTCCTCCAAGCCCGCCCGGACCTCCGGTACCCGCGCAGGGCCACCCGGACCTCGCCCCTCAGGGCCTCTGAGACCGTCGGCAGAACGTCCTGCGCGGTGACCACCCCCAGGCCCGCCCCGGCCCGGCGGCAACCCTTCCCCAGGGGCACACCGACCGGAACGGCTACGCCGGGCCAACACCAGCAAAACCGCCTCGAGCTCGACGCCTTCCCCGGTCACTCGTCCGGCGGAAGCTGCTGAGCAACGGCAAATACGAGACCGGCACGCAGCTCTCCAAAGGCCCTGGCCGACTGGACACCACGTCGTTTTCCGTCGACATCGGCCGAACGGCCGCACGAAGGGTGGTGGCCTCGCCCCGGATCGGGTACATACGATCGGGTAGCACCCGTCGGTAACCATACGGCCCCCAAGATCCCGATTCACGACGAGGTGAGCCTGATGTCCGCACCATCCACCAAGCCCGTCGTCACCGAGCGCGAGGCCCGCGAGGTGGCGGAGGCCGCCCGGGAACAGGACTGGCGCAAGCCCAGCTTCGCCAAGGAACTGTTCCTCGGGCGTTTCCGGCTCGACCTCATCCACCCCCACCCGATGCCCCCCGAGGAGGACGCCCAGCGCGGCGAGGACTTCCTGGCCAAGCTCCGCGACTTCTGCGAGACCAGGGTGGACGGCGCCCTCATCGAACGCGAGGCCAAGATCCCCGACGACGTCGTGGACGGCCTCAAGGAACTCGGCGCCTTCGGCATGAAGATCGACACCAAGTACGGCGGTCTCGGCCTCACCCAGGTGTACTACAACAAGGCACTGGCCCTCGTGGGCTCCGCGAGCCCCGCGATCGGCGTGCTGCTGTCGGCCCACCAGTCGATCGGCGTACCCCAGCCGCTGAAGCTCTTCGGCACGCAGGAGCAGAAGGAGCGGTTCCTGCCCCGCTGCGCCCGCACCGACATCAGCGCCTTCCTCCTCACCGAACCGGACGTCGGCTCCGACCCGGCACGCCTCGCGACCAGCGCGGTACCCGACGGCGACGACTACATCCTCGACGGAGTGAAACTGTGGACCACCAACGGGGTGGTCGCCGACCTGCTCGTCGTGATGGCCCGCGTCCCCAAGTCAGAGGGCCACAAGGGCGGCATCACCGCCTTCGTCGTGGAGACCGCCTCGCCCGGCATCACCGTCGAGAACCGCAACGCCTTCATGGGCCTGCGCGGCATCGAGAACGGCGTCACCCGCTTCCACCAGGTCCGGGTGCCCGCGGCCAACCGCATCGGCCCCGAGGGCACAGGCCTGAAGATCGCCCTGACCACCCTGAACACCGGGCGCCTCTCGCTGCCCGCCTCCTGCGTGGCCGCCGGCAAGTGGTGTCTGAAGATCGCCCGCGAGTGGTCCGCGGCCCGCGAACAGTGGGGCAAGCCGATCGCCCACCACGAGGCCGTCGGCTCCAAGATCTCCTTCATCGCGGCGACGACCTTCGCCCTGGAGGCCGTACTCGACCTCTCGAGCCAGATGGCCGACGAGAACCGCAACGACATCCGTATCGAGGGTGCCCTCGCCAAGCTCTACGCCTCCGAGATGGCCTGGCTCGTCGCCGACGAACTGGTCCAGATCCGCGGCGGCCGGGGCTTCGAGACCGCCGATTCCCTCAGGGCCCGCGGCGAGAAGGCGGTCCCCGCCGAACAGGTCCTGCGCGACCTGCGCATCAACCGCATCTTCGAGGGCTCCACGGAGATCATGCACCTGCTGATCGCCCGCGAGGCCGTCGACGCCCACCTCTCGGTCGCGGGCGATCTCATCGACCCGGAGAAGTCCCTCGGCGACAAGGCGAAGGCGGGCGCGAACGCGGGCGTCTTCTACGCCAAGTGGCTCCCGAAGCTGGTGGCGGGTCCTGGCCAACTCCCCACCTCCTACGCCGAGTTCAAGCGCGAAGTAGACCTCTCGGTACACCTGCGCTACGTCGAACGAACGGCCCGCAAACTCGCCCGCTCCACCTTCTACGCCATGTCCCGCTGGCAGGGCCGGATGGAGACCAAGCAGGGCTTCCTCGGCCGTATCGTCGACATCGGCGCCGAACTCTTCGCGATGAGCGCGGCCTGCGTACGCGCCGAACTCCTCTACACCACCGAACCCCACGGCCGCGAGGCCTACCAACTCGCCGACGCCTTCTGCCACCAGTCCCGTCTGCGCGTCGAGGAACTCTTCGGCCGCCTGTGGAACAACACCGACGACCAGGACCGCAAGGTCGTCAAGGGAGTCATGTCCGGCACCTACGGCTGGCTCGAGGACGGGATCGTCGACCCCTCGGGCGAGGGCGTCTGGATCGCCGACGCGACCCCCGGCCCTTCGGAGAAGGAGAACATGCACCGGCCCATCCGGTGACAAGGCTGTCCCCCTCCCGCAACCCGAGAGGGGGACGCGCTGTCCTCACACACCGTCCTTACGGCCACAATGGAGGGATGAGCGACAGTCCAGCCCCTCTCGCCGACCCGCACCTGGTCTACAACCCCCTCCCGGGTGACGGTCCCAAGGACGTGGTGATCCTCGGCTCCACGGGCTCCATCGGCACCCAGGCCATCGACCTCGTGCTGCGCAACCCCGACCGGTTCCGGGTGACCGGGCTCTCCGCCAACGGCGGCCGGGTCGCGCTCCTCGCCGAGCAGGCGCACCGGCTGAAGGCGCGGACCGTCGCGGTCGCCCGCGAGGACGTCGTACCGCAGCTGCGCGAGGCGCTCAGTGGTTTCTACGGCACGGGCGAGCCGCTCCCCGAGATCCTCGCCGGCCCGGACGCGGCCACGCAGGTCGCCGCCTCCGACGCGCACACCGTCCTCAACGGCATCACCGGCTCCATCGGCCTGGCCCCGACCCTCGCCGCCCTGAAAGCGGGCCGCACCCTCGCGCTCGCCAACAAGGAGTCGCTCATCGTGGGCGGCCCGCTGGTGAAGGCCCTCGCCAAGCCCGGGCAGATCATCCCGGTCGACTCCGAGCACGCCGCCCTCTTCCAGGCCCTGGCCTCCGGGACGAGGGCCGACGTACGCAAGCTCGTCGTCACCGCGTCCGGCGGCCCCTTCCGAGGCCGTACGAAAGCCGACCTCGCCCAGGTGAGCGTCGAGGACGCCCTCGCCCACCCCACCTGGGCCATGGGCCCGGTCATCACGATCAACTCCGCGACCCTCGTCAACAAGGGGCTGGAGGTCATCGAGGCACACCTCCTCTACGACATTCCCTTCGACCGCATTGAGGTGGTCGTGCATCCCCAGTCGTATGTCCACTCGATGGTTGAGTTCACGGACGGATCCACGATCGCCCAGGCGACGCCCCCCGACATGCGCGGGCCGATCGCCATCGGCCTGGGCTGGCCCGAGCGCGTCCCCGACGCGGCGCCCGCCTTCGACTGGAGCAAGGCGTCGACCTGGGAGTTCTTCCCGCTCGACAACGACGCGTTTCCTTCGGTCAACCTTGCGAGACACGTGGGACAGCTCGCGGGCACGGCCCCGGCGGTGTTCAATGCCGCCAACGAGGAGTGCGTCGAGGCCTTCCGGGCCGGCGCACTGCCGTTCAACGGGATCATGGAGACCGTGACCCGGGTGGTGGACGAGCACGGCACCCCGCGCGGGGGAACCTCGCTCACCGTCGCGGACGTCCTCGAAGCGGAGACCTGGGCGCGGACCCGGGCCCGGGAACTGACGGCACAGACGGCGGAGGCCCGTGCATGACGACCCTGATGTTCATCCTCGGCATAGGGCTCTTCGCCTTCGGCCTCCTGGTGTCGATCGCGTGGCACGAGCTGGGGCACCTGTCCTTCGCCAAGCTCTTCGGTATCCGCGTGCCGCAGTACATGGTCGGCTTCGGCCCGACCGTCTTCTCGCGGAAGAAGGGCGAGACGGAGTACGGCATCAAGGCCATCCCCTTCGGCGGCTACATCCGCATGATCGGCATGTTCCCGCCCGGCGACGACGGCCGTATCAGCGCCCGCTCCACCTCCCCCTGGCGCGGCATGATCGAGGACGCCCGCTCGGCCGCCTTCGAGGAACTCCAGCCCGGCGACGAGAAACGCCTCTTCTACACCCGTAAGCCCTGGAAACGCGTCATCGTGATGTTCGCGGGCCCCTTCGCGAACCTGATCCTCGCGGTGGCGCTGTTCCTCACGGTCCTCATGGGCTTCGGCATCTCCCAGCAGACCAACACGGTCAGCTCCGTCTCCAAGTGCGTGATCTCCCAGAGCCAGAATCGCCAGACCTGCAAGGCCTCCGACCCCGCCTCCCCGGCCGCGGCGGCCGGCCTCAAGGCGGGCGACAAGATCCTCTCGTTCAACGGTGTACGGACGGACGACTGGAACAAGCTCTCCGACCTCATCCGCGCCAACCCCGACAAGACGGTCCCGATAGTCGTCGAGCGGAACGGCAAGGACGTCACCCTCACCGCGAAGATCGCCAGCAACCAGGTCGCCAAGAAGGACTCCAGCGGGCAGTACGTCCAGGGCGAGTACGTCACCGCCGGCTTCCTCGGCTTCAGCGCGGCCACCGGCATCGTCAAGCAGGACTTCGGCGACTCCGTGGTCTGGATGGGCGACCGCGTCGGCGAGGCCGTCGACTCCCTGGCCGCCCTGCCCGGCAAGATCCCGGCCCTGTGGAACGCGGCCTTCGGCGACGCCCCGCGCGAGCCGGACTCCCCGATGGGCGTGGTCGGCGCGGCGAGGGTGGGCGGCGAGATCTTCACGCTCGACATCCCCCCGACCCAGCAACTCGCCATGGCGCTCATGCTGGTCGCGGGCTTCAACCTCTCCCTGTTCCTCTTCAACATGCTCCCGCTGCTCCCCCTGGACGGCGGCCACATCGCGGGCGCCCTGTGGGAGTCCCTGCGCCGCAACCTGGCGAAGGTCCTCAAGCGCCCGGACCCGGGCCCGTTCGACGTGGCGAAGCTGATGCCGGTGGCCTATGTGGTGGCGGGGATCTTCATCTGCTTCACGATCCTCGTCCTGATCGCCGACGTCGTTAACCCGGTGAGAATCTCCTAGCCATACGGTGTTCGAGGCGGCCCGGCACGGTGTGTGCCGGGCCGCTCTCCATTGAGTGGGTTTGACGGCCGTGATGTGCCCGCGCCCGGTCCCTTGCCGTAATCTCGAAGTCCGGAGCCCGGCGCTGACGGGACCTGGACCTTGATCCACGACTTGGGGTTGCACAGCAGATGACTGCGATTTCTCTCGGCATGCCGTCCGTTCCGACCAGGCTCGCCGAACGCCGGAAGAGCCGGCAGATCCAGGTCGGTTCGGTCGCGGTGGGCGGTGACGCCCCGGTGTCGGTCCAGTCGATGACGACCACGCGCACCTCGGACATCGGCGCCACGCTCCAGCAGATCGCCGAGCTCACGGCGTCCGGCTGCCAGATCGTGCGCGTGGCCTGCCCGACCCAGGACGACGCGGACGCGCTAGCGACCATCGCGCGCAAGTCGCAGATCCCGGTGATCGCGGACATCCACTTCCAGCCGAAGTACGTCTTCGCGGCGATCGAGGCCGGCTGTGCGGCCGTACGCGTCAACCCCGGCAACATCAAGCAGTTCGACGACAAGGTCAAGGAGATCGCGCGGGCCGCGAAGGACCACGGCACCCCGATCCGCATCGGCGTCAACGCGGGTTCGCTGGACCGCCGGCTGCTCCAGAAGTACGGCAAGGCGACCCCCGAGGCGCTGGCCGAGTCCGCACTGTGGGAGGCATCCCTCTTCGAGGAGCACGACTTCCGGGACATCAAGATCTCGGTCAAGCACAACGACCCGGTCGTGATGGTCGAGGCGTACCGCCAGCTCGCCGCCCAGTGCGACTACCCGCTGCACCTCGGCGTGACCGAGGCGGGCCCGGCCTTCCAGGGCACCATCAAGTCGGCCGTGGCTTTCGGCGCGCTGCTCTCCCAGGGCATCGGCGACACCATCCGGGTGTCGCTGAGTGCCCCGCCGGTCGAGGAGGTCAAGGTCGGCAACCAGATCCTGGAGTCCCTGAACCTCAAGCAGCGCGGCCTGGAGATCGTCTCCTGCCCGTCCTGCGGCCGCGCCCAGGTCGACGTCTACAAGCTGGCCGAGGAGGTCACCGCGGGCCTGACCGGCATGGAGGTCCCGCTCCGCGTCGCGGTCATGGGCTGCGTGGTGAACGGCCCCGGCGAGGCCCGCGAAGCCGACCTCGGCGTCGCCTCCGGCAACGGCAAGGGGCAGATCTTCGTCAAGGGCGAGGTCATCAAGACGGTCCCCGAGTCGAAGATCGTGGAGACCCTCATCGAAGAGGCGATGAAGATCGCCGAGCAGATGGAGGCGGAGGGCATCGCCTCCGGCGAGCCGTCGGTGTCGGTCGCGGGCTGACCTCTGTGGCTCACCGGTGCCGCATCCAGACGTTCGGCTCCTGATAGACGCCGACGTCGGCGTCCCGGTCGACCCGCAGCACATTCAGCCCGTCCGGGATGACGTAGTCGCCGGACTCGGGGAGGGCGAGGTCCGTCCAGCCCTCCCACTCGGCGACCGTGCCGGTCATCGTCTGCGAGACGGGGGCCGGGGCGAGGATCCGGGCGCCGAGCCGTTCGTGGGTCCGGATCCAGGGATCGAGGGCGGTGCCGTCCTCCCGCCGCCATCGCAGGAACGACTCGATGGGCGTCAGCGGATAGCGGGCCTTGGTCGTGGGCCGCACGGGTGCGACGACCCGCGCCAGCCCCGCATCCTGTCCGGCCTCCCGCAGGGCGGTGAGCATCCGCCCGGCGAGCCCCTGCCCCTTGAGCGACGGGGTGACGATCGCCCCGCAGATCACCAGGGTGTCGGGTTCGACGCCCTGCTCGTGACCCTCGACGGCCCGCACCAGCGCGTCCGTGTATCCCGAGGGCAGCGCGTCGGCCGGGCCGTCCCACCGCAGCGGCACCCCCCACCCGGCGGCGACGGGAACCCCGTCCGCGTCCAGCAGCATCAGATCCAGCCCCGCGAAGAACTCCCGTACCCGGCCGATGTACTCCTTCACCAGCCGGTCGGCGGTGATGAACTTGGGGAAGCCCTCGCTGAACAGCTCCGCGAGCTGCTCGTCGGGCCATTTCCGGGCGTCGGATCGCACTGGGGTCGAGATCATCCGACGTTCCTATCAGCGCGGGTCGGGCGTGTCAGCAACGAACGGCCCCCGAACTGGGGGCGGCACGGCTCAGCTTCCGCAGGTACAGTGCGGAGATCAGCAGACCCCAGTGTGAGGCCCCGCCCGTGTTGACCCAGACGACCTCCCGGGTCCTCGAACCGAGCGACCTGGACGCCGCGCTCGCCGTGCTCGGCCGCGATCCGGTCGCGAACGCCTTCGTGACGTCGAGGGTGCAGGTCGCCGGCCTCGACCCGTGGCGGCTCGGCGGCGAGATGTGGGGCTGGTACGAGGACGGCATGCTCACGTCCCTCTGCTACGCCGGTGCCAACCTGGTCCCGATCTGCGCGACCCCCCGAGCCGTCCGCGCCTTCGCCGACCGCGCCCGGCGTTCCGGCCGCCGGTGCTCCTCCATCGTCGGCCCCGCCGAACCCACCGCCCAGCTCTGGCGCCTGCTGGAACCCAGCTGGGGCCCGGCGCGGGAGGTCCGTGCCCAGCAGCCCCTCATGGTCACCGACCGCATGCCCACCGACATCGCCCCGGATCCGTACGTCCGCCGCATCCGCAAGGACGAGATGGAAACGATCATGCCGGCGTGCGTGGCGATGTTCACGGAAGAGGTCGGCGTCTCCCCGCTGGCCGGCGACGGCGGACTCCTCTACCAGGCCCGCGTCGCCGAACTGGTCGGTTCCGGCCGCTCCTTCGCTCGCCTCGACGAACACGGCAAGGTCGTCTTCAAGGCGGAGATCGGTGCCGCGACGGACCGGGCCTGCCAGATCCAGGGCGTGTGGGTGGCCCCCGAGTACCGGGGCAGGGGAGTGGCGGCCCCGGGGATGGCGGCGGTACTGCGGTACGCCCTGGCGGATGTGGCCCCGGTGGTGAGCCTGTACGTCAACGACTTCAACACCCCGGCGAGGCGGACGTACGCAAGGGTGGGCTTCCAGGAGATCGGCGCCTTCATGAGCATCCTCTTCTGAGCCGACCCGCCCCCGGCACACACCTGAAACCCCCCTGTACGCTGCCCGCATGGACCTCGTCATCGGCCCCCTGGACCTGTCCGCCCACGTGGACGAGGCCCTGGCAGTACAGGCCATCGCCTTCGGCCTCGGCGCCGACGAGGTAGCGGTCCGCCGCCAGATCGTGCTCCGCCACATGACCTATCCCGGCGCGAGGGCCCTCGGCGCGACCGTCGGAGGAAACCTCGTCGGATTCGTGTACGGCATGCCCAACAACCGCACCCACTGGTGGTCCACCGTCGTGGAGCCCTACCTCCGCGCGCAGCACAACGACATCTGGCTCGACGACTCGTTCGTGATCACCGAGCTCCATGTCCACCCCCACCACCAGAACCGCGGTATCGGCCGCACCCTGATCACCGCGATCACCGACAGCGCCGCCGAGCCCCGCTCGATCCTCTCCGCGATCGACACCGACAGCCCCGCCCGCGGCCTGTACCACTCCCTCGGCTACCAGGACCTCGCCCGCCAGGTCCTCTTCCCGAGCGCCCCGAAGCCGTACGCCGTGATGGGCGCCCCCTTGCCCCTGCGCCGCCGCTGAACCGATTTCCACCGGCACAGCCCGCCCGGCTAACCTCCTAGCCATCACCCTTATCCGGCAGGAGTACGAGAACCATGGCGAAAGCACCGGTCCAGCGCATGTCCCAGTTGATGGCGAAGACGCTGCGCGACGACCCGGCGGACGCCGAGGTCCTCAGCCACAAGTTGCTCGTCCGCGCCGGGTACGTCCGCCGGACCGCGGCCGGCATCTGGAGCTGGCTGCCGCTCGGCAAGAAGGTGCTGGCCAACGTCGAGCGGATCGTCCGCGAGGAGATGGACGCGATCGGCGCCCAGGAGGTGCTGCTCCCCGCCATCCTGCCGCGGGAGCCGTACGAGGCGACCGGCCGCTGGGCCGAGTACGGCCCCGAGCTGTTCCGCCTGCAGGACCGCAAGGGCGGCGACTACCTCCTCGGCCCGACCCACGAGGAGATCTTCACCCTGCTGGTGAAGGACCAGGCGTCCTCCTACAAGGACCTGCCGGTCATCCTCTACCAGATCCAGAACAAGTACCGTGACGAGGCCCGCCCGCGGGCAGGCGTCCTGCGCGGCCGTGAGTTCCTGATGAAGGACTCGTACTCCTTCGACACCGAGGACGAGGGCCTGGCCCGGTCCTACGCCCTGCACCGCCAGGCCTACCAGAAGGTCTTCGAGCGCCTGGGCCTCGACTACCGCATCTGCGCCGCCACCGCCGGCGCGATGGGCGGCTCCAAGTCGGAGGAGTTCCTCGCCCCCGCAGAAGCCGGCGAGGACACCTTCGCCGACTGCCCGAACTGCGACTTCGCGGCCAACACCGAGGCGATCACGTACGAGTTGAAGCCGGTGGACGCGGCCGGCGTCGCCGCTCTCGAGGAGATCCCCACTCCCGACACCCCGACCATCGAGACCCTCGCCGCCCACCTCGGCGTCGAGGCCTCCGACACCCTCAAGAACCTCCTCGTGAAGGTCGACGGCGAGATCGTGGCCGTCGGCGTCCCCGGCGACCGCGAGGTCGACATGGGCAAGGTGGAGGCGCACTTCGCGCCCGCCGCCGTGGAGCTGGTGAGCGCCGAGGACTTCGTCGGCCGTCCCGACCTCGTCCGCGGTTACGTCGGTCCGCAGGGCCTGGGCGAGAAGGTGAAGTACATCGCCGACCCGCGCGTGGCCCCCGGCACCGCCTGGATCACCGGCGCCAACAAGGAGCACACGCACGCGAAGAACGTCGTCGCGGGCCGTGACTTCGAGGTCGACGAGTACGTCGACGTAGTGGTCGTCCAGGAGGGCGACCCGTGCCCGAAGTGCGGCACCGGCCTCAAGCTGGACCGCGCCATCGAGATCGGCCACATCTTCCAGCTCGGCCGCAAGTACGCCGACGCCCTCAAGCTCGACGTCCTCGGCCAGAACGGCAAGCCGGTCCGCGTGACCATGGGCTCCTACGGCATCGGCGTCTCCCGGGCGGTCGCAGCCCTCGCCGAGCAGACGGCCGACGACAAGGGCCTGTGCTGGCCCGCCGAGGTCGCCCCGGCCGACGTGCACGTCGTCGCCGCGGGCAAGGCCCTCCAGATCGAACTGGCCCTCGACGTCTCCGAGAAGCTGCGTGAGGCGGGCCTCAGGGTCCTTGTCGACGACCGCGCCGGGGTCTCTCCGGGTGTGAAGTTCACCGACTCCGAGCTCATCGGCGTACCCAAGATCCTGGTCGCGGGCCGCCGCTCCGCCGAGGGCGTCCTGGAGCTCAAGGACCGCCGCAGCGGTGAGCGCGAGGAGCTGACGGTGGACGAGGCGATCGCCCGCCTGACCGCTTGAGCGTACGGCGGCGGTCGCACCGGCGGCCGCCGCCCTACGGCCTCAGAGCCACCCGGCGAACTCCAGCAGCAACTCGGCATCCTTGGGCCGTCCCACCCGTAGCGCCCGGACCCCCGACTCCACGGCTCGGAACAGCGTCCACCCCCGCAACCGTTCCTGATCCACCTCAAGTGACTCCGCGAGCCGCTTGATCCGCCGGCGGGTCGTAGCCGCCCCCGACGGGGAGGCGATCAGGTCCTCCACCCGGTCCCGCACCAGCCGGGCGAGATCGAACGCACACTCCCCGACGACAGGATCGGGCCCGACAGCGAGCCAGGGCGACCGCACACCGGAAAGCACCTTGCTCTGCCGGAACGTCCCGTGCAGCAACCGCTGCTCCGGTGGCGCGGCCAGCAACGACTCCCGCGCATCGAGAGCCGCGCTCACCAGCCCCGCCACCTCAGCGGAGGCACCCCGCATGACCGCGGCCTGTCGCCCGGTCCGCTCGGCCACCGTCTCGAAGACATGGTCACCCGGCGGCTCCACCCACAGCCGCCGCAGCGCCCCGGCAGCCTCGAGCAGCGCTTTCGCCTCCGGCAGGGACCGCACGGACACATCCGGATGCAGCCGCTCGAGCAGCAGCACTCCCTCGGCGGCAAAGGGCTCCAGCAGTTGTACGGCCCCTCGTCCCTCCCAGTGCGCGAGCGCCGCCCGCTCGCTCTCCGGCCGGGCCCGGGCCGGGGCCAGCTTGAGCACGGCCGGCGTCCCGTCAGCGCGCCGCACGAGCACCACGAGGCTGCTGCGTCCCCCGGGCACCTGAACCCGCTCCACGGTCAACTCGCGCAACGCGACCGCCTGTTCGGCAGTCTCGGGCAGCCTCTCCACCCAGTCGTCATCGTCCGGCGCGCTCTCGCCGAGCGCCCGCACCAACCGCTGCGGTGGTTCGAAAGCCATGCGCGAGTCGTTTCCTTCCAGTACCGGGTTACGCCGAGGGAGCCGACGAAGAAGCCGGGCCATAGGCCGAGGACGACATCGTGACCGCCCGCTCGGCGAGCCCAGGGAAGGCTACGCTCTCGCCGCGCCAGCGCACCGCCCGCACCGCTGCCTCCCGCAGCGCCTCGGCGGCCGTGCTCCGCCGCCCGCCCTCGGTTGCCCGCACCAGGTCGGAGTACACCCCGGCCACCCGCTCCTCCAGGTCGGCGGCGAGCCGTACCGCCGCTGCCGAGTCCGGCACCGGAAAGGGCAGCGCGTACGCCGCGGCCGCGGCCACCGGCTTCCCGCCCATGTTCCGCACCTGGCGCACCAGCCCGTCCCGCCGGGCCCGGTGGGCGTCATAGGCGGCCCGGGCCTCCGCTCGCCGGCCCACACCGATCCGGCCGCCGACGACGCCGTAGCCGTACACGGCCGCGTGCTCGGCGGCCAGCGCCTTCTGGAAGGCCTCCAGCTCCTTGTCGTCCCCGTCGCTCACCGGCTCCCCTCCATCAGCAGATACGCGTGCGCCGCACCGGCCGCCGCCACCGAGGCCAGCAGCCGGGCCAGCTCGCCCGGTACGTCCAGCAGCGCCTTGGCCCGCCGGTCCGCGAGCGCCCGTTCGGCGGCGGCGAGCTGGGCGAGGGCGTCCTTCTCGGTCGTGGGCACCGTGACCGAGGGCGAGGGCGAGGCCGGCGACGCGGTGGGCGAGGACGTGGCGACCGTCTCCCCGAACGCCTCCGCATGCCGTACCGCTTCCGCCCGCAAGGGCCCCACCTGCTCCGCCAGCGCCGGATACGCGGCGAGGACGGCGTCGTACCGTTCGACGATCCCCCGGCTGTCCCGAGCCGCACGCGCGCGTGCCCGCTCGACGACGGACGGACTGCCGGCGGTGCCCTCCTCGGTGCTCCCGGTCCCGTCGGAGCAGCCGGCCAGCAGGGCGCCCCCGGCGACCGAGGCGAGCAGGGATCTTCTGCGCGGCCCCGAAGGGACGTGCGGCGGAGGGGGGTACGGCACGACAGACGTCCTCGGGAAGCTCGTACGAACACACGGGCGGGAGGTCACCCCGCTGGCGATCACGGTACCCGCGCATCCGAGGTCACCTGGACGGCAACACCCCCTGCGACCGGATACCCTTTCACCAGACACGCGACCTACCCACAACAGCACACGCGGCCGAGGAGTCACCCGGATGAGCACGACCCAGAGCGAGAGGCTGCGAGAGCTCCTGGAACCGCTCGTCACCTCCCAGGGCCTGGATCTCGAAGAGATCGCAGTGGACTCCGTAGGACGAAAGCGAGTGCTGCGCGTCGTCGTCGACTCGGACACCGGTGCCGACCTGGACCAGATCGCCGAGGTGAGCCGCGCGCTCTCGGCGAAGCTCGACGAGAGCGACGCGATGGGTGCGGGGGAGTACACCCTCGAGGTCGGTACCCCCGGCGCTGAGCGCCTCCTCAAGGAGCACCGTCACTACGTGCGCTCCGTGGACCGGCTGGTGAAGTTCCAGCTGACCGAGGGCGGCGGCGAACTGGTCGCCAGGATCCTGAAGGTCGACGACGAAGGCCTCGATCTCGAAGTGCCCGGCGTGAAGGGCCGCAAGGCCACCGCCCGCAGACTCGCCTTCTCCGACGTCGACAAGGCACGCGTGCAGGTCGAGTTCAGCCGCAAGGACAGCAAGAACGAAAACGAGCAGGAAGAGGAGGCGTAGCCGTGGACATCGACATGAGTGCCCTGCGGGGCTTGGTACGGGAGAAGGAGATCTCCTTCGACCTGTTGGTCGAGGCGATCGAGTCGGCCCTCCTCATCGCCTACCACCGCACCGAGGGAAGCCGCCGTCACGCGCGCGTGGAGCTCAACCGCGAGAGCGGCCATGTGACCGTGTGGGCGAAGGAGGACCCCGAGGACCTGGAGGAGGGTCAGGAGGCCCGCGAGTTCGACGACACCCCGTCCGGCTTCGGCCGTATCGCCGCCACCACCGCCAAGCAGGTCATCCTGCAGCGGCTGCGCGACGCCGAGGACGACGCGACGCTCGGTGAGTACGCGGGGCGCGAGGGCGACATCGTCATGGGCGTGGTCCAGCAGGGCCGCGACCCGAAGAACGTGCTCGTCGACATCGGCAAGCTGGAGGCCATCCTGCCGGTGCAGGAGCAGGTCCCCGGTGAGACGTATCCGCACGGGATGCGGCTGCGGTCGTACGTCGTACGAGTGGCGAGGGGTGTGCGCGGTCCGTCCGTCACCCTCTCGCGCACGCACCCCAATCTGGTGAAGAAGCTCTTCGCCCTGGAGGTGCCGGAGATCGCCGACGGGTCCGTCGAGATCGCCGCCATCGCCCGCGAGGCCGGTCACCGCACCAAGATCGCCGTACGGTCCACCCGTTCGGGCCTGAACGCCAAGGGTGCCTGCATCGGCCCCATGGGCGGCCGTGTGCGCAATGTCATGGGCGAGCTGAACGGTGAGAAGATCGACATCGTCGACTGGTCGGACGACCCGGCCGAGATGGTCGCCAACGCGCTGTCGCCGGCCCGGGTGTCCAAGGTCGAGGTCGTGGACATGGCCGCCCGCTCCGCGCGGGTGACGGTCCCCGACTACCAGCTCTCCCTGGCCATCGGCAAGGAGGGGCAGAACGCCCGGCTCGCGGCCCGGCTCACCGGCTGGCGGATCGACATCCGGCCGGACACCGAGCAGGCCGGCGAGTAGCGCCGGCGCGTGGCGTCGGCGGATGGCGCCGGGGAATAGATCCAAGCCGTAGGTGGCTTAGATCACGACAACAACCGTTCGATCGCTGCCCCCAAGGGGTGAGGTCGGTACGGGGAGGTAGACTTAAGAGTGTCTGGCCGGACGCCCGCCCGCGCATGCCCTGAACGCACCTGTGTGGGTTGCAGGCAGCGAGCGGCCAAGACCGATCTGCTGCGGATCGTGGCGATCGAGGACGCATGCGTCCCTGATCCTCGCGGTACGCTGCCCGGCCGGGGTGCGTACGTACACCCCGCCCTGGTCTGTCTCGACCAGGCGGTACGCCGCCGGGCGTTCACGAGGGCGTTGCGCGCCCCGGGAGCGCTCGACATAAAGGCGTTGCGCCAGTACGTCGAGCAGACAGACAGTTGCTGAGCAGGCAACACCGTAAGAAGCGTCGCGCGGAACCCCCGTGCGGCCCTGGTACCCCGCGAGTTGGAAGTAGGTCGAGATTGCGATGAGCACTCGATGAGCACGCGATGAGTACGCCCATGAAGTAGCGACGGTCCGGACGCACCCGGACCTAAAAGGAGCGAAGTGGCTAAGGTCCGGGTATACGAACTCGCCAAGGAGTTCGGGGTGGAGAGCAAGGTCGTCATGGCCAAGCTCCAAGAACTCGGTGAATTCGTCCGTTCGGCGTCTTCGACCATCGAAGCGCCCGTTGTCCGTAAGTTGACGGACGCCCTCCAGCAGGGCAACGGAGGCGGCAAGCCCGCCCCCGCACGCAAGGCTGCCCCGGCCAGGCCGGCAGCCCCCTCTCCCGCGCAGGCCGCCCGTCCGGCTGCCCCGCGCCCGCCGGCTCCCAAGCCGGCCGCCGCCGAGAGGCCCGCGGCTCCCGCCGCCCCGGCCGCTCCCGGCTCCCGTCCCACTCCGGGCCCGAGGCCCGCGCCTGCGCCGCGGCCCGCCCCGGCGTCCCCGGCTCCGACCACACCCGAGTTCACGGCACCCCCGGCGGCTCCCGCCGCACCGGCCTCTCAGGGCCAGGGCCAGGGTTCCGGCCCGCGTCCGGGTGCTCCGCGTCCGGCCTCCCAGGCCCCGCGTCCCGGCGCCCCGCGTCCGGCCGGCGGTCCCGGCCAGGGCGGCCAGGGCCGTGGTGAGCGCGGCGACCGTCCCGGCGCTCCGCGTCCGGGCGGCCAGGGTGCCCGTCCCGGCGCCCGTCCGGCGGGTCCCCGTCCGGGCAACAACCCCTTCACCTCTGGTGGCTCCACCGGCATGGCGCGCCCGCAGGCGCCCCGTCCGGGCGGTGCCCCGCGCCCCGGCGGCCCTGGCGGTCCCGGTGAGCGTTCCGGCGGCGCCCCGCGTCCGCAGGGTCAGGGCCAGGGCGGTCCCCGTCCCCAGGGCGCGGCGGGCGGTCCCCGTCCGCAGGCTCCGGGCGGCTCGCGTCCGAGCCCGGGCGGCATGCCCCGTCCGCAGGGCGGTCCCCGTCCCGGCGGCGGCGGCCCCGGCGGCCCGCGTCCCAACCCCGGCATGATGCCGCAGCGTCCGGCTGCCGGCCCGCGTCCCGGCGGCGGTGGCCCCGGTGGCCGTGGTCCCGGTGGCGGCGGCGGTCGCCCCGGCGGCGGTGGCGGCGGTCGTCCCGGTGGCGGCGGCGGTTTCGCCGGTCGTCCCGGTGGCGGTGGCGGCGGCTTCGCCGGTCGTCCCGCGGGTCCCGGTGGCGGTGGCGGCGGTTTCGCCGGCCGTCCGGGTGGTCCCGGCGGTGGCGGCGGCGGTCGTCCCGGCTTCGGTGGTCGTCCCGGTGGTCCCGGTGGCCGTGGTGGCACGCAGGGCGCCTTCGGTCGTCCCGGCGGTCCCGCGCGTCGCGGTCGCAAGTCGAAGCGGCAGAGGCGCCAGGAGTACGAGGCCATGCAGGCCCCGTCGGTCGGCGGCGTGATGCTGCCTCGCGGCAACGGCGAAGCCATTCGCCTGTCGCGCGGTGCCTCGCTCACCGACTTCGCGGAGAAGATCAACGCCAACCCGGCGTCGCTCGTCGCGGTCATGATGAACCTCGGCGAGATGGTCACGGCCACGCAGTCCGTCTCCGACGAGACGCTGCAGCTCCTCGCGGGCGAGATGAACTACACGGTTCAGATCGTCAGCCCCGAGGAGGAGGACCGCGAGCTGCTCGAGTCCTTCGACATCGAGTTCGGCGAGGACGAGGGCGACGACGAGGACCTGGTCGTCCGTCCGCCGGTCGTGACCGTCATGGGTCACGTCGACCACGGTAAGACCCGACTCCTCGACGCCATCCGCAAGACGAACGTCATCGCGGGCGAGGCCGGCGGCATCACCCAGCACATCGGTGCCTACCAGGTCTCGACCGAGGTCAACGAAGAAGACCGCGCGATCACCTTCATCGACACCCCGGGTCACGAGGCGTTCACCGCCATGCGTGCCCGTGGTGCCCGGTCGACGGACATCGCGATCCTGGTCGTCGCGGCCAACGACGGCGTCATGCCGCAGACGGTCGAGGCGCTCAACCACGCCAAGGCGGCCGACGTCCCGATCGTCGTCGCGGTCAACAAGATCGACGTCGAGGGTGCCGACCCGACCAAGGTGCGCGGTCAGCTGACCGAGTACGGCCTGGTGGCCGAGGAGTACGGCGGCGACACCATGTTCGTCGACATCTCCGCCAAGCAGGGTCTGAACATCGACTCCCTGCTGGAGGCCGTGGTCCTGACGGCCGACGCCTCGCTCGACCTGCGGGCCAACCCGAACCAGGACGCGCAGGGCATCTCGATCGAGTCCCGTCTCGACCGCGGCCGCGGTGCCGTGGCGACGGTCCTCGTCCAGCGAGGCACCCTGCGGGTCGGCGACACGATGGTGGTGGGCGACGCCTACGGCCGCGTGCGCGCCATGCTCGACGACAACGGCAACAACGTCGCCGAGGCCGGCCCGTCGACGCCGGTCCAGGTCCTGGGCCTGACCAACGTCCCGGGTGCGGGTGACAACTTCCTGGTGGTCGACGAGGACCGTACGGCCCGTCAGATCGCCGAGAAGCGTGCCGCCCGCGAGCGGAACGCTGCGTTCGCCAAGCGCACGCGTCGCGTCTCCCTCGAGGACCTGGACAAGGTGCTCAAGGCCGGCGAGGTCCAGCAGCTCAACCTCATCATCAAGGGTGACGCTTCTGGTTCCGTCGAGGCTCTCGAGTCCTCCCTGCTCCAGCTGGACGTCGGCGAAGAGGTCGACATCCGCGTCCTGCACCGCGGTGTCGGTGCGGTCACGGAGTCGGACATCGACCTGGCGATGGGCTCCGACGCCATCGTGATCGGCTTCAACGTCCGCGCGGCAGGCCGTGCGGCGCAGATGGCCGAGCGCGAGGGTGTGGACGTCCGGTACTACTCGGTCATCTACCAGGCGATCGAGGAGATCGAGGCAGCCCTCAAGGGCATGCTCAAGCCGGAGTACGAAGAGGTCGAGCTCGGTACGGCGGAGATCCGCGAGGTCTTCCGCTCGTCCAAGCTGGGCAACATCGCCGGTGTGCTGGTCCGCTCCGGCGAGGTCAAGCGCAACACCAAGGCGCGGTTGCTGCGTGACGGCAAGGTCGTCGCGGAGAACCTCACCATCTCCGGTCTGCGCCGCTTCAAGGACGACGTCACCGAGATCCGCGAAGGCTTCGAGGGCGGTATCAACCTCGGAAACTTCAACGACATCAAGATCGACGACGTCATCGCGACGTACGAGATGCGCGAGAAGCCGCGCGGCTGACCGTCGTAACACGCGATCGGGGCCGGTCGGCGGACGTAATATCCGTCGATCGGCCCCGGCCGTTGCGTGTACGGTTCCCCGTACCGGCGTCCAAGCGCGGCGCCCGTACCCCGAACCGGCGGGACATCCGGACACACATGTATGTGGGGACTCTGTCCTTCGACCTGCTCCTCGGTGACGTCCACTCGCTGAAGGAGAAACGCTCTCTCGTCCGTCCGATCGTGGCCGAGCTCCAGCGCAAGTACGCGGTGAGCGCGGCGGAGACGGGCAACCAGAACCTCCACCGCAGGGCCGAGATCGGGCTCGCGGTGGTCTCCGGGGACACGGGACACCTCACCGACGTGCTGGACCGCTGCGAGCGGCTGGTTGCCGGGCGGCCCGAGGTGGACCTGCTCTCGGTTCGACGCAGGCTCCACAGCGACGAAGACTGAAGCAAGCAGCAAGACAGTTACTAAGGAGACGGACCAGTGGCCGACAACGCGCGCGCCAAGAGGCTGGCGGACCTCATCCGAGAGGTGGTGGCCCAGAAGCTGCTGCGCGGGATCAAGGACCCGCGGCTCGGCTCACACGTCACCATCACGGACACCCGGGTCACGGGTGACCTGCGGGAGGCGACCGTCTTCTACACGGTGTACGGCGGCGACGAGGAGCGGGCGGCCGCGGCCGCCGGGCTGGAGAGCGCCAAGGGCGTGCTCCGGTCCGCCGTCGGGGCGGCGGCGGGCGTGAAGTTCACCCCGACGCTGACCTTCGTGGCCGATGCGCTGCCCGACACCGCCAAGACCATCGACGACCTCCTCGACAAGGCGCGCCAGTCCGACGAGAAGGTGCGCGAAGTCTCGGCCGGCGCCAAGTACGCCGGCGAAGCCGACCCGTACCGGAAGCCGGGCGACGAGGACGAGACGGACGACGCCGCCGAATGACCCAGAAGACTCCGCCGCCCGACGGCCTTGTCATCGTCGACAAGCCGTCGGGCTTCACTTCGCACGACGTGGTCGCCAAGATGCGCGGGATCGCCAGGACCCGCCGCGTCGGACACGCCGGCACCCTCGACCCCATGGCGACGGGGGTGCTGGTCCTCGGTGTCGAGAAGGCCACCAAGCTCCTCGGGCACCTCGCGCTGACCGAGAAGGAATACCTGGGCACGATCCGGCTCGGCCAGACGACGCTGACCGACGACGCGGAGGGCGAGATCACGGGGTCGGCAGACGCCTCGAAGGTCACCCGAGAGGCCGTCGACGCCGGGATCGCCAAGCTGAGCGGCGACATCATGCAGGTGCCGTCCAAGGTCAGCGCCATCAAGATCGACGGCGTGCGCTCGTACAAGCGGGCGCGTGAGGGCGAGGACTTCGAGATCCCGGCTCGCCCCGTCACCATCTCGTCCTTCGCGGTCCACGACGTCCGGGACGCGGTTGCCGAGGACGGCACGGCCGTTGTGGATCTGGTGGTGTCGGTGGTCTGCTCGTCCGGCACCTACATCCGGGCCCTCGCCCGCGACTTGGGCGCCGGCCTGGGCGTCGGCGGCCACCTGACGGCTCTGCGCCGCACGCGCGTGGGCCCGTACAAGCTGGACTCGGCCAAGACCCTCGACCAGCTCCAGCAGGAGCTGACGGTGATGCCGATCGCCGAGGCCGCGACAGCCGCGTTCCCCCGCTGGGACGTCGACGACCGCCGGGCCAAGCTGCTCACCAACGGCGTACGGCTCGACATGCCCGACGAGTACACGGGCGCCGGTACGGTGGCCGTCTTCGACCCCGAGGGCCACTTCCTGGCACTGGTCGAGGAACACAAGGGCAAGGCGAAGAGCCTGGCCGTCTTCGGCTAGGCACCGAGGCTGTTTGCCCGTGGAGCGGCGATCACGGGGTTGTGCCGCCGCTCCACGGTCCCCCCTCGGTTCCCCCACCCCTAGGGTGTATCCGCCCGTCCCCATCCATTCACCCGCGTGGGCAGGCGCTCGGAGTGAACCGGGGGAGTGGAAGGGGGCGCGTTCACCACACGATCTGTGCCGCCGATCACCGCGCACCTACCGTCGAAAACAGGAACGTGCGTACGGCGGGGAGGTACGGCCATGGCGGCAGAAGGTGACCCCGCCGACGGAACGGAGCCTCTCGCCTCCGGCGGCGGCGCGGAGATGCCACAGCGTGAGCTTGGTGGGATCGCCGAGCTCGTCGATCGCGAGGTTCGGCAACGGGGCCGGGAGCGTGACGAGGGGCTCGTGCGGATTCTTGATCTGGTCGGCCGGCCCCGGGGGATCGGGTTCGTGGCCGATCGGCGTGGCACCGTCGTCACCAGCCATGAGGCCGTCGACGGGCCGGCCCGGCTCGTGCTGCACGCCGGCGGTGACCGCGGTTGCGTGGTGTCCGCCGATGCCGTGACCGCGCTGCCCGAGCTGGACCTGGCGCTCGTCCGTACCGAAGGACTCGGCGTGGACCCGTTGCCGGTGTCCGTGCGCGACACCGTCGAGACCGGCACCTACGTCCGGCTCTCCGCCGGCTGCTGGCGCGAGGCCCGTGTGCTCGGCGCGGCCTCCGTGACCTACACCGCCACCGACCGCTTCCATCTCCTCGAAGACGTCCTGGAGTTGGCGATCGGCACCGCGGGACGGGACGCCCTGCGGCTGGGCGGCGGGGCCGCCGGAGGCCCCGTGCTCGACGCCGGGACCGGCGCGGTGGTCGCCGTCCTCGGCACCGCCCTGCAGTGCGGCCACCGCGACAGCGGATACGCGGTCCCGCTCCGCCCCGTCCGGACCGGCCCCCTCGCCGACCTGCTCGCGGAGAACGCGGCGACGGTCCCGGCGTACGGCGCCGACCTCAACCTCGCCGGCGTGCTGGAACTGACGGCCACCTCGGTGGCCCAGGACGGCCCGCCGGGCGGGCTCGCCGGTCACGTGGGCCGGGCAGACCCGACCGAGCCGGTCGAACGGGCCGCGGTCACCAGGGAGTTCGCCGCCTTCACCGAGGGCCCGGCCGGCGTCCTCGGCCTCGTCGGACCGCCCGGCAGCGGCCGTACGACACAACTCGCGGCCCTCGCCGCCCACCGCCACCGGGGTCCCGCCCCGGCCCCCACCCTCTGGCTGCGCGGCGCCGACCTCGAGGACACCGACGCCTCGGTGGCCGATGCGGCGAGCCGGGCTCTCACCAGGGCCGCCCGGATCGTGGCGACCTCCACGGACACCGTCGCCGCCGACCTGGGCGACACCTCCCCCGAGCGGCTGGCCCGGCTGGCCGGCACCGCGGGCCGCCCCCTGTTCCTTCTCCTCGACGGCCCCGAGGAGATGCCCCCGGTCCTGGCCCACCGCCTCGCCGAGTGGACGGAGGGCACGGCGCAGTGGCTGGCGGAGACGGGGGCGCGGCTGGTGGTGGCGTGCCGGGAGGAGTACTGGGAGGGCGCGGACCTCCCGGAGGAACTGCTGTACGGCAAGCCGGAGAGGCACCTTCCGCCCTGCGTGCGCCTCGCCGACCTCACCGACGAGGAGGCCCACCGCGCCCGGGCCAACCACTCCCTCCCCGAAGGCATCCTCACCGCCCCCGACGACCGGCACCCCCTGACCCTCAGGCTCCTCTCCGAGGTCCGCGCGGCTCTCCCGGACGCCCCTCACACCCCCGTGGACCGCGACGAGGTCTTCTCGGCGTACCTCGACCTGATGTGCCTGCGCATCGCGGTACGGCTCGCCACAGCGAGCGGTCTGCGCGGCACCGCCGTCCGCCGGCTCGCCGCGAAGGTCTCCGGCCAGGTCCACGAGGCCGCCCGCCGCAGCCTCGGTCCCGGGCAGGGGGAGCTGGACCGGGAGTCGTTCGAGGCGGTGTTCCCCTGGGGCCGGGCGCCGAAGCGGCTCGGCGGCACCGGCTGGGCCTCCGCCGTCCTCACCGAGGGCCTTCTCGTCCCCGCCGGCAGCGGCTACCGCTTCGCCCACGAGGAACTCGCCGACTGGATCCAGGGCACCCACCTCGACCTGGACGGGGCCCTGCTCGCCCTGGTCCATCGCCGCCGCACCGGAGGGGAACACCCCCTCCCCGTCCCGCACCACCGCATCGGCCCCGTCGTCCAGGCCCTGCTCCTCGTCGCCCGCCAGCACGGCGCACCGCAACTGGCGTACCGACTGGAGGAGTTGCTCCACGCGCTCGACGCCGACCCGCACTCGTGGTGGGCGGCCCACCTCCTCACCGAGACCCTGCTGCGCCTGCCCGACGCGACGCCGTACACCGATGTGCTGCGGCGGCTCACCGACCGCCTCGTGGACCGGCGCCGCCGAGAGGAACCGGTCCCGCCCGCGTTCGGGCCTTCCTTCTGGAACGCCCTCCCGCTCCCGTCCGGCGCCCGCTTCGACCTGCTGCGCCGCCTCGTCCTCGCCGACGGGCCCCCGCACGAGCCCGGCCCCCGGTTCCTGGACGCCGTGGCAGAGTTGCTGGCCACGCACCCCACCGCCGTACAGCCGCATCTCACCCGCTGGTTCGACGACGAGCGGCCACTGCCCGCGACCCCGCACGCGACCGTGGCGAAAGCCGCGCAGGCGCTGCTGCACACGCACCGGACCCGGGCCCTGGACGACCTCACCGAGGTGCTCGTCGGCTGCGCGCACCGGCGGGCCGACGAACTGCTCGCCGTGCTGGCCGAGGACGAGCCGTCGGCGGTGTGCCGGGCCGTGGACCGGTGGGCGCACGACGAGCGGCCGGCACGGCGGGTGGCGGCGGTGGCCTACGGACTGCGGGCCGCCCCGCACGTACGCACCGAGGCCGACCGCGAACTCCTGCGCTTACGCCGCCCTCGCACTGCTCGCCCGCCCTGAGGACCGCACCCTGCACGGCGGTGCCCTCGCCCTGCTGGTCCGCGACCCGCGCACGCGTGCCCGTCATCTCCCACAGGCGCTCGGGCACTTCGCGGCCGGCGACCCGCAGTTCCCGCCCGGCGCACTGGTCCCCGCGCTCGCCACCGACCCCGATCCGGTCCTGGAGGCCTTCCGGGAGCGGCTGCGCGGACCGGGTGGCGGGGAGGCGCTGCGCACGCTCGCCGACGTCACCACGCCCGCCCTGGCCCGCCGGGTGGCCGTGCTGGTGCGGGAGGCGGTGCAGCGGCGCCCGGAGACCGCCGGGGACGCGGCCGCGTACGTCGACCGGCGCCTCGACCAGGGTCCCGCTGCCCGGGCCGTGCTCCTCCCGCTGGTCACCGGACTGCTCGACGGCGCCTCGGAACGGGTGCGGGCCGCGCTGGCGGCCGTGCTCGTCGGCCCGGGCACCCCCGCCTCCGGCCCGCTGCGCCAGGAGCTCCTCGGACACCTCCTGGACCACGAACGGGAGCCCGCGGTCCTGGTCGCCCTGCTGCCCGCGGCCGCCGCGCGCGGCGGGGACGGCGTCCGCGACCTCGTCCGGCGCACGGGCCTCCTCCTCGTCCGCACCCCGCTGGGCGCGACGAGTTTCGACCGCGCTCTCGTCGACCTCGGCCGGCATGTGCCCGGGTTCGCCGCGCTGGTGGCCGGCTGGCTCGCCGACGCCCCGCAGGAGTGGGCGGGGGTGGTCGGCCCCAGCACCCGTCGGATGATCGAGAACCTGGCGGATGCACGGGTTCCCGCCTGACTCCGCGTGCGTCGGGTCACAGCCCCCATGCCGATGCGAGCGACGGGCACGCGGCATGGCACCCTTAGACCTGCGTAAGTCGCAAGAGTCAATACGGACACGGGTTCGACGAGGAGCGGTCACAGTGCAGCGCTGGCGTGGCTTGGAGGACATCCCCGAGGACTGGGGGCGCAGCGTCGTCACCATCGGTTCCTACGACGGGGTCCACCGCGGGCACCAGCTGATCATCCGGCATGCCGTGGACCGGGCGCACGAGCTGGGCGTCCCCTCGGTCGTCGTCACCTTCGACCCGCACCCCAGCGAGGTCGTCCGCCCCGGCAGTCACCCGCCGCTGCTGGCCCCGCACCACCGCCGCGCCGAGCTCATGGCCGAGCTGGGCGTGGACGCGCTCCTGATCCTCCCCTTCACCACGGAGTTCTCGAAGCTCTCGCCCGCCGACTTCGTCGTCAAGGTCCTGGTCGACAAGCTGCACGCCAAGGCCGTCGTCGAGGGCCCCAACTTCCGTTTCGGCCACAAGGCCGCGGGCAACTGCGACTTCCTCGCCGAGCAGGGCAAGACGTACGACTTCGAGGTCGAGATCGTCGACCTGTACGTGTCGGGCACGGCGGGCGGTGGCGAGCCCTTCTCCTCCACCCTGACCCGGCGTCTGGTCGCCGAAGGTGACGTGGAGGGCGCCGGGGAGATCCTGGGCCGCCCGCACCGGGTGGAGGGCGTGGTCGTCCGCGGGGCCCAGCGGGGGCGCGAGCTCGGCTTCCCGACCGCCAACGTCGAGACCCTCCCGCACACCGCCATCCCCGCCGACGGCGTCTACGCCGGCTGGCTGCACGCCCAGGGCGAGGCGATGCCGGCCGCGATCTCCGTCGGCACCAACCCGCAGTTCGACGGCACCGAGCGCACGGTGGAGGCGTACGCGATCGACCGCGTCGGGCTCGACCTGTACGGGCTGCACGTGGCGGTGGACTTCCTCGCCTATGTGCGCGGGCAGCAGAAGTTCGAGTCGCTGGACGCGCTGCTGAAGGCGATGGCCGACGACGTGCAGCGGTGCCGTGAGCTGATCGAGGGCGCGCAGGCCTGAGGCGCGCAGAGACGAGAAAAGAGGGCCGGCACCTTTGTGGTGCCGGCCCTCTTTCGCGCACTGCTTTCGTCTACTGCTGCGGTGGCTGTCCCGCGTTCGGGTCGTACGGCGGCTGCGGGAACCCGGGCTGCGGCTGACCCGGCTGACCGGTCTGCCAGGGCTGGCCGGGCTGTGCGCCGGGGAAGCCCTGGAACGGCGGCTGGGGCTGTTGCGGCTGCGCGGCCGGGGCCTGCTGGTGACCCGGCATCGGGGGAGCCATGGTCGGCGGCTGGTGGCCGCCCTGCCCCGTCCACAGGCCCTGCTCCTGCTGAGCCCGCACGAAGTCCTCGGCCACCATCGCGGCGAGGTCGAAGTACGCCTCCCGGACCTTCGGCCGCATCATGTCGAGGTCGACCTCGGCACCGGCCGCCAGGTGCTCGTCGAACGGTACGACGATCACGCCCCGGCAGCGCTGCTCGAAGTGGGTGACGATGTCCTCCACCTTGATCATCTTGCCGGTCTCGCGCACACCCGAGATCACGGTGATGGACCGCGAGACCAGGGACGCGTACCCGTGCGCCGACAGCCAGTCCAGCGTCGTACTGGCGCTGCTCGCGCCGTCCACCGACGGGGTCGAGATGATGATCAGCTGGTCGGCGAGGTCGAGGACCCCGCGCATGGCGCTGTAGAGCAGACCCGTGCCCGAGTCCGTGAGGATGATCGGGTACTGGCGGCCCAGCACGTCGATCGCGCGCCGGTAGTCCTCGTCGTTGAACGTCGTGGACACGGCAGGGTCGACGTCGTTGGCGATGATCTCGAGGCCCGAGGCCGCCTGGGACGTGAACCGGCGGATGTCCATGTACGAGTTGAGGTACGGGATCGCCTGGACCAGGTCACGGATGGTGGCGCCGGTCTCGCGCCGGACCCGGCGGCCGAGGGTGCCGGCGTCCGGGTTGGCGTCGATGGCGAGGATCTTGTCCTGCCGCTCGGTGGCGAGGGTGGAGCCGAGGGCGGTGGTCGTGGTCGTCTTGCCCACGCCGCCCTTGAGGCTGATCACCGCGATCCGGTAGCAGGACAGCACCGGGGTGCGGATGAGGTCGAGCTTGCGCTGCCTCTCCTGCTCCTCCTTCTTGCCGCCGAGCTTGAACTTCGAGCCACCAGGAGTGGGACGGCTGCTCTTGGCCTTCTGCTTCTTGCTGTTGACCAGTCGGTCCGAGGTCAGCTCGACCGCGGCGTTGTAGCCGAGCGGCGCGCCCGCGCCGGCGACCTGCTGCCGCTGGTCGTGCTGGACGGCCGCGGGCCAGGCTCCACCGGTACGGGGGTCCACGCCGGGCTGGCCCGGAGCGCCCGCGTAGGGGCCGGGCTGCGGTGCCTGCGGCGGCTGCTGCCCCGGGAACTGCGGCTGCCCCGGCTGGGCCTGCGGCTGTGCCGGGGGCGGCGGCACGGGCTGACCCGGCTGGCCGGGCTGTGCGGGGGCCTGCTGCTGGGGGTAGCCGTAGCCGCTCTGGTCGGGCTGGGGTGCGGGCGGTTGCGGGAAGCCGTAGCCGCTCTGCGGGTTCGGGGGCGCGGGCTGCTGGGGGTAGCCGTAGCCGCCCTGGCCGGGCTGGGGGGCAGGGGGCTGGGGGAAGCCGTAGCCGCTCGGCGGGTTTTGCGGTGTCTGTGGGTACTGCGGGTTCTGTGGGGCGGGGGGCTGTGGGTAGCCGTAACCGCCCTGTGCCGCCTGGCCCTCGGGCTGCGGCGGCGCGGCCGACCAGCCGCCGGGCGCCGGCTGCGGTGCCTGGGGCGCGGCCGTCGGCTGTGCGGGCGGGAGCGGGGCACCGGGCTGTCCACCCGTCGTCCACTCCGGAGCCGACGTCGGTGCCGTACCGGGGGCCGCCGACGCGTACTGGGGCGGGAGCGGCGGGACGGCGCCCTGGGGGGCCGGCGGGGGACGCCAGCCTTCCTGCTGGGCGTCGGGCTGCTCGGGGGTGGGGCTCTGGGCCGGCTGGGGCTGCTCGGGTACGGCGGCCTGCGGTGCCTGGGGCTGGTCAGGTGCGGTGGTCTGCGTGGTCGGGGCGTCGGGCGCGGCTGCCTGCGGTTCGGCGTCACCGGCCGGGGCGGAGGCCGGGGGCGTGTGGGCTTCCGGTGCCTCGGGCGCGGTGGCTTCGGCGGTGGGCGCCTGGGGGGCGGCCGTGCCCTCGTCGGTTCCGGTCTCGTCGTCGGAGGCGGATGTGGCTCCGGCCCCGCTCGGGGACGGGGCCGCCGGTGCCTCGGCGTCCGCCTCGGTGGACCCTTGCGGGGCTTCGGCAGGGGCGGGCGGTTCGGGGGCGGTGGGCGCGGAGGGTGCCTCCGGCGACGGGGCTGAGGGGGGCTGCGGGGCGCTCGTCGTCGTGGCGGAGGTGGAGGGCGCGTCGATACGGCTTTCCGCTTCACCTCCGGCGGAAGCCGCGCCGCCCTCTGCGGTGGGGGCTGTCGGGGGTGCGGGAGCCACGGGGGGCGCGGGAGGTGTGGGGGCTGTAGGGGCGACGGGGGGTGCGGGAGCCACCGGGGCAGCGGGGGGTACGGGAGCCGCCGGCGACGCGGTGGGGGCCGTAGGAGGAGTGGGGGCCTGCGGGTAGCCGTAGCCGCTCTGGGGGTTCGGCGGCGCGGGGGGCTGAGGGTAGCCGTAACCGGTCTGCGGGTTCGGCGGCGCGGGGGGCTGAGGGTAGCCGTAACCGGTCTGCGGGTTCGGCGGCGCGGGCGGCTGAGGGTAGCCGTAGCCGCTCTGCGGGGGCTGGGGGGCCGCGCCGGGGTTGCCCGCCCACGGCGGCGGCGGAGGCGTCGCGCCGGCCGGGCCCGCGGACGGGGCGAACTGCGGGCCGGGAGCGGGAGCCGACGGTGCGGAACCGGACGTATCGGGGTAACCGGGGTGCGGTGCAGGCGCGGTGGGGGCAGCGGCGGGCGCGGGAGGTTCCGCCTCGGCCTCGGGCGCCGCACTCTGCGTGTACCAGGCAGGCGCGGCGTAGTCGATGGTGAACTCGCCCGTCATCTCGGTGGCGGACTCCGCGTCGGACTGGTCGTCGCTGGGCGTGGTCCAGCCCGCGCGCAGCCCGTCCCGATCGCTCTGCACAATTCCTCCTGGTGTGGGGTCGAGCACCCTCGTGCCGTGTGGGCACTCATGTGCCGGGCTGGGGGCGACCGTTCCTGGTGTCCGATCCGTCTGAAGTCCCCTGGACGCGAACAACCCACCCGTGGGTTCTTACGTCGCACCCGCATCAAGCGTAAACGCCACCGGCGTCGGCGGGGCAGGCCCGTCCGCTGTGCTCTCGCGCCCAACGGACCGGTGCCTGCCGCGATGTCGGCCTTGTGACGGTTGTCCGTCTCTTGAAACCCGGGGCGGTTGGCTCTGTCCCGGCCGGGGCCGGGCCGTGGTGCCTACTCCGCCTGCTCCGCGGTGAGCCCGCCCTGGTGCGGTGCGGCCTCCAGGTCGAACTCGCCGTCGCGTGCGCCGAGTACGAAGGCCCGCCACTCCGCCTCCGTGTACCGCAGCACGGTGTCCGGGTCCAGGGAGGACCGCATGGCCACCGCGCCCTCGGGGAGGTAGGCGATCTCGACGCGCTCCTCGTGCTCCTCGGTGCCGGGCGCGCTGTGCCACTCGACGCCGGAGATGTCCAGGCCGTACAGCTCGTCCCGTTCCCGCGCCTTTCGCGCCTTGACGTCCTCGTCCGGGGTCTTTGCGGCGATGTCGTCCGCGTCAGTCATGGTCGGCGGGCCCTTTCTCATGAGCGAACCTCGTGCACGAGCACCCTACTTGGCCTGGGCCCTCTCACACGGCGCAACGGTTCGGTCACGAACTCGGGTGAGGGGCCGACACCTTGGCCGCGCCACGAGCCCGCCCGTCAGTCCATCCGGCGGGGCGCCCCGAGGAGACCGGTCTCCGCGTCGGTGGGCTGGGTCATCACGTACTGCCGGTGCTTCTGTGTGCACCACAGGGCGACGTTGTCGGCGAGGGACGGCAGCGACGCGGCGTCGCCCTGGGGCAACCGCATGGACTTGCCGACCACTTGGGACTCCTGCGGAGAGATCCGCTGGACCCCGACGACGTCCGCGTTGGCCAACAGTCGCGGGGCGGTCGGGCCGAGGTAGGGGAGCAGGGTCAGCACCGACTGCCAGGGCGCCGTGGTGAGACGGCTGCGCGGCGGGCGGATGCCCAGGTCGCGGATGATGAGCACCGGGCTGGCCGGGGAGGGGCCCTGTGGAGCGATCCGCCCCACCTGGTGCACCGTCACACACTGCTGGCCGCCGCCGGCCGCCTGCGCCATCGGTGCCCACAACTGCGGACGCGCCGTCTCCACGGCCACGCGCGCGCCGATCGCCGCCGCCCGCAGGGCGATGACCTGGGCCATCCAGGTGCCGCCCACCAGCACCATGTCCAACCGCGTGGGGCGGCACAGCCCCAGCACCGCGGGCTGGTTGTCCTGGTCGATGCCGAGGATCAGACCGTCGTCGCCGACGGGCAGCGTCAGCTGCGCCAGGACGTCGGCGTCGACGAGGTGACGCTCACGCCGGGGACCGAGCAGGCCGAAGGCCTCGCGCAGACGCCGCTCGGGACCGATCCGGGCGGGCTCGGGGGAGCGGGGCAGATGCCCGGGACGCTGTCCGGGGAAGCCCGGCGTCGACGATCCGAAGCCGGAGCGGCCGGAGGAACGGACGGTGGGAGCGGACATCAGCGGGTACCTCCCAGCGGCAGGGTGGCCAGAACTCCGGGCAGCTGCTCACGGTCGAGCCGTACGAGACCGACCTTGAACGCGGACGCGGCCCGCTCCAAGTGCTCGGCGGCTTCGCCCAGTTCGTTCTCACCGCGGCCGGTCAGGCGCACATGCCCGGACAGGGCGAGGACCTTGCCCCGGCGCCTGCTGATGGTGAGCGAGAAGGTGCTGGCCAGCGTGGGCGCCGAGGTCAGCGCGCCGACCAGCCGGGGGAACGCCGGACCGCCGCCGCCGAACTGCGGCCATCGGGAGATCCAGTACGTGGTGTGCAGCCGGTCGTCGCAGCGCCAGGTACGGGTGCTCTCGGCCGTACGGCGGCCCGAGCGGCTCCCGTCCAGCGCGGCACCGCCGGTCGTGGCCATCGGATTGACACAGCTGGAGGTCGCGATGGCGCCGCAGATGTCCGACTCGCTCAGCACCTTGGCCTGCATGCCGACTCCCATGAGACGGCTGGCGAGTTGGTCGGCGACGCGCAGCAGCGCCCGCCGGGCCCCCTGCATACCGCCACCACGGGCTTCCACGGCCTCGGGGCACAGCTCCGGGTCGAACTTGAGGGCGACCCAGGTGATGCGCAGCCCCGGTGTCATGCTCTGGGCCTGCAGCGGCCCGTAGGAGCGGACCGCCATGGCCTGCGGAGGCAGATGCGGTGCGGGTGCGGGCTGGGTGTGCTGGACGACCTGGACCGAGGCGAGCCGGATGTCGTCCACCTCCAGCAGGCCCTGCAGCAGATCGAGGGGGATGTCCCCGGTGCCGTAGGAAGGACGCAGCGGGGTGTCGGCGGCCTGCACCTGCACCAGCGCGGTGAGGAAGGTGCCGTCGCCGAGCATGCCGATCTCACGCTGCTCGCGGTCCTGGAAGCTGTAGGTGCGCAGCGCCGGGTCGCACTCGACGGCCGGGGCGAACCCGGGGTCGGTGCCGGGGGGCACGGGTTCGGCGTTGCGCTTGCGGCGGTCGCCGAGCGCGCGGGCGGTGCTGAACCACTCGGGCAGCGGACGCCCGCGCCGGCGCAGCAGTCCGGCCAGGACCAGCGGTACGGCCAGCACGATGCCGACGGTGAGACCGATGGGGCGCAGCAGCCAGCCGATCAGCAGGACCGCGGCGGCCAGTTCGAAGCCGACCAGGTGCTGGACGCGGATGGGGCCGATGCTGCCGGGGCGCCTGGCGAGCGACGGCGAGGCCGGACTCGGGCGCGTGGACGGCTGTGCCGGTTCCGGCCCCGGCCCCTGGTTCTCCTGGGTACGACGGCTGCCGTTACGCCGCCGGGACCTGGTCGCAGTGCTCATCCCCCGGTACAACCCCTTTGCATTGTCTGGCCGCGACTTGAGCTGGCGGCGGATCACCGTACCCCGTACCGTACGGTGCGATCGTCACACGGCATAGTAGAGGCCCCTGCAGGAGCAAACGCCACGGACTACCGGGCGGCCCTGGGGAGTTCCGCATTCGGCAACAAAGCGAAAAAACGGGGAGTTGACCCATCGATGGCGACACGTCGGGATGAGCTGAACGCTTACTCCTTCGCGCGCAGGCGCACGGTGGCGGCGTTTCTTCAGCCGTCACCGCACGGTTCGGAAGAGGCGGCACCGCGTCCCCTCAAGACCGTCCTGCCGAGTCTCGGTGTGGCGGTGCTGGTGCTCATCGGATTCGGCGCCTGGGGCATGCTCAGCCCGACCGCTCCGAAGGGCTGGAACCAAGAAGGCAAGAACATCCTCGTCGGCAGCGAGTCGACGACGCGCTATGTCCTGGTGAAGACCAAGGGCGAGAACAAGCTCAGCCTGCACCCGGTCCTCAACCTGGCCTCCGCCAAGCTGCTGCTGAACGGCGAGAACCCCCAGGTCATGAAGATCAAGGAGTCGGTGCTCGACAACAGCAAGTACCCGATGGGCGCCACCGTCGGCATCCCCTTCGCCCCGGACCGGCTGCCGTCCGCTTCGGACGCGGAGACGGTGAAGACCTGGGCGCTGTGCCAGTCGCCGGGGCAGGACGGGCAGCCCGTCAGCGCCACCTACGTGCTGGACAAGAGCGACTACAACAAGCTGCTGCACACGAAGGGCGAGCTGAAGCCGGGCCACGTCCTGTACATCGAGGGCCCGAAGGACCCCACCTCGCTCAGCGGCAACGGTCCGCGGTACATGGTCACCGATGACGGGAGCGCCTACCTGATCGGCGGCAAGGACTGGCGGCTCGACAGCAAGAACTCGCTGCAGGACATCGAGCGGGCCGTGTTCGGAGTCGGCAAGCCGCAGAGCGTCAGCCCGGACTTCCTCAAGACGCTGAACATCGCGGGAACCCTCGAGTTCCCCAACATGGGGGCGGAGGCGGGGGCGGAGGCGAATGTCGAGGGGCTCGCTCCCAACCTCTCCAAGGTGGGCATGATCCTCGAGGCCGGTTCCGGAGCCGTGCAGCAGAAGTACGTCGTGCTGAAGGACAAGGTCCAGCCGGTGTCCGACTTCGCGGCGCAGATGTGGATGCGCAGTCCTTTCATCAACTCCGTGTACGCGGGCAAGACCCCCGCGCCGGTGGAGGTCGGCTTCAACGACATCCACCCGGATACCGGCGAGTGGATGGACGAGATGAGGTGGCCCGACGAGCCGGTGGTCCAGGCCAACACGCACTGGGAGCGGGGCGGCAACAAGATCTCGTGCAGCGTCTGGCACGGCGGTGAGAAGAATCCGAGGACGGGCTCGGAGCTGATGACGGTGTGGACCGGCTCGGACTACCCCAAGGACCTCTCCCAGAGCGGTTCCCGGACCTACGTCTCGCCCGGCAGCGGCCTGCTGTTCAAGCGCCTCACGGGTGCCGACGCCGGTGGCGGCAGCACCTTCCTCGTCACCGACACCGGCCTGCGCTACTCGGTCCCCGCACGCAACGACAGCGCGGTCACCGGCGGCGAGAAGGCAGACACCCAGCAGACCAACACCGCCCAGGTCAGGCTCGGTTACGGCAAGATCAAGCCGGTCGCGGTGCCGGCCGCGTGGGCCGATCTGCTGGCGGCGGGGCCGGAGCTCAGCAGCGGGAACGCGGAGCAGGCGCAGGGGTCGTAGGCCGGCGTCCGGGCCGCAACGAGGGCTCTCCGCCAGGCTGTTGGGGCTGGGGGAGGGCCCTCGCGGTGTCTTCCTCCGTCGCCTTCGTCGGCCGCTTTGTTGGCCGCGCGCGTCGCGCGCGCATAGCAAACAACTTGTGAAAAAGGTGAGTTGAGTTCATCGCGATCTTGCTACAGAACCCTTCGGATGTTCGTTCTGTCGGCGGATGCGTCTAGAGTGGTGCCAGACCAGACTGGCTACGCCTGCCGCCCTTCGGCGGCGGTGTGCCGTGTGTGGGTCGACTCAGAACTCCTACGTCTCATGGGGGACACAACATGGCTGGACAGCAGTTCACCATGACCGAGGAGGAGATGGTCGCGTTCAGCGGCAAGATCTCCTCGGTCAACTCCTCGATCCAGGGCGAAATCTCCCGTCTGCAGACCGTGATCGACACGATCACGGGCGGCTGGAAGGGCTCGGCGGCCACCGCGTACAACAACCTGCAGTCGCAGGTGAACCAGGATGCCAACAAGATCAACCAGATCTTGAACGACATCAAGGAAGCGATCGACCAGAGCACCAAGGCCTACGCGGCTTCGGAAGAGGAGCAGCGCGCGTCCATCCAGAACATCGCGGCCTCGTCCCCCTTCGGATGATCGGACCCGTGCGCCGCGGCGCACGTCCGTGACCGACCATCCACACATCTGAGGAGACATAGAAGAGATGTCCGGGCAGATTCTTGTAAATTTCGCCACGATCTCCCAGGCCGCGCAGGACGTCCGCAGCACCGCGGGCAAGATCCGTACGCAGCTTGACGAGCTGGAGAGCGGCGTCAAGCGCATCTCCGCCAGCTGGGAAGGCACGGCGCAGGAGTCCTACCGCGCCAAGCAGGCCGAGTGGGACCAGCGCGCCGCCTCCATGCAGCAGACGCTGGAGGCCATCGCCAAGGCCCTCGACAGCGCCGCCCAGAACTACCAGGCGACCGAGTCGAAGAACGCCCAGATCTGGGGCGGCTGACGTGACCGCTTGATGGGGGCGGGTGCGCTGTCGCGCGCTCGCCCCCATCGGCGGTTCACGGGGCGTATGGACTTTTCCGCTCATAGCTGGTTCATGCGCCCCGTACAGGAACAAAACGGGAGGACGTAAGACAGTGGGATCCGGGGCATCGCGCACCGCGCGTCGAAGCGCCGCAGGCACCGCCGCCGTCGCGGTACTGGCCTGTGGGCTGCCCTTGGCGGGGGCCACACCGATTGCCGCCGCCGAGCGCGTGCGGACCACCTTGGCCGACGACGACGTGCGCTTCCAGGTCGACGACACCAGCTGCTCGTTCCCGTCCGACATCATCAAGGGAACGCCCTGGTCGCTGCAGCGTGTCGTTCTGGACCAGCTATGGCAGGACACCAAGGGCAAGAACGTCAAGGTCGCCGTCATCGACACCGGTGTCGACACCGTCAACGCGCAGCTCAAGGGCGGCGCCGTCGCCAACGGCAAGGACTTCCTGCACCCGGGCGGCAACGGCAAGACCGACAAGGTGGGCCACGGCACCAAGGTGGCGGGCATCATCGCGGCCCGGAAGCTCGACGGCACCGGATTCATCGGCCTCGCCCCGGAAGCGACGATCATCCCGATCCGCCAGAACGACGACCAGGGCAGCGGCAATGTCGACACGATGATGCAGGCGATCAAGTACGCGGCCGACGCCGGCGCCAAGGTCATCAACATCTCGCAGGACACCGCTTCGAAGATGGACCCGACGGTCGACACGGCTTTCCGGGCGGTCATCAAGTACGCCCAGGACCAGAAGGACGCCCTGATCGTCGCGGCGGCCGGCAACGACGGTGCGGACGGCAAGATCAAGGAGACGTACCCGGCGGCGTACCCGGGCGTGCTGGCGGTCGCGGCTTCCGACCGCAACAACGCCCGTGCCCCCTTCTCCCAGTCGGGCCCGTTCGTGGGCGTCGCGGCGCCGGGCATCGACATGGTCTCGACCGTCCCGGTGGGCGGCAACTGCGTCGACCAGGGCACGAGTTTCGCGGCCCCGTACGTCTCGGGTGTCGCGGCGCTGATCCGCGCCAAGCACCCGGAGTGGACCTACAAGCAGGTCATCACCCAGATCGAGCAGACGGCGGACCGGACCAAGGCGGGCCGCGACGACTTCGTGGGCTGGGGCGTCATCGACCCGGCCGCCGCGGTCAACGACGACACGACGGCGCCCTCGGCCGACGGCCCGAAGCCGGACTCGGTCGGCCCCGCGGGCGACTCCGCCAACGTCCAGGCCGCGACACTGGTCCTCGGCGAGTCCGAACAACAACGAACGGAACGCTACGCGCTGTACGTCCTGGCGGCCGGGTTCGCGTTGGTGCTGCTGCTGTTCGGGGGCGGGCGGGTTCTGAGCGACTGGCGACGTAAGCAGGGTGTGGGTAACAACGTGGAGTCAACGGGGAGCTGAGCATTATGGCTGAGCAGTACAAGGTCGATCTGAGTGAGATCGAGGGGACGATCACCAAGCTGAACGCTGTCCTCAAGAACATGTCCGCGTCCAAGGCGAGTGTAAAGAACAAGACGTATCTGCCGCAGGGGGCTCTTGGGACTGGGTTCGGGGAGGCAGAGACGCTGTACACGGCTCATGATCAGATGAAGACGGTCCTTGAGGGTGTCGTCCAATACCTCGAAGACCTACTGGACGACTTCGGGCAGAAGACGAAGAAGACGCATGATGCGTTCAGCGACGCTGAGGCGGAGAACTACTCCGCGTTCCGAGGGAAGTGACAGGTGTTCTGCTACATGGAGATGAGGGGGCAGTAACCATGGGCGACAAGGGCATCGGCGACCTGCAATACGTGCCGGCAAACCAGTGCTTTGCGGCAAAGCCCACCACGAAATTTGGGCTTGAGTGCGACATGGACCAGATGAAGGCGATGGTCCAGGGCGCAGACGCGGGAACGGTCCAGTCGGTCGCACAGGGCTGGGCAGATCTCAGCAATGACCTCGTCGGCAGCGGCGGCATCAAGGAAGCTCTTGATACCGCTGTCCAGCACGTCCTGGGGCATTGGGAAGGTCAGAGCGCAGATCTCTTCAGGGAGCGGGCCAAGGAGATCAGTAAGACGCTCACCGACAGTGCCGGGTATGCGGACAACGTCGCGGCGTCCCTCCGTGGCGCGGCTGCGATCCTCTCGCGTGTCAAGGACACGGTTATGGCGATGGAGAAGCCGGGCAAGCTCTCCAGCGCGGCGGACTTCATAGGAGATCTTGGCGACCGGGATGGAGGTCCGGCTGCTGACAACGCCCTTAGGAGTGGGGCCAGTTCGGGGGATGTCCTCGCCAATAAAGAGGGCAGTCTGTCGGCGGGACGAGAAGCTCAGCTCAAGATGGCTGAGCAGATGGAGATTTTGGGGGCGGCCTACAACAGTCGGGCCCTGGAGATGGGGAGGTGGAGGGGCAGTATTGACGATACCCAGGACTACCCTGGCGATCCCAGCGGCGGCGTTGCCCCTGCTCCCGTGATTATGCCCACAGGGACCGCAACGCGAAGCCCGCAAAAGGTATCGGGGGGCGCTGCTCGTAGTGGTGGCCAGACCAGCACGATCGGCTCCTCCAAGCCTGTGGCTCCGCCTTCGGGCATCACAGGTGGCGCGCATAAGGCGACGCCGCAGACCCCGAATGTCGGCACAGCGATTGATGGCATCACCGGTGGACGGACTGGTGCGCCGACGGTCGGCGGGGCAGGCATGGCCGGTGGTGGATCTGTCAGTGGTGTCGGTGGCATCGGTGGTGGTGTCGGTGGTGCTGGCTTCGTCGGTGGTGCGGTTGGAGGTGCGGCTGGAGCTGGTGCCGCTCGCGGCGGCATGGTCGGTCGTGTCGGAGCTGCGGGCATGGCAGGTCGTGCCGGTGCCGGTGCCGGCGGCGTGGGCGGCGCAGGCGCTGCCAAGGGTGCAGCCGGACGTGTAGGAGGCACGGCTCGTGGTGGCGTAGTCGGTGGCACGCCCAAGTCCGGTACAGGCGCGGGTAGGGGCACTGCCGGCGGTTCGGGCCTACACAGCAGCCGCGGTGCCGCAGGCAAGGGAGGAGCCAGCGCCGTTCGCAAGGGGGGCGTCGCAGGCGCCCCCGGTTCGCGCACTGGCCGCCGCAAGGAAGACGAACAGCACGAGGGCGAGCGTCCCGACTACCTGGTCGAGGACGAGGAGACCTGGACCCCGCAGACCAACGCGGCCCCTCGAGTCATCGAGTAGTCGTCTGAGGTCCAGTGGCAAGTGACAGGATGCGTGGGCGTGGTCAGAAGACCACGCCCACGTTAGGTAACGGGAGATGGAACACGGAATGGCCTTCAAGCGAACGGCACATGCGCTGAGTGTTACAGCATTGACTGGCGCTCTGGTCCTGGCAGCGGCTCCGGCTTCCTTTGCCGACCAGACCAGAGATGACCAGTGGGCGCTGGACGCATTGCAAGCCGAATCGGTTTGGAAGGTCTCCACCGGCAGCGGTGTCACTGTTGGTCTTATTGATAATGGTGTCAATTCCGACCATATCGACCTGAAGGGCAACGTGCTCAAGGGGCGAGACTTCGAGGACGATGACGATGATGCAAGTCCTGAAGGAGCCAATTCGGGCTCAGGTCACGGCACGGGAATGGCTTCGATTATTGCTGGCCATGGTCATGGTCTAGAGGGAGATGATGGTGTCAAGGGGTTGGCGCCAGACGCTAAGATTCTCCCTATTCGGTCGGGTACCAATGGCTATGCGGATGCGATCCGCTACGCCGTGGATCACGGTGCCTCAATCATCAACATTTCCGAATTTCAGACGCAGGATCTCCCGCAGGACCGAGAAGCTGTGACATATGCACTTGCGCATAATGTCTTGATCGTCTCAGGTTCGGGCAACAACGGTAGCACCAATATTCAGTTTCCCGCGAAATATCCTGGTGTGCTAACTGTCGGTGGCGTGGACAGTAGTGGAAAAGTTTGGGAGAAATCTAACTACGGGCCTGAGGTTCTTCTGACTGCGCCAGCTACTCGCATTGTGCACGCAGGGTGGCCAGGCAATAGTAAGCTCGGTATCGGAGACGGAACTTCAGACGCTACTGCCTACGTGTCTGCTGCCGCAGCGTTGATCCGAGCAAAGTTCCCTGACCTCACGGCGGGGCAGGTTGCCAACCGGCTCGTGAAGACCGCTGTCATCCCCGCATCGGTGAAGGGTATCTCCCTGCCGGACGAGAAGTACGGTTATGGGATCGTTAATCCGCTTAATGCTTTGACGAAGAATATTCCTGCGGGATCCAAATATGGGCCGCTCAACGTCTCAGGCGACAGTAGCTCGTCCTCTGCTCCGAGCGCTGGCAACTCTGCCACTGGCAGTGCTGCTGAAGACGAAAAGGGAGACCAGAACCAAGTACTGTTTCTCGTCATCCTTGCCGTCACTGCCGTGGTTGTAATTGGTCTTATTGTGCTCCTGGTTGTGAAGCTGTCCCGGCGCAACAAGAACAATGGACCTGGGGGCTCGACCGGTCCGTCTCACTACGGCCAGCCCTCGGCCTCCCCGCAGCAGAATCCGTACCAGCAGCACGTAACCCCGCAACAAAACCCGTACCAGCAGCAGTCCACCCCGCCTCAGGGCCAATGGCCGCCTCAGCAGTAGCTGCCTGAAATAGATTGGCACCAACCGCGCGTGACATAGCCGAACCTCACGTTCGCGTGGAAATGCGAAATAACGAGGGCACGCCTGGGTTGTTTGCTTAAGTCGCTAAAAAGGGAAACTCAAGTGCACTCCAGCCAACCTCCGGGATATACGCCCCCCGGCTCATCGGCATATGGTGGCTTTCCTCAAGGAGCCTCGCCTACTTCACCGGAAGTTCCTTATCCGTCCTACCAGTCGACACCGCCGGCGAAGTCAAAGGGGCGTGCCCGTAAAACCTTCGGTATCCTGCTGATGGTGTTCGGTGTTTTTCCGCTTCTCGGTTCGGCCTTGACCGTCTACAAGACCATTCAGGACTCCAAAGAGCAAAATTCGAACGATGCGTTCATCCCCAAGGCATGGCATAACCTTCGGAGTGACGACATTTTTCCTGCCCGTTTTACTAGCAGGACTGTTGGTGACGATTCAAAGGTTTGGGCACGTCAAGGGATCGCCGAAGGTGCTTCATGCAAGGAGGCGTTCTCCGCTGATTTTTCGGGAAACGTGGCCGACGGGTGCAAATTTGTGCTGCGAGCGACTTACACGGACGTGGGCGGCGAGATGGTCGCGACCGTTGGCCTAGTGGTGGCCAATACGCCGGCCGCCGCCGAGGCAATCGAATCCCGGATCGAGAGGATTCAGAGCGACGCGGTGGGTTCCGACCGAGCGCCTACGGTTCGGCCGTTTGCCGTTCCTGGTACGCAGGCGGCCGCCTGGTCGGAGAAGATGGGTATCGGTGGTGCTGCGACGCAGGTCTACCTGCCGGATTCGCCGTATACCGTAACCATCACCACGGGGCCCACGGACTCCGCCCGTCCAGTCGGTCAACTACCTGAACCATGGGCCTTCATTGGCTTTGAAGAGAGAGCCCCCTACAGAAACACAGCGAAAGCTCTCGCGGCGATCTATGCCGATGATCTGCGGCGGACGGTGTTGGGCAAGTGATCAAGCGAATTATGAAGAGCGCGCTCCTGGCAGGAGTCCTGACAGTGGCCAGCGTGTCAGCTGCCTCAGCCGCCCCTGCACGGGGCTGGGAGCTACCGGCCATGTCCGTCCCGGCTGCCCACACCATCAGCCAGGGCGAAGGCGTCACGGTTGCGGTCGTTGACACTGGCATCCGTACTGACCATCCCGTGCTGAAGGGCCGTGCGACGGAGGGACCGGACTTTCTCCAGGCGAATGATAAGTCTGAGTCATGGTACGGCGAGCATGGCACGGCGATGGCATCCAGCGTCCTCGATATTGCCCCCAAAGCGAAGATTCTGGGGCTGCGCGTAATCCGGGATGAGGACGACCCCAACTATCAGGGGGGCAAAATGAGTAACCCTGATGCGCTCTCGCAGGCGATCATCTACGCAACGGATCACGGAGCCGATGTTATCTCGATGTCCATCGGTTCCAGGACCCTCTTGAATAGTTACGACGAGAAGGCCCTGAAGGCTATTGATTACGCCCTGTCTAAGGGCGTCGTACTTCTTGGCGCAGTAGGCAACCTAGGGGACACGTCAGAGGGGGGCGACAATGCTATTTCTTATCCGTCGGCCTACCCGGGCGTCATCACTGTGGCGGCCTCAACCCCGGACGGATCGCGCGCATCGTTCTCGTCCGTGCACTCATACGTTGACATCGCCGCTCCGGGCGTTGCCATCTACGAAGCGGACTACCGATCCAGCGGTCGTACGTCCGGCGAGGGAACATCTACAGCCTGTGCACTGGCTGCGGGCGTAAGTGCGCTGATCGTCTCGAAGTATCCGGATCTCGCGCCGCGTCAGGTGGAGAAGGTCCTCGAAGAGACTGCTTCACATTCCTCCCGTGGGTACAGCGCGGAGACCGGCTATGGAGTGGTCAACGCGAAAGCGGCACTACAGGCTGCGGCCAAGCTCGCTCCAGAGAAGAAGGTAGCGATCGGGGACACCGGGACCGGTTTGCACTTCGGCCCCGGAGACGACGGCACGCCCAAGACGTACTCCCAGGGTATGGACTTCTTCAAGGTTGGGCTTGCGGCCGTCGGGTCCCTCACCACGCTCCTCTTCATGCTCGGCGGCTTCTGGCTCTTCAAGAGCGGTCGTCGACTGCAACGTCAGGGGCCCGGGGGCGGTGGGCCTGGCGGTTCTGTCGCGTATCCGCAATACGGCCAACAGCCTGTCCCGCCACAGCAGAATCCGTACCAGCAGCCCACCCCGCCTTCTGGTCAGTGGCCGCCGTACCAGTAGACGCAATCAGGCCCGAGTGACTCACCTGCACTGGACCGGAGGCCACCATCGTCTCCGCGGCTTTCAGCTCTGCCCAGACGGTCTGCCCGACGCGGCCCTCGCGTTCTCGTACATCCCAGCGATAGGTCAAGACTTTCACAGCAGTCCGCAGCTGGTTCCACGCTGTCCAAGGCTGCGAAGGACAGTCCCGCTGCCGAGCCGAACGGTGTCGACAAGCTCTCCGCGAAGGAGATCTGCAACACGGACATGAAGACCAATGCCGGGGCGGGATCCTGTCGCGACAAGATGGAGAGCGACGGCAACAAGAGCGAGCTGCGGCTCTCCGCCACGGAATATATGGGCAGCGTCATGATCTCGGAGAAGGGTTCCTTCGCCAAGCCTGATTCGACCTACGCCGAGAGCAGGAACTCCGCGCTCAATGAAAGGCTTTCTCCGCCGAGAAGTGGACCCACGGCACGCCGAGCAAGGCACTCATGTCGAAGCTGCTCCTGGTGTCACCAGGAGCAGTTCGGCGCCCCCGACCCGCTCGATGCCGACAGCAAGGCGACCAAGGGCAACGTGACCACGGTGGACGGTCAGCAGGCCGTGGCGGTCGTACTGGCGGAACATGGGGAGTCCGTCACGTGGTACGTGGCGACCACTGGCAAGCCGTACTTCATCAAGCAGGACAGCACCCGTGACAACATGCAGGACCTCACGGACTCCGACTTCGGTAGGCCGGTGGGTGCGAAGGCGCCGGCCGGGTCCGTCGTGGAAGAGTCGGCCGTCTGATCTCCGGTGAGCGGCTGACGGCCCGGCGGGTACCCACCGGGCCGTTCGTGTTCACTTATGCGTCCCACAGTGCGGCCAACAGTGGGCCGCGCAAAGGAAGATCCGGTATCTTTCGGCCTGCTGATTGGCATGTCCTTGCCTAGGTCGCCGAGCGCGAGGCTCGGCCGGAGTGGGCACCTCACGTCGTACGGATGCAACGAAATCCGTCGGCGAGTGAATGGACCGGGCATGCCCACCACTTACACAACGGGGATGGGACAAGGGATGAGTACTCCCTTCGATGCACCGCAGCAGAGCGGATCCACTCAGACGCGGCTGAACTCCGTGCCCGCAGAGGGCGGTGGCGGGGGCGGCGGTGGCGGTACCAACGTCGACACACAGCGCCTTGATGAGGCTGCCAACGCGCTCGTCGAACTGCGCGGTGACACCGAGAACGTCGACAACGGCGCCGACGACGACTGCCTGAGCGCCTCCAGGGGGCTGAACAAGCACAGTGCCGGGGGCATGGCCGAGGCGGGCTCCTGGGCCACCGCCGGTTCCCTGGTGACCATGGACGTGCGTTGGGGCTCCCAGGTCCTCAACCTCAAGAGCCTGCTCCAGGACATCAGCGACAAGCTCCACACCACCTCCGGCCACTACACCAGCACCGAGCAGGAGGAGCAGGCCCGGCAGCGCTCGATCAGCACGCCCTTCGGGTGAATGGGGCCGCCCGGGCCGTCGCTCCTAGCGCTGCCCGGGTGAGCCCATCGAGTCGGACCGGATCCCCCTCACAAGGAGCAGTCGCACATGGTGTCCATCCCCTACCTCGACAAGGCCGACCTCGGCCCGCTGGCCGACGCCGCCGCGTCCTGGAAAGCGTTGCCGGCCAAGTACGACGCGTTGCAGCGGGAGTTCGAGCAGCGGGTCATCAACCACCTCAGGGGCCACTGGGAGGGTGACGCGGCCGAGGCTGCCTTCGTCACCATGGGCAAGGCCCGTACGGAGTACGAGAACGCCGCCACCGAGGCGGAGCGCATCGCCAAGCTGCTGCTGGACGCGCACGGCGAATTCGCCGCGTCTCAGAAGCAGTTGCACGCCCTGCTCGACGAGGCCCGCAACGACCACTACAAGGTCTACGACGACGGGCGCGTCGAGGACGTCGACCCGCGGCAGGACAGCCCGACCGCTTCCGCTTCTCCGGGTCTCGCCGAGGAACGCAAGAAGAAGCTGGACTCGCTCGTCTCCCGGCTGACGCGGGTCCTGGAAGTGGCCACCGCCGCGGACGAGGCCGCCAGTTCGGCTCTGGAACGCGACGCCAACGGCGACAGCCAGTCCTTCAACACCAGCGTCTACACCACCCTCGACTCCGTCGAGGCCGACCAGGCGGCCGCCCTGATGAACAAGAAGGGCCGGCTCTCCGACGCCGAGATCACCAAGCTCAACCTGCTCCTCTCCGCCAACAAGAACGACCCAGAGTTCTCAAGGGACTTCGCGGTCAAGACCGGTGGCGAGAACATGCTGAGCAAGTACAACGAGCTCATGAGCCCGCCAGCCGGCACCACGCTCTCCAAGGCGCAGCTGGCCCAACTCAAGGAGCTCAAGGCGAACCTGGGCACCACCATCGGCACGGCCACCACGTCGGACGACAACGGGAAGCCCGACAAGGACATCACCAAGTTCCAGAACGACCTGCTCAAGGCGGGCCAGCGCGACTTCAACGCCAACCCCACCGAGTCGCCGTACGGCCTCAGCGGCTACCAGCTCACCAGCAGCCTGATGAGCGAGGGCAAGTGGGACAAGGACTTCCTCCAGGACTACGGCGACGCGCTGATCACCGCGGAGAAGAACGGCGCGAACGCGGGGCAGAACCCGGACGCGTACTGGGGCTATCCGCGGACGCTGGGCACGACCAACATCGGGGCGCTCGACCCCATGACGGGATTCATGGACGCGCTGGGGCACAACCCGGACGCCTCCACCGAGTTCCTTACCTCCGAGGCCACCATCGACGGCGAGAAGGTCGATCACCTGGACTACCTGCTGAAGGACCGACACTGGCCCGAGGGTCCCGGCTACACGGGCGATCCCGGGAACCCCAGCGGGTACAACAACCTCGGGCATGCCCTGGAGTCCGCGACCTCGGGCCGCTCGTTCGACGACGACGGTGCTCCGGTCAAGCACACAGCCGAGCGCGCAGCCCTCATGAGCCACGTGGTCGACACCGTTGGCGGCGATCCTGGCCTGGCCAGCGGCTCTCCCCGGGACGCGTTGCGTGACAGCCTGGGCAACATGACGGCCGAATACATGGCGGACGTCCAGGCTTCCATCGGAAACGAGCAGGGCACGATCAAGCCCTTCGGGGCGGATGCCAATCTGGACACGGGCAAGCTCCAGCCGTTCCTCGCGACGGTCGGTCGCGACCCGGATGCCTATGTCGCGATCACAGAGGCCTCGCAGGCCAACACCGCCATTTGGATGCAGCAGGTGGCGGAGAGCAACCCGTCGGACATGGCCACCGCGATGGAAAATGTGGCCCACCCGGGCGGCGTCGTGGCGGGCATCCTCAGCGATGCACGTGACCAGGCCATCTTCGAGGAGCATTCGGCGTCCGACAAGGACTTCAACGACGCGGTGGCTCTGGGCGACAAATGGGCGGGCCGGGGTCTGGGGATGGCGGTCGGCGCGGCGACGAACACCGCAGCTCCGATCGTCGGAACGATCGCAGGCTGGGCGGTGGAGGACATCCAGGCACTCGTGGTGGACCAGGTCCAGCAGGACACCGTGGACGAGGCCAAGCACGAGGCGAGCGAACGGTATGCCGAGGGCAGGGAAGCAGTCAGGTCTTCGAGCGCGGAATCACTTCGCCAGGCCATAGCGCACTCCGGTGTGCAGACGTCCGACAAGGACATCAATGTGTATGCCGAAGCCGCGGCCCGGGCCGCGGAGGACGGATACTCCGCAGGAACCACCTGGAACTCCTCCACGAGCGGACGGTGATCACGAAAGTGCCCAGCCTTCTGGAACCACGCGTCCGCTCCGGGCCACCAAGGACACTCTGGCCGTTGACGGTGGTCGTCACCGCGATGTTGGCCGTGTCCGGCTGTAGTAGTGGGAACGACGACGCAACGGACAAACGCAGCACGTCCGTTTGCGACGGCAAGCTCCACGGCGACGTGTTTCGTACGCTCGTGGGCAGTGACGGCGTGAAGTCCGACGAAACTCACGACTTCTCTCCCAAGAAGTGGACCGCGGGCGGCAGGTGCTACCTGTACGGCAAGGACCACGCCGTCAGGATCGACTACCTCTGGAAGACGGACACGACCCGCTCCGGCGCGTCGCCCAGCCCCGATGCCGGGGGGTTCACGGTCGGTTCGGCCCATGGGTACATCGACACGAACCGAGCGCGGGTCGTCATTCCGTGCGCTGCGCCGGGCAGTGCCGCAGGTGACGAAGGAGTGCTCGAGGTCGAGGTGAAGGACCTGCCGCCGGCACGCATCTTGGACGATGAGCTGCGCGAGGCATTCACGTCCGCGGCGACCATTGCAGCGCGTTACCTGGGTGGTGACGTCTTCAAGTGCTCCGCGGTCCGACCCGGGGCGAACTCTGGTTCAGCGTCTCCGAGTCCCTCGGGCAGCTGAAAACGCAGACGGGATTTGCTTCAAGTGAAGTGGAACTACCAGGCACTGCTCCGGGGAAACGTGAAGCGTCGGCTGATCGGTTCGGCCGTGGCGCTGGCCGTTCTGGGGGCCGGGTACTACGGATTCCAACTCCAGTATCCGGCCGACAAGACCGCGCGGGTGTGCAGTGGGATGCTTCCGGTCGACCCGGTCCTGAGTCTCGCGGGGAAGTCGAAGCTCTCTCTGCTCGGTTTGGGCTTCCACGTCTCCAGCAAGCAGTTCGACGTCTCCAGCGATGTGACGGAGCCATCCGGTCTGGCGACGACGTGCGATGTCGACGGCGTCGTGATATCGATCGAGACCACGTCCGGTGCTCACAACGCATACGGGTTCTATTCCTTCCAGCGTGACCAGGAGTCCTTTCCCGTACCTCTGGACGCGGGTTGGCAGGGATTCATGGTCACCGACGAGGACGAGGCCACGGCGTCGGTGCTTCTCAGTTGTAAGAACTGGACGCCGGAGGAAGGCAGCGGAATTCTCGTGGTGGGCGAGTCGCCCTACGGCAGGGAGGCCACGCAGGCCGTCCGGCTCGACCTCGCCCGTACGGTGACCGGTGCAGCCCAGCGTGCCGCAGAGAAGACCGGCTGTGCGACGGAGCCGGGAGACTCGGGAAAGCTCACCGCTCCCGCTGCCGAAGCCACGACCGTGCCGGCGAGCGATGCCACGGGGACCTGCAAGGGAATGACGGCAAGTAAGAAGGTGCGGGAAACCGCCGCTGGAACGTCACCGGCCGAAGAGTGTCTGCTCGTCGGCGGTTTGCAACTGGCCGCGGCATACGGTCCCTTCAGTGATGCTTCCCAGGCTGTGGTCAACGGCAAGTACGGCGGCCACGACACCCCCTCGGGGGTCGACAGGTCCACGGCCTGGACGTCAGCCACCTGCCCGGGCGCCCTGGGCATCGGTTACTACCATGCTTCGCCGGTCGAGGGCAGCGACCGGAAGTTCAGCTCGGACCCGCTCACGAAAGAGGAGCGCGCGGATCTGGAGCACTTCGCGGAGCAGTCAGCGGCCCGGCATGGCTGCAGCACGCCGACGGGGTCCGCTCCGTGAACCGCCACGAAGCGCCCTTGCTCGACGACACCGTGGCGGTCAGCCAGCATTGAGCAACTCCTGCGGCGTTGCCTCCCCTTGTACGACGGCCTGGACCACCGTGGGCTGGTCTCGCCGGGCGGCGTCCCGGAAAGCCCCTTGATCATTGGGGAGATTCAACCACGCGGCGGGCGTGGCACTCGGCCTGCGTACCCCCATCGTGTGCAAGCGCGTGACTCTTGGGCGGACGCGAGGTTGAGCGTCGCGTGTCCGGTGACTTCTACCTACAACCGCAAGAGCTGGCAGAGCTGGGGAACGCCTTCGGAACGCGGGCGTACGACCTGGCCAGCGCAGTCAAGAACTTTCAAGGAGGGACGGGGGACGAGCAGATCCACGACGGCTTCGGGTTCCTGACGGAGTCGGAGGAGGTTACGGCGGCCTACGTCGAGTTGGCCGCGGAGATGGCCGTATCGCTTGGGGAACTCGCGCGGCATCTCGATGAGGTGGGGCAGGCACTCAGGGGCAATGCGAAGAACTCCGAGGCGGCTGACGATGCTCTCGCCGATCTGTTCAAGGGCGGCAAGGGATGAGCGAGGAGAGCGTCGCCGAGAAGGTCTACGAGGCCGGGATCGAGGTCGTGAATCCCGGTGGCCGTCCAGATGTGCTGCGGGCCGCGGCCAAGGGCTGGCGGGCGATGGGGGAAGAGCTGGAGGAGGTGTACTCCGCGCTCGACCGGCAGGTGCAGGTGAGGCTGGGTGAGCACTGGCGGGGTGAGTCCGCGGAGGCATTCCGCGAGCACTGGGAGAGGGTTGGGCACGGGGTTGAGGAGACCTTGCCGCTCTTCGAGGAGGCAGCGAGGGGGCTCGAGGAGGCGGCCGACCACATCGAGGAGATCAATGCCGACATCCACAAGATCTACCTCGAGATCGGCGTCTCGATCGGTGCGTCCGTCCTGCTCTCCTTCGTCACCGTCGGGTTCTCGGCGGCGGCCGGGGCGGCGAATGCGGTGCGGTTGGGGGCGCAGGCCGTGGATGCGGCCACGAAGTTGGGGCGACTGCTGGCGGCTGCGGCCCGTGCGTTCCAGAGCATTCGCACATGTGTGAGGGGCCGGCAGTGGCTGAGCCTGGGCGTCGAGCTGGGTGTGCAGTGGGCTGCCGGGACGGGTTCCGGTGTCGTAACGAGCTTGGCCACCGGCGATGACCCTGAGTTCAAGAGCAATGCCCTCAACGGTGTTGTGGGCGCCTTCGGCGGCAAGTTCGCAGCGGGTCGTCTGGCCTCGCAGTTCGACGGGGGCATGGCCGCGACCGCTGTCGACGGTGTGACGCTGGGGGCCTTCTCCTCCGTTGCCGGTGACACCGTCCACAACATTCGCAGCGGAGAGCGGTTCGACGCGTCGCAGATGGCGCTCGGAGCAGTCGCCGGAGGACTCGCTGGTGGAGCCGGGAGCACGGCCGTTCACCGGGCCACGGACGGGCGCACGCTCTCTGCGGCACGGAACCTGGCGGGGGATGTGGCCACCAACGCTCCCATCGGCTTCGCTCTCGGCGCGGGCGGCAACATCTCCAAGCACAGCGACGCGGCCGTCAATGGCGATCCCAACGCGGACGAGGAAGAGGCCCGACCCGGTGCGGCCGAGGACACGCGGAAGAGTGCGGGCGCAGCTGCCGAGGTCCTGCGGAATCGGCCCGACCCTCAGCGGTACGGAGCGTTCGGATGAGTGGTAGGTGGACCCTGGACAAGGGCGTGAACGACCTCCGTCCCTTCCCGCGCTGCGGGCGGTTCGTCACCGTGGCCGTCCCGCTCGCTCTCACGGCGCTGACCGCCGCCTGGCTGTTCCAGGGCGCCGCACCGGCGCGCACGGCTGTTCTGTGGTGCTCGCTGATTCTGCTCGCCGCGTCCCTGGCGATCTGGTTGGTGGCGGTGCTGCGCGACGGCGGTCGGTCCCGCAGCGAGACGTACCAATGGGCAGTGCGGACAGCCTCGGTGTCCCCAGGGCTCGGCGAAGGCGCCGTGCCTCGGCGGCTGAGCGGTGCACGCTGGCAGACCGTCCGTTACGGGGGCACGGTGGTCACCGCTTTCACACTGGTGGCTCTCTGGGTGACCCTCGCCGCCGCCGACGCACGGGGAACGGGCACGAGTGCGGTGCTGGCCCAGGAGGGTGCGGTGATCGAGCGGCATCCCATCGTGAAGATCGAGAACCAGGAGGCAGGCAGTGGCCCCCGCTCCTCCGCCACGGCTGACTACACAGTCCTGCTTCCCTCGTCTGCCGGAGAGGGTGGCGTGCCCGTGACCTTCCGGGCGAACACCAATCGACGCCAGGGGATCGGCAGCGAACTGTTCGTGGCATCCGTCCCGGGGCGGCCCGAGCTCGGCGCCGTCGGGGACGACCGGCTCGACGAGGTGGAGCGCCAACTTGCCGGACGGGCTGTGGAGTTCGACACCATGGTGGTGATCGGGCCCTTCTGGGGCCTGGCGACCCTCGCTGCCCTCATCGGCTGGTGGCTGACTGAAAGCATCCGGCGCCCCGCCCGCACGGTCACCCCCGACTGGCATTCCCTGCGAGTCGCGGTCGCCGGCACCAAGGAACACACCGAAACGCCCCCGCCCGGAAGCCCGGAAGCGGCCGATGAGAAGAAGCGTCGGGAGAACACCCGGAGGTTTCAGTGCCTTGTGCTGGAAGGCTGCGGTCAGGAAGTTCCCTTCCAGTCCCAGATGGGACTCGAGGCAGCGGGAGAAGCGCTGTCCGGTGCGCATGGCTGGCTGCTCTGGCACCCCCTCCAGAGGCGACGCCGTGACATGCTCGCCGAGCTGGTGGGTGACGACGGCTGGCAGTTGCCGGGCATGATCCCGATCCAGGCAGTCGAGCGGATCGCAGCGGAAGGGCTCACTGAACCCGCGCGCCCTGACCCCGAACGCCGGGTCCGGATGCTCGACCTCGGAGCGGGCTGGCTCGTGACGGCATCCGTACCGGGAGTCGTCGGATTCGCGGTGGCGTTCGGCTGCCTGGCCACCCTGCTGCTCGTCCCGGACGGTGGGGCTTGGCGGTGGTGGACCGCCCTGGCGGGTGTCCTGGCCACTGCAGTCGGCTTCACGGTGCAGGCGATGGGGCGCATCGGTGACTGCGACCGCAACGGGGACGCGGCGTCGTCGCAGCCCACTGCGTGACTCCCGGAACGATCGAAGTACACCCAGGCCTTCAACCGATGGCCGAAGCCGTCACGCCTGCCGGTGCCTCTTGCTGACCACAAAGCAGAGGCCACACGCCGCAGCCGCCGCGAGCACCAGGCCAAGCCGGGCTGAGCCAGTCTCCCCGCAAGGCAGGTCGAACGCGGCCTTCGGTGTTTCCTCCACGGCGAAGACCAGCGGGACGGCGTTGACGTAGCCGAGGAAGGCGCCGAGCGCGGCGATGACGGCTCCGCCGCTCCCGGCACCGTTGTTGCCGCGCCCTGGCCGAGAACGATCGCGCCGACCGGGCCGCCGCCGATGGCCAGGCGCTGCCCGAGGGACTGCGGCGGCTTGAACGCAGGTGCAGGGTGTGTCGGCGGATGCCCGGGGACGGACGACGGGCCGAACCCCGGCTGCTGCTGCGGCTGAGCGGGCTGCAGATGCGGGTGGTAGCCGCCCTGTGGCTGCGATGGCGGCGGGTTCGGCGGTAGGGACGCGTGTGAAGGGTCGGCGGAGGCGCCCGGACCCCGCCCGGAAGCCCTCGCCACGGCCGCCGATTGCGTCGTCCCCGTCCCGCTACTGGCCCAACTCGCTTCCCGGTACTGGATCTACGACCCGCACCCCACCGGCAGCCGGGACTGTTCCGGGCCGACGAGGCCCGCCGCGCGGTACCGATCGGGACAGAAGGCTCCCGTCGCCGGTACGCGGGCGACGGGAGCCTTCTGGGGACCACAGCCCCTCGGTCAGTCCGTGGTGGGGAGGGCCACCAGGGTGTACGGCGTCTCCCCGTAGACGGCGGAAGGGTTCGGCTCGGACACATAGAGTCGGCCCTCGTGCCAGTAGGGCCGGGCCCATATCGACATGCCCTTGTGGACGTCCTCCGGGTACTCGACGACGGTCTTCGTCGAACCGTCCTTCGCATCGAACTCCACCAGCTCGGGGCCCTTGTCGTTGTCGTTTGTGGTCTTGTACGCGAGGATCCGGTCACCTCCGGCCGCGGGCAGCGGATAGAACGACCTGAACTCGACCGCGTCGGTCTTCCACAGCTGCTTGCCGCTGTCCAGGTCGTAGGCGGCCAGCAGCTCCTTGCTCTTCTCGCCGGTCACATCGATGACGAAGGTGTCGCCCAAAGCGCCCGCCTCCGACCAGGGGCCGCCCAGCGAGTCGTCGGTCCTGACGTACTCGGACGGTACGGCGGGGGAGAACTGGCTGCGCACCTTGCCCGTCTCGTCGTCGAGGGAGAAGAGCACCTCCCCGTCGTCGCCGTGCCGGATGAGGACGACGGGAGAGGTCGAGACGACGTCGCGGCCCTCGATCTCGCCGAAGCTGTCCTTGGGCACCTTGTGGTGGTAGGTCCAACGCGCCTGTCCGGTGGCCGGGTCGACCAGCGAGACCTCGTCCCAGTTCTGGCCCCAGTCGGGGTCGTCGAAGTCGCTGATCTGGCAGCCGCGCACCCGGATCAGTGCCTTGCCGCCGGTGAACTCGCCGGCGCCGCAGTCCTGTGTCGCGAACTTCTTCGGGTCCCAGGCCGTGGTGCCGTCGGTCGCCTTCAGCGCCAGCGTCACCTTCGCGGCGTTGACGACGACCACATCGCCGGCCCGGGCCACCGACACCTCGTCCTTCGACGTGGTGCCACCCGGCTTGAGATCCTTGTCCCAGAGTTGCTTTCCGGTGCCGAGGTCATAGGCCACGAGGTGGTCGCAGGCCCTCCCTTCGCCGTACGCGACGATGCCGATGTCGCCGGAGGAGTTCTCGGGCGCGACGCACGCCTCGCTGCTGTCGCCGGGGAGTGCCGTCGCCCACAGCTGCTTGCCGCTGTCGAGGTCGTACGCCTTCACGCCGTTGGGCAGGGTCTGGACCACCGCCCTGTCGGTGAACCAGGTGCCCCGCGTCTTCGCCCCGAGGGCCGCGTCGACGTCCTCGCCCTGCTGCTTGGAGGCCACGCTCCACAGCACGTTGTTGCTCGCCGAGCCGACGAGCATGTACCAGGCCCCGAAACCGGCCCCGCTCAGCACGAGCACGGCCATGACGAGCAGCACGATCATCCCGACCGGCTTCTTCCGCGCGTTCCCGGGCTGGGCCGGGCCGACGGGGCCGCCGGGCCCGGGATACCCGTACGGCTGCGGGGGCTGGGGCGGGAACCCGTAGCCCTGCTGCCCGGGTTGCTGGGGATGGCCGTAACCCTGCGGCCCCGGTTGCTGCGGATGGCCGTAACCCTGCGGGACCCCGTACCCCGGCGGGGGCGCCTGCTGCGGTCCGCCGTACCCATAGCCGTACGGCTGCGGTGGCGGACCCTGCGGTGGCGGACCCTGCGGCGGTGCCGGGGGTTGCCGCGGGTACCCGTAACCCGGCGGGGGGACGGGCGGAGGCTGCTGCCCGTACGGGCCGGCGGAGCCCTGACTGCCGTCTGTACTCATCAGCTGTTGCTCCTCACGTAACCCGCCCAGGCGGCCTGGAACTCGCTCTCCCCCATGCCCGTGGCCTCGCGCAGCTGCTGGTCGAGCTGACCGGGGTGGCGGTACTGGTCGGTGACGAACCGAAGAGCCGCGGCCTCGCCGTTCTTCTCGGCCATGAACCGGATGGCCAGGTAACTGACCGTGTAGTTCGTGGAGACCTCGTCCCCGGCCCCGGGATCCTCGGGCAGCGTGCCGCTGAACTCCTTGCCGGTGACGTCGTTGCGGATGGTCCACGCGCCGAGCTCACTGTCGAAGCGGAACGCCACATAGTCGGCGAAACCCTCGACGACCCACCAGCGGGTGCGGGACTCGGCGGCGAACCCGCCGGAGGCGGCCTCCAGCGGCTGTACGACGGCGTGCGCGAACTCGTGGTGGGAGATCTCCTGGACGAGCTTCGGCCAGTACGTCGCGTTGGTGAAGCGGTTCCCGGACATGTCCATCTTGACCCGGGCACCGCCGTATTCCAGGTCCTTCTCGTCACCGCCGAACCCGGCGTCGAAGGTGGGCATCGCCACGCTCTGCCCGGCCTCCCAGTCGACGGACTGCGAGCCGTACAGGGAGGAGTAGGTCTTGCGGTCGGGTTCGAGAACCGTCACGAAACCCGTGGGCGTCTCGGTGTCCTCGGGGCCGTTCGCCCTCCACAGCTCGATGTCGTCCTTCGCCGCCTTCTCGATGTACGGCGCGTAGCGGTCCGTGTCGGCGGCGTGTTTCTTGTCCGAGATCGTCAGCGTGTGGGCCTTCTTGACGACGTGCATGTCGTCGTAGAGGTCCCAGGGAGCCGGGTAGAACACATAGCTCTTGGCACCGAAGGCGCCGGGCGCGGGGCCCACCTTGGTGATCCGCGGCTCGGCGTCCTTCGACTCCCGCTTGATGATCCACCGGTACCACTCGGACACCGGCCGGACGTCCACGTCCTGGATCTTGTGGACGAAGGCGACGTCGAGGGCGACCGAGGCCCCGTCGCCGTACTCGTCGGTGCTCGTGCCCGTCGTGTTGAGGATGGCGTACTCGGCCTGCGCGAAGGGGATCTTGCGCAGATTCTCGAAGAGACTCTTCTGCGTGTCCTTGGCCTCGCCGGTGAAGGGGGCGAGATACGTGTCCTCCTCGCCGCTCCTCAACGCCTGACTACGGCCGTCGAGCAGCTCCTGGATGTCCTTGGCGCTCAGCAGCTGCTCGCCCTGCGCGTTGCCCGCCGCGGTGGGCAACGCGCCGCCGCCGAAGGCCTGGTACGCGGCGAGCCCGCCGATGCCGAGAACGGCGAGCACGGCCAGGACGACCACACCGATGACGGCCTTCTTCAGGCCGCTCCCGCCCCGGTCACCGCCGGATCCACCGGGAGGCTGCGGTTGCGGGTACGGCATGTGGGGCGGCGCGGGCCAGCCCTGAGCCGTGGCGGGCGGTTGCGGCGGATAGCCGTAGTGACCTGGCGCGGCCTGGGGCGGGTAGGGCACGCCACCCGGCTGCGGCTGCTGCGGCTGCTGCGGCTGCTGTGGGGCCCACCCTCCCTGCCCCTGTGGATACGTGCCGCCCGGCCCTCCGGGCGGCGGAGGGTACGACATGAACCCGGTCCCCCATGAGTCTCGATGACGTGGGGGAGCCCGCAGAGAAATGGAACATGACGCTCAAGTGATCAACAGCTCCCCCGTAATGCTCATGTCACCCTACAAGTACGCCGGTTCTGGTCGATGCCGCCCCCATCCCTTGCTCATCCGGGCGGAAAAAGATGGTGATCCACGCGGAAAGGGCCAGTGTCGGTGAGGTGGGACTCGCGGGGTGGCCCGGTGAACGCATGTGATGAATGCGTGAAGTCAAGGCGTGGACCAGCGCTTATGCGGCGGCGCGGCGGGCGCCGTGATGTGCCGGGTCGTCCCTCCATGGGCAGACGTGCGAACGAAAAGAGTCGCTAAGGTGCGGGCCCTCTGCTGTTGTCACCCGGAGGTTCCCCCTCGATGCCCATGGCCGGTGTTCTGCTCGCGGCCCCGCCCGGCGGCGCCGTCAGCCCGGTTGCCCTCGGGGCCATCGGTGCCGGCATCGCCGCGCTGGTGCTCGTGAACCTCCTGATCGCATGGTCGTCGCGCCGCAAGCGCAGGAAGGTCCCGGCCGAGCAACTGCGCGAGGAACTGCGCGGGGAGATCCGGAACGGCGCCCCGAACGTCCGCGGGCACATCCGCGTCAATCCGGCCCGCTATCCGGGGATCTCGGTCGGGCAGGCCGAAGCCCTCGCCGCCGAAGAGGGATTCACCCGGCAGACCCACGGCACCAAGGGAATGTGGCTTTTCCTGCGCCGTGTCTCCGACTGAAGCGCAGGACTGACGCACGGGTCTCCGACTGAAGCACAAGGTCTCGGACGGAATACGGGGGAAGGAACATGGCCGATTTCAAGGTCAGTCTCGATGAACTGCGCAGGCTGAAGAAAAAGCTCGAGGACAGCGAGTCACAACTCGACGAGGCGATGCGCCGGATGAAGGACACCGGGCCGAAGGACCTGGGCAAGCGCGTGCTCGACAAGGCATGCGAGGACTTCCAGGAGAGCTGGGAGTTCGGGCTCGGCAAGACGCGGGAACGGATCAAGGTCCTCAACGAGGCCCTGCCCGCCATCATCAAGGCGTACGAGCAGACCGAGCAGGAGATCCAGGGCGCGTTCGCGCACACCGGAGCCCACACCCCAGGGGTGGCGCAGTGAGCGACGACTGGAGCGGCCTCGGCTGGAACCCCACCCCCGGCCACCCCCACCTGGCGACCGACCTCTCCGACAGTCTGCTGCACACCGCCGAAACCCTGCAGACCACGCACCAGTTGCTGGACTCCCTCTCCAAGGAGAGCACCTGGTGGTCGGGGGAGGCGGCCAAGGCGTTCACCCAGAAGGTGACGGACCTCCCCGACTACCTCCAGCGCGCCCATGACTCCCTCCAAGCCGCGGGTGGCGAGATAGCCAGGTGGAGCGACACCCTGCACGATCTGAAAGTCAGGGCCGGCCACTACGAGGCGGACGCCGAGGAGGCGCGCAGGAAGGCCGACCAGGCGGAGCGGGACTACGAGAGCGCCCGGTCCGACCCGGATCTGCGACTGGCCGGCCGGATGTTCACCGACAAGGCGCAACTGGACGACGCCCAGGCCCGGTTGAACGGTGCCAACGAACGGCTCGACAGCGCGGGCAGGACGCTGAACAGCGCCCGCAACCGGCTCCAGGACCTGATCGACGACGCCAGGAAGCTGGAGACCCAGCACGGCGACCGGGCCCAGGAGTACGCCGACGCGATCCGCAGGCACGCCAGCGACTACGCCCCCGAGGGCGGGGCCTGGGAGAAGTTCAAGGACTGGTGGAACGAGCACGGCGGCGATCTGCTGACCGTAGCGGCAACGGTCGTCGGCATCGCCGCGATCTTCTGCCCCGTCCTCGCGCCCCTCGCCATCGGCCTCAGCCTCGCCGCGGCGGCCCAGCACACCTACCAGTACGTCCGGAGCGGCAAGGACATGTGGCCGCCGACGTCGAAGAACCTGAGCGAGTGGGCCACGCTCGGCGGCGACCTGCTCGGTGCCGTCCCGGGCGTGGGTCCCGCCATCGACGGTACGAAGGCAGCCATCGAGGGAGGCAGGACCGCGTTCGAGGCGGCCCGGGGAGCCGAGACGCTGGCCCGCACCGGGGCCACCGTCTCGCAGGCCGTGAAGAGCGGCGGTGAGGCCTTCAACTGGGCGGCGAAGGCGGCGGACCCCTCCAACCCGCTCGTCGCCAGGCCCGTCGAGTGGGCCGCCGCGAAGCTCGGCTCCTCGCAGGCCGCCGGCGCGATGGCCGCGGACGTGACACAAGCGGTGACGACGGGAGCCCTCGCCCTGCCCACGGCCATCACCCTCGACCCCCACTACACCGACGCGTGGGCGACCCCCGCCACGAACGCCACCGTCGCGGGCGACGGCGTCATGGCGGGCGGGCTCGCCGTCGAACCCCTCCAGAAGATCTTCGCCGTGGCCAGGGCCCTGTGATGGCCACCGCCGACAGTGGCCGGCCCCTGCCCCTCTGGTACACCCTGCCGGAGGGCTTCCGGCCGGTGGATCTCTGGGCCGATCCCGAAGTGCGCATGGAGGCCCACTACACCGCGCTGGCCGAGCTGTGCCCCGACGCGACGACCGGCCAACTGGTCGCGAGCGCCCTCGGCTTCGAGGCCGCACTGGGCCGACTGGTCGAGGACGGACTGGTCCACTTCAGTTCCTTCGTCCTGCGCACGGACGACGACCTGCTCCTCACGGGGATCTGCCAGATCTCCGTGACCGACCGCCCCGCGGGCGACCCTCACCTCTACCCGCACAGCGCGCTGCGCGCCCACCCGGACCAGCCGGACAGCCACAAGGCGGTCGTCGAACTGCCGTCGGGGCTCGCCGCCGTCGTGGTGGCGGATCAGGCCGTCACAGTCCCCGGAACGCTGTTCGGCGTCGAGGGCGAGAGCACCTCGGCCGTCCGCACCGCCACGTTCCACCTCGCGTTTCCGCGGATCCCGCAGGCGGTGGTGGTGTCCCTGTCCACCGAGATCTTCGAGGCGGAGGAGGAGTTCCTGGAACTGGCCACGCTGGTGGCCGCCGGGATCTCCTTCACGGCCCCGACGCCGGGCCCGGTCCCGAAGAGTGCCCCCGTCGCCGCGAGCCCCTTCGGATAGGGCGTCTCACAGCTCCCGGAGCGCGTCCAGACGCAGCTGTACCGCGTACAGACCCTCGGGATCCCCGATGAGGAGCAGGCCCCCGGGGGTGAGCGAGAGGGCATCGCACGGCCGCAGCAGGGGCAGGACGCGCACCTCGCCGGAGAGCACGTGCCACAGGTGCAGCTCACCGTCGCTCCAGGCCACGGCGAGCACCGGACCGACCGGGGTGTCGGCCGCGGCAAGGGCGGTGACCAGATACCGACGTTGCTGTACCGGGACGGGCATCGGCTCCGCGGAGGCCGTCTCCCACAGCCGCACCGAGCCGTCCGACGCGGCACTGAAGGTGAGGGTCAGTCCGTCGGCGGTGCCGACGCAGGCGGCGGCGGTGACCGGCTGTTCGTGGACGTGGCAGGAGCGCGGAGTATCCTGATATTCGCTCAGGGACCACACGTGAACCGCGCCGCTCCGGTCGCCGACGACGGCGTACGGCCTCTGCGGGCCACCGCTGCCGAGCGCGCTGACCTGGGACTCCTCCTCGGCGAGGGCAGCCGAACCATGGTGCTCGGCGATGTGCCCGAGCACGATCGCGGCGGTCGGGTCGTCCTCGGGCACGAGCGGCAGCAGCGCGTCGGACCGGTCGAACATCAGCACCGAGCGGGCGTCGCGCGGGGCGACGGAGCGCGGTCGTACGAAGGATGACGGGGAACCGGCACCCCCGCCGACAGCCCCGGCCGACGCACCGCTGACCAGGTCGTAGATCCGCGGCCGCCCCGTGGCGTCGGCCGCCAGAACCCGTCGCTCCTCGCCCGGCACCAGGGCGAGCGCGATCGCCGCGAGGCCGGGCCGGGCCCACACCGCGGTCCACCAATGGCGCTCGGCGAGGGGCTGAAGGTACTCGGTCAGCGCCGGGTCCGTGCCCACGGCGGCGGTGTGCAGCAGGGCGGCCCGCTCGGCGCTGTCGGTGTGATACGCCGTCAGTTCGGGTGCGGCACGCCTCCACACCTCGCGCAGCCGCCCGGGAACGGGGATGCGTGCGTCGGCGAGAGCGGCGGTCAGCGCGGCGGCAGATCCGTGGACGAGGAAGCCGGGGTCGGTCAACAGGTCGCGTACGGCGGCCCCTTCGTCGTCAGCGCGCAGCGCCGCGTCGAGGATGTGGCGGCGGACCGCGTCGGGCGCCTGGGACCAGTCCGGCCGGTCGTCGGAGGTGTGCGGGACCGCCGCGAGGAGTTCCGGGTACGGGGCCTCGCCCGCACGCGGCGCCCCGGCGCTGTCGCCCAGGTCGACGACCTCTGCGCGGTCGGCGGTCAGCAGCCCTGATTCGCCCACCTCAACGGCCGCACGCACATGGGGGAGTGTCAGCAACGGCTCCAGCACCTCGGCGACCAGGGCCTCGGGCGCCCCCGTCGGCAGATCCGCGGGTCCCGCCCCGGCCCGGTGCAGATCGGGTACGAGGAGCAGCAAAGGCCGCCCGTCCAGGGCCACTTGGTCCAGCAGCCGGACCGGGGACAGCGGACCGTAGCCGAGCTGCCGCCCCAACTCCCAGGCGAAGCTCTCGGCTGTGAGCCCCTCCGACGGGACGGTGGCATGGACGGTGATCCCCGGCCGGTCGATCGTCCCGGCCAGGAACCAGGCGAGCAGACGGCTCTTGCCGCTGCCCTCGGCGCCCCGCACCAGGCACAGCCGGGGCCCGGCCCCGTTTCCGTCGGCCCCCCAGTCGAGCAAACGCTGCCCGAAGGGCCGTGTCTCCTCGTCGATCGGCGGCCAGGAGGTGATGTCCCAAGTGATGGCACCGACGGTCATGGCGTGCTGCATCCCCTCGTCCTGCATCCGTCTTCGCTCTACTGAGGCTGCCGGGCGGCCGCCTCGCGCAGCTGCCGGATGCCCTCCGCACGGGACTCCGCCATCTCCCCGTAGGGGAAGTTGTGGGTCAGCTGTGCCTCGGGGAAGACCTGCCCGAGCCACAACGAGCAGTAGTGCCCCGGCATGAAGCAGGCCTCCAACTCGGTGTGGATCCTCAGCACTTGCTCGGGCTCGACGCCCGCGGCCCGCAGCCGGGCCCACAACCGCTCCTCCGGGTGGACAGCGATGTCGCCGGCCTGCGTGACGATCTGCTTCTCACCCCGGTCGTTCACGATCTCGAAGGCGGTGAACCACTCCGCGCTCGCGGTGTCCCGGATGTCGTCGAGGACGAGAGGCCACCAGTGCTCGCGGCCCTCGAACGCCCGGGAATCGAGGGCCCGCAGCCGCTGCTCCAGCTCCGCGTACGCGGCGGACGCCTCCTGCGGCACATCGGTGCCGAGGATCGCGGCGAGGGACTGGTCGAGCGCGCCGAGCGACTGGGCGAACGCCTCGGGAGTCGCGTTCACGAACCTCGACTCCTCGGCCCAGTCGAGGAGTACGGCACGGACGACACCCTCGTGGTCGGCGCAGAGCTCGAACCCGCGGTCGGACCCGAGCCGCGCCCACTGCCGACACTCGTCCAGCACTACCGTACGGCCGACGGACTGGGCGAACTCCTGAAGCGGGACCGGGTCGGACTCGGCCGTCGCGAAGTACGGTCCGACGGCCAGAGGGAGGGTGATCTCTCCGATGCGCCGAATATCGCTGTCATTCATCGCCATTACCTCGCCTCGGGTTCGGCGACATACTCCAGGATGTCGTGCCAGCGGGAATTGGGCACCTCAAGAGCGGCCGGGTCGATTTCCCGCATCTGCTCGGTGAGGCGGGCCGCCGCTCCCTCTGGGTCGAGCGACTCCTGTTCCGACTCGAAGTCGTAATGGGGACGCTCTTTCTCCAGCAGGTACAGGAAATGGGCGAAGGAATTGAGATCCTTGTTCAACGTATAGATCTCGGACTCGTCACCGGGGAGGCAGTAAACGGTCCCGGTGACCCCGTCCAGAGCGATGTCGTCGTACGGGACCATTCCGAGGAGAAGCCAGCCCTCGGCCCCCTCGGGCAGGTTGGTCCACCGCTCGCGGAGGTCGTCGTAGCAGCCGCCGAGCGCCCTCACCTGCTCCGGAGTCCCGTCCACCAGGTCGAACCAGGGATTCGGGCGGGCCGGAATGCCGACGTCACGAAGGAAGCGCGCGCTCGGTTCGTGCTGGATGTTCGCCACCACCGCCGCCGAATACGTGGTGAGCTCTTCCGGGCCGAACTCGGACTCCAGGGTTTCCCGGTCGATGGGGGGTGTCATCCAGTGACCTGCCTGCCTTGCGAATGAGAGGAGTGCCCGATGTTAGCACGTACGCTATTTGTTCCGGTTCGCCTTGAGGCGGTCCAGATAATCCATCATTTCCGCATTGCCCTGCGCTCTGGATTCCTTTGTGTTTCCGTAATCGATGCTGTGGGTGACGTCGACGTGTGAAAGTCTTTCCCGCATCCACGCGCTGCAGTTCGGTGCGGACGAACAGGGGGCTCGTTCCGTGTACAGCTCGGTCATACGGCCGCCCGCTCCGTCCCGTAGAACCGGGAAGCCGATCATGCGCTCGGAGTGACGGAATCCCGAACTGCGCGCGACCAGGATGAAGTCGCCGTCGTCCTGTTTGTTGCTGTTGAAGCGGGCCGCGGCGTAGTTGTTGCTCTCGAACTTGTCCTGCCCGTTCACCTGCTTGTGATTGCCGTAACTCTTGTCCGAGTGGCGGGCCAGTTGGACGGCCTGGGACAGCGGCGTGCTCCCGAGTTCCACCTGTGTCGAATTGCTGAGAGGACGCGGCCTCTCCTTGCCCTGGAGTTTGAGGTTCGGTTCGCCCGGCAGCGGTCGTCCGGCATTGTCGCCGTCGAGCTTCAGGCCGATGCGGTCGCGGTCCTCCTGGTTCAGCTTGTCGGTCCCGCCGTCCGTCCGCAGCCGCCTGAGCGTCCCGTCGTCGCCCATGAGGTACATGGGCGTCTTGCCGTCATTGCTCTTCTGGAGCTGCCTGAGGGACAGGGCGGTCTCGTCGTCGTTGTTCTTGTGACGCTTGGCCATCTTGCTCAGGCCGCTGGTCATGCTCTCGTCGAGGTGGGCCGCGGAGCGCTTGACGCCCTTTCCGATCCCCTCCATGAGCTCGTCGACCATGGGGTCGAGGAGATTGGTGAGCGGATCCTTGCCCCGGGCGCGGCCGTGCGAGGACTTCGCGCGGGTCAGCTTGCTGCCGGCCCCGTCGCGGATCTTGCCGCCCGCGCTCTTGAGCCCGTTGCCCGCGCGGTCGTAGGACTCCAGGTCCATGCTGAACTGACCGCCACCGCCACCGCCACCGCCACCGCCGCCGCTGCTCGACCCGCCGTCCCCGCCCGCTCCGGCCAGCTGCATCGAACCGCCCGCGCCCCCGCCCGCGCTGGCCAGCTGCATGCCGCCACCCGACTTGAGGCTGTCGACGCCGTCGTCAAGGCCCTCCCGGCCCGCTTTCGCGGTCTGGCCGAGGTCGACACCGTTCTGCGTCCCCAGGGCGTTGCCGCCCAGTTGCAGGACCAGGTCACCCGCCATCGCGCCGAGAGCCTGGAATATCGGACCGGTGGCGACCTCGATGATCCGTGAGGCGATCTCCTCGCACACCTCCTGGAAGATGCGTTTCACCGCGATCCGGGTGGCCTGCGTACCCGCGATACCGCCCAGCGTCGACAGGCCCAGAGTGACCGGGGCGGCCGCGATGGCGGCCACGATCTCCGCGGCGAGGATGCCGAGTTGGGCGATCGCCGCGATCTTCGCGCCCTCGATCAGCACGGCGACCGCGTCCAGCGCGGTCGCCGCCACTCGGCCCGCTTCGGACAGGTTGGTCAGATGCTTGCCCTTGACGAGGTCCCAGTGCTTCTCCAGCGCCTGGATCGCGAGGCCCTCGTTGCCGCCGATCAGATCGGTGATCGCCTGGTGCGCGTCCGCGGCGCCGTCCTCGATGTCGTCGGCGAACTCCCGCATGGCCTGGGCCATGTCGCGGTAGTCGTCCTCGTCGACGTTGGGCCAGCTGATGCCTATCAGGTCCAGGGCCGCATCCAGCTCGCTCGGCAGGACTACACCCACAAGGACCCCCGTTCGAAAGTTAGTTGGGGAAACGTAACTTTGATCGGATCATGAGAACAAGTTCACCCGGCGTCACATGACCTGATCCGAGGCTCAGTTGGCGCATACCTTTCCGAACGGAACCCGGGGGCACGTAAATCCGTCGCGCCTCCCGCGGGCGGGCGGCTAGCCTCCGCCCGGACGGGACCGTGAGGGGAGCGGGGCATGGAGACGGGACGCGTACGGACCGACCGACTGGGCGTACTGCTTGACCAGTTCGACTGCGTCAGGGAGCGGGCGCAGATTCGGCTCGAAGGGCTCGGCGACGAGGAGTACCTCTGGGAGCCGGTCCCCGACTGCTGGTCGATCCGGCGCCGGAGCGAGGCGGTGACGCCCCGGGCGTACGGTCCCGGCGAGTGGGTCCTCGACAAGGGTGCCCCGGACATCCCCTCGGGCGAGTACGCCGAGGTCGCCCGCCAGGCCGCCGACGGCATGAGCGTCGCCAAGATCGCCGAGGACTGGAGCGTGAGCGTCGAACGGGTCGAGGAGGTCCTCGCCCACACCGGCCCGGTGGTACCCGACATCACGGCGGTCACGACCATCGCCTGGCGACTGGGGCATCTGCACTCCTGTTTCGCGGGCGAGTGGGAGTGGACCTTCGGCGAACGCCGCACGGATCCGCACCAGTTGGTCGACTTCACCCCCTCCGCGGCCCTGGCCCAGGAACGCTTCTGGTCCCTGCTCGACCGCTGGCGCGAAGCCGTCGGCCGGGTCACCGAGGAACAGCTCGACACGATCGGCTTCTCCCAGTACCCGTACGGCTCCGCTCCCGACGAGCCGTACATCTCCGTGCTGTGGGGGTCCAGCCTGGAACTCATCCACCACATGGCGGAGATCGCGCTGCTCCGCGACCTGTGGCAGGCACGCTTCAACGCTCGCGGGTAGATCTGGGGCCCCGGCGCCCCGACCCGGGTCTGAAAGCCAACGAGGAAATCTCGTGGACGTTCTGTGGACGAGTCGTCCCAGGACCGGTTGACACCGACCGCCCCGCGACATCACCGACCCACCTTTGAGAGTCTGTCGATCGTCATCGTCAACCTCATCGACAGTTGGGCGGCCATGAACCACAGCAGCCAGGAATGGGCCTCGCAGGCCCAGCAACCGGGGCAGCCGCAGTACCCACCGCAGACCCCGGACCCGTACGGGCAGGCCCACGCTCCGGCGGAGACCGTCATCGCGGTCCCCAACAAGCGGCTGCACAAGTACGACAAGGTCAAGCCGGGGGAGCAGACCGTCACCATCCGGCAGGCCGGCCCCGGCACGAACGGCGAACCGCTCGCGTACGTCCACGTCCCCCAGGACGCCCCCAAGGGCGGGCGCCAGGCGCGGCCGCCGTTCACCGTGAGCGGCCCGAACGGCGAACCGCTCAGCTCGGTGCGGTCCGTCGGCGAGGGCGTCTACGAGGTCTACGGCGGTGACGGCGCCCCGATCGGCCGGATCACCCGGCGCGGCGGGCGGACCCTGCCCTGGCCGCGCCGCGTGCACTGGAGCGTGCAGCCCGCTCAGGGCGGCGAACCGCTGGCCGCCGAGGTCGGGACGCGCAAGGCGTGGACGGTGTTCGTGCTGATCTCCCCCCTGTACTTCGTGTGCTGGGCGGTCATGGCCGCTCAGGGAGCGATCTGGCTGCTCCTCGGTGAGAAGGACGAGGCGAAGAAGGAAGCCGCCTGGGAGATGGAGCCCCCGACGTGGACGCGGTGGCGCCCGTCAGATGGGCCGGAAACCGCCATCGAGTACCAGACGGGCCGTAAGTACCGTCTCGCGTCCTCCCGGCTGGACCACCGGCTGGCATACGCGCAGGCCGTCCTGCACGTGTGGGACCGCGCCTAGCATGCGCATGCCACAAGTTGGCGACAGCGAACACCGTCAGGTAGGCCCGAAGTTGCCGCTCCGATAGTCTGACCGGCGATCACTGATCACGCTACGGGGAGGCACACGGCGATGGCGGATTTCCAGATCGATGTCGATCGTATGAAGACCCTGATCAACAGGCTCGACCAGGTGGACGACCGCATGCGTGGCGCCCAGGAGCGGCTGAACAAGGTCGGTCCCAAGGGCCTGGGCACGGACGGTCTCGACAACGCCTGCGACGACTTCCAGGACGACTGGGGCGACGGCATCAAGCGGATCGCCGACGGCGCCAAGCAGCTGCACGAGGGACTGCAGAAGACGCTCGAGGCGTACCAGTCGACCGACCAGGATTTGCAGAAGGGCTTCAGTCAGAAGTAGCCCGCACCACCGCTCCGACTACTCGCACACGCACACGCATACGCACGCAACGGGGAGAAGACGATGGGAATGTTCGACGACCCCAACTGGCCCGGACTGACGTTCAATCCGGCCAAGGGCGACCTGCACACGATCGAGTCACTGGCGTACGACGTGAAGACGGTCGGCGACGAGCTCGACGAGATGCGCGAGATGCTGGTGGGCATCGGCAAGACGGACGGGATCTGGGACGGCGAGGCCGCCAAGAAGTTCCAGGAGAAGGTCGGCGAACTGCCCAAGTACCTTCAGCAGGGCCATGAATCGATGAACGCCTGCTCCAGGGCGCTCAAGGGCTGGCACGACGAACTCGAGACCATGCAGCGCCAGGCCAAGAACCTCGAGGAGCGCGCGGTCGAGGCCCGTAAGCGGCTCGACCAGAAGAACGCCGACGTCGACAAGGTCAACGTCAAGATCGAGGGCGCTCAGTTCCAGCAGCTCACCGAGCAGCAGGCCAAGGCCCTCTCGGAGGAGGCCGACTCCGCCTCGCGAGCCGCCCAGGACGCCGCCACCGACCTCAAGCTCCTCATCGAGAACGGCGAGGCGCTGCGCAAGTACTGGGAGGAACAGGCCGGAAAGGCCGAGAAGGCCATCCGCGAGGCCGCGAACAACCGGCCGCCGGACATCAGCGTCTGGGACAAGATCACGGACGGTCTGAAGGGCGCCTGGGACGGCTTCAAGAACTTCCTGATCGACAACGCGGACCTGTTCTCCACGATCTCCGCCGCGCTCGCCGCCGCCGCCATCGTCGTCAACGTCATTCCGGTCGGCGGTCAGGTCGCCTCGGCCATCCTGGGCGCGGGTTCGGTGGCGTTCGCCGGCGCGGCGATGGCCGGACACTGGATGGGCGGCGCCCCGATGTGGAAGGTCGGCCTCGACGCGCTCGGTGTGATCCCCGGTGTCGGTGGCGCGGGCAAGGCGCTGTTCTCCGGAGGCAAGGCGCTCTTCACCGGAGCGCGGGAAGCCGGGGCGATCGCCTCCGGCGCCAGGACCATGATGAACCAGATCAAGAACCCCATGAGCACGAAGGTCATCAACTGGGGCCTCGGCAAGTTCGGCAAGGCCGTCGACCCGTCGCTCATCACCGGCGGCGTCAAGGGTTTCTCCACCGGCTTCGGCCTCGGCCACCTGCTCTCCGGCGGGGACGACGGCGGCAGCAGCCAGCCCGCGGTCTCGACCCAGCCGGCCCCGGCCACCGGTCAGCCCCGGCCCACCCCCGAGGTCACGACGATGCCGTGGCCCGCTTCGGGTGACAAGTTCCACCAGACCCTGGCGGCCTGAGCATCATGACCGAACTCACCACCGCCGCCCCGGCCACGGAGGCGGAGAAGCCAGGGCTCCACGTGGGATGGGTGGTCCCGCCGTTCTTCCACGAACTCCCCCTCGGGACGGACGACGTCGACGAGGCGGGCGAGCAGCTCTACGCGACGGTCCAGGAGGTCCTGCCGGGCGGCACGGACGAGGACCGGCTGCGCATGTTCGTCACCTACGCCGGCATCCTCGACGACCTGCGGGACGCCGGAGCGGTGTACGCGGGCTTCTGCAACCTGGACTTCGACGGCCGCCCCAGCACCGCCACCGTCGCCGTCTACCGCATGCCGCTGCACGACATCACCGCCGAGGACGTGCTCTCGGAGGCCCTCACCGGCCTGCAGCGGGCCTATCCCGACGACGACGTCCGGATCAGCACCCTGCCCTCCGGCAAGGGCGACGCCCGGGCCGTCGTACGCATCGGCCAGGCCCCCTTCACTCTCGCCGCCGAGGCCTCTCCCACCGGCGAGCCCCTGGAGGTGCCGCGCGGACAGATCCAGGTCTACATCCCGCTGCCCAACGACGCGGACCTGCTGGCGTTCGAGCTCTCCACGCCCTGCATGGAGGACTGGGACTTCTACTCGGAGCTCTTCGCGACGATCGTCCGGACCCTGGACTGGGCGACGGAGGAGCAGGCCGAGATGGAGGCCGCTCTCTCCCAGGCCCAGCCGGTCCCGGACGTGACGCCCGATCCGGCCATGGTGCAGGAGCTCTACTCCTTCTCCAGCCGGGTCCTGGACGGCCTCGGCGTGCGGGGCAGGATGGACGAGGGCAACGCGGTGTCCTCGGTGACCTGCGCCGACTGCTGGTCCAAGGGTCTGACGACGGTGTGCACGGCCCGCCATCGCTGGCAGATCGACGGCGTCCCGGAGGAGCAGCTCACCGCCGCTGTCGACCGGTTGGACGCGACGTTCCAGAGTCAGGGCTGGCTCAAGCTGGCGGGGACACCGGGGGAGAGCGTGTCCCTGGCCGCGGACAGCGGCTCAGGCCACCGTGTCAACGTCACGTTGCTCCACGGCCGGCAGCGGCTCGTCGTCGAGGTCGTCGCCCCGTGCACCCGCACGGTGCGCGGGCCGGGCGACTCCGTGTTCGGATAGCGGAGGCGGTTCCGGCATGAACGAGAACACCGGCCACCTTCTGCCGATCGGCGCCCACGCGCTGTCCGCGGACCCCCGACTCGCCGCCGCCGTACGGGACTTCGGCAGCACGTACGGCTACGACTACTTCGACGACGAGACGGTCGGACGGACCCTCGCCGAACACGAGGCCTCCCTGCGCCGGGTCGCGCGCGGAGGGCTCGTCTGGGCCGGCTCCCTGGCGACCGCCGTCGGGATCGTCTGGCTGGTGTGGGCGGCGTCCCGCAAGCCGGACGACATGGTGGTCGCCGTGGCGCCACCGGCCGCCGTACTGGGCCTGGCGCTCGCCGCTTTCGTCATGGTCAACCTCCAGGGCAGGCGCAAGCTCCGCCACCCCTTTCTGGAGGGGTACCGCCACGTCCTCGCGGCGGCGCTGGCGCACGGCGCGCCCGTGACCTACGTGCCCGCGTGGCTGACCGGCCGAGGCGGCGCGGCACTGGACGTGGCCCCGCTGCCGTCGTACGCCGCGCCGGCCGGGGGTCCGGCCACCGGCGTACAAGCCACCCCGGTGGCCCCGCCGCCCAAGCCGGCCGCGGTCGAGGAGTACGAGCGGATCGCCGACCACGGAGGCTGGCACGACGAGGCGGGCGGGATCCTCGTCGTCGCGGGAGCCGTCGGCGTGGGCTACGCCGTGGTCAAGGACCTGCCCGCGGCGTACGCGGCCGTACTGCTCATCGCCCTCGGTATCTGGACCTGGGTGGCCGGACACCGCCTCGGCAGACGCCAGAAGGAGCTGTCCGGCGAGGCCCTCCGTTACCTCGACGAGCTGACCAGCGCCCAGGCCGCGGGAGCACCCGTGCACGAGCTCTCGCCACCCTTGCGCAAGCTCCTGGACACCCGGCTCTGACAGGCAGCACGCATACGGCAGTGGCGGCGCCTTCCCCGGGCGCCGCCACCGCCGTATGCGCGACCGCTCAGCCCCTCAACCGCCCCTCGCCCCCACCGCCTTGGCCCGCTCCCGCGCCTCGACGCTGACGCCGTGCCGGCACCGCGCGAGCGCCGACGGCCGTCGACGTCGGCGTGCGGACCGCGAGGTACTCGGTCTCCAGGAAAAGAAGGAGGGGCGGCCCGCAGACACGGCCGCCCCTCCACCCGCACAGGCTCAGCTCTCCGGCAGGTATCCCGTCTGGACGAGCTGGCCGCTCGTCCGGCGCGAGATGAACTGGCCACGGCCCGGAGGCATCGGGGCGGCCTTGATGTTGTTGAACACCGGGCCCTCCGACGGGTCACCGGACAGCACGATGCCCTGCGCGCCGAGCTCCTTGATCCGGGTGAGGACCGGCTCGAAGGAGGAGCGTGAGGCGCCGGACGTGGAGCGGGCCAGGATGATGCGCAGACCCAGGTCACGCGCGAACGGCAGGTACTCCAGGAGCACCGACATCGGGTTGCCCATCGACGTGGCGACGAGGTCGTAGTCGTCGATGAAGATGAACGCGTCGGGCTCGTTGTACCAGGAGCGGTTGCGCAGCTGGTCCGGCGTCACGTCCGGGCCCGGCATACGGCGGCTCATCGAGCCGGCCAGCGACTCCATGACCTCCTGGAGCTGCGGACCCGAGGCGCAGTACTTGTACATGTGGCTCTCGGGCACCTGGCCGAGCAGCGCGCGCCGGAAGTCCGAGACCACGAACAGCGCCTTGTTGGTCGCGTACCGCTCCGAGACCTGCTTGGCGATGAACCGCAGCAGCGAGGACTTGCCGGACTCGCTCTCGCCGTAGATGACGAACAGCGGGTCGGTCTCGAAGTCCACGAAGACCGGCGAGAGGGTGAGCTCGTCGACACCGACCGCGATACCGCGGCTGCCGAAGTCGCCGCCGCCGGGCAGCTCGGACGCGTGCAGCATCGTCGGCAGCATCCGCACCTTCGGTGCCGCCGGGCCCTGCCAGGCGTTGTTGACGCTCTGGACGAGGTTCGCCATGCCGTCGGCGAGGTCCTCCACCGCGGTCGACCCGTCGATCCGGGGCGTGGCGGCGAGGTAGTCCAGCTTGTCCGGGGACAGACCGCGGCCGGGCTTGCCCATCGGCACGTTCTCGGCCCGCTTGCGGTCGAACTCCGACTCCATCGCGTCACCGAGCCGCAGTTCGAGGCGGCTGAGGATCTGGTCGCGCAGCGCGGGCCGCATCTCGGTGTAGCGGGTCGCGGTGATGACCAGGTGGATACCGAAGCCGAGACCACGGGTGGCGATGTCCGCGATGACCGGGTCGAGCATCTCGTAGTCGTTCTTGAACGTCGCCCAGCCGTCGATGATGAGGAAGACGTCGCCCCACTGCTGGTCGGGGTAGTGACCCTGCGCCCGGCGGTTTCGGAAGGTGCCCATGGAGTCGATGCTCTTGGAGCGGAAGAACTCCTCACGGGCGTTCAGGATGCCGTGCACCTCCGCGACCGTACGGCGGACCTTCTCCTGGTCCAGACGGGAGGCCGCGCCGCCCATGTGGGCCAGGTTCTCCAGCGCGAGCATGCCGCCGCCGCCGAAGTCGAGGGCGTAGAACTGCACTTCGGCCGGAGTGTGGGTGAGCGCGAACGACGTGATCATCGTGCGCACGAGCGTCGACTTGCCGGACTGCGGGCCGCCCACGATCAGCGCGTGACCGGCGGAACCCGACAGGTCCGCGTACATCACGTCACGGCGCTGCTCGAAGGGCTTGTCGACCAGGCCGACCGGGACGGCCAGCTTGCTCTGGGCGTGGTAGCCCTCGGCGTGCAGACCGCGCTCCGCGCTGATGTTGAGGGCCGGCAGCACCTGGTCGAGGCTGAACGGCTCGTCCAGCGGCGGCAGCCACACCTGGTGGGCGGGCGGGCCCTGACCGTCCAGGCGGCTGACGATGACGTCGAGGACGGTGTCGGCGAGCGCGTCGTCGACCTGGTTGCTCCGGGTCTCCGGCTCGGGGTCGGCGAGGATCCGCACCGGTACCGGAGCGGCGGTGAACAGCACGGGGGAGCGGTCGATCCGGCCGCCGCCCTGCACCGTCGGCCCGTTCGGCCGGTAGGTACCCGACACGTAGGCGGCCTTGAACTGCACCATCGTCTCGGTGTCGTACTTGAGGATGCCCGCACCGGGGACGTTCGGCAGGTGGTAGGCGTCGGGCACACCGATCGCCGTACGGGACTCGGCCGCGGAGAAGGTGCGCAGACCGATGCGGTACGACAGGAAGGTGTCCAGGCCGCGCAGCTTGCCCTCCTCGAGGCGCTGCGAGGCGAGCAGCATGTGCACACCCAGTGAACGGCCGATACGGCCGATCTGGATGAACATCTCGATGAAGTCGGGCTTGGCGGCGAGCAGTTCGCTGAACTCGTCGATGATCAGGACGAGCGAGGGCAGCGGGTCGAGCGCGGCACCGGCGGCGCGCGCCTTCTCGTAGTCGGTGATGTTGGCGTAGTTGCCGGCCTGCCGCAGGAGTTCCTGACGGCGGGTCAGCTCACCGGTGATGGAGTCACGCATCCGGTCCACGAGCGTGAGCTCGTCGGCCAGGTTGGTGATGACCGCGGAGACGTGCGGCATGTTGCCCATGCCGGTGAAGGTGGCACCACCCTTGAAGTCCGCGAGGACGAAGTTGAGCGTCTCGGACGAGTGCGTCACCGCGAGACCGAGGACCAGGGTGCGCAGCAGCTCCGACTTTCCGGAACCGGTGGCGCCGACGCACAGGCCGTGCGGGCCCATGCCCTCCTGCGAGGCCTCCTTGAGGTCCAGCATGACCGGTTCGCCGCTCTCGCCGAGACCGATCGGCACGCGCAGCCGCTCGTGCAGGGTGCGCGGCCGCCAGGTGCGCGAGACGTCCACGCTCGCCGCGTCACCGATCTGCATGAGGTCGGTGAAGTCCAGGTTCGCCAGCAGCGGTTCGTCCGCATCGGCGGCACCGAGCCGCAGCGGCGCCAACTGACGGCCCAGCGACTCCGCCTGTGCCTGCGACAGCACGTCGGGGACACCGGTGAAGACACCCGTGCCCGCCTCCAGCTCCATGGCGTCGGGCCACACCCGCACCGACAGCGAGCCACGCGCCTCGTCGAGTTCGCCGGGCACCACCTCGACGATGGTCACGCCCTGCAGGCCCTCCGCCGAGGCGAGGACCGAGTCGGCGGGGACACCGCCGCCGTCCAGTACGACGACCACGTGCGGCTGGTCGAGCACCGGCGAGCCGTCCCGGCTCCAGCGGGGGCGGCCCTCCAGCTGGTGGGCGATCATCTCCTCGAGCTCGCCGAGGTCGTAGCAGAGCAGACGGCGGCTGCCGGCGCCGTCTGACTCCTTGTGCTGCATGTGCGGCAGCCACTTGGTCCACTCCCAGTCCACCGCCGCACCCGGCGAGGCCACGACCGCGATCACCACGTCCTCGGGCGAGTGCAGCGAGGCCAGTTGACCGACCACCGACCGGGTCTGGCCGTAGACCGTCTCCGCGTCCCCGGAGATCGTCACGTGGTAGAAGGAGCGCAGCCCGATGGCCAGCGGCAGTTCACCGAGCGTGCCGTAGCTCGCGATGAACTGCTGCATCGCGTGCGCGGTCAGCGGCTCCAGCTCGTCCACCGGCGCGGTGTCGGGCGCGACCAGCGGCGTCGCCAACTGCTGCGGGCCCAGGCCGATCCGGACCTGGACGAAGTCCGGGTCCATGGCCCGCCGCTCCCACAGCCGCGACCCCTCGGCGACCAGCGCCCACAGCTGCTCCGGCGCCGGGTGCAGGTAGTACTGGGCGTCACGCTGCTTGTGCACCGTGCGCCGCACCTCACGGCGCTTCTGCGCCAGGTACTTGAGGTAGTCGCGCCGGGCCTCGGCCATCTGACCGGAGGGTCCCTTCCGGGCCCGCACGATCTGGGCGACCAGCATGGCGACCGTGGACACCATCATGAGGCCGCCCATGATCTTCATGAAGCCCTGGGCGCCGGGCATGAAGAAGAACGCCGCCGACGAACCCATGCCCAGCATGGGCAGCAGGTTCATCAGGAGGCTGTCGTCCTCGGTACGAGGGAGTTCGGGAGGTGACTCGAGCTTGACCTCCTCACTCGGCACCTCCGGCGGGAGTACCCGCGGCGGGCGCTTGACGATGACGACGCTCACCGATCCACCAGTCCTTCACGCAATCGCAATGTCGAACCGCCCCCGTCGTGACGGCCCCCGTATGTTCGTCAACTCATGGGGCTTTGCCAACACATGAGCCGGGCGTTGATCCTACTGTTCTGCGGGCCCCTTGAGCCGGGAGGGGATGGGGAGAAGCCGCAAGAGGACGGTAGGGTGACGCTCCAAACGAAGCGCGGAGCGGGAATCGCCCTGGCAAACCGCGACGAATCACCGAGTACTGGACTAGGGGGAACCGTCAGGTGAGTACGGTTTCAGCAACCGGATTCTGCCGGGTCACGGTGGCGGCACCGAACAGCCGGATCGATGTGGCACTTCCCGAGGACGTGCCGCTCTCTGACGTCTACCCGGAGATCCTGCGGCTGTCGGGCCAGACACCCGAAGAGGCCGCGCCCACCGGGTACAACCTCGTACGCAGGGACGGCTCCGTCCTCGACGACGGCCGCTCGCTCTCCGAACAGCAGATACGCGATGGCGAATTGCTGCTCCTGCGGCCCTTCGCGGACTCCCTGCCGCCCGCCGTCTTCGACGACGTCGTCGACGCCGTGGCCGCCGTCGTCGAGGCCGACCGGCGCAGCTGGAACGACGGCATGATGCGCGTCGTCGGCCTGACCGCCGGCGCGCTGCTGCTGACGATGATGGCGCTGGCCCTGTGGTTCTCGGAGCCGCTGCGCCACGACATGCACGGACTGCCGGGCGTCATCGCCGGAGCCACCGGTGTCGTCCTCGTCGCGCTCGCCTCCGTCCGCGCCCGCGTCTACGACGACCATCACGCCGCCGTCGCCCTCGGCCTCGCCTCACTGCCGCACCTGATGGTCGGCGGCTCCGGCATCATGGCCCTCGACGCGGGCGAGGGCCCCGGCCGGCTGAACCTCCTCGTCGGCTTCGCCGCCGTCCTCGTCGCCGCGGTGCTGCTCGTCCTGATGCTGCCCCAGAAGGACGCGCCCTTCATCGCCGCCGCGTTCGGCGCCGGCATCGGCGTCCTCGCCACCTTCGCCGCGATCGTCTCCGAGGCCGAGCCGCGCGAGTCCGCCGCCGTCACCGCCGTGGTCATGGTCGCCGTCATCGGCTTCCTGCCCGGCTGGTCCGCCCGCTTCTCCCGGCTGCCCATCGGCTTCCGCTCGCCCGACCAGATCGCCAAGCGCGGTCGCGCCGACGACCAGCAGGAGCAGGAGCCGGTCGACTACCAGCTCATCACCGACCAGGCCCGCCGCGGCCACGAGCTGCTGCTCGGCCTCGTCGGCGGCTCCGCGGTCACCGGCGTCGCCTCCGCGGGTGTGGTGCTCGGCTTCTCCAGCAGCGGCTGGGCCCAGCTGCTGTCACTGGCGGCCGGCCTCGCCATGCTGATGCGGGCCCGGCTCTTCCTGTACACGTCCCAGGTGGTGACCCTGATGATCTCGGGCATCATCACCGTCAGCCTGCTGGTCCTCGGCCTCGCCCTGAACCCGCCGGCCGACATCATCAAGGACCTCATCTACGACCACAACAGCGCCCCGCTGGACATCCGCACCGTCTGGCTGTCCGCCGCGGTGGCCCTGGGCGCCACGCTCCTGGTGGCCATCGCCCTGATCGTGCCGCGCAAGGGCGTGACCCCCTTCTGGGGCCGGATGCTCGACCTGAGCGAGGGCGCGGTGCTCCTCTCCCTCGTCCCGCTGTGCCTCGCGGTCCTCGACCTGTACGCGGCGGCCCGCGGCATGACCAGCTGAGCCCCGCACACCTCACGGCGGCTGTCACCCACGCGGGTGGCAGTCGCCGCGGCATGTCTACGACGCAGGCGTGGGCCGGGGCACTGCCGCAGGGCTGATACGCTGGCTGACGGCCGTTTGTGTACGCACCCCCGGAGCTCACCGCTCTGGAGGCCGCGCCCAGCGGATCCCCGCCTCCCGAGTTACGGAAGCTCCCCTGAGAAGTGGACCAGGGGCACTCGGTGGCTACCCAAGAGACTACGAGGAGTACGCGTGTCGCTCGACGCCGCTACGAAGAAGCAGATCATCACCGAGTTCGGTACCAAGGAGGGCGACACCGGCTCCCCCGAGGTCCAGGTCGCGATGCTCTCGCGCCGTATCTCGGACCTGACCGAGCACCTCAAGACCCACAAGCACGACCACCACTCCCGTCGTGGTCTGCTCATCCTCGTCGGTCAGCGCCGCCGCCTTCTCCAGTACCTGGCGAAGAAGGACATCCAGCGCTTCCGTGCGCTGGTCGACCGCCTCGGCATCCGCCGCGGTGCGGCGGGCGCCAAGTAGGACGCCGTGAAGGGAGCGGTTCCCGAAACGATCGGGGACCGCTCCCTTTGCCGTACGTGCTCGCCGTACGTACGGAAACGTGCGCAGTGTCACACCCACTTTGTAGTGTGGTAGCACAACGCAGTACCACGAGGAGAAGTGCACCTCGCCGCCGCCGGTCCTCGGTAGTGGCCCCCGGGCCTTGCGAACCCGGGTGCTTCGATCGAAGACCGGCCCGCACCAGATGGAGCGCTTCTCCGCTCACGTCCCCCCGCCACACGGGCGGATCGGGACAAAAGACGTAACGCAGACGAAAAGTAACGGAGAAAACGCTAGTGGAGAACGAGACCCACTACGCCGAGGCCGTCATCGACAACGGCTCCTTCGGCACCCGCACCATCCGCTTCGAGACGGGCCGCCTGGCCAAGCAGGCCGCCGGCTCCGCCGTGGCGTACCTGGACGACGACACCATGGTGCTGTCGGCCACCACCGCCTCCAAGAACCCCAAGGACCAGCTCGACTTCTTCCCCCTGACGGTGGACGTCGAGGAGCGGATGTACGCCGCCGGCAAGATCCCCGGCAGCTTCTTCCGCCGTGAGGGCCGCCCCTCCGAGGACGCCATCCTCACCTGCCGCCTGATCGACCGCCCGCTGCGCCCGTCCTTCAAGAAGGGCCTGCGCAACGAGATCCAGGTCGTCGCCACGATCATGGCGCTCAACCCCGACCACCTGTACGACGTCGTGGCGATCAACGCCGCCTCCGCGTCCACGCAGCTGGCCGGTCTGCCCTTCTCCGGCCCGATCGGCGGCGTCCGCGTCGCGCTGATCAACGGCCAGTGGGTCGCGTTCCCGACGCACACCGAGCTCGAGGACGCCGTCTTCGACATGGTCGTCGCGGGCCGCACCCTGGAGGACGGCGACGTCGCGATCATGATGGTCGAGGCCGAGGCCACCGAGAAGACCATCCAGCTGGTCAAGGGTGGCGCCGAGGCTCCGACCGAGGAGGTCGTCGCCGCCGGTCTGGAAGCCGCGAAGCCCTTCATCAAGGTGCTCTGCAAGGCCCAGGCCGACCTCGCGTCGAAGGCAGCCAAGCCCACCGGCGAGTTCCCGATCTTCCTCGACTACCAGGACGACATCCTGGAGGCGCTCTCCGCCGCCGTCCGCCCGGAGCTCGCCTCCGCGCTGACCATCGCGGGCAAGCAGGAGCGCGAGGCCGAGCTGGACCGCGTCAAGGCGCTCGCCGCCGAGAAGCTCCTGCCGGAGTTCGAGGGCCGCGAGAAGGAGATCTCCGCCGCGTACCGCTCCCTGACCAAGCAGCTCGTCCGCGAGCGCGTGATCAAGGAGAAGAAGCGCATCGACGGCCGTGGCGTCACGGACATCCGTACGCTCGCCGCCGAGGTCGAGGCCATCCCGCGCGTGCACGGCTCCGCGGTGTTCGAGCGTGGCGAGACCCAGATCCTGGGCGTCACCACCCTCAACATGCTCCGCATGGAGCAGCAGCTGGACACCCTCTCCCCGGTGACCCGCAAGCGCTACATGCACAACTACAACTTCCCGCCGTACTCCACCGGCGAGACCGGCCGCGTCGGCTCCCCGAAGCGTCGCGAGATCGGCCACGGCGCCCTCGCCGAGCGCGCCCTGGTCCCGGTCCTGCCGACCCGCGAGGAGTTCCCCTACGCGATCCGCCAGGTCTCCGAGGCGCTGAGCTCCAACGGCTCGACGTCCATGGGCTCGGTCTGCGCCTCCACCATGTCGCTGCTGAACGCCGGTGTGCCGCTGAAGGCCCCCGTCGCCGGTATCGCCATGGGCCTGATCTCCCAGGAGATCGAGGGCGAGACGCACTACGTCACCCTCACCGACATCCTCGGTGCGGAGGACGCCTTCGGCGACATGGACTTCAAGGTCGCCGGCACCAAGGAGTTCGTCACCGCCCTCCAGCTCGACACCAAGCTGGACGGCATCCCCGCCTCCGTCCTGGCCGCCGCTCTCAAGCAGGCCCGTGACGCCCGCCTCCACATCCTCGACGTGATGATGGAAGCGATCGACACGCCGGACGAGATGTCCCCCAACGCCCCGCGGATCATCACCGTCAAGATCCCCGTGGACAAGATCGGCGAGGTCATCGGCCCCAAGGGCAAGATGATCAACCAGATCCAGGAGGACACCGGCGCCGACATCACGATCGAGGACGACGGCACCATCTACATCGGTGCGGTCGACGGTCCCTCCGCCGAGGCGGCCCGCACCACGATCAACAGCATCGCCAACCCGACGATGCCGGAGGTCGGCGAGCGCTACCTGGGCACGGTCGTCAAGACGACCACCTTCGGTGCGTTCGTCTCGCTGCTCCCGGGCAAGGACGGGCTGCTGCACATCTCGCAGATCCGCAAGCTCGCCGGCGGCAAGCGCGTGGAGAACGTCGAGGACGTGCTCGGTGTGGGCGCCAAGGTCCAGGTCGAGATCGCCGAGATCGACTCCCGCGGCAAGCTCTCCCTGATCCCCGTGATCGAGGGCGAAGGCGACGATGAGAAGAAGGACGACACCGACCAGTGACGTCGAGTAGCTCCACGGCGACGGCCCGCACCTCCTCGGAGGCGCGGGCCGTCGCCCGTACCCAAACCCTGATCAAGGGCACCAACGGCATCGGTGTCGTCCGCAAGACCACCCTCCCCGGCGGCCTGCGCATCGTCACCGAAACCCTGCCGTCGGTCCGCTCGGCGACCTTCGGCATCTGGGCGCACGTGGGCTCCCGCGACGAGACGCCCGCTCTGAACGGCGCCACCCACTACCTGGAGCACCTGCTCTTCAAAGGCACCTCGAAGCGCAGCGCCCTGGACATCTCCTCCGCCCTCGACGCGGTCGGCGGCGAGATGAACGCCTTCACGGCGAAGGAGTACACGTGCTACTACGCGCGCGTGCTCGACGCCGACCTGCCGCTGGCCATAGACGTCGTCTGCGACATGCTGACGGGCTCGCTCATCCTCGAAGAGGACGTCAACGTCGAACGCGGCGCGATCCTCGAAGAGATCGCCATGACCGAGGACGACCCGGGCGACTGTGTGCACGACCTCTTCGCGCACACCATGTTCGGCGACAACCCCCTCGGCCGCCCGGTCCTCGGCACGGTCGACACCGTCAACGCCCTCACCGCCGACCGCATCCGCCGCTTCTACAAGAAGCACTACGACCCGACCCATCTCGTCGTCGCGGCCGCCGGCAACGTCGACCACAACAAGGTCGTACGACAGGTCCGCGCCGCCTTCGAGAAGGCCGGCGCCCTGAAGAGCCCCGACGCCATGCCCATCGCCCCGCGCGACGGCAGGCGCGTCCTGCGCACCGCGGGCCGCGTCGAGCTCATCGGCCGCAAGACCGAGCAGGCCCACGTCGTCCTCGGTATGCCCGGCCTGCCCCGCACGGACGAGCGCCGCTGGGCCCTCGGCGTGCTCAACACCGCCCTTGGCGGCGGTATGTCCTCGCGCCTCTTCCAGGAGGTCAGGGAGAAGCGCGGACTGGCGTACAGCGTCTACTCGTACACCTCCGGCTTCGCCGACTGCGGCCTGTTCGGCGTGTACGCCGGCTGCCGGCCCTCGCAGGTCCACGACGTGCTGAAGATCTGCCGCGACGAACTCGACCAGGTCGCCGAACACGGCCTCTCGGACGACGAGATCGGCCGCGCCATCGGCCAGCTGAGGGGCTCCACGGTCCTGGGCCTGGAGGACACCGGCGCCCTGATGAACCGCATCGGCAAGAGCGAGCTGTGCTGGGGCGAGCAGATGTCCGTCGACGACATGCTGGCCCGGATAGCGTCGGTCACCCCGGACGATGTGCGTGCGGTCGCCCGCGAGATCCTGGGACGGCGTCCGTCGCTGTCGGTCATCGGCCCGCTGAAGGACAAGCAGGCGGCCCGACTGCACGAGGCCGTCGCCTAATCCACCCCGGTTGCATCGGTTAAGGAAGCAAGAAGATGAGCAAGCTGCGCGTGGCGGTCCTCGGAGCCAAGGGCCGGATCGGCGCCGAGGCGGTCAAGGCCGTCGAGGCCGCCGAGGACATGGAGCTGGTGGCCGCCCTCGGCCGGGGCGACAAGCTGGAGACCCTGGCCGAGACCGGCGCGCAGGTCGCCGTCGAACTGACCACGCCGGCCTCAGTGATGGACAACCTCGAGTACTGCGTCGGCCACGGCATCCACGCCGTCGTCGGTACGACGGGCTGGACCGACGAGCGCCTCGCACAGCTGAAGGGCTGGCTGGACGCCTCCCCGCAGACGGGCGTCCTCATCGCGCCCAACTTCTCCATCGGGGCCGTCCTGACGATGAAGTTCGCGCAGATCGCCGCGCCCTACTTCGAGTCCGTCGAGGTCGTCGAGCTCCACCACCCCAAGAAGGTCGACGCCCCGTCCGGCACCGCCACGCGCACGGCCCAGCTCATCGCCGAGGCCCGGCGCGCGGCGGGCACGGCCCCGGCGCCGGACGCCACGGAGACGGCCCTGGACGGGGCGCGCGGCGCGGACGTCGACGGGATCCCCGTCCACGCCGTCCGCCTGCGCGGTCTGCTCGCCCATCAGGAGGTCCTGCTCGGCGGGGAGGGCGAGACCCTGACGGTCCGCCACGACTCCCTCCACCACAGCAGCTTCATGCCGGGCATCCTGCTCGGCGCCCGCCGAGTGGTCATGACCCCGGGCCTGACCTTCGGCCTGGAGAACTTCCTGGACCTGGGCTGATGCGCGCCAAGCTGTCCTACGCCCTCACGGCCGCCGTCCTGGTCTTCTACTTCGTCCTGGTCGGCAGCCGCGGCGTCATGCTGATCCAGTCCGGCACCCTCGTCACCGTCACCTTCGGCGTCGCGGTGCTGATCCTCCCGGTGATCGGCGTGTGGTTCCTGTGGAAGAACACCCAGTTCGTCCGCAGGGCCAACGCTCTCGCCGCGGAGCTCGACGCCGAGGGCGGCCTGCCCGTCGACGAGTTGCAGCGCACGCCCGGCGGCCGGATCGACCGTGACTCGGCCGACGAGGTCTTCACCAAGCGCAAGGCCGAGACGGAGGCGGCTCCCGACGACTGGCGCAGCTGGTTCCGCCTCGCCGTCGCCTACCACGACGCCCGCGACACGCCCCGGGCACGCAAGGCGATGCAGCGCGCGATAGCCCTGCACGACGGCAGGCCCGTCCAGCAGCTCTGAAGCCCCGGCATGGCGAAGGGGGCCGGTCCTGGTGCGGACCGGCCCCCTTCGCCATGCCTCCCCATAGGGCTCAGGCCCGCCCGTACTCCGCGGCCCAGGCCTCCACCGCGTCCGCGGCCCGCTCGAAAGCCTGGCCGCGCGCGAGGAAGTCCGCGTTGTGCGTGGTCAGCAGCGGCGACACGTCCTGCGGTGCCTGCCCCTGCCGTACGAGGGTCAGGGCCTGCCCCTGGACCGTGCGCGGCAGCCCGAGCCAGCGCACCGGCTGCTGTGCCGTCCGCACGGCGACCACCTGGTCCCAGGACACCGTACGAGTGAAGAGGAAGCCCACCCGGCGCACCCCGCGAGCGCTGACCCACACACCCATGCGCAGCAGCCGCAGCGCGCCGACGATGACGAGCGCCGCGATGCCGAGCACCACACCGGCCTCCGACGGTGAGTCCGTCAGCGCGATGATCACCGCCGCGAACAGCACGTAGGAGGCGAGCAGCAACAGGATCGCGGCCACGCCCACCCGCCACGGACCGGGCCGGTAGGGCCGGCGCCAGTGGTCACGGTTGTCGAACGGCAGCGCGACGTCGTCCGTCGTCTCGAATGCGCGGTCGGCCGTCAGGAAGGGCAGGGGCACGGCGGGTCCTCACTCGATCCATGCGGTGGGCTGTGCCCGGTGAGGCTATCCGCCGGTAACCCTGTCGGCCACCTCAGGGGGGCCATGGGGGTATCTCCCAGGCCATTCCGGCAGGGGGGGAGAGTCAGTGCCCCTGGGAGGCCTGCGACTGCTGGTTCTGTGCGGGTGCCTGATCCTGTGACAGCGCCGGCATCCCGAGGACCAGGGATCCGACGAGTCCGGCGACGATGGTGAGTCCCGTCAACCAGCGTCCGGCCACCTCACCGGCGGACGCCCTCTGGCGGGGTGGAGGCGTGACATTGCTGCGGAACCTGTCGGCTTCGGCGAGAAAGGCGAACGGTACGGGCTCGCGCCGACGCAACAGCATGGGGGTACTTCTCCCTTCGGGGATCGAACGAATCGCTGCTGTCTGTACAGACGAGCGGTTGCCGCAAAAGGTGCCCGGTTTCGCCGACTTAACTCGGTCACGACAGTGAAAGTCCCGTTTGGCGGGTCGTAGAGTGGCGTCGCCATACGACGAGCTGGGAAGGACCCCCCGAACCGTGAGCCCCACCCCCGACGACGATTTCAAGATCGAGCTGCGCAAGGACGTCACCGTCGAACTGGTCAAGCACAGCGCGGCCGACTCCGACGTGCTGTTCGCCGCCAGGGTGTCGACCGTCGGAGAGCAGTCCCTGGAAGAGCTGAGCAAGGACCCGGAGCGTTCCAAGGGCCTGATCAACTACCTCATGCGGGACCGGCACGGCAGCCCGTTCGAGCACAACTCCATGACCTTCTTCATCAACGCCCCGATCCTCGTCTTCCGCGAGTTCATGCGGCACCGCGTGGGCTGGTCGTACAACGAGGAGTCCGGCCGCTACCGGGAGCTCCAGCCCGTCTTCTACGTCCCCGGCCCCGACCGCAAGCTCGTCCAGCAGGGCCGCCCGGGCAAGTACGTCTTCGTCGAGGGCACCCCCGAGCAGCACGAGTCCGTCGGCAGCGCCATGGAGGAGTCGTACCGCCAGGCGTACCGCGCCTATCAGGAGATGCTCGCGCAGGGCGTCGCCCGCGAGGTCGCCCGCTCGGTCCTGCCCGTCGGCCTGTTCTCCTCGATGTACGCCACCTGCAACGCCCGCTCGCTCATGCACTTCCTCGGTCTGCGCACCCAGCACGAGCAGGCGACGGTGCCGTCCTTCCCGCAGCGGGAGATCGAGATGGTCGGCGAGAAGATGGAGGCGGAGTGGGCGAAGCTCATGCCGCTCACCTACGCCGCCTTCAATGCGAACGGTCGTGTGGCGCCGTAACGGACGGCTGTTTCCCCGCTGAGCACAGATGTACGGGTCCTCCCGGTGAAGTGTCCGTATTGCGGCATTTAGAGAAGTTCACTTAGCCTGATCGAACGGACCCGGCACTGCTTGAACCCCCGAGCAGGCAGTGCCGGGCTCCGCATTTGTCACCACTTGTCGCGTCCCCCTAGGGCAGACCCCACCTTGAGCAACGAGTAGCGTGTTACCCATGGCTCCGACCTCCACTCCGCAGACCCCCTTCGGGCGGGTCCTCACCGCCATGGTCACGCCCTTCACGGCGGACGGCGCACTCGACCTCGACGGCGCACAGCGGCTCGCCACCCACCTGGTGGACGCAGGCAACGACGGCCTGATCATCAACGGCACCACCGGCGAGTCGCCCACCACCAGTGACGCGGAGAAATCGGACCTGGTACGAGCCGTACTGGAGGCGGTCGGCGACCGCGCCCACGTCGTCGCCGGTGTCGGCACCAACGACACCCACCACAGCATCGGGCTGGCGCGAGCCGCCGAGCAGGCGGGCGCGCACGGCCTCCTGATCGTGACGCCCTACTACAACAAGCCCCCGCAGGAGGGCCTGTACCGGCACTTCAAGGCCGTCGCCGACGCCGCCGAGCTGCCCGTGATGCTCTACGACATCCCGGGCCGCAGCGGCGTCCCGATCAGCACGGAAACGCTGGTCCGGCTCGCCGAGCACCCGCGGATCGTCGCCAACAAGGACGCCAAGGGCGACCTCGGCCGTGCCAGCTGGGCCATCGCCCGCTCCGGCCTCGCCTGGTACTCCGGCGACGACATGCTGAACCTCCCGCTGCTCTCCGTCGGCGCGGTCGGCTTCGTCTCGGTCGTCGGCCATGTGGTCACCCCGGACCTGCGCGCCCTGGTCGAGGCGTTCGTCTCCGGCGACGTACAGAAGGCCACCGAGATCCACCAGAAGCTGCTCCCCGTGTACACCGGCATGTTCCGCACCCAGGGCGTGATGACGACCAAGGCGGCGCTCGCCCTCCAGGGCCTGCCCGCCGGGCCCCTGCGCGCCCCCATGGTGGAGCTTTCCACCGACGAGATCGGGCAGCTCAAGATCGATCTTGCTGCCGGCGGGGTACAGCTCTAGCACCAGACTTCGCGCGCCCGGCGCGCAACCGGACTCAACAACTGAATACGCGGGCCACCGGTGCCCGCACCACAACGACAACTGCTACACGCACGAACGTCACGCACGCCATGTGCCCCACCGGTACATGGCGTGTGTGGTGAGGAGAGTCTTTTGAGTCATCCGCATCCTGAACTGGCCCCGCCCGCGCCGCTTCTCGAAGGCGCCCTGCGGGTCACCCCACTCGGCGGTCTCGGCGAGATCGGCCGAAACATGACGGTCTTCGAGTACGGCGGCCGCCTGCTGATCGTCGACTGCGGGGTGCTCTTCCCGGAGGAGGAGCAACCCGGAATCGACCTGATCCTGCCGGACTTCTCGTCCATCAGGGACCGCCTCGACGACATCGAGGGCATCGTCCTCACGCATGGCCACGAGGACCACATCGGTGGCGTCCCGTTCCTCCTCCGCGAGAAGCCGGACATCCCGCTGATCGGCTCCAAGCTGACCCTCGCGCTCATCGAGGCCAAGCTCCAGGAGCACCGCATCCGCCCCTACACCCTCGAGGTGGCGGAGGGACACCGCGAGCGCATCGGCCCCTTCGACTGCGAGTTCGTCGCGGTCAACCACTCCATCCCCGACGCCCTGGCGGTCGCCATCCGTACGCCCGCCGGCATGGTGGTCCACACGGGCGACTTCAAGATGGACCAGCTCCCGCTGGACGGCCGGCTCACGGACCTGCACGCGTTCGCGCGGTTGAGCGAGGAGGGCATCGACCTTCTTCTCTCCGACTCCACGAACGCCGAGGTCCCGGGCTTCGTCCCACCGGAGAAGGACATCTCGAACGTCCTGCGGCAGGTCTTCGGCAACGCCCGCAAGCGGATCATCGTGGCGAGCTTCGCCAGCCACATCCACCGCATCCAGCAGATCCTGGACGCGGCCCACGAGTACGGCCGCCGGGTCGCCTTCGTCGGCCGCTCGATGGTCCGCAACATGGGCATCGCGCGAGACCTCGGCTATCTGAAGGTCCCCCCGGGCCTGGTGGTCGACGTCAAGACGCTCGACGACCTCCCGGACCACGAGGTGGTCCTGGTCTGCACGGGCTCCCAGGGCGAACCGATGGCAGCCCTGTCCCGCATGGCCAACCGCGACCACCAGATCCGGATCGTCAACGGCGACACGGTGATCCTCGCGTCCTCGCTGATCCCCGGGAACGAGAACGCGGTCTACCGCGTGATCAACGGCCTGACCCGCTGGGGCGCCAACGTCGTCCACAAGGGCAACGCCAAGGTGCATGTCTCGGGCCACGCGTCCGCGGGCGAACTCCTGTACTTCTACAACATCTGCCGGCCGAAGAACCTGATGCCGGTCCACGGCGAATGGCGGCACCTGCGCGCCAACGCCGAGTTGGGCGCCCTGACCGGCGTCCCGCACGACCGGATCGTCATCGCCGAGGACGGTGTGGTCGTCGACCTCGTAGAGGGCAAGGCGAAGATCGCGGGCAAGGTCCAGGCGGGATACGTCTACGTCGACGGCCTCTCGGTCGGCGATGTCGGCGAACCGGCCCTCAAGGACCGCAAGATCCTCGGGGACGAGGGCATCATCTCGGTCTTCCTGGTGGTGGATTCGTCCACCGGCAAGATCACGGGCGGCCCGCACATCCAGGCCCGCGGCTCCGGCATCGACGACTCGGCGTTCAGCGACGTGATCCCGAGGATCACCGAGGTCCTGGAGCGCTCGGCGCAGGACGGCGTGGTCGAACCCCACCAACTGCAACAGCTGGTGCGGCGGACCCTGGGCAAGTGGGTCTCCGACACCTATCGCCGCAGGCCGATGATCCTCCCTGTGGTGGTGGAGGTCTGACGGACCGTCGGACACTCGCCCGAGTGAACCTGGAGCGGGGCGCCTCGATTTGCATCGAGGCGCCCCGCTCCAGTACGTTTACGGCTCCGCCCGAGGGGGAACCCGGCAGCTTCGTGCTCCGGAGCCAGCCTCCAGGGGCGGGAATTCCGACTCAGAACTTCTGATAAAGTCGGAACCGCC
>NZ_KQ948666.1:0-1839 GCF_001514145.1 Streptomyces canus
CGTTGCCGGTGCAGTATGCGGACTACGCGATCTGGCAGCGGGAGTTGCTGGGCGACGACGCCGACCCGGACAGTCTCATGTCGCGTCAGGTCGCCTATTGGCGCGAAAGGCTGGCCGGCTCGCCGGAGGAGCTGGAGCTGCCTTTCGACCGTTCGCGTCCGGCCGTCGCGAGCCGCCGTGGCCACAACGCTCCGCTGAACATCCCGGCCGAGGTCCACGAGCGCCTGGTGGAGTTGGCGAAGGCCGAGGGCGTGACGCTGTTCATGGTGCTGCAGGCCGCGCTCGCGGTCCTGCTGTCCCGGCTCGGTGCGGGGACGGACATTCCGATCGGTTCGGCGATCGCGGGTCGTACGGATGAGGCGCTGGACGAGTTGGTCGGCTGCTTCGTGAATACGCTGGTGGTGCGGACGGATCTGTCGGGTGACCCGACGTTCCGTGAGGTGCTGGGCCGGGTCCGCGAGGCGGGTCTGGGCGCGTTCGCGAACCAGGACGTTCCGTTCGAGCGCCTGGTCGAGGAGCTGGCCCCCAGCCGCTCGCTCGCGCGCCAGCCGCTCTTCCAGATCGTGCTCACGATGCACAACACCGGCGAGGCGTCCCTGGAGCTCGCCGACCTCGAGGTCGAGCGTCTACACACCGGACGCCCGGCGGCCAAGTTCGACCTGGATGTGATGGTCGGCGAGGACTTCGACGGCGATGGCCGTCCGGCGGGTCTGCTGGGGACGGTGACGGCGGCTGCGGATCTGTTCGACGCTGAGTCGGCGGGTCTGCTGGCGCAGCGATGGGCGCTGGTGCTGGACGCCGTCTCGGCTCGTCCGCAGCTGGCTCTGAGTGCGGTGGATGTGCTGGATGGTGTGGAGCGTGAGCGGGTCGTCGTGGGGTGGAATGCGACGGCTGGTGTGGTGTCGGCGGGTTCGGTGGCGGGGTTGTTCGAGGCGCGTGTCGCCGAGGTGCCGGATGTGGTTGCGGTCGTGTCCGGTGGGGCCGAGGTCTCTTACGGGGAGTTGGACGCGCGGGCGAACCGGCTGGCGAACTATCTGGTCGGGCAGGGTGTGGGTCCGGAGTCGGTGGTGGGGTTGTGCCTGGGTCGTGGGGTGGAGATGCTCACGGCGATCTTGGCGGTGTGGAAGGCGGGGGCGGGGTATCTGCCGGTGGATCCGCAGCAGCCGGTGGAGCGGATCGGGTTCATGCTGGCCGATTCGCGGGCGGTGATGGTTCTCGGGTTTGAGGACATCGTGGGTGACATGCCGGCCGGGCGGGTGCGGATCGTTGCGTTGGACGACGTGTTCGTCTCCGCCCAGATCGCGGCTCAGAGCAGTGAGTCGCCGTCGGTCCGGGTTGAGCCGTCCCATCTGGCGTATGTGATCTATACGTCGGGTTCGACGGGGATGCCGAAGGGTGTCGCGGTCACGCATGGTTCGCTGGTGAACTATGTCGAGTCGGTGCCCGGGCGGGTGGGGTTCGGTGAGCCGGGTGGCCGGTATGCGCTGTTGCAGGCGCAGGCCACGGACCTGGGTAACACGGTGGTGTTCGCGTCGTTGGCCACCGGTGGTGTGCTGCATGTGCTGGACGCGGACGCGGTCACCGACCCGGACCTGGTCGCGGACTACCTTGCCGTGCACGGTATCGACTATCTGAAGGTGGTTCCCTCGCATCTGGCTGCTCTGGGTGCCGGGGGTCTGGAACGGGTGCTGCCCGGTCGTGTTCTTGTTCTGGGTGGTGAGGGGGCGCCGGCTGCCTGGGTGAGTGAGTTGATCGCCGCGGCCGGCGACGGGACTTCGGTGTTCAACCACTATGGTCCGACGGAGACGACGATCGGTGTCGCCACCACGCGTCTGACCC
>NZ_KQ948666.1:2411-2905 GCF_001514145.1 Streptomyces canus
GCGGATGTATCGGACGGGTGACCGGGTTCGGTGGACTCGTGACGGGCGTCTGGTCTATCTCGGTCGCGCGGACGAGCAGGTGAAGGTGCGTGGGTTCCGTATCGAGCCGGGTGAGGTCCAGGCCGCGCTTCAGGCCCATCCCGAGGTTGCGCGGGCGGCGGTGCTGGCCCGCCGTGAGACCGGTGATGTTCGCCTGGTCGCCTATATCGTCCCGGCCGATCCTGACGACAGTGATGTCCAGTTGGGCGCGCGGGTGCGCGAGTTCGTGGCCGGGCGGCTGCCGGAGCACATGGTTCCGGCGGTGGTCGTGGTCCTCGACGAGATCCCGTTGACCGGTAACGGGAAGCTGGACCGCAAGGCGCTGCCCGCCCCCGACTACACCACCGGCGCCGCCACCGGCCGCGGGCCGTCCACTCCGCAGGAGGAGATCCTGTGCGCCGCCTTCGCCGAGGTCCTGGGCCTGGACGCCGTGGGGGTGGACGACGACTTCTTCG
>NZ_KQ948666.1:3553-17842 GCF_001514145.1 Streptomyces canus
CCCTCGGCGGCCACTCCCTCCTCGCGGTCTCGCTCGTCGAGCGGCTCCGCGCCCGCGGCATGGCGATTTCGGTGCGGGCGCTTTTCGAAACCCCAACCGTCGCCAGCCTCGCGGCGGTTGTGGTGCCGGAGCGGGCGGAGGTGCCCGCGAACAGGATCCCGGCCGCCGGGGCCGAGGCGCTCACGCCGCAGATGCTCCCGCTGGTGAACCTCAACCAGGCGGAGATCGACCGGATCGCCGCCGGCGTGGACGGCGGCGCCGCCAACGTCGCGGATGTCTATCCGCTGGCTCCGCTCCAGGAGGGCATCCTCTTCCACCACCTGATGGGTTCCGACTACGAGCGCGATGTCTACGTCCTCCCGGTGGTCCTGGAGTTCGAGTCGCGGGCGCGCCTGGACGCCTTCTTCGGTGCGCTCCAGCAGGTGATCGACCGTCATGACATCTATCGCACCGGTGTGGTGTGGGAGGGGCTGCGCGAGCCCGTGCAGGTGGTGTGGCGCGAGGCGGCCCTGCGGCTGGACGAGGTGGTGCTCGACGCCGGCGCCGAGGACTGGGTGGCGGCCCTGGTCGCTGCCGCGGGCGCGGTGATGGACATTGGTCGCGCGCCGCTTCTGGACGCCGCGGCGGCAGCGCTGCCCGGCGGTCAGCGCTGGCTCGGCCTGCTCCGTATCCACCAGCTGGTCCGTGACCACACGGCCGTGGCCGTGATGCTCAGCGAGGTCCGCACGATCTTGGAAGGCCGTACGGCCGAGCTGCCAGAGCCGCTCCCCTTCCGCACCTTCGTCGCGCAGACGCGTGACGCCGCTGACGAGGCCGAGCACGAGGCGTACTTCGCAGAGCTGCTGGGCGAGGTCACCGAGCCAACCGCTCCCTTCGGGCTGGTCGACGTGCACGGCGACGGAACCGCTTCGGTGCGCGGCACGCTGGCGATGGAGGAGGGGCTGGCCGCGCGGCTGCGCGAGGTCTCGCGCCGGTCGGGCGCGAGCGCGGCGACTGTCCTGCACGTCGCTTGGGCCCGCGTCCTCGCCGCGGTCTCCGGTCGTTCGGACGTCGTGTTCGGCACGGTTCTGTTCGGCCGTATGAACGCCGGCGCCGGTTCCGACCGTGTCGTCGGCCCGTTCATCAACACCCTCCCGGTGCGCGTGGACGTGGACGGCAGCGGTGCCCTGGCCGCCCTCTCCGGTATGCGCGGTCAGCTGGCCCGCCTGCTGGAGCGCGAGCACGCGCCGCTGACCCTGGCTCAGCAGGCCAGCGGCGTCCCGGCCGACCAGCCGTTGTTCACCTCGCTCTTCAACTACCGCTACAGCCAGGGCGGCGGCGAGTCCGGTGCCGTCAGCGACGGCATCCAGGTGATCTACACCCGGGAGCGGACCAACTACCCGCTGGCCGTCGCGGTCAACGACTGGGGTGACCGCTTCGGCCTGGTCGTGGACGCCTTGGCTCCGGTCGACCCGTACGCCGTCTGCACCCTTCTCCACACTGCCGTGGAGAACCTCGTCGCTGCTCTGGAGCAGGCTCTGGGCGGCGGCGCCGACCAGCCGCTCCACACCGTGGCGGTGCTGGACGCGCCGGAGCGTCACCGGATCCTGGCGAAGTGGAACGATACGGCTGCCGTGGTGCCGGCTACGACGTTGCCGGCGCTGTTCGAGGCGCGGGTGGCGCGGACTCCGGACGCGGTGGCGCTGGTGTTCGAGGGCAGTGAGCTCAGTTACGCCGACCTCGACGCGCGCGCTAACCGGCTCGCCCGCCTGCTGACCGGTCAGGGTGTCGGCCCTGAGTCGCTGGTCGCGGTCTCGATGGAGCGCAGTGTCGAGATGGTCGTCGCCTTGCTCGCGGTGGTGAAGGCCGGTGGTGCGTATGTTCCGGTCGATCCGGAGCTGCCTGCCGAGCGCGTTGCGTTGCTGATCGAGGACGCGGCGCCCGTCCTGGTGCTGGCGGACAGCGTCGGTGCGGGCAGCGGTATCCCGGCCACTGTCCCGGTGGTGGTTGTCGATGAGCTGGGGCCGCGCGAGACGCTGGACCAGATACCTGATGGTCCGTTGTCGGAGTCGGAGCGTGGGGTGTTGTTGCCGGAGCATCCGGCGTATGTGATCTTCACGTCGGGTTCGACGGGGCGTCCGAAGGGGGTTGCGGTCCCGCATGCGGGGATTGTGAACCGTCTGGTGTGGATGCAGGCGGTCTTTGGGCTGGCGGCTGGTGACCGGGTGTTGCAGAAGACGCCGTTCGGGTTCGATGTGTCGGTGTGGGAGTTGTTCTGGCCGTTGCTGGAGGGTGCGGCGTTGGTGGTGGCCCGTCCGGGGGGTCACATGGATCCTGTCTATCTGGCCGATGTCATTGAGCGTGAGGGGGTTACGGTCACGCATTTCGTGCCGTCGATGCTGCAGGCCTTTCTTGCGGAGCCGTTGGCTGCTGAGTGCACGGGGTTGCGGGTGGTGGTGTGCAGCGGTGAGGCGTTGCCGGGGGAGGTTCAGGAGCGGTTCTATGAGGTGTTTGCGGGTGCGGCTGTGGAGTTGCACAACCTGTATGGGCCGACCGAGGCGTCGGTGGATGTGACGTGGTGGCGGTGCCGCCCGGGGCTGGTTGGTGGGTTGGTGCCGATCGGTGCGCCGGTGTTCAACACGCGTACCTATGTGCTCGATGAGTGGCTGCGTCCGGTCCCGGCCGGGGTCGGCGGTGATCTCTACCTTGCTGGTGTTCAGTTGGCTCGTGGTTATGTGATGCGTTCTGCTTTGACGGCCGAGCGTTTCGTGGCGAATCCGTTCTCGGCTTCGGGTGAGCGGATGTATCGCACGGGTGACCGGGCGCGGTGGACGGCGGATGGTCGGTTGGTCTTCCTGGGCCGCACGGATGAGCAGGTGAAGATCCGCGGATTCCGTATCGAGCCGGGTGAGGTCCAGGCTGTGATCGCCGCTCACCGGGGGGTGGTGCAGGCGGCCGTGGTGGCCCGGGAGGACGTGCCGGGTGACAGGCGTCTGGTCGCCTACGTCGTGGCCGCCGTGGACGGCGGTGTGTCGTCCGAGGCGATCCTTGGCTTTGCTGCTGAGCGGTTGCCGGAGTACATGGTGCCCTCGGCGGTGATGGTCCTGGACAGCTTCCCCACGACGACCAACGGCAAGCTCGACCGCCGCGCCCTGCCCGTCCCGCAGTACGCGGGCGAGACGGGCGCCGGACGCGGCCCGGCCACCTTCCACGAGGAGGTGCTGTGCGGAGCCTTCGCCGACGTGCTCGGGCTCCCGGACGTGGGCGTGGACGACGACTTCTTCGCGCTGGGCGGTCACTCGCTGCTCGCGACCCGTCTGGTCAGCCGCATCCGCACGGTCCTGGACGTCGAGCTCTCGCTGCGGACCCTCTTCGAGGCCCGCACCCCCGCTGCCCTCGCCACCCGCCTGACCGGCGCCGACCAGGCGCGGACCCCGCTGACCGCCAGGAAGCGGCCGGAGCGCCTGCCGCTCTCATTCGCCCAGCGCCGCCTCTGGTTCATCGGCCAGTTGGAGGGGCCGAGCGCGACCTACAACATCCCGGTCGCGCTGCGCCTCACCGGGGAGCTGGACCGGCAGGCGCTGGCCGCCGCCCTGCGCGACGTGATCGAGCGTCACGAGGTGCTGCGCACCGTCTACCCGGTCGCCGACGGCGAGGCCTACCAGCACATCCTCACCATGGACGAGCTGGACTGGCAGCTGGAGACCGCCACCGTCACCGAGGCCGACCTGCCCCAGGCGATCATGCAGGAGACCGGCCACGTCTTCGATCTCGCCACGGACGTCCCGGTCCGCGCCCGGCTGCTCTCCGCCCAGCCACAGGAGCACGTGCTGGTGCTGGTCCTGCACCACGTCGCTGGTGACGGCTGGTCGATGGGTCCGCTGGCCCGCGACCTGTCCGCCGCCTACGCCGCCCGTCGTGACGGCCACGGCCCCGAGTGGACGCAGCTGGCGGTGCAGTACGGCGACTACGCGATCTGGCAGCGCGAGCTGCTCGGCAGCGACGAGGACCCGGAGAGCGTGCTCTCCCGTCAGATCGCCTACTGGCGCGAGTCCCTCAACGGCGCCCCGGAGGAGCTGGAGCTGCCCTTCGACCGGCCGCGCCCGGCGACCCCGAGCTATGTGGGCCACAGCGTCCCGCTGGAGGTCCCGGCCGAGGTCCATGCCAAGCTCGTCGAGCTGGCGCGGGCCGAGGGCGTGACGCTCTTCATGGTCCTCCAGGCCACTCTCGCGGTCCTGCTCTCCCGTCTCGGCGGCGGCACGGACATCCCCATCGGCGCGGCCGTGGCCGGGCGCACCGACGAGGCGCTGGACGAGTTGATCGGCTTCTTCGTCAACGCCCTGGTGATGCGGACCGACCTGTCGGGTGACCCCACCTTCCGTGAGGTCCTCGGCCGGGTCAGGGAGACGGGCCTCGGCGCCTTCGCCAACCAGGACGTGCCGTTCGAGCGACTGGTCGAGGAGCTCGCGCCGTCCCGCTCGCTCACCCGGCACCCCCTCTACCAGGTCATGCTGACCGTCCAGAACAACGCCAACGGCGGCGGCCGGGCGCCGCTGAGCCTGCCCGGCGTGGAGTACACGCCGATGGCGGTCGAGGCCTCCGCCGCCAAATTCGACCTGGACCTGCTCGTCGGTGAGAAGCTGGACGAGGCAGGCCGCCCGGCCGGTCTGCGCGGCAAGCTCAAGGGCAGCGCGGACCTGCTGGACGCGGAGTCCGTCGAGCGCATCGCCCAGCGCTGGGCCCAACTGCTCGCGATCGTCGCGACCGACGGTGACATTCGGCTCAGCGGGGTCGACCTGCTGGGTGAGGCGGAGCGTCGGCGGGTGCTGGCGGAGTGGAACGACACGGCCGTTGACTTCGGGGACGTTTCGGTGCCGGAGCTGTTCGCGGCCAAGGTGGCGGAGTCGCCGGACGCGGTCGCGCTGGTCTGCGAGGGCGTCGAGATCGGCTACGCCGAGCTGGACGCCCGTGCCAACCGCTTGGCCAACGTCCTGCGCGAGTACGGAGTCGGCCACGAGTCGCTCGTCGCCCTGTGCCTCGACCGCGGGGTGGACGCCGTCGTCGCGATCCTGGCGTCCTGGAAGGCCGGCGCGGCCTATCTGCCCATCGACCCGGACTACCCGGCCCAGCGGATCGGCTTCACCCTCGCCGACAGCCGCGCTGCCGTGGTCCTTGGCACCGAGGGCCTGCTGGAGGAGCTGCCGCTCGGCCGCACCCCGGCCCTAGCCCTGGACGACCCGCAGTTTCGGCTGCGCCTGGAGCGTGCCTCCGCCAAGGCCCCGAGCACGGACATCGCGGCTGACGGACTCGCCTATGTGATCTACACATCGGGGTCGACGGGTCGGCCGAAGGGTGTGGCGGTCACGCACGGCGGATTGGCGAACTATGTGGTATGGGCCGCTGGTGCGTACAGGGCGTCGGCGGGTGGCGGCGCGGTGCTGCATTCGTCGCTGGCCTTCGACCTGACGGTGACGAGTGTGCTGGTGCCGCTCGTCTCCGGGGCGGCGGTGGTGGTGTCGTCGGCCGGTGGTGCGGAGGGGCTGGCGGGTCTGCTGAACCAGCCTGGTTCCGATGTCGGGTTGTTGAAGGTGGTGCCGGCGCATCTGCCGTTGCTGGGTGAGCTGGTCGCGGGTGAGCGGTTGGCTGGGGTGGCGCGCGTGTGGGTGGTCGGTGGGGAGGCGTTGCCGGGTCCGGTGGTGCGCGAGCTGCTGGCGGCGGCGCCGGGCTCGGTGGTCGTGAACGAGTACGGGCCGACCGAGACGGTGGTCGGTTGCTGCGTGTTCGAGGTGGCGGCCGGCGACGTGGTCGGGGACGAGGTGCCGATCGGGCGTCCGATCGCGAACACGCGCCTGTATGTGCTGGACGAGTTCTTGCGTCCGGTGGCTCCGGGCGCGGCGGGCGAGCTGTACATCGCGGGCAAGCAGTTGGCCCGCGGTTACATCAACCGCCCGGGTCTGACCGCGGACCGCTTCGTCGCCGACTCGTTCGCCGCGCACGGCGAACGGATGTACCGCACGGGTGACCGCGCCCGGTGGACTGCCGATGGTCAGCTGGTCTACCTGGGCCGCAGCGACGAACAAGTCAAGGTGCGGGGTTTCCGCATCGAGCCGGGCGAGGTCCAGGCGGTGCTGGTGGCCCACCCGCAGATCGGTCGGGCGGCTGTCGTCGCCCGCGAGGACAACCCCGGCGACACCCGCCTGGTCGCCTACGTGGTGCCCTCCGCTGACGACCGCGGCGACGTGTCGGCCGAGCAGATCCGTGACTTCGCCGCGGAGCGGCTGCCCGAGTACATGGTCCCGGCCGCGGTCGTCGTGCTCGACGACCTGCCGCTCACGTTCAACGGCAAGCTCGACCGCAAGGCCCTCCCGGCCCCCGACTACGCCGGCCTCACCGACAGCAGCCGAGAGCCCGCCACGGAGCAAGAACGGGCCCTGTGCGAGGTGTTCGCGCAGGTCCTCGGCCTGGAGAAAGTCGGCGTCGACGACGACTTCTTCGATCTTGGCGGCCACTCGTTGCTCGCCACCCAGCTCGTGAACCGCATCCGTGGGGTCCTCGAGATCGAAGTCCAGATCGCGGACGTCTTCGAGGCGCCCACCGTCGCAAGGCTCGCCGGGCACCTCGACACCGACAGGCCCGTTGCCCGTCCCGCCCTGCGGCCGATGCGGATCCAGAAGGACTCCTGATTCAGCTGATTCACCGGCCCCGCCTGTGACCTCCCGGTCGAGGCGCCGGTGCCCCCGGTTGGGACCCGCTGCTGGTCCGGTGCGCGGACCGCGTGGTCCGGTTGCGGGTCCTCCTCGCGGACGAAGCACCGATCGACCCGCTCCCGACGGGAAAGCCCGCCGGACCGGAGGACCCGGTCCGGCGGGCTTCGTCGTGCGCGGGGACCCGGGCGAGCGGGGAGCGGGGAACGCGAAGGAAAGGGGGAGCGCGAGAGAACGGGGGAGCGCGAGGAACGTACGCGAAACGGCGGCCGGTCACCCGGCCGCCGTTCGCTCAGGGAGGCGTCAAGCTCAAGAACGCGTCGTCAGTGCGGCCTCCAACCGGTGTGCCTCCTCGCCGAAGTTCTGGCGCACCCACTCCGGCCGATAGAGCGTGTCCAGGTAGCGCTCGCCCAGATCCGGTGCGACCGCCACCGCGGTGAAGCCGTCGGTGACGCCGTGGTCGGCGAACCACCGGCGCGCGCCGGCGACCACTGTCCCGGTGGAGCCGCCGAAGAGGAAGCCCTGGCCGACCAGCCGGTGACTCATGCCCACGGTCTCGGTCTCGGGCACCATCACCACGTCGTCCACCAGTGACTCGTCGAGCAGTGGCGGTCGCACGCCCGAGCCCAGACCCGGGATCATGCGCGTTGCGGCGGGGCCGCCGAAGATGACCGAGCCCACGCTGTCGACCGCCACGATCCGTACGCCCGGGCGGTGCTCCTTGAACCAGTGGGCACAGCCCATCAAGGTCCCCGTGGTGCCTGCGCCGACGAACAGCGCGTCCAGCCCCGGGAACTGGTCCGCTATGTGCGGCGCCGTCTGCCGGTAGTGGGCACCCAAGTTGTTGGCGTTGAGGTACTGGTTGAGCCAGATGTAGCGTTCGTCGCTGCGCAACAGCTCCTCAACGTGGGCCAGTCGGGCGCCCAGCAGCCCGCCTTCCGGGTCGGGTTCGGTGACGATGTGCACCTCCGCCCCCAGCGCCTCCATCAGGCGCAGGGTGGTCGGATTGCACCGTGCGTCGGTGACGCACACGAATCGGTAGCCCCTACTCGCCGCAATCGTGCCGAGGGCGACACCGAGATTGCCCGAGGAGGACTCCACCAGAATCGAGTCCGCCCCGAGCAGGCCGGATTTCTCGGCCGTCTCGACCATTTCCCGGGCAGCTTTCTGCTTTATCGAGCCCGAAAAATTGAAGCCCTCGCACTTGAGATACAGAGGGATCCCGATGGACGCCCGCAGGTCCACGTAGAGCCGGTCCTCGTTGTACTCCTCCGGCGCTGAAATGATCGGCACAGAACCTCCGCAAGGGGAAACGCCCGGACAATGAGCCGTCCGCCTCAGCCGTACCGGCGCAGCTCGTGGAAGAAGTCGTCGACGGCCGCCAGCTCACCGGCCCGCCGCAGCGTGTCGTACACGCGCTTGCCTACTGCGAGGTCCAGCACGCCGAGCCCGAAAGGTGAGAAGACGATCGGTTTGCCGCCCGCCGGCACCAGCCTTCCGCCCAGTACGTCGTCCAGAGTCCCGTCGACGAAGTCCCGGTGGCCGGCCTTCTCCCCGGCCAGGTGCAGGGAGGTGCCCGCCTTCAGGCAGTGCTCCACGTCGTCCACCACGTTGGTCGCGGCCAGCACGATCTCGGGGGAGAGGTCCCGGAGGGACAGGTGCAGCACCACCGGGTTGTGCGAGAACCAGTCTGGGTCGCTGACGTGCGGGGTGCCCGCGGTCGTGGCGAAGACCAGCAGGTCGCTGCCGCGTACCAGTTCCTCGGCGCTCTCGTGCACGCGCACCTTGGCCGTGCCGTCGGTGGCCCGTCCCAGGTAGTCGGCGTAGCCGGCCGCGTATTCGGCCGAGAGGTCGAAGACGCCGTACTCGTCGAAGGACCAGCCGGTGCCTCGCAGGTAGTCGTGCACATAACGGGCGATCAGACCGACACCGAAGAAGCCGATACGGCGCGGTCGTTCCTCGGCCGAGGTCAGTCTCTCGGCGGCGAGCGTGGCCGAGGCCGCCGTCCGCGTCGCGCTGATGATGGAGCTCTCCAGGCAGGCGAACGGGTAGCCGGTGTCATGGTCGTTGAGGATCAGCACCGCGGAGGCGCGCGGGATGCCCGCGGCCACGTTGTCCGGGAAGCTGGAGATCCACTTGATGCCGTCCACCCGCGCCTCGCCGCCCAGCGAGGCGGGCAGCGCGATGATGCGCGAGCTCGGACGGTCGGGGAAACGCAGGAAGTAGGAGGGCGGGTTGACGGTGTCGCCGGCGCCGTGGCTGCGGTAGGCGGCCTCGACGAGGTCGACGATCTCCCGGTGTCGGCGCTCCAGGGCACTGTGCACCTGGCGGCCGGAGATCACGCAGAACGAGGGCGTCGCGGTGGTATCGGACATCTGGCACTCCACGCTTTAGCGGATCGGCAGAGACTGGGCAGGACAGAAGGGCCGGCGTCACGTCAGCACGTGGTCGTCCAGCCGTACCGGGTCCCCGAAGACGACGACGACCTCGCGCCGGCCCTCGAAGGGCTCGCGGCTGTGGGCGGAGCGGATGTTGTCGACGACCAGTACGTCGCCCGTGCGCCACGGTTCACTCACGGCCGCGTCCCGGTAGGCGGCGTTGACGGCCTCGACCGTCTCCGCGTCGATCGGCGTACCGTCGCCGTAGGCGGTGTTGAACGGCAGTCCGGCCGGACCGTAGACGTCGACGAGGTACTCGCGGATCACCGGGTCGAGCGTCAGCTCGTTCAGAAACGCGGCCTGGTTGAACCAGACCGGCGCGCCCGAGCGCGGGTGCCGCACCACGGCGGCACGCCGCTGCCGGGTTTGCAGCCGGTCGTCCGGCAGCCAGGTGTGCTGGACGCTCTCGGCGGCGCAGTACGCGTCCACCGCGGCGCGGTCCCCGGTCCCGAAGGCCTCGCTCCAAGGCACGCCGATACCGTGGTACATCCGGGTCAACAGCCAGCCGTGTCTGGTGAACCGTTCCACCAGTTCCGCCGGCAGCGCGGCGAGCACTCGCTGGGAGTCGGCCAGCCGGGTGCATCCTCCCTCCGCGGGCGCGGCCAGGCAGCCGAAGACCAGGGTGGCCGGCACCTCGGCCGCGTAGCTGAGTTCGTGGTGGAGGCACATGGGCTCGTCGGGCGGCCACTCGGAGGAGGAGTAGACGCCCTCGGCGAACTCGGCGCGCGACGCGAACCGTTCCCGCTCCGCCATTCGCCGCACCCCGAGCGCGTCCGAGACCTTCGCCACCTCTCCGGCCGAGGCGACGTCCAGCCCGCGCAGCAGCACGGCGCCCTCGGTGGCCAGGTGCGCCCACACCTCGTTGCGGTGTGCGGTGGCCCAGGTGGTGCCGGTAGCGCCGCCGAGTTCCACCTCGATGATCGGCGGCCTGCGCTCGGCCGCGCCGTCAGTGGGCACGGCGCTGGGATCGTCGGATACTGCGGTCATGGGTTCACTCCCTCGTCCGGGACACCGGAAAGGGAGCATGGACTCGCTCTCCGTATCGGATGTGGTGCTCGCGGCGGCCCGGGTTCACGATCCGGCCGCCCTCCGGTCGAGCAGCCCGGCCAGTTCGGCGACGGTGGCGATGCCGGCCAGGTCCTTCACGGTGACCACCCGGTCCAGAGCCACCACGAGGCGAAGCGCTGAAAGTGAGGTGCCCCCGAACTCCGAGAAACCGGAGTGGCGCCCGACACTCTCGACCGGGACGCGCAGCACCTCGGACCACAGCCGGGCCACTCGCTGTTCCGTCGGCGTGGCGGGCTCCTCGAAGCCGTCCGTGCCATCGGCCTCCTCCGGGACGGCGGCGCGAGCGGTCAGCGCCTTCCGGTCCGTCTTCCCGTTGTCCGTGAGCGGTAGCGCCTCGATGCGGTAGCGGCGCCGCGGAACCATGTAGCCGGGCAGCACCGCGGCGAGCCGGGCGCCCAGTTCGTCGGCCGAGGGGGCGTCGGCGCCGGTGTAGTACGCCACCAGCTGCGGCCGCCCGGCAGAGCCGGCCACCACCACCGCGCCGTCGCGTACGCCGGGCACCTGCACCAGCCGGTTCTCGATCTCGCCGATCTCGATCCGGAAGCCGTTGACCTTCACCTGTGAGTCGCGTCGGCCCAGGTACTCCAGGGACTTCGAGGGCAGCCAGCGACCGAAGTCGCCCGACCGGTACAGCCGTTCGTCGGGCCGACGCGGATGGCGCACGAACGCGGCCCTGGTCCGCTCCTCGTCATTGACGTAGCCACGGCCTACGCAGACACCCGAGAAGACGATCTCCCCGGCGGAGCCGAGCGGCACCGGCTCCAGCCACTCGTCCACGATATGCACCCGCACATTGCGGATCGGCCGCCCGATCGGCACCGAGCGCTCGTGCGGGACCCGGCTCATCACCTCGTGGTTGGTGTCGTCCGAGGTCTCGGTCAGCCCGTAGGCGTTGACCAGCCTCACCCCGGGGAAGGCCGCGAACCAGCGCTCGACCAGCTCCTTCTTCAGAGCCTCGCCGGTGACGGAGACGCAGTGCAACGTCGGCAGCTCCCGCGGGTTCTCCGCCAGCGTCGCCAGCAGCACGTCCAGGTAGGACGGCACCAGCTGGACCACCTGTACGCCGGCCCGGTCCAGGGTCTCCAGGAACCGGGGCACGTCGAGCAGAACGTCCTGCTCGACGATGTGCGTGCGTCCACCCACCAGCAGGGCCGACACCAGCTGCCACAGTGATATGTCGAAGCACTGCGGGGCGGTCTGCGCCACCACGTCGCCCTCGCCGACGCCCAGGTCCTCGACCTTCGCGAGCAGGTGGTTGAGGAAGCCCGCGTGCTCGCACATCGCGCCCTTGGGCTCCCCGGTGGAGCCCGAGGTGAAGTATATGTAGGCGAGTTGTCCGCCCGTTACGGCCACACCCGGATCCTCTCCGGACTGGCCCGCCGCGTCCGCGGCCTCCAGCAGCTGCACCAACTCCGTCACCTCGGTGCCGGGGAGTTCACACAGGGCCTCGTCCAGGTGCGGGACCTGCGGGCCGGCGAGGATCCGGCGGCAGTCGCTGCGCCGCAGCACCGCCGCGATCCGCGCGGCCGGGAATTGTGGCTCCAGCGGCAGGTAGCAGCCACCGGCCTTGAACACCCCCAGCACCGCGGCGAGCCACTCCAGCGTGCGCTCGGATACGACGGCGACCCTGTCCTCACCGCACAGCCCGCCGCGCAGCAGCGACCAGGCGACCTGGTTCGCCCGGGCGTTCAACTCGGCGTAGGTCCAGGCGCGTTCACCCTGTTCGGCGGCGACGGCCTCCGGATGCAGGCGCACCCGGTCCTCGAACAGCTCGTGGAACCGCCGGTCGGGCAGCGGCCTGACCGGACCGGCCAGCGCATCCAGCGCCGCCAGCTCCTCGGGCGGCAGCAGGCCGCACCGTCTGTGCGGCTCGTCCGGGCGCTCGACCAGGTGCCTCAGGGCGGTGTGCAGATAGCCGGCCAGGCGCCCGGAGCGCAGTTCCTCCCGCTCCCGCGCGCCGAGGCGCTGCCGGGCGCGCTCGGCCTCCGCGCGGCCGGCGTCCGTGCCGGTCCGCAGCACCAGCTCACGCCAGGACTCATCGCGGCTGGGGTGTTCCGCGAAGCCGACGACCCAGCCGATCACCCTGAATTGCGCTGCGAGGTGCAGAGTTTCAGGTGTGACTCCGGTTTCCTCGGCGATCCGGAGTATTCCGTCGACCAGATCCTCCGGGAATGACGCTGCATCGTTCGTCATCGATTGGCCGTCGCCCCGACGGCTGGTGCTGTCCATCTGAGCGTTGGCCCCTGTGAATGTCTGCGGGAGGAGAAAGAGATGTTCGAGCTGCCACGGTCCCGTGCGGAGCGCTCGGTGGTCAACAAAAAAGCGGGCGCGCACACGGACACCGGCAGGCACTCACGCGGACACCGGCGTTCTGCCTATCATGAGCTTCGCGTTGCGCCCGTTTCCCGTAATGGCGTTCAACGGTGTTCGCCTTCCGGCATGTTCAAGTGACGCCCCGAGCCAGTTGAACACCCGCACACGCGGCGAGCCGATTCCGTACCAGTGGCCGCCCGACGCCCCCGGCGACTCGGCTGCTGATACGAAAATCCGCGCCACGGTTTCCAGCCCGACACGCAGCTGGTCGAACTCACCCGCGAACACGAGCGGCGGATACGAGGCAAGGCCCGCAAGCACCTTGCGCAGCGCTTCCGTATCCGGCCGCTCAGCCTGCTGCGCCGTGGGAAGGGACAGCCACGAGCGGCTGCCCGGGAGCTGGTTCTCGGCAGTCGGCCTCACCTCGCCGAGGCCGGCACCGAAGACTGTTTTCTGTCGAGGTCGTCCGTGGGCCACATACCAGTCATCCGCGAGCGGTACGCCGGTCGTCCTCGATGATGACGGGCGGGCGGAGGTTGCCTCTCACGGCGGACGCCCGCCACACATCCGATGGCCGAAGCTGGAACGGACGCAGGGAGTCACCTGGTGGAAGGGGGATCGTGCCGCCCGTCAGGTATCAGCCAAGTGAAGGAGAAGCTCATGCGCGTCGACCGACCCGGCCCGAAGCGTTGGACCGCTCTCAGCCGACGGGACGGCCGCGCCGTCCGCGGTGCTGCGGCCACTGCACTCGCCCTGCTCGCACTGGCCGGCTGCTCACGCTTCTCCGCGGCCCACGACGCTCCCGCCGGAGCCAGCGAGTCCGCTCCCGCAGCGCCGGATCGGCCGCAGGCCGATTCTGCCGCCGACTCCGCGGTACTCGCCGCCTACCGCGGCTACTGGAACAGCGCCGTCACCGCATGGACGCAGGGCAGCCTGAACGGCGTCCCGCTCACCCGCTACGCCACCGGCCTGGCGGAATCGGCGGTTCGCTCGACCCTTCGGACCTATCGGGCAGCAGGCGTGGTGACCCAGGGACAGCCCCGGCTCGAGCCGAAGGTCTCCGCTCTCCACCTGTCCGTCAGCCCCTACACGGCCACAGTGACCGACTGTGTCGACGAGACGCATTTCTACAAGGTCAGCAAGAGCACAGGTGCCCACAGCGCAGCGTCCGTACGGGGACAACACCCGGCTGTCTACCAGGCCCAGTACAACGGCGGCTGGCGCATCGTCAGCGGCTCCGTGGACCCGTCCCGCCGCTGCTGAGGCGACCAGACGAACAACGGCGTCATCGCCGACTTTGTCATCGACCTCGTCGGCGCCATCGGCCGCCGCGTCCTGGCAGACCTCTTGCCCGACCGACGCATCCGCACCCGACCCCACGTCGTCAAACGCACGATCTCCAAGTACAACGCCAAAGGCACCATTTGCTCGGCGCCGAGAACACCTTCCACGAGCGCGACGTCCACGACCTGGCCCGGCTGGACACGCACCTCGCAGCCAAGCCCGTCTGCGGGATGTCGACGTCCTCAAGCGGGCCACGGCTTTCTTCGCGAAGGAGACCCGGTGACGGTGCACCCATCCATCGAGGCGGAGAAGCGAGACGGTCACAGCGTCAAACGCATGTGTGAACTGCTGAAGGCTTCCCGAACCGCCTTCTACGCCCGCCGCACCGGCAAGCCCGGACCGCGGGCCGTTCGTGACGCCGAGCTGACCAGGCAGATCACCGATGTCCGCGCCACGTCACGCGGCACCTACGGCGCCCACGCATCCACGCCGTGCTGAAACGT
>NZ_KQ948666.1:18195-122774 GCF_001514145.1 Streptomyces canus
TTGCATCCACTGGTTGAACCTGGTCAGTGGTCGAGCCGCTTCGGGAGCAGCGGGAGCGGCAGAATCTGCAACGCATGCGGGCTGGCACGGCGTGGGTCGAAAACGACTACGTGTTCACGGGCAACCGGGGCCAGCCCATGAATCAGGATGCTTTGGCTGGCGCTTTCAAGGCCTTTGCAAGAGGTTGGGGCTGCGTGTCATCCGTCTGCACGACCTGCGCCACGGTGCCTCCAGCCTGCTGGCTGACACCGGCGCAGGCCATCTTGGGGCACAGCCACTTCGACACGACGATGTCCGTTTACACTCATGCTGCCCTCCAGGCGCAGCGTGAGACGTTGGACAGGGTCGGGTCGCTTCTGCGGGCCGACGAAACTGATGTCTAAAATTGATGTCACCGAGCCGTTCGAGGCCTCTGACTGGGGAGGACGAAGCCGCGCATGATGATCTCCGTCTCCTCGGACATGGACGAACCAGTCGCGCGCACCCTCGTCGACGAACTGGGCGCGCGGGGCCACGACGTGGTCGCCTACGGCGCCCTGAGCCCCGGCGCGGACCCGCAGTGGGCCGTCTGCTCCGAGGCCGCGGCCCGTGAGGTGGCCGCGGGGACGGCCGACCAGGCCATTGTGTGCTGCTGGACCGGCACCGGCGCCTCCATCGCCGCGAACAAGGTGCCCGGCGTACGGGCCGCCCTGTGCACGGACGCCTACACGGCGGACGGCGCCCGCCGCTGGAACGACGCCAACGTCCTGGCCCTGAGCCTCCGCCTCACCTCCGAGCCACTCCTCAAGGAGATCCTCGACGCCTGGTTCACCGCCTCGCCGAGCCAGGACGCCGAGGACCGGGAGAACGTGGCCCGAGTGGGACGCCTGGACGCCGGCCGGGCCTAGACCTGTCGTCAATTCCCGCCTGCCGTGCGGCGTCTGACACGCGCGCTCGCCGCGTTGCCGAACCGCCGACGTGGCTCCGTCACGACGGCGGTCCGGTGCCGTGCGATCGCACGCTCCCCCACGCTCGCGCGGGAGGGCCCATTGCCGCCGCTCGGCCCGCCCTCCGGAGGGACGACGGGCATGTGACGACAGGGCCTGGAAGCTCGCGTCGGGTCAGACGCCGAGCGGGCCGGCCACCTTCAGTTCCTCGCGGTCGATCAGCCATCGCACCGACTCCAGTACGGCGGCCTCCGGTTCGTAGCGCGGCGTGTAGCCGAGGAGGGTCCTGGCCTTCTCGATGGTGAGGTACTGGCTGCGGTACAGGTGCTCCCAGCTCGCCTCGGCGTGCTCCGGGGCCGTGGTCCGGCGGAACTGTTCCCAGGTCACCGGCTCCAGCGACGCGGCCCGGCCGAACCAGCCGGCCGCGATGCGGGCGTATCCGCGGACGTTCAGCGCGGTGGGGGCGACGACGTTGAAGTCCTCTCCCGCCGCCGCGTCCCGGTGCTCGACCGCCCTTTCGAAGGCCTGGGCGACATCGTCGGCGTGCACATGGTGCATCAGCTCGACACCGATCCCCGGGATCGGCAGCGGCCGTCCGGCCGAGAGGGCGTACCAGACCGCGGGGTCGAGGTTTCCCAGCGGACCGATCGGGTGCCAGCCCGGCCCGACGATGTGCCCGGGGTGCAGCGACGTGGTCACCAGACCCCCGGAAGCGGTCTCCTCCTTCAGCATCCGGGCGATCCGGTCCTTCTGGATGCCGTACTCCCCGATCGGCGCGGTGCCCGTGGTCTCGGAGATCGGCAGCTTGTCGCTCGGACCGAAGCGCCACACAGAGCCGCAGTGCAGCAGGTGCCCGACCTCGCCCCGCAGCCGCTCGACCAGTGCGGTGGCCGCTTCCAGCGTGAAGCAGACCAGGTCGATCACGGCGTCCGGGGCCAGGCCTGCCACCCGGTCACCGAAGGTGCCCTCGGCGTCCTCCTGTTGCCGGTCGGCGACGACCTGGCGGACCTGCTGCCACTCGGGAGCCTCGGTGTAGGCCCTGCGGGTGCCACGGCTGATGTTGATCACTTCGTGGCCGGCCCGCACCAGGCGGGGGACGAGGAAGGTGCCGATGTGGCCGCTTCCGCCGATGACGACGACTCGCATGCGTTTCCCCTCAGTGTCGAGCAGGTCAGTGTCAGGTAGGAGTATCCGGCGGCACCGTCAGGCTCCACAGCGCCGCCACCAGCGGTCGGCGCAGATCGGACCGCCGAACGCACAGGCCGATCGGGAAGTGTTCGGGCCGCGGATCGGCGGGAACCTCCGACAGCCGTTCGCGCCCCGCGCTGTGTTCCAGTACGAGGCGGGGGACCACGCCCGTGCCGCAGCCCAGGGCGACCAGCGTCAGCAGTCCTTCGTGACCGTCGGGCTCGCAGGCCACGTCGGGGACCGCGCCCCGGGCACGGAACCAGCGGTCGGCCGCCTCGCGGACGAGCCCGCGGTGGGGGAGGACGAACGGCCCCTCCAGGTCCGGGTCCGGACGGTCCCGCGCGGTGACGAGGACCAGGTCGGTCACCGCGACCGTCCGGCTCACCAGCCCTTCCGGCAGCCGCGCCGGGATCCCCGCCACGGCCACGTCCACCTCGCCCTCGTCCAGGCGGGCCAGGGCGGCCGCCGCGTCACCCGTGCGCAGGTCCAGCCGTACCTGGGGATGGGCCGCGCGGAACGGCGCCAACAGGTCGGGCAGCAGGGCCTGGCAGGCGGTGACCGTCGCGAACACCGCGAGGCGGCCGGTCAGTTCGGCCGGATCCGGATGCTCCTCGCGGTAGGCGCGCCACAACTCCAGGGCCTGGACGGCGTATGTGCGGAACCGGTGCCCTTGCGCGGTCAGCGACACCCCGCGCGGGCCGCGGTCGAACAGCCGATGCCCGAGGCCCGCCTCCAGCCGCTGCACGGTCCTGGTCAGCGTGGCCGGACTGACGTGGCAGTCGAGGCTCGTCCGGCCGAAGTTCAGCGTCTGAGCGAGGTGCAGGAAGAGACGCAACTCTCGGTGATCATCCATGTGACCTGAGCCTTTCAGTTCACGCAACAGTGTGCTGCGAAAGTTGCGCTTGCTGCAATGCTCGGCCGGAGCCTACAACTCCACCATGACCTCCACCACGTACACCTCCGGCGTCTTCGCCCTCGAAACCATGGACGTCCCCGGCGGCTCGGAGACCGTCCTGCGCGGCGGCCGGCACCTGTTCCCGCTGCTGCCCCGGGCCTTCGCCGGGGTCCGCCGCATCGGCGTGCTCGGCTGGGGCCCGCAGGGCCGGGCCCAGGCGCTCAACCTGCGCGACTCCCTCGCCGGCACCGGCATCCGGGTGGTCGTGGGCCTGCGCCCCGGCTCGCGCTCGGCCGCCGACGCGCGCGCCCACGGCTTCACCGAGGAGGACGGCACGCTCGGCGACTGGCTCGCGGTCGCCGCCGACAGCGACCTGGTCGTGCTGCTGATCGCGGACGCGGCGCTCGCCGCCCACCACCGGGAGATCTTCGCGGTGCTGAAGCCCGGCGCGGCCATCGGACTCTCGCACGGCTTCCTGCTCGGCCATCTCCGGGAGACCGGCGGCGAGTTCCCGGCCGGGCACCCCGTGATCGCCGTGTGCCCCAAGGGCATGGGCGACTCCGTGCGGCGTCTCTACCAGCAGGGCGCCGACGTCAACGGCGCCGGGATCAACAGCAGTTTCGCCGTGCACGCCGACCCCGACGGCCGGGCGGTCGACCTCGCGCTCGGCTGGTCGGTGGCGCTCGGATCGCCGTACACCTTCCGGACCACGCTGCACAGCGAGTACCTCTCGGACATCGTCGGCGAGCGCGCGATCCTGCTCGGCGCCGTGCACGGCATCGTCGAGACGCTGTACACGCGCTACCGCCTGGGCGGGGACGACGAGGTGACGGCGTACGAGAGGTCCTGCGAGAACGTCACCGGGCCGATCGCCCGCACCATCTCGCACTCGGGCCTGCGGGCGGTCCGCGACGGCCTCTCCCCGTCCGGCCGGGAGGCCTTCGACCGGGCGTACACGGCCACGTACGGGCCCGCTCGCGAGATCGTCGCGGAGATCTACGACGAGGTCGCCGACGGCACCGAGTTGCGCAGCGTGATCCTGGCCGAACGCCGGCTCGGGGCACGGCCGATGAGTGAGATCGGCGGCTCGCCCATGTGGGGCGCCGGGGAGAAGGTGCGGGCGCGGCGGGGCGAACGCGCCCTGCCCGTCGAGCCGGTCACCGCCGGGGTCTTCGTCGCCACCATGGTCGCCCAGATCGACGAGTTCGCCGAGCGCGGCCACCCCTGGTCCGAGATCGTCAACGAATCCGTCATCGAGGCCGTCGACTCCCTCCTGCCCTACATGCACGCCCGCGACGTGGCCCACATGGTCGACAACTGCTCCCGCACGGCCCGCCTCGGCGCCCGCCGCTGGGGGCCGCGCTTCCAGGCCGCCTACGAGCAGATCGCCTACCCGGCCGCCGAACTCCCGGCGGACGAGAGCCTGGTGGCGGCCTTCGTGAGCCACCCCGCGCACGAGGCGCTGGCCGCGGCGGCGAAACTGCGTCCCTCCGTGGACATCTCGGTGGCGTAGGGCCGTTGTCAGTGGCGGCGATTAGCCTGCTGCGCATGATCGAGACGACTGCGGGCGACCGCGCCTTTCCGCCCGCCCTGGCCGACGTGGCCCGCGTGGAGTTCGACTACGACGACGGCGAGGGCGTCGACTTCGAGCCGTACGACGCCTTCGACTCGGCCGAGGAGACCACCGACTGGCTGCGCCACTGGACCGGCAACCACCAACTGGACGGCGATGCCTACCGGGTCTTCGGGCAGGACGGCACAGGTGGCCTCGCCGCCCTGTGGTGCGTGCGGCCGGGGCGGCCCCTCGCCGAGCAGCCCGTGGTGTTCCTGGGCTCGGAGGGCGAGCGCGGTGTGGTGGCGGCGAACCTGTCCGACTTCCTGTGGGTGCTCGCCGATGGCCTGGGGCCTTTGGAGGTCGTGGATTTCGAGCAGTACGAGGGCCGTCCGAGCGCGGCGCTGACCGCACTCGCCCAACGCCACGCGACCACCCCGCGCCGCACCACCCGGGACATCGTCACCACCGCCCAGGCGGAGTTCCCGACCTTCTCCGAGGACATCGACGCGCTCTGCCGGTGAGCGGCGTCATGGCCGACTCCACTCCACGGCCAGGGCGCGACCAGGGTTGTCGGTGAGGATGCGCCGCACCAGATCCTCACCCAGGTCGGCCGTGAGGCGCGGCCGCACCCGGCGCAACAGATACGGCATCCCCGGGCCGCCGTTGACCGAGCGGGCCGCCGCGGTCGTGGTGTCACCGCCGAGCAGCAGCCGGTCGCCGTGTCCCGCGTCCGCGAGCTCCCGCACCGCGTCGGGCATGCGCCAGTCCGTGGCGTGGTTGGCGCGCGAGGGTCCGTCGAAGGCGAGGTAGCAGCCCGACGCCGCGGCCTGGCGGTGCACCGTGAAGTCGGGGGAGCGGTTGAGGTGCCCGAGGATCACTCGCTGCGCCGGCACCCCCAACTCCCCGCACAGCAGCTCCAGTACGTCCAGCGCACCGGTTCCCAGCTCCAGGTGGACGGCGATCGGCGCCCCCGTCGCGTGATGCGCCTCGGCTGCCGCGGTCATCGTCCAGCGGGCGTGCGCGTCCAGCGCGTGGAAGCCGCCCGCCACCTTGATCAGCCCCGCGCGGACCCCCGACGGCCCGATGCCCTCGGTCAGTTCGGTGACGAACACGTCGGCCAGCCGGCGGCGCAACCCGGCGAGCGTGGCGTCGTCGTAGTGGACGGCCTGGTGCAATCCGGTCGCGGCGACGATCCGCACCCCGGTCTCCCGGGACAGCGCCGGCAGCTCGTCGGCCCGCCGCCCCAGCCCGTACGGCGTCCACTGCACCACTGCGCCGCCGCCCTGCGCGGCGAACGCCGTCAGCTCGGCCCGCGCCGCCGAGACGCTCCGCAGCTCCTGCCCCGGCAGTTGGGGGCTGCCGAAGAACAGGTGGTCGTGCGCGTCGCACACACCGAGCTCCTCGGCGGGGACGTCCCCGGCCACCGTCCGGACCGCGACCGCGCTCACCACTGACGCCCCCGAGGCAGCCGCTCCCGTCCCGGCGCCGACACGTGCAGCACCTCGAACAGATCGCCGTCGGCCTTCGGTGCTTCGTGCGCCCACAGCGAGAAGTGCACGAGCTCCCAGCGGGCCGTGTCCACGGCGGCCGCCGCGAACACCGCGCCGTCCTCCCCGGCCAGCCGCCCCGTCTCCTCCACCGCGTCCACCATCAGCCCTGCCAACTCCACGCCCTCGGGCACCGGTTGACGCCTGCGGACCGCCGACCTGCCGGGAGAGCCGACTGCGCCGCCCTCCTCGTACGACAGACCTGTCCACTGCCGCACCGACGGCCGCCCGAAGTCGTTGCTGAGCCCCTGGAAGGCGCCTCCCCAGAGGAAGGTGTTCATGCCCTCCACGGTGTCCCAGAGGTAGAAGGGGGCGTACTGGTTGACGGGCGAGCCGTTCACCCCGCGCTCGCGGATCAGGTACGTCTTGAAGCCGAGCCCCTCCCAGTCGTCCAGCAGATGCCCGATCCGGGCCACCCGGGCGCGGATGACGGCCATGTCGTAGTCGGCGGGCAGGGTGAGCTCGTACTGCATGGCGTGCATCGGATGCCTCCTCAGGCGGAGTAGTCCTCGGGGGCGACGTGCGCGGCCCAGTCGGCGGTCGTGCCGTCCTCGGCGGCCTCGACGACCGCGAGATGGGTCATGAAGGTGCGCGGCCCGGCTCCGTGCCAGTGCCACTCGCCCGGCTCGATCCACACCGTGTCACCCGCGCGGACCGGCTCGACGGCACCGCCCCTGCGCTGCACCAGCCCCTCGCCCTCCAGGACATGCAGCACCTGGCCGTGCGGATGGCGGTGCCACGCGGTGTGGGCGCCGGGCGCGAAATGGACGTTGAACATCCGCAGCCGGGACGGCGAGGCGGGCGCGGCGATCTCGTCGAGCCACACCGTCCCCGTGAAGTTCTCGGCCGGCCCCTGCCGGGTCTCCGGGCGCTGTCGGGTGATCTGCACGTCGGTCGACTCCCTTACGGCGACGGTGGTGTGAGCAGTGAGAGCAGACCCCGCACGCCCGTGTCGAACGCGGCGGGCGAGCCGGACGCGCGGGCGAGGACATAGCCGCCCTGGACCGTCGCGAGAACGGTCGCCGCGATCTCCTCGCCGTCCAGCGAGGGCGCGAACTGGCCCTGTTCCTTGCCCTCTTCGACGATCCCGGCGATGCGCTCACGGATCCAGTCGATCGTCTCGTCGACGGGCGCGCGCAGTTCGTCGCTGGCGATGACGTCCGGGTCCATCGTGAGGCGGCCGATCGGGCACCCGCGCAGCACGTCCCGCTCGCGCCGCAGATACGCCTCGATGCGCTCGTACGGCGTGCCGGGCCCGCCGAGTACTCCCTCCGCGGTGGCCCGCAGGTCCTCGGCGGTCCGCCGAATCGCGGCCAGGGCGAGGTCGGGCTTGCCCTTGAAGTGGTGGTACATGCTGCCCTGTCCGGCCCCCGCGCGCTCCAGGATCGCCTTGGGGCTGGTTCCCACATAGCCGCGCTCCCACAGGAGCTCACGGGTGGACTCGATCAGTCGGTCCGAGGTGCTCATGGGCTCACTGTACATACTAGTAGTTACAAGAGTCGATGCCTTCTCGTACTCCCCGGGAGGTATCCGCACTGCCGCTGTCCGTACGACGACCCGACCCCCTCTCCGGAGCCAGTCTCGAGTCATCACGACAAGACCCACCGAGGAGATGACTCAAGATGCAGACACTCGCGCACTGGGACGGCGGCCCCGGCCCGTGGATCCTTTTCTTCCCGCTGATCTGGGCGGCCGTCGTGCTCGGCGTCGTCACCGTCCTGCGCCGCACCGTCTGGCGCGGCCGCCGCGGACCGTGGCGCGCCATGGCCGACGCCGGCCCCTCCGGCGACTCACCGATCGCCATGCTCGGCCGCCGCTTCGCCTCGGGTGAGATCGACGAGGACGAGTACTGGCGCCGGCTGTCCGTCCTGGACGAGCAGTTCGGCCGTACGGCGGGCAAGGGCGGTGCGGCATGACCACCACGACCGCCTCGACGGGGACCCTGTCGGCCGCCCGGGTGGTCGACGCCGTGAAGGTGTACGGCAGCGGCGACACCAGGGTGCGGGCCCTGGACGGGGTGAGCGTCGACTTTCCGGCCGGCCGCTTCACCGCGATCATGGGGCCCTCGGGCTCCGGCAAGTCCACCCTCATGCACTGCGCGGCCGGCCTCGACACGCTCACCGAGGGCGTCTCCTACATCGGCGACACCGACCTCGGCTCGCTCGACGACCGCCGTCTGACCCTGCTGCGCCGGGACCGCGTCGGCTTCGTCTTCCAGGCGTTCAACCTGGTGCCGACGCTGACCGTCGAGGAGAACATCAGGCTGCCGCTGGACCTCGCGGGAGGCAAGGGTGACCCGGAGTGGATCGACGCGCTGATCGAGGTGGTCGGCCTGCGCGACCGGCTCCGGCACCGGCCCGCCGAGCTGTCCGGCGGACAGCAGCAACGCGTCGCCGTGGCCCGGGCGTTCGCCGGCCGACCGGACGTCGTCTTCGCCGACGAGCCCACCGGGAACCTCGACTCCCGCTCCGGCGGCGAGGTCCTCGGCCTCCTCGCCAGGACCGTGCGGCAGACGGCCCGCACGGTCGTCATGGTCACCCACGACCCGGTCGCCGCCGCCCACGCCGACGAGGTCGTCTTCCTCGCCGACGGGCGCCTGGTGGACCGTATGGAATCCCCCACCGCCGACCGCGTCCTGGACCGGCTGAAGGCCTTCGAGGTGCCCTCATGAACGCCTCCGTACGGCTGAGCACGTCCTCCCTGCGGGCCCACAAGCGGCGCTTCGCCGGGACCTTCCTGGCGGTGTTCCTCGGCGTGGCGTTCCTCGCCGGGACGCTCGTCATGGGCGACACGCTCCGCGCCGGCTTCGACACCATGTTCGGCAACGCGACCAGCGGCACCGACGCCGTGGTCCGCAGTGCCGAGGCCATCACCACGCCGGGGGAGAGCCAGGGGGTGCGCGAGCCGGTCGACACCGACCTGGTCAAGACCGTCGAGCAGGTCCCCGGTGTCGCGGCCGCCGCCCCCGACGTCCAGGGCGCGGGCCAGTTGATCGGCGCCGACGGCAAGCCCATCGGCGGCCAGGGCCCACCCACCCTGGCCGGAAACTGGATCGACGACCCCGAGCTCAACCCGTACCGACTCGCCGAAGGCCGTGCACCGAAGAAGTCCGGCGAGGTCGTCGTCAACCGCGGTACCGCCGACCGGGGCGATCTGAAGATCGGCGACACGACGATCCTGCGTACGCCCGACCCCGTCGAGGTGACGATCGTCGGCCTCGCGACCTTCGGCGGCGAGGACGGCATGGCCCAGGTGACCTTCACCGGCATGACCCTGTCCGACGCCGAGAAGTACCTCACGGCCAGGCCGGGGGAGGCGTCGAGCATCCAGGTGCGGGCGGGTCCGGGCGTCGGGCAGCAGGAGCTCGTCGACCGGTTGACTCCCGTGCTGCCCAGGGGTGTTGAAGCGATCTCCGGTCAGGAGTCGACCGAAGAGAACACCGATATGATCTCCAGCCAGTTCCTGGACATCTTCACGACCTTCCTGCTGGTCTTCTCGGGCGTGGCCCTCCTGGTCGCCACCTTCTCCATCCACAACACCTTCGCGATCGTCGTGGCCCAACGCACACGCGAGAACGCCCTGTTGCGGGCTCTTGGTGCCTCCCGCCGTCAGGTCACCGCATCCACCCTGACCGAGGCGAGCGTGGTCGCGGTGACCGCGTCGGCCGCGGGCCTCGCCGGCGGCATCGGCGTCGCCGCCGGGCTCCAGGCGCTGTTCCCGGCGATCGGATTCCCCTTCCCCGAGGGTGACTTGGTGATCGGTGTGCTGTCGATGGCGCTGCCACTGGCGGTCGGCATCGTCGTCTGTCTGGGCTCCGCGCTGCTGCCCGCCGTGCGCGCGGGCCGCACCGCACCGCTCGCCGCACTGCGCGAGACGGCCGTCGACCAGTCGGGCGCATCCCGGGTCCGAGCGGTCATCGGCGGGGGACTGGCGGCACTCGCGGTGGCCGTGACGCTCACCGGCGTCCTGGTCTCGCCGTCCCTCTGGCTCGCGGGAGCCGGTTCCGTGACGACCCTGGCCGCGTTCGTGGTCCTCGGCCCGGTCGCCTCCACGACAGCCGTACGGGTCATCGGCGGCCCCCTCGACCGGCTCCGCGGCGTCACCGGCTCGCTCGCCCGGCGCAACGCCCTGCGCAGCCCCAGGCGAACGGCCGCCACCGCGAGCGCGCTGATGATCGGCGTGGCCGTGGTCTCCCTGTTCACGGTGTTCGGAGCCTCCCTGAAGGCCACCATGGACCAGACCGTGTCCCGGTCCTTCGCGGGCGACGTCGCCGTCAGCACCCCCTCGTTCGGTGCGGGCGGCAGCGGCCTCAGCCCCCGGCTCGCCGGAGCGGTCCAGCAACTGCCCGAGGTGGACACTGCGGTGGGCCTCGGTCGCGGTGTCGCCGAAGTCGACGGCAAGGGGCGGGTGTTGACCGTCACCGACCCACTCGCACTGGAGCGCACCTTCGACCTCGGCACGGTGCGGGGCTCCCTGCGCGACCTCGGCACCGACGGCATCGCCCTCACCGAGAAGGAAGCGGAGAAGCAGGGCCTCACGACCGGCGACAAGGCCCGGCTCACCTTCACCGACGGTGTGAAGGACACCTTCACGGTCCGCGCGGTCTACGGGCAGTCCGAGCTGGCGGGGGACTACGTCATCACCCGCGCGGCCTGGGCCCCGCATCGCACGCAGGACTCCGACACCCTCGTCGCGGTCTCCTTCAAGGACGGCGTGAGCACCGGCGCGGGCAAGGCGGCGGTGGAGAAGGTGGCGGCGCGGTACGGCGATCCCGAGGTGCAGACCCGCGACGAGTACGCGCAGTCCTCGGCCGGCGGCATCGACATGATGCTCACACTGGTCTACGCGCTCCTCGCTCTCGCGGTCCTCATCGCCCTGCTGGGCATCGCCAACACGCTGACCCTGGCGATCCACGAGCGCACCCGGGAACTGGGTCTGCTGAGGGCCGTGGGCCAGACCCGGTCCCAGCTCCGCGCCATGGTCCGCTGGGAGTCCGTCCTGGTCGCGGCGTTCGGCACGGTCGGCGGACTCGCCCTCGGCGCCTTTCTCGGCTGGGTCCTGGTCAAGGCCTCGGACGGCGCGAGCGACAGTGCCTTCGCCTTCGCGATGCCACCCCTGCGACTCGCGGTGGTGGCCCTGGTGGGCCTCGCCGCGGGAGCCCTCGCAGGACTGCGCCCTGCCCGGCGCGCGGCCCGTCTGGACGTACTGCGGGCGATCGCCACCGAGTGACGGGCAAGCCGCACCCACGGCGCCGGCGCGCCGGCCGCGAGTGTGCCGGAGGGGCGCGCCGGTGCCGGGACGACGAACGCGCGGTGGCCCGAGGGGCTGAGCACGATCGTCGTCCCGGCACCGGCGGAAAGCGCCCCGCGGGCGAACGAGCGTAAAGAGGAGTCGTCACCGCCCGGTCAGCCGGCAACGGCGGACCGGGCGGGAGCGTGTTCGGGCCTGCGGCTGTCGACCCGCACCTCGGCGTACTTGAGCGCGGTCTTGTCAAGGACGGTTCGCCGCTGTGGCCGCGCGGCGGAGGGCGTCGGCAGGGTGAACCACACGGCCTTCCCCGACTCGCCGTCCGGTCGGACACCCCAGCTCTCGCTGACCGCGGCGACCATCGCGAGCCCTCGCCCGCACGTGGCGAGCGGCTCGGTGTCCTTGATGTCGGCCACGACCGGCAGACGCGGGTCGTGGTCGTGCACCGAGACCGTGAGCCGGTCGAGCAGCAGCTCGATCTCCACGGTGCACGTCTTGTCGGGCTGGGCATGGCGGTGGACGTTGGTCAAAAGCTCCGTCACACCGAGCACGGCCCGGTCTATGAGGGGATCCATATGCCAGTACCGCAACTGCGCGGAAAGGATTCTGCGGACCTGGCCGATCCGCGACGGCAGGGCTTGAAGCTCCACCGTGCAGTGCCTGCTCGGATAACGGATCACGGCTGCGACTCCCCGACGTGAGGTCCGGAAGAACACGGAGTTCGGATCGATCCAGCAGGTGCCTGCGTGAAACGGCCGCCTGCTGTCGTGCCCGGCGGGCTGGTTCGCAGCGTGATCGCCGGTTAACCCAGAGTGATGTGAGATCAGCGTGACTCAGGAGGTGCGGTACCGCAACTCGCGGTGATTCAGCCGCTACGACCGGCAGCCCTGCGTACGGCCTCGATGAACCGGCGTGCGGCGGGCGGCCCCGGCTCGCCCGGAGCGGGGTCGTGATCGCCCAGGGTCAGCAGGTACCGGTTGCCGTTGAGATCCGCGAGGGCCCGGTCGTCCGCCGCGAACCAGGGCTTGGAGGCGCGCACCGCCTGCACGGGTGCGCTGTCGATCTCGCTGCCGTAGCTGGTGAGCAGTTCCAGCCTGCCGTCGTTGATCCGGACCTGACCGGCCCGGGTGAGCGAGCGCAACCTCTTCCCGATCCGCACGCCCGTAGCCGTGAACTCCGGCTCCGCCATGCCGCCCCCTTGTGCGCGTCGGTGTGCCGGCCCGTCGCTCCCGCGTGGGCCGAGAGCCGGCTCCTGTCGTGATCCAGTGTGCGCCCCCGTGCGAGACATCCGTCCCGCCCGGTGCAGTCTGCCCGCCACCGGCGTCCAGCACCAGTGCGCATGACATCTCGCCCGGGGGCGCCCGGAGCACTCGTCCGAATGCGCCCCCGTCGTCGCGTTCCGTGGTGACCCCAGGGGTGTCTTTGGGGCTCTCAAAGGTGTGTTTATGCAGGTGAGAAGCGTGCGGAAGGTGTCTATGATCGAGCCATCGGCCGCGCGACGCGCCGTCGGCGCGCAGTGTTAGGAGCCCAGCCGTGAGCACCCCTCAGCAGACCCGGACCGGCGACACCCTCGATATCGACCGCAGCGACACCGCCTATCGCGGCTGGCTGAAAGAAGCCGTCCGCAAGGTCCAGGCCGACGCCAACCGCTCGGCCGACACGCATCTTCTGCGTTTCCCGCTCCCGGAGATGTGGGGCATCGACCTGTACCTCAAGGACGAGTCGACCCACCCGACCGGCAGCCTCAAGCACCGGCTCGCCCGCTCGCTCTTCCTCTACGGCCTGTGCAATGGCTGGATCCGGCCGGGCCGCCCGGTGATCGAGGCGTCCAGCGGCTCCACGGCCGTGTCCGAGGCGTACTTCGCCAAGCTGATCGGTGTGCCCTTCATCGCGGTCATGCCGCGCACGACGAGCGCCGAGAAGATCCGCCTCATCGAGTTCCACGGCGGCCGGTGCCACTTCGTCGACGACCCGCGCACGATGTACGAGGAGTCCGCCCGCCTCGCGGTGGAGACCGGCGGCCACTACATGGACCAGTTCACCTACGCGGAACGGGCCACGGACTGGCGGGGCAACAACAACATCGCCGAATCCATCTTCCGCCAGCTGGAGTTGGAGCGCTTCCCGGAGCCCGCGTGGATCGTCGCCACCGCCGGCACCGGAGGCACCTCGGCGACCATCGCCCGGTACGTCCACTACATGCAGCACGACACCCGCATCTGTGTGGCAGATCCGGAGAACTCCTGTTTCTTCGAGGGCTGGACCACCGGCGATCCGGACGTCACGTGCGACTGCGGCTCGCGCATCGAGGGCATCGGCCGGCCGCGCATGGAGCCGAGCTTCGTGCCCGGAGCGATCGACCGCATGATGAAGGTCCCGGACGCGGCCAGCGTGGCCGCCGTCCGCGCCCTGGAGCGCACCATCGGCCGCAGGGCGGGCGGCTCGACCGGCACCGGACTGTGGAGCGCGCTGAAGATCATCGCCGAGATGGTGGCCGAAGGGCGCCGGGGGAGCGTCGTCACCCTGCTCTGTGATCCCGGCGACCGGTACCTGGACAAGTACTACTCGGACGCGTGGCTGGCCGAGCAGGGCCTGGACATCGAGCCGTACACGACGGCGATCGCCTCACTGCTGGAGACGGGGATCTGGCCCGGCCACGTCTCTCCCGGCAGGTCCTAGTCGTACTGACCCGCAGGATTGTTCACACAGCTGATCGGTGGCCGCCTGGTGAGGCGCAGGCGGTTCCCGATGACCTTGCCGTCCGTCACCGGCAGGCGACCGGGCCAGGGCCCTGGGGGACGCCCCGGCTAGGATCCCTGCGCAGCGAGCCGCCGGTCCAGCGTGCGGACCGCGTCCCGGAAGGCCCGTCCCAGCCCGGCGCGCCCCAGCTTGGCGACGAGGCGGAACGCCGCCGTGCCGTCCACCGCGAACGTCCAGCGCACATGGGTGCCCGCCCCGGCGGGAGTGAGCCGCCACTCCTCGACGATGGCGCGGGCACCGGGAGCGTTCGCCACGTCGACACGGTAGGCGTACAGCTCGGGGGCCTTCGCCGCGAGGACCGTCTCCTGGAAACGCCCGCCGCCCTTGAGGTGGATCTCCCGGGTCGAACCGTCCCCGGTCGAACGGGCCAGCGTCACGGCGGAGAACCATTCCGCCCAGCCCGGTACGTCCTCGGCGAGCGCCCGGTGAACGGCCTCCGGCGGGGCGGACATCTGCTGGGCGAACTCCAGCCGTACCGGCGCGGTCCCGATGAAGTCGAGCCCCACCTCACGCAGTTGGTGAACCATGGACACCCCCCTGGCGTCGAACGGGAGGTGCCACCCTAACTGACGCTCAGTCAGCTGTCTGTACCGTCAACGGACTCACCGGCCACGACCAGCCGCCGCAGATGCTCGGAGACCTCCGCACGCGCCCCGGCCGGCAGCCCCGCGTCCGTGACCAGCGTGTCGACCTGCTCCAGCGAGGCGAACGAACTCAGGCCCACCGTGCCCCACTTGGTGTGGTCGGCCACCACCACGACCCGCCGGGCCGACTGCACGAGACGCCGGTTGGTCTCCGCCTCCGCGAGGTTCGGCGTGGACAGTCCGGCCTCGACCGATATGCCGTGCACACCGAGGAAGAGCACGTCGAAGTGGAGCGCCCCGATCGCCTGGTCGGCCACCGGGCCCACCAGCGAGTCGGACGGGGTGCGCACACCGCCGGTCAGCACGACGGTCGCCGCGCCCTGACGGGGGCCCGTGGTGCGCTGCGCCGCGTGGAACACGTCGGCGACCCGCACCGAGTTCGTGACGACGGTCAGATCGGGCACATCGAGCAGATGGTGGGCCAGCGCGTACGTCGTCGTACCGCCCGACAGCGCGATCGCGGTGCCCGGGGCGACCAGCTCCGCCGCCGACCGCGCGATGTCCTCCTTGGCGGTCAGCTCCAGACCCGACTTCGCCTCGAAGCCCGGCTCGTGGGTGCTCGCCTCGACCACCGGCACGGCGCCGCCGTGCACCTTCTCCAGCACACCCTGGCGGGCCAGCGCGTCCAGATCGCGCCGCACCGTCATGTCCGACACGCCGAGCTTGCGGGTCAGCTCGTTGACGCGCACCCCGCCCCGGCGCCGGACCTCGTCCAGGATCAGGGCGCGGCGCTGCTCCGCGAGGAGGTTCTGATTCTCACTCACGTACGCTCCGGTCCTTTCGCCTGCCGTCCGACATGCCCTGCGCACCCTCTCCCACAAGCACATTTTGCCCGACCCTGGTGCGCGGGACGTCCCATACTCGCACGGGCCCCGGCGGGGAGTGCCACCGACCGCCCGGTCGTGCTCCTGCCACCGGGGTGACACAGGGCTCCGGCTGTCACCCGGATCGGGGAGATTCCGTGACTAGGGGTGTGCGGAGCGCGCAGACCGGAGATCCTGGTGTCCGCACGGACAGATGCCGAGAGCGCGTCACGGGGGAAGTGCGACAACAGTGGAACGTGTCACGACCATGGGCGGGGACGGCTCGGCCGCCCGGCCAGAAGAATCCGGAACCGCCCTGGAGCTCCTGGTCCACGGAGTGGGCGGCACCACGCCGGAGAAGATGCTCGACGATCCGCGCACAGTGCGGATCACCGGCGACGACATCGCGGCCGTCTTCCGGCGCGCCGACGACGTCGACGCCGAGAAGGGACAGCGCGACGGCCGCACCGGCCCGGTGCCCGAGGCGTACGTCTGGTGCAACCTCACCTCCGGCAACGGCACCCGCGCCCTGTGGCTGCTGTTGCTGCCGTTCATGGTGGTCAACCTCGCCCACTGGATGCGCCCCACCGCACGCGGCCGAAAAAGGACCGTGCGCCTCTACGGCCTCCTGGTACGACTCGCCGGCCTGACCCTGACCGTTCTGCTGGTCGCCGCCGCCTGCGAGGTCGCCCTGGACCTCGCGGCCTGGCAGTGCGCAGGCACACGCGCGTGTGCCGAGTCGCACTCCTGGCTGGGCTTCCTGTCGCCCGACGTGTCGGACGGCGGCTGGTGGAGCAGGCCGGGCCGCCGCCTCGCCCTCGCGGCCCTGGTCCCGGCCGCGCTCACCGGCCTCCTCTGGTACCTGTCCCACCGCACCTGGAGCGCCTACGAGTCCCAGCAGCCCATGTCCCGCGAGGGCGAACCGGAGGAGGACAACGGCCGCACCGCGCTCGGCCGGCCCGGCTTCTGGTACGGCCGCCGGCTGGTCGCCCGCCTGCGGGCCGCGCACACCGCTGCGGGCCTGCTGACCATCGCAGCGGCGGTCAGCTCGACGGCGGCCCGCTTCGACCGCGAACCGGGCGGCCCCGCACTGCTCGACACGCTCGGCCGGGTCCTGGAAGCCGGTCTCGTCGCTTCCGGGGTCGCTGTCGTCTGGGTGGTGTGCCGCCGGGGCCGCAGCGAGAGGTATCTCGACCGGCAGCTCGACGAGCACCTCGTACGGCGCCTGCCGCTCGCCGCGCTCGTCCTGCTCGCCGTCGCCGCGGTGTACGCCGGGTGGGCGCGGCCCGGGTGGGAGTCGCACGGCAGGCTGTCGGGGGACGCCACCTTCGGCGGCATCGCCTTCGTCCAGGGCCTGCTGATCATCGCCCTGGCCGCGGTCGCCCACCTGCTGTACCGCACCCATCCCGACCCCCGCTCCGCGATGCGGGGCCTCGGCGGTCCGGCCGTGGCGATGCTGGCCTGCGCCCTCGGCGGTGTGATGTCCGGCGGGGTGTCGCAGCGCGTGGCGGACTGGCTGGACGGCACCGGCACCACCATCCTCGGCCCGCCGGTCCTGCTGACCTGGCAGGCCTCCGTGATCCCGCTGGTCCTCATCGTGCTGCTGGGCCACTGCGCCTGGCTCGGCCTGCGCACCTGGCGCTCCGGCCGGGCCCAACTGGGCACGGTGGAGAGCGAGTACCCCGCAGAGCCCAAGGACGCGCAACGGACCCGCCGCATCGCCCGCACCCGCGCGATGGCCGCGCTGACGGACCGGGGGCCCCGTCTGATCGGGGTGACGTCGGCCAGCACCCTGCTCCTCGGCGCCGGAGCGCTCGTGGGCGCCCTGACCTCCCACAAGACACCCGGCAAGGCCGCCCAGGGGGCGTACGCCTTCGTCGAGAGCGCCGCGGAGACCGCACAGGCCCTCGGCTCCTGGCTGATCGGACTCGGCTTCATCCTGTTCGTCACCTGGGGCCGCCGCGCCTACAAGGACCCCTCCGCGCGCCGGACCATCGGCATCCTCTGGGACGTCGGCACCTTCTGGCCGCGCGCCGCCCACCCCTTCGCCCCGCCCTGCTACGCCGAGCGCGCCGTACCGGACCTGACCTGGCGGATCGCCACCTGGACCCGGTCCACGCGCGGCCGACTGGTCATCTCCGGCCACTCCCAGGGGAGCGTGCTCGCGGCCGCCGCGGCCTGGCAGCTGGAACCGGCCGTCCGCAAGCGGGTCGCCCTGCTGACCTACGGCTCCCCGCTGGAGCGCCTCTACGGCCGCTGGTTCCCGGCCCACTTCGGTCCGGCCGCGCTCACCGCGCTGCACCACGACGTGGACTGCTGGCGCAACCTCTACCGGCTCACCGACCCCATCGGCGGGCCGGTCCGGCTGCCCGGCGACTGCGGCCCCGAGGTGGACCGGGAACCCCTGAAGGACCCGCTCGCCTACGGCCGTACCGATCTGCATCCGCTGCCCGCGCAGATCCTGGGCCACTCCGACTACCAGGCCGACCCGGTCTTCGCCGAGGAGCGGGCGAAACTGCTGGGCCGTTTGCAGCCGGACGTACCGGGTCCGCGGTCTCAGGACGACTCGGGCAGATCCTCGGCGTAGAGCAGGGTCAGGTCGTCCGTGGTCGGGTCGTCCACCTGGGCGACCCGGCTCGCGTGCCGCTCCACCATCGCCTCGAAGGTCTGGCGCGCGGTACGGCCGTTGCCGAAGGCGGGGCCCTTGGGCAGCACCGTGAAGTACTTCAGCAGAGCCTCCGCGGCACCCGGCGCCAGTCGGTACTCGTGCTCCTCGGCCTGCTGCTCCACGATGCTGAGGAGTTCCTCGGGGTTGTAGTCGCTGAAGGTGATGGTCCGTGAGAAGCGGGAGGCCACACCCGGGTTGACCGACAGGAACCGCTCCATCTCGGCGGTGTAGCCCGCGACGATCACCACGACCGCGTCCCGGTGGTCCTCCATCAGCTTCACCAGCGTGTCGATGGCCTCCTTGCCGAAGTCCCGGCCCGAGTCCTCCGGCGACAGCGCGTACGCCTCGTCGATGAACAGCACTCCGCCGCGCGCCTTGTCGAAGGCCTCCTGGGTGCGGATCGCGGTGGAACCGATGTGCTCGCCGACCAGATCGACGCGGGACACCTCGACGAGATGGCCCTTCTCCAGAACACCGAGGGAGGCGAGGATCTCGCCGTAGAGCCGGGCAACCGTCGTCTTGCCGGTGCCGGGGGAGCCGGTGAAGACCAGGTGGCGCTTGACGGACGCCGCCTTGAGGCCCGCCTGCTGGCGGCGCCGGCCCACCTCGATCATGTCGGTGAGCGCCCGCACCTCGCGCTTGACGCTGTCCAGGCCCACCAGCGCGTCGAGTTCGCCCAGAACGGCCTTCGAGGTGCGCGAGGGCTTCTCCGGCTCCGTGGGAACGACCAGCGGCTCCTGCTCGGTGATCCGCTGCCCCGGGATCGCACCCAGCAGCCCGGTCGAGCGGGACTCGGTCTGTACGGCGGTCTCGTGGGCCGGCGGCGGGGTCAGGCCCCCGCTCTCGTCACTGGTGCAGTCCTCGACGACGGGACCCGCGCCGGCGGCCGCGTCCGGGGCGTCCGCGAACTCGTAGCCCCCGCGCGCGCAACGCTCGGTGCGGCACTTCTTGAGCGTCGTACGGCAGCCGTCTATCACATGGAAGCCGTACCCGCCGCTGCCCGTCACCCGGCAGTTCAGGAAACTGCCGCGGCCGCCCGCCGACACGTAGAAGCCCGCCTCGGCGGGGGAGTCGACCGTGCAGCGCTCGATCGTCGGGTCGGCGCCCTTGGTGACGATCACGCCGGTCTGGGTGGCGTCCACGGTGCAGTTGTTGAGGGTGCCGCCGCTGCCGTGGTCGCGGAACCAGGCGCCGGTCGCCGCGTCCCGGATCCGGCAGTCGTCGAGCTGCGCGGTGGCGCCGTCGCTCACCGACACGGCTGTGTTGCGGACCTGGGAGATGTCGCTGTCGACGACGTCCGCGCGGGAGCCGCGGTCCAGGACGAACAGGGCGTCCGGTACGTCGTGCACCCGGCAGGAGTCCAGGACGGCGGTGGCGCCGTCGCTGACCCAGACGGCCGGGTAGTCGCCGGTGCTGTCGAAGATCTCGCACTGGTTGGCGTCCACGCGTGTGCCCGGATCCCACACCGACAGGCCGTTGCGCCCGAACTGACGGACCGTCGTGCGGGTCAGGGTGAGCACCGAACGGGAGCGCAGGTCGACCGCGTTCTCCGGGATGTCGTGGATACGGCAGTCGGCGAGCGTCAGCACCGCGTCGGTGTCGAGCGTGACGCCGTCGCCTGTGGTGCGGTGCACATCGCAGTCGGTCAGGTGGGCGGTGGCCCGGCCCGTGATCTGCACGCCGCTGCCACGGACCTCGTAGACCTCGCAACCCACGGCCTCCAGTGCGGAGTTCTCGCCGGTGGCCGCCAGTCCCGCGCCGGAGGTGTGATGGACCCGGCAGCGCTCCAGACGGGGGTGGGCGCCGCCGCGCACCGCGATGCCGGACTGACCGGCCGCCACGATCTCGCACTCCTCGAAGACCCCGCCCGCGCCGTCCAGTACGGCGATGCCGATGCCGGCCGGGTTGTCGACGGTGCAGCGCCGCACGGTCGGGCGGGCTCCGCCGCGGACCTCGATGCCGGCCGCGGACCGGGTGACGACCCGGATGTCGGCGAGCTCCGGGGTGCCCTCCTCGACGAGCAGGGCGGGCGCTGCGGCGTCCTGGCCCTCGACGTGCAGATCCTGCACCACTGCGGAGGCACGGACCGTCAACGGCACCCCGTCCAGGGGCGCGATGCGCACGGAACCGGGCGAACCTTCGGGGCCGCGCAGGGTCACCGCCCGCTGCACGATCAGGTTCTCCCGGTAGGTGCCGGGCGCGACCGTGAGCACGTCGCCGTCGGCCGCGGCCTCCAGGGCAGCGGCGAGGGACGCGTACTCACCCGTGCGGCGCCGCCACCGCGATGTACCGGTGTGCGTCACCTGGACCGTGCCCTGTGCCATGGCGTTGCTGTGCCCCCACCTCGACGTACGCGGGTTTGTGCTGCCGAAGAACCTCGGCCGGTCCACCGTAGCGTGCGCGCGGGTGATGGGTTGACCAGAGCCGTAAGGCCGTCAGCTGCCGGTGCCGGTCCGGCCCCAGTCCGGGCCCGCGCGGTCCCAGGCCTGGTCCCAACGGGCGTACCGGCGACGGACCATGCGCCAGACGGCGAGCCGCCTGCCGCCCTCGATCAGGCCCGCGGTCAGCAGAGCAGCGCCGGTGCCCGCGAGGACGGCATGGGTGGTGGCGGTAGCGGAGTCCAGCGGCCGGGCCGCTATGCGTCCGTGGACGTCCGTCCACAGGCTGAAGTGGTCGCCTCGGTGCGGGGTCTGGAGGGCGGCCATCACCGTGCCCTTGTGCGGAGTGCCGTCCGGCGCGGTCCAGTCGGCCACCACCCGGCTGCGCACATCCCGCCCCGAGGCGGCCTCGGGGTCGGCGTCCAGCGGCGAGCGGTCCAGTTTGCGGATCACGGTCGCCGTCACCAACCGGCGGGATTCCTGCTGCTCACGGACCGACCGCTGCAGCGCGTCCTGGGCCACGCCCCCGGTGACGGACCCGATCACCGGACCGACGACCAGGATCAGCAGCAGGGCCAGCAGGCCCACCCAGGCCTCGGCCAGGTCGGTCCCACGGCGCAGCGGGTTGCGCCGCCAACGCCAGAGTCCGCTGATCGCTCGCACCGTCCGCACCCCCTTCCCCGCTCCGTGATAACCCCCGGCGGAGTCGTTCACGCGCGGTACCGGCCGAAGAGAGAGCGAAATCACCTGCGGCCGGGTCCTCTCATGAACTCCTCATGAAAGCCCCAACGTGCAGGCCCCCGGGCGGTGTTCCCGTGGCCGGGGCCCGGGTCGATCTTTGACGGAACTTTGTCCACCGCCGCCGCGTCGACCGCCGCCCGCCTATTCGAGAATCCTGACCGGGTCGCCGACCCGGATCGTGCCGCGGGACCGGGGCACCAGATTCTGTCCGAAGACGAGCTTGCTGCCGAAGCGACGGTGCCGGCCCAGGGTGTGCAGGGGCTCCTTGCCGCGGACGGCTGCGGCCTGGTCGGTGGTGGTCACCACGCATCGCCCGCACATCTTGGCCGCCCGGAAGGTCACGTCCCCGATCGCGAGGAGCTTCCAGTCGTCCTCGGCCCAGGCTTCGGTGCCGCCCACGACGACGTTCGGCCGGAAACGGTTCATGGGCAGGGGGCCCTCGGCCGCGTGCCGACCTTCGGAGATCAGGGAGTTGAGGGCGTCGAGAGAGGCCGCGGAGACGAGCAGCAGCGGATATCCGTCCGCGAAGGTGACGGTCTCGCCCGGCAGCGCGTACTCGGGTTCGACCGGCCGACGGGTGGCGGGGTCGTCCATGTGGACGAGGCGGGTCCGAGCGCCCAGATACTCGCTGCACCACGCGTGCGCGGCCGCGGCGGCGGGCACCCCTTCGACCTTGTCCCCGAAGAGATCCAGCCGGATGGTCTCCGCAGACTCGGGGACCGGCACGGTCAGCGGATCCATGCCGGGCGCGGACAGAACGACGCCGCCGCCGGGCAGCAGCTCGGCGGCGGCCAGCGCGAGGCGCGGCTGCTGGCGTTGTGTGACGACCTTTCCCCCGTCGTCGACCAGGGCCCAGCGCCGGTCTCCGGCCAGCCCCCAGGGCTCCACCTCGGCCTCCCGCGGTGCCAGACCCCGGAACGCCTTGACCGGATGGACGTGGATCGACAGCAGCTGCGCATTCCCCATGAGGCCATCGTGCCAGGTGGCACCGACAGCCCGGGAGGGGAATCAGTACCCGCGGTACTGCTGGTTGTTGTACGGGTCCTGGTAGGGAGCCGCCGGAGCGGGCCGGGGAGCCGCGGGGCGCATCGCCTCGTAGCCCGTGCCCATGCCGGGGCCGGCCGGACGCGGCTGCTGCTGTTGCGGCCCGGGATAACCGCGAGGCGCGGCCGCCTGCTGCGGGATGTACGCCCCGGGCGCCTGCTGCAGCGGAGAGGGCTGCTGCGCCTGCGGGTAGCCGTAGGAGGAGTAGGAGGGACCCGCGGGAAGAGCGGGCAGCCCGGACGACAGCGCGGGCAGGTTGCTTGCCGGGACGTCGTACGCGGCAGGGACCCGGATCGGGGCGATCTGCGGGGTGCCCCGCTCGGCCACGAGCGAGTCGTAGATCGGAGTGTCCGGGAAGGAGGCGGAGTAGTAGCCGCCGCCATAAGTGGAGCGGGGGGAGGTCATGGCACATAAGTTAAGCCCACGATGTGCTGGTTGGGGAGACCGATAAGAGGGTTGTTTTCCGTGTCCGCTGTGACGTGGGATCCCCAATGCGAGCGAACTCGGCAAAAAAGGACGCCAATCCAGGTCCGATCCATGTAAAGGCCGAGTTCCCGGCGGGTTACCGAGGGTTGACCGGCGATCTTCCTGTCCGTGGGATGGGAGTTCGGCGTCCTGGGGGAATAGGTTGAGCGGGTAGAACTCGAAGGGCCGCCGGGGCGCGTCCTGGACTCCGACATCTGAGGGGGGCGGACATGTCAATGTCGAAAGGGTCGAACGTTCCGGTGCCCACGACGGCGCTGCGCGTCGAATTGGGCTGGCGCACGGGCCCGGGAGTCCCCGACGCGGATGCCTCGGCCCTGCTGCTCGTCGGTGGAAAGGTCCGCTCCGACGCCGACTTCGTCTTCTACAACCAACCGCAGCACTCCTCCGGAGCGGTGCGCCACGAGGGCAAACGGACCGACGGCGGCCGGGTGACCGACACGCTGCTCGTCGACCTCGCGCGCGTGGAGTCGTCGGTGGAGACTGTCGTACTCGCCGCTTCCGCGGACGGCGGCACCTTCGCACAGATCCCGGACCTCTTTATCGAGGTACGGGACGCTGCTCAGGGCACAGTGGCGGCACGGTTCGACAGCGAGGGTGCGACCGTAGAAACCGCTTTCGTCCTCGGGGAGTTCTATCGCCGTCAGGGCGCCTGGAAGTTCCGTGCCGTCGGTCAGGGCTATGACAGCGGACTGGAAGGTCTCGCAACGGACTTCGGTATCTCCGTGGACGAACCCCAACAGGCAGCACCCATGGCCCCGCCACCCGCCCCCGCTGTGCAACCGGTCCGCCTCTCCAAGGTCACGCTGACCAAGTCGGCGCCATCGGTTTCCCTCGCCAAACAGGGCGGCACCTCGGGCGCGATGCGCGTGAACCTCAACTGGCAGGTACGTAAACAGTTCTCGGGCTGGGGCAGCAAGCGCGGTCGCGCGGTCGCCATGCACGCCGACCTCGACCTCGATCTGTGCGCCCTCTACGAACTCGCCGACGGCCGCAAGGGGGTCGTACAGGCTCTGGGCAACGCCTATGGAGCCCTGCACCAGCCGCCGTACATCCACCTCGACGGCGACGACCGCACCGGTGCCCTCGCGAGTGGCGAGAACCTCACCGTGAACCTCGACCACAAGCGGGACTTCCGGCGCATCCTGGTCTTCGTGACCATCTACGAAGGAGCGCGTTCCTTCGCCGACCTGCACGCCACGGTCACCCTTCAGCCGCAGCACGGCGCCGCGATCGACTTCTCCCTCGACGAGTGCACGGTGCCCTCGACGGTGTGCGCGCTGGCCCTGATCACCAACACCGGCGACGACTTGGTCGTCCAGCGCGAGGCCCGCTACCTGGTGCCCGACCGCGGGGTGAGCCCGCAGCGGACGGTGGACCAGGTCTACGGCTGGGGCATGAACTGGACACCGGGCCGCAAGTGAGGCCTCACCCCTCCTCGCCGGCGACGGCGTCCGGGCGCGCATAGGTGCGGCCCTTCCAGGCCGCGCCGCGCCCCCTGTAGTGCTGCACCGCCGAGTCGACCGTCATCAGGAGATAGAGGAACGCGGTGAACGGCAGCAGGGGTGCGAGCCACAGCGGCTGCCGGTAGTAGCGGAGCATCGGGATGTACGTCCCCGTCATGACCAGCCACGCGAGAGCACCGGGCACCACCGTCGCCGTACTCCCCGCGGCCAGACCCGTGAGGACGGCGACGGGCGGCACCAGATAGACCAGCGCGAGCCCGGCCGCCGTTCCGAGCAGCACCAGGGGGTTGTGGCGGAGCTGCGCGTAGGCGCTGCGCGACACCATCCGCCACAGGTCGTGCAGCCGGGGATAGGGGCGCACGCTGTCCACCCGCTCGGCGAGGCCCAGCCAGATGTGGCCGCCCCCGCCCTTGACGGCCCGCGCGAGGGCCACGTCGTCGATGACGGCCTGCCGGATGGCGTCCGGGATCCGCGCCCGCTCGGCGGTCTCGGCGCGGAGCAGGACGCAGCCGCCCGCCGCGGCCGCCGTCCGGGACCCCTTCCTGCCGATCCGGCGGAACGGATACAGCTGCGCGAAGAAATAGACGAACGCCGGCACCACGAGCCGCTCCCACAGGCTCTCCACCCGCAGCCGGGCCATCTGCGAGACGACGTCGAAGCCTCCGGCGTGCGCGGCGGCCACCAGCCGCCGCAGGCTGTCCGGCTCATGGGCGATGTCGGCGTCCGTCAGCAGCAGGTACTCGGGGTCACGCGCGCGTGCCAGGCCGATACCGTGGCGCACCGCCCAGAGCTTGCCCGTCCATCCCGCCGGCGGCTCGCCCGGCGAGGACACGGTCAACGGCAGCCCGCCCCGCAGGCGCGCCAGCTCGCGGGCCAGCTCCCCGGTGCCGTCCGTGCTGCCGTCGTCGACGAGGAAGACCTCCGCCCGGCCCGGATAGTCCTGGGCCAGGAGAGAAGGAAGGCTCGCGGGCAGCACCTCGGCCTCGTCGCGAGCCGGCACCACCACACCCACCGAGGGCCAGGCCCGCGGATCCCGCTGCGGCGGGAGTCTCACATCCGTGCGCCAGAAGAAGCCCTGGCAGAGCAGCAGCCACAGCCAGGCGGCGAGGGATACGGCGGCGGTCCACGCGATGGCGCTCACGCGCGCAGTCTGCCCCACAGGCCCGGCGCTCAAGGGCACATCGTCTATCGTGGCCGGGTGAAGATCGCGCTCCTGGACTCCGGAATCGGCCTGCTGGCGGCCACCGCCGCGGTACGGCGACTGCGCCCCGACGCCGATCTCGTGCTCTCCCTCGACCCCGACGGCATGCCGTGGGGCCCCCGGACGCCGGACGACATCATCGGGCGCGCTCTGAACCTCGCCGAGGCCGCCGCCGCCCATGGTCCCGAGGCCCTGATCATCGGCTGCAACACCGCCACCGTGCACGCCCTGACCGCCCTGCGCGCCCGCCTCGAACCGGATCTGCCGGTCATCGGCACGGTCCCCGCGATCAAGCCCGCGGCGTCCGGCGGCGGCCCCTTCGCCATCTGGGCGACGCCCGCCACCACCGGCAGCCCCTACCAGCGCGGTCTCCTCGACGAGTTCGCCGACGGGGTGCCGGCCACCGAGGTGCCCTGCCACGGCCTCGCCGAGGCGGTGGAGCACGCCGACGAGGCCGCCATCGACGCAGCCGTCGCCGCGGCCGCCGCCCTGACCCCCGAGGACGTGACGACCGTCGTCCTGGGCTGCACCCACTACGAACTGGTCGCCGAGCGCATCCGCGCCGCCGTACAGCGTCCCGGCCGTCCGCCACTCGTCCTGCACGGCTCTGCCGGAGCCGTCGCCGCCCAGGCGCTGCGCCGGATCGGCGCGCAGCCCGCGCCCGGGGCCGCGGCCACCGGAACCCTCACGGTGCTGCTGAGCGGACGCGAGGGAAGCGCCCTGCCCACGCCCGCCCTGGCCTACGCGGAAGGCCGGCTCCTGCGCACGGCCACACCCGCCCGCTGACCGCTGCGGGCGGCCAGAGAGCCCCATCCGGAGCAGTCACTCTCCGCGACGAGGTACCCGCAGGGCGAAACCTGAGTAACCTCGTAGGCATGAGGGACCACCCCCACGGCGAGCAGACCTCGCACCACACCGACGTCTGGACCGGTCGCGCCTCCAACCGGGTCCAGTGGCTGCTGGCGCTCGGCGGCGCCGCGATCGTGGCGCTCGGCGTCGAGCTCGCCGTCGACTCGGCGTGGACCTCGGGCGTCGCCCCGCTGGTCATGTCCGTGGTCGGCTGCATCGCGGCCGGGCTGCTGGTCCTCTTCCTCACGCTCGGCTTCGTCCATGTCGCCCTCAAGGTCGACATGGAGTGCCTGGAGGTGCGCTGCGGCCACATCGGCGTGCCGCGCCGGCGGATCCCGCTGGCGCACGTCGCCGGTGCCGAGTTCGCCCCCCACGTCAACCCGCGCCAGTGGGGCGGCTGGGGGTACCGGTGGCGCCCCGAGAAGGGCACCGCGGTGGTCGTACGCCGTGGTGAGGGCGTGGTCCTCCGACTGTGGGACGGGCATACGTTCACGATCACCGTGGACGACGCGGAGTCCGCGGTACGCGTCATCCGCGACCGGCTGCGTCCCGGCGCCACGGCTCCGCGAGGCTGAGACCGGGCCGATCGGTCACTTCGGGGCCGGTTCCTCGGTGAGCGGGTGGGCCGTCGCCAGACCCGCCAGGAGCCCTGCGCCCACCGACACCATCGTGAAGCTCAGCGCGTTGCCGACCGCGGCGATGGCCGCCAGCGCCGTCAGGGCCGCGCCCGCGGTGAGGACGACCGGCGTGGGGCGGGGAGAGCGCCACAGCGCGTACAGCAGCCAGCAGAAGGCCGCCGCCAGCAGAAGTGCCCCGACGAGCCCCTGCTCGGCGGCCATCTGAAGCGGTGCCGAGTGAGGTTTCCCGTCGGGCAGCAGTGACTGGGCCGCCGTCGTGCTGAGCTCACCGAAGCGGCCCGGTCCCACCCCGAGGGCGGTGTCCTGGCGGGCCAGGCCCAGGGCGTCGTGCCACAGGCCGATGCGGTGCGGGGTGAGCCGGCCGCGCAGCGACTCGGCGAGTCCGTCCGGTACCGCGTCACCGGCCACCGCCCAGGTCAGACCGGTCACCGCGGTCGCGGCGAGGGTGAGACCCGCGATGCCAGGACCGCGGTGGGGCATCTGGCCCGCCGCGAGGGAGCACAGCAGCACCGCCGCACAGGTGACCAGCCCGGATGTCGACCCCAGGGCGGCCGAGGCCGCCGCGATGCCCACGGCCAGCAGGCGCAGGAGGAGCCGCAGGGCGGGCGATCCGGTGGTCCAGGCGGCGCAGCAGGCGGCGCCGGTGGCGAGCGTCAGCAGGGCGGCCGTGGCGCCGGCGTGACCGAGCGGTGCGACGATCTCGGTGCCCGGCGTGAGGTGGGGGAGTCCCACCGCCAGGCCCAGTCCGGTCAGCGCGGCGGCGCAGGGGGCGGCGACCGGCAGCAGCGCCCCCGAGATCCGGCCGGCGGCATACCCCGCGGCCACGGCCAGCAAGGCGAGCAGGACGCCCTCCGGACGGCCGTCGTGTGCGGCGGCGGTGATCAGCGACCAGGTGGCACTGGCTCCGAGCACCAGCACGCCCACCACGTCGGAAACGTTTCGTCTGTCGCCGTCCTCCGTCGAACCGGCCACAGACGTCATCCCCGTGGAACCCACCCAGCCCCCCGAAACCCCGGTCCCCCGACCTGTGGTCCTCGCCGTCCGCCCGCAATCGGCCCGTACGACAGGGACTCCGGCACACCGTAACGGCTGATGGGTGATTTGTGGACGAGTTGCGCGGGGTTGCCCGGCCACGTCGCGGTGCAGTCACCCGGCGACGGCCACGGTCGCCAGGCGGACCGCGCTGTCGACGCCAAGGTCAACGGCCGTACACTCCCGGAGTGACCGTCACCGCAACTTCCGTGGACGAGTCGGACCAGCTGGAACCGAAGTCCGCGCCCGCCTCCCGCTGGGCCGCCCGGCTCCGCCGTCTCGTCCCGGCCGCCGCCGCGGCGCTCTCCGGAGTGCTGCTGTACGTCAGTTTCCCGCCACGCACCCTGTGGTGGCTGGCCCTGCCCGCCTTCGCCGTCTTCGGCTGGGTGCTGCGCGGCCGGGGCTGGAAGGCGGCCTTCGGTCTCGGCTATCTCTTCGGCCTTGGCTTCCTGCTGCCGCTGCTGGTGTGGACCGGTGTGGAGGTCGGCCCTGTGCCCTGGATCGCGCTTGTCGCGGTCGAGGCGGTCTTCGTCGCGCTGGTCGGCGTCGGCGTCGCCGCGGTGTCGAAGCTGCCGGGCTCGCCGGTGTGGGCGGCGGCGGTGTGGATCGCCGGGGAAGCGGCACGCGCGCGTGCGCCGTTCAACGGCTTTCCCTGGGGCAAGATCGCGTTCGGACAGGCGGACGGCGTCTTCCTGCCGCTCGCCGCGGTGGGCGGCACGCCCGTCCTGGGCTTCGCCGTCGTCCTGTGCGGGTTCGGCCTGTACGAGATCGTTCGGCTGGTCGTGGAGCGGCGGGGGAGCGGTGCCGTACGACGTCCGGCAGCGGCCGTGGCCCTGCTGAGCGTGGCCGTACCGGTGGTCGGGGCGCTCGCGGCCCGGACGCTGGTGAGCGACAAGGCGGAGGACGGCACCGTGACCGTCGCGGCCATTCAGGGCAACGTGCCGCGCGCGGGGCTGGAGTTCAACGCCCAGCGGCGGGCCGTGCTCGACTACCACGCGCGCGAGACCGAGCGGCTGGCCGCCGAGGTGAAGGCCGGCAAGATCGCGAAGCCCGACATCGTGCTGTGGCCGGAGAACTCCTCCGACGTCGACCCCTTCACCGACGCGGACGCGGCCGTGGTCATCGAGCAGGCGGCCAAGGCCATCGACGCGCCGATCTCCGTCGGCGGCGTCGTCGAACGGGACGGCAAGCTCTACAACGAGCAGATCCTGTGGGACCCGGTCAAGGGCCCCACCGACACCTACGACAAGCGGCAGATCCAGCCGTTCGGCGAGTACCTCCCGCTGCGCTCCCTTGTCGGCGCGATCAACAAGAACTGGACCACCATGGTCCACCAGGACTTCAGCCGGGGCACCAAGCCGGGCGTGTTCCAGATGGCCAACGCCAAGGTCGGTCTGGTCACCTGCTACGAGGCCGCGTTCGACTGGGCCGTGCGCTCCGAGGTCACCGACGGCGCGCAGCTGATCTCCGTGCCGAGCAACAACGCGACCTTCGACCGCAGCGAGATGACCTACCAGCAGCTCGCCATGTCCCGGGTGCGTGCCGTGGAGCACAGCCGGACCGTCACCGTGCCGGTGACCAGCGGTGTCAGCGCGATCATCATGCCGGACGGGAAGATCACGCAGAGGACCGGGATGTTCGTGGCCGACTCGCTGGTGCAGAAGGTGCCGCTGCGGTCGACGCAGACCCCGGCGACCCGGCTGGGCATCCTTCCCGAAATGGCGCTGGTGCTGGTCGCCGCGGGCGGGCTCGGCTGGGCGATCGGCGCCGGAGTGCGAGGCCGTCGCGGTTAGGGTCGGAGACATGGCTACTCCTGACTTCATCCGCACCCTGCGCCGGTCCATAGGTCATGACCTGCTCTGGCTCCCCGGCGTCAGCGCCGTCGTCCTCGACGACGACGGCAGAGTGCTGCTCCACCGCCGCTCGGACACCGGCAAGTGGTCGCTGATCGGTGGCATCCCGGAACCGGGGGAGCAGCCCGCGGCCTGCGCCGTGCGGGAGGTCGAGGAGGAGACAGGAGTGCACTGCGTCGTCGAGCGGGTGATCGTCGTCCAGGCGCTCAAGCCCGTGACGTACGACAACGGCGACATCTGCCAGTACATGGACATCTCGTTCCGCTGCCGGGCCGTCGGCGGCGAGGCGCGGGTCAACGACGACGAGTCGCTGGAGGTGGGGTGGTTCGCGGTGGACGCCCTCCCGGAACTCAACGAGTTCGGGCTGCAGCGGATCAAACAGGCACTGACCGACGCACCCACATGGTTCGACGCTACGAGTTCGGCGTGAAGTGTGGGGTGTGACCACATGTGGTGAGGGTCGGGCGCTCCCTACGATCGGAGCATGACCGCTAGCAGCGCCCTCCCGGGCTCCCACGCCCCCACGCTCGACCTCGGCGGCCGCACCGCCCTCGTCACCGGCGCGGCCGGCGGCATCGGCCGCGCCTGTGCGCTGCGGCTCGCGGCGGCCGGGGCCAAGGTGAGAGCGGTCGACCGGGACGCGGCAGGTCTGGAGGCGCTCGCCGAGCGGTCCGCGGGACTGGCGGGCACCGTCGAACCGCTGGTCCTCGACCTCACCGACCTGGACGCCGCCGAGCACGCCGCCGCGGGCACCGACGTCCTCGTCAACAACGCCGGCCTCCAACTGGTGCGCCCCATCGAGGAGTTCCCGCCCGAGGTGTTCCACACGGTGCTCACCGTGATGCTGGAGGCGCCGTTCCGCCTGATCCGCGGCGCCCTGCCGCACATGTACGGGCAGGGGTGGGGGCGGATCGTCAACGTGTCCTCGGTCCACGGCCTGCGCGCCTCGGCCTACAAGGCGGCCTATGTGGCCGCCAAACACGGTCTGGAGGGTCTGTCCAAGACGGCCGCCCTCGAAGGCGCCCCCCACGGAGTCACCTCGAACTGTGTGAACCCCGCCTATGTGCGTACACCGCTGGTCGAGCGGCAGATCACCGACCAGGCCCTCGCGCACGGCATCCCCGAGGAGCGGGTGGTGTCCGAGGTGCTGCTCCAGGACAGTGCGCTCAAGCGGCTCATCGAGCCGGAGGAGGTCGCGGAGGCCGTGGCGTACCTGTGCGGCCCGCAGGCGTCCTTCGTCACCGGAACGTCGCTCGTCCTCGACGGCGGCTGGACCGCGCACTGACCGGCATCCGGCCGCACGCCGCCCCGCCCGGAGTTTTCCACAGGCCTGACGGGGTGAGCGTGCGATGAGCAATCCTGTGGGCATGTCCAGCGATCATCTGCAGTCCGCCGAGCTCCCCGCCGGCAGTGCCGAGGCACCCTTCCTCGAACTGCTCGCCAGGGGCGCGTCCGCCGACGCCTACGAGCAGCCGGTGCTGATCGCCCGCGCCGAGGGAAGGCCGGCCGAGCGGATCGCCGCGCTCGAAGCGGCCAAGGCGGTCGATCTGCGGGTGCGCTCCGAGCTGGAGGGCCGACGCCGGCGGGAGGCCGAGCTGTCGGCCCTGTTCGAGACCGCCCACGACCTGGCCGGGCTCAGAGACCTGGACGCCGTGCTGCGGGCCATCGTGCAGCGCGCCCGGTCCCTGCTCGGCACGGACGTGGCCTACCTCAGCTTGAACGACCCGGCGCGCGGCGACACCTACATGCGGGTCACCGAGGGCTCGGTCGCCGCCCGCTTCCAGCAGCTGCGGCTCGGGATGGGCGAGGGGCTCGGCGGACTGGTCGCCCAGACCGCCCGTCCCTATGTCACCGACGACTACTTCAAGGACGACCGCTTCCAGCACACCCTCACCATCGACGCGGGTGTACGGGACGAGGGCCTGGTCGCCATCCTCGGCGTGCCGCTGACGCTGGGGCACCACGTCATCGGGGTGCTGTTCGCGGCGGACCGGCGTGCCCGGGTCTTCGAGCGTGAACAGATCGCGCTCCTCGGCTCGTTCGCCGCGCTGGCCGCGGCCGCCATCGACACCGCGAACCTGCTCACCGAGACCCGCTCGGCCCTCACCGAACTGGAGCGGGCCAACGAGATCATCCGGGATCACAGCGGCGTCATCGAGCGCGCCTCCGACGTCCACGACCGGCTCGCCGAACTGGTGCTGCGTGGGGGTGGGGTGCACGACGTGGCCGCGGCCGTCTCCGAAATCCTCGACGGCACGGTCGAGTTCTCCGAGGTCGCCCCCACCGAGGCGCTGGAGGCTTCCCGGGCGGAGGGCCACGCCGTACGGCACAAGGACGACTGGATCGCCGCGGTCGCCGCCGGCGGAGAGCTTCTGGGCGCCCTCGTGCTGCGCGGCCACCCCGGACTCGACCCCGTCGACCAGCGCACCCTGGAGCGCGCCGCGATGGTCACCTCGCTGCTCCTGCTGGCCAGGCGGTCCGCCGCCGAGGCCGAACAGCGGGTGCGCGGCGAACTCCTGGACGACCTGCTCGACGCGCGCGACCGCGACCCCCGTCTGCTGCGCGAACGAGCCGCCCGGCTGGACGCCGACCTCGACGCCACCCACATCGTGCTGGCCGCCCGTCTCGACGGCGCCGCGGCCGACGCCGACCAGGAGGCGGCCGCCCGCAGACGCCTGTGGTCCGCGGCCTCCCACCTCGCCGCCACCCGGCACGGCCTGGCCGCCGCCCGCGACGGCGGTACCGTCCTGCTACTGCCCCTCACCATCGGGGACACGGCCACCGAACTGGCCCGCCGCACCGCCGGACACCTCGGAACAGCCGTCCACGAGGCGGTGACCGTGGGTGCCTCGGCACCGGTGAGCGATCTCGCCGTCCACCTGGACGCCGTGGCCGCAGCCTACGAGGAGGGCCGCCGCTGTCTCGACGCGCTGCGCCTCCTGGGCCGCTCGGGGGACGGTGCCGCCGCCGAGGACTTCGGATTCCTCGGACTGCTTCTCGCCGGTGACCGGGACATCGCGGGCTTCGTCGACCGGACCATCGGTCAGGTCGTCGCGTACGACGACCGGCGGGGCACCGATCTCCTGCGCACCCTGGACGCCTACTTCGCGTGCGGGATGAGCCCGGCCCGCACCAAGGACGAGCTGCACGTCCATGTGAACACCGTCGCCCAGCGCCTGGAGCGCGTGGGCCGTCTGCTCGGTGAGGACTGGCAGAGCCCCGCCCGCGCGTTGGAGATCCAACTCGCGCTGAGGCTGCACCGGTTGTCGGCGCCGACGCGGCACTGACCCCCGCACGCACGCCGCGTACGGGGGCCGGTGGGTCGGGCACCGCCAGGATTCAGGCGGTCCGGGCGTCCGCGGCGGGGGACTTGGCCGCGGGCTCCCGCTCCGTGGCCGGCTCGGCGTCGGCCAGGTCCCGGTGGCGCGTCTCCTTGGCGACGCCTACGGCGACGACCGTCAGGACGGCCGCGGCGATGACGTACAGGGCGATCGGCGTGGAGCTGCCGTAGTCGGAGAGGAGCGCGGTGGCGATGAGAGGTGCCGGGGCACCTGCGGCGACGGAGGCGAACTGGGCGCCGATGGAGGCACCGGAGTACCGCATCCGGGTCGCGAACATCTCCGAGAAGAAGGCAGCCTGGGGCGCGTACATGGCGCCGTGCATGACGAGTCCCACGGTCACCGCGAGGATCATGTTGCCGAAGCCCCCGGTGTCGATGAGCCAGAAGAAGGGGAACATCCACAGCCCCACGCCGACCGCGCCGAGCAGGTACACGGGGCGCCGGCCGACGCGGTCCGACAGGGCTCCCCAGGCGGGGATCACCGCGAAGTGCACGGCCGAGGCGATCAGCACCGAGTTGAGGGCGGTCTGCTTGGAGACTCCGGCCGACGTGGTGGCGTAGACGAGGATGAACGCGGTGATGACGTAGTAGCTGATGTTCTCCGCCATGCGCGCGCCCATCGCGACCAGGACGTCACGCCAGTGGTGCCGCAGCACGGAGACGATCGGCAGCTTCTCGGCCGCTCCGTCCCGCGCCGCCTTGCGGGCCTCCGCCTGCGCCAACGCCTGCTTGAACACGGGGGATTCGTCGACGGACAGCCGGATCCACAGGCCGACGATCACCAGGACCCCGGAGAGCAGGAAGGGAATCCGCCAGCCCCAGCTGCCGAACGCGGCGTCCGACAGTACGGCGGTCAGCAGCGACAGCACACCCGTGGCGAGGAGTTGTCCGGCCGGCGCGCCGGTCTGCGGCCACGAGGCCCAGAAGCCGCGCCGCCGAGCGTCCCCGTGCTCGGACACGAGGAGTACGGCTCCGCCCCACTCCCCGCCGAGCGCGAAGCCCTGGACAAGGCGCAGCACGGTCAGCAGCACGGGAGCGGCCGTGCCGACGGTCGCGTGCGTGGGCAGCAGCCCGATGGCGAAGGTCGCCCCACCCATCAGCAACAGGCTCAGGACCAGCAGCTTCTTACGTCCGAGCCGGTCGCCGTAGTGCCCGAACACCAGGGCACCGAGCGGTCGGGCGGCGAATCCGACGGCATACGTCAGGAAGGACAGCAGCGTGCCGACGAGCGGGTCGGAGTCGGGAAAGAACAGCTTGTTGAAGACGAGGGCGGCGGCGGAGCCGTAGAGGAAGAAGTCGTACCACTCGATGGTGGTGCCGATGAGGCTGGCGGCGACGATGCGCCTCAGGTTGGTCGGCGTCGGGGGAGCGGATGCTGCGGAGGCCATGTGCGCCACTTCCTCGTGTGCGGTGGGGACGGGTATGTATGGCACACCGTAGGAACGCGCAATTCACGGGCACATGTGGCGGCGCAACATAGTTCTGGGGTGGGCTATGCGGACAGTCCACATGTGCGCTACCGCGACCGCGAAAACCCGTTCCCGACATGACCGTCGGTACGGCCGCTCTGCTGTCGGCCGAGAAAGTCGCGGCTGCGACAGCGGGCGCGACAGGATCGTCCCATGCAGCCGGTCTTCGTTCTTGTGCACAGTCCGTCCGTGGGGCCCTCGACCTGGCGCCCCGTCACCGAACACCTGGTGGCGGCGGGGTACCGGGCACGGGTGCCGTCCCTCCTGCATGTGGGCGCCGGCCCCGCGCCCTTCTGGCCCCGTGTGGTCGACGCAGTACGCGACGACGTCCGCGAGGTCCCGGCCGGCAGTCCCCTCGTGCTGGTCGCCCACAGCAACGCGGGTCTGTTTCTCCCGGCGATCCGCTCGGGCCTCGACCGTCCGGTGACCGCCTCGGTCTTCGTCGATGCCGCACTGCCGGCCCGGACAGGGCCCACCCCTGTCGCCCCGCCCGAGTTGCTGGAGTTCCTTCGCCCGAAGGCCGTGAACGGCAGGCTGCCGCGCTGGACCGACTGGTGGGACGAGGCAGACGTCGCCCGCATGTTCTGCGATCCGCAGATGCGACAGAAGGTGGTGGAGGAGCAGCCCGCGCTGCCCCTGTCCTACTACGAACAGCACATCCCGGTCCCCGACGGCTGGGACGACCACCCCTGCTCCTACGTGCTGTTCGGCCCGCCATACGACGGAATTGCCGACGAGGCGCGCCAACGCGGTTGGCGTGTGGCCCACTTGCCCGGTGCACACCTCCACCAGATCGTCGATCCCGCCGGCACGGCCCGGCACCTCGTCGAACTCTCCACTCCCTGAAGTCACCGGTGTACGCCCGCAGTTGGGAGAAGGTTAAGGTCACCCCGACCGCCCTTTCGATGCCGTAGCCGACCGGGGGCCGTGGCGGTCCGGCGGGCCGAGTCGGAGAGGAAAGGGCGGTACGCCGTGCCGAGTTGGGATCGCAGGCTGACGGCCGCCGGTGTGCGGGACCGTGCCCTGCGCGCGGACTATTCGACGGCTGCCCGGGTCTTCGCCCGCAGGATCCTCGCCCACTACGCCGCCGTACGTCTGCTGGTGGCTCCGGCACTGCATCCGCACGTGGTCGCCGCCTACGCCTTCCTGGCCCGGACCGACGACCTCGCCGACCAGGGGCCGCTGCGCGAACGCCTGCCCCGCTGGCGGGCCTGGGCCGAACAGGTCACCGTGGGGCTGGAGTCCGGGCACGCCGACGACCCCGTCCTGCGGGCCTTTCTGCACACCGTGGCCGCACGGCGGCTGCCGCATCACTGGGTGCACACCTATCTCAAGGCCACCACCGAGGAACTGCACTTCACCGGCCACGCCACTGAAGCCGACTTCCAGCGCTACGTCGACAACCTCGCACTGCCGGCCCTGATGCTGATCGAGGACCTGCAGTACGAGGGCGGCGGCGACGAGGTCTTCCGGTCCCGTTGCCGGTCGTTCGCCGAAGGTCTGCAGCGCCTGGATTTCCTGACCGACCTCATCGACGACCTGGCCGAAGGGCGCCTCTACCTTCCGCAGGAGGACCTGGACCGCCTGGGCGTCACCCGCGCCGACCTCGAGCAGGGTCAGGACACCCCGGCCGTACGGGAGTTGGTGGCCCTGACCTGCCGTAGGACCAGACAGTCCTTGACCGACTCGCGAGCCCTCCTGGACTCCACCGTGCCGGGCTTCCGGCCGTTGCAGCGGGCTCTGCTGGACCTGGCCGAGCACCAGTTGGGCCGTGTCGAGAACACCGGTACGTCCGTCACGAGGCGTGCGGTGGGTTACGGCGTCCGCGTGCCGGTCGCCGTCCTGTTCCGAGAGAGACGTCAACTCACGGGCGGCACAGCGCTCGACGGCTGAACGGGCTGGTTCGGACCGCCTGTGCGACCGCACCCGGGCGGTGGTCGCCCGCCCACCGGATCGTGCTGGTCGGCGCGATCCGGCAGGCGGCTTCGAGTTGATCCGCGCGCCTTACGGAACGCGTCGACGCGTCAGTGGCGCACCTTCACCTTGCTGAGCGCGGCCACCCCGAGCGCGGCCACGGCGATCTGGATCAGCCACTCGACCCAGTCGACGCCGTCGGTGTCGGCGACATCGAGGCCAGCCACGATGCCCGTGCCGATGAAGGCGGCGACGATACCGATCAGGATCGTCCACAGGATGCCTATGCGCTGGCGCCCGGGGACCACGAGCCGGCCGAGGACACCGATCACGATGCCGATGACAAGCGCGCTGATCACGCCTGAGATCTCCATGCGGTGTCACCCCATCTGTAGTTGGTGACGCACGAGTGCCCGCCGAAGGGGCACACACTCCACAGCCTTGGCCATGGCTTCGGCAACGTCTGGCTGCCACTCAGGGAGACGGTGTGAAGAGCACGTCCGGCCTGAACGGGGAGGACCGGGCGGATGTCGAGAGGGTTTGGGTCTGGCCGGCAACCTTCACCGGAAGGGCCGCGAGGCGTCTGGAGGTTCGCGCGCGTTCGGCCCCGCCGAGGAGACAGCGACCGCCGCGGATGACGAGTGCCAGGACTGTCCGGCCGCGGGCCCCGGCCGAGTTGGCAGATTTCCCGCCGCCGCACGCGCGCCGCTCGTGTCGGCTGCCGCGGCGGCCCTCTCCTGTTCATCGGGTACTGACTGCGCCTCGCCGCCCCGGTGGTGGCCGACGCCGCTGGATGGCCCTTCCGTCGGGCCGGGTCAGTTCCGCGAGTTCCCGAACAGCAGGCGATAGCCGATCAGCAGCACCAGGGAGCCGCCGATGGCCGCGCCCCAGGTGTAGAGGTCGAAGAAGTGACTTTCCACCGGGCGGTCGAGGAAGCGGGAGGAGAGCCAGCCGCCGACGAACGCTCCCGCGACCCCGATGAGGGTGGTGCCGATCAGGCCGCCCGGGTCGCGGCCCGGCAGCAGGATCTTGGCGATGGCTCCGGCGAGCAGACCCAGGATGATCCAGCCGATGATGCCCACGTTGTAGTCCTCCAGTCGGGGACGGGGCCGGGGGAAGTCCGCCGGGCGCCGCTCCTTCGAGTTGCCTGATTGCGCAAGCCTAAGGACTGACGAGCGGTACGAACGAGCACTGACGTGCCTGGTGACAAGTCGTCGATGTTCCTTCACACACTTATTACATTGCGCAATCAATGAACTGGAAGGGCCCTCGTGGGCCGTGCCCCGCCGCCCTTACACTGAGACAGCACCTGTGCGTCGACAGTGACCGGGGCGGGACGGGAGGGGACCGTGGCGACACTCGCCGGTGGTGTGGAGGATCCGTCCGCCGAAGTGCTGACGGAGGCGGCCGCCACGTTCGGACTCCTCGCCTCCGCCGCCCGGCTGCACATCATGTGGGCGCTGTCCCAGGGCGAGAGCGACGTCACCCACCTCGCCGACCGGGTCGGCGGCGCGCTGCCCGCGGTCAGCCAGCACCTGGCCAAGCTGAAACTCGCCGGGCTCGTCCGCTCCCGCCGTGAGGGCCGCCGGCAGGTCTACTACGTCGACGACCCCGACATCGTGACCGTGGTCCGCGTCATGGTCGGCCAGCTCACGGCCCGCACAGCCCCGGCCGCGGCGCACCGTCCCGTCTCGGGCAGGCCTTGATCCGCTCCGTAAGTGAAGGCAAATGTGTCCGCCAGGTTGCCGCATTCCTCCATGAGATCTCTCACCTGTGAAATGCGGCGGGCTCTGTGCTGCCCGGGCCAGGGGTTTGTTAGATTGCGCAACTACGCAACCCGGGCCGAAGTTCCTGCTTGGCCTGCCTGTACTCCGCCGCGCTTGCCCGGCCGCCCACCCCATGGCCCGGCCTGAGAGGCCCGACCGTTTCCTGGGAGTGGTAGATGAGCGACCCGTGGGCCGGCCCGGGCGGTCAGGCCACGCGCAGCCGCACCGGCCGGGTGCCGGAGCAGCGGGCGGCCGAGCCCGGCGGAGCACCTCGGCCCGGGGGCCGGGCCGCGGCGCGGGCCGCAGCCCGCTCGCACGGTGGCAAGCGCTCGCGTCGCCGGGCCCGTCCGGTGCGGCGCGGCAGGCGCGTACTGAAGATCGTCGGGATGTGTCTGGCGATGCTCGTCCTGGCCACGGCCGGTGCCGGATGGTGGTTCTACCAGCACCTCAACGGCAACATCAACAGCGTCTCGCTCGACGGCAAGGGCGGTTCGGAGAAGGCCGACGCGTTCGGCCGCACCCCGATCAACATCCTGGTCATGGGCTCGGACGGCCGGACCAGCAAGGCGGACTGCAAGCTGGGCGGCGGCTGCTCCCAGACCGGCGTGCAGACCGGAAACGGCAACGCGGACGTACAGATGGTGGTGCACATATCCGCGGACCGCTCCAACGCCACCGTCATGAGCATCCCCCGCGACACCATGGTCGACGTCCCGGCCTGCAAGGACAGTGAGAGCGGCCAGTCCACGTCCGGCTACTACGGCCAGATCAACAGCGCCCTCCAGTACGGTCCCGCCTGCCAGGTGGACACCATCCACCAGCTCACCGGCATCCCCATCGACCACTTCGTCAAGCTCGACTTCTCCGGCGTGGTCAAGATGTCCGACGCGGTCGGCGGTGTCTCCGTGTGCGTCAACCACAACGTGTACGACACCTACTCGCACCTGAAACTGTCCAGGGGCACCCACACCCTCAAGGGCGAGGCGGCCCTGGAGTTCGTCCGCTCCCGCCACGGGTTCGGGGACGGCAGCGACCTCGGCCGCACGGTCTCCCAGCACATCTTCCTCAGTGCGATGCTCCGGAAGTTCAAGAGCGCGGGCACGCTCACCGACCCCACCGCCGTCTACGACCTCGCCGACGCCGCCACCAAGGCGCTCACCGTGGACGACGGTCTCGGCAGCGTCAAGAAGCTGATCGGGCTCGCGGCCGACGTGAACAAGGTCCCCACCAAGCGGATGACCTTCACCACGATGCAGACCGCCGCCGATCCGAACAACACCAACCGGGTCGTGGTGGGCGCGGGTGCCAAGGCCCTCTTCTCCAGCATCGCCGACGACCAGTCCCTGACCACCGGCTCCGGCAAGAAGTCCACGGCGGCGTCCGCGACGGCCACGGCATCGGCGGTACCCGCCTCCGAGATCGCCGTGACCGTCGAGAACGGCACCGAGATCACCGGCCGCGCCTCCGCGATCGCGAACGCACTCACAGGCCAGGGCTTCAGCTCCGCGACGACCACCGCCAACGCGCCGAGCCCGGCGACCACCACCACCCTCACCTACGGCACCGGCCGGAAGGCCGAGGCCCAGACGGCCGCCAAGGCGCTCGGACTGCCCACCTCGCACCTCGAGGAGGGCACCGGAACCGCTCTGACCCTGGTGATCGGCAGCGACTGGACGAGCGGCACCACCTATCCGGGCGGTTCGTCCTCGCCGGCGCCCGCCGACACGAAGGCCGCGGTCTCCAACGCACACGCCCAGACCGCCGACGAGGCCAAGACCTGCGCCAAGGTCAGCCCCTACAAGACGGTCTCCCTCAACGGGGTCCCGATGACACCGGAGCAGGCGTACGCGGCGGCGCCCAACAAGAAGGACTCCGACGAGTGAGGCGGGGACGGGGTCTGCGGTTGTACAGTTGCGCAAGTTGGCAACCGTGAGTGTGGAGAAGGGACGGGCGGCATGCTGCGCAACGGACTGGAGCCCTGGCACCTGCTGGTCGTGGCGATCATGATCATCTTGCTGTTCGGCTCGAAGAAGCTGCCCGAGGCCGCCCGCGGGCTCGGCAAGTCGATGCGCATCCTCAAGAGCGAGGCCAAGGCGATGAAGGAGGACGGCATCGCGCACTCCGCCGCCCCGGCTGAGTCTGCCCCGCATGTCGTCCAGTCCACGCCAGGAGAGACCACGGCAGCGCAGCCGACGGCCGAGAGCAACCCGGCCCACTGAGCTCCCGTACGGCGTCCTTGGCCGGGCGACGGTCCAACAGTCCTACAGCAGAGGAGTGTTGCGGCGCGGAGCGGCATGTGCGGCGGCCATCGCTGTCGGTGGGGGCAACTAAGCTCCTGCCCATGAGCGAGGCAGACGAAGTCCCCGGCAGACGAGTCGTCGACGGGCGCTTCGAGTTGGAAGCCCGTCTGGGCGGCGGCGGGATGGGGACGGTCTGGCGGGCCAGGGATCTGGTGCTGCACAGGATGGTTGCGGTCAAGGAGGTCCGCCCGCCCGACCGGGACCTCGCCGAGTACGACCCCGACAGCGCGCGGATGCTGCGCGAGCGGGTGTTGCGCGAGGCGCGGGCACTGGCCCGGATCGACCATCCCAACGTCGTCACCATCCACCACATCGTCGACGGCGGCGACGGCACCTACCCGTGGATCGTCATGGAGCTGGTCAGCGGCGGCTCGCTCGCCGACCGGCTGGCCCGGGGGCCGATGCCGCCGGCCGAGGCGGCGCGGATCGGCCGGGGTGTGCTGGCCGCGCTGGCCGCCGCGCACGACGCCGGAATCCAGCACCGGGACGTCAAGCCCGCCAACGTCCTGCTCAGGTCCGACGGGCGCCCCGTCCTCACCGACTTCGGCATCGCCGCGATCCGCGAGACGACCAGCCTCACCGCCACCGGCTCCATCATCGGTACTCCCGACTTCATGGCACCGGAGCGGATCTCGGGCCACGAGGGCGGCGCCGCCTCCGACCTGTGGTCACTCGCGATGATGCTGTACACCGCCGTGGAGGGTCACCACCCGCTGCGCCGGGGCAACACCCTCGCCACCCTCGCCGCCGTCCTCAACGACGACGTGCCGCCGCCGGTGCGGGCCGGTGCGCTCGGGGACGTACTGATGAGCGTGCTCGTACGGGATCCGGCGGCGCGGCCGTCGTCCACCGTGCTGGACCGACGGCTGGCCGAGATCGAGTCGGGGCCCGCCCGTCCGGTCACCGCGTGGCAGCAGCCCACCGCCCCGTACCCGCTGAACCCGCCGTCCGCCGGTGCGGCCCCTTCGTACCCGGGCGCCTTCGGCCCGCACACGGCTCCCCTCGCCGGCGCCCCCGCTCCGGCGGGTGCAGCGGGCCCCGGCGGATTCGGGCCGCCGCCCCTCCTCGCCGGACCCGGCCAGCCGGTGACGTCGCCCGTCCGAGCGGGACGTAGGAGCCGGCCGGGACTGCGTGTCCTGCTCGGCGTCTCGGGGACCTCGCTGGCCGGTGCCGTGGTCCTGATGTGGTGGCTGCTGCCCGTCGGAGGAGACTCGGGCCGATCGGGCGACGCGGCGGACAGCGGCGCTTCCTCCGCCACCGCCCCCTCCGTCATATCGGCCCCCGAGTCGACCGGCTCCCCGGCCGCCGCCCCGGCAGTCCAGCAGTCGAAGGACACGACGACCACGAGCCTGCTCACCCCAGACGGCATCCGCACCGCCATCAAGGCGTTGAAGAAGGAGACCGGTCGGGACAGGTTCGGCGACTTCACCGTCTACGAGGACTTCGTGTCGGCGGAGGTGATGGTCAAAGGCAGCGACAGCAAGTACGACACCTACACCTACCGTCCGGGACAGGGCGTGGAGAAGGGCATCATCAAGGGCACCCTGTCCGGCGGCGACCAGCCCTTCGGCCTCGACGGCTTCAACTGGGACAAGGTGCCCACGCTCCTGGAAGAGGCCCGGAAGAAGCTCAACGTCGACGAACCGAACACCCGTTACGTGATGGTGCGACAGCCCAACGACGTCTTCGACACCCCCCTCGGCATGGCCGTCTACCTGAGCAACGAGTACAGCCAGACCGGCTACCTGGAGGCGAACACCAAGGGCAAGGTGACCCGCGTCATGCCCGCGGAGGACTGAGGGCCGTTAGGCCTCACAGGCGGATGACGACGAGAGCGGTGTCGTCGGCGTTGCCGGTGGGTGGGAGCAGCTCGGCCAGCAGCGCGTCGGCCAGGTCCTCGGGGTCGGCGCGGCGGTGGCGGGTGAGCGCGTCGGCGAGGCGCGCCAGGCCGGTGTCGATGTCCTCGGTGCGGCGCTCGATCAGACCGTCGGTGTACAGGACCAGCGTGGCGCCCTCGTCGAAGGCCGTGACGGCCTCCGGACGGATGGTGTGTTCGAGGCTGGCACCGAGCGGCGGGTCGGTGGCCCGGTCCAGGAAGGTGACCGTGCCGTCAGGGCGGAGCAGAGCGGGCGGAAGGTGGCCCGCGCTGCTGTACGTGAGGGTGCGGTCGCCCCAGTCGACGAAGGCCGTCGCCGCCGTCGTCGACTCGGCGCCGTCGACGGAGCGGGCGTACAGCCCGAGCGCCTCCAGAGCCCGGGCAGGGCCGTCGGCGACGCGGGTGGCGGCGCTCAGCGCGCTGCGCAGCTGGCCCATGACGCAGGCGGCCGCCAGACCGTGGCCGACCACGTCACCGACGGCCACCGCGAGACAGTCGTCGGGCAGGTCGACGAGGTCGTACCAGTCACCGCACACGTTCAGGGAGCCGACGGCGGGCCGGTAGCGCACGGCCGCCTGATGGTGGCCGAGGGGTCCGGGGGCGGGCAGCAGGGCCTCCTGCAGAGCCAGGGCGACCTCGCGTTCGCGGGCGTGTGCCTTGCGCAGGCGTTCGTTGACCTCCTGGAGTTCCCGGGCGCGGGTGTACAGCTCTGCCTCCAGGACGCGTGCCCGGCTGTCGCCGCCCGGTCCGCCGCGGGCGCGGATGAGTTCGGTGACCTCCTCCACCCGGTGCACGAGGAGTTTCACCTTCCCGTCGGTGCCGAGGACCGGCGCGTTGACCGGGCTCCAGAAGTGCTCCTGCCAGTGGCCGGGCCGCTGGGGCTCCTCGATGTCGTAGCGGAGAACCGCCATCGTGTCGCGCTCTCCGGTGGCCACCGCACGCAGCATCGACGCCCGCGTCTCCCGCATCCCGGCCGCGGCCGAGTCATTGGGGTTCTCGGGGAAGACGTCGAAGATGTAGTGGCCCAGCAACTGCTCGCGGGTACGACCGGTGAGCCGTAGGAAGTCGTCGTTGACGTCGACATACACCAGCTCGGGCGTCAGCAACGCCACCATGCCGGGCAGAGCCCGGAAGACCGCCGCGTAATCGATGTGCGGTTTCCTCATGTGCAGCCTGCCTCGACACGAGCCATCATGATGTGATTTTCCACGATAGATGGGAATGGGCTGCCGTCTCGACAGCTAACGTCACACGTGACAGCGAACGACCTGGTCGGTTTCTCATGGGCGCGGCCCCCGGCCGACCGCCCGAGTCCCGGAAGGACCCACTCGAATGCGTTACGCAGTCCTTGGTACGGGCATCGTCGGCCGGACGCTGGCCGGCAAGCTCGCCTCCCTCGGTCACGACGTCGTCATCGGCACCCGGGACCCCGGGGCCACCCTCGCCCGCACCGAACCCGACGGAATGGGCAACCCACCGTTCGCCCAGTGGCACGCCGACCACGCCCAGGTGCGTCTGGAGACCTTCGAGGAGGCGGCGGCCTTCGGCGAGACGGTCGTCAACACCACCGCGGGCGAGCGGAGCCTCGATGCCCTGCAAGCGGCCGGCGCATCCCATCTGAGCGGCAAGGTCCTGATCGATGTCGCCAACCCGCTGGACTTCTCCGCCGGGCGGCCGACGCTGGACCCGGTCAACACCGACAGCCTCGGCGAGCGCATCCAGCGGGCCTTCCCCGACGCGAAGGTCGTCAAGACCCTCAACACCATGAACTGTTTCGTCATGGTGGAGCCGGCCCGCGTGGCAGGGGAGCACACCGTGTTCGTCAGCGGTGACGACACCGGGGCGAAGAAGGCCGTCACGGCACTGCTGGGCTCCTTCGGCTGGCCCGAAGCGAGCGTCATCGACCTGGGCGACATCACCACCGCCCGCGGCGTCGAGATGCTCCTGCCGATCTGGCTGCATCTGTACGGCACACTCGGCCACGGCGACTTCAACTTCCACATCCAGGGGGCCCGGCCCGGCGGCTGATCCCGGGGTCCAGATCCGGCGTGAGCCGTTGAGCAGGGCTTCAAGCAGCTGAGGCGTGCGATCCGGGCCGTGTGAGGTACTCCGTGGTAGGACGGAGCCGCTCGTGGAGTCGGGCCGAGTCCGGCGAGCGGCTCGTGGGCCTGATCCGGGGCAGGCCCGGCCCGAGCCGGTCGGTTCGGACGAGACGGACGCTGGTCGGCGGTGCTTCTGCGCGGTCGGTTTGGCCGGGTGGGCGGCCAAGGTGGTCAGGGGCCATGGCGCCGTCACGGCGTCGGGCCGTGGTGGCCCGGCCGTCAACGGGGCGCCACCTCTGGGACCGGCTCCCAGGCGTGGGTCTGGATCCCGTCGCGGATGGGGCGTACGGCCTCGACTCGCTGTCCGGCCGGGTCGTCGGGCCGCCGGTCGAGGTAGCGCTTGCCGGGGAGAACGGGGTGCGCGTCGCCGTGGCCTCGGTGCCCGGGGGCCCGAGGCGGTGTTCGGGGCCCCGGCCGTCCGACACCGGAAGACCTGCGCCTGCTGAAGGAGGCGATGGCCGCCGGCCGGGACGTCGTCGACCTGGAGGTCCCGACGCATCCTCCCCGGCCGGCCTCGGCGCGCCGCTCGCTGGTCGTCCCCCTCCCGGGCGCGCCGTGCACGCTCACCAGCACGGACTTCCTCGACCAGTACGCCGACATCGTGCCGCGTGCGCCCAGGGCGGCCGTCCCGGACGACGGCTTCGGCTGGTGGCAGGGCATCGGCGCCGTCGAGAGCGCGCAGGCGGCGAGTGCTCGCGAGGTCACGGTCGTCAGCCCCGGCACCGGAGAACCGCACCCAGCTGCTGAACCGCCTCACCGGCACACCGCTCCGCATCGCCGCGATGAACACCGTGACGGCCATGACGGCCGGCGAACTGCGCCTGCTCAACGTCATGGACGGCCACGAGACGCTCCTCGCCGCCGACCTCCTGGTGACCGTCGGCGAACGCCGCCCGCGAGGCCCGGACTTCACCGCGGCCGACGGGCAGACCGTCCGCGCGATCGGCGACTGCGTCGTGCCACGCCGCATCGCGCACGCCCTCGCGGAGAAACGTGCGGCTGCGGAGGCGGTTGCGGCGAATCTGCCCTGAGCCCGCCGTGCACCACCGGCTTGATCACGAAACCGGTGACGCCGGAACGGGGTGCTGGGCTGAGACGGGCATCAGAGTGGACGGAAGACTGCTGGTCGCGCCGGAGGATGCCCGTGCTGAGGCGCCGGCCGGTGATCTGCCTGGCCACCCGCTAACCGGAAAAGATGTCCGTTTCCTGGGCGCGTGAGAGCAAGCGGTACTGCTCGCTGCGGCCGAGCAGTTCATCATGGGTGCCTGTGGCGACCACGCGGCCCGCGTCGAGCACGACGATCCGGTCCGCGGCGCGGATGGTCGACATGCGGTGGGCGATCACCAGCAGCGTGCACTCCTGCGCGGTCTCCCGGATCGACCTGCGGAGCGCCGCTTCGCTGACCGCGTCCAGATGGGCGGTCGGCTCGTCCAGCAGCAGCAGGCGTGGCCGGGTCCGCACCCGAGGTTGCGAGCGTTGCTGCGCGCCGTCGGAGACGCTCCGCTCGGCGGCCTTGCGCTGCGCGGCTGCGCAGGCGACGCTCCGCTGCTGGTGAACACCGCACCGCGGTGCGCCTCGCCATGCGCGCCAGACGCTGACCGGTTGTTTCGCCCACCGGCTGACCTGTTTCGTTCACGGTGGGCGTTCTGCGTCAAACCGAACCACGTTCGCGGCGATGAGTTCCGGCCGGGTCGGGAGTCTGCTCCGGAGACCGTCGTAGCGACCGTACGACCAGACATCACGGAGGAACCATGACCACCACGCCGGACGACCCGAACACCGCGCTGCCCGACCGCCCGCCCGTCGTCGACCTGGCCACCTGGCAGAGCGCCCGTGACGAGCTTCTGGTCCGCGAGAAGGCCCACACCCGCGAGGGCGACGCCATCGCCGCGGCCCGCCGCCGGCTGCCGATGGTGGAGTTCGACGGGACGGTCGAGGTCGTCGGCCCCGACGGCCCGGTGCCGTTCCTGGACCTGTTCCAGGGACGCGACGAGCTCGTGGTCTACCAGCACATGTGGTACGACGGCGCTCCGCACCAGGGGCAGTGCGAAGGCTGCACCACCACGGCCTGGCACCTGAAGGACGCCGTCTACCTCAACGCGCGCGGCGTCTCGTTCGCCATCGTGACCACTGGCCCGTGGCACGAGGTGGCCTCCTTCGTCGAGTTCATGGGCTACACCCAGCCCTGGTACTCGGTGCGGGGCGTGGACGGGCCGGTCGGCGGCGACATGGGGTACCTCGCCTGCTTCCTGCGCGACGGCGATCGCGCGTTCCTCACCTACTCCACGACGGGCCGTGGCAACGAGCGGGTCAGCGGCTCCCTCGGCCTGCTGGACATGACCCCCTACGGCCGCGGCGAGACATGGGAGGACAACCCCGAGGGCTGGCCCAAGGGGCGCGGTGCGTGCTGGACCTGGCGCTCCGACGCGGAGGGGAACCCCACCTGGGGCCCGACCGGCCGCCCCGTACCGCAGTGGACCCGCCCCGGCGCGACCCCGGTGCAGACCCTCGGCCGACGCGGTCACCACCACTGACACGCCTTCGTGGACGGCGCCGGCGAAGGGGCCCGGCGCCGGTCTCCACCTCGACGGACGCATCTGTCGGCGCCTCCGGCAACCGCTGCCCCGCTTTTCACCGTTCTCTCAGCCGGCAGGCGGACGCACCGAATCCCGGATCACGAGCTGCGTGCTCAGCACGACGTGGTTGTCGGAGGCGAACCCCACCTCGCGGTCCAGGGCGAGCCGTACGGCGGTGCGGCCCAGTTCCTCGTACGGGACCCGGACCGTGGTGAGGGCCGGGGTCAGGTCGGCGGCGAACGGGACGTCGTCGAAGCCGACCACGGAGACCTCGCCCGGGACGCTGAGACCTGCCTCGCGCAGGGCGGCCAGCGCGCCCAGCGCGACCACGTCGGATCCCGCGAACACCGCCGTGAACCCGACGCCCGTGCTCAGCGCTTCCCGGGTGCGCAGGTAACCCGAGGCGCGGGTGTAGTCCCCGCTCGTGTCCAGCTCATCGGCGTACGGCACGCCGTGGGCGCGCAGCGCGTCGCGGTAGCCGAGGCGGCGCTCCTCCGCGCTGCTGAAGCCCGGCGCGCCGCTGAGGAAGAGGACACGCCGGTGTCCGGCCGTCAGCAGGTGCGCGGTGGCCTGGAAGGCACCGCCGCGGTTGTCGTAGTCCACGACCGTGGCGGGCACACCCGCGGGCAGCGGCGGTCTGCCGCACAGCACCAGCCGGGACCCCGCGGAGTCCAGCGCCTTGGCATAGCCGGCCATACGGCGGTGATAGGCGTCGTCCGTCACGGTGCCACCCACGAGGAGGACCGCCGCCGCGTGCTGTTCCCGCATCAGCTGGACCAGGTCGTCCTCGCGCTTGGTGTCGTCCTTGGTCGAGCAGACCAGGCTGAGGCGGCCCCGGCTGCCGGCCTCCTCTTCCACTCCTGCCGCCACGTGGGCGAGGGAGGGGCCGGTGATGTCACGCAGGACGAGTGCGATGGGCCCGGCGACCCGGCCGGACAGCGCCTTGGCGTGGACGTTCACGACGTAGTGGAGGGAGTCGACGGCGGCCATGACCCGCTCCCTGGTCTCCGCGGACACCGGGTAGTTGCCCGCCAGCGTCCGGGAAACGGTTGCTACGGAAACACCGGCCTTCGCGGCGACGTCGCGGATCGTGCTGGGCCTGTCCGCCGGCCTCCTCTTCCGCTTCGCCCTCTTCGGCTCCTGGGCGCCGACTGGCCCCTCTTCCTCGTCCGTCACTGCTCCGACGTTACTGCACCGGCTCGGGCTTGTGAGTCCCATCGGTCGGAAAGCGCTCTGGGTGGGACAGTAAGCGTTTACCCAGAGTCGTCGTCAAGACGATCACCGAAGTCCGACCGCCCGGGCCGCATCAGGCACTGTTGACCTGGGACGACGTCATCGCCGCGGGCAAGGCCGTGCAGAAGAAGGACGAGAACGTCAAGATCTTCAACATGGCGGGCGAGGACCCCAGCACCCTCGTCGATCTGTCCTGGCAGGCCGGTGCGCAGTGGTACAGGATCGCCGACGACCACTGGGAGATCGGCTTCACCTCGCCCGAGGCGCTCAAGGCGGCCGACGTCGTCCAGCAGTTGGTGGACAACGACCTCGCCTCCAACGCCTCCCGCGCACCAGAACCCGGCCGCCCTGGACCGCGTCCTCCAGGCCATCGACCGCCGCTACCTGGCCTGGAAGTCCGACGCCACCGTCATGACCGGCTCCGACCAGCAGTGGCAGGGCTTCGGCCGGGTCGGCCTGGTGCCTGCCCTGCTGTGGGAGCACCTGGGTGACCGGCTCGACGAGCAGGTCACCGGATCGCCGTACGCGATCACCAACCCCGGCTTCGAGAACGGCGCCGACACACCCACCGCCTGGCAGATGCCCGGCTGGGCCGCCGCCGGTGGCGGCACCTGGGCCCATGACACCACCGTCTCCCGCTCCGGTACGGCCTCGCTCAAGCTCAGGTCGGCACCACGAACGGCTACAGCTACGTCAACTCCCGGGCCAGGGCGAGGATCGGCTCCGTGCGGGTCCGAAGGCGGGGCGTGCCGGCAGGGTGACCTGTACCGGGGCTGACCCACGCCCCGGGTCGGCCTCGCGCGCGACCTACCGGGAGGGAAGCGCCTGATGGGCGGACTCCGTCTGTTCCACACCGACCTCGGTCCGGCCGGAGCACCGGCTTTGCTGCTGGTGCACGGCTGGGGCGGTGACGGCAGGGAGTGGTCCCCGCACGCGGAGACGCTGGCGGGCCGGTTCCGTCTCGTCGTACCGGATCTGCGGGGGCACGGCCGCTCACCGGTCCCGGCGGACGACAACACGCCGGTGGCCATGGCCGACGATCTCGCGGGTCTCGTCGAATCCCTGGACACCGGTCCGGTGGTCGCCGTCGGACACTCCATGGGCGGGCAGGTGGTCAACCTGCCGGCCGTCCGGCATCCCGCCCTCGTCCGGTCGGTGATCGCCCTCGATCCCGCACATGGCGCGCACGGCGCCGAGGTGGACGGGATCCCGGCCAGGCTCGCCGCATACCGGGAATGGGGGGCCCGCGCGGCCGCCGAGTTCGTGGCCGGGGCGTTCGGTCCGGACGCACGGCGGGGCCTGCGCACGGCCCACGTCCGCACCATGCTGGGCACGCCCGACCATGTCATCGCCCAGGCGTACGCCGGCATGTACACCGACCCGGGCGCGGTCGGTATCCGCCCGCACAGCGAGGCCCACCTCCGGCTGCGCGGCCGGCCGGCGCTCACCGTATGGACGTCGGAGGAAGCGGCCGCATGGGAACGCGGCACACTGCACGCGCCCGGCTCCCGCGTGGAGCACTGGCCGGACTCCGGGCACTATCTGCACGAGGAGCACGTCCACCGCACGATCCGGCTGCTCCGCGACTGGGCGGAACGGGCGGCCGACGGCTGAGAATCCCGCACCGACGGTCAGTCGCCGCAGTGGGCCCTGGCGACCGCGTCGTTCCGCGTACCGTCCGCCGAGTCGACTTCCGGTACCCACGGGTTCGGCGGACAGCGCAACCGCCTCCGGTGCAGGGTCAGCTCGGCTTCAGGACGATCGCCTGGCCGCCCGCCGGGGCCATGGCCACGTTCAGAGTGCCCTCGGCGGTGACGGACCGGGTGCCGACCACGACCGGGGTCTGGTACGGGGCGGTCCCGGGGGTGCCGTCGGCGTACACGGTTGCCGTGTAGGTGCCGCCGCCCAGGAACGACAGGGGGATCGACAGGGTCCGGGAGGTCTCGTTGGTCATGGCCCCGAGGTACCAGGTGTCGCCGCTCCGGCGGGCCACCGCCACGTACTCGCCGATCGAACCGGCCAGGGTCCGGCTCTCGTCCCAGGTCGTGGGGACGGCGTTGAACCAGGGCAGTCCGGGCCAGTTCGCCGGGTTGGTGTACTTGGACGGCTTGTCGTACCAGAAGAGGAAGTTGAGGGGCTGGTAGTACACCGCTGCCATGGCCATCTGGTGGGCGTTGGTCGTCTTGTCCCGTGACTGGCCGTAGCAGATCGTGTAGTCCATCGGGCCGCCGATGTTGCGGGCGAAGGGCAGCGTCACGTTGTGCGTGGCGGTCGGGAACTGCTCGTTGCCCCGGACGCCTTCCAGGCTGATCCAGTTGGGGTAGGTGCGTTCGTAGCCGAACGGCCGGACGTCGTCGTGCATGTCGATCAGCAACTGGTATTTGGCGGCTGTCTTCGCCCAGTCGGTGATCTGGTCGGTCATCGTCCGCGTACCGTCGTTGATGAAGCCGAGCTTGATGCCCGCGACGCCCCAGCCCTTGTAGAGGCCGAACAGGGAGTCCGCGTCGGTCAGTGCGAGCCGGTTGACGTAGAGGAAGACGCCGATGCCCTTGCTCGTGGCGTACGAGATGACGGACGGGAGGTCGATGGCCGCTATCGGCCTGGTCGCGTCGGTGGTCGTGAACTCGGGGCCGTACCAGCCGGCGTCGTACTCGACGTACTCCAGGCCGCGGGCCACGGCGAAGTCGACGCCCGCCAGGCCCGCGGCGGTGCTGAGCTCGCAGCGGAAGACCTTGCCCGGCTTGATCCACGAGGTGTCGGCCAGGGCGCCGGGCGGGGCCAGGTTGAGGATCAGCTCGGCGTTGTCGACCAGCTCGGCATGGGTGGAACCGATTACTATCGCGCGCCACGGTGTGGCGAAGGGGGTCGTGACCGTGCTGGCCGGTTCGACCGGGCCGGTGCCACGGGCGGTGTGTTCCATCAGGAAGGCGGACAGGGTGCCGGGCTGCCCGTCGGTCGAACCGAGCATCAGGCGCGGGAAGCCGAGCCGGGCCGACTCGCAGACGCAGGCGATGAGCCCGTCCGCGAGGGTGGCGGTGAGCGGCAGGTCGGTGAGGGGGCCGTTGTCCGTGGTGGAGGTGCCGGTGACCGGGATGGAGCCCGGCGCCACCGGGAGGTAGGCGTCCTCGTCGCGGGCGCTGTAGACGGTGGTGTCGTCGGGGAAGGCGAACGTGGTCAGTTCGCTCGCGACGGTGGCGGTGCCTTCGTCGAGCAGGAGGTAGCGCAGCGCGACACCGGTCCGGTAGGCGCGGATCTGGACGCCGAAGCGGGCCCCCGAGGCGGTGTCCCGCAGGTTCCACCGCTGCTCCTGATAGTGGTCGGTGATGGTGGCATTGCGGCCGTACACCGGGTTCCAGGTGGTGCGGGCGGTCCCGTGCTGGTTGCGGGTCACGGTCACGTCGCTGCCGAAAACGGTTCCGTCGCTCAGTTCGAGGCCCAGGACGGACGTGTCGACGACCGTCCTGCCTTGGTGGTGGACGGACCACCGGAGCGCTCCGTCCACCACCGACATCGTGATGGCGTTGCCGCCCATCCGCGCGGTCGCGCAGTCCGACTGCCCTGCGTCGGCCGCTCCTTCGGCCGCGTGGACCGGCTGCGCGGTGCCGGCCCCCGCCGCGGCCAGACCGACGGTGACGGCCGTGCCCTTGAGGACACCCCGGCGCGACAGCGCCCCCGGGCTGCCGGCTCTGTCCCGCGGGGGCTCTTCCCGGTCCTCTGTGGTTCTCATGGTGAGCGAGGCCTCTCCGTCGAGTAAACGTTTTCTACTGGAGAACGTTGTACGTCGCCGGGGGAGTTGGGTCAAGACCTGCGGAAGGCCCAGGCGCTGTGGATCCGCCTGGGCCCCGGGGCGGGTCGGCGACGATGCGCAGCCTTCCGCCGGCACGACACGCCTTGGTTCTCTAGATCTTCCGCATGCGGACGGCGACGAAGAACGGCGTCTGAAGAGTCTTGAGGTAGCGGACCTCGTCGACCTGGCGGGCGGCCTCAGTGGCCCGCGGCTCCACGAAGCGCTCCAACGCGAAGCCGGTGTCAAGGAGTTCGCCCAGGAAGGTCTGCATCGTCATACGGCGGTGGGAGTTCGTGGTGCCGCTGTCCCCGAAACGTGTCTCGACACGGTCCTCGTCGAAGTAGGAGCCGCCGTGCCAGACCCAGTCGGCGGTCGGGTGGACCGTGGAGACCAGCAGGATCCCGCCGGGACGCAGCACGCGGTGCAGTTCGGCGAGCAGTTGCCGGCGGGCCTCCAGATGATGATGCACCAGGGCCATGACCACCAGGTCGAACGAGTCGTCCGGCAGGAAGTCGAGTGGTTCCTCCAGGTCGTGGTGGTGCAGGGTGACGGAGTCGTCGTCGCCGATACGGTCGCGGGCATGGCGCAGCAGCGTCGCGCTGCCCTCGACGCCGACCACCTCGGCCGCGCCGCGCGCCCGCAGTTCCGTGACGTAGTGCCCGGCGCCGCAGCCGATGTCCAGGACCCGCAGCCCGGTGACGTCACCGGCCAGGGCGAACATGGCGGGCCGGTCGGTGTGGGCGTTGTAGGGGCCGTCGGTCGCGTTGTCGGCGAAGTAGTCGCCGAGGTTCCCCTCGTAAGCGGTGTTGATGCGCATCACCGCATGCTGTCAGGGATTCAAGCAGGGACAACAGACGACGGCAGGGGCTCGCGGTCCCCGGCCAGCCGCAGTGTCACGAAGGCCGCCAGTCCTGCCGTGACGCCGAAGGTGAGGGCGGCGGGGACGCCTGAGCCGAGAGCGGAGAACAGGTGCACGGGACCCCACACGGCGGCGGTGTCGTCGATCGCCATGTGCAGGACCTGGCTCGCGAACAGTCCCAGCACGGTCGCGCAGACCGTGCCCATCGCCATCGCCGGCACGGTGGTCCTGGTGAGCAGGCCGGGCAGCAGACGCAGTGACCACCACACCACGGCCAGCAGGAGCCCGTCGGCGGCCCGGTACAGCAGCCAGTGTCCGAGGGGCGCGGTCGACGGCCCCGCCCAGGCACCGAGCAGCAGCCACTGACGCAGCAGGTCACCGGGCTCGGACAGCAGGCCCGCGCCACTGAACGTGGTCTGTATCCAGGCCGCCGCCGACTGGTACGACAGGACCACCAGGGACAGTGCGACCACGGCGGTTCCGGCGCTCGCCGCCAGTCGGGCGGGGCGCGCCGGCACATCGCGCCGGGGCAGTGGTTCCGCGCCCTTGGCGCAGACACGCGCCACGAGCACCGTGATCAGGGCGGTCAACAGCCCCGCGAACACCGGGACCGGTCCGCTCGAGGCGATCACCCCCGCCAGCTGCGTCAGGACCCGGAAGCTGCTGTGCGGCCGGGACGCGATCAGCCAGGGCGCGGAGACCGTCACGGCCAAGGTCGCGGACACCGGTGCCCAGGCCCACAGGGTGAGCAACGTGGCCGGGGTACGGCCCCGCGTCGGCGGGATCCTGCGGAGCAGGAGCAACGTGCCGGCCAGGAAGAAAGCGAAGACGGTCACGAATCTGATCTGCATCGCGGTGCTGTACAGAGCGGTATACCGGGTGTCTCCGCCCGTGCCCGCGTCCGCGGATCCGTCGGAGGGCAGGGCCACCGAGGAGTCGTACGACCAGGGCATGAGCCAGCGCCGGAGTTCGTTCACGGAGTCCACGTCGAACACGCTGGTGCTGCCACGCAGTTGCAGTGCCTCCGCGCTCGCCCCCGCCCACCACAGCAACAGCGTGAACAGCAGGCCCCCGACCAGGGCCGGTATGACCGCGCGCCGGTATGTCATGTTGCTTCCCCCGCCTCGCCCCTGTGTCCGTGGGTGTCTCGAACAGAGGAAGAGTAGGGGCAGGTGATCGCGCGTGAACGGGCGGGGTGATCCGCTTCCAACTGATCCTTTTCGAGCGTGCGTGACTCCCGGAGCCGATCCACCGCCGATACTGTCGACGTCGCCTGAACCAACGACCAAGGCAGAGAAGTTGACCTCGCAGACCCACCCCGTCGACCACGAACTCGTCCAGGCCGCGGCGCATGTCGCTCGCACACGGTGCCGAGGCGACAACCACACCATGGCGGCCGCGGCCCGTGCCCGCGACGGGCGGATCATCACCGCCGTGAACGCGTACCACTTCACGGGAGGCCCCTGCGCCGAACTGGTCCTCCTCGGCGCGGCGGCCGCCCAGGGCGCCTACGAACTGGAGACGATCGTCGCCGTGGGCGACCGCGACCGAGGGGTCGTTCCGCCGTGCGGCCGGTGCCGGCAGGTCCTCCTCGACTACTTCCCCGACCTCGAGGTCATCGTCGGCGAAGGCACCCGGACCCGGACCGTGCGCATCACCGACCTGCTGCCCGAGAGCTACGTCTGGGCCGACCACCAGCTCGACGCCGAGTGACACCGACCACTGACGACGGTCGCGACGGACGCGTGGCATGGTCATCAGCGCAGTGGACAGCAGCCTCGTAAGCCGGCGCCGGAGGCGCCGGCCCACCCGACACAAGGAGCGACAACCATGCGGTACCGCACACTCGGCAGTTCGGACCTGAACGTCTCGGAGATCTCGCTCGGGTCCTGGCTCACCTACTCCGGCGGCGTCGAGGCGGACGCGACCCGTGCCTGCACCGAGGCGGCCTTTGACGCGGGCATCAACTTCTTCGACACCGCCAACGCCTACGGGCGAGGAGCCGCCGAGACGGCCTGGGGCGAGATCCTGTCCGCCCACCCCCGTGACTCCTACATCCTGGCCACCAAGGTCTATTTCCCGATGTCGGACGACCCTGCCGACCGTGGACTGTCCCCCGCCCACATCGCCCAGCAGATCGACGCCTCCCTCACCCGCCTCAGGACCGACCATGTCGACCTGTACCAGGCCCACCGTTTCGACTTCAGTGTGCCGATCGAGGACACCGTCGAGGCGTTCCAGAAGGTCGTCGAGCAGGGCAAGGCCCGCTACATCGGCTTCAGCGAGTGGACCCCCGAACAGATCCGGGCCGCGATCGACGTCGCCGGCCCCGATCTGTTCGTCTCCTCCCAGCCGCAGTACTCCATGCTCTGGCAGGCACCCGAGGCCGAGGTGTTCGGCCTGTGCGCCGCCAACGGCATCTCCCAGATCGTCTGGTCTCCGCTGGCGCAGGGGGTACTGACCGGCAAGTACAAGCCCGGACAACCCGTCCCCGAGGGAAGCCGGTTCGCCTCCGCGGACATGGCGGTCTCCCAGGACCTGGTCTACAGCGACGCCATTCTCGAAGCGGTCCAACGCCTCGTCCCGATCGCGGAGGAGGCCGGGATGAGCATGGCCACCCTGGCGCTCGCGTGGGTCCTGCGCCGCGGCGAGGTCGCCTCCGCGATCACCGGCGCCTCCCGCCCCGACCAGGTCCACGCCAACGCCGCCGCCTCCGGCGTGGAGCTGTCCGACGACCTGCTGACCGCCGTCGACCAGGCCCTCGGCGACGTCCCCGTCACCGAACCCACCCTCGCCCCCGGCGCCGAGGCCGGCATCAAGCACCGCTGAACTCGTACGGCCGACCACCCTGGTCGGCCCGACCGGCACCCTGCCCGCCCTCACCCTCGCGGCCGGCCCCCGGGTTCGGTCTCGTGGATGCGACGCAGCAGCTTCCCGCAGCTCAGCAGGACCTGCCAGGCGGCTCCCGGAACGCGACGGCCTGTGCGGTCCGCGTGCAGCCCGCCACCACGGCACCGGCCGCGGCGTCGATGACGCCGGGCCGGCTGATGTGGCCGCCGCGGGCCGGCGCGCCCGCGGGGAGCGTGTGTTCAGCAGCTGCTGGTCCAGGTGTGCGAGTCCCCCCGGTCGTTGGCCGCTGCGTTGTACGGCACCTCCTGCCCCGGGCTCAGGCAGATGGTGACGCCGCCGCCCTGCCAGGCACTGGCGTACACCTTTACGTGGTCCTTGATGCCCGGGCCCGAGATGCCGTGGTTGGCCCACGAGCTGTCCTCGTCCGCGATGTTGCTCTCCCACCAGCCGTCGTCGCCTGTCCAACCCACCGACAGCCCACCGTAGTTGGCGTCGGTGTAGGCGCAGAAGCTCCCCTGGGCGCAGGGTGCGGCGGCCTGGGCCGTACCCGGTACGACGGCCAGGGCGGTGCCGGCGGCGAGGAACAGTCCGGCCGCGGTGATGAAGGTCTTGCGCATGATGTCGATCCCTTCGATGTGGTGGTGAGGTGACAGGAATGAGCCTCAGAGGCCGTGCCGCACGGCATACCGCAGCCCGTGGTCCCGCAGCTGCCGGTGCTCGGCGATCACGTCGGCGTACTCGGTGCGCAGCTCGGCGGCGTGCCGCTTCTCCAGCCGGGCACCGGTCCGGGCGAGGTCCGTGCGCCGCACGCACCGCGCCTCGGTCACGGCGAACCGCTGTTGCAGAGCGGTCGCTTCCCGCGGAGCGAGGTCACGGGCCCGGCGCTGCCACGCACTGCGCAGCTCCCCGGGGCTGTCGGCCTGCTGTACGGGGGCGACACAGCGCGACCAGCGCGCGAGCGCGGCCCGGTAGACCGGGTCCTGAGTCACCCGGCGGTGAGCGGCGGCACCGAGGTTGTTGACCGCTACCTCGGTGCGGAACCAGCGGCCCAGGTCGCCGTACAGAACCCGCTTCGCCTCGGCGAGACAACCGTCGCTGTTGGCCTGGACGACCAGTCCGGTGGCCGTGCGGGTGGACAGCTCGCGGCGCCCGGTGCCGAACAGGGCGTCGGACAGGCGTTGTTGCTCCTTGGAAGCGCTGACCCCCTGCTCCCGCGAGCCGTGCTCCACCGGGATGCCGAACCCGTGCCGGGCCGCCCAGCCAGGATCGTCGATCCCGTACGGGAACTCCCGCTGCGGTGCGACTCCCCGCCCCTGCCCGTCGCCGCCGTCGGAACGCACCGATATCCGACGCTCCGTCAGACACCTCCTTGCAAGGGTGGATTCGGCGCTCTTCAGCAGATCGTCCTGGGCGCGGACGGACCGCGGCACGGAACCCGGGCCGCCCCCGTCGCCGCCGTCCGCGCAACCGCCCGCCAAGGTGGTCACACACACGGACAGCGCCACTGCGGAGACAAACCTCGAAGCCCGCACCGCGGACACCCCCGTCCTTTGCCCGGCCGTACCCCAGCGGGCTCGGCCGTTTCCGACTCCTCGTCGGCTCGCCATCCAGTACAGGGGAGCGCGGGACGGCTGTGATCCTCGGAAGTCATAGGGCGGGTCTGGCGGGCGTCGCGTGATTGACGCCCCCGCGCCCCCTGCCTACCGTCGCCCCAACACATCTGAACAGGCAGGTTCGACGATGACAGACTCCTCGGGATCCCCCGACAGCAGATCCACCGTCCGGCAGCTCCAGGTGGAGACCCACGGGCTGGACGTGATCGGCGACGCCGAACGCAAGGGCACCCCGCGGACGTTGTTCTGGCCGTGGTTCGGCGCCAACGTGTCCATCCTCGGCCTGAGTTACGGCTCCTTCGCGCTGGGCTTCGGGATCTCCTTCTGGCAGGCGCTGGTGGCCGGCGTGATCGGGATCGTCTTCTCGTTCCTGCTGTGCGGCTTCGTCGCGGTCGCCGGCAAACGGGGCTCCGCGCCGACGATGGTGCTCGGCCGTGCCGCCTACGGAGTGCGCGGCAACCGCCTTCCGTCGGTGGTCTCCTGGGTGCTCACCGTCGGCTGGGAGACCGTGCTGTGCTCCCTCGCCACCCTGGCCACGGCGACCGTCTTCGGACGGCTCGGCTGGGGCGGCGGCACCGAGACCCAGGTGATCGCCCTGATCGTGGTCGCGGGGCTCACCGTCGTCGGCGGGGTGATGGGCTTCGACCTGATCATGCGGCTCCAGACCGTGATCACCGTGGTGACGGGCGTACTGACCGTCGTCTACGTCGGGCTGGTCGCCGACCACATCCACTGGAGCACCGTCAGCGCCCTCCCGGCGGGCTCCGCCCAGGAGTTCATCGGCGCGCTGGTCTTCATGATGACCGGCTTCGGACTCGGCTGGGTCAACGCCGCCGCCGACTACTCCCGCTATCTGCCGCGGACTTCGTCGAGCCGGGGCGTGGTCGGCTGGACCACCTTCGGCGCCTCCGTGGCCCCGTTGCTCCTGCTGGTCTTCGGACTGCTGCTGGCCGGATCGTCCACCGAGCTCAACCAGGCCGTCGCCGCCGACCCGATCGGCGCCCTCACCACCCTCCTGCCCACCTGGTTCCTGGTGCCCTTCGCCGTGGTCGCGGTTCTCGGCCTGGTGGGCGGCGCGGTCCTCGACATCTACTCCTCGGGCCTCGCCCTGCTCTCGGCGGGCCTCAGGATCCCGCGCCCGCTGGCGGCGCTCGTCGACGGCGTCCTGATGATCGCGGGCTCCCTCTACATCGTGTTCTTCGCCGATGACTTCCTCGGCCAGTTCATGGGCTTCCTCACCACCCTCGGCGTCCCCATCGCCGCCTGGTGCGGCATCATGCTCGCCGACCTCTCCCTGCGCCGCCGTGACTACGACGAGGCCGACCTCTACCGTCCGAGCGGCCGCTACGGCGACGTGCCGCCCACCCCGCTGATCCTGACGGTTCTCGCCACCGCCCTCGGCTGGGGACTGGTCACCAACTCGGCCGCGAGCTGGCTGGACTGGCAGGGCTATCTCCTCGACCCCTTCGGCCTCGGCGGCAAGTCCGGTTCCTGGGCGTACGCCAACCTCGGCGTGCTGGCCGCCCTGGCGCTCGGCTTCCTCGGCACGCTGGCCTTCGGCCGCGGGCGGGTCCGCGCGCAGGAGGGCGTCGTATGACGACCGGCCTGCTCGCCGTCATCGACATGCAGCGCGTCTTCGCCGAGCCCGGCAGTCCCTGGGCCACCCCGCGTTTCGCCGAGGCGGCGGCAGGCGTACGGCGGTTGCTGCCGGCCTTCGCCGAACGGGTCACGTTCACCCGCTTCGTGGCTCCCGACGAGCCCGCCGGCGCCTGGCGGGCGTACTACGCCCGGTGGCCCTTCGCCCTGCAGCCGCCGGACGCCCCGCTGTGGCGGCTCACCGACGAGTTCGCCGACCGGGCACCGCACATCATGGACGCGACCACCTTCGGCAAGTGGACCCCCGAACTCGCCACCCGTGTCGGCCGCGAAGGCCGCCTGGTGCTGGCCGGTGTCAGCACCGACTGCTGCGTCCTGTCCACGGCCCTCGCCGCCGCCGACGCGGGCGTCGAGACCCTGGTGGTGTCCGACGCCTGCGCCGGCGTCGACGACGACTCCCATGCCAAGGCGCTGGACGTGATGGAGCTGTACGGGCCGCTGATCCGGGTCGTCACCGTGGATCAACTGATCGGAGCCTGACGGCACTTGGCGATATCCGGTCGGTACCGGGCAGCGCTCGGCCGTGTTGAATCGCTCGTAACGCAGCACGAACGGACGGCTCCCACACGCCAGGAGGCATCGTGACCGCCGCACCCGAGACAGGCCTCACCGAGCGGGAGATCATCGAACGGGCCGTGGCCCTCAGGCCCGCGCTGCTCGCACGCCAGGCGGAGACCGAACGGCTCACGCACTACCCCGAGGACACCCACGACGACTTCCTGAGGGCCGGCTTCTACCGGATCCTGCAGCCGCGCCGCTACGGCGGCCACGAGTTCGGCCTGCCCGTGTTCTACCGTGTGGTCGTCGAGATCGCCCGCGGCTGCCCGTCCACCGGCTGGGCCCTGTCCCTGACCGCCGCCCATGTCCTCCAGGCCTGCACGGTCTTCGACGAGAAGGCCCAGGACGAACTCTTCGGAACCGACGGCGACTTCCGGGCCGCCTCCACCGTCGCGCCGGTGGGCATCGCACAACCCGACGGCCCCGACCACGTGATCCTCGACGGCACCTGGCCCTACTCCTCGGGCGCCCCCTACTCCACGCACTACCTGGGCCAGACCCTGCGCGCGGGCAGCCCACCGGGCCCACCCGTGCTGTTCGTCGCCCCGCGCTCGGCGTGGACGGTCCTCGACGACTGGCGGGGCGCTCTCGGTCTGCGCGGCACCGGATCCAACAGCATCCGCATGGACCAGGCCCGTGTCCCCGCGCACTTCACATGGGAGACGAGCCTGCTGGACCTGCCGGTGGAGGGCGGCAGCGTCGGCTCCAAGCTGCACGGCAACCCGATGTACGCGGGACGCGCGCCCAGCTTCTTCCACGGCGAGCTGGCCGCCGTGATGATCGGCATCGCGTACGCCGCCGCCGACGAGTACGCCCGGATCGTCGCCGCCCGCCCCCTGCTCCTGGAGCCCGACCGCACCCGCGCCGACCTGCACGACTACCAGCGCCACCTCGGCGAGGCCCTCGGCGTGATCCACCTGGCCGAGGCGGCCCTCAGGCAGACCGCCGAGGACTGGATGGAGGCCTGCCGCCGCAACGTCAGCGGCGAGGCACCCTTCACCGCGGTCGAGGACAACCGGCTCGCGCTGACGTTCCTGAACGCGGGGCGTATGGCGTGGGACGTCCTCCAGGGCATCCTGTTCCGCACCGCGGGCTCCCGCCACGCGCGCGACGGCGAACGGATGCAGCGCTACTTCCGGGACGCGGCCACGTACTGGACCCATGTGGGACCCAGCATGTACGAGCCTCTCCTGCGGCGGGTCGGATGCGACACCCTCGGTCTGCCCTCGGAGCACATCTCGCTGATTCCCTGACGTCCCGAACGCATGCTCTCGGCACGCTCGGGTACGCGAGCAGGACCGCGCCCCGGGCGATCATGTCCGTGGGCGGGGCCGCACGACCGCCGCTACCAGGGGATCTGCCATGGACACACCCGCCAATGACAACACCGCCACACCGGCCCAGCGGGCGCTGGACGCGCTGACGCAGAACACCGAGGACGCGACGGCGCTGGACACGCTCGCGACCAGCGACGTACTCATTCCGGTGCCCGACGACGCCGCCGACGAGGACACCACCGTGGCGCTGCCCGTGCTGGAACAGCAGGACGGCGCTCCCGTGGTGCCCGTGTTCACCTCGGAGACGGAGATGGCCGAACTGCTTCCGTTCGTGTCCCGCTACCGTCTGGTTCCGCTGGGCGCGCTCGCCGCGCAGTGGCCGGACGGCGATCTGTCACTCTCGATCGACGCCAGCTCCACGCATCCGCTGACCCTCACGTCCGAGGGCGTGCGCACACTGCTGGCTCGGCCCTAGCGCTGATCACACAGTGGGGCCCGGCCACCACATGCGACGGAGGGGGAGCGGCCGGGCCCGCAGAGGGGTGCGGACCTCTTCCCGCCGCCGCACCCCGGTTCTCGCATGCGAAAACAGAGATGAGCGGCGCCGACCCTGCTCATCCCCGGCGCGCTGTGCGATCACCGTGACCCGACCATAGGACCGATCCGGCAGGCCGTCGCTCCGGAATACGTGGCGCATGTCCGCAAAACGCGGCGGATAGGCGGACGTAACGGCTCACGCGGCGCGCAGTGTCTGCGAGGGTGACTCCCCGTAGCGCTCCCGGTACCGCCGCGCGAAGCGGCCCAGATGGACGAACCCCCACGCGTGAGCCACTTCCGTCACGGTCGTCGTGCCCGGCGTCGCCGCCCGCAGCTGCCGGTGGACGCGCTGGAGTCGTACCTCGTGGACGTATGCCATGGGCGACATGCCGACATTGCTGCGGAAAGCTTCCTGCAGTGTGCGCAGACTGACCTGGGCGATGGCCGCGAGCCGGTTCGCGTCGTACGGCTCGGCGGGCAGCTCCTGTACGGCGTCCATGACCCGCTTCACCGACGCCGGGCGCATCGGTGGGGGAGGGGCCTCCAGCGCGTCGCGGAAGGTGTGGTCGGTGGCCAGCAGCATTCCCTCCAGGAGGGTCTGTTCGAGACGGCCGCGGATCATCGGATGGCTCAGCAGTCCGAGCGGGACGTTCCGCTCGAGCAGGTTCCACATCGCCAGGCGCATCCAGCTCAGGCCCCCTGGAGACGTCCATGTACGGCCCGAAGCGCGGCGGGCGCCGCACCGACCGGCCCAGCAGCACCTCCAGTTGCCTGAGCACGGCCGCCTTTTCGATCTTGACGGTGAGTGCCTGGCAGTCGGCGGACCAGTTGTCGATGTGGATCTTCCGCGCCGGATCGAAGACCAGCGCCCGCTGCTCGGTCGCGAAATCCGTGACCCGGTGCCCCTCCTGGACGCTGAAGCAGCCGCCGAAGGGCACGGCGACGTGGTACACGCCCGGCTCGCCGAAGCTCATCGGCATCTCGGTGCCGAAGCGGACGTCGCCCACAGTGAGCGCGCCGAGGTCGACGACGCTGAGGCTGGTCTCGAACTCCGTGGCCCGGCCGACGACTTCGAGACGCATGTCGTAGTAGTGGGCCGCGATCGCGTCGTGCGCCTCCTCCAGGGAGTTCGTCGCGTAGCTGTGGAACCCGGCGGCCCGGTCCTCTCCCACGGCCAAGGCGTCCACCACCTTCCCCGCTCGGCGTCTGCTGTTCAACATGACCCGCGGACGGGCGGTCATGCCGGTCAGGAGCGGACGCGGGTTTCACAGCGCCTTTCCGGGGTTGAGAATGCCCCGCGGATCGAACACCTCCTTGATCCGGCGCTGCAACGCGTGTACGGCGGACCCGAGTTCCTCGGCCACCCACTGCCGCTTGAGCACGCCCACCCCGTGTTCGCCGGTCAGCGTGCCCCCGAGCCTGAGCGCCAGCGCGAAGATCTCTCCGGCCGCCTCCCACGCGGCATCCGGCAGCCGGTCCAGGTCCGGGTCGACGACGATGATCGGGTGCAGGTTGCCGTCCGCCGCGTGCGCGAGGGTGAACACCGGAACGTCGTGCCGGGCCGAGATCGCCCGGATCTCCCGCACGGCCTGAGCGAGCCGGGACCGCGGCACCGCGATGTCCTCGATCAGCGGCCGGCCCAGCCGCTCCAGCGCGGGCAGCGCCAGCCGGCGGGCAGCCAGCAGCGCCTCCGCCTCCGCGGGATCCTCCGTCGTCTCCACCGTCGAGGCGAGGGGCCCGAGCAGCCGGGCGACGGCTGCCGCCTCGGCCGCCGCACCCGCCCCGTCGCACTGCACCAGGAGCAGCGCGGCCCCCCGCTCCCGCAGCGCCGGGTCGATGGCGTGCAGCACGGGCCCGTCGACGAGCTCGGCCAGCGCGGGCTCGACACCGGCCCGGGCGATCGCGTACGACGCCTCGGCCGCCGCCTCGAAGGACGGGAAGTACGCGGCGAGCGTGGCCGTCGCCATGGGAACCGGCCTGAGCCGAAGCGTCGCCGCGGTGATCACCGCGAGGGTGCCCTCCGAGCCGGTCAGGAGCGCGGTGAGGTCATAGCCGGTGACCCCCTTGACCGTACGACGGCCGGTGCCGATCACCGTCCCGTCGGCGAGGACGGCCTCCAGACCGAGCACGCTGTCCCGGGTCACCCCGTACTTCGCGCACCGCAGCCCGCCCGCGTTGGTCGCGATGTTCCCGCCGATCGTGGACAGGGCCGCACTCGCCGGATCGGGCGCGTACCGCAGTCCGTGCGCCCCCGCCGCCCGGTCCAACTCGGCGGTGATCACGCCTGGTTCGACGACGGCGAGCTGGTCGTCGGCCGAGAGTTCGCGGATGCGGTTCATCCCGGAGAGATCCAGCACCAGGGCGCCCTCGTCCGCCGTCGCCCCGCCCGACAGCCCGGTGCCCGCGCCCCGGGGGACGACCGGGACCCGCAGTTCGTGGGCATGCCGCAGCGTGACGGTCACGTCCTCCCTGCGCCGGGCACGCACCACCGCCAGCGGCTCGCCGGTGGGCCGGGTGCCCGAGCGGTCGGTGGCGTGGGCGGCGAGCACGCCCGGGTCCGTGCTCAGCCTGTCGGGCGGCAGATCGCGGGCCAGCAGCCCCAGGAAGCGCGCCGACACGGTGGTGTCCTGCGTTGCCGTCATGGGTTCAGCGCCTTCGTTCCGATCGTGAGCAGGGAGATGTCCTCCTGGGGCGCGTGCACCGGCGCGCACTGGATGTCCCGGAAGTGCCGCTCCAGAGGATTGCCACGGGACAGCCCCGGATTACCCAGCAGCCGTACCGCCAGCTCCACGGCCCGCACACCGTGCCGGTCCGCCAGCACGCGGGCTCCCAGGGCCTGTTCCGGCGCGTACGACGTGTCGCCGGTGTCCAGTTTCGCGGCACCGTCGAACACCAGCTGCTCGGCGGCGGCCAGCAGCACCTCGATCTCCCCGGCCGTACGGCGGAAGCGCTCCGTACGGGCCACCGGGTGACCGAGGTTGGCGGGCACGCGCGCGTGGGCGAAGGAGTGGAACAAGGACTGCGCGGCCCGGGCGACACCCAAGTAGAGGGCAGCGAGAGGGAGATGGAGGGCGGCCCCGGCCCGGTTGTCCTGCTCGGCGGCAGGGCCGTGCGGCCCGATCCCGATCACCTGCCCGTGCGGTACCTCCACGTCCCGGAAGGTCACGTCGTGGCTGCCGCTGGCCCGCAGCCCCAACTGGTCCCAGCGGCCGGTGATCTCGATGCCGGGCGAGCCGCCGGGCACCAGGAAGGTGCCCACGCGCGGCTCGTCCTCGTCGGTGGTCGCCCACACCAGGAACCAGTCGAGCCCCTCGGCCCCCGTCACGAACCGCTTGGTGCCACTGATCGCCCACCCGTCCGCCGTACGCCTGGCGCGCGTCGCGGGCAGTCCGCCCCGGGCGGGGGACCCCAGATCGGGCTCCACGCGCGCGTGGTTGAGCAGCACGGGACGCTCGAAGGACTCCTTCACCACGCGCGCGTACAACTCCTCGGGCCAGTGCGGCTGTACGGCCTGACGGGCATGGCCGGCGAGCGTCATCGCCGCGATCAGGGCGACGGACGGGTCGGCCCGGCCCAGGGAGTGCAGGATGCGGGCGCTCTCCTCGACGCCCGCGCCCCCGCCGCCGTACTGCTCGCCGATGGTGGCGGTGAGCAGGCCCGCTTCGTGGGCGATGCGCAGGGACTCGGCCGGAAACGCGGCCGTGCGGTCGTACTCCGCGGCCAGGTCCGCGATGCGCCCGGTCACAGGGCCTTCTCGAGATCGGTGTTCAGTTCGGTCGTCCAGAACGTCTTCACGTCCAAGTGCTCCTTCAGCGCTCCGAGTTCGGTGAACACGTCCGCGACCTTCTGCTGCGAGGCGATGGTGTCGGCGCCCACCGTGCGGGCCTGCGTGGGGCGTTGTGCCTGGGCGTCCGTGAGGTCCTTCCTGGCCTGGGCGAGGGGCTGGTGGGTGGCGTCGGCGGTGACCTGCGCGAAGCCGTCGAGGTGGCCGTCGCGGACGTAGGCGTACGCCTTGGTGATCCGGGCGATCAGGTCGGCGGCGGCGGCCTTCTGCTCCGGACTGTTCAGCACGCTGTCCCGCGCCGACCAGAGGAAGTTGCCGGACAGGATGTCCTTGCCGGAGCCGACCGTCCTGGCGCCCTGCTGGTGGGCGGTGATGATCGAGGTGCCGTAGGAGGCGAAGGCGTCGATGCCGCCGCCGTTGAGGGCGGCCAGGCCGTCGTTGGGGAGGAGGGGCTTGGCGTCGACGTCGGACCACTTCAGGCCCGCCTGCTTGAGCAGTTCGTAGAGGAAGTAGTGGGCGGTGGTGTTCTGGACGTAGCCGATCTTCTTGCCCTTGAGGCCGGCGATGCCGGTCACCTTCGAGCCCTTGGGCACGACGACCTCCTGGTTCAGGGTCGCGCCCTTCTGCACGGCGACGACCTTGAAGTTCGCGCTGCCGTCGGCGGCGGCGAAGACCGGCGGGATCTCGCTGGAGGAGGCGAGGTCGAGGGCGCCCGCGCGGATGGCTTGGAGCTGCTGGTCACCGCCCTGGAAGAGGCTCCATTTGATCTTGTACGGGGTGTGGTCGAGACCCGCGTATTTCAGGACGGCCTCCTCGGCCTTCCAGCCGGTGGCGCCGACTGCGAGGGTGACGGTGGAGGACTCCGCCTGCGCGTCGGTCCCGCAGGCCGCGGCGAACGGCAGGAGCAGGGCGAGGGCGGCGGCGGACGTGCGCAGGGAACGTCGGAACAACACGGGGTCTCCATCAGGCGGCTTGGCCGGTGGCGGCGCGGTGGGCGAGTTCCTGCCGCACGAGCGGCAGGACGTGACGGGCGTAGTCGATGGCGTCGTTGAGCGGGTCGTAGCCGCGGATCGACAGCAGATCGCAGCCGATGTCGACGTAGTCGAGCAGGGCCTGCGCCACGGTCTCCGGAGAGCCGACCAGGGCGGTGGACGCGCCGGCCGCGTTGGTGGCGACCGCCGGAGCGGTCCACAGGCAGCGGTCGTGGACCTCGCCCCGCTCGGCGATGTCGAGGAGGCGCTGCGAGCCGACGTTCGCCGGGCGCCCGGTGGTGCGGTAGTGCCGCAGCAACTCGGTGTTGCGCGCCTGGTCCTTGAGGACGCCGAGCGTGCGGTGCGCCTTCTCCCAGGCCAGTTCGTCGGTGGGCGCGATGATCGGGCGGAACGACACCCAGATACGGGGGTGGGGGCGACCTGCGGCCTCGGCGACCGCGTTCACGGCGGCGATCTGTTCGCCGGTTTCCTTCAGCGGCTCGCCCCACAGGCCGAAGATGTCGCCCTGCTGTCCGCCGACCCGGTACGCGTCCGGCGAGGAGCCGCCGACCGAGATGGGGATCAGCCCGTTCACCGGCTTCACGTCCGAGTAATAGCCCTCGAACCGGAAGTGTTTGCCCTCGTGCGAGACCGGCCCGTCGGACTGCCACACCTTCCTCAGGATCTGGATGTACTCGTCCGAACGCTCGTACCGCTCGGCCTTGTTGAGATAGTCGCCCTCCCTGCGCTGTTCCTCGTCGCTGCCCCCGGAGATGATGTGGACGCTCAGCCGCCCGTCGCTGATCCGGTCCAGCGTGGCGAGGGCACGGGACGCGTGCGTGGGGAAGACGACGCCCGGCCGGTGGGCCAGGATCGGGCGGATGCGTTCGGTGTGGGTCGCGACGAACTGGGCGACCTGGAAGGCGTCCGGCGACGCCGAGTGATAGGCGACCAGGGTGTGGTCGAAGCCGCCGTCGTCCAGGGCACGGGCGTACCTGCGCAGATGGTCGCGGTCGAAGCCGGTGCGGCTCGCGGCGGCGGGCCCTGAGGCTCCGGAGTCGGTGTGGACGGCACTGATGAACTCGACAGGCATGAGGGCTCCTGGTTGAGACCTAGTGGAGAAGGGACGTGTCGGCCGACTTCGCCACGTCGACGTTCGGCTCCAGGACCCCGATCCCGTTCATGAGGTCGGCCACGTCCTGAACGGTCCTGTTCACGTCGTCGGTGATCGGCAGGACCTTGCTGTACGCCGCCGAGGCCAGCGTCGTCGCCACGGAGGCGTCGGCGCCGTTGCGGGTCTCGATGGCCTTGGCGTAGGCGTCCTGGTGGGTGCTGGTCCATTCCAGGGCGGTACCGAGCCGCCTGAGGAAGTCGGCGAGCGCGGCCTTCTTCGCAGGGTCGGCGAGGGCCTGGTCGGAGGCGCCGATGAAGCCGTAACCGCTCACCCGGCCGTCGGCGCCGTCCACGAGCAGCTTGCCGCCCTGCTCCAGGCCGACTGCCTGGTAGACGCCGAAGGTCGCCCAGGCCTTGATCTTCCCGGAGGCGAAGGCGGCCTGCGCGTCGGTCGGCAGCAGGTACTGCACCTTCACGTCCGAGTAGCGGAGCCCGTTCTGCTGGAGCGCATTGGCCAGCAGGTACTCGGCGATGCTGCCCTTCGCCGAGGACACCACGACCTTTTGGCCCTTGAGGTCCTTGACGCTGTCGATGCCGGAGTCCTTGCCCACGACGATGCCGACATGCCGGCCGTCGTTCTTCAGAGCGGCCACGTTCTTGAACTTCACCCCACCGCTGAGCGCCTGGAGGGCCGGGAGATCCGCGGAGTACGTCGTGTCGGCGGCGCCCGCCTGCACGGCCTGGTAGAGCGGGGCCGCGCCCTCGAACTCGGCCCACTTCACCTTGTACTTGGCGCCCTTGAGGGCGTCGGAGGCGGCGACGATGGTCTGGAGGGTCTTGGCCTGGTCGCCGATGACGAGGGTGCCGTCCTTCGACGAGGCGTCCGCCGAGGAGTCCGCGCCGCAGCCGGTCAGCGCCAGCAGGGCGGACAAGCTCAGGGCGGCGGCTGCGATTCTGCGGATCACGACGGGGTTCCTTCCAGCGTACGGGTCACGCCGAGCCAGTTCAGGAGGCGGGCGCGCAGGGAGACGAACTCGGGGGCGGTCAGGTCGCGGGGGCGGGGCAGGTCGACGGTGAGTTCGTGCGCGATGCGGCCCTCGTCCATCACCAGGACCCGGTCGGCGAGCAGCAGCGCCTCCTCCACGTCATGGGTGACCAGGAGAATCGCGCAGCCGTGCCGTTGCCACAGCTCGGCCACCAGCTGCTGCACCCGGCCCCGGGTGAGGGCGTCGAGGGCGCCGAACGGCTCGTCCAGGAGCAGCAGTTCGGGCTCGCGGACCAGGGCGCGGGCCAGGGAGACGCGCTGGGCCTGGCCCCCGGAGAGCGTCTTGGGCCACACGGAGGCCCGGTCGGCGATGCCGACCTCGGCGAGGGCCCGCTCGGCCAGGGCACGGTTCGGACGCCCGGGAAGCCCGAGGACGACGTTGCGCCACACCTTCAGCCACGGCAGCAGCCTCGGCGACTGGAAGGCGGCACTGCGGCGGGCGGGCACGGTGACCTCGCCGCCGATCTCCTCGTCGAGCCCGGCGAGGATCCTGAGCAGCGTCGACTTCCCGCAGCCGCTGTGGCCGAGCAGGGCCACGAACTCGCCCTCCCGGATGTCGAGATCGAGTTCGTGCAGCACGGTGTTGCCGTCGAAGGCCCGCGAAAGCCCCCGTATCTCCACACTGTCGGCCATGGCTAAGCCTCACCCTCGAAGTTGGCCCGCCAGGTCAGCAGGCGGCGCGAAAGGATCCGTACGGCGAAGTCACAGGCGAGCCCCAGCAGCGCGTACACGACGAGGCAGAGCACGATGACGTCCGTGCGGAAGTACTGCTGGGCGTTGCTCATCAGATAGCCAAGCCCCGCGTCCGCGTTGATCTGCTCGGCGAAGACCAGCGCCAGCCAGGCGGTGGACAGCGCGTACCGGAGCCCCACGAGGGCGCCGGGCAGCGCGCTCGGCAGGATCACGTAGGTGATCAGACCCAGCCTGCCGAGCCCCATCATCCGTGCGGCCTCGACGAGTTGGGAGTCGGTGGAGCGGATGCCGCCGTAGATGTTGAAGTACAGCGGATATGTCACGCCGAGCGCGACGAGGGCGATCTTCGGCGTCTCCTCGATGCCGAACCAGACGATGAACAGCGGGATCAGACCCACCCACGGGATCGCCCGGAACATGCCCATCGAGGAGTCGATGACGTCCTCGCCGAGCCGGAACAGCCCGGCGAGCAGGGACAGGCTCAGCGCGATCGTCGCTCCGATGAGGAAGCCGGTCGCCGCGCGACGGCCCGAGGCGGCTATGGCGCTGGGGAGTTCGCCGTTCCTCGTCAGCTCCACAGCCTGTTTCAGCACGTCGACCGGCGAGGCAAGGACGGACTCCGGGAGGACCCCGGTGGCCGAGGTGAGGAACCAGAGCAGGACGAGACCGACGGGGCCGGCGGCCCTCCGCACGGAACGGGGGATCGTGACACGGCCACCCGTCTTCGCGGTCCCGCGGATGGTGATCCGGGCGGGCTTGTCCAAGGTGGTGGGCAGCGGCGGCGAATGCGTCGTCATGGCCGGTTTCCCTTCGTGGCCGGGCGGTCCGGGTCGGCGGACCACGCGGACCAGGAACCGGGGAAGAGGGTTGCTTCGAACCCGGCGATCTCCAGCGCGGCGATCTGGTGGGCGGCGGTGACGCCCGAGCCGCAGTACACGCCGATCCGGTCCGCCGTACCGGCACCCAGCTCCTCGAACCGCTTCCGCAGCTCCTCGGCCGGCCGGAAGGTGCCGTCCGCGGCGAGGTTCTCCCCGGTCGGCGCGGACACGGCGCCCGGGATGTGACCCGCGCGCGGGTCGACCGGCTCCACCTCCCCGCTGTACCGCTCGCCCGCCCGTGCGTCCAGGAGCAGCCCGAAAAGGGGGAGGCCGGCGGCTTCCTCCGCATCGAGAACGGAGAGCGCGTCCGCGCGCAGGACGACGTCACCCGGCGACGGATCCGTCGGAAGCCCTGACTCCAGGGGCAGTCCGGCGGCCCGCCAGGCACCGAGTGCCCCGTCGAGCAGCGTCACCCGGTCGAGCCCCGCGCTTCGCAGGAGCCACCAGGCCCGAGCGGCGGCCGTGTTGCCCAAGTCGTCGTAGATGACGACCGGTTGTCCCTCGCGAACGCCCCAGGCGCGTGCCGCCTGCTGAAGGTCCCCGATCGCGGGCAGCGGATGCCGGCCGCGATCGGGGCTCGGGGCGGAGGCGAGTTCCGTGTCCAGGTCGACGTAGACCGCGCCCGGGATGTGACCCTCGGCGTAGTGCTCGCGTCCGTGCGGATCGCCCAGCGCCCAGCGGACGTCCAGCAGGGTCGGGGGAGTGGCGGAGGCGAGCTGCCGGCGGAGCTCCGCGACGGTGGTCGTGACGGTCATGCCCGCTCCTCGGCGATCAGCGGAAGGTCGGGGGACAGGCGCAGCCGCTCCAGGAAGAGGACGACCGTGGCGGCGGCGGTGCGGTGCAGGGCGTCGTTGAGGACGTCGTGCCGGCCGCCGTTGAACAGGACCGTCCGGACACCCGCGTACGCGGCGAGGGCCTTCTCGACCGGGCTCACCATGTCGTCCTTGCCGTGCAGCGCCAGGACGGGGACCTGAACCCGGTCGAGGTGGAGTTCGGGCAGTTCCGGGGCCGAGTCGAGCGCGCCCCGCCGGAAGTGCGGGTCATGCGCGAGACGCCCCTGGTGAGTGGGGCAGCCGGTACGGGCCTCGACCTCGGCCTCCCAACTCCCCGACGTCCAGGGGGAGGTGGGCAGACCGACGAGGATCAGGGCGTCGACGCCGGGCGTGCGCTCGGCGGCCAGCCGGGCGGCGTACAGCGCGCCGGTGTCGGAGCCGACCAGCACCTTCGGGCCGGGCAGCGACTCGTCGGCGAGGAGCTTGGCCGCCTCGTCGAGCACGGCCGGATCGGCGGACGCGTCGCCGAGGGCGCGGACCCGGTAGGCGTCGAAGGCGAGCCGTCGGCCGAAACGCTCGTACACACCGCCGTGTTCGCCACGGCCGGCCAGCACGATCACGGTGCCGCGCGCGGCGAGACCTTCGGGTTCGTGCCAGGAGAAGGATGAGGGCATGAGGGGGTCAGCTCCCGTTTCAGGGCAGGGGGCATCCGTACGGAAAGGAGCAGCCGGAGACGGCTGTCACGTGTCAGCGGGAAGAGAGCGCGGCCGACTCGGGCCGCGAGGAGGGGTTGCGGAGGATCAGCGACAGCGCGCGCTGCACGCCACGCCGAAGTCGATGACTCGGCGCTGCGTCAGAAGGGCAGCGGAAGCGGTCGCGTGCAACATGCGTTCATCATGACCGGCCCTGACGCACCGCGTCCAACGACGATTCCGCATCGAAACCGATCAGGGATCGCGATCGATCGCGCCGAGCGGTTAGGGTCACGGCATGCCCCAACCCGTCCTGGACATCGTGGCCCTGCGCAGCCTGACCGCGATCGCCGACTGTGGCGGCTTCCATCGCGCCGCCCTGGCCCTCACCCTGAGCCAGTCCGCCGTCAGCCAGCACGTGCGCAAACTCGAGAAGGTCCTGGGGCGGCCCGTCGTCGAGCGCGAGGGACGCGGTACCCGTTTCACCGCCGAGGGGCGCCTGCTGCTCGAACAGGCCCGCCGGATCATCGCCGTCCACGACGAGGCCGTACGCACACTCCTCGGTGCCGACGGCGACACCGTCACGATCGGTTCCACCGAGCACGCCGCCGACCAGTTCCTGCCCCGGCTGACCGCCGCCGTCGAGGCGGTACGGCCCGGCTGCCGGGTCCGCTTCCGCATCGACCGCTCCGCACGGCTCGTCGAGGCCGTGGAGCGCGGGAGCGTGGACGTCGCGGTGTACGTCACCGAGGCCGCCGCGACCGAGGGCACTCGTGTCGGCGGCCTGCCGCTGACCTGGCACGCCGTGCCCGGCTGGGAGCCGCCGCGGGCGCCCGCTCCGGTGCCGCTGGTGGCCATCGAGGACCCGTGCGCGATCCGCCGCCGGGCCATCGCGACCCTGGCCGCGCGGGGCGTGCCCGCCACGGTCGTCGGAGACGCAGGCTATCTGGCGGGCGTCCTGGACATCGCCCGTACGGGGCAGGGGGTCGCGCTGCTGGCGGCGGTCGGCCCCGCCCCCGACGGGCTGACTCCCTGCGAGGGGCTGCCCGAGGTCAGCCCGATCCCCATGAGCGCGCTCGCCCGCCCGGGCGCGGACCCGGCAACCGTCGAGGCAGCCTTCGCCGCCGTACGGGAGTTGTTGGTGGAGGGCGTGTCAGCCACTTACGGAGACGGAAGCGGTCCCCGTGGCACCGAGCGCGTCGATGACGGGCGCCCAAGCGGTCTCGCCGAGTGAGGCGTCGGCGTGCGGTGTTCCGCCGTAGCGGAATGTCTTCGAGGACTCGGCGGGGCCCTCGCCGGGGAACCGCGGCCGGTGTCCTGCGTCGTCATGGCTGATCAGGCGAATCGAGCCGCCGGCCGCGCGACGTCGGGCGGCCAGTTGTTCCGCATACCGCAGGGAGGGCCACATCGCGTCATCACCACCGGCGATCAGCAGCACGTCGGCGCGCGCCCGCTCCACCGGAATCGCGGCGCCCTCCCGGTGTGTGGCGAAGGTCTGCTCGCTGAGGTCGTACCACCCGCCGATGGCCACCGGGCCGTCGGCCCGCTCCGCCGGTCGCCAGGAGTCGTCCATGGGCACGAAAGGCAGCGGCCGCCCACGCCAGGTCCAGGAGGAGCGATACGGATGCCGACGGCCGTCAAGGCCGGGCCCCACGTTGCACCAGACCAGCGCGGTCGGAGACACGGCGACGACCACGTCCACGAGCGGCTCGTGGACCGCCGTGAGCAGTGCGGCCTCGGCGCCCTTGGACACGCCGAGCACGCCGACGTGCTCCACTCCGCGAGACCGCAGCAGGTCCACTCCCGCGACGAATGTCTCCAGGGGGACCTCGCAGATCCCGGCCGGCTGGCCGGGCCCGCCGAACCAGCGGATGGCCAGGGCGACAAGGCCCTGCTGGGCCAGAAGGCGCGCTCGCCCCCGGTCGACACGACCGCTCGATCCCGCCAGGACCAGGACCCCGGCGCCGCTGCCCGCGGCCGGCTCCAGCAGGACGCCTTCCCAGGGAGTCGTCACCTCGTGCTCGACGATCTCCGACACGCTCTCTCCGTCACGCATGCGCGGGGTCCGCGTCTTCGATCACCACGCAGGCGTCCCTAGCCGTCGAGCATCTTCGCCAACACTCCGCGCTGCAGCGGCAGCACTTCGGAGTGCAGGTCACGGCCCTTGCGGGTGAGGGACACCCATACGCCACGCCGGTCCTCCACGCACATGGACCGCTCCACCAGGCCGTCCTTCTCCAGACGGCCGATCAGCCGGGACAACGCGCTCTGACTCAGATGCACCCGCCCGACGAGGTTCTGCACCCTGCACTGGTCGCCCTCCCGGGGCGACTCGGTGGCGAGGATGTCGAGCACCTCGAAATCGCTCGCTCCCAGCCCGTGCGGGTGCAGCACGCGGTCGATCTCGCACATCGTGCGCGCGTGCACCGCCAGGATGTCCCGCCACCGCTCCTCGAGGCCGGTCGAGACCGTGTTCACCGCCATACCTGCACGGTAACACCGATGCGGCCATTTGTTTACTGTGCAACTAGTGCATACGCAAGAAAGCGTCAGGCCTGTGGATCCTGAGTGATCCCGACCAGGTTGCCGTCCGCGTCCTTGACGAAGGCGATCAGCTTGCCGCCGCCGACGTCCTGGACGTCCTGCAGCGTCTCGGCACCGGCCGCCACCAGCGCCGCGAGCGTCGCCCGGATGTCGTCGACGTGCCAGTACGGCACGGGGCCGGTCATGCCCCGGGCGTGCCCGTTCGGGTCGAGGCCGACGTCCTGTCCCGCGTCCTTGAAACCGACGTAGTACGGCTCATCCGTATACGGTTCCACCCCCAGCAGCGCGCTGAACAGGGCCTTCGCCGCGGTCAGGTCCTTAACGGGGTAGATGATCGTCTTGAGGCCGGCGGTCATGGCGTGCTCCTTCGTGAGGTTCCCGACGGTCGGTGTCGGTGGTTTCACGCTAGGCCGGGGGAGGGCAGGCGCGCTTCTCCGATCCTGATCGGTCACTGCCCGCCGGAGACGAAGGCGCCGGGTCAGGTTGTGGTGAGCGCGTTCCGGCGCACGGTCGCCCGGTCGCGGGGCCGCGTTCTCTTGTACGGCTCGCCGGGCGCCGCCGCGTCGGGCTCCGCACGCCGACTCGGTGATCGCGGACGCTTGCGCGCCGACTCTTGCGGACCGCTGCATGCAGAACTGACACGTCCGCCGGGGCTGCCCCGGTCTCGCCCGTCCCGACCGTGTGATCGTCCACGTGCGGGCCGACCTGGCCGCCCCCCCGAACCGCCCGCAGCTACCGGCGCCCGCAGCTACCGGCGCCCGCACCTACCGGCGCCCGCAGCTACCGGCGCCCGCACCTACCGGCGCCCGCTCCGACTGTCCGCGGCCCTGCCGAATTCGTGGCGCCGACCACCGGCCCGTCCCGAAGCCCCGCCTCAGGTCGACTCGCGCCGGACCAGCTCTGTCGGCAGGATCACCGCTGCCGGATCCTCTCCACCCAACTGGGCCAGCAGCACCCGCACCATCTCGGCGCTGATGCGGTCGTAGGGCTGGCGGATCGTGGTGAGGGGAGGGGTGGCCTCGGTCGCCGCGATGGAGTCGTCGAAGCCGCCGACGGCCACGTCCTCGGGGATCCGGCGGCCCGCCCGGCGCAGTGCCGTCAGGGCGCCCAGCGCCATGAGGTCGGAGGCGACGAACACGGCGTCCAGGTCCGGAGCCTGCGCCAGCAGCCGTTCGGCGCCCGCCTCCCCGGCGGCCCGGCTGTAGTCGCCGGAGACGACGAGCCGCTCGTCGATCCCGACGCCCGCCTCCGCCAGCACCTCCTTGTAGCCGGCGAGACGGTCGACACCGCCCGGCGAGTCCAGCGGGCCGGTCACGATGCCGATCCGGCGGCGGCCCAGGGACAGCAGATGGCGCACCATGTCACGGGCGCCGTCGCGGTCGTCCGCGGCCACGTAGCTCACCTTGGAGCCGGACCTCATCGGCTTGCCGCACTGCACGACGGGTACGCCCGCCTTGTGCAGTTCCTCGGCCACCGGGTCGGCGGAGTGGCTGGTGACCAGCAGCACGCCGTCGAGGTGGCCCGCCGTGATGAACCGCTTGATCCGGCGCCGCTCGTCCTCGGTGCCCGCCAGCATCAGCAGCAGGGGGATGTCGTGCGCGGCCAGCGCCTGGGTGCAGCCGCGCAGCAGCACGTTGAAGTTGGGGTCCTCGAAGAAGCGCTCCTGGGGCTCCGTGAGCAGGAAGCCGACCGAGTCGGAGCGGCCGGTGATCAGCGAGCGGGCGTGCCGGTTGACGACGTAACCCGTCTTGCGGATGGCGGCGTTGACCGCCTCCAGGGCGGGCGGGCTGACGTAGTGTCCGCCGTTGAGGACGCGCGAGACGGTGCCCCGCGAGACCCCGGCCTCGCGGGCCACGTCGTGGATCGTCGGTGGTCTGCGCCGGCCCCCCGCATTGTTCATGGTCAAGACTCTAAGCCCCTGTGGGCGGCACGAGGGTGCTCGAGCGGCGGGACGGCACAGGCGGGATGCGACCGTTCTGGGATCGTGCACAGAAAAGTCTGCTGTAAGGCACTTGGCAAGGGTTACCTCTGTACGGTTATCTTGGGCCGCACACTTCTGGAGCCGTGTGTGCACGTTCCCAACGATTCGAAACGGGAGAGACCATGCCGGAGACCACCCCCAGGGGCCTCACCAGGCTCGCCTTCGGCGGGGACTACAACCCGGAGCAGTGGCCCGAGAGCGTCTGGGACGAGGACGTCCGTCTGATGCGCGAGGCCGGGGTCACCATGGTCAGCGTAGGGATCTTCTCCTGGGCGCTGCTGGAGCCGGAACCGGGCGTGTACGACTTCGGCTGGCTGGACCGGATCCTCGGCCTGCTGCACGAGAACGGCGTCAGGGTCGACCTCGGCACGCCCACGGTCGTCCCGCCCGCCTGGTTCTACCGCGCCCATCCCGACGCACTGCCGGTCACGGCAGACGGCACCCGCCTGGCGTTCGGCTCGCGCGGCGCCATCTGCCACAGCAACAGTGCCTACCGGGCGGCCGCCGCGGACATCACCACGCGGCTCGCCGAGCGTTACGCCGACCACCCGGCCCTGGCGATGTGGCACGTGCACAACGAGTACGGGGTCCCCGTCTCCGCCTGCTACTGCGACTCCTGCGCCGCCCACTTCCGCCGCTGGCTCCAGGCGACGTACGGCGGCGTCGACGCCGTCAACGAGGCCTGGGGCACCGCCTTCTGGGGCCAGCACTACACGAGCGTCGAGCAGATCGACCCGCCGCGTTCCGCGGCCACCGTCGGCAACCCCGGCCAGGCGCTGGACTACAAGAGGTTCGCCGACGCCACCATGCGCGAGAACTTCGTGGCGGAGCGGGACATCCTGCACCGGCTCTCCCCGGGCGTCCCGGTCACCACCAACTTCATGACCGCGCTCAGCCAGTGCGACTCGGTCGACTACTGGGCCTGGGGCCGCGAGGTCGACATCGTCACCAACGACCACTACCTCATCACCGACGGCCGCCGCACCCACGTCAACCTCGCCATGGCCGCCGACCTCACGCGCTCGGTCGCGGGCGGCGCCCCCTGGATCCTGCTGGAGCACTCCACCTCGGGCGTCAACTGGCAGCCCCGCAACCCCGCCAAGGCCCCCGGCCAGATGGCCCGCAACTCCCTGGCGCACGTGGCCCGCGGCTCCGAGGGCGCCATGTTCTTCCAATGGCGTCAGTCGCGGCGCGGCGCCGAGAAGTTCCACTCGGCGATGGTCCCGCACGGAGGCACCGACACCCGCGTGTGGCGCGAGGTCGTCGAACTGGGCGCCTCCCTGGACTCGTTGAGCACGATCCGCGGCACGCGCACCCAGGCGGACGTGGCCGTCCTGTGGGACTGGCACTCCTGGTGGGCGCAGAACCTCGACTGGCGCCCCAGCGAGGACCACGACGCGCGCGAGCGTGCCGACGCCTTCTACGAGGCCCTCTACGACCGTCACCTCACGGTCGACTTCGCTCACCCGGAAGCCGACTTGTCGGCTTATCCCCTTGTCGTCGTACCCGCCCTGTACCTGATGACGGAGGCCGCCGGGGACAACCTCAAGACGTACGCCGAGAACGGCGGCACCCTCGTCGTGTCGTACTTCTCCGGCATCGTCGACGAGCACGACGCCGTCCACGCGGGTGCCCATCCGGGCGCGCTGCGGGACGTCCTGGGCCTGACCGTCGAGGAGTTCTCGCCGCTCCTGCCGGACCAGGTGGTGAGGATCACCGGACCCGACGGCTCCGAGCTCACCGGTGACGTGTGGACCGAGTTCGTCGTGCCGCGCGGCGCCGAGACGGTGTGGACCTACGCCGACGGCCTGGCCGCCGGTCACCCCGCAGTCACCCGGCACCGCCACGGCGAGGGCACGGCCTGGTACGTCTCCACGCGCCTGGCCGCCCAGGGCCTCGACGTGCTGCTCGGCTGGGCCGCCGAGGACGCCCAGCTCCCCTCGCGCGCCGACCTGCCCCACGACGTCGAGGTGGTCCGGCGGAACGGAGAGACCGGTTCCTACGTCTTCGTGATCAACCACACCGCGTCGGAGGTCAAGGTGCCCCTGGACGCGGCGGGCACCGAACTGCTGACCGGCGAACGTGCCGCGGGCCGCCTCGCCGTCCCGGCGGGCGCTGTCCGGGTCGTACGGCTCGACGCCTGAACCGACTCCCCTCCGCCCGCGAGACCACGAGCCGCGGGCGGAGGGGCCTCACCGTTCCTGAGGACTGAGCAGGAGTGAGTCCGCTCAGCCGTACGCCCAAGTCCCCGGCGTACTCGACCCCGGGTCAGCGACACGGACCCTGTCCGTGGGCCAGGCGGGTGCAGTCAGACGCGACGGGGAGGCCCCGAACCATCACGCCGGTGGAGCGGGGGCCCGCACGCCGGCGCCGTACCCTGCGTCCCGGATTGCACGATCCCCCTAGCCCGAACGGACCAGAACGCCGCAAGCCCGAAAGCCGACCATCACACGACCGAGTCAAACCGTCCGCGTGCGCATGCCCCGGCCAACAGCCGGCAACCCCCAGGCGGCGCAAGCCTGCGGGACCGGCCTCACCGCCCGAATCCGCCCGCGATGCGCCTCGGCACTGGGTCCGGGTTCTGCCTCATGGCCCGGATCGGCCACGGGTACCGCATCGGCTCCGGTTCCGGCTGTGCCTCGCGGTCCGAATCGGTCTCATGGCCCGGATCGGCCCCGGGTTCCGGCTCTGCCTCGCGGTCCGGATCGGCCACAAGCCCGCAGATCGGCCTCGCGGCCCGTACCGGCCCGTGTCCCGGACCGAGCCTCGAACCCCGGGTCTGCCCGCGGTGCGGACCGGCCCCGGGTCCCGGCTCTGCCTCGCGGTCCGGATCGGCCACAAGCCCGCAGATCGGCCTCGCGGCCCGTACCGGCCCGTGTCCGGGACCGAGCCTCGAACCCCGGGTCTGCCCGCGGTGCGGATCGGCCCCGGGTTCCGGCTCTGCCTCGCGGTCCGGATCGGCCACAAGCCCGCAGATCGGCCTCGCGGCCCGTACCGGCCCCGTGTCCCGGACCGAGCCCCGAACCCGGACCAGCCCCGAGTCCTCCGGACGCAGCCGTGTTTCGCTCCCCGACCGCCGTGCGCGCCAACAGCCCTTTGTTCCCAGAGGAGTTCCATCTCGGACAAGCTCGCCTACTCCGGGACAGGGCGGCTTCGGCTGCGGGACAGTGGACGCATGCAGAAGCAGGGGCGGAGGGGACGAGATGCTGAGGATCCCGGCCGGCCAGTGGCGTCTGGACATCCTGGAGTGGCTGAAGGACCCGGCCGCACACTTCCCGCCGCAGCGGCACGGTGACCCCGCCCGGGACGGAGTCACCGCCCACGCCATCGCACGCAAGCTCGGCGTGTCCCGCTCCGTCGCGGAGACCCACCTCGGCCTGCTCGTCGACATCGGCCTGCTGCGCACCAGGAGAATCCGGTGGCGCACGTACTACCGTCGCGACGAGATGCGCATCGCCGAGGTGGCGCGCATGTTCGAGAAGGGCTGGTAGCGACCCGCACCGGAAGGGCAGGCACCTGATGGACCGTTCCACCGCACTGACTCCCCGCCACTACATCGCGATCGGCGGCCACGGCCCCGAGGACGTCGTCGCCGACGCCCGCGGCCGGGTCCTCACCGGAGTGGCGGACGGCCGCATCCTGCGCATCGACGGACTGACGGAACCGCTCGCCGCCCGCGTCGAGGTGCTCGCCGAGACCGGCGGCAGGCCGCTCGGCCTCGAACTCCTCCCGGACGGCGCCCTGTTGGTGTGCGACGCCGAACGCGGACTACTGGGCGTCGACCTCGCCGACGGCACTGTACGCGTCATCGCCGATGAGGTGGCGGGGGAGCGGCTGCGGTTCGCCAGCAACGTGGTCGCGCTGTCCGACGGCAGCGTGTACTTCACCGTCTCCAGCCGTCGTTACCCCCTGGACCAGTGGATCGGCGACATCGTCGAACACACCGGCACCGGCCGCCTCCTGCGCCTGGCGCCCGGTGACGACACTCCCGAGGTCCTGCTGGAGGGACTGCAGTTCGCCAACGGCCTCGCCGCGAGCGGTGACGAGTCCTTCCTGGTCGTCGCCGAGACCGGGGCCCGCCGGCTCGCCCGCTACTGGCTCGACGGACCACGGGCCGGACGCGCCGAACCCCTGGCCGAGAACCTGCCCGGCATGCCCGACAACATCTGGCGCGGCGGACCCGACGGCCCGATCTGGGTCTCGCTCGCCGGTCCCCGTGTGCCCCCGCTCGACCTGCTGCACCGTGCCGCCCCACCGGTCCGGCGAGCCGCCGCCCGCATCGCCGTACGCGCCCCCTACCGTCCCACGGGCGGCATCGGCGTCCTCGCGGTCGACGACACGGGCGAGGTCGTCCACCACCTCGCCCGCAACCGTTCCCGCTTCCGCATGGTCACCAGCGTCTGCGAGGCCTCCGGCCACCTGGTCCTCGGCAGCCTCTGGGAGCGCGGGATCGCGCTGTGCGAGCCGCCCGCCGCGAAGTGACCCCGGTGGTGCCCCGGCGTTACCCTGGTCCTCGGTCGCGATCACCCTCGCGGCGCGGCGGTGGGGCCCGCCGTACCCGAACCGCGGCGAAGGCGCCGCCAACGGTCCCTACTTGCGATGGAGCGCGCCCGTGCCCGGGCCCCGGCGAGTAGGAGAGATACGACCATGACAGCCCCGGAGAGCCTCCGTGCCCCCGCCAGATCCGGGCGCCCGTCGCTCTGGCACGGTCAGGCGCCGGTCGTCGCCGTGGTCGCCCTCGGCGGCGCCCTCGGGGCCGCCGCCCGGTACGCCCTCTCCCTCCACTGGCCCACCCCGCCCGGAGGATTCCCCTGGGCGACCTTCTGGACCAATGTCGTCGGCTGTGCCGTCATCGGCGTGTTCATGGTCGTCATCACCGACGTGTGGGCCGCCCACCGCCTGGTCCGTCCCTTCTTCGGCACCGGCGTCCTCGGCGGCTTCACGACCTTCTCGACCTACGCCGTCGACATCCAGAAGCTCGTCGATCACGGCCGGCCGGCCATGGGCCTGGCCTATCTCGCCGCGACGCTGCTCGCGGCCCTCACCGCGGTGTGGCTCGCGTCCACGGCGACCCGCCGCGTCCTGAAGTGGAGGCAGCCATGACGAGGCTGACCGGCAGCGCCCTGCGCGTGACCGTCTACATCGGCGAGAACGACACCTGGCACCACAAGCCCCTCTACACCGAGATCGTGCACCGCGCGCACGCGGCGGGGCTCGCCGGGGCCAGCGTCTTCCGCGGCATCGAGGGTTTCGGTGCCTCCTCCCTGATCCACACCTCCCGGCTGCTGTCCCTCAGCGAGGACCTGCCGGTGGCCGTCGTCATCGTCGACACCGAGACCCGTGTACGGGAGTTCCTGCCACAGCTCGACGAACTCATCACCGAGGGCCTGGTGACCCTCGACCACTGCGAGGTCATCCGGTACGTCGGCCGCGACGGGACCCGGGACGCAAGCCGGGGCAGAACGGGCATGAAGGGTAAGAAGTCGTTGTGAACTGGCTGCTGGTCGTCACGGGCGCCATGGTCGGTGCCCCGCTCCGCTATCTCACCGACCGCGCGGTGCAGTCCCGGCACGACTCGCTCTTCCCCTGGGGCACCTTCGCCGTCAATGTCACGGGCTGTCTGATTCTCGGCCTGCTCACCGGGGCCGTGGCCGAAGGGGCTGCCGGATCCCACCTCCAACTCCTCCTGGGCACCGGTCTGTGCGGGGCCCTGACGACGTACTCGACCTTCTCCTACGAGACGCTCCGGCTCAGCGAGACCGGGGCACGCTTCTACGCCGCGGCCAACGTGGCCGCGAGCGTGGTGGCCGGTCTCGGGGCGGCCTTCGCGGGGGTGGCGCTGGCGCAGGCCGTGTGGGCGTAGGCCTCGACGCTTGTCCGCGTGTAGTAAGACTGTGCCCTCCGCACCTGCCTTCCCCTGAGAAGAACTGGATCCCATGAGCGTCATCAGCGTCGGTCAGGCCGTCGTCCTCGGAGCCGTCGAGGGGGTGACCGAGTTCCTGCCCGTCTCCTCCACCGGCCATCTGAAGATCGTCGAGGGCTTGATGAACATCCCCGTCGACGACGACGCCGTCGTCGGGTTCTCGGCCGTCATCCAGGTCGGCGCGATCGCCGCCGTGCTCGTGTACTTCTTCAAGGACATCGTGCGGATCGTCTCCGCGTGGGGGAGAGGGCTGGTCAACAAGGAGGAGCGTTACCACCACGACTACAAGTTCGCCTGGTGGGTGATCGCCGCGACCGTTCCGATCGTCATCGTCGGCCTGGCCGCCAAGCCGCTCATCGAGGGACCGCTCGCGTCCCTGTGGGTGGTCGCGGGCTCCCTGATCGTCGGCAGCGGTGTGATGTGGGCGGCGGACCAGATGGGGCGGCACAAGCGCGGTGAGGACGACACCTCGTTCAAGGACGCGATGCTGGTCGGCAGCTCGCAGATCCTCGCGCTGCTCTTCCCCGGCTTCTCCCGCTCCGGCGCGACCATGTCCACGGCGCTGATCCTCGACCTGGACCGCGTGGCCGCCACCCGCCTGTCGTTCTTCCTCGGCATTCCCGCCCTCACCGGCGCCGGCATCTACGAGCTCAAGGACGCCCTCGGTGCGGGCGTGGGCGCGGCCCCGCTCGCCGTCGGCACGGGCGTCTCCTTCGTCGTGGCCTACGCCTCCATCGCCTGGCTGCTGAAGTTCGTGGCCAAGCACTCCTTCAACGCCTTCGTGGTCTACCGGCTCGTCGTGGGCCTGCTGCTCTTCGGCCTGCTGACCACGGGAACGCTCAGCAGCTGACCGTCGCGGGGGTGCGAGGCGGTTCTACTCCTCGCACCCCCTGCGCCCCGCCCCCTTGACAGCACCCTCTCGCCGCCCGGAGTATCTCTCCCGTGAACCTGTCAGACAGCCGGACAGCCAGTCAGCCTCCGCGTCGCATCAGCGCCATGGAGGCGGTGCTGGCGCATCTGCGTGACGCCATCGAGCGCGGGGAGTACGCCATCGGCGACAAGCTCCCCTCCGAGGCGGAGCTGTGCCGCACCCTGGAGATCAGCCGGCCCGTCCTGCGCGAGGCCCTCAGGGCCCTGCAGACCATGGGCCTGACCGTCTCCAAGACCGGCAAGGGCACCTTCGTCGTGGCCAACGCGGTGGAGGACCCCACCTTCGGCGACTACGCGGCCAGCGACCTCCTGGAGGTGCGCCGCCACGTCGAGATCCCGGTCGCCGGGTACGCGGCCCGGCGCCGCACCCCGGAGAACCTCGACCACCTGGCCCACCTGCTGGACCGGATGGAACGGGAGACCGACACCACGGCGTGGGTCGCGATGGACACCCTCTTCCACCTCGCCGTGGCCGAGGCCGCCCAGAACCCGGTCTTCCGCCGGGTCATCGAGGAGATCCGGGACGCACTGGCGCGTCAGTCGGCGTTCCTCAACGAGCTGGGCGGCCGCCGGGAGCAGTCCAACCGCGAGCACCGCGCGATCGTCGAGGCGCTGATCGACGGTTCCGAGCACGACGCGGTGGAGGCGATGTCCCACCACCTCGACCGCGTAGAGACCACCCTCACCGACATCGTGCGTTCCCCGAACACGGGCACGGACACCCCCACGGAAGGCGAGTCCCAGGCGTGAGCGAGCAGTCCCTGCACGACGGCGTGCAGAAACGTTCCGGCCATGTCGACGCCGGAGACGAGGGCTACAGCAAGTCCCTCAAGTCACGACACGTCAACATGATCGCCATCGGCGGCGCGATCGGCACCGGCCTCTTCCTGGGCGCCGGCGGCCGCCTCGCCGACGCCGGCCCCTCCCTGTTCATCGCCTACGCGGTGTGCGGCGTCTTCGCCTTCCTCGTCGTGCGCGCCCTCGGCGAACTCGTCCTGTACCGGCCCTCCTCCGGCGCCTTCGTGTCGTACGCCAGGGAGTTCCTCGGCGAGAAGGGCGCCTACGTCGCCGGCTGGATGTACTTCCTGAACTGGGCCACCACCGGCATCGCCGACATCACCGCCGTCGCCCTCTACACCCACTACTGGGGCATGTTCTCCGACATCCCGCAGTGGGTGATCGCCCTCATCGCGCTCGCGGTCGTCCTCACCGTCAACCTCATCTCGGTGAAGATGTTCGGCGAGCTGGAGTTCTGGTTCGCCATCATCAAGGTGGGCGCGCTCGTGGCGTTCATGCTGATCGGCATCTTCCTGCTGGCCACCCAGCACCCGATCGACGGCCACCACCCCGGCCCGTCCCTGATCACCGACAACGGCGGCGTCTTCCCCAGCGGACTGCTGCCCATGCTCCTGATCATCCAGGGTGTCGTCTTCGCCTACGCCTCGGTCGAACTGGTCGGCGTCGCCGCGGGCGAGACCGAGAACCCCGAGAAGATCATGCCCAAGGCGATCAACTCGATCATGTGGCGCGTCGGCATCTTCTACGTCGGCTCGGTCCTCCTGCTCTCGATGCTGCTGCCCTGGAACAAGTACACCGCCGGCGAGAGCCCCTTCGTGACCGTCCTGTCCAACATCGGCATCCCGGCGGCCGGCGGAGTGATGAACCTCGTCGTCCTCACCGCGGCCATGTCCTCGCTCAACTCCGGCCTGTACAGCACCGGGCGCATCCTGCGCTCCATGGCGATGTCCGGCTCCGCCCCGAAGTTCACCGGCGTGATGAGCCGCAGCCAGGTCCCCTACGGCGGCATCCTGCTCACCAGCGGCATCTGCGTCCTCGGCGTCGGCCTCAACTACGTGGTCCCCGCCGACGCGTTCGAGATCGTGCTGAACTTCGCCGCCATCGGCATCCTCGCCACCTGGGGCATGATCATGGTCTGTCACCTGCTCTTCTGGCAGAAGACCGAGAAGGGCGACCTCACCCGCCCCGGCTACCGACTGCCGGGATCCCCCTGGACCGAACTCGTGACGCTGGCCTTCCTCGCCTCCGTCCTGGTCCTCATGTACGCCGACGGCGGCGCCGGCCGCACCACCGTGCTGTGCCTCCCGCTGATCGTCGCGGCCCTGGTCGCCGGCTGGTTCGCCGTCCGGGGCAGGGTCTCCCGTACCTCCACCGAGAGTGAGTCCACCGGCGCGTGATCGCTCGCGCGCACACCGAGCCCGAATCGACCGGCACGCACGCGTGACCCGCGTGACGTTCCCGGAGAAGCAGGAAGTGATGCACAGCAGTCCCGTCGCGGCCGCACCCCTGGTCCGTGAACCCCTCCACGCTCCCGTCGCCCACCTCATCCGCGGTGGGCTGATCGAGGGCACCCACTACGGTTCCGTCGTCGTCCTCGACGGCGACGGGGACGTCCGTCTCCAACTCGGCGACATCGAGGCCGCGTTCTATCCGCGGTCGGCGCTCAAGCCGGTCCAGGCCGTCGCCATGGTCCGGGCCGGGCTGCCGCTCGACGGCGAGCTCCTCTCGCTCACCGCGGCCAGCCACTCCGGCGAGGAACGCCACCTCGCCGGGGCCCGGCGGATCCTGGAGCTCGCGGGTGTGTCCGAGGACGCCCTGCGCAACGTCCAGGACATGCCGTTCGACCCGGCCGTTCGGGACGCGTGGATCCGGGAGGGCCGAGCGCCCTCGCGGCTCGCGCAGAACTGCTCCGGCAAGCACGCGGCGATGCTGTACACGTGCGTGCTCAACGACTGGCCTCTCGAGGGGTACCTCGACCCCTCGCATCCGCTCCAGCAGGCGATCGCCGAGATCGTCGAGGACCTGACCGGGCAGCGGATCGCGCGAGTGACCGTCGACGGGTGCGGGGCGCCTTTGTTCTCCGTCTCGCTGCACGGCCTCGCCCGGGCCGCCGCACGGATCACCACGGCGGCTCCCGGTACCCCTGAGGCCCGGGTCGCCGACGCGATGCGGGAGCATGCCGAGATGGCGTCGGGGGCGGGACGGGACGTGGCCGCGCTGATGAAGGCCGTGCCCGGGCTGCTCGCGAAGGACGGGTTCGAGGGCGTTCAGGTCGCCGCGCTTCCGGATGGGCGCGCGGTTGCCGTGAAGATCTCCGACGGGGCGAATCGGGCGCGGGTGCCGGTTGCCGCGGCGGCGTTGGCGTGGGCCGGGGTTTCGTCGGATCTGCTCACGGAGTTCCAGGGTGAGGCGCTTCTTGGAGGCGGCCTTGAGGTCGGGTGTGTGCGGCCCGTGCGTTCGCTGGAGCCGGTTGTTGCCTCGGCGTGCGCCTAAGGGCTCGGGCCGACATGTCGTTGTGCGGCTGCGGGTCGGCTGTGGCTGGTCCCGCAGTTCCCCGCGCCCCTGAAAAAACTCACCTGACCCCCTTCAGACAAGGACCCGTACCCTCATGACCGCCGTCATCCGCCGTGAGCACGATCTGCTGGGCGATCGTGATGTTCCCGCAGACGCCTACTGGGGTGTCCACACCCTGCGTGCCACGGAGAACTTCCCCATCACCGGTACGCCGATCTCCGCCTACCCGCACCTCATCGACGCGCTCGCCGCCGTCAAGGAGGCAGCGGCTCTCGCCAATGAGGAACTCGGGCTGCTGGAGCCCAGGAAGGCCGCCGCGATCGTCGAGGCCTGCCGGGAGATCCGGGACGGGAAGCTGCACGACCAGTTCGTGGTCGACGTGATCCAGGGCGGGGCCGGTACCTCGACCAACATGAACGCCAACGAGGTCGTCGCCAACCGGGCGTTGGAGCTGCTGGGGCACGAGAAGGGGGAGTACTCCTTCCTGCACCCCAACGAGGACGTCAACCTGGGCCAGTCGACCAATGACGTCTACCCGACCGCCGTCAAGATAGCGACGGTGTTCGCGGTACGTGGACTGCTCGAGGCGATGGCCGTACTGCAGGACGCGTTCGCCCGTAAGGCCGTGGAGTTCCGCGACGTGCTCAAGATGGGCCGTACACAGTTGCAGGACGCGGTGCCCATGACGCTGGGGCAGGAGTTCTCGGCCTATGCCGTCATGATTGACGAGGACCGGTCCCGTCTTGACGAGGCCGTCGAGCTGATCCACGAGATCAACCTGGGTGCCACGGCGATCGGGACAGGGCTCAATGCTCCCGTCGGGTACGCCGAGTCGGCCCGGCGCCACCTGGCCGCCATCACCGGGCTGCCGTTGGTCACGGCCGCCAACCTGGTGGAGGCGACGCAGGACTGCGGTGCGTTCGTGCAGATGTCCGGTGTGCTCAAGCGGGTCGCGGTCAAGCTCTCCAAGAGCTGCAACGACCTGCGGCTGCTGTCGTCGGGGCCGCGGGCGGGGCTGGGTGAGATCAACCTGCCGCCGGTGCAGGCGGGTTCGTCGATCATGCCGGGGAAGGTCAACCCGGTGATCCCGGAGGTCGTCAACCAGGTGGCCTTCGAGGTGATCGGCAACGACGTGACCATCACGATGGCCGCGGAGGCGGGACAGCTCCAGCTCAACGCCTTCGAGCCGATCATCCTGCACTCCCTGTCGGAGTCCATCACCCACCTGCGCGCCGCCTGCCTCACCCTCGCCGAACGCTGCGTGGACGGCATCACCGCCAACACCGAGGCGCTGCGCCGTACGGTCGAGAACTCCATCGGCCTGGTCACCGCCCTCAACCCGCACATCGGGTACACGGCCGCCACCGACATCGCCAAGGAGGCCCTCGCCAGCGGCCGGGGAGTGGCCGAACTCGTCCTGGAAAAGGGCCTGTTGCCCGCCGAGACACTTGCCGACCTGCTGCGGCCGGAAGTCCTCGCGGGCAGCGGCTCCGCTCGGGCCTGACGGCGGCCGACCCACCGTGACACGCACCAGGACCGGCCCGGAGGCACAATAGTGATCATGACCACGACGTCGTCGCTCGCCTTCCAGCCGGTCCTGGAACGCATCGCCGAGGAGATCGAACGGACCCCGGGCCGGGGCCGCGCCGCCGACTACATCCCGGCGCTCGCCGCCTGCGATCCGCGCAGCTTCGGCATGGCCGTCGCGGAGCTGGACGGCACCGTGTACGGCGTCGGGGACTGGCGCGAGCCGTTCTCGACGCAGTCCATCACCAAGGTCTTCACCCTCGCGCTCGACCTGGCCCGTGAGGGCGACGAACTCTGGGAGCACGTGGGCCGCGAGCCCTCCGGCAACCCCTTCAACTCCCTGATCCAGCTGGAGTACGAGAACGGCATCCCGCGCAACCCGTTCATCAACGCGGGCGCGCTCGTCGTCACCGACCGCCTCCACAGCCGTACCGGAGACGCGGCGGGCGAGTTGTTGTCGTTCCTGCGCGCGGAGAGCGGCAACCCGGCCATGGACTTCGACGAGGAGGTGGCCGCCTCCGAGTCCGCCCATGGCGACCGCAACGCCGCCCTGGCCCACTTCATGGCCGCGTACGACAACATCGACAACGACATCCCGGTGCTGCTCGACCAGTACTTCCGCCAGTGCTCGATCAGGGCGTCCTGCGCCGACCTCGCCCTGGCCACCACCTTCCTGGCCCGCCACGGCATCCGCGCCGACGGCACCCGCCTTCTCACCCTCAGCCAGGCCAAACAGATCAACGCCATCATGCTGACCTGCGGCACGTACGACGCGGCGGGTGACTTCGCCTACCGCGTGGGCCTGCCCGGCAAGAGTGGTGTGGGCGGTGGCATCATCGCGGTGGTCCCCGGCCGCTGCACCCTGTGCGTATGGAGCCCGGGCCTGGACGAGCGCGGCAACTCCGTGGCGGGGGTGGCGGCCCTGGACAGGTTCACGACGTTGACGGGTCTCTCCGTGTTCTGAGAAACGCGTCCCGCACCCGACCACGCACCGGTCACACCCCGGTCGTCACCTCGTCGCCTTCCAGCCACCCGCAGCTGACACGCTGCCGATGTGTTGGCCAAGGTTCCCGTAGATCTCCGCCGCTGCCAGATCCTCGGTCTGGTCGGCACCGCCTTCCTCGCCGCGGGTGGTGAGACCTCAGGGGCTCTGCCCGTCCGCGAACTCCTCACCCCTGCCTCGCCCCAGGCGGCACTCGGCCTGGTCGGTGCCTACTTCGGCGTCGTCCTGCTGATCGCGGCCTGGCTCCTCCTCGGCCGCCTCGTACGCAGCGCTGAGAAGCGGCCCAGCACGCGCGAGCTCATGGCCGTCCTCGTCATCTGGTCCCTCCCGCTGCTGCTCGCCCCGCCCCTGTTCAGCCGGGACGTCTACAGCTACCTCGCCCAAGGCGCCATGGCCGACGCCCACATGGACGTCTACAGCCATGGCCCGGCCCTGCTCGGCGGTCCCCTCGCGGACGAGGTCGCCCCGATGTGGCGCAACACGGCCGCCCCGTACGGCCCCGTGTTTCTCGGCGTGGCCTCCGCCCTGGCCAAGGCGTCCCACGGCGAACTCCCGGCCGGTCTGCTCGGGATGCGGCTCGTCGCGCTGCTCGGCGTGGCTCTCATGGCGGCGGTCCTGCCGCGCCTGGCCCGCCACAGCGGCGCGGATCCGGCGGCCGCGCTCTGGCTCGGCGCCCTCAACCCGCTCGTACTGCTCCACCTGGTCGCGGGCGCCCACAACGACGCCGTCATGCTCGGTCTGCTCGGCCTCGGCCTGGTCTCCGCACTTGGCCGGTGGCCGGTTCTCGGCGTGGTCCTCGTGACGCTCGCCGCGCTCGTGAAGGCGCCCGCCGCGCTGGGACTTGCGGCGATCGTCGTGCTGCGGATCCGGGCCGGTGACCACCCGGCGAGGGCCGTCCTGACAGCCGTCGTCCCGGCAGCCGCCACCACGGTCGCCGCTACGACCGTCGCGGGCACCGGCTACGGCTGGATCGGCGCCCTCAACACCCCCGTGTCATCCGGGAACTGGGCCCTCACCAGCCTCCTCGGCCGCGCCACCGGAGCCCTGCTGGAACGTCTCGGCAGCGATCTGGCCCCGCTGGCCGTCCCGGCCTGGCATGCCCTTGGCGTCGTGATCGCCGTCGCCGTCATCGGCCGCATATGGCTGCGCCTTCGCCCACGCCCCGTCTACGCTCTGGGCCTGAGCCTCGCCACCGTCGCCGCCCTCGGCCCGGCGATCCGCCCCTGGTACGCCCTGTGGGGACTGTTCCTGATAGCGGCTGCCGCGCCCAGCGCCTCGGTACGGCACCGGGTGGCCGCCGTGACGGGTGTGCTCGCGCTCGCCACCCTCCCGAACGGCGGCCCGGCCGACGCCGGGCAACTCGTCCTCGCCGTCTCCGGAGGCGTCCTCGCCCTGGTCGTGCTCGTCCAGGCCCACCAGACGGCCCAGGCCCCGGTGACGGGACGTACGGCATGAGGACGTACGGCCTGAGGGCGCCGACCACGGATCGTGGCCGACTGCTGCTGGTCCTCGTCGCCGTCGCGGCCGTCGGCGCCTTCACGGCGACCGTGCCGCTCCTGCGCGACTGGTTCGACCTGCGCGTCTATCACGGAGCCGTCGACACCTGGGTCCACCACGGCGGACGGCTCTACGACTACCGGGTGCCGGGGACGGCGTACGGGTTCACCTACCCGCCGTTCGCGGCCGTCGCCATGCTTCCGATGGCCCTGTTCGACCTGCGCACCGCGATCGCGGTGGGCCTGCTGCTCAACCTGGCGGCCCTGGCCGTGGTCGTGCTCCTCCTCACCGGCCGGGCCTGGCGGCGGCACGGCTGGTACGGCTGCGCTCTCGGCGCCTGTGCGCTCGCGCTGTTCGAACCGCTGCGCGACACCTTCAGCTTCGGCCAGGTCAACCTCCTGCTGCTGGCGCTCGTCCTGGTCGACGCGTGGCTGCTCGCGACGGGCCGGGAACGCCGGGCCGGGGTCGGGATCGGTCTGGCCGCCGCGGTGAAGCTCACACCGGCCCTCTTCATCGGCCTGCTTCTGGTCGCCCGGCGCTGGCGCGCGGCGGCGGTCGCCACGGTCGTGGCCCTGGCGGCGACGGGGTTCGCGTCCGTCGTGGCACCGGACGCCTCCCGTTTCTACTGGACCGACGCCCTGTGGGACACGACCAGGGTGGGCCGCCTCGACTATGTCTCCAACCAGTCGCTGCAGGGCATCCTGGCGCGGCTCGGCGAAACGGACCGCACGGTCTGGGCGGTGGCCGTGGTGCTGACCCTCGCGGTGTGGGCGGTACGGGGTCGGCGTGCCGTGGTGGTGGGGGACTGGGCGGCCGCGTTCGCGCTGACCGGGCTGACCGCGTGTCTGGTGAGCCCCATCACCTGGGTGCACCACCTGGTGTGGCTGCTGCCCTCCTTCGCCGTGCTCGTGCGTACCGGGCACCTGCGGATCGCGGGCGCCCTGTACGCGGTGCTGTGCACGAGCGTGGTGTGGTTGTGGTTCGACGACGCGTCGGGCATCGACGGCTTCCTCGGCAGCAACACGTACACCTGGATCACCCTGGGCCTGCTGCTGTGGCTTCCGGTGGGTCAGCCGCGAGTCGCGCGCCCGATCCGGGACCGCAGGGCCACGGCCATGGAACCCGCACCGAGTCCGGCGGCGCCGAGGATGGCCCAGGTCTCCAGCCAGCCAGGCCCGTCGTCGTGTGCCGCGACCGCCGCCGCGACCGGCACGGCGTCGGGCCCCGGCCGCGGTCTCGCCCGCAGTGCGTCCAGCGAGCCCACCGGATCCACCCGCCCCGCCGCGCCGAACCCCCAGTCGAGCAGCCGGCGCGCCTCCTCGTAGACCGCGAAGCCGCCGCCCGACTGAGGGTTCATCACCGTCACGACCAGCATCCGGCCGCCCCGACGGGCGGCGGCGACGAGCGTGTTGCCGGCATGACTCGTATAGCCGTTCTTGATCCCGATCAGCCCGTCGTAGGGCTCCACCCCGTCGGCGCCGGTCAGCAGCCGGTTGGTGTTCCGGATCCCGTACGACCATCCGCCCGGGCCGGGGAACCTCGCCTCGGCCGTGCCGCAGTACCGCGCGAAGTCCGCGTTGCGCAGCCCCGCCCGGCCGAAGACCGCGAGGTCGTACGCGGAGGAGACCTGGCCCGGGGTGTCGTAGCCGTCGGGGGAGCGGACGTGGGTGTCACGGGCGCCCAGGGCACGCGCCTTGGCCTGCATCCGGGCGGCCGTCGTGCGCCAGCCGCCGCTGAGCCTGGCCAGGACGTGCACGGCGTCGTTCCCGGAGTTGAGGAAGACCCCGCGCCACAGGTCGGCCACTTGGTAGGTCCGGCCCTGGGCGACCCCGACGAGACTGCTGCCGGGGCCGATGCCCGCGAGGTCCTCCGCGCCGACCGTATGCCTGAGGCCGCCGGGCAGCACCGGCAGGACGGTCAGGGCGAACAGGGTCTTGAGCGTGCTGGCCGGCGGGAGCCTGCGGTGGGCGTCGTGCGCCGCGAGGACCTCCCCGCCGTGGGCGTCGGCCACCACCCACGACAGCGCGGACACGTCCGGGACCCGGGGCGCGCCCCGGTGCGGCCGGACCTGGGTGCCGGAGTGGTACAGCAGGTCGGGCGAAGCGGCCGCGGCCGGTGCCCCGCCGGGGGCGACGGGGTCGGAGCCCGTGTGCGCGGCCGCCGTCGCGGGGGCGCACACCAGAAGTCCCGTCATGCACAGTGCGCAGGCCGAGACCGCAAACCGGGAGGGAAATCCGATAGTCATACCGCAAAGCTAGGAACGGACCGGCCCTGCATCGCGCTGGCCGGGCCGTGGGGCGGGCGCGAACACCCGGATGCCGCACACCGCCCCGGCGTGTCGCCGAGGGCGCGGGCTATCCGGCGGGCAGCGTCGGCTGGATCCGGCGCAGGAAGGTCGCGTTGTCCGGCGTCTCGCGGATGCGCTCCAGGAGGGTCTCCAGGTTGGCCTGGCCGTCCCGGCTCTGCAGCGCCCGGCGCAGACCGTACACGGTCGCCAACTCGGCCGGAGGCAGCAGGAGTTCCTCGCGGCGGGTGCCGGAGGGGTTGATGGCGACGGCCGGGAAGACACGCCGGGAGGCGAGCTCGCGGTCCAGTCGGAGCTCCATGTTGCCGGTGCTCTTGAGCTCCTCGAAGTAGAAGTCGTCGGCGCGCGAGCCGGTCTCCACCAGGGCGGTGGCGAGGATGGTGAGCGAACCGCCCTCCTCGGCGAGCCGGGCGGCGCCGAAGAACTTCTTCGGCCCGATCAGCGCGGTCGCGTCGACGCCACCGCTGAGGGTGCGGCCGTTGCCGGGGGCCGCGTTGTTGTGCGCCCGGCACAGCCGGGTCAGGGAGTCGAGCAGGATCACGACGTCCTCGCCGGCCTCGACGAGCCGCTTGGCCCGTTCGATCACCAGCTCGGCGAGCGCGATGTGCTGTTTGGGCGTGCGGTCGAACGTCGAGGCGTACACCTCGCCGCGCACGGAGCGCCGCATGTCGGTGACTTCCTCGGGGCGTTCGTCGAGCAGCACCACCATCAGGCGGCACTCGGGGTGGTTGCCGGCGACGGCGGCCGCGATCTGCTGGAGCAGTACGGTCTTGCCGGTCTTGGGCGGGGCCACGATCAGCCCGCGCTGGCCCTTGCCGACGGGTGCGATCAGGTCCGCGACCCGCCCGGTCAGGCCGGACGCCGGATGTTCGAGGCGGATCCGCTCGCGCGGGTGCAGCGGAGTGAGGTCGTGGAAGGCCCGCCGCTTCGTGCCGGGTGTGCCGCCGTTGACCCGGGCGACCTCGGTGAGGGCGCGCTGGGTGCCGCGCACCCCGTCGACGAGATCCCCCTTGCGCAGGCCGAACCTGCGGATCAGCGCGGGGGAGACCTGGAGGTCGGTGGGCGAGGGCAGCAGGCCGGCGGCGCGCAGGTGGCCCTTCCCGCTCGCGTCGATGTCGAGGACGCCGGTGACGGCCCGGACCGGGGGCTGCTGCTGGACTGGAGGGTGTTCGAGAGTGGTGGTCATGGTGGTGTGTCCTTTCGAGGACGGAAGGCATGGGACATGCGCAAGGGAGGGGGGAAGCCGCGAGAGGGAAGGCGGACAGCGCCTTCGGCGGCGGGAAACAGCACCTCGGGTAGGGCAGGGCCACTGATCACGAGGTGGTGAGGAGAAGCCGGTACACCGACCGGCGAACTGAGGAGGAACTGGCACCGGCGCCCACAACAGGGCGTACACAAGTGCTGTTTGCAGAGTAGCACGCGACTGTCAGCGATGGGCCAGAAGTCCGTAGAGAAGTGGGATCCGCGGCTCGGGAAGGCGCCACCAGCCGGACGGCGTGCGGTTCATGTGAGGCCAGCGGGGCCACGGCAGCTCCTCGCTCTCCCGGAGCCGCCGGACACTCAGTCCCGCCCCCGTCAACGCGCCCAGTACCTCACCTATTCCGTGCATCCACTCGTAGCTCTCGGTGGCCCCCTCGACGGGCGGGCCGTCGGTGTAGGTGCGGGTCGCGTCCCGGTGCACGGGCCCCTCACCGCCCAGGTAGTCGTGGCGCAGCAGCAGCTCGGGTCCCTCGCCCGGTGCGGGCTTCGGGCCCAGCGAGTTGAGCAGCGGATGGAACTCGACGACGTACAACAGGCCGCCCGGACGCAGCAGTCGGGCGATCACTTCTGCCCATCGCTCGAGATCGGGGAGGTAACACAGCGCGCCCTTGCCGGTGTAGACGACGTCGAAGCGCCGCCCGCCCAACGCCTCGACGGCGTCGTAGACGTTCGCCTGCACGTACTCGACGGCCACACCCGCCCGCGCCGCGACGCCGGTCGCGGCCGCCACCGACGCCTCCGAGAAGTCGAGCCCCACCGCGCGGGCGCCACGCCGGGCCAGGGCGAGAGTCTCGGTGCCGAGATGGCACTGGAGGTGGAGTACGTCGCGGCCGGTGAGCTCGCCGAGGTCCTCCCACTCGAAGGAGGCGAACCAGCGCTCGGGGTCGAGGTCCTGGTCGAGGCCGTAGAACCGGCTGGCGAGGTGGACGGGGGTGCGGGCGTCCCAGTTGGCCTGGTTGGCCCGCATCAGCCGCGCGTGCTCGTCGGACGTCATGGCACCATCCAACCGCGAACCGGGCCGCGACGCGCCGCATACCAGCTGTACGAACGCCCGATGGCGATGTCATGCACCGCAGCGCCCTCAGGGGCAGCCGACATGAGAGGGCATATCTCCGGCCCCTCATTTTTCGTGCGCGTCGGGTGTCGATTCGGGTCGGTCCTGTTCGTCGGGTGGGTGTAGGAAGCTCATGAGGACCGGGAGGATCCATGAAGTACATGCTGCTCGTCTGCGGCGACGACACCAATGACGCCTCGGGCATGGCCCCTGTCGAACCCTGGGTCGAGGAACTCGGTGACCGTGGCGTACGGCAGCACGGGCACCGGCTCGCGCTGCCCGCCGACGCGGTCACCGTGCGGGTGCGCGGCGGTGAGGTGCTGCGCACCGACGGGCCGTTCGCGGAGACCAAGGAGTACGTCGCCGGCTTCGACATCCTGGAGTGCGACAGCCTGGAGGAGGCGATCGAGGCGGCCGCGAAGCACCCCGTGGCCACGATCGGTGCGATGGAAGTACGCCCGTTCTGGGAGGACGAGGATGCCGAGGGGGAGATCCGCCGGCTCGACACCGAACTGACGGACGCGGCGCGCGCGGGCGACGTCGAGCGGGCGGTCGCCTGCTACGCGCGGGACGCGGAGGTCGTGGAGAACGGCCGACACCGCAGGGGCGTCGAGGCGCTCCGCAAGGCCTGGGAGGCGCTGGGGCCGGTGGCCCGCGAGGTGCTGGAGTTCCGGGTCCACGTCGACGAGAGCATCGCGTTCGGCCACGCCCTCGTCCGCACCGACGGAAACCTGTTGCGCGTCACCACCGGCTACCGCAACGTCGGTCCGCGCTGGCTGATCGTCCACGAGCACGTCACGGAGGCCACGTCATGAAGTACGTCCTGCTGATCTGCACCCCCGTCGGCGGCGCGGAACTGAGCCCCGCCGAGATCGCCGAAGACCCCCGCTTCACCTCCTACATCGAGGAGGTCCGCAGCCGCGACCTCGTCAAGGGCGGCGCCCGTCTGCGTCCCGCCTCCGACGCCACCACCGTGCGCGTCCAGGGCGACGAGGTCCTGCTCACCGACGGGCCGTTCATCGAGTCCAAGGAGTACATCGCCGGCATCGACATCATCGAGGTCGCCGACCTGGACGAGGCGATCTCCCTGGCGTCCCGGCATCCGGCGGCGCTCGGGGGCGGCTCGGTGGAAGTACGGCCAGTGTGGGAGTGACGGCTGAAGAGGCGGTCGCCGCCGCCTTCCAGGAGGAGTGGGGCCAGGTCGTCGCCACCCTGATCCGGGTGACCGGCGACTGGGACCTCGCCGAGGAGTGCGCGCAGGACGCCTTCGCCCAGGCCCTCGACCGGTGGCGGCGCGACGGCGTCCCGCGCCGCCCCGGCGCCTGGCTCACCACGACCGCCCGCCACCGGGCCATGGACGTACTGCGCCGGGAGGCGGTCGGGGCACGGAAACTACGGGAGGCGGCGATGCTCACGGCACCCGAGGAGCCGTACGACGACAGCGGAGTCCAGGACGACCGGCTGCGGCTGATCTTCACCTGCTGCCATCCCGCGCTGCACATCGAGGCCCGGGTCGCCCTGACCCTGCGCACCCTCGCGGGCCTGACCACACCGGAGATCGCCCGCGCCTTCCTCGTCCCCGAGGCGACGATGGCACAGCGCCTGCTGCGCGCCAAGAAGAAGATCCGCAACGCCGGCATCCCCTACCGCGTTCCGCCCGCCCATCTCCTGCCCGAGCGCACGACCGGCGTGCTCGGCGTGCTGTATCTGCTGTTCAACGAGGGGTACGCGGCCACCTCGGGGGCCGATCTCGTACGACGGAACCTGTGCGCGGAGGCGATCCGGCTGGCCCGCGTGCTGGCCCGGCTGATGCCCGACGAACCCGAGGCCCTCGGTCTGCTCGCGCTGCTGCTCCTGCACGACGCCCGTCGCGAGACCCGTGTGGACGCGGACGGCGAACTGGTGACGCTGGAGGCCCAGGACCGCACCGCGTGGGACCACGCAGAGGTCGACGAGGGCGCCGCGCTGCTGGAGACCGCGCTGCGCCGGGGCCGTCCCGGGCCGTACCAGATCCAGGCCGCCATCGCCGCCTGTCACACCACCGCCGCCACGGCCGAGGACACCGACTGGGCCGACATCGCCGCCCTCTACGGCGAACTGGTCCGCCTCGTGCCCTCGGCCGTGGTCCGCCTCAACCGTGCGGTGGCCGTCGGCATGGCGCGGGGCACGGACGCGGGACTGGCCATGGTCGCGGAACTGGAGCAGGAGGGTGAGCTGAGCGGCTACCACCTGCTTCCGGCCACGCGCGCCGACCTGCTGCGCCGCAGCGGCCGTACGACCGAGGCGGCGCAGGCGTACGAGCGGGCCCTGGAGCTGGTGGAGAACGACGCCGAGCGGCGCTTCCTCGAAAAACGTCTCGGGGAGTGTCGATCCGCTCAGCGGCCGTTCGTCGGTGGGGTGAAGGCAACCCCGAGACACCGGAGGTCTCCATGAGCGCCACCGACTCCCGCCGCTGGTACGCCCTTTGTCTGCTCTGTGTCGCCGGCTTCATGGTGATCCTGGACGCGCAGATCGTCGTCCTGGCCCTGCCGTCGATCGCCGACGGCCTCGGGTTCTCGGCGAGCGGCGCTCAATGGGTGATGAGTGCCTACCTGCTCAGCTTCGGCGGACTGCTGCTGCTCGGCGGCCGGGTCGCGGACCTGCTGGGCCGCCGCCGGGTCTTCATGACCGGCACGCTGCTGTTCGGGCTCTCCTCGCTGCTGTGCGGGTTCGCAGGTACGGCGGCTGTGCTGGTCGCCGCGCGTGCCGTGCAGGGCGTCTCGGCCGCTGTCATGGCGCCCACCGCGCTGTCGATCCTGCTGAACACCTTCGAGGAGGGCCCCGAGCGCAACAAGGCCCTCGCCCTGTGGTCCGGCAGCGGCGGCTTCGGCGCCACCGCCGCCCTGCTGATCGGCGGCCCCCTCACCGACGTCCTCGGCTGGCAGTGGGTCTTCTTCCTCAATGCACCCGTCGCCCTGGCCCTGCTGGTCCTGAGCCCGCTGCTGCTGCGCGAGAGCCGCACCGAGGCGCGCACCCGCGCCTTCGACCCGATCGGCGCCCTCACCGCCACCGGCGCCCTGGTCGCCTGTGTGTACGCCGTCGTCGAGGCACCCCGCGCCGGATGGCTGTCGCCGCGGACGACCGGCCTGCTGGCCCTCGCCGTCGTCCTCGCCCTCGTCTTCCTGCGCACCGAGTCCCGGACCGCGGCCCCGCTCGTCCCCCTGCGCCTGCTGCGTTCCAGGACGGTGAGCGGCGCCAACCTGATCGTGTTCCTGCTCGGCGCCACCGCCTTCGGGATGTCGTACACCCTGTCCCAGTACGGCCAGGGCGTCCTCGGCTGGTCGCCGCTGCGCTTCGGCCTCGCCAACGTCGTGATGCCGCTGGGCGCGGTCGCCGGGTCGTACGCCGGACAGGCCCTGGTCACCCGGATCGGCGCCCGCCCGGTCGCCGTGGGCGGGCTGACGCTGTGCGCACTCGCCGCGCTGCTGCTGGCCGGGGTGCCGGTGGACGGCGGCTTCCTGCGCGACCTGCTCCCCGCGCTGCTGCTCTTCGGGCCGGGCGTCGGAGCCTGCGCGGTCGCCGGGTCCATCGCCGCCCTGACCGGCGTCGGCGAGCGGGACTCGGGAGTCGCCTCCGGCATCCAGACGGCCGCGTTCCAGATCGGCGGGGCCTTCGGGGTCGCCGTCGTCACCTCCGCGAGCGTCTCGCACACCGTCGGCACCGAGCGACTCGCCGCCCTGACGGCGGGCCATCAGGCGGCGTTCACCGCGTGTGTCGCGCTCGCGGTGGCGGGCATCGCCTGCGCGTCGGTACTGCTGCGCACGCCGCGCAGCAGTACTGCGGAGCCCCTGCCGAAAGCCGCGGTCACGCGCGGTCGAGTGCGTTCGTGAGGCGCCACCTCGTCCGGTTTCATCGCGAGGTGCGCCCTCACGAGGACCGGGTTCGCGGAGGCCATCAGCGGGGTCTCGATGCAGCCGAGGTGGACGTAGTCGACGAGGCCGTGCACGACGTCCAACTTGCCCGCGAGCGAGGCCCAGTGGTCGAGGCGCTGACGGTCGACGGGCTCGAGACCCCCTCACCGTCGGCACCACCCGCACGGGTGCACTCACCCTGACCGTCGCGGGGGCGGAACCCCCGAGTTCAGAACCCCTGCGCTCAGGAGGCGGACGCGGCCCGTGCCTCCGCCTCCTTCGCGATCTGATCGAACCGCGCCCCCATGGCCGCCGCCAGGGCCTGCGCGCCCGACAGCGGACGGACCATCACCATCGGCCGGTCGATCAGGCCGCTCTCGTCGAGGTGGATGAAGTCGCAGCCGTCCAGCGCCCGTTCGCCGACCCGGGTCGCGAACACCAGCGCGTGGTCGCGGCCGTCCTCGCTGCTCAGCTCGCTCACATAGCGGAAGTCCTCGAAGACCTTGACGACAGTGCCCAGGATCGCCGCCGTGATGGCCTTGCCCTCGTACGGCTTGAACACCACCGGGCTCGTGAAGACCACGTCCTCGGCCGGCAAGGCCTCGACGGCGTCGAGGTCGCCCGCTTCGACCGCTTCTCGGAACGCTCGCATCGAACCTTCAAGTCAATTTGTTGAGTAGGTGTGGAGTAGGTTAATCACCTGCTGCCAGCGGGTCCATATGTCGCTCAAGTACGCCGTCCTGGCGGCCCTGCTGGAGGGCGAGTCCTCGGGCTACGAACTGTCCAAGGCCTTCGATGTCTCGCTGGCGAACTTCTGGCCCGCGACACCTCAGCAGCTCTACCGTGAGCTGGAACGACTGGCGGGGGACGGGCTGATCGAGGCCCGCGTGGTGCTGCAGGAACGCCGGCCCGACAAGCGGCTGTTCACCCTCACCGAGACCGGCCGGCGCGAGCTGAGCGCGTTCGCCGCCGAACCGCCCCGCAGACCGGCCGCCCTCCGCGACGAGTTCCTGATCAAGATCCACGCCATGGACGGCGTCGACCCCGAGGCCACCAGGGCGCTGGTCGAGGAGCGCCTGTCCTGGGCGCGCGGAAAACTCGCCCGCTACGAGCGCGTACGGGAGCGGCTCCTGGACGGCCGGACCGAAGAGCGCGGTCTCGCGGAGGCCGAGCGGATCGGCCCCTACCTCACGCTCCTGGGCGGAATCACCCTCGAAACGGACATCATCCGCTGGTGCGAGCGCGCTCTTGCCATTCTGAAACGCCGCGCTCCCCTAAGCTGACGCGGATGTTCAGCCCAGAAGGCCCCAGCCTCCGAGAACTCGCCGTCCAGGCGCTGTCGTCCGTCGAGCGCGGCTACGACCTGCTCGCCCCCAAGTTCGACCACACCCCCTTCCGTACGCCGGACTCGGTGCTGGACGCGGTCGCGTCCGCGCTGCGCCGCATGGGCCCCTTCGACGCCGGGCTCGATCTGTGCTGCGGCACCGGCGCCGGAGCCCGGGTGCTGACGCGGGTCTGCCGGGACAGCGTGACCGGGGTCGACTTCAGTGCCGGGATGCTCGACGTGGCCCGGAAGCGGACGCGGTCCGGGCGGCCGCGCGTGTCCTGGGTACGGGGTGACGCGCGCGCCCTGCCGTTCGCCCCCGCCTCCTTCGACCTCGTCGTGAGCTTCGGGGCCTTCGGTCATTTCCTGCCGGCCGAACTGCCCGGCCTGTTCGCCCAGGCCCGCGAGGTGCTCCGGCCGGGCGGCACGTTCGCCTTCCCGGTCGTCGCCCCACCCCGCCCCTCGTCCCCCGCCTACTGGATGCTCCTCGGTTTCGACGCCGCGATGCGGGTGCGCAACGCCCTCTGGCGGCCGCCGTTCGTCATGTACTACCGGGCCTTCCGGCTCGGGGACGTACGACGGGAACTGGAGCGGGCCGGCCTTCGGGTGGAGTTGCACGCCCTGCCCGAGTTCGGTGTGCGCCGGGACGGCAGCCCACGGGTCCGGATGGTCGTGGCGAGGCGTCCGGTCCAGGCGGTCCGGAGGTCCGCCGTGTCCGGGTCGTCGTGAACCTTCGCGGACGTCCCGCTGTCACAGCGCGCTGTCTCACAGCGCGCTGTACAAGGCGTCGATCAGCGCCATCTTCCGGGGATCGTCGGCTATGTGAGGACCCATCCGGTTCATCACATAGCCCAGTGAGACCCCCGCCTCCGGATCGGCCAGACCGCACGATCCGCCGAAGCCGTCATGTCCGAAGGCCCGCGGATTCGGCCCGTACGAGCCGTTCGGTCCGCTGAGCCACAGGCCGAGCCCGAGCTCCGTCTCGCTGTCGAGCCCCGCGCCCAGCACCAGGTCGCGGCACCTGCCCTGGCTCTCGCGGACCCGCTCGGCGGCCTCGGCGGACAGGACCCGGTGGCCGCCGTGGGCACCGCGGCCCGCGAAGATCCCGTAAAGCGCGGTGACGGCCCGGGCGGTGCCGTGGCCGTTCGCGGCGGGGATCTCGGCGGCTCGCCACTCGGGCGTGTTCGCCTCTGCGGCTCCCGCCCCGGGGTTGGCCAGCGCGGCGATCGCCGCGGGCGCCAACTGGGCGAAGATCGCGGCCTGTTCGCTTGCCGACGCGGCCGGCGGATGCACCAGCTCGGCGGCCCGCCCGGCCTCCTTCTCCGGCAGCCCGATGGTGAAGTCGATGCCGAGCGGCCCCGTCACCTCCCGCTCCAGGAAGGCGCCCGGCAGCAGCCCCGAGACCCGCCGGACGACCTCCCCGACCAGGAAGCCGTACGTGAACGCGTGATACCCGGAGACCGTGCCCGGCTCCCACCAGGGCTCCGTCGCCGCGAGCCGCTCCGTCGTCAGCTCCCAGTCGAAGAGCTCGGCGAGGGAGTGGGGCTCGCGCAGCCCGGACAGCCCGGCCCGGTGCGACAGCAGATGCCGTACCAGCACCTTCTCCTTGCCCGCGGCGGCGAACTCCGGCCAGTAGGCGGCCACTGGGGCGTCGAAGTCGAGCAGGCCCCGGTCGGCGAGGATGTGGGCGCACAGGGCCGTCGGGCCCTTCGTCGTCGACCACACGTTGACCAGCGTGTCGCGCTCCCAGGGGCGGGTGCGGGCCGCGTCGGCCCAGCCGCCCCACAGGTCCACGACCGTCTCGCCGCCGACCATGACGCTCACCGCGGCGCCCAGCTCGGCACGGTCCTGGAAGTTCTCCTCGAACGCCGTGCGCACTGCCGTGAAGCGCTCGTCGCAGTGGCCGTGGACAGGTGGCTGGTGCTCGGACATGGGCCCTCCGTCGTCGCCGGAAGCCCGGACCGCGACACTGCGATCCGGGTCTCCCGAACGTACCGACTGGTCGGACTGGAGGGAAGGTTCAGGCGGGACTTCGGACAGGACTCAGGCGTAACTGCGCAGCCAGCCGAGCTTCGTCGCCTCCTGGTAGGGGCCGCCGCCCTCATGGTCGTTGAAGTCGTAGACCTCGATGGCCTTGTCGTCGTGGCCCCAGGCGTTGAAGGCCGCGAAGACGGTGGAGGGCGGGCAGGTCTGGTCCTCCAGGGCCGCCGAGAAGAGCGCCGGCGCACGGCCGCGGCTCGCGAAGTGCACGCCGTCGAAGTAGGCGAGGGTGCCGAGGACGTCCTCGGAGCGGCCGCGGTGCGTCTTGAGGTAGAGGCCGATCTCCCGGTACGGGTGACGGTCCGTCACGGTCGCCGCGCGCGGGAAGTCGCACAGGAACGGCACGTCCGGGGCGACCGCCGCCAGATCCGGGACCAGGCCGCCGACCGCGATCGAGATGCCTCCGCCCTGGCTGCCGCCGAGCACGACCGTGCGCGCGGGGTCGGTCAGCGGGTGCGAACGGGCCGCCTCCACCGCACGCACCGCGTCCGTGAACACCCGGCGGTAGTAGTAGTTCTCGGGCGCGTCGATGCCCCGCGTCATGAACCCGGGATACGCGGGCGCGCCGGCCACCGGGTCCGCGGTGCCGCCACCGCCGCCCCAGGCACTGCCCTGACCACGGGTGTCCATCACGAAGTGGGCCCGGCCCGTCGACGCCCACAGCAGATGTTCGTGCGGCAGACCGCGCCCGCCGCCGTACCCGATGAACTCCACGACCACCGGCACCGGGGAGGAGACCTCGGCGGGGATCGTGAACCAGCCCTTGACCGGGTGGCCGCCGAACCCGGCGAACGTCACGTCGTACACCTTGACCGTGGTCAGGCCCGTGTCGACGAGGTCGAAGCGGGCGTTCAGGTCGAACTCGCGGGCCTCCTGAAGGGTCTTGGACCAGAACGCGTCGAAGTCCTCGGGCTCGGTGGACTCGCTGCGGTACTCGCGCAGCTCGTCGATGGGGAGGTCGAACAGGGCCATGTAGGACCGCCTTTGCGAAAGGGACAGTGCCGGATGATCACACCGTACGTGCGTGGTCGGACGACTCGCCAGGCCTTTGCCGTGTCGGCTGGCTACCATGACGCCATGTCGACAGCCGTGGATCTGCTGGTCAAGGACGCCGGACTGCTGGTCGTGGACGGCGAGCGGGAGATCGCCGGCGGCTGGCTGGCCGTCGTGAATGGTCGGGTCACCGCCGTCGGCTCCGCGGGCACCGAACCCGAGGCCCGGACGACCCTCTCGGCGGCCGGCCGCCTCGTCACCCCGGGCCTGGTCAACACGCACCACCACATCTACCAGAACCTCACCCGCTCCTACGCCCCCGCCGTGAACGGCTCCCTCTTCGACTGGCTGACCACCCTCTACCCCCTGTGGGCCGCTCTCGACGAGGAGGCCGCCTACGTCTCGGCGTACGTCGGCATGGCCGAGTTGCTCATGGGTGGCTGTACGACGTCCTCGGACCATCTCTACGTCCATCCGCGTCCCCTCCTCGTCGACGCGGAGATCCGCGCCGCCCGGGACATCGGCTTCCGTTTCCACGCGACGCGGGGTTCGATGACCCGCTCGGTGGAGGACGGCGGGCTCCCGCCGCGGAGCGTCACCCAGACCGAGGAGGAGGTCCTCGCCGACAGTGAGCGACTCATCAAGGCACACCACGACGCCTCGCCGGGCGCGCTCATCAGGGTCGCCCTCGCTCCCTGCTCCCCGTTCTCCGTCACCAAGGAGCTGATGACGGCGACCGCCGAGCTCGCGGAGCGCTACGACGTCCGGCTGCACACCCACCTCGCCGAGGACCGCGACGAGGACACCTACTGCCTCGAGACGTACGGCTGCCGGCCCGTCGAGTACTTCGAGGAGACCGGCTGGATGAGCGACCGTACCTGGGTCGCGCACTGCATCTACCCGAACGACGCCGAGCTGCGTCGCCTCGCGGCCGCGGGTGTCGGCGTGGCCCACTGTCCGAGCTCCAACATGCTCATCGGCGGGGGGACCGCGCGGGTGGCGGAGATGCGCGAGCTCGGGATGCCGGTCGGTATCGGCTGCGACGGCTCGGCCTCCACCGACCACGCCTCGCTCTGGATGGAGACCAGGGGAGCGCTGCTGCTCGGCCGTTACCGGGGCGGACCCGGCGCGATGACCGCACGCGACGCGCTGGACCTCGCGACCAGGGGCTCGGCCCGCTGCCTGGGCCGCGCGGACGAGATCGGTCACCTGCGCCCGGGGGCCTGCGCCGACCTGGTCGTCTGGGACCTGCACGAGGTGGCGCTCGCGGGCGCGCTCACCGACCCGGTGGAGGCGTGGCTGCGCTGCGGTCCGGCCCGCGCCTGGACGACGGTGGTCGGCGGACGCACCCTCGTGGACCGGGGCGAACCCGTGCTGCCGGGTCTGGCGGACGCACTGCGCACGCACGGGACGATT
>NZ_KQ948666.1:123560-204014 GCF_001514145.1 Streptomyces canus
CGTCGGCCGACGCTGACGACATGAGGGGGTCGGCCCAGGCCGCTCGGTCAGGCGCGGCGGCGGGTCCACTGTGGTTCGGTGAGCGCCCAGTCCCGTTCCCACTCGGCGAGCCGGTGGCGGGTCGCCGCACCGCGGACGAGCGAGTGGCCGAGCAGGATCACGGCGATCGTGGCGCCCGCGCCACACGCTCCCATCGTCACCGTGTGCTGCCAGACGGCGGTCTCGTCCGGCGGCGGGGCCACGCTCCGGCCCCGGGAGTCGAACCACACGTCGACCTTGTCGCCCTGGTCGGTACCCGAGGGGACGCGGGCGGTGGCCGTCTTCGCGGCGCCCCCGGCCTCCGTCCAGCGCACGGTCACCCGGTAGGAGCGCTCCCGGCCGCCCTGGACCGAGGGCAGTGAGTCCGGGACCCTGCCGACGACCTCCGCGTGGACCCGGTGGCGTTCGGAGCGCTGAGCGGCCGCCACCGCACGGGCGTCGTCATGCGCCCACCAGCCCACGACCGCGCCCACCAGCGGGGCACCCAGCAACATCAGAGCTGCGACGGCCAGTGCCGTCCACGCCTCGACGACGTCCGACCGGCGCCTGAGCGGATTACGCCGCCAGCGCCAGCCGCGCACCCGGGTTCGCATGTCGACCTCCGCACCACGCCCGCCTGCGAGCGGTCACACAGATGTAGTACCCCTCCATCCGCGTCGTTCACTTGTGGCGGCGCGCACATGCGCACCACCGTCAGCCAAAACGCTCGATCCGGATACGGTCCACCGGCTGACCGGCCTGCACCAGCAGCCGCGAGGCGTGCTCGGCGAACGCGTTGGATCCACACACATAAGCCTCCCACCCACCTTCGGGCTGCGCAGCCAGGAGCGGTGCCACATGTGCGGCCGCCATACGTCCCACCGGTACCCCCTGAGGAGCGCTCCGTGTGAACACAGGCGTCGTCTCGGCGCCGAACTCCCGTGCGTAGATGAGCTCCTCGGGGCTGCGCGCCGACACCAGCAGCCGCAGTGGCACGGACAGCCCGCGCGCCCGGTGGTGCCGCACCATCGACATCAGCGGTACGACACCGGAACCGGCCCCGATCAGCAGCGCGGGCCGGTCACCGGGCCAGGCGAAGAACCCGCTGAGCGGCCCGCGCACCTCGACCTCGTCACCGGGCCTCGCGACCGAGTGGAACCACCCCGAGACCTCACCGCCCTCGACATGGTCCAAGGTCAGCTCGATGTGCCCGGAGTCCTCCGGCGGGGACGCGATCGAGTAGTGGCGCTGGGCGGTGTAGCCGTCCTCGGCGGTCAGCCTCAGCATCAGATGCTGGCCGGGCAGGTGCCCCTGCCAGGCGGGCACCGCGAAACGGAACGTGGCGGCGTACGGGGTCTCGCGGCGGACCTCGGTGAGCGTGGCGGTCTGCCACTCGGCGGCGGCGCGGCTGCTCACCGCGATACGTCCTGGCACGGCGAACCGCGTGACGGGGGCGAAGGTCTCAGTCACCGGAGTACCGCTGCTCCTCCCACGGGTTGCCCCGCGCGTGATAGCCGTTCTGTTCCCAGAAACCCGGCTCGTCGTGATCCAGCAGCGTCAGCCCCGCGACCCACTTGGCGCTCTTCCAGAAGTACAGGTGCGGCACCAGCAGCCGCGCCGGCCCGCCGTGTTCGGTGGGCAGCGGCTTCCCGTCGTACTCCCACGCGATCCACGCCCGTCCGCCGGTCAGGTCCGCGAGCGGCAGGTTCGTGGTGTATCCGGTGTGCGAGTACGCGACGGCATGGGTGGCGGACCCATGGGGCCGGACCACAGCCAGGAACGCGTCCAGCGACACACCCGCGAACCGCACCCCGAACTTCGACCAACTCGTCACACAGTGGATGTCGCCCTCGTAGGCCGAAGCGGGCAGCGTGTGCGCCTCGTCCCAGTCCCAGGTGCGCGGCTGTTCGACCAGTCCGTCCACCCGGAACGTCCAGTCGGCGGGCGAGAGGTCCGGCGTGACCTCGGCGGAGAGCACCGGCCAGTCGTCGCCTGCGTCGTACTGGCCCGGCGGGAGCCCGGTGTTCTGGACGCGGGGGCGTCCGTCGAAGCCTCGGGTGACGTTCATGCCTTAAACCGTACGCCGTCGCCGCGCGTGCTCCGTCCCAGGTCAGTGCCCCGATCATTGCGGCCGTATGAACACTGCGCCGGGCCGGGAATAGCCGTCGCGCGCCGCTCCTTGGCGCTGGAGTGCCGGGCCGGTGTCCCGGTGACAGTGCGAGGAGAGCGAGGAAGCAGATGCCCAAGGCGTACGTCTTCACGCGGTACGGCGGACCGGAGACCGAGGCGTTCGTGGACGTGGACCGGCCCAGTCCCGGACCCGGTCAGCTCCTGGTGGCCGTCCGTGCGGCGGGCGTGAACCCCGTGGACTGGAAGATCCGCTCGGGCTACCGGCGACCCGGTGACAGCGCCGGCCGCGCCTTCCCCGCGGTGCTCGGCAGCGAGGTCTCCGGAGTCGTGGCGGAGCTCGGCGAGGGGGTCGAGGGGTTCGCGGTCGGGGACGAGGTCTTCGGCAACACGCTCAGCGGGGGCTACGCCGAATACACCCTGGTGCCCGTCGACATCGCCGCGCACAAACCCGCCGGACTGTCCCATGCGGCCGCCGCCACTCTGCCCGTCGCCGCCGCGACCGCCTACGACGGCGTCCGCCAGCTCGATCTGCCCCAGGGCGCGACACTGCTGGTGACCGGCGCGGGCGGGGGAGTCGGCGCGGCCGCCGTACAGATCGCCCGTGCCTTCGGGCTCCGTGCGGTCGGCGTGGCGAGCGAGGGCAAGAAGGACTTCGTCGAGTCGCTCGGCGCCGACCACGTCTCCTCCGGGCCGGCCTGGGTCGAGCGGGCCCGGGCGGCCACACCGGACGGCATCGACGGGGTGTACGACCTCGTCGGCGGCGAAGTGCTCGCCGAGGCCGCCGAGTTGCTCACCGACCGGACGAGGCTGATCACCGCCGGCGCACCGGAGGAGGAGGTGCGGCGGCTGGGCGGTACCCGCGTGGCGCGGGCCCGCAACGCGGCCGTACTGGAGGAGCTGGCGCGGCTCGTACTCAAGGGCGACCTGGACCCGCACATCACCGGAACGTTTCCTCTTGAGCGCGCCGACGAGGCGCTGCGCGCGGTCGAGGAAGGCCACGCCCGCGGCAAGACGGTCATCGAGGTCGCCCGATGACCGCCGGCGCCCCGCACGTCCTCGACAACCCCGCCCTCGCCTCCTTGACCGGCCCGCACGCCCACTTCGCCGAGAAGCGCGGCCGGGTCCTCCGCTACCCCGTCGACGTCTCGCCGTGGCTGGCTCTGCCCGACGCGCCCGACGCCGGCGACTGGGCCGACCTCGCGGCGCTCGCGGGCCCCGGCGCAGAGGTACCGCTGACGGCTTACGCGGGACAACTCCCGGAGGGCTGGGAGATCACGTTCCACGTCGAGGGCGTGCAGCTGGTGGACGACGGTCTCACCACCGCACCCGACCCGGAGGTGGTCCGACTCGGCCCCGCCGACGTCCCCGAGATCCTCGACCTGATCGAACGGACCCGGCCGGGACCCTTCCTGCCCCGCACCATAGAGATGGGCACCTACCTGGGCATACGCCGGGACGGCGCCCTCGTGGCGATGGCGGGGGAGCGGCTGCACCCGCCGGGCTGGACCGAGATCAGCGCGGTCTGCACCGACGCCGCCGTCCGCGGCCAGGGCCTCGCGACCCGGCTGGTCCTCGCCGTCGCGCACGGCATACGCGAGCGCGGCGAGACCCCGTTCCTGCACACCGGCGCGAAGAACACCGGTGCCATCCGGCTCTACGAGTCCCTCGGATTCCGGCTCCGGCGCACCACTGCCTTCCTCGCCGCACGGGTGCCCGAGCGGTTGCCGGAGGCGGTGTCCTAGGCACCGTCAGCCGGACCGTGGCCAGGCGTTGTAACGCACCAGGTAGCCGGCGAACCGCTCCAGGTCCTCCTGCGACCAGTCCGCGAGCCGCTCGCCGACGGCCGCGCGCCGGCTCACGGTGACCTGGCCCAGGATGTGCCGGCCTGCCTCGGTCAGAAGCAGCACCTGGACACGGTGGTCCTCCGGGTCCTGGCGCCGTTCGACGAGGCCGGTCCGCTCCAGAGCGGCGACCTGGCGGCTCACCGTGGACTTGTCCAGGGCGTAATGGGCGGCCAGGTCGGTGGCGCGGCAGCCGTCGCGCTCCTCCAGATGCCCGAGGAGCGTGTACGACACCAGCGACAGTTCGGGATGCAGACGGCCCGCCGAGGCCCGGGCCCGTCGCGCGAAGACCGTCATCTCGCGCTGGATCGTCTCCACGGCCATCCCTGCTTCCACCGGACCTCCCTCGCAGTACTGGTTGCAGAGTACAACTCGCGCGGTTCTGGGGTAGGGTGGCGCTCCGGCTGAGGGCGGTCCCAGCCGTGCGGGACCAAGGAGGTGAGACCCATCGACGCTGTGTCAGATCGGGTGCTCTCTCCTGGAATCGGCGCGGATCACCGTCTGTAGGTGACCGCGGGAGCGCCCTTCGGCTCCCGAAAGGCTTTTGGCTTCCATGCCTTCACTCTCTCCCCGCTTCACCTCTCCCGACGCCGTCGTCGCCGCACTCCGCACCGCGGGCTGTGTCTTCGCCGAGGACGAGGCCCGCCTGATCCTCGCCGCCGCCCGTACCCCGGACGAACTGGCCGGCATGGTGGACCGCCGGGTCACCGGCCACCCCCTCGAACTCGTGGTCGGCTGGGCGGAGTTCCGCGGACTGCGCATCACCGTCGGCCCCGGCGTCTTCGTGCCCCGCCGTCGCACCGAGTTCCTCGTCGAAGAGGCCCTCGCCCAGGCGCCGGACGCCTCCGTCGTCGTGGACCTGTGCTGCGGCTCCGGTGCGGTCGGCGCCTCGCTCGCCGCCGCGCTGGGCCCGGTCGAGCTGCACGCCGCCGACATCGACCCGGCCGCGGTGGACTGCGCCCGCCGCAACATCGCCGACGCGGGCGGCCGGGCCCACACCGGCGACCTCTTCGAGGCCCTCCCCGCCGATCTGCGCGGCCGCGTGGACATCCTCGCGGCCAACGTCCCCTACGTCCCCACCGACGAGGTCGCCTTCCTCCCCACCGAGGCCCGCGACCACGAGCCCCTGGTCGCCCTCGACGGCGGTGCGGACGGACTGGACATCCTGCGCCGCGTCGCCACCGAGGCCCCTCATTGGCTCGCCCCCGGCGGCTGCCTCCTCGTCGAGACCAGCGAACGCCAGGCCTCCGCCGCCGTCGACGCCTTCACCCACAGCGGCCTGACACCCCGCCTCGCGGTCTCCGAGGAGCTCTACGCCCACGTCGTGATCGGCACCAACGACTAAGCCCAGCCAGGCGCCCACGTCCCCACGCCCGGCGGCTCGGGCCGGGTGGCGTGCAGGTGTGCCCGGAGGGCGGCGAGTGCCGGGTGGGGGTTGTCGGCGCGCCAGATCAGGGAGTGGGGGTAGACCGGCGTGGGCCCGTGCACCGGGATACGGCGCAGGTCCTGGTCGGCCGGCCAGACCAGCCGGGTCAGCTCGCCGACGAGGGTCGCCAGGGCCGGGGAGTCGGCGATGGTGTCGAGTCGGGGGTCGGTGCCGAAGTCGGGGCCGGTGACCTCGATGGTGAGGCCGAAGGCGGCGGCGAGGTCGTCGTAGTAGGTCCCCCACTCGGTTCCGGTGACCAGGCCGGGCATCCAGATGCGGTGCCCGGCCAGTCGGGCGGGTTCCACCGAGCGGGCTCCCGCGAGCGCGTGGTCGGGGCCGGTGAGGAGTTGGACCGGCTCGTCGTAGACCCGTACGGACTCGATACCGTCGGTCGACCGACCCGGGGAATGCGGGAGCGCGCGGAAGGTGGCGTCGATCGTGCCGGACCGGAGCGCGTCGACGGCCGCGTCGGCGTCGAAGAGGGTGACGACATCGAGCTCGATGTCGGGGTGCGTGCGGTGGAAGGCGCGCAGCAGTTCGGCCGGCGCGAGGCGGCGGCCGATCACGTCGACGCGCAGGGCCCGGCTGCCCGGCCGTACTGAAGCGGCCGCCCGTTCCGCGGCCCGGAGCAACTCGCGGGCGTGGGGCAGGAACGCCTGTCCGTCGATGCTGAGGCGGGCACCGCGCGGGGTGCGGGTGAACAGCCGCGCCCCGAGCTCCTTCTCCAGGGCGGCGACCCGCTTCGACACGGCCTGCTGGGTGACAGCCAGCCGGTCGGCGGCCTCCTGGAACCGCCCCGCGTCCGCCACGGCGACAAAGGTGCGTACGGCGTCGAGATCCATGCCAGTAGCCTAGGCCGTCATGGCACAACCTCGGGTTGTGGCCTGTCGGTGCGGTGGTTGTTTGATCGGCAGGCCCGGCACTCGGTTGGATGGCGTCGGTCAACGTGAGGTTGTCGACGAGGGGGTTTCGGGCGTGGACGGGAGGCGGTCGCTGGGGCGGCGGTTCGGGTGGTTGTGGGCGGCCTACGCGGTCAGTGCGTTCGGCACCTCGCTGTCGTTCGGCGCCTTCCCGCTGATCGCCGTTCTGGTGCTGCACGCCGGCCCTGCCGCGGTGTCCGCGCTGGCGGCCGCGGGGCTCGCGGTCGGGGCCGCGGTGGCGGTGCCGCTCGGGCCCTGGGTGGAGTTCCGCCGCAAGCGACCGGTGATGGTCGCGATGGACCTCGTCCGGTTCGCCGCCCTGCTGAGCGTGCCTGCCGCGTACGCGCTCGGTGTGCTCGGTTTCGTGCAGCTGCTGGCCGTGTCGGTGGTCGTGGCGGCGGCCGACATCACCTTCGGCGCCGCCTCGGGAGCCTTCCTCAAGTCCCTCGTCGGCGGGGACGACCTGTTGATCGCCAATGGGCGGTTCGAGGCCACGAACTGGACCAGCATCGTGATCGGGCCGCCCCTCGGCGGTGCCGCGATCGGACTCTTCGGTCCTGTGACGACGCTTCTGGCCGACGCCGTCAGCTATCTGCTCTCCGCACTGGGGATCCGGGCGATCGGTGGCGGGGAGCCACGGCCCGCACCCACCACGGAGGCGAAGGGGTCCCTCCTGGAGGGCTGGCGGTACATCCTGTCCAGTCCCGTCCTGCGCCCGCTGTTCTTCAACACGGTCCTGGTCAATGCCCTGATCATGGTGCCGGTGCCACTGCTGACCGTCCTCATGCTCGGCCCGCTGGGCTTCGCCCCCTGGCAGTACGCCCTCGCCTTCTCGGTGCCCTGTCTCGGGGGCCTGCTCGGCTCACGGATCGCGCGCCCCCTGGTCGCCCGGTTCGGACGGCACCGCGTCCTGCTCGCCTCGGGCGTCCTGCGCGCGTGCTGGCCGCTCGGCCTGGCCTTCGTCGGCCCCGGCACCGCCGGGCTGCTGCTCGTGATGGCCGTCGAGCTCGGGGTGATCACCTCCTGCGCCGTCTTCAACCCGGTGTTCTCCACCTTCCGGCTGGAGACGACGCCGACGGACCGGGTGGTCCGCACCCTCTCCGCCTGGTCGGTCACCGGCAAGCTGACCACCGCGGCCCTGACCGCCCTGTGGGGCCTGCTGGCCACCTTCACCGGAACCCGTGAGGCCATCGCGCTGGCCGGTCTGCTCCTGCTGGCCACCCCGCTCCTGCTGCCCCGACGACCCACCACCCTGCCCGAGGCGAGCCCGGACGCCCTGCCCTCTTCCGCCGGGTCCACCTGACGCCGGTCTCCCTTGCCGTGCCGGGTGGCCCGCCGAGGAGGGTCGTTCTCCCAGGTGCCGGTGAAGCCCTGGGCGGCGGCCCTGGTGTCATCGCGGTGAGCCTGCCGGTCCCACCGTGTAGCCCTTGTCGAGCGCGTCGGCCCCCGTGGTGTCGCTTTTCACGGTGACCCGGTCGCTGTCGATCTCCTCGACGGTGCCCCGCTGAACCGTGGTCCCCTGCCGTCCGGTGACTGCCGCGAGGACGCCGCCGCCGGAGTCGTCCCGTCGGGGGGCGGATGGGCCGTGCCGTCGGCGGCCAGGGCGCCTGTCGGTACCGGTGACGGAGACCCCATCAGGCCACAGGCGTCTGCACCCGTGCGATCAGCAGCGCCACGTCGTCGGAGTTGTCCGGCTGGTGCAGTGTGCGCAGCAGCAGGTCGCAGACCTCCTCCAGGGGGCCGTCGGGGCTGTCGAGCAGGTCGAGGAGTGCGTCCAGGCGCTCGTCGAGCGGGTGCTGCCGTGTCTCGACGAGACCGTCCGTGTACAGGACGAGCCGGTCCCCGGGTGCGAGGTCGACGGTGGTCGTGGAGAACGCGACACCGCCCACGCCCAGGGGCACCCCCGTGGGCAGTTCGAGCAGCTCGGGCGGGCGGCCGGGGCGCAGCCGTACCGGAGGCAGGTGCCCGGCGTTGGCGATCCGGCACTGTCCGAGCCGCGGATCGTACACGGCGTAGACACAGGTGGCGATGGAGTGGTCCAGGTCCTCGGTGATCCGGTCGAGGTGTTCGAGGAGCTTGGCCGGGTCGAGGTCGAGGGAGGCCAGGGTGTTCGTCGCGGTGCGCAGCCGGCCCATGGTCGCGGCGGCGGTGATGCCGCTGCCCATCACGTCACCCACGACGAGGGCGGTCTTGCCCTCACCCAGCGGGATCACGTCGAACCAGTCGCCGCCGACCTCGGCGGTGGCGCCCGCGGGCTGGTAGCGCGAGGCGACCTCCAGACCGCCGGTCACGGAGGGATGGCTGGGCAGCAGACTGCGCTGCAGGGTGAGAGCGGTGTTGCGGGCGTCCTGGTACCAGCGGGCGTTGTCGATCTGCACCGCCGCGCGGGCCGCCAGCTCCCGCGCGAGCAGCAGGTCGTCCTCGCCGAACGGCTCCGGATGGTGGACGCGCTTGAGGTCGAGGGCGCCCAGCACCTCGCCGCGCGCGATCAGCGGCACCGCCAGATAGGAGTGCACGCCGGACTCGGCCAGCAGCGCGGCCGCCTCCGGTGAGCGGGCGATACGGGCGAGGTCGTCGGGCCCGACCTGCGCCACCAGGACCGGACTTCCCGTGCGCACGCACTCGGTGACCAGGCGCTCGGGGGCGTAGCGGGCGACCTGCCCGGGCGGGTCGGCCGCGCTCAGGACCTCCGGGGCACCGGCCGCGTCGACGGCCAGGGGACGCATCACGGCGGGCTCGGTGGGGCCGAGGGTGCTGGGTCTGCCCTGCACCACCGCCTCCAGCAGGTCCACGGCCGCCACGTCCGCGAGCTCCGGCACGGCCACGTCGGCCAGTTCACGGGCGGTGCGGTCGAGGTCGAGGGTGGTGCCGATACGGGCGGAGGCGTCGGCGACGAGCGCGAGGCGGCGCCTGGCCGTCTCGACCTCCACGGTCGCCAGGTGCTGCTCGGTGACGTCCAGCACGGAGCCCGCCACTCCCAGGACGGTCCCCAGCGCGTCCTCGAGGCGGTACAACGAGACCGACCAGGCGTGCTCCCTGTCCGGGTCCGCGGGCGTGTAACCGACCGTGTGCTGGTCGACGAGCGGTGTGCCGGTGCGCAGCACCTCGAGGGCGGCGGCCTCGAAGGCGGCCACGTCGAGATGCGGCAGGACCTCGCCGATCTTCCGCCCGACGTGTTCCTCGGCCGGCACGCCGTTCAGCCGCTCCAGGGCCGGATTCACCGAGACGTACCGCAGCTCGGTGTCCAGCACGGCCAGCCCGATCGGGGACTGCGAGACCATGCGCGTCGAGAGCGCCACGTCCCGCTCCAGCCGGCGCACCGTCTGCTGGTCGGCGCACAGCCCCAGCGCGTAGACGTCCCCGTGGTCGTCCAGCAGCCGCATGTTGCGGAACTCGACCAGCTTGGTGCCGCCGTCCTTCTGCCGGACGGGGAAGGCGCCGGCCCAGCTCTGCCCGGTCGCCATGACGTCGGCGAACAGCTTGACGACCAGGTCGGCATGCTGTTCGTGGATCATCAGATGCGCCGCGTACTGCCCCAGCGCCTCCCGCGCGGTGTAGCCGAACAGCTCCTCGGCCTGCGGGCTCCACAGCACGATGCGCCCCTCGGCGTCCAGCACCACCGAGGCCATGCCCAACTCGTCGAGCAGCCCGCTCGGCCGTATCGCCCCGCGCGGGGGCTCTGCGCCCTCGGCCGCGGGTATTCCGGCTGCACCCATTGCACGAACCGCCTTAGACCGTCCTCGCGGCACGCCGTACCCCCGTGCCGACTCCCCTTGTTCTACCGCGCTCAACCGTCTCCGTGACCACGCGGTCGTGTTCTTCCACCATCCCTCAACACGGGGGCGCGCGTCCGGTGAAGTCCGACGGGGTGACGAAAGCCGCTCGTTCATTCGATTGGCCTGTACATGACTGCCGTGGGGGCGTCAGACTGTCCGCCGACCCACCTCACCCCCGCACCAGGAGCCTCAGGAGTCCTCCATGCCCCTGCGCGCCAGACAGCGTTGTCACGCGCTCCTCGCCGCCCTCGTCACCCTCACCGCGACGGCCCTCCTCGCCGCCGCTCCGCCGGCCTCCGCCGCCGACACCTGGACGGAGACCGGCTCCGACCGGGCCAACCCGCTCACCGAGAGCCAGGGCCTGGCCTCGGTCGAGGTCCCCGCCGGAGCCGCCAACCGGTACACCGGCATCGGCACCATCCCCATCGGCGTCTCCAGCCGCGGCTGGAACCACGTGGGCGACCCCGACGCCTCCTACGACGGCCACTACATCGAGCCCTACCAGGCCGACTCCGGCACCGCGAAGATGTTCCGGGTACAGGCGCCGGACGGCACCTGGTCCGAGTACGTCCACACCCTCAGCTCCGGGGAGGCGCTCAACAACTCCTGGGTCGCGATCTCGCCCGACGGACAGTGGATGCTCTCCGGTGAGTGGGGCACCATGACCCGCCTGCTGGTGTTCCCCACGCCCGGCGTCAACGCGAGCACCTCGCCCTCGGCGAACCTTCCGCAGGCGGCCGGCGTCACCCTCGACCACGCCGTACGCGACGTACAGGGCTGCGACTTCCTGAGCGCCACCCAGCTGCTGTGCTCCTCCGACGACCCGGCGGGCACGCTCTTCGGCTACACCAAGCCGCTCCTCCAGATCGACCTGTCCGCCGCCCCGACCGGCTCGGCGAACGTCACCGGGCATGTCACGGCGCTGCGTCAACTGCCCCTCAGGAGCTCCTGCTCGGGCGGGTTCGAGGCGGAGGGCATCGACTACGACCGCCGTACCGGAACCCTGCGTGTGATCGTCGTCTCACCGGGCTTCTGTGTGCTGACGGACAGCAAGACGTACCGCTTCACCAGGAGTTGAGCCCCTCACGGGCGGGTGCCGGCCCTTGCGGAAATGAGGGTCGGCACCGATGGCGGGGCCTCGCGGCCGGATGCGACGGTGGCACGAGCACCCCCCGGACCGACAAAGGGAGATCCCGCATCCACCCCCGTGAAGCACAGCCCGCACGTCCTTCTGCGCCCTCGCGGGAGGTGAACCATGGGACACGCTGACACCCTGCTCGCCATGGGCGGCGCCTTCCTGGCCGCCGCGTTCCTCGCCCGCCTCGGCGGCCGCATCGGCCTGCCGACCATCCCGCTGTTCATGCTCGCCGGCATTCTGCTCGGCCCGCACACCCCGGGCCTCGTCCTCGTGGAGGACGCACACGACTTCGAGATGCTCTCCGCGCTCGGTCTGGTGCTGCTGCTGTTCTACCTGGGCCTGGAGTTCCACGTCGACGACCTGCGCACCGGCGGCAGGCGCCTGCTCGCCGCGGGCGGCATCTACCTCCTGGCGAACGTCGGCGCCGGTCTCGGCTTCGGCTTCGCCCTGGGCTGGGGGACCCGGGAGGCACTGGTGCTCGCCGGCGTCCTCGGCATCTCCTCGTCCGCGATCGTCACCAAGATCCTCATCGACCTGGGGCGGATCGGCCGCCCCGAAACCCGGCTGATCCTCGGCGTGATCGTGGTGGAGGACATCTTCCTCGCGCTCTACCTGGCCGCGCTGCAGCCCGTCATCAGCGGCGCGCGCGGGCCGATGGAGGTGCTCCTGCAAGCGGGCAAGGCTTTCGGGTTCCTGCTGGTGCTGGCCGTCGCCGCCCGGTACGGGACGCGCTGGATCGGCCGGCTGATCCACGTCCGGGACAACGAACTCCTGGTCATCAGCTTCCTCGGCGCCGCGGTCCTCGTCGCCGGAGTCTCCGAGGTCCTCGGCGTCGCCGACGCCATCGGCGCCTTCATGGTGGGCCTGATCCTGGCCGGCACGCCCTCCGGACCCCGCATCCGCCGACTGGTGCACCCGCTGCGCGACGCCTTCGCCGCGATCTTCTTCTTCGCCTTCGGGCTGTCCATCGACCCCGGAGTCGTCACGTCCGTCGCCGGACCCGTCGCCGCCGCGGCGGCCGTGACCGTCGTGATGAACGTCGTCGCAGGCCTGCTCGTCGCCCGTCTCTACGGCTACGGCGCTCACCCCGCGGCCGACATCGCCACGACCCTGGTGGCCCGGGGGGAGTTCGCCCTGATCCTCGGCGCGATGGCGGCCAGTGCGGGACTCGACGCACGTCTGGCGCCGTTCATCGCCGGGTATGTCCTTGTCCTGGCCGTTCTCGGCCCGGTGGCCGCGGGGCGGGCCCATCTGCTGGCCCGGGTGCTGGGGTCACGTCGTGCCCGGAAGCAGGGGGAGGACGTCACACCGGAGCCGGTCCCGGTCGCGGTGGGAGCTGACGCCGAACGGTAGGGCCCGTCCGAAGGAGGAGTCATGCGCCAGCCCGACGACGAACACCTGGTCGAACTCGCGGCACGGCTGGAGCGTGACGACCCACGGTTCGCCCGCGCACTGGGATCGGGCCGCCCCGCCCGGCCCCGCGAGTACCGCCGCACCCGCGCGTGGGGGAGTCTGGGCGTCGCCGTGTCCCTCCTCGCCGCGGGGATGGCTCTGCCCGAGGGCATTCTCGTGGCCGCGGGCCTGGTGCTCGCAGGTATCGCCGTCCCCTTGTTCGACCCGCACCGGGATCGCCCGCCTCGCTGACCCCGCCGCCGGTAGTGCTCCGTGAAAGGTGGTGCTTTTCTGAGGGTGTGGCGCGGTTCGCGGGGAACCCGGCGGTCCGGTCATCGCCACGAGAGGAGCGATCACGATGGATCGTGAGCGAGCGCACGAGGAGTCCGTCTCCCTGGAGATCAGCGGTTGCAGCAAGGAGGACGCCCGGATCGTCTTCGACACGCTGGCCGCGTGCTTCGAGTCGGACCGGGGCACCGACGACGTGCCGCAGCAGCTTCATGAGTCACGGCCGATGGTGTGGCTGGGGACGTTCGAAGTGACGGAAGCGCGTTCATGTCCGCCGCCGGCACGGTTGTCGTCCTCGGTCGAGGCCGACGCGCAGGGAGGTTACTGGGCCATCGAGAGGCTGCGGACGACGTTGGACTCGATGTTCACGGTGCGGGACCTCGCGTCCGCGTCGGGGGATCAGGAGCGGGAGCTGCATGTGCGGCTCGAGAGTCGTTGACGGGTTGTTGAATTTCTACGGCGCCCGGTGGCCGGCCGCGCCCTCTCCGCACCCCGCGGGCGCGACCGGCCACCCTGTGATCAGCCCTGCCGCACCGGCACCACCACCATCTCGGCGACGTTGACGTTCGGCGGGGCCGCGACGGAGAACGCGATGGCCTCGGCGATGTCCGGCGCGGTCAGGGGCTCGAGGCCGGTGCGCATGCGGGACAAGGACGCGCGTGTCTCGTCGTCCCGCATGCCCGCGCCCAACTCGGTGGTGGTGACCCCGGGCTCGATGTTCTTCACGCGGACGCCGCGCGGCCCGAGTTCGGCGCGCAGATTGCGCGTGAGGTGGGCGACGGCCGCCTTGGTGGCGCAGTAGACGGACCAGTCGGGGAAGAGGAGGTGGCCGCCCACCGAGCCGACGTGGACGAGGTCCGCCGGGCCGCCGCGTGAGGCCGCTGCCAGGAGGCCGTCCGTGAAGGCACGGGAGGTGTGCAGCAGACCGCGCAGGTTGACGTCGATCATGCGATCCCACTCGTCGGTCCCGGCCCGCTCGAAGGGGGCGCCGAGCATGACGCCGGCGTTGGCCACGACCAGATCGACGGCGCCGAGCGCTCCGGTGACGGTAGCGGCCGCCTCCGTGACGGCCGCGGCGTCGGTCAGGTCCACGGCGACGGGCAGGACCGATCCGGTGGCCGTGGCGCGCAGCTCGTCGGCGAGTGCCTTGAGGCGGTCCTCGCGGCGGCCCAGCAGCGCGACGCTCGCTCCGCCGGTGGCGAGGCGCTTGGCGGTGGCCGCGCCGATCCCGCTGGTGGCCCCGGTGACGACCGCGACACGGTGGTTGAGGTTCCAGGTGTGTGTCATGCCGTCAACGGTGGGACCCGCCCCGGCCTGGGACCAGGCGGCATCACCCCGGGGAGAGCGGATCGTAGGAGTACCGCGGCCACCTTGCGGACTCCCGTCGGCCCGTGACCGGACCTAGGGTCGACGGCATGGACAGTGACAACCGGCTCGGCCTCTTCCTGCGCGCCCGCCGTGCCCTCGTCCGGCCCGAGGACGCGGGGCTGCCGGCCGGGAGCCGGCGCCGGGTGGCGGGCCTGCGCCGGGAAGAGGTCGCGGTGCCGGCCGGGGTCAGCACCGACTACTACGTCCGCCTGGAGCAGGGACGCGAGCGCAACCCCTCGGCTCAGGTGATCGAGGCGCTGGCACGCGTCCTCGGCCTGGAGGAGGACGCCGTCGACCACCTGCACCGGCTGGCGCGCCCCGTCGCCGGCCGTACCCAGGGCCGTTCGCATCCCCGGGCGGTCAGCCCCGCCCTGCTGCGGATGATGGAGGGCTGGCACCGCACTCCGGCACTGGTTCTGGACCATTGCCTGACCGTGCCGGCCCACAACGTCCTCGGCGGCGCGCTGTTCGCCGGTCACACCCACAGAGGGGACCTGCTGCGGCTGGTGTTCCTCGACCCGGACGCGCGGGAGTTCTACCCGGACTGGGAGCCCGTGGCGGTGAACACCGTGGCCGCGCTGCGGGCCGCCGCCGGAGCCGGTCACGAGGATGCGCGGCTGTTCGCCACGGTCGGTGAACTGTCGCTGCGCAGCGAGGAGTTCCGCAGGCTCTGGGCCCGCCACGACATCCGCCGCAAGACCCGCGAGAGTAAACGCTTCCAACATCCGCTGGTTGGCGAACTGACCCTGGAATACGAGTCGTTGACCGTCAACAGCGCCCCTGGCCAGCAGCTGGTCGTGTACCGGGCCGATCCGGGCAGCCCGTCCGAGCAGGCCCTCTCCCTGCTGGGGAGTCTCGCCGCCGAAGCGGCTCACTCCGTCGAGGCCGCCGGCAAGGACGCACACACCTGAGGGCACCGACGTGGTTCGTATCACCCCTCCCCCATTGTGCAACTAGTTGCACAAAGATGGCGCGGTCCTCTACAACAGAGAGGCACGAGACCGCGACGGAGGGGCCCCATGAGCCGTTACCCGCACCTGCTGAACCCGCTCGACCTGGGCTTCACCACGCTGCCCAACCGCGTCCTGATGGGCTCCATGCATGTGGGCCTGGAGGAGGCCGAACGCGGCTTCGAGCGCATGGCCGCCTTCTACGCGGAGCGAGCGCGCGGGGGAGTGGGCCTGATCGTCACCGGCGGCATCGCGCCCAACGGCGAGGGGCGGCCGTACGAGGGCGGTGCCAAGCTCACCACCGACGCGGAGGCCGAGCAGCACCGGGCCATCACCGGTGCCGTGCACCGCGAGGGCGGCCGGATCGCGATGCAGATCCTGCACTTCGGCCGGTACGCCTACCACCAGGACCTCGTCGCCCCCAGCCCCCTCCAGGCGCCGATCAGCCCCTTCCCGCCCCGCGAGCTCACCGACGCCGAGGTCGAGCGGACCATCGGAGACTACGCCCGCGCCGCCCGCCTCGCCCGACAGGCCGGCTACGACGGCGTGGAGATCATGGGCTCCGAGGGCTACCTCATCAACGAGTTCATCGCCGCGCAGACCAACCACCGCACCGACCGCTGGGGCGGGTCGTACGAGAACCGCATGCGCTTCCCCGTGGAGATCGTGCGGCGGGTGCGCGAGGCAGTGGGCGAGGACTTCATCATCGTCTACCGGCTGTCCATGCTGGACCTCGTCCCGGGCGGCTCGACGCTGGACGAGGTGATCACGCTCGCCAAGGCCGTCGAGGCCGCCGGCGCCACGATCATCAACACCGGCATCGGCTGGCACGAGGCCCGCATCCCCACCATCGCGACCTCGGTGCCGCGCGGTGCCTACACCTGGGTGACGAAGCGGCTCATGGGCGAGGTGTCGATCCCGCTCGTGACCACCAACCGCATCAACACCCCCGAACTGGCCGAGGAGTTGCTCGCCGACGGGTACGCGGACATGGTGTCGATGGCCCGCCCGATGCTCGCCGACCCGGAGTTCGTGAACAAGGCGGCCGAGGGCCGTCCCGAGGCCATCAACACCTGTATCGGCTGCAACCAGGCCTGTCTCGACCACACCTTCAGCGGGAAGATCACCTCCTGCCTGGTCAACCCGCGCGCCTGCCACGAGACCGAGCTGGTGCTGTCCCCGACCCGGCTGCGCAAACGCGTGGCGGTCGTCGGAGCCGGCCCGGCGGGACTCGCCTGCGCGGTCTCCGCCGCCGAACGCGGCCATGACGTCACGCTGTTCGACGCCGCGAGCGAGATCGGCGGCCAGCTCAACGTGGCCCGCCGGGTCCCCGGCAAGCAGGAGTTCGACGAGACGATCCGCTACTTCCGCCACCAGCTCGACGCCCACGGCGTGGACGTACGGCTGAACACACCCGTGGACGCGGGGGACTTGTCCGCCTACGACGAGGTCGTCGTCGCCACCGGCGTCACCCCGCGCACCCCCGACATCCCGGGCGTCGACCACCCCAGTGTGGTCGGCTACCTCGATGTCCTGCGCGACGGCGCCCCCGTCGGCGACCGGGTGGCGATCCTCGGCGCCGGGGGCATCGGCTTCGACGTCGCCGAGTTCCTCACCGACGGCGGCGACAAGGCGCACGAGAACCCAGAGACGTACTTCCGCCAGTGGGGCGTCGACATGGACTACACGGCACCCGGCGGACTCGCGGCCCCCGAACGCCCTGCCCCGCCGCGCACCGTGCACCTCCTCCAGCGCAAGACCAGCAAGGTCGGCGCCGGGCTCGGCAAGACCACCGGCTGGATCCACCGCACCGAGCTCAAGCACCGGGGCGTCACCATGGTCCCGGGTGTGCGCTACGACCGTATCGACGACGCCGGACTGCATGTCACCGTCGGCGAGGAGAGCACGGTCCTGGAGGTCGACACCGTCGTGCTGTGCACCGGGCAGGATCCGCGCCGGGACCTGTACGAGGAGCTCGTCGCCGCGGGCCGCAGCGCGCACCTGATCGGCGGGGCCGACGTGGCCGCCGAGCTGGACGCCAAGCGGGCGATCAAGCAGGGCACCGAGGTCGCGGCCGCCCTCTAGGGGGCGTCCCTAGGATGACTCCATGTCACTCCCGCACGCGATCCTCACCGCTCTGCTCGAAAGGCCGTCGGCGGGGCTGGACCTGACCCGTCGGTTCGACAGGTCGATCGGCTACTTCTGGTCGGCCTCGCATCAGCAGATCTATCGCGAGCTGGGAAAACTGGAGGCCGAGGGCCTGATCCGGGCCCTGCCCGCGGCCCAGCCGACCCGCGGGCAGAAGAAGAGCTACGAGGTCCTGCCCGCGGGCCGCGCCGAACTCGAACGCTGGACGGCCGCGGCGCAGGACCCCAAGCCGCACCGGGACACGCTGCTGCTGCGGCTGCGCGCGGCTGCCGTCGTCGGCACGGAGGGCCTCGAAGCCGACCTGCGACGCCATCTCGACCTGCACCGGCGCCAGTTGGCCGAGTACGAGGAGATCGAGAAGCGCGACTTCCCGCTCGGGAACGACAGCGCGCAGGCCAGGCTTCAGCACCTGGTCCTGCGCGCGGGCATCGAGCTGGAGACCTTCTGGACGCAGTGGCTCACCGAGGCACTGGAGGAGTTCGCCGGACTCCCGGACAGCTGAAGGTTTCCAGGGGCGTACGGCCCCGCTCTCAGAGGCGGTACGGCCGCGACCGGCGACGCAGGAACCAGACCGTGGCCACCCCGCCGACCGCCACCAGGCCGCCGCCGACTGCCAGCGTCAGGGTGCCGTAGTCCTTGGTGGCGCCGCCCAGACCGCCCATGACCCCGCGGGACGGGGAGGCCGTGGCCGTCGCCGAGATCGTGGGCGTCGCGGCCCCCGAGACGATGATCGACTGGGTGCCCGCGGTGCTGTTGTTGAAGGCGCACCTCACGATGACGGTGTACGTCCCGGGGCTCACGCTCGACCAGGCCGCGGACTGCAGCGAAGTGGTTCCCGACAGGGCCACCTGGCGGCCCTGGCTGAAGCTCGCCTGGCTGCTGGTGAGCAGCGAGGCGGTGCCCCAGCCGCCGGTGGGCGCGGTGCGGGAGCATGCCGTGGTCGTGACGGAGACCGTGGATCCGGAGGTGCTCACGGAGATGCCCGGCGCGGCGGCGGCCGGCCCGGCGGTCAGGGCGAGCGGCAGCGCGGCGACGGCCGCGACGGTCAGGCCGGAGCGGAGAAGTAGCTGAGTAGTGCGCATGGACTGCCCTCCGGCGGCACGGTTGGCGGTACATCCGTGGCGCCGCCGAGGTGGGGGAAGGGCCGTGCTGCCTCAGGGAGAGCCAACGTGCAGACGGGCCGGCCCGCATGCGGTGCGCCGCCGGGCAGGTGACGGGTTCCCTCGTCCGGCGCAGGCGTGAGGAGCCGTCACCGGTCCGTGGCGGTGCCCGTCGTCACCGTCCTTTCCGTCGACAGCCCGCCCCAGGTGCCGTCGGGCAGCCGCGCCCGGATCCGCACCCGGTGGCTCTCCCCGGCCTCGCGTCCCAGGTAGAAGCTGTACGTCGCCCTGCCGCGCGGCGGCGTCCCGCCGAACACGAGCGAGGTGGCCGCCCTGCCGTCGAGGTGGACCTGGTACTCCGTGACGACACCGTCGGTCTCGGGCGGCACCCAGGCCAGGTCGAGGTAGTACGCGCCGTCGGCCTCCCGCCGCGTGGTCGCACGGACGTCCGTCGGCGCGGTGCCCCGGCCGTCGTCGCTGCCCGGCGTGGTCAGACGGACGCTGTCCCCGGCCGGCGAGAGGTTGTCGGCGGCGTCCCGGGCCCGGACGGTGAAGGAGTAGCGGGTGCCTGGACGCAGCCCGGTGACCACGGCCGCCGTCTGGTTCCCGCCCACACTGTGGATCTTCGTATCGCCCTGATAGATGTCGTACGACACCACGTCCCGGTCGTCCGCCGAGGCGGCCCACGTCACCTGGACGGCACGGCTGCCCGCCGTCCGGCCCCGCAGCCCGCCCGGGCGTGTCGGGGCCGAACGGTCCGCCGCCGCGGCCGCCGGAGTCGTCGCCCGCACCTCCCGGCTGGGTGGGCCGAGCCGCCCCTCCGTGTCGCGGGCCCGCACGCTGAAGACATACGGGGTGGCGGGCCTGAGCCTGGTGACATCCACCATGTGCTGTGAACCCGGCACATCCTCGACCCTCGTGGGGCCGCGATATACCTCGTAGCCTTCGATGCCCGCCACGGAGGACACGGCGTTCCACATCACGTGCACGCTGGTCGCGCTGCCCGCGGCGGCGGTGACACCCACGGGCGCGGCGGGCAGCCGGCCGCTGTCGTTGTCGGCCCCGCCCCAGGCGCAGGAGGTGAGCAGCGCGAGCAGTGCGCAGAGCAGCGCGGAACGTCGTAGGAGAACGGGCATGTCGCTGTCTCCCCGGTGAGGGCATCACTGCAATGGTCCGGACCAATATGGCGCCGCGGTGTGTTCGTATCAAGAGGGCGGACTCTGCGGGCCGGGCTCGGCAGGGTTACGTATGCTGAGGGTCTTCACGGCCGAACTCTCCATGAGTAAAGGGGAGTTCGCGCTGGTGGCGCGGGCTGCTGTCGTCGCTGTCCCCGCGCCGGTGCGGGTGGCCGGGAGGCCCGGGTTCGTCGAGAGCTCGGGCTCCCGGTCCTGCCCCGTCCGGACCCCTACGGTGGCCGCATCGCTGAGACGGCATCAGATTGGGCGGAGTGCTCGTCGATGCCTCCAAGGAGAGGGTCCCTTATCGTGCGTGTCCAGTCGCTGACGCTGGCCGCGGCAAGTGCCGCTCTGCTCGCCCCGACGACGTCCCCCACCACGGAGTTCGCCGCCGTCCGGACGGAGCCGGCGGTGCGGCGCGAGGGTAGCGTCGAGGCCGCCGACCTGCTGGCCAGGGTGCGGGAGTGCGCCCCCGTCTCACGCGGCCGCTACCGCAGTGACGACGGCTCGGCCGCGACCATCCCGGTCTGCGGCACCCGTCAGGCCGTCTTCTGGAAGGCCGACATGGACATCGACTGCGACGGCCGGCCCGGCAGCCACTGCAACCGTCGCACCGACCCGCAGTTCTCCGACGCCACCGCCTATCAGCAGTCCGACGGCCGCTACCTGAGCGCCGAAACCCTGCCGTACATCGTGGTGCCGGCCGCGAGCGGGATCTGGGACTACCGCGAGCACGGGGTGCGCGGCGGCGCGGTCGCGGCCGTCGTGTACGGGGACCGGGTGCAGTACGCCGTCGTCGGGGACGTGGGCCCGGACCACATCATCGGCGAGGCGTCCTACGCCACCGCGAAGGCCCTCGGGATCCGTGCCGATCCGCACGGCGGCGGAGCGCCCTCCGGCGTCACCTACATCGTCTTCAAGGACGCGCAGGTGAAGCCGATCGAGGATCATGCCGCCGCCGTCGCGACGGGGGAGCGGCTGGCGAGACTGTTCGTAGGGGCGAAATGACGCGCGTCGAATCCGTCAGACCGCCGACCAGCCGTCGTCCACGGGCAGGACCACGCCGTTGATGTTGCTCGCCGCGTCCGAGGCGAGGAACACGATCGCGGCGGCCTGCTCCTCGGGCTCGGCCAAGCGGCCGGCATTGACGAAGTGCGGGCCGAGCGCCGCCGGGCCGTGGGCCTCCTGGTCGGCGTCCACGACGATGGAGGTCGCGGTACCGCCCGGTGCGATGGCGTTCGCACGGATCCCCTGCTTGCGGTACATCACCGCGAGGTTCTTCGTCAGACCCACCACGCCGTGCTTCGAGGCGGTGTAGGCGGCGCCCGCCGTGCTGCCGCGCAGGCCCGCCTCGGAGGCGGTGTTCACGATCGCGCCCCTGCCCGCCGCCAGCATGTGCGGGAGCACGGCCCGGGTGAGCAGGAAGGGCGCGGTCAGGTTGACCCGGATGACCCGCTCCCACTCCGCGTCGCTCACATCCGCGAGCGCCGACATCCGGTCCATGATCCCGGCGTTGTTCACCAGGACGTCCACGCCGCCGAACCGCTCCACGGCGGTTCGCGTCACCTGGTCCACCACGGTCTGCTCGCTGAGGTCGCCCGTGACGGCGACCGCGGTGCCGCCCGCCTCGCCGATCTCCTTGACGACCGTCTCCGCGGCCACGGCGTTGAGGTCCGCGACCAGGACCCGGGCGCCCCGTGCGGCGAAGGCCAGGGCTGTCGCGCGCCCGATGCCCGAACCCGCTCCGGTGACGATGACGCCGCGTCCCTCGAATTCCCCGCCCATGGGGTGCTCCCGTCGGTCAGTGCCCGGTCCCGCACGGGCGCTCCGCCCTGCGCTGTCGCCACCCTACGACTGGTGCACGGACGCGTGATCACGTTACTTTCCCAGCAAGGAGAGAGCGGGCGACCTGGTGCGCCTCACCAGCCAGACGACGCGCAGGCCCGGCTCGGTGCGACCCGCGCCCTGGCCGACCGCGCCCGACTCCCCGCCGACACGGGCACCGAGCGTGCGACGGCGGAGACCGAGCTGGTGGAGACCCTGCGCTCGGCCCTCGCCGTCGCGGCGGGAGGGGTCGGACAGGGGCTGTCACACCTTCCGGTAGCTGTACGCCTCCGCGGCGGCCGCCTCCACCGCCGCGAGGTCCGCTCCCGTCGCCGCCGTGACGACCGCGGCCACCGCCCCCTCGACGAACGGAGCGTCCACCAGGTGGGTGCCGTCCGGGAGCTCGTCGCCCTCCGCCAGCAGCGCCTTGACCGTGAGCACCGCGCTGCCGAGGTCGGCCAGAACGGCGATCCCGGCTCCCCGGTCCACGGCCGCGGCGGCGCCGGCGATCAGCTCCGCACTCGTACCGAGCCCGCCGCCCTCGGTGCCCCCGGCCGCGGCAACGGGCACCTCCGCGCCACCGCCCGCGAGCCCCTTCGCCAGCTCCGCGACGGACGCGGCGACCTCCGCGCTGTGCGACACCAGCACGATTCCGACCAGCTTTCCATCACTCACCTGCGGCCTCCGCGAGCGCGGCGATCAAGAGGGCGGCCGAGGTCGCGCCCGGATCCTGGTGTCCGATGCTGCGCTCGCCCAGATAACTCGCCCTCCCCTTTCGGGCCTGCAACGGCGTGGTGGCCAGGGCTCCCTGCTCGGCGGCCGTCCGGGCCGCGGCGAAGCCGGTACCGAGCGCGTCGACGGCCGGCACCAGCGTGTCGATCATGGTCTTGTCGCCCGGCGCGGCCCCGCCCAGTGTCATGACCGCCTCCACCCCCGCCCGCAGCGCCTCGGCGAGCTGTTCCTCACCGACCTCGCCGGCGTCGCCGAGTGCCTTGCCGGTCCGTCGCAGCAGGGTCCCGTACAGCGGTCCCGAAGCGCCACCGACCGTCGAGATGAGCTGCCGTCCGGCGAGGGTGAGGACCGCCCCCGGGGTGTCCGGGGCCTCCTTGTCCAGGGTCGCGGCCACCGCGGTGAACCCGCGCAGAAGGTTGCTGCCGTGGTCGGCGTCCCCGATGGGGGAGTCGAGGGCGGTGAGGTGTTCCGCCTCGCGTTCGACGGAGGTGGCGGTCACCGTCATCCAACGGCGGAAGAAGTCGGCGTCGAGCACTGGATCTCCTTGCGTGGTCGGTTTGTGATCGCTTGCTCACACTCCCCAGCGCAGCCCCGGTGTCTTGACCGGCGCGTCCCACAGCCGCAGCAGCTCCTCGTCCACCTGGCACAGGGTGACCGAGGCACCGGCCATGTCGAGCGAGGTGACGTAGTTGCCGACCAGGGTGCGGGCGACGGCGACCCCACGGTCGGCGAGCACCCGCTGCACCTCGGCGTTGAAGCCGTACAGCTCCAGGAGCGGGGTGGCTCCCATGCCGTTGACCAGGACGAGGACGGGATTGCGCGGGCTCATGTCGTCCAGGATCGCGTGCACCGAGAAGTCGGCGATCTCCCGCGAGGTCATCATCGCCCGCCGCTCCCGGCCGGGCTCGCCGTGGATGCCGACCCCCAGCTCCAGCTCGCCGGCCGGCAGATCGAAGGTGGGGCTGCCCTTGGCGGGCGTGGCGCAGGCGCTCAGCGCGACGCCGAAACTCCGGGAGTTCTCGTTGACCTGCTGGGCGATCGCCTGCACCCGCTCCAATGGCTGTCCCTCCGCTGCCGCGGCGCCCGCGATCTTCTCCACGAACAGCGTGGCGCCGGTGCCCCGCCGACCGGCCGTGTAGAGGCTGTCGGTGACCGCCACATCATCGTTGACCAGGACCTTCGCCACCTGAATGCCCTCGTCCTCGGCGAGTTCGGCCGCCATGTCGAAGTTCAGCACGTCCCCCGTGTAGTTCTTCACGATGAACAGCACACCGGCCCCGCTGTCCACGGCGGCCGCCGCCCGCACCATCTGGTCCGGGACCGGGGACGTGAACACCTCGCCCGGGCAGGCCGCGGACAGCATGCCGGGTCCGACAAAACCGCCGTGCAGCGGCTCGTGCCCCGAGCCGCCACCGGAGATCAGGGCGACCTGCCCGGCGACGGGAGCGTCCCGCCGTACGATCACACGGTTCTCGACATCCACGGTCAACTCGGGATGGGCGGCCGCCATACCGCGCAGGGCGTCCGCGACCACGGTTTCCGGGACGTTGATCAGCATCTTCATGAGTTCCTCCGGGTCAGGATGGCAGATGGGCTCGTCGTCTGCGTTCTAACAGTTCAGAACCAGTGTGGCCAGTAACCCCCGCCCAGTCGTACCCCCGGGCCCTCCCCCTCGATTCTCGCGGCACGATGCCGTCTCCGCATGCGCCCGGCCGAGCGGCACCTCACGGCGTGAGCAGTTCCCGGCCCAGCCAGTCGGTGGAGTCGCGGACACCGGGCAGGGCGAAGAAGTAGCCGCCGCCGGTCGGGGAGATGTAGTCGACGAGGGGTTCGTCGATCAGACGGGTCTGGGTGGCCTCGAACTGGCGCTGTACGTCCTGCTGGTAGGAGCAGAACACCAGGCCCATGTCCAGGTTGCCGACGTCGTCGATCCCGCGGTCGTAGTTGTAACCCCGGCGCAGGATGCGGGAGTTGTCGGTCCTGCTGGTGCGCGGGTTGGCGAGGCGGATGTGGGCGTCCAGGGGGATCGCGGTGCCGTGCGGATCGTTGGCATAGCGCGGGACGTCGGTCTCCTTGGATCCGTCGAGCGGGGCGCCGGTGTCCTTGCGGCGGCCGAACATCAGCTCCTGCTCGGACAGCGAGACCCGGTCCCAGAACTCGACGAGCATCCGGATGACACGGATGACCTGGTAGGAGCCGCCGGTCGCCCAGGCCGGCTCGCCCTGCCCGGCCCCGACCCACACGAGCCGGTTCATCTCACGGGCCGAGGTCACCTCCGGGTTGGCGATGCCGTCCTTGAAGCCGAGGAGGTTGCGCTGGGCGCCGCTGGGGCGGGGGACGTTCTGGAAGCCGTCGACGCGCCACTTGATCTGCATCGCGCCACGGGTGTGCTTGGCGATGTCGCGCAGCGCGTGCAGCACCGTGTCCTGGCGGGCGGCGCAGAGTTGCAGGGACAGGTCGCCGTGGCAGGCGGCCGGGTCCAGGTTGTCGTTGGGGAAGGTCCGCATCGGGGTGAGCCGGAGCGGCTTCGCCTTCGCGAGGCCGTAGCGGTCGTCGAAGAGCGAGGCTCCGACACCCACGGTGACGGTGAGGGCGTCGGCGGGGACGTCCGGGCCGAGGATGCCGTTGTCGGAGGGCGGGGCGCCGACGCCGAGGTCGGCGGGGGTGCCGCCGGAGGTGAGGAAGCGGGCGCGCGTCGTCAACGTCTTCAGCAGGTCGGCCAGTTGTGCGCGGTCGTCGGTGATGACGTCGAAGGAGGCGAAGCTGGCCGCGGCCGGTGCCGGGGTGAGGATGCCCGCCTGGTGGGCGCCGTGGAAGGGCACTTTCGCGGTGCCGGGGGTGTCCGCGGCCTGTGCCTCGGCCGTGCCGCCGCTCGCGCTCAGGGCGAAGCCGCCGCCGGCCAGTGCCGCGCCCGCGGCCGAGGCACCGAGGGCCGTCCTCACGAAGGAGCGGCGGCCGGCACCCGAGGGACAGCCTGATGCTTCGGTGGACGGCATGGGGTGGTTCCCTTCGGGGCGTTCGTGGTCGTGGGTCTTCACGCGGACTTCCTGATCTCCAGCAGGTCCGGCACCGGCGAGAGGTCCTCCAGGAGCTGCCCTGTGGCCCCGTTCAGCCGCGCTCGCGCGGTCGCGTCGAGACGGTCGACCGGGGTCCAACTCCCGCCGTGGCGCGCGGAGTCGAGGAGCCTCTGCAGCCGGGCGAGGTCCGCGTCGACGGTGGGGAGCAGGTGCGGAGCCCGGGTGGTCAGCAACGGCCGCAGGACGGTGAGGAGTTCGCGGGTGCCGGTGAGGTTGGCGTCGGCGGTGGCGAGTTCGGTGCCGCTGCCCTGGTCGGCGTCGCCGGTGAGTTCGAACTGGAGGGTGTTCTCCAGGATCTCGTGGGCGCGCAGGGGCAGGTCGCCGGGGTCGAAGTCCTGGGTGGGGAAGGCTTTGCGCAATCCGGCGGCGTCGACGGCGAGTTGCTGTGCGGGCGCGGTCAGCTCGCTCGCGGTCTGACCGTGCCACAGGCCGTACTCGATCCGGTGGAAGCCGGTGAAGTCCTTGTCGCGCACTCCGCCGGGAAGGCCGTCGGGCCGTCCGTCGATCTTCTGGTCGTAGTCCTGGAACGTGCCGTAGGCGGCGCCGAGCGAGGCGTAGGTGCGCTGCGCGGTCAGCCAGTCGGTGCGGGCCGCACGGAGATGGCCGGCCGCGATGTCGTAGCTGAGCCGGCGGGTTCGGGCGACCAGGGTGGCCAGGCCCCGATCGACGTATGCCTTGTACGACGTGAGCGGCGCGGCGAGGTCGTGTGCGGAGACGGGCACGACCGCGGTGGTCCCACCGCCACCCGTGACCCGGACCGCGCGGGAGGTGACCGCCTTGCCGCTACTGGGGACACAGCGCCAGGCGTACGTGCCGCCCGCGACGGTAGCCACCAGGTCACGGGTGGTGCCGGGAGCGAGGCCCTCGACCTCGCCGTAGACCGCGCCGGTGCCCGGGTCGATGAGGTACACCTCGGAGGTCTTGTCACCGGTGTTGCGCATCTGGAAGGTCCGCCGCCCGGGTTTCGGCGCGGTGAAGCCCTTGCCGCAGTCCGTCGCCGACACGGCCACGGTCTGGGCGCCGGCGGGCCGGGAGCCACCGAGGGCGACGGCTGCTCCCGCCAGTACGGCGGGTGCGGCGACGACCGCGACGGGGGCCACCCAGGCGGGGCGGCGGCGGGCGGGCGCCGGACCGGCGGGCCTCGTCTTCCGAGCCTTCGGGGTGGGCTCCGCCGTCCGGGTCGAGGCGCCGCGCAGGAAGAGCGTCATCACGACCGCGAGATAGCCGGCGTACCCGGTCACCTGCAGCCAGGTCATGGTCGGCGTCAGGTTGAAGACGCCCTGCACGAGGGTGCTGTACCAGGCCCCCGCGTCCACGCTGCCGCCGAGATCGACGGCGTACGACGTCCCGCCGGGCAGCACCTTGCCCTCCTGGAGGTCGCGCAGCCCGTATCCGAGTACGCCGGCCGCGATCACGATGAGGACGGCGCCGGTGGCGGTGAAGAACTTCGTCAGGTTGATGTGCAGGACGCGGCGGTACAGCCCCCAGCACAGGCCCGCCGCGAGGATCAGGCCGATCCCGGCACCGGTCAGCGGGCCCGCGGACTCGCCGGCCGCGCGGGCCGTCGTCCACAGGAACAGCGCGGTCTCCAGGCCCTCGCGGCCCACCGCCAGGAACGAGGTGACGATCAGCATGCCCGCGCCCATGCCCAGCGCTCCGGTGACCTTCTCCCGGATCTCGCGGGAGAAGGTGCGCGCCGAGCGGCGCATCCAGAACACCATCGCGGTGACGAATCCGACGGCCACCACGCTCAGCGCGCCGCCGAACGCCTCCTGGGCGGTCGCGGACAGGGACGCGGCGGTGAAGGTCAGCACCGCGCCGAAACTCAGCGCGAGCGAGATCGCGGCCAGGACGCCTGTCCATACCTGCGGCAGCCGGGACCGGGCACCGGACCGCACCAACGTGGCGATGAGAACGGAGACGATGAGCCCGGCCTCGAGACCCTCCCTCAGCCCGATGAGGAAGCTCGGAAACGCGTCGTCCCACATGGCTGCGGCGACCCTTCCTGACAGTTGACCTCGGCCGCCGTCGTCGCTGGTTAGCGAAGGCACGCCTTACCTACGCCGACCATCATGCGTGCGGGTATGCCGCTGTCCGGTCATGGATCAGCAGTTATCCGGTCATGTCAGAGCAATGGGGCAGCAAAGATCGCCGACAGCGCGAGTTCAAGCGGCGCGACGCCGGACTCAAGGACGCGCGCCGCCGGCCGAACCCGTGGTGACCGAGCGGGGATTCAGGCCCGCAGCGGATTGGCGCGCGCCGCGGCCAGGAGGTACCAGGCGGTGGCGCCGGTGTGCCGGTAGGGGTAGTAGCCGAACCCGAAACCGGTGTCGAGAGGGCTGCTCGCCGAGACGACCCCGGAACGGGCGGGGAGAGCCGTGCCGCCGACGGTCTGGGCGTCGCCGAGGAGGTCCTGGGCGCGCTCGATCGAGCCGAGCAGGCGGCGGGCGCGCTTCTCGTCGCCGGAGTGGCACCGGTGGCGCAGGGCGAGCGCGAGGTGGGCGGTGCCCTCGAACCAGACGCCGTTGCGGTCCGGCCTGGGCTGGCCGTCGGCGATGGGGGCACTCTCGTTCGCCAGCAGGCTCGCGGAGCTGAAGGTGACGCCCTCGTAGGACTGACCAGAGGGGACCGTGCTGTTGGCGCGGTCGGCCGTATCCAGCACGGCGAGCTCGGTCGCCGCCCAGTCGAGGGAGCGGGAGTGGGCCGGAGAGGCGAAAGCGAGGTGGGTCCAGGTCTGGGTGTCCTCCGGGATCGGGGACTTGTTGATCGTCACACCGTCGTTGCTGCCCGTGTAGAAGAAGCCCTCCGACGGCTCCCACATCTTCTCGACGAACGCTCTGGCCCGCGCACGGCGCTCCCGCCAGACCTTGTCCCCGGTCAGCCGGGCGAGCCGCCCGAACAGGCCGACCAGGTCGGTGTTGTGCTCGGTCGAGCTGAACGGCAGTTTCTGGTTCGCCCCGTCGACCCCGAACTTGTAGCCGCCCAGCGGCTCGTCGGTCCGCCCCACCCGCTCGATCCACTCACCGATCCGCACCGCGCCGGTGAGGAAGCGCCGCTCACCGGTCCGCCCGGCGAGCGCGCTGAGCGCGATACCGGCCCACGCCATGTCGCCCACGGCGGTCCCGGTGAAGCCGAACTGCGTACCGACGTTGGCCGTGCCGTCCGCTTTGACGAACCCGTCCGGCTGCGGGGAGCCGTCGTAGAAGGTGTACGGCCCGACGTTGTACGCCTGCCGCAGTCGCCCGTCGTCGTACACGGGGTCGTGGGCCTGGGCGTACAGCAGCGCGTCACCGAGCGCCACGGCCCGCGACTCGCCCGCGGGGCAGGCGAGATGGGCCAGGATCGCGAGGGCGTTGTCGTACGTGAACGCCGTGCTGAACAGTCCCGCCTGGTCGGTGTAGCTCTGGGTGAGCCGGATCGTGCCGTGGTCCGGGTAGGCGTCCATGGCGGCGGCGAGGAAGGCCTGCGCACGCCGTGGCGCGGGGGCCGCGGAGGCGGGTTGCGCGGCGCGGGCCGTGCCGGTGCCGGCCGCGGTGAGGACCGCGACACCGAGACCTGTCCCGATGAGCGTACGGCGGCTGAGGGGTGGGCGGGGGCGGCCGGTCATGGGTCTCCTCGGGAGGTGCGAGCGAGTCGTGAGAGCGCTCTCAAAGTGGCGGGCTCATTCTGCTGTTGCTCCAGGGGCGGGTCAACGCCTGCGATCCGAAGAGCAGTTGGCGCGCTGACCTTCGGCGTGTCTTCACGCCGGGCCCGGAGGGACCAGCCTGCCGTGGGCGATGACGGACGCGGCCTGTTTGAGGCGGCGGACGCGGATGCTGACGCTGTAGGCGTCGATGCCGGGGACGGCCGCCACGCGTGTCGTGAGGTAGCGGTAGAAGTCCTCCGCGTCACGGCAGTTGGCGACGACCATGATGTTGTGGTCGCCGCTCATGGCGCCGGCGAAGGCCACCTCGTCGTGTCCGGCCAACTCCTCGCCGACACGATGGAGATGGGCGGGGGCCACCCGCAACCAGAGAGTGGCGTTGAGGTGGTGGCCCAGACGCTCGGGGAGCAGGTCGACCTCGTAGGAGAGGGCACCCGAGGACTCCAGGGCGTCGAGCCGGCGGGCGACGCGCGCCTTCGACCACCCGGTGAGTTCGGCGAGCCGGGTGTGGGTGGTACGGCCGTCCTCGGCGAGGGCTTCGAGGAGCGGGGTGTCCTCGGCGGTGGGTGGCTGGAGGGTGCCGGCGGTGGGCGCGGGCGGCCGGTCGGCGGTGAGCCGGGCCACCTCGTCGGGGCTGAGATGGCCGCCGTATCCGGACCATTCGGAGGTGCCGGCCATGCCGAAGGGGTGGATCAGCAGGTCGATGCTGACGTCCAGCACAGAGGCTGCCTTGGGCAACTGCCGGAGCAGGATGTCGTCGCGAGGAGCGTCCACCGGTGAGTGGATCATGCAGATGATCTCGGAGCCACCCGAGGCGAGACCGACGTAGGCGATGTCGGGCCGGCGGGTGAGGGCGTCCGCGAGCGGGGTGACACGGTCGGGACGGCAGCGGATGCGGGTGATCCAGCGGGCCTGGCCGTGCGCCTCCGGGTTGATCAGGCCGACCACCCGCATCAAGCCCTCGCGCCGCAGGGCCTGGTAGCGGCGGGCGGCGGTCTGCTCCGAGACTCCGGCGACCTCGCCGATGAGCCGGAAGGAGGCGCGGGGGGAGTACCGCAGGGCGCGGAGGATTTTTCTGTCGATCTCGTCGGGCATGAGGGAAGTCTGGCACCACGAGGGGTGTGGGTGGATGTTTGTCTTCGCTTATGGCTGTGGCGTTGGGGATCCGGCTCGCTGTCACTGATGCTGGCGCCAGCCCATCACTGAACGACCGCGGCGCGCGTCGCCGTAGAGGAGAGTTCCCCGTGAATGTCACGACTCCGGCAAACGGGTCGGCGGACCGGCGGGCGGCCACGCTCGTCATGGCCTGCCTCGGCGCCTTCGTCGCCTATCTGCCGGTCACCACGGTCGCCGTGAGCCTGCCCGCCATCCAGTCGGCGCTCGGCGCGACGACCGCCCAACTGTCGTGGGTCCAGGACGCGTTCGTCCTGCCCATGGCCGCGTTCATCCTGACAGCAGGGGTCGTCGGTGACGTCCACGGGCGCAAGAAGGTGTTCCAGGCCGGGCTGCTGTTCTCCGCGGCCGGTGCCGCCCTGGCTCTCTGCGCCCAGTCGGTGCAGGTGTTGTGGATCGGGCAGGCCCTCGCCGGACTCGGCGCGGCCACGCTGCTGCCCACCACGCTGGCGCTGATCAGTCACGCGGTGCCCGACCACCGGGAGCGCGGAAAGTTCATCGGCCTGTGGGCCACCTCGCTCATGGCGGCGCTGGCCGTCGGACCGATCGTCGCCGGGGTGATCCTCGACCACGTCGCCTGGCGCTGGATCTACCTGCTGGCGATCCCCGTCTCGCTGCTCGCGACCGTCTTCGCGGCACGGCTGCTGACCGACTCGCGCGCGCCCTACGAGCGGCGGCTGGACTGGCCCGGCCAGATCTCCGCCACGGTGGCGGTCACCGCCCTGGTCTACGGCGTCATCGAGGGCGGCGCCGACTCCTTCACCGCCCCGCAGGTGCTGACGGCGCTCGCGGTGACCGTCGTGGCCGGTGTCGCGTTCGTGTTCGCCGAGCGGCGCAGCGACAGTCCGATGCTCGACCTCGCGCTGTTCCGCAGCCCGGCCTTCACCGCCACCACGCTCGTCGCGATGATCGCCTTTCTCGCGCTGATCGGCTTCTTCTTCCTGCTCAGCCTGTACTTCGGGATGGTGCAGCAACTCGACACCCTGCAGGCGGGCTGGCGGATGCTGGTGGTGACCGCCTGCGCCATCCTGGTCGGCGGGCCCGTCGGGCGCCTCATGCACCGGGTCTCCGCACGTGTGCTGATCACGGGCGGTCTGGTCGTCGTCTCCGCCTCGCTGTTCTCGCTGACCGGTGCCGGCGCGGACACCTCTTTCGTCTCCCTGGCCTGGCGGCTGGCGCCGCTGGGGCTGGGAATGGGTGCCGTCATGACGCCGATGACCGCGACGGCCGTGGCCTCCGTGCCGCACCACCTGGCGGGTATGGCCGCGGCGGGCAACAACGCCTTCCGCCAGCTCGGCGGCGCGCTCGGCCCCGCCGTCCTCGGGGCGCTGCTGACCACTCGGGCGCTCGACAGCTTCCCGGCCCACCTCGCCGACGCCGGGATGACCGGGGCGGCGGGGCAGCGGATCGCGACCGCGGCCGACCAAGGGGGATTGGGCGCGGTGGCCGGGCTCGACCTCGGCGCGGACACGGGGCGTGTCATGGGCGCCCTGGGGGAGGCCTTCCTGGACGGGCTGCGGCTGTGCCTGACGGTCGCGGGGTCGCTCACGCTGCTGGCCGCGCTGGTGGCCGTCGTTCTGCTGCGCCGGCCCCGGAGCGCGGGGGCAGGGCACACGCAGGTCGCCGCGTCGGGTGAGGCGGCAGGTGCGGCGTCCGTCAAGGTGGTCGAGGTGTGACAGCCGGGGTGGGTCGTGGGGGCCGGCCCCACGACCCACTCCGCCCTCCGCCACCACCGTTGACCGCCCCACCCCTTGGGTACCCGTAGCCCATGAGCACCCGCTTCCCGCCCCATGCGCTGCACGACTACGCGCTGCCGGCCGACGGAGAGCGCGGGGCGGTCATCGGGCCCGACGGCGCCATCGGGTGGCTGTGTGCGCCGACCTGGCAGGACGAGGCCGTCTTCAGCGACCTGGTCGGGGGCGGGGCGTGTACGCCGTCACTCCCACCGGCCGGTACGTTCTTCGGTGGCTACTACGAAGAGGGCACGCTCATCTGGCGCAGCCGCTGGGTCACCGACGAGGGCATCGTCGAATGCCGTGAGGCGCTGGCCTTCCCCGGCGACCCGGACCGGCTCGTCCTGCTGCGGCAGCTGCGCGCGGTCGACGGGCCGGCCCGCCTCTCCGTGGTCCTCGACCCGCACAGCGGATACGGCACAACAGCGGTCGAGTCCGCCCGCCGCAGCGGCGACGGAGTGTGGGAGCTGCGCACCGGCAGCCACCGATTGCGCTGGCAGGGCGCCCCACAGGCCGTCGCCGGGGAGCGAGGCCTCACGGCCGACCTCGAGCTGGAGCCCGGCGAGCGGCACGAACTGGTCCTGGAGTGCGCCGTATCGCCACCGCCGGCCGACCTTCCGAAGCCGGAGCAGGCCTGGGCGGCGACCGAAGCGGCCTGGCACGAGACGGTCCCCGCGCTCGACGACACCGTCGCACCCCGCGACGCGCGGCGGGCGTACGCCGTCCTGCGCGGCCTCACCACGCAGGGCGGGGGCATGGTCGCGGCGGCGACGACCAGCCTGCCGGAGCGCGCCGAGGAGGGGCGCAACTACGACTACCGGTACGTGTGGATCCGCGACGAGAGCTACGCCGGACAGGCCGCTGCCGCCGTAGGAGCCCACGACCTCCTCGACGCCGCCGTCGGCTTCGTCACCGCACGCCTGCACGCGGACGGCTCCCGCCTCGTGCCCGCCTACACCGTGCACGGCGACCCGGTCCCCGCCCAGCGCGAACTCGACCTGCCCGGCTATCCCGGCGGCTTCGACCGCGTCGGCAACCAGGTCGGTGAGCAGTTCCAGCTCGACTGCTTCGGCGAGGCCCTGCTGCTGCTCGCCGCCGCCGAACGCCACGGGCGTCTCGACGAGGGCCACTGGAAGGCCGTCGAGATCGCCGTGCGGGCCATCGCCGACCGCTGGCGCCAACCTGACGCGGGTATCTGGGAGTTGAGCGACCGGCTCTGGACCCACAGCAGGCTCATCTGCGTCGCCGGTCTACGGGCCGTGGCCGCCGCAGCGCCCCGCCGTCCCCTCGCCGCCACCTGCACCGCCCTGGCCGACACCCTCCTCGACGCCGTCGAGCGGACCTGCCTCCATCCCGACGGCCATTGGCAGCGCACCCCCGACGACCCGTCGGTGGACGCCGCCCTGCTGCTGCCCGGCGTGCGCGGTGCCCTGGCCGCCGCCGACCCGCGCACCCGGGCCACCCTCGCCGCGTGCCGCCGCGAGCTGGCCGAGGACCACTTCCTTTACCGCTTCCGCCACGACGAGCGCCCGCTGGAAGAGGCTGAGGGCGCGTTCGTGCTGTGCGGGTTCGTCATGGCGCTCGCCGAACACCAGCAGGGCCGGACCGCCGAGGCGTTCCGCTGGTTCGAACGCAACCGCGGCGCCTGCGGCGCGTCCGGCCTGTACGCCGAGGAGTTCGACATCGCCCAGCGCCAGCTGCGCGGCAACCTCCCGCAGGCCTTCGTCCACGCACTGCTGCTGGAGACGGCCGCCCGGCTCGGCGAGTGAGTGAGTGAGCCGGGCGGCCCCTTCCGGAAAGGTCGGCCGCGCGATACGGCCGTAGAGGTCAGCCGCGCCCCGGCCCGCCACTGCCGAACGAGCCGCTGCTGCCCTCGTTCCAACGAGGCCGTTCTCCTGCCGGGCCCGTCCGGGTCGGACTGTTGCCGTGGCCCGGCAGCTCGTGCGGGGTCAACCGGGTGTCGCTCCTGGGCACCTCGTCGGGCTCCCGGTTCTCCCTGACCTCACGGACCGGCCCGCCCTCCGGCATCCTCGGCTGTTCCTCCGGGGTGGGCGGCGGCGACTCGCGGCGCTTGACGCGGGCGCCCAGCCAGAAGGCGCCGATCAGCACCGCCACGACCACCACACCCGCCGCGATCACTCCGGCCGCAAGGGCGCCCCGGCCCGCAGCCATGTCCATCCATTCGGTGTTCAGGGCTTGGTTCATGCCACGCGGGTACCCCTGGCACCCCGGGCGAACCGGCTCGTCCTCCGGACGGAGGAAACCCCGGGAACACCGGGTTTGGCTGCTCGGACGGCGGCTACCCGCACCGTGTGACGACTTCGACTTCCCAGCAGGAGCTCTTCCGGTTCCTGGAGGACCGCTTCGCGTGCGCCCAGGCGTGCACCGAGTGCGCGCGGGCCTGTGCGCTGCGTGCGAGCCTGGTCGATCCGGACGGGACCGAGGAGCAGGAACTACTGCGACGCAAGGGCATCATGTGCGCCGAGGTGTGCGACGCCACCTGCCGTGTGCTGTCCGAGGACAACCATCTCGACGAGGCCGGTATCCGCGTCCAACTGGAATGGTGCCGGTCGGTCTGCCTGGAGTGCGCGCAGGTCCTCGACCGGCATGCCGGCGCCGAGGACGCCGCCAAGGCGTGCCGTGAGTGCGCCCAGGCGTGCACGGACTTCATGGCGACCCTCGTCTGAAAAAGCCTCTTCCGCGCCCGGGACGCCCGCCCGCGCCCGACGGACCCCTCCTGGCCGTTCCCAATTTCTGGAACACGTTCTACGGTGTGCGCCGTCAGGACCGGTTCAGGGGAGCCCTGGAGGCGCCGTGCATCTCGACCACACACCCGAGCAGCAGCGGCTGCGCACCGAACTGCGCACCTACTTCGCCGAGCTCGTCCCGGACAACGCGCACGCCCGTTTCACCGACCGCGACGCCCAGAAGCGCTTCTACCGTGACACCATCCGGCGCCTCGGAACGGACGGCTGGCTCGGCGTCGGCTGGCCCAAGGAATACGGCGGCCGCGGCCTGACCGCCATGGAACAGTTCATCTTCTTCGACGAGGCCGCCCAGGCCGGCGTACCGCTGCCGCTGATGGCCCTCAACACCGTCGGGCCGACGATCATGCGGTACGGCACCGAGGAGCAGAAGTCCTGGTTCCTGCCGCGCATCCTGTCCGGGGAGATCGACTTCGCGATCGGCTACAGCGAGCCAGGCGCGGGCACCGACCTGGCCGCCCTGAAGACGCGCGCGGTGCGGGACGGCGACGAGTACGTCGTCAACGGGCACAAGATCTGGACCACCAACGGCGACACCGCCGACTGGGTCTGGCTCGCCGTGCGCACCGACCCGGACGCCCCGCCGCACAAGGGCATCACCATGCTCCTGATGCCGACCACCGACCCCGGCTACTCCTGCACCGTCATCAACACCCTCGCCTCGCACGACACCACGGCCAGCTACTACGAGAACGTCCGCGTCCCCGTCTCGCACCGGGTCGGCGAGGAGAACCAGGGCTGGCGGCTGATCACCAACCAGCTCAACCACGAGCGGGTCACCCTCGCCGCCCACGGCACCATGGCGATCCGCGCCCTGCAGAACGTGCAGCGCTGGGCCATGGAGACCAAGCTCGCCGACGGCCGCCGCGTGATCGACCTGCCGTGGGTGCGCCGCCGTCTCGCCCAGACCCACACCCGCCTCGACGCGCTCAAGCTCCTGAACTGGCGGATGGTGGGCGCGGTGGAGGACGGCACGCTCACCCCGCAGGACGCCTCCGCGGTCAAGGTCTACGGCTCCGAGGCCCGCCGGGACGCCTACGCGTGGCTCATGGAGATCGTCGCGGCGGCCGGCGCGCTGAAGGAGGGCTCCGCGGGCGCGGTCCTCCACGGCGAGCTGGAGCGTGGCTACCGCTCGGCGGTGATCTTCACCTTCGGCGGGGGCAACAACGAGATCCAGCGGGAGATCATCTCGTGGATCGGTCTGGGGATGCCGCGGGTACGGCGGTAGCACGCCCACCCTCGAAACGGCGTCATCGGATGGAGGATCCGATGGAGATGCCGCCGTCCACGTCGAGGACGATGCCGGTGATGTAGCCGGCCGCCTCGCCGGCGAGGAAGGCCGCGGCTTCGGCGATGTCCTCGGGCCTGCCGGTGTGGCGCATCGGGATCTTGTTCGTGAGTTTGTCGCGTGCCGGGCCGTTCATGGAGGCGAGCATGGGGGTCTCGATCAGGCCGGGAGCGATGGCGTTGGCGGTGATGCCGTGGCGGGCGCCCTCCAGCGCGAGGGTGCGGGTCATACCGACGATGCCGGCCTTGGCCGCCACGTAGTTGGTCTGGCCGAAGTTCCCGCGCCATGACATGGACGAGAAGCTGACGATGCGTCCGTAGCCCTGGCGTTTCATGGGGCCGAACGCCGCGCGCGCACAGTGGAAGCCGCCGGTGAGGCTGACGTCGATGACCGCGTGCCAGTCGTCGTCGGTGATGTCCTCGACGCGGTTGTCGCGGATGATGCCGGCGTTGTTGACCAGCACGTCGAGGCGGCCGAGATCGGCGGTGACGCCAGTGATCCAGTCGTTGACCTGGGCGGAGTCGGTCACGTCCACCACGTCGGTACGGTGTTGTGCGTCGTGGGCGTCGGCGATGGTCCGGGCGGCACCGGTGAGCGCCTGTTCGTTGACGTCGGCCAGCGCGACGGTGGCGCCCTCGGCGGCGAACCGGGTCGCCATGGCGAGGCCGAGACCTTGTGCGGCCCCCGTGATGGCGACGACGCGTCCGTGGTAGCGGTTCACTTGGTGTCTGCTTTCGTGGTCCGGAGGGCGAGGAAGGCACGCAGGGCGTCGGCCACCGAGCTCGCCGACCAGTTGTCGGCGAAGGTGGCCAGTTCCTCGCGCAGGGCGTGCTCAGGGGCGGTGCCGTCGATCAGGTGCAGCAGCGTCTTGAGCCGTTGCTGGGCCGGGCTGCTTCGGTCGGCCAGTTGCCGGCAGATGCGGGTGGCGGTGGCGTCTAGGTCGGCTGCGGGCACGATCGCCCGGATCCAGCCGGTGTGCGCGAAGGCGGTCGCGGGCAGCAGTTCGCCGGTGAGCAGGAGCCAGCGCGACAGTCCGCGTCCGACCGCACCGGGAAGCCGGACGCTCGACCCGCTGGCCGGTACCAGCCGCCGCATGACGTGGCCGTCGCCGATGAGCGTCGTGTCGGCGGCGACGACGACATCGCAGGCCAGCGCGAGTTCGAGGCCCCCGGCGACGGCGTGACCGTGGAGCACGGCGACCCAGGGCTTCGGGCTGGCCGCGATGCGGCTGAAGCAGGCCGACACGTCGGCGAGGAAGCCGACCGGGTTCTCGCCCCGCTCGTGCAGCTGAAGGAACTGGTGGAAGTCCCCGCCGGCACAGAAGCTCGGCCCGTTGCCCGCCACGGCGATGACCGCTGTGCCGGGGTCGGCCTCGGCGCTGGTGATCTGCTTGTCCAGGGCTTCCACGAGGGTGACGTCGAGGGCGTTGCGCCGCTCGGGGCGGTTGAGCAACAGCCACCGGACGGGGCCGCGTTGTTCGACGAGGAGAGGTGCGGTGTCGGTCAACGGGACTCCGGGGTGGCCAGTTCGGTGCGTCGGCGGCTGCGCAGCAGGTAGCGCTGGGTCTTGCCGCTGGGGGTTTTGGGCAGGGCGTCGATGAAGTGGATGGTGCGCGGGTAGGCGTGGGCGGCGTAGCGGGTCTTGACCAGCAGCTGGAGTTCGGTGGCCAGTTCCGGCGAGGCGTCGCTTCCGTCACGCGGGACGACGTAGGCCTCGATGACCTCGCCGCGGACGTCGTCGGGTGCGCCGATGACGCTGCACTCGGCGACGGCGGGGTGCTGGGCGAGGACGCTCTCGATCTCGAACGGGCCGATCCGGTAGCCGGCCATGATGATGACGTCGTCGTCGCGGGAGGAGAAGAAGAAGTCGCCGTCCGCGTCGATGCGCCCGGCGTCGCCCGTGAGGTACCAGCGGCCGTCGGCGGTGAATTTCGCGCCGGCCTGCCCGGGGACCTGGTAGCCGCTGAAGGTCATCAGGGGGCTTTCGGCGACGTCGATCGCGACCCGCCCGAGCACGCCCGGTCCGGCGGGCTCGTCCTTCTCGTCGGCCAGGACGGTGAGGCTCCAGCCGGGCAGCGGCCGGCCCATCGAGCCGGTCTTGAGGGGGCGGGCGAGTTCGGGATGGTGGTGGTTGGCCAGGGGCATGCCGACTTCGGTCTGGCCGAAGTGGTCGTGCACGGCCAGGCCGAGCGCGGAGGCGGCCCACTCGTTGACCTCGGGGGTCAGTGGCTCGCCCGCGCTGGACGCCCGTTCCAGCCGCAGCTTCTGCGGCACGGGCACCGGCGAGGAGCGCAGTCCCCGGTACACGGTCGGGGCGGCGGTGAAGTCGGTGACCTGGTGGTCGACGAGGGTGCGCCAGGTCGTCTCCGGGGAGAACCCGCCGGACAGCAGCAGGCTGGTGATTCCGGCGGCCATCGGGGCGACGATGGCCGCGTACAGGCCGTAGGCCCAGCCGGGGTCGGCGGCGCACCAGTAGCTGCTGTCCTGGGTGACACCGAGGCCGTACTCCAGGTAGATCTGCCATCCGGTGATGTAGGAGACGGGGTGGATGACGCCCTTGGGCTTGCCGGTGGTGCCGGAGGTGAACATGTGCACCAGCGGTCCGTCCCCGCCGGCGGTGACGGCGGGCACCGGTTCCGGGGACGCGGCCGCCATGAGGTCGGCCAGCGACGCGTCGCCGTGCTGTGCGCCGCTTCCGGTGACGACGAGGCGGCGCTGGGGGTCGTCCGGCATGTCGGGGCCCGGGTCGAGTTTGTGGCGCTGGTCCGGGTCGACGACCACCACTCGCGCACCGGAGCCTTCCAGGCGCAGGGCGATGGCCTGGGGTGCGAACGCGGTGAACAGCGGGACGTAGACCGCGCCGAGCCGCCAGATCGCGAGGATGACGGTAACCAGGTCGGTGCCCTTGCCCATCAAGGTCGCCACCCTGTCACCCGGACCGACGCCAAGCCCGTGTAGCGCCCGCGCACAGCGGTGGGAGTCCGCGGCGAGCTCTCCGTAGGACAGTGCGGAAGTCTCACCGGCGGCGTCGACGACGGTGAACGCGACGCGGTCGGCGGGATGCCGGTCGCACAGCAGCCCGGCCACATTGAGGGAGGGTGCCGCGAAGGTCGCGGTCAGTTCGGTGACCCGGTCGGCGGCGCTCACTGCTGGCCCTTGCGGTCGATGATGGGCAACCGTACGTCTATGTCGTATATGTGCTGCATCGGTGCTCCTCGTCGAGCCGACGGCGTGCTGTGATGTGGGTACGTTAAGAGGTACGTACGTACCCTGTCAATTACCAATCGGGAGGCTGACCTCGCGTTGTACGACGGGAGCTGCTCGGCGGCGCGAGTCGCGTTTCCGGCCGCTGCGGAGACCCGGGCCCTGCACGCCTACCTCTGCGGGCACAACGCCAACGCTCGCGGGAGGACGTCCACTTCGCCGCATCTTGAGGGCTTCGTTCGAGCGGGCAACCAGACTCAGCGTCGCCGCCCTGGGAACAGGGCGCTGATCGTCGCGCACACGATCGCCCCGAACAGCAACCCGCCCCACGGCATCCCGCCCGGACGATGGGTCGTCGCCACGTAGCGGAGGGAGCCGAGCCCACCGGCCACGACGAAGACAGCGAAGCCTCGAAGCGCGTACCACCATCTCGGGCGGGCCATCTCTGAAGTCACGGGAGGCATTGTCCCCACGCGGCAGCAGGTGACCGGGCCCTGACGACTGACCACCCGGCATGCCGGTGAACCATGCGGTACGGCGTTAGTGGCGTCCGGTGCGCGGTGTCGGCGTGCCGCGCTCCGACTCCGGGAAGCGATGCAGCATCGCGCGCAGTTCATCGGCGTCGACGTTGGCACCGAAAGCTTCGGTGCCCGGCTCCAGCCGTACCCCCGAGGCCAGCGGGCCCGCGACGACAGGGGCGAAGCCGAGGTCGTCGACGAGGCGTGAGACGGTGATGAGGTCCTCGGGGGTCGTCACCTGCGATGGCGATGGCTTTGCGGCCACGGATTCCGGCGGGCCGGGCCCCGTTCTCGAGGTCGTGGTAGCCCATATGGTTGAAGGCCTTGACCACGCGGGCGCCGGACAGGAATTCCTGCACGAACTCGCTCGACGAGGTGCGCGGGTCGGTGAGGTCCGGGCGGATGCCGTCGACCTCCCACCAGTAGTTCATCGCGTCGATGGCGAGTTTGCCCTGGTTCGTGACCGTCTCGTCGTCAGCGGGCTCGCCGAGGCCCGGCAGCCTGTCGACCCACACACCTACGGCCGCCGCGCCTGACCCTCGGCCAGGGCGCAGTCAGCCGCTCACGGGGTGTGACGGGCGCGGCGGAGGACCGGGCGCAGGGTTTCGATGACGCCGGGGTCGTCCACCGTGGACGGGATGGGTTCGTCGCGGCCGTCGGCGATGCCGCGCATGGTCTTGCGCAGGATCTTGCCCGACCGGGTCTTGGGCAGGGCGGCCACGACCGTGACGTCCTTGAGGGAGGCCACGGCTCCGATGCGCTCGCGTACGAGCTGGACGAGTTCGGCCTCGACCTCGCCCGGTTCGCGGCCGGTGCCTGCCTTGAGGACGACCAAGCCGCGCGGTACCTGTCCCTTGAGTTCGTCGGCGACGCCGATGACGGCGCATTCGGCGACGTCGGGGTGGGCGGCCAGGGCCTCTTCCATGCTGCCGGTGGACAGCCGGTGTCCGGCGACGTTGATGACGTCGTCGGTGCGGCCCATGACGAAGACATAGCCGTCGTCGTCGAGGTGGCCGCTGTCACCGGTGAGGTAGTAGCCGTCGTAGCCGGACAGGTAGGAGGCGATGTAGCGGTTGTCGTCGTTCCAGAGGGTGGGCAGTGCGCCGGGCGGCAGGGGGAGTTTGACGACGATCGCGCCGTCGACGCCCGCGGGTACGGGCTCGCCCGAGGCGTCGAGGACGCGGACGTCCCAGCCAGGCAGGGGGCGGCTGGGGGAGCCGGGCTTGATGGGGGCGGCTTCGATGCCCACCGGGTTGGCGACGATGGGCCAGCCGGTCTCGGTCTGCCACCAGTGGTCGACCACCGGGACGCCCAGGAGCGCGCTCGCCCAGTGATAGGTCTCGGGGTCGAGACGCTCGCCGGCGAGGAAGAGGTAGCGCAGGTGGGAGAGGTCGTGGCCGGCGGTGAGCGCTCCCTTCGGGTCCTCCTTCCTGATCGCCCGGAAGGCGGTGGGTGCCGTGAACATGGTCTTGACCCGGTACTCGGCGGCCACCCGCCAGAACTGGCTCGCGTCCGGAGTGCCGACCGGCTTGCCCTCGTACAGGACCGTCGTCGCGCCGGCCAGCAGGGGCCCGTAGACGATGTAGGAGTGGCCGACGACCCAGCCGACGTCGGAGCCGGTGAACATCGTCTCGCCCGCGCCCACGTCGTAGACGGCGCCCATCGACCAGTGCAGGGCGACCGCGTAGCCGCCGCAATCACGGACGACTCCCTTGGGTTTTCCGGTCGTTCCTGACGTGTAAAGGATGTACAGGGGGTCAGTGGCGGCGACGGGAACGCAGTCGGCCTGCGGCGCGGCGGCGACCAGGTCGGCCCAGTCGAGATCGTCGGACCCCAACTCGGCCCGTTCCTGCGGACGTTGCAGGATCACACTCTTCTCCGGTTTGTGGGCCGCGAGGTCGATCGCCTGGTCGAGCAGCGGCTTGTACGCGATGACGCGCTTGCCCTCGATGCCGCAGGAGGCGGAGACGACCACCTTGGGGGCCGCGTCGTCGATACGGAGGGCGAGTTCGCGCGGGGCGAACCCGCCGAAGACGACCGAGTGGACCGCGCCGATCCGTGCGCAGGCCAGCATCGCGATGGCGGCCTCGGGGACCATCGGCATGTAGATCACCACGCGGTCGCCGTGCCCCACGCCGAGCTGCGCGAGCGCTCCCGCGAAGGCCGCCACCTCGCCCCTCAGCTGCGCGTAGGTGTAGGTGCGGCGGGTGTCGGTCACGGGGGAGTCGTAGACGAGCGCGGGTTGTTCGCCACGGCCGGCTTCGACGTGCCGGTCGAGCGCGTTGAAACAGACGTTGAGCCGCCCGTCGGGAAACCAGCGGTAGAACGGTGCGCCCGAGGAATCCAGGGCACGTTGCGGGGTGACATCCCAGTCGATGCCCTCGGCCGCCTTCAGCCAGAAGCTCTCCGGGTCCTCGGTACTGGCGCGGAAGACATCCTCGTACGTTCCCATCGCGCACTCCTTTGTGGCATCGAGGGACGGTGGTGGGACCGCGTGCGAAACGGTGTCGGACACACGTACCGCATGCCGGCCGGTACGGTCGAGCCGTCAGCGCGGCTGCTGCTCACGCGCCGAGGTGCTCACGCAGCCACTGGCCCATCTGCTGGATGGCCTGGTCCACCTCGGGTACCCGCCCCGCGCCCAGGACGAACGAGTGCTGTCCCTCGGGCATCGGGTGGACCTCGGAGGTGACCTTGAAGTCCGCGAGCCGGCGGCCGAGCTCGGCGCCGTCGTCGGCGAGGGTCTCGTACTCGCCGTAGTGGACGGTCGTGGGCGGCAGACCGGTGAGGTCGGCGTTCGCGATGCTGATCCCGGGTGAGGTGAAGTCCACGGCGGGGTCCTGCAGCCATGCTCCGCGGAAGAGTTCCAGCGTGCCCCGGCTGAGCATCTTGTCGTTGTCCTCGTTCTCGTCCACCGACGCGTTCTGGAGGGTGAGGTCGGTCCACGGCGAGACGCTGACGATCGCGCCCGGCGTCGCCTCGCCCTTCGCGAGCAGACGCAGCGGCAGCATCACCGCGAGGGTACCGCCGATCGAGTGACCGGTGCTGCCGATGTTCCGCGGCTCGTAGCCCCGCGAGAGCAGCCAGCGGTAGGCCGTCTCGGCGTCGTCGAGCTGGGCGGGATAGGGGTGCTCGGGCGCCAGGCGGAAGTCCACGACGAGGGAGCGGGCTCCGGCCGCCTTCGCGATGTGGCCGGCCGCCTTGCGGTCCGAGTGCATCGAAGCGGTGACGGATCCGCCGAAGTGGAAGTGGAGCAGCGCCCGGTCGGGGTCGGCTCCTTCGGGGATGGCCCACAGGGCGGGGACGCCGCCCGCGTCCACCTCGGCGTAGGTGACGCCTTCCGGCTCGGTCGACGCCTTGTGGTTCGAGTCGACGATGTCGCGGATGACGGCCAGGTCGAGGCCGGGTGTGGCCGACTTGGCGCTCACGCCCGCCAGGAACTCCGCGAACTCGTGTGCCTCGGGGCTTACTCCCATGGTGGTGCTCCTACTCAGACGGGTGCCGGGTGGGGGTTACCCGCAGCCGGGTCGGTGTGGTGGCCATGACGCTACTCGCTGAGTATAGGAAAGTAAACTCAGAGGAACCTCGGAATCACCCGTGCGGCGCGATGATGTGGCGCCAGGGTGGCGTGGATCTGGTCGTGGATGTCGGCGAGGACGACTTCGTCGCTGCGGTCCAGGTAGCCGGTGGCGGTGGTGCTGACGTGGATGATCGCGGTGATCACCCGCGCCAGCACTGCCGCGTCGGCGGCACTGATGTCCTCGTCGCGGGTGAGCAGGCCGGTGATGCCGTCCTCAAGGCGGCCGGCAAGGGCCAGGCCCGCTTGCCGGTAGGGCTCGGCCGGGTCGCCGAAGACGAGTTCGTGCAGGTAGGTGCGGCCGTTCTCGATGTGTTCCCTCAGGCACTCCACCACGGGACGGATGAGAGCGACGACCGGCTCCAGTACGCCCTGCCCGGCGGTGGCTTTCGCGGCGGCGAGGCCGACGTCGACGGCGGCGGCGAACTTCTCGTTCTGCACCATGATCAGCAACTCGGCCTTGGTGGACGCATACAGGTAGAGGGTGCCGATCGCGACGTCGGCCCGGTGGGCGATCTGCTGCGTCGTGACCCCGCTGACGCCGTGTTCGGCGAACAGCTCGCGGGCTGCGGTCATGATGCGCTCGCGCTTGGCCTGTTTGGCCCGCTCGCGGCGCCCGATCGGCATCTGACCGCGTCCCATGGGGACCTCCCTTGACAATAATTCTGAGTAGACTCATAGTTGAGTGTACTCGGGTTGATGGAGTGAGGCGAGACCCCGGACGTCGCGCCGAATTGGCCGATATGGCACCAGACCTGAATAAATAGGATGAAAACAAGGAGTGGCGCCCCATGAGAGCGTTCGTCGTCACCAAGTACAAGGAGCCGTTGCAGGAGGCGGATGTCCCCGAGCCCACCGTGGGGGAGCACGACGTGCTGGTCCGCGTGGAGGCCGCCGGGCTGAACCCGCTGGATGAGAAGATCCGCGCCGGTGAGTTCAAGCAGGTCCTGCCCTACAAGCTGCCACTGATCCTGGGCAACGACGTCGCGGGCACCGTCATCGGTGTCGGGACGGCGGTGCGCGGCTTCAAGCCCGGAGACGAGGTCTACGCCCGGCCCGCCCAGGACCGCATCGGCACGTTCGCCGAGCGCATCGCCGTCGCGGAGGGCGACGTGGCGCTCAAGCCCGCTTCGATCAGCATGGAAGAGGCCGGCTCGCTGCCACTGGTGGCGCTCACCGCGTGGCAGGCGCTGGTGGAGCGCGGCAGGGTGCGGCCCGGGCAGAAGGTTCTCATCCACGCCGGCGCCGGCGGGGTCGGTTCGATCGCGATCCAACTCGCCGCGCACCTGGGTGCGAGTGTCGCCACGACCGCCAGCGGTTCGAACGCGCACTTCGTGCGCGCGCTCGGCGCGGACACGGTGATCGATTACCGCAGCGAGGACTTCGAGCAGCTCCTGACCGGCTACGACCTGGTGTTGGACAGCCTCGGTGGGGAGACTCTCGAGAAGTCCCTGCGGGTGCTCAAGCCCGGCGGCAAGGCCATCGGGATCGCCGGTCCCCCGGACCCCGCGTTCGCCCGCGAGGCCGGCCTGAACCCGCTGCTGCGCCTGGCGGTCGCGGGCCTGAGCCGCAAGATCCGCAAGCAGGCGAAGCAGCTCGGGGTGACGTATGAGTTCCTGCTCATGCGCGCCAGCGGCGACCAGCTCCGCCAGATCACCACCCTCATCGACCAGGGCGTGGTGCGCCCGGTCGTGGGCAAGGTGGTCGGCTTCGACCAGACCCCGCAGGCGCTGCAGTCCCTGTCCCAGGGCGGCATCCGCGGCAAGGCCGTCATCGGCAACGGCTGACCCGCCGCAACCGCGACGGGCGACACGAAACAGACCAGGAGAATCAGTCATGAGCAGCAACGACACCCCGAACGAAGCCGTCATCACGGCCTATGCGAAGGCCCCGGCCCGCACCGTCAGCGCCGGCGGCGTCACCTACGCCTACCGCGAGCTGGGACCGAAGGGCGGCATCCCCGTCGTCTTCTTCGTCCACCTCGCCGCGACCCTGGACAACTGGGACCCCCGCATCATCGATCCCATCGCGAAGGGCCGTCACGTCATCGCCTTCGACAACCGCGGTGTAGGGGCGTCCACAGGCCAGGTGCCGGACAGTGTGGAGGCGATGGCCGAGGACGCCTACACCTTCGTCAAGGCGCTCGGGTACGACAAGATCGACGTCTTCTCCTTCTCCCTCGGCGGCATGGTCGCCCAGGCCCTGGTGGTGAAGCACCCCGAGCTCGTCCGCAAGCTCGTCCTCACCGGCACCGGGCCCAAGGGCGGCAAGGACATGGACAAGGTCGCCAGAATCACCTACTGGGACATCCTGCGCGCCACCTTGACCCGCTCGGACCCCAAGGAGTTCCTGTTCTTCAACCGCAACGCCACCGGCAAGCCCGCCGCACGCGCGTTCGTCAACCGGCTCAAGGAGCGCACCGCCGACCGCGACGCGGACATCAAGACCAAGGCGTTCCAGACACAGCTGAAGGCCATCAAGAAGTGGGGGCGCTCCACCCCCGACGACCTGTCGTCGATCACGCAGCCCACCCTGATCGCCAACGGCGACAACGACCGCATGGTCCCCTCGGTCCTCTCCGATGACCTGCACCGGCGCATCAAGGACAGCGAGCTGATCATCTACCCCGACTCCGGGCACGGCGGGATCTTCCAGTACTACGAGGAGTTCGCCCCGGTCGCGGTCGAGTTCCTCGCCCGATGACCACCGCCTGGCAGGAAGAGCCGGCCAGGGAGAGGATCATCTCCGCCGCCCCGGGCGCGGAGGAGTACCGCCAGATCCACCTCGCCGAACACAACCCGGACGAGATCAATGTGTTCGCCGCACCCTGCTCCACGCCGGCCCACCGAACTCGGCTCGCTGGTAGGACGGAGCAGGCCGGACAAAGAGTGCCCGCGTCCCGGTCAATCTGCGCCGCGGAGACGGGCCGGCGCGGGTGAGTTCCGGACAGACGTTCCTGCCTTGGATTCAAAGGCTCTGGGACACCCCGACGTCGTCCACGACCAACGCTTCCACGCCCCCCGACGTCGCCGCCACCCTCGCCTGCGTCAGGAACGAGACCAGAACCGCCGGAATGCAATCCATCCCCCCAGGTCTTCCCCTCCCATCTCCCGGGCGTCCCGCCCACTGACACCCCGTCGCCGACCGACATCCGTCACACATCTGGAGCCAGACCATGAGCGAGCAGAGCACCATCCACTACGAGCGCACCTCACCCCAGGTCGCGAAGATCACCTTCGCCAACCCGCCCGTCAATCTCATCGTCGGCGAGACTGTCCTGCGCCTCACCGAGATCGTCGAGACACTGGCCACTGACCCTGACATCCAGGTCGTGGTGTTCGACAGCGCCACCCCCGACTTCTTCTACAACCACTTCGACCTGGCCGCCGCCGCCGACTTCCCCGCCCCTGAGGACGAGAACGCAGTGCCGGTCTGGACGAGCCTGGTCCTGGCACTCTCCAAAGCGCCCTACATCACCATCGCGGCCATCCGCGGACGCACCCGCGGGGGCGGGAACGAACTCGCCCTCGCCCTCGATCTGCGGTACGCCAGCCGGGAGAAGGCGATCTTCGGGCAGCCGGAGGTCGGCAGCGGACTGCTCCCCGGCGGTGGCGGCACCGAACGCCTTCCCCGCGCCATCGGACGCGACCGCGCCCTGGAAGTCATCCTCACCAGCGACGACTACGACGCCGACACCGCCGAACGCTGGGGCTGGACCACCCGTGCCCTCCCCGACAGCGAACTCGACGCATTCGTCGACACGATCGTCGGCCGGCTCGCCTCCTTCGACCGCACCTCACTCGCCTCGGCCAAAGCCCAGATCAACCGGGCATCCCTGCCCCCGGACGCGGATCTGGTCGCCGCCTACGGTGAGTTCGCCCACTCCCTCACCCTCCCCGGGTTCCTCGTCCGCGCCGCCGGCGCGCAGGCCGTCGTCGAGCAGGCCGGCATCGACTTCGAGTACCGCCTGGGGCAGTACATCGGCATCGCCAACCAGCAGCTCTGACAGCCCATCATGAAACGAACACCGACGCGGCAGATGCTGCGGCGGTGCTCGTTTGCCGTGGGGGTCACCTGGTTCGTCGTCTCGTCCGTGCCGATCAGGAGCCGGTGTCCGATGGACGGACTGCACCGGATGATGCTCGCCGACATGCTCACCGAACACGGCCTGACCGGGTTCACCGACACCGACCGGGCCGAACTCGTCAGTGCCTGGCCGTGCTGCTCATCCACCTTGCCCACGCCGGCGGATTGCCGTTCGACGCCATCCGGTCCGCCGAACTGATCCGCAGCTGCAAGCCCGACCCAAAGGTGTGCCTGAGGGCCGCCGACCTAATCGAAGTCCCACCGCCCCGGCTGCTGATGACCGCCTGCCATCCCGAAGACCTGCGTGCCGCCGCCGCCCGACGCCGACTTGCGCACCGCGTACATTCCACGCCCGCTGGAATGGGGCCCCGGCCCTCCGGCCCCACCGGCGCCGGACCGGGTCGACCTCACCGCCACCTTAAATCCCCGACCTGGCCTGACAAGTCGCCCCATAGCGTTCGATCCGACGCCGCCGGCCAATGCTCACCGACGACCGCGGCGGAGTACGCCTCCTCGACGCCGGCCGACTGTCCAACCGCCGTGGATCGCGGAACCCCGACCTGAAAAGACCACGTCGGGGCCTCGCGCCCACGAAGGCAGGACGAGCTCAGGCGTTCGTGCTGTGCAGGTCCGGGTAGAGCGCCTCGACCGGGCCGCTCAGAGCCGACTTGACCTGTACGGTCAACTCGTCGGCCAGGACCTCGTGTTCGCCGGCCTCGACGGCGTCGTAGACCGCCGTCACCAGCTCCGTCGGCAGCAACTTCGGTCCGTCGGCGTGCGCGGCCATGGGGGTGTCGACGTAGCCCATGTGCACCCCCGTCACGTGGACGCCCTTGGGTGCGAGCTCGATGCGCAGAGAGTTGGTGGCCGACCACAGTGCGGCCTTGGACGCGCTGTAGACGCCGCCGAAGGCGTACCAGCTGGCAACGGAGTGCACGTCGACAAGGACCGACTGCGACTTGGCGGCGAGGATCGGTGCGAACGCGCGGGCGAGGAGGACGGGACCGAAGAAGTTCGTCTCCATGTTCGCCCGGATGTCTGCCTCGGTGACGTCGAGCAGGCTCGCGTTCGGCGGGGTCGCGCCCGCGTTGTTGATGAGCACGGTGACATCCGGCGCGGCGGCGACGGCCGCGTCGATCGACGCGGGGTCGGTGACATCGAGCGTGAGGGGGACGATGCGCTCATCGTCCCAGGCGCGGGGGGAGCGGGCGGTGGCGTAGACCTTGGCCGCTCCGCGTGCCAGGGCGTCGTGGACGAAGTGGGTCCCGAGGCCGCCGTTCGCTCCGGTGACCAGGACGACTGCTCCATCGAGAGAGGGCATGGGGGTTCCTTCTTTCCAAGGGGAGGTGAGGTGCGTGGCTTTGCACGGATGGAGCAATGGCTCCTCGGTCGGCCGTGGGAGAATGAGCGGAACCACATTCGAGCCCACGCGGTAATGACTGGCATCATAACTGATTGCAGTCAGAATCTATTCCTGGAGGACACCGCCATGTCTGTCGCCCCCCGATCGGTCGGACGGCGCGAGCGGAACAAGCAGGACAAGCTCGACCGCATCGTCGCTGCCGCCAGTGAGCTGTTCGCCGAACACGGCGTCGACGAGGTCACGACCCAGCAGATCGCGGACAAGGCCGACATCGGCACCGGGACCCTGTTCCTGTATGCCAAGACCAAGGGCGAACTCCTCCTGCTGGTGCAGAACGCCAAGTACGCCGTAGCGCTCGAGCAGGGCCTGGCGGACGCCGAGACCATCCCTGGCGTGCTGGACGCTGTGCTGGCGATTGTCCGGCCGATCGTTGAGTGCAACCGCACCCAGATCGACAACGGACGTACCTACCTGCGAGAGATGGTCTTCGGCGACCCCGAGGAGCCCCGGCACAGCGCAGCACTCGCCATCGTCGCGCAGGCCGAGGAGGCCATCGCCGCGGTGCTCCGCCGAGACGAGCGGGTCACAGCGGGCGACGCCGCGACGCTGGCACACATCGTGTCCGCAGTGATGTTCCTCAGCCTGGCGACGAGCGTGAACATCGCCTTGAGCGTCGAGGAGCTCGTGCAGGACATCCGGAGGCAGGTCGACGTCCTGCTGCCTCGCTGAAGTACGACTCGAACCCCTGGGCGTTGCGGACCGGCGGCCGCGGGTTCGATCGGCGGGACTTCATCCCATCGGAGTCTCCTTGGCGTTCATTCCGGGAGCAGTTCGTCGGCCCGTTCGGCGACCTCTTGCCGTAGGGCGGTCCACAGGGCGCCTACGGCGGGGTGCGTCACTGCTTCGCGGCGGACGGCCAGGGTGATGGGGAGCCGGATGTCGATCTCGTCGGCGAGCAGTCGGCGCAGTCGCGTCCGCTGGGCCAGGAACGCCGGCAGGACGCCGATACCGGCCCCCTGCCGGGTGGCTTCGAGCTGGGCGAAGACGTTCGTCGAGGAGAATGCCGGGGTCATGCCGGGAAGGTGCCGTTCGATGTCGAGGTCGCCGACCTGCAGCATCGACTCGATGTAGAAGATGAGCGGGTGTTCGCGCAGCTCGGCCACCGTCTCAGGGGGGCCGTACCGAGTGAGGTAGTCGTCACTGGCGTAGAGCCCCAGCGTGTAGTCGGTGAGGTGTTCGGTCACCAGGTGGCTGCTGGCGGGGACGCCGATGACGAGAGCGAGGTCGAAGCCGGACGGGCGCAGGGCGAGCTGCCGTGTCGCGGTGATGAGTTCGACCTGGAGGCGGGGGTGTCGGCGGCGCACCCGTACGAGGGCGGGCGTGGCGAAGACGGTGCCGAAGCCGTCCGGCGCGCTGACGCGCACCGTGCCGTGCAGGGACGGCGAGTCCTGGCCCGCCACGGTGTCGACGACGCGGTCGATGGCCTCCTCGATCACGCGCGCGTTCTCCGAGACGGCTCGTCCGATGTCCGTCAGCGTCCATCCCTCCGCGCCCCGCTCGATGAGACGCAGACCGAGGCTCTTCTCCAGTGCGGCGATACGGCGGGACACGGTGGTGTGATCCACACCGAGTGCGTCGGCGGCTGTCACCAGACGGCCGGTACGGGACACCGCGAGCAGGTAGCGCAGATCGTCCGCGCGGAGTTTGCGCGGATCGACGGAGCGAGAGCCGGTCTGCCGCGGAGCGGGGTTCTCGTCCGGGGAATGGGGGTGCACGGCCCGACCGTATCTGCATTTCTGCACATCGGCTGTGCGCTATTGGCCGTTGTTCGCACTCGGCGCGGGGCCACACAGTCAGGGCGGTGGGCGTCACCTGCCCCGCCGTTCCTGCCGAAAGGGCCGCCATGATCGCCAGCCTTTCCCTGCCGAGGATCCTGCGTGTCGGCGGCGGTGCCGTGGGCGAGCTGGGTGACGTCGTCGCAGAGCTGGGCCTGCGCCGTCCGCTGCTGGTGACGGACGCGTTCCTCGTCGGCACCGGTGCGGCGGAACGACTGATGGCGACGCTCAGGGATGCCGGACTGCGGCCGCGTCTGTTCGCCGGCACCGTCCCGGATCCGACGACCGACTCGCTGGACGCGGGCCTGACCGTGCTGCGGGAGCACAGGGCGGACTCGGTGATCGGGTTCGGTGGCGGTAGCCCGATGGACACCGCCAAGGCACTCGGCCTGCTGGGCGTCCAGGGCGGGGAGATGCGGGACTACCGGGCCCCGCACACCAATCTCGGCCCGGCGCTGCCGGTGATCGCGGTCCCGACGACCGCGGGCAGTGGCTCGGAGGCCACTCAGTTCACCATCATCACCGACAGTTCCACGGACGAGAAGATGCTCTGTCCGGGGCCCGCGTTCCTGCCGGTCGCCGCCGTCGTCGACTTCGAACTGACTTTGTCGATGCCGGCCCGGCTGACCGCGGACACCGGCGTCGACGCGCTCACCCATGCCGTAGAGGCGTATGTGAGCCGCAAGGCCAATCCGTTCTCCGACGGCCTCGCCCTGAACGCGATCCGGACCATCGGCCGCCACCTCCGCCGCGTCTACGTCGACGGGCGGGACCTCGAGGCTCGCGAGGCGATGATGCTCGCCGCGACCCAGGCCGGCATCGCCTTCTCCAACTCCAGCGTGGCGTTGGTGCACGGCATGAGCCGCCCGATCGGCGCTCACTTCCACGTCGCCCACGGTCTGTCGAACGCGATGCTCTTCCCCGCGGTGACCGCGTTCTCCGCGCCGGCCGCCGAGAGCCGGTACGCCGACTGCGCTCGCGCCCTCGGAGCCGCCGCCGACGGCGACAGTGACGCCTTGGCCGCCGACAGGCTCGTGGAGGCGCTGCGATCACTGTGTCAGGATCTCGACGTGCCCACGCCTCAGGCCCACGGCATCGACAAGGACGAGTGGTTCCGCCTGTCGCCCCTCATGGCCGAGCAGGCGCTCGCGTCCGGGTCGCCCGCCAACAACCCCGTCGTACCCACCGTGGACGAGATCCAGGATCTCTACGCGCAGATCTACGCCTGACACCCGGCGAACGAGGAAGAGGAACATGACGGCCACGACAGCCAGGTCCGCGCGGACCACGAGGTGCTGACCCATGACTGACACCGCTGCCACCGAGATTCTCGCCGACGTCCACCGGGGCGTCGGCCGCATCCTGCTGAACCGGCCCAAGGCGCTCAACGCCCTGACCACGGACATGGTCGCCGCCATCGACCGTGAGCTCGCCGAGTGGGCGGACACACCACTGTCCGCCGTGGTGCTCGCGAGCACCAGCCCGAAGGCGTTCTGCGCCGGTGGAGACATCCGCACGATTCGCGAACACAGCCTCGCCGGGGACGCCGAGGCCAGTGAGCGGTTCTTCGCCTCCGAGTACCGGCTCAACGCCCGCATCGCCGAATACCCCGTGCCGGTCGTGTCGCTCATCGACGGAGTCTGCATGGGCGGCGGCCTCGGTCTGTCCGTCCACGGCGCCTTCCGCGTCGTCACCGAGCGCGCGGTGCTGGCGATGCCCGAGACCGGGATCGGGTTCTTCCCGGACGTCGGGGCCAGCTACTTTCTGCCGCGGCTGCCCGGCGCGATCGGCATGTACCTCGGACTGACGGGGCACCGGCTCGACGCGGCCGACACCCTGTACACGGGGCTGGCCACGCACTTCGTGCCCGCGGACCGGCTCGACGCGGTCGGCGACGCGCTGGCCGACAACCCCGGCGACGCGGTGGACGTGGTCCTGAACCGTCTCGGCGGCCGTTCCCCGGTGGCGGAGAGCAGGCTGGCGAAGGTACGCGGGGAGGTGGACTGGGCGTTCGGCGCGGCGACCCTCGGCGAGATCGAGAAACGCCTGCGTCATCTCGACACCCCCTGGGCGGCGGGCGCACGGGTCGCCTTGGAGTCCGCCTCGCCGGAGAGCCTGGAGATCACTCACGCCCTGCTGTCCCAGGGCCGGCAGCGCACGTTGCGCCAGTGCCTCGCCGCTGAACTCGCCCTCGCGCGTACGACCATCCGCACGCCGGACTTCCTGGAGGGCGTCCGGGCGGCCCTGGTCGACAAGGATCGCGCTCCCGACTGGCAGCGTGTGGCACTCGGTGAGCGGACATTGCCGACCTGATCATGCTCGCGGTGAGGAGGGCATGGCCTGCCTCGCGCCGGGCCGGCCGCGCGGGAAGGGCGGGTCGCGGTGACCGTGCCGGACTCAGGGTCCGGGGCCGGCACGGTGTCAGTCGTTGTCGGGCACCATCGACACCACGACCTTGCCCGCCTTGGTGCGGCCCTGCTCGATGTACGCCATCGCCTCGAGCGTCCGGTCGAACGGGAAGGTGCTGTCGATGACCGGGTGGAGCTTCCCGCTGTCGTAGAGGGCGCCGAGCTTGCGCAGCTGGGAGCCGTCGGCCTGCATGAAGAAGAACTGGTAGCGCACGCCCAGCGCCTTCGCCTGCTTGCGGACCTTGCGGCTGAGCATGCTCATCACCAGGCCGAGGAAGGAGGGGGCGCCCAGCTGCTTGGCGAAGCCGGGGTCCGGCGGGCCGACGACACTGATGGCCAGACCGCCGGGCTTCAGCACGGTCAGCGACTTCTCGAGGTTCGCTCCGCCTACGGAGTCCAGCACCAGGTCGTAGCCGGACAGCATCTTCGAGAAGTCTTCCTTGGTGTAGTCGACGACGATGTCGGCCCCGAGGCTGCTGACCAGCTTCTCCGTGGCAGTGCTCACGGTCGTGGCGACCGTGGCGCCGAGGTACTTGGCGAGCTGGATGGCCGTCGAGCCGAGGCCACCGGCACCTGCGTGGATGAGCACCTTCTGCCCCGGCTGCACGCGGGCCCGGTCGACGAGGATCTGCCAGGCGGCCAGGGCCACCAGCGGCACGGCGGCTGCCTCCTGAAGAGTGAGGGAGTCCGGCTTGGGGGCGACATCGTCCATGTCGATCGCGATGAACTCCGCGAAGCCGCCGATCCGCAGGTCGCGCGGACGGGCGTAGACCTCGTCGCCGACTTCGAGGCCGTGTACGGCGGAGCCGACCCGCGTCACGACGCCGGCCACGTCGTGGCCGAGCACGAACGGGGGCTTGTACTTCAGGAGCTGCTTGAACTCCCCGTTGCGGACCATCTTGTCCAGCGGATTGATACTGGCGGCGCTCACTCTGACCAGGACGTCGCGGTGTCCGACCGTGGGCTCGGGCACGTCTGCGGCGCGCACGCCGTCCTTGCCGTACTTCTCGACGACGAATGCCTTCACGCCGGCCGCCCTTCTGTGGGGTTTTTCAGTGCTCGATGCGATTCTTCGCGCAAGTCGCCCTGCGCGCCTGTTCCACGTGCGGTCGGGTTGGGGTGACGGCCACGACGCTACTTCCTGAGTATTGAAAAGTGAACTCAGGGGGTCGGGGACACGGCCATGGATGCGTTGAGGGCATGGGTCTGGTGCCGGCCGTGAGGGGGCTGCTGCAGTGCGGTGCGCACGTCGATGTTCGGATCCGCCGCGAACAGGGCCATCCGGTGCAGGCGAAGGGCATCGAGAGCGTCCCCGGCCGGCCCTTCCGGGTGGGGCGCCGCGTGGGCTGAGGACTCCGCCGCAGCGGGGTGTGGGATATGGGTGCGGCGGTGCGGGGTGCCAGTGGTGGCGGTTACGGGCAGGGGAGCGGGCCGGAAGGCGCCGGGCGCAGCATGTGCGGGATGGCGCTTCCGTTGCCCAACGGCCGCTCAATCGCGTGGTGTCGGCCCCGGACGCTCAGCCCACGTCCAGGGTTCCGGGTCACGGACCGTCTGGTCCGGTAAGGGCTTCGTGGGTGGACTCCAGGACCTTCTCCGACAGTTCCGTGCCCGCCGTGGCCCGGGCGAGCAGGATCGCGCCGACCAGCGTGGCCACCATGGGAAGGCCGTCGTCGGCGTCGGTGGACAGCCAGGCGGCGAACTTCTCGACACCGGCCGCGTATGTTTCGCGCACCTCTTCGGCTGTGGGCTCGCGAGCCATGTCCCCGGCGAATCCTGCGGTGGGGCAGCCGGTGCCGGGCTGGTCGCGGTGCTCGGCCGACAGGTAGAAGTCTATGAGGGCGCCGCGGGCGGTGTCGTGGTCGCCCTGGGCTGTGTCGAACGACTCCAGGAGCAGGTCGAGGTCCCTGAACGCGGCTTGGGCGGCCTCGGCGATCAGGGCCTCCTTGGAGGGGAACTGCTTGTAGAAGCCGCCCGTGGTCAGCCCGATGGACTTCATCAGGTCGGCGACGCTGATGCCGTTCACGCCGCGCTCCCGGAAGAGCTGGGAGGCCGCGGCGACCGCGCGCCTGCGGTTCTCGAGCGCTTGTGCTTGCGAAACGCGACTCATCACTCACCTGCCACGTTAGATACCAAAGTACATCTATCGTATGCGACGTGCCGGGCGGTCGCCCGCAGCGCCGAGCCGTGCGGACAGGGCGGCGGGCAGATCTCCGAACGGGAGTCGTCGGCCGCACTCCTGCGCTCACCTTGATCAGCGCGCGGATGTTGACTCGATCTGTTTAGATACCTATCGTAATCTAAAGTGAGATCGGGGCCGAAGTTCCGGTCCTGCACATCCCCCCGCCCAGAAATGAGATCCCACCCATGACCACGCAGAACAAGACCGCTGTCGTCACCGGCGCGTCCGTCGGCCTGGGCGCCGCCTACGCGCAGCGGCTTGCCGACCGGGGTTACGACCTGATCCTGGTGGCCCGCAACGCTGCGCGGCTGGAGACGCTGGCGTCGGACATCCGCAGCCGCACGGGCCGTGCGGTGGACGTCGTCGCCGCCGACCTCACTGATGCGGCGCAGATCGCCGTGGTCGAGGAGCGTCTGCGCACCGACGAGAGCATCGAGGTCCTGATCAACAATGCCGGCGGTGCGCTGCTCACGCCGCTGGCAGGCTCCGACGCGGCGGCCTACGAGGCGCTGATCAACCTCAATGTGACGGCGCTGACCAGGCTGACCATCGCGGTCCTGCCGGGGCTGACGGCCCGAGGGCACGGCACCGTCGTGAACATCTCCTCCGCCATGGCTCTCAACATCCTGCCCGTCAGCGCCGTCTACAGCGGCACCAAGAGCTACGTGCTGACGTTCACCCAGGCCCTGCAGCAGGAACTCGCCGAGAGCCCCGTCACGGTGCAGGCCGTGCTGCCGGGCGCCGTCCGCACGGATCTCTGGGACGGCTCCGGCGTCGACCTCGCGACGTTCCCCGACGAGATCGTCATGAACGTCGACGAAGCCGTCGACGCGGCGCTCGCCGGCCTCGACGCCGGAGAGCCCGTCACGATTCTGTCCCTGCCGGACATCAGCGACTGGGAGTCGTTCGAGAAGGCGCGTCAGGCGCTCGTCCCGAACCTGTCCCGGAAGGTCCCCGCCGATCGTTACCGCGGCTGACAGCGACTGCGGCTGACGGGCCGCTCCGGCACCGGCGCCCATGCGTCATGGCGACGGTCAGGTGCGCAAGGCCCGTCCGCACCGTCGATGACCGGCCACCCCTCCATGCGGTCCGCCTTCCCCATGCAAGGCCGGCGGCCCATCCGGCCGGTCACCGCGTACGCGGAATTTCCCGCGGGGCAGGCAGCCCGCCACCCCGCAGCTCACTCTCACCCTCACTTGAGGAAACATTCATGTCGAACGCCCTGTGGAACCCGATCGTCGCCGGGGAGATCTCCCTGCCGCACCGGCTGGCGATGGCCCCCCTGACGCGCAACCGGTCCACCCCGGAGGGCATACCCACCGAGCTGAACGCCGAGTACTACGCCCAGCGCGCCTCGCACGCCCTCATCATCACCGAAGGCACCCAGCCCAGCGCCGACGGCCAGGGCTACCCGGTAACTCCCGGTATTTACACGGAGGAGCACATCACCGGCTGGCGCAAGGTCACCGACGCCGTGCACAAGGCCGACGGACGCATCGTCATCCAGCTCATGCACGCCGGACGGATCTCCCACCCCGACAACACCCCCCACCACCGACAGCCGGTCGCCCCCTCCCCGGTCCGGCCGACAGGTGAGATGTTCACCGCGTCCGGCCTCCAGGAGATGCCGGTACCGCGCGAACTGTCCACCGAGGAGGTCGCCGCCACGGTCGACGACTTCCGCCGCGCCGCGGCGGCCGCCATCGCGGCCGGCGCCGACGGCGTCGAGATCCATGGTGCCAACGGCTACCTCCTGCACCAGTTCTTCGCCACCAACACCAACCAGCGCACCGACCGCTACGGCGGCTCCGTCGAGAACCGCATCCGTTTCGCCGTCGAGGTGGCCACCGCCGTGGCCGACGAGATCGGCGCCGGCCGTACCGGCATCCGGATCTCTCCCGGGAACCCGTTCAACGACATCGCCGAGAGCGACACCCACGAGCTGTACCCCGCCCTAGTGCGCGCCCTCGCCCCTCTCGACCTCGCCTACCTGCACATCGGAAACCACGGCGGCGACGACGAACTCCTGCACACCCTGCGCAAACTGTGGCCGAACACCCTGGTCCTCAACCGGGCCGGCACCGACATCACCACCCGCGCGAAGGACGTCGAAGACGGCGTCGCCGACGTCGTCACCGTCGGCACCATGGCGCTGGCCAACCCTGACCTGGTCGAGCGCATACGCTCCGGCGCGCCGCTGAACACCCCCGACCCCGCCACCTTCTACGGCGGCGACTCAACCGGCTACACCGACTACCCCACCCACACTGCCTGACAATCCCCGGAGATACCGGTCCTGGCGGGCCGGTATCTCCGGATGGCCCCATGGAGGTGCCACGTGTCTGAGCACGCTGCAGTTGAACTGAGCCCGGAAGCGATCGAATTCGCGGACTTCTTCGCCGCGATGGTGATTCCCGAGTCCGAACTGGACGCGACACGCACCCGGGTGGAGAGCTCCCATCTCATGGCACGGGAGCCGGAAGGTGTCACCTATCGGGAGGTGGACGCGGGTGGCGTGCTGGGTATCTGGTGCGAACCGATCGGCGGCAACACGGACTTCGTCCTCCTGCACAGTCACGCCGGGGGTTCCGTCTTTTCGTCGGCGGTCGTCGACCGGAAGCTCGCAGGGCATATCGCCAAGGCCGCGGGGGCCCCCGTACTGGTCCTGGACTTCAGGCGGGCGCCGGAGCACAAGTACCCGGCTCAGGTGGACGACGCGGAGGCGGCGTTCAACTGGCTGATCTCCGAAGGGTATGAGCCCGGGAACATCATCACGATCGGCCACTCGGTCGGCGGGTTCATCGCCGTCGCCCTGGCGCTGCGCCTCCGCGACAAGAAGCTGCCGCTGCCCGGCGCCATCGTGTCGATCTCCCCCTGGTGTGACCTCGAGATCGCCAACGAGACCATGGAGACCAACGCCGAGACGGACAAGATCCTCAGCAAGGGACTGCTGGAGTTCTTCCGGGACGCCTGGATCGGCGGCACGGGCATCGACGTCACGGACACCCGGATCAATCTGAACCGCGCGGACCTGAGCGGTCTGCCCCCGACCCTCGTCTCCTGGGGAACCTACGAGGTCCTGGCCGGCGAGGACGAGCAGTTCGCCGCCCGCGTCAAGGACGCCGGAATCGACACGACGACCGTTGTCGTCCCCGGAGGCCAGCACTCCTACGTCTACGGCGCCGGCCGCGTTCCGGAGGCCGACGCCGCCATCGCTCAGATCGGCGCGTGGGTCCGGGAGAAGACGAAGATCTGACCGAACGGTACGGGCGCGGGGCGCGGCAGCCGCCAGATCCGCGCGCCCGCCGGACCGGGAAGGTCGACGGACGCCGACATGGCCTGCGCCGGCGCGCGGGCCCGCGACGCAAGCGACCGCGTCGAGCGAGGCACTCTCCGACGAGCGCAATACCCCGGACCCCCGAGGCGGTGGACAGCCCGGAGGGGATCACGTTCGGTCCCGCACAGTCGAAGCGATCTGCGAGTGGCGAAGTGCATGGCACTCGGCTGATGTCTGACCGCTGTCCGGCCTGCCACCGCGACCGCGGCCGCGAGGTCGATGGCTCAGGACCGGAGGCGGGCGCCGCTTCCCAGCCGGGCGGTGACGTCGCGGGGAGTGAGGGAGGAGTGGTCCGCGGAGCACTCGACGACGACGCGGACCGGGGCGTCGCAGTCGGTGTGGCGGACGTCCAGGACAGGCCCCTCGGGGCCGAGCGCGTATGCCTCGCCCCACTGGGTCAGTGCCATCAGAACGGGCCACAGGTCCCAGCCCTTGCGGGTCAGGCGGTATTCGTTGCGGGGGCGGCTGCCGGGTTCCCGGTAGGGGACGGTCTTCAGGATGCCGGCCGAGGTCAGCTTGCGGAGGCGGTCGCTGAGCACGGCTTCCGAGAGGCCGATGTGGCGGTGGAAGTCGTCGAAGCGGCGGACGCCGTTGACGGCGTCACGCAGGATCAGCAGTGTCCATTTCTCCCCGATCACGTCGAGCGTGCGCTGGACGGGGCAGTTCTCCGTGCTCGCCTCAAGCCACTCCATCCCGCCATCGTAGGGGACCTGGCTTCTCCATTGACAGTCAGGCGAACAAAAGCCTAGCTTCGCTTGGGAAAGTCAGCTGACCGCAGAGGGAAGGGCGCTGGACCGTGGGGCGAACGCGTACGTATCAATGGGACGATCCCGCGATCTCGGCGGAGGCCGCCGGGCGCATGGCCGGGATCGACTTCCTGCGCGAGGTGCAGGCGGGCCGGCTTCCGCCGGCGCCGATCGGTCGCACCGTCGACTTCGCCCTGGACGAGGTGGAGCCCGGCAGGGCGGTCTTCTCGCTGACGCCGGGGGAGGAGCACTACAACCCCATCGGCAGCATGCACGGCGGTGTCTTCGCCACGCTGCTGGACTCGGCGGCGGGCTGCGCCGTGCAGACACTCCTTCCGCAGGGGATGGCGTACACCTCGCTCGACCTGACGGTGAAGTTCCTGCGGCGGGTCACCGTGGACACCGGCCCGGTGCGCGCCGTCGGAACGGTCGTCAACAAGGGCCGCCAAACCGCCCTCGCCCAGGCCCAGTTGGTCGACGGGGCGGATCGTCTGCTCGCCCACGCCACCAGCAGCTGCATGATCTTCCCGGTACCCGCCCCTCGGGTGTGACTCCGCAGGCAAGGCCCTCGTACGAAGATGCGCCGTCGAGCGCCCTCGGTGATGAAAGCTCCACGCTGGCCCGTCGCCCGCTGCCGACTCTTTGGATTACGTTTGCAATACCATAGACTCGCTAAGTCGGTGAAGGGCAACCGGGCCTTCCGGCCGGCGAAGGGGTGTGTGGCGTGGTGCGGTACGGAAAAGAGCACAAGGCGGAGACGAGGCGGCGGATCATCGAGACGGCGGGCCGCCGGTTCAAGCAAGACGGGATCGACGGCTCCGGGGTCTCGACTCTCATGAAGGATGCGGGCCTGACCAATGGTGCCTTCTATGCTCACTTCGCATCCAAGGGTGACCTCGTCACCACGGCAATCGCCGATCAGTTGAAGGCGCAGGCCGAGAGCGTCGTCGCGCTGGCCGAGCCTGGCCGTGCCGGACTCGAGCAGATTGTGCGGGGTTATCTCTCGCCCCAGCACCGTGAAATGCTCGGCGACGGCTGCCCGAACGCCGCTCTGCTCGACGAGATCGGGCGCTGCACCGAGACGACCAAGCAGGCGTACACCGACGGTGTGCTGATCCTGATCGAGGGCATCGCCGCCCGCATGGCGCCCGAGGCTCCCGCCTCCGCACGGGTGATGGCACTCAGCCTCCTCGGCCTGATGGCCGGGACGCTGCAGCTCTCCCGCGCCTTGACCGACAGCCGGCTCGCCAACGAGCTGCTCGATCAAGGAGTGGACAACGCCCTCGCCCTGCTGGACTCCTGGCAGCGCGGCTGACGCCCTTCCGCGCGCGGACCGGCTGCTTCGGTCCGCCTTCGCCTCCTGACTTCATCATTGACAGTCAGGAGGGTCATGGCTAGGTTCATTCCGCGAACCCAGGTGGAGAGGCGAGGGCGTGGGACGGACGCGTACGTATGAATGGCAGGACCCCGCGATAGTGGGAGCAACCGCAGGACGCGTCCCGGGCGTGGAGGTGCTGCGCGACCTGCTCGAGGGACGCCTGCCCCCACCGCCCCTCATAGCCGCTCTGGACTTCGCCCTCGAGGAAGTGGAGGAGGGCCGCGTGGTCTTCTCGGTGATACCGGGCGAGGAGCACTACAACTCCCTCGGCAGTGTGCACGGAGGGGTCTACGCCACCCTGCTCGACTCGGCGGCCGGCGGGGCGGTCCAGTCGACCCTGCCGCAGGGCACGGCGTACACCTCGCTTGATCTCACCGTGAAGTTCCTCCGGCGGATCACCGTGGACACCGGCAAGGTCCGCGCCATCGGTACGGTCGTCAGCAGAGGACGCCAAACCGCTCTCGCCCAGGCTCATTTGGTCGATGAGGCGGATCGTCTGCTCGCCCACGCCACCAGCAGCTGCATGCTCTTTCCACTCCCCGCGCCCTGAGCCGCTACGGGCAAGGTCACGGTCGGGAGAGCTGCCCGGTGCGAGCCGCATGCGGCGACAAACGCTGCGCGACGGAAATGGGTTGCAGCTGAAGATCGCGACGCGAATGCTTCCCCCATGAAGATGCACGCCAATCAGCTGACCGTGTCGCCTGAGACAGTGCGCATATTGGTGGAGCAGCAGTTTCCTGAGTGGCGGAGCCTGCCGATCAGGAGCATCGCGGGGCAGGGTACGGTCAACGCCGTCTTCCGTATCGGCGATCGGTTCGCGGCCCGGTTCCCTCTCGAGTCCGCAGACGTCGAGTCGACGCGGCGCTGGCTGGAGTGCGAAGCGGAAGCGGCTCGCGAGCTGGCAGGTCGCACGCGTTTCCCCACGCCCGAGCCGGTCGCGCTCGGGGAACCCGGGGCAGGCTATCCGCTTCCGTGGGCGGTGCAGACGTGGCTGCCCGGCGTCGTGGCAGCCGACGAGGACCCGGGCCAATCGTCTGCGTTCGCCCGTGACTTGGCCGATCTCATCGGCGAACTGCGCGCGATCGACACGCGTGGCCGCACGTTCGCCGGCACAGGCCGAGGAGGCGACCTGCGGTCCCATGACGCGTGGATGGAGACGTGTTTCGGAAACAGTGAGCATCTCTTGGATGTCCCTCGGCTGCGCCGTATCTGGGCAACGTTCCGTGATCTGCCGCGAGGTGCAACCGAGGACGCCATGGCCCATTGCGATCTGATTCCTGGCAACGTGCTCGTGTCCGCCGGTCGGCTTGCGGGGGTTCTCGACGTGGGCGGCTTCGGGCCGGCTGACCCTTCGCTGGATCTTGTGAGTGCGTGGCATCTGCTCGAGGCCGAGCCGCGGCAGGTGCTCCGAGATCACCTGGGCAGCGACGACCTCGAATGGGAGCGAGGCAAGGCTTGGGCTTTCGCTCAAGCGATGGGGCTGGTCTGGTACTACGTCGAAAGCAACCCGGCCATGAGCCGGATGGGTCGACGAACCGTGGAACGCATCCTGGCGGACAACTGGCCCGCCTGACTTTGAGGCAGCAGGGTGCCGTGTGCGGTGGTTCTCAGTGTGCGGGGGACAGGGCGCCGCGGAAGGTGCGCCGGTAGGCGAGCGGTGAGATGCCGATGGCGGCATGCAGGTGTTCGCGCAGTGATGTGCCGCCGGCGAAGCCGACTTGGCCGGCGATCTCGTCCACCGGCTGGTCGGTGGTTTCCAGGAGGTGCCGTGCCCGGTCGACGCGCTGCTGGATCAGCCAGCGTCCCGGGCTCATGCCCACCTCTTCGGTGAAGCGGCGGGCGAAGGTGCGCAGGCTCATGTGGGAGTGCTCGGCGAGATCCGTCAGCGTCATGGGCTCGTGGAGGTTCTCCAGCGCCCACTGGCGGGCGGTGGCCGTTCCGCTGGCCGTGACCTCGGGCACCGGGTGCTGGATGTACTGCGCCTGTCCTCCGTCCCGCCACGGAGGGACGACGCACCGGCGGGCCACCTGGTTGGCGACTTCACTGCCGTGGTCCTTGCGGATGATGTGCAGGCAGACGTCCAGCCCGGAAGCCGCACCGGCCGAGGTCAGTACGTCTCCGTCGTCGATGAACAGGACGTCCGGATCGAGCGCGACCTGTGGGAAGCATGCGCGGAAGAGGTCCGCGACCATCCAGTGTGTGGTGGCCGGCCGACCGTCGAGGAGACGGGCCGCGGCGAGAACGAAGGCGCCGGTACAGATGGATACGAGACGCGTGCCGGCGGTGACGAAAGCGAGCGACTCCACCACGGCTTGCGGTACTTCCGTCGTGACGGTGGTGGGGGTGAAGGGCGGGATGACGACGGTGTCGGCGGTGCGCAGGGCCTCCGGGCCGTGCTCGACGGTGATCGAGAAGTCGGAGTTGGTGCGGACGGGGCGGCCGTCGACGCTGCAGGTGAGGACCTCGTAGCGACCGTCCGCCGCCTCGAAGACCCGGCTGGGAATGCCCAGTTCGAAGGGGTAGACGCCGTCCACGGCCAGGACGACGACTCGGTGAAGGGAGGCCATGGCGTGATCCCGTCGAAAGGCATAATTTGTGCCAGCGTATCGGACCCGCACTCCTGCCGCCGCGATCACGGTCGACGTGATGAATCGACGAACGTAGGCCATGGCGTGATCCCGTTGAAAGGTGGCATTCATGCCGTGGCGCCCGGGGGTGGCAGGCCGCGACGCTGGATGGATGACGAACTCCGATACCCCCAGCATGCGCGCCATCCGTCAGGACACCCACGGTTCTCCCGAGGTACTCAAGGAGGTCGAAGTGCCCCGGCCCGAACCGGGGTTGAGTGAGATCCTGATCGCCGTCCGCGCAGCCGGCGTCAACCCGACCGACTGGTGGAACCGCGCCCAGCCCATGAGCGTCCAGGGCCTGCCGCTCATCCTGGGCTGGGACGTCTCCGGAGTCGTCGAGGCCGTCGGCACCGGCGTCACCCTGTTCAAGCCGGGCGACGAGGTTTTCGGCATGCTGCCCTACCCCCACGGCGTCGGCTCCCACGCCCAGTACGTGACCGGCCCCACCCGCGCCTTCGTCCACAAGCCCGCCGGTATCGATCACGTCCAGGCCGGTGCCCTTCCGCTCGCCGCCCTGACCGCCTACCAGGCCCTTGTCGACACGGCCGATGTCCAGCCCGGGCAGCGCGTCTTCATCCACGCGGCGGCCGGCGGCGTCGGCCATCTCGCCGTCCAGATCGCCAAGTCCCGCGGCGCGTACGTCATCGGCACCGCCAGCGCCGCCAAGCACGACTTCCTGCGTTCTCTGGGAGTGGACGAGGCCATCGACTACCACGCGGTCGACTTCACCGAGGTCACCAAGGACATCGACGTGGTCCTCGACCCGATCTCAGTGGACACCGCCGCCCGCGCCCGCTCCCTCGCCGTGCTGCGCCCGGGCGGCACCCTCGTCTCGATCCTTCCGGTACCCATCGACCCCGACGAGCTGGCCGACATCGCCCAACGGGGCATCCGCTACGAGGCCCTCCTCGTCGAGGCCGACCGCGCCGGCATGCAAGCCATCGCCGACCTCGTCGAAACCGGCGCCCTGCGCGTCCACATCGAAGCCACCTTCCCGCTCGCCGAGGCCGCCAAGGCCCATGCCCTCGGGGAGACCGGCCGCACCACCGGCAAGATCGTGATGACCGTGTAAAGGAGCGCAAACCCTCGGGCGCCCTCTTCGATGAAGGCGACACGACCGCCACGTAGGGCCGGACTACATCCAGCACAACCCCCTCGCCCCCGACGGCTCCGAGGCGCTCAAGGCGTTCGGTGCCGCCTGGGCGTCGGCAGTACCCGGACACCACGTACGACATCAAGCGGGTCGTCTCCGAGGGCGACCTGGTCCTCCTGCACTCCAACGTCGTCCCGGCCCCTGGTGCCTGCGGGACCGCCGCCTTCGACATCTTCCCCGACACTTACGTGGCCCCCGAGATTCACCAGCACCACCCGAACATCCTGACGGCGTGGCAGGCGCGAAGGCCGAACTGGGCGCGTACTTGGAGCAGTTCCCGTAGCTGAGTGTGGAGCCGAAGCGGGTCATCGCCGAGGGCGACGTGGTGGCCGTCCACGGCCACCACGTCGACACCCAGGGCGAGTGCGGCCGGGCGGTCCTCGACCTCTTCCGGGTCAGGGACGGAAAGATCGTCGAGCACTGGGACGCCGTGCAGGACGTGCCCGAGGCCTCTGCCCACGACGACACGACGTTCTGACGGCCACCGGGTCGTAGTGGTCGCGCTACGACCCTGGTGCGCCCGCATCGGTCCATGTCCCGCACACCGGGTTGTCCGGCTGGACGTCCCGGGTCCCCGTGGGCATGTCGGTCTTGCCGATGACCACCGCACCCGCGGAACGCAGCCGTCGTACCGCGTCGGGGTGTCCAGTTCGGGCACGTGATCCCTGAGATCGGTCCGACCGCAGATCAGCGGTCTCGTAGCTGTCCTTCAGCGTCGTGGAGCGTCTCGTTGTGGGCTCGGTGCGGCTCAGGTAGACCTCGCGGCAGTCGCTCCAGAGCCGCCGGACCTCCCGGCACGCGTCTGTCCGGGCATCGGAGCGGCGCATGCGGGCCCGCTCCAAGGGCAGCCGATCAAGCTCAGGACTCGAGGAACTCGAGCGCCCTTGCGACGAAGTCCTCGTGGTACTGGAAGATCCCCCCATGACCGGCATCGGGATAGAGGGGGACGAGCTCGCTTCTGGGCAGGCGAGCGGCCAGGTCGATGGTGTTCGGGCTGGGCACCATCCTGTCGTTCTCGCCGTTTGCCACGAGCACCGGTCGGCGCACTGCCGACAGGTCTGACGGTGCCTGGCGACCCCATCGTTTGATGGCCTTCATCTGGGCGCGGACCGACGTCAGCGAGATGTCCTTGTCGCGGTTGTCCGTACGCTGCTCCAGTCGCCGTAGGAAGGCGCGTCCTGCGCTCCGGCCGCTCGCGGTGTCGGTGAAGAAGAGGGAGAGCTTCGGATCCTGGCGGGTCAGCGCGCCCTTGATCGTGGCCTGCACAGCCAGGGCCGGGACCTTGTCGATGCCAGGGCCGCCGGCGGGGCCGGTGCCCGCGAGGATGAGCTTGCGGACAAGGTGCGGTTCTTCCGCCGCGATGACCTGTGCGACGAAGCCGCCCATCGACAGACCGAACACATCGACCTGGTCGAAGCCGAGGGCGCGGATGAACCGCACCGCGTCGCGGGCCATCCCTTCGATCGTGTCCGGCGTGGACCCGCCCGACCCGCCCACCCCGCGGTTCCCGAAGGTGATCACCCGGCGTCGTGCGGCCAGTCCGTCGACGATGCCCGGGTCCCAGTTGTCCAGGTTTCCGGCCAGGTGGATCAGGAGGACCAGCGGCACGCCGTCCTCGGGGCCGAGCTCACGGTAGGCGAAGTCCACCCCGTCGACGGACACGGAGCGGGTCGGCGCGTTCTTGTACGACGATCGTGAGGGGGACGGAGAATTTCGCGGTGCGCTCATGGCCAGGTCTTTCATGTAGGTGCAGCAAGTCGACGAGTGTGCTGTTCGCCCCGGGCTTCCCCGCGTTGGAAATGCTCTGATTCGTATGGCCGCGACAGTGACAGTGCACATGTATGGGGCGCCGTGCACGATGCTCGACGTTGGCCTCGTTGGTGGCACGCAGGTTAAATTACGCTCATCATTCTAAGCGGCTGGTCGGCGGGCTGCAAGCGGTACCCGTTGTTCCGTGCGTGTCATGCTTCGCGGGCTCTTCGACGGCGTCGCCCCTGTGCTCTGCGTCCCGTGGTGTCCGTGCCGGCGCCGGTCGCGTCGGCTGATGCTGGGGCGCGGCGTACGGCCCGGTCGGCAGGCGATGCGCCCCGGAAGTGTGACCTCATGCGTGACGCACCCCTTGCGGAACGAATTGAATTACGGCCATAATTCAATAGTCGGCGTGCTGCTGAGGGGTTCAACCGGACAGGGTTACGACCCCTGTCGGCCTTCTGTCGTCGTCCGGACCGGACCGCAGTCGCAGTCCGGAACCCACGCAGAAGGGCACGGCCGTGAGCGACGCACAAGGAGTACGAGGCGATGTGGTGACGTCGTACAGGAAGGCGCCCACCCGCACCCTCACCGCCGGGGGAGTGACCTTTCGCCTACCGCGACCTCGGCCCGAAGGCCGGTGTCCCGGTGTTCCAACTCGCGGCGGGCGGTGATCGCCGGGATCTCCATGCTGGGGTCCCGCTCTATGGCCTCCGCCTCCTCGACCAGTTCCTCGTCGGTCAGGCCGAGGCCCTCGATGTGGGCCTGGACCGACGTCAGGTCGACGACGTCGTGCTGGATGGACAGCTTCTGCTGGAGCTCCTCCGGAAGTTCGTCGTACGCGTGCCCGGTCGGCTGCCACTCCACCGGCCGGCGCAGGTTGGAGCGCCGATCCTCCGACTGCGTCTGCTCCGGCTCGCCGGTGACCTCACCGACGTACAAGTGGCCGCCGGAGATGGTGCACACGGTGTCATCCCGGTCAGGAAGGCGTGCAAATCCTCGACGAGTTGTTGCTGCTGGCTGTACGTGGCCGTGGACTCGTAGTCCTCCCTGACCAGGGTGCGCAGCTCGTCCTTGGCGATGCCCTGCTGGACACCCTGGCGCAGGCGGGAGGCGGCGAGGGTGACTAGTCCTTCCGGGATCCACAGGCGCCGGACCAGGTCGAGGCCGGTGACGTTCGAACCGCGCACCAGCCACGGACGGTTGGGAACGGCCGACGATTGTCCGAGATACTCGATGAGCGAGCGGCCGTCGGGGGACTTCCACACGCCCCACCCGTTGACACTGCACCCCATGAGGATTTCGGCGGCTGCCGACGGAGAGGTGCACTCGATGTCCGATGTGGTCTCCAGACATCCGGGCCAGCGGTCGGACCTGCGGATCACCCCTGTGTCGATCAGCTGCTGCCGTGTGTAGTACGACGGCGGCTTCCGCGCAGCGAACGAGGGCACGGTGTTGGAGCGGACCGGAGACCCGGCCAACACGACGAACTTCCGACTTCCTTTCGCACCCTTATCCGTGAGCAGCCGCCCCCGGGCGATCATCTTGCCGTTCGGCAACCTCAGCCGGAACTCCGGATCATCGTCGGCCATGGCAGTTCCCCCTCACACCTGCTGGTCCGATCTTGCCTGCAGCGTACTGGTCACCACTGACATCAACCCGGTCCCCTTGGCCAGCGCCCAGCTTTCTAGGATGTCCTTTCGCATCGGGGAGGGGATCACATGGCAATGAGCGGTACGGACGGGCTGCCGGAGAAAGAGTTCCGCCAGAGGCGCGAGAACTGGCTGGAGATCAGGGCTGGGGATCTCGCCGCAGTGTTAGAGACCGCTGGACCTCGGCTGTACAAGTTGCTTCCCACCGATCTCGGTGCCTCGACACTGGTCGCTGCGGTGACGGTCGCCCGGGTCGCGGCGGACGAGGCGCGGGCCCAGTCCGTGGCCGAAACCGTCGGCTGGATGGAGCGGTTGATTCCCGGTGGACACCTCCACGATCTCGAGGGGGCGGTACGAGAACTGCGGTCCCGGCTCGCGGCGAGCGGCGAACCGGCTCTGTGGTCCTGGAACGCCGAGGGCTGGGAGGAGATGCTGCTGTGGCGATGGAGGCGGGTGCAGCCGCGAACGGGCGACCCGGCCAGGGACTTCGCGGGGTGGCGGGCGCGCTGGTCGGCGGAGATACCGTGGAACGGTGAGATCGACCGTCCGGAGTCGATGCCGCGCCGACACGGCAGGCAACTTCTCACGCCCTCCCAGTTCTTCGCCGGTGAGCCGGAGCCGCTGAGGCTTCTGGCGCAAGCTGTGCTGAACGCGCCCCGCACGGCCGCCGCGGTCCACGATGCGGTGCTGCTGCGGGAGGAGCACCTTCAGGGCGCGGAGCACCTGGTGTGGCTGGCTGAGCAGCAGGCCTGCGTCGAACAGCTCGAAGCGTGGCGCCGCACACATCAGTCCACGGGGTCGGAGGCCACCCGGGCGTTCCTGGCGGAGCTGTCCGAAGCCGTAAAAAGATACATGTCGCTCGTGCTCCAGCCGGTCGTCGACGCCCTCTCCGCGTGCGAGCGGGCCTTGCTCGGCGACAGCAGACACGGTGCGCGGCGCTCCGCCGCCGATTATCTGGACGCGTTCCTCGACGCGCAGGAACAGCCCGGCGAGGAGTCCTGGCGGGATGAGCGGCTCAGCGCGGACATCGAAGAGCAGGCGCGGGAACGCCATGAACAGGGCGAGACCACCTGGCACGGCATGCTCGGCACGGTCCCCGTCTGGTACCGCATCGTCACCTCTCGGGAGGAGCGGGCGGCCGCGCTGGCCTACTCCGGGAAGCCGTCGACGTCCGTCGTGCGGGTCAGGACCGGCGCGGCGACCCAGAGCCTGTTGTCCGACCTGTTCGGATTCGGGGGCCCGGCGGAGGAGCACGAGGAGTGGTACCCGGAACCCGGCATCGAGATCGAATACGCCCCAGACAGCGCGTTCGATCTGTGCGCATTGCTGGCGGTCGCCCAACTCGGCCACGCACGGCTGGAGTTCCTGTTGCCGCGAGGGGATGGGCGCTTCCAGCAACTTCGCTCGGTGCGGGCTCGGGTCCGCGAGGAGGACACCGTCGCCTGGCGGCGTTGGGCGCTCGAGGTGCTGTCGGAGCTGGTGCCCGACCCGGAGGACTTGGCTGACGTGATCGCCCGGGAGGACGAAGACGGCACGGACGGGAGCGACGCCGCGGAAGACCGGATGCGCGCCGACGACGACCGTACGTCGCCCGACGCCAGTACGCCCCCGTCCCGACCCCGGCCCGCGCATGACGGGCTGCCCGAAGCGCTCCTCAGCAAGGTCAGGTCACTGCTGCGGAAGGCGGAGAACGTCGGGGCCACCGAGGAAGAGGCCCGCGTCTACCTGGCCAAGGCCACCGAGCTCATGGCCAAGTACGGCATCGAGCAGGCCATGCTCGACGACGTGGCAGAGCCCGAGCGGCCCGTGGACCGGATCGTCGATCTGTATCCGCCCTATGTCAAGGAGGGGCGTCGGCTGCTCGCCAGGATCGGCTACGAGATGCGCTGCCGGTCCGTGTACCCCGGTGGCAAGAACAACCGGCACCGCGTCCACCTCTTCGGCTTCGAGGCCGACCTGCAGGCGACTGAGGTGCTGTTCGCCAGCCTCCGGCTTCAGATGCTGGACGGGGCTGACCGTGCGGACCGTCGGCACCGCCCGGAAGGCGAGGACGCGCGTGCCTACAAGCGTTCCTGGATGCTCGGCTTCATCCGCGAGGTGACCGCACGGATCGGCGCCGCCCAGCGGGCCGCGAGAGCCGCCGCCGAACAGGGAGTCGAAGCGGAAGGAGAGGGATCGGGCGGCCGTAGCGTCGCTCTGGTTCTCGCCGACCGGACGACGGTGGTCGAGGCGCGCCTCGCCGCCCAGTACCCGAAACTGAACAAGACGCGTCCGACCAAGTTCAAGGGCACTGGCTACTGGCAAGGGGTCGCCGACGGGCGGGACGCCGACATCGGTGGTCTGGCCTTCGACGAAGAGGGCCAAGCGGCACAACTCACCAACTGAAGCCACATGTAGCGTGGTGACACAGAGGGTCGCGGGCCGGCGGAGACGCCGGCCCGCACCGTCTCGCCGCTCGATCGGCTGTCAGAGGTCGTCGGGCAGCAGCCGGAAGGCGGGCTGCCCGGTCAGTGGCCGCATCATGCGAAAGTGGCCGTCCGTCGTGAAGATGTCGGCCGTCTGAAAGGCCGCCGCCAGGGCAACGTTCATCGCGTCTGCCAGACCCACTCCCGCACCGCCGTCCGCGTCGATGTACCCGCGCATCACCGCCATGGCGCTTCTCAGGTGTGGTGCCGTGTCGGGGATCTCGAACCGGCGGGCCTCCGCCTGGCCGGTGATGAAGTCCAGCGCGTTCATGGCGGCCTTGGTGCCGATCCGTGAGGTCAGCAGGTAGTCCAGTTCGGTGAGCACCATGGGCGAGACCACGAGGTGCCCTGTTTGTGCGAGAGCTTCCCGGTGAGCGGAGTGGCGAGGGTCCTTCGGCGTGAACAGTCGGTACAGGGCGTTCGTGTCGGCGATGGCGACCGGGATGTCAGACATCGGTCCCACCTGTCGCATCTTCGCCCATCCCTCGTAGCGTCGCCTCGATCTCCTCGTCGTCGAGGACGGGGCCGCCCAGGTCCGGGATGTCCAGGTCGCCCATGGGATCGGTGCGGAACGGGTACGCGGGTCGGCCCGTCAGCGCACCGCGGGGCACGATGTCTCCTATCGGGACGCCGTCCTTGGTGATGGTCACTGTCTCCCCAGCCGCCACTCGGGCCAGGACGCGCGATGTCTGCTGGTTGAGCTCCCTCAGCGGGACCTCCGCGTTGTCACTCATCCGTCCACTGTACTACTCGTTCTACATGGGCGGGGCTACCGTTCGGGGTATGAGGAAAGCCGGGTCGGCCAGCTGTGGATTTCGGGGTATGTGTGAGGTCCCGACGGAGATGAGCTGGGCCGCCCGAGTCACCGAGCAGACCGTCTCGTAGACGATTCACCGTCCCGGGGCTGCTGCTGCCGCCGCGCCGGCAATGCGTGGTGGTCAGCGCAGCGCCGAGCCGATCCACGCCGTTGCCTGCTCGGGCGTGGTGCGGGTGTCGACACCAAGGACGTGGATGATGCCCAACAGGCCTTGGGGGCCGCGTACCTGGAGGGTTCGCTGTGCGTGACCGCCCGGCTGGGGATGGACGATGACGGCCGTCGGGGCGTCGGCGGACGCGTAGCCGCTGCTGTAGGTGAGGAGCTGGTGGACGTCGGCCGCGTTCACGCCGTGACGGTCGTAGCGCTTGTACTTGGCGTCCACGGGCAGCAGCGTGCGCTGTGCCGGGACGTGTCCTGGAGGTCCTGGAAGGCTGAGCAGGAGATCGGGCCGGAACGTCGACGCGCTGCCCAGGTCTCCGCGGACTGTGATGCCGACGCCGCTTCCGCCAGGCACGGCGTGGCCTCCGTGCGGGCTGACGGCCTCGGTGCCGAGACGACGGACGACGGCTTCCCAGAGCGCGGGCATGACGAGCAGGAGACCGTCCGCCGTGGTGCCGTGGTCGGTGAGCAGGTCGGTCACGCCGCCACCGCGCAGCAGCAGGCGGGCCCACGTGTGGGCGGGGCGGTAGCGGGCGTTCAGGCGTGTGTAGTGGGTGCGGTCCAGAGCCTGGAGCGCCGCGGCCGGAGTCGGGGACTGTGGAAAGGCGCCGGCGGCGGCGTGCAGGGCACGCGCCAGGTCCGGACTGGTGGTCAGGCCGAGCGCTGCCTTCAGCGCGCTCCCCATAACGCGGTTGTCCTCGATATCCGCTTCCCGGTCGAAGGTGCGGACGTGCACCTGGTCCAGTTGCCCGTAGCGGCGGGTGGCCTGGGCGGCGACGTCCAGGCGTCCCCGGAGCACCGGTTCGACGCTCCGGCGGCGTACGTAGTCCCGGCGCAGTCCCTCCCGCAACAGTCGCTCGCACTGTTCGAGCAGGGCGGCGGCGACCAGGTCGGCGTAACCGTCAGGGCCGGTGGCCCACCGCCTGGCCGTCGCCGGGACGGGCGTGCCGAGGGCGTAGGCGAGCCAGCTCATGAGCTGCTCTCCCGGAATGGCGAACTTGGGTGAGATGACCACGCGGACACGGTCCAGGACCAGGACTCCGACGGTCGCGTCCGCCTTGAGCCGCCACCCGGTGCGCTCCCTGGTCAGGGTGAGGCAGCCCCGTGCCTGGAGGGTGTGCAGGCGGTTGATGTCCCGGGGAGTGAGTTGATCTGGCTCCAGCGGGGCGGACTCGTACTCGCCGAGCTGGACCGGGGTGCGGTCAGGCATCCGGGCCGGGACCGCCGCTGGTGAACTCGGTCGCCAGCGCGTCTGCCAAATCCTGCGGGGGCATGAGGAGCGGACGCCCGGTCTCGGCGTCGACCAGGCCGCCGAGGATGCGATGCAGCAGTTCCGCCCGGCCGAGGCAGTAGTCCTCCAGGAGCGGGATCACCTCGTGGTGGAAGGCCGCGGCCAGATCCTCCTCGGTGGCGATCGGCTCACCGTCGCGCAGCAGGTAGGCGTGCCCGATCTGGTGGTCGGCGTCGAGATGGCGGGCGATGCGGGTGTTGAGGGACTCGAAGAACGCGGCCAGGTCCAGGGGGCCGACGGTCCCGGAAACCGCGTCCGGGTCCGGGCCCACGGGCAGGAAGGCGAAGCGGCGGCGGACCGCGGCGTCCAGGTGGCTGATGCTCCGGTCGGCGGTGTTCATCGTGCCGATGACCCGGACGTTCGGCGGTACGGAGAAGCGGCGCTTGCTGACGGGTAGGGCGACCGGCAAGTTCCGCTTGTCGAGTTCGAGAAGCGTGATCAACTCGCCGAAGATCCGCGGCAGGTCACCGCGGTTGATCTCGTCGATGACCAGCAAGAATTTATGGTCGGGAGAGGCGGCCGCCCGGCTGCACAGGCTGTGGAACAGGCCGTCCGCGAGGGCGAGGGTGAGCCCCGGGCCGGTGGTGCTCAGGTCCGGCTTGAAGCCCTCGACGAAGTCCTCGTAGCCGTAGGAGGGATGGAAGGTGACCATGCGGACACGGTCACCGTGCAGCATCTCGGCCTGCGCCTCGGCACGTTGGCGGGCGTCGGCACCGAGCACGTCCGCGCGGCCGTCCAGGGCGAGGGCGGCGCCGAGCGCGAGCCGGGTCTTGCCCGTACCGGGCGGCCCGTGCAGGATCACCTGCCCCTTGCGCTCCAGTGCGTCCAGCACGGTTTGCACGTCCTCGGGCAGCGCGACAGGCGCGCTCGCCTGTGCCTGGCCCGCACCCGAGAGGGAGGCGGAGCCGGAGTCGGCGCTGTGTGCGGTGAACCTGGCGAAGAGGGACGGGTCGACCTTGGCGAAGGTGGACCGCCAACCATGCTGGGGCTTGGACAGTTTCTGCGCGTGGGAGAGGTCCCAGGTCACCGGGACGACGTGATGGAACTCCGGCCGGTCTGGGGCGTAGCGGTAGTTCCCGTCGACCCGGCCGGTGGCCAGGACCTCGTCCATCCCGCGGTTGGCGACGACCCGGTCTCCCGCCTCCAGGTCCCGGAAGGCCAGCAGCCGGCGGGCGACGGTCAGACTGCCGCCACTGCTGCGCGGCCAGTGCGCGTCCAGGGCCTGCTTCAGTTCGGTGTCGCTCTGGTACTGGCCGAGGTCGCCGAGCTCGTCCCACCCGACACAGATGAACTCGCCGTCCCGGCACTCGTCCCACAGACGGCCGCGCTCGCCGGGGGCGATCTTCCAGATGGCACGTTGCCGGGGATTGAAGTGCTTGTACAGGAAGCGCATCACCTCCCGTCCCGTCCAGCCCTCGAACTCCGCACGGCTCTGCACGAGTTCGCGCAGCTGCCGGTTCGTGCGCGAGGCAGGGACACCAGCCTGCGCCTCGCCGCCGAGCAGCGTGACGAACGTCCGCAGATGCTCGGCCGCGTAGATCGGCAGGAAGTGCTGTGGGAAGTAGGTCGCCAGGGACTTCGTCACCAACGTCGGCCCGTACCGCAGCACTTCGAGGTCGTCCAAAGCCTCGAAGTCTCCCGCCCCGACGGCGTCGAAGGCCCGGACGAACTGTCCGCGCAGTTCCGCCCAGGCGTCCTGCGGGTCCATACCCCTCAGCGGAGCAGCCAGCCGCCATTCGCCCGAGTTGTGGTGGTACATGATGTGTTTCGCGGCACTGCCGCCCCTGATGCTGCCCAGATTCGGGGTGAGGAACTCCAGCAGCCGGCAGTACGTCGGCCCCGACCCGGGCGGTGCGGCCTGCCCGAGCGCGTAGCGCTCCAGCGGCAGCTCCGCCCATTCCTCCAACGGAAACTGGGACAGCACCTGCTTGCGCTCGTCCTCGGCAACCGACTCGGTGTCCGCCACGGCGGTCCGGTCGAACTCGGCCGCTGCTGTGGGTACATCCACCCCGTCGTTTGTCATGGGGGCCATGATGCCGGAGGGCGAGTGCCGTTACCCATGCGGGGCGAGGTTGGTCAACTTCCTGTTTCCTGTGTGCGAGTCAGGTGGCTGGCACGATGCCAGCTGGGCGCTGTTCGTGGAGTTCGTGGCGGACGCCTGAGCGGCGCCCGGTGGCGCTCAGGAGATCTTGCTGAGCGTCATCGCGTGGGCGGTCTCTTCGGTTTCCGCTTCTGAGCTGATCCGGCCAGGATGAGCCCTGCTGCCGTGTGTCATGCTGTGGCGGTTTTCGGAAGGTGAGGGTGAGATGACTGAGAAGCCGCTGACGCACAAGCAGGCACTCGCCGCAGTGATCCAGGCGCTGGGAGGCACCTGGGACACCGAACGTGCCGTACTGGCCCTACGAGTCGCCGGGTACCGGCCGGCGAACGACGCAGCCGCAGGCAAGGAAGCCCGCCACAACCTGCGCGAGCTCGCCAACGACGGTCTGATCGTGAGGCCGGACCCGGACCAGGCCGTGTATCGGTCGGCGTAGTCGCCGCTGCAGGGCTCCGGCACTGACCCGTCAAGGGACGGCGGGCTCCTGGAAACCGTTCGTGGTGATGTGGGTGATGGCTGACGGGTGGCTGGTCAGCCACTCGCCGCACACCCGCCAGCGGGGAGAGGTGCCGTCGCTGAACTTGGGTCGCACTTCCGCGACGAGCTTGTGGTCGCAGTCGCCGCGCGAGGCCATGGAGCAGATCACATCGCCCTGTTGCTCGATGGCCGGTACGTATGGGTGGATCGAAAGGATCGGAGAGCGCATCTCCCGCGCTGCTGAATGAGGCACGGCGCGGAGGATAACAACGCGGCTTTGCCGACTGCTTACGTGCCGTGAGATGCCCGGCAGGCGGTCACGACTCGTCCTCGTCTCCCAGCTCGTTGACGAGCGGTACGAGGAGGGGGTGGACGGAGAAGCCGGACGCGGGGCCGGGACCCGCGTCGTATTCGGCCTTCAGGACCTGGACGGCCGACTCCGGGATCTTTCCCAGGCTCCGGAGCAGGCCGGTAATGCGTGTGACCGGCTTGGTGAAGCCTCTGAGGGAGCGGCCCTCGGGGTAGTGACAGATGTCGTAGACACTCTTGGCGTCCGCGACACCGTCCATCTCGGCGGCGTACTTGATGACGGCGACCCGGTCCTCGTAGTTCTCGTAGGTCAGCCGGTCGAAGAGTTCCTGGAGCGCGTCGGTCGTCCAGCCCCCGTAGGTTCCGTCGTCGGTCCCGATTCGCTCGACGCGTTCGATGTCCTCGACGGACCCCTCCCGGAGACCGAACTCCAGGATCGGCGCGGCGACCTCCAGGAACCGCTTGGGTGTGAGCATGAAAAGCCGCCCGCCGCCCCGTGTCCTGAGCTCCTCGGTCAGTTCAGGCCGGGGCCCGCGGTTGAAGCCCTGCTCCTTGCGCCACCAGTCCTCCTTGACGTCCGCCGTCACGAACAGCACGTCGCACTGGCGGCGGCCGGCCTCCTGGAGGATCTGCTCCCACACGAGATAGTCGGCCGCGGCTCCCACACCCTCCTTCGTCTTGTCCATGTAGCCCGGAGGCAGCCGCTTCTCGACGCGGCGCATGCCCTCCGCGATCGCCTTGTCGTGGTCCTTCGGACTCAGCGGAGCGCCGACCCGGCCGCCGAGCGCGGGCTCCAGTTCCGTGATGACCGGATCAGTGCTCGTGTCGGGGGTGATGTTCTGCCACTCACCCTCGCCGACCTTGACGATCGCCTCCTGCACGTCGTCGAAGACCTCGTTCAGCTGACTGCGCAGACGCTCGGTCTCCTCCTCCGGCAGGGCTACGCGATTGGCCCAGGTGCGCAGGGTCCGCTCTGCCTGGTCCGCAGAACGAACCGCAGCTCGTCCGTAGGCTGATCCTCACGGGCACCGGGCCCGCGGGCGGCGAGGGCATCAAGAAGGTGACCCGACTGTCCCATCTCGACACCGTCCGGGCCCTGTTCACTCTCCAGGACCCGAAGCAGTTCCTCTTCTTCACCCGCACCGCGGGTGGGCGGCGAGCCGGAAAGCAGTTCCTGGCCCGGCTCAAGGAGCGGACCCAGGACCGCGACAAGGCGATCTCCCTCACGTCCTACTCGCCCAGCTCAAGGCCATCCACCGCTGGGGGCTCGCGCAGCCCCAGGACCTCTCCGTCATCCATCAGCCCGTGTTCGTCGCCAACGGTGACAACGACAGGATGGTGCCGACGAAGAACTCGTTCGAACGGCGACTGCCGAACGCCGACCTGGTCGTCTACCCCGACGCCGGGCACGGAGGCATCTTCCAGTTCCACGAGCAGTTCGTGAGGGAAGCCCTCGACTTCCTCGAGCGGTAGTGGGTGTCAGGGGCGGGCGGGTGGCGCATTTGGCCGGGAGCGGTCATAGCCGAATGCCCCGAAGGTCGCCTCCGGGCTCGGCTCGATGCCTTCGCGCGCCGCTCGCCGGAGGCCGCCCTCCAACCGCCGCAATTGTCGCGGCGCGGTAGCGCCCCTCGGTCGATGAACTTGGGGGCGTTCTCGATTCCCCGCTCGAGAGCCTTGTCGAGGAACTGGCGGTTGGTGAGAGCGCGGTGGCTCTGCCGCGAGCGGACTGCGGATCCGCGGGCACCAGGCGGTGTACGCCTGGTGGTGCCGTCCGGCCGGCGGCCGATCTCGTCGAGCAGCGCGGCGTAGGAGCATCCGGTGCCGGGCCGGTCGGAACGCTCCGTTGGTGAGCAATCGGTGCCTGGCCTTCTCGATGATCCGCACCTGCGTGACCTGCTTGTGCTCCTTGGCGTAGCGCGCCACAGGGAAGGTCGTGCGGGGCTTTCGACCCGAGGTAGTGCTTGCCCCGGGGCGGCTGAGTCTCTGAAAGTAAACTCAAACGGTTAGAATCGCTCACATGGATGCGTGGACCGAAGTTCTCCAAGACACCGGCATGGATCCCCGGCTCGACCGGGACACGTCGAACTGCTCGATCGCGCGGACCCTTGAGGTCGTGGGGGAGAAGTGGACGATCCTGATCTTGCGTGAGGTCTGGTACGGCTCCTCCCGCTTCAGTGAGTTCGAACGGGTCCTCGGCTGTCCTCGTAACCTCCTCGCGGCACGGCTTCGGATGCTGGTCGAGGAAGGGATCCTGGCGACCGAGACCTACAAGGAGCCGGGCTCGCGAAGCCGGCCGAAGTATGTGATCACGGCCAAGGGGATGGACCTGGTGCCGGCCGTGATGGGGCTGCTGCAGTGGGGCGACCGCTACCGTGCCGACCCGGAGGGCCCGGCGGTCCTGGCGCGGCATCGCGAGTGCGGTGCGCACGTCGACGTCCAGATCCGCTGCGAACACGGCCATCCGGTGCAGGCGAAGGACATCGAGAGCGTCCCCGGCCCGGCTTTTCGGGTGAGGTCGCCCGAGTGAGCCGAGGGCACTTCGGTCTGTCTTCCGTCGTCGGGTCGCTCTGCCGTGAGCGCGCCTGATGGAGGCGGATCTTGGTGCGGTTCCGCAGCGGGACATGGAGCACCATCGGTGGTTGCGGGCTTGGGAGCGGTCCAGGAAGCGCAGAGCGCGGAGATCCGCTCCACAGCCGCGTACGCGTCCGATCTCGGCGGACAGAAGCAGGTCGACGGCGTCCTGGGCGATGAGCGCCAGGGCGAGTGCGGGTTCGGCGGCTAAGGGCCGGGGACCGGCGGGCTCCAGGCGGTCGTCGGCGATGACGAGTTGCAGGGCGGGTCCGGGGGCCGCCGCTGCCGACCGGTTGAGCAGCGTTACATCGCCGTATGTGGGCAGTCGGCCTTCGGCGACCGCCAGTACGGCCCGGTCGACGCTCTCACCGAGCGCCCGGGCGGACATGAGAACTGCTGCCGTGGCGGGCGGTGGTCCCGGTGCGAGCGGAAGGGCCTCCCGGAGCCGGCCCGTCAGGTCGTCCGGTCCTCGGAGGGTCTCCACCGCAGGGGTTCTCCACCGGCTTCGGAGGGTATCGGCGAAGTCCGGGCAGACCCGTCAGCCAGTCCCAGACCTTCGATACCCGAGATCGACTCCAGAAAGCTCACGTCAGAAAGGCGCACGCATGGGACAGCCGACAGTCACGACCGGTGTGACCCAGGTGGACGGGGTCCGCCTGCATTACGTCCGAGCCGGGGCCGGACCTCTGCTCGTCCTGCTCCACGGCTGGCCGCAGACCTCCGACTGCTGGCGGCCGGTACTGGCGGATCTCGCCGCCGACTACACCGTCGTTGCGCCGGACCTGCGCGGATACGGCCTGAGCGACAAGCCCACCACGGGATACGACAAGCGGCGGATGGCCGCCGACATCGCGGGCCTCGTCGAGGCGCTCGGCTTCGAGAGGGCCATGGTCGTGGGCCACGACCGCGGCGCTCGCGTGGGGCACCGCTGGGCGCTGGACCGCCCGGACCAGGTGGAGCGGCTGGCCGTGCTCGACATCGTTCCCACCCGGGAGATGTTCCGCCGCCTGGACGCCTCACTCGCCTCCGGTTACTGGCACTGGCTGTTCCACATGCAGCCCGATCTGCCCGAGCGCCTCGTGGGACGCGACATCCGCGGGTATCTCGAGTACTTCTTCGAGCGGTGGACCTACAACCGCCATGGACTCACGGCCGACGCGGTCGACGGTTACGTCCGTGCGTTCTCCCGCCCGGGCGCCCTGCGCGCGAGCCTCGACGACTACCGCGCTCTGGAGGAGGACACCGCTCTCGACGACATCGACGCCGCCGGAGGCCGACGCCTGACCATGCCGTTGCTGGCGCTGTGGGGTTCCGCGGGGCTGCCTGCCCGCCTGCCGACGTTGGAGATCTGGCGTGGCTACGGGGACGACGTCACCGGTGCCGAGATCCCGGAGTGCGGCCACTTCATCCCGGAGGAGCGGCCGGAGGCCCTGCTGGCGCATCTGCGGCCCTTCCTGGCCGGTGACGCGAGCCGGTGAGCATGCCCCGGTGTCGCCGGTGCCAAATGACCGGGCATACCTGGGCGGACGACAGGCTGAGGGGCGGCCCCGCCGCAACCGGCTGAGCCGCCCACTGATCGGCACCGAGGACATGGTGCGCGAGCGGCTGCGCGTGTGGCGCGAGGCCGGTGTCGACACGGTTCGTTTCTGTCCCGCCGGCGAGACCCTTGACGCCCCCCTCGCCATCCTGGGCCGGGCCATCGACCTGGTCCGCGACATCGAGGACGAGGCGGCCCGGTAGCGACGGGCCATGGCGACCGAGGCGGGTCGGTAGTGAGAGGCCATGGCGACCGAGGGCGGTCGACGAGCGCGCCGCCGAGCGGGTGCGTACCTTCCCCTACGGCGGAGTGAAGCGTACCGCCACGACCGTCCGCGGCGCGGAGCATCTGGGTCTGCCGGAGGTCTTCCCCCAGCTGGAGAGCGTTGAGGTGGGCCTCGGGTCGGTTCGGTCGGTGGGCGCGCCCCGTGCAGATCGCCGCCCGCGCGGCACAGCCAGATACCGTCCGCGCACGGCTCGGTCGCCCCCTTCGGCCTCGACACGCTCAGGCCCCTTGCCGCCGAGGCAGGAGTACACGAAGTCGACGGGGCGTCGTTCCGCCGTCGATGATGGCGGAGCGGGCATAGATCACGGCGCCCGGGCGCTGAAGCGGACGTCCGGGGAACTGCTGCCGAGGTGGTGCACCATGTGGGTCACCTCACTCGTCGTCCACAGCCCTCGGCGGCAGGTGGTGGCGGATGCCGCCGCTGTCGAGTTTGATGATCAGGTTGTTCGATCGGGAGGAAGCCGTCCATGGACGAGCAGGGTGAGCACTTCGACGTCGTCGTACTCGGCGCGGGCCCCGGCGGGTACGTTGCCGCGATCCGGGCCGCTCAACTGGGCAAGCGGGTCGCGGTCGTCGAGGAGAAGTACTGGGGCGGCGTCTGTCTGAACGTGGGCTGTATCCCCACCAAGGCCCTGCTGCGCAATGCCGAGCTCGCGCACCTCTTCACGCGCGAGGCGAAGACCTTCGGCATCAAGGTCGACGGTGAGGTCTCCTTCGACTACGGAG
>NZ_KQ948666.1:204465-278089 GCF_001514145.1 Streptomyces canus
GTATCGCCCCGCTGGAGGACGCCGAGGTCTCCGCCGAACTGGCCAAGCAGTACCGGAAGTTGGGCATCGACGTCCTCACCTCGACCCGCGTCGAGTCGATCGACGAGTCCGGCCCGCAGGTCCGTGTCACGGTCACCGGCAAGGACGGCGCTCAGCAGGTGCTGGAGGCCGACAAGGTCCTGCAGGCGATCGGTTTCGCGCCGAACGTCACCGGCTACGGCCTGGAGAACACCGGCGTGCGCGTCACCGAGCGCGGCGCGATCGACGTCGACGGCCGCTGCCGCACCTCCGTCCCGCACATCTACGCCATCGGCGACGTCACCGCGAAGCTGATGCTCGCGCACGCCGCCGAGGCGATGGGTGTGGTCGCCGCGGAGACGATCGCGGACGCGGAGACCATGGAGCTGGACTACGTGATGATCCCGCGTTCCACGTTCTGCCAGCCGCAGATCGCCAGCTTCGGCTACACCGAGGCACAGGCGCGGGAGAAGGGCTTCGACGTCCAGGTGGCCAAGTTCCCGTTCACCGCGAACGCCAAGGCCCATGGCCTGGGTGATGCGACCGGGTTCGTGAAGCTGATCAGCGACGCCAAGTACGGCGAGCTCCTCGGCGGTCACCTCATCGGCCCCGACGTCACCGAACTCCTCCCCGAGCTGACCCTGGCCCAGCAGTGGGACCTCACCGTCCACGAGGTCGCCCGCAACGTCCACGCCCATCCGACCCTGGGCGAGGCGGTCAAGGAAGCCGTGCACGGCCTCGCCGGCCACATGATCAACATGTAGCTCGGGGGAATGACACAGCAGTGTTGAGGGAACGATCCGGAGTGACCTCGGATGCGGGATCGGTGTGATGCTCTGGAGACAGGCGGAGGCTGTGGTCACACCTGGGCGTACGGCAGGGGCAGCCGGCTTCGAGGCCGGCGATCCCGGGCTGTTCACCCCGGACTCGGTGACCTGGCAGATGCACGGCGACCCGATGATGTGGGTCGCCGGCATCCGCGCGCTCTACCTCCAGGCCCTGCATCCGCGCGCGCTGCGCGGAGTCATGCAGAACTCCGACTTCCGGCGCGAGGCCTGGGGCCGGCTGATGCGCACCGCCAACTTCGTCGGCACGACGACGTACGGCACCACGGAGGCCGCCGAGAAGGCCGGCGCCCGGGTCCGGAAGATCCACGGCCTGCTCGGCGCGACCGACCCCGACACCGGCGAACGTTACGGCGTCGACGAACCCCAACTCCTGCTGTGGGTGCACTGCGCCGAGATCGACTCCTACCTCCAGGTCGCCCGCCGCTCCGGCTTCCGCCTCACCGACGAACAGGCGGACCGCTACCTGTCCGAGCACCGGGTCAGCGCCCGCCTGGTGGGCCTGGACCCCGACGCCGTACCGGCGAGCCAGTCGGAGATGGCCGCCTACTTCGAGAAGATGCTGCCCGAGCTCGCCGCTACGCCCGAGGCCCGCGAAGTGGACGACTTCCTTCTCCGCCCACCGACGCACCCACTCCTCGTCCCGGCGCGAGAGATGCTGTGGCGGCGCGTGGCGCAGCTGGCGTACGCCGCCCTGCCGCCGTACGCCCACGAGCTGTACGGCAGGAAAGCGCCCGAACCCACCACCGTCACCCGCCAGTTGCGCGCCACCGGCACCCTGCTGCGCTGCGTTCCCGCACGTCTGCGCTGGCAACTCCCGCCCAAGCATATCCTCCGCGCCATGGCCCGCCTCGGGCCGGGCTCCCGGCCCGCCCCGTACAAACTCGGACGATAGGTCGCCATACTGGACGGGCCATGGGAGGGCGGGGCGAACTTTACGGGGGCGGTCGCAGGAGATGGGGGACAGCAGGCTCATCCAGGGGCGGTACCGGCTGCTCGATCCGATCGGGCGCGGAGGCATGGGCGAGGTGTGGCGGGCACGCGACGAGTCGCTGGGCCGCCATGTCGCCGTGAAGTGTCTCAAGCCGCTGGGCGGGCAGCACGACCAGAACTTCACCCGGGTCCTGAGGGAGCGGTTCCGGCGCGAGGCGCGCGTGGCCGCCGCCCTCAGCCACCGCGGCATCACGGTCGTCCATGACTTCGGCGAGTCCGACGGCGTCCTCTACCTGGTGATGGAGCTCCTGGACGGCCGCAACCTCAGCCAGCTCCTGGAGGACAACAAACAGCACCCGCTGCCCGTCGCCGATGTCGTCGAGATCGCCGACCAGGTCGCCGCCGCCCTCGCCTACACCCACCAGCAGGGCATCGTGCACCGGGACCTGAAGCCCGCGAACATCGTCCGGCTCACCGACGGCACCGTGAAGATCTGCGACTTCGGCATCGCCCGCCTGGGCCACGACGTCGACTTCACCTCCCGGCTGACCGGCACCGGCATCGCGATGGGCACCCCGCACTACATGTCGCCGGAGCAGATAGGAGGCTCCGAGGTCGACCAGCGCAGCGACCTGTACTCCCTGGGATGTGTGCTGTACGAGATCGCCACCGGGGCACCGCCGTTCGACCTGGAGGACGCGTGGGCGATCCTCGTCGGCCACCGCGACACCCCACCGCGGCCGCCGCGCAGTCACCGCGCCGAACTCCCGGAGTACCTCGAGAAGGTCATCCTCGACCTGCTGGCCAAACAGCCCGACCAACGCCCGCACGACGCGCGTGAGCTGGGCCGCCGGATCACCCTGGGCCGCACCACACCGGCGTACGTGCCCACCGTGGTGACCCCGCGGCCCGACTTCCGGCCGCCGGAGTCCGCCGAACCCGCCCGCCCCCGCGAGACCCGGCTGCCGTCCTGGACCCGTGGCATGACCACCGGCCACAAGGCCACCGGCGCCGGCCTGGTCACCACACCTCCGGACGCCGGGGCCGGTCTCACCGGCGAGTGGATCGCCCGCCCCGCCACCGGCCGCACCGAGGAACCGGTGCCGGACGAGCCGCCCGTGCCCTCCGCGCAGGCACTCGCGGCACTCGCCGGACGGCACAACGCGGGACTCAGCCTCGGGCGCCTGGGCCGCTGGGCCGAGGCCGGCGAGGTGCACCGCGCGGTAGCCGCCGAGCGTGAGCACCTGCTCGGCCCCGACCACCCCGACACCCTCGCCAGCCGCTACGAGGTCGCCTTCACCCTCAGCCGCACCGGCCGCGCCGCCGACGCCCTGCGCGAGTACAAGCACGTGGCCGCGAGCAGAACCCGCGCCTTGGGTGCCGATCACCCCGACACCCTCGCCGCCCGCCAGGAAATGGCGTACGTCCTGGGCCAGTTGGGCCGCCACTTCGACGCCCACCAGGTCTACAACTCGGTGCTCACCGCTCGGGAACGCGGCATGGGCCCCGACCACCCCGACACCCTCCGCTGCCGCCACAACCTCGCCTTCAATCTCAGCAGGCTCGGCCGCCTGGAGGACTCGTACCGCATGGCCTGCGAGGTGGCCGCCGCCCGCACCCGGGTACTGGGCCCCCAGCACCCCGACACGCTGGTCACCCGCTACGAAGTCGCCTACGCGCTCGGCCAGTTGGGGCGCTGGGCGGAGGCACTGCAGACCTACCACGAGGTCGCCGAAGCCCGCGCCCAGGCCCTCGGCCCCGACCACCCCGACACCCTCGCCGCCCGCTACGAGGTCGGCATCAGCCTCGGACGCCTCGGCCGCAGCGCGGACGCCCTCCAGCTCTACCGCGACCTGATCGAGGACCGCACCCGCATCCACGGCCCCACCCACCCCGAGACCCTGCGCGCCCGGCACGGCCTCGGCGTCAACCTCGGCCGCCTCGGCCGCTGGGAAGAAGCCCTGGCCGAGTCCCGTGACGTGTGCGCGATCCGCGAACGTGTCCTCGGGGCCGACCATCCGGACACCCTGGTCAGCCGCCGCGAGGTCGCCGTGGGCCTGGGCTGGCTGGGCCGCTGGGCGGACGCCCTCACCGAGTACCGCAGGGTGGCCACCGCCCGCGAACGCGTCCTCGGCGCCGACCACCCCGACACCCTCGCCAGCCGCAACGACGAGGCCCACTGCCTGGAGCAGCTGGGGCGGGGCGCGGAGGCGGTGGAGCTCTACCGCCGGGTGGCGGTCCTGCGGCAGCAGCGGGCGTCGGGAGCGCAGTGACCCGGGGCCGGCGCCGTGGGCCGGCTGCCGTCCACCTCTGGCCGACCTAGATCACCACGTGTTACGAAGAACCATGCCTGCACACGAGGGACACCAGCGCAGTTACGACGCCGTCATCGTCGGCGGGGGGCACAACGGACTGGTCGCCGCCGCCTATCTGGCCCGGGCCGGACGGTCCGTACTGGTGCTCGAGCGGCTCGGGAACACCGGGGGCGCGGCGGTCTCCACGCGGCCGTTCGCGGGGGTGGACGCCCGGCTGTCGCGCTACTCGTACCTGGTCAGCCTGCTGCCCAAGAAGATCGTCCGCGACCTCGGCCTGGACTTCCGCATCCGCACCCGCAATGTCTCGTCGTACACCCCCGTGGAACGCGACGGCAGGCCGACCGGTCTGCTCGTCGGCGGCGGTGAGCGCCGCACCAGGGAGGCCTTCGCCCGGCTCACCGGCGGCGAACGCGAGTACCAGGCCTGGCAGCGGTTCTACGACATGACGGGCCGCGTCGCGCAGCGGGTCTTCCCCACCCTCACCGAGCCCCTGCCCACCCGGGACGAACTGCGCCTGCGGGTGGACGACGAGGAGGCGTGGCGGGTCCTGTTCGAGGAACCGATCGGCGCGGCCGTGGAGGACCGTTTCGCCGATGACCTGGTCCGGGGTGTCGTCCTGACCGACGCGCTCATCGGCACCTTCGCCGACGCCCACGACCCCTCCCTCAAGCAGAACCGCTGCTTCCTCTACCACGTGATCGGCGGCGGGACCGGCGCCTGGGACGTCCCCGTCGGCGGCATGGGCGCCCTCACCGACGCCCTGGCCACGGCGGCACGGGACGCGGGCGCGGTCCTCGCCACCGGGCACGAGGCCGTACGGATCGACACGGACGGCAGCGCGGCGGAGATCACCTATCGCACGGCCGACGGAGAGGGCACCGTCGCGGCCCGGCACGTCCTGGTGAACGCCTCACCGCAGCAACTCGCCGTACTCACCGGCGACCAGCCGCCCACCCCCGCCGAGGGCGCCCAGCTCAAGGTCAACATGCTGCTCAAGCGCCTCCCGCGGCTGCGCGACAGCGAGGTCGACCCGCGCGAGGCGTTCTCCGGCACCTTCCACATCGCCGAGGGCTACGAGCAGCTGGCCACCGCCCACGCCCAGGCGGCCGCCGGCCGGCTTCCCACCGCGCCGCCCTCCGAGATCTACTGCCACTCCCTCACCGACCCGACGATCCTCGGCCCGGACCTCGTCGAGCAGGGCTACCAGACCCTCACCCTGTTCGGCCTGCACACCCCGGCCCGGCTCTTCGACCGGGACAACGACGCCGTACGCGAGGAACTCCTCAAGTCGACCCTCGCCCAGCTCGACGCCCACCTCGCCGAGCCGCTGGCCGACTGCCTGGCCACGGACGCGGACGGCCGGCCCTGCATCGAGGCCAAGACCCCGCTCGACCTGGAGCGGGACCTGCGGCTGCCCGGCGGCAACATCTTCCACCGGGAACTGTCCTGGCCGTACGCCCAGGAGGGCACGGGCCGCTGGGGCGTGGAGACCCGGCACGCGAACGTGCTGCTGTGCGGGGCGGGCGCCGTGCGCGGCGGCGGGGTGAGCGGTGTGCCGGGGCACAACGCGGCAATGGCCGTGCTGGAGGAACTCGGCGACTGACACGGGCTGCCGCGGACCTGCGCCTTCAGGCCCGGCTGGCGTGTGCCGCTCGTGGCCGCCTACCCCTGGCGTCAGGCTGGCGTGTGCGGCTGGTGTGCGCCTGCCTTCAGGCATGGCCGGCGTCTGCGGCTGGTGTGCGCCTGCCTTCAGGTTCGGCTGGCGTGCGGTACTCGTGGCCGCCCACCCCTCACGCCCGGCTGGCGTGTGCCTGCTCGTGTCGCGTGCCCTCCACGCCTGGCTGGTGTGCGCGGCTCGTGGCGCCTGCCCTCAGACCGGCTGCCGTGCCCCCTTCGCGGCGCGCCCTCTCACGCCCGGCTGCCGCCGTCGACCTGGAGCACCACTCCGGTGACGTACGAGGCCCGGTCGCTCAGGAGCCAGGCCGCGGCCTCGGCGATCTCGGCCGGGTCGGCGCCGCGGCCCAGCGGGGTCTGCGCGACGAGCTGCTCGACGATGCCCGGCGAGTTCGTCTCCCAGTCGTCGATCATCTCGGTCAGCGTCGTGCCCGGGGCGATGGCGTTGACGCGGATGCCTTCCGGGCCGTAGGTGGCCGCGGCCGACGCGGTCAGGCTGTTGACCGCCCGCTTCGCGGCGCCGTACGCGGGCAGCCAGGGGTTGGCCATCAGGCTGCCGACACTGGAGTTGTTGACGATCGCGCCGGTGCCCGCGGTGGCCCGGATCGCGGCGATCTCGGCGTTCATCGCCAGCCAGGGGCCCTTGAGGTTGACGGAGATGACGTGGTCGAAGTCGGCCTCCGACAGCTGGTCCATCGGGCCGGGCTGCTGGCTGGTCGCACCGTTGTTGAAGGCGATGTCCAGCCTGCCGTACAGCTCGACGGCCCGGTCCACGGCGGCCTGGACGCTCGTCGGGTCGGCAAGGTCGCACAGGACGTAGTCGGCGGTGCCGCCGGCCGCCCGGATCTCCTCGGTCACGGCCTTGAGCTGGGTCTCGGTGCGGGCGGCGAGCAGAACGCGGGCGCCCTCCCGGGCGAACAGCCGTGCGGCCGCCGCGCCGATGCCACGTCCGGCACCGGTGACGAAAGCGACCTTGTCGGCGAGCAGGGGGGTGATCGTGGTGTTGGTCATGCCGACGAGCCTCCCTCCGGCCGCGATCCTCATCCAGGCACAGGTGGTACCTGGCTGGGCGACCCGGAACCCGCGCACACTGGGAACGTGGACCGACGAGAACTGGCCGACTTCCTGCGCAGCCGACGCGCGCGCATCACCCCCGCCGACGTGGGCCTGCCCGCCGGACCGCGCCGCCGCACACCGGGCCTGCGCCGCGAGGAGGTGGCACAGCTGGCGTACATCTCCACCGAGTACTACACCCGGCTGGAGCAGGCGCGCGCACCCCGTCCCTCCCTCGATGTCCTGGCCCAGGTCGCCCGCGCCCTGCGCCTGTCGGACGCCGAACGCGACCACCTCCACCATCTCGCCGGCACCCCGCCGGGCCCGCCGCCGGGCCCCTCCCGCGAGGTGCGCCAGAGCATCGTCGACCTGCTCCACCGGCTGCCGCAGGCCGCCGCGATCGTCATCTCGGCCACCTACGAGGTCATCGCCTGGAACGACCTGGCCGCGGCCCTCATGGAGGACTTCTCCGCCCTTTCCCGCCGCGACCGCAACCTCGTCCGGCGCGCCTTCCTCGGCCCGCACCCGCAGGGCCGGCGACTGTACGGGGTGTCGGACGGGGAGGAGTTCGCGCTCTCCTCGGTGCAGCAGCTGCGCGCCGCCTCCGCCCGCTATCCCGACGATCGCGAGCTGACCGGCCTGGTGGCGGAACTCCTCGACGGGAGCGAGGAGTTCGCCCGGCTGTGGGCCGCCCACGACGTCGAGTCCCGCCCCACCCTGTGCAAGACCTTCGACCACCCGGTCGTCGGCCCGGTCGCCGTCAACTGCGACGTCCTGGACATCGCCGACCGCGACCAGCACGTCGTGATCTACACCGCCACTCCCGGTTCCCCGTCGGAAGAGGCACTACGACTGCTGTCGGTCGTCGGCACCCAGCGGCTGGACGTCCCCGGCTGAGCCGTCAGTCGCCGGACGCCGTCCAGCCGACGGCCTCGATCCGGGCGGCGTCCGCCGGTCGTGACTCGTCGAACAGGGCGCAGTCACCCGTGCCGACGCGCAGCCCGTCGACGTACGCGTCCCGACGTGCAGCCGGTCGGTGGCGTACCGCCGGCGCAGGGCGGGCCGGCGATCCGCCGGGAGGCGGGCCGTGCGCCGGTACCAGGCCCGTCCCGACCAGCCGGTGACCGAACCGGCGCGGTGATCCTGCGTGCCGTCGTGCTCCGTGGTGAACGGCACCGGCTGCCAACTCGTCCCGCAGCCGCGCGGCACCCGACTTGGAGCAGAATCTGACGGAGCATCAGAAAACCTCTTCCGTCGTCCGGTGGTCTGCGGCATCCTGCGGCCATGCAGACGGAGCTGAGCAAGAAACTGGGAGTCGAGCACGCCGTCTTCGGCTTCACGCCGTTCCCCGCCGTCGCCGCGGCCATCAGCCGGGCCGGCGGCTTCGGAGTGCTCGGCGCGGTCCGTTACACGGCCCCCGACGAACTCAAACGCGACCTCGACTGGATTGAAGCGAACGTCGACGGCAAGCCGTACGGCCTGGACGTCGTGATGCCCGCCAAGAAGGTCGAGGGGGTGACCGAGGCGGACGTCGAGGCCATGATCCCCGAGGGGCACCGGCAGTTCGTCAAGGACACCCTCGCCAAGTACGGCGTGCCCGAACTCGCGGAGGGCGAGGCGTCGGGGTGGCGCATCACGGGCTGGATGGAACAGGTCGCCCGCAACCAGCTGGACGTCGCCTTCGACTATCCGATCCGGCTGCTCGCCAACGCCCTCGGCTCCCCGCCCGCCGACGTGGTGGCCCGCGCGCACGATCAGGGCGTCCTCGTCGCGGCCCTCGCGGGCAGCGCCCGGCACGCGGTCAAGCACAAGGAGGGCGGCATCGACATCGTGGTCGCCCAGGGCTACGAGGCCGGGGGCCACACCGGTGACATCGCCTCCATGGTCCTCACGCCCGAGGTCGTCGACGCCGTGGACCCGCTGCCCGTGCTGGCGGCCGGTGGCATCGGCAGCGGACAGCAGGTGGCTGCCGCGCTGGCACTCGGGGCTCAGGGTGTGTGGCTCGGCTCCATATGGCTGACCACCACAGAGGCCGAACTGCCCTCGCCCAGGCTCATCGAGAAGCTGCTGGCGGCCGGCTCCGGCGACACCGTCCGCTCCCGTGCGCTGACCGGGAAGCCCGCACGCCAGCTCCGTACGGAATGGACCGACGCCTGGGACTCCGCCGACGGACCCGGCACCCTCCCGATGCCCCTGCAGGGCCTGCTGGTCGCCGATGCCGTCTCGCGCATCCAGAAGTACGAGGTGGAGCCACTGCTGGGCACGCCCGTCGGCCAGATCGTCGGACGCATGACCAGCGAACGCAGCGTCCAGGCCGTCTTCGACGACCTCACCCGCGGCTTCGAGAAAGCCGTCGATCGCATCAACCGCATCGCCGGAAGGAGCGGCCAGTGACGAGCACACCCCCCGCGGGCTTCTGGGCCCAAGCCACCCAAGACCCCTCGCGGTCGGTCCTCATCGCCCCGGACGGCTCGCCCTGGACCGCCGGTCGACTCCACGCCGCCGCCAACCAGCTCGTCCACGGCCTGCGCGCCGCCGGACTCGAACGCGGTGACGCCTTCGCCGTCGTCCTGCCGAACAGCGCCGAGTTCTTCACCGCGCACCTCGCCGCCAGCCAGGCCGGCTTCTACCTGGTTCCGATCAACCATCACTTCGTCGCCCCCGAGATCGCCTGGATCGTCGCCGACTCCGGCGCCAAGGTGCTCATCGCCGACGAACGCTTCGCCGCCGCGGCCCGGCAGGCGGCCGACGAGGCGGGCCTCCCCGCGAGCCACCGGTACGCCGTCGGCGAGATCGCCGGCTTCCGGCCGTACGCCGAACTCCTCGACGGACAACCGGAGTCGGCACCCGCGGACCGTGAGCTCGGCTGGGTCATGAACTACACCTCGGGTACGACGGGCCGCCCGCGCGGTATCCGCCGGCCCCTGCCCGGCAAGCGGCCGGAGGAGGCGTACCTCGGCGGCTTCCTCGGCATCTTCGGCATCCAGCCCTTCGGCGACAACGTCCACCTCGTCTGCTCGCCGCTCTACCACACGGCCGTCCTCCAGTTCGCGGCCGCGTCCCTGCACATCGGGCACCGGCTGGTCCTGATGGACAAGTGGACACCCGAGGAGATGCTGCGACTGATCGACGCGCACCGGTGCACCCACACCCATATGGTCCCGACCCAGTTCCACCGTCTGCTGGCTCTGCCGGAGGAGGTCCGGGCGCGCTACGACGTCTCGTCCATGCGGCACGCCATCCACGGGGCCGCCCCCTGCCCCGACCATGTGAAGCGGGCGATGCTCGACTGGTGGGGGCCCTGTGTGGAGGAGTACTACGCGGCCAGCGAGGGCGGCGGAGCCTTCGCGACCGCCGAGGACTGGCTGAAGAAGCCCGGCACGGTCGGCAAGGCCTGGCCCATCAGCGAACTCGCGATCTTCGACGACGACGGCAACCGGCTGCCGCCAGGCGAACTCGGCACCGTGTACCTGAAGATGAACACGGGTGGCTTCGCCTACCACAAGGACGAAGCCAAGACGAAGAAGAACCGCATCGGAGACTTCTTCACCGTGGGCGACCTGGGGCTCCTGGACGAGGACGGCTACCTCTTCCTCCGCGACCGCAAGATCGACATGATCATCTCCGGCGGGGTGAACATCTACCCCGCCGAGATCGAGTCCGTCCTGCTCCAACACCCCGCCGTCGCCGACGCCGCCGCCTTCGGCATCCCGCACGACGACTGGGGCGAGGAGGTCAAGGCCGCGGTGGAACCGGCCCCGGGCCACGCGCCCGGGCCGGACCTGGCCGACGACCTCCTCGCCCACTGCGCCGCACAACTCGCCGGCTACAAACGCCCGAAGAGCGTCGACTTCATCACCGAGATGCCCCGCGATCCCAACGGCAAGCTGTACAAGCGACGCCTGAGGGATCCGTACTGGCAGGGGCGCTCGCGGCCGGTGTGAGCCTCAGGAACGGACCCGGACGACCCGCAGCGCCGGCGACGACACGATGTCCTTCTCGCAGAACCGGGACGTCACCCACTTCTCCGCCGAGAACAGCCGCGTCTGGTCGCTGAAGTGCGGCGAGTTCGGGTTCGAGGACTGGGAGTACGTCAGCAGGGTCCGGGCCACCGGGCAGCGGCCGCCGTCCCAGCCCACCGCCTGGATGTAGCTGGACCCGGTCGTCACCTCCGTGTATCCGCCGCCCGCCGGGTTCCACACCGGCTCGACCTTGTTCCACACCCCCAGCGACTCGGTGCCGCCCGGAACGGCGATGTGCTTGCCGTTCCGTACGACGAACTGGTGCTCCCCGAGTCGCGATTCCAGCGGGACACCGGCCGCCCGGAGCTCGGTCACCGTGTCCGCGAGGGCCGTGGCGAAGGCCGGCGCGTCGGTGTTGAGCGTGTTCGGCGTGCCCACCGGGTCGGCCGCCGAGAACGGCACCTTCCACAGCGAGGAAGTGGGCAGTTTCCGCCAGAGCCGGTCGAAGAGCAGCGCACCCCGGCTGTCGGTGTTCGCGGTGCGGTCCCAGGCCGCGAGCACCGCGCAGGCCTCGCGGACGTCAACCGCCCTGCCGTCACTGCCTGTTGCCGTGCCACCAGGGAGCGCGGTGCATGCCTTCGCCGCGTCCGCCGCCGCGAGGTCGCCCGCGGTCACCCGGTTGGCGAACTGTTGCGCCTGAAGGTCCCGTACGGTCAGCCGGCCCCGCGCGGCCATCGCGGACACGTCCTGGAGGGCACCGCGGGTGCGCATCGAGCGCTGCGTGCCCACGGTGCCGAAGACCCGCTCGTACCCGGTGATCGGCCGCTCGGCGTTGGCCAGCCAGGCGCTGTCGTTGGAGTTCTCCGCGTACGGCGCGTCCGTGAGGACCGGCATCTTCGCGGGCCCGAAGATCCCCGGCTGTACGGCGTCCGGATCACTGCCGAGGGCACAGTCGCCGCGCGAACCGTCGAGGATCGCCACGCCCGAGGCGGGGTAGGTGACCCGGCCCAGGGGAGTGGAGCAGCGCTGGGCCAGTTCGTCGGTGATCCGGGGGAGCACCTGAGACTGCGTGAACAGCGTGTGCCCCTGCGAGTCGGCGGCGATCGTGTTGACCCACGGCAGCCCCTGGGTGCGCTTCAACGCGCCCAGAACGTCGCTCGTGCTGTGGGCCTTGCTGAAGCCGAGGGCCGTGTCGGAGGCGCGCAGGTTGGTGGCGTTCGGGTCGTTGAGGGCGTACGCCGTCGTGGTCGTCCAGGGCAGCGGCAGCGAGGCGCCGAGCGAGGTGACGACCGGGCCGTACCGCGTCCACCACTGGGTCCCCGTCACCGGTTCGCCGCCCTGGACGGCGACGGTCACCCGGCGCTCGGTCATCCGCTCCGGTCTGCCGTCGACGAGGTACGTGGTCGGGTCGGCCGGGTCGAGGGTGAGCTGGTGCAGGTTGAGGGTGACGCCCGTGGCCACGGTGTGGCTCCAGGCCACCTGCGCGTTGTGGCCTATGGAGATCGTCGCCGAGCCGAGCAGCGAGCCGCCCGCGATGTTCAGTTCGCCGGGGATGGTCTGCTGCGACTGCCAGAAGCGGCGGCCGCCCTGCCAGGGGTAGTGCGGGTTGCCGAGGAGCAGCCCCCGGCCGTTCGCCGTCGTGGCCCCGCTGAAGGCCACCGCGTTGGAGCCCATGTCGGCGGAGTCGGCGGCGAACAGTTCCCGGGCCGCGCGGGCGGTGTCCCGGGCGTCCGGTGCGGCGGACGTCGCAGTGGTGGACGCGGGCGGCTGCGCGGCCGTGATGCCGTCCACGGCCCGGCCCTGACCGCCGAGCACGGCCGGCGCGAAGTTGCGCGCGGCCACGTCCTGGACCGTCACCGGACGCACCCAGCCGGCGCCCTTGCACGCCGGGTCGGTGATCCGGTTCTTCCGCAGCCAGGCGTTGTAGCCCGCCGCGAAGCCCCGCATCAGCTCCTTCACCGCACGGCTCGGACCGCGCGGCGCAGGTGTGGCCATCAGCTTCTCCACCGTCCCCGCCTCCCGCACCCCGCGGAAGTACAGGTCGCTGGAGAGGTTCCTGGTGGCCGAGGAGAGTGCGGAGTCGGAGGCCGCGTCGGCCCCGAAGAAGCGCGAACGTTCGCCGCGCACGGTCACGAACCCGTCGGCGAGCGCGCACACCTGGTCGGTGGCCTGCGCCCACCCGGTGCCGAATCCGAGATCCGCGTAGTTCTTCGCGAGGATGTGCGGGATGCCGTACTCGGTGTAGCGGATGGTGGCGGAGAGACCGCCGTGGGACGGATGTTCCTGTTTCTGCTGGTTCTGTGCCGCTGCGGCCGGCAGCGTGCCGACGGCGGCGGACAGGGCCACGGCCGCGACGACGGCGCGTCTGAGGCGGGTGCGCATCGTGCCTCCCAACGTCATTGAGGGAAGGAGCGGTTGAGCGTACCAACCGGTAGGTTGTCCCGTATGACGCCTGGACACGGCAGTACGGTTGACGGGGTGCTGCGGCGCAGCGCCCGGCGCACCCCGGCGCGCGTCGCGGTGGAGTACGGCGAGCGCTCATGGACGTACGAGGAACTCGACGACGCCGTCTCACGAGCGGCGCGAGTTCTCCTCGACCAGGGCCTCGAGCGCGGTGACCGGGTGGGCGCCTACGGCCACAACTCGGACGCGTATCTGATCGCCTTCCTGGCCTGCGCCCGCGCGGGACTGGTGCATGTGCCGGTCAACCAGAACCTCACCGGCGAGGATCTCGCGTACATCGTCGGCCAGTCGGGCACCACGCTCGTCCTCGCCGATCCCGACCTCGCGGGGCGGCTGCCGGAGGGTGTGCGCACGGTGCCCCTGCGGGACGCCGACGAGTCGCTGCTGGCCCGCCTGGCCACGGCGGCGCCGTACGACGGCCCCGAACCGCGCAGTGAGGACCTGGTCCAGCTGCTGTACACCTCGGGGACGACGGCCCTGCCCAAGGGCGCGATGATGACCCACCGCGCCCTGGTCCACGAGTACCTGAGCGCGATCACCGCCTGCGATCTCAGCGCGGGTGACCGGCCCGTGCACTCGCTGCCGCTCTACCACTCGGCCCAGATGCACGTCTTCCTGCTGCCGTATCTCGCGGTCGGCGCGACGAACATCATCCTCGACGCGCCCGACGGCGACCGCCTCTTCGACCTGATCGAACAGGGCCGCGCGGACAGCCTGTTCGCGCCGCCCACCGTGTGGATCGGACTGTCCAACCGCCCCGACTTCGCCACGCGTGACCTCGGCGGACTCCGCAAGGCGTACTACGGCGCCTCGATCATGCCGGTGCCCGTCCTGGAACGACTCCGCGAGCGCCTGCCGAAGCTGGCCTTCTACAACTGTTTCGGCCAGAGCGAGATCGGCCCGCTCGCGACCGTCCTCGCGCCCGACGAGCACAAGGGGCGGATGGACTCCTGCGGCCGTACCGTCCTGTTCGTCGACGCCCGGGTCGTGGACGAGAACGGCAAGGACGTGCCGGACGGAACGCCCGGCGAGATCGTCTACAAGTCGCCGCAGTTGTGCGAGGGCTACTGGGACAAGCCCGAGGAGACCGAAGCGGCCTTCCGGGACGGCTGGTTCCACTCCGGCGACCTCGCGGTGCGGGACGCGCACGGCTACTTCACCATCGTCGACCGCGTGAAGGACGTCATCAACTCCGGTGGCGTGCTGGTCGCCTCACGCCAGGTCGAGGACGCGCTGTACACGCATGACGCCGTGGCCGAGGTCGCCGTGATCGGCCTGCCCGACGAGCGGTGGATCGAGGCCGTCACGGCGGTCGTCGTCCCGCGCGGCGAGGTCACCGAGGCCGAACTCCTCGACCACGTCCGGGAGAAGCTCGCCCACTTCAAGGCACCCAAGCGGGTGCTGTTCGTGGACGAGCTGCCGAGGAACGCGAGCGGGAAGATCCTCAAGCGGGAGCTGCGGGACCGGTTCGCGGACTAGCGGGGGCGCAGGTCGACGATCCGGCGGATCTTTCCGACGGACCGCTCCAGGGACTCCGGTTCGACGATCTCGACGGCGACCGACACCCCGATGCCGTCCTTGACGGCCGTCGCGATGGTCCGTGCGGCCGCGTCCCGGGTCTCGGGTGTGGCGCCCGGCCGGGCCTCCGCGCGCACGGTGAGGGCGTCCAGGCGGCCCTCACGGGTGAGCCGGAGCTGGAAGTGGGGCGCGACGCCCGGGGTGCGCAGGACGATCTCCTCGATCTGGGTGGGGAAGAGGTTCACCCCGCGCAGGATCACCATGTCGTCGCTGCGGCCGGTGACCTTCTCCATCCGCCGGAACACCCGGGCCGTGCCCGGCAGCAGCCGGGTCAGATCCCGGGTCCGGTAGCGGACGACGGGCATCGCCTCCTTGGTGAGCGAGGTGAACACCAGCTCACCCCTCTCGCCGTCCGGCAGCACCTCCCCGGTGATCGGGTCGACGATCTCGGGGAAGAAGTGGTCCTCCCACACATGGAGCCCGTCCTTGGTGTCCACGCACTCCTGCGCGACGCCCGGGCCGATCACCTCCGACAGCCCGTATATGTCCACGGCGTCGATCGCGAACCGCTCCTCGATCTCCCGGCGCATCTCCTCCGTCCAGGGCTCGGCGCCGAAGACGCCCACGCGCAGAGAGGTGCCGCGCGGATCGACGCCCTGCCGCTCGAACTCGTCGAGAAGCGTGAGCATGTACGACGGGGTCACCATGATGATGCCGGGTTCCAGGTCCTGGATGAGCTGGACCTGGCGTGCCGTCATGCCGCCGGACGCGGGGACGACCGTACAGCCGAGCCGTTCGGCGCCGTAGTGTGCGCCGAGGCCACCGGTGAACAGCCCATAGCCGTACGCCACATGCACCACGTCCCCGGGCCTGCCGCCGGCCGCCCGGATGGAACGCGCCACCATGTCGGCCCACAGGTCCAGATCGTTGTCCGTGTAGCCGACGACTGTGGGGCGCCCGGTGGTGCCGCTGGAGGCATGGATGCGCCGCACATGGTCCCGGGGCACGGCGAACATCCCGTACGGATAGTTCTCGCGCAGGTCCGCCTTGGTGGTGAACGGGAACCGGGCCAGGTCGCTCAGGGAGCGGCAGTCGTCCGGGCGGACACCCGCCTTGTCGAAGGACTCCCGGTAGAACGGCACGTGCTCGTACGCGTGCCGCAGAGACGCCCGCATGCGCTCCAGCTGCACCGCCCGCAACGCCCCGGCGTCCAGTCGTTCCCCCGAGTCCAGCAGCTCCGCCGCATCCGCCATCGGAACGCCCCTTTCGCCACCCACCGTGTCATCACGGGCGACCGATCATTCGGTCGCGGTGCTGGGGATCAGTAATCCAGGCGATCGGCGAGGAGGCAAGTCACTTTGCGAACGCCGTCATGAAGCGGTCGCGGAACTTGTCCATGCCCCACTCGGGCGCGTTGTCGGCGGGCTTGAGGCCGTCCGTCCACTTCCAGTCGTCGACCCGGTCCAGCACCTTCGGGTCCTTGGCGACGATCGTGATCGGCACGTCCCTGCTGGTGGATCCCTTGGTGACGGTCGGGACGGGCTGGTGGTCACCGAGGAAGACCAGGACCGTGTTCTCGTCGCCGTAGCGCTGCATCCACTGGGTCAGGCTGTCCACGGAGTACTGGATGGCCTTGCGGTACTCGGTGCGCACCCGGTCCTGGCTCTTCCAGACCTCCGTCGGGTTCGTGCCCTCCTTCTTGATCTGCTCGAAGACGGAGCCGTCACCGAGGTCGTTCCAGTCGATCGTGTGGGCGATCGGCGACCACGGGTTGTGACTGGACGCCAGGATGATCTCCGCCATGATCGGGTCACGGTTCTTCTTGCCGTGCTCCAGCTTCTGGAAGGCCTCCAGGCTGAACTGGTCCGGCACGGGCGTCCAGCTGAAGTACGGACCCTTGTAGCCGAGGTGCGTGGAGTCGTAGATGTGGTCGAGACCGAAGTACTTGCCCTCGGGCCACGACTTGCGCACGCCCGGCACGATGCCCACCGTGCGCCAGTCACCGGTCTTCTGGAAGTAGCTGGTGAGGGTCGCGCGGTCACTGGAGGTGAGGTTCAGGTACCGCTGCTGGTTCTTGACCCACAGGCCGGACAGGAACGTGGAGTGCGCCATCCAGCTGCCGGCGCCCGTCACGGGGGACTGAAGCCAGCCGCTGCGCGACGCGAAGCCCGCCGCCTTGAGCGTCGCGTCGCCCTTCTTCAGCGTCGCGTCCATCTCCGGTGCCATCGCCGGGTCGTCGATCGCCACCCGGCCGTAGCTCTCGATGAAGGTGAACAGGACGTCCTTGCCGCGCAGCCCGGTCAGGAGCTGGTCGGGAGGGGTGGCGGCGAAGGCGTCGACGGCGGACTGCTTCTCGAAGACCTCGGCGTCGCCCAGTCCGTTGCGGATGTTCTGGACCCGGTTGGCGAGGAATCCGGTGTAGCCCTTGGTGGCGAAGGCGACCCCGCCGAACTGCACGCCGAGGTTGAAGCAGGTGATCCACACGGTTCCGAGGACGAGTGTGGTGAGAACCGCCCGGGGGCGGTGCCGGGACATGACGTTCGTCAACCGCACCACCGCGAGCGTGCACAGCACGAGGACCGCGATGAACAGGATGATCACCCCGGCGATCGCGAGCACCTCGCCCGTGCGCCCGAACGACTCCCGCAGCCAGTCCGTCGCGTTGCCCAGCATGATCCAGTCGAACACCAGGTCGAACGGCCGGGCCATGGTCTGGCGGAATCCCATGTCCATCAGCTTCAGGAGGGTGAGCACCCCGATGAACAGCCCGAAGAACACCGCCGCGATCCGGCGGACCTTCGGGGGCAGCACCAGCAGGACGGCCGCGAGGACGATCGCCTCGACGGGGAGCCGCAGGAACGCCTGGAGGTCCATGCGGTCGAGCCGGGCGGGGGAGAGCAGCACGACCAGCAGCAGAAGCCCGGCCAGCACGGTCGTCCCCACGGACACCCCACGGGCCGTACGGGGATAGCGGCGGCGCCAGCCGAACCATCCGGGGCGTGGGGAGTCGCCGGTCTCGGAGGTCTCGGCGGCTTGAGTGTTCTCGGCCGCCCCAGCCTCCTCTACGACCTCCTCCGTCACTCCTTCCCCCGTCGCACCCCCACCATCCGCTTCCGCCTCGCCCCCAGTGGTACCCGGCAGTTGACGAGAACGAGTGAAGAGCGACACCCGGTGGTCCTTCCGTGCGGTCTTGCTGTGACGTGCGGTCCTGCAGTGACGGCATGACGAACAGGGCCCGCTGACCGAGCCTGCCACCACCAGTACGTTCGCACGTCACGTTCGGTTCAATCGCACGGGGCCGGGATCCGGCCGTCACCCGTCCGCCGCCACCGCCACCTTCTGCGCCCACCGATAGTCCGCCTTGCCGCTCGGAGACCGGCGGATGGACTGAGCGATCACCAGCTGGCGCGGCACCTTGTACCCCGCGAGCCGCTCCCGGCAGTGGCTCTGCAGGTCGTCCAGGGACATCCGCACCGCTCCCTCGCGCAACTGCACGACGGCCGCCACATGGTGCCCCCACTTCACGTCCGGCACCCCGGCCACGAGCGCGTCGTACACATCGGGATGTGCCTTGAGCGCCTGCTCGACCTCCTCCGGGTACACCTTCTCGCCGCCCGTGTTGATGCACTGCGAGCCCCTCCCGAGGACGGTGACGACCCCCTCCTCGTCGACGGTGGCCATGTCCCCGAGCAGCACCCACCGCTCGCCGTCCTTCTCGAAGAAGGTGTCGGCGGTTTTCCGCGGGTCGTTGTAGTAGCCGAGCGGCACATGGCCGCACTGGGCGACCCGGCCCACCTCGCCCACGGCCACCGGCTCGTGCGTGGCCGGATCGACCACCTGGGTGCGGGAGTTCACCCGGACGCGGAAGCCGCGCTCGGGGCCGGAGTCCTCCGTCGCCGTCCCGTTGAATCCGGACTCGGAGGAGCCGAAGTTGTCGAGCAGCATGGCGTTCGGGACGAGTGCCCGGAACTGCCGGCTCACCGTGTCCGACATGATCGCGCCGGACGAGGACACGCTGAACACCGACGACATGTCGGTGCCCTTCATCGGGCCCTCCAGCGCGTCGATGAGCGGCCGCAGCATCGCGTCACCCACCAGCGACATGGCGCTGACCTTCTCCCGCTCCACGGTCCGCAGCACTTCCTCCGGCACGAACTTGCGGTGCAGCACGACCCGTTGGCCGAAGTTGAAGCCGATGAGGGAGGTCAGCGTGGAGGTGCCGTGCATCAGCGGGGGCGTGGGGAAGAAGGTGATCCCCGCCCCGCCCGCGGCGACCCGCTCGGCGAGCTCCTCGGGCCGCTTGACCGGCTCCCCGGTGGGCGCGCCTCCGCCCAACCCCGAGAAGAACAGGTCCTCCTGACGCCACATCACACCCTTGGGCATCCCGGTGGTGCCGCCGGTGTAGATGATGAACTGGTCGTCGGGCGAACGCGCCGGGAACCCGCGCTCGGGTGACCCGGAAGCCTCGGCGTCCGTGAACGGCACCGCCGGCAGCTCGTCCGGCTCGGCGGCCCCGACCCGCACCAGCTGCCGCAGCCGTTCCACCTGCGGCAGCGCGGCCGCCACCCGGTCCGTGAACTCGGCGTCGAAGACCAGCCCCACCAGATCGGCGTCCCGGTAGAGATAGACGAGCTCTTCCTCCACGTAGCGGTAGTTGACGTTGACCGGGACGATCCGTGCCTTCAGGCAGCCCAGCAGCGTCTGCAGGTACTCCACTCCGTTGTAGAGGTGCAGCCCGACGTGCTCACCGGGACGTACTCCGCTGTCGATCATATGGTGGCCGATGCGATTGGCCGCGGCGTCCAGTTCCGCGTACGTCAGCCTGCGCTCCGCACCCGTACCGGGAATGTCGATGTACGCGAGCGCCTCACGGTCCGGCACCACGTCGACGACGGACTCGAACAGGTCGGCAAGGTTGTACTCCACCGCTCCTCCTGACCCAACACGGCCTGCTTCTCCGATGGTTCGCCGGTCATCAGAGCAAAGGGCGGCGTGACTGTGAAGGGTTCGCGCGAAGAAATCTGACTGACTGTCAGAAAACTCTTGAAGTGCGTCGGCGCCTCCTGCAACCTGTTCTCGTTCTGGCAGAGGGGAGACGGGCGATGGGTGGGACGGAACACCTCAACATCCAGCGCGAGGGCGCCACACTGGTGCTCACGCTCAACAGGCCGGAGGCGAAGAACGCGCTCTCGTTGCCGATGCTGGTCGGCCTCTACGACGGCTGGCTGGAGGCGGACGCGGACGACTCGATCCGCTCGGTCGTCTTCACCGGCGCGGGCGACTCGTTCTGCGCCGGCATGGACCTCAAGGCCCTCGCGGGCAAGGGCACCGGCGGCGAGCAGTACCGGGACCGGCTGACCGCCGACCCGGACCTGCACTGGAAGGCGATGCTGCGGCACCACCGCCCCCGCAAGCCGGTGATCGCGGCGGTCGAGGGCTACTGCGTCGCGGGCGGCACGGAGATGCTCCAGGGCACCGACATCCGGGTCGCCGGCGAGTCCGCGACCTTCGGCCTCTTCGAGGTCAAGCGCGGCCTGTTCCCGATCGGCGGCTCCACGGTCCGGTTGCAACGCCAGATCCCGCGCACCCACGCGCTGGAGATGCTGCTCACCGGCCGCCCGTACACCGCACGCGAGGCCGCCGGCATCGGCCTGATCGGTCACGTCGTCCCGGACGGCACGGCACTCACCAAGGCCCTGGAGATCGCCGAACTGATCAACGCCTGCGGCCCGCTCGCGGTGGAGGCGGTGAAGGCCTCGGTCTACGAGACCGCCGAGACGACCGAGACCGAGGGCCTGGCCGCCGAACTCAAGCGCGGCTGGCCGATCTTCGACACCGCCGACGCGAAGGAGGGTGCCCGCGCCTTCGCGGAGAAGCGGCAGCCCGTTTACCGGCGCGCGTAAGCGATGTCGTCGCAGGTGCGTCGGACACTGCGGGCCGTCGGTGGCCGGTCGCGCAGTTCCCCGCGCCCATGGGGCGCGTTGCACCGCCGAGCCACCGTCCGCCCACCCACGCGCGTCCGTCCTCGAAGGAGGCACGCCCTCGATGCCCGAAGTACTCAAAGCCCCCCTGGTCGTCGAATTCCCCTTCACCCGGTCCCTCGGCCCCGTCCAGAGCGCCTTCCTGACCGGCCTGCGCGAGCGCCTCGTCCTCGGCGTGAAGACCCGCGACGGCCGCACCTTGGTCCCGCCCGTCGAGTACGACCCCGTCACCGCCGAGGAGATCCGCGACCTCGTCCACGTGGGCACCACCGGCACCGTCACCACCTGGGCCTGGAACCACGAACCCCGTCGCGGTCAGCCGCTGGACACGCCCTTCGCCTGGGTCCTGGTGAAGCTGGACGGCGCCGACACCGCCCTGCTGCACGCCCTCGACGCCCCCGGCCCCGACGCCGTCCGCACCGGCATGCGCGTCCGGATCCGCTGGACGGAGGAACGCTGCGGCGCCATCACGGACATCGCCTGCTTCGAGCCGTACGACGGAGACGATTCCGTTGTCACCGTCCACGCGGGCGAGTTCGAGGACCCCGTCCACGGCATCGTCGCCCAGGCCCGTCTCGACTACACCTACTCACCGGGCCGCGCCCAGACCGCCTACATCAACGCCCTCGCCGAACACCGCGCCGTCGGCGAGCGCTGCCCGGCCTGCCGCAAGGTGTACGTCCCGCCGAGGGGTGCCTGCCCCACATGTGGGGTGGCCACATCGGAACAGGTGGAAGTGGGTCCTGCCGGCACCGTGACCACCTTCTGCATCGTCAACATCAAGGCGAAGAACCTGGACATCGAAGTGCCGTACGTCTACGCCCACATCGCCCTCGACGGCGCCGACCTCGCGCTGCACGGCCGGATCGGCGGCATCCCGTACGACCAGGTGCGCATGGGCCTCAGGGTCGAGCCGGTGTGGAGCGAGGGTGGCCGCTACCCGGACCACTACCGGCCGACCGGCGAACCCGACGCGGACTACGAGACGTACAAGGAGCTCCTGTGACCAGTGACGCAGCCCCGGAGCCCCGCGACATCGCCGTCGTGGCCTTCGCCCAGTCCGACACCCTGCGCTCCACCGCGGAAGTCTCCGAGGTGGAGATGCTCATGCCGGTCCTGCACGACGTCATCGCGCAGACCGGTCTGAAGGCCGCCGACATCGGCTTCACCTGCTCCGGTTCCTGCGACTACCTCGCCGGCCGTGCCTTCTCCTTCACCCTGGCCCTGGACGGTGTGGGCGCCTGGCCGCCCATCTCCGAGTCGCACGTCGAGATGGACGGGGCCTGGGCCCTGTACGAGGCGTGGACCAAGCTGCTGTCCGGGGACGCCGACACCGCGCTGGTGTACGCGTACGGCAAGTCCTCACCCGGCTCCCTGCGCGACGTGCTCACCCGGCAGCTCGACCCGTACTACGTCGCCCCCCTGTGGCCCGACTCCGTCGCCCTCGCCGCCCTCCAGGCCCAGGCGCTGATCGACGCGGGCGACACGGACGAACCCGAGCTGGCGGCCATCGGTGCCCGGAGCCGCGCGACCGACAACCCGCGCGCACAGCTCAAAGGGCCTGTACCGCAGGGGGACTACCTCGTACGACCACTGCGCACCGGCGACTGCCCGCCCATCGGCGACGGGGCCGCCGCCGTGGTCCTCGCGGCGGGGGAGCGAGCCAGGGAGCTGTGCGAGCGCCCCGCCTGGATCCGCGGGATCGACCACCGCATCGAGGCGCACTCGCTCGGCGTCCGCGACCTCACCGACTCGCCCTCCGCCCGCCTGGCGGCCGAGCGGGCCGGGGCCTTCGAACGGCCCGTGGACACCGCCGAGCTGCACGCGCCGTTCACCTCGCAGGAAGTCGTCCTGCGCAGGGCGCTGCGGCTCGGTGACGACGTCAGCGTCAATCCGTCCGGCGGCGCCCTCGCCGCCAACCCGATGATGGCCGCCGGCCTCGCCCGCATCGGCGAGGCCGCCGCCCGGATCCACCGGGGCGAGTCCGACCGGGCCCTCGCCCACGCCACCTCCGGACCCTGTCTCCAACAGAACCTGGTCGCCGTACTCGAAGGGGATCCACGATGAGCAAGGAGCCCGTGGCCGTCGTAGGGATCGGCCAGACCAAGCATGTCGCGGCCCGCCGGGACGTGTCGATCGCCGGACTCGTCCGGGAGGCGGCCCGACGGGCGCTCGACGACGCCGAGCTGACCTGGGCCGACATCGACGCCGTGGTGATCGGCAAGGCGCCCGACTTCTTCGAGGGCGTCATGATGCCGGAGCTGTACCTGGCCGACGCGCTCGGCGCGGTGGGCAAGCCGATGCTGCGGGTGCACACGGCGGGCAGCGTCGGCGGCTCCACGGCGCTGGTCGCCGCGAACCTGGTGGCGGCCAGGGTGCACTCCACCGTCCTCACCCTCGCCTTCGAGAAACAGTCCGAGTCCAACGCCATGTGGGGCCTCTCCCTGCCGATCCCCTTCCAGCAACCCCTGCTCGCCGGAGCCGGCGGCTTCTTCGCACCGCATGTGCGCGCGTACATGCGGCGCACCGGCGCGCCCGACACGGTCGGGTCCCTGGTGGCGTACAAGGACCGTCGCAACGCGCTCAAGAACCCGTACGCGCATCTGCACGAGCACGACATCACGCTGGAGAAGGTCCAGGCCTCGCCCATGCTCTGGGACCCGATCCGCTACTCCGAGACCTGCCCGTCCTCGGACGGCGCCTGCGCGATGGTGCTCACCGACCGGGCGGGCGCCGCGCGGGCGCCCCGGCCGCCGGCCTGGATGCTGGGCGGCGCCATGCGCAGCGAGCCGACGCTCTTCGCGGGCAAGGACGCCGTGTCGCCCCAGGCGGGCAAGGACTGCGCGGCCGACGTGTACCGGCAGGCCGGGATCGCCGACCCGCGCCGGGACATCGACGCCGTCGAGATGTACGTGCCGTTCTCCTGGTACGAGCCCATGTGGCTGGAGAACCTCGGCTTCGCCGACGAGGGCGAGGGCTGGAAGCTCACCGAGGCCGGCGTCACCGAGCTGGACGGGGATCTGCCCGTCAACATGTCGGGCGGCGTGCTGTCCACCAACCCGATCGGCGCCTCCGGCATGATCCGCTTCGCGGAGGCCGCGCTCCAGGCACGCGGACAGGCCGGGGAACACCAGGTGGAGGGCGCCCGCAGGGTGCTCGGGCACGCCTACGGCGGCGGATCCCAGTTCTTCTCCATGTGGCTCGTGGGGTCTGAGCCCCCTGATGCGTGAATTGACTCCTGAAAGGTCCCCCTCACGTGGCCTGTCGGCGGTCGGGCACGATCGCTAGGCTGGCCGCGGACGACGCAATCGGGAGGAGCACGGACGTGGCCGAGACCATCATCCAGCAGCAGCCGCTCATGGGCTGGGAGAAGCCGGAGCTGGACCTGAGCAACGCCGATTGGCACTCGAGCAGCCGCGGTCTGGGGGATGTCCAGATCGCCTTCGTCGAGGGGTTCATCGCGATGCGCAACAGCGGCCGCCCTGAGAGCCCTTCCCTGATCTTCACCCCCGCGGAATGGGGCGCGTTCGTGTCAGGGGCGCGGGAAGGAGAGTTCGACCTCACCTGAGGGTGAGCTCAAAGGGGCCCTGGCCCACGTGTTAATGGATGCGGCGGAACCTATCATTAGCCGCATGCAGGACACGATCAACAGGGACGCCCGTCTCACCCTGGACCTGGCCCTCACCATCCGGCACGACGGACACGACGGCGTCGGCGACGACCTGGCCGACCCCGTGGGTCTCACCGCCTGGGTCCGGGAGCATGCCGAGACGTTGCCGGACGCCTCGCACTTCGTCGCCGACGAGGGGACCCTCGCGGCGGTCCGTGACCTGCGGGCCGCCGTCCGAGCCCTCTTCGCCCGCGCCGTGCGTCCCGGTGAGCCCAGCCCCGCCGACGCGGCACGCCTGCTGCCCGTCCCCGAGGCCGTCGCCCGCCTCAACGCGGCCGCCGCCCGCACCCCGACCGTCCCCGTGCTGCACTGGACCGACGAGGCCGAACCCGTCGCACACCGGCAGCCGGTGCCGCCGGGGACCGACCTCACGGCCGTACTCGCGCAGGCCGCGATCGCCTTTCTCGCCGGAGCCGACCGGCGGCGGCTGCGCGCTTGCCATGCCCCGCGCTGCGTGCGCTACTTCCTGAAGGATCATCCGCGGCAGGAGTGGTGCAAGCCCTCCTGCGGCAACCGGGCGCGGGTGGCCCGTCACCATGAGCGTCACCGGGAGCAGGGGAGGGGCCGTGACGTCGAAGGCGGCCAGACGGCGGTTCAAGAGGGCCGAACGCCTGCGGACGTTCCGGCGGACGCAGCGGAAGCAGCGGAGAGAACAGTGGGTTGAGCGGCTCCGTACAGCCCTCGCCGCTCTGGTCGGCCTCGTGTTCGGCGTGGTGCTGACCGGCTACTGCGGGCTGATGCTCGCGGGTGCCGTCGGACTGTCCGGGACCTCGGGGCGACTGCACGTCGACTCATGCGCGGTGGTGCGGACGAACAACAAGCCGACCACCGAATGCCATGGCCAACTGCTGTCGGCCGGCGGTCGGTTGATCGACACCGATGCGGTCATCGACGCCGACGCCCGCATCGGTTCCACGATCGCGGTACGCGACCAGCCACTGACCGGGCTCGAAACGCTCGGTTTCAGGGCGATCTCCGGCTGGGCGACCCTGACGGTGACGGGGCTCTTCGTCCTCGCCTTCGGAATCGTCTCGGCGCTCACCCTGTGCGGCTGGGACGCCGCCGCGACAGCCGGGTCGCGCTACATCGCCGCGCTGGCCGCGGCCGTCGGCGCCGGGGGGCTGATCTACCTCCTCGCCGTGCTGTACGAACACCTCTTCCAGGCGTGACCCGGGTGGGTGGACAGGGGCCCGCCCGGCACCCCGCAGGCGTACGCTGAGGTGCCTGTAGGTCACGGTGTGCGCTCGCTCCCCGCGCGGGTGTGCCGTCGTGACGGGGGGTGCGCCATGGTGCAGCGCAGTGTGCGGAGCAGAAGGACTCTCCTGGAGCGGGAGAGCGAACTCGCCGCGGTCGACGAGGCGTTGGGTGAGCTCACCGGGTTGCGTACGGACGGTGCCGAACCGCGCGGGCGCTCCCGTGGAGCCGTGCTCGCCGTCGCCGGCCGGGCCGGCATCGGCAAGACGACCCTGCTCACCGAGGTCCGCCGGCGTGCCGCCGCCCGGGGCTGCACCGTGCTGGCCGCCCGCGGCGGCGACCAGGAGCAGCGGGTCGCCTTCCATGTCGCCCGGCAATTGCTGCAGCCGCAGTTCGCCGGTGCGGGCGAAGCCGATCTCCGTGCCCAGCTGGGCAGTTGGTTCGACATCGTCGGCCCCGCACTCGGCCTGTGCGCCCCGACCGACGGGGCGCCGCCCGACCCGCAGGGCCTGCGGGACGGACTCGACTGGGTGCTCACCCATCTCGCCGTCCTGCGCGCCCCGATGGTGCTGGTGCTCGACGACGCCCACTGGGCCGACCCCGAATCGCTGGGCTGGCTGGCCGCGTTCGCACCTCGTGCCGAGGAACTCCCGCTGCTGGTCATCGTCGCCTACCGGCCCGACGAACTGCCCGACCACGCCGAGTCGTTGAGGGCACTGCCCGGCCGGGCCGGCGGACGCCCGCTCGACCTGGAACCGCTGAGCGCCGTCGCCGTCGCCCGTCTCGTGCGGGAGACGCTCGGTGCGCACGCCGACGACGCGTTCTGCCGGGAATGCTGGGCCGTCACCGCGGGCAACCCCTTCGAGACGGTCGAGCTGACCGCCAAGGTGCACGACCGCGGCGTCACCCCCACCGAGGACGCGGCGCACCTCCTGCGTGATCTCGCAGCCGCGGTGAAGGGCAGCGGCCTGGTCGCCCGCCTCGAACGCCTCGGCGCCTCGACCGTTCGCTTCGCCTGGGCCTGCGCGGTCCTCGGCACCGAGATCCATCCCCAGCTCGCCGCCGCCGTCGCCGGACTCGGCCACGAGGAGGCCGCCGACGCGGCCGACGCCCTGCGCGGGGCCCGCATCCTCACCGGGGGCGAATCCCTGGAGTTCGTCCACCCGCTCATCGCCACCGCCGTCTACCGGGCCATCCCGGCCGGATTCCGCGTCGCCCTGCACGGCCAGGCCGCCTGGTGCGTGGTCGACGACGGACGGGGCCCGGCCGCTGCCGCCCGCCATCTCCTGGAGACGCATCCCGACGGCGACCCCTGGGTCGTCCAGCAACTGCGCGCCGCCGCGGCCGAGACCCTGCGCTCCGGCGCCCCCGACACCGCCCGCAGCTGTCTCGCCCGCGCCCTGCGCGAACCTCCGCCCTTCGAGGACCGGGCCGCCGTCCTGTACGAACTGGGCAGCGCCTCCCTGCTCACCGAACCTGCCACCACGGTCAACCATCTGCGCGCCGCCCTCGAAGAGCCCATCGCCGACTCCGCTCTGCGGCACCGCATCGTCTACCGGCTCTCCCAGGTCCTCGCCCACAGCGACCGCCTCGCCGAGGCCTCCGACACCCTCGCCCGGGAGATCAAGGTCACCGGCGACGCCCGCGTCAGGCTGCGCATGGTCGCCGAACAGTTCATGTGGGACGCCTTCCGCGCCGACGAACCCGACCACCCCTCCCGCTCCCGCCGCATGGCGAGGCTCGCGGACCGTCTCACCGGCCGCGACCTCACCGAGCGGTACATCATCGGCCTGCGCACCTGGGACGCCGTCCTGCGCGGCGAACCCGCACACATCGCCCTTCGCCACGCCGAGCGCGCCCTCGCGGGCGGACTGGGCTGGGCCGATCCCGACCGCGGCTTCGAGGTGCCCGTCCTGGTCGCCCTCGCCTTCACCTACGCCGACCGCCCGGGCCGCACGGAGGAGCTCTTCGCCGCCGGGATCGCCGACTTCGAACGGCAGGGCTGGCGCGGCGCCCACCTCTCCTTCGCCTACACCCTGCTCGCCTACGTCCGTTTCCGCCGCGGCCGCCTGGCCGAGGCCGAGGACTTCGTCCGCGCCGGACTGCGCCTCGCCGAGCGCGTCGGGCCGGGCACCCCGGCCCAGTGGTACGCCGTGGGCATCCTCATCGAGGTCCTGCTCGCCCGTGGCCGGGTCCACGAGGCCGCGCAGACCGCCGAGGACTACTCCTTCGGCTCCCCCTTCCCCGCCGTGGTGGTCTTCCCCGACGCCCAGACCGTGTACGGCGAGCTGCTGCTGGCGCGCGGCCTCACGAAGGACGCGGCCGCCGAGCTGGCCGCCGCCGGCCGCCGCCTGGAACCGCGCGGCATGCGCAACCCCGCGTGGTGCCCCTGGCAGCTCCACCTGGCCCGCGCCGAGAGCCACGACGCCCCGGAGCAGGCGGTCACGACGGCCCTCGAAGCAGTAGCGCGAGCCCGCCAGTTCGGGGCCCCGTCGGCGGTGGGCCAGGCACTCCGGCTGGCTGCCGAGGTCTCACCGGGCTCGGCCCGAGTCAAGCTCCTGGAGGAGTCGGTCGCCCACCTGGAACGTTCCCCGGCCGCGTACGAGCTCGCCTGCGCGCTGGTGGCGCTGGGCACGGAACTCCGTCGCACGGGTCGCGCGCGCGAGGCGGCCGAAAACCTCTACCGAGGCCTCGACACAGCCGTCCAGTGCGGCGCCGACGGTCTGATCGAGACCGCCCGCGACGAGCTGACCGCCGCGGGCCTGCGTCCCCGCCGCCTGCACAGCACGGAGACGGACACGCTGACGGCACGCGAACGTACGGTGGCGAACCTGGCGGCGCAGGGGCACACCGAGGAGGAGATCGCGAAGGAGCTGAACGCCGATGAGCAGACGGCGACACGGTTGCTGTCTGCCGTCTGTCGCAAGCTGGGAACGGACAGTACCGGCCTGCGAACGGTGAGTGGTCCCCTGTAGGAGTGCGGGCAACCGCGCGACCGGCCCCCGCACACCTGCACCCGCACGACCACGTGACTGCCCATTACCATTGGCGCATGTCGTTTCTCCGCCGCCGTAGTGCCACCCCCGCCGGTCCAGACTTCGATGTCCTGGCCATGGACCCGGGCGACTGGCCCGGCAACCTCGGCGCGGGGCTCCTGCCCGCCCCCGACGGCAGTTGCCAGGGCGTCTTCCTGCGCTACGACCTCTTCGGCGGCCGCGGCCCCGCGATGATCATCGGCAACCTCCCCGAGGGCTCCCCGGCCCGCGAGGTCCCCGACGGCCAGGTCCCCTTCGAGGTGGCGCAGCTGCTGATCGCGCTGGAGAACGACGAGGAGGTGACCGTCACCGACACCGAGGAGATGCCGGTGATGCAGGGCGACAACCTCCTGATCGTGCGCCGCCTCAAGCTCTCCGAGAGCCGTATCTCCTGCGTCCAGTTCGACCGCAGCGACAACGTCCTGGTGACCATCGCCGCCTGGGACCGACCGATCACGGACGACCTGTACGCCCTCCTCAAGCCCTTGCCGGCGGAGCTCTTCCAGCAGGGCTGACCGTTTGGCCACGCCCCTCGCCGACAGCACGCCGTGGACCCCGGAAGGCCAGGTCCCCGGCCCGCGGCCTTCCGGAGCCGCCCGTCGGCACGGCGGTCGTACGGCCCGCCGCTCTCGGCGGCCTGGCCGTCGAACACACCCCGACCGCACGGCTGTTGGGCGAGACCGGAACAGGCCGAGACCGCCCGCCGCAGGTGAACGGCAGGTGGCGGCCCCACCCCAGAGGAGGGGAGCCGCCACCTGCCGAACATGTCCTACCGGCGCCGGCCTGAGGGCTTCACATCGACGTCGGCCGCTCGCACGAACTCCACCCGGTGGCCGTACTGGATCTCGTAGTACAGGTCCTGGCCCACCACGACCTTGTGCGAGTCCGTCGTGAAGGTGACCGCGTAGTAGTACTCGCCGGGCACCTTGTCACCGACCACGTACGTCTGGCCCTTGAGCACCTTGTACGGCAGCGGCGACACCGCCTGGGCGGGGACGCCCGTCGGATAGGCGGAGGCCTCGGGGTAGGCGCGGCCGTACACCGGGACGCTGTCGAGGCCCTCCTTGGGGGTCACGACGAGACCGGAGGCACTCACCGCGGTCGGCTCGCTCCTGGGGTTCTTGAACCAGGCCTTCTGGCCCAGGTACCAGATCGCCGTCCAGTCGCCGTCCCGGTCCGCGACCGCGTACTGCTGGCCGGTGGACACCCGCGACGAGAGGTCGTTCACGTCGGTCGTCGGAGCCCTGCCGCCCATGCCGATGTCCGTGACGAGAGCGGAGTTCTCGTCGGGGGCCGAGTAGAGCCGTACCTCGCTCGAACCGTGGGACGCGCAGGGCTCGCCCTTGGCGACGCAGCCCGTGTACTGCGGCTGGTTGGTCGCGTAGTCGGGCCGGATGGTCACCAGGCCGCCCCGCTTGGTGGAGGTCGCCTTGAACGGGTGACCCAGCAGCTCGAAGTAGTGCCGCCAGTCCCAGTACGGGCCGGGATCCGTGTGCATGCCCGAGACGGTCGAGGTCGTCGGGCCGGGCACGTTGTCGTGGCCGAGGATGTGCTGCCGGTCCAGCGGGATGCCGTACTTCGCGGAGAGGTATTTCACCAGCCGCGCCGAGGACCGGTACATCGCCTCCGTGTACCAGGCGTCCGGATTCGCCAGGAAGCCCTCGTGCTCCAGACCGATCGACTTCGCGTTGATGTACCAGTTGCCCGCGTGCCAGGCCACGTCCTTCGCCTTCACATGCTGGGCGATGTGACCGTCGGTCGAGCGCAGGGTGTAGTTCCACGACACGTAGGTCGGGTCCTGCACCAGGTTGAGGACACCATCCCAGGTGCCCTCCGTGTCGTGGATGACGATGTACTTGATGCTCTGCGAGGCCGGCCGGTTCCCCAGGTCGTGGTTGCCGTAGTCGTTGTCCCCGAACTCCTCGTAAGGTGCCGGGATCCACTCGCAGGACACCGTCTTCGGGCACTCCGTGTTGCCGCTGCCGAGCGTGCGCAGGCCCGTCCGGTCGAGTTGCGCGGTGTCGGGGGCGAGCGTCGGCCGTCCGGCCAGGGTGATCCGCTGGCCGGCGTCCGTGGTGCGCTCCTCGCCGGTGCGCAGCACGTCGAAAACGTCGTTCGCGTACGCCGCCGCAGTCGCGCTGTCGTCCGCGCCGGAGAAGCGGGCCACCGCGCCGTACCAGTCCGCCGGGTCCTGGCTCAGCGGCTCGCCCAGGTCCTTCTGGGCGGCGGCCAGCAACGCGGCACCCCCGGCGATGTTCGCCGCGGGGTCGGTGCGCAGGTCACCGGCGCTCAGGCCGCTCAGCTCGGCCGCCTTCGGCAAGGTCTCCAGCCGGGCCGGGAGCTCGGTGGGCGTCGCTGCCTTCGTCCGGGGGAGCAGCGCCGGGCGGGCGCTGTCGCCGCGGGCGTCCTCCGTGCCCTCGCTGTGGTGCGGTTCCGAGGCGAGTGCGGTGCGGGCGTCGGTGAGGTGCATCGGGCCGTAGCCGCCGGTCACACTCGGCGCTCCGGCGTGGTCGTCCCAGCGGGACTGGAGATAGGAGACGCCCAGGAGGACGCTCTGTGGGACGTGGTACTCGGCGGCGGCCGAGACGAAGGCCTGCTGGAGGCCGGCCGAGGAGTCTTCGGCCTGCGAAGGGGCCGCGCCGAGCAGGGGCAGCAGCAGGGCGGTGCCGGCCAGCGTGCCGACCACCCTCCGGGTGGCTCTGTTGGGGTCGGTCGTGGGTCCTCGCAATGCAGCCTCCTGGGACGGTCGGGCGCGATGAGCCGTGCGGGGCCGGGCGTGCGTCAGTGGTACCGGCTTGCCGACGATCCGTCAATCATGCCCAGGGGCAGACGATTTCCCATGTCAATGAGGGGTGCGGGAGTTTCGTGGCGGATGCATCCAGGCCTGCGGGGCGTCAGTGGCGTACACCAATGTCCCCTGGCGAGAAGCCGCACATACGACGGTCCGCGGTGCGCCCACGTCCTGCAGGGCGCACCGCGGACCGTCGTCCCCGTCAGCGAGTGCCGACCGCCGCGCGCACGGCCCGACGGGCCAGCTGGCAGTCGTCGTGCAGCCGCCTCAGCAGCAGCCGCTGTTCCTCGCCGGACGGCGCAGCACCCGGCTGGGCCATGCCCGGTGCCGCCGGGGTCGAGTCGTGCATCGAACGCTGCACGGCCGTCTCGTAGGTACGGATCTCACGGGTCAGTACGAGCATCAGGTTCACCAGGAAGGCGTCCCGCGAGGCGGGGCCCGCCGACTGGGCGATCTGGCTGATCTGACGGCGGGCCACCGGGGCGTCGCCGAGGACCGACCACAGCGTCGCCAGGTCGTAGCCCGGCAGATACCAGCCCGCGTGCTCCCAGTCCACCAGCACTGGACCGGCCGGTGAGAGCAGGATGTTCGAGAGCAGCGCGTCGCCGTGGCAGAACTGGCCCATGCCCTGTCGGCCCGCCGAGTGGGCGATGCCGTGCAGCAGCTTCTGCAGGTCGCCCATGTCCCGGTCGGTCAGCAGCCCCAGCTCGTGGTAGCGGGAGATGCGGGCCGCGTAGTCGAGCGGGGCGTCGAAGGTGCCCGCGGGCGGGCGCCAGGCGTTGAGCCGGCACACCGCGCCGAGGGCCGCCCTGATGTCCGCGCGCGGCGGGGCCTCCGCCGGATGCCGGTGCAGAGCCGCCACCCGGCCGGGCATCCGCTCGATGACCAGGGTGCAGTTGTCCGGGTCCGCCGCGATCAGCCGCGGGACGCGCACCGGGGGCCGGTGCCGGACGAACGAACGGTATGCGGCTATTTCGTGCCGGATCCGCTCGGCCCATACAGGGGAGTGGTCGAGTAAGCACTTGGCGACAGCCGTGCTGCGTCCCGTCGTACCGACCAGGAGCACGGAGCGTCCGCTGCGGCGCAGCACCTGCACCGGGGCGAATTCCGGGCAGATCCGGTGCACCGACGCGAGCGCCGTGCGCAGCTGGGCGCCCTGAGGGCCGGACAAGTCGATTCTCCCGCTGAGCGGTTGGGTGCCGAGCCCCGGAACGCGCCGCGTCCTGCCCGTACCCGGTACGGGGGCCGTCGGCCGCGCGGGGTCGAGGTAGGGGCCGCTGCCCGCCTGACGGAGATGCGGCGACCGGGGCGGGGCGGACACAGAGGACGATGCTGCGTACATGGGCGAGACAGATCCCTTCGTGTGCCTGCTGTGCCTGGAGAAGCAGTGCGCTGCCCGACCCGGAACACCGGGCGCACCCTGGGGAATGCCCCTGTGAGGTCCGGGTCGGGGTGGCGCGTTCCTACCTCACCGCAGATGCGCACTGGCACACCATCTGGCGCACCCTGGCGAACCCTGGCGAATAGTCCCGGAGCAACTGACACGGGGCTACTGTCAACTCAGCCGAGAACCTGGGGGCTTGATGTGAGCGGAGAACCCAACACCCGACTCTCGGATCTGTTCGGCCTCGCCGGCTGGTCCAAGGGTGAACTCGCGAGGCTGGTCAACCGGCAGGCGGCGGCCATGGGCCATCCCCAGCTGTCGACCGACACCTCGAGGGTGCGGCGGTGGATCGACATGGGAGAGATCCCGCGCGATCCGGTGCCGCGGGTGCTGGCGGCTCTGTTCACCGAGCGACTCGGCCGTGTCGTGACCATTGAGGACCTCGGTCTGGTCCGGCACGGGCGTACGGGGAAACGGCAGGGCGACGGGAGCGTGGAACATCCCGACGGCATGCCATGGGCGCCCGACCGAACCGCCGCGGTCCTCACCGAATTCACGGGAATGGACCTCATGCTCAACCGACGCGGCTTGGTGGGCGCGGGTGCCGCGCTCACCGCGGGATCCGTACTCAGCAGTGCCATGCACGACTGGCTGCACACCGATCCGGCCCTCACCGCCGATGCCCCCCAGTTCGACGACCCCCTGCACGCCGACCCCGCTGGGTTCGACCGTTACGAGGCCGCCCCCATCGGGTCGCAGGAGATCGAGGAACTGGAGCGCTCGGTCGAAGTGTTCCGGGCCTGGGACGCGGCCCGCGGCGGCGGGCTGCAACGCAAGGCGGTCGTGGGCCAGCTCAACGAGGTGGGCGGCATGCTCGCCTACCGGCACCCCGACCATCTCCAGCGGCGCCTGTGGGGCGTCGCCGCCAACCTGGCCGTCCTCGCGGGCTGGATGTCCCACGACGTAGGCCTCGAACCGACGGCCCAGAAATACTTCGTCATCGCCGCCCATGCCGCCAGAGAGGGCGGTGACCGGCCGCGGGCCGGCGAGGCGCTCTCCCGCGCGGCCCGCCAGATGGTGCACCTGGGCCGGCCCGACGACGCACTCGACCTGATGAAGCTCGCCCAGTCCGGTTCCGGCGAACAGGTGCTGCCCCGCACCAGGGCGATGCTGTACACCATCGAGGCCTGGGCACAGGCTTCCATGGGCAAGGGCCAGGCGATGCGCCGCACCCTCGGACAGGCGGAGGACCTCTTCGTCTCCGACAAGAGCGACGTGCCACCGCCGAGCTGGATGCAGACCTTCAAGGAGGAGGACCTGTACGGCATGCAGGCCCTGGCCTACCGCACGCTGGCGGAGCACGAGCCGGGTGCGGCCGCGAACGCCCAGCACTACGCGGAGAAGGCCCTCGCGCTGCGGGTCGACGGACGGCAGCGGTCGAAGATCTTCGACTTCCTGTCGATGGCCTCGGCCTGCTTCATCGCCGACGACCCCGAACAGGCGGACCGCTATGCGCGGTTGGCGCTGGTGTCGATGGGCTCCAACTCCTCCCACCGCACCTGGGACCGGCTGCGCCAGATGTACCGGCTCACCGCCGAGTACTCCAACTACCCGAAGATCAACGAGCTGCGCGAGGAGATCAGGCTGGCGCTGCCGAAGCCGAAGGGAAGGGGTGGCAACAGCGCTCGGGCGTGAGGTTGTTATGAAGTCACCCTGGCGATGAGCACGCAGGCGTCGGCCTCGCGTTCGGTCTCGCCGAACTCCTCCATGACCATGCGCACACAGTCTTGCGCGCTGCGCGCCCCGTCGAAACGGGGGGCCAGGTCGAGGAGCCGGTCCACGGCAGCCGTACTGCTGCGCCCGGGCACCAGTCCGTCCGTGTGCAGCAGGAGCAGGTCGCCCGGTTCGAGGCTCTCCTCGGCCTGCGCGTAGACGGCTCCGGAGGTCGCGCCGAGGAGGACGCCGTCGGGTGAGTTGAGCCTGCGCCCCGTCCCGCTCCGGAACAGCAGCGGGGCGGGGTGCCCTGCCTGCGCCCAGACCAGGGTGCGGGTCTCGGGACGGTAGCGGCAGCAGACCGCGCTGCCGAGGGCCGGCTGCACGGTGGCGTCGAGCAACTGGTTGAGCAGGGACATCAGTTGGCCGGGCTGGGTGCCCGCCATCGCCATGCCGCGCACGGCGCCGAGGAGGGTCGCCATGCCGGAGGCCACGGCGACGCCGTGCCCGGTGAGGTCGCCGACGCTGAGCAGGGTCTCGCCGTCGGTCAGTTCGAGTGCGTCGTACCAGTCGCCGCCGATCAGGGCGCTGGCAGACGACGCCAGATAGTGGGCGGCCAGGTCCAGGGTCTCGGTGCCCTGGTGCGGGAGCCGCAGGGAGCCACGCCACGGCGGCAGCACGGCCTCCTGCAGCTCGACCGCGAGCCGGTGCTCGCTCTGCGCGCGCTGCCTCTGGCGTTGTAACGAGTCACGGGTCTCGCCCACCGCCCTTTCACTGCGCCGCAGTTCGCTGACGTCCCGCAGCACGGCCCACATCGAGGCGGTGCTGCCGTCGGCGGCGAGCACGGGCTCGCCCATCATGTGGACGGTGCGTACCTCGCCGTCCGGGCGCACGACACGGAACTCGCCGTCTATGCGCTTGGCGTCGACCAGACAGTCCGTGACCATGCCTGTCAGCCTCGGCCGGTCGTCGTCGAGCACCAGGGAAGGGAGTTCGTCGAGGGTGAGCGGGGGAGCGGTGCGGTCGCGGCCGAGTATCTCGTACAGCTCCCCGGACCAACTCGCCTCGTCCGTAAGGAGGTTCCACTCCGCGCTGCCGACCCGGCTGAGCAGCGAGCCGCGCCGGGGAGCGGGCGGCGCGGTTCGCGCGGCGGACTGAGCCCCGGGCATCGACGGCACGGGCGGCGGGCCGTCCCGCAGCTGGGCCAAGTGCTCGTCGAGATCGCTGAGTTGGTGAAGTGCGAGGTCGTACAGCGCGCGCTGCCAGCGCTCCTGGGGGTCCAAGCCGTCACTGGGCGCGTCACGTCGTACGGCGTCCACGTCGCCCTTGAGCCGCCGCGTCTGCGAGATCAGCGCGTCGACCGAGCCGCGTCCTGGCGGCTGGGCGGCGGGGTGGTCCGCGGAGAGGTGGGACGGCATGACGCACTCCGATGCGGGGACGGTTCGACCTGGGCGGGACGGAGGGACCGTTACGACTGTTGCACAGGGCGCGACGCGCTGTAAGGGATTTGGCGGCACACGATACGGTGGTGCTTCTGGCATATGCCACAGTCTTTGCAGAGCGGTCGGGCGGAGCGTGTTGTCTACGCTCTTTGATGTCTCAAGTCGTAGGCGCTGTACGCGACTTGATGGGTCGGTGGGGTGGCCGATCCGGTGTTCAGGTGTGTGTTCGACGGTCCTGTGTTCTAAGGAGTCTGGCAAGACCTCGTGGTGAAGTCGAGGAATCTTGCTATGTGACGCAGGTCACATTAATTCACCCGTGCTCAGGCGTAATGCAAAGGGCACTTGCGAGGTCGTAATCGTATGGACACGACACTCGAGCAGCCTGCCCGCGCCCGGCTGATCATCGCGGAGAACCAGGAACTGCCCGTCCCCGCCATCCTGCGCTACGACTCCACCGACCCGCTGGCCGTCTGCGTCGACTTCCCGCCCGAGGTCTCCCTGGACGGACAAGGGGTGACCTGGACCTTCGCCCGGGCCCTGCTGGAGGAGGGGCTGCGCGGACCGGCCGGCGGCGGGGACGTGCACATCTGGCCGTGCGGCCGGAGCGCGACGGTCGTGGAGTTCCACTCGCCGTACGGCCTCGCCCTCCTCCAGTTCGACACGCCCGCCCTGCGAAGTTTCCTGCTGCGGACCTATGCGGTGGTCGGCGCGGGACAGGAGGACCTCGGCCAGGCCGTCGAACAGGGGCTCAGCGCGCTCTTCGGGAGTGTCTGAGCGGCGTACGGCGGCGTCGGCCTCCGCTCAGTACCGCAGGACCCCCGCGATGCCGTCGGAGCCGCCCAGTGTGCCGTCCGGTACGAAGCGGACGTCGGCACCGGTCTCCAGGCACTGCTCGACGATCTCGTCCACGATGTCCTCGCGGGCGTCGAGGTCGCCGCTCTCGGCCGGGATCAGATGATCGCCGCCGTCGTCGCGGACCGTCACCCGGTAGTTCTCCTCGACGGCCAGCAGGCGCAGCCGGCCCTCCCGGGCGCTCTGCCAGATCTCGTCGACACCGGCCGCGAACGCCCGCCGTCCGCGCGCCGCTTCGAGCTCCAGGGTCACCGCGTCGGTGCTCTTGCGGGCCTCCGCGGCGACCAGTGGCCGGACCGCTTGCCGGACCGCTTCCGGAGTTCCGTGCGCGAGACCGCCGTGCGGGACGTGCACCGCGTCCTTGGTGACGCTGCCGACGTCATCCAGCGCGGACAGCGCCGCGGTCTCGCCGGTGATGTACAGCGGCCGCGGCTCCTGGCGCAGGAGCTTGGCCAGCGCGGTGTCGGCGTCCCGCAGGAAGTGCCGCGTGTCCTCGTCCCGGAAGGTGCTCGGCATGTCACCGATCCGCTCCAGCCGCTCGGCGTCGAAATTCTCGCGGGTCCTGGTCATCGGGAAGCCGTCGGCGCGGTGCTCGGTGACGCGGTCGACGCCGCCGTTCCACAGAGTGGCGCGGTCGGCCGAGACCGACAGGACCCAGAACGGACGCTCCGAGGCCTGGGCGGAGACGAGGTTGCGGGTCAGGAAGGTGTCCGAGAGCACCACGCGCTCCGGTACGGCACGGGACAGGGACCACACCTGGTGCTCGCCCGGAGCGGCGAAGATCACCAGACCGTCCTCGGCGTGTGCCAGATCGATCTCGGCGAGGGCAAGGTCGAGTTGCCGGACGACGTCGGCGCGCCGCTCCCGGGGGACCGCCGGGTCGGCCTCCAGCTGTTTCTTGGCCTCGGCCACCACATTGCGCAGCCGGACCGGATCCTGGGCGTTCTCGGGTTCACGGCGGTGGGTCGGCGTCAGTACGGACACCGCCGGGTAGGCGCGCGGGCGGCGCAGTTCGGAGAGGGTCGCAGGGCTGAGTGCGTGCTCCATAAGAGCACCATAGGACCGATCGGCCGATCAGGCATTTGGGGCAACTTGATCGGGTACTCAGGGGTTCTGATCGCTCAGGTCTTCAGCGGCTCGAGTACGGCGATCGAGCCCTGGGCCACCGCACACAGGGTCTCGGCGCCGTCGGCGTCCACGGTGCTCAGGTCGCAGCGGCACACCACCCGGGTGCGACCGGCCCGTACGACCCGGGCGCGGGCGCGCAGCAGTTCACCGCGGGCCGGACGCAGGAAGTCGATGGAGAAGCCGGCGGTGGTCACCGCGGAGCCGGCCACCGAGCCCGCCGCGAAGGAGAGCGCGTTGTCCGCCGCGTAGCCGAGTACTCCGCCGTGCACGGTGCCGTGCTGCTGGAGCAGATCGCCGCGGATGTCGAACTCCAGAGTCGCCCCGCCCTCCTCGAAGGCGGTCAGACGGGCGCCGACCAACGTGCTGAACGGCTGTGCCGCCAGGACCTTCCGGGCGAGCTCCAGGTCCAGGGTCCGGGTCATCTGCCGACCTCCGTCGCGGGTCTCACTTCACTGGTGAAGTGAGACTGGCGTGAACCCCGCCCGTCTGTCAACATCGGCGCATGCCCGAGCCCGACGACCAGCGTCTCTACTTCCTGCTCCAGCGGGCAGCGCACCGTTTGCGGACCACTGCGGACCGGCGCTGCCTGGCCGCAGCGGGGGTTACCACGGCCCAGCTCGGCGCCCTGTTCGCGGTGCACGACGAGGCGGGCATCACCCAGCAGCAGCTGGCGTGTACGCTCGGACTGCGCGAGTCGGCCGTGACCGGGCTGGTCGGCCGGCTGACGGCGGCGGGTCTCCTCGCGAAGAGGCAGCACCCGCGTGAACACCGAGCTGTCGTACTGGAGTTGACCGACGCCGGAACTGATGCCCTGCGGGCCGCCCAGCCCGAGATCGACCGCTTCAACACAGAACTGCGCGAGGCGCTCGGCGACGACGGTTTCACCGGGACGGCGACGGCCATGCACCGGCTCGCCCACTGGGAGTCCTAGGGGGCCCAGCGCTCGGGTCGCGCCACGTAGATCCAGTCGAAGCCGTCGTAGCCCTCGGTGTCGAGATGCGGGGCCCGGCTGAGTCCGGCGCGTTGGGCCACGCGCTGTGAGGCGACGTTCGCCGGACGCACGCGGGCGATCAGCGGGATGTCCGGCACGTGCGCCGCTGCCCAGGTGGTGACCGCGGTGGCGGCTTCACCGGCGAAGCCCTGGCCCCAGGCCGACGTGGCGAAACGGTAGAAGAGGTTCAGCACCCGCTCCCCGTGCAGTTCCATGGGCTTGATCCCGCAGAAGCCGAGCTGCCGGGCGCGGCCGTGGCGTCCGACGACCCAGTAGCCGTAACCGTGCTGTTCCCACTGCTTGTCCCAGCGCCGGTAGAGCTGTTCGGCCTCCTCGTGCCGGGTGAGTGCGTCGGAGGGGTTGTGCACGCAGGTCTCGGGGTCGCCGTGGACGTCGAGGATCACGTCGATGTCGGCTTCCTCCGGGCGCCGCAGCCACAGTCGGGCGGTCTTCAACTCCTCGGCCGTGTCGCTCCGTTCACTCATACCGGGATCGTAGACGGAGTGGATCTCAGTCGTCGCGTTCGGGCCCGCAGGAACTGCCGTCGGGCGGGAGACTGCCGTACAGCAGGAAGTCGTCGACCTTGCGGCGCACGCACTCGGAGGAGCCGTAACCGGTGTGGCCCTCGCCCTTGTTGTCGAGGACCACGGCCGAGTCGCCGAGGCGCTTCGCGGTCTCCACGGTCCAGCGGTACGGCGTCGCGGGGTCGCCGCGGGTGCCGACGAGGAGCATTTTCGGGGTGCGGACGTCGCGGACGTTCTCACGGATGAAGTCGGTGCCCTTCGGGCGGCCGTAGCAGATCAGGTACTCGGTGAGCCGGTAGCGGCCGAAGACCGGCGACGCCTGCTCGTAGGCGGCACGCAGCCGGGCCAGGTTCTTGGTGATCCGGTCGGCGCCGGGGCGGTCGGGATCGTCCGCGCAGTTGACCGCCATCAGCGCCGCCGGAAGATTGTCGAGCGGTATCTCCTCCACGTCGGCGAGGGTGCTGTGCGTCGGGTCGCCGGAGGGGGCGTGTGCGCGGGTGAGGACATCGGAGCCGCCGCCCGCGAAGCCGAGGACGCCCGTGGTGTCGCCCTGCTCCACCAGCTCGGCGAGCGCCCGCTCCAGCGAGGGCCACAGATCCTTGCTGTACAGGGCCTGGCCGATGGCGCCCACCAGGTCCTGCCCGGTGAAGTCGGGGCCGAAGTCCGTCGGCACCGGGTCCTCGTCCAGCGACGCCACGAGTTGCAGGACCTGTTCCCGGGCGCCGCGCGCGTCGGTGCCGAACGGGCAGGCGATGTCCTTCACACACCAGTCGACGAAGTCCTCCAGCGCCCTCTGCTGTCCGGCGGCGCCCGCCACTCCCTGTTCGGCCAGTGGCTCGGTGAGGGTGTCCACACCGTCCAGCACCAGCCGGCCCACCTTCTGGGGGAACTGGGCCGCGTACACCGCGCCGAGCCGGCTGCCGTACGAGAAGCCGAGGTAGTTGAGCTTCTTGTCGCCGAGAGCCTGGCGCATGATGTCCAGGTCGCGGGAGACGTTCACCGTGCCGATGTGCGGGAGCACGGGCCCGGAGTGCTTGCCGCACTGGTCGGCGGCCTTCCGCAACGTCCCGAGCACGGCCTGCGGATCCCGGTTGAAGGCGGTGTCGTCGTCGGTGGCATTGAGCGCCTCGTCGGTGCCGTTGCCACAGCTGACCGGGGAGGACCTGCCCACGCCGCGCGGATCGAAGGACACCACGTCGTACTCGTCCGTGAGGGCCATGAAGTCGTCGCCGCCGGCCGCGAGTGCGGGCACGCCCGCGCCGCCCGGGCCGCCGAAGTTCAGCAACACCGAGCCACGCTTGTGCTTGGTCGTGGCCCGGTAGCGGGCGAGTGCCAGTTCGAGGGTGCCCGCGCGGGGCTTCGCGTAGTCGAAGGGCACAGTGATCTTTCCGCACTGCAGGTCCTTCGGGGCCTCCATGCCCACGCACTTCGACCACTTGATCTTCTGGCGGTAGAAGCGCGACAGGTCCGGTCCGGAGCCGTCCGTGACCACGGACGGTAGTCCGGCGCCGAGCAGGGCCAGCCCCACGGCTCCGGAGAGAGCGCATCGCCGCCTCGTCACCTTGGCGAGCATCCATGCCTCCAAGGACGCCCATCGGCGCCCTCGATCACGATAAGCGGCCCTTCGACGGGACGCCTCCGGGGGAGCGCGATCACGGAATGTGCCCTGCTCTGTGCCCGCTCGATGCGCCTGAGCCGGCGTTCGCCGGCCCTGTCCCGCCCGCCGCGCGGTGCCGCGCTCGCCCGCTGCCCTGCGCGGTACGGCGACCGGCTCACCCCCGCTCGCGCGCCGGGCGGTGTCCCGCTCGCCGCCGGTGTCGGCTGTGTGGTGCTCATGCCCGGTCTGTTCGCATCCTTCTCGGTCGTAGGCACCGGGGCGCGGGGCTGCATCCGGGAGAGCGTGTGTCAGCCCTTGTGGAACTGGCTGTGCAACTGCCGCACACGCTCCGTCAACTCGGGCACCGGCCCCTCCACGACCACGCCGGGGGCGACCTCGTTGACCGGCAGGGGCCGTACCGGTGGTGCCGGGACGCCCAACTCGGTGAGCCACTGGGTCAGTTGCTCGGACGAGGCGACGTACACGATGCGTCCGAGGCCCACCCAGGCGTGCGCTGCCGCGCACATCGGACAGTGCTCGCCGGAGGTGTACACGGTGGCCGCCGCCCGCTCCTCGGGCGTCATGTGCGCCGCCGCCCAGCGGGCCAGCTCGAACTCGGGATGCCGGGTGCGGTCGCCCGAGGCCACGCGGTTGTGGTCCTCGGCGAGGATCTCCCCGTCGGCGCTCACCAGGACCGAGCCGAACGGTTCGTCCCCGGCCTCCAGCGCCTCGGCGGCCAGCTCGACGCAGCGGCGCAGATACGGCAGTTCGGTGTCCTTCACGACTCGGCGTCCTTCACGACTCTCTGTCCGTCACGACCATGGAACACGGCCCTCCTCGCCACGAGCCTAAGGTCATCGCCGCGTCACCGGAAACGCCTTTCGGGCCACGGTGACCACCCCGAGGGCCACCGCGACCAACGGCAACGCGGTCCACGGCAGCGCCCCGGCGCCCCAGCCGTCCAGTGCGAGACCCCCGGTCAGCGAACCCACCGCGATCCCGGCGTTGTACACCGTCGTCTGCAGCGACGTCGCGACGTCCGCCCGTTCCGGACCCGACGCGTCGATCAGCGCCGTCTGGATCAGCGTCGGCGCACCCCCGAAGGCGACGCCCCACAGGGCGACGGAGACCAGCAGCACACCGGGGACCCCGGCGGCGAGCCCCAGCGCGAGCATCACGGCCGCGCACAGCGCCAGCGCGCCCACGAGCGTCGGCCGCAGATGCCGGTCCACCAGCACCCCGGTGATCCAGATCCCCGCCACCGTCGCCGCCCCGAACACCAGCAGCACCAGTCCCGTACGGCCGAAACCGGCATGCGCCGCGAACGGGGCGACGTACGTGTACATCACCTGGTGTCCCACCAGCAGGAACAGCGTGACGGACAGGACGGCCGGGATGCCCGGCAGCGCCGCGACCCGGGCGAGCGGCACGCGCGCGTGCGGCGTCTCACCCGGGAATCCGGGCACCCGCCACCGCACCCAGCCCACCAGCAGCACCGCGAGCACGGACAGCAGCCCGAACGCCGTGCGCCAGCCCACCGTCCCGGTCAGCGCGGTCCCGGCCGGGACGCCCAGGGCCAGGGCGAGGGTGATCCCGGCGAGGACGATCGCGATCGCCCGGCCGCGCCGCTCGGCCGGCACCATCCGTGCCGCGTACCCGGCGAGCATCGCCCAGAGCGTCCCTCCCATGCCCCCGGCGACCAGCCGTGCCCCGAAGGTGAGGGCATACGACGAGGACACCGCCACCACCGCGTTGCTCACCGCGAAGCCGAGCAGCGCCCCGACGAGCACCGGCCGGCGCGGCAGCCCGCGCAGCAGGGCCGTGAGCGGGATCGCGCAGGCGAAGGACGCGAGCGCGTACCCGGTGACGAGGAAGCCGATCCGGGCCTCGGAGACGCCCAGAGCCGGGGCCATGCGGGGCAGCAGACCCGCGGGCAGCAGCTCGGTCAGCACAGCGGTGAAGGCGGCCGTCGACAGGGCGAGGAGCCCGGACCACGGAAGCGGGGCGGACGCGGGCGGTGCTGTGCCCTTGGCCGGGCAGGTGGTGGACATGCGACCATGCTCGGACCTTCACATCAGTGTGAAGGCAAGGGCGACCCGGGAGTACGTGATGAGGATCGGTGAACTGTCCCGCCGCACCGGCGTCCCCACCCGGCTGCTGCGCTACTACGAGGAGCAGGGCCTGCTGCACCCCGAGCGCACCGACAACGGCTACCGCACCTACGGAGAGGCGGCGGTCCGGGACGTCCAGCAGATCCGCGGGCTGCTGGACTCGGGCCTGACCACGGAGATGATCCGCACGATCCTGCCGTACCTCTCGGGGCCGGAGGAGATCCTGCTGCCGCCCCAGCATCTGACACCTGGGACCGCGGCCCTCCTGGAGGCCCATGTCGATCGCATCCAGGCCCGGATCGACTGTCTGGCCCGCAACCGCGACCGGCTCAGCGCCTACCTGGCGGCGGTGCGCGCGGAGGCCGGGCGGCAGTAATCGCCATTGCCGCAAAGGCGTCCGGGTGATGAAGTGGGCCCATGGATCATGTTGCGGTACTCGCCCTCTTCGACCGGGACATGCGCGAAGGCGCCCAGCCGGACGGTCCCGGTGCCCGTGTCGAGCGGGTCGGCGGGGTGGTCCGCCAGGTCGCCGCCGAGCACGGCTGGAACGGCGTCGTCTGGTCCGACCTGGACGAGTCGAGCGCCGACAAGGCGATCGCCGAGCAGATCGCGTACTACACCGGACTCGGCCGCGAGTTCGAGTGGAAGCTGTACGGCCACGACCTGCCGTTCGACCTCGGACAGCGGCTCAGGGCGGCCGGATTCACCGCCGAGCCCGAGGAGACGCTGATGATCGCCGAGGTCGCCGACCTCACCCTGGACGTCGAACCCCCCGAGGGGATCCGTTTCCTACCGGTCACCGACCGGACGGGCGTCGACCTCGTGGCGGATGTGCACGAGAAGGCCTTCGGCACCGACAGCTCCCGGCTGCGGCACCAACTGCTCGCCCAGGTCCAGGACGACCCCGACACCGTGGTCGCCGTCGTCGCTCTCGCCGGAGACGTGCCGGTCAGCGCGGCCCGCATGGAGCTCGTGCCCGGCACCCGCTTCGCCGGCCTGTGGGGCGGCGGCACCGTCGAGGGCTGGCGCGGCCGCGGGATCTACCGCGCCCTGGTCGCGCACCGGGCCCGCGCCGCCGTGGAGCGCGGATACCGCTACCTCCAGGTCGACGCGCTGGCCACGAGCCGGCCGATCCTGGAACGCCTCGGGTTCGAGCCGCTGACGATCACGCAGCCGCACGTGTACCAGCCGTAGCGCCCGACGGCCGGGGCAGCTGTAGGGCCCGGTGGCAGGGACAGCTTTGAAGCCCGGCGGCCGCGATGTCACATCAGGGCCCGCCCGATCCGTCGCACCGGTATGACGACGAACCAGAACCAGAGCATCCTCCTCGCCGGCGCGACCGGCGTCCTCGGCCGCCACATCGCCAAGGCCCTGACCGACGCGGGCCACAAGGTCACCGGACTCGGCCGGAGCGAGGGCAACGGCGTCCGGGCCGACCTCATGGACCGCGACGCCCTGCTTCGGGCCGTGGACGGACAGCACTTCGACACCGTCGTCCACGCGGCGACGGCCCTGCGCAAGCCGCCCATGCGCCACCGTGACATGTACGCCACCGACGCGCTGCGCATCGAGGGCACCGCGCACCTCGTCGAGGCCGCCCGCGCCACCGGCGCCCGCCGCTTCGTCACCGAGTCGATGGTCTTCGGATACGGGTACGGCGACTTCGGCGACCGACCGGTCACGGAGGACGACGAGTTCGGGCCGCGCGGCACCGACCCGGAACTGGAACGGCACCTCGCCGGGATGCGCACGAAGGAACAACTCACCTTCGAGGCGGCCGGATTGGAGGGCATGGCACTGCGCTTCGGGCTCTTCTACGGCCCCGGCGGCACCGACAACATCCTGACCCTGCTGCGCAAGCGGCAACTGCCCGCCCCCGCCGACCACGGCCGGGTCCTGCCGTGGGTCGAACTCACCGACGCGGCCCGCGCGGTGGCCGCAGCGGTCGCCCACGGACGCCCGGGGCAGGCGTACAACGTCGCGGACCGCACACCGATGGGCTTCCGCACCCATCTGCTGTGCGTCGCCGAGGAGTTCGGACTGCCGAAGCCGATGACCGTACCGCTGTGGCTCACGCGGCCGATGAGCTACGCGCACACGATGTTCTCGGCGAACCTGAGGGTGTCGGCGGAGAAAGCCGAGCGGGAACTGGGCTGGACGCCCGCATACCCCTCCAGCCGCGACGGTCTGGCCGCACTGCGGGCCGCGACGGCCCGGTGATCACAGATCGAGCTGGTACTCCACGGACTTGTGCGTCGGCAGGTATCCGAGTGAGTCGTTGACGGCGAGCATCGGCTTGTTGCTCTCCGCGGTGTCGGTGCACAAGCCGGACAGTCTCGGGTGCCGTTCGAGGGCGTGGCGGACGGCCGCGGCCTTCATCCAGCGGGCGAGGCCCTTCCCGCGGTGCCCGGGGAGCACGGCGGTGCCGTAGTGCTGGCCGTCCCCCGCCCCGTCGCCCGGCACGACCAGTTCGGAGAAGCCGACCACGCTGCCGTCCGTCGCGTCCACGGCGGCGACGGTGTGCAGCAGCTCTCCGCGTCGTGCGATCGCCTCCGCGGCCGCGACCACGCGCTCCACGTCCCAGACGACCCTGCCGAAGTCCGTGCCCTCCATCGGCATGTCGTCCATCGCCCGTCGCGAGTCGGCGAAGGACGGCGCCAGCGCGTCCGGGACGGTGCCCTCCCACTCGGTCAACCGGTAACCGGGGTGCGGCAGTTCGACGAGTGCGTCGATCGCGGCACGGTCGACGTCGGCCAGCGGGAGCCGGGCGTATGTGAGCGCCAGAACCTGCCGGAATCCCCGCGCGGCCAGGAACAGATCGGCGGGGGAGCCCTGTACGGCCTGCGCGATCACCGACCGCCGCCCCTCCGCCTTCGCGGCGCCCACCGCGGCCTTGAGCAGCCGGCTTCCGACGCCCTCCCGCCGCTCGGCGCCGTGCACCGCGAGTTGCAGTTCGGCGAGGTGCTCCTGCCCCTCCTTCGTGAACAGTCGCAGGAAGGCGGACCCGAGCGGGACCCCGTCGTCCCTGGAGGCCAGCCAGGCCAGACGGCGGCTGGAGGCGGCGGGTTCGGGGTCCGCGAGCGGGGTGATGTGAAAGCGCAAGCGAGTCTCCGGTACGAGGGAGGGGCGGGGGCGCTTGAAGCCTGCCGCCGTACTCCGGCGGACGCAACGGGATTTGCCGTCGGGGCACCCCACGCGCGGCGGCGCGCCGGAGACTCCGGCGCGCCGCGTTCTCGCGCGTGCTGGTGTGGTGCCTGGTGCCTGGTCCCGTCAGACCGTCAGCGGCGCGCCTTCGACCGGTCCAGCGCCGCCACGCCGAGCGCGGCGAGGCCGATCTGGATGAGCCACTCGACCCAGTCGACGCCCTTGGTGTCGGCCACGTCGAAGGCCCCGGCGATCGCCGAGCCGATCAGCGCGGCCACGATGCCGACCAGAATGGTCCACAGAATTCCGATGCGCTGACGGCCCGGAACCACGAGCCGGCCCAGGACACCGATGACTATGCCGATCACGATGGCACTGATGATGCCGTCGACTTCCATCTCCGCCCCTTTTTCCGATGAGCCCCGATGTAGTCCGGATGCCCCCTGGGAGCGGCGTCAGTCCGGCTCCGTCCCAACCGTCGGTCAATACCCGGTCAATCCTGGTCGGGAGGACCGGACGATTCTGTTCAGCCTTCTTGGTGTCATGTACCGTTCAAATTGATCGTGTATCTATGCGCGTAGTTCCCCTCCCCGCATCACACTCCCCAACTCCTCACGGAGGTATGCCGGATGCTCGGACTTACCGTTCCCCGCCACAGACTCGGCGCGGTCCTCGCCGGATTCAGCCTCGTCGCCGCAGGTGTGGCCGTGCAGATCACCGCCACCCCCGCCGCCGCTGCCACCCCGCACCGGATCCTCTTCGACAACGCCCACGCCGAGACGGCCGGCAACGCGGACTGGATCGTCTCCACCAGTCAGCCCGACCCCCTGGGCCAGGACTCCTCGCCCTCCGCGGAGGCCGACTGGACCGGCGCTCTCTCCTCCTGGGGCGTCGCTCTCCAGAAGACCGGCGACTACAGCCTCAAGACCTCGACCAGCGCCCTCACTTACGGCGGCTCCTCGGCCACCGACCTCTCCAACTTCGACACCCTGGTCCTGCCCGAGCCCAACACGCTCTTCACCACCGCCGAGAAGACCGCGATCATGACCTTCGTGAAGAACGGCGGCGGCCTCTTCATGATCTCCGACCACACCGGCGCCGACCGCAACAACGACGGCGAGGACGCGGTCGAGATCCTCAACGACCTGATGACCAACAACAGCGTCGACTCGACCGACCCGTTCGGCTTCTCCATCGACTCGCTGAGCATCAGCTCGGACTACCCGAGCGCCATCAGCGACAGCAGCAACCCCGTCCTGCACGGCTCCTTCGGCACCGTCACCAAGAGCCTCATCGCCAGCGGCACCACGGCCACCCTCAAGCCCGCCGACAACTCCGCCGTCAAGGGCCTGCTCTACCGCACCGGTTACTCCGGCAACACCGGGGCCTTCTTCGCGACCAGCACCTTCGGCAGCGGCCGCGTCGCCTTCTGGGGCGACAGCTCACCGATCGACGACGGCACCGGCCAGTCCGGCAACACCCTCTACGACGGCTGGAACGACACCGGCGCCACCAACGCCGCCCTCGCCCTGAACGCCACGGAATGGCTGGCCGGCGGAAGCAGCAGCGGCGGCGGTGACGACGGCGGCGGCGGTTCCACCTGCACGTCCGCCCAGCTCCTCGGCAACAACGGCTTCGAGTCGGGCAGCAGCACCTGGAGTACCACCAGCGGCGTGATCACCAACTCCACCGACGAGTCCGCCCGCACCGGCTCCTACTACGCCTGGCTCGCCGGCTACGGCTCCGCGCACACCGACACCCTGTCCCAGTCGGTGACCGTCCCGGCCGCGTGCACCACGGCCGCGCTCAGCTTCTACCTGCACGTCGACACCGCCGAGACCACCACCAGCACCGCCTACGACACCCTCAAGGTGCAGGTCCTGAACAGCTCGGGCACGGTACTGAGCACCCTGGCCACGTACTCGAACCTCAACGCGGCCTCCGGCTACACCCAACGCAGCTTCAGCCTGGCGGGCTACGCCGGACAATCCGTCACCCTCAAGTTCACCGGCACGGAGGGCTCCACCCTCCAGACGTCATTCGTCATCGACGACACGGCACTGAACGTCAGCTGACCCCCTCCGGGACCCAGCCGGTCGCGGCCGTCACCTCGGCCGCGATGTCGATCACCGTGCGCCCGTCGGTCATCACGCGCAGCGTGCCGGCGGGCGCCCGCTCGTCCAGCATCCGCGCCTTGCGGGCACTGCCCCGCAGCTCCTGCTCCAGCTCGGAGCCGAGCTCCCGCCCGGCCAGCCGCCGCTCGGTGGTCTCGTCGCTCGCGGTGAGCAGGACCCGTACGATCCGGACGCCGTCGCCCATCGCCCGCCGGAACACGCCCGTCGACTCCTCCAGCACGCTCACGGTGTTGGTGTAGACGAGACGCCGGTAGCCGAGTTCGGCGTAGTTCCCCCACACGGCGATCAGGTTGCGTGCACCGATGGCGGCCCGGTGCGGATCGCCCTCGGGTGCCGGATGCACCTGCCCCATGAAGTCCCCGTCGATCACCGCATGGGCGACCCGAGCGGCCCGCAACCGCGCCGAGACCTCCCAGCCCACGGTCGTCTTGCCGACTCCGGCGCGTCCTCCGAGGAGCAGTACCTCCGCGTGATCCATACGGCGAGAGTGGCACGCCAAGTCCCCGCAGGACCACGGAGTTTCAGGCAGACAGACGCCACGTGCGCAGGTCGACCTCCCGGCCCCGCGACACCCTCCTGACCGGCGGCTCGTCCGTGAGCTCGAACGCGCAGGACCGGGCGACCGCCTCACTCGCCGCGTTGGCGGCGTCGATGCACAGCACCACTCGACGGGGTCTGATCTCCCGGACCGCGTACTCGGCCGCGAGGCGCACCGCCCGCCCGGCGACCCCCCGGCCCCGGTGGGCGGGCCCGATGCCATAGGCGAGCTCCAGGTCACGCTCGTCCGAACCGCTGCGGAACAGCAGCACCTCCCCGCGGGGAAGGAGCCCGTCCGTGGTGACGGCCAACTGGATCTTCCGTCCCTCGGCCTGCCCCTCCCGCGCAGCGGCGAGATAGGCGTGCGCCGCGTCCAGGTCGAACGGCGAGGCCACCGGCGTCCAGCGGGCCATCTCCGGGTCGTCGTAGAGCGTGACCAGGTCGGCGAGGTCGGCGTCCGCCCACTCGCGCAGCCGGACGCCGTAGCCTTCGAGACGTGCGGGCGGGACGAGGGTGAAGGTCCTGTTCGTGTCCATGGGTCGATCCTGCCCCGGGAGGCGGTCGGATGGAGGAGTCGGTGCTCGGCGGCGGCGCGGTCAACGAGGTCGTCCGGATCGGAGAGACCGTGCGACGCACACCGTCGCAACGGTCGGCGTTCGTGCGGGAGTTGCTCGCACTGTTCGAGACCGCACACTGGCGGGGCGCGCCCCGGTTCATCGGCATCGACGAACACGGCCGGGAGACGTTCGGCTACCTCGAGGGGAGGGCCGCCCTGACCTCGACCGAGCGCGTCGCCGCCCGTGACGACGAGGCACTCGTGGAGATCGCCCGACTCGTCCGGGCCTTCCATGATCTGACCCACGGAACGCCGCTCGCCGGCGATCGGGACGTCGTGTGCCACAACGACCTCGCGCCGAAGAACACCGTCTACGCGGTGGCGGACGGCGTATGGCGCCCTTCGGCCTTCATCGACTGGGACCTGGCCGCTCCGGGCGACCGGATCCATGACGTCGCCCACGTGTGCTGGCAGTATCTCGACCTGGGGCCGGCCGTCACCGACGTGGCGGAGGCCGCTCGCCGGATCCGGCTGGTCTGCGACGCCTACGGCCTCGACGGGCGGGACCGGCTGCTGGACACGGTGCTGTGGTGGCAGGACCGGTGCCGGCGAGGTATCGAGGCCGGGGCGCTGCGAGGCGAGCCGGCCTTGGTCGGGCTGCGGGAACAGGGGGCCGTGGACGAGGTACGGGCCGCCTGGGAGTGGGTCGCCGGTCACCGGCGCGAGCTGGGCTCCCTCCTGGGGTGACGACACGCGGAGGGAGGGCCTGTCCACCGGGCGTGGACAGGCCCTCCCGTTTCCCGGGTCGAGGATGCTTACGGCTTGGGGGCGCTCTTGGCCGCCGTGACGGTGCACATCAGCCCCAGGATCACCGCGAGGGCGCCGATGATGATGTTGTTCAGCGCCACACCGGCGTCGGGGCTGTCGCCGACGACCCACGGGGCGATGATCATCCAGATGCCGACCGCGCAGAAGGCCCAGCTGAGGCCGTACATGCGCTCAGGGGTCTGGGTGAATCCGAGGGCCAGCAGACCGATCGCTATGCCCACGATGAGGTTGTGGGTCACGAGGGCGGGCTGGCTCGTCGTGTAGTGGAGTATCCAGGGGGACACGGCGCAGTACAGACCGAGCAGGAACACCGGTCCGTCCACGAGCGCCACATCACGACCGCCGAGCATGCGGGCGTAGCGTTCCCGCATTTCTGGAGCGTCGGGGTGGCTGGTGATGTCACCCCTGGTGTGCGAGACGTTGGCCATGACTCGTCTCCTTTGACTTACTGGCCTGACCGCGTCTGGTGCGGTGTGCGGTTAGCGCCGCCTGCATACATTCTGCTCTTATTTTTCCTTTATGTGTAGAGGTGGCGGCCCGCCTCCCGCTTCCCAGCCGACCTCAGTCACGGCCCCGGGCCCGCTTGAAGCGGGCGAGCCCCTCGGGCAGCTCCACGATCGGATCCGGATAGTCGAGCGCGGCGCGGTCCAGGCCCCGCAGCTTCCACGGCTCGTGCACCACGGGCGCCCGCAGCGCGGCCAGCTCGGGCACCCAGCGGCGGACGTAAGTGCCGTCGGGGTCGTACCGCTTGGCCTGGGCGACGGGGTTGAGGACGCGGTTGGGCCGGGTGTCGGTGCCGGTCCCCGCCATCCACTGCCAGTTGAGCTGGTTGTTGGCGAGGTCGCCGTCGACCAGCAGATCCAGGAAGTGCCGGGCACCGACGCGCCAGTCCACGTACAGCGTCTTGGTCAGGAAACTCGCCGTCAGCAGGCGGCCACGGTTGTGCATCCAGCCCTCGTGGCGCAGCTGGCGCATCGCCGCGTCGACGATCGGGTAGCCGGTGCGGCCCTCCTTCCACGCCTCGATGTCCCCGGCGGCGGCCCGCTCGGAGCGCCAACGGTCGTGCCGGGTGCGGTAGTCGGCGCCGGCCGCGGCAGGGCGGGCCGCGAGCACCTGCCGGTTGAAGTCGCGCCAGGCGAGCTGCCGTACGAAGGCCTCGGCGCCCGGACCGCCTGCCCGGCGCGCCCGGTGGACGAGTTCGACGGGGGAGAGGGTGCCGAAGTGAAGGTGCGGGGAGAGCCGGGAGGTCGCGTCGCCGGCCAGGTCGTCGTGGCGGTCCTCGTACGCGGTCACGCCCGCCCGCAGCCAGGTGGTGAGCCGCTCGCGGCCTTCCGTCTCACCGCCGGCGGCGAGTCCTTCCGAGAGTCCGGACAGGTCGGCACGGGACGGCAGGAGCTCGGACCCGACGCCGTCCGGGACCCGCACCGTCCGTGGGGCCGCGAGCGGGTCCCGCAGCCGCTCCTGGGACCAGCGCCGGAAGTAGGGCGTGAAGACGGCGAAGTGGTCCGAGGAGGCCGGGACCACCGCGCCGGGAGCGACGGCCGTGGTCACCGTGTCGTGGACGTGCAGCCGTACGCCCTCCGCCTCCAGGGCCCGGCGCAGCCGCTCCTCCCGCCGGTGGGCGTGGGCGCTGACGTCGGACGCCATGTGCACCTCGTCGGCGTCCGCCTCGGCGGCGACCTTGCACACCTCGTCGACGAGGCTGCCGTGGCGCACGACCAGCCGGCCGCCCCGCTCGCGCAGACCGGCGTCGAGGTCGCGCAGACAGTCGGCCAGGAACGCCAGCCGGTTGGGGGCGGCGAATCCGGCGGCGTCCACGGCCTGGTCCCGCACGAACAGCGGGACGACCTGTTCGGTGCCGTCCAGGGCGGCTCTGAGGGGTGGGTGGTCGTGCAGCCGCAGGTCGCAGGTGAACAGGACGACCGAGATGCTCATGGTGCGTACTCCGGGATGCAGAGAGGAGCCGGGAGATCAGTGGGCAGAGGTGTGCCGCGGATCGCGGACCGCCGAACCCGCCGCGGCCCGGGCGATGTTGCGGGCCATGTCGCCGAAGACGATCGCGTGGAAGGGGGAGACGCTCCACCAGTAGGCCTGACCCAGCAGACCGTGCGGATGGAACAGGGCGCGCTGCCGGTAGCGGGTGCGGCCGTCCTCGTCCCTGACCGCGCTCATCTCCAGCCAGGCCAGGCCCGGCAGCCGCATCTCGGCCCGCAACCGCAGCAGCCGGCCGGGCTCGATCGCCTCGACCCGCCAGAAGTCCAGCGAGTCGCCGACCCGCAGCCGGGCCGCGTCCCGGCGCCCCCGGCGCAGCCCGACCCCGCCCACCAGCCGGTCCAGCCCGCCCCGCACCGTCCACGCGAGCGGGAAGGAGTACCAGCCGTTCTCGCCGCCGATGCCCTCGATGACCCGCCACAGCGCCTCCGGCGAGGCGTCGACCGGGAGCTCCCGGTGGTCGCTGTAGAGACTTCCGCCCGCCCAGTCCGGGTCGGTGGGCAGCGGATCGCTGGGGGCGCCCGGCACCGAGGCCGACGACCACCGCGTCGTGACCCGTGCCTCCCGCACCCGCTGCAGAGCCAGTCGTACGGCCTCGTCGAAGCCGATCGGACGACCGGGCGGGCCGGAGAGATGGCGGGCGATGTCGTGCTCGTGGCAGACCACCTCGTGCCGCAGCGACTCGGTGAGCGGCCGGGCGATCGAGGCGGGCACCGGTGTCACCAGGCCCACCCAGTGGCTGGAGAGCCCAGGGGTGAGCACCGGCACCGGAATGATGATCCGGCGCGGCAGTCCGGCGACCGCCGCGTACCTGAGCATCATCTGCCGGTACGTCAGCACCTCCGGTCCGCCGAGGTCGAAGGCCCGGTTGACGTCCGACGGCATGCGGGCACTGCCGACGAGGGCCCGCAGTACGTCGCGGACCGCCACGGGCTGGATGCGGGTGTGCACCCAGCTCGGGGTGATCATCACGGGCAGGCGCTCGGTCAGGTACCGCAGCATCTCGAAGGACGCGGAACCCGAGCCGATGACGACGGCCGCCCGCAGGACCGTGGTCGGGACCCCGGAGTCGAGCAGGATGCGGGCCACCTCGGCACGGGAGCGCAGGTGCGGGGAGAGTTCGTGCTCGGGCACGCCCGCCGGGGTGAGCCCGCTGAGGTGCACGATCCGCAGCACGCCCGCGATCCGGGCCTGCTCGGCGAAGATCAGCGCAGCCCTGCGGTCGGTCTCCTCGAAGTCCTTGCCGGAGCTCATCGTGTGCACCAGGTAGTACGCCACATCCACCCCGGCCAGTGCACGGGCGACGGACGAGGCGTCGGTCACGTCACCGGCCACCACCTCGGCGCGGTCGGCCCAGGGATGGTCGCGCAGCCGGTCGGGGGAGCGGGCCAGACAGCGCACCCGGTGTCCCGCCGAGAGGAGTTCGGGGACGAGCCGGCCGCCGATGTACCCCGTGGCGCCGGTCACCAGGCAGCGCAGTCCCTCTCGCGTGTCGTCGTGCTCCATCGGCCCTCGGTCCTTCGTGCGGTCCCCCTGCTGATCACTTCCGAGCCGTGGCTCGCTTCGGATGCGGTGCCACGTGAACTCGTCGGCTGGGCGACCCGTACCGGAACGGGGACGGGAGCGGGGCGAGCAGCGGCCGGGACGCGTGGACTAAAACGCGGGCTCGGGGACATGATCGCGCGCATCGCGGGAAGCCGCACTCGTACGGAACAGGACGGTTCGAGTCGTACATCGATGCTGGAGGTGTTCGCCGCTATGGGCGCGAAGGTCTTGGAGCGGTTTCCAGCGGGAGCTCCTCGTGGATCGTGGCCGGCGGAGGAGTACGCGGCGGAGCGACGGGCCAAGGGTGAGCCCGCGACCGTCGTGATGGATCTGAAGTCGGACGCGTTCCTCGTGGTCGTCCCGGGGCGGGACGAGGACTGAACGAGCACGCGCCTCCTGGGGCGGCTCAGCCGGGCGGGGTGAGCGTCCCGCCCAGGTGCCGGGCCCGGCGGACGAACACGTCGTGCAGATCCCGGGCCGCCTGCGGCACGGACTCGGCCCTGCGGCGCTGAAGCATCAACAGCACCCGGGTCGCGTCGCCCTCGATCGGCCGGTGGGTGATCGTGCCCTGCCGCTCCAGCGGATCCCCGACCACGCTGAAGTCGGGCAGCACGGTCACCCCCAGCCCCTCGGCCACCATCAGCTTGCCCATTTCGGCGCCGTCGGTGGAGTACGCGAAGGACGAGCCCCGGTGGCCCAGCAGCCGGTGCACGAAACGGTGCATGACATAACCGGTGCGCATCGCGATCAACGGCTGGGTGAGCAGGTCGTCCACCGACACACAGGTCCGCGCGGCCAGCGGACTGTCCGGGCGCAGGCACACCACCGGCCGCCCCCGCAGCAGCTGCGTGGACTCGAATCCCGCGGGCGTGTCGTCGCCGTCGAGGTGATTGACCAGACCGAGGTCGAACCCGCCCTCGGACAGGGCCCGGTGGATGTCCGTCTGCTGCGCGCCGACCACCTCGACCTGGGTGACCGGATGAGCGGCCCGGAAGTCCTCGACCGCCGGAATGAGCAGCGGCACGGTCGCCGCGTTCACCGTGCCGACCCGGACCATACGGCTGATGCGGTGCTGCTCGCCCGCCGCCGCCCGCAGCCGGTCCACCGCCTCCAGCACGCCGACGATGTGCGGCAGCAACTCCCGGCCCTCCGCGCTCATCGTCGCCCCGGATCGCTTGCGCTCCAGCAGGTCGACCCCGAGCTCCCGCTCCAGGTTCCGCACGGTCTCGCTCAACGCGGGCTGCGACAGGCGCAGTTCGTCCGCCGCCCGGCGCAGTGAGCCGAGCCGGGTCACCGCGGCGATGTATTCCAACTGTTCCGTCCGCATGCCCCGCAGAATGCGGGTCATTTCCCGCCCGGTTCAAGGGTTTCCCTGTCACACGTTCGTGAAATTCAATGGTCCGCGATACGAGACCGGTCGGGTTTTCCTTGACGCCTCTCGCCACCGGCTGTCACGATCGACGGCATGAAGATGCGACTGGACCTCACGCGGCGACGCCATGTCGACCTCGCGCGCGTCTCCAGTGCCTCCTGTTGCGCCGCGGCCTGATCAACCTCCTGTGATCCGCCGCGCTTTCCCTCTTTCTGAGGCTTTCCCCGCCTGAATTCCTTGTGCCCGCGCACCTCTTGAATTCGGCGTGCCCGAAAACATTCCGCAACAGGAGTCACGCATGCCTGCCGCGCCCGTGAAATTCGCCTACTGGGTCCCCAACGTCAGCGGGGGACTGGTCACCAGCAAGATCGAGCAGCGCACCGACTGGGGCTACGACTACAACCGGGAACTCGCTGTCCTCGCCGAGAACAACGGCTTCGACTACGCCCTCAGCCAGGTCCGCTACATGGCCAGCTACGGCGCCGAGTTCCAGCACGAGTCGACCAGCTTCAGCCTCGCCCTGCTGCTCGCCACCCAGCGCCTGAAGGTCATCGCCGCCGTCCACCCCGGCCTGTGGCACCCCGGCGTCCTCGCCAAGCTCGGCGCCACCGCCGACCACCTCTCCAAGGGCCGCTTCGCCGTGAACGTCGTATCGGGCTGGTTCAAGGGCGAGTTCACCGCCCTCGGCGAGCCCTGGCTGGAGCACGACGAGCGCTACCGCCGCTCCGAGGAGTTCATCACCGCCCTGCGGAAGATCTGGACCGAGGACCACGCCGAACTCGGCGGTGACTTCTACCGGTTGCGGGACTTCTCCCTCAAGCCCAAGCCCCTCAACACCGAGGAGCGGCCGCACCCGGAGATCTTCCAGGGCGGCAACTCCAGTGCGGCCCGAGCCATGGCCGGCCGGGTCTCCGACTGGTACTTCTCCAACGGCAAGGACTTCGACGGAGTCGTGGAGCAGATCACCGACGTCCGCAAGTCCGCCGCCGAAGTCGGGCGCAGGGCACCGAAGTTCGGCCTCAACGGCTTCCTCATCGCCCGGGACACCGAGGCCGAGGCCCGCGAGACCCTCCGGGAGATCGTCGCCAAGGCCGACACGGAGGCCGTCGAGGGATTCGGCGCGGCCGTGAAGCAGGCCGGACAGTCCACCGGCGACAAGAAGGGCATGTGGCAGGACTCCACCTTCGAGGACCTCGTCCAGTACAACGACGGCTTCCGCACCGGCCTCATCGGCACGCCGGAGCAGATCGCCGAGCGGATCGTCGCCTACAAGAAGCTCGGGGTGGACCTCCTCCTGCTCGGCTTCCTGCACTACCACGAGGAGGTCGAGTACTTCGGCAAGCGCGTGCTGCCGCTCGTGCGTGAGCTGGAGGCCCAGCTCCCGGACTCCGACGCCTGATCCCCCCACCCGCGAGAGAGGTCATCCGCATGAGCACCGTCACGCCCACCGACTGGCAGACCCGCCCAGCCCCCGAGACCGCCCAGGACTGGATCGCCCGCGCCGCCGAGGTCGCCGCGGTCCTCGCGACCGACGCCGCGGAACGCGACCACGTGGGCGCCACCCCGTACGCCGAGGTCCAGCTCCTCAAGGACGCCGGCCTCGTCACCCTCCTCGGTCCCACCGAGCACGGCGGCGGAGGCCAGGACTGGCCCACCGCCTACCGGGTGGTCCGCGAGGTGGCCAAGGCCGACGGCTCCATCGGCCAGCTCCTGGGCTATCACTACCTGTGGTTCTGGGCCGCCCGCCTGGTCGGCACCCGGGAACAGTGGGAGCACGTGGAGGCCGAGGCATCCCGCAACCGCTGGTTCTTCGGTGGCGCGGTCAACCCGCGCGACAAGGACGTCGTGGTGACCGAGGACGGCGGCGACCTCGTCTACACCGGCCGCAAGTCCTTCTCCACCGGCAGCAAGGTCTCCGACGTCACCGTCCTGGAAGGCGTCCTGGAGGGCACCGACCAGCACGTCTTCGCGATCGTGCCCTCCGACTCGGAAGGCCTGACCTTCCATGACGACTGGGACAACATCGGACAGCGCCTCACCGAGAGCGGCCGCGTCACCCTCGACGGCGTGCGCACCCCGTGGTCGAGCGCGGCCGGATATGTCGACAAGGTGTTCCAGCCGCGCGTCTACAACACCCTCAACGTCCCCACCATCCAGCTGGTCTTCGTCAACTTCTACCTGGGCATCGCGGGCGGCGCGCTGGAGACGGCCGCCACCTACACCCGCGAGAAGTCCCGCTCCTGGCTGCACGGCGGCTACGAGCGCGCGGTCGACGAGCCGTACGTCATCGACATCTACGGCGACCTCACCGCCAAGCTCTGGGCGGCCGAGGCCCTCGCCGACGCCGTCGCCGCCGAGGGACAGAAGCTCCACGACGACCCCGACGCCGTCACCGAGCAGACGCGAGGGGACTTCGAGGTCCGGGTGGCCGCGGTCAAGGCCCGCGCCACCGACGTGGCCCTGGAGATCTCCCACCGGATCTTCGAGGTGACGGGCGCCCGCTCCACGGCCACCTCGGAGGGCCTGGACCGCTTCTGGCGCAACGTCCGCACCCACACCCTCCACGACCCGGTCGCGTACAAGCGGCGCGAGGTCGGCCGCTGGGTCCTGGAAGGCGAGCTGCCCGAGCCCACCTGGTACTCCTGACCGCTTCCCCAGGGGCGCCCCCGCCTGAACCGGGGGCGCCCCACCTCCCCGAAAGAGGACCGCATGGCCACCGTCCTGTCCGTCTCCGGCAGTCCCTCCGCCTCCTCCCGTACCAACCGACTGCTGCGCCACCTCGACCGGCGCCTGACCGCGCAGGGCCACGAGGTGATCCCGCTCGACGTCCGCACCGTCCCCGCCGAGGCCCTGCTCGGCGCAGACTTCAAGCACCCGGCGATCGTCGAGGTGACCGAGCTCTTCGAGCGCGCCGACGGGATCGTCGTGGGTACTCCCGTCTACAAGGCGTCGTACTCCGGGGTCCTCAAGGCCCTGCTCGACCTGCTCCCGCAGTACGCCCTCCTCGGCAAGACGGTGCTGCCGCTGGCGACCGGCGGTTCCACCGCCCACGTCCTGGCCATCGACTACGCGCTCCGCCCGGTCCTCAGCTCCATGGGCGCGGCCCACATCGTGCAGGGCTGGTTCACCCTCGACAAGGACATCACCGTGCAGGAGGACGGCTCGCTGACCGTGGCGCCGGCCGCCACCGAGGCGCTCACGCAGATCGTCGACCAGTTCTCGACCGCGCTGGGACGGCGGCCGGTGCTCGCGGCGGCGGGCTGAAGGACATGACCGCCCATGTGATCGCCGACGACGCGGAGGCCCTCGCGGTCGCCGCGTCGCTCGCCGCGGAGTTCCGCGCGGGCGCCTCCGCCCGGGACGCCGAACGCAGGCTGCCACGCGAGGAGTTGGACCGGCTCTCCGCCTCCGGCCTGCTCGCCGTCACCGTCCCCGCGGAGCACGGGGGAGCGGACGTGAGCGCCTCCACCCTCGCCGAGGTCTTCCGGCTGCTCGCCTCCGCCGACGCGAGCCTCTCCCAGATCCCGCAGAGCCACTTCGCCTACGTCAATGTGATCCGCCGTCAGGGCACCGACGAACAGCGGAAGTTCTTCTTCGCCGAGCTGCTCGCCGGCCGCCGCTTCGGCAACGCGCAGTCCGAGGCCGGAACCAAGCACGTCCAGGACATCCGCACCCGGCTGCATCCGGGGCCGGCCGGCTCGTACGTCCTCGACGGTGTGAAGCACTACTCCACCGGTGCCCTGTTCGCCGACTGGATCCCCGTACTGGCCCGGGCCGAGGACGACAAATTGCACGTCGCCTACGTCCCCAGGGACGCTCCCGGCCTCACGGTGATCGACGACTGGGACGGACTCGGCCAGCGTACGACGGCCAGTGGCACCGTCCGCCTCGAAGGCGTCGAGGTCCCGGCCGACCGGGTCCTGCCCCACCACCTCACCTTCGAGGGCCCCCAACTCCACGGAGCCGTCGCCCAGTTGCTGCACGCCGCCATCGACGCGGGGATCGCCGGGGGAGCACTCGCCCAGGCGGTGGAGTTCGTCCGCACGAAGAGCCGTCCGTGGTTCGAGAGCGGTGTCGAGACCGCCGCCGAGGACCCCCTGCTGATCCAGCGCTTCGGTGAACTGGCCATCCAGGCAAGGGCGTCCGAGGCCCTGCTGCGGGAAGCCGCCCGTGCCGTGGAAGCCGCCCGGGCCGACCTCACCGACGACTCGGCGGCCGAGGCGTCCATCGCCGTGGCCGCGGCCAAGGTGTCGGCTGCGCAGGCCGCGGTGGAGGTCGCGAGCGCACTGTTCGAGGTGTCCGGCACCCGCTCGGCGCTCAACTCCCTGAACCTGCACCGCCATTGGCGCGACGCCCGCACGCACACCCTGCACGACCCGACCCGCTGGAAGATCCAGCACATCGGAAGGTACGTGCTCAACGGCACCAGGCCACCCCGGCACGGCCTCCTCTAGCGACCTGCGGACCTTCCAGATCGGAGCCCCCTCATGTCCCTCACCTTCCACTGGTTCCTGCCCACCAACGGCGACAGCCGCCATGTCGTGGGCGGCGGTCACGGCACGCCCGCCACCGTCTCCGGACGGGACCGGCCGCCGACGGTCGCCTACCTGAGCCAGATCGCCCGCGCGGCCGAGGACCTGGGCTTCGTGGGGGCGCTCACTCCCACCGGCGCCTGGTGCGAGGACGCGTGGCTGACCACCGCCATGGTCAGCCAGAACACCGAGCGCCTGAAGTTCCTGGTCGCCTTCCGGCCCGGCTTCGTCTCACCCACCCTCGCCGCGCAGATGGCGTCCACCTTCCAGCGGCAGACCGGCGGCCGGCTGCTGCTCAACGTGGTCACCGGCGGGGAGAGCCACGAGCAGCGGGCCTACGGGGACTTCCTCGACAAGGACGCCCGCTACCGCCGTACCGGCGAATTCCTGGACGTCGTACGGGGGCTGTGGGAGGGCAAGACCGTCGACCTGCGCGGCGAGCACCTCCAGGTCGAGGACGCGAAACTGGCGCGTGTGCCCGACCCGGTGCCCGAGGTGTACTTCGGCGGGTCCTCGCCCATCGCCGGGGAGGTCGCCGCCAAGTACGTCGACGTGTACCTCACCTGGGGCGAGCCGCCCGCGCAGGTCGCCGAGAAGATCGCCTGGATCCGCGGGCTCGCGGCCAAGGAGGGCCGCACCCTGCGCTTCGGGATCCGTCTGCACGTCATCACCCGGGACACCTCCGAGCAGGCCTGGGCCGAGGCGAACCGTCTCCTGGAGGGCTTCGACCCCGAGACCGTCAGGTCGGTGCAGGCCGGGCTCGCCCGCAGCGAGTCCGAGGGTCAGCAGCGCATGCTCGCCCTGCACGGCGGCGGCGCTCGCGACGGCCTGGAGATCCACCCCAACCTGTGGGCCGGCATCGGCCTGGTGCGCGGCGGCGCGGGGACCGCGCTGGTCGGCAGCCACGACGAGGTCGCGGAGCGGATCAAGGAGTACCACGCCCTCGGCATCGACGAGTTCGTGCTCTCCGGCTACCCGCATCTGGAGGAGGCCTACTGGTTCGGCGAGGGAGTCCTGCCGCGCCTGGCCACACAGGGGCTGTGGCAGCACCCGTCCGGCGACCAGGCCGCGCCCACGGCGCAGGTGCCGTTCGCGAGCTAGGCCGTCACCCCGTACGCTCACGGGCTCGACCTGCGAAACCGTCGAGAGGAACAGCCCGTGAGCGACTGGCCGTTGACCAGGACCTTCCGCAGCAGCTCCGGTGAGGTCCGCTGGGACAGCCTCGGAGACGTGGGCCGGGACCCGGTCGTCCTCCTCCACGGCACGCCCTTCTCCTCCTATGTCTGGCGTGCCGTGGCCCGCGCCCTCGCCCGGCGCCACCACGTGTTCGTGTGGGACATGCCCGGCTACGGGGCCTCGCAGATGTTCGCCGGCCAGGATGTCTCGCTGGCGGCCCAGGGCCGGGTCTTCACCGAGCTCCTGGCGCACTGGGATCTCGACCGACCCCGGGTCGTGGCCCACGACTTCGGCGGTGCCGTGTCCCTGCGGGCCCATCTGCTGCACGGCGCCCGCTACCGTTCGCTCGCCCTGGTCGACCCGGTCGCGCTGGCCCCCTGGGGATCGCCGTTCTTCAAACTCGTCGGCAAGCACTCCGACGTCTTCGACCAACTGCCGCCCGCCCTGCACCGGGCCCTCGTCCGCGAGTACGTCGGCTCCGCCAGCAGCCCCGGCCTGCACCCCGCCGTCCTCGACCGGCTGGTCGAACCCTGGCTCGGCGACCCGGGCCAGGGGGCCTTCTACCGTCAGATCGCCCAGGCCGACCAGCGCTACACCGACGAAGTGCAGGACCGGTACGGCGAGATCGCGATCCCGACACTGGTGTGCTGGGGCGAGGACGACACCTGGATCCCCCTCGGCAAGGGGCACGAACTCGTCGCGCGCATCCCGGGCGCACGCCTCGAAACGGTCCCGGGCGCCGGTCACCTCGTCCAGGAGGACGCCCCCGCACACCTCACGGCCGCCCTCGTCGACTTCCTGGCCTAGAGCTGCGCCAGAGCGTCCAGATGTGCGCGGCGCACGTCGGTGGTCTGTCCCTGCACAAGCAGGAACATCCCCTCGCGGAAAAGCCGTTGGGCCGTACTGTCCAGGCCCATGGCCCGGCCGCCCCCGGCCACGACGGCGGCGGTCGTGGCGGCGCGCATCAGGTCGTACGACCGTGTCTTGAGCGCCAGCCGTTCGGCGACGCGCTCATACGGGACGGGGTGGTCGGCCAGGGCGTACACCTGCCCGCGCACTCCGTCGAGGCGGCCACGAAGGGCACCCGCGGTCTCGGACTCCCCGGCCTCGTCCAGTACGCGGAGCGCCGCGTACGCCACCCCGAAGACGGCGGGGGAGGCGTTGGTGTTGCGGGGCCGGTCCAGCAGCGCGAACTTCTCCTGCGGAGTGTGCAGCACCACCGCGTCGTCGGGCAGCCACAGGCCGTCCAGCTCCAGGGAGACCGTCCGGGCCGCGGTGAGCGCCGCCAGCCGCACCGGCTCCGAGGCCCGCAGCCCCGGCTGCTCGCGGGCCTCGGTGAACGCGAACACCACCTCGTCCGCCTCGCTCACCCCTGCCAGCAGCATCACGTCGTTCAGACCCCAGCCGGTGAACCACGGCACCGTTCCGTCGAAGCGCCAGCCGTCCCGCTCGGCCGTCACCCGCACCGGCACCCGCGGGTAGGCGCGGACGTGCGCGAACGCGATCCCGGCCAGCAGCTCGCCGGTCGCCAGCGGCCCGAGCAGCCGCTCCCGCACCGGCAGGGCGCACTGCATGAGCAGCCGCACCGGCGAGTGGTGCTGGGTTTGCACGAACCACGTGGAGCAGCACGCCCCGGCGAGGATCTCCTGGACCTCCCGCGCCACCGCGTCCGGGGCGCCCGCACCGCCGTACTCCTTCGGTGCGCTCACCCCGAGCAGGCCCGAGCGCCTGATCGCGTCGAGGTGGCTCGCGGGCACGCCCTCCTGGTCGACCCGTGCCGCGTGCGGGGCGAGGAGGCCGGCCGCGAGGGCGTGGGCGGTGGCGAGGAGCGGGTGCGCTGCGGTGGTCATGGACAAGATTCTCCCGATCCCCTCGCGCGCGCTGTCGATCCGGGGGTGTGCCGTTCGTGTAGGAGGTGAGACACACTCACAGGAGGAGAGCGACATGCAGTACTACCTGCTCAACGTCATGCAGCCCGGCTGGGACGAACTGCCCGCACCCGAGGTCCTGGCCGAGATCGGCAAGCGGCTCGACGCCTTCCACCAGGAGCTGCGCGAGGCCGGGGCCTGGGTCTTCGCCGGGGGACTGCACAGCCCCGACGCCTCGACCGTGCTGCGGCCCCGTGACGGCGACGTGCTGATCACCGACGGGCCGTACGCCGAGGGCAAGGAACAGCTCGGCGGCCTCTGCATCGTGAAGGCGCCCGACCTGGACGCGGCCCTGGAATGGGGGCGCAAGGCGGCTCTGGCCACCACCCTGCCCATCGAGGTGCGCCCCTTCCAGCACGAGTCCGAGGACTGATGACCCTGGACATCGAGGGCGTCTTCCGCGAGGAGTACGGCCGCGCGGTCGCGGTCCTGGTCCGCTTCCTCGGCGACATCGACCTCGCCGAGGAAGCGGTCCAGGACGCCTTCACCACGGCGGTGCGGCGCTGGCCGGAGACCGGTGTGCCACCCAGCCCGGCCGGCTGGATCATCACCACCGCCCGCCACCGCGCGATCGACCGGCTGCGCCGCGAGACCACAAGAGAGGCCCGCCACGCCGAGGCCGCCCTGCTGCACGCCCCCGACGCACCGCCCGAGGAGGGCCCCGTGCGCGACGAACGGCTCCGCCTCATCTTCACCTGCTGCCACCCCGCCCTCGCGCCCCAGGCACAGGTCGCCCTCACCCTGCGCCTGCTCGGCGGCCTCACCACCGCCCGGATCGCCCGCGCCTTCCTCGTCCCCGAGCCGACCATGGCCCAGCGCCTCGTCCGCGCCAAGGCCAAGATCCGCGATGCCCGCATCCCCTACCGCGTCCCCCGCGACGCCGACCTCCCCGACCGGCTCGAGGGCGTGCTCGCCGTCGTCTACCTGATCTTCAACGAGGGGTACGGCGGTACGGCCGACCTGTGCGCGGAGGCCGTACGCCTGGGCCGTCTGCTGGCCGAGCTGATGCCGGACGAACCCGAGGTCACCGGTCTCCTCGCCCTGATGCTGCTCGTCGAGTCCCGCCGGGCCGCCCGCACCGATGACAACGGTGAGCTCGTGCCGCTCTCGGAACAGGACCCCGGCTGCTGGAACCGCGCGCTCATCGCGGAGGGCCAGTCACTCGTACGGCGGTGTCTGCGCCGGAACCAGCCGGGGCCCTACCAGATCCAGGCCGCCATCCAGGCCGTGCACAGCGACGCGCCCACCGACTGGGGGCAGGTCCACCGGCTGTACGACCAGCTGATGGCCGTGGCTCCCAGTCCTGTCGTGGCCCTGAACCGAGCGGTCGCCGTGGCCGAGACCGACGGACCCGCGCAGGCCCTCGCCCTGGTGGACGCGCTGGACCTCGACGGCTACCACGTCCTCCACGCCGTCCGGGCCGACCTGCTGCGCCGGCTCGGACGCCACGCGGAGGCCGCGGACGCGTACGCGAAGGCGGCGGAACTCACCGAGAATCCGGCGGAGCGCACCTATCTCGAACACCGCCGCCGCTCGCTGTCCCCTCGGCACGAAAAGTCCTGACGGCGGCCCCGGAATTTACCCGGACGCGAAAAGGTTGCAATATACATCTGACCGTCGAGACCGAGGCCGCAAGGCCCGCCCACCCCAGCGAGGCACCCGTGAACCACCCCGCCCCCGAGCAGCCCGCCGACGTCGTGGCCCGGCTGCGCGCCACCTTCCGCAGCGGCCGCACCAAGCCCGTGGAATGGCGTACGACCCAGCTGCGCCGCCTGCGCGAGATGCTCACGGAGAACGGCACGGAGCTGGCCGCCGCCCTCCACGCCGACCTGGGAAAGAGCTCGACCGAGGCCTTCCGCACCGAGATCGACTTCACGATCCGCGAGATCGACCACACCCTTGACCACCTCACCGACTGGCTGCGACCCGAGTCCGCCCCGGTCCCGGCGCACCTCGGCGCCGACGCGAGCGCCCGGACGCAGTACGACCCGCTCGGCGTCGTCCTCGTCATCGCCCCCTGGAACTACCCCGCCCAGCTGCTGCTCGCCCCGGTGGTCGGCGCCCTCGCCGCGGGCAACGCGGTGGTCGCCAAGCCGAGCGAGCTGGCCCCGGCCACCTCCGCCGCCCTGGCCCGGCTGCTGCCCGCTCACCTGGACACGGACGCCGTGGCCGTCGTCGAGGGCGGCATCCCGGAGACCACGGCTCTGCTGGCCGAGCGCTTCGACCACATCTTCTACACCGGCAACGGCACGGTCGGCCGTATCGTCCTGCGCGCCGCCGCCGAGCACTTGACCCCGGTCACCCTCGAACTGGGCGGCAAGTCCCCTGCGTTCGTCGACCGCGACGCCGACCTCACGGTCGTCGCCGACCGCCTCGCCCGCGGCAAGTTCCTCAACGCCGGGCAGACGTGCGTCGCCCCCGACTACGTCCTGACCGACCCGGAGACGGCGGCCGCCCTGGAGCCGCTGCTGGCCGGCGCCGTGGAAACGCTGTACGGCAGCGATCCCGCCGACTCCGGCGAGTACGGACGCATCATCAACGAACGGCATTTCGACCGCCTCGCCGGCCTGCTCGACTCGGGCCGCACGGTCGTCGGTGGCACGAGCGACCGTACGAACAAGTACATCGCGCCCACCGTCCTCGCCGACGTGGACCCCAAGTCCCCGGTGATGCAGGAGGAGATCTTCGGCCCGATCCTCCCGATCGTCACCGTCCCCGGCCTCGACGAGGCCATCGACTTCATCAACGACCGGGACAAGCCGCTCGCGCTGTACGTCTTCACCGACTCCGACACGACCCGGCGCCGCATCGCCGACGAGACCTCCTCCGGCGGCCTCGGCTACGGCCTGCCCCTCGCCCATCTCACCGTCTCCGACCTGCCGTTCGGCGGGGTCGGGGAGAGCGGCATGGGCAACTACCACGGCCGCTACTCCATCGAGACCTTCAGCCACCGCAAGGCGATCCTCGAGAAGCCCCTCGGCCAGGGCAAGTAGCGCGTCTTCCGGGGCGGGTGCCTTGTCCGGGGCCTGCGGGCCCCGGCCGCGTGCCCGCCCGGGCGGTGTGTCAGACCATGGCGAGCCGGTCCACCAGCAGCTCCACCCTCGGCTCGGCGTCCTCGGGCAGCAGGCGGCCCGCGCGGGTCAGGGTCGCGAGGCCGTGCAGGGCCGCCCAGAACACCTCGGTGAACAGGCCCGGCTGGACACCGTCTCCGGTGACCTCGCCGAGAGTCTCCAGCAGGGCGGCGAAGGCGTCCTTCAGCGGCTCGGGGGTGTCCTCCTGGGCGTATGCCAGGCCGCCGTCGAGCTGGAACAAGGCGTCGTAGACCGCCGGGTTGCGTGCGGCGAAGTCGAGGTAGGCGCGGGCCAGGGCGACGACCCGGGCGCGGGGGCGGTCCGCGGCGGACGTCGCGGCCCGCACCGCAGTGGCCAGTTCGGCGGCCCCCTGAAGGGCGACGGCGCCGATGATCTCGCGCTTGCCCCGGAAGTGGCTGTAGAGGACGGGCTGACTGTATTCGATGCGCTCGGCGAGCCGGCGGGTGGTGACTGCGTCCCAGCCCTGCTGCTCGGCGAGTTCGCGGGCCGTCGCCACGATGAGGCGCTCGCGCTCCGCCCGTTCGCGCTGCTTGCGTTCCTGTACCGACATGAATCGATCCTAGCACCGCTAGACAATCGAGCGGCAGAAGTACTAGCGTTGCCTCATCAGCTAGCAACGCTAGTTCAACGGAGGGATCGTCATGCTCAACGCACTCGGGGTCGTCACCACCGTCGTCGTCGGCCTGATGGTGGGGGTGGAGTTCTGCGTCGCCTTCATCATGAGCCGGATCCTGGACGCCCTTCCCGAGGACAGCGGCCAGCTCGGCCACGCCCACGGCGGCCGGATGCTCGGCACCCTGATGCCGTTCTGGTACATCGGCTCGCTCGTGCTCAGCGCGATCTGGGCCGTCGCCGGATGGGACCACCACGGCGCCCGACTCGTCGCCATCGCCGCCGGACTGCTGATCGTCAGCGTGGTCATGTCGATACTGCTGCTCGTCCCGATCAACAACCGGAACAGGACCTGGACCCCCGAGAACCGGCCCGCCGACTGGAAGGAGCAGCTGAACCGCTGGGAGCGCTACCACTATCTCCGCGTCGCCGTCATCATCGCCGCCTTCGCCCTGCTTGCGTCCGCCCTCGTCTGACGAACTCTCACCAGGAGAAGAACAGTGTCGCTGAAGAAGATCAACACTGTGCTGGTCGCCGCCTTCGTCCTCTTCATCCTCTGGTTCGGGACGGAGTTCATCCTGAGCCCGGAGACGACGGCGCCGGGCTTCGGCCTGCCCAGTTGGCCGTCCGATGACGGCGGCGGCTTCCTGATCATCAAGGGAATCCGCGACGTCGTCCTGGCCCTGGTCCTGGTCATCCTGCTGGTGACGGGCCAGCGCCGGGCGCTGGGCTGGGTTCTGCTGGTGGAGGCCCTCGCCGCGTACGGCGACATGAGTACGGTGCTGGCCCACCACGGCTCCGTGGCCACCGCACTCGGCCTCCACGGCCTGACCGCGACCCTGATGGTGGTCAACGGCCTGCTGATATTGCGCGAGACCCGCAAGGTCGCGGCCGCTCCGGTCACACCCGCCCCGCAGCCCGCCTGAGGCGCGGACCGGCAGACCGTCGTGCGGACGCGCGCAACCGACGAGTGCGGGCGGGCGATGACCTTCTGCAGGTGCCGGAGCCACCGGGCAAGAAAGGGGCCCAGGAGGTTGAGGTCCGCTGCCGGCCGAGCGCGTCGTAGAGTTTCAGGTGTCGGCCGCCGAGACCCCTGGACCACCAGGCGGGACGGCGAGTCCGAGGAGCGGTTCGACGTGCTGCCCGCCTGGCTGGTGGAGGATCTCCCCGGTGGCCGGGTACGCGTCCCGACGGCCTGACCGCACATCCGCACCCCCCGCAGAGAGTTGACGTCATGACCGACAAGCTCACCGTGAGTGTCCTGGGCACCGGCATCATGGGCGCCGCGATGGCCCGCAACCTCGCCCGCGCCGGACACACCGTCCGCGCCTGGAACCGCAGCGCCGGCAAGGCGCAGCCGCTGGCCGCGGACGGCGTAGAGATCGCCGACAGCCCCGCCGAGGCCGTGCGGGGTGCGGACGTCGTCCTGACCATGCTGTACGACGGTCCCGCGGCCCTGGACGTCATGCGTCAGGCCGCAGAGGGGCTTCGCCCTGGCATCGCGTGGGTGCAGTCGACCACCGCCGGCGTCGAGGGGATCGCCGACCTGGCCGCCTTCGCCCGCGAGCACCAACTGGTCTTCTTCGACGCGCCCGTTCTGGGCACCCGCCAGCCCGCCGAGGCCGGTCAGCTGCTGGTCCTCGTGGCCGGCCCGGCCGACGGCCGCGGTGCCGTGACCCCCGTCTTCGACGCGGTCGGCGCGCGCACGGTGTGGACCGGCGAGGACGGGGCCGAGGGCAGCGCGACCCGGCTGAAGCTGGTCGCCAACAGCTGGGTGCTCGCGGTGACCAGCGCGGCCGGAGAGGTCCTCGCCCTCGCGAAGGCCCTCGGCGTGGATCCGCAGGGCTTCTTCGACGCCATCGACGGCGGTCCCCTGGACATGGGCTATCTGCGGGCCAAGTCGGGCCTGGTCCTCAACGACCAGTTGTCACCGGCCCAGTTCGCGGTCTCCACCGCCGCCAAGGACGCCCGTCTGATCGTCGAGGCCGGTGAGCGGGGCGGGGTCCGCCTGGACGTGGCCGCAGCGAGCGCCGAACGCTTCGAACGCGCCGCCGCCCAGGGCCACGGCGACCAGGACATGGCCGCCGCCTACTATGCGAGCTTCGACGAGAACGCCTGAACCCGAGGCTCCCGAGGAGGAACCCTTCGTGTCCAAGCCCCCGCTGCCGCCCGCGGCCGTCGAACTGCTGCGCCGCCCCAACCCCTGTGTGATGGCGACCCTGCGCTCCGACGGAACGCCGGTGTCGACCCCCACGTGGTACCTCTGGGACGACGGCCGCGTCCTGATCAACCTGGACGAGGGCCGGATCCGGCTGAAGCACCTGCGCCGCGACCCGCGCGTCACCCTCACCGTCCTGGACGGCGACAACTGGTACACGCACGTCACGCTCATCGGCCGCGTGACCGAGACGTACGAGGACGAGGGCCTCGTCGACATCGACCGCCTCTCCACCCACTACGGCGGCCGTGCCTATCCGAACCGGGTCCGGGCCCGCTTCAGCGCCTGGATCGAGGTCGAGCGCTGGCACGGCTGGGGCGAGATGAAGGACAGTGACCAGGCTTCCGGTTGAGGAGGGGACCGACCGTGGCGAGGGCGCGACGGCACCCTCGCCCGCCGGTAACCGGCCGGGTCTCAGACGGCGCTGCTCAGCGGGTGGCTGAAGCCCTGGCCGGAGATGAGGTGGGCACCCTCGGTGAGTGCCGCGGCGAAGCGCTCGACGGCCTCGTAGGGGAAGCGGTGGCTGGGGCCGCTCAGGGAGAGGGAGGCGGCGACCTTGCCGGTGCGCCCGGTCACGGGCACGGCCACGGCGGTGAGCCCCTCGTCCCACTCGCTGCTGCTGACGGCGTAGCCGCGCTCGGCCGCCTCCGTGACCCAGGCCCGCAGCCGCTCGACATGCGCCTCGCCCTGCGGTGAGGCGGCGGCGACCCGGAGCAGGAACACCTCCGAAGCGTCCCGCAGCAGGATCTTCGAGGAGGCGCCGGCCCACAGCGGCTGTTCGTCGCCGACGTCGACGACATGGCGCAGCGGATGCGGGCTCTCCTCGTGGGCGACGCAGATGCGGCTGACGCCTCGGGCGACGAAGAGGTTGACGGTCTCGCCGAGCCGGTCCGCGAGATCGCGCATGACCTTCCGGGTCTCCTGCGGCACCTCCCACTGGCTGCGCGCGAGATACGCCCAGCGCCACAGCGCGGGACCCGCGATGTAGCCGGACGGGTGCGAGCCCAGCAGGCCGGTCTCCTCCAGCGTCTGCACCAGACGCAGCGCGGTCGTCTTGGCGAGCCCCGTCGACTCGGTGATCTCCCGCAGGGTGATCACCGGACGGTCCTCGGTGAGCAGGGTGAGGATGTCGAAGGCCCGCCGCACACTGCGCACCCCGCCCGCCTGCTGGTCGGAGTCACCTCCCGCCCGCGCCTGTTCCTCACTCACCCGCTGCCTCCCGTACGTTCCCTGCGGCCCTCGGCCGATGTTGCTCCCGACCGTAGTCCGCTGTGCGGACCAGGGAAACCTGGGCCCTTGCTCGAGGAGCCCACGCCCCCTAGTCTGACCGCACAGCGGATCAGTAGGACCATCTAGTGGTCATCTGGGAGATCCAGTGACGGCCTCGGGAGCGAGTATGCGTAAGTCCATCGCCACCGTCTGCCTCAGCGGCACCCTCACCGAGAAGCTGACGGCCGCCTCACAGGCGGGCTTCGACGGCGTCGAGATCTTCGAGAACGACCTCCTGGCGAGCCCGCTCGCCCCCGAGGAGATCGCCGCTCGCACGGCCGACCTCGGACTGGGCATCGACCTCTACCAGCCGATGCGGGACATCGAGGCGGTCCCGGAAGAGGTCTTCGCCCGCAATCTGAGGCGCGCCCGGCACAAGTTCGAGCTGATGCGCAGGCTCGGCGCCGACACGGTCCTCGTCTGCTCCAGCGTCGCCCCACAGGCCGTGGACGACGACGCCCTCGCGGCCGAACAGCTGAGCCGACTCGCCGACCTGGCCCAGGAGTTCGGCATCCGGGTGGCCTACGAGGCGCTCGCCTGGGGGCGGCACGTCAGCACGTACGGCCACGCCTGGCGGATCGTCGAAGCCGCGGACCATCCTGCGCTCGGCACCTGCCTGGACAGCTTTCACATCCTCTCCCGGGCTTCCGGACCCGAGGACCTCAAAGGCATCGCGGACATCCCCGGCGACAAGATCTTCTTCCTCCAGCTCGCCGATGCCCCGCTGATGGCCATGGACGTCCTCCAGTGGAGCCGCCACTACCGCTGCTTCCCCGGCCAGGGCGGCTTCGACGTGGCCGGACTCCTCCGCCACGTCCTGAACGCCGGATACGACGGACCTCTGTCACTGGAGGTCTTCAACGACGTCTTCCGGCAGGCGGACGCGGGCCGCACCGCGCTGGACGGGCTGCGCTCCCTGCTCGCCCTCGAGGAGAACGCCGGCGTCTCCCCGCTCCCGGCGCCGGTGATCCCCTCCGGTGTCGCCTTCGCGGAACTCGCCACCAGCGACCCCGAACCCGTCGGCGAACTCCTCACCGCCCTCGGCTTCACCCGCACCGCCCGCCATCACGGCAAGCCGGTCGACCTCTGGGCGCAGGGCGAGGCCCGTGTCCTGGTCAACACGGGTGCCGCCGGCCGCCGTACCGACACCACCCTGGCCGCCGTAGGCCTGGAGACGGCGGATCCGGCAGCCTCCGCCCGCCGCGCGGAAGCCCTGCTCGCGCCCGCCCTGCCCAAGCGCCGTGCCGCCAGGGACGTTCCGGTGGAGTCGATCGCGGCCCCCGATGGCACCGAAGTACTCTTCTGTGCGACCAGCCGCCCCGAACTCCCCAGCTGGACCGACGACTTCAGGCACACGGCCGAGAGCGGACCCGGGGACGCCATGGCCATTGACCACCTTGCGCTGACCCAGCCGTGGCACCACTTCGACGAATCGGTGCTCTTCCACCGCACGGTGCTGGGCCTCAGCCCGCACGAGACCGTCGAACTCGCCGACCCCTACGGCCTGTTCCGCAGCCGAGCCCTGTCCGCCTCGTCGGACGGGCCCCGGCTGGTCCTCAACCTCGCGCCCGCCCCGGAGGAGGACGGCGAAACCCGGGCCCGGCACGTGGCGTTCGCTGTCGGCGACATCGTCGCCACGGTGCGCCGCTTCATGGCGGCCGGGGCAGGGTTGCTGCGCGTCCCCGCCAACTACTACGACGACCTCGAGGCGCGGTTCGAGTTCACCGAGGGGGAGTTGGAGACCTACCGCGAGCTGGGCATCCTCTACGACCGTGACGAGCGGGGCGGCGAGTTCCGGCACTGCTACACCGAGACGGTCGGCCACGTCTTCTTCGAGTTCGTGCAGCGGAGCGGCGGTTATGCGGGGTTTGGTGCGGCGAACGCGCCCATACGGCTGGCCGCACAGCGAAGGTAGTTCGAAAACTGCCGAAGGTGGTGGGCCGGAGATGTGTCATCATCCGCCGATGACCTCCGAAACGATCACCGCGGACGCGGCAGGCACCTGGACACTCGGCGATCTCACCGTCAACCGTATCGGCTTCGGCGCGATGCGGCTGACAGGAAGCGCTGCTTTCCACTTCGGCACCCCGAGCGACCGGCAGCGGTCGATCGCCGTGCTGCGCAGGGCGATCGAGCTCGGCGTGAACCACATCGACACGGCCGCCTTCTACTTCTCCTCGCTGCGCTCCGCCAACGAGATCATCAACAGCGCGCTGTCCCCGTACCCCGACGGCCTCGTCATCGCCGCCAAGGTCGGGCCCTTCCGGGACTACACGGGCGAGTGGGGTACCTCGGCCCGACCGGAAGACCTTCGTGGTCACGTCGAGGAGAACCTCCGCCAGCTCGGCCGCGACCACCTCGACCTGGTGTACCTCCGCCGGATGCGCCAGGATTCGATCGCCGAGCACTTCGGGGCCCTCGCCGAACTGCGCGACAAGGGTCTGATCCGGCAGCTCGGCATCTCCGACGTCGAGCCCCGGCACCTCGCCGAGGCGCAGGCCATCGCGCCGGTGGTGTCCGTGCAGAACCGTTTCGGGCTCGACTCCCGCAACCGGGTCACCGACGAGATGGTGCGGATCTGCGGGGAACAGGGCATCGCCTTCGTGCCGTTCTTCGCGATCGCCGGGGACGCCGGAGCCGAGGGCGCCACCACCGCCCATGACGAGGCGGTGCTCGCCGTCGCACGGGCGCGCGACGCGACCCCCGCCCAGGTCCGGCTCGCCTGGACCCTCGCCCAGGGTCCGCACGTCCTGGCGATCCCCGGCACCGGCAACCCCGACCATCTCGCCGAGAACATCGCGGCAGGCGCGCTCAGGCTCACCGACGACGAGCTGGACGTCCTGAACTCACTGCACCAGAAAGCCGGTTGACAGATCAGACGGCCCACACGCCGTCCTGCATGACGTGCCGCCCGCGCATCTCGTGCTCCCCGTGAAGGGCCTGCACCGTGCGCGGGCGCACCTGGAAGAAGGCGTAGGAGGCACTGTCACGGCGCGGGTCCCAGCCCGTCTTCGCCATGAAGACGTCGATCGCCGCGGACGGCACGTCCTCCCCGCCGTAGGTCCGCACGTCCCCGTCGATGAGCACGACATCCTGGGTGTCCCCGAACGCCAGCCGGGTGCGCCCGCCGTCGCGCAAATTGCGGCCCGTGGGATTGGTGATCCGCGTGGACAGCCAGACGGACTTGCCGTCCCAGGCGAACCACAGCGCGACCAGACACGGCAGCCCGTCGGCGTCCGCCGAGGCCACCCAGATGTCCGTCTCGCGCTCCAGCCGGGCCAGTACGTCGCGCTTGCGCTGTTCGAGGGTGCGGCTCTCGGTGATCGTCATGGCCGGGACGCTACCGGCCGCCTCACCCCGGCGCCTCGGTCCGGGGCCCTACGACCGCCGACCGAGGCGGTGCCCTCCCGGGGGGTGCCTCTCTGTCTTTCGTCAAGCGGGGCGTGGGGTTCTGGGTTCGTAGAACGTGCCGTCGCGGAGCATCGCGAACAGCA
>NZ_KQ948666.1:278620-283278 GCF_001514145.1 Streptomyces canus
GGCAAGGTGGCGGCGGTCCTGACCGCGACCCCCGGAATCGAGGTCAGGACCGCGGAAAGAGGGTGGGCCTCCAGCAGCTGTCCGATCTGCGTTTCCAGGGCCCTGCGCTGTTCGAGGAACCTCCCCGACGCGACCCAGGGCACTACGAACCGCAACGCCAACGATCCGTGAAGTGGAGTCGATTGGGCTCGCCTCTCAGTGGGCGGCAGACCATTGAATTTTGGACAGGCGCGGCACATGGGCCGGGAGTTATCGTGAGAAAGAGCGGATGAGCCACAGGGCGGCCCGACGCCCGGAGAAGCGCAGACGGAACCGAGCGTGACGATGCAGCTTCCTTCGAGGTACTCCCGAGAGCGTTTGCCCGGGGGACACGGATCGAGCTTCGCGGAACGGGCTGGACAGGCCGGCGGACGCCCAAGCTCAGGTTCGACGGGCACTCCATCGCGATCAATCACGTCCCGCAGGGCCTGAGCCGCCCCCAAACCGCAGACGGAGCCATCGGAGCGCAGTCATGGCAGCACCAGTCCTGAAAGACCACCCCATCCCGTGGACGTCGACTATCCCTGCGAACAAGGACAAGCCCGCCACGCTCTTCGTGCGGGAGCGCAACGGCACCAAGCCGAACAAGCCGCGCGAGCCCGTCCTGATGCTGCACGGACGCAGTGTGCCGGCGCTGGCGGGCTTCGACCTCCAGTACGGCAAATACAGTTGGGCCGACTTCCTGGCCGACGCGGGCTACGACGTGTTCGTCATGGACCTCCAGGGGTCCGGCCGGTCCACGCGCCCCGAAATGGAAGACCCACGCAATGTGAACCCTGCCCAGAGGCCCCTCCTGGCAGACCATCCAGGAGGCGTATCGGGCCCTGTGCAATACCCCTTCCAGCTGGACAACTCCCAGAGCAACTGGGAGGAGGTCCACAAGGTCGTCACTTACATCAAGAACCTCACGGGCGCGTCCAAAGTCGACCTCATCGGCTGGTCGGCCGCCGCACAGCAGCTCGGCCCGTATGCCATCCAGCACAAGGAGAACGTCAAGAGCCTGCTGCTGCTCGCCCCGATCTTCCCTCCCAACGGCAGGCAGAGCAAGCCCGGGACGCGCTGGGACGCGCCGGTGCCGCTGCCGCAGAGCGAACCGGCTTCCGTGTTCGGCTTCCCCATGACCCTCACCAGCAAGACGGGTTTCGCCACGGCGTGGGACAGGGACGTGAAGTGCCACAAGCAGCGGGAGGAGGGGATGGTCGAGGTGGTGTGGAAGGCGATCATGGAGAACGACACCACCGGTGCCACGTGGGGTCCCGACGTGGCGGGAAAGCCCTCGGGCGTCATGCGGGTGAAGAACCAGTACTGGTGGGGCTGGAACTCCACCACTGTGCCACTGGACGGCATCCTCGGCTCCGACGTCCCCGTGTTCATCATCTACGGAGACCTCGACACCACGGTCAACACACCGGCCAACCTCGGGCTGCTGCACTTCTCGGTGCCCGCGCTCTACGACGCCATCCCCGGCGCGCACAAGCTGATGTTCCGCGTCGCCTGCGCATGCCACCAAATCCCCTGGGAGCGCCAGGCAATGGCGGTGCACAGGATGTCCCGGCAATGGCTCAAGGACGGCACCGTGGAGGGCCTCGCGAAAGGCAGCTACTTCCTGGACGAGGACGGGGTCCTCACTCCGATGGACTGACAGCCCCGCACTCTGCCGGGGTCTCGAGATGCGCCGCAATCGCAGGGAGCGAAGGTGAATCCCATGTCGTTCGAGATTACGCCGAACGTGCACGAGCAGCGGGACCGAGGTGGTCGGCTTCGCCACCTGGAACATGTGCAGGAGCCCTACAGAGCGAGCACCGCCGTCGAGCTCAGTCCCGGTGTGGCGGCGAACGAGTATCTGCGTGAGGTGGCACCTTTGTACGGGGTCCCCTCTGAGTGGATCGCCGGCTTGGGTTCGACGGATGGACAGGTGGGCGCACCTGGTGAGGTGAGGCTGAGTTGGGAGCACGAGTCGTCCGTCATGGAGACGTCGGTCGTCTCGTATCAGCAGTCGTACGAGGGGTTGCCCATCTGGGAAGCGGGCCTTTCCATCACGGCTCACGACTCGCCGGCCAGAGTCACCAGCTCCACGAGCTCACTTCACTACGACATCAAGATCGGCAGGCCGCAGCCCCCGGCAGGCACAACAGAGGGATACGGCAAGGAGTTGAGCGAGGGCGAGCTGCTGACGGTCTTGGGAATCAGCCGTCAGCCGAGTGGTCCTGACGGTGTGGGGACCGACGGGACCGAGCGGAACATCAGGATCAACGGTCGGCGGCAGCTCGTCTTCCAGTACGACCCGACGCAGCGCCTCCATCCAGAAACGTCCGAGGAAGCCCGTCGGGGACCGCTGCAGGCAGCTCCGCCCACTCTGCCCCTGCCGCCTGTGCCAGAGCAGATCCGGCCGGATGAGCACTACTTGGTCACGGAGTACCTCTTCACGTATCCGATGCCGGAACTCGGTGAGGTGCATTGGCGGGCGTTCGTGGAGCCGTCGACCCGATCCGTGCTCTACCTGCGCGCGTTCGCGGCCTGTGCGACGGCCAGCGTGTACACCACGGACCCCATCACCAGGACCGGCAACGCGGCCCTTTCCGCGACTGCCGCCCCTGGCCCCCTCACGACCACCAACCCCGGCGAACTCAATTACTGGCGCTCTTCTGTCACTCTGCCCCACCTCCCGTCGACGAGCCCGCAGGGCCTTGCCGGATCGCGGGTGTCGGTCGTCGACTTCCAGACGCCCACCGCGCCGCCGCCGACCTCACCGGCACCCGGCTCGTTCGACTACTCCGTGCCCAGCGACGACTTCGCCGCAGCCTGCGCCTACAACAACATCGAGTCGCTTTTCCAGTTGATGGAGGGAATGGGATTCAACCTGGCCGCGTATCTCGACGGCACAACGTTCCCCGTGGAGATCGACCATCGCAGCGAGACCGACGTCAATGCGCACTCCCTGGGCAACGCAACCGGCACCGGCATGGGGCGTTACACGTGCGGCCTGGTGCAATCCGGGTCGACGGTCAGCATGTCCTGTGACGCCAGAGTCATGGTCCACGAGTTCGTCCACGGGTTGCTCTATGACACGGTGCACTCGCCGAACCTCGGCTTTGTCCACAATGGTGGCGACTCGTTGGCGGTGATTCTGCATGCCCCCGACTCGCTCGCGCCGGACCGCTTCGTCACCTTCCCCTGGGTACCGCTGGTCACTCGTCGCCAAGACCGTCAGGTGAGTGAGGGCTGGGCCTGGGGCGGAATTCACGATGACAGGTTCTACGAGAGCGAGGAGATCCTGTCGACGACGATGTTCCGCATTTATCGGTCGACAGGCGGCGACTCGGGGTACCCGGACGCTCGCCGGTTCGCCGCCCGCTACTTGGCATACCTGCAGCTTCGGGCCATCGGCTCGCTCGCGACCAGCCCCATCACGCCCACACCCGATGCCGGGGTCTTCGCCACCGCACTGATGAACGCCGACCATGGCACCGCCATCTTCGAGGGCCACCCGGGTGGCGCGTTCCACAAAGTCGTTCGGTGGAGTTTCGAGAAGCAAGGCTTCTACCAGCCGCCCTCGGGCCCCACCCCGGTGACGACTCCCGGCGCGCCCCCGGCAGTCGACGTCTACATCGACGACGGACGGGCCGGCGAGTACGCGCCGTACCTGGAGAACTTCTGGGAGACGACCGACATCTGGAACCGCGTCACAGCCGATGGCGGTACAACCCACGAAACACCGATCCTGAATGTTCCCAACTACGTCTACTGCCGGGTCAAGAACCGGGGGACACAGAAAGCGCAGAACGTCGTCGTCAAGGGCTATCACTCCCGCCCCACCGCCGGGTTGATATGGCCGAGCGACTGGCAATCCATGACGACCCCATCCCTTTCAGTCCCCGGAGGCTTGGCTTCCGGTGGCACTACTGTGGTCGGGCCCTTCGCATGGACCCCGGCCGTGGAAGGGCACGAATGCCTGCTGATGACAGTCTCGGCCGACGGAGACCTCCCCAACACCGAGACCGTGAACGGCCCGATTCCTCCCGCACGCCTGGTGCCGTTCGACAACAACGTTGCACAGCGCAATGTCGCACCCATCCCCGGCGGCGGTGGAGTCGAAGGTCTCGTCGGCGCCTTCGCGGGACGGCGATTCCAGGTCAACAACCCCTATGACCGGACGGTTTCGGTCAAGCTGGAAGCGACTCTGCCGAAGCCTCTGGCAATCCGGAACTGGCGCATGAAGTTCGCCAACCCCGGGGGCGCTGCGTTCGCGCTCGGCCCACTGGCAAGCCGGGAGGTTCGGCCACGCCTGATCCCGGGCGGCGGCTTCCACGCGAACGAAGTCGCAGGCACGACCATCAGCATCCGCAGCCTCGTCGACGGCATGGTCTCGGGAGGCATGAGCTACGCCATCGAGGCGGAGCTCCATGAGCTGCCCGACGAGCAGCCCGGCCACTCAACCGAGCGAGATCAATCTCCCGAGGCAGCCGCTCGACTGCTTGGCTGCCTCGACCTGCCGAACGATGACGTCCAAGGAGTACACGTGCGGCGGGTCACTGTCGACATCGAGCTGGGCTCAGAGCACTAGGGCAATAGGCAGTGGTGACACCGGGGGGGTGCCTCTATGTCTTTCGTCAAGCGGG
>NZ_KQ948666.1:284137-386278 GCF_001514145.1 Streptomyces canus
AGCAAGGTGGCGGCGGTCCTGACCGCGACCCCCGGAATCGAGGTCAGGATACGGTTCGTCACAGGGCACCCGCGCTTTCAGCGGGTCCGGTCCGTCGGCCCCCGCGCCTCGCAGCGGGTCCGAGCCGTCGCAGGGCGCCCCGTCTTGCAGCGGGTCCGAGCCGTCGCAGGGCCCCGCTTTGCAGCCGGCCCAACCCGACCCAGGGCACCCCGCCCTGCAGCCGGCCAACCCGCCGCAGGGCACCCCCGTCTCGCAGCCGCCCCGGTCCTCAGTGCAACCCCTAGCCCAGCCATTCGTGCAGGAACGGCACCGTGCTCTCCCACGCGCGGGTGGCGGACTCGGCGTCGTAGACCGGGCGGCCGTCGTTGAAGAAGGCGTGGTTCGCCGGGTAGAGGCGCAGGTCCGGGGTGATCCCGGACTGCTCCCGGACGGCCTCGCGCAGAGCGTCGAGGCTCTTCGCCGGGATGCTCTCGTCCAGCTCGCCGTAGTGGCCCAGGATCTCCGCCTTCAGGCCCGAGAAGTCGGGCAGCTCGCCCTGGATCACGCCGTAGAACGGCACCGCCGCGCTCACCCGGGAGTCGGCCGCCGCCAGGTACAGGACGAATCCGCCGCCCATGCAGAAGCCGACCGCGCCGACCGTGTCCGAGGTGACCTCGTCCAGCGACAGCAGGTGGTCGACCGCGCCGGAGAGCAGCTCCACACCCCGTGAGACCGGGAGGTCCTGCATCATCCGCAGGGCCTCGGCGCTCTCGTGGGCGACATTGCCGCCGTACAGGTCGGGGGCGAGGGCCACGAGGCCCTCCGCCGCCAGCCGGTCGGCGACGTCGGCGATGTGGTCGGTCAGGCCCCACCACTCCTGGATGACGATGACACCCGGCCCGCTCCCGGACGGCGGCAGTGCCAGATAGCCGTGCGCGGTGGTGCCACCGCTCGGGAAGGTGACGTTCTGGCGGGCGGGAGCTCCAGTCGACTTCGGCAGTTCTGTCATGGTGCTCGACTCCTGTGCGGCAGTCCGGTGATGGGGCGCCGGAGCCGTGACCCCGGCGGTGATCACCAGCCTGTCACGCGGCGCACGGCCCACACACAGGAGCCCCTGCGGATCGGACTGGCGTCAAGGAGGTTTTACGTATAACCTCTCCCGTCAACCACCCGTCCGAGAGGTTCCGATGAGACGCATCGCCCTGGTCACCCTCGTCGTCGACGACTACGACGAGGCGATCCGCTTCTACACCGAAGCTCTCGGCTTCCGGCTCATCGAGGACGCACCCCGCCCCGACGGCTCCCGCTGGGTCGTCGTACGGCCTGACGAGCGCGAAGGCGGCACCGACCTGCTGCTCGCCCGCGCCAAGGACGAGGCTCAGCAGGCCCGGGTGGGGGACCAGACCGGCGGGCGCGTCGGCTTCTTCCTGCACACCGACGATTTCGCCCGCGACCACGCCCGCATGCTCGGCGCGGGCGTGACCTTCCTGGAGGAGCCGCGCCACGAGCCCTACGGCTCGGTCGCCGTCTTCCAGGACCTCTACGGAAACCGCTGGGACCTGCTCCAGCCCGCCGACTGACCTTCACCGCCACCCTGCTCGAAGTCCGAGGAAGACCCCGCCATGACCGCTACGCGCGTAGACGCCGAACTGATCCGCCGCCTCCCGAAGGCCGTCCTGCACGACCACCTCGACGGCGGCCTGCGCCCCGCCACCGTGGTGGAGCTCGCGGCGGAGGTCGGCCACACCCTGCCCACCACCGACCCGGACGAGCTCGCCGCCTGGTACTTCGAGGCAGCCAACTCCGGGGACCTGGTGCGCTACATAGCCACCTTCGAGCACACCCTCGCCGTCATGCAGACACGTGAGGGCCTGCTGCGCACGGCCGAGGAGTACGTCCTCGACCTGGCCGCCGACGGGGTCGTGTACGGCGAGGTGCGCTACGCCCCCGAGCTGAACACCAACGGCGAACTGACCATGGCCGAGGTCGTCGAGACGGTCCAGGAGGGCCTGGCCGCCGGTATGGCGAAGGCCGCCGCCGCGGGCACCCCGGTACGGGTCGGGACGCTGCTGTGCGGGATGCGGATGTTCGACCGGGTGCGCGAGGCCGCCGACCTGGCCGTGGCCTTCCGGGACGCCGGTGTCGTCGGCTTCGACATCGCCGGCGCCGAGGACGGCTTCCCCGCCGCCGACCACCGGGACGCCTTCGAGCACCTGCGCCGCGAGAACGTTCCGTTCACCATCCACGCCGGCGAGGCCCACGGCCTGCCCAGCATCCACCAGGCCGTGCAGGTGTGCGGCGCCCAGCGCCTGGGCCACGGGGTGCGGATCACCGAGGACATCGTCGACGGCAAGCTCGGCCGGCTAGCGGGCTGGGTCCGGGACCGCCGGATCGCCCTGGAGATGTGCCCGACCTCCAACCTCCAGACCGGCGCCGCCACCTCGATCGCCGAGCACCCCATCACCGTCCTGAAGGACCTGGGCTTCCGGGTCACCCTCAACACCGACAACCGGCTCGTGTCCGGTACGACGATGACCCGGGAGATGTCCCTGCTGGTCGAGGACGCGGGCTGGACGGTCGAGGACCTGCGCACGGTCACGGTGAACGCTCTCAAGAGCGCCTTCATCCCGTTCGACGAGCGCAGGGCCCTCATCGAGGACGTCGTCCTGCCGGGCTACGCGCTCTGAAGCAGCCCTCGCAGATAGGCGGCCTGTCCGACGTGCTGGAGATCGTCGGACAGGACGCTGATCAACCGGACCGCCAGGGTGACCGGCGGATCCCAGTTCTCGTCCACGACCCGGTCCAGGTCCGCGGCGGTCAGCCCGCGCAGGGCTTCGAGGCTCTGGGCGTGCACGGCGTCGTAGTAGCCGGTCAGCAGGTCGGCGGAGTCGACCCGCACCTTGGCGACCTGCGCGGAAGTGTGGCCGTACCCGATGTCATGGGGCTTCAGGTCCAGTCCGAAGCGCTTCTCCCAGTCCTGCGTCAGCCAGACCTGGTCGAGGCCGAAGGCGCCGGCAACGTGGTCGTCCTGGACGCGGGTGAGATGCCAGACCAGCCAGGCCACGGAGTTGGCGTCGGGGCCGGGGCGACGGTGGAGGTCGTCGAGGGTCAGGCCTTCGACGGCCGCGTGGACCTCTTCCTGGATGCGGGTGTACGCGTCGATGAGGATGTCCTTTGCATGCATGGTGTCCACCCTCGCGCATCGCGCCGCGTCACGCGTCGGGAATCCAACTCCCGTGGAAACCCAGCGGCACCCGTCCCGGCAGATGGATCCGGGCGACCGGCTCGCCGCTGAAGTCCTGGGCCGCGAGAATCACCAGGTCCGAGGCCCCGCGATCGGGGTTGTGCACATACGCGATCGCGTACCCGTCGTCCTCGGCGGCCCGCTCGTCGCAGGGGTCGGACGGCACGAACACGGCCTCGCTCGCCGCCGCGCCCCGGGGCAGCCGGTGCACCTGCGAGGTGCCGCGCAGCAGGTCGTGCTTGATGAGCGCGTTGCTGAACGCCCGGTCGGGTGGATTGCCGTCGACCGCCTGATAGGCCAACGCCATCTCCGCGGCTGCCGCCGAGTAGCCGTAGCGGTGCCGGCGGGACACCAACGCCTCGTTGACGCGCGGGAATTCCTGCGGGCGGTCGTCGAGGGTCCGGGTCCGTACCCGCCCCTGACGCAGGTCCACCGTCCAGCGGTCCAGCCGGGGGGTGCCCGCCCCGTACGGCCCTCCCGAGCCGTTGCCCGCCACGAGGAAGGGCGCGTCGAAGTTAGTCATGTCGATGACCAGGTTCGGGCCCTCCTCGTAGGCGTTGAGGGTGTGCGAGTAGTACACCGGGTCGACCTCGAACCAGCGGACCGCACCCCCGGCGCGAGGCAGCACGCCGACCCGTGCCGGATGCCGGTCGTTCCAGACGTACGGCACCATGTCGCCGCGCTCGGCGCCCGCCGGGTCGAAGGTGACCGGCATGTCGAGGATCACCACATGGTTCTCGGTGAGCGCGAAGTCGTGGATCATCGGCGCGTCCGCCACCGGGATCCGCGTGCTGCGCGAGACGCGGCCCGCCGGGTCCACGACCAGGTGCCGCACATGGTCCCAGGTCGGGTAGTAGGCGATCGCGTGCAGTTCACCGGCGTGCACGTCGTACTTGGTGTGCGCGGTGAACGCGCCCTCCAGGGTGCCCCGGAAGTCGTACGTGCCCACGGTGTTCAGCTCGTCGTCCAGCTCGTACGGCAGCGGCCCGCTCTCCTGGAGCGCCAGGATCCGCCCCCGGTGCGGGATCACATGGGTGTTGCAGGGGAAGTCGTCCGGCGGCACCGGGCCCGGGTAGGGCTCGCCGAGCTTCTTCGTCACCTGCGACGAGCGCACCCAGCGGTTGCGGTACCACTCCGCACGGCCCTCGCGCAGCCGGACGCCGTGCACCATGCCCTCGCCGAGCATCCAGTGGTGGGCGCGCGGGTCCTCAAGGCCCAGAGCGTTGGGGCCGTTGCGCAGATAACGGCCGTTGAGCTCACGCGGGATGCGCCCGGTGACCGGCAGGTCGAAGGCCGTCAGCTCCTCGGTGACCGGCTTGAAGGCGCCCTCCAGGAACGGGAAGTGGCGCGTGGGCGTCGGGCGCGGTGCCGCGGAGGCGGGGCCCGCGCCCACTCCCGTGCCGGCCAGGCCGCCCGCGGCCGCGACCGCCGCCGCGCCGCGCAGTACGTTCCGTCGTGTGGGGTCCGTCATCTTCCCTACTCCTGACCGTAGTTGTCCTCGGGGACGGTCATGAGTCTGGTTCGCGGGACGGATCAGGTCACGAGGTGTGGACCCCGTCGGGGGGTGTACTCAGACCCCCTGTTTCCAGCAGCGCCATCAGCGCCCGCGCCGCCGGGCTCGTCGCCTGCGAGGGCGGCAGCAGGGCGACCGTCTCGTACACGGTCTCGCCGGTGCCCTTGACCGGCAGAGCCGTCAGCGACGACCGCTTGTGCCGGAAGTGCTGGGGCACGACGGCCACGCCGAGGTTCTCGTCCACGAGGTCGAGGAGACTGTGCACGTCGTTGACCTCCAGCGCGACGTTGCGGCGCAGTCCCGCGGCGGCGAAGGCGGCGTCGGTGGTGCGGCGCGGGCCCCAGTCCGGATGGAAGTCGACGAAGACCTCGCCGCCCAGATCCTCCGGCGTCACGGCCGCGCCGAGGGCCGCGAGCCGGTGGCTGGGGTGGCACAGCACGGTCATGGGCTCGCTCGACAGCGGAACGACGCGCAGCTGGTCGGTGTCCTGTTGCGCCGCCCGGACCGCGAAGGCCAGATCGAGGCGTCCGGCGGCGACCTCCTCGGCGAGGGCGGCGGACCCCGCCTGGCGCAGACAGATCTCGACGTCCGCATGCTGCCGTCGGAACGCGGCGAGCAACCCCGCCACATGCAGTCCGGCGATGCACTGTTCGGAGCCCAGCGCGAGCATCCCGCGCAGCACCCCCTGCACGGCCGCCACCGCCTCATGGGCCGAGCGCACCTGCGCCAGGATCCGCTCGGCCTCGCCGAGCAGCGCCCGCCCCGCGGGAGTGAGCGTCACCCGGCGCGTGGTCCGCACGAACAGCGGGGTCTGCAGCTCCCGCTCCAGCGCCCGAATGGACGCGGACAGTCCCGACTGGGACACCAGGAGCCGCTCGGCGGCCCGGGTGAAGTGCTGGTCCTCGGCGACCGCCACGAAGTGTTGGAGATGGCGCAGTTCCATGATTGAGAAGCCTATCCGCTGAATTCCATCGGATTCTTCTGTTGGACCAATGCCCCCAGGTCGCGAAAGAGTGGACAGAGGTTCAAGACCCTGGTTTCACCGTGCCAACCCCTCTGGAGTCGCGTTGTACACCGCACACCCCGACCGCTACGCGGAGATGCCCTACCGGCGCACCGGACGCAGCGGCCTGAAGCTTCCCGCGATCTCGCTCGGCCTGTGGCACAACTTCGGCCCCGCGGACCGTACCGTCGAGACCCAGCGGGCCATCCTGCGGCGCGCCTTCGACCTCGGTGTCACCCACTTCGACCTGGCCAACAACTACGGCCCGCCGCCCGGCGCCGCCGAGTCCGCCTTCGGTGAGGCGCTCAAAGCCGACCTCGCGGCCTACCGCGACGAGCTGATCATCTCCACCAAGGCCGGATACCTGATGTGGCCCGGTCCGTACGGCGAGTGGGGTTCCCGCAAGTACCTTCTGTCCTCGCTGGACCAGAGCCTCACCCGGATGGGCCTGGACTACGTCGACATCTTCTACTCGCACAGGCCCGACCCGGAGACTCCGCTAGAGGAGACGATGGGCGCCCTGCACACCGCGGTCCAGCAGGGCAAGGCGCTCTACGTCGGCATCTCGAACTACTCGGCCGAGCAGACCCGCGAGGCCGCCCGCATCCTCGGTGAGCTGGGCACCCCGCTGCTCATCCACCAGCCGCGCTACTCGATGCTGGACCGCCGCCCCGAGGACGGCGGTCTGCTGGACGCGCTGGACGAGCTCCAGGTCGGCTCCATCGTCTTCTCCCCGCTGGAGCAGGGCCTGCTGACCGGCCGCTACCTCGACGGCATTCCCGAGGACTCGCGAGCCGCGAGCGACAGCCCGTTCCTGAACTCGGACGCGGTCACCGAGGACCTGGTGCAGCAGCTCCGGGAGCTCGACGACATCGCCAAGGGCCGCGGCCAGACCCTCGCCCAGCTGGCCCTGGCCTGGGTCCTGCGCGGCGGCCGCGTCACCTCGGCGCTCGTCGGAGCCAGTAGCCCGAAGCAGATCGAGGACAGCGTGGGCACGATCGCCAACCTGGACTTCGACGCGGAGGAACTGGCGAGGATCGAGGCGATCGTCAAGGGATGACCGACGCGGCCGTCATGGCCGCGGGAGGTTGAACGGACGGGCACCGGCTTCGGGCGGTGCCAGGGTCCGCTGCTGGTGATGCGGCCACGTGGGGGAGGCCTGATCAGCCGGTTCGCTCCTCGATGCGCACGGTGACCGTGTCCCCGGCCTCCTTCCCGATGGCCTTCCGCACGTCGGCCTTCACGGGCAGCATGTGGGTGCCGTCCCCGAGCGCCATGAAGGAGCTCTGGAAGGGGTGTCCGTCGACGGTCCCGCGGACCTTCACCAGTCCGCGGGTGCCGAAGAACTCGACGGAGGCGGGCCAGTGGACACAGGTCCAGCTGCCCTTCTCCGGTTTCCTGCTGAGGACCGCGGTGAATTCCGCGTCCACTTCTCCGGTAGCGGCCATGAGGTCCTCCCTCGCCGGTGGCTTCTCTTCAAGAGACCACCGGCGAGGGGAAAACTCATCGCGGCCGTCGCTCACGCCCCGTCCGGAACCCGGTCGAGAAAGCCGAGGACACTCCTGATCCGGCCGTCACCGGCCAGCGTGATCACGTCGGATCCGGCGACGGGCGCCGACCCGTCGACCTCACTCACGAGCTCCCAGGAGAACCGCGCGGTGTCGTGATGCCCGTCGACGGCGCCGGTGAGCCGGAAGGCGAAACCGGGGAACTGCTCGTGGGCCGCCGCGATGACCCCGGCGATCTGCTCGTGGCCGACCACGTCGGCGAGCGGGTCGGTGTATCCGCCGCCCACCGCCCAGGCGGCCGCCACCGCTTTCGTACGTGCCTCCGGCTCCCTGGAGTTCCAGGCTTCGAAGTAGCGGCTGACGGCGTTCTCGTAACGATCTGTGTTCACGGGCATGGGTGATCAGCCTCCGTCGAGGTCGTCTGTGCTGGTGGGACCTGATACCGCAACCCTGCCCGCGACCCTCGGAACCGTCGATTACTTCCCGGGTAATGACGTTTGAGTGTGTACCCGTCAGATTTCGGCCAGGAGGGTGGGCGAATATGCCAGGAGACTGGCCAAAAAGATGTGGTGACAGTGTTTCAGTAGTGAACATACTCGACTGACAGGTCCTTCACATCGAGCGAAGAGTCCGTCACGTACAGCACTGAGGACCGCGACCGCACATGAACCGCACCGAAAGCGAGGCCCTGCCGCCAGGTGAACGGAGCAAGCGGGGGAGTGGATCGTGCACGACGAATTCCTGTGCCATGTCACGGGGTACGGCATCTGCGACGGGCGGCGCATCGGCGTACCTCTCGGAACCTATCGCGCGCCCACCCTTGCCCTCGCTCTGTGGTGGTTACGTGACCGGGCCTCGTGGATCGCCGACCGATTAGATCCCCAGCCCGAGGCCGAGCACTTCCCGGCGGGCGCCCTCGCCCCCGTCGCCGGCACCGTGCTCGACGTGCCCGCCGTCATGCGGGCCTGGTGTGCCGACCTGTATCAACAGGATCTGGTCGCCGACGAGTTGGCGGCCGGCCGCCTGGTCCGGATCGCTGCCAGTGACGACACCACCGAGTACGAACTGCTCGCCGAGTCCGTTGACGCGGCGAGAATGCACCGGATGGCCTCGGCGCTCTTCACGCCGGTCGCCTGAGCCCGGCCCACGCCTCTGTGTGTGATGCTCGATCTGCGCCGCCGGGCGACAAAGGTGGTGAATCGGTAGAATTCTGGCATGGCGGAGCGGCCGGTCGCACCGACGGCGCCCGAGCTCGTCCTGGAGACCGACACCGGCTCCACGGTGATGAGCCCGGGCCACGACTACCATGTCGGGCGCGACCCGCTGAGCGACATCGTCATCGACGATGCCCGGGTCTCCTGGCACCACGCGGTGCTGCGACCCGGGGCCGACCACTGGACCATCGAGGACGAGAACAGCACCAACGGCACCTACGCCGACGGCCGCCGCGTCCGCGAGTGGGACGTCGGCCCCGGCAGCGTGATCCACTTCGGCAGCCCCGCCGACGGCCCCTGCGCGGTCCTGCTGGGCCGCCTCGAGCCCGAGCGCCCTTCCGCGGTCTCGATGCCGGGTCTGACCGGCACCTTCCGGCGGCCCACTGCCGTACGCCCGCTGCCCACCCGCACGGTCCGTATCGGCCGCGCCGACGACAACGACCTCGTCATCGACGACCTGGTCGTCTCCCGTCACCACGCCGAACTGCGCGCCCTGCCCGACGACAGCTACGAGATCGCCGACCTCGGCAGCCACAACGGCACCTATCTCAACGGCCGGCCGGTCACCGGCGCCGCCATCGGCCCCGGTGACATCGTCGGCATCGGCCACTCGGCGTTCTGCCTGGTCGGCGACACGCTCCAGGAGTACGTCGACACCGGCGAGGTCTCCCTCGACGTCCAGGACCTCACGGTCGCCGTCGACCGCGGCCGCAAGACCCTGCTCGACCACGTGTCCTTCCCGGTGGGGGAGAAGTGCCTGCTCGCGGTCGTCGGCCCGAGCGGCGCCGGAAAGTCCACCCTCCTGAACGCCCTCACCGGACAGCGCCCCGCCGACCACGGCACCGTCCTCTACGACGGCCGCGACCTCTACCGCGACTACGCCGAGTTGCGCCAGCGCATCGGCCTGGTCCCGCAGGACGACATCCTGCACGCCCAGCTCACCGTCCGCAGCGCCCTGTCCTACGCCGCCGAACTGCGCTTCCCGCAGGACACCGCCAAGGCCGAGCGCCGGGCCCGGGTCGACGAGGTCATCCGGGAACTCGGTCTGGAGCAGCGCGCCGCCCAGCCCGTGCACAGCCTGTCCGGCGGTCAGCGCAAGCGGGTCAGCGTGGCCCTGGAGCTGCTGACCAAGCCCTCCCTGCTCTTCCTCGACGAACCGACCTCCGGCCTCGACCCCGGCATGGACCGCTCGGTGATGCACATGCTGCGCGGCCTCGCCGACGACGGCCGCACGGTCATCGTCGTCACCCACAGCGTCCTGAGCCTGGACGTCTGCGACCGCCTCCTCGTCCTCGCGCCCGGCGGGAGGATCGCCTACTACGGCCCGCCCGAGGACGCCCTCGCCTACTTCGGCTTCGAGCAGTGGCCGGAGGCCTTCGAGGCCTTCGAACGGGACCAGGACCGGGACTGGTCCGGCGACTTCCGCACCTCGCCCTTCCGGCACCAGTACGTCACCGAGGCCACCGCACAGCCCCGGATGCCCCGCTCCGAGCCGGTCATCATCGCGCCCCCGCCGAGGCCCCGCAGCCGCGGCGCCCAGCTCGGCACCCTGATCCGCCGCTACAGCGCCGCTCTCGGCGCCGACCGCACCTTCCTCGTCATCATGATCGCCCTGCCGTTCGTCATGGGCGCCATGGCCCGGGCCCTCGCGGGCAGCCAACTCACCCGCGACACCGCGATGAACGCCCTGCTCATCCTGTGCGTCGGAGGCGTCCTCACCGGCGCCGCGAACGCCGTGCGCGAGCTGGTGAAGGAGCGGGTCATCTACCAGCGCGAACGAGCCGTCGGCCTGTCCAGATCGGCGTACCTGATGTCCAAGGTCGTCGTGCTGGGCACGATCACCGTCGTGCAGGCGGTGGTCCTGACCCTGGTCGCCCTCCTCGGGGTCGACCTCAACGCGCCCGGTGGCGAAGGCGTGTTGATGCCGCCCCTTGCCGAGATCACGATCGCTGTCGCCCTTCTGGCGTTCACGGCGATGATGCTCGGTCTGCTCGTGTCCGCGCTGGTGCGCAAGGAGGAGGTGACGATGCCGCTGCTCGTGCTGCTCGCCATCGTCCAGGTCGTCTTCTGCGGGGCCCTGCTGAAGCTCGACGGTGTGCCCGGCCTGGAACAGCTGTCCTGGCTGGTGCCCTCGCGCTGGGCGCTCGGAGCGATGGCCGGCACGATCGGTCTCGCCCGGATCGTGCCGGGCGACCTCACCGGCGATCCGTTGTTCAAGCACTCGGCGGGCGTGTGGCTGCTGAACATCGGCATGCTCGTCGTCCTCTCCGTGCTCTTCGGATACGTCGTCTCCCGGCTGCTGCGCCGCCACGAACCCGCCGTCATGCGGAAGTAGGCCGCCGATGACGACTCCCGGCTTCCGGCCCACCCACGTCGTCCCCGGCCAGGGCATGCCCGCCTGGGACGCCCCCGACCCGGCCCGCCCCACCGTCCCCCTCGACCCGCTCCTGCCCGTCCAGCTCATGGAGCGACGCGGCGACTGGGCGTACGTCCTGTGCGCCAACGGCTGGTCGGCCTGGGTCGACGGCCGCCATCTGGTCGCCGTACCGCAGGATCCTCCCGCCCCCGACAGCCCGCTCACCCGCGCCGCCGACCCGCGCCCCCTGCTGGCCCGCGCGGACGAGACCCTCGCCCGCTACCGGGCCGCGGTCGAGGAGCTGGCCGGCGGCGGCCTCGACGGGGAGGCGTTCCGCGGCCGCACGCGGGGACTGCGGATCGGGGTGGTCGTCGACGGGGAGCACATGTGGCTGTACGACGCCCAGCACGGACGCTGGGTGTACGCGGACGGGACCCGGCTGAACACCTACGCCACCGATGACGGGCCGCAAGCGGACGGGCCTCAAGCGGGCGGACATGCCCCCACCCAGGTCGTGACGCGCGATGGCCCGTGAGACCAGCCTCTTCTCCGGCAGCCCCTCCGAACTGGTCGGCAGACAGGTCGCGAGCTACCGCATCGAGCAGGAGATCGGCCGCGGGGGCATGGCCGTCGTCTACCGGGCCCGGGACCTGCGCCTGGACCGCACGGTGGCGCTGAAGCTGCTGGCCCCCGAACTGGCCCGCAACGACACCTTCCGCAACCGCTTCAGCCACGAGTCCCGGGTGGCCGCCGCGATCGACCACCCGCACATCGTCCCCGTCTTCGAGGCGGGCGAGACGGACGGCGTCCTGTACATCGCCATGCGGTACGTCGCCGGCAGCGACCTGCGTCATCTCCTGGACCGCCAGGGCCCGTTGCCCCTCCCGACCGCCTTGCGGATCGCCGCCCAGATCGCCTCCGCGCTCGACGCGGCCCACGAGCACGGGCTGGTCCACCGGGACGTGAAACCCGGCAACATCCTGGTCGCCCGCGGCACCGACAGCGACCACCCCGAGCACACCTACCTCACCGACTTCGGCCTCACGAAGAAGTCCCTGTCGCTGACCGGGTTCACGACGGTCGGCCAGTTCGTCGGCACCCTCGACTACGTGGCACCCGAGCAGATCTCGGGCCGCCCGGTCGACGGCCGCTGTGACGTCTACGGCTTCGCCTGCGTGGTCTACGAGTCCCTCACGGGCCACCCGCCCTTCCGCCGAGACGACGACATGGCCCTGCTGTGGGCCCACCAGTACGACGCCCCGCCCGCCCTCTCCGAGGCCCGCCCCGGCCTCCCCGCACCACTCGACGCGGTCTTCGCCAAGGCCCTCGCCAAGACGCCCGACGACCGCCACGACTCCTGCCTGGCCTTCGTCGCGGCCCTCCGCTCGGCGGCGACGGGCACCCACCCGCCGACGGAGGTCGCCCTGCCGACCGTAAAACCACAGGACACCCGACCGAAGCCCCCACCCCACTGGGCGAAGCCGGTGGTCCGGGGGCGGTAGTCAGCCCTGACCCAGCCCGTTCAACGGCAGCTTCCGCGCCAGCACCCTGCGGTGGCTGATCCGCCACCGCGCCCCGACGCGGATCACGGTGTCCTCGTACGTGACCGAGCCGCACGCGCCGTCCGCCATGACGCCGAGACCCTTGGAACGGGCGTGGACCCGGTCGTCGCCGATCTCCTCGACGAACACGTTGGTGACGTGGTGCGCCACGGGATTTCCGGCACCCAGAGCCAGGGCCGCAGCCTTGACCGCGACGAGCCCGATGAGTTCACCCTGGCCGTAGTCGGACACGTCGTAGACGACATCCGCGGTGAAGACCTCGTCCAGCCTGTCCAGCGCCCCGGCGTCCACCAGGTGTCCGTGCAGCGCGATCAACTCGGTTACGGCAAGGCGGTCTTCGAGAGCCAACGTCATGCGGAGCCCCTTCCTCGGCTGAGCGCACCCTGCCACGCCCCGTGTCACAGGTCAGCCGGTTTGATCTCTCCTTTGCGCCGCACCGACCGTGCCGGCAGTGCGCCGAGGAAACCGGTGACCAGACCCCACAGGGCGCCGAGGCCGACCGCCGGCCAGAGCTCCGGTTCGAGGAACAGCTTTCCGCCCAGGCCGCCCCCGAGGTCGCCGATGCCGAGCACCGAGAGTCCGTACTGGGCGGAGATCCGGCCCACGAGGCAGATCATGAGAACCGTCAGGGCCAGGGCGACCGCCATGTGCACCGCGTGTCGCCAGGCGCGGACCCGGGCGGGTGAGCGGGCCGCCATCAGGAACGCCACGGCCAGCAGCAGGACCGCGTCGACGACGACCAGCCACCAGACCCGGCCGTCGTGCTCGGCGAGTGTCCGCAGATCGAGCGTGGTGGTGTCCTTGGAGCGCAGCACCTCGTCCAGGACGTGCGGCATGGGCAGTCCGAAGGGCCCTTCCACCCGGCCGTTCCAGGTGGCGCCGAGCCCGATGGTCAGGGTGAGCCAGACCAGGTTCGGCATGCCCAGCAGGATCACCGCGAGCGTCTCGCGCGCATGACCGCGTGTCACGGCGACGACCAGGGCGATGAGGGTGCCGAGGACGACGTAGGCGAGCAGCAGGACGACCATGGCGTGCGCGGCCGGCCGTACCGACTCCTGGAACGGCAGCAGCCGACCGGGCAGCGGAGCCCTGGCCGACACCAGCAGGGTCAGCACCAGTACGCCGGCCATCCACAGGAGGCCGAACAGAAGGGTCTGCGGCACGTCCGTGGTGAAACCGACCTCGGGCGAGACACCGAAGATGTCTCCCAGGTCGCTCAGCGTGTCGTCGCCGAGGGAGAGCTTGAACGTCTGGCGGGCCGCGTAGGCCAGGGCGAGGAGCGCCGGCAGCCACAGGACGGCGATCCGGGCGGCCCATCCGGCGAGCTCCCGACCGCCCGCGACCGCCCGGTGCCGCAGCGGACGCAGAAAGCCCGCACCGAGCACCAGCGCACCGGTCAGGGTGACGGAGAGAGGGATAACGGTGAGCCCGGCCTCGGTGTCGGCGAGCCCTCCCGCGCTTCCCGACAGCTTGATCGTGCCGCCGACGGCGGTGACGACGGTCGCCGCCACGACCCGGGGGAACGCGTGGTCGGGAAGATCGGACGCACCCGCCGCCCACAGCCCCAGTGCGGCCACCACCCCCATGGCGCCCAGCGCGACCAGGACCGCGGCCACGGCCTGCGCCCAGCCGTGGCGAGCGACGACTGCCTGGTCAAAGGGGGGGTGTGGGCTCACCCTGCCACGCTATGCAGCCCCGGCACGGCGCGCCCGCCGGGAGGTCCGTCCGCGTCCGCTTGCGGACGGCACAGGGCCGGAGCAGAGAATAGGTACGGAACGTAAAAATGCGGCTGAACCGGGGCAAGCGCATCGCGCGCCGCAGGAATCCCGAGTCGGGAAGAAGAAGAGCTCGTGAGCGTCGAACCTCCGTCGTCAGGCCGTCCCACGGGGCCGCCCTCCGGCCCGCTCTCGGGCCCTTCGCAGCCGCCTTCGGGCCCGCCCTCGCAGCCCCCGGACAGCAGCGGCGGGGCATCCGCGCCCGAACCCCGCCGCCCCTGGTGGAGGTCGGCGCCCCGGGTCGCGCTGATCGCCGCCGCGGTGGTCGCCGCCGTCGCCCTCGCGGTCGTCCTCACCCGCCCGGACGGCGCCTCCACCTCGGCCGGCGGCGACGGCGAGGTCTTCCTCCAGGCCGCCGCCAAGACGGGCCCCGACCCCTTCACCGAGTCGACCGCGAAGGACAGCTCGGCCCCGCCCGTCTCCGCCTCCCCGACGGACACCTCCGAGCCCGCGAACGCCGTACGAGGCGTCGACGGCGGCGCCCCTGGTCTCTACGGCGGCACCCGCAACGTCTCCAGCTGCGACGTCGAGAAGCAGGTCAAGGCCCTCCAGGCGGATCCCTCGAAGAACAGGGCGTTCGCCTCGGTCGCCGGCGTCCAGCCGACCGGGGTCCCGGCCTACCTGCGCTCGCTCACACCCGTCCAGCTGCGCATGGACACCCGCGTCACCAACCACGGCTACCGCGACGGCGCCGCCACCAGCTACCAGGCCGTCCTCCAGGCCGGCACCGCCGTCCTCGTCGACTCCCACGGCGTGCCCCGCACACGCTGCGCCTGCGGCAACCCGCTGACACCGCCGGTCGCCCAGCAGACCACGCCGAAGCACACCGGCGACACCTGGTCGTCGTTCCGCCCCTCGAACGTGGTCGTGGTCGCGCCCTCCACGACGGTCATCAACATCTTCGTGATCTACGACCCCGTCCATCACGACTGGATCGCCCGGCACCGCGGCGACACCGGAGGCAAGGACCACAAGACCCACCCGCCGGCCAGGCCCTCGCCGTCGGTGAGCGCGTCCACGCTGCCCCCGCCGACCTCTCCGTCGCCCTGCGTCTCCACGTCCAAGGGAGCCACCGGCACCCCCTCCGGATCGGCGAGTCCCTGCCCGCCGACCTCGACCGCCCCGTCCTCACCGGCCCCGAAGACACCGTCGACGAAGCCGCCCACCAGTGAATCCTCGGGTGACGAGACCGTCACGCCCGACTCCTCGGCACCGCAGTCGCCCCACGCCTCCGACACGACGCCCGGCACCACACAGTCGGCGTCCCTGGCCGGCGATCCGGTGTCCTGGGTGGTGTGACGCGTCACCTGGACTGCGCCGCGCGGCTCGGGGTACGAGCACTGATGCAGCAGCGTCCGGCCAGTCCGGCTTCCGAGAGAGAAACGCATGATCGAGCACCTGGACGGGGCAGTGATACCGACTGGTTTCGACGTGCCCGTGGAACCCCTGAGGCAGGCGGCGCACTACACCGGGGAGCCGGGAAGCATCGCCGAGGCGCGGTCGTTCGCCGCGGACTTCCTCAGCAGGCTCAGAACCGAGTGGTGTGCCGCCATCGGTGACCGCACCGAGGAGGAGGTGCTCCTCGTGGTGAGCGAACTCGTCACCAACGCCGACCGGCACAGCAACGGGCCGTACATCCTTGAGCTGGAGGGCACCGACGCCGCGGTCGTCGTCACGGTCTACGACAGCAGCGCCACCTTGCCCCGCAGGTTCCCGCGGGATCCTGAGCGCGTGGGCCGGCACGGGCTGGAGATCGTGCACGTCCTGGCGCACGAGGTCGCCGCGGAACGCGTACCCGTGGGCAAGCGGGTGAGGGCCGTACTGGGCTTCGGCGCCAGGGAATGAGCCCGCCCGGTCGTGCAGCGGGTGCCGTCCCGGGGACGGCACCCGCCGCTTTCGCTGTCCGTGTGCCTCAGGCGCAGCCCAGCTCGCCCAGCATGCCCTCGCGCAGCCGTGTGATGATCCGCTTGATCAGCCGGGACACATGCATCTGCGAGCAACCGAGCCGCTCACCGATCTCCGACTGGGTGGCCTCCTCCACGAACCGCATGTGGATGATCTGCCGGTCGCGGTCGCTCAGCTCGGCCATCAGCGGGGCGAGTGACTGGAAGTCCTCGACGAGCCGCAGCCCGTCCTCCTCCACACCGATGAAGTCGGCGAGGACCGCTTCGCCGCCCTCGGGGCCGTCGCCGGTCAGGGCCGCGTCCAGAGAGGAGGAGTTGTAGCCGTTCGAAGCGATCTGTGCCTCGATCACCTCGTTCTCGGAGATGTTCATCAGGGTGGCGAGTTCGGCCACCGACGGGTCCCGGTCCAGACGGCTGGCGAGCTCCTCGCGGGCCTTGGCCAGCTCGACACGCAGTTCCTGCAGGCGCCGGGGGACGTGCACCGCCCAGGTGGTGTCACGGAAGAAGCGCTTGATCTCGCCGACGATGTAGGGCAGCGCGAACGACGTGAACTCGACCTCGCGGGACACCTCGAACCGGTCGATCGCCTTGATCAGGCCGATCATGCCGGTCTGGACGATGTCCTCCATGTCGTCCCCGCGGCCCCGGAACCTTCCGGCCGCGAAGCGAACGAGCGACATGTTCATCTCAATGAGGGTGTTGCGCGCGTACTGGTACTCGTGCGTCCCCTCCTCGAGCTCGGTCAGACGGTGGAAGAACTGACGGGACAGCTCCCGCGCGTCCCGCGGTGCGACGGCCCGCGGTTCCTCGACTCCCGGCAGCGGTGTCTCACCCGTCCTGGTCCCGCTGGCGTGCTCGGTGACCTGTGCCTCCGAACGGTTCACGGCGGTGACGACGGTATGCATTACCTCTCCCACGAAAGTCACGGCTCGACGTCTGCCTCTTCGGCCTGGGTTGTCTCGGGTCCTGCGAATGGTGCGCGGCCTGCCGTGTACCCCGAACGCGAAAACATATGCGTCCCCGGCCACCGGCAGACCAACCGCCCGCAGCTCCCTCACCTTGCGCGTACCCGAGGAGTGACGACGCATGCCCGACAAGTGGCCGGGTGGCGCGAAATCGACGCTGCTCAGGGAGCGACCCGGGTCGTGACGATCAGTTCGTGGAGGTACCGCTTGGTGACACGGCCGCCGTGGCGCGTCTCGATCAGATCCCGGATACAGGCCAGGAGGCCCTCGCGGCGGGTGCTGTCGAGGGCCCGGTGGCCCGAGTAGGTCAGGAGCACGTCGATGTACTGGTCGGTGGTGTAGGTGATGTCCTGTTCGACACGGGTCACCGTGACGTCACCGAAACGCGGACAGCTCTCGAACTGCTCCGTGTCCGAGACGATCTCCGACGACGGTTGGAGCCGCAGCCCGGGCGGCGTGGCCGGATCCCAGCGTTCGTAGCACTCCTGGGCCCGGGCGAAGAAATCGACGGTGCCACCCGCCACATGCTCGGTGACGACCACGGCGAGGTGCCCTCCCGGGTGCAGCGCGTCCGCGGACTTCTCCACGCGGACGGCCGGGTCGAGCCAGTGCCAGGCGGTGGCACAGGCGACCAGGTCGAAGGGCTCGTCCGGCAGGGTCCAGCCCTCGAAGTCCGCGTGGCGCACCTCGACACGGGGGAATCCGCCCAGTCGCCGCCGGGCCACCGCCGCCATGGCGTCGCCCAGTTCCACGGCGGTGATGTGGCAGCCGGACTCGGCCAGGGCGCGGGTGAGTTGGCCGGTCCCGGGAGCCACCTCCAGGACACGCGTGTACGGGCCGAGGTCCGCCACCCGGGCCAACTCCGAGACCAGAGCCTGCGGATAGCCCGGCCGCGCCCTGTCGTACAGCTCCGCCGCCTCGTTGAACGTGTCGCGCAGCACCGGTTCCCGCACTTTCCCGTCGGACGATTCCACCCAGGGCAGAATGCCGGACCCTTCCCATGGCGGCCACGGAATCTAGGCTGATCCGGTGAGCAACGAAGCGCCGAACCAAGCCCGCGTGATCCCCCTGCGCCCGCAGTCCGTGCGCCCGGGGACCGCCCGCCCAGTGTCCGAACGCCCCGCCACGACACCGCCCAGGGAGCCCGCCGCCCGGCAGACCAGGGAACCCCTGTGGCGTGACCTCGTCGGAGACGTCCTGCGCCGCGAGCGTCTCGCCCAGGAGCGCACACTCAAGGACGTGGCCGACGCGGCCCGGATCTCGATGCCCTACCTCTCCGAGGTGGAGCGCGGCCGCAAGGAGGCATCCTCCGAGGTCCTCGCGGCCGCCGCCCACGCCCTGGGTCTCGGCCTCGGTGATCTGCTCTCCCTGGCCCAGGGGGAGCTCACCCGGCACTCGGCGCGCAGCCGCCGCGCGGTGCCGGGATCGCCGTACAACGGGATGTGCCTGGCGGCCTGAGGCGGCGGGGCCGGTGCCTCAGACCGTGACGAGGCGCCGGCTCACCACCTCGTCGGCCAGCCCGTACTCCACGGCCTCCTCCGCGGTGAACACCTTGTCGCGGTCCATGTCCGCGCGCAGGGTCGCGATGTCGTGGTGGGTGTGGCGGGCCAGCACCTCCTCGACCTGGGAGCGGATGCGGACCATCTCCTTGGCCTGCAGGGCGAGATCGGAGATGGCGCCGCGGCTGCCGCCGGAGGCGGGCTGGCCGAGCAGCACGCGCGCGTGCTCCAGCACCAGCCGTCGCCCGGGATCCCCTCCGGCCAGCAGCACGGCCGCGGTGGAGGCCGCCTGCCCCACGCAGAGCGTCGAGATCGGCGCCTGCACGTAGGTCATCGTGTCGTAGATCGCCATCAGCGAAGTGAACGATCCGCCGGGGGAGTTGATGTAGATCGAGATCTCGTTCTCCGGTGCCGCCGACTCCAGGTGGAGGAGCTGCGCGATCACGACGTTGGCCACCCCGTCGTCGATCTCGGTGCCGAGGAAGATGATCCTCTCGGACAGCAGCCGGCTGAACACGTCCGAGGACCGCTCGCCGTGCGCGGTCCGCTCGACCACGTACGGAATCGTGTAGTTCGCCATGTCACAGCCCCATCCGTCGCTTCGAGGCGGCCGGGCGGACGTCGGCCAGCGACTCCAGGACCCGGTCCACCATGCCGTACTCCCTGGCCTCCTCGGCCGTGAACCAGCGGTCGCGGTCGCCGTCGCGGGCGATGGTCTCCGGTGTCTGGCCCGTGTTCTCGGCGAGGAGCCGCTCCATGGTCTGTTTGCTGTGATCCAGGTTCTCTGCCTGGATCAGGATGTCGGCGGTGGTCCCGCCGATGCCCGCGGACCCCTGGTGCATCATGATCCGCGCGTTGGGCAGGGCGTACCGCTTGCCGGGCGTGCCGCCGCAGAGCAGGAACTGGCCCATGCTCGCCGCGAAACCCATGGCGAGCGTCGACACGTCGTTGGGAATCAGCCGCATCGTGTCGTAGATGGCGAGACCCGCGTACACGGAGCCGCCCGGACTGTTGATGTACAGACTGATGTCGGTGCGCGGGTCCTCCGCGGACAGGACCAGCAGCTGGGAGCAGACCCGGTTGGCGGAGACCTCGTCGACCTGGGTGCCCAGCAACACGATGCGCTGGGCGAGGAGTTGGGCGGCCAGTTGGTCGTCGAAGCGGGTGGGAGGGGTGTCGCCCTCCTCGGCCCGGATGGAAGTCATGGGCTGTCCTCGTGGTCGTAGGGATGCCGTCGGCTCCACTGTTGACCTCGGACGATGCCCCGACGCGGTTTCTCTGCCGGTGGCAGATTCGCCACCGGCAGAGCGCGGGCCCAGTGGGCGCTCAGTCCTTCTCGCGCAGTTGCCGGAAGAACGCCCGCACGTCCTCGACCAGCAGGTCCGGCTCCTCCATCGCCGCGAAGTGGCCGCCGCGGTCGAACTCGGTCCAGCGCACGAGGTTCTCGGTGCGTTCCGCCTTGTGCCGCAGCGGGATCTGGATCTCCGCCGGGAAGACGGCGACGGCGGTCGGCGCGGTCGACGGTTCGGTGGGCCGGGCCGCCCTTCCGCCCGTGGCGTGCGCCCGCTCGTAGTAGATCCGGGCGGCCGAACCGGCGGTCCCGGTCAGCCAGTACAGCATCACGTTGGTCAGCAGCCGGTCCCGGTCCACGGCCTCCTCGGGCAGCTCCGCGGAGTCGGTCCACTCCTGGAACTTCTCCACGATCCAGGCGAGTTGGCCGACCGGCGAGTCGGTGAGCGCGTAGGCGAGGGTCTGCGGCCGGGTGGAGTGCAGCACGGCGTACCCGGTGCCCTCGCCCGACCAGGCGCTCCACCGGCGCCAGGACTCCAGCGCGCGCTCCCGTTGCTCGGCCGCGAGGGGAGCGAGTTCCTCCTCGGTCGGTTCGTGCGTCGCCTGCGCGCCCGGCAGCAGGTTGAGGTGAACGCCGATGACCCGCCGGGGGTGGGCGCGGCCCAGCTCCCGGGAGATCGCCGAGCCCCAGTCCCCACCCTGCGCGCCGAACCGCTCGTAGCCGAGCCGTGTCATCAGCTCGGCCCACGCGTCGGCGATCCGGCCCGCCTCCCAGCCCGTGTCGGCGGGCGGCCCGGACAGCCCGAAACCCGGAATGCTCGGTACGACGACATGGAAGGCGTCGGCCCGGTCGCCCCCGTGGGCCTCCGGATCGGTCAACGGGCCCACCACGTCCAGGAATTCGACGATCGAGCCCGGCCAGCCGTGCGTGATGACCAACGGGGTGGCGTCCGGCTCGGGGGAGCGGACGTGGGCGAAGTGCACGGTGGTGCCGTCGATGACGGTCGTGAACTGCGGCCACTCGTTCAGCCGTGTCTCGGCGGCGCGCCAGTCGTAGGAGTGCCGCCAGTGGTGCGCGAGCTCACGCAGATAGCCGGCCGGCACCCCGTAGGCCCACCCGGTGGCCGAGAGGTCGTCGGGCCAGCGGGTGCGGTCGAGCCGGTCGTGGAGGTCGTCCAGGTCGCTCTGCGGAATGTCGAGTCGGAAGGGCCGGACGAGGTCCGGGTGCTCAGTGGGCGCAGACGTCATGCCCGGATGCTAGTTCGCACCGGTGTATCGGCCACCTGGATTAACCGACTGCCCGACCGATGAGTTCCGCGGCGAGGATCGGTCGACACAGATGACGGACGTTCGCACCACCCAGGAGGTACGCATGAGCACCGACGGTTTCACCACTTGTCTCTGGTTCGACGGCCAGGCGGAGGAGGCCGCCCACTACTACGTCTCCGTCTTCAAGAACTCCAGCATCGGCGAGATCGCCCGCTATCCGGAGGGCGCGCCCCAGCCCGCCGGCAGCGTGCTGACCGTCGAGTTCACGGCCAACGGCCACCGGTTCCTCGCGCTGAACGGCGGCCCCGAGTTCAAGTTCACCGAGGCGGTCTCCTTCATGATCTTCTGCGAGAACCAGGAGGAGATCGACTACTACTGGACCAAGCTCACCGAGGGCGGTGGCGAGCCCGGCCCCTGCGGCTGGCTGAAGGACAGGTACGGCCTGTCCTGGCAGGTGGTTCCGGACCGGCTGCAGGCCATGGTCACCGACCCGGACCCGGCGAAGTCGGCCCGTGTGATGAAGGCGTTCATGGCGATGAGCAAGTTCGACATCGCCGCCCTGGACAAGGCCTACGCGGGCGAGTGAGCGTTCCTCGAACGCTCTCGAACCGTCTCAGGACGAACCGATCACCCGCGTGATCTCCCGGGCGATCCGCAGGATGCCGGGGGAGCGGGCCGGGCAGGGCCTGGGCGTGGACGTCGTGGGCGCCAGACAGAAGTGCAGATAGTCCTTGTCGAGGTGCAGGGCCGTGCGGTCGCGGTCCGGCTGGGTGCAGTAGTCGGGATGCTCGTGCTCGTAGGAGGTGCACGGCAGGTACTGCACCCAGGTGTACCGGGACCCGGCGGGTGCCACCGTCGCGCCCGCGTCGGCGACGACGTCCCCCGAGGCGGCCGCCTGCTCCTCGTACAGCTCGTTCACGCGCCGGACGCGGTCGGGGGTGATCGGGTCCGGGCCCTGTGCCACCCACACGATCCGCGGCCGCCGCTCGCCGCCCGCCGCGGCGATCTGGTCGGTCAGCCGGCGAAGGTCGGCCCGGTACCTGCTGAAGTACTTCTGCGGCGAGGCGGCGTGGCTGATCCCGTCCATGCACCACGTGTAGTCCCACGCGTTGCCCCAGAACTGCAGCACCACGAAGTCCGGGTGCAGCGCGCGGACCAGCGCGGCCGCCTTGTCCCGGTCGGGCACCAGCGACTTCTTCCCGGTGCCCTCCAGGTAGTCGCAGGGTGTGGTCCCCGAGTACGGCGCGCTCGTGTACGTCGCCCGCAGCTCCCGGCGCAGCTCCTGCCCGAGGACCCGCTGGGCCTCCATGGCGAGCGAGTCGCCGAGATACAGCACCCGCGGGGCGACCACGGCGACCGCGGAGGGACTGGGGGAGGACTGGGCGCGCTGATGCGTGGTGGCCGCACGCGAGACGTCCGGGGTCGGTGGCGCCGCCTCCGGGCCGTCCGACGGGTCGCTGCAGGCACCGAGCAGCAGAACTGCGGTCAGTAACCCCACGATCCACGATGTCCGCATGTGCGACTCCCGCCCCGGTCGCCGAAAAACGGTTCCCCAGGCAAGCACAGCCGGGCCCGAGGGGGAAGACACGCGGCGTGGCAAGGGAGGACCGGGGCTCGCGACGCAGCCCCGGTCCTCCCGTTCACACGCGGTCGGCAGCGATCAGCAGGTACTGGAAACTGCCGTTCCGGTAGGCGGTCATAAAGGTGTCCTCGATTCCCGTGACCAGATGGTCGGCCTCCTTGCGCAACTCCCAGTAGGGCAGGGCCGCCTCGGTGAGGTCCTCCACGTGCACCGGAACCAGCCGGTTGCGGGCCATGGCGCGGAAGTAGGCCGAGCGGGGATGGATGTCGCAGATGTAGTGGGCGTTGATGAGCGAGACCTCGCGGGAGGCCTGCCCGTAGGTGTCGTTGTAGCAGCCGGTGATCACCACATAGCGTCCGCCGCGGCGCAGCAGCCGCGCGTGCTCGGCGAACAGCAGGTCCAGCTCGACGTACATGGTCGACTCGTTGTTCCAGGAGGCCGCGTAGGCCCCGGAGGGCAGCCCGGTGTCGAGCATGTTGCGGTGGTGGTAGCGCACCCGGTCGTCGATGCCCCGCTTGCGGGCCTGGGCGTTGGCGAACTCCGCCTGCTTCTCGGAGATGGTGACGCCGTCTGCGTGGCAGCCGTGGTGCAGATGCGCCACGACACTGCCGCCGCCGCGCCCGCACCCCGCGTCGAAGACACGGTCCTCGGGACGGAGCGGGCCGAGCCGGGCGGCGAGGAGTTCGGCCTGGGCGTGTTCGAGGCGGTGCAGTTCGGCGGTGATCCGCTCCCGCCGCCGTACCGGATCGGGTTCCTCGAGGACGGAGCGGTCGGCCTCTCCGATTCCGTAGTGGTGGTGGTAGAGGTCGTCGAGCTTTCCGAGTTCGAGGTTGACCGGGTTCTCCTCGGCGTTCCAGTAGTCCGCGACTCGGGTCTGGTACGTCGACTGGGTCGGCACCGGAATGCTCCGGGCGCCGGCGTGGGGGGCGGTGGTCAACGGTGACTCCTCGTGCTGGTACGTGTGACGTCCTGTCATGCGATCGCGCTTTACCAGTAGTTGGGCAGGTGATAGCGGTGGCTGTTGGTGGCGTGCCACTCGTGGTTGCCGGCCACCCAGTCGGACAGGCTCCGGGTGTAGCGCTCCACGAGCGGTGAGGTGGCGGAGAGCAGGGCCGACTCCTCGTCGAAGGCCGCCATGATCCGGTTGTGGATCTCGACCGACCTCAGATACGCGGCCTTGAGCCCGCACCGCTCGTTGGCGGCGACGACCTGCGGCAGATTGAGGTGGGTCGGGTCGCTCGCCAGCTCCTTGGTGAAGGAGTAGAGGTCGTTGACGATCGTGGTGGCGTTGCAGGCCAGTGCCGTGACCCGCTGGATCTCGGGACGGGCGTAGATCGCCTCGGGCAGTTCGTAGCCGTCGACCGCGTCGACGATCGACAGACAGGGACGGAAGTTGTTGAACTGCCGCATCACCAGGTACTCCCAGACCCGCGGCACATAGCGGGTCTCCGCCCAGGCCGCCTCGGCCAGGTAGCCCAGATGCAGCCGGGCGATGTCGTGCACGAACCGGTCGGTCTGACTCGGGGTGGCGAGGACGGCGTAGTCCCCCAGCGCGAAGTGGTAGGAGCGCAGCGGGCCGTCGGCCCGTACGCCCTCGCGCCACTCCTCCTCCAGTTCGGGGATGCCGTGGTAGGGGTCGACGGCGGACTGCGCCATGATCAGCCGGCCGCCGAGACCCCGGCGCGCTCCGCCGCGGCCCTCGTCCTCCTCGCAGTAGCAGGAGTCGACGACGTTCTCGGCGAGCAGCAACTCGCCGGCGACCGTGAGCCGTTCGAGGTCGGCCGCCTCCGGGTGTTGCAGCACCACGGCCCGGCCGAACTGGAACCCGGAGAAGTCCCCCTTCCACGCCTCGGGGAACAGATCGAGGCGCCTGGCCCAGGCTTCCAGCCTGCGGTCGATCTCCGCGGCCTTCACCGGGTCGGCGGGGGCGACCTTCCGGTACCTCAGACCGGGGATCGCCCCGCCGGGCCGGCCGGCGCGCAGGGTGCTCGCGATGTCGGGCGGGCCCGGCAAGGACTGGGTGCTCATCGCGGTCACTCGGCCGTCCGGCCGATCTGAGCGTTCTCCAGGATCCCGACCGCGTCGGGCACGAGGATGGCCATCGAGTAGTAGGCGGTGACGAGGTAGCGGATGATCGAGTTGGTGTCGATGCCCATGAACCGTACGTTCAGGCCGGGTTGGTACTCCTCGGGGATGCCGGTCTGGTAGAGCCCGATGGCACCCTGGTCGCCCTCCCCGGTGCGCAGCGCGATGATGCTGCTGGTGTGCTGCGGGCTGACCGGGATCTTGTTGCAGGGGAAGATCGGCACCCCCCGCCAGGCGGGGATCTCGTGCCCCTCGACGCTCGCCGTGCCCGGCACCAGACCGCGCCGGTTGCACTGCCGGAAGAACGCCGCGATGGCCTTCGGGTGGGCGAGGAACAGCTTGGTCTTGCGGCGCATGGCGAGCAGTTCGTCCATGTCGTCGGGGGTCGGCGGTCCGGTGAAGGTGCTGACGCGCTGGGCGTGGTCGGCGTTGTGCAGCAGCCCGAACTCCCGGTTGTTGACCAGCTCCCACTCCTGGCGCTCGCGGATCTCCTCGATGGTGAGCCGGAGTTGCTGCTCGGTCTGGTCCATCGGGTTGTTGTAGAGGTCGGCCACCCGGGTGTGGACCCGCAGCACGGTCTGGGTGAGCGACAACTCGTACTCACGCGGGGCGAGTTCGTAGTCGACATAGCCGCCGTTGATCGTCGGCTCCCCCACGTGGCCCGCCTGGACGGGGACGTCGGCCTCGCCCTTGCGGTTCATCGGCAGGCTCTGCCGCCGCGCGTAGGCCTCCAGATGGGCCGCGAGGGACGGCACCCGCTCGGTGAACTCGGTGACCACCGACCAGGGCAGGGCCAGCACGACGCCCGAGGTCTCGGCCCGGACCGAGCTCAGCCACAGCGGATCGGGCTGCCCTATGGCCTCGTCGCCCATCTGGGCGCCGTCGGTGACGACACCGACGATCTCCTCCTCGCCGTACTTGCCCTCGGTGAAGCGGGTGAAGCGGCCGTGCACGACGAGGTAGGCCTCGGTGACCGGCTGCCCGGCCTCGACCAGGACCTGGCCGGCCCGGATCTCCCGGACCCGGAAGCGGGTCGCGATCTCTTTGAGGACCTCGGTGTCGGAGTAGCCGCGCAGGGTGGGGAGTTCGGTGAGTGTCTGGGGGATGACCCGGATGTCGTCGGCGCCGTTCTGCTCGAACTGCACCCGGCCCCGGCCCACCCGGAGCTGGAGGCGCCGGTTGACCCGGTAGGTGCCGCCCTTCACGTCCACCCACGGCAGCATGCGCAGTAGCCAGCGGGAGCTGATGGCCTGCATCTGGGGTTCGGACTTGGTGGTGGTGGCGAGTTGCCGGGCGGCCGTGGTGCTGAGGCTGGTGAGCCGGTCTTCGGACGGGGGATCGGGTTCGTCGACGGCGGGGCCGGTGGCGCTGTCCGGTGTGGACACATTCCCTCCTGGGAGGTGAGCGGGCTGGCCTTGCGCGAGGTCCAGCCAAACAGCTGGAGCGGCCTCTTGATCAGGGCGTGAAGGGGGCGGCTTCACGGGCGGGAAGGTGTAAACCTTGCAGGTGAGGCAGTCGGCGCATCATGAGTGCCCCCGCGCTCCTCAGGACAGGTCGTTCACCAGTACGGCCGCCCCGTCGAAGCGCCCCGCCTTCAGATCCCGCAGCGCCCGGTCGGCCTCCGACAGCGGATACGTGTGCGTGGTCGCACGCACGCCGTGCCGGGCGGCCAGGGCCAGGAACTCCCTTCCGTCCTCACGGGTGTTGGAGGTGACGCTGCGCACCTCCTTCTCGTAGAACAGCTCGCTCTCGTAGTGCAGCGCGGGCACGTCGCTGAGATGGATCCCGGCGATCGCCAGCACCCCGCCCCGGTCGAGGGCCCGCAGTGCCAGGGGGACCAGGTCACCCACCGGCGCGAAGAGGATCGCGCTGTCCAGCGGCTCGGGAGGCATCTCGTAGGCGTCCCGCGCCGAAGCGGCTCCCAGCTTCAGCGCCAGCGTCCGAGCGGCAGCACCACGGGTCAGGACGTGCACGGTGGCGCCCTCGGCCAGGGCCATCTGTGCGCACAGATGGGCGCTGCCGCCGAAGCCGTAGAGCCCGAGGCGCCCGCCCGGTGGAAGGGAGGCCCGCCGCAGCGCCCGGTGGCCGATGATCCCCGCGCACAGCAGGGGAGCGAGCGACACGTCGTCGACCCCTCCGGGCAGCCGGTAGGCGAAAGCGGCCGGTACCACCGTGTACTCCGCGTAGCCGCCGTCGGCGTCCCAGCCCGTGTACCGGGAGGCCGGGCACAGGTTCTCGGACCCGCGCACGCAGTACGCGCACGTCCCGTCGGTCCGCCGCAGCCAGGCCACCCCCACCCGCTCACCGACCTCGAAGCCGCGCACCGCCGCTCCGAGCCCGGCCACCACCCCGACGACCTCGTGCCCCGGCGTCACCCCCGGCCGGTGCACCGGCAGATCCCCCTCGGCGACGTGCAGATCGGTGCGGCACACCCCGCACGCGCGCACATGCACGAGAAGTTCGTCGTCACCCGGATCCGGGACCGGCCGTGCGACGAACCGGAGGCCGCCTTCCTCGACCGGTCCCGGAGCCGCCACCGACCACGCCCGCATCGTCATGGGAGTTCCCGTCCTCGGAGAGTGTCCTTTCTGTCCAGTCTGAAGCGGAATCGTCCGTTCGACGCGCGGTCGGACGCACCCGTGACTAGCGTGTGGAGTCGTACCGACCACCGATTCGGGAAAGGCCGCGATCATGGCCGTACAACCTGAGGGAACCCCCTGTTGGGCCGACGCGATGTTCAGCGACGTCGAGGGGGCCAAGAGCTTCTACGGCGACGTCCTCGGCTGGACCTTCGGCGAGGCGTCGTCGGAGTTCGGCAACTACACGCAGGCCTACGCGGACGGGAAGGCCGTCGCCGCCGTCGTGCCGCCGATGCCCGGTCAGGAGGGCCATTCGCAGTGGTGCCTGTACTTCGCGTCCGCGGACGTCTCCGCCACCGCCGGCAAGATCCGTGACAACGGCGGCGAGCTGCTCATGGAACCGATGCAGGTCGGCGACTTCGGCACGATGTGCCTGGCCCGCGACCCGAGTGGCGTCGTCTTCGGCGTGTGGCAGGCAGGCACCCACGAGGGCTTCGAGGCGCCGCCCGAGCAGACGGGGGCGTTCTGCTGGGCCGAGGTCTACACCCGTGAACCCGAGAAGTCCGACGCGTTCTTCCCGGCCGTCTTCGGCTACAGCGCCCGGCAGATGCAGGACGACGCCGTCGACTTCCGCATGTTCAACCTCGGCGACCACACCGTTCTCGGTCGCATGAAGATGACGGACGACTTCCCGCCCGAGGTGCCGGCGTACATCAACGTCTACTTCAGCGTCGACAACTGCGACGACGCCGTCGCCCGCGCCACCAAGCTCGGCGGCATCCTGCGCTTCGGGCCCATGGACTCCCCGTTCGGCCGGTTCGCCGCCCTCAGTGATCCGCAGGGCGCGAGCTTCTCGGTGATCGACGTGACGACGACCCAGGGCGACATGCCTCAGATCTCCGACGTGCCCTAGCCGCTGCGCACCGCCGTGACCACCACGGCGGTGTAGTGCATCGAGAAGCTCCCGCCCAGCGCGTCGACGGCGTCGCCGAGACCGCCGAGCAGGGCGTCGAGCTGCTCGGCGGGCAACTGCCCGTGGCCGCCGAAGGTGGGTACCTGGTCCAGCCACTCCTCGCGGGTGTAGACCCGGTCCCACTCGAAGCGCCACTCCTCCGGCTCACCGAAGGCGGCCGCCTTCCGGATCCCGTCGGCCGCCGTGGCGCAGACGCCCGCGTAGGCGTCCGGACCGGTCATCCGGCGCCAGTCCATCGGCATGCCGGGCACGGCCCGGGTGTACGCCTCGGCGAACGCCTCGGCCACGTCGTTCGCGGGCTGGAAGGCGTTCCAGAAGAGGGCCAGCCGTCCGCCCGGCCGCAGCGCCCGGGCCGCCCGGTCCGCACCGGCGACGGGGTCGACCCAGTGCCAGACGGTCCCCGCCACGACCGCGTCGAAGTCGCGGCCCGCCGGATCCCAGTCCTCGAACTTGGCGACCTCGACGTCGAGTCCCTTGTCGCGCGCGAACGCCGCCATCCGGGCGTCGGGTTCCACCCCGAGCACCCGGCAGCCGTACGCCCGGAACGCCAGCCCGGCGATACCGGTGCCCGTGCCCACGTCCAGGACGTCCCGGCCGGGACTCGCGGCGGCGATCCGCTCCACCAGGGCGTCGGGATAGCGGGGGCGGGTCCGGTCGTAGCGCTCGGCGTCCGAGCCGTACGACTCGGCGATGGCGCGCTGGGTGTGCGGCTGTTGTTCCTCAGCTGGAGTGGGCATGCGCCCACTCTAAGTGGGCGCATGCCCACTCGACAAGAATCAGGGAGGATGTTCGAGAAAGAGGGAGGTGGGCCGTGCCGACAGGGATCGCCATCCGCGATGTGCGGGAGCAGTTGTTCGACGCCGCCGAGCGGATCCTGCTGCGGGGCGGGGCGAACGCGCTGACCAGCCGGGCGGTCACCACCGAGGCAGGGGTCGCCAAAGGGGTTCTGCACCGCCACTTCGAGGACTTCGACGCGTTTCTCGCCGAGCTGGTGCTGGACCGCATCGGGCGTATCGAGGACCGCTCCCGGGCCCTGCGCGAGTCGGCGGGGACCGGTGCCGTCGTCGACAACCTCACCGCGGTCCTGACCGAGCTCTTCGGGACGATCGCCCTGCGGATCGTCGGCCTGGTCATCGCTCGCGACGCTCTGCGGGCCCGGTTGCGCGAGGCGAGGGGTGGGGGAGTGCCGGTGCTGCGGGAGGCCACGGCGATGGTGGCCGGTTATCTCGCCGCGGAGCGCGACCTGGGGCGCGTCCCGGCCGACGCCGAGGTGGAACTGATCGCCCCCGCGCTGATCGGGGCGGCGCATCTCCTCTTCGCCGACACGGAAGGGGCGACACCCGGTGACGGGGAGGTCCGCAGGGTCGTGGCCACGGTGGTCACGGTGGAGTGAAGGGGCGTCCCTCCGCTCATGGCATGATCGAGCGCATGCGTGAACGACTGGTGGCCGCGTGCGACGGCGCTTCGAAGGGAAATCCGGGACCTGCGGCCTGGGCCTGGGTCATCGCCGACGAATCGGAGACGCCGGACCGCTGGGAGGCCGGGCCGCTCGGCAAGGCCACCAACAACGTCGCCGAACTCACCGCGCTGGAGCGGCTGTTGGCGGCGACCGACCCGGATGTGCCACTCGAGATCCGGATGGACTCGCAGTACGCCATGAAGGCCGTCACCACCTGGCTGCCCGGGTGGAAGCGCAACGGCTGGAAGACCTCCGCGGGCAAGCCGGTCGCCAACCAGGACCTCGTCGTCCGGATCGACGAACTGCTCGACGGCCGTTCGGTCGAGTTCCGTTACGTCCCCGCCCACCAGGTCGACGGCGACCCGCTGAACGACTTCGCCGACCGCGCGGCCAGCCAGGCGGCGATCGTCCAGGAGCCCGCGAGCAGCGAACTCGGCTCTCCGCAGCCGCCGCCGTCGCCGGACACCCCGAAAGCCGACCGCCCCGCCCGGGCCAAGTCGCCCAAGCGGAGCGGCGGTTCGTCTTCTCGTACGATCAAGGCCAAGTTCCCCGGCCGGTGTCTGTGCGGACGTTCCTATGCGGCGGGCGAACCCATCGCGAAGAACGCACAGGGCTGGGGGCACCCGGAGTGCCGTACGGAAGCGGCCGGTTAGCGGCCGGTCGCAGCGCGGCGGTCAGACGACCGCCCCGCGCCACTCTCCGGTCTCCTGACCACGCTCCTCGATGAACGTCTTGAAGCGCTCCAGGTCGCCCTTGGTCTGCCGCTTCACGAACCCGAGCTTGTCGCCGACCTTCTCGGTGATGCTCTCGGGATGGAAGTCCATCTGGAGCATCACCTTGGTGTGGGCGTCGTCGAGGCGGTGGAAGGTCACCGCACCCGCCTGCTTGGCCTCGCCGGCGATGGTGGTCCACGCGACCCGCTCGTCCGGGATCTGCTCGGTGATCTCCGCGTCGAACTCCCTGTGCACCCCGTTGACGTTGGTCACCCAGTGCGTGAGCGTGTCGGTGCGCTGTTCGATCCGCTCGACCCCGCTCATGAACTCGGGGAAGGTCTCGAACTGCGTCCACTGGTTGTAGGCGGTGTGCACCGGCACGCCGACCTCGATGGATTCCTCGACCTGCGACACGGGTGAATCCCTCCTTGGTCTTCTCGGTGTGTACGGCGCGGGTACCGCACGACCTGCGGGGCAAACCGGACGAGACGATCGTCATGCGCTGTCGTAGGTGTAGTGGCGGGTGTGGTCCAGCGGGTCCGCGGGGAACGGCAGTTGCTGTGCGCCCTGGAGCTCGTCCACGGCGGCCGTGCGGCGGCGCGGGTGCCGGGGCGTGGTGGCTGACGATGCCGATCCAGCTGCCATCGGCGTTGCGCCTCAGGTGCAGCTCCCTCCCGTCGGCCGTCACGGCCTCCCGGAGTCGACGGACTCAGCATGCCCATCGTCCTCGCCGAGCGAGCGCGGCCCGGGCCCGCCTCACGTGCGGAAAGTGACGCGATCCGAATCGGAGGTCGCGCATCGCCGGGCTGCTACTCTGCGTTGCCAATCGACCGCTTTGAGTAATTACTAGGGGTGTGTGTGAAGGTCGCCTGCGTCGGCGGCGGGCCCGCCGGCCTGTATCTCTCGATCCTGCTGAAGCGGCAGGACCCGTCCCACGACATCACTGTCCACGAGCGCAACCCGGAGGGCTCGACCTACGGCTGGGGCGTCACCTACTGGCGCGGACTGCTCGACAAACTGCACGCCCGCGACCCAGAGTCGTCCCGCGCGATCGAGGAGTCCTCGGTCACCTGGAACGAGGGCGAGGCCCGGGTACGGGACCTGGTCACCCGGCGCGACAGCGACCCGGGCTTCGGCATCGGCCGCCACCGCCTGCTGGAGATCCTCGCCGAGCGGGCCCGCTCGCTGGGGGTGCGGCTCGAGTTCGAGCACGAGGTCACCGGCGACAACCTCCCCGATGCCGACCTCGTCGTGGCCGGCGACGGCGTGCGCAGCGCCCTGCGCACCGGACATGCCGACCACTTCGGCGCCGAGACCCGGGAAGGCCGCAACCGCTACATCTGGCTCGGCACCAGCAAGGTCTTCGACTCCTTCACCTTCGCCTTCGTCGAGACCGACCACGGCTGGATCTGGTGCTACGGCTATCCCTTCAGCCCCGAAGGCAGCACCTGCGTCGTCGAGTGCGCGCCCGAGACCTGGGCCGGCCTCGGCCTCGGCAGTGCGAACGAGGCCGACGGACTCGCCCTGCTGGAGAAGCTGTTCGCCGACGTCCTCGACGGCCACCCCCTGATCGGCCGCTCCGCCGGCTCGGGCAGCGCCCAGTGGCTCAGCTTCCGCACCCTCACCAACCGCACCTGGCACCGCGACAACCTCGTCCTCCTCGGCGACGCCGCCCACACCACCCACTACTCCATCGGCGCCGGTACCACCCTCGCCCTGGAGGACGCCATCGCCCTGGCCGACGCCCTGCGCCGGGACGCCGAGCTTCCGCAGGCCCTCGTCCGCTACGAGCGGCAGCGCAAGGCGGAACTGCTCTCCATCCAGAGCGCGGCCCGCTACAGCGCTCAGTGGTACGAGAACCTGCCGCGCTACATCGGCCTGCCCCCGGAGCAGATGTTCGCCCTGCTCGGCCAGCGCCACTCGCCGCTGCTGCCGTATGTCCCGCCCCAGCTGTACTACCGGCTCGACAAGGCCGCCGGGCAGCTGGAGGCGCTGCGCAGGATCAAGCGCTGGCTCGGGCCGAAGGTGGCGCGCAGCGTGCACGCACGGGAGCTGGCTTCTCGCAAGTAGCTCGGTGGCCCCGGAAAGTGTTGGGTGAATGACGATTCACCGCTAAAGTGAATTGTCATTCACCCAGCTTTCCGTATCGAGTCCGGAGCGCCGATGGACCAGCAGGGCCCGATATCCCCGCCGCGCGGAGCAAGCCTGCGGACCCGGCTCACCGTCCCGGTGCTGGCGATGTGCGGCACGCTCATGGCCGTCATGCAGACCGTGGTCGTCCCGCTGCTGCCGGACCTGCCCCGGCTGACCCACTCCTCGCCCGGCGCCGTCTCCTGGATGGTCACGGCGACCCTGCTCGCCGGTGCGGTCCTCACTCCGGTGCTCGGCCGTGCCGGTGACATGTACGGCAAGCGGCGGGTCCTCACCGGCGCCCTCGCCCTGATGACGCTCGGCTCGGTGATGTGCGCACTCTCGTCCGACATCACCGTGCTCATCACGGCTCGCGCCCTGCAGGGTGCCGCCGCCTCAGTGGTGCCGCTGTCGATCAGCATCCTGCGCGACGAACTGCCGCCGGAGCGCCGGGGTTCCGCCGTCGCGATGATGAGCTCCACGGTCGGCATCGGCGCCGCGCTCGGTCTGCCGCTGGCCGCGATGGTCGTCCAGTACGCCGACTGGCACACCATGTTCTGGATGACCAGCGCCCTCGGCGCCCTGGGGGTCACGGCCGTGGCGTGGGCGGTCCGCGAGTCGCCGGTACGACAGCCGGGCCGCTTCGACGTGCAGGGCGCCCTGGGACTGGCCGTGGGCCTGGTGAGCCTGCTGCTCGGGGTGTCCCAGGGCGGGCAGTGGGGCTGGGGCAGCCCCCGGGTCCTGGGCCTGTTCCTGGTGTCCGTCGCCGTCCTGGCCCTGTGGTGGTGGCGCCAACTGCGCACCGACCAGCCCCTGGTCGACCTGCGGCTCGTCACCCGGCCGCGGGTCGGCCTGTCGCACGTGGCCGCCCTGCTCACCGGCTTCGCGTTCTACGCCAACTCCCTGGTCACGGCCCAGCTGGTGCAGGCGCCGAAGGCCACCGGCTACGGACTCGGTCTGTCGATCGTGGACACCGGCCTGTGCCTGCTGCCGGGCGGAGTCACCATGCTCCTGTTCTCACCGCTCTCGGCCCGGATCTCCGCCTCCCGCGGTCCGCGCATCACGCTCGCCCTCGGCGCCGCGGTCATCGCGTGCGGCTACGCGGTACGCATCGCGGACAGCCGCGATCTGTGGATGATCATCCTGGGCGCGACCGTGGTGGCCACCGGCACCACCCTCGCCTACTCGGCGCTGCCCACGCTGATCCTGCGCGCCGTCCCGGCCGAGCAGACGGCCTCCGCCAACGGCGTCAACGTCCTGATGCGCACCGTCGGCCAGGCCGCCTCCAGCGCGGCGGTCGCAGCGGTCCTGGTCCACCACACCAGCCTGGTCGGCGGCGTACTCGTCTCCACCCTGCACGGCTACCTGCTGGCCTTCGCCATGGCGGGCGCGATAGCCCTCGCGGCGTGCGCGGCGGCGCTGACCATCCCCGGCGACTCCGCCCCCGAGGGGACCCGCCGGGCCAAGGGCCGCACCCGGGGCGCGCGGGAGGAGGCGATGGAGGGAGCATGAGTGCCGTGAGCACACCGCCCCCCACCACCACCACCACCACGACCGCCCGCCGGGACGCCGAGGCGACCAAGGCCGCCATCCTCAGGGCGGCCCGCTATCTCCTGGCCCGCACCCCCCACGCCGACATCACCCTCAAGGCGGTCGCCGAACGCGCCGGAGTCAGCCCGCCGTTGATCGTGAAGTACTTCGGCAACAAGGACGCCCTCTTCGCCCGCGTCATGTCCTTCGAGTCCGACGCGACGGCCCTGCTCGACGCACCCCTGGACGAACTGGGCCGTCACATGGTCCGCCATGTCCTCACCGGCCAGATCGAACGAGGCGCCGACCCCCTGCTCCGGATCGCCTTCGCCCCCGTCCAGGGCGAACACGGTGACATCCTGCGCGTCAACTTCCGCTCCCAGGTGGTCGAACGCCTCGCGGCACGCCTGCCCGGCCCCGACGCCGGCCTGCGCGCCGAACTGGCGGTGGGCACCCTCCTGGGCCTGGGCGTGATGTACGGCATCGCACGGGGCACCGAGCTGAGGGCGAGTGCCGTGGAGGACGTGGTGGAGCGGTACGCCCCCACGGTGCAGGCCCACTTGACGCCCTAACGGAACAGCCGGTCCAGGAAGGCGTTGCCGAACACCCCGTGCGGATCGAGCCGGTCCAGCACCCCCGCGGCCTGGCCCCACACCGCCTCACCGAACGATCCGGGAATGGCCGTCCCCAGTACCTCCTCGTCCTCCCACACGGCGTCGTCCGTGTAGGCCCACCCCTTGGACCACTCGACGCGAGTCCCGTCGTAGCCATCGAGGAGGAACTGCTCGATCTCCCGCAGGAAGGCCTCCGCGTACGGCGTCCCCGGCAGCGTGAGGATGTCCAGCCACACCGCCGTGTCCCGTTCGGGATGCTCCTGATCCGCCCGCAACGCCGACAGCAGCGGAGCCCGTGCCCCCTGCAGCTCGGCCTCGGCCGGATCATCGAGGCCGGTCACCCTGATCTCCACCGTTCCGTTGACCGGGAACCGCCCCTGCGCCGTGTACGCGGTGAGCCGCTCCCGGTAGAAGTCCGTGAACTGCGAGACGACCCGCTGCACTTGGTCCCGGCTCGTGAGGACCGCGTACCCGTTCGCGGTCACCCTGAGCGTCGTCGGCTTGATGTAGAGCATCGTGTTCTTGGACGGCCCCCAGATGTCCGCCGACAGCGTCGCGGTGAGCCCCACCGTCGCCACGTCGAGCTGCGCGTTCCCGAGCACCGGCGCCAGATACCAGGCCGCGTCCGACACCATCCGCCCGGCCAGATCCGCCACCAGGGTCGGAACGTTGTCGGAGAAGGGATAGTTGTACGGCGAGGTCACGCGCCGCGAGGTCAGCGGCCTGGTCGGCGCCACGCTCCACACCTTCAGCCACGGGAACTCCGTGTAGGCGAACCAGATCGCCTCGACCCGTCCGGCCTGCTCCAGGAAGCTCGCGAAGGTCCGCCCGTCGCCGCCGGGCGCCGCGAAGAGCTCGGCCGCCGGAATGTCGACCCGGCTGACACACCGCAGATTGCTGTTGGCGCCGACCCGCAGCACGACTTCGGTGACGAAGGCCCGCCCGAGATGGGTGAGCAGGGCGGCACTGTCGGCCTCGGCACGGCTGAACTCACGCAGGACGTACGCCCCGCTGTCCTCGTCCCACACCACCGCCGTCAACGACAGGATGCGGTTGCTGAGCGAGCCGTACGTCTGTCCCGGCAGCCGCTGCTCTCCGTCGGCCGGAACGGCGGTGCCGTGCGCGTCGACCGCCAGTGCGCCGCCCAGGGTGAGGTCGCCGGGGGCGGGCGCGGCGGTGACCCCGAGCCCGTGCTCCTCCAGATAGGTGAGCAGCGCCTCCAGCGTGACGCCGGTGCCGGCCCGCACGGCGGAGGCGGAGTCCAGGGACAGGCCGGTGAGGTGGGAGGCGGTGTCGACGAGGAGGACGGGCGCGTCCGACGCCGTGCCCTCCGTGACGGTGAGGGGCGACCAGCCGTGCGAGGAGCCCCGGGCACGCACCCGCCAGCCGTGCTGCCAGGCCCAGTTGACGACCTGGGTCACCTGGTCCGGGCCGGTCGGGGCACAGGCCCACAGCCCGTCGGCGGTGATCTCGCCGACCCAGTTCCGGTACGCCGAACGGTGCAGGGCCACGCCCGCCGGGAAATCGGGCAGTTCTTCGGCCGCGGCCGCCGGGTCCGCCGGCAGCAGAATCGGTACGGCGGCCAGGGCCGCGGCGCTGAGAAGGAAGCCGCGACGGGACCAGGACGAGTCGTCCTGCGGGTGGTTGCTCACTGAACGATCAGTCACGGGATCACGCTAGGCGCTGATTGACACGTGCATGCCTTACGTCGAAGCGTGTCACCCATGTGAGTGAATAATTCACCGACGTCAGCCCGGAGCGGCCCGTTCCGCGCAGGTCGGCGACGGATGACAGACTGACGCCATGGACGAACGCACATTCGGCAGGTCGCAGCAGCACGCATCCGTGGTCGGACTCGGCACCTGGCAGTTGGGGGCCGACTGGGGAGACGTCGACGACAAGGAAGCCGTCTCGGTGCTGGAGGCGGCGGCCGAGTCGGGGGTCACCTTCTTCGACACGGCGGACGTGTACGGCGACGGACGCAGCGAGCAGACCATCGCCACCTTCCTGAGCGGCCGGCCCGACCTGCACGTGCTGGTCGCGACGAAGATGGGCCGCCGGCTCGACCAGATCCCGGAGAACTACGTCCTCGACAACTTCCGTGCCTGGAACGACCGTTCGCGCCGCAATCTCGGCGTCGACCGCATCGACCTGGTCCAGCTGCACTGCCCGCCGACGCCCGTCTACTCCACCGACGAGGTGTTCGACGCCCTCGACACCCTGGTCGAGGAGGAGCGCATCGCCCAGTACGGCGTCAGCGTCGAGACCTGCGAGGAGGCGCTGACGGCGATCGCCCGGCCGGGTGTGGCGAGTGTGCAGATCATCCTCAACGCCTTCCGCATGAAGCCGCTGCGCGAGGTGCTCCCCGCCGCGCGGGAGGCGGGCGTCGGGATCATCGCCCGGGTCCCGCTGGCCTCGGGCCTGCTGTCCGGCAAGTACACCAAGGACACGGTCTTCCCGGAGAACGACCACCGCGCCTACAACCGGCACGGCGAGGCCTTCGACGTCGGCGAGACCTTCTCCGGCGTGGACTACACGACCGGTGTCGAGGCCGCCGCCGAGTTCTCCGCGCTCGCCCCCGAGGGTTACACCCCGGCTCAGCTCGCCCTGCGGTGGATCATCGAGCAGCCGGGCGTCACCACCGTCATCCCCGGCGCCCGCTCGCCCGAGCAGGCCCGCGCCAACGCGGCCGCCGCCAAGCTGCCGCCGCTGTCCGACGAGACCCTCGCGGCCGTCCGCGACCTCTACGACCGCCGGATCAAGGACCAGGTCGAGAACCGCTGGTGACCCACGCCCGGCTCCGGGAGGCGGCTTCTCACCGCTCCCGGAGCCGCGCTGTTTGAACGATCAGCCACCGGATACCCGTAGCGCATGGTCGACACGGTGAGACGGACGGGCCGCGACGAGACCGAGGACGAGCGCGCGGACCGCATGTGGGGCGAACTCATCCAGGAGATACGCGTCGCGCAGACAGGTGTCCAGATCCTGTTCGGCTTCCTGCTCACCGTGGTGTTCACACCCAAGTACGACGACCTCGCCCACACCGACCAGGTCATCTACATCGTGACGGTCGTCCTCGGCTCCTGCGCCACCGGAGCCCTCATCGGGCCGGTCTCCCTGCACCGCCTCGTCTCGGGGCGGCGCATCAAACCCCAGGCCGTGCGGATCGCCTCCCGGCTGACCTTCGTGGGGCTGGTTCTCCTGCTCACGACGATGACGGCCGCCCTGCTGCTGATCCTGCGGGTCGCGACCCACGACTCCTGGGTGCCCTGGCTCGTCACGGGAGTCGTGGCCTGGTACCTGCTGTGCTGGTTCGCACTGCCCCTGTGGACCCGGCGCCGCTATACGACGGAGTGACGCGCAGCCCGTCCAACTGCCGGTCGTGCAGGCGGCTCAGCGACAGCACGGACACCGTGGCGCCGATCAGCGCGCAGAACATGTCCCACTGGGTGTCCCACACATCGCCCTGCGTGGCCAGGAAGGCGTCCGCCGCCTGACCCCCGGTCACCGCGGCCGCCCACTCCAGCATCTCGAAGACGGCGCTGAAGGCCAGACACGCGCACACCGTCAGCGGCGCCAGCCAGCGGCTGCCCCGCAGCGGTGAGGTGCGGCAGAGCAGTTCCCGCACCAGGACCGCCGGCACGAAGCCCTGCATGAGATGGCCGAAACGGTCGTACGGATTGCGGTCGAGCCCGAAGGTGTCCCGCACCCAGTCGCCGAGCGGGACCTCGGCGTACGTGTAGTGGCCGCCCACGATCAGCACGAGCGCGTGGACCGCCAGCAGACAGCACAGCAGGCCGGTCAGCGGGAAACGGCGCCACGTCAGCACGATCAGCGGCAGGCCCACCAGGACCCAGACGGTCTCCAGGAACCAGGTGGTGCGGTCGCGCGGGCCCCAGGCCGACAGGGCGAGCGCGGCGAGCACGGCCCAGGCGAGCAGGACCGGCAGGGGCCGTCGCACAGCGGTCATGAGGTGCTCCTTGTCGTCGGAGCCCTCATCGTCGGGGCAGGGGGCCGACGCCGGCATGAGTACGGCTACTCAGCCCGCGTGCGCATCAGGCCCGTCCTGCTCGGGCTCAGCCTCCCGCGATGACCGAGGCCAGGAAGTCGTCCACGCGGACCTCCTCCTGGCCCGGCGGCACGATCTCGCGGGTCTCGCGCAGGAAGGACGCCAGCGCCGGGGCCCAGGCGAAGACCACGGCGTGCTGGCGGCCCCCGTCGGCGCGGGCGTCGCCGTAGAACTCCATGCGGAGCTCCTCCCAGACGCCGGTCGAGACGGGGCTGAGCCGTACGTCCCCGATTCCGACCGGACCGCGCAGGCCCTCGGCGAGCATCTCCCGGTCCAGCCGCCACCGCGCCAGCACCCGGCCGTCATGGCTGAACACTGCGGTGACGGCGAACGGGTCCGCCGCGTCGTAGCCCAGGTGGGCGAGCACGGGGCACCGGCCCGTGCCGCCCGCCTGCAGTTGCACGACCAGAGTCTTGTGCGCGGTTCTGGGGACGAAGGAGTTCACCTGAAGGCCTCCGGGAAGAGCGACGTGTCGCCCTCTAGTACCCCTCACACGCCCAAGATGCTCAGCCGTCCGGGTGATTCCCCTTCGCGGTGCGCAGGGCGGTGATGCACGAGGCGATGGCCTGCTGGAGTTCCTCCAGTTGCTGGACCATGTCGTCCTCGTAGAAGTCCTGGGCGTCGTCGAAGGTCAGCTCCTCGAACACCTTGGTGGCCTTCTGGAGGCTGTTGTAGAACCTCGTACGCCGTTCCTGGACCCGGAGTTCGGGGTCGGCCTCCACGGCCTCGGCGACCAGGGACTTCATGGTGTCGAAGGCCTCGGCCGCCCACTCGCCGGTGTCCTCGTCCTCCTCCAGTTCCTCGAGGAGGGACAGGTGCCGCTCGGCCTCCTGGCGCAGGTCGACGGGTGCGTCGATGGTCTGCCCGGCCGGGGTCCTGACCTGACCGGACTCGGCGATCTGGCGGACGTAGCCGATCCGGTCGGCCGCTCGGCTCTCGGTGGCCACGGCCTTCTTCAGGTCGTCCGTGCGCACCACGTCCCGGGCCAGCGAGGCCTGGAGGTCCGGGTCCTCCTTGATCCGGTCGAGGAGTGCGCTGCGCGCGGCCCGGGCGGTGGAGGGGTCGGCGAGGATGGCGGCGCGCAGTGCGGTCGGGTTCTCGGCGACCTCCAGGGCCTTGGTGGGCCGGATGCCCTCGGCCTCGGCGGCCTCGGCGATGGCGGTGCCGCGCTCGGAGCCGGCGCTGTTGCGGGAGACGTAGTAGTCGAGCCACACGTCCGCGTCCGGCAGTTCCACCTCCTGGCCCGGCGCCAGCGCCTCGAAGTGCGGGACCATGCCGTCGTCGGCGGCCCGGTCCCAGGCCTTGTAGTAGCGCATGACGCGCTCGGGCGAGCAGCCGGCGAGCTGGGCGAACTCCTTCGCGGACACCTTCGGCGTCTCGTCCGCGCTCTGGCCGCCGGGCCGCACGCTGCGCGCCACCATCAGGCCGAAGGCCCATCCGCCGGTCCGCGCGTAGACACCGAACTCTCGGGCGTCCCGCGCGACGAGGTCGGACAAGGGCGCGCCGGACGTCTCGACCGAGGCCTCGGAGGACGTGTCGGACGGGTCGATCGCTAGGGTCACGGGTGCTTCTCCTGGGCAGGCTCGTTCGGACCGCACGATGTGCGGGTCGGAAGCCTATTGCACCCTCGGGTGCCGCCGGGGAGGTCGGCCCGCTCAGGCGAACGCGTCGCGCAGCGCGGGCAGCAGCGTCTTCGCCGACCAGTCCAGGAACTCCGGTTGCGAGTCCCCGCCGATCTGCACCAGGGCGATCTCGGTGAAACCCGCCTCCGCGTACGGCCGTACGGCCTCGACGAAGTCGTCCGGGTCGTCGCCGCAGGGAATCGACTCGGCGACATCGTCGGGCGTGACGAACTGGGTGGCCGCCTCGAAGGCATCCGGGTGCGGGAGCTCGGAGTTGACCTTCCAGCCGCTGCCGAACCAGCGGAACTGGGAGTGCGCCCGCTTGATCGCCGTGTCCCGGTCGGGGTCGTAGCAGACGGGCAGTTGCCCCACGCGCGGCCTGCCCTCGCCACCGTGCCGGTCGAACGCGTCGAGCAGGCCCGCCTTGGGCTCCGTGGCGATGACCAGGTCGGCGAGGCGGCCGGCCAGTTCGCAGGACTGTTCGCCGGAGACGGCCAGGCCGATCTGCGGCGGCTCGTCCGGCAGGTCCCACAGCCGGGCCGACTCCACGTCGAAGTGGTTGCCGCGGTGGTTCACATGGCCGCCCCGGAACAGCGCGCGGATGATCTCCACCGCCTCTTCGAGCATCTCGTGCCGTACGTCCGCCGAGGGCCAGCCGCCGCCCACCACATGCTCGTTGAGGTTCTCGCCGGAGCCGAGCCCCAGCCGGAACCGGCCCTGTGAGAGCAGCTGCATCGTCGCCGCCTTCTGCGCCACCACCGCCGGGTGGTAGCGGAAGGAAGGACAGGTCACGTACGTCATCAGCGGAATGCGGGAGGTCGCCTGGGCGGCCGCCCCGAGCACGCTCCACGCGTACGGCGAGTGACCCTGCGACCGCAGCCACGGGAAGTAGTGGTCCGAGGTCACCGAGAAGTCGTAGCCGGCCTCCTCGGCCCGCACCACATGGCCGACGAGCTCTCGCGGGCCGGCCTGCTCGGTCATCATCGTGTATCCGATTTGCACCATGGGTGCCGAGTCCCCGGTGACCGGAGGGGAAAACGGGCTTCCCAGGCCCTCTCGATCAAGGCCGGTGGACGAGGCAGGATGCGCGTATGAGTTCCCTGCCCACGAGCACCCCCGCGGCCCAGGGCGTCGACGCCGCCGGCATACAGGCCTTCCTCGATGCCCTCGAAGCCGAACCGCACCTCGAGCCGCACAGCCTGATGCTGCTGCGCCACGGCCATGTCGTGGCCTCGGGCTGGTGGGCGCCGTACGCTCCGGACCGGCCCCATCTCCTCTACTCGCTCAGCAAGAGCTTCACGGCCACGGCCGCCGGGTTCGCCCTCGCCGAGGGGCTGATCCGGCTGGACGACCCGGTGATCTCGTACTTCCCGGAGTTCGAGGCCGATGTCACCGACCCGCGCAGCCGCGCGATGCTCGTACGGCATGTGGCGTCTATGGCCAGCGGCCATCTCGAGGAGACACTGGACCGGGCACGCGCCCAGGACCGCGACGAGCTCGTCCGGGGCTTCCTGCTGGTGCCGCCCGACCGGGACCCGGGCACCGTCTTCGCCTACAACCAGCCCGCCACCTACACCCTCGCCGCGATCGTCCAGCGCGTCACGGGCGAGAAGCTCACCGAGTACCTGCGGCCCCGGCTGTTCGACCCGCTCGGTATCGGCGAGGCGGCCTGGATCCCCGACCGCAGCGGCCGCGAACTCGGCTTCAGCGGGCTGCACGCCACCACCGACGCCGTCGCCCGGTTCGGCCAGCTGTATCTGCGGCGCGGGGCGTGGGAGGGCGAGCGGCTGCTGCCCGAGTCGTGGGTGACCGAGGCGACGCGCGTCCAGATCGCGCACGAGGCACCGCCGGTGGACGGCTGGTCGGACTGGGAGCAGGGCTACGGCTTCCAGTTCTGGATCTCGCGGCACGGTTACCGCGGGGACGGGGCGTACGGGCAGTTCTGCGTGGTGCTGCCCGAACAGGACGCGGTGCTCGCGATCACCTCGGAGACCCTGGACATGCAGAAGGTGCTGGACCTGGCCTGGGAGCATCTGCTCCCCGCGTTCGGGGCCGACCCGCTGCCCGGCCGTGAGGCGGCGGACGCGGCTCTGGCCGACCGTCTGACACGGCTCGCGCTGCCGCCCGCCGAGGGCAAGGCGACCCCCGCGGACCGGGCGGAGGACTGGAACACCGCCTTCACTCCCTACGGCGGTGCCTGCGCCGACCAGCCGTCCCTGAGCGCGGTCGAGGTGGACCCGGGGGGCCGCGTGACGCTGGTCGACGACGGCGACCGGCTGGAACTGGGGCTCGGAACCGGGGAGGCCGGCTGGACGGTGGCCGATGAGCCGGTGCCCGTCGCGGTGAGCGGCGGCTGGACCGACGCGGAGACCCTCGCCGTCGACGTGGCTTTCCTGGAGACACCGCACCACCTGCTGGTGACGTGCTCGCTCGGGGACCGGACGTTCAACGCGCGCTGGCGCACCCAGCCCCTGCACGTGGGACCGCTGCGGCGGATGCGGGCGCCGCGCTCAGTCTGAGGGGACGTGGAGGGTGCTCAGGAAGGTGTCCAGGGCCATCTGGTTGGTGTCGTCGTTCCAGTCGGCCGCCGGGGTCGTCCAGCGCAGTGAGTAGCCGCGGCCCTCGCCGATGAGGAAGCCGCGGCCGAAGGTGCGCACCCGGGTGCCGTCGACGTCCTCGATCCACTGCATGTCGGCGGCCTCGCGGCCCTGGTAGGTCGTGGCGCGGATGTCACCGAGGCGCTCGTAGCCGGGGTTGTCCTCCAGGCCCGGTTCCACGTCGTCGCGCCACACGGCCACGGCGTCCGTGCCGACGGCCTTGCTGTAGGTGATGGCGAGCGTGCGCGGGTCACCGGAGGCGCCGAAGGTGACGCGGTACGCCAGGTCACCCTGGCGTTGGGTCTCCAGCGGCTTCCATCCCTTGGGCAGGGCGACGGAGAAGCCTTCGGGGGAGTGGTACTCGCTGTATCCGGACGGCAGCCCCGTGCCCGCGGTGGGAGAGGCCGTTCGGCTCGGCGTGGGCGTGGGTGTGAGCGTCGCGGGCGGTTCGACGCTCTCGTCGGTGCGGCTGCCGGGTGCGGTGACCGACGGGGAGGGGGCCGGAGGCGGTGGGGCGGGAGCGGAGGCGGAGGCCGACGCGGACGGGGCGGGCGCCTCACCCGTCGTCGCACCGTCGCCGCCGGGCAGCGCCTTGGTGACCGTGAGGACGGCGGCGGCCACCGTGACGACGGCCAGGGCGGTCCCCGCGATCAGGAACCGGCTGCCGCGGCCCGGGGCCACGCCGTGCAGGACGCGCAGCCGGGACCTGGATTCCTCCGGCGGGACCGAGTCGGGATCTTCGTCGAGAACCCGGAGGAGGGCGCCCCGCACGGCCGTGCGGCTCAGCCGCTCCCGGGAGTCCTTGCGCAGCAGCCCCTGCACGGTCTGGGTGAGGGGCCCGGCGCGCACCGGCGCCCGCAGCGGCAGCCGGTCGACCCCCTTCAGGGTGGCCGCGGGCCGGTCGCGGTCACGGAAGGGCGGACGTCCCTCGACCAGCGTGTAGAGGATCGCGCCGAGCGCCCACAGGTCGGCGGCCGGCCCGATGCGCTCGTCACGGGCCTGTTCGGGGGAGGCGTACGACGGTGCCGAGAGCCGGGGGGCGAGGGTCGCGCCGGCCAGGCCCCAGCCGGTGACGACGACGGAGCCCTGGTGGTGCACGAACACCTGGCCCGGGCTGAGTTCACCGTGCGTGATGCCCTCGCCGTGCGCCGCCTCCAGCACCTCCAGCAGCTCCAGGCCGATGCGCGCCGCCCGCACGTGGTCGAACGTCCCCTGGCGGCCGAGGAGTTCGCCCAGCGGGATGCCGTCGACCGGCTCGGTGACGGTCCACAGGGTGTCCTCCTGCGTCACGGCGTCCACGACCGCGGCGATCCGGCCGGGGGAGAGCACCCGCATGGTCTTGGACATCCGGACGACTCCCGCGGCGGTGCGCAGCGAGGTCTCCTCGTCGGTGCCGGCCGGCAGACCGATCTCGGTGAGCAGACAGGGGCGTTCGGTCGAGACGTCCTCGCCGTACCAGCAGGTCCGGTTCGTCTCGCGGTGCAGGATGTCCAGGGGCCGGTACCGTCCTGCGACCAACTCGTGTGTGGAGACGTGCGCCTTGACCATGGTCATCCCTCGCTGAACCCCTGGCTCTCACCTTTCACAGAGGTACGGCGGGTGCGGCGGGGTCCGTTCAATCAAATCGTCAACCGATGGAATCCGCTTTCTGGTTGCTCGCTTTCTGACTTACAAGTCAGTAGAGCGAACGCAGTCGAGCACTTCTCTCACCGCAGCCCGAACCGCCCGGCCCAGGCCATGACATCGGCGGTGGTCGCGTTGCCGCCGCACACCACGAGGCCCAACCGGCAGTCGTCGCCGACGCGCTCCAGCACCCGCCGGGCGGCGGGCAGAAGACATCCGGCCGCCGGCTCGCCCCACACCTTGGCGTGGTCGGCGAGGTCGAGACAGCCCTGCACGGCCTCCCGGTCCGGGACCACGAGGACCTCGGTGACCAGAGCGGCCACATGGTCGTACGTCAGCTGCGAGACGGACGGGGCGCTCAGCGTGGACACGAGGGAGGACAGCACGACCGGCACCGGCCCGCCCGCGGCGAGCGCCCGGGACATGGCCTCGGCGCCCTCGGTCTCCACACCCCAGACCCTGACACCCGGACGTCGTGCCCGCAGCGCCGCCGCGACTCCGGCGATCAGGCCGCCGCCCCCGACGCTGACGAGGACGTCGGTGAGGTCGCCCGCGTCGTCGGCGAGTTCCAGCCCGACGGTCCCCTGCCCCGCGATCACCAGGGGGTCGTCGAAGGGGTGGACCAGTGTCAGCCCCTCGTCCCGCAGCCGGTTCACGAGCGAGAACGCACCGTCCATGTCGTCCGTCAGCCGCAGCGACGCCCCGGCCGCCGCCACGATCTCCACCGACCGGGCGGGCGCCGAACGCGGCATGACCACCGTCGCCTTGACGTCGAGCGCCGCCGCCATGTGGGCGAGGGCGATCCCGTGGTTGCCGCCGCTGACCGCCACGACCCCGGCCGCCCGCTCCGCCTGACTCAGCGACAGCAGCTTGGCCGTCGCCCCACGCGCCTTGAACGAGCCGGTGCGCTGGAGCAGTTCGAGCTTGACGGTGACGGGAGCACCGAGCAGCGCGGACAGACCGGGGCTGGGCAGGGTCGGCGTGCGGACGACATGGCCGGCGATCAGCCCGGCCTGCTGCTCGATGTCCGTGATCCCGATCAAGACGGTTCCTTCCGGCGGGGAGAGCTCTTCTCGAACCCTGTCCCGACGGCCGGCGCCGGTCAACTCGGCATCAGAGATCACGCCGCAGCAGGTAGTCCAGCAAAGGCCGCAGCTCGTACGCCGTCTCCGCCAAGGCCATACGACGGTGGGCCTCGGCGAGCGCCGCCGACCGGCCCCCGCACTCCTCGACCAGGTCCGCCATCTCCTGCGGGGGCCCGTCCGACTCCAGGAGCCGCACCAGACGTGCCGCCGCAGATGTCGGTGAGTCGAGCGCGGCCAGTACCGGGAAGGTCTTCTTCCGCTCCCGCAGATCGCCGTGCACCGGCTTGCCCGTGACCAGAGGATCGCCCCAGATGCCCAGGACGTCGTCGACGATCTGGAACGCGACCCCCAGATGCCGCCCGGCCCGGTCCAGGGCGGCCACCGTGGCGGGGGGCGCCCCGCCGAGAGTGGCGCCCAGTGCCGCCGCGCAGCCCAGCAGCGCCCCGGTCTTGTGCTCGGCCATGGCCCGGTACTCCTCCGGCCGCACCCGCTCCGGCCCGGTCCAGGGGCGGGTGGCGAACAGGAGGTCGTCCGCCTGCCCCCGCACCAGGTCGGACAGTGCGGCGGACAGGAGCCGTACGGCGTCGGAGCCGGCGCCGGCCAGGGTCTCGACGGCCAGCGCGAACAGGGCGTCACCCGCGAGCACGGCCGGGCCGGTGCCGTACGCCTTCCACACCGTGGGCCGGCCCCGCCGGGCCGGGTCGCCGTCCATGATGTCGTCGTGGAGCAGCGAGAAGACGTGCACCAGTTCCACCGCGACCGCCGCGGGCACCCCGGCCCGCCCGGGCGCACCGGCCGCCTCGGCACCCAGTACGGCGAGTGCCTGGCGCACCCCCTTGCCGCCGGACGCGACGGCCGGGGCGCCGCCGACCTCGCACCAGCCGAAGGAGTAGGCGGCCATCTCGCTCACCCAGGGGTGCAGTCGGCCGACGGCCTCCTGGAGCGCCGGCTGGACCAACAGGCGGCAGCGGGTGAGGACTTCCGGAGTGGCGAGCGTGGTCACCGTACCGCCTCCGTCCGCACACCGAACTCCTCCTGGGCCCGCGCCACCATCTCCCGCGCGTGCCGCAGCCCGGTCCGCTCCAGCACGCGGGCCAGATCGTCCAGTTCGGCCGCGGTGTCGGCGCGGTCGCGGCCCAGGCGGGCCAGGGACTTGGCGAGCCCCAGCCGGGCCAGGGCCTCGCCGCGGGGTTCGCTCATGGCACGGAACTCGGCGAGCGCCTGCTCGTACAGGTCGCGGGCCTCGGGGTAACGCCCCGCGCGGTAGAGAACGTTGCCGCGCATCTTGTGGTTGTAGGCCAGCGCGCTGGACAGGTTCATCTCGCGGCAGGTCGTCTCCGCCTCGGTCAGCAGGGCGAGGGCCCGCCCGGTGTCGCCGTCGCGCACGGAGACGAGGTCGGCGAGCCCGCGCAGCGCCCAGGCGTGACCGCGCCGGTCTTCTGCGCCCGCGGCGATCCGGGCCGCCTCCTCGAACATGGTGAACGCGCTGTCGTAGGACCCGGTGTTGCGGTGCATCTGCGCGATGCCGGACAGCGCCCACACCGTGTGCCGTGCCTCGCCGCGCCGTCTGGCCTCGGCCAGCAACTGTTCGTGCAGCCGGCCGACGGCTTCGTAGTCGCCCTGGATACGGCCGGTCTCGGCCAGCCCCGCCAGCGAGTAACCGCGCACGACGACATCGCCGCCCCGCTCGCCGAGTTCGGCCGCCAGCCCCAACAGTCGCCGCGCCAGGGCGAATCCACCGCGCTGACGGGCCAGTGTGCCGCCGCTCCACAGCGCCCAGGCCATGCCCGCGGTGTCCCCGGCCCGGCGGGCGGCCCGGTAACTCGCCTTCCAGGCGCGGTCGGCGTCGGTGACCCGGCCGAGCCTGCGCAGCGCCTCGGCGACCGCGAGTCCGGAGCGGGCCGCCTCCCCGTGCCGTCCGGCTCGCTCGGCCGCTCTCAACTGCTCGGTGCCGGCGTTCAGGACCTCGTCCAGCGAGGAGTTCACGGAGAGGGTGGTGAGCGCGCCTTGATACTCCGGGGCGAATGCCTTGCCGTACATGCATGCCTTTCCGTCCGTATACACCTCATCTATACATGCTGTGTATACATGGTGTGCATAGTTCCTCGTAAATGAGCCCCGGCCCGGGGGCCGGGGCATCATCCGTTGCCGGTCAAGACGTGGACGGAGCCGGACGGGTTGCCTGTGAGGCGCAGATCACTGCCTGGGGCCTCAGTGCTGCTGAGCCTTCTGCGGGGTCACCTCGCTCGGCCGTACGACGACGTATCCCGAGCCCTGCAGCACCAGCTGCACCGCTTCCCCGGAACCGCCCCGCAGCATCGACCCGATGGACTGCGAACGGTGCAGCGAGGTCGCGAGGCCCGCCGTCCACCCGACGACCGCGTCCGTGTCGACGTACACCGGGAACTCCGGCGAGACCGGGATCACCAGCGGGTTGCCCTCGCAGACGAGCCCGAGCCTGCCGTGACCCGTGAAGACACTGTTGAACAGACCGCCACCGGCTATGCCGGCACCCTTCACGGTCGCGATGCGGTACGCCAACGAGGCGTCGAAGCACAGGACGTTGCGACCGTTGACCGTGAACTCGTCACCCTGTTCCACGTCGACGATGAAACAGTTCTGCGCCTCGTGCGCGAACCAGGCCTCGCCCTGTCCGCGCACCGTCATCAACGGCAGTCCCTCGCCGGTGACGGCCCGCTTGAGCATGCCCCCGACGCCCTGGCCCTTGCGCTCGAACTGGAGATTGCCGCGGTAGGCGACCATCGCCCCCTGGCGGGCGAGCATCTCGCCGTGCACCGCGTACCTGATGCACTTGGAGTTCTCGACCGTCATGCCCGGCGCCGTGGCCGGCTGCACCATGTGCTCACTGGAAAACAGGTCACCCTTCATGGGGGCATCCTGGCCCGGAGGGATCCCCTCCGCCAAGATCGCGGCCCAACTCACGTCCGTGAGGCTCGCTCAGGCGCCGAACAACTGGGTCCAGTACGTGCCCGCCGGGCCGCCGCCCGCGAAGCCGATCCCGATGTGGGTGAAGCCGGGCTTGAGGATGTTGGCGCGGTGACCCGGGCTGTTCATCCAGCCCTCGACGACCTCGGCGGCCGAGCGCTGGCCGCACGCGATGTTCTCCCCGATGGAGCGACGGGTCGAGCCCGCGGCGGCGGCCCGGTCCCAGGGCTGGGTGCCCTCGGGGGAGGTGTGGGAGTAGAAGGCGCGGACCGCCATGTCGGTGCTGTACGCCTGCGCGGCACGGGCCAGAAGGGGATCGACGCCGAGCGGCGGCAGGCCGGCCCTGGCGCGCTCGCGGTTGGTGAGGCCGACCACCTCGTCGGCGGTCCGCGTCAGGGCGGCGGGCGTGAGCGGGCTGGCCCACAGCGCCGTCCAGTACACATCGCCGGAGCGGCCGTTGGCGGCGCGCGCCAGACCGACGTGGCTGAAGGCCGGATCGTGCAGGGTCCGCCGGGGCTGCTCGGTGCGCAGGCAGTACTCGACGAACTCGGACGGGTCGCGGGGGCCCGAGACGAGGTGCTCGCCGACGGTGAGGTACGCGTAGCCGGTGGCGGTGAGCCGCTGGAAGACGGACACGCCGTCTGGGCCCTCCACACCGAGGCGGTCCGCGGAGGCCATCGCGGAGGCGTGGGCGCGGGCGGCGTCGGTGAGACGGGGGTCGAGCATGACCGGGGATGAACCGGCCGTGGAGCGCGCGGAGTTGACCAGGGTGAGGAAGGCGGCCAGATCGGTGGAGGCGGCGGGCGCCGGAGTGCGGGGGAGGGGCGCGGGGCGGGTCGGAGGCGGCGGGTAGGCCGGGGACGATCCCGAGGGCGTCCGGAGGGCGGGACCAGCGGCAGGACGTGCCCCCGATACCGTCAACGGCGCGGAAGGCACCGCGGTCGTGGGCGTGTCGTCCATGACGTCCACCCCGAAGTCCCGCGCCAGCCCCGCGAGCCCGTCCGCGTACCCCTGCCCCAGCGCCCGCAGCTTCCATCCGTCGCCCCGACGGTAGATCTCCGCGAGCAGCAGGACGGTCTCCTGCCGTGGCCGCGGCGGCGCGAACCGGGCGAGCGGGCGGCCGCCCGCACCGGTGACCTGAAGGACCGGGGCGGGCAGCCGGCCCAGGGGGGTGCCGGGATCGGCCGGGCTGACGACCACCGTCAGCCTGGAGGCGCCCGCGCGCAGTCGCCGGGGATCGATGGTCAGGGTGTCGCCGGAGAGCCGGGCGCCGGGAGCGGAGGGCTGGTTGTAGAACACGAAGTCGGCGTCGCCCCCGACCTTGCCGTGGTCGTCCGTGACAAGGGCGGACACGTCGAAGGGGCCGGGCACCCGCACGGTGACGGCCCCTTCGGGGAGGGGCAGATTGCCTCCGGGAACCAACTCGCTCATCGTGCCGCCCTGGTGTCGTCGCTCGCCGGGAAAACGCACACCAGGGCGCAGGGGTTCCCGGCGTGCTCAGTCCAGCCTGACCGCCGGCGCCATGTCCTCGTGCCGCTCCACCGGCGCCTTGCCGCGCGGAGCCTTCGTCGCCTTGCCGCAGAACGCGGAGTCGAGGGTGCGCAGCATCGTGTTGAGGACCGTGCCGTTGTTGGAGGTGTTGGCGACCGCGGCGAGCGCGCGCTTGCCGTCCTTCGAGGCGAACGCGTACGTGTAGAAGCCCTGCACGGCACCTGTGTGGCCGTACACCGACACTCCGCACGACAGATCGCGACGGCGCAACCCGAGGCCGTACGCCTGACCGCTCCCCGCCGGCATCCACCGCTCCATCTGCGCCAGTTGCTCGGCCGAGGTGAGCCGGCCCGCGAGCAGGGCGGACAGGAAGGTGTTCAGGTCCCGGGTGCTGGAGATGAGCGCGCCCGCGCTCTGCGCCCACGACACGGTCTGCTCGGTCGCGTCGACGAGCGGGGCGCCGGCCTGGTCAGGGGTGAGATAGCCGTGTGCATGACGGCCGGGGATCTTCATGCCGGGGTGCACATAGGACGTGTCGCGCAGCTGCAGCGGTTCGATGATCCGCTTCTCGTACTCGGTCCGCACCGGGTTCCCGGTCAGCTTCTCGATCAGCATCCCGGCGACGACGAAGTTGGTGTTCGAGTACGAGTACACCGCGCCGGCCGCGTTCGTGCGCGGCTTGCGCAGCGAGCGCTTCACCAGCTCCTCGGGGGTGAAGACCTTCTTGCGGACCGCCTCGAACCCCTGGACCGTCTTGGCGAACATCTCGTTCGTGTAGTCGTACAGGCCGCTGCGGTGGCTCAGGACGTGCCGCACCGTGATCCGGTCGTCGGGCAGCAGCCCGGGCAGATAGCGGTTGACCGGCGCGTCGAGTTCCAGCTTCTTCTCGTCGACCAGCTGGAGCAGGACGACGGCGGTGAAGGTCTTGGTGACGCTGCCGATACGGAACCGGTCGGTGTCGCTCATCGTCTGCTCGCTCTTGCGGTCCGCGACGCCGACCGCGGCCCGGTACACCGAGTTCCCGTCGTCGATCCGGGCCATGGAACCCGGCGCGCCCTGCGCCGTCGCGGAATGCAACACGCCGAGCAGACCTGTGAGATCCACCTCCGGTGCGGCAGGCGACCCAGCGTGGGCGGGGACCGCGAGAAGGGGCAGCAGGACCGCTCCGGCCACCGCCCCGACCATCACTCGTGCTGATGCCATCCGGCTGATCTCCTGTCGTTTCGTCAGTTTCCATACGAATGAGGAGAGTATGGCGATGAAGAGAACGAAAAGTGATGATTGACCGCTCCGGTCGGCACAGAAGTCTCTTCAGGAACGCACAGCGAATCCTGCTTCTTTTATTGACGAAGGAAAAGAACCCCTCTAAGTTCCCGGCCATGCGCTCAACCCCTCGCGCCGAGACCTTCCCCGCCAACACACCCGCCGCCTCACAGGTGTTCACCACCGTCCTGTCGCAGGGCCCGCTGCCCCGCCTGGAGGTGGCCCGGCGGGTCGGTCTGTCGCCGGCCGCGGTCACCAAGGCGGTCCGGCCGCTCATCGAGGCCGGATACCTGGTGGAGGGCGCCGACGAGGAGGCCCGCCCGGCGCTCGGACGGCCCGCGAACCTCGTACGGGTCGACGGAGGGCGAGCCCTGTTCATCGGCGTGAAGGTCACCGGCGACGAGATCATCGGGGTCCTCACCGACCTGTGCTGCCGTATCCGCGTCGCCCGGCATCTGCCGCTGCCCGACCGCGAGCCCAAGACGGTGCTCGCGAGCATCACGGAACTCGTCCAGCGGCTCCTCGCCGAGGCGGACGGCTCCACGGCCCCGGTCCTCGGTCTCGGCATCGCGGTCTCCGGCGACGTCGACCGGGGCGAGGGCGCGGTCCGCTACTCGCCCTTCCTGGAGTGGCGCGACGTCCCGCTCGCCGAACTCGCCGCCATGACCACGGGATTGCCCGTCACCGTCGACAACGACGTACGCGCTCTGACGGTCGCCGAGCAGTGGTTCGGCGCCGGAGTGGGCCTGTCCGACTTCGCCGTGGTCACCGTGGGCGCCGGCATCGGCTGCGGCCTGGTGGTGCACGGCCGGGTGGTCGCCGGGGCGCACGGAGTGGCCGGGGAGATCGGCCATGTGACCGTCGACCCGGCCGGCCCGCTCTGCCACTGCGGCAACCGCGGCTGCGTCGAGGCGATCGCCGGGGAAGCCGCGATCGTCCGGCAGGTCCGCGAGGCCACCGGGGCCGAAATCCCCGACGCCGCCGCGGCCTTGCACCTGGCCCGCGAAGGTGTCGCCGGAGCCCGGGACGTGTACGCGCGCGCGGGCGAGGCGATCGGCCGGGGCATCGCCACCGTCGCCAACCTCCTCGGCCCCGAACGCGTGATCATCTCCGGCGAGGGGCTCGCCGCCTACGACCTGTTCGCCGAGCAGATCCGCGACGCCTTCGTCGCGGCCGCCTTCGGCTCCGCCGCCCAGTGCGACGTCCGCACCCACCCGCTGCCCTTCGAGGAGTGGGCCCGCGGAGCCGCCGCCACCGCCATCCAGTCCTTCATCACCCCGGACCCGAGCCGATAACAACCCGCACCCCATTGGAGGTACGACCCATGCGGTCATCCTCGTACTTCGCCCTGCCCGCCAGAGCCCTGCTGGTGCTCGCTCTCACGGCGGTGGCCGTCCCCACGGCCCACGCCGCCGACGCCCCCGCGCCGTCCCTCGCCGCCAAGCCCTACATGGGCTGGTCCAGTTGGAGCATGCAGTCGTCCAAGTACCCCGGCCTCAACCCGGACGGCGACTACAGCTACCTCACCGAGGCCAACGTCCTGAAGCAGACCGACGCCATGGCCGCCAAGCTGAAGAAGTACGGCTACGAGTACGTCAACATCGACGCCGGCTGGTGGATGGACAAGGCCTGGAAGTCGGGGTTCGACCAGTACGGCCGCCAGAAGCCCGACCCGGTCCGCTTCCCGCACGGCATGAAGGCCGTCGCCGACCGCATCCACGCCAAGGGCCTCAAGGCCGGCATCTATCTCCCGGCCGGTCTGGAGAAGGGGGCGTACGGCGATGGGAAGACGCCGATCTGGAACGCCGACGGCTGCACCACCGCCGACGTCGTGTACGACGACCTGCGCACCACCAACGGCTGGGACAGCGCGTACAAGCTCGACTTCGCCAAGCCGTGCACCAGCAAGTACATCGACTCCCAGGCCCAGTTGATCGCCGGTTGGGGCTACGACTTCCTCAAGCTCGACGGTGTCGGCCCCGGCTCCGGGAAGAGCGGCGACCAGTACGACAACGTTGCCGACGTGGCGGCCTGGAACAGGGCGATAACCGGCACCGGCCGCACCGTCCACCTCGAACTCTCCTGGTCCCTCGACATCGGACACGCCGCCGACTGGAAGAAGTACTCGCAGGGCTGGCGCGTCGACACCGACGTCGAGTGCTACTGCAACACCCTGGTCAGCTGGGAGAACTCGGTCGACGACCGCTGGGACGACACCCCCGCCTGGACCCGGCACGCCGGACCCGGCGGCTGGAACGACCTCGACTCCCTCGATGTCGGCAACGGGCAGATGGACGGCCTGACCAAGGCGGAACGGCAGAGCTACGCCACCCTGTGGGCCATCGCCAAGTCCCCCCTCTACACCGGCGACGACCTCACCCGCCTGGACTCCTACGGCCTGTCCCTGCTGACCAACCGCGAGGTCATCGGCCTCAACCAGGGCCCCAACCCGCCCGCACACCCGGTCACCCCGTCCGACCCGCAACAGGTCTGGGCCGCCAAGAACCCCGACGGCACCTACACCGTCGCCCTGTTCAACCTCGCCGACGCCCCCGCCGCCGTCACCGCCGACTGGGCCACCCTCGGCTTCACCGGCAAGGCCTCCGTCCGCGACCTGTGGAACCACGAGAACCTCGGCACCTACAAGAACACGGTGACCCAGGCCCTGCCCGCCCACGGCTCGCGCCTGTTCACGGTCGCCCCGCACGGCACCGCACTCGCCTTCGCGGGATACGAGGCCGAGTCCTCCGCGAACACCCTCGGCGGCAACGCCTCCGTCGCCGACTGCTCCGCCTGCTCCGACGGAAAGAAGGTCGGCAACTTGTACCTCGGCGGGACCCTGACCTTCCGCGACGTCGTCGTCGCCAAGGCAGGCACCTACCAGATCAAGGTCTCCTACATCAGCGGTGACGCCCGCTCGGTGGACGTCTCCGCGAACGGCGGCGGCGCCACCCGCCACAAGCTCCCCGCCACCGGCGACTGGGGCACCGTGTCGAGCGTGTACGTGCCCGTGACGCTCAAGGCCGGCGCCAACACGATCACCTTCGACAGCGGCAGCGGCTACGCACCGGACATCGACCGGATCGACGTACCGAAGTCCTGACCGAGCCACCAGGAGCCGCCATGACCCCCGCCCCGTCCAGACGCGGTGTCCTCGCGCTGACCGCCGCACTCGCCGCGCTGCCCACCTTCACCGCGACCGCGGCACCCCGGCGACCCGCTGACGCACCCGCCCTCGACGCCGACCCACGCCACCGGCTCCGGTGGCAGGCTCCCGCCGACGAACACTCGATGATCGAACAGGGCCTGCCCGTCGGCAACGGCCGCCTCGGCGCCCTCGCGAGCAACGACCCCGGCCGCGAAGTCCTTCTCGTCACCGACGCCACCCTGTGGACCGGCGGCCTCAACGACACCCTCGACGCCGACGGCCAATTCCCCTACGGCCGCCAGGATTTCGGCTCCTTCACCCTGCTGGCCCGGCTCACCGTCGACATCCCCGACCACGACCTGTCCGCCGTCTCCGGCTACCGCCGCACCCTCGACCTCGCCCAGGGCGTGAACGAAACGTCGTACGTCCGCTCCGGCGTGACCTACCGACGCCAGATCTTCGCCAGCCGGCCCGACGACGTCATCGTCCTGCACTTCGACCAGAGCGGAGAAGGCCGCTACACCGGCAGCATCACGCTGGAGGGAACCCACGGCGAGGAGCCCGCGGTCTCCTTCGGCGCCGCCCTCCCGAACGGACTGAGATACGGGGCCGCGATCGCGGCGTACGGCTCCGGCGGCAGCGTCACCGTCGAAGGGACGCACATCGGCTTCACCGGGTGCAGGGAACTCACCGTCGTCCTGAGCGGGGGCACCAACTACACACCCGACGCCGCCGCGCACTTCCGCGACCCCTCCCTCGACCCGCAGCAGCTCGCACGCACCAAGGTCCGGACCGCCGCCCGTCACTCGGCGAACACCCTCCTCCGTACCCACACCGCCGACCATCACGCCCTGTTCGGGCAGTGGGACGTGTCGCTCGGCACCTCCTCCGCCGAGCAGCGCTCCCTCGACACCTGGGAGCGCCTGCGCGCACGCGCCCGGGACGGGGTGCCCGACCCGGAACTGGAGGCGCAGTACCTGCAGTTCGGCCGCTACCTGATGATCGCGGGATCACGCGGCAGCCTCCCGCTGGGCCTCCAGGGACTGTGGCTCGACGGCAACGACCCGGACTGGATGGGCGACTACCACACCGACATCAACATCCAGATGAACTACTGGGCGGCCGACCGGACCGGCCTGCCCCAGTGCTTCGACACGCTCACCGACTACTGCGTCGCCCAGCTCCCGTCCTGGACCGACCTCACCCGCAGGCTGTTCAACGACCCCCGCAACCGCTACCGCAACTCCACGGGGAAGAACGCCGGCTGGACGGTCGCCATCTCCACCAACCCCTTCGGCGGAGGCGGCTGGTGGTGGCATCCGGCGGGCAACGCCTGGCTGTGCAACTCCCTCTGGGAGCACTACGAGTTCACCGCCTCCCGCACCCATCTGGAGAAGATCTACCCCCTCCTGAAAGGCGCCTGCGAGTTCTGGGAGGCGCGGCTGCTGACCACGACCCTCCCGGGCATCTCACGGGAGGTCCTGATCGCCGACAGCGACTGGTCGCCCGAGCACGGCCCGCTCGACGCCAAGGGCATCACCTACGCCCAGGAACTCGTCTGGACGCTGTTCGGCAACTACTGCGCGGCCGCGGCCGAGTTGAGGAAGGACGCGGAGTTCGCCGCCACGATCGCCGGCCTCCGCAAGCGCCTCCACCTCCCTCAAGTCAGCCCCACCACAGGCTGGCTGGAGGAGTGGATGTCCCCCGACAACCTCGGCGAGACCACCCACCGTCACCTGTCGCCGCTCGTCGGTCTCTTCCCCGGCGACCGCATCCGCCCCGACGGCTCCACCCCGGCCGACATCGTCGAGGGTGCCACCGCCCTGCTCACCGCACGCGGCATGGAGAGCTTCGGCTGGGCCAACGCCTGGCGCGGCCTGTGCTGGGCCCGCCTCAAGAACGCCGACAAGGCCTACCAGCTGGTGGTCAACAACCTCCGGCCCTCCACCGGAGGCAGCAACGGCACCGCCTTCAATCTCTTCGACATCTACCAGGTGGAACAGGGCCGCGGAATCTTTCAGATCGACGCGAATCTGGGTACCCCTGCGGCGATGATCGAGATGCTGCTCTACTCCCGCCCCGGCCACCTGGAACTCCTGCCCGCACTGCCCGACGCCTGGGCCGCCTCCGGCTCCCTCACGGGAGCGCACGCACGCGGCGGCTTCGTCGTGGATCTACGCTGGCGTGATGGGAAACCGACCGAAGCACGGATCCGCAGCGCCGGAGGCCGTACCACGACGGTCGCGTACGCGGGAAGCTCCCGCACGGTGACACTCAAGCCGGGCGCCACGGTCACCCTGAAAGGCTTCGACCGATGAGGCGTCGCACGGCCCGAGGGGCCCGGCTCCTCGCGGTCACGGTCGCGGCCGCCGCACTCCAGGCCACGCCCGCACCGGCCGCCGTCAGCCCGCCCGAGGGGGTGATCACCTGGGGCACGAGCGCCTACCCCATCGGCGACTCGGCCGCCGACCGCGGCTACCGCATGGTCGTGCACACCAGCGTCGGCGGAAGCGAACCGCGCATCCGGCTCTCCAACGCGTTCGGCCACCAGCCGGTCACCTTCGACAGCGTCTACGCCGGTCTCCAGCTGAAGGACGCCGAGCTGGTGCGCGGCAGCAACCGGCGGCTCACCTTCGACGGGTCGTCCTCCGTCACCGTGGAACCCGGCAGCACGGTGTACAGCGACCCCTTGTCCGGCAGGCTGGCCGCCGGATCGAACCTGGTCGTCAGCCTCCACACCCCGGACGCAGCGGGCCCGGTCACCGGCCACTGGATGGCCCTGCAGACGTCCTACGCCACCCAGGGCGACCACACCGCCGAGGAGAGCGGCGCCCACTGGACCGAAGGCATCGGATCGTGGTTCTACCTCGACGCGGTCTCGGTGCGGACGCCCGCGGCCACCGGTGCCGTGGTCGCACTCGGCGACTCCATCACCGACGGATGGCAGTCCACCAGTGACCACAACCGCCGCTGGCCCGACTACCTCGCCCGCCGCCTCCAGAAGGCACACACCACGGTCAAGGGCGTGGCCAACGAGGGGATCTCCGGCAACAAGGTGCTGGCCGACGGCGCCGGGCCGAGCGCCCTGAACCGGCTGGACCGGGACGTCCTCTCCCAGCCGGGCGTGCACACCGTGTTCCTCTTCGAGGGGGTCAACGACCTCAAGGCCCACACCGGCGTCACCGCACCGGACCTGATCGCCGGCTACCGCGAGATCGTCGACCGGTCCCACGACGCCGGAAAGTGCGTGGTCGTCTCCACCATCGCCCCCTTCAAGGGCTGGCCGGAATGGGATCCGGCCGCCGAGGCCGTACGACAGGAGGTCAACGACTTCATCAGGAGCCACGGCGACGAGTTCGACGCGGTCACCGACTTCGACCGCGTCCTGCGCAGCCCCTACGACCCCGAGCGGATGCTGCCCGTCTTCGACGGCGGGGACCACATCCATCCCAACGACAAGGGCATGCAGGCGATGGCGGACTCCGTCGACCTGAACAGCCTGGACTGCGCACGCCACTGAGGCAGCGTCAGCCGCGGGCCGTCGTCTCCGGGGCGATCAACCCCTTGCGGTAGGCGACGGCCACGGCCTCGGTGCGGCTCGCCGCGCCCAGCTTGGCCAGGATGTTGGAGACGTGCACACTCGCCGTCTTGCCGGTGATGAACAGCTCCTCGCCGATCTGGCGGTTGCTGCGCCCCCGGGCGAGCAGCCGCAGCACGTCCTGCTCACGGGCAGTGAGCACCGACGCGGTGGGCGGAGCCTCGGCGAGCCGGCCGCGCCGGATCAGCTCGTCGACCTGCTCGAGCAGCACCGTGGCGCCGAGCCGGGCGAACACCTCACGAGCGGCACGCGCCTCGGACTCGGCTTCCACACGCCGGTCGGCGGCGAGCAGGGCCTCGGCGTACCGCAGCCTGCAGCGCGCCGGTTCGTACACGTCACCGAAGTCGAACGCGGCGACCGCCCTCGCCCAGGCCTCCGGATCCGGCCCCGACCGGGCCCGTGTCCACTCCGCCTCGGCCCGCGCCAGCCAGGCCTGTCCCTCCGGACCCTGCGGTATCCCGCGCTCGCCGTGCGCGGCGGTGGTCCTGGCCAGTTCGACCAGCTCGGTCGCGGTCTCCGCCCAGCGACGCGCCCCGGCCTGGTCCCCCTTGCGGCGCAGATCGTCGGCCCGGTCGGCGACCGCGGACAACGCGAGGGTGGCCAGCCGGACGGTGACGTGAGGAAGCGCGCCCGTGTCGTCCGTCAGCGCCGAGACGGTGGACCGCATCCGCTGTACGGCGTCCTCCGCATCGCCCCGCAGCGCCGCCGCGTCGGTCAGCGCGATGCCCGCGACAAGCGTGGCCATCCAGTCGAAGGGCCCCTCCAGCAGGGCCCGCGCCCGGTCGGTGGCCCTGCGGTCGCCGCGCGCGAGCCCGACGTACAGCGCGGGCGCCATCGTGTACCCGCCGGCCGCGGGCAGCACGTCGGCATCGGCGTGGGCCGCCCGGACACAGTCGTCCCAGCGGCCCAGCGTGTACAGCACCAGCAGCTGCAGGTAGCGCATCTCCATCGGATACGGCGACGACAGCAGCCCGGCGCGACGGGCACGGTCCAGCCCTTCGGTGAGCCAGGGCAGACACTCGTCCAGGTGCCCGGACTCGAAGCAGCCGACGGCGAGATTGAACAGCGCGCGCATCTCCACGGGGGTGCTGCCCGCCCGCCGGGCCAGCTCCCGGGCCTGGCGCAGCCGCTCCCGCCCCGCCTTCGTGCGGCGGCCGCCGCCTTCGAGGACGGCCAGGGAGATCAGCAGATCCGCCTGGGCGTCCGGTACGCCCAACTGCTCGGCGGTGCCGAGGGCCTGCCGGGCGACCCGCAGCGCGACCTCGTTCTCCCCGACGTGCCGGGCCGCCATCACATGGGTGGCCGCGGCCCACACCCAGGTACGGGACGGGGGATCGGCGGGGATCATGGCGAGCGCCTCGCTGCTGTAGGCGAAGGCCGCGGTGAGGTTGTCGACGCTCATCAGGTTCCCGGCGAGCGTGTAGCGTACCCGGGCGGCGAGTTCGGAGTCCGCCTCCTGGCCGACACCGGCGAGCGCGGCGCGCGTGAGCGAGACCGCCCGGTGCAGTTCGCCGGTGTGCGCGGCCGCCGCCGAGGCCCGCAGCATGAGCCGTACCAGGCCGACCCCCTCACCCGAGGGGCGCGCCGTCGGCTCCACCGCCGACCACAGGTCGAGGGCCGCCTCCAGATGCCGTAGCTCCTCGGCGGGCGCCCCCACCCGCTGGGCGTGGTCCGCGGCCTCCAGCGAGGCGGCGAGCGCCTCGGCCAGGTCATGGCTCTCGCGGTAGTGGTGGGCCCGCTCCGCCGCGCTCTCGGCCCGATGCCCGCGCCCGTCGAGCAGCCGGGCGAACGCCCCATGCAGCCGCGCCCGCTCGCCCGGCAGCAGATCGGCGTACACGGCCTCACGAGCGAGGGCATGCCGGAACGTGTACGTGTCCCCCTCGCCGGGCACCAGCAGCTGTCGCCCGATGGCCTCCCGCAGCGCCGTTTCCAGCTCTTCCTCGGGCAGTCGTACGGCATCCCGCAGCAGGTCGTGCTCGACGCGCCGCCCGGCGACGGCGGCGGTGCGCAGCATCTGCTGAGCGGTGTCGGACAGCTGCTCGAACCGAATCAGCAGCACGTCGGCGAGCCCACTGGGCACCCCGCCGTCCCCGCTCCCCGTGGCGGCGAGCAACTCCTCGGCATAGAACGCGTTGCCCTCGGCCCGCTCGACGATCCGCCGCACGGTGTGGTCGGGCAGCGGCCCCTCCCGCAGAGACCGCACCAGCCGGGCCACCTCGCCGTCGGCCATCGGCCGCAACTCCAGCCGCTCGACCCCGGGCAGCCGCACCAGCTCGGCGAGCAGCGGACGCAACGGATGCCGCCGGTGCAGATCATCCGCACGGTACGAAGCGAGAACGGCCAGCCGGTGCGTGGGCGTCCCACCCGCCGACCGCTGGAGGATCCCCCGGCTGAGCAGGAACCGCAGCAGATCGCGGGACGACTGATCGGCCCAGTGCAGATCCTCCAGGACGAGCAGCAGGGGAGCGATGTCCGAGAGATCGGCGAGCAGCCCGGCGATCCCCTCGAACAACCGAAGCCGCCCACCGGAGTCGCCGACAGCGCCGCCGCCCAGCAGTCGTCCCACCGCCGGATACGCGGCGAGGGCATCGGCGAACCGCGCGTCCTGGGCGAGCGCTCCCAGGACCTCGGTGAACGGCAGATACGGCAGGCCGACGTCACCGAGATCGACACAGTGCCCGGTGAGCACGGTCATCCCGGCCGTCGCGGCCCGCCCCGTGACCTCGTCCAGCAGCCGTGTCTTGCCGACCCCGGCGTCCCCGGCGACGAGGACTGCCCGAGCCTCCCCGCTGCGGGCACGCTCCAGCACACCTGAGAGCCGGGTCAGTTCGTCTTCCCGGCCGATGAGAGGCGTACTGATGGAGATCTGCGACACGAATACATCCTGGCACTTGCCTCTGACAGGGGCTTGACCGACCTCAGGGGCGCGGGGAACTCATCTGCGCAACGTTCGGGCCCAATCCGCCGGCACCCGCCCCTCCGGCCCAGGAGCCGGCTGACCCTCCGGATGACTCCCCGGCGCCGCGAGCTCGGGCCCCGCCTCGAACATCTCACTCGTCTCGAAGTTCCAGAACCACTCCTCACCCGGCTCGAAACTCTGCACCAGGGGATGCCCCGAGTCCCGGAAATGCCCGGTCGCGTGCTGCCCGGGCGAGGAGTCACAGCACCCCACGTGCCCGCACTGCGCACACCGCCGCAGATGGAACCACCATCCGCCCGCCGCGTCGCACTCCACGCACCCGTCCCCGCTGGGCGGCACACTCGGGTCGAGCCCCTTGATGTCGGTCATTCCGGCTCCTCGGTCGTGTCGTTGTCCGCGGCGGTCAGCGGAAGCAGCACCTGGAAGCGGGTGTCGCCCGGTGACGACTCCACCTGAAGCGACCCGTGGTGCTTGTTGACCACGATCCGCCAGGAGATGTCGAGCCCGAGCCCCGTCCCCTCGCCCACGGGCTTGGTGGTGAAGAAGGGATCGAAGATACGCCCGCGGATGTCCGGCGGCACCCCGGGCCCGGTGTCCCGGAACTCCACCAGCAGCCGGTCGTTGTCGAGCGCGGTCCGGACGGTCAACGTCCCGTCCCCGCCGACGGTGTTGATGGCCTGCACCGCGTTGTCGATCAGGTTCGTCCACACCTGGTTGAGTTCGGCGGGGTAGGCCGGGATCCTCGGCAGCGTCCGGTCGTACTCCTTGACCACCTTGATCTGCTGCCCGATCTTCCCGGACAGCATCAGCAGCGTGCTGTCGAGGAGTTCGTGTACGTCGGCCACCTGATACGGCGCCCGGTCCAGCTGGGAGTACTGCTTCGCCGCGTCGACGAGATGCGAGATACGGGCCGTGGAGTCGTTGATCTCGTCCATCAACAGCTCGGTCTCGACGGTGTAGTTGAGCCAGCCGATCGCGTTCGGCAGGATCTCCTCGTCCACGGCCGCCGCGATCTGGTCCAGCCAGTCCACGTCGAGGCCCGCCTGCACGAAGGTGGGGGCGATCCGCCAGCCCTCCTGGATGCCGTGGTCGTCGAGCCAGTCGCTGAGCGCGTCCTCCCGGTCCGAGGCCTCCAGCGGGCTCAGCACAGGCGCCTTGGCCACCCGTTCGGCCGTGCGCTCCTGGATGTCGATGAGGTTCGCCATCACCTCGGGGCTGTAGGAGCCCTGCGCGATGACGGCGAGCTTGTGGCGCATCTTGCCGACCCGCTCGCGCAGCGTCGCCGTGGCCCGCACGGCCGCCGCCGCCGGGTTGTTGAGCTCGTGCGTGAGACCGGCGGACAACGAGCCGAGCGCCAGCAGCCGTTCCCGCTGCCCGATGGCCCGCTGGGTGTTCTTCGAACCGAAGAAGAGCCCCTCCAGCAGATGGACCGCCATCGGGAACCATTCCTGCATGAAGGCCGAGAACGCCTCCGCGGGCAGCACGAAGAACCGCGAAGGCTCCGTCACCCGCATGGAGTTGTTGTAGGTCTGCCGCACCCGGTCCCCGAGATAGGCCTGCATGGACCCCGCGTACACCCCGCGCTGCGAGGTGCGGCTGACCTCCACGTCGTCGCCGCCGACCCGGCGGGAGAGGACGACTGTGCCCTCGACCATCACGTAGAAGCAGGTGGCGGGTTCACCCTCGGTGTACACCGGACCGGGTTCGAACCGCTCCACCCGGCCCGCGGCGCACAGCTGACCGAGCTGCTCGGGGGACAGCTTCTCGAACAGGAACAGCGATCCGATCTCCCCGGGACTGCACGGCATCAACTGCCCGCTCATGACTGCTCCAGGTACCGGTGGACGAGCATCACGGCCATGGCTCCCTCTCCGACGGCGGACGCGACCCGCTTCGCGGACTCGGCGCGCGCGTCGCCCGCGACGAACACGCCCGGAATGTTGGTCTCCAGGTGGTACGGCGGCCGGTCCAGCTCCCAGTCCGCGGGCGGCCGCCCGTCGGCGGTGAGGTCGGGCCCGGCCAGGATGAACCCGTGCTCGTCCCGCAGCACCGTGCCGTCCAGCCAACCGGTCAGCGGGGCCGCGCCGATGAACACGAACATCCACTGCGCGTCGACGAGTTCGGTCTCCCCGCTCTCGGTGTCGCGCAGGGTCAGCTGCTCCAGGTGGTCGGAGCCGTGCGCGGCCTCGACGACGGTACGCGCGCGTACCGAGATGTTGGGAGCCTCCTCGATCTGCTGGATCAGGTAGTGCGACATCGAGGCGGACAGATCGGGTCCGCGCACCAGCAGGGTCACCGACTTGGCGCCCCGGGACAGGTACATCGCCGCCTGCCCCGCCGAGTTGGCGCCTCCGACGATGTAGATGTCCTGCCCCTGGCAGGAGGCCGCCTCGGTGAGTGCCGAGCCGTAGAACACCCCGCAGCCGGTCAGGTCCGTGCAGCCCGGCGCCTCCAGCTGCCGGTACGACACGCCGGTCGCCAGGATCACGCTGTGCGCGGCCACCGCCGACCCGTCCGAGAAGCGCACGGTGCGGGCCGCGCCGTTGACCTCCAGGCCGGCCACCTCACGGGCGGTGAGGATCTCCGCGCCGAACTTCGTCGCCTGCCGGCGGGCCCGGTCGGTGAGCTGGGCGCCCGACACACCGTCGGGGAAGCCCAGGTAGTTCTCGATCCGTGAGCTCTGCCCGGCCTGACCACCGGTCGCCGACCGCTCCACGAGCACGGTCCGCAGCCCCTCCGAGGCCCCGTACACCGCCGCTCCGAGCCCGGCCGGGCCGCCGCCGATGACGACGAGGTCGTAGAAGTCGGCGGTCGGGGTCGTGGCGAGGCCCACGTGGGCGGCCAGATCGGGTGCCTCCGGCTTGACCAGGGGCGTGCCGTCGGGGGTGATCACCACCGGCAGCCGCTGCCCGTCCTGCCCCGCGGCGGCCAGCAGCCGCTGCCCCTCCGGCTCCTCCGTGGAGTACCAGCGGTACGGCACCTGGTTGCGGGCCAGGAACTCCCGCACGTCCGAGGATCGCGCCGACCAGCGGTGTCCGATCACCTTGGTGGCGGGCACCGGCCGGTAGTCGCTGCAGCGCCACGCCTCCAGGAGGTCGTCCAGCACCGGATAGAGCTTCTCCTCGGGCGGGTCCCACGGCTTGAGGAGATAGTGGTCGAGATCGACGACGTTGATCGCGTCGATCGCCGCGCTGGTGTCCGCGTACGCCGTCAGCAGCACGCGACGGGCTCCCGGATACACGTCCAGGGCCTGTTCGAGGAACTCGATGCCGTTCATCTGCGGCATGCGGTAGTCGGCCAGGATCACCGCCACGAGGTCGCCGCGCAGCTTCAGCTCCCGCAGCGCCTCCAGCGCGGACTCCCCGGACTCCGCGCGCACGATCCGGTACGACTCGCCGTAACGCCGCCGCAGATCGCGGGCGACGGCGCGGGAGACCCCCGGGTCGTCGTCCACGGTCAGGATGACGGTCCGCGCCGATTCGGCGGCCTGTGCCATACGTCTCCCACCCCGAGTGGTCGGTCAGGGCCCAGCGCCCCCCGTGGTCACCGACCCGGTCCCGCCCATCGTATGTTCGATCGCCGGGCTACGCGCAGGTATGGCTGACCCTGCCGGGGTCAGGCCCGGCGCTCGCCCAGCACGCAGAACTCGTTGCCCTCGGGATCCATGAGCGTCACCCAGGGCACCTCGCCCTGCCCCACGTCCGCGTGCCGGGCGCCCAGGGCGAGGAAGCGGGTCACCTCGGCCTCCTGGTCGTCCGGACGGAAGTCGAGATGGAGCCGGTTCTTGACGGTCTTCGCCTCCGGCACCGGCACGAAGAGCAGCCCCGGCATCCGGTCCTTCTCGGGACGGATCTCGAACTCGTCGGGGGCCTCCTCGACCACCACCCAGCCCAGCGCCTCGGCCCACCAGCGCCCGAGGGCGACGGGATCGGCCGAGTCCACGATGACTTGTTCCCATTCCAGTGCCATGAGGGCAGCGTAGTGAAGACTGGACCGCACGCACGTGACCGCTGACAGGAAGGCCACCGCATGACCCGCCCGATCACCGCAGGGATCGACGGAACCGAGGAGAGCATCGCCGCGCTGGACTGGGCCGCGCGGGAGGCGGTCCGGCGAGACATGGCGCTACGGGTGGTGCACGCGTGGCGGTTCCAGCCGTACGAGGGGATCGACGCGGGGGACCGGGACACCCAGGAGGGGTGGGCGCGGGACGCCGTGGGCGAGGCCGTCCGGGCGGTCACCGGGCGGCACACCGGGCTCGACGTGTCCACCGAGGTCGTCGAGGGCGGCAGCGTGGACGTGCTGGTGGCCGCCGCGGCCGACGCCGAACTGCTGGTCCTCGGCTCCCGCGGGCACGGGCCGGTCGTCGGCTTCCTGCTGGGCTCGGTGGGCCAGCAGGTGATCGCCGAGGCGGCTCGGCCCGTGGTCCTGGTGCGCGCCGGGGACCAGGCCACCGCGGAGGCCTCCGGGCGCGAGATCGTCGTGGGCCAGGAGGGCGACCCGGAGGACAGCGCCGACGTCCTGCGGTTCGCCTTCGAGACGGCGGCGGCACGGGGGGCCACCGTGCGTGCCGTACGGGCCTGGACGCTGCCGCCGGTGTTCGCGTACAGCCCCGGCTCGCTGAAGCTACTGGACGAGGCCGGCGGGCTGGAGCCGTACGAGAAGAAGGCCCTGGCCTCGGCGCTCCAGCCGTGGCGGGAACGCTTCCCCGGCGTGCCGGTCGTCGAGCACATAGAGATGGGCAGCGCGGGGCAGGTGCTGCTGTCGGTGACCGCGCGGGCCCAGCTGATGGTCGTCGGCCGCCGGGCCCGCCGTACCGCTGTGGGATCCCGGATCGGGTCGGTCGCGCACGGCGTGCTGCACCACGCGGACTGCCCGGTGGCCGTGGTGCCGCACGCCTGAGGTCAGTCCGCGGTGGCGGGGGTGGGCTGGAGCGTCTCCCGGGCCTTGGGGAGGATGTTCTTGATGTAGTCGTCCACCGCCGTGTCAAGGCCGATGTCGTGCTGGGCCCGCTCGGACAGGTACCAGCGGTGTTCCAGCAGCTCGTGGTAGATCTCGGCCGAGTCCATCGACCCGCGCATCTCGAGCGGCACGGCCCGCACCGTGGGCCGGAAGACGTCCCGCACCCAGCGGTGGGCGAGCACCTCCGGGCGGGCGCCGAGGGGGTCGCCCGGAGCGTAGTCGTCCTGGGTGGCCATCCAGCTCTCCAGGTCGTTCAGGAGCCGGCGGGCCTGGTTCTCCTCGGTGTCCAGGCCCGTCAGGCGCAGGAGCTGGCGCTGGTGGTGGCCCGCGTCCACGACCTTCGGCACGAACGTGACCGTGTCGCCGTTCGGCGCGTGCTCGATCTGCATCTCGGCCACGTCGAAGCCGAGTTCGTTGAGCCGGCGGATCCGGCGCTCGATGAAGTGGTACTTGCCCGCCGGGTAGACGGACCTACGGGTCAGCTCTTCCCACAGGCTGTTGTAGCGCGAGCAGATCTCCATGCCGAACTCGATCGCGTCCACCGAGGGGTGCAGCGCCCCGGAGGCCTCCAGGTCGAGCAGCTCGCCGCTGATGTTCACACGGGCGAGGTCGAGGTCGTACTCCCGCTGCCCGGGGCTGAGCTGCGGATGCAGGTCACCGGTCTCGGCGTCCACCAGATAGGCGGCGTAGGCGCCCGCGTCCCGTCTGAACAGCGTGTTGGACAGTGAGCAGTCGCCCCAGGCGAACCCGGCCAGGTGCAGGCGGACCAGAAGCACGGCCAGCGCGTCCATGAGGCGGTGCATGGTGGCGGGTCGCATGGTCGTCTCGAACATCGAGCGGTACGGCATCGAGCCGCCCAGATGCCGGGTGACCAGCACCGGCTCCAGCGGGGCCTCGTCGCTGTCGGCGCGCCCGGTGACCACGGCGAGCGGATCGACGGCGGGGATGCCGAGCCGGTCCAGGTCGCGCAGCAGTTCGTACTCGCGCAGCGCCGGGCGCTCGGCGAGCTCCTTCACGGCGATGACCTCGTCACCGGCCCGGGCGTAGCGCACCACGTGGCGTGATATGCCGCGCGGCAGCGGGACCAGGACCTCCTCCGGCCACTGCTCCAGCGGCAGCTGCCACGGCAGTTCGAGCAGGAGCGCGGGGTGCTCCGGGTTCGTCGCGCTGATCTGCAGTGCCATCGGTGCTCTGTCCTTGCCTGGTCGGTGATCGTCACCTCACCTTAGAGCGCACGGTCCCTGGCCTGAAGTGCCGCTTCACGGACTGGACCACGGTGGACCGGCCCGTGCCCCGGCAGCAGGACATCTCCCTCCAGTTCCGCGAACACGTCCAGTGACGCCACGGCACGGGCGCGCTCGTGATGGAACATGTCCGGCAGCAGCTGGGGCCCCTTGACCCGCGAGGTGGGGTGACCGCTCACCAGGCCGTCGCCGGAGATCACCACGCCGCGCTCGGGGAGGTGGAAGGCGCAGTGCCCGTCGGTGTGGCCCGGCGTGTACACGGGCACCGGACGGCCCGGCAGATCGAGCGTGCCCTCCGCCGGGAACGGCTGCGGGGAGGCGACGGGCACATGGGCCGTGCCGCCCACCCGGATCGCGTGCACCGCCCACGGCAGCACACCGGGCCGCCAGCCGTTCCGCAGGACCGTCCCGACGGACACCTGGTGCAGGAACTCCCGCCGCGCGTGCGGCACTTCGGCCTCGTGCAGGTAGACCGGCGTGCCGTAGGTGCTGCGCAGATACTCGGCGGAGCCGAGGTGGTCGTTGTGGGCGTGCGTGATGAGCACGGCGGTGACCGCCTCCGGTGAACTCCCCACCTCCGCGAGGGACGCGAGTACCTGCTCCCGGTCGCCCGGGTAGCCGGTGTCGACCAGCGTGGCGGCGCTTCCCTCGGTCAGGATCACCCAGTTGGTGTTGCTGCCGTGCACCAGATAGGTGCCGTCCGCGACTTGCTGCACGCCTGCGCTCATGATCGCCCCACCCGATGAGTCCCTGCCCGACGGCACACAGCAAAGCAGACGCTCAGGCGATCCGGAGCGGCGGGTACCGGTCCTCCAGCGGTCAACTTCCGTGGTGACAAGGCTGCCTCCGGCACCGTCCGCCGGAGGCAGCCCCCGCGTGCGGCGGAAGCAGCCGCCTCTCTGCCTCAGCGCACGCCGTTCGGGCGGAACTGGATGCTGATGCGCGGTCCCGTGGCGCGCGTGGACTTCGGCACGGCGTGCTCCCAGGTGCGCTGACAGGAGCCGCCCATCACGATCAGGTCGCCGTGTCCCAGCGGCCGCCGTACGGTCCCGGCACCGCCGCGCACCGGTCGCAGCACCAGGTCGCGTGGCGCGCCCACGGAGAGGATGGCGACCATGGTGTCCTCCCGGGCGCCCCGCCCGGTCCGGTCGCCGTGCCAGGCGACGCTGTCCCGGCCGTCGCGGTAGTAGCAGAGCCCGGCGGTGGTGAAGGGTTCGCCCAGCTCCTCGGCGTAGTGCGCGGTGAGCGCCTCGCGGGCCTCGGTGAGTACGGGATGCGGCAGCTCGTCGTCCACACCGTAGAAGGCGAGCAGGCGCGGTACGTCGACGACGTGGTCGTACATCGTGCGGCGCTCCGCCCGCCACGGCACCTCCGCGGCCAGCTGTTCGAAGAGGGGGCCGGAGCCGCCGAGCCATGCGGGCAGTACGTCGATCCAGGCGCCGAAGCCGAGCACGGTACGGCGGATCCCGTCGAGGGGGCCGAGCCGCAGCTGGTCGGTCTGGTCGAAGAGAGAGCCCTGGAGGTGCGCGGTCATGGATCCAGCGTACTCCTTATTCGAAAACTTGTTCCAATAAAATCTGCTGAGCTGTTCGGCTCTTTCGATGCATCGCTGTATCGGATACATTCGCGTATCGAACGGAGGACCCGACATGGCGACACAGGACACGACCAGACGCGTGACCAGGCGCCGGGTCCGCACGCGTGCCAATCTCCTGGACGCGGCCTTCGCGGTGTTCGCCGCCAAGGGCTTCGGGCGCGTGTCGATCGAAGAGGTCTGCGAGGCCGCCGGATACAGCCGGGGCGCCTTCTACTCGAACTTCGACAGCCTCGACGAGCTCTTCTTCGCGCTCTACCAGCAGCGCGCGGACCTGATCGCCGAGCAGGTCTCCGGCGCGCTCGCCCTCGACGGGCCCGAGCTCGACGTGCTGGCCGCCGTCGACCGGGTCACCGAAGTGCTGCTCCTCGACCGGGACTGGCTCCTGGTCAAGACCGACTTTCTGGTGCACGCCGCCCGCGTGCCCGAGGTCGCCCGGACCCTGCTCGAACACCGGGCGCGGCTCAGGCGGGCCGTCGCCGACCGGCTGGCACGCGCGCGTGGACACGCGGAACTGCCCGCCGTGCTGGCCGACGTCGAGGACGCCGCCCACGCCGTGGTCGCCGCCTACGACGGTGTCACCGTCCAACTGCTGCTGGACGGGGACCTCGAGCGGGCCCGGGTCTGGCTGAAGCAACTGCTCACCGCGCTGCTCACCGACGGCAGCGACACCACCGTATGAGGGAAGGGACGGTCGCCATGGATGCCGACGTCATCGTCGTCGGAGCGGGGCTCGCGGGCCTGGTCGCCGCGCACGAGCTCACCAGCCGCGGCAAGAGGGTCGCGCTGGTCGACCAGGAGAACGCCGCCAACCTCGGCGGCCAGGCCTTCTGGTCCTTCGGCGGACTCTTCCTGGTCGACTCCCCGGAACAGCGGCGCCTCGGCATCAAGGACTCCTTCGACCTCGCCTGGAACGACTGGCAGGGCAGCGCGCAGTTCGACCGCGTCGACGACGAGGACTCCTGGGCGGTGCGCTGGGCGCGCGCCTACGTCGAGTTCGCGGCGGGGGAGAAGCGGTCCTGGCTGGAGGGGCACGGGATCAAGTTCCTGCCGACCGTCGGCTGGGCCGAGCGCGGTGACCTCACCGCCCACGGACACGGCAACTCCGTGCCCCGCTTCCACGTCGCCTGGGGCACCGGCACCGGGGTCGTCGAGCCCTTCGTGGGGTACGCCAAGCAGGCCGCGCGTGACGGACTGCTGACCTTCTACCACCGCCACCAGGTCGACGAACTGGTCGTCGAGGACGGCACCGCCCGCGGCGTGCGGGGCACGGTGCTGGCCGAGGACAACTCCGCGCGCGGTGTCGCCTCCAACCGTGACCGGGCCGGCGACTTCGAGCTCACCGCCCACGCCGTCGTCGTCACCACCGGCGGCATCGGCGCAAACCACGACATCGTCCGCCGCTACTGGCCCGAGCGGCTCGGCACCCCGCCCGCCGAGATGGTCACCGGCGTGCCCGCCTACGTCGACGGCCGGATGCTCGACATCAGCGCCGGCGCCGGCGTCCGGCTGGTCAACCGCGACCGCATGTGGCACTACACCGAGGGCATCCAGAACTGGGACCCGATCTGGCCCGGCCACGGCATCCGCATCCTGCCCGGCCCCTCGTCCCTGTGGTTCGACGCCCTGGGCCGCCGGCTGCCCGACCCCTGCCTGCCCGGCTACGACACCCTCAGCACCCTCAGGCACCTGCGCACCACCGAGGACATCGCGGACCACGACCACTCCTGGTTCATCCTCACCCAGAAGATCATCGAGAAGGAGTTCGCGCTCTCGGGCTCCGAGCAGAACCCCGACATCACCGCGAAGGACCGCGCGGGCTTCCTCAAGGAGCGGCTCCTCGGCAAGGGAGCTCCGGGACCGGTCGACGCGTTCCTGCGCAAGGGCGCGGACTTCGTGACCGCCCCGAACCTGGAGCAATTGGTCGAGAAGATGAACGGGCTCACCGACAAGGCCCTGCTCGACGCCGCCGTCATCCGCCGCCAGATAGAGGCCCGCGACCTCCAGATCGCTAACTCCTACAGCAAGGACGCCCAGGTGCAGGGCATCCGCAACGCCCGCCGTTACATCGGCGACCGCCTCGGCCGGGTCGCCACCCCGCACCGCATCCTCGACCCCGCCGCCGGCCCCCTCATCGGCGTCAAGCTGCACGTCCTGACCCGCAAGACCCTCGGGGGCATCCAGACCGACCTCGACTCCCGAGCCCTGGGCACCGACGGCAAGCCCCTCGAAGGCCTGTACGCGGCGGGTGAGGTCGCCGGCTTCGGCGGCGGCGGTGTGCACGGCTACAACGCGCTCGAGGGCACCTTCCTCGGTGGCTGCCTCTTCTCGGGGCGCGCGGCGGGCCGGGCGGCGGCCAAGCAGGTCGGCTAGGACTCCAGCAGGCGCGCCAGCACGGTGGCGTGGCTCCGCTCCGGCGTCTTCGACGCGGTCAGCAGGGTCACGTCACCCTTGTCCGCCAGCTCCCGGACCCGGTCGAGAAGTCCGGACGCCTCGGGACCGGTCAGCTCCGCCTCGTAGCGCTCGGCGAACTCCTCGTACGACCCCTCGCCGGCGTGGTACCAGCGGCGCAGCTCGGTCGACGGGGTGAGCGCCTTCGGCCACTCGTCCACGCGGGCCGCGTCCTTGGACAGCCCGCGCGGCCAGAGCCGGTCGACCAGGACGCGCACGCCGTCCGCGGGCTCGGGGGGTTCGTAGACACGGCGGATGCGAACGCTCACGGACGGCCTCTCGACGAAGGGAGGGTGTGCGTCGGGAGCGTACTGCGCGGCCGGGCGCGACTTGACCTGATCAAGGGTGAGTTGCGGCGGAGGCGGCCTTTAGTGTGAAGCGTTGCCCACCCCCCGACCTGTAGGAGCGCACGTGCCGAAGGCCGTCAGACGCACTCTCGTCCTCGCCACCACCCCCGTCGCCCTCGTGGCGCTGCTCGGGGCCGGCGCGCCTCCGTCGACGGGTTCGTCCGGAGCCGGCGATCCCTACTTCCCGCTCGCCGGGAACGGCGGATACCACGTCGACCACTACGATCTGACGCTCGGTTACGACCCCGGCAGCGGCCGTCTCGACGGCAAGGCGGTCCTCACCGCCCGCGCCGGCCAGCGCCTCAGCCGCTTCGACCTCGACTTCAAGGGCCTGACCGTCACGGGCCTGACGGTCGATCACGCCAAGGCCGGCTTCCACCGCGACGGACAGGAACTGGTCGTCACCCCGAGGCGCGCCCTGCGCAAGGGGGAACGGTTCACCATCACCGTGACCTACCAGGGCAAGCCCCGCCCCGTCACCGACCCGGACGGCTCGCTCGACGGCTGGATCCCCACCGACGACGGGGCCTTCGTCGCCGGGGAGCCGCAGGGCGCCATGACTTGGTTCCCGGCGAACAACCACCCCACCGACAAGTCGTCGTACGACTTCACGATCACCGTCCCCAAGGGGCGCACCGCGGTCGCCAACGGTGTCCTCCTCTCCCGGCGGACCACGCACGGAAAGACCACGTTCCGCTGGCGCCAGAGCGAGCCCATGGCGGCCTACCTGGCCACGGCCACCGTCGGAAAGTTCGACGTGCAGCAGTTCACCACCAAGAGCGGCATCCGGGTCTACAACGCCGTCGACCCGCGCGAGGCCGCCGCGGCAGCCCCGGTCCTCAAGAAACTGCCCTCCGTCCTGGAGTGGGAGAGCAAGCTGTTCGGGCCCTATCCGTTCCGTGCGGCGGGCTCCATCGTGGACCGCGCCCCGAACGTCGGCTACGCGCTGGAGACCCAGAGCCGTCCGGTCTACGACCGGGCACCCGACCTGAGCACCCTCGTCCACGAGAACGCCCACCAGTGGTTCGGCGACTCCGTCTCCCTCACCTCCTGGAAGGACATCTGGCTCAACGAGGGCTTCGCGACCTACGCGGAGTGGCTCTACGCCGAGCAGCACGGCGGCGACAGCGCGCAGAAGGCCTTCGACGACCTGTACGCGAAGCCCGCGAGCGACGACCTGTGGGAATTCCCGCCCGGCGACCCCGGCAGCGGCGCCAACATCTTCGGCACCCCCGTCTACGCCCGGGGCGCCATGACCCTGCACGCGCTGCGCACGAGGGTCGGCGACCGGGCGTTCTTCCTGATCCTGCGCGCCTGGGCGTCCGGGCACCGCGGCGGCAACGGGACCACCGCGCAGTTCCAGCGCCTTGCCGAACGGGTGTCGGGGAAGGACCTGGACAGCCTGTTCCAGACCTGGCTCTACGCACCGGGTAAACCGAACCGGCCCTAGAACCTGACGAGTTCCTCAAAAGTGTCGGCCAGAGTCGTTGCATGATCACACGCAGAACCCACGTGGCCCTGCTCGCCGCATCCCTGCTTCTCACCGGATGCGGCGGCGGTGCCGTGGCCAGCACGGAGGGCCCGCTGACGCCCTCTCAGGAGATTCCTGATCCCACGCCCACGCCCACACCCTCGCCGGAGATATCCGTCGAGGTCGCCCCCCAGCAGATACCCGGGCTCGGGCCGAAGACATGGGCGAAGGTGCCGGCGGACGCACGACAGGCCGTCGTGGTCACCGGGCGGGGCCGCGACTCGTCAGCCTCCGCCGTGGTCCTGTACGAGCGCACCGAGGCCGGCTGGCAGGCCGGTGCGAGCTGGCCCGCACACAACGCCCTCAAGGGCTGGACCGACCACCACCTGGCGGGCGACCTGCGCTCACCGATCGGCGTCTACACCCTCACGGACGCCGGAGGGCTGCTGAAGGACCCCGGCACCAAGCTGCCGTACGACCGCGGCGTCGGCTTCACCGCACCCGGCACGGGCTTCGAGGGCGAGCCGCTGGCCGGATCCTTCGACTACGTGATCGCCATCAACTACAACCGGCAGCCCGGGACTTCACCGCTGGACTGGACCCGGCCCCTCGGCGCGGGGCGCGGCGGCGGGATATGGCTCCACGTCGACCACGGCGGACCCACCCACGGCTGCGTGAGCATCGCCGAGGACCACATGAAGGAGCTGCTCCGCACCCTGGATCCGGACCTCCATCCGGTCGTCGTCATGGGCGACGCCAAGTCCCTGGCCCGCTGACCGCTTAGGATCCGCCAGGTGTGCGCACATGTGCTGGTTGCCGAGGACGACGAGATGCAGGCCGAACTCATACGGAGATCCCTGCTCGCGGAGGGCCACACCGCCACCGTGGTCCACGACGGCCGGGCCGCCCTGGACGCGGCCCGGCGGCTCGCCCCCGACCTCGTCGTCCTGGACCTGATGCTTCCGGTGATCGACGGCTTCGGCGTGTGCCGGGTGCTGCGCCGCGACGAGGACATTCCCGTCGTGATGCTCACCGCCCGGTCGGAGGAGGACGACGTCCTGCTGGGCCTGGAGCTGGGCGCCGACGACTACATCACCAAGCCGTACAGCCCGCGCGAACTGATGGCCCGTATCCGGACCGTGCTCAGGCGCAGCGGACGGGGCGCGGTCACCGACCGGCCCGAGGATCCCGTCGTGCGCGCCGGAGGCCTGGCGGTCGATCCCGTACGGCACGAGGTGCGCTGTGACGGGGCACCGGTGGACTGCACGCCGGCCGAGTTCGAGATCCTCCTCGCCATGGTCGCCGAGCCGGAACGGGTCTTCTCACGGCGGCAGTTGCTGGAGGTCACCCGGGGCACCGACCGGGCCTCCACCGAACGGGCCGTGGACGTGCACATCATGAACCTGCGCCGCAAGATCGAGGCCGACCCGCGCCGGCCGGTGCGGCTGCTGACGGTGTTCGGCGTGGGCTACAAGCTCAGCGGCGGCCGCGGATGAGTGCCCGTATACCCCTGCACAAGCGGCTGCTGGTCCGCCTGCTGATCACCTCCGGGCTCATCGCCGTGTGCTCGGTGGCCGCGACCGCCTGGCTGGCCGTGGCGACCACCACCCAGGCCCTGCGCGAGGAACAGGGGCAGGCACTCGCCGACGACATGGAGGTCCTCGCCGAGCTCAGCGGATACGCGGCGACCCACCCCGACTGGACCGGCGTGGCCGCCACCGTGCGGGAGCTGTCCGCGAAGACCGGCCGGCGCATCGCCCTCGTCACCCCCGACCGCAGGACCGTCGCCGACTCGGCTGCCCGCGGCACCGCCCTGCCGCCGAGCGCCGCCGCCACCGTCGACCCGCTGCGCACGGACACGTACAGCGAACGCGGCGCCCAGATCGGCGGCATCGACCCTCGGGTGGTCGGCCCGTACCGGCTCACGAAGGGGGAACGTACCGAGATCGACGCCAACGCGCGCAGACGCCAGTCCTGCTTCGCCCGGAACGGCATCGAGACCACCATCGTGCACACCCCGAGCGGCCGGGCGGTCCTCACCGAAGCGGACAGCTCCGCGCAGCCCTCCTATGTGCCCGACGCCTGCGCCGACGGCGTCCTGAACACGCCGATGCCCACGGAGCAGAAGGCCCTGGCCGCACTCCAGGCAGGGGCGCGCGCCTGTCTGACCCGCAATGGCCTGAGCGCCGAGACACCGCTGAGTGTCGGCGCCGGGCTCGCGGGCACCGACTTCCGGTCCCCGTCGCTGGCGCCCACCTTCGTCAAACAGGACGCGAAGGAGGCACGCGAGGCCCAGGCCTGCCTCGACGACGCCCGCCGCGCCCAGCTCGACCCGTACGTGGCCCCGGTGGCCGAACTCTTCCTGGGCACCGGGGACACGCCCGCCGTGCTGTTCGACATGTCCCCGGCCAACAAGGCCAAGGTCGTGGGCACCGCGGGTCTCGTGCTCGCCGTCACCGTCGCCGCCACCGCACTGGTCGCCACCCGGCTGGTGCGCCCGCTGCGCGCGCTCACCGCCGCGGCCCAGCAGCCGCCCGAACTCCATGTGCGCGTCCCCGTCACCACCCGCGACGAGACCGGCATCCTCGCCGTGGCCTTCAACGACCTGACCGAACGCCGCGAACGCCTGGAAGCCCAGCGCAAGGCGATGGTCAGCGACATCGCCCACGAACTCCGCAGCCCGCTCACCAACATCCGCGGCTGGCTGGAGGTCACGCGGGACGGTGTCGTCGACCCCGACCCCGCCCTCCTCGCCTCCCTGCACGAGGAGGCCCTCGTCCTCCAGCGCGTCATCGACGACCTCCAGGACCTGGCCGCCGCCGACGCCGGCACCCTGCGTCTGCACCGGGAGCCCGTCCGCTGCGACGAACTCCTCCAGCAGGTCGCCGCCGCCCACCGCGTCACCGCCGGCGCGGCCCGGGTCGAACTGCGCACCGACATCGACGGCGAGCCCTGGCTGGACGCCGACCCGCTGCGGATGCGGCAGGCGCTCGGCAACCTGGTCTCCAACGCCGTGCGCCACACCCCGGCCGGCGGCACGGTCACCCTGTCCGCGCGCCGGGACGGCGAGGACATCGCCTTGGCGGTCGCCGACACCGGCACCGGCATCGCGCCGGACGACCTGCCGCACGTCTTCGACCGGTTCTGGCGCGCGGAGAAGTCCCGCAGCCGCCGTACCGGGGGATCGGGCCTCGGCCTTCCCATCGTCCGCCACCTGGTCGCCGCCCACGGCGGAACGGTCGAGGCGGCGAGCGAGCCCGGCGTCGGCAGCCTCTTCACCCTGCGGATGCCGGGGGCCCCGCCGCCTCAGCCGTACGCCTGATTTTCTTCGTGACGCGCCGGGTACCCCGTATGCCTGCGAAAGGAGAGGGAGGTCGGGACATGAGCGTGTCGGACGGGTTGCCGGTGGTAATGACACTCGCTGAACTCGGGAGCCTGACCGAACGGCACGGACAGCTGTACGTCCGCTGGTCGTGCGGCCCCAAGGTGGATCTGGCCCGCGTTTCCAGCACCGACGAACTCACCGGCGTGTCCCTGCCGGGACTGTCGGCGAACCCGCTCGACGTGGAGGAGTGGTGGCAGGGCCGACCCGTGCAGCTGTGGGTGGCGCGCCGCCTCTACGACTACTCGCACCTTCCGCACGAGAAGGGCCCGGACGTACGCCCCTGGGTCCTCCAGGGCCGCGAGCAGGGCCGGGGGCCGGACAACGAGCCGCTCGTGACGGACGTGCGGCCGATGGGCTGGATCGATACCCGGGTGATCGACGAGGCGCGGGCCGAAGTGGAGCGGCAGGAGAACTCCTGGGGTCCGCTGCGCCGCACGGCTCGCTGAACGGGCCCGGTCGCCGCACATGGCGTCGACCGGGCCCGATCGTCGGGCCCGCTGAACGGACCCGGTCAGCCGGACCTTCTCCGCGCGGCGGCCGCGCGCCGGGCGAGTGCCCGGCGTTCCGTCTCGCTCGTGCCGCCCCAGACGCCGATTCCCTGCCCGGTGTCGAGTGCCCACTGAAGACACTGCTCCTGGACGGGGCAGCGCCGGCAGACGGACTTGGCCTGCTCCGTCTGGACCAGTGCGGGACCGGTGGTGCCGATCGGGAAGAAGAGGTCCGGGTCCTCGCGGCGGCACGCGGCATGGGTTCGCCAGTTGTCCATCAAATGTCACCTGCGATCGAAGTCGTACGTGCCCTCGTGCATGCCTTACTCGCTTTCGGGTCACCTGTCGATGCGCGGTGAAACAATCGGGTCCTGTGGGACTCGCCCGGTCACTGCTCCCGCAGGCCCCACGGGGAGCCGTACGCGGTCAGCAGATCAAGGAAGGGGCGGGCCGGGAAGGCCTCCGGACCGAGGACGCCCGCGCCGGACCAGGCGCCGGTGGCGAGGAGTTCGAGGGCGACGACCGGGTTCACGGCGGTCTGCCACACGACCGCCTGACTGCCGTACTCCGCCATGGACCACTGGTTGTCGACCACGTGGTAGAGGTACACCTCGCGCGGCGCCCCGTCCTTGACACCCTTCACCCAGGTGCCGGCACAGGTCTTGCCGTGCATCCGCTCGCCCAGCGTCGCCGGATCGGGCAGACATGCGGCCACGACGTCCCGCGGCGAGACCGCGACCGGCCCCGCGGCGCTCGGCACGGTCACCGGCTCGGTGCGGTCCAGGCCGAGCAGGTGCAGTGTCTTCAGCGTCTCCACGAACTCGCGGCCCAGTCCGTACTTGAAGGTGACCCGGCGCGCACCGACCCAGCGGGGGACGAGCAGCACCTCTTCGTGCTCCACGTTCACGCACTCGACCGGGCCGATGCCCTCGGGGAAGTCGAAGACCTCCGGCTCGCTGAAGGGTTCCGTCGTGAACCAGCCGCGGTCGGCCTCGTAGACCACGGGAGGGTTCAGGCACTCCTCGATGGTGGTCCAGATGCTGAAGGAAGGGGCGAAGTCGTAGCCGTCGACGGTGAGATCCGCGCCGTCGCGGACACCGATCTCCTCGATCTCGTCGAAGAGCTCATCGGCCGCGTGCCGGGCGAAGACGTCCGAGAGGCCCGGCTCCACACCCATGCCGACGAGGGCCAGGGCGCCCGCCTTCTCCCACTCCTCGGCCTGCGCGAACTGCTCGTCGCCCAGCTTGACCCGGCACTCCTCGTACGGCCGCTCGGGATGCGGACGCGACAGGGACATCGCCATGTCGACATAGTTCGCCCCGGCGGAGTGCGCCGCCCGGAACAGGGGCATCACGAACCGCGGGTCGGTGGCGTTGAGGAGGACGTCGCAGGCGTGCCGCTCCAGCAGGGCGGTCACGGCCGACTCGTCGTTCGCGTCCACGCGCTCGGCGCGGAACCGGTCGGCCCGGTCGCCGAGCGCGGTCACCGCGGCCTCGGCGCGGGCCGGGTCGTAGTCGGCGACGACCATGACGTCGAAGAACGGCCGCCGGGCGGCGATCCGGGTGATGGCCGTGCCGACGCCCCCGGCGCCCACGAGCAGTACACGCATGACAAACACTCCCTTACGGGTCAAAGGTCGCAGTACGGGGCCCCTGGCGGAGATACAACGCCGTGCGCTCGTTTAAGGTCAATGGCGTTGGCATAAGGAGGCCGCCATGCCGAAGCCCGTGGTCCCCGAGGACAGGCGCCGTCGGCGCAGGCCCACCAGGAGCGGGACCGTGCTGTCCGAGGGGCTGATCGTCGAGACGGCTCTGCGGATGCTCCGCGAACACGGCAGCACCGGGCTCACCGCCCGCCGCCTGGGTCTGGCCCTGGACGCCGACCCGAGCACGCTCTACCGCTACTTCCGCGGCATGGACGAGCTGACGCTGGCCATCGGCGACGCCCTGATCGGACAGGCGCTGGAGGGCTGGGCGCCGACGGGGCGGTGGCGGCACGATCTGCGCGAGGTGGGCCTGCGCATCCACGCCGCGTACGTCGCCCATCCCCAGGCCGCCGTGCTGACGACCAGCAGGGTCACCGGCCGGGCCAACGAACTGGCCGCGGACGAGGCGGTCCTGGACCTCCTGCGCAGGGCGGGCTTCCCGCTTCCGGACACGGTGCGGATCTACCACGCCTTCATCGACCAGACTCTGGCCTTCGCCGCCCTGGACGCGGCGTCCCTGGCCCTGCCGAGCGCGGCGCTGGACGCCGACGAGTCCATGTGGCGCTCGACGTACGCCCACTTGCCCGGCGACCGCTACCCCCGCATCGCGGAGGCGTCACCTCTTCTGGCCACCCGCATGGTCACCAGCGCCTATCCGACGGCCTTGGACATGCTCCTGGACAGCGCCGAGAGGGAGCTGGGCAACGCTGAGAGGGAGCTGGACAGCGCCCCGTAACGGATCCCCGTCCCCGACGGCTAGGAGCGGCGGCTTCATGTGAGCCTTTCCGACGCGGCCGCCGCCACCGCCTCCGCCACCGCGGCCAGCGCGGGCGAGTCCAGCTTCCACTGCTGCCAGTACAACGGCACGTCGACCGGCCGATCCGGCGCCAGCGAGATCAGCCGCCCCTCACGCAGCAACGCCCCCGCCTGAATCTCCGGCACCATCCCCCACCCCAGTCCCAGCGAGACCGCCTCCACGAACCCCTCCGACGCCGGCACCGCATGCCGTACCCGACTCGCCCCACCGCTGCCCAGCTGCCGCAGGAACCCGTCCTGGATGTCGTCACTCCGGTCGAACGTCACCACCGGCGCCTCCGCGAGCCCCTCCCTCGGCGACCCCTCGAGATACCGCGACACGAATCCAGGACTCGCCGCGGCGAGATATCGCATCCGCCCCAGCGCCCGCACGGAACACCCCGACACGGCCTCGGGTGAGGACGTCACCGCCGCCATCACCAGCCCCTCCCGCAGCAGCTCCGCCGTGCGTGTCTCGTCCTCGCGCCGGAGTTCGAAACACAGCCGCTCCCGTTCGGGAACCCGCGTGAGCGCCCCGAGGAACCAGGTCGCCAGGGAGTCAGCGTTCACCGCGACCGAGACCCGGGTCACCTCACCCTCGCCGGGCATGCCCAGCTCGGCGAGAGCGTCCCGCTCCAGCCGGGCCAGCTGCCGGGCGAACCGCACCACCACCTCGCCCGACTCGGTCGGCCGCACCGGTTTCATGCGCACCAGCAGCACCCGCCCCGTGCGCTGCTCCAGCGCCTTCACCCGCTGACTCACCGCCGAAGGGGTCACATGCAGAGCGGCGGCCGCGGCGTCGAACGTGCCCTCGTCGACCACCGCGAGCAGAGTCCGCACCTGGTCCAGGGGTAGCTCGGTCATCATCACAACAGCTAATGATACGTAAGAATCTTTAGCTGTACGTGCAGTGATCGTCTCCGTACCGTCGAAGCCATGCCCGCTTCCCTGTCCGCCGCTGCCGCCGGTTTCGGCACCGGCCTCTCGCTCATCGTCGCCATCGGCGCCCAGAACGCCTTCGTCCTGCGTCAGGGGATCCGCCGCGACGCCGTCCTCGCCGTCGTCGGCATCTGCGCCCTGTCCGACGCCCTCCTCATCGCTCTCGGCGTCGGCGGCGTCGGCGCCGTGGTGGTCGCCTGGCCGGGCGCGCTGACCCTCGTCGGCTGGATCGGCGGCGGATTCCTGCTCTGCTACGGCGCCCTCGCCGCCCGCCGGGTCCTCAGGCCGGGGGAGTCGGGCCTGCGGGCGGAGGGCGAGGCGACGGGCTCCCGGAAGCGCGCGGTACTGACCTGTCTGGCCATGACCTGGCTCAACCCGCACGTCTACCTCGACACCGTGTTCCTGCTCGGATCCGTGGCCGCCGACCGCGGTCCACTGCGCTGGACCTTCGGGCTCGGTGCCGTGCTCGCCAGTCTGTGCTGGTTCGCGGCGCTCGGCTTCGGCGCCAGGCTGCTCAGCCGCTTCCTCGCCAGGCCGGCCGCCTGGCGCGTGCTCGACGGACTCGTTGCCGCCACGATGGTCGCGCTCGGCGCCACGCTGGTGGCCGGAGCGTGACGTCATCAACGGCCGGGTCCACAAGCTGAGATACCGCGTCCCGGATTCCTGGACGGTGCTGCGATAGTGAACCCCGGATCCGTTAGATGTAACGAGCAACCAGGACACGTGTGGACACCGGCGAGAGCAGCACCGAACCCAGGACACCGGCGGCGGACGAGGCGCCGCCGCCCCGGCGCGGCTGGCGTCGCTGGGCGATGGACACCCGCCCGTTGCGCATCCCGGCCTACCGCCGGCTGTGGAGCTCGACCATCGTCACGGCCGTCGGCAGCCAGCTCACCGCCGTCGCGGTGCCCAAGCAGATCTACGACATCACCGGCTCCTCGGCCTGGGTCGGCGCCGCGAGCATGGCGGGACTGCTGCCGCTGATCGTGTTCGCGCTGTGGGGCGGCGCGGTCGCCGACAGCATGGATCGCCGCAAGCTGCTGCTGATCACCAACAGCGGAATCGCCGTCACGTCCGTCCTGTTCTGGCTCCAGGCCGTCAGCGGGCTCGACTCGGTGGCGACCCTGATGGTCCTGCTCGCGGTGCAGCAGGCGTTCTGGGGCCTGAACGCTCCCGCCCGCAACGCCTCCATCGCCCGTCTGGTCCCCGAGGCACAGCTGCCCGCCGCCAACGCCCTCGGTTCCACCGTCATGCAGACCGGCCAGGTGGTCGGTCCCCTGCTCGCGGGTGTCCTGATCCCGGTGATCGGCCTGCCCGAGCTGTACCTCATCGACGCCCTGGCGCTGTGCGTCACGGTGTGGGCGGTGTACCGGCTGCCCTCCCTGCCGCCGCTCGCGGCCGCCGCGGCGCGTCGGGCCGGCGTCCGCGAGATCGCCGAGGGCTTCCGCTACATCTCCGCGCACAAGGTGCTGTTGCTTTCCTTCCTCGCCGACATCATCGCCATGGTCTTCGGCATGCCCCGGGCCCTGTTCCCGCAGCTCGCCTCCGAGACCTACGCCTCCTACGACGAGGGAGTCGCGCTGGGCCTGCTGTTCGCCGCGATCCCGATCGGGGCCGTGGTCGGCGGGCTGTTCTCAGGCGTCTTCTCACGGGCCCGTCGGCATGGCTGGATGGTCATCGGCGCGGTCGTCGCCTGGGGGGTGGCCATCACCGGCTTCGGGCTGAGCGGCAGTCTGTGGCTCGCCGTGGTGTTCCTGGCCGTGGCCGGGGTCGCCGACATGGTCTCGATGGTGTTCCGCGGGGCGATCCTGCTCTCCGCCGCGACGGACGAGATGCGTGGCCGGATGCAGGGTGTCTTCACCGTCGTCGTGGCGGGCGGCCCCCGCCTCGCCGACGTCCTGCACGGCACCGCCGGCTCGGCCTTCGGCGCCCGGCCCGCGGTCGCCGGCGGCATCCTGGTCGTCGCCGTCATGCTGACCCTGGCCTTCACCTTCCCGGCGCTGCGCCGCTACCGCGTCTGAGACCTGGAGAGCCTCCTGGCGCCACAGCCCTAGAGACCACCGCGCCGGTGCGTGCCGTACTGCTCCATGAGCTTGCCCCGGGTGGTCTCCAGCCGGTGGGCGAGGATCTCGGCGACGCTGCGGACCAGGATCATGCCGAGCTGCTGGTCCTCCTCGCACAGCCGGAGCACCGCCGCGGCGTCGAACTCGTGGGCCCGCACGGGGCTGAAGGCCTCCGCGCCGAAGTCCCACCGGTAGGGCGGGAACAGCCAGGACCAGCCGAGGAGGTCGCCCGAGCCGAGTCCGCCGACCGTGACCCGGTGGTGCGCGGTCACCTGCTGGGTCAGTGAGACCGCTCCGGAGCGGATGACCCAGAAGCGGTCGGCCGTGCCGCCCGCCTCGAAGATGTGGAAGTCCTCGGGGAAGGAGACCTCCTTGGCGAGCGTCATCAGGCTCTGGCGCTGCGGCTGCGGCAGTGCGGTCAGCAGTTTTATCGCTTTGGTCATGACGCGGGGCTCCTCGCCGGCGATGGATTCCGGTGTTGTGCCTACGCCCATTTCAGCGGCTGCCGCCGTCCGGGGCACCTCGGCGGAGGTGAGGATCTGGTCAGGGCATGAAAAAGCCCTGGCTGGACGGGGGAGGCCAGCCAGGGCAGACAGAGGTGGTGTCGGAGGACGGTATGTCGACCCCGTCACCACGTATGAATGAACCGTAAACCATCCATGGCGATTTCGCGCAATCGAAACCGAGGCGCGTGACCGGTTTCACTCGGCGGACGCGTTTACCACCCTGATCGTCTCCAACTCCGCGTCGGCGGGATCGGGCAGGTTCATGCCCGCGGCCAACCCGGTCCGCAGACATTCCAGCACGGGCTCGGTCAGCAGTTCACCGGGCAGCACGGCCGGGATCCCCGGCGAGTACGGCGTGATCATCTCGGCCGCGATCCGCCCGGCGGCCTCGGCGACCGGCACGTTCGCGGCCGGACCGAAGAACGCGTCCCGGGGAAGCCTGGCCTGCTCCATCCGCAGCTCGGACGGCGGCGGTACCTCCACCCGCGGGGCCGGGCCCAACTCCGGCGCCGCCCGGGCGAGATCCCTGAGCGCCTCGAGCAACTCGTCGGTCGTCTCCTCGTCGTCGCCGTGGGTGATCTGCATCCCGATCCGGCGGTGGTCCGTGAGATGGGCGTCGATGTGCCGGTGCTCGCGCAGCCAGTCCGCGGCCTGGAACCCCGTGATCCCGAGCCCGTCGAGGTCGATGACACCGGGCAGCGGATCGAAGTCGTCGGCCAGGCCGGGCCCGCAGAAGTCGTCGCGGTCGTCGACGTTCATCCCGTCGATCTCCTCGATCGCGGAATGGACCCGTGCCGCGAGATCCAGTGCCCCGCCCATCAACTCCTTGCCCCGCAGCGCCATCTGTCGGCGCCAGCCGTCCAGACCGGCGTACAGCAGCACCGAGGGACTGGTGGTGCCCAGCAGGTCGGCGCGCATCTTCAGCAGATCCGGCGGGACGAGGTCACCCCGCAGAGGGAACACCGACCCCTGCTCGAAACCGCTGCCCATCTTGTGGATGCTGGTCACACAGATGTCGGCGCCCGCGTCCATGGCCCAGGACGGCAGATCGGGATGGAAGGGCAGGTGCGCGCCCCACGCCTCGTCCACGACCAGCGGGACCGAACGGCGGTGGCAGACCTCGGCGATGTCCCCGAGCCGCGCAACTGCCGTAGGGCGTCGGGCTGGTGACCAGGGCGCCCTTCGCGTCGGGATGGGCTTCGAAGGCCCGCTCGTACTCCGCGGCGGACGGCGGGTGCGCCAGGTGGCGTTCGGCGTCCCACCGCGGCTCGATCCAGACCGGCTCGATCCCCGACAGGATCAGCCCGGACACCACCGACTTGTGGGCGTCCCGCCCGATCAGCAAGTTTCTCGTGCGGACCCGCGACGGCCAGCATCGCCGCCTTCACCGAGAGGGAACTCCCGCACGTGGTGAAGCACGTGTGCTCGGCGTGCACGGCGTCGGCCATCAGCTCCTCGGCCCGCTCCAGCACCCGCCCCCGGGTCAGCCGGTCGTCCGGACCGCCCGAGGCCAGTACATCCCCGAGGAAGACCGCGTCACCCAGCGTCTCCCGAACCGCCGGGTCGGCCCCACGGGCCTGTTTGTGCCCCGGCGGTGTGAAGGACAGCTGTCCCCGGCGGTGGTAGTCGGCCAGAGCTTCCAGAACGGGTGCTTGGGTGTGGTCGACAGTCATGGCCCCCGGGTGCCCGGCCCGGACGTCCGTCAAGCAGTCCGCACCGGGCCCCCGATGGTCAGCGGCTGCCCGGCCTGACCACCTCGTCCAGCACCCTGACCACGGCCTCGTAGGCCAGGGTGCGTACGGCGGCGTCCCCGGCGGCCTCCGGATCGGTGGGCCGCAACTCCTCGCTCCGCGCCCGCCAGGACCGCTCCTCCTCCGCAGCACAGGCCCGGGCGCGCTGGATCCGGCGCAGCAGTTCATCTGAGTCCACGACATCCGTCATACCGTCCGCGTACCCCGGGAACGCGATCGAATGGCCGAACGTCCCGTCCGAAACAGGGAGGTTTGACCGGGCGCAGAGAGGTCAGCCGCTACTAGAGGCTCACGGGGAAAGCGCACCGTACAGGGGCACCGTGTCCGTGGGTCGAGCCGGGCCCGGCCTCCGCTGCATGACCCAAGAGCCAGTCGATTCATCGATCAGGAGCCACCTCATGTGCGAGGAGCACAGGGCCGAAGCCACCCCCGAACTCGCCGTCGCGCACCCGCGCGCCCGGTCACGGCCGTGCCGGCCGGCCGAGGCACGCCGGGCGGTCGAGCGGGCCGTGTCCGAGAGCTGCCGCTCCACGCACACCTCGTGCGACGCGCAGGCCCTCTCCGACGCGCTGCTCGTCGCCTCGGAACTCACCACCAACGCGATCCTGCACGGCGGCGGCATCACCGACTTCCACGTCGATGTCGGGGGCCGGGGCGTGTGCCTGTCGGTGAGCGACCGCAGCGCCGAGCTGCCGGTCGCCAAGGAGCCCGTCGACCCGCAGGGCAGGTGGCGGCCCGGCGGTCACGGCTGGCCGATCGTCTGCCGGCTGGCCCGCGACGTCCGCGTGACCGACCTGCCTTCGGGCGGGAAGTGCATCACCGCCGTGGTGCCCCTGAGCTGATCCGACACCTCTGTGGAAGCCGCCGGAAACGGAGTTTCGACAGCGGAGTTTGAGCCCCGTACAGCAGGGCAGACGCAGTTTCGTGCTTCGGACCGGAGGCGCGCCAGCGGGAGCTGCATGGCTGCTGCGGGCCCCTCTTCGGCGGTCCCGGCAGCATTCCTCCCGCGGTCATTCCCTGAACCCGTTCTTCAGGAGCGAATCCGCATGCTCACCGACACGTCGACCAGCCGTCCCACCCAGGACCGCCCCACCACCGCCGGCAGGCGGCGGCACGACGACGCCCCCGACACCATGGCCCTCTTCGCCCGGCTGGCCGGGCTGGAGGAAGGCCCCGAGCGCGACGCCCTGCGTGACGAGCTCGTCACCGCCTGGCTGCCCATGGCCCACCGCATCGCCGGCCGGTTCCGCGACCGCGGCGAATCTCTGGAGGACCTGCGCCAGGTCGCGGCCCTCGGGCTCGTGAAGGCCATCGACCGGTTCGAACCGGAACGCGGGGCCTTCGAGAGCTACGCCGTGCCCACCATCACCGGCGAGGTCAAGCGCCACTTCCGGGACCGCATGTGGGCCCTCAGGGTGCCCCGCCGCGTACAGGAACTGCGCAACAAGGTGCGGGTGGCCCGGCGCGAGCTCACCCAGAACCCCGGTTCCCCCGAACCGACGCCCGCCGACCTCGCCGCCCACACCGGCCTGACCGAGGACGAGGTCACCACCGGCCTGGAGGCCCTCGAAAGCTTCAGCACCCTGTCCCTGGACGCCGAGCTCTCGGCCGGCGACGACGGCTACAGCCTGGCCGACACCCTGGGCGCGCCCGACACGTCGTACGACGTCGTGGTCGACCGCGAATCGGCCAAGGAGGGCCTGCGTCGGCTGCCCGAGCGCGAGCGCGCCATTCTCTACATGCGTTTCTTCGAGGACATGACACAGAGCCGCATCGCCGATCAGCTCGGCATCTCGCAGATGCACGTCTCCCGGCTCATCAGCCGCAGCTGCGCGCGCGTGCGCGACGAGGCGCTTGCCGACCGGGCGCGGCGGCAGGCCGCAGACGGGCCGGGCGAGGCATGAGCTCACGAGGAGTGAGCCCGATGCCGATACCCGACCCCGCGTTCCCGCGCGCGCGACCGACCGAGTGACCGCACTCCGTGTGACCGCCCGCCAGGACGGCATCCGGACTACCAGGGGGGTCTACATGACCGCGAGTTCCACGGCACAGACCGGCCGGATGGAGGCCAGGCGCGCGGCGCGCGGTTCCGTCATGGAGGGTGCCGCCCGCGCGGGTTTCACCGCCCGTGGAGTGATCTATCTACTGGTCGGTGTACTGGCCCTGCAGATCGCCTTCGGCGACGGTGGGCGCCAGGCCGACCGGGGCGGCGCGCTCGCCGCCCTCGCCGACAAACCGTTCGGTTCCGTCGTCCTGTGGGCGCTGGGCATCGGGCTCGTCGGCATGGCCCTGTGGCGACTGTCCGAGGTGGTGTTCGGCTCGGTCGGTCCTGACGGCCGTAAAGCCACGAAACGGCTGCTGTCGGCGGCCCGCTGCGTCTTCTACGCGTTCGTCGCCTACTCCGTGCTGTCCTTCGCCGCCGGCTCCGGCAGCGGAGGATCGAGCGACAAACAGTCCAAGGACATCACCGCCCGGGCCCTGGAGTGGCCCGCGGGGCAGTGGCTCGTGGGCGCCGCGGGCGTCGGCGTCGCGGTGGCCGGTGTGTGGATCGCCGCACAGGCGCTGCGCAGGTCTTTCCACGACAAGCTCAAGCTCGGCCAGATGGGCCCGCGGGTCAGGAGGCTGGTCGATGTGACGGGTGTCGGCGGCGGAACGGCGCGTGGAGTGGTGTTCACCGCTGCGGGCGCGTTCGCCGTCCGCGCCGCGGTCGACTACGAGCCCAAGAAGGCGAAGGGCCTCGACGACACGCTCCGCTCGTTCGCCGAGACACCCCTCGGACCGTGGCTGCTCGTCCTGGTCGCGGCGGGTCTGGTGCTGTTCGGGGTGTTCTCGTTCGCGATGGCCCGCTGGCGGAGGGTCTGATCTGCGTGACACGGGGAACCCGAGGGGCATGAACGAACCCGAGCTTCCGCCCGACGGTAGGCCCGTGGACGTCTACCTGAACCTGTTGCGCATCCGCATGGCCTCGGAGGACTACGAGACGCTGCTCGACGTGGTCCGCCCGGTCCTGCGGGCGATCGAGGAACAACAGCTGCCCGCGTTGGACTTCGCGCTGGAGGACAGCCAGCAGGAGGGGCTGCCCCAGGTGGTCCGCGACGAGGCCGCCCTGGTCATCGCCACCGCCGTGACCGGCCGACTGGACAACAAGGTGATCGAACTCCATGTCGACGAGGGCACCAGCCCGATCCGGGTGGTCACCGACGCGGACACCGCAGAGGACCCGGTCCGCCTCGGGGAGATCGCCGACTACATCCGCGAACGCCGTCGGCTCGACGACGAACTGCGCGGCATCGCCGAGGTGAGCGGTCTGCCCACGGACCTCTGAGCACCGCGCCCTATCGCTTCGGCGCCGCGACCGGCACGTGCAGCGGCCTGGCCAGACCCACCACGGTCTCGTCCAGGCGCTGTACGTGCCGCAGCACGCGGTCGGTGACACGGCCGAAGCGCGGAGTGCCGGGGACCTCGGTGTCCAGCAGGGACGCGATGCTCGGCCCGGTCTCGACCCGGTCGGTGGACCGCTCGTCGGCGACATGCGCGGCGATCGCCGCGATGTTGTCCCCGATCCGCCTGCCGGCCCGGCGCAGCCGGGGATCCGCCGCGATCGAGGGGTGCGTGGACAGCAGTTCGGCCGTCGCCGCCAGCGAGCGCGCGTGGTACGCGCACGTCTCCAGGAGCGCCACGACATAACGGGCCGTGTCGCGCCGGGCCCGCAGTGGTGTGATCGGATGCGTCAGCGGCTGGGTCGCCGCCCGCAGATCGGCCAGCGCCTGGTCCAGATCGCGGGCCTGGTCGAGCAGTTCGACGGGGGAGCCGCCGCTGAGCTGGTCCACGGCGGCCTCGGTGACCTCGGCGAGCCGCTCCAGGACGGTGACGAGCAGGTCGTTCGTACGGCGGTCCGTGCGCACCGGCAGGACGAACGCCGCCGCTATCACTCCGCAGGCCGCGCCGAGCGCGGTCTCCTCCACGCGTAGCACCAGCACCGAGAGGCTGTAGGTGTGCAGCAGGGTGTAGAGGAGCCCCAGGGCCGCGGTGACAAAGAAGGACATCAGCGTGTAGGAGAGCGGCGCGGTGTAGAACATCGCGAACACCAGCACCAGCACCAGGGCGAACGCCGTCCAGGTGTGCTGCCCGACCACCCCCGCCAGCACGATCCCGGCCAGCACGCCGAGGACGGTCCCCAGCAGCCGGCGGTAGCCCTTGACCAGGATCTCGCCCGTGGACGCGGTGTTCATGAAGACGATCCAGCAGGTCAGCACCGCCCAGTACCAGCGCTGGCTGGAGAGGAACTCGCCCCCGACGATGGCGAGCGAGGACCCCACGGCGACCTGTACCGCGGCCCGCGTCGTGGGCCGCCCGAGCCCCCTGAGCTCCTCCTGCGTCCCGGCGTCCTCGTCACCGGCGTCGATGACCGCGTCCTCGGCGTCCAGCTCCTCGCGGGAACGGGCCGTCGCGGGGGAATCGTCCGACTCGTCCTGCGGACCGTCCAGGGCGATCCTGAGCCCCAGCACCGCGCGGGCGGCCTCACCGACACCCCGGAAGACGTCCTGGACCGCGGGCGGCGCGGGCGGCAGGTTCTCCTCCTCGCGGTAGCCGAGGAGCCGGTTGCGGACCTGGGACAGCGCCGTGCCGGACCTGGCGGCGACGGGACGCAGCACCAGCAGCCGCAGCGCCTCCAGATCGCGGCGCACCTGGGCGATCGCCTCGTCCCGACCGGCCATCCGGCCTGCTCGCGGTGCCGGCGCGCCCGGCAGGTGAAGGGTCAGCGTGTCCGCCCGCTGGGCGCTGCGGGCGCTGAGCAGCAACAGGCCGAGCCGCTCGGCGGCGATCTCGGCGTCCGCGACACGCCGCTGCACGAGCCGCGCCGCGGCCGCGTCGGACGTCCCCTCCTCCAGCCGCCCCTGGATCATCAGCGCGGTCTCGTGCAGCCGCGCGGTCCCCTCGCGTACGTCCTTCAGCGCCTCGTCGATCTCCTCGGGCCCGGCGTCCAGCAGCTGGAGCTGCGCGGAGACCAGCTGGGCCAGCCGGGCCCGGAATGCCTCCCGCAGGCGTTCGAGAAGGCCTGCGGGAGTCTCGGGCACCAGCAGGAAACGTGCCGCCGCGCTGCACAGGAAGGCGACGCCGAGGACGCCGTACAGCTCGGGCAGACCGGAGACGGTCGCCCCGACGAAGAGGGACACGAAGTAGACCTGGAAGCCGATCAGTCCGAGCGCGGTGCCCCGGTCGCCGAAGCGGCGGCCGTAGACGGCGCAGAAGATCAGCACGACGAAGAAGAGGTCACCGGCCACCACACGGGAGCTGAGGAGCGCGCCCAGGGACATCGAGGCCAGGGCCACGGGGAGGCCCAGGGCGAGCGTCACGGCCTGCGGGGCGCGCTGCTTCTCCCGGATGGCGAACGTCGCGACCATCGCCGCGATGGCGCCCGCCACCAGGTGGGGGACGTCGGCCTTCAGCAGACCGAGTACGGCCAGCGTGAGCGCGATCGCCCCCACCGTGCGCAGCCCGGCGGCCAGCCGGAGCAGCCCCGGGTCCGACGCGGCGACCCGATCGCGCAGCCTCGCTGTGTTCACTCCGCCGTACTCACTCCCGTGTCACGTCATGATCCGTTCCAGCATGGCACGGCGGGGTGGCTCCGGTGATGTGCGCCCCTCCTACTGGTCCAGTGCCCGCGTCCCCTCGACCTGCTCCCGGACCTGTTCCGGCGTCAGATACGCGTCGGTGTACTCGAAGTCCTTCAGCTTGGCGGGCTTGCGGGCCTGGAAGCCGGTGCGGACGAAGTCGTCTCCCGCGATGGCGTTGAGCGTCCAGTTCGTCGCCACGCGGACCTTGGCGACGTTGGTGCGCAGCGCGGCCCAGTGGTAGCCGCGGGCCGCGAACTGGGCGGGCAGACCGCGCAGTTCGATGCCGAGCGGCTTGGACACGGCATCCGTGCCGCCGAGGTCGACGACGAGACCGAGATCCTTGTGGACGTACGGCTTCAGTGCCTGGCCCCGCAGGGTCGCGATGACGTTGTCGGCGACCTGCTTGCCCTGGCGCATGGCGTGCTGGGCCGTGGGCGGGCAGATCGCGCTGTCGTCGTCCTTCGCCTTGTCGGGCACGGCGGCGGAGTCGCCGAGCGCGAAGACGCCGTCCTGGCCCGGCAGGGTCATCTCGGCGGTGACCGCCAGCCGCCCGCGAACCGTCTCGGCGCCGAGCGTGGCGATCAGCGGGCTCGCGACGACCCCGGCCGTCCAGATCAGGGTCCGGGTGGGAATCACCCGGCCGTCGGTGAAGGTGACCTCCTCGGGGCCCGCCTTCTCGATGGAGACGCCCAGCGACACGTCGATGCCGCGCCGGCGCAGGATCTCCTGCGCGCTGCGCCCCAGCTTGTCGCCCAGCTCCGGCATCAGCTTCGGGGCGATGTCGATCAGATGCCACTTGATCAGCGACGGGTCGATGCGCGGGTAGCGCTTGACCGCCGCGTGGGTGAGCTTCTGCAGACAGGCGGCGGTCTCGGTGCCGGCGTATCCGCCGCCGACGACCACGAACTGCAGCCGGGCCGCGCGCTCGGCCGGGTCCTGGCTGGCGTCCGCCAGATCGAGCTGGGAGATGACGTGGTCGCGGATGTAGGCGGCCTCGGCGAGGGTCTTCATCCCGAAGGCGTGCTCGGTGAGCCCGGGGATGTCGAAGGTGCGGGTGATGCTGCCGGGAGCCAACACGATGTAGTCGTACGGCTCGTTGATGATCTCGTCCGTGATGGTGCGGATCACGCAGACCTTGGACTTGAGATCCACGCCGATCGCACCGCCCGGAATGATCCGGGTGCGGTACTTCTTGCTGCGGCGCAGCGAGACGGCGATCGACTGGGGCGTCAGCACGCCGGAGGCGACCTGGGGCAGCAGCGGGAGATAGAGCTGGTAGGCGAACGGCGTCACCAAGGTGACGTCGGCTTCGTCCGGGGAGAGTTTCCGCTCCAGCCGGCGAACACATTCGACACCGGCGAAGCCGGCGCCAACCACCAGGATCCTGGGTCGTGTCACGGTGTTCATCCCTTTCTGCGGCTCCAGGCGGTCTGCCTCGAACGCCCTTCGTCTGCCCGTGCGGGCGCGACGAATGCGTCGAGGACCACCATGCCCGTCCTGGCCTGAAAGTGCACTGGGAGAAAAGTGAAGGAGGTGCGCGGACCGGACGCGGGGAAACCGCTTGTGAGGGTGCCGCTCGCCGAATGTGTGTGCGGCAGAGGGGTATTGGGTGCTGTGGGCCCGCTCGCAGCGGAGAGCCGGCCCGTGCAGTACCAGGAAGGGAAGGAGCAGCGTGACCACCGAGAGAATCTGGTCGTACGCGCCGGACAGCGGATACGTCGAGGGACAGGACCTGACGGGATTCACCGTCGTCGCGAGCGACGGCACGATCGGACACGTGGACCGGCAGGCCGCCCCGCACGGCATGGGACACCTCGTCGTCGACACCGGCGTCTGGGTCTTCGGCAGGAGCGTCCTGGTGCCGGTGGGCGTCGTCACCGGCGTCGACACCCAGGGCCGCCGCGTCACCCTGGCCTGCACCGGGCCGGAGGTGAAGGCGGCCCCGCGCTTCGGGACGGACAGCGAGACCAGGGACCCCGAGTACCTCGCGGCGGTCGGCGCCTACTACGCGCGGCTCGCCGCCACGGCCTGACCGGGGCCGGGGGACGTCACCACGGCAGAAAGGCGTGCACGTCCTTGCCACGGTCGTCCGTGACCACGCTGACCTGGTCGCACAGCGCGTGCACGAGGTGCCAGCCGACGCCCCCGCCGCCGCTGCGCGGATCGAAGGCGCGGGGCGCGGGCGGTGTGGGATTGGTGTCGCGCAGGGTCACGTGCACGCCGTCGAAGGTCCGGCGCAGGCGGAGCGCGAAGGGGCCGGGAGCGTACTGGACCGCGTTGGCGGCGAGTTCGGTGACGATCAACAGGATGTCGTCCCAGTGCTCGGCGCTCGCGGGCGGCACCCGGTCGGCCAGGTCGCCGAGGAATTCCTCAGCGGCAAGCCGCGCGCCCGTCACGCAGTGCGGTTCTCCCGCGAAACGGGTCGTACGGCTCGGAATCGCCTCGGAAGTCAGTGTCTCGTCCCAACGCGGCTCGGTCGCCATGCCGGAGTTCACCCCCGTGGAGTCGGCAAGGCTTTGTCCTTTCACTGGCATCGCCATTGTGCTGTGTTCCCGAGGGGACGCGGCCCAATCGTCCTTGAGCATGTGGGCTCGGGCGCATCACCGGAACACGTTGTCCGAGTCGTCCCAGCTCAGCACGTCCTCTGCCGGTGTGCGCCGGGCGCCGGGCGAGCGGGCCTGGTACATCGCGTCGATCTCCAGCGCGTACCGTCGCACGATCTCGTCCCGGCGCAGCTTCATCGACGGCGTCAGCAGGCCGTTGGCCTGGTCGAACGGCTCCGACAGCACCCGGAACACCCGGATCGACTCCGAGCGCGAGACCGTGCTGTTGGCGGCGGCCACGGCCCGTGCGATCTCCTCCCGCAGCGCGTTCTCCTCCCGCGCCGAGGGGTCCTGCTGGGCCACCAGGACCCCTCGCCAGTGGGCCAGGAACACCGGGTCCAGGGTGAGCAGGGCGCCCACGCAGGGCCGGTTGTCACCCACCACCACGGCCTGGTGGATGAGCGGGTGCATCCTCAGCCGGTGTTCGAGGGCGGCCGGGGCCACGCTCTTGCCGCTGGTGGTGACGATGATGTCCTTCTTGCGGCCGGTGATCGTCAGATAGCCGTCGGCGTCCAGCCGCCCGAGATCCCCGGTGGCCAGCCAGCCGCCGTACAGCGCGGCCCGCGTCGCGGCCTCGTCGTTGACATACCCTTGGAAGACCGACGGCCCGCGCACCAGGATCTCCCCGTCGTCCGCCACCCGCAGGTCCACGCCGGGCAGGGGCCGGCCCACCGTCCCGGACTTCTCCCGGCCCAGCGGCTGCATGGTGATTCCGCCGCAGGTCTCCGTGAGCCCGTACCCGTCGTGGACGTAGACACCGATGCCCTCGTAGAACAGGGAGAGTTCACGGTTGAGGGTGGAACCGCCCGAGGTGGCACGCCGGGCCCGGCCGCCCAGCGCTGCCCGCAGTCTGCGGTACACCGTCCGTTCGTACAGGGCGTGCTGGAGCCGCAGGTCGAAACCGGGACCGGGGCCCTCGCCCAGCCGCTGCCGCTCGCAGGCCAGGGCGAAGTCCCGTGCCGTGTCGGCGGCCCGCTCGAACAGGGCGCCCCGGCCCGCCTGCTGGGAGGCGCGCAGGAAGTTCTTGTAGATCTTCTCGAAGACCGAGGGGACGGCATAGAAGTAGGTGGGGCGGAAGGACCTCAGGGAGGCCGCCAGCGCCTCCTCGCTCAGATCGGGCTCGTGGGCCATGAGCAGACCGCCGCGGATGCACACGCCCTGGATCATGAGGCCGTACACATGGGAGAAGGGCAGGAAGGCGAGGACGGACGGCTGCTGCCCCGCCGGTGCCGTGATCTGGCGCCAGCCCTCGAGCAGCGTGTCGACGGGGCTCGCGAGGCCGCGATGGCTGAGTGCGCAGCCCAGCGGACGGCCCGCGGTGCCGGAGGTGTAGGTGACGACCGCCGTGGAGTCCGGCAGCACGATGCGGCGCAGCGACTCCACGGTGGCGAGCGGGATCATCCGGCCCCGCTCCGTCAGTGCTTCCAGCGCGTCCGCGTCCAACTGCCAGACGTGGCGCAGTCTGGGCAGCGAGGCGCACACCGAGCCGACCGTCATCACCGCCTGCTCGTCCTCCACCACCACGGCCACACAGCCGGTGTCCCGCAGGATCCACTCGACCTGTTCGCGCGACGACGTCGGATAGATCGGCACGACCTCGGCGCCGACCGTCCACAGCGCGTAGCTGAGAACCGTCCACTCGTAGCGGGTGCGCGCCATGATCGCCACCCGGTGGCCGGGCGAGATCCCGGACGCGACCAGCCCCTTCGCGAGGTCCACGACCTCGTCCCGCAGCTCCACGGCCGTGACCTCCTGCCAGCCTCCCGAGGAACCCTCGGGACGGCGGGCGAGCACCGGCAGGGTGGGGTCGAGTTCCGCCCTCTCGAAAACGCTGTCGGCCAGACCACCGCTGGAGTGCGAGATGGTCCGGGGAGCGAGGGCGAAGTCGCGCATGCGCTGCTCCTGACGTGTACGGGCTGTGACTGAGCCGACGAGCTCGGTCATCGGCGGTGCTCGAATCTAGCCCAGGTGTGAGCGGGCGGTACCTGGAATACGGAAGTAAGCGGTCACCCGTGATCTGGTCGAGATCGGGGCACTCGGAGCGCATGAGTTACACGAACCCCGAACCCGAACGCACCACCGCCGGGCGGCGGCGTACCCCCGGGCGAGACCCCGCCCGCCGAGAGCAGCCTGCCCGAGGCAGGCCCCCGGGAGACGCACCACCCGACCAAGGGCTGGGCCAAGGGGCCGCTGGCCCTGATCCTCCTCCTGGTCGTGCTCGTCGCCGCCTTCTTCCTGGTGTACGCGATCGTCCTGGCCCTGTGACGACTACGCCTGGGTCAGCCGCACGCACTCGGTGACGACGTCCCGCAGGCTCCCGGTGCGCTCCAGCAGCTCGCGCTGCACCCGGGCACCGTTGCCGTGCCGCAGCAGTGCGGCACAGGACTCGCGGGCCCGGTCCAGGTCGCCGCTGTCGGCGAGCGCGTCCTCGACGTACTCCAGCAAGGCCCGCACCACCGTCTCCGCGGGCATCCGGTGCATGGTCGCCGGGTGGAGCAGCTCCTCGGACAGCCCGGAGCGCGCGGCCCGCCAAGCGGCCAGCCGCAGCAGGCTCACGCTGTGCGTCACCGGCTCCCGGCCCGCCCGCCACTCGCGCGCGGCCGTCTCCACCAGCCCGCGGGCGAGGGTCGCCAGGAGGACGGCGGTGTCCGCCTGCAGACAGACGTCCGAGACCCGGATCTCCACCGTCGGGTAGTTCCGGGACAGCCGGGCGTCGAAGTAGATCATTCCCTCGTCCAGGATGACGCCGGTCGCCACCATGTCCGCGACCCGCCGGTGATAGCGCTCCGCCGAGCGGAAGGGCTCGGTCGGACCGGCCGAGGGCCAGCGCTGCCACACCCGGCTGCGGTAGCTGCTGTAGCCGGTGTCCTTGCCCTGCCAGAAGGGCGAGTTGGCGCTCATCGCGGCCAGCACGGCCAGCCAGGGCTGCATCCGGTCGACGACGGCGACGGCCTCGTCGTCGGATTCCACGGACACATGGACGTGACAGCCCATGACGAGCTGCTCGCGGGTGGCGATGCCGTACTGATCCGCCATCCACTGGTAGCGACGGCCGATGCCGACCGAGGGGCTGACGGGCAGCGGCGAGGTGGCCAGGGAGGCCACGGCGCAACCACTGTCACCGGCGAGCCGGGCGGCCTCCTTGCGGCAGCGCACGATCTCGGCGCGGAGTTCGTCCATCCCCGACTGCGGGTGGGTGGCGAACTCCAGCATCTGGTTGTGCAGCTCCTTCTCGAAGACGTCCTGGTCCGGCCCGTCCTGCGCGGCCCGCGCGAGCACGGCCGCGGAGAGCGCCTGCGGCTCGCCGGTCTCGGGGTCGACCAGGAGGAGTTCCTCCTCCACTCCGACGGTGCGCACGTGATCCAGCCCCTTCTGTGGCCCTCGGCGACGACGAGGATGCTCGTTCTCGTACGACCCCGACTGCCCCTTCGGGACCGGTCGGACACCTCCGCGTCGCCCGCGGACTCAGTCCGGCACCGGGACCAGCCACACCGTCGCGAGCGGCGGCAGGGTGAGCCGCAGTGCCCCGTCCTCCGCCTTGACCGGGTCACGCAGGACGATGTCGCCGCCGCCGTACCGCGCGGCGTCGGTGTTGAGGGACTCCTGCCACAGGGGGAGACCGTCGGGAACGGTGAGGCGGTAGTCCTCGCGCACGACGGGGGAGAGGTTGGAGACCGCGAGCAGCGGGCTGCCCGCCGCATCGAACCGCAGGAAGGCGAAGACGTTGTCCTCGGCCGCGTCCCCCACCACCCACCGGAAGCCGCCGGGGTCGGTGTCGCGCTGCCAGAGCGCGGGGGTCGCCCGGTAGGCGGTGTTCAGATCGCGCACGAGGTCACGGACGCCCAGGTGGTCGGCCCCGGCCCCGTACGCCGGGTCGAGCAGCCACCAGTCCGGGCCGTGGGACTCGGACCACTCGGCGCCCTGGGCGAACTCCTGGCCCATGAACAGAAGCTGCTTGCCTGGGTGGGCCCACATGAAGCCGAGATACGCCCGGTGGTTGGCGCGCTGCTGCCACCAGTCGCCCGGCATCTTGGACACCAGCGCCTGCTTGCCGTGGACGACCTCGTCGTGGGAGATGGGCAGGACGTAGTTCTCGCTGTAGGCGTACACCATCGAGAAGGTCATCTCGTTGTGGTGGTACTTGCGGTGCACCGGCTCATGGCTGATGTAGCCGAGGGAGTCGTGCATCCAGCCCATGTTCCACTTCAGGCCGAAACCCAGACCCCCGCTGTCCGTGGGGCGGGTCACGCCGTCCCAGGCCGTGGACTCCTCGGCGATCGTCACGACACCCGGCGCCCGCCGGTACACGGTCGCGTTCATCTCCTGGAGGAAGGCGACCGCGTCGAGATCCTCCCGCCCTCCGAACACATTGGGGCTCCACTGGCCGGAGTCGCGCGAGTAGTCGAGATAGAGCATCGAGGCGACCGCGTCCACGCGCAGCCCGTCGATGTGGAACTCCTCGCACCAGTACACGGCGTTGGCGACCAGGAAGTTGCGCACCTCCACGCGCCCGAAGTCGAACTCGTAGGTCCCCCAGTCGGGATGCTCGGCCCGACGGTCGTCTCCGGGCTCGTACAGGGGGTCCCCGTCGAACCGGGCCAGCGCCCAGTCGTCCTTGGGGAAGTGCGCCGGCACCCAGTCCATGATCACGCCGATGCCGGCCCGGTGCAGGGCGTCGACCAGGTACTTGAAGTCGTCCGGGGTGCCGAGCCGGGCCATCGGCGCGTAGAACCCGGTGACCTGGTAGCCCCAGGAGCCGCTGAAGGGGTGCTGCGCGACCGGCATCAGCTCGACATGGGTGAAGCCCAGGTCCCTGACGTACGACGGCAGCTCGTCGGCCAGTTGACGATATGTCAGTCCTGGCCGCCAGGACGGGAGATGGACCTCGTAGACCGAGAACGGCGCCACGTGCACAGGCGCGTCCCCGCGGTGGGCCATCCAGTCGTGGTCGCCCCACTCGTAGCGCGAGGAGGTCACGATGGACGCCGTGTCGGGCGGCACCTCCGCGCGGCGGGCCATCGGGTCGGCCTTGAGGAATCGGCCGCCGTGGCGCGAGGTGATCTCGAACTTGTACCGGGTGCCCTCTCCGATGCCGGGCAGGAACAGCTCCCACACCCCGGACGCGCCAAGGGACCGCATCGGGAACGCCTGCCCGTCCCAAAAGGTGAACTCCCCGGCCACCCTGACCCCTTGGGCGTTGGGTGCCCACACCGTGAAGCGGGTGCCGGTCACCCCTTCGTGGGTCATCGGCTCCGCGCCGAGCGCCTTCCACAGCTGCTCGTGGCGGCCCTCCCGGATGAGGTGGAGGTCGGTATCGCCGAGCGCGGGCAGGAAGCGGTACGGGTCGTGCACCTCCTGCTCCCCGTCGGCGTACGCCACCACCAGGGTGTAGTCGGGGATCGTGTCGAGAGGCAGCAGACCGGAGAAGAGGCCGTCGCCCTCCGAGGCCAGCCGCCTGCGCTCGCCGTCGGTCACGACGCTCACCGCGCGGGCGAACGGGCGCAGCGCCCGGAAGACGACCCCGCCCGCGACCGGGTGGGCCCCGAGCAGCGCGTGCGGGTCGTGGTGGGCGCCCGCCAGCAGCCGGCCCCGGTCCATGGGGTCGAGCGGCGGGGCCGGAGCACAGCGCGCCACTCCGGACGGCTCGGGCAGTGAGGTGTCGCGCAGGGCCACGGCTCAGTCTCCTCTCACGGCGAGTCGTTCGATCGCCGCCATGGGCACGGGCAGCCAGTCCGGCCGGTGTCGTGCTTCGTACAGGACCTCGTAGACGGCCCGGTCGGTCTCGTAGGCGCGCAGCAGGCCGTGCTTCTTGCGCGGATCCCACCCCGCGAGGGCGGCATAGCCCCCGCAGAAGGCCTCACGGCAGCGGCGCGCCCACTCCGGGCGCCAGGGCCGGCGCTGCCGGGCCGCGTAGTCGAAGGAGCGCAGCATGCCCGCGATGTCCCGCACCGGGGACTGGGCGGCGCACCGCTCGGCGAGCGGACGGGACGGCTCGCCCTCGAAGTCGATGACGAACCACTCGCGGCCCGCCCGCAGCACCTGCCCCAGGTGCAGGTCGCCGTGGACGCGCTGTGCGGGCGGCCCGGAGTCGCACGTGGCCAGCGCGCCGAACGCGCTTTGCAGGCCGGGGACGAACGGCCGCAGCGCGGGCACGCTGTGCGCGGCGGCGTCCAGGCGTTCGGTCATCGCGGCAGCCGTGGAACCGTTGTCGTCGTGGCCTCTGGCGGGGAAGGCGGCGGCCAGCGCGAGGTGCACCTCGGCCATGGCCCGCCCCAGCTCGTGGGCCTGCACGGTGAAGTCGTCACCCGAGGCCAGTGCCTGCAGGGCCAGTGCCCAGCCGTCGGACGCGTCGCGCAGATACGGCTGCAGCACGCCGAGCGTCGCCCCCTGCGGATGCGTGGTCCGGAACCAGGCCACCGGCGCCGGCACCCGGCGGCAGCCCTGCCCGGCCAGGGCGACCGGCACCTCCAGGTCCGGATTGACCCCGGGCTGGATGCGGCGGAAGACCTTCAGGATGAACTCGTCGCCGTACACCAGTGAGGAGTTCGACTGCTCGGTCTCCAGCAGCCGCGGTGGGAGCCCGGCGGGCACCGGCACCGACGGGTCGCCCTCGAAGCGCAGGGGACCCGCCGCGCCGGGATGCCGCAGCCGCTCCAGCAGCAGCTGCGCCGAGCGCGGGTCGTGCAGGGCGTCGTAGATCGTCAGACCGGCCAGCGGACCCTGCTCCGCACGGCCGATGAGGGCGCGTCCGAGACGCGGCGAGAGGTGTTTGCGCACGCCGAGCAGCAGCTGGTAGCAGTCACCGGCCGGGGCGGCGCCGCCGCGCCCGGGTAGCCCGCCGTGACCCGTGTGGACCAGCAGATGCAGACAGCCCGGGAACAGCTCGGTCATCGACAGCAGACCGAGCTCGCTCACGGGGCGGTCCTTGCCCGCGAACCAGCGCTGCCGCGGCAGCCATTGGCGCAGCAGCTCGCCCAGCGAGGTCATGAGATCGGTCGCGAGCGCGGGCCTCGGGCTGACCGATGCGGTCTTCGGCATGGTGACGCGTCCTTTCGTCGGCACGCTCAAAGGCGTCGGCCGATGCGGGATGCGACTCGGGAGAGCCGGAACCAGTAGAAGCCGTGGCCGCCGAGGGTCAGCAGATACGGCAGTTCACCGATGGCCGGGAAGCGCACCCCGCCGAACAGCTCGACCGGGTGCCGGCCGTCGAACTCGCGCAGATCCAGCTCCGTGGGCTGAGCGAACCGGGAGAAGTTGTTCACACACAGGACCAGGTCGTCCTCGTACTCCCGCAGAAAGGCCAGCACCGCGGGGTTGGAGGAGTGCAGTTCGGTGAAGGTGCCGAGACCGAACGCGGGGTTCTGCTTGCGGATCTCGATCATCCGGCGGGTCCAGTGCAGCAGGGAGGACGGCGACGCCATCGACGCCTCGACGTTGGTGACCTGGTGCCCGTAGACGGGGTCCATGATGATCGGCAGGTTGAGGCGGCCCGGATCGGCCGCGGAGAAGCCCGCGTTGCGGTCGGGGGTCCACTGCATCGGGGTGCGTACGGCGTCGCGGTCGCCGAGCCAGATGTTGTCGCCCATGCCGATCTCGTCGCCGTAGTAGAGGATCGGCGAGCCGGGCAGGGACAGCAGCAGGGCGGTGAAGAGCTCGATCGTGTCACGGTCGTTGTCCAGCAGGGGCGCGAGGCGCCGCCGGATGCCGATGTTGGCGCGCATACGCGGGTCCTTCGCGTATTCGGCCCACATGTAGTCGCGTTCCTCGTCGGTGACCATCTCCAGGGTCAGCTCGTCGTGGTTGCGCAGGAAGATGCCCCACTGGCAGCTGTCGGGGATGGCCGGGGTCTTGGCGAGGATTTCCGAGATGGGGTAGCGGGATTCCCGCCGTACCGCCATGAAGATGCGGGGCATCACCGGGAAGTGGAACGCCATGTGGCATTCGTCGCCGCCGGCCTGGTAGTCGCCGAAGTAGTCGACGACGTCCTCCGGCCACTGGTTCGCCTCCGCCAGCAGCACCGTGTCCGGATACATCGCGTCGATCTCGCGGCGCACCCGCTTCAGGAACTGGTGAGTGGCGGGCAGGTTCTCGCAGTTGGTGCCCTCCGCCGCGTACAGGTAGGGCACGGCGTCGAGGCGGAAGCCGTCGATGCCGAGGTCGAGCCAGAAGCGGAGGGCGGCCAGGATCTCCTCCTGGACGGCCGGGTTCTCGTAGTTGAGGTCGGGCTGGTGGGAGAAGAAGCGGTGGAAGTAGTACTGGCCGCGGACGGGGTCGTGACTCCAGTTGGAGGCCTCGGTGTCGACGAAGATGATCCGGGCGTCCTGGTACTGCTTGTCGTCGTCGGCCCACATGTAGTAGTCGCCGTAGGGACCGTCGGGGTTGGCCCGGGACTCCTGGAACCACGGGTGCTGGTCGCTGGTGTGGTTCATGACGAAGTCGATGATCACGCGCATGCCGCGCTGGTGGGCGGCGTCGACGAACTCCACGAAGTCGGCGAGGTCACCGAACTCCGGCAGGACGGCGGTGTAGTCGGAGACGTCGTAGCCGCCGTCCCTGAGCGGAGACTTGAAGAACGGCGGCAGCCACAGGCAGTCGACGCCCAGCCACTGGAGATAGTCGAGTTTGGCGGTCAGGCCCTTGAGATCGCCGACGCCGTCGCCGTTGCTGTCCTGGAAGGAACGGACCAACACCTCGTAGAAGACCGCACGTTTGAACCAGTCGGGATCCCGGTCCTTCGCCGGGGTGTCCTCGAAAGTGTCGTGGACGGGCTCGTTGACGGTCACGGTGTGGATCCTCCGATCTGCGGCGCCGACCTCCGGACCTGGAACACGTGCGCGGGCGCCCGACCGGGTTCCAGACGCACATAGTTGTTGCTGCTCCAGTGGTAGGTCTCACCCGTCAGTTCGTCGTGTACGGACAGGGACTCGTGCCGTTCCAGGCCGAGTTGCGGCATGTCCAACGAGACCGTGGCCTCCTGGGTGTGGTGCGGATCCAGGTTCACGACCACCAGGACCGTGTCGTCACCGATGCGCTTGCTGTAAGCGATGACCGCGCTGTTGTCGGTGTGGTGGAAGCGGAGGTTCCGGAGGTGCTGGAGGGCGGGGTGCCGGC
>NZ_KQ948667.1 GCF_001514145.1 Streptomyces canus
GCCGAGGATCTCGGCGATGTTCCTGGACTGCTTGGCGACCTGGCGCAGGACGTCGTCGCCGTACAGGCCCTGACTTCCGGTGAGAAACCAGATCTCGTGATCGGGGTGGGTGGTGGCGTTGGTGTCCATGAGGGTTTTCCTTTCAGGAGGACGCGGAGACTTCGGCGCGGATGCGGCGCAGACGGCGCATGACGTCGTTGGTGCCGCGGCCGAAGTAGTCGTGCAGCACCCGGTACTCCGCGTACAGGCGCTCGTAGGCCGCCGCCCGCTGCGGGTCCGGCAGATAGAGGCCGCGGTGGACCTTGCCCATGGCGTGGGCGGCGGCGCGGATGTCGGGGTACGCCCCGGCGGCGACCGCGGCGTGCATCGCGGCGCCGAGCGCCGGGCCCTGGGCGGAGCCGATGACGCCCAGCGGGCGGCCGGTGACGTCGGCGTAGATCTGCATGAGCAGGGCGTTCTTCGTCAGGCCGCCCGCGACGATCAGTTCCCGCACCGGTACGGCCGCGGACTCGAAGGCGTCGATGATGGTGCGGGTGCCGAAGGCGGTGGCCTCCAGCAGGGCGCGGTAGACGTCCTCGGGGCGGGTGGACAGCGTCTGGCCGATCAGCAGGCCGCTGAGGTCGTGGTCGACCAGCACCGAGCGGTTGCCGCTGTGCCAGTCCAGGGCCACCAGTCCGTGCTCGCCGACCTTCTGCCGGGCGGCCAGTTCGGTCAGGTATTCGTGCGCGGTCTGCCCGGCCGCCGCGGCCTTCTCGGCGTAGTCGGCGGGGAAGCCGGTGCGGACGAACCAGGCGAAGATGTCGCCGACGCCGCTCTGGCCCGCCTCGTAGCCCCACAGCCCGGGCAGGATGCCGCCGTCGACGACCCCGCACATGCCGGGCACGGTGCCGAGCTGGTCGGAGCTCATCACATGGCAGGTGGAGGTGCCCATGATGGCGACCATCTGGCCGGGCTCCACGGCCGCTGCCGCCGGAGCGGTGACATGCGCGTCGACGTTGCCGACGCAGACCGTGATGCCCTCGGGGAGCCCCGTCCAGGCGGCGGCTTCGGCGGTCAGCGTCCCTGCCGGGGCGCCGAGTTGGCCGATGGGCTGATCCAGCTTGTCGGTGACGAAACCGGCGAAGTCCGGGTGCAGGGCGGCCAGATAGGCGGGTGACGGGTAGACGCCGTCCTGGTACTGGCCCTTGTAACCGGCGGTGCAGGCGTTGCGGACGTACGTCCCGCTCAGCCGCCACACGATCCAGTCCGCCGCCTCCACCCACCGCTCCGTGCGGCCGTAGACCTCCGGATCCTCCTCCAGGACCTGAAGTGCCTTGGCGAACTCCCACTCCGAGGAGATCTTCCCGCCGTAGCGCGGCAGCCACGGCTCCTTCCGCTCCTCCGCCAACGCGTTGATCCGGTCGGCCTGGCCCTGCGCGGCGTGGTGGCGCCACAGCTTGACGTAGGCGTGCGGGCGGGCGGTGTACTCGGGCAGCTCGCACAGGGGCGTGCCGTCGGCGAGCGTCGGCAGCACTGTGCAGGCGGTGAAGTCGGTGCCGATGCCGATGACCTGCTCGGGCGCCACTCCGGCACGGGCCAGGGCCTCGGGTACGGCGATGCGCAGGACGTCGATGTAGTCCGACGGCATCTGCAGGGCCCAGTCCGGGGGCAGCCGGGTGCCGTCCGGCAGCTCGCGGTCCAGGACCGCGTGTGGGTAGACGTGCTCCGCCGACGCGAGTTCCGCGCCGTCGCGGACGCGGACGACGACGGCACGGCCGGAGAGCGTTCCGTAGTCGACGCCTACGACGCAGGGTTCCTCGGGCATGGCGGCCCACCTCTCTTGTTCGGTAGTGCGATCACTGTTCGGGATCTTGGGCAGAAGATCGGGGGCCCGGCTCCAACCGGGCCCCCGGGTGGGTCAGTTGACCCGCACGACCTGCCACAGTTCGTCATCGGCGCCGTTGTCCGCCGACTGGACGATCAGCGCGCCGTTGGCGGTGGAGGCCGAGGCGACGTCCGCCACCAGGCCGCTGCCGGAGTTGACGAGCTTGTAGTAGCCGCCGCCCGCGTCCGTGAGCGTCCACTTCTGGGAGCTCGCGGTGGAGGAGGCGTTCTGGACGACGGCCGCGCCGGCCGAGGTCGAGCCGTTGTTGTCGAGGAACAGACCGCTGTTGACGTTCTTCACGGTCCAGGCCCCGCCGCTCTGGGACTGGAAGGTCCACAGCTGGCAGTTGTTGGCGGTGTTCACCCACTGGCCCGCCTGCTTGCCCGTGGCGGTGGAGGCGCCGGGGATCTCCAGGAACTTGCCGCTGTTCTTGTTGACCAGCCGGTACTGGCCGGTGGACAGAGTCGGCAGGGCGGTCTGGGTGAGGTTCCAGCGCTGGCAGGCGCAGCCCGTGTTGGACCACTGCCCGGCGGCGGTGCCGACCGTGGTGGAGGCGCTGGGGATCTCCAGGTACTTGCCGCTGATCCGGTTGGTGGCGGTGAAGCCGCCCGCCTGGTTCGGCGCGATGGCCCACTCGTGGTCGAGGGTGCCGTTGTCGTCCCACTGCAGCACCTTGGCACCGTTGGCGGTGGACTGGTTCTGCACGCCCAGCACCTTGCCGCTGGCCACGTTGAAGATCTTGAAGTAGCCGGAGGTCTGCTGGACGAACTTCCACTGCTGGTCGGTGGCGTTGTCGGCGTTCTGCTGGGTGGCGTTGATGCCGTTGGTGGTCGAGCCGCCCGCGATGGCCAGCATCAGGTGGCTGTTGGCGTTGGACATCGTGTAGGTGGCGCCGTCGGAGATGCCGCCGCCCAGGTCGATCGTGCCGTAGGTGACCGGGTTCTCACCGGTGCTGATGACCACGCCCGCGCTCAGGATTGCCAGGCTGTGGCCGTCGGCGAGAGGTACCATGCCGCGGCTGTAGCCGCGGGGGACGGTGGAGGCGATGCGCGTCCAGGCGCCCGACGCGCCGTTCTGCGTGTTCAGGAAGAGGTCGGTGGTGCTCTGGGCACTGACCGCCAGGGTGCCGTTGGGACCGCCGGTGGGAAGCCAGGTGATGTACGGCGCGCTGGTGGGCACGTACCCGTCGGTGGACCTCAGGACGGTGCCGGTGACGGAGCCGAACGCCTCGGGGTCGGAGGAGATCTTGTAGTAGACCGCGAAGTCGGCTTCGGATGCGCCCCCGTACTCGTACGTCATCACGTAGTTGCCGTTGGGCAGTTGCGCGACCACCGGCATGCCGGGGCGGTTGGTGTAGGTCGGCATGGCCACGTCGTCCACGACGGAGGACCAGGTGATGCCGTCGGTGGTGGTCTGGTGGACGATCTTCTGGGCGTGGTTGGGGTCACGCTGGTCGGAGTAGTACACGATCAGCTTGGAGCCGGACACCATCAGGAACGGCTCCCACACCGGGGTCTCGCCGTTGGTGACGTCGGCCCTGCCGCCCTGGGCGATGGAGCTGACGTACGACCAGCTGACGCCGTGGTCGGTGCTCGCGTACAGGTCCAGCTCGGTCGAGGACAGGTCGTTCGGGATGGAGTTGCCGGCGGCGAGGATCGTGCTGGCCGGGAAGGTGCCGATCTGGGTGGGCAGTTCGTACAGGAACGGCTGGTAGCGGTTGCCGAAGCCGTTGTGGGTGTCGCTGATGCTGGAGATCTGGCTCCAGCTGTTGCCGTTGTCCGTGCTGCGGTAGATCGGGAAGACAGGGGTGCCCGAGCTGTACTGCTCGAACGTGGCGAGCAGGGTGCCGTTGGACGAGCCGCTGTTCTGCAGGCGGATGGCGCGCGGGTAGAGCGAGCCGGGTGACGGGGCGTTCGACGGCGGGGTGTACATCGTCTGCGAGGCGCGGGAGATCGCGTGCGCCTGGCCGGAGGCGGGGAGGACGAGGGCGACGGCGGCTGCGAGCAGGGCCAGCAGCAGGGTGATCGCCTGGGCGCGGGGTGCGGCGCGGTGTCTCGCGCTTTCCCTGGTGGTGGACATGTGCGGCTCCCAAGGGATGTCCGGGAAGAGGGGATGGTGCGGGACCCGCCGCTCCCGGGAAAGACGGGGGGAGACGGGAACGGCGGGTGTCTGAGGGGAGGTGGTCAGCCGGCGCGGCGCAGCCGGACGACGTTCCAGGAGACGGGCGGCAGGCTCACGGTGAGCCGTCCGTCGGTGACGGCACCGGTGTCGGCGGCGTACGGGCGGATGCGGTCGGGGTCGTCCTGGGTGTTGGTGGCGCGGATGTCGGGGTCGCTCAGCACCGTGTGCTCCACCGGGACGTAACCGGGGAACGCCCTCAGGTCCAGGGCGAGTTCGACGTTGTCGCCCTGGTGCCGGTTGATGGCGAAGACGGTGAGCTCGTCGCCGTCGTGGGTGGCCACGGCGTCCACGACGGAGACCTCGCCGAAACGATTCGTCTCGTACGTCGGCGCGACCGGCTCAACGCGCAGGACCGTGCCGCGGGCGTGCCGGGCCGCCTGGGCGAAGGGGTGGAAGGTGGTCTGGCGCCAGCTCGGGCCGCCGGCCTCGCTGCGGATGGGGGCGATGACGTTGACGAGCTGGGCGAGGCAGGCGGCGGTGACCCGGTCGCTGTTGCGCAGCAGGCTGATCAGCAGTCCGCCGACCACCACGGCGTCGGCGACGTTGTACTCGTCCTCGATCACCCGGGGGGCCACGGCCCAGTCGGTGGGCTTGTCCTGCGCCTCGAAACGGGTGTTGTACCAGACGTTCCACTCGTCGAAGGAGAGGTTGATCCGCTTCTTCCTGCCCAGCTTCGCCCGGATGTGGTCGGCGGTGGCGACCACCGACTCGACGAAGTGGTCCATGTCGACCCCGGAGGCCAGGAAGCTGCCGAGGTCGCCGTCGAGCTCCTCGTAATAGGCGTGGCAGGAGATGTAGTCGACCTGGTCGTACGCCTCCTCCAGGACGGTGGCCTCCCAGGAGCCGAAGGTCGGCATCGAGGAGCTCGAACTGCCGCAGGCCACCAGCTCCAGCTTGGGGTCGACCATGCGCATGGCCCGCGCGGTCTCGGCGGCGATACGGCCGTACTCCTGGGCGGTCTTGTGGCCGGTCTGCCAGGGGCCGTCCATCTCGTTGCCCAGGCACCACATGCGGATGCCGAAGGGGTCCTGGGCGCCGTTCTTGATCCGCTGGTCGGACCAGGCGGTCCCGCCCGGGTGGTTGCAGTACTCCAGCAGGTCCAGTGCCTCGGCGACACCGCGGGTGCCGAGGTTGACGGCCATCATCGACTCGACGCCGGCCTTCTCGGCCCAGCGCTGGAACTCGTGCAGGCCAAACGCGTTGGTCTCGGTGCTGTGCCAGGCGAGGTCCAGGCGGGTGGGGCGGTCGGCGACCGGGCCGACGCTGTCCTCCCAGCGGAAGCCGGAGACGAAGTTGCCGCCGGGATAGCGCACGGCGGTCACACCCAGCTCGCGCACCAGGTCCAGGACGTCACGGCGCAGGCCGTCCTCGTCGGCGGACGAGTGGCCGGGCTCGTAGATGCCGGTGTAGACGCAGCGGCCCATGTGCTCGACGAACGAGCCGAAGGTCCGGGGGCTCACGTCGGCGACACGGAAGGCGGGGTCGACGGTCAGGGAGGCGTGCAGCATGGAGGTCGCTCCGGGAGGTGCGCGAAAGGGGAGGGGGGTCGCCTGTGAAGAGGGCTACTTGAGGCTTCCGACGGTCAGACCGCCGCGCCAGTACCGCTGGAGAAGGAGGAAGGCCACGATCAGCGGGATGATCGCCACCAGGGAGCCCGCGATCACGAGGGTGAACAGCGCGTTGGCGCCCGACTGGATCAGTGCGCCCTGGTACCAGGACTGCAGGCCGACGGTCAGCGGGAACAGCTTGTCGTTGTTCAGCATCACCAACGGCAGGAAGAAGTTGTTCCAGGTGCCGACCATGGAGAACAGCAGCACGGTCACCAGGGCCGGCTTCAGCGTCGGCAGCGCCACGGACCACAGCACGCGCATCTCTCCGGCGCCGTCGACCCGGGCCGCCTCGAGCAGCTCGTCCGGCAGGGATTCCTGCACGTACACCCGGACCAGGTAGACGCCGAACGGGTTGAGCAGCGAGGGCAGGATGACCGCCCACATGGTGTTGGTCAGCGCCACCTTGCTCAGCAGCAGATAGGTGGGGATGGCCAGCGCGGTCGCCGGGACCATGATGGCGCCGAGCAGGCTGGAGAAGAGCAGGTTGCGGCCGGGGAAGCGGTACTTGGCGAACGCGTACCCCGCGAAGGTGGCCACGGCGGTGGCGCCGACACCGCTGACACCCGCGTAGATCGCGGTGTTGCCCATCCAGCGCAGGTACTCGCCGTCGTTGTAGGTGAACAGCTGCTGGAGGTTGGTGAAGAAGGCGCCCGGCGAGTGGAACCACAGGGCCGCGGTGGAGAACAGGGCGTCGTTGTCCTTGGTGGCGGCGACGACCAGCCACCAGAACGGCATCAGGAAGTACAGGATCATCGCCACCATCACCGCGTTGACGGTGACGCGTCCTCGGGCGGAGGACGTACGGCGGGGCGCCGGGACGGCGGCGGTGGGGGCGGGGACGGCGGCGGTGGTCACTTCAGTCCGCTCCTTTTGCGCGCGGCGAACAGGAAGAGGTAGGAGCCGATGAAGACCACCGCTCCCAGGGAGAAGGAGATGGCGGCGGAGTAGTTGAACTCCGAGTACTGGAAGGCGAGGTTGTACGCGTAGAGGTTGGGCGTGTAGTCCGGGGTGATCACCGAGGACGCCGTCGGCTCCAGCACGCGCGGCTCGGTGAAGAACTGGAGCGTGCCGATGATGGTGAACATCAGCGTGAGCACCATGGCCGAGGAGATCATCGGGATCTTGATGCGCACGGCCGTCTGGATCTGGCCGGCGCCGTCGAGCTTGGCCGCCTCGTAGACCTCGCGGGGCAGCCCCTGCAGGGCCGCGTACAGGACGATCATGTTGTAGCCGGTCCACTGCCAGGTCACGATGTTGCCGAGCGAGGTCAGCATCAGGCTGTGGCCGAGCAGGTCGACCTTCCCCGTGCCCAGGGCGTGGCTGAGGGAGTTCACCGGGCCGAAGGTGGGGCTGTACAGGAAGCCCCACATCAGGGCGCCGATGACCGCGGGGACGGCGTACGGCATGAACAGCGTCATCCGGAAGACCTTGGCGAGCTTGCTGGAGACCTCGTCGATGATGAGGGCGCCGAGCAGCGCGAGACCGAGCATGACCGGGATTTGCACCAGGCCGAAGACCACCACGCGGCGCACGCCGGACGTGAAGTGCGGGTCGGTGAAGGTCTGCTTGTAGTTGGCGAACCAGCTGAAGTGGTCACCGCCCACCAGGGTGGAGGTCCTGAGGCTCAGCCAGAAGGCGTACGCCAGAGGTGCCACCAGGAAGGCCGCGAAGAGCAGCCCGAACGGGGTGATCAGCAGCAGGCCCATGGCCTGGTGGCGGGTGTGGGCGGACTGCCGTCCGTTCCGGCGGCCCGCGCCCGATCCGGTCATGGGGGCGCGAAGACCCTTGGTGCGGACGGTACTCGGGGGCGCGGCCGTCGCGGGTCCCTGCTGTCGGAGCAGGCTCATCACATCTCCTTGCGCGTCTTGCGGAACCCCCGCCGGCGGGCGGTGCGACGCGCGGGCGCCGGCGGGGGCAGTGGGGGTCGGGACTCGGGCCCGTTACTTGCTGACCTTGAATCCCTGCTTGGCCGCGTAGGAGGTGATCTGGTCCTGGACGTTGTCGTTCACGGCGGACCAGGCGGTCTGACCCTGGAGGGCCTTGCCCACCTCACTGGTGTCGGTGTTGTAGGCGAAGTCCTGGAACGGGCTCCAGTCGAAGGCCCCGATGCCGTTCGCCGCGGGCACGAAGACCTTGTTGATCTGCTGGCCGCCGAAGAAGTCGTACTTCTTGTCCTTGAAGTACTCGCTGTTGAGGGTCGGGGTGGCCAGCGGGAAGAGGTAGGCCTGGTCGATGCCGATCTTCCAGGCCGCGTCGGAGGTGCCGAACAGCTCCCGGGCGACCTCGGTGGCCTCCTTGGGGTGCTGGGTCTGCGAGGTCACCGAGAAGCTCGAACCGCCCCAGTCACCCTGGTCGTTGCCACCCGCCGTCCACTGCGGCAGCGGGGCGACCCGCCACTTGCCCGCAGTCTTCTTGGCGACGCTGGAGAGGTAGCCCGGACCCCAGCCGGCCGCGATGTAGGTGGCGTACTTGCCGGTGCTGAGGCCGTTGTAGAAGTCCGTGGTGGCGTACGACTGGGTGTCGACCAGCTTGTTCTTGACCAGGTCGCCCCAGTACTCGTACACCTTCTTGGCGTTGTCGTCGTTGAGCTTGACCCCGATGTCCGGCAGCTTGCTCGCCGAGTAGGTGTAGGGGCGGGAGCCGGCCTGCCACGTCAGGCCCTGGCGCCAGCCGGCGGCCGTCTCGTCGCTGCCGAAGTCGGTCATGTACGCGTTGGGGTCGGCCTTGTGCAGCTTGGCGGCCTCCTCCTTGTACTCCGCCCAGGTGGTCGGGACCTTCAGGTTGTACTTCTTGAAGAGGTCGGCGCGGTACATCATCGCCATCGGACCGCCGTCGACCGGGATCGCGTAGACGTGCTCGCCGTCGGAGGCCTGCTTCCAGGCCCAGTCGACGTAGTTGCCCTTGTCCGCGTTCGCGCCGTACTTGCCCATGTCGAGCAGGCCCTTGGTGAGCTGGATGGTGGGCAGCTCCTGGAACTCCAGCATGACGACGTCGGGGGCGCCCTGGCCCGCCTTGAGCGCGGTCTTCAGCTTGGTGTACTCGTCCTGGCCGACGCCCGCCTGCACCCAGTCGACCTGGACGTCCTTGTGGGTCTTGTTGAACTCGGCCACGACCTGCTTGAACTGCGGGTACCAGGCCCACACCTTGATGTGCACCGGGCCGCTGCCCGTGGTGCCGCTGCCGCTGCCGCCGCCCGACCCGCAGGCCGCGAGGAGCACCCCGGCGAGGGCGGCGGAGGTCGCCGCGACCGCGGTGCGCCGGACGGAACGGGACGTGGGCCTTCTGGTGGAGGACATGAGCAATCTCCTGGGTGTGGTGCCCGAGGGCAGGGGAGCGGGAGGCAAGGCGGAGGTACGCCGGACACACGGGGGTACGGCGCGGACGGGCCGAGGGCATGCGGGCACTGCGGCTCGTTGAGGGGACGAACGTCAACTGGCGCGGGAGGGTGGGCGCACGTGACGTCGGTGAAGGTGAGAGGGAGCTCGGTGATCAGCGCACGGGCGCTGTCAGACCACCACGAGTAAAGAGTGAAGCCCTGTCATGGCCGGTGCGGCTCCCGGCCCGTGAGTGGTGGCTGTTCCCACTGCGGCTCCTACTGTCCGGTCCGCGACGCGGTGACGTCACGGTCCCTGGGTTCCCGACCCGACTGGATCAGGCCCCCTTCTGCTACGCTCTGCAGCGCTGCAAAAGTGTTAACCGAGAACTTGCCGCGCTGCAAGAGGTAACCGGGAAGAAACTTTCAGCGCTGAAACCGTCATCCGGGACAAAGGTGACATATGACTAGAGGCGTCACACTCCGCGACGTCGCGGCGCTCGCCGGCGTCTCCAGCCGGACCGTGTCCAACGTGGTCAACGGCTACGCACCGGTCTCCGAGGCCATGCGGGCCCGGGTGCAGAAGGCGGTCGACGAACTCGGCTACCAGCCGAACGTCCTGGCCCGCAATCTCGCCTCCGGCCGGTCGGGTCAGATCGCGGTGGTGGTGCCGTATCTGGACACGCCCTACTTCGCCGAGCTGTCGCAGGGCATCATCCGGGCGGCCCGGGTGCAGGGGTACAACGTCCTGATCGACCAGACCGACGGCGACGCGGAGCACGAGAAGCTGTTCCTCAGCCGCCGCTCCCAGCAGCTGCTGTTCGACGGCGTCATCTTCAGCCCGCTGGGGCTGGCCCAGTCCGACCTGGGCGAGCGCGACGCGGACCTCCCGCTGGTCGTGCTCGGAGAGCGGGTCAGCGACGGCGGCTTCGACCACATCGGCATCGACGACGTCACCGCCTCACGGGAGGCCACGGAGCATCTGCTCGGCCTCGGCCGGCGTCGCGTCGCCGCGATCGGCGACCAGCCCTACCGCACCGGTGAGGCGGCCCAACTGCGCACCCAGGGCTACCGGTTGGCCCACGAGCGGGCCGGCATACCGGTCCGCGAGGAACTCGTCATCTCCACTCCGCGCTTCAACCGCTCCGACGGCGCGAGCGCCATGGCCCACCTGCTCGACCTGGAGGAACCGCCCGACGCGGTCTTCTGCTACAGCGACCTGGTGGCCCTGGGCGCCCTGCACACGCTGGCCGCCCGCGGGCTGCGCGTCCCCGAGGACGTCGCCGTCGTCGGCTACGACGACATAGAGGACGCCCGCTACTCCAACCCACCCGTCACGACGGTCTCGCCGGACAAGAAGATGATCGCCGAGACGGCGGTGGAGCGGCTGCTCAAGCGGATCGGCAGTTCAACCCCTGTCCCCGGCATGGAGATCCGTGCCCCGCACCGGCTCATCCCGCGAGCGAGCACCATGGGGCGGCAGGCGACGGACGCCGCCGAGTGGGCGGTTTCACCACCCCATTTGCACTAATTGGGGAACGCGGAGGATTCCCCACCCCTCCCTCTGTGTGAAGGAAACCGCGCAGGTAGGGAAATCGGGGATCAACCGGATGGGTCTGACCAGCGAGACGACCGTGTATGTGATGGCGGCCCTCGCGGCCGTGTGTGTGGGACTGCTGGTCTGGTCGTGGCCACGGTTCGCCCGGCAGGGACTGCGGCAGGTGTTCGGACGCCTGCTGGCCATCGGGACGACCCAGGTGGTGATGATCGCGGCGTTCGCCTGCTGGCTGAACTCGTCGTACCAGTTCTTCGGATCGTGGGGCGAGCTCTTCGGCCGGGTCGAGACGGCCCCCGTCGGGGTGACACAGGCGGGCGGGGGCGGCACCGGACCGGTGAACGGCGTCGCCGTGAAGGGGGCGCCGGTACAGCCCGCCGGCGACGAGCAGCTGAGCCGGGTCAGCGGACTGCCCACCGGCCCCGCGGCGGTGAACGGGCGGGTGGAGTCCGTGAAGGTCATCGGCCGCCGCACGGGCGTGGTCGACCCGGCTTTCGTCTACCTGCCGCCGCAGTACTTCCAGAAGGCGTACCAGCGCCAGCGCTTCCCGGTGATCGTCGCGCTCAGCGGCTACCCGGGCAGCATCTTCAACCTCGCGCAGCATCTGCGGGTGTCGCAGACCGCCGGTGAACTGCAGAAGAGCGGTCGGATGCAGCCGACCGTCATGGTGATGATCCGGCCGACGATCGCCCCGCCGCGCGACACCGAGTGCGTGAACGTACCGGGCGGCCCGCAGACCGAGACCTTCCTGGCCAAGGATCTCCCCGACGCCCTGAAGTCCGCCTACCGGGTGGGCCACGACGCCAGTGCCTGGGGTGTCATGGGCTACTCCTCCGGAGGCAGCTGCGCCCTCCAGCTGGCGATGCGCGATCCGCACTTGTACACGACGGCCGCCGCTCTGTCGCCCGACTACCGGGTCAAGGACGATCCGACGACCGGCAGTCTCTTCGGCAGCGGACCGGACCGCACCGAGCGGATGAACGGCCACGATCTGATGTGGCGGCTCAAGCACCTGCCCGTCCCCCAGGTCTCCGTGCTGGTGGCCGAGAGCAAGCACGGGGAGCGCGGTTATCCGCAGACGCAGGCCTTCATCAAGGCGGTGAAGGCGCCCATGCGGGTCGCGTCGATCCTGCCCGAGCACGGCAGCCACAACTTCCCTACCTGGGTTCAGGAGATGCCTCCCGCCCTGACGTGGATGAACCAGCAGTTGACGTTCCCTCAGGACGTCGTGCCCCGTCACCACAAAAAGGGGGCAGTGGTGGCCGATCCGCCGAGGCACGGTCCCGACCCCCTGCGTGCCGACGGCCCGGAGCCCACGCGCACCGCGACGACCCGCAGGTGAGTGGTGCGAGCCTCAACTCGCCTACAAGTCTTGCCAATTACTCATCCGGCGGCGCCGGAGTGCCGTTTAGGGTGGGGCGATGGAGCACGAGCACAGAAGCTTCGTCGAACTCATGGGTGCGAGGGCGGCGGAGCACGGTGACCGGACCGCCCTGATCTTCAGCGCGGATCCGCTCCGCGCCGAGGCCGACGAGACCGTGACGTACGGGGAACTCGACCGGTCCGCCCGCCAGGTCGCCGCGCTGCTGCAGGATCGGTTCTCCATCGGTGACCGTCTGCTCGTCCTGCATCCCTCCGGGACGGGGTTCGCACGCTCCCTCCTGGGCTGCATGTACGCGGGCATGATCCCGGTGCCCGCGCCGCCGCCCGACGGCCGTCAGCGGCGGCTGGCCGACCGGCTCGCCGCGATCGCCCGGGACGCGGGAGCGGCCGGCGCCCTGGCCGACGGCACGGATCGGGAAGCGCTCGTGTCCTGGACCAAGGAGCAGGAGCTCGGGGGCGTGACCGTGCTCGCGCCTCACTCCGTCACGGACGAGCTGCCCCCGCCGAACCGGTGGCGGCCGCCTCCGGCCGACCCGCACGCGCCGGCCTTCCTCCAGTACACGTCAGGGTCCACCGACGACCCCAAGGGCGTCATGGTCGACCACGCCAACCTGCTGGCCAACGCCCGGATCCTCGCGGCGATCGCCGACATGCGCGCCGGCCGGCCGGTGGGCGGCTGGCTGCCGCTCTACCACGACTTCGGGCTGATCGGGCTGCTGCTCACGCCGCTGGTCCTGGGTGGTCGCAGCGTGCTGATGCCGCCGACGGCCTTCCTCAAGCGCCCGCACACGTGGCTGACGTTGATCGACCGGCACGGCATCGACTTCTCGCCCGCTCCGAACTTCGCCTACGACCTGTGCCTGACGCGGATCACCGACGAGCAGCTGGCCGGCCTGGACCTCTCGCGCTGGCGGTGCGCGGTCAACGGCGCCGAGCCCGTCCAGGCAGCCACCGTCGAGGCGTTCACCCGGCGGTTCGCCGCCGCCGGGCTGCGCCCCGAGGCGATGCTCCCCGGCTACGGCATGGCCGAGACGACGCTGGTCGTCTCCGGCGACCGTCCTGCCCGCCGTGCAGTGATCACCGAGGTGGACGCCGCCGCGTTCGAGGGCGGTGAGCTGCTGGCCCCGGCCCCCGGCGCACCCGTGCACCGCATCGTCAGCAGCGGCCCCGCCGAGCACCTTGACGTCCGGATCATCGACGCCGACGGGGGCAAGACGCTGCCGGACGGCCGGGTCGGCGAGATCTGGGTGCGCGGCCCGAACGTCGCCCGGGGCTACTGGGGGCGGCCCGACGAGACCCGGCGGGTCTTCGACGCCGTCACACCCGACGGGGAGAGCGGCTTTCTGCGCACCGGGGACCTGGGGATCCTGCACGAGGGCGAGCTGTACGTCACGGGCCGCACCAAGGAGCTGATCATCGTCCGCGGCCGCAACCTCTACCCGCAGGACCTGGAGGCGGCGACGCGGGAGGCCCACCCGGCTCTGGAACGCGGGGTCGGGGCGGCCTTCTCCGTCCCGGTGCCCGAGGAGGAGGTCGTGGTGGTCCGCGAGTGCCGGGCCGACCGGGTCGCGCCGGACGAGCTGGCCCACGTCGCCGCGCGCGTCCGCGACCGCCTCACCCGGGACGTCGGGGTGCCCGCCCACAACGTCGTCCTCGTGCCTCCCGGCACGGTGGCGCGGACCACCAGCGGCAAGATCCAGCGACGGCTGCTGCGTCGGCGGTTCCTCGGCGGCGAGCTTCCGATCCTGCACGCGGAACTGTCACCGGCCGTGCGCGCCAGACTGGGCGAGGTGGCGGGCGGTGACGTCTCGTGACGGTGACCGACCTGCTGGGCGATGCGGGCCGTGTCCGCCTCGGCGGTTTCGGTGGGGGCGGTGACGTCTCGTGAAGGTCATCGAGCGGTTGATCGCCGTGGGCGGTGATGTCTGGTGAGGGTGACGGATCTGTTGATCGCTACCGGCCGTGTCTGTCTGGGTGGTTTCGGCGCGGGCGGTGACGCCTGGTGAGGGTGACGGATCTGCTGATCGCCTCGGGCCGTGTCTGTCTCGGCGGCTTCGTCGCGGGCGGTGACGTCTCGTGAAAGTCACTGACCCGCTCATCGACACCGACCGCGTCGACCTCGACGGATTCGACCGGGCGCTCGGCGATCCCGCCGACCCCGCGGCGCTCCTCTCCTACGCCCGCAGCGCCGAGCTGGACCGCGGTGAGTCGTTCCCCGCCGACATCTGCCGGGAGCTCGACCGGATGGGGCTGCCACGCCTGTACGTACCGGCCGAGTTCGGCGGCGCGCTGACCCGCTACGACGAGCTCGTCGCGGCGCTGCGGGCGGTCGCGCGGCGCGACCTGACCGTCGCGATCGGGCACGGCAAAACGTTTCTCGGGGGCGTCTGCATGTGGCTGGCGGGCCGCGCGGAGCAGGCGCGCGAGCTCGGCGCCGACATCATCGCCGGGGCACCGGTGTCGTGGGGACTGACCGAGCGCGGCCACGGCAGCGACCTGCTCGCCGGTGAGATGACAGCCACTCCGGAACCCGGCGGGTTTCGCGTGAACGGCGAGAAGTGGCTGATCAACAACGCCACCCGGGGCACGCTGCTCTGCCTTCTCGTACGCACCCGGCCCGAGGGCGGCCCGCGCGGCTTCACCCTGCTGCTGGCCGACAAACGGCGCCTCCCGGCGGACCGCTGGCGGCCCCTGCCCAAGGTGCCCACGCACGGCATCCGGGGCGCCGACATCAGCGGGATCGCGCTGGAGGACTGCCCGTTCCCGGCCGACGCGCTGATCGGCGAGCAGGGCGCCGGTCTGGAGATCGTGCTCAAGGCGTTGCAGCTCACCCGGACCGCCTGCACGGCCCTGTCGCTGGGCGCCGCCGACCAGGCGGTGCGGCTCGCCGAGGAGTTCGCCGCCGGGCGCGAGCTCTACGGCCGTCGGCTGATCGATCTGCCGCACGTACGCCGCGTACTCGGAGAGGCGTACGCCGCGCTCCACGCCGCCGAGATCGTGAGCGTGCTGGCGGCCCGCAGCGTGCACACCCTGCCGCAGGAGATGACCGTCATCTCCGCGGTGGCCAAGTCGTACGTCCCGACCCGCGCCGACGAACTGATCGCCGCCTGCGGCGAGTTGCTGGGCGCCCGCGCCTTCCTCACCGAGGTCCACGAGCAAGGCGCGTTCCAGAAGCTGGAACGCGACCACCGGGTGGTCGGCATCTTCGACGGGAGCACCTTCGTCAACCAGCACGTCCTGATCAACCACTTTCCGGTGCTGGTCCGCGGCCATCGGGAGGGCACCGCCGACGAGGAGGCCGTACGCCGTACCGCCGACCTGTCGGCCCCGCTGCCCCCGGCCCGGCTCGACCGGCTGAGCCTGCTGGCGCGCGGCGGGTGCAGCCTCACGCAGAGCCTGCACACCGCGAGCGGTGACCTGCGTGCGCTGGCATCCGCGGGGCAGGCGCCCGCACGCGTGGCCGAGCTCGCCGAGGAGCTCACCGACAGCTGCATCCGGCTCCACCACGAGCTGGCGCTGAGCCCGCCCGCCTCCCAGTACGCGCGGCCGGAGGCCTTCGCGCTGGCGCGCCGCTACGAGGACTGCTTCGCGGGTGCGGCCGCCCTGAGGGTGTGGCTGCACCACCGCACCCCCGGCGAGGACCCACTGTGGCTGGAGGCCGTCCTCACCTATGTGCTGCGGTCGCTGCGCCCGCCGGGACGGCCGACCGACGGCGAGGTGTTCGACCGGCTCTTCGACGCCCGTAGGGCCGGCCGTCCCAGCGTTCCTCCGACCTCGGTGGTCACCTCGTGATCGACAGCACCGGGTCGCGCGACGCCCCCGCGGCCGCCGCCATCGCCGACCTCGAACGCCGGTTCGGCGACCCTTGGGATCCGGGCAATCCAACCGGCCACGCCGCTGTGCTGGCGGCCGACGAGGCCGGTGAGATGCTCGCCGCGGGCGAACGGTTGCTGGACGACTACGGGTTGAACGCCGAATTCGTCCCGCCCGAACTGGGCGGGCGCCTGACCCGGCTCGACCACCTCATCGAGGTGCTGCGGGTGGTCTTCCGGCACGACCCCTGCCTGGGTCTCGGATACGGAGCGAGCAGCCTCATCCCCGCGGTCAACGTCTGGACCGCGGGCGACGAACGGCAGCGCCGCCGGATGGCCGATGTGCTGCTGGCGGGTGGCCGGGCCGTCTCCGGCTACCACGAGCTGGCACACGGCAACGACTTCGCGCGGGCCGAGTTCTCGGCGCTGCCGGGCGACGACGGGCGGTTACGGCTCAACGGGCGCAAGGAAGTGATCGCCAACGCCCGGCGCGCCGAGGCCATGGTGCTCTTCGCGCGCACGTCGCCCGCTCCGGGCAGCCGCAGCCACTCGCAGCTGTTCGTGGAGAAGGCGGACCTGCCCCCGGGCGCGCCCATCCACCTGCCGCGCTTCCACAGCGCGGGAATGCGCGGGGTCCAGCTCGGCGGGCTGGAGTTCCGGGACTGCCCGGTCCCGGCGGACGCGGTGCTGGGGGCGCCCGGGCTCGGCGTGGAGACGGCGCTGCGCTCCTTTCAGATCACCCGCACCGCGCTGCCGGCGATGACCGCGGGCATCCTGGAGACCGGCCTGGAGGTCACCGCCAGGTTCGCGGAGGAGCGCGTCCTGTACGGGCGGTCGCTGGCCGAGATGCCGTACATCCGCTCGATCCTCGCCGACGCCTTCACCGACCTGCTGATCTGCGACTGCCTGGCCACCGTGACTGCGCGCTCGGTGCATCTGCTCCCCGGCGAGACCAGCCTGTACGCCTCGGCCGCCAAGTACTTCGTGGCCACCCTCCTGATGGACGCCATGGACGCGCTGTCGCGGGTGCTGGGCGCGCAGTTCTACCTCCGCGACGGCGGCTACGGGATCTTCCAGAAGCACCTGCGCGACCTGGCGCCTGCGGGCTTCGGCCACACCGCGCGCGTGGCCTGCCTCAGCACGGTGCTGCCGCAGCTGCCCCGGCTGGCCCGCAAGGGGTGGCTGGACGACACCCAGCCGCCCGCCGAGGCGTTCCGCCTCGGCGCGGACCTGCCACCGCTGCCCTTCGAGCGGCTGTCGGTCGGCTCGGGCGGGCGGGACAGCCTCAGCGCCTCGCTCACGGCGGCCCTCGGCTCCCCCGAACTGGACGGCGAGCTGCGCCACTTGGTCTCCGTCATCGCGGCCGAGCAGGCCGACCTACGACGCGAATGCGCCGCGCTGACCCCCGTGGACCTCTCCGTCGCCGCCCGGCCCGAGGCCCTGCGGCTGGCGGCACGGTACGCCGCGGTGCTCGCGGCGGTCGCCTGCGTGAACGTCTGGCTCCACAACCGGGATCGGCACGACGCGTTCCTCGGCGAACCCCACTGGGCCGTCGCGGCGCTGGGCCGGATCGCCGAACGGGTGGGCCGCGACCCCGGGCAGCGGTCCCCGCACATCACCGAACGGCTGTCGGCGGAGGTCCTCGTCCGGCACCGCGACCGCCGCGGGTTCGGCCTGTCGAACCGGCCCCTGCAATGACAAGGAGAAGGCGATGAACACCCCCGAACCGGCCCCGTCGGACACCGAACTGCGGAGTTGGCTGCGCGCGCGGGTCGCTCACTACGCGCAACTCGACGCCGCCGCCATCGACACCACCGCGACGCTGACGACGTACGGTCTCGACTCGGTCTACGCGCTGATCCTCTGCGGCGACATCGAGGACCACCTCGGCCTGGCCCTGGAGCCGACGGTGGCCTGGGACCACCCGACGATCGACGCCCTGGCGGGGCACCTGGAGGAGACGCTCGCCCAGACGTCCCCGTCGGGGGAGAGCCGATGACCTCGCTGGAGGAGGTGGCGGCCCACCTGCCGTCGGCACGCATACCCATCGGCGAGCTGAGCGACGAACTGGGCCTCAGCGCCGCGGAGATGAAGGTGTACCGGCGCTTCTACGGCCTGGCGGAGGTCTGCCGCGAGCCCGGCGGCACGCTCACCGATCTGCTGCTGGCCGCCGCGGGCAAACTCGACGGACTGCGCGGCAGGGAGGAGAGGGTGCGGTACGTGGTCCAGGCGCGGACCATGCCGGTGGTCGTCCCCCATCCGGTCAACCCCGTGCACGAGGTGCGTGACGCGCTCGGGCTCGGACACGCCACGGCCTTCGCGGTGACCCACCACGCCTGCGCCTCGGGGCTGCTGGCGGTGGACATGGTCGGCAAACTGCTGGCGAGCGACGGTGATCCGGACGCGCTGGCCCTGGTCCTCACCGGCGAGAAGACCTTCACCCTGGCCGCACAGACGGTGCCGGGTACGGCCGCCAACAGTGAGGGCGCGGCCGCGGTGCTCGTCGGTACCCGCGACGACCGGGACCGGATGCTGAGCTACGCCGCCCGCACCCACGGCCGCTTCTACGAGTGCCTGTCGCTCGACGACGAACTGGCCGGTGAATACCAGCAGATCTACACCGAGGCGCTGGCCGAGGTCATGCTGGCGGCCGTCGCGAAGGCGGGCCTGGGACTGGACGACGTCGCCGTGGTCTTCCCGCACAACGTCAACCGGCTGTCGTGGGCGCGGCTCGCCAGACATCTCGGGCTCCCGCTGGAGCGCGTCTTCCTGGACAACGTGCCGGTCACCGGGCACTGCTTCTGCGCCGACCCCTTCATCAACTACCGCACGGCCCTCGACCTCGGCCGGCTGCGCCCGGGGGACCGCTATCTGCTCGCCACGGTCGGTCTCGGCTCGACCTTCTCGGCGATGCTCTTCGAGCACTGAAAGGGGCACGGGCGAGATGACCGGGAATTTCACCGGCCGCCTGAAGGCGGCCGTGACCGGCAACCCTGACGCAGAGCTGGTGTTCCTCGGCAACTTCGAGGTCGAGGACCAGTGGGCCCGGGGCGAACCCGGGCTGCCGAGGCTGACGTTCGGCTCCGGCAGCGTCATCGTCAACCGGATGGACGAGTTCGCCCTGCTGCTCGCGGGCAAGGGCGACCACGTCGTGCTGAAGGGCGAACCCGACCCCGACTACCTGAGCCATCTGGAGGAACTCGGCTTCGACCTGCCGGGGTTGCTCGTGGTGGAGCGCCAGGACCCGGGCAGCACCGTCACCCAGGACGCGCTGGAGGACCGGCCGGTGCTGCGCGAGCTGGGCAGGATCGGTGCGCGCGGTGGCGTCGTCTGCGCGCACGGGGTCAGCGAGCTGGAGGAACGGCTGGCCGAACGGGCCGGGATCCCACTGGCCGCCCCGCCGGCGGCGGTCTGCAAGGCGGTCAACAGCAAGATCTACAGCCGGCGGCTGGCCGGTGAGCTGGGCATCCGGCGGGCCCGCGGCTGGAGTTGCACGAGCCTGGCCGAGCTCGACGCGGCGGTCGAGGCCGCCCGCGCGCTGCTCGCCGACGGCCGCCCGGTCGTGTTCAAGGACGCCTTCGGCGTCTCCGGCAAGGGCATCGAGGTGGTCGCGGACGAACGCCGCCTGGACCGGCTGCACCGCATGATCCGCAGCCGGGCGCGGAAGGCCGGGGACGACCGGGCCGGCCTGGTGGTGGAGGAGTGGGTGGCCAAGCACGCCGACCTCAACTACCAGTTCACCGTCGGCCGGGACGGCCATGTGCACGTCGACTTCGTCAAGGAGGCCCTGACCGAGGGCGGGGTGCACCTGGGCCACCGGATCCCGGCGCGGCTCACCGAGCGGCAGACGGCCCAACTGACGGAGGTCTCCCGGCTGCTGGGCGGGCGGCTGGCGGACGACGGCTACTTCGGCGTCGTCGGCGTCGACGCGATGGTCGATCCCGACGGCGGCCTCTACCCGGTCGTCGAGATCAACGCGCGCCACAACATGTCCACCTACCAGGCCTCGATCCAGGAGGCCTTCATCGGGTCCGGCAGCATGGCGCTGGTGCGCAGGTATCCCCTGCGGCTCGGCGCGCCACTGCCGTTCGGGTCGCTCCACCGCGCTCTTTCGGACCTGCTGTTCGACCCCGCCCGGGGCACGGGCCTGCTGATCAACAACCACGCCACCGTCAACGCGGCCGCGCCGCCCGGCGAACGGGCCCCGGGTGAGGAATTCGCCGGGCGTCTCCACGGGGTCGTCGTCGCCGACTCGGCGGACCGGACGGCGGCACTGGACGACGAGGTCGGCCGCAGGCTGGCCGCTCTCGCGGAGAGCACCAGGGGAGAGGTACGACGATGACACGCGAGTTCCAGGTGCAGGGCGTGCGGGTGTCCGAGCTGGCCCGGCGATACGGCACCCCGTTGTTCGTCTACGACGGGACCGCGCTGCGGGACCGGTTCCACGGGCTGCGCGACCGGCTGCACCCGGCCATGGAGATCTTCTACTCGCTCAAGGCCAACCCGAACATCTCAGTCTGCGCGCTGCTGCACTCGTTCGGCGCGCGGGCCGAGGTCTCCTCACTGGTGGAACTGACGACCGCGCTCCGGGCCGGCGTGCCACCGCAGCAAGTGATCTTCCTCGGCCCCGGCAAGAGCCGCCAGGAGCTGGCCGCCTGCCTGGACACCGGGATCCACGCTGTCGTATGCGAGTCGATCCCCGAGGTGGCCCTGGTGGACGAGCTGGCCCGGGAGCGGGGCGTGAAGGCGCCGGTCGCACTGCGCGTCAACCCGCGCTTCGCGGTCAAGCGCTCCGGGCTGGCGATGGGAGGCAAGCCGCGCCAGTTCGGCATCGACGAGGAGGAGTTGTTCGGACAGACCGACCTGGTGAAACGGTTCCCCGACGTCGACCTGATGGGGGTGCAGGTGTACATGGGCACCCGGATTCTCCATGAGGCCGTCATCGTCGAGAACACCACCCGCATCCTCGACCTGGCCGAGCGGCTGTCGGCCGCGCTGAGCCTCGACTTGCGGATGGTCGACGTGGGCGGCGGCCTGGGCGTCTCCTATTTCGACGGCGAGAGAGACCTGGACGTCCAGGTGCTGACCGACGGGCTCAACCCCGTCATCGAGGACTTCACGGCCCGGCACCCCGGCACCAGGATGATCATGGAGCTGGGCCGCTACCTCACCGCCGAGGCCGGCACGTACGTCATGGGCGTCCGCTACACCAAGACCTCGATGGGGGAGCGGTTCGCGGTCGCCGACGGCGGGACCCACCACCACATGGCGGCCGTCGGCCTCGGCTCGTTCGTCAAGCGCAACTTCCCGATGGCGGTGCTCAACCGGCTCGACGAACCCGCGACCGAGGAGTGGAACGTCACCGGGCTGCTCTGCACCCCGGGCGACACGATCGGCAAGAAGGTCCCGCTGCCGCCGGTGCGACCCGGCGACCTGATCGGCGTGCACCGCTCCGGTGCCTACGGCCCGACCGCCTCACCGGGGCTGTTCCTCAGCCATGGCTACCCGGCCGAGGTGCTGGTCCACGAGGGGCGGTGCCATCTGGTCCGGGAACGGGACAGTCCCGACGACCTCCTGCAGCGGCAGCGACTCTACGACCCGACCGCGCACGACGAAGCCGATGTCCCCCACTGACCCCCAGGACAACACGACACACGAGAGGTGAACGATGCAGCACACCACACCGGACGCCGACACCGCCGACCTGTACGGCCGGGCCGTCGCCACGATCACCGGCTCGCTCGCCAAGTCGATGAAAGTCGACCCCGACACCATCGCTGAAGACAGCCGGTTGTTCGACGAACTCGGCCTGGACTCCACGACCGTGCTGGAGCTGCTGATGACGATAGAGGAGGAGCTCGAGATGGAGTTCGACACCGACATCCTCGAGCAGCACCACTTCAAGACCGTGGGGACGCTGGCCACCTTCGTCCAGGAGCAGGCCGCCGAACAGGCCGACGCGCAGGCCGGGGCCTGACCGCCGATGTACCTCACCACGTCTCCCGGCCCGGCCGACGCAGCGGGGCCCGCCCGGCGGGCCCCGCTGCGCCTGTCACGGCCGGTCGTCCGGACCTTCTCCGGTGGCAGGCCCTTCCTGCCCGATCCGGTGGAGCCGAGCCTGGCCCAGATGCAGGCCGACCTCGTACGCCCGTACCCGGTGGAGTTCCGCCCTGAGCTCCTGGAGCGGGGCGAGCGCAACACCTTCCTCGAGATGACCCAGGAACTGCTCGCGGACCTGCCCCCGCTTCAGGAGCCCCTGGATCTGGTGCTCGTGGCCCACAGCGTCCCGGACGCCGATCCGCGCCGCTCCCCGTCCTGCCATCTGGCCGACGTACTGCCCGGCGACCCACTGGCCTTCAACCTCTCGGACCAGGGGACCGCCGCCGGGTTCACGGCCCTGCGTCTGGTCTCGGAGTACGCCGCCGCCGACGCCTTCCGGCGCGCCCTGGTCGTCCTCCTCGACCAGCGGACTTTCCTGTACGACACCACAGGGGCCCGGGACGTGCCTCTTCAGGACTGCGCGGTGGCGCTGCTCCTCGGCCCCGAGGGCCGCGCGGGCGAACCGGTGACGCGGCAACTCGCCGGCGTCGCGCCGGACGACGTCCGCCCGACGATCGAGGCGGTGCTGAACGAGCCCGACGGCGGCGGCCGGCCCGTCACCCTGGTCACCGGCCAGGGCCTCGACGCCGAACGGTTCGGGCCGGCCGTCGACGTGCGCCCCGCGCCGCCCGGCCGTCCGTGCACCGGCCCCTGGTCGGCCCTGGCCGACGTGCTCCCCGAGTGCGAGGGGGCCGGGCCCCGCCGCCTGGTCGTCGCCGACTACGACAGCACGCTGCGGTACCTGTGCATCAGCACCCTGGATGTCGGGGAGGGGACATGACCGGCCGTGCGGCCGCCGCCGACGCATGGATCCGGTACCGGCGGACCGCCCGACAGGACGGCCTCGTCCCGGCGTTGACCCTGCTGTGCGAGACCGACGGCGGGCCGCCCCGCGGTCCGGGCGGGCACATGGTGGTGCCCGCCGGTGTCGCCGGTGCCGACGCCGGGGACGTCGTGACGACCTTGACGGTGGAGGACGGCACCGTCGTCGTGCTGCGGAGCCGGGCCGAACCACCCGGTGGGTCCACTCCGTGGGCGGCATGGGCGCTGGGCGTGACCTGCCTGCGCTTCGGCCTCTCGGAGCGGCTGCTCGACGCCGTGCTCGCCCATCTCGGCGGCCGTACCGTCGGCGACGCGAAACTGCTCCACCAGCAGATGGTCAAGGGCGGCGTGGCGGAGGCGGTGATCGAGCAGTTGGAGATCGAGACCATGCTGGCCGGCGCCACGCCGGGCGACCTCGACGGCGGGACGCTGGCCGGCCTGAACGCCCAGATCACCGGGACCGACCGGATGCTGCTGCGGCTGCTCGGCGCCGTGAGCTTCCTGGTCGACGGGCCGGGCCAGGTCGCCCGGGTGTCCGAGCTGATCGCCGACGTCCACTTCGGGTCGGCCGGCACAGGGGAGTACGGGGGAGCGGCATGATCGAGCTGGACGACAGGACACGGGCGATCCAGCGCCAGGCCCGCGCATGGGCGCAGGAGCTCAAGCCCCTCGCCCTGGAACTCGACCAGGACCCGGACGCGATCCACCGCCATCTGGACGTGGCCATCGTGTCGTACCTGACGAGGATGACGGTGCCGCCCGAGTTCAATCCCGACCCGGTGGTCATCGACGGGCGTCCCTTCTACGGCACCGGGACCCTGGAACGGGTCGTCTTCGCCGAGGAGGTGGCGGTCGGCGACGCCGGCATGCTGCTCGCGGCGCCCGGGCCGGTGATGTCGGGTGTGCTGGTCGACGCCATGGGCGACGAGCAGCAGAAGAAGTGGTTCTACAGCCGGATCATGGAGAAGCCCACCTGGACCTTCTTCGCGCTGACCGAGCCGGACCGCGGCTCGGACGCGGGGGCGATGAACACCACGCTGACCCCGGACGGCGAGGACCACTTCGTGCTCCGGGGGGCCAAGCGCTACATCGGCAACGCGGCCCGCGCCGACCTGGGCATCGTCTTCGCCCGCACGCGTCCGGGGCCGCTCGGGGTGACCGCGGTCCTCACCGAGACCTCGGCCGCCGGGTTCACCGCCGAGCCCCTGGAGACCATCGGGCTGCGCGGCCTGCGCATCACCGCCGTCACCCTCGACGACGTACGCGTGCCCGCGGGCCAGGTCCTCGGCAGGCATCTGCGGGCCACCCAGCGGGGCATGTGGAGCGCGGTGCAGGGACTGAACCGGCTGCGCCCCGGCGTCGCCGCGTTCGGTCTGGGCATCGCGCGGGCCGCGTACGAGTACGTCCTGGACAACCGGCGCACCCTGAACACGGCCGAACGCCACCGGCTCGACCGGCTCGGCCTGCGCCTGACGGAGCTCCGGCAGCTCATCTGGCGGTCGGCGATCGCGGTGGACGACAACGATCCGGCCGCGGGCTCCCTGGCGTCGGCGGCGAAGGCACGCGCCTCGCGCCTCGCCGAGGAGGCGACACTCGAAGCGCTCGGCTGCTTCGGGCCCGGCGCCCGCCTGGACCATCCCCTGCTGGACAAGCTCGCCCGGGACGCCCGTGGTGTGGAGTTCATGGAGGGGACCGGCAACATCCAGAAGCTGAACCTGTTCACCGGACTGGTCCAGGGACATCTCCGCCGTGACTGACGACATCGACTCCCCGGGGGTGCAGGTCTGGACGGTGCCGCTGGACCGGCCGCCGGCCACGGTGGCGGCCCTGTCCCGGATCCTGTCGGAGCGTGAGGCCGAGCGCGGCGACCGCTGCCGTTTCGAGAACGACCGCAGGCGTTTCATCGTCGCGCATGGAGCACTGAGGCTGATCCTGGCCGGCTGTCTCGACGTTCCGCCCGAGGAACTGCGCCTGGAGCGGGGACGCCATGGCAAACCACGGCTCGCGGGCAGCTCCGATCTGCGGTTCAGCCTCTCCCACTCCGGTGAGCTCGCTCTGGTGGCGGTGACCCGGCACCGGGAGGTCGGGGTCGATGTGGACCGGCTGCGGCCGGGCCTGCCGGTCGAGCCGTTCGCCGAGCGTTTCTTCCCCGCCGCCGACGCCCGTTTCGTGGCCGCGGCCGCCGGACCCACGGAACGCGCCGAACGCTTCCTGCGGTTGTGGACCCGCAAGGAGGCCGTGGTCAAGGCCGCCGGCGCGCGCCTCGCCCAGGGCCTGAGCCTAAAGGTGCTCACCGACGCCGAGTCCGACGCCGAGTCCGACGCCGAGTCCGACGCCGAGTCCGAGTCCGACGCCGACGCCGACGTCGTCCGCGATCCGTCCGGGCAGATCCCGGGCGCCTGGTCGGTGCGCGATCTGCCGGTGCCGGACGGCTGTCTGGCGGCGCTGGCCGTCGCGGGAGCGGTGGCCCCCAGCATCTCGGGCCCCCACTCCGTGGACGAGTTGTAAGGACCTGACGAAGCAGATGTGCCTTGTTCGACTCGGTGCCGTCGTCCCGGACTTTGCCCGTATTTTAGTCTGAGGCGCGCGCCGGCGGCATGGGCCCGGCTCGCAGTCGAAGAAGGGGGTCGCCACATGGCGGATGAATTCAAGGTCGATCTGAGCCAATTGAACTCTTTTGGCCGGGTGTTGAAGCAGTCCGTGACGGATCTGGAGGAAGCACGCACAGCGCTCTCCGCTGTCAGTGCCGACCAGATCGGAACTCCGCGGCTGGACGAGGCGTGTGAGTCCTTCCAGAACAGATGGAAGTACGGAACGGGCCAGTTGAAGGACATGATCAAAGCGGTCGACGAGGGCGTGGAGAAGACCGCGCTGAGCTACAAGCAGTTTGAGGAGAACCTCTCGAAGGCCCTCAAAAAGATGGAGGAGACCAACGCCGCGAATACCGGGGGGAAGTAGCAGGTGGGCAACAATCCGTATCCGAGCCTCGGTTGGAACCCGGTACCCGGAATTCCCGAGCAGGTCACCTCCCTCTACCGCAAGGTGAAGTCCGCGGCCGACACGCTCAACAACTGCCACCGGCAGATCGAGTATCTGCTCGGGGCGAGCTCCAGCTGGCAGGGAGACGCGGCGAGCGCGTTCCGGGACACGCTGGACGGCGACCTCAAGACCGCCATGATGAACGCCGGGAACTCGCTCGGCAAAGCCGCTGCGGCGCTGGGCACATGGGAAGGCGATCTGACCTCCCACCGCGATCTGGCCAAGAAGTACGACGATGCCGCGCGCGAGAACAAGGGTGACGTCGACAAGGCCAGGACCCGCTACGACCAGGCCCAGGGGAACCCGGACCTCAAGCTCGCCGGCAAGGAATACCCCAGCCAGGCGGAGGCGGATGCCGCGACGGAGCGCCTGCGTACCGCCGAGCGCGAACTGAACGCGGCCACCACCCAGCTCAACAACGCCAACACCGCCTACAACGACGTCATCGCGAAGGCGAAGGAGCTGGAGGGCACCCACACCCACGCGGCCGAGGCCGTCGCCCGCAGCCTCGACGAGGCCGACGACAAGCTGGCCCCCAAGGAGCCGGGGTGGTTCGAGAGCGCCCTCAACGCCATCGGGGAGGGCCTCAAGGCGGTCGGCGAATTCCTCGTGGAGCACGCCGGAACCATCGGAGCCATCGCGGGACTGCTGGCCCTGCTCCCCACACCGCTGGCGCCGGTCTTCGCCGGTATCGCGGTCGCGGCGAGCGCGGTCTCCATGGCCAAGAACCTTGCGAGCGAGGACTTCAGGGACTCGCTGATGGGCGAGTACGGCTGGAAGGAGGGCGCCTTCGCCTGGGCCTCCATGGCCGGTGACACCCTCGGCATGGTGCCCGGCGTCGGCGCCCTCGCCAGGGCCGGCAGCGAGGCGGGTCTCGCGGCGGCGGTCGCACGAGAGGGCGGCGAGGCCCTGTCGGTGGGCTCGAAGCTGGGCGCGTTCGGCAGGGAGATCGTGCCCGCGTTCAACTTCAAGGCTCTCGACGTGGCCACCGACCCCGCGACCGGAGCGCTCCAGTACGGCATCAACGGCGTCAACGTGGCGGCCAACATGGCCTCGTCCCTGGAAAACCTGGGCGTGTTCCCGAAGAACGGTCCCGGACATGACGCGTCGGAGGTCACCAAGGGTGTGGCTGCCTCGACCGGGCTCAAGGGCGGCGTGACGGCAATCGCGCAGGACATCGGCGAACTGGTGGGGGGTATCCGGCTGTGAACGGATTCCCTGGCACGGTGGAGGCCGAGCCGAAGCCGGAATTCTGGTACGGACTGCCCTACGGATACCTCCAGCTGGACCTCCAGCCTTCACCTGAGGGCATCCAGGAGGTGGCCCGGCAGATCAACGCCTTCCCCGATGACCTCCGTGACCGCGCCGACCAGGTGTTCCGGCTGTACGCCGGCGTCCTGACGATGCTGCGGAGCCAGGAGGTCATGGGGTGCGCGCTCGGCATGCACCCGGACGAACACGGCGGGGCCAACCTGTCCGTCCTCACGGTCTCCACCGTCCGCACGTCGGGAGCGCACCCTGAAGCCGTGCTTCTCCAGATGCTGGGGGACGGGACCGGTCCTGCCGACGGCATCGTGCCCGTGGAACTGCCCGTGGGCACCGGATACGTGCTGGAGACGGAGCGGACCACGCCCGCGCCGACCGCTCCCCCCGAGGGTCAGGACGAGCCCGCGCAGGGGACCGTCTGGCAGGGCACGGTGGCGATCCCGGTTCTTCGCACCTCGTCGATCATCACCGTGCAGTTGGTCACCCCGGCGGTGGCGCTCGCCGACGACTACCGCGGCGTGCTGCTCGGCGTCGCGCGTACGGTGACGTTCGACGACCCGGCGGCGCCGGACCCTGCCGAGGTCCCGTTCTCGGATTCCGGCTCAGGGGCAGACGAAAGGAGCCCGTTCGGATGACAGTGCCAGAACGATGGAAAGACGGTCTGGAGTCGGACACCCCGCCCGCGCCGTACGCGACCGACGGAACGGACTTCGGGGGCGCAGTGCGTTACCACTACGGTGTCGCGCTGAAGAAGTTCCTCAAGTTCTTCCCGGTGTTCCTGCTGCTGTGGGTCCAGCTGTTCGTGTTCCGCCTCGACTATTTGCTGCCGGTGGCCATTGTCGGAATGTTCGGCACGGTGTGGACGCTGTTCCTTCTTGCCGACCGCCTGAGTTTTACCCGGAAGTGCTCGAAGGTGTTCCGGACCTACCCGCTCGAATTCCGCACCCCGGTCGAGAAGTACGGCATGGAGTCGACCCACACGCTCTTCCTGCGCTTCGGAGATCAGGGTGGCACCCCCTTCACCCTGCGTGCGAAGCACGCGTTGGGGCGTCGTCGGTGGCCTGCCGGCATCACGGACGGCGTCTGGTTCGCCGGCGACGAGCCCTTCGGCGGCGCGATCATCGTGCCGGGCAGCGGTGAGCTGCTCTTCCTCCAGCCCAGGGACTGGGCCGCGAGGAACGAGGACCGCGCCAACGCCGGACCCGAGCGAACCGAGAAGGCGGGGCGCGCGGGCATCAAGCGTCCCGCTCGTCGCCAGTAGTTCGCTGAGCGGGACCAGCTAGTGCCTCAGCCGTAGTAGCCCTCCAGGTCGGCGACGACATCGACCGAGCCGTGCGCGTTGTGGATGCGGAGGGAGCCGTCGGCCCCGACCGGGATCACAGCGAGGACCGGGCGGGTCTGGCCCGCGGTGAGGTTGTCGTTCGACACGGTCGGCAGGGTGCCGTCGCCGTAGGCGGTCAGGTAGGTGTTGGCGGTCGGGGCGACGCCCGTGAGGTTGACCAGTACGGCGGTGGCTCCCGCCGGGACCTTGGTGAGCTTCACGGTGAGGGTCCCGTTCGCGCCCAGCGGCTTCGCGGACGCGCCCAGTCCCGTGCGGGTGTCGAGGAAACGGGTGGGCGCGGTCGCCACGAACGGCCCGCCGGAGAGGGCGAACCAGTCGTCGGGCGTTTCCGCCTGCTCGTTGGTGTACACCCCCTGGAGGTCGGCGATCAGCTGGACGTGCCCGGCGCTGTTGTAGATCTGGACCTTGCCGGCGTTCACACAGGGGACGGCGAGGTTGGATGCGGTCTGTCCGGGCCGGTAGTTGAGAGTCGACGTGGCCGACGTGGGGCTGCTGCAGCTCACGGTGATGTAGCCGCCGCTGGTGCCCCCGGTCACGGTGACGTTGAGGACGGCGCCGACCGTCGCCCAGCCGCGGGCGTACTTCGGCAGGGTGAAGGTCGTGATGCTGCCCGGACCGACCGCTCCCTTGGCGGCGCCAGTGCCGTTGCGGGTGTCCAGCACCCGTGTCGGGGCCATGGTGGCCAGGCCGGACATGGAGAGGTCGTCGGTACCGGACCTGGTGGTGGTGTAGTAGCCCTCCAGATCCGCGATGAGGTTCACCTTGCCGTGCGCGTTGTACAGGTCGACGTAGCCGTCGCCGCCCACCCGGACGGTGACCAGGTTCGGATTGTCCTGCCCGGCACGGAAGTTGAGGTTCGAGGCGCTCGGGCGGGCGGTGCCGTCCGGGTAGACCGACACATAACTGGACGCCGTGGCGCCCGCGTCGGTGACGTTCAGGGTCACCGCCGTCACCCCGGACGCCGGGACGTAGCCCACGCCGAGGACCTTCAGCCGGACCACACCGCCGGCGCCGACAGGCCGCTTCGGCGCGCCCGTCCCGTTGCGGGTGTCCAGCATCCGTACGGGACCGGCGGCGAGGAAGGCCGCGCCGACCGTGGCCTTGGCGGTCGCGGTGGCGGTCCGCCCGCCGGAGTCCGTGACGGTGTGCGTGACGGTGTACGTGCCGGGTGCCTTGTAGGTGTGCGGCACCGGGTCACCGGCGGTGGGCACGGAGAGCGCCGCCGAGCCGTCGCCGAAGGTGATCCGGTCACTGGTGATCGAGTAGGGGTCGAACTCGGTCTCGTGCCCGCAGGCGGCGGTGTCGGGCTGAACGGGGCTGCTCGCGCAGCCGATCGTCGTGGTGAGGTCCGGCACCGGCTCGACCCGTTCCCAGTAGCCGGCCGCACCGACCCGCGTGCCGTCGGCCCTGTTCACCACCACCGTGGCCTGGACGCCGGTGCTCGACGTGGTCTGCGTGTAGGTGTGGGTGGCCGAGCCAGTGGTGGAGGTGACCGTCGTACCGTCCGCGAAGTCGAAGGTGTACGTGAGTCCGTCGAGCGAGTCCGACCACGGGTTGCTCAGCTGTGCGTGGGCGGTGACCGGTACGCCGACGTACCCGGCGCTCATGTCGAGCGCGTTCACCGTGAACGGGTCCTGGAACTCGGTGGCGCCCCGGTCGACGTGGCCGGTGCCGGTGTCCGGGACCAGGGGGTCGTCGACCCGGGGACGGCCGTCGATGTCCGTGGACAGCTCGCCGGGGGCGTTGGAGTCGGCCGAGTCGATGAGGGGTGAGTGCTCCGCGAGCACTCCGCCCCCGGGGATCGTCAGATCCGTCTGGTCCAGGTCGTGGGCGCCCTGGCCGGTGGCCGTCCGGAACGCCTGCGCGGTGGCGTAGCCGGTGCCGGCCCAGTCGTAGTCCGTCCCGGTCGACGGCGGGTTGAGCGCGTTGTAGTCCGCGGTGACCGCAGGGGCGGAGGTGGCGTCCACCGTGAGCTCGGCCTGGGTGCCGGAGCAGGCTGTCGTGCCGTAGGACCGGGCGACGGTGTTCTCCACCGACCCGGAACTGCCGTCGGTCAGACCGATCGCGCCGCAGACCGTCCAGAAGGTGTCGCCCGCGAAGTCGATGCCCGTGGTGCCCACGGCCGAGACTCCGCCGCCGTCGAAGGTGTCGTCGGCCAGCGTGATGTTCCGCGCTCCGGCGGCGCTGGTGACGTCCAGCCCGGAGAGCCGGTCGATTTCGAGCCGGGTGAGGGAGATGTCCGAGGAGGATCCGTCGACCGCGATCACCGCGGTGGTGTCGTCGGCGAGGGCGTTCTGTACGAAGGCGCCGCTGTAGCTGATGTGCTGCGAGTCCTCGACGGCCAGGGCACTCGCCCTGGCGGCCCTGGCCCGGATCCCGGTCATGTCGACGTACTGGGCACCCGAGAAGGTGATCCCCGTGGCCGGGCTCGGGCCCGCGACGGTGACGGACGAGCCGTCGCCGTACGCGGAGCGGAACGAGACGGGGGCGTCCGCGGTGCCCGTGGACCTGATGGTCACGGGCGCGTAGGACGTGTTGTTGCCCGCGATGCGCACGGTGTCGCCGGGCACCGCGGCGTCCGCGGCCGGCTGGATCTGGCAGAAGGGCTCCGCCGCCGAACCGGGACCGGTGTCGTTGCACCCGGCGGCCTCGTCGTCGACGTAGAGCGTCGTGCCGGCGGCGGTGTCCGCGTGGGCGACGCCCGCGCCCAGGCAGCCGACGAGCAGGACCGAGAGGGCGGCGGACGCCACCAGTGGTTGTCTCCGCAGCGGTCGTCCCCGCCCCACGAACAAGCCCATGATCGCGTCCCCCTCCGGACTCGCCGCAACTGGCGGGAGCGTAGGTCAGGTCGGGGACGGCAGATGTCGGCGAGAGGCTCAGATCTTCTCCCCACCTCGAAAGTTTGCGCAAGGTTTGGCTGGGGCGGGGACCACGCAGACCAGCGCATCGGCAGGCTTTGACGATCACGCTTGTTGATCCACAGGAGATAGGGCCGCCCATGCCTCCCCTCAGACGCCGGTTCCTCGCCGTCCCGGCAGCCGCCCTCACCGCGCTCGCCGTGACGCAGGCCGTCACCGCCGGCCCGGCCGGCGCCGCGGCCGCGGCCGACGTGTCGACCACGCTGGCCGCGCGGACGACCTCCGTGCCCGCCGCGGGCGACATCTCCGGTTCCGGCCAGGCGGTCGTCTGGCGTCAGAAGACGTCCGCCGACACCCGGGCCCACGGCTGGCTCGCCGTCTCCGGAGGCACCCCGCAGGACCTCGGCCGGCTCGCCGACACCGACGAGACGGTGACCGTCCACGCGGTGTCCGTCCAGGACGGTGTGGTGGCCGCTGCCACCTCCACCGACCCGAACGGCGCCCTCGCCGACCATGTCACCCTGCGCGATCTCGACTCCGGTGCCGAGGACGTTCTCCCGGTCGCCTACGACAGTTCGGGCGCCGCGGGCGACGAGCGCTACCGCGCACAGGCCGGCGACGGCATCCTCGTCCAGCAGAGCTACCAGGACGACACCTCCGCCTCTCTGGTGCGCCTGCTGCTGCGCACCCCCGGTGGCGAGGACCGGACCCTGCTCTCCGGCGACGAGCAGTACGAGGTCCTCGCCTCGGACGCGCACGGCGCTCTGGTGCTCCGGCGGACCGCGCCCGGCTGGGACCACCGGATCGTGTACGTCGACTTCGCCACCGGTGCGACGGTCACCGTGGCCGAGCCCGCCACCGACGAACTGCCGCAGGGCCTGGAGTTCACCCCCGGCCACGTCGGGGTCGTCGACGGGGCGACCCTGACCGAGTGGCAGCGGTCGGCGCCCGGGGACGGGCCGTCCGAGGTCACCCTGCCCTCCGCCGACGCCCGCTGGATCAGCGACGACACCCTCGCCTGGTACCGGTGGAGCGCGGCGGACGGAGCGGCCGAGCTGTTCGCGATGGCCAGGGACGGATCCACACCGGCGACCGACCTCGGCGGGACCGCCACCGATCTCTCGGTCGGCGACGACGGCACGATGCGCCTGGCGCTCTACCGGGACGACGTGGACGCCGCGATCCAGACCCTCACCGACGGCCGGATCTCCACCGCCGCCGGTGACGCCACCACCATCCCCGCGGGGCCCGCCCGGCTGGACGCCCTGGCGCTGTCCGGCGGCGCGCTCTACACGGCCGACGACTCCTCCCGACGGCAGGGCGTCCTGCTCCGCTCAAACCTGTCGGCCGGCCCGGCCGGGGCCTCGGCGAGCACGCCGTCCCGGGTGCTGGCGTACACCAGCGGACTGGTCCACCAGACGCTGGCCGCCGCCGGGGGACGGGTCCTGGTCGAACAGGGCGGCGCACCCGAGCCGAGCCACTTCCAGGTGTACGACGCGGACGGCAAGCTGGTCGGCACGCCGCTGAACTACGACGACGCCTCGGTGGTGAACGTCGTGGACTTCGACGGCGAACACGCCCTGGTGTCGGACAAGACGACCGCGTCGAACGGCACTCTGCTCCTCTACACCTTCGCGGACGGGCACACGCAGCGCGTCCCGTCCGGCTCCGCGCTGTCCGGCGGCGCCCTGTACTCCTCGGTGCGCAACGGCACCACGTCCACCTGGGCGATCCACCGCACCGACCTGACGACCGGCACCGTCACCACCGCCGCCACCGTGAACTGCCTTCCCGGCGGCCTCCAGGTGCGCGGCTCCCGGATCCTGCTGACCACCTGCGGGACCGCCGCCTCCACCACCGGCCTGCTGCTTCAGGCGGGCAGCTCGGTCACCACCACGGTGGACTCCTCCGTCCGCACGCCCATCCTCGGCACGGGCGTCCTGTACACGTTCACCAAGTCCTCCGACAGCACCGCCGTCACGCTGAACGCCCGGTCACTGACCGGGACTTCGACCGGGACGCAGCCCCTGTTCACGCTCCCGGACAAGGCCGACACCGGCGCCGCCGACCGATGGGCGGTCGACCGCGACGCCCCCTGGGCGGCCTGGATGGACGGCACCGGCGTCACCCACGTGGTCTGGGCGGGCGTCCCTGCCACCGCCTCGTCCGCCGTCCCGGCCGGCTTCAGTCCCAACGGCGACGGAAAGACCGACACCTGGGCCCCCACCTGGACCTACGACCGTCCGGTGAGCTGGACGCTCACCCTCAAGTCCGGTACCACACAGGTGCGTTCGCTGACCGGCACCTCCACCGCGGGCAAGGTCGCCCCGGTGTGGAACGGCACGAGCGGGACGGGCAGCGCGGCCGCCGAGGGCGCCTACACCTGGACGCTGACCGCGCGTGACACGGTCACCGGCCGGGCGGCGGCGGACATCACCGGCAAGGTGACCCTGCGCCGGACGGTCCCCGCCGCCACCGTCACCTCGCCGGCCGTGGCGAGCAGCGCGGCGACCACCGCGTCCGTGCCGGTCGGCTGGTCGGCGCGGACGGCGGGTGTGAAGTCGTACGACATCGGATGGCGCGTCGCCACGCGCGACAGCGCGGGTGTCTGGAGGCTCGGGTCGCTCCAGACCTGGCGCACGGCCACCACGGCCACATCGGCGGTCTTCGGCAAGGCGGGCAGCCCCGTGAAGCCGGTGGCCGGACTCACCTACCGCTTCTACGTCCGCGCCCATGACGACGCCGGCCAGACCGGCCCCTGGAGCAAGGCGGCCACCACCGGCATCCCGGTCGACGACCGTGCGACGGCCCTCCGTTACACGGGCACCTGGAAGTCGGTGGCGGCGACCTCCGCCTGGTCGGGCACCGAACGCGTCTCCGCCACCAAGGGGGCGTACGTCTCCTTCACGGCGGACGGCACTCAGCTGCGCGTCGTGGCGGCCCGGAAGTCCAACGGCGGGCGCTTCGCGGTCGTGGTGGACGGGAGGACGGTCGGCACGGTGAACACCTACGCGGCCAGGACCGCGTACCGGCAAGTCGTGTTCACCCGCACCCTCGGCACCACGATCAGGACCCACAAGGTGCAGTTGCGGATCCTCTCCGGCAGCACGTCCGCACGATCCACCGTGACCCTGGACGCGGTGATGGTCACCCGCTGATACATCGCCCTGTCGCCCGGTACGGGTCAAGAGGCCAGGAGCCTGCGCTTCTGGTCCTCGAACTCCGCTTCCGTGAGCAGGCCCTGGGTCTTGAGGTCGCCCAGCTGCTTCAGCTGTTCGATCTTGCTGGTCATGTCGGAGGGCGGCGGAGCGGATGGCTCGGCAGGAGGCGCCGGTGCCGGCTGCGGTGCCGGCTCCTGGGGCCCCTGCTGGGCCGCCCAGCGTCCCTGCTGCCGGCGGGATACGCGGTTGGACACGGCGGTCGCCGTTCCGGCGACGACGGCTGTACGGGCCACCCCTCGCAGGAGTCCAGGCATGGTGATCTCCCTTCTCGTTTCCCCTTGCCCTCGCTCTTCAGGGCGAGGTTTCCGCCGCGTCGAGCGCGGCCAGAACGGCGGGGACCGGGATCCTCCCGGAGGCGACCAGTTCGGCACCGCCGCGTCGCAGGGCGGCGGCGAACGGGGCGGCCCAGAGGTTCTCGTAGATCAGGACTCCGGCGGAGTTGCCGGGTTCCAGGGCGGCGGCTGCCTCCACGAGGTCGTCCTGGCCCAGCAGGCCGGAGGACGCTCCCTCGAAGACGGCCAGGTCGAGTTCGCCGTCGCCGGTGAGATCGCCGATCTCCAGACCGGTCACGGATCCGTCGGCGTCCTTCCGGATGAACGTCAGGTCGAGGATCCGGATGAGGCCGCGGTCCACCAGATCGACCAGGAGGGGGAAGCCCTCGCCGGTCATTCGGTTGCCGGGGAACTCGACGACCAGATAGTCGATCGGTCCCATCGCGCCGGATGTGTCGACTGCATCGAATGTGTCGCTCACGGCGTCACCTTCTGGGCTCGTGGCTGCTCCCCCATGCCATTGCATCACCGCATCGGGGCGGCCGCACGTCGTGCGCGGTTCACCCGTCGGGCGCACACGGGTCGCGCCTTCGGCGCCGCACCGATCTTCTGGTGTCCATGGCCCACAACGGCGACGAGCCGCTCTCGAACCGGGAGCGCAGCGAACTGGATGAACTGCGGCACCGCGTAGGCGCCCTGGAGAGCGGCGGGCACCCGCAGGCGGCACGGCATCACTTCCTCCGGTCCACGGGATCCGTCCTGCTGATCCTCTTCGCGGCCCTGCTGTCGCTGCTGTCCGTCATCGCGGTCTGGGCGAACAGCATCGTGCGGGACACCGACCGCTACGTCGCCACGGTGGGACCACTGGCCTCGAACCCGGATGTGCAGAAGGCCGTCACCAACCGGGTCACCGACGTGGTGCTGGCGAAGATCGACGTGGACGTGCTGGTCAAACAGCTGCAGGACGCCGTGTCGGAGAAGGGCGTGCCGCCGAAGGCGGCCCAGCTGGTCGGCAACCTGGACGGGCCGATCACGAGCGGTCTGAAGCAGCTGGTCAGCGGCACCGTGGAGCGGGTGGTCAGCAGCAGTGCCTTCGAGAAGGTCTGGGTGGAGGCCAACCGCAGGGTGCACTCGTCCGTCGACAAGGCCCTGACGGGCGAGGGCGACGGCGCGGTCTCGCTGAAGAACGACCAGGTGGCCATCGACGTGGCCCCGATCGTGGCCCAGGTCAAGGAGCGGTTGGTCGACGCCGGCCTCGGAGTCGCCGCGAAGATCCCGGACGTCCACACGGACTTCGTGGTGGTCCAGTCGAAGGACATCGGCAAGATCAAGACCTATATGAGAGTCCTGGAGATCATGGGCAGCTGGCTGCCCCTCATCGCCCTGCTGGTGGCCGCGGCGGGGGTGTACACCGCGTTCAACCGCCGGCACGCGCTGATCGGGGCCGGGTTGGCGGTGTTCCTGGCCATGCTGGTCCTCGGCATCACCCTCACCGTCTTCCGGGACGTCTACCTCGACCATCTGCCCTCCGGAGCGTCCCCGGCCGCCGCCGGAGCGGTGTACGACGCGCTGATCAAGTTCCTGCGCGCCGGAGTACGGGCGCTCGGTGCCGTCGCCCTCATCGTCGCCATCGGCGCCTTCCTCAGCGGCCCGTCCCGGATCGCCGTCCTCGTGCGCAACGGCTGCCGCAGGAGCATCGGCGCCCTGCGCGACGTGTCGGTCTCCGAAGGACTTCGACTCGGGGCGGTCGGGCGGTTCGTGCACCGCTTCAAGCGCTGGATCGGGGTCGCGATCCTCGTGGTCGCCGCGATCGTCCTGTTCACCTGGACCTACCCGACCACGATGGTCGTGGTGTGGACCACGGTCATCGTGCTGGTGGGCTTCGCGATCCGTGAGTTCCTGGACACCGGCTCCGCCCCGGCCGCCCCCGAGTCCCGGACCGCCGCGGCTCCCTGAGGCCGCTGTGCTCATGCGGGTCCGTGCGGCGGGGACGACATCCTGTGCGACTGACGGTCGTCGGACGGCGGACGCTCGTCGGACACGGTGAAGAGGTTGTCGCGCTGGACCACGCACAGGGCCCAGATGATGAAGCCCGAGATCGCGATCATCACGACCGACCACACCGGGTAGTACGGCAGGGAGAGGAAGTTGGCGATGATGACGAGCCCGGCGATGGCCACGCCGAGGACGCGCGCCCACGTCGACGTCCGGAGCAGCCCGATGCTGACGAGCACGGCGACCACGCCCAGCGCGAGGTGGACCCAGCCCCAGCCGGTCAGGTCGAACTCGAACGCATAGTTGCGCGTCGTGACGAAGATGTCGTCCTCGGCGATGGCCATGATGCCCCGGAAGATGTCGAGCAGGCCGACGAGGAAGAGCATCACGGCACCGAAGGCGGTCAGGCCGGTGGCCCATTCCTGCTTCGCCGTGTGTGCCCCCTGAGTGTGTGTCGCAGTCATCTTGTGCCTCGATTCGTCGTGTACGTACGCTCAGCGACCGGTGGTGGTGGAGCCGGTGTGCTCCGCCGGGCCGTGGCCGGCCAGGACCAGTTCCTTGGCCCTGCGGAACTCCTCGTCCGTGATGTCGCCACGGGCGCGGATGTCGGACAGCTTGGCGAGCTCGTCGATGCTGCTGGTCCGGGTCTGGGTGCCCGCGGCCTCCCTGATGCGGGCGTCGAAGGCTTCCTGCTGGGCTCGGGCCTGGGACATCTCCCGGCGGCCCATGTTCTTGCCGCGTGCGATCACGTAGACGAAGACGCCCAGGAAGGGCAGCAGGATGGTGAACGCCAGCCAGCCGGCCTTCCCCCAGCCGCTCATCTCGTCGTCACGGAAGATGTCGACGACGACGCGGAAGAGCAGGACGAACCACATGATCCACAGGAAGAACCAGAGCATGCTCCAGAAGACGCTCAGCAGGGGATAGTCGTACGCGAGGTACGTCTGCGCGCTCATGTCTCTCCTCCGTCCCGGGCACTCGCCCGGCTGCCGTTTCGTGCAGTCTCAGCGTGGCCACGACCGGGGCCGGTGGCCTCACCCGACGCGGGTGACCTTGCAAGGGTTCGGCCCGCGTACGGCGGGGGCGGCGGCTGTCCGGTACCGGTCGCAGGAGGCGACGTACTCGCCGAGGGCGAGGCCCGTCTGCGGGATGCGCGGGTTTCTTCCGGGCCATGAACAGCACGACGTCGGGCGGGTTCATGAATCCGCTCTCTTTGGGCGGAGGCGACCGCACGGTCCGGGCGGTCGCCTCCGGAGTGGCGGATGCGGTGTCAGACCGGCCCGGCATGGGCGTGCCGTCCCGTGGTGTGCGCCTTTCGCAGCGCGGCCCGCCACGCGAGGGCGACCGCCGCCTCGGCCAGGCCGAGCAGGACGAGCCACAGGCCGAGTAGCCGGGTCAGGGCACGGGCCGACTCCGTCGGCAGGGCGAGCACCACGATTCCCGCGACGATGGCGAGCACCGCTGCGCCCAGGACGACTCCGCGGTGCGGCAGGTCCTTGGCGGCGAGGGCCGTGTAGAGGGTGAGGATGCCGGAGACGAGCCAGACGACGCCGACGACCAGCGAGAGGGCGGCGATGGTCTGCAGCGGGTTGCGCAGGCTCAGAACCCCGGCCAGGACGTACAGCACGGCCAGGAGCAGCCCCGGGAGCCGTTCACCGTGCTCCTCCCGGCCGAAGACGGCCACGAACCGGAACGCCCCGGTCACCAGCAGATACAGCCCGATGAGGACGGCCAGGACATGCAGGGTTTCGTCCGGCCAGACCAGCACCAGGACGCCCGGCACCAGCGTCGCGACCGCCGAGCACAGGATCCAGGTCCAGGAGCGGCCCAGTCGCGCCAGCACGTCCGCGGGGTCACTCACCGGAAGGGGGGCCGCCCCGGCGGCAGGGGGTTCCGGCCCGGTAGGCGGCGCCGGATCACGCGACATGGTCATGGCTCCTCCTCGTGTGATCGAACGCCGCTCCCGGACCGCCGACGGGGCGGTGTCCGAGCGAACGGTGTGCCGGACCGGTCCAGCGTCACGCCTGTCACCGAGTGCCGGGCTCACCCACCACGGGTGATCCGCCGGGGGGAGGTGCGGGCCATCGTGCGCTCGTCCCGCCCCCCTTACTCCGGCAGCTGCCTCATCTCCAGAACACGCAGTCCCAGTGACTGGCAGCGGGCCAGCAGCCCGTACAGGTGCGCTTCGTCCACGACAGGACCGAACAGGACGGTCTGGCCGGACATCACGACGTGGCTCAGCTCCGGAAACGCTTTGGCCAACGCTTCCGACAGGTGTCCCTCGACGCGGATCTCGTAGCGCACGAGCTGTCCTCCCATGGACTGCCTGGGACAGGTGGACGGCGCACTTCCCTGCGATCCTGCGCCTCCGTGCCTCGTCGGGCCTCACCCGGTACAGGTGACCGTCCCCTTCTCAATGCGTCAGATTCTCAGTACGGCAGATTCTCAATGCGTCAGAACGATCTTGAACAGGACGATCAGCAGACCCAACAGCAGGTTGACCGATGCGGTGACGGCCAGAAGCCGCCGCGAAGCACCGGCGCGGCGTGCCGCGGCCACGGACCAGCCCACCTGCCCGGCCACCGCGACGGACAGAGCCAGCCACAGAGCGCCTCGCACGTCGAGGCCCAGGAGCGGGCTGACGGCCACCGCGACGGCCGGCGGGACGGCGGCATTGACGATCGGCCACTCGTCACGGCACACGTGCAGTACGACACGGCGGTCCAGAGCCTGTTGCGCCAGCCGGGCCCCGAACAACTGGGCGTGCACATGCGCGATCCAGAACACCAGGCCGGTGAGCAACAGCAGCAGCACCAACTCGGTGCGCGGGAAGGAACCCAGGGTGCCGGCGCCGATCACCACGGAGGCCGCGAGCATGGATCCGTAGACGCCGCCCGTGTAGTCCGCGTGGGCGCGGCGTTCGACACGACGCTCCCCGCGGGCCGTGGCCGGGCCGGTCCTGGTTCTGGACACCGGCGACTCCCTCCGGACTCAGTCCATCGCATCCGAAGCGCGGGCCCCGTGCCTCACCCGTCACGGGGGAAGGACCGCACCCGGGGGCGGACGCGCTCACCCACGCCCGTTCACAGCAGCCGGAGGTCGCGCGCGCGGCGCACCGCGTCGCCTCGCCGGTTCACCGCCAGCTTCCGGTAGACGCTCTTGAGGTGGGTCTTCACCGTGTTCACCGACACGTAGAGGTCGGCGGCGACCTCCTCCGTCGACATCATCCGGGCCAGCCGCTCCAGGACGTCGCGCTCGCGTCCGCTCAGCTCCACCGCGACGAGCGGCATGGGCGGCTCCTCCGGCTGCTCACCGTGTCGCGGCGAGCCGGGCGTCAGCCAGCCCGCCGCCAGCTCGTGGAGGGGAGGCGTGGCCAGGAGGGGACCGAGCCATGCTCCCGCATCGAGGAACGGGCGCCGCAGCCGCTCCCGCCGGGCGTCGAGGAGCGCGTGGGCCACGAGCCGGCGGGCCGTGGCGGTGTCACCCGCCTCCTGAGCCGCCCGAGCCCTCACCAGCGCCGCCCGCACGGTCACCGCCGGCCCGGCGCGGCTCCCGGTGCGGAGGCCGTCGAGCAGGTCGATGGCCACCCGTGGACGGCCCGTGGCGAGGTGGATCGCCGCGGCCTCCACGGCACACGCCGGCTGGTCGACGGACACCCCCTGGAGCACCTCGGCCGCCGCGTCCGGCCGCCCTTCGGCCACGTGGGCGGCAGCGGTGACGAGGGCTTCATGGCTCGTCGCCCAGGGGGAGGCCACGGCGGCGGAGACGTCCGGGCCGGCCGCCTCCACGGCGGCTCGTGCCTTGCCCCTGACCAACAGCAGGCGAGCCGTGGCCAGGGCTCGCCCCGCCGCCGGGACCGGGTCATGTGCTCCTGCCGGGAGCTGGGCCGTCTCGTCGAGGAGGGCCTGGGCCCGGCCCAGCTCATGGCGGTCGACGGCCACGGCGGCGAGGACCAGCTGCCCGATGCCGGAGCCGGAGGGCTGGGGAAGGCCGACCCGCTCCATCTCGGACACCGCCGCCAAGGCCTTGCGCTCCGCTCGGCCGAGCCAGCCGTCCAGATAGTCCAGCAGGGCAAGGTGCTCCAGGGCGTCCTCTCGCGGCAGCACCGTGGAGGCGCCGCCGGGAGCGGCGGCCGCCGTGGTCAGGGCAGCGCGCGCGTCCTCGAAACGCCCGGCCCACAGGCGGGCCGAGCCCAGATGCGTCAGCAGGAGAGCGGTGAGTTCGGGATGCTTGTCCAGGAGGTGCGCCGGGACCTCCTGCCGTAGGCCGTCGGCCGTCACGGCGGCCCTTTCGGCCCGTGGGGGACATCCGGTCAGCCGGGCGGCCAGCGCCTCCAGCAGTGCACAGCTCAACTGGGCGGCCGCCGGGTCGGGCACGTCGTCGGTCAGGTGCTCCTCGGCGAGGCGCAGACGTGCCAGACCATGATCGAGATCGTGCCGGGACAGGTCACGGGCGGCGCGCACGACGTCCGTCGCCGGGCTTCGGGCCTCGGGGCCCATGTGGGAGAACAACTGGGTGAGGTCGTCCGAGCGCAGGCCGGTGAAGAGCTGTCCGATCGCCAGGTCGTCGACGAGGGCGCCGGCGGCGAAGTCCCAGTCGCCCGCCGCGGCGCCGTGGGCGAGTGTCTCCGGCAGGAATCCGGAACGGCGCAGCCACCGCGCGGCCCGCCGGTGGAGTTCCGGCTCCAGGCCGGGCAGACGCACGCGCAGATGGGCCCGGAGTATCTCCCGGAACAGCGGGTGGAGCTGGTACGAGGAGTGCCCGAGATACTCGACGAACGCGTTGTCGCGGTGCAGCCCGGCGAGAATGGGCTCGGCATCGGTCCGGAGGGTCAGCGCGTTGGCCAGCTCGGGGGAGAACCGCTCCAGGACGCTGACCCGCAGCAGGAGGTCCTGGGTCTCCTCCGGCTGTCCCCTGAGGACCTCGGCCAGCAGGAAGTCCGCGACCGTACTGCGGTCCGCGTCGAACTCCTTCAGATACAGCTCCGGGTCGGCGCTCTCCAGAGCGGCCAGGGCGGACAGGCGCAGACCGGCGGCCCACCCCCGGGTGCGGTCCACCAAGGCGCACGCGGCAGGGACCGGAAGGCTCAGACCGTGCAGCTCCAGCAGTGCGACGGCCTCCTCGGGGGTGAACGCCAGCTCGGCGGCGCGGATCTCCGTCAGCTCGCCGGCCGCCCGGTAGCGGTGCAGCGGCAGCAGCGGTTCGGTGCGGGTGACGAGGACGAGGTGCAGGCCGGACCCGGCGTGGTGCAGGACGAACTCCAGCTGCTCCGTGACCTCCGGATCGGTCATGCGGTCGTACTCGTCGAGCACGAGGACCACGGGCCGGTCGCGATCGTTGAGCTCGGCGGCGAGCGCTGCCAGCAGCTTGCGGTCCACCCGGGAGGCGTCCGCGGGGGCCCCGACCGCGTCGGACGCCGACGCACCGCAGGCGCGCAGTGCCTGAAGGACGTACGCCCAGAACACCCCGGGACGCCGGTCCCCCGCTTCGACGGTGAGCCAGGCGACCGGCTGCCGCAGTCCGGCGGCCCAGTCGGCGGCCAGCAGGGTTTTGCCGGCCCCGGCCGGGCCGTTGACGATTGTCAACGGCGTCACCAGAGCCTGACCGAGGTGCTGCACCAGCCGCTGCCGCCACAGGAACGTGGCGGGCCGCGCGGGCAGCGCGAACCGGGTGCGCAGGAACGGGTCTCCCCGGGGATCGGCGTACGGCACGGCCGGAACGATCGGAACGGTCGTTCCTCCGGCGTTCTCGTAGGTCTCGGCCACGGTCGCTCAACCCCTGTCTGCCAGGGTCACGTCACGGGCGGCGCTTCCTCCACCAGCATCCCAGCCTCTCCGCCATGACGCGCGTCACGCCGGTCCACCCCGACATGCGGGGCGAACCCAAGAGGGCGAGATTGGAAGTGGCCCCGACCGGCCGAACGCGCCGTTTCCGGATCGGAGAAACCCATGAAGGACCTCAAGTTCGAACAGAAGCGCTCCCTGTCCCGCCTCGAGGCGGCTGACCAGCTCACGGCACTCGCGGCCGCGTTGAGGGAAGGCGGGGATGCCGAACTGGAACTCGGCGCCGGAACGCTGAGCCTGCGGATCCCCGACGACCTCCGCAGCGAGATGGAGGTCGAAATCGGTGAGGGGGAGATCGAGCTGGAGCTCGAGTTCAAGTGGCCGACCGCAGGGCGCAGGAGCGTGCCCGCAAAGCGAGGGCGCAGCGGTACGAGCACCAACAGAAGCAAAGGCGCGAAGAGCCCGTGATCTGCTGAGGCGTCACGCCGGTTCCGGGACGAAGCGATGCAACGCGTCGGCTCCGGCCCCTACGACGCCGTAGGTGCTCTCGGGCACCTCGTTCCAGGCACCCGGCAGATCACCGAGGGGCTCGGACACGATGAGACGGGTCTCGTCGGACACTTCCCGCAGGAAGCCCATGTCGGGGTGCAGCTCTCTCAGCGTGTCCACGCGGGTGCTGTAGAACAACGACCGGGATTCGCCCTGGCTCGAGTAGCGGAAGGCCCACAGGCGTTCGCCGTCGGACACGGCGACGGTCATCTGGACCGGGAACTCCACACCGTGGTCACGGCCGCTGCGCTCCACCACTCCCACCATCCGGGCCACGGCGCCCGGCGGATCCTCGTCCAGGCCGAAGGTGATCGCCAGGTAGAACATCATCTCCGAGTCCGTCGTTCCCTCGATGTCGGAGAACAGCCCGGGGTCGACGAGCAGGGACAGGTCGCGGCGCAGGAGGTGGAAATCCGCGATGGCACCGTTGTGCATCCACATCCAGCGGCCGTGCCGGAACGGGTGGCAGTTCGTCTGCTGCACCGCCGTACCGGTCGACGCCCGGATGTGGGCGAAGAACAACGGAGAGCGGACATGATCCGCGATCTCCCTCAGGTTGCGGTTGTTCCAGGCGGGGCCGATGTCCTTGAGCAGGGCCGGGGTCTCGATGTCTTCCTGTGAGTACCAGCCGACGCCGAAGCCGTCGCCGTTCGTCGTCTCCACTCCCATTCTGGAGTGGAGGCTCTGATCGATCAGCGAGTGGGCCGGTCTGTAGAGGATGGTGTCGAGCAGCAGGGGTGTTCCCGAGTAGGCGAGCCATCGGCACATGGGCGGTCACCTCCGTCAGTCTTATTTTCGTCTCCCTCGCCGCGCGTCGCCATGCGGGCGTCGTGCGCAGACACCTCACGCGGGTTCGTGCGGCAGGGAAGTCGTGGTGCTCGAAACCAGGCCCCGGGGGAGGAACACCGCGGTGACGAGGCCGACGAGTCCGAGGACCGCCAGTGTGATCATCGCGGCTCCGTAGGCATGCGTGGTGAGGCCGGCGACGAGGATGGTGCCGGCGATCGCGGTGCCGAGTGAGGAACCCAGGTTGGAGACGCTGCGCGACAGCCCGGAGATCTCGCCCTGCTGCTCGTCGGGGAAGCTCGACTGCACCACGTTGACCGAGGGGGTCAGACACAGGCCGAGGCCCAGGCCGATCAGCAGTAGTCCGGGCGCGAAGGCCCAGGCACTCGGAGAGCCGCTTGCCAGGGCCAGCAGGACGCCGACTCCGGCGATCGCCACGACGAAGCCGGTCACGATGAGGGTGCGCTGTGCCCACCGCCTCGCCAGACGTTCGGCGGCCAGCGAGGACGCGAGCAGGCCGAGCGTGGCGGCCGTGAAGATCACGCCGGTCTGGATCGCGTCGTATCCGCGGACGACCTGGAGATAGGTCGCGACGACGAACGACGTCCCCATGAGCAGGAGCCACTGGATGTTCTGCGTGACGAGACCGAGATTGGAGGTGCGGTTGCGGAACAGACTCGTCGAGAGGAGGGGCTGTTCGCCGGCCCGCTCCTTGGCGCGTACCGACCGGAAGAACCACAGCAGCACGAGCGCACCGAGGACGATCAGGCCGATCATCAGCCAGACGTTGTTGTCCGCTGCCAGGATCCCGGTGACGAGGAGGACGAGGCCGACGGCCGAGAGGATCGCTCCGGCGGTGTCGAAGGGGCTCGTGGGATCCGGTGGCAGGGGGTCCTCGATCCGGCGACTCAGGATGAGGATCAACGCGATCACCAGGGCCTGGAACACGAAGGCCGCCCGCCAGCTGATGGCGGAGGTGATGAGTCCCCCGATCAACGGCCCGGCGGCGGCGCCGATGCCTCCCAGCGCCATGACCGCCCCGAACGCGCGCGCACGGGAGGTCACTTCGGTGAAGAGGAGCGTCGTGAGGATGTAGACGGGCGGGATGAGCAGCGCCGTGCCGACACCTTCGAGGATCGAGTTGCCGAGGATCAGGACGCCCAGGCCCGGGGCGGCCGCGCTCAGCAGGGCGCCGACGGCGTACACGGCGAGACCGGCCAGGAAGCACCGCTTGCGGCCGTAGCGGTCGGTCAGCTTGCCGCCGGGGATCATCAGCGCCGCCATGACGAGGAGAAAGATCGTGATCGCGAGCTGCACTCCCTGCACGCTCGTGTCCAGGTCCTCGCTGATGTCGTTGATCATCACGTTCATGTTCGAACCGGCGAAGCTGCAGATGAACTGCGCCAGGGCGAGGGGAGCCAGCACGCCGCGCATCGCACCCGACGAGCGTTCGGAGGCACCCGCTTCAGCCACCGGCGCCGCTCCTTTCGCAGGTGGGGTGGGCGTTCATGTTCCGCTGTCCCAAGCGTGCGCTGCGGCAGAGGCCATCGCACTCCGAGATCTCTTTCCGCGCTACTCCTGATGCCCCTGGGCCTGCTGATACTCTCGTGCCCGCTGTGCGTGGGGGGCAGCTCGGGGGGCTGGGCATTTTCAACAGCATCGTCGACGTGCGTCTGATCGGCCGCCGCCGTTCCGTCACGCCTTTTTCTGTTGAGAGGTCCAGGAGGCGACGATGGCCCGTCGTACCACCGCCCGCACCACAGCCCGAGGCATCGCCGCGTTGGCGGTCCTCGCCGTCATCGCCGGTCCCGGCCCACTCGCCGTCGCCGTCGACGCGGACGACGGTGTCTCGAACACCGCCCTCTCGACGGAGAAGGTCTTCCACTCGGACCGCTACATACCGCGCGGGGACCGGATCCACACCGCCGGCCCCAGCGGCTATCTGCATGTCCAGGAGGGCCGATCCGGCTATCTGTGGACGTCGTACGACACCGGCACGACGACCGAGCTGGGCGACCTGGCCCGACTCGAACTCCCCGCGTACCTGGGATCCTCGTCCGACGTCGTCACCGAGGTGGTCTCGCCCACCCAGAAAGTGGTCCTCAGGGACCTGTCCGCCGGTACCACCACGGACATCGCCCTGACCCATGGCACATACCGGGCCACTTTCGGCACCCATGTGCTGACGCAGGCCCAGGACGCCGACGGCAACCGCGTGCTGTGGCTCTACGGCGACGGCGCTCCCGCCGACGGCACCCTCGTCGGCGGATGGCCGACCGGAATCACGGCCAACTTCAGCGTGCTGGGCGGCGACAGCGGTACTGCCGTCATCGGCTACCGGCTGGGAACCGGCGAGCGGCACCTGGCGCTCGTGGACCTCACCACCGCGAAAGTCACCGGCGACGTGGCCGTCCCCGTCGCCCCGACGGGGGTCGCGCTGAGCGCCGACCGGCTGGTCTGGTGGTCCGACCTCAAGACGGCCCACGTCCTGGACCGATCGGACCTCTCCGCCGCCGAGACGACCGTGACACTGCCCGGCACGGAGGGCACCCCGTCGGTGGGCATCGCCGGGCGCTGGCTGGTGGTGGCCCGTTCCGTGCCGTCGAGCCCGAGTGACTGGGTCGACAAGTCCGGCGAGCGGCTGATGGCCGTCCCGCTCACCGGCGGCGACCCGATCACCCTGCTCCGGCACGCGAACAGCTCCCTCGTCACGGCCCCGGACGGCAGTCTGCTGGCCGTCGGCGGCACCGACGCCGGGCACTGGGCGGTACGCAGGGTCACCGACACAGGGGCCGGCACCCCGACGCTGACGGAGCTGACCGCCGTACCGTCGGTGGCCGCGAAGATCGACCAGCTGTCGCTGCAGAACGGCACCCTGGCCACCGACGAGGCCGACGCCAGCTTCATGGGCGCCTACTACACCCGGCGGATCGCCGCCGACGGAACGCCGGGTGCGCCCACCTGGCAGGACTGGGACGGACGTGGCGCGGGCCCGTACGCCACCGGGGACGGCCGCGCGGTGACGTTCAACCCCGACTCCGACCCCACCGTCGGCTCGTCGGTCCAGTCCGTCTCCAAGAACGACGAGGCGGGTTTCTTTCGGGTCCCCTCCGCCTCCGGAGCCCTCCTCGACGTCACCGGCCGCTACGCGATCGTCAACGGTTCCTCCCCCGCCAAGCAGTACATCGGCGACCTCGGCGTCTACTCCGACCTGCAGCCCATCGTGACCCGCTCGGTCACGGCCGCCTCCGTCTGGGGCACCAAGTTGTGGACGCCGGGCTCCGGCACGGGTGTCGTCACCGCGAAGGACCTGAAGACCGGCAAGGTCACCGACACGATCGCCACCGGCGCTCCGTGCGTGGCCAAGGAGCTTCAGGCGGTGAGCCGTTGGATCTACTGGTCCTGCGGCCCGACCGCGACGGCGGGCGTGTACGACCGTACGGCGAAGAAGAACATCGCCGTCCCGTCCGGCGAGGCCCTGCTCGGCGACGGTTATGTCGTCCGGCACGACACCGCGGCCGGGGCGCTGCTCCTCACCTCCTTCGCCGACGGCACCGCGACCACCCGCAAGATCGGCGACCTCGCGGCGGGCGGCTCCAGCCTGCGCGGGGTGACCTGGACCGTGGACAAGTTCGGCGGTCCCGTGGCCTACGTCGACGCGGACCGGCGGATCCACCTGGTGCCCAGCGGGACCGCCACCCAGGCCCTCGGCGTGATCGAGTCCGAGGTGACGAGCAACATCGGCGGCGAGGAGTGGTGGCAGTGGCGAGGGCTGCTCTCCAAGCCCGCCGCCTCCTGGAAGGCCACGCTCACCGGCAAGGCCACCGGCACGGTGGTCCGTACGTTCTCCGGCGGCGAGGTGTCGGGCAACCTGACCGCGCGGTGGGACGACCGCGACGGCAGGGGCGCGTACGTCCCCAACGGCACGTACACCTTCAGGCTGACGGCCCAGCCCGCCGACGGGTCGGGGCCCGCGCTGACGGTCGCCCAGACGGTGCGCGTGTCCCACGGAGCCGTCGTACGCCGCGACTTCATCAACTACGACACCTGGACGCCCGACGGGATCGGCGACGTGATGACCCTCAACCCGTCCGGTGTCATCAGCTACCGTCCGGGCAACGGGACGGGAGGCCTCGGCAAGGCCATGTCCGCCTCGGGCTGGCCCTCCTCGGTGACCCTGGTCCCGTTCGGCGACCTGAACGGCGACCGCCAGAACGACGTCCTCGTCCGCTTCAGCAGCGGCGAACTCCGGGTGTACCGCACCTGGCGGGGGCAGGTGTTCGACACGAGCACCCCGCGCACCTCGCTCGGCAAGGGCTGGAACCAGTACGACGTGCTGACCTCGCCGGGTGACGTGTCCGGCGACGGCCGTCCGGACCTGATCGCCCGCAACTCCTCCACGGGAGCCATCTACCTCTACAAGGGGACGAGTTCCGGCAAGCTGTCGTCCCGCGTGAAGCTCTACGACAACTGGAAGACGTACAAGAAGATCGTGGGCGTCGGGGACCTCAACGGCGACGGCATCGGCGACCTGATCGCCCAGGACAAGGCCAACAACCTGTACCGCTACACCGGCACGGGCAACAGCACCTTCAAGGCCCGAGTGAAGCTGTTCTCGGCCTGGGGCGGCTCCTACAACACGATCGTCGGCGTCGGGGACATCACCGGCGACGCCAAGGCGGACATCATCTCCCGCGACACCGCCGGCAACCTGTGGCGCAACAACGGAAACGGAAAGGGCTCGTTCGGCTCCCGCGTGAAGATCGCCACAGGGTGGCAGGGGTACAAGGGCGTGTTCTGAGGCCCCGACGCAGCGCGCACAGGCCCGGCGAGTCGTCGATCCGACGCCGCCGGGCTGCCGAAGGCACGCCAGAACTTCGGGCCCTGCGCCGCGCTCCTTCTCCTGGCGGGACAAGCGGACGAAACGGTCGCGAGTACGACGAGATCATGGAGATGTTCGCCCGGGCCGGGGAGCATCGCAGCGCCTCAGCGTTCGACGCTGAGGGTTTCCGCCGAGCCTGCGTCAGGCGAGGGTGGCGGCCCGGGTCGTCATGCCGGAGATCGCGGAGCATCACCCGGGTGCCGCGGGTCCGTCCGAGGCCAGGGCCGGTCAGCCTGCCACGGCCGCCGAGAACTCGTGCCTCCACGTGCCCCGTCTTCGTGCGCCCGGAGGGCGGATCCTGCGGAAACCGCCCCTCACACGGAGGCCGGGCAGTTCGCCTGACAGGCGAACTGCCCGGCCGAGACCGAGACATGCGTGGGCCCGGCATGCGGGCGCCGAGGGGTCGATGTTCCTCAGCCGACGGCCTTGTACCCCTGCCAGCCCGTCGCGATCTTCGTCCGGCCGCCGAAGGATCCCTTGCCGTCACCGCTGTTGCGCCACAGGTTGCCACTGGTGTCGCGCGAGACGAGGTCCGTCTTGCCGTCGCCCGTGATGTCGCCGACTCCGACGACCGCGTTGTAGGAAGCGCCCCAACTCGAGAACACCTTCACGCGGGCCTTGAACGTGCCGCTGCCGGTGCCGTTGTACCGGTACAGGTTGTTCGACTTGTCCTGGGCGAGTAGATCGCCGATGCCGTCGCCGTTCAGGTCACCGGCCCCGACGAGCTTCTTGTACGTCTTCCAGTTGTCGTACAGCTTCACACGCGCCGACAGCTTGCCCGTGGCGGTCCCCTTGTACAGGTAGACCGTGCCGGTAGAGGCGTTGCGGGCGATCAGGTCCGGACGGCCGTCGCCGGACACGTCACCCGGCGAGGTCAGCGCGTCGTACTGGTTCCAGCCGGAAGCGGCGAGGGTGGTGTACGCCGTCGAGGGCGTCGGCGCCGTACCGCAGGCCGGGCGATAGGCACGGAGGGCGCCACTGCTCAGCCGGACCAGGACGTCGTTGCAGCGGTCACCGCTGAGGTCGCCGAACGGCACGAGCTTCGCGGTGGTCGGCCAGCCGGCCCCCGAGAGCTTGCTGCCCAACGTGCCCGTGCCGGTGCCGCGATGGACGGTGAGGGCGCCGGAGGAGTTGAGGGTGAGTACGTCGCCGATGCCGTCCTTGCCCGCGTAGTCGTGCGGTGCCGCTGCTCCGGCCGTCACCTGCACGGTGCCGGAGAGGGTGAGGGCGGCGCCCTGGCCGTCGGCGGGCTGGGCGGTGACCGTCCAGGTGTAGGTGCCGTTGGTGACGAGGCGGCCCGCGGAGTCCTTGCCGTCCCAGGCGGCGGTGAGGAGACCCCGGGCGGCCGAGCCGGTCAGGGTTCGCACGGTGGCGCCGGACGCCGTGTTCTTGACGGTCACCTTCCAGGCGGCGGCCGGCTTGGACAGCCACCAAGTGCCGGACCAACTCGCGGACTTGGGGGTGATCACGGAGTCGATCGCCGTCAGCGCGGACGCCGGGACGCCGGTCGGCACGACATGGACGCGCTGCTCGCGGTCGGCGTAGGCGACACCACCGCCGAAGCGGTCCACGGTCCAGTTGAGGCCCACTCTGAGGCTGTCCTCGCCGATGTCGGTCCAGTCGGCGAGCTTGCGGCTCGGCAGGTCCGCGTAATCGCCGCTGGCCGGCAGTCCGTTGTGCAGGTCGATGAGGTTCAGCCCGCTGCCTGACTGGACGCCGCCGACGCGCTCGACGAGGTAGCCGTCGCCGAGGAGGACCCTGCTCGCCGGCGCGGTGGCGGTGCGCTTGGCCGTACGGTCGTAGACGCCCGAGCCCTGGACATCGCCCCAGGCGTCCTCACAGACCCAGTACACCCAGCGGCCCACGGCCTGGAGGGTGGACGGAGTGCAGCCGTTGCGGGTGGTGAAGGACTCCACAGCGGTGCCGGACGGCAGCCGGGTGGCCGTGACCTTGCCTCCCGTGGCCGCGGCGCTCCACAGGGTGTTGCCCCAGACGGCCGCGGCGACCCGGTCGCGCTTCTGCAGGACCTTGCCCGCCGAACCCTCGGCGAACTCGCCGACGTACTGGTCGCCGGACGAGGCGCCGTCGACGACCGCATACCGCCCGGAGAGGTCCTTGAGGCGAGGGCTGTCGTCGCCCGTGTCGAGGGTCGGGCCCCAGTCGGTGGCGCCGTTGGTGCGCAGCATGGTCAGGCCGGACTCGGTGGCGTCCTGGCGGCCGTGGTGGCCGGCGCCGTCGGCGAACATGCGGATGCAGTGCGTGGCGCCGGCGGAGCAGTCGCCGTCGCGCCCACTGACCAGCCCGTCCACGGTGGTCTTGACGACGGCCGGCGTGCCGCTCGTGGTGAGCCAGGTGCTGCGATAGGCACCGAGGATGGTGTTCGGTTCGTACAGCGTGCTGTTGTCGGCCGTGGTGAGGACACCGTTGCCCAGTGAGAGGCCGTGGACCTGCGCGGGCATCGGCTGCACATCGGTCACACGGCTCCGGGTGACCGAGCCGTCGGCGGCCCGGGCGAACCGGTACACACCCCAGTCGAGGTCGCCCTGCTCGACGTACTGCGCGGCACCCGCCACGAGGACGGAACCGTCCGGCGCCTGCACGATCCCGTGGGCGGCCGGGTCCATCACCTTGGTCATGTCGGTGTCCGTGCCGTCGGACGTGAGCGCGAACAGTGGCTGGCCCCGGTACTTGTTGTCGCCGGGCGACACCGGTTCGACGCCGAGCAGAGTGTCGCCGACGATCCCGTAGGTGGCTTGGTAGCTCAGGGCGCTCGTCTCGAAGGTACGGGGTGCGGCGGACAGGTCGTCGCGGTCGTACAAGTCGGCCTTGGAGCGCCCGGCCCGCAGCCGCAGCACGGAGTCGGCGCCGAGCCGGAAGCCGGTCGTCTCGTAGCCGTCCGCTGTGCCGTCACGGTCGGGCAGCGCGCTGAAGGCGCCGGTGTCGAGGTCGACGATGCCCCAGCGGCCCCAGCCCTCGTCGCTCGCGCCGGTGCTGTACTTGAGGATGACGGACCGCGCGTCGCCGTCCTCGATCTGGAAGCTGCCCGCGCCGTCCGGCAGCCCGGTCACGGACGTCCCGGTGACCCCGCCCCCGTCCTGGACACGCCACAGCTGGTACGTGCCCGTTCCGTTGTCGCTGGTGAGGACCGTATCGCCGAAGGTGCCCTGGTAGGTGTGGTACTCCGGCACCGGCACGACCGTCGTGCCGCCGCCGTGGAGGAGGGTGACCTGCGCGTCCTCCTCGGAGTACAGGGCGACGGTGTCGGAACCACGCCCGTAGTAGCCGGTCTTGAAGGACGCGGCCGACTGGAAGTAGCCGCTGTCGATGTCGTACTGGACCGGAACCTCCAGTCGCTGCTCCAGCGCGGTTGCGGCGCCGGTGGCGTAGTCCGTCCACAGCAGCCGGTCGTCGCCCTCCTGGGCCCAGAGGAAGCCGGTGGTCCCCGCATTGAGGATCTGCGTGGCCCTGGGGACGGCGCGCGGTGCGGCGGGCGATACGAACTCCCCTGCCACGGCGGCCGACTGCGGAGCGGCTGCCGCCGAGGACGGTACGGCGGCGAGGGGGAGGCTGAGAGTCAGGGCCGTGGCCAGGACGGCCGCCGTGCGTGCCGCCGGTGTGCCGAGTCGTGCCGAGTGGGAAGCAAGAGCCGGTCTGGGTCTGTGTCGGCCGAGTCGGGTCACCGTTCCTCCTGAAAGGCAAGCAGAAGGCATGGCGGGACATACGGCAACGCGCTTGCATTCCCCCGGCCCCCCGGCCGCTCCCCCCACGCGCGTGGGGGGAGCGTAACAGCATGTTCATGACCGGCCATGGCGACCTCACGTGACAATAAACAAACCCCAGGTCCTCGACCTGGGGTTTCAATCTGGAGCGGGTGACGAGAATCGAACTCGCGCTCTCAGCTTGGGAAGCTGCGGCGCTTGGGTCGGTACATGGCTTCTGACCTGCACGGATTCGTTCTGCCGCTGCAGGCGTGAGTGCTTGGTGGCACCGCTGTTGACCGCGGTAGTCCGCTCTTACGGGTGACAGGTGGACCCGTGAATGTTGGTGACGTATTCTTCTATGTACATCACCAACATTGCGTGGGAGGCACGGTATGTCCGTGACCCAGATCGACATCGACGACGACGCCCTGGAGCGCGCCATGGCTCTGGCTCGCGTCCGGACCAAGAAAGAGGCGGTCAATCTCGCTCTGAACTTCTACGCCGAGCAGCAGGAACGCGCGGCGCGCATCAACCGTCACTTCGAGCGTGCGCGTGAGTGGGGTGCCGTCGAGGACGCCGAGCGCCTGCACCGGGCGGAGAAGGACAGCCGGTGATCTACCTGCTCGACACGTCCGGCCTGGTCCGGCTGCTCCGCGATCCAAAACTGCAGTCGGCCTGGTACGACGCGATCGATGCCGGGGCCATCGCGTCCTGCTATGTGCAACGCGCCGAGTTCCGGTACAGCGCCCGGAATCGTCGCGAGTACGACGAGATCGCGGAAATGTTTTCTGACCTCTATCCCGACGCCGCCGTGCCGAAGAACGCAGGGCGCTGGATCAGCGCGGTGCAACACCGTATGGCACAGGCCGGAGAGCATCGCAGTGCCTCGGCAGTGGACCTCGTCATCGCCGCTACAGCGGCTCACCACGGCCTGGTTGTCCTCCACGACGATGCCGACTACGGCACTGTCGCCCGGCACGCATCCGACCTGACCGAGCACAACGTCCACGACATCGTCTGAGGCGTTTCACCGCCCGACAGGTTGTGGAGTTGTCCTCGCTGTCAGGCGAAGGTGGCGATCAAAGAGAACTCCCGCGGCGCCCAGAACGCGGTCATCCGCGCCTATCGCTGTGGGCCGGAGCACATGTCCTGGCTACGTCGGGAACGGGACTGACGGGCTCGGCTGAGGAGACGTCACCGGTCGAGATCCGCGTATTTCGTCTCGGGCACGCCGATGTCCGAGAAGATGGCCCACGCCTGTCGCCTCATCAGTTCGGCGGCGGCGCCGTCGGTCTTCCAGCGGGCGCGGCCGAGTGCCAGGAGCGTGCGGGCCTCGCCGAGTCGGTGGCCGGTCCCGCGGTGTTCGGCGAGGGCTTCCTGGCCGAGCTCGACGGCTGTGCCGTGTGCTTCCTCGGCCACCGCCGTCTCGCACAGGGCTGTCAGGGCCTGGCCCTCCACCACGCGGAACGAATGGGCGCGGGCCAGAGCCAGCGCCTGTTCGGCGTGGGTGCGGGCCTCGTCGTACCGGCCCGCTTCCCTGTAGGTGGGGGAGAGGCACAGGAGGCTGTCCGCCTCGGCTCGCCGGAATCGCGCCTCGCGGGCCAGGGCGAGAGCCTGCTCGCCGGCCTGAAGAGCCCGGTCCAGCTGCCCCAGTCGTCGGCGGGCGGTGGCGACCGTGTTGAGGATGCCGGACTGAACCCAGTGCCGTTTCGTGTCCTCGACCAGGGCGAAGGCCCGCTCGGCCTGCTCCAGCCCTTCGACGTGGCGGCCGAGTTCGATATTGATCTTCGCGATGGCGTCGAGCATCATCGCGCGGCCGTCGCGGTAACCGGCCCGCTTGTCGGAGGCGACCTCCGGGCCGAGGAGGTCGAGTCCGTCGGTGAGACGGCCGAGTTCCCAGTACACCCCGCCCAGGAGCTGCAGGGCCGAGCCGGCGTCCCACCAGCTGACCTCTGCCTCAAGGCCGACGGCACGTTCGAGGTGGTCGGCGGCCTCGTGCAGCCGGCCCAGATCCCGGCAGGCCATACCGAGGCCGACCATCCCGAATCCTTCGAAGTAGAGATTCCCGGTCTCACGGAAGATGCGCAGGCCGGCGGTGAAATCGTCGTGTGCACTGTCGAGGCGAGCCATGCTCCAATACGCCATGCCTCTGACGCCGAGACCCGACGCCTCGCCCGACGCCCAACCGAGCTCCCGGCTGATCTCCAGTGCGCGTGTGGCGTGTTCCATCGCCTGTCGGACATGCCCCCGGTCCCACCGCGCCGCTGAAAGGCTGGAGTGCATCGCTGACTGGCCGAACAGGTCATTCTCGGTCTCGGCCGCGTCAAGTGCCGTCTGTGCGGTGGTCTGCCAGGTCTTCCGTGGCAGATGGATCCAGAAGTGGTTGAACAGTGCGGAGGTCAGGTGCCAGGCGACGGGGCGGGGGCCGTGGTGGGCGGCATGGTTGATGACGGCGAGCAGATTCGCCCGTTCTGCATCCAGCCACGGTCCGGCGGCGATGGCCGACGGCATGCCCGGGTGTCTGTCGGGGCGGAGGCTGGTGGGCAGCTCCGGAAAGAGCCCGGTCCCCGCGGCGGTTCGGATGGCTTTGAGTACCAGATCAGGAGTCGTTCGAGGGCGGCTTCACGGTCCGGCGCCGCCTCCTCCACCAGCGCACACTCCTGTGCGTACTCGCGAAGGAGATCGTGGAACCGGTAACGCGCCGCCGTCGCGGGTTCGACCAGGTGGGCCGAGGTCAGTGCACCGATCAGACGCCGGGCTTGCGACAGTGGCGCATCCAGGAGGGCCGCCGCGGCCTCGGCGGTGAACTCCGCTCCCGGGAACAGGCCGAGCAGGCGGAACAGCCGGCGTGCGCCGGGTGCCAGGACCCGGTACGACACCGAAAAGGCCGTACGCAAAGGAGAGTTGGCGTCTCTGTCCGGCTCCAGTGCCTCCAGCTTGTTGCCCTCGTTCATCTCGGCGACGAGATCGGCCGTCCGCAGTGCCGGATCGCCCGCGAGCCTGGCGGCGGCCACGCGCAGGGCCAGAGGGAGGCTGCCGCAGAGCCGGATCAGTTCGTCGACCGCGTGTTTGTCGTCGTCGACCCGGTCCGTGCCGAGGGTCCGGCTCAGCAGTGCGCGGGCCTCGTCCGGCTGGAGGAGATCCAGGGGCAGCGCGTGGGCGCCGTCGTGGGCGACGAGGTCGCCGAGCCGGTTGCGGCTGGTCACGAGGACGCAGCAGGTAGGGCCGGACGGCAGCAGCGGACGTACCTGCTCGGCCGAGGCCGCGTTGTCCAGCAGGACGAGCATGCGCCGGTCGGCCAGCAGGGTCCGGAACACGCGGCCCTGGGCCTCGTGGTGCGGGGGGATCTCCGACGCCGCGAGCCCCAGGCTGCGCAGCAGCAGTTCAAGGGCCTCGCCGGGTTCGAGGGGCTGTCGGTCGTGGTCGAAGCCGTGCAGGTTGACATAGAGCTGGCCGTCCGGGAAGCGGCCGCGGACCTGGTGTGCCCAGTGCACGGCCAGTGCGGTCTTGCCAATGCCCGCGGCGCCGCCGATGGCGGAGATGACCACGGTGTTCGCCGTCCCTTGCGTCCGCGCGGGCGCAAGCAGCGAGTGGAGTCGGTCGAGTTCGCCGGTGCGGCCGGCGAAACCCGGAGTGTCGTGCGGGAGTTCGGCGGACACGGCCCTCTCGCGCGGTGTGGAGAGTACCGACGGGGGCGGACGCAGGAGGAAGGCGTCGTCCTGGTGCAGTACCGCTTCGTGCACCCGGCGCAGTTCCACACCGGGATCGGCGCCGAGCTCGTCACGCAGTCGTACGCGCAGGTCCTCGTAAGTTCTGAGCGCTTCCGCCTGACGTCCGCAGCCGTACAGGGCCCGCATGCGCAAGGCCGTCAGCGACTCGTCGTAGCGGTCAGCCATCGAAGACGCGGACAGCCCGCTCAGGTCGTCGAGGGCATCGCCGAACCGGCCCAGACGGACCAGGCACTTGAGCCGCTCCAGCCGGAACGTCCGTCGGCGCTCCTCCAACCGCTGCCGCTCCTCCTGCGCGAACGGTCCCGGCAGCCCGGCCAGGGGCTCGCCCCGGAACAGCCCGATGGCTGCGGAGAGTCGGGCCGCGGCGGTGGCCAGGTCGCCAGACGCGACGGTGCGCAGCGCCTCGTCGCCCCGTTCGTCCAGATCCGCCGTATCGAGCCTGACCTCCTCGACGGCGAAGCAGTACCAGCCCTTGCCGCTGCGGATCACCGACTCCGCGGGCGGGGTGCCTTCCGGATCGAGCACCCTGCGCAGCGAGTTGACATGGGTGGGCAGGACCTTGTGACCGCCTGCGGGAGGCTCCTCGCCCCACACCGCGTCGAGCAGCCGCTCATGACTCACCACGGCCCCTTGGCGCAGCAGCAGAGCGGCCAGCACGGCCTGCCGCTTGACGGGCCCCAGCTTCAGCGGCGCCCCGCCCCGCCATGCCCGTAACGGTCCGAGCACTTCGAACCGCAGCAGCTGAGGAGATCCGTCGTCCACCCCGAAGCCTCCGCTTCCCTACGTCATCGGAATTTCATCAGAATTGCAGCACCCCCGGCCATGGTGATGGACACGACATCGCACAACCCGCACAACCGAAGGGGATCCGCGTGACCGAAGTGGAGTTGGTGGCCACCGCGTTGGCCACGGGGGCGGCGGCCGAACTCACCGACACCTCACGAGGAGTCGTCCATGACCTCCACGCTGTGCTGAAGGAGGCGGTCCGCCGACGGTTGTCCGGTGGCGGCGACGGCGTACGGGGAGGCTACGGCGTACGGGTGCTTTACGCGTACGAGACGGACCCCGATGTGTGGCGGACCCGGCTGCTCCAGGTGCTGGCCTCCGGGCTGGAGATGGACGAGGAGATCCTCGGGGCGGCCCGCGCAGTGCTCCGCGCGGAAAGGAGGAAAGGGCACATCACCGCGGTCGTCGGTTGATGACGGAGTGGGCGACCTCTCTGGCCATGCTGTTGGGCGCGGGTATCGCCATGGCGATACCCGCCACTGGTGGAAGCACGCAGGCACCACCGTGAGCTGGGGCGGGAGGCCCGCAGGCACACGTACGACATCCCGTGCGGGCGGCGCAGACCCGACCGCAGTTGCGACTCCACATGGAGCTCTGCACGGACAAGGGAGCCGACGGACTCGCGCACCGTCGTCGGGGTTCCCCGAGCGTTTCCGGTTCTACGATCTTCGTCACACGGGAAGGCACGCCAGGAAGCCGCTGCCGTGCCAGATGGAGCCACCGTTGATCCAGACGATCAACGTTCTGGCCCGAATCTGGCACAAAAACCGTGATCGTCACAGACAGCAAAAAGGCCCGGGTCAATGACCTGAGCCTTTGTCATGGAGCGGGTGACGAGAATCGAACTCGCGCTCTCAGCTTGGGAAGCGACGGCGCTTGCGGGGACGGATGCCTTCTGACCTGGGCGTACGTACTCTGGTGCGGCGCCCGGAAACGCAGGACGCACCGTTGTTGACCGCGGTTTGCCGGTCTCAAGGGCACGCTATGGGCACGCCGTCGGCTCGGAGGCGCAGAGTGCGCCTCTTGGTGACTGGCGAGCGGCCGGGCCCTGGAAGCGAACGTTGGCCGGGAGGTCTCCGTCGCAAGAGCACATGGTGGAGCGCTCAGTGGCGGCCGACCACCTCGATGCGGAGGTGGCTTGGAGCGGCCCCGCAACGCGGGCCTCCTCGGGGTGGACACCACCGCGTCGCTTCGGCGTCCGGTCCGATTGCAGCGGCTCGATTCGCGCCGAGCCTTGGAGCGGCACCAGGACATCGACGGCGGTCAGCAGCTCGGCTGCTGGGGACAGCCCGCAGATGGACACCCGCGTCCGGACCGGGCAGACCGCAGGGCGCAGCCAAGTCCTCACTGCCCGGGCGCACTTGGTTCCGCCGAGGCCCCGTGCCCGTTCTTACGTAATTGCTGTGCGTCCGCGCTGAGCGGTCGGTATAAAGACGGACGGCCGGGCGGGCGGTCCGGAGAGGGCTCCCGCCGTCTCGAACGCGTCAGGGGTGGGGATCGACAGTGTTGTTGTGGAGAGTGCGCAGATGGGTCACGGTGGCCGTCGCGGCTGCCGCACTCGGCATGGGAGGCGTGACAGCCGCGCACGCCGCGGACCCGCCGGAGGTCACGTACGCGGGGAGCGTGTCGGACGACCTCGGGATCCTGCAGATCAATGCCCGATCCGCGGCCGACATCAAGAGCATCACGGCGCACCTGGTCTCGTACGGCTCGCAGACTGAAGTCGCCGAGATCGGGACGAAGGACTTCCGACTCTTCTCCGGCACCCTTCAGGACGGCAGCTGGCGCACCAAGAAGCCGTTGAAGCTGCCCGAGTTCGGCTCCTACCGCATCGACGTGGAGGTGACGGACGCCGACGGCGGGCACGTGCTGCAGCAGTCCGCGGGGGACTTCGCCTACTACGTCGTGGCGCAGTTCGGTGCGCTCACCGTCGACCGCACCGCCATCGACCGGGAACACCGTGACGTGCAGGTCGAGGGGACGCTGTACGGGCGTTGGCCGACCCGTCAGGTGAAGCCCCTCGCGGCACGCCAGGTCGAGATCAATGTCGACTACTGGACGCAGGCCACTGTGACCACCGACGCCCGGGGTCACTTCACCGCCTCGGTGCGGCTCGACACCGCCGCGCCCGTCCAGGCCGTGTTCGCCATGGACGGTGGCACACCGACGGTTCTGTACGGGGAGTCCGAGCCGGTACAGATCGGTGTCGACCAGATTCCCACCCGGTTCACGTCCACGGTGAGTTCGACCGACGTCGACTTCGGTCAGCCGGTCACGGTGAGCGTCAAGGTCGAACAAAAGACCGCGGACGGCTGGGTGCCGCTGGCCGGGCACTCCGGGGGCGTCCTGTTCGGCCCCGACGACGCGCAGACCGACCTCGTGGGTCGCTTCACCACCGCTGACGACGGCACCTTCACGATGGACTACACGCCGTGGCAGGGCGGCTACTTCCAGCTCGCACTGGACACCTCGGACGACCCGTTCCTCCAGGCCGGTACCGGTACGAGCGACGTCGTCCACGTGCACCGGGCGTCGAAGTTCACGGCCTTCACGGCCGCCCGCTCCGACACGGGGCAGGTCCACGCCGAGGGTCTGATCGACTTTCCCGACGGATGGACACCCGCCCGGATCAACGTGCACATCCAGTCCTCGCCCGACGGCGTGAACTGGTCGACGCTCACCACGGTCGAGGCTTCCTGGGGCGGCAGCGGCAACGATTTCGCCGCGGACCTCGACGAGAGCGGTGCCGGCTACTACCGGGCCGTCTTCGACGCTGACGACAACTTCCAGTCGGCGACATCGCAGACGGTCTTCGTGCCGGCGTCCGCCTAGGGCTTGTTGTCAAATGATCTTGTCTGATGGGGCATGGTCCGGTGATACGTCGCCGTGAACTGTCGGACTCTGACGGAAGCCTGCTGACCTGGGCGTACGTACTCTGGTGCGGCGCCCGGGAGCGCAGGATCGCAGGGTTGTCGCGCGTGGTTCACCGGTTCTATGGGCTGGAGGGGGCCTCTCGGTGGCTGACGGGCGGCTGAGCAGCGGAAGCGAGCGTTGTACTTCGTTGCCGCCGAGCCCGCTGTTTCAGTGCCTGTGCCACGTGCGGGAGTTCCTCGTGCAGCAGGCGGCCCGTCAGAGCACCGCCGAAGACTACGACGCACACACCGACCAGCCAGGACTGGACGACCAGGACGGTTCCGAAGGGGCCGTAGGTGACGGCACTGGATGCGATCAGGGGTGAGTAGACGAGCCGGGAGAAGACCCGGAGACCGAGCAGCCCGATCGCCGATACCACCGCGCCGGGAACGAGGGCGTTCCAGGCGATCCGCCCGCCGAGCAGCATCTGCTGCGACCACCAGAAGAACAGGAGGGCGCTCAGTGTCGCGGCCGGCGTGCCGGCCGGTGAATGGCGCCACAGTGTGGTGGTGGCGGTCAGGTAGAGGGACCCGACGAGCACGGCGAGCCACAGCACGTGCCGCCATCTCGCGTACCAGCGGGCCGGAGGCAACTCCCAGATCTTCTCGTAGCCGGTCTGCACCGCCGCCCCGAAACTCAGACCGAAGACAGCGAGAGCGGCAAGGCCGAAAGCAGTCGTGGTCTGCAGCACCTGGCCGGGCCGCGCGAACAACTTCCCCACCTCCTCCCTGGCGGCACTCGACACACCGAGCCCGTCCCCCAGCCACTGCGCGAACCCCCGCCCGTGCGCCGGATCGGCCGCGGAGACGACGATCAGCAGGGGCACCAGCGTGAGGAACCCGAGCGCCGCGAAACCCAGCGCCCTCGGCCCCAGTTCGATCTCCCGGCTCCGCCGCCATCCCCGCCCGGCCGGCGAATCACGGAACACCCGGCACCGGAAGACTCCTTTGGTATCCAGGTCGCCCATCACGTGGGGCGCCATCACCGACAGCCGTGAACGCATGATCCGGTCACCGCCGCTCCAGCGCGTGAAGGCGCCGCAGCGCGCGAGGCCACTCGCGCCGTATCGCCTCGGGGAGTTCCTGGCCCTTCGTGGTGGTGACCAGGGCCGCAGCCACGTCGCGGAGTTTGACGTTGCGGTGCTGCGACACCGCACGACTCACCAGCGCCTGCTCCAACTGCTTGTTCTTCGCGCGGAGTTCGACGACCTCGGCCAGCAAAGCCGCATCCCCAAGTTTGCGTGATGGTGCAGGTTTTGGCTGTTCAGGTGGCTAGTCCGGCTCGTCGGAGGTGGTCATCCCGGGCCTTGTCCTAGGCGCGGGTGGCGGTCCGGAACGTGATGGGCTGGTCGGGGTCGGCGGGTCGGCCAGCCCGGTTCGGATCAGTCGGTCATGGGCCCGGGTGAGGAAAAGGGGCCTGTTCGTGGCCGACAGGAGTGAGCTCGTAGCGGTGAGTGCGCGCGGGCTGCGTCGGATGACTCCGTGGACACACAGGCGGCGCAGGTCGGCCGGCTACGACTCCGACAAGACCCGCGCCCTGCTCAACGATCCCCGGCTTCCATGGCCGCATCGCGTACAAACGTGAGAAGGCGCCGATCCAGGCCGGCCACCGGTGGCACGTCGAACGCACCCACGCCCTGCAGAACGCCTGCTACCGGCTCGCCTGCTGCTTCGAGCGACGCACCACCGGCATCAACGCTTTCTCCGACCTCGCCGACACGGTCATCACCGTGCGCAGCCTGATCCGGCAGGCACGGACACCCCACCGCTGGGACGAACGCCCGAACCGCCGGCCATGACCGCACCCTCGTCCGCGCGGCCTCCGAACGTCGAGCACCGCGAGCACTCGGGCCGCTGTCCCGCCCACTCAGGGCGTGTCGTCCTGTCACGCCCCTGGGCGGGACGAATTTTCCGATGGCTGATGGGGAAGGGACGATGATTGCTTTGACTTGACCGCTCGGTGACATTGCCACCGCTCATGATCTGGGACGCTTGGCAGTGCTTTACGCAAGGGCCTTCGGCAGAATGAAGGCAAAGCAGGCTGGGGGCGGACTCTTGGGCATGTTCAGGGTGTCTGTGTTCATTCGCCGGGGGGTGCGGTGGACGCTGGCAGCGCTCGTTGCAGGTGCCGCGCTCGCAGGTGGCATGGCGGCAACGTCGGCGCCCGTGTATGCCGCGGCAGCTGGCACCGGAGGGATGGATCTGCTGGTCCAGGGCTCCAACTTCGAAGTGCTGCAAACGTCCCGCTATGCCAGCGGTCACTGGGCACCCACCCGCCAATTGTTCAAGAACCAATTCTTCTACGACTTCACCGACGTCGTCCAGAATGGCCGGTTGCGGCTGTTCATCGAGCAGCCCAGTGGCACCGTTCTGACGTTGGAACAGGCGGAGCAGAAAGCTGACGGAAGTTGGACAACTCCGACGCCGATGGCCGGACTGCCGACGATCGACGCCACTACGTCGCTACCGACCCGGAACTTCCTTGCTGCGGCAGTCGTCGGCACACATGTTCATCTGGTCTACATCGGAAGCACCGGCCAGATCATGCACACGTCCGAACGCGCCGACGGCACCTGGACCTACCCCGACCAGGTCGCGTCTGGAAGCGCCTACAAGCAGGACAAGTTCGCCAGTGTGTCGGCCGCTTCGGTCGGCGGCCTCCTGCAGATCGCGGTCGTCGATCAGGCTCATGGGACGGTGCTGCACACCGTCAGGCACGCTGACGGGACCTGGGCGTCGTGGGGCAACGTGTTGTCGCAGACAGGCAAGCCGCGCTACTGGGGCCTGCCTATCCGTGTAGCGATGGCGGGCTTCGGGACCAGCCTCCAGATGGTGGTGCTCACCAATGGACAAGTGGCGCAATACCATGCGGTCCGGCACGCCGACGGATCCTGGAGCCGGTTGGGCGACATCAACGCGCAGGTGGACTTCAATCGCGCTGGTTTCGTCGGAACGGTCCTGCAAGAGGTCACGGCAGTCAATGTCTCCGGCAACCTCCAGCTCGTCTTCGCCTCCGACGACGACAAGGGATCTCTGTTCCACACCATCCGGTACGCCAACGGCACTTGGTCCAAGGCCGGACTGGTCCAGCGAGCCACGAATCTTTCCAGCTGGCGGCCGAGCGGTGTCGCCGGCTCGGCCGGGTGAGCGGACTGCCCTCTCCGCGAGCGTGGCGGCCGCGCCGGTGACTATGGACCAGTAGCTGGTCTCGCTGACCAGCGAGTCAGAGGAAACCTAGGGCTCTGACCAGGTCAGTGGATGCGCCGCGGGAAAGGACTCCAGGTGAACGCTGGTCATCTGCCGCCTCAACTCGCGCAACGGATCGATGGCGGCATCGCGCTCCGCCTCCTGCTGGGCCCGCTCCGCCTAACTGCGCGCCCGGTCCAGTTGCGCGGTTGAGGGGGGCGACCGCTACGAGAGCGTGTCGTGCGCCGTGTACTCGTGCGCCGTTGACCGGCGCCGAGAGAACCCGACGCGTAGAAGGGGGCGAACCCGGCCGGCATCCTGGGCCGCCGCCGCCGCCGCCGCCGCCGCCGCCGCCGCCGCCGCTGAGCCTCGCCGCACGTTGCCCGACCGAGGTGCGCACTCCACGAGTCGAGACCCGCAGGTCGGCTCGGCTGGTCCTCAGTAACACGGCATGGGAGGTGCGCCGGATACATCAATCCGGTACATGGACTACTCTTGGTACATGTCCATGAAGCGCACGAACGTCTACGCGGACCCCGAGGACCTGGCGATCATCAAGGAGGCTGCCAAGCGCCGGGGGATAAGCGAGGCCGAGATCATCCGCCAGGGCATCCACCTCGCGGCCATGGCGAACCGGGTCTGGGACGAGCCGCTGTTCTCACGCACCTTCGAGGGGCCGGGGCGCACGCTGCCCAAGTCGGAGGTCCGCGACACGGTCGCCGATGCCGTCCGGCGTGAGACCGGCTCGGGCCCCGGATCCGCCGCGTGATCATTGTCATCGCCGATACATCCGGCCTTCTGGCAGCCCTGGACTCCGCTCATCCGGAACATGGGGCGGCGAACGAGGCGATCATGGCGGCGGGCCTGCTGGTCATGTCGCCGCTCCTGCTGGCCGAACTGGATCACGTGGCCACGCGTGAGCTCGGCAGGGAGGCCGCCGTCAGCGCGGTCGACGACCTGCGCCGCTGGATGAGCCGGGGTCGTGTCGTCCTGCCGGAGATCACGGAGGACCACCTGGGCGCAGCCCAGTCCGTCCGTGTCCGCTACCGCGCCCTGGACCTCGACCTCGCCGACGCGGTGAACGTGGCGCTTGCCGCCGACTACGACACGGACGCGATCCTCACCCTCGACCGACGAGACTTCCGGGCCGTACGCCCGCTGGGTCGCCACAAGGCGTTCCGGGTACTCCCCGACGACCTCCCGCTCTGACCCAGGACCCAAAGCGGTCAAGTTGCCTGCTTCCGCAAGGGACTTGGGCACCGCCACAACGAAGACATGCAGGACGGGTGTCCGCCATGGTCCCCGGCTGCTGCGAGGTGGATGCCGGGCTACAGTCACCGGGTCGCGAAAAACGATGTCTCGCGGGTCCATCCGCCGGGCATCGCGCATACATCGAAGCAGATGGTTCTGATCGGTGAGCGTCTCCTGCCGAGACCGGACATCCCGTCCGCTCACGGCGCTGACCATCGCCGACGCGTGTCGGCGCTACAGAGGAGCGCAGCATGCAGAAGACCATCGCCATCGTCGGAGCGGGACTGGGCGGGCTGACGCTCGCCCGGGTGCTTCAGGCTCACGGCGTCGCCGCGACGATCTACGAGGGTGAGGCTTCGGCGACGACCCGTGCACAGGGCGGCCTGCTGGACATCCACGAAGGGACCGGCCAGGTCGCGCTTCGCGCAGCTGGTCTGTACGACGAGTTCCTCACTCTGGTCCGCCCGGGCGAGGACGCCAAGCGTGTGGTCGACCACCACGGCACGATCCTGTTCGACATGCCCGCGGACGCCGGTTCGGCCCGTCCTGAGGTGGATCGTGGCGAACTCAGGCGCCTGCTCATCGACTCGCTCGCGCCCGGGACGATCAGGTGGGGTCACAAGCTCGCCTCGGTCCGGCACCGTCCGGAGGGCGGCTACGTCCTCACCTTCGCGGAAGGTTCCGCCACGCACGCCGACATCGTCATCGGCGCGGACGGCGCCTGGTCGAAGGTGCGTCCGCTGCTCACCCCCGCCGAGCCTCTCTTCAGCGGAACCTGCTTCATCGAGATCGCCTTCACGTCGGGCGGCCAGAACCGTCGGGCGAGCGTGGCTGCGATCGGCAGCGGCACGCTGATGGCGGTCGCGCCGGGCAAAGGCATCATCGCCCACCGCTACGCCGACGGGCACGTGCGCGGATACGTGGCGCTGAACAAGCCCGAGACGTGGATGAGGTCGATCGACTTCGGCGACCCGTCCGCGGGCCTCCGCCAACTTGCCGACGCGTTCGACGGCTGGTCGCCGCTGCTCACCGCCTTTGTGACAGAGAGCGACGCGGAACCGTGGCTCCGACCCATCTACGCCCTTCCCGTCGGGCTTGAATGGGACAGGGTGCCCGGAGTGACGCTCATCGGCGACGCCGCGCACCTGATGTCGCCCTTTGCCGGCGAGGGCGCGAACCTCGCCATGTACGACGGCGCGGACCTGGCTGGCAAGCTGGTTGAGCAACCCGACATCGAGGTCGCGCTCGGCGCCTACGAAGAGCGGCTGTTCCTGCGTAGTAGCGGCGCCGCAGGCCGCTCGGCGCAGAACCTGGAAATCTTTTTCGGCCGGGAAGCACCGCAGAGCGTAGTCACTCTGTTCGATCACTCCTGACACCCCGGCCCGGGTTCGCGATCTTGCCGCGGACCCTGGGTCCGCAGCGGCACCGGCGGCCACCGCCACCCTGACGTGCCCCTGTCCGAGCTGGGCCGCGTCGCCGGTGTCCGCTGGAGTGTCGAGGAGTGTTTCCAGGCCGCCAAGGGCCAGGTCGGACTCGACCCCTACCAGGTCCGCAACTGGACCTCATGGCACCGGCACATCACACTCGCCATGCTCGCCCTCGCCTTCCTCGCTGCCCTCGCAGTCGGCGCTGCTCCCGACCGAGGCGTCGATCCGCACCATCCCACCAGCAGCCGCGAGCCGACGGCATTGACCGTCCCGGAAATCCGCCGAGTGGGTGCACCCGTCGGTGTGCGCACCCGCTGCGAACTACGGGTTTGCGTAGGCGACTTGTCCGCCATTCGCTCACGATGTGACCCAGGTCACCGAAAATGCATCTCATCCTCTGAGGTGCTCGGGCGCTTTGGTGGTTCAACCTGCGCCTGGGCGTCCTGAAGGGGCGGTCGACTGGGACTTAGGGCACGCGGAGGGCGCGTGACCCTCGAATTGGACTAGACGACAAACAAACCCCAGGCTACTGGCCTGGGGTTTCATTATGGAGCGGGTGACGAGAATCGAACTCGCGCTCTCAGCTTGGGAAGCTGATGTTCTACCATTAAACTACACCCGCGTAACACGCCGGACGGAACCGGTGTCGAACGCAACGTTACCTTACCTCATCCCAGGCCCACGGCATCGAAGCCGTGGGCCTGAGTGCGTCTCAGGGGTGGGACAGGGCTGCGGGCAGCGGGAGTTGGGGCGTACGGTGGAGGGGTGGAAGAGGGTCCGGGCGGGACCGGAGTGCCGCCTGGAGAGCCGTCTCGTTCATCCCGTAACGTGGCATTTGTCGTCAGGTGAGCAGTAGCCCGACGCGGCTCTTGGGGAAGGGACTCTTGGACTTGATGGAGCGCACCGTCGTCCGTTGTGCCGATGGGCACGTGTTCAGCACCGCTTCGTTCCCGATGCAGCAGGCCGAGCGACTCGGCCCCGGACGGCTCGTCCGCTGTCCTCGCTGTGCGCGGCTTCGGAGTGTCGTTCCGGTGGCCTTGGAGAAGCACTGAGAGATCGGTACCAGGCGCGCGGTCCGTCCGATGGTGGTCGGTCCGCGCGCCTTGCGTATCCTCGGGGCGTGCTTCTCTCAGACAAGGACATCCGGGCCGAGATCGACGCCGGGCGGGTACGGATCGATCCCTACGACGAATCCATGGTGCAGCCGTCCAGCGTCGACGTGCGCCTCGATCGCTTCTTCCGGGTGTTCGAGAACCACCGCTACCCCCACATCGACCCCTCCGTGGAGCAGGCCGACCTCACGAGGCTCGTGGAGCCGGAGGGCGACGAGCCCTTCATCCTGCACCCGGGTGAGTTCGTCCTCGCCTCGACGTACGAGGTCATCACCCTCCCCGACGACCTGGCCTCCCGCCTCGAGGGCAAGTCCTCCCTCGGCCGGCTCGGACTCGTCACCCACTCCACGGCCGGCTTCATCGACCCCGGCTTCAGCGGACACGTGACCCTCGAACTCTCCAACCTGGCCACGCTCCCCATCAAGCTCTGGCCGGGCATGAAGATCGGCCAGCTGTGCATGTTCAAGCTCTCCTCGCCGGCCGAGTTCCCCTACGGCAGTGAGCGCTACGGCTCCCGCTACCAGGGCCAGCGCGGCCCCACCGCCTCCCGCTCCTTCCTCAACTTCCACCGGACCCAGGTATGAGCGGTGCGGACGCGCGGGAGAACCTCACCTACGAGGTGTTCGGCACCGCAGTGCGGGAGCTCGCGCAGACGATCGCCGACGACGGCTACGAGCCCGACGTCGTGCTCTCGATCGCCCGCGGCGGAGTCTTCGTCGCCGGCGGCCTCGCGTACGCCCTCGACTGCAAGAACATCCACCTGGTGAACGTCGAGTTCTACACCGGCGTCGGGACCACCCTGGAGATGCCGGTCATGCTGGCCCCGGTCCCCAACGCCATCGACTTCTCCGACAAGAAGGTCCTCATCACCGACGACGTCGCCGACACCGGCAAGACGCTCAAACTGGTACGGGACTTCTGCCTCGACGCCGTCGCCGAGGTCCGCTCCGCGGTCATCTACGAGAAGTCCCAGTCCCTGGTGAAGTGCGAGTACGTCTGGAAGCGCACGGACGACTGGATCAACTTTCCGTGGAGTGTTTTGCCTGTAGTACGTAAGTCGGGGGAGCCGGTCACTCCGTCGAAGGAAGCGCTCTGACTTGGTGAGTCGCTTCTGTGGATCGGTGATGTGATCTGTGGGAGCGCGCTCAGCGGTCTGCCTTGCGCCGTCCTTGTAGTTGCGTGATTCGCGCTTCTCCGCTGGTTCTTGTGCGGGTCGTAGGCGTTGGGCCCTGCCCGTGCCCTGTCCGCATGCCTGAGGGACGACCTCCTGTCCCGCGACCGCTGGAACGTCGAGTTTGGTAGAAGCCGTACGGGCCTCTTGTTGTCAGGCCTTGGTGTCAGGCACCGGCTGAGCTTGACACTTCCTTGGTGTCGTAGCAGCTCGCCGCGACGAGACCACCTACGTCGGCCAGGTCGCTGAAAGGCTGCGGGTACCTGCGGGGCAGTGTGCATCCCCCGCGCGCGATGTCCGTAAGGCTTCTACGGTTGAAGGAAGGACGTGGCGCCTGCGGATGCCCGTTTCTGTCCGCCTCCGCCGCACACCATCTCGGGGTCGTCAGCGCCTTAGGAGGCCGTTCGGCATGTCCACTGCATCCGAAACCCCTGTCCTGGACACCCTCGCCGCCATGACCATCGATTCCCTCGAGCGATGCGGTCTGCCCCTGGACACGCTCATCCTGACCCGCATCGCTGCGCTCGCGGCCTCGGACGCGCCCCCCATCTCCTACGTCGCCCACATCGATCCCGCGCTCAGGGCCAACCTGACCGCTGCCCAGGTGCAGGACGTCCTGGTCGCCATCGCTCCCATCGTGGGCACGGCCCGCGTGATGACGGCGGCGGGCAACCTCGCCGCAGCGCTCGGCATCGCCATCGCTGTGGCCGACGCCGAGACCGAGGCCGAGGTCGAGGCCGGGAGCTGAGGGGAGCAGCCGCCAGCGGTCATGGTGCCTTCGGCGTTCCGCCGTTCTGGCCCTCGACCGCTGTGGCGTCCTGGTGGGTCCTGCCCTGCTCGACCGCCGACACCAGGAGCCGGGCCGCGACACCGATCAGCAGCAGGTTCATCGTCATCTGCCCCGTGGCCAGCAACCGGGCCGGTTCGCTGCGCGGGCTGATGTCGCCGAAGCCGACGGTACTGAACACAGTCACGGTGAAGTACAACGCGTCGGACCTCGTCAGCGGCTCGCTGAAGCTGTCCGGCGCGCTCTGCTCCATCAGGTAGTACGTCGTCGCGAACAAAAGCAGATAGAGCGGAAGGGTTGTCCCCAGGGCTTCCATGGCCCGCAGCTCGGGCCGCTGGGACAGCGAGATCTTTCTGATCTGCCAGGAAAGGAGCAGTCCCACAGCGACGATGCCGCCGGCAAGCCCGAGGACCGTGCCAGGAGTGAAGGCCGAGTCGAGCGGCAGCAGATAGTAGACGGTGACGAGGAGCGCTGCGCTGAGCAGCGAACGCACCACGGCGCGCCTCGACTCCCGGCGGCTCCTACGCGGTGTGCTTCCCACGGTTCCCCCGATGCACCGATCCCGTGGCCGCGCTGCTGCGTCGGCTCCTGGATCAACTTTCCCGATTCACTGAACGTCGGACAGCAGACGCACCCTGGTGCACGGTGTGGTCACCGGGATGGCGGGCCATCACACCGGGGCCGCGGAAACCGGAGGACTACGCGATGGCTGCTTCTGGCTCCCGCCGTGAGACCACGTCACCGAGCGGATGGGACTCCCGCCTTTACTGGCGGTGGATCGCTTACAAGACCGCTGGGTTCCTGTTGGCACTGCTGGGGGACAATGCGCTCCACCTGGAAGTCTCCAGCCACCACGTCGTGATCGCGCTGTTGATCGCGACCCTGGGCGCCGTGCTGTTCGGAGGTGTCCTGGGAGCTCTGCAGCGGCTGGTCGTCCGACAGCGGGTGACTGTCCCCGCAAGGTGTGGATCACTGCCAACGTCGGCCCGGCGCTGCTGGCCTGGCTCCTGGTCATCATGCCTGCGGTGATCAGCGCCCAGGACCTCAACGGCGACGTCTCGACGGCCTACCTCCTGGCCGCGAGTCAGAGCCTGGCCCTCGGCCCGCTGCTCGGTCTCTCCCAGTGACTCGTCCTGCGCAAGGTCACCAGCCGCTGGGCCTGGTGGATCGGCGCGAACCTGGCCTAGTGGCTCATCGTGGACTCCGTCATCTACCTGCTGTCACGGCTGACGGATGACCACGACGTCTTCACCGGTGACGGCTCGCTCGCCGAGATCTACTTGATCCTCATCGCTACGACACCCCTGACCGGGCGAGCCCTTCTGTGGGTACTTGCCCAGCCCGCCTTCACCGCTCCCAGGACTGCGCAGCCGTGACGATCAGCGCCGATCGACACTGCCAGGACCCGCGCTCGCCCTCCTGCCGTGCCGGGTCCTCGGCGAAGGTGAGTTCCAGCTCTACCTTCCCGTAATCAGGCTCGACCTCGACCTGGCAGAACTCGCCGAAGGCCCGCCAGGCGGCACAGACGTCGCGTACGTCAGCGGGCTCGATCCCGCGCTGCCTCGAGATCTGCGCGAACACCTCGGCGCTGGATCTCCATGGAATTGGGCATAACGGATGCTCTCCGGAAGCTCTTGGTCGCCCCGGCTTACCCAGGGCGATGTCGAGTGCGGTGTCACAGTCTTCTGAGGTACCGCCGTGGGCGTTTCGGCGCGGTTGCCGAGGTGCCGTGCCCCCAACCGGGCCCCGGAAAGTGTTCTCGCTCTACTGACTGCGCCCCGTAGGAACAGCCGGCACTCCTGCGGCCCCGGTGATGGAGAGGGGCGTGATGAGACCCGCCACCACTGCTTGGACGATGACGTCGTTGGCTGCTCGTTCGCTTCCCACGCCGGCGACATAGAGCCGGGCGGAAACAACCAGAAGGAGAGCCCACCAAGGTGATTGCAGCCAACTGAGGGTGGCCGTCAGGCCCAGGAGGGCGTAGGCGACGTTCTTGCGGAACTCTGCTTCACCTACCGCTCGGTCGTACTCGTTGAACAGGTCGTAGCTGGCGATCAGCAGCTTGGTGCGTAGCTGGCGCGTCTCGCCGAGGATGTCTCGTACCGCCAGGCCGACCACGAGGCGTTCACCGCGCTCGCGCTCCGGGTTCACGGCCGCGGTGCCCTCGGGTACGGGGCGAGCCAACCGTCCCTGATCCTGTAGGAAGCTGACAAGGTCGTCGTATGCCAGACGTGACACACGAGGCGCGAGGGCTGTCCCGCCGCTCCGGAACCTCGCGGCCTTCGGCGCTTCCCTCGCGTTCACAGTCACTACCCGGACGGCGAGCATGGCGCCGATGAGGTAGGCGAGGAAGGCCCCGGAGGCGAGCACTCCGGCGGGTCCTATCAAGTCACCGAGGCGATACAGCGAACCCCAGACGCCGTGAGCTTTCTGGGGCGTCGGCACGCGGTCCTCCAGGATCAGCCAGAGCGTCAGAAGCCAGATGCAGCCTGTCGAGAGCGGCGCTCGGACATCGCGAAGGCCCGGCAACAGATTCGCCAGCAACTGGTCCCCCTGATCCACGTGCCGCCCTGAGTGACAGCAAGCCTTTGGAGCGTCCCGAGTATCCGAGACGTGGATCCGACTGCGCACCCGACCGGCTGCCGGGGGAGAGGAATCGCGGTGAAGGCGCCGCCAGCACTTGGGTCCTGACCTGCGGAGATCACTGTCCCGGACATCCGTCATAAGGTCAACGACCCCTGGTCGGTCCAGCCGCCCGTCGTGAGGCGTACGGGGCAGGTTCTCGACGCCTGAGCCTCGGCGCGTTCGCCGCAGAGGGCCCTCGACGTGCGTCGAGGGCCCTCTGCGTGTTGGTCAGCGGTGACGGACTACCGCGCCGCGTAGCCGAAGGTGTCGCCGGCTGCCGGGAGGACGCCCGCGCCGGGCTGGTAGGTGGTCACCGCGGCGACTGTGCCGCCGGCGGTGACGTTGGACAGCGGCAGGGCGTGAAGGGTGCCGTAGGCCGACGGGCCGTTGGGCATGCCGACGTACAGGCTGGTGCCGGTGTAGTGCATGTTGGCGCCGAGCTTCTGGTTGGCCCCCGGGGTGCCGGGGATGCCGTCTCCGTCGCCGGCCTCCAGCCAGCGGTCGTTCGCGCCGGGGGTGCCGAGGAGGGAGAAGGTGGTGATGGCGCCCGCGCTCGCGGTGGTACCGACGACCTCGTCGGGGATGCCGACGGCGAGCTTGAGGGTGGCGGTGGTGCTGACCGCTCCCGGCGCGGTGTTGACCGCGGTCAGGGTCTGGCCGAAGTGGTCACCGGCCTCGGACGAGCCGACGACGTCGTCGTCTGCGGTGCCCGACTGGTAGGCGTTGAGCTGGGTGTAGGTGCCGGCCGCGGTGATCCGGAAGGTCAGCACGTTGCCGGTCTCGGCCTTGGAGGCGCCGTTGACGGTCAGGGCCTCGCCCGGTGAGCCGACCGCCAGTATCGATTCGGTGGCGGCGGCCGTCCCGGACGGGCGGTAGGGCACGAGCGCCACCGAGGTACCGAATCCGTCGCCGGCCTCGGCGCCGCCGGAGACCGTGTCGAGATCCTGGTCGAGACCGAAGCGCGGGGTGGGACGGTTCTCGGAGTTGAGGGTGTTGGGGTCGAAGACGGCGAGGTTGCCGGCGTCGGCGTCGGTGCCGATGGTCTCGTCCGGGGCGGCGATGACGAGGTGGTTGGAGTCGGCCGCCACCGCACCGCCGAAGCCGTCGCCCGCCTCCGCGGAACCGGGGACGTCGACGCTGTCCTGATGGATGGTGGCGTTGGTGGTGCCGTGGACGTAGACGGCCATGCCCGCGTCGGCGAACCCGCTGAGATCCTCGCCGGGGCTGCCGATCAGCAGGAACGGCTCGCCGGAGCGGGTGACGTCGGCAGCCAGGGAGGCGCCGAAGCGGTCGCCGGTCTCGGCGCTGGAGGCACCGAGCGAGGCGTTGCCCGCGCCCTGCTGATAGTTGGTGTCCTTCACGGTGCCGGTGCCCAGGCCGCCGGTCGCGCCGTGCAGGACGTCGACCATGCCGGCGTCGGTGGCGGTGCCCAGGCCCTCGCCCGGGGCGCCCACGACCAGGTCGGTGCAGCCGTCCTCGTCGTAGTCGACCGTGGCGAGGCTCTCACCGAAGCGGTCGCCGGCCTCGGAGCTGCCGTTGACCCAGTCCAGGTCCTGGTTGATCTCAGCGGTGCCCTTGCCGCCGCCGTACACGATGCGCACCAGACCCGCGCCGGCGTCGCCGCCCACGGTGGCCCGCGGGTCGGAGATCGCGATGTCCTGGATGCCGTCGCAGTTGAAGTCGGTGACGCGGGCGGCGCCGGTGGTGGTGGTCACCCAGGAGGTGAGGTCGTCGACGCGGGTGGTGATGCCGGCGGTGCTGGTCACGGTGGTGTCGATGCCGTAGCAGCCGCCCTGGTAGGACTGGCTGGCGAGGGCCGCGAGTTGGGCGGTGCCGCCGCTGACGCGGACCAGCGGGCCGCCGGTGTCACCCATGCACGCGGCCGTGCCGCTGGTGCCGGTGACCGAGGCGTTCGTCGCGGTGGCGGAGTCCACGGTGAAGGTGCCGGTGTGCAGGCTCAGCGGTGACCACTCGGTGGCGGTGCGGCCGTAGCCGGCCAGGGTGAGGGATTCGCCGGCGGTGGGTGCGGTGGTGGCCAGGGCAACCGGGCTGACATTGGTGACTGGGCGGTTGAGGCGGGCCAGGACCGCGTCGCGGTCGGTGCGCGGGACCAGCTGGACGATCTCGCGCGCCGCACCGGCGGTGCCGGTCAGGTCGGAGCGGCCGATGACCGCGGTGGTCTTCGTGGCCGGCTTGCCCGCGGGCACGTTCAGGCCGGCGGTCGGGTCGGCGACGAAGCAGCTGGCCGCCGTGAGCAGCCACTCGCGGTCGACCAGGACACCCGAACAGCCGCGGTCGTGGTCTCCGACGGTGATCTGGGCGGTATAGGCGTAGGTGGTGTCGGCGGCAGCCACGGCGGGGCCGGTGACCGCGGTGGCCGGAGCGGCCGCCAGCGCGGCACAGCCGAGGGTCAAAGTCGTGGCCAGTGCGGCCAGGCGCACGGGTCTGGCGTAGGTCATGGAATCGGTTCCCTGGTGGATGGTGGCGGATCGGTCAGGAAGGCGCGACAAGGCGCTACTTGGAGGTCCGCAGCTCGAGAAGCGTCCACTCACGGGCCTGCTCGTCCGCGCTCTCGCCCACGGGGGTCCAGGCGTTCTTGGCGATGTCGTACGACTGCTCCTCGGCGCCGACCGTCATGTCCGCCTCGGTCGTGTAGTCGTTGCCCCGGATGAGGTAGACCGACGGCAGCTCCAGGGTCAGCCAGCCCGAGGTGCCCTTGACGTCGAAGCAGACCTTGCTCTTGTCCCGCGCCTGGACTTCCAGCTGGCCCGTGCCGGTCGCGCAGTCGGCCAGCGTGATGTGACCGTCACCCCGCTTGAGCAGGATGTTCTTCTCAGCGAGGATCTTGTCCGCCTGTGGGTAGTCGAAGTCCTCCACCGCGTATCCGGGAGCCTCGCCGGCCACTGCCACCGTGCCGTCGGGCGCACCGTCGCCCGCCATGGCGGTCCACGCCAGGGCACCGGCGGCCAGGGCGGCCGTGGCTGTGCCCATAAGTCTTTTGCGATATGACCTCGACGGCATGGGAAAACGTCCCTTCATCACATTCCTGGCTCATTGTTCCGGCGAGGAATAACAGCAGGGAACGCATTTCGCGCACGGGCGTGAAGGAACACTGAATACATACGCAGCCCCCCACTCCCGGCAATGCAATAGCCCCTTGGTCACCTGCCGGAAAACTGCTTGAGCGGCTATGCAACCCCGCTCCCGCGAGCCCTGTCCACTTCGTGAACTCTCCTAAATAGGGCGAGAGTAGAAGGGTTGATGTGAGGTCGATCACGTTCGCAAACGGTTGTATCGGAACAGGTTGAAAAAAGATAACGAAAATGCCAGGACGAGGCGTAATAAATTGGGCAAACAGGGCTCCTCGGATCGAAGCAGGCCGTGAATTGGGTGTGAAATATGTAAGGTGCCGTTAAAGATTGACGGTCTGCACGGGGGGCATGTGATGGCGTACGCAAATCTGTCACGGGATTCGCTCCCTGTGCTCGGCGAGGGAGAAACACGTTGAGTGTCAGATTGCGGACCGCGCCGGCATGGCGCGGCTCCGTGGCAGCGCTGATAGCCCTGTTCATGGTCCTGGGCATCGATTCGCGCCCCGCCGCGGCGGTGGACGAGGAGCCCGGGTACGACCGGGCCGCCGTCCTCATGGAGTGGGAATACGGCGGTCAGGGCGTCCGGCGCGAGGCCGAGGCGGCTCTGCTGGGTTCGATGGACGACGTCCAGACGTTCATGGACGTGGACCTGGCGGCCGCCCAGCTGGAGGACCTGCGGGTCGAGGTCGCGCAGATCATGGCCATGGGCGGTCCGGCCGTGCGGGCCGGGGCCGACGCCGCGCTGGGCGGCGGTGAGGCGGAGCTCCAGGCATTCCTGGACGACGGCTACATCGCGGCCTACGAGGAGGACCAGCGCGTCCAGGCGGCGCAGGTCATGGCCTTCGGCGGTCCGGGCGTGAAGAAGGCGGCCAACACGGCGCTCAGCGGCACGGCCGACGACGTGGACGCGTTCCTCAAGACCGGGCAGTACAAGGCGCGGGCCGACGACAACCGGGTCAAGGTCGGCAAGCTGCTGTACACCGGCGGCACGAACGTGAAGCTGCTCGCGGGCCAGGCACTGGACGGCACGGACGAGGACGTGCAGGAGTTCCTCGACGACGGGTGGGCGGTCGCGGCAGCGCGGGACCAGGAGACGATCACCGTCGCCCAGCTCGCCGAACTCGCCGACACGGCGCAGAAGCGGGCCAAGGAGCTGACCGAGACAGCCAAGGAAGAGGCGGCCAAGGCGGCGAAGGCCACCCAGGCCGCGAAGGCCGCGGCGCTGGAAGCGGCGGCGGAGGCGCAGGAGTCCAAGGAATCGGCGGGCCGGGCGGCCGCGGCCGCGTCGCGGGCGGCGGCTGCCGCCGATCGGGCGGCACAGGCGGCGCGTACGGCGGTCTCGGCGGCCGCCGCGGCGAACGCAACGGCACGGATGGCTGCCTCGGCGGCGGCACAGGCGGCCTTCGCCGCCGGCCAGGCCGGCAGCGCGGCGGCCGTGGCCAGGTCCGCGGCCGGTGCGGCGGCCGGTGACGCGGGGCGGGCCGACGCGGCGCGCAAGGCGGCGGAGAAGGCCAACGCGGCCGCCGCCGGGGCGCGCAAGGCGGCGGACGCAGCCGACCAGGCAGGTATCGCCGCCGAACAGGCGGCGACCGCTGCCGGTGCCGCGGCCAGCGCGGGGGCGAACGCGGCGGCCGCCGCAGCCGCCGCCGCGGACGCGGGCCGGTGGGCCGGCGAGGCGGGTGCCAAGGGCGAGGAGGCTGCCGCGGCCGCCGCCAAGGCCAAGCGGCTCGCCGACCAGGCCACGCGCGCGGCCAACTCGGCGCAGTCCAACGCCCGACAGGCCGCCACGGCCGCCCGGCAGTCGCGCGACGCGGCCAACGAGACCGCCGCGCACGCCGAGGCCGCGGCGATCGCGGCGAACAAGGCCGCCGACGAGGCGGGCAAGGCGGTGGACGCGGCCAAGGCATCCACCGAGGCGGCGAACGCGGCCACCGCGGCCGCGAACAGGGCGATGACGGCGGCCGAACAGGCCTCGACCGTGGTGGAGCTGGCTCGCAAGGCGGACACCGAGCGGCTGGCCCAGCAGCAGGACGAGGCAGTCCTGGCGGCCGAGGAGGCCGCCGAGGCCCACGACGAGAAGGTCGCCGCCTCCCAGTGGGAGATCGGCCGCATCCAGGAACTCGGTACGCAGACGCAGCAACTGCTGACGGAGGCCGCGGCGGCGACCGACCTGTCGGTCACGGCCGCCAAGGGCCGTCAGGCCGCGGTCAACCTGCTGAGCAGCGGCGGGACCTGGGTGAAGGACGCCGCCGGTGACGCGCTCGCGGGCAGCGACGACGACGTGGCCGAGTTCGTGCGCGTCAGGCTGGCTCTCGCGATGGAACAGGACGACCGCGCCGGCGTCGGCCACATCGCCACGACCAGCGAGATCCCCGCGCAGCGGCAGGCCGCGCTGAACGTGCTGGACAAGCCGATCGACGAGGTGCGCGCCTGGCTGCGCACCCGTGACTATCCCGGCAAGGCGGACGACGACCGGGTCGCTGTCGGCAAGCTCGCCGCCGAGGGCGGGCCGGGCGTGAAGGCCGCCGCGAGCAGGGCGCTGGACGGCACCGCGGCCGACCTGGCGGCGTTCCTGGAGACCGGGCAGTACAAGGCACAGGAGGACGACGACCGCGTCGCGGTCAGCGAGGCCCTCGCCACCGGAGGACCCGAGGTGCGGGCCGCGGCGCAGGCAGTGCTGTCCGGCCCGGCGTCCGGGCTGCGCCCCTTCCTGGAGATCGGTCTGTACAAGGCGCGGCAGCGGGACGCCAACACCGCCGCCCACATCGCCGAGGTCAACATCCTGCTGCAGGCCGCCTACAAGTCGGCGGCGCTCGCGCAGAGAGACGCCGCCGAGGCGCAGAAGGCCGCCGCGGAGGCCCGTAAGGACGCCGCCAAGGCCACCGAGTGGGCCAACGCGGCCAACGAGTCCTCCAAGAAGGCGAACGCGTACGCCGAGCAGGCCGACAAGTCCGCCGACCAGGCCGAGGACTCCGCCGCCGAGGCGGCCGCGTCCGCGCGGACGGCCCGTGACGCGGCCGCCTCGGCCCGGGCGGACGCGCAGTCGGCTGCCCGCTCGGCCGAACGTGCCCAGCACTCCGCCGCCATCGCCTACGGCTACTCCCTGGAGGCCAACAACTCGGCCTATCAGGCCGGTCTTTCCAAGCTGGCGGCGGACGCGGACGCCGCCGCTGCCGCCAAGGCGTCCACCGAGGCCATGAAGACCGCCGCCGACCTGTTGGTCGCGGAGCTGAAGGCGCAGATCAAGGAGGAGGCCGAGCTGGAGACCAGCAAGCCGCTCTCCGACAACGAGCTGCGCGCGGCACTGGAGAGGCGGTTGGTCGACTACCGCTCCATCCTCTGGGAGAACGGGGAACTGAGGCCGGGCGAGACGATGCTCGTCTGCGGCGGTGACGGCGCCGGCGGAATGGGCTGCATCACGAGCACCACCCTCGACCGCCTGATCGCCTGGTACGTCGGTGCCGAGGAGATCGAGGAGTGCCTGCAGACCAAGAAGCCCTCGTGTCTCACGGGCCTCGCCCTCAGCGCCCTCAAGCTCAAGTTCCTCAAGAAGATCCACTGCGGGAAGAGCAGCTTCGTGCCGGGCACCCGGGTGCTGCTGGCCGGCGGCCTGACCGAGGAGATCGAGGACGTCCGGGTCGGCGACCAGGTCCTCTCCACCGACCCGGTGAGCGGCCGTACCGAGGCGAAGCGGGTCCGGGCGACCATCGGCAGCAGCGGTCCGAAGAACCTCGTGGACGTCACTGTCACCGGTCCCGACGGGCGCTCCACGGGCACGGTGGTCGCCACCGACAACCACCCGTTCCGGGCAGGCGGCGACCAGGGCACCTGGGTCGACGCCGGGGACCTCCGGGCGGGCGCCGCGCTGCGCACCGACACCGGTGCCGTCGCGACGGTGGGCGCGACGCGGGCGTGGGCCGTGCCGGAGCAGCGGGTCCACAACCTGACGGTCGCCGACTTCAATACGTACTATGTGCTGGCGGGCGCGACCCCTGTTCTGGTGCACAACGCGAGTTGCCCGATCGGTTTCACCGAGGACACCGTCGCGGATGCCTTCACCGGGATGAACAAGGGAGGCGGCCACGCCATCCGGCACCTGATCACGGACGGTCTCATTCCCAACAAGGGAAGCGTCGCCTCACAGGTCAAGTACTTCCAGGACAATTTCGGGCACGTGCTGACGTCGCCGGAGAAGACGTTCGACTGGAAGATCGGCGGCACCCAGGCCAAGGGGTTCGCCAAGAAGGTCGGCGGAAAGGTCGTGGTGATATTCGTGGCGAAGGAAGGGCCCTATCAGGGCAAGATTCTGAGTTCGATGGTGCCGGGTGCCAAGAACATGACGAAGTGGGGCCTGTGGTGAGTTCCCTCCAGGAGGCCCTCACCTGGAGCGGCCCGGCCGTCGTCGTCCTCTTCACCCTCGGACGGGCCGAATCCCCCCTGGCGGAGGGCGCGTTCGACCTCGCGCGTCCGGACGACGTCGGTGTCTTCCCGGTCTCCACCGAGTCCTGGGACCGGCACGCTGTCGTCCAGGCGTACGACCTCACCTTCGAGGAGGGGCGCCTGGACGACCCGGACCTCCCCGGCCTACTGCGGGAGTGCCTGCGGAAGGCGTCCGTGCACGCGGAGGGCATCGCCTGGCTGACATTCGAGGGGGCGTTTCACTTCGACCACCTCTTCACGGACGACATCGCGGACCAGATCTACGGTTACTGCGTGACGGGCGAGGAGCCCGTGGTCGTCTGGGATCGCGAGATCATGAAGAGCGATCGATGGAAGCGTGAGATCAGGGAAGTGCGGTCGGTTCTGGACCGGGATTTCCCAGCGTAGCGGGCGGCAGGAAAGAGAAGGGCTCCCGGTCGGTACCGGGAGCCCTTTCTCGTCGAAAACGCCGGAATGCTAGAACGTGCCCAGCTTCACGATCGACAGCAGGGCGATCAGCTGGATCGCCGACGCGCCGAGGGCCTTCGGCCAGGGGAGGTCGTGGGACCTGGACACCATCAGGGTGAGCAGGGCGCCGGCCGCCACCCAGGTGGCCCAGCCCAGGAGCTGGACGAAGGACGCGTCGCCGCCGAAGAACATGGCCACGATCAGACGGGGTGCGTCGGTCAGGGACATGATCAGCATGGAGAGGCCGACCGTGGGCTGCCACGCGCCGTCGCCGCCGAGCTGGCGGGCCAGGGCGTGGGTGACGACGCCCAGGACGAACGCCAACAGGACCATGGCCACGGCGGTCGTGAGGACGATCGGGATCGCGTTCGACAGGGTGGCGTTGATCGCGTCCTCTCGGGCGCCCTCGAAGCCGAAGACCGCGAGCAGGCCGTAGAGGAAGGTCACGATCAGGGCCGGGCCCCACATCGTGTAGTCCCGCATCTGGAGGAAGGTCTGCTTGGGGGAGAGCAGGATGCCCTTCAGGAGTTCCTTCCAGTGCAGGCGGGGTCCCACGGGGGCCGCAGGGGCCGAGCCCGCACGGTAGGTGCCGCCCGGGTTGTAGGGGTCCTCACCGACCGAGAACGCCTGCGTGTGGCCCGGGTTGTTCGCCGCGTACGGGTCGTGGCCGCCCTGCGGGTGCGGGGCGCCGCCGCCGTCGCCGAAGTACTCCGGCTCGTCGTAGGCCCCGCCGCCGCCCTGGGTCCACTGGCCCGGGTGGGGCTGCGGCGCGGGGGGATAGCCGTACGGCTGTCCCTGGGGCGCCTGCTGCCCGTACGGAGGTTGTTGCGGTCGCGCGTGAGGAGCGCCGTTGTCCCGGCCGCGTCCGATCCTGAATCCAGCCACGTCTTCGAACGTACCTGGTCCTGGAGAGTGACGGGCGCGGCCGGGCGTTTCGGGGACGGCTTTGCTGCCGAGCTGTGACATCCCCTAAGGGACAGTCAGAGGGGAGCCGGGGGCCGCTCAGGGTAGTGCCGTACGGTCACCAGGGCGTCATCAGGGCGTCGCCCGGCATCCCTGCTCCCTTCTCTCACGTCACTTCAGCCGATGAGCCCCGTGCCGAAGCCGCCGTACACCCGCGGTCGGCCCACGCTCCCCGGCCCGAACGTCCGTGCCCCCGTCGTGGTCACTCCCGTCAGGGCGGTCACCGCGCCGATGCCCTCGTCCTCGAACCCGGCCGCGACCGTGAGGTCGGCGTGGCCGTCGCCGGTGACGTCCGACAGGAGCACGTCCGAGCCGAAGTAGTCCGTCGCCTCTGCCGCGCCGGGTATGCCGGACGTGTTCTGGGTGAGCGTGCGGGCACCTTCGCGGGAGACGCCCGATGCCGCGCCGTTCATCACGATCGTCGCGCCGGCGTCCTCGGTCGTGCCCAGGTCCTCGAAGACGACGCCGATCGCGAGCTCGCCGTGTCCGTCGCCGTCGACGTCGGCTATGGACACCGCGCTCCCGAAGCCGTCGCCGGCTTCGTCGGCGCCCGGAACTCCCGTGGATGACTGGGTGAGTTCGGCCATCGGGGCGTCGCCGTTGACCGGGCCGCCCTCCGAGCCGCGGATGACGACGACCCGGCCGCCCAGGCTGCCGCTGTGGTCGTCCTCCTCGCTGAAGACGTTGCCGAGGGCGATCTCGTCATAGCCGTCGCCGTCGATGTCGCCCAGGGCGATGGAGGTTCCGCCGTTCAGCGGGCGCGGCCCCGACGTGTCCAGACCGGAGGGCGAGCCGAGGTACGCGACGCCCTTCGACCAGCTGCCCGACGGGTCCGTCGTCCGGTCCGTGCGATAGGTGAGGACCAGGTCGGCCTTGCCGTCGCCGTTCGTGTCGCCCGCGTCCATCGCGTCGAGGGCGTACGCCTGCTCAGGTACGTCGATCCGTTGAGCGGGACCGGAGACGCCACCGCTGATGACGTACGCGTGCGGGGAATCGCTGCCCACTGCGAGGTCGGCTCTGCCGTCGCCGTCGAAGTCTCCGGCGGTCAGTGTCCTTCCCCATTCGCCGTGTGCGTCTGGCGCCGGGTCCGCGACCGTGGTGCCGTTCGCGAGGCCACTCGCGGAGCCCCACAGGACCGTCACCGAGCCCTCGCCGCCGTCCTCGCCGGGTGCTCCTACTGCGAGGTCGGTGTAGCCGTCGTCGTTGAAGTCGTCCACGGCCAGAGCGGAACCGAAGGTGTCGTCGGCCTCCACCGTGTCGGGTACGCCCGCGCTGTCCTGGCTGACCGTGGTGTGGTGGGCGGGATCGAGGCCGGTCGGGCCGCCATGGACTACGGCCACGTAACCGGCGGATCCCTTGTCGCCGAGCTTCGCGTACGGGGCTGCCAGGGCGACGTCGCCGTATCCGTCGCCGTTGAAGTCCGCCTGGTGGCGGTCGGTGTCCGCGGCCGTCGCAGGTGTGACGGCGAAGGTGAGCAGACTGCCGGTCAGAGCGGCGGCGGTGGCCGTGGCGAGGGTGAGTCGCATCCGTCTCGGGTGCGGCTGGGGCATGCGGGTCCTCCTGCTCGGGTGCCGATGTTTCGGTGCCCCGGAAGACCCTCTCCGGTGCGTCAGGGTTGTGCGTGTGTCATGAATCGGTCAGGAAGCCCGAGGTGGAGAAGGTGACGGACGGCTCGGCGGTGACCAGCCCCTTCTCCGCACCGGAGAACACCGCGACGACGTCCTTCGTCTCGCTCCGATACGTCCGTACCGCCAGGTCCGCCCGGCCGTCGCCGTCGAAGTCGCCGACCGCGACGACCCGGGTGGTGCCGGTGGCGGGGGGTTCGACGGTGACCGTCGCCTTCGGGGACGGACCGGCCGTACGGCCCTGGAAGATCCGAAGCCGTGAGCCGCTGGAGACCAGTTCGGACCGGCCGTCCCCGTCGAAGTCCGCCGCGTCGAGCACCGAGCCCGCCGCATCCAGGCTTCCGTGTACGGCGGTCGGGAGGTCGTAGCGCAGAGACGTTCCGCCCTCCCCCGCGCTCGAATCCGCTCGCGCGGGGGGACCCCCACCGCCGACCGCCGCGTCCAGGGCCTTGCCGCGGCCGAAGGCGCCGAGGGCCACGTCGATGCCGGACGGCAGGACCGCTCCGGTGCGGGTCGGGCCCGCCGGACCGCCGAGGACCACGGCGGAGGGGCCGGTGCCCTGGGCCGTACGGACGACCAGGTCGTCGTAGCCGTCGCGGTCGACGTCGGCGGCCGGGCCCGTGGGGACCTCACCCGGCGAGACGATCGGGGCGCCGGCCTCGCGCGGGGCGCCCTCGCGGGTGAACGGGCCGCGCAGGTAGGTGAGATGACCGCCGGTCGCGTGCAGGACGAGGTCCTTCGCGCCGTCGCCGTCGAAGTCGCCGCAGACCGGCTGGTCGGGCCAGTCGTCGCCGACGCGGGCGGCGGGCGGGACCGTGAGGTGAACGGCCTTGCCGGTCAGCCCCTTTGGGGAGCCGAAGAGGAGCTGGATCGGGACCGGGGGTCTGCCCTGGCCGTCGTAGGGCGGGTCGGTGGAGACGACGAGGTCAGAGAAGCCGTCCTTGTCCAGGTCGCAGGTGGCCTCCGCGTCGAACAGGGCCGGGAGTTGGCCGTCGGTGGCCGCGCCCTGTCCGCGCGGGGTGATCAACTGCCGTGTGCCCGGGACGAGTCCGCGCGCGCTGCCGTAGACGATGCCGATGCCGGGGTCGTCCTCGTGGGCCCGGGCCTTGACCAGGTCGCCCAGGACGAGGTCGCGGTGGCCGTCGCCGTTGAAGTCGTCCGGGGTCCTGCTGCCCTTGCCCTGCGGTACAGGGAGCCGGGCCGGGGCGTCGGCGATCCGTGCGGGGGTGCGGTCTGCGGACCCGGTGTGCTGGGTGGGGCCGCAGGCGGCGAGGAGAAGGGCTGCGGCGACGGCGGTGAGAAGGGCCCCGCCCGGGGGCGTGGTGGACGTCAGGTCTCTCCGCACGCGCACCGTTCACCTCGTCAGCATCATTGACAACGACCTCGGCAATGATGCACTTGTTCGACAGGCGGCGACAGCCCTGTGTGCGCGTACGAGAAGCCGCGTGAAGGGAGCGAGGGCGAGGTGCTCTGGACGGTCCGGCTGAGCGGGCTGGTGGGCTGGGTCGCCGCGGCGGTGGCGTGCTGGTGGCTGCTCGGGGTGGCGGCCACGCCCCGGCCGTGGACCGGGCCGCTGGTGTGGGGAACGGTCGCGGCGGGGTGCGCGGTGGTGCGGGCGGGGGCGCTGTGGGGGCTGCGGCGCGGACCCGGGCGGGTGGTCCTGGAGAAGGCCGGTGAGTCCGGTGGTGCTCTCGGCCGGGCCCTCGGGTTCTCCTTCGACTCGGCGGGCTGGATCCGGGCCCGCAACGGCGCGCTCTGGCTGCTGGTGACCTTCGCGTGCGGGGCGCTCTTCGTCGGGCTCATGACGGCCACGACGGGCGACGAGCGGGTCGCCGCGCTGCGCGACGCGGGCGGCCGGGTGAGCACGGCGACGGTGGTGGAGCGACCGCGTGCGGTCCGGGAGGACCTGTCCGAGGACGTCGTACGGGGATACACGTCCCGTCTGGTGGTCGCCGTACCGGACGGACCCGCACGGCTCGCCACGCGCGCGTACACCCACGACGAGCCGCGGATCGGCACCGAGGTCGAGGTGCTGTGGGCCCGCTCCGCGCCGGAGCTCGGCGGGTACGTCCATGAGCGCGAGAGCCTGCGGACACTCGCCGCGGGGCGCTGGGAGGCGTTCCCGGACGGGGCGAACGGCCGGGACGCGCTGCTCGCCTTCGTGCTGACCATGGTCACCGTCGGCGTCTTCGCCCTGGTGTTTATCTTCACTTCAGGCCCCCGGGCACTTCAGCGGCTGGCCTGGTCCGCGCCGCTCCAGACGGTGTACGCCGCCCTGATCACCGCGGTCCTTGTCGGCTGGCGCCCCCTGCTGCTGGGCGGCGGGGCGAGCCCGGCGGAAGGACTGCTCGGGGTGTGCGGTTTCGGACTCCTGGTGCTGACCCACATGTTCATGGCGGGCCGGAGCATCGGGGAGAAATGAGCCAAGTGATGGACGCGGACGACGTGTTGCACATCCTGGACCTGCTGCGGCGGGCCGGCGCGGAGGTCTGGGTCGGGGGTGGGTGGGGGATCGACGCCCTGGTCGGCGAGCAGAGCCGGGACCATCGGGACCTGGATCTGATGCACCGGCAGGAGCAGGAGCCGGCCGTCGTGGCGGCGCTGGCCGCCGCCGGGTTCGTGGAGAGCCTCGACTGGCGGCCCGTGCGGTTCGTGGTCACCGCTCCCGACGGGCGGGAGGTCGATCTGCACCCGCTGGTCTTCGCCGGGGACGGTTCCGCCGTTCAGGCGTCCGGGGTGCCGGAGCGGCCCTTCGCGTACCCGGCCTCCTGCTTCGTGACCGGGACCGTCGGCGGGACGCCCGTCCCGTGTCTCTCGGCCGAGCAGCAGGTCTACTTCCACCAGGGGTACGAGCCGACGGAGCGCGACCGGCACGACATGGCTCAGCTCCGGCGGGTCTTCGGGATCGCCACCCACTTCTGACCGCCGACGCGCCGGAGCCCCCACGTCCGACAGGACCTGGGGGCTCCGAACGGCACTGCGGTGACCGCTACTTCACCGGCTCCGGCTCCGGCTCGCTCTCCGCCGCTTCCTCGCCGGCCGGGTCGACCGGGGCCTTCACGGACTGCAGCAGCAGCTGGGCGACGTCGACGACCTGGATCGACTCCTTCGCCTTGCCGTCGTTCTTCTTGCCGTTCACGGAGTCCGTGAGCATCACCAGGCAGAACGGGCAGGCCGTCGAGACGATGTCCGGGTTCAGCGAGAGGGCTTCGTCGACACGCTCGTTGTTGATGCGCTTGCCGATCCGCTCCTCCATCCACATCCGCGCGCCACCGGCGCCACAGCAGAAGCCGCGCTCCTTGTGGCGGTGCATCTCCTCGTTACGGAGACCCGGGACGCCCGCGATGATCTCGCGCGGCGGTGTGTAGATCTTGTTGTGGCGGCCCAGGTAGCAGGGGTCGTGGTAGGTGATGATGCCCTCGACCGGCGTGACCGGGACCAGCTTGCCCTCGTCCACCAGGTGCTGGAGCAGCTGGGTGTGGTGGATGACCTCGTAGTCGCCGCCGAGCTGCGGGTACTCGTTGCCGATCGTGTTGAGGCAGTGCGGGCAGGTCGCGACGATCTTCTTGGCCGACTTGGGCTTGGCGGACTCCGGGACCACCTTGCCGTCGTCGTCGAGCTCCTCGCCGAACGCCATGTTCAGTGCCATGACGTTCTCCATGCCGAGCTCCTGGAACAGGGGCTCGTTGCCGAGGCGGCGGGCGGAGTCACCGGTGCACTTCTCGTCGCCGCCCATGATCGCGAACTTGACACCCGCGATGTGCAGGAGCTCGGCGAAGGCCTTCGTGGTCTTCTTGGCCCTGTCCTCCAGGGCGCCGGCGCAGCCGACCCAGTACAGGTACTCGACCTCGGTGAGGTCCTCGATGTCCTGGCCGACGACCGGGACCTCGAACTCGACCTCCTTGAGCCACTCCAGGCGCTGCTTCTTCGCCAGGCCCCAGGGGTTGCCCTTCTTCTCCAGGTTCTTGAGCATGGTGCCCGCCTCGGACGGGAACGCGCTCTCGATCATCACCTGGTAGCGGCGCATGTCGACGATGTGGTCGACGTGCTCGATGTCGACGGGGCACTGCTCGACACAGGCGCCGCAGGTGGTGCAGGACCACAGGACGTCCGGGTCGATGACGCCGTTCTCCTCGGCCGTGCCGATCAGCGGGCGCTCGGCCTCGGCGAGAGCGGACGCGGGCACACCGGCCAGCTGCTCCTCGGACGCCTTCTCCTCGCCCTCCATCGTCTTGCCGCCGCCGGCCAGCAGGTACGGGGCCTTGGCGTGCGCGTGGTCGCGCAGGGACATGATCAGGAGCTTGGGGGAGAGCGGCTTGCCGGTGTTCCACGCGGGGCACTGCGACTGGCAGCGGCCGCACTCGGTGCAGGTGGAGAAGTCCAGCAGGCCCTTCCAGGAGAACTGCTCGACCTGGGAGACGCCGAAGACGTCGTCGTCACCGGGGTCGGTGAAGTCGATCGGCTTGCCGCCGCTCGTCATCGGCTGGAGGCCGCCGAGGGCCGTCTCACCGGTCGCGTTGCGCTTGAACCAGATGTTCGGGAAGGCCAGGAAGCGGTGCCAGGCCACACCCATGTTGGTGTTGAGCGAGACGACGATCATCCACACGAAGGACGTGCCGATCTTGATCGTCGCGACCAGGTAGACGAGGTTCTGCAGCGCGGAGACGCTCAGGCCCTTGAAGGCCAGCACCAGCGGGTACGAGGCGAAGTACCCGGCCTCGTAGCCCTCCACGTGGTGCAGCGCGCCCTCGAGGCCGCGCAGCACGTAGATGGCGAGGCCGATGGTGAGGATGACGTACTCGACGAAGTACGCCTGACCCGCCTTGGAGCCCGCGAAGCGGGACTTGCGGCCGGGGCGCGAGGGCAGGCTCAGCAGGCGGATCACGATGAGCGCGGCGATGCCGAGCACGGTCATGACACCGATGAACTCGGTGTACATCTCGAACGGCAGGAACTCACCGATGACCGGCAGCACCCAGTCGGCCTTGAAGAGCTGGCCGAACGCCTGCGCGAGAGTCGGCGGCAGCGTCAGGAAGCCGATCGCCACGAACCAGTGGGCGAAGCCGACGATGCCCCACCGGTTCATCCGGGTGTGGCCGAGGAACTCCTTCACCAGCGTCACACTGCGGGCGTAGGGGTTGTCGGTCCTGCTTCCGGCGGGCACGGGCTGGCCCAGCTTGAAGTACCGGACGAACTGGCCGATGGCGCGCGCGAGCAGTGCCACGCCGACCACGGTCAGTACCAGCGACACGATGATCGCGGCGAGTTGCATTTCGGGGCTCCTCGGGCCTGCGAGGGTTCTACGAGCGAGATTACTAAGCGGTAACTTATGCAGTCCGTCTGAGACTACCCCCATCTTCTGCCGCACTGTAGCCGGGCACAGGGTGATCTGAATCGCTGAGGGTTACCTTAAAACCCGATCGTGTTATTCGTGATGAATTGGTGCATACGCCGCTAATTTGGGCTTGTGCTCTATGGGATCCTCGCCGCCACCTCCGCCCTGCTCCTCGCAGCCGTGCTCGCCGCCGTGCTGCGGCTGCCCGCCCTGCGCCTCGGGATCGTCGACCGGCGATGGCGGCGACCCATGCCGCTGTCCGGCGGTGTGGCGGTGACCGCCGCAACCTGTCTGGTCGCGGCGGTCGGGGACTGGAAGGGCGTCACACCCCTGGGGCCCGAGGTCGAGCGGCTGCTTTTCGCCGGGGCCGCCGTCGCCCTCCTCGGGCTCGTCGCCGACGTGCGGCGGGTCAAGGCGCGGTTCCTCGTGGGCGGTACGGCGGTGGCGGCGCTGTGCGTCGTGCCGTACGAGGAGACGGGGGTGCCCGCCGGGCTTCTCGCGGCCGGCTGGATCGTGTTCGTCGCCCTCGGGTTCAAGGCGCTGGACCACGCCGACGGGCTCGCCGGGACCGTCGGGGTCGTCACCGCTTTCGGGGCGGGGGCCTGTGCGGCGGCCGAGGTGATGGACTCGGTCGCCGTCCTGCTGAGCGTGCTGGCCGCCGCGCTGACCGGGTTCCTGATGCACAACTGGCATCCCGCGCGGGTGGGATTCGGCGCGTGCGGGGCTCTGTTCACCGGGTTCGTGCTGGCGTCCGCCGCCGTGACGACCCGCGCGGGGCAGGAACTCGGCTCCGGCGCGGGGGTGTTGTTCGCGCTGAACGCGGTGGTGGCCGCCGATGTCGTACTGGTCGCTCTCGCCCGGGCCCTGTCCGGGCGACCGCTGTTGCGTGCCGCCCCCGACCATCTCGCCCACCGGCTGCGGCGGCTCGGGCTCACCCCGCAGGGGGCGTCCGTCGTCCTGGGTGTCGCGGCCTTCGGCGGGGTACTCGTCGGGGCCCTCGTGCACCTCGGGTGGATCGCCGCGACGGCGGCCCTGTGGGTCGCCGCGGTCGCCCTGGTGGTCGTGCTCGTACTGCTTCGCGTCAAGCCGAACGTGAAGCCCAACCTGGTACCGCGCGGCGTATCGGCGCAGGTCACGACCCAGTTGCGTGTAAGGAACGGATAAGAGTTGAGTCCACACGACTCAGGTCTGTTGACCGCGGCGGGGCGGTCGTGCACACTTGAGTCCGTTCCACTCAAGTCAGCTGGAGGAATCAACCATGGCACGTGCGGTCGGCATCGACCTGGGCACGACTAACTCCGTCGTCAGCGTTCTCGAAGGCGGCGAGCCCACCGTCATCACCAACGCCGAGGGTGCCAGGACCACGCCGTCCGTCGTCGCCTTCGCGAAGAACGGCGAAGTGCTGGTCGGCGAGGTGGCCAAGCGCCAGGCGGTCACCAACGTGGACCGGACCATCAGGTCCGTGAAGCGTCACATGGGCACCGACTGGAAGACGGAGCTGGACGGGAAGCCCTTCAACCCGCAGCAGATGTCCGCCTTCATCCTGCAGAAGCTGAAGCGGGACGCAGAGTCCTACCTGGGCGAGAAGGTGACCGACGCGGTCATCACCGTCCCGGCGTACTTCAACGACTCCGAGCGTCAGGCGACCAAGGAGGCCGGCGAGATCGCGGGTCTCAACGTCCTGCGTATCGTCAACGAGCCCACCGCGGCCGCGCTCGCGTACGGCCTCGACAAGGACGACCAGACGATCCTCGTCTTCGACCTCGGTGGCGGCACCTTCGACGTGTCCCTCCTCGAGATCGGCGACGGCGTCGTCGAGGTGAAGGCCACCAACGGTGACAACCACCTCGGTGGTGACGACTGGGACCAGCGCGTCGTCGACTACCTGGTGCAGCAGTTCAAGTCCGGTCACGGCGTGGACCTCGCCAAGGACAAGATGGCCCTCCAGCGCCTCCGCGAGGCCGCCGAGAAGGCCAAGATCGAGCTGTCGAGCTCCACCGAGACCTCGATCAACCTGCCCTACATCACGGCCTCCGCCGAGGGCCCGCTGCACCTGGACGAGAAGCTCACCCGGGCTCAGTTCCAGCAGCTGACCGCGGACCTCCTGGAGCGCTGCAAGACCCCGTTCTTCAACGTCATGAAGGACGCCGGCGTCTCCATCAACGAGATCGACCACGTCGTCCTCGTCGGTGGCTCCACCCGTATGCCCGCCGTCGCCGAGCTCGTCAAGGAGCTCACCGGCGGCAAGGACGCCAACAAGGGCGTCAACCCGGACGAGGTCGTCGCCATCGGCGCCGCCCTGCAGGCCGGTGTCCTCAAGGGTGAGGTCAAGGACGTCCTGCTCCTCGACGTGACCCCGCTGTCCCTCGGCATCGAGACCAAGGGCGGCATCATGACCAAGCTCATCGAGCGGAACACGACGATCCCGACCAAGCGGTCCGAGATCTTCACCACCGCCGAGGACAACCAGCCCTCCGTGCAGATCCAGGTCTACCAGGGCGAGCGCGAGATCGCGGCGTACAACAAGAAGCTCGGGATGTTCGAGCTGACCGGTCTGCCGCCGGCCCCGCGCGGTGTCCCGCAGATCGAGGTCGCCTTCGACATCGACGCCAACGGCATCATGCACGTGACCGCGAAGGACCTGGGCACGGGCAAGGAGCAGAAGATGACTGTCACCGGCGGCTCCTCGCTGCCGAAGGACGAGGTCGACCGGATGCGCCAGGAGGCCGAGCAGTACGCGGAGGAGGACCACCGCCGCCGCGAGGCCGCCGAGAGCCGCAACCAGGGCGAGCAGCTCGTCTACCAGACGGAGAAGTTCCTCAAGGACAACGAGGACAAGGTCCCCGGCGAGGTCAAGACCGAGGTCGAGGCCGCCGTCGAGGAGCTGAAGGCCGCGCTCAAGGGCGAGGACACCGCGGAGATCCGCACCGCCACCGAGAAGGTCGCCGCGGTCTCCCAGAAGGTCGGCCAGGCCATGTACGCCGACGCCCAGGCCGCCCAGGGCGCGGGTGACGCCGACGACGCCGGTGCCTCCCAGGCCAAGGCGGACGACGACGTCGTGGACGCCGAGATCGTGGACGACGAGCGCAAGGACGGTGCCGCGTGACGGAGGAGACCCCGGGCTTCGACGAGAAGCCCGACGTCCCCTCCGGCGCCACCCCCGACGACGCCGAGCCGAAGGCCGCCCCCCAGGAAGGGGCGGCCCCGGCCGGGGACGCAAGTGCCCAGATCGCCGGCCTGACGGCCCAGCTGGACCAGGTGCGCAAGGCGCTCGAAGAGCGCACCGCGGACCTCCAGCGGCTCCAGGCCGAGTTCCAGAACTACCGCCGCCGTGTGGAGCGGGACCGGATCACGGTCAAGGAGATCGCCATCGCGAACCTCCTGACCGAGCTCCTTCCCGTGCTCGACGACATCGGCCGCGCGCGGGAACACGGTGAACTTCTCGGCGGGTTCAAGTCCGTCGCGGAGTCCCTGGAGACCGTCGCGGCGAAGATGGGCCTGCAGCAGTTCGGCAAGGAGGGCGAGCCCTTCGACCCGACGATCCACGAGGCCCTGATGCACTCGTATGCGCCCGACGTCACGGAGACGACGTGCGTGGCGATTCTGCAGCCTGGGTATCGCTTCGGCGAGCGCACCATCCGCCCCGCGCGGGTGGCCGTGGCCGAACCGCAGCCGGGCGCGCAGACGGTCAAGGCCGAGGACGGCTCCGAGGCCGGCGACGACAAGGACAACGGCCCTGAGGAGGGCTGAGGTCGAAGAGAACGATCGGGACACCGGAAAGGGGGCGCGTCGAGGATGAGCACCAAGGACTTCATCGAGAAGGACTACTACAAGGTCCTCGGCGTCCCCAAGGACGCCACCGAGGCCGAGATCAAGAAGGCGTACCGGAAGCTCGCCCGCGAGTTCCACCCGGACGCCAACAAGGGCAACACCAAGGCCGAGGAGCGCTTCAAGGAGATCTCCGAGGCGAACGACGTCCTCGGTGACCCCAAGAAGCGCAAGGAGTACGACGAGGCCCGCGCCCTGTTCGGCAACGGCGGCTTCCGCCCGGGGCCGGGCGGCGCGGGCGGCTCCTTCAACTTCGACCTGGGCGACCTCTTCGGAGGCGGCGCCCAGGGCGGGGGCCAGGGAGCCGGCGGCTTCGGCGGCGGAATCGGAGACGTCTTCGGGGGCCTGTTCAACCGGGGCAGCTCCGGAACTACGCGCGTCCAGCCCAGGCGCGGCCAGGACATCGACACCGAGGTCACCCTCAGCTTCACCGAGGCGATCGAGGGCGCGACGGTCCCGCTCAGGATGTCCTCGCAGGCCCCCTGCAAGGCCTGCTCGGGCACCGGCGACGCCAACGGCAACCCGCGCGTGTGCCCGACGTGCGTGGGCACCGGCCAGGTGGCGAGGGGCTCCGGCGGAGGGTTCTCCCTCACGGACCCCTGCCCGGACTGCAAGGGCCGCGGGCTGATCGCGGAGAACCCCTGCGAGATCTGCAAGGGCTCCGGGCGGGCGAAGTCCTCCCGCACCATGCAGGTCCGCATCCCGGCCGGGGTGTCGGACAGCCAGCGGATCCGGTTGCGCGGAAAGGGGGCGCCCGGTGAACGCGGCGGCCCCGCGGGCGACTTGTACGTCACCGTGCACGTCGACACGCACCCCGTCTTCGGCCGCAAGGGCGACAACCTCACGGTGACGGTCCCGGTGACCTTCTCGGAGGCGGCGCTCGGCGGCGAGGTCAGGGTGCCGACGCTGGGCGGCCCCGCCGTCACGCTGAAACTGCCCCCGGGCACGCCCAACGGCCGCACCATGCGGGCGCGGGGAAAGGGCGCGGTCCGCAAGGACGGCACCCGTGGCGATCTGCTGGTCACCGTCGAGGTGAGTGTCCCGACCGAGCTGTCGGGGAAGGCTCGTGACGCGCTCGAGGCGTATCGCGAGGCGACCGTGGGTGAGGATCCACGGGCGGAGCTGTTCCAGGCCGCGAAGGGAGCTTGATCGAGATGGACGGCCGTCGACGCAACCCGTATGAACTGACCGAGGAGACCCCGGTCTACGTCATCTCGGTGGCGGCCCAGCTGTCCGGCCTGCACCCGCAGACACTGCGCCAGTACGACCGTCTGGGCCTGGTGTCCCCGGACCGCAGCCCGGGCCGGGGCCGGCGCTACTCGGCCCGCGACATCGAACTGCTGCGCACCGTCCAGCAGTTGTCGCAGGACGAGGGCATCAACCTCGCCGGCATCAAGCGCATCATCGAACTGGAGAACCAGGTCGCCGCGCTCCAGTCGAGGGTGGCCGAGCTCCAGGCCGCCGTCGAGGGGGCCGCGGTGGCCATGCAGCAGCGCGAGGCGGCGGTGCACGCGTCGTACCGCCGTGACCTGGTGCCGTACCAGGAGGTCCAGCAGACCAGCGCGCTGGTGGTGTGGCGGCCGAAGAGGGCGAAGGACTAGGCAGGTGCGAGAAAGGGCCCGGAGGGATCTCCGGGCCCTTTCCCCTGCGCGGACGGGATCAGAACCAGGACTCCCAGATGCCGTACGCCGCCGAGCGGGCCACGGTCTCGGTGCCCGCGGAGTCCACGAGGACGACACGGTAGTAGTACAGGTTCAGCCGGTCCCCGTTGACCGTCTCGTCCATGTAGGAGTCTGCGTCGCCCGCCGGGCCCTCGGTCAGGGTGGTGTAGGCGTTCGCCGCCGGGTCCCAGCGCTCCACGCGGTAACCCGTGAACCGGGCGCAGTCGCCGAGGCCGGAGCTCTCCGAGCAGCCGACGTACAGCTCCGGGTAGCTGTCCCCATGGACCTCGGTCCCCGTCCAGCCCGGCGGCCGGGTGTCGGGCAGGGTGACCGAGGTGTCGGCCGTGTGCCAGAAGTGCGGCCCCTCGTCCCAGAGGGCGTCGACGGCGGCCACCCGGTAGACGTGGGTCGCGCCGTCGGGGACGGTCGGGCAGAGGATCTCGGTCTCGGCCAGCGAATCCCCCCTCCAGCAGTTGCGCTTCCACACCGTCTCGCCGGTGTCCGGGTCGGTGACGCCCTGCCAGACGTAGTACGTGAAGACGTCGTCGTCGGCGGGCGGCGTCCAGGACAGGCGCACGCCGAGCGGGATCTGTTCGGCGGTCAGGTCCCGGACCGGGTCCGGGCGCTTGGTGTCCGGGGTGGTCGCGGTGGCCGCCGGGCCGGGCTGCGAGGCGTTCCCGTAGGGGTCGACGGTCACGACCCGGTACTCGTACGTCGTCTCGGAGGCGCCGGAGACGTCCTGGCAGGTGCCACGCAGGACCTGGCGCCCGGCGTAGGAGGGAGCGCCATCGCCCGCCCACCACCAGTCCACCGACGGATCCGCGCTGTCCGGTCCGCACTTGTCCACGACCACGGTCTCGCCGGTCGCCGGGTCAGTCCGCTCGATCCGGTACGTGAGCAGCGGGGCGCTGTCATGGGTCCACGGGTCGGCACTGGCCCAGGAGACGTACACGCCCGCGCCGGAGCGGGTCGCGGTGGTCTCGTACGGCGCGATCGCCTCCGGGCGGTCGGCCATCGCGAGGGTGACCTCCGTCGGCGAGGAGGCGTTGCCCTTCGTGTCCTGAGCGCGCACCGCGTACCGGTAGGAGTCGGCGACGGCGGCCAGTTGGCGCGGTACGACGTCGGTCCGGGTGGTGGTGCCGTCCGCGCCGGGCAGCGCGTCGAGCCAGCCGCCGGTCTTCGGGTCGTACTGGAGGACCTCGTACCGCGCGGCTCCGTCGACGGCCGACCACACCAGGTGCGGCACGCCCGAGCGGTACTCGACGCGGGCGTCGGCGGCGGTCGCCGGCGGGGTCATGTCGAAGGTGGTGAAGGTGGTGGCGGCCGAGTACACGGACCAGTTGCCGACGGCGTCCCGGGCCCGGCCCCGATAGGTGACCTTGCTGCCGTCGGCGGGCTGCCCCGTGTCGCAGACCGCGCCCTTGGCGCCGGCGTACACGGTGGCCCAGGCGTTCGTGACCGGGTCGAGCCGCTGGAGCTCGTACCAGGCGATGTCGGCCCGGTTCTCGGCGGTGGTGACGAGCTCCGGAGCCGCGAAGGGCTGGTCGTCCGGGCACACGTCCATCTCCAGGAACGGCGCCGCGGGCGGAGTCGTGTCCACGGTGGTGACGGGCTGGTCGGCGGTGCCGCCCGAGGTGTTGCCGGCCCTGTCGCGGGCGCGGACCTCGTAGTAGTACGTGGCGCCAGTGGGCGGCGGGGTGTCCGTGTACGAGGTCGAGGTGGTCGTCGTGAGCGGCTTGGTGCCGTACGACGTCCCCCTGAGCCGCCGGTAGACCTGGTACCCGGCGAGGTCCATCTCCTTGTTCTTCGCCCAGGTGACCTTGGCCTTGCCGGTGGCCTTGTCGTACGTGACGGAAGTGCCCGTCGGCACCAGCGGCTTGACCTTGTCGACGTCGGCGGAGGTGCGGGGCGCGTAGGTGACCTTGACCTTGGCGGCGCCGGTCCAGTTGGCGTAGTCGACGCGCAGGGTGTGCCTGCCGGACGGGATCGTCACGTTGGCGGTCTTCTTGACCGTGGTGGAGACGTTCTTCCACAGGTCGATCTTGCGGACGCCGTCGACGTACACGCGGATGCCGTCCAGGCCGGTGGCGCCGAGCGCGAAGGGTCCGCCGGAGCCGAAGTCGCGGGTCACGGTCCAGCGGACGCCGAAGTTGTCCTTCGGCAGGCCGGTGACGGGGGCGCCGCTCCAGGACTGGTCGATCGCGTCGTCGCAGTCGGTCTTCTTCGGGGTGCCGGACAGGCTCGTGTTGGCGTAGAACTCCCGCTTGAACACGGGGGAGGCGCAGTTCACGGCCGCGGAGGCGGGGGTCGCGGCGACGGTGAAGAGGGTGCCTGCGGTGGCGAGAACGACGGCGGTGGCGGTCGTCCGTCTGGCTGACTTCATGAAGATCACGACTCGCTGGTGGAGGAGAGGGTTGTACCGGTGGCCGGAGCGGTCACTGCCCAGCCGTCCGCGGGCAGGGTCTCCGCGCCGTCCGCAAGGACGCCGGTGACCCAGTAGTAGGAGGTGGTGCCGCGCCGCGCGCTCGTGTCGAAGTACTGCGAGACACCGCCACCGAGGTCGGCGATCCGCTCGTACGAGGAGGTGGCGGGGGTCCAGCGGTAGACGCGGAAGCCCTTCACGGCGTCCTCCCCGAGCCCCGACCACGAGAGCGAGTTGCCTTCGTCGCCCCTGGCCCCCAGCACCGAGAGGTGAAGTGGCGAGCCCTCCGGTGTCGGCACGCTCGGCGTCATGTCGAGCTCGGTGGCGACCACGGCGTGGACCTGCTCGTCGCTCCACTCGTTGGCGGAGTTGAACTCGTCGTCCACCGCGTCGAGGAAGAAGCAGACCTCGTCCCCGTCGGACAGCGTGGTGTACGCGTAGGACGTCTCGTCGGGCGAGACGTAGTCCACCAGGCTGCCGTAGCAGAGCTTGTCGCCCTCGTCGTCGACGAGTTCGCCGCGGTGGACGGTGTAGTACCGGAGGTCCGTGGCCGGGCTCTTGTCCCAGTCCAGACGGAAGCCGTACTCGGTGGGCGTCACCTTCAGCCCGGCGACGAGAGGCGGCGGGTCGTTGTCCCAGATCCTGCCCTGTTGCGGCGCGGACCGGGCGGACTCGTTGCCCGCCGCGTCGAGGGCCGAGACCCGGTAGTAGTACACGGTGCTCTCGGCGGCCGTGGTGTCCAGGTAGGAGGGCTGCCCGGTGCGGCCGACGGCGCTGTACGTGCCGTTCTCGGTCGCCGCCCGGAAGACGCGGTACGCCGTCGCGCCCGTGACGGCGTCCCACCCGACCTCGAGACCGCCGGTGCCGGTGCCACCCGGCCGCACCTCGCCGGTCGCGCGCGTGATGGTGGGTACACCCGGCGCGACCCGGTCGGCGGTGGTGACGGCCTGGTCGGCGGTGCCGCCCGACTCGTTGCCGGCCCTGTCGTGGGCGCGGACCTCGTAGTAGTAGGTGTCGCCGGTCACCGGCAGGGTGCTGTCGGTGTACGAGGTGAGGGCGGTCGTCGCGAGCGGAGTGGCCGGGAAGGAGGTCCCCTTGAGCCGCCGGTAGACCCGGTAGCCGGCGAGGTCCATCTCCTTGTTCTTCGCCCAGGTGACCTTGGCCTTGCCGGTGGCCTTGTCGTACGTGACGGAAGTGCCGGTCGGGACCAGCGGCTTGACCTTGTCGACGTCGGCGGAGGTGCGGGGCGCGTAGGTGACCTTGACCTTGGCGGCGCCGGTCCAGTTGGCGTAGTCGACCCGGAGCGTGTGCCTGCCGGACGGGATCGTCACGTTGGCGGTCTTCTTGACCGTGGTGGAGACGTTCTTCCAGAGGTCGATCTTGCGGACGCCGTCGAGGTACACGCGAATCCCGTCGAGGCCGGTGGCGCCGAGCGCGAAGGGCCCGCCGGAGCCGAAGTCGCGGGTCACGGTCCAGCGGACGCCGAAGTTGTCCTTGGGCAGGCCGGTGACGGGGGCGCCGCTCCAGCTCTGGTCGATCGCGGTGTCGCAGTCCGTCTTCTTCGGGGTGCCGGACAGGCTTGTGTTGGCGTAGAACTGCCGCGTGAACACGGGCGAGGCACACGACACGGCCGCCGGGGCGGGGCCCGCCGTCAGGGTGACGAGGGTGCCGGCGCCGGCGAGGACGACGGCGGTGGCGGTCGTCCGTCTGGCTGACTTCATTCGATCCTCTGGTCGTACGGGGAACAGCAGTTGTGCGGCTGCTGTGATCATGACTCGCCAGGTGTGAAGTTGGTTGTACTAGTGTTCGCGCCAAGTCTTCACACCATCGGCGGAGAGTGGCGTTGCGCACTCGTTAAGTGATTCCGCTTGACGTCGTTGGGCGGCCCCGCGTTGTCTTTTCAGACACATGGGCCGCAATGCCGCGCCCGCGTCCGGAAAGCACCAGAAGTGAGCAGCCCCATGCGTCGTATCGCCATAGCCGTGGCCGCGTCCACGATGACCTTCTCGCTGGCCGCCTGCGGGGCGCTCGGCGCCGCGAGCGGGAGCGAGGCGAGCCCGACCAAGGGCGACGACATCACCGTGGGTGTGCTGATGCCGGAGAAGACGAACACCCGCTACGAGGAGTTCGACTACCCGATCATCCAGCGGAAGGTCGCCGAGCTCACGGACAAGAAGGGCAAGACCCTCTACGCCAACGGCGAGGCCGACGCCAAGAAGCAGGCCACCCAGATGCAGCAGATGATCGACGAGAAGGTCGACGTCATCCTGCTGGACGCCGTGGACTCGCACGCCATCGCGGGGATGGTGACGAAGGCCAAGGACGCGGGCATTCCGGTCATCGCCTACGACCGCCTCGCCGAGGGCCCGATCGACGCGTACGTCTCCTTCGACAACGAACTCGTCGGCGAGGTGCAGGGGCGCTCCCTCGTCGAGGCGATCGGCTCGGGCATCGACACCTCCGACAAGATCGTCATGATCAACGGCTCGCCCTCCGACCCGAACGCCGGACAGTTCAAGGCGGGCGCGATGTCCGAGCTCAACGGCAAGGTGACGATCGCCAAGACCTACGACGTCGACGGCTGGAAGCCGGAGACCGCCCAGAAGGACATGACCGAGGCGATCAGCGCGATCGGCAAGGGCAACATCAAGGCCGTCTACTCCGCCAACGACGCCATGGCAGGCGCCGCGATCCAGGCGATGCAGGACGCGGGCATGACGAACATCCCGCCGATCACCGGCCAGGACGCGGAGCTGGCCGCGGTGCAGCGGATCGTCTCGGGCGCGCAGTACATGAGCGTCTACAAGCCGTACCCGGGCGAGGCCGAGGCCGCCGCCGAGATGGCCGTCATGAAGGTCCAGGGCAAGGGCATCCAGTTCGACGCCCTCGCCACGGACAGCGTCGACAGCCCCACGAACAAGAACATCCCGGCCCAGCTCGTCCAGGTCGTCGCCCTGACGAAGGACAACATCAAGAGCACGGTCGTCAAGGACGGCATCTACACGATCAAGGACATCTGCACCGCGCAGTTCAAGAGCGACTGCGCGGCGGCGGGCCTGAAGTAGCCGTGTCGGGGCGGAGGGAACTCCCCTCCGCCCGTCCGCTCACGCCACCCGCGTGAACTCCACCGTGACCTCCGGCGAACCGCCGGGCACGCCCCGGTAGATGCCCTTGTGGGGCGTCACGTCGTCGTAGTCGCGCCCCCGTGCCACCACCACGTGGGACTCGTCGGCGCGGACGCGGTTGGTGGGGTCGTAGCCGCACCAGTCGCCCGCCCAGTACTCGATCCAGGCGTGGCTCTCCCCGGCGACGGGCCGGTGGAGTTCGGCGTCGCGTTCCGGGTGGAGGTAGCCGGAGACATAGCGGGCCGGGAGACCGGCACCCCGCAGCAGGGCGACGGTGAGATGGGTGATGTCCTGGCAGACGCCGGCGCCCTGCTCCCAGGCCTCCGCGGGGGAGGTGTTCACGCTGGTCGCGCCGGGGAGGTACGACACCCGGTCGGCGACCAGCGCCGACACCGCGACCGCCGTCCCGTGCGGGTCGAGACCGGCCGCCGCCTTCCGGGCCTTCTTGATCAGCTTCGGCGGGACCGTCGTACGGCCCGTGGGGCTCGCGAACTCCAACAGGCGGGACCCCGCGATGCGTTCGGCCACCTCGTCCCACGTGGGCGCGGCCGGCAGCGGCTCCGGCCGGGACGTCTCGACCAGGCTGGAGGCCGTGATGGTGAGATGGCCGTGCGGTTCCATCAGATCGAACCCGGTGACCTGGGTGCCCCAGTAGTCCCAGTAGGACCAGGTGGGCGTGGTCGGGTTGACGGTGACCCGGGCGTCCAGGGTGGTCTGGGCGGGCAGCGTCAGCGGGGTCATGCGGACCTCGTTGTGGGACGAGGCCACGGGCTGGGCGTACGAGACCTTCGTGGTGTGCTTGATCCGGAGGCGGCGGGACGCGGGCGTGGTGGTCATGCTCACGCTCCTTCCTGGGCCCACTCGACGGGCCCCTGGTACGGGAAGAACCGCTCCGCCACCGCTTCCGCGGAGGCCATGCAGGCGGTTTGCAGGTCCCTGAGCAGCAGAGGGAGTTGCTCCTCCAGGGCGTGCAGGTCGAGGTATTCCAGACGGGTGCGCATCCGGCCGATCGGGCGGCGCGCGGGGTCCTGGCGCGGCCGGCCGAGCGCGGTCAGGCACTCCTCCGCCGTCGTCAGAGCGTGCAGCGCGGAGCGCGGGAAGTCGCGGTCCAGGAGCAGGAACTCGGCGACGCGCGGGGTGTCGCCGAAACCGCCGTACACGCGCGCGTACGCCTCGTCGGCGCCCGAAGCGCTCAGCAGGGTCGGCCAGTCGGGCGCGTGGGCCGCGTCCAGGACCCGGACCGACAGCAGCCGTACGGTCATGTCCACCCGCTCCAGGCTGCGGCCCAGCACGACGAAACGCCAGCTGTCGTCGCGGCTCATGGTGGAGTCGGCGAGCCCGAAGAAGAGCGCCGCGCGCCGCCGTACGAGTTCCAGATAGGCGTAGGGGCCGGTACGGCGGGCCGCGAGCCGCTGGTCGGCCAGCGCGTGCCAGGTGGAGTTCAGGCACTCCCACATCTCCGAGGAGACGGCCTCACGGGCGCTGCGGGCGTTCAGCCGGGCCGCGCCGAGGGCGCCCTCGATGGAGCAGGTCGAGCGGGCGTCGAAGGCGAGCTGGTCGAGGACCTGCTGCATGTCGACCCGGGTGCCGCCCGCGTCGACGCCGAGGATCGCGTACAGCGATCGGCAGGCCACGTCCTCGTCGCGCCACGGGTCCTCCAGCAGCCGGTGGAGGTAGGCGTCGAGAATGCGGCCGGTGTTGTCCGCCCGCTCGACGTAACGGCCGGTCCAGGTCAGTGCCTCGGCTATCCGCGAGAGGATCACGTCGTTCACTGCTGGGCCCCTTCCTGTACGACGGTGGGGTTGCCGTCGGGACCGTGCTGACGCGGGGCGATGTCCAGGAGGGCGGTTCCGTTCGCGGGTGTGGGCGGTTCCGCGGGGCCCTCGGCGAGCACCCAGGTGTCCTTGGAGCCGCCGCCCTGGCTGGAGTTGACGATCAGGTTGCCCTCCTGGAGGGCGACCCGGGTCAGACCGCCGGGCAGGACCCAGATGTCGTTGCCGTCGTTGACGGCGAAGGGACGCAGGTCGATGTGGCGGGGCGCCATGCGTTCGCCCGCGAGGGTCGGGGAGGTGGACAGGGCGACGGGGCGCTGGGCGATGAAACCGCGGGGGTCCTTGCGGACGGCCTCGCGGGTCCTCTCCAGGGTTTCGCGGTCGGCCTTCGGCCCGATGACGATGCCCTGACCGCCGGCCCCGTCGACGGGCTTCACGACGAGCTGGTCGATCTGGTCGAGGACGGCCTCCAACTGGCCGGGTTCGTCGGGCCGGAAGGACTCCACATTGGGAAGAATCGGTTCCTCTGAGAGGTAGTAACGGATCAGGTCCGGGACGTAGGTGTAGAGCAGCTTGTCGTCCGCGATGCCGTTGCCGACCGCGTTGGCGAGGGTGACATGGCCCGCCGTCGCCGCGCCGAGGATGCCCGGGCAGCCGATCACCGAGTCGGGGCGGAAGTGGAGCGGATCGAGGAAGTCGTCGTCCAGGCGCCGGTATACGACGTGGACGGGCACTTCTCCGCGTGTCGTGCGCATCCACACCCGGTTGCTCCGGCACACCAGGTCGTGCCCCTCGACCAGCTGCACGCCCATCAGCCGGGCGAGCAGGGCGTGTTCGAAGTAGGCGGCGTTGCTGGGCCCGGGGGTCAGGACCACGACCCGGGGGTCCTGGACGCCGTCGGGCGCGGCGGCGCGCAGGGCGGCGAGCAGTTTCTGCGCGTAACCGTCGACGGGAACCACATGCTGCTCGGCGAAGAGGGACGGGAAGACGCGGGTCATGGCGCGCCGGTTCTCGATGACGTACGACACGCCGCTGGGAACCCGGACGTTGTCCTCCAGGACCCGGAAGTCCCCTTGTTCGTCCCGGACCAGGTCGATGCCGGCGACATGGATGCGTACGCCGCCCGTGGGCTCGAGCCCGTGGGCGGCGCGGTGGAAGTGCGGGGAGTTCAGCAGCAGCCGCCAGGGCACGACACCGTCCTCGAAGGCACGGGCGGGCCCGTAGGCGTCGGCGAGGTAGGCCTCCAGGGCTCTGACTCTCTGGCTCACCCCGCGTTGTATGAGATCCCATTCGAGGGCGTCGAGGATCCTGGGCACGAGGTCCAGCGGCCAGGGCCGCTCCTCGCCCGCGAAGGCGTAGGTCACGCCCCGGTCGGTGAAGGCCCGGGCCATCTGGTCGGCCCGGAACCTGAGTTCGCTCGGTTCGATCGGCTGGAGTGCGGCCAGCACCGGCTCGTAGGCGGTCCTGACCTCACCCGGCCGCTCGAACATCTCGTCCCACGCGTCGGCCAACGCGTATGCGTCAAATATGTCCGCCATGACCTGACGTTAAGTGCGGCACGTAACGGGATGATCACTGCGTGATTTCCGGGAGTTGACGCGCGGAGCGGGTTGTTCCGCACCGGGACGGTCCTGGCCGGGCGGGGGAGCAGCTTGTTGCAGACGGACCGACGGAGGCCCGGAGGTAACGGGGTATACCGGCCGTTTTTCCTGGCGTCGGCCCGAGGAGCCGTGTTGCGGAGCGGGTCGGGGCCGCGCATAGTTGCGGAGCCTGGGGGCTTCTGCGCCCCGATGGGAAAACAGCACAAGAGGGCGGTAGACGCGGGAACCGGGGGTGGGATGGGCAATGGCCGGGCTCAGGGCGGACGACCATCCTCACGGTGCCGAACGGCTGTGCGAGGCCGGGGATCGGGTGTACTCCCGGGCCGTACGCCGCGGCCGCGTGCCGCGCGCCGACGCCGAGCCGGTGCCCTGTCTGCTGGAACTGGCCCTGCTGCACCCGGACCCCGACGACATGGACTGGCTGGTGCCGACGGCACCGCAGGAGGTCATGACCCGGCTGCTGCGTGGCGTCTACGACGAGGTCAGCACGAGCCAGCAGCGGGTGGGGGACGCGGTCGCGGCGGTGGAGCGGTACGCGGGTCTGGGGCCCAGTGTCGTGCCGGGCGCCGGTGAGGGGACCGCGATCCGGGTCCTCGACGGCCTCTCGCGGATCCAGGCCGCGATGGACGAGGCCACCGAGGCGTGCACGACGGAGGTCCTCACGGTCCAGCCCGGCGGCATCCGCCCCGAGCACGAGCTGACGGAGGGCCTGCACCGGGCGCTGGCGCTGCGCGGCCGGGGCGTGCGGATGCGGGACCTGTACACCCATGTGGCCCGGCACGGCCAAGGGCTACTGAACTACTTGGAGTTGATGGGCGGTTCGGTCCAGGCGCGGACACTGGACGAGGTCATCGACCGGCTGATCCTCTTCGACCGTACGGTGGCCTTCATCCCCGCGAACGCCGACCGCACCCTCGCCCTGGAGCTGCGGCACCCGGCGCTGGTGGAGTATCTGCTGACGGTCTTCGAGCGCCTGTGGCGCCTGGCGATCCCCCTTACCGCCCCCCTCCCGGACACCGGCATCGAGGGCATCTCCCACCGTGAGCAGTCCATCGCCGCACTGCTGGCCGAGGGCCACCAGGACGCGGTGATCGCGGAACGGCTGGGGATCAGCGTGCGCACCTGCCGGGCCCATATCGCGCGACTGTCGGAGACGCTCGGGGCGGCCAGTCGTACGCAACTGGGTGTCCGGATAGCGCAGGTGGGCCTGAACGGCCCGACGGCCGTGCCCTCGATCACGCTCCCCGGTCAAGAATCCCGGACCGTCCGATGAGGTAGCCGAGCTGGGCGCGGCTCTCGCTGCCGAGGGTGGCGGCGAGTTTGGCGATGTGGACGCGGGCGGTGCGGATGTTCATGCCGAGGCGGTCGGCGATGACGGCGTCGGTGTGGCCCTCGACGAGCAGTCCGGCGATGGCCCGTTGGCGGGGTGTGATGCCATTGAGGCTCGGCCGGTGGACGGTCTGCGGATACATGGGCGTGGCCTGCCACCACAGCCGGTCGAAGGTGACGGCCAGGAACTCCACCAGGGCCGGGTGCCTCACTTCCAGTGCGACCGTGCCGTCCCCGCCTGCGGGGATGAACGCCACGTCCCGGTCGGCGACGATGAGCCGGTCGGTGACCTCGTCCAGGGAGCGGGCCTCGGCGTCGCCGCGGAGTTGCTCGTAGCGGGCGAGGACGAGCGGCATATGGCGCTGGGTGTGCTGGTACAGGGTGCGGATACGGGCACCGCGGTCCAGGAGCGCCTGGTCCCGGTCCATCGCGACGACCTGGGCGGCGGCGCCCCGACGGTCGCTGTAGTGGACGTTGGGCTGCACACACAGGAGTTCGCGTACGGCGCCGGCCATGGCCTCGGTGATGGCCTCGTTGATGGGGCCGGTACCGCTGATCACTCTGATCGCAGGGTTCTCCGCGGCCGCCGCACTCCGCCCGTCGATCCCCATGAGCGGCGCGAACGCCTCGGTCAGCCGTTGCGTACGCCGCCGCTCGTGCACCACACGGTCCGTGGTGGCGCGGAGCATGCGGTGCAGGGCGAGGGCGGGCGGTACGGCTTCGAGGCGGGCCGGGTCCCGGGCGTCGGGCCGCAGCAGCCCGGTGTCGAGGAGGCAAGGGGCGGGCGAGGCCTCCGGCCGGCCGATGCCGCCCTCGCGCAGGGCACGTTCGTAGAGCTCGATGCCTTCCGGGCACGGGTCTTCCGGGCCGTGCTCCGGATGGGCCGCCGCCGTCGTCACTCGCCCGTGTCCTCCTGGCCGAGGATGCCGGACTGCCCTATGAGATAGCCGAGTTGGGCGCGGCTCTCGCTGCCGAGGGTGGCGGCGAGTTTGGCGATGTGGACGCGGGCGGTGCGGATGTTCATGCCGAGGCGGTCGGCGATGACGGCGTCGGTGTGGCCCTCGACGAGGAGCGCGGCGATGGCCCGTTGGCGGGGAGTGATGCCGTTGCGCGTGGGCTGCTGCACCGCTTCGGGGTACATCGGGGTGGCCAGTCGCCACAGCCGGTCGAAGGCGGTGACGAAGAAGGAGAGCAGGGCGGGGTGGCGGATCTCCAGGGCGAGGGTGCGGTCCTTGTTGGCGGGGATGAAGGCCACGGTCCGGTCGACGATGATCAGACGCTCCGTCACCTCGTCCAGGCTGCGGGCCTCCACGTCGCCGTTCAAACGTTCGTAGCGGGCCACGACGCTGGGGGCGTGGCGCAGGGTGTGCTGGTAGAGCGTGCGGATTCGGCCGCCGCGGTCGAGCAGGGCCTGGTCGCGGTCGAAGGCCTCGACATGCACGGGCGGGGGCGGCTGGGCGTGTCTGTCGCTGGTGTTCGGCTGGACGGCCAGCAGTTCGGAGCCGGCGGCCACGGCCTGACCGATGACCCTGCTGATCAGGTCGAGCCCGCTCAGGACGCTGATCATCGAGGAGTCCTCGGTTCCCGTACGGCGGCCGTCGATCCGCATCAGGGGCTCGAACGTCTCGGTCAGTTGTGCCTCACGCAGTCGTTCGTCCGCGATGCGTTCCTCCGCGATCCGCAGCATGCGGTGCAGAGCGACGGCCGGGGCGACCGGCTCCAGCCTGTCCAGGTCCGTGACGGCGGGATGCAGGAGACCGAAGTCGAGCAGACAGGGCGCTTCCTTGGCGTCGACGCCCAGCACGTACCCCTCGCGCAGGGCACGTGCGTACAACTCGGTCCCTGCCGCGCACAGGTTCTCCACGCCGTGCTCCGGATGTGGCACCGCGATCACTCGGTCACTCCCTCCTGCTTGAGGATTCCTGATTCCGCGATGAGGTAGCCGAGCTGGGCGCGGCTCTCGCTGCCGAGGGTGGCGGCGAGTTTGGCGATGTGGACGCGGGCGGTGCGGATGTTCATGCCGAGGCGCTCGGCGATGACGGCGTCGGTGTGGCCCTCCACGAGCAGCCCGGCGATGGCCCGTTGGCGGGGCGGGATGCCGTCCGGGGAGGGCGGGTGGACGGCTTGGGGGTACATGGGGGTGGCCAGCCGCCACAGCCGGTCGAAGGCGGTGGCGAGGAAGTCGACGATGGCGGGGTGGCGGATCTCCAGGGCGAGGGTGCGGTCCTGGTTGGCGGGGATGAAGGCGGCCTCGCGGTCGAGGATGATCAGGCGGTTGGTGACCTCGTCCAGGGTGCGGGCCTCGGCATCACCCTTCAGTTGTTCGTAGCGGGCGATCACTGCGGGGGAGTGCCGGACCGTGTGCTGGTAGAGGGTGCGGATACGGCCGCCGCGGTCGAGGAGGGCCTGATCGCGTCCCAGCGAGGCCGCCAGGCGGGCGCCGACGTCCCTGCCGTTGTAGGGCTGGACGGTGAGGGCCTCTCGGCCGGCATCGGCCATCGCCTCGGCGATGGCCGTGTTGATCCGCTCGAATCCGCTGAGGACGCTGATCGACGGACCCCCGGCAGCTGCCGGATGCCCGCTGCCGATCCTCATGAGCGGCTCGAACAGCGACGCCAGCCGCTCCTCGCGCCGCCGCTCGTCCGCGATGCGCTCCTCCATGCCACGCAGCAGGCGGTGGAGGGCGAAGGCCGGAGCGATGGGCCGCAGCCACCGCAGGTCCGCGACGTCCGGTTGCAGGAGCCCCAGATCGACCGGACAGGGCGCTGCGTGCCCCTCTGCGGAGGACACCCGCCCCTCACGCAGCGCACGGGTGTACAGGTCCAGGCCCGCCTCGCACAGTTCCTCCGTTCCGTGCGTGTGAGCCCCGGTCACGGGTGGTCGTCTCCCCCCGGTATCGGCTGGTCGGGCTTCAGGATGCCCGACTGCGCGATGAGGAAGCCGAGCTGGGCGCGGCTGCCGCTGCCGAGGGCGGTCGCGAGCTTGGCGATGTGGGCACGGCAGGTGCGTACGTTCATGCCCAGGCGGCGGGCTATCGCCTCGTCGACATGGCCCTCCACGAGCAGTTTGGCTATGGAGTGCTGGATGTCCGTGATGCCGTCGGGAGCCGTTTCATAGGGGGCGCCGGCGTTCAGGGGGACGGCACGGGTCCACATGAACTCGAACACCTTGATCAGGTACCGGACCAGGCCGGGATGACGGAGCTCCAGGGCGACCTGCCGGTCGTCACGGGTGGGGATGAACGCGACGGTCTCGTCAAGGATGATGAGGCGCTCGACCAGTTCGTCGATGGTGCGGTACTCCGCCTTCCCGTCGGCGAAGTGGTCCACCCAGGCGAGCCTCTCGGGGCTGTACCGGGCCGTGTGCTGGTAGAGGGTCCGGATCCGCACACCGCGCTCTATGAGCGGTTTATCGCGTTCCAGTGCCTCCATGAGCCTGTTCTCGGAGCTGCGGCGACCGCTCGGCTGGACCGTGAGCATCTCGGTCTGGCACTGGGCGGTGGCCAGGTCGAGCGCCGCGTTGATGCGGTCGAGGCCTTCCAGCACGGTGATCGAGTGGGTGGAGGTGGTCTCCTGAGCGCTGAGGGCCATGAACGGCTCGAAGGCTTCGGTGAGCGCGATCGACAGCCGACGGTTCTCGCTGATCTCGTGCTCTATGGGGTGGAGGCGCTGCGCCAGGGCGACGGCAGGTGAGACGGGGCGCAGCCAGTTCGCGTCGTCGGGATCGGGGTGCAGAAGGGCGAATTCCATCAGGCAGGGGGCGGTTTTGGTGTCCTCCCGAAGGATTCGTCCCGTGCGCAGAGCATCTGCGTAGAGGCGGCTTCCCTCTTCGCACAACTCGGTCATCGCATGGGGATGTGTCGCCTTAATCCCATTTGTTGCCAAATCTCCACCCCCCAGGGTCCTGAACATGCAGGAACATGATGCACCGATCGTGTGGCCATGACGTGCCTGAATGAGCCATCGTCTTACTCGACGGGGGAAGAGGGGACCTTCAAGTGAGGACGAAGCCGACTATGCGTAAGAGAATGCTTCGCTCGGTGCTTGTCGCCGCCTTCTCCGCCGTTGTGGCCTTCGGAGCTCTGAGTGGCCTCTCCGGTACGAAGAGCGATGCGCACGAGACGGGTGGTGTGCAGTCTGTCGTTGTCGCGGACGATGACGTGGTCGTGGGCCCGGCCGACAGTAAGTGGGACTGAGGCCGATGACCACCCCACCCGACGACCGCTCCTTCCGCAGAGAAATGGCCACCGCCTACCGCTCCGGCTGGCACTTCATCGACCTCGTCACCGCGATCCCCCACCCCGGTGACTCGTTGATGGTGACCGTCTTCGGCGAGCCGGTGGTGGTCACGCGGGACGAGGACGAGGACGTGCGGGCGTACCGGTGTCTGCGGCGGCCTCGGGGGGCGCCGCAGCCCGTTCGGTGTGCCATCCGGTACGGAATGATCTTTGTGAATCTGGACCAACGAGACCATCGGCTGGTGGAACCGGAAACCCCCACCCCGCGGACCATCTCAGCCACCCCCCGCAGTGCCTGACGCGATTCCCCCGTCGTAACAAGATCGCTCAGGTGCTTCCCCCCGCAGCGGCGTCACCGTGACCTGAACACGGTGACGCCGCTGCAGTTTGGGGGGACATTTCCGGGTATCGGTGATCGGCCCGTGGCTCAAAAACGTCCCATCGCGCCCGTCAGCGAGATCTCGATGACCACCCGCAGCGGGTTCGGCGCCGGGGTCCGCTCGTAGCGTTCGGCGTATCGCCGCACCGCCTCCGCGACCCGTTCCGGCTCCGTGCGGACCCGTGCCCGCCCCTCCAGCGTCGCCCACCGCGGCCCCGCCACCTGGCACACCGCCACCGCCGCCCCGCCCTCGCCGGCCGCCAGCACGTGCCGTACCTTCGCGCTCGTCCGGCTCGCGATCACCCGAGCAAGACGGGCCTCGGGGTCGTATGTCACCCCGACGGGCACCACGTGCGGGCTCCCGTCCGGGCGCGGTGTCGTCAGCGTGCACAGATGCCGTTCCCGCCAGAAGCTGAGGAACGACGGGTCCGGGGCACCCGGATCCTGGGTGTAGGAGGTCATGCCGGGAAGCTAGTCCCCCATTCCTCCCGCAGACTGCCTTGAGTGGAATAGACTCAACTTTATGTACGCTGACTGAGTCAGTGACAGGAGTCGGTACAGGAGCTGACACCGAGGAGGAGTACGGACACGTGGATGCCGAGCTGACCAACCGGAGCCGGGACGCCATCAACGCGGCCAGCAACCGGGCCGTGACCGAGGGACACCCGGACCTCACCCCCGCCCACCTGCTCCTCGCTCTGCTCCAGGGGCAGGACAACGAGAACATCGTCGATCTGCTCGCCGCCGTCGACGCCGACCAGGCCGCCGTGCGGGTCGGGGCGGAGAAGGTGCTCGGCTCGCTGCCCAGCGTGGCCGGGTCCACCGTCGCGCCGCCGCAGCCCAACCGCGACCTGCTCTCCGTCATCGCCGACGCGCAGGCCCGCGCCAACGACCTCGGTGACGAGTACCTCTCCACCGAACACCTGCTCGTCGGCATCGCCGCCAAGGGCGGACCGGCCGCCGACGTGCTCACCCAGCAGGGGGCCACCCCGAAGAAGCTGATCGACGCCTTCCAGAAGGCCAGAGGAGGGCGCAGGGTGACCACCGCCGACCCCGAGGGGCAGTACAAGGCCCTGGAGAAGTTCGGGACCGACTTCACCGCCGCCGCACGGGAGGGCAAGCTCGACCCCGTCATCGGCCGCGACCAGGAGATCCGCCGGGTCGTGCAGGTGCTCAGCCGCCGTACGAAGAACAACCCCGTCCTCATCGGTGAGCCCGGCGTCGGCAAGACGGCCGTCGTCGAGGGGCTCGCCCAGCGGATCGTGAAGGGGGACGTGCCCGAGTCGCTCAAGGACAAGCGGCTCGTCTCGCTCGACCTGAGCGCCATGGTGGCCGGCGCCAAGTACCGCGGTGAGTTCGAGGAGCGGCTGAAGACCGTCCTCGCCGAGATCAAGGACTCCGACGGGCAGATCATCACCTTCATCGACGAGCTGCACACGGTGGTGGGTGCGGGCGCCGGCGGGGACTCCTCCATGGACGCCGGCAACATGCTCAAGCCCATGCTGGCCCGCGGTGAGCTGCGGATGGTGGGTGCGACGACCCTCGACGAGTACCGCGAGCGGATCGAGAAGGACCCCGCCCTGGAGCGGCGCTTCCAGCAGGTGCTGGTGGCCGAGCCGACGGTCGAGGACACCATCGCCATCCTGCGCGGGCTCAAGGGGCGTTACGAGGCCCACCACAAGGTCCAGATCGCCGACAGCGCGCTGGTGGCCGCCGCGGCCCTCTCCGACCGGTACATCACCTCCCGCTTCCTGCCCGACAAGGCCATCGACCTCGTCGACGAGGCGGCCTCACGCCTCCGTATGGAGATCGACTCCTCGCCCCTGGAGATCGACGAACTCCAGCGCGGTGTCGACCGGTTGAAGATGGAGGAGCTCGCGCTGGTCAAGGAGACCGACCCGGCCTCCCTCGAACGCCTGGAGCGGCTGCGTCGCGACCTCGCCGACAAGGAGGAGGAGCTGCGGGGCCTGACCGCCCGCTGGGAGAAGGAGAAGCAGTCCCTCAACCGGGTCGGTGAACTGAAGGAAAAGCTGGACGAGTTGCGCGGTCAGGCCGAACGCGCCCAGCGCGACGGCGACTTCGACACCGCCAGCAAGCTGCTCTACGGCGAGATCCCCACCCTGGAACGGGACTTGGAGGCCGCGTCCGAGGCCGAGGAGGAGGTCTCCAAGGACACCATGGTCAAGGAGGAGGTCGGCTCCGACGACATCGCCGACACCGTCGCCGCCTGGACCGGCATCCCGGCGGGCCGTCTGCTGGAGGGCGAGACGCAGAAACTGCTGCGCATGGAGGAGGAGCTGGGCAAGCGGCTCATCGGCCAGAGCGAGGCCGTGCGGGCCGTGTCCGACGCCGTGCGGCGCACCCGGGCCGGGATCTCCGACCCGGACCGGCCCACCGGTTCCTTCCTCTTCCTCGGCCCCACCGGCGTCGGCAAGACCGAACTCGCCAAGGCCCTCGCCGACTTCCTCTTCGACGACGAGCGGGCGATGGTCCGCATCGACATGAGCGAGTACGGCGAGAAGCACACCGTCTCCCGCCTGGTCGGCGCGCCCCCCGGCTACGTCGGCTACGAGGAGGGCGGTCAGCTGACCGAGGCGGTACGCAGGCGGCCGTACAGCGTCGTGCTCCTCGACGAGGTGGAGAAGGCGCACCCGGAGGTCTTCGACATCCTGCTCCAGGTGCTGGACGATGGGCGCTTGACGGACGGGCAGGGCCGTACGGTCGACTTCCGCAACGCGATCCTGGTGCTGACGTCCAACCTGGGCAGCCAGTTCCTGGTCGACCCGATCACCAGCGAGACGGAGAAGAAGGAACAGGTCCTTGAGGTGGTCAGGGCCTCTTTCAAGCCGGAGTTCCTCAACCGGCTCGACGACCTGGTCGTCTTCTCGGCCCTCAGCAAGGACGAGCTCGGCCGGATCGCGCGGCTCCAGATCGAGCGGCTCGCCCAGCGTCTCGCCGAGCGCCGGCTCACCCTGGAGGTCACCGACGCGGCGCTGGACTGGCTCGCCGTGGAGGGCATGGACCCGGCCTACGGCGCCCGCCCGCTGCGCCGCCTCGTCCAGACCGCCATCGGCGACCGCCTCGCCAAGGAGATCCTGTCCGGCGAGGTCAAGGACGGCGACACGGTCCGGGTGGACGCCTTCGGCGACGGCCTGATCGTGGGACCGGCGACCGGCAAGACGCTCTGAGCACGGTGGTGACGAGGGGGCGGCGGCGCCCCCTCGTCACAGCGTGAACGCCACGAACCGCACCTCGGACCAGTTCGGCCCGTCGTGGGTGACCTCCAGCTGCACGGAGGCGCTCTGCCCGGCGACCGGACCCCGGTTCATGCACGCGTAGACGTCGGCGCCGTCGCACTGCACGTTCCGCAGTCCGGGCCCGTCCGGGTAGCTCGCCGCCGCCCAGGCGCTCACCTCGGCGCTCCGCAGCCGGAAGCGGGCCTCGTACCGGGGGTCCTGCGCGGCCTCCAGCACACACGCGAGGTCGCGCGCCCCGGCCGGCGGCTTCGCCCCGCCGTAGGCGAACGCCTCGGCGCACGAGACCTTCCGGACGCCCGTGTCGACCGAGTCGTCCGTGAACAGCCAGGCGACCAGCAGTGCGATCAGGCCCGCCACCACCAGGGTCGGTACGGCCAGGATCGCCGTGAAAACGCCCCATCTGGTCCTGCCGGGCAGGACCGGCTCCGGCACCGTTTCGGTCTCCGCCTGTGTCATGTGTTCCCCGTTTCTTCGGCCGCTGTTTTCTGTGGCTGACCGGATCATGTCAGCCCTGGGAGGACAGGTTCCGTCTGGGCTTGCCACCCCCCTCCCCGGATGGGGGAGGATGGCGTAATCCGTACGAAGGGAAATTCACGGTGACCATCGACCCGTCCTCGATTCCGAACTTCGGGGGCCAGCCCGAGCCGCAGCAAGGACCGGCGGGCCCCGTCGTCCCGGATCAGGATCTTGTGAAGCAGCTCCTCGACCAGATGGAGCTGAAGTATGTCGTCGACGACGAGGGTGACCTCGCGGCGCCGTGGGAGCAGTTCCGTACGTATTTCATGTTCCGCGGCGAGGGCGACCAGCAGGTCTTCTCGGTGCGGACGTTTTACGACCGGCCCCACCAGATCGACGAGAAGCCGCTGCTTCTGGAGTCCATCGACGACTGGAACCGGCGCACCCTGTGGCCCAAGGTCTACAGCCACACCCATGACGACGGCACCGTCCGTCTGATCGGCGAGGCGCAGATGCTCATCGGCACCGGCGTCAGCCTGGAGCACTTCGTCTCCTCGACCGTCAGCTGGGTGCGCGCCGCCATCGAGTTCGACAAGTGGCTCGTCGAACAGCTCGGCCTCGAGGAGGACGTCAACGACGCCGAGAAGCCCGAGGACGACGAGTAGGCGTCCTCCCGCCACCGGGGCGTACCGGCGCGACCAGGTACGCACCGCAGGCGAACGACAGCCCGGCCAGGGCACGCGGCCACCACGGCCGTGTGCCGGGGCCGGGCTGTCGCCGTCCAGGAAGCGCGGCTTCGAGGCCGGGGCGAGTGCGGCGCCCGTCCACAGGCTGTGGATAACTTCCGGCTTCCGCTCGCGATACTGTGCGGCGAATGCGGTCGGCCCGGGATTTACCGGAGGTGGGAATTCCGCAGGCGCGTTGATATCAACGGTGCTGGAATCGTGCAGGGCCCCGCTGAGGAGAATCGTTGAGCGCGCGCATCCTGGTCGCCGAAGATGACGAAAAACAATCTCGTCTCATCCGGATTTTCCGATTCTGCTGCTGACCGCACGCAGCACCGAGGAGGACATGCTCCTCGGCCTGGACCTGGGGGCCGACGACTACCTCACCAAGACGCGAGGTTCCCCATCGGCAGGAGGATCGGCCACGGAACCGAGTGGTTCGAGCGGCACGATCATCGATGGGTTGAGGTCACATTCCGCGCGTCGCAGCCCGGTGATCACCATCGCTGGAGGCGTGCCGAGGCCTCCTGAAGGACGTCGTCCCGCTTGCAGAAGGCGAAGCGGACCTGGCTGCGGCCGGCGTCGGGGTCGTCGTAGAAGACGGAGTTGGGGATGGCGACGACGCCGCAGCGTTCGGGGAGTGTGCGGCAGAAGGTGTAGGCGTCCTTCTCGCCCAGGGGGGTGATGTCGGTGGTGATGAAGTACGTGCCCTGGGGCTGGTACACCTCGAACCCGGCCGCGCGCAGGCCGTCGCCGAGCAGGTCGCGCTTGCGTTGGAGGTCGGCGCGGATGCCGTCGAAGTACGAGTCCGGTAGCCGGAGCGCCTCGGCGACGGCGTACTGGAAGGGGCCGGACGCCACATAGGTCAGGAACTGCTTCGCCGAGCGGACGGCGGCGGTGAGGGCCGGGGCCGCGGTCACCCAGCCGACCTTCCAGCCGGTGAAGGAGAAGGTCTTGCCGGCGGAACCGATGGAGACCGTGCGCTCCCGCATCCCCGGGAAGGTCGCGAGGGGCAGGTGCTCGGCCTCGTCGAAGACCAGGTGCTCGTACACCTCGTCCGTGACCACCAGCAGATCCCGCTCCACGGCCAGCTCGGCGATCGCCGTCAGCTCCTCGCGGGTGAGGACGGTGCCGGTGGGGTTGTGCGGGGTGTTGATGAGCAGGAGCCGGGTCCGGTCGGTCACGGCGGCGCGCAGCTCGTCGAGGTCGAGACGGAAGCCGGCACTCCCCTCGAAGTGCGGCCGCAGGGTGACCGGGACCCTGGTCCCGCCCGCCATCGCGATGCAGGCGGCGTAGGAGTCGTAGTACGGCTCCAGGGCGACGACCTCGTCACCGGGCTCGACCAGGGCGAGCAGCGCGGCGGCGATGGCCTCCGTGGCTCCGGCGGTGACCAGGACCTCGGTGTCGGGGTCGTAGGCCAGGCCGTAGCGGCGCTCCTGGTGCGCGGCGACCGCTGTGCGCAGCTCCGGGACGCCCGGGCCCGGCGGGTACTGGTTGCCCCGCCCGTCCCGCAGCGCCCGCACGGCCGCCTCCCTGACCTCGTCGGGGCCGTCCGTGTCCGGAAAGCCCTGGCCCAGGTTGATCGATCCGGTCTGCAGGGCCAGGGCGGACATCTCGGCGAAGATCGTCGTCCCGAACTCGGCGAGACGGCGGTTGAGGAGGGGGCGCGCGCTGGAGGTCATGCCGGTCATCCTGCGCCCAAGCTCTGGAGTTCCTCAACTCTGCTTTGGCCCGTGAGACAGAAGGGCATCTCCAGCTCACGCAACCGGCGAGGCGCCCACGGGGGGTCGCTTCGGGGGGTAACGGAAGGAGGGTGAGCCATGGTCATCGGCATCATCCTGGCGGTGTTCGCGGTCCTGTTCGTAGGGGCCCTGGTGTCTGCCGCGAACAGGAAGCAGCGCGTCCAGCTGGGCAAGCCGGTCAGGGTGCCCCGCGGCGGGCGGTCCCGGGCGCACCGGGACAGCTGGTGGGCCGGCGGCGGGGCGGGCGGCGCCGGCTCGTCCTGCGGTTCGTCGGGCGGCGACTCCGGCGGTCACTCCGGTGGGCACTCCTGCGGCGGTGGGTCGTCCTGTGGTGGCGGGTCGTCCTGCGGCGGCGGGGGCGGATGCGGGGGAGGCAGCTGACACGGGGCAGCTGAGCTCCGGCAGGGGGAACCGCATCCGGAGACGGGGGAGCGGGGGAACGCGGGGGCGTGGGTCCGGACCTGGGTCGGGGCGCACGCCCCCGCTTGTCGTATTGACGCATGCCCCCGCTTGTCGCCTTTTCACTCCGGTGCTCCGGCGCACGCTCCGGCCGCCGTGGCGCACGCCGTAGTTGAACAGATGAGCTGGAGAGCCCACGGAGGGATGGAAACCCCACGAAGTTGGGTAAAAACGCTGTGGTGGCGCCACTGTTCATGATTCCCTCTAAATCACCAACGCAGCCCCTCGGACGTCCTACGGACAGGTCCTGACCTCCCGACTGGGCTGACCGGGCCGATCCCCCCCCCCCACAGTCGCCCGGGCGTGCCGGAACCCCACACCACCCTTTCTTTGCGTGCTAGCGGAGCCGACCCATGCTCACGACCCTGAACACCTCGTACACCGACACGCGCGCGGCCGACCTCGCCTGGGCCCTGGGGCGCGAGCCGCTGCCCGCCCTGGCCACGCTCGACCTGGAAATCGGCGGGGCGCAGCTTCAGTTGAGACTCCTCGGCGCGTCCCACCAAGTACTCCTGGAGGAGGACCGCGGCACCTGTTCGGAGACGGTCGCGTGCATCGCCGGCAGCAGTACGCCGCTGCCCCTGGGCGTGGCCAAGCGGGTGGGCGACTGGGAGTACGAGTTCGCCGCACGCGTCGAGGCGCTGTCGCCGGGTCAGTTCGCCGGACGGGCACAGGAGTTGCTTGCGCTGGTGTCCGACCATCCGAACGGACTCGCGGGGGTTTTTCCGGGCAGCCCGCACGCGTTCACGGCGCTGCTGGCCCAGCGGTACGACGGGCAGGTGCACTGGCGGACCTGGCACGCGTATCCGCAGGACGGGCAGTTGGTGGCCACGCGGACGCGGGTCGGGATCCGGGTCCCGGTCGGGACGTCGGGCTGAGCGACACAAACACCTGTTTCCCGATTGCTCCTCAGTTCCACACGTGTGGGTGACGAAGCGTGCCACATCAGTGACGTACGGTCGCAACGTGATCGAGCCGCACGCCCCCGCTCCGCCCGGCGCTCCGCCGTCCTGGGCCGGGCCCGCGCGGCTGCCCGTCCATCCCGGCACGGGCCGCTTCCTCGTCCTCGCCTGTGTCTTCGTCTGCGCGGCCTGCGGACTGGTGTACGAGCTCGAACTGGTCGCTCTCGCCTCGTACTTGATCGGCGACTCGGTCACCCAGGCCTCGGTGGTGCTGTCCGTCATGGTCTTCGCGATGGGCATCGGCTCGCTTCTCGCCAAGCGGCTGCGCTGGCACGCGGCGGCGGCCTTCGGCGCGCTCGAGGCGCTGCTCGCGCTGGTCGGCGGGTGCAGCGCGATGGCGCTGTACGCCGTCTTCGCGTGGACCGGCGACTGGGGCGGACTGTGGGCGAGTGGTCCGCGCTGGCTCCTGGTCGCCTTCTCCCTCGCCATCGGTGTGCTCATCGGCGCCGAAGTCCCCTTGCTGATGGAGCTGATCCAGCGCATCCGCCGCCAGGACGCGGGCGGCGCGGTGGCCGATCTGTTCGCGGCGGACTACGTCGGCGCGCTGGTCGGCGGCCTGGCCTTCCCCTTCCTCCTGCTGCCGCTGCTGGGCCAGTTGACCGGCGCCATGCTCACCGGCGGGGTCAACGCGGTCGCGGGCGGCGCCCTGGTCCTCGGCCTGTTCCGCCGCGACCTGACCCGCCGGGCCCGCTGGCTGCTGCTGGCCGCCAACCTCGCCGTGCTCGGCGTCCTCGCCACCGCCGCCGTCCTCGTCGACGACTTCGAGCGGGCCGCGCGAGAGGCGGTCTACGGCACGGACGTGCGCGTCGCCCTCCAGACCGGCATCCAGGAGGTCGTCCTCACCGGCGGCACCGACGGCCGCCCCCTGGGCCTCTACCTCGACGGCCGCCTGAGGGTGAGCGGCCGTGACGAGCGCCGCTACCACGAGGCCCTCGTCACCCCCGCGATGGGCGGCCTCCACGCGCGCGTGCTCGTCCTCGGCGGCGGCGACGGCCTCGCCGCCCGCGAGGTGCTGAGGTACCCGGACGTACGGCGGGTCGACATCGTCGAGATCGACCCCGCGGTGGTGGACCTGGCCCGCCGCGACCCGGCGCTGTCCCGGCTCAACGGCCATGTGTACGGCGACGCGCGCGTGCGGGTGACCACCGCGGACGCGTTCCGCCGGCTGCGGACGGCGGCGCCCGTGCCGTCGTACGACGTGGTGATCGCCGATCTGCCCGACCCCGGCATCACCGCGAGCACCAAGCTGTACTCGGAGGAGTTCTACGGCCTGGTCCGCCGCGTCCTGGCCCCCGAGGGCCGTCTCGTCGTGCACGCGGGGCCGGTCTTCTCCCGGCCCCGGGTCTTCTGGACGGTGGAGTCGACGATGCGTGCGGCGGGTCTGCACACCACCCCCTACCGCGTCGGCGGCCGCGACTCCGGCTTCGCCGCGGGCCCCGACCGCACGGCCGGCGCCTCCCGCGCACCGCGCGACTGGGGCTTCGTGCTCGCCTCACCGGGAGCACGCCCGGGTCTGAGCCCGGGCGCCCGGGGGCCGAGGCCGGTGACTCTCACGCGGGAGTCCCTGCGGGCGGCCCAGAGCGCGGCGGAGGCGACCCGGATCGCGGGACTGCCGGCGTCGACGTTGGTGCATCCGCGCTACTGAGACCGAAGGGCGCGGTCACTTTCCACCAACGGGGGCGCATGACCGTCGCCCCTGGGTAGGCTCGGCAACCATGGAGCATGAGGTGTTCGTTCCGGTTACGGTCGAGCGGCTGAGGGAGGCCCTGGGAGACCCCGTCAGGGTCGCCCGGGCGGTTCCCGGACTCCAGCAGGACGCCGGCGCGGACCCCGTCGCCGGTCGCCTGAAGGTGCGGGTCGGCAGCCACTCCATCACCTACCGCGGCGCGGTACACGTCACCGGCCGCGACGACGGCTCCTACGCCGTCGAGGGTGACGCCACCGAGACCCGCGGCACCGGCTCGGTCACCCTCGCCCTCACCCTCCGCCTGCGCGACACGGAGGGTGGCACGACCCTGACCTTCGACGGCACGGCCACGGCGGACGGCCGCGTCACGGAACTCGCGCAGGACGCGGTGGGTTCCGCGGTCGTACGGCTGCTGAACCGTTTCGCGGAGGCCCTGGGCGAGACGGAGGAGGAACCGGAGAAGCCGGAGCAGCAGCCGGAGACACCGGAAGCCGTGGAGGCTCCCGAGCCCGTGGAGCCCCCGGCGCCCCCCGTCGAGGACCTCACGGAACCCGCCAACCCCCCGGCCGAAGCGGCCCACGCGCGTCGCACGATGATCGGCCGCAGCGCGGAGGAGGTCGACCACGCACCGCCGAGGGGCCGCTACGCCCCCGTCCCGGCCCCCCAGACCGTGGCGTCGGGAGCGACCCTCCGCTGGGCGGCCCCGGCAGCGGCAGTGGTCCTGGCATCGGCGATCGTGGTCACCCGGGTACTGAGGAAACGCCGTTGAGTAGTGTCGTCCCGTGAGCCAAGAAGACATCACACTGACCGCGGGCGACGCGGAAGTGACCTTGCAGCCGGGAAACGGTGGACGGGTCGGGGGACTCCGGGTCCAAGGCGTCGAACTGCTGCGGCAGGGAGAGCGCTTCGGGTGCTTCCCGATGGTCCCCTGGTGCGGCCGCATCCGGGACGGACGGTTCCGTGACGGCGCCGACGTCCACCAGATGCCGCTCAACTCCCCGCCGCACGCCATCCACGGCACGGCCCGCGACGGCGCCTGGAGCATCGCCCGCACGTCCACCGACGAGGCCGTCCTCACGTACGACCTCGTCAAGCCCTGGCCCTTTGCGGGCCGCGTCACCCAGATCGCGGCGCTCACCCCGGACGCCCTGACGCTCACGATGTCCGTGGAGACGTACGACTCCTCCTTCCCGGCCCAGATCGGCTGGCACCCCTGGTTCAACCGCACCCTCGAAGGCGGCGAGCCGGTCCGGCTCGACTTCACCGCCGCCTGGCAGGAGGAACGCGGCGACGACCACCTGCCCACCGGCAACCGCGTCGAGCCGAAGCCGAGCCCCTGGGACGACTGCTTCGGCATGCCCGGCGGCGTCGACGTCACGCTCACCTGGCCCGGACAGCTGGAGCTGAAGGTCGCCAGCCGCGAGGAATGGGTCGTGGTGTACGACGAGCAGGAGGCCGCCGTCTGCGTGGAGCCGCAGACCGGGCCGCCCAACGGCCTGAACACCCTGCCGCGCCTGGTCACCCCGCTGGAGCCGCTGGAAGCCACGACCACGTGGACCTGGCGCCGCATCTAAGCTGACAGGCATGACGGACGTACGCGGCGAGCTGCTGCAGCAGATCAAGGACAAGGCCGTGGTGCACGGCAAGGTGACCCTGTCGTCGGGTCTGGAGGCCGACTACTACGTCGACCTGCGCCGCGTCACCCTCGACGGCGAGGCGGCCCCGCTGGTCGGGCAGGTGCTCCTGGACCTGACCGCGGACCTGCAGTTCGACGCGGTGGGCGGACTGACCATGGGCGCCGACCCGGTCGCCGGCGCCATGCTGCACGCCGCCGCTGCGCGCGGGAAGCGCCTGGACGCCTTCGTCGTCCGCAAGGCGGCCAAGGCGCACGGCATGCAGCGGCGCGTGGAGGGCCCCGACATCGCGGGCCGCCGGGTCGTGGTCGTCGAGGACACCTCCACCACCGGAGGCTCCCCGCTCGAAGCGGTAGCGGCGGTGCGCGAGGCGGGCGCCGAGGTCGTCGCCGTCGCCACGATCGTCGACCGGGCCACCGGCGCCGCCGAGAAGATCGAGCAGGGCGCGGGAGTGCCGTACCGCTTCGCGTACTCGAAGGACGAGCTGGGCCTGGACTGACCGCGGGATGGACCATCCGGCCGAGTCTGGAAAGATGAGGCCGACGATGACGTCGAACCCCCACACAAGGTCTAGGTCAGGGCCGTAAGCACGCAGTACGCCAACCCGCAGATACAAGGAGCGGACAGATGCCCATCGCAACCCCTGAGGTCTACAACGAAATGCTCGACCGGGCGAAGGCGGGCAAGTTCGCCTACCCGGCCATCAACGTGACCTCGACCCAGACCCTGCACGCTGCGCTGCGCGGCTTCGCGGAGGCCGAGAGCGACGGCATCATCCAGATCTCGACCGGTGGTGCCGAGTTCCTGGGCGGTCAGTACAGCAAGGAGATGGTCACGGGTTCCGTGGCCCTCGCCGAGTTCGCGCACATCGTCGCCGAGAAGTACCCGGTCACCGTCGCGCTGCACACCGACCACTGCCCCAAGGACAAGCTCGACGGGTACGTACGCCCGCTGATCGCCGTGTCCGAGGAGCGCGTGAAGGCCGGCGGCAACCCGCTGTTCCAGTCGCACATGTGGGACGGCTCGGCGGAGACCCTCGCCGACAACCTCTCCATCGCCCAGGAGCTCCTGGAGCGCGCCCGCGCCGCCAAGATCATCCTCGAGGTCGAGATCACCCCGACCGGCGGCGAGGAGGACGGCGTCTCGCACGAGATCAACGACTCCCTCTACACGACCGTCGACGACGCGATCCGTACGGCCGAGGCGCTCGGGCTCGGCGAGAAGGGGCGCTACCTGCTGGCCGCCTCCTTCGGCAACGTCCACGGTGTGTACAAGCCGGGCAACGTCGTCCTCCGCCCCGACCTGCTGAAGCAGCTGAACGACGGCGTGGCCGCCAAGTTCGGCAAGCCGGCCGGGTCCCAGCCGTTCGACTTCGTCTTCCACGGCGGCTCCGGCTCCACGGAGGAGGAGATCCGCACCGCGCTGGAGAACGGCGTCGTCAAGATGAACATCGACACCGACACCCAGTACGCCTTCACGCGTCCGGTCGCCGACCACATGTTCCGCAACTACGACGGCGTCCTGAAGGTCGACGGCGAGGTCGGCTCCAAGAAGACCTACGACCCGCGCACCTGGGGCAAGCTGGCCGAGGCTTCGATGGCCGCCCGTGTCGTCGAGGCGACGCAGAACCTGCGCTCGGCGGGCACGAAGATCAAGTAAAGCTCTTCACAGCTGTTTACGGTGAGCCCGGTGCTACGGCACCGGGCTCGCTGTATACCTGGGTCATGCCCGATGTCCGGCTGGCCTCGCCGCAAGGCAAGTGGATCCTGCTCACCACCGTCCTCGGCTCCAGCATGGCGCTGCTGGACTCGACCGTCGTCAACGTCGCCCTGCCGGCCATCGGCCGCGACCTGGACGCCGACCTCGCCTCTCTCCAGTGGACGGTCAACGCGTACATGCTGACCCTGGCCGGGCTGATCCTGCTCGGCGGTTCCCTCGGGGACCGGTACGGCCGCCGCAAGGTGTTCGTCGTCGGGGTGGTGTGGTTCGCGGCCGCCTCGCTGTTGTGCGGCCTCGCCCCGAACGCGGGCGTCCTCGTCGCCGCCCGGGCCCTCCAGGGGGTGGGCGGCGCCCTGCTCACACCGGGGTCGCTGGCGTTGATCCAGGCCTCCTTCCATCCCGACGACCGGGGCCGGGCCGTCGGTCTGTGGTCCGGGTTCGGCGGTGTCGGGGCGGCCGTCGGTCCCTTCGTGGGGGGCTGGCTGGTGGACGGCCCGGGCTGGCGCTGGGTGTTCCTGCTCAACGTCCCGCTGGCCCTGGTGTGCGCGCCGATCGCCGTGCGGCATGTTCCCGAGTCCGCGGACGGCCGCAGCGACCACGGGCGCTTCGACGTGCTCGGCGCGGTCCTGGGCGCGCTGGCGCTCGCGCTGGTGACGTACGCGCTGATCGAGGCGCGTTCCGGGTCCCTGTTGGTCGCCGTCACGGCGGTCGGGGGCGTGGCCGCAGGGGTGGCCTTCGTCGCCGTCGAGAAGCGCCGTCCCGACCCGATGATGCCGCTCGGGATCTTCGCGTCCCGGCAGTTCACCGCGGTCAACCTGGTGACCCTGTGCGTGTACGGGGCCTTCGGCGGGTTCTTCTTCCTGGGCGCCGTCCAGCTCCAGGTGGTGGTCGGCTACTCGGCCCTCCAGGCCGGTACGGCCCTGCTGCCGACGACCGTCCTGATGCTGCTGTTCTCCGCCCGCTCGGGCGCCCTGGCCGACCGCATCGGGCCGCGCATCCCGCTCACCGTCGGCCCGCTGCTGTGCGCCGCCGGGATGCTGCTGATGCTGCGGGTCGGCCCGGACGCCTCGTACCTGGCCGACATCCTGCCCGCGCTGCTGGTCCTGGGCACCGGCATGGTCACGCTGGTCGCCCCGCTGACGGCGACCGTGCTGGGCTCGGTGGACGCCTCGCGGGCCGGGCTGGCCAGCGGCATCAACAACGCGGCCGCCCGGGCGGCGGGCCTGATCGCGGTGGCCGCGCTGCCGCTGGTCACGGGGATGGGGGAGGAGGCGTACCGGTCGCCTACCGCGTTCGACAATGCGTTCGGGCGGGCGATGACGGTGTGTGCGGGGGTGCTGGTGGTGGGGTCCGTGGTGGCCTTCGCGACGGTACGGTCGCTGCCGCCGGGGTGCCGGCGGCCGGAGTGCCGCACGTACGGGGCCGTGCTGTCGCCGCCACTGGAGGGGGAGAGGGCACGGGGGCGGCTGTCATAGGGCGTCTGCGGGCCAGGGGCGCGGGGCCGTATCGATGTGCGGCTCCGCCGCGTGGGCGCGACGAGCCCCCAAGGACCCGCAGACGAAAACCTGCCCCCGGCGAGGGAGACTGGACTCATGTCGATTCACGAGAACCTTCTCGGGGGCCCGCCCCCGACCCACCTCCCCGACGATCCGGAGCCCCGTGAGCTCCTGGCGAACGGCACCGCACCGGCGGACGTCGCCGCGAAGTACCCGACCTCCTCGCTGGCCTGGGCCCAGCTGGCCGACGAGGCGTTCGAGCGGGGCAGCGTCGTGGAGTCGTACGCCTATGCCCGTACGGGCTACCACCGCGGCCTGGACGCGCTGCGCCGCAACGGCTGGAAGGGCCACGGACCGGTCCCGTGGGAGCACGAGCCGAACCGCGGCTTCCTGCGCGCCCTGCACGGCCTCGCCCGTGCCGCCGGTGCCATCGGTGAGCAGGCCGAGTACGAGCGCTGCTCGCAGTTCCTGAAGGACTCCTCGCTCACGGCGGCCGAGACGCTGGGCTGATCCGTCACCGCTTTCCGGGCCCGCCTGATGTGACCAGGCGGGCCTTGCCTTTTCCGCGGACGATGGAAGAGGATGCCCGGCGGGGACCGGGGCCCCGTGTCGGTAACGGCAGGGCGGACCGCTACCCGGAGTACACAACAGGAGACAGCGATGTCGTCCCATGAGGCTCATGAAACGCAGGAGCCGGAGACCCCGCATCTCGACTTCCAAGGCACGACGCCGTACGAGGACTACGTCAAGGCGGACGTGCTCACCCACCTCCAGCACACCCTCTCCGACGATCCCGGAGAGATGGTCTTCCTGGTCACGACCCAGGTCATGGAGCTGTGGTTCACCGTCATCGTGCACGAGTGGGAGACCGCGGCGGCTGCGCTGCGCTCCGACGACGTGCCCACGGCCGTTGCCGCCCTGAAGCGTTCCGTACGGCAGCTGGAGGCGCTGAACGCCTCCTGGAAGCCCCTCGGCCAGCTGACGCCCGCGCAGTTCAACTCCTACCGCTCGGCGCTCGGCGAAGGCTCCGGCTTCCAGTCGGCGATGTACCGCCGCATGGAGTTCCTGCTCGGCGACAAGTCCGCCTCCATGCTCGTCCCGCACCGGGGCGCGCCCCGGGTCCACGCCGAGCTGGAGAAGGCGCTGCACGAGCCGAGCCTGTACGACGAGGTGCTGCGGCTGCTGGCGCGGCGCGGGCACGCGATCCCCTCCGCTGTCCTGGATCGCGACGTCTCGCGCAGGTACGAGCCGTCGGAGGAGGTCGAGGCCGCCTGGACGGCCCTCTACTCCGGCCCCGAGAACGACGAACTCGCCCGCCTGGGCGAGGCGTTGACCGATGTCGCCGAACTGGTGTGGCGCTGGCGCAACGATCATCTCGTCGCCACCCGGCGTGCGATGGGCTCCAAGGCCGGCACGGGCGGCTCCGCCGGGGTGGCCTGGCTGGAGAAGCGCGCGCAGAAGAACGTGTTCCCGGAGCTGTGGACGGCGCGGTCGCATGTCTGAACTGGGTACACGTGCGGAGAAGTTGGACGCCTCGGACGAGCTGGCGGGCCTGCGCGCGCGGTTCGTCCTGGACGACGTGGTGTACCTCGACGGGAACTCACTGGGCGCGCTCCCGGCCGCCGTCCCGGGGCGTGTCGAGGACGTCGTACGCCGTCAGTGGGGGTCGCTGAGGATCCGCTCCTGGGACGAGAGCGGCTGGTGGACCGCGCCCGAGCGGATCGGTGACCGGATCGCCCCGCTGGTCGGGGCGGCGGCCGGCCAGATCGTGGTCGGCGACTCGACAAGTGTCAACGTGTTCAAGGCACTTGTGGGGGCCGTACGGCTCGCGGGCGGCCCGGACTCCGGTCGCGACGAGGTGATCGTGGACGCGACCACCTTCCCCACGGACGGCTACATCGCCGAGTCGGCGGCCCGGATGACGGGCTGCACCCTGCGGGCGGTGACCCCGGCGGAGGTGCCGGGCGTGCTGAGCGGCCGTACGGCGGCCGTCCTGCTCAACCACGTCGACTACCGCACCGGGCGCCTGCACGACCTGCCCGGTCTCACGGCCGCCGTGCACGCGGCGGGCGCGATCGCCGTCTGGGACCTGTGCCACAGCGCGGGCGCCCTGCCGGTCGGTCTCGACGCGCACGGCGTCGACCTCGCGGTCGGCTGCACCTACAAGTACCTGAACGGCGGCCCGGGCTCACCGGCGTACCTCTATGTGCGCCGCGGGCTCCAGGACCGCTTCGACTCCCCGCTGCCGGGCTGGACCTCGCACGCCGACCCCTTCGGCATGAGCCCGTCCTTCGCCCCGGCCGAGGGCGCGCTGCGGGGCCGCGTCGGTACGCCGGACATCCTCTCCATGCTCGCCCTGGAAGCCGCCCTCGAGGTCTGGGACGGGGTCTCGGTCGAGGCGGTGCGCGCCAAGTCCCTCGCCCTGACGGACTTCTTCCTGGAGTGCGTCGCGTCGTACGCCGGTGAGGGCCGCGTCGAGTGTGTGACCCCCCTGGCCCACGGGGAGCGGGGCAGCCAGGTCGCGCTGCGCTGCGAGGACGCGGGCGAGGTGATGAAGCGGCTCATCGAGCAGGGCGTGGTGGGCGACTTCCGGCACCCGGACGTGCTGCGGTTCGGGTTCACGCCGTTGTACGTCGGGTTCGCGGACGTGGAGCGGGCGGCGCGGGTGCTGGGGGAGACGCTCGCCCGCTGATCGCTCGTCGTGGCGTCGGGCCGGGGTGGCGTACACCCCGGCCCGCGCGGCCACGACGGTCGTGACGTCCTCCGCCACGCAGGGGGCCCGCTCGGCGACCCGTACCTGGTGGAAGTGCCGCAGCGCCTCGGCCGTACGGACACGCGCGGTACGCCCTCAGGGACGGACGGTGCCCGGTTCGGCACGCGTGTCCGCGCACGTCATCGGCCTGATAGCGTCCCGGCCAACGGCCGGATTCCCTTCCAGGAAGCTTCACGGTCCGTCAGATCCGTTTCACCGCTGAGAGGTTGGAGCATGCCGGACGACGCCGCAGCCCGTGCCGCCGCAGAAGCCCGTGCCGCGGCCGAGGAGGGGTCGGCCTTCTCGCACGCGGCGGTCGACCCCGACGCCACCGCGGCGTACGGCGCCGACCCCGACCAGGTGATCGACTTCTACGCCCCGCGCGAGGTGCTGTCTCCCGGGGGCGGCCTCGCGCCGCTGGTCGTCGTCCTGCACGGCGGGGCGTGGCGGGCGCCGTACGACCGGCGCCATGTGACTCCGTTCGCGGACTTCCTGGCACGGCGGGGGTTCGCGGTGGCCAATGTGGAGTACCGACGGGGCGGGGTGTCCGTTCCGGGACAGGGCGCTGCCGCCGGGGCCGGTGACGTCGGGCCCGTCGCCGGGCGCTGGCCCGAGACCTTCGACGACGTGGCCGCCGCGATGGACGCGCTTCCGGCGCTGGTGCGGGAGTTCCTGCCGCAGGCCGACTCGCGCCGCATCGTGGTCACCGGTCACTCCGCGGGCGGTCACCTCGCGCTGTGGGCGGCGGCCCGGCACCTCCTGCCGGCCGACGCCGTGTGGCGCATCGACCGCCCGGCTCCCTTGCGCGGGGTCGTCGCCCTGGCCCCGATCGCCGACTTCACGGTCGCCGAGAAGCTGGACGTGTGCGGCGGGGCCTGCCGTCAACTCCTGGGCGGGGAAGAGGGGTTCACCGTGCGTCTGCCGTACGCCGACCCCGCCCTGCTGCTGCCCACGGGGATCGCGACCACGCTCGTCCAGGGCCGCGCCGACACGGTCGTCCCGCAGGCGGTCGCCGAGGCGTACGCGGACGCGGCGGCCAAGGCGGGCGAGGTGGTGGGCCTGACGCTGCTGGAGGACGTCGGCCACTTCCCCCTGATCGACCCGGCGGCGGACGCGTGCGCGGTGGTGGCGGAGGAGATCGCGCAGCTGGCGTGGTGACGTCGGTTCCCGGGGCCTGGCCGCCTCCTCCCGGGGCCTGTCCGCCCCCTCCCGGTGATACCCGTAATACCTGAGAGCTACGGCCCCAAAGAGCTCCCTGGCGTGACGCGGACGACAGCCTCCGCTCCGTAACTTCCCATCCATACAAGCCCGATGGCCGGGCGGACGGGGAGGGACGAGGACTGTGGGGAGCAGCTGGAGGGGTGGGAGCGGGGGCCGCGGTGACGCGCGGCGGCACAGGGGAGACGACCCGCGCTCCCATCGGTGGCGCCGGGCTCTCCTCGCCGGCCTCATCATGGTCGCGGTGGTGGCCCCCCTGTCCGCGGCCGCCCGCCCGGAGATCCCCGCCCCGCCCCCGGCCACCCTCCCGGGCCTCACCGCCTCCACCCTCGACAGGACCTACGCGGCCAACACCGCCAACGCGGCAGAGGCCGCCCGCATGGCCGCCGCCCACGGCGACACCCACCGCGCGGAGGCGGACCGCGAGATGGCCGCGCCCGACCGGCGTCTGCTCACCTTCGACGGCCGGGGCCCGGGAATGGCGACGGAGGTCTTCGGCGACCTCGCCCGCGCCGACCACGTGGCCGTCCTGGTGCCCGGCTCCGACACCTCCCTGGACACCTACGACCGCTTCCGGGCGACGGCGGCGGCCCTGCAGCGGAAACTCACCCGCACCGCCCCCCACGGCACCCGGACCGCGGTGGTCGCCTGGCTCGGCTACCGCACCCCGGACACGATCAGCACCACGGTCCTGACCACGGACAGGGCGGCCGAAGCGGCCCCTCACCTGCGCGCGTTCGTACGTCGGCTTCAGGGCGTCGTCGGCCGCCCCACCACCGTTTCCCTCGTCTGCCACTCCTACGGCACGGTCGTCTGTGCCCGGGCCGCGAGCCACCTGGACATCGACGACCTGGTCCTGGTCGGCAGCCCCGGCACCGGCGCGGACACCGCCGCCGCCCTGCACACCCCCGCCCGGATCTGGGCGGCCAGGGGCAAGGACGACTGGGTCGGCGAGGTCCCCCATGTGAGGACCGACCTCTTCGGCGTCACCGTCGGCTTCGGCACCGACCCGGTCTCCCCGGCCTTCGGCGCGCACGTCTTCGCCGCCGGCGAGGGCGGCCACAGCGACTACTTCAGCCCGGGCTCGGTCTCCCTGGCCAACCTCGCCCGGATCGTCCTCGGAGACACCGCGGAGGTGACCCGTGCCTGAGACCCACCACACCCGGGGCGGCGTACGCGACGGCATACGCCACGGTGCGGACGGCATACGCCGGGCCGCCGACCGGATCGACGCGGCGACACCCCCCGAGCGGGACCGTGCCGTCGACGCCCTGCGCGCCTTCGCGATCCTCGGCGTCGTCCTCGGCCACTGGCTGGTGACGGCCCTGGTCGCCGACGGCGGCGCCCTGCACACCGCGAGCCCGCTGCAGCACATGCCCTGGCTGGCCCCGATCTCCTGGGCCTTCCAGACCCTGGCCGTGTTCTTCCTGGTGGGCGGCCATGTGGCGACACGCGGCTACACCTCGGCACGCGCCCGCGGGACGACGTACGGACAGTGGCTGACGAGCCGTCTGTCGCGGCTCTTCAAGCCGGTGGCCGTCGTCCTCGCCCTGTGGACGGTGGTGGCGACGGCCCTGCTGCTGACGGGAGCTCAGTTCGAGACGGTCCGCACGCTGGTCAAACTCGCCCTGTCCCCGATGTGGTTCCTCCTGGTCTTCAGCGCGCTGACGGCCGCGACCCCGCTGCTGCTGCGGCTCCACCCGCTGTGGCCGCTGGTCGTCGTCCTGCACGTGGACATCGTGCGCTTCGGGCTCGGCGGCCCCGACTGGCTCGGCTGGGTCAACCTGGCGGCGGGCTGGCTGGTGCCGTACACCGTGGGCGCCGCGTGGACGCGGGGCGAGCTGGAGGGGCGGCGCGCCGGATGGCTGCTGTTCGGGGGCGGTGCGGTGGTGACCGCGGTGCTCGTCGCCGGGGCGGGGTATCCGGCGTCGATGGTCGGGGTGCCGGGTGCCTCCGTCTCCAACCTGAACCCGCCGACGCTGGCCGCCGTCACCTTCGGACTGGCGCAGTGCGGCCTCGCCCTGCTGCTGCGCGACCGGTTGCGCAGGGGTATGCGACGCCCTGCGGCCTGGGCGGCGGTGGCGCTGGTCAACCTCTCCGCGATGACGATCTTCCTGTGGCATCAGACGGCGCTGATGGCCACCACGGCCACCGGCCTCGCCGCGGGCCGGCTGCCCGGCCTGCACACCGTCCCCGACGGACTGGGCTGGGTGGCGGCCCGGCTGGCCTGGCTCCCGGTCTTCGTCCTCGCCCTGGCGGTGTGTTGGTCGGCCTTCCGGTCCTTCGAGCAGGGGCCGCGCAGGGTCGGCGGCCGGCCGTCACGGGTGATCCGTGTCCACCGCCGTACGGAGCCGGCCGCAGCGGAGGAGGCGCGTCGTGCCTAGGGTGGTCGGCGTGACGGAGACGGGGAGCCGGCAGCTGGTGGTCGGCCGCATGCGGCGCTGGCTGCATGTGCTGCGCGAGGACCTGTGCACGCTGCGGGTCGATCCGCTGCCCCCGTCGGTGTGGCTGCGGTGGCTGCCGCACGCGGTGATGTGCATGGTGGCCTTCGGGGTCACGGTCGGCGCCGTGGCGCAACTCTCGGACAACGGCGGGGTGGGGCTCACGCTCGCCTTCGCGATCGGTCTCGCACAGGGGGCCGTCGTCGTGTTGGCGCTGTGGCGGCCGCTCCCGGCGTGGTGGTTCTCGACCATCGCCATGGTGGTCGGCGCCATCGAGGTCCGCCGTCAGCTGCTGGCCGGCGGCGCGCACGACTTCACCTGGCCCTGGAGCACCGCCGGACTCATCGGGCACATGGCCGTGTTGCTGCTGCTCGCCCTCAGGGTGCCCATGCGCGTGGCCGTCGAGGCGCTGGCGGTGACCCTGCTTCTCACCTACCTCATCGAGGGCGTGCTGGGTGCGGCCGACTTCCAGCCGACCGGGGTGCTCGCAGTCACCCTGTTCACCGTGGTGGTGGTGCTGGGCACCGCCCTGCGCGGGCGCCGAGAGGCGAGCAAGGCGCTCGTCGAGCAGACCACCCTCACCGCCGAGGAGCGGGCCCGCCGCACCCTGCTGGAGGAGCGCAGCCGTATCGCGCGCGAACTGCACGACGTCGTCGCCCACCACATGTCCGTCATCTCGATCCAGGCACAGGTCGCCCCGCACCTCGTCGAGAACCCGTCCGAAGAGCTCCGGGAGAACCTCGACGGCATCCGGCAGAACGCGCTGGAGGCGCTGACCGAACTGCGCCGGGTCCTGGGCGTGCTGCGGGCCGAGCACCCCGAGACGCCGGAGCGGCCCGCCGACCCTGCCACCGGCACCGCGCCGCACGCCCCGCAGCCCACCCTCGACCGGCTCGACGCGCTGGTGGAGAACACCCGGGCGGCCGGAACGGCCGTCGAGGTCGACGTGCGAGGTGTCCGGAGGCCGCTGCCGCCCGGCGTGGACCTGTCGGCGTACCGGATCGTGCAGGAGGCGCTGAGCAACGTCCTGCGTCACGCGCCCGGCGCGACCGCCTCCGTCTCGCTCGTCCACTACGTGCACGGCGTGGACGTACGGGTCGTCAACTCACGGCCCACCCGCAGCGTGCCGTCCTCCCCGGGCGCGGGGCACGGCCTGCTCGGCATGCGGGAGCGGGCCGCGATGCTCGGCGGCACCCTGCGCGCCGGCCCCCGCCCCGACGGCGGCTACGAGGTGGCCGCGTATCTTCCGACGGCACCCCCGGGCGCGCCCGGTCAGCTCACCGACCCGAAGGACGACACCGCATGACGAGCGGCACGAGCGGCAGCATCCGCGTACTGATCGCCGACGACCAGCAGATGGTCCGGCAGGGCTTCAGCGTGCTGCTGGGCGCCCAGCCCGGCATCGAGGTGATCGGGCAGGCGGTCGACGGCCTCGACGCGATCGCCAAGGTCGCCGAACTCGTCCCGGACGTCGTCCTGATGGACATCCGGATGCCCGAGCTGGGCGGCATCGAGGCCACCCGCCGCATCACGGGTGAGCGCCCGGAGATCAGGGTCCTGGTGCTGACCACCTTCGACCTCGACGAGTACGTGTACGAGGCGCTGCGGGCCGGCGCGTCCGGGTTCCTGCTGAAGGACGCCTCCGCGGAGCAGCTCGCCGAGGCCGTGCGGGTGGTGGCGGCCGGGGACGCGCTGCTCGCGCCCGGCATCACCCGGCGGCTGCTCGCCGAGTTCTCCCGCCTCGACAACCGGCCCCGCTCCCCGCTCAAGAGCCGGGTCGGCGAGCTGACCGAGCGGGAGACGGAAGTCCTTGCCCTGATCGCGCAGGGCCTGTCGAACGCGGAGATCGCCGACCGGCTCGTGGTGGCCGAGCAGACGGTGAAGACCCACGTGGGACGCATCCTGGTGAAGCTGGGCCTCAGGGACCGTACGCAGGCGGCGGTGTTCGCGTACGAGTCGGGGCTGGTGCGGCCGTCGGGTTACTGATCAGCCGCCCTCCGGTACCCGTAGTACCTGAGAGGGATACCGAAGGACCCGTCTCGCTGGTGACGACGGTGACCCCCGCCCCCGCCTACCGTTCTGAACGTGACCGATACGACCGAGACGCACATGACACCTCCGCACGGCGGCAGCGGCGGGTACGACGCGTACAAGTTCCGCAGCCCGGAGTTCAGAGCCGCTGTGGACGCCCTGCGCGGCCTGCGGCACGACCTGATCAGTCAGGCCTTCGCCTACCACCCGCTCCCTCCCATGCGCGTCGACAAGGGGCTCTCCCGCCGCCTGTCCGGCCGGCTTCGCGAATACGCGGTCTGGACGCCCCACGCGCTGATCACCGCGGTCGGCCTGATCGCGATGCTCATCGCCTCGGACAACTGGGGGTACGGCGCGGTCACCAACCTCTTCGCCGGTGTGCTCGCCCTTGTCCCGATCCTGCTGACCATGGTGCGGCCGGTGCTCGCGTTCTGGCTGTCGCTCGGCGGGACCGCGATCACCTACCAGATGTTGAACGGCGCGTCCGACGAGTGGCCGTGGATGGCCGGCAGCTTCGCCTGCCACCTCGTGGTGCTCACGGTCGTGGCGATACGCACCCGGCCGCGCACGGCGGTGTGGATGTGGCTGCTGACCGGGGGGTACAGCCTGATCTGGGAAGGCGGACTGGGCGGCCCGCACTACTACCGTTCCAACACCATGGAGCTGCTGTTCATCTCCGCCTTGTCCCTGCTCGCCGTCAGCGTCTGGCACATACGCCGTGACGCCCAGGAGACGGTGACCGCCCAGCAGACGGTGACCGCGCACGAGCGATCCCGCCGCACGCTCCTCGAGGAGCGCACGACCATCGCCCGCGAGCTGCACGACGTGGTCGCCCACCACATGTCGGTCGTCGCCATCCAGGCGGAGGCCGCGCCCTACCGGGTGGAGAACCCGCCCCCGGAGCTGGAGAAGGCGTTCGCCACCATCCGGGAGAACGCGGTGGCGGCCCTGACCGAGCTGCGCCGGGTCCTCGGAGTGGTCCGCGCCGAGGACTACGAAGCACCGGACGCCCCGCAGCCCACCCTCGCCGACCTGGACGCCCTGCTCGACAATGTGCGGGAGGCGGGGCTGAGCGTCGACAAGGCGGTCACCGGGGCGGTGCGCGAACTCCCGCAGGGCGTCGAGCTGTCGGCGTACCGGATCGTCCAGGAGGCGCTGAGCAACACCCTGCGTCACGCCCCGGGGGCGAGCGCACGGGTCGAGATCGGATACGTCCTGGGCGGCCTGGGCCTGCGCATAGTCAACGGCCCGCGGCCCGAGCTGTCGCTGCTGAAGCCCTCGCCCGGAGCGGGCCACGGCCTCACCGGCATGCGGGAGCGGGTCTCCATGCTGAACGGCGAGATGACGGCGGGTGCCACGGACGAGGGAGGGTACGAGGTGGCGGTGTTCCTCCCGGTGCCGCTCAGGGACGAGGGTGACGCATGACGATCCGGGTCCTGGTCGCGGACGACCAGATGATGGTCCGCGAGGGCTTCTCGGTGCTGCTGAACGCGATGCCGGGCATCGAGGTGGTCGGCGAGGCCGTCAACGGCCGCGAGGCGGTCGACCGGGTCCGTGAACTCGCCCCGGACGTGGTCCTGATGGACATCCGGATGCCGGAGCTGAACGGCATCGAGGCGACCAGGGAGATCGTGGCGGCGGACGGCACGGCGAAGGTCCTGGTCCTGACGACCTTCGACCTCGACGAGTACGTCTACCAGGCCCTGCGCGCTGGAGCCTCGGGCTTCCTCCTCAAGGACGCCTCGGCCCGTCAACTCGCCGAGGGGGTAAGGGTGGTGGCCTCCGGCGAGGCTCTCCTCGCGCCCTCGGTCACCAAACGCCTGATCACGGAGTTCTCCAAACTCTCCGAGTCCCCCCGCCTCATGACCTCCGCGCACTCGGCCTACGGCGACCTCACCGACCGTGAGACGGAGGTCCTGATCCTGATCGCGCAGGGCCTGTCGAACTCGGAGATGGCCGAGCGGCTGATGGTCGCCGAGTCGACGATCAAGACCCACGTCAGCCGCATCCTCGTGAAGCTGGGCCTCAGGGACCGTACACAGGCGGCGGTGTTCGCGTACGAGGCGCGGCTGGTGACGCCGGGGTAGGGGGTGTGCGGTCCTCTTGGCGACGTGGCGTGGCGTCAGTCCTCCAAGCGGACCGGCATCAGGATCGAGAAGCCACCCTCGTCGTCGGGGCGGCGGATCGCGATCGGCGCCGTGGGGGCTGTGAGCTCCAGGACCAGACGGTCCCGGGCCCCGGCGGCCAGCGCGTCCAGCAGGAACTCGCGGTTGACCGCGACGCGGTCATGATCGCGGTTGGCGCCGTCGTCGCCATCGGGGCAGAGGGTCACCGTGCCGTCCTTCTCCACCCTGAGCACGCTGAGGTCATGCGTTCCGGTCTCGTCGCTGCGGACCGGACCCGTCTCCAGGGCCTTCCGGAAGTCCGCGACCTCGACGAGGGCGCGGCGGTCACCGGTCTGGGGGAGGAGACGCCGGTAGTCGGGGAAGTCGTGGTCGAGACACCGGCCGGCGGCCTGCCTGTCCCCGGCCTCCAGTGTCACGCGGTCACCGTCGAGCGAGAGCCGGACAGGTTCCCCGCCGTGCAGCAGCGCCCGCATCGCGTCGGCGAGCGGGGTGGGCACGATGACCTGCACCCGGCCTCCGTCGTGCCCGTCGACGGCGGCCCTCGCGACGGCCAGGCGGTACCGGTCGGTGGCCACGACGTGGAGGTTCTCGCCCTCGATGTCGAACAGGACCCCGCCGAGCATCGGCAGTTCCGGGTCGGTGCTCGCCGCGAAACGGACGGTGTCCAGTGCGGCCGCCAGCTCGGGCGCCGCGATGGTCAGCCGGACGGTGGCGACACGGAGCGAAGTCATGAGGTTCTCCCGTTGATCGAGTAGGGCTCGGAGTGCGGAGAACTCGCTGCGGGCGTCGGACAGCCCCAGCTCCAGGCGGCGCAGGTGCGCCGTGAGCAGTTTCCGGACCAGATCGGTGTCCGTGCCGGACCAACTGGCCAGCACCAGCCGGATGTCCGCCAGCGGCATCCCGGCCCGGCGCACGCGGGCCAGTAGCCGGGCCTCTTCGAGTTGCCCGGGTTCGTACCAGCGATAACCGCTCACCGGATCCACCCAGGCGGGCACGAGCACACCGGCACGGTCGTAGAACCGCAGGGCGCTCACGCCCAGTCCGCTGTCGCGAGCCATCTCGCCAATGCTGCGCATGTCGTTCTCCACGCCCTGAACTCTGGGCCCTGCACAAGGTCGAGGGTCAACCCGGCTCAGCGGGGACCGCCGGGCGAGGTGACAGCGGAGCTGTTCAGATGCCCGCGCCGTTCGTGGCCGGCAAGAGCGCGGCCAGTTCGGCGTCGTCCGGGCGGTGGACCGCCTCGGCCGCCTCGCGAAGGACGACGCGGTCGACCTTTTCCGTGTCGGCGATGAGCCGGATCACCACGCCGTCGCGGGGTATCGCGTATTCGTGGGAAGCGCCCGCCTTGCGGTACCAGGCGTCGCCGTCGCGCTCACAACTGACCCGCTTGGCCGTCACCTCGCCCAGCGGCTGCTCGGAGCAGTTCTCGGCTGTCAGCGTGCCCTGATCCACGAAGAGGCCGAACCGGGTGGCGCGATCCTTGGACCGATAGGCGGCGACGAACTCGCCGTCGTACTCGCCGACCGACGCCTGGAAGACGGTGTAGCCGGAGACCTCGGTGACATAGACGAGTTCCGGTTCGACGCCCCAGGTCTTGGCGGCGGCGTCGAGACCGGCGGCTGTCCGTGCCGTGCCGTCCTCCTTGTCCGCGTCGCATCCTGTGAGCAGGATCGGCAGCAGGAGGAGAGAGAGCAGAGCACGGCTGTTTTGCGTCATGCACACATCCTGGTGCATGGACATGCCATGCGAGGACTTATGCCGCGGCCAGTTCGCACCACACGTACTTGCCGCGGTTGCCGTTTCTGGACAGGGGCTGCCAGCCCCATACGTCAGCGCAGGCGCGGACCAGGGCGAGGCCGCGGCCGTTCTCGGCGTCGGTGAGGTGGTGCAGCGGTTTCGGTGGCTCGGGTGGCTCGGGGTCCGCGTCCCACGCGCCGAGGCGGAGCGTTCCCGGCGGCGACCAGCGCACGCGTAGGGCGGCGGGGCCCTTGGTGTGCAGCACGGCGTTGGAGATCAGCTCGGTGGCGAGGAGCTCTGCGGTGTCGACCAGGGTGATCAGGCCGTGCATCGTGAGGATCAGACGGAGTGTGCGGCGGCTGACGGTGACGGCTCGGGGGTCGTTGGGGATGTGGAGCACGTACTCCCAGGGCTCGGGCATGCGGCAACTCCGTTCGGGTGGTGGGGGGTTGCGGGAGTCGGGCGGTGGCTGTGTCGCACCCGTCATGGCAGGGCGGGGCGGTGCGCTTCCGGTACCCCGGGGTTCCGCAGCGTGTGCGTCGCGTCACCGACGGTATTTCCTATACTTAGGAAATTGCAAGCCGTTGCCGTATTCTGACGCTCGAACGAGGGACGTTCGCGGGGGAGTTGGAGTGAGGAGGCACCGGTTGCCGCCGAAGAGGCATCTCACGGCCCGGCGCGTGAGACTGGGTGCTGAGCTGCGAAAACTGCGCGAGGCGACGGGCTTGACGGCTCGGGAGGCGGCGGAGCTGCTGGAGGCCGACTCCGTCCAGATGAGTCAGATCGAGTCCGGCACCGTCGGTGTGAGCGCCAAGCGCGTGCGCCGGCTCGCCTCCAACTACGCCTGTACGGACGACGCGTTGGTCGAGGCGCTGGTGGCGATGGCGACCGATCGCACGCGTGGCTGGTGGGAGGAGTACCGGGACGTCCTGCCACAGGTGAACCTGGACGTGGCAGAGGTGGAGCACCATGCGACGTACCTGCGAGACATCGTCATCACCCGTGTCCCCGGGCTGCTTCAGACGCCGGACTACGCCCGTGCCGTATTCGCCTATATGAACCCCGGGCTGCACGACAGCCAGGTGGACATGAAGGTGGAGTACCGGATGAGGCGCCGTGCGGTCATCGAGGGAGACAACCCCACTCCCTACGAGGCGATCGTCCATGAGATGGCGCTACGTCTTCGAGTCGCGGACCGTGAGTCGTCGCGTGCCCAACTCCGGCAGATCCTGGCCATGGTCGAGCGGGGCTGCGCCACCGTGCGCGTCATCCCCACTGATCAGGACGGGTTTGCCGGTTCCGGGGCATCGATGATGTATGCCGGAGGTCCCGTGTCCCGGCTGGACACCGGCATGCGAGACTCGCCCACCGGCGTCGCGTTCATCGATGCCGAAATCCAGCTGGATCGAATGCGGGCGCTGATTCGTAGGATCGAGAGCGCGTCGCTGGACCCGATCGCGTCGCGCGACTTCATCCACCGCATGGCGAAGGAACTCTGATGAACTGGCGTAAGTCCACGTACTCCGATGGCGGCGAGGGCGACACCTGCGTCGAGATCGCGGAGGCGGGCCCCCGCATAGCCGTCCGCGACTCCAAGGCCCCCGCCCGGGCCACCCTCTCCTTCCCGGCGCCCGCCTTCACCGCCCTCATCGACCACCTGAAAGAACACCCCTGGTCAGAAGGTCGCCTCCCGGGCTAGCGTCCCCGCATGGCAGCCTTCGATCCCTGGGACCCGGCGTTTCTCGCCGACCCCTACCCCGCTTACGCCGAGCTCCGCGCCCACGGCCGTGTGCAGTACTTCGAGCCCACGAACCAGTGGCTCGTCCCGCACCACGCGGACGTGTCCGCGCTGCTCAGGGACCGCAGGCTCGGGCGGACGTATCAGCACCGGTTCTCGCACGAGGACTTCGGGCGGACCGCGCCGCCCGCCGCGCACGAGCCGTTCCACACGCTCAACGACCACGGGATGCTCGACCTGGAGCCTCCGGACCACACCCGGATCCGGCGCCTGGTGTCGAAGGCGTTCACGCCACGCACGGTCGAGCAGCTGAGGCCGTATGTGACCAGGCTGGCCGGTGAGCTGGTGGACCGGCTCGTCGCGGAGGGCGGCGGTGATCTGCTCACCGATGTCGCCGAGCCGCTCCCCGTCGCGGTGATCGCCGAGATGCTCGGGATCCCCGAGAAGGACCGGGCGCCCCTGCGGCCCTGGTCGGCCGACATCTGCGGGATGTACGAGCTCAACCCGCCGCAGGACGTGGCCGAAAGGGCGGTGCGGGCCTCCGTCGAGTTCTCCGACTACCTCCGCGAACTCATCGCCGAGCGGCGCAAGCAGCCCGGCGACGACCTCATCTCCGGGCTCATCGCCGCCCACGACGAGGGCGAGCGGCTCACCGAGCAGGAGATGATCTCCACGGCCGTACTGCTGCTCAACGCCGGTCACGAAGCCACCGTGAACTCCACGGTCAACGGCTGGTACGCCCTCTTCCGCAACCCGGAGCAGCTCGCCGCAGTGCGCGCGGACCACTCCCTGGTGCCCCAGGCCGTCGAAGAGCTCATGCGCTACGACACCCCCCTCCAGCTCTTCGAACGCTGGGTCCTGGACGACATCGAGATCGACGGCACGACCATCCCGCGCGGTGCCGAGATCGCCCTGCTCTTCGGCTCGGCCAACCATGACCCCGAGGTGTTCCAGAACCCCGAGCGCCTTGACCTCACCCGCACGGACAACCCGCACATCTCCTTCAGCGCCGGCATCCACTACTGCATCGGCGCCCCCCTGGCCCGTATCGAACTGGCCGCCTCCATGACGGCCGTACTGGAGAAGGCCCCGACGCTCGCCCTGGCGGCGGACCCGGAGCGCAAGCCGAACTTCGTGATCCGGGGGCTGGAGGGGTTGCGCGTCCACACCGTCCCGTAGGTATGTGCAAGGACGCAACGGCCGTTACTCAGGCTCCAGTTGAGTACGCATGCTCATACCCGGCGCTCGCCGCGCGGCCAGTATTGGACGCACGGCGCCGCCAAGAGCGCCGACTGGGATCCAACTGAGCCTCGCAGGAGAATTTCTCATGTCGCGTCGTATCGTTCTGTCTGTTGCCGCCGGTGTCGTCGTCCTCGGTGGTGCCGGTGCCTTCGCCCTCGCCTACGCAGGGGACCAGTCGCCGGCGCTGGCGCACAGCACGGCCCGCTACACCGCTCCCGCCGCCGACCGCGACGGCTCGTTGACCTTCACGACCGACGTCACGGCGTCCTCCGAGGTCAAGAGCGTGAAGGTGCTGGCCTGGCCGGCGAACTCGTCCTTCGCGAAGAAGGGGCTCACGGCCAAGGACATGGCCGCCGTCGAGTCGGCCGTCTGCAAGCCCTCGGGTGGGGACAGCGAGCGGTGCACCTACAAGGTCCCCGTCACCCGCGCTGATGCCGACGGTTCCCCGCGGGGCCTGTGGCACGTGGCCGTCCTGGTCACCGCCAAGGACGGCGACACGACCCTCGACACCAAGGCGGCCGACTTCACGGTGGCCTGATCCGGACGCACTGCGGCCCGGACCGACGCCGGCCCACCAGCCGTACCAGCAGGGTGAGGACCAGGAGCGGCAGAAACGCTCCCCCCACCACCACGAACGGCAACTCCGTGAAAAGGACTGTCAAGTCCATGCCCTCGTTCTCGAAGCCGCCGCCCAGGTGGCGCTGGGTGCGGGGCATGGTCAGCCACAGCAGCGGGGCCGCGGTCGCCCCCGCCGCCGACAGCGCACAGCCCCCGCAGGTCACTCCGTCCACATGCCGTTTCATGTCTGAAGGGACGAGCGTTCCCGGCCTGCGGTTCAGGTCGTCAGATCCCGGCGCCGCAACCCCGCCAAGCCCCCGGTCACCAGGACCGCCGCGAGCGCGAGCAGGACCAGCACCGGGCCCCACTCCATGTCCCCGCCCGGCAGCTTCGGCAGGTGGCCGAAGGGGGAGAGGTCCAGCACCACCTGCGGGACGTCGAGGGCCGGGCCGACCCAGCCGATCAGCAGCACCGCCCCGGCGACTCCCCAGGCCAGGGGAGCGACGCGCGGGGCCAGGCCGTACAGCAGGACCGCCAGTCCGCCGACCACCCACACCGCGGCCACCTGCACCAGGCACGCGCCCAGGACGGGGCCGACCTGCTTGCCGTAGCCCACGGCGAAGCCGAGACCAGCGAGCAGCATGATGAGCGCAGAGCCTCCGAAGGCGATCACCAGATGGCCCGACGCCCATCGCAGGCGGCCCACCGCGTTCGCCAGCACCGGTTCCGCCCGCATCGACGTCTCCTCGCCGTGCAGCCGCAGCACCGACGCGACGATGTACAGCGCGGCCACCAGCCCCAGCATCCCGGTCATCGAGGCGAGGAAGGCGTCCGTGATCCCGGAGTGTCCGCCCATCCGCTCGAAGATCTCGCGGGCCCTCTCGTTGTCGCCCACCAGGTCGGCCACGCCGTCCGTCAGACCGCCGTAGACCACCCCGGCCAGGAAGAAGCCGAGCGACCAGCCGAGCACGGCGCCCCGCTGCAGCCGCCAGGCCAGGGCGCCCGCCGTGCCCAGGCGGCCGACAGGGGGTCCCGGGCGCGTCGGCACGAAGCTCATGCCCACGTCCCTGCGGCCCGCCAGTACGTAGGCCAGCGCCCCCTGGCCTGCGATCGCCGCCGCGAACAGCAGCAGCACCCACCAGCGTTCCGCGGCGAAGGGGCGCAACTGCGACAGCCAACCGAGCGGCGACAGCCAGGTCAGGACGGACGACCCTCCCCCAGAGCCGAAAGCCTGGGAGGTGCCCCCAGTGGACGCCGAGTCCCCCGACGCCCTCAGCACGAAGGCCACGCCCAGCACTCCTGCCGTCAGGCCCCGCGCCAGCCGCGCGCTCTCCGTCAGCTGCGCGACGATCGCGGCCGTCGTGGCGAAGAGCATGCCCACGGCGGCAAGCCCCAGGCCGAACGCCAGCGCGCCCACCACTCCCTGGCCCGCCAGACCCGCCGTCACCAGCAGGGCCAGCACACCGCCGGCCACGGCCGCAGCCAGCAGCGCCGCCGTCAGCGAGGCCCGCCGGCCCACCACGCCCGAGGAGAGCAGCTCCTGCCGGCCGGTCTCCTCCTCGTCACGGGTGTGGCGTACGACGACCAGGAGTCCGGTGACCGCGGCGAGCGCTCCCGCGTAGACGCCGACGCGCCAGGCGGTGAGGGCGCCGAGGGAGTCGTCGAAGACGGGGCCGATCAGCGCGCGCAAGGAGGCGTTGGTGGCCACCTGGTCCAGCAGGTCGGCGCGCTCGGCCTGGGTGCCGTACAGGCCCTTGAGGGTGTTCGGCATGGACAGGACCATCAGGGTGTTCACCGCCACCCACACCGGGATCATCAGCCGGTCGCGGCGCAGGTTGAAACGGAGCAGGACGCCCGTGCCGACGAGGGAGGTCATGACGTCGCCCCCTCGTTCTGGTAGTGCCGCAGGAACAGTTCCTCCAGCGTCGGTGGTGTCGACGTCAGCGAGCGCACTCCTGACTCGCTCAACTGCCGTAGCACCGCGTCGAGTCCGTCCGTGTCCACCTGCAGCCGGACCCGGTGGCCCTGGACGTCGAGGTCGTGGACGCCCGGCAGATGTGCCAACCCGTTGGGGGTGCCCGCGAGTTCGGCCGTGACGCTGGTGCGGGTCAGGTGGCGCAGGTCGGCGAGGGAGCCCGTCTCGACCGTGCGGCCGCGCCGGATGATGCTCACCCGGTCGCACAACTCCTCGACCTCGCTGAGGATGTGGGACGACAGCAGGACCGTACGGCCGCGCTCGCGCTCCTCCTCGACACAGCGCTGGAAGACCTCCTCCATCAGGGGGTCCAGTCCCGAGGTCGGCTCGTCCAGGATCAGCAGGTCCACGTCCGAGGCGAACGCGGCGACCAGGGCGACCTTCTGGCGGTTGCCCTTCGAGTAGGTGCGGCCCTTCTTGGTGGGGTCCAGCTCGAAGCGTTCGATCAGGGTGGCGCGCCTCCCGGCGTCGAGGCCCCCGCGCAGCCGGCCGTAGAGGTCGATGACCTCGCCGCCGGAGAGGTTGCGCCACAGCGTCACGTCCCCGGGGACGTAGGCGATCCGGCGGTGCACCTCGACCGCGTCGGCCCACGGGTCGCGGCCGAGCACCTGCGCGGCGCCGGAGTCGGCGCGCAGCAGGCCGAGCAGGACGCGGAGGGTGGTGGACTTGCCGGCGCCGTTGGGTCCGAGGAAGCCGTGCACCTCGCCGGTGGTGACCTCCAGGTCGAGGCCGTCGAGGGCCTGGGTGCCGCCGAACGACTTGTGGAGCCCGGAGACGGTGATTGCCTTCGTCATTCTTCAGAACGTACGCTTACTTCAGAATTTTGTGAAGTTAAGGAAGCGTATAAAGCCCCGTTAGGGTGGTGACCATGACGGATGCGGCGCGGCGCGACCCGGAGGCGGTCTCGAACTTCGTGGAGAGTTTCGCGGCCCAGCTCGTCGAGGCCGGGATGCAGCGCATGCCGGCCCGGGTCTTCGCCGCTCTCCTGTCCTCCGACGCGGGCACGATGACCGCGGCCGAACTGGGGGAGCAACTGCGGATCAGCCCGGCCGCGGTCTCCGGGGCGGTGCGCTATCTCGCGCAGACGCACATGGTCTCGCGGGAGCGGGAGCCCGGTTCACGCCGGGAGCGCTACCGGGTGCACGGCGACCAGTGGTACGAGGCCCTGACCAACCGCGAGGCCCTCATCAAGCGGTGGGAGGGCGCGCTGCGTGAGGGTGTGAGCAGTCTCGGCGCCGACACCCCGGCAGGACGCCGCATGGCCGAGACGCTCGCCTTCTTCGAGTTCGTCGAGGGCGAGGTCGCGGCCATGATGGAGCGGTGGCGGGTGCACCGCGAGAAGCTGTTCGGGACCTAGCGTTCCTTCGTCTCCTCCAGCACCGTCCGCCCCAGCAGCAGATACCGCTCGGGCGACCGACGCTTCAGGTACTGCGCGTACCCGATGCCCAGCGCCGCGACGGCAGCCACCAGCCACGGCGTGGCCTTCAGCACCAGCGAACCGGACTCCGTGCCGGCCGCCGCGCCCATGTTGGAGATCAGCAGGACGACCACGGCGAGCATCGCGATGCCGCCGACCAGCGGGGCCGTGAGGGTCCGGAACCAGTGGCGGCTCTCCGGGTGGTGCGTGCGGAAGTACGCCAGCACCGCGAAGGAGCACACGGCCTGCACGATCAGGATCGCCATGGTGCCGAGGATGGCGAGCAGGACGTAGGTGCCGCTGTACGGGTCCTTGCCGGCCGCCCAGAACGCCAGCAGGAGTACGGCGGTGACGATCGTCTGCACCAGGCCCGCGACGTGCGGAGAGCCGTGCCGGGGGTGGGTGCGGCCGACCGTGTGCTTCAGCGAGGGCAGGACGCCCTCGCGGCCCAGCGCGTACATGTAACGGGCGGCGCAGTTGTGGAAGGCCATGCCGCAGGCCAGCGAGCCGGTGATCATCAGCCACTGCATGACGTCGACCGCCCAGTGGCCGACGTACTGCTCGGTCGGGCCGAAGAAGAGCTGCAGGGGGTTGGCGGTGGCGACGTCGACGGCCTTGGACTCGCCGGTGCCCGAGATGGCCATCCACGAGACGAAGACGTAGAAGACGCCGACGCCCAGGACGGAGATCATCGTCGCCTTGGGGATGATCTTCTTCGGGTTGCGGGACTCCTCGCCGTACATCGCCGTCGACTCGAAGCCGACCCAGGACCAGAAGGCGAAGAAGAGGCCGAGGCCGGCGGACGTGCCCTTGAAGGCGTTGACCGGGTTGACCGGGTCGAGACTGAAGCCGTCCGGGCCGCCGCCGTGGAAGGCGACCGAGACCGCCATCGCGGCGAGGATCGTCACCTCGGTGGCCAGGAGTACGACGAGGAGCTTCTCGGCGACCGAGACACCGAACCAGGTGCCCGTCGCGTTGACCGCGAGCATCAGGACCGCGAACGCCCACCAGGGGATGTGCACCCCGGTCTGGTCCTTCAGCGTGCCCGTCGCGAACGTCGAGAAGATGCCGATGAGCGCCGGCTCGAAGACGACGTACGCGAAGGTGGCGAGCAGCCCCGACGCGAGGCCCGCCGTGCGGCCGAGGCCGTAGGAGATGAAGCCGTAGAAGGCGCCGGTCGAGGTGATGTGCTTCGCCATTGAGGTGAAGCCGACGGAAAAGATTGCCAGGACGACCATTGCGACGAGGTAGCTCGCGGGCGCGCCGATGCCGTTGCCCGCCGACACCATGAAGGGCACGTTGCCGGTCATCGCGGTGATCGGCGCGGCGGTCGCCACGGCCATGAAGACCACGCCGAGCAGGCCGATGGCGTTGGGCTTCAGCCGGTGAACCGTGCCTTCCTCGTCCGTCTTCGCCGCCGGGGCGACTCCCTCGTCCACTGCCATCGGGTGGCCCCTCTCCTTGTCCGTCCACTACGTGCCGAACCGGAACTCTGTAGACCGAATAAGTCGAGCAAGGGTCTCGGGGCGTTAAATGTTTGTCAACCAGACCTTTAGAAATCTGACGGCAACACGCGGCTCGTAGCGTCGTCGGCATGAGCTACACGTCCGTTCTCGGCGGTCGACACCACCGCTTCGACACCCTCGCCCGTCTGCTCGCCTCCGCGAGTCCCGAACGCTCCGGCGACCGGCTCGCGGGACTCGCGGCCACTTCCGAACAGGAGCGGGTGGCCGCGCGCTGGGCGCTGGCGGACGTGCCGCTCACGGAGTTCCTGGCCGAGCCGCTGATCCCGTACGAGACGGACGACGTGACACGGCTGATCCTCGACACGCACGACGCGGCCGCCTTCGCGCCGGTGGCGGGGCTGACGGTGGGCGAGTTCCGGGAGTGGCTGCTGTCTCCCGGAGCCGACGCGGGGGCGCTGGCCGCCCTCGCGCCCGGGCTCACGCCCGAGATGGTCGCCGCGGTCTCCAAGCTGATGGGCAACGCGGACCTGGTCGCGGTGGCCCGCAAGGTGCGGGTGGTCACCGCGTTCCGCTCGACGATCGGGCTGCCGGGACGGCTGGCGACCCGGCTCCAGCCCAACCACCCGACCGACGACCCGGCGGGCGTGGCGGCGGCCCTCCTCGACGGACTGCTGCTGGGCTCCGGCGACGCGGTGATCGGCATCAACCCGGCGACCGACAGCCCCAAGGCCGTACGGGACCTGCTGGAACTGCTCGACGGGGTGATCCAGAGGTACGCGATCCCCACCCAGTCCTGTGTGCTGTGCCATGTCACGACGAGCGTGGACCTGATGTCCCGGGGCGCCCCGGTGGACCTGGTCTTCCAGTCGATCGCGGGGACCCAGGCGGCGAACGCGTCCTTCGGGGTGACGCTGGGGCTGCTCGACGAGGCGTACGAGGCCGCGCTCGCCCTGGAGCGGGGCACGGTCGGCCAAAACGTCATGTACTTCGAGACCGGGCAGGGCAGCGCCCTGTCGGCGGGCGCGCACCACGGGGTGGACCAGCAGACGGTGGAGGCCCGGGCGTACGCGGTGGCGCGGCGCTACGACCCGCTGCTCGTGAACACGGTCGTCGGCTTCATCGGCCCGGAGTACCTCTACGACGGCCGGCAGATCCTGCGCGCCGCCCTGGAGGACCACTTCTGCGGCAAGCTCCTCGGCCTGCCCATGGGGCTGGACATCTGCTACACCAACCACGCCGACGCGGACGACGACGACATCGCCACGATGCTCACGATGCTCGGCGTGGCCGGCGCGTCCTTCGTGATCTGCACACCGGGCGGCGACGACATCATGCTCAACTACCAGTCCGCCTCGTACCACGACGCCCTGTACCTCCGGGAGGTCCTGGGCCTGCGCCCGGCACCGGAGTTCGAGACCTGGCTCGACTCGATCGGGCTGCTGGACGAGAAGGGCGGGATCCGCGAGACCACCGGAGCGGCCCACCCGCTGACGGCTATCGGGAAGGAACTGGCGGCATGAGCGAAGTGGCCGTACAGACAAGTGAGTTGTGGTCGTCGCTGCGGCAGCGCACCCAGGCCCGCATCGGCCTCGGCCGCGCCGGCTCGGCCCTCCCCACCCGGCACCGCCTGGAACTGCAGGCGGCGCACGCGGCCGCCCGGGACGCCGTGCACTCGCCGTTCGAGCCCGACGTGATCGCGGCGGGGCTGGCCGGGACGCCAACGGTACGGGTCCGCAGCTCGGCTCCGGACCGGCTCACCTACCTCCAGCGACCGGACCTGGGCCGCCGTCTCGACCCCACGGACCGGGCTCATCTGCCCATGGGGGAGTGGGACGCGGTCTTCGTGGTCGCCGACGGGCTGTCCAGCCGGGCGGTGCACGAGCACGCGGCGGCGGTGGTGCGGGAGACGGCGGCCCGCCTCGAGGACTGGCACCTCGCTCCCGTCGTCCTCGCCGAACAGGCCCGGGTGGCCCTCGGCGACGACGTCGCGCAGGCGATGGGCGCCGCGATGGTCGTCGTCCTGGTCGGCGAACGGCCCGGTATGTCGGCGGCGGACTCCCTGGGCGCGTATCTGACATACCGGCCCACCCCGGGCGTGACGACGGACGCCGACCGCAACTGCCTGTCCAACATCCGCCCACCGCTGGGCCTGTCGTACACGGGGGCGGCGGAAAAGCTGGCGGGGCTGATGACGAGGGCCCGGCAGCTGGGCCTGACCGGGGTGAACCTGAAGGACGAGACGGACGCGCTGCCGGGGTAGCCCCGACCACAAGGCTCCCCCTCACCGCCCCGGCAACACCAACCCCAACGCCCCCTCCCGCACCGTCCAGGTCCGTCTCCGTACCGGTCCCGCCACCCCCGCGTCCGCCCGGTACCGGAAATCCGCCCCGGTGACGGTCACCGTCCTGCCGGTGGCCAGCAGCGGGGACGCCTCCGCGCCCACCGACAGTGGGCGCACCTCCACCGAGGCCAGGCCGCCGCCGGAGCCGGGGGTCACCGAGACCGACTCCAGGGGCTGGTCCAGGCCCACCAGCGTGACCCCGTCGACCTCCACCCGCAGCCGCGAGGGCCCCGGAAGGACAGGCGCGGTCTCCCGGGCGGGACGGGCCGGCACCAGGGTCCGTACGAGGGACTGGCAGGTCCGCAGCCAGGGCCGCGCGGCCTCCACGGGCTCCTCCCGGGCGACCAGCGCAGGTATCCGCAGTGCGCCGAGGACCACCCCGTCGCTGTCGTCCACCAGCATGTCCAGCCGCCGCTCGGCCCCGTCCAGGACCGCCCGCGCGGCGGCCACCGCCCCCGTCGGCACGCCGAGGGCGTGGGCGAGTCCGAGCATCGGCCCCACCGGCACCACCGACAGCACACATTCGGCCAGCTCCCGCTGCCGGTGCAGCAGCACCACCGCCCGCATCAGCGCACGGTCGTCGCCGACGACCACCGGCCGCCGCGAGCCGCGCCGCGCCAGCGCCCGGGCGAACTCCTCGGGTCCCTCCGGCAGGCACACCTTCGTCGCCGCACCCGCGCTGAGCACGTCTTTCACGATTCGTACGGACTCGCCGTCCGTCTGCCGGGCGACCGGGTCGATCACCACCAGCAGGTGATCGGAAGTCGTGGAAGTCGCCACCTCGGCCATGCCTCGCTTCCTCGGGTAGCATCTTTGTGCAAGAGCCCCTTGCGCTATTGCGCCAGGGGCTTCGTCTATTCCGGGGCACCCGGGTCCGACGGGCAGCGGCCGACGACGGCCGTGGTGCACGCGACGGAGGAACCGTACGCGTACGCCCCCGACCTTGGACATGCCCCGCCCGGAAGGGGTGTACGCGCGTGCCCGCACTTGTGCTGCTCGGTGCTCAGTGGGGTGACGAAGGCAAGGGAAAGGCGACGGACCTGCTAGGTGGATCCGTCGACTATGTGGTGCGCTACCAGGGCGGCAACAACGCCGGCCACACGGTAGTCGTGGGCGATCAGAAGTACGCCCTCCACCTGCTCCCTTCCGGAATCCTGTCGCCGGGGTGCACCCCGGTCATCGGCAACGGTGTCGTCATCGATCCATCGGTCCTGTTCTCCGAGCTGAACGGACTGAACGACCGCGGCGTCGACACCTCCAAGCTCCTGATCAGCGGTAACGCCCACATCATCACGCCGTACAACGTCACCGTGGACAAGGTGACGGAACGCTTCCTCGGAAAGCGCAAGATCGGTACGACGGGGCGCGGCATCGGACCGACCTACGCCGACAAGATCAACCGCGTGGGCATCCGCATCCAGGACCTGTACGACGAGTCGATCCTGACCCAGAAGGTCGAGGCGGCCCTCGACGGCAAGAACCAGCTCCTGACCAAGGTCTTCAACCGCCGCGCCATAGAGGTCGGGCAGGTCGTCGAGGAGCTGCTGGGCTACGCGGACCGGCTCAAGCCCTACGTCGCCGACACGGTCCTGGTGCTCAACCAGGCCCTGGAGCAGGACAAGGTCGTCCTGTTCGAGGGTGGCCAGGGCACGCTCCTGGACATCGACCACGGCACGTACCCCTTCGTCACCTCCAGCAACCCCACCGCGGGCGGTGCCTGCACGGGTGCGGGCGTCGGCCCCACGAAGATCAGCCGGGTCATCGGCATCCTCAAGGCCTACACGACCCGGGTCGGCTCGGGCCCGTTCCCGACCGAGCTGTTCGACGAGGACGGCGACGCGCTGCGCCGCATCGGCGGTGAGCGGGGTGTCACCACCGGTCGTGACCGTCGCTGCGGCTGGTTCGACGCGGTGATCGCCCGGTACGCGACCCGCGTCAACGGCCTCACCGACTTCTTCCTCACCAAGCTCGACGTCCTCACCGGCTGGGAGCAGATCCCGGTCTGTGTGGCGTACGAGATCGACGGCCGCCGCGTCGAGGAGCTCCCGTACTCCCAGACCGACTTCCACCACGCGAAGCCGGTCTACGAGTACCTCCCGGGCTGGAGCGAGGACATCACCAAGGCGAAGTCCTTCTCCGACCTGCCGAAGAACGCCCAGGACTACGTGAAGGCGCTGGAGGAGATGTCCGGCGCCCCGATCTCCGCGATCGGCGTGGGCCCGGGCCGGGACGAGACGATCGAGATCAACTCGTTCCTGTAAATCCCTTTTGCTCGAAGGCTGTTGGGCCGGTCATGGACTTCCTTGACCGGCCCATGGCTTGCTCCTGGTTCCGCGCGCAACCGGTGGGGCGGGACTATCTACGCGGGTAGTTCCCTCTCTCCTCCCTCCCCGTTCCAGGAGCCCTTCCATGCCCGTCAGTCCCCTGAACCGTCGTGCGTTCGTGAAGAAGTCTGCGGTCACCGGTGCGGCCGTGGCCGTCGCGGGGGCGGCGGGAGCGCCCGCCGCCCAGGCCGCCGAGCACCAGCCGGTGAAGAAGAACCGCACCTGGTCGTTCTCCGTCCTCGGCACCACCGACCTGCACAGCCACGTCTTCGACTGGGACTACTACCTGGACAAGGCCTACTCCGACAGCAAGGGCAACTCCGTCGGGGTCGCCCGGGTCGCCACGCTCATCAAGCAGCAGCGCGCGGCCAAGGGCGAGGAGCACGTACTGCTTGTCGACGCCGGCGACATCATCCAGGGCACCTCCCTGGCGTACTACTTCGCGCGCGTGCAGCCCATCACCGACAAGGGCGCGCCGAAGCACCCGATGGCCGTCGCCATGAACCACATGCGCTACGACGCCGCCGCCCTCGGCAACCACGAGTTCAACTACGGCATCGAGGTGCTCAGGAAGTTCGAGAGCCAGTGCCGCTTCCCGCTGCTGGGCGCCAACGCCCTGGACGCGAAGACGCTGAAGCCCGCCTTCCAGCCGTACACCGTGAAGCGGATCTGTGTGCCGGGCGCCCCCGACATCAAGGTCGGCATCCTCGGCCTCACCAACCCCGGCATCGCCCTGTGGGACAAGGACAACGTCAGCGGGAAGATGGTCTTCCCCGGCCTGGTCGAGCAGGCGAAGAAGTACGTGCCCCGGCTGCGCGCGCTCGGCTGTGACGTCGTCTTCCTGACCGACCACTCGGGGCTCGACGGTTCCTCGTCGTACGGCGACGAGCTGCCCTACGTCGAGAACGCCTCGAACCTCGTCGCCCAGCAGGTCCCCGGCATCGACGCGATCCTCGTCGGCCACACCCACGTCGAGGTGCCCTCGTACACGGTCAAGAACGAGGAGACCGGCGAGGACGTCCTCCTCTCCGAGCCGTACTGCTGGGGCTACCGGCTCAGCGTCTTCGACTTCGAGCTGGAACTCGTGCGCGGGCAGTGGAAGGTGACGAAGAAGACCGCCCAGACCCTGAACCCCAACACGGTCGACGAGGACCCGGAGATCAAGAAGCTCCTGGAGGCCGACCACGAGCTGGTCGTGAAGTACGTCAACACGCCCGTCGGCACCTGCACCGAGGACCTCTCCGCGGCGGACTCCTGCTGGAAGGATGTCCCCATCATGGACTTCATCCACCAGGTCCAGATGGACACCGTCAAGGCCGGCCTGTCGACCGCCGACGCCGCCCTCCCGTTGATCTCGGTCGCCGCGCCCTTCTCCCGCACCGCCGACATCCCCGCGGGCAGCGTCACCATCAAGGACATCGCCGGGCTCTACATCTACGACAACACCCTCTACGGCAAGAAGCTCACCGGCGCCCAGCTCAAGGACTACCTGGAGTACGCGGCGAAGTACTACTACCAGGTGGCCGCCGGCACGAAGGTCGACACCGCGACCCTCACCAACGCCAACAGCTTCTGGGACTACATGTACGACACCGCCGCGGGCGTCTCGTACGACATCGACATCGCGCAGGCGGAGGGTTCGCGGATCAAGAACCTGTCCTACAACGGCACTCCGGTCACCGACGACCAGGTCTTCGTCGTCGCCGTCAACAACTACCGCGCCAACGGCGGCTCCGGCTACCCGCACATCGCCGCCGCGGACATCGCCTACAGCTCCACCAACGAGATCCGCCAGCTGATGATCGACTACGTGACCTCGAAGGCCACGCTGGACCCGAAGGACTTCGCGGTCACCAACTGGCAGCTGACGCAGGGCGGCACGCCCGTGTTCTGACGGGGGCGCGACGTCCATCGAATGTTTACGCGGACTTGTAACTCTGGTGTCAGGCGTACTCATTCACCTCGGGGGGACCGATGGATGCGGAAGGCTGGACGAGGGAGCTGGGCGGACCGGGCAGCGTACGGGAGCTGGGCGGGGTGCGGGTGTCCGCGGTGCGCTGCCCGGCCCTGTCGCTGACCGGGGGCAGCGCGGGACCGTACCATCTGGCGCTGTTGCTGGCCGGTGAGCTCGTCCTCGACCAGGAGGGCCGCAGTGCACGGGCCGGCCGCGGGGACCTGGTGCTGCTGGACGGGGGCCGGCCGTTCCGGCTGGCGTTCACCGCGCCCCGGAACACGGTCGTCACCGCCCATCTCCCCGTCGTCCCCGGTGATCCGAGGCAGTGCGTGGCACGCACGCTCAGCGGCCGGGAGGGGCTGGGCGCACTGATCGCCGGGTTACTGACGGGACTGGCCCGGGACGCCACCCCCTACCGGTCCGCCGAGGAACGCCGGCTGGGCGTGGCCGTACTCGAACTCAGCGGTGCGCTCCTGGACTCGGGGCACTCGGAAGCCGTCCCTGAGCCGCTCCTCCCGCGCGTCCAGGCGTACGTCCTTCAGCACCTCGGCGACGGCCGCCTCACGCCCGACGACGTGGCCGCCGCGCACCACATCTCCACCCGTTATCTGCACCGCCTCTTCCAGCGCCAGGGCCTGACCGTGGCCGCCTGGATCAAGGCGCAGCGCCTGGAGCGGTGCCGCCGTGACCTGGCCGATCCACGGCTGGCACACCTCCCCGTGCACGTCGTCGCGGCCCGCTGGGGTTTCGCCCAACCCGCCGACTTCAGCAGGGCGTTCCGCACCGCCTACGGGATCTCCCCCTCGTGCTTCCGGGTGCGCTCCCTGCCAACAAACAGTGCGCGCGCTGCCAACGACAGACACCTCACGGCTCAGCAGACTCACGGATAAGTGCTGGAACCACATCCATGGGGGAACCGTATGACCGAGAACCAAGCCGCTGCCGCTGCAGCGAGCGAGCAGAAGCCGGTGGAACCGCGAGGCGGCGCCGGGCTGTTCGACGTCGACCCGGACCAGGCCGGGGTGAGCCAGGACCCGAAGAAGATCGTCAAGGGGGACATCTCCGTCTTTCCCGAGAACGCGGAGGTCTGACATGGGATCCGTCTCGGGGATGCTCGCGCAGATGCGCGCCCTCATCGGCACCGGTGAGTACCCGCCCGGCTCGAACAACAACAAGATCACCGACTGGTACGGCTTCGACGACGCGTGGTGCGACATGACCGTCAGCTACGCGGCCGCCCACTCGGACAACCTCGGCGCGGTGTGCGGAAAGTTCGCGTACACGGTCGCGCACGCCAACGCCTTCAAGGCGAAGGGGCGTTGGCACTACGGGCTGGGCGGGATCCGCCCGGGTGACATCGTCTTCTTCGACTGGGACGGCAGCCGGACCATCGGCCGCATCGACCATGTCGGTGTCGTCGAGGCGGTGCACTCCAACGGCACCATCACCACCATCGAGGGCAACACCAGCGACAAGTGCCAGCGCCGCAGCCGCAACTCCGCCTGTGTGGTGGGCTACGGCCGGCCCAGCTACGGCGACGCGAGCCCGCTGCCGCCCACCGACGGCATCCTGCGCAAGGGCTCCAAGGGCGCCGCCGTCAAGACGCTCCAGAAGAACCTGAACACCGTCATGAAGTCCGGCCTGGTCGTCGACGGCGACTTCGGACCGGCCACCGACACCGCCGTACGGGCCTTCCAGAAGAAGTACGGCCTGACGGTCGACGGCCAGTACGGGCCGGCGTCGGCCGCGGTGATGAAGTCCGCGCTCAAGGGCGGCACCAAGCCCACACCGCCCGCCCCGCGCCCGCCGGCCGCCGGGAAGCTCAAGGTGGACGGTGAGTTCGGGCCCGCGACCTGCGCGGCGATGCAGCGCGCCCTGAACAAGCACGGCGCCAAGCTGAGCGTGGACGGTTCCTTCGGCCCGCTGACGAAGAAGGCCCTCCAGGGCTATCTGAAGGTCACCGCGGACGGTGTCGTCGGACCCAACACCGTCAAGGCCCTTCAGAAGAAGGTGGGTTCGGGCGTCGACGGCAAGTGGGGTGCGGACACCACCCGGCACCTCCAGACGGCCCTGAACGCGGGCACGTTCTGAGCGGACGGGGACTCCGGCCGGCGGGCCGGAGTCCCCTTTCCCGCCGGCCGGTTCAGCAGCCGGTCGCCCAGATGTGGGAGTCGCCGCGGTCGTTGGCCACGCCGTTGTCACCGGCCTCCTGGCCGGGCATGCGCGCTGCATGCCCAGCCTTTTATGGGCGTATGCGGGCATTCACCCGTTCAGTGGATCATCGTCGACCGGTGCTCTAGGGTGTTCAGGGGGAACCGGGGGAGGGGGCGGCGACATGTCCGAACGGGACTGGATGGCCGCGCAGTTCGAGGAGCACCGGCCCCGGCTGCGGGCCGTCGCGCACCGCATGCTGGGCTCGCTCGGCGAGGCCGACGACGCCCTCCAGGACGCCTGGCTGCGTATCGACCGCGCCGACACCTCCGGCGTGGAGAACCCGGGCGGGTGGCTGACCACGGTCGTCGCCCGGGTCTGCCTCAACCTGCTGCGGGCGCGGGAGGCCCGCCGCGAGGACGAGTTGGCGGCGGACCGGATCCCGGCGACCGCGGCGCGTGCCGTCGACCCCGAGGAGGAGGCGCTTCTCGCCGACTCCGTGGGCCTCGCCCTGCTGATCGTCCTCGACACGCTCGCGCCCGCCGAACGGCTCGCGTTCGTGCTGCACGACATGTTCCAGGTGCCGTTCGACGAGATCGCCCCGATGATCGACAAAACCCCGGCGACCACCCGGCAGTTGGCCAGCCGGGCCCGTCGCCGGGTCAAGGGCGCCCCCGCGCCCACGGCAGACGCCTCACGACGGCACCGGGTCGTGCACGCCTACCTCGCCGCCACCCGCGGCGGCGACTTCGACGCTCTGCTCGCCCTGCTCCACCCGGACGTGGTGCTGCACGCCGACCGGGCCGTCGTACCGACCCCCGAGCCCGTTCTCGTCCGGGGTGCCCGCCCGGTCGCCGAGGGCGCGATGGCCTCCCTGGGCCGGGCCCGGTCCGCCGCCCTCGTCCTCATCGACGGCGAGGTCGGAATGGCGATGCTGGGGGAGGGCCGCCTGTGCGTGCTGCTCCGGTTCGCCTTCGACGGCGACCTCATCCGGGAGATCGACGTCGTGGCGGAGCCGGATCGCCTGCGGAAGGCCCAAGTGGCGCTCGCGGAAGAGTAGTTCAGACGGTAGGGCGCAGGCGGCGGCCGGAGACCTTCTGGTACGCCGCCCCGAGCACCGCCGCGTTCACCACGGCCCCGACGACGATCCCGGCCCATGCCAGCGCGCCCGGCAGCATCACGAAGAGCAGCGAGGCCGGGGCCGTGACCAGGAACGCCCAGACGCCGGCGAGGCTCGCGTCGGCGTGCTCGACGAACAGCGCGTCCACACCCACCCAGCCGACGACGGCGGCCACGACGAGCAGGTAGCCGAGAGCGAGCGGGTTGAGGAAGTAGCGCGAGCCGTTCATGTGGACCCCCAGGTGATCGGTGGTGCGTCGGTGATCCCCACGATGCCCCGCCCCCGCGGCCACCGCCTGAGTCGCGGTACTCAGTCTGCTCGCGGGATGTACCTAGGGCCTCGGGAACTCCTCCGCGTGCGCTCGCGCCCACTGCGCGAACGTCCGCGCCGGGCGCCCCAGCACCTTCTCGACCGTGGGCAGCACCTCCGAGCCCCGGTCGCCGTCCAGGGTGCGCCGCATGATGGCGTCGACGACCTCGGGAGGGAAGCCGATGGGGGTCCCCCCGCTCGAGCGAAGCCCAGAGTGGGGGAGCGACATCCCGGCACGGGCGGCTTCGACCGGGACGGAACGTACGCGCAGATCGCGGCCCAGGATCTCGCCGAGAACCGCCAGCTCCTCGGTGGGGGTGAGGGACTGCGGGCCGCTCAACTCGTGGACGACACCCGCGTGCTCGCCGGTGGTGAGCGCCAGTGCCGCGATCTCCGCCAGGTCCGCCGGGTCGATGCTTGCCGCCGGGCGGTCCGCGAAGGGGATCGCCACCTCGTCGCCGGCCCGCAACTGCCCGGCCCACTGAAGGGCGTTGGACATGAAGCGGCCCGGGCGCAGCAGGGTCCAGGCGAAACCGCGGGCCGGGTCGGTCACCGCCGCCTCCGCCGTGCGCTGCCAGCGGGCGATCGGGTCGTCGTCCGTCCCGCCGTCCAGCGTGGACAGCTTCACGACCCGCCGTACTCCTGCCCGTTCCGCCGCCGCGGCGAGCGCGAGGTCATGGGTGGGCTCGGGGGCCGTACCCACCGCCTGCGCCGACATCAGGAAGGCCCCGTCCACGCCCGCGAAGGCCGCGGCAAGGCTCTCCGGGTCCGCAGCGTCGCCGTACACCGCCTCCGCGCCGACGGGGAAGCGGGCCTTTGCCGGCCGCCGGGTCATCGCGCGCACCGGCTCCCCGGCCGCCGCGAGCCGCCGTACCAGCTCGCTCCCCACATGGCCCGTCGCCCCGGTCACCAGGATCATCGCCGTCTCCCCTCATGGATGACTCGTCGACGACCCCAGCCTGCGCGCGGAGGCGGCGGCCGACATCGCACCGGGGGAGGCCGTGCGACTGCTTCCACGGGAGTAGCCAGGCAGAAATGCCGCATACGGGCATATTCTTGGACTAGGCATCCCTGCGTGTCGATCTGGAGAAGGTGAGTGCGATGCGCGTACTGCTCAAGGTGTCCATGGACACGGAGAAGGCGAACGACGCCATCAGCCACGGCACCCTGCCGAAGCTGATCGAGCAGTCGATGGAACAGATCAAGCCCGAAGCGGCCTACTTCACCTCCGAGAACGGTCAGCGCACCGCCTACCTGGTCTTCGACATGCAGGACAGCTCGCAGATGCCGGTGATCAGTGAGCCGTTCTTCATGAACCTGGGAGCCAAGATCACCTACACCCCGGTGATGAACTACGAGGACGTGCAGAAGGGGCTCTCCCAGCTGGGGCGTTGACCCTCAGCTGAAGATGATCATCGAGCCCTGGGCGAGACTCCGGGTCGCCGCCGCGTGCAGCCCGAGCCAGACATGACGTTCCCGGGCGAAGGGGCTGGGGTCGTACGGCGCGGGGACGGCCGGCTCCTCCAGCTCCGTGGGTGCGCGCGGCGGCTCGGGGGGTGCCGGGGGGTTGGCCGGGTCGATGCCGATCACCGGGGCCACGATCTCCAGCTCCCGCAGCAGGGTCTGCGAGGAGCCCAACGGGCCGCCGCCCGCGAGGAGTTCCTCGCTCGCCAGCGGGTGCGGGAAGTCGACGGGGACGTACGCGCCCGCATGGTCGTAGTGCCAGACCAGATGCGACTGCTGGGCCGTCGTCTCGAACATCTCCAGCAACTGCTCGTAGTCACCGCCGAGTTCGTCGACCGGGGTGACCGGGAGCCCGCAGACCTGGAGCAGATAGGCGCGGCGCAGGAAGTGCAGGGCGTCGTAGTCGAACCCGGCCACCGGGGCGACCTCGCCGGACAGGCCCGGCATGTACTGGTACACCGGCACCGGCGGCAACCCGGCCTCGGCGAGCACCTTGTTGTATTGCGCGAGTTCCTCGGCGAACGGGTTGTCCGGGGTGTGGCACAACACGTCGACGAGCGGGACCAGCCACAGGTCACAGGCCAAAAGACAGCTCCTCGGATACTCGCGGTGCGCGGATGTCTTCACACGGTGGTCAGGGAAGGGTAGTCGCTGAAGTGCCGGGTCGGGGCCCCTCGTGCGGGTTGTGCTGGTCCCTTACCCGTGCCGGAAGCGCTCAGTCGGCGGTGAGGCCCTCGATGAGGGTCAGATAGTGGCCGTTGTAGGCGGTGAGGAGCTTGCGGGCGGTCGCGGTGTCCCGCCGGTACAGCGCGTCGGCCACCTCTGGGTGCCCGGACCACAGGCTGCCGCGCAGATCGGTGAGCCGGCGCAGGTGCTGGACCGTGCACACCCAGGTCTGGACGCGCAGCCGGTGCAGGAAGTCGGCGAGGTAGGCGTTGCCGAACAGGACGCTCAGCTCGCGCCAGAAGCGCAGGTCGTAGCCGATCAGTACGGTCAGGTCGCCCGCGACGGCGGCCCGCTGGGCCTCCTCGCCGCGCCGCCGTACGCCCGCCACCGCCGCGGCGGTGCGGGGCTCGTCGAGCTCCTGGAAGATGCGGTGGCCGGCGTCGAGCGCCTGGAACATGCCGTCCGTGACCAGGCTGCGGGCTTCGATCATGCCGCGGAAGTCGTCGAGGGAGTACTCGTGCACATGGAAGCCCCGGTGCTGGTCGGCCTCCAGGAGCCCCTGCGCCGACAGATCGACGAGGGCCTCGCGCACCGGGGTGGCGGAGACGCCGTACTGCTCGGCGATCTCCTTCACCGTGAACTCCTGCCCCGGCTGGAGCCGCCCGGCCAGCACCTCGTCCCGCAGCGCGTCCGCGATCTGCTGCCGCAGCGTACTGCGGGTGACGGAACCGTTGCTGCTGCCGGGCATCGTCGGGCGCCTCCCTCGCGCAGGTGCAGATGGCGTGCTCGTACATATGTCTACGAGCACGCCACCTTACGCGTTCGAAGGCGGGGAGTGCTTACTCCGTGTACTCGTCCGCCACGGAGAGCGCGCTGTCCAGTGCGGCCAGCCCCTCCTTGAGCTCCGACTCGCTGACGTTGCACGGCGGCACCACGTGCGTCCGGTTCATGTTGACGAAGGGCCAGATGCCCTGCTTCTTCGCGGCGGCCCCGAAAGCGGCCATCGGGGCGTTCGCCTCGCCCGCCGCGTTGTACGGCACGAGCGGCTCGCGGGTCTCCCTGTTCTTCACGAGCTCCAGCGCCCAGAACATGCCGACACCGCGCACCTCGCCGACGCTCGGGTGCCGCTCGGCGAGATCCCGGAGCGCGGGCTCCAGGACGGCCGTACCGAGGTGCTTGGCGTTGTCGACGACGCCCTCCTCCGCCATGACGTTGATCGTCGCGACGGCGGCGGCGCAGGCGAGGGGGTGCCCGGAGTAGGTGAGGCCGCCGGGGTAGGGCCGTTTGCCGAAGGTCTCGGCGACGGCTCCGGAGATGGCGACCCCGCCGAGCGGCACGTATCCGCTGTTGACGCCCTTGGCGAAGGTCATCAGGTCCGGGGTGACGCCGAACAGGTCGGCGGCGAACCACTCACCGGTGCGCCCGAATCCGGCCATGACCTCGTCCAGGATGAAGACGATGCCGTACTTGTCGCAGATCTCGCGGACGCCGGCGAGGTAGCCGGGCGGCGGGACCATGATCCCCGCGGTGCCCGGGATGGTCTCCAGGATGATCGCGGCGACGGTGGCCGGCCCCTCGAAGGCGATGGTCGTCTCCAGGTGCTCCAGCGCCCGCGCGGTCTCCTGCTCCTCCGTCTCGGCGTAGAAGCGGGACCGGTACAGGAAGGGCGCCCAGAAGTGCACGACCCCGGCGGAGGCGCTGTCGGAGGCCCAGCGCCGCGGATCCCCGGTGAGGTTGACGGCCTGCTGGGTGCCACCGTGGTACGACCGGTAGGCGGACAGCACCTTGGTCCGCCCGGTGTGCAGCCGCGCCATCCGGACGGCGTGCTCGACGGCGTCGGCACCGGCGTTGGTGAAGAAGATCTTGTCCAGGTCCCCGGGCGTCCGCTCGGCGATCAGCCGGGCCGCCTCCGACCGTGCCTCGATGGCGAAGGCGGGCGCGAACGTCGTCAGCGTGGCCGCCTGCTCCTCTATCGCGGCGACGACCTTCGGATGCTGGTAGCCGATGTTGGTGTAGACGAGCCCGCTGGTGAAGTCGAGATAGCGGTTCCCGTCGTAGTCCCAGAAGTACGACCCCTCCGCGCCGGCGACGGCGAGCGGGTCGATGAGCTCCTGCGCGGACCAGGAGTGGAACACATGAGCACGGTCCGCGGCCTTCACGGCGGCGCCGACCTCGGGGTGTGGCTGAGGGGTCATGCGAGTGAGCGTAAATGTCCGCGATGCGGAAGCGGTATGGGCGTCCTGTCTGTGGACGGCGGCTTTCCACGACAGGTTGTCCAGGGCTCCACCATTGACAGTTTGCTGTCGAAATGACAGCATGTTGTCATCTGGCCGGAACGCAAGGCCCTCAGGGCCCGAGGAGGCAGCCATGAGCCGCAAGCCCGTGCATCTCGCCGTGTACGACACCTATGCCGACTGGGAGACGGGGCACGCCACGGCCTATCTCGCCCGCGCCGGGTACGAGATCCGGACGGCCGGGCCTTCGCGTGAGCCGGTGACCTCCATCGGGGGCCTGCGGGTGCAGCCCGCGTGCGCCCTGGACGACGTACGGCCGTCCGAGAGCTCCCTGCTGATCCTGCCGGGCGCCGATCTCTGGGACGCGGGCGACGACCTCGCCCCCTTCGCCCGCAAGGCGCGGGAGTTCCTCGATGCCGGGGTTCCCGTCGCCGCGATCTGCGGGGCCACCGCGGGACTCGCGCGCGAGGGGCTGCTGGACGACCGGGAGCACACCAGTGCCGTGTCCTTCTATCTGGCGGCCACGGGGTACGGCGGCGGCGAGCGGTACGTCGACGCGGACGCCGTGACCGACCGCGGGCTGATCACCGCCGGGCCCACCGAGCCCGTGGCGTTCGCCCGGGAGATCTTCCGGTTGCTCGGGGTGTACGACGGCGAGGTGCTGGACGCCTGGTACCGGCTGTTCCACGACTCCGACGCCGAGGCGTACGCCGTGCTGGAGAAGGCGCAGGCGTCCGGGTGAGCCAGGAGCGGCAGGATCTGCTCAGCCGCAGCGCCCTCGGGGTGTTCCGGCTCAACGGCCAGTTCCTCACCGTCGCCGAGGAGTTGGCCGGGCCGTCCGGGCTCACCGCCGCCTGGTGGCAGGTGCTCGGCGCGGTGCTCGGGCAGCCGCTGCCGGTCGCCGGGATCGCCCGGGAGATGGGCATCACCCGGCAGAGCGTGCAGCGGATCGCCGATCTGCTGGTGGAACGGGGGCTGGCCGAGTACCGGCCCAACCCCGCCCACCGGCGCGCCAAGCTGCTCGCGCCGACGGAGGAGGGGCTGGCCGCCGTGCGGCGGATCGGCCCGGGCCACGCGGCCTTCGCCGACCGGCTCGCGGAGGCCTTCGGGGAGTCCGAACTCGCCGAGGCCGTAGGGATGTTGGAGCGGCTGTCCAAGGTGCTCGATCAGCTCTCGACGGGGGACGGACGGACGTAGACACTGGTCTTCTGTCGGGCAGGTGTGCGGTCTCGGGGGAGGGCCTGCGATGGAGGAGCCGGAGCAACACGCCTCTGCCGAACCCGAACACCACCACTCGCGGGAACGCCATTCGCCCCGCACGTACCTGACCCCGTACGCGCCGGAGCCGGAGGGGGAAGCGGCGCACCGCAGTCGTTCCGTGACGGCCGCCCTCGTCGCCGTCGCGCTGGTGGTCGCCGTGGGTGCCGGCGGCACCGTCTACGCCGTCCTGGGCGACGGCCCCCAGGCCGCGCCGACGGCTCCCTCGGCTCCGGCCTCGCCCTGAAATCGCCTTCCGCGTACGCCGGTTGAACGTCGGGCGAACTTCGTCCCACCGGTCCGCCGGGCTCACTCGTGCGGCCGTACGGTTTTCGTACGAGCGAACTGCGGGAGTTGCGGGGGCACCCACAGTGGAGTGGTTGAGCGCGGAGAACGTCGTGGCGGTGGGTACCGCCTTCCTCGGCATCGTCGCATCCGGGATCATGGTCTGGTACGAGCGCCGGGTGCCGCGCCGCAAGCGCATCGGCTACCGCGTCCAGATGGACAACCCGATCGGCGACGATGTACGACGCGGGCGGGCTGGGGGTGCCCCCTTCGGGGGAGTCAGACTCGGCCTCTTCGACGAGGCACCGGACATGTCGGACGCCACCCTCGTCCTCCTCCGCATCGAGAACGACGGCTCGCAGGGCATCGACCGCGACGACTACACGGGTCCCGAACGGCACGGCCTCACCGCGGTGTTCAGCGACCGCACGGTCCGCGGGGTCTCGGTCACCCAGCCGATCGACACCGACCACCTCATGGACCACTTCACCCCCGACCGGGGCTTCGGCTACGAGGACAACCGGCTGCGCATCCCCCGCGTCCCGCTCAACCGCGGCGAGCACTACAAGCTGCTGGTGCTGCTGTCCGGCGGTGACGTAGGCCGTCCGATCCGGATGACCGGCGGTATCCGGGACGGTGAGGTGCACCCCAACCGCAGCGCCACCCCGGACGAGATCCCGCCCGTCCTCAGCCCGGCGGCACGGATCTTCACCGGGCTGCTCACCCTCTCCGTCCTCGTCCTCGCCACGATCGTCGTCGCACGTGACGACTCCCCGCCTCCGCTCGGCTGCAGGACGGGCACGCTGACGGTGACCGGCTCCACCGCCTTCGCCCCGGTCGTCGAGACCCTCGCGAAGGAGTACGAGAAGGACTGCGGGGGCGCCGACATCACCGTCGAGGCGCGCGGCAGTGAGGCCGGGGTGTCCGCGCTCGCCGCGATCGGCGCCCGGTCGGCGGAGGACGCGCGGTCCGTGATCGCCTTCTCGGACGGCCCGATGGGCGACCGGCTGGGCCTGCACGGCGAGAAGATCGCCCTCTCGGTCTTCACCCTCGTCGTCAACGACGGCATCGACCTCGGCTCGCGCGGCCTGACCCGGGCCGAGGTGGAGCGCCTCTACCGGGGCGAGGTCGGGCGCTGGAGCGACCTGAACGCCTCCCGCCCCGCCGGCCTCCCGCGCCTGCCCGGCCTGCCCGTCGTCCTGGTCAGCCGGGACGCGTACTCGGGGACCCGGCAGATCTTCCAGGACCGGGTGCTGGCGGGCGCCTGGGAGATGACCCCCACGACGTCCCTGGACTGCGACCCGCTGACGGACAAGGCGGTGGCCGCCGCCGCCCGCGCCCCCGTCACGCGCTGCGAACTCGCCTCCACGGAGGACGTGCTGGACAAGGTCGCCGCCCAGCCCGGCGCCCTCGGCTACAGCGAACTCACCCTGGCCGCCGGCCACAAGGGCGTCCGCCGGGTCCCGCTGGACGGCGAGGCGGCCTCGGCCGACCACCTCGGCCGGTACCCCTACCGAGGTGTCGAGTACGCCTACACCCACCGCTCCCCGGCCCCCGGTTCCCTCGCCGCCGGCTTCCTCGCCTACCTCGACGAGGGCACGAGCCAGGACGTGATCCGCGAACAGGGACATCTGCCGTGCGGGCGGGCTGCGGGGCTGTGCGACTGAGCCGGTGCGACCGAGCGAGGGTCACCTGGGCTCGGGCGGCCGCTGCCGGGGCATGTTCGGGCGGGCGGGCGGACCCGGGGGAAGGGGAAACCGGCCCTGGGCGGCACACGGGTCCTGCCGTCCCCCCGACGTCACCGCCCCCTGGATCCCCATAGGAGTCGAACCGTTCCGGAACTCCACGATCCAGTCGGCGGTCTCCACCCGGATCAGCTCCGTCACGTCCTCCGAGAAGCGGCGCAGAACCCCCAGGCAGCGCTCGGTCGCCTCCGCCGCCGTACCCTCCGTCGGCCCGAGCACCTCCCGCACATTCTCCGAGGCCCAGTCGAACTGCAGCGCCAGGAGACGGCGCTGGACGGCCTGCGCGGTGGCCACGTCCCTTATCCACCCGGAGGTCACCCCGAAGTACCGGTCGACCGCTACGCAGGCCACCGCGAGCAGCAGTCCGAGATACCCCCAGGGGGCGACCCCGGCTCCCGTCACCCCCGTCAGATCCAGCAACGGCAGCACCGCCCCGGTCACCGCCCCCGCCGCGGCCCCGCCCCGCAGGGCCCGTGCACCCCGTCGCTTCCACACCCGGTCCGCGAGATACCAGGCCGCGGTCTCCAGCGCCCCGTGCTCCACCCACCGGTACAGCTCGTCCAGCCGCACGGCGGGCTCGCCCCAGTCCCCGAGCGGAAACGTCCGCCCGGCCAGATCGGCCCGCCCGTCCTGGGGCAGGCCCTCGGGCTGCATCTCCGGCTGACCCACCCGGCGCTCCCTACTGATCGGTCACCCTGCGTGACGCCTGATGCTGATGTGCCGGACCCTTCCTACCGCCCAATGGGTGGCGAAGGGGGTTCTTTGGTGGCTTTTCCGCTCGGAAGAGGGTCTTGATCAGGTATAGGCCTCTACGCAAACTCACTCGAAAGAGTGCTGGGGCGACGGCCACGTGGAACACGTAGGCTCGTCACAGACGGAAGACCAAGGCGAAAAGCACAGGAGCTGATCGTGATCCCCGGTGGTGGCCAGCCCAACATGCAGCAGCTGCTCCAGCAGGCCCAGAAGATGCAGCAGGACCTGGCGAACGCACAGGAGGAACTCGCCAGGACCGAGGTCGACGGCCAGGCGGGCGGCGGTCTGGTGAAGGCCACCGTCACCGGCGCCGGAGAACTGCGCGCGCTGAAGATCGACCCGAAGGCGGTGGACCCTGAGGACACCGAGACCCTCGCCGACCTCATCGTGGCCGCGGTCCAGGCGGCCAACGAGAACGCCCAGACCCTCCAGCAGCAGAAGCTCGGCCCGCTCGCCCAGGGCCTCGGCGGCGGCAGCGGTATCCCCGGGCTGCCTTTCTAGGCGAGGGGCGTGTCTTTCACCGTGCCCGTCTTTCTTTGGCGGGCATCGGCCAACTAGCGTACGTACTGCAAGGAACCCCAGGAAGGACGGCAGTCCGTTGTACGAAGGCGTGGTTCAGGACCTCATCGACGAACTGGGGCGGCTGCCCGGCGTCGGTCCCAAGAGCGCCCAGCGGATCGCCTTCCACATCCTCCAGGCGGAGCCGACGGACGTACGACGTCTCGCGCAGTGCCTGATGGAGGTCAAGGCGAAGGTCCGCTTCTGCGCGACCTGCGGCAACGTGGCCCAGGAAGAGCTGTGCAACATCTGCCGCGACACCCGCCGCGACCTCTCCGTCATCTGTGTGGTGGAGGAGCCGAAGGACGTGGTCGCGATCGAGCGCACCCGTGAGTTCCGTGGCAAGTACCACGTCCTGGGCGGCGCGATCAGCCCGATCGAGGGTGTCGGCCCGGACGACCTGCGGATACGGGAACTTCTCGCGCGGTTGGCCGACGGGACGGTCACGGAGCTGATCCTGGCCACCGACCCGAACCTGGAGGGCGAGGCCACAGCGACGTACCTCGCCCGCATGATCAAGCCCATGGGCCTCAAGGTCACCCGCCTGGCCAGCGGCCTCCCGGTGGGTGGCGACCTGGAATACGCGGACGAGGTGACCCTCGGCCGCGCCTTCGAGGGGAGACGACTCCTAGATGTCTGACGCCACACTGCACGCGACCGCCCAGGACCCCGACGACTTCGCGGTCCAGATCGCCGACCAGGTCGAGAGCTTCCTGGTGGCCGTCATGGAGGTGGCGAAGGGCGACGAACCCGACTCGGCCGTCCCCTTCCTCCTCCTGGAGGTCTCCCAGCTCCTGCTGGCCGGTGGCCGCCTGGGCGCCCACGAGGACATCGTCCCCGACGAGCGCTACGAGCCCGACACGGGCCCGGACGCCGACGTGGACGAACTCCGCGAGAACCTCGCCCGGCTGCTGGAGCCGATCGACGTCTACTCCGAGGTCTTCGACCCCTACGAGCCCCGCAAGGCCCCGGTCCCGGCCCGTATCTCCGACGACCTGACCGACGTCATCACCGACCTGCGCCACGGCATGGCCCACTACCGCGCGGGCCGCACCTCGGAGGCGCTGTGGTGGTGGCAGTTCTCGTACTTCTCCAACTGGGGCTCCACGGCGTCGGCGACGCTGCGCGCGCTCCAGTCGGTCGTGGCCCATGTCCGCCTGAACCAGCCCCTGGAGGAACTGGACGGCCTCGACACCGACCAGGCGATCGGTGACGAGACGCTGGAGTTCGAGGCGGGCAAGGTGATGGTGGAGGAGATCGCGGCTCCGTTGGGGCTGCGATCCCCGAAGTAGCCGCTATGTGACGCGGGTCATACGAGAAGGCGTCTGAAACGGCGTAATGCGCGGGCACCTGGGGTGGTCTCACTGCACAACGGCCACCCCCGGCCCGTGCCCCCGCCGACTTGGAGCCCCTCGTGCACGTCACCCTCCAACAACCCACAGGCGCCCGCCTGATCACGGCCACGGACCAGGAACTCGCGATCCCCGCGACCCTGCGCTACACCTCCGCCGACCCGGCGGCCGCGCACATCGACTTCCCGCCCCACGTCACGGTCGACGGCGAGGCCACGACGTGGACCTTCGCGAGAGTGCTGCTGGGCGAGGGACTGCGCGCCCCGGCGGGCCTCGGCAACGTCCGTGTCCGCCCGGCCGGTTCGGCCCACACGTACGTCGAGTTCCACGCGGCGCAGGGCAAGGCCGTCCTCAGATTCGCCACGTCGGACCTGACACGCTTCCTGGCCCGCACGTACACGATCGTCGCCGCGGGCGAGGAGACCGCGGGCACGGAACCGGACCAAGTGGCGCTGTTCGGCCAGGAGAGGCTTCACAGGCCCCACAGTCCCTTTCCCACGGCCGTGATCCCGCCCGTCAGGGCCAGCAGCAGCACGAGCATGCGGGCCCGCCGCTCCGGGATCCGGGACGCGAGCCCCCTGCCGACCAGCCCGCCCACCCCCATCGCCCCGATCACCAGAACCCACTGCACTCCCCTGAGCCCCGGCACCCCGTTCGACGCCACCGAGAAGGCGTTCACGATCACGCCGTAGAACATCGCGTTCGGGACGAACTCCCGTACCGTCCAGCCCGCGTTGAGGGCGTAGAGGGAGAACGGCGGGCCGCCCACCCCCGCCGCCGAGTTCATGAACCCGCCCGCCGCGCCCGCGAACACGGCGCCTCGGGTGCCGCGCAGAGCGGCCACCCGAGCACCCCGCATGACGAGGAGCACCGCCGCCGTCACCAGGCCGCCCATGACCAACAGGAGCCAGGGCTGGGGGAGTCGGTGGGTCACCCAGGTGCCCGCCGGGACCGTGCAGGCAGCCGCCGCGCACAGGGGCACCATCGCCCGTGGCCGTACCAGCCGCCATCCGCCGGCCATTCCCACGAGACAGATCGCCCCGGCGGCGCAGTTGGCCAGGGCGACTCCTTGTGCCGGGCCGAGCAGCAGGATCAGCGCGGGCACGGTGACCAGGGCGAAGCCCATTCCCGTGAGCCACTGCACCGAGGAGCCGAGCAGCACGATTCCCGCCAGAAGCACATCTGCCGTCACGGTCATGGTGTACCTCACTCCACCTCGGGTCCGGGAGAACACTCCCTCGTGACCGACCGCCGGAAACGGGATCGTTGATCTCACCAGGTCAACCACTCCGTACCGAAGGAAAACCGCCATGAAGGCCCTGCTCTCCTCCACCCCCGTCCTCTGGTTCCTCTTCCTCTTCAACCTGGTCGTCGCCGCGGCCGCGCCGTTCGTCGTGGACGGAGCGCAGGGCGTCATGACCGCTGTCGGAATGGGCGTGGTGTCGCTCGGCGCCGGGGTCAGCCTCCTGCGCGGAAAGCGACCGAGCGGGCACGGTGCGTGAATTGGGGATCCCCTGTCTCTCCCCTGTATCTCGGCTGCACGGGCCCTAACCAGCGCGAAGAGAGTCTGGAGTCAGTTCACGGCACAGCCTCTCACCGCACTGGAGACAGCGATGACCCGTCGTTCCATGACCAAGCGCGCAGCCATAGTCACCGCGACCGCGATCGTCGCTGTGGGAACCGTCGGAACCGTCGCCGCCACCGCGGGGACGGACGCCCCGAGGCAGCCCACCAAGAAGGCGATCGCGGGCCTGTTCACCACCTGGAACGCCGCCCTGCAGACCGGCGACCCCGAGAAGGTGGCGGACCTGTACGCCAAGGACGCGGTCCTCCTGCCCACCGTCTCCAACAAGGTCCGCACCGACCGCGCCGGCATCGTCGACTACTTCCAGCACTTCCTGGAGAACAAGCCGGTCGGCAACAAGGTCCAGACGATCATCAAGGTCCTCGACAGCGACTCCGCGATCGACACCGGCGTCTACGAGTTCACGCTCACCGACCCGGACACCGGCGCCAAGCGTGTCGTCGAGGCCCGCTACACGTACGAGTACGAGAAGCGGGGCGGCCAGTGGAAGATCGTCAACCACCACTCCTCGGCGATGCCCGAAGGCTGATCTCCACCGTCAGCCCGCCGCCCGGCGCGTCCGCCAGCGCCACGGTTCCGCCGTCGTCGGTCACCAGCTGTTTGACGACGGCGAGGCCAAGGCCCGAGCCGGAGCGTCCGGTCAGGCCCTGACCGCGCCAGAAGCGGTCGAAGGCGCGGGACTTGTCGGCGTCGGACATGCCGGGTCCCTCGTCGAGCACCGACAGCACCACACGGTCCGCCCGGGAATCGACCTCGACGGTGATCCGCCCGCCGTCCGGCGAGACCTCCAGGGCGTTCGAGAGCACGTTGTCCAGCACCTGGTCGAGATGACCGGGGCTGGCCAGCACAGACGGCCGGTCGTCGACAACACTCCCCCTGAGCGCGATGGTGACCCCGCGCTCGTCGGCGGCCGGCCTCCACACCGTCAGCCGTTCGTCCACGATCTCCCTGAGCGGCAACGGCTCCGCGGCCGTCACCTTCGCCTCCGCACGGGCCAGGACGAGAAGGCCGTTGACCAGGCGGCTCATACGGACCACTTCCGCCGTCGCCTGCTCCACGTCCTCCCGTACGAACTCGTCGTCCACGCCGTCCGCGATGTTGTCCAGCGACAGCCGCAACGCGGTCAAGGGCGTCCGCAGTTGATGAGACGCGTCCGCCACGAAGATCCGCTGCGAGGCCACCAGCGTGTCCAGGCGTTCCGCGCCCTGGTTCAGGGTGCGGGCGAGCGTCTGCGTCTCCGGCGGGCCCGTCACCGGGGAACGTGCGGTCAGGTCGCCGTCGCTGAACTTGCTGGCCATCGCGTTGAGTTCGCGCAGGGGGGCGGTGATACGGCGGGCGGCGTACGCCCCGATCGCGGCGGCCGCGGCCAGCACCAGCACGGCGAGAGCGGCCCGGAAGCCCCAGATCTGCCACAGCCGCCTGGTCATGTCCGAGGTCGAGTAGACGATCCGTACGGCGGCGTCGCCCTCGGCGGGCACGGTGACCTTCAGATGCTTGCCCCACACGAAGTCCGAGCCCCAGTCGGTCGTCGGCTCGTTCTTCTCCAGGGCCCGGGTCAGCGCCGCGTCCGGGGTGGGGGTCGGCAGCTTCGGGTCACAGTCGGCGGTGGGGGTCACCTCGACGTCGCGGTACGCCTTGGCCACCTTGGTCAGTGCCTCGCACGAGGCCCTGTCACCGTTGCCCAGCAGCAGCGCCATGGTGTTCGCCTCGCGCAGGACCGACTGCCTGGTGTCGTCGCGCAGCTGCTTGGTGAGCGTGAAGGCGACCGGGACGGTGAACAGGAAGATGGCCACCGCGACCAGCAGGATGTAGCTCCGGATGAGCTGCCGGTTCATGAGACCCCGTCGTCCTCGGCGATCTCCAGCCGGAACCCCACTCCCCGGACCGCCTCGATGACGACCGCCCCGGCGAGCTTGCGCCGCAGCGCCGCCACATGCACGTCCAGTGTCTTGGTCGGCCCGAACCAGTTCGCGTCCCAGACCGCCTCCATGATCTGCTCGCGCGACATCAGCGCACCCGGTTCCTCGGTGAGGAAGGACAGCAGGCCGTACTCCTTGGGCGCCAGGGACACCTCCTCGCCGTCGAGGCGGACCCGGGCGGCCTTGCGGTCGATGGTGAGGCGGGAGCCGTACGTGTCGGGCCCGGCCGCGGCGACCTCGCCACGGGGCTGGGCGCGCCGCATCACGGCCCGTATCCGCGCGATGACCTCACGGACCCCGAACGGCTTGGACACGTAGTCGTCGGCGCCGAGTTCCAGGCCGACCACCCGGTCCGTCTCGTCGCTGCGCGCGCTGATCACGATGATCGGCACGTCACCGCGCCCGCGCAGTGCCTTGCACACGTCGAGGCCGTCGGTGTCGGGCAGACCGAGATCCAGGAGTACGACGTCGTAGGGGCCCTCGTGGCTCAGCGCGGCGCCGCCGGTGGAGACCCACTCGACCTCGAACCCGTACCGGACCAGACCACGTCTCAGGGACTGGGCGACCGGTTCATCGTCTTCCACCAGGAGTACGCGCACAGTCGCACCCTAATGCTTGAAACTTAATTCACAGCTGTCACATGGACCCCACGTCGCCGTGTGACGCGGTGCACTTTTCCCGAGGTCTCCGGATGGGCATGCGCTGACCTGGGCGTCCGAACTCCGCGATATCTCACGATGCGATACCGCAGAGGTGAAAATCGGGCGCTCGTTAAACTGAGCCGACACACACGGACTGAGCGAGGAGCGCACGTGGGCCTTGTCGTGCAGAAGTACGGAGGCTCCTCCGTAGCCGATGCCGAGGGCATCAAGCGCGTCGCCAAGCGAATCGTCGAAGCGAAGAAGAACGGCCACCAGGTGGTCGTCGTCGTTTCCGCGATGGGCGACACGACGGACGAGCTGATCGATCTCGCCGAGCAGGTATCTCCCATGCCTGCCGGGCGTGAGTTCGACATGCTGCTGACCGCCGGAGAGCGTATCTCCATGGCGCTGCTGGCCATGGCGATCAAAAACCTGGGCCACGAAGCCCAGTCCTTCACCGGCAGCCAGGCAGGCGTCATCACCGACTCCGTCCACAACAAAGCCCGGATCATCGACGTCACGCCCGGCCGTATCCGCACCGCGCTCGACGAGGGCAACATCGCCATCGTCGCCGGCTTCCAGGGCGTCAGCCAGGACAAGAAGGACATCACCACGCTCGGGCGCGGTGGCTCCGACACCACGGCCGTCGCCCTCGCCGCCGCGCTCGACGCCGAGGTGTGCGAGATCTACACCGACGTCGACGGCGTGTTCACCGCCGACCCGCGCGTGGTGACGAAGGCGAAGAAGATCGACTGGATCTCCTTCGAGGACATGCTGGAGCTCGCGGCCTCCGGCTCCAAGGTGCTGCTCCACCGCTGTGTGGAGTACGCCCGCCGCTACAACATCCCGATCCACGTCCGGTCGTCCTTCAGCGGGCTGCAGGGCACGTGGGTCAGCAGTGAGCCGATCGAGCAAGGGGACAAGCCGGTGGAGCAGGCCATCATCTCCGGTGTCGCGCACGACACCTCCGAGGCCAAGGTCACGGTCGTCGGCGTGCCCGACAAGCCGGGCGAGGCCGCCGTGATCTTCCGCACGATCGCGGACGCGGAGATCAACATCGACATGATCGTGCAGAACGTCTCCGCCGCCTCCACCGGGCTGACGGACATCTCCTTCACGCTCCCCAAGGCCGAGGGCCGCAAGGCCATCGACGCCCTGGAGAAGAACAAGGCCGGCATCGGCTTCGACTCGCTGCGCTACGACGACCAGATCGGCAAGATCTCGCTCGTGGGCGCGGGCATGAAGACCAACCCGGGTGTCACGGCCGACTTCTTCACCGCCCTGTCCGACGCCGGCGTGAACATCGAGCTGATCTCGACCTCCGAGATCCGTATCTCGGTCGTCACCCGTGCCGACGACGTGCCCGAGGCGGTCCGTGCCGTGCACAGCGCCTTCGGTCTCGACTCCGACAGCGACGAGGCCGTGGTCTACGGAGGCACCGGGCGATGACCCTTCGTCCGACGCTCGCGGTCGTGGGCGCGACCGGAGCCGTCGGCACGGTCATGCTCCAGATCCTGTCCCAGCACGCGGACATCTGGGGCGAGATCCGACTGATCGCCTCCCCGCGCTCGGCCGGCCGCAAGCTGGCCGTGCGCGGGGAGCAGGTCGAGGTGGTGGCCCTGTCGGAGGAGGCCTTCGACGGGGTCGACGTCGCCATGTTCGACGTACCCGACGAGGTGGCCGCGCAGTGGGCGCCGGTCGCCGCAGCCCGCGGTGCCGTCGTCGTGGACAACTCCGGCGCCTTCCGGATGGACCCGGACGTGCCCCTCGTCGTCCCCGAGGTCAATGCGCACGCGGCCCGGATGCGGCCGCGCGGGATCATCGCCAACCCCAACTGCACGACCCTCTCCATGATCGTGGCCCTGGGCGCGCTGCACGCCGAGTTCGGGCTGCGGGAGCTGGTGGTGTCCTCGTACCAGGCGGTGAGCGGCGCCGGCCGGGCGGGTGTCGAGACCCTGCGGCGGCAGCTGTCCATGGTCGCGGGCACCGAGCTCGGGACGCACCCCGGTGACGTACGGCGGGCCGTCGGCGACCACACCGGGCCGTTCCCGGAGCCGGTCGCCCTCAACGTCGTACCGTGGGCCGGTTCCCTGCGCGAGGACGGCTGGTCCTCGGAGGAGATGAAGGTGCGGGACGAGTCCCGCAAGATCCTCGGCCTGCCCGCGCTGCCGGTCGCCGTGACCTGTGTTCGGGTCCCGGTGGTCACCGTGCACTCCCTCACCGTCCACGCCCGCTTCGAGGGCGAGGTCACCGTCCGCAAGGCGCGCGAGATCCTCGCGACCGCCCCCGGGGTCGTCCTCTTCGACGATCCGGCGGCCGGGGAGTTCCCCACCCCCGCCGATGTCGTCGGCACCGATCCCACCTGGGTGGGGCGGGTGCGGCGGGCGCTCGACGACCCCACCGCGCTCGAGTTCTTCGTGTGCGGAGACAATTTGCGCAAGGGTGCCGCGCTCAACACCGCGCAGATCGCGGAGCTGGTGGCGGCCGAGTCGGCGTGACCTTCGTCCGGTGGCGGATCTGTCGTACGCAGTTGTGCCTACGGGAAAAACCCTGGCCGTGGCCGGAACGCTTTGTAGGATCTGTGTGCGACATGTGGTGCGACTAATGGTCCGTACCACTTGATCCCGGCGCCCTGGCGTCCGAAGATTTTCCTCCCCGCTCTCCGCAACCGTGCGAAGGGCGGGGAGCGTCTTTGCGAACGCCCTTTCAGGGGGCGCGGGGATGCATCCGAGGCGTGGGGACGCCTCGGCCATTCAGGACACAGGGGAAGAGCGGGTAGGGCATGAGCGCGTTCGACGCACGGTCAGTTGTGCTGCCTGAGAGAAGATGGACGGTTGCGTACAACCCTCACCGGGGTGAGTGTGTCCAACTGTCGTGGCTCAGGTACTCGACTTCCCTGCCGCGCCGAGCGGCGCGGCTGTCCTCCGGCCCCGCAGGCCCGGGGCGCCCGGTGGCATGCCGGTGATCGCGCCGATGCCCGCAGCGCGGCCCGCCCGCATACCCAGCCAGCGTGACGGCGCCGAGGAAGCGGCGGCAGCCGGTACCACCGTCGACCACCTCACCGAGACCTACCGGGCGCACTACCGCTCGCTGCTGGGTCTCGCCGCGCTCCTGCTCGACGACACCGCCTCCTGCGAGGACGTCGTCCAGGAGGCCTTCATCCGCGTCCACTCGGCACGTAAACGCGTCCGCGACCCGGAGAAGACCCTCGCGTACCTGCGGCAGACGGTCGTCAACCTCTCCCGCTCGGCCCTGCGCCGGCGCATCCTCGGACTCAAGTTGCTGTCCAAGCCGATGCCCGACATGGCGAGCGCCGAGGAGGGGGCGTACGACCAGCTGGAGCGCGACTCGCTCATCAAGGCGATGAAGGGCCTGCAGCGCCGCCAGCGCGAGGTCCTGGTCCTGCGCTACTTCGCGGACATGACCGAGGCCCAGGTCGCCGACACCCTCGGCATCTCCCTGGGCTCCGTGAAGGCGTACGGCTCCCGCGGGATCGCCGCCCTTCGGATCGCGATGGAGGAGCCGGTGTGAGCACGGATCCTGAGGAGCGGCGCCATGAGCCGACGCGGGACGGCCGCCACGAGCCGACCTGGGCGGCTCAGCAAGAGCACAAGCAATCGCACGCTGGGAACGGAACTGTGAACCACGGCCCCGACGATCCGATCTCCACGGGGGAGTTCGACTCGGACGAGCTGGCACTGCGACGGATGCTGCACCAGGCGGTCCAGGAGATGGAGCCGCGTGACGGCACCCTGGACCATCTGCGCAAGGCGGTACCCGCCCGGCGGGCCCGCAAGCGACAGGCCGTGGTCGGCATGGCGGCCGCCGCCCTCTTCTTCGGCACCGCGATCCCCGCCGTCGTGCACGTCTCCTCCACCGGTACCAGCGCCAACACCTCCAACGCCGGGCACGCCTCCCAGATGCAGGGCGGCGCCGGCCAGGGCAAGGAGGAGGAGGGCGGCGAGTCCACCTCAGGCGGTTCCGCGGGCAAGCCCGAGGACAAGGGCACGGGTGAGTCCAAGGACCCCGACAAGGGCAAGTCCGCGGGCGCGAGCACCGGAGCGAGCAGCGGCACCGACCCCTCCACCACGGCCGCCGCGAGCGCCCCGGTCTGTACGGCCGCACAGCTCGGCACCCCGCCGGCGAGCACCGCGGTGCCCGACGCCTCCGGGACGGTCTACGGCACGTTCCACATCACCAACGGCTCCACCGCCGCCTGTACGGTCTCCGGGCCCGGCATCGTGACGCCGACCGCTCAGGGCGCGGCCGACGCGAGCAAGATCAGCGCTTTGCGGCATGTCTCCGGCGACGTGGCGTCGGCCGGGCTGCCCGACCCGTCCCAGGAGGTCTCCCAGCTGCTGCTGCAGCCGGGTTCCTCCTACGACGTGAAGTTCGCCTGGGTGCCCTCCGAGACGTGCCCCACCACGGAACCCTCGACCGACCCCAGCCCCGACCCCACGACCTCCCCGGACGCCTCCAGCAGCGAGGGCTCCTCCACCGGCGGCGACACCGGCACCTCCACCCAGCTCCTCACGGAGGGCGGCACGGCCGACGGGAGCGTCCTGGTGACGAACACGGCGGAGGGCGGCGGACCGTCGGTGTCGACGACGGTGTCCAACGCGTGCGCGGGAGTCGTGTACTGGACGGGTCTGCTCACGTCGTCGTGACGACCTGAGCGGACTTCGAGCGGTGGGTGAACGGGCGTCGGGGGACGCTCGGGTTCAGGCGCTGGCCTTCGCCTGGGGCTGCTCCCGGTCCCGCTCCTGCTGGTCGTCGTCCGGGAGGATCCCCAGCTCCGCGTCCCGGATGAACTCCACCTCGCGGCGCATCAGGCGGAACCACATGAAGACCACGAAGCCGGCGAAGACGAACCACTCACCGGTGTAGCCGAGGTTCTGGAAGGCCTTGAGGTCCAGCCCGCTGTCGGCGGGCGCGGTCGCCGGTACGGCCTTCATCCCGGAGTCACCGGTGTTGAGGGTGACCCACGCGTCGTACACGCCGTACGGCACGAGGTTGATCAGCGAGGCCGCGCTGATCGCCGCGGTCTGCCCGGCCGGAAGACCGCCCTGGGCACTGACGCCGTTGTCGCCGGGGGTCTCCGACGCCTGCAGCGCACCGGTGACGGTGACCTCGCCCTTCGGCGCGGCCGGGGCCTTCGCCGGATCGGGGGTGCCCGGCAGCCAGCCCCGGACCACGGGCAGGGCCTTGCCGGTGTCCGTGCGCAGCAGCGTCAGGACGTAGTAGCCCTCGCGGTCGTCCAGTTGCCGGTCGGGGACGAGCAACTGCCTGTCGTAGCGCCCGCTCGCGGTGACCTGCTTGCCGGAGGTCACCTGATCCACCGGCAGCAGCTCGGCCAGCGGTCGCGCGGCCTCCCGCGCGTCGGTGGTCACCTGCTGCTCGGCGTCCCGGCTCGCCGTCATCCGGTCCTCGAACCGGCTCAGCTGCCACGACCCCATGAAGATGCAGAACGGGATGGCGAGCAGCACGAAGACGTTGATGCCAAACCAGCGGGGCGTCAGCAGAAACCGGTACACACTCCCACGGTACGGGGCCGCCCCGGGGCGCCGGGGCGCGGGGTCAGAACCCCTCCGTCAGGTGCTCCCGGCCCGCCGGGGGCTCGTACGGCTCCGGCCAGAAGTCGGTGATGACGGATATACGGCCGCTCTCGTCCCCGGTGAAGAACGTGATGCCGTACATCTCCTCCAGACCCACCGTGAAGTGGACCCAGGTGACGACCTGGCCCGGTTCGGCGACGATCCGCTCGACCCGCAGATGCCAGTCGCCCGGATACTCACGGTTGAACTCGACGAACCGCTCCCGTCCGCTGATGCGCTCGCGGGTCTGCGGCAGGGTGTAGAGGACGTCCTCGGCCAGCGTGTCCGCGAACCCGGTCCAGTCGCGGGCCTCGGCGAGGGCCCAGAAACTCTCGACGGTCTTGCGCAGATCGGTCATGGGGACGAGTCTGCACCCCGCCACTGACAACGGGCCCTGGCCGGCCTTTCCGACCTGGTCGGACGGGGTTCGGGTAAGTGGCTGGTAGAAGTTTTCCACAGGCTGGGGACCTCGTCTGCGGATTGTCTGTGAAGGCAGGCAGTATGGGGTCATGACTGAGAGCAACGGGTCCGCCGCGGCCGAGCGGAAGTACGACATGCCGGACTGGGAGAAGCGCTTCCGGGCGCCCCGGGTCTCCCTGCCCGACTGGGCGGAGGACGCCCCCGACCGCTCCTTGTTCGTCTCCAACGCCACGGGGACGTACGAGCTGTACGCCTGGGACAGAGCGACGGGCGGACAGCGCCAGGTGACGGACCGGCCGAACGGCACCACGGACGGCGTGCTCTCCCCGGACGGCGCCTGGATCTGGTGGTTCGACGACAAGGACGGTGACGAGTTCGGCGTCTGGCGCCGCCAGCCCTTCGAGGGCGGCGCGGACGAGCTCGCCGCGCCCGGTCTCGAGGCCTCCTACCCGGCGGGCGTGGCCCTGGGCCGGGACGGCCGTACGGCGGTCGTGGGCTGTTCGACCGACGACGAGGGCACCTCCATCCACCTCGTGCGCACCGGCGAGGACCCGGTGGAGATCTACCGGCACCGCGAGTCGGCGGGCGTCGGCGACCTCTCCCACGACGGCTCGCTGATCGCGGTCGAGCACACCGAGCACGGCGACGCGATGCACTCGGCACTGCGCGTGCTGCGCGCCGACGGCACGGCGGTCGCCGAGCTCGACGACACCAAGGGCGGCACCGAGGAACTGGGCCTGGAGGTCCTGGGCTTCGCCCCGGTCGACGGCGACACCCGGCTGCTCATCGGCCATCAGCGGCGCGGCCGCTGGGAGCCGCTGGTGTGGGACGTGGCCACGTGCGAGGAGACCGACCTCGACCTGGACCTCCCCGGTGACGTGGGCGCCGAGTGGTATCCGGACGGCACGGGCCTGCTCATCGCGCACAGCTTCGAGGCGCGCAGCGAGCTCTTCCGGTACGACCTGGCGAGCGGCAAGCTCGAGAAGGTCCCGACCCCGCCCGGTTCGGTCTCCGGGGCGACGGCCCGCCCCGACGGCAGCGTGGAGTATCTGTGGTCCTCGGCCGCCGAGCCGTCGGCGGTGCGCTCGACGACGGGTGAGGTGGTTCTGGACCCGCCGGGTCTGAAGTCCCCTGGTTCGGTGCCGGTGGAGGACGTGTGGGTGGACGGCCCGGGCGGCCGGATCCACGCCCTGGTCCAGAAGCCCGCCGGCACGACAGGGCCGCTGCCGACGGTCTTCGACATCCACGGCGGTCCGACCTGGCACGACAGCGACTCGTTCGCGGCGGGCCCGGCGGCGTGGGTGGACCACGGGTACGCCGTCGTGCGGGTCAACTACCGCGGCTCCACGGGGTACGGGCGCGCGTGGACCGACGCGCTCAAGCACCGGGTCGGTCTGATCGAGCTGGAGGACATCGCGGCGGTCAGGGAGTGGGCGATCGGCTCGGGCCTCGCCGACCCCGAGCGGCTGATTCTCACCGGGGGTTCCTGGGGCGGCTACCTCACGCTCCTCGGCCTGGGCACCCAGCCGGAGGCGTGGGCCCTGGGGATCGCGGCGGTGCCGGTCGCGGACTATGTCACGGCGTTCCACGACGAGATGGAGGCGCTGAAGGCGATGGACCGTACGTTGCTGGGCGGTACGCCGGAGGAGGTGCCGGAGCGCTTCGAGGCGTCGTCTCCCTTGACGTACGTGGACCAGGTCAAGGCTCCGGTGTACATCTCGGCGGGCGTCAACGACCCGCGGTGCCCGATCCGTCAGGTCGACAACTATGTGAAGCGGCTGGAGTCGAGGGGGGCGGTGCACGAGGTGTACCGGTACGACGCGGGTCACGGGTCGCTGGTGGTGGACGAGCGGATCAAGCAGGTGAAGCTGGAACTGGACTTCGCGGCAAGGCATTTGGGGTCGCGGGGGTAGGAACTTCGTCTGCGGGGTGGTGGGGGCTGGTCGCGCCCGCGCGGCGGAGCCGCACATCGACACAGCCCCGCGCCCCTGGGTCGGTGCACTTGAAGTCGGCAGAGCTGTACCCAGCCAGGGGCGCGGGGCTGTGACATCAGCGGCTCCGCCGCGGGGCGCGCCCAGCCCCCACCACCCCGCACCCCGCAACGAACGGCTATGTCCCCGCCCGCTCCCGTCCCCTGCGCCCCAGCAACTCCGCGAGCCCCCGCCGAGTCGCCGCCAGCACCACCCGATCCGCCGCCTGCAGCACATACGTGTCCGGCAGGTCCCACGCCAGTCCCGGAGCGTCCCCGGACTCCTCCCGCGCCAGCACCCGCCAGGACCCCGCCCGAAACGCCTCGCCGACCGTCCGCCCCTCCAGTTGTGGATGCCCGCCCACATCCACCGCCGCGAACAGCAGCACCCGCCGCTCGACCGGAAACGCCCCCAGGATCTGCCGCCCCATCATCGCCCCGGCGAAGGCGGGAGCCGCCAGATGGGAGACACTCCGGCTTCGGGTGGATGCCCGGGGGTGGGCGGCCCGCAGGGTCCGGTACACCGCCGTCGCGAAGTCGTCGTCGTACAGCCGCAGTACCACTCGCAGATCGGGCCGCACGGCCCGGGCGTACAGCACGGCCTCGAGATTCGTCGTGTCCGCGCTGGTCACCGCGAGCAGCGCATGGGCACGGTGGATCTTGGCGGCCTCCAGGACTCCTTCCTGGGTGACATCGCCGAGCACCACCGGCACCCGCAGCCGTCGGGCCGTGGCGAGTCCGCGGGCCTCGGGGTCGGACTCGACGCAGACCACGGGGATGTTCAGTTCCCGCAGCCGCGTCAGCACCCGGGTGCCGATCTTGCCGAGCCCGAGCAGCACGACATGTCCGCCAAGGCCACGAGGCGGTTTGCGCAGGGAGGACGCGGTGCGGAAGGTGCCGAGCGCTTCCAGGACCGCCGCGAGGAGCACCGGAAGGAGCAGCAACCCGGCGAGCCCGGACAGCAGTTGCAGGATCTGTCGCCCGACGGACTCCCCGATCGCGGGGTCGTCGATCGCGAACAGATCGAGCAGCGTCAGGTAGAAGGCACGCAGGGGGTGGATCCCGGTCACCAGCCAGAGCGCGACGGCGAGCGCGAGCACGCATCCCACCATCCCCGCCAGCGACCAGCGCAGCCGTCGCGAGAACAGCGAGGCGAACCACGGCATCACACCCCGCCCGTCGGGCAAGGAGGGCCCGGCGTACGACACCTGCTCCAGCACGACGGTCGCGCGCCCACCGCCGTCCCGTACCGCCGCCGCGTCCGGCAGGAGCGTCGGCCCCTGGTCGCCGCCGGGCCCGGCACTGTCGGTCGGTGAGAGCAGGGCGAGCGTGGCAAGACCCGGGTCGGCGCTCGTCCCGGCCCCGGACGGCGGCCGTTCGACCGCCCGTAGCAGCAGGCCGCCGGTCTGGAGCACCTTGCTGGTGCCGGTCAGGGCGGTGGCGGCCAGCGCGGGCGCGGCCGTGTCGGCGTCGGAGAGCACGGTCGTGGAGGCGTCGAACCCGGAACCGTCGGCCGGGCCGCCCGCCCCCTCGCCGGAGGCCAACGCGGCGGCCTGGTCGAGGAGTTCCTCGATGTGCTGGCCGAGGCGCCGGTTGTAGAGCCGCAGCACGAGCCGCAGCCGGGGGTTGAGGCGGCGGGCGGTGAGGGCGGCACGGATGTTGGTCTCGTCGTCGTCGTACACGAGCGCGAGCGCGTGCGCCCGTTCCACGCCCGCCTCGGCGAGCGCCGCCTCGTTCGGTTCGGCGGCCTCCATCAGCCGTACGCCGCCCGGGGGTTCGGCAGCGGGGGCGGTACCGCTGTTGCCGCCTCCGCCCCCGTTGCCGGTCAGGCCGGCGGCCGCCGTCACCACCCGGTCGAGCAGTGCGGACGCGGCTCGGGCCCGCACGACCACCGGTGGCCGCACGGACCGCTCGGAGGCCGGCACGACGAGCGTGACCTGCTCGCCGTAGACCCCTCTGAGCTCGGCCGCCAGCCGGTGCGCGAGCCCGTCGTCCCCGCACACCACCATGTGCGCGGCCGCGTCGCCCGGCAGCCCTGGACTCTGGTTCGGAACGCTCCCCACAAGGGAGAAGAGTGCCCCACCGTGACGGGAGGTGCCACGGCCGGGGTCCCGGGTGATGTCATGTGGTGGCCAAGCTTCCCCAAGAAATCCCCAAACCTACGCGCACGCTGAGCAAACGGACCTTCACCGCCGTACGCACCAGCAGGGGAACCAGCACCTCACCACCGGAGGGATCCCGGCCGTGGCCGTCACCAAAGCACCTCCGCGCACGCGGGACACCGGCGAGGACCCGCGCCCGGCACCGGACCCGGAGGCGCGGCGCCTCAACTCCCCTCTCCTGCTGACCTTGCTGATGCTCCTGGTGGTGCTGTGCCAGGGCCCGATCCGCGGGGCGCTGGGCGCGCCGGTCATGCAGAGCTGGATGACGGTGTTCGTCGCCGTGCTCGTCCAGGCGCTGCCCTTCCTGGTGCTCGGGGTGCTGCTGTCGGCGGCGATCGCGGTGTTCGTGCCGCCGTCGTTCTTTGCCCGCGCCCTGCCGAAGAACCCCACCCTCGCGGTGCCGGTGGCCGGGATGGCGGGCGTGGTGCTGCCGGGCTGCGAGTGCGCGTCCGTGCCGGTGGCCGGAGCGCTGGTGCGCAGGGGTGTCACCCCGGCCGCGGCGCTCGCCTTCCTGCTCTCGGCACCGGCGATCAACCCGATCGTGCTGACGGCGACCGCCGTCGCCTTCCCGCGCAACCCGGAGATGGTCGTGGCCCGGCTCGTCGCGAGCCTGCTGGTGGCCTGTGCGATGGGCTGGCTCTGGCTGCGCCTCGGCCGCACCGACCTGCTGAAGTCTCCGGCCCGGCACGCGTACGAGGGTCAGGGCAAGGGCGCCGCGTTCTGGGGATCGGTGCGGCACGACGTGATGCACGCGGGCGGCTTCCTGGTCGTCGGCGCGATGGCGGCGGCGACCCTGAAGGCCGTGGTCCCGCAGACGTGGCTGCGTACGGCGGCGGAGAACCCGGTGATCGCCGTGCTGGCCCTCGCCGCCCTCGCCGTGGTGCTGTCGATCTGCTCGGAGGCGGACGCGTTCGTGGCGGCCTCGCTCACCCAGTTCTCGCTCACCGCGCGGCTGACCTTCCTGGTCGTCGGCCCGATGATCGACCTCAAGCTGTTCGCCATGCAGACGGGCACCTTCGGCCGCGCCTTCGCCCTGCGGTTCGCGCCCGCCACCCTCGCGCTGGCGATCGTGGTCTCGGTCCTGACCGGGCTGGTGATGCTGTGAACCGGCAGGCACAGTCGGCGGTCCTGTTCGTCCTCGGCGCGGCCCTCCTGCACGCGGGCCTCACCGACCTCTACCTCCGCTACGTCAAGGCGGGCCTGCGCCCGCTGGTCCTCGCGGCCGGTGTCGTCCTCATCGCGACGGCGCTGGCGACGGCCTGGTACGAGTGGCGGGCCAGAGCCAAGGAGCAGGAACACGCCCACCGCGAACCCCGGGTCTCCTGGCTGCTGGTCCTGCCCCTGTTCGCCCTGATTCTCGTCGCCCCGCCCGCCCTCGGCTCCTACAGCGCGATGCGCACGGGTACGGCTCTGCAGCAGTCGTACGGCTACGCGAAGCTCCCGCAGAGCGGACCCCTGCGGCTCGGCCTCGCCGACTACGCGGGCCGCGCCGTCTACGAGCACGGCCGGGGACTCGAGGGACGGCAGATCGTCATCACCGGGTTCGTCGCCCTGGACCACTCCGGCGCGCCCTACCTGGTCCGCATGGCCCTCAACTGCTGTGCGGCGGACGCCCAGCCGGTCAAGGTCGGGCTGACCGGACAGATCCCACCGGTCCTCAAGCCGGACGGCTGGCTCCAGGTCACCGGCACCTACACGGCCAAGCGGACCAAGGACACGGTGAACGGCGGCCCGATCCCCTACCTCGAGATCACGCAGGCGAAGCCGGTCCCGACGCCGCGCGACCCGTACGACGAGACCTGGAACAACTGACGCTCAGCCCATCAGTGAGGCGAACGCCTCGTCCAGCAGCGTGACGAGGTCGAGGCGCCCGTCGGAGGCCGTCCAGTACTCCAGGGCGATGTTCAGGCAGCCCAGCGCGGCGCCCGCGCGAACGGCCAGGGCGATGGCCGGCGGCCCGCCGGCGCCGGCGCGGTCGGCCAGGGCCTCGGCCAGGGCGGGCCGCCAGCTGTGCTGTTTCTCCAGGTGGCGGGCGCACAGGGACGGTGTGTCGTAGACGAGCCGGGTGGTGGCCAGGGCGCCGGCCGGGTCCTCGTGGTAGCGCCCGATGACCGCGTCCAGGGCGCGCCGCAGCGCCGTCCAGTCGTCCTCGTCGGCCGGCCGGGCCCGCAGCGCGTCGGCGACCTTCCGGTCCTGGCCCTCGAAGGCGCCGAGCACGGCGTCCTCCTTGGTGCCGAAGTACCGGAGGAAGGTGCTGCGGGAGACCCCGGCCGCTGCCGCCAGGTCGTCGAGCGTGACCTTGTCGAACCCCTCGCGGCGGAACAACTCGAAGGCCACCTGGGCGAGTTCGGCCCGTACGGCGGCCCGGGCGATGTCTCTCGTGGTGGTACGCGCGGCTCCGGTCACCCGCCGATCGTATCGCCCGCGCCGGACCGCACTGGCAACTGTAGATCTCAGTCACTAATGTGACACTCAGTTTCACACTGACTGGACCGTCGTAGGAGAGAACCCGGATGACGATGATCGAGATCACCACCCAGGACGGCACCGCCGACGCCTACCTCGCCCTGCCCGACGACGGTCGCCCCCACCCTGCCGTCCTCCTCTACATGGACGCCTTCGGCCTGCGACCTCACCTGAAGTCGATGGCGGACCGGCTGGCCGGGGCCGGATACACGGTCCTCGTCCCCAACGTCTTCTACCGGTACGGCCCCGCCCCGGTCGTCGAACTCCCCGAGTTCATCAACCCCGCCGAGCGGCCGGAGATCATCCAGAACCTCGGTCCCGCCGCGCGCACCCTCACCCCCGAGGGCGCCATGCGGGACGCCGCCGTCTACCTCGACTGGCTGGCCGCATCGCCCCTGACCACCGGAGGTCCGGTCGGTGTGACCGGCTACTGCATGGGCGCCGGCCTCGCCCTGCGCACCGCGGGCACCCACCCCGAGCGGATCGCCGCCGCTGCCGGGTTCCACGGGGCCCGCCTCGCCACGGACGCCCCCGACAGCCCGCATCTCCTCGCCGGACACATCACCGCCGAGCTCTACTTCGGCCACGCCGACCAGGACTCCACCAACCCCGCCGACCAGATCGCCCGCCTGGAGAAGGCCCTCACCGAGGCGGGCGTCGAGCACCGCAGCGAGGTCTACGAAGGGGCCCGCCACGGCTTCACCCAGGCCGACACGGTGATGTACGGCGCGGAGCCGACGGACCGTCACTGGAGTGCGCTGCTGGACCTGTTCGCCCGCAGGCTCTCCAGCTGACCCATACCCGGGCCACGGCCGCGGGTGCGGCGGTGTCAGGCCGACCCGCCTGGCCCTTGCCCCTGCGGGAACCTCCCCCTAGCCTGCAATCTGACGACCCATCAGATACCGGCTAGGGGGCAGGCAATGGCCGTCACCACCGAGAGCGGAACCCGGGACATCCCCAAAGTCATCAGCGTGGACGATCACGTGATCGAGCCCGCGCACCTCTTCGAGACCTGGCTTCCGGCGAAGTACCGGGACAGGGGGCCGAAGCCGCTCACCGCCGGCATCGGGGACCTCGCGTACGTCGGCGGGAAGTACCGGTTCACCACCGATCCCGAAGGCCAGATGACGGACTGGTGGGAGTACGAGGGCGACCTCTTCCCGTACAAGCGGATCATCGCGGCCGTCGGATTCTCACGGGACGAGATGACCCTCGACGGGATCACCCGCGAGCAGATGCGGCGGGGCTGCTGGGATCCGAAGGCCCGGGTGGAGGACATGGAGATGAACCATGTCGAGGCCTCCCTGTGCTTCCCCACCTTCCCCCGCTTCTGCGGACAGACCTTCGCCGAGGCCAAGGACAAGGAGGTCGGGCTCGCCTGTGTGCGCGCCTACAACGACTGGATGGTCGAGGAGTGGTGCGGGGACAGCGGGGGCCGGCTGATCCCGTTGTGCCTGATCCCCCTCTGGGACGTCGACCTCGCGGTCGCGGAGATCCACCGCAACGCCGCACGGGGCGTACGGGCCGTCACCTTCAGCGAGATCCCGACCCACCTGGGGCTGCCGTCGATCCACTCCGGCTACTGGGACCCGTTCTTCGCGGCCTGCGAGGAGACCGGGACGGTCGTCAACATGCACATCGGCAGCAGCTCCCAGATGCCGGCCGCGTCCCCCGACGCCCCGCCGGCCGTGCAGGCATCCCTCTCCTTCAACAACGCCATGGCCTCGATGATGGACTTCCTCTTCTCCGGCGTCCTGGTGAAGTTCCCGCGGCTCAAACTGGCGTACAGCGAGGGCCAGATGGGCTGGATCCCGTACGCCCTGGAACGCGCCGACGACGTCTGGGAGGAGCACCGGGCCTGGGGCGGGGTCAAGGACCTGATCCCGGAGCCGCCGTCGACGTACTACTACCGGCAGATCTTCTGCTGCTTCTTCCGCGACAAGCACGGCATCGAGGCCATCGAGACCGTCGGCGTGGACAACGCGACCTTCGAGACCGACTACCCGCACGTCGACTCGACCTGGCCGCACACCAAGCAGGTCGCGTGGGAACACGTGGCCGGGCTGTCCGAGGACGTGACCTACAAGCTGCTGCGGGGGAACGCGATCCGGATGCTGGAGCTCGGCTTCGACAAGTGACCTATGAAAAGACCCGACCGCTGGCGACGGGGGATGCACCAGCGGTCGGGCTGTGGCCAACACTAACAAGGCCGCAGGAACAGCGGGAGCGGACTGCTCGGCTGCGGGGAGAAGTTGTGATCGGGATCACCTGATGCGCTTCAGTCGCACGGAGGATCGTACGAGAGCCGCGGCAGGTACTCCTCCCAGGCCCGGCGGGTCAGAACGTTCGAAGTCGTCGCGCAGATACGGCTGATCGCGTCGTCGACGTCCAGGTCCCACAGCCGGATGGTGTCCGCGCCGCTGGAGACCCCGAGCATGCGGCTGTCGGGGCTGAAGGAGAGGAAGCTGCCGGTCTTGGCGCTGGGGCTCATCGACTGCCCGATGGGGCCGGCCGCGGACGGATCGGCCACGTCCCAGAGCCGGACCGTGTTGTCATTGCCACCGCTGGCCAGCGTGGAGCCGTCACGGCTGTACGTCAGCGACACGACCGCCTCGGTGTGCCCGGTGAGCGCCGCGCCCGTCCGCTCGGCGTGCGTGGGGTCGGTCACGTCCCACAGCCGGACCGCGGCGTCGTCGCCGCCGCTGGCCAGGGTGTGCCCGTCCGGGCTGAAGACGAGCACGTTGACGGGCCCGGTGTGCCCGGTGAGCGGCCTGCCGAGCAGGGTCGGACGGACCGGGTCCGTCACCTTCCACAGCCGGATCGTGCCGTCCGCGCTGCCACTGGCCAGGGTCCGGCCGTCCGGGCTGAAGGCAAGGCCGTCGATGTACCCCTTGTGGCCGGCCATCGGGCCGTGGGACACCGGGTGGGCCGGGTCGGTGACGTCCCACAGCTGGAGGTTGCGGCTGTCGTAGGCGGTGGCCAGGGTGCGTCCGTCCGGGCTGAACGCCAGTGCGTCCGGACCCATGAACCGGGAGCGCAGGACGAGCGCCGGACCGTAGGGGACGGGGTGGGCCGGGTCGGTGACGTTCCACAGGTGGACCCGGCCGGTGGTGAGCACCGCGAGGGTGCGGCCGTCGGGGGAGAAGAGCACCTGGGAGTCGGGGTCGCGCGCCACGGGGGTGAACGGCTTGCCCAGAGCCACGGGCCGGGCCGGGTCCGTCACGTTCCACAGCCGGATCCGCCCGTCCCGACCGGCCGTGGCGAGCACCTCGCCGTCCCGCCGGAACGCCCCGCTGCCGCCCACCAGGTCTCCCGCCGGGATCGACCACAGGCGCACCTTGCTGTCGCCGCTGCCGGTCGCGAGCGTACGGCTGTCGGGGCTGAAGCCCAGCGCGTACATCTCGCCGCTCGCCCCGGCGAGTGGCTCGCCGATCTGCGAGGGGTACGCCGGATCGGTCACGTTCCACAGGCTCGCCGTGCTGTCCGCGCTGGCGGCGGCGAGCATGCTCCCGTCCGGGCTGAAGGCCACGGACCAGATGGGACCGGTGTGGCCGGTCAGCGGCGAGCCCACAGGCTGTGGATCGAGCGGGCTGCGCACGTCCCACAGCCGGACGCTGTCGTCCGCGCTGCCGCTCGCGAGCACGGTCCCGTCCGGGCTGAAGGCGACCGAGTGCACCAGGCCCGTGTGACCGGCCAGGACCCGGTCGTACGGCCGTGGCCTGCGCGGATCGGTGGTGTTCCACAGCCGGATGGTCTGGTCGTCGCCCCCGGCCGCCAGCATGTGCCCGTCCGGGCTCCACGCCACGGACCGCACGGCGGCCCCGGCCCCGGTGAGCTCGGCGGGAGGCTGTTTCCTGTCCCGCATGTTCCACAGCCGCACGGTCCTGTCCTCACCGGCGGAGGCCAGGGTGCGCCCGTCCGGGCTGAAGGCGATCAGGTAGATCGTGCCGCGGTGCCCGGTCAGGGGAGCGCCGAGCGACTTCGGCGCGCGCGGGTCGCTGACGTCCCACAGCCGGATCGTCCCGTCGTCCCCGGCACCGGCGAGCGTCCTGCCGTCGGGGCTGAACACCGCGCTGCTCACCCAACTCGTGCCACCGGCGAGGGGCTTGCCCAGCGCCTTGGGGCGGGTGCGGTCGCCGACGTCCCACAAACGCACGGTCCGGTCGTAGCCGGCGGTGGCGAGGAGCTTTCCGTCCGGGCTGAACGAGGTGAGGTAGACGGCCCCGGTGTGGCCGGTGAGCGGGGTGGCCAGCGGCGCGTTGACGATGGAGATCAGCCGTGTGTTGGTGCCCTCGTCGTCGGGCCTGAGGTTGTGGGCGACCAGGTCGATGCGGGCGGACAGCGACGGATCCGTGTACTGGACGCGGTCCGCCTCCGCGACGACCTGCTCGAACAGGGCGTCGTTGCGCTGCTGCCAGGCGACCACCGCCGAACCGACGGCCACCATCGCGAGGACCACCAGGGCCGACACCGCGCCCCGCGCGATCAGGACCGTACGCCGGCGCAGCCGGACCGAGGCGGCCAGGAACTCCACCGCACTGCGGGTCAGGTAGGTGTCCCCGGCGGACTTCGCCCACGTGCGCGCCTGTTCGAGCCGCGACCCCCGGTACAGCAGCGACGAGTCGCGGTTCGAGCCCTCCCAGGAGCGGCCGTCCTCCTCGATGCGCTGGCGCAGCAGATGGTCGCTGCGGTCCTCGTCGATCCACTCGCGCAGCCGCGGCCAGGCCGTCAGCAGGGCCTCGTGGGTGATCTCCACGGTCTCCGCGTCCAGCGTCACCAGCCGGGCGCGTACCAGCGCTTCGAGGGACTCCTCCGTCTTGCCGGGGTCCGTCGACTCCGCGGCGAGCTGGCGCCGGATGCCGCGCCTGCGGGTGGCCTGGGTGTCCTCGCCCAGACGTACCAGGCGGAGCAGCAGCAGCCGGGCCGCCGTACGCGCCGCCGGGTCCAGAGCGGACCAGGCCCGCTCCGCGGTCGCCGCGACCGCGCCCTGGATACCACCGGCAGCGCGATAGCCGGCCAGGGTCAGCCGGCCCGCCTTGCGGCGCTGCCAGGTCGCGAGCAGGGCGTGCGAGAGCAGCGGCAGCACGCCCGCGCCGTGCTCCCCCACGGCCCGAAAGGCGTGGGAGGTGCCCCCGCCGCGCGGACCGTCGGCGCTCACCTCGCGGATGATCAGCTCCGCGAGCCCCGGTTCCAGCTCCAGGCCCACGGCCCGGGCCGGACCGGTCACGGCCTCGCGCAGCTCCCCGCCGGTCAGCGGCCCGAGCACCATGTGCCGGTGCTGGAGCGCGTCGGCCAGCTCGGGGTGGTCGAGGCAGCGCTCGTAGAAGTCGGCGCGGATGCCGAGGAGAACGAGGGCGGGCGCGGCCGTGTCCGGGCCGGCGGGCGTGCAGGCGGCGTGCAGCACCTGGACGAACGTACGCCTGGCCGCCTCGTCCGAGCAGAGCGTGAACGCCTCCTCGAACTGGTCCACGATCACCACCGGCCGGGCGGTGGCGGCCTCGCGCTGAGCCCACGAGGCGACCGCTTCCCGGACGGCGGGCGCGAATTCAGGAGGGTGGTCGGGTCCATGGGCTTCTGTGCCGTCTGTGCCGTCTGTGCCGTCTGTGCCGGCCACAACGGCTTTCAGCCCGGGTATACGACGTGTCAGTTCCGCGAGCGGATCGGCACCCGGCACGAGCTGCAGGATCGGGCGGTCGCCGGCCTCGCCGTCACCGTCGAGCGCGCCCTCCTCCAGGGCCGTCACCAGACCGGCGTCGAGCAGCGAGGACTTGCCCGCGCCCGAGGCGCCCACGAGCATCACCAGACCGCCCGTGCCGGTCTCGGACGCCGAGCGCAGAAGCTCGACGAGTGCCTTCGTGCTCCGCTCCCGGCCGAAGAACCAGCGGGCGTCCTCCTGCCGATAGGAGGCCAGGCCCCGGTACGGGCAGACGCCGGCGGGGGCCTCCGGCTGGGGCCCCTCGTCCTCGTCCGGAGCCAGTGCGCGCTCCCACAGGCGCTGCCACTGGCCGAGGTCGTACAGTCCGGCCGAGACGGGGGTGGGACTGATGCGCCGTGCTTCGGGAATGAGGATGTGCAGCACGGCCGCGAGGGCGGTGAACTGAGCGGGCACGTTCCGGGCCCGCCGCCAGTCGCTGATCCGCTGCGCGGACACCCGGACGGGGCGTCCCCGCTCGTCGACGCGCTGGAGCCGGCCGACGCCTTCGGACACCCGCTTGAGGGGCGGATTTCCAGCCTCTCGGTACAGCAGGGCGAGACGTTCCGCGAAGGCCGTGCGTGCCCCTGAGTCGGAACTCAAGGTTCCACCCCTTACTTCCCTCGCGGTTGAATCCGGACCGGAAAAGTCACTTTATACGGCTGACCTGCGGTAACGCACTGTTTCCGGCACCGGAACCTCCTCTGCGGGCCCCCTGGCTGGCAGGATCCTGACCCTGCGGCCCAGCCGTCGGGCGACGCCAGGACAGGCCACCGGTCCGGCGCTCCGCGTTCCACCCGGCGCGCCGCACCTGCTCGGTCAATTTCCGTCCACGGTCACTCGCTTCCTCCGGTACCGGTCCCCACGAGGGGAGGGACCGGTACCGGACGAAGCGGGACGATCACTGCGCCGCCCCTACACTTGGTCGGGCGGTTCGGTGTGATCGATGCGGTGTGACCCGGGAGGACGAGAGGGCTGTGGCGAAGATCGTCGGCGGTTTCCAGGACCCGTCGTCGGAGGTGCTCGCCGAGGCGGCCGCCGCCTTCGGACTCCTCGCCTCCGCCGCCCGGCTGCACATCATGTGGGCGCTGTCCCAGGGCGAGAGCGACGTCACCCACCTCGCCGACCGGGTCGGCGGCGCGCTGCCCGCGGTCAGCCAGCACCTGGCGAAACTGAAACTCGCCGGGCTCGTCCGCTCCCGCCGTGAGGGCCGCCGACAGGTCTACTACGTCGACGACCCCGACATCGTGACCGTGGTCCGCGTCATGGTCGGCCAGCTCACGGCCCGCGAAACGTCCTCCGCACCCTCGGACCGACTGCGCGAGGCCGGTGTCTGAGGCGCCGGAGGCGCGGGGGGAGGACGGAGCACCGTCTGCCGCGCCTGCCGCGTCGGATGGGGCGGTGGCTGGGGGTGCCGTTCCGGGTGGGCCGATATCCGGAGCCGACGGTTCTTCTGCGACTGCGCGTGCGTCTGCGACTGCGTCTGTGGTTCCGGGTTGCTCGAGGTCCGGGTCTGTTGATTCCGCTGCGATGTCTGGGCGCGGTGGGGCGGGTAGGGCGGCCTGCGTTGTTGACGGCCAGTCGTCGGCTGGGGCCGCTGGTTCCGCCGGGCGGGCGTCTGTGGGTGAGGGGCGGCTGTCGCCGGGGGCCGTTGCTTCTGCTGGGCGGGCGTCTGCGGGTGACGTACGGCTGTCGTCCGGGTCCGACGGTTCCGCCGGGCGGGCGTCTGTGCCCGGTGCGGTGGACGGGCCGATGTCTGCGTCTGCTGCTCCGGATCGGGCGACGACTGGGCCGACTGGTCCGGATCGGGCGACGACTGGGCCGACTGGTCCGGCTGCGACTGCGGTTCCGGTCAGGCCGACACCCGGGGCCTTCGCTCCGGCTCCGCTTACGCCTGCGCCAGTTCTTGGGGGCGGGCTGACGGCTGGTCGTCCCACTGCCGATTCTTCGTCCCCCGCGCGTGTTCTTGGTGGCGGGTCGTCGGGCGACTCTGCTGTTGCCGATCCTCCGTCCCCCGCGCCGGTCCTTCGGGCCGGGCCGTCAGGTGACCCCGCTGCTCCGACCCCTTCGCCCCCCGCGCCCGTGCCCCCCGTCCTTCCGGTCGCCCCCGGCGCTCCTGCCGCTCCCACCTCGCTCGCCCCTCCCCTCCTGCGCGCTCTCCCTTCCGTCGGCGGCGCGGACGAGGGCGGCGGCACGGCCGACCCCGGTCCCGGCACCGCCGCCCCCGCCGCGAGCCTCCTCGAAGTGTTCCGCCGGCTCGACACCGGCCCGCGAGGACTGACCGAGGCGCAGGCGGAGGGGCGGCTGGTGCGGTTCGGGGAGAACGCGATTCCGGACGCCCGGGATCCCTCCTGGCCCCGCCTGTTCGCCCGCAGTGTGCGTGACCCGTTCACCGCGGTGCTGCTCTGTCTGGGACTGGTGTCGGCCGCCGTCTTCGCCTGGGGCACCGCCTCGGTGATCCTCCTGCTGGTCGTCGTGAGCTGCGTCCTGCGCGCCTCCGGCGAACACCGGGCCGCCCGCTCCACGGCAGGACTCCGCCGCCTGGTGGCGACCACCGTCACGGTCCAGCGCCGGGTGTACGAAGACACGGCCCCGGTCACCCGTGAGATCCCGGTCGAGGAACTCGTCCCCGGCGACGTCGTACGGCTCGGCCCCGGCGACCTGATCCCCGCGGACGTACGACTGCTGCGGTCGACCGGACTCACGGTCCACCAGGCCGCACTCACCGGAGAGTCCGCGCCGGTGGAGAAGTACGCGGTCGAGGACCCGGGGGACGACGGCGTCTTCCAGGACCCCCGGCTCTGCTTCCAGGGCGGCAGCGTCGCGTCCGGCAGCGCCACCGCCGTGGTCACCGCGACCGGCGGCGACACCCGTTTCGCCGCCGCCCACCGCCGTACCGGAAAACCCCCGGCGACCACCTTCGAACGCTCCGTCCAGGGCGTCTCCTGGATCCTGATCCGCTTCGCCCTGCTGACCCCGCCCCTGGTGCTCATGGCCAACGCCGCCCTCCGCGGCCGCGGCCTGGAGACGCTCCCCTTCGCCGTCGCCGTGGCGGTCGGGCTCACCCCGGAGATGCTGCCGGTCCTCGTCACCACCTGCCTGGCCCGTGGCGCCGCGCTCCTCGCCCGTACCCACGGCGTCATCGTGCGACGGCTCCCCGCCCTGCACGACATCGGCGCCATGGACGTCCTGTGCGTGGACAAGACCGGCACCCTCACCCAGGACCGCCCGGTCGTCCACCGCGCGCTGGACGCCGAGGGCCGCGACGACCCCGAGGTACTGCGCTGGGCGGTGGCCGCCGCCTGGTGGTCGCTCCAGCTCGCCGACCTCCCGGCCCCCGACGCCCTGGACGAGGCCCTGCTCGCGGCCGCCGACGAGGACGCCCTCATGTCGTACGACGGCGTCACGGCCCGCCCCCTCGACCCGGCCCGCCGCCTGGCCACCGTGGTCGTCCGCACCCCCGGCCGGCTCGGCACGCACACCCAGATCACCAAGGGCGCCGTGGAAGCCGTACTGCAACGCTGTGCCCTGTCCGACGACGAGCGGTCCCGCCTGCGCGACCTCGCCGACACGCACGCCGCGGACGGGCTGCGCGTCCTCGCGGTCGCCATCACCGCCCGCCAGGCCGGGGCCCGCCCCCAGGAACGCGGCCTCACCTTCCGCGGCCTGGTCACCCTCCGGGACGCCCTCGCCCCCACCGCCGCCGAGGCCCTCGCCCACCTCGCCGCACGGGGCGTCACCGTCAAGGTCCTCACCGGGGACCACCCGGGCACCGCGGTCCGGGCCTGCCGCGATCTGGGGGTCCCGGTGGCCGGTGTCCTCACCGCCGACCGCCTCGACACGCTCACCGACCCGGAACTCACCGAACTGGCCCGCCGTACGACCGTCTTCGCCCGCTGCACCCCCGAGCACAAGACCCGGATCACCCGAGCCCTCCAGGCCGGCGGCCACACCGTCGGCTTCCTCGGCGACGGCGTCAACGACCTGCCCGCCCTGCGCACCGCCGACGTGGGCATCGCCCCACGCGACGCGGCCGGGGTGAGCAGGGAGAACGCGGACCTGGTCCTCGCCGGGAAGGACCTCACCGCGATCGGCCACGCGGTCGCCGCCGGCCGTCACGCGGGCGGCAACATCGCCACGTATCTGCGCATCACGCTCTCCTCCAACCTCGGCAACGTGATCGCGATGCTCTCCGCGGGCCTCCTCCTGCCCTTCCTGCCGATGCTCCCGGCCCAGGTCCTCGTCCAGAACCTGTGCTTCGACGCGGCCCAACTGGCCTTCGCCCACGACCGTCCCGCCCCGTCCGCCCTGCGCCGGCCGAGCGTCCTGGACCCCCGGGCGCTGCTCCGGTTCATCATCGGATTCGGCGCGCTGAACGCGGTGGCGGACCTGGCGACCTTCGGCGTCCTGGCGTTCGCACTGCGGGGCCCGGGTGACGACGAGGCGCTGTTCCACTCGGGCTGGTTCACGGAGAACCTGCTGACGCAGGCCGTGGTGATGGTGCTGCTGTCCTTCGGCAGGGGTGGCAGGCAGCCGGGCCCGGTGACCTGGTCGGCCGCCGGGCTGGCCGGAGTCGGTCTGCTGCTCCCCGCGTCCCCGGTGGGCGCGGGCCTGGGCCTGAGTCCCCTGCCCGGCGTGTACTACGGACTGCTCGCTGCCGTCCTGGCCCTGTACGCCGTGGCCCTGACGGCGGCGAGGACACGCCACGAGCGCGTCTCGGCATCCGCAGTTGCGCAACCGTGAGACTGACGGGCCTCAGGGGCAGGCGATGTCGAACCCGTACCGCAGGGGTTCGTCCGTCACTCCGTGATCGAGCCGGTAGACGTAGACCCCCTCCACCCGCACTCCGGGCGGCGCGCCGTCGGCCTTGCAGGGGTACGTCACCTGCACCACCCGCGGCCGATCGGCAACCTTGACCCGCATGCCGTCGGCCGGACCGCCATCGAGAACGGCTACTTCCCACCCGGTCACGTCGGCCGTCTCCACTGTCTCCGCTGCTTCCACGTCGACAGTTTAAAGCTTGCGCAATCATCCGATCCGTGCCCTCTTTGGGTCACGGTGCCCGTTGCTACGCTCCAAGCACTGAGCAAGGAGAGGGTGTTGAGCATGACGGACGGGTTCTCCGTGGACCTCGACGCGCTCCGCAAGGCCGCCTCCGGGATCAGCACCACCCTGGACGCGATGGCCACCAAGAAGGTGAGCGACATCGACGCTCCCAAGGACGCCTTCGGACACGACTCGCTGGCCTCGGCGGTCGTCGACTTCTGCGACCGGTGGAACATCGGCGTCTCCCACCTGGCCACCGACGGGTCGGAGGTCTCCGACCGGCTGAACCACTGCGTCCAGAGCTACGAGGCGGCCGAGAAGCACATCCAGCTCTCGGCCGAGGGCATTCTGAAGTCCTCGTCCGGAACCGACCCGGGGGCGTCCTGATGGCGGCGGGGCTCGGAGAGACGTCGGACCCCCGCGAGCTCGTCCCGGGCGCACCGGACGCCCTGACCCCGACCGCGCAGTCCCTGCTCGCCTACGGTGACGTCCTCGTCGAGGCCGGCGAAGGACTCGCGAAGATCGACACCGAGAACGGCTGGAGCGGCGACGCCGCCGACGCCTTCCGTGACCGTTTCCACGGTCAGCCGGCCCGGTGGGTCGAGGCGGGCAACAACTTCCACGCCGCCGCGAACGCCCTGTACGACTACATCGCCGCCCTGCGCGCGGGCCAGCAGCGTGCGGGCGAGGCCATCACGCAGTACGCGCGCGGTCAGTCGGCCACCGCGACCGCCAAGAACGCCCACGATCAGCAGGTCAACGAAGCGCGCGGCAAGGGGGACACCACCGAGATCCCCTTCAACGATCCCGGCGAGGCCGACCGCACCGCCGCCCGCGGGACTCTCGAGACGGCTCGCGGAAACGTGGACAGCGCGGGGCACACCGCTGCCGCGCTGGTGAAGAAGGCCACGGAGGCCGCCCCCGAGCGCCCGGGATTCTGGTCCAAGGTCGGCGACTTCTTCGGCGATGTGGGTGAGGACCTGCTGGACGGCGGCAAGACCGTCGTCAACGACCTCGCCTCCTTCGGAAACGCCATGGTCCAGCACCCGGGCGACAGCGCGGCGATGCTCGGCGGCATGCTCCTGGCCGGGGTCAGCGCCGGAGGTGAAGGGCTCGGCGTGGCCCTGGACGCCACGGGCGTCGGAGCGGTCGCCGGCGTACCGCTCAACGTCGTCTCCGCCGCCGGGATCGCCACGGGCGTCGGCCTCGCGGGCGCCGGCGCGGTGGACCTGGCCCAGCACGCCACGAACGACTCCAAGGTCGAACCCCTCCGGATGAACAGCGAGGGGTCGGGAACCGGCGGTTCCACCCAGCAGCCGGCGTCCGACCTGATCAAGAACGGCCAGCAGTACAAGGGCACCGGCGGTCGCGCGGGGAACAACCTGCCGGTGGAGAACGGTCCCAAGGACGGAACCCTCTACAAGACGGACCCGCAGACCGGAAAAGTCACCAACTACACGACGTACGACTCCGAGGGCCGCGCGGTCAAGCGCGTGGACCTGGAGGGCCGTCCGCACGGCGGGGTGGACACACCGCACGTCGTAGAGTACGTGCGTAACACCAACCCGAAGACCGGCGAGGTCTTCGTGCGCCCATCGAACGACGTGCGCGCCGCGTTCCCCTGGGAGATCCCGTGAGCAGCAGCAGGCCGTCGTGGTCCGACCGGAAGCTGCCGGCGTTCTTCGCCCGGTGGCGTGCGGAATGGAAGGACGAGGAGCTCACCCCGGCCAACTACCTCGACTTCGAGGGCGGCCTGCGCTTCGTCCTGGCCGCGGCCTGGCTGTTCTGCCCCGAGACGGTCGAGTACCGGGGCGGTGTGTTCCTCAAGGACCGCTTCGGCCAGGACAACATCGACAACTGGTTCACGACCCTGGACGGCGACCGGGAACGCATCGAGGCGGTGGCCAACCACGTCGAACTCTGGGCCCTGTTCGGCAACACCCCCCTCACAGCCGACGACCACCTGGGCGAAGAACTCCCCCAACTCGCCCTGGCCCTGGGGGAGTCCTGGCAGGGCATCCTCTCCACGCGCTATCCCGACCGCGAGATCACGGTCGAGGTGAGCGACGAGGAGGACGGCGCCTACGGGCCGACGGTGACGTTCTGGACGACTCCGGCGACGTCGGTCTTCGGCTAGCGCGGCCGGTCACCTGTGGTGAGGGGTACGGCTGCGGTGCCTGCGTCGTTCGCCGGCGGTCGGCGACTCGGACCGAGGTCCCACCGGGGGCTGCGGGCTGACGCGTCCGCTGCGGCGGGGCCGGGGGGTGCTGTACCGGTGCACGGCGATTCTGTCGGCGTGCTCGATGTTGAGCCGGTGGATCACGTATGCCGCGGCCGCGATGAGGACGATGAAGGCGGCGACTGTCAGGAAGGTGTTCATGGCGGCCGCCTCACATACCGACGATCAAGCGGCTGGACTGATCGGCCGTCCGACCGGCTCGACCGGGCTGTCGCGGGACGGCCGTGAACACGGCGGGGGCGCCGCCTTCGTACTCCCATGCCTCGTCCGGCTCCAGTGGCTCCTCGGTCGCGGCGACGCCGTGCCGGGCCTCCTCCGCGGCGATGAGCGCGCTCGCGGTCAGGGGCGGGCCGTCGTGGTCGGACGCGGCGGCCATCAGCCGGGCCGCCGACTCCGCCCCGGTCTCCGGCGGGATGATCAGCAGGTCCCAGCGGCCGGTGCCGTAGGAGAGCAGCAACAGCTTGTGCGGGTCGATTTCCGGGGTGAACCAGCCGACCTTGACGACGTGGCCGTTCACGGGAACCTTGCGGGGGATGACCGGCCAGTACCTCGGATTGACGGCGATGCGCGTGATGCGCCCCCACAAGGGATCCAACACGTCGGTCAGAAGGGGCAGTTCGCTCAGCAGATCCCGGGAGCGGGGCCACCAGGCACCGTCCAGGAGCCCACGCGATGCGCCGTCGGTCTTCAGGGCGAGACGCGCGGCCGGGGCGGCGACGGGCTCGGGGTGCGGCAGGGTGGGGTACAAGGTCGCCGTCATGATGCGGACCCGTCTCCGGGCCGCCTCTGCGGCGGCCCGGGTTTCATCTCTCGCCGAGAACGACCCGGCGTGAAAGCCGGTGTGCGAAATGCCCTCGGTACCCTCCACACTACTCCGCGCCCCACCGCGACGCGGAGCAGTGACTGCCTAGAGGTGGAGCAGCCGCTGGGTGATCTCCCGGTACTGCCTCAGCGCGTGCCGGAGTTCGTCGGACTGCGTGTCGGGGTCCTGGTCCTGCCAGCCGGCGCGCAGGACTCGCCGCCGTTCCGCGAGGGCGTTCGCCAGCTGGGCGGTGGCTTCGTCGAACGCACTCTCGGCCTCTTCCAGCGCCTCGCGCGGGGTGTCGGCGAACGTGTTGAGGGCGTGCCCGAGGCGTACGGCGATCGCGTCCCGCTCGGTCGACGGGAGCAGCGGCTCCGGGCCCGCAGTACGGCGTTCGCCGCCGCGCGGCTGGCTCGCAGGCTGCTGGGCGCGTGACTGGTCGTACATCATCGGGGGCCGCTTCCGTTCCGCCTGAAGGCGTCTCTAGTCCTCTGGACAGCCGGTTTCAGGCTTCTGGAGACGATGGTCCGTGAAACGGTCATGGCAGGCCTCACTGTCGGAGTTCGCCTCACGGTAGTGCTGCTGCTCGTGCGGTGTCAGGGACATCTCCTCACCTGTCGTCCGGCTGCGTGTGATCGTCCCGGGAGGACTGGCTGGTCAACAGCCAGGAACGCACCGGCTCCGCGATGCGCGTGGTGTCCACGGTCAGCTGGAGACGTGTTCCGCCGTCAGCGCCCGCGGGGTAGCTGCGCGCTTCGGTGGTGGCGAAGCAACCGCGGAGAATCTCCGCGACATGACGAGCCGCCTCAGGATCCGCGGCGACGATACGAACCTCCGCGTGCCCGGCCGACGGCAGTTCCGGTGACTTCATGGCGACCCCTTGCAGCTCTGTGGACCATGGGCAGCCTGACGCGGATCTGTCCCGACGTGGGCGGCCGGTGTGCGCAGTACTCCGGGCTCGTTTCACTCTACGCCGCTCGGCGGTCCCGGGTGCCGGGCCGTGCTTGTGAGCAGGCCTTTTACCGAGAGACCACGAGCCCGGCACGGTCGGCGGGCCTGGCCGGTGCGCGCCGTACGACTTACGGTGAGAGGACGACCGAGAGGACGAGGTCCCGCGTTCGGTGGCGACACCGAATCCCGCAGACAGGCGGACACACCATGACCGAATCCGACCACTCGCGCGTGCCCGGTCTCCTGCCGGACGCGATCCACCGGGCCGCGAAACCCGGGACAGTTCTTCTGCGGCTGGAGACCACGCCATCCCGGGAAGGGAGTCTCGACGGCGCGTGGTGGCCGCGTTCCCGCGACATCGGCGCGGAGCTGCCCGACCTCATCCATGTGCTGACCGGACACCTCGGCCCCATCACTCGCGTCGGCCTGGACACCACCGCATGGGACGAACTTCCCACGCGCCTGGTCATCGACGACCGGGTGGTCCATATCGACTCCTTCCCGGTCGGTGACAACACCGTCCTGATCACCCGGGGCGACCAGGACCACTTCTCCCTTCTCGTGGTCCCACCGCACACGACACCCGATGCCGCACATGCCGCCATGGCCAGAGCCGTCCGGCTCGACAACACCTCGCCTGCCGCTCAGATCCTCATCGACACCGGCACCCATGGGCGATCGGGTGAGTAGGTGGCGGGTCGCACCGCAGTGCTGATCTCAGCTTGTGGTGAGCGGTTGGCGACGATCGCCGTTCGAGGCGGATTTTCTCACCGTCAAGCGCGCTAAAATCTATCGTGGCTGAAGTAGACATTGGGTGCCGCCATGGTTATGGTTTCTCTCGTAGCCCAGAGAGACAGAAGGGCCCGGCAGACACGAACTGCCTGGCAGCAGTACGTAGTTGCAGTGCGCAGGACGGTGCGGTGGTGGAGTTCCGAAGCCAGGGCTGTTGCAGGACGGCGACGGGGCTGACGACCGGACCGGGTGGCCCGCAGTGATCAGGGGCCACCATTCGCAGTACCCCGTTTGGCAAGTGATTGGTTCAGAGGGAAGAACGGAGGAGCCGAGCGCCATCAGGATCGCCCGGGCGGAAGTGCTGAGCCCGGGTACCGCAGGACATCGATAGTGAGGTGGTCTCCGGTCAGGCAACCGCGATCCCAGCAGCCCCGACAGCATCTCGATCGGGTCTGCGGAAACAGAAGGCCGGCGCAGTACCAGGGCCGGCAGATGGTGTAGCAGTTCCTCCGGGGTCCTGGTGCCGTACGGCACCAGGACCCCTCCACGCGTTCCACAGAGAGGTGAGATGACAGCAGACGATTCCTTCGGCCGTCTCGACGACGACGATTACCCCGCCTACACCATGGGCCGAGCTGCCGAGATGCTCGGCACCACCCCCAGCTTCCTCCGCGCCCTCGGCGAAGCCCGCCTCATCACCCCGCTCCGCTCCGAGGGCGGACATCGCCGCTACTCCCGCTACCAGCTGCGGATCGCCGCCCGCGCCCGGCAACTCGTCGACCACGGCACCCCCATCGAGGCTGCCTGCCGCATCATCATCCTCGAAGACCAGCTCGAAGAAGCCCAGCGCATCAACGCCGAGTACCGCCGCGCGGCCTCCAGGCACACAGTCGGCATCTGACCCGCAGTCCGCAGCGAGTTGGCAGGCCGCACTGATCCGTCGATTTCAGAAAACGAGCGCATGACCGCCGAAGACACACAGCCGCCGGCACACGGGCGCGATCCCCAACCTCGCCCCGGCACCACTCCCGACGTCCTGCGGCCCGCGGTCGATGCGCCTGCCGGCCCAACCTGCCTGCCGACTGCCGCCGGCCTGGAAGGCGGGGCGGAGCGTGTGGCGGCTGTGCTGAAGCCGAGGATGCGGGGCTGGCTGCACGCCGGCGTGTTCCCCCTGGCTCTCATCGGCGGCATCGTCCTCATCGCCGTCTCGCGCTCGGCGGCGGCAGTGGCGGCCTGCGCGGTGTACGCGCTGTCGGCCTGTCTGCTGTTCGGCACCAGCGGGGTCTACCACCGCGGAACCTGGGGTCCGCGCGGGGAGGCGGTCCTGCGGCGGCTGGACCACGCGAACATCTTCCTGATCATCGCCGGCACCTACACCCCGCTGGCGGTACTGCTGCTGTCCGCGGGTCAGCAGCGGGTGTTGCTGGCCGTGGTGTGGACGGGGGCCCTGGCCGGCATCGCCTTCCGCGTCCTGTGGATCGGGGCTCCCCGGTGGTTGTACACCCCGTGCTACATCGCGCTGGGCTGGGTCGCCGTCTTCAACCTGCCCGACTTCGCACGCACCGGCGGCACCGCGGTCGTCGTACTCGTCATCGTCGGCGGTCTGCTCTACACCGCGGGCGCCGTCGTCTACGGACTCAAGCGCCCCGACCCGTCACCGGCCTGGTTCGGCTTCCACGAGGTCTTCCACGCCCTGACCATCGCGGCCTTCACCGCGCACTACACGGCCATCCTCCTGGCAGCCACATGACCGCTTGCGGAGGAAGGTCCAAGTCTCCGTGTCAGGTGCCACGGGTCTGACCAGGGTGCCTCGCATCCGCCGCCACCGCCTTTTCCGCACCCAGGAGATCGCCGCGCGCCTGTCCGCTTGACCGTCCTCACATCGGGTTCCCGCCGTTTCGCGTCGGCGGCAGGCTTCAGCGAGGGCCGGTGCATGGTCGCGCTCAGTCGACGGTGGCGAGGTGATCGGCGTCGCCGCCTCGCCACTCGACGAGGAAGATGGTCGCGTCGTCGGTCGTGGTGCCGCCGCGTTCGTGTTTCAGGGCGTGGGAGAGCGCTCGCACCACCGCCCGTACCTCCGTGCGGTCGCGGAGGATCCGGTTGGTCCATTCGACGAGCTGTTCCTCCCCGAACTGTTCCCCGCCGGTGTGGTGCTCCTCGATGAGGCCGTCGGTGAAGCACAGCAACCGGTCGCCGGGTCGCAGCATCCGCTCGGTGACCACCGGCTCCTCACCGCCGAAGCCGACCGGCAACGTGGTGGGGCTCTCCAGCCGGTCCACCACGGCACGGTCCCGGATCAGAAAGGGAGCCGGGTGGCCTGCGTTGACCCACTGCAGTCGGCCGGTGGTGATGTCCAGAATCATCATCTGCGCGGTGACGAAGTGGTCGGGGCCGAACTGCTCGTTGATGGCCTTGTCCATGAACGCGTACACCTGGGACAGATCGGTGTGGGCCCGCCGCGTGTGGCGATAGGCGCCGATGGCCACCGTCGCCATGGTCGCCGCGTCCAGCCCGTGGCCCATCGCGTCGATCATGGCCATGTGCAGGATGTCGCCGTTGAGGGCGTAGTCGAAGCTGTCGCCGGCCACGTCGTATGCGGGCTCCAGGATCCCGGCCACCTCGACCTGCGGAATCGTCATCGACAGCGGGGGCAGCAACGACCACTGGATCTCCGCGGCCACGCTCATCGGGGCGCTGCGGCGGGCCTGGAAGAACTGGTCGGTATAGGCGTCCTTGGTGACGATCATGTCCGCGACCAGGCCGGCGAGTCTGCGCAGCAGTCGCCGGTCGTCGTCATCGACGCGGTCCAGGGTGACGGCCATCACCCCGATCTGGTCGCTTCCGTCCAGCAGCGGCAGGTACATCCGCACACTGCCGTCCTTCGGCACCTCCACGGTTCTGCGGCTCAGGAAGGCCTCGCCGGCGGGGGAGTCCTCGACCGACTCGGGGCCCCCGACCTTCAGCCGCCGGCCCGGCAACGGCACCAGCAGCACCTGTTCGTAGTCCTGCAGGAGGATGGAGACCTCCCGCCCCCCGACCCTGGCCACCTCTTCCGCGACGAGCGGGGCGATCAGCTCCGGCGGCATCTCGTGTGCGCGGTCCAGCAGCACCCCGAGCAGCCGTTCGCCGAACCCCTCGGACCGGTCCACCCCGACCCTGTCCGGCCTGCGCCCACGGTCCGTCATAGCTTCTGCTTCCTTCGTCCTCTGACATGGGGAACTCAGCGAGGTGGCTGCGTCCACGCGGTGTTCGCCGGGCGGCCCGGTGCCCCGGCCTCGTTGCACCACAGCCGATGCGCGGCGGTGGCGGCCGGAACGGAGCCGGCACCCGACGGCGTATCCCGACGCGATGCCCGTGGCAACGCACACCCTGCCCCTCTCGGATCCACCAGCAGGCAACCGCGATCAGCTGGGACGACGCAGTCGACCGGCACAGGCTCGCATCGCCGACCGGCCCAACGAGCCGATTGCGCCATGGGCAGCATGTCGCCCCCGCATTCCCTTCACCCCAAGGAGCTTGGGCCTACGGAGACAGGGGGAAGCCGACAGGTCAGCGGGCCGGGTCTGGGCCACCGGACGCGGTGTTCGCGCAGACCGCTTCCAGAATGCCGATCCTGCGCCATGTCGGGCCGAGGACGCCGTGGCCCCGCCACTCCGGACATCGACGGAACGATCACGCCGTGCTGCAACGACCCCGGCGTATACACACCGGGGTCGCCCTTCCGGGCCGGTCGCACGTGAGAGTGTGCCGACCCGCTTTAATGCTATGCCTGGTGCACATCTCGGGCATCCGGTGTCTCGCGGTTCTCGCGGTTCTCGGGGAGCAGTGCACACGTCACGGCCTCACCACGGCCGTTCCTGGGACGACCAACCGTGAGGGGATTCCGCTGGCCCGGTGTCCCAGCGCGGGGGAGGGGAGCACAGGAAGAGCTCATGGCGAACCTGACCACGGAGTGGGAGCCAACTCTCGACTCTCGACGCCCGGTTGGCAATGTGCCCCACATCTCCGGTTGCAGTGCTCAACACTCTCTGGCAGGAGCCCGTGAGAGTCCGTCGGTAAGGGCGGTCTGGGAGACGGAATTCCAAGACTTTCTCCAGATCTCTCCCAAGGGGCCCTGGAAACCACTCAGGGGCCCGATCCGCTCTCACGGATCAGGCCCCTGACCTGGTGTTTCACTGTCGGGGTGGCGGGATTTGAACCCACGACCTCTTCGTCCCGAACGAAGCGCGCTGCCAAGCTGCGCTACACCCCGATCGTCGCTGCTCGTCGCGGCGACGTCGTTTACTTTAGCCCACCGGTGGCTTGAGACGAAATCCGGTTTTGCCGCGGTGGCGGATGGGGTTCGGGCGGGCGTGGTCGAGGGCGATCAGGAGGATCGCGAGGGCGTAGAAGGAGAGGCCGAGGAGGAGGGCGTTGCCGAGGACGTTCTTGTAGCCGTGGAGGTCCACGTCCAGGAAGGGGTAGAGGTAGCGGCCGCCCGTGCCCGGAGGGATCAGTTCGCCTCGGGTGAAGGAGAACAGCAGGTACGCCAGGGGGTACAGCAGCCACGACGCCGCCTGGCGCAGGTGCAGGTGGCCGGGGGCCGTCAGCAGGAGCCAGTCCGCAAGTGCCGCCGCGGGGATCACCGTGTTCAGGAGGTGGGTGGTCACCGCGTGCCAGCCCGTCGGGTTCGCCGCCGCGCCGGTGAGGGGGAAGGGGCTCGCCGCGTTCGCCAGCAGCAGGTGGTACACGAGGCCTGTGATCGTGACGTACAGGAGGGCCGCGCCGGTCACGGATGACGGCAGGGGGCGGCGGGCGGTCCACGCCCTGCGGGCCGACAGCAGGAGCACCATCACCAGCAGGATCGTGCTCTGGACCGAGAAGTGGCTCAGCGTGCGGATCGAGCTGCTCAGGAGCAGCTCGATGGTCACGGCCGCCGCGGCCGTCAGGGCCACCAGTACGCGGTAGACGGCGGCCACGGGGTGGCGTACGGGAGCCACCACCGCCGTGGCGGGGACAGGGGAGCGCAGGAATACGGGCATGCCCGGGACAGCGGGGAGATCCGGCATGTCCCTCGGTATCGGCGCGGTCATGCCCTCACGTTAGGCAGAACCGGCAAAAGGGGCGATACGGGCGAGCCGTGCGGGTTAATCTCCCGGCACGGCACCCGTCGTACGGCGGCCGGCCCCTACTCCCGGCCCACCAGCGTCAGCAGCGTCACCTCGGGCGGGCACGCGAACCGCACCGGCGTATAACGGCTCGCCCCGCATCCCGCCGACACGTGCAGGTACGACCTGCGGCCCTCCGCCTCGTGCGTGGACAGGCCCTTCACGCGGTCCGTGTCCAGGTCGCAGTTGGTGACGAAGGCGCCGTAGAAGGGGAGGCAGACCTGGCCGCCGTGGGTGTGGCCGGCGAGGATCAGCGGGTAGTCGTCCGCCGTGAAGGCGTCCAGGGCGCGGAGATACGGGGCGTGTACGACGCCCATGGAGAAGTCGGCCGCGCCCGACGGGCCGCCGGCCACCTCCGCGTAGCGGTCCCGCTTGATGTGCGGGTCGTCCAGCCCCGTCAGCTCCACCGACACGCCCTCGATCTTCAGCATGCCGCGCGTGTTCGTGAGGTTCTGCCAGCCGGCCGCCTCGAAACCGTCCCGCAGGTCCTCCCACGGGTTGTGGATGACCCCCACGGCGGGTGCGTTGCCGTTCAGGCCGTGGCGGCCCTGGGTCTTCTCGTACAGGTAGCGGACGGGGTTACGGAATTTGGGGCCGTAGTAGTCGTTGGAGCCGAAGACGTACGCGCCCGGGAACTCCATCAGCGGGCCCAGCGCGTCCAGGACCTCGGGCACGGCCTCGGGATCCGACAGGTTGTCGCCCGTGTTGATCACGAAGTCCGGGCGCAGGCCCGCCAGCGAGCGCAGCCAGCGCTGCTTCTTGCGCTGGCCGCCGACCATGTGGATGTCGGAGACCTGGAGCACCCGCAACGGGCGCATGCCGGACGGGAGGACGGGGACCGTCACTCGTCGCAGCCGGAAGGAACGGGCTTCGAAACCAGCCGAGTAGACGAGACCGGCGGCGCCAACCGCCGCGATCCCCAGGGGAACTCCGTATCGCGCGCGCATGCCTCCATCGTGTCAGATCACCAAGGCATCCTTGACCGGGCGCCCGCCGTCCCCTGAAGCAGGGTGCCCGCCGTGCCCGTCAAGCCCGGCGCCCGCCGCTCCCCCGTAAGGCCCGACACCCGCCTCCCCACAAAGCCCCCGCCCGCCTTCCCACAGAGCCCGGGGCGCCCGCCGTCCCGTAAATGCGCGGGCACCCCCCACCCCGCACCTGCGACAATCAAACGCATGACCACGCTCAAGTCGAAGCTGCAGGAAGACCTCACCGCCGCCGTGAAGGAGCGCGACGAGCTCCGCTCCTCGACGCTCCGGCTGACGCTCGCCGCGATCACCAAGGAGGAGGTCGCGGGCAAGACGAAGCGCGAGCTCTCCGACGACGAGGTGCTGAAGGTGATCACCAAGGAGGCGAAGAAGCGCCGCGAGGCCGCGGACGCCTTCGCCCAGGGTGGTCGCGCCGAGTCCGCCGAGCGGGAGAAGGCGGAGGGCGAGGTCCTCGCCGGGTACCTGCCCAAGCAGCTCGGCGACGACGAGCTGAACGACATCGTCGCCCAGGCGGTCCAGGAGGCCAGGGCAGCGGGCGCCGAGGGGCCCCGGGCCATGGGCGCCGTCATGAAGATCGTGAACCCGAAGGTGGCCGGCCTGGCCGAGGGCGGCCGCGTCGCCGCGGTCGTGAAGAAGCTCCTGGCCGGCTGAGACCAGCACCTGGCAGTCACCCGGCAGTCGTACGAGAGCCCGGTCCCGCGCATTCAGCGGGACCGGGCTCTCATCTGTGTGTACCCCTCCGGGCGTCAGCCGCGCCCGCCCCCACCCCCGTTGCCGTTCCCGTTGCTCGTGCCCTGGATGAAGTTCTCCGGGATGGAGAAGGTCGGCGTCGGGAAGGTGGTGTTGCCGTCGTCTCCGCCGTTGTTCCCACCGTTGTCGTTGCCGCCGTTGTCATTGCCGCGGTTGTCACCGTCGTCGTTGCCGTCGCCGTCGTCCTTCTTCTTCGGCGGGTCCGGGATGTAGACGAGGTTGAAGTTGGGGGCGTCCTTGCCCTCCAGCGCGCCGCTCATCATGTCGCGCCAGATCGGACCGGGGACCTTGCCACCGAACACCTTCTCGTTCCAGACGCCGCCGATGGTGATGTTCTTCATCTGGCGCTTGTGGGCGGGGTCGCCCACCCAGACCGCGCCGGACATGTTCGGCGTGTAGCCCACGAACCAGGCCGCGTAGCGCTCGTCGGTCGTACCCGTCTTGCCGGCGCTGGGACGGCCTGCGCCGAGGCCCGCCTCCGAACCCGTGCCGTCCTCGACAACGCCCTTGAGGAGCGTGTTGATGGTGTCCGCGGTGTTCTCCGACATCGCCCGCGAGCAGGTCGACTTCGGCACCTGGAGCGACTTCGACTTCTCGCCGACCCGCTGGGTGATCGACTCGATGGCGACCGGCGTGCAGTACATACCGCGCGAGGCGAAGGTCGCGTAGGCGTTCGCCATGGTCAGCGGCGACATCTCCTGGGTGCCCAGGGCGATCGACGGAGCCTGCTGCATCTTGCCGCCGTCGGCGCGCGCCACGCCCATCTTCGCGGCCATCTCCGTCACCGGGCAGATGCCGATGTCGCTGATCAACGACACGTAGTAGGTGTTGACCGACTTCGCGGTCGCGGTCTTCATGTCGTACGGGCCGTGCTCGGAGGTGTTCTCGTTGGTGACCGGGACGCCCTTCTCGTTCCAGGTGTTGCCGTTGCACTCCTGGACCGGGGCCGGGTAGTCCATCTTGTACGGCGACGGGTACATCTTCGTCGCCGGCATACCGCCCTCGATGGCGGCCGCGGCCACGATCGGCTTGAACGTCGAACCGGGCTGGTATCCGGCCCCGCCGCCCATGGCCGCGTTGACCGAGAGGTTGAGCGTCGTCTCGTTCTTCTTGTTGTTGATGCCGTACGGCCGCGACTGGCCCATCGCCAGGATCTTGCCGGTGCCGGGCTGGACGATGGTCGCGGCGGTGGCCACGTCGTCGTCCTGGTAGACGTGCTCCTTGATGGACTTCTGCGCCGACTTCTGGGCCTGCGGGTCCATCGTGGTCTTGATCGTCAGACCGCCCTGGTTCCAGACCTTGGCCCGGGCCTCCTTGGTCTTGCCGAAGACCGGATCGGTCAGGAAGACCTCACGGACGTAGTCGCAGAAGAAGCCCGCGCCCTTGACCGCCGTGATGCAGCCGTTCTTGGGCTTGCTGACCTTGAGGCCCAGCGGCTGCTCCTTGGCCTTGTCGGCGTCCGCCTGGGAGACGTCACCGACCTCGGCCATGCGCTGGAGCACGGTGTTGCGCCGCTTGGTCGCCTCGGCCTCGTCGTTGACGGGGTCGTAGCGGCTCGGGGACTGGACGATGCCCGCGAGCAGGGCCGACTGCTCGAGGTTGAGGTCCTTGGCGTGCGTGGAGAAGTAGCGCTGGGAGGCGGCCTCGACGCCGTAGGCCTGCTGGCCGAAGAAGGTGATGTTGAGGTAGTTCTCGAGGATCTTCTTCTTGCCGAGTTCCTCTTCGAGCTGGATCGCGTACTTCAGCTCGCGGATCTTGCGGCCGATGGTCTGCTGCGTGGCCTCGGCGACCTTCGTCGGGTCGTCACCGGCCTCCTCCACCGCGACGTTCTTCACGAGCTGCTGCGTCAGCGTGGAGGCGCCCTGGGAGACACCGCCGCTCTGGGCGTTCTTGTTGAGCGCGCGCAGGACGCCCTTCAGGTCGACCGCGCCGTGCTGGTAGAAGCGCGAGTCCTCGATGGCGACGATCGCCTTCTGCATGTACGGCGAGATGCTCTTGAGGTCGACCACCGTGCGGTCGCGCGAGTACACCGTGGCGATGGTGCCGCCCTCGCTGTCGAGGATCGTGGTGCGCTGGCTCAGCGGTGGGGTCTTCAGGTTCGTCGGGAGTTCGTCGAAACTCTCCACCGACCCCTTGGCCGCGAGCCCCAGCGCGCCGGCGGCGGGCAGCGCGATGCCGGCCATCACCGCTCCCGCGAGAACACTGACACCGAGGAACTTGGCGGCCTGCTGCGTGGGCGACAGACCGCCGCCCGAGCGCTTCTTCGACATAGAGGGCAGCCTAATCCGTACTCATGAGCGTTCAGAGGGAGCCCATGTCACGGCATGGCGACGGAAGCGGGCACGACCGCGTCGAGCGGGCATGGCGACAGGAGCGCCTACCTTCTCATTCGCCGGACACGCGCACAGGCCTTGGCCTAAGCTGCTCTCAACTGTCACAGCAGTAGGGCCACGTATCAATACGTCCGGCGACCCCGAATCGTTCCGGAGGTTCCCCAACTTTTTTGATGGGGGCGTGTCCGAATCCGCCTCGTGTGTCATCAGGTGCCCGTTGTGACGCAAGACAAGTGTCCTGGTTTGCCGGGATAGTCATGTATGTCGCGGGCTCACTCCCCCGGGTGATCTGCCGCTTACGCATAGTCCGTTCGGGCCATTCAAGATTGGGCCCGAAGGGGGTGTTGCGCTGTGCCTCCCTTCCGTAACGTCCTCAACTGGCGGCGGTGAATATGCCGCTGCCGCCGTGGGGGAGCCTCGATTCGGGAGAGGACGGCGCCGGTATGGGCTGGGTAGTCGACTGGAGTGCGCAGGCGGCCTGCCGCACTACCGATCCGGATGAACTGTTCGTTCAAGGAGCAGCGCAGAACCGGGCGAAGGCGGTGTGCACCGGATGTCCGGTGCGCACGGAGTGCCTTGCCGATGCGCTGGACAACCGCGTCGAGTTCGGCGTGTGGGGAGGCATGACGGAGCGCGAGCGCCGCGCACTGCTGCGCCGGCGGCCGACCGTCACTTCGTGGCGCAGGCTGCTGGAGACCGCGCGCACGGAGTACGAGAGGGGCATCGGCATCCTGCCCCTCGAGGACGACGAACTCTACGAGAACTACGCGGCGGTGAGCTGAGGAGGACACCCCTCGGGGTCAGTCCTCCGATCAGTCCACGGCAGCCTCGGGCAGCTCGGGCCGTCCGGCCGCGAGCCGGTTTCCGATGTTCCGCAGCCCTGCGAGGTCGTGCACATCGCCGGGCAGCGCGGCCACTTCGGCCACCGCCACCTCGGGGTGGAGCGCCGTGAAGCGGTCACGCGTGCGCTGCTCTCGGGAGAGCAGTTGCATACGGTCGGCATGCAGTCTCAGCAGGCCTGCGGTGAGCTGGTCGACGGACCGGTCAGCGGGGTCGGCGGACCGCCCCTTCTCCGTGCGCTCCGAGCTTGGGTTCTTCGGGTCGGCGGGGGAGCCTTCGTCAGGAGCCGGTGCCTCGGAAGCGGGAGATTCTGAACTTCCGTACGTGTCGGGAGAGTTACGAAGTCCAGCTTTCCCGCCCTCCTGATCGACAATGCGGGGCTCTTCAAGATTTTCCACGGCCTCGAGATTTTCCGCGGCGGCGAGCGCCCGCTCGGCCGAGAGCCGGTCGGCGCCGCTGCCGTGGACCCGGTTGAGCACCAGACCGGCGAGCGGCATGTCCTCCGCGGCCAGCCGCTCCACGAAGTACGCGGCCTCGCGCAGCGCGTCCCGCTCCGGGGCCGCGACCACCAGGAACGCCGTCCCGGGGGCCTGGAGCAGCTTGTACGTCGCGTCCGCGCGCGTGCGGAACCCGCCGAACGTGGTGTCCATCGCGGCCACGAACGTCTGGACGTCCTTGAGGAGTTGACCGCCCAGCAGTTTGCCGAGGGTGCCGGTCATCATCGACATCCCGACGTTCAGGAACTTCATCCCCGCCCGTCCGCCGAGCTTGGCCGGGGCGGTGAGCAGCCGGATGAGCCTTCCGTCGAGGAAGGAACCGAGCCGCTTGGGCGCGTCCAGGAAGTCGAGGGCGGAGCGGGAGGGGGGTGTGTCGACGACGATCAGGTCCCACTCGTCCCGGGCCCGCAGCTGCCCGAGCTTCTCCATCGCCATGTACTCCTGCGTGCCGGCGAAGCCCGCCGAGAGCGACTGGTAGAAGGGGTTGTTCAGGATCGTGGCCGCCCGCTCGGCGTCCGCGTGCGCCTCGACGATCTCGTCGAAGGTGCGCTTCATGTCGAGCATCATCGCGTGCAACTCGCCGCTCGCGGAGTCGTCGAGACCCTTCACCCGGCGTGGGACGTTGTCCAGCGAGTCGATGCCCATCGACTGGGCGAGCCGGCGGGCCGGGTCGATGGTGAGCACGACGACTTTGCGGCCCCGCTCGGCGGCCCGCAGGCCGAGAGCCGCCGCGGTCGTGGTCTTTCCGACGCCTCCCGAGCCGCAGCAGACCACGATGCGGGTGCCCGGATCGTCGATCAGCGGATCGAGATCGAGCACGGGGGCGGGAGAAAGACGGCGGTGCCGGTCGTGCGCGTCGGCGTCCGGGCTCATGACATCCCCTGCTTCCGCAGCTCGGTGGCCAGTTCGTACAGACCCGCCAGGTCCATGCCCTCGGTCAGCAAGGGCAGTTCGTGCAGCGGCAGACCCAGTTCGCCGAGGGCCGAGCGCTGTTCGTGCTCCAGGTCGTACCGCTCGGCGTACTCCTCGGCCTGCCGGATCAGTGGGTCGACCAGCTTCTCGGCGTTGCCCCCACGGCGGGCGCCGCCGAGTCCGGCAGAGGACAGCGCCTTCGCCACGGCTGAACGCTGTGTGGTCCGTACGAGTTCCAGGTCGGCGCCGTCCAACACCTCCGGGCGCACCATGTTCACGACGATCCGGCCCACGGGAAGGTGGGCGGCTCTCAACTCCGCGATGCCGTCCGCGGTCTCCTGGACCGGCATCTCCTCCAGGAGTGTCACCAGGTGGACGGCCGTCTCCTTGGACTTCAGCACCCGCATCACGGCCTGCGCCTGATTGTGTATCGGGCCGATCTTGGCGAGCCCGGCGACCTCGTCGTTGACGTTCAGGAAGCGGGTGATACGGCCGGTGGGGGGTGCGTCCATCACGACGTAGTCGTAGGCGAAGCGGCCGGACTTGTCCTTGCGGCGGACCGCTTCGCACGCCTTGCCCGTCAGGAGGACGTCTCTGAGGCCGGGCGCGATGGTGGTCGCGAAGTCGATGGCGCCGAGCTTCTTCAGGGCGCGCCCCGCCCCGCCGAGTTTGTAGAACATCTGGAGGTAGTCCAGAAGGGCCAGTTCGGGGTCGATGGCCAGTGCGTACACCTCCCCGCCCCCCGGAGCGACGGCGATCTTCCGCTCCTCATAGGGCAGCGCCTCGGTTTCGAAGAGCTGCGCGATTCCCTGGCGGCCCTCTACCTCGACGAGAAGCGTCCGCTTCCCCTCGGTGGCGAGGGCCAGCGCGAGGGCTGCGGCGACCGTGGTCTTTCCGGTCCCGCCCTTGCCGCTGACGACCTGGAGCCTGCTCACGTATTCGAGCGTAACCAGTCGGCGGCGAAGCTAAGCAGGAGGCTGTGGATAACGCGGCACCGGCTGTGGGTGAGCAGCGGCTGAAAGCCGGGGGTGAGCAGCGGCTAAAGTCGCCCGCATGACCAAGAAGTGGGAATACGCGACCGTGCCGCTGCTCGTCCATGCCACGAAGCAGATTCTGGACACCTGGGGCGAGGACGGGTGGGAGCTCGTGCAGGTCGTGCCCGGGCCGAACAACCCCGAGCAGTTGGTGGCGTACCTGAAGCGGGAGAAGGCGGCGTGAGCGGGGCGGTCGAGGCGCGGCTCGCGGAGCTGGGGCTGACGCTGCCGTCGGTCGTGCCGCCGCTGGCCGCGTACCAGCCGGCCGTTCAGTCCGGTGTGTACGTGTACACCTCGGGGCAGCTGCCCATGGTCGAGGGCAAGCTTCCGGTCACCGGAAAGGTGGGCGCGGAGGTCACGGCCGAGGAGGCCAAGGCGCTGGCCCGGACCTGCGCGCTGAACGCGCTGGCGGCGGTGAAGTCGGTCACGGGTGACCTTGACCGGATCGCGCGCGTGGTGAAGGTCGTGGGGTTCGTGGCGTCGGCCTCGGACTTCACGGGTCAGCCGGGTGTGATCAACGGCGCGAGTGAGCTGCTGGGCGAGGTGCTGGGCGACAAGGGCGTGCACGCGCGCAGTGCGGTGGGTGTCGCTGTGCTGCCGCTGGACGCGCCGGTCGAGGTCGAGGTGCAGGTGGAGCTGGTTTCCGCTTGATGCGGATGCCTGCGGCGCCGCTGCGGGGTCGGTGGGGGTGCGCTTGGCGCCCGCGGTTGGCGAGGGTCATGTGCGCCTCCCGCCGCGCGGGCGCGGCCGGCCCCCACTGCCCCGCACCTGACCTTGCACCTCCGCAGGGCGCCCGGCCCTCGAACATCCGCTCCCCAGGAGTTAGCCTCCGCCCATGGCAAACGGGCAGTGGTACCCAGCGGAATGGCCGGACCGCATCCGCGCGCTCGCGGACGGCTCGCTTCAGCCGGCCGTGCCCAGACGCGCCGCAACGGTGATGCTGCTGAAGGACGGGCCGACCGGAACGGTTGTGCACATGTTGCGCAGACGGGCCTCCATGGCCTTCGCGGGAGGCGCCTACGCCTATCCCGGCGGCGGAGTCGACCCCCGTGACGACGAGCACCACATCCACTGGGCGGGCCCCACGCGCGCGTGGTGGGCGGCTCGGCTCGGGGTGGACGAGACGACGGCCCAGGCGATCGTCTGCGCGGCCGTGCGGGAGACGTACGAGGAGGCGGGCGTCCTGCTCGCCGGGCCGACGCCCGAGTCGGTGGTCGGTGACACCACGGGCGCCGAATGGGAGGCGGACCGTGCCGCTCTCGTGGCCCGGGATCTCTCCTTCGCCGAGTTCCTGGAGCGCCGGGGGCTGGTCCTGCGGTCGGATCTGCTCGGGGCCTGGACCCGCTGGATCACCCCCGAGTTCGAACCCCGCCGCTACGACACCTGGTTCTTCGTCGCAGCCCTGCCCGACGGGCAGCGCACCCGCAACGCCTCCACGGAGGCCGACCGCACGGTGTGGATCCGGCCCCAGGACGCGGCGGACGGCTACGACAAGGGCGAGCTGCTCATGATGCCGCCCACCATCGCCACGCTGCGGCAGCTCACCTCGTACGGCACCGCCGCCGACGCGCTGGCCGCCGCGCCCGACCGTGACCTGACCCCTGTGCTCGCGCAGGCCCGGCTGGTGGACGGCGAGATCGTGCTCTCCTGGCCGGGGCACGACGAGTTCACCAAACACATCCCGACCGGTGGAGCCACCGCATGACCGACGCCGCAGCCCTCCCCGGCCGACCGCGGGGCGGGGTCCTCTCGGGCCCCGCCACCCCGCGGGCCGTCAACGTCCTCGCGCCCAACGCCTCCGCGATGACCCTGGACGGGACCAACACCTGGATCCTGTCGGAGCCGGATTCCGAGCTGGCGGTCGTCGTCGACCCCGGTCCGCTCGACGAGGGGCACCTCCGCGCGGTCGTCGACACGGCCGAGGCCGCAGGCAAGCGCGTGGCCCTCACCCTGCTCACCCACGGCCACCCCGACCACGCCGAAGGCGCCGCCCGCTTCGCCGGGCTGACCGGCACCAAGGTGCGCGCCCTCGACCCGGCGCTGCGGCTGGGGGACGAAGGGCTCGGCTCCGGGAACGTGGTGCGCGTCGGTGGGCTCGAGCTCAGGGTGGTGCCCACTCCCGGGCACACCGCCGACTCGCTGTGCTTCCATCTCCCGGCCGATCAGGCCGTCCTGACCGGTGACACCGTGCTGGGGCGCGGCACGACCGTCGTGGCCCATCCCGACGGCCGCCTGGGCGACTATCTGGACTCGCTGCGGCGGCTGAGGTCCCTGGCGGTCGACGACGGCGTCCACACCGTCCTGCCGGGCCACGGGCCCGTCCTGGAGGATGCCCAGGGCGTCGTCGAGTTCTATCTCGCCCACCGGGCCCATCGGCTCGCCCAGGTCGAGACGGCCGTGGAGAACGGATACCGCACGCCCGGCGCCGTCGTAGAACATGTGTACGCGGATGTGAACCGGGCGCTCTGGCCCGCAGCCGAGCTGTCGGTGCGGGCCCAGCTGGAGTATCTGGAGGAGCACGGGCTCATCTAGGGGTCTTCGTGCCGTGCACGCGCGTGTACTCGTCCGCCAGCCACGGGCCCAGATCGTCGACGTAGGTGCGCAGTACGGCCGTGTCGGCGGTCGGGGTGTGCCCCAGGACGGCTGCCGGCCGTAGCTGTTCGGCGCGCTCCGGGTAGTACGCGCCGAAGACCTCCGCCATCTCTGTCAGGTCGCTCGTCCAGCCGTTCCAGCGGGGCATGACCAGGGTGAACGCGGTGCGGACCAGGTGGCGGGACATGAAACGGACGAGGCGGGTCCGGCTCTCGTCCGAGTCCGCCGCCTCGATCCGTTCGCGCCAGCGGGGGAGCAGGAGGGCGAGGTCGCCGTTCGTCTCACGGGCCAGGAGGGCGTCGGGGCGGTAGCGGGGGAGGTACTCCGCCAGGTCGTCGCCGAGCAGCGGGGTGCACAGACAGGCCACGAACCAGCCCAGGTCGTGCCGCTCCAGCTCGCTCAGCAGGAGATCCCGGCTGTACAGCAGCGTTCCGACGCCGTCGATCTGCGGGAACTCCTTGTCGAGCGCCTCCCCGAGCTCCCGTACGCCCTCCCGGTCCGCGTCGGTCGGTTCGTCCCGCAGGGCGAGCAGGAGGTCGAGGTCGCTGCGGCCCGCACGCGCGGTGCCGCGCGGGATCGAGCCGTAGAGGTACGCGCTGTGCAGCCTCGGCCCGAACAGGTCCAGCACCCGGTCGCGGGCGGCGGCGACGACCGGACGGAAGGGCTGCGGGATCCGCCCGAGGGAACCCTCGCGCTCGATGTAGCCCTGGGCGTCGAGGCCCTTGCGGGCGATGGGGGGAACGGTTTCGGCGGCCATGGGATCACTGTGCCCGGGGGCGGTCCCGGGGACAGCTCATTTATGGCCCTGGACGGACCGTGTGGGGCCGAACGTGGTCAGCGCCGGTGCAGGACGCGCAGGCGGCGTGAGGCGCCGTGGGAGCGGCAGCCGGTGGCGATCACGTCGCCGGACACGGCGGCCGTCAGGTCGGGTCCGACACCGCGCGGCCGGCGGTGGGCCGGTCCCGGTGCTGGGTCCTGTTCAGGCGACCGAGCCCATGGCCAGGCCCTGGGAGCCCACCCCGGACGTCGGCAGCGCCACCGCGACCACGTCCTCGCCGAGCGTGCTCCTCTGGAGGACGGTCGAAGCGGACGTCCATGACGGGCCGACGGCTTGTCGCGGAGGTCGCCCTCCCCCTGCGAAGTCCACCGCCCGCGCCGCCGGACCGACCCGGCGCCCTGCCCTCGTGGATGCCCACCCCTGGCGGTACGAGAAGGGCCCTGCCGCGCGGCAGGGCCCTTCGACGTCGTACGACGATCCGCGCCTCAGCGCGAGCGCTTGGCGAGCCTCTCGACGTCCAGGAGGATCACCGCGCGGGCCTCCAGGCGCAGCCAGCCGCGCTGGGCGAAGTCGGCGAGGGCCTTGTTGACCGTCTCGCGCGAGGCACCGACCAGTTGGGCGAGCTCCTCCTGCGTGAGGTCGTGGACGACGTGGATGCCCTCCTCGGACTGCACGCCGAAGCGGCGGGAGAGGTCGAGCAGGGCGCGGGCCACGCGGCCGGGGACGTCCGAGAAGACCAGGTCGGACATCGCGTCGTTGGTGCGGCGCAGACGGCGGGCGACGGCGCGCAGCAGCGCGGTGGCCACCTCGGGGCGGGCGTTCAGCCAGGGCTGGAGGTCGCCGTGGCCGAGGCCCAGCAGCTTGACCTCGGTCAGCGCGGTGGCGGTCGCGGTGCGCGGGCCCGGGTCGAACAGCGACAGCTCGCCGATGAGTTCGCCGGGGCCGACCACGGCCAGCATGTTCTCGCGGCCGTCGGGGGAGGTGCGGTGGAGCTTGACCTTGCCCTCGGTGACGACGTAGAGCCGGTCTCCCGGGTCGCCCTCGTGGAACAGCGAGTCGCCGCGCGCGAGGGTCACCTCACTCATGGAGGCGCGGAGCTCCGCGGACTGCTCGTCGTCGAGTGCCGCGAAGAGCGGGTTGCGCCGGAGGACGTCGTCCACGAGTTCTCTCCTTGTCGACCTGCTCAGGGGATCTTGTTCCCCCTTGGTACCAGGGGAACCCGGTGCCCATTTTGCCGGACGGTCCAAACAGTGTGATCTGTCACAAGGATGCCGCACACATGTCCCGGGGTAAGCGGCAGGGGTCCAATTGGGGGCCGGTCTTCGAGGTCCGGGGCGGATGTCAGTGCCGGGCCCTAGGCTGGCCGGGTGTCCAAAACGCCGGTGAGAGCACAGGCCAAGGGGGCTGGACGGGTGATTGCACGTCGAGATTCCGCTGTGGGCGAACAGGACACTGGGGGCGGAAAGAAAACGGCAAAAGCGGCAGGGAAGGCTCCGGTGGAGAAGAGGACTTCGGCGAAGAAGGCGGCTCCCGTGAGGAAGGCCGCCGCCGTGAAAAAGGCAACTGTCGCTCCCAAGAAGGCGGCGGCCCCGGTGAAGAAGGCCTCGGCCACGAAGACGGTCGCCGCGAAGTCCCCGCGGAACGAGTCGCGGACCGCCCTCGTCCGCCGCGCCCGGCGCATCAACCGCGAGCTCGCGGAGGTGTTTCCGTACGCCCACCCCGAGTTGGACTTCGAGAACCCCTTCCAGCTGATCGTGGCGACGGTCCTGTCCGCGCAGACCACCGACCTGAGGGTCAATCAGACGACCCCCGCGCTGTTCGCCACGTACCCGACCCCCGAGGACCTGGCCGCGGCCAACCCCGAGGAGGTCGAGGAGATCCTCCGGCCGACCGGGTTCTTCCGGGCCAAGACCAAGTCGGTGATAGGGCTGTCCAAGGCCCTCGTGGAGAACTTCGGCGGTGAGGTCCCGGGGCGGCTCGAGGACCTCGTCACGCTGCCCGGTGTGGGCCGCAAGACCGCCTTCGTCGTCCTCGGCAACGCCTTCGGGCGGCCCGGCGTCACCGTCGACACGCACTTCATGCGGCTGGTCAGGCGCTGGCAGTGGACCGACGAGACCGACCCCGACAAGATCGAGGCCGCAGTCACCGCGCTCTTCCCCAAGAGCGACTGGACGGACCTGTCGCACCACGTCATCTGGCACGGCCGCCGCATCTGCCACGCCCGCAAGCCCGCCTGCGGCGCCTGCCCCATCACCCCGCTCTGCCCGGCCTACGGCGAGGGCGAGACGGACCCGGAGAAGGCGAAGAAGCTCCTCAAGTACGAGAAGGGCGGCTTCCCCGGACAGCGGCTGAATCCGCCGCAGGCCTATCTGGACGCCGGCGGCAAGGCCGCACCGCCGCTGGGGGCCACCGAGTGAGGATGCGGACGGTGCGGCCGGGAGAACCGGAGCGGGTCGGCGGGCCGGATCGGGAGGCCGGTGCTGCCCGTGCGGTGCGGCCGGAACGATCTAGGGCCCGTCAGGCGTTGAGCGATGCAGGACGACGGGGGTGGCGATGACACGGGCGAGCCATACGAAGGGCGTGACGCTCAGCAAGGACGGCCTGCCGAGCTGGCTGGACCCGGTGGTGCACGCCGTGGAGACGGTCGAGCCGCGGCAGCTGAGCCGCTTCCTTCCGCCGGCGAACGGCGCGGGCCGGCAGTCGGCCGTGCTGATCCTGTTCGGCGAGGGCGAGCGCGGCCCCGAGCTGCTGCTGATGGAGCGGGCGAGCTCGCTCAGGTCGCACGCCGGGCAGCCGTCGTTCCCCGGCGGCGCGCTCGACCCGGAGGACGGCGATCCCCATGGTGACGGGCCGCTGCGGGCCGCCCTGCGCGAGGCCGAGGAGGAGACCGGCCTCGACCCCTCCGGCGTCCAGCTGTTCGGCGTGCTGCCCAAGCTGTACATCCCGGTCAGCGGCTTCGTGGTGACCCCGGTGCTGGGCTGGTGGCGCGAGCCGACCCCGGTCGGGGTCGTCGATCCGAATGAAACCGCCCGCGTCTTCACCGTTCCCGTGGCGGATCTCACGGACCCCGACAACCGTGCGACCACCGTGCACCCCAGCGGCCACCGAGGTCCGGCATTCCTGGTCGAATCGGCCCTTGTCTGGGGCTTCACCGCCGGAATCATCGACCGACTCCTGCACTTCGCGAGCTGGGAGCGCCCCTGGGACCGCGAGAAGCAGGTCCCGCTCGACTGGCGCGCATGACAGGGTGAACTCCGTGTTGTGTCTTTTCGGGGGCGCTGTATCCGATTGCCGCTTCGCGGCGGGCCGGACCCCCGGCCGACCTGTGGTGAACGCGAAGTGATGAGGCGAGGCTCGAACCGGTGAACGTGCTGGACATCCTGTTGCTGGTCGCCGCCGTGTGGTTCGCGATCGTCGGCTATCGCCAGGGCTTCGTCGTCGGCATCCTGTCGGTGATCGGATTCCTGGGCGGCGGTCTCGTCGCCGTCTACACCCTCCCGGTCATCTGGGACGCGCTGACCGACCACTCGGAGGTCGGCACCGTCGCCGCCGTCGTCGCCGTGGTCGTCGTCATCGTCTGCGCCTCCATCGGCCAGGCACTGACCACCCACCTCGGCAACAAGCTGCGCCGGTACATCACCTGGTCCCCGGCCCGCGCCCTGGACGCGACCGGCGGCGCCCTCGTCAACGTCCTCGCGATGCTCCTGGTCGCCTGGCTCATCGGCTCGGCCCTCGCCCAGACCACCATGCCGACGGTCGGCAAGGAGGTCCGTAGCTCCAAGGTGCTCCTGGGCGTGCAGGAGGCGCTGCCGGGCGCTGCCGACACCTGGTTCAAGGACTTCACCTCGGTCCTCGCGCAGAACGGCTTCCCGCAGGTCTTCAGCCCGTTCTCCAACGAGCCCATCAAGGAGGTCCAGCCGCCCGACCCCAAGCTCGCGAACAGCGCCGTCGCCACCCGTGCCCAGCGCTCCATCGTCAAGGTCATGGGTACCGCGCAGAGCTGCGGCAAGGTCCTGGAGGGCTCCGGCTTCGTGTTCGGCGACCGCCGCGTCATGACCAACGCCCATGTCGTCGGCGGCGTCGACGAGCCCACGGTCCAGATAGGCGGCGAGGGCCGGAAGTACGACGCCACGGTCGTCCTCTACGACTGGGAGCGCGACATCGCCGTACTGGACGTCCCCGATCTGGACGCGCCCGCGCTGCAGTTCACGTCCGAGGACGCGGCCAGCGGGGACAGCGCGATCGTCGCGGGCTTCCCGGAGAACGGCTCGTACGACGTCCGCTCCGCCCGGGTGCGCGGGCGCATCGACGCCCACGGACCGGACATCTACCACCGCGGCACCGTCAGCCGCGATGTGTACTCCCTCTACGCGACCGTCCGCCAGGGCAACTCCGGCGGCCCGCTGCTGACCCCGGAGGGCAGGGTGTACGGCGTGGTCTTCGCCAAGTCGCTCGACGACGCCGACACCGGGTACGCGCTCACCGCCGACGAGATCCAGGAGGACATCGTCAAGGGGCGCACCGCGAACCAGCAGGTGGACAGCGACAGCTGCGCGCTGTGAGGGGTGTCAGGACGAGGGCGCGTCAGCCTCGGGGGTGACGCAGGCGTACCGAGACCCAGCGGGCCCGGCGGCGCAGGATGCGCGGAATGCCCACCCTCAGGTCCGTGCCGCCCGGCAGTTGCGGGGCACCGCCCTGATGGTGGGAGCTCAGGCCGCCGCCGGAGCGTCGATTGCGTGCTGCGTCACTGTAGTCGTGCGTCCAGCCCATACCCGGACGTGTGCCCCCGCCCCAAGGTCGATAACCGCCCCCACGCCCCCCAATTGGCCTATGCGCCGGGCAAGTGGCCGTTCGTAGGACAGGTGTTCAGGTCCAGGTGCGGGATGCGACGAAACGGTCACCGATCGGGTTCGGGATCCTTCAGCCAGTTGATCAGTTCCGTCGAGAAGGCGACCGGATCCTCTTCGTGCGGGAAGTGCCCCAGACCGTCGAACAGCCGCCAGCGGTACGGCGCTTCGACGTACTCCCCGGATCCGGCGGCGCTGCGTGTGCGCATCACCGGGTCGAGCGAGCCGTGCAGGTGGAGAGTCGGCACGCGGACGGGCCGCTTCATGCGCCGGTTGAACTGGATCCCGTCGGGACGGGCCATCGAACGCACCATCCAGCGGTACGGCTCGATCGAACAGTGCGCCGTCGACGGGATGCAGATCGCCCTGCGGTACGTCTCCACCGCCATGTCGTCCGGCTGGCGCGGGCCGGACCAGTCCCGGATCAGCTCGGCGACCAGCGCGCCGTCGTCGGCGGTCAGCTGCCGCTCCGGGACCCAGGGCCGCTGGAACCCCCAGATGTAGGAGCCTGCGCGCGTCTGCTTGACGTCCGACAGCATCGCCGAGCGCCAGCGCCGGGGATGCGGCATCGAGGCGACCGCGAGCCGTCGTACGAGCTTGGGACGCATCGCGGCCGCCGTCCACGCCAGATAGCCGCCCAGGTCATGGCCGACCAGGGCGGCGTCCGGCTCGCCGAGCGAGCGAATCACGCCGGTGACGTCGAGGGCCAGGTTGGCGGGGTCGTAGCCGCGCGGGGTGCGGTCGCTGCCGCCGACGCCGCGCAGATCCATGGCCACGGCCCGGAAGCCGGCGTCGGCGAGTGCCTCCAGCTGGTGGCGCCAGGTCCACCAGAACTGCGGGAAGCCGTGCAGGAACATCACGAGCGGTCCGTCGCCCAGTTCGGCGATGTGGAAGCGCGCGCCGTTGGCGGCCACGTCCCGGTGCGTCCAGGGACCGTCGGGCCGCACGAGAGAGGCGGGCTGCTGCGCCGAAGGGGTGGCGGGGTCGGTCATGACGACGAGCGTGCCACAGCCTCGATGGCCTTCGTGTTTCGGACCCGCTCCTCCAGGACCTTGGTGTCGTCGGGTCGCGGGTGGGGCTTGGCGTTCTGGAGCACGCCCGCCGTCTCCTTCATGGACGCGGCGACCTTCTGCGGGCCCTTGCTCTTCTGCGCCTTCTTCGCGAAGACGACGCCGATCAGCGCGAGGACGAGCGCGACGAGGACGTTGGCCGCGAAGGACAGCAGGAAACAGACCGCGAGGTTCCAATCGCTCCAGGTCCGGATGCCGTACGCCAGCGCGAAGTTCAGCATCGGCAGGGAGAACAGCAGGACGGCGCCGGCCACGCTGAACGCGCCGCCGCTCGCCGCGCCCCGTTTGACGTCCTGCTTGAGCTGCGCCTTCGCCAGCGCGATCTCGTCGTGCACCAGCGCAGACATCTCGGTCGTCGCCGAGGCGAACAGCTGGCCGATGCTGCGTTCGGCGCCGACCGGGCTGCCGTCGGGTGCGCTCATCGCGGTCTCCCTATTCACTGGGACTCTTGTGTGTGGCGTGTCTTTTGTACCGTCCCGTCAGATCATGCCCGACGGTCGTCCTCCTCGCCTGCCCCGCCCGCTACTTCGGCAAGCCGCTCGGCGGTCTTGAGCTCGGCGATCCGGCGGTGCTCGGCGGCCTTTCGCTCGTGGATGGCCGCCATGCGCAGGTGGTACGCCGGGTCGTCCTCCTCGTAGATGTCCGGGATGCCGGAGTGGTCCTCGTCGCGCTCCTCGGCCTCGTACAGCCTGCGGTACTCGGCGTTGCGCAGCTTCAGCAGCACGGTCGCGAGGGTGGCCGCGATGAGCGAGCCGAGGAGTACGGCGGCCTTGACCTCGTCGGTCAGTGTGGCGTCACCGTCGAAGGCGAGCTCCCCGATGAGCAGCGACACGGTGAAGCCGATGCCGGCCAGGGTCGCCACCGCGAACACGTCGGCCCATGCGAGGTCGTCGCTGAGCGAGGCCCGGGTGAAGCGAGCCGTGAGCCACGTCCCGCCGAAGATACCGAGCGCCTTGCCGACGACCAGCCCGAGCACCACGCCGAGCGTCTCCGGCTGCCTGAAGACGTCGCCGAGAGCGCCGCCGGAGACGGAGACACCCGCGCTGAAGAGGGCGAACAGGGGGACGGCCAGGCCCGCCGAGAGCGGCCGTACGAGATGCTCGATGTGCTCGCCAGGGGAGTGTTTCTCGCCCTCCCGCGTGCTGCAGCGCAGCATCAGGCCCATCGCGACGCCCGCGATGGTGGCATGGACCCCGCTGTTGTACATCAGCGCCCAGATCACCAGCGCGAGCGGGACGTAGACGTACCACCCGCGCACGCCCTTGCGCAGCAGGATCCAGAAGACGGCGAGGCCGGCGGCCGCCCCGCCGAGCGCGGCGAAGTCGATGTCGGCGGTGAAGAAGACCGCGATGATCAGGATCGCGAAGAGGTCGTCGACGACGGCGAGGGTCAGCAGGAAGGCGCGCAGCGCGCTGGGCAGCCAGGTGCCGATGACGGCGAGCACGGCGAGCGCGAAGGCGATGTCGGTGGCGGTGGGTACGGCCCAGCCGGCCAGGGAGCCGCCGCCGGTGAGGTTGGTGAGCGCGTAGACGAGCGCCGGTACGGCCATGCCGCACAGGGCGGCGACCACGGGCAGCGCGGCCGCCTTGGGGTCCTTCAGGTCACCGGCGACCAGTTCGCGCTTGAGCTCGATGCCGGCCACGAAGAAGAAGATCGCGAGGAGTCCGTCGGCGGCCCAGTGTTCGACCGACAGGTCGAGTCCGAGGGCCGCGGGGCCCAGATGGTAGTGGCTGACGCTCTCGTAACTGCTGTGCAGCGCGGGGACGTTCGCCCAGATCAGAGCGGTGACGGCGGCGATGAGCAACAGCACACCGCCGACCGTCTCGGTGCGCAGTGCGTCCGCGACGAAGGTCCGCTCGGGGAGGGAGAGGCGTCCGAGGACCTTACGAGGGGGCGCGGACATGGGGGAGACCTCCGGTCGGTGGGCAGGGCTGAGCTGTTCGCCGACCAGACTTCCCGGCACACCTTGAGGGTCACGCTGGTTTGTTTACTTTAGCTAAAAGGGGCGCTCGGCGCGTTCTCGCGCCGGGCGCCCCCCTTTTATGAACGAGTCGGTCAGTCCTCGCTGGGCGCTGCCGGCAGCTTGGCCTGGATGAGGTCCATGACCGTCGAGTCCGTCAGCGTGGTCACGTCACCGAGCTGGCGGTTCTCGGCCACGTCCCGCAGCAGACGGCGCATGATCTTGCCGGAACGGGTCTTGGGCAGCTCGGCCACCGGCAGGACCCGCTTGGGCTTGGCGATCGGGCCGAGGGTGGCGCCGACGTGGTTGCGCAGGTCGGCGACGAGGTTCTCGTCCTCGGCGTTCGCCGTGCCGCGCAGGATCACGAACGCGACGATGGCCTGGCCGGTCGTCTCGTCCGCGGCACCGACGACGGCCGCCTCGGCGACCGACGGATGGGAGACGAGCGCCGACTCGACCTCGGTGGTCGAGATGTTGTGGCCGGAGACCAGCATGACGTCGTCGACACGGCCGAGCAGCCAGATGTCGCCGTCGTCGTCCTTCTTCGCGCCGTCACCGGCGAAGTACCTGCCCTCGAAGCGGGACCAGTACGTGTCGAGGAAGCGCTGGTCGTCGCCCCAGATGGTGCGCAGCATCGACGGCCACGGCTCGGTCAGGACGAGATAGCCGCCTCCGCCGTTCTGGACCTCGTTGGCCTCGTCGTCGACGACCGTCGCGGAGATGCCGGGCAGTGGCGTCTGCGCGGATCCGGGCTTGGTCGCGGTCACACCAGGCAGCGGGGAGATCATCATCGCGCCGGTCTCGGTCTGCCACCAGGTGTCCACGATCGGCGTCCGGTCGGCGCCGATGTGCTTGCGGTACCAGATCCACGCCTCGGGGTTGATCGGCTCACCCACGGACCCCAGCACCCGCAGGCTGCTGAGGTCGAACTTCGCGGGGATGTCGTCGCCCCACTTCATGAACGTACGGATGGCCGTGGGCGCCGTGTAGAGAATCGTCACCCCGTACTTCTGCACGATCTCCCAGAAGCGGCCCTGGTGCGGGGTGTCCGGGGTGCCCTCGTACATGACCTGGGTGGCGCCGTTGGCGAGCGGGCCGTAGACGATGTACGAGTGCCCGGTGACCCAGCCGACGTCGGCCGTGCACCAGTAGACGTCGGTCTCCGGCTTGAGGTCGAAGACGGCGTGGTGGGTGTACGCGGTCTGGGTGAGGTAGCCGCCGGAGGTGTGCAGGATGCCCTTCGGCTTACCCGTCGTGCCGGACGTGTAGAGGATGAACAGCGGCTGCTCGGCGTTGAAGGGCTCGGGGGTGTGCTCGGCCGGCTGCCGCTCGACGATCTCGTGCCACCACACGTCACGGCTGTCGTCCCAGGCGACCTCCTGGCCGGTACGGCGTACGACCAGCACGTGCTCGACGTTGTCGACCTTGCCGACCGCCTCGTCGACGGCGGGCTTGAGCGCGGACGGCTTGCCGCGCCGGTAGCCGCCGTCGGTGGTGATGACCACCTTGGCGTCGGCGTCCTGGATGCGGGTGGCGAGCGCGTCCGCCGAGAAGCCGCCGAAGACCACGGAGTGCGCGGCGCCGATCCGGGCGCACGCGAGCATCGCGACGGCGGTCTCGGGGATCATCGGCATGTAGACGGCGACCCGGTCGCCCTTCCGCACGCCCAGCTCCAGCAGGGCGTTCGCGGCCCTGGAGACCTCGTCCTTGAGCTCGGCGTAAGTGATCGCGCGGCTGTCGCCGGGCTCGCCCTCGAAGTGGATGGCGACCCGGTCGCCGTTCCCCGCTTCGACATGCCGGTCGACGCAGTTGTACGCCACATTGAGCTCGCCGTCCTTGAACCACTTGGCGAACGGCGGGTTCGACCAGTCCAGGGTCTCGGTCGGCTCCTTGGCCCAGCTCAGTCGACGGGCCTGCTCGGCCCAGAAACCGAGTCGGTCAGCCTTGGCCTGCTCATACGCCTCCGCCGTGACGTTGGCGTTTGCGGCCAGGTCGGCGGGGGGTGCGAACCTGCGCTCTTCCTTGAGCAGGTTGGCCAGGCTTTCGTTGCTCACGGCATCTGCCTTTCCCAGGGTGTCCGTTGTGTCCCAGGCCACAGCTCATCACCCCGGGGGCGTGATGACAAGGGTCGACCTGAAATTGGTTTAGACCTGTTGGGCGTCGAGTCCGGCGGCCCGGGTCATCCGTACCCACGTACGCCGACCAGGCGGAGTTCAGGGTCTGTAACGCCTTTCACACTCCCGCCGCGGCGGCGCGTCGACTGTCGCGGACCGCACACTGTGGCCTGTCCCGGCGCTCCTGGTGTCCCTCCGCGGGTGTGCGGCCCCTCCACGACGGGCCGCACACCCCCGAGGCTCACGCCGGCAGGTCCGTCGCCGCCTCCACATGGTCGAACAGCCCGTCCCCGTCCGCCCCGGTGAGCAGATACGCCTGCGCCTCGCCCACGTGGAAGTACATCCCGTGCAGCTCCAGCTCCCCCTCCCGCAGGGCCCGGGCGACCGATTCATGGGCGCTCAGATGCTCCAACTGCTGCACCACGTTGGTCAGACAGAGCTGCTCGACCGCGTCGGCGGGTGCCCGCCCGGCGAGTCTCGCCCAGGACCGGGTGCCCTCGGCCATCCGCTCCAGGCTGGGCAGTCCGTGCCGCAGCCACCGCTGCAGCGGGGTCCGGGTGCCGCCGGGCTCGGAGTTGAGCAGCGCCTGCATGGCCCCGCAACCGGAGTGCCCGCACACCGTGATGGAGCGCACCTTCAGCACATCCACCGCGTACTCGATCGCGGCGGCCACCGAGTCGTCCCCGCTCTCCTTGCCGGGCAGCGGAACGAGATTGCCCACGTTGCGCACCACGAAGAGGTCGCCCGGACCACTGGAGGTGATCATCGAGGTGACCAGCCGCGAGTCGGCGCAGGTGAGGAAGAGCTGGTCCGGCTGCTGGCCCTCGCGCGCCAGCCGGGCCAGCTCGCCCCGCACGATCGGCGCGGTGTTGCGCTGGAACGCGCTGATGCCACGGGCCAGTTCGTGCCCGCTCGACTCGCGGCCCGCGCCGGGTCCCCGGGCCGCACCGGGCTCGCCGGACGCACCGGGATGTCCGGCGGCCGACGCGGTGTACGGGCGCTCACACTGGTGGTTGCGCCAGGGCGTCCAGGGACGGCAGCGGCAGTGGGCGGAATCGGACGGCTCGGCGATGCGCGTGCCCGGTCTGCGCCCGGTCAGCTCGACGGAGCCGCCCTGGCCGGTGTGCGTCTTCTGCCAGTCCTGCAGCGATTCGTACGCCGCGTGGTCCATGAACGACCCGTCCAGCTCCACGACGGCGTCCGCTCCGTGGGGGATGAGATGCAGGGCCCGGCTCAGTCGGGGTACCGCGAGGAACGTCAACTGCCCTCGCACATGGACGTGATGGACTCCATCCCTCTCATGGTGCGTGATGCGGGTGCGGGTGAGGCGGTGCAGGGCGACTCCGACGGCGACGGCGATGCCCAGCGTCACCCCCTCCAGGACGCCGAACAGGACCACGCCGAGAGTGGTGACGGCGTAGACCGGGACCTCTCGGTGTCGGGTCACCGTGCGGATGTGGTGCAGGGACACCATCTGGATGCCGACGGCCATCACCAGGGCGGCGAGCGAGGCGAGCGGGATGAACTCCAGGACCGGGACCATCAGCAGTGCGGCGATCACTACGAGAACGCCATGCAGCACGGTGGAGTTCCGGCTGACGGCACCGGCTTGGACATTGGCCGAACTCCGCACCGCCACGCCGGCGACGGGCAGTCCGCCGAGGGTGCCGGAGACGATGTTGGCGGCGCCCTGCCCGAGCAGTTCGCGGTTCAGGTCGGAGCGGCCGACGCGGGCGCCGCGACCGGATCCGGGGGTGCCGGAGATCAGGTCGGGACGTCCGGCCACCAGCTTGTCGACGGCGACCGCGCCGAGCAGCGACTGCACACTGCACACCAGCGTGGTGGTGAGCACGGCGGCGACGAGGCCGAGCAGGGGCCCCTCGGGCAGCCCGGCCAGGGCGTGGCTGCTCCAGGACGGCAGATCGACCTTGGGCAGGGTCAGCCCGGCGAACGAGGCGGCGGCGGTGGCTCCGGCGACGGCCACGAGCGCGGCCGGGATCCTGCGCAGGAGTTGTCCTGTCCGGCCGGGGACGCGTGGCCAGAGGAAGAGCAGCGCCAGGGTCAGCACGCTCACCGACACCGCGGCGGGCTGCACGCGCGCCAACTGTGCGGGCAGGCCCCGGAGGTTGTCGAGGACGGAGCTCTGCGGGGTGCCGCCGAGGACGATGTGCAGCTGGGCGACGGCGATGGTCACGCCGATGCCGGCCAGCATGCCGTGCACGATCGCCGGGCTGACGGCGAGTGCGGTGCGGGCCACGCGCAGGCAGCCGAGGCCGAGTTGGACCACTCCGGCAAGGACGGTGATGGCGCAGGTGGTACGCCAGCCGTAGCGATGGATCAGGTCTGCCGTGACCACGGTGAGTCCGGCGGCGGGGCCACTGACCTGGAGCGGGGATCCGCCGAGCCGGCCGGCGACGATCCCTCCGACGGCGGCGGCCACGAGGCCCGCCTGGAGGGGCGCGCCGGTGGCGAGGGCGATGCCCAGGGACAGGGGCAGGGCGATCAGGAAGACCGCGATCGAGGCCGACACGTCGGCGCCCGCGATGCGGAAGCGGCGGGGCGGGGTCGGCGGGGGGCTGTGAGGTGGGTGGACGCACCTCGTCGGGTTCGAGTCGCTCGGGTCGGTGGCGCGGGTGGGAACACAGGCTGACATTTTCCCGTCTCCTCCGGGGCAGCGCGGTCGCGGAACAGGTGGTCCCCCGTCGATGGCGGGGGTCGGGTCGCGGCCGTGGGTCACGGCGTGCAGCGGCGGGATGATTCAACGCTTTGTAAATGGATCGTAATGCAGAGTAAAGGACAGGCATAGACATTACGGGCAAATGGGTTAACAACTCACCTAGATGGGTGAAGTGGCAATTTCATCGGCTTGTCGTACTAATTCCTTCTCGAGCCCATGCGACCTTGGCGGCGCTGTCGTTGGCCCCGAGAGAAGGAAGAAGGTGGGCGGAACATGGCCGCCACCCACAGGATTGCCGCGGGAGCCGTGGTCGCCGCGGTCTGCGCCGCCTCGCTCGCCGGTTGCGGGACCGGCACCGAACTCGAGGGAGGAGCCGCCGGCCCGCAGAAGGCGAAGCCCGGACAGGCTCCGCCCAAGCGGGTGTTCCGCCTGATCGGCGACGGCTCCACCGCGTACACCGGAGCGCAGCCTCACCTGCCCAGAGCCGAACGCCTCAAGCCCGGCGAGAAGCCCCCGCAGTTCGTGGTGTTCTCCTGGGACGGCGCCGGCGAGGACAGCCAGAAGCTGTTCTCCCACTTCCGTGCGGTCGCCAGGGCGAACCACGCGACGATGACGTACTTCCTGAGCGGCGTGTACATGCTGCCGGAGGACAAGCGCGACGAGTACAAGCCGCCGCAGCACTCCCCGGGCCGCTCCGACATCGGCTTCAACGACGAGCAGGGCATCGCCGACACCGTCAAGCAGCTGCGCCTCGCGTGGCTGGAGGGCAACGAGATCGGTACCCACTTCAACGGCCACTTCTGCGGCAGCGGCGGCGGGGTCGGCCAGTGGTCGGTCGCGGAGTGGAAGGACGAGATCGCCCAGGCGAAGAAGTTCGTGAAGTCCTGGAAGACCAACACCGGGATGACGAAGGCCTCCCCGCTGCCCTTCGACTACGACAAGGAGCTCGTCGGCGCCCGCACCCCTTGCCTGGAGGGCCAGAGGAACTTCATGAAGGCCGCCCGCGAGCTGGGCTTCCGCTATGACACCAGCGGTGTCAACGACCAGGTCTGGCCGAAGAAGAAGCAGGGTCTGTGGGACCTGTCGATGCAGCTCGTGCCCTTCCCGGGGCACTCCTACGAGCAGCTCACGATGGATTACAACTTCATGGTCAACCAGTCCGGCACCGCGACCCAGGGCAATCCGCGCAAGTACGAGTTCTGGGGCGACCAGATGCGCGACGGCCTGCTCAAGGGCTTCCACCGGGCCTACGACGGCAACCGCGCGCCTCTGATCATCGGCAACCACTTCGAGTCCTGGAACGGCGGTACCTACATGCGCGCCGTCAAGGAGACCGTCGAGCAGGTGTGCAACAAGCCCGACGTGCGCTGTGTCTCCTTCCGGCAGCTGGCCGACTGGCTGGACGCCCAGGACCCGAAGATCCTGGAGAAGCTGGGCACCCTGGGCGTCGGCGAGGCACCGAAGCAGGGCTGGCCGGCCTTCCTGTCGGGCCGACCGGCCCCGGCACCGAAGGGCGTGCCGGGGGCGCCGGCTGCCAAGCGGCAGTAGGCGTCGGCCGGTTGCCGTCACTTCGGACGGTGCCGCCGCCTCAGGCGGTGCGGCAGCTTCGGACCGTCGTGTCCGCCACCGCACTCTCGCCGAGCACGAATGAGGGGTCGATCTGCGCGGCCAGGTCGGCCCCCGTGCGCTCATTGCCCCAGGACTGGGCGTTCTTCAGGTGGAAGAGCGCCATCTGCCGGGTGTAGCGCACCCAGGAGCGCGAACCGGGGTGGCCGGCCCTGCTCCAGGGCACGCACCCAGTCGGAGTGCCCGACCGTCACCAGCAGGTCGTCCCGAACTTCGGCGCGGAGGAAGTCGAAATCGTCTCGGCCCTGCACCTTGTTGCCGACGACCTTCAGGACGACCCCGAAGTCGCGGGCGTATTCCTTGTACTGGCGATAGACGGAGACTCCCATCCGGGTCGGTTCGGCGACGAGGAACGTGATGTCGAAGCGGGTGAACATGCCGGAGGGCGAGGGGGTTCAGGCACAGCTCCACCGCTCCCGTCCTGGAGTGGCAGCAGGCGCCCCCCCAGGTCGGCGTCCGTGAAGGTCTTGATCATCTCCGCGGCCGAGGCGATCCGCGGGTTCCGGCCGCGCAGGTACTCCTTGATCGACGGCAGCCGCTCACCCAGGGCGATCACCATGTTCGCGAAGAGTAGTCATCAGGTAGCTGCATGTGACACGCATGCGTGAAGAAGACCACTCCATCGAGGGGTATGCGGCTGGGTTGCGTAGGGTCGTACTCATGAGTACGACAGGCGCGAACGCCGATCCGCTCGCGGCCCTTGGCTCGCTGCCCGGTGTGGCCGAGTCCGTGGAGTCCGTGCGCAAGTCCGTGGACCGGGTCTACGGACACCGTGTCATGCGGCGCCGCAGCAATGAGATCACCTCCGAGGCGGCCCTGCGCGGCGCCCGCGGCTCGGCCGCGCTGTCCGGTGCGGACTGGGCCCTCGAAGAGGTACGCCGACGCTCCGACTTCGGCGTCGACGGCGAGTCGCGGATCATGGGTGCGGCGCTGCGGCTGACCGCCGAGGCCGGCCAACTGCTGTCCATCTGGCGGCAGTCGCCCTTGCGGGTGCTGGCCCGGCTGCACCTGGTCGCCGCGGCGACCGACGAGGACGAGATCGGGCGTCCCCGTCAGGCCGGCGAGTCCGTCGACGAGCCGCTCATCGAGCTTCCCCTGCCGGGCGCGGCCGAGGTCTCCGGCCGGCTGGAGGGCCTGTCCGAGCTGATCATCGCGGGCAGCTCTGCCCCCGCCCTGGTGTCGGCCGCCGTCGTGCAGGGCGAGCTCCTCGCCCTCAGGCCCTTCGTGTCCCGCAACGGCCTGGTCGCGCGCGCGGCCGCGCGGATCGTCCTGGTCGGCAGCGGTCTCGACCCCAAGTCGGTCTGCCCGGCGGAGGTCGGTCACGCCGAACTGGGCCGTGCGGCCTATCTGGCGGCGCTCGACGGATACGTCTCCGGCACCCCCGAGGGCATGGCCGCCTGGATCGCCCACTGCGGCAGTGCGATCGAACTGGGCGCGCGCGAGTCGACGGCGGTGTGCGAGGCCCTCCAGCGTGGGGCGGCGTAAAGCCCCCTGGAACAGAGTTGCGGCGGTACGAGGACTCGTACCGCCGCTGGCATGTTCACCGGGTTACCAAGCGTCCTCGATGTATTGCCCATCAGGTCGGGAACTTTGCCCGTCACCTGGTGCGGCTGGCCCGTAATCGACGGGTCGACGTCGCGTGGGTGCTCGGTGTCCATGCTCGGTCCGTGGGGCCAAATGCGTTTCTAAGGTGATCCTCTCGGATGTCCTTGGTCTCGCGGGCCGTTAACCCCTTTGTACTCCTGGACCGGAGCAAGCGGAACCCCTGGCCGCCGTTCTTTACTTTTGTCCGTAAATAGGGGTCAAGTAGGTGGAATCACCTCAGGCCACCGTCGCCCGTCGCCGATTGGCGTACCAGACGAGGCCTGCCGTCGCTGCCGCCGCTCCTATCGCGGCGACCGCGACGAGCGCCGGGCGGTGCGGTCCGGCGAACCCGGGCAGGCGTTGCTTGAGCCGGACCGGCCGGTGGAAATCGAGAATCGGCCACCCGCGCGCGAGAGCCTCGCGGCGCAGTGTCCGGTCCGGATTGACGGCGTGCGCATGACCCACGGCCTCGAGCATCGGCAGGTCGGTCGCCGAGTCGCTGTAGGCGTAGCAGCGCTCCAGGTCGTATCCCTCGGACTCTGCCAGCTCCTTGATCGCCTCGGCCTTGGTCGGGCCGTACGCGTAGTACTCCACCTCGCCGGTGAAGCAGCCGTCCTCGCCCACGACCATGCGGGTCGCCACCACCCGGTCGGCGCCCAGGAGTTCGCCGATCGGCTCGACGACCTCGGCGCCGGACGTGGAGACGATGACGACGTCGCGGCCGGCTGTGTGGTGCTCCTCGATCAGGGAGGCGGCCTCGTCGTAGATGATCGGGTCGATCAGGTCGTGGAGCGTCTCGGCCACGATCTCCTTGACGTGCTGGACATTCCAGCCGCGCACGAGCGCGGAGAGGTACTCGCGGGTGCGTTCCATCTGGTCGTGGTCCATACCACCGACGAGGAAGACGAACTGGGCATATGCGGTCCGCAACGCGGCCCTGCGGTTGATCAGTCCGCCTTGGTAGAACGACTTGCTGAACGTGAGTGTGCTCGACTTCGCAATGACCGTCTTGTCCAGGTCAAAGAAGGCTGCTGTGCGAGGCAAGGAGTGGTTTTCCACGACCCCGAGCATAGGTGCAGCCCATTCGGCGTAAGGTGAGGCGCGTGGGTTTGCCTGAGAGGGCTCTCGGGTACACCATGGAAGTCACGGATCGTTCGCGACCGTGCTAACCCGGTCCGGCTCCTCCCCCCCCGAGTCGGCCGTGGAGACGACCCCCACTCTCCCCCCCGGTGGGGGTCGTCGCATGTCCGGGTGGGTTTTTCCTCTTCCGTTCGCGGTCCCGCGACCGCCTCGAGGCGGCTTCGGCCGCCTCTTCTGCCTGCCCATGATCCGTCACTGTGTGTAGCCGTCGCGCTCCTCTGCGGAATTTTTGCACAGGCGCTGCAGGCCTCACCTGTATGGGTGACGGCGATATTCACAACCGCTGAGTTGTCCACAGTTATCGACCAAGATCCACACGATTTTCGGGATCGCTGCACCGTGATTCCCACACGTCCCGCTCCAGCCGACTTCATGGCCGGTTCTGGTTAGTCGGGTGTGTTTGGCCGGTTCGTATCGGCCGTTCATATGGAGTCCGGTTGCCGGTTCTTCACATGTTTGGGAATCGCGGGGCCGAAGGGGCCGCGTGAGAGAGGCGCCGCGCGGGCCCTCGTGGAGGCCTCGCGCGGCGCGGCGAAGGGGGATGGAGACCGTGACCGCAGCCGTCACACATGAGGGACAGCCCGCTGCCGGAGGGCGACCGGGCCGGCCGTTGATCGTCACGGAGGACGAGGGCCTGCTCGACGACCTGCTGCGCCTGTGCGCGGCGGCCGGGGCGAAGGCCGAGGTGCATCACGGAGTGCCGGAGCCCAGAGGAAGCTGGGAGACCGCCCCGCTCGTCCTGGTCGGCGACGACGCCGCACAGCGGGTGCGCGGCGCCGCACGTCGGCGCGGAGTGGTGCTCGTGGGCCGGGACCAGGACGACTCCGGGGTGTGGAAGCGGGCCGTCGAGATCGGCGCCGACCACGTCCTGATGTTGCCCGACGGAGAGCAGTGGCTGGTCGACCGCATCGCCGACGTCACCGAGGGCGTCGGCCGGCCCGCCCTCACCGTCGGCGTCATCGGCGGTCGCGGCGGGGCCGGAGCCTCCACGCTCGCATGTGCCCTCGCCGTCACCTCCGCGCGTGAGGGCCTGCGCACCCTGCTCGTGGACGCCGACCCGCTGGGCGGCGGACTCGACGTGCTCCTCGGCGGCGAGAGCACCGAGGGGCTGCGCTGGCCCGCGTTCGCCGCCTCGCGCGGGCGGGTCGGCGGCGGTGCCCTGGAGGAGTCGCTGCCACGGCTGCACTCACTGCGGGTGCTGAGCTGGGACCGCGGCGACCGCGTCGCCGTCCCGCCCCAGGCCGTGCGGGCGGTGCTCGCCGCGGCCCGTCGCCGGGGCGGCACCGTCGTCGTCGACCTGCCCCGTCGCCTCGACGACGGCGTCGCCGAGGTCCTCTCACAGCTCGACCTCGGGATCCTCGTGGTCCCCGCCGAACTGCGCGCCGTCGCCGCGGCCGGCCGCATGGCGTCCGCCGTGGGGATGGTGCTGCGCGACCTGCGGGTGGCGGTACGAGGCCCCTACGCACCCGGCCTCGACGACCGTGAGGTGGCCCGCCTGCTGGGGCTGCCCCTGGTGGGCGAGGTGCCCGTCGAGTCGGCGCTCCAGCGGCCGAGGGGAAGCGACTCACCTCCGGGGGCGGCCGTAAAGGGGCCGCTCGCCCGCTTCTGCAAGGAGTTCTGGGATCGGGCGCTGGCGGAGGCGGGAGCGGCATGAGCGCGTTCTCGGGGTTCGAGCGGGCGGACGGCGCGGGGGACGGGTCTGCCGAGGTGTGGCGGTCGGGTGATTCGGTGACGGGTTCGGTGGAGCGGCGGCGGTCGGGTGTCTCGGTGACAAGTTCGGTGCAGCGGCGGTCGGATGATTCGGTAGCGGGTTCCGTTGAGCGGCGGCGGTCGGGTGAGGTGCCGGTCGGTGCGAGCGGGCTGCGGGCCGCCCCGGTCGGTGGTCGTACGGCTTCCTCGACGACCGGTGCGGACATGGCTCCCGGGCTGCTGGACGGCGTACGGCAGTGGCTGGCCGAGAGCGGGGCCGAACCGACGCCCGCCCGTGTGGCGCAGGCGCTGCGGGAGCAGGGACGGGTGCTCGGGGACGCCGAAGTGCTGGGCGCCGCCGAACGGTTGCGGTCCGAGCTGGTCGGCAGCGGGCCCTTGGAGCCGTTGCTCGCCGACCCGTCGGTGACGGATGTCCTGGTGTCGGCGCCGGACCGGGTCTGGGTGGACCGGGGCGGCGGACTCGAACTGACCGCCGTCTCCTTCCCGGACGCGGCTGCCGTACGACGACTCGCGCAGCGGCTCGCCGCGGTGGCGGGGCGGCGCCTCGACGACGCGCGGCCCTGGGTGGACGCGCGGCTGCCGGACGGGACCCGGCTGCACGCGGTGCTTCCTCCGGTCGCCGTCGGCTGCGCCTGTCTGTCGCTGCGAGTCGTACGCCCGCGTGCCTTCACGCTGGACGAACTGGTCGCGGCCGGCACGGTGCCGCCGGGCGGAGACCGGGTGCTGGGGGCGCTGCTCGACGCGCGGCTGTCCTTCCTCATCAGCGGTGGGACCGGCACCGGAAAGACGACGCTGCTGAGCGCGCTGCTGGGGCTCGTCGGGCCGGGCGAACGGATCGTGCTCGCGGAGGACTCGGCGGAACTCAGGCCTGACCATCCGCACGTCGTACGGCTGGAGACGAGACCCGCCAACCAGGAGGGCGCAGGGCTCGTCACCCTCGAGGACCTGGTGCGACAGGCGCTGCGGATGCGGCCCGACCGGCTGGTCGTGGGTGAGGTGCGCGGGCCCGAAGTGGTGCATCTGCTGGCCGCGTTGAACACGGGCCATGAGGGCGGCTGCGGGACCGTGCACGCCAATGCGGCGGCCGACGTACCGGCCCGCCTCGAGGCGCTGGGGACGGCGGCCGGGCTCGACAGGGCCGCGCTGCACAGCCAGTTGGCGGCCGCGCTGTCGGTCGTCCTGCATCTCGTGCGTGACCGGGCCGGGCGGCGGCGGATCGCCGAGGTGCGGGTGCTGGAGCGGGACTCCTCGGGGCTGGTGCGGACGGTGCCGGCGCTGCGTTGGGGAGCGGAGGCGTTCGCTTACGAGCGGGGGTGGGAGCGGCTGCGAGGGCTGCTCGGGGCTGGGATGCGGGGGCCGTCGGGGGAGCGCGGTTGATGTGGGCGGGCTCGGTGCGACGGAACGACGACGAGACGGCTCGGACGGCGGGAGGACGTGGTGATCGGAATGGGGGAGATGTCGGTGGGGTCGACGGGTGTGGCCGTGGGATGCCTCGGGGTGGCCGTGTGGCTGTGGGGCGGGCGGCGTTCGGGGGCGCGGCGGGCGCAGGTGCTGCTGGCGGGTGGCGGCGTGGTGGGGGTCGGGCCTCCGCCGTGGCGGCGTCTGGTGGGGGAGCTGCGGCAGGTTCGTGGGCGACTCGGGTTCGAGTGGTGGGCGGTGGTCGCAGGGCTGGTTATCGCGGTGCTGGGGTCCTCGGTGCTGCCGGTCGTCGCGGGGGCCGCCGGGGTGCCGTTGCTGCGGCGGGTGCGGCTGGCCCGGGCGGAGCGCCGGGTGCGTGAGCGGCGGACGGACGAGGTGATCGCGCTGTGCGCGATGGTCGCCGGGGAGGTGCGGGCGGGGCGGCAGCCGGGGGAGGCGCTGGTGCGGGCTGTGCGGGAGTTCGAAGGCGCGGGGGTCGGTGGGGCCGGATCGGGTGGGTTCGGTCCTGGAGCGCCGGAGTTCGGTGGGCTCGGGGAGACGCAGGCTGCGGTGCTGGCGGCGGCCCGGTTCGGTGGGGATGTTCCGGGGGCGCTCGCGGCGGCGGCTCGGCGACCTGGGGCCGAGGGCCTGTCGGGGCTTGCCGCGTGCTGGCGGGTGGCCGTGGACCAGGGCGCGGGGCTCGCGGCCGGGCTCGATCGGCTCGAAGGGGCGTTGCGGTCCGAGCGGGACCAACGGGCAGATCTGCGAGCTCAGTTGGCGGGAGCCCGGTCCACGGCGTGGATGCTCGCCGCGTTGCCGGTGCTGGGGCTGGGCCTCGGTGCCGCCCTCGGTGCCGATCCCCTGCACGTCCTTCTGCACACCGGTTCCGGGCTGGGCTGCCTGCTGGTCGGCGGCCTGCTGGAGGGCGTCGGGATGTGGTGGGCGACGCGGATCGTACGGGGAGCCGAGGCGGCATGAGCGCGGAAGTTGTCCACAGGCTGGGGGCGGTTGCAGGGGCGGCACTGGTGATCGCCTGGCTCACCCGGTGGGCCGCGGCGGTGCGGCATGAGCGCAGAGTGCGGCGGCGGCTCGGGGAGTTGCTGCCCGCTGCGCAGGCCACGGCCGAGGGCCCGCGGTTCGAAGTTCGGGATCTCGTACGGCGGTGGCTGCCCGTGGTCGGCGTCGGGTGCGCCGGGTGGGTGCTGGTCGGCGGAGTCGCCGGTCTCGTGGTCGGGCTGGTCGTCGCGGCGGGTTTGTGGCGGTGGCGGCTACGGCAGACGGCCGGCGTGGGTGCCGAAGAGGCCGACGCGCGCGAGGCGGCCCGGCAACTGCCGCTCGCCGCCGACCTGCTGGCCGCCTGTATCGCGGCGGGCGCCGGTCCCGTGATCGCGGCACAGGCCGTGGGTGAGGCGCTGGGCGGTCCCGTGGGGGAGGGGCTCGCGCGCGGGGCGGCGGAGGTACGGCTCGGCGGCGAACCGGGCGAGGCCTGGCGGAGGCTCGCCTCGACACCGGGCGCCGGGGCGCTGGCGCGGCTGCTGGAACGCGCCGATGTGACCGGGCTGCCCGCGGCCGGACCGGCTGGCGCGCTCGCGGCGGACGCCCGCGCCGACTGGGGGCGCGCCGCGACGGCACGGGCCCGGCGGGCGTCCGTGCTGGTCACCGCGCCGGTGGGGCTGTGTTTCCTGCCCGCGTTCATCGCCGTCGGCGTGCTGCCGATCGTGATCGGGCTCGCGGGTGGAGTGCTGGGAGGGGGTGGGCGATGACGGTCGACGGCCGGTGATCCGGCGGACGAGCAAGTCAGGCGGTTGTTCAACAGGACTGATCCTTACGGGGGTTGAGATGTACAAGGCGGTATGGGCGCGGGTATGTGCCCTGGTGTGCAGGACGATGAGCGGGGCGCGGTCGGTGCGCGAGGACAGGGGGATGGTGACGTCCGAATACGCGATGGGGATCGTCGCGGCGGTGGCGTTCGCGGTAGTGCTCTACAAGGTGGTGACGAGCGGGGCCGTCAGCGCGGAACTCCAGGCCATCGTGAAACGGGCGCTCGATGCGAAGGCGTGAACGGGCGGGAGATCAGGGGTTCGTGACGGCGGAGTCGGCCATGGTGCTGCCCGTGCTGGTGATGTTCGCGATGGCGCTGGTGTGGGGGCTGCTCGTGGTGGCCGCGCAGATCCAGTGCGTGGACGCCGCCAGAACAGGAGCCCGCGCGGCGGCCCGCCAGGACTCCGCCGAGGCGGTCGTCCGGGTGGCCCGGGCCACGGCACCGCGCGACGCGCAGGTGACGGTCGCCCGGGAGGGTGACCGGGTCCGCGTGAGGGTGGTGGCCAAGCCGCCCGCGTTGCACGGCCTGCCCTTCGAGGTGCGGGAGGAGGCCGTGGCATGGGCGGAGGAGACGGTGGGGGAAGGAGGATGAGCGGCGGTTCGACGAGGAGCGGATCCGCGGAGCGCGGGGTTGCGGCCGGCCTCAGCGGTGCCCGCCGCGCTGTTGCCCGGTTGGCCGGTGTCCACCTCGTCGCCACCCGTTCGGACCGTGGTTCTGCCACCGTCTGGAGTGTCGGGGCCATCGCGGTGCTGTGCGTGGTGTTCGGGGTCGTGCTGGCCCTCGGGCAGGCCGTCGTCGTACGGCATCGGGCGGCCGGGGGCGCGGATCTCGCGGCGCTCGCGGCGGCGGATCACTGGGCCGACGGTCCCGTGGTGGCCTGCGCCCGGGCGGAGAGGGTGGCGCGGGACCAGGGCGTGCGGCTCGTGCGGTGCGTGATGGTCGGCGAGATCTCGGACCTGACGGCGGCCTCGGGGCGGGGGCCGTTCACGGCGGAGGTCAGGGCACGGGCGGGGCCTGCCGGGCCGGTTACGTCGCAGGCGCCGCTTCCGCCCGAGTCCCAGGGAGCGCCGCGTGCTGGCGGTCCGGCTGGTTCTGGAGCCCCGGTCGCGGGGTCCCTGGGGCGTCCCCCAGTCCCGGGGGCCCTGGGGGGTCAGACGCCGCCGGCTCGGTCGGGGACCCCGTGAGGCCAGGGCTCGGGTTCTCCGTCGGCGTCCCGGTGAGGCCCGGGTCCGGGTTCTCTGTCGGCGTCCCGTTGAGGCCCGGGCTCGGGGTCTCCGTCGGCGTCCCGTTGAGGCCCAGGCTCGGGTTCTCTGTCGGCATCCCCGTTGAGGCCCAGGTCCGGGCCCTCCGTCGGTATCCCAAGGCCTCCCCGACGCCTTCCGCTCCATCGGCACCCTGGTGGGGCCAGGGCCCCGGTTCTCCGTCGGCGTCCCAGGGTGCTCCCGGCGCTGTTCGCTCCATCGGCGCCCGGCGAGTCCAGGCTAGGGCCTCTCCTCCGGCAGCCCGGAAAGTTCCGCCTTCGCCCCCTCCTCCGGCAGCCCGGGAAGTTCCGCCTCCGCCCCCTCCTCCGGCGCCCCCCGCAACAGCACCGTGAGCAGCCGTACCGCGCCCCTCTTGTGCAGCGGGTCGTTGCCGTTGCCGCACTTGGGGGACTGGATGCAGGACGGACAGCCGGCGTCGCAGTCGCAGGAGGCGATGGCCTGGCGGGTGGCGGTGAGCCAGGCGCGGGCGGTGTGGAAGGCGCGCTCCGCGAAGCCCGCGCCGCCCGGGTGACCGTCGTAGACGAAGACCGTGGGGAGCAGCGTGTCGGGGTGGAGGGGGATCGACACGCCGCCGATGTCCCAGCGGTCGCAGGTCGCGAAGAGGGGCAGCAGGCCGATCGAGGCGTGCTCGGCGGCGTGCAGGGCGCCGCCGAGGATCTCCGGGTTGATCCGGGCCTCGTCGAGCTGGTCCTCGGTGACCGTCCACCACACCGCCCGCGTGCGGAGCGTACGAGGAGGGAGGTCGAGTTTCGTCTCGCCGAGCACTTCACCTGTGATCAGACGTCTGCGGAGGAAGGAGACCACCTGGTTGGTGACCTCGACGGAGCCGTAGCACAACTTGCCCTCGCCCCAGGGGACTTCGACGTCCGTCTCCAGGACGGCGATGGACGTCGTGTCGCGGGCAACGGTCGAATACGAGGGGTTCGCCTCCTCGACCAGTGCCACCGAGTCCTCCAGGTCCAGCGACCGGACCAGGTACGTACGGCCCTGATGGAGGTGGACCGCGCCCTCGTGGACGGTGGTGTGGGCGGAGCCCGCGTCGACCGTGCCGAGGAGGCGGCCCGTGCCCGCCTCGACGATCTGGATGGGGCGGCCGCCCTCCCCGCGGATGTCGGTGAGGTCGGCGGCCCGCTCCCGGCGGGTCCAGTGCCAGGCCTTGGTGCGGCGGCGCAGGAGCTTCGCGGACTCCAGCTGCCCCAACAGGCTCTCGGTCTCCGGCCCGAACAACTCCATGTCCTCGTCCGTCAACGGCAGTTCCGCCGCGGCCGCGCACAGGTGCGGGGCGACGACGTACGGGTTGTCGGGGTCGAGGACCGTGGACTCCACCGGCTGGTCGAAGAGGGCCTCGGGGTGGTGGACGAGGAAGGTGTCCAGGGGGTCGTCGCGGGCCACCAGGATCGCCAGCGCCCCCTGTCCCGCTCGACCCGCCCGGCCTGCCTGCTGCCACAGGGACGCGCGTGTGCCGGGGTAGCCGGAGATCAGCACGGCGTCCAGCCCTGAGACGTCGATGCCGAGTTCCAGGGCGGTCGTGGCGGCCAGGCCCAGCAACTCTCCTGAATGCAAGGCCTGTTCCAGGGCACGGCGCTCTTCCGGGAGATAGCCGCCGCGGTACGCCGCGACACGGCGGGCCAGGGACCTGTCGACCTCGGCCAGCCGCTCCTGGGCGATCACGGAGATCAGCTCGGCGCCGCGCCGGGAGCGGACGAAGGCGACCGAGCGCACGCCCTGTACGGCGAGATCAGTGAGGAGATCGGCCGTCTCTGCGGTGGCCGTACGTCGGACCGGCGCGCCCTTCTCGCCCTGCATCTCGGTGAGCGGGGGCTCCCAGAGGGCAAACACCAGTTCGCCACGCGGTGAGGCGTCGTCGGCGACCTCGACCACGGGGAGGCCGGTGAGGCGGCGGGCGGCCACCGACGGCTCGGCGGCGGTCGCGGAGGCCAGCAGGAAGACGGGGGAGGCGCCGTAGCGGGCGCAGAGGCGGCGCAGACGGCGCAGCACCTGGGCGACGTGGGAGCCGAACACGCCGCGGTAGGTATGGCACTCGTCGATGACGACGTACTTGAGCGCCTTCAGGAAGGAGGACCAGCGGGAGTGGGAGGGGAGTATCCCGCGGTGCAGCATGTCCGGGTTGGTCAGCACGTAGTTGGCGTACTGGCGGATCCATTCGCGTTCCTCGAACGGCGTGTCGCCGTCGTAGACCGCGGGGCGTACGGAATTGCCCAGCGGTTGTGAAAGTTCCTTCACCGAGCGGCACTGGTCCGCAGCCAGGGCCTTCGTCGGGGACAGGTAGAGCGTGGTGGCGCCGCGGCCGTTCGGGGCCTCCGAGCCGTCCAGGAGGGTGGAGAGGACCGGCACGAGGTACGCCAGGGACTTGCCGGAGGCGGTGCCGGTGGCGACGACGACCGACTCGCCGTCCAGGGCGTGCTCGGCCGCGCGTGCCTGGTGGGCCCAGGGGTGATCGATGCCGCAGGCCTGGACGGCCGCGATGACCTCCGAGCGGATCCGGTCGGGCCAGACGGCATGGCGACCCGCACGTGGGGGCAAGTGCTCCGTATGAGTGATGCGCGCAGCCCGGCTCGGCCCGGCGGCGAGCCGGTCCAGGACCGTGCTCGGCGTGGGGCGGGGACCGGCGTCCGTCGAGGGTCGATCGGATCGGAGATTCTTGGCCATCGGCACCGAGTGTGTCACTGGCGTGACGGACAATGGGACCAAGGCGTCGTGCACGCCTGCCGGTAAGTGATTGAATGCCATCGCGGCTGGCGAACCGTCCGGGGGCTTCAAGCCGAGGTGTCCCGAGGGGCGACCGCTCGATAGCAAGGTGCTGGAGGATCCGTGGACCTGTCTCTGTCGACCGAAACCATCGGCGATCGCACGATCGTCAGGGTCGGTGGCGAAATCGACGTATATACCGCGCCCAAGCTGCGCGAGCAGCTGGTCGAGCTGGTGAATGACGGCAGTTTCCACCTTGTCGTCGACATGGAGGGCGTGGACTTCCTCGACTCCACCGGGCTCGGCGTACTGGTCGGCGGACTGAAGCGGGTGCGTGCCCATGAGGGCTCGCTGCGCCTGGTCTGCAACCAGGAGCGCATTCTCAAGATCTTTCGTATCACCGGCCTCACCAAGGTGTTCCCCATCCACACCTCGGTCGAGGAAGCGGTGGCGGCGACCGACTGACCCGTTCCCGGGCCCGTGCCCGGGTCGGCAGCAGGACGTCGGCAGAAGCAAAAAGAAGGGGTCCGGGCTTTCGGCGGCCCGGTCCCCCGACAGCACGCCCGTAGTTCCGAGGGGGACGCATGGCCACCGTTGAACTCCGTTTCAGCGCGCTGCCCGAGCACGTCAGGACCGCCCGACTGGTGGCGGCAGCGGTGGCGCGCAGGTCCGGAGTGGACGAGGCCGTCCTCGACGAGGTCAGACTCGCTGTCGGCGAGGCCTGCACTCGTGCCGTCGGACTGCACCAGAGCGGCGGCATCACCGCGCCGGTCAAGGTGCTGCTGATCGAGGAGGAGAAGCAGTTCTCCATCGAGGTCGGCGACGAGGCGCCGCGTTCGACCCCGGGCGACCGGGCTCCGGGCGCCCTGGGTGAGGACGCCGACATGGAGACCGAGGAGGACGAGATGGGCCTCGCGGTCATCAGCGGCCTCGTCGACGATGTCGAGGTCACCGCGGGAGAGCACGGCGGACAGATCCGTATGACCTGGCCGACCACACCGCCGGCCGCAGTGCTCCCCTGATTTTCACCCGTTCGAATCAGTTTTCTGTTCGACATGCGGAAGGGCCCCACCACACTGGTGGGGCCCTTCCGCATGTCGGCATGAGCTTTCTGTGCCTACAGTGGTCTGGTGCGATGCATATCGTGAATTGGTTCACGATCTAGGATATCGGTCTTGAATGCCCCCGGGGCATTACTGCTTTCAGGTTCTGTAAAGGTGAATTCCGTTTACCGCGCCCTGTTTTGATCAGGGCGGGGTACCTACAATCCGTCCACATCTTGAGCTCAGCCCAAGCGTCAAGGAGGACGAATGGCGGGGCTTTCTACCCCTGATCAGTTGGACCAGCCCACAACAACCCTCGCGGCCGCGGTGCTCACCGACGACAACCGGGTGCTGATCGCGGTCATCGCGGTCGTCGCCCTGGCGGCGCTCGTGGTGGCGGGGGTCCTGGTACGCCAGGTACTCGCGGCCGGCGAGGGCACCGACAGCATGAAAAAGATCGCGAAGGCCATCCAGGAAGGCGCGAACGCCTATCTGGCACGCCAGTTGCGCACGCTCGGCGTATTCGCCGTCGTCGTGTTCTTCCTGCTCATGCTGCTGCCCGCGGACGACTGGAATCAGCGCGCAGGCCGATCCCTGTTCTTCTTGATCGGCGCCGCCTTCTCGGCGGCCACCGGCTATATCGGCATGTGGCTCGCCGTGCGCAGCAATGTCCGTGTGGCCGCGGCGGCGCGAGAAGCCACTCCGGCGGAAGGCGAGCCGGAAAAGGATCTCACCGCCGTCTCCCACAAGGCCATGAAGATCGCTTTCCGTACCGGCGGCGTGGTCGGCATGTTCACGGTGGGCCTCGGTCTGCTGGGCGCCTCCTGTGTGGTGCTGGTCTACGCGGCCGACGCGCCGAAGGTCCTGGAGGGTTTCGGTCTCGGTGCGGCGCTCATCGCGATGTTCATGAGGGTCGGCGGCGGCATCTTCACCAAGGCCGCCGACGTCGGCGCCGACCTGGTCGGCAAGGTCGAGCAGGGCATCCCGGAGGACGACCCGCGCAACGCCGCGACCATCGCCGACAACGTGGGCGACAACGTCGGCGACTGCGCGGGCATGGCGGCCGACCTCTTCGAGTCGTACGCCGTGACCCTGGTCGCCGCGCTGATCCTCGGCAAGGCGGCCTTCGGCGACGCCGGACTCGCCTTCCCGCTGCTCGTCCCGGCGATCGGCGTGATCACCGCGATGATCGGCATCTTCGCGGTCGCGCCGCGCCGCTCGGATCGCAGCGGCATGTCCGCGATCAACCGTGGGTTCTTCATCTCCGCGGTGATCTCGCTCGTGCTGGTGGCGATCGCCGTCTTCGTCTACCTGCCGGGGAAGTACGCCGACCTCGACGGCGTCACCGACACGGCGATCAGCGGAAGGGACGGCGACCCGCGGATCCTCGCGCTCGTCGCGGTGGCGATCGGCATCCTGCTCGCCGCCGTCATCCAGCAGCTGACCGGCTACTTCACCGAGACCAACCGCCGCCCGGTCCAGGACATCGGCAAGAGCTCTCTCACGGGGCCCGCCACCGTCGTCCTCGCCGGTATCTCGATCGGTCTCGAGTCGGCCGTCTACACCGCGCTGCTGATCGGCCTCGGCGTCTACGGGGCGTTTCTGCTCGGCGGCACCTCGATCATGCTGGCGCTGTTCGCGGTGGCGCTGGCCGGCACCGGCCTGCTCACCACGGTCGGTGTGATCGTCGCCATGGACACCTTCGGGCCGGTCTCCGACAACGCGCAGGGCATCGCCGAGATGTCCGGCGACGTCGAGGGCGCGGGTGCGCAGGTGCTCACCAACCTGGACGCCGTCGGCAACACCACCAAGGCCATCACCAAGGGCATCGCCATCGCCACCGCGGTCCTCGCGGCATCGGCGCTCTTCGGGTCGTACCGCGACGCGATCACGACCGGCGCGCAGGACGTCGGCGAGAAGCTCAGCGGGGACGGCGCGCCGATGAGTCTGATGATGGACATCTCGCAGCCCAACAACCTCGTCGGCCTCATCGCCGGCGCGGCGGTCGTCTTCCTCTTCTCGGGGCTGGCGATCAACGCGGTGTCCAGGTCGGCGGGTTCCGTGGTGTACGAGGTGCGGCGGCAGTTCCGCGACCATCCCGGGATCATGGACTACAGCGAGGAGCCGGAATACGGCAAGGTCGTCGACATCTGCACCAAGGACGCCCTGCGTGAACTCACCACACCCGGTCTGCTCGCCGTGCTGGCGCCGATCTTCATCGGGTTCACCCTCGGTGTCGGCGCGCTCGGCGCGTTCCTCGCCGGCGCGATCGGCGCGGGCACCCTGATGGCGGTCTTCCTGGCCAACTCCGGCGGTGCCTGGGACAACGCCAAGAAGCTCGTCGAGGACGGTCACCACGGCGGCAAGGGCAGCGAGGCCCATGCCGCCACGGTGATCGGCGACACCGTCGGCGACCCCTTCAAGGACACCGCGGGGCCCGCGATCAACCCGCTGCTGAAGGTCATGAACCTGGTGGCGCTGCTGATCGCCCCGGCGGTGATCAAGTTCAGCTACGGCGAGGACAAGAGCATCGGCGTACGGATCTTCATCGCCGTTCTCGCGTTCCTCGTGATCGCCGGCGCGGTCTACGTCTCCAAGCGGCGTGGCATCGCCGTGGGTGACGAAGACAACGAGAAGAAGGTGGCCAAGTCGGTGGATCCCGCGGTGGTTTCGTAGATCCTGGCACGAGGCCCAGCTCAAGGGGCGGGCGTGCGGCGCGTGTTCATGCGCCGCACGCCCGCCCTGTGCGTGCGCGCCGCGCGGCCGTGAGGCTTCTCTCGCCTGGGGCGAACAGGGATGAAAGGGATCGAGATGTGACATTTGGTGCGCGGGTGTGGTGCGTGTGCTGTGTAAGGTCCGGGGGCTGAGAGGCCACGGAAGGGACCGATCCGGTGAACAAGAAGCTCGCGGCCGCACTGTCCGGCGGTGCGGTACTGATACTGGCGCTGACGGGATGCAGTGGCAGCGAGGACAACAAGGAACTCGACGCCTGGGCCAAGAAGGTCTGTGACCTGGTGCCGGCCCAGAACAAGAAGATCACGGCGGCCTACGACGCGATCACCAAGGCGGCCGAGGACACCGAGAGCACCCCGGCGGAGCTCCAGAGGGCCGACTCCCAGGCCTTCCAGGACCTGTCCGACGGCTACAAGGCGCGCGCCACGGTCATCAGCAACGCCGGGGCGCCCCCCGGTGCCGAGGACGGCGCGAAGAAGCTCCAGGAGGCCGTCAAGCAGCTCACGGCCCTCTCGGCGTCCTACGCCGACATGAAGACGCAGGTGGACGGGCTCAACACCAAGGACCAGGCGAAGTTCGCGACCGGCCTCAAGGAGGTCTCGGCCGAGATGAAGAAGGTGGAGACGCAGCGCCAGACCGCGCTCACCGCGCTGAAGGACCTGGAGTCGGGCGACACCAAGCAGGCGCTGTCCGAGCAGTCGGGCTGCAAGCAGGCCTCCACGTCGCCGGAGGCGTCCGCGTCGGCGACGGACAGCTGAGCGCACTCCGGGCTGCCGACGACTGAGCGGGTCCCCGGGGCTGCCGGTAGCTGAGCGGCCGCGGTGGCCGAGCGGCGCCGCGAGTGGCTCGGTGAGGCGTGCGGTGCGGCGGGCGCGGGCCACAATGGGGGCGTGAGTACCTCCAGTCTGCCCACGCTGCCCGCCGCCCCCGCCTCCGGCCGTCCCGACGTCACCGCCCAGTTGCGGGATGCCCTGATCGGGGCCTCCTTCACCGCCGACGGGTTGCTGGAACTGCTCGGCGCGCCCGCGTACGCGGCGCTCGCGCGCAGCGAGACCGTTCCCGCGCTCCGGGCGACCCGCGAGGACTCCCCCCTGGCGGTGCTCGTACGCCTGTTCCTCCTCCAGCAGCCGGTGCCCCACGCGCGCGTGGCGGACGTCGTGCCCGTCGACGCGTGTCTGGAGAGCGGCTGGCTGGTCCGCGTCGGCAGCGCCGAGGTGGCCGCGACGGTGGACGTACGGCCGTACGGCGGACCCGGCGGCGAGGACTGGTTCATCGTGTCGGACCTCGGCTGTGCCGTCGGCGGCGCGGGCGGCATCGGCAGCCGGGACGAGGGCGTCGTCCTCGGGGTCGGCGGTGCCTCCACGACCCTGGCCGGCCTCACCGTTCGTACCCCCGTCGCCTCCGCCCTCGACGTCGGTACCGGCTCCGGGATCCAGGCCCTGCACGCCGTACAGCACGCCACGCGCGTGACGGCTACCGACCTGAACCCACGCGCGCTGCACATCACCGCGCTCACGTTGGCGCTGTCCGGCGCCCCGGCGGCCGATCTGCGGGAGGGCTCGCTGTTCGAGCCGCTCAAGCAGGGGGAGACGTACGACCTGATCGTGTCGAACCCGCCCTTCGTGATCTCGCCGGGCGCGCGGCTGACGTATCGCGACGGCGGGATGGGCGGGGACGATCTGTGCCGCTCGGTCGTTCAGGGGGCGGGGGCGTTGCTGAACGAGGGCGGGTTCGCGCAGTTCCTCGCCAACTGGCAGCACGTCGAGGGGGAGGACTGGCAGGACAGGCTCAGGTCGTGGGTGCCGCGCGGGTGCGACGCGTGGGTCGTGCAGCGCGAGGTGCAGGACGTCACGCAGTACGCCGAGCTGTGGCTCAGGGACGCCGGTGACCACCGGGGCGACCCGGCCGAGTACCAGGCGCTGTACGACGCCTGGCTGGACGAGTTCGAGGCGCGCAAGGTGAGGGCTGTCGGCTTCGGTTGGATCACCCTGCGCAGGACGGGCTCCGCCGTGCCCTCGGTCACCGTGGAGGAGTGGCCGCACCCGGTCGAGCAGCCCCTCGGCGACACCGTCAGGGCGCACTTCGAACGCCTCGACTACCTGCGCGCCCACGACGACGCGGCCCTGCTGGAGGCCCACTTCAGGCTCGCGCCCGAGATCATCCAGGAGCAGGTCGGGCTGCCCGGCGCGGAGGACCCGGAGCATGTGGTGCTGCGCCAGCACCGCGGGATGCGCCGGGCCACGAAGGTGGACACCGTCGGCGCGGGCTTCGCCGGTGTGTGCGACGGCTCGCTGAGCGCGGGCCGCATTCTCGACGCGATCGCCCAGCTCATGGGCGAGGACCCGGTCATGCTGCGCGACCGTACGCCCGCGCAGATCCGGCTGCTGGTGGAGCAGGGGTTCCTGGAGCCCGCGTGACCTGACGTCGGCCGGCCACTGCTGAGGCGGGCTCGACCTCCTGGGACCCCTGTGTCCGCTCTGGCGGGATTGCTCCGGAAAAGGGCTCCTGTCAGTGGCAGGTGCGAAGCTACCTTCGAGAGACAGAGCTGACGCGTTCTCGGGGGAGGCGCGCTGTCTCGGACCCGGTGCCCGGGTCTCGGGGGGAGGCGTGATGGCGGGGGAGACGCCGGAGCAGAGTGAAGGCAGGACCATCAACGGCCGGTACCGGCTGCTGCGGACGCTCGGCGCGGGCGGCATGGGCCGGGTCTGGCTGGCGTACGACGAGGAGCTGGCCTGCGAGGTCGCGATGAAGGAGATCGCGCTTCCTGACACACCGATGGACGCGGGCGAGACGGCCCAGCGCATTTCCCGGGCCCGCAGCGAGGCCCGGCACGCGGCCCGCCTGCGCGGCCATCCCCATGTCGCGACGGTGCACGATGTGGTGGTCCACGAGGGGCTGCCGTGGATCGTCATGGAGCAGGTGCCGGACGCGATCGACCTCCAGGCGGTCGTACGGCGTTCGGGGCCGCTGTCGCCCGAGCAGGCGGCCCGCATCGGCCTCGCCGTCCTCGACGCCCTCACCGCGGGGCACCGCGTCGGCATCCTCCACAGGGATGTGAAACCGGCCAACATCCTTCTGGCGCCGGACGCTTCGGGGGACCCCTACGCGCGCGTGCTGCTCACCGACTACGGCATCGCCCTCCAGCCCGAGTCCCGCGAGCCCCGACTCACCGCGACCGCGGGCATCCTCGGCACCCCCGGCTATCTCGCGCCGGAGCGCGCCCGGGGCGAACCGCCCACCCCGGCCGCCGACCTGTTCTCCCTGGGCGCCACGCTGTACGCCACTGTCGAGGGCCGCGGCCCCTTCGACCGCCACGGCGAGTTCGCCACGCTGACGGCCCTGCTGGGCGAGGACCCCACCCCGCCCGCCCGGGCCGGTGAACTCACGCCGGCGCTGCTGGGGTTGTTGGTCAAGGATCCCGTGCGCAGGTTCTCGCCGGAGACGGTGAAGCGGGAGCTGGATCGCGTCCTGCAGGGGGCCCGGGGCGCCGGGGGTGCGGCGGGGCCGGGGTACGGCTTCTCGGCGGGAGGATTCGGGCCGCCTCCCGGTGACTGGGCGTCGGCGCCGGGGACACCGCACACTCCGGTGGGCGCGGCCGGAGACGGTGGTCCGGCCGACGCGCGCCCCAGCCCCGGGGAACCGGCCACGCCGGGGGTGACGCCCGGCTCGGCGCCGCCGTACAGCCCATGGCCGCCCGCGGCAGGGCAGGCGCTCGAACCGGGCAACCCCTATGCGCAGGGGGCGGGTTCGCCGTATGCGGGCGGGGGCTCCTCGTCACCGTACGGCAGCGGTGGTCCGAGCTCACCGTACGGCGGCGCTGGTCCGGGCTCCCCCTACGGCGGTGGAGCTTCGGGGCCGTACTCGGGCGGTGGCTCCTCGCAGCCGTACGGGAGCGGGACGCCGGCCGGGTACGGCGGCTCGGGTGCGCCCGGCAGCCCCACCGTCGCCGGCGCACCCACCGCCTTCGGCGGACCCGTCGGTCCTGGCGGGCCCGGAGGCCGGGCGCCGTTCTCGTCGGCCCCGCCCCCGCCACCGCGCCCCGCCGCCAGGAAACGCCTCGCGCTCGTCGCTCTCGTCGTCGGTGTGTTCCTCGTCGTCGCGGGCGGTGCGTGGGGAGTCATGGCGCTGACCGGGGACGACGGCAAGAAGGACGCGGCGCCCAAGTCCTCGCCGAGCACGGGCGCGCGTTCGTCACAGGGGGCGTCGCCCACCGGGCCCGTGCTGCCGTACGGCGAGGTGGTCGGGCTCGACGAGCCCCTGGAGACAGGGGACTGCGTGCAGGCGGTCTGGTCGGGTACGCCGTTCAAGTCGGCGCCGAACCTCGGGGTCGTGGACTGCGCGGACGACTGGCCGGACGGTCAGGTGGTGGCCGTCGACGCCGCCACCGACTTCGCCGACGCCAAGGCCCAGGGCGCGAAACGCTGCGCCGACCTGAGCCGAGCCGTCGTGGACGCGCTGCCGGACGCGGCCGGGTACGCCGTCGTGCCGACCGAGGAGGGCTTCGGCGCGGCGGGCAGCGGTACGGCATGTCTCGTACTCGGCCGCCATGCCGCGATCGGCGGTGAGGTGGGCCGCTTCCGGGACCTGGGCACCGACTTGTGGGTCGGTCAGATGAGCGTCGGCGACTGCTGGGTCTACCAGCAGCTCGACGACGGCTACAAGGCTCCGCTCACCGACTGCTCGAAAGCCCACACCGACCAGGTGATCGGCACTGTTCAGGCCCCGGCCGAAATGACCTACAAGAAGGGCACCGACAACGCGACCAAGTTGTGCGGCAACAAATTCGAGTCGACCTGGGCGCCTGATCAGGAGCGTCTCGTGTACGGCTGGGTGGCCGACGAGGACGACTGGAAGAAGGGATTCAACAAGATCGTGTGCACGGTCAGCCTGACCGACAACAAGAAGTCGAGCGGGAAGATACCCCCGCCCGGAGCGGTCTGAATCCGGTCGGTTTCCGCGCCGAATCCGGTCGCGCCCCCTCGCAGAAGCGCGGATCCGGGTGAGAACCGAGCGAGAACCGAACGAGAACCGGACGGGATTTGTGGCCGACCGGGGTGGCCGGCCGGGATGGCCGGGGTGGCGATCCGGCGGTCGGCCGGGAGCCGTTCCGGGGAAGTCCGCGGTCGTGTCGGCGCGGCGTTCACCCGGGGTTCGTCTGTCCGCCGCCCGCGCGTGCCAGTCTCCATCGAAGGTGCACGCGCGGCGGGAGAAAAGAGGCACGGGGAGCCATGGAGAGCGGACCGGCGATCTTCGCGGGAATGGTGTTCGCCCTGTTCGGAGGAGGGCTGCTGGTGTGGACCGCGGCCCGGGTGCGCCATCGCGAACCCGTCGCCCACGGTGTGAGTCCCGTCGCATCCGCGACCGTCGCGACCCTCGCCGCGCTCATCACGCTGGCCCTCGCCGCATGGTGCTTCACCCGTCTCTAGAACGGCTCCCGGAACGTCTGCGCGAGCGGGTCGACCAGTAAGGGGGAGGTCACCCTCCGGATGAGCTCGAAAAGGCCGGTGGGCGCTCGGGGCGGCAGGAATGGCGGTAGTCGGGTTACCGTTCGAGTGGCCGTTGCGGGCTTTTCCCGTTTGACACGGGGGCGGGATGTACCGTCACACTCCGCAGCGTCAGCATGACCCGACCCCGGGAACCAAGGCCTGGGGAGACCCCAGTGTCGACCGGAGAGAAGAGCGAAGTTGTCCCCGACCAGCGAGACCGCAAAGGGCGGCCGCCGACTCGTCATCGTCGAGTCGCCTGCCAAGGCGAAGACGATCAAGGGCTATCTCGGCCCCGGATACGTCGTCGAGGCGAGCGTCGGGCACATCCGCGACCTCCCCAACGGCGCCGCGGAGGTGCCCGAGAAGTACACCGGCGACGCCCGCCGCCTCGGTGTGGACGTCGAGCATGACTTCGAACCGATCTATGTGGTCAACGCCGATAAGCGGGCCCAGGTCAAGAAGCTCAAGGACCTGCTGAAGGACTCCGACGAGCTCTACCTCGCCACCGATGAGGACCGCGAGGGCGAGGCCATCGCGTGGCACCTCCAGGAAGTCCTGAAGCCCAAGGTCCCGGTCAAGCGGATGGTCTTCCACGAGATCACCAAGGCGGCGATCCAGGCCGCCGTGGCCAACCCGCGCGAGCTGAACCAGAAGCTGGTCGACGCCCAGGAGACCCGCCGCATCCTCGACCGCCTCTACGGCTACGAGGTCTCGCCGGTCCTGTGGAAGAAGGTCATGCCGCGCCTGTCGGCAGGCCGTGTCCAGTCGGTCGCCACACGACTCGTCGTGGAGCGGGAACGCGAGCGCATCGCATTTCGTTCCGCCGAGTACTGGGACCTGACGGGCACCTTCGCGACCGGCCGCGCGGGGGATTCGTCGGACCCGTCGTCGCTGGTCGCCCGCCTCCAGACCGTCGACGGCAGGCGGGTCGCGCAGGGCCGCGACTTCGACTCCCTGGGACAGCTGAAGAGCGCGAACACCCTCCACCTCGACGAGGCGAACGCCCGCGCCCTGGCCGCGGCCCTGGAGCAGACGCGGTTCGCGGTCCGCTCGGTCGAGTCCAAGCCGTACCGCCGCTCGCCGTACGCCCCGTTCCGTACGACGACCCTCCAGCAGGAGGCCTCGCGCAAGCTCGGCTTCGGCGCGAAGGCGACCATGCAGGTGGCCCAGAAGCTGTATGAGAACGGCTTCATCACCTATATGCGTACGGACTCCACGACCCTGAGCGAGACCGCCATCACCGCGGCCCGCGCCCAGGTCACGCAGTTGTACGGCGCCGAGTACCTGCCCTCGTCCCCGCGTACCTACGCCGGGAAGGTCAAGAACGCCCAGGAGGCGCACGAGGCCATCCGTCCCTCGGGTGATCGTTTCCGCACGCCCGCCCAGACCGGCCTGACCGGCGACCAGTTCAAGCTCTACGAGCTGATCTGGAAGCGCACGGTCGCCTCGCAGATGAAGGACGCGACCGGCAACAGCGTGACCGTGAAGATCGGTGGTACCGCCGCCGACGGCCGGGACGTCGAGTTCAGCGCCTCCGGCAAGACGATCACCTTCCACGGCTTCCTGAAGGCGTACGTCGAAGGAGCCGACGACCCGAACGCCGAACTCGACGACCGCGAGCGCCGGCTGCCCCAGGTCAACGAGGGCGACCCGTTGTCCGCCGAGGAGATCACGGTCGACGGGCACGCCACCAAGCCTCCGGCCCGCTACACCGAGGCCAGCCTGGTCAAGGAGCTCGAAGAGCGCGAGATCGGCCGCCCGTCGACGTACGCGACGATCATGGGCACGATCCTCGACCGCGGCTACATCTTCAAGAAGGGCACGGCGCTCGTCCCGTCCTTCTTGTCCTTCGCCGTGGTCAACCTCCTGGAGAAGCACTTCGGTCGGCTCGTCGACTACGACTTCACCGCCAAGATGGAGGACGACCTCGACCGCATCGCGGCCGGTCAGGCGCAGTCCGTGCCGTGGCTGAGGCGCTTCTACTTCGGTGAGGGCGCAGCCGCGGGCGGCGCGGCCGACGCCGGCAACGGCGACGGGGACCACCTCGGCGGCCTCAAGGAGCTGGTGACCGACCTGGGCGCGATCGACGCGCGCGAGGTGTCGTCCTTCCCGGTGGGCAACGACATCGTGCTCAGGGTCGGCCGCTACGGCCCGTACATCGAGCGCGGCGAGAAGGACTCCGAGAACCACCAGCGGGCGGACGTCCCCGAGGACCTGGCGCCCGACGAGCTGTCCGTGGAGCTCGCCGAGGAGCTGCTCGCCAAGCCGAGCGGTGACTTCGAGCTCGGCGCCGACCCGGTGACGGGTCACCAGATCATCGCCCGCGACGGCCGCTACGGCCCGTACGTCACCGAGGTGCTCCCCGAGGGCACCCCGAAGACCGGCAAGAACGCCGTGAAGCCGCGTACGGCCTCGCTGTTCAAGTCGATGTCCCTGGACACGGTGACGCTCGAGGACGCGCTCAAGCTGATGTCGCTGCCGCGTGTCGTGGGCGCCGACGCCGAGGGCCAGGAGATCACCGCGCAGAACGGCCGCTACGGGCCGTATCTGAAGAAGGGCACGGACTCGCGCTCGCTGCAGACCGAGGACCAGCTCTTCACGATCACTCTCGAAGAGGCGCTGGCGATCTACGCCCAGCCCAAGCAGCGTGGCCGGGCCGCCGCCAAGCCGCCGCTGAAGGAGCTGGGCACCGACCCGGTCAGCGAGAAGCCGGTCGTGGTCAAGGACGGCCGCTTCGGTCCGTACGTGACCGACGGGGAGACCAACGCGACCCTGCGCTCCGGCGACAGCGTCGAGGAGATCACCCCGGAGCGCGGTTTCGAACTGCTCGCCGAGAAGCGGGCGAAGGCGCCCGCCAAGAAGACGGCGAAGAAGGCGCCCGCCAAGAAGGCCCCGGCCAAGAAGGCGACGGCCGCCAAGAAGACCGCGGCGAAGAAGACGACCACGGCCGCGAAGAAGACGACGGCGAAGACGACCACCGCGAAGAAGGCGACGGCTTCCAAGACGGCGTCCGAGGACTGAGCCCGGTCCCGGTTCGGGCCGGATTCCTCCACCGAGGCTTCGCAATGCGAACGCCCCGGCATCACTTTGGTGTCGGGGCGTGCGCACCTGCGGACGCGCTCCCCAGGCTGTCGGTGGCTCCCGATAGGCTGAATGCATGACCCGTGCCCAGCAGCCAACGGCCCTTGACCCGGCCCCCGACGACGCCCTGGTCGCGGACTCCCGCGAGCGCGCCGTCCGCGCCCTGCTGCGCAGGCCCCAGCTCAAACGCCTGTGGAGCGCCCAGCTCGTCGGCGGGATCGGCGACACCCTCGCACTCCTGGTGCTGGTGCTGCTGGCCCTTCAGGCGGCCATCGCCCAGGGCTCGTTCGGCGGCGGCTACCGGGGCGTGGCGTTCGCAGTGGCGACCGTCTTCGGTACGCGCATCCTGGCGACGCTGCTCTTCGGCGCCGTCCTGCTCGGCCCGCTGACCTCGCTCACTTCGCACGAGGGGCCGCTCGACCGCCGCTGGACCATGGTCGGCGCGGACGGAGTCAGGCTCGCCCTGCTCATCGTCGCGCCGCTGTGGATCGACTGGACGCCGGACAACGCCCTCGCGATGCTGCTGGTGACCGCCTTCGTGACCGGGGTCGCCGAGCGCTTCTGGACGGTGTGCCGCGAGAGCGCGGCGCCCGCCCTGCTGCCGGAACCTCCCCCGGAGGGGGCGACGGTACGACCGCTGCCCGACCACCTGGACGCACTGCGCCGCTTGTCGCTGCGCACGACCTTCGTGGCGATCCCGCTGGCCGGTGCCGCGCTCGTCGTCGCCGGCCTGCTCAACAACCTGCTGGGCTCCGGCCTCGACTGGTTCGGACAGCATCAGGCGGCCCTCGCGTCGTACGTCGCGGCCGGTCTGTTCGCCGCGTCCCTGTCCGTGCTGACCTTCCTGGAACTGCCCGGCACGCGCACCCCGCGCGCGCGTTCGCCGCTGGAGGGGCTGCGCCGGCCCAAGACGGGCACCGGCGTGGACAAGGGCCGTACCGGCGCGATTCCGCTGCTGGTGGCGGCCTGCGCGGCCGTCGCCGGAGCGATCGCGGCCGCCGTGGCCGTCGCCGTGCTGCACGCCAAGGACCTGGGCGGCGGCCCGGTGATGTACGGCCTGATGGTGGTCGCGCTGACCGGCGGTGTCGTGGTCGGTGTCCGTACGGCCCCCAAGGTGCTGGTCTCGCTGTCGCGGCGCCGGCTGCTCGCGCTGGCGCTCGCGTTCACCGGCATCGCCCTGCTGGCCGCCGGGCTCGTCCCGGACGTCACCACCGTGCTGCTGATCGACGGGTTGGCCGGTGTCGGCGCGGGTGTCGCCGCCAACACCGGGCACACCCTGCTCGACCAGGAGACCGAGGAATACCGGCGGGCACGGACCACCGAGCATCTGCACGCGGTCGTGCGCGTCGGCGTGGCACTCGGCGCGCTCGTCGCCCCCGTGGTGGCCGCGGCGATCGGTCCGCACCGGCTGGTGAACGGCAAGTTCGTGTTCGCGCACGGAGGCGCCGCGTTCACCCTCATGCTGGTCGGCGCGCTGCTGCTGCCGGTCGCCGCGCTGGTGCTGGCCAAGGTCGACGACCGGTCCGGCGTCCCCCTGCGGCACGACCTGCGGGACGCTCTGCTCGGCGGCGACGACCCGGTGACCGTGCCCGCCGACAATGGCTTCTTCATCGCGCTGGAGGGCGGCGACGGGGCCGGGAAGTCCACCCAGGCCGAGGCGCTCGCCGAATGGATCCGGGCCAAGGGCCACGAGGTCGTGGTGACGCGCGAGCCGGGGGCGACCCCGGTGGGCAAGCGGCTGCGGTCGATCCTGCTGGACGTGTCGAGCGCCGGGCTCTCGCACCGGGCGGAGGCGCTGTTGTACGCGGCGGACCGCGCGGAGCACGTGGACACCGTGGTCAGGCCCGCACTGGAGCGCGGTGCGGTCGTGATCTCCGACCGGTACATCGACTCCTCCGTGGCCTACCAGGGCGCCGGGCGCGACCTGTCCCCGACGGAGATCGCCCGCATCAACCGCTGGGCGACGGACGGTCTGGTGCCTCATCTGACCGTCCTGCTGGACGTGTCCCCGGAGATCGCCCGCGAGCGGTTCACCGAGGCGCCGGACCGGCTGGAGTCGGAGCCGGCGGAGTTCCACGCGCGCGTGCGGTCCGGATTCCTCACGCTGGCCGCCGCCGACCCCGGGCGGTACCTGGTCGTGGACGCGGGACAGGAACCCGAGGCCGTCACCACCGTCGTACGCCATCGGCTCGACCAGATGCTGCCGCTCTCCGAGCAGGAGATCCGGGAGCAGGAGGAGGCCCGGCGCAAGGCCGAGGAGGAAGCGCGCCGCAAGGCCGAGGAAGAGGCCGCGCGCAAGGCCGAGGAGGAGCGCCTGGAGCGTGAGCGCCAGGAGCAGCTGGCCCGGCTGAAGGCCGAGGAGGAGGAGCGCAAGCGGCGCGAGCTGGAGGAGGCCCAGCGCCGCGAGGCCGAGCGGCAGGCGGAGGAGGCCCGGCTGCGGGCCGAGGAAGCGCGCAGGCGGGCCGAGGAGGAGCGGGTACGTCTCCTCGCCGAGGAGAAGGCCCGCGCCGAGGAAGAGGCACGGCGCAAGGCCCAGGAAGAGGCCGCCCGCAAGCGGGCCGAGGAGGAGGCACGACTGCGTGCCGAGGCCGAGGAGCGGCGGCTGGAGAAGCAGCGCAAGGCCGAGGAGGCGTTGCTGCGGGCGGAGGAGGCCCGGCGGCTCGCCGAGTCCGCGGCCGCGGCGGCGGAGGCGGGGCCCAAGCAGGCCGCCACTCCCACTGCGGGGATGGACGCGGCGACCGTGCCCACGCCTGTGGTGACGCCGACGAACGCGTCGGGCGGCCCGGTGGACGAGACGGCTGTGCTGCCCCGGGTGCCCATGGAGAAGGACGACGAGGATGCGTCCGCGGGTGGGGACTCCGCTGGGTCCGCCTCCGACGCCGAGGTGACGGCCGAGCTGCCGCAGCCGCCGGTGCCTCCGGGGGCGGCGGACGAGACCGCGGTGCTGCCTCCTGTCCCGCCGGGGGCTGCCGATGAGACCGCGGTGCTGCCGCCGGTGGCTCCGGGTTCCGCCGACGAGACGGCCCTGCTGCCTCCGGTGTCGGAGGACGGGCCCTCGGACCGGGTTCCGCCGGGGTACTTCCGCGACGAGGAGCGGACGCGGGAGCTGCCGCAGGTCGACGAGACGGGGACGCCTCGGCGGAGGACACGGTCGGACTGGGCCGAGGAGACGCCGCTGGACGATCTGCCTACGCTCGCCGATGAGCTGCTCGGGCCGCATGACGACGAGTACGGGGACGATCGCGGTCGGCGTCGGGGGCGGTAGCGGTCGTTCTGCGCGTGCGTTGTGGCCGGCCCCCACCGGCCAACGGGGCCGACAACCGACCGTCGGCCCCGTTGTCAGTGGTCGCCCCCACAATGGATCCCGTAGCGCGAAACATGACGAAAGGGCGGCGTGACCCATGACCGTATGGGACGACCTGGTCGGCCAGGAGAGGGTGAGCGAGCAGCTCGCGGCCGCCGCTCGGGACGCCGACGCCCAGGTCACCGCCGCCACCACCGGCACCCCGCCGCCCGAGGCGTCGAAGATGACGCATGCCTGGCTGTTCACGGGACCGCCCGGAGCGGGCCGGAACCAGGCGGCCAGGGCCTTTGCGGCCGCACTGCAGTGCGTCAGTCCGGACCGCGCTCTCGGGGGAATCCCCGGCTGCGGGTTCTGCGACGGGTGTCATACGGCACTCATCGGCACCCACGCCGACGTCACCTCGGTGGCCGCCGTCGGCACCCAGATCCTTGCCGACGACATGCGGGACACCGTCAGAAAGTCGTTCACCTCGCCGGCGACCGGCCGCTGGCAGATCATCCTGGTCGAGGACGCCGAGCGGCTGAACGAGAAGTCGGCCAACGCGGTCCTCAAAGCGGTGGAGGAGCCCGCCCCCCGTACCGTCTGGCTGCTGTGCGCGCCGTCCATCGAGGACGTCCTGCCGACCATCCGCTCCCGCAGCCGCCACCTGAACCTGAGCACCCCCTCCGTGGAGGCCGTCGCCGACATGCTCGTGCGCCGGGAGGGCGTCGAGCCCGCCGCCGCGATGGCCGCCGCCCGTGCCACTCAGGGCCATGTCGACCGGGCCCGCCGCCTCGCCACCGATCCGGCCGCCCGTGAGCGCCGCGCCGCCGTACTGAAGCTGCCCCTGCGCGTCGAGGATGTCGGCGGCTGCCTCAGGGCGGCGCAGGAACTCGTCGACGCGGCGGCCGACGACGCCAAGCAGCTCGCCGAGGAGATGGACGGCAAGGAGACCGAGGAGCTGAAGGCGGCGATGGGCGCCTCCCAGGGTGGCCGGATGCCCCGCGGCACGGCGGGTGTGATGAAGGACCTGGAGGACAGACAGAAGCGCCGCCGCACCCGCACCCAGCGCGACAGCCTCGACCTGGCCCTGACCGACCTCACCGCCTTCTACCGTGACGTCCTCGCCCTTCAGCTCGGCTCACGGGTGGCGATCGCCAACGCGGACGCCGAGGACGCCCTGGAGCGGCTCGCCCGCGGCAGCTCCCCGGAGACCACGCTCCGCCGTATCGAGGCGATCGGCGCCTGCCGTGAGGCTCTCGACCGCAATGTGGCCCCGCTGCTCGCGGTGGAGGCGATGACGATGGCACTCAGAGCGGGTTGACCACGTCACTCGTACGAGGCTTTGTTTACACGGATTGCAATCAGTAAACTGCACAGAGTTACGCTCGCCTGATGTACACCAGGCGCAGCTCCCGCTCCCTCCGCATCGGCGGCACTCTTCTGGCTGCCGCGCTGCTCACCTCCGCCTGCTCCGCGGGTGCTTCGACGAACGCGGCCACATCGGCCGCCGACGTGGCGCTGGCCGCGCTGCCGCGGTCGACACCGGCCGCCCTCACGCCGTACTACGGGCAGAAGGCGCGCTGGCACGGCTGCGGGGTCCCCGGGTTCGAGTGCGCCACGCTGAAGGTGCCGCTCGACTACGACAGGACGGCCGACGGGGACGTCCGGCTCGCCGTCGCCCGCAAGAAGGCCACCGGCCCGGGCAAGCGCCTCGGGTCGCTGTTCGTGAACCCGGGCGGGCCGGGCGGCTCGGCGGTCGGCTACCTCCAGGCGTACGCCGGGATCGGCTACCCGGCCGCGGTGCGGGCCCGCTACGACATGGTCGCGGTGGACCCGCGCGGGGTCGCCCGCAGCGAGCCCGTCAAGTGCCTCGACGGGCGGGACATGGACACGTACGCCCAGACGGACGTCACCCCCGACGACGCGCGCGAGACCACCGAACTGGTCGACGCCTACAAGAAGTTCGCGGAAGGGTGCGGCGCGCACTCGGCGAAGCTGCTGCGGCATGTGTCGACGGTCGAGACGGCCCGGGACATGGACATCGTGCGGGCGGCACTCGGTGACGCGAAGCTGAACTACGTGGGGGCGTCGTACGGGACGTTCCTCGGGGCGACCTACGCGGGACTGTTCCCCGGCCGCTCGGGGCGGCTGGTGCTGGACGGCGCGATGGACCCCTCACTGTCCGCGCGCCGGCTGAACCTCGACCAGACGGTGGGCTTCGAGACGGCGTTCCAGTCGTTCGCGAAGGACTGTGTGCAGCAGCCGGACTGCCCGCTCGGCACGAAGACCACGACGACCACGCAGGCAGGCCAGAAGCTCAGGACCTTCTTCGCCAAGCTGGATGCGCACCCGATCCCCACCGGTGACGCGGACCGCCGCAGTCTCGGCGAGGCCCTTGCCACGATCGGTGTGATCGCGGCGATGTACGACGAGAGCTCCTGGGCCCAGCTGCGGGAGGTGCTCGGCTCGGCGATGAAGGAGAACGACGGCGCCGGGCTGCTGGTCCTCGCCGACAGCTACTACGCGCGGGGCGCCGACGGCCGCTACGGCAACCTGATGTCCGCCAACGCGGCCGTGAACTGCCTCGACCTGCCGCCCGCCTACGACAGTCCGGAGGAGGTCGAGAAGGCCGTCCCGACCTTCGAGAAGGCGTCCCCCGTCTTCGGCGAGGGCCTCGCCTGGGCCTCCCTCAACTGCGCGTACTGGCCGGTCGGGTCCACGGGGGAGCCGCACCGCATCAAGGCGGAGGGTGCCGCCCCGATCGTCGTGGTCGGCACCACCCGCGACCCGGCCACCCCCTACCGCTGGGCCCGGTCCCTGGCCGCCCAGCTCTCCTCGGCCCGCCTGCTCACCTACGACGGCGACGGCCACACCGCCTACGGCCGCGGCAGCACCTGCATTGACTCCGCGATCGACGCATATCTGCTCCGCGGCACCCCTCCGGTGGACGGGAAACGCTGCTCCTAGCCCTGGTCGCCGGACCGTCCGGGGTGCCCCGAGGGCTGGTGCGGAGCACCCCCGGAATCTGTGTAGACTTACCGACGTTGCTGACCGCACCATGGTGCGGACGGCGCGCCGCCTTAGCTCAGATGGCCAGAGCAACGCACTCGTAATGCGTAGGTCTCGGGTTCGAATCCCGAAGGCGGCTCCGAGAAACCCTGGGACTCACTCGCCGTGACCTGGGGTTTTTCCTTGCTCGGGGCATGACGCGTCACGCGGCCGGGGTGCCGCGAGATGGCTTGCGTGAGCGATGCGTGAGCGGAGCGGTCCAGCGCCCTACATCTTGGGCTTCTTCCGCTTGCCCTTCTTCTTGGCCCTGGCCTCGGCTTTCGCCTTGGCCGCCGCCTTCTTGGCGGCCTTACGGGCCTCCTCTGCCTTGGTCTTGCGCTGAAGCGGGACCAGCCTGGCGGTGGCTTCGGCCGCGTTCTTGCCGACCTGCGGCAGGACGCTCTGGTAGATGTCCCGCGTGATGCGGGTGTCGCTGTGTCCGAGCGTGTCCGACACGATCTTCACGTCGATGCCGGCGGCGAGCATGAGCGTGGCCGCTCCGTGCCGGAGGTCGTGCAGCCGGATCGGTGGGAGGCCGGAGGCGGCGACGAGGCGCTCGAAGAGGTCGGTCACCTTCCCGGGATGGAGCCAGGAGCCGTCTTCCCGGGTGAAGACCATGCCGGTCTCGACCCAGGCCGGTCCCCACTCCTCGCGGTCCGCGTCCTGCTGTTCGCGGTGCCGCTTCAGGACGTTGACGGTGTCGTCGTCGAGCGCGACCACGCGGAAGCCGCTGTCCGTCTTGGGCTCGGAGGTCTCGACCTCCCACCCGTCCTGGACGAGCTGGGCGGAGACGGTCAGGGAGTGGTCATCGAGGTTGGTCTCCGACCAGGGCTGCGCGCATGCCGCGCCCCGCCGCAGGCCGCGGAAGGCGATCAGGTGCCACATCGCGTACAGCCGGTCCTCCGCGAGGAAGTCGAGGAACGCGCCTGTCTGTTCGGGCGTCCAGACCCTGACGGGGGAGGGCTTCTCACCCACCTGCTCCCACCTGGCGACCCGCGCGTCCGTCCACACCAGAGCCTTCGGTTTGCGCACGGGGTCGACTTCGACGTGGGCTGCCGGGTTGAAGGTGAGGATCTGCTGGCCGATCGCGTCGTTCAGCGCAGACCGCAGCGTGGCCTTGATGCGAACCCGGGTAGCCGGACCGGTCACACGCCGGAATGGCGGCATGGCATCGATCGCCGCCTTCATCACCTTGCGGCGGGCGCGGTTGCCCGCGCCCTTCCACGGGAGGGTGGCCAACTCCTCGACCGCGGCCCGGCGCTGGGCGTTCTGCTCCAGGATCTCGGTATTACCGTCGGCTATGGCTGTGAACATCTCGCTGAGATGGCTCACACGCAGGCGGTCGAGACGGTGGTGGCCGATCCGGGGCTTCAAATGGAACCGGATATCGGTCTCGTAGCGGGTGAGCCCGCTCGCTTCGTCATCTCATGCACCCGCGCACCGCAGCGGGTGCGGCAACTACGCCGGATCAGTGCCGCTCATCTCCGGCTGTGGGGGATCGGTTCCTGCATCGACACCGCCGGCTTGCTCATCAGCGAGCTGGTCACCAACGCCATCCGGTACGGCGAGACGGAGGACGTCAGCTTCTCCGTCTCGTACTGGCGGGGCGAGGTCCGCATCGAGGTGGCTGACGGAACTCCTGACCGGCCGCAGGTGAAGAGACCAGCCGCCGACGAGGAGAGCGGTCGCGGCATGCTGATCGTCGAGGCGCTCGCCGAGGACTGGGGGACCAGTGAGGACGGCACACTCACGTGGTGCACTCTCGCCGTACCGGAACCGGTGGTGCCCAAGTCGGGGTTCTGGTGCGAGTGGCGCCAGGAGGACGGCCAGCAGCTCGCGCTCGCGGCCATGTCCACGCCGGACCGCGCGATCCGCTGGGCTCGCATCCAGATGCGCGTCATCGCCTCGGCCATCGACGCGTCGGTGGTTGGCTACGTTTGGGACTGGCTGTCCGACGGATGGCGTGAGCCTGCCGAAGCCCTGAAGAACGGCGAGGAGTTCACGCTTCCCCTCTCGGCCGGACGCTACAGGTTCATCTGGCACGCCCGTCCGGTGCGCTTCGTGCCCGTGGTCGGCGGAACCCCTCTGCCCCACCTCGTGGAGGAGGAGCAGGAATGGGACTGAAGCCTGCCGAGCTGTGAAGCCGGTTCGACTGGCGAGGTGGGAGCTGCTTCAGATGCGAGCGGACCGGGCTTCCCGTGACGGAGATCGTTGATATCTCCATGGCAGGTGAGACCTTCGTCCTCCAAGCCTGTCAACGGGTGCGTGTTCAGGCTCGAGCAGCTCCACTGCACGATGAGTGAGCGAGCCGTCCGCCGCCCGCGCCCCGGGAGGTCCACGCCCCCACCGCCTCGTCCCATCACCCAGTGGCCCACTAGCGCGCCACTCGACAGGCCGCCTGCCCATGTCGCCTGGCTGGACAGCTGCTCCTTGACGGCGCTTCGGCAAGGTGCCCGGCGCAGAGTCGTTCAGCAGGCGGATCGGTTGCGATCACCGACTCGCCTGCTTATTATTACGATCGTAATTTAACGGAGCTGGGTCACCTCGACCCATGCCATCAGTGCTCTGGTCATCTCCTCTCGACTTCACCGGGAACCTTCATGGACCTCTCTGACAGCACCGCCCTTGTCACCGGAGCGAACCGGGGCTTCGGCCGGGCCCTCGCCGCCGAACTGCTCAGCCGCGGCGCCACCGTCTACGCCGGCGCCCGCAACCCCGACCAGATCGACCTGCCCGGCGCCAAGCCGATCGCACTCGACATCACCGACCCCGCCTCCGTCGCGGCAGCCGCCGCGGCCACCGGCGACGTGACCATCCTGGTCAACAACGCGGGCTCCTCCACCGGCGCCGACCTGCTCACCGGCGACCTGGACGACATCCGCCTGGAGATGAACACCCACTTCCTCGGCACCCTGACCGTGGCCCGCGCCTTCGCACCCCAGATCGCGGCCAACGGCGGCGGGGCCATGCTGAACGTCCTGTCCGGCCTGTCCTGGGTCAGCTTCCCGGAGCTCGGCGCCTACTGCGCCGCCAAATCCGCGGAATGGTCACTCACCAACACCCTGCGCCTGCAACTCGCCGACCAGGGCATCCGCGTGGCCGGCCTGCACGTCGGCTACATGGACACCGACATGGTCCGTACCGTCGACGCGGCCAAGTCCGACCCGGCCGACATCGCGCGCATCGCCGTGGACGGCATCGCCGCCGGCGCCTACGAGATCCTCGCCGACAACGCGACCCGCCAGGCCCAGGCAGCACTTGCCGGGGGCGTCTCGGTGCTCTACCCGCAGCTCCCCTGAGGAGCACCCGCCCTCGCTGGCCAACCGCCAGGCACGTCCGCCAAGGGAACCTCAACGCCATCACTGCCCTCCCCTTCCTCCGCGAAGACTTCGGCGGCGGCCTCGCTTGAAAGCGGGGATATCGAGTGGCGGCTCGCCATCAGCTCGAACGAACCGGATCCCACACCAGGCCGCACAGGCGCAGGCGGGCCCGGGGCAGCCGATGCAGCTCCGACTGACAGGTTGGCGGCACCCGAACCCCACCAGGCTTAACAGCTCCGTGGTCGCCGGACGCGATCACGGCCACGCAGCCCCCAGCCCCAAGCCCAACCTCAAGCCCCCTACGAAACGGAAGCCACGCCATGAGCCAGCCCAGCACGATCCGCCTGGAGCGGACGACTCCGCGGACCGCGAGGATCACGTTCTCGAATCCTCCCGTGAACCTGGTGGTCCCCGAGTCGATCGTGACGCTGCACAAGATCGTCTCGGAGCTGGAGAACGACCCGGACATCCAGGTCGTCGTCTTCGCCAGCGAACTCCCCGACTTCTTCATCAACCACTTCGACGCCGCCGCGGCCGCCGACCTTCCCTTGCCCGAGCACGAGGACGACAACCCGTTGTGGACCGACATGGTCCTGCGGCTGAGCAAGGCTCCGTTCGTCAGCATCGCGGCCATCCGGGGCCGTACCCGCGGCGCCGGCAACGAGCTGGCCCTCGCCTGTGACCTGCGCTACGCCAGCCGCGAGAAGGCGTTCTTCGGCCAGCCCGAGGTCGGCATCGGCCTCGTCCCCGGCGGAGGCGGCGCCGAGCGGCTTCCGCGCTCCATCGGCCGCGACCGCGCGCTGGAGGCGATCCTGACCAGCGCCGACTACGACGCCGACCTGGCCGAGCGCTGGGGATGGGTCACCCGGACCCTGCCCGACGCGGAACTCGACGCCTTCGTCGACGCGACCGCCGCCCGTCTCGCCTCCTTCGACCGACAGGCACTGGCGACCGCGAAGTCCCAGGTCAACCGGGCGACACTGCCGCCGGACGCCCACCTGGTCGCCGCCTTCGGCGAGTTCGCGGGCACCCTGACCCAGCCCGGATTCGCCGCACGCGCGGTCGGGCTCGGCGCCCTGGCCGCCGAGAAGGGCCTCGACGTGGAATACCAGCTCGGCGAGTACATCGGCCGGGTCAACGAAGCCCTCTGAACGTCCCCGGCCGCGCCCACGACCGACCACAGCGCCCCACAGGGCGCCGCGCGTGCCACGACACCCTCGGCGGGTTCCATCTTCACGGCCAACGCCCCACCCCGCAGGGTCGTGACGTGCAAGTCGACCGTTCTCGCGTCCGGTAGTCCGCGGTGGTGCAGCCGTCGCTCCGCCCGTCGCGATGCTCCCCGGAGACATAGCTCTCGGCGGGGCCCGGACCTTCTGTCCGTGCCGCGATCCGCGAGAGCCCCCTCGCGGACCCGGCGACTCAAGCACACATGGATGTCGGTCGACATCTAAGAGATTGACTTTTTATTACGACCGTCATCGTGTTGCTCGCGGCCTCTAGAAAAGCTCAGGCCATGAGTGACACGCATGTGACCGCACCGACCCAGTACATCGAGGTCGACGGCGACCGGTTCGCCTACCGGCGCTGGGGCAAGCCCTCCGGGGTCCCGATCTTCCTCGTCCAGCACTCCTGGATCTGGCCAACGCCAGCGCCGACGGCGCGATCACCAAGGCCCCGTGCGGCGGCGACCGGGCCGGTCAGTCCCCGGTCGACCGCGCGGCGGACGCGGGCGGGAGTCAGCCGCCCTGGCGGGGCGGGCTGTTCCCAGGGCCGTCGCAGGGGTGAGTCAGGTCCACCGGTCAGCGGCCTGAGGTCACGGCGAGCGGGCCGAACAGGTTGGCCTCCAGTTCGAGACGCAGACCGGAGGTGTCGGTGTCGAGCACGGAACCGACGCGGGCGATCCCGGCGTTGTTCACCGCTCACGTCCTGCGCGATCCCGGCGGCGCGGGCCACCTAGGCGGGGTCCGTCACGTCGAGGTGCAGTGGGAGCAGCCGGGGGTCGTCGGCGACGATCGGGCGAGGGTCGCGGGCGGCGGCGTAGACCTTCGCGGCACCGCGGTCGAGCAGTTGCCGGACGAATTCGCGGCCGAGGCCCCGGTTCGCGCCGGTGACCAGGGCGATCTGGCCGCCGAGCTGAGTCACGAGACCTTCTCCGTGAGTGAGGGCGCCGGTCGGGCGCTGATGTGACGATCACGCCGCTGTACGGGTTGTGGGGCGGTATCCGGCGCCACGATCCACCTGCGGTTGGTGGGAAGCGTGACGCCGGATACGGCCGGCTGGGCGTGGAATCCGGAAGATCGCCGGACGGTGACGAGCGAAGTCTGGTACTCAGGCGCCGAGATGCCGGCGCAGCGACTGGCCCATCTGCTCGATCGCCTGGTCGACCTCGGGTACGCGTCCGGCGCCGAGGACGAAGGAGTGTTGTCCCTCGGGCATCGGGTGGACCTCGGAGGTGACCTTGAATTCGGTGAGCCGTTGTGCGAGTTCGGCGCCGTCGCCGGCGAGGGTCTCGTACTCGCCGTAGTGCACGACGGTGGGCGGGAGGCCGGTCAGGTCGGCGTTGACGAGGCTGATCCGCGGGTCGGCGAAGTCCAGGTCCGGGTCCTGCAGAAACGCTGCCCGCATCCCCTCGAGGGTGTTGCGGCTGAGCATCTTGTCGTGTTCCTCGTTCTCATCCACCTTGGGGTTGGCGAGGGTGACGTCGGTCCATGGCGAGATGCTGACGATCGCACCGGGGGTGGGCTCGCCCTTGGCGAGCAGCCGCAGGGGCAGCATGACGGCGAGGGTGCCGCCGATGGAGTGGCCGGTGCTGCCGATGTGCTGCGGCTGGTAGCCCTGTGCGAGCAGCCATCGGTAGGCGGTCTCGACGTCGTCGGGCTGTGCCGGGTAGGGGTGTTCGGGGGCATGGCGGAAGTCCACGACGAGCGAGCGGATCCCGGCGGCCTTCGCGATGTGCCCGGCGGCCTTGCGGTCCGAATGCATGGAGGCGGTGACTGAGCCGCCGAAGTGGAAGTGCAGCAGCGCCCGGTCGAGGTCGGCGCCGGCGGGGATGGCCCAGAGGGCGGGGACGCCGTCGGCGTCGACCTCGGCTTAGGTGACGCCTTCCGGTTCGGTGGACGCCAGGTGGTACGTCTCGGCGATGTCGCGCACGATGCCCAGGTCCAGGCCCGGCGTCAACCACTTGGCGCGCACGCTTTCCAGGAACTGCGCGAACTGCTGCGCCTGCGGACTGATTCCCCTGATGACACTCCTGTCTGTGCTGGTCACGCTCGTCGTGCCCAGCCGGTTCGGTGACGCGACAAGGTGCTGGTGTGCCACACGGCCTCTTGTATTACATTCGTACGTTAATAGGGTGAGGCGAGCCGGTCGGCAAGAGGTCAGCGAGAATTAAATTATGGTCGCACGCTCAATGGGGGCCCGGAGGCGGCGGCCAGCGGCCAGCTGGACGAGTGAAGGAGAGTGCGGGGCCCGATACGGGCGAGAGCGCAAGCAGGAGACGCGGCGGCGGATCATCGAGACGGCTGGGCGTCGGTTCAAGAGCGACGGGATCGACGGTTCGGGGATCGCCGCGCTGATGGCCCAATGCCGGTCGCTCTTGTGGGGGCTGGACACGATTCGCCCCGCCCCCGGCGGCTGTCAGAACATCGTGTTGTCGTTGGCGGCGGTCTCGGGCACGGCCTGTTCGGAGTTCCAGTGCTCGACGATCCTGGCATCGCGGACCCGGAAGAGGTCGATGACCGACCGGCCACGCTCGCCCGGCGTGTCGACGTAGTGGCTGTGCACGGCGACCAGGTCGCCTTCGGCGATGACGCGTTTCGGTGTGACACTCGACTGCGGGAACTTGTCGAAGTAGCTGCCCAGGTCGGCCTTGAGGCCGGCCGCGCCGTCGGTGATGTTCGGGCTGTGTTCGTGGTAGTCGGCGCCGACGTAGGCGTCGATGGCGGTCAGGTCCTTGCGGACCAGCAGCTGGTCGACGAACGCGGTGACCAGTTCCTTGTGGTAGGCGGTGAACCAGCGCTGCCCGACCGCGTCGGTCCGCGGCTCGCTGAGCGTGGCGAACATGTCGTTGCCGCTGGCCGTGGTGGCGGGCACTTCCTGAATGACGTCCCAGTGCTCGGCGATCTTGCCGTCCTGGAAGCGGAACAGGTCGAACACGGCCAGACCCTCGGTGCCCGGCACCATGACGTAGCGGGAGTGCAGCAGCACCAGATCACCTTCGGTGATGATCCGGCGGGGCTCGAAGGCGGCCTGCGGGAACTGCTGTCGCATGGCGCCGCTGAAGTACTTGAGGGCGTCGGCTCCGTCGGGCGCCAGGGGGTTGTGCTGGATGTAGGAATCGGGCCGCACGACCCGATCGACGATGGCCGTGTCCCCGAGGACGAACACGTCATGCAGCAGTTGGCTGGCAAGGTGTGCCTTGCTGTCTCGGACGGTCAGCACGATCTTGCCGGTGGTGCGGCCGGTCTCGCCGAGCGTGTGCGCCTTCGCGGCCTCGGCGAGCGGGAAGGTGGCGTCGACGTGGGCGCGCAGTGCGCCGGTCTCGACGAGGGCGGCGATGGCCTGCATGCCGGCGTGGTCGGCCTCGACCAGCAGCGACTCGTAGCGGATCCCCCGCTCGGCGATCGCCGCCAGTTCGCCGGCGTCGACGGGTACCGGAAGGATCGAGACGAGGGTGCCGCCCGGGCGCAGCACGGCCACGGATCGGGCGCGGGCGGCGGAGTCACGGGAGATCGGGTCGAGGACCACGTCGATGTCGCTGAGCACCTCGGTGAAGTCGACGCTGTGGTAGTCGATGACCTCGTCGGCACCGAGGGATCGCAGGAAGTCGTGTTTGGCGGCGCTGGCGGTGCCGATCACGTACGCGCCGCGGTCCTTGGCGATCTGCACGGCGAGGTGACCGACGCCGCCGGCCGCCGCGTGGATCAGGACTCGCTGCCCGGCCCGGACACCGGCGGTGTCGACCAGTGCCTGGTAGGCGGTCAGCGCGGCCAGCGGCAGCGCACCCGCCTGGACGTGGTCGATGCCCGCGGGCTTGTGCGTGAAGACGCGGGCCGGCCCGGTCACGTACTCGGCGTGCGAGCCGACTCCGCCCGGGTAGGGCAGCATGCCGAAGACCTCGTCGCCGGGCTTGAACAGCGTGACGCCCACGCCGACGGCCTCGACGACGCCGGAGACGTCCCAGCCGAGCACCAGCGGCATCCGGGCGATGGTCGCGGACTGGGCACGGTTCCCCCAGTCGGTCGGGTTGACCCCGGCCGCGTGAACGGCTACCAGGATCTCGCTCACCCCTGGCGCCGGTTTGGGCAGCAGGGTCTCCTTCAGAACGTCGGGGGCGCCGTAGGTGTCCTGGCTGATGGCTCGCATGGTTTCGGTGTCCGTCATGGGCCCAGCCTGGCCGCCGTCACAGGCCCCTACAATGGCGTGATCGCCAATTTTCGACGGGATCCTGCCGTGATCAAGGTGCACCGCGTCGTTGTCCTCGCCTCGCACGGGGTGTACCCGTTCGACCTGGGCATTCCCCACCGCGTCTTCGGCGCCGCGGACGGCCGCTACGAGGTCGTGACCTGCACCATCGACGGTCACCCGGTGCGCACCAACGCGGACTTCTCCATCACCGTCGATCATGGCCCGGAGGCGTTGCGCACCGCCGACACCGTCATCATCGCGCCGTTCCACACCGGCAACCCCCGCCGTCAGACGTCGGTCGACCTGGCGCAAGTCCTCGCGTACGTGGCCCCCGGCACCCGGATCGTGTCGACCTGCACCGGCGCCTTCGTGCTGGCCGCGGCGGGGCTGCTCGACGGGCACCGGGCCACCACGCACTGGCACGCCACGGGCCTCTTCCGGGAGTGGTACCCGCAGGTGGAACTCGACCCGAACGTCCTGTTCGTCGACGAAGGCGACGTGCTGACCTCGGCCGGTGCCGCTGCCGGCATCGATGTCTGCCTGCACCTTGTCCGCAAGGACCACGGCAGCGAGATCGCCAACCGTGTGGCCCGCACCTGCGTCGTCCCCCCGTGGCGCGACGGAGGCCAGGCGCAGTACATCGAACACCCGGTCCCCGACGCAACGGCGAACGACACGTCCGCCGCCCGGCAGTGGGCGCTGCAGAACCTGCACAAGCCGCTGACGCTGAGCGACCTTGCCGAGCAGTCGAACATGAGCCAGCGCACCTTCGCCCGCCGCTTCAAAGAAGAAGTCGGCTTGAGCCCCGGACGCTGGCTCATCCAGCAACGCGTCGACCGGGCCCGGCAGTTGCTGGAATCCACCGACCTGCCGGTCGACGAGATCGCCGGCCAGGTCGGCTTCGCCGGCGGCACCTCGCTGCGCGAACACCTGCACGCCGCTATCGGCGTCACACCACTGGCCTACCGGCGCACCTTCCGAGGCCCACTGGCAACGAGCCGTGCCGCCGCGGCGGATGCCCGGCGGGACGGGCAAGCATGTCGCCCTGGACCGTAAAATTATGTACGTCATACCATCGGCCATGCTGGGGACCGGTATCGGTCGCGGGTATGACAGCAAACGCACCCGTGAGTTGCTCGACGAGATCGGCTTCGACGCCCAGATCGCCTGCAAGGGCATGCCCGCCCCGATCCAGATCGGCAAGAGGTGGGTGGTGGAGCGGACCAACTCGTGGATGAACGGCTTCGCAAAATCCGCCGCTGCACCCGACCGTAACGCCCAGGTCATCGACTTCTACGGGTGGGCTCGATGGCACTCGCCACCCCCGACCCGGTCGAGCGCATACGCGCGGGCGCACCCCTGAACACCCCCGACCCCGCGACCTTCTGCGGCAGCGGCGCGGCCGGCTACACCGACTACCCCACCCACACCGCCTGACCAGGACGCCCAGCGCCCGGGGGAGTCGCCTCCCTCGGGCGCTTCGGCGTACGCACGGCATAGCCAGGCAGCCGTGAGCATGCGCTCGCGACGCCGGCCGTGTGCCGGTGATGACGACGAGGTCCCGCCCCACGGCTCGGAATCCGGACTCGCCGCACCGGACGTGGACTTGGCTCACTCCCCATGACGACTCTGCGGCGAGGGTCTCTCCCAAGATCACCTGTCGATTGTAATATTATGTACGTCAGGCCACGTCTTAGGATGGGATACGAGGCAAAGGCCCGGCGGAGTTGACGGAGGAACCCTGTGGCGCGCTACACCAAGGAGCACAAGCAGGTGACGCGGCAGCGGATCATCGAGACCGCCGGTCACCGGTTCAAGAAGGACGGTATCGACGGCTCCGGCATTTCCACGCTGATGGCGGACGCCGGGCTCACCAACGGAGCGTTCTACGCCCACTTCGAGTCCAAGGACGACCTCGTCGCCAACGTCATCGCCGAGCAGCTGCGCACACAGGTGGAGCAGTACGACGCGCTGCGGCCCGGCCGCGAGGGACTCGAGGACCTCATCCGCGCATACCTGTCACCCCAGCACCGGGACAACCCCGGCGACGGCTGCCCGAGCGCCGCCCTCCTCGACGAGATCGGCCGCTGCGGCGACGGGTCCAAGGACGCCTACACCGACGGCGCCAAGGCCATCCTGGAAGAGCTCGCCGCCCGCCTGGCACCCGGGGATCCGCAGTCCGCCCGCGGTCAGGCCATCGGGCTCTACACGATGGCGGTGGGAACGTTGCAGCTGTCCCGCGCGCTTTCCGACCGGAAGTTCTCCGACGAGGTCCTCGAGCGGGGAATCGAGAACGTCCTCGCCTTGGCGCGGTGCCCGTCAATACCGGCTGGGTGACCACCTGACAAAGGCCACGACGCCGGTGCCGTACACCCGCGCTTCCGCCGCCAGCGAGAGCGGGTGGCCCCGGGGCAATTGCCATCTCGGAAGCGACACCGACGCGGCGGCCCTCCGCTCGTACCGCCGATGGCGCTGCGCGCATTCGGTACGCCGTGGAGGCAGCGCAGGTCCCGGGCCTGCCGCCCGGACGGCACGTCGACCACACCGGTCTCCGCATCGCTATCCCGCACGACAACCGCCTCGGCGCCGCATGACCGAGAAGCGAGCAGGTCAGTGACGTGGAACAGAGTGACGAGAGCCGTGACGCCCGGCGGGCGTCACGGCTCTTAAGGACTCCTTAAGTCAACATCCTCGGCCCGAGCGCCGATCACACTGCGGCCCTACGGCCGGCCGAAGAACTCGAGAGCCGTCGGCACGAACTGCTCGTGGTACTGGAAGATGCCGCCGTGGCCGCCGTCGGGGTAGATCACCAGCTCGGAGTTTGGCAGCCGCCTGTCCATGTCGTACGAGTTCGGCGTCGGAACCATGCGGTCGTTGTCGCCGTTGGCGACGAGCACGGGCTGCTTGATGCGGGAGAGATCCTGCGGCTGTGCCAGCCCCCAGCGGTGGATGGCCTTGAGCTGTGACCTGTAGGCGGTGAGGGCGATGGCCTTGTCCCGGTCCTTGGTGCGCTCCTTCAGGCGGGCCAGGAACTCCTTACCGGCCCGGATCCCGTTCGGGGTGCGGGTGAAGAAGAGGAACTGCTTCGGGTCCTGGAAGGTGAGCAGCGCCCGGAGGGTGTCGTAGTCGGACAGCCGGGTCACGTTCTTGATGCCCTCGCCGCCGGCCGGACCGGTGCCCGCGAGGATCAGCCTGCGGATGAGCTGCGGATCGGACTGGGCGATCACCTGGGCGATCATGCCGCCCATCGAGAAGCTGAGGACGTCGACCTGATCGAAGCCCAGGGCCCGGATGAAGGTGACGGCGTCCTTGGCCATCTCCTCGATGGTCTTCGGCGTCTTGCCGGTGGACGCGCCCACACCTCTGTTGTCGAACGTGATGACCCGGTGCTTGGCGGCGATGCCGTCGACGACCCGGGGGTCCCAGTTGTCGAGGACCGCGGCGAGGTGGGTGATGAAGATGATCGGCATGCCGGTCCGGGGCCCGAGGTCGCGGTAGGCGAAGGTCACTCCGTCGGCGGTGACGGTGCGGGTCTGCGCGTTCTTGTACGACGTCACCACGTCACCTCGTGTTTCGCGTGCGTTCACGGTCGTGCCCTTCGATGTGTGGGTTACCGTCAGTACGCTGGCCACTTCTTCCTCGTAGGTGGGCGCAGAGCGGTTCCCGATCTCCCGGACGCGAGTGCAGTCCGGGGTCGACGGTCAGAGGAGGCCCAGAGAGTGAAAACCCCCTTCACCAGGCCCCTGAACAACCCGTCGATGATGGAAGTATGACCATAATCCCATCGGGGGGCAAGGGGATGAGTTAAACGAGGCGCAAAGAATCGGAATAGCGGGTTCCGTCGAGGTGGGGGTGCACAGCACCGCACACCACCAGGGCGGCAGGGGGTCACCTGCGCCGCCGGACGAAGCGCCGGTCGTGGCGGATGAGGGGTGGACGTCCGATCCCGGGACCCGGACAGCGGACGATCTGCACGTCGGCCGACGGGCCGCAGGTGTCGGGCGACGGCCAGGACGTCGACTCGGCGCGGACGCATCATCCAAGGGCTTCCAGCCGGGGATGCGGGGCGCCCGATCGCCCGAGCACCTCGGGATCCATCTCACAGGTCCGCTCGCGCGACAGTTAACTTACGTTCGCAATACAATGCATGGGGGGCCGTACGTGCAGGGGCCCCCCACGGCGGGCGGTGACCCTGCGACCGCTCACGGAGCCGCACGTGAGCCTATGACGGAAGAAGCCCATCGGAATCGGAACCGTGGGCCGAGAGGTGGCGACCCGCCCTGGCCGGACACCTGGGTTCTGGTTCAAGGTTCGGGGCGTGAGGTTCGGGGTTATTGAATTACGTTCACAATCCAATACATTGGAGGAGTCGTTGGAGGGCGTGCCGCCCTCCCGGCGCACAGAAGGGTGTGTGGGGTGCGATACAGGAGAGAGCACAAGCAGGCCACCAGGCAGAGGATCATCGAGACGGCGGGCCGCCGGTTCAAGGAGGACGGCATCGACGGCTCGGGCATCACGGCGCTCATGAAGGACGCCGGGCTCACCAACGGCGCCTTTTACACCCACTTCACGTCCAAGGACGACCTCGTGGCCACCACGATCGCCGACCAGTTGCACGCCCAGAACGCGACCATCGTCGCGCACGCGGAACCGGGCCGCGCCGGCCTCGAACAGATCGTGCGCTGGTACCTGTCCCCCTGGCACCGTGACAGCCGCGATGTCGGCTGCCCCTCCGCCGCCCTGCTCGACGAGATAGGGCGCTGCGCACACCCGACCAAGCAGGCTTACACCGAGGGTGTACTCGTGGTCGCCGACGGCATCGCCGCCCGCCTGGCGCCGCACGACCCGCTCTCGGTCCGCCCCATGGCACTCAGCTCGTACGCCATGATGGCCGGCACACTCCAGCTCTCCCGAGCCCTCGCCGACCCCCAACTCGCCGACCAAGTCCTCGATCAGGGCATCCACAACGCCCTCGCGCTCCTGGGCGTCGAGCACGACTGCGCCACAACCCCGAACTGACCGTCCCAGATCGCACCCGACGCCGAAGCCCGCCCGTCGCACCTGAGCAGCGCACCGCTTGACCCCACCGCGCCAGGTCCCTGCGCCAAAGCCAACCGCCCGCGACCTCACAGGCGGCCGCTCGGCCGACGCCGGGGCTCGCCGGTCCGCCACGCGTCCGCCATGAGCGAGGCACCCCGAGGGGAGCGAGCCTAATGACGTCTACCGACCGACCACTTAACAGCATGGTCATAATGCAATCGCTGGCGCCCGCACCTCGGGAAGCCCAAAATGATGAGCATCCTCGCCCCTACGGACGAGATAGGGAGACGACGACGGGGCTGCACCTGGCGGCCCGTAAAGGCCCTCGCGAGGGCCCGAACGGCGCCGCCTGCCGCAGCGAAAAGTGCCCTGAAACCCACTACAGGACCCGGACATGACCACACCGCGAAATCCCCTCTGCGTCAGTGTCCGACCCTCGGGTGGTCGGCCCTGCGTAGGTCGGCTGTGGTCAGGCTTCTGCTTTCGGAGCCGCCGGTTGGTCGCTGTTGTCGTGCGCCAGTGAGGCGAGAAGTTCCTTGCGGCAGACGTCGAGGATTTCGTCCGCCAGCGGAGAACCGTCCGGGCAGGCCCGCGACAGCATGACCGCGCCGACCGAATGGGCGAGCATGTCGATCACCCTGGTGCGGGCCTCGCGTGGGTCCGCTTCCCCCGGTGTGTCGCTCTGGGCCTGAAGGGCTGTCAGCAGGTTCTCGATCCCGGCTGCGAACTCCGTTTTGAGGTCCGCCGGCTGACGTGCGGCATCGCCGCTGAGGGCCGCGATGGTGCAGCCGTCGCCGCGCCCGTCGCGATGCTCCCGGGAGACGTAGCTCTCGACGAACTCGGCAGGGCCCAGACCCTCTGTCCGTGCCGCGATCTGCGAGAGCCCGCTCGCGGACGCTTCGGCCATCAGGTCGGCCTTGGAGCGGAAGTGCTTGTAGAACCCGCCGTGGGTGAACCCGGCGGCTGCCATCAGTTCCGCCACGCCGACACCGTCGTAGCCGCGCTCACGGAACAGCCTGGCCGCTGTCGCGACGATGTGCGCACGGTTCTGCTCCGCCTGCGCCTTGGTCACTCGCATGGCCGGCATCCCCTTCCACGGTCGACACTCGATGGTCAAGCATACATAGATGTCGATCGACATCTAAGGGCTTGACTTTTTAAATTACGAACGTCATCGTATTGCTCCTCCCCACCAGAAAGGCTCAGGCCATGAGCGATACGCATGCGACCGCACCGACCCAGTACGTCGAGGTTGACGGCGACCGATTCGCCTACCGGCGTTGGGGCAAGCCCTCCGGGGTCCCGATCTTCCTCGTCCAGCACCTCCGCGGGGGGATGGACCACTGGGACCCGCTGCTCACCGACGGCCTGGCCGAAGGCCGCGAGGTCATCCTGTTCAATGGGCGCGGCATCGCCTCCTCATCCGGCACGCCGCGCAACCGGATGGAGGACATGGCCGACGACATCGCCGCGGTCATCCGGGCGCTGGGTCTGGAGCAGGTCGACCTGCTCGGCTTCTCGATCGGCGGCTGGCAGGTAGAGGAAGTCGCGCTGCGTCACCCCGAACTGGTGCGCAAGCTCCTCCTGGTCGGTACCGGCCTGCGGGGCGGGGACCCGACGATGGACCCCAAGGTGCCCGAGGTGGCGACGAATCCGGTCCCCACGGTGGAGGACTTCCTCTTCCTGTTCTTCGGCCGCTCGGAAGCCGCGGTCGAAGCGGGCCGGGCCTTCTGGGAGCGACGCCACCAGCGGGCCGACCAGGATCCGCCGAGCTCGCTCGAAGTCGCACAGGCGCAGCTCGAAGCGGCTACCGCCTACGGGGAACCGCTGCCGGGCGAGAATCCCTATGCCTACCTGAACGCGATCACCCAGCCGACGCTGGTCCTCAACGGCACGAACGACGTGATGATCGCCTCGATCAACTCCTGGCACCTCGCCCAGAACATCCCCAACGCCCAACTGCTGATCTACCCCGACGCCGGGCACGGAGCCCACTTCCAGTACCCCGAGCGGTTCCTGAAGCACGCCCTTCAGTTCCTCGACGAGTAAGCAGCCGCGCTCGAAAGGCGAACGGCACGTCCTCGGCCGACAGTTTCGCGGCCATCGCCCTTCGGCGGCGCGGAAGTCACTACGCAAGGCCAGGACGGGCTGGCCGACGCCCGGGGCATCGGGCGTGTGGCACACAGGGCGCGGTCGGGGTTGAAGACGCAGGTGACGAAGGTCCCCAGGTACACGTGCGGGTCGTGGCGGGCCACGATGCGGCGCGGGCGGGCTTCGTCAAGGGGCAGGGGCGGCTCCAGTGGCTTGGGAATGGGTCATTCGTCGTCGAGACGACTGGTTCCCACCATGGTGGGAACCTCGTGCTGTGGCGACTGCAGTTCCTCGGGAAGCTGCTGGTCATCCAACGGGCGGTGCGTGAGCGGTGCGTGAGCGGATGGTGCGGCACAAGGTGGATTCAACGGCAGGCACCGACGAGCTCACAAGTCGCTGATCAGGGGAAACGGGATCCAACGTGATGATGCGGCACCAGCCGCCACGACCCCGCGAGCCCTCGTAATGCGTAGGTCTCGGGTTCGAATCCCGAAGGCGGCTCTGTCGAAGCCCAGCCCAGACAGTGTCTGAGCTGGGCTTTCTCGTTCAGCGGATGCGGCGACGGCGGCGGGAGCGTGCTGCGCGGGTGTCGGGGGTCTCAGTTTCGGTCTCAGTGGGGCCCGGGACGCTGCTTGTGGGCGGGGGCGCGAAGAACTCGCCCATGCGCCGCATCGCGTCCTTCGACAGGTGCGATCTGCCCTTCACGTAGCGGCGGGTCTGGCTGATCTGGGTGTGCCGCAGGATCTCCATGATCGTGGTCATGTCGACGCCCAACTCGTTCAGGATCGTTCCCGCCGTGTGGCGACTCCCGTCGTAGAGGCGTCGGTCGTCGATCCCGGCTTCGGTGAGTAGCTCCTTGAACTCCTCGTAGTCCTGGCGGGGGTCGAGTGGACGCCCGTCCGGTCGCGAGAAAACGACGTGGTGTTCCTGCCACAGGTCGCTGGCCGCGGCTCGCGTCGCTGCCTGTCGAGCCTTGTGGTCCGTGGTCCGCCAGGAAGGGGATGAAGACAGGACTCCTCGCGCATGCCGCGGGCTTCCGCCTCCAACCATGCGCAGGAGTGATGAGCGACCAGGTTGATAACCCGTTCGTCGGCGGCGGCGACGTCCCGGAGGTATCGGGCTCCGTCCAGCGGGTGAAAGCCCGTCTTGGCCAGGTCCGGCGCGTAGCCGAGGTCGTGCAGTACCGCTGCGGCCTCCAATAGATCCGCGTCCTGGTCAAGAATGAGCGCAATCGTACGCGCCCTCTCAGCTACTCCGAGGCAGTGCTTCCAACGCCGCGGAAGCGGATCGGCGAGCAGGGACTCAGCCAGGGGATAGGCCCACTCGGTCAACGTCGGCAAGCTACGAACGCTCCTCTCACGTCGGCACGGCGCGGACCGTCCGCACCCTGCCCTGTCCGCCACCCGCCAGCACGCCGGCGGTCTCCAACTTCTCCAGCGCCTTGGTCACTGTGGGGCGCGAGACCCCGAACCGGTCGGCCAGCGCGGACGCGCTCGGGAAGGCTTCCCCCCACCTTGAGCCCCTCAGCCGTGATGATTTCGGCGATGCGCTGATCGAGGGGACGCCGGTCGATTCGAGTACCGGAGCGCACGACGCGCCACCGTTCGCCCGGTGCCGGTTCGGCCACACCTTCCTGTCGCAGCATGCCGAACGCGCGGAGGGCGACCCCGCGTGAGACCTTGTAGTCGCTCATGACCTCAGCCAGGGACGGCAGCTCCGTCATGGTCGGGTCGTCCTCGATCTGCTTCCTCACTGAGTCGGCAATCTTCAGGAAGGTCCCCCGAGGGTTGGCCTGCTGCGACACTCGCTCTCCCTCTCGTTCGCCCATTACCCCCTCCCACGACTCCCGACCGCTGCCGAGGGGCCCGGGCGGGGACACCGCCGCCGTCCATTGGCGTCCGAAACCTCAAGTACGAGTCCTGGCGGATGTGGTGCCACGCATCTACGCGAGCTGAGCCGACGGCGAGCCACGCATGAAGCATCGCGTTCTCGGATGGTGCGTGCCAGCTTGCCGAGGACAGACTGCGCGCGTTCCGCAAGTGATCGCATCCGGTGAAATCACGGATACCAAGGGCGCGCTTGGGGCATCATGAGGGCCCACTGGAGCGTTCCGAGGGGTGCAGGCTCATGCAGATTTTCATCAGCTGGTCGGGCACAGCGGCGCAGCAGTGCGCGGAAGCGCTCCGGGACTGGCTGCCGTACATGAATCAATCAATCTCTCCATTCGTGTCATCTCAGGATATCGAGAAAGGAGAGCGGGGACTTGCCAAAATTGCGGGCGAGCTTCAAGCGTGCTCGTTCGGCATTGTCTGTGTGACCCGCGAGAATCAACATGCTCCGTGGATTAACTTTGAATCAGGAGCCCTGTCGCGTGAGTTGGGGGAAAGCTCCCTGATTCCCTTCCTTGTGGACATGCAAGTAAAGGATCTGTCCTCTGGACCTCTTACCCAATTCCAGGCGACTGACAGTTCGCATAAGGAGGACGTGTGGGCAATGGTTAAGTCCATCAACGGAAAATGTGAACCGCAGGTCGAATCGGAAAGACTGCGAACGATGTTCGATAGGTTCTGGGATGACTTGGCGACATCGCTTGCCTCGATCCGAGACGCGAACCCGACTGCGGACGCTCCGCAACGCGAGGTTTCCGATATTCTTGACGAACTGGTCAAGCTGGCGCGCGAACAACATGCACGGATCGGCTCTCTTGAAAAGTCAATCGGAAGCGTTGGGGTAACCAACAGTACATCCCACTATACGATTAACGAGCCTAAGGAGGTGCGGATCGCCAGTGATGCAGACGATTCAGCGGCAATCGCTGCCCGAAGGGAAAGAGCCAAGCGTGTGGGGAGTATGGCCCGAGAGTTGATCGGTGGACGCTCATACGTCACAAAGTCCGTGGTTGTTGGCAGCATGCATGTAAATTTGACATGCACCGAAGAAGGGCTTCTCAGAGCGCATGAGGTAAGGAACAAACTGTCGGCTCTGGCGGAAGATTACAGGGTTAGCATCACAATTTTTAGGCCGGACGGCGTGGAGGAAGCTGCTCATCCGCCTTTCTAGTCGCCGCTCAGATTACTTCAGGTTGTCGCGATGAGTCGCTTAATTACTACCTTCCGTTCACGGCGAGGGTGGGTGCTCCTTTCTGTACATTTCTCATTCGCGTTCGCCGCGTTGGCGGGAATCGTGCAGTTGATCCTGGCCGTTCGGCCAACTAGTGAGCTGCAGGGTGGGAGAACAATAATCTGGCTGGTCGTCCTCTCTTGCCTGTGGGCAGTAATGCGATCAGCCCCTCGCGAATCAGTCGGTCGAGATTTCAAGCAGCCCGACTTTTCCGTAATCGTGAAAGTGGGAGATCTGTTTGCCGAGCAGTCTAACCTGATAATCGGCTTCACGGATGTCTTCGATACCTCGACTGAAGATGAGGACATCATCTCTTCTAGAAGCGTTCAGGCTCAGTTTCTCGAAAAAGTTTTCCACGGGGACGCTTCAGCTCTTGACGAGGCCCTAAGGGGAGCACTGAGGGGCTCGCCCGTACTTGAGTCGGAAAGCGAAGCTAGCAAACCGAGGGGTAAGCGCGACCGTTATCCACTGGGGACAGTTGCTGTTATCGGCAGCGGGGAATTTAAATACTACGGCGTTGCGTACTCGCACATGAGTAATGACCTAGTTGCTCAATCGAGTGTTGATTACCTCTGGCGAAGCCTCGAAAATGTCTGGTCGACACTTGCCTCAAGTGGCCATTTGGAACCTGTGGCGATTCCTGTACTGGGCTCGGATCTTGCGCGAGTGGGAAGTCTCGGACGCGAGAGCCTGATTAAGATGATCGTACTCTCGTTCGTAGCCAGGTCTCGGGTTTCCTTGGTTTCGAGAAAGCTAACTGTGGTCGTTCACCCCTCTGGCGCCGACGAAGTGGACTTCAATGAAGTCCAGGCATTTCTCAACTCGCTGTAATTGTGAATATAGGGACGCAGGATGCTGCACCACGTGTGGAGACCAGGGCGCGTAAGCCGGGAACTGCCACTATCTTCTTCGACCAGTCGGCGATCGTAGAATTATGTAGCGGGTGACGCGGGGTGGGTATTCGCAAGTGGTCTCAATCGTGGTCTCAATCCGCCCGCGATCCGGGCTTGTCCGTCGTCGTCCACTGAAGTCCAGCGACTGCCCTGAACTGGCACAACGGCCCTTTGCTGGACGTCCGCGGACACCTCCGGCCCAAGTTCGGACAACTCGTAATGCGTAGGTCTCGGGTTCGAATCCCGAAGGCGGCTCTGTGGAAGCCTCAGGACTCACTCGCCGTGACCTGGGGCTTTTGCTTTTGTCGGATGCGTCGGGCGGCGGTCGTCGATCCCGGCTTCGGCCAACAGGGCCCTCCAGCGGAGCGGCTGCCCTCGCTCGACGTACGGAATCGGCATCTGCATGGACAGGGCGGCACTTGTCGTTGCCCGCTCGTCCCGCGTGGTCGTCACCGGCGTGGCGGTCCTCTTCCACGCCGCGGCCCGGACACCGTGCGAGGGCCCCGGCCCCCAGGATCGCCCAGGGCGATTGTTTACGCGTTACCGCCAATAACCGCCCGCCCGCTTTGGCGGCTCGCCGCCCTGCGTCACCGATCGGGACCCGGCTAACGTCCCGGCATGAGGCGACGCAAGCGCATCGGAACGAGCCGTGCCGTGTCCTTACGGCGCGTGCGGGACAGGTCGATCCAGCGCCGGGAGGAGGTCCGGTCCGGCGGCTGGCGCAGACGGTTCGGGCGCCGGGCCGAGCAGGCCCGGCCCTGGCTCCAGTTTTTCGCGGATCTCGCCACGCTGCTCGCGCGGGTGGTCCGGTAGCCGGTTCGGGACGCCCGGTTCGTGACGCCGTGTCCGCACGGACATCCTCCGTCCTGGCCGTCACCATGGGGTGGACGAGGCAGGACCAGCGCGCGGAGGAGCCGTATGTCAGGAACCGGGCCGGCGGGCGGCTACTCCGCCACGCCCCTCGCCAAGAAGCTCGGCATCAAGGCGGGTCACCGGGTACGGCTCGACGGCGCGCCCGACGGGTGGGACATCCCCGGGCTGCCCGACGACTGCGAGGTCGCCGCGGGCGGTTCGCACGGCGCGGATGTCGTCCTCACCTTCCATCGCGAGTACGCGCGGCTCGCGGCCGAGGCGGACGGACTGGTCGCCGGCCTCGCGGACGATGCCGCACTGTGGATCGCCTGGCCGCGCAGAGCCGCCGGACACGTCAGTGACATCACCGAGAACGCCCTGCGGGAGGTCTTCCTTCCGCTCGGTGTCGTCGACGTGAAGGTCGCGGCGCTGGGGGAGGACTGGTCGGGGCTGAAGTTCGTGCGGCGGAGGGAGAACCGGCGGGGGTGAGGCCCCCATACCTGAGAAGTCCTTACCGTGAACGGCTAGCATCGCGCCGGTTGATGCCCGTTGGACGAGGGGACGAGGTGGGGACATGGGCGCGCCGAGGATCGCCGTCGCCGTGGTGACCATGGGGAACCGGCCCGACGAGGTCGACGCCCTGTTGCGGTCCGTGGCCAAGCAGGACATCCCCCCGGCCCGGATCGTGATCGTGGGCAACGGCTGCCGGCTGCCCGAGTTCGCCGAACGGCTCTCCCTGCCCGGCGAGGTCACCACCCTCGACGTCGAGGAGAACCTCGGCTGCCCCGGCGGCCGGAACGTGGCGCTCGCCCGGCTGCGCGACTTCGGCGACGTGGACGTCGTGGTGGAACTCGACGACGACGGCCTGCTCGTGGACGCCGATGTGCTGCGCCGCGTACAGGAGTTGTTCGCGGCCGACGAGCGTCTCGGCATCGTCGGCTTCCGTATCGCCGACGAGAGCGGCGAGACCCAGCAGCGGCACGTCCCCCGTGTCGGCGCCTCCGATCCGATGCGCGGCGGCTATGTCACCGGGTTCCTGGGCGGCGGGCACGCCTTCCGCATGACCATGCTCGCCGAGACCGGGGACTGGCCCGCCGAGTTCTTCTTCGCCCACGAGGAGACCGACCTGGCCTGGCGGGCCGCCGACCGCGGCTGGCACATCCTGTACGCGCCCGAACTGCTGCTGCAGCACCCGAAGACCTCACCGGCCCGGCACGCCATCTACTACCGGGTCAACGCCCGCAACCGCGTCTGGCTGGTGCGCCGCCGGCTCCCCCTGCCGCTCATCCCCGTGCACCTCGGCGTGTGGACGGCGCTCACCCTGCTGCGGACCCGGTCGGCGAGTGGACTGCGCGCCTGGTTCGGCGGGTTCGTCGAGGGCCTGCGGGAACCAGCCGGCGAACGGCGGCCGATGCGGTGGCGAACGGTGTGGCACCTCACCCGGCTGGGACGCCCGCCCGTGATCTGAGGGCTCATGGTCCCGAGGACAGGACGAGGGTCCCGGTCGTTCACCTCCACCGACCGGGACCCTCTCGCGTCCCACGGATCCGGCCGCGACGGCGACACTCCCCCGAGTTGCGCGTCGTACGCGCGCGCCCTCGGGCCAGATCCGATGTAGTGATCACATCAGGTTGCGCCAACAAATCGCTAACATTGGCCAACGCATCTAGATTTTGGTGTTCGCCGATTGGCGTGAAGTCGACGGCAGCGATGGGGAACTGACTGTGTGCAGGGCCGGGAACGGTAGCGGATTCCAGCAGCGGCCCGGGTCGGACGGCTGGCGGGAAACCGCCCTGGAGAGGGCGGAAATCCGCCAGAAGTGGGCGGCGTGATGGGGCGCGGATCGCAGTCGGGGCTGCGGTTCGGACTGCTCGGGCCGCCGATTCTGTACGACGGCCATGGCGGGGCCGGGGTGCGTGTCGTCGGCAGCCGCAAGCAGCGGATCCTGCTGGCCTCGCTGCTCCTCGAAGCCGGCCGGGTCGTCTCCGCCGAGGCCCTCAAGGACGCCTTGTGGGGCAGCACCCCGCCGGCCTCCGCGAAGGCCTCCCTGCACAACCACGTCTCCCGGCTGCGGCGGCTGCTCGACGACCCCGAGCGGCTGCAGGCGATGGCCCCCGGTTATCTGCTGCGCGTCGCGCCGGGCGAACTCGACGTCCAGGTCTTCGAGAGTCACGCCGCCCGGGCCCGCGGCGCGCACGCCGACGGGAACTGGACCGAGACCGTCCAGGCGTGCGCGGCGGCGCTCGCGCTGTGGCGGGGCGCTCCACTCAGCGGGGTCCCGTCCGAACTCGCCGGATACGCCCTGGTCCAGCGCCTGGAGGAGGCCCGACTGCTCCTCCTGGAGTGGCACTACGACGCCGAGCTCGCCCTCGCCGACACCCGGCCGGGCGCCCTCGTCCCCGAACTCTCCGCGCTCGCCGCCGAACACCCCCTGCGCGAGTCCTACCACCGCCAGCTGATGCTCGCCCTCCACCGCACCGGCCGCCAGGCCGAGGCCCTCGCCGTCCACCGCGATCTGCGCACCCGCCTGGTCGAGGAACTCGGCGTGGAGCCGGGCCCGGCGGTCCGCGAGGCACATGTGGAGGTGCTGCGCGGGGGAGACGGCGGAGACCAGACTGGAGGGGAGGGCACAACGGGCCGTTCAGGAAGGGCCGTTGACTTCGGCGAGCCACGGAAGGAGAGCCGGTCGACCCCTCCGGGTGCGCTTTCCCCAGGCGCTACGCGCGAAGACGCCCCGCCCGGCCCCCATCCGTCGCACCCCGGCCCTCATCCGTCGTCGCACTCCGCCGCCGATCCTCCGTCCCCCGCCCCCGCCTCCGCCCCCGAGGACGAGACCCCCCTCCCCCTGCCCCGCCCCGCTCAACTCCCCCCACCTCCCGGCCACTTCACCGGCCGCACCACCGTCCGCGACGACCTCCGCGCTGCCCTCACCTTCGGCGGCGGCCCGGCAGTCGGTGTCATCAGCGGCATGGCAGGCGTCGGCAAGAGCGCGCTGGCGCTGCACGTCGCCCATGGGCTGCGGGAACGTTTCCCTGACGGCCAGCTCTACGTCAATCTCCAGGGCGCCACGCCGGGAATGACCCCCCTCACCCCGGCCCAGGCCCTCACCGCCCTGCTCCGCGACCTCGGCGCCGACCCGCGCAGCATTCCCGAACACCCGGACGCGGCCGCCGCGTTGCTGCGCTCGCTGCTCGCCCCCACCCGCACGCTCATGGTGCTGGACGACGCCGCGAGCGCCGCACAGGTACGGCCGCTGCTGCCGGCCGGCGCCGGCTGCGGGGTGATCGTCACCAGCCGTTCCCCTCTGACCGCCCTCGACGACGCCCACCGTTTCCCGCTCACCCCGCTCTCGGCCGAGGAGAGCGCGGAGTTGCTGCGCGCGGTGTCGGGCCGGGACGGCCGGGACGGCTCGGGCGCCGACGGCGGCCTCGCTGACCGCATCACCCCCGCCACCTCCGTCACCCCCGTCACTCCCCTCACCCCCGATGCCGATGGCGTCACCCCCGCCACCCCCATAGACGCCACCCACCCCCTCATAGAACTCACCGGCCGCCTCCCCCTGGCCCTCCGCGTCGTAGCCGCGCGCCTGGCCGCCCGTCAGGCCCTCACCCCCGACGTCCTCGCCGACCAACTGGCCGCCACCGAGGACCGGTTGCGGCACCTGGAGTACGACGACCTCTCCGTCCGCCGCTCCCTGGCCGTCGCCCACGACGCCCTCGCCGCCTCCGGTCGCCGATCCGACCGCGACGCCGCCCTCGCCCTGTGCCGCATCGGCGCCGTCGACCTGCCCACCTACGGCGTCCCCCTCGTCGCCCGCCTCCTCGGCACCGACGGCGCCGACGAGACCCGTGCCGAGGACGCGCTCGACCGCCTCGTCGACGTGGCCCTCCTGGAGGAGACGGCGTACGGCCGCTACGCCCCGCACGGCCTGGTCCGCGACTTCGCGCGGGAACTCGCGGGCACCGGGCACGCTCCCGACATCGCCCGCACCGCCCTGCGCTGGTACGCGGCCGTCGCCGAACGCGCCCTCACCGCGATCGTCGAACCCGGCCTCGACCTGGAGGACCGCCGCCGCCCGACCGCCGCGCAGCCGCCGGAGCACGCGGCCCATGTGCTGGCCATCCGGCCGTTCCCGTCCTCGGAGAAGGCCTTCGCCTGGGGCGAGTCGGAGCTGGAGAACATCGTCGTCCTGGCCGAACGGCACATGGGCACCCCCGACGAGCGCACCGCCGCCCATGTGTCCACCCTGCTGCGCCTGCTCTCGCCCTTCCTCCAGCGCAGCGGCCGGGTGGCCGAGACGGAGATCCTCGGCCGGGCCGCGCTCACGCTGGCGCGTCGGCTCGGTGACGAGGCGGCCGAGGCGTGCGCTCTGGGCGATCTCGCCGGGCTGCACTTCCTGACCGGACGGCACAGCGAGGCCCTGGCCCTCAACGACCACGCCCTCGCGATCTGGCGGCGGCTCGGCGCGGACTCCTGGACCCGCCGCTGCCTCAACAACCGTGGTCTCCTGCTCGAAGGCCTGGGCCGGTACGCCGAGTCGGGCGAGGCACTGCGGCAGAGCCTCGCCTACTCACGGCAGTTGAACGACCCGTTCGGCGAAGCAGTGGCCCACAGCAACCTGGGCAACCTGTACGAGCACACCGACCCGCGCGCCGCCATCGAGCAGCACCGGCGTTCGCTCGCCATCGGTGAGGAGACCGGCAGCGTGGTCGTCCGGCACTCGGCACACTGCAACATCGGCTACGCGCACCTCACCCTCGGCGAACCGGCCGCCGCGATGGTGCACTTCGAGGAGAGCCTGCGCATCCTCGGCAGCCCCGGCGACTGGCACGGCGAGTCGCAGAGCCGCCTCGGACTGGTCCGCGCCCTGCGCCTGATCGGCCACGGCGAACGCGCCGCCGCCGAGTGCGCGGAACTGCTGCGCCGCGCGGACGCCCGCGCCGACCGCTACACCGGCGCCCTCGCCCGCCACCAGCACGGACTCCTGCTGCGTGAACGGGGCAGAGCGGAGGAGGCCCACCAGCAGTGGCGGGCCGCTCTCGACGCACTGGACGGGACGGACGAGAAGACGGTGCTCCAGGAACTCATCGCGCTGCTCGACGACTCCGGCCTACGGTGATCACTTCGCGTCCGCGTAGCACTCCACCACCGCCGTCGTGAACGGAAACCGCACCGGTGTCTCGCCGAACGTCAGCCGCCCGGCCAGCTCCGACGCCTCCCCGATCGCCGCCACGACCGCCTCGGTCTCCTCCTCGGGACAGTGCACGATCACCTCGTCGTGCTGGAAGAAGACCAGCTCGGCCGACATTCGAGCACAGGCCTGCCGCAGCGCCGCGAGCAGCAGCAGGGTCCAGTCGGCGGCGCTGCCCTGCACCACGAAGTTGCGGGCGAACCGGCCGCGGGCGCGGGTGTTGGTGGAGGCGTACCCGGGCCCCCAGCCGTCTTCCACAGGCCGCTCGACCGGGTCGTCCTGCGGGATGCCCGCCTCCTCCGCGTCGCCCGCACCGGCCGCCGGCGGGCACGTCCGCCCCAGCCAGGTCCGCACCAGCCGGCCCTCCTCGCCCGCGCGGGCCGCGTCGTCGACGTACGCCACCGCCTTCGGGAAGCGGCGTCTGAGCGCGGCGAGGTTCTTGAGGCCGTCGCCGGAGGTCTGGCCGTAGACCGCGCCGAGTACGGCGAGCTTGGCCTGGCCGCGGTCGCCGGAGAAGGCCCGGTCGGAGACGGCCTGGTAGAGGTCGGTCTCGCGTCCCGCCACCTCCATGAGCCCGGGGTCGCGGGAGATGGCCGCCAGCACCCGCGGCTCCATCTGGTCGGCGTCGGCGACGACGAGCCGCCAGCCGGGGTCGGCGACCACCGCACGCCGGATGACCTTGGGGATCTGAAGGGCACCGCCGCCATTGGTGACCCATCTGCCCGTGACGGTCCCGCCCGCCAGGAACTCGGGCCGGAACCGCCCGTCGCGTACCCAGTCCTGGAGCCAGGACCAGCCGTGGGCGACCCAGATGCGGTACAGCTTCTTGTACTCGACCAGCGGCTTCACGGCCGGATGGTCGACGGACTCGATCTCCCACCGCCGGGTCGACTTCACCTTGATGCCGGCCTGCGCGAACGCCTTGATGACGTCAGCGGGCAGATCGGGCCGCACCCGGCGCCCGAAGGCCTCGGACACCTGGTCGGCCAGCTCGGCGAGACGCCGGGGCTCGCCGCCGCCGGCATACCGCTCACCGAGCAGTTCGTGCAGCACCCGGCGGTGGGTCTCGGCGCTCCACGGCAGCCCGGCGCGGTTCATCTCGGCGGCCACCAGCATCCCCGCCGACTCGGCGGCGGTCAGCAGGCGCATCCGGTCGGGGTGCGCGGTGGTGTCGTGGCGCCGCTGCTGGTCGGCGTAGACCTCGACGAGGTCGGTCAGCGGCAGATGGACGCTCTGCGGCTCGAACAGGGGCGACTGCGAGCCCGGTTCGGCCGCGCGCTGGGGCGGGTCGGGCGGTACGGGGCCGCCGCGCAGCCGGGCAAGGGCGGCGGCGGCCGAGCGGGGCTCGCCGTATCGCCCCGCGTGGCCGAGCAGGAGGGTCTCGGCGTCCTCGATGTCGTAGCACCGCTCCACCCGCACCCCCGCGGCGAGCAGACGCGGGTAGACCTCGGCGGTGGACCGCCACACCCACCGCGCCACCTCCGGCCGCCCCCGCACGGCCGCAGCCAGATCCGCCTCCCACCGCACCGGCCCGGCAGGCAGCCCGTCGGGACCGAGGGCGGCGACCTCCACACCACCGTCCTCGGCCGGAGCGAGAGCCCAGCGGTCGGTCATGGTTGCGAGTGTGACACCAGGGTCTGACAACAGACCTTCCGGACATCAGGGCGGCGCCTCGCCGCCCCGGGCTCACCGAACCTGGTCCCCTCAGCCCTGCTCTCCCTGCAGCTTCAGGTACCCCTCCAGCTCCTTGGCGATGGCAGCCTCCACCGGCCCCTTCTCGATGCCGAGGCCGGACAGGACGCCCGTGCCGTGTTCGAACTCCAGCAGGGCCAGCAGGATGTGCTCGGTGCCGATGTAGTTGTGGCCCAGCCGGAGGGCCTCGCGGAAGGTGAGTTCCAGGACCTTCTTGGCGTCGGAGCCGTAGGGGACGAGCTCGGGGACCTCGTCGGCGGCCGGCGGGAGCGCCTCGGTCGCGGCCCGGCGGACGGCGTCGAGGGTGCCCCCCTGCGCGACGAGTGCCTTGGCGGCGAGGCCCTCCGGTTCGGCCAGCAGTCCGAGGACGAGGTGCTCGGGACGGCCCTCGGGGTTGCGGGCGGTGATGGCCGCGTTGTGGGCCGACATCACCACGTTGCGGGCCCGCAGGGTGTACCGGCTGAAGCCCTGGTCGGCCGCCAGGTCCGTGGACTCCTTCGGCACGAACCGCTTCTGCGCCGCCTGCCGGGTGACTCCCATGCTCCGTCCGATGTCCGTCCAGGAGGCACCCGAACGCCGGGCCTGGTCCACGAAGTGGCCGATCAGATGGTCGGCCACCTCCCCGAGGTGATCGGCGGCGATCACCGCGTCCTGGAGCTGGTCGAGGGGCTCGACATGGACCTTCTTGATGGCCGTGATGAGGTCGTCGAGCCGTACGGATGACGTGATGTTGGGGTTGGTCGTCATGTGTCAACCGTAGGTTGACAGGCGTGGGGCGTCAACCCTTGGTTGACATCGAGGGGCATCCACGCGCGCGTGCCGTCGCCGCTACTTCGGTGAGGACACCACCAACCGCACCGCCAGCCCCGTGAACACCGACCCGCTGAAGATGTTGAGCCCGCGCGCCACCCGCCGACTGCGCCGCAGCAGCGCCGAGAGCTTCCCGGAGAGCAGCCCCGTCAGGCCGTCCACCACGACGCCCATGACGGTGATCGTGAGCCCGAGCACCAGGAACTGCCCCCACACATGGCCCATCTCCGGGGCCACGAACTGGGGCAGGAACGCCACGTTGAACAGGATCACCTTGGGGTTGAGCAGATTGGTGACGGCCCCCTGCCAGAAGGCCCGCCGCATCCCGGGACCGGCCGGCGCCCCGTCCTCACCCGGCACCGAACGGTCCCGGAACGCCTTCACCGCGAGGTACAGCAGATAGGCCGCGCCCGCCCAGCGCAGCACGTGGTACAGCGTCGGCAGGGCCTGGAACAGTGCCGAGAGGCCGAGCGCCGCCGCGACCGTGTGCACGAACATCGCCGAGGCCACCCCGAGCGCCGCCATCACCCCCGCTGCGGGCCCGCCCCGGCCGCCCATCGCCACGATGAACATCATGTCGGGACCGGGAGTGACACAGAGCGCGAAGGCGGCGACGAGAAAGGCCGCGTAGAGAGACATGTCCACCATGCCGCCATGCTCGAAGCGGCACGCGCGCGTGGGCGACCGATTTTCGGGGAGTGAGACGATCGCCCCGTGAGCAGCAGTAAGAGCAACAGTGCGAGCGACGGCCCGAGCGGCACCGTCGACCGCGCCTTCCGGGCCGCCCTCTACGCCGACGACGACACCGCTCTGGACACCGGCGCCTCCGTCCTCGCCGCCGACCCCGGGGCGGACGCCGAACTGGCCCGGCGCGGCACCGAGTTCATGGCGCAGGCCTGGCGGCGCGGCTGGCAGCCCGCCGATGTCGTACGGATCGTGCGACGCGAACTGGACGACCCGCACGTACGCCTCGCCACGGCCCTGATCAGGGCGCAGGCCCCGGACGACCGCCCGCGCGGCCACCGCTGGGCCGCTCAGCTGGCCCAGCTGGAGGAGCCCGACGAGAACACCCCCCGCCCCGACCGGTTCACGCACGCCACCGCCGTACTCGAGCTGTACCGCCTGCTATTGCGCCTGCCCGCGCTGGAACCGCTGGAGGAGCCCCGGCGGGAGCACCAGGGCGACGCCCGCATGCTCGGCCGTATCCGGGCCCTGCTCGCCAAGGCGGAGGCGACCGGTTTCCCCGAGGAGGCGGAGGCCCTCACCGCCAAGGCGCAGGAGCTGATGGCCCGGCACAGCGTCGATGAGGCGCTGCTCGACGCCCAGGCGCCCGCGAAGGACGCCCCCGGCGCCTGGCGGATCGGGGTCGAGCCGCCGTACGAGCAGGCGAAGGCGGCGCTGCTCGACGCGGTCGCCACCGCCAACCACTGCCGGGCCGTGTGGAACGAACCGTTCGCCTTCTCCACGGTCGTCGGCTTCGAGGGCGACCTGGCGGCGGTCGAACTCCTGTACACCTCGCTGCTCGTGCAGGCGCAGTCCGCGATGGCGAAGGCCGAGGCGGCCCAGCGGGCGGGCGGCCGGGGACGCACCAAGACCTTCCGGCAGTCCTTCCTCGCGGCCTACGCCCACCGCGTCGGCGACCGCCTGCGCACCGCCGCCGAGGCCCCGGTGACCGACGACCTGCTGCCGGTCCTCGCCTCCCGCGAGGTCGCCGTCACCGACCGCATGGACCGGATGTTCCCGCAGACCACCACGACCCGCCTGCGCGGTGTCAGCGACGAGGCGGGCTGGACCGAGGGCGCCCGGGCGGCCGACCGGGCGCAGGTCGGAAACCGGCCCCGGCTCAGTCCCCGACCGGGGAGAAGGCGCTGACCGAGGCGTTCGGGTCACCGGCGTTGTCGCTCCGGCCCTGGACCGGGCCGTACGACCACTTGTAGTTCTTCGAGGTCCCGGCCCCCGGCAGGGCGATGTTCAGCGTCTTCACGTCGAGGCTCGCCTTGGCGCCGGCCTCGCCGCGCGTGTACGTGAGGGTGAAGGTGGCGGCCGTGCCCTTGGCCAGGGTGAGCTTCGTGGACTTCGTGCCTTCCGCGGGCGAGACGCTCGCCGACGAGTCCGTGGCGTTCAAGTCGATGCCGGGGAAGCCGTCCAGTGTGCACTCGGCGCTCTGGTTGGTGAGCGTGACGGGGATGTTGCCGGTGTCCCCGGCGGTGGGGGCCACGTTGGCGGGTCCGACCTCCACGTCCATGGCGCCGATCCGGCACGTGGTGTCGTTGCCCGGGCTCGCGGCGGCGCTGTCGTCACCACCGGAGCCGGAGCTTTCACTGGAGCAGCCGGTCAGGAGCAGGGCCGCGGCGAGGGCGGTGACGGCGAGGGGGGCGGCGCGCATGTGAAGTCCTCTGATGTGAGCGATCCGGTGCATGGATCATCACGCATGACGGGACGCCACGGTTGCCCGCCCCCACCGACGCCTTCCGCTACGACCCCGAGCCCACCGACGGGAACCCGCTCGGCAGCGTGCCGCCCGTGGCCCGGGTGTAGGTCTCTGCGCCGATGCCGCCCTCCCAGTTCACCTTGAGGGTGTCCTTGCCGACCGACTCGACCGTCCCGTCCGCCCGGTCCTTGCTGCCGTCCGTGCACTTCAGGCGGATCGCGTCGGCACTCGCGGAGCCGCTGCACACCGTGCCGCCGGTGACGAAGAGCCCGGCCCGGTCGCCGTTGACCAGCAGCGCCACGGCCTTGCCGCCCGTGGTCGCCAGCCAGCTGCCCGCCACCTCGCCGGACGCGGACGAGGAGGACGTACCGCCGGTCCCCCCGGAAGCGGAGGCCGAGGCGGACGCCGACGGTGAGCCGGCCGTACTGGAGCTCGGCGACGGCTCGCCGTCCGAGCCACCGCCGCTGCACGCGGTCAGGACGAGCGCGCCCACCAGTCCCGCGGCCGCGAGCCCGGCCCGCCGACGCGGCACAGTGCGCGAGAGGATCGCCGTAGTCACTGGAGACTCCAAGCTGTAGCGGTCTGCCGGACGGATCGCAGCAAGCTACCAGCACCACCCGTGAGCGCTACCAGGACGACTTGCGGACACCTGGCAGATGTCCCGCGTGTGCCTGCTCCCGCAGCCCCACCCGGGACAGCCCGAAGGCCCGGAAGTAGCCGCGCGGCCGCCCGTCCACCTGGTCGCGGTTGCGCACGCGCGTGGCGCTCGCGTCCCGCGGCTGACGTCGCAACTCCTCCTGTGCGGCCAGCCGTTCGGCGTCCGTGGAGGACGGCCGGCGGATGATCTCCTTCAGCTCGGCCCGCCGCCCGGCGTACCGCGCGACGATCTCCTGGCGCTTCTCGCTCTTCGCGATCTTGCTCTTCTTCGCCATACCGGTTCTCCCCTCAGATCCGCACACCGCGCGCGCGGATCCGCGCCACGGCCGCCTCGACGCCGATCGAGTCGACGGTCCTGATGCCCTTCGTGCTCAGCCGCAGCCGCACCTGCCGCCCCTCGCTGGGCAGCCAGTAGCGCTTGGACTGGATGTTGGGGTCGAAGCGGCGCGAAGTGCGCCGGTGGGAGTGGGAGATGCGGTTGCCGAAGCCCGGCTGGGCCCCGGTCAGCATGCAGTGGGCGGACAAGGGTGATGCACCTCTCTCGGAGCAGTTGTGTAAATGGAATTCATTTTCAGTAAGATACCAGCATGGCACGCAACGAACTCCGCCCGGTCATCAAGCTCCGGTCCACCGCCGGGACCGGCTTCACCTATGTGACCCGCAAGAACCGCCGCAGCGACCCGGACCGTATGACCCTGCGGAAGTACGACCCGGTCGCCGGCCGTCACGTCGATTTCCGAGAGGAGCGCTGATCCTCGTGCGCCAGGGCATCCACCCCGCCTACGGCCCCGTCGTCTTCCGCGACCGGGCCGCCGACTACGCCTTTCTGACCCGCTCGACGATGACGAGCGAGAAGACGGTCGAGTGGGAGGACGGCAACACCTACCCGGTCGTCGACGTCGAGATCTCGAACGTCAGCCACCCCTTCTACACCGGCACGGCCCGCGTCCTGGACACCGCCGGCCGCGTGGAGCGCTTCGAGCGCCGGTACGGAAAGAAGGGCTGATGCTCTCCGTCGTGATCGTCGGCGGGCTTCACGCCGACGCCCGCAAGGCGGCCGTCGGGGAGCTGCTCGCCGACGTGCCGGGCAGTGCCGTCCTCCACCACGACCTGGCGACGGCCGCGGCCGGCACCGTCGTACGGACGATCCGCGACGCCACCGGCATCCTGTCCGCCGGCGAGACGCCCCTGGTCAACGACTGCGCGTGCTGCGCGCTCCGGGAGGACCTGGTCCCGGAGCTGCGCCGCCTGGACGCGGCCGGGACGCTCCGCCTCGCGGTCGTCGAGCTGTGGGACTCCGTCGAGCCCAAGGCGATGGCCGAGGTGGTCGCGGCCGGCGGTCTCATGGTCACCGGCGTGATCACCGCGGTCGACCCGGCACTCGTCCTGCCCTGCCTCGGCAACGGCGACGACCTCGCCGAGCGCGGCCTCGCCGCCGCGGCCACCGACCGGCGCACGGTCGCCGACACCTTCGCCCGCCAGCTCGAGTACGCCCCCGTCCTCGCCGTCCTCGACTCCCCGGAGGCCGACGAGGAGGACCGCGAGCTGCTCGCGCAGCTCCATCCGACGGCCCGCCAGGTCCCGATCGGGAGTACCCGCCGGACCGACCCGGCGGGTACTCCCCGTCCCGTACGGCACTCCGCGCACTCTCCGCTGGTCCGGGCCGCCCTCGCCGGATTCGACGTGGAGTCCGCCGCGGCGGCCCAGCACCCCGCCTGCGCCCTGCTGCCCGCCGAGGCCGACGCGCACGGTGTGTCCACGCTCGTCTGGCACCGCCGTCGGCCCTTCCACCCGGAGCGGCTGTACGAGGCCCTGGAGGACATCACCTGCGCGGCGGCCCGCAGCCGGGGCCGGTTCTGGCTCGCCGACAAGCCGGACGTGCTGCTGCACTGGGACGCGGCCGGCGGTGCCCTGTGCGTGGAGAGCGCCGGTCCGTGGCTGGCCTCGCTCCCGGACGCGGCGTGGGACATGGTCCCGCCGGTGCGCCGGGCGGCCGCCGCGATGGACTGGCACCCCGAGCACGGCGACTGCTGCCAGCACCTCGTCTTCACCTCGCCCGGCCTCGACCGCGACGGACTCCAACGGCTCCTGGAGTCCTGCCTGCTGACCGACGCCGAGTACTCCGCAGGCCGCGACGCCTGGAAACGACTCCCGCCCGCCTTCGATGCCTTCCTGGAGGCCTGATGCCTCGCAAGCCCGACCGCAAGCCCGCCAAGGACCGGCCCAACCCGCTGGACGCGGCCAAGGTCACCTACATCGACTACAAGGACACCGACCTGCTGCGGAAGTTCATCTCCGACCGGGGCAAGATCCGCAGCCGCCGCGTCACCCGCGTGTCGGCCCAGCAGCAGCGATTGCTGGCCCGTGCGATCAAGAACGCCCGGGAGATGGCACTGCTTCCCTACTCCAGCAGGTGAGGCCCTATAGGTAGGACTTTCCCTACGGTTGACCCGTAGGGAAAGTCCTACCTATTCTGTTCTGCATGACCATCACCCACGCCTCCTTCGTCACCCTCCCCGTCTCCGACCAGGACCGCGCCCTGCGCTTCTACACCGACGTCCTCGGTCTGACCGTCACCGCCGACCGGGACCTGCCCCAGGGGCGCTGGCTCCAGGTCGCCCCCGAGGGCGCGCAGACCGTCTTCACGCTCTCCGGCCCGGGCATGGGCGGCTTCGAGCCCGGCTCGGCCCGGGGGATCATGTTGGTCACGACCGACGTCGACGCGGACTGTGCGCGGCTCACGGAGGCCGGGACCCCCGTACAGGGACCCGACGAGCTCCCGTGGGGCCGCATGGCCTCCTTCACGGACCCCGACGGCAATGGTCTGATGCTGCTGACGGAGGCACACCAGTAGGAAGGCCGGCATGACCGCATCCGGGGCCGTCGAGGCCGGGACCACCGAGGCCGACGCGGACCGCGTCTTCGCCGCGCTCGCGAGCGCCGTGCGCCGCGAGGTGCTGCGGCTGCTGCGCGACGGGGGGCCGCAGCCGGTCCAGGCCCTGGCCGACCACTTCGACATGCGGCGCCCGAGCCTGTCCGAGCATCTGAGGGTGCTGCGCGAGGCCGGCCTCGTCTCCGAGCAGCGCTCCGGCCGGCAGCGCATCTACCGGCTGGAGGCGGCCCCGCTCGCCGAGGTGCAGGACTGGCTCCATCCGTACGAGCGGTTCTGGCGCGGCCGGCTGAAGGACCTGGGCGCGCTGCTGGACCGTATGCCCGACGATGACGTGACATGAGCAACGCACCCGACGAGGACCTCACGGTCATCCGCGTCGACCAGTTCTTCCCGCACCCGCCCGCCAAGGTCTGGCGCGCCCTCACCGAGCCCGAACTGCTCGCGCAGTGGCAGATGCAGGGGGCGGAGGCGTTCCGGCTCGAGGTCGGACACCGGTACACCCTGACCTCCGTCCCGCGGCCCAACTCGAACTTCTCCGGCACCGTCGACGTGGAGGTTCTCGCGTTCGAGCCGCAGCGGATGCTGAGCCTCCGGTGGACCGACGCCGATCCGGCCAACTCCGCGGACTGGACCGTCACATGGAAGGTGGAACAGGAAGGGCGCGGTACGCGTCTCTTTCTAGTGCACGAGGGTTTCGATCCCGACGACCCCGCTCAGCTGATGGCCCGGACGATCATGGACGGGGGCTGGCGGACGCATGTGATGCGGGCTCTGGGGCACACGATGGAACGTATCTAGTGCCCCACACGTCACATCTGTAACCACAGGAACACCCCTCGTGCACGTGCATCTGCTCATGCATCTGCACGTGAACAGAGCTATGATCCGGACCAGTTGACCGCTGCATCACTGGCCACAAGGCCACCGCACCACCGGGGAGCGACCTGTGGACCTCGACGTGTACAACGGCATGACGGCCACGGCTCTGCGGGGGGTGGCCTGGCAGAAGAGCCGGCACAGCAACTCGCAGGGTTCCTGCGTGGAGTTCGCGCGCCTGCCCGACGGGGGAGTTGCGGTGCGCAACTCCCGCTTCCCGGACGGCCCCGCGCTCGTCTACACGCGCGCGGAGATCGAGGCGATGCTCCTCGGTATCAAGGACGGCGAGTTCGACCACCTGATAGCAGGCTGATCCCCGGTCACCTGTGGGTGACCGGGGGTAAGTGCGACATTGCCCCGCGTAACGCGCGTAGAACTGCGGCCCGGTAAAGCGCCGCGATGTATCACTCGGTGGAAACCGCGGCCGGACCGGCCTGCGGCTGGAGCCGGAACAGCGCCCAGACCAGCTTGCCGCCCAGCGTCCCGGCCATCGGATGCCAGCCCCAGCTGTCGCTGAAGGAGTCGACGAGGAACAGACCGCGCCCGGACTCCGCCGAGAAATCGTCGGAATCACGCGCGATGGGACTGTCCTGGCTGGGGTCGCGCACCGCGCACACCAGTCGCTCGGTCCACCGCATCAAGTGCAGCCGTACGGGCGGATTCTGCTCCCCGGTGTGCCCGCCGGTCACCGGCACCGCGTGCCGCAGCGCGTTGGTGACCAGCTCGGAGACCACGAGACAGATGTCGTCGAAGTGGTCGCCCAGCTCCCACTGGTCGAGCGTTCTGCGGGTGAACCTCCGTGCGTCGCCCACCGCTTCGTAGCGGGCGGGCAGCGAACAAGAAGCGGCGTCGGACACGGCCGCGGGATCCAGCGGCGGAAGGCCCTGCCGTAACGGCTCGAGCATGGTCGATCCATTCATCCCCATGCGAGGCACTCCCGGGAACTCGCGGTCGTTGCGATGCAGCGGTTGCGCGGGACCATGGTTTCGGATGAGCGGTGCAGATGCAAGGTGCAGATGCACGTGCAGCTGACCGAATTGGACCCACCCGTACCGCTTCTTGGCCATTTTTTCCGCCATCTTCTCCACTACTTCTTTCCTCTTCCTCCTCTCTACGCCTCTCGGCCCTGTGCAGAATCTTTGGCTTCTTTCCATATCTGTAATCGGACGAGTACTGCTCGGAGTGTTTTAGTGGCAGACTTCGGCCCCTGAAGACGTTGGGGAGGCTGGCGAACGTGAGCGCGGGAGAGCCCGGATCGGTGGTGCGGCGGATGCTGCTCGGCTCGCAACTCAGGCGACTGCGGGAAGCGCGGGGCATCACGCGCGAGGCGGCGGGCTACTCGATCCGCGCGTCCGAGTCGAAGATCAGCCGGATGGAGTTGGGCCGGGTGAGCTTCAAGACACGTGACGTGGAGGACCTGCTGACGCTCTACGGCATCACGGACGAGCAGGAGCGGAACTCACTCCTGTCCCTCGCCCGCGAGGCCAACGTCGCGGGCTGGTGGCACAGTTACTCCGACGTCCTGCCGAGCTGGTTCCCCACTTATGTGGGTCTGGAGGGCGCCGCCTCCCTCATCCGCGCCTATGAAGTCCAGTTCATCCACGGCCTGTTGCAGACCGAGGCGTATGCACGTGCAGTGGTCCGGCGCGGTATGAAGGGTGCGAGCGAGGCGGACGTCGAGAAACGCGTCGCGCTGCGCCTGGAGCGGCAGAAGTACCTCGCCGATGACAGCGGTCCCGAGTTCCATGTGGTGCTCGACGAGGCGTCCCTGCGCCGGCCGTACGGCGACCGCGAGGTGATGCGCGGACAGCTCCAGCACCTCATCGAGATCTCCGAACGCCCCAACATACGGCTGCAGGTCATGCCGTTCGGCTTCGGCGGCCACTCCGGCGAGAGCGGCGCCTTCACGATCCTCAGCTTCACGGAGTCCGACCTGACGGACGTCGTCTACCTGGAGCAGCTCACCAGCGCGCTCTACCTGGACAAGCGCGAGGACGTCGGGCAGTACGAGAAGGCGCTGAAGGAACTCCAGCAGGACAGCCCGGGCCCGGACGAGAGCCGGGATCTGCTGCGCGGTCTCCTCCAACTCTCCTGAACACGCAGGATCTCCGCGAACACCCCTAGGGTTCTCCCCAGAAGATTGCTCAGCGTGCCCAACTGGCGTGCCGCGCAAGTACGATGACGTGTGATCAGACCGTGACGTTGATCGTGTGTCTGCTAGTGATTTGGGGATCACATGTCGTCGTACTTCACCGAGCTGGCCCAGCAGTACATCGACGGTGAGTGGCGCCCGGGTACGGGTTCCTGGGACATCATCGACTTCAACCCGTACGACGACGAGAAGCTGGCGTCGATCACGATAGCCACGGTCGACGAGGTCGACGAGGCGTACCAGGCCGCCGCCCGCGCGCAGAAGAAGTGGGCCGAGACCAACCCCTACGCCCGCCGTGCCGTGTTCGAGAAGGCGCTCCGGCTGATCGAGGAGCGCGAGGGGGAGATCGCCGAGGCGATCATCGCGGAACTCGGCGGCACCCGGCTGAAGGCCGGCTTCGAACTCCACCTCGCCAAGGAGTTCCTGCGCGAGGCGATCCACCTCTCACTGCGCCCCGAGGGCCGGATCATCCCCTCGCCGGTGGACGGCAAGGAGAACCGGGTCTACCGCGTGCCGGTCGGCGTCGTGGGCGTGATCAGCCCCTTCAACTTCCCCTTCCTGCTGTCGATCAAGTCGGTCGCCCCCGCGCTCGCACTCGGCAACGCCGTCGTCCTCAAGCCGCACCAGAACACGCCGATCGTCGGCGGCTCCCTGGTCGCGAAGATATTCGAGGACGCCGGGCTGCCCGCCGGTCTGCTCAACGTCGTCATCACCGACATCGCCGAGATCGGCGACGCCTTCCTCGAGCACCCGATCCCGAAGGTCATCTCCTTCACCGGCTCCGACAAGGTCGGCCGCCACGTGGCCACCGTCTGCGCCTCGCACTTCAAGCGCTCGGTCCTCGAACTGGGCGGCAACAGCGCCCTGGTGGTCCTCGACGACGCCGACCTCGACTACGCGGTCGACGCCGCCGTCTTCAGCCGCTACGTCCACCAGGGCCAGGTCTGCATGGCCGCCAACCGTGTCCTGGTGGACCGGTCGGTCGCCGAGGAGTTCACCGAGAAGTTCGTCGCCAAGGTGCGGACGCTGAAGGCCGGCGACCCGCGCGACCCCGAGACGGTCATCGGCCCTGTCATCAACTCCTCGCAGGCGGACGCCATTTCGAGTGCCGTCGAGCAGGCGCTCGCCGAGGGCGCGACGGCCCTGGTGCACGGCACCAGGACGGACAACCTGGTCGAGCCCTCCGTCCTGACGGACCTGCCCGCCAACTCGCCCCTCCTCCAGCAGGAGCTCTTCGGCCCGGTCGCCCTCCTCGTCACCTTCGACGGCGAGGAGGAGGCCGTCCGTCTGGTCAACGACACCCCGTACGGCCTCAGCGGCGCCGTCCACACCGCGAACATCGAGCGTGGTGTCGGCTTCGCCAAGCGGATCGACACCGGCATGTTCCACGTCAACGACGGCACCGTCCACGACGAGCCGATCGTCCCCTTCGGCGGCGAGAAGCACTCCGGCATCGGCCGCCTGAACGGCGACACCATGCTGGACTCCTTCACCACCACCAAGTGGATCTCGGTCCAGCACGGCCGCAGCGGCTTCCCCTTCTGATTTCGCGCATACGACCGCTGCCGCGCGGGCCCTTCAGGACCGAAACTGTCCTCAAGGGCCCGTAGCTTCGTGGGTGTCGGGGGGAAGGCCCCTCGAGCCCGACGAAAGGCGGCGGTCATGGTCACTCACGTTCCCGCGGAGGAGTACGGCGACGAGCGCGGAGCCCTCCTCTCCTTCCTGGAGGAGCAGCGCGGCGGGATCCGGCGCACGGTGCTCGGGCTGACGCACGAGCAGGCCGTGAGCCGGCCGAGCGTGAGCGAGCTCTCCCTGGCCGGGCTGGTCAAGCATGTCGCCGAGACCGAGCAGGGCTGGATCGCCCGGGCCAAGGGCGAGGAGCCGGCCGTGCAGCGGGACCCGTCGAACTGGCACGAGTGTTTCGCCCTGGTCGACGACGAGACCGTCGAGTCGCAGCTGGCGTACTGGGAGAAGGTGGCCGCCGAGACGGAGGCGTTCGCCCGCTCGGCGCCGAGCCTCGACGACACCTTCCCGCTCCCGGACCAGCCCTGGTTCCCGCCGGAGGGCCGGGCCTCCGTGCGCTGGGTGCTCCTGCACCTGATCCGGGAGACGGCCCGCCATGCCGGGCACGCCGACATCATCCGCGAGTCCCTCGACGGGAAGACGGCGTTCGAGCTGGTTGCGCTCGCCGGAAAGTGACGTCCTAACCTGGACCGCATGTCAGCGATCCGTCTTCTCGTGCTCGGCGCGGTGCGCCAGCACGGGCGGGCCCACGGCTACCAGGTGCGCAACGACCTGGAGTACTGGGGCGCGCACGAGTGGTCCAATGCCAAGCCCGGCTCGATCTACCACGCCCTGAAGCAGATGGCGAAGCAAGGGCTGCTGATCGAGCACGAGACGGCGCCGTCCACCGCGGGCGGCCCGCCGCGCACGGAGTACGAGATCACCGAGGCCGGCACCGAGGAGTGCTTCCGGCTGGTGCGCGAGGCGTTGACCTCGTACGACCAGAAGATGGACGTCAAGTCGGCGGCGATCGGCTTCATCGTCGAACTGCCGCGCGCCGAGGCGGTGGCGCTGCTGAAGGAGCGGATCCGCGGGATCGAGGCGTGGCGTTCCTCCGTCACCGAGCACTACGTGCCCGAGGACGGTCCGGAACAACTCGGCCACATCGGCGAGATCATGAACCTCTGGATCCACACGGCCGACGCCGAGGCCGAATGGACCCAGGGGCTCATCGGCCGCATCGAGGGCGGGGCATACACCTTCGGGGGAGAGGGAGAGCCGTTCGTCGGCGTTCTCGCCGAGGGCGCGGAAAACCCGTACGCCACGGGGGAGCGGCACCCCGGGGACGCTCGCTAATCAAGTTTGACGAATGTGCGCCGCGGCGTTACTTTGAGAGGGTAGTCAAGTTTGACTACATGCCGATCTTGGAGGGTGCCTCGATGACCGACGTGATCGTCGCGGAAGGCCTGCGGAAGCGGTACGGCGACAAGGCCGCCCTGGACGGGCTCGACCTGAGGGTCGCGCGCGGCAGCGTCCACGGCGTGCTCGGCCCCAACGGCGCGGGAAAGACCACCCTGGTCCGCGTCCTGTCCACCCTGCTGCGCCCGGACGAGGGCCGCGCCGAGGTGGCGGGCCACGACGCGGAGCACGAGGCCTATGACGTACGGCTGCGTATCGGTCTGCTCGGCCAGCACGCGGCCCTCGACGAGGAGCTCGGCGGCCGCCAGAACCTGGAGATGTTCGGCCGCCTGTACCACCTGGGCGCCCGCCACGCGCGCGTGCGTGCCGACGAACTCCTGGAGCGCTTCGGCCTGGCCGACACCGGACGCAAGCCGGTCCGCGCCTACAGCGGAGGCATGCGGCGCCGCCTGGACCTCGCGGCCTCCCTGATCCGCGACCCGGAGGTGCTGTTCCTGGACGAACCCACGACCGGCCTCGACCCGCGCGGCCGCGCCGAAGTCTGGGCCGCGGTCCGCTCCCTGGTCGGCGGCGGTACGACGGTCCTGCTGACCACGCAGTACCTGGAGGAGGCCGACCAGCTCGCCGACCGCATCTCCCTCGTCGACCGGGGCCGGGTCGTCGCCGACGGCACGGCGGACGAGCTGAAGGCGCGAACCGGCGGCGACCGGATCGACGTGGTCCTGCGGGACGGCGGCCAACTGGGCGCGGCCGTCGCCCTGTTGCCTCTCGACGCGGCCGGGGTGTCGGTCGACGCCGACCGCCGGCTGCTCAGCGCTCCGGTCACCGACCGGATGGCGGCGCTCTCCGGTGTCGTACGGGCCCTGGAGTCGGCCGGCATCGAGGCGGAGGACGTGGTCCTGCGCCGGCCCACGCTGGACGAGGTGTTCCTGCACCTCACCGGTGACGACCACCGAGTGAAGGAGGCCGTGTGACCACCTACGCGCTGACCGATTCCTGGACCATGACCCGGCGCGAACTCGCCCACTGGGCACGGCAGCCGGTGCGGGTCCTCGTCGGGCTGGTCTTCCCCGTGATGCTGCTGCTGATGTTCGGCTATCTCGTCGGCGGCGGCCGGGGCGTCGAGGGGGAGTACGTCGACTACCTGGTCCCCGGGATGCTCGCGCTGACCATGGCGTTCGGGCTGGAGGCGACCATGATCGCCGTCACCCAGGACCTCAACAAGGGCGTGATCGACCGGTTCCGGTCCATGCCGATGGCCAACGGGGCCGTTCTGGTGGGCCGTTCGGCCGCCGACATGCTCCAGTCCGTGCTGAGCCTGGCCGCGATGATCGGCGTCGGGTACGCGATCGGCTGGCGGGTCCACGGAGGCGTCGGCGGGCTCCTGGCCGCGGTGGGCCTGTTGCTGCTCTTCCGGTTCGCGATGCTCTGGATCGGCATCCATCTGGCGATGGTCGCCGGGAAGCCGGAGATGGTGCAGGCCGTGCAGATCCTGGTCTGGCCGGTCGGCTTCCTGTCCAACGCCTTCGCGACCCCGGACTCCATGCCCGGCTGGCTGGGCACGGTCGTCGACTGGAACCCGATGTCCCAGACGGCCACGGCCGTCCGGGACCAGCTGGGCGGCCCCGGCGGCGAACCCGGTCACGTAGGGGCCGCCGTTGTCTGGCCGCTGGCCCTTCTGGCGGTGTTCTTCCCGCTGGCCCTACGGCGGTTCGCGCGCCTGAGCCGCTAGATGTATTGACCCGCAGGGTTGTTCACACGGCTGATCGGTGGCCGGCCTCCGGCTCCGCTCGCTCGGGGCCGCGGGTCGACCAGGTTCAGCGGCCACGACTTCGGCACCGCGTCCGTGGCCCGGCAGCGGGCGGACACCCTGCGCCCCCCGAGCGGCGGACGCTCGGCGGGCCTCTCGGGCACCTTGTGCAGCGACGTCGGCATGCCACCTCACGCGATCAACGTCGGTCAGCGGACCGGGGTTCCGTCCTCGTGCACCTGCATCTGCGGACGACCGGTCACCAGCAGCCAGGCCGGCAGGGAGGCGATGCACAGCAGCGCGAGGATCGCGGGCGAGGACACCAGCACGGCGGCGACGAACAGACTCACCCAGGCCTGCCGGGTGACGGCGAGCAGTATGCCCAGCACCCCGGCCCCCACCCCGAGGGCCGGGTGCACGGCGTCCACGAGCGCGTGGGCGCACAGCCCGAAGGCGACGCCGACGAACACGGCCGGGAAGATCCGCCCGCCCCGGAAGCCGCAGGAGCCCGCGACCAGCAGCGCGGCCAGCTTCACCACGGTCATGGTGGCGTACTCGCCGGCCGACCAGCCCGCCGGATCGGCCGCCAGTTCCCCGATCTCGTCGAGCCCCTTGAAGAGCGTCAGACGGCCGCCGACGGCCGCGAGCAGCCCCAGGACGAGCCCGCCGACCGGAAGCGCCACCATCGGGTGCCGCAGCCGCGTGAACACGCCGTGGACGTACGGGAAGGCCAGCACGGCCACCATGCCGAGCAGCGCGGCGGCCGACGCGATCACCAGCACCGACAGCAGATCGCCCCAGTCGGGCTGCCCGAACGCGGGCAGCCCGAGGTCGAAGGTCGGATGGGCCACCAGGGTGGTCGTCAGCGCGGCAGCCGCGGCCGCCGCCAGCGGCCCGAAGACGCTGTCCCACAGCGCGCCCTTGAGCTGCCTCCCGGCCAGCGCCTCGGAGATCACCAGCGCCGCCGCCACCGGCGTTCCGAACAGCGCGCCGATCGTCGCCGCTTCCGCCAGCACCGGCCACAGCCCGCGCGGCAGTCGCGGGGCCAGTCGGCGCCCCAGCCAGAAGGCGAGGCCCACGTTCACCGCGATGATCGGGTTCTCGGGGCCCAGGCTCGGCCCGCCCGCGAGCATCAGTGCCGTCGCGAGGAGCAGCCCCGGCAGCACGGCGGGCGGCAGCACGGGAGCGTCCAGACCGGTGGTGGCCGGATCGGGACCGGCGTGCCCGGGCACCTTCCACACCACCAGGCCCACGGCCACCCCGGTCGCGGTGAGCACGACCAGCATCCACAGCACGGAGTACCGGCCCACTCCCAGCGCGTCCGGCAGGTTCCCCCACAGCACGTGCTGGAGTTCCTCGGCCGCCGCGCTCACCCCGAGGAGCAGCAGGCTCGCGCCCACCCCGACGACGAAGGCAGGGAGGATCAGCGGCAGCAGTGCGCGGGCCGGGGTCGCCGGGGCTGCGGATGCCTGCTGCGCGGTGTCCTGGACCACGGGCTCACGATAAGCAGACAAAACGGTCGGGACATCCGGAGATGTCCGTGCCGGGCTTGCACCTCACGCGGCGTGAGGAGCCACCGTGGAGCGCGTACCGAGAAGGGAGCGGACGAAGTGAGCTACTCCGTGGGACAGGTCGCGGGCTTCGCCGGCGTCACGGTGCGCACGCTGCACCACTACGACGACATCGGCCTGCTCGTGCCCAGCGAACGCAGCCGCGCGGGCCACCGGCGCTACAGCGACGCCGACCTCGACCGGCTGCAGCAGATCCTGTTCTACCGCGAGCTCGGCTTCCCGCTCGACGAGGTCGCCGCCCTGCTCGACGACCCGGCCGCGGACCCGCGCGCGCATCTGCGCCGCCAGCACGAGCTGCTGACCGCCCGGATCGAGAAGCTGCAGAAGATGGCGGCGGCCGTGGAGCAGGCCATGGAGGCACGCACGATGGGGATCAATCTCACGCCGGAGGAGAAGTTCGAGGTGTTCGGTGACAAGGACCCCGAGCAGTACGCGCAGGAGGCGGAAGAGCGCTGGGGCGGCACGGAGGCGTACGCCGAGTCGCAGCGCCGCGCGGCCCGCTACACCAAGGACGACTGGAAACGCATGCAGGCCGAGGTCGCCGACTGGGGCGAGCGCTACGACGCCCTGATGGCCGCCGGTGACGCACCGACCTCCCCGGCGGCCATGGACATGGCCGAGGAACACCGGCGGCACATCTGCGGCTGGTTCTACGACTGCCCGTACGAGATGCACCAGGGCCTGGCCGAGATGTACGTGGCGGACGAGCGCTTCAAGGCGTTCTACGACTCCATGCGCCCCGGTCTCGCCGAGCACCTCAGGGACGCGATCAGGGCCAACGCCGCACGGCACGCCTCCTAGCCACCTGACCCGGGGTCTACTCCCGGGTCAGGACCACCGCCGTGCCGTAGGCGCACACCTCAGTGCCGACGTCCGCCGCCTCCGTCACGTCGAAGCGGAACATCAGCACGGCATTTGCTCCACGCGTGCGTGCCTGCTCGACGAGCCGCTCCATGGCCTGGTTGCGGGTCTGCACGAGCGTCTTCGTGAGCCCCTTGAGCTCACCGCCGACCATCGACTTCAGCCCGGCACCGATCTGGCTGCCGAGGTGCCGGGAGCGCACGGTCAACCCGAAGACCTCGCCCAGCACCTCCTGGACCCGGTGGCCGGGTACGTCGTTCGTCGTCACCACGAGCACGTCTGGCTGGGGCCCCTGGCCGCCGCCGTATTCGTCAATACCCATGGCTCACAGCTTTGTCCCAGAGCGAGCACAGTGCATCCTGGGGAGCCGCATGGAACCTGGGCCGGCACGGCTGCGTTGATACTTTTGGGCAGCCAGTCCCAGCCCGCACCCACACGCAGGAGCCACAATCCCGTGACCACGCTCGCGCTCGGCCCCGAGTGGCTCAGCCCCGACTATCTGATCGAGACCTTCAGCCTGCCAGGCATCCTGCTGATCGTCTTCGCCGAGTCGGGCCTCTTCGCGTTCCTGCCGGGTGACTCCCTGCTGTTCACGGCGGGCCTGTTCGTGGCCGAGGGGAACTTCATCAGCCAGCCCCTGTGGCTGGTCTGCACCCTCATCGTGCTGGCCGCCGTCCTCGGCGACCAGGTCGGCTACATGATCGGCAAGTTCTTCGGGCCGAGGCTCTTCAGCCGCCCCAACTCCAAGCTCTTCAAGCAGGAGAACCTGGAGAAGGCCCACGAGTTCATGGAGAAGTTCGGCCCCAAGGCCATCGTCCTGGCCCGCTTCGTCCCGATCGTGCGCACCTTCGCCCCCATCGTGGCCGGCGCCGGCCGGATGAAGTACCGCACCTTCCTGACGTACAACGTGATCGGCGGCGTGGCCTGGGGCACGGGTGTCACCCTCGCCGGCTACTGGCTCGGCCAGATCGACGCCATCAAGAAGAACGTCGAGGCGATCCTCGTCCTGATCGTCCTGGTCTCGGTGGTCCCGATCATCATCGAGTACCTCCGGGAGCGCGGAAAGAAGAAGCGGGCGGCGGCCCAGGCCCCGACCCAGCAGCCGTACCAGCCGATGGACGACGCGACGACCCAGCTCCGCCGCATCCCGTCGGACGACCAGCAGCAGCCCCCGCAGCAACAGAACGGCTATGACCAGTACTACGGCCAGCAGCCGCAGCAACAGCAGCCGTACGCCCAGCAGTACCCGCAGCACTACGGCAACCAGCAGCAGTACGGCCAGAACCAGCAGAACCAGCAGAATCCCTACAACAACCAGGGGTACTGAGAGCTGCCGGGGGCGCGGGTCAGAACCCCCGCGTCCTCTTGGCGGCCCGTCGCTTCCCCGCGGAACCGACCCTCAGGAACAACCGGGAGATCTCGGATCCCAGGTTGACCCCGATGGCGATGGCCATGGCGAGCGCCGCCGCCTTCGACAGGGACACCAGCCCTTCGTCGACCTCGTTCCCGGCGATCGACAACAACCCGAAGTACGTGGCGGAACCCGGCAGCAGGGGTCCGATCGCCGCGGTGGTGTACGGCAGCGCGGACGCGAACCGGTACCGGGACAGCAACTGCCCGAACAGACCGACGAGCCCCGCCGCGACGGCCGTGGAGGCGACCGGGGAGAACCCGCCGGTTTGCATCGCGCCGTAGACACACCAGGCCACGCCGCCGTTCAAGGTGACGGCCAGCACAGTGGATCGTTCCTGCTGCAGCAGCACGGCGAACGTCAGTGACAGCAGCATCGACGCCGTGATCTGCCACAGCGGCCGCGAAGCCGTCGACAATGCCTCGTCGGGGTTGAGATGTGCTCCCAGCTGCACACCGACGTAGAGCATCACCAGCACGCCGACCACGATGCCCACGAAGAAGTACATGACCTCCAGCAGCCGGGCCGACGCGGTGATGTAGAAGCCGGTCAGCCCGTCCTGGACGCCCGCCACCAGCGCCCGCCCGGGCAGCAACGCGAACAGCCCACCGGTGATGACCGCGGACGCCTTCACGTCCACGTGGGCCAGCGTCAGCGCGATCCCGATCGCGGCGGGCGGCATCGCGGCGACCGTGAACTGGTAGAACTCCGGCAGCCCCCGCCCCGCGCACAGCCACGCCAGCCGGTCGCCGAGCATCGCGCCCAGCATGGCCGCGACGAACACGAGCAGGTCACCGCCGACCAGTACGGAGGCCGCGCCCGCGAGCAGCCCGCTCGCCGAGGTGAGCACCCAGGTCGGATAGGGGTGCCGGTTGCGGCGGATCTCCGCGAGCCGCCGGTAGGCCTCCTCCAGGGAGATGGCCGTCTCCGGGTCGCTGAGGTCGTCCACGAGCTGGAACACGGCCGCGAGGCGCGTGTAGTCGGTGCCGCGCCGCCGTACGGTCCGGGAGGCCGTCACAGGGTCGTCCACGAGTGACGGCTGGTACGTGATCGACAGCAGCGTGAAGGTGACGTTCGGCTCGCAGCGGTCCAGGCCGTAGGACCGGCAGACGGCGAACATCGCCGCCTCCACGTCCTCCGCGCCCTCACCGCCCGCGAGCAGCAGCTCGCCGATACGCAGGGTCAGGTCGAGCACGCGCGGGACGGCCGGACCGGCGTCGTCCTCGGACTTGTGCACCGGCTCCAGTGCGGGCCGCTCGGCCACCGGCATCCGCAGCATCGTGCGCATCCGGTCCTGCCAGGGCACGTCCTTGGTGAGGCTGACCACCGGTATGCCGGTCGGCGGGGTGAACGCGGGCGGCGCGTCCTTCGCGCTGTAGGTGCGGGGCGCGGTGAACGCCGACCCCTCGGGCTCCGCGGCCGTCGGCTGCGGGACGTCCAGCCCCTTCGGGAGCGCGAACTCGGACGTGGTCTCCGGCTCGCCGCCGACGGTTCTGGGCATGGCGAGCCCGTCGGGGACGGCGAACTCGGACGTGATCTCGGAGTCGTAGAAACTCCTGGCCTCGTCCGACTGCGGCTTGCGGTGCTCCGCCTCCGTCACTCCGTAACGCTCCCTGAACGACACATTCCGTAGGCCTCAGTATGCGCGGGCATGCTGACGGGCCGCACGCGTGCGCGTGCGGCCCGTCAGCAGCACAGGGCTCAGTGGCCGCCCGAGTCCTTGAAGCGCTTGTAGGACCGCTCGATCTCGGCTTCGGCGTCGACGCGGCCGACCCAGTCGGCGCCCTCGACGGACTTGCCGGGCTCCAGGTCCTTGTAGACCTCGAAGAAGTGCTGGATCTCCAGGCGGTCGAACTCGGAGACGTGGTGGATGTCACGCAGGTGCTCCACCCGCGGGTCCGTCGCCGGGACGCACAGCAGCTTGTCGTCACCGCCGGCCTCGTCCGTCATGCGGAACATGCCGATCGCACGGCACTTGATGAGGCAGCCCGGGAACGTCGGCTCGTCAAGAATGACCAGCGCGTCCAGCGGGTCGCCGTCCTCGCCGAGGGTGTTCTCGACGAAGCCGTAGTCGGTCGGGTAGGCGGTCGAGGTGAAGAGTCGACGGTCCAGGCGGATCCGACCGGTCTCGTGGTCCACCTCGTACTTGTTCCGCGAACCCTTCGGGATCTCGATCGTGACGTCGAACTCCACCGGTGGCTCCTCCATGATCAACACATAGTTCTGGTGGTTAAGTGTCCCTCACGCTGGTGTGTGATCGCGAAAGGGGCTGTTGGTCGTGCCTGAACTGAGGCCTTGGCGGGCCGCGAGACCGCATGCGACGCGGGTCGCCAATGCCGTACGACCGCGTCTGGCACGCGCCGCGGGCGCCGTACGTCCAGGACTGACCCGGGCCAAGGATGCCGTACAGCCGTACCTGGTACGGACCGTCGCCGCCGTGAAACCGCAGGTCACACGGCTTGCACGGATTCCTCGCCCGGAAGCCGTCAGGACCTGGCAGTACACCGCGGGCGCCGCCACCGCCGGTCTGGCGCTGGCCGCCACCGTGGCGACCGCCGCCGGTCCGTGGGACTCCTCGGGTCAGCGTACGGCCGAGCGGGACCGGGCGGTCGCCCTCGAGCGGACGGGTGGCACAGATCACGGAGGTGATTCCGGTACGACTGCTGCCGGGCCGCGCCCCGCTCCGAGCGCCCCGTCCGTGCTCACCGCACTGGGCGGCGGGGCCAACACGGTGAAGTCCGCCCCGACCGGCCAAGCGCTCGCCACGGTCCTCGGCCCGCTCCTCGGCAACACCGCACTCGGCACCCGCCACACGGCGGCCGTCGTGGACGTCGCCACCGGCAAGCGGCTCTACGGCGCGGGTGCCGGCACGGCACTGACCCCCGCCTCCACCACGAAGATCGCCACCGCCGTCGCCGCCCTGTCCGCCCTCGGCGCCGACCACCGCCTCGTCACGCGCGCGGCCCTGGAAGCCGACACCAAGGAGCTCGTCCTCGTCGGCGGCGGCGACCCCACGCTCACCGCCCGCGCGGACGCCGGGGGCTGGGCGAGCCTGCGCGAACTGGCCGAGGAGACCGCCACGGCCCTGAAGAAGCGGGGCATCACGACGGTCACGCTGTCCTACGACAAGACCCTCTACGCGGGCTCCGAGATCCACCCGATCGGGGTCAACGACAACCTCGCCCCCGTCAGCGCCCTGATGGTGGACGAGGGCCGCACCGACGGCACGGCCAGTGGACCGGCGCCGCGTACGACGGACCCGGCGGCGGACGCGACGCGCACGTTCGCCCGGTTCCTGTCGGACCACGGCATCAGGACGACCTCACCCGGGCCCTCCAAGGCGACCGGCCGCGCCGAGAACCTCGCCGAGGTCCTCTCGCCGCCCCTGTCCGCCCTGGTCGAACGCATGCTGACCAACAGCGACAACGACATCGCCGAGGCCCTCGCCCGCCAGACCGCCGTGGCGGACGGGCAGCGCGCCGACTTCGCGGGCGGCGGCAGGGCGATCCGTGCCCAGCTGAAGAAACTCCGACTCCCGCTCGCCGGCGCCGAGTTCCACGACGGGAGCGGACTCGACCGCGCCGACCGGCTCACCGCGGGCCTGCTGACGTCCCTGCTGGTGAAGGCGGGCGACCCGGCCCACCCGGACCTGCGACCCGTCCTCACCGGCCTCCCGGTGGCCGGCTTCACCGGCACCCTGACCAGCCGTTACACGGACGGCGCGGCAGGTGTCGTACGGGCGAAGACGGGCACCCTGACCGGCGTGAACACCCTGGCCGGGACGGTCGTGGACCAGGACGGCCGGCTGCTGGCCTTCGCGTTCCTGACCTCGGACACGACGGATCCGGGGGCGGCGCAGAGCGCGCTGGATCGCACCGCCTCGGCGCTGGCGGCCTGCGGCTGCGGCTGACCCGGCGCCCGCCTTGGCGCGCCGCGCGGCCTGCCCCAAGTGGGAACGCTCACGTACGGTTGACGCATGACGAGCATCGGTGGTGCCGAGATGGTCGACTGGAATCTCGCGGTGGCGACCGCGACCCGGCTCGTGCGGCCGGGCCCCGACGTGAGCCGCGACGAGGCCCGGGCCGTCGTCGCGGAACTGCGCCGGCACGCCAAGGCCTCGGAGGAACACGTCCGCGGCTTCACCCGGATGGGGACGGAGGGCGTCCACGACACTCCCGTACTCGTCGTCGACCGCCCCGGCTGGGTCCGGGCGAACGTCGCCGGGTTCAGGGAGATCCTCAAACCGCTCCTGGAGAAGATGCAGGAGCGGCGTGGCAACACCCCCGGCGGTGCGGTGCTCGGGGCCGTCGGCGGCAAGGTGACGGGTGTCGAGCTCGGGATGCTCCTGTCGTTCCTGTCCTCCCGCGTCCTCGGCCAGTACGAGACCTTCGCCCCGGCCACCCGCGAACTCCCGGCAGGGGAGAACGGCGGCGGCCGGCTCCTCCTGGTTGCCCCGAACATCGTGCACGTGGAGCGCGAACTCGACGTCCAGCCCCACGACTTCCGCCTCTGGGTGTGTCTGCACGAGGAGACGCACCGCACGCAGTTCACGGCCGTGCCCTGGCTGCGCGACCATCTGGAGGGCGAAATCCAGTCGTTCCTCGGGGAGACCGAGGTCGATCCCATGACCGTCCTGGAGCGCATCCGGGAGGCCGCCCAGTCGCTGGCCGGCGGGCGTCCCGAGGGCGAGGAGGAGGACGACGGCGGACGCTCCCTCGTGGAGATCGTGCAGACGCCGGCCCAGCGGGAGATCCTCGGCCGCCTCACCGCCGTGATGTCCCTCCTGGAGGGCCACGCCGACTTCGTCATGGACGGAGTGGGTCCGGCCGTCGTGCCGAGCGTCGCCGAGATCCGCGAGAAGTTCCAGCAGCGGCGGGCCAAGGGCGCCTCCCGCCTGGACATGGCCCTGCGGAAGCTGCTCGGCCTGGACGCCAAACTCCGGCAGTACCGCGACGGCGAACGCTTCGTGCGGGCCGTCGTCGACCAGGTGGGCATGGACGGCTTCAACCGTGTGTGGACCTCCCCCAACACGCTCCCGACCAAGACGGAGATCGCCAAACCGGCGGACTGGGTCGCGCGGGTGCATCGCAAGGCCGAGTCGTGAACCACGTACGGAGGTCGTGAGAGGAATCCGGCCGACGGCAGGCGAACGCCCCTTCAATCACCCGTCCGAGGGACCGTGAGCGATGGGTAGGCGTGCAATGCTCGGGGAACGCCCCGGTTCTGTCACCATCTACACACTCTGAGTGACCGAACCTCGGGCTCACCCCCCGAAAACTTCATGAAGGGAACCGGACATGGGTCCCCATCCTGCGGTCGCGGCGATACGCCTGGCGGTCCGCCGCGTCCTCCACGACATCCTCAACGACCATCACGTTTCTGCCGACCGTCCCGCTTCCGGCGAGCAGAGCCCGCACGAGCGCCCGCCGTCGCCGCTCGTGCTCGTGGCATGCTCCGGCGGTGCCGACTCCATGGCCCTCGCCTCCGCCCTCGCCTTCGAGGCTCCCAAGCTCGGCATCCGCGCCGGCGGCGTCACCGTCGACCACGGCCTCCAGGCCGGCTCCGACCTGCGCGCCGAGGAAGTCGTCCTCAGGCTGCGCGAACTCGGCCTGGACCCCGTCGAGTCCACCGCCGTGACCGTCGGCCGCGAAGGCGGTCCCGAGGCCGCCGCGCGCGACGCCCGCTACGCCGCCCTCGACGCGGCGGCCGAACGCCACGGCGCCGCCGCCGTCCTGCTCGGCCACACCCGCGACGACCAGGCCGAAACCGTCCTGCTCGGCCTCGCCCGCGGCTCCGGCATCCGCTCGCTGTCCGGCATGGCAGCTGTTTCCGGGGGCCCGGGGGCCGCCCGCCGTTATCGACGGCCCTTCCTCGCACTCGACCGGCAGACCGCCCGCAAGGCCTGCATGGTCCAGTCCCTGCCCGTCTGGGACGATCCGCACAACACCGACCCCGCCTACACACGCTCCCGGCTGCGCCACGAGGGCCTGCCCGCCCTGGAGAAGGCGCTCGGCAAAGGAGTCGTCGAGGCCCTCGCCCGTACGGCCCAGCTCTCCCGCGACGACGCCGACGCCCTCGACACCTGGGCCCGCCAGGCCGAGGCCTCCGTACGCGACGCCGCCGGCCTCCTGGAGTGCGCCAAGCTCTACGCCCTGCCGCCCGCCGTGCGCCGCCGCATCCTGCGCCAGGCGGCCATCGAGGCGGGCGCCCCGGCCGGTTCGCTCTTCGCCCGTCACATCGAGGAAGTCGACCGTCTGATCACCGGCTGGCGCGGCCAGGGAGCCATCAATCTCCCGGGCAAGGTCGTCGCCCAGCGCCAGGGTGGCAGACTGGTGATTCGGCAAGGCTGATCCCTTTGCTCCCCTCGGGGAGCGACGGACGGCTGGTGGGACGACCGAAAGTGATGCGGTGGACGCGAAAGACATGGGTGCCGACCTCAAAGAGGTACTCATCACCAAGGAAGAGATCGACGCGAAGCTCGTGGAGCTCGCCGCGAAGATCGACGCGGAGTACGCGGGCAAGGACCTGCTGATCGTCGGCGTCCTCAAGGGCGCGGTGATGGTCATGGCCGACCTCGCGCGGACGCTGTCCACCCCTGTCACGATGGACTGGATGGCCGTGTCGTCGTACGGCGCGGGCACCCAGTCCTCCGGCGTGGTGCGGATCCTCAAGGACCTCGACACCGACATCAAGGGCAAGCACGTCCTGATCGTCGAGGACATCATCGACTCCGGCCTGACGCTGTCCTGGCTGCTGTCCAACCTGGGCTCCCGCGAGCCGGAGTCGCTCAAGGTGTGCACCCTGCTGCGTAAGCCGGACGCCGCCAAGGTCGCCATCGACGTCGAGTGGGTCGGCTTCGACATCCCCAACGAGTTCGTCGTGGGCTACGGTCTCGACTACGCCGAGAAGTACCGCAACCTCCCGTTCGTCGGTACGCTCGCGCCCCACGTCTACGGCGGCTGAGCCAGACGGCTCAAGCCCTGTAAGACGATCGGGAACCCCAGCGGGTTTCGCGCCGTTGGAGCATGCAGACGGGTTCGACAGCTCTCCCGTGCGGCTTCGGCCCACAATGCTGGGGTACCGTCAGAAGAACTGTCTTATCAAACTCACTATGGCAGGAGGGACGGGGCGACACCGCTCCGTATGGATGGACGTGAAGCGATACTTCCGTGGGCCGGTCATGTGGATCGTGCTGGCCGTCCTTGCCGTGGTCGTGTTGATGCAGGTCGTCGGCTCGTCCGGCGGCTACAAGACGGTGGACACCGGCCAGGTCGTCCAGGCGATCAATGACAACAAGGTCGAACAAGCCAAGCTGACCACCGGCGACGAGAACACCATCAAGGTGCAGCTCAAGGACGGCGAAAAGGTCGAAGGCAGCTCGAAGATCCAGGCGAGCTACATCGGCGACCAGGGCGTGACCATCGCCAACACGCTGCAGACCAAGTACCAGGACAAGCAGATCCCCGACGGGTACACCGTCTCGCCGACGAAGCAGAACGCCTTCGTCGGGATCCTGCTCTCCCTGCTCCCCTTCGTCCTCATCGTGGTCGTCTTCCTGTTCCTGATGAATCAGATGCAGGGCGGCGGCTCCCGGGTCATGAACTTCGGGAAGTCCAAGGCGAAGCTCATCACCAAGGACACCCCGAAGACGACGTTCTCGGACGTCGCAGGCTCGGACGAGGCGGTCGAGGAGCTCCAGGAGATCAAGGAGTTCCTCCAGGAACCGGCGAAGTTCCAGGCGGTCGGGGCCAAGATCCCCAAGGGCGTACTGCTGTACGGCCCTCCCGGCACCGGCAAGACCCTGCTCGCGCGCGCCGTCGCGGGCGAGGCCGGTGTCCCCTTCTACTCGATCTCGGGTTCCGACTTCGTCGAGATGTTCGTCGGTGTCGGTGCCTCCCGAGTCCGTGACCTCTTCGAGCAGGCCAAGGCGAACGCCCCGGCGATCGTCTTCGTCGACGAGATCGACGCGGTCGGCCGCCATCGCGGCGCCGGCCTCGGCGGCGGTCACGACGAGCGCGAGCAGACGCTGAACCAGCTGCTCGTCGAGATGGACGGCTTCGACGTCAAGGGCGGTGTGATTCTCATCGCCGCGACGAACCGGCCCGACATCCTCGACCCGGCCCTCCTGCGCCCCGGCCGCTTCGACCGCCAGATCGCGGTCGACCGCCCGGACATGCAGGGCCGTCTGGAGATCCTCAAGGTCCACCAGAAGGGCAAGCCGGTCGCTCCGGACGTCGACCTCTCGGCCGTCGCCCGCCGCACCCCGGGCTTCACCGGCGCGGACCTGTCGAACGTGCTGAACGAAGCGGCGCTCCTCACGGCGCGCAGCGACAAGAAGCTCATCGACAACCACTCGCTGGACGAGGCCATCGACCGTGTCGTGGCGGGCCCGCAGAAGCGGACCCGGATCATGTCGGACAAGGAAAAGAAGATCACCGCGTACCACGAGGGCGGACACGCCCTGGTCGCGGCGGCCTCCCCGAACTCCGACCCGGTCCACAAGATCACGATCCTCTCGAGAGGCCGTGCTCTGGGCTACACGATGGTCCTGCCGGACGAGGACAAGTACTCGACCACGCGCAACGAGATGCTGGACCAGCTGGCTTACATGCTGGGCGGCCGCGCGGCCGAGGAACTGGTCTTCCACGACCCGACCACCGGCGCTGCGAACGACATCGAGAAGGCCACCGCAACGGCCCGCGCGATGGTCACGCAGTACGGCATGACCGAGCGTCTCGGCGCCATCAAGTTCGGTGGCGACAACACCGAGCCGTTCCTCGGTCGTGAGATGTCGCACCCGCGTGACTACTCGGAAGAGGTCGCCGCGCTGGTCGACGAAGAGGTCAAGAAGCTCATCGAGACGGCGCACAACGAGGCCTGGGAGATCCTGGTCGAGAACCGCGACGTCCTCGACGCGCTCGTGCTCCAGCTGCTGGAGAAGGAGACGCTGAACAAGGAGCAGATCGCCGAGATCTTCGCTCCCATCGTCAAGCGTCCCCCGCGGCCGGCCTGGACCGGTTCCTCCCGGCGTACGCCCTCCACCCGTCCGCCGGTGCTCTCCCCCAGGGAGCTCGCACTGACGAACGGCGCCAACGGCGCGGCCCCGGCGATCACCACCGCCAAGGCCACCTCGTCGGAGCCGGTCACGGAGGCGGTTCCCGAGGAGCGCCCCGAGAGCTGACGCTCACCCGTCCCGCCCCGGTGACCTCGCCGGACCCGGAATGGATGCCGCGCCCCCCAGGTTTTAGCCTGGGGGGCGCGGCGTTTTTCGGCCGTGAGGGACTCTAGGAACGAGGCACCAGATGACCGACCCCGTGACGCTGGACGGCGAGGGCTCCATCGGCGAGTTCGACGAGAAGCGCGCCGAGAACGCCATCCGCGAGCTGCTGATCGCGGTCGGCGAGGACCCGGACCGAGAGGGCCTGCGGGAGACGCCGGCGCGGGTGGCCCGGTCGTACAAGGAGATATTCGCGGGGCTGTGGCAGAAGCCCGAGGACGTGCTGACCACGACGTTCGACCTGGGGCACGACGAGATGGTGCTCGTGAAGGACATCGAGGTGTACTCGACCTGTGAGCATCACCTGGTGCCGTTCCGGGGCGTCGCCCATGTCGGGTACATCCCGGCCACCACCGGCAAGATCACGGGGCTGTCGAAGCTGGCCCGGCTCGTGGACGTCTATGCCCGTCGGCCGCAGGTGCAGGAACGGCTCACCACGCAGATAGCGGATTCCCTGATGGAGATCCTGGAGCCGCGTGGCGTGATCGTCGTCGTGGAGTGCGAGCACATGTGCATGTCGATGCGGGGCATCCGCAAGCCCGGTGCGAAGACGCTCACGTCGGCCGTGCGCGGTCAGCTGCGGGACGCGGCGACGCGCAACGAGGCGATGAGCCTCATCATGGCGCGCTGACCGGGCGGGCTGTTCTCGGACCTTCAGTCGACTGTGGCCCTCACGCCGTCGACGCGGCGCCGGTGTTCCGGTCGTCGTCCTCCGGAAGCTTGCACACACGCTCCAGGAAGATGGCCGCCGCTATCACCGCGATGCCTGCCAGGACCGAGAAGCCGGCGTAGATGGCCTGGTCGCGGCGGGCGGGGATGTCGAGGGACTCCAGGAGGAAGACGCCGGTGCCGCCGTACATGCCGGAGACGAGGGCGGCGACCAGGGCGCTGGCCTGGCCGAAGACGACCGCGCGGGCGGCCATCAGCGGGTCGACGCCCTTCGCCTCGGGGACGCGCTCGCGCTGGGCCTTCAGGCGGGAGCGGATGGAGAGCGCCGTGGCCATGAGGACCACGGCGATCAGGGCGAGAACGATGGGGGCGGCCAGCGGGACGCTGGGCAGGGTCCCGACCGAATTCCACAGGCGGGCGCCCGCCCAGGACAGGATCCCGGCCACGGCGAAGACGCCGGCCAGCAGCCTGATGCGCAGCTCTCTCACGGTGCCCCTTCAGCTCCCCCGAGGTCCGTGGGCTGTCCCACGGACAGTGGTCGTCTTGACCTTAACGGCTATTGGGGCAGCTGGAGTTCCAGGTCCTTGCGGGGTTCCACGCCGTTTCGCGTGACGGTGTCGAGGAGTGCGGCGACCGGACCGCGGCCGGGCAACTGGGCCTCGGGTTCCACGTCGTGCCAGGGGGCGAGCACGAACGCGCGCTCGTGGGCGCGGGGGTGGGGCAGGGTGAGGACCGGATCGTCGGAGACCATCTCGGCGTACGCGACGATGTCGACGTCGAGGGTGCGCGGGCCCCAGCGCTCGTCCCGCACCCGGTTGAAGGCCTCCTCGACCGCGTGCGCCCGCTCCAGCAGGGAGGACGGCGGGAGCGTGGTCTTCAGCACGACGACCGCGTTGAAGTACGACGGCTGGCTGTCGGCCGCCACGCCCCACGGCTGCGTCTCGTAGACGGGGGAGACGGCCTTGATGCGGACCCCGGGGGTGTCCTCCAGGGCGTCGATGGCCCCCTGGAGGGTCTCCAGGCGGTTGCCGAGGTTGGAACCCAGGGAGAGCACGGCCCGCTTCGGGTTCTGGAGGGTGGCGTCGGCGGCGTCCACCTGCTGCACGACGGAGGCGGGCACCGGCTGTACGGTCGGGTCGCTGTGACCCGCGGCGAAGGACGCGGTCATACTCGGCTCCGGGTGATGGTGACGGTCACGTCGTCGAAGGGCACGGTGATCGGTGCGTCGGGTTTGTGGACCCTGACCTCGACCTCCTCTACCCCCTCGTGCTTCAGACAGGCCTGGGCGATGCGCTCGGCGAGCGTCTCGATGAGGTTGACGGGTTCGCCCTCGACGACGGCCACGACCTCCTCCGCCACGATGCCGTAGTGCACGGTCTTCGTCAGGTCGTCATCGGCGGCGGCCGGCCGGGTGTCCAGTCCCAGGACGATGTCCACGATGAAGGTCTGACCCTCCTCGCGCTCCTTGGGGAACACACCGTGGTGCCCGCGGGCCTTCAGGCCGCGCAGCGCGACACGATCCACGCGAATCACTCCTGCAATCGTCGGTGACGGCCGGTCCGTACCGCGTGCGGGCGGTACACCGGCCTCGAACGAATCTACCTGCGAGCACTGACACGGCCGGGCCACAGGAGCGCGCGCCGTTGCCGGGGTCCGGAGGTTTCACCGTGTGTTTCCCCTGGGGAACCCGGCGGCTCAAGGGTTGGTAGCCGCCCATACCCAGGGGTTCGTGATTCCAACCACTTCTTGGTCCCGATGGGTCAGGAAGGGGCTTCCCCGTCCTCGTCCTCGTCGTTCTCGGCCAGCACCGGAGAGGCGTGATGGGACCACATCTTCCAGCCTTCGGGGGTACGGCGGAACACGTTCGTGGCGACCACCAGCTGGCCGACGAGGGGTCCGAGCTCCTCGCCGCCCTCGGGGGCCGGGCCGCCGCTGAGGATGTTCTCGGTGCACGTCACCAGGGCGGTGTCGCCGGTCACCGAGACGTGCACGTCCGTGAGGAAGAACTGGATGTAGTCCGTGTTCGCCATGATCAACGCGTACGACCTGAGGACTTCGCCACGGCCGGTCAGCACGGGCCAGCCGGGGTGCACGCAGGAGACCACGCCGACGTCGGCCGGGTCGTGGTACTCCTCGTCGACGCCCAGGTCCGCAGGGGTGAGCCAGAACGAGGACAGCTCCTCGAAGTCACCGCGCTCCAGCGCCTCGTAGAAGGCGGTGTTGGCGGCTTCCACCTGTTCCACGTCGGTGTGGGGGGCGCTCACCGGGCTCCTTCCACGGCGCGGGCGACCCGTACCGCGTCCGCCGTCGCGCGCACCTCGTGCACGCGCACCGCCCACGCGCCGGCGTGCGCCGCGAGGGCGGAGACGGCGGCCGTGGCGGCGTCGCGCTCGCGCGCGGGCGGCGGGGCGCCTTCCGGACCGGCGAGGACACGGCCGAGGAACCGCTTGCGGGAGGCGGCGACGAGGAGGGGGTGGCCGAGGCCGAGGAGGCGGTCGAGGTGGGAGAGGAGGACCAGGTCGTGCTCGGCATCCTTGGAGAAGCCGAGGCCCGGGTCGACGACGACCCGGTCGGCAGAGATGCCGCCCGCGAGGACGGCGTCCACACGCGCGTGGAGCTCGTCGACCACCTCGGCGACGACGTCGGCGTAGACGCCCTTGACGTTGCCGCCTTCCAGGAAACCGCGCCAGTGCATGACGACGAAGGGGGCGCCCGCGTCGGCGACGACCGGGATCATCGCGGGGTCGGCGAGACCGCCGCTGACGTCGTTGACGAGGGCCGCGCCGGCGACGAGGGCCTGTTCGGCGACGGAGGCGCGCATGGTGTCGACCGAGACGGTGACGCCTTCGGAGGCGAGACCGCGGACGACGGGGATGACGCGTCGGAGTTCCTCGTCCTCATCCACCCGGGTGGCTCCGGGACGGGTGGACTCGCCGCCGACGTCGACGAGGTCGGCGCCCTCCTCGACGAGGGCGAGCCCGTGCTTGACGGCAGCCGTCGTGTCGAACCAGCGGCCGCCGTCGGAGAAGGAGTCGGGGGTGACGTTCACGACTCCCATGACCGCGCAGCGGTCCCATTCCGGAAGCCCGGCGACGCGCCCGCGTCCGCTCTGCTTGCTCATGCGTTCAGCCTAGGCCCAGCGTGGAGCGGCGGGACCGCGCGGCCCGTGGCTCAGGCCGCTCTGACGTCCCGCTCCGCGACCGCGTGGGCACACGCGCGTGCGGTGTGCGAGCGGCGGCGCAGGAAGCGCGGCAACGGGAGGGCGAGGTTGACGAAGCCCTCCGCCTGCATGGCGGCGAAGCCGATGCGCGGGAGGTCGCCGGAGGCCCGGTAGACGACGAAACGGGGTTCCCAGCGGGGCTGGAACTTGGCGTTGAACTTGTACAGGGACTCGATCTGGAACCAGCGGGACAGGAAGACCAGCAGGCCCCGCCAGGCGCGCAGCACCGGCCCCGCGCCGATCTTCTCGCCGCGTGCCAGCGCCGCGCGGAACATCGCGAAGTTGAGTGACACGCGCGTGATGTCGAGTTTCGGGGCCGCCTGGAGGGCGGCCACGATCAGCAGTTCGTTCATGCCGGGGTCCGCCGAGCGGTCCCGCCGCATCAGGTCCAGGGAGACGCCGTCCGTGCCCCACGGTACGAAGTGCAGGATCGCCTTGAGATCGCCGTAGGGACCGGGCTGGTCGTCGGCCTTGTGGGCGGTGGCGATGAGGCAGTCGCCGTCGGCGAGGTCGCCGATGCGGCCCAGGGCCATGGAGAAGCCGCGCTCGGTGTCGGTGCCGCGCCAGTCCTCGGAAGCCTGCCGGATCCGCTCCAGCTCGGTCTCCCCGACGTCACGGACGCGCCGTACCCGGGTCTCGTAACCGGCCCGCTCGATGCGCTTGACCATCTGGCGCACATTGCGCATCGCGCGGCCGGCGAGCGAGAAATCCGCGACGTCCACCACCGCCTCGTCGCCCAGTTCGAGCGCGTCCAGGCCGGTCTCGCGGGTCCACACCTCGCCGCCGGTCTCCGAACAGCCCATGACGGCGGGTGTCCAGGAGTGCGCCTGGGCCTCGTCCATGAAGCGCTCGATCGCGCCCGGCCAGGCCTCGACGTCGCCGATCGGGTCGCCGCTGGCGAGCATCACGCCGGAGACGACGCGGTAGGTCACGGCCGCCTTGCCACTGGGGGAGAAGACGACGGCCTTGTCGCGGCGCAGCGCGAAGTGACCGAGGGAGTCACGGCCGCCGTGCTTGGCCAGCAGGGCCCGCAGACGGCTCTCGTCCTCTTCCGTGAGGTGGGCGGCCGGGTGCTCGGGGCGGAAGGCGAGGTAGATCGTGGTGATCGCCGTGAGCAGGCCCAGGGCGCCCAGGGAGGCGCCGACGGTCCACGAGGTGTCGCCCTGGTAGTCGACGGGGCCCTCGAAGCCGAAGAGGCCGTACAGGACGTGCGTGATGCGATCGGCCAGACTCGGGTTTCCGACCATGCGGTTCGGGTGGGCGCTGACGATGATCAGCCCGAGCGCGAGGGAACCGGCGCCCATGAGGACGAAGTTGGCGAGTGCGCGCCAGCGGCTGCGCGGGTCGGGCAGTGCCCTGAACTGGTCGCGGTGGCGCAGCAGCGGCGCGAGCAGGGCGAGCGAGATGGCCGCCCCGACGAGTGAGTGACGGTACGTGAACTGCGCCAGCGCGCCCGCCGGCAGCAGTGCCACGGCCGCCCGCCAGGCCCGGCGCTTGCGGCGCCTGAGGCCGTGGGCGAGCAGCAGCAACAGCACGCCGGTGCTGAGCGAGAGCGCGGCCGCGAACGGGCCGAGCGCGCCGGGCAGTACCTCGGCCATGGTGTGCATACGGCTGTGCCGGAAGCGTGGAAAGACGCCGGCGGCGATGTCCAGAAGACCTACGAGGGCGCAGGCTCTGGCGACGAGGACGGGGACGGCCTCGGGGCGCGGGCCGTGCAGTGCACGCCGCAGCCGTGTTGATCGGATCGGAACCCCGCCCGACATTTCCTCATCTGTCCTGACAGACATCGCATCCCATGGTTCTGCGAGTGACTCTGGATCCGGAGCCCCGATTCGGGCATCCGGCGACATTGCGCCCTCTAGGACGGTGTCTCGTGAGGAGAGGTTCACTCATCTCCTCAAAGCCGTTTCAAAGGCCGAGGAAAGCGAAAGCAAGCAATGGGTCTCACGAGCAACAACACGCTGGTGCTGGCGGTCCTGGCCGCCGTGGCGCTGTTCGCCGTCACGGTGTGGTTCTGGCCGCGTCTGGCGCGGCGTGGCTGGCGGCCCGTCAGCGGCCGTATCGGGCTGCTGCTCGCTACACAGCTCTCGCTCTTCGTGTCGGTGGGACTCGCCGCCAACCACGCTTACGGGTTCTACGCCTCCTGGGCCGACCTGTTCGGCCGGGAGACCGGCCAGGGCGTGGTGGTCGACCACACCCCGGCGGACCGTTCGCGCGGGCCCCTGAGGGTGACCGAGATCGGGGACGTGCCCGGAAGGGGCGGCTTTCAGCCGTCGTCGGTCGGGCAGGTTCAGAAGGTCGACATCGTCGGCCCCACGTCACACATCGCCAGCCCCGCGTACGTCTATCTGCCGCCGGAGTATTTCCAGGAGCGCTATCGCGCGCGTACCTTCCCCGCGGCCGTCGTGCTCACCGGTTATCCGGGCACCGCCCGAGCGCTGGTGGACAAACTCCACTATCCGCGCACGGCTCTTGAACTGACGAAGGACGGCCGTATGCGGCCGATGATCCTGGTGATGCTGCGGCCGACGGTGGCACCGCCGCGTGACACCGAGTGCGCGGACGTTCCGGACGGTCCGCAGACCGAGTCGTTCTTCGCGAAGGACCTGCCGGAAGCGGTGACGGCGCACTACCGGGTGGGAAGGAAACCGGGAAGTTGGGGGATCATCGGCGACTCCACGGGCGGCTACTGCGCGCTGAAGCTCGCCATGCACCATCCCAAGGTGTACGCCGCGGGGGCGGGGCTGTCCCCGTACTACAACGCTCCCGTCGACCCCACCACGGGCGATCTCTTCCAGGGCGACAAGGCGCTGCGCGACCGCGCGAACCTGTGGTGGTGCCTCAAACACCTGCCCGCGCCCGACACCTCACTGCTCGTCAGCAGCAGCAAGGTGGGCGAGGCGAACTACAAGGACACTCTGAAGTTCATAGAGCGGGTGAAGGCGACGGAAACGACACGGATCTCGTCGATCATCCTGGAAAGCGGCGGGCACAACTTCAACACCTGGCGACGGGAGATCCCGGCGACCTTGCAGTGGGTCAGCGAGCGGCTGAGTGAGCGATGAGTGATCAATACGCCGAATTCGGCAACCGTTCCGATTCACGATGTCGTGTGAACGCAACGGGGTGGCTGTGTTTTTACGGGGCGGGGCACCACGATTCGCCTACGCGCGGTAAGTTTCTGGCCATGCCACGTGGACGTCACCGCCATTCCCCGCCCTTGCACAGGCTGCTGCCTCCGTCGGCGATCGCTGGCGTCTCCCTCATCTGTGCCTTCGGCCCCTGGGTGTTCTCGCAAGAGGCCGTGCTGCGCGTGATAGCCGCGTTCGCCGCGGCGGTCGCGGTCGTGGGGGCGGCCGTCATGCGCCGTTGGGACGCGCAGGCGGGCAAGCAGGTCGCGGATCTCACGCGCGCGCGTGCCGGCGACGAGTGGCGGCACGAGGAGCGGGTCGCCGAACTCGAGACCGATCTCGAGGAGTCGCGCGAGCTGCGCGTCAAGCTGGAGCAGCGGCTGCGGGCGAAGCGGACGGAGCTGGCGGGGCTGCGCAACGAACACGCGGCACTGCTGCGGCGGTACGCCACGGCGGAGACCGAGCGGGCGAGCGCCCTGGAGGGGCGCCGGCTGCTGGAGATAGAGGCCGCCCCGGCGCGTGCGCTGCCGGCGGCGCAGGCCGACGCGGAGGCCGTGGCGGTGGCTGCCGAGGACGAGTCCGAGGCCGCGGTCGAGGTGGAGACCGAGGTGGAGACCGACGTCTCCGAGGCTTCGGAGGCCTCGGAGGAGACTCCGGAGCGGCCCGCGATCTTCTCTCCGGAGGGGTCCCGGCTGTTCCTGCGGGCGAGCGCGGCGCTGAAGCGGCTCGACGCGGACGGCGACGGGGCCACCAAGACGAAGGCCGAGCCGGAGGACGAGCCGGAGCCCAAGGCCGGGACCAAGGCCGGGACCAAGGCCAAAGCGGAGCCCAAGGGTGCCGCGAAGAGCGGGCCCAAGCCCGATCCCAAGGTCAAGGCCGGCTCCAAAGGCCAGCCGGTGAACGCGGCTTCCGGCGCGGCGGACACCGTCGGCACCGAGGCGGAGGCCGCGCAGGAGGACGAGGCGCAGGGGAAGCCCGAGGCGGCCGACGGGCATGAGCACGCGGCCGCCACCACCACGGGCAGAGCCGCCCAGCCGCAGCAGCGGCCCGCCGGGCACTTCATCGCGCCGACCGCGGTCGCGGTCGTGCCCGCGGCTCCCGCGCGGCGCCCGCGGATCGAGGGCGGGTTCGACTTCTTCGGTACGAAGGCGGGTACCTCGCGGGACGCCCTGGAGGCCGTGCAGAACGAGGACCTCGCCGACGTCGTCGGCCAGGAGGCCCTCGCCCTGCACAAGGCCGAGTCGGAGGCGGAGTTCAAGCCGGCCGACGAGGAGTCGCGTGGCGTCGGCCAGGTCATCGACCTGACGGCCCACGACGAGACGGAACAGATCGACCTGAAGGGACTGCGCAGCGCGGTCTCCTGACGGACGTACAGGTGCTCACCAGGGGCACGGTCAGACCATCCAGCGGTCGGGCCGTGCCCCTTTCCGTCCCGTCCGCGACCTCTCCGCCTGCGCCTTGAGCAGCTCCGCGGCCTCCTGGGCGTCCCTCAGGCGGGCCGTGACGGTCTTGTTCGCTCCCGTGTCCACATGGACGTCGGCGACCCGCCACAGCCGCTCCCAGGGCCCTTGCGTGAGCCGCACGCTCTGGACCTTGGCGTGCGGGACGAGCGCCAAGGTCCGCCGCAGCAGCCCCTGGCGTGCCGCGAACACCGAGTCGGTGACGGCGAGTCCGTAGCCGCGCCACCACACGGGCACGCACCGGCCGGCCCGCCGCGGGGGCCGCACCAGCGCCGACAGCGGCGGCACGGTCACACCGGGCAGCACACGCGCGACGACCGCCTCGGCGACCTCGCGGGGAGCGACCGGCACCAGCACGGAGTTGGACGAACCGGCCACGTCCAGTTCGACCCGGACCCAGCCGCGCCGCCGCCACAGCAGCGGCTCCACGATCCGTACGGTCTGCACCCGCCCCGGCGGCACCGTCTCGTGGCTGCGGTCCAGGAGCCCGTGGTCGATGCGCAGCCCGTCCGGGGACTCGCCGACCGTCCAGTCGTACTCGCTGACGAACCGCCCCACGCTGCTCGCCCCCGCCGCGCCGAGCAGCGGCAGGGCGGTTGCGAGGACCGTCCAGACGCTGTGGGTGGCCATCCACAGCAGCGGCGGTACGACGAGGGCGGCGACCAGGCTGCCCCAGGTGGCGCCCGTCAGCACGAGAGAGAGCGCGAGATCGCGCGGGGGCGTGTGCAGCAGCTCGCGCGCCGGAGCCTCACCCACCTCGTGCGCGGTCTCGGGAGCGAACCCGGCGGCGCGCGCGAGGAGTTCCGCGCGCAGAGCCCGAGCCTCGCGCTCCCCGAGGAAGGCCAGTTCGTCCTTCTTGTCGGTGCCCACGACATCGAGCCTGAGCTTCGCGACGCCCGCCACGCGCGCGAGGAGCGGCTGGGTGACGTCGATCGCCTGGATCCGCTCGAGCCGGATGTGCGCGGTACGCCGGAACAACAGCCCGGTCCGGATGCGCAGTTCCGTGTCGGTCACCGCGAAGTGGGTGAACCACCAGGTGAGAAAGCCGTACAGGGCGGCGGCCGGGACGACGACGGCGAGCGCGATCAGCAGCGTGGTGGTCGTCAGCCGGGTCAACTGGCGCTGCGTCTGGTCGGGGTCGTGCACGGCCCACCCGATGACGACGGCGACCGGCGCCCACGCCCGCCTGAGGGGCGTTATGGGATGCAGCCGCCGCTCGGTGACGGGTTCTTTCTCCGGCTTCTCCTGTACGGCGTCGTCGACGCCCGGAGTCGTCACAGGCCCGCCGATCGGGCCTCGCCGAGTTCGGTGAGCCGGTCGCGCAGCCGCTCCGCCTCGGCCGGGTCGAGGCCGGGGATGGCAGCGTCGGTCGCCGCGGCCGCCGTGTGCAGCTGGACGCTGGCCAGCCCGAAGTGCCGCTCCACCGGCCCGGAGGTGACCTCGACCAGCTGCATGCGGCCGTACGGTACGACGGTCTCCTCGCGCCACAGCACGCCCCGGCTGATCAGCAGGTCGTCGGCGCGCTCGGCGTAGCGCCAGGAGCGCCAGTTGCGGCCGATCATCACCCACCCCCAGCAGATGAGGGCGAGCGGGAGCAGCGCGAAGGCCGCCCACGCCGGCCCGCACAGCAGCCCGAGCAGCAGCCCCATGGCGACGGCGAGCAGTCCCAGCCACACCACCAGCAACAGCCGTCGCATCCGCAGCAGCCCCGGCGGCAGCCCGGTCCACACCGGTTCGTCGCCCGCGACCTCAGTGTTCTGCCCGCTCCCCGTCTCCATGGGGCCAGCGTACGTAGGAGAGACTGTGTCCATGACTCCTACGACGGAGACCACGGTCGGCATCGGCGGCGCCGCGGAGAGCACCGACATGGTGCTCAACATCGGACCGCAGCACCCGTCCACCCATGGTGTGCTGCGCCTGAGGCTCGTCCTGGACGGCGAGCGCATCATGAGCGCGGAGCCGGTGATCGGCTATATGCACCGCGGCGCGGAGAAGCTCTTCGAGGCGCGCGACTACCGCCAGATCATCATGCTCGCCAACCGCCACGACTGGCTGTCGGCCTTCTCCAACGAGCTGGGCGTGGTCCTCGCCGTGGAGCGGATGCTCGGCATGGAGGTCCCCACGCGCGCGGTGTGGACGCGCACGCTGCTCGCCGAGCTCAACCGGGTGCTGAACCACCTGATGTTCCTGGGCTCGTACCCGCTGGAGCTCGGCGGCATCACCCCGGTCTTCTATGCGTTCCGGGAGCGGGAAGTCCTCCAGAACGTCATGGAGGAGGTCTCCGGCGGCCGGATGCACTACATGTTCAACCGCGTCGGCGGCCTCAAGGAGGACCTGCCGGCCGGCTGGTCCACGCGCGCGCGTGCCGCCGTCTCCGCCGTGCGCTCGCGCATGGACCGCTTCGACGACCTGGTGCTCGGCAACGAGATCTTCCGGGGCCGCACCCGGGACGTGGGCGTCCTCGCGCCCGAGGCCGTCCACGCGTACGGCGTCAGCGGGCCCATCGCGCGTGCCTCGGGCGTCGACTTCGACCTGCGCCGCGACGAGCCGTACCTCGGCTACGGAGAGCTCCAGGACACGCTGAAGGTGGTCACACGCGAGGAGGGCGACTGCCTCGCCCGCTTCGAGGTCCTCCTGGAGCAGACCCACAACGCCCTCGACCTCGCCGACGCCTGCCTGGACCGGCTCGCCGAGCTGCCGCCCGGACCGATCAACCAGCGGCTCCCCAAGGTCCTGAAGGCGCCCGAGGGGCACACGTACGCGTGGACCGAGAACCCGCTCGGCATCAACGGCTACTACCTCGTCAGCAAGGGCGAGAAGACCCCGTACCGGCTGAAGCTGCGCTCGGCCTCGTACAACAACATCCAGGCCCTGGTCGAGCTGTTGCCGGGCACGCTGGTCGCGGACATGGTGGCGATCCTGGGATCACTGTTCTTCGTGGTCGGGGACATCGACAAGTAGGCCGGCGAGCGGCCCGTCGAGGGGCGCGTCCGGAATTCCGACGGACAGGCCCACGGGCTGGAGCAGCCAGCCGAAGTCGCCGAGGCCGCCCGCCGCGGTGAGCTCGGCGGCCTCTCCGGCACGCGCGAGGGCGCGTACGTACTCCGTGGGCCGCGTGGACGCGAGCGTGAGCGGGGGGCGTGCGCCCGCGATGCCCAGGGCGCGCAGCGCATCGCGTTGGGTGAGCACGCGCCCTCCGGGGAGCGCGCACGCGTCCAGCGCCACATGGGCCGTGAGGTCGCACGACCCGTCCGGTACGGGGGCCGTCTCGCGCCCTTCACGGAAACCGGTGAGTGTCCCGAACAGGGGGCGTGAGGATGCCGTGTGCGCGTAGTCGACGGCGACCGCGAGCCCTCCCTCCACCGCGGCGACCACCGACGCCCACGCCTCGTCCCGGGGCAGACCGATCTCGGCCCGCAGCCCCTCCTCGGGCGGCAGCGGCCACCACCGGTCCAGCCACTCGGCGTCCGCCCCGGCGACCGGTTCCCCGAGACGCTCGCGACCGTCCCGTCGTACGAGCACCTGTCGTGGGACGCCCGAGGCGTCCGTCTCGGCGATCTCCACGGGTACGTTGTCCAGCCATTCGTTGGCGAACAGCAGCCCGGTGATGTTCTTCGGTGGCCCGGTCAGCCACTCGATCCGGTGATCGAGGGCCTCGGGGCGGTCGGCGATCTCGACGGCGTACGCGCGCGTGCGGGCGGCCACGTCGGCGGGCAGGGCGGTGAGGACGCCGGTGGCCAACTCGCCCCGCCCCGCGGCCATGTCGACGAAGTCGAGCCGTGCGGGCCGCCCGAGCGCCTCGTCGATGCGGCACAGCAGCCGGGCCACGGCCTCGGCGAACAACGGCGAGGCGTGCACGGACGTACGGAAGTGCCCGGCCGGGCCCTCCGGCCTGAGGTAGAAGCCGTCAGGGCCGTAGAGGGCGGCCTCGGTGGCGGCCCGCCAGCCGCTCCAGTCGCCTGTCGGCCCGGCCGTCGTGTCATCGGTCACGCCGTCAGGCTAGGCGCACGGGGGAAGGGGGCCTCCACCTTGGGGAGTACGCGCGGGCGGTACGGATCGGTCCTCCGGTTGACCCCTGCACACATCACGCTTCCCTACGCTGGGTTACGTGCAGCGCCTCTATGACTTCCTCCGCAGGCACCCGACAGGGGTGGACGTCTTCTGGGCCGTCTTCCTGTTCGGGATCTCGCTCGCGAGCGAAACCGCCCGTGGGGAGTCCCAGGGGACCGAGTCCCCGTGGGCGATCGTGCCGATCGTCCTGCTGTTGTGCCTGGTGATAGCGCTGCGCAGGCGCATGCCGGAGCGCATGCTGCTGCTGGCCGTCGGGCTCGGCGTGGTGCAGCTCGCGCTGGACGTGGAGACCACGAGCGCCGACTTCGCCTTCCTGGTGATCGTCTACACGGTGGCCGCCACGGGCGCTCGCTGGGCCTCCCGGCTGGCGCTGACGATCGGCCTGTGCGCGGCCCCCGTCGCGCAGCTGCGCTGGCCGAACGAGCACTCCGGCGTCCTCGGCAATGTCGCGATCATGATCTTTCAGACCGTGCCGTTCGCCCTGGCCTGGGTGCTCGGCGACTCGATCCGCACCCGGCGCGCGTACTTCGCGCAGCTGGAGGAGCGCAACGCGCGCCTGGAGAAGGAGCGCGAGGCGCAGGCGAAGGTCGCCGTCGCCGCCGAGCGCGCCAGGATCGCCCGCGAGCTGCACGATGTCGTCGCTCACAACGTGTCCGTCATGGTCGTCCAGGCCGACGGTGCCGCCTATGTCCTCGACGCCGCGCCCGACCAGGCCAAGAAGGCACTGGAGACCATCTCCTCCACCGGCCGCCAGGCGCTCGCCGAGATGCGCCGCCTGCTGGGCGTGCTGCGCACCGGCGAGCACCAGGAGGGCGGCGAGTACGTCCCGCAGCCCGACGTCGAGCAGATCGAGGACCTCGTCGAGCAGTGCCGCGGATCCGGCCTCCCCGTCGACTTCAAGATCGAGGGCACGCCGCGCCAGCTGCCCAGCGGCGTCGAGCTCACGGCGTACCGCATCGTGCAGGAGGCGCTCACCAACACGCGCAAACACGGCGGCCCGAACGCGGGCGCGAGCGTGCGCCTGGTCTACTTCGACGACGGCCTCGGCCTGCTCGTCGAGGACGACGGCAAGGGCGCTCCGCACGAGCTGTACGAGGAGGGCGGCGCCGACGGTGCGGGCCACGGCCTGATCGGCATGCGCGAGCGCGTCGGTATGGTCGGCGGCACCCTGGACGCGGGTCCCCGCCCCGGCGGAGGATTCCGCATCAGTGCGCTGCTGCCGCTCAAACCAGCGCATTGACGCCGACGCACGCCCCCTGTTGACACCTGTCACGCCCCCTGGCGACCTGCCGTACGACCCCGAGGAAACGGAAGAGGACCGATGACGATCCGCGTGATGCTCGTCGATGACCAGGTGCTGCTGCGCACCGGGTTCCGGATGGTGCTCGCAGCCCAGCCGGACATGGAGGTCGTCGCGGAGGCGGGGGACGGGGTGGAGGCGCTCCAGGTGCTGCGCTCGACCGCCGTGGACGTCGTCCTGATGGACGTGCGCATGCCGAAGCTCGACGGTGTCGAGGCCACCCGCCGCATCTGCTCGGAGCCCGAACCGCCGAAGGTGCTGATCCTGACCACCTTCGACCTGGACGAGTACGCCTTCTCCGGGCTGAAGGCGGGGGCCTCCGGCTTCATGCTCAAGGACGTGCCGCCCGGCGAGCTGCTCACCGCGATCCGCTCCGTGCACAGCGGCGACGCCGTGGTCGCCCCCTCGACGACCCGGCGCCTGCTCGACCGGTTCGCGCCCATGCTGCCCGCCACCGGCAAGGAGCCCCAGCACAAGGAGCTGGAGCGGCTCACCGGCCGCGAGCGCGAGGTCATGGTGCTGGTCGCACAGGGGCTCTCCAACGGCGAGATCGCGGCCCGGCTGGTGCTGTCCGAGGCGACGGTGAAGACCCATGTCGGCCGCATCCTGACCAAGCTGGGCCTCAGGGACCGGGTGCAGGTGGTGGTCCTCGCCTACGAAACGGGGCTGGTGCGCGCGGGCGGGCACGGCTGAGCCACGGCTCGGCCGGGGGCTACCTCAATATCCCTTCGAGGAAGTCGCTGCCGAGCCGCGCCACCACGGTGACGTCCAGCTGGTGCAGGACGTACCGGCCGCGACGGCGGGTGGTGATCAGGCCCGCCTTCTTCAGGACGCTCAGGTGCCGGGATATCTCCGGGGCGGTCATGCCGTGCACCTGGGCGAGCTCGCTCGTGGTGCGGGCGCTGCGGGCCAGATGGCGGCACAGTCGCATCCGGACGGGGTGGGAGAGTGCGGTCAGCCGCAGGGCCAGCTGCTCGACCGAGGGCGGGCAGGCGAGCTCGGGGGAGCCGACGGGGTAGTGCAGGGCGGGCTGCCAGCCGTACCGGTGCAGGACGCTCAGGTGCGGCCAGCCCAGGCTCGTGGGGATCAGCAGCAGACCGCCCTCCGCCGTGGCGCTGCGTCCGATGCCCAGCTTGTCGACCGTGATGCGGCCCTCCGCCTCGTCGAGCGTGACCGCCGGCGACACCGCGGTGAGCGCCTCCGCGAGGCCCTTGCGGCGCAGCAGGTCCGTCTTGTGGCGGGCGTCCGCCGCGAGCTGGTGGCGCAGCCGCGACCAGGTGTCCGCGAAGAACGCCTCGTCGCAGTCCTCCACGAACTGCCGGAACCAGGCCCGGATCCGCGGCGGGTCGCCCAGCAGCCGCTCGGCGAACCGCACCTGTTGGGGTCCGCGGGACGCGGCCAGCTCCAGGGCACGCCGGTGCAACGCGCTGTCGGAGAGCACACTCGGGCCCTGCGAGGAATACGGCATCGCGCAGGTGAACTCCAGGGCCGCGTCCACGAACTGCTCGTCCGTCAGCTTGTCGAGCAGGTCCAGATCCTCGGCGATGGAGGCCCCGGGGAGCGTGGTCCGGCCCGTGATGCCGGCGAAGGGCATGAACAGGTCCGAGAACGTCGTCCGCCACAGGAAGTCCGCCTCGCACATCCGGTCGGCCAGATGCGGGTCGAGCCGGGCGGTCACGCCGGTCACCCAGGCCTGCAGCCCCGGATGGTGCCCCGGCTCGGCCAGCGCGTGCAGCGCCATGCCGAGCTCGGCCAGGGGCGAGGGCACGACGGCCACCCTCTCCGGCCGCAGCCCCGCGATGTCGATGCGCACGCTCATGACGTCATGGTGCACCCCGCCACTGACAACGCCGTCCCCGATTGACGGCGGCCGTCAACCGACGCGACGCGGCTCCCGCGGCGGCGCAGCCTGGGGTCATGAGCGTCACCCAGCAGCACCTTCTCGACACGTACCGCGCCCGGCACCTCGGCAGCCCCGTCCCGCCGGCGCCCGGCACCCAGGACGTGCGGGTCGTGCGCCAACTGCGCGAACACCGGCGGTTCCTGGCGGCGCCGGCGGAGCGGCCGGCCCAGGGGCGGATGCGGGACGCGCCGCCCCAGCCGCCGACCCGCTATCCGCTGACCTCCCTCAGCCGGGCGACGAAGTCCGCGGCCGCCGTCCGCACGTCCGCCGCCGTCCACTCCAGGGCCGCGCCGCGGACGTTGACCTCGGTCATGGACAGGCCGGGGCCCTTCTCGTCCCAGGGGTTGATGAACAGGGCCGTCCCCGTCTCCTCCGACTGCCGGATCGCCGCCTCGGAGAGCTCGTCGACGCCGTACGGCAGCCAGAGCTGGAAGTCGAAGGTGTGCGGCGCCTCGGGGTGGACCCGCGCCCACGGCATCCCGGCCTCCGAGAGCCCCTCGCGCAGCGCGGCGGCCACCACGCGCGCGTGGGTGACGTACTCGGGCAGCCTGGGCAGTTCGTGTTCCAGTCCGGCGAGGGCCGACAGGACGGTCGGGAACTGCTGGAAGACCGCGCCGCCGTACCGGTGCCGCCAGGTCTTCGCCTCGTCGATCAGGGTCTTCGGGCCGGCGAGCGCGGCCCCGCCGAAGGCTTGGAGGGACTTGTAGAACGACACGTACACGCTGTCCGCGAGGTCCGCGATCTCGGCCAGGGGGCGGCCGAAGTGGACGGTGGTCTCCCACAGGCGCGCCCCGTCGAAGTGCACCACGGCGTCGCGCTCGCGAGCCGCCTCCACGACCTCGGTGAGCTCCTCCCAGGTGGGCAGCAGGAATCCGGCGTCCCTGAGGGGCAGTTCCAGCATCAGCGCCCCGAAGGGCTCCTCGAAGCCGCGTATCTCGTCGGCCGTGGGCTGCCGCGGCTCGCTCGTCACATGGACCGGGCGCAGACCGGAGACCTCCCGGAAGGCGTCGCGCTCGTGCACCTCGGGGTGGGCCAGGGGGTGCAGGGCGACAGTGGGGTTGCCGGTGCGGCCCGCCCAGCAGCGCAGTGCCACCTGCTGGGCCATCGTGCCGGTCGGGAAGAAGGCGGCGGCCTCCTTGCCGAGGAGTCCTGCGACCTTCTCCTCCAGGGCCTCGACGATGCCGTTCCCGTAGAGGTCGGACGGCTCGTCCAGGTCGTAGAGCGTGTCCGCCCCGTCGAGCAGCGACAGGCGCTCGCGGAGGGGTGCGAGCAACCCCAGGCGGGCCAGGGTGCGCTTCGCGCTCCGGTACGCGCTGATGCGCCGTGCGCGGCGGCGCAGAAGCCGTTCCGCCTCCGTGAGCTGCTCCGGTGGTGCCTCGTCCGCCGCCTGCCCCGCGCTCTGCTCCGCTGTGTCACTCATGCCCGGATCATCTCGTGCGCCCCGGGCGCGGGCACACGGATTTCCGCGCTCCCAGGCCCGCACGGAAACCCACAGCCTGTGGACAACCGGACACCCCTCGAACCGATCGCGTTAACATGACGAGAAATCGTCCGGTACCCAGATGCGGACTGGAACGGGAAGGCCGCCGTCGCGTGAGTACAGCCCAACAGCCAGACAACAAGGACCGCCCCGCGCGGCTCACCGTCGGCGTCGTCGGCGCCGGCCGGGTGGGACCGACGCTCGCCGCGTCCCTCCAACTCGCCGGGCACCGGCCGGTGGCCGTCTCCGGGGTCTCCGACGCCTCCCGGCGGCGGGCCGCGCTGATGCTCCCGGACGTCCCGCTCGTCACCCCCGAGGACGTCCTGCAGCGCGCCGACCTGGTGCTGCTGACCGTCCCCGACGACACCCTGCCCGGTCTCGTCGAGGGGCTCGCCGAGACCGGTGCCGTGCGGCCGGGGCAGCTGCTCGTGCACACCTCCGGGCGGTACGGCGCGAAGGTCCTGGACCCCGCCCTGCGCGCGGGCGCGCTGCCGCTGGCCCTGCACCCGGCGATGACCTTCACCGGCACTCCTGTGGACGTCCAGCGCCTGGCGGGCTGCTCCTTCGGCGTCACCGCCCCCGAGGAGCTGAGGCTGGCCGCCGAGGCCCTCGTCATCGAGATGGGCGGCGAGCCCGAGTGGATCGACGAGGAGAAGCGGCCGCTGTACCACGCGGCTCTGGCCCTCGGCGCCAACCACCTGGTCACCCTGGTCGCCCAGGCCATGGAGCTGCTGCGCTCGGCCGGTGTCGCGGCCCCGGACCGAATGCTCGGCCCGCTGCTCGGCGCCGCCCTCGACAACGCCCTGCGCTCCGGCGACGCGGCCCTCACCGGACCCGTCGCGCGCGGGGACGCCGGCACGGTCGCCGCGCACGTCACGGAGCTGCGCAGGCACGCCCCGCAGACCGTCGCGGGCTATCTCGCGATGGCCCGTGCGACCGCCGACCGGGCGCTCGCCCACGGACTGCTGAAGCCGGAGCTCGCCGAGGACCTCCTCGGGGTACTCGCCACGGGCACCAACGGCTCCGAGGGGGACGCCCGATGACCACGACCCTGCTGCGCACCGCCGGTGAACTGCACGCACGCGCGCGCGTGGGCCGCCGGGCCGTCGTGATGACCATGGGCGCCCTGCACGAGGGCCACGCCACCCTCATCCGCACCGCGCGCGAGATCGCCGGACCCGACGGCGAGGTCGTCGTCACCGTTTTCGTGAACCCCCTCCAGTTCGGCGCGGGCGAGGACCTCGACCGCTACCCGCGCACCCTCGACGCCGACCTCAAGATCGCCGAGGACGCCGGCGCGGACGCCGTCTTCGCACCCTCCGTCGACGTGGTCTACCCCGGCGGCGAGCCCCAGGTGCGCATCAGCGCGGGCCCGATGGGAGAGCGGCTGGAGGGCGCCTCGCGTCCGGGCCATTTCGACGGCATGCTCACCGTCGTCGCCAAGCTGCTGCACCTCACCCGCCCCGACATCGCCCTCTACGGCCAGAAGGACGCCCAGCAGCTCGCTCTGATCCGCCGGATGGTGCGCGACCTGAACTTCGGCGTCGACATCGTCGGCGTTCCCACCGTGCGCGAGGACGACGGCCTGGCCCTGTCCAGCCGCAACCGCTACCTCAAGCCGCAGGAACGGCGCACGGCGCTCGCCCTGTCCCGCGCGCTGTTCGCGGGCCGCGACCGGCACGCGGCACAGGAGGCGTTGCGCGCGCGGGCCCGCGAAGTGCCCGCCACGCAGGCGCGTGCCGAGGCGCTGAGCGCCCTCGGCGAGTCCCGCGCGGCCGCCGACGCGCACGCCGTCGCCAAAGCCCTTCCCGGTGCGCCCTCGGCCGTCCGCGCGGCCGCCCGCCTGATCCTGGACGACGCCGCGCGCCAGGACCCGCCGCTCGCCCTGGACTACCTCGCACTCGTCGACCCGACCGACTTCAGCGAGATCGACGACGACTTCACCGGCGAGGCCGTCCTCGCCGTCGCCGCCCGGGTGGGGACGACCCGGCTGATCGACAACATCCCCCTGACCTTCGGAGCCGCCTCGTGACCAGCACAGGCATACGACTGCACGCACCCGCGCCCGGGTGGTCCATCGACGCGGACGTCGTGGTCGTGGGCTCCGGCGTCGCCGGCCTGACCGCGGCCCTGCGCTGCGAGGCCGAGGGCCTGAGGACCGTCGTCGTCACCAAGGCCCGCCTCGACGACGGCTCCACCCGCTGGGCGCAGGGCGGCATCGCCGCGGCCCTCGGTGAGGGCGACACCCCCGAACAGCACCTGGACGACACGCTGGTGGCGGGCGCGGGCCTGTGCGACGAGGGGGCCGTACGGATCCTCGTCACCGAGGGACCCGACGCCGTACGCCGCCTGATCGCGACCGGCGCGCACTTCGACGAGTCCGAGGAGGGCGACCTGGCGCTCACCCGCGAGGGCGGCCACCACCGCCGCCGGATCGCGCATGCGGGCGGTGACGCCACCGGCGCGGAGATCTCCCGGGCGCTCGTCGAGGCCGTACGCGCGCGTGGACTGCGCACGATCGAGAACGCGCTCGTGCTCGACCTGCTGACGGACGCGCACGGCCGGACGGCGGGCGTCACCCTGCACGTCATGGGCGAGGGCCAGCACGACGGCGTGGGTGCCGTGCACGCCCCCGCGGTCGTCCTCGCGACCGGCGGCATGGGCCAGGTGTTCTCCGCGACGACCAACCCGTCCGTCTCGACCGGCGACGGCGTGGCGCTCGCCCTGCGGGCCGGTGCGGAGGTCTCGGACCTCGAATTCGTGCAGTTCCACCCGACCGTGCTGTTCCTGGGTGCGGACGCGGAGGGTCAGCAGCCCCTGGTCTCCGAGGCGGTACGCGGCGAGGGCGCCCACCTGGTCGACGCGGACGGCGTGCGCTTCATGGTCGGCCAGCACGAACTCGCCGAACTCGCGCCCCGCGACATCGTCGCCAAGGGCATCACCCGGCGCATGCAGGAGCAGGACGCCGAGCACATGTTCCTCGACGCCCGGCACTTCGGCGCCGACATGTGGGAGCACCGCTTCCCGACGATCCTCGCCGCCTGCCGTGCCCACGGCATCGACCCGGTCGCCGAGCCCATCCCGATCGCGCCGGCCGCCCACTACGCCTCCGGAGGCGTGCGCACCGACTCCCAGGGGCGTACGACCGTCCCTGGCCTGTACGCCTGCGGCGAGGTCGCCTGCACCGGCGTGCACGGCGCGAACCGGCTCGCCTCCAACTCCCTCCTGGAGGGACTGGTCTACGCCGAGCGCATCGCCGTCGACATCGTGGCGAGCCGCACCGGGCTCCACGCGCGTGTGCCCGCACCCGTAGAGCGGCCCGAGAGGCCCGCGCATCCCCTGCTCGCGCCCGAGGCAAGGTTCGCCATCCAACGGATCATGACGCAGGGCGCGGGAGTGCTGCGCTCGGGCGAGTCCCTGTCCAAGGCCGCCGGCCTCCTGCAGCAGCTGCATTCCGACGCCCGCGACGCCCTCGCCGAGAACGGCAAGACGGCCGAGCCCGGCGTCGACACCTGGGAGGCCACCAACCTCCTGTGCGTGGCCCGTGTCCTGGTCGCCGCCGCCCTGCAGCGCGAGGAGACGCGCGGCTGCCACTGGCGCGAGGACGAACCCGACCGGAACGACACGGCATGGCGCCGCCACATCGTCGTACGGCTCAATCCCGACCGGACCCTCGCCGTACACACCACGGATACCGCAGACTTCCCCCCGACCCGGCAGCCCCTTCAGGAGCAGTGACAGTAGTGAGCACCGACGACCTTCCCCTCGCCTCGTCCGGCGGCTGCGGCGACGGCTGCGCCTGTGGCGCCGCCTCCGACGGCACCGACGAGGAATACCTGGAGTGCGGGCTCGACCCCGCGCTCGCGCAGCTCCTGGCCGACGCCGGACTCGACCCCGTGGAGGTCGAGGACATCGCCAACGTCGCCATCCAGGAGGACCTCGACCACGGCGTGGACGTGACGACCGTCGCGACCATCCCCGAGGACGCCGTCGCCACCGCCGACTTCGTCGCGCGGGAGGCGGGCGTCGTGGCCGGCCTGCGGGTCGCCGAGGCGGTCGTCTCGGTGGTCTGCGAGGACGAGTTCGAGGTCGAGCGGCACGTGGAGGACGGCGACCGGGTGGAGGCCGGGCAGAAGCTCCTGTCGGTCACCACCCGCACGCGTGACCTCCTCACCGCCGAGCGCAGCGCGCTCAACCTGCTGTGCCGGCTCTCGGGCATCGCGACCGCCACGCGCGCGTGGGCGGACGCACTGGAGGGCACCAAGGCACGCGTGCGTGACACCCGGAAGACGACTCCGGGGCTCAGGTCGCTGGAGAAGTTCGCCGTGCGCTGCGGGGGCGGGGTCAACCACCGGATGTCGCTGTCCGACGCGGCGCTGGTGAAGGACAACCACGTGGTCGCCGCCGGTGGCGTCGCGCCGGCCTTCAAGGCCGTGCGGGAGGCCTTCCCGGACGTGCCGATCGAGGTCGAGGTCGACACCCTGCACCAGCTGCGGGAGGTCGTGGACGCGGGCGCCGATCTGATCCTGCTGGACAACTTCACGCCCGGGGAGTGCGAAGAAGCTGTCGCGGTCGTGCACGGGCGGGCCGCGCTGGAGGCCTCCGGGCGGCTGACGCTCGCCAACGCGCGCGCGTACGCCGACACCGGGGTCGACTACCTCGCCGTCGGGGCGCTCACCCACTCCTCGCCGATCCTCGACATCGGCCTCGATCTGCGCGAGGCGGAGTAGTCGCGATGCTCCTCACGATCGACGTAGGCAACACGCACACCGTCCTCGGGCTGTTCGACGGCGAGGACATCGTCGAGCACTGGCGGATCTCCACGGACGCGCGCCGGACGGCGGACGAGCTGGCGGTACTGCTTCAGGGCCTGATGGGCATGCATCCGCTCCTCGGCGACGAACTGGGCGACGGGATCGACGGGATCGCGATCTGCGCGACCGTGCCGTCCGTGCTGCACGAGCTGCGTGAGGTGACGCGGCGGTACTACGGCGACGTGCCGGCCGTGCTGGTCGAGCCCGGCGTGAAGACGGGGGTGCCGATCCTCACCGACAACCCCAAGGAGGTCGGAGCGGACCGGATCATCAACGCGGTGGCTGCCGTCGAGCTGTTCGGCGGACCGGCGATCGTCGTGGACTTCGGTACGGCGACGACGTTCGACGCGGTGTCCGCGCGCGGGGAGTACGTCGGCGGAGTCATCGCGCCCGGTATCGAGATCTCCGTGGAGGCGCTCGGCGTGAAGGGGGCGCAGCTGCGGAAGATCGAGGTGGCCCGGCCCCGGAGCGTGATCGGCAAGAACACGGTCGAGGCGATGCAGTCCGGCATCGTGTACGGCTTCGCCGGGCAGGTCGACGGGGTCGTGGGCCGGATGGCCCGGGAGCTCGCGGACGATCCGGACGAGGTGACGGTGATCGCCACGGGTGGACTGGCGCCGATGGTGCTGGGGGAGTCGTCGGTGATCGACGAGCATGAGCCCTGGTTGACGCTGGTGGGGCTGCGGCTGGTGTACGAGCGGAACGTGTCACGGATGTGACGTCGCCGTCGGTGACCAGGCCACCCGGTATCCGGCCGCGCGTCCGCGTGGGTGGCCTGGTCACGCCACACCCGTCCCCTATGACGAATTTGTCTGATTAGCGCGTACTGTCACCACATGCCCACGCCATACGGATCCCGCGGCGGCATGGCGTTCGGCGTGGAGGAGCTGCGTGTGCTCCGCCGCGCTCTCGCCCTCGCCCTTCACCCCGCCCCCGCCTCGGCCGAGGACATCAAGGACTGCCACCGCCTCGCCGAGTCCCTCGACGAGGCGGTACGTGAGGGTGCCCGACTGCGCGCCTTCCTGGTGGCCGACCTCGCCCGGTACCGCGCCGCGCTCCCCGGCACCGCCGCCGGTTACCTCACCTTGCTGGAGGAGGCGCTGGGTGCCGGGTACCGGCCCGAGCCCGACGATCTCGCCGCGCTGAGGGCGCTGCGCGGCAACCCCGCCGCAGCAGCACTGCTGAGCCGCTGCCAGGTGCTGGCCGAACGGGACGTACGGGCCCGTCTGGCGGGCTCCACGGCCGCCCGGCGTGCCCGGGTCGCTCCAGTAGTCCCCCCCTCCCGTACCCGCCTCCTGGCGCTGCCCGGGGGTCTTTCCGGAGGTGTTTCCAGGGGTACTTCCGAGGCCGCCCGGGGCGGTCCCGCGGACCAGGACGCCAAGGAGCCGGCGAAGCGTCCCGCCCAGCGGCCGGCGAAACCCGCGGAGAAACCCGCCCCCGCCCCCCAGCCCTCCCGGCGGCCCATCCCCACCCCGGGCGAGGTCTTCCCCCGCCGCAAACCGACCCCGCCCCCGGCGAACCCGCCACAGCACCTGGCCGCGGGCTGACAGAGCACACCCCGCCCGAGTTGTCCCCGTGCGCCTGGCTACTCTGGACGCATGGACTACGTCTCCGCGCTCGTTCCCCCGGTCGTCATGGCCGCGTTCTTCATCGGCCTGATCCGGGTGATCGTGAAGACCCAGGGCGGGGCCAACAAGGCCAAGGAGGACGCGGCCGTCGACGCGGCGCTCGCGCGCGCGCAGGGGGCCAAGCAGTCCTCCGGGTCCGCGGGCGACGCCTGAGCGATCCGCGGCGCCCTCGTCGGCGTACGACTCTCCGAGCCACCGCGCTTTCCGAGTCGTACGCCCTTTTTGTTGCTGTTTGGTGTTGAAAGGGCCCTCCGTCACGCCGATAGCCGGATCTCCCACTATTGTGCGAGCTGTGCCTCGCCCATTGGGAGAACTCGAAGACGCGGTCATGACGCGGGTGTGGAAGTGGAACCGCCCGGTCACCGTTCGGGAAGTCCTGGAAGACCTTCAGCAGGAACGGTCCATCGCCTACACCACGGTGATGACCGTTTTGGACAATCTCCATCAGAAGGGCTGGGTGCGCCGTGAGGCGGAAGGCCGGGCCTATCGATATGAGGCGGTCTCCACACGGGCCGCGTACGCCGCCGCACTGATGAACGACGCCTGGTCCCAGAGTGACAACCCCGCCGCCGCTCTCGTCGCCTTCTTCGGCATGATGAGCGAGGAACAGCGACTGGCACTCCAGGACGCCGTGCGGATGGTCCAGGGGCCGACCGCGGAGAACCCCGACTCGGCATCGCGGGGCGGCGGGCGATAGCGTCCGCTCATGTCCGCGAAGAGTCCCTCCGCCGAGAACCCCGAAGTCACCGCAAAAGCCATCACCGTCCGGCGGGCCCGTACCAGCGATGTCGCCGGCATCCGTCGGCTCCTCGACTCCTACGTCCACGACCGCATCCTGCTCGACAAAGCGACCGTGACGCTTTACGAGGACATCCAGGAGTTCTGGGTCGCCGAGCGCGACGACAACGCCGAGCTGGTCGGCTTCGGCGCCCTGCATGTGATGTGGGAAGACCTCGCGGAAGTGCGCACTCTCGCCGTGAAGCCCGGACTGAAGGGCGCCGGGGTCGGCCATCAGTTGCTGGAGAAGTTGTTGCAGACGGCCCGCTGGCTCGGTGTTCGTCGCGTTTTCTGTCTCACCTTCGAAGTGGACTTCTTCGGCAAGCACGGCTTCGTCGAGATCGGTGAGACACCCGTTGACACCGATGTCTACGCCGAGCTACTGCGTTCCTATGACGAAGGCGTGGCGGAGTTCCTCGGTCTCGAACGGGTGAAACCGAACACCTTGGGCAACAGCCGGATGCTTCTGCATCTGTGATCGCCAGGATTCTGGCGCTCGGCCCTGCCCAGGTTCCCTATGTCCGAAACGCGCACGTTTCCGGACGAGGAGAGCCCTGTCGGTCTCTCCCGAGGGTTTGTGTTTTCCCAGCAAAAGCGGTTTGCTTTCCGACGTACTGCAGTACTGCATATAACAGGGGACGGCGAAACGGCGGACGCCGCAGGACCCCCGGCCCTCAAGTATTGGATGAAAGGAAATCCGGTGGCACAGAAGGTTCAGGTCCTTCTTGTCGATGACATCGACGGCGGCGAGGCGGACGAGACCGTCACGTTCGCGTTGGACGGCAAGACGTACGAGATCGATCTCACGACCGCCAATGCGGACAAGCTCCGTGGCCTTCTCGACCCTTACGTGAAGGGCGGTCGCCGCACCGGAGGCCGAGCCGCGGGCGGGCGCGGAAAGGCGCGGGCCGCTTCCGGTGGCAGCCAGGACACCGCTCAGATCCGTGCCTGGGCAAAGGAGAACGGTTACGAGGTCAATGACCGCGGACGAGTTCCGGCGAGCATTCGCGAGGCTTACGAGAAGGCCAACGCCTGATCGAAAGGTCCACGGCGGCCGGGGCCTGCGAAAGCTTATGTCCGAGTGCGCCGCAGCCTCAGCCGATGGCAGTGCGTTGCCACCGTGTTCACGACGCGTACGAGATCGGGGGCGCCCCCACCGCCCCCCAGCGCCGACAACGTCGGCAGCGAGGCCTCGACCTCGCACCCAGGCTCGGGGGGCCGCAGCCACACGGCGGCCCCCTGCAGGGCGCCCGGTTCCGGATGCGCCGGCAGGGCGAGGGGTTCGTCTTCGCCGGGCCCCGTAGGCCGCCCCGACGGCACCTCCCCGATTCCGCTCACCGCGGGTACCGGCGGGCGCGGTGCCTGCGTCACGCCGCCCGTGCCGATCGCCCGTAGGTCGAGCGCCAGGGTGCCCCATTCCAGCCAGTCCAGCAGGCCGGGCAGCTCCTCCGTGCTGCCCGCGGCCACCAGGATTTCCATGCGGTCGCCCCGCATCGCCACCGGAGAGGTCCCGGCGAGATGGCGCAGGGCCGCACGTCCGGCCTCGGCCGGAACGTCCAGGACGTCGAAGCGCAGCCCCAGACGCAGTCGTAGGGGAGATTCAGCGGTGCTCGCGGGCACCGTGGGCCAGCCCAGTTCGTTCTCGTACCAGCGACGGACCGGATCGTCGCCGAAGGCGGCCAGGGCGAGCGGCCGACGGGGGAGCGGGACCGCGGTCAGAGGCGTGGTGAGAGAGGGGTGGCTGCCGGACATGCCAAGTGCAACCGCCGAAGGGCGCAAGAGTTACGTTGGGTGTACCGGCGTGTGCGAAGAGTGGCCGAGAAGGGGGCGTGCGGGGGCGCGGGGTGGTGCAAGGTTGTTCGCCCATAGCGGAGGGACAGGGGGCGTGCGGCATGGACTGTCGGTCCGCGCGGGTAAGACATCCCTAGTGGGAGGGGGCGACACGCAGGAAAGGCCGTCTCACGTTCGCCATCGGCGTACTGGCGACTGGGGTAACTGCCTGGCCTGCGGGAACATCGTCTCGCACCATCGGGTTGGAGCAGATGTCGGCGTTCGGGGTCAGGAGGCCAAGGACGGTGTCGGCAGTTGGAATGAGCGGTCCCCGCTTGCGGGACTAAGCTGCGGAAGGACAGGGAGGGGAAGTTCCCCCCACTGCCTGACCGCTCTGAGGAGCGATTAACGATGTTCGAGAGGTTCACCGACCGCGCGCGGCGGGTTGTCGTCCTGGCTCAGGAAGAAGCCCGGATGCTCAACCACAACTACATCGGCACCGAGCACATCCTCCTGGGCCTGATCCACGAGGGTGAGGGTGTCGCCGCCAAGGCCCTTGAGAGCCTCGGGATTTCGCTCGAGGCGGTCCGCCAGCAGGTGGAGGAGATCATCGGGCAGGGGCAGCAGGCCCCGTCCGGGCACATCCCCTTCACCCCCCGTGCCAAGAAGGTCCTGGAGCTGTCGCTCCGCGAGGCCCTTCAGCTGGGCCACAACTACATCGGCACGGAGCACATCCTGCTCGGCCTGATCCGTGAGGGCGAGGGCGTCGCCGCCCAGGTCCTGGTCAAGCTGGGTGCTGATCTCAACCGGGTGCGGCAGCAGGTCATCCAGCTGCTCTCCGGCTACCAGGGCAAGGAGACCGCCACCGCCGGCGGGCCTGCCGAGGGCACCCCCTCGACGTCCCTGGTCCTCGACCAGTTCGGCCGGAACCTCACCCAGGCCGCTCGTGAGTCCAAGCTCGACCCGGTCATCGGGCGCGAGAAGGAGATCGAGCGGGTCATGCAGGTGCTGTCCCGCCGTACCAAGAACAACCCGGTCCTGATCGGTGAGCCCGGCGTCGGCAAGACCGCCGTCGTCGAGGGCCTCGCCCAGGCCATCGTCAAGGGCGAGGTGCCCGAGACGCTGAAGGACAAGCACCTCTACACGCTTGACCTCGGCGCACTGGTCGCCGGCTCCCGCTACCGCGGTGACTTCGAGGAGCGCCTGAAGAAGGTCCTCAAGGAGATCCGCACCCGCGGCGACATCATCCTGTTCATCGACGAGCTGCACACGCTGGTCGGTGCGGGTGCCGCCGAGGGCGCCATCGACGCCGCTTCGATCCTGAAGCCGATGCTGGCCCGCGGTGAGCTCCAGACCATCGGTGCCACCACGCTGGACGAGTACCGCAAGCACCTGGAGAAGGACGCGGCCCTCGAGCGCCGCTTCCAGCCCATCCAGGTCGCCGAGCCCTCGCTCCCGCACACCATCGAGATCCTCAAGGGTCTGCGCGACCGGTACGAGGCGCACCACCGTGTCTCCATCACGGACGAGGCCCTCGTTCAGGCCGCCACCCTGGCCGACCGGTACATCTCGGACCGCTTCCTGCCGGACAAGGCGATCGACCTGATCGACGAGGCCGGTTCCCGGATGCGCATCCGCCGGATGACCGCGCCGCCGGACCTGCGCGAGTTCGACGAGAAGATCGCGGGCGTGCGCCGCGACAAGGAGTCCGCGATCGACTCGCAGGACTTCGAGAAGGCCGCCTCCCTCCGCGACAAGGAGAAGCAGCTCCTGGCCGCCAAGGCCAAGCGGGAGAAGGAGTGGAAGGCCGGCGACATGGACGTCGTCGCCGAGGTCGACGGCGAGCTGATCGCCGAGGTCCTCGCGACCGCCACCGGCATCCCGGTCTTCAAGCTGACCGAGGAGGAGTCCTCGCGTCTGCTGCGCATGGAGGACGAGCTGCACAAGCGGGTCATCGGCCAGGTCGACGCCGTCAAGGCGCTGTCGAAGGCGATCCGTCGTACGCGTGCGGGTCTGAAGGACCCGAAGCGTCCCGGTGGTTCGTTCATCTTCGCCGGCCCGTCCGGTGTCGGTAAGACCGAGCTGTCCAAGGCCCTCGCGGAGTTCCTCTTCGGTGACGAGGACGCGCTGATCTCCCTCGACATGTCGGAGTTCAGTGAGAAGCACACGGTCTCGCGGCTCTTCGGTTCGCCCCCTGGATACGTGGGCTACGAAGAGGGCGGCCAGCTGACGGAGAAGGTGCGGCGCAAGCCGTTCTCGGTGGTCCTCTTCGACGAGGTCGAGAAGGCCCACCCGGACATCTTCAACTCGCTGCTGCAGATCCTGGAGGACGGTCGCCTGACCGACTCCCAGGGCCGGGTCGTGGACTTCAAGAACACGGTCATCATCATGACGACCAACCTCGGCACCCGGGACATCTCCAAGGGCTTCAACCTGGGCTTCGCGGCCTCGGGCGACAAGAAGACCAACTACGAGCGCATGAAGAACAAGGTCTCGGACGAGCTCAAGCAGCACTTCCGGCCCGAGTTCCTCAACCGCGTCGACGACGTGGTCGTCTTCCCGCAGCTGACCCAGGCCGACATCCTCCAGATCGTCGACCTGATGATCGGCAAGGTGGACGAGCGCCTCAAGGACCGGGACATGGGCATCGAGCTCTCCCAGTCCGCCAAGGAGCTGCTGTCCACGAAGGGTTACGACCAGGTGCTGGGCGCGCGGCCGCTGCGTCGCACGATCCAGCGCGAGATCGAGGACACGCTGTCGGAGAAGATCCTCTTCGGCGAGCTGCGTCCCGGTCACATCGTGGTCGTCGACACGGAGGGCGAGGGCGAGACCCAGACCTTCACCTTCCGCGGCGAGGAGAAGGCGGCACTGCCCGACGTCCCGCCGATCGAGCAGGCGGCCGGCGGTGCCGGTCCGAACCTGAGCAAGGAGGCGTAGGCCTCAGGGCGACGCCAGAAGGGGCCGGTGCTTTTCGAAGCACCGGCCCTTTCTCTGTGCTCGACCAGGTTGACCTCGACTCCCCGGGAAGTGCTTGGCCAAGGGGGACAGCGAGACGGAGAACCCCGTGGGGTTCCTGCGCAGCCTGCCCTGCGAGAGCGAGACCGTACGCGGAGGCCCGCCCGGGGAGTCCATGGCCTCGCGGACCAAGCCGCGGGCCAGGGCGCGGACCTCCTTCTCGCCGAGGGTGCGCCGTTCGCTCGGCAGGGGACGAAGGCGGAGAGCGGGACGGGTTTGCCGACCAGGCCGGCGCCGGGACCGTCCTGCCGGAGAGTTTCCTCACCAGCCGGCCGACCCGGCCGCCTTCAAGCCACGGTGCCTGAACAGTGCGTGCCAGTTCCCGCGACGACGGCGTGATCCGCCGGGCAGGCCCCCGCCGGAGCTCAGGACAACTGGCCGTCGTAATCCGGGAGTTTGAAGGTCTTCTCGGCGTGGCCGCCCGACAGGTCGGTGGCGCTGTTGCCGATGTTCGCGATGATCGTGTAGCCCTTGTTCTCGATGTCGACGCGCTGGGCGGTCTTGTAGGCGGCGACGTCCTTGAAGAGGTCGATGAAGTTGCGGACGTAGAGGCCGCTGACCTGGTAGCCGACGTACTTGAGGTTGTAGTTGGTCACCGACGCGATGATGTCGGGGCGGGCGGTCACGAAGAACAGGGATACGCCGTGCTCCTGGGCGTACGTCGCGACGTCCAGGACGGGCTTGTTGGCCGGCGAGGGGTAGCTGAAGCCGAAGTCCGTCTCCAGGGTCGTGTTGTCGATGTCGAAGACGATCGCCTGCTTCTCGCCGGGCCTGGCGGCGGCGATACGTGTCTTCAGGTAGGGGAGGGCCTGGCCCATCACGGCCTGGCAGTCGGTCTGCCAGGTGGCGTAGTCGACGTCTTCGGCGGCGGCCGTCGTCGCGGTCGGGGAAGCGCTGGTGGTCGTCGTCGCGGCCTCGGCGGGGACGGCCAGGGCGACGAGTGCGGCTGCGGAGACGGTGCTTACGGCTATGCGGTGCGCCCAGGGGCGTCGGCTTGTCACGGTGTGGGGGTCCTCTCACGTCCGGAAACGCTGCAGTTGTCGCGTGCATGTTTGTTGGTGAGGGTGGCGCGAGGGGAACCGTAGGGTTACTGGTTGGTAGGAAGCCAGAGGCGTGCGTCACATGGCACGGCTTTTACCTTCGGGGCGCCGGTGACTTGCCGCACAGGCGATTTGTCCGTTACTAGACGGAATAGTGGAGAGATTCGGGGAGGAATAGGACTTCTTGCCCGGCACGGCGAGGCCTATTACTACAGTCCGTCGTAGATGTGCTGTTTGGGGGTTTTTGGCCCCCGGGGGTACCAAGGGTTGTCCCATCCGGCCGCCGCTGTGCGCCGGATGGTTTCCTGTCCCCCACCTTCATGAGGTTCTGATGTTCCAGCGCGCCTTCAACCGCTCTTCCCGTACGTCCGTGCTCCGCACCCGTGTTGCCGTCGTGGCCGCTTCCGTCGGGACGACGGTCGCGCTGGGGGCCGGAGTCGCCTCGGCCGCGTCCTCCTCGGCCTCCTGGGTCGACCCGGTGAAGAAGTACACGCTCAGCGCGAGCTACGCGCAGGCCGGGAGCATGTGGCACTCCACCCACAGCGGGCAGGACTTCGCCGTGCCGAGCGGTACGAAGGTCGTCGCCGCGCACGGCGGGACCGTCGTCAAGGCGGGCCCGAGGGGTGCCGGTGACGGTGCCGCCTACGGCAACGCCATCGTGATCAAGCACGGCAAGGGGAAGTACTCGCAGTACGCCCACCTCTCCCGGATCAAGGTCAAGGTCGGCCAGGTCGTGAAGACCGGCCAGCGCATCGCCCTGTCCGGCAACACCGGCAACTCCAGCGGCCCGCACCTGCACTTCGAGATCCGCACGACCGCCAACTACGGCTCTGCGATAGACCCGGTCGCCTTCCTGCGGGCCAAGGGCGTCAAGGTCTGAGCGGTTGACCGCTCACGCCTTCGCGCTGCCCCGGTGGGCCTGGGTGACCAGGTCCGTCGCCACCTCCAGGACCGCCTTGCGCTTGGCCTCCGGGTCGGCGGTGATGTCCTGGAGGAAGAACATCCCGGCGTGCATCGTGAAGATCGCGCTGACGCAGCGGACCTGGTCGGTCAGGTCCGCTTCCGGATCGATGATGATCTCGCGCAGCCCCTGCATGCGCTCCTTGAAGGTCTCGCCGACGCGCAGTTCGCGGACCGCCGCCTGGTTCTCCTGCATGAAGCGGAACAGCGGTGCCGCGCCGGCCAGGGTCTCGCTGTAGCGCCGTACGATCTCCTGCTTGGTCTCCAGCGTGTGCGGCTGCTTCCTGCCCCACTCGATCAGGTCGAGGATCGGCTGCGTCAGATCGTCGAAGATGCTGACGAGGATCTCTTCCTTGGTCTTGAAGTGGTAGTACAGCGCCGCCTTGGTGACGTCCAGGTGCTCGGCGATCTCCCGCAGGGACGTCTTCTCGTACCCCTGCTCCGCGAAGAGTCCGAGGGCCACGTCCTGGATGCGCTGGCGCGTGTTGCCGCGCCTCTGCTGCTTCGTGACGTCCATGGTGCCGCCCATCCTGGTGCTCCTCGGCTTTCCATAAAACTTACTTGACGCCCGGCTAGTTACGCGTCTACCTTCCCCAGTGTAGACAACTAGCCGGGCGGCAAGTAAGTGCCCCGGCGGGGGCAGTACCGCAGGATCTCAGGGGAGTGGGAACGATGGCGGACACACAGACGGTCGAGGCGGAGCCGGACAAGAAACAGCGCAGCGTGCGGGTCGTCCTGCTCGCGCTGATGATCACCATGATGCTCGCGATGCTCGACAACATGATCGTGGGCACCGCGATGCCGACGATCGTGGGCGAGCTCGGCGGGCTCGAACACCTCTCGTGGGTCGTGACGGCCTACACGCTGGCCACCGCGGCCGCCACCCCGCTCTGGGGCAAGCTCGGCGACATGTACGGCCGCAAGGGCGTCTTCATGACGTCGATCGTGCTCTTCCTGATCGGCTCCGCGCTCAGCGGCATGGCCCAGGACATGGGGCAGCTCATCGGGTTCCGGGCCGTGCAGGGCCTCGGCGCCGGTGGTCTGATGGTCGGTGTCATGGCGATCATCGGTGACCTGATCCCGCCCCGGGAGCGCGGTAAGTACCAGGGCATGATGGCCGGCGTCATGGCGCTCGCGATGATCGGCGGTCCGCTGGTCGGCGGCACCATCACCGACAACTGGGGCTGGCGCTGGTCCTTCTACATCAACCTGCCGCTCGGCGTGGTGGCGCTCGGCCTCATCAGCGTCGTACTGCACCTGCCGGCGAAGCGCGCGCAGGCGCGGATCGACTATCTCGGCGCCGCACTGCTGACCGTCGGCATCACCTCCATCGTGCTCGTCACCACCTGGGGCGGCACGGAGTACGCCTGGACGTCCGCGCGGATCATGGAGCTGATCGGGATCGGTGTCGCCGCGCTCGTCGGGTTCGTGTTCTGGCAGACCAAGGCGGCCGAGCCGGTCGTGCCGCTGCACATCTTCCGCAGCCGCAACTTCACACTGATGTCGATCATCGGCTTCATCACCGGCTTCGTGATGTTCGGCGCCACCCTCTTCCTGCCGCTGTACCAGCAGTCCGTGCAGGGCGCCTCCGCCACCAACTCCGGGCTGCTGCTCCTGCCGATGCTCGGCGCGATGCTGGTGACCTCGATGGTCGCGGGCCGGGTCACCACCAACAGCGGGCGGTACTACGTCTTCCCGGTCGTCGGCAGCGTCCTGATGGTCGTCGGGCTGTACCTGCTGTCGACGATGGACACGGGGACCTCGCGGCTCACCTCCGGCATCTTCATGGCCGTCGTCGGTCTCGGCATGGGCTGCCTGATGCAGATCACCATGCTGGTCGCGCAGAACAGCGTCGAGATGAAGGACATGGGCGTCGCGTCCTCGTCCACCACCCTGTTCCGTACGCTCGGCTCCTCCTTCGGTGTCGCCATCATGGGCGCCCTGTTCAACCACCGGGTCCAGGACACCATGGCCGAGCGGGGCGGGGAGCTGGGTTCCAAGGTGACCGAGCAGTCCGCGCAGCTGGACGCGAAGAGCCTGGAGAAGCTGCCGGACGCGGTGCGTGAGGCGTACCAGTACGCGGTCTCCGCAGGCACGCACTCGGCGTTCCTGCTCGGATCGATCGTCGCCGTGGTCGCGCTGGTGGCGGCGGTGTTCGTCAAGGAGGTGCCGCTGAAGGGCGCGGGACCGCAGAAGTCGGCGGACGACGCGGCGCCGGCTCCGCTGGTCGAGGTCTGAGCCGACCCCGCTGAACCGAAGGCCCCCGGATGGTGTCCGCCCCGGGGGCCTTCTTCTGTGCGCGCTCGCGGGGTCGATGTCAGTGCCGCGTGCCACCATCGGCCTCATGGACAAGGTGCGGCAGATCCGGCTCGCCAAGGACGCCATGGACCGCGACTGGGCCGATCCGGACCTGGACCTGGACGCCGTCGCGGCGCATGCCGGGTACTCGCGCTATCACTTCCTCCGGGCCTTCAAGGAGGCGTACGGCGAGACGCCCGGGCAGTACCTCACGCACCGGCGGATCGAGCGGGCCGAGGAGATGCTGAGGGGGGCCGATCTGAGCGTGACCGAGATCTGCCACCTGGTCGGCTTCAGCAGCCTCGGCACCTTCTCCGCCCGCTTCAAGGCGCGGACCGGCCTCACCCCGAGCGAGTACCGCACCCAGCACGTGGGCCGCGGCGCCTCCCTGATCCCCGGGTGCTACGCCATGCTCTGGGCCGGCGGATTCCCCACCGCGAGAACCGTGAGGAGCACCGCAACTTTGAAGAAGCGCCCCCGCCCCGGCCCTGCCTACGGTGACGGAGAGGAACCCTCGCACGACAGGAGAGCAGAGCCATGATCCAGGGACTGGGCATCGCCACCGTATGGACCTTCGACCAGCAGCGCACGAAGGCCTTCTTCACCGAGAAGCTCGACTTCGAGGTGCGCAGCGAGGTCTCGATGGGCGAGATGACATGGGTCACCGTCAGCGCCAAGGAGCAGCAGGGCGTCGAGCTGGCGCTGATGAGCCTCGACGGCCCGGGGCTGGACCCCGAGTCCGCGGAGGCGCTGAAGAAGCTCGTCGGCAAGGGCGTGATGGGCGCCGGAGCGTTCCGTACGGACGACTGCCGCGGTGACTACGAGACGTTCCGGGCGCGCGGGGTGGAGTTCATCCAGGAACCGCAGGAGCGGCCGTACGGCATCGAGGCGATCTTCCGCGACGACAGCGGCAACTGGTACTCGCTGACCCAGCGCCGCGAGGAGCTCGACTTCTCGAAGGACTGGGCGTGACGGACACCGGGGCGGAACCGGCCGCCGCGGACCACACAGCCGTACGGGTCGCCCTCTGGCGGGCTCTGCACGTCCGTGCGGATCCGCTGCCGCATGTCCTGGAGGACGAGATCGGGATGCGGCTCGCGGACCCGGACGACGGCTGGCGCGAGCGCCCCGACATGGACGTGGACGCCACGCGCCGCACCCGCGCGTCGATCGTGGCCCGGGCCCGGTTCGTCGAGGACCTGGTCGTCGAGGCGGTCGGGCGAGGGGTGGACCAGTACGTCGTCCTCGGCGCCGGTCTCGACACGTTCGCCCAGCGCAGGCCCGAGGTCGCCGCGTCGAGCGGGCTGCGGGTCTTCGAGGTCGACCGGCCCGGCCCGCAGGCCTGGAAGCGGCGGCGGCTCATGGACCTCGGGTTCGGCGTCCCCGAGTGGCTGCGGCTCGTGCCGGTCGACTTCGAGGGGGACTGGTGGGGGCGGCTCGTCGAGGCGGGGCTCGATCCCGCGCGGCCCGCGGTGGTCGCCTCCACCGGCGTCACCATGTACCTCACCCGGGAGGCGGTCGCGGCCACGTTCCGCCTGGTCGCCGGGCTCGCCCCGGGTTCCACGCTGGTCACGACCTTCCTGCGGCCGTTGGAGGACGTCGAGCCGGAGCAGCGGCCACAGCTCGAGGCCGCCGTCGCGGGCGCGCGGGCCGCGGGGACGCCGTTCCTGAGCTTCTTCCGGCCCTCCGAGATCCTGGCCCTGGCCGACGAGTCCGGCTTCCGCGAGGCCCGGCACGTGCCGGCGGAGGAGCTGGACCGGCGCTACTTCGAGGGGCGGACGGACGGGGTACGACCGTCCAGGGGAGAGGAGCTGATGCTGGCGCGGATCACGGCAGCATCTGATAGCTCCCCGTGGCCGTAGGCGCGTGCTCGGGCAGCCACAGGACCGCCACCGCGCCCTCCGCCGGGGTGCCCTCCGGGAGGCCGACCGGACGGATGTTGCGGAACGTCAGCCGTGCTCCCAGTACCCGTGCCTGCCCCGCCGCGATGGTCAGTCCGAGCCCGTGGCCGTGGCCCGCGCGGTCCGCGCTGCCCGTGCGGAAGCGGCTCGGGCCGTCCGCGAGGAGGTCCTCGGGGAAGCCGGGGCCGTGGTCGCGGACCCGGATGACCCGGCCCTCGACGGTGACCTGGACGGGCGGCTTGCCGTGCCGGGCCGCGTTGGCCAACAGATTGAACAGGACGCGCTCCAGGCGGCGCGGATCGGTCGTGACCTCCGACTCGTGCACCACGCGCACCTCGATCCCCGGGTCCTTGGCCGCCACTCGCCGGGCGACGAACTCGCCGAGCAGGATGTCCTGGAGCTCCGCCCGTTCGGAGGCGCCGTCGAGACGGGCCACCTCCAGGACGTCCTCGACGAGGGTGCGCATGGCTTTCGCCCGGTCCAGGACCAGTTCCGTGGGCCTGCCCGGGGGCAGCAGCTCCGCCGCCGTCAGGAGGCCCGTCACCGGTGTCCGCAGCTCGTGCGCGATGTCCGCGGTGACCCGGCGCTCGGCTTCCAGCCGCTGCTGGAGAGCGTCCGCCATGGCGTCCACGGCGCTGGCGAGGTCGTCGGTCTCGTCCCGTACGACCCCGCCGATCGCGTCCCGCACCCGTACGTCCGTCTCGCCCTTGGCCATCTGGTTGGCCGCGGCCGCCGCCTTCCGCAGCCGCCGCGACAGCTGCCCGCCGATGAGCACGCCGAGCGCGCTGCCGCCGAGGACCACCGCGATGGAGCCGATCACCAGGGCCTGGTCGAGGTCGTTGAGGATGTCGGTGCTGCGGTCGGTGAACCCGGTGTGCAGGGACAGCACATGGCCGCCCTTGACCGGCACGGCCGCCCAGATGTCCGGGCCGCGGTCGGGCCGGTCGGAGACGTACGTCGCCCGGCGGCCCTCCTCGACCTTCTCGCGCAGCGCGGGCGGCAGATGACGGTCGTCGACCGCGATGCTGGGGAAGTTCGGCTTGCCGGTCAGCTCGTAGTTGCGCTGGGCGATCTGGATCCGCTCGTCCGCGAGGTCACGCGCGTTGTCCAGCATCGAGACGCGCGCCGCGTTGTGCACGACCAGACTGAGCGCGATCGCCACGAGCGCGCCGACCAGCGCGATGGCCGCGCTCAGCTTCCACCTCAGCCCGGTCCGCACGGCCGGCCGGTCCGCCACCGGGCCCCGAAGGATCCCCCGCATACCCCAGGTCCCCCGCTCAGGCCTTCAACTTGTAGCCGAAGCCGCGGACCGTCTCGATCCGGTCCTGGCCGATCTTCGTCCGGAGCCGCTGCACATGGACGTCGACGACCCGGGTGTCACCGCCCCAGCCGTAGTCCCACACCCGCTCCAGGAGCTTGTCGCGGGACAGGACCGTGCCGGGCGCGGAGGAGAACTCGAGGAGCAGCCGCATCTCGGTGGGGGTGAGCGCGACCGGCTGCCCGGCTTTGCGCACCTCCATGCCCTCGGTGTCGATCTCCAGCTCGCCGAAGGACAGCACGCCCCCGGCGGCCGCGTCCGCGCTCTCCTCGCCCCGGTCGGCCCCGCCCGCGTGCCCGAAGCGGCGCAGCACCGCACGGATCCGGGCGACCAGGACGGCACCGTCGAACGGCTTGGTGACGTAGTCGTCGGCGCCGGCCTCCAGGCCGAGCACCACGTCGATCGAGTCGGCGCGCGCCGACAGCATGATCACCGGCACGGTGGACTCGTCGCGGATACGGCGGCACAGGCTGACCCCGTCCAGGCCCGGGACCATGACGTCCAGCAGGGCGATGTCGGGGCGGTCCGCCCGGAACGCCTCCAGGCCCGACAGGCCGTCGGGCATGGCGGTGACCGCGAAGCCATCTCGCTCCAGGGCGAGTTGGGTGGCCTCGCGGATGACGTCGTCGTCCTCGACGAACAGCACGTGGGTCTGGTCTGCCATCCGGGTGCTCTCACTCTTCGGTGTCGATGCGGTCACTGGGGGATCGTTCCGGGCGGCCCGATCGGTTCAGTTGTCGGGCGCCGGTGTCGGATCCGCGCTGACGGCATCGCTGTAGTCGGTGTGCGTCCGGTACACGGCGGCGAACTTCCCCGAGGCCCAGCGGTACGTGATCACATTCTCGCCGGACGGGTCCGACACCGCGTCACCCTTCTCATACACCTGTTTGGTCACCACCAGGTGGCCGCGGTCGATCTCGGCGTAGACCGGAGGCTCCTCGGTCTGGAAGACATTCTGGTACGAGCCGCCCTGCTCGCGATACACGTACGAGCCGACGCCCACCAGATCCGCGCAGGTCACGACGTTGACGACGACGTCGTCGGCCGAGCCGCCGGTGAGGTCGCCGTAGAAAAGGTCGACCGGGTACTGGTGGGCGCCACAGGGCTCCAGATCGCGCTTGACCGCCTCGGAGACCTTGGGGTCCGACCTGAGGAGAGCGACCGCGTCCTTCCGGTCCAGACGCGGGGAGGCCAGGGCGGACGGCACGGCGGAGGGTGAGACGCCGGTCTCCGCGACCGCGTGTGCCGGACCCTCGTCACGGGTGCCGGTGCCGCCGGTGGCGCAGGCGGAGACGAAAAGGGCGAGGGCGGCCAGCACGACCACCGCCGTGCTCGCCGCCTGGAGGATCCCCCGGACCGGAGTGAGGTCCGGCCGGGTGGGCCCGGGCTCGGTCAGGCCGCCGCGCAACGCTCCCGCTCCTCACGCTCCAGCGCGCGTGCGTCCAGATCGCGGGCCTCCAGCTCCTCGCGGAGCCGGGCGAGCGCCCGGTGCAGCGTGCTCTTGACCGTTCCGGCCGACATGCCGAGGGCGGCGGCCGTCTCCTCCGTGGACATCTGCTCCCAGTGTCGCAGCACCACGACACTGCGCTGTTTGGGGGCGAGCACCTTCATGACGTCCATCAGCAGGGCGCGGTCCGCGTGCTGCTCGGTGGAGTCGTCGACCGAGGCGTCCGGGAGCTGCTCGGTCGGCACCTCCTCCAGCTTGCGCGCCCGCCACCACTCCGTGCGGGTGTTGATCATCACCCGGCGCAGATAGGCGTCCGCGAGCCGCTTGTCCTCGATGGTCTCCCAGCGGCCGTACGTCCGCACGAGTGCCGTCTGGAGCAGGTCCTGCGCGTCGACCGGGTCCGGGACCAGACGGCGTGCGCTGCGCAGCAGCGCGTCCTGCCGGGTGCGCACGTACTCCTCGAACTCGAGCACCTCGCCCTGCGCCATGTAGACCGCCTCCTGATCCCCGTTCCGGCAGTCGCTGCCGGTTCTCATCGCGTGTGCGCCGCCTGGTGTGCGGCATGGCAATCAAGCTACGGAGCTGTTGTCACGGGGCTGTGCGGAGCAGCGCGCGGCTGGCAATAGGCTGTCCGTCGGTTGTGTAACGGAAGCCGAAAAGGGGTAAACCGGCGCGGTGATTCGCGCCGGTTCAGGGGGATTTGCCGGTTGGCTCCGTGTCGGACTACGTCAACGGCAGCCGATACAAACCACCCTGCAGGGGCTCCACGAGCCCGTCCGCGACCAGACCGTCCAGGGCCCGTGCCCGCTGTACCGGTTCGTGCCACACCCGGTCGAGTACCGCCTGCGGCACCGGCGCTTGAGCCTCCCGCAGCACGGCGAGCAGCTTGCCGCGGACCTGGCGGTCGGTACCGGCGTACGTCTGCCCGCGCCGCGGCGGCCCGTCGTGCTCGGGCTTGCCGGCGAGCCGCCAGGCGCACTGGGCGGCGATGGGGCAGCGCGCACAGGTCTCGTTCTTGGACGTGCACACCAGCGCGCCCAGCTCCATCGAGGCGGCGGCCCAGCGTGCCGCAGTGCTCTCGTCCTCCGGCAGCAGCGCGCGGGCGAGCTTGCGCTCGGCGGCGGTGGTGGCGTTCGGCGGGTACCGCACACCGGTCACGGCACGCGCGAACACCCGCCGCACATTGGTGTCCAGCACCGCGTGCCGCTGCCCGTACGCGAAGGAGGCGACGGCGGCGGCCGTGTACTCGCCGATCCCGGGCAGTGCGAGCAGTTGTGCGTGGTCCGTCGGTACGTCACCGCCGTGCCGTCCCGTTATGGCGACCGCGGCGCCGTGCAGCCGCAGCGCCCGGCGCGGATAACCGAGCCGGCCCCATGCGCGCACGGCCTCGCCGGGCGCCTCCGCGGCCAGATCGGCGGGCCGCGGCCACCGCGCGAGCCACTGCTCGTAGACCGGCAGCACCCGGTTCACGGGCGTCTGCTGGAGCATGAACTCGCTGACCATCACCCCCCACGGTCCGGCCTCGGGCCGCCGCCACGGCAGATCCCGGGCGTGCTCGTCGAACCAGTCGATGACGGGGGAGTGCAGGCCCGCTCCGGGAGGAGCGTCGATGATGCCGTCGGCGGGGCTGCTGTGCGGGGGCTGGGGCTGGGGCTTCGTGGGCGCAGTCATGGCCTTCCGATCCTGCCATGCCGGAGGTGGCGGACGGGTGTTCTGAGGGACGGGTCGCTCGGACCGGGGGGTGACCTTCGTGATCACGGACCGTGAGGAGCAGGTCGGTTCGGTCACGATCCGCTGTCGGCACGTGTCAGGCCTGGCGGAAGTCCCGGGCGGGGCTGCCGTTTCCGGAATGATGATCCTGAAAAGTTGTGCCGCCCGGCGGCGGGTGAGGGCGGTGAAGTCGCCGATCTCTCGTACAGTTTGCGCCGTGGGATCTCTGCGCAATCCGGTCGGGCCGCTTCCCTCCTCCATCTACTGGCGACGGAGGGCCGTCATGCTGTCCGTCCTCGCCGTGCTGGCGCTGCTGATCGCATGGATCGTCAGCTCCGGCGGCGGGGGCGGCAAGAACGGCGCGGACGGGTCCAACGGCAAGCACCCCACCCCCTCGACGATCAGCCCAGGACCGTCCGGTTCCGGCCCTGCGATCAGTCAAGCGCCGGGCGGACGCGACGAGTCGACGACCGGTGGGGACACCGGCGGCGGGTCGGGGTCGGGCTCGGCATCGGGGTCGAGCTCGGGTTCCGGTGACGGCTCCGGTACGGGCGGCTCCGCCGGGGTGGACGGGGTCGGCAGCGCGGGCGGTGGTGGTACGAGTACCGGTACGGGCACCGGGGTTGGGCAGGGCGACACTCTTCCGGCCGGCACGACGTTGCCCAACTGCACCGCGAGCGCGGTGAAGTTGGCCGTCCGCAGTCAGCGCAACGCGTATGACCCCGACCAGACGCCCACGCTGCTGTTGACCGCGACGAACTCCTCCGGGAGTGACTGCAAGGTCGATCTCGGTCCGAAGCGCGCGGTGTTGACGATCACTCAGGCCGGCGAGGACGACCCTTACTGGTCGTCCGCCGACTGTCCCGCGACCGCGGGCAACCTCGTCTACCGGGCTCCGGCCGGCAGCAGCATCACGTACACCGTGAAGTGGGACCGCAAGCCGAGTGCGCCGCAGTGTGCGACGCCTGCGGCGGGGGCGGCCGGGGCGGGGACGTACCTGGTGGAGCTCAAGGCGCCGGGGTATGCGACCACGCAGGCTTCGTTCGTGCTGGAGAACGACTGACCGGAGAACGGCTGGCTGGAGAACGGCTGAGGGGGTGCCGCCCCCCTATACGTACCGCTCCAGGATCGAGCTCTCCGCCAGGCGGGACAGGCCCTCTCGGACGCTCCTTGCCCTTGCCTCGCCCACTCCGTCCACGGTCTGGAGGTCGTCCACGCTTGCCGCCAGGAGCTTCTGGAGGCTGCCGAAGTGCTCCACCAGGCGGTCGATGATCGCGCCCGGCAGGCGGGGGACCTTGGCCAGCAGGCGGAAGCCCCGGGGGGAGACGCCCGAGTCGATCGCCTCGGGGGAGCCTGTGTAGCCCAGGGCGCGGGCGACCGTGGGGAGTTCGAGGAGCTCCGCGTGGGTCAGGGCGTCCAGTTCGTACAGCGCCTCGTCGACCGTGCGGGAGCGCTTCGCGGTGGGTTCGGGGACGTAGTCCCGGACCACCAGTTCGCGTTCCGGCTCCACGCCCGCGATCAACTCGTCCAGCTGGAGGGCGAGGAGGCGGCCGTCCGTGCCGAGTTCGACCACGTACTCGGCGATCTCCGTGGCGATACGGCGGACCATCTCCAGGCGCTGGGCCACGGCCGAGACGTCCCGGACCGTCACGAGGTCCTCGATCTCCAGCGCGGAGAGCGTGCCCGCGACCTCGTCCAGGCGGAGCTTGTAGCGCTCCAGGGTCGCCAGGGCCTGGTTCGCGCGGGACAGGATCGCCGCCGAGTCCTCCAGGACACGGCGCTGGCCGTCGACGTACAGGGCGATGAGGCGCATCGACTGGGAGACGGAGACGACCGGGAAGCCGACCTGCTTGCTCACGCGGTCCGCGGTGCGGTGCCGGGTGCCCGTCTCCTCCGTCGGGATCGTCGCGTCGGGCACGAACTGCACGCCCGCCCGCAGGATCTTCGACAGGTCGGACGAGAGCACGATGCCGCCGTCCAGCTTGCACAGCTCACGCAGACGCGTGGCCGCGAACTCGACGTCCAGGACGAAGCCGCCCGTGCACATCGTCTCCACCGTCTTGTCGAAGCCGAGCACGATGAGTCCGCCGGTGTTGCCGCGCAACACCCGCTCGAGGCCGTCGCGCAGGGCGGTGCCGGGGGCCACGGCGCTCAGGGAGGCGCGCATCAGGCCATCGGAACCGGCACTCCCACCGGACTTTCCGGGAGCTGCCGCCCGGTCGTTGGCTGCCACTGCTCTCCTCCGGTCGCGGGGTCTTGGACGCTCCCGTGTCGTCGTTCGGTTCGTACGGACGGGCGAGACCAGGGCAAAGTCTACCGGCGGTCTTCCTCGTCCCGTGGGGCCTCTCGCCGACGGGAGCGCGGAAGGACCCTCAGTGCGTCCCCTATGTCCGCGACTTCCAGGACCTTCATGCCGGACGGGATCTTGCCGGGATCGCCCGGTACGAGTGCATGTGTGAAGCCCAGACGGTGTGCCTCGGAGAGCCTGCGCTGGACGCCCGTGACCCGTCTGACCTCGCCCGCGAGGCCGACTTCGCCGATCGCGACGAGGTTCTTGGGCAGCGGGGTGTCGCTGGCGGCCGACGCCAGGGCGAGGGCGATCGCCAGGTCCGCGGCAGGTTCCGAAAGCTTTACACCACCGACCGTCGCGGAGTAGATGTCCCGCTTGCCGAGGGCGCTGATCCGGCCTCGCTGCTCCAGGACGGCGAGCATCATCGAGACGCGGGAGGTCTCCAGCCCGGAGGTGGTGCGCCGGGGCGAGGGGATCTGTGAGTCGACGGTGAGCGCCTGGACCTCGGCCACCAGAGGGCGGCGGCCCTCCAGGGTGACGGTGAGACAGGTGCCGGGGACCGGTTCGGCACGACGTGTCAGGAAAAGTCCGCTTGGGTCCGCGAGACCCGTGATGCCCTCGTCGTGCAGTTCGAAGCAGCCGACCTCGTCGGTGGCTCCATAGCGGTTCTTGACGCCTCGTACGAGCCTGAGGCGCGCGTGCCGGTCGCCCTCGAAGCTGAGGACCACGTCCACGAGGTGCTCGAGCAGGCGCGGGCCCGCGATCGCGCCGTCCTTGGTGACATGGCCCACCAGGAGGGTGGACATCCCGCGCTCCTTGGACGCCCGGATCAGTGCCCCGGCCACCTCGCGCACCTGGGCCATGCCGCCGGGGGCGCCGTCGATCTCGGGGGAGGCCACCGTCTGCACCGAGTCGAGGATGAGCAGGGACGGCTTGACCGCGTCCAGGTGTCCGAGGACCGCGGACAGGTCGGTCTCGGCGGCGAGATACAGGTCGTCGGCGAGGGCGTGGATGCGGTCGGCGCGCATCCGGACCTGGCTCGCCGACTCCTCGCCGGTCACATAGAGCGTGCGGTGCTCGTCGCTCGCCGACTTGGCCGCCACGTCCAGCAGCAGCGTGGACTTGCCGACGCCGGGTTCGCCCGCGAGGAGCACCACGGCGCCGGGCACCAGTCCGCCGCCGAGCACCCGGTCCAGTTCGGGCACGCCGGTGGAGCGGGCGGTGGCCTGACGGCCGTCGACCTGGCCGATGGGCACGGCGGAGGTGGTGACGCGGCCGGGTGTCGTCGTACGCACCGCCGGCGCGCCGTACTCCTCGATCGTCCCCCAGGCCTGGCACTCGGGGCAGCGGCCGAGCCACTTGGCCGTCTGCCAGCCGCACTCGGTGCAGCGGTAGGACGGACGCTCCTTGGCGGACTTCGTACGGGCAGCCATGCACGAACCGTAACCGCCACCACTGACAACCCTGCCGCCGCCCGCCGGACGGCATACGCCCCGGCATCCGGACCGACCCGGTCCCGGCATCCGGACCAACCCGGCCCAGGCATCCGCATCACCCCACGCCCCGCGTGCGAACCGGCCACGTCACGACGGGAACGAGCCACGGAATCAGGGGTTCCGGTCCCCTATTGAGGGATCGTTTCACCCGTACGGAGTAAATGTGCTCGAGGTGCCGGAAGGGGCCATCTTCCGCGCCCTACGGTCCACGGATGATGAGCAGCAGTCCGGAGACCTCGACCCGCACCACCGGCGCGCACCGGGCGCAACGGGAGGAGCGCGACCGCGGTGCGGCGCGCACGCCGGCGCAGGGGCCACCCGCGCGCTACGAGCCGTACCTGGACGGCCTGTTCACCTACTGCCTGTCCGTGCTGTGCGACCACGACGCGGCCATCGCGGCCCTCGGCGACGTCCTCGCGCTCGCCGAGAGGCGCGGCGGCCCGGAGGCGGCCGGCGACCGCAGGGCCTGGATGTACGCGCTGGCGCGCTGGGCCTGTCTGCGCAAGCTGGCCGAGGCCAAGCAGAAACGTCAGGCCACCCATGCGGCGGGACGTCACGGAGCGTCCCCGAAGTCCGCCGAGCCCCCGGTCGCCGCGGACCTGCAGGAGGTGCGCCGCCGCGAACTCGCCCTGCTGGCCTGGCCGGAGGCGGCCGGTACGACTCCCGAGCAGCGCGAGGCGCTCGAACTCGCCGTACGTCACCACCTCGCCGCCCACGAGGTCGCCGCCGTCCTCGGCATGGACCTCGCCGGCGCCCGCGAACTGCTCGCCTCCGCCGCCTGCGAGGTCGAGCGCACCCGCGCGGCCCTCGCCGTCGTCGAGACCGGCGACTGTCCGAGCGTGGCCCGGCTCACCGGCGACAGCCAGTTCGTGCTCAGCTCCGCCCTGCGCCGCGAACTCGTGCGCCATGTCGACGATTGCCCGCGCTGCCGCCGCAGCGCCGAGCGCGCGATCCCCGGACGCTGGCCCGGAGCCATGACCACGCCCGCCGAGCTGCCCGTGCTCGAAGCGCCGCGCGGGGAGCTGCACATGGCGCCGGCACACCCGTCGCGCGCGCGTGGCGCCGCCGTGCCCCGCTTCGACCGGCGCGGCTTCCCGATGGATCCCAAGGACCGGGCCGCCCGCCGCGACCGCCTGCGCGCGCGTGCCGTCACCACGACCGTCGTCGCCACCGTCGTCGCCGCCCCCGTGCTCGCCCTGTGGGCCGCCTACCGGGGCGGGCCCGGCGAGGGGGTCGACGGCCACTCCGCGAGCGCCAGCGAGGCGCACGGACCCGGCAGCCTGGACGGTGAGACGGCGAGCGGCGGCTACCAGAACGCCGGCAACGCCCGCACCGAACCCGGCACCCGCTTCGCCAAGGACGGCCGCCCCGACGTCTCCGTGGAGGTCGTCAGCGTCGCCGGGGCCGGCAGGAAGGGCGCCGGGCACCTGGAGGTCGGCGCCGACAACAGCGGCGACACCACACTGATCACCCTCACCGCGACCGGCGACGCCCCGGTCCGCTGGTCGGCCACCACGGGGGCCTCCTGGCTCTACCTCAGCCAGTCCTCGGGAACCCTGAGACACGGCGATCGGTTGACGATCAAGGTGTACGTCGACCATCTGCGCGAGCCCTCCGGCCCCTGGAGCGCGCGCGTGGCGATCGCACCGGCGGGCGCGGTCGTCACCATCCAGGGCTACGGCACGGCGCCCGTGCCCTCCGGCTCCGGCGAGCCGACGACACCCCCGCCCAGCCCCACGTCCTCGGCCCCCTCGGATCCCCCACCGAGCGACCCTCCGTCCTCGTCCCCCTCCCCGACGCCACCGGACCCCACCCCGTCCGACCCGGCAAGCACGACGCCCCCAGCCACGGACAGCGGCGCCCCGAGCCCGTCCGCGTCATAGCGGATGCGGCGGAGCCGGGGCCCGTCGGCGGGCAGGGGGCGTGGCGTCGGGAGACCGAGGCCGGAGCCCGTTGTGTCGGGGTGGTTCCGGGCGCTCAGTCGGTCGGGTCCGCCGGATGCGGTGCCAGCAGGGGCAGCTGGGCGGCCAGGCGCTCCTCGCAGAGCTCGACGAGGCGGTCGTAGCCCGCCTTGCCCATCAGCTCGATCAGTTCGGGGCGGTAGGAGACGTACACCGGGTCACCGGCGCCGTGCGCCGAGGTCGCCGACGTGCACCACCAGTGCAGATCGTGGCCGCCCGGACCCCAGCCGCGCCGGTCGTACTCGCCGATCGACACCTGGAGCACACGGGTGTCGTCGGGCCGGTCGATCCAGTCGTACGTCCGCCGCACCGGAAGCTGCCAGCAGACGTCCGGCTTGGTCTCCAGCGGCTCACGGCCCTCCTTCAGGGCCAGGATGTGCAGCGAGCAGCCCGCGCCGCCCGCGAAGCCGGGCCGGTTCTGGAAGATGCAGGAGCCCTGGAAGGGCCGGGTCTGCCGGTCGCCGTCCTCGTCCTCAGAGATCCAGCCGTTCGCCGTGCCCTCGTCATGGTGCTGCCAGAGGTCCGGAGTGAGTCGCGCCACATGCTCGGCGACCCGCTTCTCGTCGTCCTCGTCGGAGAAGTGGGCACCCAGCGTGCAGCACCCGTCGTCCGCGCGGCCCGCCTGGATGCCCTGGCAGCCACTGCCGAAGATGCAGTTCCACCGAGAGGTCAGCCATGTCAGATCGCAGCGGAAGACCTGCTCGTCGTCCGCCGGATCCGGAAACTCCACCCACGCGCGTGCGAAGTCGAGCCCCTTCTCGTCGGCCTTCAGAGCCTTCATGGCCTTCCGTGACTGCTTGGGTGGCTTCACCCGCGAAGGACCGCCGGCAGATTCGGCCGTTTTGTCGTCCTTCACCTTTTTCGTCTTTGGCACGCGTACAGGGTAAGTCGCCCGAGCCCACTCCGGAGACAGTCGAACGACCAGCTGGCAGTAGCGTTCCCTACATGAGACTCGGTGTCCTCGACGTGGGATCGAACACGGTGCATCTGCTGGTGGTGGACGCACACCCCGGCGCCCGCCCCCTGCCCGCGCACTCGCACAAGGCGGAACTGCGCCTTGCCCAACTCCTCGACGACGCCGGGGCGATCGGTCCCGAAGGCGTCGGGAAGCTGGTCTCGGTCGTCAATGACGCGCTCCAGGCCGCCGAGGACAAGGGCGTCGAGGACCTGCTTCCGTTCGCCACCTCCGCCGTCCGCGAGGCCAGCAACGCCGACGACGTCCTCGCGCGCGTGCGGGCCGAGACCGGTGTCGAGCTCCAGGTCGTCACCGGCGCCGAAGAGGCCCGTCTCACCTTCCTCGCCGCCCGCCGCTGGTTCGGCTGGTCGGCCGGCAAGCTCCTGGTCCTCGACATCGGCGGCGGCTCCCTGGAGATCGCCTACGGCATCGACGAGGAGCCGGACGCGGTGGCCTCCCTCCCGCTGGGCGCGGGCCGCCTCACGGCGGGCTGGCTCCCCGGCGACCCCCCGGATCCGGACGCCATCCGGGCCCTGCGACGCCACGTGCGCGCCCAGATCGCCCGCACGGTCGGCGAGTTCGCCCGCTTCGGCGCCCCCGACCACGTGGTCGCCACGTCCAAGACCTTCAAGCAGCTGGCCCGCCTGGCAGGCGCGGCCCGCTCGACGGAGGGCCTCTACGTCCAGCGCGAACTGAAGCGCGAGTCCCTGGAGGCCTGGGTCCCGAGGCTGGCCGGCATGACGACGGACCAGCGGGCGGAACTCCCGGGCGTGTCGGAGGGCCGGGCGAACCAGCTCCTGGCGGGCGCCCTGGTGGCCGAGGGCGCGATGGATCTGTTCGGTGTGGAAAAGGTGGAAATCTGCCCCTGGGCGCTGAGGGAAGGCGTCATCCTGCGCAGACTTGACCATATGGGATCGGTTCAGGGCATATAGGGGCGCGCGGAACGGCGCGAGCAACCCCGACGCACCCGCACCCGCCCAGTGGCAATCGCCACAACGGCGAATAGGCACCCCGCACCCCACCCACGGCAACCCGTAATCTGTCCCCCATGGCAGAGCCAGTCGTACGGATCCCGGATGCGAAGGTCGCCCTGTCGACGGCCTCCGTCTACCCGGAGTCGACGGCGACGGCCTTCGAGATCGCCGCACGCCTCGGATACGACGGCGTCGAGGTCATGGTGTGGACCGACCCGGTCAGCCAGGACATCGAGGCCCTGCGTCGCCTCTCCGACTACCACGGCATCCCCATACTCGCCGTGCACGCCCCCTGTTTGCTCATCACGCAGCGCGTGTGGTCGACGGACCCCTGGGTCAAGCTCCAGCGCGCCCGGGCCGCAGCCGAGAAGCTGGGCGCGAGCACGGTCGTCGTACACCCGCCGTTCCGCTGGCAGCGCCAGTACGCCCGTGACTTCGTCAGCGGGATCTGGCGGATGGCGAACGAGACGGACGTACGGTTCGCCGTCGAGAACATGTACCCCTGGCGCTACCGCGACCGCGAGATGCTCGCCTACGCCCCCGACTGGGACGTCACCAAGGACGACTACCGGCACTTCACCATCGACCTCAGCCACGCGGCGACCTCCAGGACCGATGCGATGCAGATGGTCGACCGGATGGGAGACCGTCTCGGCCATGTGCATCTCGCCGACGGCAAGGGCTCCGCGAAGGACGAGCACCTCGTGCCCGGCCGCGGCGCCCAGCCCTGCGCCGAGCTCCTGGAGCGCCTCGCACTGAGCGGTTTCGACGGCCATGTCGTCATCGAGGTCAACACCCGCCGCGCGATGTCCGGCGCCGAACGTGAGGCCGACCTCGCCGAGGCCCTGGCCTTCACCCGCCTCCATCTGGCCTCGGCGGTGCAGGTGCCGCGGCGATGAGGAACCGAGCGACCGTGCAGGTGCCCCGGCCGTGAGCGACCTCGGAAGCGCCCCGGCGACCGGCGACGGCACCGCCCGCAGGCGCGGCCGGCCCCGCCGTACGGAATCGGACGCGGCCGGTACCCGCGACCGGATCCTCCTCGCGGCCCGTGAGGAGTTCTCCGAGCGGGGCTACGAGAAGACGTCCGTGCGCGGCATCGCCAAGGCCGCCGGGGTCGACTCGGCCCTGGTCCACCACTACTTCGGCACCAAGGAACAGGTCTTCGAGGCGGCCGTGGAAGTCGCCGCCGCGCCCGCGCTGAGCGCGCCCGACGCGCTCGCCGAGGGTCCGTTGGAGGACGTCGGAGAGCGCCTCACCCGCTTCATCTTCGGCGTCTGGGAGAACCCGGCGACGCGCATGCCGATCCTGGCGATCGTCCGTTCCGCGGTGACCAACGAGACCGCGGCCACCGTCTTCCGCCGGCTCGTCGCCGCCCAGCTGCTGCGCCGCATCGCCGACCAGCTGGACCTGCCGGACGCCGAGCTGCGGGCCGAACTGGCGGCCGCGCAGCTCGTGGGGACGGCCATGCTGCGGTATGTGATCAAGGTCGAGCCGCTGGCGTCGACGGACATCGAGCAGATCATCGCGCGGGTGGCCCCGGTGGTGCAGAACCATCTGACCGGGCCCTGACTCCGAGACGTGCGTCCCGCATTCCGGACGCCTTGTCCCGACCCCTGGATGACCGGCGTACGCTCGTTAGCAGTCAGAAGTCTCATACGACCGTCTCTGAAGTCTCTGACGACCGTCTCTGAAGGAGCGAGCGACGATGCCCGAGCTGAGGTCCCGCACAGTCACCCACGGCCGCAACATGGCGGGCGCCCGCGCCCTTATGCGCGCCTCCGGTGTACCCGGTGCGGACATCGGCCGCAAGCCGATCATCGCGGTCGCCAACTCCTTCACGGAGTTCGTGCCGGGCCACACCCACCTGCAGCCCGTCGGCCGCATCGTCTCCGAGGCGATCGTCGAGGCCGGCGGCATCCCGCGCGAGTTCAACACCATCGCCGTCGACGACGGCATCGCCATGGGACACGGGGGAATGCTCTACAGCCTCCCCTCCCGCGACCTGATCGCGGACTCGGTGGAGTACATGGTCGAGGCCCACTGCGCCGACGCCCTGATCTGCATCTCCAACTGCGACAAGATCACCCCGGGCATGCTGAACGCCGCGCTGCGGCTCAACATCCCCACGGTCTTCGTCTCGGGCGGCCCGATGGAGTCCGGCCGCGCGACCCTCGTGGACGGCACGGTCCGCACCCTCGACCTGGTCGACGCGATGTCCGACGCGGTGAACGAGAAGATCTCCGACGAGGACATGCTCCGCATCGAGGAGAACGCCTGCCCGACCTGCGGCAGCTGTTCCGGCATGTTCACGGCCAACTCGATGAACTGCCTCACGGAGGCCATCGGCCTCTCGCTCCCCGGCAACGGCTCGGTCCTGGCGACGCACACGGCCCGTAAGCAGCTGTACGTCGACGCGGCCAACACGGTGATGGACATCACCCGCCGCTACTACGAGCAGGACGACGAGACGGTTCTGCCGCGCAACGTCGCCACCTTCGCGGCCTTCGAGAACGCCATGGCCCTCGACATCGCCATGGGCGGCTCGACCAACACGATCCTGCACCTGCTGGCGGCCGCCCAGGAGGCGGAGGTCCCCTTCGGCCTCGCCGAGATCGACGCGGTCTCCCGCCGGGTCCCGTGCCTGGCGAAGGTCGCCCCGAACGTCGCGAAGAACCGCACGTACTACATGGAGGACGTGCACCGCGCGGGAGGCATCCCGGCGCTGCTGGGCGAACTGCACCGCGCGGGCCTGCTCAACGAGGACGTGCACTCGGTGCACAGCCCGTCGCTGGCCGACTGGCTGAAGACGTGGGACGTCCGCGGAGGATCGCCGTCCGCGAAGGCTCTGGAACTGTGGCACGCGGCCCCCGGCTGTGTCCGCTCCGCCGAGGCCTTCTCCCAGTCGGAGCGCTGGGCGGCGCTGGACGAGGACGCCGCAGAGGGCTGCATCCGCAGCGCCGAGCACGCGTACTCCAAGGACGGCGGCCTGGCGGTCCTCAAGGGCAACCTGGCGGTCGACGGCTGTGTCGTGAAGACGGCCGGCGTGGACGAGTCGATCTGGCGGTTCGAGGGCCCGGCGGTGGTCTGCGAGTCGCAGGAGGACGCCGTCCAGAAGATCCTCACCCACCAGGTCAAGGAGGGCGACGTCGTCGTCATCCGCTACGAGGGCCCCAAGGGCGGACCCGGCATGCAGGAGATGCTCTACCCGACCTCGTACCTGAAGGGCCGCGGCCTCGGCAAGGCCTGCGCCCTGATCACCGACGGCCGCTTCTCCGGCGGCACGTCCGGCCTGTCCATCGGCCACGCCTCCCCGGAGGCCGCGGCCGGCGGCACCATCGCCCTCGTCGAGGACGGCGACCGCATCCGCATCGACATCCCCGGGCGGACGATCGAGCTCTTGGTCGACGAGCAGGAGCTGGCCCGTCGCGAGGCCGCGCTGGGCGGGGTGTACGCCCCGAAGAACCGCGAGCGCAAGGTCTCGGCGGCGCTGCGGGCCTACGCGGCGATGGCCACGAGCGCCGACAAGGGCGCGGTGCGCGACGTGTCGAAGCTGGGCTGAGGCTCGCTCCTCCGCTCCGCGATCGCTTGGGGCCGTCCCTTCGGGGGCGGCCCCGTTTGTTCTCTGCGCTACCAGTCGGAGGGCTTGCGGGCGTCCACGGCGAAGACGGTGCCGTCGGGGGCGGTGGCGTAGACGTGGTGATCGGCGACAGCGGGCCGGGACAGCGTGGCGATCACATCGCCCGCGTCGGTGCCGAGCCGTGCCGAGGTCTGCCCCGCGAGCGTTCCCTTGCGCGCGTCGACGGCGAGCAGCCGCCCGTCGGAAGCGGTGACGAAGACGTGACTGCCGTCGGCGACCGGGACGGATCCCCGGCTCACGGACGTTTCCAGGTGCCACAGTTGCCGGCCGGTGTCGATGTCAATGGCCTCCAGGGCTCCGACGGTGGCCAGCACATAGACGACACCGTCGTGCACAGTGGCCTCGGCGCCCTGCCGAGGCACGGGCAGGGCCACCTTCCTGGTCGCTCCGGACTCGGGAGTGAAACGGACGACTGCTTTGGCGTAGTCGAAGACCTGATCGACCGAGAGGAAGAAGACGGATCCGTTCTCGGAACCGATCGGGGTCAGAGCGCCGTCGAGGTGTTCGTCCCACCGCACATCACCCGTGGCCGCGTCCACGGCGGTGACCCGGGTGCTCGACTCGTCGACGGACGTGCTCGTCACGTACAGCAGTGGGTCCCCGGGAAACGTGGAGAACGACGGTGTGGCGTGGCCCGGTATCTCCTTGCTCCACCTGGTGTCGCCGGACGCGCTGTCCACGCCGGTCACCGTCCCGTCCGCGTGGGTGACCAGGAGCATGCCGTCTGCCGACCACATGCCGTCGTACGTCGGCACGTTCCGCTGCCAGCGCGTCCGGCCCGTGGCGGGATCGAGCGCCTGCAGACGGTTGCCGTAATCGGCCAACGGCAGCAGGAGACCACCGGACAGGGCGGGCGGAACGCTCCACCGGTTCGTGTCGGCCGAATGCCGCCACAGCAGTCTGCCGTCGGTCGGATCGAGGGCGAAGACCAGACCCGCCCGCACGCAGAAGAGCTTTCCCGCCCCGTACGAGCACCGGGGCGTGCCTTTGCCCCCGGCCATGGGCTTCGCCTCCCAGGCGCGGAACGCGGACGCCCCCGCCCGAGGCGTACTGCTGTCCGTCGGCGTGGGCTGTCCGTCGCCGAGCAACTGGACCGAGGCGAACACTCCGCTCGCGACAACGACAAGCGCGCCGGCGGCGAGCAACACGTTCCTGCGCAGGCGCCGCTCGGGTCGCCGTACCGGCTCCTTGGCCTCTTGCTCGAGCACCAGCACATCACCCGTGCGCTGCGCCGGTATGAACGCCTGGGTGTCGTACGAGGCCGCGACCGACCGCAGCTCCCGCATCAACTCGTCCGGAGTGGGCCGGTCCTCGGGCTCCTTGGCGAGGCACCGCACGATGAGTGGTGCGAGGTTCTGCGGTACGCCCGTCAGGTCCGGCTCATCGTGCACGACCTGGTAGGCGACGACATACGGACTGTCGGAGTCGAACGGCCCGCGCCCGGTGGCCGCATGCACCATCACGGAACCGAGGGCGAAGATGTCGGCCGCCGGGCCCACCTCCCTCGGCCGCCGGAACTGCTCCGGCGCCATGAACGGCGGCGTCCCGATCAACTTCCCGGTCTCAGTGCGCAGTTCGCTGTCCTTTGGCCGAGAAATGCCGAAGTCGATGACCTTCGGCCCGTCCTCTGCGAGCAGCACATTGCTCGGCTTGAGATCCCGGTGGACCACCCCGACCCGATGGATGTCGCGCAGCGCCTCGGCGAGCCCGGCCATCAACCGACGCAACTCGGAGGGCGCCATGGGCCCGTTCCGCTTCACCTCGTCCGAGAGGGTCGGGCCGGGAATGAACAGGGTGGCCATCCAGGGCCGTTCGGCATCGGGATCGGCGTCGACGACGGACGCGGTGAACGCCCCGCTCACCTTCCGGGCCGCGGCCACCTCCTGCCGAAAACGCCCCCTGAACTCGGGGTCCTTGGCGAACTCGGTATGGACGACCTTCACCGCGAGCTTCATTCCCGAGGCGCTGCGCGCGACATGCACGACGCCCATCCCACCGGAGCCCAGGCACGACTCCAGCCGGTAGTGACCGGCGTACTCGGGAAGTTCCGCTTCCGCGCCCGCTCCGGTGTTGCCCTGTGGCGCCATGGAACCACCCCCGTGCTGATCGTCCGCGCGCGCGACGCACGGAGCCTAGTCGATGACTCGTACGGGACAGAGGCGGCTTGCTAGTCTCCGCGTGCGAGTTGCGTACATGTGTTTGATGGCGTGATTCAGGGGAATCAACGGGACCCCATGGCAGTCATGGGGACCAACGGGGGAGGATTTTCATGTCTGTTGACCGCGTGGAAGAAGTCGAGGGCGGCGAGAGCAAGTCCGCCACAACAGCCGCTGCCGCGACCGCGGCCGTGCACTACTACTCGGTGGCACCGGGTTACCGCCTCAACGTCCGCCGCGGCCCGGGCACGCAGTACGGCATCGTCCGTGTCCTCCCCGAGGGCGCGCAGGTCGCGATCTACTGCCAGACGCCGGGGACTTCGGTTGTCGGCCCGTACGGCACCTCGAACATCTGGGACAACATCGCCAACGGCGAATTCGTCTCGGACGCCTATGTACTCACCGGCAGCGACGGCTACGTCGCCTCGCGCTGCGGCTGACCTGGTCACCCATCCCGGAGGGATCCACGAGTGACACCCCTGAAACGCAGATCTGTCATGCTCGCAGGTCTCACCGGCGCCCTCCTCATGGTGGGCGCCGCCAATGCGGAGGCCGTGACGATCCGGTACTACCCGGTGGCCCCCGGCTACCAGCTGAACGTCCGCAGCGGACCGGGCACGAGCTACAGCGTCGTCCGTGTCCTGCCCGAGGGTTCCATGGTCCACATCTACTGCCAGACGCCGGGCTCCACGGTGACCGGTCCGTATGGCACCTCGAACATCTGGGACAACATCAGCAATAGTCAGTACATCTCCGACGCGTACGTGAACACCGGAAGCGACGGCTACGTGGCCGACCGCTGCTCCTGATCCCCGAAGGGAGCCCGCCCCCGCCCCGGAGCCATAATCGTCCCGTGAGCGACGAATCCGGCACCCAGGACATCCCCGCGGGCTCCCCAGAGGGCGGCGGCCCCCGCCCCGAACCGATCCGCTTCTTCGGCACGGCCTGGGTGCACCACGACAACGGCTACGCCCTCCGCCGCGTCGGCGCGGCCACCGGCTCCCTCGCCGTCGCCGTCGCCTCCTGTCTGATCCTCCGCTTCGCCTACGAGGGCCTCCAGATCGCCGACACCGGCAGCTTCGTGACCGTCCTCGTCATCGCGATGTTCGCGATCTGCAGCGCGCTGGCCTTCCGCAACACATGGGACGGCTTCGGAACGCGCCCCGACCCGGACCGCCAGGCCTCCCTCCGCGGTCTGCTGGCCATCGGGTTCGTCGGGTCGCTCCTGGCCTTCTTCTTCCGCTCCCTCATCGAGGCGCCGGGCGAGAAGCTGCACCGTGAGGAGTACGAGACCGCTCGGAGGGAGCACGAGAAGCGGGGGGCTCGCCGCACGGGGAACCCCTCGAAGAAGAAGCGCCGCCGCTGAGAGCGCTCGGGCAGCCGAAGCGCCCGTCGCGACGGCGGCGACGCAGATCGCCACAGCCCCGCGCCCCTTCAAGCGCCCGCGCCTCCGTCTCTCACCGAAAACTCACCGCGCCGCACCCGCACCCCGGCCACCATGTCCCTATGACGGCTTCCTTCCACACCACCCGAGCCCACTCCTTCAACGCCGCCGCAGCCCAGTACGCCGCCAACCGCCCTTCCTATCCACCCGCCCTCTTCGACGCCGTCGAAGAGCTCGTCGGCCGGTCCCTCGCGGGTGCGCGGGTCGCCGACATCGGGGCCGGTACCGGTATCGCGACCGCGCTGCTGCAGGCCCGGGGCGCCGAGGTCGTCGCGGTCGAACCCGGGGACGGCATGGCGGCGCAGTTCCGCCGTACGCACCCCGCCATCCCGATCCTCAGGGGCGACGGCAACGACCTCCCCCTCCTCACGGACGCCGTCGACTTCGTGACCTACGCCCAGTCCTGGCACTGGATCGATCCCGCCCGCGCGGTCCCCGAAGCCCTCCGTGTCCTGCGCCCCGGCGGCGCACTCGCCCTGTGGTGGAACACCCACGCCGTCGACGTGCCGTGGATCACCGGCCAACTGGACCGCATCGGGGACCACTTCAAGGCCTACGGCGCCCACCCGGCCGTCGAGGTGAACGGCAACGGAGCCCGGTCGGCCCTGGCCGACCCCACCGGCCGCCTGGACTTCGCCCACCGAGTGGTCCGCTGGAGCCGCCGCGTCCCCGTCGACACCCACCTCGCCAACATCGGCAGCCACTCGCTGTTCCTGGTCGCGGGCGAGGAGCACGCGGGCGCCTTCCTCACCGAGGAGCGGCGGATCCTGCTGGAACTCTTCCCGGACGAGACCGTCGAGGAGACCTACGACGTCGAACTGCTCGTCGCCGTCAACGCCTGACCCCACCGAGCGCCAGGGGGTGACTCGCTTGACGGTCAGAAGCCGCGAGAGCATTATTCATCACATGGTGAATAAAGCGTCCGGGCCACCCGACGACCACGACGACAGCACGGACCGAGGGCCCGCCATCCCCGCCGTCCACGCCGACGGCCTCACCGTCGTCAGAGGCCCCCGCACGGTTCTGCGCGGCCTCGCCTTCGACGTCCCACGCGGCCAGATCACCGGCCTCCTCGGCCCCTCGGGCTGCGGCAAGTCCACGCTGATGCGCTCGATCGTCGGCACCCAGGCCAAGGTCACCGGCACCCTCGACGTACTCGGCCGGCCCGCCGGCCACCCCACTCTCCGCACCCGCATCGGCTACGTCACCCAGGCCCCCTCCGTCTACGACGACCTGACCGTCCGCCAGAACCTCGACTACTTCGCCGCGATCCTCGCCCCCGGCCGCGCCGCCGCCGACCGCCGCCACTCCGACGTCACCCAGACCATCACCGACGTCGACCTCACCACCCACGCCGACTCCCTCGCCGGCAACCTCTCCGGTGGCCAGCGCAGCCGTGTCTCCCTCGCCGTGGCCCTCCTCGGCGCCCCCGAACTCCTCGTCCTCGACGAACCCACCGTCGGCCTCGACCCCGTCCTGCGCCGCGACCTCTGGAACCTCTTCCACGACATCGCCGCCCGCCGCGGCGCCACCCTCCTCATCTCCTCCCACGTCATGGACGAGGCCGAGCGCTGCCACCGCCTCCTCCTGATGCGCGAGGGCGAGATCCTCGCCGACGACACCCCCGAGGCCCTCCGCACCCGCACACATGCAGACACCGTCGAGGAGGCCTTCCTCCACCTGGTCGACCAGGCCGTCGAGGCAAGCCGCGCCAAGGAGCCCACGCGATGACCACGACCACGACGCCGAACCTTGCGCCCGCTCCCACCAGCGCCCTCAGCCTCTCCCGCACCACCGCCACCGCGGCCAGGGTCCTGCGCCAGCTCCGCCACGACCCGCGCACCATCGCGATGATGATCCTGATCCCCTGCGTGATGCTCCTCCTGCTGCGCTACGTCTTCGACGGCAGCCCGCGCACCTTCGACAGCATCGGCGCCTCCCTCCTCGGGATCTTCCCGCTGATCACGATGTTCCTGGTCACCTCCATCGCCACCCTGCGCGAACGCACCTCCGGCACACTCGAACGCCTCCTCGCCATGCCGCTGGGCAAAGGCGACCTCATCGCCGGCTACGCCCTCGCCTTCGGCGTCCTCGCGATCATCCAGTCCGCCCTCGCGACCGGCCTCGCCGTCTGGTTCCTCGGCCTCGACGTCATCGGCAGCCCCTGGCTCCTGCTGCTGGTCGCCCTGCTCGACGCCCTCCTCGGCACCGCCCTCGGCCTGTTCGTCTCGGCCTTCGCGGCCTCCGAGTTCCAGGCCGTCCAGTTCATGCCGGCCGTGATCTTCCCCCAACTCCTCCTCTGCGGGCTCTTCACCCCCCGCGACAACATGCACCCCGTCCTGGAGACCATCTCCGACGTCCTCCCCATGTCCTACGCCGTCGACGGCATGAACGAGGTCCTCAGGCACACGGACATGACAGCGACCTTCGTACGCGACGCGCTGATCGTGGCAGGCTGCGCACTGCTGGTCCTGGGACTGGGAGCGGCAACCCTCAGGCGCAGGACGGCATAGCGGCGCACAAGGGAGGCCATGGCGCTGCGCAAGTCCGGCCACCTCAAGCCTGTTCCGCCCACCCCACCCGTGTTCCGCCCACCGGACACCCGCCCTGCACGCCCCGACCCGGTGCCAGACTGAACCGCATGAGTCAGAAAGTCGCAGTCCTCGGCACCGGCAAGATCGGCGAAGCCCTGCTCAGCGGAATGATCCGCGCCGGGTGGGCCCCGGCCGACCTCCTGGTCACCGCCCGCCGCCCCGAGCGAGCCGAAGAACTCCGCAGCCGTTACGGAGTCACCCCGGTCACCAACCCGGAAGCCGCGAAGACCGCCGACACCCTGATCCTCACGGTCAAACCGCAGGACATGGGCACCCTCCTCGACGAACTCGCCCCGCACGTCCCGACCGACCGCCTGGTCATCAGCGGCGCCGCAGGCATCCCCACCTCCTTCTTCGAGGAGCGCCTCGCCGCCGGCACCCCCGTCGTCCGCGTCATGACCAACACGCCCGCCCTGGTCGACGAGGCCATGTCGGTCATCTCCGCCGGCACCCATGCCACCGCCGACCACCTCGCCCACACCGAGGAGATCTTCGGCGCCGTCGGCAAGACGCTCCGCGTCCCCGAGTCCCAGCAGGACGCCTGCACCGCCCTCTCCGGCTCCGGACCGGCGTACTTCTTCTACCTGGTCGAAGCCATGACGGACGCCGGCATCCTGCTCGGCCTGCCCCGCGACAAGGCCCACGACCTGATCGTCCAGTCCGCGATCGGTGCCGCGACGATGCTCCGCGACAGCGGCGAGCACCCGGTGAAGCTCCGCGAGAACGTCACCTCCCCGGCGGGCACCACCATCAACGCCATCCGCGAACTCGAGAACCACGGCGTACGAGCCGCCCTCATCGCTGCCCTCGAAGCCGCCCGCGACCGCAGCCGCGCCCTGGCCTCCGGCAAGAAGGACTGACACCCACCGGGGGCGGTCACCCCGCCGCGTCCACCACTTCCTTCGTGGCCACCACACGAGCGAAGCCGCCCCCGTGCAGCGAGACCGCCGATGCCTGTGCCAGCTCGTCCGCACTCCGCCGCCAGCCGAACGGGCCCTCCAGATCGAACGTGTGCGTCGCGTCATAGGCGACCACCACGTCGTACCCCAGGTTCCCGCCCATCCGAGCCGTCGTCTCCACGCACATGTTGGTCTGGATCCCTGCCACCACGAACTGCGAGATCCCCTCGCCCTTCAGCCAGGCATCCAGATCCGGAGCCCCGTAGAAGGCCGAGTTCACGGTCTTCGTGACCAACAGCTCAGCACCGGCCACCCCCTTCCCGCGCCGCCGCTCCACGTACTCCTTGAAGGCGTTGCCCTCATACCCCGTCCGCAGCGGCGACCCGGGCTTCCGCGAGTCATGCCGTACGAACACGACCGGCCGCCCCGTCGCCTGCCACACGTCGATGAGCGAAGCGATGTTGTCATCGGCCTCCGGGTTGTTCCGCTCTCCCCAGAAGTCGGCCTCGTCGAAGCCCTTCTGGACGTCCACGACCACCAGCGCTGCGTTCTCTGCGATCTCCATGCCGACGATCCTTCCGCTGGGAGCCCATCCCACCCAGCGGGTGAAAAGACAGCGATCGATGGTTTACTGCCAGCCATGGAGAACACGGGGAAGAAAGAGCACGCATACCGCGTCGCGTTGGTCGCCTTCCCCGGGATCCGCGCTTTCGACGTCTCCGTCATCACCGAGGTCTGGGGCACCGACCGCACCGATCGCGGAGCCCCCGCCTTCGAGCTGCGCCGAGTCGCCCCCGACTCCACACCGGTCCCGATGCGCGGCGGCCTCACCCTCCTTCCCGACCGCACCCTCGACTGGCTGCCCCGCGCCGATCTCATCGTGATCCCCGGCCTCGACGACCACCTCACCTCCGCACCCACCCCCGTCCTCGACGCCCTTCGCCGCGCGCACACCCGCGGCACCACCATCGCGGCCCTGTGCGGCGGCGCCTTCACCCTCGCCCAGGCCGGCCTCCTCGACGGCCGCCGCGCCATCACCCACTGGAACCTGATCGACCTCCTGAGCGCACAGCACCCCCAGGTCACCGTCGTCCCCGACGCCCTCTTCATCGAGGACGACAACATCTGGACAGCGGCCGGCACCGCGGCAGGCATCGACCTCTGTATCCACCTCGTCCGCCAGACCCACGGCGCCGAAGCCGCGGCCACCATCGCCCGCTCCATGGTCACCGCGCCCTTCCGCACCGGAACCCAGGCGCAGTTCATCGAGCACCCCACCCCGCGCGCCGACCGCGACTCCGACGCCGTCGCCGCCGCACGCGAGCACGCCCTGCGCCACCTCCACGAACCGCTCACCGTCGCCGACCTGGCCGCCCGCGCAGGTATGTCCGCCCGCAGCTTCGCCCGTCACTTCACCGCGGAGACCGGCACGACCCCGCTCCGCTGGCTCCTCGACCAGCGCATCGCCGCAGCCCAGAAACTCCTCGAGCGCACCGACCTGCCGATGCCCGAGGTCGCCCGCCGCGCCGGCTTCGGCAGCGAGGTCACGATGCGCCAGCACTTCGCATCGCGCCTCGCCACCAGCCCACGTGCCTACCGGGCAGCGTTCAGCACGACCCCGCTGTCGACGGCGCCGGTATCCACCGCGACCGGATCGGAAGTGGCCGGAAGCAGCCCGATCGCGCGATAAGCGGCATCCACGGTCGGCCGCGCCATCGCCCGCGCTCTCTCCGCGCCATCCCGCAGCACCCCCTCCACATAGCCAGGATCCGCGCACAACTCCTTGTGCCTCTCCTGCACGGGCCTCAAGACCTCGACCACGGCCTCGGCGGTGTCCTTCTTCAAGGCGCCGTACGACTCATATACACCGCCCAGCTCCGATGGGTTCCCACCCGTGCAGGACGCGAGGATCTCCAGCAGATTCGCCAGGCCGGGCCGCGCCTCCCGGTCGTACACGACCTCCTGCCCGCTGTCGGTCACGGCCCGCATCACCTTCTTCCGCACGACATCCGGCTCGTCGAGCAGATACACGATCCCCGGCCCGGAGTCGTCGGACTTCCCCATCTTCGACAGCGGGTCCTGAAGGTTCATGACCCGCGCGCCCACCTTGGGCAGGGTGGCACGGGGCACCACGAACGTGTAGCCGTACCGCTGGTTGAACCGCGCCGCCAGATCCCGCGTCAACTCCACGTGCTGAGCCTGGTCGTCCCCGACCGGCACCTCGTCGGCCCCGTACGCCAGGATGTCCGCCGCCATCAGCACGGGATACGTCAGCAACGACAGCCGCACACTCCCACCCCGAGCCCGCTCCCGAGCCGCCTTCTCCTTGTACTGGATCATCCGGCGCATCTCACCGTCCGTGGCCACGCACTCCAGCACGTACGACAGCCGCGCATGCTCGTCCACATGACTCTGTACGAACACGGTGCACAGCTCGGGATCCAGCCCCGCCGCGAGCAGCAGCGTCGCCGCCTGCCGACTCAGCCGACGCACCCGCGCCGGATCATGGTCGACGGTCAGGGCGTGCAGGTCGACGATGCAGAACAGCGACTCGGCCCGGTGCTGATCGACCGTGGCCCACTGCCGCATGGCTCCCAGGTAGTTCCCCAGCGTCAGATGCCCCGTCGGCTTGACCCCGCTGAAGACCCGCGTCATCTCTCCACCTCCTGGTCGAGGCCGCCGTCCTCGGCCGGCCGACCCTCAGGAGTCCTGGAGGGAGATACGCGAACGGCCGCCGAGGCGGCGGCCGTTGAGTGCCTACGTGAGCACGGCCGCCGTCAGGCGGCCCACCACTGCTGGGTGCACGTACGCGTTGTCATGCCTGCCAGCCTACGCCTCCGGGGCCCGTCTGGAGCTGAGTTGACACTCCCCAGCCCGGTACGTAGTGTTCTCCGAGTTGTCCGACGTGAGCGCCGACCCCGGTCGGTCCCCGGACAGCCATTCCGCAGGTACCAGTCAACAAACGACGACAGTCGCTCTGTCTGCCGTCGCTTTATCGGCGTGCGTATTCGCGAAATGAGGAATCCACGTTCGAAAGGACGGCGGCCCCCGATTAGCTCGGGAGCCGGGAATCCGCTAAAGTCTCACTCGTCGGAACGGCCCAACGGCCGGGAAGACAAGCCCCGCTGACTGGGAATCAGGCCCGAAAGGATCTGATAGAGTCGGAGCCGCT
>NZ_KQ948668.1 GCF_001514145.1 Streptomyces canus
CTCGCGGGACGAGTTGCCGCAGCTCAAGGAGCAGGGCGTCATCTGACCGACCCGACCGACCGGAGTGAGGTAGCCCCCATGTCGACTTCAGCACCCCGAACCGCGACGGTCACCGACCGGCTCGTGGAAGCCAACCGCGCCTACGCCGCCCGCTTCACCGACCCCGGCATGGGCGCCCGACCCGTGCTGCGCGTGGCCGTCGTGGCGTGCATGGACGCCCGCCTCGACCTGCACGCCGCGCTCGGACTGGAGCTCGGCGACTGCCACACCATCCGCAACGCCGGGGGAGTCGTCACTGACGACACGATCCGCTCTCTGACGATCAGTCAGCGTGCCCTCGGCACCCGCAGTGTGGCGCTCATCCACCACACCGGCTGCGGTCTCCAGACCCTGACCGAGGACTTCCGGCACGAACTGGAACTGGAGGTCGGCCAGCGTCCCGGGTGGGCGGTGGAGGCCTTCCGGGACGTCGACCAGGACGTACGGCAGTCCATGCAACGCGTGCGCACGTCGCCGTTCCTCCCGCACACCGACGATGTGCGGGGGTTCGTCTTCGACGTGGCGACCGGGCTGCTGCGGGAGATCGACCCGAACTCCTGAGCCGCCCCGGTCCGTTGGCGGCGATAGCCGGCCGGGGTCAGTCGTCCCGGCCGGCCACCGCGGCGATCTGCTCGCAGTAGAAGTCGGTGGTGTTCCGGGTGTGCCGGCGCATGAGCTCCTCGGCGCGGTCGGCGGCACCCTCGCCAATGGCCTCGATGATCCTCGCGTGCTCGTTCCAGGCGTCCTTGCCGCGGGGCTTGGCGATGGGCATGTAGTACCAGCGCACCCGCCGGTCGACCTGGGGGATGAGTTCGTCGAGGACCGCGTTGCGGGACAGCAGGGTGATGTGGCCGTGCAGGGCGGCGTTCGCCTCCACGATGGCCCGGGCGTCCCCGGCCGCGAGGGCGGCCAGACCGGTCTGCTGGAGTTCCCACAGCCGGGCGACGTCCCGGGCAGTGGCGTGCCGGGCCGCTCCGCGCGCGGAGTGGGTCTCCAGAAGGGCCCGGACGCTGAGGAGTTGGGCGCACTCCTGCGTGGTGGGGGAGTGGACGAACGCCCCCTGTGAAGGGCGCAGGTCGACCCAGCCGGCGGTCTGGAGCCGCTGCAGCGCCTCTCGGATCGGCTGCCGGCTCACTCCGAGGCTCTCCGCCAGCTCGGCCTCGACGAGATGCCGGCCGGGTTTGAGCGAGCCGTTGATGATCAGTTCGGTGAGTGCCTCGTAGACGGCCTGGCGGAGCGGAGTGGGCCTGCTGATCTGGCCATGGGCTGTCACGGTGGGCGTGTCGGGCATGGGCCCTGTCTCCCTCGTTCGGCTGATGGGTCCCGGAAATTGCCCGGCTGGACCCCTGGCGCGGTGACCTTCCCATGCAGAATACTGTATGCAATCATCATTCGACAGTGGACCACCAGCCATGCCCGAGGGGGTCGCCCCGTGTCGTACCGCACCGCTCTCTCCGAAGTCCTGACCAGTGCCGTCGGACCCGCCGCCGAAGCAACCGCCGTCCAGGGACGGTTCCCTCGCGGCGCCGTGACGGCCCTCGGCCGCGCCGGACTGCTGGGACTCACCGTCTCCACCGGGTTCGGCGGCGGGGGACGGGGGTTGCCGGAGGCCGCCGACGTGGTCGCGCGGACCGCACGCGTCTGCCCGGCCACGGCGGCCGTCCTCCAGTCCCACTACACGGCGGTCGCCGTCATCGAGGCATACGGCGGCCCCTGGACGCGGGGCGAGATCGCCGCCGGGCGCCACCTCGCCAGTCTCGCGCTCGCCGAGTCGGAGGGGGAGCCGGAGGCCGGGGGCGACGGGGCGACGGCCGAGACCCAGCTCCTCGTGCCGCGCTCCGTGGCCACTCGTTCCGGTGAGGTGGTAGCCCTGCGGGCCCTGAAGCGGCGGGTGGTCGCGGCGGGGGAGGCGGACCTGTACGTCTGGTCCTCCCGGCCCCTCGCCGCCCCCGACGGGCTGACGCTCTGGGCGGTCCCGGCGCACGCCCCGGACCTCTTCGTACCGGCGCGGCCCGGTGCCGCGGGACCCCGCGGCAGCGCGACCTCCACGGTGTTCGCCGACCCGGTGCGGGTGCCCGCGGAGGCGATGCTCGGAGCGGACGGCGGCGGACTCGACATCGTGCTGCGCACGGTCCTGCCGTGGCTGCTCGAACTACGGGCCGCCGCCGAAACCCGCCGCCCGCCGGCCGTCGACCTCGGGAGCGTCCGACGCCCCGCCGGCTCCCTCGCCGCGTCCTGAGCCGTGCCCGGTCAAACGTCAGTCCTGGTTCGCCCTGACCGCGATCTGCCTGCGGTAGAAGTCGGTCGTCCGCTCGGTGTGCTTGCGCATGACCTCGCCCGCCTGGTCCGCGTCGCCCTTGGCGATGGCCCTGATGAGCTGGGTGTGCTCGTTCCAGGCCTCCTTGCCGCGGGGTTTGGCGATGGGCGTGTAGTACCAGCGGACCTTTTGGCCGACCTGGGCGATCAGTTCGGCCAGCACGGCGTTGTCGGCGACGGCGGTGATGAAGTCGTGCAGCGCTGTGTTGGCCGCGACCAGGCGCTCGACGTCGCCGTCGGCGAGAGCGGCGACCCCGTCCAGCTGGAGTTCGTCGAGGCGCGCGATGTCCTCGGGCTTCGCGTTCTTCGCGGCGAGCTGGGCCGAGTAGGTCTCCAGGACCGAGCGGACGCCGAGGAGCTGGGCGGCCTCCTCCTCCGTGGGGGAGTGGACGAAGGCGCCCTGGGCGGGTCGCAGATCGACCCAGCCGGCGGTCTGGAGCCGCTGCAGTGCCTCGCGGACCGGCTGGCGGCTGACGCCGAGGTGTTCGGCGAGCTCGGCCTCGACCAGATGCTGGCCCGGCTTGAGGGAGCCGTTGACGATCAGCTCGGTCAGGGCGTCGTACACGGCCTGACGCAGCGGTGCCGGGCGGGTGACGCGCCGGGACGCTGCGGCCGTGAGTGCCTCGCGCATGGTTGTCCCGTTCTGCCGCCGGTGTCGCGGAATGGCGGCCTTGCCGAGTGGGGCCGTCCGGAGGGTCGCCGAACGGCCGCGTCAGCATACAGGTTTTGGTATGCAACATGGCGGGTGTCGCCGCGGGGTCCGCCCTGGTGGGCGCACCTGACGCGCAGTCCGGTCTCCCCACTTCTCTGTCTGCCTCCCGTGCGGCAGGGTTGTGTATACAGAAGTCTGTATGGAGTATGGTCGGAGTCTCCTGCACCCCTCGCCGGGGACCCGTGTGACGGAAGGCGAAGCGATCATGACGACCAGCGGGAGTGACGTGACGGTCGAGAGCGTGGTCCGGAGGGTGGTGGCCCGTCACCGGGGCGAGCGCGGGGCGCTGCTGCCCGTACTGCATGCCGTTCAGGCCGAGTTGGGCCATGTGCCGCAGGAGGCCGTGCCGGTGCTCGCCGAGGAGCTCAACCTCTCCAGGGCGGACGTCCACGGAGTGGTGACCTTCTACCACGACTTCCGTCGCGAGCCCGCGGGCCGCACCACCGTGCGCATCTGCCGCGCCGAGGCGTGCCAGGCGCTGGGCGCCGACCAACTGGTGAGCTACGCACGCCAGTCCGGACTGCCGCTGGGGGAGACGACGGCGGACGGCTCGGTCACCGTCGAGCAGGTCTTCTGCCTCGGCAACTGCGCGCTCGGGCCGTCGGTGGAAGCCGACGGACGGCTGTACGGACGAGTTGGCCCGGCCAAGCTGGGCTCGATCCTCAACGGGACGGTCTCCTCATGAACAACCCCTCGCACTCCATGGCCACCGTGTACGTCCCCCGCGACTCCGCGGCCAGGTCCGTCGGCGCGGACGAGGTCGCGCAGGCCCTTCAACACGCTGCCGACCGCGGGGACTTCGCCCTGCACGTCGTACGCAATGGATCGCGCGGCATGCTGTGGCTGGAGCCCCTGGTCGAGGTGGTGACTCCCCAAGGGCGCGTCGGCTACGGCCCGGTGGCCCCGGAAGACGTCGAGGGTCTCCTGGCCGCGGGCATGCTCGACGGCGCCGATCATCCCCTGCGGCTCGGTCTCGTCGACGAACTGCCCTGGCTGGCACGCCAGAACCGCGTCACCTTCGCCAGAGTCGGAGTGACGGACCCGCTGTCGGCCGAGGACTACGAAGCCCACGGCGGCCTCGCGGGACTGCGCGCCGCCCTGGAACTCGCCCCCGCGGACGTGGTCGCCGAGGTCACCGCGTCCGGACTGCGCGGCCGCGGCGGCGCCGGATTCCCGGCCGGCATCAAGTGGAAGACCGTGCTGGACTGCGCCGACGAGCTGAAGTTCGTCTGCTGCAACGCCGACGAGGGCGACAGCGGGACCTTCGCCGACCGGATGGTCATGGAGGGCGACCCGTTCATGCTCATCGAGGGCATGACGATCGCCGCACACGCGGTCGGAGCGAGCGAGGGCTACCTGTACATCCGCTCGGAATACCCGGACGCGGTGGCCACGATGCGCCGGGCGATCGGGATCGCCCGCGAGCACGGCTGGCTCGGCACCAACATCCTCGGCTCCGCCCTCGACTTCGACCTGCACGTCCGCGTCGGCGCCGGCGCGTACATCTGCGGCGAGGAGACCTCCATGCTGGAGAGCCTGGAGGGCAAGCGCGGCATGGTCCGCGCGAAACCGCCGATCCCGGCGATCGAGGGCCTGTTCGGCAAACCGACCGTGGTGAACAACGTCCTCACCCTCGCCACCGTGCCCGTGGTCATGGCCGAGGGCGCGAAGGCGTACGAGCATCTCGGCGTCGAGCGCTCCCGCGGCACCCAGGTGTTCCAGCTCGGCGGCAACATCGCCCACGGCGGCATCGTGGAGACCGCCTTCGGCATCACCCTGCGCGAGCTCATCGAGGAGTACGGCGGCGGGACCCACTCCGGACGCCCGGTGCGCACCGCGCAGGTCGGCGGCCCGCTGGGGGCGTACCTGCCGGAGTCGATGTTCGATCTGCCCATGGACTACGAGGCGTTCGCGGCGGCCGGGGCGATGGTCGGCCACGGCGGAGTGGTCGTCTTCGACGACAGCGTCGACATGGCCGCGCAGGCCCGCTTCGCGATGGAGTTCTGCGCCGAGGAGTCCTGCGGCAAGTGCACCCCGTGCCGGGTCGGCGCGGTGCGCGGCGTCGAGGTGATCGACAAGATCGTCGCCGGCACCCACCGGGACGAGAACCTCGCCCTGCTCGAAGACCTCTGCGATCTGATGACCGAGGGCTCGCTGTGCGCGATGGGGGGGCTCACCCCGCTTCCCGTGCGCAGCGCCCTCACCCACTTCCCCGACGACTTCCTCGGCGGCCGTCGACTCCTGGACATCCAGCCCGTACAGGCGACGGGCCCGAGGACGGAGGGCACGGCATGACACTCCTCAAGGAACCCGACTTCGGAACCCCCGAGAGGCCCGGCCCGGCGACGGTGTCCGTCGAGGTGGACGGTCTGGCGGTGACCGTACCCGAGGGCACGTCGGTGATGCGCGCGGCCGCGCAGGCCGGCGTCGAGATACCCAAACTGTGCGCCACCGACAGCCTGGAGGCGTTCGGCTCCTGCCGGCTGTGCGTGGTGGAGATCGACGGCCGGCGCGGCACCCCGGCGTCCTGCACCACCCCCTGCGCCGACGGCATGAGGGTGAGCACCCAGACACCGAAGGTGGAGAAGCTCCGCCAGGGCGTCATGGAGCTCTACATCTCCGACCACCCCTTGGACTGCCTGACCTGCCCGGCCAACGGGGACTGCGAACTCCAGGACATGGCAGGCGTGGTGGGCCTCAGGCAGGTCCGCTACGGCTACGAGGGCGAGAACCACCTCGACGCCGAGAAGGACACGTCCAACCCGTACTTCGACTTCGACCCCGCCAAGTGCATCGCCTGCTCCCGCTGCGTCCGCGCCTGTGGCGAGGTCCAGGGCACCTTCGCCCTCACCATCGAGGGCCGCGGCTTCGACTCCAAGGTCTCGCCGGGCGCCGGCGAGACCTTCATGGACTCCGAGTGCGTCTCGTGCGGGGCCTGCGTCCAGGCCTGCCCGACGTCCACGCTCCAGGAACGCTCGGTCGTCGAACTGGGCATGCCCACCAGGTCGGTGGTGACCACCTGCGCGTACTGCGGGGTCGGCTGCTCCTTCAAGGCCGAGCTGCGCGGCGACGAGCTCGTGCGCATGGTGCCGTACAAGGACGGCGGCGCCAACGAGGGCCACTCCTGCGTGAAGGGCCGTTTCGCCTTCGGCTACGCCACCCACCCGGACCGTCAACTCAAGCCCATGGTCCGCGACCGGATCACCGACCCCTGGCGCGAGGTCGAGTGGGACGAGGCGATCGGCACGGTCGCCCGGCGGATGCGCGAGATCCAGGACCGGCACGGATCGAGCGCCATCGGCGGGATCACCTCCTCACGGTGCACCAACGAAGAGGTCTACGTCGTACAGAAGATGGTCCGCGCGGCCTTCGGCAACAACAACGTCGACACCTGCGCCCGCGTCTGCCACTCCCCGACGGGCTACGGCCTCAAGCAGACCTTCGGCGAGTCGGCCGGCACCCAGGACTTCCGCTCGGTCGCCGAGGCCGACGTCATCATGGTGATCGGCGCCAACCCCACTGACGGCCACCCGGTGTTCGCCTCCCGGATGAAGCGCCGGCTGCGCGAGGGCGCCAAGTTGATCGTCGTGGACCCGCGCCGCATCGACCTCGTGCGCTCGCCGCACATCGAGGCGCGGCACCACCTCCAGCTCCGGCCCAGCACCAACGTGGCCGTGGTCAACGCGATGGCCCATGTCGTCGTCACCGAGGGCCTGGTCGACCGCTCCTTCGTCGACGCGCGGTGCGAAGGCTTCGACGAGTGGGCCGAGTTCATCGCCCGCCCGGAGAACAGCCCGGAGGCCGTCGAGGAGATCACCGGCGTACCTGCCGCCGAACTCCGAGCCGCCGCACGGCTGTACGCCGAAGCGCCCAACGGGGCCATCTACTACGGCCTCGGCGTCACCGAGCACAGCCAGGGCTCGACCATGGTCATGGGGATGGCCAACCTCGCGATGGCGTGCGGGAACATCGGCCGCGACGGTGTCGGCGTTAACCCGCTGCGCGGCCAGAACAACGTGCAGGGCTCCTGCGACATGGGCTCGTTCCCCCATGAACTCCCCGGCTACCGGCACGTCTCCGACGACGCCGTCCGGACCGTCTTCGAGAACCTCTGGGGCGGAACCCTCCTCGCCGAGCCGGGACTTCGCATCCCCAACATGTTCGACGCGGCCATCGACGGCACCTTCCGCGGTCTGTTCGTCCACGGCGAGGACATCGCCCAGTCCGACCCCAACCTGGGGCACGTCACCGCGGCCCTCGAAGCGATGGAACTCGTCGTCGTCCAGGACCTGTTCCTCAACGAGACGGCCAAGTTCGCACACGTCTTCCTGCCCGGGGCGTCCTTCCTGGAGAAGGACGGCACCTTCACCAACGCCGAACGCCGCATCAACCGGGTACGCGCGGTGATGAAGCCGAAGACGGGCAAGCACGAGTGGCAGATCGTCAGCGAGATCGCCACGGCCATGGGCTACGAGATGTCCTACGACCATCCGGGCCAGATCATGGACGAGATCGCGTCGGTCACGCCGACGTTCACCGGAGTCTCCTTCGACCTCCTCGACAAGCTCGGCAGCGTCCAGTGGCCGTGCAACGAGGAGGCCCCGGAGGGCACGCCCGTCATGCACGTGGACGAATTCGTGCGCGGCAAGGGCAAGTTTGTGGTCACCTCCTACGTGCCGACCAACGAACGCAGCACCCGGCGCTTCCCGCTGGTCCTCACCACGGGCCGCATCCTCAGCCAGTACAACGTCGGCGCGCAGACCCGCCGTACCGGCAATGTCGCCTGGCACCCCGAGGACGTACTGGAGCTGCATCCGCACGACGCCGAGGTCCGCGGCATCAACGACGGCGACATGGTCACCCTGGCCAGCCGCGTCGGGCAGACGACTCTGCGCGCGGAGCTCTCCGACCGCATGCCGACCGGGGTCGTGTACACCACGTTCCACCACCCCGTCACCGGCGCCAACGTGGTGACCACGGAGAACTCCGACTGGGCGACCAACTGCCCGGAATACAAGGTGACCGCCGTACAGGTGGCGCTCGCCCGCCCGGACCGGTCGAGCGAGACCGAAGCCGCCGGGAACGACCTCGTGACGGTGGTGGACTGAGATGACAGCGACCGTGCCGTCGGAGTGCAGGATGGCCAACGACATCGCCAGGAACCTCGGGCACCTGCCGGGGGAGGACGCCGCGGAGGCGATCGCGGGGCACATCGGCAGGTTCTGGGACCCGCGCATGCGCACGCGGCTCCACGAGTTCGTCGATGCCGGGGTGGACGGCCTGGACCCCCTGGTGGTGGCCGCGGTGAAGCTTCTGCGCTGACCTGTGCGGTCTCCTCCCTGTACATCACTCCACACTGCATACAGTATGGAGCCAGTGATCCCATGGGCAGGGAGGAGCCGCTCATGCTGTTCCGGCAGCTCGAATACTTCGTGGCGGTGGCGAGGGAACGGCACTTCGCCCGGGCGGCGGAGTCCTGCTACGTCTCCCAGCCCGCGCTCTCGGCGGCGATCGCCAAACTGGAGCGGGAGCTGAACGTCACCCTGATCAACCGCGGCCACAACTACCAGGGCCTCACCCCGGAGGGCGAGCGGCTCGTGGTGTGGGCCAAGCGGATCCTCGCCGAACAGGACGCCTTCAAGGCCGAGGTGGCCGCCGTGCAGTCCGGCATCACGGGGACCCTGCGGCTCGGCACCGACCCCACCGCGTCCACGACCCTCGCCCTTCCCGTGGCCGCCTTCTGCGCGGCGCACCCGCTGGCCAAGGTCCAGGTCCGCTCCCGGCTGTCGACGAAGGAACTCCATCGCCAGCTGCGTGACTACGAACTCGACGTGGCCATCGCCCACTTCGATCCGGACGACCAGGAGGGTCTCCAGGTGGTCCCCCTCTACCAGGAGAGGTACATGCTGCTGGTCTCCGACGACCAGCTGGTGGCCCAGTCCGCCACCGTGTCCTGGGCGGACGCGGCCCAGTTGCCGCTCGCACTGCTGACGCCGGACATGCGGATCCGCCAGATCGTCGACACCGTGTTCGCGGAGAAGGGGTACGTGGTGACCCCGCAGGTCGAGACCGACTCGATCGCCTCCCTCTACGCCCACGTGGGCGGCGGTGGCTGGGCGAGCATCGTGCCCCACACCTGGCTGCGCGCGATGCCGGTGGTCGGCCGGACGAGAGCCCTGCCGCTGGTCGACCCGGAGGCCGGAGCCCAGGTCTCCGTGGCGATCCACGCGGCGACCCCCGGCTCGGTCGCCGCCCGCGCGTTCGTCAACGCGGCGACGGGCCTCTCCCTGGACGACTTCTTCGCCCGCCCCCTGCCCACCGACCACCGGGTGCGCTGAGCTCCGCCCGGGTGCGGGTGTCCGGCCGGCGCTGCTCTCTCCGGTCCAGTTGTCGTTTCGCGGTGCACGGCGGCGCGGCGGCGGGCGCGTCCGCGACGACTCCCTTGCCCGTCCGCCCCCTGCCGGGCGCTGCCGCGACTGCCCTGTCGGGGTGCTGCGCCCAAGCCTGCCTGGTCGGGGCGTTGCCTCGGACAGGCCGCTCCCGGGCATGGCGGGCGCTGCCGCGACTGCCCTGTCGGGGTGCTGCGCCCAAGCCTGCCTGGTCGGGGCGTTGCCTCCGACAGGCCGCTCCCGACGAGCACCGCGGGCCCTGTCGCGACTGCCTCGTCTGGCGCTTCTCCGACAGGCTGCACCCTGCCGGGCGCGGCGGGCGCTGCTCACCCCGTCGCGGAGCGGCCTTCAAGACTGCCCGTGGAGACGCTGCCTCCGGCAGGCCACTCCCCGCCGCGCGCGGCCGGCGCTGCCCCGACTGCCCTGTCGGGGTGCTGCCCTCAGGCCTGCCTGGTCGGGGCGGCTCCCCCGGACAGGCGGCTCCCCGCTGGGCGTGGCGGGCCCTGTCGCGATTGCCCTGTCGGGGTGCTGCCCCCGAGCCTGCCTGGTCGGGGCGGCTCCCCCGGACAGGCGGCTCCCCGCCGGGCGTGGCGGGCCCTGTCGCGATTGCCCTGTCGGGGCGCTGCCCCCAAGACTGCCCGTCGGGGCGCTCCGCCCGACAGCCCGCTCCCCGCCGCGCGCGGCCGGCGCTGCCCCGACTGCCCCGTCGGGGCGCCGCCCCCAAGACTGCCCCGTCGAGGCGCCGCCCCCGTCAGCCCCTGTCAGGGTGCATACCGCGCCTGTACCGCCTTCCGGTCCAGTCCCCCCTTCGCGGTGTACGGCAGCGCGGTGACCAGCTCAAGGCGGTCCGGTACTTCGAACGCGGCCAGCCGGTCGCGGCAGTACCGCAGGATCTCCTCGCGCCCGACGCCGTCGGCCTCGCGCACCACCACGGCCGCGCCGACCCGCTGCCCGTACACCCCGTCGGGGACGGCGAACACGGCCGCCTCCGCAACCCCGGGGCAGCCGGCCAGGATGTCCTCGACATGCTCGGGCGAGATCTTCTCCCCGCCCCGGTTGATGAGGTTCTTGATCCGCCCGGTCAGCGACAGATACCCGTCCTCGTCCAGCGCCCCCAGATCACCGGTGCGCAGCCACCCGTCGACGAAGGTCCGCGCCGACTCGTCCCCGTCGGCGAGATAACCCCGGGCGACCGTGGGCCCCTGCACCCACACCTCGCCCTCGACGCCCACCGGACAGGGACGCCCGCCCCGGTCCACGACCCGCACCTCGACCCCGGTCGGCCGGCCCACCGACCCCTGCCTGAGCGCTCCCCGCTGCGGCAGCGGTTCGCTGGTCGCCTGGTGCGAGGACTCGGTCATCCCGTACGCGGACAGCAGCGGCGCGCCGAACGTGCGCTCCAACGCCCGCTGCGTCGCCGTGTTGAGGGGCGCGCTGCAACTGCGGACGAACTTCAGCGGCGGCGCCTGCGGACCCGGGTACTCCCGCTCCGACCGGTCCAGAAGGATCTCGTGGATCGCCGGCACCGCCGTGAACCACGTCGCGGCCACGGCCCGCATGTCGTCCCAGAACGTGCCCGCCGAGAACCGCCCCCGCTCGGGCAGCAGCACACAGCCCCCGCTCGCCAGGGACGCCAGCAGCGCGGCGAACAGCCCGTGGCCGTGGAAGAACGGCATCACCGCGACGGTCGCGTCCCCGGGGCCCAACTCGTAGGTGGCGCAGATGTTCCGAAGCGACGCGGCCACATTGGCGTGTGTCAACGGCACCATCTTCGCCCGGTCGGTGGTACCGGCGGTGAACAGCACGAGGGCGTCCCGGTCCGACAACTCACCCGCAGCACCTACGACTTGTGGCACTTCGCAGACGCCGGGTTCGAGTACGACCGCAGCCGTCCCCGCCCGGGAGACGTCCACGCGCAGCGGCCAGGCCGGCACCGGAAGCGGGACGACACCGGACGCCGACGGATCGAGGAGTACCGCCCGCGCCCCCAACGCCGTCAGTCGCGCGGACAGTTGGGACTCGGGCAGCGCAGGATCCAGCGGCGCCGCGACCAGCCCGGCCCGCGCCGCGCCGAGCAACCCGACAACGAACTCCGCGGTGTTGGCACAGATGAGGCCGACCGCGTCACCGCGGCGCAGCCCCGCACCACCGAGCCGGCCGGCCACGTCGTCGGCCAGGGACGCGAGCCCCCGGTACGACAGCTGCACACGCTCGCCGGTCACCACGAGGGCCCGGGCGTCAGGGCGTTCACGTACCTGCCGGTCGAGGAGGTCGCCAAGGCCGGTGACCTCCGAAGGCCGGTACCGGTTCGCGTCACGCACGGATGCCGCGGCCGGAACGGCCATGACCCCACCCCCTCGCACAGGTCCGACGAAACATCCACTGCGAGCGTGCGGTGGCACCCGGTGCGCGTCCAATACCCGCTGACGAACGGCCGATAGCAACTGTCTATCAAGGGAGTTGCCAAGCCCCTGACCAGCCCTCGATAGACGCCGTTTATCGGCTGGTCGCCGATGGGTCTTGGACGCGGACGAGCGCGCTGCGGATGGTGAGAGAAGTAGCCGCTCCGGCAGGACCTGCCCAAGGAGGACCTCGGACCATGACCGCCCCCTCGACACTGGAGACCGCGGCAGCAGCCGACGTTCCGACCGAGCTCACCGACGGGTACCACCTGGTCGTCGACGCGCTCAGGATGAACGACGTCGACACCATCTACGGGGTGGTCGGCATCCCGATCACCGACCTGGCCCGTCTCGCCCAGGCGCAGGGCATCCGCTACATCGGCTTCCGCCACGAGAGCAACGCCGGACACGCGGCCGCCATCGCCGGCTACCTCAACAAGAAACCCGGCGTGGCCCTCACGGTCTCGGCCCCCGGTTTCCTCAACGGCCTGGTCGCCCTGGCGAACGCGACCACCAACTGCTTCCCGATGGTCCAGATCTCCGGCTCCAGCGAGCGCCACCTCGTCGACCTCAAACAGGGCGACTACGAGGAGATGGACCAACTCGCCGCCGCGCAGCCCTTCGTGAAGGCCGCCTACCGGGTCAGCCGGGTGGAGGACATCGGCCGGGGCATCGCCCGCGCCCTGCGCACCGCGATCTCCGGGCGCCCCGGCGGCGTCTATCTCGACATCCCCGCCGCGGTGCTCGGCGCCATCATGCCCAAGGCGGAGGGCGACCGGACACTGAGCCGTCTCGTCGACCCCGCGCCGCGCCAGCTGCCGGCGCCGGAGGCCGTGGACCGGGCGATCGAGCTCCTCGCCTCCGCCGAGCGCCCGCTGGTGGTGCTGGGCAAGGGGGCCGCGTACGCCCAAGCCGACGCCAAGGTACGGCAGTTCATCGAGTCGACCGGCATTCCGTACGTACCGATGTCGATGGCGAAGGGCCTGCTGCCCGACGACCACCCCCAGTCGGCGGCCACCGCCCGTTCCCTGGCGCTGAAGAAGGCCGACGTCGTGATGCTGATCGGCGCCCGCCTCAACTGGCTCCTCGGCCATGGCCGGGCGGGGTGGAACCCCGACGCCAAGTTCGTCCAGATCGACATCGACCCCAAGGAGATGGACAGCAACCAGCCCATCTCCGCACCCCTCGTCGGTGACATCGAGTCGGTGCTCGACGCGCTCGCCGAACGCACCAAGCCCGGCCAGATCACGGCCCCTTCGGCCTGGCGCGAGGAGCTCGGGGCGCGCTCGGCGCAGAACGTCGCCAAGATGGCCGAGCGCCTGGAGGCCGACCCGCATCCGATGCAGTTCATGGGCGCGCTGAAGGCCGTACGCGACGTCGTGCACGCGCACCCGGAGACGTACATCGTCAACGAGGGCGCCAACGCCCTGGACATCGCGCGCAACGTCATCGACATGCATGTACCGCGGCACCGCCTCGACAGCGGCACCTGGGGCGTCATGGGCATCGGCATGGGCTACGCGATCGCCGCCGCCGTCGAGAGCGGCGCCCCGGTCGTGGCCATCGAGGGTGACAGTGCCTTCGGGTTCAGCGGCATCGAGATCGAGACGATCTGCCGCTACCAGCTGCCCGTCGTCACCGTGATCATGAACAACGGCGGTGTCTACCGCGGCGACGACACCAACCCGTACGACGACGCGCCCTCACCCACGACCCTCATGTCGGCGGCCCGCCACGACCTGCTCATCGAGGCGTTCGGCGGCAAGGGCTACCGGGCCACCACACCCGCCGAGGTCACCGCCGCCCTCACCGAGGCCCTCGCCTCCGGCGGCCCGGCGCTCATCGACTGCGTGATCGACCCCTCGGCAGGCACCGAGAGCGGCCACATCTCGCACCTCAACCCCAAGGGCATCACCGTCGGCAACATCACGCCGGCCAAGAAGTGACCACGTAACTTCACGAAAAGGAAGCACACATGAGTGAAAAGCCGCTCGCCGGAATCAAGGTGATCGACTTCACCGGGGTCCAGGCCGGTCCCGCCTGCACGCAGATGCTCGCCTGGTTCGGCGCCGACGTCCTGAAGGTGGAGCGCCCCAACGGCGGCGATGTGACGCGCCGTCAGCTCAGGGACATCGAGGAACTGGACGCGCTCTACTTCACGATGCTCAACAGCAACAAGCGTTCCCTCGCCATCAACACCAAGACCGCCGAGGGCAAGGAGGTCCTGGAGAAGCTCATCAAGGACGCCGACGTCCTGGTGGAGAACTTCGCCCCGGGCGCCCTGGACCGCATGGGCTTCACCTGGGAGCGCATCCAGGAACTCAACCCGCGGCTGATCTTCGGCTCGGTGAAGGGCTTCAACGACCAGTCGTCCTGGAACGACCTCAAGGTCTACGAGAACGTCGCCCAGTGCGCGGGCGGCGCCGCCTCCACCACCGGCTTCTGGGACGGCCCTCCCACCATCTCCGGCGCCGCCATCGGTGACACCAACACCGGTATGCACCTGGCGATCGGCATCCTCACCGCGATCATCGACCGGGGGAGGACCGGCCGCGGCCAGAAGGTCTCCGTCTCCATGCAGGACGCCGTGCTCAACCTCTGCCGCGTCAAGCTGCGCGACCAGCAGCGCCTGGAGCGGGTGGGGTACCTGGAGGAGTACCCGCAGTACCCGAACGGCGAGTTCACCGACGTGGTGCCGCGCGGCGGCAACGCGGGCGGCGGCGGCCAGCCCGGCTGGGTCCTCAAGTGCAAGGGCTGGGAGACCGACCCGAACGCCTACATCTACTTCACGGTCCAGGAGCAGAACTGGAAGCGCACCGCCGAGGTGATCGGCCACCCCGAGTGGGCCGAGGACCCGGAGTACGCCACCGCGCGGGCCCGCCAGTCGCACATCTTCGAGATCTTCGAGGAGATCGAGAAGTGGCTCGCGGACAAGACCAAGTACGAGGCGGTGGACATCCTGCGGGAGTGGGAGGTGCCCTGCGCGCCGGTGATGAGCATGAAGGAGATCGCCTACGACGAGGACCTGCGCAACAGTGGCACGGTCGTCGAGGTCGAGCAGAAGGGCCGGGGCACCTATCTGACCGTCGGCAGCCCGGTGAAGTTCTCCTCCTTCAAGCCGGAGGTCGTCGGCGCCCCGCTGCTGGGCGAGCACAGCTCCGAGGTCCTGGTGGAGCTGGGCTACGACGAGGAGACCATCGGCCGGCTGAAGGAGAGCGGGGTCATCGTCTGACGCAGAGCCGACGCGAAGCGGCCGTGGCCCGAAGGCCACGGCCGCTTCCGCGCTGTCCGGCGGTGCTCAGACCGTCGTCGTCTCGGCCCGCCGCCGCATCAGCTCCCGCTCCCGCTCGCGTCGCGCGGTGACGTCCCGGATGACCGCGCCGCAGTAGGAGCTGCCGTCGGGTCCCGCCAGCAGCACCACGCTGAACTCGATGGACAACTTCCGGCCGTCCGCGGCCAGCGCCGGGACGTTCAGTAGATCCGCGTCCCCGTACTTGCTGTACCCCCGCTCCATGGCCGCCTCGAACCCGTCCTGATGCCGTTTGCGGTGCCTCTCGGGAATGATGACGTCCAGGCTCCGACCGGCCACGTCGGCCGCCGGAAATCCGAAGATGCGCTCCGCGCCCCGGTTCCAGTAGCGGATCAGCCCTTCGCTGTCGATGATCACTATGCCGTCGGGTGCCTGGTCTGCCATGCCGAGCACCACCGCGGGGTCCAGATCTGCCATGTCGCCTCCGAGCCGGGGCCATTTTGGTGGCCAACAGTATACAGAATACTGTCGTCACGTACCCTGGCGAGGCTCCCGGAGGTTCTCGGGGAGGACGGATATGCAGGTGAAGGGCACACCGAAAGCTTGGTATTGTTGTCCATGTCGCCGCGGGGAACACCCCCGTCAAGGCGGCAGACACCTGGTCCGGGTGGCGGAATGGCAGACGCGCTAGCTTGAGGTGCTAGTGCCCTTTATCGGGCGTGGGGGTTCAAGTCCCCCCTCGGACACAGACGAAGACCCCTGCTGAGCAGGGGTCTTTCGCGTGTCAGGACTCCTCTGGTACCACCGGTGCATGGGAATGCAGCGGTTCATCGGCGTCGATCTCGCCTGGGCGCGGACCGGTACCCAGGATCAGCCCAACGAGACGGGTGTCGCGGTCATCGACGGGGCCGGCACAGTGATCGACTGCGGCTGGACCCGCGGGGTCGAGGAGACCGTCACGTGGATCGCCAAGGCGGCCGTCGACGGATCGACCCTGGCCTTTGTCGACGCGCCCCTGGTCGTCGACAACCCTGCGGGGCAACGACTCTGCGAGCGGGACGTCGGCCGCCGGTACGGCCGATGGAAGGTGAGCGCGAACAGCACCAACCAGAACTCCCGCCATCAGGCCGGAGTCCTGCTGCGTGAACGACTCCAGGAATCCGGCTGGATCTATCACGACGGACTCGACGGTCCGCCGACCGACGGGCTGGTCATGTCCGAGTGCTATCCGTACACGACCCTGGTCGGTGCCGCCGAGCTCGGATACGACCAGGAGCGCCCCCGGTACAAAAGGCCGGGGCGCAGGCCGCCGCAGGGATGGCGGGTGGCGCGGGCGCACGTGTGCGACGCGCTGATCGTCCGGCTGGCGAGCCTGGCCGAGGCCGACCCGCCGTTGCTGGTGGCGTCCCACCCGCTTTCCCGGCAGCTCATGACCGAGCCTTCGCCCGAGCGGGACGCTCCCTACAAGCATCGCGAAGACCTCGTCGACGCGCTGCTCTGCGCATGGACGGCCGCTCTGTGGTTCCGGCGCGGTCTCGTCCGCTGCCAGGTTCTCGGAGAGGCGGTTGCCGCGAGGCCCGGAGCGGCTCCCACGATCATCGCGCCCGCCCGGCCCGAACAGCGCCGCACCGGCCGGCGGAGTGAACCGGCTGCCGACCGGGCTGATGCCGCTCAGCCTCCGTCCGAGAACAGGCGGCGTACCAATTCGGGGTAAGGGATGCCCACTTCGGTGAGGATCGTCCGGAGAGCTTCGGGCGGGCCCGTACGGAGCGGGGCCGGGGCGCCGACACGACCCGGAACCGCGGAAAGATCACCGCCGCCGAACCGTGACTCCGGAGTGGCCGGGGGACGTATCTCGTAGGTGCGCCAGACGCGTGCCGGCGAATTCAGCAGCACCAGACGGGGTTTCGCCCACGCGACGAACGTCCAGCGGTCCCGGCTCCGGGCCCGGACGAGCACCGCGTCGGAGGTGTGCCGCCCGAGCCGGTCGGCGACTCTCGCGGCGACCGGTACCGGATTTCCGAAGGAGCCCTCGATCTCCCAGAGCCCGTCGTCGTACACGGCCGACCAGCCGGCCGCCGAGAGTTCCGCGATCACCTCGGCATACGGGTCGGCCTCCTGAGCGAGGCCGATGAGCCGCTCCACCTCGCTCCATGACGCGACACGGGCCAGCGCCTGCCGCGGCGCGATCATCAGGTCCTGCGCCCGGTCCGGCTCGGCTCTCGCGATCACGGCCTTGCTCCGTCGCCACGCGTGAGCGGCCCGTACGTCGTGTTCACCGCCACCGGTGAACACGGCGTCCTGGCTGAGCAGCGTCATCACCACGGCTGTGACCGCCTCCAGTCGTCGCCGGGACTCGGGCGGCGCCTGCTCGTCGGCGGCGGCGGTCTCGCCTTCCGGTGTCAGGGCGGTGAGGAGATCGCCGAGTCCGGCGCGCCAGCTGTCGTCGTCCTCGTCCCAGACTCCTGCGGCCAGCAGTTGGACGTACAGATTCGCCACGAGCAGCCGCATCGGGAGTCCGGACACGGGCTGCGGCTTGGGAGCGGCCAGTGTCCCCACCCAGCGCCGAGCCCAGTTGCGGCAGATGACCCGCTGCTCCGGCGCCACGTACGGTGCGAGGTCCTCGCCCGCCGGCTCCTCGTCCTCCGTGTCGTCCCCGTACGCCTCGTCGGCGTCCGCACCGGTGACCGCCGACACGACCCACGGTGACGTGGGTGCCTGCGGAAGGTCGAACTGTGAGGTGCCGAACGCCAGGTCCGTCAGCCGGTCCCCGAGCATCCGGCGGCAGTCCGCGAGGTAGGCGTCCCAGCGGTCCACCCCGCTGACGGCACTGACGACCCCGGGGCCGGACGTCGTGCTCGTCGCGGCGCTCCCCCCGGGCGCGGAGCTCCCCGCGATGAGTTCCCGCAGGCGCAACAGGTCCGCCTCGAAACGCCGTGCGGCGCGTTCGTCGGCGAAGAGGGCCTGTGCCGTGTAGTCGTACTTCAGGCTGGGCCCGCTGTCCGCGTCGCCACGGCGTGCGCAGTGCACCGGGCTGTAGACGAAGACGACGGCGGATTCGGCGGTGCCACCGTCGGGCCGGACGCAGGTCGCGCGCACCGCCGCGCCGGGCATCTCCGGAAGCGGGAACGACCAGGCCCGCCGTCCGGCGGGGACGCTGCCGATCTCGGTCCAGGAGCCCGGCGAGCCGTCCGGAGAAGTGCTGATCAAGACGGGTGTCGGACGACCCTGGTCCAGGCAGACGTGTAGACCGTCGCTGTCCACCTTGGCCCCGAGCAGGACCAGTGTGGGGGCGGTGGTGGTGACGGGCCGGATGGTGCGGCCCGTCAGGCTGCCGAGAGGAGTGACACGTCCCTCGTCGGGGAGCAGTGGTGAGGGCTCGGTGGCGAATACGGCGAGTTCGCAGTTGCCGCCCTCCCTCGTGCTGGTGCACAGTGCGGGCCCGGTGAGGTTGGGGCTTCCGGTCAGCGCGTACCGGCGGTCGCCCTGCTGCCACTGGATGAACTTGCCGTGGCGCATCCGGGTTTCGTCGAGCAGCCGTATCTCCGCGGACGAGTCCTTGAGGGCCCCCTTCACCGTTTCGGCGTCGTAGCTCGACCAACGAGGCTGGAGACCGAGGATCGCACGGCGCGGTGCGAGACGGTCGACGAGCTCGCGCAGGGCGTCACCGGTGGCGTCGACGAACGGGGCGTAGGCGTGCAGCTCGTCCACGGGGCCGGGGGGCAGTTGGCCCAGCAGGCCGCGGTGGAGGTTGTGCAGCAGCCGGGGCCCGGCATCCGAGTCACCGGAGGGGGCATTGATGTGACGCTCCGTCAGCAGCGCGGCAATTTCGCGTAGATGGGCCGCGGACCAGGGCGCGAGATCCACGACCGCGGGCAGTTCGTCCAGCCAGTCGGCGAGGTCGGCGAGGACCGGGTGGGAGGCGCCGTGCTCCGTCTCCACCACGGTCCACAGCTCGTCGTTGGCTCCCCAGCCGGACAGGGTGGGGTTTCCCGAGCCGACGGCGACCCGGCAGGCTTCCTCGCCGATCAGCAGTGCGACCTTGGGATGGAACGCGCCGCGACAGGTGGCGGGCCCGTGGAGGTAGCTGCGCCCGGCCATCCGTACGTCGACCGGGTCGTGGAGGCTCTGGGCGGCGTCACTGATGACCGCGGTGCGGGCGCCGAGACTGCGCGCGAGGGGAATCGCGACCTTCTCCAGGAAGGGAAGATCGACGGTGAACCCCATGAAGAGCGCCTCGTGCAAGGCCCCGTCGCCCTGCTCGTGCCACTCGTGCAGCAGCGTGACCGGGGAGGCGAACCGGGTGTGCTGGGCCACGCTCACGCGCTCAACTCCAAGATCGTCTGGCCGGCCGTGGTGACGGCATGACAGCCGTCCCGGACCGTGAAGAAACCCAACTGTTGTCCGAAGGAGCCGAGTTGCAGGAGACGCGTACCGATGTCGGAGTCCCCTTCGTCACCGGTCTTGAAGTACCGCTCGTCCCGCAGATGCAGCCGCGAGAAGATCTTCAGTCCGCCGGTCGCCCGGTCGTGGCGCAGTTTGGCGAGGGCGACCCTGCGGGACTGGGCGAGCATGTCGTCCACCAGGCGGGCGGCCAGATCGCTCATGGGCCGGTCGAGGTGGTCGACGACGAGGCCGTCGACCCAGGTGGGGTCCAGGAACTCGGCCGCACGCCGTCGCCGCCCCAGGAAGACGGCCCGTACGTCGCCGGGCAGATGGCCCTCCCGGGACCGGAGCGCGCCGACCAGCAGCAGGAGTACATCGGTCATCGGCGTGTCATCGCCCGGCTCAAGGAGTTGCCGTTCGGCCGGCAGCAAGTGGCCGGCGGTGTCCTTGAGCGGCGGCAGGTCGTCCAGAGCCTGCCGAAGTGTCCTGTTCGGAGCCTGCAGTGCCAGCCAGTCGCGGAGCTCCTCGGCGGACCGGTCGGCCTCGCCCTCCTTGGACCCGATCTCCGCCACCAGTGCCGCCCACAGCCTGCGCCAGGCGCCGACGGAGTAGTGACGCAGCAGTAGCCCTCGCCAGCCCGCGGCCTCCGGAATCGCGGCCAGGACCGGGTCGCCGGTCAGGGTCTCGCCGAACGCCACCGCCGAACGCAGCGTTTCCTGGTAGCCGTGGCCCTCGTGGCCGTGGAGCTCGATGGCGCGGCCGAGGGCACGCAGCGTGGCACGCCGGGTGCGGTCGGACGGCTCCCATTCCTCGGGAACGTGCACGCCTGCGGACGTGGTCGCGGTGATCAGTCGGGTGAGCCATTCCCGCTCGGCAGCGAGCGGCACCCCCAGGGCCGCCTGCCCGGCTCGCTCCAGTGCGGGGGAGGGCACGACGTCTCGTTCCGCGAGCGACAGCAGCGGGGCGAAGGCTTCGCCGACGGCGGCAGGGCAGCGGTGGCGGCCGGGCCTGAGCGCCCCCTGCTCGAGCTTCACGGTGCCGAGAACCACGGCAGGTCCGCCGTACTGGTCCCAGAAGCCCCAGCGGCGGGGCGAGTACGACTGGCCCAGTTCCTCTTCGTCCGCCGCTCGCGCCAGTTCCAGGCTCTCACCGCAAAAGCGACGCACCCGGTCGACCCCGTGGGCCGACCACTCCACTTCGGCCGACGCGCCCGCGCACTGAAGCGCGGCCAGCAGCACCTCGCAGTGGCGAACCAGCCCCCGGCACCCGGTGGCGTCGAGGTCCAGCCGCTCGGCATGGGCGGCGATCGCGGCGTACATCGAGTGGTACCGGAGGTACCGGGTCACGGTGGACACCCCCGGTACCAGGCGGTCCACCGCTCGCATCACCGGCCCTTCCACCGCCAGCGGATAGCGTCCGGACCGTACTCCCAGCCCCTGCACGGCCCATGCCGGCCCTTGGACGTCGACCGTCACTCCGCCACCTCCGCCTGCGACCTGCCCGCCCGCGCTGCCACGGGGTGCACCCAATGATCCACTCAAGGACCGCCCGCCGTACGGGAAACGGTGAGCGCGATGGTCATTTCCCCGTATGCCGTAATTCGGTTGACCCGGCCCCCGCGCTGCGGGCTCAATACCCGGCATGGCCGACATCCAGGGCACGTACGACGATCTGTTCTCCGCCGTCCCCAACAAGCTGGCAGCGCTGCTGGGGGAGGGGGATGTCGGGGGATCCGTGGCCGTCTTCGTGGGCGGTGAACCGGTGGTGGACGTCTGGGCCGGCTACGCCGACGCCGAGCGGACGGCCCCGTGGGAGCGGGACACGATCACGAACGTCTTCTCCACGACCAAGACGATGACGGCACTGTGCGCGCTGATCCTCGCCGACCGCGGGGAACTCGACCTGCACGCCCCGGTCGCCCGGTACTGGCCGGAGTTCGCCGCCGCCGGCAAGGAGAAGGTGCTGGTACGGCATCTGCTCTCGCACACCGCGGGACTGCCCCACTGGGAGGGCCCGGTCGAGGAGCTCTACGACTGGCCGGCCGCCACCGCACGGCTCGCCGCCCAGCCGCTGCTCTGGGAGCCCGGCACCGCGGCCGGCTACCACTCGCTCACCCAGGGATTCCTGGTCGGCGAGGTCCTGCGCCGGATCACCGGCCGCACCGTTGGCGAGTTCCTTGCCGACGAGGTGACCGGGCCCCTCGGAGCCGACTTCCACGTCGGACTCTCCGCCGAGCACGATCACCGCGTCGCCCTCACGGTCCCCCCGCCCGGCCGGGACGAGGACTACACCGCGGGCGCCGCCACCCCGGGTCCCGACGCGAAACCCTCCAGCGGGACCGCCCTGCGTGTCCGGGACGGCAACAGTGTGGCGTGGCGGCGCGCCCAGATTCCCGCCGCCAGCGGGTTCGGCAATGCCCGCTCCATCGCGCTCGTGCAGTCCGCGCTCGCGTGCGAAGGCACGGTCCTGGGCGTACGGCCGTTGTCGGCGGCGGGTGCCGGGCGGGCCCGGGAGGAGCAGTTCGCCGGCGAGGACCGCGTGATCGGCATGGCACAGCGGTACGGCCTGGGTTACGGCCTCTTCGGCAACACCTTCGGCTGGGGCGGCTGGGGCGGCTCCCTCGTCATGATCGACCCCGACGCCCGCATGGCGGTGGCGTACGCGACCAACCAGATGCGTGAACCCGCCGAGGACACCCGGGGGTTGGACCTCGTCATGTCCGCCTACGACGGCCTCCAGGGGCTGCGCCGCTGACCGCGGAAAACCCCGTGCGCTGACGCAGCCGGCTCCCTACACTCGCCATGACCAGGGAAGACGAGTGAGGGGAGTACGGCCATGTGCGTGCGCACAGCTGTCGCCGTCCCCCGGACGTCGTACGACGTGATCCTCGTGTCCCCGTCCCTCCGGTGCCCGCTGCGCGGCCGGCACCGGATGCCCGTGACGACTGCCTGAACGGTCGAGTACCGCCGTAGCACACATAGGTGGCGTGCCGTCATGTCGTCGTACGGGCCATTGCGCAGCCCTGTCATCACAGCACCGAAAGGCCATGGGCCGTGCGCACCAACAACCCCAACCCGCTCGCCGTCGTCCGCAACCTCGGCATCCTCGCCCACGTCGACGCCGGGAAGACCACCGTCACCGAGCGGATCCTGTACGCCACCGGAACCATGCACAAGCGCGGCGAGGTCCACGACGGCACCACCGTCACCGACTTCGACCCGCAGGAGCGGGACCGCGGGATCACCATCTTCGCGGCGGCCGTGAGCTGCGCGTGGGACGGGCACCGCCTCAACCTCATCGACACCCCGGGGCACGTCGACTTCGCCGACGAGGTGGAGCGCTCGCTCAGGGTGCTCGACGGGGCGGTCGCGGTGTTCGACGCGGTCGCGGGCGTGGAGCCGCAGAGCGAGTCGGTGTGGCGGCAGGCGGACCGGCACGGTGTGCCCAGGATCGCGTTCGTCAACAAGCTGGACCGCGCGGGCGCCGACCTGGATGCGGCCGTCGAATCGATCCGGCAGCGGCTGCATCCGGCCCCGCTGGTCGTGCAGTTGCCCATCGGCAGCGAGGACGGCTTCACCGGTGTCGTCGATCTGCTGAGGATGCGGGCGCTGACCTGGGCGGATGGCACCGCCGCTGCCGACGAGGGGCCCGTGCCGGACGATCTGCGTGAAGAAGCCCTACGGCGACGTCGATTGCTGGAGGAAGCGGTCGCCGAACGCCACCCGGCCGCCCTGGAGGAGTTCTGCGACCGGGAGACCGTCTCCGCGGACACCCTCACCGCCGCCCTGCGGGACCTCACCCGCAGCGGCGACGGCGTGGTCGTGCTGTGCGGCTCGGCCTACCGCAACTGCGGCATCGAACCGTTGCTGGACGCGGTCGTGGCGTATCTGCCGTCGCCGCTCGACGTGCCCGCCGTACGCGGTGAGAACGGCGAGGAGCGGCCCTGCGACCCGGCGGCGCCCTTCGCGGCGCTGGCGTTCAAGGTGAACGCCACCCCGACGGGGCGGCTGACGTACGTACGCGTGTACTCGGGAACGATCGAGAAGGGAGCCACCGTGTGGGACGCGGGTGCGCGGCGCACCGAGCGCGTCGGACGGATCCTGCGCGTACAGGCCGACCGGCACGCCCCGTTGGAACGGGCGGTCGCCGGCGACATCGTGGCCGTCGTCGGGCTGAAGTCGGCCCGCGCCGGCTCGACTTTGTGCGCGCCGGACGCCCCGCTCGTGCTCGAACCGCCCGGCGTGGCGGAGCCGGTCGTGTCGGTGGCGGTCGAGGCGGAGCGGTCAGCCGACACCGACAGGTTGGCCTCGGCGCTCGCCCGACTGGCCGAGGAGGACCCGTCGCTCGTCGTCCGCACGGACGCCGAGACCGGTCAGACCCTGCTCTCGGGCATGGGTGAACTGCATCTGGAGGTCGCTGTGGAGAAGGCGCGGCGCGAGCACGGCCTGACGCTCAACGTCGGCCGTCCGAGGGTGAGTTACCGCGAGACGGTCGGACGCGGGGTGTCCGGGCTGGTCTTCCGGCACGTCAAACAGGACGGCGGGGCTGGGCAGTTCGCGCATGTCGTGCTCGATGTGGAGCCGTCGGCGGAGGGGTTCGAGTTCCGCTCGGCCGTCGTCGGCGGGCGGGTCCCGCAGGAGTACGTCCGCGCGGTCGAGGCCGGCTGCCGGGATGCCCTGGCCGAGGGTCCTCTCGGCGGGCACCCGGTGACCGGGCTGCGGGTCACGCTCACCGACGGTTCGACCCATGTGAAGGACTCCTCGGACACGGCCTTCCGCACGGCGGGCCGGTTCGGCCTCCGGGAGGCGTTGTGTGCCTGCGCGATGGTCCTCCTGGAACCGGTCGTCGAGGTCACGGTCACCGTCCCCGAGGACGCCGTCGGCGCGGTGCTCGGCGACCTCGCCGCACGCCGCGGCCGGGTCTCGGGCTCGGTCACGCGCGGCGGTTCGGCGGTCGTCACGGCGACCGTGCCGCTGGCCGAACTCTTCGGCTACGCGACGAGATTGCGGAGCCGGACCCAGGGCCGCGGCACCTTCACGGCCCGGCCTACGGGGTACGCACCGGCTCCGGCGGTGACAACGGCACGGTGACGGCCGGGACGGAAGTCCCGTGACCGCAGGGTCGTAGGGCGGCCCGCACTCCCGCCCTACGACCCCTCCACCGGAACTCACACTCGTGGTCACCAGGAGGACGGAGGTGACGTGCGGGTGACCACGGCAGGAAGCTGCCCGCTCTCGATCACCTCCCGTGGGAGCGACAGCCCGAAGTGCTCACCGATGACCCTCAACACCCGGCGCTTCTCTTCGGCTGGTGCCGGCTCCTCGTCCGCACCCAGCAGGTCGTCCATGTCGTCCTCCGGTGGAATGACTCCGGCCGCCTCCAGCGCCGGGCGCAGCAGGTCCGGCTGGGCTCCTGTGGGGTGGTACCCGAAGCCCAACTCGAAGTGCAGCTGCACCTCGCCGTCGGCGAGGTACCTGAAGAAGGAGGGCGGATTGTCCGGCTGTGGGTCGAAGATCAATACCTCGGCGCCCCGGGACGTTGCCGGGTCCAGGGCCCAGCCTTCGCTGCCCACGCATTCCACGATGAACGACCAGTCGCCGCTTCGGCCGATGCGGCCGACGCAGTAGATCTGCGTGAGGTCGACCATGCGGTGCGCGTCCTGGACGGTGAGGGCGGCCCCGAATTCGACAGGTTCATGGTCGGCCATGCGTTCGGCCAGCTGCTGAGGGCTGAGGCCGCGGGCGCAGGTGATGTACAGGTCGGTGGCGCTCGGGCTCGTACCGCGCCAGGCGTCGGCTATCCATGCGAGACCGTCAGGCATCGCGGTTCGTTCCTTCCGTGCCACGACATGAGGCCGGTGGGGCACAGTGAGAACCAGTGCTGTGCCCCACCGACCGACCACCGGGGGTCTCAGCAGTCCCTGAACTCCGGCGACTGATTCAGCACCTGTGACCGTACCGACGTGAAGCGGGCGTAGGTCTCACCCGTGAGCGACTCCGGGCGGAAGGCCGCCACCCGGTGGCAGTTCTGGAAGGCCAGGGCCACGCCGAAGTGGCGTTCCAGGCTGCCGCGGATGGCGTCGCTGGCGAGGGCGCGCAGGAGCTGGCCGCGTTCCCGCTCGGACGGGGGAGGGGTCTGGTTGTCGGTGAACTCGACCGTGCCGTCACGCAGTTCGGTGGCGAGGGAGGCGATCAGGTCGTAGGCGTAGGGGAGGGACGTGCGGACCGTGTCCACGAAGTCCTCCTCGCGGATATCGCCCTGTTCGGCTGCGGCGAGGAGCTTCGGGGAGACGTCGAGAGACATGTGAGGGGGGTTCCTGTCCTGTGGTCGTGAACTGAAGGGAGGGGAGTCAGCCGAGGGAGGCCGGACCCGGTACGAAGTCCGGGTCCACCTGGGCCGTCAGATCGAGGCCGGTCGCCTCGTTCGCCCAGGAGCGGGCGTTGCGCAGATGGAACTCGACCGTGTGGCGGTGGAGCGCCGACCAGTCGCGGGGGTGGGAGTCGACGGCCTCGCGCAGGATCGTCAGAGCGTGCCGGTTGTGCGGCTCCAGACCGCCCAGGTCACCTTCGCCCCGGCCCTGTTCGGCGGCGCGTACCCAGGGCGAGTGGACCAGGTGGGTCAACAGGTCGTCGCCGACGTGTTCCTTGAGGAAGAGCAGGTCGTCCTCGCCGGTCACCTTGTTGCCGATCACGGCGATCCGGATCCCGAACTCCCGTGCGTGGTCGCGGTACTGGCGGTAGACCGAGACGCCCTTGCGGGTGGGTTCGGCCACCAGGAAGGTCACGTCGAAGCGGGTGAACAGGCCGGAGGCGAAAGCGTCCGCGCCGGCCGTCATGTCGACGACGACGTACTCGCCGGGGCCGTCGACCAGGTGGTTGAGGTACAGCTCCACCCCGCCCAGCTTGGAGTGGTAGCACGCCACGCCGAGATCGCTCTCCTCGAAGGCGCCCGTCACCATCAGCGGCACGTCACCCACCCGCCGGACGTGTCTGGCGTGCAGCTCGTCATCGCCCAGCAGCCGAAGCAGACGTGAGCCGCGGCCCGGCGGGGTCGTCTTGATCATCGCCTCGCGGGAGGCGATGCGCGGGTTGGCACCGCGCAGGTAGTCCTTGATGTCGGCCACGTGCGCGCCCAGCGGAGGGGCACCCAGGTCGTCGCCGTCATGGCCCAACGCCTCGGCCAGGTGCTGGTTGATGTCGCCGTCCACGGCCAGCACCGGTGCGCGGGAACGGGCCAGATGACGAGAGAAGAGCGCCGACAGCGTGGTCTTGCCGCTGCCGCCCTTGCCCACGAACGCGATGCGCACTACCGCTCCACCTTTTTGAAAATGGATGTCATGTTGGTAGGTTCTATGGCGTCCATTCGATCACTGTCAAATCGCCCCGCGATCAAGCCGGAAGGCTTAATGCATATGATGTGCAAGTGCGTGATTACAGCATCAGGGCCGCGTACCCGGACGACCTCGAAGGTGCGCGAGCCGTGATGCTCGACACCGTCTACCGCGACTTCGGAACCGGGTACGTGCCCCGCTGGCACGGCGATGTCATCGACCCGGCCGCCGCCTATCTCGTCCCGGCCCGCCACACCCTCCTCGTCGCCCTCGACCCGGAGGACGGAACCGTCGTGGCCACCGCCGCCCTCGACTCCCGCGGCCCCGCCCACCCGCCCAACCCGCGCGAGCTGGCCGAGCGCTACCCCTCCGGTGAGACCGCGCAGCTGCGCCGGATCTACGTCCGCCCAGAGCACCGCAGGCGCGGCCTCGCCCGCCGCCTGGTCGACGAGCTGCTCGCCTTCGCGGCCGCCGACGGCGGCTACCGCTCCGTGTATCTGCACACCGACCCCGCGGTCCCGGGCGCCGAACCCTTCTGGCGCACGATCGGCAAGGTCGTGCACGACGAACGCGAGACCACGGGCGGCGCGAGCAGCGTCGTCCACTTCGAGATACCGATGGGGCGATAGGACAACCATGCGACGCCGTCACCTGCTTGGCTCCCTGCTGCTCACCCCCGTGCTCACCGCCTGCTTCGCCTCCGGAGGCGAAGGCCCCGAAGGGACCGCGAGCGACGGCTCCCGTCTCCGCGTCGCCCTCGCCTTCCCACCCGCCGAGAACCTCTCTCCGTACGGTGCCGACGCCACCCTCCTCAGCCGCCTCGGCGTCACCGAGGGCCTGACCGCCCTCGACGCCAACGGCGCCGCCGCTCCCGCGCTCGCCGAGTCCTGGCGCCGCGAGAACGACCGCACCTGGCTGTTCACCCTGCGCGAGGCCACCTTCCAGGACGGTTCAGAGGTCACCCCGGCCGCGGTCGCCGCCGCCCTCACCCACGCCACCGAGGCCAAGCCCGCCCCGGCCGCCCTCTCCGGCGTCACCCTCACGGCCAAGGCGCAGAGCGCCGCCGTACGGATCACCACCACGAACCCCGACCCCGTGCTGCCCCTGCGCCTGTCCAGTCCCAGCCTCGCCGTGCTCTCCCCGAAGGCCTACCAGGACGGCGCCGACCCGGTCGGCACCGCGACCGGACCCTTCGAGCTCACCAAGGTCAACGGCTCCACGTCCGCCACCCTCGACCGCTTCGACGACTACTGGGGCGGCCGCGCCCAGGCCTCCGGCATCGACGCCCGCTTCATCGCCGACGGCACCGCCCGCGCCAACGCCGTGCGCACCGGCCAGGTCGACATCGCCGAGGCGATCCCCGTCGCCCAGGCCGCAACCCTCGACCAGGCCACCCTCAAGGAGACCGCGACCACCCGCACCACGAGCCTGCAACTCAACACCCGGTCCGGCCCCTTCAAGGACCCGAAGCTGCGCGCCGCCGCCCGCGAGGCCGTCGACAGCTCCGCCGTCGTCAAGGGCGTCTTCGAGGGGTACGCCGATCCCGGCGCCGGCATCTACGGACCGGCCGTGACCTGGGCCGAGGGCAAGCGTGTGCAGCCCACCGGTCGCGCGAGGGCCGCCAAGCCGAACGGCACCGCCGTCACCCTCGCCACCTATGACAACCGGCCCGAACTCCCCGAGGTCGCCCAGGTCCTCCAACAGCAGCTCCAGAAGGCCGGGTTCAAGGTCACCCTGGAGGTGCGCGAGTACTCACGGCTCGAGAGCGACGCGCTCGACGGGAAGTTCGACGCGTTCATCGGCGCCCGCAACAGCCTCGTCGACACCGGCGACCCCGTCGGCGTCCTCGCGAGCGACTACACCTGCGACGGCGGGTACAACCTCGCCCGGCTGTGCGACAAGAGGGTTGACCGGGCGGTCGCCGAGACCGGCGCCGTGGCCGACACCGGCGAGCGGCAGGACGCCGCCATGCGCGCCGAAGCGGCGATCCTCGGCACCGACGCCGTGGTCCCGCTGGCCCACCAGGGGATCATCGTCGGCGTCGCCACCGACGTGCGGGGCGTGCTCCTCGACCCGTACGAGCGGACCCTGGTCGGCACAGGAACGCGACGCTGATCCATGGGATACCGCGCGGCCACCCTGCTGTGGCGTGTCCTGCTCGCGGCCGCCCTGGTGTGCGGGATCGGCCTGCTGCCCTGGCTGTCCCGCACCGACCCGGCGCTCACCGTGCTCAAGGCCCGCTCGGCGGACCGCGACCCGACGCCGCGGGTACTGGCCGACATCCGAGCCCAACTCGACCTGGACCAGGGCCCCTTGCACCTGCTCGGCCAATGGCTCGGCGGGCTGCCCCGCGGGGACGCCGGCCGGTCCTGGCTGAACGGCACGGAGGTCACCCCGAGCGTCGTCCAGGCACTCGGGGTGACCCTGCTGCTGGTCACCGTGGCGCTCGCGGTCGCCGCCGCCACCGCCGCCCTGGTGTGCGCCCGCACGCTGTGGCTCGGGGCGCACCGACGCCTCGACGGGCGACGGGCCGGAGGCGGCGCCTCGGCGATGCTCGCCGCGCTGCCCGAGTTCCTCACCGCCTCCGTGCTGGCCACCGTCGTCGGCGTACAACTCGGCTGGCTGCCCGCCCTCGGCTGGTACGGCCCCCAGTGGACGGTCCTGCCCGCCCTCGCCCTCGGCCTGCCCGCCGGGGCCGTGCTCGGCCGCCTCCTCGACGACCTGCTGCCCGGCGCGTTCGCCGAACCCTGGGTGCTGGCCGCCGAGGCCCGCGGACTGCCGGGCCGAACCCTTGCCGCCAAGGCGGTCCGCCGCTGCGTCCCCGCGCTGCTGCCCAACCTGGGCCTGTTCGTCGTGGGCCTCACGGCCGGTTCCGTCGCCGTGGAGCAGATCTACGACATCCCCGGCCTCGGCCGCACCACCCTGCAGGCCGCCCTCGCACAGGACCTGCCCGTACTCCAGGCCGGCACCCTCGCCCTCCTGCTCCTCGCCGTCACCACCACCGGCATCGCGGCACTCGCCGTCCGCCGCCTGACCGGCCCGGCCCTGCGCGACGGCGCCCTGGACTCCCTGCACCGGCCGCGACGGTCCGACCGCAGCGCCCTGCCTCTCGTGTACGGCGGCCTCCTGACCGCCGTCATCGGGCTCGGCCTGCTCCGCGACCCGCTCGCCCTGGACACCGGCGCCCGGCTCCAATCGCCCTCCTGGGCGCATCCGTTCGGCACCGACGCGCTCGGCCGGGACCTGCTCGCCCGGGTCGGCCACGGCGCCCTCGACACCCTGCTGACCGCCCTCGCCATCAGCGCCACCGCACTGGTCGTCGGCGTCCTGCTCGGACTGCTGCCCCGGCTGTCCGGGCCGCTCGTCGACACCGTCAACGCCGTACCGCCGGTGCTCGCCGCGCTGCTCGTGACCGCCGTCGCCGGGAGCGGCGCCGCCACCCCCGCGATCGCCGTGGCCACCGTCTCCTGGGCGGCGCTCGCCGCGCACACCTCCTCGCTGCTCCGGCAGGAGCACGCCACCCCGCATCTGACGGCCACCCGAGGTCTGGGCGCGAACCGCTGGTACCTCCTGCGGTACGAAGTGCTGCCCGCGATCCTGCCGCCCGTCACCCGGCACGCCCTGCTGCGCCTGCCCGGAGTCGCCCTCGCCCTCGCCTCCCTCGGCTTCCTCGGCCTGGGCACTCAGCCGCCCTCCCCGGAGTGGGGCCTGCTCCTCGCTGAGAACCAGCCCTACGCCGAACGCGCACCCTGGGCCGTCCTCGCCCCCGCCGCCGCCCTCGCCCTGCTGGGCGCGCTGGCGGTGAGTTCGGCGGGCGGGGTGCGGTGGCCGCGACGGCGTGCGCGTCCTCGTGCGACCGCGACCGGACCAGAACTGCCTTTGCGTACGCCGGAGTTGGTGGAGGCCGGGTGACGTCGACGCCAGTCGATCTGCGGACGCCCATCCCGCTTTCTCCGCTGCTACGGCTGCTGATCCTCACGCAACTCGCCTTCAACATCGGCTTCTTCGCCGTGCTGCCCTTTCTGTCCGAGCATCTGGGGCAGGCCGTCGGCATGGCGGGCTGGCTGGTCGGATTCGTGCTGGGTCTGAGGACCTTCAGCCAGCAGGGGCTGTTCGTGGTGGGCGGGGCGCTCGCCGACCGGTACGGGATCCGGCCGGTCGTCCTGGCCGGATGTGTGCTGCGGATCGCCGGGTTCGGCTGGCTGGGGTACGCCGAACGGACGGGGGCGGTCATCGGGGCCGTGCTGCTCATCGGGTTCGCCGCCGCCCTGTTCTCGCCTGCGGTGGAGTCGGAGGTCGCCCGCCAGGCCGTCGTCCATGAGGAAGCGGGCGGTGGACGCACCCGCGTGCTCGCGCTGTTCACCGTCGCAGGGCAGGCTGGGGCGTTCGTGGGGCCGTTGCTCGGCGCGGTGTTGCTGTCGGTGGACTTCCGGGCGGTGTGTCTGACGGGTGCCGGGGTCTTCGTGCTCGTCCTCGCCGGGCACGCGTGGATGTTGCCGCAGCACATTCCGGGGCGGCAACGGGTGCGACTGAAAGGCGGGCTGGGGGCGCTGGTCCGCAACCGCCGCTTCCTCGCGCTGTGCTGCGCGTACGGTGCCTACCTGCTCGCCTACAACCAGCTGTACCTCGCCCTCCCCGACGAGGTGGAACGCGCGACGGGTTCGCAGTCCGCGCTGGCCTGGCTGTTCGCGCTGTCCTCGCTGCTGGTGGTGACCGCCCAGCTCCCCGTCACCCGCTGGGCCGGCTCCCGACTGTCGTTGCGCCGGTCCATGGTGGCCGGACTGCTGCTGATCGGCGCGGGGTTCGCGGTCGTCGCCGTGTCGCGGCCCGCGGACTGGACCGGTACGGCGGGCTTGTTGCCCTCGGCCGGGTTCGTCGTCCTGCTCACCTTCGGGCAGATGCTCGTCGCACCCGTGGCCCGGGCCTGGGTTCCGGACCTCGCCGAGGAGGGCCGACCAGGCCTCTACACCGGGGCGTTGTCCTCGGTCTCCGGACTGATCGTCCTGGTCGGCAGCTCGGCCACAGGCTCGCTGCTGGACGCCGGACTGCCGGCCGCGGTGCTGTGGCTGGTACTGACAGCGGTACCGATCGCGGCGATCGGTCTGTTGCCGCGGCGGTAGGGCCTGTGCGGGTGGGCGGAGGCGGTCCGGCTCTGGTGGGGCCGGCCGTGGTGCGGGTGTCGGCCCCGCTATGGAGGGAGGGTCGGCCGGTCACCGTGGTGTGGCTGGTTCCGGTCGTGGGGGTCGGGCTGTGGCCGGGGCGGTAGGGCCTGCGCGGGCGGGCCGGCCTGGGCACGCGGTGCCGGTCGCGGGGTCGGGTTGTTGCTGCGGCGGTAGGGCCTGTGCGGGTGGGCGGAGGCGGTCCGGCTCTGGTGGGGCCGGCCGTGGTGAGGGTGTCGGCCCCGACTCGGAGGGAGGGTCGGCCGGTCACCGTGGTGTGGCTGGTGCCGGTCGTGGGGGTCGGGCTGTTGCCGGGGCGGTAGGGCCTGGGCACGGTGCCGGTCGCGGGGTCGGGTTGTTGCTGCGGCCGTAGGGCCCTGTGACAGGGGCGAGGTGGCCCGGTTCCGGGCGGGCTCGCCGTTCCGCGGGTGCCGGTTCTGGCGCGGGCCGAGGGCCGGTCGGGCACAGTGTCCACGTCAGGAAACCGTTGAAGGGTCAGGCAGGCCCACCCAGGAACCCAGCAGACGGCTCGCGCGCCCGGTCGCTCCGCCGGTGTGGCCGCTCGATCCGCCGTGACGCGGAGCTCTCGGCGATAGGGTCCACCCCATGGAGACTCAGGACATCCGGGTGGAGATCGCCCGGGAGGCGGACCAGGGGCTTGTCGACGCCTTCGCGCGGATGCTGCCGCAGCTGTCCTCGACGGCCGAGGCCCTCGACCTCGCGGCGCTCGACCGCATCCTGGCCTGTGACGCCAACACCATGCTGATCGCCAGGTCGTCGGCCGGGTCGGTCATCGGCACGCTCACCCTGGTCATGTTCCCCGCGCCCGCCGGACTGCGGGCCCGTATCGAGGACGTGATCGTCGATCACGAGGCACGCGGCCAGGGCATCGCCGGACTGCTGATCCGGGAGGCCATCCGGCTCGCCCGGGAGGCCGGGGCCCGTACCGTCGATCTGACCTCCCGCCCGGACCGGGCGGCGGCCAACCGGCTGTACGAGCGGCAGGGGTTCCGGCAGCGGGAGTCGATGGTGTACCGCGTGCCGCTCAAAAGCTGACCTTCGAGCCGGCAGCGCCTCAGGAGGCCACCGCCTCCGGCTCCCGCTCCCGCTCCACCGCCACGAACTCCAGCTCCAGCAGCTCGCCCACCGCCGCCTGGTCCGCCCGGTGCGTGCGCCACAGCCACAGGATGTCCCGGCCGAACGACCAGACCAGCGTCCCCAGAGCGACGGCCACGACCCCGAAGGTCGCCGAGTACGGCAGGTATCCGGACGCGGCCACGAGCAGCAGGATCCCCTGCAGCGCGGCCACCGTCTTGCGGGCCATGCTCGGCGGCAGGGGGGCGTTCAGCCAGTCCCAGACGCGGGCCGCGGCGACGAAGCCGTAACGCATGGCGCCGATCAGCAGGACCCACGGACCCTGCGACATCGAGACGTACACACTGAGCACCAGGATCAGGAACGCGTCGACCTCCATGTCGAACCGCGCGCCCAGCGGGGTCGAGGTGCCCGTGGCACGGGCGACCTTGCCGTCGACGCCGTCGAGGATCAGAGCCACCGCGGTCAGGCCCACGAACAGCGTCACCGGCGGGGAGTCCTGGAAGGAGTCCGCGACCAGCGCGGTCACTCCGCCGACGAGGGTGGCCCGGCCGAGGGTCACCCGGTTGGCCGGACCGAAGGAGCGGGGCCGGGTGCGGTGCAGTGCCCTGGAGAGCACGGCCCAGGTGGCGACGGCGAAGGCGAGGCCGGTCAGCCAGCCCGCGGGCCCCATGCCGATCGCCGTGCCGAGCAGGGCCAGCAACAGGATCTGCAGACCCGCTCCCACAGCGGTCTCCTGCTGGACCAGCCTTGCTTCGTAAGTGTTGTTCAGGGCCACCGCACATTCCTCCGGCCAGATGACAGAGTCGATCAAGGCCGCGTACTGTGCGCGGCCTGTGCACATCTCGGTACGTGACGAGGTACGTGCCCGGGTTCCCGATCGTTCAGGAGGTTCTCGATGAAGGCCGCCGCACGCGCGTTCTGGCTCCGCTCTCCGGGCGAGGGCGAGCTACGGGAGGTCACCCTTCCGGCCCCGCGTGAGGACGAGGTGCTGGTCCGCTCGCTGTACTCAGGAGTCAGCAGGGGCACGGAGACACTCGTGTTCCGCGGCGGGGTGCCCGAGAGCCAGTACGCGACCATGCGGGCACCGTTCCAGGAGGGCGACTTCCCGGGGCCGGTGAAGTACGGCTACCTCAGCGTCGGAGTGGTGGAGGAGGGGCCCTCCGCGGTGAAGGGCAGGACCGTCTTCTGTCTGTACCCGCATCAGACGCGGTACGTAGTTCCCGCGAGCGCCGTGACGGTCGTACCGGACGACGTGCCCGCCGCACGGGCCGTCCTCGCCGGCACGGTCGAGACCGCCGTGAACGCCCTCTGGGACGCGGCCCCCCTGATCGGCGACCGGATCGCGGTGGTCGGCGGCGGCATGGTCGGCAGCTCGGTCGCCGCGCTGCTGGCCCGCTTTCCGGGCGTCCGGGTCCAGTTGGTGGACGCCGACCCCGCCCGCGCCAAGACCGCCGAGGCCCTCGGCGTCGGCTTCGCGACCCCCGCGGACGCCCTCGGCGACTGCGACCTCGTCGTCCACGCCAGCGCCACCGAACAGGGCCTCGCCCGCTCCCTGGAACTCCTCAGCGCCGAGGGCACGGTTCTCGAACTGAGCTGGTACGGCGACCGCAAGGTCGCCCTCCCGCTCGGCGAGGCCTTCCACTCCCGGCGGCTCGTCATCCGCAGCAGCCAGGTCGGCACCGTGTCCCCGGCGCGCGGCAACCGCAGCTACGGCGACCGGCTCGCCCTCGCGCTGAAGCTGCTCGCCGATCCGGCGCTCGACGCCCTCATCACGGGGGAAAGCGCGTTCGAAGAACTTCCCGAGGTGATGCCGAAGCTGGCCAGTGGGGAAATTGCGGCCCTCTGTCACCTCGTGAGGTACGACAAGAGCGCCTGACCTGAGAAAAGAGTGAGAGACGGCTGAACAAGGGGACGCGAAGGGCCGTACTACACGGCATCCCCCGGCAGGGTTCAGCCGGGGACCAGACGCGCCGCACCTGGAGGGTCGTCCGTTGTTCAGCATCACCGTCCGCGATCACATCATGATCGCCCACAGCTTCCGCGGCGAGGTCTTCGGACCCGCGCAGCGTCTGCACGGAGCCACTTTCCTGGTGGACGCCACGTTCCGGCGCGAACAGCTGGACGACGACAACATCGTCGTCGACATCGGACTGGCCACCCAGGAACTCGGTGCCGTCGTCAGCGAGTTGAACTACCGCAACCTCGACAACGAACCCGACTTCGCCGGGATCAACACCTCGACGGAGTTCCTGGCCAAGGTCATCGCGGACCGGCTGGCCGAGCGCATCGAGAAGGGCGCTCTCGGCGAGGGCGCCAAGGGCCTCGCGGGCCTGACCGTGAGCCTGCACGAGTCGCATGTCGCCTGGGCGAGTTACGAGCGTGCCCTGTGACCGACATGACCACCGGGCGCACGGGCACGCTGGACTACGTACCCGTGCAGCACTCCGCCCTCAAGAAGGCCGAGATCATCCCGATGTCCCTGCGGTCCGTGCACTTCGTGATGCCCGGTGGCGTGGACGACTCGACCGCGCCGAGCGGCGGCAACGCCTACGACCGGCGGGTCTGCCTCGACCTGCCCGGCTTCGGCTGGCAGGTCGAGCGCCACGCGGTGGCCGGCAGCTGGCCCCGGCCGGGCGCCGCGGCCCGTACCGAACTGGCCCGCACCCTGCGGGACCTGCCCGACGACACCGTCGTCCTGATCGACGGACTGGTCGCCTGCGGCGTCCCGGAGATCATCGTCCCCGAGGCGGAGCGGCTGCGGCTCGCCGTCCTCGTCCACCTGCCGCTCGGCGACGAGACCGGGCTCGAACCGAATCTCGCCCTCGAACTGGACGCCAGGGAGCGCGAGGTGCTGCGGGCCGTGCCCGCCGTCATCGCCACCAGCGACTGGGCCGTACGGCGACTCGTCTCGCACCATGGCCTCGCCCCCGAGCGGGTCCATGTCGCCACCCCGGGTGCCGACATCGCCCCGCTCGCCTCCGGCACCGACGGTGTCTCACGGCTGCTGTGCGTGGCCGCCGTGACTCCCCGCAAGGGACAGCACCGGCTGATCGAGGCACTGGCCGGCGCGCAGGACCTGCCGTGGAGCTGCGTGTGCGTCGGCGGGATCACCCAGGACCCCGAGTACGTCGCCAGTCTGCGGATGCTCATCAAGAAGTACGGCCTCCAGGACCGCCTGCACCTCGCGGGACCGCAGGCCGGGGCCGAGCTCGACGCCAGCTACGCGGCCGCCGACCTGCTGGTCCTCGCCTCCTACGCCGAGACCTACGGCATGGCGGTCACCGAGGCCCTCGCGCGCGGCATCCCGGTGCTGGCCACCGACGTCGGCGGACTGCCGGAGGCCGTCGGCCGCGCCCCCGACGGCGGCGTGCCCGGCATCCTCGTCCCGCCGGAGGACCCCGCCGCCCTCGCCGCCGAACTGCGCGGCTGGTTCGGCGAGGCGGACGTACGACGCCGACTGAAGGCGGCTGCCCGGGGCCGGCGGGCCGCCCTGGACGGCTGGGCGACCACGGCCCGCAGCCTGGCCGGAGTACTCGGCCGACTCCCGAGCGAGCCCAGGAGGGCGGCATGAGGAAGACGGCGACCAAGCAGAGCGGGAAGATCCCGGCACAGCCGGGACCGCGGGAGGCGGCGTCCGTGAAGCCCGGAGTTCCTTCCGACGCGGAATCGGTCATCCCCGGGGCCGGTCCCAGCACCCACCCCGGCGAGCGTCCCACCGTACGGCTCAGGGACGCGGGTCCCGACGACGCTCCCCGTTATGCCCCCGAGTGGCTCGAGCTTCGGGAGGGGCCCGACGCGGCCGCGCGGGCGGGCGATCTGCTCGACCCGCTGCGGATCCGGCTGGCGAACCTGCCGGGCAAGGCCGGCCTGGTCATCCACGACCTGGGCTGCGGCACCGGCTCGATGGGACGCTGGCTGGCGCCCCGCCTCGACGGCCCCCAGCACTGGATCCTGCACGACCGGGACCCTTACCTCCTGCACTTCGCGGCGGTCGCCTCACCGCGCTCCGCCGCCGACGGCAGCCGGGTCACCGTCGAGACCCGCCGCGGCGATGTCGGCCTGCTCACCCCGGACGCCCTCGCCGGCGCCTCCCTGGTGACGGCCTCCGCGCTCCTCGACGTCCTCATCCGCGAGGAGATCGAGACCCTCGCCACGGCCTGCACGGGCGCCGGTTGCCCGGCACTGCTCACCCTGTCCGTGGCGGGCCGCGTCGAACTCACCCCGTCGGACCCGCTGGACGACGAGATCGCCGACGCGTTCAACGCCCACCAGCGGCGCGGCGGACTGCTCGGCCCGGACGCCGTCACCGTCGCCTGCGAGGCGTTCTCCGAACGGGGCGCGACGGTACGGCTGCACCCGAGTGCCTGGCGCCTCGGCCCCGCCGAGTCCGCGCTCACCGTCCAGTGGCTGCGCGGCTGGGTCGGCGCGGCCGTCGAGGAGCGGCCCGAGCTGAAGGAGCCCGCCGAGCGCTACCTCCGGGACCGTCTGGAGGCCTGCCGCGCGGGCGAGTTGAAGGTCGTCGTCCACCACAGCGACCTGCTGGCGCTGTCCCGGCCGACGGGCGGAGCGTCATGAGCGTGGAGACGGTGCGGCCGGACACCGACCGGCGTGCGGAGGACCGCTCGACTTGCGACGACGCCGGGGCGGGCGAGCGGAGGGCCCTTCCGGTCCGCAGCACCGGCCACGGTACGGCGCGGCTGCCCGTCCGGCGACCCGCGGAGACGCCCGAGCCGGGCAGCCTCTCCCGCCGGGCCCTCACGCTCCGGGCCGAAGTCGTCCAGACGCGCGACGAGGTACTCACGGCGCGCGCCGAGGCGCTCGTGGTCCGGGCCCGGATCCTGGAGGCAGCGGGAGAGTCCGTCGCGGACCTGACCGACGCCGCCGTCTCCCGGGACCGGATCGGCGTGATCGTGACCGCGGCACGGCCGTTGCCCGCTCAGGCCCCCCGGTGGCGTACCGTGCTGCGCGGAGTCCTCAACTCCCGCGCCCTGCGCACCCACATCGGCACCGTCGCGGGCGTCACCATCCTCGCGGTCCTGCTGTGGCGCCTCGGCACCGGCGTCTTCCTGGACGGGCTGCGCCGGATCGACGGCCCCGCCCTGCTGGCGGCGCTCGCGATCGGCGTGCTGACCACCGTGTTCAGCGCCTGGCGTTGGCAGTTGGTGGCCCGCGGGCTGCGCATCCGGCTGCCGCTCGGCGAGGCCGTGGCCGACTACTACCGTGCCCTGTTCCTGAACGCGGCCCTGCCCGGCGGTGTCCTCGGCGATGTGCACCGCGCGGTGCGGCACGGGCGGAGCAGCGGTGACATGGGCCGCGGCGTGCGGGCGGTCGTCCTCGAACGGGTCGCCGGTCAGATCGCGTTGGCGGTCGTCGGCGGTGCCGTGCTGCTCACCATGGAGTCCCCGGTGCTGGCCGAGGCCCGCCACCTCGCCCCCGCCGTCGGCCTCGCCGGCCTGGGAGCCCTCGCCGTCGTCGTGGCCCTGCGGATGAACCGGACCCCTTCCTCCCGCCGGGGCCGGCTCCTGCGCGCGACCCTCGGCGAGGCCCGCGAGGGACTGCTGTCCCGCCGCAACTGGCCCGGCGTCGCCCTCTCTTCGGCCGTCGTCCTCGCCGGCCACCTGGGGATGTTCGTGCTCGCCGCCCGCATCGCCGGCTCCGACGCCTCCGTGGCCGCACTGCTGCCCCTGGCCGTGCTCGCCCTGCTCGCCATGGGACTGCCCCTGAACGTCGGCGGGTTCGGCCCCCGGGAGGGCGTCACCGCCTGGGCGTTCGCCGCCATGGGCCTCGGCGCCGGCGTCGGTCTCGCGACCGCCATCGTGTACGGCGTCCTCAGCTTCGTGGCGAGCCTGCCGGGCGCGGTCGTCCTGGTCGTCCGCTGGTACCAGGGCCTGCGCCCGGCGAACCGCTACTCCCCGGTGAGCGCCGAGAAATACGCGCCGAAGGACGCCGCAAGGCTCTCCAGCAAGGCTTTGCCCTTTTCCGCCGAGCCCAGTGAAGGGCGCCCGATGACACCGGAATCGGTGTAACCGGACATACCGAGGGTGAGGAGATGACGACGGTCGTCCGCGACGAAATCGGAGGTCTCGTAACCGGATCGGACACATTCCGGATCGGTGTGCAGAAGAATGGAGGTCTCGATTTCTCCCGCGTGCATGTCGGTGAGCAGCGAGGTGACCACGCCGGCCTCCACACGGGCGGCCTCCCAGTCCTCCGCGGCCGGGAAGAGCGCCATCCGCTCCCCGCGGGCGGAGGCCTCCTGGACGACATTGCCCAGCACGTAGTTGCCGCCGTGTCCGTTGACCACGACCAGCGCCTCGACGCCCGAACGGCGCAGCGAGGCCGCTATGTCCCGTACCACCGCATGAAGGGTGACGGAGGAGATGCTGACGGTCCCCGGCCAGGCCGCGTGCTCGTGCGAGCAGGAGATCGTCACCGGGGGGAGGAGGTGCACCGGGTACGCCGCGGCGATCTCCCGCGCGACGGCACAGGCGACGAGCGTGTCGGTCGCCAGGGGAAGGTACGCACCGTGCTGTTCGAAGCTTCCGACCGGAAGGACGGCGACCTGCGTTGAAACGCCCGCGCCCCGCGTCCGTACGTCTTCCGTAGTGTCCGTCGGCAACAGACCGTACGCCGCCGACCGCATTCCCGAACCGCTCATCTTTTCACGGCCTTTCGTCTCTGCTTAGGAAACAGATCATGACAGATAAAGTTGGCGTCCTCGGCAAGAAGGCACCACAGCGCACCGGCGTGGAACGCGTGGTGAATGCCCCGCTGCCCACCGTGTACGGGAAATTCCAGGCGGTCGGCTATCTCGATCACGACCGCGGTGACGAACAAGTCGCCCTGGTCTACGGTGACATCGGCTCCGACGACGTCCTCGTCCGGTTGCATTCGGAGTGCCTGACCGGTGACGCGTTCGGCTCCCAGCACTGCGAGTGCGGCGACCAACTGGATGCCGCGCTGCGGGCCGTGGTCAAGGAGGGCAGCGGCATCGTCGTCTACCTGCGGGGCCACGAGGGCCGGGGCATAGGACTGCTCGCCAAGCTGCGCGCGATGGCGCTCCAGGCGGAGGGCCTGGACACCGTCGAGGCCAACCTCGCGCTCGGCCTGCCGGTGGACTCCCGTGACTACGGCGTCGCCGCCGGGATCTTCCACGACCTGGGCGTGAACTCGGTCCGCCTGATGTCCAACAATCCGCGCAAGCGTGAGGCGCTGCTGCGGCACGGCATCAAGGTCGCCGAGACGGTGCCGCTGCTCATCACGCCGTGCGAGAGCAACATCACCTATCTGCGCACCAAGCGGGAGCGGCTGGACCACGTTCTGCCCCATCTGGACGCGGTGGCCCACCTGTCCTGATCACCGGACTGATTCCGGGACGGGAAATCCGGACAGGAAGAGGGAATGACCGACGACGTCCTCTTCCTTTCCGGACCGCAGGTCACCCGCCTGCTCGACGCGGACACGGCCATCGCCTCGCAGCGCGCGGCCTTCACCGCGCTCGGCTCCGGGGCGGCCGACCTGCCGGCGAAGATCATGCATCCGAGCCGCTTCGACGACAGCGTCGTCTTCGCCTACGTCTCCCGGCTCTCCGCCGACTCCGGGGCCGTCGCGAAGTTCGGCAGCGTCAATCCGGGCAACGCGGCGGCCGGGCTGCCCACGATCCACGCCGTGGTCTCGGTGCTCGACCCGGTGACCGGCCGCCTCGCCGCCGTCATGGACGGCGCCGCGGTGACCACCCTGCGCACGGCCGCCGCGAGCGCCGTCGCCGTCGACGCGCTGGCCACGCCCGACAGCACCGACCTGGCCGTGCTGGGCTCCGGCACCCAGGCACTGGCCCATGTGCGGGCGATCGCCCGGGTCCGGTCCCTGACATCCGTGCGGCTGTGGAGCCCGACTCCGCGCCACCGCGCCCGCGCCGCCGAGACGCTGGCGGAGCTCGGCTTCCCCGCCGAAGCGGCCGGCAGCGCCGAGGAGGCGGTGAGCGGCGCCTCGCTGGTCGCGGCCTGCACACTGAGCACGACACCGGTGGTGCACGGGGAGTGGCTCGCGCCCGGGTGCACGGTGGTGAGCGTGGGGTCCTTCGAGCCCACCCGCCGGGAGGTGGACACCGACGTCCTACGGCGAGCGGTGCTTTCAGGGGCCGTCGTCGTGGACGATCCGGCGACCGCGGCGCAGCACGCCGGACCGGTCGTGGACGCGCTCAGGACAGGCCTGCTGACCGACCTCGTCGGGCTCGGCGACGTCCTGACCGGACGAGCCGTGGCCCGGACGGCCCACGGCGACATCGTCTACTACAACAGCGTCGGCCTCGGCATCCAGGACGCGGCCGCGGCCTGGGCCGTGGTGCAGGCGGCGAAGCGGGAGCGCCGGTGAGCACACATACGGCAGACGTCGTCGTGATCGGCGGCGGAGTCATGGGCACGAGCATCGCCCGACACCTGGCGCGCGCGGGCGTACGGGACGTGGTGCTCGTCGAGCGCGACGACCTCGCCTCCGGCTCCACCTCGAAGGCCGCGGGCGGGGTACGGGCGCAGTTCTCCGACGAGCTCAACATCCGGCTCGGGGCGCGCAGCCTGGAGGCGTTCGGCCGCTTCGAGGAGGAGACGGGGCAGGACATCGGGCTGCACCGGGTGGGCTATCTGTTCCTCCTGTCGACGCCGGAGGAGGTCGCCTCCTTCGAGGAGAGCGTGCGCCTCCAGAACTCCCTCGGCGTCCCCAGCCGCATGACCGACCCGGCCGAGGCACGCCGGCTGTCCCCCCTCATCACCACCGACGGCCTGCTCGCCGCCGCCTTCTCGCCCGAGGACGGCCACTGCACGCCCGAGTCCGTCGTGTACGGCTACGCCGCCGACGCCCGCCGGCACGGCGCGACGATCCTGCGGCACACCGAGGTCACCGGCATCGAACTGCACGGCGACGACATCACGGGCGTCGTGACGAGCCGGGGCCGGATCGCCACCGGCACGGTGATCTGCGCGGCCGGCGCCTGGTCGCGGGCCGTCGGCGCGATGGTCGGCGTGGACCTGCCGGTCGAGCCGCTGCGCCGCCAGATCGCGGTCACCGAACCGGTCGAGGGGCTGCCGCCCGACCTCCCCATGACCATCGACTTCACCAGCAGCCTCTACTTCCACGGCGAGGGCCCCGGCCTCCTCCTCGGCATGTCCGACCCCGACGAGAGACCCGGCTTCGACACCGCCACCCACGACCGCTGGATCCCCCGGCTCGCCGAGGCCATGACGCATCGCGCCCCCGCCCTCCTCGACCTGCGCCGCACCGGCGGCTGGGCCGGCCTGTACGAGCTCACCCCCGACCACAACGCCCTGATCGGGGAGGCCACTTCGGTGTCCCGCTTCCTGTACGCGACCGGCTTCTCCGGCCACGGTTTCCTCCAGGGGCCGGCCGTCGGCGAGGTCGTCCGCGACCTGTACCTCGGCCGCGTACCCTTCGTGGACATCAGCCCGCTCAGCGCCGGCCGGTTCGCGGCCGACGCCCCGCGCCCGGAGGCCAACCGCGTATGACCGAGCTCCATCTGTGGCTGCGCCACGAGGTCCGTTCCACCGAGCGACGCACACCTGTCGTGCCGTCCGACGCCCGGCGGCTCGTCGACAGCGGGGTGACGCTGACCGTCGAGGAGTCCCCGCAACGGATCTTCCCGATCGAGGAGTACGAGGCGGCCGGCTGCGGAGTCGCGCCCGCGGGTTCCTGGGCGTCCCTGGCGCAGCTGGACGCCGTGGTCGTAGGCCTGAAGGAACTCCCCGACGAGCCCGCCGCCCTGCCGCACCGGCACATCTTCTTCGGGCACGCCTACAAGGGGCAGCCGGGCGCCCCGGAACTGCTGCGCCGGTTCGCCGCCGGGGGAGGGGCGCTCCTCGACCTGGAGTACCTGGTCGACGACCACGGCCGCAGGCTCGCCGCCTTCGGCTACTGGGCCGGTTACCTGGGTGCGGCCCTGGCCGTGCTCCAGCACCGGGGCAGGCTGTCCGCGCCCCTCACACCCACCTCGCAGGAGGAGCTGGCGGAGGTCCTGCGGCCCGTCGCCGGGGACGAGGAGTTCAGGGCGCTGGTGATCGGGGCGCTGGGCCGCAGCGGCCGGGGCGCGCGCGTCGCGCTCCAGGCCGCCGGGATCGAGCCGGCCTGCTGGGACCTCGAGGAGACCCGCAGCCTGGACCGCCCCGCCCTGCTCGCCCACGACCTGCTCGTGAACTGCGTCCTCGCCACCACCCCCGTCCCGCCCTTCGTCCGTGAGGCGGACCTGGACGACCCGACCCGTCGGTTGCGCACCCTCTCCGACGTCACCTGCGACGTCGGCTCACCCCTGAACGTCCTGCCGGTCTACGACCGCGTCACCGAGTGGGCCGAGCCCGTCCGCCGGCTGCACAAGGAGCCCCCGCTCGACCTGATCGCCATCGACAACCTGCCGTCCCTGCTCCCGGAGGAGTCCAGCGTCGGCTTCTCGGGGTCCCTGCTGCCCCTGCTGCTGGAGTTCGGAGTCGGCGGCCCCTGGGGACGCTGTCTGGAACGGTTCCATCAGGCGTGCCGTGAACTCGGCATCGATGAAGGGGAGTTCCGCCGTGGCTGACCTGGTTCCCGCGACCGGCACCGTCCACTGGATCGGCGCCGGGCTCTCCACCGGCAGCGGCCTGGCCGAGCTGTGCGACACCGCCGACCGGGTCCGCCTGTGGCACCGCACCGAGGAGCGCGCCGCCGAGGCCCTCGCGGCGCTGGGGCTCACCGGACGGGCCGAGCCTCGCGCCTACACGCTGTCCGCGCTCGCGGCCGCACTGGCGCCCGGGGACGTCGTCGTGTCGATGCTGCCCGCGCCCGAACACGCGGGGATCCTCGCCGCCTGCGTGCGCGAGAAGGCCCACTTCGGCTGCTCCAGCTATGTGTCCGACGCCGTCCTCGAACAGGTGCCGGAGGCGGAGAAGGCCGGGATCGTCGTCCTCACCGAGGCGGGCCTCGACCCGGGCATCGACCACCTCTTCGCGCACAGCCTCGTCGCCCGGGCCCGCGATGTGATCGGCGACGCGACACCGGCGTCGTACAGCCTCACCTCCTACTGCGGAGGTGTCCCCGCCGTCCCGAACGACTTCACGTACCGCTTCAGCTGGGCCCCCGCCGGAGTCCTCAACGCCCTGCGCTCGCCCGCCCGTTACCTCGACAACGGCACCCCGACCACCGCCGAGCGCCCCTGGGAGGCGACCCGGCGCCATGTCGTGGACGGCGAGACCTTCGAGGTCTATCCCAACCGCGACAGCGTCCCCTTCATCGAGCAGTACGGACTGCCGGCCGCCTGGACACCGCGGACCTTCGTGCGCGGGACCCTGCGGCTGGACGGCTGGCTGCGCGCCTGGGAGCCGGTCTTCGAGGGGCTGAGGGCCGGCGACGACACCCGGATCGCCGCCCTGGCCAAGGAACTGGCGGCCAGATACCCGACGACGGAGGCCGACCGCGACCGGGTCGTCCTGGCCGTCTCCCTCGACGTGCGCGCGAACGACGGCCGCACCTGGTCCGGCGGCTACCTCCTCGACCTGGTGGGCGACGAGGAGGACAGCGCCATGGCCCGCTGTGTCTCCCGCACTCTTGCCCTCGGCATCGGTCACATCCTGGACGGCTCTCTCCCGGCAGGCCTGAACCGGGCGGCGGAGACGGCGGCCCGGTCCGAGCAGTGGCTGGGCGAACTCGCCCGCGACGGCGTCCACTTCACGCTCCGGGTCGATCACTAGGCGACCCGGAGCGTTCTAGTCCACGACCGCTTCGTGGACCAGCCGCTTGAGGTCGGGGAAGAGTTTCAGCGTCTTCGGCCGCACCTGGGTGAAGAACTGCACGGTCAGGTCGCGGCCCGGGTCGACCCAGAAGGTCGTGGAAGCCGCCCCGCTCCAGCCGTAGGAACCGAGGCCGGAAGGGGCCAGGGTGCGGGCCGGGTCGGTCACCACGGAGACGCCGAGGCCGAAGCCGACGCCGTCGTTGCCGGGCTCGTCGTGGGCGGGTTTGGCACCGAAGGTGCGCAGGTCGGCGCCGTCCGGGAGGTGGTTGGAGGTCATCAGGTCCACCGTCTCGGCGGACAGCAGACGGGTGCCGTCGAGTTCGCCGCGGCGGCGCAGCAGTTCCGCGAAGCGGTGGACGTCGTACGCGGACGCCACCATGCCACCGCTGCCGGACAACAGGCGGGGGCGGCCCCGCAGCGGCAGTCCGGGGACCGGCTCGATGGTGCCGTCGTCCTTCTCGCCGTACAACTCCGAGAGTCTGTCCGCCTGTTCGTCCGGCACCCAGAAGCCGGCGTCGGTCATCCCGAGCGGCCCGAGGACGCGCTCGGCGAAGAAGGCGTCGAGGGTCTGGCCGGACGCGATCTCGATGACCCGGCCCAGGACGTTGGAGGCGACCGAGTAGTTCCACTGCGTGCCCGGCTCGAACTGCAGCGGCAGGCTCGCGTACACGGCGACGGTCTCGGCGAGGTCCGAGCCCGGCAGCACGGACGACTCCAGTCCGGCCTCGCGGTAGAGGGCGTCGACCGGGTGGCAGTGGTAGAAGGCGAAGGTCAGACCCGCTGTGTGGGTCATGAGATGCCGGATCAGGATCGGACCGTCGGCGGGGCGGGTGGTGAGGCTCTCGCCGGAACCGTCCACGTAGACCTGGGGCTCCGCGAACGCCGGCAGGTACTCGGCGACCGGGTCGTCCAGCGACAGCAGCCCTTCCTCGACCAGCAGGAGGGCGGCCACCGAGGTGACCGGTTTGGTCATCGAGTAGATCCGCCACAGGGTGTCGGCCTCGACCGGCAGGCCGGCCGCGAGGTCACGCCGGCCGTGCGCCGTGAGGTGGGCGACGCGTCCGCCGCGGGCGACGGACACCAGGAAGCCGGGCATCCGGCCCTCGTCGACGTAGTGGGCGAAGTGCTGGTCGAGGCGGTCCAGCGCCTTGCCGTCCAGCCCCACCTCAGCGGGATCGACCTCTTGCCGAAGCTGTGCCATCGCATTCCTCCGTCGCGTCCGTCGAGGTGCGGACCGATATACCCGGCCCGGACCACCTCAGACATCATCGTCGCTCAGGAAACCGCGACGAGCCGCGGGTCGGCGGGGAATCGCCCGTCGCGGGAATGCCGGGTGCGACCGGGCCGGTTGATCGTGGTATGACTCAGGACGCGACGCAGGACGCACTGCTCAGGCTGCTCTCCGCGGGCCACGGCGGGGTGCTGGTCACCCTCAAGCGCGACGGCCGGCCCCAGCTGTCGAACGTCAGCCACGCCTACTACCCCGACGAGCGGATCATCCGGGTCTCCCTCACCGACGACCGCGCCAAGACCCGCAACCTGCGCCGGGACCCCCGCGCCTCGTACCACGTGACGACGCCGGACCGATGGGCGTACACGGTCGCCGAGGGCACGGCCGACCTCACCCCCGTGGCCAACGACCCGCACGACGACACGGTCGAGGAACTCATCCGCCTGTACCGGGACGTCCAGGGCGAACACCCCGACTGGGACGACTACCGCGCGGCGATGGTCAGGGACCGGCGGCTGGTGCTGCGGTTGCGGGTGGAGCGGGCGTACGGGATTCCGGCCCGCGCAGACGACTAGGGGGAGTACCAATCCACGACTGCGGTCCGCGCACCCCGGCCGCCCCTGAATCCGGCCGGAGTGCGCGGTGGTCGGTGCACGTCGTCGTCTGTCAAGGGAAAGAGGTCACCATGCCGGTCAACGGCCGCAGCCACATCCGTATCGCCCGCCCGTCCCGGGACCTGGCCGCCGCCGAGCGATTCTGGGTCGAGGGGCTCGGCCTGGGTGTCGTGTGGCGCGCCGAGGGCGGCCCCGAACCCGGCGAGCACGACCTGCTGATGCTCGGGTGGCCGGACGCCGGCTGGCACCTGGAACTCGTCCACGAGCAGGGCCACCCGGTCGAACCCCGCCCCACCGAGGAGGACCTGTTGGTGATCTACGTAGACGGGCCCGTACCGGAGGACCTCGTGACCCGCATCGAGGCCCACGGCGGCAAACGGGTGCTGTCGCCGAACCCGTACTGGAACGAGTGGGGCGTCACGGTGGAGGACCCGGACGGGTACCGGCTGGTGCTGTGCACGCGGGGCTGGGCGAACGCGTAGGCGCCGAGAACCGGGCAGGCCCGAGCCCCCGGTGCCGGCATGGCGCCCGGGGGCTCGACGTGGGGGGAGAGCGGAAGGGGAGGTCAGGCCGTCACCTTCTCCGGGCGGGGCACCTCCCGGGAGGTGCGTGAGCCGAGCTCCTCCGTGGGAACCTTGTGGGTCTCGCGGGCCGTGAGGGCGGCGATCAGCGGGGGGACGCACAGGGCCGCGGTGAAGAGGGCCACCGAGGACCAGTCGGTGCCGTCGGGGCCCGCGATCTGCGCCGCGAAGGTGACCGCGAAACCGGCCACCGCGAAACCGATCTGCGTGCCGATCGCCATGCCCGACAGCCGGACCCTGGTGGAGAACATCTCGCCGTAGAAGGACGGCCAGACCCCGTTCGCGGCGCTGTAGACGACGCCGAAGGCGACGATGCCGAGCAGCAGCGTCAGCGGGTAGTTGCCCGTGGAGATCGCCCAGAGGTAGAGGAACATCGTCACCGCGCTGCCCGCCGCGCCGATCAGGAAGACCGGACGCCGGCCGATGCGGTCCGACAGCGTGGCCCACAGGGGGATCGCGGCGAGCGCGACGAGGTTGGCCAGCGCGCCCACCCACAGCATCGAGGAACGGCTCATCCCGACCGCGTCGCTGGTCGCGTACGCCAGCGCCCACACCGTGAAGATCGTGGAGACCGAGGCGATCAGCGCGCCCCCGATCACCCGGAGCACATCGGCCCAGTGCTCCCGCACCAGGACCACCAGCGGAAGCTTCGGGACGCCCTCGGAGGCGGCCTGCTGCTCGAACGCCGGTGTCTCGTCCAGCTTGCGGCGGATGACGAAGCCGACCACGGCGACCGCCACGCTCAGCCAGAACGGCACCCGCCAGCCCCAGGACAGCAACTGGTCCTCGGGCAGCGCGGCGACCGGCAGGAAGACGAGAGTGGCGAGCAGCTGTCCGCCCTGGGTGCCGCTGAGCGTGAAGCTCGTGAAGAAGCCCCGTCGGTGCGCCGGCGCGTGCTCCAAACTCATGGAGTTGGCGCTGGCCTGCTCACCGGCCGCCGAGATGCCCTGCAGGACGCGGCACAGGACCAGCAGGACCGGGGCGAGGGTGCCGACCTGGTGGCGGGTCGGCAGACAGCCGATGAGGAACGTCGACAGGCCCATCAGGATCAGCGTGAAGACCATGATCTTCTTACGGCCGACCCGGTCGCCGACATGCCCGAGGAAGAGCGCGCCGACCGGCCGGGCCGCGTAGGCGACACCGAACGTGGCCAGGGACAGCAGGGTCGCGGTGGCCGGGTCGGACTCGTCGAAGAACACCTTGGGGAAGATCAGGGCTGCGGCACTGCCGTAGATGAAGAAGTCGTAGTACTCGAGGGCGCTGCCGATCCAGGCGGCGGTCGCCGCCTTTTTGGGCTGCCCGACGGCTTCGGCGGGGACGGACACGGGGTGCTCCTTCGGGGGGACTCCGGGAGCTATCCAGCTAATTAACCCACTGGATAGTTAGTAGCGGTTGCCGAGGATGGTGCGCCCGCGCATCCCGGGTGTCAAGGGGTCCGGACGTGCCGGGTCAGTCCGCCGCGCGGTCCGCCGTCAGGTAGGCGATCACCATGTCTCCCAACATGGTCCGGTAGTGCTCCCGCTGCTCGGCGGCGACCAGATCACGCCCGAACAGCGCGCCGAAGGTGTGCCGGTTGGCGACCCGGAAGAAGCAGAACGAACTGATCATCGCGTGCAGGTCGACCGCGTCCACGTCGGCGGTGAACAGGCCGGACTCCTGCCCCGAGGCCAGGATGCGGCGGATCACGTCGAGCGCGGGCGAGCCGATCTTCCCGAGCTTCTCGGAGGCGGCGATGTGCTCGGCCCCGTGGATGTTCTCGATGCTGACCAGGCGGATGAAGTCCGGGTGCTGCTCGTGGTGGTCGAAGGTCACCTCGGCCAGGCGCCGGATCGCCGCGACCGGGTCCAGGTGCTCGACGTCCAGCTGCTGCTCGGCCTCACGGATCACGCCGTACGCCTGCTCCAGGACGGCCGTGAACAGCTGCTCCTTGCCGCCGAAGTAGTAGTAGATCATCCGCTTGGTGGTGCGGGTGCGGGCGGCGATGTCGTCGACGCGGGCACCGTCGTAGCCGGCCCGCGCGAACTCCTGGGTCGCCACGTCGAGGATCTCGGCCCGGGTGCGGGCGGCGTCGCGGATCCGCTCGCCTGGTCGTGCCGGTTCGTCGACGCTGGTCATCGGGTTCCTTCGGGAGTGCGGCCGGTGCCGCAGATTCTAGAAGGCGCGGCGGGAGTCTTCCCCGGCGGCAGCCCGGCTGATATAGCTAACGTACTGGTTCGTACATTAGGGCTCGCCTCAGGAGGTCCGCGTGGCCAAGGACTCGTTTCTCGTCGGACTGATCGGCGCCGGCATCGGCCCTTCGCTGAGCCCGGCGCTGCACGAGCGGGAGGCGGACCGGCAGGGCCTGCGCTATGTGTACCGGCTCATCGACATCGACCTGCTCGGGGTGCGCCCCGAGGCGGTCGGCGATCTGCTGCGGGCCGCCCGTGACCTGGGCTTCGACGGGCTGAACATCACCCACCCGTGCAAGCAGCTGGTCATCGGGCACCTGGACGCGCTCGCCCCGCAGGCCGAGGCGCTGGGCGCGGTCAACACCGTGGTCTTCGAGAACGGCCGGGCGACCGGCCACAACACCGACGTCACCGGTTTCGCGGCGTCCTTCGCGCGCGGGCTGCCCGACGTGCCGCTCGAACGGGTCGTGCAGCTGGGGGCGGGCGGCGCGGGGGCGGCCGTCGCGCACGCCATGCTCACCCTGGGCGCCGGGCGGGTCACCGTCGTCGACGCGCTCGCCGACCGGTCCGCCGAACTCGCGGCGTCGCTGAACCGCCACTTCGGCGAGGGCCGGGCGGCCGGGACCACCCCCGACCGGCTGCCGCGGCTGCTCGCCGACGCCGACGGCATCGTGCACGCCACGCCCACCGGCATGGCCGCCCACCCCGGCCTGCCGTTCCCGGCCGACCTGCTCCGCCCCGAGCTGTGGGTCGCCGAGGTGGTCTACCGCCCGCTGGAGACGGAGCTGCTGCGGATCGCCCGAGCGCTCGGCTGCGCCACCCTGGACGGGGGAGGGATGGCCGTCTTCCAGGCCGCCGACGCGTTCCGGCTGTTCACCGGGCGGGAGCCGGACGCGGCGCGGATGCTCGGGGACATCGCGGAACTGGCGGGCGTGGTCGGCGCCCCCAAGTAAGCCGGGATCACTGGCGGTTGACGGTCCGCGTTACACCGGCGAAGACCGTCGTCGCCAGGATCCAGCCCGCGATGACCAGCGCGTACGACAGCGACTGGTACCACCCCTGCGGGGCGAAGGCGCCCTCCTGGCCGAAGGAGATCACCGGCAGCAGCAGGTCGAGGGTGTAGAACAGCGCGTTGAAGCGCGGGGCCTCGTCCGCCTTGAGCGGTGGCGGGTGGTGGAGGCTGTAGGCGACCGTGCCGACGGCGAGCAGGGAGACCAGCCAGACGCAGGCCCGCAGAGGGTGGAAGCCGTAGCCGACGGTGGCGTCCTGGACGTGGCCCCACAGGCGCCCGTACCAGGCGAGGGTGGCGCGGTGGCGGCGCTGCTTGGCGAGCTGGACCAGTCGTGCGGCCCGGTCGTCGCCGATACGGCGGTAGGCGGCGGTCAACTGCTCGTAGGCGTGCGGGACATAGCCCTCACGGTCCCGCTCCAGCATCGGCAGGCGGCGCTCGGCGGGCTCCTGGGGGGTGAGCGAGGTGTAGACGAGCTTGTTGAACTGCACCTCCTCCGGCACCACTTCGGGTTCCAGGAACAGGTCGTCGATCTGGGCGCGGCGCAGGCTCAGGGTGCCTTGGATGCGCGGCCCCTTGCGCAGCCAGAGCTCCCCGATGGTGGAACTGTTCGCTCTGAGCGCCGCGTCGCCCGGGTTCGACAGATGCGCGTACGAGAAGTCGAGCCGGCCCGCGATCCGGGCGCCCCGCAGACCGATCCAGCCGAAGGTGTGCACCCGGCGCAGATGGACGTCGCCCTCCACGACGAGGGTCTGCGCGTCGAGGACGATGTCGCCGGGGTGGCTGAGCCGGGCGTCGATGAGGTTGACGGAACCGGCGACGGTGGCCCCGTTGAGGCGGATCTCGCCGTGGGTGCGCAGGCCCGGCGCCCACAGGTCGTCGCCGATGGTCATGTGGTTGAGCTGGAGCGCGGGTTCACCGGCGTCGACCGCGGTGATCTCGGCGCGGTCCATGAACAGCGCTCCGGAGATCTGTGCCCCGCCGAGCCGCACCGGGCCGTTCACCTTGCAGTCCGTCAGCCGCAGCACGGCGTCCACGCGCATCGTGGCGGCGGTCAGTCCGGGCAGCACGGAGTTGCTGAGGTTCAACTGGCGCAACCGGCAGCCGTACAGCAGCGGTACGTCGTCGAAGTGGCAATGGCTGAGGCGTACGGCGTGGTCGACCGTCCCGTACTGGAGCCCGAGCACACCGGTGATCCGGGCGCCCGCGAGCTTGAGGGCCGGTATCTCCCCCTCCTCCTGCGGTCCGTTGAGCATCAGCGCCCGCAACACGGAGGCCCGCACGGTACGTTCGGCACCCCACTCGGCGCCGTCCGCCACGTCTTCGTCCTCGGCCGTACGGAAGTCCACGGCCTCGCCCTTCGGGAAGGCTCGCCACACACGCAGTTCGGCCGGGGTCAGGTTGTCGATCTCCATCAGCCGCGACTCTCCAACGTGCACGGCACGGTGTCAACAGGCCCTGCCGACGACGACGGCCCGGGAGTCCGTGCTCCCGGGCCGTCCACAACTGCCGTGCTAGACCCTGGTGTTCCACTCCGCGAGCACCGGACGGCCGTGTTCCGTCGACAGCCGGCTCGCCGTCCCGGTCGCCAGCTGGAACAGCCGGCCGTCCGCCGGGGCGAGCCCGAGCCTGCGGGCCGTCAGGACGCGCAGGAAGTGGGCGTGGGCCACCAGGACCACGTCGCCGTCGGGGAGGGCTGTGTCCACCCGGGCCAGCACCAGGTCGGCGCGGCGGCCGACGTCCTCGGGGGACTCGCCGGGGTGCCCCTCCGGGCCGGGCGGGACCCCGTCGGTCCACAGGTACCAGTCGGGGCGGGTGCGGTGGATCTCGACGGTGGTGACGCCCTCGTAGGCGCCGTAGTCCCACTCGTGGAGGTCGGGGTCGGTCGAAGCCCCGGTGATGCCCGCCAGTTCGGCGGTGCGTATCGCGCGGCCCAGCGGACTGGTCAGCGCGAGCGAGAAGGTCCGGCCCGAGAGGAGCGGAGCGAGTGACTTGGCCTGTTCCTCGCCGTGCTGGGTGAGGGGCAGGTCGGTCCAGCTGGTGTGCTGTCCCGACACGCTCCACTCCGTCTCGCCGTGGCGGACCAGAAGAAGATCCCCCACGGCGCGCCTACTTCTTCGCTTCGACGGCGTGGCCGCCGAACTGGTTGCGCAGCGCCGCGATCATCTTCATCTGCGGGGAGTCGTCCTGGCGGGACGCGAACCGTGCGAAGAGCGAGGCGGTGATCGTCGGCAGCGGCACCGCGTTGTCCACGGCCGCCTCCACGGTCCAGCGGCCCTCGCCGGAGTCCTGCGCGAACCCCTTCAGCCTGTCCAGGTGCTCGTCCTCGTCGAGGGCGTTGACCGCGAGGTCGAGCAGCCAGGAGCGGATGACGGTCCCGTCCTGCCAGGAGCGGAACACCTCCCGGACGCTGTCCACCGACTCGACCTTCTCCAGCAGCTCCCAGCCCTCGGCGTAGGCCTGCATCATGGCGTACTCGATGCCGTTGTGGACCATCTTGGAGAAGTGCCCGGCGCCGACCTTGCCCGCGTGGACATAGCCGTACGGCCCCTCGGGCTTGAGCGCGTGGAAGATCGGCTGGAGCCGTTCCACGTCCTCCTTTTCGCCGCCGACCATCAGCGCGTAGCCGTTCTGGAGGCCCCACACGCCGCCGGAGACACCGGCGTCGACGAAGCCGATGCCCTTGGCGCCCAGCTCCTCGGCGTGCTTCTCATCGTCGCTCCAGCGGGAGTTGCCGCCGTCGACCACGGTGTCACCGGGGGAGAGGAGCTCGCCGAGCTCGTCCACGACGGACTGGGTGGCGGCGCCGGCCGGGACCATCACCCACACCGTGCGCGGCGCTTCGAGCTTGTCGACCAGCTCGGACAGGCTCGCCACGTCGGAGACGTCGGGGTTGCGGTCGTAGCCGATGACGGTGTGGCCGGCGCGGCGGATGCGCTCGCGCATGTTGCCGCCCATCTTGCCGAGGCCGATGAGGCCGAGCTGCATCGCTGTCATGTCAGAGCACTTCCTTCAGTTCACGGTAGGCGGCCACGAGGGCGGTGGTGGAGGAGTCGAGGCCGGGGACGTCTGCGCCCTCGGTCAGGGCGGGTTCGACGCGCCGGGCGAGTACCTTGCCGAGCTCGACGCCCCACTGGTCGAAGGAGTCGATGTGCCAGATCGCGCCCTGGACGAACACCTTGTGCTCGTAGAGGGCGACCAGCTGGCCGAGGACCGAGGGGGTGAGCTCCTTGGCCAGGACGGTGGTCGTGGGGTGGTTGCCCTGGAAGGTGCGGTGCGCCACCTGCTCCTCGGCCACACCCTCCGCGCGGACCTCCTCGGCGGTCTTGCCGAAGGCGAGCGCCTGCCCCTGCGCGAACAGGTTGGCCATCAACAGGTCGTGCTGCGCCTTGAGTTCGTCGCTCAGCTCGCCGATCGGCCGGGCAAAGCCGATCAGGTCGGCCGGGATGAGCTTGGTGCCCTGGTGGATCAACTGGTAGTAGGCGTGCTGCCCGTTGGTGCCGGGCGTGCCCCACACCACCGGGCCGGTCTGCCAGTCCACGGGGTTGCCGTCACGGTCCACCGACTTGCCGTTGGACTCCATGTCCAGCTGCTGGAGATAGGCGGTGAACTTCGACAGGTAGTGGGAGTACGGCAGCACCGCGTGCGACTGGGCGTCGTGGAAGTTGCCGTACCAGACGCCCAACAGGCCCAGGATCAGCGGGGCGTTGGCCTCGGCGGGGGCGTTCTGGAAGTGCTCGTCGACGATCCGGAAGCCGTCGAGCATCTCCCGGAAGTGGTCCGGGCCGATGGCGATCATGAGGGAGAGGCCGATCGCCGAGTCGTAGGAGTAGCGGCCGCCGACCCAGTCCCAGAACTCGAACATGTTGTCCGGGTCGATGCCGAAGTCCGTGACCTTCTCGGCGTTCGTCGACAGGGCGACGAAGTGCTTGGCCACGGCCTTGTCGTCGCGGAGTCCGGCCGGGCCGTCGAGCAGCCAGGTGCGCGCCGAGGTGGCGTTCGTGATCGTCTCGATCGTGGTGAAGGTCTTGGACGCGACGATGAACAGGGTCTCCGCCGGGTCCAGGTCCCGCACCGCCTCGTGCAGGTCGGCGCCGTCCACGTTGGACACGAAACGGAAGGTCAACTCCCGTGCCGTGTAGGCCCGCAGGGCCTCGTACGCCATCGCGGGACCGAGGTCGGAGCCGCCGATGCCGATGTTGACGACGTTCTTGATGCGCTTGCCGGTGTGGCCGGTCCACTCGCCGGAGCGGACCCGGTTCGCGAAGTCGCTCATCCTGTCGAGCACGGCGTGCACCCGCGGCACGACGTTCTCCCCGTCCACCTCGACCACCGCGTTGGCGGGGGCCCGCAGCGCGGTGTGCAGCACCGCCCGGTCCTCGGTGAGGTTGATCCGCTCGCCGCGGAACATGGCGTCCCGCAGCCCGGACACGCCGGTGGCGGTGGCCAGTTCCTGGAGCAGGGCCAGGGTCTCGTCGGTGATCAGGTGCTTGGAGTAGTCGATGCGCAGATCGCCGACGCGCACCACGTACCGCTCCGCGCGCCCGGGGTCCGTCGCGAACAGCTCACGCAGATGGGGCGCGCCCTCGGCGCGGTGGTACTCCAGCGCGGTCCACTCGGGGCGGCGGGTCAGCTTGGGAGAGTCAGACATGAGAGGGGGTCTCCTTGGTGGCCTCGCCCCGGAGAGCGACGGCGTACATCTCGTCGGCGTCGAGGCGCCGCAGCTCCTCGGCGATGAGTTCGGAGGTGGTGCGGACCTTCAGCGCGAGGGTGCGGGAGGGCTGGCCCGGCAGGGACAGCGTGGCCAGCGGGCCCTCGGGGCGGTCGATGACGACCTCGCCGTTCGCGGTGCCCAGGCGGACGGCCGTGACGACCGGACCGGCGGTGACCACGCGGTCGATCCTCACCTTCAGCCGCGCCTCCAGCCAGCGCGCGAGCAGCTCGGCGGCCGGGTTGTCGGCCTCGGCCTCCACGGCCCCGGAGATGATCTCCGTGCGGGCCTGGTCCAGGGCCGCCGCGAGCATCGACCGCCACGGGGTCAGCCGGGTCCAGGCGAGGTCGGTGTCGCCGGGCGCGTAGGAGCGGACCCGGGTCGCGAGGACGTCGAGGGGGTTCTCGACGGCGTACAGGTCGGTGATCCGGCGCTGGGCCAGCGCGCCCAGCGGGTCCTTCGCGGGGTTCTCCGGCGCGTCCACCGGCCACCACACGACGACCGGGGCGTCCGGCAGCAGCAGCGGCAGCACCACGGAGTCGGCGTGGTCGGACACCTCGCCGTAGGTGCGCAGGATGACCGTCTCGCCGGTGCCGGCGTCGGCGCCCACCCGGACCTCGGCGTCGAGGTGCGAGTTGGTGCGGTCGCGCGGGGTGCGGGCGTGCCGCTTGATGACGACCAGGGTGCGCGAGGGGTGCTCGTGCGAGGCCTCCTCGGCCGCCTTGATCGCGTCGTAGGCGTTCTCCTCGTCCGTGACGATCACCATCGTCAGGACCATGCCCACGGCCGGCGTGCCGATGGCGCGGCGACCCTGCACCAGCGCCTTGTTGATCTTGCTTGCCGTGGTGTCGGTCAGGTCGATCTTCATGGCCTGCGCCAGCTCCGTCCGTCTTGTGCGAGCATCTCGTCGGCTTCCTCGGGTCCCCAGGTACCCGACGCGTACTGCGCCGGACGGCCGTGGTTCGCCCAGTGCTCCTCGATCGGGTCGAGGATCTTCCAGGACTCTTCCACTTCCTGGTGGCGGGGGAACAGGTTGGCGTCCCCGAGAAGGACATCCAGGATGAGCCGCTCGTAGGCCTCCGGGCTGGACTCGGTGAACGACTCGCCGTAGGCGAAGTCCATCGTCACGTCCCGGATCTCCATCGAGGTGCCCGGCACCTTCGACCCGAAGCGGACCGTCATGCCCTCGTCCGGCTGGACGCGGATGACGATCGCGTTGGAGCCGAGTTCCTCGGTGGCCGTGGAGTCGAAGGGGGAGTGCGGGGCCGTCTGGAAGACGACCGCGATCTCGGTGACCCGGCGGCCGAGCCGCTTGCCGGTGCGCAGGTAGAAGGGGACGCCCGCCCAGCGGCGGTTGTCGACGTTCAGCCTGATGGCCGCGTACGTGTCCGTCGTGGAGGCCGGGTCGATGCCCTCCTCCTCCAGATACCCGAGCACCTTCTCGCCGCCCTGCCAGGCACCCGCGTACTGCCCGCGCACGGCGTGCGCGCCGATGTCCTCCGGCAGCTTCACGGCCCTGAGGACCTTCAGCTTCTCGGTGAGCAGCGACTCGGCGTCGAAGGCGGCCGGCTCCTCCATGGCGGTGAGCGCCATCAGCTGGAGCAGGTGGTTCTGGATGACGTCACGGGCGGCGCCGATGCCGTCGTAGTAGCCCGCGCGGCCGCCGATGCCGATGTCCTCGGCCATCGTGATCTGGACGTGGTCGACGTACGACCGGTTCCAGATGGGCTCGTACATCTGGTTGGCGAAGCGCAGCGCCAGGATGTTCTGGACCGTCTCCTTGCCGAGGTAGTGGTCGATGCGGAAGACCTGGTCCGGCTCGAACACGTCGTGCACGAGGGCGTTGAGCTCGCGGGCGCTCTTCAGGTCGCGGCCGAACGGCTTCTCGATGACCGCGCGCCGCCAGGAGCCCTCGGGCGCGTTCGCCAGCCCGTGCTTCTTGAGCTGCTGGACGACCTTCGGGAAGAACTTCGGCGGTACGGAGAGGTAGAAGGCGTAGTTGCCGCTGGTGCCGCGGGCCTTGTCCAGCTCCTCGACGGTCTGGCGCAGCTGCTTGAACGCCGTGTCGTCGTCGAAGTCGCCCGGGATGAACCGCATCCCCTCGGCGAGCTGCTGCCAGACCTCCTCACGGAACTCGGTCCGCGCGTGCTCGCGCACGGAGTCGTGCACGATCTGTGCGAAGTCCTCGTCCTCCCAGTCCCGGCGGGCGAACCCGACGAGCGAGAAGCCCGGCGGCAGCATGCCGCGGTTGGCGAGGTCGTAGACGGCCGGCATCAGCTTCTTGCGGGACAGGTCGCCGGTGACACCGAAGATGACGAGTCCGGACGGTCCGGCGATCCGGGGGAGACGCCGGTCGCGCTCGTCGCGCAGCGGGTTCTCCCAGTCGGCGGTGACGGTCATTCCGCGTCAACTCCCTTGCTGTTCAGCGACTTCGTGACGGCGTCCAGCAGGTCCTGCCAGGCCACCTCGAACTTGGCGACGCCCTCGTCCTCCAGCTGCTGCACGACCTCGTCGTACGAGATCCCCAGCGCCTCCACGGCGGCCAGGTCGGCGCGGGCCTGCGCGTAGCCGCCGGTCACCGTGTCGCCGGTGATCCGGCCGTGGTCGGCGGTGGCGTTCAGCGTGGCCTCCGGCATGGTGTTGACCGTGCCGGGCGCGACCAGGTCGTCGACGTAGAGGGTGTCCTTGTAGGCCGGGTCCTTCACGCCGGTCGAGGCCCACAGCGGGCGCTGCTTGTTGGCGCGGGCGCCGCCGAGGGCGGTCCAGCGCTCGCCGGAGAAGACCTCCTCGTAGGCCTCGTAGGCGAGCCGCGCGTTGGCGAGCGCCGCCTTGCCCTTGAGCGCGAGGGCGGCGTCCGTGCCCAGCACCGTCAGGCGCTTGTCGATCTCGGCGTCGACGCGGGAGACGAAGAAGGAGGCGACGGAGTGGATCGTGGAGAGGTCGAGGCCCTTCTTGGCGGCCTTCTCCAGGCCGGCCAGGTAGGCGTCCATGACCTCGCGGTAGCGCTCCAGGGAGAAGATCAGCGTGACGTTGACGCTGATCCCGAGGCCGATGACCTCGGTGATCGCCGGGAGGCCCGCCGTGGTCGCCGGGATCTTGATCATGACGTTCGGGCGGTCGACGAGCCAGGCGAGCTGCTTCGCCTCGGCGATCGTCGCCCGGGTGTCGTGGGCGAGGCGCGGGTCGACCTCGATGGAGACCCGGCCGTCCCGGCCGCCGGTGGCGTCGTACACCGGACGCAGCACGTCGGCGGCGGCGCGGACATCGGCCGTGGTCATCATCCGTACGGCCTCGTCGACCGTCACGCCCCGGGTGGCGAGGTCGGTCAGCTGATCCTCGTAGCCCGCTCCCGAGCCGATGGCGGCCTGGAAGATCGACGGGTTGGTGGTGACACCCACCACGTGCTTCGTCCCGACCAGTTCGGCGAGGTTCCCGGACTCGATCCGCTTTCGCGACAGGTCGTCCAGCCAGATGGATACGCCCTCGTCGGACAGGCGCTTGAGTGCTCCCGCGGTCGCGGTTGCTTCGGTCACTGTGATCATCTTCTTTCTGGCGATCGGATCAACCACGCGCGGCGGCCACGGATTCCCGGGCTGCGGCGGCGACGTTCTCGGCGGTGAAGCCGTACTCGGCGAACAGGATCTTCGCGTCGGCGGAGGCACCGAAGTGCTCGAGGGAGACGATGCGTCCTGCGTCACCTACGAAGCGGTACCACGTGAGACCGATACCGGCCTCGATCGCGACACGGGCTCGCACGGACGGCGGAAGGACGCCGTCCCGGTACTCCCGCGGCTGCTGCTCGAACCACTCCACGGACGGCATCGACACCACCCGGGTGCCGACCCCCTCCGCCTCCAGCTGCTCCCGCGCGGCGACGGCGAGCTGGACCTCGGATCCGGTGGCGATGAGGACGACGTCGGGCGTCTCCCCGGACGATTCGACGAGGACGTACCCGCCCTTGGCCGCGTCCGGGTTCGGCGCGTACGTCGGCACACCCTGGCGGGTGAGCGCGAGGCCGTGCGGGGCCGGGTCGGTGGCGTGCCGGCGGAGGATCTCGGCCCAGGCGGTCGCGGTCTCGTTGGCGTCGGCCGGGCGGACGATGTTCAGGCCCGGGATGGCGCGCAGCGACGCGAGGTGCTCGACCGGCTGGTGGGTGGGGCCGTCCTCACCGAGGCCGATGGAGTCGTGCGTCCAGACGTAGGTGACGGGCAGCTGCATCAGCGCGGACAGGCGTACGGCGTTGCGCATGTAGTCGGAGAACACCAGGAAGGTGCCGCCGTAGATCCGCGTGTTGCCGTGCAGCGCGATGCCGTTCATCTCCGCGGCCATGGAGTGCTCGCGGATGCCGAAGTGGACCGTACGGCCGTAGGGGTCGGCCTCCGGCAGCGGGTTGCCCTTCGGCAGGAAGGAGCTCGACTTGTCGATGGTCGTGTTGTTCGAGCCGGCGAGGTCGGCGGAACCGCCCCACAGCTCGGGCAGCACCGCGCCGAGGGCCTGGAGCACCTTGCCGGAGGCGGCGCGGGTGGCGACGGACGTGCCCTCCTCGAAGACCGGGATCGCGGACTCCCAGCCCTCGGGGAGCTGGCCGGCGACGATCCGGTCGAAGAGCTGGGCCCGCTCGGGCTGCTCACCGCGCCATACGGAGATCTGCTTGTCCCAGGCGGCGTGCGCCTCGGCGCCCCGGTCGAGGGCCTTGCGGGAGTGGGCCAGCACCTCGTCGGCGACCTCGAAGGTCCGCTCGGGGTCGAAGCCGAGGACCCGCTTGGTGGCGGCGACCTCGTCGGCGCCGAGCGCGGAGCCGTGGGCGGCCTCGGTGTTCTGGGCGTTCGGGGCGGGCCAGGCGATGATCGTGCGCATCGCGATGATCGAGGGCCGCTCGGTCTCGGCCTGCGCGGACTTCAGTGCCGTGTACAGGGCGGGTACGTCGATGTCGCCGTCGGCGCCGGGCTCGATGCGCTGGGTGTGCCAGCCGTAGGCCTCGTACCGCTTGAGCACGTCCTCGGAGAACGCGGTCGCCGTGTCGCCCTCGATGGAGATGTGGTTGTCGTCGTAGACGAAGACCAGGTTGCCGAGCTTCTGGTGGCCCGCGAGCGAGGAGGCCTCGGCGGAGATGCCCTCCTCCAGGTCGCCGTCGGAGACGATCGCCCAGATGGTGTGGTCGAAGGGCGACTCGCCCTCGGGGGCCTCGGGGTCGAAGAGGCCGCGCTCGTAGCGGGCGGCCATCGCCATGCCGACGGCGTTGGCGACACCCTGCCCGAGCGGCCCGGTGGTCGTCTCCACTCCTGCCGTGTGCCCGTACTCGGGGTGACCGGGCGTCTTGGAGCCGTGGGTCCGGAAGGCCTTCAGGTCGTCCAGCTCCAGCTCGTATCCGGAGAGGTAGAGCTGGGTGTAGAGCGTCAGCGACGTGTGGCCGGGGGAGAGGACGAAGCGGTCGCGCCCGGTCCACTCGGGATCGGCCGGGTCATGACGCATCACCTTCTGAAAGATCGTGTACGCCGCGGGGGCCAGGGCCATCGCGGTGCCCGGGTGGCCGTTCCCGACCTGCTGCACGGCATCCGCCGCCAGCAGGCGGGCGGTGTCGACGGCACGCCGGTCGAGTTCGGTCCATTCGAAGCTGTCCGGTGTCTGCGTGCTCATCTTCAAGAAGTCCTCGATCGGAGCGAAGTAGCTGGTCTGACGCGTTCAAACTTAAAAGTCTGACTTTTACGGGGGAAGGTCGCCGTGTGTCAGCCTGTGGTGAAAGTGGGACACGGAACGCTCCAGGCAGGCGGCGCGACAAGGACATGGCGGACAGAACAACCCAAGGTTCCATCCTTGGCGGAGACGGTGACGGCGGAGTGGACGGGATCAGAACGTTCCCCTTCCCCATAGAGCTGAGCGTGGGCGGCGTCGGCATGCAGGTCGGCGCGATGGGCACCGGCCGCACCTGGCACGCGGACGCCCCGCTGGAGCGGGTGCACCGCATCGACTTCCATGTCGTGATGCTCTTCAACGGCGGTCCCGTGCGCCACATGATCGACTTCGCAGAGTACGAGGCGACGGGGGGCGACCTGCTGTGGATCCGGCCGGGCCAGGTCCACCGCTTCTCGCCGACGAGCGAGTACCGCGGAACCGTGCTGACCATGCAACCGGGCTTCCTGCCCCGGGCGACAGTGGAGGCAACGGGGCTCTACCGCTACGACCTGCCGCCGCTACTGCGGCCCTCCGGCGCCCAGTTGGCGGGCCTTGAGGCCGCACTGGAACAGCTGCAACGCGAGTACGAGGACACCTCGACCCTCCCGCTGAGCCTGCACACCTCGGTCCTGCGGCACTCGTTGACGGCGTTTCTGCTGCGCCTGGCCCACCTCGCGGCGAGTTCGGCCGAGGCGGGGCGGCGGACCGAGTCGACGTTCACCCTGTTCCGGGACGCGGTGGAGAAGGGCTTCGCCACGAACCACAGTGTCAGCGCGTACGCCGACGCGCTGGGCTACTCCCGCCGGACCCTGGTGCGTGCGGTGCGCGCCGCCACCGGGGAGACCCCCAAGGGGTTCATCGACAAGCGGGTCGTGCTGGAGGCGAAGCGGCTGCTCGCCCACACGGACATGCCGATCGGGCGGGTGGGGGCGGCGGTGGGGTTTCCCGACGCCGCGAACTTCTCCAAGTTCTTCCATCAGCACACCGACATGACGCCGGCGGCGTTCCGGACGGAACTTCTCTAGGAGTGCACCGAATGGCCCGACTGCGAGACATCGTCTTCGACTGCGCCCATCCCGCCGCCACTGCGCGGTTCTGGGCGGCGGCGATGGACGGGTATGCCGTCGCCCCGTACGACGAGGAGGAGTTGGCCCGGCTGAGGTCCCTAGGGATCACGGACGTCGAAGACGACCCGACCGTGCTCGTCGAGTCCTCGCGGGGCGGGCCCCGGCTGTGGTTCCAGCTGGTGCCGGAGGGCAAGAGCGTCAAGAACCGGGTCCACCTGGACCTTTCCGCCGCGGACAGGGAAGCGGAGGCCGAGCGGCTCGTCGGGCTCGGTGCGACGGTCCGGGACCGGTACGCGGACCACCTGATGCTGGTCGATCCCGAGGGGAACGAGTTCTGTCTCATCGGCGAGGCCTGACGACATCCCGGCGAACCGCGCCCGCCCGATGGTCACTTGACTCGCGCTTTGCTGTGCGTGACCTGTGCGTGGGGTGATCTTTGCCCGGCGGAACCCACGGTTCGCCCTGCCTTCACGCGGACCCGGCCGAAGGCTCCTAGGGTTGCGGCGCCGCTCCCCCCGAACGTCCGTCACCTCTGTCCGGAGGACAGTCATGGCCGCCGTCAAGGCACCGCAGCGCAACCGACGTTCCCTCTCCGCACTCGCCGGAGCCGTCGCCCTCACCGCCACCTCGATCGGCGTGTGGGCCGCAACGGCCTCCACCGCCGAGGCAGCCGCTCTCCCCACCCCCGACCACGTCGTGGTCGTGGTGATGGAGAACCACGCCTACTCGCAGGTCATCGGCAGCTCCAGCGCCCCCTACCTCAACAACACCCTCAAGGCGGGTGGCGCCGACCTCACCCAGTCCTACGGCCTCACCCACCCCAGCGAGCCGAACTACTACATGCTCTTCTCCGGCTCCAACCAGGGCCGCACCGACGACAGTTGTGTCAGCGTCGGTTCCATCAACAAGCCCAACCTCGCCCCCGAGCTGATCGCGGCGGGCAAGACCTGGACCAGCTGCTACCGGGATTCATTCGCAGTGCTCCGGGGTCCACCCCGGTGGTGAAGCGAATCTTACGCCTGCGACGCGAAGCGTCGCGGTGTCGTTCCGGCGGAGCCGGACTGTGTGGCGGTGACGGTGAAGGTTCGCTCGCATGTTCGCGATGGCGGTGCTTGTTCGGCGTGCCTAGTGTGACGTCATGCAGCTCCGGTACTCGTTTCGCGTGTACCCGGATGCCGGTCAGCGGATCGCGTTGGCGAGGGCGTTCGGGTGTGCCCGTGTCGTGTTCAACGACGCGGTGCGGGCCCGTGAGGATGCCCGGAAGGCCGGCCGGCCCTTCCCGAAGGCGGGAGAGTTGTCCACCCGTCTGATCACCGAGGCGAAACGGACGGTGGAGCGGTCCTGGCTGGGTGAAGTGTCCGCGGTTGTGCTCCAGCAGTCCCTGCGGGACGCCGAGGCCGCCTACCGCAACTTTTTCGCGTCCCTCAAGGGCACCCGCAAGGGCCCGAAGCTGGGTGCGCCCCGGTTCAAGTCCCGCAAGGATGCCCGGCAGTCGATCCGGTTCACGGCCAACGCCCGCTGGAACATCACCGACAGCGGCCGGTTGAACCTGCCGAAGATCGGGGCGGTGAAGGTGAAGTGGTCCCGCGTGCTGCCCGCCACGCCCACCTCCGTCACCGTGGTCAAGGACAGCGCGGGCAGGTTTTTCGCCTCGTTCGTCATCGAGACCGACCCCGCCGCCGACGCCGCGCGGATGCCTGCCACCGACCAGAGCATCGGCATCGACCTCGGCCTCACCACCTTCGCCGTCCTGTCCACCGGCGAGAAGATCGACTCACCCCGGTTCCTGCGCCGCGCGGAGAAGAAACTCAAGCGCGCCCAGCGCGAGCTGTCCCGCAAAAAGAAGGGGTCGAAGAACCGCGAGAAGGCCCGTCTCAAGGTCGCCCGCGCCCATGCCAAGGTCACCGACGCCCGCAAAGAGTTCCACCATCAGCTCTCCACCCGGCTGATCTCCGAGAACCAAGGAATCGCAGTGGAGAGCCTGTCGGTGACAGGACTCGCGCGTACCCGGCTGGCCAAGTCCGTCCACGACGCGGGCTGGACGGCGTTCGTGAACATGCTGGAATACAAGGCGGAACGGTACGGGCGTACCCTGATCAAGATCGGCCGGTTCGAGCCGACCAGCCAGACCTGCTCCACCTGCGGAGTCAAGGACGGTCCCAAGCCCCTGAACATCCGCCAATGGACCTGTACCGCCTGCGGCACCCTCCACGACCGGGACCACAACGCCGCACTCAACGTCAAACAGGCCGCCGGACTGGCGGTAACAGCCTGCGGAGCGTCGGTAAGACCAGGAGCGATCCCGGCACAGCGCGAAGAAACAGGAAGCCATGGATTCCCCACCGGAAACCATGCCGCGTAGCGGCACGGCAACCGGTAGAGAAGGCCAGAATCCTCACCCTTCAGGGCGAGGAGCATGTCAAAACGAGTCGCTGCCCAGGCACAAGGCAGTGGCAGCCACCAGGCCAGGGTTCGACGACCTGTAACAGCGGCAACACGTGCCGACCAGCACCACAAAGACCTTCGCGCAGTTCCCGACGGACTACACCACCCTGCCGAAGGTCTCCTCCGTCACCCCGAACCTGTGCAGCGACATGCACGACTGCTCGGTCTCCACGGGCGACACCTGGATCAAGAACAACCTGCGTGGCTACGCCACCGGGGCCAAGACCCACCCCGCATCCTCGCCGTCAGCTTCGACGAGGACAACAAGCTCTCCGGCAACCGCATCCCCACCCTGTTCTACGGGCAGTACGTCGCCCCCGGCAGCTCCAGCTCCACGACCTACAACCATTACAACGTGCTGTCCACGGTGGAAGACCTGGCCCGCCGTCGTCCCGGACATCCGTCCGGGGCGGCAGCCGACCGCGGTGCCCTTGACTGTGCTGGCCCCGGGCGCGGTCAGCCTGATCACGGACGTCTCCTCGGAGATGGTCACGGCCGTCCTGCCGCTGTACGTGGTCGCGGGCCTCGGCCTCCCCGGCGACTACGGCTCCGACCTGTGGGCCGTCCGCGCCGACGGCACCGGCACGGCCCGCCGCCTGATGACCTCCGCGGTCGCCCCCGCCTACCTGGGGTGACAGAACGCCGCCCCGCGAGAGCGCACAGGCCTCGCGGGGCGGCGTCAACACACCGGTCAGTGACCGAAGTTGAACCAGTTCACGTTCACGAAGTCGGCCGGCTGGCCGCTGGTGAAGGTCAGATACACGTTGTGGGTGCCGGTGACGGAGCTCATGTTCGCCGGGACCGTTCTCCAGGACTGCCAGCCGCCCGTGTTGGCGATCGAGAAGCTGCCGACCGGAGTGGCGCTACGGCTGTCCAGGCGCACCTCGACCAGACCGCTGACGCCGCCCGCCGCGCCGCTCGCCACCCGCGCGACGAACTGAGTCGCCGCCGTGGAGCCGAAGTTGACGTTCTGGTACAGCGCCCAGTCACCGTTCGCGAGCGAGCCGATGTCCTGGCCGCCACCGGTGTCCGTCGTGGCCTCGGCGCTCACGCCGCTCTGGCTGTTGTACGACTCCGCCTGGATGGTGCCGTAGGCGTCGACGCCGCCCGTGGGCGGAGGCGTGGTACCGCTCCCACTCGCCGACAGCACCTGGACGTAGTCGACGGTCATGGGCACGCCGGACTGGGTGCCGGAGTCGAGGCCGCCGCCGAACGCGTCCGGGAAGGCGCCGCCCATCGCCACGTTGAGGATGAGGAAGAAGCCGTGGCCCGTGGCGTTGGCCCAGGTCGTCGCGTCCACCTGGCTCGCGTTGACCGAGTGGAACTGGGTGCCGTCGACGAGGAAGCGGATCGTCTCGGGGCTCACCGAGCGGTCCCACTCCATGGTGTAGGTGTGGAACGCCGACTGGCAGGTCGAGCCCGGACAGGCGACGTTGTTGCCGATGCCCGTCGTCTCGTTGCAGGGGCCGCCCGGGTTGGTGCCGCAGTGCATCGTGGCCCACACGCGGTTCATGCCCTGGACGTTCTCCATGATGTCCAGCTCACCGACGCCCGGCCAGTTCTGGTAGTTGCCGCGATAGGGCGCGCCCAGTGCCCAGAACGCCGGCCAGTAGCCCTCGGCCGCGGTGCCGGTGACGTTGGGCATCTGGATGCGCGCCTCGACGCGCAGCTTGCCGCCGGACGGGGGCTGGAAGTCGGTGCGGTTGGTCTCGATACGGCCCGAGGTCCAGTTGCCTGCCGAGTCGCGGAGGGGCGTGATGCGCAGGTTGCCGTTGCCGTCCAGCGCCACGTTGCTGGTGCTGTTGGTCATCGTCTCGACCTCGCCGGTGCCCCAGTGCGCGGGGCCGCCCGGATAGGAAGTGCCGGTCGCGTACTGCCAGTTGGAGGTGTTGACGCCGGTCCCGGCGGAGCCGTTGAAGTCGTCGAGGAAGACCTGCGACCAGCCCGTGGGAGGTGTGGGGGCGGAGGCGTCGGCGGGGAGGGTCGCGGCCGTCGCGAGGGCGGCTGCCAGACCGAGGGTGCTCAGCACGGCGACGAGGGCTCGCCGCCGTCTGGGTATGCCGGAGGTTTCACTCATGGGGGTGCTGCCTCTCGAGTACGGAGTGGGGGTGCGAGTGCGGGGGTGCCCTTCGAGCGCGTTCTGAGAGCGCTCTCAAAGTGCGCCCAATGTGCTCTCGGCCACTCCGGCCGTCAAGAGGTGAAACAGTGAAAGTCGCTTCGGCGCAGGTGAGTTCACCCAGTGAAGGGTGCGGATCGGCGCCGTACGCCTCGGTCACCGCCGAGGCGTCGGCCCGCACGTCCGCGTCAGGCCCTGGCGGCGAGTGGCCGCCAGGCGTTCCAGGTGTCCAGCCGCCGGCGGTAGGCCGCTTCCACGACCGGATAGGGGTAGGTGCCCAGGAACAGGCGCAGGGGCGGCTCGTCCGTGTCGACCAGTTCGAGGATGACCTCGGCGGTGGTCTGCGGATCCTGGGGCGCCCGGGCGCCGGCACCGGCCCGGCGGGCCTCCCGGATCGGCTCGTAGGCGGCGAGGGGCTCGGCGTGCACCGCGGAGGAGCCGGACCAGTCGGTGCCGTAGGGGCCGGGTTCGACGAGCGTGACGCGCACGCCGAGCGGGCCGACCTCCTGGGCGAGCGCCTCGCTCATGCCCTCCAGCGCCCACTTGGAGGCGTTGTAGAGCCCCAGGGACGGAAAGGCGGCCAGGCCGCCGATGCTGGACACCTGCAGGATGTGCCCGCCGCGCTGGGCGCGCAGAAGAGGCAGGGCCGCCTGTGTCACCCACAGTGGGCCGAGGACGTTCGTGTCCAGTTGGGCGCGGGCCTGTTCCTCGGTGGTCTCCTCGACCATCCCGAACAGGCCGTAGCCCGCGTTGTTGACGACCACGTCGAGGCGGCCGAAGGCGTCGGCGGCACGCTGGACGGCGGCGAAGGCGGCCGCCCGGTCGGTGACGTCGAGGGCGAGGGGCAGGACGCTGTCCCCGTGGGCGTCGACGAGAGGCTCGAGGGACTCGGGGCGGCGGGCGGTGGCGGCCACCCGGTCGCCTCGGGAGAGTGCGGCCTCCGCCCAGATCCGGCCGAAGCCGCGGGACGCGCCGGTGATGAACCAGGTCTTCTTCATGCCCTCGACCCTGCGCCTCCCACCGGACGGCAGCCAGCACCCCCGCAGGGTTACCCTTTCGGCCATGGCGGCCGGCAACGCGCTCGGAGAGTTCCTGAAGGCCCGGCGGGGACGGGTCCCGCCCTCGCGCGCGGATCTGCCCGCGCACGGAAGACGCCGGGTCGCCGGACTGCGCCGGGACGAGCTGGCCCGGCTGGCGGGCATCAGCGAGCCGTATCTGACCCGGCTCGAACAGGGCGTGGACCAGCATCCTTCGCCGCAGGTGCTGCGGGCGCTCGCGCGGGCGCTGGAACTGGACGCCGACACCCGCGCGCATCTGTTCGCGCTCGCCGCCCCGGATCCCGTACGGGCCGCGGAGACCGAAGTCGCCCCGGATCTGCACCAGTTGCTCGACGCGTGGGCGGGCACGCCGGCGTATGTGCGCAACCGGCGGTTCGAGGTGCTGGCCGCCAACAAGTGGGCCCGTGCGCTCGCGCCGATGTACGAGCCCGGGCACAACCTGGTCCGGGACATGTTCCTCGATCCCGCGGCCCGCCGGCTGTTCCCCGCCTGGCCGGAGATCGCCGCGCAGACCGTCGCGGCCCTGCGCGCCGAGGCCGACCCGCGCGACCCCGTGACCGCGCGACTCGTGGCCGAGCTGGAGAGCGACGAGGACTTCCGCCACCTGTGGGCGCGGTACGACGCGCGGCCCTCCCGCGACGAGCTGAAACGGTTCGCGCACCCGCACGTCGGGGAGCTCGCCCTGCGTCGGCAGGCGCTCACCGTCGGGGGCGCCGAGCAACAGGTGATCATCGTCTACCAGGCGGTGCCCTCGAGCCCCTCCGCCGAAGCCCTCGCCAGATTGCTCTGACGCCGTTCAGAGCGCGCTGCCCGCCTTCCAGTCCGACCACGACAGGTTCCAGCCGTTGAGCCCGTTCGACGGTTCCACGGTCTTCTCGCCGGAGTTCTTCACGATCACGACATCGCCGAGCAGGGAGCTCTCGTAGAACTTGTAGCCGTCCACGGAGCTGTCGTTCGCGCCCTTGGCGTCGTGCAGGCCGACACAGCCGTGGCTGGTGTTCCGGCTGCCGAACACCGAGGTGGCCGCCCAGTAGTTGCCGTGCACGAAGGTGCCGGAGGTGGTCAGGCGCTGGGCGTGCGGGACGTCGGAGATGTCGTACTCGTCGCCGAGGCCGACCGTCGAGGACTCCATGCGGGTCTGCTTGAACCGCTCGCTGATCACCATGATCCCGGACCAGGTGGTGTGGTCGGAGTCGCCGCCGGAGACGGGGTACGTGGCGATCGTCTCGCCGTCCCTCTTCACCACCATCTCCTTGGTGGACAGGTCGACCGTGCTGATCTGCTCGCGGCCGATGTGGAAGGTGACGTCCTTGGACTGCACGCCGTAGACCCCGGCGGATCCTTGAACGTCCTTGAGCCGCAGGCCGAGCGTGATCTTCGTGCCGGCCGCCCAGTAGGTCTCGGGCCGGAAGTCGAGCCGGGTGTCGTTGAACCAGTGGCCCACGATCTCGACCGCGGGTTCGGCGGTCACCGTGATCGCCTTCTGGACGGCGGCCCTGTCGGACACGGCGTGCGAGAAGTTGAGGGAGACGGGCATGCCGACGCCGGAGGTGGTGTTCGCCTCGGGGGTGAAGTAACCCACGAACGTCTCGCCGGGGGACTTCGTGGTGAAGGTCGCCGTCTTCGCGGTGCCGTCCTGTGCGGTGACCGCGACCGTGTACTTGGTGCCCGAGTACGGGTTCGTCGTCGAAGTCCAGGTGGTCTTCGCGTCGTTGAGCGATCCGGCCAGCGTGGAGCCGTCGTTGCCGGTCACCTTCACGGAGGCCAGGGTGCCGTCGGTCACGGTGACCTCGACGGGACCGGCGAAGTCGGCCTTCCTGGTCCCGTCGGCGGGGGTGACCGTGATGGCCGCCTTCTTCGCGGCCGCTCGGGCGGACGCGGTCGACGTCCCCTCCGAGGCGTCCGCGGATCCACTGCAGCCCGTCAGGACGACGGCCGCCGGCACGGCACCCAGGGCGGCGAGCATCCCGCGCCGGGACCACCTCTCCGGCTGTCGCCCGGACCGGTTCGATATGTGCGGGACGCCCACGGCACACCTTCCTGAGATATCCACCTTTGCGGGGCATCGTGCGCCTCGTACCTGGGTTGATCCTTTGAAACGGGGGGTGACTGTCTGAGATTCCGGTGAGGAGTCGCTGAGGCCGCGCGCGAGGCGCCCGGGGCTCGCCTGGAGCGCCCGGGCACTGTCCGCCGCAGCCGTCAGACCTTCGTCGTCACCGACGGCTCGGCCGCAGCCCCCTCCCGCAGCCCGAACCGGTCGTGCACCCTGCGCAGCGGCCCGGGCGCCCACCAGGCGTGTCGGCCGAGCAGTGCCATGGTCGCCGGGACCAGCAGCATCCGTACGACCGTCGCGTCGATCAGCACCGCCAGGGTCAGACCGAGGCCGATCTGGAGGATGGGGGAGAACCCGCCGGTCATGAAGGCGCCGAACACGACCGCGAGGAGCAGGGCGGCGCAGGTGACGACCCGCCCGGAGCGGCGCAGCCCGGTCACCACGGCCTCGTGGTCGTCCCCGGTGCGCAGCCGGCTCTCCCGCATCCGGGCCAGGATGAACAGCTCGTAGTCCATGGCGAGCCCGAACGCGATCGACACGATCAGCGGCGGTGCGGTCAGGCTCAGCGCGCCCAGCCCCTCGCCGCCGAGCAGCCCGGCCCCGTGGCCGTCCTGGAAGACCCACACCACCACGCCGAGCGCCGCGCCCAGACTGAGCAGGGTGGTCGCGATCGTGCGCAGCGGGATCAGCACCGAGCCGGTGAAGGCGAACAGCAGGACGAAGATGCCGGCCAGGACGGTCAGGGCCGCCCACGGCGCCCGGTCGGCGAGCATCGCGCGGAAGTCGACCAGCCGGGCCGCGACCCCGGTCACCTCGACGGGCTCGTCACCGCGTACGTCCCGTACCCGCTCGACGAGGCCGGTGGCCGCCTTGCCGTCCACGGTGCCGGGCGGCTGCAGTTCCACGACGGTGTTGCCGCCCGGCAGTTCACGGGACTCCGAGTCCGGGACCAGGGCGCGGATGCGGTCGAGGGTCGCGGTGTCGGTGCCGGGCTTCAGGACGACGATCACGGGGGAGACGCCGGTGCCCTTCGGGAAGTGCGCGTCGACGGTGTCGTACAACTGCCGTGCCTCGGTACCGGAAGGCAGTTGCCGGGCGTCACCGATGGAGATCCGCATGCCGGTCACGGGCAGGGCGAGGAGCAGCAGGGCCGGGACGACGGTGACCAGGACGGCGATCCGGCGGCGCCGCGCCAAGCGGGCGAGGCGGGCGAAGACCCGGCCCTCCTCGTCCAGGGAGCGTGCCTTCGAGGGCCGGATCCTCCCCCCGAACTTCGTGAGCAGCGCGGGCAGCAGCGTGACCGCGGCCAGCATGTCGACCACGACGACGGCGGCGACGGCCAGGCCCATGCTGCGCAGGAACACGCTCGGGAAGACCAGCAGGCCGGTCAGGCTGACGGCCACGGTGAGCCCGGAGAACAGCACGGTCCGGCCGGCCGCGTCGACCGTGCGGTGCACGGCCTCGACCAGGTCTTCGGTGGACTCGGTGCGCCGTCGTTCCTCGCGGAAGCGGACCAGCATCAACAGGGCGTAGTCGATGGCGAGTCCGAGGCCCAGCATGGTGGTGACCTGGATCGCGTACACCGAGATGTCGGTGACCTGGCTGAAGGCGAACAGTCCCAGGAAGGCACCCGCGATCCCGCTCACCGCGATCACCAGCGGCAGCGCGGCGGCGCGCAGTCCGCCGAACACGACGAGCAGCAGGGCGAGGACGACCGGCAGGGAGATCAACTCGGCGTTCTTCACATCCTCCTGGGCGCGCTCACCGAGTTGTCGCCCGAGCAGTTCGCCGCCGCTGACGTGGACGTCGGGTGCGTCGATCCGCTTGATGGTCTCGACGGCCGAGTCCGTCGCCTCCTCCTCGGCCTCGTCGCTCAGGCCGCCCTCGAAGGTGACCGGGACGACGAGGGCCTGCCCGTCGCGGGCGGTGAGACCGGGCGTGGTGTACGGGTCCGGTACATCGGCCACCCCGGCGATCCTCCGGACCTCGGCGACGGTCCGCTCGACCTGGGCGCGCAGGGCGGCGTCGGAGACCGGCTCGCCCGCGACGACCGCGGTGACGGACTCGCCGGTCGGGTCCACGCCGGAGAGATAGTCGTCGGCCATGTCGGACTCGGTGCCGGGCACGTCGGGCACGTCGTCGGAGAGGTCGGCGAAGACGCCCGTCCCGAGGCCGAAGCCCAGCAGCAGGAAGGCGGCCCAGAGGCCGATGACGGTCAGCGGGCGGCGAGTCGCTGCCCGGGCGAGGGTGGAGAGCACGGTCGCCTCCCGGCGGGTCGAGGAGTGATACCGCCCCCAGATTCGTGCCGCGGGCGTGATCACCGGATCGCCGGAGCGGGCGGTTTCCGGGACTCCGCCGTACGGGTGAGACAGGGTGCTCCCTCACTCCTCGGAGGGAGGAATCTCCGGTACCGGTCGCGGGGTTGACCGAGCAGACACCATCGAGGAGGCCGTATGTCCGAGGTACCACCCCCCGTCCGTGAACTCCGGCTCGTCGTCACGGCGGAGGACTACGACGAGGCGCTGCGCTTCTACCGGGACGTCCTCGGACTGCCCGAACGGGCCGCGTTCTCCTCACCCGACGGGCGGGTCACCATTCTGGAGGCGGGGCGGGCGACGCTGGAGCTGACGGACCCGAACCACGCGGCGTTCATCGACGAGGTCGAGGTGGGGCGGCGGGTCGCGGGACACATCCGCGTGGCGTTCGAGGTGGACGACTCGGCTCTCACCACGGCCAGGCTGGCGGAGGCCGGAGCGGAGGTGGTCGCCGAGCCGACCCGTACGCCGTGGAACTCGCTGAACTCCCGCCTGGAAGCGCCTGGTTCGCTTCAGCTGACCCTCTTCACCGAGCTCGGGGACTAGGGGGAACCCGGCGCCACCAGACCCGTCTCGTACGCGCAGATCACCGCCTGCACCCGGTCCCGCAGGCCGAGCTTGCTCAGGACGTTGCTGACATGGGTCTTGACCGTGTGCTCGCTGACGAACAGCGTCGTCGCGATCTCCGCGTTGGACAGGCCCCGCGCCAGCATCCGCAGGGTCTCCACCTCGCGGGCCGTCAGGACGTCCAGGCGGTCCGGGGTGGCCCCGGTGGCGGCCTCCTCGCGGCGGCGGCGCACGATGTCCGCGACCAGGCGGCGGGTGATGGCCGGCGCGAGCAGGGAGTCGCCGCCCGCCACCACGCGGACCGCGTGCACGAGATCGTCCCGGCGCACGTCCTTGAGGAGGAAGCCGCTGGCCCCCGCGTAGAGCGCGTCGTACACGTACTCGTCGAGGTCGAAGGTGGTCAGCATGACCACCTTGCAGCTCGACTGCGCGCACACCCGCCGGGCCGCCTCCAGGCCGTCCATGACCGGCATCCGGATGTCGAGGAGCAGCACGTCGGGGGTGTGCCGGCGCACCGCGTCGACCGCCTCGGCGCCGTCCCCGGCCTCGGCGACCACCTTGATGTCCTGCTGCGCCTCCAGGATCATGCTGAAGCCGCTGCGAACCAGTTCCTGGTCGTCGGCGACGACCACCCGGATGCTCACCCGAGGGCCGCTTCCCGGTCCGCGCCGGCGGGCAGTCGTACGACGACCCGGAAGCCCCCCTCCGGACCCGTCCCGGTCTCCGCGCTGCCCCCGCAGGCGGCCGCCCGCTCCCTGAGGCCGATCAGTCCGTGCCCGCCGTCCGAGCGGGCCGGTCCGCTGCCGTCGTCGGTCACCGTGAGGGTCAACTCGTCCTCCGCCCAGTCGAGTTCCACCTGTGCGCAGGAAGCGTACGCGTGCTTCACCGTGTTGGTCAGGGCCTCCTGCACCGCGCGATAGGCGGCGACCTCGGTGTCCGGGGGGAGAGGGCGCGGCCGGCCCCGTACGGTCAACGCGACGTGCAGCCGCGTCGAGTCGGAGACCTGCCGGACCAGGCCGGGCAGTCCGGCGAGGTCCGGCTGGGGCAGCCTGGCGGCACCACCACGGCGCTCCTCCTCCTTCAACACCCCCAGGATGCGCCGCAGTTGGGCCATCGCGTCCCGTCCGCTGGCCGCGATCGCGTCGAACGCCGCCTCGGCGCGGTCCGGATCACTGCGCACCACGACCGGGCCCGCCTCCGCCTGGACGACCATCAGGCTCACCGCGTGCGCGAGGATGTCGTGCATGTCCCGGGCGATCCGGGACCGTTCCTGGGCGATGGCCCGCGCGGTCTCCGCGGCCCGCTCCCGCTCCAGCCTGCTGGCCCGGTCCTCGACGGCGGCGGTGTACGCGCGCTGGACGCGGGCCAGTACGCCGAGGCCGTAGGCACAGATCATGCCGGTGAGGTGGAAGGCGTACTCGAAGGGCTCGGAGTGCTCCTTGTGCTGCATGGTCAGCACGGCCCCGAGCAGCCAGCTCGCCAGCATCGTGCGGCGCTGCCAGGGCAGGCCCTGGGCGGCCATCGTGTAGAGGACCACGAAGCCGCCGTAGAGCACGTCGGGCGGTGGCGCGTGGTAGTAGGCCATCGCCGTGGTGGCCGCCGAGACCGCCAGGGCGCACACGTAGGGGGAGCGGCGCCGCCAGACGAGGGGGACGGCGGTGGCGGCCCCCAGCAGCCAGCCCACCAGGCTCAGACGGTCGTCCCCCTCGTCCGGGAACATCCACTGCAGGGACGCGGCGAACAGCACCAGCACGGCGAGTGCGCTGTCGACGACGTACGGGTTCGTCGTCCTCAGGCGGGTCACGACGGGGGCGTACCAGGACCGGGCATCGGACATGAGCGGCTCCTCGGGGCCGGGGCCGTTCCAGTATCACGACGCCGACGCGGCCGGGTCCTCACCGGTGAGAGGGATATCCGGCACCCGATCGGGGCGGGACGGTGGGCTGCCAGCCCAGTGCCCGCGAGATCCCGAGCGCCGCGAGCCGTACCGCGGGGATCAACGCCGGCACCTGGGCGTCGGCCTGGGGCACCACCACCGACACGGCCGCGACCACCTTCCCGTCGGGTCCGCACACGGGGGCGGCCACCGAGAGGGCGTCGTCGGTGACCTGACGGCTGCTCACCGCGACGCCGGTGCGCCGGACCTCGGCGAGCACCCGGCGCAGTTTCGCCGGCTCGGTGATCGTGTACGGCGTGAACACGGCGAGCGGGGTCGCGCAGTACTCCTCCTGCTCCCACGGCTCGCAGTGCGCCAGCAGCACCAGGCCGACCCCGGTGGCGTGCAGCGGCCAGCGCGCCCCCACCCGGATGTGCACGCCGACCGACGAACGCCCCGCGATCCACTCGATGTAGACGACGTCCGAGCCGTCGCGCACCGCCAACTGCACGTTCTCGTGGGTGGCTTCGTACAGGTCCTCCAGATACGGCAGTGCCAGCTGTCTGAGCGCGACCCCGCGCGGCGCGAGCGCGGCGACCTCCCACAGCCTGAGCCCGACGTGGTAGACGCCGGCGTCGTCCCGCTCCAGAGCGCCCCAGTCGGTCAGCGCGCCCACCAGCCGGTGGGTGGTGGTCAGGGTCAGCCCCGCACGCCGGCTGATGTCGGTCAGGGACAGCGCCGGGTGCTCGTGGTCGAAGGCGGCGAGCACGGACAGCAGCCGGTCCGGCGCCGAGCGCAAGGTCATGGCTGGTCGGCGACCCTCAGCAGGAGCGCCTGGAGTGTCTCGCGCTCGGCGGGGTCGAGCGGGGCGAGCAGGTCGTTGGTCACCCGTAGGCCGGCCTCGTCGGTGCCGCGCAGGAAGGCGCGGCCTTCCTCGGTGAGCACGACGATCTTGCTGCGGCGGTCGTCGGGGGAGGGGCGGCGCTCGGTCAGGCCCAGTTTCTCCAGGTCGTCGACCAGGCCGACGATCGCGCTGGGGTCGTAGCCGAGCCGGGTGCTCAGCTCCCGCTGGAGGGCGCCCGCGGACCCGGCGAGATAGCGCAGCACCGCGTAGTGGCGCAGTCGCAGCCCCGACTCCTGGAGGAACGTGTTGAACAGCTGACCCGAGCGCAGGCCCAGGCGGTACAGCAGATAACCGGTGTCCGCGTGCAGCCCGCGCATCCACGGCTCCTCCGAGTCGATGGGCTTCGGGGTGACGTGCTGGCGTGTGATGGCGGGCTCCTCGGGCTCGGTGTGTCAGGGAGATTCCAGCATGACGCACCCGAAGGTCTCCAACAACTATTGACGTCACCAATTATTGCTCTTAGCTTCGATCTCGTAGCCGCACCCCATGTGAACCCATGAAGGGACCCGCTCGTGTCCAGCATCGATCTCTCCGGCAAGGTCGCCGTCGTCACCGGCAGCGGCCGGGGCCTCGGCCTCGCCTACGCGCACGCCCTCGCCGCCCACGGCGCCTCCGTGGTGGTCAACGACGTCGACGAGGCGGTCGCCGAGCAGGCCGTGAAGTCCATCGTGGCGGCTGGCGGCACCGCCGTCGCCGAGGTGGTCCCGGTCGGCACCACCGAGGCCGCCGAGCGGCTGGTGGGCCGGGCGGTGGAGGAGTTCGGACGGCTCGACATCCTGGTCACCAACGCGGGCATCCTGCGTGACAAGGTGCTGTGGAAGATGACCGACGACGACTTCGACGCGGTGATCACGACCCACCTCAAGGGCACCTTCACCTGCGCCCGCGCCGCCGCGGTCCGCATGCGCGAGCAGGGCGAGGGCGGCTCCCTGATCCTGGTCGGCTCCCCGGCCGGGCAGCGCGGCAACTTCGGACAGACGAACTACGCCGCCGCCAAGGCCGGCATCGCCGCCTTCGCCCGCACCTGGTCCATGGAACTGGGCCGCGCCGGCATCACCGTCAACGCGATCGTGCCGGTCGCGGCCACCGCGATGACCGAGACCATCCCCGCCTTCGCCCCGTACATCGAGGCCATGAGGAACGGCGAGCCGCTCCCGGACTTCCTCCGCAAGGGCGAGGGCTTCGGCACCCCCGAGGACTGCGCGGCCCTGGTCCCCTTCCTCGCCTCCGAGGCCGCCCGGGGCATCACCGGGCAGGCCATCGGCATCGGCGGCGACAAGGTGGCACTCTGGTCCCATCCGCAGGAGATCAGGGCGGCCTACGCCGACGGCGGCTGGACCCCCGACACCCTGGCCGACGCCTTCCCGACGTCGGTGGGCGCCGAGCTCCAGACGGTCGGCATCCCGGCACCGAAGCTTCCGGAGGCGTGATGGACCTCTCCATGAACGTCGAGGACCTGGTCGCGATCGATGTCCACACCCACGCGGAGGTGTCCTCCAAGGGGCACTCGTCCCTGGACGACGACCTGCACGACGCCTCCTCGGCCTACTTCAAGGTCGAGGGCAAGCGGAAGCCGACCTTGGAGGAGACCGCCGCCTACTACCGCGAGCGGAAGATGGCCGCCGTGATCTTCACGGTGGACGCCGAGTCCGCGACCGGCACGGCGCCGGTCCCGAACGAGGAGGTCGCCGAAGCCGCGGCCGCCAACTCCGACATCCTCATCCCCTTCGCCTCCATCGACCCCTTCCGCGGCAAGGCGGGCGTCAAGCAGGCCCGCCGCCTGGTCGAGGAGTACGGGGTGAGGGGCTTCAAGTTCCACCCCAGCATCCAGGGCTTCTTCCCCAACGACCGCTCGGTGGCCTATGCCCTCTACGAGGTCATCGAGGAGACCGGCACCGTCGCCCTCTTCCACACCGGCCAGACCGGCATCGGCGCGGGCGTCCCCGGCGGAGGCGGTATCCGCCTCAAGTACTCGAACCCGCTCCACGTGGACGACGTGGCGGCCGACTTCCCGCACCTGAAGATCATCCTGGCGCACCCGTCCTTCCCCTGGCAGGACGAGGCCCTCGCCGTCGCCACACACAAGCCGGGCGTGCACATCGACCTGTCCGGCTGGTCGCCGAAGTACTTCCCGCCGCAGCTCGTGCAGTACGCGAACACCCTGCTCAAGGACAAGGTTCTCTTCGGCTCCGACTTCCCCGTCCTCACCCCCGACCGCTGGCTCGCCGACTTCGAGAAGCTGTCGATCAAGGACGAGGTGAAGCCGAAGATCCTCAAGGAGAACGCCGCCCGTCTGCTCGGGCTCACCAAGCCATAAGGGGCCTCAGATGCGCAACGAGGGACTGGGCTCATGGCCCGCACGCCGGGCCCGCAAGACCCCGCACCGCACCGCCCTGATCCACGGCGACACCACGTTCACGTACGCCCAACTGCACACCCGCGTCACCCGCCTCGCGCACGCCCTGCGCGCCCGCGGCATCCGGCGCGGCGACCGCGTCGCCTACCTCGGCCCCAACCACCCCTCCTACCTGGAGACGCTGTTCGCGGCCGGCTCGCTGGGCGCGGTCTTCGTCCCCCTCAACACCCGCCTCGCCGGACCGGAGATCGGCTACCAGCTGTCCGACTCCGGGGCCAGGGCACTGATCTACGGCCCCTCGCACGCGGGGCTCGTCGCCGGCCTGCCGGGCAGCACCGATGTTCGTACGTATGTCGAAGTCGGCGCCGAATACGAGCGGTTGCTCGCCGAGTCGGCGGCGGAACCGATCGACGAGCCGGTCACCGCCGACGACACCTGCATCATCATGTACACCTCGGGCACGACCGGCCGTCCCAAGGGCGCCATGCTCACCCACGGCAACCTGACCTGGAACGCGATCAACGTCCTCGTCGACACCGACCTGATCGCCGACGAACGCGCCCTGGTCTCCGCGCCGTTGTTCCACACGGCCGGCCTGAACATGCTGACGCTGCCCGTGCTCCTGAAGGGCGGCACCTGCGTCCTGGTGGAGGCCTTCGAACCGAACGCGACCTTCGATCTGATCGAGCAGCACCGGATCACCTTCATGTTCGGGGTGCCGACGATGTTCGAGCAGGTGGCGAGGCACCCGCGCTGGGCGGACGCGGACCTGTCCTCCCTGCGGATCCTGACCTGCGGCGGCTCCCCGGTGTCGACCCCCCTGATCGCCGCCTACCAGGAGCGCGGGCTCACCTTCCTCCAGGGCTACGGCATGACCGAGGCCTCACCCGGGACCCTGTTCCTGGATGCCGAGCACGCCATCAGCAAGGCGGGTTCGGCGGGCGTGCCGCACTTCTTCAGCGATGTCCGGGTCGTACGGCCGGACCTGGCGCCCGTCGACGTCGGCGAGACCGGTGAGGTCGTGCTCCGGGGGCCTCACGTCATGCCCGGCTACTGGGGGCTGCCCGAGGAGACCGCCGCCTCCTTCGCGGACGGCTGGTTCCGCAGCGGGGACGCGGCCCGCGTCGACGAGGACGGATACGTCTTCATCGTCGACCGCATCAAGGACATGATCATCTCCGGCGGCGAGAACATCTACCCCGCCGAGATCGAGGACCTGCTCCTCGGCCATCCGGACATCGCCGAGTGCGCGGTCATCGGTGTCCCGGACGACAAGTGGGGCGAGGTGCCGCGGGCGGTCGTCGTGCCGCGCGAGGGCGCCACGCCCGACCCCGACGAGGTCCTGGCCTCCCTGGGCGGACGGCTCGCCAAGTACAAGATCCCCAAGTCGGTGGTGATCGCGGACGGACTCCCGCGCACCGCCTCCGGAAAGCTCCTCAAGTCCCGGGTGCGCAAGCGCTTCGGCTCCCACTCTTAAGTAAGGACAGCTACATGAGCGTCACCGTCAACGGCCTCGACGAACTGAAGAAGCTCGCCGGCAGCGACCTCGGCACCAGCGAGTGGATCGAGGTCACCCAGGAGCGCATCAACACGTTCGCCGACGCCACGGGCGACCACCAGTGGATCCACGTGGACCCCGAGAAGGCGGCGGCAGGCCCCTTCGGCGCGCCCATCGCGCACGGCTACCTCACCCTCTCGCTGTTCATCCCGCTCTTCACCGAACTGCTGGACGTCCAGGGCGTCACCACGAAGGTCAACTACGGCCTGAACAAGGTCCGTTTCCCCTCGCCGGTGAAGGTGGGCTCGCGCATCCGCCTCGTCGCCAAGCTCACCGACGTCGAGGAGGTGCCGGGCGGTGTGCAGGTCACCGTCGACGGGGCGGTGGAGATCGAGGGCGGGGCCAAGCCGGCCGCGGTGCTGCAGAGCCTGTCGCGCTTCTACGCCTGACGGCAGGAGTACACGGCCGTCGACAGAGCGCACACTCCGGGCGGATCATCTCCGCCCGGAGTGTGCCCTTCGTCAGGCGCCCGCCACGTCGACGAAGACGGGGTTGGAATAGAACCACGTGTCCGCCCACGGGTCACCGTCGCCGGGCTCGTGCGGAATCGGACCGTGCGGATCGACCGAGGCGCCGAGATACCCCGTACCGTGCCGCTTGCCGTCACTCCCGCGCAGCCGGACGTAGAAGGACTCGTCCCCGGCCGTCAGCGGGATGCGCAGGGTGTACGTCCCCTTCCGGCCGGACACGTCCTTCGTCTGTACGACCCTGGTGTCGGGCGCCTTCCAGCCGTCACGGTCGCTCACCGGACCCCGTACCGCGCCCCGGATCACGTCCACGTGTGCCAGCTCCGGCAGGATTCCCTGCGGGTTGGTCCGGGAGGCGCTGGTGACGGTGACGTACAGCGTGATCCGCTCGCCCTTGCGGACCCGCAGCCGGCCGCCCAGCGTGACCCCGCGGCCCGCGTCACAGTCCCGCTTCACGCGGACGTCGAGTCCGTCGAGCAGATGCCCGTGGTCCAGCCAGACCCGGCCCGCGCGCAGGCCTGCCATCACCGCGCGGTAGCCGTAGCGGGTCACGCCGACGTGGGTGCGGCTGAACTCGCCCGGCCAGAAGTCGCTGCCGGGCTGCGGGGTGTCGGTGTTCACCGGGTCGGGCAGCTTGCCGGTGTTGTCGAAGTTCTGGCCGGCCGGCCAGTCGCCGTTCTTCCACGTGTCGAAGACGGTGCGGTGGTTGTCGGAGTTCGTGGTGATCGAGAACAGGCTGCCTTCTGCCAGCATCGAGTCCCACAGCCCGCCGACGGTCGCCGTCGCCCAGTCGAAGCCGCCGTACGTCAGATACGCGTCCGTCGGATAGCCCGACCACGACTGCGCCGACGGCTTGTTCTCGTACTCGCCGCGGATCGAGGTGGCCCCGCGCCAGCCGGGGAGCGCCGCGCCCTGTGCGCCCGGGGCGCCCTCCATGCCGATCATGATCTCGGGGGCGGCGTCGCGCCAGCCGCGCATCTCGTGCGGGGAGTCGATGCCGAGCCGCAGGGGGTGGTTGGCGATCACGAGGACGTCGTCGACGTAGCCCGAACGGCGCTGTTCCGCCAGCCACTTGATCGCCTTGACGGCGTGGGCCTCGTTGCGCGCGGTGTCGGCGGCGCCCGCGGACCCCTCGGTGTAGCCCAGGAGCTTGCCGTCGTAGGCGAGCTCGAACTGCGTGAGCAGGTCGGTCTCGTGCGGGCCGGGGGCCGCGAACACCGTGCAGTGCTCGGCGGCCGGGATGTACCACTCCAGGCCCTGGAAGATCAGCTGGCGCGGGTTCTCCGCGCGGGCCTTGACGATCTCCGCGTGCTCCATCTTGGCGCCGTAGTAGGCGTGTCCGAAGTTGGAGTGCTCGTTGAACACCATCCAGTCGAGGCCGTACCTGGCGGCGGCCTGCGCCTGCTGGGAGAACGTGTACTTGGCGTCGTGGCTGTACACGGAGTGGACGTGGTGGTCGCCCACCAGGTAGGCGAGGCGCGGGTCGTCGCCGCCGAAGCCCCGCTTCTCGGAGGAGGCGAACGCGGGGGTCGCCGCCGAGCCGAGGGCGAACGCGGCGCCGAACAGGCCGGCGCGGCGCAGGAGTCCGCGTCTCGACACGCCTTGTGCGTCGAGGTCGGCGGGGTTGACGGAGGGGTCGGCCCAGGAGGGCAGTTGCTGCTCGTGCATGGTGATTCCCGTCAGTGAGTCATGAAGGAGGAGACGGGCAGGGCGCGTCCGACGATCCGGACGTCGCCGAGACGGCCGTGGAAGATCTGGTCGATCGTGCCGCCGTACTCGTAGCCGCCGAGCAGCCACGGCAGACCCACCGAGGTGATGCCGACGGCGGGCGCCTTCGGGTTGCGGACCACCGGGCAGCCCTGGACGTACAGCGTGGAGTGCTTACCGTCGTTGACGAGGGCGAGGTGCCACCAGGTCTCCAGCGGTGTCTCCTGGCCCCAGTTGGTGGCGATGCCCTGCTGGTTGAGCGGGCGCATGGCCCACTGCGGCTCGCGGTCGTTGGAGAGCGAGAGCGTGGCGAGCGGCTCGTCGGGGTCGTCGGCGGTCTTGCCCGCGGCACCGCCGGTACCGGTCCTGCTGACCAGGCCCGACCAGGCGTTGTGGTCCGGGTCCCAGTCCGCGGGGAGCCGGTAGAACGCCTCGATGGTGTACCCCTTCTCGAAGGTCGCCCTGTTGAGCGGGGCCCCGTCGACGGTCTTCAGGTACGCGCCCTTGAGCGGCGACTTGTAGCCCTGGAACTCCAGGCTGCCGTGGCCGGGCTGGTCGGGGTGATGGTCGGCGGACCAGCCCAGTGAGCCGCCGCCGACCGACACCACGGTGAGGTCGTTGCCGCGGCCGGAGAGGTCACGGACCGTGCCGGAGACCGCCGACTCGAAACGCCAGTACGCGGCCGTACCCGGCACGAGCATGGTGGCCGCCGGACGCGCCGCACGCGCGGGCTCCGGAGCGAAGCCGGCGAACCGCGAGGCGAAGTCGATGTCGACGGAGAACCGGTCGGCGTCGCCGCTGAGTTCGATCTCCTGCCGCTCCAGCTCGTTGAGCCCCTTGGCGGCCCGGCCCAGGATCCACGGGGAGACCGTCTCCACGTCGATCACGCCGCGGTCGAGGTCGAAGCGGTACAGGCGGATCATGGCGGCGCCGCCGAAGTACCGGTTCTGGTAGTTCGTCAGGTGCAGGTGGACGTCGTTGCCGGCCGTGTTCTTGAGGGTTGCCCGCCCGGCCGGCCAGTAGTGCCCGTTGAGGGTGAGGAAGATCTGGTCGTGGTCCTTGACCAGTTGATCCCACAGCTGCTGACCGTAGTCCGAGAGGGTGTCGTCCTCGACGACCAGCTCGTGCGTGGTCAGGACGACCGGCGTCCTCGGGTGGGCGGCCAGGACACTCTTCGCCCAGGCGTACCCCTGGTCCGAAAGGCGCCAGTCCAGCGCGAGCACCATCCACTCGCGGCCCGCGGCCTCGAAGAGGTGGAAGGTGTTGTAGCCGTCGGGCGAGGCACCGCCGAAGGTCCTGCTGCCCTTGAACCGGTCGGGGCCGAACACGTCCAGGTACGGCGACGCACCGCGCTGGTCGGTGGTGGACGACTTCACGTCGTGGTTGCCCGCGAGGACGCTGTAGCCGACACCCCGGCGGTCGAGCAGCTCGAACGCCTCGCCGATCGCGGCGAACTCGGGTGCCGCGCCGTTCTGCGTGAGGTCGCCGAGGTGGGACAGGAAGACGATGTTCTCGTCCTTCCCGTGCTCCAGCAGATACCGCAGTGCGGCCTCGACGGGAGCCTTGTCGATGCTCGGCCCGTCGAAGAGGTACTGCGTGTCGGGCATGACGGCGAGCGTGAAGCGCCGGCTGCGGGTGTCGGGACGATACCCGGACACCGCGGCCTCGGCCACGGTCGGCAGGGCGACGCCCGCCGTGGCGGCCGCGCTCAGCAGCGCCGTCGCCCGCAGGAAACTGCGCCGTCCGGCACCGGCCTGGGCGGCCTCGCCCTGATCGTGCTCATGCGAAGTGCACACGTGTGCTCCGTTGCGAGGGAAGTGAAGAAGAAGGGGGAGTCAGAGGGCGCGCAGAGTCCAGCTCCAGCGATGGACGCCCGGCGCGACGAGGTAGGAGGCGGTGGTGTCCGGTCCGCAGGAGGCGGTGCCGAGGCCGCGGTGGGCCGCGTCGATGTGCACGACACAGCCCGCCCGCGGGACGAGTTCGTCGTGGTGCGTCACGCCGGTGAGGTCCGCGGCGCGGTACCGGCTCACGCCGACCTGGCGCGGTTCGTCCAGGATGACCGCGAGGCCGGTGGCGTCCGGCGCGGAGAGCGTGAAATGGCGTACGCCGTGACGGCCGCCGCTCTCCTGCGGGCGCAGATAGGGGGTGAACAGTGCGTCCACGGGCACGGAGTGATGGCCGACGGGCGCCCCGAAGGCGCGGTCCGGATACGACTCCCAGGGGCCCTGTCCGTACCACTCCATCAGGTCGAGCCCGGCGACCGTCTCGAAGACCGAGCCGACCCGCGCCACGTCGTCGAGCCCGTCCGGCAGCTCGGCCGACTCCGCGACATGGATCGCGCCCTCGACCGCGGTGAAGACCTGCAGATGGCGGACGACACCGGCCGCACAGGCGTACTCGGCGTGCACGGTGACCCGTCCGGGGCTCCGCCGTACGTCCGCGACCTTGCGCACCAGGGCGTCGAGTCCCCAGTCGCGCCAGCGCGGTGCCATGCCGCCGAGCTCGTCGTTGTCGGTGGGCGCCCGCCACAGGGAGAGCGTGGGTGCGGCGGTGAGCAGGGGGTGGACCAGGAGACCGTCGTCGGCGACCTCGACGGAACGATTCTTCACTCTCACCGGAGCCTGCGGAACCGCCTCCCGCAGCCGCACCTGCGGCACGCACACCACCGTCCCGCGCGGCGCCCAGGGCTCGTCCCCGGCGGTCGTCACCCGGAGCGTCAGCCACGCCTCGCCGCCCTCCTCGGGCAGCTCGAACGGCAGCGGTACCGCCGCCGTCTCACCGGGCCGCAGATCGGGCAGCTCGGCGGGCGTGGTCAGAGTGCGTCCGTCGGCGAGCGAGAGCTCCCACTCGCCGGTCAGCCAGGCCAGGCCCCGGAAGTGCTGGTGGTTGCCGAGGACGATGCCCTCGTGCCTGAAGCACTCGATGCGCACCGGCGCCGCGATCTCGCGGTGCTCGTACATCACCGGCTTGGGCGTGCGGTCGGGGAAGACCACGCCGTCCGCGATGAAGGCGCCGTCATGGAGGAGTTCGCCGAAGTCGCCGCCGTAGGCCCAGCGGTGGCCGGGCGCGGCGACACCGTTGTCATAGAGCCCGACGCCCCCACGTCCGACCGGTCTGCCGTCGTTCACACGCTGCAGAATGCCGTGGTCCCAGAACTCCCAGATGAACCCGCCCTGAAGACCTGGCGTTGACTCGATGGCCGCCCAATGGTCCGCGAGTGTGCCGTTGCTGTTGCCCATGGCATGCGAGTACTCGCACCAGATCAGGGGCTTGGTCTGCCGCCCGGAGAGCGCGTGCTCCATACACTCCTCGAGCGAGGCGTACATGGGGCAGGCGATGTCGGAGGCCACCGAAGGGTCCGCCCAGTCGAGTTTTGCCGCCCCCTCGTACTGGATCGGCCGCGTCGGGTCGTGCCGGCGCACCCACCCGGCGGCCGCGTCATGGTTCGCGCCGTAGTCCGACTCGTTGCCCAGCGACCAGATGACGACCGACGGATGGTTCTTGTCCCGCAGCACCATCCGCGAGACCCGGTCCACGAAGGCGTTCAGATAGCGCGGGTCGTCGGCGATCTCGTGGGCGTGGTCGTGGGACTCGATGTCCGCCTCGTCGACGACGTAGAAACCGAGTTCGTCGGCGAGGTCGTAGAGGGCGGGATCGTTGGGGTAGTGGGAGGTGCGGATCGCGTTGAACCCGAAGCGCTTCAGCGTGATCAGGTCCGCGCGCATGTCGTCGTACGACACCGTGCGCCCGGTCAGGGGGTGGAAGTCGTGCCGGTTCACGCCCCGGACGAAGATCCGCTCGCCGTTGACCAGCAGGTCGCGGCCGGTGATCTCGACGTCCCGGAAGCCGGTCCGGTGCCGTGAGGTGTCGGCGACCGTGCCGTCGGCGCGGTGCAGTCGGACGGTGAGCGAGTACAGCTCGGGTGTCTCGGCGTTCCAGGTGCGGACGTCCTCCACGACGGTCCGCAGCCGTGCCTCGCCGAGGAAGTCGGAGACCCGCTCGTCCTCGGCGTTGAATCGGTCGAACTCCGCGTCCTGGGTGAGCAGGTGCCCCTCCAGCTCGCCGCTGACGTACCACCCCTCGGGCAGTGCGCCGCCCGTGTCCCGCACCCTGCAGTCCACCCGCAGCTCGCCGCTGCGGGACGCCCGCACGGTCACGTCCGCCAGATGCAGCGGATCCGTCGCGTACAGCAGCGCGGACCGCGTGATCCCGCCGTGCCACCACTGGTCCTGGTCCTCGATGTGCGAGGCGTCCGACCACTTGACGACCGTCAGCCGTACGACGCTCCGCGCGCCCGCGCGCACCCGTCCCGTGAGATCGAACTCGGCCGCCAGATGGGAGTCCTTGGAGACGCCGACGGGCCGCCCGTCCACGTGCACGAGGAGCACGCTCTCGGCGGCCCCGACCTGGAGCACGATCCGGCGACCGGCCCACTCGGCGGGGACGTCCACCTCGCGCTCGTAGACGCCCGTGGGGTTGCCCGCGGGGGAGTGGGGCGGGTACTCGGGGAACGGCATCCGCACGTTCGTGTACTGCGGCAGGTCGTCGGTGCCCTGCACGGTCCAGGCCCCCGGCACGTACGCCGAGGACCAGGAGCCGCCGACCGGCGCGTCCGGAGCGGGCAGCAACTGGAAGCGCCAGTCGCCGTCCAGGGGGAGTACTCCGGAGCGCCGGTCGACGGCGTTCATGGGCAGCCGTCCCCAGGAGGTCACCTCGGGTGCCTCCCAGGGGCGCAGGGCGATCAGGGGATCGGCCGTCATCCGCGCACGGCTCCCTTGGCGAGGTCGCCGATGATCTGCTTGGCGCCGATGGCGAACACGATCAGCAGCGGGACGAGGGCGAGCAGGGCGCCGGTCATCACGATCCCGTAGTCGGTGGTGCCGTGGGTGCCGTTGAGCTGGGACAGCGCGACCTGGAGGGTCACGTTGTCGGGGTTGGTGAGGGCGATCAGGGGCCAGGCGAAGTCGTTCCACTGGCCCATGAAGGTGAAGATGCCCAGGAAGGCGAGACCGGGGCGGACCACCGGCAGCGCCACGTGCCAGTACTGGCGGAGGAAGTGCGCGCCGTCCAGCTTGGAGGCGTCGAGCAGTTCGTCGTGGATGGCGGACTTCATGTACTGGCGCATCCAGAAGATGCCGAAGGCGTTGGCCGCGGCCGGCACGATCAGCGCGGTCATCGAGCCGATCCAGCCGATCCTCGCCATGATCACGAACTGCGGGATGACCGACAGCTGCGCCGGCACCATGAAGATGACCATGAGCAGCCCGAACAGCACGTTCTTGCCCGGGAACTCGAACTTGGCGAAGACGAAGGCCGCGAGCGAGTCGAAGAGCAGGACGAGGAAGGTCACCGACACCGCGACCAGCAGCGAGTTCCACATCGACCCGAAGAAGTCGATGGCGTCGAAGAGGTTGCGGACGTTCTCCAGGAAGTGCGTTCCCGGCAGCAGTTTCGGCGGGTACGCGAAGATCTCCGACGAGCTGTGCGTCGACATGATCACGGCCCAGTAGAACGGGAAGGCCGAGAGCACGGTGCCGATGATCAGCGGGAGGTGCAGCGCGATCCCTCTGCGGCGGGATCCCTTGATGGCAGCCATGATGCGCGCCCTTCCTAGTCGCCGCGGCGCTGCACGAGGCGCCAGTTGATGATCGAGAACAGGACGACGACGAGGAAGATGCCCCACGCCACCGCGGCGCCGTACCCGAAGTCGTTGTTGTCGAAGGTCTGCTGGAAGAAGTAGAGGACCATCGTCTGGCCCGAGTGACCGGGCCCGCCCGCGAACGTCGAGTCGTTGGACGAGGTCTGGAGCAGGACCTGCGGTTCGGAGAAGCTCTGCAGACCCGTGACCGTCGAGACGACGAGCACGAACAGCAGCGTGGGCCGCAGCAGCGGGAGCGTGATCCGGAAGAAGGTCTGGATCGGACCGGCGCCGTCCATGCGCGCCGCCTCGTACAGCTCGCCCGGGACGGTCTGCAGGCCGGCGAGGAAGATGATGGCGTTGTAGCCGGTCCACTGCCAGGTCATCAGGGCGGCGATGGTCACCTTGATCCCCCACGGCGTGTTCAGCCAGGCCACCTGGTCGATGCCCACCGAGTGCAGGACGGCGTTCACCACACCGCTGTTGGTGGAGAAGATCGAGCCGAAGACGATCGCGATGGCGACGACCGAGGTGACGTTCGGCAGGAAGTACGCGACGCGGTACAGGCCCTTGAACCGGACCGCGGAGTTGAGCATCACGGCCGTGACCATCGCCAGGAAGATCATGGGGAAGGTGGCCAGCGCCCAGATGATGAGCGTGTTCCCGATCGAGTTCCAGAAATCGCCGTCGCTCAGCAGGTACTGGTACTGCGAGAGCCCGGCCCACTCCATCGAGCCGAGGCCGTCCCAGCGGTGGAAGGACAGGTAGAGCGAGAAGCCGACCGGGAACAGGCCGAAGCCGAGGAAGATCAGATAGAAGGGGGAGATCGCGGCGTAGAGGTGCCAGTACTTGCGCAGGCCCTTCTTGGGCTGCGTGGGCGTGGGCTGTGCCACCGCGGGCGGAGTCTGCTCGAGGACGGCCATCAGTAGCTCACCCCCAGGTGCTTCGCGATGCGACGGCACTTGCTCATGGCGTCACTCCAGGCCTTCTTGGGGTCCTTGCCGAGGACGCCGACGTTCTTGATCTCGTCTTTGATGGGCTGCCCGAGCGCGACGTCGAACGGACTGTTGTAGGCGACCACGATCTTCTGCGCGGCCGGCCCGAAGATGTCGGTCGTGACCTGGCCGCCGAAGTACGGGTCGGGCTCCCGCATCTGCTTCAGGCCGTACGAGGCGGGCGTGGAGGGGAAGAGGCCCGCGTCGACGTAACCCTGCGCCTGGTTGGACGCGTTGAGGATCCAGGTGATGATCTCGAAGGCCCGTTCGGGCTCCCGGCACGCCTTGGTGATCGCCAGGAACGATCCGCCGTTGTTGGCGGGCCGCACCGGCATCTGGGCGACCCGGTACCTGCCCTTGGCCTTCGGCACACCGTTCTTGATGTCGAAGGCCGCCCAGGAGGCGCCCAGTTCACTGGGCAGCTTGCCGTCCTGCTTGGCCGACAGCTGGTCCGGGGTGCCGCTCACGAGGTCGGAGACGATCCCGCGGCGCTTGGCCTCCACGGCGAGCGCCCAGGCGTCGCGCACGTGCTCCTGGTCGCCGATGAAGTGGCGGTCCTTGTCGACGTACCGCTTGGAGCCCTGCTGCACGACGTTCTCGAACACGGAGTTGACGTCGGTGAGGAGCATGGTCCCCGGGATCCGCTTCTTGAGCTGCTCACCCGCGGCGAAGTAGCTCTCCCAGGTGTTCAGCTCCTGCGACACGTCGTCCGGTTCGTACGGCAGCCCCGCCTTGCGGAAGATCTCGTACTGGTAGAAGTGCCCGACCGGTCCGCAGTCGATCGGGAAGCCGACCATCGTGCCGTCGTCGGCGATGCCCTGGTCCCACTTCCAGGACAGGTACTGGCTCTTGTACTTCTCCGCGCCCAGGGTCCGCAGGTCGATGAACTGGTCCGCGTTCGGCAGGTAGGCGGCCATGTCCTCGCCCTTGAGCCCCGCGATGTCGGGGATGTGGGCCCGGCCGGTGATGGTGGTGATGAGCTTGGAGCGGTACTGGCCGCCGATCTGGATGGCGTCCAGGCTCACGGAACTGCCGTAGCGGGCCCTGGCGTTCTTCACGACGGTGTCGCTCAGACCGCCGCTCCAGTACCACAGGACCATGTTCCGGCCGGTCGAACCGGTCGGAACGGCGCAGCCGGTGGCCAGGCCGCCGAGTGCCGTGGCGGCTGTACCGCCCAGGCCCGCGCGCAGCAGGCCTCTTCGTGAGAGCCGCACAGCTCCCACCGCCTTTCGGATCATTTCGGGACGTGCATGGGGGGCTTGCGTGGGAGTTGCGGGGTCAGTGCTGCCGTGCGCTGTCGGGTGGGGGCACGGGGGAGTGCGCGGACTGCGGGGTGTCCGGGGAGATCGGGGCGTGCTCGGCCGACGAGGTCTTCGGGGCGGCCGGAGCGTGCTCGGCCCCTGGAACCACCGGCGCGAACGCTGCCGGCCGGGCCGGCGGTGTGATCGGCGCGTAGTGGACCGGTGGGCCCACGTCCGCCGGGAGCCGGTCGGCCAGGAATCCGTACGCCCGCTTCAGGTCGGGGTCCGTCAGCGAGCGCCACCACCGGTCCACTCCGTACCAGCCCGGGGCGGCCAGGGCCCCGCCGTGATGCCGTACGGAAAGACCCGCGGCGAGGACGGCGAACCGCAGCCGTTCCTCCAGCGGCCAGCCGCCCAGCGAGGCGGCGACGAAGGCGGCGCCGAAGACGTCTCCCGCGCCCGTGGCATCGAGGACGTCGACGGCGAGGGCCGGGACGTCCGCGTACTCGCCGGTGGTCTGGTCGACGGCGACCGCGCCGTCCCCGCCCCGCGTGACCACGGCCACCGGCACCAGCTCGGAGAGCGTGCCGAGGGCCGCGACCGCGCTGTCGGTGCGGGTGTAGGCCATCGCCTCGGTCTCGTTGGGGAGAAAGGCGTGGCACAGGGCCAGCTGGTCCAGGAGGTCGGTGGACCACACCTGGGTGGGATCCCAGCCGACGTCCGCGTAGATGTGCGTGCCGTTCGCGGCGGCCTTGGAGAGCCAGGCACGCGGCTCGGACTCCAGATGCACCAGGGCCGTGCGCGCCTCGGGCGGGTCGCCCATCAGCGCGTCCTGGGAGTACGGCGGTTCCTGGCCGTGGGTGACCAGCGCCCGGTCGTCACCGTGGGCGAGCGCGACGGTGACGGGGGTGTGCCAGCCGTCCGCGACCCGCGAGAGCGAGAGGTCGACACCTTCCTGACCCGCGAGGACCTCCTGGCAATAGCCGCCGTAGAAGTCGTCGCCGAAGACCGTGGCCAGGGAGGTGCGCAGGCCGAAGCGGGACGCGGCGACCGCCAGGTTGGCGATGCCGCCGGGGCCGCAGCCCATGCCGGCCGTCCAGATCTCCTCGCCCGGCGTCGGCGGCTTTCCCAGACCCGTCAGGACGAGGTCGTAGAAGAGCAGCCCGGTCAGCAGCACCTCGGGCCGGTCGTCGTCCACGTGAGCGCCTCTCGTCAAAACACGTCAATTTCGATGACGGGAATCGTGCGCCGCTCGGCGAGATTGGTCAATACCCAAGCAGAACTGAGCATGGAAATGATTGAAGATGACGAGTAGTGTTCACGGCGTGCTGGCTGAACGACGACACCAACTCATCCTGCGGGCCCTGCGCTCAGGCGGTCCCGCGGCCGTGACGGATCTCTCCGAGCAACTCGGTGTGAGCCCCGCCACCATCCGGCGTGACCTCGTCAAGCTGGAGGAGGACGGGCTGCTCACCCGGGTCCACGGCGGCGCGCGCGCCGAGGAGGGCGACCAGCCCTTCGCCGAGGTCGCCGAGGTCCGGGTGGCGGAGAAGGACGCCATAGCCGCCCGGGCGGCCGCGCTGATCGCCGACGGACAGTCCGTGCTGCTCGACATCGGCACCACCGCCTACCGCCTGGCCCGGCAGCTGCACGGCCGCCGGCTCACCGTGATCACCAGCAACCTGGTGGTCTACGAGGAGCTCGCCGACGACGAGGGCATCGAGCTGGTGCTGCTCGGCGGCATGGTCCGCCGCGAGTACCGCTCCCTGGTCGGTTTCCTCACCGAGGACAACCTCCGCCAGCTGCACGCCGACTGGCTCTTCCTCGGCACCAGTGGAGTGCGCCCCGGCGGGCAGGTGATGGACACGACGGTCGTCGAGGTGCCGGTCAAACGGGCCATGATCAAGGCGAGCGACAAGACCGTCCTGCTCGCCGACACGGCCAAGTTCCCGGGTACGGGCATGGCGAAGGTGTGCGGTCCGGAGGAGCTGGACGTGGTGGTGACGAACGCGCCGGTCGACGCGGCGACCCGCTCCTCCCTGGAGGAGGCGGGCGTCGAGGTGGTCCTGGCAGGAAAGGTACAAGCTTGAATCCGCGCCCCCGGAATCGAAGGAGATCCCTGGCTCACGCCGCTCGACCGCTCGGTGGGCGACCGGGTCGTACGCGATCGACAGCGGCCGGGTCGACGCCGGCCCGGGTTCTCGGAGCAAGTGCAAGGAGGCAGCGCGTGCCCGGTTCTCGCGACGCGCTGCCCGTAGATGATTCGTCCCAGCCTGAACGCCGGGGCATTTTTGGAGGCACCCGGTGAAACTGACCATTCTTGGCGGCGGCGGCTTCCGGGTCCCGCTCGTGTACGGCGCGCTGCTGACGGACCGCGCCGAGGGCCGGGTGACCGAGGTCGTCCTGCACGACCTGGACGCCGGCCGGCTCTCCGCGGTCGGCCGGGTCCTCGCCGAACAGGCGGCCGCCGTCCCCGATGCCCCCACGGTGACCACCACGACCGACCTCGACGAGGCTCTGCGCGGCGCCGACTTCATCTTCTCGGCGATCCGCGTCGGTGGCCTGGAGGGGCGCGCCGACGACGAGCGGGTGGCCCTCGCGGAGGGTGTCCTCGGCCAGGAGACGGTCGGCGCGGGCGGCATCGCCTACGGCCTGCGCACGGTCCCGGTGGCCGTGGACATCGCCCGGCGCGTGGCCCGGCTCGCTCCCGACGCCTGGGTCATCAACTTCACCAACCCGGCGGGCCTGGTCACCGAGGCCATGTCCCGCCACCTCGGCGACCGGGTCATCGGCATCTGCGACTCTCCGGTCGGCCTCGGCCGCCGCATCGCGCGCGTGCTCGGCGCCAACCCCAACGAGGCCTGGATCGACTACGTCGGCCTCAACCACCTCGGCTGGGTCCGCGGTCTGACGATCGCCGGCCGGGACGAGCTGCCCCGGCTGCTCGCCGACCCCGACCTGCTCGGCTCCTTCGAGGAGGGCAAGCTCTTCGGCGTCGACTGGCTCCAGTCCCTCGGCGCGATCCCCAACGAGTACCTGCACTACTACTACTTCAACCGCGAGGCCGTCCGCGCCTACCAGCACGCCGAGAAGACCCGCGGCGCCTTCCTCGCCGACCAGCAGGCGCGGTTCTACGACGAGGTCGGCGCCCCCGGTGCCAAGGCGCTGGACGTGTGGGACCGCACGCGTGCCGAGCGCGAGGCCACCTACATGTCCGAGAACCGGGAGACGGCCGGCGCCGGAGAACGCGACGCCGACGATCTCTCCGGCGGCTACGAGAAGGTCGCCCTCGCCCTGATGAGGGCCATCGCCCGCGACGAGCGCACCACCCTGATCCTCAATGTCCGCAACCAGGGCACGCTCTCCGTGCTCGACCACGACGCCGTCATCGAGGTGCCCTGCCTCGTCGACGCCAACGGCGCCCACCCGGTCTCCGTCGCACCGCTGCCCGGCCACGCCACCGGACTGGTCTGCTCGGTCAAGGCGGTCGAGCGGGAGGTGCTGGCCGCCGCCGAGTCCGCCTCGCGAGCGACCGCGGTGAAGGCCTTCGCGCTGCACCCGCTGGTCGACTCCGTCAATGTCGCCCGCAAGCTGGTCGAGGGCTACACCTCGGTCCATCCCGGGCTCGCGTACCTTAAGTAGCGGCCACTTTTAGAAAGCGCTTTCCCCTCGCCTGTCGGCCCCACCAGCTCGCTCTCTCCCTCCCTGGAGACCCTTCATGCACGACGAACGCCGCCGCATCGAGGAGCGCGTCCAGCGCGCCCACGACCAGCGCATCAAGCCCGCGGTCTACGCGGCCACCGTCCCCTTCGAGGTCGAGGCCTGGCAGGCGCCTGGCGAGCCGGTCTCCTTCGAGGAGGCCGCGGCCGCCCGCTACACGCCCTTCGCGATGGACACCCCGTGGGGCCCGCCCTGGGGCACCACCTGGTTCCGGATGCGCGGCCGGGTGCCCGCCGAGTGGGCCGGACGGCGCGTCGAGGCGGTCATCGACCTCGGCTTCGTCGGCGACTGGCCCGGCAACCAGGCCGAGGCCCTGGTCCACCTCGCCGACGGCCGCCCCCTGAAGGCCGTCAACCCGCTCAACCAGTACGTCCCCATCGCCAACCCGGCGAACGGCGGCGAGGAGATCGACTACCTGGTCGAGGCGGCCTCCAACCCGGACATCCTCAAGGACAACTTCTCGAAGATCACGCCGATGGGCGACAAGCTCACGGCCGGGTCCGCGCCCCTCTACACCTTCCAGCGCGCCGACCTCGCCGTCCTCGACGAGGAGGTCTTCCACCTCGACCTGGACCTCCAGGTGCTGCGCGAGCTCATGGTCCACCTCGCCGAGCACGAGCCCCGCCGCCACGAGATCCTGCACGCCCTGGACCGGGCCATGGACGCCCTCGACCTGGACGACGTCTCCGGCAGCGCGGCGGCGGTCCGCCAGGTCCTCGCACCCGTGCTCGCCAAGCCGGCCAACGCCAGCGCCCACACGGTCTCCGGTGTCGGCCACGCCCACATCGACTCCGCCTGGCTCTGGCCCATCCGCGAGACCAAGCGCAAGACGTCCCGCACCTTCTCCAACGTCACCGCGCTCGCCGACGAGTACGACGACTTCATCTTCGCCTGCTCCCAGGCCCAGCAGTACGAATGGGTCCGCGACAACTACCCGCACGTCTGGGCCCGCATCCAGGAGTCCGTGAAGAAGGGCCAGTGGGCCCCGGTCGGCGGCATGTGGGTCGAGGCCGACGGCAACCTGCCCGGCGGCGAGGCCATCGCCCGCCAGCTCATCCACGGCAAGCGGTTCTTCATCGAGCACTTCGGCGTCGAGACCAAGGGCGTCTGGCTGCCGGACTCCTTCGGCTACACCGCCGCCTACCCGCAGCTCGCCAAGCTGGCCGGCAACGACTGGTTCCTCACCCAGAAGATCTCCTGGAACCAGACCAACAAGTTCCCCCACCACACCTTCTGGTGGGAGGGCATCGACGGCACCCGGATCTTCACCCACTTCCCGCCGGTCGACACCTACAACGCCCGCTTCAGCGGCGAGGAGATGGACCGCGCGGTCCGCAACTACAACGAGAAGGGCGGCGGAACGCGCTCCCTGGCCCCCTTCGGCTGGGGCGACGGCGGCGGCGGCCCCACCCGCGAGATCATGGAGCGGGCCCGGCGCCTCGCCGACCTGGAGGGCTCGCCCAAGGTCGTCGTCGAGCACCCCGACGAGTTCTTCGCCAAGGCCCGCGAGGAGTACCCCGACGCCCCGGTCTGGGTCGGCGAGCTCTACCTCGAGCTGCACCGCGCCACCTACACCTCGCAGGCCCGCACCAAGCAAGGCAACCGGCGCTCCGAGCACCGGCTGCGCGAGGCCGAGCTGTGGGCGACGACGGCCGCGCTGCACGCGCCGGGCTACTCGTACCCGTACGAGAAGCTCGACCGCCTGTGGAAGACGGTCCTGCTCCACCAGTTCCACGACATCCTGCCGGGCTCCTCGATCGCCTGGGTGCACCGCGAGGCGGAGGCCGAATACGCCCGCGTGGCCGCCGAGCTGGAGACGCTGACCGCCGAGGCGGTGGCCGCGCTGGGCGCCGGTGGCACCCGCGTCTTCAACACCAGCCCGTTCGACCGCTCCGAGGTGGTGCGCACGGGTGATCAGGCTCTGGCGTACGTCGAGGTGCCCGCGAACGGCAGCGCGCCCCTGGCCGACGCCGAGCCCGCGCAGCCGGTCCGTGTCGCCGGTCGCGTCCTCGACAACGGGCTGGTGCGGGTGGAGGTGGCGGAGGACGGCACGCTGTCGTCCGTCCTCGATCTGCGGGCCGGCCGGGAGGTGCTGGGCGACAAGGGCAACCTGCTCCGCCTGCACACCGACCTCCCGAACTACTGGGACGCCTGGGACATCGACAAGCACTACAACAACCGGTACACCGATCTCCTGGAGCCCACGTCGGTCGAGGTCGTCTCCAAGGACCCGCTGCTGGGCGCGATCCGGGTGACGCGGTCCTTCGGCAAGGGCTCGACGATCACCCAGACCATCACCCTGCGCGCCGGCAGCCCCCGGATCGACTTCGAGACCGAGATCGACTGGCACGAGGCCGAGAAGATCCTCAAGGCCGCCTTCCCGGTGGACGTCCGGGCCGCGCACTCCTCCGCGGAGATCCAGTTCGGCCACATCCAGCGGCCCACGCACACCAACACCAGCTGGGAGGCGGCCCGCTTCGAGGTCTCCGGCCACCGCTGGGTGCACGTCGGCGAACCGGGCTACGGCGTCGCCGTGCTGAACGACTCCACCTACGGCCACGACGTCTCCCGCACGGTCCGCGAGGACGGCGGTACGACGACCACGGTCCGGCTCAGCCTGGTCCGCGCCCCGCGCATCCCGGACCCGGAGGCCGATCAGGGCACGCACCGCTTCACCTACTCGCTGCTGCCCGGCGCGAGCATCGAGGACACCGTCGCCGAGGGCTACTCCCTCAACCTCCCGCTCCGGGTGGCGGACGCGGCTGGTACCCCCGAGCCGGTCGTCTCGGTCGACGGCGAGGGCGTGACCGTCGAAGCGGTCAAGCTCGCCGACGACGGGTCCGGTGACGTGGTGGTCCGGCTGTACGAGTCGGGCGGCGGTCGCGCCCGGGGCGTGCTGCGCACCGGCTTCCCGCTCGCCGGCGCCCAGGTCACCGACCTGCTGGAGCGCCCGCTGGAGGACGAGACGGCCGAGGTCACCGACGGCGGCGTGGCGGTCTCGCTGCGGCCGTTCCAGGTGCTGACGCTCCGCCTGCGGAGGGGGTGACCCCGTGTCCATGCAACCCTGGTTCACCGACGCCAAGTTGGGGATCTTCATCCATTGGGGCATCTACGCCGTCGACGGCGTCCAGGAGTCCTGGTCGTTCTACGACGACATCGTCCCGCACGACCAGTACATGTCCCAGCTGGAGCGTTTCACGGGGGCCGAGTACGACCCCCGTGAGTGGGCCGATCTGTTCGCCCGTGCCGGCGCCAGGTACGCCGTGCTGACGACCCGTCATCATGACGGCGTGGCCCTGTGGGACACGGAGTACGGCGACCTGAACCTCGGCAAGGACTACGTCGGCCCCTACGCCGAGGCCCTGCGCGAACAGGGCCTCAAGGTGGGCTTCTACTACTCCCACTCCGACTGGAACCACCCCGACTACGCCTCCACGCGCAAGCCGGGCCGCCCGCCGGAGCAGGAGGACAACCGCTACTCCGAGGTCGCCGCCGAGGACGAGGACCTGGCGGCCTGGGAGCGGTTCATCGCCTACCGCGACGGCCAGATCCGGGAGCTCGCCTCCCGCTACCGGCCCGACCTGATGTGGTTCGACGGCGAGTGGGACCGCAGCGAGGAGCAGTGGCGCATCCCCGAACTCGCCGCGCTCATACGGTCGTACGTGCCGGACGTCGTCTTCAACGCGCGCATGCTCAGCGAGGGCGACTACGCCACCCCCGAACAGGGCGCTCCCATCGAACCGCCCGACGGCCCCTGGGAGTTGTGCCTGACGATCAACGACTCGTGGGGTTACCAGCACCACGATCACCACCACAAGTCGCTCGCCCAGCTGATCCGCTACTTCACCGAGACCATCGGCGGGGGCGGCAATCTGCTCCTCGACGTCGGCCCGATGGAGGACGGCACCATCCCCGAGCCTCAGGTGGAACGCCTGGAGGGTCTGGGGGAGTGGATCCGCAAGCATTCCGAGGCCGTGTACGGGACCGTGCGCGGGCTGCCCGCCGGGCACCACTACGGACCCAGCACGCTCTCCGCGGACGGCCGGACGCTCTATCTCACCCTGTTCGACGTCCCGCGGGCCGAGATCGGGGTACGCGGCCTGGCCACACCGGTCCGCAAGGTCACCGTCCTCGGCACCGGTACCGAGCTGGCGCACCGGGTGGTCGGCGGACTGCACGAGGCGGTCGGGGTGCTGTGGATCGATCCGCCGAACGGGGCGGACCTCGATCCCTACGCCACGGTGCTGGCGGTCGAGCTGGACGGGGAACTGGAGCTGTACCGGGGGTCGGGCCGGTTCTGAGGCTCCTCGCCCGAGGTCCCGTGAGGCGGGGGGCACCGGACCCCGGAATTGACCCATGATTCCGGCCGGGAAATGCCCCCCGCCGCCGGTCGGTCGGGTCCGTAACGTCGTAGGCATGACGACGACGAAGAAGAACGAGCCCGCGCCGGCCACGGACTTCCCCCCGGTCCTCACCCGTGCCGCCGACGCCGAGACGACCCGCGACCCCAGCAGCGTGATGACGCTCCTCGCGGACTCCGACCACACCGGCGGGCGGCTCACCGGCTACCGGTCGACCTTCGCCGAGGGCGCGGTCGGCGCGCCCGCGCACCTGCACACCAGGGCCGCCGAGATGTTCTTCGTGATCGACGGAGCGCTCCAGGTGCTGCTGGGCGAGGAGATCACCGTCCTGGAGGCGGGCGACTTCCTCGTCGTGCCGCCGCACACCCCGCACGCCTTCGCCGCCGCGCCCGGCAGGACGGCCGACGTGCTGTTCGTCTTCACGCCGGGCGCGGGCCGCTTCGACTACCTGCGGCTGCTCGGCCGGGTGATGCGCGGCGAGGCCGATCCGCAGGAGATCAAGGACTCCTCGGAGCGGTTCGACAACCACTACGTCGACAGCCCGGTGTGGCGCGAGGCGCTCGCGGCGCGGGCCTGAGAGAAGGCGGGAGGTCCCCGACAGCCGCATGGCGCCGGGGACCTCCCGCGTCCTCAGCCGGTGAAGCCGGCCGTGATCGAGGTGAACTGCCAGTTGTTCTGGCTGATGCCGGAGCAGTTGCTCGTCACTCCGCCGCCCGGGCACGGCCGGTCCCGGTTGACCGACCAGAACGCGAGCCGGGCGATGTGACGGGAGTTCGCCCAGTCACGGATCTGGGTCCAGATCGCCGTGCTGGTCAACTCCTGCTGATCACTGAGCCCGTTCATGCCGGAGATCCCCAGGTGGGCGTAGGCCGTGGCGTCGTCCCACCCGAAGGTCGACTTCAGCTTGGTCTTCAGCCCCTCCGCCGCGTTCACGGTGTTGCCGTACATGTCGCTGCCGCCGCCGAAGTCGAACGGCATGATCGTGAAGACGTCGATGTTCGCGTTCAGCGCCTTGGCCTGCTCGATCAGCCGGTTGCCCCAGTACGTCGGCCCGGTCGTCGAGGTGCCGAACGTGAGGATGGTCCTCAGACCCGGGTTGTTCGCCTTGACGATCTTCAGGGCGTTCAGGATCCGGTCCTGCACGGTCGCGTTCTCGAACTCGTCCGTGTTCTCGATGTCGACGTCGATGGCCTTGAGGCCGTACGCGTCGATCACCTTCTGGTAGGCACCGGCCAGCGCCTCGGGGGTCGAGCAGTTCGGACCGAGCTTGCTGCCGCTCCAGCCGCCGATCGACGGGACGATGTCGCCGCCCGCGGACCGGATCGAGTTGATGACGGACTGGTCGTTGCCGCCGGTCAGCGGCCTGCTGCCGTCCCAGGCGGGGTTGCAGCCACCGGAGGAGAGGATGAAGGCCATCGTGTACCACTTGATCCCGGTCGCGCTCATCACCGAGGTCGCGCTCGGCGGATCGCCCCAGCCGAGGTAGAGATAGGGGGCGGCCTGCTTGAACCCGGTCCCGCCACCGCCGCCCGCGTCGGTCGTCACGGACACGGCGTTGGAGGCCGCCGAGACGTTTCCGGCCGCGTCCCGGGCCTTCACGGTGAAGGTGTAGGAGGTACTGGCGGCGAGGCCGCTCACGGTCGCGCCGGTGCCGGACACGCTCAGCACCTGGTTCGACCCGCTGTAGACGTCGTACGCCGTCACTCCGACGTTGTCGGAGGCGGCGTTCCACGCGAGGGACACGCTGGAGGAGGTCTTCCCGGTGGACCGCAGACTCCCGGGCGCGCTCGGCGACTGCGTGTCCGAGCCACCGCCCCCGCCGGGCCCGTCGAGGCTGATGTCGTCGGCGTAGTAGGTGCCCTGGGCGTACCAGCCGTGGACGTAGACGGTGGCGCTGGTCTGCGAGGCGCCGGTGGTGAAGCTGGTGGTGAGCTGGCTGTACGCCGAGGGGGACGAGGTCCAGGTGGAGGAACCGCCGTTCACGCCGAGGTAGACGTAGGAGCCGCGCACCCAGCCGCTGAGGCTGTAGGTGGTGTTCGGCTGGACGGCGACGGTCTGGCTGCACTGGGCGTTGTCGCTCGAACTCACCGCGCCCTGAAGGGACTTGGTGCCTCCGTGCACGGGGGAGGAGACGACCGAACCGAGGTTGCCGGTGCAGGTCCAGGGGGAGAGATTCCCGGATTCGAAGCCGGGGTTGGTCAGGACGTTGGCCGCCTGAGCCGTGCCGGGCAGAGCGACGGCACCGACGAAAGCCAGTGCGGCGGTGCCGAGGAGCGCGAGAAGTCTGGAACGTCTGAGTGGGTTGCGCACGCGATCTCCCTGAAGATATGGGGGTGTTCGGGAGTGCAGAGAAGTGCAAGGGGGTGCGCAACCAAGTTGGTATGGACCAATCCGCCTGTCAAGATGAGCGGCGGGGATTGGTCCATACCGGTCGAGGGGAGCTGCCCAGGGGGCGGGGAACTACCTAGAGCGGCAGGGCCTGAGCCGTTTCCACCGCAGGTGCAGGCGCGGGAACGGAAGGCAACAACGGCTCGACCTCCTCGACCCGCTGATGAGGCACCGACACCGGCCGCAGCTGCCTGAGCCCCGACACCACCGTGTAGTCCTGCCCCAGGAACGGCGGCTCGATCACCCCGGTGTCCTCACCGAGCGCCAACTGCACAGCGGCCCAAGGCACGTTGACCCCGCACAGGGAGAGCTGGTGCAGCCCACCCGCAGGCCGCGTGTTGACGTCCATGAGCACGGGACGGTCACCGAACATCCGGAACTGGATGTTGGACAGATAGTGCAGCCCGAACCCCTCGGCGATCAGCCGTGCCGGTTCCAGCCACTGCTCGTGCTGGGTGAACCCGCGCCGCCGCCCGTTCTTCGTGCGGCCGATCGCCAGCCGCACCCGGTTGTCGGTCCCGGTGAGCGTGTCCACCGACACCTCCGGCTGCTCGAGACGCGGCATGACCAGCCAGTCCACCTGCTCGTCGGCCTGCTCGAGCGCCTCGACGACCGTGTCGAGCGACACGTACGGACTGGGGAACCCGTTGAGCTGCGCGAGCGAGAAGGGCGCGCGCGTGATGACCCGGAAGCCCACCCCGCCCGCACCGGACGCGGGCTTGAAGCAGGCCTTGTGGCCGTCGGCCTCCAGTTCCTCCACGGCCGCGACCAGCTCGTCCGCGGTCCGCACCCGCCACCACGGCGGCACCGGAACACCGACGGCCTGGACCGCCTCGTAGGCGACGACCTTGTCGTGGAAGACGGCGACGGCCTCCGGCGGCGGTGCGAGCAGCGCCGTACCGATCGCGGCGAAGTCGGCGCGGTGGGCGACGATCGCCGCCTGGTGCAGCCGGGGCACGAACACGTCGATGCCCCGCCGCTGGCACTGGTCGAGGGCGAACTCGACGTAGCCGGCCGGTGACAGCCCCTCCGGCTCCAGCTCGGCGGTGTCCGCGGCGGCCAGCACGGGCGAGTCGGCGTCTCCGTGCGTCGCATGGATCTCGACGGCTCTGGCGCTGGGATTTCGCCGCAGCTGATCCATGAAGAACACGTTCTCCGCGTACGTGCGGTTGAGCCAGACGCGTACGCGAGAGAGCATGCAGGCCGCCTTTCGGGTTTGCGGGCAGGGCGAAGCAGGCCCGTGCCCGGGCAGGGTGGTTGGAGGGTCACCAAACAGCCCCTTGCGAAGGGGAAGTTTCAGAGCGGTGGTGGTGGGGCGATCATACGGCTTTCCAGGGGGCACGCGTGCAACACCCGTGTTACGGAATTCCCGATCATGAAGCCCCGGCGCCCCGGGCCACTCTTGTACCAGGAAAACAAATGTGTTCTCGTGGTTCCACCCGGGTGCTCGGAAGGGGCGAGAGGTGACGTCTACGGCCGGTGGTGCGGCCCAGCTGCTGGCCGTCAGTGACCTGCACATCGGCTATCCCGAGAACCGCTCCCTCGTCGAGCGGATGCGCCCCGACACCGACGACGACTGGCTCCTGGTGGCCGGTGACGTCGCCGAGACCGTCGCCGACGTCCGCTGGGCCCTCGAGACCCTCGCCGGCCGCTTCCGCCAGGTCGTCTGGGCCCCCGGCAACCACGAACTGTGGACCCATCCGAAGGACACCGTCACCCTGCGCGGGGCCGCCCGCTACGAGCACCTCGTCCAGATGTGCCGGGAACTCGGCGTCCTCACCCCCGAGGACCCCTATCCCGTCTGGGACGGCCCCGGCGGCCCCGTCGCCGTGGCCCCGCTGTTCCTGCTCTACGACTACTCCTTCCTGCCGGCCGGCTGCACCACCAAGGAGCAGGGCCTCACGTACGCGCACGGCACCGGCATCGTCTGCAACGACGAGTTCCTGCTGCACCCCGATCCCTACCCGTCCCGCGAGGCCTGGTGCCGGGCCAGGGTCGCCGAGACCGAGCGCAGGCTCGCCGTGCTCCCCGACGACCTGCCCACGGTCCTGATCAATCACTACCCGCTGGACCGGCACCCGACGGACGTCCTGTGGTACCCCGAGTTCGCGATGTGGTGCGGCACCACGCTGACCGCCGACTGGCACCGCAGGTTCCGCGTGGAGACCATGGTCTACGGCCATCTGCACATCCCGCGGACCACCTGGCACGAGGGCGTCCGCTTCGAGGAGGTGTCGGTGGGCTATCCGCGGGAGTGGCGCAAGCGGCCGGAGCCGCCCGGACGGCTGCGCCGGATCGTGCCGGGGGAGGTCGGCGCACGGTGATCGAGGAACTCCTGCCGGACTCGGTGGTGGCCGTCGAGGCCTACGGTCACGACGAGCCGGAGAACGCCACGCTGTACCCCGAGGAAGCCGCGCTCGTCGCTGCCGCGGTCCCCAAGCGCCGCCGTGAGTTCACCGCCGTGCGGGCCTGCGCCCGCCGGGCCATGGAGAAACTCGGGGTGCCGCCGCAGCCCGTCCTGCCCGGGGAACGCGGCGCTCCGCGGTGGCCGGCCGGGCTCACCGGCAGCATGACCCACTGCGACGGCTACTGCGCCGCCGCCCTGGTCCGCGCGGCCGACCTGGCCTCCCTCGGCATCGACGCCGAACCCCACGGACCGCTCCCGGAGGGCGTGCTGGAGGGTGTCTCCCTGCCGGAGGAACGGGTCAGGCTGCGGGAACTCGCCGGGACGTACCCCGCGGTCCACTGGGACCGGTTGCTGTTCAGCGCCAAGGAGTCCGTCTACAAGGCGTGGTTCCCGCTCACCGGCAAGTGGCTGGACTTCACCGAGGCCGACATAGAGATCCTCGTCGACCCCGCAGAGCCCTCCGGCGGCACTCTGCGCGCCGAACTGCTCGTCCCCGGCCCGCTGGTGGGCGGCGAGCGCCGCGGTGTCCTGGAGGGTCGCTGGACGGTCCGGGGCGGCCTGGTCGCGACATCGGTGACCGTGCCGCACGCCTGAGCGCACGGCGCGGTCGTACGTCTAGGACTCCGGCGGACACCAGCTCTGCAGCAGCCTGAAGAACGCCTCCTCGTTGCCCTCGAGGCCCGCGTCCGCCAGCGCCTGTTCGGCCTCGGCGAGGACCGCCGGCGGGACGACCGGTGGTCGGGCGGTGTCGGGTGGGCCGGCCGCGGTGTCGAAGGCGGCTCGGACCGTGTGCAACAGCCGCAGATAGGCCTGGACGGCGGTGCGCTCACGGTCGGTCAGTACGGCGGTGGGCATCGGCGGCTCTCCCCAAGTCGGCGTCGGTCGCACCCCCGGGCGGGGCGCGTCGGTCGCAGCCCGTACGGGCGTGCATCTCCAGCTTGCCGTCCACCACTGACAATCCGGCTTCCGCGCCCGTTCGTTCGCCCGCTTAGCGGAGGCGAAACCTCACCGAAATCACCGGGGGGAAAGCGGTCCTACGCTGGGAGGAAGGGCTTTCGGCCGTCTTGATCCGCGGCCAGGGGAACGGGAGGTGAGCACATGGTCGACGACCCGCGCCGGCGCCCGGTGCGCGCCGTTCGGCTGCGCTCGGTGGGCGACGCAGAACTGGATTTGCAGTACCGCGTGGTGCACGGTTACCGCCGTGCATTCCGCATGGCGGGCGAGGGCCCGCCGCTCGTCCTCATCCACGGCATCGGTGACTCCTCGGCGACCTGGGCCGAGCTGATTCCGGACCTCGCCCGCACCCACACCGTGATCGCCCCCGACCTGCTCGGTCACGGCGACTCCGACAAGCCGCGGGCCGACTACTCGGTGGCCGCGTACGCCAACGGCGTGCGTGATCTGCTCACCACCCTGGGCATCGAGTCGGCCACTCTGGTCGGGCACTCGCTGGGCGGGGGAGTGGCCATGCAGTTCGCCTACCAGTTCCCCGAGCGCACCGAGCGGCTCATCCTGGTCAGCGCCGGCGGTGTGGGCCGCGAGGTCAACCCCGTGCTGCGGCTGGTCTCCCTGCCCGGGGCCCACCTCATGCTGTCGTCGCTGCGGCTGCCCGGCATGCGGCTCCAAGTGGGCCTCGCCGTCCACCTGATGAAGCTCCTGGACACCGACCTCGGCCAGGACGCCCCGGATCTGCTCAACCTCGTCGACGCCCTCCCGGACGAGACCTCCCGCAACGCCTTCATCCGCACCCTGCGCGCGGTCGTCGACTGGCGTGGCCAGGTCGTCACCATGCTCGACCGCTGCTACCTCACCGAGGGCATGCCGACCATGCTGCTGTGGGGCGACCGGGACAGCGTGGTACCTGTCCGGCACGCCTTCGGGGCGCACGAGGCGATGCCGGGCAGCCGCCTGGAGATCTTCGAGGGCGCCGGTCACTTCCCGTTCCACAGCGATCCCACGCGGTTCGTCTCGCTGGTCGAGGAGTTCACGGCGAGCACGGCCCCGGCGGACTGGAGCCGTGACCACTGGAGGCAACTGCTCCGGGACGGCGGCCCCGGCGCCTCGCGGACGCGTGGCGTGGACCGTGACCTGAGAGAGGCGAGCGAACGCAGCGCGACTTGAGGTGACGTGACGGCGGGGCAGGGTCAGCCCTGTGGGCCCAGATACCCCAGCGACGCCTCGATCCGCCCCGCCAGACGGTCCCGCTGCACCGGCCCCCGCAGCGACGAACCGGCCAGCCACGTCCGGCACTTGCTGGCCAGCAACAGGCCGAAACTCTCCGCCTCCCGCTCGTCGTCGAGCTCGAAGCGGCTACGGGCGGCCACCTTGCGGACCGTGGCCTGCAGATCGGCGTCGTCGCTGAGGAGGCGGGCGGCGACCGCGGCGCCCTCGACGTGGTGGGAGCAGTGGCCGGCGTTCATGTGCCACAGCTCGTGGCCGAGGATCACCAACTGGTGGTCGGGGGCGGTGCGTTCCTCGATCACCACGAGGTCCTGGTCGGCCATGTCGAGCCACAGCCCGCTGGCCGTGCCGGGCGGGAAGGGCGCCGTACGGAAGTGGACGGGGCGGCCCCGGCGTCTGCTCATCGCGTCGCACAGGGCGCCGTAGAGGTCCTCGGGCCGTGCCGGGGCGTCGAGTTCCAGCTCCGCCACCAACTCGCCGCTCAGGCGGCGCATGTGCTTACCGATGCCCACAGTTGTCTCCAGGATCAGGACTCGGGCCGCTTGACGCTCTCCAGGAGCATGTCCAGCCACTCGGCGACCTTGTCACGGTGCTGGTCGGTGGGCAGCTGCGCGGCCCGCCAGGCGATCCCGCGGACGCCGTGGTCCTGGAGCAGCCGCTCCAACGGGTCGTGGGCGGCCGCGGCGGCCTCCCGCTCCCGGTCGGCGAGCTTGTGCAGGAGCTCCTGCTCGGTGTGCTGGAGCGCACCCGCGAGCGCCTCGGGGTCCTCGGCCGTCAGGAACCCGGCGTGCACCCGGAAGAACCGCTGGATGGCGTCGCAGTGCTCCATGGTGGGGCGCCGGTCGCCGTTGATGAGCGCGCCCGCCTGCTGCCGGGACATGCCCGCGCCGTCGGCGATCTCCTGCTGGGTGTACTTGCGCCCGTTGGGCTTGAGCCGGGTGCGGCGCAACAGGTCGAGCCGCTGCAGGAACCGCGCCTGGACGTCCGGTTCACCCGCCGGGCGCCCGCTGAGCAGGGCCTTGACCACGGGCTCGGGGACACCCGAGGCGACGGACAGCCGACCGGTGTCGAAGACCTGCGCGTGCGGCACGCCGAGCCGGTCGGAGAGTGCGGTGACGCGGGCGACGACGGCCGTCAGCACGACCGTTGCCGCGTCGTCCGGGCTCTCGAAGCCATCCGACACCGACAGATCTCCTACGTCTCTCACCCGACTACTCACAGGCGGTCGCCGTGAACTTCCCGGAGAGTAGCCCGTTGTTCGAACTCACATCCAGGTGTCGCCACAACTGTGGCCAATTTCAGCCGTCAACAGCTACGGAATGCCACGATAGTTGACACCACTCGCTCCGGGGAAGCAGGATCAAGGCGCCGCGTGAAGGCCGCATAGGCAAGAGGGGTGACCTCCCGATGGCATATCAGGCAGGTGGGCAGCCGTCGGAACTGCGGCCCGTCCCCGAGGGGCTCGAAGCCCAGGCGTATCTTCAGGACTACGCCACGCTCCTGGAAGCCGTCCCCTTCCCGTCCGTCGTCCTCGACCACCGCTGGGACGTCGTCCTGGCCAACGCCGCTTTCGCGTCACTTTTCCGTGCCGTGGGTCCGCATCCGACGGCCATGCCGGGCGACAACTTCCTCCGGTTCGTCCTCTTCCACCCCGATGCGAGCAGTGTCCTCGGCGAGCACGAGTCGCGCTGGTGTCTGCCGATGCTCGCGCACTTCGCGGCCGCGGCGGAGCGGCACGGCCACGACCACGGCATCCAGGCGATCCGCCGGGACATCGCCCAGGACCCGATCATGGACGCCGCCTACCGGCACGGCCTGCCGCACTGGATCCGCGCGGTCGGCGAGCGGGCGGTGGAGCACGACGGCTCCGTACGCCCGCTGGTGCACCCCGACCCGCGCTGGGGCGCCACCGACTGCCGGGTCGTCGACGAGACCCCGCGCACCCTGCGCGACCTGGGCTACACCAGGCTGACCCTGGTACTCCGCCCGGCTCCCACCAGGCGCCGCCCGCGCCGCGCGACGACACATCTCACGGTGGTCCCCACCCCCCAGGCCTGACGGGCACCGTCGGCGTTCAGGTCGTCGACGGCGCCTCGTCAGTAAGTGTCCGGCCCCGTGGAGCAAGGGTGTTCCACGGGGCCGAGGTGTTCCACGGGGCCACCCCTGCCGGTTCACTCCGCCACCACGAGCACCAACGGCACCCCCTCGCACGGCACCAGCCGCGCCCCGTCGGCCCGCCCGGGCCTGCCCGTCGCCAACGCCTCCGCGAAGTCCGGGCCCTTGTCGAGGGAGCCGACCAGGTGGCGCGGGTCGGTGGACGCGGCGACCCGGCCGCGGGCGTTCACCAGACGGGCGGGGCCCGGGAGTTGGTGCAGCATCGGCATCACGGCCGCCTCGAAGTGCCGTAGATACACATCGGCCGCGGCCACCCCGGCGAACCGGCCCGCCACCTCGACCGGCGCCGACAGCGTCAGGCTGTACTCGTCGGAGCAGAGGTAGTCGACGTACGGCCCGGCCACCGCCCGCTCCCCGGTGTCGCGGGGGAGCGCGAACCAGTCCCAGTGCGTGTAGTCGGCGTACGCCGAGTGCTCGGGGTCCAGGTCGAGCGGCAGCGGCCTTACGTCACCCTCCGAGCCGGTCTGCCACCACTCCAGCCACGCGGGTACGTCCGTGAGCAGTCCCGGCGCGGCGACGAACCCGACTCCGGACACCAACGCGTGCCGGGCGAGCCGCAGATGAAGACCCGGGCGCAGGGCGGCGAGGTCCACGGTGGCGGGGCGCCTGCCCTCGGCGGCCACCCGTTCGAGCAGGGCCGTGGTGTCCGCGCGGGTCGCGGCCACGGCGTCGAAGACCGTCTCCACGGCCGAGCGGACCCGCGCCGCGACCGACTCCTCCGGTGCCTTGTCGAGCATTGCCGTCGCGAGGCCCATGGCTGCCCTCCAGCGGACGGGACCCGTCGAGCGAGGCGGCTACAGCGACAGACGCAGGGCGATCAGCCGTGCCGTGGACTCCCGCACGCATCGCTCGGCCAGTTCCCTGGCCGATTCGTGGGCCCCATCCTGCACGGCGGAGATGACGAATCGGAGTCGCTCGGACACCTCTTCACGATATTCGCCGTCCCCGAGCACAAGACACAGCAGTGCCCCGACCTCCGTCTGCAGGGCGACCTGCTCCCGGGTCAGCCGCGCCGACTGCGCGGCCGCGGACAGCTCCACATGGAAGCGTCCGTAGAGGCGACTGCGCGCCGCCGCGTCCTCCGCCTGCGCCAACTCCTCGGCTGTCCGCCGTAGTTGTACGAGGTCCTCGGGCTCCGTGCGCTCAGCCGCCAGCCTCGCCGCCGTACCGGAGAGGGCGGCCCAGTGGTCGCCGAGGTCGCGCAGTTCCTCGGTGCTCCAGCCACGCAGACGGACCTTGAGCCGTTCCTCGCCCGGGGCTTCGGGCAGCGAGACGAAGGAGCCGCCGCCGCGGCCCCGGCGGGTGGTGACGAGCCCCTGCTGGCGCAGCGCCATGAGCGCCTCCCGCAGGGTCACCGTGGACACGCCGAGCTGACCGGCCAGCTCGCTCTCGCCCGGCAGCTGCTCACCGTCGCCGAGCAGCCCGAGCTCGATGGCGTCGCCGATCCGGCGCACGACCGCGTCCACCCGCGCCCCGCTGTCGACCGGGGCGAACACGGCTCTGCGGGCGCCGCCGTCGATGCGCTGCTGGTTCACGGCCACCACCTTGCACGTTGACTCAAGCTTTACCCTAAGGGGGCCTTGAGATTGGAACTATGACTTCATATGTTTTCGGTCTATCGGTCAACGCCCGAGCGAGCCAGAAAGGTTCCCGCCCATGGAGGGAAGCGCGATCCGGCTGCACCATCTGCGGAAGTCGTTCGGTGAGACGACCGCCGTGGCCGGGATCGACCTGGAGATCCGGGACGGGGAGTTCTTCTCGATGCTCGGCCCCTCCGGCTCGGGCAAGACCACGGTCCTGCGCCTGATCGCCGGCTTCGAGACCCCCACCGAGGGCCGCATCGAGCTCGCCGGACAGGAGGTCACCGGCCTCGCCCCCTTCGAGCGGGACGTCCACACCGTGTTCCAGGACTACGCCCTCTTTCCGCACATGAGCGTCGAGCAGAACGTCGCCTACGCACTCAAGGTCCGGGGGGTGCCCAGGGCGGAGCGGGCGGTGCGGGCGCGCAAAGCGCTCGGCGAGGTGCGTCTGGAGGGCTTCGGCAGGCGGCGTCCGGCCCAGCTGTCCGGCGGGCAGCGCCAGCGGGTCGCTCTGGCCCGGGCCCTCGTCGGCCGTCCCAGGGTGCTGCTGCTCGACGAGCCGCTCGGGGCGCTCGATCTGAAGCTGCGGGAGGAGATGCAGGTCGAGCTCAAGGCGCTGCAGCGCGAGGTCGGCATCACCTTCGTGCTCGTCACCCACGACCAGCAGGAGGCCCTGACGATGAGCGACCGTATCGCCGTCTTCCACCAGGGCCGTATCGAACAGGTCGGCACCCCGGCCGAGATCTACGAACGCCCCGCGACGCCCTTCGTGGCCTCCTTCGTCGGCACGTCCAATCTCCTCGAGGGGGACACCGCCCGGCGGATCGTCGGCATGGCCGGCACCTACAGTGTCCGGCCCGAGAAGATCCGCATCCTGAAGGAGTCCGCGCAGAGCGACGAGCCGGAACACGCCTCTGCGACCGGCACCGTCGCCGAGGTGGTCTACCTGGGCGACGCCACCCGCTTCCTCGTCGACCTCGACGGGGGCGGCCGCCTCACCGCCCTTCAGCAGAACCTGGAGACGTCGTCCGAGGATGTGGCCGCCTACCGGGGTGCCCGGGTGCGACTGCAATGGCACAGGCGGCATGCCGTCGCGGTGCCCCCCCACTGACTGACCCCTTCTCGCGGATGGAGTACGTCGTGCGCCTCACCCTCAAGGCGGCTGTGGCCGTCACCCTCCTGTGCGTCGCCACCGCCTGTGGCTCCTCCGACTCCGGCTCCGGCGGCTCCTCCGACGGACTCAACCCGCCCGACCTCAAGGCGCCCACGAAGCTCGGCGCGACCGAGGGACAGGTCAATCTGATCGCCTGGGCCGGCTACGTCGAGGACGGCTCCAACGACCCGAAGGTCGACTGGGTCAGCGACTTCGAGAAGCAGACCGGCTGCCAGGTCAACTCCAAGACCGCCGCCAGCTCCGACGAAATGGTCAAGCTGATGAAGACCGGTCAGTACGACGCCGTCTCCGCCTCCGGCGACGCCTCCCTGCGCCTCATAGCCTCCGGCGACGCGGCCCCCGTCAACACCGCCCTCGTCCCCAACTACCGGGACATCTTCAGCGGGTTGAAGGACGGCGCCTGGAACTCCGTCGACGGGAAGATGTACGGCGTCCCGCACGGCCGGGGCGCCAACCTGCTGATGTACAACACCGCGAAGGTCACGCCCGCGCCGACCTCCTGGTCCGCCGTGTTCGACGACGCGTCCACGTACAAGGGCCACGTCACCGCGTACGACTCACCGATCTACATCGCCGACGCGGCGCTGTATCTGAAGGCCACCGAGCCCGATCTCGGCATCAAGGACCCCTACGCCCTCGACCAGAAGCAGTTCGACGCCGCCGTCGCCCTGCTCAAGCGGCAGAACGCGAACATCGGCGAGTACTGGAGCGACTACCTCAAGGAGATCTCCGCGTTCAAGAGCGGCGACTCCGTGGTCGGCACCACCTGGCAGGTGATCGCCAACCTCACCGCCGACGAGGGCGCCAAGGTCAGGGCCTTCGTCCCCAAGGAGGGTTCGACCGGCTGGTCCGACACCTGGATGGTCTCCGCCAAGGCCAAGCACCCCAACTGCGCCTACAAGTGGCTCGACTGGATCGTCTCGCCGAAGGTCAACGCCCAGGTCGCCGAGTACTTCGGCGAGGCACCCGCCAACTCCAAGGCCTGCGACCACACCAGCGACAAGAACTTCTGCACGACGTACCACGCCTCCGACGAGGGCTACTGGAAGAACATCGCCTTCTGGAACACACCCATCGAGCAGTGCCTTGACGGCCGCACGGACGTCACGTGCGTGCCGTACGCCAAGTGGGTCCAGGCCTGGACCGAGATCAAGGGCTGAGGCATGGTCCTGCTGACGCGGACCGCGGGGGCGCTGCACCGCCGCCCCCGGCTCCGGCTCTCCCTGCTCCTCGCCGCCCCGCTGCTGTGGCTGGCGGTGCTCTATCTCGGTTCACTGACCGTGCTGTTCGTCTCCGCGTTCTGGACGACGAACTCCTTCACCTCCGAGGTCGTGAAGGTCTGGTCGACCGCCAACTTCCGCGAGCTGTTCACCACGCCGGTGTTCCGGCAGGTGATCCTGCGGAGCGTGGGGGTGGCGCTGGCCGTCACCGTCCTGTGCGCGGTGATCGCCTTTCCGGTCGCCTTCTACACGGCACGGGTCGCACGGCCCAGGTGGCGCCCACTGCTGGTCGTCGCCATCCTCACCCCGCTGTGGGCGAGTTACCTGGTCAAGGTGTACGCCTGGCGGCTGATCCTCTCCGAGGGCGGGCTCGCCGACTGGATGCTGAAGCCGTTCGGGTCGAGCGGCCCCGGGTTCGGCCTCACGGCGGCCGTGCTGACGCTGACGTACCTCTGGCTGCCGTACATGATCCTGCCGATCCACACGGCGCTGGAGCAGCTGCCCGGCAACCTGCTCGACGCCTCGGCCGACCTGGGGGCGCGGGCCGGCCGGACCTTCCGGTCGGTGGTGCTCCCGATGGTGCTGCCGTCGGTGGCGGCCGGGTCGATCTTCACGTTCTCACTGAGCCTCGGCGACTACATCACCGTGCAGATCGTCGGCGGCAAGACCCAGCTGATCGGCAATCTCGTCTACTCCAACATCGAACTCAACCTGCCGATGGCCGCGGCGCTCGGCACGGTCCCGGTGGTCGTCATCGTGCTGTACCTGCTGGCGATGCGCCGCACCGGCGCCCTGAGCAGCCTGTAGAGGAGCCCCGTGCAACTGTCCCGCTCCGCCCGTATCGCACTGCGCGTCGCCGCCGGGTTCGGCTTCGCGGTGATCTACGTCCCGCTCCTGCTCGTCCTCGTCAACTCCCTGAACCCCGACCGGAGCGCGAGCTGGCCCCCGCCGGGCCTGACCCTGCACTGGTGGTCGGTGGCCTGGGAGAACTCGGGCGCCCGTGAGGCGCTGTGGGTCTCGGTCAAGGCGGGCCTCGGCGCCACGGCCATCGCACTGGTCCTCGGAACGCTCATCGCCTTCGCCGTGGCCCGGTACCGCTTCTTCGGCCGGGAGGCCCTCTCCTTCGTGGTCGTCCTGCCGATCGCGCTCCCGGGCATCGTCACGGGCATCGCCCTCAACTCGGCGTTCAGCACGGTGCTCGAGCCGCTGGGCGTCGGCCTCGGCCTGTTCACCGTGGTCGTCGGCCACGCCACCTTCTGCATCGTCGTGGTCTTCAACAACGTCGTCGCCCGGCTCCGCCGCACCTCCGGCTCCTACGAGGAGGCCGCGATGGACCTGGGCGCGAATACCTTCCGCGCCTTCGTCGACGTCACCTTCCCCCTGGTCCGCTCGGCCCTCCTCGCGGGCGGCCTGCTCGCCTTCGCCCTCTCCTTCGACGAGATCGTCGTCACCACCTTCACCGCGGGGCCGGGCGTCGAGACCCTCCCCATCTGGATCTTCAACAACATGACCCGCCCGCAACAGGCGCCGGTGGTGAACGTGGTGGCGGCCGTGCTGGTCCTGCTGTCCGTGCTTCCGATCTACGGGGCTCAGCGGCTGTCGGCGGACACGGCGACGGGAAGCCGGGTCTGACGTCGTGGAGCGTCCACTGCACCGTTTACGCAAACGACTTGCATAAATTGCGCTATTCTTGCGTTCATGACGCGACGACTTGCCGAGGTGGCGAAGAAAGTCGGGGTCAGCGAGGCCACGGTCAGCCGGGTGCTCAACGGCAAGCCGGGAGTCTCCCAGGCCACCCGGCAGGCGGTGCTGTCCGCGCTGGACGTGCTCGGGTACGAGCGGCCCACACAGTTGCGCGGGGAGCGCGCGCGGCTGGTGGGGCTGGTGCTGCCGGAACTCCAGAACCCGATCTTCCCGGCGTTCGCCGAGGTCATCGGCGGGGCGCTGGCCCAGCTCGGGCTGACGCCGGTGCTGTGCACCCAGACCAAGGGCGGGGTGTCCGAGGCCGATTACGTGGATCTCCTGCTGCAGCAGCAGGTCTCCGGTGTCGTCTTCGCCGGCGGGCTCTACGCCCAGGCGGACGCGCCGCACGACCACTACCGGCGGCTCGCCGACCGGAACATCCCGGTGGTGCTGGTCAACGCGTCCATAGGCGACCTCGGCTTCCCGGGCGTGTCCTGCGACGACGCGGTGGCCGTCGAGCAGGCCTGGCGACACCTCTCCTCCCTGGGGCACGAGCGGATCGGGCTGGTCCTGGGGCCCGCGGACCACATGCCGTCGGCCCGCAAGCTGGCCGCGGCGCAGGGACTCGGCGAGCTGCCTCAGGAGCGGGTGGCGCGGGCCATGTTCTCCATCGAGGGCGGGCACGCGGCGGCCGCCCGGCTCATCGACCGCGGCGTCACCGGCTTCATCTGCGCCAGCGACCCCCTCGCCCTCGGTGCCATCCGGGCGGCCCGCCGCAAGGGACTCGACGTGCCGGGCCAGGTGTCGGTGGTCGGCTACGACGACTCCGCCCTGATGAACTGCACCGAACCTCCGCTGACCACCGTCCGCCAGCCCATCGAGGCCATGGGCCGGGCCGCCGTGGAGCTGCTGAACGCGCAGGTCGGCGGCAGTGCCGTACCGCCCGAGGAACTGCTCTTCGAACCCGAGCTGGTGGTCCGGGGGTCCACCGCGCAAGCGCCTCGCGGCTGAGATCCACGACTCTCTCATCGCTCTGTCGAATAATTACAGATTCTGCGTGACATCTTGCGGACAGATGTCGGCGGTGCTTGAGTGTGCGGCGCCCACCGCTCCTGCCACGAGGGGTCCACCGATGAGAAGCACCGGGTACCGCCGTACCGTCGCCGCGCTCAGTGTCTGTTCCCTTGCCCTCGCCGCCTCCGCCTGTGGATCGGGCGACGACACGGCGAGCGGCAAGACCCGCATCACGGTCAACTGCATGCCGCCCAAGAGCGCCAAGGTCGACCGTCGGTTCTTCGAGCAGGACATCGCGTCCTTCGAGAAGCAGAACCCGGACATCGACGTCGTCGCGCACGACGCGTTCCCCTGCCAGGACCCCAAGACCTTCGACGCCAAGCTCGCCGGCGGGCAGATGGAGGACGTCTTCTACACGTACTTCACCGACGCCAAGCACGTCGTGGACATCAACCAGGCGGCCGATCTCACCCCGTACGTCAAGGAGTTGAAGAACTACGACTCCCTCCAGCAGCAGCTGCGCGACATCTACACCGTCGACGGGAAGATCTACGGCATCCCGCGCACCGGCTACTCGATGGGCCTGATCTACAACAAGAAGCTCTTCGCGAAGGCCGGCCTCGACCCCGAGCAACCTCCCGCCACTTGGGAGGAGTTGCGCGCCGACGCCAAGAAGATCGCCGCGCTGGGCGACGGCACCGTCGGCTACGCCGACTACAGCGCCCAGAACCAAGGCGGTTGGCACTTCACCGCCGAGCTCTACTCCCAGGGCGGCGACGTCGTGAGCCCGGACGGCAAGAAGGCGACCATCGACACCCCCGAGGGCCGGGCCGTCCTGCAGAACCTGCACGACATGCGCTGGACCGACGACTCCATGGGCAGCAAGCAGCTCCTCGTCATCAACGACGTCCAGCAGATGATGGGTTCGGGCAAGCTCGGCATGTACCTCTCCGCCCCGGACAACATCCCGATCCTGGTCAAGGAGAAGGGCGGCGACTACAAGGACCTCGCGCTCGCCCCGATGCCCGGCGGCGAGGGCACGCTCATCGGCGGCGACGGCTACATGGTCAACAAGAAGGCGAGCCCCGACCAGATCAGGGCGGGCCTGAAGTGGCTCGACCACATGTTCCTCAGGCCCGGCGCGGGATTCCTCGGCGACTACTCCCGCGCCAAGAAGGCCGACGCCCCGGTCGGCCTGCCCGAACCGCGCCTGTTCACCGGCGCCGCCGACACCAAGGACCAGCAGGTCAAGAAGGCCAACGCCAATGTGCCGGTGGAGAACTACCAGGCATTCCTCGACGGCAACCAGTCGCTGAAGATGAAGATCGAACCGCCGCACGCCCAGCAGCTCTACTCCGTCCTCGACGGAGCCGTCTCCGCCGTCCTCACCAAGAAGGACGCCGACATCGACCAGCTCCTGAAGGACGCCTCCGGCAAGATCGACGGCATCCTGGCCCGGAGCTGACCCCCGTGAAGACGGTGGAAAGCCCGCCCCACGAGGCCGTCGCCGTACCCCCGATCCAGGCGCCGCCTCCCGCAGGGGACCGGAGGCGGCGCCGCCTCGCCGACCAGGCCCGCGCCTACGGCTTCCTCCTCGGCGGACTGCTCTGCTTCGCCCTTTTCTCCTGGTACCCGGCGATCCGCGCCGTCGTGATCGCCTTCCAGAAGTACACGCCGGGTTCCGAGCCCGAGTGGGTCGGCACCGCCAACTTCACCCGCGTGTGGCACGACCCGGAGTTCACCGCAGCCTGGCGCAACACCCTCACCTTCACCCTGCTGGCCCTGCTCATCGGCTTCGCGATCCCCTTCGTCATGGCCCTGGTGCTCAATGAGCTGAGGCACGCGAAGGCGTTCTTCCGGGTGGTGGTCTACCTGCCCGTCATGATCCCGCCGGTGGTCAGTGCCCTGCTCTGGAAGTGGTTCTACGACCCCGGAGCCGGCCTCGCCAACGAGGCGCTGAGTTTCCTGCACCTGCCCACCTCGAACTGGTCCAACGGCGCCGACACCGCGCTCGTCTCCCTGGTGATCGTGGCGACCTGGGCCAACCTGGGCGGCACCGTCCTGATCTACCTGGCCGCCCTGCAGTCCATCCCCGGCGAGCTGTACGAAGCCGCCGAACTGGACGGGGCGAACCTCCTCCAGCGCATCCGTCATGTGACGCTCCCCCAGACCCGGTTCGTCGTCCTGATGCTGATGCTCCTTCAGATCATCGCGACCATGCAGGTGTTCACGGAGCCGTTCGTGATCACCGGTGGCGGTCCGGAGAACGCCACGGTCACCGTTCTCTACCTGATCTACAAGTACGCGTTCCTCTACAACGACTTCGGCGGCGCGTGTGCGCTGAGCGTCATGCTCCTGGTGCTGCTGGGCGCCTTCTCCGCCGTGTATCTGCGGCTGACCCGGTCCGCAGAGGGGGATCTCGCATGAGCACCCGCACCCTGATCTCCCCGGCGACGCTCGCCCGCCCGCGCGGCAGGGCCGTCTACTGGACCGTCTTCACCGCGGTCGTCGTGCTCTTCGCGCTCGCCTTCCTCTTCCCCGTCTACTGGATGGTCACCGGGGCGATGAAGTCACCGGACGAGGTGACGCGCACGCCGCCCACCCTCGTCCCCGAACAATGGCACCTCGACGGCTACACCGACGCCTGGGACCTCATGCAGCTCCCGCAACACCTGTGGAACACGGTGGTCCAGGCGGCAGGTGCCTGGGCGTTCCAGCTCGTCCTGTGCACGGCCGCCGCCTACGCCCTGTCCCGGCTCAGGCCCGTCTTCGGCAAGATGGTCCTCGGCGGGATCCTCGCCACGCTGATGGTCCCGGCCCAGGCCCTGGTCGTACCGAAATACCTGACCGTGGCCGACCTGGGCCTGCTCAACGACCCCCTCGCCATCTGGCTGCCGGCCGTCGCCAACGCCTTCAACCTGTACCTGCTCAAGCGGTTCTTCGACCAGCTCCCGCGCGATGTGCTGGAGGCCGCCGAGATCGACGGGGCCGGAAAGCCGCGCATCCTGTGGTCGATCGTGCTGCCCATGTCGAGGCCGGTCCTCGGGGTGGTCTCGATCTTCGCCCTGGTCGCCGTCTGGCAGGACTTCCTGTGGCCGCTGATGGTCTTCTCCGACACCGACAAGCAGCCCATCAGCGTGGCACTCGTCCAGCTGTCGCAGAACATCCAACTGACCGTGCTCATCGCCGCGATGGTGATCGCCAGCATCCCGATGGTCGCCCTGTTCCTCGTCTTCCAGCGGCACATCGTCGCCGGGATCGGCGCGGGCAGCACGAAGGGCTGACACCATCCGTCCGCCTACAGAAGGGAACTCCCAGTGGGACAGCAGCCCACCGAGTGGTGGCGCTCCGCCGTCATCTACCAGGTCTACGTCCGCAGCTTCGCCGACGGCGACGGGGACGGCACCGGCGACCTCGCCGGAGTCCGGGCCAGGCTGCCGTATCTCGCCGAACTCGGTGTGGACGCCCTGTGGTTCAACCCCTGGTACCTCTCCCCGATGAAGGACGGCGGCTACGACGTCGCCGACTACCGGGCCATCGACCCCGCCTTCGGCACCCTCGCCGAGGCGGAGAAACTGATCGCGGAGGCACGGGAGCTGGGCATCCGCACGGTCGTCGACATCGTGCCCAACCATGTCTCCGACCAACACCCCTGGTTCCAGGCGGCGTTGAACGCGGGCCCGGGCAGCCCCGAACGCGAGCTGTTCCACTTCCGGCGCGGACGCGGCAAGCACGGCGAACTCCCGCCCAACGACTGGCCGTCGCAGTTCGTCGGCTCCGCCGAGCCCGTGTGGACGCGGCTGCCCGACGGCGACTGGTATCTGCACCTGTTCACCCCGGAACAGCCCGACCTCAACTGGGCCCACCCGGCCGTCCGCCAGGAGCACGAGGACATCCTGCGCTTCTGGTTCGAACGGGGAGTGGCGGGCGTGCGCATCGACTCGGCCGCCCTGCTCGCCAAGGACCCCGCGCTGCCCGACCTCGCAGGCGGACCCCACCCGCACCCCTTCGTCGACCGCGACGAACTCCACGACATCTACCGCTCCTGGCGGGTGATCGCCGACGAGTACGACGGAGTCTTCGTCGGCGAGGTCTGGCTCCCGGACACCGAACGCTTCGCCCGCTACCTGCGCCCCGACGAGCTGCACACCGCCTTCAACTTCTCCTTCCTGTCCTGCCCTTGGGACCCCGGGCGGCTGCGCACCTCGATCGACACGACCCTCGCCGAGCACGCCCCGGTGGGTGCCCCCGCCACCTGGGTGCTGTGCAACCACGACATCACCCGCACGGTCACCCGCTACGGCCGTACGGACACCGGCTTCGACTTCGCGGCCAAGGCCTTCGGCACCCCGACCGACCTCGCCCTCGGCACCCGGCGTGCCCGCGCGGCGGCTCTGCTCTCGCTCGCCCTTCCCGGGGCCGTCTACGTCTACCAGGGCGAGGAACTCGGCCTGCCCGAGGCGGACATCCCGCGCGACCGCATCGAGGACCCCATGCACGTACGTTCCGGCGGCAAGGACCCAGGGCGCGACGGCTGCCGGGTGCCGCTGCCGTGGGCGGCCGGGGCGCCCCATGCGGGGTTCGGCGGCGAGCCCTGGCTGCCGCAGCCCGCCGACTGGGCGTCGTACGCCGTCGACCGGCAGGCCGTGGACCCCGGGTCGATGCTCGGCCTCTACCGCGAGGCCATCCGGCTCCGGCCGGTCTTCGGCGACGGCCCGCTCACCTGGCTGCCCGCGCCCGAGGGCGTTCTCGCCTTCGCCCGTGCGGACGGGGCCCTGTGCGTGGTGAATCTCGCCGACACGCCCGTGGACCTGCCCGAGCACACCGCACTGCTGCTTGCCAGCGGCCCCATGGACGGGGTGGGCCGACTGCCCGAGGACACCGCGGTCTGGCTCCGGAGCTGAGACCGCAGCACCCCCACACGAAGGGATCAGCACATGCGCAGATCTGTCAGGGGCATGCCAATCATCGCAGTGGTGGCCCTCTCCGCCGGCCTCCTCACCGCCACGGCGCCCACCGCCCACGCGGCGGTGGGCGCCACCCTCCCCTTCACCTCGGTCGAGGCCGAGTCCGCCACCACGACCGGCACGAGGATCGGCCCCGACCACACGCAGGGCACGCTCGCCTCGGAGGCGTCCGGGCGGCAGGCGGTACAGCTCGCCCCGGGCCGGCGCGTCGAGTTCACCGTGCCGCGCGCGGCCAACGCCGTGAACGTCGCCCACAGCGTCCCCGACGGCCAGTCCGGCACGCTGAACCTCTACGTCAACGGCACCAGACTCGCGAAGACCCTCCCGATGACCTCCAAGTACTCCTACATCGACACCAGTTGGATCCCCGGGGCCAAGACGCACCACTTCTTCGACAACGCCCGCCTCCTGCTCGGCCAGAACGTCCAGGCGGGCGACAAGATCGCCTTCGAGGCGGCGGGGGCTCAAGTCACCGTCGACGTAGCCGACTTCGAGCAGGTCGCCGCGGCCGCCGGCCAGCCCGCCGGGTCCGTGTCCGTCACCTCCAAGGGCGCCGACCCCACCGGCAACGGCGACTCCACCCAGGCCTTCCGGGACGCCATCTCCGCCGCCCAAGGGGGAGTGGTCTGGATCCCGCCCGGCGACTACCGGCTGACCTCCGCCCTCAGCGGCATCCAGAACGTCACCCTCCAGGGCGCCGGAAGCTGGCACTCGGTCGTGCACTCCTCCCGCTTCATCGACCAGTCCGGCTTCTCGGGGGGCGTCCACATCAAGGACTTCGCGGTCATCGGCGAGGTCACCGAGCGCGTCGACTCCAACCCGGACAACTTCGTCAACGGATCTCTGGGACGCGGTAGTTCGGTGTCCGGGATGTGGCTCCAGCACCTCAAGGTCGGCCTCTGGCTGACGGGCGACAACGACAACCTCGTCGTCGAGAACAACCGCTTCCTCGACATGACCGCCGACGGCCTCAACCTCAACGGCAACGCGCGCGGCGTCCGCGTCCGCAACAACTTCCTGCGCAACCAGGGCGACGACGCGCTCGCGATGTGGTCGCTGTACGCGCCGGACACGAACAGCAGCTTCGAGAACAACACCATCAGCCAGCCGAACCTCGCCAACGGCATCGCGATCTACGGCGGCACCGACATCGCGGTGAAGAACAACCTGGTCTCGGACACCAACGCGCTCGGCAGCGGCATCGCGATCTCCAACCAGAAGTTCCTCGACCCGTTCTCCCCGCTGGCCGGCACCATCACGGTCGACGGCAACACCCTGGTCCGCACCGGCGCGATGAATCCCAACTGGAACCACCCGATGGGTGCGCTGAGGGTCGACTCCTACGACAGCGCCGTCAACGCCACCGTCACCATCACCAACACGACCATCACCGACAGCCCGTACAGCGCCTTCGAGTTCGTGTCCGGCGGCGGACAGGGGTACCCGGTCCGGAACGTCACCGTGGACGGCGCGACCGTCCGCAACACCGGCACGGTCGTCGTGCAGGCGGAGGCCCAGGGCGCCGCCACCTTCCGCAATGTCACGGCGACGGGCGTCGGCGCGGCCGGCGTCTACAACTGCCCCTACCCGGCGAACTCGGGCACCTTCGCCCTCACCGACGGCGGCGGCAACTCCGGCTGGAGCACCACCTGGTCGGACTGCTCGACCTGGCCGCAGCCCGGACAGGGCAACCCCGACCCCGATCCGAACCGCAACCTCGCCAAGGGCCGCCCGGCCACCTCCACCGGCTCCCAGGACGTCTACACGCCCGGCAAGGCGGTCGACGGCGACGCGAACAGCTACTGGGAGTCCACCAACAACGCCTTCCCGCAGTCGTGGACCGTGGACCTCGGCTCGGTGGAGGCGGTCCGCCGCCTGGTGCTGAAGCTGCCGCCGTCCTCCGCGTGGGGCGCGCGCACCCAGACCCTCACCGTGCTGGGCAGCACCGACAACACCACCTACACCACCGTCGTCGGCGCGCAGGGCTACCGCTTCGACCCGGCGACCGGCAACACCGCCACCGTCTCCCTGCCCAGCGGTCCAGGCCTGCGCTACCTCCGCCTCTCCGTCAGCGCCAACACCGGCTGGCCCGCAGGGCAGTTCAGCGAAGTGGAGGCGTATCAGACTTCGTGACGACGGCGTCCTGAACGACTCCGCGTTTCGCCGCCTGGATCTGCTCGTACACATGGGTGCGCAGTTCGGCGAAGCGCGGGGTCACACGCGTGTGCAACTGGTCCCGCTCGTCCGGGAGATCGACCTTGAGCTGCTCCCGCACGACCGTGGGCGAGGCGGACAGCACGATCACCCGCTCGCCCAGGTAGACCGCCTCGTCGATGTCGTGGGTGACGAACAGGATCGTGATGCCGCGCTCCCGCCACAGCCGTCGTACGAGATCCTCCAGGTCGGCGCGGGTCTGCGCGTCCACGGCCGCGAACGGCTCGTCCATCAGCAGGACCTCGGGCTCGTACGCGAGTGCGCGGGCGATCGCGACGCGCTGCTGCATACCGCCGGAGAGCTGCCACGGATACGCCCCGGCGGCCTCCGCGAGATCCACCGACTCCAGCGCGTCGGTGACCAGCTCACGTCGCCTCGCCTTGCTCAAGTCCTTCTGTTTCAGCGGCAGTTCGACATTGTCGGCGACGCGCATCCAGGGGAAGAGGCTGCGGCCGTACTCCTGGAAGACGAAGGCCATCCCGGGCGGGGGACCGCTCACCTTCCGTCCCGCCAGGTGGACTTCGCCGGCGGTCGGGGTGAGCAGGCCGCCCATGCACTTCAGCAGCGTCGTCTTGCCGCAGCCCGACGGGCCGACAAGACACACGAGTTCGCCCGCTTCGACGGTGAAGGTGAGGTCGCGGACCGCCTCCACACGGCGGCCGGAACCCTCGTAGACCTTCTTCAGGCCGCGTACGTCGAGCATGGACCGCCCTTTCGGGTTCGGGTGGTTCACGGGGACCGCCGGGTGGAGTCACGCAGGCCGTGGTACCAGGCGAGGGCCCGCCGCTCGACCAGCTGGAAGACGACGGAGAGCAGATAGCCGAGCAGACCGAGGACGAGGATCCCGGTCCACATGTCGGGGACCGCGAAACTGCGCTGGAACTGGACGATGGTGAAGCCGATGCCGTTGCTGGCCGCGAACATCTCGCTGATGACCATCAGGATGATGCCGATCGAGAGGGCCTGGCGCAGCCCCGCGAAGATCTGCGGACTCGCCGAGCGCAGCACCAGGTCGCGCAGGCGCGAGGGGCCGGTGATGCCGTAGGAGCGGGCCGTCTCCAGCATCACCGGGTCGACCGCGCGCACGCCCTCGACCGTGTTGAGCAGGATCGGCCAGACGCAGCCGCTCGCGATCACCGTGACCTTCATGGTGTCGCCGATGCCCGCGAACAGCATGATGACCGGGATCAGGACCGGCGGCGGGACCGCCCGCAGGAACTCCAGGACCGGTTCGCACACCGCCCGCACCCGCCGGTAGGAGCCGATGACCGTGCCGACCGCCACCCCGGCGACGGCCGCCAGCGCGTAACCGGCCGCCAGTCGCCAGATGCTGGGCAGCACGTCGGTGCGCAGGCGCTCGGCGGTCCACACGTCCGGGAAGGTCTGGAGGATCGTGCGCAGCGGCGGCCAGAAGACGTTGGTGCTGCCGTCCGACGCGAGCCACCAGACGGCGACCAGCAGCGCGGGCAGCGCGAGTACGAAGACCAGCCGGAGTGCGAAGCGCTTCATACCACCACCTCCCCGCGCACCGACTGGTGCCAGGCCAGCGCCCGTCGCTCCACGGTACGCGCGCCGACGTTGATGAGCAGCCCCAGAAGACCCGTCACCACGATCAGCGCGTACATCTCCGGGACCGCCTGCGAGTTCTGTGCGACCGCGATCCTGGCGCCCAACCCCGGTGCTCCGATGACGAGTTCACCGGTGATGGCGAGGATCAGCGCGACGGCCGCGGCCAGCCGGACACCGGTCAGCACATACGGCAGCGCGGTCGGCCACAGCACATGCCGGATCCGTGCCCAGGTGCCGAGACCGTACGACCGCGCCGTCTCGTCCGCCACGGGGTCGACGTCCTGGACGCCGTACAGCGTCTGGATGAGCACCTGCCAGAACGAGGCGTACACGACGAGCAACAGCACCGAGCGCAGTTCGCTGCCGTACAACAGCACCGCCAGCGGGATGAGGGCGACCGAGGGGATCGGGCGCAGGAACTCGATCGTCGAGGCCGTCGCCTCGCGCAGATACGGCACTACGGAGACGATCACGCCGATGACGATCCCCGCCGAGACGGCGATGGCCAGGCCCAGGGCCCAGCCGGTGAGGGTGTCGCCGAGCGCCGTCCAGAAGGCGCCGTCGGAGAGTTCGTCGGCGAAGGCGCTCGCGATCCGGCTGGTCGGCGGGAAGTACTCCTCCTTGACCAGACCGAGTCGCGGCACCGCCTCGCCCAGGGCGAGGAAGGCCGCGAGACCGGCGGCGCCCAGCGCCGCGTTCTGGAACCTCACGGAAGCAGCGCGTCCACGTCGGGGGTCTTCTTGAAGAACCCGTCCTCCTCGCCCAGCTTCGCCAGCGCCTCGATGGACTCCTTGTTCGGCTCGGCCGGCCACTTCGGGAGAGTCACCTGCGCCAGCACGGATGCCGGGATCTTGGTGTACGTCGTGATGATCTGGCGTGCCTCGTCCGGGTGGGCGTCCGCGTAGGCGAGGGACTCGGCGGTGGCCTCCTGGAACTTCTTCACCACGTCGGCGTTCTGCTGCTGGTACCGCGTCGAGGTGAAGTACATGGCGACCGTGGTGCCCTGCGCCACGTCCACCATGGGGGAGGCGATCACCTGGCCGCCCTGGCTCTTGATGGTGGCGAGCGCGGGCTCGACCGCGCAGGCCGCGTCGACCTGGCCGCTGTCGAGAGCGGCCGGCATCTGGTCGAAGGCCAGCTCCACGAACTTCACCTTGTCCGGGTCGCCGCCGTCCTTGCGGACCGACTCGCGCACCGCGGACTCGTTGATGTTCTTCAGCGTGTTGATGGCGACCTTCTTGCCCTCCAGGTCCTTCGCGGACTTGATCGAGCTGCCCTTCTTCACCGCGATCGCCGCAAAGTCCTTGCCCGCCACGCCCGTTGAGGCGATGCCGTTGGAGACCGCCTTGACCGGCACCCCCGACGACTGGGCGATCAGCAGGGAGGTGACGTTGGAGAAACCGAACTGGAACTGCCCGCTGGCGACTCCGGGCACGATCGCCGCGCCGCCGGACGCGGTCGATATCTCGAGCTTCAGCCCGCGCTTGCCGTAGAAGCCTTTCTTCTGGCCCAGATAGACCGGCGCGACATCGACGATCGGAATGAGGCCGAGCTTGACGGTGGTGGTGCCACCGGACGACGATCCCGAGTCCGAGTCCCCCGAGTCACCGGACGAACCACAGGCCGACGCGGTGACCAGTAATGCTCCAGCCGCGAGGGCGACGAGCTGACGACGCATGGCTCCTCCTGTGCAGACTTGTTGTTCCGACAGGCTGTGCGCAGACCGCACAGTGGTGCTCAGCGCGAAAGGTATGGGGCTCGCGGGGGTGGGGTCAATGCCTTTGGCTGACAATATTGTTGACATTCATGGGAAACAACTCCCTGGAGGCGACGATGTCCCCAGCAGCCCGCGCCCCGCATTTCGTACGTTCCCTGGAGCGCGGCCTCGCCGTCATCCGCGCCTTCGACGCCGACCACCCGCAACTCACCCTCAGCGAAGTCGCCCGCGCCTGCGGACTGACCCGCGCCGCGGCCCGCCGCTTCCTGCTGACGCTGGCCGACCTCGGATACGTCCGCGCCGACGGCCGCGCCTACCGGCTCACCCCGCGCGTCCTCGAGCTCGGCTACTCCTACCTGTCGAGTTTCTCGCTGGCCCAGATCGCCGCACCACATCTGGAGCAACTGGTGGAGAACACAAGGGAGTCGTCGTCCCTGTGCGTACTCGACGGCGACGACATCGTGTACGTCGCCAGGGTGCCCGCGCGCCGCATCATGACCGCGGCGATCACCGTCGGCACCCGTTTCCCGGCCCATGTCACCTCGGTCGGTCGGGTGATCCTCGCCCACCTGCCGCAGGAGGAGCTCGAAGTACGCCTAGCCCACGCCGAGTTGACCCCGCTCACCGCCCGCACCCTCGTCTCCGCCGACCTTCTGCGGGCGGAACTCGACCGGGTACGCCGACAGGGGTACGCCGTCGTCGACCAGGAACTGGAAGAGGGGCTGCGCTCGATCGCCGCCCCGGTGCGGGGCCGGGGCGGCGAGGTGGTGGGGGCGGTCAACGTCCCCGTGCAGGCGGGGCGTACGACACTGGCCGCGCTGCGGCGGGACCTGCTGCCGCCGCTGCTGGAGACGGTCGCGGGCATCGAGGCCGATCTCGGGATGGCTACAGGTCAAGTACCAGTTTCTTCCCGCGGCACCGGGACACACAGATCATCATCGTCTCCCCGGCCTCCCGCTCCTCGTCCGTGAGCACCGAGTCCCGGTGGTCCGGTGTGCCGTCGAGGACGTCGGTCTCGCAGGTGCCGCAGGTGCCCTCGGTGCACGAGAACAGCACCTCCACGCCCGAGGCGCGTACGGCGTCGAGCACGGAGACGTCCGGGGCCACGGTGACCGTCGTACCGGTCTGTGCCAGTTCGACCTCGAACTCCGTGTTCTCACCGGCCGGTTGCTCCTTCGGCGTGAACCGCTCCACGTGCAGCAGTCCGGCCGGGCAGCGCTCCTCCACCGCGTCGAGCAGCGGGCCGGGCCCGCAGCAGTAGACGAGGGTTCCCTCGGGGACGCCGTCAAGCACCGACGCCAGGTCCAGGAGACCCGTCTCGTCCTGGGGAGCGACGGTGACCCGATCCCCGTAACGGCTCAACTCCTCGGTGAACGCCATGGATTGGCGCGTCCGCCCGCCGTACAGCAGCGTCCACTCCGCGCCCTCGGCCTCCGCCGCCGCGAGCATAGGGAGGATCGGGGTGATGCCGATTCCGCCCGCGATGAAGCGGTAGGCGGGTGCGGGCCGCAGCGCGAAGTGGTTGCGCGGCCCGCGCACCCTGACCTTGTCGCCCTGCCCCAACTGCTCGTGCACATGGGCGGATCCACCGCGCCCCACGGGCTCGCGCAGCACGGCGATCCGCCAGGCGGTGCGGTCGGCCGGGTCGCCGCACAGGGAGTACTGCCGCTCCAGGCCGGGTCCGAGCACCACGTCGATGTGGGCGCCGGGCTCCCACTGCGGGAGCTGTTCGCCCAGCGGGTGGCGCAGGGTGAGGGCGAGCACGCCGTCGGCCGCCGCGTCCCTGCGGTCGACGACGAGTTCGGCTTCGTACGCGTCACTCATGAACTGTTTCCTTGCGGCTCGTGCGAGGGCGGCTCGTGTCCTTGCGGATGGGCGAGCATCCACTCCCACATCTCGATCGGGTCCTGCGAGGTGTGCTCGCGGCCGCAGTGACAGGTGCCGTGCAGGACATCGGTGCCCGGCAGCCAGTCGATGCGGTAGATCTCCCCGGTGGGCCCGGCACTCACAGGACCTTCTCCACGGGCTTGTCGCCCTCCTCGACCAGGCGGGCGAGGATACGGCGGGCGGCGAGACCGCCGGTGTCGATGTTGATGCTCAGCTCCTGGTAGCCGGTGCGCTCGGTGCCGAGCGTCCGCTGCAGCAGGTTGAGCGCGTCGACGTCCTGCATGACGACGGTGTGGTTGTTGCCCCGCAGGAACTCGGTGACCTCGGCGTCCTCGGTCGCCCAGTCGCGCGAGACCATCCAGAAGTCGTACACGTGGCCGTCGCTCGACGGGGTGATGGCGTACGTGATCTCGGTGTGGAAGCCGTTCGGGTCGCTGCCGTCCGCCTCGGGGAGCACGCCGACGGGCGCGATCCTGCTGTGCAGCAGATACAGGCAAGGCGCGTGGTACTCGATGTCCTGCCAGCGCGTGATCCGGCCGCTGATGCCGGTGGACTTGGCGTAGAACGGCGGGCACTCGGCGTCGTCCATGTGCCGGCTCACCCGCACGATGCCCGCGCCCTCGTCGACCTCCGTGGTGATCGGCGTCTCGGCGACCTCGGGGGTGCCGATGTAGCCGCCGTGCAGATAGGTCTCGTGGGAGAGGTCGAGGAGGTTGTCGACCAGCAGGCCGTAGTCGGCGTCGATCGGCTCCATGCCGCGGACGGTGACCCAGCCGGGGGAGTCGAGGTGCCTGGCCCGCGGGATGGTGTCGGCGTCGGCGAGGGCCGGGTCGCCGATCCAGACCCAGATCAGGGAGTCCAGTTCGACAACGGGGTAGGAGGCGACCCGCGCGGTGCGCGGTACGCGCTTCTGACCGGGCACGTACACGCAGGTGCCCGTCGTGTCGTACGTGAACCCGTGGTACCCGCACACGAGCCGGTCGCCGTCGAGCCGGCTGGGCTTCTCGTGCAGCGGGAACCGGCGGTGCACACACCGGTCGGCGAGCGCGACGGGCGTCCCGTCCTCCTCGGTCCGGTAGAACACGAGCGGCTCACCGAGGATCGTCCGGCCGAGCAACTCCTCGCGCCCGACCTCATGGCTGTAGGCGGCGACGTACCACTGGTTCCTGGCGAACGCGGTCGTGTGCGGCATCGTTGCGGCTCCCGTCTGTCGTGGTGGTGGCATCGTCTTGGCCTTCGCAGGGGCACGGCAACACCGCTTCCGTCTCACGGAAGACGAAGGCCGGACACCGCTGGGGCCGGCTGGGCCATCTAACTGTAAAGAACCTTGACAGTCGGATGGTCTAGTCCAATTATGGGCACCGTTCTTCTTCCCCGCGGTTCTGTCCTTCCGCGTCCCCGCATGCCCTTTCCCCTGGGAGCGTCAGTGAGACGACCTGGTCACCTTCGTGCGTTGCTGTCCTGTCTGAGCGTGAGCGCTCTGTCCGCCGGGCTCGTCGGACTCGGGGGAGGGAGCGCGCTCGCGGCGCCCTCCTCGCCCTTGCCCTCGGCCTTCGGCAAGCCCCTGCCCGCCCAGGTGGCGGCCCCCTACGTCGAGACGTGGACGGGCGAGAGCCCGGCCGCGCTCGCCGCCGCCTCGGGCAACAAGTACCTCACCATGGCCTTCCTTCAGACGGCCACGGCGGGTTCCTGCACCGCCTACTGGAACGGCGAGAGCGATCAGCCGATCTCGAAGGCGTCCTTCGGCCGTGACATCGCCACCCTCCAGGCACGCGGCGGCGACGCCATCCCGTCCTTCGGCGGCTGGTCCGCGGACACGACCGGCACCGAACTGGCCGACAGCTGCACCAGCGTCGACGCCATCGCCGGCGTGTTCAAGAGCCTCGTCACGACATACGGCATCAGCCGCATCGACCTCGATGTCGAGGGCGACTCCATCAACAACGCCGCCGGGATCGACCGCCGCAACAAGGCGATCGCCAAGGTCCAGCGCTGGGCCGAACGCACCGGCCGCACCGTGCAGTTCTCCTACACCCTCCCGACCTCCACGACCGGCCTCGCGGCCAACGGCCTCGCCGTGCTCCAGAACGCCGTCGACAACGGCGCACGCGTGGATGTCGTCAACCTCATGACGTTCGACTACTACGACGGCGCCACGCACGACATGGCGGCCGACACCAGGACGGCCGCCGAGGGGCTGCACGGCCAGCTCGCCGCGCTCTACCCGCACAAGACCTCGGCGAAGCTGTGGAGCATGATCGGGGTCATCGAGATGCCCGGCATCGACGACTACGGCCCCGAGGAGACCTTCACCGTCGAGAACGCGGTCGCGGTGGAGCAGTGGGCCGAGGCCAAGAAGATCAACAGCCTCTCCTTCTGGGCGCTCCAGCGCGACAACGGCGGCTGCCCGGGCACCGGCGGCTCCAACTCCTGCTCCGGCATCGTCCAGGACACCTGGGCCTTCAGCCACACCTTCGAGCAGTTCACGAGCGGCGGTCACCAGTAGCGGAACGCCTCAGGGCGGCGAGGGCCCGGTGCGCGGAGTGCGCACCGGGCCCTCGCCACACCGATTTCGCTACAAGTTCCGAAATTATTCGGGGCGAGGACCGCCACGTGGCCGAAACACGCGGTTCATAGCGTCGGGACACATCACGCCACCGCCCTCAGTACTCGTGAGGAATCTCGTGTCACAGGAGTCCCCGTGCCCAACCTCTCCCGTCGCACCGCCCTGCGGCTGACCGCCGGAATGGCCCTCGGCGCCGCACTTCCCCTGGCCGGCTGCGGGCGCGAAGACGACGCGGCCGCCGCTTCCGGCGCCAAGAAGGTCGACGCGTCCCCGGCCACCGGCACCGTGAACGTCTGGGCCGCCCAGGGCGACGCCGACGTGCTCGGCACGGTCGTCAAGCCGTTCAAGTCCGCCAACCCCGACCTGGTCGTGAAGACCACGCTGATCCCGAACGCGGAGTACTACACCAAGCTCCAGGCGGCGATCGCGGCGGGCAAGGGACCGGACGTCGCCCAGTTCTTCCCCGAGTCGCAGGCGCAGTTCCTCGACTCGTCGACCCTGCGGCCCGTCCCGGACGGCCTGGTGGATCCGGGCAGCTTCTTCAAGAGCCTCTGGGACGCCGGCGTCGTGGACGACGTGGCCTACACGGTCCCCTGGTACGCGTACACGTACGCGCTCGTCTACCGATCGGATCTGGCCAAGAAGGCGGGCGTCCAGGCGCCGACCACCTGGGCCGGCATGGAACCCTTCCTCAAGGCCCTTCAGGGCGCCGGCGCGGCCCACGCGCTCGGGGCCGACATCGGGTGGGACATCTTCAACGGCCAGGACGTCGCCATGTACGCCTGGCAGGCCGGAGGCTCACTCGTCACCTCCGCCGGCAAGTGGAACCTGAACACGCCCCAGATGGTCGACGCCCTCGACTACAACGCGTCCTTCTTCACCGCCGGGACCGCCGACACCAGCGGCCCGACCTTCCTGGACGCACAGCCGTACTTCGTCTCCGGCAAGACGGCGAGCATGATCACCGGGCCCTGGGTCATCGGCCAGCTCGACACCGCCGCCAAGAAGAACGGCTGGACGGCCTCCCACGTCGCCACCGCCCCCCTGCCCGCCGGAGCGTCGAGCAGCGTCTCCTTCTCCGCGGGCGGCACCTGGGGCGTCCTCGCCGACAGCGGCAACACGGACGCCGCCTGGAAGCTCGTCCGGCATCTGGCCAAGCCCAGCACGCAGGTCGCGCAGTACAAGGCGTACGGCTCGCTGCCGGCCGTCATCTCCGCCTGGGACGACCCGGCGATCAAGGGCCAGCCACTGCTGGCCGCCTTCTTCACCCAGCTCAAGAACACCCGCGCGTTCCCGCAGGTCAGTACGTGGCAGCAGGTCGCGACCCGGCTGGGCAAGGAGGTGGAGGCCGTCGCCAAGGGCAAGCAGACCGCGGCGAAGGCGGCCGCGAACATCCAGGCGTACGCCGAAAGCGTCGGCACGGGCACGCAGTGATGACCACGACTCTCGCTCCGGCCACCAAGAGGGCCACGGCCGTACCGAAGACGGCTGCACACAAGGCGTCCCGCGCCCGCCGCACCGCCGTCGCCTGGCTCTTCCTCGCCCCCTTCGGCCTCGTCTTCCTGGTCTACACGGCCATCCCCACGGTCGCCGCGCTCGCCCTGAGCCTCACCGACATCCGCGGCGCCGACCTGCGCACCCCGTTCGCCGTCGACTTCACCGGCGTCGACAACTACCTGCGGCTGTTCCAGGACGACACCTTCGTACGGGACATCCTCAACACCGCCCTCTTCGTGGCCGTGGGCGTACCGCTGACGATGGGCATAGGTTTCACCCTGGCCCTCGCGCTGAACTCCGGTATCAGCCGGCTGCGCGGTGTCCTGCGCACCGTCTTCTTCGCGCCCGTCGTCACCAACGTCGTCGCCGTCGCGCTGATCTGGCAGTACGCCTTCCACATCGACGGCACCGTCAACAAGCTGCTGGGCGCGGTCGGATTCGCCGGACCGAACTGGCTGGACGACCCCGACCTGGCGATGCCGGTCGTCATCCTGCTCGGCGTCTGGCGCAACTTCGGCATCGCGATGGTGCTGTTCCTCGCCGGTCTCCAGGCCGTCCCGCGGGACGTGTACGAGGCCGCCGCCCTGGACGGGGCCGGCCGGTGGCGCCAACTCCGGCATATCACCCTGCCGTTGCTGCTGCCCACCACGCTCATGGTCTCCGTCCTGCTGACCGTCTTCTACCTCCAGGTCTTCGACGAGCCCTACCTCCTCACCGGCGGCGGCCCGCTCGGCTCCACCGAGTCGGTCGCGCTGTACACCTACCGCCAGTTCGGGGCGGGCGAGTTCGGGATGTCCTCGGCGGCGTCCTTCGTGACGCTCGCGCTGGTGACCGTGGTGAGCGTCGTCCAGTTCCGGCTGCTGAGGTCCCGCACATGAACCGTGCCGCCCGCCCCGCGATGTACGCCGCCCTGGTGCTGTGCGCCCTGCTCACGACGCTGCCCTTCGCATGGGGTGTGAGCGGCTCGCTGCGCAGCCTGGACGAGATCCGCTCCGACCCCGGGGCCCTGTTCCCGCACCACCTCACCTTCGGCAACTTCACCCGGCTGTTCGAGACCCAGGGCTTCGGCCGGTTCCTGGTCAACAGCGTCGTCGTCGCGCTGATCGTGGTGGCCGGGAACATCCTGGCCGCGTCTGCCGCCGGATACGCCCTCGCCAAACTCGACTTCGCGGGCCGGCGGCTCGCGTTCGGCGCGGTCATGGCGGCGATGATGGTGCCGTTCACCGCGGTGTTCGTCACCCAGTTCGTGATCACCGTGGACCTGGGCCTCGCGGACACCCTCGCCGGAATCGCCCTGCCCGGCGCCGCGCTGCCCCTGTCGGTCTTCATCGTGCGCCAGTACGCCCTGTCGGTCCCCGACGAACTCCTCGAAGCGGCCCGCATCGACGGCGCGGGCGAGTTCCGGATCTTCTTCAGGATCTTCCTGCCGCTGGCCGGTCCCGCCGTCGCCACGATCACGATCATGTCGTTCCTCAACTCCTGGAACAACTTCATCTGGCCGCTGGTCGTCGCCCAGAGCATGTCCACCTACACCCTCCCGGTCGGCCTCGCCGCCACCAGCCAGGCCGCGGCCCACGTCACCGACTACGGCCTGCTGCTCGCCGGAGCGATCGTCGTGATGCTGCCGGTGCTCGTGCTCTTCCTCTTCCTGCAGCGGTACTTCGTCCAGGGCATCGCGGGAACGGGGCTGCGATGAGCACGCCGGTCACCGTCCGGACCCCGGCGGGCACGGTCGTCGGCCGTCGACACCAAGACGTGCGGCGCTTCCTGGGCATCCCCTATGCGCAAGCACCCACCGGCCCACGGAGGTTCGCCGCGCCGCTCCCACGCGGACGCTTCACGCGGCCGTACGACGCCTCCCGCCCCGGAGCCACCGCGCAGCGCGTGCCGCTGTTCGCCACGACCACCATCCCCGAACTGTCGGTGCCGGGCGACGACATACTGAACGTCTCCGTCACGGCCCCCGACGCGGACGGCTGCCCGGTGCTCGTGTGGATCCACGGCGGCGGCTTTCTCGCGGGCAGCCCGGCCAGCCCCTGGTACGACGGCCGCGCCTTCGCCCGCGACGGCGTCGTCACCGTCAGCGTCGGCTACCGGCTCGGCGTCGACGGGTTCGCCGTACTGGACGACGTCCCCACCAACCTCGCGCTGCGGGACGTGCTTCTCGCGCTCGACTGGGTGCGGGAGAACATCGCCGCGTTCGGGGGCGACCCGGACCGGGTCACCGTCGCGGGCCAGTCGGCCGGGGGAGCGATGGTGCTCGCACTGCTGTCGTCGCCCACCGGGCGCGGCCGGTTCCAGCGGGCGGTCAGTATCTCCGGCGGCCTGTTCGAGGTGGAAGCGGCCCGGGTCCGCGCCTTCCTCGCACGGCTCGGCGAGCGCCTGGACGTGCCGCCCACCCGGGCCGGATTGGCCCTGTGCACACCGGAGTTGATCCAGCGGGGCGTGCTCGACCTGCGCGAGGACGACGACCAGCTCGTGCTCGGCCCCGTCGTCGGCGACGACATCCTGCCGCTGCCGCTCGCCGAGGGACTGGCCGTGCACGGACCGGACGTCCCGCTGCTGCTCGGCGCCACCGGCGACGAGTTCGACGGCGACGGCGACAGCGAGCGCGGGTCGCGCGCGGCCGGCACCCGGATCACGGACACCCTGTTCCGCTCCGCCTGCCCCCACACCGCGGCCGCCCGCCGCGCGGCCCCCGCCGGTACCTGGCTGTACTCCTTCGAATGGCCCTCCCCGGCCCTCGGCGGCGCCGTGCACTGCGTCGACCTCCCCTTCTTCTTCGACGTGCTCGACGCGCCCGGCGTCCCCGAGGCGCTCGGTCCGAACCCGCCCGCAGAGCTGGCCGCCCGGATGCACACCGACCTCGTCGCCTTCGTGGGCGGCGAGACCCCGGCCTGGGAGAGGGCGACCGGCCGGCTCGGCGACCCGGCCCGTGCATACGGCCAACCCCTCGCGGCCGACACCCGGGGCCTGTACGACCCGGTGACGGGAGGGGACCCGTGCTGACGGCCGGCATGAACCAGAGCGCCGTACGACGGGTCAACACCTCCGTGATCCTGCGGGCGTTGGCGGTGTCGGCCGGACCGAGGAAACTCACCGAACTCGCCGAGCAGACCGGTCTGTCCCGCCGCACGATCGAACTGATCCTGGACTCGCTCGTCGAGGCGGGCTGGGTCTCCGAACTCGACCGGGTGCCGAACAGCGGCTGCGCCGGACGCCCGGCCCGACGCTACGAACTACGGGCCGAACACGCCTTGTTGGCCGCCGTCCGCGTCACGACAGTCGATGCCTCCGCCGTCGTCGCCGACGTCCGCGGCCACATCCTCGGCCGGGCACACCGGCCGCTGCGCGACTACAAGGACCCGGGCACCACCCTCGACGACGCCGCCGAACTGGTCCTTGAGGCCCTCGAAGACGCCGGCGGCTCGGTGGACCGGCTGCGCGCCGGGGCCATCGCCGGCGGCGGTGCCATCGACGACGAGGGAGTCGTACGGCGCCTGGTGCACACCACGCGCTGGGAGGGCGTGCACCTGCCCGAGGAGCTGGGCCGGCGTGTCCCGGTGCCCTGGTTCGCCGACAACGACACCAACCTCGGTGCGCTGGCGGAGCGTTGGCGGGGAGTGGCCGCCGATCACGACAACGTCGTATGGGCGATGCTCGGGAACCGGACCGGCCTCGGCATCCTCATCCGAGGGGCCGTGCACCGCGGGCTCGACGGTGCCGCGGGCGAGATCGTCGAGGCACGCTCGATGCCGGCCGGTTCGGTCGAGGACTGGCCGGTCGCCGCCCTGACCTCGCCGCTGCCCGCCCAACGCGCCCTCGCCCTTGCCCGGTTCGAGGCGGCCCGCAACGGTGACACCGCTTCGCTCGCCGAGGTCGACGAGTTCGTGGAGAACATCGCGTCGATCCTGACCACTCTGTCCTGGACGGTCGCCCCCTCGCTCATCGTCCTCGGCGGCGGGCTGGAGGACGCGGCCGACGTCCTGCTGCCCCGGGTGCGGGACGCGCTGCGGGACGCCCGCACTCCCGCGGTCGAACTGCGTGCCACCGCGCTCGGGCACGACGCCCCGCTCATCGGCGCGGTGAAGCTCGCCCTGGACCGCATGGACACCGAGCTGTTCGGACCGCTCGTCCCGGTCGACTGACCCCCACAACGCACCTACACGGAGTCCCACTTGACCCACACCCCCCGCACCGACGTCCTCATCGTGGGCAGCGGCATCATGGGATCCCTCGTGGCCCGCCTCCTGCGCCGGAGCGATCCGGCGCTGCACATCACCATGGCCGACGGCGGCAGCCCGATCGGCGGTGCACCCGGGCGGCACCTGCACGACCTCGACGACCCCGACCTGTGGTCCCGCTACAACGAGAAGGTCGCCACCGGCATCCAGGGCATGTACACGGGAGCCGAGGTGGTCCGTGAGGTCGCGGGCAGCCTCCCCGACCTCACCCCCGGCATGTTCCACGCGCTCGCCTTCGGCGAGGACACCGAGGCGATGCCGCAGGCCGCGCTCGCGTGGAACGCGGGCGGCATGGGCGTCCACTGGACCGCCGCCACGCCGTGGCCCGCCGGGGACGAGGTCTTCGACTTCGGCGACCCGGACGCCTGGGCGGCCGACCTCGACACCGCACGCCGACTGCTCGCCGTCACACCCGCGGCGATCGGCCCGACCAAGGTCGGCGAACTCGTCCTCGACGTCCTGCGTCGACGCTACGGCGGCACAGGGCCGGGCGACCGGGCCCCGCAGCCCATGCCCATGGCCGTCACCCCCACCCCGTCGGGCCCCATGCCCCGCACGGCACCCGGGACGATCTTCCCCGCCCTCGCGCAGGGCGGCGATCCCGCCTTCACCCTGCTCACCGGCACGCTCGTGACCGCCCTCGTCCGGGACGCCCGCCGGGTCACCGGGGCCCGCCTGCGCCGCGTCGCCGACGGCACCGAGTCCGAACTCCGCGCCGACACCGTGGTGGTGTGCGCCGACGCCCTGCGCACCCCGCAGCTCCTGTACGCCTCCGGCATCCGTCCCGAGGCCCTGGGCCGCCACCTCAACGAGCACGCCTTCGTCACCGCCCGCGTCCTGCTCGACCTCGACCGGTTCGGTCTCGACCCCGACGCCCTGCCCCTGCCGCGCCCCGGCGAGTTCAGCACGGACTCGCTGTGGCTGCCGTGCAACGGCCCCGCCCAGCCCTTCCACGGCCAGATCATGAACCGCACCTACGTCGACGGGACCGGCCGGCCCCTCGCGCACTCCGTCGGCCTCTCGCTGTACGTCCCCGTCGAGTCGCGCCCGCAGAACCGGCTCGTGTTCTCGGCGAGCGAGACCGACCTGGCCGGGCTGCCCCGCATCCGCGTGGAGTTCGGCTACTCCGAGACCGACCGCGCGCTGATCCGGCGGGCGCTGGACGAAGTCCGGTCCGTCGCCAAGGAGTTCGGCCCCTTCGATCCCGTGACCGAGTCCACGGTGCTGCCGCCCGGTTCGTCGCTGCATCTCACCGGCACGGTCCGGGCAGGCGACACCGACGACGGCACCGGCGTGTGCGACCCGGACGGGAGGGTGTGGGGCTTCGACAACCTGTATCTGGCGGGCAACGGAGTCGTTCCCACGCCGATGGCCGCCAACGTCACGCTGACCGGCGCCGTCACCGCGGTACGGGCCGCCCGTGCCGTCACCGCACGCACCTGAACCACCGAGAGGAACCCCACCGTGATCGACATCGCCAGGGAATACCGCGTGGCCCTGCCCGCCTGGATCGACGACGAACTCGCCGACGTGCCCGCAGCCGTACCCTCACGCGAGGGCCGGATGCGTCTCGTGCACCGCCTCGCCGACCGCAACTGGCGCGAGGGCAACGGCGGTCCGTTCGCCGCACTCGTCGCCGAGCGCGCGTCCGGACGGATCGTTTCCGTCGGCGTCAACGTCGTCCTGTCCAGTGGAGTCTCCAGCGCGCACGCCGAGGTCGTCGCGCTCGGCCTCGCCCAGATGGCCACCGGCAACTGGGACCTCGGCGGCGACGGTCTGCCGGCTCACGAACTGGTCGTCAACTGGCGTCCCTGTGTGCAGTGTTACGGCGCCACGATGTGGTCCGGGGTACGCGGCCTGGTGGTCGCGGGGCAGGGCCCGGAACTGGAGGAGATCACCACGTTCGACGAGGGCCCGGTCGGCTCCGACTGGGCCGAGCAGTTCGAGACACGAGGCATCGAGGTCGTGGGAGACGTCCTGAGGGACGAGGCGCTCGCGGTGTTCCGCAACTACCGCAAGGCCATTGACGAGTCCGACGAGGTCGTCGTCTACAACGCGCGCGGGGGAACCGAATGAGCCCTCGTTTCGCGACCGACGTCATCACCTTCTACCACCCCGGATTCTGGGGCCTCGACTCCGCCGACGCGGTCCGCGACTGGGCCGCGGATCACCCGGACCGCTTCTGGCAGCGGGTGCTGGACACGCTCGCCGAGACCGAGGTCACCGGCATCGAGCTGACGTTCGCGCCCGGAGACATCGACTCGGCCCTGCGCGCCTACGGCGGCGCGGAGGCGTTCCGCCGGGAACTGGCCGACAGGGGCCTGGCCGTCGTCAGCGCCTTCGTCGCCGACAGCGACGCCCCCGACTGGCGCCACGGCGACAACCTCCCCGCGATCGTCGCCGACGCCGAGCGCCGCGCCGCCTTCCTCGCCGAGGTGGGCGCCGACGTCCTCGTCGCCGGACTGCCGATGAGGGCGACGTACGGCACCCGCCCGCCCTTCTTCGTCGACGCCGCCTACATGACCCGCATGGCCGACATCGCGCACGCGGTGGGCGAGGCGGTGTCTCGGTACGGGGTGCGGCTGGCCTTCCACACCGAGTCCCACAGCACCCTCTGGTACGAGCGGGACATCGACCTCTTCATGGCCCTGACCGACCCGCGCTATGTCTGGCTGTGCCCCGACTCCTGCCATATCGCCCTGGGCGGCGGCGACCCCGTCGCGGTGGCCCGGCGCCACACTCCGCGCACGGCCCTGGCCCACTGGAAGGACGCGGTCGCCCCGATCGACGTCCACCTCACGATCGACGACACGGTGTACTCCCAGCAGCAGCCGTACATGACGGAGCTGGGCACGGGGATCGTCGACTGGGAGGGCTGGGCCCACGCGATGTCCGGTACGCCCGGCGCGGGTACGGTCCTGATCGAACTGGACGAGGCCGCCGATCCGGTGGCCGCGCTGCGGTCGGGCACGGCGGTGGCGAAGCGGGCGCTAGCGGCGCAGTTCTCCGTGAGCGGTCTCCGGGAGCCGCAGATAGACCAGTGACGAGCCGAGGCACAGGACGGCCACGTACCACGGAAAAGCTCCCGCCTGCCCCAACTCCTTGAAGAGCGTGCCCACATACGGGGCCGTCCCCCCGAACACCGCGACCGTCAACGAGTAGGGGAACCCGATCCCGGCCGCCCGCACCCGCGCCGGGAACACCTCCGCGTTCACCGCCGCGCTGATCGACGTGAACCCGGTCAGCAACACCATCCCCGCGCACTGCACGAGCAGCAGCACCACGAAGGAGTCCCGCAGCGCGTGCAGCAGCGGCACGCTCAGCAGAGCGAAGCCCAGCCCGAAGAACAGCAACAACGGCCGGCGCCCGAAGCGGTCCGACAGCAAACCGCCGAGCGGCTGAAGCACCCCGAAGAAGGCGAGCGAGATCGTCCCCGCGAGCAATGCGTCCGACTTGTCGACACCGGCGTTGAGTTCGGCATACGTCGGCAGATACGACGTCCACGTGTAGTACGCGATCGTGCCGCCCATCGTGATCCCGCAGATCAGCAGCGACTCGCGCGGATGGCGCCGCAACCCCTCGAGGAGCCCGGGACGCGGCGCCCGCCGCTGCTCCTCGCTGCGCGTCTCCTGCGCGCCCTGCCGGATCCAGAACCCGACCAGGGACAGCACGGCCCCGAGGACGAACGGGACGCGCCACCCCCAGCCGTCCATCCGCCCCTCGTTCAGTGTGTCCACCAGCAGGGTGGCGATCCCGGACGCGAGAAGCTGCCCGGCCGTCGTCGACACGTACTGGAAGCTGGAGAACAGCCCGCGTCGGCCGGGCCGCGCCGACTCGACCAGGAAGGTTGTCGAGGCGGCGAACTCCCCTCCCACGGACAGCCCTTGGAGCAGTCGCGCGAGCACCAGCACGACCGGAGACAGGACGCCGACCGCCGCGTACGTCGGTGTCAGTCCGACCAGGAGACTGCTGCCGCCCATCAGCAGGATGGTGACCGTCAGCGCCGAGCGCCGCCCGTGCCGGTCCGCGATCGCCCCCATCAGCAGCCCGCCGACCGGCCGCATGAAGAACCCGACGGCGAACACCGCGAACGTCGACAGCAGCGGCACCAGCGAGTTGTCCGCGCCCTTGGGGAAGACCGCGCCGGCGATGTAGGTGGCCAGAAACGTGTAGGCGTACCAGTCGTACCACTCCACGGCATTGCCCACGGAGGCGGCGAGAAGCTGCCGTGCGGGTCGTCCTGTGGGCAGCACGTCCGGAGGTGGCGTCTCTGTCATGATCGCGACCATCCCCCGATCGAGGTCCGGCACACCTCCCGTACCCGCGACTTTCACATCAGCGCCACCGGACCCTTCCCTGACGTTTGTTGCACTTGGAACACTCGCTGCGCGCACCTTCCGTCACGTTCCGGTCATCGGTGCGCAGGATTGAGAGGTCCCACACCCATGTCCGATGTCAACCGGCGCAGATTCCTCCAACTCGCGGGTGCCACCACGGCCTTCACCGCCCTGTCGAACAGCATCCAGCGCGCCGCCGCGCTTCCGGCCCATCACCGCACGGGGACGATCCGGGACGTCGAACACGTCGTCGTCCTGATGCAGGAGAACCGGTCCTTCGATCACTACTTCGGCTCGCTCAGAGGTGTGCGCGGTTTCGGCGACCCGCGCCCGGTGACCCTGCAGAACGGCAAATCCGTCTGGCACCAGGCGGACGCGACGGGCAAGGACGTCCTGCCGTTCCGCCCCGACGCCGACGATCTGGGCCTGCAGTTCATCCAGGACCTCCCGCACGGCTGGAACGACGGACATGCCGCCTTCAACGGGGGCAAGTACGACAAATGGGTCCCGAACAAGGGCTCCACGACCATGGCGTACCTGACCCGCGAGGACATCCCGTTCCACTACGCCCTGGCCGACTCGTTCACCATCTGCGACGCCTACCACTGCTCGTTCATCGGCTCGACCGACCCGAACCGCTACTACCTGTGGACGGGTTACACGGGCAACGACGGCCAGGGCGGCGGCCCGGTCCTCGGCAACGACGAGATCGGCTACGGCTGGACGACCTACCCCGAGCGTCTGGAGAAGGCCGGCGTCTCCTGGAAGATCTACCAGGACGTCGGCGACGGCCTCGACGCGAACGGCTCCTGGGGCTGGATCCCGGATGCCTACCGAGGCAACTACGGCGACAACTCGCTGCTCTACTTCAACCAGTACCGGAACGCCAAGCCCGGCGACCCGCTGTACGACAAGGCCCGCACCGGCACGGACTACACCAAGGGCGAGGGCTACTTCGACCAGCTGAAGGCCGACGTGAAGGGCGGAAAGCTGCCCCAGGTCTCCTGGATCGTCGCTCCCGAGGCCTTCACCGAGCACCCCAACTGGCCCGCGAACTACGGCGCCTGGTACATCGCCCAGGTCCTGGACGCGCTCACCTCGGATCCCGCGGTGTGGGCGAAGACCGCCCTGTTCATCACGTACGACGAGAACGACGGCTTCTTCGACCACGTGGTCCCCGCCTTCCCGCCCGGCTCGGCCGCCCAGGGCAAGTCCACGGTCGACCCCGCTCCCGACCTGTTCAAGGGCGACAGCAGCCACCCGGCCGGCCCCTACGGCCTCGGCCAGCGTGTGCCCATGCTCGTCGTCTCGCCCTGGAGCAAGGGCGGTTACGTCTGCTCCGAGACACTCGACCACACCTCGGTCATCCGCTTCCTGGAGACCCGCTTCGGCGTCCACGAGCCCAACATCTCGCCCTGGCGGCGCGCGGTCTGCGGCGACCTGACCTCCGCCTTCGACTTCTCCCGCAAGGACACCAAGCCGGTCGCCCTCCCGGACACCGACGGCTACGAGCCGCCGGACCGCGAGCGCCACCCCGACTACGTGCCGGTGCCGCCCGTCGTCGGCGCCCTGCCGAAGCAGGAGCGCGGACTGCGCCCCGCCCGCCCGCTGAAGTACGCCCCGCACGTGGACGGTTCGGTGGACGCGGCGCGCGGCAGGTTCACGCTGGCCTTCGCCTCCGGGGCCAAGGCGGGCGCCGCCTTCCTGGTGACCTCCGGCAACCGCACCGACGGGCCCTGGAGCTACACCACCGAGGCCGGCAAGACCGTCTCGGACACCTGGAACTCGGCGTACTCGAAGGGGTCGTACGACCTGACGGTGCACGGCCCGGCCGGTTTCCTGCGCGTCTTCAAGGGGCCGAACGGGACCGCCGGTCCCGAGGTCACCGCCCGCCACGAAGGTGACGACGTCGAGCTGACGTTCACCAACAAGGGCTCCGGCACGGTCCGTCTGAAGGTCGTGAGCGGCTACGGGGACCCCGCGAGGACCTTCACCGTGCGGGCCGGTGCCACCGCCCGGCACACCTTCCGCCTCGCCAGGAGCCGGCGCTGGTACGACCTCACGGTCACCTCCGACGCCGATCCGGCGTTCCTGAGGCGATTCGCCGGACATGTCGAGAACGGGCGCACCGGAGTGAGCGATCCGGCCGTAATCACCAGGTAAAGCCGCCGCGGGAGCGGTCGTTCACCTGGCCGGATCGCCGTGGTCCCGGGGTAGTGTGCCCCGGTGACCACGCATTCGAACACACCTGCAGGCTGGTACCCCGATCCGCACGGAGCGTCCCAGACGCTCCGTTACTGGGACGGGGCGCAGTGGACGCAGCACACGCACCAGGACCAGCAGGGGGCGGGGCAGGCCCAGGCTCAGGCCGTGCAGGCCCCGCCGGTCCAGCAGGCACCGCAGATACCTCAGCAGTCGGCCGGTCCCGACCCGCGCGTGCAGCGTCAGGTGCAGCAGCAGGCCGGGGTCACCGCGGGCGGGCCCGGCGGCGGCACGCTGTTCTCCGAGCCGGTGCTCGTGGTCAACCAGAAGGCCAAACTGATCGAGCTGACCAACGAGTACAAGGTCATGGATCAGAACGGCAATCAGGTCGGCTCCGTCACCCAGGTCGGGCAGAGCGCCTTCCGGAAGATCGTGCGGTTCCTCTGGAGCATCGACCAGTTCATGAAGATCAGGCTGGAGATCCGCGACGCCCACGGGCAGCCGGTCATGCTGCTGACCCGGCCGGGGAAGATCTTCAAGTCGCGGGTGATCGTGGAGCGTCCGGACGGTTCGCCGGTCGGTGAGATCGTCCAGCAGAACATGATCGGGAAGATCAACTTCGCGATGATGGTGAACGGGCAGAAGGTCGGCGCGATCAAGGCGGAGAACTGGCGGGCCTGGAACTTCGCGATCGTCGACCACACCGAGAACGAGGTGGCCCGGATCACGAAGACGTGGGAGGGGCTCGCCAAGACGATGTTCACGACCGCGGACAACTACGTGCTGCAGATCCACTACCAGCTGCCCGAGCCGCTGCTGAGCCTGGTCGTCGCCACCGCGCTGACGGTCGACACGGCGCTGAAGCAGGACGCCCGCGGGTTCGGCTGAGCGTCCCTACAGCGGTGTGAGGTGCCCCGGCTCCGGCTGCCGGGGCACACGCTTCTCCCGCAGCGCCGGTTCCACGGACGCCGTCGACGGCTCCAGTGCCAGTACCGCCGCCACCGGGTGGTCGTCGTCCACCGGCACCGGGGACATCCGGGTCAGCAGCACCACACCCCATGCCGCCAGGCCCGCTCCCGCCAGTGCGAGCAGCACACCGGCCGCGCCGCCCCGCAGGCTCTCGCCCAGCAGGGAGAGGCCGATCACCGCGGCGGCCACCGGGTTGGCCAGGGTCACCACCGCCAGCGGGGCGCCCAGGCCGTCACGGTAGGCGGTCTGGGAGAGCAGGAGTCCCCCCGCGGCGAAGGCCGCCACGAGCAGGGCCACGCCGATCACCTGGACGCTGAGCAGTGACTCGGAACGGTCCGTCGCGGCCACCGTCACGGTCTGGGTGAGCGCGGAGGCCACCCCCGAGGCGACCCCCGACGCCGACGCGTGCCGTATTCCGGGCCGGGCGCCGGGACGGGCCAGCAGACCGATCAGGGCCGCCGTCACCGCCGCCACCGCCACCGCCTCGGACGTGCTCAGCACCTTTCCGGGCGCGGACCCCGACGCCACCACGAGGATCGCGGCGAGGCCGGCCAGCGTGTACGCCGTGCCGCGCCACTCCGTCGCGCTGACCCGGCGCCCCGCGATCCGCGCGCCCAGCGGCACCGCGGCGACCAGAGTGAGGGCGCCGAGCGGCTGGACCACGGTCAGGGGGCCGTACTTGAGGGCGACGACGTGCAGCAGGGCGGCCGCCGCGTTGAGCGCGACCGACCCCCACCAGGCGCCCGAGCTCAGCATCCGCAGCACACCCGAGCCGGGGTTGCGGGAGGCGAGGCGCTCCTGGGCGACGGCGGCGGCCGCGTAAGCGACAGAGGAGAGCAGGGAGAGGGCGAGGGCGAGCAGGGTGGCGTTCATCGGCCAGCTCCGACCAGGACGTTCTCGTTGGGGTCGGCCGGGCCGAGCTTCTCCTGCGCCCGGCCCGCAGTGGTGGCCGTCCGGTGCGGCGAGCGAAGCGAGATGGGGCTCCCGCCGGACGAAGTCCGGGGGCGAATGACCGCGAGGGCGATGCCGAGCAGGGCCGTCGCCACGACCGCGTCCATCCAGTAGTGGTTCGCCGTCCCGACGATCACCACCAGGGTCACCAGCGGGTGCAGCAGCCACAGCCAGCGCCAGCGCGAGCGGGTGGCCACGATCAGGCCGATCGCCACCATCAGGGCCCAGCCGAAGTGCAGCGAGGGCATCGCCGCGAACTGGTTGGAGAGGGTGTCCGTCTGCGGCGGGCCGTACACGGAGGGGCCGTAGACCTTCGCGGTGTCGACCAGGCCGGCCGCCGCGAGCATCCGCGGCGGGGCCAGCGGGAAGACGAGGTGCAGCACCAGGGCGGCGCCGGTGAGCAGGGCGAGGACGCGGCGGGCCCAGATGTAGTGGGCGGGGCGCCTGAGGTACAGCCAGACCAGGAAGGCGACCGTGGCCGGGAAGTGGACGGTCGCGTAGTAGGTGTTCGCGAGGTGCGCGAGGGTGTCGCCGTGCAGCAGCAGCGACTGCACCGAGCCCTCTCCGGGCAGATCCAGGACGCGTTCCCAGTGCCACACGCGGCCGGCGTTGTGGTAGGCCTCGGTGGTGTGGCCCGTGACCAGTTGCCGGCCGAACTTGTAGACGAGGAAGAGTCCTACGACGAGCAGGAGCTCACGGACGAGCGGCGGCCGCGCTGTGGCGCTCGGCTTCGCTTCTGCAGGCTCGGTGAGGGCATTCATCCCCCGGCCCCTTCGCTGATGGTGGTGCGGCTACTGAAATCTGAACAAGTTGGTGACTCGTCCTGATTCCGAAACTCATCGATACGACCTCGTACCGATACGCCAGTGTACCGATACGACCGGGTACCGGTACACTGGCGTATCGATAGACATACGACACACTGGAATCCGGGAATGAAACGCGGCGGCCTCGAAGCAGGCCGGCCGCCGAGGCGAATGAGGGGATGAGCTGATGACGTCGCAGGCCGCGGACGGACCGGAGACGGTCGCCGCCTCGCGCCGCTCCAAGATCACGCCCGAGCGTGAGCAGGAGTTCTTCGACGCTGTGCTCGAACAGATCCGTGAATGCGGATATGACGCCGTGACCATGGAGGGCGTCGCCAGCAGCACCCGCTGCAGCAAGTCCACCCTCTACCGGCAGTGGAAGACCAAGCCCCAGTTCGTGGTGGCCGCCCTGCGCTCCCGCCGCAGGTCGAAGTTCGACGGGATCGACACCGGATCGCTCGCCGACGATCTGCGCGAGGCCGCCCGGGCCGCGGGCCGGTGGTCGATGCACGACACCAAGCTCCTCCAGGCGCTCGGCCACGCCGTCACACAGGACGCGGAGCTCGCGCAGGCCCTGCGTGAGGCGCTCATCGACCCGGAGATCGCCGCACTGAGGCACATCCTCCAGCGTGGGGTCGACCGGGGTGAGATCGCCGCCGGACACCCGGCGCTGGAGTACATCCCGGCCCAGATGTTCGGCGTCATCCGCGCCCGGCCCGTCATCGACGGGGAGTACGCCGACCCGGACTACCTGGTCCGCTTCGTGGAGGCGGTCATACTGCCGGCACTCGGACTGACCTGAGACCCAGGCCGCCGTCCACGGGATGACGGGACGGTGACCTGCTCGCGCCGCACCGTGGGGACGGGGGCGGCGCGCACCCCCGGCCGCGTGGGGTTCCTCTCGAGCGGAGAGGCGCCCCACCCGGCCGACCGGTGTCCGGGACCGGCCGTCAGACGTCCTGGCCGCTGCCGCCGCCCTTCGACACCTCGATCCCCTTGGTGATGTCGTCGATCACGGTCTGGCCCTCTTCGACGTCTACACCGAACCGCACCACGACGATCTGCTGCGGGTTCGCCGGGGACGGGAAGGCCAGCGACTCGACATAGCCGTCGGAGCCCTTGCTGGTGACCGCCTTCCAGCGGACCTTGTAGCCCTTCTGCCCCGCCACGGTCACCGCCTCGGAGGCGAGGACGTCGTGCGAGGTGATCGAGCCGTAGGTCTTGCCGCCGTAGGACTGCTCGGCGTTCGCCTCGATGTCGGCCTTGGCGACCTGCTCGGCCGTGCTGCCCTTGGTGCCCAGCGCCAGGGCGGGCGCCGAGTAGGCACCGCCCTTCGTGCACTTCTCGGCGGTGTCGCCGGGGCAGGCGTAGGAGTCGTTCGAGGTGACGGACGCGCCGACCGAGATCTCCTGGCCGTACCAGTCCTGCGGGATGGGCAGGCTGATCCCGTCGATCGAGTCGGTCACCGAACCGCTCTCGATCTTCGGCGCCTCGGACTCCTGCGGCGAGGGCGACGCGCCCCCGGAACCCCCGCTGCCACCGGAGCCGCCGGACCCTCCGTTGCCGCCGAACGGTCCGCCCTGACCCCCGGTGCCGCCGGGCCCGCCCTGGCCCCCCGGCCCCTGCGAGTCGGCCGTGCCGCCGCCGTTGCCGTTGTCGGCCAGCGCGTACACACCCACGCCGATGCTCGCCAGGACCACGACGGCCACCGCGACGGCTATGCCGATACGGCCGCGCCGCGACCCGGCGGGCGGCTGCGAGGGATACGTCGGATAGGCCGGGTAGGCTCCGGGGGCCCCCGGGCTCGCGACCTGTTCCGGAGGACCCCATGCGGCGGCCGATCCGGCGGGCCGGGTCCGCTCCGTCCACGCCTTGCCGTCCCACCAGCGCTCGGTGGCGGGACCGTCACTTGTCTGCCCGGGATCGGGGTACCACCCGGGGGGAGTCTCCTGCGTCATGCCCCCACCGTATGAGCCCTCGGTGAAAGAGGGATGAGAGGGGCGCCGGCCGATCCCGCGCATCTCGCCCGACAGGGATGACTGACTGATGGTCAGCTTTGTTGACGGCAGGTCACGGGCAGGCCGCGTCGCCTGCCCGTACCCGAGGTCACCCGTGAAGGCAAGAGCTGCTCCGACCGCCCTCCGCTTCCGCACCCGGACGGCTACGCTCGAGATCTGTACGTCGTTCGGGCGACTTGGGGAGGTAGCGGGATGACGGAGGTACGGCCGGTTGCGGCCGCCCCGGCCTCGCTGTGGGAGCGCGACGAGGAACTCGCCGCCGTCGAACGGGTGGTGGACTCCCTGTGCGCGGGCCGCACATCCTCGGGCAGCGTGCTGGTGATCCGCGGCGAGGCGGGCTACGGCAAGACCGCCCTGCTGGCCGAGACCCGCCGTATCGCCGAGGCACGCGGCTGCACGGTCTGGTCGGCCCGCGGCGGCGAGACCCTCAGGTCCGTCCCCTTCAACGTCGTACGACAACTGCTCCAGCCCGCCCTGGTGTCGCTGATGCCCGAGGAGGCCCGCGAGTACCTCGGCGACTGGTACGACATCGCCGGCCCCGCTCTCGGCATCGCGGACCCGGGGGAGCGGCAGGCCGACCCGCAGGGCGTGTGCGACGGACTGGTCGCCGCGGTGCGCCGGCTGGCCCGCCGGGACTGGCCGCTGGTGCTGATGGTCGACGACGCCCACTGGGCCGACCAGGAGACCCTGCGCTGGCTCGCCGCCTTCGTCGAGCGCCTGGACGACCTGTCCGTCCTGGTCGTGGTGGCGCGCCGCCCCGGCGAGGCCACCGCCGAGAGCGCCCGCCTCCTGGAGACGGTGGCCTCCGCCGCGGGCGGCCCCGTCACCAACCTCAGCGCCCTCACCCCGGACGCCGCCGCGGGACTCACCCGCGCCACCCTGGGTGAGCACGCCGACGCCCCGTTCTGCCGCGAGGTGTGGGCCGTCACCGGCGGCAACCCGTACGAGACCGTCGAACTCCTCGCCAAGGTCCGGGACAGCGGGATGGAGCCCGGCGAGGGCTCGGCGAACGAACTGCGGGAGCTGAACCGCTCGGCCCGCGGCGGCGGCCTCGTCTCCCGCCTCGAGGAACTCGGCATCGACGCCACCCGGTTCGCCTGGGCGGCCGCGATCCTCGGGTCCGACATCTCCGTCGGCCTGGCGGCCCGGCTCGCCACCCTGAAGCCGGAGAAGGCGGCGCTCTGCGCCGAACTGCTGCGCGACGCCCGTATCCTCACCGACTCCGGGACGGAGGACGGCGAGCTGGAGTTCGTCCACCCGCTGATCGCCACCGCCGTCTACGACTCCATCCCCGACGCCCTGCGCACCGCCATGCACGGCATCGCCGCACAGCTCGTCACCGACTCCGGGCTGGGCGCCGCGGCCGCCTCCCGGCACCTGCTCCAGGTCCACCCGGACGACGACGAGGAACTCGTCGAGCAACTGCGTGAGGCCGCCCGCGAGCACCTCCTCGTCGGCGCCCCCGACGCGGCCCGCCGCTGTCTGGAGCGCGCCCTGGTGGAGCCCCCGCCACCCGAGGTCCACGCGCGTGTGCTCTTCGAACTCGGCTGCGCCACCCTCCTGACCGCCCCCGCCAAGACCATCGGCCACCTCCAGACCGCGCTCGCCATGCCCGGCCTGGAAGGCTCCGCCCGGGTGGACGCCGTCGTCCGTCTCTCCCAGGCCCTCATGCACAACAACCAGCTGGAGGAGGCGGTCCGCACGGTCGAGGCGGAGGCCGCCCGGCACGAGGAAGGCCCTGCCAGACTCCGCCTGCAAGCCGTGTAGTACACCTGGGAGGGGCTCTACCCGGGCGAGGCCACCTCCCCGGCGCGCTCCGAGCGCCTCGCCGCCCTGGCCGCCACCTGTGCGGGCCGTGACAACTCCGAGCGGGCCCTGCTCATCCTGCGGGGATTCGACGCGATGGCCCGCGGCGAGAGCGCCGAGGAGATCGCCGAAGCGTGTGACCGCGCCCTCGTCAACGGCCGCCTCGCACCCGGACTCGGCTGGACCGACACCGAGTGGGGCCTCGAACTGCCGCTGATGCTCGCCAGCGCGTACGTCTTCACGGACCGGCTCGATCGCGCCGAGGCCCTGTACACCGACGCCCTGCGCACCTACGAGTCGGCCGGCTGGAGCGGCGGCCACCTCGCGCTCGCCCATGCCTACGTCGGCCTCGCCCACCGCCGGCGAGGACGGCTCCGGGAGGCGGAGACCTCCCTGCGCGAGTCGCTCCGGCTCGCCGAGCGGGTGGGACGAGGGCTGCCGCTGTACTGGTCGGCGACCTGCAACCTCGTCGACACGCTGCTCGCGCGCGGGCATGTCGAGGAGGCATGGGCGATCGCCGAGCAGTACGGGTTCACGCCGCCGTATCCGTCCACGATCGTGCTGCCCGATCCCCGGTCGGTGCGGGGACGGCTGCTGCTGGCCGTCGGCCGGACCAAGGACGGCATCAACGAACTGGACGCCGCGGAGAAGGCGGCGGCCGTGCGGGGGCATCACAACCCGGTGCTGGTGCCATGGGCTGTCGATCTCGCCCGGGCGCTCGCCGGTGAGGACCCGGTGCGGGCCGCTCAGCTGGCCACGGATGTCCGGCGGCATGCCGAGCGGCTCGGTACGGACACGGCCATCGGCGAGGCGTTGCGGTGTGCCGCCGCGCTGGAGACCGGGCAGCGAGCGGTGCGGCTCGCCGCGCAGGCGGTGGCCTATCTGGAGGCCTCTCCCTGCCAGTACGAGCACGCGGCGGCCCGGGTGGAGTACGGCATCGCGGCGCGGTCCGTGGCCGAACTCAATCGGGGCTTGGCGCTGGCGCGTTCGTGCGGGGCGGACGGGTTGGTGGCGCAGGCCCGGGAGGTGCTGGAGACGGGGCGTGGGTTGCGGTGACCATGTGAGTCGTTCGTCCGGGCACTACAGCGCGAGCAGTTGGTCCGTCAGCGCAGCCAGGCGCTTCTGTACGTCCCTGTCGTACGTATCCTCGTGCGCCCGCGCCGGACTCGTCCCGTCGAAAAAGCGGCCCGTGCCCACGTCCTGGGTGGCCAGGGCCAGGACTCCGGGAGCGCCGTCGGCCACCGTGGACCACGGGGCCACCCCGCCCTCTCGGACCATCGCCGTGTCCATGAACGTCGCCGGGTGGAGGACGTTCACCGCGACGCCCGTGTCCGCCAACTCCTCGGCCAGGCTGAAGGTGTGGGCCGCCAGGGCGAACTTGGCGCGACAGTACGCGGCGAAGCCGGCATAGCCGCGGGTGAACTCCGGGTCGTCGAGGGCGACCGGCTCCTGCCCCACCGAACCGACGTTGACAATCCGGGACGGGGTGTTCGCCGTGAGCGTCGGCAGCAGGGCACGCGTCAGGGCGACGGGCGCCAAGTAGTTGACCGCCAGGCGCAGTTCGTGACCGTCGGCGCTCACCTCCCGGCCCGAGCCGGGCGAACCCGCGCCCGCGCCCGCATTGTTGATCAGGACATCCAGCCCGGGGTGGGCCTCGGCGACCCTCGCGCCCAGATCACGCACCTGGGCCAGGGACGCCAGGTCGGCCACGAAGCCCTCGGCCTGCCCCTCGGACCGCAGCTCCGCCACCAGGCTCCCGGTGCGGCCCGGGTCACGGCCGTGGGCGAGGACGGTGTGGCCGGAGCGGACCAGTTCGAAGGCGACGTAGCGGCCGAGACCGGAGGTGGCACCGGTGATCAGAATCGTGGACATGCTCCCACCGTAGGCACACGAGGGGAGCATCCGCTGCTGTGGAAGCTGCTACTGCTGGGGTCACCCTTCTTCTTCGGCGAGCACCCGCTGGGCCGTGGCGAACGCGGAGTTCGCCGCCGGTACCCCGCAGTAGACGGCCGTCTGGAGCAGTACGGCCCCGATCTCCTCCGGCGTGAGCCCGTTGCGCCGCGCCGCGCGCACATGCATGGCCAGTTCGTCGTAGTGGCCGTGGGCGACCAGCGCCGTCAGTGTGATCATGCTGCGCTCGCGGCGGCTGAGCGTCGGGTCGGTCCAGATCTCGCCCCACGCGTACCGTGAGATGAAGTCCTGGAAGCGCGCGGTGAAGGGGGTCTGCCGGGCCTGTGCCCGGTCCACGTGCGTGTCCCCGAGCACCTCGCGCCGCACCTCCATGCCCCGCTTGGCACCCCCGCCGAGGTGTGCGCGCAGGCCGGTGAGGACGGCTTCCGGGCACTGGGCCGGTGCCAGGTGCGATGCTCCCGGGAGTTCGACGAGCGTGGCGCGCGGCACCGCGTCGGCGATCTCCCGCAGATGGGGCGGCGGGGTCGCCGGGTCCTGCCGGCCGGCGATCAGCAGGGTCGGCGCGGAGATCTCGGCCAGCCGGTCGCGCAGGTCGAAGGAGGCCAGGGCGTCACAGCAGGCGGCGTACGCCGACGGATCGGCCTCGGCGTGGTCGCGGATCAGTTCCGGAACGCTGAAGTCGCCCGCGAACCAACGGGAGTTCGCGCTCTCCAGCAGCCACTGCAGCCCCTCCCGGCGGACCCGCTCGGCCCGCTCCTGCCACGGCTTGCTGCCGTCGAAATGGGCCGAGGAGCAGATCACCGCCAGCGGCTCGACGCGGTCCGGGTGATGTACGGCCAGGTGCAGACCGACCGCACCGCCGAGCGACACCCCCGCGTACCCGAACCGCTCGATGCCGAGCGAGTCGGCGAGCGCCAGCACCAGGTCGGCGAGGTCGCCCACGGTGGCGCCGGGACCGATCAGACCGGCCGCCGAACCGCCGTGCCCGGGCAGGTCCCAGCGGACCACCCGGTGGCTGATGGACAGTTCGGGCGCCACCTTGTCCCACAGGGCGTACGACGTCCCGAGCGACGGCCCGAGCAGCAGCGGAGGAGCAGAAGCGGGGCCCTCGGCACGGTGGTTGAGGAGTTTCTCGGTCAAGGTCGCTCCAGAGCACGGTCGGTGAGGGCTCCGGCGGAGCCGGTGTAGCGGGCGGGATCGGTGAGTGCGCCGAGGTCGACGTTTTTCAACTCGGGCTCGCGTGCGAGGAGTTCACCGAGGGAGGGGTCTTCGGCGTACGTCCGTTTGGCGAGGTCCGTCAGCAACGCCTTGGCACGGGCCCGGCCCAGCACGGGTGCCAGCTCGGCGGACAGCCGCTCGGAGACGATCAACCCGTGGGTGAGATCGAGGTGTTCCCGCATGGTGTCGGCGTGGACCCGCAGCCCCTCGGTCAGTTCGGCGGCGTCCCGGGCGGCTCCGCCGACCAGCCGCAGCAGGTCCCTGAGCGGCTCCCACTCGGCGTGCCAGGCACCGGCCGGCCGCTCGTCCTCTGCGGTGAGCGAGCCGTACAGCGTGGCCGCGAGCTGCGGGGCGCGTCGGGCGGCGGCGGCGATCAGCGTGGACCGTACGGGGTTCGCCTTGTGCGGCATGGCCGAGGAACCGCCTCCGCTGCCCTCCGCGATTTCGGCGATCTCGGTACGGCCGAGCACGAGGGCGTCCGCGGCGATCTTGCCCAGCGCTCCGGCGGTGAAGGCGAGACATCCGGCGAGGTCGGCGATCGGGGTGCGCAGGGTGTGCCAGGGGAGCAGCGGAGCCCGGAGGCCGAGTTCCGCGGCGAAGGCCGCCGTGAGGGCCTGGGCGTCCTCGGTGCCGTAGACCGTGAAGGCGGCCAATGTCCCGGCGGCGCCGCCGAGTTGGGCGGGCAGGGAGTCCCGTACGGTTGCGACCCGGTCCCGGGCGTCCAGCACCAGCGCCCGCCACCCGGCCGCCTTCAGACCGAATGTCGTCGGCACGGCGTGCTGGGTCAGCGTCCGTCCCGGCATCGCGGTGTCCCGGTGCTCGGCGGCCAGCCGGGCCAAAGCCCGCTGGACGCGGTCGAGGTCCGCCAGCAAGAGGTCGAGCGTGCGCGCCGCCACCAGCATCGTCGCCGTGTCCAGGATGTCCTGGCTGGTGGCGCCCCGGTGGACGTACGGGCCGTACTCCTCGCCGACCGCCTCGGTGAGGTCGGCGACCAGGGGGATGACGGGGTTGCCGCCGCCGCGCGCACGGTCGGCGAGGGATCGTACGTCGAAGCGGTCCGCGTGGGCCGCCTCGGTCACCGCGTCGGCCGCCCCCGCCGGGGCGAGACCCAGACGGGCCTGGACCCGGGTCAGTGCCGCCTCCGCGTCCAGCAGCGCCTGGAGGTAGGCGCCGTCGGCGGTCGCGGAGGCGGCGGGGGAACCTGCCCACCCGGGGGCGAGCAGGCCGGTGTCCGGATCGGGAGACGTCACTGGAACTCCAGGAAGACCGTTTCGCCTTCGCCCTGAAGGCGGATGTCGAAACGGTAGGTGCCATCGCCCTGCTCACGCGCGATCAGCGTGTCGCGCCGCTCCGCCGGTACCCGGGCCAGCAGCGGGTCTGCGGTCAGGGCCGCCTCGTCGCCCGGCAGGTAGATCCGGGTGTACAGGTGCACCAGCAGCCCGCGCGCGAAGACGCACACGCTGATGTACGGCGCGCTCTGGCCGCGCGCGCCCGGCCGCAGTGTCCGTGCGGTCCAGTGGCCGTTGGCGTCGGTCTGGATGCGGCCCCAGCCGGTGAACTCCACTCCGTTGCGGCCAAGGTAGCCACCGCTCGCGGGGTCGCGCCGGATCGAGCCGTCGACCTGCGGGACGTTGCCGTCGGGGTCGGCGCTCCACAGCTCCACGAAGGCGTCCGGCAGCGGGTTGCCCTCGCCGTCCGTGAGGTAGCCCTGGAGCACGATGGTGTCCGGGTGGCCGATGGGCGCGATGTCGCCGCCGCCGGGGAAGGGCAGGGCGTGGCCGTAGAAGGGACCGACGGTGTGCGACGGGGTCGGCAGCACGGTCTCCGGACGGCTCGGGTCGATCTTCGTCATGGCTGGTCAGCGTCCTTCTTCGATCCAGGTGGCCTGCGGTCCGTCGAGCACGATGTCCCAGTGGTAGCCCATCGAGAACTCCGGAACGGACAGGCCGTGGTCGTACGTCGCGACGAGCCGCTGGCGGGCCGCGTCGTCCGTCACGGACTGGATGATCGGGTCGTACGGGAACAGCGGGTCGCTCGGGAAGTACATCTGCGTCACGAGCCGCTGGGTGAACGCCGTGCCGAAGATCGAGAAGTGGATGTGGGCCGGCCGCCAGGCGTTGACGTGCTGGCGCCACGGGTACGGGCCCGGCTGGACGGTGGTGAAGCGGTAGAAGCCGCTGTCGTCGGTCAGCGTGCGGCCGACGCCCGTGAAGTTCGGGTCCAGTGGGGCGTCGTGCTGCTCGCGCTGGTGGGCGTAGCGGCCGGCCGAGTTCGCCTGCCAGATCTCCACCAGCTGCCCGCGCAGCGGACGGCCGTTGCGGTCCAGGAGCCGCCCCTCGACGGTGATCCGCTCACCGATCGGCTCCCCGGTGTGCTGCCGGGTCAGGTCGTTGTCGATCTCGGTGATGTCCCGTTCCCCGAAGGCGGGCGACCGCAGCTCCACCAGCTCCGGGTCCTTGGACACGTCGATGCTGATCGGCGGCTGTTCGGGGTGTCGCAGCACGGAGGACCGGTAGGGCGCGTAGTCGCGGCGCGGCTGGTGCTCGACGGGAGCGCCGTCCGCGAGCCGCTTCTCGTAGGCGGCGTGCTCGGCGGCGATTTCCCGGTCGATGTCGTGCTGGGTGAGAGTCATGGTGATTCCTGTGTTTCGCTAGCGTTCGAGGACGTCAATCGCTCAGTGCACTGACTATTTCAGCCGGGTTTCTCTTAAGCTGCCACTGTGGCAGCCTGGCGTCAAGGCTCACTACTCTTCAGTGCACCAACCAAATGACTCGGGAGCGCACATGGCCGCGGTGGACCTCACCACCCACCCCGGGCACCTCGCCCGGCGGCTCCAGCAGGCGCACTACCTGCTCTGGAACACGATGGTCTCCGAGGAGATCACCTCGCCGCAGTTCGCGGTCCTGAACGCACTGGTCGCCGAACCGGGGCTCGACCAGCGCACGGTGGGCGAGCGGGTGGGTCTCGACCGGTCCACCATCGCCGAGGTCATCAGCCGGCTCGGCAGGCGCGGACTGCTCGACAAGGTCCGCGACCCCCAGGACGGCCGCCGCTTCCTGCTGCGCCTGACCGACGACGGGGTGCGCACCCACCGCAAGCTGACCGTGCGCACCGCCCGGATGAACCAGGTCTTCCTGGGCCCGCTCTCCGCCGCGGAACAGGGCCAGTTCTTCGAGCTGATCCGCCGGGTCGCGGACGCGGCGGAGGGGCTCCGCAATCCCGCCGAACCCCTCGTCACCCAGCCCTGATCACGCCTTCGCGAAGACGATCCACACCTGGCCCTTGGCGAAGTTCACCCGGGAGCCGTCCTTGGTGGTGAACTCCGTACCGTCCGTGGCCGTCGCCCGCTTCCAGTTCACGTCGTACGCGCGGCCGTCGCGCAGCACCTTCGCCCTGCCCGAGCCCACCGTCACCGTGTACGGCGTGTTGTTGCCGAGGAAGTCGTGAAAGGCGGACTTGCGCACCTTCACGTACTGCACGACGACCGTGGCCGGGGCCAGCCGCTTTCCGTCGGACGTCACGTCGGGGGTGCCGTCCATCGAGACCAGCCAGCGTGCGCGGCTCTGCGACCAGGTGAAGGTGAAACGGGCGGCCGGGAAGCGGACCGTCTCCGAGGTGTCCTCGGTGCCGCCGGCGGGCGCGGGGCCGTAAGTGAAGCCGGTCGTCAGCGCGGCGGCGCCCGGCGTGGCCGGCACCAGGCGCTTCGGACGCAGGAAGAGGTTGTGCGGGGAGACCTTGTCGGGACCGCGGAAGTAGGCGCGGGTCGCCTTCTCGGGGGTCTGGGGGACCAGTGGCGCCCCGTTGATGAGGGGCATCAGCTTGCCCTGGGCGCCGGAGAAGGCGAGCGTCGGGTCGTCGAACTGCCGCAGCAGCTCCAGGTCCGACTCGCGGGCGCTGCGCACCGGGCCGACGGCCTTCGGCAGCTTGGTCGCATACACCGCCATGAGCCGGCTGAGCCCGCCCTCGACCTGCTCGGCGTAGACGACGTCGGCGGAGTCGATGCCGGTCTGCGGGCGGGCCGCCCGCACGTTGTCGATCTTCACGGCGAGCACGGAGGGACCGTCGGCCTCCTCGCTCGGTTCCGGTGTGTTCGATGGTGAAGGGCTCGGTTGATCCGTGCGGAACTGTCCGCGTCCGTCGTCGGCGGGGGCACGGGGTGTGCCGTGCCCCGTGCAGCCCGCGGCGAAGAGACCGGCGGCGGTCAGCAGTGCCGCCGCCGTACGGGCGCGTCGCGCGCGCCCCCTGTGTTCCGTATCCGCCATGCCCACCATGCCCACCCGTCTCGTGTCTTTGATTGTGCGCTTATAAGTTCATTGGTGGCCATACCCGTCCGTTTCTGATTAGTCGCGTCGAGTACGCCGATCGGCCCTGGATCGTGGTTCGGCGGAGGCGCCCCGGGTACCCGGGGCGCCTACCCAGGACCGACACGCGAGGTGACGGAGGGAGTGCCCGGCGATGAAGGCTGTGACCTGGCAGGGCAAGCGGGACGTACGGGTGGAGGAGGTGCCCGATCCGAAGATCAAGGAACCGACGGACGCGGTCATCCGGATCACCTCGACCGGATTGTGCGGCTCCGACCTGCATCTCTACGAGGTGCTCACCCCGTTCATGACGCCGGGTGGCATCCTCGGCCATGAACCCATGGGCATCGTCGAGGAGGTCGGCGCCGGGGTGCCGGACCTCGCGGTGGGCGACCGGGTCGTCGTGCCCTTCCAGATCGCCTGCGGCAACTGCTGGATGTGCATGACCGGGCTGCCGACCCAGTGCGAGACCACCCAGGTCAGCAGCGAGGGCATGGGCGCCGCCCTGTTCGGCTACACCCGGCTCTACGGCGCCGTACCGGGCGCCCAGGCCGAGTACCTGCGGGTCCCGCAGGCCCAGTTCGGACCGATCAAGGTTCCCGAGGGCCCGCCGGACGACCGCTTCGTCTACCTCTCCGACGTACTGCCCACTGCTTGGCAGGCCGTCGCCTACGCGGACATCCCCGAGGGCGGCAGCGTCGCCGTGCTCGGTCTCGGCCCCATCGGCGACATGGCCTGCCGGGTCGCGCAGGTGCGCGGCGCCGGGCGGGTCTTCGGCGTGGACCTGGTCACCGAACGGCTGCGGCGGGCCCGTGCGCGGGGCGTGGAGACGTACGACCTCAGGAGCTTCGACAGCGAGAAGGAGCTGGTCCAGGCGATCCGCGACGAGACCGACGGACGCGGCCCGGACGCCGTCATCGACGCCGTCGGCACCGAGGCCCACGGCAGCGCGGCCGCCCGGCTCGCCCAGAACGCCTCGGCCCTGCTGCCCAGGAAGCTCAGCGGGCCGTTCGCCGAGCGCTTCAGCATCGACCGGCTCGCCGCCCTGCACACCGCCATCGAACTGGTCCGCCGCGGCGGCACCCTCTCGCTGACCGGCGTCTACGGCGGCACGGCCGACCCGCTCCCCATGCTCACCATGTTCGACAAGCAGATCCAGATCCGGATGGGCCAGGCCAACGTGCGGCGCTGGAGCGACGAGATCATCCCGTACCTGACGGACGAGGACCCGCTCGGCGTCGACGACTTCGCCACCCATCACGTGCCGCTGTCGGACGCCGCGCACGCGTACGAGATGTTCCAGAAGAAGCAGGAGGGCGCGGTCAAGGTGCTGATGCGGCCCTGACCCGGCGCGTCACCCCAGGATCTCGTCCAGGTCGTACCGCACCGGTTCCTCCAGCTGCGCGTACGTGCAGCTGGAGGCCGTCCGGTCGGGCCGCCAGCGGCGGAAGCGGGCGGTGTGGCGGAACCGTACGCCGTTCTCCATGTGGTCGTACGCCACCTCCGCCACCCGCTCCGGCTTGAGCGGCACCCACGACAGGTCCTTCTTCCCCGACCAGCGGCTCGGGGCCCCGGGCAGCCGGGCGCTCTCGTGCGCGGCTGCCTCCGCCCAGGCCGCCCAGGGGTGCCCGGAGGGGTTCTCCATCCGCAGCGGCTCCAGTTCGTCGATCAGCTCGGCGCGCCGCTTCATGGGGAAGGCCGCGGACACGCCGACGTGCTGAAGGGTGCCCGCCTCGTCGTGGAGCCCCAGCAGCAGGGAGCCGACGACGGGGCCGCTCTTGTGGAGCCGGTAGCCCGCCACCACCACGTCCGCCGTGCGCTCGTGCTTGATCTTGAACATGGCACGCTCGTCCTGCAGATAGCGCAGGGTGAGCGGCTTGGCGATGACACCGTCCAGGCCCGCGCCCTCGTACTGCTCGAACCAATGGCGGGCCACGTCGATGTCCGTGGTCGCCGGTGCGAGGTGCACCGGGGCCGTCACCCCGGACAGAGCCGTCGTGAGCAGCTTCCTGCGGGCGGTCAGCGGGACGTTCAGCAGTGATTCGTCCTGGAGGGCCAGCAGGTCGAAGGCGACGAAGGAGGCCGGCGTCCGCTCGGCGAGCGTCCGCACCCGCGAGGCCGCCGGATGGATGCGCTCGGTCAGCGCGTCGAAGTCGAGTCGGCCCTCCCGCGCGATCACGATCTCCCCGTCCATCACGCAGCGCTCGGGCAGCCGCTCCCGCAGTGCCTCCACCAGCTCCGGAAAGTACCTGGTCAGCGTCTTGCCGGTACGGCTGCCCAGCTCGACCTCGGCCCTGTCCCGGAAGACGATGGCGCGGAACCCGTCCCACTTCGCCTCGTAGTGCATGTCCGGCGGGATCTTCGCCACCGACTTGGCGAGCATGGGCTTCACGGGGGGCATCACCGGCAGATCCATGGTCCGATTCTGCACGCGCCTGCCCCGAAATGCCTGATATGCCGGGCTCGCTTACCGTGGCTCGCATGGGTGACGCGGTGGAACTGGAGGCGGGCGGCCGGACCGTACGGCTGTCCAGCCCGGACAAGATCTTCTTCCCGGAGCGCGGCTTCACCAAGCTGGACCTCGCCCGCTACTACCAGGCCGTCGCCCCCGGCATCCTGCGCGCCCTGCGCGACCGCCCCACCACCCTGGAGCGCTACCCGGACGGTGTGACCGGCGAGAACTTCTTCCAGAAGCGGGCGCCCAAGAACATGCCCGACTGGATCCCGACCGCCCACATCACCTTCCCGAGCGGCCGCAGCGCCGACGAGATGTGCCCCACCGAGGAGGCCGCCGTCCTGTGGGCCGCCCAGTACGGCACCCTCACCTTCCACCCCTGGCCGGTCCGCCGCGACGACGTCGACCGCCCCGACGAACTCCGCATCGACCTCGATCCACAGCCCGGCACGGACTACGACGACGCCGTGCGCGCGGCTCATGAACTGCGGTCGGTGCTCGAGGAGTTCGGTGGTCTGCGCGGCTGGCCCAAGACCTCCGGCGGACGCGGCCTGCACGTCTTCGTGCCGATCGAACCGCGCTGGACCTTCACCCAGGTGCGGCGGGCCGCGATCGCGGTCGGGCGTGAGATGGAGCGCCGGATGCCGGACCACGTGACCATCAGGTGGTGGAAGGAGGAGCGGGGCGAGCGCATCTTCCTCGACTACAACCAGACGGCCCGCGACCGCACGATCGCCTCCGCCTATTCGGTACGGCCCCGCCCGCACGCCCCCGTCTCCGCACCCCTGCGCTGGGAGGAGGTCGGCGAGGCACACCCGCAGGACTTCGACATCGCGACCATGCCCGCGCGCTTCGCCGAACTCGGCGATGTGCACGCGGACATGGACGATCACGCGTTCTCGCTGGACGCCCTGCTGGACCTGGCCCGCCGTGACGAGCACGACCACGGGCTAGGTGATCTGCCGTACCCGCCCGAGTATCCGAAGATGCCGGGGGAGCCCAAGCGGGTACAGCCGAGCAGGGCCAGGAAGCCCGGTCCTACAGCTCCTTGATCCTGATGTCCCGGTACGAGATCACGTCCGTCGTGCCGTGCACCTGGAGTCCGATGTAGCCGGAGGCGAACCGCCGCCCGTCCGTGCCCGGGTCGTCCGAGCGGGCCGGGTAGAAGTCCTGACCGCCGATGTTGTCGAACTCGTTGATCAGCACACCGTTGCGGTAGACCGAGTAGTGCTGGTCGACCACACGGATCTCGTAGTCGTTCCAGGTGCCCTTCTGGGTGACGCCGGCACCGGCCAGCCCCACCCGGTCGAAGCCGTAGACCGAACCGGTCTTGTACATGTCGCCGTCGGGCCGGTCGAGCACCTGCACCTCGTGGCCGTACTTGATGGCGGCCCACTCCGGCCGGGGCTCCTCCGGATGGTCGTGGACCCACGGGAACCGCACGAACACACCGGAGTTGGCGTGCCCGGTGCCCGGGGCGTCGTCCCGCCACTGGAGCTTGAGCGAGAAGTCGCCGTACTTGCGCTCCGGGAACCAGAGCATGCCGAGGCCGTCCTTCGTGGTGCCCGAGGTGATCGACCCGTCGCCGTTGGGTGCGAACGAACCGCCGCCCACCTGCTGCCACTTGGCGAAGGACGCCGCGCTGCCGTCGAGGATCGTGCGGTAGCCCTCGGTCTGTCCCGGCTTGCCGATCCCGGACTCACGGGCCGCCGCGTCGATGGCGTCGTACTCGCGCTCGTCGACGACCCCGTCCCTGAAGAGCTTGTCCAGGACGGTCTTCACGTGCTTGAGGAACAGCGCGTGGGACGTCCACCCCTTCTCGTCCTCGATCAACTCGTTGATCCGGCACCGGCTGTTGGTGATCCGGTTCGGCACCCCGGAGTCGACCGTGCCGACGATCACCGTCAACCGCTCGTCGAACTCCGCGCAGCTGGGCGCCGGAACCTGACTGGAGACCACCGTGAAGGTCACCGTGCGCGCGGCCGAGGTGTTGCCCGCCTTGTCCGTCGCCCGGTACGCCAGGGTGTGGGTGCCCGCCCGGTCCACGACCACGGGAGCGGTGTAAGCCAGGTAGGGTCCGGCGTCGATCGAGTACTCGGCGCCCGCGACACCCGAACCGCCCTCGTCCGTGGCGCTCACGGTCACCCTGGCGTTGCCCACGTAGGCCCCGTCGGAGTTCCGGGTGCCGTCCACGGTCACACCGGTCACCGGCGGGGTGGTGTCCTGCGGGGGCGTCGCGACCACCGTGAACCGGACGCTCTTCTCGGCGGCCACGTTGCCCGCCTTGTCGGTCGCCCGGTAGCGCACGGTGTGGGTGCCGACCTGATGCACCATCACGGGCATGGTGTACGGCTGCCAACTCCCGTCGTTCACCGCGTACTCGATGGTGTTGACCCCGGATCCGGTGTCGGAGGCCGACACGGTCACGGTCGCCATGTCGAGGTACGTGCCGTCGGGGTTCTGCTCGCCGCTGACCGTGGCCGAGGTGTCCGGCGGGGCGGTGTCGTCGGAGGGCCGGGCGACGACCGTGAAGTCGACGCTCTTCTCCGCGGAGACGTTGCCCGCCTTGTCGACGGCCCGGTAACGCACTGTGTGGCTGCCGACCTGGTCGAAGACCACCGGGGCGGTGTACGGCTGCCAGGCACCCGTGTCCCCGGTCGCGTACTCGATCCGGTCGACGCCGGAGCCCCCTGCCTCGTCGGTGGCCGTGACCGCCACGCTCGCCGAACCGACGTACTGGCCCTGCGCGTTCTGCGTGCCGGTCACCTGGGCCGCCGCCGAGGGTGCGGTGGTGTCCTCGCCGCTGCCCTCGGTCACCACGAGGATGCCCTGCATCTGCCCGTGGCCCGGGATCGTGCAGTGGTAGAAGTAGCGGCCCGGGGTGAGCGTGACCTCGGCGGTGTGGCGGCCGCCCATGTCGTCGTTCGGGTTGGCGAGGATGTTGAGTTCGACGTCGTTGTTGAACTCGGGGTCGCTGGTCACGAAGGTCAACGTGTGCGGCATACCAGTGGTGTTGCCGGTGGCCGCGCTGTTCTCGAAGACGATCGTGGCCGTGCCCGCGACGGCCGTCGTCGGGACGGAGTTGTACTTGGTGATGTCGTCGCCGGCGGTCCAGGTGAGGACCTGCTCCGCCGCCTTCGTCCGCTCGGGTTGTGCCGTGGATGTCGACTGCAGGCCGAGCATCATCAGCAGGGCGGCCAGCAGCACGGTCAGAAGTCTTTGTCGGCGCATCACTGTCCTCCCCGAACCAGCTGGCCGGCGGCCGGGGTGGGCCCGCCGCCCTGGTAAGTGACCCTCCACAGCGCCGACTTGGCGTCCGAGGTGAAGAACCCGCGCCCGTAGTCGAGGACGTACAGCGCGCCGTCCGGACCGAACTTCCAGTCCATGAGGTTCCTGATGCCGTCGTTGCCGATCGGCACGATCTTCTTGAGCGACTCCGAGTGGACGGGCAGTCCGCCGTCCCCGTGGTTCTTCGGATCGGTGATGACGGCGTTGCGTGGCTGGTCGGCGTCGTAGAAGTCGCCCACGAACCACTTGCCGTCCCAGTAGGAGGGCCACTTGACGGTGCTGGTGGCCGAGGCGGTGTCGTAGCGGTAGACCGGCCCGTTCATCGCGGCCTGGCCGCCGCCCTTGAGCCACGGCAGCAGGTACTTGGCGTCCTCCTGCTTGTAGGAAGGGATGCCGTTCGCGTCGCGCGGGTAGTCCGGGGCGCCGCCCTGGGGCGAGTACCAGATGTTGTTGCCGGTGACCGGCGGGAGGTTGACCAGACCGTCGTTGTTGGGCGACTCGTTCTTCGGGTGGTCGCAGTCGTACCAGCCGAGCGGCTGGTCGGGATCCGGCAGGTTGCGGTCCCGGTAGGGCTGCTTGTTGCCCATGCAGTACGGCCAGCCCCGGTTGCTCGCCTTGGTGATGACGGCGAAGGTGTCGTACTTGGCCGGGCCCCAGGTCGTCGAGGGCGCGCTCGCGTCCGGGCCGACCCACCCCGCGTACAGGATGTCGGTCTTCTTGTCGACGAAGATGCGGGCCGGGTTCCTGACGCCCATGACATAGATCTCGCCGCGGGTCTTGCCGCCGCCCTCGGCGGTCTCCTTGCCCGTGAAGAGGTTCCCCCCGGGCAGCGTGTAGGTCCCGTCGGGCTCCGGGTGGATGCGCAGGATCTTGCCGTTGAGGTTGTTGGTGTTGCCGGCGGTGCGGCGCGCGTCCGCGAAGGAGACGCCCTTGTAGTTCGGCTGCGGGTTGTTGCCGGAGTAACCGCCGCTGAAGCCACTGGAGTTGTTGTCGCCGGTCGCGATGTACAGGTTGCCCTTGGAGTCCCAGGACATCCCGCCGCCGGCGTGGCAGCAACTGTGCACCTGGACCGGCCACTTGAGCAGGACCTTCTCGCTGTTCAGGTCCAGCTTGTTCGTCGTCAGGTCGAGCGTGAAGCGGGAGACCCGACGCTCGGCGATCCGGGTGTCACGGTTGAGCCGGTCGTGCGGGGTGTAGTGCAGATACACCCAGCCGTTCTGCTCGAAGCGCGGGTCGAGCTCGATCCCGAGCAGCCCTTCCTCGACCTTCACCAGCTCGTCGCCGCCGCCCTTGTTGCCGAAGACGGTCAACTCGCCCGCCAGGGTGACCTTCTTGGTCGCCGGGTCGTAGACGTGGATCTGGCCCTTGCCCTTGCCGACGTCCGGGTTGTTCCAGTCGGTGATCACCGGCCGGGAGGAGTCGGCGCCACCCCGGCCGATGTACAGGACGCGCCCGTCGGGGGCGGTGACCAGGCCGTGCGGCTCGCCGATCTGGTCGCTCTGCCCCGCCTGGTTGGGCTGGGTGAGGCGTTCGGCCTTGTAGTTGCCGTTGATGGTCGCCTTGCAGTCGGCCTGCACGAGCCGCGAGGTCCACAGCAGCGCGCCGCGCAGGTGGGTCCGGAAGTCGGTCTCGTCGTACGAGGCCACGGTGCCGCCCATGCCGGTGTAGAAGGACCGGCCGCCGTCGTAGTCCCGGCACCAGCTCACCGGGTGGTCCCAGCCGTTGGCGCTCGCGCCGGGCTGGTAGGTCGACTCGCGCACCCGGGCCACGGTGTGCACGTCGCCGGACGGGTTCTTCGTCCAGTTGAGCCACTGGTCGGGACGCTTCCACTGCACCGGCAGATCCTTGGTCGCCGGATGCTGCCGGTCGCCGACCTCAACGGTGGCCCGCTGGACGGCCGCCGGGCTGGAGGCGGCCGGACGGGCGCCGACGAGGCCCGTGAACCAGTCGGAGTACGGCTCGGCGCGGGCCGCGTCATGGATGCCGACGAAGCCGCCGCCGGCCTCCATGTAGGCCTCCAGGCCGGCCTCCTGGTCGGGGTCGAGGACATCGCCGCCGCCGGTCAGGAAGACGATCGCGTGGTAACTCCCCAGCGCCTGCTCGTCGGTGAAGACCCTGGCGTCGTCCGTGGCCTCGGTCTCGAACCGCTGATTCACCGGACCGGACAGCCCGATCTTCTCGACTGCGGCGATCCCGGCGTTGACGACCGGTGATTCGTCCCCGGCGGCCGCGGACCCGTAGAAGACCAGCACCCGTACATCGGCGCCGCCCGGTGGCGACTTGACGGACATCGTTGTCGCGGACGGATCGGGAGCCGGCAGCGCCCCCGCCGCCGGTCCGGACATCAGCCCGGCGGCGACGACCCCCGCGGTCACGGTGGCCGTCCAGACCCGTCTTCTCGTGCTTCCTCCGCTTCTCGCGCTCAACCCTCGTAAGTGCATGGGCACCTCCTCGGTCACAGCAACAGCGCCATGGAAGCTAGACCCCTTTGCGTCACTCGCCAATACCTATGACCGGGATCGGACGAACTTTGTCCTGAGTGTGGATAAACGGCTCGGCGGCCGGTACCGTCTCACAGGTTCATCACCGGCACGTCTCCGCAAAATCCGTATCACGGTGGGGAGTTCTGCATGGGCGCACTGGACAGACGCGGCTTCAACCGGCGGGTGCTGCTCGGCGGTGCGGCTGTCGCGACATCGTTGTCCCTGGCGCCGGAGGCCCGGAGCGACACAGGTCCGGCGACGGCCGCCCCGGGCGGCGGCGAGGTAAAGCGCATCAAGCTGTACGCCGAGAAGCTCGCCGACGGGCAGATGGGCTACGGCCTCGAGAAGGGCAAGGCGACCATCCCCGGTCCGCTCATCGAGCTCAACGAGGGCGACACGCTGCACATCGAGTTCGAGAACACCATGGACGTCAGGGCGAGCCTGCACGTCCACGGCCTGGACTACGAAATCTCCAGCGACGGCACCAAGTTGAACAAGAGTGACGTCGAGCCGGGCGGCACCCGCACCTACACCTGGCGCACCCATGTGCCGGGCCGCCGGAGCGACGGCACCTGGCGGGCGGGCAGCGCGGGCTACTGGCACTACCACGACCACGTGGTCGGCACGGAACACGGAACCGGTGGCATCCGCAAGGGCCTCTACGGACCCGTGATCGTCCGCCGCAAGGGCGATGTCCTCCCGGACACGACCCACACGATCGTCTTCAACGACATGCTCATCAACAACAAGCCCGCCCACTCGGGGCCCGACTTCGAGGCCACGGTGGGCGATCGGGTCGAGTTCGTGATGATCACGCACGGCGAGTACTACCACACCTTCCATATGCACGGTCACCGCTGGGCGGACAACCGCACGGGCATGCTCACCGGCCCCGACGACCCGAGCCAGGTCATCGACAACAAGATCGTGGGCCCGGCGGACTCCTTCGGCTTCCAGGTGATCGCGGGGGAGGGGGTGGGGGCGGGCGCCTGGATGTACCACTGCCATGTGCAGAGTCACTCCGACATGGGCATGGTGGGCCTGTTCCTGGTGAAGAAGACGGACGGCACGATCCCCGGGTACGAGCCGCACGAGCACACGGAGCACCAGGCCGGGCACGCGCACTGACGGATCATGGACGGGTGACTCTTCTTCTCGCACGTGGTGATCTGGAAGCGGTGCTGGAGCCGGGGGCTTGCATCGAGGCTCTGCGGGAGGGCTTCCGGCACGCGGAGGCGGTGCCGATCGCGGGACAACGGGTGCGCACGGACCTCCCGTTCCCCGGTACGGCCACCGCGCTGATCCCGGGCCTGCTCCCCGGCATCCCGGCCTACACGGTGAAGGTCAACGCCAAGTTCCCCGCCGCCCGGCCCGCGCTGCGCGGCGTGATCTGCCTGCACAGCGGTGCCGACGGCGAGTTGTTGGCACTGCTGGACTCGGCGACGGTCACGGCCTGGCGAACAGGCCTCGCGGCCGCGCTGGGAACCCATCTGCTCGCCGGCCGGGGAGACGTCGTCGGAGTGATCGGGGCGGGCGCACAGGCCGAGTTGATGGTGCGGGGCCTTGCGGCGCTACGACCCCGCAGCGCCCTCGTCGTCCAGGACACGTCCGCCGATCGCGCCGCGGAGTTCGCCGCGCGGCACGGTGGGCGTGTGGTGTCCTGCGCCGCGGAGGTCGCCGTGGCCGCCGACATCGTCCTGTCGGCGACCTGGTCGAGGGAACCACTGCTGCACCTGCGGGACACCAGGCCGGGGCAGCACTTCACGAGCCTGGGTGTGGACGAGCCCGGCAAGGCGGAACTGGCCGCCGATCTGCTGGACGCCGCGCTCCTGGTGGTCGACGATCGTGAACTCGTGGCGGGCGTGGGAGTGCTGAGGGCGGCCGACGCGACCCTCGGCGAGGTGGCACGGTCCGAGCACCCCGGCCGGACGACCGACACGGACCGCACGGTCTACGCCCCCGTGGGCATGCCCTGGCAGGACCTCGCGCTGGCCTGGACGGCGTACGGGCGGGCCGAGCGGGAGGGGATCGGGCGGCGGGTGGATCTGCTGGCCTGAAGCCCGTCACGAGAGGTCCAGCACCGACCGGTCCAGGGCCACCGCGTCAGTGATCCGGTGCGCAAGCCCCTTCCGCCCACCCCGAGAGCGCTCTCACCCTGTCCTCCTCCGCGGCTATCCTGATCCGCACCCGCCGATGAGGAGCCCCGAAGTGACCGACACAGCGCCGCGCCCCACACTGGAGGCCGTGGCGGCCCGGGCCGGGGTGTCGCGGGCCACCGTGTCCCGGGTGGTGAACGGCGGGGACGGGGTCAGGGAGCCGCTCGTCGAGCGGGTCCGCAGGGCCGTCGAAGAGCTCGGTTACGTCCCCAACCAGGCCGCCCGCAGTCTCGTCACCCGGCGCCATGACGCCGTCGCCGTGGTCGTGGCCGAACCGGAGACCAGGGTCTTCGCGGACCCCTTCTTCGCGCTGCAACTCCGGGGAATCAGCAAGGAATTGACCGCCCACGACAATCAACTCGTCCTGCTGCTCACCGAGGGCCGCGACGACCACGCCCGCGTCGGACGCTACCTCGGCGGAGGACACGTCGACGGCGCGCTCGTCTTCTCGCTGCACCTCGACGACCCGCTGCCGGAACTGATCCAACGGGCCGGTGTACCCACGGTGTTCGGCGGGCGGCCCGGTTGGAGCGACGGGACGACGGATGTCGTGTACGTCGACAGCGACAACCGGGGCGGTGCCCGCGAGGCGGTGCGGCATCTCGTCGGACTCGGGCGCACCCGAGTCGCCCACATCACCGGCGCCCTCGACCAGACCTCCGCCGCGGACCGGCTCGACGGCTACAGGGACGTCATGGGCGACGCCGACCCGGAGCTTGTCGTGCGGGGCGACTTCACCCCGGCCGGCGGGGAGCGGGCGATGCGCGAACTCCTCGACCGGTGCCCGGACGTGGACGCGGTGTTCGCCGCCAACGACCTCACCGCGTCCGGCGCCCTGCGCGTGCTGCGGGAGCGAGGGCGCCGGGTGCCCGAGGACGTGGCGGTGATCGGCTTCGACGACATGCTGCCGGTCGCCGAACAGACCGATCCACCGCTGACGACGGTCCGTCAGGACATAGAGGAGATGGGCCGGTTGATGGCCCGCCTGCTGCTGCGAGACCTCGACCGCAGGAACGGGGGAGCCACACCGGCCGCTGTCGTCCTGCCGACCACGCTGATCCGCCGCGCCTCGGCGTGATCCCCCGCCCCGGTCACGTCTGCTGCGGGGCGCTCTTGATGATCGCGAAGCGGGCGCCGTAGGGATCGGCCAGCTTGGCGACCCGGCCGACACCCGGCACGTCCGTGGCGGGCAGCCGGATGCTGCCGCCCAGCTCCTGTGCCTTCGTCACCGTCTCGTCCGTGTCCGTGACCTCGAAGTACGGCATCCAGTACGCCCCTGCCTGCGCCTCCAGTGGATCGTCGGCGAACGGGACGATGCCGCCGAACATGGCGTCCTCGCCCTGCCCGTCCGGCAGCACGGTCGTGTACGTGCCGCCCGGGAAGTCGACCCCGTAGGTCTCCAGGCCGAGAGCCGCACGGTAGAAGTAGGCGGCCATCGGCAGGTCGGCCGTGTACAGCTCGACCCAGCACAGCGAGCCCGGCTCCTGGGTGACCTGGAGCCCCTTGTTCTGCTTGGGCTGCCAGATGCCGAAGGACACGCCCGCCTTGTCGGCGAGGATCGCCATGCGGCCCTGGTCCATCACGTCCATGGGCTGCATCAGCACCGAGCCGTGCGCCTGCTCGGCCGCCTTGGCGGTGGCATCCGCGTCCGGGGTCTGGAAGTACACGGTCCAGGAGGGCGGGCCCTGTTCCGGCGTGGTCTGCATGCCGCCCGCGGCGGTTCTGCCGGCGAGCTGGAAGAAGCCGTAACCGCCGGCTTCGGGCGGGCCCGGCTGGAAATCCCAGCCGAACAGGCCGCCGTAGAAGGTGGTGGCGCCGTCGATGTCCGGGGTGCCGAGGTCGAGCCAGTTCGGAGCGCCGGTGACATAACGGGTCGTGAGCATCTCTGCCCTCCTCTGAGGGGTCCCGTTGCCTGCACTGCCGAGTCTTGCACCGTCCACTGACAATCGCCGCCGGGACGACGCCGCGAATCGTCGGATGCACCATGTCCGCGCGCCGCCGTGCACCCCCGTACCGGACGGAGGACCATCGTGGCGACCGGAGGCCATGAACGGGGCCGTTGATCGCGCGTTGATCGAACGTTTTTCGCCGACCGGCACGATCTCGGCCATGCACATCGACACCATCACCCCGACCGACCCCGCCTGGCAGGCGCAGGCGTTGTGCGCGCAGACCGGGGCGGATTTCTTCTTTCCCGAGCCGGGCAGCTCGGTACGAGAGGCGAAGCGCATCTGCGGCATGTGCGAGATGCGTACGGCCTGTCTCGAGTACGCCCTGGCCAACGACGAACGCTTCGGCGTCTGGGGCGGCCTTTCCGAGAAGGAACGGCTGGCGATCAGGCGGGTGGAAAACCGATGAGCCGACGCTAAGCCGTTGACCAGGGGTTTCTCTCCTCAGGGAGGCGTTCTATTCGGGCTTTATGAGGGCGGCGACGGGGATACCCGGGTCCGCCGTTCCTTCGGTCTTCGCGGCAGAGGCCCGGGAGCGGGACGAGACGGAGCGTGAGCCGCTGCCGCTGCCGCTGCCGCTGCCGTCGTCCGACACCGCTTCGGGAACGGCGGCTTCGCTTGCGGAAGCGGCCGGTTTGCGGAGCAGGAGAAGCGCCGCGTCGTCGTGCAGACGTCCGCCCACATGCGTCAGCAGCTCGTCATGGAGCGCGGTGAGGGTGCCGGCCGGCTCGTCGGACAGGTGGCGGGCCAGTCCCTCGGCGAGCGGGTAGAACTCACGGCTGTGGTTGCGGGCCTCGGTGACCCCGTCGGTGTAGAGCAGCAGTTGATCCCCGTCGGCGAAAGCCAGCACCTGGAGGCTGGGGGTCTCGTCCGTGAGGGCGCGCAGCCCGAGGGGCGGGGCCGGACGGGCGGGCTCCACCGCCACGACGGTGCCGGATTCGCGCACCAGGAGCGGCGGCGCGTGGCCACAGTTGACCACCTCCAGATGGCCTGCCTGCGGGTACCCGGCGACCACGGCGGTGACGAAGTCGTCAGCACCAAGGTTGCGCGCCAGGCTCCGCTCGATCCTGCCGACGACGGCGAGGAGATCGGGCTCGTCGTAGGCGGCCTCACGGAAGACACCGACTACGAGTGCGGCGGTCCCTACGGCCGGCAGCCCCTTGCCGCGCACATCGCCGACGATCAGCCTGACCCCGTACGGGGTGGGCACCAGCGCGTAGAGATCCCCGCCGATCCGGGCCTCCGCCGCCGCGGCGCTGTAGCGGACGGCCACCTGGAATGGGCCGACAGTCGCCGGTACGGGCTTGAGGAGCGCATGCTGGGCGGCCTCCGCGACCGAGCGTACGGCCGCGAGCACCCGTTCACGACGCCCGCGCAACGCGCTGGCGAGGCCGCTTGCCAGCGTGACGGCCACCAGGGCGGACAGTACGGCCGTCAGCTCATGTCCCGGAACGCCGTCCCGGGTTCCGAGCGTCGCCCCCAGTACCGCCGCGAGGAGGCCGACACAGAGGACTCCGCGCGGCCCGCCGGTGGTGGCGGCCAGCGCCGGCCCGGCCGCGAGCAGTGGCAGCCAGATCGTCCCTGCTCCGCACACGACGGCGACGAGCACGATGACGGAGACGATCAGCACGGGCAGTGCGGGTGTACCGGCGGCCAACTGCGCGACGACACGGTCGCGGCCGTGGTTTCGAACCTGACTCATGCTTCGTCCGTCGTCCTCACCTTGTGCGGGGTTGCTGAAATGTCTCTTTCGTCCAGGAAAGAGGTATGACTCGGGCGCCACAAGGAGGGGGTTTTCAGATAGTGAGCGAGAGACCCCTGGTCACGCGACTCGCGGCCGGGATCAGCCGCGCCAGGATCTCCTCGAGTCGTGAGAGCCGGTCCGCCCGCAGTGAGACGCCGAGCGAGCCGAGTGTGTCCCCGTTGTAGACGGGCACGGCGACACAGACCGTACCGAGGGCGTACTCCTCCAGGTCCGTGACGGCCGGGGCCACGGGTGAGGAGTCGAGTCGCCGGAGCAGTTCCGGATGGCTGGTGATGGTCCGTGGTGTGAGGTCGGCGAGGGCGTGCCGGGAGAGGTAGTCCTTGCGCGAGGCGTCATCCAGTTCTCGCAGCACGGACTTGCCCAACGCGGTGGCGTGCCCCGCGTCCTCGAATCCCACCCAGAGGTCGACACGGGGCGCCTGGGGGCCGTCGACGATCTCGGCGACTCGAATCTCGCCCTCCTCGTAGAAGGTGAGGTAGGCGGCGGTCGCGAGGTCGTCCCGCAGAGCGGCGAGCGTGGGGCGGACGCGGTTGAGCAACGCCTGCCCGCGGCTCGTGGTGTGCAGCGTCTGCAGCTTGTCGCCCAGGACGAACCCGCCGTCGTCCAGTTTTCGTATGTATCCGTCGTGGACCAGCGTCCGCAGCAGGTGATAGGCGGTGGCCAGGGGCAGTCCCGTCTCACGTGCCAGTTTCTTCGCCGGCGCACCGTTCTCGTGCGCGCTCACCGCCTCCAGCAGGCGGAGGGCACGCTGCACGGAGGTGATGAGCGTAGGGCCACCGTCGTGAGCACCCATACGACCAGCGTGCGCCGAGCGCTCGACGCAGGCAAGGCACGCGCCCCTTCTCGGCTTGCCGCCGCACCGACGTGCTGCACGCCATGCTCAAGCGCCGCACCCTCCACCCATCCGGGCACCGACATTGCGGCACCGGCGGCTGGTCCGCGTGCTTGCGCGGGACGGTGTCCAGGGCAGCGGGTCCGCGCGGCCCGGACCGAACGGCACGCCCCGCATCGTCGGGTCGGCCGAACCGTGCCGGTACACGGCCGCGTCGAGCTTCAGGGCGGCGTGTGCGGCCCGGCGTTCGTTCGCGCCCTTGAGCGGCGCGCCGATCCGCCGCCGTACCCGCGCGGCGGCGTCGATCAGGCCGATCAGGAATTCCGGTGCGGGCGGCCCGCACCGGATATGGGGCGGACCGGCCGTATGGGCGTCAGGCTCCTGCCGCGCGAGCCGCCATGCGCGCCTTGCGCGCCGCCAGCTTCTCGTCGAACTTCGACGCCTCCGCGTCCAGGCCGCTCATGTACAGACCCAGTTCCTCCTGGGCCTTGAGGCCCTCGGGGCCGAGACCGTCGATCTCCAGGACCTTGAGGAAGCGCAGGACGGGCTGGATGACGTCGTCGTGGTGGATGCGCATGTTGTAGATCTCGCCGATCGCCATCTGCGCGGCGGCCCGCTCGAAGCCGGGCATGCCGTGGCCGGGCATCCGGAAGTTCACGATGACGTCGCGCACCGCCATCATCGTCAGGTCGGGCGCCAGCTCGAAGGCCGCCTTCAGCAGGTTCCGGTAGAAGACCATGTGCAGGTTCTCGTCGGTGGCGATGCGCGCCAGCATGCGGTCGCAGACCGGATCCCCGGACTGGTGACCGGTGTTGCGGTGCGAGACGCGGGTCGCGAGCTCCTGGAACGAGACGTAGGCCACCGAGTGCAGCATCGAGTGGCGGTTGTCCGACTCGAAGCCCTCGCTCATGTGGGCCATCCGGAACTGCTCCAGCTTGTCCGGGTCCACCGCGCGCGAGGCGAGCAGGTAGTCGCGCATCACGATGCCGTGCCGGCCCTCCTCGGCGGTCCAGCGGTGCACCCAGGTGCCCCAGGCGCCGTCGCGGCCGAAGAGAGAGGCGATCTCGTGGTGGTAGCTGGGGAGGTTGTCCTCCGTGAGGAGGTTCACGACGAGGGCGATCCGGCCGATCTCGGTGACCTTGGACTGGCCCTTCTCCCAGGCTTCGCCGTCCTCGAAGAAACCGGGGAAGTTGCGGCCGTCGCTCCACGGGACGTACTCGTGCGGCATCCAGTCCTTGGTGACCTTCAGATGCCGGTTGAGTTCCTGCTCGACCACTTCCTCCAGCGCGTACAGCAGTCGCGCGTCGGTCCAGGCGGAGGACGGGCTGCCGAGGTGAGGGGAAGTGATCGTCACAGGTGCTCCAGGGGGACGCGGCGAACAATTGAGGGGATCGGCGAGCGGTGCCGGGGAACCTACGGAATCGTAGGCTACGAAACCGTAGGTTACGACACCGTAGGTTAAGAGGGCCGTAAAGGCCGCTGATCAGCGGTGTTTCCCGGGCATGACAAGCGGCCCCGGAACCGCAGGTCCGGGGCCGTGGGGAATGACGCGCACGCCCGATCAGGCATACAGGTCCCGCAGTCGGACTGAGAGACACGTCACACAGCCTTCGAGCTTCTCGAACTCGCTGATGTCGACCACCACCGGTTCGAAACCGAGGTCGGTGAGCAGCTCCGCCGTCTTCGGCGCGCTCGCCGCCATGAGCAGCTTGGGGCCGCCGAGCAGGACGACGTGGGCGCCGGCCTCCTCGGGCACGGACAGGAAGCGCGGGAAGAGCGCGGGCCGGTCCACCTTGGGGATGTGCCCGATGACGGTTCCGTCGGGCAGCGCGGTGACTGCCGACTTCAGGTGCAGCACCTTGTTCACCGGTACGGCGACGACCTGGGCCCCGAGCGGCTCGAAGGCGGCCCGCAGCTGCTGGACGCCGGCCGCGTTGGTACGCCCGCCCCGGCCGACGTAGATCGTGTCGCCGATCTTCAGCACGTCGCCGCCGTCCAGGGTGCCGGGCTCCCAGATCCAGTTCACCGAGCAGCCCAGGCGCGCCACGGCCTCCTCGACGCCGATGGTCTCCTCGCGCCGGGACTCCGCGCCGGAGCGGGCGATCAGCGCGACGTTCTTGTACATGACCACGGTGTCCTCGACGAACACCGAGTCCGGGCAGTCGTCCTCCGGGTCCACCTCGACGGTCTCCCAGCCGTGCGCGCGCAGGGCCTCGACATACGTCTCCCACTGTTCGAGCGCGAGGTCGACGTCGACCTTCTCCCGCTCGACGTGCGTCACCAGACCTTCGGCGAGGCGCGGGCTGGGGCGGCGGACGAGGGCCTTCTTGCTGGGCACGAGGGAACTCCGTATCGGCGGGACAGGGGCGGCACCCGTGACGGGCGCCGGTCAGCCATCATGCAGCGCCGGTCCGTGTCGACAAAACCCCCGGCGTCAGGCTGTGGCCCTCCTGAGACGCGCCACGGCTCACGAGCGCCGCCGCGCCGCACGCGCGCGTGCCGCCTCGTGGGCCTCACGCAGCAGTCGCACGACCGTCCCGGTCGTCCGCTCGCCGGGATTCACGACGCAGATCCAGCCGAGGGGGCCGTAGACCGGGTGCGGCAGCACCACGTCGGCCGCCGCGAGGGCGTACCGTCCCCCGGCAAGTCCCGGAAGCGCCGTCCGGCCGACATGGACGTTGACCCGCCAGCGGCCCGGCGGGTCGAGGTCGGACGCGCTGTCGTCGGGGTAGTTCTTGGTGACGATCGTGCCGTACGGCTGTGTGGTCCGGGGCATCACCCCGTCGGGGGCGTAGTAGAAGAACGCGTCGCCCCACGCGATCTCGGGAAAGTCCCCACCCGGCTCCGGGACGACCACGAGCGCCCCCTCGAAGCCGCGCACGGTCGCGATGATCTGCTCCATACTCATGGTTCAAGCGTGACCTTCAAGTGCTTGTGTGGGGTTGGCCGGACAATGCGCACAGCAGACGTCGCCAGGGCGTCCGGGTACTCGGTGCAGCAGGTGCGCGACCTGGAGCGGCTGGGGGTGATTCCGCCGGCCGCACGGTCGGACAACGGCTACCGCTCCTACACGCCGCTCCACGTGCACGCCCTGCGCGCCTACCGAGGACTCGCCGGTGCCGTCGGCCCCGTCGAGGCCCGGCGCCTGCTCGCCGAGCTGCGGATGGCGACGATCGCGGAGGCGGCCGCGGCGGTCGACGGGGTCCACGCCCGGCTTGCGCGGGAACGCGAGGAGGCGCTGCGCGCCCAGCGGGCGCTCCAGGGGATCCAGGCCGAAGAGGACGGCCGGGACGACGACTCCATGACCATCACGCAGCTCGCGGAGGCGCTCGGCGTACGGTCCTCCACCCTGAGGTTCTGGGAGCAGGAAGGGCTCGTGCTCCCCGAGCGGGTGACCACCCTGCGCGCGCGTCGCTACGGGCCGGCGGCCATCGGGGCCGCACGGGTCGTCGCCGCCCTGCGCGCCGGCGGTTACGGCATTCCGGCCGTGCGCGAGGTCATGGGCTCACTGGACGGACCCGACGGACTGGAGGACGCCCGGCGCATCCTTCGGGAACGGCTCGATCGGCTCGCCGCCCGGAGCGTGGCGCTGCTCCGGGCGGGCGCGGATCTGGCGGCCGTCGTCACCGCCGCGGACCCTACGCGGGGAACTCCAGGGCCTCCGGAGTGACCTCCCGCAGCCCACCGTCCAGCATCAGCCAGCGTGTGATGCCGATCGACTCCAGGAACGGCAGGTCGTGACTGGCCACGACCAGCGCGCCCTCGTACGACTCCAGGGCCGAGGTCAGTTGCCGCACGCTCGCCATGTCGAGGTTGTTCGTCGGCTCGTCGAGCATGAGCAGCTGAGGTGCGGGCTCCGCCAGCATCAGCGCGGCCAGGGCCGCCCGGAAGCGTTCGCCGCCGGACAGCGTCGACGCCTGCTGGTCGGCCCGGGCGCCCCGGAACAGGAAGCGGGCGAGACGGGCCCGCACCCGGTTGTTGGTGGCGCCCGGCGCGAACCGGGCCACGTTCTCGGCGACCGACAGCTCGCCGTCGAGGACGTCCAGGCGCTGGGGCAGGAAGCGGAGCGGGACATGGGCCGTCGCCTCGCCCGACACCGGCTCCAGTTCCCCGGCGATCGTGCGCAGCAGCGTCGTCTTGCCCGCGCCGTTGCGCCCGATCAGCGCGACCCGCTCGGGGCCCCGCAGATCGAGGCCGCCCTTCACCCGTGCGCCGTAGGCGAGTTCCAGGTCCATGAGGGTCAGCACCGTACGGCCCGGCGGCACGGCCGTGTACGGCAGGTCGACGCGGATCTCGTCGTCGTCCCGTACGGCCTCCACCGCCTCGTCGAGCCGGTCCTTGGCCTCGGCGAGTTTCTCCTCGTGCATGATGCGATGCTTGCCCGCGGACTCCTGCGCCGACCGCTTGCGCGCCCCCATGACGATCTTCGGCTCGCGCTTCTGCTCGAACATCTTCTGGCCGTACCGCTTGCGCCGGGCCAACTTGACCTGAGCATCAACCAGTTCGCGTTTCTGCTTGCGGAAGTCGGACTCGGCGACCCGCACCATCCGCTCCGCCGCGTCCTGTTCGACGGCCAGAGCCTCCTCGTAGGCGGAGAAGTTGCCGCCGTACCAGGTGACCTCCCCGGAGCGCAGATCGGCGATCTGGTCGACCAGGTCGAGGAGTTCGCGGTCGTGGCTGACCACGACCATGACCCCCGGCCAGGAGGCGACGGCCGTGTACAGGCGCCTGCGGGCGTACAGGTCGAGGTTGTTGGTGGGCTCGTCGAGAAGCAGGACGTCCGGGCGGCGCAGCAGCAGCGCCGCCAGCCGCAGCAGCACCGACTCGCCGCCCGAGACCTCGCCGATCCCGCGGTCCAACTCGATGTGGCCGAGCCCGAGTTCGCCGAGGGTGGCCAGGGCCCGCTCCTCCACGTCCCAGTCGTCACCGACCGTCTCGAAGTGCTCCTCGGCCACGTCACCCGCCTCGATGGCGTGCAGGGCGGCGCGCTGCGCGGCGATGCCGAGCGCCTCGTCGACCTTCAGGCCGGTGTCGAGCGTGACGTTCTGCGGGAGGTAACCGACCTCGCCCGCCACCCGTACGGCACCGTCGGCCGGGGTGAGTTCACCGGCGATGAGCTTCAACAGGGTTGATTTTCCTGACCCGTTGACGCCGACGAGACCGGTCCGGCCGGGGCCGAAGGCGATGTCGAGGCCCTCGAAGACAGGGGTGCCGTCGGGCCAGGAGAAGGCGAGCGAGGTGCAGGTGATGGAAGTAGACATACGAGTCTCCGCGGTTGCTCGAAGCGAGAAGGGGCAAACGCGTATCGAGACACCCGCGGCGACGGAGGCCAGAGAGGAAACCGGAGGGCGGGGACAGGGCCCGGCTCGTCGGAACGGCTCGTGTGCCGAGGTCGCACGCAGTGCACACACCACAGGTGTGTGACACGGTGTCTCAGGACCTCAGACGAGCAACGTCCTTCTCCGATCGACGACAACAGAACCGTTGTACAACGTACGAGGCGGCCGCAGGGCTGTCAACGAGTTAATGCTCCCCAGGAGGCCCCGTGCCCGTCGGTCCGCTCTCCCTGCCGGCCCACCTCTACCTGCTGGCCTGGGACACCTCGAAGTCCGATGTCACCGGTGCCACCCGGATCCCCCAGCTGGTCCGGGCCGGTGCGCTCACCGAGCTGGCCCAGCGCGGGCTGCTCCTCGACGACGACGGCATCGCGACCCCGGTCGACATGGACGCGTCCACCGGTGACGCCGTCCTGGACGGGCTTCTCGAACTGGTCCGCGAATCCCGGCCGCACCGGTGGCGGTCCTGGGTGACGCTGCACACCCGGATCACCCTGGACGCCGTACGGGAACAACTCGCCGCCGGGGGATGGCTGCGGGCGCGGAAGAGGCGGGCCCTGGGGCTTTTCCCCACGGTCGAGTACGACCTGGCGCGCCCGGCCGCGGTGGAGGCGCTCCAGGAGGAGGCGCGGGGGATCCTGCGGGGGCCGGTCCCGGCCGTGGACCTCTCCGACCGGGACGCGGCCGTCGTCGCGCTCGCGGCCGCCGCCGGGCTGAGGACCCTGCTGCCCCGCAAGGAGTCGCACGGCACCCGGGCGGAGGAGCTGATCGAGCGCAGCGGGCAGGCGGCCCCGGCACTGCGGAAGGTCGTCCAAGAGCTGCGCGGGGCGGTGACGGAGGCCTCGGCCGGGGCCTGAACACCGGCATGGCCGCAACCGGGGAGGACCTCACCCTGGAGCTCTGGAGCGGGCCGCCGCCTCCCTCGCCTCGGGTGCCGACGGGATCTTCGTCCCCGGGGCCGTCGACCCGGAGACCGTCGAACTCCTCGCCGACTGCGTGGACGGACCGCTGAACGTCATGGCGTAGGACGCGCCGGCCGACGGGCTCGAACCACGGCGACCTCAACGCCCTCCTCGGTGGCCCGCCTCAGTAGGCGTCCCGCATCAGTTCCGCCAGGTCGTGGTCGAGGTCGAGCTGGAGGTGCTCCAGGCCGGTCGGCACCAGGTCGTTCGTCGCCTCCAGGAACCGGCGCAGCTCACCCGTGCGTACATGCACGACGGCGGTGCCCTCGGGGGCGTGGAACTCGAGAACGGTGCGGTCGTAGCCGTACGGCCGCACCCGGACGTCGCCGTGGCCATCGGGCTCGTGCAGGCCGGTGGTGAGCAGATCGCGGCTGAAGGTCCAGCAGACCTCGACCCCCTCCAGGGTGGCCGGGGCGGGGAAGGTCATACGGACCGCGAACGGATCGCAGCGGTCGTAGTGCAATGTGGCGGGAATGCTCGGCATCCGCGGTGCCGCGGCGACGAGACGGGCCTCGACGGGCTGCTCGATGACGGTGGACAACGCCTTGCTCCCTTGTGACGGCCGGTGGGGCTTCGGAGTGAGGACGGGCACTGGAAGAGACGACGGAATGAGCCAATCCGTGTACACGAAAGTCGAGTGACCTCTGTCACCGTCTTCATGCACAGGTGTGATTCAGTCCTCTTCCCGTGCCCCGAGAGGCAGTTGTGGCGATCCCGCACGACCGGGCCGACGGCCGAGGGCATCTGGACGGCGCCGGGAGCGTGGGCTAGCTTCGCCCGCCATGAGGCGCTTGGGGAACACGCGAGGCAAGAGACGGCTGGGCCTGACGAGCCGCACCATCGCCGTGGGGGTGGCCTGTGCGGCGGCGTTGGCCGCCCTGGCCGCCGTACCGGCCCAGGCACACGGTCCCGACGGCCGCACCCCGCACTGGGAGCTCAAGGACACCGGCACCCCCGAGGTGCGGTTCCGCGGGCTGTCGGCCGTCAGCAGGGACACCGCCTGGCTGGCCGGTACCCAGGGCACCGTGCTGCGCACCACGGACGGCGGGGCGAGCTGGCGAAACGTCTCGCCCCCCGGCACCGCCGAACTCCAGTTCCGCGACATCGAGTCCTTCGACGCGCGCCGGGCCGTGGTCCTGGCCATCGGAGAGGGCGAGGCGTCCCGCGTGTACCGCACCGACGACGGCGGCGCGACCTGGACCGAGTCCTTCCGCAACACCGACGCCAAGGCCTTCTACGACTGCCTCACCTTCTTCGACCACCGCCACGGCCTCGCCATGAGCGACCCGGTGGACGGGAAGTTCCGCATCCTGTCGACCTCCGACGGCGGCCGCTCCTGGAAGGTGCTGCCGAACACCGGGATGCCGGCCGCGCTCGACGGCGAGGCCGGCTTCGCGGCGAGCGGGCAGTGCCTGGTCAGCTCCGGGCCGCGGGACGTCTGGCTGGCCACCGGCGGGGCGGCACGCGCGCGTGTACTGCACTCCGCCGACCGGGGGCTGACCTGGACGGCCTCCGACACACCGATCCCGGCGGGTGACCCGGCCAAGGGTGTCTTCGCGCTGGCCTTCCGCGACCGCGCGCACGGACTCGCGGTCGGCGGCGACTACCGCCCCGACCAGAGCTCGCCGCAGGCCGCAGCCCGAACCGGCGACGGGGGCGCCGCCTGGCGGCCCGCCGCAGCCCCGGTGAACGGCTACCGCTCCGGAGTGGCCTGGCTCCCGCACAGCCGCACCGCCGCTCTCGCGGTCGGCCCCACCGGCACCGACCTCACCAGGGACGGCGGCCGGACCTGGCGGACCGTCGACACCGGCTCGTACGACACCGTGGACTGCACGGTCGACGGCGGCTGCTGGGCGGCCGGGGAGAAGGGACGGGTGGCACGTCTGGAGGGCTGAGGGGCGGAGTGTGGGTACCCGGTCGCCGATGGCGAAAGGAGTGATCCCCTATGCCGGCCGGTTCGAGCTCCAAGCGCGAGCGTCAGTACGAGCACATCAAGGAGAGCGTCCAGGACCGGGGCGAGAGCACCGGACGGGCCAAGGAGATCGCGGCGCGGACGGTCAACAAGGAACGCGCCCGGTCCGGCGAGTCCAAGACCGTCGGCCGCACCTCGACCCAGGACATGTCCTCGGGCAAGCGGGGCGGCCGGCGGTCCGGCACGGGCTCCCAGGGGCCGACCTACGACCAGCTCTACGAGGAGGCCAAACGCAAGGGCGTCAAGGGCCGTTCGGACATGAACAAGAGCCGGCTCCAGCGTGCCCTGGACGGCAAGGGCTGACCCTCAGTCCAGGGTCTCGCGGTACTCCTCCAGCGCGGGGGCCGTCTTCGTCGCGGCGAACTCGGTGACGCGGTACGCGCACACCCCGGCCACGACGAACGGGTCACCCGCGACGGTCTCCTGGATCCGCGCGCGGTCCTCCGCGACGGCGATGATCACCCCGCCGTCGCGGGGGTTCTTGCGCCCGGACGCCAGGAAGACGCCGCGCCCGTACTGCTCGTCCAGCCAGGCGACATGCGCCGGCAGCACGGCGTCCACGGCATCGAGCGGGGCGGTGTAGGTCAGCTCCAGTACGAACATGATCGCGAGGGTACGCCGTCCCGCCGTACCCTCGTCCCCACCATGACGACCGTAGACATTCCCGCGGGCTGGCCCGCGACCGAGGAGCAGGCCCGCGCGGTCCAGGACGAGTTGAGGGCGAGGACGGTCCTCGACGAGCCCGGCCCGCCCCCCGGCACCGGCCATGTCACCGGGGTCGACGTGGCCTACGACGACGAACGGGACGTCGTCGCGGCGGCGGCCGTCGTGCTGGACGCGGCGACGCTGGACGTCGTCGCCGAGGCCACGGCCGTCGGGCGGATCTCCTTTCCGTACGTCCCCGGCCTGCTCGCGTTCCGCGAGATCCCCACGGTCCTCGCCGCCCTCGGCGCCCTGCCGGATCCGCCCGGCCTGGTCGTCTGCGACGGCTACGGCCTCGCCCATCCCCGCCGCTTCGGCCTCGCGAGCCACCTGGGCGTGCTCACCGGTCTGCCGACGATCGGCGTCGCCAAGAACCCGTTCGCCTTCACCTACGACGATCCCGGCGCCCGGCGTGGCGCGTGGGCACCGCTGCTGGCGGACGCGCAGGAGGTGGGCCGGGCCCTGCGGACCCGCGAGGCCGTGAAGCCGGTCTTCGTCTCGGTCGGCCACCGCGTGAGCCTCGACAACGCCTGCGCCCACACCCTCGCCCTCACGCCGGCGTACCGGCTCCCGGAGACGACCCGCAGGGCGGACGCGCTGTGCCGGAAGGCGCTGCGGGAGGCGACCGCCTGACCGCGCTCCAGGAGCGGACCGAGCCAGGGGGACTGAGTACGTCGTCTGAGTACCTGTACGGATGTGCGCACCCCGGTGCGATCGGCAGGCTGTCCCGCATGACGACGCACCGCATGACCCACCGTTCTCCCAAGCCCCTCGCCGACCCCAACCGGCCCGTCGAGCGTGCGGTGACCGCCGCGCTGGTCCTCGGTGTGCTCGCGGGACTCGGCTGGATAGCGGGGATGATCTACACGGTGGCCGGCTGGTCCTTCTGACGCGTGCTCACCGGCTCGACGCCACCCGGAAGGTGATTCCGGCCCGTCGCAGCCGCTCGATCAGCGCGTCCCCCATCGCCACCGCCGTCGTGACCTGACCGGTGGTCTCCGGCAGGTCGTCGAAGGCCAGGGACAGCGCCGACTCGGCGAACATCTTCGCCGTCTCGTCGTATCCCGGGTCGCCGCCCGCGACCTCGGTGAACACCCGGCGCCCACCGCCCTCGCCGACGAAGCGCACGGTGAACCAGCTCTTCGCCCGTTTCTCGGGGCTCGGCCCGTCACCCGGCTTGACCCGGTTGGACAGCCAGCGCCGGGCGGGCGGCACCTGGGCCGCCGCGAACAGCGCGCCCACGGCCGCGACCCCGCCCACCGCCATGGGCAGCCGCCGTACCGCCGCGTAGTGGCGGTAGCGGAAGTCGGGGCCGTAGCGCTCGAGGGCCTTGGCGGAGCGGCGGACGATCTGCGCGTCGATGGTCGGCAGGGGCAGGGCCCAGGCGCCGATCTCCTGGGCGTACCGCGGTGTTCCGGTCGGCGCGGTGGCCCGTCGGCCCACCAGGCGCGGCTCGTGCCGTCCGCGGTCCCGTGCGGCGGCGATCATCTGCCGGCCCCGCGCGAACTGGTTCAACGCCGAGGCGAACGTCCCGCCGGAGAAGGTGGCGTCGGCGGTCACGAACCCGTCGACGGTCAGCGGCACGCCCTCCGGCAGCTGCCGGACCGTGAAGTACGCCCCCAGGTCGTGCGGGATCGAGTCGAACCCGCACGCGTGCACCAGCCGTGCGCCGGTCTCACGCGCGCGTGCGTCGTGCCGGACGTACATCAGGTCCACGAACTCCGGCTCGCCCGAGAGGTCGAGATAGTCCGTACCCGTGTCCGCGCAGGCGGCGACGAGCTCCTCGCCGTACGTCAGATAGGGGCCGACCGTCGTGGCGACCACGCGCGCCTGGTCGGCGAGGGCGCGCAGCGACTCCGGGTCCGAGACGTCGGCCGTGAGCACCCCGACGGCCGTGCCCTTGGGCAGCTTCTCGCGCAGTGCCCGGAGCTTGTCCTCGCTGCGGCCGGCGATCGCCCAGCGCAGATCCTCCGGGCCGTGTGCGGCGAGGTACTCCGCGGTGAGCACTCCCGCGAAACTGGTCGCTCCGAAGAGCACGATGTCGTAGGGACGGTCCGCCCTTTTCAGCCTGCTCATGACACTCCTGGATCCCGCCGCGCGCCGTTGTCGGTGGCCGAGGCTAGCGTGAAGACTGCGGAGCCCGACGACGAGGCCGGAGGTGGGACGGTGGCCGTGCCCAGGAACGCCCTGCAGACGTGGGAGAAGGTGCGCGAATTCGCGCTGGGGCTGCCGGGTACCACGGAGGAGTTCCCCTGGGGCGAGACCGTCGCCAAGGTCAACAAGAAGGTCTTCGTCTTCCTGGGAGTGAGCGACGGCAGCTACCCGATGGGCGTCACGGTGAAGCTCAAGGACGCGGAGGCCCACGCCCACGCACTGACCTCCCCGGGCGCCGAGCCCGCCGGGTACGGACTGGGCAAGGCCGGCTGGGTGCGCGTCCCGCTCGCGGAGAAGGGCTCCCCGGCGGCGGACCTGCTGTGCGACTGGGTCGAGGAGAGCTACCGCGCGATCGCGCCGAAGCGGCTGATAGCGGAGCTCGACGCCCGGTGACCGGGCCCATAATTGGCTAAGCGCTTGCTCGCTCAGGTCTTGTGTCCACTGGAACGCGTTCATAGCATCACTGGTGTTACATCAGTTGTGTCACGCCAATGGGGGCTGGATGACAACGGCAACGACGCCCGGGCGCGGCCCGCTCGCCGGCGTACGCGTGGTCGAGCTGGCCGGTATCGGGCCCGGCCCGTTCGCCGCCATGCTCCTTGCCGACCTGGGGGCCGACGTCGTCCACGTGTCCCGCCCGGGCGGCGTCTCCCTGTCGATCAACCCCGCCTACGACATCACCAATCGCAACAAACGCTCGGTGGTCGTCGACCTCAAGGCCCCGGACGGCCCCTCGCGCGTGCTCGACCTCGCCGCCCGCGCCGACATCCTGATCGAGGGCAACCGCCCCGGAGTCGCCGAGCGCCTCGGCGTCGGCCCCGAGGACTGCCACGTGCGCAACCCCGCCCTGGTCTACGGCCGGATGACCGGCTGGGGCCAGGAAGGGCCGCTCGCCCAGCGCGCCGGCCACGACATCGCGTACATCGCGCTCACCGGCACCCTCGGCATGATCGGCGAACCGGACCGGCCCCCCGCCGTCCCCGCCAACCTCCTCGGCGACTACGCGGGCGGCTCCCTGTACCTCGTCGTCGGCGTCCTCGCCGCCCTGCACCACGCGCGCGCGACCGGCACCGGCCAGGTCGTCGACGCCGCCATCGTCGACGGGACCTCCCACCTCGCCGCGATGATCCACGCCATGACCGCCGCCGGTGGCTGGCAGGACCGGCGCGGCGCCAACCTCCTGGACGGCGGCTGCCCGTACTACGGCACCTACGAGACCGCCGACGGCAAGTACATGGCGGTGGGCGCGCTGGAGCCGCAGTTCTACGACCTGTTCCTGGACCTGCTCGGCCTGCCGGACTTCGAGGACGCCCGCAAGGACTGGACCCGCTGGGGCGAGCTGCGCGAGGCGGTCACCGCCCGCTTCAAGACCCGTACGAGAGACGAGTGGACGGAAGTCTTCGAGGGCACCGACGCGTGCGTGGCGCCCGTCCTGTCGCTGCGCGAGGCCCCGCACCACCCGCACCTGGCCGCCCGCGGCACCTTCACCGACCACGGCGGCATCACCCAGCCCGTGCCCGCACCCCGCTTCTCGGCGACCCCCACGGCGGTCCGCACGGGGCCCGTCAGGGCCGGCGCCGACACCGCGGACGTGGCACGCGACTGGGGCGTACCGGAACTTTTGGAAGGCCCCGAATGAAAGGCCCCGAATGAAGCGGCAGCTCTTCACCCCCGAGCACGACGCGTTCCGCGAGACCGTGCGCGCCTTCCTGGCCAGGGAGGTCCTGCCGCACTACGAGCAGTGGGAGAAGGACGGCATCGTCTCCCGCGAGGCCTGGCGGGCGGCCGGCAAGCAGGGCCTGCTCGGACTCGCCGTGCCCGAGGAGTTCGGGGGCGGCGGCACGACCGACTTCCGCTACGCCACCGTCCTGGCCGAGGAGTTCACGCGCGCGGGTGCTCCCGGCCTCGCCCTGGGACTGCACAACGACGTCATCGGCCCGTACCTCACCGCCCTCGCCACCGAGGAGCAGAAGCGCCGCTGGCTGCCCGGCTTCTGTGACGGTTCGCTCGTCACCGCCATCGCCATGACCGAGCCCGGCGCGGGCTCCGACCTCCAGGGCATCCGCACACACGCGCAGGACCGGGGCGACCACTGGCTGCTGAACGGCTCCAAGACGTTCATCTCCAACGGGATCATCGCCGACCTGGTGATCGTGGTCGCCAGGACGACGCCCGAGGGCGGTGCCCGCGGACTGTCGTTGCTGGTCGTCGAGCGCGGCATGGACGGTTTCGAGCGCGGCCGCAACCTCGACAAGATCGGCCAGAAGGCCCAGGACACGGCCGAGTTGTTCTTTCACGACGTGCGCGTGCCGAAGGAGAACCTCCTCGGCGAACACAACGGCGCCTTCGGGCACCTGATGACCAACCTCGCGCAGGAGCGGCTGAGCATCGCCGTCTCCGCGATCGCCGCCGCCGAACACCTCCTGGAGATCACCACCGAGTACGTCAAGGAGCGCGAGGCCTTCGGCCGGCCGCTCGCCACCAAGCAGCACATCCGGTTCGAGATAGCCGAGATGGCCACGGAGTGCGCGGTCACGCGGACATTCGTCGACCGGTGCGTCGAGGACCACTCCGACGGGGGACTGGACGCGGTCCACGCCTCCATGGCCAAGTGGTGGGCCACCGAGCTCCAGAAGCGGGTCGCCGACCGCTGTCTCCAACTGCACGGCGGGTACGGCTACATGAGCGAGTACCCGGTCGCCAAGGCCTTCACCGACGGCCGTATCCAGACCATCTACGGCGGCACGACCGAGATCATGAAAGAGATCATCGGTCGTTCCCTCCTGAGCTGACTCTCCCGAAAGGCTTCCCGTGAGCACCGAAGCGTACGTGTACGACGCGATCCGCACCCCGCGCGGCCGCGGCAAGGCGAACGGCGCCCTGCACGGCACCAAGCCCATCGACCTGGTCGTCGGACTCATCCACGAGATCCGCGCCCGCTTCCCGGACCTGGACCCGGCCGCGGTCGACGACATCGTGCTCGGCGTCGTCGGCCCCGTCGGCGACCAGGGCTCCGACATCGCCCGGATCGCCGCCGTCGCCGCCGGACTCCCGGACACGGTCGCGGGCGTACAGGAGAACCGCTTCTGTGCCTCGGGCCTGGAGGCCGTCAACATGGCGGCCGCCAAGGTGCGTTCGGGCTGGGAGGACCTGGTCCTCGCGGGCGGCGTCGAGTCCATGTCCCGGGTGCCGATGGCCTCCGACGGCGGCGCCTGGTTCAACGACCCGATGACCAACCTGGCCGTCAACTTCGTGCCGCAGGGCATCGGCGCCGACCTGATCGCCACGATCGAGGGATTCTCCCGCCGTGACGTCGACGAATACGCGGCCCTCTCGCAGGAGCGCGCGGCCACGGCCTGGAAAGAGGGCCGCTTCGACCGGTCCGTCGTCCCGGTGAAGGACCGCGCCGGCCTGACCGTCCTCGACCACGACGAGCACCTGCGACCGGGCACCACCGCCGACTCCCTCGGCAAGCTCAAGCCGTCCTTCGCGGACATCGGCGACCTCGGCGGCTTCGACGCCGTGGCCCTGCAGAAGTACCACTGGGTCGAGAAGATCGACCACGTCCACCACGCGGGCAATTCCTCCGGCATCGTGGACGGCGCCTCGCTGGTCGCGATCGGCTCCCAGGAGGTCGGCGAGCGCTACGGCCTCACCCCGCGCGCGCGGATCGTGTCCGCGGCGGTCTCCGGTTCCGAACCCACCATCATGCTCACCGGCCCCGCGCCCGCCACCCGCAAGGCACTCGCCAAGGCCGGACTGACCATCGACGACATCGACCTCGTCGAGATCAACGAGGCCTTCGCGGCGGTCGTCCTGCGCTTCGTGCGGGACATGGGCCTGTCACTGGACAAGGTCAACGTCAACGGCGGCGCGATCGCGCTCGGCCACCCGCTCGGTGCCACCGGCGCCATGATCCTCGGCAGCCTGATCGACGAACTGGAGCGCCAGGACAAGCGGTACGGCCTCGCCACGCTCTGTGTGGGCGGCGGCATGGGCATCGCCACCATCGTCGAGCGCATCTGACCCCCTCCCACGGATACGACGGATCACACGGAGCACTTCCACATGAGCACTCAGTCCACGACCATCCGCTGGGAACAGGACCGCACCGGCGTCGTCACCCTCGTCCTCGACGACCCCGACCAGTCCGCGAACACCATGAACCAGGCGTTCCGGGACTCCCTCGCGGTGATCACCGACCGCCTGGAGGCGGAGAAGGACACCGTCCGCGGTGTCATCATCACCTCCGCGAAGAAGACCTTCTTCGCGGGCGGCGACCTGCGCGACCTCATCCGGGTCACGCCGGAAACCGCGCAGGAACTCTTCGACGGCGGCCTCGCGATCAAGCGCAACCTGCGCCGCATCGAGACCCTGGGCAAGCCGGTCGTCGCCGCGATCAACGGCGCGGCCCTGGGCGGCGGTTACGAGATCGCCCTCGCCTGCCACCACCGCATCGCCCTCGACGCACCCGGCTCCAAGATCGGCTGCCCCGAGGTCACCCTCGGCCTGCTCCCCGGAGGCGGCGGAGTCGTCCGTACGGTCCGTCTCCTGGGCATCGCCGACGCCCTCCTGAAGGTCCTGCTCCAGGGCACCCAGTACGCCCCGCAGCGCGCCCTGCAGAACGGCCTGGTCGACGACGTGGCCATCACACAGGACGAACTCCTGGCCAAGGCCCGCGCCTTCATCGACGCCAACCCCGAGTCCCAGCAGCCCTGGGACAAGCCGGGCCACCGCATCCCCGGCGGCACGCCCGCCAACCCCAAGTTCGCGGCGAACCTCCCCGCCTTCCCGGCGACCCTCCGCAAGCAGACCAACGGCGCGCCCTACCCGGCCCCGCGCAACATCCTCGCGGCAGCGGTGGAAGGCGCCCAGGTCGACTTCGAGACGGCACAGGTCATCGAGGCGCGCTACTTCGTCGAGCTGGCCGCCGGTCAGACCTCCAAGAACATGATCCAGGCGTTCTTCTTCGACCTCCAGGCGGTGAACTCCGGCGCCAACCGCCCCAAGGGCGTGGCCCCCCGGCAGGTCCGCAAGGTGGCCGTACTCGGCGCCGGGATGATGGGCGCGGGCATCGCGTACTCGTGCGCCCGCGCGGGCATCGACGTGGTCCTGAAGGACGTGACCCCGCAGGCGGCGGCCAAGGGCAAGGCCTACTCGGAGAAGCTCTGCGCGAAGGCGGTCTCCCGCGGCCGGACGACCCAGGAGAAGGCGGACGCGCTCCTGGCCCGCATCACTGCGACGGCGGACCCCCAGGACCTGGCCGGCTGCGACGCGGTCATCGAGGCCGTCTTCGAGGACTCGGCGCTGAAGCACAAGGTCTTCCAGGAGATCCAGCACATCGTCGAGCCGGACGCTCTGCTCTGCTCCAACACCTCGACCCTGCCGATCACCGCGCTGGCCGAGGGCGTGGAGCGTCAGACGGACTTCATCGGCCTGCACTTCTTCTCCCCGGTCGACAAGATGCCGCTGGTCGAGATCATCAAGGGGGAGAGGACGGGCGAGGAGGCGCTGGCACGCGCCTTCGACCTGGTCCGGCAGATCAAGAAGACGCCGATCGTCGTGAACGACTCCCGCGGCTTCTTCACCTCCCGCGTCATCGGCCACTTCCTCAACGAGGGTGTGGCCATGGTCGGCGAGGGCATCGAGCCCGCGTCGATCGAGCAGGCGGCGGCACAGGCGGGCTACCCGGCGAAGGTCCTGTCGCTGATGGACGAGTTGACGCTCACGCTCCCGCGCAAGATCCGCAAGGAGACGAAGCAGGCGGTGGAGGAGTCGGGCGGAACCTGGACACCCCACCCCGCGGAGGCGGTCATCGACCGCATGGTCGACGAGTTCGGCCGCACGGGCCGCAGCGGGGGCGGCGGCTTCTACGACTACGGCGACGACGGCAGGCGCACCCCCCTGTGGCCGGGCCTGCGGGAACACTTCACGCGCGCGGGTTCGGAGATCCCCTTCAGGGACATGCAGGAACGCATGCTCTTCTCCGAGGCCCTGGACACGGTCAAACTCCTGGAGGAGGGAGTGCTGACCTCGGTCGCCGACGCCAACATCGGCTCCGTCTTCGGCATCGGCTTCCCCGGCTGGACGGGCGGAGTCCTGCAGTACATCAACGGCTACGAGGGCGGTCTGCCGGGCTTCGTGGCCCGCGCGCGTGAACTGGCGGAGCGGTACGGAGAGCGGTTCACGCCACCGGCGTTGCTGGTGGAGAAGGCGCAGAACGGGGAGCGCTTCGGGGACCAGTGACGCGGATGCCATGAACGCCGGGCGGGCGAGTGCGGCTCGCCCGCCCGGCGTCCGGGGGCGGGCAACTCAGCCCGTACGGCCGACCCGCCCCCTTGCCCCACACCCCCGGGCTCCCCGACGCTGGCTTGCGAGCCGGTCGCACCTCAACTCCCGCCACGAGGAGCCCGCATGGGTCACCGCCCCGCCCTCGCCGTCCTGGACATCCTCCGCGACGAGGGCGTGGACCGCGTCTTCGGCAACCCGGGCACCACCGAACTCCCCTTCCTGGCCGCACTCGCACAAACGGAGGAGGCCCCCGAGTACGTCCTCGGCGTCCACGAAGGCTCGGTCGTGGCCATGGCCGACGGCTACGCCAGGGCCACCCGCCGCCCCGCCTTCGTCAGCCTCCACATCGCGGCCGGCCTCGCCAACGGTCTCATCGGCCTCCTCAACGCCCGCCGCTCCCGCACCCCTCTCGTCGTCACAGCAGGCCAACAGGACCGCCGCCACCTCCAGCAGGACCCCATGCTCTCCGGCGACCTGATCGGCCTCGCGACGCCCGCCGTGAAGGCGACGTACGACATCCAGCACGCCCGGGACCTCCCCCTGGCCCTGCGCCGGGCCTTCGCCCTCGCCCGACGGCCGCCCGCAGGCCCGGTGTTCCTCTCCCTCCCCATGGACCTCCTCCAGGAGGACGTGGAACTGGAGATACCACCCCGCACGCCCACACCCCCGCTCGGCCCGGCCCCCGGCATCGAACGCGCCGCAGTGCTCCTGGGCTCGGCCGCCCGCCCGGCGATCGTCGCCGGTGACGCGGTGGCCCGTGAGGACGCCCTCGGCGCACTCGTCCGCACGGCGGAGGCCTGCGGAGCCGTGGTCCACCACCAGCCCATGGCGGACGCCCTCGACTTCCCCACCTCACACCCCCTGTACGCGGGCATGCTCCCGCCCCGCCACGACGCGGTCCGCGCCGCCCTCGCGCCGTACGACACCGTCCTGATCGCCGGCGCCCACGCCTTCACCCCCCACCACTACACCCCGGGCCCCGCCCTGCCTCCCGGTCTGACCGTCCTCCAACTCGACTCCGACCCGGACGAGATCGGCCGTAACTTCCCCGCCGACACGGGCCTCGTCGGCGCCCTCGCCCCCTCCCTGCACCGCCTGGCGGACCTGCTCCGCGACCGCGTACCCGAACACACCGCGAAGGCCCGCATCCTCCGCGCCGGCGAACACCACGCCACCGAACGCGACCGCGCGGAGTCCGCGGCCCGCGCCGCCTACTCCCCGGCCCCGCTGGCACCTTGGGCCGCAGCCCACGCCGTGGCGAGTGGTCTGCCACCGGACGCCGTGGTCGTGGAGGAGGCCATCACCGTCGGTCTCCTGCTCCGCCGGCACGTACACCTGGAAAACCCCGGCAGCTACACCCACACCGTCGGTGGCGGCCTCGGCTGGGGCATCGGCGCCGCCGTGGGCCGGTCCCTCGCCGAACCGGACCGCCCCGTCGTCGCCGTCCTGGGCGACGGCGGCACCCTCTTCGGCCTCCAGGGCCTGTGGAGCGCGGCCCGCCAGAACACCCCCGTCCTGTTCGTCGTGATGAACAACGGCGTCTACCGCACCCTCCAGGACACCTACAAGGCGATGGGAGTCGAAGGCACCTGCCCCGGCACCGAACTGGGCCCGCTGGACTTCACCCAGGCCGCCCGCTTCTTCGGCGTCGAGGCGGTTCGCGCCGAGAGCGCCGACCACTTGCGGGAACTGGTGGCCGGCGCGAGCGACCTCACCGGGCCGCTGCTCGTCGACGTACCACTGCGGCTCTAGCCGAAGTCCGCGCCCCCGCACCGGACCGACCCGGGACGTGTCAGGAGCCTCCGCCCACCTCTGGCGTCCACTCCCGCAGTTCCTCCTTGAGGGACCGCTGAAAGGTCGTCAACAGGGCCTGCACGACCAGGGGTTCCATGTGCGCGGACAGTGACTTCACGTCCTGCGCGTCGCGTTGGGCCACCTCGCCCCGGAAGAGCTGCGACAACTCGTGCGCGGCGGCCCGGGAGTGCTCGATGAGCACCTTGCGCGAGGCCAGGATCGCCTCCAGCGACAGCGGGACGTCGAGCAGTCCGACACCGAGCCGGAGCAGGCCCAGGTCCACGCGGTAGCCGTCGCCGTCCCGCCGTACGACGTCCATCGCGGCGAGCCGTTCCAGGTCGTCGTCGCTCAGCGCCCGTCCCGCCCGCCGCCGGAGCTCCTCGCGCGTCACCAGCTCCACGACGTCCGGGGCCCAGGAGGCCACCACGGCCCGGTGGATCGCGAGGTCATGGGGGCTCAGATCGGTCGGCAGCTGCTGCAGGTAGCGTTCGATCGCCGCCAGGGTCATCCCCTGGTGCTGGAGCTCCTCGATCAGCGCGAGGCGGTCGAGGTGCTCGCGGCCGTAGTGACCGACCCGCCGCGGACCGATCACCGGCGGCGGCAGCAGCCCTCGCGTGCCGTAAAAACGGACGGTGCGGACCGTGACCCCCGCCCGCGCGGCCAGCTCGTCGACGGTGAGGGTCGGCTCCTCGGCGTCGGTTGGGGTGTCGGTCGTCATGTGGAGCAGTATCGCTGTCTCACCATTGCTGTGACACCTGTTGCTGTGACGCCTGTTCCGACCACCTTCGAGACCTCTGCCTCTGTGACGTCCGCCACCGTGTGCGGGACTGCCTCCCGGGAAGGCGAGCCCTCGGCCTGTGCCCGTCAGCGAAGAGGTACGGGCCGACGCACGTCCGGAAACCCGAGCGAGAGCTGCCGGGGCGCACCAGAGAGTGGAACCACCTGTGAGCAAGGACGCCGTGCAATCGGCACAGGCCGCCGCCCGCACCGACGCGGCCCGGGTGCCCGCCGACGCGGGCGACGCCGGCTACAGCAAGGACCTCAAGGCCCGCCACGTCAACATGATCGCCATCGGCGGCGCCATCGGCACGGGCCTCTTCCTGGGCGCCGGAGGACGCCTCCACACCGCGGGCCCGGCGCTGGCGCTGGCCTACCTGGTCTGCGGCGTCTTCGCGTTCTTCGTCGTCCGTGCCCTGGGCGAGCTGGTCCTCTACCGGCCGTCCTCGGGCTCCTTCGTGTCGTACGCGCGCGAGTTCCTCGGCGAGAAGGGGGCCTACGTCGCGGGCTGGATGTACTTCCTGAACTGGTCGACGACCGGCATCGCCGACATCACCGCGATCGCGCTCTACACGCACTACTGGAGCCTGTTCACCGACATCCCCCAGTGGACGCTGGCCCTGATCGCGCTGGCCGTGGTCCTCGCCGTGAACCTGATCTCGGTGAAGATCTTCGGCGAGATGGAGTTCTGGTTCGCGATCATCAAGGTCGCCACGCTCGTCGGCTTCATGCTGATCGGCATCTTCCTGCTGGCCACTCAGCACGAGGTGGGCGACGGGACACCCGGCCCGAGTGTGATCACCGACAACGGCGGCGTCCTCCCGCACGGCGTGATGCCGGTCGTCCTCGTCATGCAGGGCGTGATCTTCGCGTACGCCGCGCTGGAGCTGGTCGGGGTCGCGGCGGGGGAGACGGCGGAACCGGAGAAGGTCGTCCCGCGCGCCGTGAACTCGATCATGTGGCGGGTGGGCCTGTTCTACGTCGGCTCGGTCGTCCTCCTGGCCCTGCTCCTGCCGGGTTCGGTCTACTCGGCCGACGAGAGCCCCTTCGTCACGGTCCTGTCGAAGATCGGGCTCCCGGCGGCCGGTGACGTGATGAACCTGGTGGTCCTGACCGCGGCGATGTCCTCGTTGAACTCCGGCCTGTACTCCACCGGCCGCATCCTGCGCTCCATGGCGACGGCGGGCTCGGCCCCGAAGTTCACGGCCCGCATGAACCGCAGCCAGGTCCCCTACGGCGGCATCCTGCTCACCTGCGCGGTCTGCGTCCTCGGCGTCGGCCTGAACTACCTCATGCCGAGCCAGGCCTTCGAGATCGTGCTGAACGTGGCCTCCCTGGGCGTCATCAGCACCTGGGTGATCATCATGATCTGCCACCTCGTCTTCGTCCGCCGCGCCCGGGCGGGCCTGGTCACCCGCCCCTCCTTCCGCCTGCCCTTCAGCCCGGCCACGGAGATCACCACGATCGCCTTCCTCCTGGCCTGCCTGGGCATGATGGCGAACGACCCCGAGGTCGGCCGCCGGACGCTCCTGCTGATCCCGGTGATCGCAGCACTCCTGGTCGGCGGCTGGTTCGGCATCCGCCGCAGGGTCGCCCGCACGACGGACCGCGAACTGACCGACCTCACGGACTGACGAGACGCCCTTGTCAGTGGCGCCCTCTACGGTGGCGTCATGGGGGAGATCACGTACATCCGAGGCGACGCCACCGCTCCGTCGGTGAAGGGCACCAAGCTGATCGCGCACGTCTGCAACGACCTCGGGGGCTGGGGCAAGGGCTTCGTCGTCGCGGTGTCACGCAGATGGCCCGAGCCGGAGGCCGCCTACCGCGCCTGGCACCGGGGGCGGGCGTCGAACGACTTCGGGCTGGGCGCCGTGCAGTTCGTGCAGGTCGAGCCGTATGTCTGGGTGGCCAACATGGTCGGACAGCGGGGGATGCGGAGCGGCAGCAAGGGCGTCCCGGTCCGCTACGAGGCGATCGACGTGGCTCTGGGCCGCCTGGCCGACAAGGCGTTGGAACTCAACGCGTCCGTGCACATGCCACGGATAGGGTGCGGACTCGCCGGCGGAAAGTGGTCCCGCGTGGAGCCGCTGATCAACGAGCGGCTGGTGAAGCGGGGTGTCGCCGTCACCGTCCACGACCACGGTGAGGCCTGAGGCGAGCCGGGACATCGAGGTGCTCGCGCCCGGCGGGGCCGGGGTGGACACCATCGGACAGCGCGGCTCGCCGGAACCCCGGGCCCTACTCGCCGTGCTCGTGCACGTCGTTCGTCGCCGCGATCTTCTTCCACGACTTCGGCTGTACGGAGGCGTCCGCGGCCTCCCCGGCCTTCGCGATCGACGCGCCCCGCGCCGCCGGTGCCCCCGGCTTCGACGGCTGGAACAGCCACGTGTCGAACAGCGCCGCCAGCGGCTGCCCGGACACCTCCTCGGCGTACCGCTGGAAGTCGGCGACGGACGCGTTGCCGTACGCGTACTTCTGCGGCCAGCCCTTCAGCACGGTGAAGAAGGCCTCGTCGCCGATCTCGTTCCGCAGCGCCTGCAGGGCCAGCGCACCCCGGTCGTAGACGGCGATGTCGAACTGGTTCTCCGGCCCGGGATCGCCCGGCTTCACCGTCCAGAACGTGTCGTCGGCCGGATGCGAGGCGTACACGTAGTCGGCGAGTTCCTGAGCCGTCCCCTCGCCCTCGTGCTCGGACCACAGCCACTGCGCGTACCGGGCGAAGCCCTCGTTGACCCAGATGTCCTTCCAGCCGCGCACGGACACGAGGTCGCCGTACCACTGGTGGGCCAACTCGTGCACGACGACCGAGGTGTTGGAGCCGTTCGCGAACTGCCGCGGGCTGTAGAACGGCCGGGTCTGCGTCTCCAGCGCGTACCCGGTAGTGGTGTTCGGCACATATCCGCCGAGCGCGTTGAAGGGATACGGCCCGAAGTACCCGCTCAGCCAGTCGGCGATCTCCCCGGTCCGTTCGACGCTGGCCCGCGCCGCGCCGTAGTTGGCCCCGAGGTCCTTGCTGTAGGCGTTGACGACCGGAATCCCGCCGTCGGTCGTCCCGGTCGTGATGTCGAACTTCCCGACGGCCAGGGTCGCGAGATAGGTGGCCTGCGGCTTGTCGGAGCGCCAGGTGTAGCGCGTCCAGCCGAGGCGTGAACTCGTCGACTGGAGCGTTCCGTTGGAGATGGCCTGGCTGCCGTCCGGCACCAGGACCGACACGTCGTAGGTGGCCTTGTCGAGCGGGTGGTCGTTGCTCGGGAACCACCACCAGGCCGACTCGGGCTCGTTCGCCCCGACCCCGCCGTCGGGAGTGCGGTGCCAGCTGGTGAAGCCGTACGCCTGCTTGGACGACGGCACCCCGCTGTAACGGACCACCACGGTCACGGAAGTGCCCTTGGCCAGGGGTGACTTCGGCGTGATCTCCAGCTCGTGCTCGCCGGAGGTCGTGAACGACGCCTTGGCCCCGTTGACCCGCACCTCGCTCACGTCGAGCAGAAAGTCCAGATCGAAGCGGGACAGATCCTGCGTGGTGCGCGCGAGAAGGGTCGCCGTTCCCTCCAACTCGTCCGTCGCCGGCTGGTACTTCAGCCGCAGGTCGTAGTGGGAGACGTCGTATCCGCCGTTGCCGTAGGCCGGGTAGTAGGGGTCGCCGATACCCGGTGCGCCGGGGGAGGAGCCCGCCGCCGATGCCGGGATCGCCAGCATCAGGGAGGCCGTCGCGAGTGCGCCCGGTGCGATGAGTCTGCGGTGCACGAAAGCTCCAAGTGGTAGGGGCACGAGGTCTGTTCGCAGCCTATTCACCACCTGTGAGCTGGATGTGTCCACGGACCCCCGTGTCACACGATCGCCATTCGGCCGTCATGGTCTCAAGGGGCCCTCTTTTGCACGGGAGTTGACCGCTGTACCGTCCGCGCATGTCGATACGCACGCGCTTCATGATCTGGAGACCGCTCGCGACAGCCGCCGCGGCCACCGCCGCCCTGCTGGCGACCTTCCTCGTGCCCGCGACCGCACACGCACAGGAGCGGACGGCCCCGCGAGAGAGCCAACCGGTCTACTCGTACGGCAACGCCGTCCGCGAGGCCGTCTGGGTGGACACCCGGCTCGACGGCGACGGTGACGGAAAGACCGACCGCGTCGCCGTCGACATCGTCCGGCCCCGCGAACCCGCCCAACAGGGCCGCAAGGTCCCGGTCATCATGGACGCCAGCCCCTACTACTCCTGCTGCGGACGCGGCAACGAGAGCCAGCTGAAGACGTACGACGCCCAGGGCGACGTCGTCCAGATGCCGCTGTTCTACGACAACTACTTCGTGCCCCGCGGCTACGCCTTCGTCGGGGTCGACCTCGCCGGCACCAACCGCTCAGACGGCTGCGTGGACGTGGGCGGCCGCTCCGACATCCAGTCCGCCAAGGCGGTGGTCGACTGGCTGAACGGCCGGGCCACCGCCTACACCAGCCGCACGGGCACAGCGAAGGCCAAGGCCGGCTGGACCAACGGCAGAACCGGCATGATCGGCAAGAGCTGGGACGGCACCATCGCCAACGGCGTCGCCGCCACCGGGGTCGAGGGGCTGAAGACGATCGTCCCGATCAGCGCCATCTCCACCTGGTACGACTACTACTTCTCCCAGGGCGCCCCGCTCTACGACTCCGGCCCCGACTGGCTCTCCGACTACGTCGACAGCCCCGACGCCCGCGCCAGGTGCGCCGCCGTCCAGCAGAAGCTCGTCGACCAGGCGCCCCGCACCGGCGACCGGACCCCGCTGTGGACCGAGCGCGACTACGTGAAGGACGCCCGCAAGGTCAAGGCCAGCGTCTTCGCGATCCACGGTATGCAGGACCTCAACGTCCGCCTCCAGCACCTCGGTCCGTGGTGGGACGCCCTCGCGAAGAACGGCGTCGAGCGCAAGATCTGGCTCTCCCAGACCGGCCACGTCGACCCCTTCGACTTCCGCCGCGCGCACTGGGTCGACACCCTGCACCGCTGGTTCGACCACGAACTCCTCGGCTACGACAACGGCATCGACCGCGAACCGATGGCCGACATCGAGCGCCACCCCGACCAGTGGGTCACCTCGAAGACCTGGCCCCCGCGCGGCACGGCGACCACGACCCTGCGCCCCTCGAAGGGTTCCCAGCCCGGCGTCGGCACTCTCGGCCTGACCAAGGCCAAGGGCACCGAGACCTTCACCGACGACCCCGCGCTGAGCGAGACCGACTGGGCCGCCCGGATCGACACGTCGACCCCCGACAAGGCGGGCTTCACCACCGGAACCCTCACCAAGGGCCTCCGCCTGTCCGGCTCCTCCAAGGTCACCGTGACGGCGAGCCCGACCACCACCACGGCCCATCTCTCCGCCGTACTCGTGGATCTCGGCCCCGACACCATCCGCGACTACGCGGCCGCGGGCGAAGGCATCGCCACCCTCACCGACCGCACCTGCTGGGGTGTCAGCACGTCGGGTGACAGCGCCTGCTTCAAGCGGACGCAGGCGAAGACCACCGCCGTCGACTACACGGTCGTCAGCCGTGGCTGGGCCGACCTCGGCAATTACGCCGACCCCGGAAAGGGCGTCCCGCTCACCCCGGGCAAGGCGTACACCATCACCCTGGACCTCGGCGCCACGGACCATGTCGTCCCGGCGGGCCACCGCCTCGCCCTGATCGTCGCGGGCACCGACAAGGACCTCATCGACCCGCCGTCCACCAAGCCCACCCTCACGATCGACCTCTCCCGCACCTCGGCCCGCGTCCCGCTGGTCGGCGGCACCGCCGCCTTCGCCCATGCCACGAAGGGCGCCGAGACCGCCGTACCGGAGGCGACAGCGGCCCTTGACGGAGTCCGGGCCCCGCGCACCGCCCACCGTGTTCCGGAGGGAGGATGACGATCCGAACCGTCACCGTGAGCACGGCGGCCCTGGTCGCCTCCCTGGTCGCGATTCCGGCCGAAGCCACCGAGGCCCCGCCCCGCACCGGCTTCGAACAGTCGAACGGCGCCCGCTGGACGAGCGAGTCCGAGGAGCAGGACTTCCTCACCGAGGTCGACCGGGCGAGCAGCCGGGTCACCCTCAGCCGCATCGGTACGACGAAACAGGGCCGCCCCCTCCACCTCGTCCAGGTCGGCGCACGTCACGCCACCGACAAGGTCCTCCTCGTGTGCAGTCAGCACGGCGACGAGCCCTCCGGGCGCGAGAGCTGTCTCACCCAGGTCCGCGACCTGGCGTACGCGAAGGACGCCGGCACCCGGCGCTTCCTCGACCGCACCACCGTGCTGGTCGTGCCCACCGCCAACCCGGACGGCCGGGCCGCCGACACCCGTGGCAACAGTGACGGCGTCGACATCAACCGCGACCACCTCGCCCTCGCCACCGCCGAGGCCCGCGCCATGGCGAAGGTCGTCCGCGACCGGCAACCGGACGTGATCTACGACCTGCACGAGTACTCCGCCACACCGCGGTACTACGACAAGGACCTCTTCGACCTCTGGCCCCGCAACCTCAACACCGACCAGGCCGTCCACGACGAGGCCGAGACCCTGTCCCAGGCGTACGTACGCCCCGCCGCCCAGCGGGCCGGCTACACGACCGGCACGTACGGCATCTGGACCGACCCGGTCACCGGCGACCCGGTCAAGCAGGTCGCCGGTGACGGCCAGGAGCGCATTTTGCGCAACATGTCGGGTGTCAAGCACGCGATCGGCCTGCTGATCGAGAGCAGAGTCGAACCGCTGGGGGACAGCGACGAGGCGGGCAACAACCGACGCCGGGTGAACTCCCAACTGGCCGCTCTGAAGGGCCTGTTCCGTTTCGCCGACGACCGTCGCCGCCAGATCGAGAAGGCCACCACCGAGGCCCGCCACAAGCCCTCCACCGGCCCCCTCTACCTCGGCGGCGCCGACAACGACCCGCCCGAACCGGCCGAGGTGATCCAGGACCCGCCCTGCGGCTACCGGCTCACCGACGCCCAGTACCTGGAGTGGAAGGACGAACTCGCCCTGCACGGGGTGCGGACGAAGGGCAGCTACGTCCCGCTCCGCCAACCCCTGCGCGCCCTCGTCCCGCTGCTCCTCGACGAACGCGCGCCGTACCACCTCACGGTCGGGGAGCCCGACACCGGCTGCTGAAGCGGTTCCCATCTGTGGCACCTGTGGTAGGTCCTGGGGAACTGTGTGAAAACAGGCGTATCCACCGCCCCAGGGGAAGGTGCCGCAGATGACGGAAGACCTGAAGAAGAGAGGTGGCCGGGAAGACCCCGCGGGGACTCTCGGCCGCCAGACCGACCGGGTGGTGTTCGGAGTCACCGCCGCCATCACCCTGGCGTTCGTGATCTGGGGCTGGGCGGCGACGGACTCACTGGAGGACGTCTCCACCTCCATGCTCAACGGGCTGATCCACAACGGCGGCTGGGCCTTCATGCTGGCCGCCTCGTGTTTCGTGGTGTTCGCCCTGTGGCTCGCGATGAGCCGCTACGGCCGTATCCACCTGGGCGCCGAGGGCGAGGAACCCGAGTTCAAGACCGTGTCCTGGGTCGCGATGATGTTCAGCGCCGGCATGGGCATCGGCCTGATGTTCTACGGAGTCAGCGAGCCGCTCTCGCACTACACGACCCCGCCTCCGGGCACGAGTCCCGCCAACTCCGGCGAACGCATGGAGACGGCGATGGCCACCACCCTGTTCCACTGGACCCTGCACCCGTGGGCGATCTACGCGGTGGTCGGCCTGGGCATCGCCTACAGCACCTTCCGCAAGCGCAGGCGCCAGACGATCAGCGCCGTGTTCACCCCGCTCATCGGGGAAAGGCACGCGAACGGCGGCGTGGGCCGGGTGATCGACATCCTCGCGATCATCGCCACCGTCTTCGGCTCCGCGGCCTCTCTCGGTCTCGGTGCCCTCCAGATCGGCTCCGGCTTCCAGGAGCTGGACTGGATGGACGACGTCAGCACCGGTCTGCTCGTCGCGATCATCGCCGTGCTGACCCTGGCCTTCGTGCTCTCGGCCGTCTCCGGCATCGAGCGGGGCATCCAGTGGCTGTCCAACATCAACATGGTGCTCGCCCTGATCCTCGCGGTCTTCGTGTTCATCGCCGGACCCACCATCATCGTGCTCGACCTGCTGCCCACCTCGGTCTTCTCCTACCTCGGCGATCTGCCCCAGCTCGCCGGACGCACCGAGGCCAGCGGCGGCAAGGGCGTCGCTGACTGGCTCGGCAGCTGGACCGTCTTCTACTGGGCCTGGTGGATCTCCTGGACGCCCTTCGTCGGCATGTTCATCGCCCGCATCAGCCGCGGCCGCACCATCCGGCAGTTCGTCGGCGGTGTCATCCTCGTGCCCAGCACGGTCAGCCTGGTCTGGTTCGCGATCTTCGGCGGTACGGCCATGAAGCTGAAGGAGGGCGGCGCGCTCGGCGGCGAGTCGACTCCGGAGGGCCAACTCTTCGGCGTACTCCAGGAGTTCCCCATCGCCACCGCCACCAGCCTGCTGGTGATGATCCTGGTCGGCATCTTCTTCGTCTCGGGAGCCGACGCCGCGTCCATCGTGATGGGCACGCTCTCCCAGCGGGGAGCCCTCGAACCCGGGCGATTCGTCGTCGTGTTCTGGGGTGTGGTCACCGGAGCGGTCGCCGCCATCATGCTGCTCGTCGGCAGCGGCCAGGGCGACGCGCTCACCGGCCTGCAGAACCTCACGATCCTGGCCGCCGCTCCCTTCGTGCTGGTGATGATCGGCATGTGCGTCGCCCTCATGCGCGACCTGCGCCGGGATCCGTTGATCGTGCGCGGCGAGATGGGCTCCGAGGCCGTCGAACTCGCCGTGATCGAGGGCCACAGGAAGTACGACGGCGACTTCGGGATCCAGATCGGCCCGGGCCCCGGCACCGAGACGGAGGGCGACCCGCTGGGCCACGACCACAGCTGAGTACGGCACCTGTCGGGAGGAGGACACACCCTCTCCGACCGGTCCTCCTCCGACCTGCGCACGCCGCTCACGCCGGGCCGCGCCTCCCGGCGTGAGCGGAATGACACATGCCGTGCTCAGACCGGCCCAAAGCCGGGAATACTCTCACCATGTCTGCCGCATACGCGACCTTCGGCCTGGCACCGGCGATGCGTGCCGGTGGAGTCCTCGCCAACGGTGACTTTCAGATACACCGGGACTTCGTGGACTTCCTCGTCGACGGCCGCCCGCTCCTCTTCCAGCTCTCCGACCTCGACGCCGTCTCCCCGCTCGCCTCCGACGTCCCACCCGCGATCTTCACCGCCCAGGTCCGCAGCTTCCTGGGCGAGACGGACGCCCCGCTTCCGAGCGGTCGTCACGTCATCTACGGCTGCCCCGAGTGCGAGGACCTCGCCTGTGGAGCCGTCACCGCGGTCATCGAGCGGGACGGCGACGACTTCATCTGGCGGGACTTCGCCTGGCAGACCGAGGAGGCCGTGGACCTCCAGCTCAACGGCTACCACGGCATCGGGCCGTTCCGCTTCCAGGGCGCCGAGTACCGTGCGGCGCTCGACTCCCTGCTCCGAGGCGGCGCCGAACCGGAGGGCGCCCGCCGCCGCGTCCTGCTCATCGGCGCCCGCGTCGCCGTCCTCGCCAAGCTGGCCGCCGCCCTGCGCACCATCGGCATCGGCGCCGACATCACCCGTGAGGTGGGCGCCGTCCACGCCGACGAACTGCGCGGTTACGGCGCGGTCGCCTTCGGCCGCGCGGTCACCGAGGAGGAACGTACCGCCGTACGCCACTCCTTCGAACGTGCGGGCGTCGACGTGACCTACGTCGACGGCCTCGCCCCGATCGTCCCGCTGCTCGTGGCCCAGATCGAGCACGCCCTGGACCGCAGCCCCGTCGAACGGCGCCGGCTGACCCGGCTGGTCGCCGCCGACGGCGAGGCGGCCGTCGAGGTCACCTCACCGTGCCGGGTGCGCCTGACGGCGTACCGCCTCGACCGGCTGTACCGCGCCCACGCCCACGAGGTCTTCGACGGCGTCCTGGAAGCGGGCCGGCACCGAATCGCCCTGGACGCCAAGGCGGTGAAGGGAGAATCGTTCGTGGTGGCGCGGACCTCGGGAAGTGTCCTGGTGGAGGCGATGGCCCGCTGAGAATCGAAGCGCCGGGCATCCGCCGCGGCCGTTAGGATCGACGGTCTGATGACTGCCACCCTCGTCGCCAAGAACCTCGCCGCCGGCCACGGCGACCGCTCCCTGTTCAGCGGGCTCGACCTCGTCGTCGCGCCCGGAGATGTGATCGGCCTGGTCGGGGCCAACGGCGCGGGCAAGTCCACGCTGCTCAGGATGCTCGCGGGCCTGGTCACGCCGGAGGAGGGGGAGCTCAGGCTCTCCCCGCCGACGGCGTCCGTGGGGCACCTCCCGCAGGAACCCGAGCGGCGCCCGGGCGAGACCGTACGGGAGTTCCTCGCCCGCCGTACCGGAGTGGCCGAGGCCCAGCGGGTGATGGACGAGGCGACCCAGGCCCTGGTCGACGGGGCACCGGGAGCGGACGACGCGTACGCCACCAGCCTGGAGCGCTGGCTGGACCTCGGCGGCGCCGACCTCGACGAACGCGCCGAGGAGGTCGCCGACTCCCTGGGCCTCGCGGTCGACCTGGACCTGCCGATGACGTCCCTGTCGGGCGGCCAGGCGGCACGAGCGGGCCTCGCCTCCCTCCTGCTCTCCCGCTACGACGTCTTCCTCCTCGACGAGCCGACCAACGACCTCGACCTGGACGGCCTGGAGCGCCTCGAGCGGTTCGTGAAGGGCCTGCGCGCCGGCACCGTGGTCGTCAGCCACGACCGCGAGTTCCTCACCCGCACCGTCACCAAGGTCCTCGAACTCGACCTGGCCCAGCAGCAGATCACCCTCTACGGCGGCGGTTACGAGGCCTACCTGGAGGAACGGGAGGTGGCCCGGCGGCACGCCCGGGACGACTACGAGGAGTACGCCGACAAGCGGGCCGCCCTCCAGGACCGGGCGCAGATGCAGCGCTCGTGGATGGACAAGGGCGTGAAGAACGCGCGCCGCAAGGCGAACAACGACAACGACAAGATCGGCCGTAAGTTCCGCAGCGAGGCCAGCGAGAAGCAGGCCGCGAAGGCCCGCCAGACCCAGCGGATGATCGAGCGCCTCGACGCCGTCGACGAGCCGCGCAAGGAGTGGGACCTGCGGATGGAGATCGCGTCGGCCCCGCGCTCGGGCGCGGTCGTCGCGACGCTGCGGGACGCCGAGGTCCGCCACGGCGACTTCGTCCTCGGCCCGGTGTCCCTCCAGATCGACTGGGCGGACCGGGTGGCGGTCACCGGCGCGAACGGCGCCGGCAAGTCCACGTTGCTCGGCGCCCTGCTGGGCCGGGTGCCGCTGACCTCCGGCCAGTCCTCCCTGGGCTCCGGCGTCCTGATCGGCGAGGTCGACCAGGCCCGCGAGCTCTTCCACGGCGAGGAGTCCCTGCTGGACGCCTTCTGCGCGGCGGTCCCCGACACGGAACCGGCGGAGGTGCGCACCCTCCTGGCCAAGTTCGGCCTGAAGTCCGACCACGTCCTGCGCTCGGCGGCGACGCTGTCCCCCGGCGAACGTACGAGGGCGGCCCTGGCGTTGCTCCAGGGCCGGGGCGTCAACCTCCTGGTCCTGGACGAGCCGACGAACCACCTGGACCTGCCGGCCATCGAACAGCTGGAGTCGGCACTGGACGCCTACGAGGGCACCCTGCTGCTGGTCACCCACGACCGCAGAATGCTGGACGCGGTGAGGGTGAACCGCCGACTGGAGCTCTCATCGGGCAAGGTGACTGAAGCGCCCTGAAGGGGCGCGGGGAACTGCGCGCCCAGCCACAGCCGGCCCGCAGTTCCCCCCCACGACCGTTACCGCCCCTTCTTCTTGGAATCCAGCAGCCCGGCCTTCCGCAGAGCATCGGCCATCGCACTGTTGCCCGGAGCAGGCGCCTGCTGCTGACGCGGTTGCTGCCGCTGCCGCTGCTGAGGAGGCCGCCCACCCCGCTGCTGCTGTCGCCGCTCCCCGCCGGAGGCCGCCGCCTCGTCGTCCAGCCGCAGCGTCAAGGAGATCCGCTTCCGCGGAATATCGACCTCCAGCACCTTCACCTTGACGATGTCACCGGGCTTCACGACATCCCGGGGATCCTTGACGAACGTCTTCGACAGCGCGGAGACATGCGCCAGACCGTCCTGGTGGACACCGACGTCGATGAACGCCCCGAACGCCGCCACATTCGTCACGACCCCCTCCAGCACCATCCCGGAGACAAGGTCGGAGATCTTCTCGACGCCGTCCTTGAAGGTCGCCGTCTTGAAGGCGGGCCGAGGGTCGCGCCCCGGCTTCTCCAGCTCCTTGAGGATGTCGGTCACGGTGGGCAGACCGAACGTCTCGTCCACGTAGTCCTGCGGCCGGAGCGAGCGCAAGACGCCCGTGTTGCCGATGAGGGAGGCGACCTCCTGTCCGGCGGTCTTCACCATGCGCCGCACCACCGGGTACGCCTCGGGGTGCACGCTGGAGGAGTCCAGCGGGTCGTCGCCGCCGCGGATCCGCAGGAAGCCCGCGCACTGCTCGTACGCCTTGGGGCCCAGCCGGGCCACCTTCTTCAGCTCGGTGCGCGCCTTGAAAGGACCGTTGGCGTCCCGGTGCGACACGATGTTCTCGGCGAGCCCGGAGGTGATCCCGGAGACCCGGGCGAGCAGCGGGGCGGACGCGGTGTTCACATCGACCCCCACGCCGTTCACACAGTCCTCCACCACCGCGTCCAGCGAACGGGACAGCTTCACCTCGGACAGGTCGTGCTGGTACTGGCCGACGCCGATCGACTTCGGGTCGATCTTCACCAGCTCGGCCAGCGGGTCCTGGAGCCGGCGCGCGATGGAGACCGCGCCGCGCAGCGACACGTCCATGTCCGGCAGCTCCTGCGAGGCGAACGCCGAGGCCGAGTACACGGAGGCGCCCGCCTCGGACACCATCACCTTGGTGAGCTTCAGCTCAGGGTGCTTGGTGATGAGTTCACCGGCGAGCTTGTCGGTCTCGCGGGACGCCGTGCCGTTGCCGATCGCGATCAGGTCGACCGCGTGCTCCTTGGCGAGGCGGGCCAGCTTGGCGATCGCCTCGTCCCACTTGTTGGCCGGGACGTGCGGGTAGATGACGTCGGTGGCGACGACCTTGCCGGTCGCGTCGACCACGGCGACCTTCACACCCGTACGGAATCCGGGGTCCAGGCCCAGCGTCGCGCGCGTGCCGGCCGGGGCGGCGAGCAGCAGGTCGCGGAGGTTGGCCGCGAACACGTTGACCGCCTCGTCCTCGGCGGCCGTGCGCAACCGCAGCCTGAGGTCGATGCCGAGGTGTACGAGGATGCGGGTCCGCCATGCCCAGCGGACCGTGTCCGTCAGCCACTTGTCGCCGGGACGGCCGCGGTCGGCGATCCCGAACCTGTGGGCCACCATGCCCTCGTAGGACGAAGGCCCCTCCGTGGCCTCCTCCGGCTCCAGGACGAGGTCGAGGACCTCCTCCTTCTCACCGCGCAGCATCGCCAGGATCCGGTGCGAGGGCAGGTTCGTGAAGGGTTCGGCGAAGTCGAAGTAGTCGGCGAACTTGGCGCCCGCCTCCTCCTTGCCGTCCCGCACCTTGGCGGCCAGACGGCCGCGCACCCACATGCGCTCGCGGAGCTCGCCGATCAGGTCGGCGTCCTCCGAGAAGCGCTCGGTCAGGATCGCCCTGGCGCCGTCGAGCGCGGCCTGCGCGTCGGGCACGCCCTTGTCGGCGTCCACGAACGCGGCGGCCGCGGCGAGCGGAGCGACACCCGGGTCCCCGAGCAGGCCCTCGGCGAGCGGCTCGAGGCCGGCCTCGCGGGCGATCTGCGCCTTGGTGCGGCGCTTCGGTTTGAACGGCAGGTAGATGTCCTCCAGGCGCGCCTTGGTCTCCGCGCCCCGGATCCGCGCCTGAAGCTCCTCGGTGAGCTTGCCCTGCTCGCGCACCGAGTCGAGGATCGCCGTCCGCCGCTCCTCCAGCTCCCGCAGATACCGCAACCGCTCCTCGAGCGTGCGCAGCTGCGCGTCGTCGAGCATCTCGGTCGCTTCCTTGCGGTAGCGGGCGATGAAGGGAACCGTGGAACCGCCGTCGAGCAGTTCCACGGCAGCCTTGACCTGCCGCTCCCGTACGCCGAGTTCCTCGGCGATCCTGCTTTCGATCGACCCTGCGTTGGTGGACCCGCTGGACCCGGGTGTCGTCACGATCCCGTACCGCCTTCTCACTGAGGTTGCGCGGCAATTGTGGCAGGCGGCACCGACAGTCGGGGATCAGGCGCGGTCATCCGGCCGTCGTCATCAGGCCCTGCGGCTCCTCGTGGAGCTGGACGCACCGCCGAAGAGCCGGGCCAGCGCCCGGAACGGCAGCGTCACCACGGTGGCGATGGCGCCACCGATCTGGCGCAGTACGTCTGCGATCGCGCGGAACATGTGCATCCCCTTTCCTCTCCCGGCCACCACGACCAGGAGATGAACGGGTACCTCCGTGACGGCGCGGCAATCTTCGCTGCGCGGACTTGATCCGTCATGGCTCAGCGCTTGCCGATCAGGTCCGCGGGATAGGCCCCCGCGGCCGTCGCGGTACGCGCGAACCCGATCGCGAGCTCCGTCAGCCGCCGTACGTCCTCGGCCCCGAGGTGCTCGTACGGGGCCCGGTCCAGCCGGTCGGTCTCCGCCTCGATCCCGTCCCGCAGGGCGGCACCTCGCTCCGTCAGCTCGCCGTCGGCGTCCAGCAGCCCGCGCTCGCGGAGCCGTCCGACGGCCGCGTCCCACTCCTGTCGGGTCCATCCGCGCGTGGTGAACACCCAGGGCGGCGTCATGCCCCTGCCCGTGGCCGTGTGGGTCACCAGGGCCTCCAGGCCGTCGAGCCCCGCGGACATCAGGGCAGCGAGATGCCCGTCGCCCCGGTGTTCGCGCAGCAGTGTCGCGGCGTGCCAGAACGCCAGGTGGGGCTCCTGGGGCACCGGCAGATCGGCATGCGCGGAGTACAGCGGGCGCGCGGCGCGCGAGCAGGCCTCGGTGGCGCGGAGGGCGAGCCGCGCCGCCTCGGCCATCTCGTCGGATGCCACGGCCTGCTCACCCAGCAGGCGGCGCAGTGTCGAGTCGACGGCACGCGCGCGTGCCGCCAGAACCTGTTCGGGCGTGGCGGTCCGCCACACCGCGGGCACATGCTCGGCCACCAGCTCGTGCTTGTAGTTGTAGAACGCGGCCGTCACCGCCCCCGGGCCGACCGGCCCCAGCGCCGCGGCCCGCACCGCGAAGTTGACGGCCCTCGGGTGCGTGACGCCGATCGCGGCCAGCTCCCTGCCCAGGTCGGGAGAGAAGTAGTGCGCGGCGTGCAGGGAATTGAGCGGGTTGTGACATCGGCGGCCGGCGCGCGGTTCCAGGACGGCAGTAGTCATGGCGTGCAGGTTACCGACCGCTTGGTATCCCCTCTACGGGGGAGCTCCTGATGGCAGAAAAGGTGGGGAACCCGTCATTGCCGCCATCGCCGGTGCCCCCAAGAATCGAGAACATGGCCCAGCGAACCGTTCTCTTCGTCCTCTTCGACGGCATGCAGAGCCTCGACGTCACCGGCCCGCTGGAGGTCTTCGCCGGGGCCGAGCAGCACACCCCGGGCACCTACCGCATCCGTACGGCCTCGCTGGACGGCGCTCCCGTACGCACCTCCAGCGGCCTGACCGTCGTACCGGACGAAACCCTCGCTCAGACCGATGCCCCGCACACCCTCGTGGTGCCCGGGGGCCAGGGCACCCGGCGCCCCGATGCACACCTGACCGACTGGCTGCGCGAGCACGGCCCCCGGGCCGAGCGGCTGGTCTCGGTGTGCACCGGCGCCATCCGGCTCGCCGAGGCGGGGCTCCTGGACGGGCGCCGCGTCACGACGCACTGGGCGTACAGCGACAAGCTCGCCCGCGACCACCCGGCCGTGGAGGTGGACCCGGACCCGATCTATGTGCGTGACGGGCAGGTGTCGACGTCCGCCGGCGTCACCTCGGGCATCGACCTCGCGCTCGCCCTGGTCGAGGAGGACCTGGGCCGGGACGCCGCCCTCACCATCGCCCGCCACCTGGTCGTCTTCCTGCGCAGGCCCGGCAACCAGGCCCAGTTCAGCGCCCAGCTCGCCGCCCAGACCGCCCGGCGCGAGCCGCTGCGCGAGGTTCAGCAGTGGATCACCGAACACCCCGCCGACGACCTGAGTGTCGAGACCCTCGCCGCCCGCGCCCGTCTCTCGCCCCGCCACTTCGCCCGTGCCTTCCAGACCGAGACCGGCATGACACCGGGCCGGTACGTCGACCGGGTCCGGCTGGAACACGCCCGCCGCCTCCTGGAGGACACCTCGGACGGCATCGAGGAGATCTCCCGCGCCAGCGGCTACGGCACCCCCGAGGGGATGCGCCGCGCCTTCGTCAAAGCCCTCGGCACGGCCCCGTCCGAGTACCGCCACCGCTTCCATCCGACCCCGGCCCACTGAAAGGACTCCCGTGCAGATCGCCATCGTCCTCTACGACCGTTTCACCGCCCTGGACGCCGTAGGACCGTACGAGACCCTCGGTCGTCTCCCCGACTCCGAGGTCGTCTTCGTCGCCGAGGAGACCGGCCCCGTCCGCACCGACAGCGGGAACCTCGCGCTGGTCGCCGACAGGACCTTGGCCGAAGTGCCGAACCCCGATGTGGTGGTCGTCCCGGGCGGCCCGGGGCAGACCCCGCAGATGACGAACGAGGCACTCCTCGACTGGATCCGCGTCGCCGACACCACCAGCACCTGGACGACGTCCGTGTGCACCGGCTCCCTGCTGCTCGCAGCCGCGGGCCGCCTCGAAGGGCGTCGTGCGACCTCGCACTGGCTGGCGCTCGACGAACTGAGGAAGTTCGGGGTCGAGCCGACGGGGGAGCGGGTCGTGACGGACGGCAAGTACGTCACCGCGGCCGGGGTCTCCTCCGGCATCGACATGGGGCTCGAGCTGATCGGCCGCATCGCGGGCGAATTCGTCGCCCAGGCCGTACAACTCGGCATCGAGTACGACCCGCAACCGCCCTACGACGCCGGAGCCCCGCAGAAGGCCCCCGCCGACGTCGTCGAGCTGATCCGGTCGAGGAGCCGGTTCATCCTCGGCCAGGCACCGACCACGTGAACCGCGGCTGACGGCGCTCCAAGAACGCGGCGACGCCCTCCGCGGTGTCGCCGCTGCCCCGCGCCTGCCCGGTCCAGTACGCGTCCCGGTCCGTGCGGCCGTTCGCGAACTCCTTCGCCGCGGCCTGCGTCAGCTGCGAGCGGGACGCCAGGATCCGGGTGAACTCACCGACCCGCTTGGCGAGTTCGCCCTCGGGCAGCACCTCGTCGACCAGGCCCGTGCGCAGTGCACGCTCCGCGTCGATCAACTCGCCGGAGAACAGAAGGTACTTGGCGGCGGCCGGGCCGACCAGCGACACCAACCGCCGGGTGGAGGACGCCGGATACACGATCCCGAGCTTCGCCGGGGTCACCCCGAACAGCGACCCCTCCTCGGCGAACCGCAGATCACAGGCCGCCGCGAGCTGCGACCCGCCGCCCACACAGTGCCCCCGGATCGCCGCCAGCGTCGGCTTCGGGAACGCGGCGAGGGCCTCCTCGGCGAGCACCGCGAGCGCCTGCGCCTCTTCGGGCGACCGCCGCAGCGTGGAGATGTCGGCGCCCGCGCAGAACGTCCCGCCCGCCCCGGTCAGCACGAGCGCCCGTACCCCCGGATCGTCGGCCAGCGTGTCCAGCAGCGGCGGCAGCGCCCGCCACATCGCGGCCGTCATTGCATTGCGCTTGGCCGGATGGTGGACTACGACGGTAGCGACCGAGTCGGTGACGGTGTGCAGCAGCTGCGGCTCCGAGAGCTCCATAGCGTCGGATGCTAGTCGTATGCCCCGACCGTACGATCAAGAAGGGGTCCGCGGCGCGAGGAGGCCCCGCATGGCGGTGAACAAGGCGGAGAACCCCGAGACGGCCAGGCTGAGCCGCGATTTCGGCCGGCTCGCGGCGCTCGGTGTGATCCTGGTGCTCGCCGGACTCGTCGGGCTGATCTACACCGGTGTGGCCACGCTCACCTCGATGATCCTCTTCGGCTGGCTCCTGCTGATCGGCGGTGTGGTCGGACTGCTGCACGCGGTCCAGGCCCGGGGCTCCAACTTCTTCTGGCTCGGTGTCGTGGTCGCCGCCCTGAACATCGCGGCCGGCGTCGTCGTCATCGTGCGCCCCGAGGCGGCGCCGCGGCTCTGACCATGTTCGCCGCGCTGCTCTTCCTGACCGGCGGGGTGTTCCGGCTGGCCGGCAGCCTGGTGGTGCGCGGACCGCAGTTCGGCTGGACCCTCGTGCAGGGCGCCTTCGGTCTGCTGCTCGGCATCCTGGTCCTGGCCTCCTGGCCGAGCAGCAGCCCATACGTGATCGGCTGCTTCTTCTCGCTCGCCCTGCTCTTCGACGGCCTCGGCCTCATGGCCACCGGCTTCGGCGGCCGCAAGATCGTCGGAATGGTCACCGAGCAGCACGAGGCCGCCACCAAACAGACACACCTCGAATAGTTCTGCGCGAAATCGGTCAGCGGCACTCGATATCCGCTGACTTCTGTTCAGACATCCGGGGTGGAGTGACGCGCTGCCAACACTCGACATGTGGTGACAATCGAGCGCAAGGGTGGCGACCGAAGAATGGACGACCATGGGCGCGGGTCCGGCCCTCGCCCACTGGACGGCGGAGAGGACCCCCTCGACCCGGGCACACCGGATCCGCTGCCGTACGAGGGTGTGTGGCGGTTCACCGCACCCGCAGTCGACGCGTCGGTCCCGCAGGCGCGACACGCCGTGCGGGACCTGCTGTACCGCCAGGGAGTGCCCGTCTCGGACGACCTCGTCCAGGGTCTCCTGCTGATCGTGTCGGAGCTCGTCACGAACGCCGTCCGGCACGCGGCGCTGCTCTCGCCGATGCTCGCCGTGGAGGTGGCCGTGGGCGCGGAGTGGGTGCGGGTGTCCGTGGAGGACAACCACCCCTACCGGCCGACCGCTCTGGAGGCCGCCCACAGCGAGACGGGGGGCCGGGGGCTGCTGCTGGTCCGTGAGATCACCCGGGAGGCGGGCGGGGTCTGCGACGTCGAGCACACGTCCAGCGGCGGCAAGGTGATCTGGGCCGCCCTGCCGCTCAAGTCCGTGCGCGTGCCCTGAGGGCGGTCACCAGCCGGCGGAGGGGCCCGTCAGCTCCCTGACCGCGGGGCGGGCCGCGTCCAGCACCGTCATGAACCAGGACGAGAAGGCGTCCTTCGCGTGCCGCTCCGCCAGCTCGTCCGGCGTCACGAACGCCGTCGCGCCGACCTCCTCCGGGTCCGGGGCGAGCGGGGACTGCACCATGCCGACGAACAGGTGGTTGTACTCCTGCTCGACCAGGCCCGAGTCGGGGTCCGGGTGGTTGTAGCGGACCGTGCCCGCCTCGGCGAGCAGCGACGGGGACACGCCCAGCTCCTCGTAGGTCCGCCGGGCCGCCGCCGCGAAGGGCGCCTCGCCCGGGTAGGGATGGCCGCAGCAGGTGTTGGACCACACGCCGGGGGAGTGGTACTTGCCCAGGGCGCGCTGCTGGAGGAGCAGCCGGCCCCGCTCGTCGAAGAGGAACACCGAGAAGGCGCGGTGCAGCTGCCCCGGCGGCTGGTGAGCGGCGAGCTTCTCCGCGGTGCCGATCGTCACACCGTGCTCGTCGACCAGTTCCAGCAGGATCGCGTTCGCGGCGCCGTTCGACGGAGTGTGCGTCGTGGTGGCAGGTGTGGTCGGCATACCCATCCTTCACATCGGTCTTCGCGCCCCAAGTGTGCCGCACGTATCCGGCACTCCCGGCAGTTGATCGTGCCCGGCGCGGCGGGCGGGGAACCGCTCGGGGAGGTGCTGTCGGGTGGAGGACGCAAAGGTGCGCCGGATCGCTGCATTCCGTCAGAACGGGCGTTTCATGCACCGTACACGTGTGTCAGTGGCACAGGCGCGCCTCGTGTTCCGCGTGCCCGCTCGGCTCCAGCTGGAAGGTGCAGTGCTCCACGTCGAAGTGGTCTCCGAGGCAGTTCTGGAGTTCGTGCAGCATCTTCTCGTGACCGATCGCGCTGAGGACGTCGGAGCGCACGACCACGTGCGCGGACAGCACCGGCATGCCCGAGGTGATCGTCCAGGCGTGCAGGTCGTGGACGTCCTCCACGCCGTCCAGGGCCAGGATGTGCGTGCGCACCTCCGTCATGTCGACGTCCTTGGGGGCCGACTCCAGCAGGACGTCGAGGGTCTCGCGCAGCAGCTTGACCGTGCGCGGCACGATCATCAGGCCGATGACGAGGGACGCGATCGGGTCGGCGGCCTGCCAGCCCGTGGTGAGGATCACCACGGCCGAGACGATCACCGCGAGCGAGCCCAGCGCGTCCGCCGCGACCTCCAGGAACGCCCCGCGCACGTTCAGGCTCTCCTTCTGGCCGCGCATCAGCAGGGTCAGCGAGATCATGTTCGCGACGAGACCGATCGCACCGAACACGATGGTCAGCCCGCCCTCGGTGCCGGCCGGCGTGATGAACCGCTGGATCGCCTCGTACAGGACGTAGCCGCCGACGCCGAGCAGCAGCAGACAGTTCGCGAGGGCGGCGAGGATCTCGGCGCGCGCGTACCCGAAGGTGCGGTTGCCGGTCGCCGGGCGGTTCGCGAAGTGGATCGCGAGGAGGGCCATGCCGAGGCCCAGCGCGTCCGTCGCCATGTGCGCCGCGTCGGCGACCAGGGCGAGGGAGTCCGCGAGGACGCCGCCGACGATCTCGACCACCATGACGGTGAGCGTGATCGACAGCGCCACCCGCAGCGTGCCGGCGTACGCCGCGGTCGCCGTACCGCCGGCCGGCGCATGCGAGTGCCCGTGATCGTGCCCTGCCCCCATGGAAGCCGCCTCCTACGCGTTGTCCCCGAAAAGCCCGTCCTGGATCACAGTGAACTACGGGTAGGGGGTATCGGGCAACGCGGCACTGAACACCGTTGTCATGTGCCCTGACCTGCGGAAACGAAGCGCAGGTCAGGGATCCCTCAGTGGTGGTGCAGCAGCCAGCCCCGCCAGGCGGAGTCGATCATCTCGCGCACCCCTCGCCGCGCGCTCCAGCCGAGCGTCCCGGCGGCCCGGGCGGCCGAGGCCACCGACACGGGCGCGTCTCCCGGACGCCGGGGCTCCACGACGGCCGGCCGTCGGTCTCCGGTCACCTCACCGATCACCGTGACCATCTCGCGCACGGACACGCCCTCGCCGCGACCGATGTTGACCGTCAGATCGCCGCTCTGTCCGCTCAGGTGCCGGGCCGCCGCGAGATGGGCCTCGGCCAGGTCGGACACGTGGATGTAGTCACGGACGCAGGTGCCGTCCGGCGTCGGGTAGTCGTCACCGAAGATCCGCGGGGCCTCGCCGCGCGTGAGCCGGTCGAAGACCATCGGGACGATGTTGAAGACCCCGGTGTCCGCGAGCTCCGGCGTCGCGGCACCGGCGACGTTGAAGTAGCGCAGACACACCGTGGAGATCCCGTGCGCCTGCCCGGCCGCCCGCACCAGCCACTCCCCGGCGAGCTTCGTCTCGCCGTACGGGTTCACGGGGGCGCACGGCGTCTCCTCCGTGATCAGTTCCACATCGGGGTTGCCGTACACGGCCGCCGACGAGGAGAACAGGAAGCGCTCGACACCGGCCTCCGCGACCGCCTCCAGGAGGGTCGCGAGGCCGCCGAGGTTCTCCTGGTAGTAGCGGGTCGGCTGTGCCACCGACTCCGCGACCTGCTTGCGCGCCGCGAGATGCACCACACCCGTCACCGCGTGTTCGGCCAGCACCCGCTTGAGCAGGCCGCCGTCGAGCGAGGAGCCCCGCACCAGCGGCACGTCGGCGGGCAGCCGTGCGGGGACGCCCGCCGAGAGGTCGTCCAGGACGAGCACCCGCTCACCGGCCCCCGTCATGGCCCGCGCCACATGTGCCCCTATGTACCCGGCACCGCCGGTGATCAGCCACGTCATGGTCGCCCACCCTATGCCGACGCCCAGGGCTCCCGGCGATGTCCTGGATGTCCGCTCTGTGGGGCGCGGTTTGTGAGCGAGGGCCCGGATCACCGATGATGATCGCGGCAAAGGCCGGGGGAGGCGTCGTTGATCGGCCCGTTAACGGGCGGTGAACGCGGTCTTCTTGGCATCCGATAGCCTCTGCCGACATGCCGCCCGCCTGGTGCAGCCAAGGGGCGCCCCCATCGTGCACATGACCGGCGCCCGCGCGTCGGCACCCAGGGAGTGAGTTCGGTTGTCGACCGCCATCCTCACCGGTCAGCCGGTCCCCGGATCGTCGATCGAGGGTGATCTGCGGTCTCTCGGCTTCGACGTGCGGGTCGCCGTGGACGCCGCCGACGCCGAGCGGCTGGTCGCCGAGGCACCCTGCGAGCAGCGGGTCGCCCTCGTCGACGCCCGCTTCGTCGGCCACGTGCACGCCCTGCGCCTCGGCCTCACCGACCCCCGCTTCCCGCTCGCCGCCGTGCCCGGTGCCGTCACCGCACAGCCCGAAGGGCGCGTGACGCTCACTCGGGCGCTGGCCCGCGACAACTCCGCGGGCGGCGGCACGGCGCTGGCGGTGGACAGCCTCCCGGACCGCATCGTCACCGCGCTGGCCGACGACGGCGCCGAGGTGTACCGCCCCGAGCTCGGCAGCCTGGTCGCCGCCGTCCCCGCCGACCCGCAGGCCCGCAACGAGGCACGGCAGGCCGTCGCGGACGTCGACGACGAGGCCGTACGCCTGAAGTCGGCCGTGAAGTCCCGGGACGGCTTCTTCACCACGCACTTCATCAGCCCCTACTCCCGCTACCTCGCCCGCTGGTGCGCCCGCCGCGGCCTGACCCCGAACCAGGTCACCACCGCCTCCCTGATCACCGCGCTCATAGCGGCGGCCTGCGCGGCCACCGGTACCCGCGGCGGGTTCATCGCCGCCGGCGTCCTGCTCATCGCGTCCTTCGTCCTGGACTGCACCGACGGCCAGCTCGCCCGCTACTCCCTCCAGTACTCCACGCTCGGCGCCTGGCTCGACGCCACCTTCGACCGGGCCAAGGAGTACGCCTACTACGCGGGCCTCGCCCTCGGAGCGGCCCGCGGCGGCGATGACGTCTGGGCGCTGGCGCTGGGCGCGATGATCCTGCAGACCTGCCGCCACGTCGTCGACTTCTCCTTCAACGAGGCCAACCACGACGCGACCGCCAACACCAGCCCCACGGCGGCCCTTTCGGACAAGCTCGACAGCGTCGGCTGGACGGTGTGGGTACGGCGGATGATCGTCCTGCCGATCGGTGAGCGCTGGGCGATGATCGCGGTCCTGACGGCGGCCACCACTCCTCGTATCACCTTCTACGCCCTTCTCATCGGGTGCGCCTTCGCGGCGACCTACACGACGGCGGGCCGGGTGCTGCGGTCGCTGACGCGGAAGGCGCAGCGCACGGACCGGGCGGCGCAGGCGCTGGCGGACCTCGCGGACAGCGGACCGCTGGCCGGACTGCTGGCGCGCATCCTGCCGGGCACCCCCCGTGGCACGGCGCCGCTGAGCGCCGCCGCCGGTGCGGTCGCGACGGCGCTGGCGGCCTGGGCGTGGGGTCCCGACTGGATGGTCGTCCTGGTCGCCGGCCTGTACGTCCTGCTGTCCGCCGAAGCCGTCTCGCGGCCCCTCAAGGGCCCCCTCGACTGGCTGATCCCCCCGCTCTTCCGTGCCGCCGAATACGGCACCGTCCTGATCCTCGCGGCCACGGCGGACGTGAACGGAGCCCTTCCCGCGGCTTTCGGCCTGGTGGCCGCCGTCGCCTACCATCACTACGACACGGTGTACCGCATCCGCGGCAACGCCGGAGCGCCCCCGGCCTGGCTGGTGCGCGCCATCGGGGGGCACGAGGGACGGACGCTGCTCGTCACCGTCCTGGCCGCGCTGCTCACCGCTTCGCAGTTCACGGTCGCGCTCACGGTCCTGGCCGTGGCGGTGGCCCTGCTGGTGCTCGTCGAGAGCATCCGCTTCTGGGTGTCCGCAGGGGCGCCCGCCGTACACGATGAAGGAGAACCCGCATGATCGGCCTCGTGCTGGCGGCCGGCGCCGGACGCCGTCTGCGCCCCTACACCGACAGCCTTCCCAAGGCTCTGGTGCCGGTGGGGCCCGCGGGCATAGAGGGCGAACCCACGGTTCTCGACCTGACCCTCGGCAACTTCGCCGAGATCGGTCTGACGGAGGTCGCGGTCATCGTCGGCTACCGCAAGGAGGCCGTGTACGAGCGCAAGGCGGCGCTGGAGGCGAAGTACGGCCTCAAGCTCACCCTCATCGACAACGACAAGGCCGAGGAGTGGAACAACGCCTACTCCCTGTGGTGCGGCCGTGACGCCCTCAAGGACGGCGTGATCCTCGCCAACGGCGACACCGTGCACCCGGTCTCCGTCGAGAAGACGCTGCTCGCCGCCCGCGGCGAGGGCAAGCGCATCATCCTGGCCCTGGACACCGTGAAGTCCCTCGCCGACGAGGAGATGAAGGTCGTCGTCGACGCCGAGAAGGGCATGACGAAGATCACCAAGCTGATGGACCCGGCCGAGGCCACCGGTGAGTACATCGGCGTCACCCTCATCGAGGGCGCCGCCGCCCCGGAACTTGCCGACGCCCTGAAGACGGTCTGGGAGACCGACCCGCAGCAGTTCTACGAGCACGGCTACCAGGAGCTCGTGAACCGCGGCTTCCGCATCGACGTCGCGCCGATCGGCGACGTCCAGTGGGTGGAGATCGACAACCACGACGATCTCGCCCGCGGACGGGAGATCGCGTGCCGCTACTGACAAGGCTGATTCCCGCGCCGGTCGTCGTGGACATCCGCCCCGGCGCCCTCGACGACCTGGCCGGTGTGCTCGCCGACGAGCGGATCTCGCACTCCGGCAAGCTGGCCGTCGCCGTCAGCAACGGCTCCGGCGCCAAGCTGAAGGAGCGGATTGCTCCCGCCCTGCCCGGCGCCACCTGGTACGAGGTCGGCGGCGGCACCCTCGACGACGCGATCCGGCTGGCCGGCGAGATGAAGGCCGGCCACTACGACGCGGTCGTCGGACTCGGCGGCGGCAAGATCATCGACTGCGCCAAGTTCGCCGCGGCGCGCATCGGCCTGCCCCTGGTCGCCGTACCGACCAATCTCGCGCACGACGGCCTGTGCTCGCCGGTCGCGACCCTCGACAACGACGCGGGCCGCGGCTCGTACGGCGTGCCCAACCCGATAGCGGCCGTCATCGACCTCGACGTCATCCGCGAGGCCCCGGTGCGCTTCGTGCGCGCGGGCATCGGCGACGCGGTCTCCAACATCAACGCGATCGCCGACTGGGAGCTGGCGAACCGCGTCAAGGGCGAGAAGATCGACGGACTCGCGGCCGCCATGGCCCGCCAGGCCGGCGAGGCCGTGCTCCGGCACCCGGGAGGTGTCGGCGACAACGACTTCCTCCAGGTGCTGGCCGAGGCCCTCGTCCTCACCGGCGTCGCGATGTCGATCTCGGGCGACTCACGGCCCGCGTCCGGCTCCTGCCACGAGATCAACCACGCGTTCGACCTGCTCTACCCCAAGCGCGCCGCCGCCCATGGCGAGCAGTGCGGCCTGGGCGCGGCCTTCGCGATGTACCTGCGCGGAGCCCACGAGGAATCGGCGTACATGGCCGAGGTACTGCGCCGGCACGGACTGCCGGTCCTGCCGGAGGAGATCGGCTTCACGCCCGCGGAGTTCGTCCGCGCCGTGGAGTTCGCCCCGCAGACCCGCCCCGGCCGCTACACCATCCTCGAACACCTCGACCTCAAGACCGACCAGATCAAGGACATCTACACCGACTATGTCAAGGCCATCGGTAGCTGAACTCCGTCCGGTCGTCCACCCCGCAGGGGTCAAGGACCGGCGCAGCGGTGAGCACTGGATGGGACGCCTCTACATGCGTGAGGTGTCCCTCCGGGTGGACCGCTACCTGGTGAACACCAAGGTCACGCCCAACCAGCTCACGTACCTGATGACCGTCTTCGGTGTCCTCGCGGCCCCGGCCCTCCTGGTGCCGGGGATCCCGGGAGCCGTGCTCGGCGTGGTGTGCGTCCAGATGTACCTGCTGCTGGACTGCGTCGACGGCGAGATCGCGCGCTGGAAGAAGCAGTACTCGCTGGGCGGCGTCTACCTCGACCGGGTCGGTGCCTACCTCACCGACGCCGCCGTGCTCGTCGGCTTCGGTCTGCGCGCCGCCGACGTGTTCGGCAGTGGGCGTATCGACTGGCTGTGGGCCTTCCTCGGCACCCTGGCCGCGCTCGGCGCGATCCTGATCAAGGCCGAGACCGATCTGGTCGGCGTCGCCCGCCACCAGACCGGGAAGCCGCCCGTCCAGGAGGCGGCCGCCGAGATGCGCTCCTCCGGTATGGCACTGGCCCGCCGGGCCGCCGCCGCGTTCAAGTTCCACCGGCTGATCCTCGGCATCGAGGCCTCCCTGCTGATCCTGGTCCTCGCGATAGCGGACCAGCTGCGCGACGACCTGTTCTTCTCGCGGCTCGGCGTCGCGGTGCTCGCCGGTATCGCCCTGCTCCAGACCCTGCTGCACCTTGTGTCGATCCTCGCCTCCAGCAGGCTGAAGTGAGCACCGGCATGAAGGTCGGCGCGGTCATCATCACCATGGGCAACCGCCCCGAGGAGCTGCGCGCCCTGCTCGACTCGGTCGCCAAGCAGGACGGCGACCCGGTCCAGGTGGTCGTCGTCGGCAACGGCTCGCCCGTCCCGGACGTCCCCGACGGCGTCCGCACGATCGAGCTGCCGGAGAACCTCGGCATCCCCGGCGGCCGCAACGTCGGCATCGAGGCCTTCGGGCCCAGCGGCCGTGACGTCGACATCTTGCTCTTCCTCGACGACGACGGCCTCCTCCCGAACCACGACACCGCCGAACTGTGCCGCCAGGCCTTCGAGGCCGACCCGAAGCTCGGCATCGTCAGCTTCCGCATCGCCGACCCCGACACCGGGGTCACCCAGCGCCGGCACGTCCCCCGGCTGCGGGCCGCCGACCCGATGCGCTCCTCCCGGGTCACCACCTTCCTCGGCGGCGCCAACGCCGTACGCACCCAGGTCTTCGCCGAAGTCGGCGGCCTCCCGGACGAGTTCTTCTACGCCCACGAGGAAACCGACCTGGCATGGCGGGCCCTCGACGCGGGCTGGATGATCGACTACCGGTCCGACATGGTGCTGTACCACCCGACGACCGCGCCCTCGCGGCACGCGGTCTACCACCGCATGGTCGCCCGCAACCGCGTCTGGCTCGCCCGCCGCAACCTGCCCGCGCCGCTGGTCCCGGTCTATCTCGGCGTCTGGCTGCTCCTCACCCTGCTGCGCCGTCCCTCGCGGCCCGCCCTGAAGGCCTGGTTCGGCGGCTTCCGGGAGGGCTGGAGCACGCAGTGCGGACCGCGCAGGCCGATGAAGTGGCGTACCGTCTGGCGCCTGACCCGACTGGGCCGGCCCCCGGTCATCTGACAAGCTCGTTCCTGAGAGCGACCGGGCCGCACCGCGGCCCCAGGCTCATGCCCTGCCCCGCACAAGGCTGCGCATCCCGAAGAGGAAAGCTATCCATCAGTGAGTGAGACAACGCACGACGGCACGGTCGCGGTGAGCGCGCCCGTGTCGCCCGACGAAGGCCTGACGGCGGCACAGCTCGCCGTCCGGAACGGCCTGACCGTGAGCGGCGCCAGGCCCTCACTCGTCGAGTACGTCCGCCAGCTCTGGGACCGGCGCCACTTCATCCTCGCGTTCTCGCGGGCGAAGCTGACCGCCCAGTACAGCCAGGCCAAGCTCGGCCAGCTGTGGCAGGTGGCGACGCCGCTGCTGAACGCGGCCGTGTACTTCTTCATCTTCGGTGTCATCCTGAACGCCAGCCGTGGCATGCCGAAGGACGTCTACATCCCGTTCCTGGTCACGGGCGTCTTCGTGTTCACGTTCACGCAGAGCTCCGTCATGGCGGGCGTCCGCGCCATCTCCGGCAACCTCGGCCTGGTCCGCGCGCTGCACTTCCCGCGTGCCTCCCTGCCGATCTCCTTCGCGCTCCAGCAGCTCCAGCAGCTGCTGTTCTCGATGGTCGTGCTGTTCGCCGTGGCGGTCGGCTTCGGCCACTACCCGGACCTGTCCTGGGCGCTGATCGTCCCGGTGCTGATCCTTCAGTTCCTCTTCAACACCGGTCTGGCGCTGATCATGGCCCGCGCCGGTGCCAAGACACCCGACCTGGCGCAGCTCATGCCGTTCGTGATGCGTACCTGGATGTACGCCTCCGGCGTGATGTTCTCGATCCCGGTCATGCTGGCCGACAAGCCGCAATGGCTCGCCACGGTGCTCCAGTGGAACCCGGCGGCCATCTACATGGACCTGATGCGCTTCGCCCTGATCGACGAGTACGGCGCCGAGAACCTGCCCGACCATGTCTGGGCGGCCGCGGGCGGCTGGGCCGCGCTCTTCGCGCTCGGCGGTTTCGTGTACTTCTGGAAGGCGGAGGAAAGGTACGGCCGTGGCTGAGGACATCAGGGACGAGCACACCACCGGCGTCATCGCGGACGAGCACACTCCCACCGTCATCGCGGACGAGCTGCACATCGTCTACCGCGTCAACGGCGCCAAGACCGGCAAGGGCAGCGCGACCGCCGCGCTCAGCCGCATCCTCAAGCGAGGCTCCGACGACGCGGCGCGGGGCGTGCGCAAGGTGCACGCCGTCAAGGGCGTGTCCTTCGTCGCCTACAAGGGCGAGGCGATCGGCCTGATCGGCTCCAACGGCTCCGGCAAGTCGACCCTGCTGCGCGCCATCGCGGGTCTGCTGCCCGCCGAGAGCGGCCGCGTCTACACCCACGGCCAGCCCTCCCTGCTCGGCGTCAACGCGGCACTGATGAACGACCTCACCGGCGAGCGGAACGTCATCCTGGGCGGGCTCGCGATGGGCATGACCCGGGAGCAGATCAGGGAGCGCTACCAGGAGATCGTCGACTTCTCGGGGATCAACGAGAAGGGTGACTTCATCACCCTTCCGATGCGCACCTACTCCTCCGGCATGGCGGCCCGCCTGCGCTTCTCCATCGCCGCCGCCAAGGACCACGACGTACTCATGATCGACGAGGCCCTGGCCACCGGCGACCGCTCCTTCCAGAAGCGCTCCGAGGCTCGCATCCGCGAGCTGCGCGAGACCGCGGGCACGGTGTTTCTGGTCAGTCACAACAACAAGTCGATCCGTGACACCTGCAACCGCGTCCTGTGGCTGGAACGCGGCGAGCTGCGCATGGACGGCCCGACCGACGAGGTCATCAAGGAGTACGAGAAGTTCACGGGCAAGTAGTCCACTGCGCCGCGGACGAACAGGACCGCTCCGCTTGACCGGGCCCCGCCGGAACTGATCCGGCGGGGCCCCGCGTCTGCAAAGGAAACGTCAACTTCGTGCCCCCTTAGGAATCTTGGGGCCAATCGGTGTGTTGTTGTGATGTGCAGGACACCCCGACGATCCTTGCCGCGTTGTACAACGTAAGCTGTACGGGTGCCTAATCGCGGCAAGTGGGGCGATAATGCGCGACACCCGATCACTGGGGCGCTGCGCCGACGGCCGGGCGGCGTGTCCGAAATAGTCTGTATTGGGTCTGCGGTGTAGAACGGGAGTTGTGACGGCAATGGCGACCGAAGATCCCCAGCTCCGCCCAGCCCGTGCCGTCCCTGCCCCGGGCAGTGAGCGGTGACGGCAACCGGTACGGCGCGCGCCGGCGATCCGGAGCGCGGCACGCTCGACAAGGCCGCGGGGGAGAACTTCCCCGTGGCTCCGTTCTTCCTGCCCAAGGACTGGCGCACCGATCTCATCGCGGTCTACGGTTTCGCCCGGCTCGTCGACGACATCGGCGACGGTGACCTGGCCCCCGGCGGAACCGACGCCGGGCTGCTCGGCGTGTCGCCCGAGGAGGCCGAGGACCGGTCGCTCCTCCTGGACGCCTTCGAGGCCGACCTGGACCGGGTCTTCGACGGAACCCCGGGCCATCCCCTGCTGCGCCGCCTCCAGGCCACGGTCCGCCGCCGCTCGCTCACCCCCGAGCCCTTCCTCGGCCTGATCGCCGCCAACCGCCAGGACCAGCTCGTCACCCGCTACGAGACCTACGACGACCTGCTCGCCTACTGCGAGCTGTCCGCCAACCCCGTCGGCCGTCTCGTGCTCGCCGTCACCGGCACCTCGACCCCCGAGCGGATCCGTCTCTCGGACGCGATCTGCACGGCCCTCCAGATCGTCGAACACCTCCAGGACGTCGCCGAGGACCTCGGCCGCGACCGGATCTATCTGCCCGCCGAGGACATGAAGCGCTTTCACGTCCAGGAAGCGGATCTCGCCGCGAAAACCGCGGGCGCATCGGTGCGCGCTCTGGTTGCATACGAAGCACAACGCGCCCGCGAACTCCTGAATGAAGGCGCCCCCCTGGTGGGTAGCGTCCACGGCAGACTGAAGCTGCTGCTCGCAGGGTTCGTGGCGGGGGGAAGGGCGGCGCTCCACGCGATCGCCGCCGCAGAACACGACGTACTTCCCGGCCCGCCCAAGCCCGGCAAGCTCCAGCTGTTGCGCGAGGTGGGCGTCACTCTGCGAGGAGAGGGGTGATCCGGACCGTGGAGTCACCACCGCATGTGTCCGCACCGGTACTCGCCGCCTACAGCTACTGCGAGACCGTGACCGGACAGCAGGCGCGCAACTTCGCGTACGGCATCAGGCTGCTGCCCACGTCCAAGCGGCGTGCGATGTCGGCGCTCTACGCGTTCTCACGGCGCGTCGACGACATCGGCGACGGCGCACTGGCGGCCGACGTGAAGACCGCGAGGCTCGAGGACACCCGGGCGATGCTGACCCGGGTGCGGGAGGGCTCGATCGACGAGGACGACACCGATCCGGTGGCCGTCGCCCTCGCCCACGCCGCGGAGGTCTTCCCGATCCCGCTGGGCGGCCTGGACGAGCTGATCGACGGCGTCCTGATGGACGTACACGGCGAGACCTACGAGACCTGGGACGACCTGAAGGTGTACTGCCGCTGCGTGGCGGGCGCCATCGGACGGCTCTCGCTCGGTGTGTTCGGCACCGAACCGGGGGCGCGCGCCGCCGAGCGCGCGCCAGAGTATGCCGACACGCTCGGTCTTGCGCTCCAGCTCACCAACATCCTCAGAGACGTCCGCGAGGACGCTGAGGGCGGACGCATCTATCTGCCCGCCGACGACCTCGCGAAGTTCGGCTGCTCGGCCGGCTTCAAGGGGCCGAAACCACCGGAGGGCGCCGACTTCGCGGGCCTCGTGCACTTCGAAGTGCGACGGGCCCGCGCCCTTTTCGCCGAGGGCTACCGGCTGCTCCCCATGCTCGACCGGCGCAGCGGCGCCTGTGTCGCCGCCATGGCCGGCATCTACCGCCGTCTGCTCGACCGCATCGAGCGCGACCCCGAGGCGGTGCTGCGCGGCCGGGTCTCGCTGCCCGGACGTGAGAAGGCGTACGTCGCCGTCCGTGGCCTGTCCGGCCTGGACGCACGGCATGTGACGCGGCAGACCGTCAGGAGGCGCGCCTGATGGACAATTCGGCCCAAGGTGATGCCATCGGAGAAAAGTGGCACGCAACCCTCCGCTCGAGGACGGCGTCCCTGACTGCAACGGCCCGCCGTGCATCGTTCAAGCACCACGGCGTCCGCGCAGGGGAGGGTGTGCGATGACCGACGGGCAGCAGTCCGGGCGGGACGCCGTCGTGATCGGCGGTGGGCTCGCCGGTATCACGGCCGCGCTCGCGCTCGCCGACGCCGGGGTGCGTGTCACCCTGCTCGAAGGCAGACCACGCCTGGGCGGACTCGCCTTCTCCTTCCAGCGCGGCGAACTGACCGTCGACAACGGACAGCACGTCTACCTGCGCTGCTGCACCGCCTACCGCTGGTTCCTCGACCGCATCGAGGGAACGGCGCTGGCGCCGCTGCAGGATCGGCTCGACGTGCCCGTACTCGACGTGGCCCGGCCCGAAGGCAGACGGCTCGGCAGGCTGCGGCGCGACGCGCTGCCGGTGCCCCTGCATCTGGGGCGCAGCCTGGCGACCTATCCGCATCTCTCGCTCGCCGAGCGGGCCAGGGTGGGGCGTGCCGCGCTCGCGCTCAAGGGGCTCGACCTCGCCGATCCGAGCCTGGACGCACAGGACTTCGGCAGCTGGCTGACCGCGCACGGTCAGTCGGCGCGTGCCGTCGAGGCCCTGTGGGACCTGGTCGGGGTCGCCACCCTCAACGCGGTCGCGGGCGACGCCTCGCTGGGGCTCGCCGCGATGGTGTTCAAGACCGGTCTGCTGTCCGACCCGGGCGCGGCCGACATCGGCTGGGCGCACGTCCCGCTCGGTGAACTGCATGACCGGCTCGCCCGCAAGGCGCTCGACTCCGCGGGCGTGCGTATCGAGGTCCGTACACGCGTCACCTCCATCTCTACTGACGAGAACGGCACTTGGAGCGTTCAGGTTCCCGGGGAGACGCTCCGGGCCGACGCGGTGGTCCTCGCCGTCGCCCAGGACGAGGCGTGTGACCTGCTGCCGGAGGGCGCGCTGGACGCCCCGGAAAATCTTCGGGAGATCGGCACCGCCCCGATCCTCAACGTCCATGTCGTCTACGACCGCAAGGTGCTCGACAAGCCGTTCTTCGCGGCCCTCGGCACCCCGGTGCAGTGGGTCTTCGACCGCACCGACGCCTCCGGGCTGCTCGAGGGCCAGTACCTCGCCCTGTCCCAGTCGGCCGCGCACCACGAGATCGACGAGCCGGTGGCCGCGCTGCGCGAGCGCTATCTGCCCGAGCTGGAGCGGCTGCTTCCGCTCGCGCGCGGCGCCGAGGTGAAGGACTTCTTCGTGACCCGGGAGCGCACGGCGACGTTCGCTCCGGCCCCCGGCGTCGGACGGCTGCGGCCCGGTGCCCGTACGAAAGCCCCCGGCCTCTACCTGGCCGGCGCGTGGACCGCCACAGGGTGGCCCGCGACCATGGAGAGTGCGGTCCGCAGCGGTGTGAGCGCGGCGGACGCCGCTCTCGCCGCCCTGGGCCGGCCCCGCCCCGCCCGCCTCTTCGAGTTCGAGGAGGCCGCGTGATGCTCGATCAGCACGGCGCGTCAGGCCCCAGCACCTCCGGTACCGCAACAAGAGGAGAGACCGTGCCCACTGTGCCCCCGGCAGAGACAGCCGCTGCGAGGACCGCGGTGGACGTGACCGCGCTCCTCGAGCGCGGCCGGACCCTGGCCACACCGGAGCTGAAGGCGGCCGTCGACCGCCTGGCACCCCCGATGGACACCGTTTCCGCCTACCACTTCGGCTGGATCGACGCCCAGGGCAACCCCGCGGACGGGGACGGCGGCAAGGCCGTGCGCCCCGCCCTCGCGGTGCTCTCGGCCGAGGTCACCGGCGCCCCGCCCGAGACCGGCATCCCCGGCGCCGTCGCCGTCGAACTGGTCCACAACTTCTCCCTGCTGCACGACGACCTGATGGACGGCGACGAGCAGCGCCGCCACCGCGACACCGTGTGGAAGGTGCACGGCCCCGCCCAGGCCATCCTGGTCGGCGACGCCCTGTTCGCCCTGGCCAACGAGGTGTTGCTCGAGCTCGGCACGGTCGAGGCCGGCCGCGCCACCCGCCGTCTGACCACCGCCACCCGCGCCCTGATCGACGGCCAGGCCCAGGACATCTCCTACGAGCACCGCGACCGCGTAAGCGTCGAGGAGTGCCTGGAGATGGAGGGCAACAAGACCGGCGCCCTGCTCGCCTGCGCCTCCTCCATCGGCGCGGTGCTCGGCGGCGCCGACGACCGCACCGCCGACACCCTGGAGAAGTACGGCTACCACCTCGGCCTCGCCTTCCAGGCCGTCGACGACCTCCTCGGCATCTGGGGCGACCCGGTCTCCACCGGCAAGCAGACCTGGAGCGATCTGCGCCAGCGCAAGAAGTCGCTGCCGGTCGTGGCCGCGCTCGCGGCGGGCGGTGCCGCCTCCGAGCGGCTCGGCGAGATCCTCGCCGCCGACGCCAAGAGCAGCGACTTCGAGAACTTCTCCGAGGAGGAGTTCGCGGCCCGCGCCGCCCTCATCGAGGAGGCCGGAGGCCGCGAGTGGACGGCGGCGGAGGCCCGCCGTCAGCACACCGTCGCCATCGAGGCCCTGAACGCCATCGACATGCCCGACTCGGTGCGGGACCGGTTCACGGCGCTCGCCGACTTCGTCGTCGTACGAAAGAGATGATCACTATCGGTCGAATAGCCCTCGCGTAGTCGCCGGCCGGTGCTGCGAGGAAAGGAAAGGCACCGGCCGACGGCGGACCCACAGCAGAGCACCACATGCACACTGCACGAAGGGGAAGCCATGACAGCGACGACCGACGGAAGCACCGGGGCCCTGCCGCCCCGCGCTGCCGCGGCCAGCGAAACCCACCTCGACACTCCCGTGGCGGCCGGGATACAAGAAGCCGCCGTACGTGCCGTACAGCGCGCCACCGAGCACCTGCTCGCCCAGCAGGACGCCGAGGGTTGGTGGAAGGGCGACCTCGAGACCAACGTCACGATGGACGCCGAGGACCTGCTGCTCCGACAGTTCCTGGGCATCCGCGACGAGTCGACCACCCGGGCCGCCGCCAAGTTCATCCGCGGCGAGCAGCGCGAGGACGGCGCCTGGGCCAGTTTCTACGGCGGGCCCGGCGAACTCTCCACCACCATCGAGGCGTACGTCGCCCTCCGCCTGGACGGCGACGCTCCCGACGCCCCGCACATGGCGAAGGCCTCCGCCTGGATCCGCGCTCAGGGCGGTATCGCCGCCGCCCGGGTGTTCACCCGGATCTGGCTCGCCCTGTTCGGCTGGTGGAAGTGGGAGGACCTGCCCGAACTCCCGCCGGAGCTCATCTACTTCCCCCGGTGGATGCCGCTCAACATCTACGACTTCGGCTGCTGGGCCCGCCAGACCATCGTCCCGCTGACGATCGTCTCCGCGAAGCGCCCGGTCCGGCCCGCGCCCTTCCCGCTCGACGAACTGCACCTCGACCCGGCCGATCCGAACCCGGCCAAGCCCCTTGCCCCGGTGGCGAGTTGGGACGGTGCCTTCCAGCGTCTCGACAAGGCGCTGCACCAGCTGCGCAAGGTCGCCCCGCGCAGACTGCGCAGAGCCGCGATGAACAGCGCGGCCCGCTGGATCATCGAGCGGCAGGAGAACGACGGCTGCTGGGGCGGCATCCAGCCCCCGGCCGTCTATTCGGTGATCGCGCTGCACTTGCTCGGCTACGACCTCGAACACCCGGTCATGCGGGCCGGGTTGGAGTCCCTGGACCGCTTCGCCATCTGGCGCGAGGACGGGTCCCGGATGATCGAGGCCTGCCAGTCGCCGGTGTGGGACACCTGCCTCGCGACCATCGCGCTCGCCGACGCCGGCGTGCCCGCCGATCACCCGCAGCTCGTCAAGGCCGCGGACTGGATGCTCGGCGAGGAGATCGTCCGGCCCGGCGACTGGGCCGTCAAACGACCCCAACTCCCGCCGGGAGGCTGGGCGTTCGAGTTCCACAACGACAACTACCCCGACATCGACGACACCGCCGAGGTCGTCCTCGCGCTGCGACGGGTCAGACACCACGACCCCGAGCGGGTGGAGAAGGCCATCGGGCGCGGGGTGCGCTGGAACCTCGGGATGCAGTCGAAGAACGGGGCCTGGGGCGCCTTCGACGTCGACAACACCAGCCCGTTCCCCAACCGGCTGCCGTTCTGCGACTTCGGCGAGGTCATCGACCCGCCGTCCGCCGACGTCACCGCGCACGTGGTGGAGATGCTCGCGATCGAGGGGCTCTCCCACGACCCGCGCACCCGGCGCGGCATCGAGTGGTTGCTCGCCGAACAGGAGCCGGACGGCTCGTGGTTCGGGCGCTGGGGCGTCAACTACGTCTACGGCACCGGGTCGGTGGTGCCCGCGCTGACCGCCGCCGGTCTGCCCGCCTCGCACCCGGCGATCCGGCGGGCGGTGGCCTGGCTGGAGAAGGTGCAGAACGACGACGGCGGCTGGGGAGAGGACCTGCGCTCCTACAGGTACGTCAAGGAGTGGAGCGGCCGCGGCGCCTCCACGGCCTCGCAGACGGCCTGGGCGCTGATGGCGCTGCTGGCCGCGGGGGAGAAGGACTCCAAGGCCGTCGAGCGCGGCATCGAGTGGCTCGCGAGCACCCAGCGCGAGGACGGCTCCTGGGACGAGCCCTACTTCACCGGTACCGGTTTCCCCTGGGACTTCTCCATCAACTACCACCTCTACCGGCAGGTCTTCCCACTCACCGCCCTGGGCCGTTACGTCCACGGAGAACCGTTCTCCCGGACCGAGGCCCTCTGATGAGCACCCAGCCCGCCACCGCCCCGCTGCTGATCGCCTGCGCTCTCGGCATCGAGCACCTCGCCCTGCGCACCGGCGACCGCGGCGGGGTCGGCGGGCCGGTCACCCTGCTCCGGACGGGCATGGGCCCCAAGGCGGCGGAACGGTCCGTCACCCGGCGCCTGGCCGATCCCGCGCTCGCCGGGGCCGCCGTCCTGGCCACCGGCTTCTGCGCGGGGCTCGCCCCCGGGATGCACCCCGGCGATCTGGTGGTCGCCGAGGAGACCCGGGATCCGGACGGAACCGTTCCCTGTGTGGAGACCGACCTACTCGTCAAGGAGCTTGTACGGGCCGTACCGGGACGTACCGTGCACACCGGACCGCTCACCGGCTCCGATCACGTGGTCCGCGGTCACGAGCGGTCGGATCTGCTCGCGACCGGCGCGATCGCGGTCGACATGGAGTCCGCGGCCACGCTCCTGAGCGCCGTGCGCGTGGGCGAGCGTCCTGTTGCGGCCGTCCGGGTGGTCGTGGATGCTCCACAACATGAACTCGTCCGGATCGGCACGGTACGCGGTGGAATATCAGCCTTCCGCGTCCTTCGTTCCGTTCTTCCAGCTTTCCATGAATGGCACCGTTCCTTGCTGCTCCCCAGGAGGTGAGCCAGATGGCCATGCCGCTGCGCCAGTCCATCAAGGTCGCTACATACTTGGCCGAACAAAAGCTCCGCAAGCGGGACAAGTTCCCGCTGATCGTGGAGCTGGAGCCTCTCTTCGCGTGCAATCTCAAATGCGAGGGCTGCGGCAAGATCCAGCATCCTGCGGGTGTCCTCAAGCAGCGCATGCCGGTGGCGCAGGCCGTCGGGGCGGTGTTGGAGTCCGGTGCGCCGATGGTGTCCATCGCCGGCGGTGAGCCGCTGATGCACCCTCAGATCGACGAGATCGTGCGGCAGTTGGTGGCGAAGAAGAAGTACGTCTTCCTCTGCACCAACGCCATGCTGCTGCGCAAGAAGATGGACAAGTTCAAGCCCTCCCCCTACTTCGCCTTCGCGGTGCACATCGACGGGCTGCGTGAACGGCACGACGAGTCCGTGGCGAAGGAGGGTGTGTTCGACGAGGCCGTGGAGGCGATCAAGGAGGCCAAGAAGCGCGGCTTCCGGGTCACCACCAACTCGACCTTCTTCAACACCGACACCCCCCAGACCATCATCGAGGTGCTCAACTTCCTCAACGACGACCTCAAGGTCGACGAGATGATGATCTCGCCCGCCTACGCCTACGAGAAGGCGCCCGACCAGGAGCACTTCCTGGGCGTGGAGCAGACCCGTGAGCTGTTCAAGAAGGCCTTCGCGGGCGGCAACCGCAAGAAGTGGCGGCTCAACCACTCCCCGCTCTTCCTGGACTTCCTGGAGGGCAAGGTCGACTTCCCGTGCACGGCCTGGGCGATCCCGAACTATTCCCTGTTCGGCTGGCAGCGCCCCTGCTACCTGATGAGCGACGGATACGTGCCGACGTACCGCGAACTCATCGAGGAGACCGACTGGGACAAGTACGGCCGCGGCAAGGACCCGCGGTGCGCCAACTGCATGGCGCACTGCGGCTACGAGCCCACCGCCGTTCTCGCCACCATGGGCTCGCTCAAGGAGTCGCTGCGTGCCATGCGCGAGACGGTCTCCGGAAACCGCGAGTAGCGCCATGACCGCCATTTCCTTGGGCGTCCCCGAGGTACCGGTCCGGCCGATCGCCGAACGGCGCGTGTCGCGCCAGATCATGGTCGGGCCGGTGGCGGTCGGGGGCGGGGCCCCGGTGTCGGTGCAGTCGATGACGACGACCCGAACGTCGGACGTCGGGGCGACGCTCCAGCAGATCGCCGAGCTCACGGCGTCCGGCTGCCAGATCGTCCGCGTCGCCTGTCCCACACAGGACGACGCGGACGCGCTCGCGACCATCGCCCGCAAGTCGCAGATCCCGGTGATCGCGGACATCCACTTCCAGCCCAAGTACGTGTTTGCGGCGATCGAGGCAGGCTGTGCGGCCGTACGCGTCAATCCCGGCAACATCAAGCAGTTCGACGACAAGGTCAAGGAGATCGCGCGGGCCGCGAAGGACCACGGCACGCCGATCCGGATCGGGGTCAACGCCGGGTCGCTGGACAGGCGGCTGCTCCAGAAGTACGGGAAGGCGACACCGGAGGCGCTGGTCGAATCGGCGTTGTGGGAGGCGTCGTTGTTCGAGGAGCACGGCTTTAGGGACATCAAGATCTCCGTCAAGCACAACGACCCCGTCGTGATGGTCAGCGCCTACACGCTGCTCGCCGAGCAGTGCGACTACCCGCTGCACCTGGGGGTCACGGAGGCCGGGCCCGCCTTCCAGGGGACGATCAAGTCGGCGGTGGCCTTCGGCGCACTGCTCAGCAGGGGGATCGGCGACACCATCCGGGTGTCGCTGAGTGCCCCGCCGGTCGAGGAGGTCAAGGTCGGCATCCAGATCCTGGAGTCGCTGAACCTGCGGCAACGCCGGCTGGAGATCGTGTCGTGTCCCTCCTGCGGGCGCGCGCAGGTCGACGTCTACAAGCTGGCCGACGAGGTCACGGCGGGTCTCGAGGGCATGGAAGTGCCCCTGCGGGTCGCGGTGATGGGATGTGTGGTCAACGGTCCCGGCGAGGCACGGGAGGCGGACCTCGGGGTCGCCTCCGGCAACGGCAAGGGGCAGATCTTCGTGAAGGGCGAGGTCATCAAGACCGTCCCGGAGTCGAAGATCGTGGAGACCCTCATCGAGGAGGCGATGAAGATCGCCGAACAGATGGAGCAGGACGGCGTCGCGTCGGGGGAGCCGGCCGTCACCGTGAGTTGAACAGCACGGACCGAAGGGGGCCCGAGCGTGACCATTCTGGAGAACATCCGGGGACCACGCGACCTGAAGGCGCTGTCCGAATCGGATCTCGGTGAACTGTCCGAGGAAATCAGGGAGTTCCTGGTGCACGCGGTCGCCAGGACCGGCGGACACCTCGGGCCCAATCTGGGGGTGGTGGAACTCTCCATCGCGCTCCACCGGGTCTTCGAGTCACCGGTCGACCGCATCGTGTGGGACACCGGCCATCAGAGCTATGTGCACAAGATCCTGACGGGACGTCAGGACTTCTCGAAGCTGCGTGGCAAGGGCGGCCTGTCCGGCTACCCCTCGCGTGAGGAGTCCGAGCACGACATCGTCGAGAACAGCCACGCCTCCACCGCGCTCGGCTGGGCCGACGGGCTCGCCAAGGCCCGCCAGGTGCAGGGAGCGAAGGGGCATGTTGTCGCGGTCATCGGCGACGGCGCGCTCACCGGCGGCATGGCCTGGGAGGCGCTGAACAACATCGCGGCCGCCAAGGACCGGCCGCTGATCATCGTCGTCAACGACAACGAGCGGTCGTACTCGCCGACCATCGGCGGGCTCGCCAACCACCTGGCCACTCTGCGCACGACCGACGGCTACGAGAAGGTGCTGGCCTGGGGGAAGGACGTACTCCTCAGAACCCCCCTGGTCGGCAACACCGTCTACGAGTCCCTGCACGGCGCGAAGAAGGGCTTCAAGGACGCCTTCGCGCCGCAGGGCATGTTCGAGGACCTCGGGCTGAAGTACGTCGGCCCGATCGACGGACACGACATCGGGGCCGTGGAGTCGGCACTGAGGCGCGCCAAGCGCTTCCACGGGCCGGTGCTCGTCCACTGCCTGACGGAGAAGGGGCGCGGTTACGAGCCCGCCCTGGCCCATGAGGAGGACCACTTCCACACCGTCGGTGTGATGGACCCCCTCACCTGCGAGCCGCTCGCGCCGTCCAACGGGCCCTCCTGGACCTCGGTGTTCGGCGACGAGATAGTCGCGATCGGCGAGGAGCGGGAGGACGTCGTGGCGATCACGGCGGCCATGCTGCACCCGGTGGGCCTCGGGAAGTTCGCGGCGCGTTTCCCGGACCGGGTGTGGGACGTCGGTATCGCCGAGCAGCACGCGACGGTCTCCGCCGCAGGTCTCGCCACGGGAGGTCTGCACCCGGTCGTCGCCGTGTACGCGACCTTCCTGAACCGGGCCTTCGACCAGCTCCTGATGGACGTCGCCCTGCACCGCTGCGGGGTCACGTTCGTCCTGGACCGGGCCGGGGTCACGGGCGTCGACGGGGCCTCCCACAACGGCATGTGGGACATGTCGATCCTCCAGGTCGTCCCCGGACTGAGGATCGCCGCTCCCCGGGACGCCGACCAGCTGCGGGCGCAGCTGCGGGAGGCGGTCGCCGTGGACGACGCGCCGACCCTGGTGCGGTTCCCGAAGGAATCGGTGGGACCTTCGTTGCCGGCGATCGACCGGGTCGGTGGCCTGGACGTGCTGCATCGCGGGGAGCGGCCCGAGGTGCTGCTGGTCGCCGTCGGTGTGATGGCCCCGGTGTGCCTCCAGGCCGCCGAGCTGCTGGAGGCGCGGGGTATCAACTGCACGGTCGTTGACCCGCGTTGGGTCAAGCCCGTCGACCCCTCGCTGCCGGGCCTCGCCGCGGAACACCGGCTGGTCGCCGTCGTCGAGGACAACAGCCGGGCCGCCGGCGTGGGCGCCGCCGTCGCGTTGGCGCTCGGTGACGCCGAGGTCGACGTACCCGTACGGCGGTTCGGAATCCCCGAGCAGTTCCTCGCGCACGCCAAGCGGGGCGAGGTGCTCGCCGACATCGGTCTGACGCCGGTCGAGGTGGCGGGGCGGATCAGCGCGAGTCTGGCCGTGAAGGCACAGACCGAAGTCAGGGAGAAGGCTGAATGACCACGGAGTTCGACCTCGGCAGACTCCTGGCCGAGCGCGGAGCCGAACGCTACGAGCTGCACGGCAAGTACCTGAACCACCAGCTGCCGCGCATGCTGCACACCATCGGCTTCGACAAGGTCTACGAGCGCGGCGAGGGCGCCTACTTCTGGGACGCGGACGGCAACGACTACCTGGACATGCTCGCCGGGTTCGGAGTCATGGGCCTGGGGCGCCACCACCCCGTCGTCCGCAAGGCACTGCACGACGTCCTCGACGCCCAGCTCGCCGACCTCACCCGCTTCGACTGCCAGCCGCTGCCCGGGCTGCTGGCCGAGAAGCTCCTCGCCCACAGCCCGCACCTGGACCGGGTGTTCTTCGGCAACAGCGGCACCGAGGCGGTGGAGACCGCGCTGAAGTTCGCCCGGTACGCCACCGGGAAGCCCAGGGTCCTGTACTGCGACCATGCCTTCCACGGACTGACCACCGGGTCACTGTCGGTCAACGGCGAGTCGGGCTTCCGGGACGGATTCGCGCCTCTGCTGCCCGACACCGCCGTACCTCTCGGCGATCTCGACGCCCTGGCAAGGGAGTTGAAGAAGGGCGACGTGGCCGCCCTGGTCGTGGAGCCGATCCAGGGCAAGGGCGTCCACGAGCCCCCGCCCGGTTATCTGCGGTCCGCGCAGGAGCTGCTGCGCAAGCACAAGGCGCTGCTCATCGCCGACGAGGTGCAGACCGGGCTCGGCCGTACCGGGGACTTCTACGCCTACCAGCACGAGGACGGGGTCGAGCCCGACCTGGTGTGCGTGGCCAAGGCGCTCTCCGGCGGCTACGTGCCGGTCGGCGCCACCCTCGGCAAGGACTGGATCTTCAAGAAGGTCTACTCGTCGATGGACCGGGTGCTGGTGCACTCGGCGAGCTTCGGATCCAACGCCCAGGCGATGGCGGCCGGGCTCGCGGTCCTGTCGGTCATGGAGAACGAGCAGATCGTCGCGAACGCCCGCGGCACGGGTGACCTGCTGCGCTCCCGGCTCACCGCGCTGATCGACAAGTACGAGCTGCTCGCCGACGTCCGCGGCCGTGGCCTGATGATCGGCATCGAGTTCGGCAGGCCGAAGTCGCTGAAGCTGCGCAGCCGCTGGACCATGCTCCAGGCCGCGCGCAAGGGTCTGTTCGCGCAGATGGTGGTCGTCCCCCTCCTGCAGCGGCACCGGATCCTCACCCAGGTCTCCGGCGACCATCTGGAGGTCATCAAGCTGATCCCGCCGCTCGTCGTCGGGGAGAAGGAGATGGACCGGTTCGTCGACGCCTTCACCGACGTCATGGACGACGCGCACAGCGGCAGCGGGCTGATGTGGGACTTCAGCAAAACGCTGGTGAAGCAGGCGATGGCCAACCGGTAGCGGCACGTCCTGAGGATTTTGCCTCTGAGGCAAGAAATTTGCCGCAGAGGCAAAGCTGCGGCTCAATGGAGGTATGAGCTCTCCGGAAGCCTTCACGGAGCTGCCCTCGGTGGCTCCTCAGCTTCGCGCCCTGCGCCGCCGCGCCTCCCTCACCCTGGAGGCCGCGGCCGGTGCCGCCGGGCTGTCGCCCGCCCATCTCTCCCGGCTGGAGACCGGTCAGCGCCAGCCCTCGCTGCCGATGCTGCTCGCGCTGGCCCGCATCTACAGTACGACGGTCTCGGAACTGCTCGGCGAGACGGTCGCGGAGCGGGACTCCGTGGTGCGCGCGGCCGACATGGAACCCACCGAGGCGGGCGGCTGGACGTACTTCCCGGCCGGCGCGCCCGGCCGCGGGATGCAGGCCCTGCGGGTGCGGGTGCCGCACGGCTCGCAGGGCGACATCGTGCGGGTGCATCCCGGCGAGGAATGGCTCTACGTCCTCGAGGGGCGGCTCAGGCTGCGCCTCGGTGACACCACACATCGGCTCGGCCCGGGTGACAGCGCGCACTTCGACTCGCTGACCCCGCACCGCATCGCCGCCCAGGATCCCGCCGGAGTCGAGCTCCTGTTCGTCCACACCCTGTTGCAGAGTCCCACGGCCACGCTGTGCCTGGGGCCCACCTCTGGAGAGACGCCATGAGTGACATGGAAGAGAAGTTCCCCCGCGCCCTGTGGGTGCGCCTCATCATCTATCTCGCGGTCGGCCACGTCTTCGCGGCCTTCATCTTTCTGCTCTTCGAGGTGGGATCCGGGCAGTAGCGGCCGTACGGCTCAGTCGAGCAGCCGGTCCCGCAGCCGCTCGCGGATCTCGGGAGTCAGGCCGAGGCCCTCCTCCAGATACACCTCGACGCTGCCCCATGTCTCGTCGATGGTCTCGAAGGCCGCCGACAGATACTCGGCGCGCGCCTCGAACAGGGGACTGAGCAGCTCCATGACCTCGGGGGAGTAGGCGTCGGCGGAGGTGCTGGTGCGGCGCACCTTGTAGCGGCGGTGCTTGGCGTTCGACTCCAGGTAGTCGGCGACGATCGCCTCGCGCTCCACGCCCAGGGCGAGCAGGGTCACGGCGATGGACAGACCCGCGCGGTCCTTGCCGGCCGCGCAGTGCATGAGGGCGGGCACGCTGTCCTCGGCGAGGGAGCGCAGCACCCGGGAGTGCTCGGCGGTGCGCTCCTTGATCATGGTGCGGTAGGAGTTGATCATCCGCTGCGCGGCCTTGCCGTCGCCCAGCAGCTCGCGCAGCTGCTCTATGTCCCCGTCGCGGACCATCTTCCAGAACCAGGTGCCCTCCGCCGGGTCGCTCAGCGGCAGGTTCACATTGGCGACGCCCGGCAGGTCGACGTCCGGACCCTCCAGCTTCTGGTCCGCCGCGTTGCGGAAGTCGAAGATCGTGTGCAGACCCAGGGAGGCCAGGAAGGCCGCGTCGTCGTCCGTCGCGTGCGCGAGGTGACCGCTGCGGAACAGCACGCCGTACCGCACCCGCCGCCCGTCCGCCGTCGGCAGCCCGCCCACGTCACGGAAGTTGCGGACACCTGCCAGTTCCGGTTCGGTCGACGGGATCTGCTGCGTCACGGGGGCTCCTCCCAGCCGGGCTCCGCCGACGCTGCTCGTCGACGGGCACGCTCTCGACCATACGACATGGGTTCCTGGGGCAATGAGTTGTCCACAGGGCCGGCAATGACTTGTCCACAGCCGTTGCAGCCGGGGCGGGTGGCCATTGATGATGTTGCTGCCTGAGCACCCCTGTTGGCACCTGTTCGAATCTGTGAGGAAGCACGATGCTGGAGATCGCCGAGAGCGGCCGTACATGGATTCTGTCCGGGCCGGCCAGCAGTTACGCCCTGCACCTCACCGCCGAGGACGAGCTGCTCCACCTGCACTGGGGCCCGCGGATCACCCTCGCCGACGCCGAGGCCCTCGCCGTCAGCCCGCTGCCCGATTACCGCCCGTTCGAGGCCCCGCTCGACGGACGCGAGGAATACCCCGTCGAGGGCGGCCCCCGCTTCACCCGCCCGGCCCTGTCCGTGCGCACCGACGAGCGGCGCGGCACCGAGTGGAGCTTCGAGGCGTACGACACCGAGGGTGACGAGCTGCGGCTGCGGTTCCGCGACGGCGGACTGACCGTCACGCTGCACTACCGGATGCGCCACGACGTCCTGGAGCGCTGGGTGACCTTGGAGAACCAGGACCCGGCCCCCGTCGAGCTGCTGCGCGCCGACTCCGCCACCTGGACCCTGCCCGACCGGGAGGACGGCTGGCGACTGTCCCAGCTGCACGGCCGCTGGGCCGCCGAGTCCCTCCTCACGCAGACCCCCCTCACCTACGGCGAGAAGGTCATCGGCAGCCGCCGCGGCCACACCGGGCACCAGCACCTGCCCTGGGTCGCCCTCGACACCGACGCCACCGAGGAGCGCGGCGAGGTCTACGGTGTCGCCCTCGGCTGGTCGGGGTCCTGGCGGATCGCCGTCGCGCAACTCCCCGACGCGCGCGTCCAGATCACCGGGGGCGCTGGATACGACGACTCGGGACTCTTCCGGCTGGCGGCCGGGGAGTCGTTCACGACCCCAGTCTTCGCCGGTCTCTGGAGCGACGACGGGTTCGGCGGGGCGAGCCGTGCCTGGCACGCCTACCAGCGGGCGTACGTCATCCCGGGCGCGGACGAGGACCGTCCCGTGCTGTTCAACTCCTGGGAGGCCACGAACTTCGACATCTCCGAGGAGCAGCAGAGCACCCTGGCCCGGCGGGCCGCGGCGATGGGCGTCGAGCTGTTCGTGGTCGACGACGGCTGGTTCGGTGCCCGCACCAGTGACCGGGCAGGGCTCGGCGACTGGGCGCCCAACCCCGACCGCTTCCCGAACGGTCTCAAGCCGCTCGGTGAGTACGTGCACGGGCTCGGCATGCAGTTCGGCATCTGGGTCGAGCCGGAGATGATCAACCCGGACAGCGAGCTGTACCGTGCCCACCCGGACTGGGTGCAGTACCAAGCGGGACGAAAGCGGACGGAGTTCCGCAATCAGCTCGTGCTGAACCTCGCGCGCGAGGACGTCCAGGAGTACCTGTGGGGGCAGCTCGACACCCTGCTCTCCTCGGCCCCGATCGACTATGTGAAGTGGGACTTCAACCGCTGCTTCACGGACGCGGGCTGGCCCGGCGACCCCTATCCGCAGCGTCTGTGGGTCGACCATGTACGCGGCTTCTATGCCCTTTTGGACCGCTTGCGGGAAGCCCACCCGGGCGTCGCCTTCGAGTCCTGCTCGGGTGGCGGCGGCCGGATCGACCTCGGGGTGCTCAGCCGCACCGACCAGGTGTGGACCTCGGACAACACCGACCCGCTCGACCGCCTGGCCATTCAGTACGGCTTCAGTCAGATCCACCCCGCGCGGGCGATGGCCGCCTGGGTGACCGACAGTCCCAACACTCAGCTCAACGACCGGGTGAGCTCGCTGCGGTTCCGGTTCGTGAGTGCGATGGCCGGGGTGCTCGGGGTCGGCGGGGACCTCGCGGAGTGGACCGAGGAGGAGCTCGCCGAGGCCGGGCGGTGGGTGGCTCTCTACAAGGAGATCCGGCCCTTGGTGCAGCGTGGCGAGCTCTACCGGCTGCGGCCTCCGCGGGGCGGCCTGAGCGCGGTGCAGTACGTCCGAGGGGACGAGACCGTCGTCCTCGCCTGGCTCCAGGCGCAGCAGTACGGCGAGCCCGTCCCGGCGCTGCGGCTGCGCGGACTCGACCCGACAGCGTCGTACGAATGCCCCGAAACGGGCGAAGTGTACCGAGGGGCCGTGTTGCTGCATCACGGACTTCGTACCGGTTTGCGCGGCGACCTCGATGCGACGGTTATCCGACTGCGTCGCATCTAGGGCTTCTGTCCGAATTAATAGCTTCCTTCCAACTCCTTCCGGAATCAGGGTTCCTGTGAATTCGTGACGTGAGGAGCGTCATATCCGTGACGGTGCGTCGCCCGTCATGTTCACGTAATTCACGGGTTTTTCAAGGGGATTCGGGGCGTGTAACGGGCGTTCGATTCACGCAGGGTGACCGGTAATTCTCTTAAGGGATCAACGGGAACGCATACACAGGGAACCTCTCACTTGTCCCTTTGCGTCTTGTTCGCTTACGTTCGCCACCGATCCGGTCGGACGCCCAATCCTGCCGCCGAACGGATTCCGCTCACTCACTCACCCGTGCACGGCAGGAGCGGGGGACCCACAGGTAGTTCCGCCTGTTCCGGTCTCCGGAACGGCTTGGGGTTAAGTCGCGTCTCGACGCGGCCGGGCATCTCCAGCTCGCACCCGACAGCTCACCTCGCAGGCGCCGGAGAGGAATTCACCATGCCCGCGAAGGGTAAGCACCGCCGTCCGAAGTCCCAGCGTTTCGCCCGCTCGATAGCCGTCGCCGGAACCGGAGGCGCCGCTCTCGTCCTCCCGTTCATGGGGGCCACCGGCGCTCACGCAGCCACCTCCCAGTCCGTGTCGGAAAAGGCCGTTCAGTCGCTCCCGGTCTCGCAGAAGTCCGCCGAAAAGACGGCCGCGAAGAAGGGCGCCGCGAAGACCTCCACGGTGCGCGTCTATTCGGTGCGCGCCGGTGACTATCTCTCGAAGATCGCCGATGAACAGAACGTCAGCGGTGGCTGGAAGAAGCTGTACGCCGACAACCGCTCGGCCATCGGGGACGACCCGTCACTGATCCACCCCGGTCTGAAGCTCTCGATCGGCAAGAAGGCCAGGACGAGCACCACGAAGACCGAGTCCTCCGCTTCCTCGTCCTCCTCGAAGGCGAAGAAGACGGAGAAGGCGGAGTCCAAGTCGTCCTCGAAGTCGACCGCCGCCACCCAGAGCTCGGCCACCACCAGCTCCAGCGGTTACACCCTGCCGGTCACTGGTGCCACGATCGGCACCGGTTACCGCGTGGCGGGCAGCATGTGGTCCAGTGGTTACCACACCGGCGTCGACTTCGTCGTCCCGACCGGCACCTCGCTCAAGGCCGTGGCCGCGGGCACGGTCGTCTCCGCGGGCTGGGGCGGTGCCTATGGCAACCAGGTCGTCATCAAGCTGAACGACGGCTACTACGCGCAGTACGCCCACCTGTCCCAGCTCTCCGTCTCGGCCGGCCAGACCGTGACCGAGGGTCAGCAGATCGGCCTGTCCGGCGCGACCGGCAATGTCACCGGCCCGCACCTGCACTTCGAGATCCGCACCACGCCGGACTACGGCTCCGACGTGGACCCGGTCGCCTACCTCCGCTCGAAGGGCGTCGCCGTCGGCTGACACGCCTCCCTGTACCACCGAAGGCCGGACCCCGATCCCCGGGTCCGGCCTTCGGTGTTCCCGGCCCTGAGCCGGTCCGCGCTTCATGATCATTTCATTGCGTTCTTGTGGCGGGCGCGCCCAGGGCGTCGACAGGCGGGGGAGGGTGGGGAGAGAGTGAACTCCGTAGTGGGGCAAGCGCTTTCTAGGCTTTCGGAGGTCACTGTGTCCGGCGACGAGGGAGTGCCCGCCGACCGCACCACCGAGTCGCCTGGACCGTGCGCGGCTCTCTGCGACCTACTCTCAGCCGTCCCCGGAAGGAACGCTCTCGCATGACGACCACCCGTAGAGCCTTCGGAGCTCTCGCCGCCGGCGCCGCCCTGGCCGCCCTCGCCCCCGCAGCCACCGCGAGCGCCTCGCCCCGCCACCGCCGCCTCATCGCCCACGACGACTTCCGCCATGGCCTCGGCCGCTGGGCCGTCGAACTGGAGCAGGGCGGGACGGTCACCGCGCAGCGCGGAGTGCTGGAGGTCGACGTGCCTGCCGGAGCGACGATCTGGTTCAGGCAGCCGCTCGAAGGGCCGTACGTCCTGGAGTACACCGCCACGCCCGTCTCCGAGGGCGGGGCCAACGACCGGGTGTCCGACCTGAACAACTTCTGGAACGCGGTCGACGTCCGGTCTCCCGACGACCTCTTCGCCACTCGGCGGGGCGGGGCGCTCGCGGAGTACGACTTCCTGAAGACCTACTACTCGGGCTACGGCGCCAACTACAACACCACGACACGGCTGCGCCGATACGTCGGGGAGTCCGGTGTGCGGCCGCTGATCTACGACTACACCGAGCCGCTGCTCGTCGCGAACGAGCCGAACCGGGTGCGGATCGTCTCCGACGGCTCCAAGGTGCAGTGGTGGGACAACGGGCGGCTCGTCTTCGACTACAGCGACCCGGAGCCTTACACGAGGGGGCACTTCGCTTTCCGGACCACCTGGAGCCACTTCCGGATCAGCGACTTCAGGGTGTGGCGGTCGCAGCGTCAACATTCACGGTGAGAAAGCTATTCCTCGTTTGGCGAACACTTTAGGAGTGGCTTATCTCACCGCCCGTCAAGTCCTTCCTACGGTCGCGTAGGTCACATTCGAAGGTGAATCATGAACGGCTGTGGCAGACGATTCGAAGAATGACAGCAGCTCAGTGATCGGGTCGTACGTGGCGGTGGGGGACAGCTTCACCGAGGGCGTCGGCGACCCCGGCCCCGACGGGGCGTTCGTCGGATGGGCCGACCGGTTCGCGGTACTTCTCGCGGACCGGCGGCCAGAGGGCGACTTCAGGTACAGCAATCTCGCCGTACGCGGGAAGCTGCTCGACCAGATTGTCGAGGACCAGCTTCCGCAGGCCGTCGAACTGGCACCGGACCTGGTGTCGTTCTGCGCCGGCGGCAACGACATCATCCGGCCCGGTACCGACCCCGACGAGGTCGCCGAGCGCTTCGAGCGGGCGATCGCCCGGCTCACCGAGGTGTGCGGCACGGTCATGGTGACGACCGGCTTCGACACGCGTGGCGTTCCCGTGCTCAAGCATCTGCGCGGCAAGATCGCCACGTACAACGGACATGTGCGGGCCGTCGCCGACCGGTACGGCTGCCCGGTGCTCGACCTGTGGTCCCTGAAGACCATTCAGGACCGGCGGGCCTGGGACGGCGACCGGTTGCACCTGTCACCGGAGGGGCACACGCGTGTGGCGCTCCGTGCGGGCCAGGTCCTCGGCCTTGAGGTGCCGGCGGATCCGGACCAGCCGTGGCCGCCGCTTCCGCCGCGCGGTCCGCTGGACGTGCGACGGGACGACGTCCACTGGGCTCGGGAGTATCTGGTGCCGTGGATCGGGCGTCGGCTGCGGGGGGAGTCCTCCGGGGACCATGTGACGGCCAAGGGTGTGCTGTCGCCGGACGACATCAAGAGCCGGATCGCTTCGGTGGCTTGAGCTGTGCGCGGTGCCGGGGCTGGGCGGGTTTCGCGTACGACCGCTACGCGGACTCCGCGCCGTCCAGCCCGAGTTCGCGGGCCAGGGCCTCGTCCACCCACGTCTGGGCCCGGGACCTGGGCACCGCGCCCGCGTAGGACGTCAGTTGGACGGCCAGGCCGTCCAGGAGGGCGGTGAGGCGCAGGGCCGTGGCCTGCGGGTCCGGGCAGTCGAACTCACCCGCGGCCACACCCTCGGCGATCACTTCCGCGAGTGCCGCCTTCCAGCGCCTGTCGAGGTCGCGAGTGACCTCCTGGAGCGCCGGCTCGCGCAGGGCCACCGCCCAGCCCTCGATCCACAGCCGCCAGCCCTTGGCCTGGCCCGTCGGCGCGTACCAGCGAACGGCCGCCCGCAGTCGACGCAGGGCGCTGGTACGGCGGCCGAGGAGCTTGCGCAGATGGGCCAGATCGTCCTCGGCGGCGTAGGTGAACGCGGCGGCGACCAGCTTCTCCTTCGTGGCGAAGTGGTAGAGCACCAGGGCGTTGCTGACTCCGAGCGCCGAGGCCACGTCGGCGATCCTGACGGCCGCCACGCCCCGCGCCTCGATCTGCTCGATGGCCGCCCGCAGCAGCTCCTCGCGCCGCTCGGCCACTGTCAACCGCACTCTCGCCACGGGATCACCCTAAGCCGTCGCTCGGTGCGGCGCCGCCTCGAGGGGCCAGGTCAGCGGTACCAGCCGAACCGGTCCGCGATCACCGGCAGCCGGTCAGCGACCAGTGCGTGGGCGGCGGCGCGCGGCGAGATCCCGTCCGCCTCCGCGCGGGTCAGCAACTGCTCGACGAGGGCACGCATGGAACGCCGTATGTGCGCGAAGGCCTCGTCCGCGTCCGCGCCGATGTCGCCGAACAGGGTCCACCACCACCAGGCGTTGGTCCCGGAGTTGACCACGACGTCCGGCAGTACGGTGATCCCGCGCGCGGCCAGCAGCGCCTCCGCCGCGGGCAGGACCGGCATGTTGGCCGCCTCGACGATCCAACGGGCCCTGATCCGCTCCTGGTTGGCGGCGTCGATCGTGTAGGACACCGCCGCGGGCACGAGTACCTCCGCGTCGAGCGACAGCCAGGCGTCGCCGGGCAGTTCGCGGTCGGCGGGGCGCAGGGCGGAGCGGTCCACGGTGCCGTAGGTGTCCCTGGCGGCCAGCAACGCCTCGACGTCGAGCCCCTCGGGGTTGAAGACCGTGCCCTTGATGTCGGCGACGGCCACCACGGTGAGCCCCGCGCGCGTGAGGAAGCGGGCGGTGGCCCCGCCCATGGTGCCAAGGCCCTGCACCGCCACGCGTGTGCCCGGGTACGGCACTCCGGCCAGATCCAGGGCCGCGAGGACCGACTCGGCGACCCCGCAGCCGCCCGCCAGTTCGTCGAGTCCGACGCCGTCGACCTCGACGGCGAACGCGTCCGCGAGCCGCCGCCGGGCCGTGGCCTCGTCGTCGAGCAGCGGATAGACCGCCTGGATCGAGGAGACCAGACCGGCCTCGGCGGCCGCCCGGTCCACCAGTTCCTGGCTGAGCCCGAGGTCCTCGCCGGTCGTCCAGCAGCTCTCGATGTACGGCCGCATGGCGCGCAGGTAGCGCACGAGGAGGCCGTACGCCGCCGGGTCCCGGGGGTCGCAGTCGATGCCGCCCTTGGCGCCGCCCAGCGGGATGTACCGCGCCTCGGGGTCGTAGTGCAGGACCTCTTTCATGGTCATGCCGCGGGCGAGCCCGGTGACCTCGTCCAGGGTGCAGCCGGGGCGCATCCGCAGGCCGCCGCTGGCGACACCCCGAACCAGTCGGTCGACGACGAGGAAGCCCTGGTGGCCGGTGACGTGGTCGGTCCAGGTGAGCGACAGCAAGGGGGTGGTCACACGGGCTCCGGTGCGGGCGGACGGCTACTGAACGGGGAGTCAGTATTGGCATCCGGCCGCGCCCTGTCAACGTGATCCGCCCCGGCGGCGTCCTTACCCGTGTGACCGGACAGACGCCGGCATTGTCAGAGGGGCGGACCATAATGGATGCCTCAGCGACTCCACCTGGAGGTACCGTGACCGGCTTCCGTCCCCTGAGCTCCGGGCTCCGCGCGCTGCAGCCCGCGGCCTTCGGTGCGGACCCGAGCGGTGAGCGCATGGCGCGTATCCGTAGATCCCCCCACTTCAAAGACGGTGTCTTCCAGAACCCCGGCGGATCCGCCAGGATCCGGCCCGACGGGTCGGCGATCGACTTCGCCAAGGGCTACTTCGACAGCGACGCCCGGCAGCAGCGGGCGCCGCAAGGCCGGATCCCGGTCCATGCCACGACCCTCGCCGACCTCTCCAAGCCGCCCGCCACCGGACTGCGGCTGACGTGGATGGGGCACTCCAGCGTGCTCGCCGAGATCGACGGACGACGGGTGCTGTTCGACCCCGTGTGGGGCGAGCGGTGCTCCCCGTTCCCCTTCGCCGGGCCCAAGCGGCTGCACCCCGTACCCCTGCCGCTCGCCGCGCTCGGTCCGGTCGACGTGATCGTCATCTCCCATGATCACTACGACCACCTGGACATGCCCACGATCAAGCAACTGGCCGGGACGGACACCGTCTTCGCCGTGCCGCTCGGTGTGGGAGCCCATCTCGAGCACTGGGGCGTGTCCGCGGACCGGCTGCGTGAGCTGGACTGGCACGAGTCGACCCAGGTCGCCGGGCTGACGCTCACGGCCACCCCGGCTCGGCACTTCTGCGGGCGTGGGCTGCGGAACACCCAGCACACGCTGTGGGCGTCCTGGGTCGTCTCCAGTGGGGAACACCGGGTCTACCACAGCGGTGACACCGGGTATTTCGAGGGCTTCAAGGACATCGGTGCGTCGTTCGGGCCCTTCGACGCGACGATGATCCAGCTCGGCGCCTACTCGGAGTTCTGGCCGGAGATTCACATGACGCCCGAAGAGGCTGTGCAGTCTCATCTGGATCTCCAGGGCGGGGATGCGGCGGAGGGGGTGCTGCTGCCGATCCATTGGGGCACGTTCAATCTCGCGCAGCATCCTTGGGCCGAGCCCGCGGATCGGACGATGTTGCTGTCCCACAAGGCGGGCATCGCGCTGGCCACGCCTCGGCCGGGGGAGCCGTTCGAGCCGGGCGCCGCCCCGGTGGCCGATCCTTGGTGGCGGGGGGTGGCGAAGGCGCCGGCCGGGGGATGGGCGGCGTTGCCGACGGTGGCGGAGCCCGTACCTGTGGCGGAGGAGCCCGTGCCGGTGGCCGAGGCCTGAGACACGGTCGCCTTTCTGCTTCACCGTGTTGGGGGGCGGCTGCGGGTTCATGGTGGCTGGGCGCGTGGTGCCCTGCGGTTCTGGGTGGGTGCGGGCCAGTCGCCTGAGGGGCGTGGGGGAGTCGAGCGGGGCGGGGGCCCCGTTCGCCTTGTGGCCGGGGTGGGCGCAGGGGCTTCGGTTGCGCCGCCGCTGAGGGTGAGGGGGGGCGCCATCCCTGCATGTGGTGGGTCTCCGTGTGGGTGGCTGCGGGCCGTGTGGTCGAGGCCGACTTCGGTGGGCAGGGGGCAGGGCGACGTTTGTGATCTTCCGGGTCAGGAGGTCCTTCGTTGCTGTGTGACCGTGCGGGCGTGGGGGTGGCTGGTGTGATGCGTGCGCGTGTTGTGGGGGTCGGTCCGGGGGTGATGGGTGCGGGTTGGGGCAGGGCGGCGTTCGTGGCCGTCCTGGTCCGGGGGTCGTTCGCCGTTATGTGACCGTGCGGGCGTGGGGGTGGCTGGTGTGATGCGTGCGCGTGTTGTGGGGGCCGGTCCGGGGGCGATGGGTGCGGGTTGGGGCAGGGCGGCGTTCGTGGCCGTCCCGGTCCGAGCGCCTTCTCCGATATGTGACCGCGCGGTGCCCTGTGGGACAGGACGGGACGCGGTCCTGGCCCCACGACGGTGTTGGCGGACGCCGGATTGCGGGTGATCGGGTGATCGGGTGCACGGTGGGCTCCAGCCGTGTGCGGTACGTCGGGTTCGTCGTCGGCGCGTGGCAGTTGCCGGTCCTGACCGCGTTCCCGGACGCGGGCACCCGGCCCGGCGCGACGTCGTCCCGGGCTCTTCCTGCCGTGGCCGGCGACTGAGGCGGAACAACACGGTCAGTGACAATCGGGAATGCTCGGGCCAATGCTCCGGAGGGGTGTCGGTGGGTCTGTCATGCTCGGGGAAACGGCTGACCCGGCATCCGAGGTGCGCGTACGCCCGGGAGCCTGGCTGGACGCACATGACCGCTTCTGACCAGGACTGATCGGTATTCACTCGTTCGGAGATTCCCGGCCGATCTGCTTGTCGGTCTGTCGTGCGAAACCTCATACCAGAGCGGGACGCTCCGCGGGGGACTTTGTCAAGTGCCGCTCGCACCTGACGCGTTGGCGACTACTGTGAGTGTCCGCCGGGCGACGAGGGGTTGAGGTTTTCGGTTCTCTCGACCGGTACGCCATGACGCATGCCCACGGCGAACTGCCGCGGTGCGGGGAGGACGGAGGCGACGCGCCGGTGACCGACGATCATGCCGCCGCGCGCCCCGCTCGGCACCCCGCCCAGCAACCCGCAGGGGCACGTGCCGGAGCCCGCCGAACCGGGCCGGCCGGCCCGGGACCCTCCGGCCCACAGGACCGACGGACCAGTACAAGGACACCACCGATGTCTCACCTCCGTGCCCCGGCCGCACGCGCAGACCGCCGTGAGGGCGGGCGGCACGGGCGGCCGGTCGCCCGCCCCGCCCCCTCGCTGCCGGAGACGCACATACGGCCGCAACTGCTGCGGCTGGCCGTGCTCCCACCGATCGCGGTCGCCCTCAGCGGCTGTGCGGCCGTCCTGTTCACCGTCCGCTCCACCGGGGCGCAACCCAGCCTCATTCTGTGGGGAGTCCTGGCCGGAGCGGTCTCGGTGACCCTCGCGGCCATCCTCATCGCCGCCGTGGCGGCCGACCGCGCCGCAAAGACGGTGAGCGACCGCGTCGGCGCGTTGCGTCGCAGCAGCGCGCGCCGCGAGGCCGACCTGCGGGCCCTGGTCGAGGGGCTGCGCCGCGGGGAGATTCCGCCGTCGGGTGGCCCACGCAGCGGGCCGCCCGACGGCGCCGACGACTTCGAACTGCTTGCCGCCGACCTGGCCCGCGCCCACGACGGGGCCGTCACCGCCGTCGTCCAGGCCGCCCAGCTCTCCAGCCAGGCCGGCAGCGAACAGAAGCTGGAGGTCTTCGTCAACCTGGCGCGGCGGCTTCAGTCTCTGGTGCACCGCGAGATCTCCATCCTCGACGAGCTGGAGAACGAGATCGAGGACCCCGACCTGCTCAAGGGGCTCTTCCATGTCGACCACCTCGCCACGCGGATCCGTCGGCATGCCGAGAACCTCGCCGTCCTCGGCGGTGCCGTCTCGCGTCGGCAGTGGAGTAACCCCGTCTCCATGACGGAGGTGCTGCGCTCCGCCATCGCCGAGGTCGAGCAGTACTCACGGGTCAAACTCGTGCCGCCGATCGACGGCACGCTGCGCGGGCACGCCGTCGCCGACGTCATCCATCTGCTGGCCGAACTCGTCGAGAACGCCACGGTGTTCTCGGCGCCGCACACTCAAGTGCTGTTGCGCGCCAACCTCGTGACCTCCGGGCTCGCCGTCGAGGTGGAGGACCGTGGGCTCGGCATGCCCGTCGCCGAACAGCACCGGATGAACGCCCTGTTGGCGGATCCCGACCAGGTCAACGTCGCGAGTCTGCTGGCCGACGGGCGCATCGGGTTGTTCGTGGTGTCACAGCTCGCGAAGCGGCACGGGATCCATGTCCGGCTCCAGACCAACATCTACGGCGGCGTCCAGGCTGTCCTCGTGGTGCCGCAGGCGCTGCTGGGATCCGCGCCGGGGGCGATCGGCGCGCAGTCGCCGGAAGCCGTGGGGTCGGGTGGGGGCGCGGGTACGGCCGTATCCGCGCAGGGCCCGGCCCATCCGCGACCCGGACATGAGGCACGGCACCGGGGCGCGCCCGCCGAGCCGCGTCCCGGGGACGGCCCGCGCCGGGCGGAGTCCCGGGGCACGGAGTCAGGACGCAACGGCAGCGCGGCGTCTACGACGACGAGCGGTGGAGCGGTGTCGCAGGGCGCCCGGGTCGTTCGAAACGGCAGCGGACCCGTACGGAACGGGAATGGTCGCGCCCCAAGTGAGGGTGACCGCGCGTCGACTGGCGGCGGATCCATGGCCGACGGTGCGGGGTCGCTGACGCGCGGCGGCGGAGGCGTAGTGGCCGACGACGGGGCTGGGCTGGATGGCGTCGGGGGCGTGTCGAGCCGTCGGGGGCGTGGGTCTGGTGACAGCGATCCTCCGCCGAGTGGCGGTGCGCCCTTTCTGAACGGTGGCTCGGAGGCACCGAGCGGCGGGGGGAACGTTCCAAGTGAACGCGGCCGCTTGTCCGGGGGTGGCGGGTCTTCGCCAGATGGCGGCGGGGGAGTGCCGAGCGGCCGGGGGCAGGTGCCCGGCGGCAGCGGCTTCTCGTCGAGTGGCGGAGGGGCTCTCCCGGATGGTGGCTCGGGGGTGCCGAGTGGCGCGGGGCAGGTGCCCGGCGGCAGCGGCGTCTCGTCGAGTGGCGGTGGGTCCTTCCTGGGCGGTGGCTCAGGCGTACCGAGTGGTGGCGGGCTGGTGCCTGGCGGCAGCGACTCCCTGGCGCGTGGAGGTGGGCCCTTCCTGAACGGCGGCTCGGAGGCACCGAGTGGGGGCGAGGCATGGTCCGACGGGAACGGGTCCTTGGCCCGTGGCGTGCCCGAGCGGAAGCCCGGTGGTCGGGGTGCCGGGTCGAACGGCGGTGGAGCGCACTCGGGGCGGCCCGCGCCGCTGCCGGTGCGCGGGGCGCGCGCCGAGCGGCCGACCCCCGCCGAGGCCGTGCCCGGGATCAGGCCCGACGAACGGCGGCTGGTCGTGGAGCATGTGACCGCGCCGCCCACCCCGCGTACCGGGACCGTGCGCGGCACCATGGGCAAACCCCAGCTGCCCCGACGCCGCGCACAGGAGCACATCGCACCCCAGCTGCGCGGCGGCCCGGTGCCACGGCAGGATCCCGAGTACCCGGCCGGCCACGACCCGGGACTGATGGCCGCCTTCCAGCGCGGTATCAGCCTTGCCGAGGCCCAGCAGCACCTGGAGCAGGCGCCAGGCGAACCGACCACGACGCTGCCGTCGCCGCGCAGGGAGGCCGACCCCGTTGACCCAGCCCGCGTCGATGGGGCCCACACGGTGTCCGCACACATGGACCCCGCCCACATGGGTTCGGCCCCCTCTGACACGGCGGTGACAACGGGCCACACGCATACGGACACCACGGACCCCTCTTCCGTAGATGCGGCCCACACAGACACCGGCTCCGCGGCATCCGCCTCTCCGGAGTCCCGCACCGCCCCGTCCCCCAACCCGTCCGCCTCCTTCGACTTCGGCTTCGACCTCGACGCGAACCACACGGACGCCGCCCCCCTTGACGTAACCCCCATGGGCCGGCCCCACATATCCGAGGCGCACGGTCTCGATCTCGACCGCACCACCCCCCGGCACGACGGGAGCGCACCCGCCGGATGACCACCCCCGCGTTCACCCCACCCCCCAGCGCTCCCGCAGACCTTCGTACCTCAAGGAGTCGATCCACCATGGCGAGCGAAGCGCCGACCGGCCATGTATCCGATCTCGACTGGCTGATGAGCGGCCTCGTGCAGCGCGTACCGCACACCAGCAGCGCGGTCCTGCTGTCCTGCGACGGGCTCGTGAAGTCGGTCCACGGCCTCGACGGGGACAGCGCCGACCACATGGCGGCCCTGGCCTCCGGCCTCTACTCCCTCGGCCGCAGCGCGGGCGTCCGCTTCGGCGACGGCGGAGAGGTCCGGCAGGTCGTCGTCGAACTCGACTCGACGCTGCTGTTCGTGACCACCGCGGGCTCCGGCACCTGTCTCGCCGTGCTGGCGGGACGTGAGGCCGACGCCGCCGTCCTCGGTTACGAGATGGCGATGCTCGTCAAGAGCGTGCGTCCCTACCTGGTGACCGCGCCCCGGCAGCACGCCGTCGAATCCCCGGCGATGAGGCCTTGAGCGTGGCGGCGGCCGGCGACGGGCCCTGGCTCGACGACGCGGCCGGGCGGCTGGTGCGGCCCTTCACGGTCAGCAACGGCCGCACCCGGCCGTCCATCGCGTTCGACCTGCTGTCGCACGTGAGGGCCACCGGGGCCACCCCCATCGGCTACCTCGGCCCCGAGCACGCGCAGGCCCTCGACCTGTGCCGCGCGCCCGTGTCGGTCGCCGAGGTCGCCGCCCATCTCAAGCTGCCGGCGGTGGTCACCAAGGTGCTGCTGTCCGACCTCGTCGACTGCGGGGCGCTGACCACCAAGCCCCCCGAGTTCACCCACAACCCGACTGACCGGGCTCTTCTGGAGGCAGTGCTCGATGGACTACGACGACAGCTCTGATCCCTTCCCCACCGCACTGAAGATCCTGGTGGCGGGAGGGTTCGGGGTAGGCAAGACGACCTTCGTGGGCGCGGTCAGCGAGATCGCTCCCCTCAGCACGGAGGAACTGCTCACCACGGTCAGCGCCGCGACCGACAGTCTCGACGGTATCGAGAACAAGGTCGAGACGACGGTGGCCATGGACTTCGGGAGGATCACCCTCGATCCGGAACACGTCCTGTACCTGTTCGGCACGCCCGGGCAGGAGCGGTTCTGGTTCATGTGGGACGAACTCTCCGAGGGCGCGCTCGGCGCGGTGATCCTCGCCGACACCCGCAGACTGGAGGACTGCTTCGCCGCCGTGGACTTCTTCGAGCAGCGCGGCCTCGGATTCATCGTCGCGATCAACGAGTTCGACGGGGGGTACCGCTACGACCCCGAGGAGGTCCGCGCCGCCATCGACCTCCCGCCGGAGATCCCGATCGTGCGCTGCGACGCACGGATCTCCAGTTCCGGTGTGCAGACCCTGCTCACCCTCGTACGGCATCTCATCGCCCACAGCCCGGCGCCCGCACCGAGCCATGGCGCCCACATGTGATCCCCGCACACACCGTCACGGAGCCGCATATGACCGACGTCCACAGCGACGGAACCCGCCCATGAGCTACGACCCACCACGCCCGGCCGGTCGTCTGCTGCTCACGCCGGAGGACAAGGAGGCCCCGGACCGGGCGCGACGGCTGCGCCTGCTGGACCTCGGGGAGCGCCCGGAGCCCGCTCTGGACGCCTTCGCCGAGCGGCTCGCCGAGCGCACGGGGGCGCCGTACGCCATGGTCAACTTCATCGGCGAGAACCGGCAGTTCTTCGCCGGTCTCAGGATTCCCGTGGCCCGGCCCCCGGCGGACGGCGACGAGGCCAAACCGGAAGTGGGCCGCTATATGGCGCGTGACCATGGGTTCTGCCCCCATGTGATCGCCCGCCGCAAGGCGCTGGTCCTGGAGGACGTCCGCGACTATCCACGGTTCGCGGGCAACCCGGTCGTCGACGAGTTCGGCATCCGTTCCTATCTGGGCGCGCCGCTCATCGACTCCACGGGGATGGTGCTGGGCACGGTGTGCGCGGCCGACGTGCAGCCCCGGACCTGGGGGAAGTCCGGCCTGGAGACCATCAAGTCGTCGGCGGCGGAACTGGTCGCGCGTCTGCAGCGACGGGAGGCCGACGGGCTCCCGGTGCTGTGACGGGCCTGACGGCCACATCACCAGACGACCGGTCCAGTACCCACGTAGACTCGCTGTGTGGGACGGACCAGTGACGCCAGGCAGAAGATCCTCGGTGCCGCGCGCTCGCTCATCGAGGGGCGCGGCTACTCGGCGCTGGGCGTGGCCGAGATCTGCAAGGCGGCCGGGGTGCCGAAGGGCAGTTTCTACTACTTCTTCGCGTCCAAGGAGGCCCTCGCGCTCGCCGTCGTCGACGAGCACTGGGCGGCCCAACGGCGGGACTGGGAAACCGTGTTGGTCACCGACGCGGACCCCGTGCGGCGACTGCGCGGACTTTTCGAGCAGACCGAGGCCGGCCAGCGTGCCGTCCAGGAGGGCTGCGGCACGGTCTCGGGCTGTCTGTTCGGGAACCTCGCTCTGGAGCTGAGCAACCACGCCGAGCCCGTGCGCGGACGGCTGCAGGAGATCTTCGACGCGCAGGTCGACATGGTCGAGGCGGTCGTCGCCGAGGCCCGGGACCGCGGCGACGTCACCGTGTCCGACCCACGGGAGGCGGCACGGGCGGTGGTGGCCCAGCTGGAGGGCCAGGTGATGTTCGCCAAGCTCTACAACAGCCCCCAGCGCCTGAGCCCCCTGTGGGACAACTGCCGAGCCCTGCTCGGCGTCGCCGGCTCCTAGTAACCGCGCCAGACGTTGTCGAACGCGGCGTCCTCGATGACCTTCCGCTGGCGTACGGCCTCCAGTTCCATCACCGCGTCCCCGACCGCGGCCAGCACGGTGGCCGCGTCGTCGGCGAGTTCCCCGGCCGGTTCGTCACCGATCCCGGCGGCGGACACCAGAGCGGCGAGGACGGGTTCGCCCGCCGCCCGGCGCTCCTCGGCCTGCCGCCTGGCCGGCGAGTCCACCAGTTCCGTCCGCCCGGTCCGCAGCGGGATCCGGCGGCCCCGTGAGCGGGCCGTGAGCCCGACCCGCTCCAGGTCGTCGACGTAGGCCGCGGACAGCCCGCGGCCCCGACGCCACAGCCAGTCCTCGACCGACTCGTACGGCTCCTGCCGTACGAGTGCCTCGGCGGCATCGTCCAGCAGACGGTCGCCCGTGGGGGACGGGGCCTGGGGCAGGATGCGGTCGCCGTCCAGGGCGAGGGCGTGGGCGTCGAGGAGGTCGAGCACCTCGGCTCCCGCGAGAACGAGCGACAGATCGCCCTGCTCCACCGGCTTGTCGGCGGCCACATCGAGGACGACGATCGCGAGGTCCCGTGCGGTGGTCATCAGCGGCTCCATGTCAGTCGGCCGGGTGCGGCGGTGAGTGCTCAGGGGCCGGCCGCGGCGGGCCGGGCGTCCTCGGTCGATTCTCGCTGCTGCTCGGGCACTGTGTGTCCCTTTACGACCATGTGGTGCGGAAAACCGATCCGCAGCACGGCGGCCGCCGCGGCCGCGACCAGGACCACGAGGGCGGCCAGCAGGAGAGCCCCGTGGTAGCCGTGGTGCAGCAGCGGGGCGACGGCCGGCGGGCCCAGGATCTGTCCGACCGAGTACCCGGCGGTCAGCAGGGCGACCGAGCGGGGGAACCGCAGGTGCGCTCCGGTGGCCAGGGCGAGCGAGCTGATGCCGATGAACGTGGCGCCGAACAGCACCGCCGACCCGAGGGCCGCGGCCGTACCGCCGACCAGGGCGGGCAGGGCGATGCCGGCCGCCTGGATCACGAGCGCCGTGAGCAGCAGTCCGGGGCGTGACCACCGGCGGCCCAGCCGGGCCCACAGGGCCGAGGACGGCACGGCTGCCAGGCCCACGAGCACCCAGGCGCCGCTGCCGAGCCGGCCGGGGGACTCCTGTCCGACGGCGGCGACCAGGAAGGTCCCGGCGACGATGTAGCCGACGCCCTCCAACGTGTAGCTGACGAACAGCACTCCGAACCAGCGGTGCGTGCGGGGCCTCGCACCGCTCCCGCCCGGGGCGGCGACGGGCGCCTCCTGCGGCCGTAGATTCCACGAGGCGGCCGCGAGCAGCGTGGCCAGTACGGCGGCGGCCCACCAGGCGGTGCGCCAGTCGGCGGCGGACCGCAGCACCAGGACCAGCAGGCCGGACAGCGCGATGCCGCCGCCCACTCCGCCGAACGCCCAGCCGGCCAGGTGCGGCGGGTGGTCCCGCAGGTGGTGCAGGAGGGATCCGGCCGCGACGACGAACACCAGGGCGCTCGCCACGCCGGCCAGCAGCCGCAGCAGGCTCCAGACGGTGGTGCTGTGGGTGAGGGGCATCGCGGCGAGCGTGCCGGTCAGCAGGATCAGGGAGGCGCGCAGTACGGCGCGCGACCGGACCAGTACGGGGGCCAGGATGCCCGCGAGGGCGCCGAGGAGATACCCGACGTAGTTGGCGGTGGCCAGGTTCGCCCCGGCCCCCGTGGACAGGCCTGCCTGGGCGTGCATCAGGGGCAGGATCGGGGTGTAGACGAAGCGGCCGACTCCCATGCCTGCCGCGAGCGCCGCCGCGGCCCGGGCGGCATGACTCCAGGGGGACGAGGCGCTCACTTCGTGCCGGGGTCGTTGGGATGCGGGACGAGCGGGGTGACGGTGAGGGTCATCCAAGGGCGCAGTGGCAGGGTACCGAGCACCTTCTCGTGGAGCTCCTCCTCGTCGGCGGCCCGCCACACGCCGATGCTGCGCAACTCGCCCACGGGGCGCCACAGTCGGGCGAGACGGCCGGTGGCGGCCAGCTCCTTCGCGCGGACGGCCTCGGCGGCCCGCCGCCGGCCGACCTCCTCCTGTCCGGTGCCCTCGGGAACGGTGGTGGTGATCTCGACCAGGAACTCTCGCATGACGTGCTCCGCTCGTCGTCGGTGAGCCCATCGTGCGCGCGTCACCTGCACCGATGCCACGACCGACTTCCTCGCTGCTGAGAGGCGCAGCCTCCCAGCGCGCGTACGATGGCGCCCGTGGAACTGCGCCAGCTGCGGTACTTCGTCGCGGTCGCCGAGGAGCTGAACTTCGGCCGGGCCGCCGAGCGGCTGCTCATCGCGGGCCCCTCGCTCTCCCAGCAGATCAAGGCACTCGAACGAGACCTGGGCGTCCGGCTGTTCGACCGCGACCGCCGCAAGGTCTCCCTCACCCAGGCCGGTGCCGCCCTCCTCCCGCACACCCGCGCCCTGCTGGAGCGCGCCGACGACCTCAAACGCCGGGCCGGCAGCCTGAACGGCTCGCAGTCCGTACGGCTCGGATACGTCAACTGGCTTCCCCCGGACCTGATGTCGCGTACGGCAGCGGTGGCCCAGGTGCACCTCGACGCCTGGGTCGCTCCCTCCCACACCCAGGCCGCGCGCGTCGCCGACGGCAGCCTGGACCTGGCCGTCTGCTGGGTACGCACCGAGGACCTTCGCAGGCAAGGGCTGCGGGCCCGGCTGATCGGCGCCGACCGGCTCTACGCCGTCGCCAGGGGCGGCGACAGCAGCGACGTACCCGACGTGGCGGCCAGGGACGTCCACGTGCTCATCGACGACGATCTCACCGCCTGGGCCGCCTGGAACGTGTACGCCGAAGAGCTCGCGCAGGCGACCGGCGCCCGTACGGTCCGCATCTCCGACGGCGCGATCACGGGCCCCGCGTTCTTCGACCACGTGCGCCGCTGCACCCGCCCCGTCCTCAACTCGCCCAAGGGACAGACCAGTCCGCTCCCGCCCGACCTCGTCCGCCGCGAGATCGTCGGACCGAAGGTCTACTGGACCTGGTCCCTGGTGTGGCGCGAGAAGGAGGAGCGGGCCGGTGTCCTGGCCGTCGTCGACGCGCTGAGCGAGGGCGTCGGCGACCTCGGCATCCACGCCCCGGACGCCTGGCTGCCCGCCGACGATCCGTACGCGATCCCCGGCTGACCTGTGCTGGGAGGCAGTGCCTTCCAGGCCGTAGGAAGCCGATCCTTCCGTCACCCCGTGGACGGGCCTACCTTCCAAATAGTCGACCGGTCGGCTAGTACCGGTCACCGACTCGAAGAAGGTCACCATGAGCACGCAGAACCAGAAGGTCGCGATCGTCACCGGCGCCTCGCAGGGCATCGGAGCCGCCCTCGTCGAGGGCTACCGCAAGCTCGGCTACGCCGTCGTCGCCACCTCCCGCACCATCGCACCCGTCGACGACGCGGACGTCCTCACCGTCCAGGGCGACATCGCCGACCCGGCCACCGCGGGGCGGATCGTGGAGGCTGCCGTGGAACGGTTCGGCCGGATCGACACCGTGGTCAACAACGCGGGCATCTTCGTCGCCAAGCCGTTCACGGAGTACACCGCCGAGGACTACGCCACCGTGACGGGCATCAACCTCGCCGGCGTCTTCCACCTCACCCAGCGGGCCGTCCCGCACCTGCTCGCCCAGGGCGGCGGTCACATCGTCAACGTCACCACGAGCCTGGTCGACAACGCGGACTCCAGGGTCCCGTCCGTGCCGGCCTCGTTGACCAAGGGCGGTGTGCAGTCCGCCACCAAGTCCCTCGCCGTCGAGTACGCCACCCGTGGCATCCGCGTCAACGCCGTGTCGCCCGGCACCATCAAGACCCCCATGCACGCGGAGGAGACCCACGAGTTCCTCGCCGCCCTGCACCCGGTCGGACGGATGGGCGAAGTGAGCGACATCGTGGACGCCGTGCTCTTCCTGGAGACGGCGCCGTTCGTCACCGGCGAGATCCTGCACGTCGACGGCGGTATGAGCGCCGGACACTGACGGACTGTCAATTCATCGACCTAGGAGCGGACATGACCAGTTCGACAGACGACAAGGCGATCCTGAGCGGAGTCCTCGACCGGTGGAAGGCCGGTGTCGACGCCCACCAACCGGAGCGCGTGGCCGCCCTCTTCACCGAGGACGCGGTGTTCCAGGGACTGCATCCCTACAGCGTCGGACGGCAGGGCGTCGCCGAGTACTACGCCTCCCAGCCGCCCGGCCTGAAGGCGGAGTACCGCATCCTCGAGACGCGGCGCCCCGCCGACGGCCTCGTCATGGGCTACCTGGACGTCGACTTCACGTTCACCGACCGGCCCGCACTCGCGGTCAAGCTGGCGGTACTCGTGACCCGGGCCGGGGACGACTGGTGCATCAGCCACTATCAGGTCTCCCGCCTCGACCAGGCCCCGCAGCGGGCGTGAAGCGGAGCTGTGGCACCGCTTAAGAAATCCTCGATGGACCAGGACGGCGTCGTACGGCAGATTGCAGGGCGTTTCCACCCCTCGCACCCACAGGAGCCAAGCCGTGAAGGCGCTGGTCAAGGAGAAGGCGGAGCCCGGACTGTGGCTCGCGGACGTCCCGGAGCCGGCCGTCGGCCCCGGGGACGTCCTGATCAAGGTGCTGCGCACCGGCATCTGCGGCACCGATCTGCACATCCGGTCCTGGGACGGCTGGGCGCAGCAGGCGATCCGCACGCCCCTCGTCCTGGGCCACGAGTTCGTCGGCGAGGTCGTGGAGACCGGCCGCGACGTCTCGGAGATCACCATTGGCGACCGGGTGAGCGGCGAGGGGCATCTCGTCTGCGGCAAGTGCCGCAACTGCCTCGCCGGGCGGCGGCACCTGTGCCGGGCCACGGTCGGGCTCGGCGTCGGCCGGGACGGGGCGTTCGCGGAGTACGTCGCCCTGCCGGCGGCCAATGTGTGGGTGCACCGCGTCCCCGTCGAACTCGACGTGGCCGCGATCTTCGATCCGTTCGGCAACGCCGTGCACACCGCGCTGTCCTTCCCGCTGGTCGGCGAGGACGTGCTGATCACCGGCGCCGGGCCGATCGGACTGATGGCGGCGGCGGTCGCCCGGCACGCGGGTGCTCGCAACGTCGTCGTCACCGACGTCAGCGAGGAGCGCCTGGAACTGGCCCGCAAGATCGGGGTGAGCCTCGCGCTGAATGTGTCGGAGGCTCAGATTGTCGACGGGCAGAAGGAGTTGGGGCTGCGTGAGGGCTTCGACATCGGCCTGGAGATGTCCGGTCGGCCGGAGGCCCTGCGCGACATGATCGCCAACATGACACACGGCGGCCGGATCGCCATGCTGGGACTGCCGGCCGCGGAGTTCCCGGTCGACTGGGCCCGGATCGTCACCTCGATGATCACCATCAAGGGCATCTACGGCCGGGAGATGTTCGAGACCTGGTACGCGATGTCGGTCCTCCTGGAGGGCGGCCTCGACCTTGCCCCCGTGATCACCGGCCGGTACGGCTACCGCGACTTCGAGGCGGCCTTTGCCGACGCGGCGAGCGGCCGCGGCGGCAAGGTCATCCTCGACTGGACCAACTGACTTAGGGACTGACGATGTTCGACTCCGTGCGCGACGACCTGCGCGCCACCCTCGACGAGATCCGCGCCGCCGGCCTGCACAAGCCGGAGCGCGTGATCGACACCCCGCAGTCCAGGGCCGTGAACGTCTCCGCGGGCGGCCGCCCCGGTGAGGTGCTCAACTTCTGCGCCAACAACTACCTCGGCCTCGCCGACCACCCCGAGGTCGTCGCCGCCGCCCACGCCGCCCTGGACCGGTGGGGCTACGGCATGGCCTCGGTCCGCTTCATCTGCGGCACGCAGGAGGTCCACAAGGAGCTGGAGGCGCGGCTGTCCGCCTTCCTCGGCCAGGAGGACACGATCCTGTACTCCTCCTGCTTCGACGCCAACGGCGGTGTGTTCGAGACGCTGCTGGGCCCCGAGGACGCGGTGATCTCCGACGCCCTGAACCACGCGTCCATCATCGACGGCATCCGGCTGTCCAAGGCTCGCCGGTTCCGCTACGCCAACCGTGATCTGGCCGATCTGGAACGGCAGTTGAAAGAGGCCGCGGGTGCCCGGCGCAAGCTGATCGTCACCGACGGCGTCTTCTCCATGGACGGTTACCTGGCGCCGCTGCGGGACATCTGCGACCTCGCCGACCGGTACGACGCCATGGTCATGGTCGACGACTCGCACGCCGTCGGCTTCGTCGGCCCCGGCGGCCGCGGCACCCCCGAGCTGCACGGCGTCATGGACCGCGTCGACATCATCACCGGCACCCTCGGCAAGGCGCTCGGCGGCGCCTCCGGCGGTTACGTCGCCGCCCGTGCCGAGATCGTCGGCCTCCTGCGTCAGCGCTCACGGCCGTACCTCTTCTCGAACACGCTCGCCCCGGTGATCGCCGCAGCCTCTCTGAAGGTCCTCGACCTGCTGGAGTCGGCGGACGACCTGCGGGTGCGGCTGCGGGAGAACACCGCGCTGTTCCGACGCCGTATGACCGAGGAGGGCTTCGACGTGCTGCCCGGTGATCACGCCATCGCGCCCGTGATGATCGGGGACGCCTCCGAGGCGGGCCGTCTGGCGGAGCTGCTGCTGGAGCGCGGGGTGTATGTGATCGGATTCTCGTACCCGGTCGTGCCGCAGGGGCAGGCGCGCATCAGGGTGCAGCTCTCGGCGGCCCACTCCACCGAGGACGTGAACCGCGCGGTCGACGCCTTCGTCGCGGCCAGGGCCGAGCTGGCGGCCTAGTCCGGACGTATTGCGATAATCGATCCCATGATCGAGGCGCGGCGGCTCCACATCCTCCGTGCGGTGGCCGACCACCGCACGGTCACGGCGGCTGCCGCCGCGCTGTATCTCACCCCCTCCGCGGTCTCGCAGCAGCTCACGGCCCTGGAGCAGGAGACCGGCCACCGGCTCGTCGAGCGCGGTGCGAAGGGTGTACGGCTGACTCCGGCCGGCGAGATCCTGCTCGGCCACACCAACGCGGTCCTCGCCCAGCTGGAGCGGGCGGAGGCCGAGCTGGCCGCCTACAGCTCGGGCGTGGCCGGCACGGTCACGGTCGCCTCCTTCGCGACCGGGATCGCCCTGGTCGTGGCACCCGCGGTGGCCCGCCTCGCCTCGACGGCCCCCGGCATCCACCTCCGCGTCCAGGACGCCGAGGGTGACGCCAGCCTGCCGATGGTCCTCGACCGGCAGGTCGATGTGGCGGTCGCCGTGGAGTACCGCGGGGCCCCGCCCGCCGACGACCCCCGCCTCGCCCACGTGCCCCTGTACGCCGAGCCCTTCGACGCGGTCGTCCCGGTGGGTCACCGGCTGGCCGACGCGGGCGAGGTGCCGCTGTCCGACCTCGCCAAGGACCCGTGGATCGGCCCCTACCCGGGCAACCCCTGCCATGACGTCGTGGTCCTGGCCTGCGAGAGCGCCGGATTCCAGCCGCGCCTGGAGCACTCGTCGGACGACTTCCGGGCGGTGGTGGCACTGGCGTCGGCGGACGCGGGGGTGGCGTTGGTACCGCGTTCGGCGCTGATCGGGATGGACCTCACCGGGGTGGTCGTACGGCCGGTGGACGGGGTCGCTCCCACGCGCCGGGTCTTCGCGGCCGTGCGACGGGGAGCGGAGGAGCACCCCCTCATCCGTCCCGTGCTGGACGCGCTCGGAGCCGTTGCCGGGGATGAGAGAGCCGGCAACGGCTAGCGAGCTTTCTCGTATATGGGATAGCGTCCCGAATGTGAAACGCGATGAACCCGGGCCGGACCCCGTCGACACCCGCCTCGGCGTCCGACTCACCGCTCTGCGGGCCGAACGGGGCTGGTCGCTGGGCGAGTTGGCCGAGCGCAGCGGCGTCAGCAAGTCCACCCTCTCCCGCGCCGAGCGGGCCGAGATCAGCCCCACCGCCTCGCTGCTGAACCGGCTGTGCGGGGTCTACGGGCGGACCATGTCCCAGCTGCTCAGCGAGGTCGAGGCCGAGCCCGCGCTGCTGATTCGCGGTGCCGACCAGACGGTGTGGGAGGACCGGGCCTCCGGGTTCGTACGGCGGTCCGTGTCGCCGCCGCACGCCGGGCTGCGCGGCGAACTCGTCGAGGGACGGCTCGCCGCAGGTGCCGACCTCGCCTACGACCGGCCGCCCGTGCCAGGTCTGGAGCAGCACATCTGGGTTCTGGAGGGTGCGCTCGACGTCACCGCCCAGGACGTCGAGCACCACCTCGGCACCGGGGACTGTCTGCGGCTGCGGGTGTGGGGACCGACGCGGTTCCGGTGCGCGGGTCCCGACCCGGTGCGGTATGTGCTGGCGGTGGTCCTGCCGTGATCGTCACCCGCCTGGACGAGGTCCGACTGCTGGACCGTGCGGACGAGTTGGCCGATCTGCTGGTCGACACGGTGGACGGCGGCGCCTCCATCGGATTCCTCGCACCGATGGACCGGGCGGCGGCCGTCGCCTGGTGGAAGCAGCGCGCGGACGCGGTGGCCGCGGAGTGTCTGGCGGTGTGGGCGGCGCACGACGGTCACCGCGCGGTCGGTACCGTCAGCCTGGCCTTCCCCGACAAACCCAACTCCCGCCACCGGGCGGAGCTGGTCAAACTGATGGTGCACCGGGACGCGCGCGGACACGGCCTCGGGCGACGGCTCCTCGGCATCGCGGAGGAGGCCGCCCGCGCGGCCGGAATCACCCTGCTCCACCTGGACACCGAGACCGACAGCCCAGCCGAGCGCCTCTACGGCGGCGCCGGTTGGACCCGCGCCGGAGTCATCCCCGACTACGCGGCCGACCCCGCCGGCGTGCTGCGGCCGACCACCCTGTACTACAAGCGACTCGGGGAGACCGCTCCGACCAGGTGATTGTCAGTGGCAGCCGCTACGGTGCCTGTCATGCCGGACGCCGAAGACGTACGCCGTGTCGCCCTGTCCCTGCCGGACACGACGGAGAAGATCGCCTGGAGCATGCCCACGTTCCGGGTCGCGGGGAAGATGTTCGCCACGCTGCCCGAGGACGAGACCTCCCTCGCCGTGCGCTGTCCGAAGGAGGAGCGCGACGAGCTGGTGCTGGCCGAGCCGGGGAAGTTCTGGATCGCCGATCACGAGGCACAGTTCGCGTGGGTGCGCGCCCGCCTCGCCGCGATCGAGGACGAGGGCGAACTGCGGGACATCCTCGCCGACTCCTGGCGGCAGGCGGCGCCGTCCGGGCTGCTCGACGCGTATCCGGGGCTGGGGCTGCCCGATCCGCCCAGGGGGTGATGCGGGCGAAAGGGGTGCGCGACCACCGACCCGAGTGCGGTATGGTTTCTCTGCACGTTCGGCCAGGGGAAACCCCAGGTCAGGCGGGCACCGGGACGTGGCGCAGCTTGGTAGCGCACTTGACTGGGGGTCAAGGGGTCGCAGGTTCAAATCCTGTCGTCCCGACCAGCTTCACGCAGGTCGGAGGCCGTTTTCTCAGCGATGAGAAAACGGCCTTTTCCGTATTCCGTGGGGCACCCGTCAGGCGAGCCGCGGTCCGCCGTACTCGCTCATCGCGTCGATGAGCCAGCGGGCCAGATAGCCGGCGAACGAGGACCGCGGGAGCAGGCGGTACGTCGGAGCGTCGTCGAGCTGCCAGAGCAGCACCGCGATGGGGCCCACCGTGGTCGACACCGCGCGGCCGGGGCCGAAGGCGCGGGGGTGCAGGTCCAGCGGGCAGCCCTTCTCCAGCACCTCCCGGGCGGCCGGGCCGCTCAGCTCCAGCGTGGTGCGGTTCGCCGAGACGTCCACGACCGAGCCGGGAGCGCCGTCGAGGGCCTGCCGTACCTTGGCGGTCACGGTGCCCGCATCGGCCGGGGACAGCACGAGCCACTCGTCGGGGCCGAGCCACATGATCGTATCCAGGCCCGAGGCGGCGGTGTCGCCGCACCGGCGGGGGAGCGGCGCCCCCAGGGTCCTGCCGATCCGGTCGGCCGCCGCGGACGCGGGGTCGACCCGCATGTTCACCATCGTGACGAACGGCAGTTCGGCCAGGGTGACGCCCCGGGCGCCGCTGACGGCGGCGGCGCCCATCCGCTCCTGAAGGTGGGACAGCGGGCTCGTGCGCAGGGCCACCGGTCCCTCCGTGATCGGTTCAGCCATCTCGCCGGGTCCCTTCGGGGTCGTAGAGGACGAAGTCGGTCACCTCGACCGGCACCAGGGCCTCGCCCACCGGGGCGAGCAGGGTCTGGCCCTTCCTCGCCCGTCCGTCGGCGACGAGGGCGAGGGCGAAGGGGCGGCCCACGGCCGGACTGTGGTAGCTGGAGGTGACGTGGCCGAGCATCGGCACGGGCACCGTCTCCAAGGAGACGTCCGCCGTGACGAGTTGAGTGCCCTCGGGCAGCCGGGTCGTGCGGTCGGCCGGGAGCAGACCGACCAGTTGCTTGCGGTCGGTGCGGGCGGTGTCGGCGCGGGCGAAGGACCGCTTGCCGATGAAGTCCTTCTGCTTCGACACCACCCAGGACATCCCCGCGTCCCGCGGGGTGACCGTGCCGTCGGTGTCCTGGCCGACGATGATGTAGCCCTTCTCGGCCCGCAGGACGTGCGTCGTCTCGGTGCCGTACGGGGTGGTGCCGTACGGCCGGCCTATCGCGTCCACCTCCTCCCAGACCGCCAGGCCGTACCACGCGGAGACGTTGATCTCGTAGGCGAGTTCGCCGGAGAAGGAGATCCGGCAGATCCGGGCCGGGACGCCGGAGGCCAGGGTGGTCTCGCGGAAGGCCATGAAGGGGAACGCCTCGGCAGACAGGTCGACGTCAGGGGCCAGGCTCGCGACCACCTCACGCGACTGCGGGCCGACGACGGCGATCGTCGCCCACTGCTCGGTCACCGAGGTGCAGTGCACATCGAGTTCGGGCCACTCGGTCTGCAGCCAGTCCTCCAGCCAGTCCAGGACGCCCGCCGCGCCGCTGTCGTGGTGGTCATGAAGTAGCGGTTGTCGTCGAGACGCAGGGTCACACCGTCGTCGAAGATCATGCCGTCGGGCTTGCACATGACGCCGTACCGGGCCGTGCCGGGCTTGAGCTTCTTGAAGGCGTTCGTGTAGATCCGGTTGAGGAACTCGCCCGCGTCCGCGCCCCAGATCTCGATCTTGCCGAGGGTGGAGGCGTCCATGAACGCCACCCCCTCCCGGGCCGCCCGGCACTCGCGCGCCACGGCCGCGTCCATGTCCTCACCGGTCTGCGGGTAGTACCGGGGGAGAGGAGCACGGACCGTTGATCGAGGCGATCGTCGCCGGTGACGCCGACACGGCGGCGCGGCTCGCGCGCAGCCACGTCGTGGGCTTCGAACAGGCGATCCGCGAGGCGATCTGAGACCGGCGGGTCTCTGCAGGGACCCCTCCGGGGCTGATCAGGTGCGTGGCCGACTCCGGGTGCGGGCTCGTCAGATGGGGGGCGTACGTTGTCATCCGGCGTCTGTGGGCGGTCAGTTGAGAGGACGACGGAAGTGACGGGAAGTCTGTCTCGTAGGGCGGTGCTGGGCGGTATGGCCGGTGGGGCCGTCCTGTTGGCGGCGGGGGCCGGGTCGGCCGCGGCCGCCGGACCGGTCCGGGAGCCGTATGTCCCGCTGACCGTGGGCGGTGGCGGCGGCCCGGTGGGGACGGACCGCGTCCATGTGCTGAAGGTCGGCCCCGACACGGCCCGCACGGTGCTGGTGATGGTCCCGGGGATGTTCGGGGCGGCGAACGACTTCCGGTGGGCGGCCCGGGACCTCGTCGCGGCTGTTCCGGGAGTGCAGGTGTGGGCGTTCGACCGGCGGGAGGAGAACCTGGCCGACCGTTCGGGCTTCCGCACCGCCGACCCGGCCGCGTACTACCTGGACGGTCACTACCGTTCGCAGGACCCCGCGGCCTCCGCCTTCGCCGCCGGGTGGGGCCTGACCCGCACGCTGGAGGATCTGCGCGCGGTCGTACGGGCCGCCGCCCGGGGCGGACGGCGGGTGGTGCTCGGAGGCCACTCATGGGGAGCGACCACCGCCATGGCCTACGCCGCCTGGGACTTCGACGGCTGCCCCGGGTACCGGGACGTGGCTGCCCTGGTGCTGGTCGACGGCGGAGTGCGCGGCGCGTTCGACGGGACGGGAGAGCCGGTCGCCAACTCGCCGGAGCAGGTGAAGGAGCGGCTCGCGGCCATCGAGGACGGCGCGGTCTTCGACATGACCCTGAGCGCCGTGGGGCTGGGTGACCGGGCGGAGAGCACCCAGATCTGGTACCAGCTCGCGGGCTGGTACGCCCACCGCGACCCGGACGGCCCCTCGGTCCTGCAGCCCCGCATGCCCGACGCCCTGCGGCCGCCGGTCCCGGTCACCAACGCGGCCCTCCTGGGCACCCTGGTGGACGCCGGCATCGGCTGGCCGAACGACATCAGCGTGCACTCGGGACATCTGGCCGACAGCGGTGAACCGCGCGGCTGGGTCGACGCGGGCATGACCCCCATCGGCCGGGTCGCCGCCGCGTACGCGGGCGGCCCCGAACCGGCCGTGTGGGAGTGGTACTGGCCGGCCCGGCTGTCGGTCGACCTCGACGTCACCGACTTCTACGCCGAGACCGACACGGCCCGCTCGCTGGGCCTGCGGCTGAGGCACGCCGCAGGCCTGGACGTTCCGCTGTACGCCTTCCAGACGAGCTACGCCAAGGGAACGATCGTCTCGGCGGCCCGCGAGGTCGTCGCCGACTCGCGCATCCCGTACGCGAGGTACGAGACGGACAACGGGATGAACCACCTCGACCCGCTGTTCGCCGCCCCGCAGCACAACACGTTCACCCGCACCCTCGCACCGTTCCTCTCCCGACTACTCACCTGAGGGCGCGGTCAGTGTGACCCCGAGCGCCACCGGGGTGCCGAAGTTCGGAGTGCCGTCGGCGTTCCAGGTGAACTTCTGCGCCCTGGTGGTGCGGTTCATGTCGCAGCCGCCGCTCGCGGAGCTGTTGGCGTGGTAGACGATCCAGTCCTCGGTCCCGTCGGGCGACTTGAAGAAACCGTTGTGGCCGGGGCCGTACACGCCGTTGGCGTTGGACCGCTGGAAGACCGGGTTCGACGACTTGACCCACGAGGAGGAGCTGAGCGGATCACCGCCGTTGTAGGTGAGCATCCCCAGCTTGTAGTCGGGTGTCGAGCAGTGGCTGGCCGAGTAGACGATGAACGTCTTCCCGTTGCGCTGGAGCACCTCGGCGCCCTCGTTGACCGCGCCGCCCACGGTCTCCCAGTTGTAGGTCGGCGTCGACAGCACACGCCGGGTGCCGCTCGCGGTCCACGGGTTCGACAGGGGCCGTATGAACATGGGCTGGGAACCGTTGTAGAAGGTGCCCAACAGATAGAGCTGTCCGTTGAGTTGGAGGATGCCCGGGTCCAGTTCCCAGGTGTTGTCCTGGGTGGGGTCGAGCAGGTCGGCCTTGAAGCTGTACGGGCCCATGGGGTCCAGTCCGGCGCTCTCCAGCACATGGATGCGCTGGGTGCCCAGGTCGTACGGCTCGCGCCCGGCCGTGTAGTAGAAGTACCAGCGTTTCCCGTTGGGCCCGTCGAGCAGGTGGAACTCCGGCGCCCACATCGTGCCCGCCCCGTTGGGCCGGGTCAGGTTGAAGATGACCTGGTCGGGGGCCGTGGCGAGCCCTGCGAGTGTGCTCGCCCTGCGCATGGTGACCGTCGAGTTCCAGGTCGTGGTGGCGAGGTAGTAGGAGCCGTCGTAGTACGTCAGCCAGGGGTCGGGCCCGTGCTGGGAGAGCGGGTTGGTGAAGGTGCCCGGGGTGGTGCCGCCGCCGGTGAAGGCGGGCAGCCGCCACACCCTGCCGTTGCCTGTGGCGCACGGCAGTTGGACCAGGTTGGTGTTCGACGCCGACGAACCACCGCTCGGCGCAACGCACTTGCCCGAGCCGACTGACACCAGGTTGAAGGTCTTGTCCGTTCCGGAGACCGTCACCGGCACCAGCCGCCACTGCTGGTTGGTGCCGCCGTGGCAGGGCCACTGGATGATCGCCGCGTTGTCCGCGGTGGAGGCGCCGTAGACGTCGACGCACTGGCCGGACTGGGCGGTGATCGTGTACGTGTCGCTCGTACCGGAGACGGGCGTGTAAGAGAGGTTCTGGTTGGCGCCCGACGAGCAGGTGAACGCCCGGAGTTGGGCACCGGCTGTGGTCGAACTCCCGGGCAGGTCGAGGCAGTTGCCGCCGTTCTGGTTCACGGCCGTCGAAGTGAAGGAGACGGCGGCGGACGCGGGCGGTGCGACGAGGAAGGCCGTTGCCAGGACGAGCAGGGCCAGGAGGAGTCTGGATCTGGTCACGGGCCGTACACCTTTGCTTCGAGGAGGCCGACGGAGTTGCTGCCGTTGCTCGTGAGCAGCACCCGCAGCCGCGTGGTGTTGGTGGCGGTGAAGGTGACGCTGTTGTACTGGTTCTTGGCGAGGGGATAGCCGCTCGCGCCCGGCACGTCGACGTAGGCGCTGCCGTTCCAGTACTGGAGCTTCCAGGAACTCGGCATGTCGATGCCCTGGTCGTCGTCGAAGAAGTACACGTCGGCCCTGTTGAGGGTCTTCGCCGCCGGCCAGGTCAGCTCGGCCCACTGCTGTCCCGTCTCCGGCCAGGTGCCCCAGCGCGGGTTGACGGTGTCGTTGGACGAGGGCGGGTCGATGCCGTCGTTGACGGCGGTGACGCTCTCCCAGGCAGAGGTGTACGACGCCGAAGCCGTCGCCGACGACGCCTGGTTGGCCGGTGGCTGCACACCGCCCCGGTTGAACACCTTGACCTCGGTCAGGCCCGTCCTGGCGCCGGAGGCGTTGGTGGCCAGGACGCGGACACGCTGGGCGCTGATCGCCGGGAACCTCACCAGGTTGTAGTTGGCACGCGGTGCCGCCGGACTCTTCGTCTGGCTGGGGGCGTCCACCCATGAACTGCCGTTGTAGTACTGGACGGTGTACGCCGACGGTGCTCGGTAGGCCGTACTCGCCGGGCGGCTGTCCTTGAAGTACAGGCGCACCTCGTTGAGCGTGCGGGCCGTGCCGAAATTGAGCTCGTACCAGTCCTGGGCGGCCGATCCGCCGGCGCCCCAGAACGGTTCGTTGGTGGGATAGCCGTCGACCGCTCCGCCCACCGTGCTGCCGGAGCCGGTGGAGGAGGCCGACACGGTCGCACCGGCAGCGACGTTGGTCAGGTCGGCGGTGAGGTCGACGCCGGCCTTGGCGAGCATGTCGACCATGCGGGGACTGTCCTGCACGACCTGGTTCGGCGCCTTGAGCCCGGCGACGGCCGTGTGGTGGGTGACCGTGCCGCTCGTGGTGACGTCACCGGTGGCCGGATCCCAGGTGAAGGGCACCAGCGAGCCGACCGTGGCGACCCGGTTGCCGTTGACGTAGATCGAGTAGCCCTCCGGGATGCCCGGGTACCGCACCACACCGTCGGCCGGGTCGTCCCAGACGATCGACAGGTCGGCGCCCCGGTAACGGAGGTTGTTGACCGTGAAGTGGTCCCAGCCGATGTCGATGGGGGAGAGCTCCACCTTGGCGTCGTTGCGCGGCCGCAGCCCCGCCACGTCCTCGATCACGGTCCAGTTGCTGCTGCCGAGGATGTTGTGGTGGATCCAGGAACGGTAGGTGATCGCGCTGCCGTTCCAGTCCGCCCAGAACTCGTTGGCGTCCGGCCACCGGGTGTCGCCGCCGACGTACTGGGCCCAGGCGTTCCAGTAGAGGAGCTTCTTGTAGTCCGTCGCCTTCATCCAGGAGTTGGGATAGTTGCGCAACACCGAGGAGTACAGCCGGAACTGGACGGTGGAGTTGATCGTCGAGAAGTTGTTGGAGCCGGGCTCGCCCGCGTCGGCGGCCGCCTTCTTGTCGACCTGATTGGCCGTGTAGAAGGGGAAGACCGGGTACTGGGCGGGGTCGTCGTACAGGCGCAACGCCTGCTTGTACGTGGCCGTGTCGGGGACCGCCCCGACCGAGAACGGGTAGTAGTTGTTGATCTCCTTCCAGGGCACCCACTCGTTGGTCGACTTCAACCGGTGCTCGAACAACTGCCGGTTGGGGTTCCAGAGCACATTGACGATGGCGTCCTTGATCTGGTTCGCCAGCGTGCGCATCTCCGTCGCCTTGGCCGTGTTGCCGGTCGCCTCGTAGGCCTGTGCGGCGGCGAGAGCCCCGCTGTACTGGTAGGCGGACTCGGCGCGGTCCATGTTCCCGGGCTTCCAGTGGAAGGAGACCGCGTCGGCGTCGTTGCCGGTCAGGGCGCCCCAGTCGTACTCGATCAGCTTGTTGTCGTCGTGGTCGTAGTAGGCGAGCTGTCCCTTCACGTCGCCTTCGGCGTAGTGGGCGAGCTGGCCCGCGATCGCCGGCTGGCCGCCGTGGATCTGGTAGCTCTTCCAGGCCGCCTCCGCGATGTACTGGGTGTAGCTGTTCGACCAGTTCGCCGGATCGCCCGGGTTGTCGAGGAAGCGCCCGCCCTTGGACACCTGGCCGACGCTCAGCCAGTCCCCGTACGAATAGGCCGGGTTGCGCAGGTACTTGAGGTCGTCGATGTGCATCGGCTGGGTCAGCGCGATCGCGTTGTTGTAGCCGAGGACGCCCTCGGTGGAGGTCGGGAACTGGAAGGTCTGCCCGGGGATGTCGGCGTCGAGGTTGTTGAAGCGCATCAGCCACCAGCGGTAGTAGATGTTCTTCTTGATCGCCGGCTCCGGTACGTCGATGTAGGGCACGTTCTGCGCCCACCACAGGTTGTAGGCCCGGACGTGGGTCGCGAAGGCGGTCGCGTTGGAGTAGCCCGCGTAGGCGTTGTACTCGGTCAGCGACTCGGGGATCTCGTCGGTGACGAAGCCCATGACCACCTTGGCGGTCACCGTCGCCCCGGCCGCGATCGTCACCGACCGGTTGAGGCCGCCGCCGGACACGCTGAAACCGTCGCCGGTGAGCCGGGGCCGGAGGGTGGTGAGGTTGTTGTAGGCGTTGACCTGGCCGGTCAGCTCGCTGCCGGTGCCCGTGGTGGCGTACGGCGAGGTCGCCCGCAGTTGCAGGGTGGTCGAGCCGCTGCCGTTGTTCTTGATCGACAGGTTCGTCACGGCGACGTTGTTGTCGGTGATGAACTTGGTCTGCTCGACCGAGACCGAGCCGCTGGTGTGGACGCTCTTCCAGTGGCTGGGCGTCTGACGGCGCTGGGAGACCTGCTCGGTGAAGGTGCCCGGGGTGACCGCGACGGTGTAGGCGCTGTTGTCGTTGACGCTCTCCCAGTAGGCGACCTTGCCGGCGAACCCGAGCCGGGCGGGGTCGTGCTCCTTCATGAAGAGCGCCCGTCCGCGGCTCATCAGCCAGGGTCCGGCCGGGTCGTCGCCGGTGCGGGCCAGCAGCCGGTCCATCCAGAAGTCGGTGCCCGAGCTCTCCGCGTCGTAGATGGCCCGCATCATGTCGCCGGTGGTCTGGGCGACGGGCGGGGCGGGGATCGCCGGCCCGGTGAAGGTGGGGAACCCGATGGTCTGCGCGGCACGGGCCGGGGCCGCGAGGGAGACGGAACACAGGAGGAGCGCCAGGATCACGAGGAGGCGCTGGGGGACGGTCCCGGTTCGTCGTCGCGGCGGAGTTCGTCTTCGCATCGGATGCTCCCCTTTGCTGAAACGACCTAAAAGGTTTTCGCAACGTAGGAGCGAGCTGATGGAGTGTCAAGAGAGGTCGGTGATGACCGAGTTCGCCAACCGCATGGTTCAGGACAGGTGAGCCGTGGACCCCCGGATCACGACCCGGCACGGCAGCGTCTCCACCCCCGAGCGGGGAATGCCGTCGATCGCACCGAACAGCGCCTGGGCGGCCGCCCGTCCGACCTGCTCCAGGTTCATGTCGACGCTCGTCAGCGGCGGCCTCGAGGCCGAGGTCAGGACCTGCCAGTTGTCGAAGCCCATGACCGCCACGTCCTCCGGCACCCGGTGCCCGCGCTCCCGCAGGATCTCGACGACCCCCCGCGCGATCTGGTCGCTGCCGCACAGCACCGCGTCCACGTCGGCGTGCCGCTCCAGCAGCATCGCGGTGGCCGCCCGCCCCCACCCCTCCGACCACTCCGCGAACCGCGGTTCCCCGACGAAGTCCAGCCCCGCGCCCGCGAGGGCCGCCCGGGCGCCGTCCGCCCGGTCCCGCGCGGCGAGATAGCCCGGGTCGCCGGTGATGTGCGCGATCCGGGTGCGCCCGCAGGCCAGCAGGTGCTCGACCGCGATCCGGCCCGCGTCCACGTTGTCAGGCACGATCGACAGATCTGCCGGGTCGTCGGAGGGGGCGTACGCGTACACGACGGGAACGGGCAGGTCGCGGCCCAGGGAGGGGCGTGGATCGGTCCGGCTGCCCACCACGATCAGCCCGTCGACCCGGCGCCCGAGCAGCGCGCGCACATGATGCTGCTCGCGGATCGCGTCACCGCGCGCGTCGCACAGGAACACCGCGACCTCGCCCGCGCCGAAGGCGTCCTCGGCGCCCATGAGGATCGGGATGCTGAATCTGCCCTCCAGGTCGCTGGTGAGCAGCCCGACGGTGCCGGTCCGTCCGGCGAGCAGTCCCCGGGCCAGCTGGTTGGGCCGGAACGACAGCCGCTCCGCCGCCTCGATCACGCGCTGCCGGGTCTCGGCGCGCACCTGACTGCGGCCGTTGAGGGCCTTGGACGCCGTGGCCACCGAGACGCCGGCGAGCCGGGCGACGTCGGTGAGGGTGGCGGTGTGCGAACGAGCGGGGCCGGGGGCGGGTGTCATGCGGGGTCTCCTGTCTCGCGTCGCGCACTCTCAACCGTACGCGAGAATTTTCGCTCGCCCACCTGAACTCGTTGTTCTGCGCGGGGGATTGACGGGCAGTGAGCTCGGTTCTAGCTTGACGAAAGCCTTTTCGGCCCGTTTCTTCCGGGTGCTCGTCACGTAGGGGGATCGTCATGGGGAGCCCGTTCGGATCGCGTGGACCCGTCCGCCGACTCGTCACCGCCGCAGTCGCCCTGGCCGCCACCGTCGGCCTCGCCACGGCCTGCGGATCGGGGGACGACGACTCCGGCGGCGGGGGAGGGGGCACAGCGGACGCGAAGGGCGTCGACGACGGCGCCACGCTGACGATGTGGACCCGCGCGGCGACCCGCCCGCAGAGCGAGGCCCTGGTCAAGGCGTACAACGCCCACCACAAGAACAAGGTCGAACTGACCGTCGTCCCCACCGACGACTACCAGGCCAAGGTCGGCGCGGCCGCCGGCTCCAAGGACCTCCCCGACCTGTTCGCCTCCGACGTGGTGTTCGTCCCGAACTACACCTCCAGTGGGCTCTTCGCCGACCTCACCGGCCGCATCGACGCCCTGCCCTTCGCGGACGACCTCGCCCAGTCGCACATCAAGGCGGGCACGTACGACGGCAAGAAGTACGTCGTCCCGCACACCCTCGACCTCTCGGTGCTCTTCTACAACAAGGACCTCTACCGCCGGGCGAAGCTCGACCCCGGCAAGCCGCCCACCACGCTGGCCGAGTGGGACCAACAGGCGCGGGCCGTCGACAAGTTGGGCGGTGGCGTCAGCGGCACCTTCTTCGGCGGCAACTGCGGCGGCTGTGGCGTCTTCACCTGGTGGCCGTCGATCTGGGCGGCCGGCGAGGACGTACTGAACAAGGACGGCACCGAGGCCCTCCTGGCCTCCGACACCGCCGAGAAGGTCTACGACACCTACCGCGGCTGGGTCCAGGACGACATCGTGGCCCCCGGCGCCCGCGACGAGACCGGGGTGACCTGGACCGGAGTCTTCCCGAAGGGCAAGGTCGGCGTGATGCCCATGCCGTCGACGACCCTGGGCCTGATGCCCAAGGACCTCGACCTCGGTGTCGCCCCCATTCCCGGACCCGACGGCGGCAAGTCCACCTTCGTCGGCGGGGACGCCATCGGCATCTCCGCCACCAGCGACAAGACCGACCAGGCCTGGAACTTCCTCGCCTGGTCCGTGGGCGACGAGGCACAGGTCGACGTGGTCGCCGCGCACAAGGACGTGGTGGCCCGCACCGACCTCGCGTCCAACAAGTACTCCAAGGCCGACCCGCGCCTGGTCACCATCAACCAGCTGGTGGCGGACGGCCGTACCCCCTACGCCCTGAAGTTCGGCCAGACCTTCAACGACCCCAACGGGCCCTGGCTGACCCTGATGCGTGACGCCGTCTTCGGTGACGCGGCGAAGGTCGAGAAGGACAACGAGGCCGTCACCGCCTCACTGACCGACTGACCATGCCGCAGGGGCTACGGCTGAGGAGGGACATGCAGGTGAAGACACCGGACCGGGAGACAGTCGAACCCCTGGTCCGGACGGAACGCCGGCAGCGCCGCCTGTGGCACTCCCGCACCCTCCAAGGCCTTGGATACGCCACCCCGACAGCCGTGTTCGTCGCCGTCCTCTTCGTCCTGCCCCTCCTCCTCGTCGGCCAGATGTCGCTCCACGACTGGCCGTTGCTCGCCGGCGACCAGGGGGCCAACACCCCCGAGAACTACACCGACGTCACCGACAGCACCCTGTTCTGGCCCGCGGTCCGCTTCACGCTCCTCTACACGGGGATCGTCACCGTCGTCCTCCTCGGCCTCGCGCTCCTCCTCGCGCTGCTGGTGCAGGAGTCCCGCCCCGGCACCGGCTTCTTCCGCACGGTCTACTTCCTGCCGGGCGCCCTCGGGCTCGCCTCCGCCTCCCTGCTGTTCTGGGGCATGTACAGCCCCACCACCGGCCCGCTCAGCCGCCCCCTGGAGGAACTCGGCCTGGTCGACGGCCCGGTGTCCTTTCTCGGCACACCGACCTCAGCCCTGCTGTCGACGGTGTTCCTCGTCGTCTGGAAGTTCGCCGGCTTCTACATGCTGATCCTGCTCGTCGGCCTCCAGCGCATCCCGCACGAGCTGTACGAGGCGGCGCGCATGGACGGCGCCGGCCGCGGCCAGATCTTCCGCTCCATCACCCTGCCGCTGCTGCGGCCCTCCCTCGCCCTGTCCCTGCTGCTGTGCGTGACCGGATCGCTGCTCGCCTTCGACCAGTTCTTCGTCCTGACCAAGGGCGGTCCGGACAACAGCACCGTGACGGTCGTGCAGTTGATCTACCGGGAGGCGTTCCAGCGGCTCGACCTCGGTACCGCGGCGGCCCTCTCGATCCTCGTGCTGGCCGCGCTGCTCCTCCTCAACGCCCTGCAGTTCCGCGGTCTGCGGCACGCCGACGAATCATGAAGGGGGACCACGCCGTGCGCACCCGGGCTCTCGGACAGACGCCGTACTACGTCGTCGCCTCCGGCCTCGCCGTCATCTTCCTCTTCCCGCTGCTCTGGAACACCTGGGCCTCCGTCAGCGCCCAGCCCGGCACCGCCCAGGAGTCCGGCTACGGCTTCGGCAACTACCGCACCCTCCTCGACTACGACGCCGGACTGTGGCGCTACCTCCTCAACTCGACCGTCGTCTCGGCCCTCACGGTCGCGCTCACCGTCGGTGTGTCGCTCCTCGGCGGCTACGCCTTCGCACGGTTCAGCTTCCCCGGCAAGAACCTGCTGTTCCTGCTGACCCTGGCCATCCTCATGGTCCCGTACGCCACCCTCCTGATCCCCCTCTACGTCCTCCTCGGCCGGCTGCACCTCCAGAACTCCCTGCTCGGGCTGAGCCTGGTGCTGGCCATGTTCCAACTGCCGTTCGCCACCTTCATGATGAGGATCTCCTTCGAGGCGGTCCCCCGCGAACTGGAGGAGTCGGCCCTCGTCGACGGCTGCGGCACCGCGGGCGCCCTGCGCCGGGTGCTGATCCCGGCGGTGCGGCCGGGAGTGATCACGGTGGGCCTCTTCGCCTTCCTCGCGGCCTGGAACGACTTCATCGCCCCGCTGATCCTCATCTCCGACAGCGAGAAGGCGCCCCTGCCGCTGGCCGTGGCGAATCTGCGCCAACAGAGCATGGGGGCCGTCGACTACGGCGCCACCGAGGCGGGCGTGGTGGTGCTCGCCGTGCCCTGTCTCCTCGTTTTCCTGCTTCTGCAACGGCACTACGTGCGCGGGTTCATGTCGGGCGCCCTGAAGGGATGACGCGTTGTTGAAGGCGAACAGGGACCTTGTCGTACCGGTCGCACCGAGTCGCGGTCGGCTACGGCCTCTCGGACTCGAGGAGGTCCGGATCACCGGCGGCTTCTGGGCCGGGCGCAGGGAGGTCAACGCCACCGCCACCCTCGACCACTGCCGCGACTGGATGGAACGCGTCGGCTGGACCGGCAACTTCAGCGCACCCGTGGAGCAGCGGCGGGGACGGGAGTTCGCCGACTCCGACGTCTACAAGCTGCTCGAAGCGATGGCCTGGGCAGGCACCGGCTTCGACACCATCGCCGAGACGATCGCCTCGGCCCAGGAACCCGACGGCTACCTGAACACCGCCTTCGGCCGCCCCGGACAACAGCCCCGCTACAGCGACCTCGAATGGGGCCACGAGCTGTACTGCTACGGCCACTTGATCCAGGCGGGCGTGGCGCAGATCCGCACCCGTGGCGAGGGCGCGCTGGCGAAGGTCGCCCAGCGGGCCGCCGACCACGTGTGCGCCACCTTCGGCCCCGGCGGCATCGACGGCGTATGTGGACACCCCGAGATCGAGACCGCCCTGGTCGAACTGGCCCGGGCGACCGGCGAACAGCGCTACCTCGACCAGGCGGCACTCTTCATCGACCGCCGAGGCCGAGGCACGCTCGCCGACGGCGAGTTCGGCCGCGTCTACTACCAGGACGACCTGCCCGTCCGGCAGGCCACCGTCCTGCGCGGCCACGCCGTCCGCGCCCTCTACCTCGCGGCCGGTGCCGTGGACGTCGCCGTGGAGACGGGGGACGAGGAACTCCTCGCGGCCGTCGTACGGCAGTGGGAGACCACGGTCGCCCGACGCACCTACCTGACCGGCGGCATGGGCTCCCACCACCGCGACGAGTCCTTCGGCGACGACTTCGTCCTCCCGCCCGACCGCGCCTACTCGGAGACCTGCGCCGCCGTCGCCTCCGTGATGCTCAGCTGGCGGCTCCTCCTCGCCACCGGTGAACCACGCTTCGCCGACCTCGCCGAACGGACCCTGTTCAACGTCGTGGCGACCTCACCCTCCGAGGACGGCCGCTCCTTCTTCTACGCCAACACCCTGCACCGCCGCCGACGCGGCACCGTCCCGGTGGCGGACGCCGTGAGCCCGCGCGCCGAATCGAGTCTGCGCGCCCCCTGGTTCGCGGTGTCCTGCTGCCCGACCAACGTGGCCCGCACTCTGGCCCTGCTGCCCGCGTATCTGGCTTCCGTCGACGACCACGGCATCCAGCTCCACCAGTACGCGGACGCCGAAATCTCCGTCGACGGCATCGCCCTGCGCGTGCGCACCGACTACCCGTCCGACGGGACCGTGACCGTACGGATCGCCCGGTCCCCGGACCACCCATGGACCCTGTCCCTGCGCGTCCCGGCATGGACGGAGGGGGCCACGGCCCGGCTGCTTGACGCGGACGGAACCCGCCGCACCGTCGCCCCGGGCACGGCGACGGTCACCCGCGTCTTCCGCCCCGGCGACGAGATCCGGCTCGAACTGCCCGTCGCCCCGCGCTGGATCGGGCCGGACCCCCGCATCGACGCGGTACGCGGGACGGTCGCCGTCCAGCGCGGCCCCCTGGTGTACTGCGCCGAGTCGGTGGACCTGCCGGGCGGACGGGAAGTCGACGCCGTGCGGGTGGATACCACCGCCGAGCCGGTGGACGGACCGGGTGACACGGTCGTGGCGCCGGGTGAACTCGTCGAGCCGCACGACGAGGAGTGGCCGTACCGGCCGCCGGACCAGACCGAGGTGCCCGCCGCCGAGAAAGAAGGGATCTTGCTGGTGCCGTACAACTCCTGGGCGAACCGCGGCCCGTCGACGATGCGGGTGTGGCTGCCGACGACCGGGCGCTGACGAGGACCAGCGACGACCTACCACGCCTACGTCAAGCGGGCCGAACCGTTCACCCGCTGATGTCGTCGCCGTCCAGATCGGTGCACTGCCGCAGCACCCGCAACTCGTCGCCCTCGACCCGCATCTCGTACAGCTTCCCGCGCGCGTTCTCGAAAGGGCGGTGAAGGATCATCATCAGCCGGCCGTCGAAGGTCCCGAACAGCATCCCGTGCCCGCTGTCGTCCCGGACCAGCGGCCGGCGCTGCTCCCAAGGGCCGGTCAGCTCACCGGACTTGGACACGGCGTAGGTCTGCACGTAACCGCCGCTGACGGTGCCGTCCGCACCGGCCGTGTTCTTCTCGTACGTCGACCACAGCATGAGGAGGGCACCGTCAGGGGTGCGGTGGAGCTGCGGGCCGTCGGTGACGTAGGGCGCGAGCTGGTGCGGTACGCCCGCGGGGATCTGCTCACCGAGCCAGAACGCGTCCGAGCCCTTGAACAGAAAGACGGGCTCGCCGACCGTCCCGGTCAGATCGGGAGCCAGCCGCACGGCTTCCATCGTCCCGTCGACGGTCTGCAGCCACTCGTGCGCGTACACCATCCAGGGCTGCCCGGCCGGGTCGACGTAGAGCGTGCCGTCGAGGGTCATGAGGCGCGCGGGCGGAGTGGGGCCGGACGGGTCGACGGCGGTGAAGGGCCCGAGCAGCGAGTCGGACACCGCGGTGATCGTGCCGCGCGCATGGTTCGGCAGCTGGAAGGGCGTGCCCCACCGCCCGGCCGGTGGCACCGGCAGCACCCGGCCCTCGTCGTGCAGTGTGGTGAACAGGTAGTACTTGCCACCCCACGCGTGCACCTCCGGCGCCCACCCGCCGTCCCGCGCCCAGATCCCCTCCTGCTCGTCCGTCCGGAACACCACGACGGGCCGCGCCCAGTCCCGCAGATCCCGACTGCGGTAGACCATCGTCCCGACGCCCTCCACACCCGAGACGGACGGTTCGTTGGAGGTGTAGAGGTAGTACGTCCGCGTCTCGGCGTCGGCGACGACGAACGGATCGTGCAACGGCATGTCGGGCAGCCGCAGGGGCTCGGTCTCGGTCACGGCTGCACGATACGTGGCCGTCGTCGTGGCGCAGGAGACCCGTGAGAGCTAGAAGCGGACCGTCATCTCCACCCTCACGTCGTCCCCCGCGTCGAGCCCCTCCGGTGTCCGCACCGCGTTCTTGAGCGGCAGCAGATAGCCGCCGTCCTTCGGGAACAGCGACGTCGTGAAGGTGACCTCGCCGATCCGGGCCTCGACCGGGATCACGCCCCAGCCGTAGGTGGCCATCCGGGCCACCTCACCTATGTCGGCGGACTCCTGGTCGGGCACCGGGACGAAGTAGTAGGGCGCCGGGCCGCGCCACTCGATCACCCGGCCGGTGAAGGTGAGCTGCATCGGACCCCCGTTGCGCAGAAGACGTCAGGAACCGTTGTACCGCGCCGCGATGTCCGTGAGATAACCGCGCAGCAGGATCTTGGTCTCCTCGAGCAGCGCCGCGTCCCCCTTCGTTTCCCGGCGGAAGGCCTCCTGGGCGAGGGCGTCGGCGGCGAGGATCGCGGCGTGGCAGACGCGGGCGAGGGTCTCGTCGTCCTCGGCGAGCCGCAGGGCGAGCAGGATACGGCGGATCCCGTCGGCCATCCGGCGCTTGTGCTCGCGGTCCGCGGTCCGGGTCCGCTCGGTCAGTCCGCTGCCGAACCACAGGGCGCGGAAGCCGTGTTCAGTGCGGTAGATCTCCGCGTACGCGTCGACGAGGACACCGACGGGGTCCTCCCAGCGTTCGGTGGCCGCAGCCTCGACGAGCGCGTCCATCGCCGCTTCCAGCTTGGCGAAGTAGCCGGCCGCGAGCGCGTCGATGATCGCCCCGCGGTCGGGCAGGTACTGGTACAGCGAGCCGACCGACACCCGCGCCTCCGACGCGATCCGGGTCGTGGTGAGCGACTCGACGCCCTCCTCGACCAGGATGCGCTCCGCCGCTTCGAGGACCCTGGCCAACCGGGCCCGGCTACGGGCCTGTTGGGGAGTGCGGCGCAGGGCGGCGACCCATGCGGCCGACTCGGCGTCCGGGGTGGGCTCAGCCACGGGACGACCTCCGCTCACCCACGTGACCACCTCACGAGACAACCTCCGAACGTGAACGTGACTTTGTTTCAGGTTTAGGTTAGCGTCGCGCGCATGACCGACTCAAGCCCGGTGCTGAGCGAGGAGCGGGCCGCCGTGGCGGACGCCTGCCGCCGTCTGGGAGCCGAGGGACTGCTCATCGGTACGGCGGGCAATGTCAGCGTACGCGTCGAGGACCACGTGGCGATCACCGCGACCGGCGCCGTCCTGGCCGAGCTCACCCCGGACCAGGTGACCGTGGTGGACCTCGACGGAGAGATCGTGGCCGGAAGCCTGCTGCCGACCTCGGAGCTCGACCTCCACCTCGGCGTCTACCGCCGTTACGGCACCACCGCCGTCGTGCACACCCACGCCCCGATGGCCACCGCGCTCTCCCTCGTCCTCGACGAACTGCCCTGCATCCACTACCAGTTGCTGGCCCTCGGCGGCACCGTCCGGGTCGCGCCGTACGCCACCTTCGGCACCCCGGAACTCGCCCAGTCGGTCCTCACCGCGCTGGAGGGGCGCGGTGCGGCCCTGATGGCCAACCACGGCGCGGTCACCCATGCCCCGACCCTCGACAAGGCGGTCGAGCACGCACTGCTCCTGGAGTGGGCCTGCGGTGTCTACCAGCGCGCGGCCGCCCTGGGGCAGCCCCGCATCCTCGACGAACAGCAGCAGATCGCGGTGATCGAGGCCGCCCTCGCCCGCGACTACGGCACCACGCAATCCGCACCGGAGGGAACTCGATGAAGGCACAGAACGTCGTCACCATGGGTGTGCACGTGTTGGACGTGCTGGTACGGCCGGTCGAGGAGATACCCGAGGGCCAGGGCGCGACCCTGGTCGAGGACATCCGCATGACCGCCGCCGGCACGGCCGCGGGCACCGCCCTCACGCTCGCCAAGCTGGGTGCCTCGGTGCGCACCGCCGGGGCGATCGGCACCGACCCGACGGGCGACCTGCTCACACAACTCCTCGACAAGGCGGGGATCGACACCGAGTTGCTCGTCCGCCGTATCGACACCTCCACCTCCGCGACGGTCCTGCCCATCCGCCCCAACGGTGACCGCCCCACTCTCCACCTGCTCGGCGCCAACATCACCTACGGCCTCGACGACGTGCCCTGGGACGCGGTCGCCGAGGCGAGCCACCTCCACCTCGGCGGCCCCGAGCTGATCGGAGCCGAGGTCGCCGCCCGCATCCTGGCGCACGCCAAGGACCACGGCGTCACCACCTCGGTGGACCTGCTCGCACCGGGTGCGCTCGGCACCTTCGACCAGATCGAACCGCTGCTCCCGTACGTCGACTTCCTGCTCCCCAACGAGGACCAGATCCTTGGCTTCAGCGAGGAAGAGGACCTGGTGACCGGTGCGAAGAAGTTCCTGGCCGGGGGAGTGGGCCTGGTCGCGGTCACGCGTGGCGGCGACGGCGCCCTCCTGGTCACCGCCGAGGGCACGGAGACCGTCCCCGCCTTCGAGGTCGAGGTCGTCGACACCACCGGCTGCGGCGACGCCTTCTCGGCGGGCTTCCTGCGCGGGGTGGGCCTGGGCCGTACGCCACGCGAGGCGGCGATCCTGGGCAGTGCCGCGGCGGCGCTGGTGGCGCAGGGCCTGGGCAGCGACCATGGCGACTTCGACCTGGCGGAGGCCGACGAGTTCTCCATGACGAGCAAGACCCGCACATAGGCCGCACACCTATGTTGCGGTGGGCGAGGGGTGCGGAATGGACGTGGGACGACCGGTGTTGCGGCAGCATCGAGTCCGTACTGCGCCACCGCACTCCTGGGAGTACCCATGCCCCGCTCCGAAGCCCGCGTCGCCACCGACCGCCCGCACCGCTACGCCAAGCAGCTCGCCTCGCACCTCGGGCGTCGCAGCCGGACCACGTGGGACGAGGAGAGCGGTGAGGGCAGCCTGCTCTTCCAGAACGGAGGCAAGGGCTCCCTCACCGCCACCGAGGATGCGCTGCTGCTGAGGCTGGAGACGGAGTCCGAGCACCTCGATCTCCTGGAGGGTGTCGTCGGCAGCCACCTGGTCCGCTTCGGCAGCAAGGACGAACTGGTCGTCGAGTGGACGCGGGACAGCGGCGAGCCCGGCACGACGCAGCGCAAGGAGACCGACTGACCGGGGCCTCAGACAGCGCAGCCCATGTGGGCGAGCGCCTGCTTGAGCAGCACTCCGTGCCCGCCGGGCATCTCGCTCTCCACCGCCGGTGACAGGGCCTCCTGCGGGCTGAACCACACCAGGTCCAGGGCGTCCTGGCGGGGCTGGCAGTCGCCGCTCACCGGGACGACGTAGACGAGGGACACCGCGTGCTGGCGCGGGTCGTGGTACGGCGTGACCCCCTGGGTGGGGAAGTACTCCGCCACCGTGAAGGGCTGCAGGGAGGGCGGGATCCGGGGCAGGGCCACGGGTCCCAAGTCCTTCTCCAGGTGGCGCAACAGGGCGTCCCGGACCCGCTCGTGGTGCAGAACGCGGCCGGAGACCAGCGTCCGGCTGACCGTTCCGTCGGGTCCGATGCGCAGCAGCAGGCCGACGCTGGTGACTTCGCCGCTGTCGTCGACGCGCACGGGCACGGCCTCGACGTACAGGATGGGCATCCGGGCGCGCGCCTGCTCGAGATCGTCGGCGCTCAGCCAGCCGGGCGTGGTTTCGGTCAAGTCAGACATTGCTAGATCATACTTTCCGGGGACGGCGGGCGCTCAGTCGCGCTCGCCTGGTGGGACGGGGGACAGGGCGGGAAGTCCGTAGAGGCGGCGGGCGTTGTCCCCGCTCGTCCAGGCCGCGACGCGCAACGCGTCCGGCAGGCTCAGCTCGTCGGCGTCCACCCGCTCCTGGAGCAGTCCGGCCAGACCCCGCCGGAACGACAGCGCGCCGAGCAGATGGAATTCGGCCACTCCGTACGCGTCGGAGCTGTACAGCAGCTTGCGGAACGGCGTGATCTCCAGCGCCTCCGCCAGGATCGCCCGGGACCGTGCGGGGCCGACGTAGTGCAGGGTGAGGCCCACGTCGAGGTACACCTGCTCGAACACCGCGGCCAGATAGGCGGCCTGCCGCTGATACGGCCAGCAGTGCAGCAGCAGGACCGGGATCGTGCCCGCGGTCAGGTGCAGCCAGTCCGTGAGGTGGGTCGGGTCCACGCGGTGCATACGGATGTCGCTGTCGCCGAACCCGGTGTGCAACTGGAGCGGCAGCCCAAGGTCCAAGGCGGTCCACAGCAGATGCCGTACGAGAACCGGATCGGCCAGTCGTCCACCATGAGCGAGCCAGCCGGCGGCGGCACGGGTGACCTCCGCGTCCGAGGGGCGCGCCGGGTCCAGGTCGAAGCCGGTGCGGTAGGCGGCGACCGACTTCACGGCCACCACACCCGGCCGCCCCACGGCCTCCAGAGCGGCCGCGCGGAACTCGTCCGCGTACGCGTCCGGCCCCACGCCCCGCGCCGCCACCGCCTCCGCGACACCCTCCAGCCGCACGATCTCGTACGCCGTCCCGCCCGCGGCCGCTGCCAGCTCCGCCGGTGTGGTGAGACCATCCGGCGCGTACCCGGTGTCCACGCAGAACACGTCCGTGCCCGCCGCGGTCAGGAAGCGGCGGTTGACCTCCTGCGGGCCGAGTTCCGCGCGGCGGGCCAGGTAGGCGTCGGGCGGCGCGTGGCGCGGGAGGTCCAGCAGGGGTGCGCAGTGCCGGCGGACCGCCACGCCGACGGGGCTGTCGAAGGGGGAGATCCCCGGCCAGGCCGCGCCCTCGGTGAGCAGCGACTCGAAGCCCGTCCGGTCGAGGCCGTCCACCACGACTCCGTGGCAGTGGTGGTCCACCAGCCGGGCTGCGTCGAGGGCCTCGTGGACCCGTCCGCTCATGCTCAGTACTTCCAGCGGTACGCCGCCGCGATCTGCTCGTCGTCCAGGTCGGCCACGGAATCGCTCTCCCCGAAGCGCACGGCGACCACGGCGTCGGCGAGGACCGGGCCCAGCGCGGCCCGCAGCTGTTCGTCGGCGCGGAACGCCCGGACCGCCTGGGAGAGGGACGTCGGCAGCCGGCGTACGCCCATGGCGGTCGCCCGGTCGGCGGCGAGCAGGGCGGGATCGCCGGTGATCTCCCTGGGCAGGGGCATGGCCGAGGTCAGGCCGTCGAGCCCGGCGGCGATCAGACCGGTGAACGCGAGATACGGGTTCGCGGCCAGGTCGACCGGCTTCAGCTCCAGGTTCGCGGCCCGGTCGGTCCGGCCCGCCGTGCCGGTGATGATCCGGACGGCCGCCTCCCGGGTCTCGCGGCCCCAGGCGGTGAACACACCGGCCCACTGGGAGGGTTGGAGACGCAGATAGCTGGCCGGGCTCGGCGCGGTCAGGGCGGTGAGCGCGTGCAGATGGGCGAGGACACCCGCGACGAACGACTCGGCCTCGGGCGTCATGCCGTACCGGCCCTTGCCGCCCGAGTGCAGGTTCACGCCCTCGCGCCAGGCGGAGAGGTGGAGATGGCCGCCGTTGCCGACGCCCTCCGCGAAGACGGCCGGGGCGAAGGACACGACCAGCCCGTGCCGCTGGGACACCGCTCGGATCGTCTGCCGTACGAGCACGCTGACGTCGGCCGCCGCCACCGGATCCAGGGCAGCCGTCGAGATCTCGAACTGCCCGGCCGCATACTCGGGATGGAGCTGCTCGACCTCGACGCCCTGCTCGTCGCAGGCCGCCAGCAGGTCGGCCGCGTAGTCGCCCAGCTCGACCTGCCGGGTGGCGCCGTACGCCGGTCCCGACACGGCGGGCACGAAGTCACCGTCCGCCGCCGGACCCCGGCCCACCGCCCACTCGATCTCGACGCCCGCCTTGAAGGTGATCCCGTGCCGCTCGGCGGCCTCGGTGACGATCCGCCTGAGGACCGTGCGGGAGCAGCCCGGATGCCGCTCGCCCTCCTGCGTGATCCGGTCGACCGGCGCCCAGGCCCAACCGGGCTGCCCGGCCAGCGCCACGAGCCGGTCGAGGTCGGGGTAGAGGCGCAGATCGCCGTCGGGGGAGCCCAGGGTGTCGGTCGTGACGATGGAGTCGTTCGCCAGGAACGTGTCGAACACCGGCGACATGCCCACGCCCCAGGCCGCGGCGGAGGGCAGCTTCGCCGTCGGGATCGTCTTCACCCGGCAGATGCCCGCGGTGTCGACGTAGGCCAGGACCACACCGCGCACGCCCTTGTCGGCCAGCTCGTCGCTCAGTGCGGCGGCCCGGTCCACGTCACCGGGACGGCCGCCGGGAACGGGGTCGGCAAGGGTGGTCATACGTCCTCCACGACGGGCTCGGCCGGATCGGATCCCGTGTCACGATTTCACGGCCACCGCGCCGAACTGCGGTACCACGACCGGGGAGTCGGACTCGGCACGCCACTGAGAGCAGGAGACCAGGCCCGGTTCCAGGAGGTCGAGTCCCTCGAAGAACGTGGCGATGTCCTCGCCGCTGCGGGCCGTGATCGGCGGAGTGGCGTTCTCGTTCCAGAACTTCATGGCCGGGATCTGGCCCTCGCCGCCGAGATCGGCGTCGAACGTGGGGTGCGTCAGGGCCAGATGGCTGCCGGCGGGCATCGCGGCCATGACCTCCCGCGCGATCCGCCGGGCCTCCTCGGTGTCGAGGACGAAGTTGAGGATGCCGAGCATCATCACCGCGACCGGCTTGCTCAGGTCCAGGGTCTGCGCGGCGCGTTCGAGGATCGCGGCCGGGTCGTGGACGTCGGCGTCGATGTAGTCCGTGACGCCCTCGGGGGTGCTGGTCAGCAGGGTGCGGGCGTGGATCAGCACGATCGGGTCATTGTCGACGTAGACGATCCGCGCGTCGGGGGCGATGCGCTGAGCGATCTCGTGGGTGTTGTCCACCGTCGGCAGCCCGGTGCCGATGTCGAGGAACTGCCGGATGCCCTGCTCCTCGGTGAGGAAGCGCACCGAGCGACCCAGGAACCAGCGGTCCGCGCGGGCGATCTCCTGGATGATCGGGAACATCCCGGCGACATGATCACCGACCCGCTGGTCGACCTCGTAGTTGTCCTTGCCGCCGATCCAGTAGTTCCACACGCGCGCGTTGTGCGCCACACCTGTGTTCAGCCTCGCCGACGCACCCGACGGGGTGTGGCTCTCGCTCACGACTGTGCTCCTTCTCGTGCCTGCGGCCGTTGCCGCCATTGTGCCGTCCGATGATCAGCTTGTCCCGGAAACAGCGACTCGAACGCCCCGTCCGAGGGCCGGCTCAGCCCTCCCGTCGCGCGTGCCCGTTCTGCCAGGCCCAGGCCGCGATCTCCACGCGGTTCCGTGCGGCCAGTTTGAGCTGGACGCTGGAGAGATGGGTCTTGACCGTGGAGAGCGAGACGTACAGCTCTGCGGCGATCTCGGCGTTCGTACGGCCGAGGGCGACCAGGCGGACCACGTCGAGCTCACGGTCGGTCAGGGGCTCGGTGACCGGCGCGGGACGGGGCGCGGTGACCGGCTCCGGCGTCCGGTCCGCCGTGACGTGCCGGAGCAGGCGGACGGTGACCGAGGGGGAGACCAGTGAGTCGCCGGCCGCGGCGGCACGGACCGCCTCGGCGAGGAGCGTGGGCCCGGAGTCCTTCAGCAGGAACCCGCAGGCACCGCCGCGCAGCGCGCCGTAGACGTACTCGTCGAGATCGAAGGTGGTGACCACGACCACGCGCATCGGATCGGCGACGTCGGGCCCCGCCAGCAGCCGCGTCGCCTCCAGCCCGTCCAGCTTCGGCATCCGGATGTCCAGCAGGCACACGTCGGGCCGTACCTCCCTGGCCAGCCGCACCGCCGTCTCCCCGTCGGCGGCCTCGGCGACCACGGTGATGTCCGGCTGCGCGTCCAGGAAGAAACGGAAGCCGGTACGGACCATGTCCTGGTCGTCGGCGATCAGGACCCGGATGGGCGCTGTCGGCGGGGTGGGGCTCGTCATGGGTCGATCATGCCTCAGGGAGAGGAGGGTGGGGTGTGGCCGAGGGTGGGGTGTAGTCGTGACACCGGGCCCGGCCGGAGGGTGACGGCCGGGCCCGGTGCCGGTCGGAAGGCGACCGGTGTTCGTCACGTCAGCCGGTTCCCTGCCGGCTAGCGGTCGAACTTCCAGGTGATGGACGTCGCCGAGGCCTTGACCACGCTGACGGGTATGTCCACGGTCCCACCGCCGCTCTTCTTGCCGGTGCAGACGAGGGTGGCGCCCGCCACGGCCTTGAGCCCGCTCGGGCAGGAGACGTCGGTGACCTTCACGCCGACCCACGGCAGGGGGTGGTACTTGCTCTGGGTGCGGCCCTCGACGACGTACGCCGCGAGCGCCTTGTGGCCACCGACGGACGCCGTGCTCTGCGTGTCCAGGGAGGTGGTCGACTCGGTACCGGTGAAGAAGTAGGTACCGAGCCCGAAGACCACGGCCGCGCCGGCCACTGCGCCGACACCGGTGACGAGGGTCGTGCGTTGCATCGCATGCTCCTGAGGACAGTGAGGAAAGGCCTCCGGGGGCGGAGGACTCCTGCCGGGGGACGTGGCTCCACTCTCACCCGCGGACACGGGCGCCCGCCTCGGCCGAACGGCCATGGTCTCCGGGCCCGGCACGGCGGCGCCTCGACCGTTCGGCCGATCCCGTGTGCGGCGGCCGCGCATACGGTGAGCGGCATGAAGTCCGTATCTGCCCGGGGCTGCGCGGGCGGCGCCGGTGTCGGCGCGCTGTTCGCGGCCGTGTTCGTCGACGTGGCCTACTCGACCGAGGGCGACGGTCCCTCCTGGCCGTTGGCCGCCACGCTGCTGCTCGGTGGCGTCGCCGTGCTGTGGCCTGCGGACCGGCACCCGCGTCGGCTCACCCCGCAGCTGCGTACCACCGTGCCGGCCGTCGCCTCCCTGCTCTGCACGGTGGACTCGGTGGCGCGCTCCGGCGTCCTGTTCGGCCCGGGCGAGCTGGCGATCCTGCTGTGCCTGCTGTTCGTCGCCGTACGGCACTGCCCGCGCAACTGGGTCGTGGCCTGTGCCGCGCTCGACGGGGCCGCCGTGCTGGCGCTTCCGGTACGGCCCTTTCTGGCCGAGCAGGACACCATGCTGGGGTTCATGCTGATCGGGCTTCTCCTGGTCGGCCTCACGATCGCGTTCGCCGCGTATCTGCGTTCGCAGGACTACCGGCGGACCGTCGCCGTCAGCGAGACCCGGCGGGCCGAACGCCTGGCCATCGCCGCCGACCTGCACGACTTCGTCGCCCACCATGTCACCGGCATCCTGGTGCAGACCCAGGTGGCCCGCATGATGGCGGACACCGGCACCGAGGAACTCGACCCCGTCCTCGCCGGTATCGAGCGTGCCGCGACCGAGGCGCTGGCGTCGATGCGCCGGACGGTCGGTGTCCTGCGCGACACCGAAGACGCGGCCGACCGCCGTCCGGTGGGCGACCTCGCGGGTATCGCGGGTCTCATCGAGGGTTTCGCGAGCCCCGTCCAGAAGGCCACCCTGCACCGCGAGACCTCGGTGCCCGACGACCTTCCGCACGAGGTGCAGGCGGCCGCGTTCCGGGTGGTGCAGGAGGCCCTGACCAACGTACGGCGGCACGCGGGCGACGCCACCCTTGTCACCGTCGGGCTGCGCTACGAAGGGGCCGGCCTGCAGGTGACCGTGTCCGACGACGGACGCGGCGGCAGCCAGTTGCCTGCGGCGGCGCACGGGGGCGGCTTCGGGCTCGTCGGCCTGAAGGAGCGGGTGACCGCACTGGGTGGCGACCTGCACGCGGGGCCGCGGTCGGAGCACGGGTGGGAGGTGCGGGCGGTGTTTCCCGGATGACGTGGCCGTCTTTCCGGGGTGGTGCGGGTCGTCTGTCCTGGGGGACGTGGTGGTCATTCGGGTGGGGGGGGGCTTGCGTGGGGGACGCGGTGGTGTGGTGCGGGTGGTGTCGGGGGCTTCGGGGTGTCGCAGGTGGGTTGTCCCGGGGGCTGTGGGGGACTGCGGGGATGGCGTGAGGCCGAGCCGTCTGACGTGGCCACCGTCGGGATCAGCGGTTTTTCGAGGGTGTCGGGGGTGCGCTGCCCCTGGGCCGGGGCGGTCCTTCTGGGGTGCTGCCGGTCATACGCCGCGGGCTGTGCGGTGTGCTCTGGCGTCGGGCGATACGGCGGTCTGCCGCGGCGGACGTGGCGGTCTGGCCGAGGCGTCGCGGTGGTCCGGCGCGAGGCGACCTTGCGGTCCTGCGGCGGCGGTCTGGTGCGAGTGATGCGGACGGTCTTTCCCGGGTGAGGGGACCGGTTGTTCAATGGGGCTGCACAGGAGAGGAGCCGCCCGTGTCCCCTGCCCCCGTGCCGTCGGTCGGTGCGCGCATTCGGCGGGCGCGTCTGGAGCGCGGTCTGGGGCTGCGCGCCCTGGCCCGCGAGGTCGGTGTCTCCGCGAGCCTGGTCTCCCAGATAGAGACCGGGAAGAGCCAGCCCTCGGTCAGCACCCTGTACGCCATCACCACCGCTCTCGGCATCTCCGTCGAGTCCCTCTTCGAGGTGCGGGAAACGGCGGCGGCGGCGAGTTCGGCCACCGTCGTGCACGCTCTCGCGGCCTTCTCGGCCGACCCCGGCCGCCGCATCGGCCCCCTGGTCACGCCCGGTGAGCGGGATGTGCTGGAACTGGATTCCGGCGTCGTGTGGGAGCGGCTCGGGCACGTGCCTGGCACGGACGTCGACTTCCTGCTCGTCACCTACCGGCCCGGCGGCTCCTCCTCCGGCTCGGGCGGCCTGATGCGGCACGCCGGCACGGAGTACGGCTATCTGACCTCCGGCGAACTCGTCCTCACCCTCGGTTTCGACGAGCAGGTCCTGCACCCCGGCGACGCCGTCAGCTTCGAGTCCACGACCCCCCACCGCTACCGCAACGACGGCGACGAACCGGCCGTGGGCGTCTGGTTCGTGTCGAGCCAAACTGTTCAGTGACGCTTGACACTCCTCGCGGACGGTCGTTGACTCGACGGTGGGGGTGGTCGCGATGGCGATCCGAACTTACGGCCCCAATGCCGTCGACTGGGAAGAGCGCATCGACCTGGACCGGCTGCGCAGACAGCGTCTGGCCCGGCTCCACGACACGCTGAACCGCTCCGAACTGGGCGCCGTGCTCAGCTTCGACTTCGCCAACATCCGCTACATGACCGCCACGCACATCGGCACCTGGGCGATGGACAAACTGATCCGCTTCGCCCTGCTGGTCCGCGGCGGCGAACCGATCGTCTGGGACTTCGGCTCCGCGGCCCGCCACCACCAGCTCTACAACCCGTGGCTCGACTACAGCGACGGCAAGGGCGGCCCGCCCACCGGAGCCCGCGCCGGCATCTCCACTCTGCGGGGTGCCTTCCACCCGGACGCCGGGATCGCCGAGGACGTCGCCGCGAAGATCGCCGCCGAACTGCGCGCCCACGGCCTCGCCGGTGAACCGCTCGGCATCGATGTCGCCGAGATGCCGGTCCTCGCCGCCCTGCGCGCCGAGGGCATCGACGTCGTCGACGGGCAGCAGGTCTTCCTGGAGGCCCGCCGCATCAAGACCGGCGACGAGATCTCCCTGCTCGCCCAGGCCTGCGCGATGGTCGACGCGGCCTACGAGGAGCTCTACGGATACCTCCGCCCAGGAGTCCGCGAGAACGAGTGCGTCGGACTGGTCAGCAAAGTCCTCTACGACCTGGGCAGCGAGTACGTCGAAGGTGTCAACGCCATCTCCGGGGAGCGCTGTTCACCGCACCCGCACGTCTACAGCGACCGCCTGATCCGCCCGGGCGACCCCGCCTTCTTCGACATCCTGCACAGCCACCTCGGCTACCGCACCTGCTACTACCGCACCTTCGCCGTGGGCAGCGCCTCCCGTGCCCAGCGCGACGCCTACGTCCGCTGCCGTGCGTACATGGACGAGGCGATCTCCCTGGTCCGGCCGGGCGCCACCACCGCCGACATCGTGCAGGTCTGGCCGCGCGCCGAGGAGTTCGGCTTCGCCGACGAGACCGCCGCCTTCGCTCTCCAGTACGGCCACGGAGTGGGCCTGTCGATCTGGGAGAAGCCCATCTTCAGCCGCCTGGTCTCCCTCGACCACCCCGAAGTCCTCGAGGAGGGCATGGTGTTCGCCCTGGAGACCTACTGGCCGGCCGCCGACGGCTGGTCCGCCGCCCGGATCGAGGAGGAACTGGTCGTCACCGCCGACGGCTGCGAGGTCATCACCAAGTTCCCGGCCGAGGAGCTGCTGGTGGCCGGCCGCAAGTACTGGACGGTGGGCGGCGAACTCAACACCGCCCGGGAGGCGCAGTCCCACCTCAACACGGGGACCACCGATGGACACCGCTGAACTCCTCGCATCGTACGAGCAGATGGCTCTCATCCGCCGTACCGAGAAGGCCGCCCACGACCTGTTCCTGCAGGGCCTCGTCAAGGGCACCACCCACCTCGCCGCCGGCCACGAGGCGATCGCGGTCGGCGCGAGCGCCGCTCTGCGCGACGACGACTACGTCTTCGCCACCTACCGCGGCCACCACCACGCGATGGCCCGGGGCGCCACTCCCGAGGAGTGCCTGGCCGAACTCATGAGCAGGGCAACGGGGTTGTGCAAGGCCAAGGGCGGGTCCATGCACCTCACCAAGGCCGACGCCAACATGCTCGGCTCCTACGCCATCGTGGGCGCCCACCTCCCGATGGCGGTCGGTGCCGCCTGGTCCGCCCGGCTGCGCGGCACCGGACAGCTCGCGGTCGCCTTCTTCGGGGACGGCGCCACCAACATCGGCTCCTTCCACGAGGCGTTGAACCTGGCCGCCGTATGGAAGCTGCCCGTGCTGTTCGTCTGCGAGAACAACCAGTACATGGAGTACACGCCGATCGCCGACGTCACGGCGGTGCCCCGGCCGGCCGCCGACCGGGCACCGGCGTACGGCATCCCCGGTGAGGTCGTCGACGGCAACGACGTCGTCTCCGTCCAGGAGGCGGTGGCACGGCTGGCGCGGCGGGCCCGGGCCGGAGACGGGCCCGCCGTGCTGGAGGCCGAGACCTACCGCCACTTCGGACACAGCCGGGCCGACCCGGCGACCTACCGCCCCGCCGAGGAGGTCGAACGCTGGCTCAAGCACGACCCGCTGGACATCGCACGCGGGCGGCTGACCGAGGCCGGGGTGCCCGAGGAGGCCGTCACCGCGGCCGACGAGCGCGCGCAGACAGTCGTACGGCAGGCGATCGAGGCCGCGAAGAGCGCGCCGCCGCCGGATCCACGGGAGGCGTTCACCGATGTGTGGGCGGACGGGGGTGCGGCATGGCGGACGTGATCACGTACCGGGAGGCGGTCGCCGAGGGCATCGCGCGGGAGATGCGACGCGATCCGTCCGTCGTCTGCCTGGGGGAGGACATCGGCGAGGCCGGCGGGGTGTTCAAGACCACCGCCGGGCTGTTCAAGGAGTTCGGGCGGGAGCGGGTGTGGGACACGCCGATCTCCGAACAGGCCATTGTGGGCGCGGCGATGGGTGCCGCGATGACCGGGATGCGGCCCGTCGCGGAGATCATGTTCTCCGACTTTTTGGCCTGTTGTTGGGACTACCTCGCCAACGAGATACCCAAGGTGCGTTACATGACGGGCGGTCAGGTCACCGTGCCCCTCGTCGTTCGCACCGCCAACGGCGGCGGGCTCGGTTTCGGCGCGCAGCACTCGCAGGCCACCGAGAACTGGGCGCTGACCGTCCCCGGGCTGAAGATCGCGGCACCTTCCACCCCCGCCGACGTGATCGGCATGATGGCGGCCGCGATCCGCAGCGACGACCCGGTGGTGTTCTTCGAGCACAAGGGGCTGCTGGCGAGCAAGGGAGTACCCCCGCCGCCGGACCACGTCGTCGAGCTGGGCCACGCGGCCGTCGTCCGCGAAGGCGGGGACGTGACTCTGGTGGCGCTCGCCTCGATGGTGCCGGTCGCGCTGAAGGCCGCGGAGAGGCTCGTCCAGGAGGACATCGGCGTCGAGGTCGTCGACCTGCGCTCACTCGTGCCGCTCGACATGGCCACCGTCCTCGCCTCGCTCGGCCGGACCTCCCGGCTGGTCACCGTCGAGGAGAACCCGTACCAGGGCGGCTGGGGCGCCACGCTCGTCTCCGTCGTCGCCGACGAGGGCTTCGCTCTGCTGGACGCGCCGGTGCGGCGGGTGGCGGCGGAGTGTGTGCCGCTGCCGTTCGCGGACGTGCTGGAGGAGCAGGTCATCCCCACCGTCGACAAGGTCGTGGCGGCCGTCAGGAGCCTGGCCGCGTACTGAACACCCTCTAGGAGGAAGCGCGATGACCCATCGGATACTCCTTCGTGCCGGACACGTGCTCTCGATGGACCCCGCAATCGGGGACCTGCCCAAGGGTGACGTCCTCATCGAGGACGGGAAGATCGCGGCCGTGGACCGCGAGATCGGCGCGGACGCCGAAGTCCTCGACATGACCGGCCGCATCGTGATCCCCGGCTTCGTCGACACCCACCGCCACACGTGGGAGGCCTCGATCCGGAACGTGGCGCCGAACGCCACCCTCGACGACTACTTCGTCGACATCCTCGACACCTTCGCACCCCTCTACACACCCGAGGACGTGTACGCGGCCAACCTCGCGGGCGCCCTGGAGTGCCTGAACGCCGGCATCACCACGCTCGTCGACTGGTCCCACATCAACAACACGCCCGAGCACCCGGACGCGGCGATCCGGGCCCTCACGGAGACCGGCATCCGCGCCCAGTACGCCTACGGCAGCGCCAACACCTCCCTCGCCGACTACTGGTTCGAGAGCAAGATCGCGATCCCCGGCGACGACGTACGCCGTGTCCGCACCGAGTACTTCGCCTCGGACGACGGCCTGCTCACCCTGGCCCTGGCCACCCGCGGCCCCGGCTTCTGCGTCAACGACGTCGTCACCTCGGAGTGGGCCCTCGCCCGTGAGCTGGACATCCCGATCACCGTGCACGTGGCCATGGGGCGGCTCGCCGGCCGCTTCGGGATGGTCAAGCAGCTCCACGACCTCGGCCTGCTCGGCCCCGACACCACCTACGTCCACTGCTGCTACTTCAGCGAGGAGGAGTGGCGGCTGGTCGCCGACAGTGGCGGTACGGTCTCCATCGCGCCGCAGGTGGAGACACAGATGGGGCACGGCTGGCCGCCGGTGATGAAGGCGATCGAGCACGGACTGCGCCCCTCGCTCAGCATCGACGTCGTCACCACCGTGCCCGGCGACATGTTCACCCAGATCCGCGCGGCCTTCGGCGCCGAGCGGGCCCGCGTCAACGCGGCGAGCTGGCAGGCCGATGTCCCGGTCCCCGACACGATGTTGACCGCACGTCAGATGCTGGAGATCGCCACCCGCAACGGCGCGCATGTCGCCGGCCTGGAGGACCGCACCGGCTCCCTCACCCCGGGCAAGCGCGCCGACGTCGTCGCGATCGACGCGACCGCCCTGAACGTGGCCCCGGTTCACGACGCCGCCGCGGCGGTCGCGCTGAGCGCCGATGTGTCCAACGTGGAGACCGTGATCGTCGACGGCGTCGTCCGCAAGCGCGACGGCAGGCTCACCGCCGACGTGGCGCGGGCCCGGCGCCTGGTCGAGGAGTCCCGTGACCGGCTGCTGGCCGCGAAGGAGGCCCGGGCGTGACCCGACACCTGGTGCGCCGGGCCGCCGACCTGCCGGAGCCGTCGTACGACGAACACGGCTACCGGCGACGGGAGTTGGTCGGAGAGGGCGACGGCAGCTCGCACACCGGTTTCGGGGTGTGCGAGCTGCGGCCCGACGGCGCGGTCGCGGCTCATGTGCACTCGTACGAGGAGAGCTTCCACGTCCTCGACGGGACCGTGGTCCTCGATGTGCCCGAAGGGTCGTATCTGCTGGAGGAGGGTGACTACGGCCTCCTCCCGACCGGGGTGCCGCACGCGTGGCGCGGCGCCGGGGACACCGCCGCCCGCTGGGCCGACATGCTCGCGCCGGTGCCGCGGGCCCGGTACGGGTACGACACCCAGGAGGTTCCGGCGTGGCCCGCCCGCCCGCCCGTCCGTATCGACGTCCGTGATCCGCGGACCCGGTCCTTCGGCCACTTCGAGCCCGCCCAGATGGACCCCGGCAAGCAGTCCCAGGACCTGCTCGCGGTGTCGGCGAGCATGCGGACCGCGCTCCTCGTCTACAGCGGGATCACGGTGAAGATGATGGTCGACAGCGATCTCGGCGCGGTGGCCTCGACCATGTTCATGGTGCAGTACGCGCCCGACGGCGTCGCGGGCACGCACGACCATCCCTTCGAGGAGACGTATCTGTTCCTCAAGGGCGAGGTGGACGCGGTCTTCGATGGTGGGCGATACCGGCTCGGTGCAGGCGACTGCGCCTGGGCGGGCGCCGGTTGTGTGCACGGCTTCTCCAACGCCGGTGACGGTCCGCTGCGTTGGCTGGAGACACAGGCCCCGCAGCCGCCGGCGCGGCACTCGTACCGCTTCACGCGGGACTGGGAGTACCTGAGGGAGGCGTCCCGATGAGCGGCGTGGTGGTGATCGGCGGAACCTCGGGCATCGGCAGGGAGTTCGCCCGGGTGCGGGCGGAGCGCGGCGACGAGGTGGTGATCACCGGGCGCGATGCGCACCGCACCGACACCGCGGCCAAGGAGATCGGCGCCCGGGGGTTCGCCCTGGACCTCGCGCGGCCGAAGGGGATCGTCGACGCGCTGGGCGAGGTGGGGACCGTCGACCACCTGGTGATCGCGGGCGTCTCCCGGGACGAGAACCGGGTGAGCGCGTACGACATCGACGCCGCCATCCACCTCGTCACGCTCAAGCTGGTCGGCTACACCGCCGTCGTGCACGCGCTGCGGTCCCGGCTGCACGACGACAGCGCCGTCGTGCTGTTCGGCGGACAGGCCAAGGAGCGGCCCTACCTGGGTGCGACGACGGTGGCGACCGTCAACGCCGGGGTGACCGGGCTGATGCACACTCTCGCCGTCGAACTCGCGCCCGTCCGGGTCAACGCGATCCATCCCGGAGTCGTGGGCGACAGCCCCCACTGGCGGGCCAAACCGGAGCAGGTCCTGGCGGGAGTGCGGGCCAGGACCCCGACCGGACGGCTCGCGACCGTGGCGGACGTGGTGGACGCCGTGGACTTCCTGCTGCGCAACGGCTCGGTCAACGCGGTGGAGTTGAGCGTGGACGGGGGGTGGCTGCTGGGGTGAGTGGCCGACTCGCGGGCTCAGCGCTTGATGCCGACCGCCCCGTACAGCGATACGGGATCGCCGTCCTCCCGCGCGTCCGGGCGCCACCGCGACAGGGACACGATCCCCGGCTCCAGTACATCAAGTCCCTTGAAGAGGCGGCTCACTTCGTCGTGCGAGCGGGCCACCAGGGTCACCCCGCTCGCCGTGTACGCCGCGATGCCCGCGTTCACCTTCTCCGGATCGAAGTCCGCCGTCATCGCCGACAGCACCAGGCAACTGCCCGGCGCCAGCGCGCCGACCAGTGTGTCCACCAGCTCCTGGGCGCCGTCCTCGTCGGAGATGAAATGCAGCAGCGCGACCAGTGACAGCGCGACGGGCTGCTCGAAGTCGAGGACGGCGGAGGCTCCTTGGAGGATCCGCTGCGGCTCGCGGGCGTCGGCCTGGAGGTAGTGCGTCGCCCCCTCCGGCGAGCCGTGCAGCAGGGCCGCCGCGTGGGCCAGCACGATCGGGTCGTTGTCGACGTACACCACCCGCGCGTCCGGTACCGCGGACTGGGCGATCTGATGGAGGTTGGGTTCGGTGGGGATGCCGGAGCCGATGTCGAGGAACTGGCGGATTCCCGCTTCCCGTACGGCGACCCGCGTGGCACGCTCCATGAACCGGCGGTTGGCGCGTGCCTGCCGGGGCGCGTCCCCCTGTGCCGTGATCCGCCGTCCGAGCTCCTCGTCCACGGGGTAGTTGTCCTTCCCGCCGAGGAACCAGTCGTACACCCGGGCCGGATGCGGCCTGCTCGTGTCGATCCGCCGCCCGGCCGACTCGGTCCCGGTCACACAAACTCCTCTGCTCGACTGAATGTGCGAGCAGTGTGCCATGTCGTCCGGGGCGCCGGAGGGCGTCTCCGGCCGGCTCGTCAGGGATGGCCGAGCCGTCATGGCCGACGGGCGCAAACCCGTCGGCCATGACCCGTCGTCCGGCTGTGGTTACGGCCTGAGCGGGTCGTGCCCCAGCGTCATCAACCGATGCCTGCGCACGGTCTGTTCGGGCTCGGGTTCGTTCTCCACGTCGGCCTCGGCGGTGACGGTGTCCACGACCTCGTACATCACCTCGATGTCCTCATCGGTCAGGTCCGTGCGCCGCTTCTGCAGGATCGCGAGGACATGTTGCCCGGTCGGCTCACCCGCGTGCTCCGGCAGCGGCTCCGTGGACTCGTCGGCGTCGCTCACCCGCAGCCACGCGGCCAGTTCCTGCGAGGTCATGTTCACCGTGCGGTGGAAGTCCTCCCACAGCGCGTCGAGTTCGAGGGCGTCGGTCATCGCATGCGCCTTTCCGTGGTGCTTCGGGGCCGGTCAGTCCCGGGGCCAGTTCTCGGCCTCGAACATCCAGCGCTGCTTCTCCAGCTCCGCCGTGACGCCGATCAGCAGATCCTGCGTGACCGGATCGGCCTTCTCGGTGGCGTCGATGCGCTCGCGCAGCCGGCCGATGGCCGCCTCCAGCGTCTCGACGATCAACCGGATGACCTCGTCGTCGCGGATCCAGCCGCTCTTCGAGCCGGGCAGCGTGTAGGCCGCGGCGATCGTCTCCGGCCGGCCGTCGGGCGGCAGACCCAGTGCCGCGGCGCGCTCCGCCACCGTGTCGGAGAACGAGCGGGCCGTCGACACCACCTCGTCCAGCTGAAGGTGGATGGACCGGAAACGCGGGCCCACGATGTTCCAGTGCGCCTGCTTCCCGATCAGCGACAGGCCGAGCAGATCCACCAGAGTGCTCTGCAGGGCCTCCGCGACCGTCTCGCGGGCCGCATCGGGCAGGGTGCTCCTCACCACAGTCATACCGTGCTCCTCCTTCTGGCATGGTCGATGCCGTCACGGAGCAGCGCGTCGCGTTCCTGCTCGCAGGTTCCGCCCCACACGCCCGAGGTCTGCCCGTCGCTCAGCGCCAGGTCGAGGCACTCGAGGGTGACCGGGCAGCGGGCACACACGCGCTTCGCCGCTGCGATGTCCCGCAGCGCGGGTCCTTGCGTGCCCACAGGGAAGAACAGCTCGGGGTCCTCTCCCACGCAGGCCGCTCGACGCAACCACTCCATGGGGGCGCGGGTGCCCAGGGCGTACTCGTGCAAACAGTGGTGTCTCAGCGTGTGAGCACGGTGTCGATGAAGTCCGTCACATCTGCGAAGACCGCCGCCTTGGTCGTCTCATTGAAGACCTCGTGCCGGGCACCGGCGTAGATCCGCTCGGTGCACTTCCCGCCCCTGAGCTCCTCGACACCGACGCGGCTTCCGGCGAGCGGGACCAGGCGGTCGTCGTCGCCGTGCAGCCACAGCAGCGGGAGCGGGCCGACGCCACCGCCGCTGGACACGGTCTCCAGGGTGCGGGCGAAGGCCTCCACCGTGGGCCGCTTCATCGGACCGTGCCACACGAGGGGATCGGCCCGGTACGCCGCGCCCACCGCCGGGTCGCGGGAGAGCGAGGCCGGGCTGATGGGCGTGTCGGGGATCTCGTCGAGGGCGAGCAGCGCCCCCGGCAGCTCCCAGGCGCCGATCACCGGCCCCGACAGCACGAGCGCGGCGAGCTCGGTGCCGTACCGCTGGGCGAAGCGGGCGGCGATCAGACCGCCCATGGAGTGCCCGACCATCACGAGGGGCACGCCGGAATGGGCGTCCCGGGCCAGGTCGGCCACCGTGTGCACATCGGTGACCACGTCCTCGAAGTCCTCGATGAGGACCCGTTCCCCTGCGGACCTCCCGTGCCCGGTGTGATCCGGCCCGAAGACGGCCGCGCCGTGCGTCACGAGGACTCCGGCGAGCTCCTCGTACCGGCCGATGTGCTCGCCGTAGCCGTGCACGAGGAGGGCCATGTACCGGGGCCGGTCGTGGGGCCACTCGCGCACGGCGAGGGTGCCGTGAGCTCCGGCGAGGACGTGCTCGGCCATGTCTCCTCCAGTTGCGCCACAGTCCGAAACTAGCAGCGCTAATTAAACCGTCCCGGACCCTCGATGACGACGGTGCGGCATCGAACCCGACCGCGCCAACAGGACCACTCGGCGAGACGGCACTTACCAGACCGACTACCTGCACCTAGCATCGGTCTCCGCATGGACACGATGACGCTCTGGCACATTTCCGGTTGGGGGTTCGCCGCGCTCGCCGCCGCGGCGGTGCTCGTCGGCTTCTCCAAGACGGCAGTGAGCGGTGCCAACACGGTCAGCCTCGCGATCTTCGCCGCCGTGCTGCCCGCCCGCGCCTCCACCGGCGCCCTGCTGCCGATCCTGATCGCCGGGGACGTGCTCGCGGTGCTCACCTACCGACGGCACGCCCACTGGCCCACCCTCTGGCGCCTGTTCCCCGCGGTCGCGGTCGGCGTGGTCGCCGGGACGCTGTTCCTGCAATGGGCGGACGACGGGATCGTACGGACGTCGATCGGCGCGATCCTGCTGTTCATGGCGGGAGTGACGCTGTGGCGCCGACGCGCGGCCGACGCGGCCGAGGAACCCGACGAGGTCGCCACCCGGACCGGCCGCGTCAAGGCCCGCTCCTACGGCGTCCTCGGCGGCTTCACCACCATGGTCGCCAACGCGGGCGGCCCGGTGATGTCGATGTACCTGCTGTCGGCGGGCTTCCGCAAACTGGGCTTCCTCGGCACCTCGGCGTTCTTCTTCCTGATCGTCAACGTCTCCAAAGTGCCCTTCAGCGTCGGCCTCGGTCTGATCGACGGTCACTCACTGCTCCTCGACCTCGCCCTCGTGGCGTTCGTCGTGCCCGGCGCGTTCCTCGGCAAATGGGCGGTGAACCGGATCAACCAGCGGCTCTTCGAACGGTTGGTGATCGCGGCGACGATCGTGGGCGGCATACAGCTATTGGTCCGCTGACCCGCCCAGCAGCGCCGTCAGGTCCGCGAAGGACTCGATCACATGGTCGGGCCTGCCACTGGCGGAGCGGTGGGTCTCCGGGAGGTACTTGCCGGTCTTCACGAGCACCCCGGTGAGTCCGGCGCGCTGCGCGGCCAGCACGTCCGACTCGATGTCGTCCCCCACCATCAGCGCCTCGTCCGCCCCGACCCCGAGCCGTGCGAGCGCCGCCTCGAAGAACGCGGGCGACGGCTTGCCGGTGACCTCGGCCTCGGTCCGGGCGGCCTTCTCCAGCCCGGCCAGGAAGGCCCCGGAGTCGAGCTGGAGCCCGTCGTCGGTACGCCAGTACAGATTGCGGTGCATCGCCACCAGCCGGGCCCCGCGCTGGAGGTGCGCGAAGGCCTGGTTCAGCTCCGCGTAGCCGAACTCGGGCCCGGCACCCCCGAGGACGACGACATCGACGACCTCGGACCCACCGCCGACGAGGGTGACGCCCGCGAGATCCTCGGTGATGTCCCCACTGTTCAGCAGCGCGCAGCGCGCGCCGGGACAGCGCTCGGCCAGATAGGCGGCGGTGACCGAGGGCGCGGTGAGAATGTCCTGCGCCGACACGGCGAATCCCGCCCCCTCCAGCACCGAGGCGATCGACGCCCGCGTCCGCGAGGTCGTATTGGTCACCAACGCGATCCCGAAACCGGCCTCACGAACCTCCCGCAACGCCGCCACCGCCCCCGGCAACGGCTCCCACGACACAGTGAGAACCCCGTCGATGTCGATCAGGACCGCGCGCACGAAAGCCATGCCCCGGACGATAACCACGGACCGGCGGGAGCGCCTGTCGTCGTGCGTCTCGCCTGTCCTGTCGGCGGGCGACCGCCGTCGGCCGACGTCACGCACCCGTCGTGCCGGCTCCCGCCCCCGACCTCGTACGCTACCCGCCATGGCCCCCCACGTCCTGATCCTCGGCGGCACCACCGAGGCCCGCGAACTGGCCGCCGTGCTCACGGCGCGGCCGGGAGTTCGCGTCACCACCTCCCTCGCGGGGCGGGTGACCCGGCCGGGCGCGGTCGCGGGGGAGGTGCGGGTCGGGGGGTTCGGTGGAGTGGCGGGGCTGGCCGACTGGATGCGGAAGGAACACGTCGACGCCCTGATCGACGCCACACATCCCTTCGCCCGTGCGATCACCGCCCACGCGGCACAGGCGGCCGCGGTGACCGGGGTGCCCTCCGTGGTGCTGCGCCGCCCGGGCTGGCGCCCCGGACCGGGGGACCGCTGGCATCCGGTCGACTCCCTCGACGAGGCCGCCGAGTTGCTGCCGAGCCTCGGCCGGCGAGTGTTCCTGACCACCGGCCGCATGGAGCTCGCCGCCTTCGCCCACCTCACCGAACTGCACTTCGTCGTACGGTCGGTGGAGCTGCCCGAGCCACCCATGCCGCCGCACACCGAAGTGCTCCTGGCCCGTGGCCCGTTCACGGTGGCCGACGAGTCAACGCTCCTCTACGACCACTGCATCGACGTCCTGGTGACCAAGGACAGCGGGGGAGCGGCCACGTCCGCCAAACTCACGGCCGCCCGCGAACTGGCCCTGCCCGTAGTGGTCGTACGCCGACCGCCCCTCCCGGACGGGGTGACCTCGGTGCCGGACGTGGCGGGAGCTCAGCGGTGGCTGGACCTCGACTCGCCGTGACGCGGGGAGGCGGCCACGAACCCGCTCAGGCGGTGGTGCTGCCCGCCGACTTCCGTGCCCGCTGCGGTAGTCCGGTGTTCAGGTCCTCCACCAGGAGCCGCTTCGCGATCGTGTCCACCGCCGCCCTCAGGTCCGGGCGCGAGGGACGGCCGAGGTCCTCCTGCACCCGGTCCGCCAGCCAGTTGCCCCACGCCGTGCCGATGACCCGGGCCTCGCGTGCGCCCGCCCTGGTGTGCGAGGCGGCGCGGTGCCCACGACGGTCTGGTCGAGGGCGGCGAGCAGCATCCCCAGCATGATCGTCACGAAGACGACATGTCGGCGGCGGGAAGCATGGGCGGCTGGGCGGCTGCGCGGCGCCGGGAGGTGCGGTGTCCTCGGCGACTGGCGCAACGGCACGATCACACCGCTGGGCCATCCGTGCATGTCAGGGCGGTTGGCTTGGGTGCGGCCCCGAAAGGTGGGCCTACTGCTGCTTCGGGTCCCGGCGCAGCAGATACGTGTCCATGATCCAGCCCTTGCGCTCCCGGGCCTCGGCACGCAGCCGCTCGATCCGGGGCGCGGCCTCGGCGATCGGCCCGGAGACGAGGATCTCGTCCGGCGTGCCTATGTACGCGCCCCAGTAGATGTCGATGTCCTGGTCGGCGTACGCGCGGAAGGCCTGGTGGGCGTCGAGCATCACGACCACGTCGTCCACCCCCTCCGGGAAGCCCTCGGTGAGACGTCGGCCGGTGGTGATCTGGACGGGCCGTGCAACCCGGTTCAGCCCGGTGCGGTGCCGTGCGACCAGCGCCGACACACTGCTGATGCCCGGCACGACGTCGTACTCGAAGGACACCGAGCCGCGCTCCAGGATCTCCTCCAGGATGCCGAGCGTGCTGTCGTACAGCGCCGGATCCCCCCACACCAGGAACGCGCCGCTCTCCTCCTCGCCCAGTTCCTCGGTGATCAGCCGCTCGTAGATGTCGGCACGGGCGCTGCGCCAGTCCCCGACGGCGGGGGAGTAGGCGGCGCCGCCCGCACCGCGATCCCGCTCCGGGTCCCGGGCCTCGACCACCCGGTACGACCCCTCCGGTATGTGCGCGTCCAGCATGTCCCGGCGCAGCTGCGTCAGGTCGCTCTTCACCTCGCCCTTGTCCAGGACGAAGAACACATCCGTGCTCCGCAGCGCCCTGACCGCCTGGAGGGTCAGCTGCTCGGGGTCGCCCGCGCCGATACCGATGACATGAATCTTTCGCACACCCCGAGTCTGCCGCACGCCACTGACAGTACGAACACCGCGTCCACGAGGGCTGTCCGCGCGGCTTTGGTGCTGTCCGGTCAGGGGGTGAGGCGGCGAACGGCCCCTCGTGACGCGGGTGGCCGCAACTCCCCAGGGGCGCGGGGAACTGCGCGACCAGCCCCCACTCACCCGCACCCGCCCGACAACCGACCCCGGCCCCCCCGTAGGCGCCCGGCTCCGCCCCACGCACCCGCACCCGCCCGACAACCCGACCCGGCACCCCCCGATGAGGCCTATCCGCGCAACCGCGGTGCCCGCGCCCCCGCGTCGACGCTCGTGCCGGTCTCCTCCACCAGGTCCGCGAGCCGGCGGGCCCAGTCCGCCAGCCCCGCGAGATCCATTCCGTACGGCCGTCCCCGCCCGGCAGCCGACGCGGCCCACTCCTCCACGGCCCCGGCGCCGCGCCGCAGCAGCCGCGCCCCGCCCGTGACGTTCCCCCGGGCCGCGTGGGTCAGTCCCACGGCGAGCTGGGCCAGCCCCCGCCACAGGGCGCGCTCCTCGTCGGGACCCGACTTCCAGGCGTCCTCGAAGACCTCGTGCGCATGAAACGGGCGCCCCGCGTCCAGCAGCTCCTGGGCCTCGGCCACGGTTTCCTCCGGGGCGCGCACCACGCCCTCCGGCTGCCGGGCGACGCCCTCGGCGCCGTACGGCAGTGGCCGCCCGAGCCCGTCCCGCGGCCGGGCGTTGCGCGCCCGCCCCTCGCCGTCCCGGTCCCGCGCGTCCGCCTGCCGTCCTGAGGATGTACTGGCCATACGTCGATTGTCCCGCGCCCGGTGCCCGCTTCGGCCCCGCCCCCGACGTGGGGTAAAGTTCTGTACGCGCGTTCACGCGGTCCACCGCGGAGCAGCGCACCGGGACGTGGCGCAGCTTGGTAGCGCACTTGACTGGGGGTCAAGGGGTCGCAGGTTCAAATCCTGTCGTCCCGACTTGCGAAGTAGCAGGTCGGAGGTCATTTCTGGTTGATCGGAAGTGGCCTCTTCGTCATTCTTGGGGACCAGTTGGGGACCGAGCGCTATGGGGCGGTCATGTAACGCACCTTGACTCGGTCAAGCTGCGTTACCGGGCCGATCGTCAAACGCTCCGACTTGCGCAACCGTTTCCCTTGATATCCGTCCGGCCGACAGTGCGCGGCCGCGCCCAACTGGCGCCCCCATCGGGTTCGGCGGACTCCTCCATGTCGAACAGATCGCGCACCCTGCCGTAGAGCGGCGGAAGCAGCCGAAGGCAATCGTCCCCTCTTCCCTGCCCGCAGGTTCGCCGAGTCGGTCCCACCGATGGGCCGGGCTGGGTGATTTGATGCGATATGTGCTTGATCTTGGCTTATGCGGTCTTTAGTGTTCGCTCGGGAGGGAAACGCTGCGAGGTCCGAGTCCCGTGCCACCGTCCGGAAGCGAGGTGTGGAGCGCGTGCACACGAGGTGCGGCTGCCGGCCCGTTTCGGGTCAGAAGGGACGCCCCAGAGGGACGCGATGGCTGCGGGCGTTCGCCGTACTGCCGTTGCTGGCGTCGGTGCTCGCCGCTTGTGGCAGTGACGAGGGCTCCGGTAGGCCCACCCTCAACTGGTACAACTTCCCCGACGACTCCGGTGCGCTCCAGAAGGCGGCCGACCGGTGCAGCCAGGCGTCGGGCGGCCGCTACAGGATCAGCTACAACAAGCTCCCGCGTGCCGCGGACGGTCAGCGTCAGCAGCTTGTCCGCAGACTCGCGGCTGAGGACGACTCGCTCGACATCCTGGGCCTGGACGTCACCTGGGCGGCGGAGTTCGCCGAGGCACGCTGGATCCGGGAATGGACGGGGACGGCGAAGCGTAAGGCCGTCGAGGGCACCCTGCGCGTGCCGCTGCAGACCTCGACCTGGAAAGGCAAGCTGTACGCCGTCCCGTACAACACCAACACCCAGCTCCTGTGGTACCGCAAGGATCTGGTGCCCACCCCACCCAGGACCTGGGCCGAGATGCTGGCCATGGCCGGCGCCCTCGCCCGGCAGGGCAAACCGCACTTCGTGGAGATCCAGGGCGCCCAGTACGAGGGCCTGACCGTCTGGTTCAACACGCTGATCAACAGCGCGGGCGGCTCCATCCTCAACGCGACCGCGACCGCACCCTCCCTCGGCCCTCCTGCCGTGCGGGCCGCCGGGATCATGCGGAATCTCGCGAAGTCCCCGGCCGCGGACCCCTCCCTGCCCAACCAGATGGAGGACCAGAACCGGCTCGCCATGGAGTCGGGGACGGCGGCGTTCGAACTCAACTACCCGTTCGTCTATCCGTCGATGAAGGCGAACAACCCGGAGCTGTTCAAGAACTTCCGCTGGGCGCCGTACCCTCGGGTCGACGCGAACCGCCCGGCACGGCCCACCATCGGCGGCATCGATCTGGCGGTGAGCGCCTACTCGCGCCACCCCGACCTGGCCTTCGAGGCGGCGCTGTGCCTGCGCAACCGGGAGAACCAGCTCACCGCCGCGCTCGAGGGCGGTCTGCCGCCCACCCTGCGCGCCCTGTACGACGAGCCCGCGTTCATGAAGGAGTACCCCTTCTCCGCGCAGGTGCTGGCCGCCCTGCAGGCGGCGAGCGTGCGCCCGATCACTCCGGTCTACCAGAACGTGTCGATCGCGGTCTCCCACACGCTGTCTCCGCCGTCCGGGATCAAACCGGTGAGCTCGGTCGACACCATCGGGGAACAGATCGACGATGCCCTGCGATCCGAGGGTGTGATCCCGTGAACCACCACCTCCCGCACCACTTCGTCCCCCGGCGCCGCAGCGCACGGGCCTCGTCCCCGGGCGGCCCGAGATGAGCACGCGGGCGCAGGCGGCCGGAGCCCCGCCGCCTCCCGAGTCGGAGACGGAGGAGACGGGGCCGGACCGGGCGGCACTGTCGGAGGGCGCCCGGCAGGAGCGGCGGCTCGGCTGGCTGCTCTGCGCGCCCGCCGTCGTCGTCATGATCGCCGTGACCGCCTACCCCATCGGGTACGCCGTCTACCTGTCCCTCCAGCGGTACGACCTGCGTTTCCCCGGACGGGCGGAGTTCGTGGGCCTGAGCAACTACGGGGCGGTGCTGTCCTCCCCGTTCTGGTGGGACGCCTTCTGGGTCACGCTCTTCATCACGGCGGTGTCCGTGGCGATCGAACTGGTCCTTGGAATGGGGCTCGCCCTGGTGATGCACCGCACGATCTTCTGGCGCGGCGTGGTCCGCACGTCGGTCCTCATTCCGTACGGGATCGTCACCGTGGTCGCCGCCTTCTCCTGGCAGTACGCCTGGACCCCGGATCTCGGATACCTCGCCGGGTTGCTGCCCAGCGGGGAGGCTCCGCTGACCGAGCAGTGGCCCGCCCTCTGGCTGATCATCCTCGCCGAGGTGTGGAAGACGACGCCGTTCATGGCCCTGCTGCTGCTCGCGGGCCTCGCCCTGGTCCCCGAGGAGACCCTGAAGGCGGCCATGGTGGACGGTGCCACCGCCTGGCAGCGGTTCACCAAGGTCATGCTGCCGCTGATGAAGCCGGCCATCCTGGTGGCACTGCTCTTCCGCACACTGGACGCGTTCCGGATCTTCGACAACATCTACATCCTGACCGCGGGCGCCCAGGGGACCGGCTCTCTGTCGATCCTCGGGTACGACAACCTGTTCACCTCGCTGAACCTGGGTATCGGGTCGGCGATCTCGGTCCTGATCTTCATCTGCGTCGGGATCATCGCCTTCGCCTTCGTCAAACTGTTCGGCACTGCAGCACCGGGCGCGGAGGTGAAGCGCTGATGGCCGCGGCGGGAAAGACGCATGCCGCCCGATGGGGTGTCATGAACGTGGTGGTGGTGCTGTATGCCCTGTTCCCGGTGTGGTGGATCGCCGCGCTGTCGTTCAAGGATCCCTCCACCCTCACGGACGGCGACTACATCCCCAGGGACTGGACCCTGGAGAACTACCGGGGCATCTTCGACACCTCCGAGTTCACCCGCGCACTGATCAACTCGATCGGTATCGCCCTGATCGCCACGGTGATCGCGGTGGCGCTGGGCACCATGGCCGCCTACGCGGTGGCCAGGCTGCGCTTCCCCGGCAAGCGGGTGCTCATCGGCATGTCACTGCTGATCGCCATGTTCCCCCCGATCTCCCTGGTGTCACCGCTGTTCAACATCGAGCGGATCATCGGGATCTTCGACACCTGGGTCGGGCTGATCATCCCGTACATGACCTTCTCCCTGCCGCTCGCGATCTACACCCTGTCGGCTTTCTTCCGGGAGATCCCCTGGGACCTGGAGAAGGCCGCCAAGGTCGACGGGGCGACGCCCGCGCAGGCCTTCCGGTTGGTCATCGCGCCGCTGGCCGCGCCGGGCGTGTTCACCACGGCCATTCTCGTGTTCATCTTCTGCTGGAACGACTTCCTGTTCGCGATCTCGCTGACGTCCACCGAGGCCGCGCGCACGGTGCCGGCCGCGATCGCGTTCTTCACCGGGAGCTCCCAGTTCCAGCAGCCCACAGGGTCGATCGCCGCCGCCGCTGTGGTCATCACCATCCCGATCATCCTTTTCGTCCTGTTCTTCCAGCGGCGGATCGTCGCCGGACTGACCTCCGGGGCAGTCAAGGGGTGAACGGGCCGACCGCGGCAGACAGGCCACCGGTCCGAGACACCGACCGCAGTGCTCGGACCCGGAAGGCATGAAGGCAAGGAGGCACCACCATGGCCGAGATCATCCTCGAGGGAGTCACCAAGCGCTTTCCCGACGGGGCCCTCGCCGTGAAGGACGTGGACCTCGAGATCGCCGACGGCGAGTTCGTGATCCTGGTCGGTCCGTCGGGATGCGGCAAGTCCACCACCCTGAACATGATCGCCGGACTTGAGGACATCACCGAGGGCACCCTGCGCATCGGAGACCGGGTCGTCAACGACCTGGCTCCCAAGGAACGCGACGTCGCCATGGTGTTCCAGAGCTATGCCCTGTATCCGCACATGAACGTCCGGGAGAACATGGGCTTCCCGCTGCGCCTGGCCAAGGTGGACAAGGACACCATCAACGCCAAGGTGACGGAAGCCGCCCGGATCCTCGACCTCACCGATCACCTGGACCGCAAGCCCGCCAACCTCTCGGGCGGTCAGCGCCAGCGGGTGGCCATGGGGCGGGCGATCGTCCGTGATCCCAAGGCGTTCTTGATGGACGAGCCGCTGTCCAACCTGGACGCCAAACTCCGGGTACAGATGCGCACTCAGATCTCCCGGCTGCAGCGGAGCCTCGGCACGACCACCGTGTACGTCACCCACGACCAGACCGAGGCGATGACGCTCGGCGACCGTGTTGTGGTCATGAGGCAGGGCCTGGTCCAGCAGCTCGGCACACCTGCCGAGCTGTACGACTTGCCGCGCAACATCTTCGTCGCGGGCTTCATCGGCTCGCCGGCGATGAACTTTTTGAATGCCACTCTGGAGGGTGGTGCCCTGCGCTCGCCCCTGGGCGACCTGCCCCTCGACGACCGTACGAGGCAGGCGCTGGACAGGCAGAACGCGCCCCGCGAGGTCATCGTCGGGCTACGACCGGAGGCATTCGAGGACGTGGCCCTGTCACACGGTGAAGACCGGACAGGCCCGGTCTTCACCGCCACCGTGGAGGTACTGGAGTCGCTGGGCTCCGATGCGTATGTCTACTTCGCCGCGGAGGGCGGGCCCGTGACGACCACCGAACTGGAGGAGCTCGCCAAGGACTCGGGCCTGCGCGACACCGGCGCCGACACCCATCAGATCGTGGCCCGCCTGGACGCCGCCACGCGTGCCCGCGAGGGCGAACCGGTAGAGCTGCAGGTCGACATGGCCAAGGCTCACGTGTTCGACCCGGCGACCGGAGCGAACCTCACGCATCCACTCAGGGCGGACTGACGATGCACCACAGGGCGCGATCCGCATCCGTGTACACGGCGACTCAACGGGCGGCTGGTCGTTGCCGACTGCGTAGGTGTCCCGGAAAGGGGATGTTCCCTGTGGGGGTGGCGCGTGGTGTCAGGCGCCACCGGCGGCCGGTGTAAGGCGCTCGTCTGAATCGGCTTGGGGCCAGTTGGGGACCACACGGTGTGCGCGATGGTGCCCGTAGGGCTATCGACGCACAACACACGCCCGGTTTGCGTCTGTCATGTGCCGACAACGCAGGTGACCCGCACTCCTGGGGGTCAAGGGGCCGCAGGTTCACATCCTGTCGTCCCGACGGTGCGAAGGGTCTTCGCAGGCGAGAGCCTGTGGGGGCCCTCTTCGTGTGTTCCGGCGCCTCTGGACGGCCTCCACCACGGCGGCAACCTCGCAGAGGCCTGCGACGACCTACAGGCGAAGTTCCGGACGGCTCCCGCCCCGGTACCGGTCAGGAAGCGGCACGGTCCGTCGGCGGGAGGCTTCCGCACCGCCTCACCCCCACCCCGACCGCCATACGGACCGGATCCGACGAACCGAGGAACCCCCACATGACCGACACCGAACGAAACGAGCCCTCCGGCTTACGGCGACGCAGTGTCCTGCTCGGCGCAGCCGCCGGCGCAGGCGCGCTCGCCCTGGGCGCAGGACCCCTGGCGACCCCGGCGCAGGCCGCGTCCTTCGTCAAGGGCGCCGACGTCAGCTGGCTGCCGCAGATGGAGGCGCGGGGCTACTCCTGGAACAACAGCGCCGGAGTGCGCCAGGACCTGTTCACCATCCTCAAGGGTTACGGCATCACCGCGATCAGCTTGCGGACCTGGGTCAACCCGTCCAGCGATCCGGCCAACGGGCACTGCTCCATCGAGGAGACGGCCCAGCTGGCGAAGCGCGCCAAGGACGCCGGCCTGCAGGTCCTCATCGGCTTCCACTTCGGCGACACCTGGAACTCGGTCGGGGTGCAGAACCCGCCGGCGGCCTGGGCGAGCATGACCTACAGCCAGATGCTCGACGCCATGTACGACTACGTGTACCACGCGTGCAACATCATCAAGTACTACGGCGTCACACCGGCCTGGGTGAAGATCGGCAACGAGACCAACTCCGGCATCTGCAAGCCGGTCGGCAGCATCAGCCGCCCCGCCCAGATGACGGGCCTGCTGAACGCGGCGTACGACATGTCCAAGCAGGTCTTCCCGAGCACGCCGGTGCTGGTGCACCTGGCGCAGCCGCAGAACCTGGCCGGCGTCCAGAACTTCCTCAACGCCTACCGGGACAACGGCGGAAGGTGGGACATCACAGGCCTGTCCTCGTACGCGCAGGGCGGCAACGTGCCCGCCGTGCTGGCCAACATGCGGACCATCCAGTCCGGTTACGGCAAGCCAGTCATGCAGGTGGAGTACGGCGGGCCGGTCGGCAAGCCCACCCAGGTGCGCGACTCGCTGCGGGCGTTCGTCACCGGGCTGCAGGGCTTCGGCGGCCTCGGCACCTTCTTCTGGGAGCCCGAGGGTTACCCGTCGTTCAACAACTACAACAGCTCGGCCTGGGACGAGAGCACACGGCGACCCACAGCGGCCATGGACGGATTCCTCAACGGGTGAACCAGGAGTCAGCGATGAGTTCTGCCACGTTTGTCGGGCGTGCCCTGCTGATCTCGGCGGTCACCCTGAGCCCCTTCGCCACCCCCGCCGGTTCGGCGGCCGTGAGCAACACCGCGGCGGCGGCCACCTATTACGTGGCCCCAGGTGGCAACGACAGTGCCGCGGGCACGCAGGCCGCTCCCTGGGCGACGATCGCCCATGCGCAGGCCGTGGCCCAGCCGGGTGACATCGTGTACTTCCGGGGCGGCACCTACCGCTACACCCGCGCGAACAGCAGCTGTACCAGCCAGACGGCCAGGGTCGACGCCATCACCCTGAACAAGAGCGGCAGTTCGGGAAGCCCGATCCGCTACTGGGCCTACCCGGGAGAGAAGCCCGTCTTCACCTTCTCGGGCATGACGGACGACTGCCGCATCAAGGGCTTTGACGTCACCGGGAGCTGGATCCACCTCAAGGGCCTGGAGGTCACCGGGGTCCGCCAGAACAACAACCTCAACCACGAGTCCTGGGGGATCTGGATCTCGGGCAGCAACAACACCTTCGAGCAGATCAACACCCACCACCACATGGGGCCCGGCCTGTTCATCCAGAACGGCGGCAACAACCTCGTCCTCAACTCCGACGCGCACGACAACTACGACACCAACTCCTCCAACGGGGCTGGGGAGAACGCCGACGGGTTCGGCGCGCACATCTCGGCGGGTAATCCCGGGAACGTGTTCCGGGGGTGCCGCGCGTGGTGGAACGCCGACGACGGCTTCGACCTCATCAGCGCCTACTCGTCCGTGACCATCGAGAACTCCTGGGCGTGGCGCAACGGGTACATGCCGGGAACGACCACCGCGGCCGGCAACGGCACCGGCTTCAAGGCGGGAGGCTACGGCGGCGACTACGACGCCGGCGCCGTCAAGCACACCGTCCGCACGTCGGTGGCCTTCCTCAACAGGGCGTCCGGCTTCTACGCCAACCACCACCCGGTCGCCAACGACTACTTCAACAACACCGGTTACGGCAATCACCCCGACTTCAACATGCTGGGAGTCGACTCCGGCGGAGCCGACGTCGGCCGGGGCAACCTGCGCAACAACCTCGCCTACACCGGCACGTTGACGTCGAACATGACCGGCACGAGTGCCGCGAACAACTCGTGGAGCCTGGGCGTCGCCCTGTCGGACGCGCAGTTCCAGAGCGTGTCGACGTCCGGCTGGGACGCGTCGCGCCAGGCCGACGGGAGCCTGCCCGTGCTGTCCAACCTCCGTCCCACGGCCAACAGCACCTTGATCGACAAAGGCGTGAACGTCGGGCTGCCGTACAAGGGGCAGGCACCGGATCTCGGTGCCTTCGAGATCTCCTGAACCGAGTGCCGTTCCCGGTCAGCCGCCGCTGGCGAGCGCTCCGGCGTTGTCAGTGGCGGCTGCCATGATCCGACCATGCTCCACAACACCCAGGAGACGGGCCTCGCAGGGCGGCTGATGCGTGCGCTGACCGAGCCGGGATTCGAGATCGAGGTCCCGTACGCCGAGCTGCCGCGGCGGAAAGGTCGACGAGAGTCGCGCACGCGATCGAGCACGCCGCCGGGGACCGCCGGCCGCGCTACACACCCGACGCGTGCCGCCGGATGTTCGAGGTGCTCGTGGAGCGGAGCGAGGAGCGCGTCTGGGTGGACCTCACACAGGGCGTGCAGGCGCTGGAGCAGTGCACCGGCCCGCTGCCCGGACGTCTCCACCCCGGTCCGGACCCTGGTCGAGACCCTCCTGGCCAAGAACACCATGAACCAGCTGCATGCGCTGATCGCGGTCGCGCGGCTCGCGGGCGAGGACACCCTGCACGCTGTCGTGGAGCGTCTCGCAGGGCATGGGCCCCATCGTCGCGGACGAGATCGCCGTCGTCGGTCTCGTCCCGGCCGAAGAGGCCCGGCTGTCCGAACTGGACCGGCAGCACAGGCTCGTCCAGGCACCGAACGCCCCTGACCCATGGCAGCCGTTCGCCGAGAACCCCGCCTACATCGCGTTCGCCCGCCGAGCCCTGGAGGCGGCGGCCGACCGTGCCGAGGCGATCCACGCCGGCGAGATCCCCTACCGGGGAATGATCGACTTTCTCGCGGATCGACGGCAACCCCTGCGTGGCGGGCGGCGACTAGTGGGGCAGGAGCGCACCCCCACTGCCTCTGCCGAACGTCCCGATTCGCGAACGAGAGTCACCACATGGGCACCAGAGGAACCGCGCGTAAGCCGCATCGCAAGAAGCCCTCCCGCCGCCGAGGCCTCCTGATCGGCACGCTGGCCACGATCCTGGTCGGCGGTGCCGTCATCGGCGGTGTGCTGCTGACGACGTCCCCCTCCGGGCCGCGCGCGGGCACCTACCGGCTGGGCGGTGCCACGGGGACGGCGTCCCCGCCGCCCATGACCGCGTCCCCTTCCCCGTCGTCCTCCGCATCCCCGTCTCCGTCCGTATCTCCGTCGGCTTCAAAGACGTCGGCCTCCCCGAGCGCCTCCGCATCGGCGAGGAAGAGCGCCTCCCCACCCGCGCCGCCCACGTCCGCCGCCGGATTCGCGGCCTGGCCCACGGCCACCGGTGATAAGGCGGTCGCCACCACCATCGAGGTCTCCGGCACCTACGACGGCACCCTCAAGCGCTTCTACGGCTCGGGCGGCCTCGGCAGCGACAGCCAGGACGAGGACCAGGGCCCGCTCTTCGAACTCGCCGACGGGGCGACGCTGAAGAACGTCATCCTCGGCTCTCCGGCCGCCGACGGCGTGCACTGCCTGGGCAGTTGCACCCTGCAGAACGTGTGGTGGCAGGACGTCGGCGAGGACGCGGCGACCTTCAAGGGCACGTCGGCCTCCGCGACGTACGTCGTCGACGGCGGCGGTGCGCAGAAGGCGGACGACAAGGTCTTCCAGCACAACGGCGCCGGAACCCTGACCATCAGGAACTTCCAGGTCGCCGACTTCGGCAAGCTCTATCGTTCGTGCGGCAACTGCAGGACGCAGTACGAACGCCATGTCGTCATCAGCAATGTGAAGGTCACCGGGCCCGGCAAGGACATCGTGGGCGTCAACGCCAACTACGGGGACACGGCCACCCTCTCGGGCGTGACCATCGTCGGGGACAGCGGCAGGAAGATCACCGTCTGCGAACGCTTCCAGGGCAATGCGTCGGGCGCCGAACCGTCCTCACTGGGCACCGGGGCGGACGGCACGCACTGCCGGTACAGCGCGTCGGGCATCACCTACCGGTGACGGCCACGCCCTCGTCCGGTGGGTCCGGCGGGCTGCGGGGGAGTTCAGTCGGGTCAGTCGGATCGGTGGGGGCGGGGCTGATGTCCTACCGGGTGGGCCGGTGTCCCGGGGATTCCGGCGCCCGTCGGAATCGGTCGGCTTCGAGGCGCTGTCGGGTCGGCTCGGCACCGGGGCCCGGTGGGTTGCCAGACTCTGGGGCCCTGACGGGTCGGCCGGGCCCGCGATATGCCGTGCTGGTCGGCTAGGGGCCCATGTTCCGTTGGGACGGACGGGATGCTGATGTTCCGTCGATCGGCCGGGGCCCCGGCGTCCCGTCGGCTCAGCTCAGGCCCGCGATTCCCTGTCGGGCCGGTTCTGGGCGGTGGATGCCGCGGGGGCGGTAACCCAGTTCGCCGGAGCGGCCCAGCAGGTCGGCGAGGTACCAGACGATGGCCAGCCACATCTCCGTCCCCTGGAGCCCGGGCTCGGGTCCGGGGCCGGCGGCGCCCGGGCCGAAACCGAAGCCCCGGCCGTCCTGCCAGCGCGGCAGGACCGTGGCCAGCTGCCGCTCGGCCCAGTCGTCGATCTCGCCGGAGCGGTAGCCGTCGGCACCCCGCCCGAGCTGCTGGATGCACAGCCACAGGGGGTGGGCGACATCGAGCACATTGCAGGCGTTCTCCCGGCCGGAGCCGAAATGCCGGGCGTCGCGCGCGTGGTCCAGGACCGCGTCCACGACCCGTTCCGGATACGGCACCGGCAGCCCGAACTGCGCGAACGAGCCCCGCGTCAGCCGGTAGTAGCCGTTGACCACCTGGAGCCGTCCCTCCTCGGCAGAGGGGCTGCCCCACATTCCGGTCCAGGGATCGGCCCTGGTCAGCAGCCAGCCGAACAGCGACTCCGGCGTCCCGGGGCCGTTGTCGCCGTCGTCGTCGTGCCGCAGGTTCCAATGGGCGGCAGTAGCAAGGCTGTCGACCCAGGCGCCTGCGCCCCACGCACCCGTGCGCCAGGGCAACGCATCCAGTCGTACAACGAGTTGGCGTGCCGTCATGTCCCGTACGCCGCGCACCGGATGGGGGAGGCTGGGGCCCAGCAGATCGAGGGCGTAGCCCACGCACAGCACGTGGTAGAGCGCCGCTCCCTCCCCGATGAACCCGTCGGCGTCCGCCACCGGCAGCGGCTCGCCGAACTCCGGCACGAGACCGCTCTTCGGATCCTGCAGCCCGCTCAGCCGCCCGATGTGCTCTTCGGTGGACAAGTGCTCCGGTGCCACCCCGAGCAGCAGGTCGGCGATCTCCACGGCGTCGCAGTGAGCCCGCACGGTGGGAGCGGCGCCGGGCCGATCGACGTACCGCTCACCGTCCCAGCAACGGTCGAGGAGTCCGGCGGCTTGATCCCGGGCGGTGTCGGCGAAGGCAGCCAGGGTGGCTGTGCGGGGGTCGGGTGCGGGGCGGCTGGTAGGCGTACGGTCGCCCCCTGGCCGTATCCCTGAAAGACCCGCCACGTCAGCACCCGCAGTCGCCTCGGCGCCCGCTGCCCCCGCCACCTGCACCGCCCGCCGATCGTGCGGCGTCGGCTCCGGATCGCCAGCTGCCGCCCCGGGCGCGGCGTCGGGCGCCGGGCGGTTCGTCGGCGTACGGCCGTCATCCGGACGTATCCCTGGCGCAGCCGCAGCCGCAGCCGCAGCCGCAGCCGCAGCCGCAGCCGCAGCCGCAGCCGCAGCCGCAGCCGCAGCCGCAGCCCCAGCCGCAGCCGGATCCACCTCCGCCGTCCCCGTCCCCCGCACCTCCCGCCGGTCCCGCAACACCCGCGCGGGATTCCCCGCCGCCACCGACCACGCCGGCAGGCTTCTCGTGACCACCGCGCCCGCCCCGATCACACAGTGATCGCCGATGGTCACGCCGTCCACGACGATCACCTGCGAGCCGATCCAGACGTCGTCGCCGACGCGGATGCCCCGGCTGGTGAGCGGCTGGCGGAAGACGGGCCGGTCGGGAGCCATGGAGTGGTTGAAGCCGAGCAGTGAGGTGTGGGCACCGATGCGTACGCCATGACCGAGGACGACGTCACCGCGCACCGTGGTGAAGGGGTTGAGCGTGCAGTGGGAGCCGGTGTCCAGCTCCCCGGTGACATAGGCGTGCGCGGCGATGTACGAGTCGTCGCCCAGCCGCAGCCGGTCCGGGAACACCGCCGCGGACTCGGCGACGTAACACCGCTCCCCGATCCCGGTGTCGCCGCCGACGGCCCGCTGCACCTCCCGCTGCGCGGCGCGCTGTTCTTCGGTCGCCTCGTCGGCGAAGAGCCAGGGGCAGTGGTCGAAGTGCCGTATGGACGGCTGCGACGGATGATCCATACGAGCACGCTAAGCAGCGCTGGGCCCGCCGGGGAAGGGGTGCCGTGCGCGACGCGGCCCGCCCCGGAATGGTAGAAGCGGTCATGACCAACTCGCACTTCTCCTGCACCTCCTCCCGGCCGGCAGGTGTCCGATGACCGAGGGCATCGACACTCCCGACAGCCGGGGCCGCACCGGACTCGACCGCACCGGCCTGAACCTGACCGGCAACCCGCGCGTCAAGGTCCGCGACGTGAAACTGCTGTCCAGTCACTGGTACGTCGAGCGGGCCACGACCTTCGACATCCAGCACGCCGACGGGAGCTGGAGCACTCAGCAGCGCGAGACCCACGACCGTGGCAACGGCGCCACCATGCTGCTGTACGACACGGAACGTGAAACCGTCCTGCTCACCCGTCAGTTCCGCTTCCCGGTGTATGTCAACGGACACCCCGACGGGCTGCTGATCGAGACGCCCGGCGGCCTGCTCGACGACGATGACGAGCACCCCGAGATCGCCGTGCGGCGCGAGGTCGTCGAGGAGACCGGGCACACCATCGGCGAGGTCCGGCACGTCTTCGACGTCTACATGAGCCCCGGTTCGGTCACCGAGCGCGTCAGCTTCTACGCCGCCGAGTACGCCCCGTCGACCCGCACGCACGAGGGCGGCGGCCTCGACGAGGAGGGCGAGGACATCGAGATCCTCGAACTGCCCTTCCGCAGGGCCCTGGAGATGATCCGTACCGGGGAGATCGCCGACGCCAAGACCATCATGCTGCTCCAATGGGCGGCCCTGGAGGGCCCGTTCGCCAAGTGAGCACGCGGGCCCTTGACTTGAAGTGCGCTTCAAGATGAAGACTCCCGGGTGTGCCCCGAAGACGGGTACACACGGGAGGAAATCATCATGAAGTACCGCACCATCGGCGCCGACCCGGCGACCCGCCGCGAGGTCAGTGTCCTCGCGCTCGGCGCGATGCTGTTCGGCTCACGGACCGACGAGGAGACCTCGTTCGCCGTCCTCGACCGCTATGTGGAGGCCGGCGGCAACTTCATCGACACGTCCGACAACTACGCCTTCTGGGAGGACGGCGGCCAGGGCGGCCAGAGCGAGGAACTGCTCGGCCGGTGGCGGCGCAGCCGCGGCGTCGGAGACGAGATCGTCTTCGCCACGAAGCTCGGCGCCCGGCCCCTGGCGCCCGGCACGAGCTACGTCGACAACGCGGAGGGACTGTCGGCGAAGGTGATCCGGGAGTCCGCGGAACGCAGCCGGGAACGCCTGGGCGTGGCGAAGCTGGACCTGCTCTACACGCACATCGAGGATCACCGGGTCCCGCTCCAGGAAACGGTGGAGGGATTCGCCGAACTGGTCGCCGAGGGCACGGTGGGCCTGCTGGGCGTGAGCAACCACGCCGCGTGGCGGGTGGAGCGTGCCCGCGCCCTGGCGGCCGCGGCCGGTCTTCCCGGCTACGAGGTCCTCCAGTACGCCCACAGCCACCTGCGCCCCCGCACCGACGTCCCGGATCCCCTCTTCCCCGACGGCAGCCTCGGCCACGCGGGCGCGGACCTGTTGAGCTATCTGCGCGCGGAGCCCGGCCTCACCCTGGTCGCGTACTCACCCCTCCTGAAGGGCGCCTACACCCACCCGGACCGTCTCCCCGCCGACTTCGACCACGCGGGCACGCCGGCTCGTCTGAAGGCTCTGACCGAGGTGGCGAAGGAGACGGGCGCGACCGTCAACCAGGTCGTCCTGTCCTGGCAGGCAGGCGGCGACCTGCCGATCATTCCGCTGGTCGGGACGTCGTCCGTGGCCCAGCTGGAGGAGAACCTGGCGGCGATGGATCTGGAGCTCACGGGAGAGCAGCGGGCGCGGCTGGACTCGGCGCACTGATCCTGCTGCCCGGTTCAGGGTCTGACCAGCAGCCGGAAGTCGAAGGCGTACCGCGACGCCCGGTAGATGTGGGTGCCGTATTCGACCGGGCGGCCGGTGTCGTCGTAGGCGGTGCGTTGCATGGTCAGGACCGCCGCGCCCGCCTGTTCGTCGAGGCGGGCGGCCTCGTCCGCGGTGGCGGAGCGGGCACTGATCGTCTGGCGGGCGCTGTGCAGGGTGATGCCGGCGGTGCGCAGCATGCGGTAGAGCCCGGTGGCCTCCAGACGGTCGCTGTCGAGGTGGAGGAGGCCGGTGGGCAGGTAGTTGCAGAGGAGGGCCACCGGCTGGCCGTGGGTCAGGCGCAGGCGCCCGAGCGCCGTGACCTCGCTGCCCTCCGGGACCGCCAGTGCCGCCGCCACGTCCGCCGAGGCCAGGACGGTCTCGTTGCGGACCACCCGGGTGGCCGGACCCTGCCCGGCCGCCTCCAGGTCGTCGTAGAGGCTGCTGAGTTCCAGGGGGCGCTTGACCTGGCTGTGCACCACCTGCGTGCCCACCCCGCGCCGGCGGACCAGCAGGCCCTTCTCCACCAGGGTCTGGATGGCCTGGCGGACGGTCGGGCGGGACAGGCCGAGGCGGATCGAGAGGTCGATCTCGTTGCCCAGGAGGTTTCCCGGGGCGAGCTTCCCGTGCTCGATCGCCTCCTCCAGCTGCCGGGCGAGCTGGTAGTACAGCGGCACCGGACTGCCCCGGTCCAGGGCGAAGTCCAGGCAGTCGAGCGCGGGGGCGGTCGCGGCACGTGAGGTGTCGCGGGGCTTCGCCATGGGGGTACCTCCCTCAAAGGGTCGGGGGCGGGTTGTCAGAGGTGGGTGCGGCGAGCGGCTGCCTGACGGTCGTACTCCGTCCTCGCCGCTACGGCGGCCTCGCGCGACGCCGTCTCCGCCACCGGCACGTCCCACCAGGCCGCTGCAGGGGGAGCGGTCGGGGTCGCGGTGTCCGTCTCGACGTGGACGCAGGTCGGCCGGTCCGAGGCACGGGCGGTGGCGAGGGCCTCGCGCAGCTCCCGTACGGTCTTGGCGCGCAGCACGTCCATGCCGAGGCTCGCCGCGTTCGCGGCCAGGTCGACCGGCAGCGGGGCGCCGCTGAAGGTGCCGTCGGCCGCCCGGTAGCGGTAGGCCGTGCCGAACCGCTCGCCGCCCACCGACTCCGACAGGCCGCCGATCGAGGCGTAGCCGTGGTTCTGGATGAGGACCAGGTTGATCGGCAGGCCCTCCTGGACGGCGGTGACGAGTTCCGTCGGCATCATCAGGTAGGTGCCGTCGCCGACCAGCGCCCACACCGGGGTGTCCGGGGTCGCCTGCTGCACGCCGATCGCGGCCGGGATCTCGTAGCCCATGCAGGAGTAGCCGTACTCCAGGTGGTACTGGCGGGGGCTGCGGGCCCGCCACAGTTTGTGCAGGTCGCCGGGGAGCGAGCCGGCCGCGTTGATCACCACGTCCTCGTCGCCGACGACCGCGTCCAGCGCGCCCAGCAGCTGGGTCTGGGTGGGTACCGCGTTCTCGTCCGCGGCTTCGAAGGCCCGGGTCACTTCCCGCTCCCAGCGTTCCTTGCCCGCCCGGTACTCGGCCTCGTAGGCCGCGTTCACGCGGTGGCCCCCCAGCGCCGACGCGAGCGCCTCCAGACCCGCCCGCGCATCGCACACGACCGTCCGCGCGGCCAGCTTGTGGGCGTCGAAGGAGGTGATGTTCAGGTTGAGGAATTGGACGTCCGGGTTCTGGAAGAGGGTGCCGGAGGCGGTGGTGAAGTCGGAGTAGCGCGTGCCCACCCCGATGACCAGGTCCGCGGTGCGCGCGAGGTCGTCGGCGACCGCCGTACCGGTGTGGCCGATGCCGCCCACGTCGGCGGGGTGGTCGTGGCGCAGCGAGCCCTTGCCCGCCTGGGTGGACGTGACGGGGATGCCGGTGGCGTTCGCGAAGGCCTTCAACGCCTCCTCGGCCTCACTGTGGTGGACCCCTCCGCCCGCCACGATCAGCGGGCGCGCGGCCCCCAGGATCGCCCGCACCGCCTCCGCCAGCTCCAGTGGGTCGGGTGCGGGACGCCGTACCCGCCACACCCGCTCGGCGAAGAACTCCTCCGGCCAGTCGTACGCCTCCGCCTGCACGTCCTGCGGGAGGGCGAGGGTGACCGCGCCGGTCTCGGCAGGGTCGGCGAGGACCCGCATGGCCTGGAGGGCGGCGGGGATCAGGGCCTCGGGGCGGTGGATGCGGTCGAAGTAGCGGGACACCGGGCGCAGGGTGTCGTTCACCGACACGTCCGCCTCCGTCGGATGCTCCAGCTGCTGCAGGAGCGGGTCGGCGGCGCGGGTGGCGAAGTAGTCGCCGGGCAGGAGCAGGACCGGGAGGCGGTTGATCGTCGCCAGGGCCGCGCCGGTGACCAGGTTCGTGGCACCCGGGCCGATCGACGTCGTGACCGCCTGGGCCGACAGTCGGTTCAGCTGGCGGGCGTGGCCGACGGCCGCGTGGACCATCGCCTGCTCGTTGCGGCCCTGGTGGAACGGCATCGCGTCCTCACCGGCCTCCAGGAGGGCCTGCCCGATGCCGGCCACGTTGCCGTGGCCGAAGATGCCCCAGGTCCCGGCGATCAGCCGGTGCCGCAGGCCGTCCCGCTCCGTGTACTGGACGGACAGGAACCGCACGAGGGCTTGGGCGACGGTCAGGCGGGTGGTGCTGCTCATCAGGACTTCTCCGGTGCCGGGTAGAGGGGGAGGCAGGGTGCGGTGGGCTGGTCGGGGTGGGCGCGGATCAGCCGGGCCCGCGGCGATGTCGGGGTGGTACAGGGAGTGGCTGGGCTCGGCCACGGGCCGGGAACCGTTCGCAGCCGGGTGCCGGGATCGTCGTACGGCGATCCCGTGGCCCGTGCGCGAAGCCGCCGGCGGACGGGCCGGTCACGGCGCGACGCCGTTCAGGAGACCGTCGACCTCCGCCTGCGTCGGCATCGCGGAGGAGCAGGCGAGGCGGGCGGCGACATGCGCGCCGGCCGCGTTGGCGTACCGGACGGTCCGCTCCAGCTCCCAGCCGGACAGCAGCCCGTGGCACAGCGAGCCTCCGAACGCGTCGCCGGCACCGAGGCCGTTGACCACCTCGACCGGGACCGGCGGGACCTCGGCCGTCGTGCCGTCGCGGTGCACGGCGAGGACGCCCTTCGGGCCCTGCTTCACGACGGCGAGCTCAACGCCGGCCGCCAGCAGGGCCTCGGCGCACGCCCGGGGTTCACGCTCCCCGGTGGCGATCTCGCACTCGTCGAGGTTGCCGACTGCGACGGTCGCGTGCCGCAGGGCCTCGGCGTAGTACGGGCGGGCTTCGTCGGGGTCGGCCCAGGCCGTCTCGCTCCACAGCTCGGGCCGCCAGTCGAGGTCGAAGACCGTGGTGCCCGCCCGGTCGCGGCACTTCAGGGCGGCGAGCGTGGCCGAGCGGCTCGGTTCCTCGCTCAGACCCGTGCCGGTGATCCAGAAGATCCGGGCGGCGCGGATGGCGAAGTAGTCGAGCTCGTCGGTGTGTATCTCCAGGTCGGGAGCCTTGGGACGGCGGTAGAAGTACAGCGGGAAGTCGTCCGGCGGGAAGATCTCGCAGAAGGTGACCGGCGTCGGGTAGGCCGCCACGGGAGTCACCCAGCGGTTGTCGACGCCGAACTCCGTGAGGGTCTGATGGAGATACGTACCGAAGGGGTCCGCTCCGGTGCGGGTGATGACCGCGGTGGAGCGGCCGAGCCGGGACGCGGCGACCGCGACGTTGGCGGCCGACCCGCCGAGGAACTTGCCGAAGGACTGGACCTGCGCCAGAGGCACCCCTGACTGCTGCGGGTAGAGATCAACTCCGATACGGCCCATACTGATCACGTCGAACTGCTGGACTGGCTCGACCATGCGCGACGCTCCTCGATCCGACCTGGGGACGGGCGGGCCCTACGGGCCCGCTGCATCCCCAGGTGTAGGACTCGAAGGGTGACGCTGTCAATAGTTTGTACTTACATTCGGACCTGCTTGTGAAATGATGTCTTAACAAAGTATTGACAGCGGGCGCGCTCGGGGATTGGATTCCGTCCCAACGCAACTGCCGTGATGTCGCGGCACTCGACCCGGAACTCCCGAGGTCCCGGGCCATGAATCCCACCCCCTTTCCCGACGTTCTCCCCGTCGCACAGTGAGGTGCAAGGAAAGATGGACCGCTCTTCTCTCTCCCGTTCGCGGAGATTCGCTCCCGCCGTGGCCCTGGCTGCGGCCGCGGCCCTGACGCTCGCCGGCTGCTCCAGCAGCTCGGGCGGCAAGAAGTCCGAGGAGAGCGCGGACGGCGCCTCCGCGGGCAAGGCAACCACCCCCCGGATGACCATCGCGCTGGTGACCCACCAGTCGCCCGGCGACACCTTCTGGGACATCGTCCGCAAGGGCGCCCAGGCCGCCGCCAACAAGGACAACGTCAAGTTGGTCTACTCGGCCGACCCGAGCGCGGCCAACCAGGCCAACCTGGTCCAGAACGCCATCGACCAGAAGGTCGACGGCATCGCGATCACCCTCGCCAAGCCGGACGCCCTCAAGGACGTCGTGGCCAAGGCGAAGGCGGCCGGCATACCCGTCGTGGGCCTCAACTCCGGTGTCAGCGACTGGCAGAAGCTCGGCCTGATGGAGTTCTTCGGCCAGGACGAGTCCGTGGCCGGCGAGGCACTCGGCAAGCGGCTGAACGAGGCCGGCGCCAAGAACGCCGTCTGTGTCATCCAGGAGCAGGGCAACATCGGCCTGACCCAGCGCTGCGACGGTGTGAAGAAGACCTTCACCGGCAAGCTGCAGACGCTGAACGTCAACGGCACCGACATGCCGTCCGTGAAGTCGACGATCACCGCCAAGCTCACGCAGGACAAGTCCATCGACTACGTCGTCACCCTCGGTGCGCCCTTCGCGCTGACCGCGGTGCAGTCGGCGTCCGACGCGGGCAGCAAGGCCAAGATCGCCACGTTCGACCTCAACAAGGACCTGACGGGCGCCATCAGCAAGGGCACCATCGAGTTCGCCGTCGACCAGCAGCCCTACCTCCAGGGCTACCTGGCCATCGACTCGCTGTGGCTCTACAAGAACAACGGCAACTACATGGGCGGTGGCGAGCAGCCGGTGCTGACCGGCCCGGCCTTCGTCGACAAGTCCAACGTCGACGCGGTGGCCGCC
>NZ_KQ948669.1:0-315665 GCF_001514145.1 Streptomyces canus
AGAACACCGGCTCGCCCTGGAAGCCACAACGGCCCCCCGGAGCTGACCACTGGTTCGAGCGCGTTCAGCCCGCCACGAAGCGCACCTGGTCCACCGTCGCCACCGTGCCCAGGCGCGGGAAGTCGAGCCGTGCCGAGGCCTCGTGCTCGGCGGCGGTGAAGGCGGCCATGGCGTCCTCCACGAAGACGAGGTCGTAGCCGAGGTCGAGGGCGGCGCGGGCGGTGGACTCGACGCCGAGGTTGGTGGCGATCCCGCCGAACACCAGCGTGGTGACGCCGAGTTCACGAAGGCGCGGGTCCAGGTCCGTGCCCTAGAAGGCGCCGATGGTCCGCTTCACGATCTCGATGTCGCCGTGCCGGGCGAGGCCGGGCACCAGCCCGCTGCCGGGTGGCTGATCGGCGACTCCGGGCCGCTCGACGCGCACGAGCACGACGGGTGCGCCGGCGCTGCGGAAGGCGGTCGCCAGCTTCTCGGCGGCGGCGAGGACTTCGGTGCCTTTGCGGGGTTCCAGGGGCAGCGCCACGATCCGGTCCATCAGATCGACGAGTACGAGGGCGCTGCGCGCGGCATCGAGCGCTAGGGGTCCAGTCATGACGGAACGTTATCCGTCATCAGCCCTGCGTACCGGAGATCCGGATCAACAGGCTCATGAACTGGGCCCGTTCGGCCGCCGAGAGGGGGGCCAGCAGCTCGTCGTTGGCCTCCCGGGCCACCTTCTCGCAGCGTTTCAGCAGCCGTGCCCCCTCGTCCGTGAGGGACACCGCGTTCTTGCGGCGGTCGGTGGGGTCCGGTTCGCGCAGGACGAGACCTGCGGACTGGAGGTCGTTCAGGATGCCGACCAGGTCCTTGGGGTCGAGCCGCACCCCGCGGCCGAGGTCGGCCTGAGCGACGGGGGCGAGGTCACGGACGGCGGAGAGCACCACGTGGTGCCACATCTTCATGCCCTCGGCGGCGAGCGCCTCGGCCACCAGAGCCCGGCCGCGGGCGGCGGCGCGGCCGAGGAGCCAGCTGGGGAGGGAGCGGATCGCGGGCAGGGATGCTTCGGCCATGGGGCCAGCCTAGCCACTATTCATTGGACTTCCCAACGATCGTCCACTTATCGTTGGGGCAACCAATGAATTCACGGGAGGTCCGGTCGATGCGTCGCGTCCGTTACGGGTCCACGGGTGGCCCGCTGTTCTTGGAGGAGGCGCCCGTCCCCGAGCCGGGCCCCGGCGAGCTCCTCGTGCGCTGCGAGGCGGTGGGTGTCACCCTCCCCGTCGTCCGCAAGGTCACCGAGGCCGCGGAGCCGGTGCCGCTCGGGGGCGAGCTCGCCGGTGCGGTGGTGACCGTCGGCGCCGGGGTCACCCGCTTCCGACCCGGTGAACGCGTCACGGGCCTGTGCTTCGGCCACGGTTACGCCGACTTCGCACTGCTGCACGAGGCCATGGCCTCCCCGATCCCCGACGGAGCCTCGGCGACCGACGCGGTCGCGCTGGTCCGCAGCGGGCTGGTCGCGCTCGGCGCGCTGGAGGCGGCACACCCCGAGCCGGGAGAGACGGCGCTGATCACGGCGGCGGCGAGCGGGGTCGGCCACCTCGCCGTGCAGCTCGCGCGGACCCGCGGCGCCTCCCGTGTCGTGGGCGCCGTCTCCGACCCGGCCAAGACGGACTTCGTGCGCTCACTCGGCGCCGACGCCACCACCCTGTACACGGACGGCAGTTGGGGAGACTCCGTCGACTACGTCCTCGACGCGGTCGGCGGCGAGCTGCTCACTCCGGCGCTCGCCGCCCTGGCCCCGGGCGGGCGGCTGGTGGCGTACAGCTCGGGCGGCGGGACGATCCAGGCGTATGACCTCCTCGTCGGCGCCAAGTCCGTGACGGGCCTCCAGATGGCGCGGATCGCCCGTGAGCGGCCGGAGTTGTACGAGCGGTGGCGGCGGGAGCTGTGGCGGATGTTCCTGGACGGCGACCTGCGGCCCGTCGTGCACGGGGAGTTCGCCCTGGAGGACGCGGCGAAGGCGCACGAGGTGATCGAGTCGCGGCGCAACCTCGGAAAAGTCGTACTCCATCCGTGACGGGACACGCGCACGGTTCTTGTGGGGCGCGGGGTGCGGAACTACCGTCCGTGACCTGAAGGTCATATTTCCGGATGTACGACAATGAAAGGGCGGATTCGCCCGTGCCGTCGAGTCGCGCAGGTCCGAGATCCTTTCTGACCGCCGTGTCCACCGTCGCCGCGCTGGTCGCCCTGCCGAGCCCCGCTCAGGCCCAACCTCCGTCCGCCGCGCCGGGGTTCGAGCAGCAGATTCTCTTCAGGGCGGACCGGGACCCCGGTTACGCCTGCTTCCGCATCCCGGCGATCGTCCGGACCACCGGCGGCACCCTTCTCGCGTTCGCCGAGGGCCGGGTCCTCGACTGCGGAGACGCCGGAGACATCGACATCGTCCTCAAGCGCTCCACGGACGGCGGCCGTACCTGGGGTCCTCTCCAGGTGGTCAGCGAGGGCGCGGGCGCCACCCACGGCAACCCGGCCCCGGTCGTGGACCGCGCAACGGGCCGGGTCCTGCTGGCCGAGACGTACAACACGGGCCGTACGGACAGCGGGAATTGCCGGGTGCCCTGCGACCGCGTCCCGCACCTCCAGTACAGCGACGACGACGGCCTCACCTGGTCCGCGCCCCGCGACCTGAGCGCGGAGATCCTGCCCCCGCGGTGGAACTCCTGGTTCGCCACGGGCCCCGTGCACGGCATCCAGCTCAGCCACGGACACCATGCCGGGCGGCTGGTGTTCGGGGTCAACGCCGAGACGTGGGACGGCGAGCGCAGCGAGATGGGGGTCCCCCCGGCCGGAGGCTGGGGGAGGGTCACCGCCGGTCACGCGGCGCTCGTCGTGAGCGACGACGGCGGCGAGCACTGGAGGGTCGGCGCCACCGATTCCTGGCCGGTCGCCGCCGACGGCACCTTCCGGCAGAAGCCCTCCGAGGTGACGCTCACCGAGCGCACCGACGGCTCCCTCCTCGTCAGTGCCCGCGAACAGGACGGCAGCGACCTCGGCCACCGCACCCAGGCCGTCAGCCTCGACGGCGGTGACAGCTTCGGCTCGCCGTTCCGGGCTCTCCCGGACCTGTACGCACCGCAGGTGCAGTGCGCCACCCTCGACCTCGGCGAGCGCATCCTGCTGTCCTGCCCTGGGGACCCCGACCGCCGCCGCACGATGATGATCCGCTCCTCCTACGACGGCGGGCGCACCTGGGACACCGTCGACCGCGGCACGGTCGTCACCACGGACTGGTCCGGCTACTCCGACCTGGCACACGCCGACGAGGGCACGGTGGGCCTGCTGTACGAGGGCGGGGCGGTCGACGCGCGCGACGAGATCCGCTTCGTCCGCTTCACCGCGGACCGGCTGGCCCCGCGCCGCGGCCCCGACCCGACCACCGCCGACCTCGCTCCCCTCGCCCCGCGCGCGGCGGTGCTCGGCGGCGCCCGCGAGACGGCCGGGGTCATCGGCGGCGCCCTGGAGTTCGACGGCGCCGACGACGCCGTACACCTGCCCTATCGCGAGGAACTCCCGCTCGGCACGAAGGACTTCACCGCGTCCCTGTGGTTCCGGTACAGGGCCACGACCGGGGAGCAGCCGCTGCTGTGGATGGGCGGTGTGGGCACGGGGCAGCCGCAGGTCTGGCTGCGCGGGGAGCCCGCGAGCGGCCGGGTGCGTGGGCTGATCACCGTGCGGGCGGGCGCGAGGACCGTACGGACGGCGTGGGTGAGCACGAGCGGCGCGTACAACGACGGGCGGTGGCATCATCTGGCCCTGCGCCGCGGCGGCGGGCGGCTCACGCTCGTCGTCGACGGTACGGCGATCGGTACACCTGACGTGCCCGGCTCGGTCAGCCGCAACTCGCCGTTCGGCGTGCACGTCGGGCAGCGCGTGGACGGCCGGGCCCACTTCACCGGCGCCATCGACGATGTCCGGGTCTGGGACCGGGCCCTGACCGACGAGGAGATCACCGGCCCGGACGCCGCCGCCGGGGGCACGGTCCTGTGGCTGCCCATGGACCAGGTGAGCGACAGCCGCTAACGTCGCGAACCGTGCCCGAGGACCCACGAGCACGACAGCGAACGGGCACCGGCGTCGGTCTGCTGCTGGCGCTGGTGCTCGGAGCCGTGCTGATCACCGCTCTTCCCGACGGCGGCGGGCGGGACGCCGGCGACTGCACTCCGCGCACCGTCGGCTCCTGGTCGGCGGACGACCAACTCACCGCCGAGTTCGCCCGGTACGGCGACGACGCCGGCCGCGGCGACGACTGGACCGGCGGTGACGGCACCCACTCGGTGCGGCTGCCCGACGGACGGCTGCTGTGGCTGTTCTCCGACACCTACCTCGGCCAGGTGTACGGCCCGCCCAACCCGTTCGGCGAGTCGCACGCCTGGCGCGACACCACCGCTCCCCTCGTGCGCAACTCGGCGGTGCTGATGCGCGACGGCCGCCTGGAGACCACGCTCCCGGCGCCCCTGTTCCCGGACCCCGGTCCGAACCAGTGGCGCTGGCCGGTCGCGGCCCGCGTCGAACCCCGCTCCCCCGGCTCGGACGAACAGGTCGTCCGGGTACTGCTGTGGGTGCGCACGGCCGGCCAGTACCCCTGGATCTACGGTGTCCCGACCGCCACCGAGGTCGCCACGCTCTCGCTGCCCGACCTGCGTGTCGAGTCGATCACGAAGGTCCTCGACGAGCAGCGGGTCAAGGACCCGTCCCGGCGGGTGCTGTTCGGCACGACGCTGGTCGAGGACGGCGAGTGGACGTACGTCTTCGGGGGCGACGACGGCCAGGCCGCGTCCCGTTCCGCGTCGTCGGCGTATGTCGCCCGGGCGCCGGAGGGCGCGCTCGCGGAGCCGGGCGCCTGGGAGTACTGGGACGGCTCGGCCTGGACGACCGGCGCCCGCCCGCGTCCGGTGCTCGGGGACGGACGGCGCACCGGGGTGGGCAGCGCCTTCTCCGTCGTACGGCAGGACGGGACGTACGTGCTGTTCACCATGGCCGCCGGGACGAAGGGGCTCGCCGCCGTGACCTCGTACTGGGCCTGCTCGCCCACCGGGCCGTGGCACGGTCCCCAGAAGGACTTCACGCCGCCCCTGCCCGCGGGCCAGGTCGCCGCCTACAACCCGCAGGCGCACCTCGAACTCAGCGGCGGGGGACGGCTGGTGCTCAGCTACGACGTCAACTGGCTGGAGACGGGGGCCGCTTCGGCGCAGCTCAACCGGAACGTGGCGCTGTACCGACCGAGGTTCGTGACGCTGCGGCTGACCCCGGCGCGCTGAGCTCCGCGGTCTCCTCCGGGAGGGGGTCGTGCGAGCGGCGCTTGGCGATCACCGCGCAGACCATCAGCTGCATCTGGTGGAAGAGCATCAGCGGCAGCACGGCGAGGGAGGCGTGCGCGCCGAACAGGACGCTGGCCATGGGGAGTCCGGAGGCGAGGGACTTCTTGGAGCCCGCGAACTGGATGGCGATGCGGTCCTCGCGGCCGAAGCGGAGCGCCTTGGAGCCGTACCAGGTCAGGGCGAGCATCAGGGCGAGCAGGACGCCTTCGACGATCAGCAGCCCGCCGAGCCTGAGCGGGCTCACCTGGTGCCAGATGCCCTGGACCATGCCCTCGCTGAACGCGGTGTAGACGACCAGCAGGATCGACCCGCGGTCGACGAGGCCGAGGACCTTCTTGTGCCGGGTGATGAACCCGCCGATCCAGCGGCGCGTCAACTGCCCCGCCAGGAACGGCACGAGCAGCTGGAGCACGATCTCCAGGAGCGAGTCGGCCGAGAACCCCCCGCTGCTGCCGAGCAGGGCGGCCGCGAGGAGCGGCGTGATGACGATGCCCACCAGCGAGGAGAAGGAGCCGGCGCAGATCGCGGCGGGCACGTTTCCGCGGGCCATCGAGGTGAAGGCGATCGAGGACTGGATGGTGGAGGGGACCAGGGTGAGGAAGAGCAGGCCCTGGTAGAGCGGGTCCGTCAGGAAGACCGGGACGAGTCCGCGGGCGGCCAGGCCCAGCAGCGGGAAGATCACGAACGTACAGGCGAGGACGGTGACGTGCAGCCGCCAGTGCTTGAGCCCGTCCAGGGCCTCGCGGGTGGAGAGGCGGGCGCCGTAGAGGAAGAAGAGGAAGGCGATCGCCGCCGTGGAGGCTCCGGAGGCCACGTCCGCGGAGGTCCCGCGTGCCGGTACGAGGGCCGCGAGGCCCACCGTGCCGAGCAACAGCAGGATGTACGGGTCGACCGGCATCCAGGCCGGCCACTTCAGGCGCTTCACGGTGCTCCACTTACTCGTGTTCGACGGCGGTGCATGGACACATGGTCATAACGGGTGCCCCTCAGGTCGGGGGGTCCCCCTCCATCGTCCCCTTTCACTCCTTGATCGGGAATCCGGCATACCACTCTGACTGTCATCACGTTCCGCGATAACCTGGCTTCATGTACGACCCGTCGCAGCTGCGTACGTTCCTGGCGGTGGCGCAGACCCTGAGCTTCACGCAGGCCGCCCGGCGGCTGGGGCTGCGCCAGTCGACCGTGAGCCAGCATGTACGGCGGCTCGAGGACGCCACCGGGCGGCAGCTGTTCACCCGGGACACCCACTCCGTGGAGCTGACGGAGGACGGCGAGGCGATGCTGGGATTCGCGCGCCGGATCCTGGAGGTGCACGACCAGGCCACGGCGTTCTTCACCGGCACGCGCCTGCGGGGGCGGCTGCGGTTCGGGGCGTCGGAGGACTTCGTGCTGACGCGGCTGCCGGAGATCCTCGAGGGCTTCCGGTACGACCATCCCGAGGTGGATCTGGAGCTGACGGTCGAGCTGTCGGGCACGCTGCACGAGCAGCTGGCCGCCGGGAAGCTGGACCTCGTGCTCGCCAAGCGGCGGCCGGAGGATCCCCGGGGTGAGCTGGTGTGGCACGACCGGCTGGTGTGGATCGGGGCGGAGCGGCTACGGCTGGACGCGGACCGGCCGGTGCCGCTGATCGTGTATCCGCCGCCGGGGATCACTCGGACACTGGCCCTCGAGGCACTGGAGCGGCAGGGACGCGAGTGGCGGATCGTGTGCACCAGCGGGAGCCTGAACGGGCTGATCGCGGCGGCGCGGGCCGGACTGGGTGTGATGGCGCACTCCCGGGGGCTGGTCCCGCCGGGGCTGGTGCGGATGCCGGACCGCTTCGGACTGCCCGAGCTCGGGCGGGTGGACTTCGTCCTGGTGCACGGTCGCCGGCGTACGGCCGCTCAGGGGGCGGCGGACGCGCTCGCCGCCGCGATTCTGGCGGGCGGGGACCGGTTGCACCGGCGGTGACGGGCGTGCCGACACGCCCCTGGGAGAAGTGACGAATTCCGGGTACGCGGCGCTGAGAGAAGCGAAAACGGCATCCCGTGAGTAACCGTTTCACCAAGGCCGCGAGCCGTCCTCGGCTCGTACAGATTCGGTGGAGATTACGGCCGGGAACCTTACTCAACCGTCAGTTTTCTGTCCGACCCTTCCCCATGTGAGCGTATTTTCCCGTACTGACCAGGCCATACGTGAGCACCGCTCGGCTTCGGCCCCTCTCCCGCCGGATGTCTGGGTGGGGTAGCTTTCACGGCGCTGTGCGGAGCGTCACTGAGCGCCAGGGAGAGCGGGGAGCGGGGTTTGCGCGAGTTCACCAACCCTCCGTTGGCGTTGGCACCCCCGGTGGGCGGACTGGCCGACGTCGTCTTCGAGCATGCCCAGAACGGCCCCCTTCACATCGCCCTCGGCCGCAAGGACGAGAACGGACAGTGGCGGGACGTGACGTCCGCCGAGTTCCGCGACGAGGTCATGGCCCTCGCCAAGGGACTGCTCGCCCAGGGCATCCGCTTCGGTGACCGCGTCGCGATCATGTCCCGGACCCGCTACGAGTGGACGCTGTTCGACTTCGCGCTGTGGACGATCGGCGCGCAGGTGGTCCCGGTCTACCCGACCTCCTCCGCCGAGCAGTGCTTCTGGTCGCTGTACGACGCCGAGTGCACGGCCGCGATCGTGGAAAACGAGGACCACGCGATGACGATCGCCACGGTCATCGACCGGCTGCCGCACCTGCACCGGCTGTGGCAGCTGGACTCCGGCGCGGTGCAGGAGTTGTACGACGCGGGCGCGGCCATCGAGGACGAGGTGGTGCACCGCCACCGGCAGGCCGTGACCCCGGACTCGACCGCGACGATCATCTACACCTCGGGCACCACCGGCCGCCCCAAGGGCTGTGTGATCACCCACGGCAACTTCATGTTCGAGGCGGACACCATGATCGCGCGCTGGGAGCCGGTGTTCCACTCCAAGAAGGGCGACGAGGCGGCGACCCTGCTGTTCCTGCCGCTCGCGCACGTCTTCGGGCGGATGGTGCAGGTCGCCGCGATCCGTGGCCGGGTCCGCTTCGGTCACCAGCCGCAGATGAACGCGGCCGCCCTGCTGCCCGACCTCGCCGCGTTCAAGCCGACGTTCTTCCTCGGGGTGCCGTACATCTTCGAGAAGGTCTTCAACGCCTCCCGCCGCAAGGCCGAGAAGGAGGGCAAGGCCGGCCCGTTCGAGAAGGCCGTCGACGTGGCGGTGAAGTACGCGGAGGCCATGGAGGCCAAGGCCTGGGGGATCGGGCCCGGTCCGTCGGCGGGGCTGCGGATGCAGCACCAGCTCTTCGACAAGCTCGTCTACTCCAAGATGCGGGCGGCGATGGGCGGCCGGATCCGGCACGCGATGACCGGCGGCTCGGCCATGGACCGCAAGCTGGGGCTGTTCTTCGCCGGCGCCGGCGTCCACATCTACGAGGGGTACGGCCTCACCGAGACGACGGCGGCGGCGACCGCCAACCCGCCCGAGCGCACCCGCTACGGCACGGTCGGCCAGCCCATCCCCGGCATGACCGTACACATCGCGGACGACGGCGAGATCTGGCTGTACGGCGCCAACGTCTTCCAGGGCTATCTCAACAACGAGAAGGCCACCGACGAGACCCTCCACGACGGCTGGCTCGCCACGGGCGACCTCGGCTCCCTCGACGAGGACGGCTATCTCACCATCACCGGCCGTAAGAAGGAGATCCTCGTCACCTCCGGCGGCAAGAGCGTCTCCCCCGGCGTGCTGGAGGAGCGGGTGCGCGACCATCCGCTGGTCTCGCAGTGCATCGTCGTGGGCAACGACCGCCCCTACATCGCCGCCCTGGTCACCCTCGACCAGGAGGCCGTCGAACACTGGCTGGGGATGCGCGACAAGCCGCGGATGTCGTCGGCCCAGCTGGTGCGCGACGCCGACCTGGAGACCGAGGTGCGGCGGGCGGTGGTCGCCGCCAACACCCTGGTCTCCCAGGCCGAGTCGATCCGCACCTTCCGTATCCTCGCCCAGCCCTTCACCGAGGAGCACGGGCTGCTGACCCCGTCCCTGAAGCTCAAGCGCAAGGCGATCGAGACGGCGTACGCGGACGAGGTCGAGGCGCTGTACCGGGCCTGACGCCCGTGTCACGGCCTGACGGCCTGTCAGCTGATCGTCACGCGAAAGATCTTGTCCGATCCGTCCGCCGCTCCTCCGTTGTTGTCGCAGTTGGTGGTCGACAGCCACAGCTGGTCGGCGCCCGGCACCTTGGTGACCGTGCGCAGCCGGCCGTAGGTGCCCACGTAGTACGCGGTCGGCGTGCCGACGCTCTCGTTGTCGCCGTTGATCGGGATCCGCCACAGCCGCTCGCCGCGCAGGGAGGCCATGTAGACGACGTTGCGCACAATCGCGATGCCGCTCGGCGAGGCCTCCGAGACGTTCCAGGTGGCCTTCGGATTGGTCATCCCCGCGGTGGAGCAGGTGCCCTCGCAGATCGGCCAGCCGTAGTTGGCGCCGGGCTTGATCAGGTTCAGTTCGTCCTTGGAGCTGTTGCCGAACTCCGCTTCCCACAGGCGGCCGTTGCGGTCGAAGGCGAGGCCCTGCGGGTTGCGGTGGCCGAGGCTGTAGACGTAGGTGCCGAACGGGTTGCCGGGAGCCGGCCTGCCGTCGGTGGTCATGCGCAGGATCTTGCCGTTGAGGGAGCTCTTGTCCTGCGCCAGGTCGGGTGTCTGGGCCTCGCCGGTGGAGACGTAGAGGTAGCCGTCGGGGCCGAGGGCGAGGCGGCCGCCGTTGTGGTAGCGGTTCTTCTTGATGCTCTGCAGGAGGACCGTGTAGTCGCTCAGCGTGGTCCCGTCGTACGTCATGCGGACCACGCGGTTGCCCTCGGACGCGGTGTGCATGAAGTAGACGTGGTGGTTGGTCTCCCACTTCGGGTCGACGGCGACGCCGAGCAGTCCGCCCTCGCCGTTGGTGGTGACGGCGTTCGGGACCGTGCCGACCTGTGTCTTCGTGCCGTCCTTGGTCACCTTCCAGACTCGGAAGTCGTCCCGCTCGGTGACCAGCGCGCTCTTGCCATCGGGCAACCAGAAGATGCCCCAGGGGATGGTCCAGCCGGAGGAGAGAGTGGAGACGGAGGACGGGACGCCACCGTCGGTGGCACAGGCCTTGGTGGTGAAGGTGACCGTGTTGCTCGGCTGGCTGACGTTGCCGGCCGCGTCACGGGCGACGACATTCAGGCTGTACGGGCTGTTGCAGGCGAGCCCGGTCAGCGTGGTCGAGGTGCCGGCGGTGACGGACGTGTAGACGGTGGTGTCACTGCGCACGTCGTAGCCGACGACCGCCCGGTTGTCGGTGGAGGCGCCCCAGCTCAGGGCGGCGCTGTTCGCCGTGACGTCCGCCGCGGACAGGGTGCCGGGTTTGGTCGGCGGGGTGGTGTCGGAGCTGGGCTTGGTGGTGCAGTCGACGACGGGGCTCGCGGGGGATGTGTTGCCGGCCGCGTCACGGGCGATGACGGTCAGGTTGTAGGTGGTGCCGGGGGTGAGGCCGGTGAGCGCCTTGCTGGTCGAACCGCCCGGCGCCTCACCGATCTTGTTGCCGTGCTCGTAGAGGTCGTACGCCGTCACGCCCACGTTGTCCGTGGATGCGCCCCAGGCCAGCGTGAGCCCGTCCTCACCGATGTCGGAGCAAGCGGGCTGCCCGGGACGGCTCGGGGCCTGGGAGTCGGTGGCCGCGTCGACGCCGATGCGGTCGAGGTTGGGGCCTCCGGCGGCGGTGGTGGCGGTCGCGCGGATCTTGCCGGAGCCCGCGGTGAGCGGGACGTCGACGGTCCTGGTGGCCCAGGTGTTCCAGTCGGCGGTGGCCGGGAAGGAGACGGCCGACGCCACGACCGTGCCGTTCACGGAGATGTCCATGGGCCGGTCGGTCGCGGTCCCGTTGGCGTAGCGGAAGGTGACGGCCGTGGAGCCCGCGGAGGCGGCACTGACGGTGAACTCCACATAGGAGCCCTTGACGTTGGTGTAGTCGACGAAGCCGGTGCCCGTGTAGCCGGTGTGGTTGGTGGCCACCGTGCCCTGCACGACGGTCGCGTCTTCCGCCTGGTAGTCGGTGGCCGCGAGCGCGGTGGCCTGGCTCAGTCCGGCGAGGGGCAGCACGAGGGCCGCGGCGAGGCCGTAGGGCAGAACTCTCTTGATTTTCACGGATGTTCCCTTCAGCCCGTGTACTGGGTGAAGACCTTGAGGTAGTCGTACGGCTGCTGCGTCACACCGCTGCAGGAATCGCCGTCGGTGCCCGAGCCGCAGGGGCGGTCGCGGTTGACGGACCAGTAGGTGAGGCGCCCGATGTGGTGCTGCTGGGCGTAGGCGAGCATGGTCTTGAAGTCGGCGACCCGGACGCGCTCACCGGAGTCGTCCGTCGTGCCGTTCATCGACGACAGCCCGATGTGGGCGTAGGCGGTGGCGTCGCTGTACCCGTACGCCGACTTGACCCGTGCCTTGAGGCCCTCCATGGCCTGCGTGGTCAGGGTCCCCATGTTCGTGGTGCCGCCGCCGAAGTCGAACGGCATGATGCACCACACGTCGTTCGCCAGACCGGAGTTCGCGGCCCGCTTGATCATGTCGACGCCGGTGGAGTCGGGACCGCTGGTGGTGGTGCCGAAGGTGATGACGGTCTTCAGTCCGGGGTTGTTGGCCTTCACCGTCTTCAGCGCGTCGACCACGCGCTGCCGCACCGTCGCGTTCGACCACTCGGTGTTCTCGATGTCGATGTCGAGGGCCTTCAGCCGGTACGCGTCGATCACCTTCTGGTAGGCGCCGGCGAGCGCCGAGGCGCCGGAACACTTCTCGCCGAGCTTGTTCCCGCTCCAGCCGCCGACGGAGACGATCACGTCACCGCCGGCGGATCTGATCGCGTCGATCCTCGACTGGTCGGTGCCGCCGGTCAGCGGGCGCGAGCCGTCCCACTTCGGGTTGCAGCCGCCGTCGGAGAGGATGAACGCGAGGGTGAACCACTTGACGCCGGTCGCCGACATCACCGAAGTGGGGTTCTGCGGGTTGCCCCAGCCGAGGTACTCGTAAGGGGCGACGGCCATGCCCGGTGAAGCGGCCGCGCTCTTCAGGGAGTTGACGGGCTTCACGCGGATCAGCCGGGTCTCGCCGGGACGCAGAGTCGCGCTGTAGGAGTCGGCGATCGCACCCTTGTGGGAGCCGGACCACAGGTCGGTGACGTCTCCGGAGCCGGTGAAGCCGACCTGGGACCAGTCCACGGCGACCGTCGCGTTGCCGGACGTACCGGTGTTGAACAGGGCCACCACGTACTGGCCGTCGCTCTCCTTCTTGCTCCAGACCTGCTTGACCCCGCTGTTCACGATCCGCTTGGCGGCGACGCCGTCCTGGTCGACCCCGATGAGGCGGTCGTTGGTCAGCATCGCCTTGTCGACCGGGTCGAGATCGGTCAGGTCGGTGCCGATCAGGAGCGGCGAGGCGGCCATCGCCCAGAGGGTGAAGTGGGACCGGCGCTGGTCGGCGGTGAGGCCCACCCGATCGCCGTTGCCGATCTCCAGGGAGTCGAGGTCGTTCCAGCCGCCAGGGCCGGCGTGCGGCTGCCAGGAGGCCGCGGTGTTGAAGCGGGAGGAGACGTGCGACCAGTCGGTGAGCGGATAGCCGCTGCCGTTGTCACCGGGACCGCAGTAGCACTCCACGTCGCCCTGGGTGCGCCAGCTGTTCGCCAGCTTCTTCCAGGTGGAGGCGTCCGCTATCGGAAGGTTGTTGGACAGCGCGAAGTTGATGGGCCGTCCGGTGGCGCGCAGCGCCTTGTCCCAGGCCTGGACGTCGGGGACGTCCTGGCTGCCCACCCCGTCGATCTTGAGGTAGTCGACTCCCCAGGAGGCGAACTGCCGCGCCCAGGAGTTCACGAACTCCTGCGCGCCGGGCTTCCCGTAGTCGATGTAGTACATGTTCTTGCAGTTGTAGTTCTTCTCCGTCCTCGAGGTGTCCGCTATGTCCTTCGCGTGGAACGAGGTCCCCTCGATCGGCGTGTTCTTGGTGACGGCGTTCTTGGCGATGCCGGGCGTCACGTAGAAGCCGAACTTCAGGCCCTTGGAATGGACGTAGTCGGCCAGCGCCTTGATACCGGACGGGAACTTGGCGGTGTCCACGGCCCAACGGCCGTAGGAGTCGACGACGAAACCGTTGGAGTCGCACTTCTGCCAGAAGTCGTCCAGGTTGATGTGGACGAAGCCGTGGTTCTTGAGGCCGCTGGACACGAGCGCGTCGGCCTGGGCCTTGATCTTCGCCTCGGTCGGCGAGCGGCGGACGAAACTCCAGCTGCTCCAGCCCATCGCGGGCCGGACGGACTGGCCGTTGTCGGAGGCGGCGGCCGGCCGGGCGGCGGCCAGCAGCGGGACGGCCGAGGCGATCAGCAGCCCGACCAGGGCCACGATCAGTGATCTGACACGGATGGCATGGGTGATGCCTTTCATGACTGTCCCCTCTTCGCGGGAGTCGCGTACGAGGTGCCGATCCACGCCTCGTCGATCCGCAGCCGCTGGTAGCGGGTCGTGTCGGTGGAGGCGGCCCAGGTGGAGCCGACTTCGAGGCGGACGTAGCGGGCGCCTGCCGCGGTCAGGTCGATGCCCTGGATGCCGCGGCGGCTCGGCAGTTGGCCGGCCTTCACCGGGCTGCCCCAGGTGGAGCCGTCGGCGCTCAGATACACCTTGTAGTCCTTGATCCGCGCCGACTGCTCGGTGTCCGAGCGGGCGTAGGCGACGGAGTCCTCTCGCTGGTTGAGCCCGAGGTACTGGACCTTCTTCGAGCTGCCGAGGTCGAAGGTGAGGCTCACCGGGAGGGATGTGTCGCTGTCCCAGTAGGTGCGGTAGTCACCGTCACCGGCGGCCGAGCCCGCGTGACCGCTCGCCGAGGCGCTCGCGCTCACCTTGACGCCGGTGAGGATGCCCTGGCGGCCGGCCGTGGTGACCTTGAACACCGTGTCGTACGGGTCCCAGGCACCGAGGCCGGTGAGGGTGAGTACGCCGCCCGACTGCGACCACGAAACCGCCGCGCCCGTACGGAGGTTGGTGACCGACGCGACACGGTAGCCGTTGTCGCGGATGCGCAGGGTGCTGGTGCTGGGCGGGGTCAGGACGTGGATGTACTGGCGGTCGGGGTCGGTCTTGCTGATCGTGGTCACGCCGTGGGCGCCGTCGTTCCAGAATCCCGGTTTGAGCCCGCCGTACAGGTAGCCGCCGCCCTCCGTGCCGTGCAGGGACTCCCAGATGGGGTCGAGGTAGGAGTTCGCGAAGTTGTTGAAGTCGGCCTGGTTGGCTGGGAACTTACCGTTGACCTGGGCGGTCTCGGCCATCAGCGCCTTCACGGACGAGCCGGTGTTGGTGACGAGGCGGCCGAGGGTGAGCATCTTGTCGACCGACGGGTCGGTGCCGCCGTACCACCAGGCGCCGGTGGAGGGCAGCTTGAAGTCGGCTTCGGTGAGGCGTGGTTGGGCCGTGTAGACCGCCTGCGGGTAGTCGTACCCGGGCGTCATCCCCGTCTTCTGCTCATTGCTGATCATGTCCATGATCGGCGTGTCTTCGTTGTTGTTGCTGAGCGTGTAGTTCGGACGCTTCTCGTAGATCTGCTGGTAGAGGTCGTGGCTCTCCCAGTAGGCGTTGTCGTTGTCGATCCAGAAGCCGCCGAGGTCGGGATAGCGGTTCATGACCTCGAAGAAGTTGTCGTAACTGAACTGTCCGAAGCCGTCGTTGGTGGTCAGGTCGACGTTCTTGCCCTTGTGGGCGGAGTAGGCGGCCGAGTCGAGCCACTCGTGGCCGCCCTCGTCGTGCCACTGGGGATCGTTGGTCATGTAGAGGATCACCTTCAGCCCCTTGGCCTTCGCGGCGGTGACCAGTTCACCCAGGAAGTCGCGTTGGGTGGAGCAGGAGCCCGGGATCTTCGACGGCCAGGCGCGGGCGTAACCGAGACGGCTGTGGAAGGAGGCGAGGACGAGGTACTGCGTGTGCAGCTTCTGGGCCTCCTTCACCCAGTAGTCGGCGTTCCAGCCTCCGTTCGTGACGTCGGCCTCCCAGGCGGTGCAGCTGGTGTGGGCGGGCGCGGTGCGCAGGCCCCAGTGCAGGAACAGTCCGCCCACCGAGGCGCGGAGGAAGTCCTGGCGGGGGTTGTCCAGATCCAGCGGCTCGGCCGCCGTACCGCAGTCCTGGCCTCCCGAGACCCGCAGGGCGCCGCCGGACGTGTTGTGGCTGTCCGTCAGGCAGCTGCCCGTCACGTCCTGGAAGCCCACGTCGAACCGGGAGCCGCCGCCGTTCTTCGCCGTGTTGACGGCGGGGGTGTCGTTGGCGGAGCCGTCTCCCTTGGCGCCATAGTCGCGTACGTCGAAGACGGTGGCGGCTCGGGGTGGCTCCTGCGGGGTGGCCGGGGCCGCCGGGTGGCTGAGTCCGAGGACGGCGGCGACGACGACGAGGACGATCGCCGCCGCTCGGGAGCGTGGGGCAGTGGGGGGTTTCAAGATGACGGCTCCTCAGACCAGTTGGTAACCACGGAGGTTGCTGAGCAGCAAGTACGTGTTCTGGAGGGAGCCCGAGGTGTCGCCGAGGGAGCGGTAGATGCCCCACTTCGGGCGGACCCGGTCGGCCAGGAAGGTGTCGACGCCGGTCTTCGACGCGTCGATGACGGTCGAGCCACCGGACTTGAGGATCCAGCGGACCGAACCCGCCGAGCCGTCGCCGACCTTGATCTGGAAGTCGACGTCGGTCCACTTGTCGTGCAGCGGGTCCAGGTCGGTGCGGCCGACGAGGATGTCGTCGATGGCGAGTTTCAGCTCGATGGTCTGCTTGCCGTTCACCCGGCGCAGGGACTGCACGACGATCGGCGAGGTGCCGCTGCCGGGCTGCTTCATCTGCATGATGTGGGTGAAGGTGGTGGTCGCCTTCAGGGAGCTCGGGATGTACATCGAGTAGGTGACCCGCCAGGTCTGGCCCTTCGTCCACTTCAGGTAGTTGCTTCCGCTGCCGTTGCGCAGCCCTGTGACCTCCTGGCGCTGGCGGTCGGTCGAGGTGTCGCGGTCGACGGTGTGCATGTCGAAGCGCCAGTTGTTGCCGGTGGCGTAGATGTGCGGCTGTCCGGCGGAGTGCGAGTCGGCACGGTCGTCCTCGATCGTCTCGAAGGCGCCGAGGCCGTCGCCGCTCGCGGAGGGGGCCCACTTCTGCTGCCAGGAGGCGGCGTGGGCGGTGGTCGCCGTCGGCAGACCGACCGCGGCCGCCGTGGCACCGCCGAGCGCGGCGCCCAGCAAGGACCTTCTGGATGTGTTCATGACACTAATCACCTCGCAGTTGTTCGTTCATGATCAGGAAGGCGCCCAGGCCGTGGAAATCGTTGGTGGCCCGGTCGCGAGCGATGTAGTACGCGTAGTCGCCGACGTTGGTACCGATGGAGATGTCGGCGAGGTTCGTGCGCCCGTCGGAGCCGACCGAGAGCTTGTCGAGCACGCCCTGGTAGCCGCGGTGTGCGACGGCCTTGAAACGCTGGTCCAGGTATCCCTGCTGGGCGCCGCGCGAGAGGGCGTAGGTGAACATGCTGGAGCAGGACGTCTCGGTCCAGTTGTCGCCGCGGGCGCCCTTGTCGATCACCTGGAACCAGCGGCCGGTCGCCGGGTCCTGGTACCTCTCCAGGCCGGCCGCCAGCTTGCGGAAGACGCCGAGCAGCTGGGCCCGGCGCGGGTGATGCTGCGGAATGCCGTCCAGCACGCCGACGATCGCCATGGAGTACCAGCCGACCGCACGGCACCAGTGCTCGGGGGCGAGCCCGGTGCGCGGGTCGGCCCAGCCGGCGCTCTTCGACTCGTCGTAGGCGTGCTCGAGCAGTCCGTTCGCGACCTGGAGGTGGCTTCCGTAGACGGCGAGCTGTTTCGCGGCCTCGTCGTCGGCGTACGAGCTGTCGCCGAACTCCTCTCCGTACTCGACGAGAAACGGGTTCACCATGTAGACACCGTCCGCCCAGAGCTGGTGGGCGCGGCTCGCGGTATCGGCGTGCCAGAAGCCACCGTCGCTCGTGCGGGGATAAGCGGCCAGGCGGTCGACGATCTTCTTCGCCGCCTTGCGGTAGCGGTCCTGGCCCGTCTCGTGGTGCAGGATCACCAGGAGCCGGCCGGCCTGCATGCCGTCCAGGCTGTTGAAGGACTGGCCGATCGAGCCGTCGCTCTTCACGAAGCGGTCGACGTAGTCCTTGATGTAGGTCAGGTAGCGGGTGTCATGGGTGCGTTGGTACGCGAGGTACTGGCCGTAGAGGTACAGGCCGACCGGGTAGGACCAGCCACCGATGCTGCTCGGTGTGAAGCGGGCCATGGTCGACTCGACCATCGCCACGGACCAGTCCCGGTCCGGGGACCGGCCGATCGGGGAGCCGGCGGGCGGGGGTGCGGCGGCCGGCACGGTGACCAGGGTCGCGGCGGCCAGTGCAAGGGTCGTCATGGCCGTGCGAAGACGACGGCGTCTCATGTTCCTCCCTCTCCGTGAGCCAGGAGACACGGGAAACATCGGATGAAAGCCAGGGTGGATTCATATCTGTGAACCGAGTTCAGGATTCCGCCCGTCGGCGCGATCCAGAGTCGCGGCAGGACCGTCAGCGGTCAATGGTCTGTACCGAAGAGGTCGGATGCTTCCAGCCAATTTCAGCCATCGCCCACTGACTCGCGGGTCAGTTCGGACGGATTCTCCGGTCAGGAATGCATCACGGCCCGTGATCGTTGACCATAGGAGTGCCACCTGACCACAACCGTAAGGATCAAGAGCTCGTGAGCAGCAAGGTCCCCCCGATCATCCTCAACAACGGCGTCGAGATGCCCAAGCTGGGTTTCGGCGTCTGGCAGGTGCCGGACGACGAGGCCGAGCGCGCGGTCGCCACGGCGCTCGAGGCCGGGTACCGCAGCATCGACACAGCGGCGATCTACGGCAATGAAGTGGGCACCGGAAAGGCGATCGCCTCCTCCGGAGTGGCCCGCGAGGACATCTTCGTCACCACCAAGCTCTGGAACAGCGACCAGGGCTACGACTCGACCCTGCGCGCTTTCGACACCTCGCTGGAGAAGCTCGGCCTGGACTACGTGGACCTGTACCTCATCCACTGGCCCACGCCCTCCCGTGACCTGTACGTCGACAGCTACAAGGCGTTCGAGAAGCTGCACGCCGACGGCCGGATCCGGGCCATCGGCGTCTCCAACTTCGAACCCGACCACCTGGAGCGGCTGATCGCCGAGACGTCCGTCATCCCGGCCGTCGACCAGATCGAGCTGCACCCGCACCTTCAGCAGCACGCGGCCCGTGAGTACCACGCGGAGCAGGGCATCGCCACCGAGGCCTGGTCCCCGCTCGGCTCCGGCAAGGGTCTCCTGGAGGTCCCGGCCATCGTGGCCATCGCCCAGAAGCACGACCGCACTCCGGCCCAGGTCGTGCTGCGCTGGCACCTCCAGCTCGGCAACGTCGTGATCCCGAAGTCCGTGACCCCGTCCCGGATCAAGGAGAACATCGAGGTCTTCGACTTCAGCCTGGACACCGAGGACCTGGCGGCGATCAGCGCGCTCAACGAGGACCGGCGCCTCGGCCCGGACCCGTCGACGTTCAACGCCGCCTGACGGCACACCGGTTCGGCCGGCGGAGCGGTCCCTGTCGTGGGGACCGCACCGCCGGCCGTCGTGTGTCCGGCGTCAGCCGGTCCGTTCCGCGCGTCAGACGGGCTGCCCGATCGGACGTACGACGACGGTGTTGATGTCGACGCCCTCCGGCTGCCGTACGGCCCACACCACCGAGTCGGCGATCTGGTCGGCGGTGAGCAGGTGGCCGGGCGGGAGGCTGCCGTAGGCGTCCCAGAACGGCGTCTCCACACGGCCGGGGGCCACCAGGGTGACACCGACACCGAACTCGGTGACCTCACGGCGGGCGTTCTCGGCGAGCCCGGTCACCGCCCACTTCGTCGCCCCGTAGATGTTGCCGGGCCCGTGGATGAACCCGGCGACGCTGCCGATGAGCACGATCCGGCCGCGGGTCTCCTTGAGCGCGTCGATGGAGGCGCGGATGAGGAGAGCGGGGCCGAGCACGTTGGTCAGCACCATCTCGGTCCAGCCGGCGGGGTCGCCCGCGGCGACGGTGTCATGGGTGGCGAACCCCGCGTTGGCGACGACCGTGTCCAGTCGGCCGAACTCCTTGAGCGTGCCGTCGACCGCGGCGCTGATGTCGCCGTACTCGGCGGCGTTGCCGACGAACGTCAACAGGCCGTCCGGGTTGCCGAGTTCCTCGGCGAAGGCGCGCAGGCGCGGCTCGCCCCGCCCGGTGACGGCCACCCGGTGCCCCGCGTCGAGCAGTTGCCGTGCGACCGCGGCGCCGATACCGCTGCCGCCGCCGGTGATGAGCGCGACCGGTGAATCGTCGGACATGGCTTCCCCCTGTGTTCCCCTGCGGACTCGTGGATGGCAGGGAGTACATCAGTTGAAGCGCTCTCGAAGTCAAGTGCCGCAGGTTCGGCGGTGGTCGGCGGAGGGGAACCAGCGCCGCCACTGTGTCTCGGTGAGCTCTGCGGGCATCCGGGCGCACACCGTTCGCGCGGCACGGTCGGGGTCCAACCAAAGGATTCTGTCGGCGAGATGGGGTGTGGCCACATGCAACTCATCGCCGTCCGGGGTGAATCCGAGGGCGAGTACCGGGGCGTCCCCCACGGGCAGGGTGGCGGCCGGGAGGGCGGGGGTGGCGGTCTCCCAGACCTTCACGGACCCGTCAGGATCACTGGCGGCCACCAGCGAGCCGTCGGTGGAGAAGCCGAGAGCGGGTGCGTGCCGGTTGGAGCCGCCGCTCCTCAGGACGGCCAGCCTGCGCCAGTCGCGTGCTTCCCACAGGGTGACGCGGCCCTGGACATCGGCAGCGGCGAGGTATCGGCCGTCGGGGCTGAAGGCCCCTTCGGTGAGGTAGTCCTCTCCCTGGACCCCGGCGCGTCCCTTCGGCCGCTTGCCCGTCGCGACGTCCACGAGGGCGCCCTCGGAGGTCAGCGCGGTGCGGCCGGCGGGGTCGACGGTCACGGTCTGCTCGCCGTTCACGGTCACGGGGCTCTTCACCGGGGTGGACCGGCCCCGGATGTCGAAGGCCGCGGCCCGCGCCGCCCGGTCCCGCCACATTCCGCCCGTCAGCCCCTGGAGCGAGAGGGTGTGCACGGAGGCGGTGCGTCCCTGTTCGCGGTAGCGCAGCACGCCCGCGCCGGGGTCCAGGCTGAGGTCGCCCACAGCAGAGGTGTCGACGGGGAAGGTGAGCAGCGGTTCACGCGGGTTGTCATCCGCGGGGGCCGGCAGGTCGAGGCGCCACAGCGCGAGGGAGCCCACGGTCCAGGTCACCGCGTAGTCACCGGCGAACTCGACGCGCAGGGCATCGGCCAGGGGCAGTCGGGGCCGTTCACGTCCGGTCCGGATGTCCCACGTGACAACGCCCGTGGACGTGGCGGTCGCCACGGCCTGGCTGTCGGCGGTGAAGGTGAGCTCGTCACCCCGGCACAGCGCCCGCCCGGTGGCCGTGGGCACGGGGGTGGTCACGAGGTGCCCGGCGACGGTGTCCAGAATCCGCGGCTGCCCGCCGTGGTCGGTGCACCAGGCGAGGTAGCGGCCGTCGCGGCTCTGCGCGGGCAACGCGCCGTCACCGGTGCCCCGTTCGTATCGGAACAGCACCCGCTGTCGGCGTACGTCCCACTGGGTGAGCGTCGCCCGCTCGGCTCCGCCCGGCACCAGACGCCGTACGAGAAGCGTGCGTCCGCCCGGTCCGAACGCGGCGTCGGTGTCGGTCGCCGGGCCGGTCGCGAACCGGTGTGTACTGCCGTCGGACAGGGCGCCGACCACCAAGTCCGCGCCGCCCGGCCCTCGGTGGGCAACCAGCCGGCCGTCCTCGCTGACATCGACCACGTCCTCGGACAGGCCGGGCCACTCGACGGAGCGGATGCGCCGGTGGGACGTCACGTCCCACTGAACGACCGTGTCACGCACTAGAGTTGTCAGGACACGACCGTGGCTGCCGAGCCACGTCGGGGCGTTGAGGGCGCGGCCGCCCTCCTCGGGCGCGATGAACACGTCCCGTTCGCTCTGCGCGGCGGCCGTCCGCAGGACCCGCCGGGTCTCGGGCAGGTCGGCGACCCGCCACGCGGCCAGGGCGAGGTGCGCCGCGGTGCGTGGATCGCTCTGCCGGAGGGTGTCCACCAGGTCGGCCGCGCTGCGGGCCTCGGCCTCGTCCCGCTGGCGCGCGCTGACCCCACTCTGCCGCCAGGCGGCGACGACCCCGACCACGGCCAGGCACAACAGCACGGCGAGCGCTGCGGTCAGGGCGCGCAGTCGGCGGGCGGTCCGGGTGGCGGCACGTCGGCCGCGTTCGTACGCCTCGACGCTCGCCGCCAGGAAGTCCCGTTCGAGCCGGTTCAGTTCACCGACATCACCACCGTCGCCGTCGTCGCCGAAGGTCTCGCGGGCCTGCGTCAGCCGCGTCCCCCGGAACAGCGCGCCGGGGTCCCGTCCCAACGCGTCCCAGGTGAGGGCGGCATCGGTGAGCGCGCGGTGCAGGCGCAGCCGTTCGCGGTCCTCGTCCAGCCAGCCTCGCAGCCGTGGCCAGGCGCCGAGGACGGCCTCGTGGGCGAGGTCGACGGTGGTGCCGTCGACCGTCAGCAGCCGGCTGCGCACCAGCAGCTCCAGGACACGGGCGGTCGTCCCGTCCGCGTCGAGTTCCGCGCGGTCCACGGGCCGCCGGGTGTCCTCGGTGCCGTCGCCGGGGTTGACCAGCCGCAGCAGCAGGCGGCGCAGCGCGGCGGCCTCGGCGGGGGTGCACCGGGCGTGTACGGCCTCCGCGGTGTGCGCGACGGCGCCGCGGACGCCGCCGACGGCTTCGTAGGCGGCGAGGGTGAGGGTCTTGCCGGTGCGACGGCGCCAGACCTCGCGCACCGCGTGGGCCATCAACGGCAGTCCGCCCGGTTCACCGGCCACGTCCGCGACGATCCGCGCGGTCAACGCCCTTTCCACGACCAGCCGTTGAGCCGCGGCAGGGCGCACCACGGCCTCCCGCAGCGCCGCCGGCGGCATCGGTCCGACGAGCAGCGTGGAGTCCCGCAACGCCTCGGCGAGCGGCCCGTGTTCGGCGCACCGGCCGTAGAAGTCGGCCCGCACGGCGATCACCACGCGCAGCCGCGACGCCGGGTCGACGGCCGCGAGCAACTCCCCGAGGAACCGGGTGCGTTCCTCGGCGTCGGCACCGAGCGTGAAGACCTCCTCGAACTGGTCGACGACGAGGAGGGTGTCGCCGTGGCCGTCGTGCGGGGTGAAGAGGGCCTCGTGGGTGCGGAGGGGACGGGCGCCCGGCGTGAGCAGACGGATGGCGGCGAGGTCCGTGCCCGTCCCGGCAGAGGGATCCCGCAGCGCCGGTATCAACCCCGCCCGCAGCAGCGAGGACTTGCCGCTGCCGCTCGCCCCGACCACCGCCACGAACCTCTTGACGGCGGTGAGTCCGACGAGTTCGGCGGTCAGGTCGTCGCGGCCGTGGAAGTGCTCCCCGTCCCCCGTCTCGAAACGGGCGAGTCCCGGATAGGGGCTGTCGTCCTCCTCGGCGTCCTCGACCGCACGCGCGTCGGCCGACTCTGCGGCCGCCTCCCGCCACCGTCGCTCCCACTCCGCCGGATCACCGTCGCACGCGGCGACATAGGCGAGGAGCACCGGCAGGGTCGGCAGCCGTTCACCGGCCGCGGCCGCGGAGAGGGTGGGCGCCGAGTAACCGGCGCGGGCCGCCATGGCGCGGTACGTCGGGGTGCCCGCCTCGTCGCGCAGCTTGCGCATCTCGTAAGCGAACCGCTGCACGGTCCCCGCCCCCGGATCGAGCGGCTTCTCCCGGCGCCCCATGTGCGTCTCCCCCTCCGCTCACGACCGTCCCGCACGTCGACGACCGCCCCCGCGAATTGATTGGCCCGCCGATTCGGGGCTGCCCAACAATCCTCCGGCCCCTGAACTCGTCGGTGCACGCCCACTCATCGGGCCCCGTGCTCCCGCCACGCACCGGAGTCAGTCATCGCCACCACACACTCACCAGGACCTCTGTTACGGCCGGTTCGGTTGCCAAGCGCGGCGTCCAGGACCGCGCCCTCCGCCAGGTGGCCCTGGTTCGCGCTCGTCCCCGCCGCCCTCTCCCTCGCCCTCGGACTGTGGGGCATCCGGCGCGGCGGCAGCATATGGCGGGACGAGGTGGTGACGTACGACATGGCGCAGCGCTCCCTGCCCGACCTGTGGAGCACGCTGGGGCACGTCGACGCGGTGCACGGTCTGTACTACCTGCTCATGCACGCCCTGTTCCGTCTGTGCGGAGACATGGACCCCCTGCTCGTGCTGCGCATGCCCTCGGTTCTGGCGACCGCGGCCGCGGCCGGACTGCTGGCGCTGGTGGGCCGGCGCCTCGCCGGCCCGCGCGCGGGGCTGCTGGCCGGGATCACCTTCGCCGCGCTCCCGCCGGTACAGCGGTACGCGCAGGAGGGCCGTTCGTACGCCGTCGTCTGCGCGCTGATCGTCGGGGCGACGTACCTGCTGGTGCGGGCCGCGGACCGCCGTACGGCCGGAGCCTGGGCGGCCTACGGCGCGGTCCTGGCCGCCGCCTGTCTGCTGCACGAGTTCGCCGTCCTGGCCCTGCCCGCACACCTCCTGGCGCTACCGCGTTCGGCCCGCCGCGCCGCCCTCCGCGTCGCTCTCGCGGTCTGCACCGGCCTGGCACCCCTGACCGCGCTGAGCATGCGCCAGTCGGACCAGGTGTCGTGGATCGGCGGCCCCGGAGCGGGTGCGCTACTGGGCTTCGCCGGAGTGAGCGCACTGGCTCTGACCTGCGCCGCCCCGCTCCGACGAAGCCCCGTGCCCCGGCTGGCCCTCCCGCTGGCGATCCTGCCCGCGCTCACCCTGATCGTCCTGACCCCGCTGAAACCGCTCTACGTCGACCGCTATGTCCTCTACGGCCACGCGGGCACGGCCCTCCTCATCGGCGCGGCCCTCGACCGGCTGGGCCGTACCCGGACCCTCGCCATGGCCGCGGCCGTGCTCGCCCTGCTACCGGTCACCCTCCAGTTGCGCACCCCGGAGAGCCGCACCGACGACGCCTCAGCGATCAGCAGAGCGATGACCACCGCGCATGCCGAGGGTGTCGTCTACATGCCGTCCCGCCGCCGAGTGTGGTCACTGGCCGACCCGGCCTCGGTACGGCGGCTGCGCGACCTGGCCCTGGACCGCGGCCCGGCGGCGTCGGGAACCCTGTACGGCACAGAGGTTTCCGCCCCGGCGATCCGCGCCCGCATGCTGGCGACCGAACGGATCGTCGCCGTAGGGGATCCGGCAGGGCAGCCGCTGGACCGCACACCGCAGGAGGAGATGAAACGGCGGGTACTGGCCGACGACTTCGTCGCCTTCCGTGTCCGGCACGTCCGGGGCGCACTGATCACCGAGTACCTCAACCGGTCCGCACAGCCGTGTGCACGGTGTGCGCCGCCAGCACGAACACATCCGTCCGCCGATGCACGCTCGCCGCGTCTTCAGGATCGAGCAGCCGGTCAAGCGTGTCACGGTCGTCCGCGTCCAGCCGCTCGGCAAAACCTTCCCGCAGCCACCCGAGCGACGCGGCGATGTACGCACGGGCCCGATCGGTCGTCGGCGCCGGAAGATCCAGCATGAAGCTGCGCGTACCGGTGTGCCGCAGCCCGGCGGAGGCCATCAGCGCGGGCCAGTCCTCGACCTCGGCGACGGAGTCGGCCAACCCCGCCCGCATCTGCGCGAACCGCTCCTCCTCCAGCGCGTCGAGCCGCGCCTGGAGCCCCGGCCGGCCGATCCCGATGTCCCGGGGCAGGAAGCGTGCGGGCAGCCCGCCCTCCATCAGCGCCAACGTGCCGCCCCGCGCCAGGCGTGCGGCGAACGCGGCGATCCCGGCCCGCTGGTCCCCGAGGTGGTGCAGACTCCGACTGGCCCAGAGGAGGTCGACGGGATAGTCCAAGTCGTCGAGAATTGAGGGCAGTTCACCGGCGAGGGTCCCGAAGCGGTCGGCGACACCGAGCCGCACGGACCGGTCCCGGGCCCGCTCAAGGAGCGGTTCGGCCCCGTCGACGGCGACCACCCGGGCGCCAGGAAACGCCTCGGCGAGAAGACAGGACAGCACCCCGGGCCCACTGCCCGCGTCGACGATCAGCCCCGGCTCGGTCTGCTTGTGCCCCAGCCAGGCCAGGGCCCGCTCGTACAGCGGTGTGAACAGTTCCGCCTGGGTCTCCAGGTAGTCGGCCATCCTGGACCAGTCGATGTCGGTGTGGTCGTGGTGGTGGTGACCGTGCTTCTCGTGATCGTGCGGCATGCTGTCAGCCTCTCCTCGGGATGCGGCCAGCGTGCTCCGACGCACCGCGAAGAGGCCAGCGATGTTGCCACGGCAGCAAAAAGCACGGCAAAGCGGACGCAAAGAAAAGGGGATGCGCCCACCCCGGCCGGTCCCCCACGATGACTCCATGGACGATGAACTGGTGGAGCGTTTCCTCGAAGACGGATTCGTGAAGATCGAGGGCGCCTTCCCGCCACGCGTCGCCCAGCACTGCGCGTCGCTGCTGTGGCGGGAGACGGGCTACGACCCCGAGGACCCTGCCTCCTGGAAGGACCCTGTGGTCCGGGTGGCCGGAATGGCACAGGGCCCGTTCGCGGCGGCCGCCAACCCTCCGGTGCTGCACGAGGCGTTCGACCTGCTGGTGGGCGAGAACCGCTGGCAGCCCCGCTACTCACTGGGCACGTTCCCGTTGCGGTTTCCGCACGCGGAGGAACCGGACGACGCGGGCTGGCACATCGAGGGCAGCTACCTCCCCGAGGACGCGCCCGCCGGCATGTACCACACCAACCTGCGCTCCAGGGACCGCGCGCTGCTGATGCTGTTCCTGTTCAGCGAGGTCACCGAGACCGACGCCCCGACCCGCATCAGAGTCGGCTCCCATCTCGACGTACCGCCGGTCCTGGAGCCGTACGGCGAACAGGGCGCCTCCTTCATGGAGTTGGGCCCGAAGGTGGACAAGGCCTCGGCACACCGCCCGCTCGCCCACGCCACCGGCAGCCCGGGGGACGTCTACCTCTGCCACCCCTTCCTGGTCCACGCGGCCCAGCCCCACCACGGCACCCGCCCCCGCTTCATGGCCCAGCCGCCCCTGCTCCCGGCGGTGCCGTACGAGTTGAGCAGATCCGACGGCGACTATTCAGCGGTGGAGTTCGCAATCCGCCGGGGCCTGGCCCAAGAGAACTGACCAGACCCCGGGCGGCGTGATTCCTTCAGGGGCGCGGGGAACTGCGCGACCAGCCACGACGAACCCGCAGCCGACATCGCACAGCACCCCGCATTTCCTCAGAGCGCCGGATACGCGTTCTGCATCAGCTGCTGGAACTGCGCCGAGAACCAGTGCCCCGACAGCGGAGCGTTCGGCAGCGCACCGGACATGTTGTTGTTGTTCCTCGGGTTGCCGGTGTACGTCGGGTCGCACATCCGGTCGAAGCCCTTGCCCTCGTCGTTCGCGATCGCGGAGCTGGACCCGTCGGACTCACCCGGAGGCTTGATCCACACGTAGGCGTCGATCCCGGCAGCCGGGCCGGCCTGCGGACGCTCACCGAGACCGGCCCCCGACTGGTTGCACCAGTTGCCGACATGGATCCGCCGGTCGATCCGGCCGCCGTTGACGTAGGTGTCCACGTCCGTCGTGGCGCCAGGGCCGGTGGGCCGGGCGGTGCCGCCCCAGCCGTTGCGGGAGGTGTCGATCAGCATGCCGACGCCCGAGGCGAAGCCCTGGTTCACCGCTTCCTGGCGGAAGGCCTGGGCGAAGGAGAGCTCGTCGGTGTACCGGTTCCAGTCCACCCACTTCGACTCGCGCACGGACTTGCCGCCCGCGGAGTCGTTGATGGTGAAGTACTGCTCCTTCAGAGCGCTGTAGTTGGCGGTGTTGGTGATGAAGCCCTGCACGTCGTTGACGGTGGCGCCCTCGGCGGTCGCCGCCTGCTTGATGGTCTGGACGGTCGCCGAGAAGTTGTCGTCCCAGCCGATCCAGCCGTGGTGTCCGGCGTCCACGTAGTTGTAGACGTTGGGCGCGTCGCCGAGCTTGTTCAGCGCGTAGCCGACGCCCTTGATGTAGTTGCCGTTGGCCTTCATGGTGTCGCAGTTGGCGGTGGCGGTGGCCCGCGGCGAGACGTTGGTGACGAGGTTGGGCAGCGAGTCGATCTCGATCGTGTTGACGATCCGCAGCGAGGCGTACTTGGGGTCGGCGAGGATCGCCGCGATCGGGTCGATGTACTGCGTCTTGTACTTGTCGATCTCCGTGGCACCGAGTTCGCCGTTGGAGGCGAGCGCCGCACAGTCACGGCCGGGCAGGTTGTAGATGACCAGCTGGACGACGAGTTCGCCGCTGCCCTTCTGCTCCAGGGCCTTGTCGAGGTGGGCGCGCAGTCCCATCCCGCCGTTGACGCCGTTGATGGCGGCGATCCGGTCCAGCCACACACCGGTGGGCTGGTTGGAGATCCGGCTGCCACCCGGCTCCGCGGCGGCCTTCGCCGACCACTCGGGGTTCACGTACACCTTGGCGCCGGCGTACGGGTTGTCGACCTTGGTGCCGCCCCCGGGGTCCGGCGGGTTCGTCGGATCGGTGCCGCCGTCGACGTTGCAGGTCACCCCGTCGAGGGTGAAGGTGGCCGGGACGGCGTTGGTGCCGCTGTAGGTGCCCTGGAAGCCGAAGCTGACCGAACCGCCGGTGGCGAGCGTGCCGTTGTAGGACTCGTTCGCGGCGGTGACGGCCGTGCCGCTCTGGCTGATCTTGGCGTTCCAGCCGCTGGTGACCTTCTGGTTTCCGGCGTACGCCCACTTCAGCGACCAACTCGACTTGGCCGTGGTGTTGTTGGTGATGGTGACGGCGGCGGTGAAGCCGGTGTCCCACTGGTTCTGCACCTTGTAGTCCACGGTGCAGGGGACGGCGGCGAGGCCTGCGTCCCCGGGGGTCACGGCCAGTGCGGTCCCGGAGGCCCCGGCGACCAGCGCCAGGGCAGCGAGGAGCGCTGTTCTCGTACGACTCATGAGTGCGGGTTTCCTTCTCGTTCGCGGATGGTGTCCGTTGGGCGGGTGCTATCCGTTCAGGGCGCGCAGATGGTCACGCAGCCCGGTGCCGAACGCTGTGGGTGTGCCGTCGTAGCTGCTGATCAGAGACGGTCCGGAGGAGCAGTCCCAGGTGTTCCAGGTCCAGCCGAGGTACGACAGACCGCGGTCGTCGAACCACTTCATGACCTGGTCGATGAATCCGTGCGCGCAGGTGTTCTCGCCGATCTCCCCTGCCACGAGGGGGACTTGGGCGACCACCGGGGCGAGCGTGGAGTTCCAGCAGCTCTCGTTGGCGCAGGTGTTGAAGTTGTACACGTGCCAGGCGGCGGCGAGATTGCCCGCCGGGTCGGCCGGTCTGTACGTCAGCCACTGGCTGAGGTCGTTGGAGTAGGCGATCCCCCCGGCCAGGATCAGGTTGGTCGCGCCGGTGCCCCGGACGCTGTCGACGAGATCCTGCATACCGGCGACCTCGTACCCGATGCCCGGGCAGCTGCCGCCGTCCCGCCAGCACTGCCACGCCTGGGTGGTCGTGGAGGTGGCGCGGTCCGGGTAGGGCTCGTTGAACAAGTCGAAGACGACGGTGCGGTCGTTCTTGAAGGTGTTGGCCACCGAGGCCCAGAAGGAGGGCGTGTACTGCATGTCGGGCATCGGTTTCTGGCAACTGGCGTGCACGTCGGAGCAGCCGGCGGAGTTGCCGGTGTACTGCCCGTAGGTCCAGTGCAGTTCGACCACGGGTGTCATGCCGTGGCCCTTGACCTTGGCGACCAGGTCCTTGACGGCGTTGATGTAGTTCGCCCCGGCGTAGGCCGGATCGATGGTGGACAGCCCCAGCCAGCACTCCTCGTTGAGAGGGATGCGGACCGTGTTCGCCTTCCAGTCGGCGATCGCCTTCACCGAGGCGTCGTCGACCGGGCCGTCGAAGATGCCCCGGCCTTGGACGCACATGAACTCGCCGCCGGACCGGTTCACGCCGAGCAGACGGCGGGTCGCGCCGCCGGCGTCCACGAGCTTGTTGCCCGACGCGCGGAGGACGGGGGGCCCGTCTTCCGCGGGATCCGTCGGCTCCGGTGTGGGCGAGGGCTCGACGGCCGTGTTGCAGCTGGTGCCGTTGAGCTTGAACGAGGTCGGAACGGCGTTGCTCCCCGACCAGGACGCGATGAATCCGGCGCTGACACTCGCTCCGGTGGCCAGGGAGCCGTTGTAGCTCTCATTGGCCGCGGTGACCGTCGTACCGGACTGGGACCATGTCGCGTTCCAGCCCTGGGTGAGCTTCTGGCCGCCGGCGAAGTCGAAGGCGAGGCTCCAACTACTCACGGCGGCCGTGTTGTTGGTGATTTTCACGGCACCTTGGAAGCCGCTGCCCCACTGGCTGGTGACGGAGTACTCCACCGAGCAGGCAGGGGCGGCGCCGGACGCCGTGACCACCGGCACCGTCACGGACCCGATGAGGGCGACCGCGCCGGCAACGGCTGCAAGTACTGAACGCGGGGGGTGTCGCATGAGCGACTCCTTGCAGATCAGCGCGCCGTTACGGACGCGTCGACTGATGGAATCGCTCCCACTGATGTCAAGGAAGGTAGCGCCAAGTGACGGCAAAGAACAGAGGGGTCACTTGACTTTTCCTCAGTCACGTTCGTCGAATCTTTTCGACTCTTCACGAGCCTTGACCCCTTGAATGGTCGTCTCCACTATGGGAGCGCTCCCACTGGTTCAAGCCTTGACTTCTCCGAGCCGCACAAGGAGGAACCAGCAATGCCCCCCACCAGGAGACGCCGGACCGTCCGGCGATTGTGGACCGCTGTCGTGGCGGCCATGGCACTGCCGTTCGCGATGCTGAGTGCGGCTTCAACTCCCGCACAGGCAGCTGCAGTTCAGTGCAGTGTCGACTACAAGACCAATGACTGGGGCTCCGGCTTCACCGCGGATCTGACGATCACCAACCGCGGCACGGACGCCATCAACGGCTGGACCCTGACGTACAGCTACGCGGGCAACCAGAAGCTGAGCAACGGCTGGAACGGGACCTGGTCCCAGTCCGGCCAGACGGTCACGGTCAACAGCGCCTCGTACAACGCGAACATCGCCGCGGGCTCCGCCGTCACCACCGGCGGGCAGTTCACCTACAGCGGCGCCAACGCGGCGCCGACGAACTTCGCGATCAACGGCACCTCGTGCACCGGCGCCCACCAGCCGCCGATCACCGTGCTGACCAGCCCGGCCGCGGGCGCGGTCTACACCCAGGGCAACGCGGTCCCGCTCGCCGCGACGGCCGCCGCCGCGGACAACGCGACCATCAGCAAGGTGGAGTTCTACGACAACACCACGCTGCTGGGCACGGACACGACGTCGCCGTACTCGCTCTCGGTCTCAAGTTTGACCGTGGGCAGTCATTCGCTGCTCGCGAAGGCGTACGACAGCCTGGGCGCGTCCGGGGAGTCGACGCCGGTCGGCATCACGGTCGCCTCGGGTCCCGCGGTCGTCGCCTCGGCCACCCAACTCGCCGTCCAGCAGGGCAAGACGGGCACGTACACCGTGAAGCTGTCGACGCAGCCCTCGGCCAACGTGACCGTCACGACCGCCCGCACCGGCGGCAACGCCGGTCTGTCGGTGACCGGCGGCGCCTCGCTCACCTTCACCCCGTCGAACTGGAACACCGCGCAGACGGTGACCATCACCGGCAACGCCTCCGGCACCGGCGCGGCGACCTTCGAGTCGACGGCGACGGGCCACGCCAAGGCTTCGGTGACGGTCACCCAGATCGCGGCGACGGGCACCTACAACGCCCGCTTCCTGGATCTGTACGGCAAGATCACCAACCCGGCGAACGGCTACTTCTCCCCCGAGGGCATTCCCTACCACTCGGTCGAGACGCTGATCGTCGAGGCGCCGGACCACGGCCACGAGACCACATCGGAGGCGTACAGCTACCTCCTGTGGCTCCAGGCCATGTACGGCAAGGTGACCGGCGACTGGTCCAAGTTCAACGGCGCCTGGGACATCATGGAGAAGTACATGATCCCCACGCACGCCGACCAGCCGACCAACTCCTTCTACAACGCCTCCAAGCCGGCGACCTACGCGCCCGAGCTGGACACTCCCAACGAGTACCCGGCGAAGCTGGACACCGGGGTGTCGGTGGGTTCGGACCCGATCGCCGGTGAACTGAAGTCCGCGTACGGCACCGACGACATCTACGGCATGCACTGGCTGCAGGACGTCGACAACGTCTACGGCTACGGCAACTCGCCCGGCAAGTGCGAGGCGGGACCGACGGACACCGGACCGTCGTACATCAACACCTTCCAGCGCGGTGCGCAGGAGTCGGTGTGGGAGACGGTGCCGCAGCCGACCTGCGACCAGTTCAAGTACGGCGGCAAGAACGGGTACTTGGATCTCTTCACCGGTGACGCCTCCTACGCCAGGCAGTGGAAGTTCACCAACGCCCCGGACGCCGACGCACGTGCGGTGCAGGCCGCGTACTGGGCCGACAAGTGGGCGAAGGAGCAGGGCAAGGGCTCCGACGTCTCCGCGACCGTGGGCAAGGCCGCGAAGATGGGCGACTATCTGCGCTACGCCATGTACGACAAGTACTTCAAGAAGATCGGCAACTGTGTCGGTCCTTCCACCTGCGCGGCCGGTACCGGCAAGGACGCCTCGATGTACCTGCTGTCCTGGTACTACGCCTGGGGCGGCGCCACCGACACCTCGGCGGGCTGGGCCTGGCGCATCGGATCCAGTCACGCGCACGGCGGCTACCAGAACCCGATGGCCGCGTACGCGCTGAGCTCCTACGCCGACCTCAAGCCCAAGTCGGCGACGGGTGCGGCGGACTGGAACACCTCGCTGGGCCGGCAACTGGAGTTCTACCGCTGGCTGCAGTCCGACGAGGGTGCCATCGCGGGCGGTGCGACGAACAGCTGGGCGGGCCGCTACGCGACTCCCCCGGCCGGAAAGTCGACCTTCTACGGCATGTACTACGACCAGCAGCCCGTCTACCACGACCCGCCGTCCAACCAGTGGTTCGGCTTCCAGGCGTGGTCGATGGAGCGGGTCGCCGAGTACTACCAGCAGACGGGGAACGCGCAGGCCAAGGCGGTCCTCGACAAGTGGGTCGACTGGGCGCTGTCCAAGACCACGATCAACCCGGACGGCACCTACCAGATCCCGTCGACCCTTCAGTGGTCGGGCCAGCCCGACACCTGGAACGCGTCAAGTCCCGGCACCAACAGCGGACTTCACGTCACCGTCGCCGACTACACCAACGACGTCGGCGTGGCCGCCGCGTACGCCAAGACCCTGACGTACTACGCGGACCGCAGTGGTGACACCCAGGCCGCTACCACGGCCAAGGCCCTGCTGGACGGCATGTGGACCAACTACCAGGACAGCCTGGGAATCGCGGTGCCGGAGAACCGGGCGGACTACAACCGGTTCGACGACGCGGTGTACGTCCCGAGCGGCTGGACCGGGACCATGCCGAACGGTGACGCGATCAATGCGTCGTCGACCTTCGAGTCCATCCGGTCGTTCTACGAGGACGACCCGGCCTGGTCGAAGATCGAGGCGTATCTGGCGGGCGGCGCGGTGCCGTCGTTCACTTATCACCGGTTCTGGGCCCAGGCGGACATCGCCCTGGCCATGGGGTCGTACGCGGAGCTTCTCGAATAACCAGCCCCCGCCGAGCGCTCCGCGGGTTGGACCGTTGTCGACTGCGGGTCCGTTGTGGCTTGTCGCGCTCGCGTGGCGGAGCCGCAAATCGATGCAGTCCCGCGCCCCTGAAGGGGCGCACCAGGCACCGTTCCTTCCCTGAAACCGCTCGAAGGCTCCGTGTATGAGGTCCCGCCACCGGACGGTGGGGCCGAAACGGCCGGGCGGCCCCCTCCCGCACTGGGGGTCGCCCGGCAACTCTCGCACCATAGGGAAAGCGCTTACCCCCCACGTCCCCCTTTCCGGAAAGGATCCTCCCGTGCGAAGAACCCGCATCCTCACGGCCGTGCTCGCGCTCGCGGCCGGGCTGCTCGCCGGCACCCCACCCGCACTGGCGGCCGACAGCACCGCGAAGGTCTCGCTCGCCGCCGACACGTACACCTGGAAGAACGCCCGGATCGACGGAGGCGGTTTCGTCCCCGGGATCGTCTTCAACCGCTCCGAGAAGAACCTGGCGTACGCCCGCACCGACATCGGCGGGGCCTACCGCTGGCAGGAGTCCTCCAAGACCTGGACACCGCTGCTCGACTCGGTCGGCTGGGACGACTGGGGGCACACCGGCGTGGTGAGCCTGGCCTCCGACGCCGTGGATCCGAACAAGGTGTACGCGGCCGTCGGGACGTACACCAACAGCTGGGACCCGAAGAACGGCGCGGTCATGCGCTCCTCGAACCGGGGCGCGAGCTGGCAGAAGGCCGACCTGCCCTTCAAGCTCGGCGGCAACATGCCGGGGCGGGGCATGGGCGAGCGGCTGGCGGTCGACCCGAACAAGAACAGCGTGCTGTATCTCGGGGCGCCGAGCGGCAAGGGGCTGTGGCGGTCGACGGACTCCGGGGTGAGCTGGTCGCAGGTGGCGAACTTCCCCAACGTCGGCAACTACCAGCAGGATCCGAGCGACACGAGCGGCTACGCCAGCGACAACCAGGGCATCGTCTGGGTGACCTTCGACGAGTCGACGGGCACGTCCGGGAACGCCACCCGGGCGATCTACGTCGGCGTCGCGGACCTCCAGAACTCGGTGTACCGGTCGACCGACGCGGGCGCGACCTGGACGCGGCTCGCCGGCCAGCCGACGGGCCACCTGGCCCACAAGGGTGTCCTGGACGCGGCGGGCGGCTCTCTGTATCTCTCCTACAGCGACAAGGGCGGGCCGTACGACGGCGGCAAGGGCCAGGTGTGGCGGTACGCGACGGCGACCGGCACCTGGACGAACATCAGCCCGGTCGCGGAGGCCGACACCTACTACGGCTTCAGCGGACTGACGGTGGACCGGCAGAAGCCCGGCACGGTCATGGCCACCGCCTACAGCTCCTGGTGGCCGGACACCCAGATCTTCCGCTCCACGGACAGCGGGGCGACCTGGACCCGGGCGTGGGACTACACGTCGTACCCCAACCGCGCGAACCGCTACACCATGGACGTCTCCTCCTCCCCGTGGCTGACCTGGGGGGCGAATCCGTCACCGCCCGAGCAGACGCCGAAGCTCGGATGGATGACGGAGTCGCTGGAGATCGACCCGTTCGACTCGAACCGCATGATGTACGGGACGGGGGCGACGGTCTACGGCACGGAGAACCTCACGACCTGGGACTCCGGCGGCCAGTTCACCATCAAGCCGATGGTGCAGGGCCTGGAGGAGACCGCGGTCAACGACCTCGCCTCACCGCCGTCTGGCGCCCCGCTGCTGAGCGCGCTCGGTGACGTCGGCGGCTTCCGGCACACGGACCTCAGCAAGGTCCCGTCGATGATGTTCACGTCCCCGAACTTCACCACGACCACGAGTCTGGACTTCGCGGAGACGAACGCGAACACGGTGGTACGGGTCGGCAATCTGGACTCGGGCCCGCACATCGCGTTCTCGACGGACAACGGGGCCAACTGGTTCGCGGGGACCGACCCTTCGGGCGTCAGCGGTGGCGGGACGGTGGCCGCCGCCTCGGACGGCAGCCGGTTCGTGTGGAGCCCCGACGGCACGGGTGTGCAGTACACGACGGGCTTCGGTTCGTCCTGGTCGGCGTCGAGCGGCATCCCGGCCGGGGCGATCGTGGAGTCGGACCGGGTGGACGCGAAGACCTTCTACGGCTTCAAGTCCGGGAAGTTCTACGTGAGTACGGACGGCGGGGCGACGTTCACGGCGTCCGCGGCGACCGGACTGCCGAGCGGTGACAGCGTGCGCTTCAAGGCGCTGCCCGGCGTGAAGGGTGACGTCTGGCTCGCGGGCGGGGCCACCGACGGGGCGTACGGTCTGTGGCACTCCACGGACGGCGGCGCGAACTGGACGAAGTTCTCGAACGTCGAGCAGGCCGACGCGATCGGCTTCGGGAAGGCGGCCACGGGGGCGTCTTACCAGACGCTCTACACCAGCGCGAAGATCGGTGGCATCCGTGGCATCTTCCGCTCGACCGACAAGGGCGCGACCTGGACCCGCATCAACGACGACGCCCACCAGTGGGGTTGGACCGGCGCGGCCATCACCGGTGACCCGCGGGTGTACGGGCGGGTGTACGTCTCGACCAACGGACGGGGCGTGATCTACGGCGACACGTCCGACACGAGCGGCGGAGGCGGCACCGATCCGACGGACCCGACGGATCCGACAGACCCGACCCCGACGGGCGCCTGCGCGGTGACGTACAGGATCACCAACCAGTGGTCGGGCGGTTTCCAGGCGGACGTCCAGCTGAGCAACACGGGCTCGAGCGCCTGGACCGGCTGGTCACTCGGCTGGGCCTTCCCCAACGCCCAGACGATCTCCCAGACCTGGAACGCCGAGTCCACCCAGTCGGGCTCGACGGTCACCGCGAAGAACGTCGGCTGGAACGCCAACGTGGCCGCGGGCTCCTCCGTGAGCTTCGGCTTCACGGGGAGCTGGTCGGGGACGAACGGAAAACCGACGGCGTTCACAATGGGCGACCAGAACTGCACGGTCGCCTGACCGAACCGTCGAGGGCGCGTACCGCACCGGGTACGCGCCCTCACGACCGCGCATCGAATGTCCAGATCACAACCGAATCACCTCGTCCGCACAACTCTCACTTCTTCTTCACACCTCCCGTTAGGCTCATCCCCCACGAAAAACCTCAGGGGGGACCATGTCGTACACCCAGCCGCCTCCGCCTCCGCCTTCTTTCTCTCCGCCTCCGCCTCCGGGTTTCGGGCCACCGCCCGTTCCGCCCACACCCCGGCCCGGCTGGGCCCGCAAGCGGGTGCTCATCCCCGTTGCCGTGGGCATCCTGCTCCTCGGCGTGGGCATCGGGGCCGCGGGGAACGGCGACGGAGGCAAGAAGGCCTCCGCCGAGCCGGCCCCCACCGTCACGGTCACCGCGCCGGCGCAGGTCGACGCCGAGGCGGAGCCCGCTGCGACGGTGACCGTCACCGAGACGGCCACGGCGAAGGCCGAGGCGGACACGTCCGACAGCGCCGATGCGGCCCCCAGCGGCAAGGCGGTGTTCAAGGTGTGGGGCTCGGCGCCCGCGGGGGTCGACATCACCTACGGCACCGACGGCACCAACCTCCAGGGCAAGGGACTGCCGATGGAGAAGAGCCTGAGCGTCGACGAGGACGCCCTCTTCTACCAGGTGACCGCTCAGCTCATGGGCGGCGGGGACGTCCAGTGCTCGGTCACCATCGACGGCGAGACGAAGAAGGGCCGGGCCCAGGGCGGATACAACATCTGCTCCGCGCAGCTCAACAGCGATTTCAGCGGCGGCTTCAGTTAGCCGCCCCGGTGGGTGCGTGCTCCGCGATGGCGCACGCACCCACCGGTGTTCACGGCGTGTACACCGTCGGCCTCGGTGCCGTAGCCATCCCGTTGCCGAGGAAGAAGCTCGGGTGCGGGGGCTGGTTGTAGGCCGTATTTTGCCAGGCCAGGCCCGTGCGGTACATCGTGTCGTGGAGCAGGGTGGTGATCTTCGTCGTCGTCTCGTACGGGGTCGAGTAGATCCGCAGGGCCGTGTTGGCCGACGTCGGCCAGACGACCTCCTCGCGCCAGTCGCCCAGGATGTCGCCGGACAGGGACGGGGTCGCCTTGGTGCTGTTGTTGGAGTGGACCGACGCCCCGGTCAGGAGGCGGGTGTCCGACGAGGTGCCGTACTTGTCGATGTGGGTGCCGTCGAGGAGTTCGCGGACCGTGTCGCCGTCCCACCAGGACAGGAAGTTCACCGAGGACGGTTCGCGGCCCTTCGTGGCGCCCGCCTCGTCGCGGATCGAGGTGTCGGAGGCCGACCAGACCTCCGCACCGTCGCTGCCGGCCCAGATGTCGCCGGCGACACCCCGCCCGTTGTCGCAGCACGCGGCCAGTTTCCAGTTCACCGTGCCGTTCGCCGGGTTGATGTACAGCTCCGCCGGCTGGGAGGTCGACTCCGAGACCTTGAAGTACTCGAGACCCGCGTGGGAGGGGTCGAGATCGCCGAGGTGCTGGGCGTCGCCGTGGCCCGTCTTCGTGGTCCACAGCCCGTTGCCGTTGTCGTCGACCGCCATCGCCCCGTAGACGATCTCGTCCTTGCCGTCGTTGTCGACGTCCCCGACGGACAGACTGTGCGAGCCCTGACCGTCGTAGCCCTTGCCGCTGTTGGTCGAGGAGTTGGTGTCGAAGGTCCAGCGGCGGGTGAAGGTGCCGCCTCGCCAGTCCCAGGCCGCGATCACCGTACGGGTGTAGTAGCCGCGGGCCATGATCAGCGACGGGCGGGCGCCGTCCAGGTACGCCGTCCCCGCGAGGAAACGGTCGACGCGGTTGCCGTACGAGTCGCCCCACGACGACACCGTGCCGCGTGCCGGGACGTAGTCGACGCTCTGCATCGCCCTGCCGGTCTGGCCGTTGAACATCGTCAGGTACTCGGGGCCGGACAGGACGTAGCCGCTGGAGTTGCGGTGGTCGGCCGACGCGCTGCCGATCACCGCGCCCGTGCCGTCGACCGTGCCGTCCGCCGTCTTCATGGCGACCTCGGCCTTGCCGTCGCCGTCGTAGTCGTACGCCTGGAACTGCGTGTAGTGGGCGCCGGAACGGATGTTGCGGCCCAGGTCGATCCGCCACAGCCGGGTGCCGTCCAGCTTGACGCCGTCGAGGATCGTGTTGCCGGTGTAGCCGGACTGGGAGTTGTCCTTGGCGTTGGTCGGCTGCCACTTGAGGACGAAGTCCAGTGCCCCGTCGCCGTCGAGGTCGGCCACGGACGCGTCGTTGGCCTCATAGGTGTAGGCGACGCCGTCGGGGGTCGTGCCGCCGGCCGGCGGGCTGATGGGAACGTCCTTGTAGCCGCCGCGGAGTTGGACCGCGTGGACCGAGTCCGCCTGCTCGACACCGCCGACGACCGCCCGGACGGTGTAGTCGGCCTCGGCGGGCGCGCCGGAGTGGAAGTAGTTCGTGGAGCCGGTGACCGGGGTCGAGTTGACCTTCGTGCCGGCGCGGTAGACGTTGAAGGACACGTCGTTCGGGTCGGTGCCGAGCCAGCGCCAGCTGACCAGGTTGCCGCTGCTGGTGTGCACGCTGACGACTCCCCGGTCGAGTTTCTCGACCTGGCGGGCGGTGGCGGCCTCGGCCGTACCGGGCGACAGCGCGGTCAGACCGGCGGCCACGAGGGCCACGGCGGCGGTCGTCGCCGAGAGGAGGACTCGGCGTCTGCGGTGCGGGTGCGGGTGCTGCACGGGGTGAACCTCCGAAGCGGTGGGGACGGACGGGTTCCGCTCCTCAGTCGCCGCACGGGGAGGCCGAGTTGCCGTATCTTTCGGCCAGTTCGGCGATCGTCCGGGCCATCCGTTCGCGCAGCTCGGAGGGTTCCAGCACCTCGATGTCCGTGCCGAGGCGCAGGAATGCGCCATGGGCGTGCTCGACGGACTCGACGGGGACCCGGGCGAGGGTCCAACCATCGGCATCCGTACGGACCTTGGCCGCCCTCGGCAGCCGCACGCCCGGTGCCAGCCGCACGAGTGCCTCACCCCGGTACAGCCGGTCGTGGAAGTCCCGCTGGTACGCCGTCCACCAGGCAGCCAGGTCGAAGCCCTCGGGGCGGGCGAACTCCTCTTGCGAGGAGGCCAGTTCGAGGATCTGGTCCACGCGGAAGGTGCGCGGTCCCGGTCCCGCGACGACGTACCAGCGTCCCGCCTTCGACACCAGTCCGTACGGCTCCAACCGCCGCTCCACATCGGTCGGTTCGGCCCAGCGGCGGTACCGGACATGGAGCACCCGGCTGCTCCACACCGCGTCCGCCACCGCCGGGAGGAACGGCGCCTGTTCGGCCTCCGCGTACCACCCGGGCGCATCGAGATGGAAACGCCCGCTGATCCGGTCCGCGTGGGCCCGCAGTTCCGCCGGCAGTGCGGCCCGCACCTTGAGCTGGGCGGCGGCGAGGACGGAGCCCAGGCCCAGCTCGGCGGCGGGACCGGGCGCTCCGGCGAGGAAGAGGGCCTCGGCCTCCTCGGGGGTGAGGCCGGTCAGCCGGGTGCGGTAGCCGTCGAGGAGGCGGTAGCCACCGGCGTGGCCCGCGTCGCCGTACAGCGGGACGCCCGCCGCGCTCAGCGCCTCGACGTCCCGGTAGACCGTGCGCACGGACACCTCCAGCTCCTCGGCGAGCTGGGCGGCGGTCATCCGGCCCCGGGTCTGGAGCAGGAGGAGGATCGAGACGAGTCGACTGGACTTCACTGCCACAGGGTGTCAGTGAAGTGGGCCTAGCGTCCTGCGCATGGCCTTCACCGAGAAGCTGCTGACCGTGCGACCACCGATCGAGGTCGCCGGGCGGCACATCAAGCGCTACCACGTCACCGCCGACCCGGCCGGCATCGCGCCCGACGTCGAGAAGGCGGCGTACGAGATCCTCCCGGAGCTGCTGCCGGAGCCGGACGGCACCCCGCCCGCGGCCTTCGCCGTCCTGCACCGGGGCGCGGACACCGGCGCCTACCTCAACGTCTACAGCTGGGTGTGGGACAACGTGCTGCACTTCCGGGGTGCCGCCGCCGGACAGCCGGCGCTCCGGTGCCCGGACGCCGACCCCACGCACTTCGTCACGCCGGACCTGCCCTGGATCGGGTGCGTCTTCGAACTCCCGCCGATCCTGCACGAACGGGACGCCTGGGTACGCCACCTGCTCGCACCCGAAGTCCCTGACCTGGCCGCCTACTTGGCCGATTCCCTGCCCGAAGGAACCACGGGAGACCGCGCATGAGCAGTCCGCACGACTTCGACTTCTTCCACGGCGACTGGAAGGTGGTGAACCGCCGCCGCACCGACTTCCTCGACCCGGACAGCGGGTGGGAGGAGTTCCCCGCGACCAGCCGCTGCCGGCCGCTGTTCGACGGGGCCGCGAACGTCGACGAGATCGACATGCCGCACCTCGGAGCGAAGGGCGCCACCCTGCGGCTCTTCGACCGCGAGACCGAGCAGTGGTCGCTGAACTGGGCCGCGAGCCGCAGCGGGAAGCTGTACCCGCCGGTGACCGGGCGGTTCGAGGGCGGCCGCGGCGAGTTCTACGGTGACGACACCCACGACGGGAAGGACGTGCGGGTGCGGTTCGTATGGGCGGACGTCTCAGCGGCCGGAGCCCGCTGGGAGCAGGCGTTCTCCGTCGACGGCGGGGAGACCTGGGTGACCAACTGGACCATGGACTTCAGCCGGCCTTCCGGAACGCCCGGACGCTGAACACCGGGTCGGGGCGCGGGAGTTCCTGGTCGGGCAGCGCCTCCAGGCGGGCGGCGAACCGTTCCGTGAGCGGGTCGCCGGGCGGCAGCCGGGTGAACCAGCCGCGCCGCAGGTCGGCGGCGGTACGCCGGGGGCTGCGACCCTGACCCCGGCCCGGGAAACGGGCCTGCCCGGCCGGGTGCAGAAGGTGGGCGGCGGCGTACGACTCGACGAGCGGCGCCGCGTCCGGGGCCGGGCGGCGCGGGCGCGGGGCGAGGACGGTGTCGATGTCGCTGCCCACGTCGTGTGCGGCGGCCTTGTCGACGGTGGTCACGTACACCCCGCCGGGTCTCAGGACCCGGGCGCACTCGGCGACCACGGCACGGACGTCCTCCGGCCGGTCGAGGAGGTGCAGCAGCCACACGCTGGTGACGGCGTCGAACACCCCGTCCGGGAACGGCAGCGCACGGCCGTCGGCGAGCACGACCGCGCCGGGCAGTCGTACGGCGCCCATGCGGGCCATGCCGTACGTCAGGTCGGCGCCCCACACCCGGGTCGCGGGCCGGGCGGCGGCGAGCCTGCGGGTGACGATCCCGGTGCCGCAGGCCACGTCGAGGAGCCGCCGGGTCTGCGCGGGGATCAGACCGAGGACGGCGTCAGCGGCCGCGGCGGCCCGGGGCTCGCCGCCGCGGGTGACGTCGTAGGCGCCGGCCTCCTTGTCGTAGTCGAGCACGGGCTCACTGGGCTCCGTGGCCCTGGGCGAGCGCCTCCACCCGCTGTGCCAGCTCGAAGTCCTTCGCGGTGACGGCGCCGCCCGCGCTGTGCGTGTGCACGGACAGGGCGACCGTGTTGTAGCCCAGGGTGAGGTCGGAGTGGTGGTCGAGCTCCTCCTGGACCTGGGCGATGTGGACGACCATCGCGGTCGCGGCGAAGTGGGTGCCGAGGCGGTACGAGCGGGTGAGGCGGCCGTCGTCGACGGACCAGCCCGGCAGTTCCGCGAGCCGGTCCTCGATCTCCTTCTGCGACAGGGGTTCGACGGGCATGACCTCGCTCCTTCCTGAGGGTCCGGGTGTCTTCAGCGTCCCACAGCCGTGCCTCCGCGGCCCTGCCGAGGGGCGCCGCACGGCGTCTACGAGGCAGTGCGCGCAGTCGGCGGACAGCCCCTCCCGCCACGCCGCTGCCCTCACCCTCGTCCACGGCCCGCCCGTGCGTCCGCTCCTCGGCTACGGTCGTACATATGACCATCGTCCCCTCCACCACAGCCGCCCGCCCCGACCAGGGCGTCGGTCCGCTTCTGCGCGCCTGGCGGGAGCAACGGCGGGTCAGTCAGCTGGAGTTGGCGCTGCGGGCGGACTCCAGTGCCCGGCACATCAGCTTCATCGAGACGGGACGCTCCCGCCCGAGCGAGGAGATGGTGCTGCGGCTCGCCGAGCACCTGGACGTGCCGGTACGGGAGCGCAATGCGCTGCTCCTCGCGGCGGGATATGCCCCGCGCTTCCCGGAGACCCCGCTGGACGATCCGGCCCTGGACGCCCTGCGCGAGGGGATCGAGCGGCTGATCCAGGGGTATGAGCCCTACCCCGCTCTGGTGTTCGATGCCGCGTACCACGTCGTGGCGGCGAACCGGGGCATCATGATGCTCCTCGACGGCATCCCGGAGTCCCTGCTCCGGCCCCCGCTCAACACCATGCGGCTCACCCTGCACCCCGAGGGTCTCGCCCCGCGCATCCGCAACCTGCGGGAGTGGCGCGGCCACCTGCTGGAACAGATGCGGCGGCAGATCGCCCTGCGCCGCTCCGAGTCGCTGCGGAAGCTGTACGAGGAGGTGTCGGCGTACCCGGTGCCGGTCCCCGAGACCGACGACAGCCCCGAACAGCCGGATCCCGTCCCGTACTTCGCGCTGCCGATGCGGATCGAGCACGAGGGCCGCACGCTGTCGTTCATCTCGTCCACGTCCACCTTCAACACGCCCATGGACGTGACGGTCGCCGAGCTGGCCATCGAGACGTTCCTCCCGGCCGACCCGTCGACGGTCAAGTACCTCCACTCACTGCTGCCCTGACGGGGCGCGGGGACGGGCCCCGGACCGGAGTGCGCCGGCCCGGAACCCGTGACCATCACGATCCCGGCCGCCCGGCTCCCGGTCGATTACGCGGGAGGTAATGAAGGAAGCGGTCGTGACCGGTGAGCCCGGCACGGGGACATGGCACACTGCACGCAAGCTTCGACGCGTAGGGGAGGCGTGGCGTGAGTGAGCGGCGACCTGCGCCGACCGTGGGCCAGGTGGTGCTCGGCAGACGGCTTCAGGAACTGCGGGAGGCGGCCGGCCTCAAGCGCGAGGAGGCCGCGCAGGTACTGCGGGTGGCCCCCGCGACCGTGCGGCGCATAGAAATGGCCGAGGTCGCCCTGAAGATCCCGTATGTCCAGGTGCTTCTGGAGACGTACGGCGTCTCCGGGGAACAGGTCGACGCCTTCGTCCAGCTGGCCGAGGAGGCGAACAAACCGGGCTGGTGGCAGCGGTTCCACGATGTGCTGCCCGAGTGGTTCAGCCTGTACGTGAGCCTGGAGGGCGCGGCCGGGATCATCCGGTCCTACGAGCCGCACTTCGTGCCCGGACTGCTGCAGACCGAGGACTACGCGCGCGCCGTCATGGAGGCCGGGACCATCGGGCAGGCGGGTTCCGAGGCGCTGGAGCGGCATGTGTCGCTGCGCATGGCCCGGCAGAAGCTTCTGGAGCGGCCGAACCCGCCCCACCTGTGGGTGATCATGGACGAGACGGTGCTGCGCCGCCCGGTGAGCATCCGCTCCGAGGTGATGCGCGAGCAGCTGGACAAGCTCCTGGAGTTCGCGGAGCGCGACCGGGTCACGCTCCAGGTGTGCGAGTTCGAGGAGGGCCCGCACCCGGGGACGTACGCGCCCTTCTCGCTGTTCCGCTTCTCCGAGCCGGAGCTGCCCGACTTGGTCTTCACCGAGTACCTGACCGGTGCGCTGTACCTCGACTCCCGCCAGGAGGTCGCCACGCATCTGGAGGTCCTGGACCACATGTCGGCGCGAGCCGCGTCGGCCGAGCGCACGAAGAAGCTGCTGCGGGAGCGCCGCGAGGACTTCTGAGGGGAGAGGACACCGCATGACCGGATCCGACGCACCCGGAATCGACACGAGCCGCCCGCACCCGGCGCGGGTGTACGACTGGTGGCTGGGTGGCAAGGACAACTACCCGGTGGACGAGGCACTGGCCCGCAAGATCCTCGAGGTGGACCCCACCGTGGTGCGCGGGGCGCGTGCCAACCGCCGCTTCATGCACCGGGCGGTGCGGACGGCCGCGGAGGCCGGTGTCCGCCAGATCCTCGACATCGGCACCGGCATCCCCACCGAGCCCAATCTGCACCAGGTGGCGCAGGAGATCGCCCCCGAGTCGAAGGTCGTGTACGCGGACAACGACCCGATCGTCCTGAGGCACGCGCAGGCCCTGCTGCACAGCACCCCCGAGGGCGCCACGACCTATGTGCACGCGGACGTCCGCGACCCGGACGCCATCCTGCGGCCGGCCGCCGAGACCCTGGACTTCTCGGAGCCGGTCGCGCTGTCCCTGGTGGCGCTCACCCACTACCTCAACGACGACGCGTACGGGCTGCTCAAGCGGTACGTCGCCGAGCTCGCCCCGGGCAGTTTCGTGATCCTCTCGCAGGTCACGCCCGATCTGAGCCCCCAGGCCGTCGAAAGGGCCGCCGAGCAGTTCCGCCGCAGCGGCACCCCCTTCTTCCCCCGCTCGCTCGCCGAGTTCTCCCGCTTCTTCGACGGCCTTGAGCTGCTCGGCCCCGGGGTGATCCCGGTGTCGGGCTGGCGTCCGGGTCCAAAGGACGTGGCGGCCCAGGCGGAGGGCATCGTGCCGGTGTACGCGGGGGTCGCGCGCAAGGTCTGACCCGTACGGGTGCCGTGAACGGGTGCGCTCCCGCGCCCCGCCCTAGGTTCGAAGCAGCCGCGGGCAAGCCGGGGGAGCGCACGTGACCGACACCCGGACATCGCCGCGACCGCGATACGAGACACGGACGACGCTGAGGAGACCTGATGCCCTCGGACGCTGTGCTGTACCAGGCGGCGGCGCTCTGCCTGACGTATCCCGGCGACGACTTCCGCGCGCGGCTGCCGCTGCTGCGTGAGGCGGCCCCGCAACTGCGGGAGTTCGTCGACCACGCGGCGGTGACGCCCGCGCAGGACCTGGCGGCGCACTATGTCCAGGTCTTCGACTTCGGGAACCGGCACAGTCTGTATCTGAGCTCGTGGCAGGACGGGGACACACGGCGCGGTATGTCGTTGGTGCGCTTCCAGGACGTCTACCGGGCCGCCGGGCTGGAGTTCACCGGTGAGGAACTGCCGGACTTCCTGCCCTCGGTGCTGGAGTTCGCGGCCCGCACCGGGGACCTCGGCCTGCTCACCGAGCACCGCGACGCTCTGGAGCAACTCCGTTCCCGGCTCACCGGCTTCGGCACGCCGTACGCGACGGTCCTCGACGCCGTGTGCGCCACGCTGCCGATCGCGGGGACGCACCTCTGACGGAATGTCAGGCAGCCCCGCCCTTCTGGTCCTTCTCGTCGTCCACGATCTCCGCGTCCACCACACCCTCCTCCTCCTGGTGCGGTGCGGACGGTTCGTCCTGCGGCGGCTGTTGGGCCTGGGCGTACATCGCCTGGCCCATCTTCTGGCTGACGGAGGCGAGGTTCTCGACGCCGCCCCGGAGGGTGGTGGTGTCGGCGTTCTCCTCCAGCAGCCGCTTCAGTTCCGCGACCGCCGACTCGACCTCCGTCTTCGTGTCGGCGGGGACCTTGTCGCCGTTCTCCCGGACGAACTTCTCGGTCTGGTACACGAGTTGCTCGGCCTGGTTGCGGGTCTCGGCGGCCTCGCGGCGATTGCGGTCCTCCTCGGCGTACTGCTCGGCCTCGCGCATCATGCGGTCGATGTCGTCCTTGGGCAGCGCCGATCCGCCGGTGACCGTCATCTTCTGTTCCCGCCCCGTCGCGAGGTCCTTGGCCGAGACGTGCATGATCCCGTTCGCGTCGATGTCGAACGCGACCTCGATCTGGGGGACGCCTCGCGAGGCGGGCGGCAGGCCGGTCAGGTCGAAGACGCCGAGTTTCTTGTTGTACGCGGCGATCTCGCGTTCGCCCTGGTAGACCTGGATGCCGACCGAGGGCTGGTTGTCGGTCGCGGTGGTGAAGATCTCCGAACGGCGGGTGGGGATCGTGGTGTTGCGCTCGATGAGCTTCGTCATGATGCCGCCCTTGGTCTCGATCCCCAGGGACAGCGGGGTGACGTCGAGGAGGAGCACGTCCTTGACGTCGCCGCGGATGACGCCCGCCTGGAGCGCCGCGCCGACCGCCACGACCTCGTCCGGGTTGACGCCCTTGTGCGGGTCCTTGCCCGTGAGCTCCCTGACCAGGTCCGTGACCGCGGGCATCCGTGTGGAGCCGCCGACGAGGATCACGTGGTCGATCGCGGCGAGCTTGATGCCGGCGTCCTTGACCGCCTGGTGGAACGGGGTCTTGCAGCGGTCGAGCAGATCGGCGGTGAGCTCCTGGAACTGGGCGCGGGTCAGCTTCTCGTCGAGGTGGAGGGGTCCCTCGGCGGAGGCGGTGATGTAGGGCAGGTTGATCGTGGTCTCGGAGGACGACGACAGCTCGATCTTCGCCTTCTCGGCCCCCTCGCGCAGCCGCTGCAGCGCCATCTTGTCCTTGCCGAGGTCGACGCCGTACTGCCCCTGGAACTTCTTCACGAGGTGCTCGACGACCCGCTGGTCCCAGTCGTCGCCGCCCAGGTGTGTGTCGCCGTTGGTGGCCTTGACCTCGATGACCCCGTCGCCGATCTCCAGCAGGGACACGTCGAAGGTGCCGCCGCCCAGGTCGAAGACCAGGACCGTCTGCTCCTCGCCCCGGTCCAGGCCGTACGCCAGCGCGGCCGCCGTGGGTTCGTTGATGATCCTCAGGACTTTCAGCCCCGCGATCTCCCCGGCCTCCTTGGTGGCCTGCCGCTGGGAGTCGTCGAAGTAGGCGGGCACCGTGATCACGGCGTCGGTGACGTCCTCGCCGAGATAGGACTCGGCGTCCCGCTTCAGCTTCTGCAGCACCCGCGCCGACAGCTCCTGCGCCCGGTACCGGGTGCCGTCGACGGAGCCCTGGTCCGGGAAGCGCCAGCTCCCGTCGCCCATGTGCCGTTTCACGGAGCGCGCGGTGCGCTCGACATTGGTGACGGCCTGCCGCTTGGCGACCTCGCCCACCAGCACCTCGCCGTTCTTGGCGAAGGCCACGACCGACGGTGTGGTCCTGGCCCCCTCCGCGTTGGCGACGACCGTGGGTTCACCGCCCTCCAGCACGGCGACCACCGAGTTCGTGGTCCCGAGATCGATCCCTACCGCTCGTGCCATCGCTGTCCCCTTCCGCCAGGGATGTCCACCAGGGAGCCGTCCCGCACTCCAGCACAAAACTTGAGTGCGCTCTTGTCAATGGCGCGGGTGGCCCTGCTCAGTGGGACGAGTACCCCGGCGGACGCTCCTTGTGCGGCTCCCCGCGCAGCGCGACGGCCCTTCTCGGCCGGTCGGTGATCAGGACGTCGACGCGTGGATGGCCGAGAAACGCCCGCATCAGGGTGTCGTCGTTGACCGTCCAGACCATGGTGAACAGGTCGTGCCGGGCCGCCTGGCGGAGCACGCTGGCGCGGGCCAGCCGCTGGTGCACGGCCACCCCGCTCGCGCCGCAGGCGCGCACCCGGCGCATCGGCAGCAGCTCGCTGAGCCGGGTGCCGGCCAGCCGGGTCCGGGCGATCTCCTTGCGGTCGCGCCCCAGCGACAGCGCGGTACGCACACGCGGGAAGGCTCGCGCGATGGCCGCGACGGAACGGTCCTCCAGAGTCGTGGCGACGAAGCCGTCCACGCCGAGCAGGGCGACCGCCCGGTCGATCAGCTCGCGCTCGTAGCCGCTCTCCTTCAGGTCCAGATGCCCGACCAGCTTCCCCGCGATCAGGGACATCACCTCGTCGACGACCGGCACCCGACGACCGGACCGTTCGCTGAGCTCGGCGTGGGTGATCTCGCTGAGCAGTGGGCCGGTGTGTCCCACCCGGGGGTCGTGGTGGACGACGAAGACTCCGTCCGCCGTACGCCGGATGTCGAACTCGACGTACTCCGCCCCGGACCGGATCGCGTCCTCGTAGGCCTCCCAGGTCGCGGCGCCGGCACGCTCGGATCCGCCCCGGTGGGCGGAGACGGCGGGACGTCGTGGCATACGGCTCTCAGCTTCCGGACGGTGGACGGGACGGCGACCGCGGTGCGGGCACCGGGGCGGCCGTCGGGGTCGCCAGCAGCGCGCCGGAGCGCCTGCTGACCCGTCTGAGCAGGAGGTATCCGATCACGGCGAGGGCGATGAAGGGAAGCCAGGCCAGCAGGTACGCCGGGAGGTAGTGGGCGTCGAAGATGGACCGCCGATTGTCCACGTTGGAGGCGTTGGCCCCGAAGAACGCCAGCAGCAGCGTCGGCGGCAGAGCGATGCCGGTGGCCACCGCGACGAGCGCCGACACCGTACGGTCCCTGCGGTCGTCGCGCTCGGCGAGCTGGGCCTGCAGCGCGGCCGAGCGGGCGCTGATCACCGAGGTCAGGCGCTCGACCATCCTGGCGGAGTTGTCCAGACTGTCGGGGATGCCGAGGGCGTCGCGCAGCGAGGACTGGAAGGCCTCCATGACCATCTCGGGGATCAGCAGGCTGTCGACGTACGCCTCGACGCCGAAGGCCAGGTCCAGCTGGAGTTCGTTCACCCCGTCGGAGAGCCGGGAGATCAGCCTGCGGATCTCGTACGGCGACTCGGCCGCGGCCTGTTCGTTGGCGCGCATGGTCTCGAAGGCGGCCAGCCGGGTGCGCTGGAGGACGGCGAGGGCGGAGACCATGCCGACGGCGACCAGGATCAGGCCGTTCTCCACGTGCTCGGCCCAGCCGGCGTGGACGGAGACCCCGCGGCCGTGTGCGGAGAGCGTGCGGCCGTTCTTGTGGAGGTGGGGCGGTTCGGACGTGGACAGCCGGCCGCGGTACACGATCTCGTTCAGCAGGGTGGGCAGGCGGGTCTCTTCGGGGCCCAGCAGGTCGTTCTCCAAGTCACCACCGGGAAAGACCAGTTGGTGGACGTTCTGGCCGAAGGCGAGCGGCTCCCGCGGGGCGAGCCGGCCGCCTAGCGCGTCGAGCAGGGCTGTGGTGCCGAGCGTGATCCGGTCCCGGTCGAAGCAGGTGTCGGCGAGCCACGCCGCGAGGGCGGCAGGAGGCGTCTGTCCGGCGAATCCGCAGTCCAGGGCCAGGGTGATGTCCCCGCGCGGGGTGGCGAGGACGGCGATCTCGACGGACGCGAGGTCGAGTCCGTGGTCGCCGTGCGGCAGCCGCAGCTCCTCGGGTGCCACGTCCTCGACGAGCACCGGCACGGGCAGCACCGCCTCGCTGGACTTCAGGTGCAGGGCGAAGCGGCCGAAGTCGAATCTGTCGACGAGACTGCCCAGCGAGGGCCGCCCCGGGTCCAGGCGGCCGGTGAGGCTGAACAGCACGACGACACGGGTGAGTTCACGGGTGCCTGAGTCGAGTGCCGCCGTACCGCCGGCCGTTCCCACCGTCATTGTGTTCCCTCCCGCGCCACCGAACCGATCCCCGAACCGCGCCACGCGCAGACCGCCCCGGACGAGCGGCCTGCGCGAGGTGGTGCCTTCGGGTTCAGGCGAGTTTCGCGTCCAGTGTGATCGGGACGGACTTCAGGGCCTGGCTGACCGGGCAGTTGGCCTTGGCGTCGTCCGCGGCGGCGGCGAAGCCCTCCTCGTCCAGGCCCGGCACGGTGCCCTCGACGGTGAGGTGGATGCCCGTGATGCCCTCGCCCGGCTGGAAGGTGACGTCGGCCGAGGTGACGAGCTTGGTGGGCGGGGTGCCCGCGCCGTTCAGGGCGTGCGACAGCGCCATCGAGAAGCAGCTGGAGTGCGCGGCGGCGATCAGCTCTTCGGGGCTGGTCTTGCCGTTGGCGTCCTGGGAGCGCGAGGCCCACGTGACCGGCTGTGCCTCGATGGCACCGGAGGAGTCGAAGTTGACGACACCGCTCCCCTCGAGGAGGTTGCCTTCCCAGACGGTGTGTGCGGAGCGCGTGGTAGCCACGGTCAGTCCTTTCGTGTGGTCCCGCTGACGGGGGTGTACGGGAACCATCCGATCACACTACGGCTCAGCTCACGCGGAAGACCGGCCCCCTTGCGGTGAACGGCAGCATGGCCCCCTGCGGGATCAGGTAGGCGTGCTCGCGCCGGACGCGGAGCACATCGCACCAGCCGTCGGTGATCACCAGCACGGGCGCGCTCGCGGGGAAGTCGTCGGCGCGGTGCAGCAGGTCGATGCCGGGCTGCAGGACGGTGCCGCCGCGGCCGTGCACCCGGACCCGCTCGGCGATCTCGGTGACGGGCAGATAGCCGGCGTCGTGCGGGGCCGCGTCGCAGAACACGACGCGGGCGGCCGGTACGTCCCGGGCCTCGGCGTACGAGGCGATCGCGCCGAGTGCCTTGCCGAGCAGGGTGCGGTCCATCGAGCCGGAGGTGTCCAGGACCACGCCGAAGGTGCAGCGGGCGATCTCCTCGGGCGGGAAGTACCGGCCGGCGCGCGGGATGTCGGGGGTGGACGACTGACGGCGCGAGGGACGGGCGTAGGACCGCACGGGCTGCGGGCTGGGCACGAACTCGTCGAACCAGCGGGCGAGTTGCGCGTCCCAGGGCAGCGGTGGATGGCTGAGCGCGCGGATCTCCTCGACCAGGCCGCCGGGCAGGAACCCGCGCTCCTGCCGCTGGTGCAGGTCGAGGCCCTGGGCGAGGCCACGGCGGTAGAACTCGTCGAGGTCGACGTAGTCGCGGGGCGAGCCGAGCGGGCCGCCGAGGATGTCGCCTGCGCCCTTGCCGCGGAGGGTGGCCAGTCGGCGCATGCGGCGCAGATCGCCGGCGATGCGGTCGTAGACCTCCTCTGAGGAGAGGCCGGCGAGCTCGGGGTCGTACAGCAGGCCCTCGGGCATGGTGCCGACGCGCATCTCGTGGAGCCAGCCGTTGATGACGTAGTCGCAGGCGATGTTGAAGAGGTAGGGGTCGCGGGTGCCGCAGCGGTCGCCGTGGCGCAGGGCGGCGTGCAGCATCTCGTGGGCGAGGATGAACCGCCATTCCTCGTCGTCGAAGCGGCGCAGCGGGTTGATGTAGATCTCCGCGGCCTCGGCGTTGACGGCGGCGATGGCGATGCCGTGGGCGCGGGCGAGTTCGGCGTCGGCGACCAGCTTGATGCCGGCCGCGATGCCGCCGAGCAGCGGGTAGGAGGAGATGAACCAGCTCAGGGCCTGCTGCCAGGGGCGCAGCGTGGGCGCCTCACCGTCGAGGGAGTCGCGGCGGCCGCCCGCCATGTCCATCGCCGCGGACACGGTCCGGGTCAGGGCGGTGGCGAACGCCAGCTGCCAGTCGGGCGGCTGGGACCAGCCCACCCACCTGAGCAGCAGCTGGTCGGGCTCGGCGCCCGCCGTACCGCAGTGTTCGTAGACGGCGGGGATGCCGTCGCGCCGCCAGCGGGCGGCGAGTTGCTCCTCGTCGCCGTCGGGGTAGGAGGCGGGCAGGTGCTCGGGGGCCCTGCCGACGGGGAAGCCGAGCAGGAAGCGGTTGACGACGAGACAGCGGGCGGCGAGGTCGAAGCGGTCGGGCTGGGTGCGTTCGCCCTTCACCGCCGGTACGTGCCCGAAGCCGAGGTGCAGGACGGCGTGGGCGAGCGCCCAGGCCCAGGCGGTGGGCTCGGCGAACCGGTCGGGGTGGGCGTGGAGATCGCCGTCGGAGTCGACGACCACGAGACCGTCCCGGGGCGCGAACCGGCACTCCTCCCGGCGGCAGACGTCGAACTCGACGGCAGCGAGGGCGGGGTTGGCCCGCATCAGCTTCATTCCCTCGGCGAACGCCTCGCCCGCCAGGTCCCGCTTCTTCTTCTTTTCGGGGCTTCGGCTCACCGCCGCGCCTCCACCAGCCGGGGCATGTCACGGGCCGCCTCGACGAGAAACCAGGAGGGCAGTACGGGGTTGCCGTCGTCGCCTGCGGCGATGACGGTCTGGGCGACCTCGACGGAGATCTCGGCGAGCTGGACGAGCAGCGACTTGGCGCGGTACGCGGTCTGGCGGCCGGCCGCCGACATGTGCTCCTTGCTGACCGGGAGTTCCTTGATCAGGCGGCCGCGGAAGGACTCCGCGAGGTAGTAGAGCAGGTCGCGGTCCTCCAGGCGGTTCGGCCAGCGTGCGTCGCCCTTGATGATCGCCTCGATGCCGAACTGGCTGCGCACGATCTTGACGTAGCCGCAGAACGCGGTCGCGTGCCTGGGCGTCAGCGTGCCGTGCGCGAGGACCTTCAGGGTCTCCTCGTCGAGGTCCCGGCCGAAGGAGTGCAGCGCGTCGGAGAGCATGTGCCAGGAGCGGGGCGTGGAGAAGGGCTCCTCGGTCTTCGGCGGCTTGGACCACAGGTGGTCGGGCCGGTCGGTGAGGTGGTCGAGGATCCAGGGGTGGATGCCGTTTTCGGCGGCCCAGACCAGCCAGTCCTTCGCGGACGCCTCCAGGTGGACATGGGTGAGACGGTTGACGAGAGCGGAGGCGATGGGCCGGGCGAGGGCGTTGTCGGTGGCCCGGTTTCCGGCACCGATGACGATGGAGCCCTTGGGGAGTTCGTAGTCGCCGATACGGCGGTCCAGGATCAGCGAGTAGAACGCCTTCTGCACATCCGGCGTGGCCGCGTTCAGCTCGTCCAGGAACAGACAGTACGGCTCGTCGCGCGCGAGGGATTCCGGCGGACAGAACACCGACCGGCCGTCCCGGATCTGGGGCACCCCGATGAGGTCCTCGGGAGCGAGCTGCGTACCGATCAGGCTCACGCACTCCAGCCCCAGCGAGGCGGCGAACTCCCTGACGAGGGACGACTTGCCGATGCCGGGGGCACCCCAGACGAAGACGGGCCGCACGGTGGCTAGGCCGAGGAGAAGCTCGGGGATACGGGAGGGCGACACGGTCACGGCAGCCTGCAAAGCAGTGGCTCCAGGGGGTGTTGGAGAAAGGGCAACTCGAACAGTGTCCGCGCGGGGCCGAAGAGACGCAGCCGATTTTTCTCAGGCCGACGGGACCCACCAGGGGCGCGGGGCTGTATCGATATGCGGCTCCGCCGCGTGGCCGCGACCAGCCCCCACCGGCTCGCAGCCGAACGACTACGCGGCCTTCTCCTCGGCCTTCCGCAACGGCACCTGAGGACCCCCGGCCTCGTCGAGCCACGCCCGCAGCACGTCATGCACCCGCTCCGCCCCGGCAAGCCCCTCGGGCGGCGCCGACAAGGCAAGCGGCGACAACAGGAACGGCTTGGCCTGGGCCCCGCCAAGACCACCGTGCGACCCGATCTGCTCCTCGAAGGCGAGCACTTCCCCCTCCGCCGGGTCGTACCAGGAGTTGACCATGATGTCGGCGGTGTGCGGAAAGCAGTGCGTACGCCGTACCGCCTCGACCGCGCCAGGCCCGAAGTCGGCCAGCGGTCCCGGATTCTCGTCCAGTTGCTCCAGCGGGATCTCCGTGCCGAACGGCCCCAGCACCACCCCACCGTGCTCCTCGCTGCGCACCAGGAGGAAGCCGACACCAGGATGGTTGGCGAGAGTGGTCAGCAGAGCCGGGTGTCTCGCGTCCATCTCCTCCTTGCTCATCCGGTGATGCACGTCCGGGAAGGAGACAAGCCCGAGGTTGCCGGAGGCCAGCACGATCGGCTCGGAGCCGCGCGCGGGCCGGTACTGCTCACGCCCCTCCTTGCCCGGCCGGCGCAGCGCGGCACGGACGGCGGCGCGCGCCTCGGCCCCACTGTGGGTGCGCTCGGCCTTGCGCGACACGGGCAGCCCGCAGCCGGCCCGGACCAGGTCGCCGAGGGTGAGCCCGTAGCGGGTGCGGAAGGTCTCGCCGGGGCTCTGGCCGTGGTCGGAGAGGACGACGATGCGGTACGGGCGCGGGGCGTGCTCGGCGACGTTCTCGATCAGCGCGAGCGAGCGGTCCAGGCGCTGAAGGACCTTCGCGGCGTCACGGCTCGTCGGGCCGGAGTGGTGGGCGACCTCGTCGTAGGCGACGAGGTCGGCGTAGACGGCGGTTCGCCCGGCGAGCATGTCCCCCATGACGGCGGCGACCACGACATCGCGTTCCACGACGGTCGCGAAGGCGCGGACGAGCGGGTACAGGCCCCCGCGGCCCACCCGGGGACGGTCCTTGCGTATCCGGGTGCGGGTCGACTGGCCGATCTCGCGGCCGACCTCGGCGAGGAACGACATGGCGGTGCGGACGGCGTTGGCGGGGTCGGAGAAGTAGGCGAAGTAGCCGGCCCGGGAGCGGGTCTCGCGGCTGCGGCGGCGGGTGGCGATGGACAGGACGAGGGCCTGTTCCTCCGCGCCGCCGGAGAAGAGGTTGCCTCGGCTCGCGCCGTCGACGGCGAGCAGTCCGCCGTGTCCCGCCTGGGCCACCGCCCGGTGCTGGAGTTCGACGGCGCTGGTCGGGCGGTTGCAGACCATCACCTCGCCGCGGTCCTTCTCGTACCAGCGGAAGGCGGGGACGTCGTGGTTGCTGCCGTGCAGGATGCCCAGCTGGCTGGCACCGGTCTGGCTGGACCAGTCGGTGCGCCAGGAGGTGAGCCGGTGGGTGGGGCGTGTGCCGCGGCCGGAGTGGTCGCCGTGGCCCAGCCACCGGGCGATCGTCGGCATCAGCCCGTTGCGGACCGCGGCCAGCAGGACGTCGTGGCCCACTCCGTCGAGCTGCAGGAAGACCGTGCCGGGGGTGGCAGGACCCACGGGGCCGCCTCTGCGGCGGCGGTCGGCGAGACGGTACAGGCGGCGCCGGTAGGCGTCGTCGTCGCGCACCGCGAGGGCACCGCCGGTGGCGGAGGCGACCGCGGACATCACGGCGGCCACCACGACCGCGGTCTCCGGGGCGGCGTCGCCGCGTTCGGCGGGGTTCAGGCGCAGGGCGAGCAGCAGCAGCGCCCCGTTGAGGAAGAAGACCAGGAGCCCGAGCACCAGAGTTGGCACGAGCAGGAACAGCCGTACGAGAAGGGGCCATACGACGGCCGACAGCACACCGAAGGCACCGGCGCCGAACGCCGCCGTGACCGCGATCCGGGTCGCGCTGTCACCGGTCGGGGACTGGAGCCGGAAGTCCGGCAGGATGCCCGCCAGCACCAGCATCGTCAGGGTGGAGACGACCCATACCGTGACGCTCCGCCCGACCTGACTGGCCACCCGCCGCCAACGCCCTGCACGCACGCCCCGTACACCTCACGTCCCGGCCCGTCGTCGGTGCGGGCGCTGGGACCAGCGTGTCATACGGGTGGCTAACGGCCGTCGTATCCCGCCGTCGGCATCGACAGCCTGCGGTGCACGCTGGCCTTCATCTGGGCGTCGTAGAGGGGCTCCGCGAAGCCCACCGTCTCGACCCGTACCCCGCGGCGGGCGCACTCGGCGGTGAACTCGTCCACGGAGGACAGGGCGCTCTCCAGGACTCTGCGGCTCGGGGCCACGAAGAGGTCCCGCCCCGCCCGCACCCCGTCCCACAGCACGCAGTGGTCGGCCCTGAGGCCCCGCACCAGCAGCTCCCGCCGCACGGTGTACCCCCGCTCCGCGGCCCAGCGCGCACACATGGCGTGCTGGCTGCGGGAGTCCACCAGGAAGGGGTCGGCGTCCAGCTCCTCCAGCGGCGTCAGACTCGCGATCGCCGTGACATGAACCGCTCCCATGGTGTCCCCCTCACCTCCGGGTTTCGCCGCCGACCCTACTCCAGCCCGTAGGCTTCGGGGAGTCGCGCGAAGGAGGCAAAGAGGTGCCGGTGGAGATCACCTGGTGGGGCCACGCCACCTGCACGGTGACGGATTCGGACGTACGCGTGCTCACCGACCCTCTGTTCGCCCGCCGTCTCGCCCATCTGCGCCGGCGCCGCGGTGCGGTACCGCCGCCCGGCGCCCGGCGTGCGGACGTGGCCCTCGTCTCCCATCTGCACGCCGATCACCTGCACGTTCCCTCGCTGGCACGGCTGGAGCCGGGCACACGCCTGCTCGTGCCCCGGGGCGCACCACGCCAGGTGCCGGGGCTGCGCCGGCTCACCCACCTCCGGGTGGACGAGGTGGCGCCAGGCGACGAGCGCCGCGTCGGCGACCTCCTGATACGCGTGGTCCCCGCCTGGCACGACGGACGCCGGCTGCCGGTCGGGCCGCACCGCTCCCCCGCGCTCGGTTACGTGGTCGAGGGCTCGGCGCGGACGTACTTCGCCGGGGACACCGGGCTGTTCGACGACATGGCCAAGGAGGTCGGGCCGGTCGACGTGGCGTTGCTGCCGGTCGGCGGGTGGGGGCCGTATCTCGGGGAGGGGCACCTCGACGCCGGGCGCGCGGCCCAGGCCCTGGCCCGGCTGGCGCCGCGCAGTGCGGTGCCGGTGCACTACGGGACGTACTGGCCGATCGGGATGGACGCGGTGCGGCCGCATGAGTTCCATGCGCCGGGTGCGGAGTTCGTGCGACTGGCGGCGGAGTTCGCGCCGGGCGTGGACGTGCACCGGCTGGAGCACGGGGAGAGCGTGCGGCTGGAGGTTGCGCGGTGACGTGGCTCGCGGCCGCCACCACGGGGGCGACACCTGGGGCTGCCGGACAGGCGATCGGGTATCCGACCCTGTTCCTGCTGGTGTTTCTGGGGGCGTTGATACCGGTGGTGCCCACGGGGGCGCTGGTGAGTTCGGCCGCCGTCGTGGCGTTTCACCAGACGGCGCCTCTCGCTCTGCTGTTCGTGTTCGTCACGGCGTCCACCGCCGCGTTTCTCGGGGACATCGCCCTGTACTGGCTGGGGCGGCGGGGGATGAAGTCGAAGAACGGGTCGCGGTGGCTGGAGGCGCTTCGGTCCCGGGCGCCGGAGGAGCGGCTCTCCCAGGCGCAGGGGAAGCTGGCCGACCACGGGGTGGCCGTCCTCGTCCTTTCCCGGCTGGTGCCGGCGGGGCGGATTCCGGTGATGCTGGCCTGTCTCATGGCCGAGTGGCCCTTGCGGCGGTTCGTCCGGGGGAATCTGCCGGCTTGTCTGGCCTGGGCCGTGACGTATCAGCTGATCGGGATTCTGGGTGGGTCGCTGTTCCCGGAGCCCTGGCAGGGTGTGGTGGCGGCGGTCGCGCTGACCGTGGCGATCAGCGCGGCGCCGACGGTGTGGAAGCGGGTCCGTTCCTAGGGCGCTCCTAGGGGCGCTCCAGCACCCGTGAGCCTCCGATCGGCAGGTCCCACAGGTCCTCGCGTGCCAGGCCCGCCTTCTCCCACGCCTGTCTGACCCTGGTCAGCGGTTCGAGCACCGGTTCCGCCGACAGCACGAACGTCGCCCAGTGCATGGGGGCCATGCGGCGGGCGCCCAGGTCCTGGGCCGCTCGCACCGCCTCCTCCGGGTCGCAGTGCACGTCGCTGAGCCACCACCGGGGGTCGTAGGCGCCGATGGGCAGGAGGGCGAGGTCGATGCCGGGATAGCGGTGGCCGATACGGGAGAACCAGTGGCCGTAGCCCGTGTCGCCGGCGAAGTAGACGCGCTGCCCGTCCTGCGCGGTGAGCACCCAACCGCCCCAGAGGGTGCGACAGGTGTCCGTGAGGGAGCGCTTGGACCAGTGGTGGGCGGGGACGAAGTCGAAGCGGACGCCGTTCAGTTCGGCCGCTTCCCACCAGTCCAGCTCGGTCACCGCGGTGAAGCGGCGGCGGTGGAACCAGCGGGCCAGGCCGGCCGGGACGAAGACCGGGGTGTCGCGCGGGAGCCGGCGCAGGGTCGGGGCATCCAGGTGGTCGTAGTGGTTGTGGCTGATGACGACCGCGTCGATGCGCGGCAGGGCGTCCCAGTCGACGCCGACCGGGGTGATGCGGGCCGGGGTGCCGAGGATGCGACGGGACCAGACCGGGTCGGTGAGGACGGTCAGGCCGCCGATCCGCACCACCCAACTGGCGTGCCCCGCCCAGGAGACGGCGACCGTGCGGGCGTCGACGGCGGGGATCGGGGCGGGCGCGTAGGGCAGTTTCGGGATGTCGGCGAGGCCCTCGGGTCCGGGGCGTACGGCGCCCTCGCGGGCGAAGCGGGCCATGGCCTTCAGGCCGGGCAGCGGGGCGGTGAGACGGTCGTGGAAGGACCGCGGCCACACTCTCCGCTCCCCCAGCGGGCGGGGTTCGGCGAGCGGCGGGGACGGGGGCGCGAAGGAGGGGGCCGAGGGCTGGTCGGCCACTCGGGTGCTGGTGGTCGACTCGGACTGCTGCGTCATCGAGGAGGCTCCCATCGCTGAGCGTCGTCGCGGAGGTCGTCGAAGACCGACTCCAGGGTGAGCAACGCGCGTTGCACGTGTGGCAGGTCCAACGGCGTGGATGACGTGAGGCATTCCGCGCGTTCCTCGTCGGAACCGCCGAGCAGGGGGCCGGTGGACAGCCGTACGCGCAGCGCGCCGAGGTCGTCGCCGAAGCGGTGGCCGCCGGGTGCGGGCATGCCGAGCCGGGCGGTGAGGAAGTCCTCCAGGTCCTGGGCGTCTCCGACACCGTGCGCGGTGAGCGCGGGGCGCAGGGGGCCGAGGTCGACGTAGAGGTGGCGGCCGGCCCGCGGGGGCCGGGAGAGCGCGCCCGCGCCGACGACGACGGCGTGCACGGCGTCGGCCACACGCGCGTGGAGGCGTCCTACGGCGGCGCGGTGGGCGGTGACCGGTTCGGGCTCGGTGAGGGCGTGGGCGGCGGCCGCGGCGACGGGGACGGCGATGCGGGCGCCGAGGGCGGTCAGGACGTCCAGCACGCGCGCGTGGAGGCCGTCGCCGTTCGCCGGGAAGCGGGCGAAGGCGGCCGGCCAGCCGGTCGGGAGCAGGCTGCCGGCCAGGTCGGTGACGACGGTGACCCGGTCGGGCAGCATCTCGGCGGGGCTGAGCCAGACCGTCTCGCGCGGGGCGTGCACGGTGTCCCGCCAGGTCTCGTCACTGACCAGGTGCAGGCCCTCGCCCGCGGCGGCCTCGACGGTCTCGTGCAGCACCTCGGGCGGGGCGACGGTGGCGGTGGGGTCGTCGGCGACGGACAGCACCAGCAGCCGGGGGTCACCGCCCTCGGCACGCACGCGGCGCACGGTCTCCAGAAGGGCGTAGGGATCCGGGACACCGCCGCACTCGGCCGGTGTCGCCACGTGGAAGACGGGTCTGCCCAACAGGCGTGCGTACGGCGCCCACCAGGCGGCGCAGGGGCGCGGCACCAGGACGTCGCCGCCGAGCGCGGCGGTCAGGGCGACCAGGAGGGAGGGGGCGCCGGGGGCGGCGGCCACGTGGTCGGGTTCGGCGGGCAGACCGCGGCGGGCCGCGTAGTCGCAGGCGGCCTCCAGGAGTGGGGTGCCGCCGCCGACCGGTTCGGCACGGGGGCGGGCCGCCGCGGCGGCGAGGACGGCGGCGAGTTCGGGCAGTACGGGCAGCCCGTCGTCGGGCAGTGGAGGGCCGTAGCGGACGGGGCCGTGGCCCTCCGGGTCGGTCCGCATCGGTCACCTCCGTAAGGCGCTGTCCGGTGGCTCGTCCGGTCCGCCGTCTCGTGTTCTCGCGCCTGGCGCGCTCCTCGCGCTCCGAGTACCCACGGTGCCGCCCGGCCATGGGCGCCCCCGCGGGTTGCACCCGTCACACGGACCTGACGTCTCGTCTCAGGTGTCCGCAGCGGGGGACTTGCGGCGCAGCCGGTAGACGGCGCCCGCGGCGGCGCCGGCGATGAGTAGGGCGCCGGCGGCCAGAGCGGGTACGGAGTCGGTGAAGCTGCCGCCCTGTCCGGCGTGGACCGGGCTCTGGATGACCGCGGGGTCGCAGCTCTCGGTGCGCGGTTCGGTGCGGGGCTCGGTCTGCGGCTCGGTGCGCGGCTCGGTTTGCGGCTTGGTGCATGGGCGGTGGCTGCTGCCGGTGGCGGGGCCGCGGGTGACGGTGAACGTGGCGCTCCAGGCCTGGCCCGGTGCGCGGTCCGCGGTCGGGCAGGTGCCGTCGACGGTCCACGCGGAGTCCGGGCCGACGCCGCCGGCGCCTTCCTGAAGTTCCTGGTCGGCGGAGATGCGCGCGGTGCCGCTGTAGGCGGGGCCGGAGACCTTGTCGTCGTTGCCGGGCACCAGCTGCAGCCGGACGGTCTGCCTCTCGAAGGCCTCCGAGGTGGCGTCGACGGTGGCGGGCGGCGTCCCGGTACCGGGATCGCAGGAGACGGACACGGTGACGCTGCCGCCCGGCTGGACACTGCTCGGGCTGACCTCCGCGGCCGGTTCCGCGAAGGCGCTCGGCGGGGCGACGCCCAGGGTGACCCCGAGCGCGGGGAGGACGACGGACAGGGCCCGGAGACGGGCGGTGCGGCGCATGGGGTGGACTCCTTCGGCCGACGGCTGCGGGGCCCGTCGTCGGGCGTCGGGGTGACGACGACCGGACGGTGACGACGGACCGAGGGCACGACGGTCGCACCCACAGCCATCACAGCCCGGCCCTCCCCGTCCCGCGCGCGGCCGAAGGCCATTGGCGGGACAGGGAGGGCCGAGTGGGTGACGCCGGGGCTCCGGGGCGCCTGGGGGGAGCTCCCTCAGAGCGGTTTCGTCACGCGGCGGCGTCCCGCATGATCTGCTCACGCAGCCGTCCGCAGCAGCGGCTGATCAGGCGGGACACGTGCATCTGGGAGATGCCCAGCTGCTCGGCGATCCGGCTCTGCGTCATGTCGCCGAAGAACCGCATGTAGAGGATGGCGCGCTCCCGCTCGGGCAGCGCGGCCAGCCGGGGCCTGACGGCCTCGCGGTCGACGACCGTGTCCAGTGCGGGGTCGGACGAGCCGAGGGCGTCGGCGAGCGAGTAGCCGTCCTCGCTGCCGGGCAGTTCGGCGTCGAGGGAGAGGGCGGTGAAGCTCTCCAGGGCCTCGAGGCCCACCAGGACGTCCTCCTCGCTCATGTTCGCCTGCTGGGCGATCTCGGCGACGGTGGGCCTGCGGCCCGGGATGGTCTGGGCGAGGTCCTGGGCGGCGAAGCGGACGCGGTTGCGCAGGTCCTGGACCCGGCGCGGCACGTGCAGGGTCCACATGTGGTCGCGGAAGTGCCGCTTGATCTCGCCGGTGATGGTGGGGACGGCGTAGCTCTCGAAGGCGTTGCCGCGCGCGGGGTCGTAGCGGTCGACGGCCTTGACCAGGCCGAGGGCCGCGACCTGGCGCAGGTCATCGAAGCTCTCGCCGCGGCTGCGGAAGCGGCCGGCGAGCCGGTGGGCCATGGGCAGCCATGCCTCGACGATCCGTCCGCGCAGGGTGTCGCGCTCGGGTCCCGGGGGGAGGTCGGCGAGCCTGCGGAAGGAGGAGGCGGTGTCGGGTGCGTCGTCGTGCGGGTGGTGCTTCGCGCTCACTGAAGTGGGCATGTGCGTCGCAACTCCCTAGATAATGCTCTGGGTTGGACGATCGGCGGGGAGCGCGTCCGCGTTCGGACAGGCGCGGCCGTCGCGGCCGGGCGCCGCTCCCCCACACGTGCCTCCGGTCCGAAGCACTGTGACGCGCCTGCCCCCGGCCCCCGGCGGCAAACCCGGGCAGGTTGTCCGGGGCCGCGCAGGGTGACTCGTAAGGCTGCTGCCTGTGCCATCCGATCGGGAGGTCAGCCCATGAGCACCAAGGTGTCCGATCACCTCCTCGAGCGGCTCCGTGAGTGGGGTGTGGACCATGTCTTCGGTTACCCGGGCGACGGCATCAACGGCCTGCTGGCGGCCTGGGGCCGGGCCGACGACCAGCCACGGTTCGTGCAGTCCCGGCACGAGGAGATGTCCGCGTTCGAGGCGGTCGGTTACGCCAAGTTCAGCGGTCGCATCGGAGTGTGCGCGGCGACCTCGGGGCCCGGCGCGATCCACCTGCTCAACGGCCTGTACGACGCCAAGCTGGACCATGTGCCGGTGCTGGCAATCGTCGGCCAGACGCACCGCACCGCGATGGGCGGTTCGTACCAGCAGGAGGTGGACCTGCACACCCTGTTCAAGGACGTCGCCTCTGAGTTCTTGGAGACGGTGACGGTCCCCGAGCAGCTGCCGAACGTCCTGGACCGGGCGATCCGCACCGCGTACGCCCGCCGCTGCCCCACGGCGATCATCATCCCCGGGGACGTGCAGGAGCTCGACCACTCGGCGCCCACCCACGAGTTCAAGATGGTGCCGTCCAGCCTGGACCGCAGCGACTGGACGGCGGTTCCGTCCCAGGAGTCGCTGGAGCGGGCCGCGGAGATCCTCAACTCCGGTGACAAGCCCGCGATCCTGATCGGTCAGGGGGCGGCCGGAGCTCGGGCCGAGGTGGAGCGGATCGCCGAGCTGCTCGGCGCGGGCGTCGCCAAGGCGCTGCTCGGCAAGGACGCGCTGAGCGACGAACTCCCGTACGTCACCGGCTCGATCGGCCTGCTGGGCACGCGACCGTCGTACGAACTCATGCGGGACTGCGACACCCTGCTGACCATCGGCTCGTCGTTCCCCTACACGCAGTTCCTGCCGGACTTCGGCACGGCGCGGGGCGTGCAGATCGACATCGACCCGCACATGGTCGGGATGCGTTATCCGTACGAGGTGAATCTCGTCGGCGACGCGAAGGCGACGCTGCAGCGGCTGATCCCGATGCTGGACGTGGAGCGCGGCGGGCGCGAGTGGTACGACACGGTGTGCGACAACGTCTCACGCTGGCGCGAGGTGATGGAGCGGCGGGCGCAGCAGTCGGCCGACCCGATCAATCCGGAGTACGTGGCCCACGCCCTCGACCCGCTGCTGCCCGACAACGCGATCGTCACCTCGGACTCCGGTTCCACCGCCAACTGGTACGCCCGGCACCTGACCATGCGTCCCGGCATGCGTGCGTCGCTGTCCGGCACGCTGGCGACGATGGGCCCCGGGGTGCCGTACGCGATCGGCGCGAAGTTCGCGCACCCGGACCGGCCGGCGATCGCGCTGGTCGGGGACGGGGCGATGCAGATGAACGAGATGGCCGAGCTGATCACCGCGGCCAAGTACCGGGATCTGTGGGAGGATCCGCGGCTGATCGTCGCCATCTGGAACAACCACGACCTCAACCAGGTCACCTGGGAGATGCGGGCCATGGAGGGCGCCCCGTCCTTCCTGCCCTCGCAGCAGCTCCCGGACGTCCAGTACGCCGCGTTCGCCCGCTCCCTCGGCCTGACCGGGATCCGGGTGGAGAAGCCGGAGGACGTGGAGGCGGCCTGGCGGGCCGGTCTCGAGGCGGACGGGCCCGCGGTCCTGGAGTTCCTCACCGACCCGGCCGTACCACCGATCCCGCCGCACGCGAGCTGGGAGCAGATGGAGGCCACGGCCGCGTCGATCCTCAAGGGTGACGCGGACCGGGCCTCCATGGTGAAGCAGGGCTTCAAGGCGAAGGTGCAGGAGTTCCTGCCGGGGCGGGAGAAGAAGTAGCCACCGGGAGGGCGGCCGGTTCGCGCCGGTCGTCCTCCTGCTCCGACAGCATCAGCTCCTCGTACCGGCCGAGCGCGAGCACGACGCCGAGCATGAGGATCGGTATGAGCGCGGCGAGGACCATCATCGCCCTGTCCTTCCCGGGGGAGGTGCGCGGGGGGGGTCCGAGCCGAGTCTCCCGGCTTCGGTCCGGCAAACCCGGTGTCGGCCTCCGGTGCACGGGTACGCGGTGCGGACCCCGAAGATCTGGAGGGAGACATGCAGCGAGGCAGCGACCGGCTGAGTCGCCACCGTGACGACGAGATGAAGCACGAACTCCAGGGTCTGCTTCGCTCCGGGCATCCCACCCGGAGTGAGGAGTGGAACGACCCCGAGCCGACCGCCGACGACGATCCGCAGGTCTGGGGCGGACCCGTGGCGCCGGGCAGCAGCGGGGCGTCACTGGAGACCGTCCGACTGGAGCTGGCCCGGCTCCTGGGCCGCAGCTCGTTCCCCGCCACTTCCGTGGAGCTGGGGCGGGTGCTGCGCCACAAGAACGCCCCCGACGCCCTCGCAGAGGCGGTGGAGGGACTGCCACGCAAGGAGAACTACGCCAACGTCCAGGAGCTCGCTCGGGCACTCACCCGGACGGAGGGCACCCGGTGACGGCGGAGCTCGTGAGGGACGTGATGACGCCCGGTGTGGTGGCCGTCCGCCCGGACGCCTCGCTGGTCGAGGCGGCGCGGCTGATGCGCGCGCAGGACATCGGCGATGTCGTGGTGGCCGACGGTCAGCACGTGGTGGGGCTGCTCACCGACCGGGACATCACGGTCCGGGCCGTCGCCGACGGCGTCGACCCGCTGACCGTGAGTGCCCAGTCGGTGTGCACGCCGGATCCGCTGACCGTCGCCCCCGGCGACCCGGTGACGCAGGCGGTCGCGCTGATGCGCGCGCACGCCGTACGGCGGCTGCCGGTGATCGAGGACGGCCTGCCCGTCGGCATCGTGAGCCTCGGGGACATCGCCGAGGGCCGGGACCCGGGGTCGGCGCTCGCCGACATCAGCCGTGCTGATCCGGACGACGGGGCCCCCGTATGAACCGGGGCCGGGCAGCGGAGATCAGTGCCACCGCTGCCACGGTCGACGTCTGGGACGTGACCACCCGGTAACTCCTCCACGGGCTGCTGCCCGGCTGGTTCGTGCCGGGGCTCGCCGACTGGGTGATGCACCGGCGCACCCGCATCGAGGACACCGCGGGGACGAAGGAGTCCCTGATCCTCCCCCACTGCCACAAGGGCGTGGGCCACCCCCACCTGATGACGGGGGTGGTGCCGCGGTGCACGAGGCGACCGCTCTGTGAGACGTGAAGACGGCCGTCGACAGCGACCGCTTCGCCGGGCTCGCGTCGCTGATGGGCCGCTGTCACCGGGCTACGGCGAGGAGCCGCTGCGCTGTGCGCGCGCTTCCCGAGCAAGGAAAAAGCTTTCCAGAAAGGACGTTGAACCATCATGCGTATCGCGTTTCTGACCGCACCCGAGGGCGTCGAGCAGATCGAGCTCACCGATCCGTGGCAGGCGGCGGTGAACGCGGGGCACGAACCCGTGCTCGTGTCGACGGAGCCCGGCAAGATCCAGGCGTTCGACCATCTCGACAAGGCGGACACCTTCCCCGTGCAGGAGGTCGTGGGCGAGACGTCCGCGGAATCCTTCGGCGGCCTGGTGCTGCCCGGCGGCGTGGCCAACCCGGACTTCCTGCGGATGAACGAGAAGGCCGTGGCGTTCGTACGGGACTTCTTCACCCAGGGGCGCCCGGTGGCCGCGATCTGCCACGCGCCGTGGACGCTCGTCGAGGCGGACGCCGTCCGGGGCCGGGTGCTCACCTCCTGGCCGAGTCTTGAGACGGACCTCCGCAACGCGGGCGCCACCTGGGTGGACGAGCAGGTCAAGGTCTGCGACCACGGGAACAACAAGCTGGTCACCAGCCGCAAGCCGGACGACCTCAAGGCGTTCTGCGAGACGTTCCTCGACGTGTTCGCGAAGGAGGCCGCCTAGTGGACCCGGCCGACCGCAAGCAGCGTCAGCGCGAAGGTTCTCACGCCGACGACCCGACCGCAGGGCCGCTCACCACCGACCAGGGCGTCGAGGTCGACCACACCGACGACTCGCTCGCCGCCGGTGAGCGCGGTCCGACCCTCATGGAGGACTTCCACTTCCGGGAGAAGCTCACCCACTTCGACCACGAGCGGATCCCGGAGCGGGTGGTGCACGCGCGGGGCGCGGGCGCGTACGGCTACTTCGAACCGTACGAGTCCTGCGCGGAGTTCACCCGGGCCGCCTTCCTCCAGGACCCCGCGGTCCGCACCCCCGTCTTCGTACGGTTCTCGACCGTGCAGGGGCCCAAGGGTTCCGCGGACACCGTGCGGGACGTGCGCGGCTTCGCCACCAAGTTCTATACGTCGGAGGGCAATTACGACCTCGTCGGGAACAACTTCCCGGTCTTCTTCATCCAGGACGGCATCAAGTTCCCGGACTTCGTGCACGCGGTGAAGCCGGAGCCGCACAACGACATCCCCACCGGCGCCTCGGCGCACGACACGCTGTGGGACTTCGTGTCGCTCCAGCCGGAGACCCTGCACGCGATCATGTGGCTGATGTCGGACCGGGCGATCCCGCGCAGCTACCGCATGATGCAGGGCTTCGGCGTGCACACCTTCCGGTTCGTGAACGCGGAGGGCAAGGGCACCTTCGTGAAGTTCCACTGGAAGCCGAGGCTGGGCGCGCACTCGCTGGTGTGGGACGAGGCGCAGGAGTGCCAGGGCCGTGACCCGGACTTCAACCGGCGCGACCTGTGGGACGCCATCGAGGCCGGCGAGTACCCGGAGTGGGAGCTCGGCGTGCAACTGGTGCCGGAGGAGGACGAGTTCGCGTTCGACTTCGATCTGCTCGACGCCACGAAGCTCATCCCGGAGGAGCAGGTGCCCGTCCGGCCGATCGGCCGGATGGTGCTCGACCGCAACCCGGAGAACTTCTTCGCCGAGACCGAGCAGGTCGCCTTCCACACCGCCAACGTCGTGCCCGGTATCGACTTCACCAACGACCCGCTGCTCCAGGCCCGCAACTTCTCCTACCTGGACACCCAGTTGATCCGGCTGGGCGGGCCGAACTTCTCCCAGCTGCCGGTGAACCGGCCGGTGGCGCCGGTGCGCAACAACCAGCGTGACGGCTACCACCAGAGCGCGATCCACCGGGGCACGAACTACTTCCCGAACTCGCTCGGCGGCGGCTGCCCGGCCCACGCCGGTGTCGACGGGCAGGCGTTCACGCACTACGCGGAACGTGTGGACGGGCACAAGATCCGGCGGCGCAGCCCGAGTTTCCAGGACCACTACAGCCAGCCCGCGCTGTTCTGGAACAGCATGGCCGACTGGGAGAAGCAGCACATCGTCGAGGCGTTCCGCTTCGAGCTGGGCAAGGTGGGCGCCCGGACGGTGCGGGCCCGTACGGTCGAGCACCTCGCGAAGGTGGACGGCGAGCTGGCGACGCAGGTGGCGCGCGGTATCGGGGTACCGGAACCCACCGCGGGCGAGACGGCGTACAAGCTCTCCTCCCCCGCTCTCAGCCTGGAGTCGCTGCGCGGCGACGGCTCCATCCGCACCCGGCAGATCGCGGTCCTGGTCACCGACGGGATCGACGCCGAGCAGGTGACCTCGGTGCGGGAACGGCTGGCCGCCGAGGGCGCCGTCGTGGAGGCGCTGGCACCGACGGACGGGGAGGTGCGGGGCGCCGACGGCGAGCTGTACACCGTGGACCGCGCGCTGCCGACCGTCGCGTCCGTGCTGTACGACGCCGTCCTGCTGCCCGGCGGTCCCGTGGGCACTCCGCCGACGGCCGCCGACCAGGACGTCATGCGTTTCGTGCGGGACGCCTACCGGCACGGCAAGCCGGTCGGCGCGCTCGGCTCGGGCGTCGGGATCCTGTCGTCGCTGGAGCCGGAGGGACTGCGGCTGTCCACCGAGTTCCACCGCGTGGAGTCCGACCAGGGCGTGGTGACGGAGACGTCGCCGGGTCCGGCGGTCGAGGAGTTCCTGGACGCGTTCGTGGCCGCGATCGCGGCACACCGGCACTGGGACCGGCTGCCCACGCGCCACTGAGCCTGCGGGCACCTCATCGGTGGCCTGCTGATCACGTGATCGGCAGGCCACCGTCGGCTGTCCGCGCAGGTCCGCCCAGGTCAGTCCGGTCAGTCCAGCGCCGGTGTGGCCGACTCCCCCGGCCCGCGGTCCCGCGCGCCCTCACGTGTGCGGCCCGCGGCCACCGTCCGGCGCGGGTTGCGGCGCAGATACTCGCCCTCGAGCCGGGCCATGCGTTCGTTGTGGGTGCTGAGCGCGTCGTTCGAGCCGTGGAGCAGCGTTTCGTGCCGGGTGCGATGGATCGTCTCCAGCTCTTTCATGAGCTGCTGGTCGTCCAACCTGCTGGGGTCGACTCCGATCATGGTGGTACCCCGCTCGTCGTGTTCGTTCATGCGCTTCGGGTACCCGCCCGGCAAGCATTACCGCATTGCCCCCGAGCGGCATCCGGGAGGGAACCCATGGATCTCGCCTTTCTGCATCCACTCTACGAACATCCTGGCCCCTGGGCCTCTGTGTACGTCGACGCCCCCCGTCCCACGGAGGACACCCTCCACGAACGGCATCTCGCGGCGGTCGCGGTCGCCCGCGAGCTGTCCACGCAGGGGGCCGACGAGGAGACCTGCGTGGCCGTGCGGGAGGCGATCGAGGAACTGCGGCACTCGTCCGAGCCACACGGCCGGGCTCTCTTCGCGCGGGCCGGCGAGGTCGTCCTGGACCCGGCGCTGTCCAGGTCCCCCGAGGGCAGCCTGGTCCGCTGGGCCCCGCTGCCGCACACCGCGCCGCTGCTGGAACTGGCCGGCGAGGACCCGGTGTGCGTGGTGGCGTACGTCGACCGCAAGGGCGCCGACTTCGAGCTGCGCGGGGCGCTCGGCCGGCAGGGCGCCGGTTCGGTCACCGGCAAGCAGTGGCCCGTCCACCGGACGAGCAGCTCCGACTGGTCGGAGCGGCACTTCCAGCTGCGGGTGGAGAACACCTGGGAGCACAACGCGGCCGAGATCGCCGACGCGCTCGCCGTCTGCCAGGAGGAGACCGGCGCCGACCTGCTGATCCTGGTCGGTGACGAGCGGGAGAAGCGGTCCGTGCACGAGCGGCTGCCGAAGCGGCTGCAGGGCCGGGTCGTCGAGGCCGAGCACGGCGCCGGCAGCCGGCTGCTCGACGAGGACGTGGAACAGGCCCGTGCCGAGCATGTACGGCAGCGCGCGGAGCGGGAGCTGGAACGGTTCCTCGCGGCCCGCACACCGGGCGACGACGGGCAGCCCGGAGCCGTGGAGGGCGTGCCCGCGCTGGTCGAGGCGGCGCGCGAGCACCGTATCGACGAACTCCTGATCCGCCCGGACGGGCCGGATGCACACCGCGAGGTGTGGGTCGGGGAGGACCCGGACCAGGTGGCGGTCCGCCGCACGGATCTGAAGATCCTCGGCGAACAGAACTCCTGGTCGGCCCGGGCGGACGACGCGCTGATCAGGTCGGCGGTGGCGACGGGGGCTCCGGCGCTCTCGGTGACGCCGGCGAGCGAGGAGGCCCCGGTGGGCGGCCTGGGCGCACTGCTGCGCTGGGTCTGAGACGCCCCGGACGGGCCCGGTGACCTGCGGTTACCGGGCCCTTTCCACGCGTCGCTCGTCCCACACAGGCTCCGCCGTCTCGCGTACCCGCCCGTCCGAGCCGAAGACCAGGTACCGGTCGAAGGAGCGCGCGAACCAGCGGTCGTGGGTGACCGCGAGGACCGTGCCGTCGAAGGCCTCCAGGCCCTCCTGGAGGGCCTCCGCGGACTCCAGGTCAAGGTTGTCCGTGGGCTCGTCCAAGAGGAGCGCGGTGACGCCCTGGAGCTCCAGGAGGAGGATCTGGAAGCGGGCCTGCTGGCCGCCGGAGAGCCGGTCGAAGCCCTGCTCGGCCTGGCCGGTCAGCTCGTAGCGGCGCAGCCGGGACATCGCGGCGCCCCGGTCCTGGGCGTGCTCCTTCCAGAGGATGTCGAGAAGAGTGCGGCCGAAGAGCTCGGGGTGAGCATGCGTCTGCGCGAAGTGCCCGGGCACGACCCGCGCCCCGAGCTTCCACTGCCCGGTGTGCGCCACGGTGGAGTCCCCCGCCAGCAGCCGCAGGAAGTGCGACTTGCCGGAGCCGTTGGAGCCGAGGACGGCGACGCGTTCGCCGTAGAAGACCTCCAGATCGAAGGGCTTCATCAGGCCGGTCAGTTCAAGTCCCGTACAGGTGACGGCTCTTACGCCTGTGCGACCGCCCTTGAGCCGCATCTTGATGTCCTGCTCGCGCGGCGGCTCGGGCGGCGGGCCCGCTTCCTCGAACTTGCGCAGCCGGGTCTGGGCGGCCTGGTAGCGGGAAGCCAACTCGTGGCTGATGCTGGCTGCCTGACGGAGACTCAGCACCAGCTTCTTGAGCTGCGCGTGCTTCTCGTCCCAGCGCCGGCGCAACTCCTCGAAACGGGCGAATCGTTCGCGCCGCGCCTCGTGATACGTGGCGAAACCGCCGCCGTGCACCCAGGCGTCCGCCCCGGCGGGCGAGGGCTCCACCGACACGATCTTCTCGGCGGCCCGCGAGAGCAGCTCCCGGTCGTGGGAGACGAAGAGCACCGTCTTGCGGGTCTCCTTCAGCCGCTCCTCCAGCCAGCGCTTGCCGGGCACGTCGAGGTAGTTGTCCGGCTCGTCGAGCAGCAGCACCTCGTCCGTGCCGCGCAGCAGCGCCTCCAGCACCAGCCGCTTCTGCTCACCGCCGGACAGGGTCCGCACCTGCCGGAACTGCGCCTTGTCGTACGGCACCCCGAGCGCGGCCATGGTGCACATGTCCCACAGCGTCTCGGACTCGTACCCGCGCACCTCGGCCCAGTCGGACAGCGCCTGCGCGTACTTCAGCTGGGCGGCCTCGTCGTCGACGGTCATGATCAGGTGCTCGGCCCGGTCGACGGCCTGCGCGGCCTCCCTGATCCGCGGCGGCGCGACCGACACGAGCAGGTCCCGTACGGTCGTCTCGTCCCGTACGGACCCCACGAACTGCCGCATCACCCCGAGGCCGCCACTCACGGTGACCGTCCCGCCGTGCGGTTTCAGCTCGCCGGAGATCAGCCGCAGCAGGGTGGTCTTGCCCGCGCCATTGGGCCCGACGAGGGCCACGACGGCCCCTTCCCCCACCCGGAAGGACACATCGCCGAGCAGCGCCCTCCCGTCGGGGAGGTAGTACTCGAGGTGCGCGGCTTCCAGATGTCCCATGGGGCCGCATTGTGCGTGTAACGACGGGACCAGGGCAAACGCTTATCCCTTGGCCGGGCGAGGAGACGCGCCCCGCTGGAGGTTGTCCCGTATGGGGCGTGAGCTATCCGGTGAGGGCCAGGTTGTGCAGCCGGGCGATGCCGAGCATGGCCTGGTGAACGCCGTTGCCCTTGAGGCGGCAGTTCCGCAGGATCTTCCAGGGGCACCGCGGCAGACCCGGTCCGTGCCCGTGCCCGCCGACCGCGCTTCCCGGCACCGGCGCTCCGGACTGACCACGCCCCTGGAAGAGGACGGCCTCACTCTCGCCATGCGGGCCGACGCCCGCGGAGCAGCCGCCGACTCGGACCAGCACACCCTGCGCGCCGGAATCCGTTCCATGGGCCTAGACGACTTCGTGAGCTGCCGTATCCCCGGCACGGAGGTCCACCTCGGCAAGTCCCGGAAGCTGTTCGCCGCCTGTGAGCGCCTCCGCGAGGAAGACCTCGCCATCGCCCGGCGCACCCCAGGGCTGCGCGCCGAGGACCAGCCGCCCGCCGACCTGGAACTCAGCGACGAAGCCCAGGAAGAACAGCTACTCACCCAGCGGCGCATCTTCCGCGAACAGCAAGAGGAAGACCGCCCGCGGCTGCGCGCCCTGATCCGCGACGCCTACGAGCGAGGGCGGCGAGGGACTGCAGCGACCTTCTTCGCCGTTCCCAGGAGCCGGAACTCGACTTGGAGGGCGACAAGAGTCTCCTCGAAGCGGCGACGCCGGAAACCTACGGTGCCGTCAGCCGCTACGACCTGGCCCCCGCACCCGCCTGGCTTTTCCTCACGCGACGACAGTGGCGACGAACGAACCATCCCTTCGCAGCGAAAGGACCGAAGGTCGAGCGCGTGTCGACTGGTCGGTAGGGCTCAGCGTTCTCCGCCCGCACACGGCCCAGAGTTCCGCACCGTCGGTCAAGGCCATCACTACGGTCCGCGGATGAGTGAGCCGGTGCCGGCCCGACAGCGCACCCTGTATCAGCGCGGGCCCTTGCGCCGCGCGCTACTGGACACCTCCATGCTGACCACGGACATCATCGCGGACGGAGCGGTCAGCCGCAGCACTCGCGTCCGGGGCGGCCGCCGCAGCGCCCTCGTGAGGCGATCCGCCCTTCTCCCTCACCGCCGAGGGGCCGCGCCGTCGTTCGACGTCCGCCCGCCCCGCACCGAGGGTGCGCAGCCTCCATGCGACTCGGCTTCGACGACGTGCAGAGCGGCGACGACCATGGAACGACTGCGAGGGAACACCGGTCGTCGACCGGTCGTCGGCTGCCACCGCGTCACCGTGCGGCCCGCTGGTGTGGGCGAAGCGGCCCCGGGTGTTATTGAATGAGGTTTGCGGTCAAGAATCCCGGGACTCTGTCGCCCGGGTTCTGGTACGGCTCCGACGTGGTGCCGGGGTCGGCGAGCGAGCTGAGAGAGTCGCATGGACTCCACCCCACCCCCCTCGTCTGCGTCACCGTTCGACATGGTCAGCAGCGCTTTGGGGCAGTACATGCCAGTCGACGGAGCGGCAGCGGCCGCCGGTTCCGTCGACCCGCAGGGGGACAACGCCGCCCGCCGAGACGTATCCGACAACCCGACCCCCGCCCGTCAGGAGCAAATCCTCGGCGCGGTCAATCTGGACCGGGATCTGAGAATCACCCGCCGCAATCTGGACGCCCCGGTCTTCGCGGGGGTGGAGGTCGTGGCCGGGAGCCCTTTCGTCGATCTCCTGCCTCCCTCGGACGTACCGACGGTCACCCGGCGCCTGCGGCAGGTCCTCGAGACCGGTGAGCCGCACGTCGCCCGGGTCCAGCGCCTGCGCCGCGGCGACGGGTCGGAGCTGGTGGTCTCGATGAGCATCCTGGCCGCCGCGGCGCCTCAGGAGGGCCTGACCGTCTCACTGATCGCCATGGCCAGGAGGCTGCACCTGTACGCCGCCGAGACCGCGATCGGCACCTCGTTGGACATCGGCGAGACCGCGCAGTCGCTGGCGGAGTCGCTGCTGGCCTGGGGTGACGTGACCACCATCGACCTCGACTTCGCCGTGTGGACGGGTGAGGCGGTCACCGAGCAGCCGCAGGGGCGCCTCCGGCTGCGGCGGGCGGCCCTGGTGCCGGACCGGGCGTGGCCCGACGGCTACGTGACCCCGGGCAACGATCTTCCCGGCGATGCGAGTCGACTGCTGTCGCAGGCCATACGGCGTGACGATGCCGCGCAGGCCATCGTCATACCCGACCGAAAAGCGATCGAACGGGTGCTCGGCAATCCTCGGCTGGTACGTGCCCTGGTGCCCGGCGACCAGGCGGCGGCCGTGGTGTGCATACCGCTGGTCCTGGACGGCACGCCGCCCGTCGTCCTGGGTGTCGCGGAGGTCTGGCGGCGGGCGGACCGCCCCTTCGCGGACAGCGATCTCTTCGACCTGCAGGAACTGGTGGCCAGGACCTCCCACCACGTGGACCTGGCCCGTCAGCACCAGCGTGAGCACACACAGGTACTGGCCTTGCAGCGCCGACTGCTGCCACGGTCCGCCGGCGACACCATCCAGACGGCCAGCGTCTACCAGCCGGCCACCCCCGACAGCGCGGGTGTCGGCGGCGACTGGGTGAACAGCTTTCCGCTGCCGGACGGCCGTACCGCGCTGGTGGTCGGAGACGTCGTCGGGCACGGGCTGGGCGCCGCGGCGACCATGGGACAGCTGAGCATGGAGGCCCGCGCGCTGCTGTCAGCGGGGCTGGCGCCCGACGAGGTGCTGGAGCACCTGGACGAGACCGTGTCGCTGCTGGACGACGCGGATTCCGGGCTGGCGGCCGGTTACAGCGCCCTCGGGTCGACCTGCTGCATCGCCGTGTACGATCCGGTCAGCCACCACGTGGCGGTGGCCAGCGCCGGCCACCTCCCCCCGGTTCTGGTACCCCTGGACGGACCTGCCGGCCCGGTCGCGATACGCCCCCACCCCGGACTGGGCGCCGAGTTCGCGCTGCGGGAGCCGTACGACGTGCACGCGTTCTGTACGCCCCCGGGCTCGCTGCTCGCCCTCTACACCGACGGCCTGGTGGAGGATCCCGCCCTGTCGATCGACGAGGGCATCGACAGGCTGACGGGCGCCGTGTCCTCGGTGCACCCGTGGGACACCCTGGACCAGGCCGCACGGCGCGTGGTCTCGGCGGTCGCGCCGACGCGTCGGCGCGACGACGTGACTCTGCTGATCGCCCGCATGATCGGTTACCGCAAGGAGGACACCGCGACGTGGCGTCTACCCGCCCGCGGCGACGCGGCCGCCCGGGCCCGCACACTGGTCTCCGGGCTGCTGGGGCAGTGGAGCGCCAGAGAGCACACCAGGGACAGCGTGCTGCTGGTGGTCGACGAACTGGTCGCCAACGCGGTCCGCTTCGCCGGCGGACCCATCACGGTACGGCTGATCAGGACCGGCCACGGGCTGCTGTGCGAGGTGGGCGACACCGGCAACGGCAGGCCGCGGCTGGGCCCGGGCGGGCTCCTCGACGACGCCGGCCGTGGCCTGCACGTGGTGCATGGGCTCACCACCCGGTGGGGGGTGCGGTGGACGGACACCGGGAAGGTGGTGTGGGCTTCGGTCGAGCGGTGACGGTGTGTCGGCTCGGCGGCGATGAGGCGTCAGCGGGGTGGTGGCGAGGCTCCGGCCGGGTGGCGGCGAGGCTCCGGCCGGGTGGCGGCGAGGCTCCGGCCGGGTGGTGACGGGGCGCTGGCCGGGCGGTGCGGGAGCTGTTCGTCGGGCGGCGGCACCGGCGTTACGAGGGGCGAGGCCGCACTACAGCCACTCCCCTTCCAGGGCGGTGGCAGTGAGGCCCGGGGCAGCCGCGTACAGGACGGCACGGCTGCCCGCCTTCTGCCCGGCGTCGTACGCCCTCCGCATGATGTCGAACACGGCGGCGCCTCCGCGGTTGCCGCTGGTGTAGCTGTCCCGGCTGTAGCGCAGGAGTCCCGACGGCCACCCGTCGGGCATGGTCTGCTCCATGTACTCCAGCACACGCGTCCCGCCGGGGTGGGCGAGCAGAACATCGGGGTGCCAGGAGCCTGGGGCGTCCTGGTTTCGGAGGCGCAACCACTCCCACATCGCGGTGACCGTCTCCTGCACGGCGCGCGGCCCGCGCCGGTCCATCACGAAGTGGGTGCCGTCCTCCCGTGTCTCCAGGCGGTGCAGGTCCTGGGTGCCGGGCAGAGTGTGGTGCCAGGCGGTGTCCAGCCGCAGCGTCGACTCGGGCCTCGGGCGGCCCGTGACCACCGTCGCGACCGCGGTGTCCGCGAACAGCAACCGGACGATCAGCGATTCCAGAGTGTCGTCCGCGGGCTGGTAGGTCGTGCTCAGTGCCTCCGCGATCACGACCAGGACCACCCGGTCGGGGTCCGCGGCCACGAGATCCGCCGCCAGCGCCAGGGAGCGGGTCCCGGCTATGCACGCCCACTGCGTGGCCGGCAGCAGCAGCACGTCGCGCCGGAGCGGGAGTCTGTTGGCGAGGGTGACGTCCAGCCCCGGCAGCGCCGGGGTGGTGGAGTGACTGGTGATCAGACAGTCGACGTCCGCGGCGTCCAGCCCGGCGATCTGCAGGGCCCCGCGCGCCGCACGCTCACCGTAGGACTGCACTGCCGACCAGGCCGGCGCAGTGCGTTCCTGGACGGTCTGCGGCGCGGGTATCGCCTCAAGGGCAGCGATCACGCGATCCACGTCCTGTTCGGTGAACCCGTCACCGGCCAGCGCCTCTCGGGCCGGTCCGATGCCGGCGGCCGGCAGGCCGCTTCCGCTGCCGGGCGCGACGGCGGCCTCCAACGGCAGCATCCAGCCACGGGTTTCGATGCCCGTACTGGCCGCGATGCCGTCGATCCGCGGCGCCCACGCCGCGTTCGGGTGCTGACCGCGCACTTCGTCCACAATCTGACTGGTCCGCACGACGTGCTTGCCGTGTATCACGGCAGGCGGGCACAGGTAAGCGGCCATGATTGGCGCCTTTCTACAGAGAACGAGATGAATTGTCACGGGCGCTATGCCATAGATCACTTGTGAGCTATTCACCCAAGTCCATGACAGTGCGCTCCGGTTAGGGACTCCATGTCCGTTTCGAGCATGGATGCCACAGGGGCGTTTGCGCTGTGATCTGGGCAACTTGGGAGGTTCTGCGATGCGTGAGACGGCGCACATTGCTGCAGAGGGGCCAACGCGGTGCCGCGCCGGCCTGACATGCCACCGGTGGACCTCGCCATCGCCGCCACCGCGGCCTGGCTGTCCTCCACACGGAACGCGAGGAGCGGGGCGAGGCGTACGTCGAACTCCTGGGCCGGGGAAAGGCCCCGACAGCGGTCGCGGTCCCAACCAGACCTGCGCGAGCCCGCCCGCGACCTGCCGACCGACGACCACCGGCACGGGGCCGCGGCCAGAGCTGGGCCGCCCGGTCCAGCTTCGGTCAGGCATGGCCTCAGGGACGTGACCCTTGCGAAGTCCGGGCCGCCGGCCTGGGGTTCGCGTTGTGACGAGGATCGAGCTCGCGCTCTCAGCTCGGGATGCGACGGCGCTTGGATGAGCGCGTTATCTCTGACCTGTTTAAACGTCATCACTCTGCGGTGGTCGTGCGGTGCGTTTCCTACCTCTTCTGACCGTGGCTTTCCGCTCCGAGGGGCATGCTGTGGGCACGGCCTACCGGATCGGCGGGTTGTCTGTGAGCGCGCTGCCTGCAGCGCCAGGATCGGCTCGCTCTGCTGCCTGGCTCAGAGGCCTTGTCGCGAGTGCACAGGCCTCGCGTCCCTGACCCTCGCCTCCCTGACCATCAGCACCCTCGGCAAGCGCTCGGTCCGCCGCACCCGCCCCGTCCTGGACCCGGTCCCCCAGGTCCGGCAGCTGAAGCGACAGCCGATCACGACCTCGTTCCCCTCCGGCCACGCCGCGTCGGCGGCGGCCTTCGCGACCGGCGTCGCGCTGGAGTCCCCGGCCTGGGGCGCCGCCGTGGCCCCGGTCGCCTGGTCGGTCGCGCTCTCCCGGGTCTACACGGGTGTGCACGTCCCGAGCGACGTCCTGGCCGGTGCGGCGCTGGGCGCGGGCGCCGCGTTCGCCGTACGGGGCCTGGTACCGACGCGCGCCCAGGTCGTCCCGCCGGCCCGGCCCCGCGCGCAGGTGCCGGCACTGCCGGACGGCGAGGGTCTGGTGATGGTGGCGAACACCGCCTCGGGCACCGCCGACCGGGTGCGCGCCCTGCACGACGGGCTGCCGCCGGCCGAGATCGTCGAGTGCGAACCGACGGACGTGCGGGCCGAGTTGGAGAAGGCGGCGGCCCGTGTCACGGTGCTCGGCGTGTGCGGCGGCGACGGCACGGTCAACGCGGCCGCTGAGATCGCCCTGCGCCACGGCGTGCCGCTCGCGGTACTGCCCGGCGGCACCCTGAACCACTTCGCCTACGACCTCGGCGTGGAGGGAGCGCGGGACCTGACCCGGGCCGTACAGCGGGGCGAGGCCGTGCGCGTGGACGCGGGCCGGTTCAGCAGCGACGGCCGCGAGGGCGTCTTCGTCAACGCGTGCAGCCTGGGCGTGTATCCGGAGCTGGTGCGCGAGCGGGAGCGCTGGTCGCGCCGGATCGGCGGCTGGCCTGCCGGGGTGCTCGGGGCGCTTCGGGTGCTGCGGGCCGACCGGCATCCGCTGGAGGCCGAGTTCGCGAGCCGGGCCAGCCAGGCCCTTGTGGCTGCTCTTCGTCGGCAACGGCACCTACCACCGGATGGGGCTCACCCCCGGCCGCCGCACCGACCTCGCCGACGGACGGTTCGACGTGCGGGTCGTGCACGGCGGACGCCGGCCCGCGCTGCGCCTGCTCGCCGCCGCGGTCGCGGGCCCCCTGACTCGCTCTCCCGTCCATGCGGCGGTCCAGGTGGGGCGCCTGCATCTGTCGGGCGTCGCGCCGGGCACGCTCCTCGCCTACGACGGTGAGGTGACCGAAGTGGAGGGCGAGGTGACGCTGGAGAAGCTGCCCGAGGCGCTCACCGTGTACCGGCCGCTGCCCGTGAACTGATCACCTGTCAGTCCACATGGCAATACGCAGGTCTCATTATTCGACATGCGGGCGTACGGTTCCGAGTACCGACGCAGTTGTCGAGAAGGGGAGATCAGCCATGTCGAAACCGCGGGAGACCGCCGTCTACACACACGGCCACCACGAGTCCGTGCTGCGCTCGCACACCTGGCGCACCGCCGCCAACTCGGCCGCCTACCTGCTCGGTTCGCTGAAGCCCCACATGAAGATCCTGGACATCGGCTGCGGGCCCGGCACGATCACCGCCGACCTGGCGGCCCTGGTCCCGGAGGGGCATGTCACGGGCGTCGACCACGCGCCCGGCATCCTGGACCAGGCCCGCGCCACGGCCGCCGGGCGGCAGCTGACGAACGTCGACTTCGCGGTCGCGGACGTGCACGCCCTGGACTTCCCCGACGACACCTTCTGCGTGGTCCACGCCCACCAGGTGCTGCAGCACGTCGGGGACCCGGTGCGGGCGCTGCGCGAGATGAGGCGGGTCACCAGGCCGGGCGGCTTCATCGCGGTCCGCGACTCGGACTACGCGGCCATGACCTGGTACCCCGCCTCCGAGGGGCTGGACGACTGGCTGGACCTGTACCGCAGGGTGGCCCGGGCCAACGGTGGTGAGCCGGATGCCGGGCGGCGGCTGAAGTCCTGGGCGCTGCGGGCGGGTCTGACGGACATCACGGCGAGCTCCGGCACCTGGACGTACTCCACCGCAGAGGAGCGGGAGTGGTGGAGCGGGCTGTGGGCGGACCGCACGGTGGCCTCGGCGTACGCGCAGCGGGCCACCGAGGGCGGCCACGCCACCGCGGAGGGGCTGCGAGCCGTCTCGGAGGCCTGGCGGGACTGGGGCAAGAAGGACGACGGGTGGTTCTGTGTGCTGCACGGAGAAATTCTGTGCAGAAAGGAAGCCTGAAAGGCAGATTCCGGGAAACTCGGAATGCAGGAGGTTCAGATTATGATTGCCATCCTGCTCGTGCTGCTTCTGGTACTGATTCTTTTCGGCGTCGGTTTCGCAGTGAAGATTCTCTGGTGGATCGCACTGGCTGTGCTCGTGCTGTGGTTGCTGGGGTTCCTGATGCGTGGGACGACATCGGCCGGAAGCAGGGGTCGTTGGTACAGGTGGTGACATTCCCCGCGGAATTCATTCCCGGGGAAGCAACGGTCCCAGCGGCCCGAGGTCCAGGTTCAGGTCCTCGGGCCGCAGTCCGTACCGCTCGCGCAGTTCGGTCATGCGGTCGTCGAGGAGCATCAGAGTGAGCCCGATCCGCTCCTCCTGCTCCTCGTTCAGGTCGCCCTCGTCGAACCGGCGCAGCGCCTGGCGCTCCATGAGCTGCCGCAGCAACTCCACGACGGTCAGGACGAGCTTGACCAGGTCGCGCTCGACCGTGTCGGGCTCCAGATCCAGCCGGTTGCGTCGAGCCGTCACGACAACTCCTCAAACGGTGAGGGAACGTGCGCGTTGACCGAGCTGATCAGCGCGTTCAGGTCGATGCGGACGAGGTCGACGTCCGCGATGCGCAGGGTGATGTCCCCCGTGATCACGACCCCGCCGGCCAGCAGCCGGTCGAGAAGGTCCACGAGGGCCACCTCGCGGCGTTCGATGACGGTCACGGCTGTTGTTCCTCCCCCGCGAAGGAATAGGCCGCCCAGGGCCCTGTGAGTTCCACCCGCATTCCCGGGACGTCGTCCTTCGTCCGGTCCACCATTTCCACGAATTCCTCGGACTCGCCGCGCGGCACAAGATAGGCGGCATTCAGAATGTTCTGTCCTGAGGCTCCGGAAAGCGTGGGGTTCTGCGGGGCGTGCAGCCGCGCGTCCTCGGCGTATCCGGAAAGCGTTTCGTGCAGTCGGGTCGCAAAGGCCTCCGCCTGCTGCCACATCTCCTCGTGCGAACGCACCCGCCGGCGCCGCTGCAGCAGATAGTCCCGGCCCGAAACCGGCTTCGCCGGCGTCTCGGTGGGCTCCTCACGGGCCGGGGCCGCCTGCTCGGCGTACACCTTGACGCCCCACTCCACCCGGCCCTGAAGCCGGTCGAGGGTGCGTCGGAAGCCTTCCTCGCGTTCTTCGATCATCACCCGGACGCCGCTGTCGTCACGGAAGACGGTGCCGAGCCGGAGCGGCAGCGGAGTGGTGACGACGGTGAGCGCGTCGATCACGCTCTGGTGGGCACGCACGGTCGTGCTGAGCCACTCCAGGTCCTCCAGATGCCTGTGGAGCGGTTCTTCGGCGAAGTCCCGCTCCGGCACATGACTGACGACGGCCACCAGGCCGTGGTGGTTCAGCAGTCTGGGCGGATCACCGGCCACCCCGGTCAGCTGGGCCTGCAACGGGGTGCCGAAGGGGCGGCAGACGGCGTACACGTAGCGCAGTCCGGTCACGAACTCTCCTCCTCGGCAAGGCGGGGCTCCAGCTCTTCGAGACGTGCGAGCCGCTCGCGCAACTCGGTGTTCTCCCGGGCGAGTTCGTTACGACGGGCGCGGGAGGACAACGCCGGGTCGTCCTCCCACCAGTCGATACCCATCTCCTTGGCCTTGTCGACCGAGGCGACGATGAGCCGCAGTTTGATGGTGAGCAGCTCGATGTCGAGCAGGTTGATGCGGATGTCGCCCGCGATGACGATGCCCTTGTCCAGCACACGCTCCAGGATGTCGGCCAGGTTGGCGCCGCTCCCCTGGCCGTACGGATCCGGGAGCCGGCTGGGCACGCTCATCGTCGGCTCCCGCCCTCGGCGTACTCGTAGTCCTCTTCCTCTTCTTCCTCGGGCGCCTCGTACTCGCCTTCCTGCTCCTCGGGCTCCTCCTCGGGCTCCTCCTCGGCCTCCTCGTCGTACTCCTCGTACTCGTCCTCAGGCTCGCCCTCGTCCTCGGTCTCGTCCTCCGCGTACGGACCTTCCTCTTCTTCCTCTTCCTCGGTGCCCTCGGCCTCTTCCTCTTCCGCCACCGCGTCCTCGTGGCTCTTGACGACCTCGCTGTCCTCGATCTCGCCGCGCCAGCCGTCCTCCGCCTCCCCCTTGAGGGTGATGAAGCGGGCGAAGTGCTTGAGGTCCAGCCGGGCCCGGCGGCCCTGGGCGCGCCAGATGTTGCCGGTCTTCTCGAACAGGCCCGCGGGGTAGTACTCGATCACCAGCAGGACGCGGGTCAGGTTGTCCGCGAGCTTGTGGAAGGAGACGACTCCCTTGGTCGTGCCCTTGGCACCCTCCGACGTCCACCGAATCCGGTCGTCGGGGATCTGGTCGGTGGTGGTCGCCTTCCAGCTGCGGTTGGACCAGAAGATCTTCATCTGCCAGTCGGTGTGGGTGTCGTCGGCACGGTTCGCGCTCTTGACGCCCTTCGCGAAGGTGGAGAAGTCCTGGTACTGGGTCCACTGGTCGTAGGCCGTGCGCAGATCGACGCCGACATCGATGAACTCGATGATCACCGTGGGCTTCTGACCGGCCCCGCCCTTGCGCTTGCCCTTGCCCTTGCCACCGAGGTTCTTGAAGGTGTCGACGACCTTGTCCTTGGTGTGCGAGAGGCCGAGCTCCACCGCGCTGCGCATCGGCCCCTTGCCCTTGGCGAGCTTGCGGCCGCCGTCGAGGGCGAGCTTGGCGAAGCCGGGGCTGTTGCCTTCGGCGATGTCGTTCAGCTTGCCGGTGGTCTCGCCCAGCTTGCGGCCGACGCCGACCAGCATGCGCTGCGCCTGCGCGGCGACGTACTCCTGCAGTTCGGCCTTGAGCCGGTCGGCTGCCTCGCTGTGGGCCACGTCGGTGAGCGGGTTGTTCTTCGCCTTGTCGGTCGCGTCGCGGGCGGATCCGAGTGTCTCGGTCATCACTCACCGCCTCCCTTCGGCAGCCGGGCCCGGGTGCCTCGGCCGGCCCCCCTGGCCGTGGTCGCCTTCTTGGCGGCCGTCTTCTTCGCCGTGGTCTTCTTGCCGGCCGTACGGCTCTGGCTCTGCGCCGTCTTCTTCGCGGGCGGCTTCCGGCCCGGCGCCTTCTGCGCGGTCTTCCTGACGGGGGCCTTCTTGGCGGTCTTCCTCGCCGCGGCCGGAGCCTCGTCCTGCTCGTCCCCGTCCTCGTCGGCCTCGTCGTCCTCGCGCTCGTCCGAGGGCTCCTCGTCAGCCTCGGCCTCCGTGTCCCCAGTCTCCTCCTCGCGGGGCTCGTCGTCGCCCTCGGACTCCTCGTCCTCGTCCTCAGAGAGGCCCGGCACCTCCGGCACCACGCCCGAAAGCTGGTCGCGGACCTCGGCGGTACGGCCGTGCAGCCGGTCGGCGATCGCGTCGATCTGCCGCTCCACCATGGCACCCGAGGCCGCCTTGCCGACGCCTCGCAGGTCCTCGCGGAGCGTGTCCCCTATCTCCTTGAACTGCGGGTTCTTCAGCAGTTGCTGGGAGACCAGGTCAGCCACGGCCCGCGGGCTCAGGTGCATCCGCTTGCCGGCCACAAGTGTGCCGACGGCGAACGCGAATTTCAGTTTCTTGGTACGCCCTAGGACGTATCCGGCCCCTATCGCGAGGCCCATTCCCACTCGGTTCATAGTGCCGTCCCGTCGCCGGCCCCCGCGCCACCGCGCAGGCCGATCTCCAGTCGTTCGAGGAGTTCGTCCTCCTGTCGGTCGAATTCCTCCTCATCGATCTCGCCCGCCTCGAGTCGCTCCTCGAGCTGGGCGAGTTCGACCCGGACCGTGGCCGGGTCGTAGTAGAGGCGCTCCGCTTCGCTCAGCACCTGTCTGATCACCCAGGCGCTGCCGCGTACCGGGGCGAACGGCAGGAGCAGCACCTCTCCGATGAGACCCACGGCCGCCTCACTCCTCCGCGTGGTCGATGCCGACCGTGGTGCCCGCGGGTTCGGCCGGGCCCGGGTCGACGAAGCTGTACGGCGGCAGCGGACCGTTGACTCGCAGGTCAAGGTGCGGATGGTCCTTGCGCAGCTGGTCCACCGCCTCCAGGAAGGACGCCGCCGCGTCGCGCTCCACGAGGAAGGACACGTTGGCGAGCCAGCCCGAGGATTCGGGTCCCACGCTGATCGCGTCGGCGACCGGTTCCAGGGCGCGCTGCACCTCGCCTGCGTCCTCGGCCTCGCGGGCCTTGACCGCGGCCACGACCATCTCGCCGAGCCTGAGGCGCTCGTCGTAACTGCCTCCGCCCGCCCGCCGGTTGGCCTCGGCCTCGGCGCGGACCTCCGGGTTGTCGGACATCACGCGGTGCAGGACGGCCTCTTCGTCGTGCGTGGCCTTGACGTTGTACTCGACCTTGCCGTCGAGGGTCCGCAGGCGCTCCTTGTAGTGCTCCTGGCGTTCCGCGAGCACCCCCGTGACGGTGCCGTCGTCGGGGGCCACGCTGCCGAACCGCATGGGCAGGATGCAGCCGCCCGCGCCCGCCTCGCTCAGGACGTTCTGGTGGGCGAGGAGGTCACGGCGCTTGGGCCGCAGCCCTTCGGGGGCGTCACTGACGATGGCCGCCAGATCACCCTCCGTCAGCACCCGCACCGGAAGCGCGGGGACGCCGACCCCTCCCAGCCCCTCGGGCAGCGCGGGGTGGGAGGCGGCGGTGATGCCGTACACGTACGTGCTCACTCCTCTTCCTCCTTCCGGCGCGAGGACGTCGCCTTGCGGGCTCGCGGCCTGGACTCCGTCTGGCCTTCCTCACGGGCCTGCTTGAAAGCACCGGAGATGGTCTCGGCGGCACCGGAGAGCGCTCCCTTGGACTTGCCGCGGGCGCCGGACTCGGTTATCTCGCCGACCAGGTCGGGCAGGCCGGGGTCCTTGCGCGGCCCGGCCTCCAGGTCCAGCCGGTTGCACGCCTCGGCGAAGCGCAGATAGGTGTCGACGCTGGCCACGACGACCCGGACGTCGATCTTCAGGATTTCGATGCCGACCAGGGAGACCCGTACGAACGCGTCGATGACGAGACCCCTGTCGAGGACCAGTTCCAGAACGTCGTAGAGGCCGCTGGAGCCACCTCCGCCACCGCCCTGTTGTGCCGGGACAACGGTCATATCGGCCGCGCCTCCTCTTCTGTGTGCTGGTGAACGAATGTCTGTGCGGTGCGGCGGCCTAACGGCCGCCCTGCCGATGTGCGTCCGCGCGCCCGCGTTCGTAACGGCGAACGCGCCGATAGCCGGTGAGCTGTCCTTCCGGGTCGAGTTCGACCTGGTAGCTCGCCATCAGGCTCATCGTGTCGGGCACGCGGGAAAGCTCCAGGACCTCGATCTCGAGCGACCAGCCGTCCTCCGTCTGTTCGAAGGACGACACGTTCTCGGCCTCCATTCCGGTCAGCTCGGCCAGCTGGGTGCGCGCGTTGCGCAGCACCTCCATGGGCTTCGGCCGCCGGTTTTCCGCCACGCTCTCTTCGGTGTCCTCTTCTGCCCGCTCAGGGGCATTTCGTGAATTCTGTGATTCCGATGAGTTTTTTGTGTTCGACATGGCACCTCTCACCTCGGGTGGCCGCTCGTTCCTTCGCCAAACCTTCAAGAGGGCATCAACGCGTTCAGCCTGCGCCGGGCGGGACCAAGGGCGCGTCCCTTGGCCATCACCCCGGCCCAGGGATTGCTGCGGGCCTGTTCGACCGCGTCGGCGATGGTCCAGCGACGGGCGTCCAGGCCCGGGTCGTCCAGCTGGGTCCAGGCCATCGGGGTGGCCACGGGGGCGCCCGGTTTTGCGCGGACGGTGAAGGGCGCGACGGCGGTCTGGGCGTAGGCGTTGCGCTGTATGTCCAGGTAGAGGCGGTCGCCGCGGTCCTTCTTGCGGGCGGCGGTGGTGAGCTGGTCGGGGTGGCCCGCGACCAGGGTGTCGGCGACGTCCTTGGCGAACTTCCGGACCTCGTCGAAGTCGTGCCGGCCGTTGAGGGGCACGATCACATGCAGCCCGCGCGAGCCGGTGGTCATCAGCGCCGAGGGCAGGTTGAGCTCGTCGAGCAGTTCCCCGAGCAGCCGGGCCGCCTCGTGGACCGCGGCGAAGTCGTCGTCCCCGGCCGGGTCGAGGTCGAAGACCATCCGGTCGGGCCGCTCGACGCTGCCGGCCCGGGACAGCCAGCGGTGCAGGGTGAGGGAGGCCTGGTCGGCGAGGTACAGGAGGGTGGCGGTGTCGTCACAGACGGTGTGGCAGACTGTGCCGCCCTCCTTCGGCACCTCGACGCGGCCGATCCACTCCGGGTAGGAGTCCGGGGTGTTCTTCTGCATGAACCGGGGGCCGGTGATGCCGTCCGGATGCCGTTCCAGCATCAGCGGACGGCCCCGCAGGTGCGGCAGCATGAAGGGCGCGACGGACCGGTAGTAGTCGACGAGATCGCCCTTGGTGTACTCCTTGGAGCCGTCGCCGCCGGGGAAGAGCACCTTGTCCGGCCGGTGCACCTCCACCGTGTGCTTCCCCGCCCGTACGGTCCGTACGTCGTCGCTGGTCACGGCACGATCGCCTGCTCCACCAGCAGCCTGCCGGCGGCCGCGATCGACTCGGCGTCGATGCCCGCGGCGTGCAGCTGCTCCTCGGGCGAGGCCGAGCCCGGCATCGTACGGACGGCCAGGCGCACGAGGCGCGGTACCGGCCGGCCGTCGGCGAAGGCGTCGAGGACGGCGTCGCCGAGACCGCCCTCCTCGCGGTGGTCCTCCACGGTCAGCAGACAGCCGGTGTCCTCGGCGGCCTGCCGCAGGGTGGCGCGGTCGACGGGCTTGATCGAGTACAGGTCGACGACCCGGACGCGGATGCCCTCCTGGTCCAGTGCCTCGGCGGCCTTGAGTGCCTCGTGCACGGTGACGCCCGCGGCGACGACCGTCAGCCGGTCGCTCTGGGAGAAGCGCAGCACCTTGCTGCCACCGATCGGGAAGTCCTCGTCGGGACCGTAGAGCACCGGGCTCTCGCCGCGGCCCGTGCGCAGATAGCGGATGCCGTCCAGGCCCGCCATCTCGGCGACCAGGTGGGCGGTCTGGTTGGCGTCGCACGGGTACAGCACGGTGGAGCCGTGGATCGCCCGCATCATCGCGAGGTCCTCCAGGCCCATCTGGCTGGGGCCGTCCTGCCCGATGGCGACGCCCGCGTGCGAGCCGACCAGGTTGATGCCGGCCCCGCTGATGGAGGCCATGCGCACGAAGTCGTAGGCGCGGGTGAGGAAGGCCGCGAAGGTGGCGGCGTACGGCACCCAGCCGCGCGCGGCGAGTCCCACGGCGGCCGCGACCATCTGCTGCTCGGCGATGTAGCACTCGAAGTAGCGGTCGGGGTGTTCCTTGGCGAAGAACTCGGAGCGGGTGGAGTCACCGACCTCGCCGTCCAGGGCGACGACGTCACCGCGTCCGGTGCCCAGGGCGGTGAGGGCCTGACCGTAGGCGTCCCGGGTCGCCACTTCCTCACCGGTGTCCCATCGGGGCAGTTCCAGGTGGCCGGCGCGGACGGCGTGCAGCATGCGGGCGGCCGGCGGCTCGTGCACCTGGACACGGAGGTCACGTACGCCGCCGAGCTCCTCGATGGCGTCCTCGGCGTTCTTCAGCGGCTTCCCGTGCAGTCCCTCGCGGTCCTCGACGTCGGCGACGCCCTTGCCCTTGAGGGTGCGGGCGAGGATCGCGGTGGGCTGGCCCTTGGTGGACTCGGCCTCGCCGTACGCGCGGTCGACGGCGTCCACGTCGTGCCCGTCGACCTCGACCGTGTGCCAGCCGAAGGCCTGGAAGCGGCGGGCGTAGGCGTCGAGGTGGTGGCCGTGCCGGGTGGGGCCGCGCTGGCCGAGCCGGTTGACGTCGACGATCGCGGTGAGGTTGTCGAGGTGCTCGTGGCCGGCGTGTTCGGCCGCCTCCCAGACCGAGCCCTCGGCGAGTTCGCTGTCGCCGCACAGCACCCACACGCGGTAGCCGGTGCGGTCAAGGCGCTTCCCGGACAACGCGATGCCGACGCCCACCGGCAGTCCCTGGCCCAGCGATCCGGTGGCCGTCTCCACCCAGGGCAGCTTGCGCGGCGTCGGGTGTCCTTCGAGGCGACTGCCGAGCTTGCGGAAGGTCAGCAACTCCTCGTCGTCGACGACACCGGCCGCCTTGTACGCGGAGTACAGGAGCGGCGAGGCGTGGCCCTTGGACAGCACGAAGCGGTCGTTGCCGGGGTGTTCGGGGCGGTCGAAGTCGTAGCGGAAGTGGTTCGCGAGGAGTACGGCCATCAGGTCCGCGGCGGACATCGAGGAGGTCGGGTGCCCGGAGCCCGCGGTCCCTGCGGCGCGCACACTGTCCACGCGCAACTGCTGGCCGAGTTCGACGAGTTCACCGGTGTTCATGAGTCTCCTTCTGCGGGATCCGCGTCGGTGCGCTTGACGGGGCCGGGGCCTTCGGCCGGCTCACCGTCGGGTTGGTTCTTGGCGGGCTCGGGGGTGGGTTGGCTTTTGGCGGGCTCGGGGCCGGGCTGTCTCTTCGCCGGTTCACCGCCAGGCTGGTTCTTCGCAGGCTCGGGGGACTTCTGCTCAGGCGACTTCCGGTCTGGCCCCTGCCGCTCTGGTGACTCCTGCTCAGGCGCATGCGGCGCAGGCCCTCGCCGCCCAGGCAACTCCCGCTCAGGGCCCCGCCGCCCAGGCGCCTCCGGCTCGGGCGCAGGGTGCTCGGGCACATTCAGCTCTGCCGCATGCCGCTCAGGCACCTGCCGTTCAAGCGACTCCCGCTCAGGCGCATACAGCGCAGGCCCTCGCCGCTCAGGCGACCCCTGCTCGGCCGCCTCGCGCGCCTTCGCCTCCGAGATCACCGCCTCGCCCGCGGGCGTCCCCGGCTCGGCCGCCTCCACCGCAGGCACCCCCGGCTCGGCCTTCCCCACCGCGGGTGCGGCCGGCTCGGTCGCCTTCCGTCCCGGCCTCGTCTCCTGCTCCGTCGCCGCCCCGGGCCCGGAGCGCGCGTCGGCCTCCTGGCGGGCCTGCGGTCGGCCCGGGACCCGTGCCAGCTCCGGCGAGGCCGTGTCCAGCGGTACCGACCAGGACCGTACGAGCCCCAACTGGACGGCCTGGCGCGGGAGTACGGCGTCCAGCAGCCAGTCGGCGGCGACCCGGACGCGGTTGCCCGGCATCGCGGCGAGGTGGTAGCCGCGGGTGACCGCACCGGCCGCGAGGCCGGACAGCGGGACGCCCAATGGGTTGGCGGCGGCCTTCACTCCGCCGAGGTCCACGACGAAGCCGAGGTCCCGGTGCTCGTAGGGGCGGCGCACACCGGCTCCCAGGGAGGCGGCGACGTTGAGGGCCGCCGTACGCCCCTGCCGCCAGGCGTGCTGCGCCGTCATCGGCGTGAACTGCCCCGGATTCTCCAGATCGGGCACCGCGGCCGCGTCGCCGCACGCGAACACCTCGGGCCGCCCCGGTACTTGCAGGTTCGGATCGACGAGCAGCCGGCCGCGCTCCATGGGCAGCCCGAGCGCTTCGGCGAGCGGATCGGGCCGTACGCCCACGCACCACACCAGCGACCGTGTCGCGACGAACTCACCGTCGGTCAGCAGCACTCCGTCCGGCGTGGCCTCCTTCACGGAGGTGCCCATCCGCACCTCCACACCCCGTTCCCTGAGCGTGCGGTCGGCGGTGCGGGACAGATGCACGTCGAGCTCGGGCAGGACCCGCTCCGCGATGTCCAGGAGGAGCCAGCGCGGCCGCATGCCCTTGCGCAGCGGATGCCTGCGCACCTGCGCGTCGGTGAACAGCTGTCCCTGCGCGGCGACCTCGGTGCCCGTGTAGCCCGCGCCGACCACGACGAAGGTGCACCGGGCGGCGCAGGTCTCGGGATCGTCGGCGGCCGCGGCGAGTTCCACCTGCCGCGTCACGTGGTCGCGCAGATACAGCGCCTCGGGCAGACCGCGGAAGCCGTGCGCGTGCTCGGCGACCCCGGGGATGGGCAGCAGCTTGTTGACGCTCCCGGCGGCCAGCACCAGCCGGTCGTAGCCGAGCGTGCCGCCCGTGCCCTCGGGGTCGGTGTAGTGGACGGTGCGTGCGTCCAGGTCGATGCCGTCGGCCTCGCCGAGCACCAGCCGCACCTGCGGCAGCGTGTCGGAGAGGGACACGGTCACCCGCCGGGGTTCCAGGATCCCGGCGGCGACCTGGGGCAGCAGGGGCAGATACAGGAAGTAGTCGGTCGGGTTGAGCAGGGTGATGTCGGCCTTGCCGCGGGCTTTTCGGGACAGCTCCTTGGCCGTCCGGTACCCGGCGAAGCCGGCACCGACGATCACGATGCGGGGTCGACTCACGGTTCGCCTCCGGGGCTGTCGCGTACCTCGGGAGCCTTCCGCGTCCCCCTGGCCAGGGCGCCCAAACGCCGGTTTCCGTACGGGCCGCCGGGTACTCGGACGAAGCCCCCTTTTCATGGAGCCGACGGAGGTACCCCCATGCCGGAATACGGCTATTTCCTGTCGTGCGAGGAGTTCGGTCCCGCGGAGCTGGTCGAACAGGCGCGGATGGCGGAGCAGGCGGGCTTCAGTTCGCTGTGGATCTCCGACCACTACCACCCGTGGAACGACGCGCAGGGCCAGAGCCCCTTCGTCTGGTCGGTGATCGGCGCGCTCTCGGAGGCGGTGTCGCTGCCGATCGAGACGGCCGTGACCTGCCCGACCGTGCGGATCCACCCGGCGGTCGTGGCGCAGGCCGCGGCGACCTCAGCCGTGATGACGAACGGCCGCTTCCGCCTCGGCGTCGGCTCCGGGGAGGCCCTCAACGAGCACGTCCTCGGCCATGTCTGGCCGCCCGCGCACATCCGGCTGGAGATGCTGGAGGAGTCGATCCAGGTGATGCGGCGCCTGTTCACGGGCGAGGAGGTCAACCACCACGGCACGCACTACACGGTGGAGAACGCCCGCCTCTACACGGTCCCCGACGAGCCCGTGCCCATCGACATCTCCGGCTTCGGCCCGGCCGCCACGGCGCTCGCGTCCCGGGTCGGCGACGGCTACATCACGATGACGCCGGACGAGTCGATGGTCGAGCAGTTCCGCAAGGGCGGCGGGGCCGGGAAGCCGGTCATCGGCGGTACGAAGGTCTGTTACGGCGTCGACCGGGAGGAGTGCGTCCGTACGGTCCGCAAGCTGTGGTTCAACCAGTTCCTGCCCGGCGAGATGGCCCAGATCCTGCCCTCGCCGAGCCATTTCGAGCAGCTGGAGCCGCTGGTCACCGAGGAGATGGTGCGCGAGAAGGCGGTGTGCGGGGACGACGTGGACGAGCACGTCGCCGCACTGAGCGCGTTCGCCGACGCGGGCTTCGACCGCGTCTACGTCAACCAGATCGGCCCCGACCAGCGCGCCTTCTTCGACTTCTACCGTACGAAGGTGCTGCCCCAGCTCCAGCAGGGATGAACGATGAAACTCCTCAGGCCGGTCGTCTCGGTGTACACGGTGCCGACCGACGCCCCCGAGGCCGACGGCACGTTGTCCTGGGACACCACGACCATGGTGATCGTCGAGGTGACGACGGGTGACGAGACCGGCACGGGCTGGACCTACGGCCCGGCCGCGGTCGGCGACTTCCTCACCGAGCACCTCGCCCCGCTGGTCGAGGGCCGCAGCGCGCTGGACATCCCGGTGCTGCACGAGGCGATGTGCCGTTCGGTCCGCAACGCGGGCCGCCCCGGCATCGCGGCCTGCGCGATCTCGGCCCTCGACATCGCCCTGTGGGACCTCAAGGCCCGCCTCCTGGAACTCCCGCTGGCGCGACTGCTCGGCGTCGCCCGCGAACGCGTTCCCGTCTACGGCAGCGGCGGCTTCACGACGTACCACGACACACATCTGGCCGCGCAGCTCAACGGCTGGGTGCACGGCCAGGGCATTCCCCGCGTCAAGGTGAAGATCGGCGAGAGCTGGGGGCACGCGGTCCCCCGCGATCTGTCCCGGGTCCGGACGGCCCGCGAAGTCATCGGCCCGGACGCGGAGTTGTACGTCGACGCGAACGGCGCGTACACCCGCAAGCAGGCGATCCGGGTGGGCAACGCCCTGGTGGAGCACGGCGTCGGCTGGTTCGAGGAGCCGGTGTCCTCCGACGACCTGACCGGTCTTCGTCTGGTCCGCGACGCGCTGGTCTGCGATGTCACGGCCGGCGAGTACGGCTACGACCTCCCGTACTTCGCCCGCATGATCACGGCCGGCGCGGTGGACTGTCTCCAGGTGGACGTGACGCGCTGCGGCGGCATCACGGAGTTCCTGCGCGCGGCGGCCCTGGCCCAGTCCCACGGCCTGGAGATCTCCACCCACTGTGCCCCGCACGCGCACGCTGCGGCGGCCGCGGCTGTCCCCAACCTGCGGCATATCGAGTGGTTCCACGACCACGTCCGCATCGAGGACATGTTCTTCGCCGGGGCACTCGATCCGACGGGGGGCACGGTCCGCCCGACGGAAGGCCTCGGTCACGGTCTGACGCTGCGGACCGAGGAAGTGGAGGAGTACCGGGTGGCTTAGCTCAACTCCGACGCCGCAGACCGGAGGTCACCGCGATGCCCAGCCCGCCGACCGCGGCGGCCACGAGGCCCGTGCCCATCCGGGCGCGGTTGCGGGAGACCCAGTCCTGCGGGCTGGAGGACACGGCCTCCTCGTCGAACCGCCCGTGCGCCCCGAAGTCCCGCCCGTGCGGCCCGTCCGCGGGCACCCACAGGTTCCCGGGACCGCCGTGCTCCCCCTCTTCCTGCTGTGCCTCGACGTTGGTGCGGGCGAGGTAACGGTCCAGCGCCCCCGGCGCGACCGCGTTGGCGATGAGCGTGGCCACCGTGGACCCGCCGACCCAGTACTCCCGCCGCCGCGCGTGGAAGGCCGCGTGCACGATCGCACGAGCGGGGACCTCCGGCTGATACACCGGCGCCACCGGACGCGCCCGCCCCGGCATCCGGTTCAACACCCAGCCGAACTGAGGGGTGTTGAGGCCCGGCAGCTGCACCATCGTCGTACGGACACCGCTGCCCGTGTGGAGCAGCTCGCACCGCAGGGACTCGTTGAAGCCCCGGATGGCGTGCTTGGCCCCGCAGTACGCCGACTGCAGCGGAATGCCCCGGTAGGCCAGCGCGGATCCCACCTGCACGACGGTCCCGCGGTCCCTCGGCAGCATGTGGTGGAAGGCGGCCCGGGTGCCGAACGCATAGCCCAGGTACGTTCCCTGTCAAGTTCTGCGTGTTGAAGTGCCGTTGGCCTGCGCCACCGGCCCAAGACGCAGTTCTTTGCCCTCCCGTCGACGGTTGCGCAGGACCACAGGAGACACCGAAGGCGCGTTCTACAGCCAGCGAAGTGCGCCGTGTGTTGTGGCGGATCCTCACCAAGGGCCGCCTGCACGCACGGCATCGCGCGGCCCGTCCGCCCTGGCGGTCATGTGTTTCCAGGGGCCCGATGCCGGCCGACCGTCGCTGTCGTCAGTACTCCCAGCCTGGTATCGGGTCAAGCCGTCCGTTGACGCCAGCTAGATACTGAGTGTAGATACTGAGGTATGACTGTTCCTCTGGCGCTCCTCGGACTCCTTGAACGGGAGTCGAGCCACGGCTACGACCTCAAGCGCGACTACGACACCTATTTCGGCCGGGGTAAACCGCTGCCCGCCGGGCAGGTCTACTCGACCCTGGGGCGCCTCGCCCGTGACGGGAAGGTCGAGGTCGGCGAGACCGGCCCCGGTTCCGGGCCCGACCGCAAGCGCTACGTGATCACCGAGCTGGGAGTCACGCAGGTCGAGAGCTGGCTGACCGAGCCGGTCGCGGGTGAACCGCACCTGCAGACGGTGCTGTTCACCAAGGTCGTACTGGCGGTGCTGCTGGAGCGCGACCCCCGCGTGTACCTCGACATCCAGCGTGCCGCCCACATGGAGCGGATGCGGGAGCTGACCGAACTGCGCCGGACCGGCAGCACGATCGACTCGCTGCTGGCCGATCACGGCGTGTTCCACCTGGAGGCCGATCTCCGGTGGATGGACCAGACCGTGGCACGGCTCGCCGCTCTGACGGCGGAGGTGCGCTCATGAGTGCGGACGACGGCTTCCTCGTGGAAGCGCGGGATGCTGTCCTGTCGTTCGGGCAGACGCCCGCGCTGCAGGGTGCGAACCTGTGCGCCCGTGCCGGTGAGATCCTCGCCGTCACCGGCCCGAGCGGCTCCGGCAAGTCCACGCTGCTGCACTGCCTGGCCGGGATCCTGGTCCCTGACTCCGGCGAGATCTGGTTCGACGGCCGCCGTATCGACACCCAGGGCGAGCCCGAACGCAGCGCGCTGCGCCGGGACCGGTTCGGCTTCGTCTTCCAGTTCGGTCAGCTCGTCCCCGAACTGACCGCCGAGGAGAACGTCGCCCTGCCGCTGCTGCTCGCGAAGTCCCGCAGGGCAAGCGCGCTGGCCCAGGCCCGATCGTGGTTCGGGCGGCTCGGCCTGGACGGTCTCGAGGGGCGCCGGTCCGGCGAACTCTCCGGTGGACAGGCACAGCGTGTCGCCCTGGCCCGCGCCCTGGTCTCCCGGCCCAAGGTACTGTTCGCCGACGAGCCGACTGGGTCGCTCGACTCGCTCACCGGTGAGCACGTGATGGATTTGCTGGTCGCCTCCGCACGGGAGGAGGGCACCACCGTCGTCCTCGTCACCCACGAGCCGCGGGTGGCCGCCTTCGCGAAGCGCGAAGTCATCGTCCGCGACGGCAAGGTCACGCCGCTCTTCGTCGAGCGGCTCACCTCGTGATCCGCCTCGGCCTGCGCCTCACCCTGAGCGGCGGCAGGGAGGCTGCCGCCCGCCTCGCCGTCATCGTGGCCGCCGTCGCTCTCGGCGTCGGATTGCTGCTGAGCATCCTGGCGGCCATCAACGCCACCGCCACCCAGAACAGCCGGAACGCCTGGCTCAACACCGGCTCCGGCACGAGGACATCGAGCCAGTCGGCAGCGAAGGCAGACACCGACCCGCTGTGGTGGCTGCTCAGGGCGGACCACTTCGACGGCAAAACCATCGGCCGCGTTGACGTCGCCGCCACCGGCCCGAACTCCCCGGCCCCACCGGGCCTTTCGCGCCTTCCCGGACCGGGCGAGTACTACGCCTCACCGGCCCTGGACAAGCTCCTCCACTCCGCCCCGGCCGCCGAACTCGCCGACCGCTACCCCGGCCACCAGGTCGGCACGGTCGGCAACGCGGGGCTCCCGGGCCCAGACTCCCTGGTCGTCGTCATCGGCCACCGCCCCGACCAGCTCGCGAAGCAGCGCGACGCCACCCAGGTCACCACGATCACCACCGCGACCCCCAGCAGCTGCAACGGCACGAACTGCACGGTCAGGGCGGGGATCGACAGCAGGGGCATCAAGCTCATCCTCTCCGTCGCGGGCACCGCCCTGATCTTCCCGGTGCTTATTCTCATCGGCACGGCCACCCGGCTGGCAGCCGCCCGCCGCGAGCAACGCTTCGCCGCGATGCGCCTGGTGGGCGCCACACCGCGGCAGATCTCAATGCTCTCCGCCACCGAGTCGACGGTCGCCGCGGTCATCGGCACGGCCGTCGGCTTCGGCCTCTTCTACCTGTTCCGTACGCAGCTGGCCCTGGTCAACCTCACGAGTACGCCATACTTCGCCGGCGACCTCATGCTGCGGACCGGCGACATCCTGCTCGTCTCCGCCGCCGTTCCGGTGGGGGCCGCGATCGCCGCCCGGATCGCCCTGCGCCGCGTGCAGGTCTCCCCGCTCGGGGTCACCCGGCGCGTCACGCCACGCCCGCCGAGGATCTACCGGCTGATCCCATTGGCCGTCGGCATCGCCGAACTCTCGTACACCATCGGCCGGGTGCCCAGGAGCACGAACGGCCAGATCTGGGTCTTCGTCCCGGGAATCCTGCTGGTCCTGACCGGACTGGTCATCGCCGGCCCTTGGCTGACCATGGCCGGAGCCCGCCTCCTGGCCAGGCAGACCAGCCGCCCCGCGCTGCTCGTCGCGGGCCGACGGCTCGCGGACGACCCGAAAGCCGGCTTCCGCGCGGTCAGCGGGCTGGTCCTCGCCCTGTGCGTCACCAGCGCAGCCGTCGGGATCATCGGCTCGCTGAACGCCGAGCGCAGCATCCCGCAGGCCGGCCGGACGGTCGCCGGCGCCTTGGACGCCAAGTACACCGAAGGCTTCAACTCCACTACCGGGCGTCAGATCGGCAGCGTGCCCCCGCTCTCGAAGACCGCGCTCGGCGACCTGAACTCCGTACCCGGCGTCACCGGCGTGCTGATGATCCACACGAACCCGCTCGGCACCACGGACCCGGCCTATCGCGGCCCCCAAGACACCGAGTCCCCGCCGGTGGCCGGCCTGGCCTCGTGCACGGAGCTCGCGAAGATGCCGGCCCACAGCGCATGCGCCTCCGGAGCCCAAGCGGCGTCGGTCACCCAGAACTACGGCAGCTTCGGCACGTACTACTGGCAACACTGGCCCACGGCATGGCCCGCCGCCGACATCTCCGCCCAGCACCTCGCCCGCCTCCCCGTCCAGGAGATCGTCGTGGCCACCAACGGGTCGACGTCGGCGATCGAACGCGCGCGCACCATCCTCGCGAACACGTATCCCGACCGCGACGTCCCATGGACCGTCCGAGAGGACCATGCCCAAAGTGGCGCACAGCTCGCCGGATACCAGCAACTGGCCAACGTGGTCATCCTGGTCAGCTTCCCCATCGCCGGCTGCAGCCTGGCGGTGAGCGTGGCCGGGGGACTGCGCGACCGCAAGCGCCCCTTCAGCCTGCTGCGGCTGACCGGCACACAGCTCGGGGTGCTGCGGCGGGTAGTGCTTCTGGAAAGCGCGGTCCCGCTCCTGGTGGTCGCCGTGGTGGCGATCGGGATGGGCTTCCTGGCTGCCCAGCTGTTCGTACAGGCACAGTTCAGGTACTCGATCCAGGCACCGGGAATCCAGTACTACGCGATCGTGCTCGCCGGGCTCCTCGCCTCGCTGGGGGTCATCGCGTCCACGATGCCGCTGCTCAGACGGATCACGGGACCCGAAACGGCACGCAACGAGTAGCAGGAACGACGCACGGCTCGGACCGGCTGACCGCAGCCTGTCCGAGCCGTGCGCCGTTCCGTGCGGCCTGGATCGCGAGCTCACTGCTGAGTCCTGCTGCTGACGAACACCGAAGATCGGCTACTGACGGATGAGCTTCGCTGAAGGCATCCGGCCGCGACCAGTCCGAGCATCCGGTCGCAGCCTCACACCAGCCCACATGCGGCTTTCAAGTTGCATCACGCTCATTGGGCTGCGGCTGCGCCGGCAGTGCTCTGACCGGGGAGCTGGGCTGTGACAGCGCACCGCGCAGTTGCCGGTTCTCCACGGTCAGTTGGTTGACGACCCGGACGAGGTGAGCGACGTCCGCCCGCAGCTGCGCCAACTCGGTGGCGTCCTTGGCGCGGAGTTCCTTGAGCTTGACGATCTGCTTGCGCAGGCGGATCTCGGAGTCCGACACCTGTCCGCGCGCCCTGACCTGCGCGTAGAAGTCGCTTTTGAGGTCTAGGTGGCGCTGGGTGAGCGCGTTGCGCGGTACGCCGGCTTCCTGGGCCAGGGCGACGATCGTCAGCGCGCCGTTGGAGTGCTGCGGGGTTCCTTGCAGGATGCGGTCCATGGCCGCGCGGATACGGTCGCGTTCGTCGGGTGCGGGGCTCATGCGGTGCCGTCCTGGAGGCTGATGCGGGTGCGGTGGTGGGCGTCGGCGAGGTCGCGCAGCCGGGTGGCGTTGTCGCGCAGGCGCTCGCCCAGCGGGCCGGGGACGTGGCCTGCCTGTTGGGCGAGCGTGGTGGCGCGGAGGCGGAGGCTGGTGGCGTGCTGGTCGGTGCGGGCGATGTTCGCGCGGGTTGGGACGCACTGGTCGAGGCTGGGGGTGTCCTTGAGGCCGCGGTGGCACAGGGCTTTGTCGCGTTTGTAGACGCACATCAGCAGCGTGTGGGGATTGTCGTGGATGGCCAGGTGGGGGTTGGCGAGGATCTGTCGGGCCTGCCGTGCGGTGATGACGGTGCCGGTGTACTGGGGTGCGGTGGCGGCGGCCTTGATGGCGCGGCGGGCGGCGGGCCCGGAGATGCCGAGGCCGTCCTCGAGAGCGGCGTTCAGGTCGGCGGCGGTGTCGATGGTGGCGCGGGCCGTCTCGACGTCGAGGAGGTCGTGGATGCCGTCCCGGCTGCGCGCGGCATAGCCGGCCGCTACGGACGTGCGCAGATGGCGGTACTGAATCGCGAGCGCGACCAGGCCCCCGGGACGGCGGGCGATGTGCCAGGCCAGGCTCCGGCGGAACCGCTCGGTTCCGATCCTGCCGTGCGGATCCGGCGGGATGACCTCACGGGTCAGCCCGCGGGCGGCTGCCTCAAGGTTGGCCCAGGTGATGAAGTCCTCCACCCGGGTGCCCAGGGTGTGCACGGTGAGGGAGCCGGTGCCGGCCCGGGTGTCGGGTCGCCGGGCCGGATGCCGGTGGAGGCTTCGCGCTCCGCCAGGTCAGTCCACCCCGCCAGAACAGGCACGCGCGGTGCTGCGATCAACACTGGCTTGGGCACCCAGAAGACACCCCACTTGCTCATCGCGCCACCCTGTCAGATCGGCTTCAACACGCCGATTCAATAGGGATGCAGTGTCACTTCGGTCACCCGCCGGAACTCGTCCGGCGTGATCTCCGTGAACCTCGCGAAGACCCCGGAGAAGGCGTTGTTGACCCAGACGTCGATGTGCCCGAAGGCGCCCACGACCTTCTGGGCCGCGTCGTCGACCGCCTTGCACCGCCCGCCTGCTGCACGTCGTCGGCGGCGGCCGCGAGCCCCTCGCGGCCCCGGGCCAGCAGGGCGACCCGGGCCCCGCGTTCGGCGAAGGCCCGGGCCGTGGCCCGTCCCACCCCGCCGCTGGCCCCGGTCACCACGACGACCTTGCCGCGCTTCACGCCCGTTCCTTCCGTGCGTCGCGCACCACGCGTCACGCCCGGTGGTGCGGCTGCTCGGGGTCGATGTCGTCCTGCCGCGGCGCCGCGGCCGGTTCCGGTGCGCCCGCTGCCTCGGGGGCGACCGACGGCATGGGCGGATACGGCGTCCCGAGCCCGCTCGGCGGCGCGGCCACCGTCTCGGTCCGCCCGGCCGTGGGCCGGGACGCGGCGGGCCTGGCGGCACCGCGCAGCACATACGCCACGGCCCCCAGGATCACGGCGGTGATCAGCGCGGCGGCCCAGTCGGGCAGCCCGAGAGCGAGGGAGAGGCCCACGGCAAGTGCGAGGGCCGCTCCCGCGTACAGGGCGACGGCACCGGACGCGGCGTACAGCATGGCCGTACGGCGCTGCTTGCGCGTCTGCTCGCGCAGCTCGTCCCGTACGGTCTCGCGCGCCACCTGCGCCAGCTCGTCGACCAGATGCTTGTCCAGATGCTCCAGGTGATCCAAGCGCTCCATGGCCGCCGGGTACCCGCACAGGCGTGCGCTTAACGCCAGGGGGTCACCTGTGCGGTGCGGGCGGTCGGGTCGGGAGGATCGCGTGAAACGATCTCCTCCGCCCGGCTGACCCAATTAGGCTCGTCCGCATGGACATTCTGGGAACCACGCTGCGTGTCTGTGTCGATGACCTGGAGGCCGCGGTCGTCTTCTACGAACGGCTGGCGGGCGCCAAGGCTCTCCGTTTCGAGCGCGGCGGCGTCCAGGTGGCCGCGGTGGGCTGCTTCCTGCTGATGAGCGGCCCCGAGGCCGAGCTGGAGGTACTGCGCAAGGTCGCGGCGACCATCGCGGTGAAGGACGTCGACGAGGCCCACCAGTTGCTCAGCGAGCTGGGCGCCCGCGTCATCGCCGGCCCCGTGCCGACGCCGGTGGGCCGCAATCTGATCGCGATGCATCCGGACGGCGTGGTGTACGAGTACGTGGACCGCAACGTCGGCTAGAGGGGCCGCATCCGGAAGTCGTGGAACGGCGGCAGCGGTTCGTCGCTGACCCGGCTCCACAGCTCGCTGATCGCCTCGGCGCCCTCCCGCAGATCGGCGACCTCGAAGCCCTCCTCGAACGCGCCTCGGCCGTACGCCCCGCCGCGAGCAGCGCCTCGATCGTCTCGCGGCCCAGCGCGGCGGTTGTCGGCATGCCACAGAGCCACTCGGGTGGTACTCGGTGAGCGGGGTGGCGGGTGCGGTCTCCAGCATGTCCCGCCAGTGCGGCGCGACCAGCGTCTCACCGGGCGGCCGTACCCGGCGCGGTTCGGGGAGGGACCCGGCCCGCAGCAGCTCCAGCCAGGGCGCCTGGGCCTCGCCGAGGGTGCTCGGAGCTCTGGACCGACCGGGTTGACGTGATCGTGCGTCAGGGAACTGGCCTCCCATCCAAGACCGTGCCGGTCAGGATTGCGCAAAGGCTTCCACGACGATGTCGGTGAGCAGCGCGCCGGCCGTGCCCTCGGGGTCCAGATCGGGGTCGTAGATAGTGATGTTGAGGCCGGTACAGGAGGGGGAGGCGAGCAACGGCCGTAGCAGAGCGGTGAGTTCGGCGGGCAGGAGCCCCTCCGGGTCGGGGCTGTCGACGGCCGGCATGACGGACGGGTCGAGGACGTCGGCGTCCAGGTGCACCCAGAAACCGTCGATCTCGGGGATCTCGAAGGCCTGGGCGGTGGCCCGGGCAAGGGCGTCGGCGCCCCACTCCCGGAGGTCCCCGACGGTCACGACCGGGATCTTCAGGGCGGCGAGTTCGGCCCGGTCCTCCTCGAACTCGTCGCGGATCCCGAAGAACCGCACGTCCTCGTCCCGCAGATAGGGGCGCAGGCCTTCCAGGTCCGTCAGGTCCTCCTGCCCGCGCCCGGTGGCCAGCGCGACCTCCTCGCCGCCCGCCGCGCCGATCCGGTCGGAGTTGCCGGTGTGCCGGAAGTCCGGCGAGGCGTCGATCGCGGCCAGGCCGTAGCGTCCGACGCGGCGCAGGGCGAGCGAGGCGCCGAGCTGGATGGAGCAGTCGCCGCCGAGGACGACGGGGAGTTCCCCGGCGCGCACATGGCTTTCGATGCGGTCGGCGAGCCTGACGGTGTACGAGGCGATCGCGGCGGCGTTGAAGACGCCGTCACCCTCCTGCCAGCCCCCGCGGTCATAGCGCGGCGGCACCACCACGCCGCCTTCCAGGGCGTGCAGCCTCTGCACGATCCGCTGCTCACGCAGAGCGCCGGCGAGCTTGTGGCAGCCGGGCACGGTGCCGGGGGCGGGCGGACGCAGGCCGAGGTTGGAGGGGGCGTCCAGCACGACGATATTCCGCATGCGGATCATCCTCGCCGACGTACAGTCGGCCGTCCACGGAGATTGACGAGGGAGCGACAGTGAGTGAGCAGCACACCTACCGGGTGATCGTGCGCGGAACCTGGGACGGGCTCACCGACGAGGCCCGCGCCCGGCTGCTCGCCGAGGCGGCGGACCACGGCATGGCGAGCATGCGGTTCACGGAGGAGGGCTCGCTGTCGTACGAGCCTGCGCCGCTGAAGCACTTCTCGATGCGGTACGTGGTGGTCTCGGACGCGGCGGACGGCGAGGAGATGGCGGGGGCGATCGCGGAGGACCGCGCCGAGGGCACGCTGCGGGATCTCGGTTACGGCTTCCGGGATCTGAAGTCGACGGTCACGGACCTCGACACCATGAAGATCAACCGGAAGCCCGCATCTCGGCGGTGATGGCCCAGCGCTCGTGGTCCCGCCAGTCCCCGTCGATGTAGATCATCTTCGGTGAGAAGCCTTCGAGCCGGAAGCCGCAGCTGCGGGCCAGGGCGAGGGAGGCGGTGTTCCGTGGCTGCGCGTTGATCTCGAGGCGGTGCAGCCGCATCGGACCGAAGGCGTGGTCGACCACGAGGTTCAGCCCCTCGCGCATCAGCCCGCGCCCGGCTGCGTGCGCGAAGGCGCCGTACCCCAGGGCCCCGCACAGGAAGCCGCCCTCGACGATGTTGTTGATGTTGATGTACCCGGCGATGGCCCCGTCGCCCAGCTCGCCGTCCTTCTCGCAGACCAGGAACCCCGCCTTGGTCCGGTCCTCGATCAGCCGGCCGGCGTAGGCGAGATAGGCGCTCTCGCTGTCGGGCGGGAACAGCCACGGCTGGTGGAGTTCCTTGCTCTCCCGGGCCCGGGCGGTGAACTCGGCGCCGTCCTCGTAGGTGAAGTGGCGTATGCCCACGCGTGGGCCTTCGGCGAGATAGCGGGAAGCGGTGTGCGGCATCTGGCCACCCTACGATCCGCCGGGCAGTCCTAGCCGCGCCGCTTCATGAAATACGCCCCGCACAGGGCGCCGATGAGGCCGGTGGCGAGCAGAGCCGTCCACAGGGGCATCGTCACCTCGGGCACCAGCAGCCGGATCCTCGTCGTCCGGGTGTTCTCGAAGATGAAGGTCAGGGCGAGGACGGCCAGCAGCAGGACGACCGCCCTGGCGGGCGTCACCGCCCCGCTGCTGTCCTTGGTGGTGCCGCCTGCGGAGGTCTTCGGGCTCATGCGACCAGGGTGAGCCCGACATCTTGGTCACGCACGGTGAGAGCTGCCCTCCGGGTGACTCACCGTCCCGCGACCGGCAGCTCCAGCACCCCGGCCCGCCCGGGCGCGCTCACCACGGTCACCGGCTTGATGCCCCGGTTCCCGAAGTACGCGTCGTCGCTCGCCGCGATGACGAACCGGAGCCGGTGCCCTTTCTCGTAGCGGTGGACGACCCCCGGCAGGGTCACCGTGAACGGCTTCGTCACGTCGGGCACCCGGACCGGGGCGACCAGCCGGTGGGCGAGCGTCTTCGTGCCGTCCGGAGCGATGTCGTAGATCTTGGCGAACAGCACCAGCTTGTCGGCGGCATCGCCCGAGTCCTGCGTCCGCTCGGCCTTCGGGGAGCTCACCTTGAGCGTGACCTTCGGGGCGCCGACGACGTCGAGGGTCCGGGGCAGCGGGGCACTGGTCCAGCCGGCGTAGGTGCCGGCGGTGTCGTACGGCGCCGGGTCAGGCAGGCCGAGGGCGCCGTACAGCGAACTCTCCGAATGGCTCGTGGGAACAAGCCGGTTGCTGTACGACCGACTGCCCCACGTCACCTTCCTGCTGTTGTCGACGAGCTTGCCGTCCCCGGAGAGGTAGAGCTTCTGGCTGAGCGCGGGCAGGTGGTCGGCGGTGGCGTAGGTGCTGTTCGGGTCGGTGATCCAGTCGCGGTAGTAGGCGAAGGCCGGGCCCGTGTCGACGTGCCTCCGCCCGTGCAGGTACCGGTCGAACCAGGCGAGGACCCGCCGGCCGACATAGCTGGTCTCCAAGTTGCCCTGGACGAGGTTGAGTTCACCGGCCGCCGGATCGGTGAGCCCGCCGCTGTGCCCTCCGGACTGCCAGATCATCCTGGCGGTCGTGCCCTGCGCCTTGAGCGTCTTGTACGTCGCCGTCGCCTCGTTGAGATTGAAGAGGCTGTCGGCCTGTCCCTGGATGAGCAGGGTGGGGGCCTTGACGCGGCTCAGGTACGACACCGGCGAGACACTGTGCGCGTAGTCGAGCAACTCGGCCGTGCGGGCCGCCGGAAAGCTCCCGGAGTTGAGCGTACGGACGGTGTCGCAGGCCTCGGTCACGAAGTGCAGACAGCCGAGCGAGTTGATCCGGGACGGATCAAGGTTCACCTCGGTGAGCGGCTGGCTCTCGCCGATGAGGTAGAAGCCGTTGGCCCACTGCCACTTGAAGGCACCGGGGACGCTCCCGCCACGCGTCGCGTTGTTGGGGGCCAGTGCGTACGCCAGGTCGTTCCAGGTGATCATCGGCACGAGCGCGTCCACCCGGTGGTCCACGGCGGCGGTCGCCAGCTGGATCGCGCCTCCGTAGGAGCCTCCGAGCATGCCGACCCGCGGGTCGCCCGGGCCGTCGAGGGTGACGAAGTCGGCCCTGGTCCCGTCGTCGGCGGCACGCTTCCCGCCCAGGAAGTCGATCAGCGCCGAGGCGGCCGTTCCGTCGATGCCGGGATCGTCGAGGGAGATCAGACAACCGGACCTGCCGAAGCCGAGCCCCGACCAGGCGAGCGAGACATAACCGCGCTGGGCGAAGGCCCTGGCGGTGGCGTCCGTGGAACCGTCGGACTTGCTGCCGCCGAAACCGTTGGTGGTGAGTACGGCGGGCGCCCGGCCCGCGCCCGAAGGGCGGTACAGGTCGGCGTCGATCGTGCAGGTGCGACCGCCGGCCTGGACCGTGAACTTCAGTGCGCTGACGGTGTATTGGCCGGTCGCGGGGGCGGGGGTGGTGAGTGTGGCGCCCAGCAGGAGAGCGAGCGGGACGGAATGTCCGAGCACACGACGGAACACGGAGATGACCTCCACACTGGGGACACAACCCGAAACTTACCGACCGGTAGTCATGGTGTGACACGTGTCAGAGGTGGTCAATCGCCCGACCGGGTGTTTCTGACGGAGATTCAGTGGAGGGCGGGTTCCGCCAGCGTCAGCGTGCCCGCGTCGGCGTCGAGCTCGGCGGCGACCCCGAACGGGATCGTCAACGCCCCTTCGCAGTGGCCGAATCCGAACTCCTCGACGACGGGCACGCCGAGTCCCCCGAGCCGGTCCAGGAGCAGCGCGCGCACCCTCTCGTACGGTTCGCACCTCTCCCACGACCCGAGGAGCACCCCGCGCACCCCGTCGAGCCAGTCGGCGCGCAGGAGCTGGGTCAGATAGCGGTCGAGGCGGTACGTCTCCTCGCCGACGTCCTCCAGGCAGAGCAGGCCCCCGCGCGCGCCGGGCCGAGCGTAGGCGGAGCCCAGTTCGGAGGCGAGCAGGCACAGACAGCCGCCCAGGGTGACACCGCGGGCCCGGCCGGGGACGAGGGCCCTGCCGCCGGAGTGGATCGTGCGGACCGTCTCCGGCGCGAACAAGGTGGACCTCAGATGCTCCTGGGCCCGCGCGTTCTTGATGAAGTCGATGCCGGCGGCCATCGGACCGTACAGCGTGACCAGGCCGAGCCGGGCGGCGAACGCCTCGTGCAGCGCGGTCACGTCACTGAACCCGACCAGCACCTTCGGACCGGCCGCACGCAGGGCGTTCCAGTCGAGCAGTTCGACCATGCGCATCACGCCGTATCCGCCGCGGGCGCACAGCACCGCGTCCACGGAGGGGTCGCACCAGGCGTTCTGGAGATCTGCCGCCCGGTCGGCGTCCGTGCCCGCGAGGTACCCGAACTCGCCGTGCCGGTCGAGGACATGGGGCCCCACGACGGGATCCAGATCCCAGCCGCGCAGGACGTCCAGGCCCGCTTGGAGCCGTTCCTCCGGCACGGGCCCGCTGGTTGCGACCACGGCCACGCGCGCGCCCGGGGTGAGTCTGGACGGCCTGACGAGTTGCTTCACCTGATGAGCTCCAATGTCGCTACGCCGGGCGGGTTCAGCCCGAACACCTGGGCATACAGGGAGAGTTCGGCCTCCAGCGCCCGGATCATCGTCTCGGCGCGGCGGAACCCGTGCCCCTCCCCCTCGAAGGCGAGGTACGCGTGCGGCACCTGCCGGCCGGCGATCCGGGACAGGAACCGCTCGCACTGCGCGGGCGGGCAGATCACGTCGTCCAGGCCCTGGAGCAGCAGGAAGGGCACGGTGACCCGGTCGGCGTGCTCGACGGGCGAGCGTTCCGCGTACCGTCCGGGGACCTCGGCGAGCGGCCCGACCAGGCTCTCCAGGTACTGGGACTCGAAGTCGTGGGTCTCCCCCGTTCCCCAGCCGGCCAGGTCGAGGATCGGGTAGACGATCGTGCCGCACGCGTAGACGTCGGTCGATGTGAGCGAGGCGGCCGCGGTCCAGCCGCCCGCGCTGCCGCCGCGGATGGCGAGCCGGTCGCGGTCGGCGGTGCCCTCGTCGGCGAGGGCCAGCGCGACGGCGGCGCAGTCCTCGACGTCGACCACGCCCCACTGCTCGCGCAGCCGGTTGCGGTACTCCCGCCCGTACCCGGTGGAGCCGCCGTAGTTGACCTCGGCGACGCCGATGCCGCGCGAGGTGAAGTAGGCGATCGAGAGATCGAGCACGAGCGGCGCGTGTCCGGTGGGTCCGCCGTGCGCCCAGACGACGTACGGCGGCAGTTCGCCGCCGGGCGCCCGGTGTCCGGGGTGGTGGGGCGGGTAGACGTGGGCGTGGATGTCGCGGCCGTCCGGACCGGTGAAGGTGCGGATCAGGGGCTCGGGGTAGTACACGGGGTCGACGGGGTCGTCGTGCGGGGCGCCGATCACCCGGGCCCGGCCGGTGCAGGTGTCGAGCTCCACGACCTCGTAGGCGGTGCGGGGGCTGGCGCCGACGGCGACGACCCGCTCGCCGTGCACCGCGAGGGTGGGCGCGAACTCGGTCCAGGGCCCTGCCGCGTCGACGAGTTCACCGGTCTCGGGGTCCAGGATCCCGAGGGCGGTCGAGCCGCTGCCGTGCACGACGGCGATCAGTCCGCTGTCCAGGGGCGCGAACCAGCGGTGGCCGAGCTTCCAGAGGGCGCCGCCGAACTCCTCCTCGCGCGGGCAGAGTTGCTCGCCGTCGCGGTAGAGGTTCCACCAGCCGGTGCGGTCGCTCGCGTACAGGAGACGGCCGTCGGGCGACCAGTCGGCCTGGGCGATCGACTCCTCCGGACCGCCGGCCAGGGTGCGGGGCGCGACGAGCGTGCCGTGCGAGCCGATGTCCGCGACGACCAGTTCCGTGCCGTCCCAGGGCATGCGCGGGTGGTCCCAGGCCAGCCAGGCCGCGCGCGAGCCGTCGGGAGAGATGCGGGGGCCGGTGACGAACCGGTGGCGGTCGTCGGTGAGTTCGCGCACCGCGTCCCGGTCCCGCACGGCCGAGCCGTCCAGCGGTACGGCGGCGAGGACCCGGCGGACGTCGGTGGGCCCGTCGCCGGTGAACTCCTCGAGGACACACCACACTTCACCGAGGTCGAGTCTCACCTGCGGTTCCGCCCAGCGCAGTCCGCCGCCCACCGGGGAGACGGGGGTGAGGGGACGCGGCTCGCTCCCGGGCTCGTACCGGTACAGCCGCTGGTCGGCGAAGTGCACGAACACGACGAGCGGTTCACCGGCCACGACCACGCCGGCCCAGGGGTGGCCGCCGTACTCGATGACCCGGCTGCGCACGTTCCACGGCGCGGGCAGCACCGACTCCTCCTGCCCGTCGGCGTGTCTGCGCACGAGGGTGCGACGGCCGCCCTCGGTGGGCCGGGGCTCGGTCCACCACACCTCGTCGCCGACGAAGCCCAGCCATTCGGGGTGCCCGTCGTGCGCGGCCGCGAGCGCCGCGTCGATGGGCGAGGGCCAGGAACCGTATGCCGACGTCTGCACGTTCTCCCCCACTTGCTCAGGCCGTTCGCAGGAAGCGGTCGAGTACCCGCACGCCGAAGTGCAGCGCCTCGACGGGGACGCGCTCGTCGACCCCGTGGAACAGGGCCTGGTAGTCGAAGCCCTCCGGGAGCTTCAGGGGCGCGAACCCGTACCCGGTGATGCCGAGGCGGGAGAACTGCTTGGCGTCCGTGCCGCCGGACATGCAGTACGGCACCACGTGCCCCTCCGGCGCGAACTCCTCCACTGCGGCACGCATGCCGGCGTACGTCGGTGAGTCGACCGGCGCCTGGAGGGCGACCTCGCGATGGCTGAACTCCCAGTCCACGTCGGGTCCGGTGAGCTGGTCGAGGGTCGCGCGGAACTCGTCCTCGCCGCCGGGCAGATAGCGGCCGTCGACGTAGGCCACGGCCTCCCCCGGGATCACGTTGAGCTTGTAACCGGCCTCCAGCATGGTCGGGTTGGCGCTGTTGCGGACGGTCGCCTCGACCAGCTTGGCGGCGGGGCCCAGCTTCTCCAGCAGCCGGTCCACGTCGGTGAGGTCCGTCTCAATGCCGTAGAGCGCGGCGAGTTCGGCGAGGGCCGCGCGGACGGTCGGGGTGAGCCGCAGCGGCCACTCGTGCTCGCCGATGCGGGTGATGGCGGCGGCGAGCCGGGTGACCGCGTTCTCCTTGTTGACCTTGGAGCCGTGCCCGGCCCGGCCGCGCGCGGTGAGCTTCAGCCAGCCCGTGCCGCGCTCCCCAGCGGCGATGGGGTAGATCTGCCGCCCGGCGCCGTCGTGGAAGGTGAACGCCCCCGACTCGCTGATCCCCTCCGTGCACCCCTCGAAGAGCTCCGGGTGCTCGTCGGCAAGGAACCCGGAGCCGTCCACGGCACTGGCCTCCTCGTCGGCGGTGAACGCGATCACGAGGTCCCGCCGGGGCCGTAGGCCCTGCCGGGCCCAGCCCCGCACCACGGACAGGATCATCGCGTCCATGTTCTTCATGTCGACCGCTCCGCGCCCCCAGACGACCCCGTCGCGGATCTCCCCCGAGAAGGGATGAACGCTCCAGTCGGCGGCCTCGGCGGGCACGACGTCCAGATGACCGTGGACGAGCAGCGCGTCCGCCGACGGGTCGCTGCCCTCGACGCGGGCGACGACGTTCGTACGGCCCTTGGTGCGCTCCAGCATCATGGGCTCAAGGCCCGCCCCGGCCAGCTGCTCGGCCGCGTACTCGGCGGCGGGGCGCTCCTGGCAGTCGCCGCCGCCCCGGTTGGTGGTGTCGATGCGGATGAGGTCGGAGGTGAACCGGACGACCTCGTCCAGTGCCTGCTGGTCAGCCATACTGCTCCTCCACGGCGGCCGAGACGATGGTGGTGACCGCCTTGAAGGTACGGATTCCCGCGTACATGGTCTCGCTGGTGTACGCCACCTTCCGCTCCCCGATCCGCCGCACCCCCGGCACCACGGTGGCGGCCATCGCGAGATGCTCGGCGTCGAACTCGACGGCGATCGTGAACGGCCCTGCCTGCACGGGCTCCTGACGGACCGCCAGCTGGGCCGCCTCCTTGGCGGCGGCCCTGATGTCGGCGGCCGTGCGGGTCGGCGTACGGCACACGGCCGCATAGCGCGAGACATGGTCCTTGACCGCGACCTTCAGCGCCCCGGGGGCGTAGCCGAGCGCGTCCTCGCAGGCCACGTCGTCGCCGGTGACGAGGACGACGGGGACGCCGTACTCGGCGACCACGTGCGCGTTGAGATGTCCCTCGCTCGCGGGCACGTCGTTCAGCCACACCCCGGTGATGGAGTTGGCGAGGTAGGTGTGGGCGAGAACGCCCTCCTGGCCCGCGCCCGCGTGGTAGCCGAGAAACGCGATGCCGTCGACGTCGCCGTGCTGGACGCCCTCGACCATGGACAGCGACTTGTGCCGGCCGGTGAGCATCAGTGCGCGCTCGTCGAGCTGCTCCAGGAGCAGGTTGCGCATGGTCCAGTGGGCCTCGTTGACGAGTACCTCGTCGGCGCCCCCGTCGAAGAAGCCCAGCACGGCGGCGTTCACGTCCGAGGTGAACATCGACCGGCACCGCTCCCACTGCGGTGTTCCCGGCAGCACGTCGGCCGGCCAGGTCACTCCGGTCGCGCCCTCCATGTCGGCGCTGATGAGGATCTTCATGGTGCGCCACGTTACGCGTCGCGGAGGTTTACGTCGCCCGCAGGTGGTGAGGCGAGCCCCATGCCGCTCACCCCTGCCGCACAGGCAACCCCTGCAAGACGCGTATCCTCCCCCGCGGGTTCCACAGGAGACGGACAGGGAGAAGCGTGAGCCACACCGCACAGCCCGTACGGTCGGCGCGACGGACGACGGCGACCACCGCGCCGGGGAACCCGCCCGGACGCCCGGAGCAGCGCGACGCGTTCTTCGACAACGCCAAGTACCTCGCGATCGTGCTGGTGGCCATGGGGCATGCCTGGGAGCCGCTGCGCTCCGGCAGCCGTGCCGTCACCGCGCTCTACACGATCGTCTACGCCTTCCACATGCCGGCGTTCATCATCATCTCGGGCTACTTCTCCCGTTCCTTCGACGCCAGTCCGGCGAAGATCAAGCGACTGGTCACCGGGGTCGTCGTCCCTTACGTCGTGTTCGAGACGGCGTACACCTATTTCACCCGGTGGTCCGACGGTGTCCCGGACCGTGCGATCAGCCTCCTGAACCCGCTGTACCTGACGTGGTTCCTGGCCGCCCTGTTCATCTGGCGGCTGACCACGCCGCTCTGGCGGAGCGTGCGGTGGCCGCTGCCGATCGCCCTGACCATCGCCGCGCTCGCCACCCTGAGCCCATCCATCGGCGACGACCTCGACCTCCAGCGCACCCTGCAGTTCCTGCCGTACTTCGTGCTCGGCCTGTGTCTGCGCCCCGCGCACTTCTCGCTGGTACGGCAGTGGCGGGTGCGCATCCTCGCGGTGCCGGTCTTCGCGGCCGCGGTGGTGTTCTCGTACTGGGCGGTCCCGCGCATGGACTACGCCTGGTTCTTCCACCGCGGCGCCGCCGAGGACTTCGGGGTGCCCGCCTGGTACGGGCCGCTGATGACGCTCGCCCTCTTCGGCTGCTCGCTCGTCCTGGTCGCCTGCTTCCTGTCCTGGGTGCCCGGGCGCCGGATGTGGTTCACGGCCCTGGGCGCGGGCACGCTCTACGGCTATCTGCTGCACGGTTTCGTCGTCCAGGCCGGCAACCACGTCGACTGGGCCGGCCACCACTGGCCGCACACGCCGCTCGGCGAGATCGCCGTGACCGTCGTCGCCGCCGTGGTGGTGACCGCGCTGTGCACCGCGCCCGTGCGGCGGGTCTTCCGGTGTGTGATGGAGCCGCGGATGGAGTGGGCGTTCCGGAAGACCTCGCCCGGCACGGGCGGGGTGCCCGCCCAGGTGCGCCGGTAAGGCCTGCCTCCGGGGAAGAGGTCGACCCGGTCGTCAGGCGGTGCGTCCCACCACCCACCATTTCGACGGCAGTTCGATCCGGGTGCCGTCGGCCCGGTACTCGGTGGTGACGAGCGGCAGGTCACCGCTCGCCACGATCGTCAGCCCGGCCGCCCCGAGGTACACGGGCACCGCCTCGTCGGCCACCTCGCCAGGGGCGATGCCGTGCGCGAAGATGGGCGCCAGCTTGGCGGGCGGCCCGTCGGGGCTCTGCGCGAGGCCCACGAGGACGGCCTTGGCCGCCTCGGAGAGCTCGACGAGGAAGGCCCGGCCGCGTTCCCCGACGAGCGTGGCGATCCCGTCGACCATCTGCTGCCGGTCCTCGGGCGCGGCCTGGTGCAGCACGCCCCGCATGTAGACGTTGGCGTCCCCGAGGTCGGCGTGCAGGTTCTCCGGCTCGCCCTTGTCGGAGGCGTCCAGCAACCGGTATGTCACCTGCTCGTCGGGGTCGGCGTCGCGGGCGCGATCGAGGGCCGCGGCCGCCAGGTCGACGCCGATCACCTGCGTGAAGTGGGCGGCGAGAAAACGGCTCTGCGTGCCGTTCCCGCAGCCCAGGTCCACGAGTGGCAGCCCGGGATCGACCAGGAGCGGCTCGAAGTGGGCGAGATGGACCCCGGCGGTCAACACCGGCTCCGCATCCCAGAACACGGCCCCCTGCCGTCCCGGGGCCTCCCGCCAGAACCCTTCCCAGGACTCCCGGTATCGACCGCTCACGCTCATGCCCAACTCCCCAGGATGCGAACACAACCCGTCAAAGCTGACAGGCCAGTACGGTGTATCGCGCCGAGGGTACGCGGACAAGCGCATGGCGCGTTCCTTCACTGCCCGTTCGAGAGACCACGCCCGTAGGGAGCCACTCAGCGACGCGGCAGGGTCAGTTCGAACCAGACGGTCTTCCCGGCCTTCGTACGACTCGCCCCCCACTCCCGGGCGAGCGTGCTGACCACCCTGAGTCCCCGCCCCTGTTCATCGGTGGGCCCGGCACTCGACAGGTTCGGCAGATCGTGGTCGTCGTCGTCCACCTCGCACAGCAGGGAGTCCCCCCGCACGAGCCGCAGCTCGACGGGACGGCGGTGGGAGTGCCGCACCGCATTGGTCACCAGCTCGCTCACCATGAGCTCGGCGCCGTCGGCCAGCCTCCCCAGCCCCCAGTCGTGCAGCTGCTCCCGCACCACCGCGCGGGCCCGCCCCACCTCGACCGGGTCCAGGGAGATCCGCCACTCGGCCACGTAGTCCGGCTCGATGCCGTTGAGCCGGGCCATGAGCAGCGCCACGTCGTCCTTGCGGCCGCCGCGTGTGTTGAGCGCACGGATGATGGCGTCGCAGGCGTCGTCCATGGACGCGGCCGGATGCGCGGCGGACTCGGTGAGCGTCGCGAGGCCCACCCCGATGTCCTCGCCGCGCACCTCCACCAGCCCGTCGGTGCACATCAGCAGCCGGTCGCCGGGCGCCACGCGCACGCGTATCGCCTCGAACGGCACCCCGCCGACACCGATGGGCGCACCGGTGGGCAGGTCGAGCAGCTCACTGCGCCCGTCCCCTGCCCGCACGATCACCGGCGGGATATGGCCCGCGTTGGCGATGTGGAGCTCGCTCGCGATCGGGTCGTAGACGGCGTAGAGGCAGGTCGCGAGGTAGGTGTCCCCGAGTCGCTGGGCGAGGTCGTCGAGGTTGCGCAGCAGCTGGGCCGGCGGCAGGTCGAGCGCTGCCATGGTCTGTACGGCCGTCCGCAACTGGCCCATCATGGCGGCCGAGTTGAGCCCGTGCCCCATCACGTCGCCGACCACGAGAGCCGTACGCGCACCCGGCAGTTTGACGGAGTCGAACCAGTCGCCGCCGACGCGTCCCAGGAGCGTGCCCGGCAGATAGCGGGTGGCGATGTCGCAGCCCGCCATGCGGGGCGGGATGTGCGGCAGCATGCTGTCCTGGAGGGTCTCGGCGACGGACTCCTGGAAGGTGTACATGCGCGCGTTGTCGAGCACGAGACCCGCGCGGGCGGCGAGTTCGGCGCCGGTGACCCGGTCCATGTCGTTGAACTCGACGCGCTCGGGGTGGCGCAGCAGGATCATGAAGCCGAGGACCACATTGCGGGCCTTCAGCGGTACGACCAGCATGGAGCGGCCGGTGATCAGCGGCCTGATGTCCCGCTTCTCGAACTGTGAGGCGATCGCGTGCCCCATCTGCTCGCTGATCCGCGGCACGAGGACGGGCTCACCGGTGGTCATGCACTGGAAGAACGGGGTGTGCGCGGGGAACGGCATGGCCTCGCCGACCGGCACGACGTCGTCCCAGCGGCCGGGTTCGTCGGTGTGCTCCAGGGCCACCCGGTGCCACATGGTGGTGGTGTCGGGCACACCGTCGGGGAACCCCTCGCCGGCGACGACCTGTTCGCGCAGATAGGTGCCGGCGACATCGGTGAAGCGGGGCACGACGGCCCTGCTGACCTCGACGATGGTCCGGGACAGGTCGAGGGAGGTGCCGATCTTCCCGCTGACCTCGTTGAGGAACTCCAGCCGCTCGCGTACGGCGACGTACTCGAGGTCCTCGCCCTCGTCCCGGTCGTCCTGCGGCAACGGCAGGCCCTCCGCGGCCGCCCGGGCCGCCCGCTCGCGGCGGGCCTTGCGCTCGGCACGCCGGGGCACGCCCCAGTCGGGGGTGACGGGAACCCGGTCGTTCTGGCTGAACTCCATGACGGGATAGCCCAGTTCGAGGATCTGCGCGACGATGCGGGCGCTCTCGCCGACGCTCATGCTGGGCAGGATCTCGGGGAGCCGGCTGGCGAGTTCGTCGGCGCCCGGGAAGTCGGTGTGCAGGGCGAAGGCGGGCGCGATCCGCTCGACGGCCACGGTGCCCTCGTCCAGGTCCAGGTCCTGGCGGAGTGCGCCCGCGTCGGCGGCCAGCACCAGCAGACGCTCCCGGCCGGGGCCCACCAGCGGGTAGGCCCACCACAGGACGTCCACGCGGTCCGCGCCGGGCACGGTGAGGCGGGCACGGCCGGCGGCCGGGTAGGAAAGGCCGCCGTCGAGGGAGGACTCGAGGTCGGGTCCGAGTCCGTCGTAGGCGGCGTACATGCCGTAGGGCGGGGTGTCCTGCTCGGCGAGTGCTCCGGAGACGGGCAGCAGGTCGGCCGCCGAGCGGCCGATGGCCTCCTCCTTGGTGGCGCCGAACAGACGGCTCGCGCCGCGGCTCCAGTGGGAGACCATACCGTCGCGGTCCACCACGACCACGGCCAGCGGGACACGTCCGGCCGCGGCGGGTCCGTCCGCCGCGCCGTTCCCAGCTCCGCGGCTGGGAGGTGTGCCCCTCTCGGTGCCACGGTCCATGGCCCAGGCCCTCTCTCCGCAAGATCTGTGCCCGCCTGCTCCACCGTACGGCGCCGGGCAGCCACGGTGTGCGGCAATACGGGAATTGGCCCGGAGGGGATCACCCCCGGCGCGCCCCGTTCTGACGCTCCGTCAGTCCTCGTGCCCGAGCTGGAGATCGCGCTCCGTCCGGCCGGCTCCGGCCACCTGGAGGACGGTGGCGACCGGCGGGTAACCGGCGGCGATGACGGTGTACTCGCCGCAGGACAGGTCGGCGAAGCGGAAGGTGCCGTCGGGGCCGGTCGTGAAGGTGTCCACGACGTTGCCGGCCACGTCCAGGAGCGTCACGCGCGCGTCCTCGACGGACCGTCCGGCACCGGCCCGCACGGTGCCCCGCAGCACCGCGCCGCCCGCGAGTTCGACGTCCTGGCGGGTCTCCCGGGAGGCCTGGACGGTGACGGGGAGCGCCGCGGGGCGGAACGCGGGCGCACTCGCGGCGAGGGTGTACTCCCCCGCGACCAGTTCGGTGACGGCGTAGCCGCCCTCGTCTCCGCTGCGGGTGGTGGCCACGACCTCGCCGTGCACATCGGTGAGGGTGACGGCGGCGTCCCGCACAGGAATGCCGTCGGCGGTCCGGACACGGCCCGCCAGCCATCCGGCGCCGCCGAGGACGATGTCCAGTTCGACGGGACGCTCGCCGACCGTCACCGAGACGGCCTGCGGCTGGTGACCGCCCGCGGCGGCGATGAGCACGTACGCCCCCGGTCCGGGCGTCGACAGCGCGTACCGCCCGTCCTCGCCACTGGCACCGCGCCCGATCTGCGTACCGGCCACGTCGATGAGCGTGAGCGCGGCCCGCGGCAGGACGGTGCCGTCGCAGTGCTGCACCGTGCCGCGGACGGGAGCCGCCCCGGCGGTGCCGGTGTACGACGGAAGCGACTGCGGGACCGTGGCGTTCACCGCCGCGGTCGCCGTCTCGGGGGCGTCGTGGGTCACCAGCGGTTTCTCCTTGAGGAAGAAGGCGAGGAGCAGGCCGAGGGCGAGGACGGGCACGAGGTAGAGGAAGATCCTCGGCATGGCGTCGGCGTAGGCCCGGATGTAGCCGTCGCGGAGCTCCGGGGGCAGTGCGTGGACGAGCTGCGGGGTGATGGACTTCGGGTCGGGCAGCCCGGCACCGGTCGGCAGTCGCTCGGTGAGCGCGTCGGCGAGCCGCTCGGCGAAGAGCGTGCCGAAGACGGCCGCTCCGACGCTTCCGCCGATCTGCCGGAAGTAGTTGTTGGCGCTGGTGGCGGTGCCGAGGTCGGCGGGGCGGACGGAGTTCTGCACGGCGAGGATCAGCACCGGCATCACCATGCCGATCCCGGCGCCGAGGACGGCCATCCAGACGCTGTAGTGCAGCCGGGGTGTGTCGGCCTCGAGGCGGGACAGCAGCCACATGCCCACCACGGAGAGGGCACTGCCGAGGATCGGCCAGATCCGGTAGCGCCCGGTGTGGCTGATGAGCTGCCCGGAGACGATGGAGGCGCCGACGATCCCGGCCATCATGGGCAGCATCAGCAGTCCGGACTCGGTGGCGCTCGCCCCGTCGACCATCTGGAGGAAGGTCGGCAGATAGCTCGCCGCCCCGAAGAGCGCGACGCCGATCACCAGGCCCACCAGAGCGGTGATGTTGAAGACGGAGTCCTTGAACAGCCTCAGCGGCATGAGGGGTTCGGCGGCGACGTGCTCGGCGACGAGGAAGAGCACCGCGGAGGCGGCGGCCCCGGCGCCGAGTCCGAGGACGACCCGCGAGTCCCAGGCGTACTCGGTGCCGCCCCAACTGGTCAGCAGCACCAGGCAGGTGGAGGCGGCGGCGAGCAGGAGGGTGCCCAGGATGTCGAGCCGGGGCCTGACACGGGGCTTGGGAAGCTTCAGTACGGCGGTGACGACGGCCAGGGTCAGCAGACCGAAGGGCACGTTGATGTAGAAACACCACCGCCAGGAGAGGTGGTCCGTGAAGTAGCCGCCGAGCAGCGGGCCCGCGACGGAGGCCAGTCCGAAGGCGGCGCCGATCAGGCCCATGAAACGGCCGCGCCGCCGGGGCGGCACGATGTCGGCGATGATCGCCTGCACCCCGATCATCAGGCCGCCCGCGCCGACACCCTGAACCGCGCGGAAGGCGATCAACTGGTCCATGGTCCCGGCCCGTCCGGCGAGCGCGGAGCCGGCGACGAACACGACGATCGCGAACTGGAAGACGCCCTTGCGGCCCAGCAGGTCGCCGAGCTTGCCGTAGACCGGCAGTCCGATCGTGGCGGTGAGCAGGTAGGCGGTGATCGCCCAGGACATCCTGTCCAGGCCGTGCAGCTCACCGACGATCTTCGGGAGCGCGGTGGCGACGATCATCTGCTCCAGCGCGGCGAGAAGCAGCGCGAGCATCAGCCCGAAGAAGACCAACCGCACCCGGCGCGGGCCGAGTTCGACGGGCGGGGCGGGGGGCTCGGGGGGCGCTTCGACCCGTTCCTCGTGCACCCAAGTCGTCACGCCCACGTCTCGCTCCCCTCGTCGCGCCTGCCACGCAATTCCCGCTTTAGGCGACAACTACGACCAAGCGCGACGAGTTACGGCATACCGGGAGGCCCTACGGAGATCCACTCGATCCGGTGACCGAGATCAACATCCGCCGGGCGCCGGGGACTTACTTCTCGACCTCGGTGGCGAGCCGGCCGAGGAGGGAGTCGTAGATCCGGCCGAGGCCCTTGGGCGCGAAGGTCTTCTCGAAGAAGCCGCCGATGCCGCCGGCACCGTCCCAGGTGGTGGTCACGACCACCCGGGACCTGCCCTCGCCGGCCGGGGTGACCCGCCAGGTGGTGACCATGGAGGAGTTGCGGTCCTTCTCGACGAGCTCGCCGTCGGTGGGCTCGGTGACCTCCAGGAGGCAGTCGCGCACACGCTTGCTGGTGGCCTGGAGCTTCCAGTGGACGAGGGTGCCCTCGCCGTCACCGCCCTCGCGCACCTCGTACTCGCTGAACTGCTCGGGAAGTACCTTCCCGCGTGTGCCGCTGTAGTCGGCGACGGCGTCGAACACCTTCTCCGCGTCCGCCGCGACGATCCGCTCCGTAGTGGCCTCGACCTGCGCCATCGACTTCCTCCAGGACTTCAAGTTCTCGGGGTCGGGGCAAGCCAACCACCCGCGCCTACGGGCACCCAAATCGGGGTTGCACAGAAATTCGAACAAGTGTTTCACTCGGGGGCAGTGCTACCGAGGAGGCCTCATGCGCTGGGAGAACCTCACCGAGTCCGCCGAACACGGACGGACCGACGCCGCCCTGTTCGGCGCCGACGCGGTGGTCAGCCGTACCTTCGACACGCCCGAGTTCGCCGGGATCACGTTCCACGAGATCCGGGCCCGCTCGATCATCAACCGGGTGCCGGGCGCCTCCCGCATGCCCTTCGAGTGGACGGTCAACCCCTACCGGGGCTGCACGCACGCGTGCGTGTACTGCTTCGCCCGCAAGACCCACAGCTATCTCGACCTGGACACCGGTCTCGGCTTCGACTCGCAGATCGTGGTCAAGGTGAACGCCCCCGAGCTGCTGCGCCGCCAGCTGGGCTCGCGCCGCTGGGCGGGCGACCACATAGCGATGGGCACCAACGTCGACTGCTACCAGCGCGCGGAGGGCCGCTACCGCCTGATGCCGGGCATCCTCGCCGCCCTGCGCGACCACGCGAACCCCTTCTCGATCCTGACGAAGGGCACGCTGATCCTGCGGGACCTCGACCTCCTCACCCAGGCCGCCGAGGTGACGGACGTCGGGATCTCCGTGTCGGTCGGCTTCACCGACCCCGAGCTGTGGCGCACCGTCGAACCGGGCACACCGGCTCCGGAGCGGCGCCTGGACGTCGTACGGACACTGGGCGAGCACGGGATCGGGTGCGGGGTGCTGATGGCGCCGGTGATCCCGTTCCTGAGCGACCAGCCGGCACAGCTGCGGGCCACCGTGCGGGCGATCGCCGCCGCGGGGGCCACGTCGGTCACGCCGCTGGTGCTGCATCTGCGGCCGGGCGCCAGGGAGTGGTTCATGGCCTGGCTGAACCGGGAGCACCCGTATCTGGTACGCCGTTACGAACGGCTCTACGCGGACGGCGCCTACGCCCCGAAGTGGTACCAGCGCCGGATCACCCGTCAGGTACACGAGCTGGCCCAGGAGTACGGCATCGGTCCCGCGGGCGCGGGGATGCCGCGACGGATCCGGGAGCCGGAGCCCGAGGTCGCGCCGATGTCCGACCCTGTCCAACTCACGTTGATCTGAGAGCGTTCGAGGGCATCGGACGGCCCAATCGGGTCAAGTATTGTCAGAACACGTTCTTCCGGGCGGACTTTCCGGGACGATGCGGCGTGGACCGTGACCCTCGCGGCCGAAACCCTCCGTCCTGGGAGGACTTCATGAGAAAACGCGCAGCCGTGCTGTGCGGTGCCGCGGTCGTCGTGGCCGGCACCTTCACCGCCGTCCCCGCCGACGCCAGCGACCCGCAGTCCGCACCCACCGCATCCGCCGCCCGACTCACCTGGAAGAAGTGCGGCACCGCCGACTACCCGACCCTTCAGTGCGCGTCCCTCAAGGTGCCGCTCGACCACGCGAACCCGCGCGGGCGGCAGATCACCCTCGCGCTGTCCCGGGTCCCCCACACCGCGAAGAAGTACCAGGGACCGCTGCTGGTCAACCCCGGCGGCCCCGGCGGCAGCGGTCTCACCTTCGCCGGGTTCATCGCCTCCGGCCTGCCCAAGGCCGTCGCGGCCCAGTACGACGTCATCGGCTTCGACCCGCGCGGGGTGGGCGCGAGCAAGCCTGCCCTGAACTGCAAGCCGGGCTACTTCAACCCGGTGCGCCCGGACTCCGTGCCGAGCACGCCCGCGATCGAGAAGGCCAACCTCGAGCGGGCGAAGTCCTTCGCCGCGGCCTGCGGCCGGAAGTACGCGAGCGTGCTGCCGTACATCAACACCATCAGCGCCGTGCAGGACATGGACTCCATCCGCCGGGCCCTCGGCGCCAAGAGGATCAACTACTTCGGCTACTCGTACGGCACCTACCTGGGCGCGGTCTACGCCAAGCTCTTCCCGCACCAGGTGCGCCGCCTGGTCCTGGACTCGATCGTGGACCCGACCGGCGTCTGGTACGACGACAACCTCGGCCAGGACTACGCGTTCAACGACCGGCACCGCGCGCTGATGGCCTGGATCGCCAAGTACGACGCGACGTACAAGCTCGGCACCGACCCCGAGAAGATCGAGGCCAAGTGGTACGCGATGCGGGCGGCCCTCGCCAAGAAGCCCGCGGGTGGCAAGGTCGGCGCCTCGGAGCTGGAGGACACCTACATTCCGGGCGGCTACTACAACGGCTACTGGCCCTACCTGGCCGAGGCGTTCGCGGCGTACGTGAACAGCAAGAACGCCGACCCGCTGGTCGACGCGTACGAGAACTTCGGCGCCGTGGACGCGTCGGGGGACAACGGCTACAGCATCTACACGTCCGTGCAGTGCCGTGACGCCTCCTGGCCGCGTGACTGGCGGCAGTGGCAGAAGGACAACTGGGCCGTGTACGAGAAGGCCCCCTTCATGGCCTGGAGCAATGCCTGGTACAACGCGCCGTGCGCGTTCTGGCCGACCGGCTCGCTGAAGCCGGTGAACATCGCCAACGGGAAGCTGCCGCCGGCGCTGCTCTTCCAGGCGACGAACGACGCGGCCACCCCGTACGAGGGCGGTGCGACGGTCCACCGTCTGCTGGCCGGATCCAGCCTCGTCGTCGAGGAGGGCGGCGGCAACCACGGCATCACGCTGAGCGGGAACACCTGCCTGGACAAGTACCTCGCCGCGTACCTGACCGACGGCAAGGTGCCGCGTGGCGGCGGCGAGGCCGACGCGGTCTGCGAGGCGCTGCCCGATCCGAAGCCGCTGACCGCCAAGACGGCGTCGACATCCTCGCGCGGCGCGGCGCTGCACCGGCTGCTCGGCGCCCGAAGCTGAGCGCCTGACGCTCCGTCGGGGACGGGCGTTGTCAGTGCCGTGGTCCACCATGGACGCATGAGTGAGCTGACCAGGATTCCCGCCCCCGCCGGGGTCGCCCCCGCGGCCCAGTACTCCCACGTGGTGCTGGGCCGTGGCCGTTTCGTCGCGCTCTCGGGCCAGGTGGCCCTCGACGAGGACGGCAAGCTCGTCGGCGAGGGCGACGCCGCGGCCCAGGCCCGCCAGGTCTTCGAGAATCTCCGCCGCTGCCTGACCGCCGCCGGCGCGACCTTCGACGACGTCGTCAAGCTCACCTACTTCGTCACGGACATGGCCCACATGGCGGCGCTCCGTGCGGCCCGGGCCGAGCACATACCCGACGACCGGCTGCCGGCGGCCTCGGCCGTGCAGGTGGCGGCGCTGGTGCGGCCGGAGTTCCTGATGGAGGTGGAGGCGTTCGCGGTGGTGGGCGAATAAATCCGGGGCCGGAGCGGGCGGGTGATGCCTAGGGTGCCGCCATGGACGACGACCGACTCCTCATCCGCCCGATGGTCCTCGCCGACTGCGACCGTGTGGCCGAGATCCGCGTCCGCGGCTGGCAGAGCGCGTACCGGGGCCTGATCCCGCAGTCGTACCTCGACGCCATGAGCGTGGCGCGGGACGCCGAGCGGCACCGCACCCGCTTCGGGCAGGGGGACGGCAGCGTCGTGAACCTCGTGGCCGAGTGGGACGGCGAGGTCATGGGCTGGGCCTGCCACGGCCCGTACCGGGACGGCGAAGTCCGCACCGCCGACGCCGAGTTGTACGCCGTCTACGTGGACCCGCGGAGATACGGCACCGGCATCGGACACGCCCTGCTGCTGGAGGCCCTGTGGAACCGCACGGCCGTGGGCCACGACCGCATGTACCTGTGGGTCCTCAAGGACAACACCCGCGCGCGCCGCTTCTACGAACGGGCGGGCTTCGAGGCCGACGGCACCGAGGAGCCCTTCGAGGCGGACGGCGTCCTGGTGCCGGAGCTCCGGTACGCCCGGACACTCAACGCCTGACCGCCCGCCGCCGTGGCGGTGGAGCGCGGGAGGCGCAGACGCCCTCGCCCGCGTCCGCCGTACGGCCCGCACCCACTGCCGGACACGGCGCGCACCGGCGCCGTCCCGGCGACCTCGCCCGCGTCCGCACCTCACCGCCCTGCGAGCAGCGGCCGCGGCCGGCGCCAGCCGCGGATGCCAGGCAACTCAGCGTCCGCCACCCACCCCGCGCCCGACAGCGCCCCGCACGCCCCCGGCCGGCTCACCGCTGTTTCGGGATCCGGGCCAGCGCCCGCACCGCCGCCTCCGCGAGCGCGGGATGCGCGAGCGCCTCGTTCAGTACGGGTCGGGCGCGGGTGTCCGCCAGGGTGCCCAGGCCGTCCACGCAGGCGAGCGCCACCCGGCGGTAGGGGTCGTGCGGGCGCAGTCGGCGTTCCAGCGTGGTGATGAGGGCGGGCACGGACTCGGGGGCGCGCAGGTCGGCCAGGAGCCGGACCGGGTGCAGGGCGTAGGCGACCCGCAGTTCGTTGGTGGCGAGGGCGGCGGCCGCGCGGGCCGTGCGCGGGTCGTCGAGACGGGCGAGGGCGTACGCGGCGGCGGCGCAGCGCGGCGGATCCCGGTGGTTGAGCAGCAGGACGAGGGACTCGAAGGCCCGGCGGTCCCCGGCCAGGCCCAGCCGGAACGCGGCGAGCTCCCGGGCCCACAGCGGCTGTCCGGGCTCGGTGAGCACCCCGGCCAGCTCGTCGAGGTCCTCGGTCGCCATCAGACGGTCGTAGGCGGCCGACGCTCCCGACTCCTGCCGTAAACGCTCCGTGAGTGATCGCAACTCTTCGTCCATGAACCCGAGGTTAGGGGGCCCGCCCGGAGCGCGGGACGTACATCACAAATCCGAGGGCTGGCGCGCTCGTTACCCACCGGTTAAGCTCAGACGAGCGAGTTACCCACTCGTGGAACTCCTTGCGGTGGCCTGGTGACGCAGCCGCCGCGAGAGCAGTCGGTTCGGTACCTCGGGTACCACCAGCACGACCCGGCCTGGGACAGGGCCGGTCGGTTCCACCGTTCTCCGGGCATGTGCAATGCCCGCGACGACGGCCCGGGCGTGTGCGCTCGCAACCCGGCAACACCCGCATTCAGCAGTTCCTCACGCACCCGGTGCGCCCCTCGGCGTACCGGGTCGCGCTCCCAGTCGTCACCCTCATTCCTGGAGTTCCGCGATGGCCACTCCCCTGTCCGACCCCTCCCTGTCCCCGCTCAGGACGATCGCCGTGATCGGCCTCGGCACCATGGGCACCGGCATCGCCGAGGTCCTCGCCAGGGCCGGCCGCGAGGTCGTCGGCATCGACATCAGCGAGGCCGCGGCCGCCCAGGCCGCCGCCACCCTGGAGACCGCGACCGCCCGTGCCGTGCAGCGCGGCCGGCTGACCGAGCAGGAGCGCGCGGACGTCCTCGCCCGTGTCCGCACCTCCACCGACCTCACGGCCGCGGCCGACGCCGACCTCGTCATCGAGGTGGCTCCGGAGTCGTACGAGATCAAGCACCAGATCTTCCGCGAGCTCGACGGGATCGTGCGCCCCGACACGATCCTCGCGACCGGCACCAACGCCCTGTCCGTGACCCGTCTGGCCGCCGACTCGGCCCGCCCGGAGCGCGTGCTGGGCCTGCACTTCTTCAACCCGGCGCCCGCGATGAAGCTGGTCGAGATCGTCTCCTCGGTGCTCACCGCGCCGACGGCGGTCACCGCGGTCACCAACCTCGCCCTGGACCTCGGCAAGGAGCCCGTCGCGGTGGGCGACCGGCCCGGCTTCGTCGCGGACGGGCTGCTGTTCGGCTACCTCAACCAGGCGGCCGCGATGTACGAGGCGAAGTACGCCTCCCGCGAGGACATCGACGCCGCGATGCGGCTCGGCTGCGGTCTGCCGATGGGCCCGCTGGCGCTGCTGGACCTGATCGGCATCGACACCGCGCGGACGGTCCTGGAGGCCATGTACGCCGAGTCCCACGACCGGCTGCACGCCCCCGCCCCGGTTCTCAAGCAGCTCAGCGAGGCGGGCCTGACGGGACGTAAGTCGGGACGCGGCTTCTACACCTACGAGGCTCCGGGCAGCGCGACGGTCGTGCGGGACGCGCTGACGCCCTTGGAGAGCTCCGAGCGGAACCAGGGCCGCGAGGTCCGCTCCGTCGGCGTCGCGGGCTCGGGCACGATGGCGTCCGGTATCGCGGAGGTCTTCGCCAAGGCCGGTTACGAGGTCGTGCTCGCCGCCCGCAGCGAGGAGAAGGCGCAGACGGCGAAGGCCCGTATCGGCAAGTCCCTTTCGCGCTCTGTCGACAAGGGCCGGATGACCGCCGAGGCGGCCGCGCGGACCCTGGACCTGATCACCGCGGCGGGCTCGTACGAGTCCTTCGCGGACGTCGACCTCGCCGTCGAGGCGGTCGCCGAGGACCTGGAGATCAAGCAGCAGCTCTTCCAGACGCTGGACAAGGTCTGCAAGCCGGGCGCGGTCCTGGCCACCACGACCTCCTCGCTGCCCGTCGTCGCCTGCGCCCGCGCCACCTCGCGGCCGCAGGACGTGATCGGCATGCACTTCTTCAACCCGGCGCCCGCGATGAAGCTGGTCGAGGTCGTCCGTACGGTCCTGACGGGCGAGGACGTCCACGCGACGGTCCGCGAGGTCTGCGTCAAGATCAAGAAGCACGCGGTCGACTGCGGCGACCGTGCGGGCTTCATCGTGAACGCCCTGCTCTTCCCGTACCTCAACAACGCGATCAAGATGGTCCAGGAGCACTACGCCTCCCTCGACGACATCGACGCGGCGATGAAGCTGGGCGGCGGCTACCCGATGGGCCCCTTCGAACTCCTGGACGTCGTCGGCCTGGACGTCTCGCTCGCGATCGAGAAGGTCCTGCACCGCGAGTTCCGTGACCCGGGACTGGCTCCGGCCCCGCTCCTGGAGCACCTGGTGGCAGCGGGCTGCCTCGGCCGCAAGACCGGCCGTGGCTTCCGCGAATATGCCCGGCGCTGAGCGTCCCGGCGACTGGTTCACCGACGGTGAGGACTGGGGTGGACTGCTCGACCCGGGCAGTCACCCCCCGCTGACGGGGTCCGGCCCCTGCCCGCCGGCCCCGGGCGGGACAACCCCGGGACACGCGCACCAACCTGCGCACATGCAGTACGTTCGGGTCATGTCCCAGCCCGCCAAGTCCTCCCGTACACCAGCCACGTCCGACGCGCCGGAAAGCGCCGCAGGCAGTCGTGCGGCCGCCCAGCGGCTCAAGATGCGCCGAGAACTGGCGGCCGCCGCGATGGAGCTGTTCTCCACCAAGGGGTACGAGGCAACCACTGTCGACGAGATCGCGGCCGCGGCCGGGGTCGCCCGTCGCACCTTCTTCCGTCACTTCCGCTCCAAGGAAGAGGCGATCTTCCCCGATCACGACGACACTCTGATCCGGGCGGAAGCCGTGCTGAACGCGGCCCCCGCGCACGAGCACCCGCTCGACACGGTGTGCCGCGGCATCAAGGAAGTCATGAAGATGTACGCGGCCCGGCCGGAGATCTCGGTCGCCCGCTACAAGCTGACGCGCGAGGTGCCGACGCTGCGCGAGGCGGAGATCGCCTCGGTGGCCCGCTATGAGCGGCTGTTCACGCGCTATCTGCTCGGGCACTTCGACGAGCACGCCCACGACGACGACGCCAACGACGATCCGTTGCTGGCGGAGGTCGCCGCGTCCGCCGTGGTCACCGCGCACAACCACGTGCTGCGGCGGTGGCTCCGGGCCGGGGGACAGGGCGACGTGGAGGCGCAGTTGGACCACGCCTTCGCCATCGTGCGGAAGACCTTCGGGACGGGAATCGGGGCGGGGCGGGACACCACTGCGCCGCGGCCGGCCCCGGCTTCCGTGGCCTCTCAGGGAGAGGTCCTGGTGACCGTCGCTCGCACCGACGCGCCGCTCGACGAAGTGATGCGGGCCATCGAGCAGGCACTCAAGGAGCGCTGACGAGCGTGGGCGCGTCGAGTCCGGCGACCGATGGCGCCCGATTGATCCCTACTCACCGGTAGCTTTGATCGATCATCGCTCATTTGTTACGTAAAGATTTCATCTGAGGGGAATCTCTGGCACTCAGTGCCTTGCACGGTGGCACGCGGTGTCTTACGTTGAAGGTGTCCGGGCGGCCGGCGTGCAGAGACCATACGTACGCCGGCTGTCCCAGCAAGTCTCCCCCAGTGCCCGAACGGCCTGGGGGGACCCCCAACCTGCCCGCCCGGACGCCTGCGTCACAGGCAACCTCCCGCGCCACAAAGCGCTGCCGAACAGCATGACCGCCGAACCGACGGCACCGACGTAACCCTCAGCGTCTCCCCTCAAGACGCCATTCGCCGGAGGCAACACCGTGACCGTGAAGGAAATCCTGGACGCGATCCAGTCGCCGGACTCGACTCCGGCCGACTTCGCCGCTCTGCCGCTCCCCGAGTCGTACCGCGCCATCACCGTCCACAAGGACGAGACGGAGATGTTCGCGGGCCTGCAGACCCGCGACAAGGACCCGCGCAAGTCGATCCACCTCGACGACGTGCCGGTGCCCGAGCTGGGCCCGGGTGAGGCCCTGGTCGCCGTCATGGCATCGAGTGTCAACTACAACTCGGTGTGGACCTCGATCTTCGAGCCGCTGTCGACCTTCGGGTTCCTGGAGCGCTACGGCCGTACCAACGACCTGGCCAAGCGGCACGACCTGCCGTACCACATCATCGGCTCCGACCTCGCGGGCGTCGTCCTGCGCACCGGCCCGGGCGTCAACGCCTGGAAGCCCGGCGACAAGGTCGTCGCGCACTGTCTCTCGGTCGAGATGGAGTCCTCGGACGGCCACAACGACACGATGCTCGACCCCGAGCAGCGCATCTGGGGCTTCGAGACCAACTTCGGCGGCCTCGCGGAGATCGCGCTGGTCAAGTCCAACCAGCTGATGCCCAAGCCTGACCACCTCAGCTGGGAGGAGGCCGCAGCCCCGGGGCTCGTGAACTCCACCGCCTACCGACAGCTCGTCTCCCGCAACGGCGCCGCCATGAAGCAGGGCGACAACGTCCTGATCTGGGGTGCGAGCGGCGGACTCGGCTCGTACGCCACGCAGTTCGCGCTGGCCGGAGGCGCCAACCCGATCTGTGTCGTCTCCAGCGACCAGAAGGCGGACATCTGCCGCTCGATGGGCGCCGAGGCGATCATCGACCGCAACGCCGAGGACTACAAGTTCTGGAAGGACGAGCAGACCCAGGACCCGAAGGAGTGGAAGCGCTTCGGCAAGCGCATCCGCGAACTCACCGGCGGCGAGGACATCGACATCGTCTTCGAGCACCCCGGCCGCGAGACGTTCGGCGCGAGTGTCTTCGTCACCCGCAAGGGCGGCACCATCACCACCTGCGCCTCGACCTCGGGCTACATGCACGAGTACGACAACCGCTACCTGTGGATGTCACTGAAGCGGATCATCGGCTCGCACTTCGCCAACTACCGCGAGGCCTGGGAGGCCAACCGGCTCATCGCGAAGGGCAAGATCCACCCGACGCTGTCGAAGGTCTACTCCCTGGAGGAGACCGGCCAGGCGGCCTACGACGTGCACCGCAACCTCCACCAGGGCAAGGTCGGCGTGCTGTGCCTGGCCCCCGAGGCAGGTCTCGGCGTGCGCGACGAGGAGATGCGCGCCAAGCACATCGACGCCATCAACCGCTTCCGCAACATCTGAGACACCCGGGGTCATAGATGACTGAGCGTCAGTTTGCCGAAGGCAAGCGGGAGAAGGACCGGCCGTGGCTCATGCGCACGTACGCCGGTCACTCCACGGCCGAGGCGTCCAACGAGCTGTACCGGCGCAACCTCGCCAAGGGGCAGACCGGCCTGTCGGTCGCGTTCGACCTGCCGACGCAGACCGGCTACGACTCCGACCACATCCTCGCCCGCGGCGAGGTCGGCCGGGTCGGCGTGCCGATCGCGCACCTCGGTGACATGCGCCGGCTGTTCCAGGACATCCCCCTGGAGCAGATGAACACCTCGATGACGATCAACGCCACCGCCATGTGGCTGCTGGCGCTCTACCAGGTCGTCGCCGAGGAGCAGGGCGCGGACATCACCCAGCTCCAGGGCACGACCCAGAACGACATCGTCAAGGAGTACCTGTCCCGCGGGACGCACGTCTTCCCGCCGGGGCCGAGCCTCCGTCTGACGACCGACATGATCGCGTACACGGTCTCCCACATCCCGAAGTGGAACCCGATCAACATCTGCAGCTACCACCTGCAGGAGGCGGGCGCCACGCCGGTCCAGGAGATCGCGTACGCGATGTCGACGGCGATCGCGGTCCTGGACGCCGTCCGGGACTCCGGCCAGGTGCCGCAGGAGCGCATGGGCGATGTCGTCGGCCGTATCTCCTTCTTCGTGAACGCGGGCGTCCGGTTCATCGAGGAGATGTGCAAGATGCGCGCCTTCGGCCGTATCTGGGACAAGGTCACGCGTGAGCGCTACGGCATCGAGAACCCCAAGCACCGCCGCTTCCGGTACGGCGTCCAGGTCAACTCCCTCGGGCTGACCGAGGCGCAGCCGGAGAACAACGTCCAGCGGATCGTCCTCGAGATGCTGGCCGTGACGCTCTCGAAGGACGCACGCGCGCGTGCCGTCCAGCTGCCGGCCTGGAACGAGGCCCTCGGTCTCCCCCGGCCCTGGGACCAGCAGTGGTCGCTGCGGATGCAGCAGGTGCTGGCCTACGAGAGCGACCTGCTGGAGTACGCGGACATCTTCGAGGGCTCGCACGTCGTCGAGGCGAAGGTGAGCACGCTGGTCGAGGAGTCCCTCGCGGAGATCGAGCGGATCCAGGAGATGGGCGGCGCGATGGCCGCCGTCGAGTCGGGCTATCTGAAGTCTCAGCTCGTCTCCTCGCACGCCGAGCGCCGGGCCCGTATCGAGTCCGGGCAGGAGAAGATCATCGGCGTCAACATCTTCGAGACGACCGAGCCGAACCCGCTGACGGCCGACCTGGACACCGCCATCCAGACGGTGGACCCGGCCGTCGAGGCCCGGGTGATCTCGGGGCTCCAGCACTGGCGCGACACCCGCTACCAGCCGCCCTTCAACCACCCGCGCCCCTGCAAGGCGCTGGAGAAGCTGAAGGAGGCCGCCAAGGGCACCGCCAACCTCATGGAGGCCACCCTGGAGTGCGCCCGCGCCGGGGTCACGACCGGCGAGTGGGCCGGGGCGCTGCGCGAGGTGTTCGGCGAGTTCCGCGCCCCGACCGGCGTGTCGTCGGCGCCGGTCGCGGTCCCGGCGGAGGAGGGCTCGGCCATGGCCGACGTCCGCCGCAGGGTCGACGTGACCGCGAAGGACCTGGGCGTCGGAAAGCTGCGCTTCCTGGTCGGCAAGCCGGGCCTGGACGGGCACTCCAACGGCGCCGAGCAGATAGCCGTACGCGCGCGGGACGCCGGCTTCGAGGTGGTGTACCAGGGCATCCGGCTCACCCCCGAGCAGATCGTGGACGCGGCCCTGGCCGAGGACGTGCACGCGGTCGGTCTGTCCATCCTGTCGGGCTCGCACGCGCAGCTGGTGCCGGACGTGCTCGAAAGGCTGCATGTGGCAGGCGCCACAGATGTACCTGTCATCGCCGGTGGGATCATCCCCAATGGAGACGCCGAACAGCTCAGGGCTGCCGGCGTGGCCGCGGTCTTCACCCCGAAGGACTTCGACATCACCGGAATCATCGGCCGCATCGTCGACGAGATCCGGAAAGCGAACAAGCTCGACCCCCTGGAGGTCCCCGCATGACCGTCAACCGTCTGCGTCCCCGCCGCTCGTGTCTCGCGGTGCCGGGAAGCAACCCCCGCTTCCTGGAGAAGGCGCAGGGCCTCCCGGCGGACCAGGTCTTCCTCGACCTGGAGGACGCGTGCGCCCCGCTCGCCAAGCCCGAGGCGCGGCACACCATCGTCAAGTTCCTCAACGAGGGTGACTGGACCGGCAAGACGAGGGTCGTGCGCGTCAACGACTGGACGACCGAGTGGACGTACCGCGATGTCGTCACGGTCGTCGAGGGGGCGGGCCCGAACCTCGACTGCATCATGCTCCCGAAGGTGCAGACCGCCGAGCAGATCGTGGCGCTCGACCTCCTGCTGACCCAGATCGAGAAGACGATGGGCTTCGAGGTCGGCAAGATCGGCATCGAGGCGCAGATCGAGAACGCCCAGGGCCTCAACAACGTCAACGAGATCGCGACGGCGTCCCCGCGCGTCGAGACGATCATCTTCGGCCCGGCCGACTTCATGGCGTCGATCAACATGAAGTCGCTGGTCGTGGGTGAGCAGCCGCCCGGCTACCCGGCGGACGCCTACCACTACATCCTGATGAAGATCCTGATGGCCGCCCGCGCCAACAACCTCCAGGCGATCGACGGCCCCTACCTGCAGATCCGCAACGTCGACGGCTACCGCGAGGTCGCCCAGCGCGCCGCGGCCCTCGGCTTCGACGGCAAGTGGGTGCTGCACCCGGGCCAGGTCGAGGCGTCCAACGAGATCTTCTCGCCGTCCCAGGAGGACTACGACCACGCCGAGCTGATCCTGGACGCGTACGAGTACTACACGTCGGAGGCGGGCGGCAAGAAGGGCTCCGCGATGATCGGCGACGAGATGATCGACGAGGCCAGCCGCAAGATGGCGCTGGTCATCTCCGGCAAGGGCCGTGCGGCCGGCATGCAGCGCACGTCCAAGTTCGAGATCCCGGAAGGCTGAGCGCGATGCAGTTCGGACGCACCTACGAGGAGTTCGAGGTCGGGGCGGTCTACAAGCACTGGCCCGGGAAGACGGTCACGGAGTACGACGACCATCTCTTCTGTCTCCTGACCATGAACCACCACCCGCTGCACATGGACAGCAACTACGCGGAGAAGACGACCGACTTCGGCAAGAACGTCGTGGTCGGGAACTACATCTACTCCCTGCTGCTCGGCATGTCCGTGCCGGACGTCTCCGGCAAGGCGATCGCCAACCTGGAGATCGAGTCGCTCAGGCACGTGGCGCCGACCTTCCACGGCGACACGATCTACGGCGAGACGACCGTGCTCGACAAGTGGCCGTCCAAGTCGAAGAACGACCGCGGGATCGTGTACGTCGAGACCAAGGGCTACAAGCAGGACGGCACGCTGGTCTGCGTGTTCCGCCGCAAGGTCATGGTGCCCACCGAGACCTACATCAAGGAGCGCGGCGGCGAGCAGCCCGGCCGCCCGGAACTTCAGGAGGGCTGACCCCCATGGCACGCCTCGCCCAGACAGCGGGACTGACCGACATCCAGCAGGAGATCCTCTCCACCGTCCGCGACTTCGTGGACAAGGAGATCATCCCGGTCGCGACCGAGCTGGAGCACCGCGACGAGTACCCGCAGCAGATCGTCGACGGGCTCAAGGAGTTGGGCCTGTTCGGGCTGATGATCCCCGAGGAGTACGGCGGTCTGGGCGAGTCCCTCCTGACGTACGCGCTGTGTGTGGAGGAGATCGCCCGCGGCTGGATGTCGGTCTCCGGCATCATCAACACCCACTTCATCGTGGCGTACATGCTCAAGCAGCACGGCACTCAGGAGCAGAAGGACCACTTCCTGCCGAGGATGGCGGCCGGCGACATCCGCGGTGCCTTCTCGATGTCGGAGCCGGCGCTCGGCTCGGACGTGTCCGCCATCACGTCCAAGGCGGTCAAGGACGGTGACGAGTACGTCCTCAACGGTCAGAAGATGTGGCTGACGAACGGCGGAACGTCAAGTCTGGTCGCCGTTCTCGTCCGAAGTGATGAAGGACACCCTGAGGGCACCGCGCCCCACAAGTCGATGACGACCTTCCTGATCGAGAAGGAGCCCGGGTTCGGAGAGGTCCGCCCCGGCCTCACCATCCCCGGGAAGATCGACAAGATGGGCTACAAGGGTGTCGACACCACCGAGATGATCATGGATGGCCTGCGACTTCCGGCCAACCGTGTGCTCGGCGGGGCCACCGGCCGAGGTTTTTACCAAATGATGGACGGAGTCGAGGTGGGCCGCGTCAACGTGGCGGCGCGTGGCTGCGGCGTCGCTCAGCGCGCCTTCGAGCTGGGCGTCTCGTACGCCCAGCAGCGTCACACCTTCGGCAAGCAGATCGCTCAGCACCAGGCGATTCAGTTCAAGCTGGCCGAGATGGCTACCAAGGTCGAGGCCGCGCATGCGATGATGGTCAACGCGGCACGCAAAAAGGACTCCGGTGAGCGAAACGACCTTGAGGCAGGGATGGCGAAGTACCTCGCCTCCGAGTACTGCAAGGAGGTCGTGGAGGACGCCTTCCGGATCCACGGCGGCTACGGCTTCTCCAAGGAGTACGAGATCGAGCGCCTCTACCGTGAGGCTCCGATGCTGCTCATCGGTGAAGGTACCGCCGAGATCCAGAAAATGATCATCGGTCGCAGGCTGCTCGAAGAGTATCGGTTCCAGGGCTAGATGTCCGGATACGGGGTGTTTTCTTGGAGAAGAAGATCACACCCCGTCAAGTCGGTTCAGCCGCCGACTCGGCTTCCTGGCTTGCCCAGTTGTGGCCCACGACCGGTACGATCCCGGAAAGCCGCCGTCCCCCGTCTAGTGCGCGGCATCATCCGCTACGAAGGTCATCCATGCCCCACAGCCAAACCTCTGCACATCGCGACAGCCTGGCAGGCGTACGCCTCGCGCGCGGAGCATCGCCGTGGCTCCTCCCGACCGTCGCCACCGCAGCACTGAGCCTGGTACGCGCGCGCAAGTCCGGCGCCGCCAAGGCCGTCGCCGTGCCCGCCACCGCGCTGGCGGCGGGCATGCTGTGGTTCTTCCGCGACCCCGAGCGCGAGATCGCCCCGGGCCGGGTCATCTCGCCCGCCGACGGTGTGGTGCAGAGCATCATGCCGTGGAAGGACGGTCGCACCCGGGTCGCGATCTTCATGAGCCCGCTCAACGTCCACGTCAACCGCGCGCCACTCTCCGGCACGGTGACCTCGGTCGAGCACATCCCCGGCGGTTTCGTTCCAGCGTTCAACAAGGAGAGCGAGAACAACGAGCGCGTCGTCTGGCACTTCGACACCGAACTCGGTGACATCGAAATGATCCAGATCGCCGGCGCGGTGGCCCGCCGCATCGTCCCCTACATCCCGCAGGGCACGAAGGTCGAGCAGGGCGACCGCATCGGTCTGATCCGCTTCGGCTCGCGCGTCGACATCTACCTGCCGGAGGGCGTGGAGGTCGCGGTCGAGGTCGGCCAGAAGACGGTGGCTGGGGTGACTCGCATTGACCGTGATTGATCCTGAGACCCAGGCGGGCTGGGTGCCCGAGGCCGACGAGGTCGACGACGAGGAGGAGATGCCTCTTTCTCTCCGCCTCTCAATAGCGGACACCCTCACCCTCGGCAACGCCACGTGCGGCTTCATGGCGGTGTACTTCACCACCACCGGCATCCTGATCCCGCACCTGACCGACAGCCAGGAGACCGGCATGGCGCGCAACAGCGCGGCCACCGCGGTCATCCTGATGCTGTGCGCGGCGGTCTTCGACCTGTTCGACGGCCTGGTGGCGCGCAAGCTGCGCTCGTCGCCGATGGGCGCGGAGCTGGACAACCTCTCGGACCTGATCAGCTTCGGTCTCGCGCCGGCGTACTTCGTCCTCGTCTACGGCATGGTGGCGGACGACGCGTCCCAGCGGGTGGCGGCGGTGGGCGCCGTCGTGGTGCTGCTGGCGGTGGTCCTCAGGCTCGCGAGATTCTCCTGTGTGACCGTGAAGGACGGCACCTTCCAGGGCATGCCCTCGCCGTTCGGCGCGCTGACAGTGGTCTCGATCGTCCTGCTGGAGCTCCCCTTCGTGGCGACGCTCCTGGCGATCCTGGGCACCGCCTGGCTGATGGTGAGCCGGGTCGAGTACCCGAAGCCGCGGGGCCGCCTCGCGGTCGCGATGCTCTCCTGGATCGTCCTCGGGATGGGCCTCCTCGCGGCCTGGGCGTTCGGCGCCCCCGGTGGTCAGCTCCTCCTGCAGACGGGCTGCGCCCTCCAGCTGGTCATGGGTGCGGTGATCCCGCTGTTCGCCACGGCCCGCCGGGTGAACAACTTCCGCGGCAACCGGCGCGAGGCCCGCGCGGCCCAGCTGCCGTAAGTCTCCGCCGTCGTACTTCCGAGGGCCCGAACCGACACCGGTTCGGGCCCTCGCTGTTGTGACCGGCTTACTGCCGCCGTCTCACGCCCCTGGCGTATACCCCTCTGCCACCTTCGAAGCCCCCGCCTCCCGTACGACCTTCATGCCGCCCGTCACGCCCTCGTCCGGCTGGAGGATCACGCTCTCGCGGGAGGAGGGGGCCTTGGGGTCGGTGAAGTTCTGGGCGACGCCGAAGCCGACGTCGTAGGAGTCGATCGACAACAGGGCCTTGTCGACGCCCTCCCTGGTGAGGTCCTTGTTCGCGCAGGCCTTCTTCAGTGCTTCGCCGAAGGCCGACGCGGCGGTCCAGCCGGCGACGATGCCGTTGTCCAGGGCGTCGTTCGGGTAGGCGGCCCGGTAGTCGGCCACGAGCTTCTTCGCCTCCGGGGTGTCCGCGCCGATGGGGAGCGACGGCGAGGCGACGTAGTAGTTCTTCGTCAGGGCCGGGCCGGCCTGGGTGGCCAGGAGCTGCGGCGCGAAGGCCGAGTTGTTGCCGATGACCGGTACGGCGAAGCCGCTCGCCGCCGCCACCCCCACCAGCGAAGCCGCCTGCCGCGGGCCCGCGCTGATCACGATCGCTTTGACGCCGGCCTGTTTGAGGGCGGTGACCTGGGCGGTCATGTCGTTGTCGGTCGGCTTGATCTTCTGCTCGACGACGGTGAGCCCGGCCTCCTTCGCGATGTGCTGGGAGCCGACCAGGGCGCTCTCGCCGTAATCGCCCTCGAAGTACACATGGCCGATCCTGTCCCCCTTCTTCACCCCCTTCTCCTTGATCAGGAAGTCCACCGCGTTGATCGTCTCGATGTCGTAGGTGGATCCGATGACCCGGATGTACGGGCTGCCCAGCAGCGCGGCCGACCAGGCCTGCGGGAGCACCAGCGCCTTGTCCTGGCCGTCGATGCGCTGCTTGACCGCGGCGACGAACGGCGAGCCGATGAACTGCGCGAAGCCCAGCACCTTCGGCTCCAGCTCGGTGTAGCCGGAGACGGCCTTCTGCGGGTCGTAGCCGTGGTCGCGGACCGAGAGGGCGACCTTGTAACCGCAGACCCCTCCGGCGGCGTTCAGCTGCTTCACGTACAGCTGCTGGGCCTGGGTGACGCTCTTGCCGAGGGTCGCGTAGACGCCGGTCATGTCGGTGAGCGCGCCCAGCGTGATCGTCTTCCCGGAGATGCCCTCCCCGGTCCTGACCCCGCCGGCCGCCTTGTCACCGTCCCCGTCGTCGGAGTCCTTGGCCTTGGAACTGCAGCCGGCCAGCACCAGCAGTGCGGCGAGCGCGCCCGCGGCGGCCCTGGCGGCGTATCTCGTGGTCATCGTTCCTCCCCTGGATGGATCTCCCCTGAACGGGGTCCGACGTGACGCCGGGCGGCCGCCCCGACCAGGCCGCCGGGCAGGAACAGCACCACCAGCACGACGGCGGCGCCGTAGAGGTACCGGGATGCCTCGCCCGGTGCGATCCCGCCCGTGCCGGGAGCGGAGACCAGAGGCAGCGCGTCGCTGTAGCGGGTCAGCAGCTGCGGCAGCAGGGACACGAACACGGCCCCCGCCACCGCCCCGGAGACCGACCCGAGCCCGCCGATGACGATCATCGCGAGGTACTCGAGCGACAGCGTGATGCCGAAGTAGTCGGGCACCGTCCGCTGGAAGACCAGCGCGAGCAGGACGCCGGCGAGACCCGCGTACATCGACGACAGCACGAAGACCGCGGCCCGGTGCCGGGCGACCGGCACGCCCAGCACACCGGCGGCGATGCGGTGGTCGCGGATCGCGTTCATGGCCCGGCCCGGACGGCCACGCAGCACTCCGCGCGCGAACAGCGCGCCGGCCGCCAGCAGGACCAGACCCGCGTACCAGAGCTTCTCCGCCGACCCGAACGGCACGGCGGCGACAAGGAGTTCGCGGTCGTCGAAGGTGAGGCCGAACAGGCTCAGCGGCGGTACGTCACGGCCGTTGGCGCCGCCGGTCAGGTCGTGGGCGTTGAACATCACGTGCTGGCCGATGAAGACGAGCGCGAGGGTGGCGATGCCCAGGTAGGCGCCGCTGAGGCGGCCCGAGATGGGGCTGAACAGCCCGCCCGCGGCGCCCGCGACCAGCACCGCGAGCACGGCCGCGAGCCAGGTCGGCAGCCCGAGCCCGGTCAGTCCGTCGCCGCCGTCCGCCGCGAACACGCAGTAGCCGTAGGCGCCGACGGCGAGGAAGAAGGCGTGCCCCATGGAGAGCTGGCCGGTCGCCCCGGTGAGGAGGTTGATGCCGATCGCGCCGATCGCGGCGGCCATCGCGAACAGGCCCGCCTGGAGCCAGAACCGGTCGAGGTAGAAGGGCAGGGCGAGCAGGACCACTCCCCCGGCGGCCCAGAGGTACGTACGGGAGCGGACCGGCCGCAGCGGCTTCACCAGGACCTCAGACACGGGCGAGCTCCTTCGTGCCGAACAGCCCCGCGGGCCGTATGAGCAGGATCGCGACCATCACGAGATAGGGCGCGAGGTCTCCCAGTCCCCGCCCCAGGAAGGTCAGATCGCTCTGGTAGCCGGTTGCGAGGGACTCCGTGACGCCGACCAGCAGCCCGCCCACCAGCGCGCCCGTCGTCGAGTCGAGGCCGCCGAGGATGGCCGCGGGAAACGCCTTCAGCGCGGCCAGCGAGGTCGCCCGCTCCAGCCCCGGCGTCGGGAACACGGTCAGGAACAGGGCGGCCACGGCGGCGAGTCCGCCCGCCACCGCCCACGCGCCCATCGACACCCGCCCGAGCCGGACCCCCATCAGCGCGGCCGTCTCCGCGCTCTCCGCCGCCGCCCGCATCGCCACGCCCCACGAGGTGTACCGGAAGGCCAGCAGGAACGCCGTGATGAGCAGCGCGGCGGCCACGAACGCGGCGATCCGGGTGTGGGCCAGCGAGATCGGCCCGAGCCTGAGCACCGCGTCGCCCCACGGGTCGCCGAGCGTCAGCACATCCGTGCCGATACGGCGGGTCAGCTCGGTCGTGAGCAGGATGTCGACGCCGATGGTGACGATGGCCAGGACGCTGTGGTCGGTGCCCCGGTACCGCCGCATCACCAGGAACTCCACGGCGGCCCCGACCAGCGCGGCCCCCGCGATCCCGGCGAGCAGCGCGGGCCAGAAACCGATGTCGTCGTGGAGGACCGCGGTGACGTATCCGCCCGCCAGCAGCAGCGAGGCGTGGGCGAAGTTGACGACCTCGGTGGCCCGGAAGATCACCACGAAGCCGAGCGCGATGAGCGCGTACACCGACCCCAGCGAGAGGCCGTTCAGGAGGATTTCGGCGAAGGTGCTCATGACGCGGCCCCCAAGTACGCCTGTACGACGGCCGGATCGTTCTGTACGTCGGCGGGGGCGCCGTCGGCGATCCGGCGCCCGAAGTCCAGTACGGTCACCGCGTCCGCGAGCCGCATCACCACCCCCATGTCGTGTTCCACCAGCACGATCGAGATGCCCAGGGAGTCGCGCACACCCGCGATCACGGCGGCTGTCCGGCGTCGTTCGTCGGCGGTCATGCCGGCGACCGGCTCGTCGAGGAGCAGCAGACGCGGTTCCATGCAGAGTGCGCGGGCGAGTTCGGCGAGCTTCTGCCGGCCGTACGGGAGGGAGCCCGCGGGCCGTGCCAGGCAGTCCGCGATGCCGACGAACTCGGCGATCTCCCGGACCCGTTCGCGGTGCAGGCGTTCCTCGCGGACCGCCGACGGCAGCCGGAGTCCCGCGGCGAGGAAGCCGGTCCGGGTGAGCCGGTGGCGGCCGAGGAGCAGACAGTCCTCGACCGAGGCCCGGGGCGGCAGCGCGAGGTTCTGGAAGATGCGGGCGACACCGAGGGCGGCGATGCGGTGCGCGGGCATGCCGGTCAGCTCGTGCGCGCCGAAGCGGACGCTGCCCGCGGTGGCCCGGTAGACGCCGGACAGGACGTTGAAGCAGGTGGACTTTCCGGCGCCGTTGGGTCCGATGAGGGCGTGGACGGTGCCGGGGCGCACGGTGAAGCCGACATCGTCGAGGGCGGTGAGTCCGGCGAAACGGACGGTCAGCCCGCGGACTTCCAGGGAGTCCATCGCCGTCACCCCTCCCACCGGGTCAGGGTCCGGTCCGTCGCCTGTTCCGCGTCGGCCGCCGCGTCCTCGTCGACCACCCCGAGGTAGCGGCGGCGCACCTCGTCGGAGGCGGACAGTTCCGCGGCCGGGCCCGACAGGGTGACCTCGCCGACTTCGAGGACGTACGCGCGCGTGGCGAGCCGCAGGGCGAGGGCCGCGTTCTGTTCGACGAGGAGGACCGAGGTGCCCTGGGTGTTGATCTCCCGGACGGTGTCGGCGATCCGCCGGGCCATGAGCGGGGCGAGGCCGAGGGAGGGCTCGTCGAGGAGGAGCACGCGCGGGGTGGCCATCAGGGCGCGGGCGACCGCGAGCATCTGCTGTTCGCCGCCGGAGAGGAGTCCGGCGCGCTGACCCGCGCGTTCGGCGAGTACGGGGAACAGTTCGTGGACGCGGGCCAGGGCCGCGGACCGGCCGGATCCGGAGCCGCCGAGGGCGCCCGCGCGCAGGTTGTCGGCGACCTTCATGCGCGCGAACACCCGTCGCCCCTCGGGTACCTGGCAGACCCCGGCGGCGACCACCCGGTCCGGGCTCAGCCTGTCGAGACGGCGGCCGTCCAGGGTGACCGTGCCCCCGGTGACCGCGCCGCCGTGGAAGGAGAGGGTCCGGCTGATCGCACGCAGGAGCGTGGACTTGCCCGCGCCGTTGGCGCCGAGCACTGTCACCACGGCCCCCTCGGGCACCTCGAGGGACACCCGGCGCAGGGCGCGCACGGGCCCGTATCCGACCGACAGGTCCCGGACGACCAGTCCGGCTCCGCTCATGGGCTCCCCCTCCGTCCGCACTCGGTGTGGCGCTCACCCCAGCACCGCCGCGGGCGTCCGTCCACGGCCCGCGGCACAATCGCTGCGGGTGCCCAGCGGGCCGGTGCCGTCGTTGTGCGCGTGCACAACAGTGCGTGTCAGGGGCCTGTGCGCGGCCGGGTCCCGGTGGCATCCTCCGGCCATGGGAGGGCGACGGCCGCGGACCGGTCATGACTGGAAGCTGCTCGCGGAGTCCTGCACGGCTCTGCTGGAACGGGTGCCGGAGCTCGTCGACGAGCACCTGCGCCAACTCACCGAGCACTCAGCCGTCTACGGCCAGGTGCTGCCGTACGACCAGCAGTGGCGGGAGGCCGAGGAGGCCATGCGGATCGGCATCGAGACGATCTCCGCGCCCCGGGACTCCCCGCGCCGCGACCTGGAGTACGCCGAGGACGCGGGTCGGCGCCGGGCCCATCAGGGGCTGCCGCTGGACCTTCTCGTGCACGCCTACCGGAACGCCGGTTACCTGGTGTGGGACGCGCTCGTGGAGGGGACCGCCGGTCGGGAGCCGGAGCGGCTCGCGGCGCTGATGCGGTCGACGACGATGGTGTGGTCGGCGGTGGACGCGCAGGCGCAGGCGGCGTCGGAGGCGTACCGGGCCACCGAGGCGGAGCTCAGGCGGCGTACGGACGAACAGCTGCAGGCGCTCCTCGACGCCCTGCTGGAGGGACAGGCGACGCCCGGGCTCGCGGCGCGGGCGGCGGCGGGGCTCGATCTGCCGGAGCACGGGCCGTACGCGGTGGTGGTGCTGCGGGCCGAGCGGCGGGAGGCGGCCGAGCGGCCGGTGCGGGGCGCCGGGTTCCGGTTCATCTGGCGGATGCGGGCCGATGGCGAGGTGGCGGTCGTGGCGCTCGCGCCCGGGCAGGGCCTGGACGGAGTGGCGCGTGCGCTGGACGGGCGGTGCGCGGGACCGGGCGGGATCAGTCCTGTGGTCCCCGGACTCGCCGAGCTGGGCCGGGCCCGGCGGCTCGCCGAGCTGGCGCTGCGCACCTGTCCGCCGGACGGCACCGCGGTCGTACGCCTCGATCAGCGGATGCCGACCGCGCTGGTGGTGAGCCAGCCGGAGCTGGCCGACCGGCTGGTGTCGGACGTGTTCGGCGCACTCCTGGAGCTGGAGCCCGCCGACCGGGCCGTCCTGCTGGAGACCCTCGACGTGTGGCTGGTGTGCGAGGGCTCGGCGGGGCGGGCCGCCGGACGGCTGTACTGCCACCGCAACACGGTCTTCAACCGGCTGCGGCGGCTTGAGCAGCTCACGTCCCGTTCGCTGGCCCGGCCCCGGGACCTGATCGAGATGACGCTGGCGCTGGACGCGTACCGGTTGTCGGGGCCGCGTCAGTGACCTACGCGGGCGGCCCGGACGGATGGTTCCGGTCCAGCCCATGCAGCGGCCCGGCTCGAGAAGCCGCTCAGATCAGGAAGTCCCGGCCGATCTGCTCCGCCACGTCCTCCAGGATCGGCCCCGCCTCGGTGATGCACCGCTGGATGTCGGGCTCGGCATCGGTGAGCGGGTAGACGCGGCGGATGCCCGCCCGGCCGAGGGCCTCCGGGGGCAGCGCGAGGCGGCCGCACACGGCGACGACCTCCTTGCCCTTGGCGCGGGCTGCCGCGGCGACGCCCGCCGGGGCCTTGCCGTGCAGGGTCTGCTCGTCGAGGGAGCCCTCGCCGGTGATCACCAGGTCCGCCCACTCCAGCGCGGGTGCGAAGCCCAGGACATCGAGCATGACCTCGATGCCGGGGCGGAACCGGGCGCCGAGGAGGAGGGCGCCGTAGCCGATGCCGCCGGCCGCGCCCGCACCCGGCGAGGCGGCGTACCCGGCGGCCTTCGCGCCGACGGCCTCCTCCAGCACCTTCGCGTAGTGGGCGAGGGCGCTGTCGAGGGCCTCGACGTCGTCCGGGGAGGCGCCCTTCTGCGGGCCGTAGACCGCGGGGGCGCCCTTGGGGCCGGTCAGCGGGTTGTCGACGTCGCTGGCCAGGATGAACTCGACGGACGCGAACCGCGGGTCCAGGCCGGACAGGTCGGCCGAGGCTAGATCGGCGAGGCCTCCGCCGCCCGGGGCCACGGGCTCGCCGTCGGCGTCCAGGAAGCGGGCGCCGAGCGCGGAGAGCATGCCGGCACCGCCGTCGGTGGTGGCGCTGCCGCCCACCCCGAACACGATCGTGCGGGCGCCGGCGTCCAGCGCGGCGCGCAGGAGCTCTCCGGAGCCGTACGTCGACGCCATGAGCGGGGCGAAGACGCCCGCCGGCAGTCGTTGCAGACCGCTGGCCTCGGCCATCTCGACGACGGCGGTGTCCCCGCGGACCGCGAAGGCGGCGGTGACCTCCTGCCCGAGGGGCCCGGCGACCGGCACTTCCCGGCGCTCGAAACCGGCCGCGACGGCCGCGGCGACGGTCCCGTCACCGCCGTCGGCGACGGGCAGTGCCTCGACCTCCAGACCCGGCACGACCCGGCGCAGCCCGGCCGTCACCCGCTCGGCGACCTGCACGGCCGTGAGCGAGCCCTTGAACTTGTCCGCGGCGATGAGCACGCGCAGTGTCACGTTTTCCCCTTGCTCTCCGGGCCTCGCGCACGTCAAGGCCAGTCGCGCCGCTGCGACCTTAACCGGAGACGCCCCCCGACGTCATGCACCGCCCGGTCCCTGAGAAGGGGGGCCTGTCGGTGCCGCGTCCCGTCAGCGCGGCTCGCGGATGCTGTCGATGACGCGGGTCCAGTTGTCGCTGCCGTGGCCGTTCTCGATCGCGCGTCGGTAATGGGCCTGCACGGCCAGGGGGAGAGCGAGGTCGAGGCCGAGGGACCTGCTGGTCTCGACGATGTGGTCGGACGTCGCGCCCATCATGGTGACCGTGCTGAGGTCGCCGGGATGCTCCCCGGCGTCCAGCGCGGCTCCGGGGGTCTCCTCCCCGGCCCTCAGGATGGCGCCGATCGTGTCGGTGAAGGTGAGCAGCTCCGGCAGGGCTTCCGTGGCCTTCATCCCCGCGGTGCCCAGCATCGCGGTGGCGTGCATCAGTGCGGACAAGGTGGTGAGGAACACCGCGAGCTGCGCTTGGTACATCATCTGGGCGAGGCCCGGATCCTCGCCCAGATACCTCGGCGCGCCGAGCTTCGCCAGCCTCGCCCGATGGTGCTCCATCACCTCGCCGGGGCCGCTGTAGTAGACATGGGCCGCCTCCGTGCCGACCATCGGCGCCGGGACCATGACACCACCGGTGAGGAACGCGGCGCCGTGGCCCGCCGCCCAGGTCGCCGCCTCGCGGGTACGGTCGGGCGTGTCCGAGCTCAGGTTGACCAGCGTCCGGCCGGCGAGTAACGCGGTGGAGCCGTCGAGGATGTCGTACATCGCCCGGTAGTCGGTGAGGCTGAGGATCACGAGGTCACTCGCTTCGACGGCCTCGCCGGGTGTCGCCACGCGCGTCGCTCCCTCGGCGACCACGCCGTCGGCCCGGCCGGCGGTGCGGTTCCAGACGGTGACGGGATGGCCGGCGGTGAGGAGGGTGCGGGTCATCGCCTGGCCCATCGGGCCGAGCCCGATCACGGTGACAGCGTTGCCCTGCGTGCTGGTGGGGTTCTGGTGTGCGTTCACGCCTCCATCCTGGAAGAGCGCCCCACAGCTCGGAAGTACCCACTATTTTCTGCGGTACTTACCTTTTAGTAAGGGGGGTCACTGATGGCCAAAGGACCGAGGCGCGGGCCGTACATCTGCGGGATCGACGCCGCGCTGGACGTGGTGAGCGGGAAGTGGAAGGGGCTCATCCTCTGGGAACTCGACACTCATCGGGTACGCCGCTTCGCCGAGCTCCGGCGCGGTCTGCCCGGAGTGAGCGAAAAGATGCTGACCCAGCATCTGCGGGAGATGGAGGCAGACGGACTCGTCCACCGGGAGGTGTACGCCGAGGTGCCACCGCGGGTGGAGTACTCCCTGACCGCGGACGGGCGCACGCTCCATCAGGCGCTCGGGCCACTCGGCGTCTGGGGGACCGAGCGGACGCGCCGCGAAGGCCTCGAAAAGGTCGACGTGGCCGAGACCTCCCCCGGCAGGGCATGAACCGGTCCCGCGGCCGGAGCTACGACACCACCACCTCGGAGGGGGACTGTGCGGGTCTCCGGAATCGGGTACACCGGAGCTATGACCCCTGTGGGCACCGAACCAGAGCTCGCCGACCGCATCCTCGGGGGCTGGCTCGGCCGGATCGCGGGCAACATGCTCGGCAAGCCGGTCGAGCAGGGCGACCTGTGGACGCGGGACCGGATCGACCGCTATCTCCGGCAGGCCGCCGCCCTGCCGCTGACCGACTACCTTCCCGAACCCGTCGGCGAGAGCGACGGCTTCGAGCTGCGGCCCGAGTGGCGCGAGTGCGTGCGCGGCCGCATCCACGGCAGCTGCCGCGACGACGACGTCGACTACGCCATCCTCGGCCTCGACCTCCTGGAGACCCACGGCTTCGGCTTCAGCACCGAACAGGTGGGCGATCTGTGGCTGCTGAGGCTGCCGTATCTGCAGACGTTCACGGCCGAGCGGGCCGCCTATCGCAATCTCGCCAACGGGCTGAAACCGCCGCTGACGGCGACGTACGACAACCCCTGCCAGGAGTGGATCGGCGCCCTCATCCGGGCCGACATCTACGGCTGGACCTGCCCCGGCGACCCGCGCCGCGCAGCCTCCCTGGCCCGTCGTGACGCGGTGCTCTCGCACACCGGCAACGGCGTGTACGGGGCGATGTGGGCGGCGGCGCTGATCTCGGCGGCGTTCACGGCCGGCACCGTGCGGCAGGCCGTGGACCAGGCGCTCGCGGTGATCCCCGCGAGCAGCCGCCTCGCGCGCACGGTACGCCGGGTGGTGTCCCTGCACGACACCCGGATGACCTGGGAGGACACCCTGACGACGGTCTCGGAGGAGACAGCCGGGCTCGGCTGGATCCACACCATTCCGAACGCGGCCGTCCTGACCGCCGGACTGCTCTACGGCGACGGCGACTTCACCCGCACCATCACCCTCACCGTCCGCGGCGGTCTGGACACCGACTCGAACGGAGCCACGGCCGGTTCGGTGGCCGGGGTGCTCACCGGCGCGGACGCGATCCCCGACCAGTGGAAGGAGCCGCTGGAGGACCGGGTGCGCAGCGCGGTGTTCGGGTTCGACGGGGTGCACATCAGCGAACTGGCCGAACGGACGGTGCGGTTGGCGGGGGCCCAGGCGGAGGCCTGAGGCCACCGGGACGAGGCGTGGTTACCCTTCGAGGATGACCACCACCCCTGACTTCGCCACGTACATCGCCGGTCTTCCCCGGATCCTCGCCGGTGCCGCCGCCCTCTTCCGTGACGCCTCGGGCCGGGTCCTGCTCGTCGAGCCCAACTACCGTGAGGGCTGGGCGCTTCCGGGCGGCACGATCGAGTCCGACGAGGGCGAGACCCCGCGCCAGGGCGCGCGTCGCGAGACGCTCGAGGAGATCGGGCTCGACCGCGACCTCGGCCGGCTGCTCGCGGTGGACTGGGTGTACCGGCCGACCTGGCCGCCCCTGGTGGCCTACCTCTACGACGGCGGCATCCTCACCGAGGACGACCTCAAGTCGATCCGCCTCCAGGAGGAGGAGCTGCTGTCCTGGCGCCTCGTGCCGCACGAGGAGCTGGCCGAGTATCTGCCCGACGGCCTCGGCCGTCGGGTCCTGGCCGCGCTGGACGTGCTGGCGGACGGGTCGGGGACGCTGGAGCTGGAGAACGGGCGCCGGGTGGGTTGATTCCAGCGCGCTGTCGGCGCTCATGCCTGCTCGCGCCCAGGCGGATGGATATCCGGTCGCCGCACCCGGATCACCCGTCCTACCCTCGGCACCATGACCAAGCCTCTCGTCGCGCTCCTCAGCGGCGCCGGAATCTCCACCGACTCCGGGATCCCCGACTACCGTGGCCCGAACGGCCTGTGGCGGAAGGATCCCGAGGCCGAGAAGCTTGTGACGTACGACTACTACATGGGCGATCCGGAGATCCGCCGCCGCTCGTGGCAGATGCGGCGCGCGAACCGGACCCTGAAGGCCGAGCCCAACGCCGCGCACGTGGCGGTGGCCGAGCTGGAGAGGTCCGGGGTGCCGGTGCGGGTGATCACACAGAACGTGGACGGGCTGCACCAGCTCGCCGGGATGCCCGCCCGCAAGGTCCTCGAACTGCACGGCACCGCACGGCAGGTGGTGTGCACGAAGTGCCACGCCCGCGGACCGATGGAGGACGCCCTCGAACGCGTCGAGGCCGGCGAGGCGGATCCGCCGTGCCTGACCTGCGGCGGCATCCTCAAGTCGGCGACCGTGATGTTCGGCGAGCGCCTCGACCCCGTCGTCATGGGCGAGGCCGTCGCCATCACCAAGGCCTGCCAGGTGTTCGTCGCCGTCGGCACCACCCTCCAGGTCCAGCCGGCTGCGGGTCTCGCGGGTGTCGCCGCCGACCACGGCGCCCGTCTCGTCATCGTCAACGCGGACCCGACACCGTACGACGATCAGGCCGACGAGGTGATCCGCGAACCGATCGGCACGGCGCTGCCCGAACTCATGCACAGGATCAGGTCGTTCGGGGAGCTGTGATCGATGCCGAGAGCTACTACCCGATGGCATGGAGGACGGAGTCACCGATCGGCCCCAGCCAGGCCGCGAACGAGGACAGGGCTCCTGCGAGGGTCCCGCCGGCGGTGACGGCAGCGCCTGCCGCGGTCACCAGCCTGGTGATCTGCACCAGACGCTGGGCCATGGTGGTGCGATCAGGAGACGGGGAAGCGAGTTCGGCATCCAGGGACGCGACTTCGGCGTTCACCTGGCTCGCGACATCGGGCGGGAGGGCCAGGCGGTCGAGTTCCGAACGCAGCAGACCGAGCATGGCACGCGGATCCGTGGCCATCGCGAATTGTCCGTGCTGGCCACCGTGAATGGTCTGGTCACCAGCGACGTTGTTGATGTTGCCCTGTTGGCTGCCGATATTGAAGCTCACTGGATGTCCCCTCGCCTGAATCAATGGCGGCGCACGGCCGCGTCGAACGAGCGTTGACGGGATGCGGCGATGACGTGCATCACCAGCCCGGTCATCATCAGGACCGTGCCGACGCCGGCGGCTGCCCAGCCGAGAAGGAACACCGGAAAGCCACCGATCTCCGTGCCGAACATATCTCCCGGGTCGGGCCATTCATTGGGATCCTCAGACACGGGATCCCCGATATGACCCATGAAGCGCAGAATTCCATAGGCGAAGACAGCGAAGCCGATCAAGAAGAGCACGAAACCGAACAGAATGATTCTTCGCGCTCTCGTGCGAGCTGCCGCGATCTGCCGGAGAAAGCTCTCCTGCCTTTGATCGACATACTGGTGCCCACCCACATTGTTGATGTGGGCACCGTACTGCTGACCCACATCGAATCGCGGGGCACTGTTCACTTCCGGCATCAGGACGGTGCCCTGTTCGGCTTCGCGCTCTTGCGGAGCACTGCCGGGCCATTCGTAACGAATGCTGACGCTCCCCAAGGTGAGGACATCCCCGTCGTGCAGCGTCTGTGGGGCGGCGAGAGGACGATCGTTCACCGAAGTGCCGTTGGCGGAACCGAGGTCTTCCAAGACCACGTTCGCTCCCGAACGACTCAGGATTGCGTGTCTGCCGCTCACATACGGATCGTCTATCCGAATGTCACAGCCGGGATCCCGGCCGAGGACCGACCTGGCAGCGGACAGACGGAGAGGGGATCCATTCAGGTGCGATGGATGAATGAACGTGAGCTGGGGACCGGAGCGATCTGGATAACTCGCCATGATCCCACCCCCGTGAGAACTAGACGGAGGAACCATTTTATCCGCGGCGGTATATCAATAACCCGCGCAGAGCCTGTCATTCATCACCATAATACACCGCGAAGTAGGAGAGTGCATGCCCGAGCTGAAGCGGCTGCGCGCCGAACACGCCCCGGCGGTCCTGGCCTTCGAGTTGGTCAACCGCGCCTTTTTCGCCGCGTCCGTCACCGACCGCGGCGATGCCTTCTTCGACCGGTTCGACGAGCGGTTCAACGCCTTGCTGGTCGAGCAGGAGACCGGCCTCTGCGCCTTTCACGTGCTGCTCGCCGAGGACGGCTCGGTACTCGGCCGGTTCAACCTCGTCGACATCGAGAACGGCACCGCGGACCTCGGTTACCGGGTCGCGCAACACGCCACCGGCCGCGGGGTGGCGACGGCGACGGTCCGCGAGCTGTGCCCTCTCGCGGCAACCCGGTACCGGCTGGACACCCTGTGCGCGGCCACCAGCCACGAGAACATCGCGTCCCAGAGGGTGCTGGCCAAGGCGGGCTTCACCCCGGCCGGCCCGGCGGACCCGGCCGACCTCGGCGGCAAGACCGGCATCCGGTACCGACGGGACCTGCGCGGCTGAGGGTCGCTCGGCACGGGGAAGCACCGGGTACCGGTCAGAACAGCGCCGCCCCGCGCTCGAAGTCCAGCAACCGCTGCTTGCGTTCCAGTCCGCCGCCGTAGCCCGTGAGGCTGCCGTCCGCGCCGACCACACGGTGGCAGGGGACGATGATGCCGATCGGGTTCCTGCCGTTGGCGAGGCCGACCGCGCGGGAGGCCTTGGGGTTGCCGAGGGCGTCGGCGAGTTCGCCGTAGGTGCGGGTCTCGCCGTGCGGGATCCGGCGGAGTTGTTCCCAGACCCTGCGCTGGAAGGCCGTTCCGTGCAGGCTCACTTCCAGGGTGAACTCCTTCAACTCGCCCTCGAAGTAGGCCGTCAGCTGGTCCTCGGCTTCCTTGGACCAGCCGTCGTCCGGCTCGCCGAAGGTCTTCTCGGGTGGGCGGTGGCGTTGGTCGGTCATGTAGAGGCCGCACAGGACGCCGTCGTCGGCGACGAGGGTCAGGGGGCCGTAGGGGCTGTCGATCACGGTGTGCTGTTTCACTGGACGTCCTTATACGGGCAGGAAGTTGATCGGGTGGCTGTCGGTCGCCCACAGGTACTGGACCGCGTAGGCCCGCCAGGGCCGCCAGGCCGCCGCCCGGGCCGTCAGCGCGGCCGGGGTGGAGGGAAGGCCCAACTCCTGGGCCGCGCGGCGGATTCCGAGGTCGGTGGGGAGGAAGGCGTCCGGGTCACCGAGGGCGCGCATGGCGATGACGTCGACCGTCCAGGGACCGAAGCCGGGGAGGCCGAGAAGGCGGGTCCGGGTCTCGGTCCAGTCGGTCTCCACCCCCAACTGGAGGGTTCCCTCGGCCAGTTCGCCGACCAGGGTGGTGAAGGTCGTGCGGCGGGTGCGGGGCATCGCGAGTGCGGCGGGGTCCACCGCGGCCAGTGCCTCGGGAGACGGGAAGAGGTGCGTCAGGCCGCCCTCGGGGTCGTCGACCGGTTCACCGTGGGCCGTGACCAGGCGTGCCGCGTGAGTGCGGGCCGCCGCCGTGGAGACCTGCTGGCCCAGCACGGCGCGTACGGCGAACTCCGCCTCGTCGACCGTACGGGGGACGCGTCGGCCTGGCGCCTTGTCCACCAGGGGCGCCAGGAGCGGGTCCGTGCGCAGCAGGTCGTCGATCGCGACGGGATCGGCGTCCAGGTCGAGCATGCGGCGGCAGCGGCTGATGGCGACGGTCAGGTCGCGCAGGTCGCTCAGCATCAACCGGCAGGCGATGTGGTCGGGCCGGGGCGTGAGGGCCACGATGCCGTGTCCGTACGGAAGCCGCAGCGTGCGTCGGTACGTACCGTCCCGCCACTCCTCCACCCCCGGGACGGCGGTGGCCGCGAGGTGGCCGAAGAGGTTGTCGGGGTTGAGGGGGACGCGGAACGGCAGGCGCAGGGACAGGAAGCCGGGGCTGTCCGGCGCGGACTTCTTCGCGGCGCGCGTGCGCAGGTCGCTCGGCGAGAGCGCGAAGACCTCGCGCACGGTGTCGTTGAAGGTGCGGATCGCGGAGAAGCCGGCCGCGAAGGCGATGTCCGCCATCGGGAGGGCGGTCGTCTCGATGAGGATCCTCGCCGTCTGGGCGCGCTGGGCCCGGGCGAGGGCGAGCGGGCCCGCACCGAGCTCGGCGAGCAGTTGGCGTTCGATCTGCCGGGCGCTGTAGCCGAGCCGGGCGGCGAGGCCGGGCACGCCCTCGCGGTCGACGACGCCGTCGGCGATCAGCCGCATCGCACGGGCCACGAGGTCGGCGCGCTGGTTCCACTCCGGGGAACCAGGGCTGGTGTCGGGCCGGCACCGCTTGCAGGCCCGGAAACCCGCCTGCTGGCAGGCGGCCGCGCTGGGATAGAAGGTCATGTTCTGGGGCTTGGGCGGTACGACCGGACAGCTCGGCCGGCAGTAGATGCGGGTCGTCAGGACCGCCGTGAAGAACCATCCGTCGAACCGTGCGTCCTTGGACTGCACGGCACGCACACAGCGCTCGGTCTCGGTGTACATCCCCGTCTGCATGCGTCCAGCATCGGCCACCGGCCGGGCCCGGGCTGGCGAGAATCCGACATCAACCTCGCGTGCCCTGGACCGGCACCTGGCCCGATCGCCACGCGGACTCGCGCAGCAGCCGCAGTCCGTTGAGGCCGACGAGGACCGTGGAGCCCTCGTGCCCCGCGACGCCGAGCGGGAGCGGGAGGTGGCCGAGGAGGTCCCACAGGACGAGTCCGGTGATGAAGGTACCCGCGATCACCAGGTTCTGGACGACCAGCCGGCGGGCGGCCCGGGACAGCCGAACGACCGAAGGGACGGTCGTGAGCTCGTCCCGTACGACGACCGCGTCCGCCGTCTCCAGCGCGAGGTCCGAACCCGCACGGCCCATGGCGAGGCCGGAGTGGGCGGCGGCGAGCGCGGGCGCGTCGTTGACGCCGTCCCCGACGAACAGCACCTTGCGCCCGGCGTCCTGAAGCTGTCGTACGGCGTCCACCTTGCCCTCGGGCAGCAGGTCCGCGCGGACGTCCACCAGGCCGGTGGCCTCGGCGACCCGCGCGGCCGCCCGGGCGTTGTCACCGGTGAGCAGGACGGGAGCCGTGCCGGTCAGGGCGGTGAGCGCGGCGGTGGTGGCGGGGGCGTGAGGGCGCAGGCGGTCGGTGAGGGCGAGGGTGCCGAGGGGGACGCCGTCGCCGGTCACCAGGACGACGGTGTCGCCGTCCTCGGTGCCGGGGACGCCGGTCGCATCGGCATCGGGACCGAGATCCACGCTGCCGGTCACCGGGTCACCCGCGCGCCCGACCCCGGTCACTCGCCCCCCGACCACCGCCGTCACCCCGCGCCCGGGCACGGCGGCGAAGTCCCGCGCGTCCGCAATCCGCAGCCCCCGCTCCCGCGCCGCCCTCACCACCGCACGCCCCAGCGGATGCTCGCTGGGGTGCTCGGCCGCGGCGGCCAGCGCGAGAAGGGCGTCCGGAGTCAGCCCGGAGCCCGGCAGCGGCCGTACGGCCGAGACCTCCGGTGTCCCCTCCGTCAGCGTCCCCGTCTTGTCGAGGGCTACGGCGTCCACCTCGCCCAGCCGCTCCATCGCCACCGCCGACTTGACCAGGACGCCGTGCCGCCCGGCGTTGGCGATGGCGGACAGCAGGGGCGGCATCGTCGCGAGGACCACCGCGCACGGCGAGGCGACGATCATGAAGGTCATCGCGCGCAGCAACGCGTCGGTGAGGCCGGCGCCGAAGATCAGCGGCACGCCGAACACGGCGAGCGTGGCGGTCACCATCCCCAGCGCGTACCGCTGCTCGACCTTCTCGATGAACAACTGTGTCGGCGCCTTGGTGCGGGAGGCCTCCTCGACCAGGGTCACGATGCGGGCGATCACGGAGTCGGCGGGGTCGCGCTCGACGCGGACGCGCAGCACGCCGGTGCCGTTGAGGGTGCCGGCGAAGACCTCGTCGCCGGGGCCCTTGGTGACCGGGAGGGGTTCGCCGGTGATGGTGGCCTGGTCGGCCTCGCTCGCCCCGTCCAGGACCCGTCCGTCCGCGCCGATGCGCTCGCCCGGCCGGATCAACAGGACGTCCCCCACGGCGAGTTCACTCGTCGGGACCGGTTCCTCGCCGTGCTCCGTCACCCGGGTCGCCATCGAGGGCGCGAGATCGAGCAGGCCGCGTACCGAGTCGGCGGTGCGGGCGGTGGCCAGTGCCTCCAGCGCACCGGACGTGGCGAAGATGACGATCAGCAGGGCGCCGTCCCGGACCTGTCCGATCGCGGCCGCGCCCAGCGCGGCGACGATCATCAGCAGGTCGACGTCCAGAGTTCTGCCGCGCAGCGCCCTGAGCCCCTCGAGGGCCGGCTCCCAGCCGCCGGTGACATAGGCGACCGCGTACAGCGGACCGTACGCCCACCACGGCAGGCCACCGAGGTCCAGGGCGAGGGCCACCAGGAAGGCGACGGTCGACGCCAGCGCCCAGCGGGCCTCGGGCAGTGCCAGGACGCGGGTGCGGCGGCGGGGTGCCTGGCGGGCGGGCGAGGGGACACGAACGGGGGTGAGGGTCGTGGACACCGGGACCACCATACAGGAACACATGAAGACTCGTTCATCTGTTCATGTGCGGTGGGTAAGATACCGCCCATGGGTCATGGAGCCGTCACCACCGCGCAGGAAACCGCCGAGCGCGTACGTCTGGACACGGCCAACGTGGCGAAGGTGGCCACCACCCTCCAGGCCCTGTCCACCCCCTCCCGGCTGCTGATCCTCGCGAGGCTGCGCGAAGGACCGCTGCCGGCCACGGAGCTGGCCGCCGAGGTGGGCATGGAGCAGTCGGCGTGCTCGCACCAGTTGCGGCTGCTGCGCAACCTGGGGCTCGTCGTGGGCGAGCGCCAGGGCCGGTCGGTGGTGTACGCACTGCACGACCACCATGTCGCCGAGCTGCTCGACCAGGCCGTGTACCACGTCGAACACCTACGGCTCGGACTCAGTGACGCCACCGAGTGAGCCGCCGCGGCGTCTGATGTGGCCTCTGTACGCGGCCGGGTTCACCACCGCCTTGGGCGCGCACGGCATCGCCGCGAACCTCGGCGCGGACTCGGCGGACGCGGTCACCTCACTGCTCGTGCTCGGCGGGCTGCTCGCGCTGTACGACGGCGCCGAAGTCGTCCTCAAGCCGGTCTTCGGCACGATCGCCGACCGGATCGGGGCCCGCCCCGTGCTCCTCGGCGGACTGGTGGCCTTCGCCGTCGCGTCCGCGCTCTACGCCCTCGCCGACAGCCCCGGCTGGCTGTGGGCCGCGCGGCTCGGGCAGGGCGCGGCGGCCTCCGCCTTCTCCCCCGCCGCGTCCGCGCTGGTGGCCCGGCTGAATCCGGCCGCCAAACGCGGGCGGGCTTTCGGGAGTTACGGCTTCTACAAGTCCGTCGGCTACACCCTGGGCCCGCTCCTCGGCGGGGTGCTGGTGTGGGCGGGCGGGCTGCGGCTGCTGTTCACGGTGCTGGCGGTGCTGGGTGCGGCCGTGGCGGTGTGGGCGCTGATCGCCGTACCCGTCGTACCGCCCCTCCCCCGGGCCCGGCAGACGGTCCTCGACCTGGCCCGGCGGCTGGCCGACCCGGTGTTCCTGGTCCCGACGGCCGCGCTCGCCGGGGCGACCGCCGCGCTCTCGGTGGGCGTGGGCTTCCTGCCCGTGTCGGGCGCGGTGGCGGGGCTCGGCACGGTGGCGACGGGTGCCGCGGTGTCGGTGCTCGCGGCCTGCGCGGCGGTCGTACAGCCGCGCGCCGGGCGGGCGCTGGACGCGGGGCGGCTCACGGTACGGGGTGGGCTGACCGCAGGACTGCTGCTGGCGGCGGCCGGTCTGGGCTGCGCGATGCTGCCGGGGCTCGCGGGTGTGCTGCTGGGGGCCGCGCTGATCGGCGTCGGAACGGGGCTGATCACCCCGCTGGGGTTCGCGGCGCTCGCGGCCTCGACTCCGGCGGAACGGCTGGGGCAGACGATGGGGGCGGCCGAGCTGGGACGCGAACTCGGAGACGCCGGCGGGCCGTTGCTGGTCGCCGGGGTGGCCGCGGCGGCGAGTCTGACGTACGGGTACGGGGTGCTGGCGGTCCTCCTCGCGTGCGGTCCGGTGGTGGCTGTGGCCCTGCGTCGCCGACGTGGGTGAGGAGTTCCCGGGAGTCCGGGGCCGCCCCACCCACGCGGTGCGCTAGGCGGAGGCCGTCGGCCGCCGTGAGGCCGCCGTCGCGCTGGCCACATCCGTCAGCGGACGCAGCCGGTACGTGTACGAGTAGTCCCGGTTGGCGAACAACTTGTACTCGTCGTGGGTGTGCGCGCCCCAGCTGTTGTCGCCGCCGACGCCCATCTGCCGGTGGTTCACCCGCAGGACGACCGCGTCGCGCGGGGTGAGCTGGTAGTCGTGGCGCACCCCGCCGGACAGGTCCTCCGGGGTGAAGTGCGAGGCGTTGACCTCCAGGAGGGGCTCACCGGAGACCAGCAGTCCCACGCCGTCGCGGCCGGTCAGGGCGGCCCAGCGGACGTCGGTCTTGTTGCCGTTCTCCTGCGGGCGGATGTAGGGGGTCCACTGCTCGGCGACGGTCCCGGAGTAGAGCCCCACGTCCGTACCGTCGTTGCGGTCCCAGTGGTTCTCCTCGGGTCCGCGGCCGTAGTAGTGCAGCCGGTCCAGGCGGCGCGGCAGGAACAGGATCGTGCCGACCTCCGGGATGTACGGCAGTGAACTCGCCCCCGGGCGCAGGGTGTTGTCGACCTTGATCTCGCCGTTGCCGAAGACGGTGTAGGTCGTGGTGTACGCCGACTCGGTCGTCGTCGGCAGGGCGCCGCTCACCTTGATCTCGACGGCCCGGTCCCGCAGCGCCCGCACGCTCACGTCGGTCACCTTGCGGTTCGTGCCGGCGTCGCGCCAGGTCTGGTTGCGGGTGTGCTGCCCGTTGCCGTGATCGTTGTCGATGGGCGCCCGCCAGAAGTTGGGCACGGGTCCGGCGGTGAGCAGGCGGGTGCCGTGGGCCTGGTACGACGTGATGGTCCCGCTGCTCCTGTCGACGGTGACGGAGAAGTCCTTGCCCGTGACGGTGACTTGACCGGAGGCGTCCTCGTACGTCAGTGCCGGGACCTTCGCGAGCGGCACCGGGGTCACCGCCGGACTGTCCACGTCGACGGCGAGCTGCTGCTTGGCCACCTCGAAGCCGGCTCTCGCCCAGGGGGTGGACTCCTTGGTGGTGAAGGAGAGGTGGAGGAAGTACTCGGTGCCGGGCGCGGGGGCGCTCGGGAGCTTGTACGGGACGGTGATGGCCTTGCTCGACAGCGGCGCCAGATTCAGCTGCTCCCGTGTCAGCTTCCCGCGCTGCACCACCCTCCCGTCGGCAACGAGTGTCCAACTTCCGTCGAGTGCACGGAGGTTGGTGAAGAGGTACTCATTGGTCAGGGTCACCGACCCGTCCGCGGCCCAGGACGCGTTGACCGCCTGGTAGATCTGCTTGACCTCGGCGGCCTTGCCGGTGTGGCCACGGTCGGCGGTGACGATGCCGTCGGCGACGAAGGCACCGTCGTTGGGGTTGTCGCCCCAGTCGCCGCCGAAGGCGAAGAAGGTCTTCTGGGCGGGCCGCTTCTCGGTGAGCCCCACGGTCGCCGCGTCGAACCAGAACCGCACGCCCTCGTCGCCGGGCCCCCGGCTGTCGGAGGCCAGTTCGGCGGCGGTCAGGGCACGGCCATACACGCGTGCCTTCCTGATCGAGCCGCTGAACTCCCTTGTGGGGTTGTCGACATCGACGGCCAGCGCGAGGGGTGCGGTGTTGCTGCTGGGCCGCTGCGTGGTGGTCCTGGTCGCCCTGACCTGGCCGTCCACATGGAGCGTCAGCGTGCCCGCGGCCGCGTCGAAGACACCGGCGACATGGTGTTCCCGGCCCGTCCAGTCGTCCGGGAGCGCCCAACTGGCCGTGATCCACTGACCGCCGCCGTAGAGGAAGAACTCCAGTGTCCTTCCGGACTGTTTGAGGGCGTACTGGGTGTCACCCTTGGCGACGATCGGCTGGTGATAGCCCGTCACCTTCGGGGTGACCCAGGCCTCCAGGGTCAGCGAACCGGTGAGGTCGAGGCTCTTGTCGCGGGCGAAGACCGTGGCACCGGAAACGCCCTTGCCGCGGTCGAACCTGGCGCTCGCGGGCAGGACTTCGCCCTTCAGCGCACCGGGCCCGCTCTCGGTCAGCACCTGGCGCACCGGGACGGGCTCGCTGAGGGACTGGTCGACGAAGTCCCAGATCCAGCCGCCCTGGAGGACGGGGTAGCGGCGGACGATGTCCCAGTACTTCTTGAAGTTGCCGTTGGAGTTCCCCATCGCGTGGCAGTACTCGATCATCACGTACGGCCGGGTGTCGGAGGTGTCCTTGGCGCGCTGCTCGACGCGTGCGGGGCTCTCGTACATCTCCGAGCGGATGTCGCTGATGGTGGGCCGGTCGTCGCCCTCGTACTGGACGACGCGGGTGGTGTCGTACGACTTGATCCAGTCCCGCATGTTCACGAAGGTGCTGCCGCCGCCCGCCTCGTTGCCGAGGGACCAGATCACCACCGAGGCGTGGTTCTTGTCGCGGTGGACCATGTTCTGGGCGCGGGCCACACAGGCCGCGCTCCAGTCGGGGTGGTTGCCCGGGTACTCGTCGCGGATGCCGTGCGTCTCCAGGTTGGTCTCGTCGACGAGGTAGAGGCCGTACTCGTCGGCGAGTTCGAGCCACAGCGGGTTGTTGGGGTAGTGGGAGGTGCGGACCGAGTTGATGTTCAGCCGCTTGATGATCGTGATGTCCTTCACGAGGTCCGCGCGGGTGAGCGCGGTGCCGCGGTCGGGGTGCATCTCGTGGCGGTTGGTGCCCCGGAAGGAGACGGGTTCGCCGTTGATGCGCATCAGCCCGTCCTTCAGGGCGAACTCACGCAGGCCGACGCGGTGCGAGAGCGTCTCGATCACCTTGCCCGCGGGGTCGCGCAGCCGCAGGACGGCGGTGTAGAGGTTCGGGTGTTCGGCCGACCACAGCTTCGGGGCGGGCACCGCCTTGGCCGCCTGTACGGTCGTCTCGTCGCCGGCGTCGAGCGCGACGGCCTGCTGGAGGGGGCGGGACCAGACCGCGTGGCCGCCCGAGTCGTACAACTGTGTCTCGACCGTGTAGCGGCCCTGGTTGCCGCCGCCGTAGTCCCGCACGCTCGCGGTGACCGAGAGCTCGGCGGACGTGTAGTCGTCGCCGAGCGGGGTGTCCAGCTTGAAGTCGCGCAGGTGGACGGCCGGGGTGGAGTAGAGGTAGACCGAGCGGAAGATGCCGCTCAGCCGGATCATGTCCTGGTCCTCCAGCCAGTCGCCGTCGGAGTAGCGGTAGACCTCGACCGCGATCTGGTTCGTGCCCGGCTTGAGGTGCGGGGTGATGTCGTACTCGGCGGGCGTGTAGGAGTCCTCGTGGTAGCCGACGAGTTCACCGTTGATCCACACGTAGTGGGCGGACTTGACGCCCTCGAAGTGCAGGAAGGTCCGCCGCCCCGACCAGTCTTTCGGGACGGTGAAGGTGCGCCGGTACTGGCCGACGGGGTTGTAGCGGGTCGGGGCGGCGGGCGGCTGTGCCTCCTCGCCGAGGCCGTTGGGGCCCCACCAGGGGTAGGTGATGTTGATGTAGATCGGGAAGTCGTAGCCATGCACCTGCCAAACCGAGGGGACGGGAAGGGTGTCCCAGTCCGTGTCGTCCACGTCGGTGCGGTAGAAGTCGGTGTCGCGGTCGGCGGGACGGTCGGCGTAGGCGAACTTCCATGTGCCGTCGAGACTCAGCCGGTACGGCGAGCGGGTGCGGTCGGCCGCGAGCGCCTGGCCGACATCGGCGTACGGCATGAGGGTGGTGTGCGGGGGCTGGGTGCCCACCCGGAAGAGATCGATGGCGCCGTTCCACTCCGGGGCGCCCCCCGCCGCGTGGCCGCGACCGGCCAGGGGACCGGAGGAGAGGGCGAGGGCGCCGAGGACGGCGGCCCCCGACTCCAGCAGACGCCGGCGGCTGATGGGGGCAGGCAGATACGGGTGGGGCATCGGTGGAACCTTCCTCGGGACGACAGTGCGGTGTACGTACTGAGGGAGCGTCAATTCCTGTGCGCTATTGGTGACTTTGAGGCACAGGATGCGACTCAACCTAGATCCCGAAGACTGGCGAGGCAATGACTCTGTCGGACTTTGTGGGGTCCTGGGGACATGACGACATGCGGCACCCCCGCGTGCGCTCACGCGGGGGTGCCGGGGGAAGCCGTGGCGTCAGCCGGCGGCCGGCAGGGAGGGCAGTCCGCCGCCGAGGAGCCCGGTGACGGCTCCGACCACGGAGCCCAGGAGGCCGGTGACCGAGCCCACCACACCGCCCAGATCCAGCGAGGTCAGTGACGTGAGCAGGTCGTCGACCGCGGACTGGAGCGCGGCCAGGAGGTCGGAGACCGGGTCGGCCGCAGCCGCGGCCCGGTCCGTGTCGCTCAGCTTTCGCAGCTGTTCCTGGACCTCGGCGTTCGCCGCCTTCACGGCCTTCGCGTGGGCGGCCGCCTCGCTCGCGTCGAGGTGGCTGCCGTCCAGGGCGGTGATGCCGGTGACGGCGTCCAGGAGGGGCTGGAGGACGCTGCCGTGCGCGGAGCGGTCCAGTACGTCGAGGCGGTCCGTCAGGGTGTCCATGTCGTCGGTGCCGTACCAGGTGGCCGCCTGAGCCACACCGTGGTCCGACGCGCCGCGGCCCGCGTCGACGACGGCGGCCGCGGTGCCGACCGGGCCGAGGATCAGCGCGGTGCAGACCAGCGTCGGCAGGAGGAGGCCGCGGGAGACGAGGGGGCGCATGCAGGGTCCTTTCGAAGGGTTTCCTTTGGCCCACCGTGAGAATCCCCTCCGCACCTCGCAACCGGTCACGAGGCCCACACTCGGACGAGCATCACGCACCGAGGCGCCCCTGACCAGCGGTTTTCCCCCACCTGCACCCCCACTTTCGGCGCCTGCGGCCATTCGGCCGTCAGAGTAGGAGCCCGGCGAGGTCAGTCGACCTGCCGCGCGAACGCCTGGTACGCCTTCTCGTCGAACAGCACGAACCGGGCCTCCTCGACCGCGGTCTCCGTCTCCCGTACGGTCTCCACGGCGATCCGGGCGGCGTCGTCGATCGGCCAGCCGTAGATGCCGGCCGAGACGGCAGGGAAGGCGACGGTCCGAGCGCCCAATTCGTCGGCGACGCGCAGCGACTCCCGGTAGCAGGAGGCCAGCAGGTCCGAGCGGTCCTCCTCCTGGCTGTAGCGGGGGCCGACGGTGTGGATCACCCAGCGCGCGTCCAGGTTGCCCGCGGTGGTGGCGACCGCCTTTCCGGTGGGGAGCCCCTTGCCGTAGTGACCGGCGCGCAACTTGCGGCAGTCCGCCAGGATCGCGGGGCCGCCACGGCGGTGGATGGCGCCGTCGACTCCTCCGCCGCCGAGGAGGGAGGAGTTCGCGGCGTTGACGATCGCGTCGGCGCTCTCTCGGGTGATGTCGCCCTGGACGAGCCTGATGGTGGTCATTACCACCACTCTTCCAGCCCGCCCCGTCGGGGGCAGCCCGGTCAGATCTGCTGTCGCAGCCTCCGCCATACGGCTTTCGCGGCGTTGTGGCCCGACATGCCGTGCACGCCCGGTCCCGGTGGGGTCGCCGACGAGCAGATGAAGACGGCCGGGTGAGGGGTGCCGTACGGGAACAGGGAGAGCTTGGGGCGCAGCATGACCTGGAGTCCGCTGACCGCGCCGGAGCCGATGTCGCCGCCGACGTAGTTGGCGTTGCGGGCGAACAGTTCGGGCGGGCCGGCGGTGGCCCGGGCCAGGACGCGGTCGCGGAACCCCGGGGCGAAACGCTCCAGTTGGCGCTCCATGGCGTCGGTGAGGTCGCCGGTCCAGCCGCTGGGCACGTGGCCGTAGGCCCAGAACACGTGCTTCCCGGCGGGGGCCCGGCCGGGGTCGACGACGCTGGGCTGCACCGTGATCATGAACGGCCTGTCGGGTGCCCGGTCCTCCCGGGACGCGGCGCGCAGGGCGGTGCCGATCTCCGCGCTGTCGGCGCCGATCTGCACGGTGCCCGCGGCGCGCGCTTCCTTCGCGGTCCATGGCACGGGGCCGTCGAGGGCGTAGTCGACCTTGAAGACGCCCGGGCCGTAGCGGTAGCCCTCGTAGTAGTTGCCGAAGCCGGCGATGCGGGCCAGGGCGGTGGGCGAGGTGTCGAAGACGTACGCGCGCGCGGGCGGCAGGTCGTCGAGCCGCTTGACCTCGTAGTCGGTGTGGACGGTGCCGCCGAGGTCCTTGAGGTACGCGGCGAGCGCGTCCGAGATGGACTGGGAGCCACCGCGGGCCACGGGCCAGCCGCGGGCGTGTGCGGCGAGGGCGAAGACCAGGCCGATGGCGCCGGTGGCGATCCCGCCGAGCGGGGCCATGACATGCGCGACGAGCCCGGCGAACAGGGTCTTCGCGCGCTCGTCGCGGAACCGGCGCATCAGCCAGGTCGACGGGGGCAGGCCGACGAGACCGAAGCGGGCGAGGGTGACCGGGTCACGGGGCAGCGCGGTCGCGGGCAGGGACATGAAGTCGCGGGCCAGGGTGTCCCACCGAGGCAGGAACGGCTCGACGAGCCTCCGGTAGGTCCCCGCGTCCCGCGGCCCGAACGAGGCGGCCGTCTCGGCGACCGACCTCGACAGCACGGCGGCGGTGCCGTCGGTGAAGGGGTGTGCCATGGGCAGCTCGGCATGCAGCCACTCCAGGCCGTAGCGCTCCAGGGGCAGGGCACGGAACGCCGGGCTGTTGATGCCGAGGGGGTGGGCCGCGGAACACGGGTCGTGCAGGAAGCCAGGGAGGGTCAGCTCCTCGGTGCGGGCTCCCCCGCCCACGGTGCCGCGCGCCTCGAAGACGGCCACGGAGAAGCCGCGGCGGGCCAGCTCCACGGCAGCCGTCAGTCCGTTCGGCCCCGCACCCACTACGACCGCATCGAGCATCGACGGCACCTTCGGACCCCTTCGTCAGCCGATGGCCAGAGGATCAGGATATGCCGGGGGACCGACAGTCTCGGGGTTCGGGGGTAAGTCGGGGGCGGTTCGGGGTTCCGGGGCCGCCGCGGTCCGGTTCGGCGCCCGATTCGAGGGTCGGAGGTAAAACGGGGCTGGTTCGGGTTCCGGGGCCGCTCCGGCCCGACTCCGGCGCCCAACTCAGGGTCCGGGATAAAACGGGCCCCGTTCAGGACCCGGGACTGCTCCGGCCCGACTCCAGCGCCCGACTCAGGGGTCCGGGATAAGCCGGGGCACGGTTCGGGCTCCGGGCCGCTCCGGCTCCGGCTCGCACAGCCCTGGCCGCCCGGCCTGGGCCCCGCCCGCCCCCGCGGTCGTGTCAGGCCTCGGCTGCCAGCAGCGCCCGCACCCTGCGGGCCGTCGCCGCGTCGCGGGCGGCGGTGAAGGGGAGGGTGTTGCCGCCCTTGATGCGGAACGGTTCGCCGGTGAGGGTCAGGTGGGCCCCGCCCGCCTCCTCGACCAGCAGCAGGCCCGCCGCGTGGTCCCAGGCTGCCTCCCAGGAGAAGGCGACGGCGTCCGACTCGCCGCGGGCGACGGCGAGATACTCCAGGCCGGCCGAGCCGCACGCCCGCGGTGCGACGCCGTCCGTCCACAGTCCCAGCAGGCCGCGCTTCTGCTCGTCCGTCGTGTAGTCCGGGTGGGAAGTGGCCACTTGGAGGTCGCGGCCCGGGGCGGGGACGCCCGCGTACAGCCGCTCGCCGTCGAGGAACGCGCCCCGGCCGCGTATCGCCGTGGCCAGTTGGTCCCGGGCCGGGGCGTAGGTCCAGGAAGCGAGCAGCACACCGCTTTTCGCCAGCGCGATCAGCATGCAGAAGCCGGGGTCCCCGTGCACGAACTGCCGGGTGCCGTCGACCGGGTCGACGATCCAGACCGGGGTGTCGCCCTGCAGCGCCTCGTACGACGCCGGGTTGGCATGGACCGCCTCCTCGCCAACCACGACCGAGCCGGGAAGCAGGGCGCCGAGCGTCTCGGTGAGATACCGCTCGGCCAACCGGTCGGCGTCCGTCACCAGGTCGTGCGGCCCGGCCTTCTGGTCGACCTCGTGCGCGGCGAGCCGCCGGAAGCGCGGCATGACCTCGGCCGCGGCGGCCTTGCGCACCGCCTCTTCCACGTCGTCCGCGTGCCGGTCGAGAAACTCGTCGATGGTTTCCGTGTCTTCGATCATGACTCCATGAGAGCACGCGGGACTGACAATCCCCACCCGCCCGATGGAGGGGGAGTGGAATCGCCGTGAACACCGGGATCCGGAAGCAACGACGCATATATCGGGGCAAATTACGCAATCAGCATGTGAGACGCAGACCTCGTCCACACCCGCGGGCCCCGCGCAGCCCCGTCACCGCCCCACCGCATACCCCTGCATTCCCCGCGGATTGGCCCCCGCCGACAGCACCCCCGTCTCCGGGTCCCGGGCCACCGCGCACAAGCGTCCCTCCGACCACGGCTCTCCCACCGTCAGGTCGTGCCCCCGCCGCCGTAGCCCTTCGATCACCTTGGAATCCGTCCGCGCCTCCACCGTGACGCTCCCCGGCCGCATCCCCCGCGGATAGAACGACCCCGGGAAGCTGTCGTTGTGCCAGTTCGGGGCGTCGATCGCGCCCTGGAGGTCGAGGCCGCCACGGACCGGGGAGCGCAGGGCGAGGGCCAGGAAGAAGTGGAGCTGCCACTGGTCCTGCTGGTCTCCGCCCGGCGTGCCGAAGGCCAGCACCGGCACTCCGTCGCGCAGGGCGATCGAGGGGGTGAGGGTGGTGCGGGGGCGGCGGCCGGGAGTGAGGGAGTTGGGCAGGCCCTCCTCCAGCCAGGTCATCTGGAGCCGGGTGCCCAGGGGGAAGCCCAGTTCGGGTACGACGGGGTTGGACTGGAGCCATCCCCCGCTGGGCGTGGCGGCCACCATGTTGCCCCAGCGGTCGACGACGTCGAGATGGCAGGTGTCGCCCCGGGTCGTGCCGTCGGGGCCGACCACGGGCTCACCCGGCACGGGCGACGTGGGGTTCTTCGCGACCGTCGGCTCCCCCACGCCCATCGGGCTGAACCCGGGCTCGTCGGTGACGACCACGCACGCGTGCGCGCTCAGCCGGGGATCACGCCCACCGGGACTGCCCGGCCGGAGCTCGTGGGAGGCCTTGTCGCCGACGAGCTCACGGCGTCCCGCGTTGTACTGCGCCGACAACAGCTCATCGAGCGGCACTTCGGCCGCGTCCCCGTACCAGGCCTCCCGGTCGGCCATCGCCAGCTTGCAGCCCTCGACCAGCAGATGGACGTACTCGACGGACCCGTAGCGCGGCAGCTCGGGCGGCAACAGCGCGAGCTGCTGGAGGAGGACCGGGCCCTGGCTCCAGGGGCCGGCCTTGCAGAGGGTCCAGCCGTTCCAGTCGTACGTCGCCGGCGCCTCGTAGGTCGCGGACCACCCGGCGAGATCCGCGGCCGTGAGCGTGCCGGTGTGCCGGGAGCCGCTGGTGTCCATGGTGGGTCGCCGCGCCTGCCGTACGAGCGCCTCGGCGATGAATCCGGTACGCCACACCTCACGCGCCGCGTCGATCTGCGCGGCCCGGTCGCCCGCCCCCGCCACCCCGTCGATCAGCCGCTTCCAGGTGGCGGCCAGGGCGGGGTTGCGGAACAACTCGCCGGGCCGCGGGGCCTTGCCACCCGGCAGGTACACCTCCGCCGACGAGGTCCACTCCGTCTCGAACAGCTCCCGCACACTCTCGACGGTCGCGCCGACGTTCTCCACGGGCGCGTGCCCGTCCTCGGCGTACCCGATGGCGTACTTGAGGACATCGGCGAGTGACTTGGTGCCGTGATCGCGCAGCAGCAGCATCCAGGCGTCGAAGGCGCCCGGGACGGCTGCGGCGAGGGGGCCGGTCCCGGGGACGAGATCCAGGCCCAGCCCCTGGTAGTGGGCCACGGTCGCCCCGGCGGGCGCGACGCCCTGCCCGCACAGCACCCGCACTTCCCCACCGGCGGGCGCGAGCAGGATCGGCACCTCACCGGCGGGCCCGTTGAGGTGCGGCTCGACGACGTGCAGCACGAAGGCCCCGGCCACCGCCGCGTCGAACGCGTTGCCGCCGTCCTCCAGCACCGCCATCGCCGACTGCGAGGCCAGCCAGTGGGTGGAGGACACCATGCCGAAGGTGCCTTGAAGAGTGGGACGGGTGGTGAACACGCCTTTCACCTCGCACTTTCCGCGCATCGGCCGGACCTCTCCCCGACAGGCTATCGATCACCCTTCGCAGGTCGGCACCACGGGAGGTGAGCGTGCTGGGTCTCGCAACGCACCGGCGACCGGACTACGAAGACTTTGCGATCGCACGAGAAGTCCATGAACCACCCCTCACCTGCACGGAGTCCCTTTTGCCCGGCCGTAAGGACCGCCGGTAACGCCGAGTTCACCGGACGCCTCTTCCCGCGCGTTCTACGCGCGTGGTGCCATGCGGATGCCCGCGCCCCCCACGCGGGCACCAACTCGACCAGGAGTCACGCATGTTGTGGAAGGTCCTCACCCGTACCGGTGTCGCTGTCGCCGCCGGTGCCGCCGTGTTCGCCGCCTCCGTCCCCGCCAGTGCCGCGAGTTACACCGCCTTCGCCTTCTCGCAGAGCGGCAGTCAGCCCACGATCTACGACTTCGTCAACTCGGCGACCACCTCCCTCGACATGACCATGTACGAGCTCGAGGACACCACGGCCGTCAACGACCTGATCGCCCTCAAGAACAAGGGCGTCACCGTGCGGGTCGTCCTGGACCGTGCGCACCAGAGCGCCAACAGCTCCGCCTACACGGCACTGACGAACGCCGGCGTAGGGGTGGTGTGGTCGCCGTCGAGCTTCGTCTACACGCACCAGAAGACGATCACCGTGGACGCAACCAAGTCGCTGGTCCTCACCGGCAATCTCACCTCCCAGTACTACTCCACCGGCCGTGACTACGGCGTCTTCACCGACGACACCCGCGATGTCGCCGCGATCGAGAAGGTCTTCGCCGCGGACTACGCCGGCACCTCGGTCACCCCCACCGACGGCGACCACCTGCTCTGGTCCCCCACCGATTCCCGCAGCCGTCTGCTGTCCGTCGTCAACGCCGCCACCAAGACGCTCGACGTCGAGGAACTGGAGTTCAGCGACAGCACGGTGGTGAACGCCATCGCGGCGCGCGCGAAGGCGGGGGTGAAGGTACGGGTGGTGCTGGAGACCCCGGGCGACTACGCGAGCGAGGTCTCCGAGATCGAGGCGGCAGGCGGGACCGTCGTCGGGTACTCCGACCCCGACGGCTTCTACATCCACGCCAAGGCCATGGTCGCCGACTACGGACTCGCCACCCAGGAAGTGGAGGCCGGCTCCATGAACATCAGCAGCAACTCACTTTCCAGCAACCGCGAGTTGGGCATCATCCTCACCGGCACCGGGGTGGCGCAGTCCGTGGCCACCACGGTCGAGGCGACGTTCAACAGTGACTACTCGGGCGGTACGGCCGCCTAGTCACCCCCGGGCAGACGGCCGCCCCGTCACACCGACGGCCGTCTGCCCACCGTCAGCAGATGCCCGCTCGCGCCCAGCAGCGTCGGTTCCGACTCGATGTGCCGGCACGCCGCCAGCACGGTCTCGCGCCGGGCCGGGTCGTCCAGCCAGTCCTCGACGCCGCCCATCAGCCAGGCCACGCCCTCGATGCCGTACTGCCCCTCGACGGCCAGCTGCGCGTCGGTGAACTCCGCGGTCACCTGGTCCGGTTGGGCGAAGTGGGCGACGGTGAAGAAGCCCTCGTCATGGTAGGGATGCCGACCGTCCGCGAGGACGGCGTCGGTGCGTTCTCGGTGCTCCGGGGTGAAATAGCGTTCCTCGCGCAGCAGGTCATGCAGTTGCGCGTACCGGTTGATGGTGGCCGCGACCACCAGCCCGCCCGGCCGGACCACCCGGACCGCCTCGGCCAACGCCCGTCTCCGGTCTGCCGGTTCGGGCAGGTGGTACAACGGGCCGAGCAGGAGCACCACGTCGTACGAGGAGTCGGGCGCGGCCAGCTCGCGCGCGTCCCCGAGTCGAGCGGCGACCCCCGGCAGCCGCGAGGCCTGTTCGACGTGGAGCGGTACGGGGTCGACGAGGTCGACCGCGTACCCGTCCCGCGCGAGCCACTCCGCGTGCACCCCGCTGCCGCCGCCGACGTCCAGCACGCGCGCGGGCGCGGCCGGCAGCAGCCGTCGCAGCACGTCCTGCGTGCGCCAGAACTCCAGCCGTCCGGACGGGGCGCCGCCCGGTCTGAGGCGGGCGTCCTCCTTGCCCCGGGCGTAGTAGGCGAGGATCTCTTCGCGCATCAGCGGTGGTGTCTCGGTCATCGTCTCAGAGTGCTGATCACAGGCCGTGGCGGGCAACGGAATTTCAGGAGCCGCGTGCCGTCACCAGCCCCGACTCGTAGGCGAACACGACCAGTTGGGCGCGGTCACGGGCACCCAGTTTCGTCATCGCTCGGCTGATGTGCGTCTTGGCCGTGAGGGGGCTGATCACCATGTGCTCGGCGATCTCCTCGTTGGTCAGGCCGCGGGCGGCCAGGCCGGTCACCTCACGTTCTCGGCGGGTGAGGCACTCCAGGCCGGGGGCGGTGGACCGGTCGGGTGGGCGAGAGACGAACTCGCCGATCAGGGTGCGGGTGACCGCGGGAGACAGCAGGGCCTCGCCCCGTGCCACCACCTGGATGGCCTGGAGCAGGTCGGCCGGTTCGGTGTCCTTCAGCAGAAAGCCGCTCGCGCCCGCCCGCAGTGCCTCGAAGACGTACTCGTCGAGACCGTAGTTGGTGAGGATCACCACGCGGACCCCGGCCAGCTCCGGATCGGCGGCGATCCGCCGGGTCGCTTCGATGCCCGTCATCACCGGCATCTGTACGTCGATCAGCGCGATGTCGGGCACCTGCGCGCGCACCAGCTCCACGCCCCGCTCCCCGTCCGCCGCCTCTCCGACCACCTCGATCCCGTCCTCGGCGTCGAGCAGGGCCCGGAACCCGGCCCGCATCAACGCCTGGTCGTCGACGAGCGCCACCCTGATCACCGCGACACCTCCACGCCCACGGAGAAGCCGCCCCGCGCCTCACTCACGCTGCCTCCCCCGAAACCGGTACAGGGCCCACCGGGAAGCCGTTCCCCACCGCGGCGGCCGATCCCGCGCCCGCCGTGAACCATCCCGCGCCCTGGCGAGCAATCCCCCGCACACCGGGAAGCCGTTTCCCACCGTCGCAACCCATGCACGCCCCACCACGAACCCGCCGCGACCACGCAGCCGGCCTGCACGCCCAGAGGCCCTCCACCCGTCGCACCCCATACACGCCCCACCGCTAACCCGCCGCGCCCTCACGGCCGACCCCGCCAACCGGAACCCACCCCACCGTCGCACCCCATACACGCCCCACCACGCGCCCTCGCAGCCGGCCCGCACTCCCAGAGGCCCTCCACCCACCGCACCCCATACACGCCCCACCACGAACCCGCCGCGCCCTCGCGGCCGATCCCGCACACCGGCCCCCACCGCGGCGGCCCACACACGCACCCCGCCAAGCCGCCGCCCCCACCCTCGCCGACCAAGCCCCCGCACACCCGGAAGCCGCCCCCGTCCTCAAGCCCCCGCATCCCTGGCACACCAAGGCGCCACCCCGCGCCCCGATCACACCGCCTCCCCCGCCCCCAAAGGCAGCTCCGCCCGCACCGAGAATCCGCCCTCCGCGCGCGGGCCGGTGTGCAGCGTGCCGCCCAGGGCCGTGACACGTTCGCGCATGCCCGTGAGGCCGTGGCCGGGCCGCGGCGGTCGGTCCGGGTTCGCGGCCCCGTCGTCGTCCACTCGGATCGTCACGTCGTCCCTGCCGTAGGCCAGTTCCACCAGGACCTTGGCCGGTCCGGCGTGCCGGGCCGCGTTCGTCAGGGACTCCTGGACGATCCGGTACACGGCCCGGTCGAGCGGAGCGTGCAGGGCGCACTCCTCGCCCGTCACGCTCAGTTCGACGGCGAGACCCGCCGCCCGTGCCCGCTCCACGAGCAGCGCCGGGGTGCCGGTCGGCTCGTCGGTGCGCAGGACCTCCAGGGTGGCGCGCAGCTCGCGCATGGCCTCGCCGCCCGCCTCCTGGATGGCGAGCAGGGCGGGCGGCACCTCCTCGCCCCGCTTGCGGGCCAGGTGGACGGCCACGCCCGCCTGGAGCTTGACGATGGAGATGCTGTGGGTGAGGGAGTCGTGCAACTCCCGGGCTATCCGCAGCCGTTCCTCCCCGGCGCGGCGCAAGGCGGCCTCCTCCCGGGTGCGCTCCGCCTCCAGCGCGCGCTGTTCGGTCTGGCGCAGATACGCCTGCCAGTTGCGACCGGCGAGACCCGTCACCACCGCGCACACGAACCAGCCCGCGAGCAGCCCGGTCCTCTCGATCGCCTCCTGGACCGTCGGGCCCGTGATCGCGTACGCCCCGAGGAAGACCCCGCTCGCCGCGGCCGCCCAGCCCCGGTGCCCCAGCTGGGACGCCAGGTGCACGGCGGCGAAGACGGACAGCGCGCCGAGGGGTCCCGGGTGGGCGTGCAGGACGTAGGCCGCCCCGCTCACCGTGGCCACGGCCAGCACCACCAGCGGCACCGACCGGTAGAACGCGAGAGCGGCCGAACTCACCACGAGGAGCGCGTAGTCGAGGCCGGTCGTGTCCGCGTCCAGAGCCGCCGCGGCCACGACAAGCGCGCCGACCACGACCACGAGGGCCAGATCGGCGAGCCGTTGGGAGGTGGCCGAGTCGACCGCATGCCCGCTCATGCCCACACGCTAGACCGCCGCACCGTCACCGGCGTCAGCCCTGTGGACAACTCCCCGGCTACTCCCCCCGTAGTAGTCCCCGACCTGGCCCGCGCTCACGGATGCAGCACCAACTCCCTTCGGCCGTACGACGACCCGGGCCGTCGTCGGGGCGCACGCTGCTGTCCATGTCCACACCCTTCCGCTACACCCGGCCCCTGCCGCCCAAGGCCGCAACCGGCCATGTCGCCGAGGTCTACGAACAGCTGTCCCGCGACTTCGGCATCGACGAACCCGTCACCTTCGTGGTCCTCTCCTCCGCGCCGGGGCTCCTCGCCCCCACATGGGCGCTGATGCGCGAGTCGCTGATCGCGGGCCCCGGCAGCCGCACCGGCAAGGAGCTGGCGGCGCTCGGCGTCTCGCTGGCCAACCGGTGTCCGTTCTGCGTGGACGCGCACACCATGCTGCTGCACGCCACCGGCGACCACGCGCTCGCCGAACGCATCGCCCGAGGGGAGCGGCCGGAGAACGCGGAGCACGCGCGCGTGCTGGACTGGGGCAGGCACACGCGCGTGCCGGGCGGCCTCGGCGCCGGACCGTACCCGTTCCCGCGCGAGCACGCGCCGGGCTACCTCGGCACGGCGTTCGCCTTCCACTTCATCAACCGGATCGTGTCCGCCCTGCTCACCGAGAACCTGCTGCCGGGCAACGCCCAGCGCTTCCGGGCCGTCCGCAGCCTCGCGGGCCGCACGCTCGGCCGGACCGTTCGCCGACCCGCCCGGCCCGGCGCGTCCCTGGCGCTGCTCGACCTGCCCGACCCCGGTGAGGCCCCCGCGTGGGCGGACGGTACGCCCGTCGGGCTCGCGTACGCGGCGCTGCTCCGGGCGGCCATGGCGGGCGCCCGCCTCCTCGGCGTCGAGGACCAGGACCTCGTGGAGGAGACCCTGCTGGACTGGGACGGGTCGCATCCGCCGCTCGACCTGAGCGGCTTCCCGGACCGACGGGAGCGTCCCGGCGCGCGTCTGGTGCTGCTGGCCGCGCTGGCGCCGTACCGGATCACCGACGAGGACGTGGCGGCCTGGCGGCGGCCGGAGTACACCGACGAGCTTCTGGTGCACCTCGTGGCCTACGGGGCGTTCCTGGCCGTGGACCGCGTCGAGTCGGCCCTCTACCGGCCCATCGCTCGGACATAAGTGGACACATGACGCATCGGCGGCAGGGCACTGTGACGGCACCGGTACGGAGCGAGTTCACACTTCCACCCCACAGGGAGACGTGTGAAACTGGCGTCCCGTCCGCAGTGCGGACCCGTCCGCACCGTCCGTCCCCCACGAAAAGTGCGCCGTGCGAACTCTTTCCCTGCCGCTAGCCCTCACCGCGCGCATCTCGCCCGTCGTCGTGCTCGCCGCGGCGGGCTGGGCGCTGACGTCAGGTCCGGCCACGACGCCGGCCGCCGAGAAGGAGTCGGCGCCGCAGTCCGCCGGCGAGTCCCCCTCGGGCGCGTCCACGGCAGCGGCCTCGAAGCAGTACGCCGCCGCCCCCGCACCCTGCGGCAGCATCGCCACGGCCACCCTCAAGTCGCTCGTACCGGGTGCCAAGACGGCCGGCAAGGAGATCCCCTCCACGGACACGTCCCTGCGTCGCACCTGCTCCTGGAACGCGCTCAAGGGGTACGACTACCGCTGGCTCGACGTCTCCTTCGAGATCACGGAGTCCGACGCGGCGGCCGCCAAGTCGTACAAGGAGACCACCACCGAGAAGAGCGGCGGCGGGAGTGTGCCCGGTGTCGGCGACGCCGGCTACTCGGTGGTGAACCTCACCACCGAGGACAAGCAGCAGACCCGTGAGGGCGTGGTCATCATCCAGGCGTCCAACGCGCTGGTGACCGTGACGTACAACGGCAGCGACTTCGAGTCGAAGAAGGCGCCCAGCACGGACGAGATCAACAAGGGCGCCATCAAGGCCGCCAAGGAGGCGGTGGCGGCACTGGAGAGCGGCCAGAAGGCCTGAGCCGACAGGCCGGGGCCGAACCCGACCGCCCTCCACGCGCGCGTGACGCGAACCTTCAGGCCGCGATGCCCTCCTGCTCCCTCCCCTTCGGCAGCATCAGCGCGATGTACAGCAGCAGGGACGCGCTGAGGCCCACCGCCCAGCCGTAGTCGGCCAGTGGCTTGAGGAACGGGATCAGACCGTCGGTCGGGAACGGCCCGGTCTTCTTGCCGTCCGCGCCCACCCCCGAGTACGAGCCGCCGACCGCGAGCAGGCCGCCGACCACGAAGGCGACGATCGCCCGCCAGTTCCAGCCGTTGGTGTACCAGTAGCGGCCGCCTGGCGTGTAGAGGTCCGCGAGGTGCAGGACCGTACGCCGGACGATCCAGTAGTCGGCGATGAGGATGCCCGCGACCGTGCCGAGCAGACCGCCGACCACGCCGAGCCAGGTGAAGATGTAGAACTCCGGCGTGGAGATCAGCTTCCACGGGAAGATCAGGATGCCCACGACACCCGTGATCAGCGCGCCGGTGCGGAAGTTGATGAACTTCGGGGCCAGGTTGGACAGGTCGTACGCCGGTGAGACCACGTTCGCCGCGATGTTCACGGAGATGGTGGCGACGAGCACGACGATCAGCGCGAAGAGCAGCCCGAAGGCGTTGTCCGCCTTGGCCGCCAGCGCGACCGGGTCCCAGATGGCCTCGCCGTAGACGACCTCGGAGCCGGAGGTGACCAGCACGGCGAGGACCGCGAAGAGGGTCATCGTGGTCGGCAGCCCCAGGGACTGGCCCCAGGTCTGCGCCTTCTGACTGGCACCGAAACGAGTGAAGTCGGGAATGTTCAGGGACAGAGTCGCCCAAAAGCCGATCATTCCCATCAGGGACGGGAAGAAGACCGGCCAGAAGTCGGGACCCCAACCGAGCTTCGACGGCTGGTCCAGCAGCGCTCCGAAGCCGTCCGCCTTGACCGCGATCCAGATGAGCAGCACGAGCGCGCCGGCGATCACGAAGGGCGCGGCCCAGTTCTCGAAGTGGCGCAGGAAGTCCATGCCGCGGTAGATGATCGCTATCTGGAGTGCCCAGAACAGCAGGAAGCAGAGCCACAGGGGCCAGGGGTTGCCCGCGATCTTGCCCGCGTTCTCCCAGTGGCCGCCGGTGAGCTTGGAGCCCAGCGCGAAGATGCCGCTGCCGCCGATCCAGGTCTGGATGCCGAACCAGCCGCAGGCCACGGCCGCCCGGATCAGCGCCGGGATGTTGGCACCGCGCAGCCCGAAGGAGGCGCGGGCGAGGACCGGGAAGGGGATGCCGTACTTGGGTCCGGCGTGCCCGGTGGCCAGCATCGGCAGCAGCACGATGATGTTGGCCAGGGCGATGGTGAACACGGCCTGCTTCCAGTCCATGCCGAGGGCGACCAGGCCGGAGGCCAGGGTCCAGCTGGGGATGCAGTGCGCCATGGAGATCCACAGGGCCGCGAAGTTGTACGTCGTCCACTTGCGCTCGGAGACCGGTACGGGACGCAGGTCCTCGTTGGCGAAGGGGCTGTCGGTGGGGAAGGCCTCGGGGGCGAGCTCGACGCGTCCACCGGCGGACTGCGATATCGGCGACCCCGTGGGGACTGTTTCGGTCATGGGCAGGCCAATCGATCAGAGCGGGACGGGATAGGCCGTGCGGGGGCCTTGGGCCCCTCTCCGCCCCGGGACGGCGGGAGGAGAGGGGGGAACAAGGTGTGGGGGGTCGCGGGTCGGACGTCAGGCGTTGAGGGCGGGGATGACCTTCGAGCCGTACGCGTCGATGGTCGCTTCCTGGGCGTCGTGCATGTCGTAGACGGCGAACTGGTCGACGCCCAGCTCGCGCAGCGCGTTCAGCTTCTCGATGTGCTTCTCGACCGGTCCGATGATGCAGAACCGGTCGACGATCTCGTCGGGCACGAACGCGGTGTCCGGGTTGTCGGCCCGCCCGTGGTGCGAGTAGTCGTACCCCTCGCGCGACTTGATGTAGTCCGTCAGCTCGTCGGGAACGGCGGCAGAGTGCTCGCCGTACTTGGAGACCAGATCGGCGACGTGGTTGCCGACCATCCCGCCGAACCAGCGGCACTGCTCGCGCGCGTGGGCGAGCGCCTCGGGCGAGTCGTTCTCGGTGACGTAGGCGGGGGCGGCCACGCAGATCTTGACCTCGTCCGCCGAGCGTCCGGCGGCGACGGCCGCGTCCTTGACCGCCTTCACCATGTACTCGGTCAGGTACAGGTCGGCCAGCTGGAGGATGAACCCGTCGGCCTCCTCGCCGGTCATCTTCAGCGCCTTGGGACCGTACGCGGCCATCCACACGGGGAGTTCGGCTCCCGGCTTGATCCACGGGAACCTGATGACCGTGCCGCCGAGGTCGGCCTCGTCGCCCCGGCCGAGCGCCCGGATGACCTTCATGGCCTCGCTGATGCGGGCCAGCGTGTTGGGCTTGCGGCCCGCCACGCGCATCGCGGAGTCGCCGCGGCCGATGCCGCAGACCGTGCGGTTGCCGAACATGTCGTTGAGGGTGGCGAAGGTGGAGGCGGTCACCTCCCAGGTACGGGTGCCCGGGTTGGTGACCATCGGGCCGACCTTCAACTTCGTTGTGTTAGACAGGATCTGACTGTAAATCACGAACGGCTCCTGCCAGAGCACGGCGGAGTCGAAGGTCCACCCGTAGGTGAAGCCGTTGCGTTCGGCCCGCTTCATCAGGCTGATGACCTTCGAGGCCGGCGGGTCGGTCTGCAGGACGAGTCCGAAGTCCATCTGCGCCACTCCTAGTTGAGGTACTGACAGGTGGACCGAGGGGTGTACGTTCCGTGCCCGGCGTGCCCGGTGTACTCCCGCTCGGTGATGACGAGTTCGCCGCGCGAGAGAACCGTCTCGACGCGGCCCGTGAGGCGCTTTCCTTCGTACGCCGAGTAGTCGACGTTCATGTGGTGGGTCTCGGCGGAGACGATCTGCTCGGCGTGCGGGTCGTAGATGACGACATCGGCGTCGGCGCCCGGGGCGATGGTCCCCTTCTTCGGGTACATGCCGAACATCCGGGCCGGGGTGGCGCAGGCGATCTCGATCCAGCGGCGGCGCGAGATGTGACCGTCGACGACGCCCTGGTGGAGCAGGTCCATGCGGTTCTCGACGCCGGGGAGGCCGTTGGGGATCTTCGAGAAGTCGCCGCGGCCGAGCTCCTTCTGGCCCACGAAGCAGAAGGGGCAGTGGTCGGTGGAGACGACCTGGAGGTCGTTGGTGCGCAGTCCCTGCCAGAGCTTGGCCTGGTGTTCCTTCGGCCTCAGGGGAGTTGAGCACACGTATTTCGAGCCCTCGAAGTCCGGCTCCGCGAGGTTGTCCGTCGACAGGAACAGATACTGCGGGCAGGTCTCGCCGAAGACGTTGAGCCCCTCGTCACGTGCGCGCGCCAGCTCGGCCACTGCCTCCATGGCCGAGACGTGCACGACGTAGAGGGGCGCGCCGGCGACCTGCGCGAGCTTGATGGCGCGGTGGGTGGCCTCGGCCTCGAGGAGGGCCTTGCGTACCTCCCCGTGATAGCGGGGGTCGGTCTCGCCGCGCGCCAGCGCCTGCTCGACCAGCACGTCGATCGCGATGCCGTTCTCGGCGTGCATCATGATCAGGCCGCCGTTCTCGGCGGAGCGCTGCATGGCGCGCAGGATCTGGCCGTCGTCGGAGTAGAAGACGCCCGGGTAGGCCATGAACTGCTTGAAGGAGGTGACCCCCTCCCCCACCAGCAGGTCCATTTCCTTGAGCGTCTCCTGGTTCACATCGGAGACGATCATGTGGAAGCCGTAGTCGATGGCACAGTTGCCCTCGGCCTTGGCGTGCCAGGCGTCCAGGCCCTCGCGCAGTGAGTGGCCGACGCTCTGCACCGCGAAGTCGACGATCGTGGTCGTGCCGCCCCAGGCGGCGGCTCGGGTGCCGGTCTCGAAGGTGTCGGAGGCGAAGGTGCCGCCGAACGGCAGCTCCATGTGGGTGTGGGCGTCGACGCCACCGGGGATGACGTACTTCCCGGTGGCGTCGATGGTCCGGTCGGCTGTGAACGACTCGGCTGCCGAGGTGCCCGAGGCGGCGAGGGCGGCGATGCGGCCGTCCTCGATCAGCACGTCGGCGTGGATCTCGTCGGACGCGGTGATGACGAGGCCACCGCGGATGACGGTACGGCTGCTCATGTTCCCTCTCCTGCCAGAGTGGACGGTTCGGTCAGGGTGCGGTCAGCGGGGGGTAGGCGTCCGGACGGCGGTCGCGGTAGAACTGCCAGCGGTCGCGGACTTCCCGCAGCTTGGCCATGTCCAGGTCCCGGACGACCAGTTCGGTCTCCTTGTCGCTCGCCACCTCGCCGACGAACTGGGCCTCCGGGTCGACGAAGTACGTCGTCCCGTAGAAGTCGTTGTCGCCCAGCTCCTCGACGCCCACCCGGTTGATGGCACCGATGAAGTACTCGTTGGCGACGGCCGCGGCCGGCTGCTCCAGCTGCCACAGGTAGGCGGACAGGCCGCGCGAGGTGGCCGACGGGTTGAAGACGATCTCGGCACCGGCCAGGCCCAACGCCCGCCAGCCCTCGGGGAAGTGGCGGTCGTAGCAGATGTACACGCCGATCCTCCCGACCTTGGTGTCGAAGATCGGCCAGCCGAGGTTGCCGGGTCGGAAGTAGAACTTCTCCCAGAATCCCGGTACTTGGGGGATGTGGTGCTTGCGGTACTTGCCGAGGTACGAGCCGTCCGCGTCGATCACCGCGGCGGTGTTGTAGAGGACGCCGGGCTGCTCCTCCTCGTACATCGGCAGGATGAGGACGATGCCCAGTTCCTTGGCCAGCGCCTGGAACCGCTTGACGATCGGGCCGTCCGGAATCTGCTCGGCGTACTCGTAGAACGCCTTGTCCTGGACCTGGCAGAAGTACGGCCCGTAGAACAGCTCCTGGAAGCACAGGACCTGAGCACCCTGCGCGGCCGCGTCCCGGGCCGCCTGCTCGTGTACCTGGATCATCGACTCCTTGTCGCCCGTCCACGCGGTCTGGAAGAGGGCGGCACGAATCACTCTGCTCATCGGGACCTCCGGTCACTCGGTGTGCGAGAAGACTAGGAAGTCCGAAAACCGGCTTTGAGTTGCACGGTGTCACGTCTGCGGGCCTTGGGCGTGCCACGGTGTCACCCTGTCGTGAGCCCATGTTTCACCGCCGTTTTCCCAGGTCGTGGCATGTTTCAGCCCTGTTGCGCGTCGTGTGCGAGAAGCGCGATGTGCACCGAGGCCGCCTGTTCGAAGTCGTCGAGGTCGACCCCGAGGCGGCCCTGTATCGCTTCCAGCCGCCGGTAGAGCGCGGGGCGGGAGACGTGGTGGAGCTGGGCGGTGCGGGACTTGTTGCGGCCGGTGGCGAGATAGGTGCGCAGCACCGCCAGCAGATCGGCTCCCGGCCCGCACAGCAGCCCGTCCAGCTCGCGCTCGGCGAAGGACTGGACGTGCGGGTCGTCGCGCAACAGCCGGATCAGTCCGCGCAGATGGACGTCCTTGAGGCGGACGACGGCCGGGAGATCGAGGGCCCCCGAGGCGACGGCGTCCGCGACATGCCGGGCCTCACGCATACCGGCGGGAACGTCGTCCCAGGCGGTCCTTGGATCCGCTGCCGCCACGACCGTCCCCGACAGCCGGGCCGCGAAGTTCGCCGTGAGCACGGTGGCGTCCTGGTCTCTGGCCAGGCTCAGCAGTACGGCGGTGGCCCCGTCGGCGAGCTCGGCGACGATGCCGGGCAGGCCCAACAGCCGTAGCACCCGGTCGAGTTCGGCCGGATCGCCGTCCCGCACGACGAGCGGCACGAAGGTGCGCCGGTTGACGGGCAGTCCGGCCGCCCGCGCGCGGGGCAGCAGCTGCCTCGCCGGTACGACCCCGCTGACCAGATCGGTCAGCAGGCTCTGCGCGGACTGCTCCTCCCAGGTGTGGGCGGAGGTGCCGCCCAGCATGCGGTGCAGGACGAGGGCTTCGGCGGCGCGGTCGGCGAGCAGCCGCCCGGTGGCGGTGTCGCCCCGGTAGCCGCACAGCATGATCTGGCCCCAGCGCTCCCCGCGGCCGCCCAGTTCGGCGCGGATCCAGCCGTCGCCCTCGCTGCCGCCGGCCTGGCGGGCGATGCGTTCCCAGTCGCGCAGCACGTCGTCCACCGCGGAGCGCTCGCCCGCGGTGGCGAGGACGCGGTGGGCGAGGTTGGTGACGACGACGGGACAGCCGCTGTGGTGGGCGATCTCGTCGAGCATCCGCTGGAGCGGGGCGCCCGCGGTGATGAGTCCGGTGAGGGCGGTGCGCACGGCCTCGGACATGCTGACGGCGGCGAACTTCCGCCGGATGAGCCGGGCTTGGACCTCCTCCGTCAACTCCGCGAAGGGGAAGGGCCGGTGGAGGACGACCATGGGCAGCCCGCACCGCTCGGCGGCCCGGCGCATCACGTCCGGCGGGGCCGGGAAGGCGCGGCCGAGTCCGAGGACCACGGCCGCGGCCTCCGCGCGGTGCAGGGACCGGATGTACTCGGCCTGCTTGTCGTCGTCACCGGCGAGCAGCACTCCGGTGGTGAGGACCATCTCGCCGCCGCTGAGCATGACGCCGACGTCGGCGGCCTCCGCCACATGCACCCAGCGCACGGCCCGGTCGAGCTGGCCGGCGCCGGCCACCACCTCGGGCTCCCCGGCGAGGACCCGTTCCAGCATGAGGACCTGACGGACCGACAGGGTCGGCGCCAAGGACTCCAGGGGCTCCAAGGTGGTGCTCATGACGGTGTTCCCTCGCTGTGGACCTACTGGATGGTGCTCCTCAGAGCGTGTTCGAGGATCGCGGCGCCCTCTTCGGCCTCCGCGACGGTCAGGGACAGGGGCGGGGCGATCCGCAGGGCGCTGGTGTTGTGCCCGCCGCCCTTGCCCAGGAGCAGCCCTTCGGCGCGGGCCGCCTCCAGCACGGCGGACGCGGCCTGCGGGTCGGCTTCGTCCGTGCCGGGTTTCACCAGCTCGACGCCGAGCATGAGCCCACGCCCACGCACCTCCCGCACGCCCGGAACCTGCGCCGCGACGGCCCGCAGCCGCTCGATGAGCAGCCCGCCGACGCGCCGGGCGTTGCCCTGCAGGTCGTGTTCCAGGAGATACGTCAGGTTCGCGAGGCCGGCCGCCATGGTGATCTGGGTGCCGCCGAACGTCGAAATGCTGTTGGAGTCCAGGCAGTTCATGATCTCGGCGCGGGCCACCACCCCGCCGATGGACATGCCGTTGCCGATGCCCTTGGCGAAGGTGAGGATGTCCGGCGGACCCGACCGGTCGTGCGCCTGCCAGCCCCAGAAGTGGTCGCCGGTGCGGCCCCAGCCGGTCTGCACCTCGTCGGCGATCCACAGGATGCCGTGCTCGTCGAGCACCTCGCGGAAGGCCGCGTAGAGGCCGTCGGGCGGGGAGGTGAAGCCGCCGACGCCCTGGATCGGCTCGGCGATCAGGGCGGCGGGCGGGCGGGTGTGGCCGAGCAGGTCCTTGAGGTCGTCGACGCAGGCCGCGATGAAGTCGTCGTCGCCGAGGGAGGCGTACGGGCCGCGGGTGCGCACGCCTCCGTGGACGTACAGCGTCTGGAGCGGGGACAGCGAGGTGGGTGACCAGCCGCGGTTGCCGGTGATGCCGACCGCGCTGAAGGAGCGGCCGTGGTAGCTGTTGCGCATCGCCAGGATCGTGTTGCTGCGGCGGTAGGTGGTGGCGAGCAGCAGGGCGGTGTCGTTGGCCTCGGTGCCGGAGGTGGTGAAGAAGACCCGGGCGTCCGGGATGCCGGACAACTGGGCGATGCGCTCGGCGAGTTCGACCATCGGCCGGTTCAGGTACAGGGTCGACGAGTGGATGATCCGCCCGGCCTGTTCGCTCACCGCCTTGGTGATCTCGGGCAGGGCGTGCGCGGTCATCGTGGTCAGGATGCCGCCGAAGAAGTCGAGGTACTTGTTGCCCTCGGCGTCCCACACGTACCGGCCCTCGCCGTGTGTGATCTCCAGCGGGTCCTCGTAGTAGAGGGCGAGCCAGTCGGGCAGGACGGCACGGTGACGTCCCAGCAGGTCCTCGGTCACGGCTGCACCAGCCCTTCGTAGGCGTCGGGGCGGCGGTCGCGGTAGAACGCCCACTGCTGGCGTACTTCGTCGACGAGGTCGAAGTCCAGGTCGCGGACGACCAGTTCCTCCTCCTTGTCGCTCGCCGTGTCCCCGACGAACTGGCCGCGCGGGTCGACGAAGTACGACGTCCCGTAGAAGTCGTTGTCCCCGTACTCCTCGACGCCGACCCGGTTGATCGCGGCGACGAAGTACTCGTTGGCGACGGCGGCCGCGGGCTGCTCCAGGCGCCACAGGTGGGAGGAGAGTCCCCGGTGCGTGGCGGACGGGTTGTAGACGAGCTGGGCGCCGTTCAGGCCCAGCTGCCGCCAGCCCTCCGGGAAGTGGCGGTCGTAGCAGATGTAGACGCCGACCTTGCCCACGGCGGTGTCGAAGACCGGCCAGCCGAGGTTGCCGGGCTTGAAGTAGTACTTCTCCCAGAAGCCCTTGACCTGCGGGATGTGGTGCTTGCGGTACTTGCCGAGGACGCTGCCGTCGGCGTCGATCACGACCGCGGTGTTGTAGTAGAAGCCGGACTGCTCGACCTCGAACACCGGCACGACGATCACCATGCCGGTCTCGCGGGCGAGTTCCTGCATACGACTCGTGGTGGGGCCGTCGGGCACCGGCTCGGCCCAGCGGTAGTGCTCCGGTTCCTGGACCTGGCAGAAGTAGGGGGCGTTGAACACTTCCTGGAACCCGATGATCTTCGCGCCCTGTCGGGCCGCCTCGCGGGCGTGCTCCTCGTGTTTCGCCACCATGGACTCGGTGTCGCCGGTCCAGGTGGCCTGGACCAGAGCGGCACGTACGACGTTGGCCATGAGCTGCTCCTTCGGCGGGACGTCAGAGCCTCTACGCCCGTAGATATAGCCGTAGAGGGACGAACGTAAGCCTCCTGGAGAGGCTTGCCAAGACCATCGTCGTTAACCCGCGAAGTCGATCACGTTTCACACTCCAGTGGAGGAGTGACGCGGCCGGTCAGTGGGTTGTGGAGGACCTGTCAGGCGGAGAATCCGGCGACCCGCAGGGCGTGGACCAGGTCCCAGTGCCGCTCGTCCGAGACGCCTCGCGCGGCGGCCAGCAGGAGCGGTACGAGGGTCTGCGGGCCGGGCTCGGCGCTGCGGGCGGCCTCCTCGGGGGTGCGGACCCGGACGTAGGCGTCGAGGAGCGCGGAGACCTCACGACGACGGCCTTCGGCGACCAGCCCGAGCACGGCGGTGCCGATCTCACCCGCGGGCCGTGCGACGCCCTGCCGGAGCACCTGTTCCCCGTCCGCGCTGCGCCCGGCCGCGACCAGCGCGTCGGCCGCCGCCACCAGCCGGTCGGCGGGCAGCGAGGCGGCCTCCCACAGCAGGGCCGCCCAGTCGGCGCGGAGCCCGGCGTGCTGAAGCTCCGCGGCGAGCAGCGGAAAGCGGTCGGCGGGCCAGTGGGCGACCTCGGCGAGCAGTGCGTGCGCCTCACCGGTCCGGCCCTCCGCGCGCAGCCGCGTCAGCGTCGCGATGGTGTCGGCGGTTTCCCTCCGAGCGGCCACGTCCGCGGCCTCGCCCGGCTGTCCCGACCGCTCCTCCGCCGCCTCCGCGGCCCCGGCGAAACGGGCCCCGCGCGGGGTGCGCCCCTTCGACACGGGCCCGGTGGGCAGATCGGGCACGGCTGCCGGGGGTACGACGACGGGGGCGCCGCCCTCCTCGGCCATACCGGCGAAACGGGCACTGCCACGGCGGCGCTTGCGCTTGTTCGTGAGCGCGGGGGCCTCCGGCGGTTGGGCGGCGGGGGTCGGCTGCTGCGGGGCCTCGGCGTCGGGGCGGGTGACTGCGGGCGAGGCCTGCTGGTACGGGGCGTATGTCGTGTGGGACGCGTCGGGCTCGCCGTGCTGGTGCGGGCCGGGGCGGGTTGCGTCGGCGGGAGCGGAGGAATGCGAGCTGTATCCCGAACGGCCCGCTTCGGCGGAGCCCGACCACTGCGGGGTACGCCCCGGACGGGCCACTTCGGCCGAGTCCGACCACTGGGGGGTTCGTCCCGGGAGGGCTGCTTCGGCCGAGTCCGACCACTGCGCGGCACGACCCGAACGAGCCTCTTCCGCCGAGTCCGACCACTGCGGAGCACGCCCCGGACCGGCCTCATCCGCCGAATCCGACCACTGGGGGGTTCGCCCAGGGCCCTCCACACCGGCGGGAGTCGACCATCGCGGGGCGTGCCCTGCGCCGTCCTCCCCGGCGGGAGCCGGCCCCTCCTGCGGAGCGTGCCTCGAGCGAGTGGCTTCGGCAGCATCCGACCACCGCGGCGCGCGCCCCGGACCAGCCACTCCGGCAGCAGCCGACCCCTGCGGAGCGTGACCCGAGCGGGCCGCTTCGGCGGAGCCCGGCCACTGCTCGGCGGGTCCGCCGCGGGTCGCTTCGGTGCCTGTGGTCGACGTGGTGTCGCGCTGCTGGGGCATGTCCGGGAACTCGCCGCCTCGGCCCTCGGCTCCGCGGACGCCCGACTCGTGGCCACCGAATCCAGCCGCGGCATCCCCGTGGTGGCCGGCTTCACGCCCCCTGACCCCGGTGCCACCGGCTACGTGCCCACCGCCCTCAGCGACGCCACCGCCGTAGCCGCCCAGCCCACGACCACCAACCCCGGTACCACCTGCTCCATGACCACCGACCCCAGCGGCCTCACCGCCATAGCCGCCCAGCCCACGACCACCAACCCCGGTACCGCCCGCTCCATGACCACCGACCCCAGCCACGTCACCCCCGTAGCCGTCGGCAAGCCTGCCTCCCCCGGTGCCGCCGGGCGCATGCCCGCCGGCCCCGAAGGCGTCGCCCTCGTCTCCGTACGCCTCCCTGAACGCTCCACCGTCCGCGACCTGGCCCCGCCGGATCGCCCGGCCCCGGCCGCCCATCGACCGGCCGTCCAACTCGGCCATCCGGGACTGGAGTTCGGCGCAGCGGCGGACGGCGCGCTCGTGGTCGTCGCGGGCCCAGGCGAGGTCGAGGCGGATGGCGTCGGCCTCCTCCTGGGTGGTGGCGGTGGCGAGCAGGCGGCCCAACTCGGCCTGGCGTTCCGCGGCGTAGCGCTGTTCGCGGAGCATGACGTCGAAGCGGTCGCCGAGAGCGTCCCGGCCGCCGGGGCGGGCATCGTGGGCGGCCTGGGCGGCGGCGTGCAGGGGGCGGGCCCGTTCCGCCTCGCCGTGGGCCACCTCTGGGCCGTATGCCGCGGCGAGATCCTGAAGGAGGGACTCGACCACGTCCCAGGGCGGCACCTCACGGCCGTCGAGGCAGGCTTGCATACCGTCCGGGTCGCGCTGCCAGAACACCGCGCACCAGCCCCCGCCCTGATCCAGGCGCACGAGCAAGCCGTCCAGGTAGGCCACGAACTCCCGCAGCCGCCCCGGGAGTTGATCCACTGCCATCGCTCAACTCCCGTTAGACCGGAGCACTCCGGTCCGTAAGGCAACACCAGCTGTGTTACGAACGGGCTACAGCCAGTTTGCAAAGGAGCAGCAGGAGCCTCCTGACGCGCTCCCGGACCGGTGAGCGAACTTCCGTCACACGCCCGCCAACACGCACAGTCCGGCCAGCTCGTCCATGGAGAGCCCGAGGGCCCGGGCAAGCGCGGCCACCGTGAAGAACGCCGGGGTGGGAGCCCGCCCGGTCTCGATCTTCCGGAGGGTCTCCGGGGAGATCCCGGCACTCCCCGCGACCTCGGCCATGCTGCGGCCGCCACGGGCTTCGCGCAGCAGCCGGCCGAGCCGCTCGCCGCGTTCGTGTTCTTCGGGAGTGAGAGGGGTGCGCACCATGCCCCCATTCTAATACCGGTATAGTAATTGGCATGGTGGAGCTGAAGACAGACACATCGATCGAGGCCATGTATGAGGCGGGACAGGTGGTCGGGCGCGCCCTGACCGCCGTACAAAAAGCCGCTGACGTGGGTGTTTCCCTCTTGGAGCTGGACGAGGTGGCGCGTGGGGTGCTGCGGGAGGCCGGGGCGTCCTCGCCCTTCCTCGGCTATCGCCCCTCCTTCGCCACCACCCCCTTCCCCGCCGTCATCTGCGCCTCCGTGAACGACGCGATCGTGCACGGCATCCCCACCGGCTACCGGCTGCGCGACGGCGACCTCGTCTCGATCGACTGCGGTGCCCAACTCGGCGGCTGGGCCGGTGATTCGGCGATCAGTTTCACGGTCGGCAGGCCGCGCCCCGCCGACGTCCGGCTGATCGAGGCCGCTGAGCAGGCGCTGGCGGCCGGGATCGCGGCGGCGGTCGTGGGCAACCGCATCGGGGACATCGCGCACGCGATCGGCACGGTGTGCCGGGGCGGCGGCTACGGCATCATGGACGACTTCGGCGGACACGGCATCGGCCGCCGTATGCACGAGGACCCGCCGGTGCCGAACGAAGGGCGCCCGGGACGGGGCCTCGCACTGCGGCACGGCATGGTGCTCGCGATCGAGCCGATGCTCATCGCCGGCGGCACGGATGAATACCACGCCGCGCCGGACGGCTGGACGCTGAAGACCAACGACGGTTCGCGGGCGGCACACACCGAGCACACCGTGGCGATCACGGACGCGGGCCCACGCGTCCTGACGGCGCGCTGAGTTAGCCTGCGTCCCTGGTCATCGCGGGCTCGGGGAGGGGCGCACGTGGGGTTCAAGCGGCTGTTCGGGGTCGGGGACACCGGCGACGCGATCGAGGTGGACACACACATCCCCGGCCCGGCGCTGCCCGGCGGCGAGTTGAGGGGCGAGGTCCTCCTCAGGGGCGGTCGGCGCGACACGTACATCGACTACGTCGACCTGCACATCCACGTCCGGTGCACCGACCACGACGGCCGGCGGAGCACGTACGAGATCGACACGCACTCGGCCGAGCCGGGTCGACTCACCCTGCGCAAGGGCGAGGAGCGGCGGCTCACGTTCTCGCAGCGGCTGCCCTGGGAGACCCCGCCGAGCGAACTCGGCGGACGGGCGCTGGGCGTCGCACTCTCCGTGCGGAGCCGGATCACGCGCGACGACGGTGACGACGGCATCGACGTCGACGAAGACCTGCTGCACGTCTCGGCGCTGCCGCTGCACGAGACCCTCCTCGACCTGTTCGCCGAGGAGGGCTATCTCTGCGACGCGGCGGAGGTCGTCGAGGGCGATGTCCCGGGCACCGAACAGCGTCTGGGCATCATCCAGACCTTCCTGCTCACGGGCCACGTTCCCGGCCCGGACCGGCCGGACGCGCTGGAGGTCACCTTCCAGACCAACGCCGTCGGCGCCATGGTCCATGTCCGGCGGGCCGCGCCCGACGAGCGGTACTGGGAGGACAAGCCGCCCGCCCGCTGTTTCCCCGCCGCACATCACGAGGTCGGCACCGTCGACTGGCGGCCGCAGGTCCGCGCGGTGCTGAGCAGTCCGGCATGGCCGGCCGACCGCTGAAAGTGCCCCGCTCCCCCATCCGTGCGAAGGTGTAACCGGCTGACACCCGGGTTACCCGGCCCCGGCACGTCGATCAGCGAGGGCATCCCCGGCCCTCCCCCAGTCCTCGAACGGCCTCGGCCCGGGGGACCCCCATGGGGATGCCGGATGGGAACGCCATGACCAGCGGATTCAGCGGACCGGAAGGCTATGACGCCTTCGGAGAGTTTCTCGCCCGTTTCTTCGGCGGACCGCGTCCAGGCCCCCGGCAGATCAACATCGGCCAGCTGCTGAGCCAGCCGGCCCGGGAGCTGGTGCGAGGCGCCGCCCAGTACGCCGCCGAGCACGGCAGCCGGGATCTGGACACCCAGCACCTGCTGCGGGCCGCGCTCGCCGCCGAGCCGACCCGGACCCTGCTGAGCCGGGCCGGTGCCGATCCCGACTCGCTCGCCTCGGAGATCGACGAACGCTCCGGCCCCGTCCAGCACCAGCCGGAGGAGGCCCCTCCACCCACCTCGCTGTCCCTCACCCCGGCCGCCAAGCGGGCCCTGCTGGACGCACACGACCTGGCCCGGGCCCGGGGCGCCGGTTACATCGGCCCGGAGCACGTCCTGAGCGCCCTGGCCGCGAACCCCGACTCGGCCGCCGGGCACATCCTGAACTCGGCGCGGTTCTCCTCCACCGGTCTGCCTCCCGAGACGGCCCCGGATCCCGGACAGCCCCGTGGCGAGGCACCGCGCAGCACGGGCACGCCCACGCTCGACAAGTACGGCCGCGATCTCACCGACCTGGCCCGCCAGGGACGTATCGACCCGGTGATCGGACGGGACGAGGAGATCGAGCAGACCATCGAGGTGCTGTCCCGGCGCGGCAAGAACAACCCGGTGCTCATCGGTGACGCGGGGGTCGGCAAGACCGCCATCGTGGAGGGCCTGGCCCAGCGGATCGTCGACGGGGACGTGCCCGACGTGCTGACCGGGCGCCGGGTCTTCGCCCTCGACCTGACCGGGGTGGTGGCCGGCACCCGCTACCGGGGCGACTTCGAGGAGCGCCTGACGAACATCGTGGGCGAGATCCGCGACAACTCCGACCGGCTGATCGTCTTCATCGACGAGCTGCACACGGTCGTCGGCGCGGGCGGGGGCGGCGAGGGCGGCTCGCTGGACGCCGGAAACATCCTCAAGCCCGCCCTGGCCCGCGGCGAGCTGCACATCGTGGGCGCGACCACGCTGGAGGAGTTCCGCAGGATCGAGAAGGACGCGGCCCTGGCCCGCCGCTTCCAGCCGATCCTGGTGCCGGAGCCCACCGCGGGGGACGCGATCGAGATCCTGCGCGGGCTGCGCGACCGCTACGAGGCCCACCACCAGGTCCGCTACACCGACGAGGCACTGGTCGCCGCCGTGGAGCTGTCCGACCGCTATCTCCCCGACCGCCGCCTGCCGGACAAGGCGATAGACCTCATCGACCAGGCGGGGGCACGGGTACGCCTTCGCGCGCGGACCAAGGGCACCGACGTACGGGCCCTGGAGCGCGAGGTCGAGCAGCTGACCCGGGACAAGGACCAGGCGGTCGCCGACGAGCAGTACGAGCAGGCCACCCAACTGCGCGACCGTATCGTGGAGTTGAAGCAGCGCATCGGCGAGGCCAACGGGCACGACGAGGCCGACGAGGGCCAGAACCTGGAGGTCACCGCGGAGGCCATCGCCCAGGTGGTGTCCCGGCTGACGGGCATCCCGGTCAGCAGCCTCACCGAGGAGGAGAAGGACCGGCTGCTCGGCCTGGAGCAGCACCTGCACGAGCGGGTGGTCGGCCAGGACGAGGCCGTACGGGTCGTCTCGGACGCCGTACTGCGCTCCCGCGCGGGCCTCGCGAGCCCGGACCGCCCGATCGGCAGTTTCCTCTTCCTCGGCCCGACGGGCGTCGGCAAGACCGAACTGGCCCGCGCTCTCGCCGAGTCCCTGTTCGGCAGCGAGGAGCGCATGGTCCGGCTGGACATGAGCGAGTACCAGGAGCGGCACACGGTCAGCCGTCTGGTGGGCGCCCCGCCTGGATACGTCGGCCACGAGGAGGCGGGCCAGCTCACCGAGGTGGTCCGCAGGCACCCCTATTCGCTGCTGCTCCTGGACGAGGTGGAGAAGGCCCACCCGGACGTGTTCAACATCCTCCTCCAGGTCCTGGACGACGGACGGCTGACCGACTCCCAGGGCCGCACGGTCGACTTCACCAACACCGTGATCGTGATGACGAGCAACCTGGGCTCGGAGGCGATCACCCGCAAGGGCGCGGGCGTCGGCTTCGGGCCGGGCGGAGCGGACTCGGACGAGGAGGCCCGCCGGGAGCGGATCATGCGCCCCCTGCGCGAGCACTTCCGACCCGAGTTCCTGAACCGCATCGACGAGATCGTCGTCTTCCGGCAGCTGACGGGCGATCAACTCCGCGAGATCACCAAGCTGTTGCTGGAGCGGACCCGCCGCCTGCTGCACGCCCAGGGCGTGTCGGTCGACTTCACCGACAGCGCGGTGGACTGGCTCGCCGAACGCGGCTACCAGCCGGAGTACGGCGCCCGGCCGCTGCGCCGCACGATCCAGCGGGAGGTGGACAACCAACTGTCCCGTCTCCTCCTGGACGGCAGGATCGCGGACGGCGGCCGGGTGACGGTGGACACGGAGTCAGGCGGCTTGACGTTCACCGCGACTGCGTAGGCACTACGGCGCGGGGTGCACCACTTGCGCGGAGCCGCCGCCCCGGCGGACGGTCTCAGCGGCCGCCAACCACTTCCCGCCCGGCAGTCGCTGCACGCCTGTCGCCGCCCCGATCTCCGGATTCAGCTTGAACGAGTGCCCGATCGCCTCCAACTGGGACCGCACCCCACTGCTGTACAGCGTCGGCTCCAGCTCGGTCTGCGCGGCATTGCGCTGACTCGCCCGAGGCGCGGCGATCGCGTCCACGAGCGGCAGCCCACGATCCACGAACTCGGTCAGCACCTGCAGCACGGTGGTGATGATGGTCGCCCCGCCGGGCGAACCCAGCGCCACCACGGGCTTGTTGTGCCGGTCGAGCACGATCGTCGGCGAGATCGAGGACCGCGGCCGCTTGCCGGGACCGGGCAGATTCGGGTCATGAACAGCCGGGTTGGCGGGAGCGAAGGAGAAGTCCGTCAGCTCGTTGTTGAGGATGAACCCACGCCCGGGCACGGTGATCGCGCTGCCACCGGTCTGCTCGATGGTCAGCGTGTAGGCGACGACGTTCCCCCACTTGTCTGCCACCGTCAGATGCGTGGTGTTCTCCCCCTCGTACGTCGTCGGAGCCGCCGTACCCCCGTCCGAGCAGGCCGCGGGATCGCGCGGGTTCCCCGGCGCCAGCGGACTCGTGAGCACCGCGTCGTCCTTGATCAGACAGGCCCGTGAGTCGGCGAACCGCTGCGACAGCAGCTCCTTCGTCGGTACGTCCTCGAAGGCGGGGTCGCCGACCCAGCGCCCGCGGTCCGCGAAGGCGATCCGGCTGGCCTCGATGTAGTGGTGCAGGTACTGGACCTCGCTGGCCTTCGAGAGGTCGGTGTTCTCGAGGATGTTGAGGGCCTCACCGACCGTCGTGCCGCCGGAGGAGGAGGGCGCGATGGAGTAGACGCCGAGCCCTCGGTACGTGGTGCTGGTCGGCTTCTGGAGCTTGGCCCGGTAGGCCGCGAGGTCCTTCTCGGACAGGTCCCCCGGCCGCGCGTTCCACCCTGAGGCCGGATCCACGGGCGGGTTGTTCACGGTGTCGACGATGTCGTCACCGAGGTCGCCGTGGTAGATCGCGCCGACGCCCTTGCGGCCCAACTCCGCGTAGGTGCGGGCGAGATCGGGGTTCTTGAAGGTGGAGCCGACGGCCGGCAGCTGCCCGCCCGGGAGGAACAGCTTCGCCGTGTCCGGGAAGTAGCGGAACCGCGTCTCGTTGGACGCGGTCTGCGAGCGGAAGGTGTCGTCGACGACGAAGCCCTGACGGGCGATCCGCTCGGCGGGCTTCAGGACGTTGCCGAGCGGTCTGCTGCCCCACTGGTCCAACGCCGTGGCCCAGGTGGCCGGCGTGCCCGGGGTGCCGACGCTCAGTCCGCTGCTGACGGCGTCGGCGAAGGCGAGCGGCTTGCCGTTCTCGAGGAAGAGGTCGGAGTCGGCGGTCAGCGGTGCCGTCTCGCGGCCGTCGATCGTGTGGACCTTGCGGGACTTGGCGTCGTAGTAGACAAAGTAGCCGCCCCCGCCGATGCCGGAGGAGTACGGCTCGGTGACGCCGAGCGCGGCGGCGGTGGCCACAGCCGCGTCGACCGCGTTGCCGCCGTTCCTCAGGACCTCGATGCCCGCGGCGGACGCGTCCGCGTCGACGCTGGAGACGGCGCCGCCGTAGCCGACGGCGACGGGGACTTTCTCGGGTGCCGAGGTGGATTGCGGCGGCGCTGCCGCCCCCACCGACACCACGGCGGCCGAGACCGCCAGGACCGACAGTTTCCGTGCGACAGGGCGACGCATCCGTACCTCCAGGCCAGGACCGTCCGCGCAGCGTAACCACATCACCGGGGCCCCGACAGCCCTCATCGGGTCAGGTGTCATGCGAATGCCACACTTCGAACACCGGTACGTACCAACCGTGTCGGCCCGCTACCATGCGCGCACATGACTGACGACGTGCGCAATATCGTCCTGGGCGTGGTGGCGGCCGGCATCAGTGCCGCGCTCGGCTGGCTCGCCCGGACGTATCTGTGGAAGCGGAAGCTCCGCCGCAAGCAGGCCTTCTTCGGGCTGCCGGACAACTCCGAGTCGCTCCTGGTCGTGAACCGCGGCGCGAGCGGCCCGGACCTCGCGGTGATGCGCTACGACGTGTTCGCCCTCCTGGAACTCGCCGCCCTCATCAAGGACTGCAACGCACACGCCCAGGTCCTCCCGCACGACGCGGCACGGCAGGGCTTCGGCGAGCGCACCGAGTTCTGCGTGGGCGGACCGGCCTCGAACCGCCGTATGGCCGCGCACCTTTCGTCCCTGCTGCCTGGCGTCCGCGTGAACGTGGACGCCGAACCGAGCCCCGACCGCGGCGCCTTCCAGGTCGGCACCGAGCGCTACCGGGTGGAGGTCGGCACGACCGAGTACGCGCTCCTCGGCCGGCTCACCGTCGACCAGAGCAACGGCGCCCGGCCGGTCTTCCTCTTCTGCGGCCAGACCGCGATCACCAACCAGGCCGCGACCCGCTATCTGGCCCGCAACCAGGAGCGGTTGACCCGCAAGTACGGTGACAGCACCTTCGTGCTGCTGTTGAAGGTGGTCAACTCCGGGGCCTACGGGCCGGACGTCGTGGAGCTGGTCGCGGACGTGACCCGGGAGGCCAAGACCCCCCTTCCGGCATCCGCCGCTCCACGCAACTCCCACCGCGCCTCCTGAATTGATTCACACCACAACAATCGTTACTCCCACGTAACTTACCGACGGGTTACCTCCGGTAAAGCGGCGAGGTTACCGTCTGGTCACTTTGCAGTGACACGAGTAGGGAGTGACCCGTGGGACACCCTCGCAAGGCCCTGCGTACGACCACCGTGGGCGCCGTCTCCGCGACTCTGATCGCCGGTAGCGCCCTCGGACTCGCCCCCACCGCCCAGGCGGCGGACGCCATCCGCTTCGTCGACATCGCCGGTGACGGCGGCACGGTCCTCAAGGCGAACGTCATCTCGCCCGCCGGAGCCGACGGCACCCGGCGCTACCCGCTGCTCGTCCTGCCCACGAGCTGGGGCCTGCCGCAGGTCGAGTACCTCGCCCAGGCCCAGAAGCTCGCGAACTCCGGCTACGTCGTGGTCACTTACAACGTCCGCGGCTTCTGGCAGTCGGGCGGGGAGATAGAAGTGGCGGGCCCTCCCGACACCGCCGACGCGTCCAGGGTCATCGACTGGGCGCTCGCCAACACCCCCGCGGACGAACGGCACATCGGGATGGCGGGCGTCTCCTACGGCGCCGGCATCAGCCTGCTCACCGCAGCCAAGGACAAGCGCGTCAAGGCCGTCGCGTCCCTCAGCGGCTGGGCCGACCTGATCGACTCGATCTACTCCGGCCGCACCCAGCACGTCCAGGCCGGGGCCCTGCTGGACGGCGCGAGCCTCGTCACCGGCCGCCAGAGCGCCGAGATCCGGCAGATCTTCGACAACTTCTACGCGTCGAACCTGTCGAAGGAACAAGAGATGATCGATTGGGGGAAGAAACGTTCGGCCGCCACATATGTGGACCAGCTGAACCAGAACGGCGCGGCGGTCATGATGGCCAACGCGTGGGGCGACACGGTCTTCGCGCCCAACCAGTACGCGGACTTCTACGAGAAGCTGACCGGCCCGAAGAGACTGGAGTTCCGTCCCGGCGACCACGCCACCGCCGAGCTGACCGGGCTGTTCGGTCTGCCCAACGACGTGTGGACCGACACCGAGCGCTGGTTCGACCACTACCTCAAGGGCGTGGACAACGGGATCGACCGCGAGGAGCCGGTCCTGCTCAAGTCCCGTTCCACCGGCGGCTACGAGGGCTACCCGGACTGGAAGTCGGTCGGCGCGACCCGCAAGAAGATCGCCCTTACGGGCACGACCACGATCCACACCAACGTCGACTCGGGCGCCGACGGCGGGATCGTCTTCCTGTCCAGCATCCTCGACCAGATCGCCCAGGCTCCCCCGGTCGCCTCGATCCCCCTGCTCCCCCGCCGCTGGGCCGCCGTATGGCAGTCGGAGAAGTACCCGACCGCCCAACACGTGCGCGGAACCGCGACGTTGCACACCACGGTGACGCCCACCAAGGAGAGCGGCACCCTCGTCGCCTACCTCTACGACGTGGGGCCGCTCGGCCTCGGCAAGCTGGTCTCCCACGCGCCCTACACCTTCCACGGGCAGACGCCCGGGAAGCCGATCGGCGTCGACCTGGAGCTGTTCTCCACGGCCTACGACGTCCCGGCAGGGCACCGGCTGGCCATGGTGGTCGACACGGTCGACCCGCTCTACATCGAGCACAACCCGTCCGGCGCCCAGCTGACCTTCTCCTCGCCGTCGAACGACCCGTCGTACGTGTCGATTCCGCTGCGCGAGCAGTGATCTCCGGCCGGCGCCGGGCGGGTATGGCTCTGTGACTGCCGCCCCCTGCGGTTCAAGGGCCGTGGGGGGACCCCCAACCCGGCAGCGGCGGCCCTGAGGGCTCGGTCGCCGTCACCGTGGGGAGGAGCGGACCATCGTAGTCGAGGTTCAAGGACAAGGCCGCGCCTCCTCTCAGTGTTTGAGGATCTTGGAGAGGAAGTCCCTGGCGCGCTCGCTGTCGGGGTTGGTGAAGAAGTCGTCGGGGGCCCGGTCCTCGACGATACGGCCGTCGTCCATGAACACCACGCGGTTGGCGGCCGAGCGTGCGAAGCCCATCTCGTGGGTGACGACGACCATGGTCATGCCCTCCTGGGCCAGTTGACGCATGACCTCCAGCACCTCGTTGATCATCTCCGGGTCGAGGGCCGAGGTGGGCTCGTCGAAGAGCAGGGCCTTGGGCTCCATGGCGAGGGCACGGGCGATGGCCACGCGCTGTTGCTGGCCGCCGGAGAGCTGGGCCGGGTACTTGTCGGCCTGGTCGGCGAGGCCCACCCGGTCGAGGAGTTCGCGGGAGCGACGGTCGGCCTGCTCCTTCTTGCGCCCCCGGACCTTGACCTGGGCCAGCGAGACGTTCTGCAGGACCGTCTTGTGGGCGAACAGGTTGAAGGACTGGAAAACCATGCCGACCTCGGCACGGAGCTTCGCGAGGGCCTTGCCCTCCTCGGGCAGCGGCTGCCCGTCGAGCGTGATGGAACCGGACTTGATGGTCTCCAGGCGGTTGATCGTCCTGCAGAGCGTGGACTTGCCCGACCCCGAAGGGCCGATGACCACGACCACCTCCCCCTTGCCGACGGTGAGGTTGATGTCCTGCAGGACATGCAGCTCACCGTAGTACTTGTTGACGTCACGCAGTTCGATCAACGGATCGACAACGGCCATACCCAGCCCTACCCACTCTCAGCTGTGTCGTGGTTGCCGCAACTTATCGAGGCAAGATCACACTTGAGGAACGACACGCACTTTTCGGTCATAAGCCGTATTTACGCCGCGCTTACGGCCATGGTTTCACTCCTCGGCGACTTCCGCGTAGAGCTGGGACAGCTCGGGCACCCCGCTCGCGGCCCACTCGTGTCCGGAGGCCACGACGTCGAACTCCCGGCCGGATTCCAGCCGGATCACGGGCTGGCCGTCCGAGCGCAGATCCCAGGTCGCTCCGGGGACGGTCCGCACGATGACCGTGCCCAGGTAGAGCCCGGCGTCGTTTCCGAGCCAGAGCAGGATCTCCTCGTCGTCGCGCCAGCCCGGCACCAGCTGATCGAGCGCCTCCAACGAGGCTGCCGTGTCGTCCAGTCGGACACCTGAACGGGACGCGTGGGAGCGCAGGAGCTCGCACTCGGAGAGGAGTTCGGCGATGCCCTCGGGGTCGCGGGTTCCGGGCTTCTCACTCCGGCCGCCCAGAAAAGGGATCTTCATACGCCCAGCGTGTCACTCACCCGGCCGCATGCACCACAGGCGCGCGGGCCCTCGTTTCCGGCCGACTTCACACCGACTCCGCGCAGGGTGCGGTGACGTGCCGCCGATGTCCCCTTGGCGGCACGATGCACCTTTCGTCCCTGCCGTGAGGTCTAGACGTCCAGGTCCACGACCACCGGCGCGTGATCGGACGCGCCCTTGCCCTTGCGCTCCTCACGGTCGACGTACGCGTCGGTGACGGCCTTCGCGAAGGACTCGTTGCCGTACACCAGGTCGATGCGCATGCCGCGGTTCTTGGGGAAGCAGAGCTGGCGGTAGTCCCAGTACGTGAACGGGTGGTCGTACTTGAGGGGCCGCGGGACCACGTCCGACAGGCCCGCCTCGCGCAGGGAGGCGAGGGCCGCGCGCTCGGCCGGGGTGACGTGGGTGAGGCCCTCGAAGGCGGCCACGTCGTAGACGTCGTCGTCCGTCGGCGCCACGTTGTAGTCGCCCAGGACCGCGAAGGGGCGGCTGCCCGCGGCGTCGCGCGCCACGGCGGCCCTCAGGGCCTCGAACCACTGGAGCTTGTAGGCGTAGTGCGGGTGGTCGACCTCGCGGCCGTTCGGCACGTAGACCGACCAGACGCGGACCGGGCCGCAGGTCGCGGAGATGGCGCGGGGCTCCGGGGCGCCGTCGTAGCCCGGGTCGCCCGCCAGGCCCTTGACGACGTCCTCCAGGCCCACTCGGGTGATCACCGCCACGCCGTTCCACCGGCCGGTCGCGTGCACCGCCGCCTCGTAGCCCGCCTCGCGCAGCTGGTCGAACGGGAACTGCTCCTCGGCGATCTTGGCCTCCTGGAGGCACAGCACATCGGTGCCGGTGCTCTCCAGCCAGGCCAGCAGCCTCGGGAGACGGGCGGTGATCGAGTTGACGTTCCAGGTCGCGATGCGCATGCCCGACAACCTACCGGGCGGCACTGACAGTCAGAGTGCCGTGCTCTCCCTCGGCTGCAGCCGCAGGTGTTCCGCGCCGCCGAGGGCGCCGATCTGGTTGTCGTAGACCGGGCGCGCGAGGTCCGTGAGGAGGGCGTCGTGGATGTCGTAGGCGCGCTGGGGCTTGACCTCACGGACGTAGTCGATGACCTCGGAGATCTTGCTCCAGGGGGCCATGACGGGAAGCATCAGCGTCTCGACTGCGTGGTCGGGGACGGTGAGGGCGTCGCCGGGGTGGAAGATGCGGCCGCCGTCGACGAGGTAGCCGACGTTGGTGATGCGCGGGATGTCCGGGTGGATCACGGCGTGCAGTTCGCCGTGGACCTGGACGTCGAAACCGGCGGCGGTGAAGGTGTCGCCGTGGCCGACGGTGTGCACGCGGCCCGGGAACGCGGTGGAGATCTTCTCGGCGACCGACTTCAGCGTCCAGATCTCCGCGGCCGGGTTGGCGTCCAGGGCCGTCCGCAGCCGCTCCTCGCTGAAGTGGTCCAGGTGTTCGTGCGTGACGAGGATCGCGTCCGCGCCGAGGGCGGCGTCCTCCTCGCTGAAGGCGCCGGGGTCGAGGACGAGCGTCTGTCCGTCCTTCTCCAGACGGACACAGGAGTGCGACATCTTCGTGAGCTTCATGGGTCCATCCTGCCTCTGGGCGAAGCGCCCGGCTCACTCGGTGGGGGTGGTCTCCTCGCGGATCACCTGCTGGGCCACCTTGAACGCGCTGTTGGCCGCGGGGACACCGCAGTACACGGCCGCCTGGAGGAGCACCTCCTTGATCTCGGACGGAGTGAGGCCGTTGCGCAGGGCGGCCCGGGTGTGGAAGGCGAGCTCGTCCAGATGTCCGCCCGCGACCAGGGCGGTGAGGGTGACGCAGCTGCGCGAGCGGCGGTCGAGGCCGGGCCGGTCCCAGATCTCGCCCCAGGCGTAGCGGGTCACGAACTCCTGGAAGTCACCGGAGAACTCGTCGGCCTGCGCGAGCGCCCGGTCCACGTGCGCGTCGCCGAGCACCTCACGGCGCACCTTGATGCCGGCGTCGTACGGGTCGGGACGGGTCCCTGACTGGGGGGCGGGGACGGCCGGGGCGATCTCGGCGATCGGCACCGGTTGCGGCGGCGCGGCCGTCAGGACCGCCTGGAGCGGGGTCGCGGGGATCGCGGTCTGGCCGGTGGCCGAGTCGAAGGCGGGCTGCCACGCGGTGGAGAAGTGTCTGACCAGCAGGTCGGTGACGGCCGCCGGCTGCTCGACCGGCACCAGGTGGGAGGCGCCGGGCACGACGGCGAGCCGTGCGTCCGGAATGCCCGCGACCAGGGTGCGGGCCTCGGCGGGGCCGGTGACCTGGTCGTCGGAGCCGACGAGGACGAGGGTCGGCACACCGACCCTCGCGAGGTCGGCCCGCACGTCGAACGCGGCGAGCGCCTCGCAGGCCGCGATGTAGCAGCCCGGGTCGGTGGTGCGCACCATCTGCACGGCCCACTCGGTGATCGCGGGCTGGGCGGCGGCGAACCCGGAGGTGAACCAGCGGTCGGGCGAGGCGCGGGCGATGGGATCGAGCCCGTTCGTCCGTACGATCACTCCGCGCTGGCGGAACTCGTCGGCCGTGCCGAAGCGGGGCGAGGCGGCGATCAGCGCGAGCGAGGCGAGCCGCTCCGGGTGGCGCAGCGCCAGCTCCATGCCGACCGCGCCGCCCAGCGAGCAGCCCGCGTAGCCGAAGCGCTGCACGCCGAACTGGTCGAGCGTGGCGAGCAGCCGGTCGGTGAGATCGCGGACCGAGCCCGCCGGGTAGGCGGGCGAGCCGCCGTGCCCCGGCAGGTCGAACCGGAAGATGCGCCACTGCTTGACCAGCTCCGGGACCTGCCGGTCCCACATGTGCCACGTGGTCCCGAGCGACGGCCCCAGGATGAGGACCGGGGCGTCTTCCGGGCCGTCGAAGCGGTACTGGAGGGCGGGGGTCTTCGTCTCACTCACGGCCCCCACGCTAACCGTCTTTTCTTACGTTTCGGACCCTGGGCCCCTGTCCCCCACACCCGGCTCCCGAACATCATCGCCGCACTCTCACACGGCCTTCACGGGGTGTCGGACTGCGGGGTCGGAGAGACGGCCCTGAGCCCGTGGGTGTTGGGGAGGGGTGGCGCCGGGGGCGGCCGCGGGCCGTGGAGTCGCCGGCGCGGGGGGAAGGTGTACGCCCCGGGCGGGGGCGGTCGCCGGTCCGTGAGCACTGTCGATCCCTCGATCTCATCGATCTGTCGATCTGTCGATCTGCCGATGGAAATCGAGCCGGGGGGTGTCAGGGCGAGGGCGTACGTGGCATCGGTCGGGCCGGGCCTCGATCAGGCGCGGTCAGACAGAGCCGGCGGGACAGATCCAGGCGGGGGCCGTTCCGGGTGCGGCCGAGTGGGACGGTGCCCTGGCCGACACCGTTGGCCCCGCAGTGCCCTGACCCGCCGCGCCGAACTCGCCGGAGAAAGTTCCGCCACCGGCGATCGGGGCGGACAGGTCCACGGGTCCAGGGCTGGGACGGTGACCCTGACCCACAGGACAGCGGTCGGCTGGAACGGTCCGGGCTCGGGGAGACAGTCGGCGCGGAGGGGACCGGGACATGGGCGTCGGTCGGGTCAGAGGGCGGTCGGTGTGCCCAGGCCCGTGAGGGCGCCTACCGGGTCCAGGTCGGGGGTGCCGCGGGGCCACCAGTCGTCGTGGCCCGGTTCGGACTCGTAGGCGTACCACAGGCCGTCGCGGCCGAGGCGGAGTTGGATGTGGCCGCGGGGATGGGTGAGGTGGTTGTGCCAGGGGCGGAAGGCGGGGAGGTCGGCGGCGAGGAGGAGGGGGCGGGCGCGGTCGAAGCGGCCGGCCGGTGGGTCCCAGGGTTCTTCGAGGACGGCGAGTCCTTCGATCCCGCCCTGTCTCCAGGCGGCGACCGCGCGGGCCAGATCGGCCGGGGTGCGGTCGGTGGCGGCGGCGAGGGAGGCGTAGAGGGCTCGGGTGCCGGCGGTGAGTCCGGAACCGGGGCGGGCGGCGGCGAGGCGTACCGCGTCCTGCCACAGGGTGAGTTCGCCCACCGGGTCGCGGGCGGTGCCGAGCAGAGCGTGGGCGCGGGCGGCGGCGTCGGTGGCCAGCTGATCCAGGGCGAAGGGGTCGGGGCCGCCCGGGGACGCGGGGTAGGCCGGGGGCTGCTCGGGGTGCGCGGGGGCGGGCAACGGGGCGGGAAGCGGCGGGAGTCGGCGGGGCGCGAGGGCTTCACTGGCCCGTACGCCGGGCAGTGGCGCCGGTTCCTGCTCCTGGGCGGCACGGGCCGCGCGGGCGGCGCTGAGGCGGGACAGGGCGTCGAGCAGTTCCCGTTCGCCCCGGCCGCGCAGCAGGAGCAGGACGAAGGGGTCGGCGTCGAGCAGGCGTGCCGTCTGGTAGCAGAGGGCGGCGGCGTGCTTGCAGGGGTGGCCTCGGTCGGGGCAGCTGCACTGCGGTTCGAGATCGCCCGGACCAGGGAGCAACGGCACTCCGCACTCGGCCAGCGCCTGAGGCATCTCCTTGTCGAGGAGTGCGGCGATGTGTCCGGTCCGGTCGGCGGCGAGGTCCAGGAACCGGTCCCAGTCGGCATCGTCGAGCGTCCGCAACCGCACCTGCACGCGGTACGGCCGGGGGCGGCTCCCCTGCACATAGGCGAGCACCAGCCCCGGCGTCACGGTGATCGCGTCCACGTGTCCCTGCTCGGCATAACTCCGGCCCCGCGCAAGCCGCTTGGCGTCCAGCGCGCCCTCCTCCAGCGCGGAGACCCAGGCGTTGCCCCACCAGGTGGCGGCGAACCGGGCGTCCTCGGAGGTCCGGGGAGGGAAGGCGGGGAAGGTGCGACGCAGGTCGTTGTCCCGGTTGGGGGCGGCCATGGAGTGGGGGCGGTGCGGGGAGGCCGGGGTCGGCACGGGTGCGGGTGCCGGGAGGAGCCAGTTCTGGTCATCGCCGGTGTCCGTGGGGGCGTCGCCGGGCGAGCCCGCCGGAGCCGTGCCGAATGGGTTGCCGGTGCTCGGGGAGCTGTCCTCGGCGGCGGGTGGCCGTGGAACGGAACTCCCCTGCCGCATACCGTCGTTGTCCTCGGGGCTCGCGCCCGGCAGGTCCACGTCGTCGGGCATCCGGAACGCGTCGGCCAGCAACTCCCGTACGTCTCGCGCCCGGGCGCCGGCGGCTGGACGCGGTGCGGGGCTTCGGTCCCGGGACGCGGCCTGAGCGGTACGACGCGACCGACCCGCGAGTGCGGCCTCGGCGGCCGCCCGCCTCTTGCGTGCTGTACGCAGCGCTTCGCGGGCAGCATCCGCAGGGCGCGCCTCGGGCTGCCCGGATGCGGCGTCGTGGACGGCCGGGGCAGGCGGAGCCGGCTCGGCGCCCTGATGCGTTTCCCCGTCCGGGGAGCCGGCGGAAGCCGCGGAGGTAGTGCCCGTGTCAAGCCGACCCGAGTCGACGTCCGTTTCCGCACTCGACGCGTGCCGGGCCGCGACAGCTTCCCGTAGGGCCGCGCGGGCCGCGTCACCTGGGCGGGCCTCGGGCGGGGCGGGGTCGGGCACGGCGTTCTCGGGCGCCGCGCCCTCCGTGTCCTGTCCGCCCGGTGTCCCCGGCTCATCGGCCTCTGCGTGCGCCCGGTGAGCCGCGCTCTCGGCCGCCGAGCGGTTCGCCCCTTCGGCCACGAGGCCACCGGCGTCCTTCGCAGCCGGATTGCCGGCCCCGTCGCCCTCAAGACCCCCCGCGCCCCGCGCCGCGAAACTACCGACCCCCTCGGCAGCGAGGCCCCCCGTCCCCTGCGCCGCGGAGCCGCCCGCCTCCTGCGCTTCGCCGCCGTCCGCCCCGGTGACCGTCTGCCCGCCCGTCTCCTCCGTCCCCTCCCGGCTCGCCCGCTCCCGTGCCGCTCGCAGGGCACGGCGGACCTCGTCGGCGGGGCCGGGGGTCATGACTGCCTCCGGAGCGAGACCAGGTCGGACAGCTCGCGGTCGGTGAGTTCCGTGAGGGCGGACTCGCCGGAGCCGAGGATCGCGTCGGCGAGGGCGCGCTTGGACTCCAGCATCTCTGCGATGCGGTCCTCCACGGTGCCCTCGGTGATGAGGCGGTGGACCTGGACGGGCTGGGTCTGGCCGATGCGGTACGCGCGGTCGGTGGCCTGTTCCTCGACGGCCGGGTTCCACCAGCGGTCGAAGTGGACGACATGGCCCGCGCGGGTGAGGTTGAGGCCGGTGCCCGCCGCCCGCAACGACAGGACGAGGACCGGAATCGCGCCGCTCTGGAAGCGGTCCACCATGCGCTCGCGCTCCGGCACCGGCGTACCGCCGTGCAGCAGGTCCACCGGGACCGCGCGGGCGGCGAGGTGGGCGGTGATCAGCCGGGCCATCCCCACGTACTGCGTGAAGACGAGCGCGGAGCCGTCCTCGGCCAGCAGGGTGTCCAACAGCTCGTCCAGCAGGGCCAGTTTGCCCGAGCGGGCGACCAGCCGCTCGCCGGCCGTCGGCGGGACCTCCTCCTTCAGATACAGCGCGGGGTGGTCGCAGATCTGCTTCAGCGCCCCCAGCAACTTCAGCACCAGGCCCCTGCGCGCGATGCCCTGCGCCGTCTCGATCGCCAGCATCGACTCGCGCACCACCGCCTCGTACAGCGAGGCCTGTTCGCGCGTGAGGGGGACCGGATGGTCCGTCTCCGTCTTGGGCGGCAGCTCGGGGACGATGCCGGGATCGGACTTCTTGCGGCGCAGGAGGAAGGGCCGCACCAGCCTCGCCAGCCTGGTCACCGCCTCCTCGTCCTCGCCGTTCTCCACCGCGCGCGCGTGGCGGGCGCGGAAGGACTTCAGGGGGCCGAGGAGTCCGGGGGTCGTCCAGTCGAGCAGTGCCCACAGCTCGGAGAGGTTGTTCTCGACCGGTGTGCCGGTCAGGGCCACGCGCGCGGGCGACGGAATGGTGCGCAGGGCCTTCGCGGTCGCGGAGTACGGGTTCTTCACGTGCTGGGCCTCGTCCGCAACGACCATGCCCCAGCGCTGCTCGGCCAGCCTCGCCGCGGCCGCCCGCATGGTGCCGTACGTGGTGAGGACGAAGCCGCCGTCGAGGTCGTCCAGACTGCGGTCGGTGCCGTGGAAACGGCGGACGGGGACGCCGGGCGCGAACCGGGTGATCTCGCGCTGCCAGTTGCCCAGGAGCGAGGCCGGGCAGACGACGAGGGTCGGCTCACGGCGCGCCCGGCGCAGGTGCAGGGCGATGACGGTGATCGTCTTGCCGAGTCCCATGTCGTCGGCGAGGCAGCCGCCGAGGCCCAGGGAGGTCATGAGGTCCAGCCAGGCCAGGCCGCGGAGTTGGTAGTCGCGGAGGGTGGCGTGCAGGCCCGCGGGCGGTTCGGCGGGGTGGACTCCGGTCGTCAGGCGCTCGCGCAGGGCGGCGAGCGCGCCGACCGGCACCGCCTCCACCGTCTCTCCGTCGACCTCGGCGCTGCCGGCGAGGGCGACGGAGAGCGCGTCGACCGGGTCGAGCAGGCCCAGTTCACGCTTGCGGGCCTTGCGGACGAGAGCGGGGTCGACCAGCACCCACTGGTCCCTGAGGCGTACGACGGGGCGGTGGGCCTCGGCCAGCGCGTCCATCTCGGCCTCGCTGAGCGGGTCGCCGCCGAGCGCCAACTGCCAGCGGAACTGGAGGAGTTCCTCGCTCTCGAAGAAGCCGGTGCCGTCGGTCGCCGAGCCCGGCGCGGGTCGTACCACCGCCGCCGCGGTGAGGTCCTGCGCCAGGTCCCGCGGCCAGTGGACCGCGACTCCGGCAGCCGCGAGCCGGGGCGTTGCCACGCCGAGCAGGTCGCCCAACTCCTCGTCGGACAGGGCCAGCACATCGGGTACGTCCTGCTCGGAGAGCCGGTCCAGGGGCGGCCACACCCGGGCGGCGCGCCGCACCGCGAGGGCCGCGTCGACGCGTGCGCGTGGTCCGAAGACGGCGTCGGCGTCCCCCGCCCACAGGGCCGCCGCGTCGGCCACGAGGGTCGGGTCGGCGAGGCTGTGCACCTGGACGATCGCGGCGCCCGCGCTGCGTGCACCGTCGGTGTCGGCGTTGAACAGGTGGTACGCCGACAGGTCCAGGCGGAGCGAGATCCGCACGCCCGCGTCCATGCCGGCGGCGACCTCCGCGGCCCAGTCGTGGGCGTGCGGCAGCCGCTGGGGTGCGCGGGCCGCGAAGGGCTTGCCGGAGGCGAACGGTGCGGCGGGGGTGCGGGGCAGGGTGTCGGCGACCGCGTCCAGGAAGGAGCGCATCAGTGCTTCTGGTTCCGGCAGCCGGAGCGGGCCGGGGCCGGGCAGCGGGACCGCGTGGCCCTCGTGGGGCAGGGCGGCCGCGACGGCACGGAGGTGGGCGATGTCGTCCGGGTCCAGCGGTCCGGCCCGCCAGGCGTCGTGGCCGGTGGCGGTGAGTCCGGGGAGCAGGCGGCCGCGGGCGGTCAGCCGCAGCGCGTGCAGGGCGGCCGCGCCCCAGCAGGCCGTGGCGGGATGGGCGGCGGGATCGCGCCGGGCCCGGACGAGCAGCGGAAGGGCCGCGCCGACCGGGAGCGAGAGGGCGGGGGCGGTGCGACGTCGGACTCCCGCTCCGTGCGGTCGTACGACAGTGAGCTCGGTGCGCTCGAGCGGCGGGGCGTCGGCCTGGGGGCTCTCGGCCGGCAGGGGCGCGCCCTCGGGATCCCAGAAGGCGATCCGCCCCTCCCGGGGAAGTGGTGCGGGCAGGAAGACGGCTGCGAGCCGGACGGAGACAGCCGCCCCCTGCTGCACATCCGTGCGCTCGGCCACCACGGCGCTGTCGCTCATACGTCCTGTCACCTCCCGCCCGCATGTCGGATCACTCGTCTTCGACTCTACGGGCGGGGTCTGACAATCGGCTCCGGCGACCGGATCAGGGGACCGTGCGCGAGACGACGTACACCTTCGGGGCGTTCGGCACGGTCAGGTTGACCATGACGTCCTGGGTGGGCGCCGGGTCCTTCTGGGAGTGGGTCAGGCCCCACCAGGAACGCGGTCCGTCGAACCGCCAGCCGCTGACCTTCTGGTCGCGTTCGCTGATGGAGATGTCGCCCTTCTTCAGGTCGGCACGGCTGACACCCATGCCGGTGAGGAAGGCGGCCAGACCGGCGTCCGTCGTCCGGAACTTGACGTAGAGGCGGCTGGTCTTCCAGTTGTTGGTCTCGTAGGAGGCGACCAGGTCCGCGGGGTGCGGGACCGGCACCTGGTAGAGGCGGCGCTGGACCTTGGACGGCCAGCCGGGCGTGAGTCCCGTGGCCGAGTACTTCGCCTCTTTGTCCTTGCCGCTGTCGCGGCTCTGGTTGGCGGAGATCACCAGATAGCCGGCCGGGACGCCGATGAGCAGACCGATGATGAGCAGCGTGATCGCCCGGCGGCGGATCTTGTGACGGCGGTCCTCGGTGGGCCGCTCCGGCTCACCGGGGGGCGCCGAGGTCTGGTGCGGCAAGGATGCCGTCATGCGGTGTCCCGGGACGTACGGCGGGCCTCCACGTACCGTTCGTAGCGCTCGTGCCGCTCCACCCGGCGCCGGTTGGCACGCCGGAAGCGGCGGGCGACCAGGCGGGCGAGGTCGGCGGCGCCGACCATGCCGGCCTCGGGGCCGAGCTGGGCGCGGGCGATGCGGGCCTCGGGGCGGTAGCCGCGGCCGGTGAGCTGGCGCTTGAAGGCGTCCCGGGCGGGGCCGATCAGCAGGTCGTCGGCCGCGCTGACGCCGCCGCCGATGACGAAGCAGGACGGGTCCAGGGCGGCCGCGAGGTTCGCGATGCCGACGCCGAGCCACTGGCCGATGTCCTGGAGCAGCTCGATGCACATGGCGTCGCCGTCACGGGCCAGCTCGGTGATCATCGGACCGGTGATGTCGGCGATGTTGCCCTTGACGTGCTCGATGATCCCGTACGCCACCGGGGAGTCCGCGGCGGCCAGCTCCCTGGCCTCCCTGACCAGCGCGTTGCCGGAGCTGTACTGCTCCCAGCAGCCGCGGTTGCCGCACGGGCAGCGGTGGCCGCCGGGGACGACCTGCATGTGACCGAACTCGCCGGCGACACCGTACTTGCCTCGCTTGACCTGGCCGTCCTCCAGGATGGCGCCGCCGATGCCGGTGCCGAGCGTGATCATGACGAGGTGGTCCTCGCCACGCCCCGCGCCGAAGCGCCACTCGGCCCAGGCCGCGGTGTTCGCGTCGTTGTCCACCAGCACGGGGACCGCGAGGCGGCCGGCGATGCGGTCGCGCAGCGGCTCGTTGCGCCAGGACAGGTGAGGTGCGAACAGCACACGGTTGCGGTCGGCGTCGACCCAGCCGGCCGCGCCGATGCCGACCGCGTGCACGTCGTGGCGGTCGGACAGGTCCAGGACCAGTTCGACGATGGTGTCCTCGACGACCTTGGGGCTCTTGGACTTGTCCGGGGTCTCGGTGCGGACCTTCTCCAGGATGTTGCCGTCGGCGTCGACGACACCCGCCATGACCTTGGTGCCGCCGATGTCGATGCCCACCGTCGGCACGCGGGGTGCGGTCAGGTGTGAGCGGCGTTCCCGCGTGCCGACGGTCCGCAGGGCGGGGGCGCGGCGGGAGCCTATGGGGGCGCTGAAGTTGCCGTAGGTGCTCATCGGCCCCGATTCTGCCTCACCGTGACATCGAGTGCTGTACGGGGGAGCAATGGGGAGACGTGCGTTATTTGCCGGGTGCGGACGGTTCGTGGCTGGTCCCGCCGTTCCCCGCGCCCCTTACGGGCGCACCAGGAGCTGGAATTCGAATGAGTAGCGAGTGGGGCGATATGTATGCGTGCCGTACTCGACCGCTCTGCCCGTGTCGTCGAACGTGACGCGTTGCATGGTGAGCAGGGGGGCGCCCGCCTCCTCGGCCAGGCGTTCCGCCTCCGCCTGCGTGGCCGCTCTCGCGCCGATGGACTGGCGGGCGCTGTGCAGGGTGATGCCCGCCGCGCGCATCATGCGGTACAGGCCGGTGGCCTCCAGCTGGGCGGTGTCCAGGTCGAGGAGGGCCGGGGGAATGTAGTTGCAGAGGTACGCCATCGGCTCGCCGTGGGCCATGCGCAGGCGTTCCACCCGGTGTACGTCGCTGCCCTCGGCGACGCCCAGTGCCGCGGCGATCTCGGCGGTGGCGGCGACGACGGTGTTGACGAGGACCTTGGTGGCGGGGCGCTGACCGGCCGCCTCCAGGTCGTCGTAGAGGCTGCTGAGCTCCAGAGGGCGCTTGACCTGGCTGTGCACGACCTGGGTGCCGACTCCGCGGCGCCGGACCAGCAGGCCCTTGTCGACGAGCGACTGGATGGCCTGGCGCACGGTGGGCCGGGACAGGCCGAGCCGGGCGGCGAGCTCGATCTCGTTGCCCAGCAGGCTGCCGGGGGTGAGCGTCCCGTGCTCGATCGCGGCCTCCAACTGCTGGGACAGCTGGAAGTACAACGGCACCGGGCTGCTGCGGTCCACACTGAGCTCGAGCGTCACGGTCGGGTCCACTCCTGGTTTCGGCACGGGCCCGAGCGTAGCTCCGTGCGTTGTTGACGGGAAGTCGTGTAGTCAGATTGTCCGGACATACAGATTGACAGCAGGGGGTTCCCGACCACACTTTGTTCACATGCGCATCGGGGTCATAGGGACGGGCCGCATCGGCACCATTCATGCGAACACGCTCAGCCGCCATCGGGAGGTCGGTTCCTTAATCCTCACGGACGCGGACGGAGCACGGGCCCAGGAGCTCGCGCACCGCCTCGGGGAGACCGCGGCCCCTGGGGTCGACGAGATCTTCAAATGGGGCGTGGACGCCGTGGTGATCACTACGGCGACCTCGGCCCATGCCGAGCTGATCGGCCGGGCGGCGCGCTCGGGACTGCCGGTGTTCTGCGAGAAGCCCATCGCACTCGACCTGCCCGGCACGCTGCACGCCATCGCCGAGGTGGAGACCGCCGGGACGGTTCTCCAGATGGGCTTCCAGCGCCGCTTCGACGCGGGCTACACGGGCGCGCGCGAGGCGGTGCGCTCGGGACGGCTCGGACGGCTGCACACCGTGCGGGCGCTGACCTCCGACCAGGCGCCGCCGCCGGTCGAGTGGCTGCCGCTGTCCGGCGGGCTGTACCGGGACACCCTGATCCACGACTTCGACATCCTGCGCTGGGTGACCGGGCACGAGATCGTCGACGTGTACGCCGCCGGGTCCGACGCCGGTCCGCCGATGTTCCGGGCCGCGGGGGACGTCGACACCGCGGCGGCCGTGCTCACCCTGGACGACGGGACCCTCGCGACGGCCACGGCGACACGGCTCAACGGGGCCGGGTACGACGTGCGCATGGAGCTCGCCGGGGAACTGGACCAGGTCGTGGTGGGTCTGGACGACCGGACACCCATCGCGTCCACCGAGCCCACCGGGCCACCTGCGGCGGACAAGCCGTGGACGGGGTTCCTGGAGCGCTTCGGTCCGGCCTACGAGGCCGAGCTGGCCGCGTTCATCGAGGTGGTCAGAGGCGAGCGAGCGAACCCCTGCGACGGGCGCGAGGCGTTGCAGGCGCTACGGGTCGCCGAAGCGTGCGAGGTGTCCCGGCGCGAGCGCAGGGCCGTACGGCTGGCGGAGATCCCGGGCGGCGCGAGCGCGGCCGCGTTCTGAACCCGTCCCGCCCGATCGACCTCACTCCAGCACACCCACCGACAGCCCCGCCAAGCCCTACCACCGCACCGGCAGGCTCCGCACTCCTCTGATCAGCATTCCCGGCAGCCACTCCCCGGCGGGCCCGGCGAGCGCGAGGGCCGGGGCCCGGTCCAGCAGGGTCCGGATCGCCGTGCGGGCCTCCAGGCGGGCCAGCGGGGCGCCCAGGCAGTAGTGGATGCCGTGACCGAAAGCGAGGTGGCCGCGGGGGTCGCGGCGGATGTCGAAGCGGTCCGGCGCCGGATAGCGGGAGTCGTCGCGGTCGGCCGCGCTCAGGCAGATCATCACCGGGTCGCCCTCGGCTATGGCCCGTCCCGCTATCTCCAGGGGCTCGGCGGCGAACCGGAACGTCGCATTCTCCACCGGGCCCTCATAGCGCAGCGTCTCCTCGACCGCGCCGTCGATCAGGCTCATGTCGGCGCGCAGGGCGGCGAGTTGGTCCGGATGGGTGAGCAGGGCGTGCACGCCGTTGGTGATGAGGTTGACCGTGGTCTCGTGGCCCGCGATCAGCAGCAGGAAGGCCATGCCGCGCAGTTCCGACGGGGAGAGCCGGTCGCCGTCCTCGGCGGTGGTGCGGATGAGGTCGCCGAGCAGGTCGTCGCTCGGTCCGGCGCACCGCTTGTCCTCGATCAGCTCCGTCAGGTACTCGCCGAGACGCAGGACGGCGTCGTACGAACTCTCCGCGCTGGTGGGTGCCACGACCTCCGTGGACAGCTTCCGGAACTCCGCGCGGTCCATCTCGGGTACGCCGAGGAGCTCGCAGATGACGGTGATCGGCAGCGGGTAGGCGAGGGCCTGCACCAGGTCGGCGCGGCCGTGCGGCAGCATCGTCTCGAGGAGGTCGTCGGTGATCTCCTGGATCCTGGGCCGCAGTTGCTCGACCCGGCGCATGGTGAAGGCGCGGGAGACGAGCCCACGCAGCCGGGTGTGCTCGGGCGGGTCACTGCCCAGCAGATGGCGGCCGATCAGCTCCTCGTCGTCGAACACCATGCCGATTCTGCGGCCGTCCTTGGACAGCCTCGGATCGGCGAGTGCCGCGCGCGCCTCCACGTGCCCGACGACGAGCCAGGTCGAGTAGCCGGCGTCGGAGCCGGGCGGTCGCACCCGGTGCACCGGGCCGAGGCCGCGCAACTCGGCGTACACGGGGTGCGGGTCGACACGGAACGCGTCGCCGTACTCCCCGAGATCGATCACTGCTTCGGTCATGGACTCCCCCTTCACACCGTCAACGCCCGGTGACCGCGTCTAGTGCCCGTCCGGCTCGGATTCCGCGGACTGTTCCAGCAGCCCCGCGTCGTACGCCAACAACGCGATCTGCACCCGGTTGTTGAGGTCGAGCTTGGCCAGCACGCGGGAGACGTGGGTCTTGACCGTGGCGACGCTCATGTAGAGGGCGGCGGCGATCTCGGCGTTGGACAGGCCCTGGCCGACGGCGACGGCGACCTCGCGTTCGCGGTCGTTGAGGGCGGCGACGCGCTCACGCGCGCGTGCCCGTCGGGTGTCGGCGGCGGAGCCGACCGCGTGCTCCATCAGCTGGCGGGTGACAGTGGGCGACAGGACGGGGTCGCCGGCCGCGACCCTTCGTACGGCGGCGAGGATCTCGGCGGGCGGAGTGTCCTTGAGGACGAAACCGGCGGCGCCCGCACGCAGGGCGCGCAGGACCTGCTCGTCGGCGTGGAAGGTGGTCAGGACCACGACCTGGGGGGCGTCGGGGCGGCCGCGCAGCCGTTCCGTGGCCGTGAGGCCGTCCACGGAGGGCATTCTGATGTCCATGAGGACGACGTCCGGGCGGGTCCGGTCCACGACCGCCTCGACCTCGGTGCCGTCCGCCGCCTCTCCGACGATCTCGATGTCCTCGGCGCCGCCCATCATCAGGGACAGACCGGCCCGCACGAGGGGGTCGTCGTCGACGAGGAGCACTCTGATCACAGTCATGGGCCTACGTAATCACGGGGAGGCAGAGTCCAATCACCCTTGTGGCCGGGCGAGTTGCCGTATTGACGACCAGGCGACGTCACCCCCACGGCAGCCACGCCCGTACCCCGAACGCCCCGTCCTGCTCCGCCCCGTACTCCAGCCGGCCACCGGCGAGCGTGGCGCGCTCAGTGAGGCCGATCAGGCCCTGTCCCGAGCCGGGGACGTGCGGCACCTCACCCTCGGGCGCGGGGTTCCGCACGGTCACGACGAGGCCCTCGCCCGGGCCGCCGGTAACGGTGACCGTGACCTCCGTGCCCGGGGCGTGCTTGCGGGCGTTGGTGAGGCTCTCCTGGGCGATGCGGTAGGCGGTGCGGCCCACGGACGCGGGCACGGCGACGGGGTCGGCCACGCGACTGTCGAGGATGACCTTCATGCCGGCCTCGCGGGACTCGGCGACCAGTGTGTCCAGCGCGGCGAGGGTCGGCTGGGGCCGGCCGGTGTCGTCGTGGTCCGCCGCCCGCAGCACCCCGATGATCTCCCTGAGATCCTGGAGCGCCTCGTGCGCGCTCTCCCGGATCACACCGGCCGCCCTCGCGACCTCCTCCTGGGGCGCGTCCGGCCGGAACTCCAGGGCACCCGCGTGGACGCTCAGCAGCGTCAGCCGGTGCGCGAGGACGTCGTGCATCTCGCGCGCGATGGCCTCGCGGGCGAGCCGCTGCGCCTGTTCGGCCCGCAGTCGCGCCTCGGTCTCGGCGCGCCGGGCGCGGTCACGCAGGCTGAACATGAGCTGGCGTTTGGCCCGTACGAGCAGGCCCCAGCCGACGATCGCGGCGATCAGCACCACTGAGAGGACGACCGAGACGAGATACGGCAGGTCCGCGTCGGGCCGCAGCCGGTAGGTGAGTGGGACCACGGCGATGTTGATGCCGCCCGCCCAGGCGACGTAACGGAAGGGGCGGTGTACGGCGAGGGTGAAGACGGCGATCATGCAGGCACCGCCGGCGGTGTCCGAGAGCACCCCGAGCGGGATCGTGGCCAGGGCGAGGCCGAGCGGCCAGCGGCGGCGCAGCCACACGGCGGCGCAGGCCAGCGCGCCGAGCAGCTGGTCGAGGGTGGCCGCGGTGTGCGACACATGGGGATTGTTGCCCACCGCGTCCGCGGCGATCATGCCGATCAGGACGGCCAGGAGGAAGCAGGAGAAGTCGACGATCCAGTCGCGCGCGGTACGCCGTGGCCGCCGTCCGGGCCGCACGGCGGACGGGTCGAACTCGTGGATCACCGCGGACGGCAGCAACCAGCGTCGGCCGGGGAAGGCCGGAGGTTCGGGAACCGTCTTGTCACCGCTCACGGTCGACAAATCTACGCAGCGCGGGCCCGCCGCACCCGTCCGTGGACGGCATCCGCGACCAAAGTCGCGACACCGCAGACTTTCGGCGCGGGCGGCCGCGTGGTTCCGATGCTTTCGTGGGAGGAGGCTCGCCCCGCGGCCGATGTCCGTGGGGGGTCCGCGGGGCGAGGGTCCATCCATGAAGCAACTGCTGGAACTGCTCGGTTTTCTCGCGCTGGTGCAGGGCGGGACGGGCCTGCTGCACGAGTTCACCGACTGGCACGTCGGCCTCGTCCAGCGCATCGGTTTCCTCGACGGCTACGAGGTCTACGCGAGTGTCGCCCTGATCGTGCTGGCGTTCGCGCTGTTCGCCGCCGCCGAGAGCCGGAGGTCCGGCTGAACACCGCCGGACCTCCGGCCGGTCGCACTGTTCTCCGGGCTGCCGGGTGGGGGCTCAGCAGCCGTAGTCGACCAGGTCGAACGTGTCGTAGTGGTCGGCCGTGTAGTAGTCCTCCTGGGTCTTCTCACCGGTGACGATCCGGCGAGCTCCGCGCGTGGAGGATCCGGGCGTGATGACCGTGTACTCGTGGTAGTAGCCGGTCGACCGGCTCGGCAGGACGCCTTCGCGGTTCTGGAAGACGACGCCGTCCTGTGAGTAGGGGTAGGGGCCGCCCTGCTCGATGAGGTCCAGGGTGTCGTACGCCTGGGAGGGCAGGTCGCTGTAGCAGATGCTGCCGACCGCGGCGGCCGCCGGGGTGGCGGTGACGGCGCCGCCGACGAGGAGAGCGGACAGGACGGCGGCAGCCGCGCCGATACGAGTGATCCGTGGGGGGAATCTCATGCCCTCATGATGACGCGCGTAGACAGTGGCATGTCAATGACAACTCTGGAGAATTTCCCGTCAAGTCCGATGAGTTTTCAGGAAGTTAACCTGCCGCCCGGAGTCTTCACGCGAGCCGGGGCACGGCATGGATCAGGGCTTGCTGCGGAGGTTCTCGATCCGTTGGGCGAAACCGTGGAACGAGCTCTGAACGTCCATCACTTCGGTGAGGCTGGTTCCCGCCTTGCCGGACTTGGCGTTGCGCACGCAGCGCGAAGCGGCCGTGTCGAGCCGGTCGAGCGCCTCCTTCCAACGGGTCTGGGCAATGTCGTCCGGCACTGCGCCGTAGGCCCTCGCCGCCTTCACGTCGTCGAGCACCTGACTGCACTGTGAAGCGACGGTGGAGTCCGAGCCGATCGGATCGCTCACCTGAATCAGTGTGGTCACATCCTTGGCTATGGCGGTCATGTGCTTCTGACCGCCCTTCTCGGACCAGCTCTCCAAGGTCTCCTCGTCGTCGGAGCAGCTTGCCAGCGTGGTGAGCAGCAGGGCCGCGCCGGTCGAGACGAGAACACCTCGTACGACGGGACGCGCGCTGACCGACAGGTTCATGGGATGCACCCTCTTCTTCGCGTGGGAATGATCCATGCTCTCGAGCCACAGCCCTGGATGCGTCGGGGGAATTACTGACTCCTCTACGTAGGCCGTCATCGCTGAGGTCGGTGTCCGAGCGCCGCCAGCGATTCCGGGCCCGCGCCGGTGGGATGGGTGTCATGACAACGACTTACGGAACTCTGAACGGCAAGGTCGCGCTCGTCACCGGCGGCAGCCGGGGGATCGGTGCGGCAACCGCGGTGCGGCTGGCGCGGGAGGGCGCGGATGTGGCCGTGACGTATGTGGACGCCAAGGAGGCGGCCTCGGACGTCGTACGGCGGGTCGAGGCGCTGGGGCGGCGGGCCGTCGCCCTGCGGGCGGACTCCGCGGACGCGGAGGAGGCGGCGGGGGCGGTTCTCCGTACGGCGGAGGCGCTCGGTGGGCTGGACGTGCTGGTGAACAACGCGGGCGTGGGGGTGCTCGGTCCGCTGGGCGAACTGTCGCTCGCGGAGGTCGACCGGGTGCTGGCCGTCAACGTGCGCGGAGTGTTCCTGGCCTCTCAGGCGGCGGCCGCGCGGCTGCGGGACGGGGGGCGCATCATCACGATCGGCAGCTGCATGACCCAGCGGGTGCCGGGTCCCGGCGGGACCCTGTATGCGACGAGCAAGTCGGCGCTGACCGGACTGACCAAGGCCCTCGCGCGCGAGCTGGGACCACGGGGGATCACGGCGAACATCGTGCACCCCGGGCCCACGCACACCGACATGAACCCGGCGGACGGTCCGTTCGCCGCAGGGCAGGCCGCGATGACCGCGGTGGGGCGGTTCGGGACGGCGGAGGAAGTGGCGTCGATGGTGGCGTATCTGGCGGACGCGGCGTACGTCACCGGTGCCGAGTTCTCGGTGGACGGGGGGCACGCGGCGTGAGGTAGCCGCATCTCCTTCTCGCCCCCGCGGACACCTACCGTGCGCCCCGGGGGCGTTATCCCCGGGGCGCACGCCTCAGCCGCCCAGCTCCTGGTGCTTCGCCGACAGCGCCGCCGCGCCGCCCTCAGTCAGCGAGCCGAACAGCCGCAGCCGCGAGATCCCCCCGTCCGGGAAGATGTCCACGCGCGCGTGCGTGCCCACCGCCGGCGTCGGCAGCACGAAGCGGTGGTTGGTGTCGGGCTGGAGGCGCGTGCGCGGGAGGATCTCCCGCCAGTCGCCGTCCTCGCCGTCACGGACCGACACCGATGCCCAGCCCGCGCTGTTCCCCTTCAGATACGCCGTGTCGATCTCGATCGCGCGGATCCAGGACTGGGCCACCAGCCGGTAGCGGATCCAGTCGTTCCCCTGGTCACGACGGCGTCGGGTCTCCCAGCCGTCGTCCATCTTGCGGGAGCGTCCCGGCTGGATGGTGTTCGACGCCGGCGAGTAGAAGAGGTTCGACGCGTCCTCCGCCTGGCCGCCGTTCTCCAGGGCGACCACGTCGAAGGTGCCGAGGATCTCCAGCCACGCCGGGTCCGGCACGACCTCGCCGTACACGCGCAGGCGGGCGATGCCACCGTCGGGGTGCTGGTTGACCCGCAGGTGCGTGAAGCGCTGTTCCAGCGACACGGAGAAGCCGTTCGCCGCATGGCCGCCGACCGGCGTCCGCGGAACGAGCGTCGTCCACTTCACGTCGTCGCCCAGCAGTTCCCCGGGGGACGGGGAGCCTGCCACGGAGGTGCCTTCGACCGACACCGCCTGCGGGTAGTTGCCGCGGAAGTGTGCCGTGTCGACCACGATTCCCCGGACGACCCCGGGCGCGCCCAGGCGTACCAGCGCCCAGTCGTGGTCCTCGGCCGTCGGCCAAGGGTGTTCGGCCGAGGCGCCCCGGCGGCGCCGCGTCTCCCAGCCGTCCATGATCTTGCCCTTGTGCCCGAAGTGCTCGGGGTCGAACTCGGCCCGCCCGGGCACCAGCAGGTTCTCACGCTGGGCGAAGAACTCGTCGTTGGCGGCGATGACTCCGGCGCCGAGCGTCCGTGCGGCGAGGTTGGCGTACTGGGTGAAGGGGAAGTCGGCGGTGCGGTAGTCCGCGTACGGGTCACCGCCGCCGTACGGGTTCGCGTCGCCGGTGAAGCTGGGAATCGCCGTCACGTACATGTGCCTTTCTGGAGTGGGCCGTGCGGGTGGATCAGGGCGTACGGGTGAGCAGTCGGCCCTTGGGAGCCGTGAACTGGCCGTCCACCACGATGCGTTCGCCGCGCAGCCAGGTCGACTTCACGACGCCGTACAGGGTCTTGCCGGCGTACGCCGTGACACGGTTGCGGTGCTGGAGGGCCGCCGGGTCCACGGTGAAGGTCTCGTCGGGCGCGAGGACCGCGAAGTCGGCGTCGCGGCCGGCCTCGATGGCGCCCTTGCGGTCCAGGCCGACCAGTTGGGACGTCCGCGCGGACATCCAGCGGACCACGTCCTCCAGCGAGTGACCGCGCCCCCGGGCCTCCGTCCAGACCGCCGCCAGACTCAGTTGAAGGCCCGAGATGCCGCCCCACGCGGTGGCGAAGTCGTCCGTCTTCAGGTCGGCCGTGGACGGCGAGTGGTCGGTGACCACGCAGTCGATGGTGCCGTCGGCCAGCGCCTGCCAGAGCAGGTCCTGGTTGGCGGACTCACGGATGGGCGGGCAGCACTTGAACTCGCTGGCGCCGTCCGGGACTTCCTCGGCGGTGAGGGTGAGGTAGTGCGGGCAGGTCTCGACCGTGATGCGGACGCCCTCCGCCTTGGCCCGGGCAATGAGCGGCAGGGCGTCGGACGACGACAGGTGGAGCACGTGCACGCGCGCGTCCAGCCGCTTCGCCTGGGCGATGAGCTGGGCGATCGCCGTGTCCTCGGCGTCGCGCGGGCGGGACGCCAGGAAGTCCGCGTACCTCGGACCGGCCTGCTGCGGGGCGGCCTCCAGGTGGTGCGGGTCCTCGGCGTGCACGATCAACAGGCCGCCGAAGGAGGCGATCTCGGCCAGGGAACGGGCGAGTCCGTCCTGGTCGAGATGGGGGAACTCGTCCACGCCCGACGGGGACAGGAACGCCTTGAAGCCGAAGACACCGGACTCGTGCAGCGGACGCAGGTCCTTGACGTTGTCGGGCAGGGCGCCACCCCAGAAGCCGACGTCGATGTGGGCCTTGTCGGCGGCGACCTCCTGCTTGGTACGGAGGTGGTCGACCGTCGTCGTGGGCGGCAGGGAGTTGAGCGGCATGTCGACGAGGGTGGTGATGCCGCCGGCCGCCGCGGCGCGTGTGGCGGTCCAGAAGCCCTCCCACTCGGTGCGGCCGGGGTCGTTGACGTGCACATGGGTGTCGACGAGGCCGGGCAGCAGGACGTCGTCGCCGAGGTCCTCGACGCGGACACCCGACGGCACTTCAGCGTCGTACGGCAGTACGGCCGTGATCCTCCCGCCGGCGACCGCGACCGACGCGGCCCGCGTCCCCTCGGGTGTGATGACGCGCGTGGAGCGCAGCACCAGTTCAGTGTCGGACACCCGGACCCCTCTCTGCCGCCGTTAACTTCCGCGTAACGGAATTCAACTTTCTGTTGAAGGAGTCTTCACTCCCGGTCGAGCGCCGTCAAGGGCACACTTCCCCACACTGCACCCTGCGCCGACCCCCTGGATTTTTCCACCAAGCGGAATTAGGATTCCAGCAAGCAGAACGTAGCCATCCACCAGCAGGGAGTCAACCGACTGCCGGGTAGGCTTCTGCCCTCCTGCCCAGACCCGAAAGGCAGCTCCGAAAGGAACGCGCCGTGCCGACGTCCAGCGCCAGCACCACCGACTCCGCCAAGTCCGCCGGCGGCGGGGTCCAGTCCCTCGAGCGCGCCTTCGATCTGCTGGAGCGGATGGCGGACGCGGGCGGAGAAGTCGGACTGAGCGAACTGTCCGCGAGCAGCGGGCTGCCGTTGCCCACCATCCACCGCCTGATGCGGACGCTCGTGTCCTGCGGATACGTCCGCCAGCAGGCCAACCGGCGCTACGCCCTCGGCCCGCGCCTGATCCGCCTCGGCGAGTCGGCCTCCCGGCTGCTCGGCACCTGGGCCCGCCCCTACCTCGCCCGCCTGGTCGAGGAGACCGGCGAGACGGCCAACATGGCGCTGCTCGACGGGGACGAGATCGTCTACGTCGCCCAGGTGCCCTCGAAGCACTCGATGCGCATGTTCACCGAGGTCGGCCGGCGCGTCCTGCCGCACTCCACGGGCGTCGGCAAGGCCCTGCTCGCCCACACCCCCGACGACGAGGTCCGCGCCCTTCTCTCCAGGACCGGCATGCCGGCCGCGACGGAGAAGACGATCACCACGCCGGACGGTTTCCTCGCGGCCCTCGAGGACGTGCGCGGCCAGGGCTACGCGGTCGACGACAACGAACAGGAGATCGGCGTCCGCTGCCTCGCGGTCTCGGTGCCCAACTCCCCCACCGCCGCCGCCATTTCGATCTCCGGACCGGCGGGGCGGGTCACGGAGGCGGCCACGGAGAAGATCGTCCCGGTACTCCAGCAGGTCGCCTCGGAACTGTCGGAGGCGCTGGCCAGCCAGAACCCGGGGTGACGACCCCGCACCGGCCTAGCGCCGCGGCTCCCTGAACAACTCCACCGCGTTGCGTACGTCGGTCAGCCCCCGCGACAACGCGCTCACCGATCCGATCGCTCCCGCGATCAGCAGCAACGACCGTCGCAGGCGCGGGATTTCGGGGGTTCCGTCGATCGTCATGGCGGCCAGCGCGGCGAGTTCGTCCTCGGCGATGCCCCGGTCGGGGAACTCGGCCGGGTGCGCGGCGAGTTCGCGGCGCAGCCGGGACACCGCGGTCCGCAGTTCCGCCACTCTCGGATCGTTGTCGCTGCCGGTCACTGGCCTCTGTCCCAAGCTCCGCAACACAGCTCTCCCCCTCGCACACCTTCGTGCGCCCCAGCACCGTGAAGCCCCGTCGGCGTTGGTCGGACCCCTGGGGACGCGGGTCAGTAAACGCCACGCAGGGCGCCGCGCGCCACCGTACGGACCGAAATTCAGCCCGTGGAAACCCGGCGCACGCCGGCGGGTCAGGTATGCAGGACCCATGACGGAGAACGAACAGCAGGTCGCCGGACTGCTCCTGGCCGCGGGCGGCGGACGACGGCTCGGCGGGCGGCCCAAGGCGCTGCTCGAACACCGGGGCCGCCCGCTCGTCGAACACGCCGTCGGCGTCCTGCGCGCGGCCGGCTGCACCCGCGTGCACGTGGTCCTGGGGGCCGCCGCGGCGGCCGTACGGGAGCGGGCGGAGCTCGGTGACTGCGTGCTCGTGGAGAACCCGGAGTGGGCCGACGGCATGGGGTCGTCGCTGCGGGCCGGGCTGGACTCGCTCACCGGAACGAAGGCGCGGGCCGCGCTGGTCTCGCTCGTCGACCAGCCCGGCATCGGGGCGGCGGCGGTACGCAGGGTGCTCGCCGCGTATGAGGACGAGACCTCGCTCGTCTCGGCCGTCTACGACGGGGTACGCGGCCATCCCGTCCTCCTCGGCGCCGCGCGCTGGGCGGGGATCACCGCGACTGCGACCGGGGACCGGGGGGCACGCGCCTATCTGAAGGAGCACGAGGACGCCATCACGCTCGTCGAGTGCGCGGACGTGGCCGAGCCCTACGACATCGACACGACGGCCGACCTGACGCACCTGGAGTGAGCACACTGGCACTGAGCGCCACATTGGCTCGACTCGGAGAATCTCGACATCAACAAACCATTGAACTTCCACGATGAGGAAACTAGTATCCACTGTCCAGAAGCGTCCTTCTCCCGTGCAGGGCGCCGCTCGCGTACCCGGTTCGACTGGCACCCGGTGCCACCGCTGAAGGAAGTGACAGCTCATGTCCGCACCAGCGCCGTCCCCGCTGGCCATCGTCGACGCCGAGCCCCTGCCGCGGCAGGAGGAGGTCCTCACCGAGGCGGCCCTCGCCTTCGTGGCCGAGCTGCACCGCCGGTTCACGCCGCGGCGTGACGAACTCCTCGCCCGCCGCGCCGAGCGCCGCGCCGAGATCGCCCGCACCTCCACGCTCGACTTCCTCCCGGAGACCGCCGCGATCCGCGCGGACGACTCCTGGAAGGTGGCCCCCTCCCCGGCGGCCCTGGACGACCGCCGGGTCGAGATCACCGGCCCCACCGACCGCAAGATGACCATCAACGCCCTGAACTCCGGCGCCAGGGTGTGGCTCGCGGACTTCGAGGACGCCTCGGCGCCGACGTGGGAGAACGTCGTCCTCGGGCAGGTCAACCTTGCCGACGCGTACACCCGGAACATCGACTTCACGGACGAGAAGTCCGGCAAGTCGTACGCGCTCAAGGCCGACGAGGAGCTCGCCACGGTCGTCATGCGCCCGCGCGGCTGGCACCTGAACGAACGCCACCTGGCCGACGCGAGCGGTGCCCAGGTCCCGGGCGCGCTCGTCGACTTCGGCCTGTACTTCTTCCACAACGCCCAGCGTCTGCTGGACCTCGGCAAGGGCCCGTACTTCTACCTCCCGAAGACGGAGTCGCACCTGGAGGCCCGCCTCTGGAACGACGTGTTCGTCTTCGCGCAGGAGTACACCGGTATCCCCCAGGGCACCATCCGCGCGACCGTGCTGATCGAGACGATCACCGCGGCGTACGAGATGGAGGAGATCCTCTACGAACTGCGCGACCACGCCTCGGGGTTGAACGCGGGCCGCTGGGACTACCTGTTCTCCATCGTCAAGAACTTCCGTGACGGCGGCGCCAAGTTCGTCCTTCCGGACCGCAACGCGGTCACGATGACGGCCCCGTTCATGCGCGCGTACACCGAACTCCTCGTCCGCACCTGCCACAAGCGCGGCGCGCACGCGATCGGCGGCATGGCGGCCTTCATCCCGTCCCGCCGGGACGCCGAGGTCAACAAGGTGGCCTTCGAGAAGGTCCGCGCCGACAAGGACCGCGAGGCCGGCGACGGCTTCGACGGCTCCTGGGTCGCCCACCCCGACCTGGTCCCGATCGCCATGGAGTCCTTCGACAAGGTCCTCGGCGACAAGCCGAACCAGAAGGACCGGCTGCGCGAGGACGTCCACGTCGAGGCGGCCGACCTCATCGCGATCGACTCGCTGGAGGCCAAGCCGACGTACAACGGCCTCGTGAACGCCGTCCAGGTCGGTATCCGTTACATCGAGGCCTGGCTGCGCGGGCTCGGCGCGGTCGCCATCTTCAACCTCATGGAGGACGCGGCCACCGCCGAGATCTCCCGCTCGCAGATCTGGCAGTGGATCAACGCGGGTGTCGAGTTCGAGAACGGTGAACTCGCCACCCCGGAGCTGGCCCGCAAGGTCGCCGCCGAGGAACTGTCGACCATCCGCCAGGAGATCGGCGAGGAAGCCTTCGCGGGCGGCCACTGGCAGCAGGCCCACGACCTGCTGCTCCAGGTCTCCCTCGACGACGACTACGCGGACTTCCTGACGCTGCCGGCGTACGAGCAGCTCAAGGGCTGACATCCTCCTGCGGGACCTTGTCCGAGTGGCCCAGGGACTTTTCCGGGGCCACTCGGTCGCGTACGGCCTGCTTGACCGCCGTCGGCTCCGGGAAACCCTGCTCGCGGCGGTCCCAGACGACCTCGTCGCCGACCCGGACGACGAAGATCCCGCCTTTGCCGGGCTTGAGGGCCAGTTCCGTCAGCTCGGTCTCGAAGGTCGTGAGCAGTTCCTGCGCCAGCCAGGCCGCGCGCGGCAGCCAGCGGCACTGGGTGCAGTACTCGATCTCGACCCGCCGGGAGTCCGAAGAAGGCTCCGTCATCCGAGGTGCACCGACCAATCCTGTTCCGCGGCCGGCTTGCCGTGCAGGTCGGGGACCCGCTTCAGCCACTTGGGCCGGCCTTCCTGTGTCTTCGCCGCGCGGAGAGCCTCCTCGGCGGCGATTTCCTCCCGGGTGGGAAAGTCGGTGGGCAGCCAGGCCCCGGAGGCCCGCACGCGCGCGTGGAGGTACGCCACATAGGCCTCGCGTGCCTCGTCCGGGGTCGCGAAGCCGGTGAGCCAGGCATCGGGGACGGCCGCCGTGACCTCGCGCAGGACGTCGAGAGTGACCTTGGGCGCCAGTTCCGCGTCGGCGGCGCGGACGTCCGGGCCGTAGTGACCGAGGGAGTGGTGGCGGAAGTCGTACGACTTCGACGGATCCGTGGCCTCCCAGCGGTGGTGGAAGACGAGAGCGGCGCCGTGGTCGATCAGCCACAGACGCGGGGGTGCGATGCCCAATGTCGGCCAGATCATCAGGTTCGAGCTGTGGACCGTACGGTCGACGTTCACGGTGAGCGCGTCGAGCCAGACGATCCGGCCGGCCTCCATCGGGTCGACCGGGAACGTCCTGGCCACCTCGGGGGTGAAGTCGCGGGCGCCCGGAAGGTAGTCCATGCCGAGGTTGAGGCCCGCGCTGGCGCGGTGGAGCTCGCGTACCTCCTGGTGCGGCTCGCTGTCGGCGATCTCCGGGTCGAAGTGCACGAGGACCAGCTCGGGAAAGCGCAGCCCCAGCGCCCGCGCCAGCTCACCGACGATCACCTCGGCGACCAGCGCCTTGCGGCCCTGCGCGGAACCGGTGAACTTCACGACGTAGGTGCCCAGGTCATCGGCCTCGACGACTCCGGGGACGGAGCCGCCGGCAGGCAGGGGCTCGACGTAGCGGGTCGCGGTGACCTCTCTCAGCATTTTCTCAGGCCACCCCCCTCTTCAGCCTTGCAATCCACGACCGACCTCGGCGCCCCAAACAGCGGAAATGGCCCGTCAGCAGCCCTGGGGGAATCTGGGGAGTTTCGAATGGCATGCAGATCTCCCTGCCTCCCCAGCAGTTTGTCGATGGCCGTCCGCCCCTTGCTTCCGGCCTCCGGCATGAAGTGAGCATAGTAACCGAGGGTGATCGCCGGCGAGGAGTGCCCGAGCCACCGTGCCAAGGTCACGACGGACTCTCCGGCTTCCAGCATGATGGAGGCGTAGGTGAGCCTCAGCGCGTGGAAACCATCCCTCGGTGCAGCCTCCCATGGCCAGTCCTTTGCTCCCTTGACACGCGGCGCGAGCCTTGGCCAGCACAGGCTTCCAGGTGTAGGTGTTCCACGTGTTCACCGCAATGGCATTACCGAATCGTGTGGTGACCAGCAGGGAGAACTTCCTCCGCTGCCCCTCCGGCTTTCCCCACGGCAGCTCCACCTCCACCGGCGGGAACGCTTCGATGTGACGCTTTAGCTCCTCGGCAACCGCGGAGGCCATGTCGACGAACACGGGTCTTCTTCCCTTTCGGCAGGGCGAAGTACAGCCTCCCCTTGATCGCCTGGACCTGGCGGCGGACATGAAGCACGCCTCTCGCGTAGTCGATGTCCTCTGGGCTCAGTCCGAACACCTCGCCCTGGCGAAGTCCGCACCCCAGGCCGAGGACGACCGTGATCCGGTTTCGCGGGTTGATGACGTTGCGGATGCCCAAAACTCCGGGTGCACCCACCAGGCCCCCAGACTCTGATCGAGTGAGATCATTCGGACCACCTTCCTCCCGCACATGCGTGCCGAGCCCCGTCACGAGGCATGTGAGTTCTTGACCTCCGCGGCAGGTGATCACTTGGTCCCGTCGCTCTTGTTCGCTTCGGAGCGGGCCAGGCGGTAGGACTCTGTGCCGGTCTCGATCAGGGTGGCGTTGAAAGTGAGCCGGTCAACGATCGCCGCGCAGAGCCGCGGATCGGTAAGGGTTTTGCTCCAGCCCGTGAACGCCTCGTTGGAGGCGACGGCAATGCTGTTCTTCTCCTCACGCTCGGTGAGGACCTGGAAGAGCATCTCGGCGCCACGGCGGTCAAGTTCGAGGTAGCCGAGTTCGTCGATTTTGAGCAGGGCGACGTGCCCGTATCGGGCGATGGTCTTGCCGAGCTGCTTGTCGTCGGCCGCCTCGACGAGCTCGTTCACCAGGGACGCGGGGCTCCTCGAACACGGTGAGCTGCTGGTTGAGGTCCTCCAGCGTCGCCATTCGCAGGTGGCCAGGTTGTGGATGACGGCGGGCGCAATGCCGCATGCTGCGCCCGCCCACGATCAGTTATTCCGCCCTGATCCACATTCCGCGGACCGAGCAACCGCCCCTGCTGCGGAAGATCGCAGGGCGGCTGACCCGCCGGCGTGAATCGTGCAGGGCCGTGCGTCGGATTGACGCAAGTGGCTGCGGTGCACGGGCGTCGTGGGCGTCCGCTGCGGGACTGTGCGACGGGCTACTTGTCCGTTCGAATTGACTCCAAGGCGTCTCTTACGGCAGGGAGCGGGTGAGCCATACCAGTTCGCCACGGTCATCGGCCGAGACGTGGTGGCGCTGGAACCCGAGCTTCTCCAGGACGCGAAACGATGGGGCATTCCAGGGACGCACCGTCGACCAGAGCCGTCTGCGCCCAGTGGCGATCGCCGCCTCGAGCACCGCGGACGCCGCTTCGGTGGCATAGCCCTGTCCGTGCACGCGCCGGAACAGCTCGTACGCAATCTCTGGCTCGTCAACGGAAGCCCGACCGACAGTGAGCCCGCAATATCCAATGAAGTCGCCCACATCGCGGCGGATGACGGCCAGCAGCGCAATCTGCGTCAGGGTCGACGCAGCGCGCTGATCCTCGATCATCCGCCGGTTGTCCTCGATCGACGGCATGCCATCACCCCGTTCGGCGACGAGCACGCGATGGGCGTCGACATCGGATTCAGTCCACAGACGCAAGCTCAGCCGAGCGGTTTCCAATTGGAGCGGCATCGGCGGGTACGCCATGGCGGTACTCCAACCTCTGAGATGACGTGAGTTGGACAGTTGTGGCCTTCCCGACGAACGAGCCCACGCAGCTCACCGAATCCAGTCCGCGCAGGTCAGCGGGGCGGTTCCCGGGCCGATATCCGTGCGCCGGAAGCCGCTCCTGGCCGTCCGGCGCACGGACCTGAGGAATCGTCACGGCCAGATGGACTTCAGCCGCCACGCCTGCATGTGGTCGATGGTGGCGGTGCCGCCTTCGGCGAAGGCGCCGACACCCGTGCTGGACGGGTCGGGGAAGATCTGGTCGGTGAGGGTGACCTGTTCGCCACGGCTGTTCTGGGCGTAGACCTCGACGGAGGAGGCGTCGACAAGGACGTGCAGGCTCAGCCGGCCGCCGTGGAGATCGAGCGGAGCTCGCTGGACGTCGGTGAAGGTCGGGTCGAAGTCGGTGTCGCCGGAGGCGGAGCGGTCGATGTAGACCTCGCCGGTGGCGGTGTCGTAGCCGATGCGGGTGCGCTGCCCGGCGCCGGTGCGGACGTCCAGGCCGGAGCGGTCGGCGGTGCCCGGGGTGAGGTCGGCCTGAAAGTCCAGGGTGCTGCCGTGCACCGAGAGCGGTGTGGTGGTGTTCGTGACGCGGGTGCTGGGCACCCGGGTGCGGGCTCCGCGCAGGGTGGTCAGTTCACCGACCGGCTGCTGGATCAGCTGGACCTTGCCGTTCACGGTCTGCAGGGAGAGCTGGCGGGGGAAGGTGTCCGCGCTGCGCCACGGGCTGGTGGGGATGGCCTGGCCGTAGTTCCAGTTGTTCATCCAGGCGATCATGACGCGGCGGCCGTTGGGTGCGTCGGTCCACGTGTTGGCGGCGTAGAAGTCCGCGCCGTAGTCGAGCCAGTGGGCGCGCTGGGTGGCGTTCAGGGCAGGCTTGTCGGCGGTGGTGAACTGGTCGGCGAGGACGTGTCCCCAGCCGCCGGGGTTGGCGTCCACGATCTGGATCTGGACCTTCTTGCCCTTGTAGGCGGTGGTGTTGAAGGAGGCCCAGTCGAGGTTCTCGGAGTCGGCGCCGGTGGCACTCTGGACGACCTTGCCGTCGACCAGCAGGTTGACGCCGGTCTCGATGGAGGGGCGCTTCGCCTGGGTGTCGGAGAGGACGACCTGGTCGAGGTTGAGGTGGCCCCAGCCGCCCGTGTTGTCGTCCACGACCTTGATCTGGGCCTGCTTGCCCTGCAGGTCGGACAGGTCCCAGGAGGCCCAGTTGAGGGCTTCGCCGTTGGATCCGGTGGCGGAGCGCACCACCTTGCCGTCCACGATGAGCTCCACCGCCGTGGGGGCGTCGGAGCTCGCGGGGTGGTAGCCGCCGCCGATGAGGAAGTCCAGGTACTTCTTGTCGATGGTGAAGGCCGGCGAGGTGAGGGTCCCGGTAGAGGCGTCGCCGTTCAGGAAGCTGTTGACCAGGCCGTTGCCGAGGTAGCCGGATACCTGCTGCTGGTCTCCGATGGCGCCCTGGGCCGGTCCGGTGCCGAAGGCGTCGCCGGTGGCGGTCCAGTCGCCGATGGGGCTGGTGTAGGTGCTGCCCTCGAAGTCGCCGAGGGTTTCACCGGTGGGTGCCGGCTCGTCGCCCAGGACGGCGTCGGGGTCGTACGGGTGGTTGCCGCCGCCGACCTTGAAGTTGATGTAGTTGCCGGTCACCGTGAACTCGGGCGAGGTCAGGGTGCCGGTGGAGGCGTCGCCGCCGTGGAAGCTGTTGGCGAAAGCCTTGCCCTCGATGCCGGTGACCTGTGACTGCCAGTCCACCGCCCCGGTCGCCGGCGCGCTGCCGAACGCGCTTCCGGTGGCCGTCCAGTCGCCGAACGAGCCGGACTCGAAGTCCTGCATGACGGTGCCGCTCGGCGGGGTGTAGGTGGTGCCGGTGTCGTCGGCGGTGAACTTCTTGCCGTTGAAGTCGCCGACGAAGTACTGGGCGCCGGAGCCGCCCGCGATGCCGCCGGGGTTGAGGTTGACCGCAAGGACCCACTTGGTCTTCTTCGCGTCGCCGTCGACCGGGAGCGGGAACAGGTCCGGGCACTCCCACACCCCGCCGGTGGCGCCGGCCGGGCCGAAGTCGCTCTGGTGGGTCCAGTGCTTGAGGTCGGCCGAGCTGTAGAAGGAGATCTTGCGCTGGTCGGCGAGGGAGACTGCCATCAGCCAGCGCTGAGTGGGGGCGTACCAGAAGACCTTGGGATCGCGGAAGTTGTTCGAGCCGATGTCGAGCACCGGGTTGTCGTCGTACTTGGTCCAGGTGGTGCCGCCGTCGGTGCTGTAGGCGAGGGCCTGCTGCTGCTTGCCGGAGGCTTTCTGCGCGCTGGTGTAGACGGCGACGAGCGGAGGGTTCTTCTTGGTCCCGAAGCCGGTGGTGTTGTTCCTGTCCAGCACCACGCTGCCGGAGAAGATCATCTCCTGGTCGTCCTGGGGGATGGCCACCGGGAGCTGCTTCCAGTGCACGAGGTCGGTGCTGACCGCGTGACCCCAGGACATGTTGCCCCAGGTGTTGCCGTCCGGGTTGTACTGGAAGAACAGGTGGTACCGGCCTTTGTAGTAGATCAGTCCGTTGGGGTCGTTCATCCAGTTCTGGGCCGGGGTGAAGTGGAACTGGGGCCGGTACTGCTCGTGGTAGAGGGTGTCGGCCATGGCCGGGGAGGCGGCGACCAGGCCGAGCCCGGACAGGACGGCCAGCGCGGCGAGGAGTCTGCGGCGCGGACGAATGGTTCTGGACATGGCGCTCCTTGCGGGCGGGCTTCGGCTCAGCCGTAGGGGACTGACGCGTGGCGAGTAACGCTTGACGTGTGCCGGGTGCGAGTACGGGCGGCGGCTCCGCCATGGCCTCGTCCAAGGCCACGGGCGAGCCCCGGCTGTGGGGGCAGCACGGCACCGACAGCTCCAGCCAAGGGGTGGAAACGTTTCGCAGAACGTACGGGCAACATGTCGCCGAAGTCCAGACCCTGTGCGGGAAACTCCTGAATGCGAGGATGAGGGCGGCTGCACGGTGCCATTGATCCCCGGGAGAAAACGTTGTCCAGCGAGCAGAACGACACAGGTCGGCGGGCGGCGACCATACGCGACGTCGCGACCATGGCCGGGGTTGGCATCGCCACCGTCTCGCGGGTCATCAACGGCAAGCCCGTCACCCCTGACCTGGCGGAACGGGTGACGCGCGCCGCCGAGCGGCTCGGCTACCGCCAGGATCTGACGGCCAGCAGTCTGCGCCGGGCCGACCGCCGCACCCACACCCTCGGCCTGGTGCTGGAGGACGCGGCCAACCCCTTCTCCGCCGCGCTCCACCGCGCGGTGGAGGACGCTGCCGCCGAGCGCGGCATGCTGCTCCTGGCCGGGTCCACCGACGAGGACCCGGTCCGGGAACGCGGCCTGCTGAAGACCTTCACCGCCCGCCGGGTCGACGGCCTCATCGTGGTGCCCACCGGACAGAACTACACCGACCTCGACGCGGCCCGCCGAGCCGGCACACCCGTCGTCTGTGTGGACCGCCGCACCACAGCGCCGCAGGTGGACACCGTGACGGTGGACAACCGTGTGGGCGTCCGGGCAGCGGTGAAGAGGCTGCATGAGGCAGGTCACCGGCGCATGGCCTTCCTTGGGGATCTTCGCTCGATCTGGACCGCCGAAGAGCGTTACGCCGGGTTCGTGGAGGGGCTCGCCGCGGTGGGATGTGTCCTGCACCCTTCTCTCGTGAGACGCGGCCTGCACGGCGCGGAAGCCGCCCAGGAGGCCACCCGCGAACTCCTGGCGCTCACCCACGCACCCACCGCACTCGTTTCCGGCCAGAACCTCCTGACCGTCGGGGCCCGCATGGCCCTGCAGGAGCTCCGCCTGCAGCACCGGGTGGCGCTGATCGGGTTCGACGACCTGCCTATGGCCGGTCTCCTCGAACCCGGCATCTCGGTGATCGCCCAGGATCACTCCGCGATCGGCCGGGAAGCCGCCGACCTGCTGTTCGACCGTCTCGACGGCGAGCGCGGCCCCGCCCGCCACCGCGTGCTGCCCACCCGCTACCTCGCCCGCGGCTCAGGCGAAATCCCCGCCGCACAGGACCGCTGACGACCGTCTCCGGCACGGTGTCCCGGTACCGGCGGGGTGTCCGAGGCCCGGGAAATTCTCTGTAAACGAATTGATTCCGATGTGTTGACGGGCTGAGCCGCTCGGTGCTTCACTGCCGGAACCGGTTCCGAAACCGGTTCCGGAACCGCTCCCGGTATCGGTTCCGCCAGTGTCTGTACGATCGGCCCCTCGGTGCGGGAGGACATTCCCGCCGATGCATGGAGAGGAGGTGGCATGGGAGTCACCATCGCCGACGTGGCCGCCCGGGCCGGCGTCAGCAAGACGACGGTCTCACGCGTGCTGAACAGCAAGGGCGAGATCAACGAGAACACCGTCCTGAAGGTCCGCAAGGCGATCTCGGAGCTCGGCTATGTGCCGAGCGCCGGTGCGGTCGGCCTCGCCCGGGGCACGACACAGATGATCGGCATGCTGGTCCCTGACCTGGCCTGGGCCTGGGCCGGCATCGTGCAGGCGGTCATCGAGACGCTGGAGACCGAGGGCTTCGGACTGCGCATGCTGACCTGGAACCGCGGCGAGGAGTCACTGCGCCGCCTGGGTCTGCAGGTCGCCGCCAAGTCGTTCGACGGTCTGCTGGTGATTGAGCCCGAGGGCGCCATGGGCTACATCACGGAACTGCACGAAGCAGGGCTGCCGGTCGTGCTGATAGACGACCGCTTCCAGCGGCCGGGGTTCCCCTACGTGGCCACCACGAACCGGGAGGGGGGTGCGCAGGCAGCGCGGCACCTCCTGGAAATCGGGCGCCGTCGCCCTCTCGTCGTGACCGGCCCCGATGCGTTCGGCTGTACCCGGGAACGGCTGGGCGGCTTCGTCGATGTCTACGCGGAAGCCGGGATCGAGATCGACCAACGCAGCATCATCTGCGGCGACTTCCAGTTCGAACGCTGCCGGAGCGCGATCGCAGGCGCTCTCGCGGACGGCCTGGAGTTCGACTCGGTCTTCGCACACAACGACCCCTCGGCGGCCGGCGTGCTCACCGCCCTGCACGAGGCCGGTCTGTGGGTTCCGCAGGATGTCGCCGTGGTGGGCTTCGACGACGTCGAGATGGCCTCGTACACCTATCCGGCACTGACCACCATCCGCCAGCCCATGCGGGAGATGGGTGCGGCGGCGGCGCGTCTGCTGCTGGACCACGTGCGCGGAGCGCCGAAGGCAGCCGCGTCGTGCGTCATTCCCACCAGTCTCGTGGTCCGCGGCTCGACGTTACGGCCGAGCCCGAACTGACGCCATGTCATCGCGATGCGTACGGCGTCGGCGCCCCATCGAACCGTCCGTCTCCGCCGCACCTCCCCAGCCCCGCAGGCGGAGACGGACCCCATACCGACACGGAACCGACCCCACCGGACCTCGCACGGGCCGGTAGGTCGTCCAGCTCGACCTGAAGCCGGTGCACGTACCGGCACGACCGGCCCGTTCGTCCTCCGGCCGGCCTCACCACCCCGCACGCGCAACCAGCGTCACCGCCGAGGTGCCCTTTCCGTCTGCACCTCCCCGACCCGGCACACCGAGCGACACGCCTGGCCCACCCCCGCCGGCCGCCACTGCTCCGGGACGAACGCTCCAGCCGCGACCTGCGACTGACCGTCGATGCCATGCCACCGCGGACGGTCCCCACTTCACGAGCCGGCCCATCCGGACACCCGCCCGCCGCCACTTTTCCTCTTCGCCCCCCGCGCCTGTTTCGCTCAATGGCAAGGAGCCGCACTATGCGTACCCCTACTCGTCACACCGTCAGAACCATCCAGGTCCTGTGCGTCACCGTCACGGCAGCCCTGGTGGCGACCGGCTGCGGCCGCAGCGCCGACTCCGGGCCCGGGACGGACGCTCCCGCGAAGCTGGGCAGCGGCAAGGCCACCGGCAAGGTCGTCATGTGGTCCATGGGCGATCCCGACAAGTCCCTCCAGAGCCTGGCCAAGAAGTTCGAGCAGCAGAACCCCGGCGTGAAGGTGCAGATCACCCCAGTTCCCTGGGCTTCCGCCCACGACAAGCTGACCACCGCCATCGCCGGCGGCAACACACCCGACATGTCCGTGATCGGCACCACCTGGATGGCCGAGATGGCCGGCATGAACGGCTTTCAGGCCACCCCGACGTCGATCAAGTCGTCGGACTTCTACCCGGGCCAGTGGGACACCACCAAGTACAAGGACACCTCCTACGGCGTCCCGTTCATCGCCGACACCCAAGCGGTCTACTACCGCAGCGACCTCACGGCGAAGGCCGGTATCAAGGGTGCCCCGGCAAGTGACTGGGCCGGTTACCTGAAGGATCTGAAGGCCATCCAGGCCACCGCGGGCAAGCAGAACCCGAAGCTGCGCTACGCCAGCGGGCTGTCGATCGGATTCAACTCCTGGATCTTCCTGCTGCCGCTGGTCTGGCAGCAGGGCGGCGACATCTACGACCCGAGCACCAAGAAGTTCACCTTCGACTCGCCGGCGGTCGCCAAGGCGCTGGAGTACTACGCGAGCGTCCCGACGGAGGGCTTGGCACCCACGGACAAGACGGACAGCCTGCAGGCTTTCCAGGACGGACAGATCGCCGTCTACAAGGACGGCGCGTGGGTCAGCGGCAGCCTCCGCAAGGACGCCCCGAAGCTGGACAGCAAGTGGAAGACCATGCCGCTGCCGAAGGGCAAGCAGGCGGCCGGGTTCGCCGGCGGCAGCGACCTGGCGGTGTTCAAGGACGCCAAGAACTCCGACGCGGCCTGGAAGTTCGCCAAGTTCCTCACCGAACCCGCCAACCTCGCTGCCTACGCGAAGGCAACGGGCTCCCTTCCCGCCACGCCGGGGGCGTGGGACGAGGCGAAGCTGAGCGACGACGAGGCCATGCAGGCGTTCGCCGAGCAGCTCAAGGTCAGCAAGGCGCCGCCCGCCATCACCACCTGGCAGCAGGTCGCCGACGCCATCGACTCCGAACTGGAGAAGCTGAGCCTCGGCAAGGCCACCGTCGCCCAGGCGCAGCAGGACCTGCAGTCCAAGGCCACCGGCATCGGCACAGGCCGCTGAACGGCCGCCACGTGAGCACCCCTCGTACGGACGGATGACATCCATGTCCACGAACACACTCCCAGGGCGAGGCGACACCCACGAACCGGGCACCGCACGGCCCAAGAGGGGCGCCGGCCGTCGGCGACTCGCCCTCCGCAGCACCGCGCGCGGCAGGCAGACCCGGGCCGCGTGGATCCTCGCGGCTCCCTTCCTCGCCCTGTTCCTGGCGTTCATGCTGCTGCCGGTCGTCTGGTCGCTGCTGATGAGCCTGACCGACACACAGAGCGCCGACCTGCGGACCCCCTTGAACGTGTCGTTCACCGGCTTCGACAACTATGTACGGCTGTTTGAGGACGAGCAGTTCGTTCATGCGCTGCGCAACACGGCCGTGTTCGTCCTGGTCGGTCTACCGCTGACGCTGGCCACCGGACTCGCCGCGGCGGTCGCCCTCAACAGCGGCATCAGCCGCTTCCGGGCCGTCTTCCGGGTCGGCTTCTACCTCCCGGTGATCACCAGCGTCGTGGCGGTCGCGGTGGTGTGGAAGACGCTGCTGGAGCCGCGGGCGGGGCTGGTGAACACGGTTCTGGGCTGGTTCGGGATCGACGGTCCGGCATGGCTGGCGGACACCCGGTTCGCTCTCCCCGTCATGATCGTGATGGCGGTGTGGCGCAACCTCGGCACCGTCATGATCATCATGCTGGCGGGTCTGCAGTCTGTGCCGCAGTCCCTGATGGAGGCGGCCGAACTCGACGGGGCCGGGGCCTGGCAGCGGTTCTGGCGGGTCACCTTCCCGCTCCTGCGTCCGGCCCTGCTGCTGACCGCGGTCACGACCGGTATCGGCTATCTGCAGTTCTTCGACGAGCCGTTCGTGATGACCGACGGCGGACCGCTGGACTCCACTCTGTCCGCCACGATGTACGCCTACAACCAGTTCGGCAACGGCAACTACGACGTTGCGTCGGCCGCCGGTTACGTCGTCTTCGTCCTCATCATCGCGCTGACCGTGCTGCAGTTCCGCGTGCTGCGAGACAAGGACTGATGCCCCATGAGCACTCTCTCCGCCCTCCGGACGGCCGGGCCGGGCACGGACCGGACTCTGCGGCGGCGTCGCATCCGGCAAAAATGGGGCCATCCCTGGCTGTATCTGCCGCTGTTCGGCTGCCTGCTGCTGATGGTCACGCCGTTCTTGTGGATGCTGTCCGGCTCCTTCAAGCCCGAGGCGGACATCCGCAAGGTGCCGCCGGTCCTGGTCCCCACCGCGCCCACGTCGGCCAGCTACCGGCAGCTGTTCAGCAGCCTGGACTTCACCACCATGTTCGCCAACTCGGTGATCGTGGCCCTGGCCGTGACGGCAGGCAATCTGCTGTTCTGCTCCATGCTCGGCTACGCCCTGGCCAAGCTGGACTTCCGCGGCCGACGTGCCGTGTTCAGCCTGGTCATCGGCACCCTGATGGTGCCGGGCCTGGTCACGTTCGTACCCCTGTATGTCCTCGTGGCCAACATGAAGCTGACCGGCTCGCTGCTCGGGCTGATTCTGCCGTTCCTGGCGGCCCCGTTCGGGGTGTTCCTGATGCGGCAGTTCATCTCCACCCTGCCCGACGAACTCATCGATGCCGCCCGCGTCGACGGCTGCCGTGAACTGGCCATCTACTGGAAGATCATCCTGCCTCTGACCAGGCCGGCCCTGGCCACGCTGGGGATCATCACCTTCCTGGGCTCCTGGAACAACTTCCTGTGGCCTCTGGTCGTGGCCCAGAACGAGGACCAGTACACCCTTCCCGTCGGTCTCGCCCTGGCCAGCAGCGGACAGGACTTCACCCGCTTCGGCGTCCTCCTCGCCGGCGCTGTCGTCGTCCTGCTCCCCGTGATGGTCGTCTTCCTGCTCTTCCAGCGCCACTTCGTCGCCGGCATCGCCACCACCGGCCTGAAGTGACCTCCCTCGCCTACCCCCGTCACCTCTCTGATCTGTGACGACTCATGACTTGGAGAACATAGTGGGACACCCGGTCCGCTCTGCTGTGTACCTGGATCCGGACGCGTCCGTGGAAACGAGAACCGAGGACCTGCTGTCCCGGATGACCTTGCAGGAGAAGGTCGGGCAGTTGCTGATGCTCGACGCCCAACACGGGGACCTCGAGGACATCGTGTCGGCCAAGCTGGCCGGGTCGGTCCTGCATGTGACTCCCGCGCGGATGCCGGAGGCCATGGAACGGGCCCAGCGGACACGGCTGGGTATTCCGCTGCTGACTGCCGACGACTGCATCCACGGCCACTCGTTCTGGCCGGGCGCGACCATCTTCCCGACCCAGCTCGGTATGGCCTGCACCTGGGATCCCTCTCTGATCCACCGGGTCGCCCGTGCGTCCGCGATCGAGATCTCGACGACCGGGATCCACGGGACGTTCTCCCCGGTGCTGTGCATCACCCGGGACCTGCGCTGGGGCCGGATAAATGAGACGTTCGGCGAGGACCCGTACCTGATAGGCGAGTTGGGGGCGGCGATGGTGCGCGGCTACCAGGGTGAGGGCCTCGGCGACCCGACCGCCGTGCTGGCGTACGCCAAGCACTTCGCGGGCTACTCCGAGACCCTGGGCGGACGCGACGCCAGCGAAGCCGATCTCAGCCCGCGCAAGCTACGCTCGTGGTTCCTCCCCCCGTTCGAGCAAGCCGTTCGGGCCGGCTGCCGCGGCTTCATGCTGGGCTACCAGTCGATCGACGGGGTGCCCATCACCGCCAACGAGTGGCTGATCAACGAGGTGCTCAAGGGTGAGTGGGGCTTCACCGGCACGCTGGTGACCGACTGGGACAACGTCGGCCGGATGGTCTACGACCAGCGGACCTGCGCCGACTACGCCGAGGCATCGGCGGTCGCCCTCAACTCCGGAAACGACCTCATCATGGCCACGCCGGCGTTCTTCGAGGGTGCCCAGGAGGCGGTCGCCCGCGGCCTGGTCGAGGAGAAGCAGATCGACGACGCGGTACGGCGGGTGCTGCGGCTGAAGTTCGAACTCGGGCTCTTCGAGGACCCCCGTGCCCCCGACCCCGAGCGGCAGGCGCAGGTGATCGGCTGCCGCGAGCACGCCGACCTCAACCTCGAGACCGCCCGACGTTCCCTCGTGCTGCTGCGCAACGAGGGGGTCCTGCCCCTCGAAGGCGGGCTGACCGCGGACGGACCCGGCCGCGCCACAGGCCAGGGCACGCCACGCACGATCGCGGTCATCGGTCCCAACGCCGACAGCCCGGAGGCCATGCTCGGCGACTGGGCGGGTGCCACCGGCCAGGTGCCGTGGATGCCCGAAGGACATCCACGCGAGTTGGTGGAGACGGTGCTGGACGGCCTGCGCGCCGTCGTCCCCGCCGACTGGACCGTCACACACGCCCGCGGAGCCGACATCGAAAGCCCCGCCTTCGACCCCGACCAGTGGGTCGCCGGGCCCGACGGCCAGCCGCAGCCGCCCGTGTTCCTCCCCGCCCCGGTCGACGAGGCACAGCTTCGGGAGGCCACCGCCGCTGCCGCTGCCGCGGACTACGCCGTCGTGGTCGTGGGGGACACCAAGGCCCTCACGGGCGAGGTGCGCTCCACGGCCACCCTCGACCTCCAGGGAGGCCAGATCGCGCTGCTGGACGCGGTCGCCGCCACCGGCACGCCCATGATCGTCGTACTGCTGCAGTCCAAGCCGAGCACCCTCCCCGACTCGGCACTGAACGCGGCAGCGCTCATCGAGGCGTTCAACCCGGGCATGCGCGGCGGCCGTGCCGTCGCCGAACTCCTCCTCGGCCTCACCGAACCCAGCGGCCGGCTCCCGGTCTCCTTTGCACGCCACGTCGGGCAGCAGCCGGTCTACTACAACCAGGTGCGGGGCCAGCACGGTGACCGCTACGCGGACCTCACCCAGGACCCCCTGTTCGCATTTGGTGAGGGCCTGAGCTACACCACCGTCACCTACTCCGACCTCACCGTGCACGAGGACGAGGTCTCCGCCGACGGCACCGTCCACGCCACGGTGTGGCTCACCAACAGCGGAAGTCGTCCGGCCCTGGAGACGGTCCAGGCGTACGTCAGCGACCTGACCACCAGCGTCACTTGGGCCGAGCAGGAGCTGAAGGCGTTCGCCCAGGCCGAGGTCCCGCCCGGTGAAACCCTCGCCGTCGGCATCAGCGTCCCTGCCGGACACTGCTCACTCGTCACCGCCGACAACCGTCGCGTGGTCGAACCAGGCGAGTTCATGCTCCGCGTCGGCCCCAGCTCACGACGGGAGCGCCAGCTCAGCGCGGGATTCCGCATCCGGGCCTGAGGGCCTGCGCCCGGCTGTCCCCAGGGGCAGCCGGCCTCCCTGCCTGACATACCGAAAGGCACGCGTGTGTCCGCTCCACCCCTCGATCCGCACTACCCCGTCGCGCATCTGCGCCCGCCCCGCAACTGGATCAACGACCCCAACGGGCTGGTCTTCCACGACGGCCACTACCACGTCTCCTACCAGTACAACCCGTACGGAGCGACCCACGCGAACATGCACTGGGGCCACTTCCGCAGCCCCGACCTGCTGAGCTGGGAGCCGCTGCCGATCGCCCTGTCTCCTACGCCCGGCGGCGTGGACGGCGACGGCTGCTTCTCCGGCAACGCCGTCTCCGACGGCGACCGGCTCGTCGCCTTCTACTCCGCGCACCTCGTGGCGCGCTCCCCCCAGCACCAGCCGGTCACCTGCGCCGTCTCCCACGACGGCGGCACGACCTTCCGCCCGCGAGGCGAACTGCTCATCCCCGAGCTGCCCGAGGGCTGCACCATGTACCGCGACCCGTACGTCTGGCAGGACGGCGACGGCTGGCGGATGCTGGTCGGCGCCGCTCTCGCCGACGGCCGCGCCGCCACCCTCCTCTACGACTCACCCGATCTGGAGACCTGGGCCTACCGAGGGCCCTTCGTGGCCCGTCATCCGGAGCCCATCGGCGGCACCGAGGAGCTCACCGGCGATGGCTGGGAATGCCCCCAGTACCTCCCGGCAGCCGGCGGACAGGCCGCCCTCATCTTCAGTACCTGGACCGAACCCACTGGCCCGATGCGCGTCGCAGCCCTGATCGGCGAAGAGCACGACGGCCACTTCAAGGCAGGCGCACCGGTGTGGGCGGACCACGGCCCGGACTGCTATGCACCTGCCCTGCTGCGCGCACCTGGGGGTACCTCCCACGCCGGAGGCAGTGGGGGAGGCAGATGGCTGCTGTGGGGCTGGTCTTGGGAAGCCCGCGACCAAGCCTGGGCCGTCGCCGGCGGATGGGCCGGCGTCCTCACCGTGCCCCGCGAGATCCATGTCGGCGGCGACGGCACGCTGCGTCAGCGGCCCGCCACCGAGCTGCTCGCGCTGCGCGGTGAGCGCACCGTGCAGGCCGAGGGTGCGACCCATGGCCCGGAGCCGGTGGAACTGGGCAACGTTGGACGGGCCTTCGACCTGACGGCCCGTCTGGAGCCGACCGGGACCGCCGGCCTGCGGCTGCTCACCACCCCGGACGGTTCCGAGTACCTCGACATCCGCCTCGATGCCGAGGCGGGCGAACTGGTCGTCGACCGCGACCACGCCTCCTTGGACACGCGGGCCCACGGCGGTGCTTACCGGATGCCCTGCCCCACCGGGCAGCCGGTCGACCTGCGCGTGGTCGTCGACCACTCCATCGCCGAGGTCTTCCTGACCTCTACCGGCCAGGTCCTCACGCTGCGGTTCTACCCGACAGGGCAGGGCGCGTGGCGACTTCAGGCCCGCACCGCACCGGGCACGCGCCTTCGCTACGCGGTCGACGCGTGGGAGTTGCACCCGCTTGTGATCAAGACGCCGACCGCCGGCGCCGCAGAGCAGTACGGAAGAACAGGTCTGAAGGAGGCTCCTCAATGAGCTCGTACGGTCTTGGACGACGTCAGTTCCTCACCACCGCCATCGGCGTCGCCGCCGCCTGGACCCAGGTTTCCGGCAACGCTGCCGCCGCCACCTCGCCGCGTAATTCTTCCGTGCAGGTCTGGCTGACCGACATTTCGGCCAAGAAGTGGGTCGTCGGCCAGAGCGATGTGCTGTTCCGGACGAAGAGCACCGGCAACCCGCTCACGATCAAGATCGACGACGGCGTCAAGTACCAGAGAATCCAGGGCTTCGGGGCGGCCATGACCGACTCTTCCGCCTGGCTCATCAACAAGCTGTCCACCGCTGACCGAGCGAAGCTGATGCAGAAGCTGTACGACCCCTCGAAGGGCATCGGCCTCAGCCTGATCCGTACGCCGATGGGCGCCACGGACTTCAACGCGTCCGGCAACTACTCCTACGACGACATGCCGGCGGGGCAGACGGACCCGACGCTGTCCAACTTCTCGGTCCAGCACGACGAGAAGTACATCCTTCCCATCTTGCGGCAGGCTCTCGCACAGAACCCGTCCGCCAAGATCCTGGCCAACCCATGGAGCCCGCCAGGCTGGATGAAGACCTCGGACTCCATGATCGGCGGCACCCTCAAGAGCGACTACGCTTCCACGCTGGCCGACTACTTCGTGAAGTTCATCAAGGCGTACGACAAGGCCGGTGTGCCCATCTCCTACATCACGCCGCAGAACGAGCCCATGGGCACGCCCAGTTGGCCCGGCATGTTCCTGTCCGCCTACCAGGAATCCGCGTTGATCCAGGAGATCGGCCAGGCGTTCGAGGCCAACCGCATCTCCACGAAGATCCTGGCCTGGGACCACAACTGGGATGTGCCCTCGTATCCCGAGACGATCTTCAGCGACCCCGCCGCCTCCCAGTACACGGCTGGCACCGGATGGCACATCTACAGTGGCAACCCGACGTACCAGACTGTGGTCCACAACGACTATCCGGGCAAGGAAACCTACATCACGGAGGCCACAGGAGGCGTCTGGCAGGGTGACGACGCGACGGCGTTCAATGACGCACTCGGCACGTGGATCATCAAGGGCATGCGCAACTGGGCGAACGGTGTGATGCTCTGGAACACCGTGCTCGACCCCAAGCTGGGGCCGCTCAACAGCGACACCAACGGCATCCCCATGTGCCGGGCACTGGTCACGGTCGATCCGGACAGCGGGCAGGTGTCCTACAACGTGGACTACTACGCACTCGCCCACGCCAGCCGGTTTGTGAAGCCCGGAGCGCATCGCATCTACTCGAACACCTTCGGGGAAGGAAGCATCGAGAGCGTCGCGTTCCTGAACCCGGACGGCTCGAAGGTCGTGATCGCGTACAACTCGGGTAGCGCCGCGGAGAACTTCAGCGTCGCGGACGGGACGCAGTCCTTCGACTACACCCTGAACGCCGGCGGCGCTGTCACGTTCACCTACACGGGCCGGCGCAGCGGCGGGACCCCCGCGGCGACCAATGTCTTCGACCCGACCCACGACTTCACGTTCAAGTCCTCGCTGGGGCCGATGACGGTCACCTACGACCCGGCACTCCTGCAGTACCAGAACGCCGTCCGCACCGGAAGCAAGCTGCTCACGTACTCCCTGCCGATCGGGGCATCCATCAAGACGCCCGGAACGTCACTGAGCCGTGGCAAGTGGACCGCCACGGCCTCGTCGAGCCCGGACTGGGGTGTCGCCTCGAACGCGATCGACGGCGACATCAACAGCCGGTGGAATCTCGGCCAGGGGACGACCGGCGGCGCCTGGTTCCAGGTCGATCTGGGGAGCGCGACGAGCTTCAACAAGATCGTCTTCGCCACCGGAGAAAGCAACTCCTTCGACTACGTCACCAAGTACCAGATCTACGTCTCGGACGACGGGGCCGACTGGGGCAGCGCGGTCGCGAACGGCAGCGGGAACATAGGGAAGATAGCCGTCACGTTGCCGGCCCAGACGGCACGGTACATTCGCATCGTCTGTGTCGCGGCATCCGGTTTCTGGTGGAGCATCGCCGAAATCAACGTATACGGATCCTCGAGCGACACCGGTTCGATCGCAGCCCCGACAGCGGTGCCCAAGGGCCTCCAGCTGAAGACCTGGACCAGTCCGGAAGGGGAGCAGGTCACCGCGGTGTTCAACGGCACCGCCGGCAGCCGGAGCTTCCCGGTGTCCGCCGACGGCTCGTACATCTACACCCTGCCGAGCGGAACGTCGGCGATGTTCACCACGCAGAAGCTGTCCGGCTTCCCCGCACCGGTCTTCGGAAGCCTGAAGCCGAAGCAAGGCATACCGCGCGCCAAGTTCACGATCAGCGGTTCTCACTTCGGTGACGCGCAGGGGCTGGGTACGGTGCGTTTCGGGAAGCTCTTCGCCGAAATCGACAGCTGGTCGGACACGAGCATCAGCGCGTACGTGCCGAGCGGGCTTCCGGTGGGCACGTACAAGGTCTCGGTGAACAGCGCCGGCGGAGCGGACGCGGGTTCAGCACCGTTCGACGTCATGGACCTGGGCCCCGCCCTGTCGCGCACGGGCTGGACCGCCACGACCTCCGACACAAGCTCGTCCAACGACGGTCCCGCGAACATGCTGGACGGCGATTCCGGCACCCGGTACAGCTCCGGAACAGGCCAGTACGACGGCCTGTGGATCCAGGTCGACATGGGGCAGACCCAGACGTTCGACAAGATCCTGCTCGATTCCGGCAGCAACATCGGCGACTATGCGCGAAGCGCGGACGTGTACGTATCGGCGAACGGAACCGACTGGACCAAGGTCTCTTCCATAGAGGACGGCCAGCGAGTCGAACTGATTTCCTTCCCGACCCAGACGGCTCGCTACATCAAGGTCGTCAACACCGGCAACGTCGCGAGTAACTGGTGGTCAATCGCAGAATTGACCGTCTACAGCTGACCTTGGGCAAGGCCCAGCCGGGGCGGCGCCATGACGCTGTCAAGTAGTGCAGGACGCGACGCATGATCGAGCTGTGCCTCGTGCCCGGGCCTCGGATCTGAGGCCAATGTGCGATCGCTCTCGGCAGGCAGCCTGTGGAGGCCGCCTGCCGAGCTGGGTCTCGGGTCCAGCTGCGGCCCGCATATCGTTCACGGCGCAGCACGTGCTGATCACTCAATTCGGCTGCATAACGCGGCACGAAACTGAAACGCTCTGAAAGACGCATCCGCGCAGGTCAAAGACGGATTCAGCTGCATCACCGCAGGTCAGCGCCGCCCCGTGGACAACTTCACGACGTAGGTGCCCAGGTCATCGGCCTCGAAGACGCCGGGGACTGAGCCCCCGGACCTCAGCGGGGTCACGTATCGAACAGCAGTCACATGGCGCAGCACACCGGCCAGGGTATGTCAGCGCTCACCCGGCCAGCGGATTCGGCAGCGGCAGGTAGCGGGCGTCCGCGCCGTCCGCGCCCGTCCAGCGCAGCAGCAGGTTCGTCTTGCCGGGGAGGGTGGGCGCGGTGAGCAGGGCGGCGGCTTCGGGAAGGTCGTGGCGGGCCAGTTCCCGGCGGGCGGCGGGCCAGGGGGCGAAGCCGGGGTTGCGTTCGGCGAGGGCCGCGGCGACCTCGCACAGATGGTTCACGACCAGGCAGTACACCAGCCGCTCCCAGCCGGCCGCGCGCGGGACGTCCGCCAGCAGCTTCACGCCCTCGGCGTCCCGGAACAGCGCCTGCACGGGCGTGCCGTCGGCGTCCACGGCGACCAGCGTGTTCTGCAGATGCGCCTCGAGTACGACGCCGTGGTCGGCGAAGGCCGCGAGGGCGGGCGGGACGACCACGCCCAGATAGGCCTCCCACCAGGCCGCCGGATCCGCGGTGGCGTCGAGCGGGCTGCCCTCGAAGCCCTCCACCAGGGCCGCGGCGAGCAGTGGGGTCGCCCCGGGCCGCACATGGTCGTGCAGGCCGTCGCGGACCAGGACGGCGAGTTCCTCGAAGGCGAAGTCGGCGGTGCGGTAGCCGCGGTCGCTCAACCAGGCGGCCGAGCCGGGGCTGGCGGCGAAGGCGCGCGCGGCCGCTTCATCCGTACGCCGGAGTTTGAGCAGGTCGTGGCGCCAGAGCCGGCGGATGTCGTTCGTGATGCGGACGTCGAGACTGAACTTGAGGAAGAGATCCTGAGAGGGCGCGTAGACCGTGCGGATCGCCGCCGTCGGCCAGGTCTCGAAGCCGGTCGTGCCGAGCCGGATGAGCCTGCCGTCCTCGAAGGCCTCGGTGCAGGACACGAGGTCGAGCTGCCAGGGGTGGGCGGGCAGCAGCCGGTAGCCGGGCGGTGCCTCGCCCAGTGTGTCGAGGGCCGAGGTGTCGCCCTCCTCGACGACGGTGTCCTCGCGCAGCCCGAGCAGGACCAGCGGGAAACGGGCATGGGCCTCGGGGGCGTACGGCAGCCAGGCGGCGACGGGGCCGCCGCCGCGGGCCTTGGGCGCGGGGTGGTACGGATGGCCGGTGACGAGGCACTGCTCGGAGCGCAGATACGGGTCGCCGGGCGCCGTGACCCGGTCCCGGGCCGTGAGCAGGGCGGCCACCGCGTCCCGGCTGTCGATCATCTCGGCGGGCAGTTCGTGGTTGGACACTCCGGTGTGCCGGGTCAGTTCCTCGGCGACGAGCTTGACGAGTTCGGTGTGGCCGACGCGCCGCCAGCCGTCCGCGGCGTGCACCTCGGGCTCGGCGGGCCGCCTGTCGCCCCGCACCCTGAGCAGTCTCCCGCCGGGGAGCCGGTGCACCGGCCGCTCGCCGGGTTCCGGGAGCGGCTCGGCCACCTCGCGCAGCAGGCAGTTGAGCAGGGGTGCGGCCGCGTACGCGTCGGCGCGGTGCGCGACGTCGGTGCCGGCCGGCGGGGGCGGGAGGTCCACTCGATCCACTCGTTCTCTACGGTTCATCTGGGGCGATGACGATCAGTATGTCTGTCCTCACCGCCCCACCGTGACACCGGTCGTACCCGAGGAGCCCGCCCGTGCACCGTCCCTCCGCCGCCGAGGCCGACTTCGCCGAAGAGCTGGCCGTCCTGCGCCCCGACCTCGTGGCGCGGTACACGGCCGAGCTGCCCGGCGCCCGCGCGGCCGTGCTGTCCCGGCTGTGGCGCGGGCTCGCGCACGAGCCGCTGCCCTGGGTCACCGGCCGGGACGCGGGCAGGGAGGGGCTCGCCCTGCGCCTCTCGGACGGCCGCAGGCTGCACGGCCCGCACCCGGACCCGTTCGCCACCGCCGCCCACACCACCGTCGTACGGCTCGACGAGGTCGCCCACGACGATCCGGCGCGCCTGATGACCGCGCTCGGCGTCCCGCACGGTGCGGATTTCGCCGCTGAACTCGCCGACAGTGTCGCGTCGTTGGCGCTGTCGAGGGCGGGACAACCCGCCGGCCCCGAAGCATGGCCGGTGCGCGACTGGGAGTGGGAGCAGCGGGTGGTCGACGGGCATCCCTATCACCCCAACTGCCGTTCCCGGCCGGGCTTCTCGGTGGCCGAGCAACTGGCCTACGGGCCCGAGCACAGGCCGCTGGTACGGCTGGGGTTGGTGCCGGTGCCGGCGGACGAGTGCCTGGTGACGGGCGCGTGGCCGGCACACCTGCGGGACGGGGAGCGGCTGTTGCTGCCCGTCCATCCGTGGCAGTCGGAGCATGTCCTGAAGCGGCCGGTCACCGAAGGCGTCGAGGCACACCCGTTGATGTCCCTGCGCACCCTCGCCCTGCCCGACGGACCGCACGTCAAGACGGCGTTGAGCACGCGGCTCACGTCCTCGGTGCGGGACATCTCCGTCTACTCGATCAGCATGTCGGCGACCCTCTCACGGTTCGCGGAGACCGTGGCGGAGCGCATGGACGGCCTCCTGCATTTCACCCGCACGCTGGGGGCGGTGACGGCCAACTCCCCCGACCTGGCCGCGGTGTTGCGCGAGTCCCCTCAGGTGTACGGGGAGCGGGTCCTCCCGGTGGCCGCCCTCGCCACCACCGAGCTGCCCCGATCCCCTGCCTGGCTCGCGGAGTTCGCCCGGCTGTCCCTCACGGTCGGGCTGCGCCTGCTGGAGTTCGGCATCGCCCTGGAGGCGCACGGCCAGAACCTCCTCGTCGTCCTGTCCGAGTCGGGCGCACCGGAGCGGCTGGTCTACCGGGACCTGGCCGACATCCGGATCAGCCCGGCCAGGCTCGCACGGCACGGCATCCCGGTCCCCGCACTGTCCGGGCGGCTGGTCACGGACGACGTGACGACCCTGCGGCGCAAACTGTTCGGCTCCCTGGTGGCCGGAGCCCTCGCGGGGACGGCGGGTTCGGCCACGGCGTTGCGAGGAGCGCTGGAGACGGCCGTACGAGAGTTGCCGCGCACGCCCGATCTGGCCGCGCTGCTCGAACAGCCGCTGCCCGCGAAGGCGTTGACCTGGATGCGGCTGTCGCCGGGGACGCCGGGCGACCGGTGGACCGAGCTGCCCAACCCCCTTGCCTGAGCGGCCGTTTTGGAGCCCGGCGCACCTGATCAATAGGATCCGGCGATGATCACAAGAAAACGGCGGGTGGCAGGAGTGTGCGCCCTGCTCGCCGCCCTGACGGCGGGGATCGCCTTCCCGGTCGCGGCGGTCGCCGGTGAACCCACCGGCCAGGCCACGCCCCAGGTCGATCTCGTCCTCGACGTGAGCGGCTCCATGCGGACGGCGGACATCGACGGCGGCACCCGGATGGCGGCGGCCAAGCAGGCCTTCAACGAGGTGCTGGACGCGACGCCCGAGGAGGTGCAGCTCGGCATCCGGACCCTGGGCGCCAACTACCCGGGCGACAACCAGAAGACGGGCTGCAAGGACACCGCCCAGCTCTACCCGGTCAGCACGCTGGACCGCACCGAGGCCAAGACGCAGGTGGCGACCCTGTCCCCCACCGGCTGGACGCCGATCGGTCCCGCGCTGTTGAAGGCCGCCGACGACTTCACCGACGGCGCCTCCTCCAAGCGGATCGTGCTGATCAGCGACGGCGAGGACACGTGCGCCCCGCTCGACCCGTGCGAGGTGGCCCGCGAGATCGCCGCCAAGGGCATCGGGCTGACCATCGACACCCTCGGCCTGGTACCGAACACGAAGATGCGCCAGCAGCTGAGCTGCATCGCGGAGGCGACCGGCGGTACCTACACCTCGGTCGAGCACGCCGACGAACTCACCGACAAGGTGAACCAGTTGGTGGACCGCGCGGCCGACCCGGTGGTGACGCCGGTGGCCACCGAGGGCGCCGGTTCCTGTGCCACGGCGCCCACGCTGAAGTCGGGTCTGTACACCGACCGTGAGGAGTTCGCCCAGCAGCGCTGGTACCGGGTGGACGTCGACCCGGGCCAGGAGCTGCGGGCCTCGGTGAGCGTCGGAGCCGACCGGGCCGTGAACCCCTCGTACGGGGTGCTGCTGCGGGCGGTCACCGCGCACGGACGCGAGATCGTGCGCGGCGAGGCGGGCGGCAACGGCCGTACGGATGTGATCGCCACGGGACTTCGCTACCCCAAGGCGGACACCGATGACGAGGACGCGGCCGCGGAGACCGTCTGTCTCCAGGTCACCAACTCCTTCTCGGCGGCCTCCGGGGTGAAGACCACACCGGGTCTGCCACTGGAGCTGACCGTCGATGTCGTGGACGGACCGTCGAAGGCCAGTGACGTGGCCTCCTTCGGCCTCGGGCGCGGCTGGTGGCTGCTCGGCGCGCTGATCCTCACCGGATTCGTCGCCGGTCTGCTGTGGGGCTGGCTGTCGCGCTGGCGGCTCGCGGTCTGGAGGACCAACTGATGCGGATCACACGCGCGTTGAGCGCTTCCCTGCTGATGCTCGGGCTGGCCGTCGCGCCGGCCGCGGCCGACTCCTCGCCGACACCGACGGATTCGGCCTCGGCGGACAGCGACGCGCCCACCCAGGCGGGCACGTCCTTCCGTACGGCCACGGAGATCGAGCAGGGCCAAACGGCCACGGCGAGCGGTTCCGCGGGTGACTACCTGTACTGGTCGTTCCCCGCGGACGCCGGCCAGCGGCCCACCGTCGAGGCGACGGTGAAGCTGCCCGGGACCCACGCCGCGCAGACGTGGCAGATCGACGTGTACGACGGTCTGCGGCGCCGCCAGTCCTGCCAGTACGGCGCGCAGACCCGCACCGCGGCTGCGGACTCCTCCTCGGTGGAGCTGGCCTGCACCCTGCGCACGGTCCGCGCCTGGTCGGAGACATGGGCCAACGACCCGCTGCCGGGCACGTACTACGTCCGGCTGACGGCCGTCGGACTCACCACCGCCGACCTGGGTCTCCCGGTGAGCACCGAAGTCCGCGTCGACTCCAAGGACATCGGCGGCTCGGCCGCGGTGGATGGTTCGCTGGCGGAGCCGCTGGTGCCGGGCATCGCGGTGAAGTCCGAGGCGCAGGACGGCGTTTCGGAGGACTCCTCCGCCGTGCTGTCCGCCATCGAGCCCGAGGACGGCTGGTCCTCCGGCTGGTGGTCCGATCGGTGGGTGTGGACCGCGATCGGCGGTGCGCTCGCCGCGCTGGCCGGAGTCGGCGGCTACGCGCTGACCCGCGGGTCGGGCCGGCCCTCCCGGGTGCCGCCGGGCGCCTGACGGTAGTCGAGAAGGCCCGCTCCGGCGGGCCTTCTTCCTTCACGCCTCCCGCAACGCCCTCGCGATCGCGCCGTCCCGGCCGCACCCACCAGGCCGAGGTGGCCTCCCCCAGGCTGCCCGCCCGGCGCCTGACAGCCCGGCGAGAAGGCCCGCTCCGGCGGGCCTTCTTCCTTCACGCCTCCCGCAACGCCCTCGCGATCGCGCCGTCCCGGCCGCACCCACCAGGCCGAGGTGACCTCCCCAGGCTGCCCGCCCGGCGCCTGACGGCCCGGCGAGGAGGCCCGCTCCGGCGGGCCTTCTTCCTTCACACCTCTCGCAGCACCTTGGCGATCGCGCCGTCCCCGGTCACCTCGACCCGGCCGTCCCGCACGGCGTCCGTCAGGCTCAACTCCCCCCGGCCCACGGCCCCGCAGACCTCCGAGTCCAGGACCAGCCGGGCGTCGGGTTCCCGGGGGGCCGGCCCCTCGCCGTACGCGGGACCGTCCTGCGCGCCGGCGTACACATGGAAGTCCCCCTCCTCCAGCCGCACTTCGACGAGTCCCTCCCCCTCCAGCGCGCGCAGCAGGGGCAGTGCGAACCAGTGCGCGCGTACGGCGTCGGTGGGCCGTCGGGTGCCGAGTTCGGGCCCGCCCCAGGTGCCGAGGGCCTGGAGCACCGGCAGCAACTCGCGTCCGCGGGCGGTGAGTTCGTAGACGAAGGCCGCGCCGGGCGGGGGGAGCCGACGCCGGGTGGCCAGACCGTCGCGCTCCATGTCCTTCAGCCGTGAGGCGAGTACGTCCGTGCTCACGCCCGGCAGGTCGGCGTGCAGGTCCGTGTAGCGGCGCGGCCCCGACAGCAGTTCCCGGACGATCAGCAGCGTCCATCGGTCGCCCACCACGTCGAGGGCGCGGGCCGCGGAACAGTACTGGTCGTAGCTTCGGCGAGGTGACATGCGACGCAGTCTAGACAAGTTGTTGGACTTTCCAAGCTCCTACTTGGTAAAACCAAGCATCACCCGAAACCGGAGAGGCAGCAGCGCATGGAGTTCCGGCAGTCGAGCAAGCTCAGCGAGGTCTGTTACGAGATCCGCGGCCCGGTGATCGAGCACGCCGACGCACTGGAGGAGGCGGGCCACAGCGTGCTGCGCCTCAACACCGGCAACCCCGCGCTGTTCGGCTTCGAGGCGCCGGAGGAGATCCTCCAGGACATGATCCGGATGCTCCCGCAGGCGCACGGCTACACCGACTCCCGCGGCGTCCTCTCCGCCCGCCGCGCGGTCGCCCAGCGCTACCAGACCCTGGGCCTGGAGGTCGACGTCGACGACGTCTTCCTCGGCAACGGCATCTCCGAACTGATCTCGATGGCCGTACAGGCACTGGTCGAGGACGGCGACGAAATCCTCATCCCCGCCCCCGACTTCCCCCTGTGGACGGCGGTCACGACCCTCGCGGGCGGCAAGGCGGTGCACTACCTCTGCGACGAACAGGCCGACTGGTACCCGGACCTGGACGACATGGCGTCGAAGATCACCGACCGCACCAAGGCCGTGGTCATCATCAACCCGAACAACCCCACCGGCGCGGTCTACCCGAAGGAGATCATCGAGGGCATCCTCGACCTCGCCCGCCGGCACGGCCTGATGGTCTTCGCCGACGAGATCTACGACCAGATCCTGTACGACGACGCCGTGCACCACTCCGTCGCCGCCCTCGCCCCCGATCTGGTCGTCCTGACCTTCTGCGGCCTGTCGAAGACGTACCGGGTGGCCGGCTTCCGCTCGGGCTGGCTGGTGATCACCGGCCCCAAGCAGCACGCCAAGGGCTACCTCGAGGGCCTGACCATGCTGGCCTCCATGCGGCTGTGCGCCAACGCGCCCGCGCAGTACGCCATCCAGGCCGCGCTCGGCGGCCGCCAGTCCATCCACGACCTGACCGCGCCCGGCGGACGCCTGTACGAACAGCGCACCGTGGCCTGGGAGAAGCTCAACGAGATCCCCGGCGTCTCGTGTGTGAAGCCCAAGGGCTCGCTCTATGCCTTCCCGCGTCTCGACCCCAAGGTCCACAAGATCCACGACGACGAGAAGTTCGTCCTGGACCTGCTGCTTCAGGAGAAGATCCAGGTCGTCCAGGGCACCGGCTTCAACTGGCCGACCCCGGACCACTTCCGCATCCTGACGCTGCCTCACGCACAGGATCTGGAGGCGGCGATCGGGCGGATCGGGCGGTTCCTGAGCGGGTACCGGCAGTAGCTGGTGGTGTGGACGGGGTTCACGGTCGGACAGAGCGGGGATGCCAAGGAGTGCGGTCCCTGATCCCGGGGCCGGGGGGATCGGGGGATGGGGGAACCCCAGATGTACTTGCCTCGTCGGCGTGCGCCGGGCAGACGCTCGTCCTTACGCGGCCGTCTCGCGCTGCTGGTCCTGCTCGTGGTGCTCGCGGGCAGTCCGTGGGTGCAGCGGCCGCTCTCGGACTACTACATCGAGAAGTTCTACATACAGCTGTCCGACAACAAGATCCTTCGCTGGCTCGTGGAGGCCGCGTTCCTGCCCCGCTGGGAGGTCTCCACCGAACGGTACGGCGGCACGTCCTCGCTGGTCGTGAACGACCTCGCCGTCCTGGTCCTGCTCGCGGGACTCGTGTTCTTCGCCAGGCGGCTGTCGGCCCGCGGGGCGTCGGGCCGGCTCCGCTGCCTCGCCGCGGGCGTGCTGGCGTCGGGGCTGGCCAATCTGGCGTGGTGGGGCATGCACAAGGCCTTCGTGGACAACGTGGTGCTCACACCGGCCGACACCCTGGTGAAGGACCTGCTGCGCAGCGCTCTCCTCTTCGGCCTCGCGGCCGGTGCGCTGCTCGCCCTCCTGACCGCCGGTCCGCCGGGATCAGTCACTACGGGCGCCCTGAGGGCGCCGCTCCGCCGCTGGAGAGAGGGAGGACTCGGCATGACGACCGCGCCGGTCCACATGCCGGTCGGAAGCGCTCCGGGTGACGTCACCCGGTACCTGTGCGCCGCGGCCTACGTGGACGAAGGATTCGCCGACCGCGTGGTGGAGGACGTCCTGGCCGACGAGGCAGGCGCGGTGGCCGCCTCTCCCGAAGTCGACCTGGTGACAGTCGTACGGCACTGTCTGACGGCACAGCAGATGCGGCACAGCAGGGATCAGCGCCTGACGGGCGCGTTCGCCCTCGTGGCCGTCTTCGCGCCCCTTTGGCTGCTGTTCATCACGTTGTTCCTGTCGACCACCCGAAAGGCGGGCGGCCGGCCGAGCCTGGCCACGCGCGGCCGACACCAGCCGGCGGGCAGGGTGCTGGTGGGCACGGCTGTCGCGGCGGGCATCGCGGTGCTCTTCGCCTTCGGTCTCGGCGTCGCCGTCTCTTCGCTGCCCACCCCCGCGTTCGTGACCTGGCTGCTGGGCTCCTATCTGGCTGGGGTGCCGGCCGCCCTGGTGTCCGTCACGGCGGTGGCGCTCGCGTACGTGACGGTCGTACGCCATGATCTCGCCGTCGACCGGCTGCTGCGCACGACCATGACCCGCGAGGCGTTCTCCCGGCAGCCCCGCCCGACCGTGCCGCCGCGGAAGTGGATGGCCGAGCGGCTGGCGGCCATCCGGGAGGCGCAGGACGGGAACGTCACGGTCTACAGCGGGTACACACCCTTCCTCGGCTATTCGCCGGCCGCCTCGCAGTGGTCGCTCGCCGTGCCACTCCTGCCCGCCGACGATCGCGTCGGAGGGGTCTCGCGTCCCGGCGGGCCTCAGCCGTTCACCGTCACCGAACTCGTCGACCACGTACGCGCGCGGCTGTCGGCGACCGCCACGCGCGGCGTGCCGGACGCGGCCGCGGACGGTGAGGCGGCCCTCGGGTCCCTCGTCGTGCAGGACCGGATCTTCGCGAGCGGCACGGCCGTCGGAGACGACGAGCGGTTCATCAGGGCAACGACTCTCGCCCCGGCCGCCCGGCTGTCGGCCGACCAGGTCGAGCGGATCATGGAGCGTCCGACCGGTGCGGTCCGGCACTGTCTTGCGATCCATGTGCCGCTGTGGGGCGGGGACGTGGTGCCGACCGTGTTCCTGCACTTCTCGACCGAGGGCAGAACACTCCACCTGCACTGCAGCAACCACGTGCTCGGCCCGGTGAGAGCCGACTACCACGTCGTGGACCGGCTGCGCGGGCCCCTCTCCCCCGCCGCGCGCCGGGGGCTGCTGCTGGACGCCGTCCCCCGCACCGGCGCTGCCTTCTTCGCCGCCCCGTTCCGGGCGCTGCGGCAGGCCCGCTTCGAGGAACGGCACACCAGACGCATGGTGGACGAGCTGAAGGCCCTGGAGCAGGACCCGGTCTACGACTTCGGCGCCCGGCTGAGCGTCCGGCAGCTGGCCGTGAGCCCGAACTACCAGAACTACTTCCAGGTCGTGGACGCCGCACGGATCACCTCGCTGGTGGAGCGCCACACCCTCGCCGCGATCCGAGAGTTCCTCGACACGCGCGGGTACGACATCACCGATTTCCGCGCCCAGCAGCAGACCATCCTCAACCAGGGCCTCATCCAGCAGGGCGGCATGAGCATCATCGGCAACCAGGCGATCGGCAAGGGCGCGACCGCCACCCAGAACGTCCCGCAGCAGCCCGGCGCGGCCGCCCCCGTCGCCGGTTCCGGAAAGTAGGAGGTCCTCATGACGGGCAGCGACGACCGGCGGCAGGACCCCCCGGTCAACAACGGCGTCATGATCAGCGGCGGCACCCACTACGTCGGCAACCAGGCCGTGGGGCACGGCGCCCAGGCGTTCTCCGGCTCGGTCGCCTTCCAGCCGCAGGACGCCGAGCGTACGGCCGAACTGCTCGCGTACGTCGAGCGGCTGCTGGAGGAGCACCGGGCGGCGCTCGCCGATCCCGACGCGACCAGCAGGGAGCTGCGCCGCCTGCGCGAGGAACTGGACGAGGCCGAACCGCAGCCGACGGTCCTGCGGCGGGCCCTGGACCGCCTCAACGAGTTCGTGCAGCCGGTCACGCCGCTCGTCGTCGCGGTGGGGCAGCTCGCGCAGTCGGTGCAGGGTCTGCCGGGACTCTGAGAGGTTCCAGAGGGCTGAGGGCTGAGGGCTGAGGGCTCCAGGGAACGGCCGTCCGGCCCAGTCCGCCCTGCGAGCCCTCGCAGCGGTGTGGCACGGTGCTGGGAGTCGAGCGGGAAGGGCGCGCGCATGGGTGATCTCTTTCTGGTCCGGCACGGTGAGACCGAGTGGTCGCGGTCCGGGCGGCACACCGGCTGGACGGACGTACCGCTGACCGAGCGCGGCCGCGAGGAGGCGCGCCGCCTGGTGCCGCTGATCCGCTCGCACCGCGTCGGCGCCGCCTTCGTCAGCCCCCTGCAGCGGGCCCGGGAGACCGCGGAGCTCATCGGGCTGCACGACCTGCGGATCGACGTCGATCTGCGCGAGTGGGACTACGGCGGCTACGAGGGCGTCACCACCGCCGAGATCCAGCGGGAGCGCCCGGACTGGTTCCTGTTCACGGACGGCGTGGCACCCGGCCCGCCCGATCACCCCGGGGAGAGCGCGGAGCAGGTCGGCGAACGGGCCGACCGCGTGCTGGCGAAGGTGGACGCGGCGCACGCGAACACCGAGGGGTGCGTGGTGCTGGTGGCGCACGGCCATTTCCTACGGGTTCTCACCGCCCGCCGGCTCGGGCTGCCGCCGTCGGCCGGAGCACTGTTCCAGCTGGCGACGGGGACGGTGTGCCGGCTGGGGACGGAGCATGGGCGGCCGGTGATCGCGGGGTGGAATGTCAGACCCGGGTCGTAGTCTTCGAATGGGCTGGTCGCGAGAGCGCCTCGGCCCTTCGACCAGGCCGCTTACCGGGGAGGTGTCCGTCATGGCCCGACCGCCCACCGCCGCGCAGCGGCGTGTCATCGACGCCGCCGATCCCGTCACCGGGCGGCTGAAAGGTACCGAGGCCCAGCTTGAGGCGCTGGTCAAGCGCGGCCTGGCCTTCCGGCATCCGCGGCCGCCGCACGATCATTTCCTGACCCCGACCGGGCACCGCATTCGGGAGAGTGTTCCGGAGGAGCCCGAGCGGTCCGCCGAGCAGGCCGCCGACCCGGCCACCGGTGTGTTCGCCGCGCATGTCGGTGGCGCGCAGGAGGCCGCGGACACCGGTCCGGCCCGGGCGCGTGAGGTGCACAGCGCCTGGCAGGGGCTGCTGGAGCTGCGCCGGATGACCAACCCCGACGGGGCCACGGGCCGGCCGTGCGGCTGGGAGCGCGCGCATCTGGTGCAGGCGGCGGCGCTGGCGCTGGAGGCGGCCGGGCATCCGCCGGAAGCGGGCGGCTCCTCGGGCTACCGGGTGCGCGCGACACCGCAGCCCGAGGCCGTGGCCGTGCACGCGCCGGACGGCGAGGCGCTGCGGGCCTGCGCGAGCACCCTGGAGGGGGCCGGCTGGCAGGCCGGCGAGTACACGGAACCACGGACCAGGGCCCGGTATCTGCTGGCCTCGCCACGCCGGGTGTAGGGGGCACATGTCAGGATCGGGTCCAGCAACTGCCGTGCAATGAGAGGGAATTGACGTGAGCGAGCCGTTTTCCGTGCCGGTGACCGTCCGCGGGTACGAGACGGACGTACAGGGCCACCTCAACCAGAGCGTGTACCTCAACTACGCGGAGCACGCCCGCTGGTCACTGCTCAGAGCGGCCGGGATCACCCAGGCCGGACTCATCGGCAGCGGGGTGGGTCCGGTGGCGCTGGAGACCACCATCCGCTACCTGCGCGAGCTGCTGGCCGGTGACGAGGTGGAGGTGACCTGCGCCTTCGAGTGGGGCGAGGGCAAGACCTTCCGCATACGGCAGACCATCCGCAAGCAGGACGGCACCGTGGCGGCCGAGATCACCGCGGTCGGCGGGCTGATGGACCTCAAGGAGCGGCGCCTGGTCGCGAACGCGGGCGAGGTCTTCAAGGAGCTGGCCACGGACCCGGGCCTGTTGTAGCTCAGGCCGGCTCCGGCTCGCGCTCGGCGTCGTACTCCGCCCGCGCCTCGGCGATGTAGACCCTGTTGCGCTCGGCCCAGTCGGTCAGGCGCTGCAGTGTCTCGTGCAACTCGCGGGCGACCGGCGTGAGTTCGTATTCGACTTTGGGCGGCACCGTCGGGTGCACGGTGCGGGTGACGAGGCCGTCGCGCTCCAGATTGCGCAGGGTCAGGGTCAGCATGCGGCGGCTGATGCCCTCGATGCTGCGTTCCAACTCGGTGAAGCGGATGGGCCCATGGGCGGCCGCGACGAGGATCTGCACGCTCCATTTGCCGGAGACCCTGTCAAGAACCTCCCGCACCGGACACGCGTGTGCGTTCACGACCTGGACGGTAACACCGGTGTTCCCCTGGGACATCGAACTGCCTCCTTACGCCGTCCTCCATGGTCACTGACGATGTTCCCCGTTACAAGTCGTGCACCTGAGCCACTTGTCGGAACCCACGGAGAATGCGGAGGCCCGCCGCCATGACGGCCGTTGTCGAGACCCCGACGCGAACACTGCACCGAACGTACTCCCGCTGGACGGCCCTCGTCGTCCTGTGCGCGGGAACGCTCATGACGATCCTGGACGGCAACATCGTCACGGTCGCCATGCCGGCCATCCAGAGCGACCTCGGTTTCTCGGGGCCGGGCCTCGCCTGGGTGGTCAACGCCTACCTGATCCCGTTCGGCGGGCTGCTGCTTCTCGTGGGCCGCCTCGGCGACCTGGTCGGCCGCAAGCGGATGTTCGCGGCGGGGCTGGCCGTGTTCACGGCGGCGTCCGTGCTGTGCGGGGTGGCCACGAGCCAGGGCATGCTGATCGCGGCGCGTGCCCTGCAGGGCGTGGGCGGGGCGATGACCTCGGCCGTGGTGCTCGGCATGCTGGTCGCCCTGTTCCCCGAACCACGTGAACAGGCCCGCGCAATCGCGGTGTTCAGCGCGGTGGGCGCTGCGGGAGGGGCGCTGGGCACGTTCCTCGGCGGGGCGTTGACGCAGGCCCTGAACTGGCACTGGATCTTCCTGATCAACCTGCCGATCGGGATCGTCGCCCTGCTGGCGGCGGTCCGGGTGCTCGATGCGGAGGACGGCGAAGGTCTGGGCCGGGGCGCGGACTATCCGGGGGCCGCGCTGGTCACCGGGGCGCTGATGCTGACGGTGTACGTGATCGTCGGGTCCGGCGACCGCGCGGTGACCACGACACTCCTGCTGGCCCTGCTCGCCCTCGCCCTGTTCACGGCGTTCACCGTCCGGCAGGCCCGGGCCGTCCGTCCCCTGCTGAGGCTGCGGCTGTTCGGCTCCCGGCTGCTGTCCGGCGCGAACGCCGTCCAGATCCTGATGATCGCCACGATGTACGGCTTCCAGTTCCTCGGGGCGCTGTACGTCCAACGCGTGCTGGGGTTCGGCGAGTTGCTCACCGGCACGGCGTTCCTGCCGGCGCCGATCGTCATCGGGGTGCTGATGCTCGGACTGTCGGCACGGACCATCGGGCGCTTCGGGGCGTACCGGGTGCTGCTGGCGGGGCTCGTGCTCATTGTCGCCGGGATGGCCCTGCTGAGCCGTGCCCCTGCCGACGGCTCGTACGTGGTCGACGTCCTTCCGGTGCTGCTTCTGCTCGCCACCGGGTTCGCCGCCGCGATGCCCGCGCTGACCGGGCTCGCCATGTCGGGGGCTCGCGAGGAGGACGCGGGGCTGGCGTCCGGGTTGTTCAACACCACGCAGGTGGTGGGAGGTTCGCTGGGGCTGGCGGTGCTGTCGGTGCTGGCGGCTGGACGGACGGAGGGGCTGCTGGAGGGCGGGACGGGCTTGGTAGCGGCCACCGCGGAGGGGTACCAGGTGGCGTTCCGGGTGGGGACGGGGATCGCGGTGGGGGCGTTGGTGCTCGCTGCGGTGGTGCTCCGGCCGCGAGGGAAGGTGTGAGCCGCCTTCGGATGTGCCGCGCTGTGCCGTCTCGCGACTGCGGATACGTCGTGGTTGAGCGCGCAGTTCCCCGCGCCCCTTTGGGGCGTCCAGGGGCGCGGGGAACTGCGCGCTCAGCCCCCGCCGAACGCCCCCGCGTGGTCTTCCGCCCACTGCCGATACGTCCGCGCCGGACGCCCCAGCATCTCCTCCACATCCCCGGTGACCACCTCGTTTCCGCCCTCGGCCACGAAGCGGACGCTCCGCAGCATCCCCTCCGCCAACTCCTCGCTCCAGCCCGAGGCGACCAGCAGTTCACGCGTCTGGGACGGGGTCAGGTCACGGAGTTCCACGGGGCCGCCGAGCACCTCTGCCAGCGCGGCCGCCTGGCCCTGGGGGCTGAGCGTCTCGGGGCCGGTCAGGGTGTACGTCCGCCCCACGTGCCCCGGACCGATCAGCGCCGCGACCGCGATCTCGGCGACATCCCGCGGGTCCACGACCCCCTGTCGGCCCGAGCCCAGCATGTTCGGCACCGGCTCACCCGAGCGGAGCGCCTCCGCCCAGCTCAACGTGTTCGACGCGAAGACGGACGGGCGCAGGATCACCCATTCCAGCCCGCTTTCCCGGACCGCCTCCTCACCGTGTCCGTGCGCGATGCCCCCCAGGCCGGTTCTGGGATCGCCCGCCATGATCGCCGAAAGCTTCACGATCCGCCGGACCCCGGCCGCCCGAGCCGCCTCGGCCATCCCGCGGTCGCTGTCCCGGTCCTCCGGACCGAAGACGCCGACGAGGAAGGCGCGGTCGACACCGGCCATGGCCGCCGCCACCGAACCGGCGTCACGGTGATGGCCGCGCGCCGCCTCCACGCCGGGCGGCAACTCGGCCCTGCCAGGGTCCCGCGTGAGCGCGCGCACCTTCTCTCCGCGCGCCACGAGCTGTCGTACTACCTCACTGCCGATGGTGCCGGTGGCACCCGTTACGAGGATCATGACCACCACCGTGCGTCCCGCGGGGCACCGGACGATAGGAAATTCCGGCACGTTTCGCGCGCCCGAACCCCCCGGCCCCGCGCTTACGGTGGACGCGTGACCAACTCCGTTTCCGGGCGGGCCCTGCGCACCCCCGACGAGCTGCGTCCGTGGATCGCAGGGATCAAGACCCTGGCCGTCGAGGGGGCGGATCCGCGGAAGCCGTTCGTCCAGCTGCCCGACCCCACGACCAAGGTGATCGTCCGCAGTGAGGCGCGGGGCCGGCCCACCCTGCTGGTCTCCGGGCCCCGGGTCCGGGCCGCGTACCACGCGGGCAAGCGGCAGGTGTCCTGCACGGAGGTACGGCTGGCGCCGGGAGCCGTCCGGCCGCTGCTCGGTGTCCCGGCCGTCGACCTTCTCGGGCGGATCGTCCCGCTGGGCGCGCTGCCGGGCCGGCCCGCGCGGCAACTGGCGTACGAACTCCGATGGCTGGAGCCCGACGAGGTCGTCGCCCGGCTCGCGGACGTCCTCCCGGGCCTGCTGCCCACCGCGGCCGGCGGGACACGGGCCGAGCTGCTGCGGGCCGCCGTCGCCGCGCTGTCCGTGCGCTCGGGTCACATACCCGGTCACGTCAGGGAGGTGGCTCGTGAACTCGCCGTCAGTGAGCGTCAGTTGCGCAACCTGTTCAGCGAGGGTGTCGGCCTCTCGCCGAAGCACTACGCCCGCATCGACCGCGTCCGCGCCGTGCTCGCCCATGCCACCGAGCTGGCCTCGGCCGAACTGGCCGCCGTCACCGGCTACTACGACCAGTCCCACATGACGTCCGACTTCCGCACCCTGATGGGCGTCCCGCCGCGCTCCTACTTCACCGGACGGCTTCCCGCTCCCCGCTCCTGCCAGGTGATCGACAGAGATGCGATTTCCCAGTGACCTGCCCAGAACCGCCGCCCGCCGCACGCTGCTCGCCGTCCTCGGAGCCGGGGCCTTGAGCACCCAGTTGCCGTCCGACGAGGCCGCCGACGCGACCGGGCTCGACGATCCGGACAAGAAGGACCTCGCGATGCGGCTGGTGTCCAGCGCGGAGAACTCCTCGCTGGACTGGCAGGCGCAGTACACGTACATCGAGGACATCGGGGACGGCCGCGGCTACACCGCCGGCATCATCGGTTTCTGCTCCGGTACGAGCGACATGCTGGCGCTGGTCGAGCTGTACACACGGCGGGCCTCCGACAACCCCCTGGCCCCCTATCTGCCCGCCCTGCGCGCGGTGGACGGCACCGACTCGCACGACGGGCTGGACCCGGGCTTTCCCTCGGCCTGGCGGAAGGCGGCGCGGACCTCCGCCTTCCGCCGGGCGCAGCGGGACGAGCGGGACCGCGGCTACTTCGACCCGGCGGTCGCGTGTGCCAAGGAGGACGGCCTAGGCACGCTCGGCCAGTTCGTCTACTACGACGCGATGGTCATGCACGGCCCCGGCACGGATGCCCTGAGCTTCGGTGGCATCCGCGGCCGGGCCCGGCAGGGTGCGGACACCCCGGCGGACGGCGGTGACCAGACCGCCTACCTGCACGCCTTCCTGGACGCCCGGGTGTGGGCGATGCGCCAGGAGGCGGCCCACCATGACGTGAGCCGGGTCGAGACCGCCCAGCGGGTCTTCCTGGAACAGGGCAATCTCGACCTGGACACACCGCTCAAGTGGAAGGTGTACGGGGACAGTTACGAGATCGGCTGACCCGACGGCGGCATCGGGAGCAGACGGTCGGACAGTGCTCCCGGGCTCCCGCCCGTCCCGGTCCGCCCCGATCGGCGTACGCCCGGCGCCCACCGCACCACAACGCCCGCAACATACGTGCCCCGACGACGATCTCTCCCCAGTGCTCACTGACCCACTGAACGACATGCACTGTGCGTTCCCTCCACCCGGTGTCCGGCGGGGCGTCCATGTCCCCTGCCTGCCTTCGGTCTACGGAGTGGCACGCACCGGCCTGAAGCCCGTTCGGACAGGACTCGGACACCGGGCTGTGACCAGGGGTGACGTCGGCTGTCCGGGTGTCCGGACGTGTCCGGTTCGGACACCCGGGAGTGTCCGGCGATGACGCCCGCCGACCGCGTACGCTCGTCGGCGAGGAACACGGGGTGGAGGAACGCATGAAGACGGGGCGGGACAAGGCGGCACCGACCGCAGGGCGGTCCGCGGGTCTGGCGCTGGCGTCGGTCGATCCTGACGCGCCGGAGGAAATGCGGAAGTTGGCCCTACGGCTGCGGCAGCTGCTCGACAGCGCCGGGTTCACAGGTGTCCGCGAGATCGCATCCGCCTGCGACCTGGGCCGTACGACCGTCTCGGACGCCCTGTCGGGCACCCGCGCACCGACCTGGCCCACCGTCGCGACCCTGCTCAGGCTGTGCCGAGTGGCCCCCGACTCCGCCTGGAAGCTCGACCAGGAGGCGGCCAAGAGCGCCGAGCAGGACCGGAAGAGCAACCGGCGGACCGTGCGGAGCAGCGGCGGCACGATGCGCGCCGGCACGACGACGGACTCCGGGACGACGCACCACGGCCACGGCGCGGTACTGCCCGGGACCTTCTCGGTCCGTGCGCCCTACGGCGAACTCCCACCCCGGGTGCGGGGGCGGGACACTCTGCTCGCCGCGCTGGAACGGGAGTTGATCCGGCGCAGCGGCCCGGTACAGGTGCTGCACGGTCTGGGTGGTTCCGGAAAGACGACCGTGGCGCTGCAGCTGGCTCGGTTCGCTCACGACCGGAACTACCGGGTCTACTGGGTCTCCGCCTCCACCAGGGACAGCCTGGCGACAGGGATGCGCCAGGTCGCGCGCGAGCTGCGGGTTTCCGAGCAGGAGGTCGAGGTCGCCTGGTCGGGGCGGGCCAGTGCGACGGACCTGGTGTGGCGTGCCCTCGACGACGCGGACCAACCGTGGCTGCTCGTGGTCGACAACGCCGACGAGCCGTCGGTGGCCGCCGCGGACGGGGGCACCGTGGGCGACAGCACGGGATGGATCCGGTCCAGCCCGGCCGGGCTCACACTCGTCACCACGCGGACCGGGAGCTCCCTGGTGTGGGGCAGTGAGGCGGAGTGCCGGTCCGTGGACGTGCTGGCGCCCGACGACGGGGCCGCGGTCCTCGTCGACTTCGCCGGCGACGCGGGGTCCCTGGCGGACGCCCGGGCACTGTCCCAGCGGCTCGGCGGGCTGCCGCTGGCGCTGCGACTGGCCGGATCATATCTGGCCCGTACTCGGCGCGGGTTCGGGCTGCTGAGCCGCCCGGACGGGGAGGGCGGCCCCGTCCAGGACTTCGTGGGGTACGGCCTGGAACTGGAACGGCTCGGCGCGGAGCTGCTGGATCGCGGTGAGCCGGACGGCGGCAGCGCCGGGGAACGGCGGCTGCGGCGTCTGGTGAGCCGGACGTGGGAGATGAGCCTCGACCTGCTCGCCGGGCAGGGGCTCCCCGAGGCGCGCGTCCTCATGCGGCTGCTCTCGTGTTTCGGGCACGCGCCGTTCCCGGTCGAGGTGCTGGGGAGGGCGGTTGAGAACAGACCCGAGCTCTTCCCGGAGGGGGCCGAGCGGTGCGAGGCGGCTCTCGAGGCGCTGGTGGACCTGAGTCTGCTGACGGTGGAGGACGTCACCGTCATGGTCGACCACGCGGCCTCCGTTCACGGAGTTGTGCCGTGCCTGACGGCCCACCCCCTCGTCCTGCAAACGAATGCCCAGCAGATGCGGACCGCTCCCGAAGGGATGCGCGCGGACCTGTGGCGGAACGCATCCTTGATCGCCGAGCAGCTGTCCCAGGTGTCGGACGCTCCCGACATGTGGAAGGTGTGGCAGCTCCTGGTTCCGCACATCACCGCGGGAATCACAGCCGTTCCCCGGCAGTACGAGGAGACGTTGGTCACGTTCCTCGGTGTCGGACTGGCTGCGCAGCACTACACGGCCTCGTCCAACAATCACGACCTCCACAAGGAACTGGTCGCCCTCCTGGTGGAGAGCTCGCGGACACTGCCCCGCGGCCATCTGCTTCGGGTCGCCATCCGCCGGGCTCACAACCAGACGCTCAAGGGCTCGGAGCAGGTGAGGGCGGCATGCGAGCTCTTCGAAGAGCTCCACGAGCAGCTCGGCCTCGACCACCTCGAGACGATTCTCGCGCGTCTCGGATGGGCGAGGGCGCTGCTCGCTTGCGGTGACCCGAGCGAGGCGGAGCGGGAGCTGCGCGCCGCCGTCGATGCGATGCTGCGGATGCCACACGTCCCTGGCCATCTCGTCGTGGCCCAGGCCGATCTGGTGAAGACCCTCGCGGCGCAGGGCAAGCCCGAAGAGACGGCGGACGAGGCCCGCATTCTGCTGACGACGCTCAGCGCAGGAGAGGCCGGCTTCAATGTGGCTCTCGCACACCACGCAGCCCACGCGCTCGACTCGGCGGCGCTGCTCCCGGAGGCGGAGGAGCTGTACCGCCGTATTCTCGCCGCGCTGGAGGAAGCGGCGGAGAAGAGGTCACCTCTCTACCGGGACATGGTCCGGCATTTGGCCAAGAACCTCGTCCGACAGGGCCGCAGCCGCGAGGGCATGGACCTGCTCGGTGAGTTCCTCGCGCAGCACCGGGCGGACCCACACTCCGTCGGTGCCCACGTCACCGCATTGGTGAGCCTGTACCACGCACGTGTCGACCTCCAGATCGAGCTCGGCGAAGCCGACCGGGCGGAGGCGGAGCTGCGGGCCCTTCTGTACGGAGACCTCGATGGGCTCGACTCGGCCGCTCCCGCCGTCGTCCAAACCCGGCACGCTCTGGTTCGCGTCCTGCTCACTCTTGACCGGCCTGACGCCGCCGAGCATGAACTGGACGTCCTGGACGCCGCGTTGGCCAGCAGGGCGAACACCGGAGCGCCGCTTTGGACCAGCAGACTGTGGCGTGCCCGCTGCCACTGCGCGCGGGGCCGATGCGCCGATGCGGTCACGGTCTACGACGAGGTGATCGGCGACGTGTCCGACGATCCGGCTCTCGTCCGTGCCGTCACAGAGGAGTCCGCCGAGTGCCGGCTGGTGGCGCGGGGCGGGGCGGGAGCGTGACTGCGGTCGGTTCAGTGCGTGACCGCGATCTCCTCCCCCCTCTCCATCGGATGGGTGACCTCCTGTGCGTCCCCGCCCCGGCCGAGGTGGTTGAAGACCAGGTTCAGCGCCACCGCGGCCACACAGCCCGTGGAGATCCCCGAGTCCAGGACGATCTTCGCGGTCTCCGGGAAGGCGTGGTAGAACTCCGGCGCGGTGATCGGGATGACGCCGACGGCCAGCGACACGGCGACGATCAGGACGTTGTTGTCCTTGTCCAGGCCTGCCTTGACCAGGGTCTGGATGCCGCTGGCGGCCACCGAGCCGAACAGGACGACTCCGGCGCCGCCGAGCACCGGGCGCGGTACGACGGCGATGAGCGAGGCGGCCATGGGGCACAGGCCCATCAGCACCAGGAAGGCCCCGCCGGTGGCGACGACGTAGCGGCTGCGGATCCGGGTCATCGCCACGAGGCCGATGTTCTGGGCGAAGGCGCTGCACATGAAGCCGTTGAAGAGGGGGCTGATCGCCGAGCCGAGGGTGTCGGCGCGCAGGCCCGCCGCGATGGTCCGCTCGTCGGCCGGGCGCTCGACGATCTCGCCCAACGCCAGCATGTCCGCGGTCGATTCGGTCATCGAGACCACCATCACCACGCACAGCGAGAGGATCGCGGCGAGCTGGAACTGCGGGGCGCCGAAGTGGAAGGGGGTCGGGAAGCCGACGACGGCCGCGTCGGTGACGGGTCCGAAGTCCGTCGCGCCGAAGGGGATCGCGAGGAGCGTGCCGGCCACCAGGCCGAGCAGCACGGCGACCTGCTTGACGAAGCCGCGGGTGAAACGTCGTAGGAGAAGCACGATCCCGAGCGTCGCAGCGGCCAGGCCCAGGTTGGTCGTCGAGCCGTAGTCCCGCGCCGCGGGGTCGGGGCCCTGCGCCCAGCCGAAGGCGACCGGCAGGAGCGAGACGCCTATCAGGGTGATGACGGTCCCGGTGACGACCGGCGGGAAGAAGCGGATCGCCTTGCTGAAGAAGGGGGCGGCGAGGAAGCCGAGGAGACCGGCGACGATCACCGCGCCGAAGATGACCGGCAGGGCGTCGGACTTGTCGTCCGTGGAGGCGACGACCGCGGTCATGGGGGCGACGCCGGCGAAGGTGACGCCGTTGACGAAGGGCAGCCGGGCGCCGATCTTCCAGATGCCGAGGGTCTGGAGGAAGGTGGCGAGGCCCGCGGTGAACAGACAGGCGCCGGTGAGGAAGGTGAGGTCGGTGACGGAGAGGCCGATGGCCGCGCCGACGATCAGGGGCGGGGCGACGACTCCGGCGTACATGGCGGCCACGTGCTGGAGGCCGGTGGTCGCCATCTTCAGGGCGGGGAGCTTTTCGTCGACTGGGTGGACTGACACTGCGGCTCGCCTCCGGGCGGTTACACGTCGGCACTGACGTGGGTTTCATGGAGGTGGTGCGAGTGGTCGTGCGGGACCGGGACGGAGACCGTTCCGGGGCGCGAGCGTCCAACACGCGCCCCGGGCACGGCCGCCATGGAACCCGGCATGCGGGGTCCACGGCTGCCGGCCGGGAGCCGTCCCTCCCGGCCGGAGTACTGGTGAAGTGATCAGCCCTGCGCGGCGATTCGCGCCAGACGCCGGGCCTGTTCCCGCGTGGAGCGTGCGACGGCGTCCTCGTCGACGTGCAGCAGGCGGCTGTTCTCGACGATCTGACGGCCGTTCACGAAGGAGGCCGTCACAGGTGCCGCCGCGCCGAAGACCAGCGCGGTCACCGGGTCGGCGATCGAGGCGTGCGCGAGGGTGTCGAGCTTCCACAGCACCAGGTCGGCGAGCTTGCCCGCCTCCAGGGAGCCGGTCTCGGCCGCGCGTCCCAGGACCTGGGCGCCGCCGTAGGTGCCCAGGCGCAGCGCCTGCCGGGCGTTCAGAGCCGCTTCCCGGTGCGCGCCCAGGCGGTTGATGAGCAGGGCGTTGCGGAGCTCGGTGTGGAGTTCGCCGGACTCGTTGGAGGCCGTGCCGTCGACGCCGAGGCCGACCGGGACACCGGCCGCGAGCATGTCCGGGACCCGCGCGATACCCGCCGCCAGACGGGCGTTGGACGAGGGGCAGTGGGCCACACCCGTCTTCGTCCGGGCGAAGGCGGCGATGTCGGAGTCGTTCATGTGGACGCAGTGCGCCATCCACACGTCCTCGCCGAGCCAGCCGGTGGACTCGAAGTAGTCGGTCGGGCCCATGCCGAACAGTTCCTTGCAGAACTGCTCCTCCTCGACGGTCTCCGAGCCGTGGGTGTGCAGCCGTACGCCGAGACGGCGGGCCAACTCGGCGCCTTCACGCAGGAGTTCGGTGGAGACGGAGAAGGGCGAGCAGGGGGCGACGGCGACCTGGGTCATCGCGCCGAAGGAGGAGTCGTGGTGCTCCTTGACGGTCGCCTCGGTCGCGGCGAGGGCGCCCTCCAGGGTCTCGACGGCGAAGTCCGGGGGCAGGCCGCCGTCCTTCTCGCTGCGGTCCATGGAGCCGCGGGCGAGAGTGAAGCGGACGCCCGTCTCGCGGGCGGCGCGGATGATCGCGCCGGACAGGTCGCCGGAACCGGCGGGGAAGACGTAGTGGTGGTCCATCGCGGTGGTGACGCCACCGCGGGCCATCATCGCGAGCGAGCCCTGCGCCGCCGCGTAGACCATCTGCTCGTCGATGCGCGCCCAGGTCGGGTACAGCGCGACGAGCCAGTTGAAGAGGTTGTGGTCGGTGGCCAGGCCCCGGGTGATCCACTGGTAGTAGTGGTGATGGGTGTTGACCAGGCCGGGGGTCACGAGGTGGCCGGTGGCGTCGATACGGCGGTCGACGTTCTCCAGGCCCTCGGGCGCCGTGCCCGCGCCGAGCGACTCGATGCGGTTGCCGGCGATGACGACGTACCCGCTCGGGTACTCGGTGTCGTGCGCGTCCACGGTCGCGATCGAACAGTTCTCGATGACGATGCGCCGGTCTGCTGCCATGATTCGTCCTTTGCGCGGAGGTGGAGAGGGCACGGCAGGACCCCGGGAGTTTGAGTGCCGCGGCCCGCCCTGGCGGGCCGCGGGTGCCGCAGAGAAGTTGCTCAGAGGTTGGTGAGATCCACCGGGATCCTCGGCTCGCAGCCGTCCCGGAGGATGGTCGCCTCGATCAGGCCGTAGGGCCGGTCGGCGGCGAAGTAGACGGCACCGTCCTCGGTGGCGTTCTTCAGCCCGAACGGCTCCAGGTCCACGAGGAAATGGTGCTTGTTCGGCAGCGAGAAGCGGACCTCGTCGATCTCGGCCCGGTGGTCGATGATCCGCGAACCCATCTGGTACAGGGTCTGCTGGAGCGAGAGCGAGTACGTCTCGGCGAAGGCCTTGAGCATGTGCTTCTTGACCTGCTCGTAGGACGTCTCCCAGTCGGGCGTCGCCTGCTCGTCGTCCGACCAGTTGAAGCGCCAGCGGCCGGCCACCTCGGTCGCCAGGATGCGGTCGTACGCCTCGGGCAGGGTCGTGTACTTGTCCTTGACGTAGCCCCAGAACTCGGAGTTGGTCGAGTTCATGACGGTCAGATCCTTGAGCCCGGAGACGACCTCCCAGGAGGAGCCGTCGTAGGTGATCTGGGTCAGGCGGGTCTCCTGGCCCTGGCGGACGAAGGAGTGCGCGTCCTCGCCGGCCGTCGCGATCCGCTCCCAGGCGTACTCCTCGATGCGGATCCGCGCGGTCCTGATCGGTTCCTGCGAGGTGACGAAGTGCCGGGCGAGGTGGATGCCGAACTGCTCGGCGGATGCGATGCCGTGCTCCTTGGCGAACGCGTACACCGTGTTCTTGGTGGTGTCGGTCGGCAGCACGTTCGCGTTGGAGCCGGAGTAGTGGACCTCGTCCATGTCGCCGCTCAGCGACACCGAGACGTTGAGGTCCTTGATGTGGTGAGTGGCGCCGTCCCGCGTGATCTTCACGACTCGGTTCTCGGCCTTGCCGTACTGGTTCGGTCCCAGGATGGGCATGTAGCTAGCTCCCTCGGTAAACGGAGTAGCCGAACGGGTTGAGCAGCAGCGGTACGTGGTAGTGCTCGCCCGGGTTCACGGCGAAGGTGATCGCCACCTCGGGGAAGAACACTCCGGTCGCACCGCTGTCCCGATTCGCGGGGGCGTCCTGCTGCGCATCGGCTTGCTTCTTCAAGAAGTACGGTTCGACCTCGAAGTCGAGCCGTACGTGGGTGGTCCCCTCCGGCAGCGCCGGCAGGTCCTTGCACCGCCCGTCCGCGTCGGTCGCGGAGCCGCCGAGCGCCTGCCAGTCCGCCTCGCGCCCGGGGCGGGCGGAGAGCTGGACGGCGACTCCCTGGGCGGGGCGGCCGACGCTGGTGTCCAGGATGTGCGTGGACACGGAGGCGGTGGTGCTCGTACTCATGGTCGGGCGTCCTCTTCGACGATGCGGGCGAGCCGGATTCGGTTGATCTTGCCCAGCTCGGTGCGGACGATCTCGCGTTCCCGCTCCGGCGCGTTGCCGATCCGCTCCCTGACCGCGTCGCGCATCTGCTCGCCGGTGCGGCCGGTCGCGCAGATCAGGAAGACATGGCCGAACCTCTCCTGGTACGCCAGGTTCAGTTCCAGCATCTCCGCCTTGAGCTCCTCGGAGGCGCCCGCCATGCCGCGCTGCTCGCGGGCCGAGGCCGGGTCGCCAGGCTTGGGGCGGCCGATCGGCGGGTGACCGGCCATGGCCTCGGCGAGGTCGTCGGGGGTCAGCCCGGCCATGGCGGCGTCGCTGGTGGCGTAGAGGTCCTCCGCGGTCGCGTAGGGGCGGGCGGCGAGCAGACGCCGAGCCCACGCCGTGGAGGCGCACGCCTCGAGGAGCACCGCGTGGGCCGCGTGCTCCTCCAGGACGTTGAACCGGGCCAGGCCGGGGGACGTGGAAGTCGAAGTCACGGGAGTCAGCTAACGCCTCCACGCGACAGCACGTCAACACTTTGTTGAAAATTCGGGGTTACGAAACCCGACCGGGTGCTTTTTCTACGTCTTGTCCCGGTTCAGATAGTTGTAGACCGTGAAGCGGCTCACCCCGAGCGCGCTCGCCACGGTCTCCACTCCGTGCCGTACGGAGAAGGCGCCACGCGCCTCCAGTATCCGTACGACCTCCTGCTTGGCCTTGCGGTCCAGATCGGCGAGCGGCTTGCCCTGCTTGCGCTCCATGGCGGCCAGGATGTGGTCGAGGGAGTCCGCGAGCTGCGGCAGTCGTACGGCGACCACGTCGACGCCCTGCCAGGAGAGCACGACATCGTCGGGGCCGGCCTCGTCCGGCGGGACCATCTCGCCGCCCATGGCGTCGACCAGCGGCTTGACCGCCGTGATGAACGGTTCGTCGGCGCTCACGCGTCGGCCTCCCCGAGCACGTTCACCTGGAGGGAGATCCGGGTCGCACCGGAGGCCAGGGTCCTGCGCAGCAGGGCGTCCACGGCGCTGAGCACCTCGTCGGCGCCGCCTTCCGCCGTGTTGCCGAACGGGCCGACGTCCACCGCGTCCAGTTCGGCCGCCTCGATGACCTCGCGGGCCACGAGCGCGTGCGCCGGGGCCTCGTCGAGGTCGAACGGCTCGGTCGTGAACTCCACTCGCAATCGCACGCGCACAACCTAACGCGCGGTGCCGTTTTCCGCCGAGCCCTCTTGACAACGCCTTCCACCCGACGACAATCTTCCAATAAACAGAAACTAACTTCCACATTACGGAAACACTCGACACGGAAGGGAGCGCCCGCGACATGCCAGGTTTTCCATGGGACACAGCCGCAGAGCAGCGCTTCAACGTCAACCTGTCGATCCTCTTCACGGAACTCCCGCTCCTGGAGCGCCCCGCGGCAGCCGCCGCGGCCGGCTTCACCGCGGTCGAGCTGTGGTGGCCCTGGATCGACACCCCCACCCCCGAGCGGTCCGAACTCGACGCGCTGAAGACGGCGATCGAGGACGCGGGCGTCCAGCTCACGGGCCTGAACTTCTACGCGGGCCGGCTGCCGGGCCCCGACCGCGGTGCCCTGTCCGTCCCCGGCGAGGAGTCGGAGCGGTTCCGCGCCAACATCGACGTGGCCGCCGACTTCGCCGGATCACTCGGCGCCACGGCGCTCAACGCCCTGTACGGCAACCGCGTCGAGGGCGTGGACCCGGCCGGGCAGGACGCGCTCGCGCTGGAGAATTTGGTCCTCGCAGCCCGCGCGGCCGACCGGATCGGCGCGATCCTCCTGATCGAGGCCCTCAACAAGCCCGAGTCGCCGCTGTACCCACTGGTGAGCGCGCCCGCGGCGGTGGGGATCGTCGACAAGGTCAACGACGCGACCGGACTCGGCAACGCGAAGTTCCTCATGGACCTGTACCACCTGTCCATGAACGGTGAGGACCTGCCGGCGGTGATCGAGGAGTTCACCCCGAAGACCGGCCATGTGCAGATCGCCGACAACCCGGGGCGCGGCGCGCCCGGCACCGGCTCACTCCCTCTCGAAGACCTCCTCGGCCGGCTGAGGAAGGCGGGCTACGACGGCTGGGTCGGCCTCGAGTACAAGCCGGGCGACCGCCCGAGCGCCGAGACCTTCGACTGGCTGCCCCGCTGACCCCCTTCCCGGAAAGGCACCCCCGACCATGAGCAACCTCCCCAAGATCGCCTGGACAGGCCTCGGCATCATGGGCTCCCCCATGTCCGAGAACCTGGTCAAGGCGGGCTACGACGTCACCGGCTTCACCCTCGAACAGGACAAGCTGGACCGGCTGGCCGCCGCCGGTGGCACCACCGCCGGTTCGATCGCCGAGGCCGTGCGGGACGCCGACGTGATCATCACGATGGTGCCCGCCTCCCCACAGGTCGAGGCCATCGCATACGGCCCCGAGGGCATCCTGGACAACGCCCGCTCCGGCGCCCTGCTGATCGACATGTCCTCGATCACCCCCCAGACCTCGGTCGACCTGGCGAAGGCGGCGAAGGAGAAGGGCATCCGCGTCCTGGACGCCCCCGTGTCCGGCGGTGAGGCCGGTGCGATCGAGGCGGTGCTGTCCATCATGGTCGGCGGTGAGCAGGCCGACTTCGACGAGGCCGAGCCGATCTTCGAGGCGCTCGGCAAGACCATCGTGCTGTGCGGTCCGCACGGCTCGGGCCAGACCGTGAAGGCCGCGAACCAGCTGATCGTCGCCGTGAACATCCAGGCGTGCGCCGAGGCCGTGGTCTTCCTGGAGAAGTCGGGCGTGGACCTCAAGGCCGCCCTGGACGTCCTGGGCGGCGGTCTCGCCGGCTCGACCGTGCTGACCCGCAAGAAGGACAACTTCCTCCAGCGCGACTTCAAGCCGGGCTTCCGTATCGACCTGCACCACAAGGACATGGGCATCGTCACCGACGCCGCCCGCAACGTCGGCGCGGCCCTGCCCGTCGGCGCCGTGGTCGCCCAGCTGGTCGCCAGTCTGCGTGCGCAGGGCGACGGGGGCCTGGACCACTCGGCGCTGCTGCGGGCCGTGGAGCGCCTGTCCGGCGCCCAGGTCTGATCCCGACTTCCGGTCCGCGGCGGCGCTGACATCTGTCCTGTCGCGCCCAGTCGCCGGCGCGGACCGGAAACCCATGACCTCGCGCTGTGCGAGGACTGAGACACCCTGACCGCACCCGACGCGCCCGGCGACCCGGATGAGGGGTGGTCGCCCGGTACCGGGAGCGGACAGGGGAGGACCGCGGCGGCGTGCGAGCCAGTGCGGTGGTGAAGGTCCCGGGCCCTCTTTCTTCGACCTGAGGGAAGGAGCGCGCCCCGGTTCCGTCGCGGCCGCCGCGGTCCCGGCAAAACCCGCAGAAAGCAGAGCGCCGGACACGGACGGCCCCGTGTCCGGCGCTCCGCCGTGCAGCGGGGACGGTCACCGGGGTGCGGATTACGGCCGACCGCAGCACGCTGTAGGCATGGCAGCACATCCGACACAGCATCCGCATGTGGTGGTGCACGCTCCGGCCCTGGACGGATCGCGGCGGGTCACAGTGGACAACGAGAATCTCGGCGTCGCCTCGCACCTGGACGACGTCGTGGAGCTGCTCCGGCTCGCCGACCTGGACCGGATCGAGGTCGAGGACGACGACATCGTGGAGTGGCAGGGCGGCGGTCCGGAGGACTGGCCGGGGCTGTCGGAGCACCACGAGCCGTGAGCGGGCGTACGGCAGCGGTCGTAGGCCGGATACGGAATCCTCAAATCAACCTCTGAACATGATTCAAGGGGCTTCAACGGGGGCCTGCCTCGGGCACATTCTCTACGGGTGAGGCCCGCCGGCACGGGGGCGGCGGGCCCCGCGACGGGGGACGGCTTCGGGGGAGCCGGGCACGGGAAAGGGCGGTCCGACCATCACGGTGGGACCGCCCTTCAGCTGTGTACGGTGTCAGACCTTGAGCGGCTTGATCGACGTCGGCGCGTGGGCCGGCTCCGTCGCGATCTCCTCGAACTCGACCACGTTGCCGATGTCGTTCGTCGTCGACATCGAGATGTTGGTGACCCGCTCCAGGATGGCCTCGACGACGACCGGGACCTGGAACTCGGCGGCGAGCTTCTTCGCCTGTTCCAGGGCCGCGCCCAGTTCCGCCGGATCGGCCACCCGGATCGCCTTGCAGCCGAGGCCCTCGGCGACCTTGACGTGGTCGACGCCATAGACGCCCAGTTCCGGGGAGTTGACGTTCTCGAACTCCAGATTGACCTGGAAGTCGATGTCGAAGGCGCGCTGGGCCTGGCGGATCAGGCCCAGGTAGGAGTTGTTCACGAGGACGTGGATGTACGGAATCCTGTGCTGGGCCCCGACGGCCAGCTCCTCGATCATGAACTGGAAGTCGTAGTCACCGGACAGGGCGACGACCTGTGCCTCGGGGTCCGCCTTGGCGACGCCCAGCGCGGCCGGGATCGTCCAGCCGAGCGGGCCCGCCTGGCCGCAGTTGATCCAGTGGCGCGGCCTGAAGACGTGCAGCATCTGGGCGCCGGCGATCTGGGAGAGGCCGATCGTGGAGACGTACCGGGTCTCGGGGCCGAAGGCCTTGTTCATCTCCTCGTAGACGCGCTGCGGCTTGATCGGGATGTCGTCGAAGTGCGTACGGCGCTGGAGGGTCGCCTTCTTCTCCTGCGCGGAGGCCGCCCAGGCCGCGCGGTCGGAGAGCCTGCCCGCCGCCTTCAACTCCCTTGCCACCTCGACGAAGAGCTCCAGGGCCGCCTTGGCGTCGGAGGCGATGCCGTAGTCCGGCGCGAAGATCCTGCCGATCTGGGTCGGCTCGACGTCGACGTGCACGAACGTCCGTCCCGCCGTGTAGACGTCCAGCTTGCCGGTGTGGCGGTTGGCCCAGCGGTTGCCGATGCCGAGGACGAAGTCGGACTCCAGGAAGGTGGCGTTGCCGTAGCGGTGCGAGGTCTGCAGGCCCACCATGCCGGCGTTGAGCTCGTGGTCGTCGGGCAGGACGCCCCAGCCCATAAGGGTCGGGACGACCGGTGTGCCGGTCAACTCGGCGAACTCGACGAGGAGTTCGGCGGCGTCGGCGTTGATGACACCGCCACCGGCGACGATCAGGGGGCGCTCGGACTCGTTGAGGAGACCGAGCGCCTTCTCGATCTGCGCGCGGCTCGCGGCCGGCTTGTAGACCGGGAGCGGCTGGTACGTCTCCGGGTCGAACTCGATCTCCGTCAGCTGGACGTCGATCGGCAGGTCGATGAGGACGGGGCCGGGGCGGGCGGAGCGCATGAGGTGGAAGGCCTGCTGGAAGACACCGGGGACCTGGGCCGCCTCCAGGACGGTGACCGCCATCTTCGTCACCGGCCGTGCGATGGAGGCGATGTCGACGGCCTGGAAGTCCTCCTTGTGGATCACGGCGGTCGGGGCCTGGCCCGTGATGCACAGGATCGGGACGGAGTCGCCGGTCGCGGAGTACAGGCCGGTGATCATGTCGGTGCCGGCGGGTCCTGACGTGCCGATGCAGACACCGATGTTGCCCGCGTGGGTGCGGGTGTAGCCCTCGGCCATGTGCGAGGCGCCCTCGACATGGCGGGCGAGAGTGTGGTGGATGCCCCCTGAGGCCTTGAGCGCCGCGTAGAAGGGGTTGATCGCCGCGCCGGGGACACCGAACGCGTCCGTGACACCTTCGCGCTTGAGGATCTCAACTGCCGCGCGGGCAGCGGTCATTCGAGCCATCGAGTACTCCTGTCGGATGCGTACTCCCGTCGCACCCCGCGGCGAGCACTTCCGTATGGTGGAATAAGTTTTCTACTATCTGGAAGTAATGTAGGTGGGCGGGTGAAGACCGTCAAGAGGCGGACAACCGGGCGCGCCCTGGAGGACGATGAGGCCATGTCCGAGAGCGTGTCGGTGCGCTGTCCGGTCTGCCGGCGCGACCACCTCTACGCGGCGCCGTCGTACCCGTGCGAGTGCGGCGCGCCGGTCTGCCCACCGCTGGACCGGCACGGCGCGCCCACGGCCGTCGCCCACCAGGTGTGGGAGGAGGCGTGGGTCGCCGTGGAGTGCGCGGCCTGCGGCCGCAAGGCCGAGTGGCCGCAGCCGGAGCTGGGCTGCGCCTGCGGGACGGTCCTGCGGATTCCGGTGGCCGGGGACACCTGCCCCGAGGCGGAGCCGGACGCGGATGCTTCCGCTCCCCCGCGCCGGGCCTTCAGGCCGATCACGATCCGCACCGCGCGCGACGCGGTCACCGTCGCCGCGCTGTATCTGCGCTGGCTCGGCTACGAGGACATCCGGCGCGCGGACCAGCGTCCGCCGTCCGGCATCGGTCTCGCGGCCCGTGGGCTGCTGGCCCAGGTGGACCCGACCGTGCGGCCGGCCTCGCTGCGGGACGTGGAGTGCCTGTGGTTGACGGCCATGACGGAGTCCGCGCACTGCGTGTACTTCTCACTGTCCGGCTACACCACCGAGGCCCGCGCCCGCGCCGACGCCCTCGGCGTCCCGCTGTTCGTCCTGGACCTGACGGGCACACCACAACCCGTGAACAGCCTGGCCGACGAACTGGGAGGTTAGGCCGCCGGTGGTACCGCTGCGCGTCCGATGTCCACACCCGGACCCGCGGCAGCGACTCCGACGGACACGCAGCACTGAGCCAGGGCCTGAGCAGGGTGCGGTCCGGCCTGCAGGTGCGGCTACCGAGGCCGACAATCGCCCGGCGACGGCCCCACCCGGCCCAGCCCACCAGAACCACCGCCCGGCATGCGGCACGCGAGACCGACGACCCGACCCACCGGCTACGGCACCGACTCCACTACACCGAGTACAACCACCGCAGCCGACCCACAGACCGGCGACGGCCCCACCCGGCTATCCCACCAGAACCACCGCCAGGCATGCGGCACCAGAGACCGACGGCCCAACCCACCGGCTACGGCACCGACTCCACCACACCAAGTACAACCACCGCAGCCGACCCACAGACCGGCGACGGCCCCACCCGGCTATCCCACCAGAACCACCGCCAGGCATGCGGCACCAGAGACCGACGGCCCAACCCCCCAGGTGCGACCACCGACGCCGACATGCGGCCGGCGGAAGCCGCACCCGGTCAGGCGGCCAGAACCACCCCGGGCGTGCGACCTGCGAGGCACAGGCATGCGCCGACGGTGTTCTCACTCCTCCGCGTACGTCTCGCGCAGTTCGACCTTGCGCACCTTCCCGGACACCGTCATCGGGAAGGCGTCGAGGATCCTCAGCCGGCTCGGGATCTTGTAGTGGGCCAGCCGCCCCTCGCAGAAGCCGCGGAGATCCTCCAGGGTCGGCGGGTGCGCCGGGTCCCGTGGGATGACGCAGGCCAGCACCTCCTCGCCGTAGCGCTCATGAGGAACCCCGACGACCTGGACGTCCGCGATCTTCGGGTGGCCGTAGAGGAACTCCTCGATCTCGCGCGGGTAGATGTTCTCGCCACCCCGGATGATCATGTCCTTGATGCGGCCTACGATCTCGACGTAGCCGTCCTCGCGCATCATCGCCAGGTCGCCGGTGTGCATCCAGCGTCCGGCGTCCACGGCCTCCGCCGTCTTCTCGGGCTCGTTCCAGTAACCGAGCATCACGCTGTAGCCGCGGGTGCACAACTCCCCCGCTGCGCCCCGGGGTTGGGTGACCCCGGTCGCCGGGTCGACGACCTTGACCTCGATGTGCGGAAGGACACGGCCGACCGTGCCGGTGCGGTGCTCGAGGTCGTCGTCCCTGCGGGTCTGCAAGGACACCGGGGACGTCTCGGTCATGCCGTAGCAGATGGACACCTCCGCCATGTGCATCTCGGCGACCACCCGCTTCATCACCTCCACCGGGCAGGGCGAGCCCGCCATGATGCCGGTGCGCAGGGAGGAGAGGTCGTACGTCGCGAAGTCGGGGAGGTTCAACTCCGCGATGAACATGGTCGGAACGCCGTACAGCGAGGTGCAGCGCTCCTGCTGGACCGCGCGCAGCGTCGCCGCCGGGTCGAAGGACGGGGCCGGGATGACCACGCAGGCGCCGTGCAAGGTCGCCGCCAGGTTGCCCATCACCATGCCGAAGCAGTGGTAGAAGGGCACCGGGACGCAGACCCGGTCCTGCTCGCTGTAGGCGATCAACTCGCCCACGAAGTAGCCGTTGTTGAGGATGTTGTGGTGGGAGAGCGTGGCCCCCTTGGGGAAGCCCGTCGTGCCCGAGGTGTACTGGATGTTGATCGGGTCGTCGCAGGACAGTTCCGGGTACGCCGCGGCACGGCCGCCGCGCCCCAGCAACTCCCCCCAGCTCGGGTGGCCGAAGTACACGACCTCCCGCAACTCCCGGCACCTGCCGCGCACTTCGTCGACCATCGCCCGGTAGTCGCTGCTCTTGTGGCTGAGCGAGGCGAACAGCAGGGACACCCCCGCCTGGTTGAGGACGTACTCGACCTCGTGGGTGCGGTACGCCGGGTTGATGTTCACCATGACCGCGCCGATCCGCGCGGTGGCGTACTGCACGATCACCCACTCCGGACAGTTGACCGCCCAGATCCCCACCCGGTCGCCCTTGACGACCCCGGAGGCGAGCAGCGCGGACGCCAACTCGTCGACATCGGCGCCGAACTGGGCGTACGTCCAACGCCGCCCGGACGGCACGTCGACGAGCGCCTCGCGCTCCGGCCAGGTGGCCACGGCCCGGTCCAGGTTGTCGCCGATGGTGTCGCCGAGCAGCTCCGTCGTGCTCACGCCGTGCGTGTACGAGTTCACCGGAAGTCCTCCTCGCGGTACTCGGCGTCCGACCCCGCCGCCGTCGCCTCACGCAGTTCGATCCGCCGGATCTTGCCGGAGACCGTCTTGGGCAGCTCCGCGAACTCCAGCCGCCGGATCCGCTTGTACGGCGCGAGCGACTCCCTGGAGTGCTCGAACAGCACCTTGGCCGTGTCGGGACCGGGCTCCCAGCCCTCCGCCAGCACGACGTACGCCTTCGGGACCGCGAGCCGCAGCTCGTCCGGCGCGGGCACGACGGCCGCCTCGGCCACCGCTTCGTGTTCGAGGAGCGCGCTCTCCAGCTCGAAGGGGCTGATCTTGTAGTCGGAGGCCTTGAAGACGTCGTCGCTGCGCCCGATGTAGGTCAGGTACCCCTCGTCGTCCCTCGACGCCACGTCGCCGGTCCGGTAGTAACCACCCGCCATCGCCTCCGCCGTGCGGTCCGGGTCGCCGTGGTAGCCGGTCATCAGGCCGACCGGCCGGGCCGACAGGTCCAGCGCGATCTCGCCCTCGGCCGCGCCGGGCGCGCCGGACACCGGGTCGAGGAGCTCCACCTCGAAGCCGGGGCTCGGGCGGCCCATGGAACCGGTCTTCAGCACCTGCCCGGGGCTGTTGGAGACCTGGACGGCCGTCTCGGTCTGGCCGAAGCCGTCCCGGATGGTGATGCCCCATGCCCGTCGGACCTGCTCGATGACCTCGGGGTTCAGCGGCTCGCCCGCGGCCACCACCTCGCGCGGCTTTCGGCGCAGCTGGGTCAGGTCGGCCTGGATGAGCATGCGCCATACGGTCGGCGGTGCGCAGAAGGTCGTGACCCCCGCCCGGTCCATCTCGGACATCAGACGGCCCGCGTCGAAGCGCGTGTAGTTGTGGATGAAGACGGTCGCCTCCGCGTTCCACGGCGCGAACAGGTTGGACCAGGCGTGCTTGGCCCAGCCCGGCGAGGAGATGTTCAGATGCACGTCGCCGGGCCTCAGGCCGATCCAGTACATGGTCGCCAGGTGCCCGATCGGGTACGAGGTGTGCGTGTGCTCCACGAGCTTGGGGCGGGCCGTCGTACCGGAGGTGAAGTACAGCATCAGCGGGTCGTCGGCGAGGGTCGGGCCGTCGGGCAGGAACTCCTCGGAGGCGGTGTACGCGTCCTCGTACGGCTGCCAGCCCTCCGGTACGCCGCCGACGGCGATGCGCGTGTAGTCGCCGGGCACCTCGTCGAACTTGCCGGTGTCCTCGGCCCGCACCAGGACGTGCCGCACCCGGCCGCGCTCGACGCGGTCGCGCAGGTCGGCGGGGCCGAGCAGCGGGGTCGCCGGAATGACGACGGCACGCAGCTTCATGGCCGCGAGGGCCGTCTCCCACAGCTCTGCCTGGTTGCCCAGCATGACCAGGATCCGGTCCTCGGCCTCCACCCCGCGCTCGCGCAGCAGATTGGCGACCCGGTTGGACCGTTCGGCCATCTCGGCGAAGGACAGACGGATCTCGCTGCCGTCCTCCTCGACGATGTGCAGGGCCGTGCGGTCGTTGCCCTCGGCGATGACGTCGAACCAGTCGAGCGCCCAGTTGAAGTGCTGCGGGCGGGGCCAGACGAAGCCCTCGTACGCCGTCGCGTAGTCCTCGCGGTGCTGGAGCAGGAAGTCCCGCGCCCCGCGGAAGTCCTCCGTAGCCGTCATCTTGCGTCCTCCTTGGTGCCGGACCTTGCCGGGCGGCTCTCTGCCATCGTGTAATCCGTGATGCAGGTCTCACTACCCCCGAACGGGGGTGTGTGCCGCAGCGAAGGGACGAGCAGGTGTCGGTGAACCCGGGCGGAGCAGTGGAGATCCGGCGTGCGCTCGCGCGGCTGCGGCGCACGACGGGGCTTCCGGTCGCCTTCGGCGGTCTGGTCGAGCCCGACCGGTCGCGGATCCGGATCAGCGAACTGAGCGGTACGGCCACCACCTCGCTCCTCGCGCTCGCGGTGACCTCGGGCAACGGACTCGGCGGCAAGGCGGTCGCACTGGCCCGCCCGTGCGCCGTGGCGGACTACTCCATGTCCCGGCAGATCAGCCATGAGTACGACGCCGCCGTCGCCGCCGAGGGGCTGCGCTCGGTGCTTGCCGTGCCGGTGGTCGTACGGCGCCGGGTGCGGGGCGTCCTGTACGGCGCTCTGCGGGACGCCCGGCCGCTCGGCGACCGCACGCTGACGGCGGCGGTGGACGCGGCGCGGGACGTGGAGCAGGCGCTGGTCGTCGACGACGAGGCGCGGGACGTGCTGGTGGCGGCGCGGGCCGAGCCGAGGCGCGACGACCCCTCCACGTGGGAGCAGGTCCGGGAGGCGCACGCGGCGCTGCGGGCGCTGGCCCCGCGGATCGGCGACCCGGAGCTGCGGGCCGACCTGCTCGACGCCTGCGCGCTCCTGACCCCGGATGCAGGGGCCTCGAAAGGCATCGCCCTCGCACCGCGCGAGCTGGACGTCCTGGCCTGTGTGGCGGCCGGGGCGACGAACGCCGCGGCGGCGGACAGGCTGGGTGTGAGAGCCGAGACGGTCAAGGCGTACCTGCGGTCGGCCATGCGGAAACTCGGGGCCAGGACCCGTGGAGAGGCGGTGGTCGCCGCACGCCGGGCGGGACTGCTCCCGTGACAACCCGGCTCCTCCCGTAACATTGGTAGACATCTCATTCATTCACGGGTGCTTTGAATTTTTCCATGCGGAACCGGTTGTTATTTCCCTCACCACCTCTTCCCGCCGAATTTCAAAGCACCTTGCCTAATATTGGCCAGGACACGACACAGGGAGGGGAGCGGTGACCGTGCCACGCGACTTCCAGGAGCCCGCGAGATGCCGCCCTGACCTGGTCATCGGCAGGGACGAACTGTTCGGCCAGGCCCGCGAGCAGTTGACCCGCGGCGGCAGCGTGCTCCTGCACGGCCCGGCCGGAATAGGAAAGTCGACCGTCCTGCGGGCCCTGGCCGCGGAATACGGCGAAGCGGCCCACACCGTCTTGCGCTGCTCGGCCACCGAGTCGGAATCCCACCTCCCCTTCCTGGCCCTGGCCGACCTCTTCGGACTGGTCCTCGACGACGTCTCCGACAAGCTGCCCGCCGCCCAGCGCACCGCGCTCGAGTCGGCGCTGACCGGACGCGGTGAGTCCACCCTCCAGCGCGACGGCCTCGCCCTGCGCCTGGCCGTGCTGTCGGCGCTGCGCGCCCTCGCTGCCGAAGGACCCGTCCTGGTCGTCGCCGACGACGTCCAGTGGCTGGACCCCGCGAGCCTGGAACTGCTCGGCTTCGCCGCCCGGCGGCTCGGCGACATACCGGTGCGGATGCTGTGCGCGGTCCGGACCGACGGCCCCGAGTACGACCGCCATCTACGCGCGTTGCCCCCGGACAGCCTCGCCGTCCGCTTCAACCCGCTCACCCGCGCCCAGGTGGCCGCGCTGCTCGACCACCGCGGCTACACCGGCCTGCAGCGCTCCACCGTCCGGGACATCCACCGCACCAGCGGCGGCAACCCGTTCTACGCCCTGGAACTCGGCCGCGCGCTCACCGAGAACCCGACCCCGCCGCGCCCCGGTGAGCCCCTGCCGGTGCCCACCTCGCTCCGCGCCCTGGTGCTCAGCCGCCTGGAGATGCTGTCCGAGGAGGCCCGCCGCACCCTCCTGGTGGCCAGCGCGGGCGCCCGCCCCACCCCGGCCCTGCTGCACGCGGCCGGCCGCACGGACGCCGAGGCGGAGATGGCCCAGGCGGGCGCGCTGGGCCTGCTCGCGACGGAGGCCGAGGGTCCCGCCGTACGCTTCGCGCATCCGCTGATCTCGGCCGCGCTGTACGCGGAGGCGCCCGCACAGGACCGGCGGGACGCGCACCGGGCGCTGTCCACGGCCGCCTCAGACCCGATCGAGCGGGCCCGCCATCTCGCCCTCGCGACCATCGGCACCGACCCGGAGGTGGCAGCCCGGCTCGCCGAGGCCGCGGCCCTGGCCCGGGACCGGGGCGCACCCTCGATGGCCGCCTCCCTCGGGCTGCTGTCGGCCCGGCACACCCCGGCCGACACGGTGCCCGCTCCTGACGTACGACGGCTCGCGGCGGCCGAGGACGCGATCACCGCCGGTGAGCTGGACCTCGCCCGGGACATCGCCCGGGACGTGCTCACCCGGGCCACCGTGCCCGCGGACCGGGTGCGGGCCTGGATCATCGTGATCGACACCGCGGGTCACGCCATGACGGAGGTCGACGCGGTCTTCCCGCAGGCGCTGGCCGACGCGGGCGACGACCCCGAACTGCTCGCCCTGATCCGCTACCAGCTGGCCTGGCGCGCCCTGCTCGTCGAGGGCGACTTCGTCGAGGCCCGCGGGGAGGCCGCGCACTCGGCGGCGCTGGCCGCACGGGCCGGCGACCGCTACAACGAACTGATGGCGCTGTCCTTCCAGGCCCAGCTGGAGACCCTCATGGGCCATCCGGACGCCCCCGCCACCATCAAACGCGCCCTGAAGGAGCCCCAGGACCCGCGGGTGGCCTGCCACCACAACGGCGCCGGGTACTCCCGCTTCCGCTGGCTGATCATGAGTGACCAGCTGCCCGAGGCCCGCGCGACGGTCACCGCGCTGCTGCGCGAGGTGCGGCGGCGCGGTTCGGTCGAGAGCGAAGTGCACTTCCTGCGCGGGGTGGCCGAGACCGAACTGCGCTCAGGACACTGCGGACGGGCCCTCGACCTGGCCCGGGAGAGCCTGATGATGGCCCGGGACACCGGGATCGGCGAGGTGGCCTCGGCCGTGCTCGCCTCCATCGCGGAGGCCTCGGGCGGCAGTGTCGAGCGGGCGCTCGAACTGGCCAGGGAGGCGGTCGATCACGCCGAGGAGAACGGCGACCAGATGTACGAGTCCCGGGGCCTGGCGGTCCTCGGGTACGCGCAGCTCGTCGCCGGGGACGCGCAGGGCGCGGTCCGTTCGCTGCGCCGGGTGCGCGAGCTGGAGCACGGGCTCGGCATCACGGACCCGGCGCGCGGCCGCTGGCAGGGCGACCTCGCCGAGGCCCTCGTACGCATCGGGGAGAGCGGCGAAGCGCAGGACGTCATCGACGAGACGCGGGTGAACGCGCTCCGACTGGGCCGGGAGAGCGTGCTCGCCGTACTGGACCGGGCCGAGGCACTGGTGCGGGCGGCGCGCGGTGAACACGAGGCGGCGCTGGTCCAGTTGACGTCGGTGCAGGATCGTCTCGCCAAGCTGGGCTACGGCCTGGAGGAGGCGCGCGCCGCCTTCGCCCTGGCCCAGCTGCGCACCCGGCGGCCGGGGCCGACGTCGTACGACGAGGCGGCCCGGCTCTTCAGGCGCTGCCGGGCGCTGCCCTGGCTGCGCCAGGTGGAGGCGGCCGCGCTGGCCCGGCCGGAGAAGCCGGAGCCCGCCCCCACCACCGTGCCGGACGGGCTGGAAGGGCTCCAGGGGCTCGAAGGACTGGCCTCGATGGAGCGTCAGGTGGCCGCGCTCGTCATGGAGGGCGCCACCAACCGGGAGATAGCCGCGCGGCTGTTCATCAGCGTGAAGACGGTCGAGGCGACCCTCACCCGCGTCTACCGCAAGCTCGGGATCCGCTCCCGGGTGGACATCGTCCGGCTGGCGGCGGGGCGCCGACCGTAGCCGACGGACCGTCAGAAACGCTCTCCTCAGGGCGGACCGAGGGTTTTCCCTGCCCAACTCCCCTAGGGGGTTCCCTCATTGGGAAGGGGAACTTCCGGGTTCTAGCTTATGAACATGCCGCTCGCCCGGGCATACGGGGGTCGGTCCCGCGACCCCCGTGCACACCCCCACACCCGCGCGACCCCCCACCGGCAACCCTGAGGAGACTCACTGATGTTCGGTCTCACCCGTGCGAAGAAGGCCACCGGCGTCGCCCTGGCGACCGCCGCTGCCGCGGCCACCGCGTTGCTCGGCGCCCCCACCGCCGTCGCCGCTCCCCAGCCCATCGTCGGCGGTACGACGACGACCACGACCTCGTACCCGTTCATGATGCAGATCACGGACGCCTCGCAGAACCAGTTCTGCGGCGGCACCCTGGTCTCCGCGACCAAGGTCGTCACCGCGGCCCACTGCATGGTCGGCGAGACCACCAGCAGCGTGAGAGTCGTCGGCGGCCGCACCTACCTCAGCGGCACCAACGGCACGGTCAGCCGGGTCAGCAAGATCTGGATCAACCCGGACTACACGGACGCCACCAACGGCGACGACGTGGCCGTACTGACGCTGTCGACGTCGATGCCGTACACCACGGCGTCCTACGTCTCCTCGTCCCAGACCAGCCTGTACGCGGCCGGCACCACGGCCCGCATCGTCGGCTGGGGCACCACCTCGGAGAGCGGCAGCTCCTCCAACCAGCTGCGGACCGCGACCGTGCCGATCGTGTCCAACTCCAGCTGTGCCAGTTCCTACGGCTCCGACTTCGTCGCGAGCGACATGGTTTGCGCCGGATACACATCCGGCGGCGTAGACACCTGCCAGGGCGACAGCGGCGGTCCCCTGCTCATCGGGGGCGTCCTGGCAGGTATCACTTCCTGGGGAGAGGGGTGCGCGGAGGCCGGTTACCCGGGGGTCTACACCCGGCTGACCACCTTCTCCAGCCTCGTGACCGCGCAGGTCAACTCGTAGGTCCCCAGAGGTTCTCCTGAGCATCGCTCAGGTGAGAAGCCGGGGGCGTTGCGGGCCACCACGAGCGGCCCGCAGCGCCCCCTGTCCATGTGCGCGATCCGTGTTTCAATGACCGCCATGGTGTCCACGGACCGTGTCCTCGCCTTCGCCGCGATGTCCCTGCTGGTCATCGTCATCCCAGGGCCCAGCGTGCTGTTCGTCATCGGCCGGGCCCTCGCGCACGGCAGGCGTACCGCGGTGGCGACGGCGGTCGGCAACGTCTTCGGTTCCTACCTGCTCGTCGTGGCGGTCGCGGTCGGGATCGGTTCCCTGGTGGAGCGGTCGGTGGCCGTCTACCTGGCGGTGAAGCTGGCGGGCGCCGCGTATCTGGTCTTCCTCGGGGTGCAGGCCTTCCGGCACCGCAAGGAGCTGAAGGCCTCGGCGATCGCCTCCCGGTCCGCCGGACCGGCGCGGGGTGACCTGCGGACGGTGCTCGACGGCGCCCTCGTCGGGGTCACCAACCCCAAGGGCATTGTCTTCTTCGCGGCCGTGCTCCCCCAGTTCGTGGACCACTCGGCAGGGCACGTACCGGCGCAGATGCTGTTGCTCGGCCTGGTCCCGATCGCCATCGGCCTGGTCACGGACACCCTGTGGGGCCTGACCGCGTCGGCCGCCCGCACCTGGTTCGCCCGCTCCGACCGCCGCCTCTCGATGATCGGCGGCGCGGGCGGGTTCACGATGATCGGGCTGGGGCTGACGGTCGCGGTGACGGGGCGGGCGGACTGAACGGTCCCCTTCGGCGGGTCACCCTCCTACGACGGTCCCGAACCGGATGTCGTACGACGTCCCCGGGTGCAGCGTGGCGAGCATCCGCTGCCCCTCCGCGATGACGTCCTTCTGCTCGGCCTTGGTGAGCCGGCCGAAGGGCTCGACGACGAGCGTGTCCCCGGTGAGCTTCCAGACGCCCGCGAGGAAGCCGTCGACGAGGAGCGTGCGGTAGGCCTGGTTGCCCTGCCAGCTGCGGCCCCAGTACTCCTGGGGCACCACGCGGGTGCGGTCGGCGTGGGAGAGCAGCAGGTTGTCGAACTCCGGCAGGAAGCGCGGTGGGGCGGGCGTGTCCTCGGTGGGGCGGGGCGCGTCGGGCAGGTCGAAGAGTTCGACGCCGTTCTCGTCGCGGAAGATGCGCAGCCCGGGTCGCAGCCGCTCGAAGGCGTCGCGCAGGCGGGTGAGTCCGGCCCAGGTCTGCATGTCCTTGACGGAGGCGGGACCGAAGGCGGCGAGGTAGCGCAGGACGGTGGCGTCGGGGGTGGGTTCGGTGGGCACGGGTCCTGCGGACGCGGGCCCAGTGGAGGCGGGCCCTGCGGACGCGGGCCCTGCGGACGCGGGGTCGGTGGGCGTGGGGCCGGCCGGGGCGGGTCCGGCGGAAGCTGGTCCGGCGGGGCGGCCGAGCCAGTGCTCTGCCGTGGTGAGCGCGACCTGGCCGCTTCTCCCCCAGAGTCCGCGCGGGGTGACCTGGACGAGGGGCAGCTTGCAGCGGGCGGCGATGGCGAGGGCCTGCGGGTCGGCGTCCGGCCACTCGGTGAGGAGTGCCTCGCGCAGCTGCTTCATGGTGCGCGGCTCGGCCTCGACGAGATCCCGGGCGAGGACGGCGAGCCGGTCGAGGTCGACGCCCTGAAGTCCCTTGCGGAAGTTGATGAGTTCGCGGTCGCGGGCGGGCTGCACGAGGGGCCGCAGGGCGAGGCAGTCCTCGGCGGTGTGGGTGTGGATGGTCGAGCGCATGGTGACGATCCGGACGACCTCGCGGTCGGCCATCAGCTCCGACAGCTCCTCGGGGGCGAACCCGTCGAGGCGGGCGGCGAGCGCGTAGTACGGCGGCTTGACGTTCTGGGCCTGGAGGCCGAGCAGATGTCCGACGGCGGCCTTCGCGGACAGGCCGGACCGGCGCAGGAGCAGCTGCCGGTCGAGGGTCGCGCGGTTGAGGGCGCGGGGGCTGAGCACGGGGGCCGACGCGGTCGTCTTGGTCATACCGGACACGCTAGAGGTGCTTTCGGACAGGCTCTGTCCGCAACTCTCACCGAGATTCCGTGACGCCTCCCCCTACGATGTCATTTGCCCCGTATACCCTGCTCCGTGATCACGCCGACGTCGGCTCGACCCGAGAGGCAGCCACGATGTCCGAGCGACGCGCCCGCCCCGCCGCGAAGAGCTCCGCCGCCAAGGGTTCCAGGAAGTCCGCCTGGCGCCGTGCCCTGACCCCGCCTTCCGCCCCGCCCCGGACTCCGACGCCCGGCGCCGAACCACCCGCCCCCGGGACGGCCGAGCCGCCGAGCATCGTCCAGGCGGCTCTCTACCGCGACGGCGTGCGCGTCTCCTCCCCCGCGACGCTCGCGGACACCTTCCGCGAACTGCGCGAAGAGCCGTCCGGGATGGCCTGGATCGGCCTGGCCCGCCCCACGGAGAGCGAACTCCTTTCCCTGGCGGCCGAGTTCGACCTGCATCCGCTGTCCGTCGAGGACGCGATGGAGGCCCACCAGCGCCCGAAGCTGGAGCGCTACGGCGACACGCTCTTCGTGGTACTCAGCGCGGCCCGCTACCTGGACGCTCCCGAGGAGGTCGACTTCGGCGAGCTGCACGTGTTCGTGGGCCCGGACTTCGTGATCACGGTCCGGCACGGGGCGGCCCCCGACCTCTCGGCGGTCCGTCACCGCATGGAGCAGACACCGGAGCTGCTGAGTCTGGGCCCCGAAGCCGTCCTCTACGCGATCCTGGACGCGGTGGTCGACGGCTACGCGCCGGTCGTCTCGGGCGTCCAGAACGACATCGACGAGATCGAGACGGAGGTCTTCCGCGGCGACCCGGAGGTCTCCCGCCGTATCTACGAACTCTCCCGCGAAATGGTCGAGTTCCAGCGCGCCACCCGCCCCCTGGTCGGCATGCTGCACTCGTTGATGGCCGGCTTCGCGAAGTACGGCACGGACGAGGAACTGCAACGCTACCTGCGGGACGTCGCCGACCACGTCACCCACACCAGCGAACGAGTCGACGGCTTCCGCCAGGCCCTCACCGACATCCTCACCGTCAACGCGACCCTTGTCACCCAGCAACAGAACGCGGAGATGCGGGCGTTGGCGGAGGCGGGGTTCGAACAGAACGAGGAGATCAAGAAGATCTCGGCCTGGGCGGCGATTCTCTTTGCTCCCACGTTGGTCGGAACCATTTACGGCATGAACTTCGAGGACATGCCTGAGTTGGGCTGGAGCTTCGGATACCCCTTCGCGATCGGCCTGATGGGGGTGGTTTGCGTAAGCTTGTACGTTATTTTCAAGCGGCGGGACTGGCTCTGAGTCCATCTTGCCGAGCTCAGCTCTTGTGCGGTCTTTGCTCTCGCACCAGTCACGGATCGGGGCGAAATCAGCCCTGGGGAGTCTCTGGGGAGAAGTGATGCGGGTGATCTCACCGCCCTCCCTCTGACAGGCTCCTGACCAGTTCTTTTGAGCTTCTATGGGCGCTGGGGAGGATCCGGGGAGAAACGAGTGGCGGCCCGCGTCCCGCTCCCACCACAGCCAGCCCACTCGGCTCCCTGTTTGGCGCCACCCACGCGACGCCGTCGACACTGCGGCACAGGGCGTGATCTCGCCGCCCCGGGCTAAGACGCTGAGCTCGTCGTTGCCGCAGAGCACGGTCACCATCCCGCCGATCGCCGCGGGGTCGACGGAGTAGTCGCCTGTGTCGACGCGGACCTAGTGGGCACGCCCAGGCAGATGTGGACCCGCCTCCAGGACGACGGGTTAACGGGCGGCGGTGCGAGCATCCCGGTCCGATCCGCCTCCCACCCGTCGCTCGTGCGGGTCCCCTCTTCGACGCCATGTCACCCAGGGCGTGGGGACCCGACACGACGATGTCCCTGGCCCCAGGGGGTCGCGGCAGTGGCTACACTGCGCCGCGGTCGCAGCGCTATCGGCCCGACGTAAGCCCTGCCCCATCTCGGCCGGCTCCATGGCCCTGAACGCCTCCTCGGCCACCGCCGTGGCTGGCGCTGACGCGCCGGGACCGGATCGAGCGAGGTGCGGATGCCGCTGGGTACGACAACGCCGTCCAACTCCTGTACCCGCTCGGTGACTTCGCCGAGACGAAGTACGGAACGAAGGTTCGCTGAATGACACCGCCGTTGTCCGGCAGCAGTTGCAGGAACTCGTCGGTGACGTTGCGCGGCGACGGGCACATCGGTGCGGTTGAGTTCGGCGACGATCGAGGTGTTGTCGAGCCGATAGCCGGCGTCGATCTGCTCCAGCTTCGACAGGACGGCCTCGGGCTCGGGCAGCTTTGAGGGGACGTACACCGACCAGAACTGAGCCCCGAACCCGCCCGCCCACAGCCGGGGCAGGTCGTTGTCGCCGACGAGGGCCGAGGTCGGTTCGCCCGCTCTCAGCAGCGAGGGGGGCGATCATGCCTGTCGTGGCCAGAGCGGGCTTTCAGACGTGCAATCGAAGGTCGGAAGTGCTCGGGTTCCCGCGAGCGAATAGCTCCCGTCGGACATGGTTGCCACGGCAGGAGGCGGCCGTACCCACGAGGCGGCGACCACGGCCCCGTCATTTTCGTGTGCGGGCAATGGTGTCGAGGGCGTCGAGTACATGTGCGCCTACTTCGTCGACGGAGCGGTCGGCGCAGTCGACGCGCCGGACCGACAGCTCCGTCCGGGTTTGGGCCAGCCGGTCCAGCACCGCGACGTAGCGCTGCCGGGTCGCCGACAGGAACGCCCGCGTCTCGTGCAGCTCGCTGTCCCGGGCGCGTTCGCGGGTTCGCCGCAGCGCCTGGGTCACGGGCAGGTCGAGCAGAACGACGCCCTCCGGCAAAGTGACACCGAAGCTCCGGCCGAGTCGGCCGAGCAGTTCGTGCGAGGGCAGCGTGCCCCAGCGCAGGACCTCCGTGCCCAGTTCCCAAGGGTCCGCCGTCCCCCCGGCCGCCCGCAGCCAGTCGCGCACCGCCTTCGCCTCGCCCGGCTCCTGCTTGTGCCACCATGCCTCCACATCGCCGCCCGGCTCGGCATCCCGCGCGAGGGACGCGAACATGGGCAGGTACACCAGCGGGTCGACGAGCGGATGCCGGTCGGTGAGCAGCGTCGGACGGCGCCGGGCGGCCTGCCGTTCCGCCGGGCCGAACAGACACAACTGCAGGTAGAGAACGGCGACCTTGAGCTGCACCCGGCCCAGGTCGTCCGCCGCGGACGACGCCCCGGCCAGCGCCGCGGACAGGTCCGCGGAGGGGTCGTTCGGATCCTCGTGTCCCCGGACCGCGTGCACGACCGCGATGTCGTCCCGCTCGCGCAGGCGGTGCAGCACCGTGGTCTTGCCGACCCCGTCGATGCCGACCAGAGCGACCCTCACCTCACTCACCGTCCCGGTTCTCCTCGAGCTGCCAGAGCCGGAAGGCGGTCTCCGCCATCCGGGGCAGGAACGCGAACTCGCGCTGGGTGTGCCCCGCCGCGTACAGCGCCAGGCGAGTCGTCAGGAACTGCCGCAGCGCCAGTCGGTAGCCCTGCCGCCAGTCGCAGCCGTCGACGATCGCCGCCGCCCGCGGCGACTCCTCGGCCACCGCCCGCGCGTGCGCCGCGAGAAACCGGTCGACCTCGGCCGACGTCACCGCGGGGCCGACGGTGAAAGCCAGCAGCTCCACGACGTCGCGCTGGGGCACCCCGACCGTGGCGAGCTCCCAGTCGTACGCCACGATCCGCCCGTCGCGCACCGCGAGGTTGCGCGGACCGAAGTCGTTGTGGACCAGGGTCCGGGGCAGCGTGTGCAGCTCCTGCGTCCAGTACCCGCAGTCCTCGACCAGGCCGAGCAGGACGTCCCGGCGGGCGGTGTCCACGACCTCGGGCGCCTCCGCGGCGGCATGCCGGACGAGGGCGCCCCACAGTTCGCGCGCCTTGGCGAGATGGGCCGGCTCCGGCACATGGTGCAGCCAGCCCTCGGCCTGCAGTTCCTGCTCCCGGCCGAGCCAGTGGGCGTGGACGGGAGCGATGGCACGCAGGGCGTCCTCGATCCGGGCGCCGTCCCACGTGGGGGGCTCGTCCCAGAGCCGTTCCATCAGGATGACGTAGGCCTCGCGCTCCTCGTCCTCGATCAGACCGTGGCAGCGCGGCAGGAGATCCGTCAGCGCCCGCTCCGTGCGCCGGTACACCGAGAGTTCACGCCGGTGCGCGTCGGTGAACTCCGTGTCGGCGCCCCACCGGTCCCAGGCGCCGGCCAAGTCCTCGCCGCACAGGGAGAACAGCCGGGCGATGCCCGCGACGATCTCCTCGCCCCGTGACTTGACCTTGGCCACCAGGTCGAGCGTGGTGGCGGAGCCCCCGCCGTCGGTGCAGTTCACCGTCAGCGGGTGCAGGCCGGTCAGCTTGCGGCGCTCGCCCAGGGCACCGAGTTCGCTGGATATCCCGTCGCCGGCCAGTCGCGTGCCCTGCGTCACCCGGGTGACGTGCAGCCCGGGGTCGCCGAGCCCCTGGGCCAGCACCGGTTGCAGGAGAGCCGCGTCGAGGTCGCCGGGCCGGAGCCACTCCACGCGGCGTGCCCGGCCCAGGCGCTGATGCGCGTCGGCGAACTGGCCGCTGACCACCGCGGCCAGGGTCGAGACGTCGAGGGCGAGGGCGAACCCGGCGACGATCTCGGCGAACCGGCGGGTCCCACCCGCGCCCGCGCACCCCAGGAGGGTGAGCAGTTCGCGCTGGTGCGGGAGCCCCGTCCCGCCGCCGACGGTGCCCACCACCAGGTTGGGGAGCAGGATCGTGGCGATCAGGTCGTCGCCGTCGGTCTCCACCGAGAAGACGGACACCCCCGACTCGTGGACACAGGCCACGTCCTGGCCGGTGGCGACGAACAGTGCGGCCACGACGTTCGCGGCGTTGACCCCGTACCCGAGCATGCCGGCCTGCTGCGCCCCGAGGACCGTCGCGGTGTGGCTCCTCACCATGGCCTCGGGTGTGGTCTTGAGCACGGCGGCCACCACGTCGCGGTGCAGCCGGCACTCGGCGGTGACCCGGGTGCCGCGGCCCGCCAGCATGGATCCCGCGGTCGCCTTCTTGTCACCGCTGAGGTTGCCCTCCAACAGCAGGTTCCGGGGACGCAGTTCGTCGTCGTCGGCGAGCGCGTCGGTCAGCCAGCGGCAGATCTGCCAGGTCACCGCCGTCGTCATGTTCTGGCCGGCGGCGTCGGCCGTCTCGTAGACGAAGCGCAGGTGCAGATAGCGGCCGATCTGGTGGGGGTCGACGTCGATCAGCACGGCGTGCCGGGACACCAGGCGCACCTGTTCGTCCAGCGTGCCGCGCCGCTCCCGCAACCAGGTGGTGAACCGGTGGGCGGCGGTGATGTCGGCGAACTCCAGCACGGGTGCGCGGGTCATCCGCTGGGACAGCACCTTCGTCCGTACTCCCCCGGAGGCGGTGAGGGCTCGCGCGCCCCGGGACGCCGACGCGACCAGCGCGCCTTCGGTGGTGGCCAGCGGCGCGACCACGCTGTCGCGCACCGCGTCGCCGTCGAACAGCAGCGGTCCGGCCAGTCCCACCGGCACTTCGACCGCGCCGAGGAAGTTCTCCACGTTGCCGACCAGGTTGCGGGCGGTCAGCGCGGTGCCGTCCAGCGAGGCGAGGGCGGTGCCGCTGCGTTCGCGCAACCAGGTCAGCCGTTGTCTGCGCGCGTCCTCGGTGTACTGTCCCCGGCCCGGAATGACGTCCTCCCGGCCCGGATCGGCGTCGGTCATGCGTCCCTCGTTTCGTGACATGGCATCGGCATCAGACGGCGTCCCCGGCCCGGGTGGCGACGATCCTCGCCCAGGTGTCGTCCGCGGGCATGAAGATCCGGTCCTTGACGCGCGGCGGGCGCTGGCCGCCGCGCACCACGCGTTCCCACTCCCGCAGGAAGGCGTCCTCGTGCACGGTGATCACCTCGACCGGGCCGATCCGGCCGGACCTGCGTCCGGAGCCGTAGCCGGGGCACTGCTGCGTCAGCCGTACGTCGAGGGCGGCGGCCAGGGCCGGGGCCGGCGGCCCCTCGAAGGCGACGGCGACCTGGTGGTGCCCGGCGGTCCCGTCCGTGCCGGGCACCGTACGAAAGGTCGCGTTGCGGATCTCCGCTCCGGTGTCCTGGCAGGCGGCGCGCAGGGCACGGACGGCCATGGCCTCGGTCAGCCGTTCCCCGGCGGCGGAACGCACGACGTCGCGTCCGGCGTACTCGATCCGCGGTGTGCGGCCGACCCGGCCGACGACCCGGACCACGTCCGTGACGGCGCACCGGTACATGCCGCCCACGTGGCTGAACACGAGGTGGTAGTCCTGTCCCTCCTCGATCTCGGAGGCGAGCAGTGTCTCGCTGTCGGCGGTGACCGGTCCGTCCGCGGGGACGAACTCGTAGACACAGCCCGGCAGGTAGAGCGGCGCCCCGGTGGGATGCAGGTCGACCGGCACTCCGGCCGGGCCCTCGCAGGACGCGATGGGCGCGGCGAGGGTGCGCACGCCCGGGCCGTAGGTCTCCCGCACCCGGGGCAGGTAGAGCGAGGCGAGCGCGCTGTTCCAGACGAGGACGGCTCTCAGACGGGGCCAGAGGTGATACGGCAGGACCGTGCCGAACGTCTTGGCGTACCGCGCTATCTCGTCGGCGCGCTCGGGACGGGGCGTGGTGTGCGGCCGGCCGTCGAGGGTGCCGGCCCTGATGTCGTCGACGAGCCGGGGCCACAGGGTGCGCAGTTGGTACGGCAGTCCCGCGACCATCGACGGGTTGATTCCGACGACCACCCGGACGTCCTGTTCGGCGGCGAGGCGCAGCTTGTAGTAGGCGCGCTCCCAGGGGTCGGCGCCGGCCAGTTCCTCGGGTATGCGGCTCCAGGGGGCGTCGTTGCCCGGGCCTACGGCCGAACTCTCGCCGAAGCGGCGGTAGTCGACCTGGCTGGCGCCGATGTGCGGCTGGCCCTTGCGGGTCGTGGCGCGGGGCGCGGTCGGATCCTGCCACAGGTTGAGCACACCGCCCGCCGCCGCCTCGGGCACGGTCCGCAGCAGCGGGGCGAAACTGGCGTGGTAGAAGGGCAGGAAGGTCCACTGCATGTAGGTGCGCGTCACCGGGATGTGCTTCTCCCGGCCGGTGCTGCCGCTGGACGAGAAGTAGACGACCGGCTCGTCCGCGGTGAGCACGCCCGGTTCGCCGTCCATGGCCCGCTCGATCCAGGGCATCAGGGCCTCGTGGGTGCGGATGGGCACCGCCCTGCGCAGTTCGTCGACGGTGCGGACCGCGGCGAGCCCGTGCTCGCGGCCGAACGCGGTGTCCGCGTTCTCCTCCAGGATGCGGGTCAGCAGGTTGCGCTGCACCTCTTCGGGCCGGTCCAGGCTCTCCAGGAGCCGGCGGTGCTCCGCCAGCACGCGTTCGGCCTCCATTCAGCGGCCTCCTTCGTCTCGGGTCGGGGTGAGCACGCCGTACAGGCGCAGCCGGTCGGGGTCGGTGTCGCCGGGGGTGATCCGGGTCTGGACCGAGGCGGCGCGGGCGGGATCGAGCACGGCGGGGAAGTCGGTGACGTCCAGGGTGTCGGCGTGCGCGACGCTGAGGGTGTCCCCGGGCCGGACCAGACCGCGCAGCACCGCCTCGCTGATCAGGTGGTGGACATGCACCAGGTAGGCGCCGGTGCTCACGCCCGCTGTCGCGAGGCTCACGTCCACGACCCTGCCCGTCGGGCGGCCCGTGACGGGCACGGTCAGCGGACCGGCCGGCACCTCGACCGGTGCCGGGCCCCGGAAGGCCCGCAACAACCGTGACAGCGGGGCGAGTTCGCGGCGGGGGGCGGGGCCGTACCAGGCCAGGTCCGCGGTCGGGGTCGCGTGGCGGTACGCGTGGCGGGGAGCCACGCTGGCGGGCCGGCCCGCGAGGAAGACGGTCCTGGTGAAGGCGCGGTACCAGCCGTCCCGCAGTACCTCCGGGATCGCCAGCGCGAAGTCGGCGGCGCCGCCGAGGAACGCGGCCGGGTCGAGGTCGGCCACGACGACGGCGACGCTCAGACCCGGCGGCGCGGGCCCGCCCCGCAGCCCCCGCTGGACCGCGTCGAGGCGGGCCAGGGCCGCCGGCGCCAGCGGATCTGTGGCAAGGGGCCGGGTGTTCGCGGCCGTGCTCATGTGTAGATCGCCCGCAGCTCGGGGGCCGGGGGGCCGGATCGCCTGCCCAGCAGGGCCGCCGTCAGCCGGTACGGGTCGACGTAGCCCTGCTGGGTGCGCAGCAGGGACAGGGTCGCCGCGAGGGATGGCGCCGACCCGCTCGTGCCGTCGGCCGGCGTCTGGCCCAGCAGACGGGCGGCGCGGCCCACGCAGCGTCGCAGCAGGGGCATGCGGAAGGGCTGCGCCGAGCGTCGGTGCAGGGTGCCGGTGAAGTACAGCCGCATCCCGAGCCGGTAGGCGGCCCGGTCCGCCGTTCCCTCGGTGGCGGCGAGATCGCCGAGCGTCGTGCCCTGCCAGCCGCCGTACCGGCTGGAGCGCGGCGCGCCGCCCACGGGCACCCGGCTCAGCGGCAGTCGTGCCGTGCGGGCGCCGAACTCGGTCAGGACGCGGTCGAGGAGCAGGTAGTCGGCGGCGATGTCGTCGTCGTGGACGAGCAGGAAGAGCCGGCCGGGCCGGATCAGCGGGACCAGCTCGCGCAGGATCGGCAGCAGGTAGTTGGGGTGGCCGTCGCCGCCGATGAGCCGGCGCAGCGGCAGGCCCCAGCGAGGGCCGTCCAGGTGGACGGGGCCGCCGAAGCGCCGGTGGTCGACGAGCAGCCCCCGGTCGGCGAGAGCGTCGAGCATCGTCTGCGCGGTGGTGGTGAGCGGGCGGTCAGCGGCCAGCCCCAGGTCTGCGACGCCCAGTTGGTCCAGCTGGGCCCGCCACAGGTCGAGCATGCGCCGGCCTGCGGGATGGATCCAGCCCTCCCGGTCCGCTCGCGTCAGGTAGTCCCCGAGTGCCCGGCGGTCCGTGTCCCGGAGGTCCGTGTCCCGGCGCTCGGCATGGAAACGGACGTACCGTTCGCCGATCCGGATGTCCGACTCACGGCTCCAGTCGGTGTCCGGCTCGGTCAGGTCGAGGTGGTGCCAGAAGGCCGTCGCCTGGGTGGTGACGGTGGCCATGCGGTTGTTCCAGACCAGTCGTACGCCGCCGACCCGGGCGCTCGCCTTGACCAGGACGTCCGTCCACAGCAGACCCTTGACGTGGGTGGGGGTGAGCGGCTTCGTCGGAGTGATCGTCACGGGCGCCACGACGAGTTCACCGGCCGCCGCGGAAGCGGTCGGCTCGGTCCGTCGTGGGGGTGTGACCGGCGTGTGCGGGGCCACCAGATGCTCCTTTCTCCGACGGGGGCGGGAACGTTCCGGGTCACGGCTCCCCGGCGATGGTGATCCGGCGGGTGATCTTGCGCAGGCCCGCCGCGGCCGGGACCGCCTTGTGCAGGACCGAGGCGTTGTCCCAGACGAGCAGGTCGCCCTCGGTCCAGCGGTGCCGGTGCACACGGGAGACGTCGGTCGCGGTGTCGTACAGGAGCCGGAGCAGTTCGGCGCTCTCGGCGGCGGCCAGGCCCTCGATGTCCCGCAGCCAGTGCTGGTTCAGCCGCAAAGCGCTGCGGCCGGTCTCGGGGTCCTCGGACACCAGGGGGCGGGTGAAGTCGCTCAGTTGGTCCAGTTGCCGGCGCCGGTCCTGTTCCGAGAGCGTGACCGTCCTCATCGCGACGGCCCGGTCCATGTCGCGGGAGGCGATCTCCCGGCACGGGTAGCTGCCCCGCAGGCCGGACACCGTCTGCCGCACCTGGTCGGGCAGTGCCCGGTAGGCGGCCCGCATGTCCGCGAAGAGGGTCTCGCCTTCTTCGGCCGGTGCCTCCTGGCAGTACAGGAGCGTCACCGAGGTCGGGGGCTGGGCGAACGACCCGTCGGCGTGCCAGTACTGGCCGCCCGCGTTGGCACCGAGGCCGCGTACGTTCGTCTGGAGCCGGATGCAGGGGTGGCCGGGCACCCGGTGCTCGGGCGGGAAGACCTCTTCCGGCCGGCCGAACCGGCGCGCGAAGGCGCCGTAGACGTCGTTGTCGTCCGGGAAGCCCACCAGGTGGAGGACCCCGAACTCGCGCAGCAGGGCGCGCAGGGTCGATCCGGCCAGGGAGCCGGAGCCGGAGTCGTCCGGCGAGAACCCCTCGATCCTCAGCCCGAGACCGAACTCCGTCAGTCCTGTCATCTTCATGGCAAGCCGTTCACAGTGGGGGAACACGGATCAGCACGGTGTGGTAGCCGGGCGGGTACGGCTCGTCGACGGGCGCGCCCTCGGCCTCGACCCAGGCGTGGGCGAGGAAGGGGACCACGCGCACGCCGGAGCACCAGGTGGGCCAGTGGCCGTGCACCCGGCACAGCAGCGCGGTGGCGATCGACCGCTGGACGCAGCCCTCGCCCGCACAGGAGACGCTCACCGCGACGACCGCCCGTCGGCTGCGCAGCGCCTCCTCGGCGGTGGAGGGGCGTGCGCCCCGGCGTACCAGGCGCAGCACCGCTCGGATCCGCGCGGGCGGTTGGTGCACGAGCAGCCGGGCGACGAGCGTGGCCAGCCAGGGCAGGGGACGGCGGTGCAGCGGCAGCCGCGGGCGGCGGGTGAGGGCGACGGGTGTGCTCATGAGCTGACCAGACCCGCGTGCCGCAGTTTCTCGAGCAGTGTGTGCGCATCGCCCGCGGCCCGTTCGGCCGGGACGCTCGCGCCGTTCGCCGCCGCGGCGCCGGCCTCGGCGGCGGTGTCGCCCGCGAGGAGCCGGTGCAGGACACGGGCGCCGGAGGCGTTGAGCTGCCAGTAGCGTCCGGACCGCTCGTCGAGCAGCACGGCCCCGCCGTCGGTCTCGGCGAGCGACACGCCATCAGCCAGAGTGATCGACACGGTGGTCCCCTCCCACGAAGGTGCTCGGTCGCGGTCGCGCCCGCAGCCAGTTCTCGGCCGCCATGGTGGCGTCGAGGGCCGACCAGGGCAGTCCCGGCGGATAGGCGGCCAGCGCCATGTGCCGCAGCGTGCCGGGGTCGACCAGTCCCAGGTCGGCGAGCAGGGGCTGGTCGAAGAGTTCGGCCAGCTGCCCGCGGTGCCGTTTCTGTCCCTTGAAGAAGTCGTCCGAGAACTCCCCCTTGGTGGCCCGTTCCAGGGACTCGGCCGGCATCGTGCCGCGCATCGCCTCGACCATGAGCGGCTTGTACGACCAGGGCGAACTGCGTTCCTCGGGGCGCACCGCGAGACAGGCTTCGATGACGCGGTCGTCGAGGTAGGGCGCCTGCAGCAGCGCGCCCTCGTCCGCCGTGACGGTCTCGGCCAGCCGTACGGCCGCACCGAGTTGTCGCGCCAGGTCGATGGTCGTGTGCGCGGATCGGGTGGGGGCGTGGGGCTCGGCGGCCCCGGCCCGCTCGCGGATCCGGGCGGCGAGTTCGGCGACAGCCTCCCGCTTCACCCACGGCGGCAGGCGCAGGGGGTACTCCCAGCCGAACAGGGGCCGGCTCGCGGCGGGGAAGGCGGTGCCCAGGGCGTCGGCCTGGGTCATGAGCCACGGTCCGTACGGTTTGCGCTCGGCGAGGGCCCGTACGGTGTCGGCCGCCGACCAGCGCCGCAGCGCCCGCATTCCGGCCAGGTGTTGCCTGGCCAGCGCGGGCCGTCTGCGCATCAGGTCGTGCAGGTAGTTCGGCTTGACCGGCAGGACCTCGTCCCCGCCGTGTCCGGTGAGGTGGACCGTCGCTCCGGTGTCGCCGAGTCGGCGGGCGGTCTCCCGCAGCCGGGCGATCGGGCGGATCCAGCGGGTGGGCTCGTCGAGACCGGTGACCGGCTGGGCGACCTGCGCGAACATGTCGGGGAGCTCACCCGGCCGGAACACGGTGTGCGTGACGTGGTCGCCGTCCATGAGCCGCTGGGCGCGGTCGGCCCACACATGGTCGTCGTGCGTGGGGTCCGCCACCCCGATGCGCACGGTGACCAGTCTGCCGCCGGCGGCGCCCGTGGCCCGGGAGGCGAGGAAGCTCATGGGGGTGGAGTCCAGCCCTCCGGACAGATCGGACCCCACGGTCGCTCCGGCGCGGACCCGGGCGGCAACGGCGTCGTCGAGGGCGCGGGCGAGGGCGGGTGCCCCCTCGGCACGGTCGAGTTCCTGGGGCGGCGGCCGCCACCATCTCCTCGTGTGCGCCCCACCGTGCGTGTCGAGGTGCAGCCAGCTGTCGGGCGGTACGCCCTCGACGCCCGACCACAGCGGTTCGAGCAACGCGGAGGGGGTGATGGCCAGGAGACGGGCCGTGAGGCGAACGGGGTCCACGGCGGCCCCGGTGCACGAGGCCAGCAGGTCGGCGCGGTCCGCGGCGATCCGTACACCGTCGACGGTGGTGTGGCAGACCTGGCGCACACCGGAGACGCTGCCCTGGACGCGCACCTGCCCGTCGACCGAGGCCAGCACATGGACCGAACCGGCGACGGACGCGGCGAGCCGGTCGACGTCGGAGAGGTGCCGGACGCGCCGGGCCCAGCCCAGCAGGTCCTCCTCGGTGACGGAGTGGACGCCCCGCACCAGGAGCCGGGTGCCGCCGTGCGTGGCGTGGACGAGGGACGCCGGCCCCGCGTCGGGGCCCGATCCGAGGATCCAGGGGCGTCCCGAGGCGTGTGCGTGGGTGAACGAGGCGTGCGGGCGCAGGCGGTCGGCGATCCCGACCGTGGCGGCGCTGTCCGGCAGAGCGACGAACCAGGAGCCGCCGGGTACCGATACCGAATCCATTGTTCCTCCGCAGGCGAGCGAGTGGAGTGCGGCGAATCGCGGTCACGGGGCACCGCTACGGCCGCACCCCACCCGCTTCATGGCGCGTTTACTTCACCCCGACCTCGACTCAGTCGAAGTGGATGAAGAAGTCGGCCAGCGGAAACCCGACGCCCCTGGTCAGGTCGTCGTAGTCACCGAGCTCCACAAGTTCCGGAACCTCATAGGAAGTCTCCGGCTCCATGTTCTCCATAGCTGTCCTCCTGTCAGTGTTGTGCACTGAATTCGACATATCGGAGCTCCAAGTGCCTTGCTTTTCCTGGCACTTGACGACCGATGCACCGAGGCTAACCAGGCCGGAATTCCGGAGTCAACGAAATACGGCGGCTGGCACATTGCTGCCAATCCGGGATTCCTCTTACCGATTTCCGGCCGCAGGAACGTGCCACGGTCGTTGCCGCCGCCGCCACGGACGGCTACCTCGCACCCCGCACCCTGCGGAAAACCGCAGGGTGCGGGGTGCGGAGAACCGCACAAGTTCGGCGGCAATCCTCATACCGGCGCTGGTCAGCGGTTTCTAGCGTGGTCGGTGGATCGCGGCAACTGCCCGCGGCGACCATCCCGCAGCCTGGAGACTTCGAATGGACCTCATGACCCTGGCCCTGCCCCAGGAGCCCGCCGACGGTATCGCGGGCTGGGCGGCCGACCTCGTGGACGCCATGGGCGGCCCCGGCGCGGGCCTGGCCATCGCCCTGGAGAACCTCTTCCCGCCGCTGCCCAGCGAAGTGATCCTGCCCCTGACCGGCTTCGCCGCCGGGCAGGGCGTCATCAGCCTGTTCTCGGCGCTGTTCTGGACCACCCTCGGCTCGGTGGTCGGCGCCGCGGTCCTCTACTGGATCGGCATGCTGTTCGGCCGGGAGCGCATGCACGCGATCTGGGCGAAGCTGCCGCTGGTCAAGACCTCCGACCTGGAACGGACGGAGGAGTGGTTCGCCAAGCACGGCACCAAGGCCGTCTTCTTCGGCCGTATGGTGCCGATCTTCCGCAGCCTCATCTCCGTTCCGGCCGGTCTGGAACGCATGCCGATGCCGACGTTCCTGCTCCTGACCACGCTGGGCAGCCTGATCTGGAACTCCGTGCTGGTGCTGGCCGGCTACTGGCTCGGCGACCAGTGGGACCTCGTCGAGACCTACGTCGGCATCATCAGCAAGGTCGTCCTGGTCCTGGTCCTGGCGGCCATCGCCCTGTACATCGTGGTCCGGCTGCGCTCCCGCGGCTCGGCCCAGCACCGCCGTACGTCGTGACCGGCCCCGTTCTGACCTCGATCGAGCGATCTTGCCCCGGCTGCGCGGCCCGGCTAGTCTCGGCGACCGTGCAGGGGGACTCGGCGGACTTCACCACCCGACCCCTCCCGACGGCGCCCGGACCCGCGCAGCCGGGAGGCGAGCCGCCGGCGACGCCGCCCGCGGCGTTACCGCGCCGGATCGCGGGACTGCTGGTCGGCTGTCTGACCGCGCTGCTAGGACTGCTGTACTTCGCGGTCGTCGGCACCCTCCTCGGCCCTTTCCTGCTGTGGCCGCGCACCCGACGACACGCCTTCGTCGCCCTGATCGCCGGCGCCCGCCGGCTGACCGGGCTCGAGCGCCGACGCCGCTCGGTCTTCTACGGGGACCGCTTCCCCGACCGGATCGTTCCCGACCACCGGATCCTGCGCTATCTCGCCACCCGCGCCTACGCCGGTCTGATCACCGGCATCGTGGTCGGCCTGCTCGGCTTCGGCATCCTCCTGGCGGGGCTGCTCGTCGCGAGCCTCCTGCGCGGCACGCTCGGCTGGCAGGAGATGCTCACGCAGGGGCTGCTCGGCGGGGTGCTGCTCTTCCTGGACGTCCAGGGCCTGGTGTCGCTGGAGGCGTTCGACACGCGGCTGGCCCGCGAGAACTTCGGCCCCTCGGAACGCGAGCTGATGCAGCGGCGCATCGACGAACTGGCCACCAGCCGGGCGGCGGTGCTGCAGGCCGTGGACACCGAGCGCCGGCGCATCGAGCGGGACCTGCACGACGGGGTGCAGCAGCGCCTGGTGGCGCTGGCCATGCTGCTCGGACGCGCCCGCCGGGGCCGTACGCCCGAGCAGGCGGACAGTCTGCTGGAGCAGGCCCACCGGGAGTCGCAGGAGGTCGTGACCGAGCTGCGGGAGGTGGCCTGGCGGGTCTATCCGACGGCGCTCGACAACCTGGGGCTCCAGGAGGCGCTCGCCGGGGTGTCCGAGCGGTGCAGCATCCCGATCCGGATGGACTTCGCCCTCTCCGAGCCGTTGCCCGCCTCCGTCGAGACAGCCGCCTACTTCGTGGTGTCGGAGGCGGTGACCAACGCGGCCAAGCACTCGGCCGCCACGGAGATCCTCGTCAGCGTCCGCGCCTACGGGCCCGTCCTCGTCGTCCGGATCGAGGACAACGGCGTCGGCGGCGCGAATCCGGGGGGCAGCGGTCTGACCGGCCTGCACACCCGGGTCGGCGCGCTGGACGGCCGACTGCACGTCCACAGCCCCGCCGGGGGGCCCACCACGATCACCGCGGAGTTGCCGTGCGCGTAATGCTGGCCGAGGACTCGACCCTGCTGCGAGAGGGGCTGGTCCGACTACTCACCGAGGAGGGGCACGAGGTGCCGGCCGCGGTGGGTGACGCCGTCTCCCTGCTGCGGGAGGTGGAGGCCCGGCCGCCGGACCTGGTCGTCGTCGACATCCGGATGCCCCCCACCCACACGGACGAGGGGCTGCGGGCCGCGCTGGAGATCCGCAAGCGGTGGCCCGGTGTCGGCGTCCTGGTGCTGTCCCAGCACATAGAGCGCAACTACGCGGCACAGCTGCTGACCTCGAACGCGGAGCGGGTCGGCTACCTGCTCAAGGACCGGGTCGCCCAGGTGGAGGAGTTCCTCGACGCGCTGGAGCGGATCCAGGCGGGTGGCGCCGCCATCGACCCGGAGGTCGTACGGCAGTTGGTGATCCGCACGACGCACAGCGACCCGCTGGCCCGGCTGACCCCGCGCGAGCGCAGCGTCCTGGAGACGCTGGCCCAGGGGTACACCAACGCGGCCATCTCCGAGAAGCTGCACATCTCCATGAGCACGGTCGAGAAGAACCTCAACACGATCTTCGACAAGCTCGAGCTCGCGCACGCCACGGGCTACAACCGCCGGATCCTGGCCGTACTGCGGTATCTGGAGTCGTGACGACGACGTACCGGCCGGCCGAAGTCCCGCCACCCGGCACGTCGTCATGGTCATCGCGCCGTCACTGGAAGGAATACGGGTTCAGGGCGTCGTCCGGCAGGTGCTCCACCTGGACCCGGTCGCCGATGCCCGCCTCCTCGGCGAGTTCGAGGAGCACGTCGAGGGCGACATGGTCCTCGAGCGCGAAGCCCGTCGAGTCGAAGACGGTCACCCCGTCCCGCAGCCGGGCCGCCGCCTCGGGATCGGCGCACAGGGTCATCAGGTCGGGACCGAGGTCGGCCGCCTCGAGTTGCTGGCACTCCCCCTCCCGCAGTGCCTGTGCCACGTGGTCCGGCGTCACGAACGCCGACTTCAGCACCGCCCTGGGCACCTCGAACTTGCCGACGAGGTCGGCGCCGATGGCGTTGATGTGGACGTGCGGCCGCAGGTTCTCGCCGCTCAGCACCGGTCCTTCGCCTACGCCGACCGAGGTCACGGTGCAGATGATGTCCGCCGCCGCCTCCAACTCCGCCAGTTCCACGACCCGTACGTCCAGGCCGAGGAAGTCCACGCGGTCCGCGAAGGAGCGCGCGTGGGCCGGCTCGATGTCGTGCACCAGGATCTGCTCCAGCGAGAACACCCGGCTGAGCGCGTGGGCCTGGGTCACCGCCTGAGCGCCGGCGCCCACCAGACCGAGGACCCGGCTGTCCGGACGGGCGAGCAATCCGCTGGCGATCGCCGAGGCGGCTCCCGTGCGGATCGCGGTGGGCAGGATGCCGTCGCAGATCGCGAGGAGACGGCCCGTCACATCGTCGTAGCGGGTGAGGGATCCGATGATGGTCGGCAGTTGGTACGTGGTGGGGTTCGACGGTGTGTAGGCCACCGTCTTGATCGTTATGGAACGCCCGGGATCATGGTGCGGCATCCATTCGAGGATGGCCGTGTCCCCCGGGCCACGCACGAAGCCGTCGCGAGCGGGGGTCACCCCCGTGTCCGTTGAGGTGAACGCCTCCCGGAGCCGGACGATCATCCGGTCCATGAAGCGATCGTTGCCGCTCTCCTTGACGAGTTTGGCAACATGCTGCCGGGTGAGGACCGTGGTCTCCATTTTCTCCCCTCGAGTTTCGTCGCACCTCGGCAACTAATTGCCAAGGAATGTACGCCGTTCATTCAACGAGCTACACTCCGCGATCGTCGTATATTCCACCCGAAGGCTATTGCCGGCCCTTTGCGGGTACCGCCGATTCGCACTTCGAACGTAACGGGCCAGAGTTTTACCGGTCAAGGTTTTCCCAGGGCAGTACGGTTTTCCTCAGGTTTCTCGCTGCGGTTTTCCGCAGGTCCGTACCTGCGGTTTTCCGCATACCGAGCCTGTGGAAAGCAACGGGCACCACGACGGTTTACCTCGTATCCACGTCCAGGTCGGCCGACCTAGCGTTTTCCCCGTCGAGATCCGACCGGCTTCCTGAGCCGGGCCTGCAGCAACGGAAGGAAGCAAGGTGCGAAAGAAACCGGCAACGGTACGGATTGCTCGATGGAGCGCCACTCATCCGTGGTCCGCCATCGGTATGTGGGTCGTGTTCGTCGCCGCGTGTCTCTTCCTGGGCGGAGCGGCGGGCACGAACGCGATCAGCGACGAGGAGTCGGGGGTCCGTGAATCGGGCCGGGCGGGCAAGATCGTGCACTCGGGTGACTTCCCCGAGAAGGCCGAGGAGAACGTGCTGATCACCGCCGAGGACGGCGGGAAGCTGGACCGCGCGGCCGGTCGGGCGGCGGCGGCGGACGTCGTCAAGCGGATGAAGGCGCTCTCCGAGGTGGAGAGCGTCGGCGCGCCGGTCGCCTCGCCCAACGGCAGGGCCCTCCTGGTCCCGGTCACCATGAAGGGCGACACGGAGAACGCCGACCAGCGGGTCCAGCCGCTGCTCGACGTCGGCGCGGCCGTCCAGGACGCCCACGAGGGCCTGCGGATCGACGAGGTGGGCACCGGCTCGACGGCCAAGGGGCTGTCGGAGACGCTCGGCGAGGACTTCAAGAAGGCCGAGCTGATCAGTCTGCCGCTGACCCTGCTGATCCTGCTGGTCGTCTTCGGCGCGATCATCGCGGCCGGCGTCCCCGTGGTGCTCGCGCTGTCCTGCGTCGGCGCGGCCATCGGGCTCTCCACCCTCGCCTCCCACGTACTGCCCGAGACGAGCGCGGTCAGCAACGTCATCCTGCTCATGGGCATGGCCGTGGGTGTGGACTACTCGCTCTTCTACCTCAAACGCGAACGCGAGGAACGCCGAGCCGGGAAGTCCCATGTCGACGCGATCGAGATCGCCGCGGAGACCTCCGGACACACCGTGGTGGTCTCCGGCACCACCGTGATCGTGGCCATGGCCGGTCTCTACCTGGCCAACGAGGCGACCTTCGCCTCCCTGGCCACCGGCTCCATCATCGTCGTGGCGGTCGCCGTGCTGGCCTCGCTGACCGTGCTGCCCGCCCTCCTCGCCAAGCTGGGCCGCTGGGTCGACAAGCCCAAGGTGCCGTTCCTGTGGCGGCTGACCATGCGCTTCGGCGAGTCCCGGGTGTGGCCCGCGCTGCTGCGTCCCGCGCTGTCCAAGCCGGTCATCACGCTCGTGGTGTCCATGGGCGCGCTGGTCCTGCTGGCCCTGCCGGCTCTCGACATGAAGCTCAAGCAACCGGGCTCCGACGACCTGTCCAGGGACATCCCCGTCGTCCAGGCGATGGACCGGTTGACCGCCGCCTTCCCGAGCAAGGGCACCGTGCACCAGGTCGCCGTCGAGGCGCCCGCGGCGGAGGCCGGCGAGGTGAAGAGCGCGCTGAAGGGTTTACTGGAGCGCACCGCGGACAACAAGCTGTTCGCCCACGACTCGACCCCGACGATCAAGGAGTCGGCGAACCACCGGGTCCACACGGTGGACGTGGGCACGCCGTACGCGCCCAAGAGCGACGGGGCACGCGAGTCCCTGGACCTGTTGCGCGAGTGGGTGCCGCAGGCCATGGCCGATGTACCCGGCGCCGAGAGCGCGGTCGGCGGCAAGGTGGCGCAGGGCGTGGACTTCACGGGGCACCTGGAGGAACGGATGCCCTTCGTCGTGGGCTTCGTCCTGCTGCTGACCTTCGTCACCATGATCATGATCTTCCGCTCGCTGGCCGTGGCCATCTCCGCGATCCTGCTGAACCTGCTCTCCGCGGCGGCCGCCTTCGGCGTCCTGGTGGCGGTCTTCCAGCACACCTGGGCGGAGGGGATCCTCGACTTCCACAGTTCGGGCGCGGTCGTCTCGTGGCTGCCGCTCTTCCTGTTCGTGGTGCTGTTCGGCCTGTCGATGGACTACCACGTCTTCGTGGTCAGCCGGATCCGCGAGGCCGCAATCAACGGTGCCCCGACCAAGGAGGCCGTCCGTGAGGGCATCACCCGCTCGGCGGGCGTGGTGACCAGTGCCGCGATCGTCATGGTCGGGGTGTTCGCGATCTTCGGCACGCTGTCCATGGTCGAGTTCAAGCAGCTCGGCGTGGGTCTGGCGGCGGCCATCCTGCTGGACGCGGTGATCATCCGGATCTACGTCCTGCCGGCCCTGATGACGGCACTGGGCAGGTGGAACTGGTGGCCCGGCAGGATCTCCGGCGGCGGCCGCGGCCCCTCGGCCCAGCTCCCGGACCAGGCGGACCCCGGGCGACAGCGCGCGGAGGAGCAGCCGCAGTACGCCGGGTTCACCGCACCGCAGCAGCAGTACCGGCAGGAAACGCCCCAGCAGTACGAGCCGCAGCAGGGACAGCAGTACGGGCAGCAGTACGGGCAGGGCGACTACCAGCAGCCCTACCCGCAGGGCCCGTACCAGCAGCCGTACCAGCACGACCCGAACCAGCAGCCGTACCAGCAGGGCGGCTCACCGCGGCAGCAGTCGCAGCCCGGTCAGCACCGCCGCGACACCTCGCGACCTGACTACTACCAGCCGTAGAGCCAGGTCCCTCCGCCGAGGAGGGAGGGTCTTCCGTCACCCCCGGACGGAGACCCTCCCTCCTCTTCCTTGCGCGTCTTCGCGCACACCGACGCGTGGTCGCAGGCCGGGAGAGCCGCGCGACGCGGAGAGGCCCGGCGCCTTGAAGGCGCTAGGACGGACCACCGGGAAACCACCTCTTACCTGGCTGTTTCCGCGCGCCAAGCTCGGACGCGTAGCTACTTCGACACACATTCGACAGGCTAGGGAACGGACATGCCTGGCATCATCGCTCTGAGAGTTCGACGTTGGGCCAGCCGATGACTTCTAGTTGGTCTAGCACCACTTCGCAGCTGGCGACGAAGTCGAACGCCGCGTCCGGGAAGACGGTGTGATCGCCATGGGAGACGCGAGCTCGCAGTCGGGCAAGGCGCACCATCGTCTCCGCCACTGAGTGCGGCAGGCCCCTTCCCTCAAGCTGCCTTGCAGCCTCCTGCACGGACCGTGTACCGCCGAGCAGATCGCGGTAGGCGACCTCGACAGCTCGCCAGGCAAGCATCACGGCGCTGTCCGGTGAACTACCGACCAAGTCCAGCGCCTGGTCGAGAGCTTCATATTGAGCGGAGCGGGCGCGCAAATGAGGACGAACAACAGGGCCAGTCTGTGAGGGCAGGGACCCCGGTCTTGACGGCTGTCCGACCTCTCCTGGAGGTGAGGACGAGGTTTGCTCCCGGGTTTCGTCGTAAGTCCGTCGTGCCTCTTCAGCGAACTCGATTGCTCCCGCCGGGGTTTCCAGCCGCGTCATACGGGCGAAGGCCCGCTTGAGGTGCTGCCTGCCGGCCCAAGCAAGCACCAACGTCACTACGGGCCATGCAAGTGCCTCAACATACTTGAGGACCAGTTCAGCTACTGCCACGTGGCCATCTAACCGCAGGTGCGACTCGCCAGGTTGCAGTTCGACCGCTTCGTCCCGAAGCAACTTGAGGGAGGGCACTGCCTTGGGCTGGTGTGTCGCTCACCTGCGCTGATGGTCCGTGGGCGTCCGCGCTTATCCGCCGTTGTTCGTCGGCGTTGTCACGCAGTTAGACACTCAAGGGTCCCGGGGGCCGCGATACAGTGCGCGCCGTGGACATACCCGGCTGGTTCGTCTGGCTCGCTCTCGGTCTGGCCGTCTTGCAGACCCTCGGCCTCGTACCTGTCATCCGCCGACTGCGCGGATCCAACTCATCGGCGCGTTCCAAGGCGCGTCTTGACCTCCTGGACGCCGTCGGCTCCCTGCTGCTCATCGGGGGCCCGCTGCTGAGTCTCGCAGTAGCGGAATCCTGGTTCTGGCTCACCATCGCCGGCTTCGTGCTCATGGCCGCCGTCTACACCGTGAAGGGTGTCCACTGGGTCCGCGCTCGTCGCCGTCCCACGGCCTGATCCAAACGACAGGCTCTAACCGCTCGGTGCACTACGTCTTCTTGCCTTGGGTGTTGCCGGGGATCTTGGGGAGCTGGGTTTTTGCTGGTCGGGGGCAGTGGGCCCGTGCGCCTGGTGGTCGTCGTTGGTCGTCCTTGGCCACTGTTGAGCAGCGTCGGACGGCCCAGGGACGGCCCAGACAACGGCCCGTTCGGCGGCCTACGAGCTGATGGGCAACTCTCGTGCTCGCTGGCGTGCTTGGGCTCGTATGTCCTTCAGACGACTGTGGAACGCGTTGTGGCGGTTCTGGTCGAGGTTCAGCGGGAGGTCGAGCTGGGAAATGAGCTGTGACTCCAGGTCCCATGGTTCGCTCTGCTCGATCCAGCACACCCGCGCGTTGTCCGCCATCCACTGGCTCAGGGTCGCTTCGCCGACCTTGCCGAAGGTCATCCGCTTGCCGCTGCCCACTCGGCGCAGCTCAAGTCCGAGCAGGCATCCGAGGGTGAGCCGCAGTGTCGAGCCGGCCGCGTTGCCCCGGTAGTGGTCGCGCACCCGCTTGCGAAGGTTCTGCGTGCTGGTCCGGTTCGCCATGAACCGCGGGGCTATACCGACGTACAGCAGGCGCCCAGCATCCAGGTCGGGGTGGGGCGACTGTTTGAAGTGCCACCCGTAGACCCCTGCCGCCGCCGGTACAGGACTCGGACGCACCAAGACCTCCTGCGCCGACCACACCTGATCGGGACTGACAAGAGCGGAAGCTTCCACGGCACCTCCAGGCGCGCGACGGCTGATCGTCGCAGGCTACTGGTCGCCGCTGACAGCGTCCCTCGCCTGCGCAGCTGCGTGACATCAGCTTGGGAAGCTCAGGTGTTCTGCAGGCAGTGACTGCTCTGACCTGCGACGGAACTTGAACCGCGTCCGAGCGGTTGCAGACTTGTTCCGCGCTGTTCCCCGTGGTTCTCCGTGGTTCTCCGCGAAATCTGGCACGCATCTGGCATGTCCGGCCGGCGCCTCGCCAACGTCTGGCCTGCTGCGCGAATCCCACTCGTACGCCCCTACCATGCGGGTCATGGGGACGTCTGATTCCACACCACTCATACGCGCCTGCTGGCTCTCATGGCTCGCGGTCGCGACCGTCGATCAAGCGGAGTTGGTGAAGACCCTTGGCTTGATGGATGCGCGGGAGACCACCTGGGCCGATGGCGTGGAACTCATCGACGAGGTGGCACACGAGGAGGAGCCGTTCTCCACAGTCGTCGTTACCCCGCCCATGCAGGGGTGGACCCTGGTCGTCGGACCGTACTTCGGCCTGTCCTATCCGCAGCAGACAGCGCACGTCACTGACCTGTGCCGAAAATTGAGCGTGCACTTCGGCAAAGCCCAGCTCTTCTTCCACAGCGAGCAGAACGACGGGGAGGCGTGGCTGATCGCCGAACGCGGACGGATCCTCAGACGTTGGATCAGTGAGTACCCGGAGCTCGCCCTGGGTGAGCCGTTCGGAGTCGAGCGACGACTCCTCGACGCCTACGGCATCACGGGCAAGCCCGAGGATCTCGCCCCAGACAGCGACCTGGCAGGCGACTGGGCGGCGACCTGGGGGGATTGCTGGGCGACAACGGTCGCAGAGGAAAACAGCGTCGACCCCACGAAAGCCGCCGCCGATGCGGGCTCGATCAGCGGCATGCTGGTGGCATCTGCTCCACCTTTCGAGTAAGCGCACGGCTTGCCCACGGAACAACCACCGTCTTGCACACGGCTCCGGAGGGCCCTGCGGTCCTAGGCAAATTTGCTGGGCACAGCCTCGTACAGGTGTGAGCAGCAGGGACCTGTCCACAGATAGTCCACGGCATGCTGACCACCGCATTAGGAGTTCGATCCGGTTCCGCTCCAGCTGCCGTCGGCGACTGGTGCGACGGCCGGACAGAGACGCTGATGTACGTCCCCGTCCGACGTCGTTGATGTCAGCCGCGGATGTCAGCGACCTTCTGATCCGTAGCTCTACATAGATCGGTCATCCAAGGTCATACAGGCTGCCGGAAGGGCTATGAGGGTTCGTGTTGGGCGCTGCCGGTTGCTGCGGTTGCTGTACTTCGCTGCTGTACGGCATACGCCCTCACGAGGTCAGCCGGGCCGTGAAGAACGGCGAGGTGTTAACCGCTTTGCCTGCCCCAAGTCCCCTGTGCAGTCCTATCGTTGACTGATGCGCACACACCCCATTGACCGCCCGGCCGATCTCGACGTCGTACGTGAGTCCTACGACCGGGTGGCCGACAACTACGCCCACATGGTCGTGACGACGGGAATTGGCGACATCCGCAAGGATCCATGGCTCAAGGCGTCGATCGACGCCTTCGCCGACACGGTGCGCGGGCTCGGGCCCGTCCTCGACGTCGGCTGCGGACCCGGAACGGTGACCGCGTACCTCGCCGAACGCGGACTCGATGTATCCGGGGTGGATCTCTCGCCTCGCATGATCGAGAACGCGCGCCGACTTCATCCAGAGTGCCGCTTCGCTGTCGGTTCCGCCACTGAGCTCGACCTCGGTGAAGGGTCTTTGGGCGGCGTGCTCGGGTGGTGGTCACTGTTCAACCTCCCTCGGGACGTCCTTCCCCAGGTCCTCGCCCTGTTCGCGCGCGCGTTGAAGCCAGGCGGCCACTTCATTACCGGAACACACGTCGGTGACGAGGACGCGCTGCGCACCGAGGCCTACGGCGGCGTACCCGTCCGCTGGACGACACACAAGTGGCGGCCTGAACAACTCGTCGACCTGATAGAGCAGGCCGGCCTAAACCCGGTCGCCGAATTGCGACTCCCTCCGACGGATTACAGCGGGCCCGGCCTGGTCGTCATGGCCAAGCGGCCCGACTGACGATCACCAGGAAGCGAAGCGGCATAGGGGCTTCTGCCGGGACTCACCACCTGACGCCTACCGCCACTTGCCGTTTGGATACTCCCCGAGGGCCGGGTGGTGCTCTTTAGCCGAAGAAGTGAAGGGGCGGGTCTCTGACCTGCGGCTGTGTAATCGATCAACGCTGCGACCTGCGACTTACCTGTCGGTGGTTGTCAGCGTTGGTCGTCGTTGAGCACCCTTCGACGGCCCAGAGACGGCCCGAACCGTGATCGTCACTGCTACGCTACCAGCGTCGTCAGTTGAGGCTAGGGGCGGGAGCTTGGGGTTCGATTCCCCTTGCAGCCCTCCTCGTGCTCGTCTCGGTCGCAGTCGTTGCCCGGTTCATCATTCTGGTCCTAGAAAACAACACGCCAGGAACTCAAGGGTCCGCTTCGAATCGAGAGGAGAACAATCATGAGTAATGCGCGAAAGTCTGTAGTGGCCGTATTGCAAGTGGCCGGGGCGGTCGCGGAGGAATCTGCAGCTGGGCTGCTGCTCCTCGCCTGAGCTGACGAACTGAGGTCCTGATGCCATCAAGGTGTTCAGGGCCTTTTACAGCAACCGCGGCAACCGTAGCCGTCCGCCACCAGCCTCCATCAGCCGACTGACCTGCCGAGCAGACCTCAGCGACCGCCCCGCCCGTAGTTCGCATCGAAGGGCAGCTTGACGTAAGGCCCGCCAGGGGGCGCCGTCTCAGCTCATAGACAGCGCCCCGCCAGCTGACTCGGTTCGGCACCGTCGCACTCGCTGAGGGCTTTCGCTCCGAACTGATCCGGGCCACGGGGAAGGGCGAGGCCTTCGTCGTCGCCACCGGGCTGCCGGTGTCCCATCGTTCCAAGTCGGCTTCGATGAGCTGGTACGCGTTCGCAGTCGGGTACGTGGATGCCCGTTGGCCGGAGCTCGGCGGCAACAGCCGTAAGAACACGGCCAAGACCCTGACGGCGGCCACCATCGCGCTGCTGCGTGTCCAGCCGACCCAATTCGCCCCGGTGGCCGTGCGGACTGCACTGCGCGAATGGGCGTTCAACGCGACTCGTCGTGCGGACGCCCCGCGAGACGTGGTGACCATCCTCCGGTGGGTGGAGCGCAACTCCCTGCCGGTCTCGGCCTGGGAGGAGCCGGAGAGGGTAGATGAGGTCCTGCGCGCCGTCGACACGCGCCTCGACGGCAAGCAGGCGGCGGCCTGGTCCAGGAAGCGCCACCGCCGGATCCTCAACGTCGTTATGAAGCACGCGATCCGGCGGCGTGTTCTGCGGACCAACCCCCTCCCCAAGGGGAAGGAGTCGACGACTGTCACCAAGACCAGCAACGCCGTGGACAAGCGGTCCTTGATGAATGCGGACCAGGCGGCGGCTCTCCTCGACTGGATCCGGCGCCGGCCGCGTGGAGGAAAGCGGCTGCACGCGTTCTTCGCCACGCTGTACTACTGCGGTCTGCGGCCGGAGGAAGCCGTGGCCATGCGAGTGGAAGACGTGACGATTCCCGGCCCCGACGCCCGGGATCAGTGGTGCGAGCTGCTGATCCACACGGCGACTCCGGAGGTCGGCAAGCAGTGGACCGACACCGGAGAGATCCACGAGGAACGTGACCTGAAGGGCCGTGCCGAAGGCGAGACGCGCACCGCGCCGGGGCATCCCGCCCTGACGCGCATCCTGCGCCAGCACATCGAGGACGAACAGCTCAAGCCGGGGGATCTTCTGTTCCAGGCGGAGACGGGCGGCATCCTCGCGGGTTCGGTCATCCGCCGGGCCTGGCGCAGTGCGCGCAAGGCCGTTTTGCCCCCGCACGTCTTCGAGTCGCCCACGGGCAAGCGGGTGTACGACAACCGGCACACCCGCCTGACGAAGTGGCTCAACGACGGCATCCCGCCCGCCCAGGTGGCCGAGTGGGCCGGCAACAGCGTCCCCGTGCTGCTTGCCACCTACGCCCGGTGCGTCGACGGGCAGCTGCCGGACTTGAAGAAGCGTCTGGAAGCTGCCGGAGATCTCCCCGAGCTGCCTGACGGTGGTTGATCTTCGGCCAAAGAACTTCGACACGTATTCGACACAGCCACCCGCAAAAACCCGGTGACAGCCGGACAGCTCCGGAGCTCTCCCTTGATCGTCAGGGGAGTGCCCGGGGCTTCCTCGTTCCGGGCGATACCCGCTCTGAGCAGCAAAAACGCCCTCCCGATGGGAGGGCGGAGACTTGCGCCCCCGGCAGGACTCGAACCTGCGGCCAAGCGCTTAGAAGGCGCCGGGCCTCTGGTGTCACCGCTCGGGGCTGGCCGTCAGGGCGGATCGCCCGCGAGGAACTCCACGAGCACCTTGTTCACCGCGGCGGGGTTCTCCAGATAGCCGTAGTGCCCGCAGCCCTCGACGATCTCGTGGCGGGCCCCCGGGATGGCGTCGGCGACCTCCTGGCCCAGCCGGGGCGGGGTGATCAGGTCGTCGGCGAAGGAGACCACCTGGCAGGGCACGCGGATGCCCTGGTAGGCAGCGAGCCGGTTCTCGAGCCGGCTGACCTCCATCTGCGCCCGCTGGCCCGGCCCCGGCTCGGACGTCAGCTCGAACAGGTCGAGCCAGTCGGCCATCGCGGTGTCGTCGTCCAGGGTGCGGGGGGACAGCGACTTCAGGGCCCGCAGGACGGCCGCGTACCGGTTCGGCAGCCGGACCCCGGCGTCGTACAGGTCGATCTCCGCCCGGGTGAGCTCGGCGCGCAGGAGGTCGGTGCGGCCGCGGGTGGCCATGAGGACGGCCCGGCCGACCAGGTCGGGCCGGGCCAGGGCCAGTTCCTGGGCGACGAACGCGCCCATGGAGGTGCCGACCACGGCGCAGGGCCCGAGCTCCAGTCGCTCGATGAGCCCGGCCGCGTCCTCGACCATGTCCCGCAGCGTGAAGCCCTCGGGGCACTCGGACGACGGGGGGATGCCCCGGTTGTCGAAGGTGACCACCCGGAGTCCGGCGGCGGTGAGCGCGGGCACCTGGTGCAGGTGCCACACCGTACGGCCGCCGCCGGTGCCCTGGATCATCACCACCGGGGCGCCGGTGCCGGCCTCCTCGTAGCTGAGCCGAATCCCGTTCACGGGAATGACCGGCATGGTGCCTCTTCCCTCTCGTGGTGCTCGGATCAGGCGGTGCCGTCCATGGCGTCGACGAGGCTCTTGGGCCGCATGTCGGTCCAGTGCGTGTTGACGTACTCGAGGGCCGCGTCACGGGTGGTCTCCCCGAGGGCGGTCCGCCAGCCGGCGGGCACCTCGACGAACGCCGGCCACAGCGAGTGCTGTCCCTCGTCGTTGACCAGGACCAGGTAGGTGCCCTCGGGGTCCTCGAAGGGATTGCTGCTCATTCGAACGCTCCTTCTCTGCGAATGCGGTTTCTCTGGGAGTACTTACAGACGGTCCGCGAGGAATTGGCCGATCCTGGCCAGATGACGGGCATCTGTCATCAGATTTCCGTGCGTCGAGTCTATGGCGCACACATCGAGCGATCCACCGGTGAACCGTTGCCACAAGTTGACATTCAGGCGGTCTTTCCGGTCGGTCTGCGACTTTCGCTCGGCGGAGACGAAGACCACGTCCCCGTCGAAGAATGCGGGCCTGAACCGCCGCATGAGCCGGACATTGTTCACATAGACATCCTTGAGAGCGAGCATGTCCCGGGCCTCCAGCTGCGCCAGCGCCTGGTCCCCCGACTGCAGGAACTCCCGGAACCGTCGCAGGACCCCTTCCTGGTCTGCTATGAGCTCGGCCATGTCGAATTCGAATCCCATGGCCTGGAGGTTGTGCGCGACGACCTCGTGCTCGACCGGTTCCGAGGTGTCGGCGTTGTCCCCCGGCGGATAGGCGTCGAGCAGGGCGAGCAGGGAGACCTCCTCCCCCTCGGCGCGCAACCGGGTCGCCAGGGCGTGCGCGGCAAGACCACCGAAGGACCACCCCGCCAGCCGGTACGGTCCGGACGGCTGCCGTGAGCGGATGAGGGCGAGGTAGTCCTCGGTCATCTCCTCCATGGACGACGGCAACACGCCGCCGCCGTCCAGGCCACGGGCCTGGATGCCGTAGACCGGCACCTCGGGGCCGAGGTGGCGCACGAGACCCGCGTAGCACCAGCTGAACCCGCCCCCCGGGTGCAGACAGAACAAGGGGGCGGCCGTGCCGCGTGCCCGCAGTGCGAGCAGCCCGTCGGAGGAGCGTCCGGCGGCGGGGGCTGCCGTTCCGGTGAGGACGGCGGCGAGGCCCTCCGGTGTGGGGGCGTCGAAGACGGTGCGGACGGGCAGGTCCTGGCCGAACTCCTCGCGGAGCCGGGCCACCAGACGGGCGGCGAGGAAGGAGTGGCCGCCGAGTTCGAAGAAGTCGTCGTCCGCGCCCGCCCGTTCGACGCCGAGCACCTCGGCGAACAGGGCGCACACGGTGTGTTCCGCGGGGGTGGCGGGGGGTCTGGCCGCACGGCCCGCCGTGTACTCCGGAGCCGGGAGCGCGGACCGGTCGAGCTTCCCGTTGGGGGTCAGCGGCAGACGGTCGAGGGGGACGAACGCGGCCGGGACCATGTGGCCAGGCAGTCGGCCGGCGAGGTGCTCGCGCAGCCGGGCCGGTTCGGGAGCCTCCCGGCCGGCCGTCACGACGTAGCCGACCAGGCGCCGGTCGCCCGGACGGTCCTCCCGTACGACGACCGCGGCCTGCGCCACGTCGGGGTGCGCGGTCAGGGCCGCCTCGATCTCGCCGGGTTCGACGCGGAAGCCACGGATCTTGACCTGGGCGTCGGCGCGGCCCAGGTACACCAACAGCCCGTCGCGGGTCTGCCGGGCGAGGTCGCCGGTGCGGTACATGCGGGCGCCGCGCGGTCCGTGCGGGTCGGCGACGAACCGTTCCGCGGTACGGTCGGCGCGGCCGAGGTAGCCGCGGGCGAGCGCGTCACCGCTGATGTAGAGCTCTCCCGGGACGCCGGGCGGCACCGGGTTGAGCCACGGGTCCAGGAGCCGTACGGCGGTGTTGTCGACGGGCCGCCCGATCGGAGGGGCGGCGGGCCCCCACGCGGCGGTGTCGGCGGGAAGCCGGTGGGCCGTCACCACATGGGTCTCGGCGGGGCCGTAGTGGTTGTGCAGGCGACGGCCGGGGCGCGCGGCGCAGAAGGCGCGCATGGCGCCCTGCGGGGTCAGCGCCTCGCCGGCCTGCACCAGGTCGGTGAGGTCGGGCAGGTCGAGCCGGGCGGCGAGGGCAGCCTCGCAGACGGCGTCGATGACGAGGTTGGGCGCGTACAGCTCCTGGATCCGCCGCTCCCCCAGCCAGCCGGCCAGCCGGTGCGGGTCGCGCCGGATCTCCTCGGGGCAGACGACCAGCGTCTTGCCGGACAGCAGCGCGGAGAGGATCTCCTGCACGGACACGTCGAAGCTCACCGCGGTGAACTGCGCGACCCGGGTGCCGGGCCCGCCGGGGACCGTGCGCTCGTGCCAGTCGAGCAGGTTGGCGAGGGCGCGGGCCGGCATGGTGATGCCCTTGGGACGGCCGGTGGAGCCGGAGGTGTAGATCACGTACGCGGGATGGGCCGGGGCGAGCGGGGCGGTGCGCTCCGCGTCGGTCACGTCGGTCGTCGCGTGGTCGGCGAGCCGGGCCGCGACGCCGGGGTCGTCCACCGCGACCGGAGGTCCGGCCGGGGGCCGGGGCAGGGCGCCGGCGAGGTCCGCGGTGGTCAGGACGACGGCCGGGCGGGCGTCGTCGAGCATGTACGCGATGCGCTCGGCCGGGTACTCGGGGTCGACGGGCAGATAGCCGGCGCCGGCCTTGAGGACCGCGAGGCACGCCGCGACCAGGTCGGCCGACCGGTGCATGGCCACCGCCACCAGACTCTCCGGGCCGACGCCCCGGTCGACGAGCAGCCGTGCCAGCCGGTTGGCGCGGGCGTTCAACTCCTCGTAGGTCAGGGTGGTTTCGGGGGTCTCCACGGCGACTGCGTGCGGGGCGCGGGCGACCGCGGCGGCGAACCGGTCGGGCAGCGAGGCGGCGCCCTGCTCCCGTACGGGCCCGTGGGAGGCGGCCTGTACGCGGTCGCACTCCCCGTCGTCCAGGAGGGGGACCTCCCCGATGGCGCGCTCCGGCGCGGCGGTGACCGTGTCCAGCAGGCGCAGCAGCCGGGCCACAAGGGTCTCGGCGGTGTCCTGGTCGAACAGGTCGGCGCTGAACTCCAGGCCCGCGCCCAGCCCGGCGGGGCGCCCGTCGGCGTCGTGCCGTTCCGCGAAGGAGAACAGCAGGTCGAACTTGGCGGTGCCGGTGTCGGCGGGCAGTGCGGCGGCGTCCAGACCCGGCAGCCGCAGACCGTCACCGGGCCGCCGGTCCGTGTTGTTGAAGGTGAGCATGGTCTGGAAGACCGGGTGCCGGGCGGGTGAGCGCCGGGGGTTGAGCACCTCCACCAGCCGTTCGAACGGCACGTCCTGATGGGCGTACGCCGCCAGGTCCGTCTCGCGGACCCGGGCGATCAGCTCACGGAAGGCGGGGTTGCCGGACGTGTCGGTGCGCAGGACCAGCGTGTTGACGAAGAAGCCGACGAGGTCGTCCAGGGCGTCGTCCGTGCGTCCGGCGACAGGGGTGCCGAGCGGGATGTCCTCGCCGGCGCCGAGCCGGGTGAGCAGGGCGGCGACAGCCGCCTGGACCACCATGAAGGGGCTCGCCTGACAGGCCCGGGCGACCGCCACGATCCGCTCGTGCAGCGCCCGGGGCACCTCGTACAGCACCCGGCCGCCGCGTCCCCCGGCCACGGCCGGACGCGGCCTGTCCGCGGGCAGCGGGAGCTCTTCCGGCAGTCCGGCCAAGGTCCGCCGCCAGTAGTCGAGTTGCCGGCCGACGGGACTGTCCGGGTCGTCCTCGGAGCCGAGGGTGTCCCGCTGCCACAGGGTGTAGTCCGGGTACTGGACGGGCAGCGGACGCCAGTCGGGGTCCCGGCCGTCGAGCCGTGCCGTGTAGGCGGCCGTGAGGTCGCGGGCGAGCAGGGGCACCGACCAGCCGTCGCCCGCGATGTGGTGGACGAGCAGGAGCAGCACCTGCTCCCGCTCCCCCGTCTCGAACAGCCAGGCCCGCAGGGGGATTTCCGCCTCCAGGTCGAAGGCGTACCCGGCCGCGGCATTGATCTCCTGTGCCAGGTCCGCCGGTGCCACCGACGCCACCACGGTCAGCTCGGGCCGCGCCTCGCCGGCGGGCAGCACGACCTGCCGGGGGCCCTCCGCGTCCTCGGAGAAGACCGTGCGCAGCGCCTCGTGGCGGCCGGTGAGGTCGGCGAGCGCGGCCCGCAGTGCCGCACGGTCCAGCTCGCCGGTCAGCCGAAGCGCGAAGGGAATGTTGTACGTCGGACTCGGTCCCTCGAAGCGGTGCAGGAACCACAGTCTGCGCTGGGCGTGGGAGGCGGGGATCCGCTCGGGGCGTGGCTCGACGGGCCGCAGTGCGGGGCGGGCCGCGGCCGCGGTGTCGAGGGCGCGGGACAGTGCCACCACGGTGGGGCCCTCGAAGAGCTGCCGTACGGTCAGTTCGGCTCCGAGGACGGAACGGATGCGGCCCACGAGCCGGGTCGCGAGGAGCGAGTGGCCGCCTAGCGCGAAGAAGTCGTCGTCGATGCCGACCCGCGGGACACCGAGGAGTTCGGCGAACAGCCCGCACAGGATGTCCTCGCGCGGGGTGCGCGCCGCCCTGCTCTCGGGAGCGCCGACGGTGGTCTCGGGCGCCGGGAGGGCCCCGCGGTCGATCTTGCCGTTGGCGGTGAGCGGCAGCGTGTCGAGGACGACGAAGGCCGAGGGCACCATGTAGTCGGGCAGTTCGGCGGCGAGGTGCGCGTGCAGCGCGGCCGGCTCCGGGGCGGTGCCGTCCTCCGCGACCAGATGGGCCACGAGGCGTTTGTCGCCGGGGCGTGGTTCGGCCAGGGTGACGACGGCCTGGGCGATCTCGGGGTGGCGGCCCAGGGCGGCCTCGATCTCGCCGAGTTCGATGCGGAAGCCGCGGATCTTGACCTGCTCGTCGGCCCGCCCCAGGTACTCCAGGGTGCCTTCCGCGGTCCACCGCACGAGGTCGCCGGTGCGGTACATGCGGGTGCCGGGCGGGCCGTAGGGGTCGGCGACGAAGCGCTCCGCGGTGAGTCCGGGGCGCTGCCAGTATCCGCGGGCGAGTCCGGCGCCCGCGAGGTACAGCTCGCCCGCCAGGCCCCGGGCCACGGGGCGCAGTGCGGTGTCCAGGACGAGCAGCCGGGTGTTGTCCAGGGGTGTTCCGATCGGCACGGTCTGCGGAACCGGGGCGGTCGCGGGGATCCGGTGCCGGACGGCGAAGGTCGTCGTCTCGGTGGGGCCGTAGCCGTCGACGACGACCGTGTCGGGGCATGCGTCCCGGACCCGGCGGACGGCGGCGGCCGGGACGACGTCGCCGCCCGTCCACACCTCCCGGACGCCCGCCAGGTGGTGCGGTGCCTCGTCCGCGACGAGCTGGAAGAGGCCGGAGGTGAGCCAGAGCGCGGTGACCTCGTGCTCGGCGAGCACCTTGCCGAGGGTGTCCGCGTCCAGGTCCACCGGCGGGGCGACGACGGCGGTGCCGCCGGACAGCAGCGGTACCCACAGTTCGTAGGTGGAGGCGTCGAAGGCGTGCGGCGAGTGGACCAGGACCCGGCTGTGGGCGCCGCCGGCGAAGGACCGGTCCCGGGCGAGTTCGACCACGTCCCGGTGGGTGACGGCGACGCCCTTGGGTGTCCCGGTCGAGCCGGAGGTGTGCATGACGTAGGCGAGCCGGTCGGCGTGCACGGGGCCCGCGGGCAGGTCCGCGTCGGCGGGCAGCGGCGCGTCGGTCTCGTCGGCCCGCAGGACGGTGAGGTGCAACCCGGCGCCGTGGGCGGCGTGTTCGGCGTCGGTGAGCACGAGGGAGACCCCGGCCAGGGCGGTGACCTGGCGCAGCCGGTCGAGCGGGTCGCCCTGCCGGAGCGGCACATAGGCGCCGCCCGCCTTGAGGACGGCCAGGACCGAGACGACCAGGTGGGCGGAGCGGTCCATGAGGAGCCCCACCGGTGTCTCGGCCCGTACCCCGAGCGCGACGAGCCGGCGCGCCAACGCGTCGGAGCGGGCATCGAGTTCGGCGTAGTCAAGAACGGTGGTGCCGCAGCGGACGGCCGGGGCGTTCGGAGTGCGCGCGGCCTGCGCCCGGAACGCCTCGGGCAGGCTCTCGTCGACGGGGCCGGTGTCCGTGCCGCGGCCCGGTGCCAGGGCTGCCTCCCGCTCCTCGTCGGAGAGCAGGGCGAGCCGGCCGACGGGGCGTTCGGGATCCGCGGCCACGGTCCGCAGGACCCTCACCAGGCGGTCCAGTACCGCAACGGCCGAGTCCGGCGGGATCAGGTCGGGCTGGTGGTCCAGGCGCAGCCGTAGCCCGTCCCTGCCGACGGCGACCAGCGCCATCGGGTAGTGCGTGGCGTCCCGGTTGCGGGTGCCGGTGACGGTCACGTCGCCGAAGCCGCCCGGCTCGTCGTGCTCGGCTCCGATGTCGACCGGATAATTCTCGAACACCATGGTGGTGTCGAAGAGTTCACCGGCGCCCGCGAGTCGCTGCACCTCGGCCAGCCCCAGCTGCTGGTGTGCCTGCAGCCGGGTCTGCTCGTCCTGGGTGCGGCGCACCACGTCCACGAACGCCTCGTCGGGCCGCAGCCGCACCCGCACGGGCAGGGTGTTGATGAACAGCCCGACCATGGTCTCGATCCCGGCGATCTCCGGCGGCCGGCCGGAGACGGTCGTGCCGAACACCACGTCGTCGCGGCCGGTGAGCCCGCCCAGCACGACCGCCCAGGCACCCTGCACCAGGGAGTTGAGGGTGAGCGAGCGTTCCCGGGCCAGCGCGCCGAGCGCCGCGTGGTCGGCGGCGTCCAGCTCGGTCTCCAGCCGGCCGGGCACCACCGGAGCACGTTCCGCGGAGTGCGGGGCGAGGAGGGTCGGCCCGTCGAGTCCGGCGAGCGCCCCCCGCCAGGCGGCGACCGCGGTGTCCCGGTCCTGCCGGGCGAGCCACTGGAGGTAGTCCCGGAAGGGGCGGACCCGGGGCAGCGCGCTGTCGTCGCCCTTCGTGCGGTACAGCGCGAGGAGTTCGCGCACCAGCATCGGGCGGGACCAGCCGTCGAGCAGGATGTGGTGGTTGGTCAGCACGAAGCGGTATCTGCGCTCGCCCAGCCGCATGAGGGTGAACCGCATCAGCGGGGGCCGGGCCAGATCGAAGCGGCGCAGCCGGTCCTCCTCCAGCAGCCGGTCCGCGGCGGCGGTGCGCTCCGGCTCGGGCAGCCGGGTGAGGTCCGTCTCCTCCCACGGCACCTGCACCTGGTGCGGGATCAGCTGGACGGGCCGCTTCAGGCCCTGGTAGCGGAAGGCCGCACGCAGGTTGGCGTGGCGCCGCAGCAGGGTCCGGCAGGCGGCGCCCAGCGCGGCCGTGTCCAGCGCGCCCTCCAGGTCGATGGCCTGCTGCACCAGGTAGACGTCGGGTGCCTGCTCGTCGTACACGCTGTGGAAGAGCAGGCCCTCCTGCAGCGGTGCCAGGGGCAGGATGTCCTGCAGTCCGGACTGCTTCGCCATCAGAGGTTCCTCCACTCGTCTTCCAGCAGGTCGATCTCGCTCTGGTCCAGCAGGCTCAGCGACACGTCCGAGACGGTCAGCCCACCGGCGTCGGGGTTCTCGGCGTGGTCGGCGAGGGCCTCGAGGGCTCGGAACCACAGCTCGGCCAGGTCCCGCACCTCGCTCTCGTCGAGGATCCCGTCGGCCCAGGACCAGGTGGCGGCCAGTTCGGGGCCGCGTGGGCCGTCGTTGGTGCGGGCGTTGAGCTCCAGGGGATGGGCGAGCGCCACCCTGGGGTCGGTGCCGCCGACGCCGGCCGCGGTGGCCAGCACCGTCCAGTCAGGGACGGTCTCGCTGCCGGCGTTCTCCACCCCCGCCGTGGTGAAACGGCCCAGGTAGTTGAAGGCGACCTGGGGAGTGGGCAGTCCGGCGAACCGCTGGGCGGTACGCGGGTTCAGGTGGCGGACGAGGCCGTATCCGATGCCCTTGTCGGGCACTTGACGCAGCTGCTCCTTGACCTGCTTGACGACGTCACCGGCGGCCGGGCCGCCCGCGAAGGCGTCGGACAGGTCGAGGGCGGAGGCGTCCAGGCGCACCGGGTGCAGGCTGGTGAACCAGCCGACCGTGCGGGAGAGATCGGCCCGGCCCACGAGATCCTCCTCCCGGCCGTGACCTTCCAGGTCCATCAGGACGCCGGTGCTCCGGCTGCCGCGACGGGCCCAGGCGAGGGCGAACGCCGCCAGCAGGACGTCGTTGACCTCGGCCCGGAACACGGACGGCACACGGGTCAGCACCCGCTCGGTCACCGCCGTGGGCAGGGTCAGGGTGAGGTGACGGGCCGAGGCATAGGTGTCGCCCGACGGGTCCAGCCGGCGCCGCCCGAGCAGCGAGTCGCCGGACCGCAGCACCGACTGCCACCAGTCGGCCTCCGCGGTACGCGCGGGATCGGCCGCCACCTCGGTGAGCCGCTGCGCCCAGCGGCGCAACGAGGTGCCCACGGGCTGCAGTTCGACCGGCCGGCCCGCGGCCACGGCCCGGTGGGCCTCGGCGAGGTCCGGTACGAGGATCCGCCAGGACACCCCGTCGACCACCAGGTGGTGGACGATCAGGAGAAGCAGGCCGGGCGCCGTCTCACCGCGGTCGAACCAGACCGCCTGGACGAGCCGTCCCGCGCCGAGGTCCAGGCGTTCGCGGGCGGCGACCGTCTCGGTCCGCACCAGGTCCTGCTGGGCCCGCTCGTCGAGTCCTGCGGCGTCCACCCGGCGCAGGAACAGGTGGGCGTCGACGGCGCCGGGCTCGCGGATCTCCAGCCGTGGTTCCGGGCCGGCCGCGAGGCGGGCGCGCAAGGCGTCGTGGTGGTCGAGGACGGCCCGCAGCGCGGCCGTGAGGTCCTCATGGCGCAGCCCTGCGGGTACCTGCACCAGCCGGGACTGGTTGAACTGGTCCGCGGGTCCGCCGCGTTCGAGGAACCATCGCATGATCGGGGTCAGGGGGACGTCGCCGATGCCGGCGCCCGGCTCCTCGACCGCCTCCCCGCTCGTCTCCGTGACGACCTCGGCGAGCGCCGCCACGGTCCGCTGTTCGAACACGTCGCGCACCGACAGCTCCAGACCGGCCCGCCGTGCCCGGCTGACCAGCTGGATCGACATGATGCTGTCGCCGCCCAGGTCGAAGAACCCGTCGTCGACACCGACCTCCGACAGCCCGAGAACGTCCGCGAACAGACCGCACAGCGCCTTCTCCCGCTCCGTGCGCGGTCCGCGGCGCTCGGTGCCCGTGCCGTAGTCGGGGGCCGGCAGGGCTCGCCGGTCCAGCTTGCCGTTCAGGGTCAGCGGCAGGGCGTCCAGGGGGACGACGGCCGAGGGGACCATGTACTCGGGCAGGGTCGCCGCCACGTGTGCGCGCAGCGCGTCGGGGTCGAGCGTGCCGCCCGCGGTCGCGACGACGTAGGCGACGAGCCGCTTGTCCCCGGGCCGGTCCTCTCGCAGGACCACCGCCGCCTGGCTCACCTCGGGCCGGTCCGCGAGGATCGCCTCCACCTCGCCCGGTTCGATGCGGAAGCCCCGCAGCTTGACCTGGTCGTCGACCCGGCCGAGGAACTCCAGGCGGCCGTCGGGCAGCCACCGTACGACGTCGCCGGTCCGGTACATCCGCTCCCCGGCACCCGCGAACGGGTCGGCCACGAAACGCTGGGCGGTCAGCTCCGCCCGACCCAGATAGCCGCGGGCCACACCGCTGCCGGCGATGTACAGCTCACCGGGGACTCCCACGGGCACCGGTCGCAGCCGCTCGTCGAGGGCGTACACCCGGGTGTTCCACAGGGGCCGGCCGATCGGTACGACCGCCTCGGGCACCTCGGCCGGGTCCCGCAGCGGGTTCACGGTGGAGAACACGGTGGTCTCCGTCGGCCCGTACTCGTTGGCGACGACCGTGTCCGGGCAGGCCTCGAGGACCCGGCGGACGGCGGTGGGCGACACCACGTCACCGCCGGCCCAGATCTCGCGCACCCCGCGGAAACAGTCGGGCCGCTCCTCGGCGAGCACCCGGAACAGGCCGGCGCTGACGAACAGGCCGGTGACCCGGTGTGCGGAGATGGCGGCGGCCAGGTCGGCGGCGTCCAGCCGGCCGGCCGGGGCGGCCACGACGGTGCCGCCGGTCAGCAACGGCGTCCAGATCTCGAACGTCGAGGCGTCGAAGGCGTACGGCGAGTGCATCAGCACCCGTTCATGCCGGCCTGCGCGCCAGTAGCGGTCGGCGGCCAGGTGGACCACGTTGCGATGTGTGTTGGCGACACCCTTGGGCGTACCCGTGGAACCCGAGGTGTACATCACGTACACCAGCTGCTCCGCGTCCGTCGGCACGCCGGGGTTCGTGTCGGCCTCACCGGACAGGTCCGTGCCGGGGCCGACGCGGAGGACCGGCAGGTCGACGGCGAAGGGCAGGCCGTCCGGATCGTGGTCGGTGAGCAGGGCCACAGCGCCGGTGTCCCGCAGGATGAACTCGGAGCGGGAGGCGGGCTGTTGCGGATCGATCGGCACATACACACCGCCCGCCTTGAGCACGGCCAGCGTGGAGACCACCAGCTCGGCGGAGCGCTCCTGGAAGACCGCGACACGGCTCTCCGGGCTCACTCCCCGGCGCAGCAGCCGGTGCGCGAGCCGGTTCGCCCGCGCGTTCAACTCGCCGTAGCTGAGCCGCTCCTCACCGGAGACCACGGCGGTTGCGGCCGGATCGGCGGCGGCCCGCTCCTCGAAGAGGACGTGCACCGGGGTGCGGTCCTGGTGGGCGACCGCGGTGTCGTTCCACTCGACAAGCATCCGGCGGCGTTCGTCCGCGCCGAGGATCTCGGTCTCGCCGACGCGCTGCCCCGGATCCTCGGCGAGCGCGGTGAGCACCCGGACGAAACGGTCGGCGACGGCCTGCGCGGTCCCACGGTCGAACAGGTCGGTGCTGTAGTCCAGCGCGCAGCTCAGACCGGCCGCCCGCCCCGGTCCGCCGGGGCGCTCGGCGAGCTCGAAGGACAGGTCGAACTTCGCGGCCGGGGCCCCGAGGGGCCGCCCGCCGACCGTCAGCCCGTCCAGCTCCGCACGGGCCTCGGCCCGGCCGGCGTTGTCGAAGCTCAGCATGGTCTGGAAGAGGGGGTGCCGGGAGAGCGAGCGCTCCGGGTTGACCGCTTCCACCAGCCGCTCGAACGGCAGGTCCTGGTTCGCGTACGCCGCCAGGCTCGCGGTCCGGACGCGCTCGATGAGCTCCGCGTACGTGGGATCACCCGAGATGTCCGTGCGCAGCACCAGCGTGTTCACGAAGAACCCGACCAGCTCGTCCAGCGCGTCATCCGTGCGGCCCGCGATCGGCGTGCCGATCGGGATGTCCGTGCCCGCGCCCAGTCGCGTCAGCAGTGCGGCGAGCGCCGTCTGCAGGACCATGAACAGACTGGCCTGGTGATCGCGCCCCACCTGGACGAGCCGCTCGTACACATCCTGCGGCAGCTCGAAGGCGACCCGGTCACCCCGATACGAGGCCACCGCCGGGCGCGGCCGGTCGAACGGCAGCGACAGCTCCTCGGGCAGCCCGGCCAACGCTCCCTTCCAGTAGGCGAGTTGACGGGACGCCTCGCTGGTCGGGTCGTCCTCGGCGCCGAGCACCCGCCGCTGCCAGAGGCTGTAGTCGGCATACTGCACCGGCAGCGGGGCCCACTCCGGAGCCGCGCCGGTGGTGCGCGCCGAGTACGCCGCCACGAGGTCGCGGATCAGGATGCCCCGCGACCAGGCGTCACTGGCGATGTGGTGGGTGAGGATCAGCAGCGCCCTGCGGTCGGTATCGCCCTCGACCTCGAACAGCGAGGCTCGCAAGGGGACTTCGGAGGCGAGGTCGAAGACGTACCCGGCCGCCCGCCGCATACGGCGGGAGACCTCGTCGTCCGATGCGAGCCTCTCCACGGACAGCGGCACCCGCGTCTGGTCGGGGTCCAGCACCACCTGGTGGGCGGCGCCGGAACCGTCCTCGGCGAAGACGGTGCGCAGGCTCTCGTGCCGGGTGGCCACGTCCGTCAGCGCCAGCCTCAGCGCCTCCGTGTCCAGTGTCCCCGTCAGGTCGAGCGAGATCGGTACGTTGTAGGCGTCGCTCGGGCCCTCCAGGTGCTGGAGGAACCAGAGCCGCTGCTGGGCGTGCGAGAGCGGCACCCGGGCCGGCCTCGCGGTGGGCACGACACGGCCGCGCGCGGCGGACGACGTGTCGAGCGCGGCCGCGAGCCGGGCGACCGTTGACGTCTCGAAGAGCCGGCGGATGGACAGTTCCGCGCCCAGGACGGTGCGGATGCGGCTGACGAGTTTGGTGGCGAGCAGGGAGTGGCCGCCCAGGGCGAAGAAGTCGTCGTCGATGGTCACCGCGTCCAGGCCGAGGACTTCGGCGAACAGGGTGCACAGGATCTCCTCGCGCGGCGAGCGCGGGGACCTGCCGCCGTCCGAATGCGGCCCGTAGTCCGGGGCCGGCAGCGCACGGCGGTCCAGCTTCCCGTTCGGGGTCAGCGGGAACGCGTCCAGGGTCACGAACGCCGACGGCACCATGTAGTCCGGCAGTTGAGCCGCGAGCCGTTCCCGGAGCTGAGTCGTGGCCCTCTGCTGGGCCGCGTCCGGGACGACGTAGGCGACCAGGCGCTTGTCTCCGGGGCGGTCCTCGCGCACCAGGACCGCGGCCTGAGCGATGCCCTCCTGCGCGGCCAGGACGGCTTCGATCTCGCCGAGCTCGATGCGGAACCCGCGCAGCTTGACCTGGTCATCGACCCGGGACAGATACTCCAGCTCTCCGTCCGCCGTCCAGCGGACCAGGTCACCCGTGCGATACATGCGTGTGCCGGCCGGACCGTACGGATCGGCCACGAACCGCTGCGCCGTCAGCCCGAAACGCCCGTGATACCCGCGCACCACCCCCTCACCCGCGATGTACAACTCCCCCGGCACCCCCACCGGAACCGGACCCAGACCGCCGTCCAGCACATACACCTGCGTGTTCGCGATCGGACGCCCGATCCGCGGACGACGCGCACCACCCCCCGTGACCGGCCAGGCCGTCGACCAGATCGTGGTCTCCGTCGGCCCGTACAGATTGGTCACCGACCCCGCCTGCTCCACCAGA
>NZ_KQ948669.1:315942-317845 GCF_001514145.1 Streptomyces canus
CACCGAGTTCGAAACGATCCCGCATCGCCACCAGGAAGTTCACCAACGGCCCCTGCGGCACCACCACACCCTTCGGCCGCCCCGTCGACCCCGACGTATAGATGACGTAGGCCGGGTTGGCGAGGTCCGGGCGGGCCAGCGGCCGGCCGGTCGTGAGCCGGGCGAGGGCGTCGACGGTCCCGGGGTCATCCAGCAGCACGCGCGGTACCGCGAGTTCCTCGGGGAGCACCGAGGTCAGCCCGCTCGTGGTAAGCAGGAGGACGGGGTCGGCGTCCTGGAGCATGTACGCCAGCCGCTCCGCCGGATACTCCGTGTCCAGCGGCAGATACGCCGCCCCCGCCTTCCACACCGCCAGCAACGCCACCACCAGATCCACCGACCTGGGCAACGCCACCGCGACAAACCGCTCCGCCCCAACACCACGCTCCGCCAGAAGCACCGCCAAACGCTCAGCACGGGCATCCAACTCCCGATAACTGAGAGACACTCCACCCGCGACCACGGCCTCGGCGTCCGGCACCGCAGCCACCCGCTCCTCGAACAACTCCACCACCGAACGCCCCGGCACCTCACACACCGTCTCGTTCCAGTCGACGAGAAGGGTGTGTACCTCGGACCCGTCCAGCAGCTCCGCCTGGTCGACGGGGGCGTCCGGGGCGTCGACCATGGCCTGGAGCAGGCGCAGGTAGCGACGACCGAGGGCCTCGACGGTGGACTGGTCGAAGAGGTCGGTGCTGTATTCGAGGACGCCTTGGAGTCCGGCCCTGGTGGACGCCGCCTCGGTGGATGCCCGCTCGGCGAACGCGAAGGACAGGTCGAACTTGCCCACTCCGGTGTCGGCCGTCGCACGTGAGACCGTCAGGCCGGGCAGTTGGGTCACGCCGTCGACGGCGGCCGTGTCGGTGTTGTTGAAGGCCAGCAGCACCTGGAAGAGGGGGTGCCGGGAGAGCGAGCGCTCCGGGTTGACCGCTTCCACCAGCCGCTCGAACGGCAGGTCCTGGTTCGCGTACGCCGCCAGGTTCTGGGCCCGGACACGGTCGATGAGCGTGTGGGCCGTGGGTCGCCCGGAAGTGTCCGTGCGCAGGACCAGCGTATTGATGAAGACGCCGATCAGGTCGTCGAGCGTCCCGTCGGTACGGCCCGCGATGGGCGTGCCGATCGGGATGTCCGTGCCGGCGCCCAGCCGGGTCAGCAACGCCGCCAGCGCGGCCTGCAGCACCATGAACGGGCTGGCCTGCCTCTCCCGCGCGAGAGCGACAACCCGGTCGTAGAGCTCTGCGGGAACCTCGAAGGGAATGCGGTCACCTCGGTAGGTGGCCACGGAGGGACGCGGACGGTCGTAGGGCAACTCCAGTTGATCGGGCAGGCCCGCCAATGCCCCCGTCCAATAGCCGAGTTGGCGGGAGATTTCGCTGTCCGGGTCGTCCTCCGAGCCGAGCACCTCGCGCTGCCACAGGCTGTAGTCGGCGTACTGCACCGGCAACGGGGCCCAGTGGGGAGCTTCACCGGCGACCCGGGCCGCATACGCGGCCGTCAGATCACGGGCCAGCGGCGCCCGCGACCACGCGTCACTCACGATGTGGTGCAGAAGCAGCAGCAGGACATGCTCGTCGGCATCGACCTCGAACAGCGTGGCCCGCAGGGGGAGTTCGCCGGACTCGGCGGAGAGGTCGAAGCCGCGCCGGGCGGCCTCCTTCAGGCTCTGCCCGACCTCCTCCCGTCCAGACTCGACCACGATCAGCTCCGGCCGGGCTTCCGCCGCGTCCCGGACGACCTGGTAGGCGCCCTCGCCGTCCTCGGCGAACACCGTCCGCAGGCTCTCGTGCCGCTCCACCAGATCCGCGAGCGCGAGCCGCAGCGCGTCCCGGTCCAACGCGCCGGAGAGACGCAGGGCCACCGGGAT
>NZ_KQ948670.1:0-3909 GCF_001514145.1 Streptomyces canus
GGGCGCCCGCCAGACGGGTGGCGACCGGCAGCGAGTCGTCGGCGAGCGTCTTCGCGGCGGCCACCAGCACCGCACGCTGGGGGCCCTCCGGGACGCCCGCCGCCGCCCGGGTGTAGAGCTCGGCGCCCTCTTCCAGGACCAGACCCGTGTCGAGGCCCGCAGGAACCTTTATGCGGGCGACGCGGCGCCAGGTGCCGACCGGGTCGCTCCAGGCCTCGACGCGGTACGTCCAGCGGCCCTCGACGTCCGGAGTGACCTCCGCACCCCAGCGATCGCTGCCGGGGGCCAGCTCCCGCATCGGGGTCCAGGGGCCGTGCCGCCCTTCCGGGTCGGTCAGGACGACGTTCGCGGCGACCGCGTCATGGCCCTCGCGGAACACCGTAGCGGTGACCTCGAACGTCTCTCCCACGACCGCCTTCGCCGGGCGCCTGCCGGACTCGACGGCAGGGCGGACGTCCCGTACCGGGATGCGGCCGATGACCGGGGTGGAACTCATGCTCTCGCCTCCGCCGTGCTCGAGGCCGGGCGCTGACTGCGCCCGGCCGGGGATCGAAGCTGCGCCGGAAGGGGCTACCTCCCCGCGGGGGAACGTGCCGCGGACCTCGGCGGACCACGCCTGGCGACGGAACCCGTGCGGGGCAGGTCGCTCTGCTCCTGGAGGTAGGCCCCCACGCTGGTGCGCAGATAGCGCTCGGCGGCCTCGGCCGCCTCACGCGCGCAGCGCTTGCCCATCAGCACGCACAGCGTGTAGCCCGCGTCCTCGAAGGTGGCCCGGACGGTGCGGTCGGCGGGGGAGGCCAGCATGACGCGCTCCCAGGCGCGATACCGCCGAAGTTGCCGGGCGACTTCGGCTTTGGCCGGTAGCAGCATGGCGCCGTACACCTTTCCGGGCTGGAGCAGATGCGGGACTCGCGAGATCTTCACTCATGGTGCATGGGTAACGACTCAGCGTCTTGTTGGGTCTTCAACAACCTCATGGATCGCTCGTGTTGCACGAATGGCGTAGCACTCCCACTCTGGAGTGACTCTGAAGCGATCAGCACTCACGCTCCGTGTTTCGGGGTCCGGTCCCGCGGGGGCCGGGAGGAGCGGGAGCTTCGCCGGTGAGGAGTGACGATGAAGACCGCAGTGCCCTGCTACTACCACCTCGACGTGGAGGTCAGCCCGGAGCGGGTCGGGCAGGTCAGGCGCATCCTGGCCGCCCATCTACGGCTCTGGGACCTCGAGACCCTGGTCGAGCCCGTCTGCGGTGGTGCCGAACTGCTGCTCAAGGCCATCGACGAGCACGCGAGGGACAAGAACACCTCGATCGAGCTGTGGTGGAACGGCCAGCACCTCATCACCGCCGTCGCCGAGAACGACAGTGACCTGCGCCCGGACCTGGATCTGCGCGCCTGCCTGGAGCGGATCGCCGCGATGAGCGACGGCTGGGGCTGCTGCGCCACCGACACCGGCAGCAAGGTCATCTGGTTCTCGCAGCGGGCCCGCGCCGGCGAGCGCGTCCCGCTCGTGCCGACGGCCCCCGAGCCCACCTTGCGGGAGGTGCTCCAGGTGCCGCGCGAGATGCCGGTCGCGGTCCTGGCCGCCACCACTGCCGACGGCGGGTGCTGAGCGTGCCGTCGTCCAGGAAGAAGCCGTACAAGAACGGGAAGCGGGTGCCGGCCTGGAGCGGGCACCCCTACCCGCTGGGCGCCCAATTCGACGGCGAGGGAACCAACTTCGCGCTGTTCAGCGAGGTTGCCGAGCGTGTCGAACTCGTCCTGGTCGACGAGCGGGGCGCCCACACCGCCATTGAGCTGACCGAGGTCGACGGCTTCGTGTGGCACGGCTTCCTGCCGGGCGTCGGGCCGGGGCAGCGTTACGGCTATCGGGTGCACGGACCCTGGCAGCCTTCACTCGGCCACCGGTGCGATCCGGCGAAGCTGCTCCTCGACCCGTACGCCAAGGCGGTGGACGGGGAGATGGACAGCCACCCCTCGCTCCACACGCCCGAGGCCGACAGCGCCGGGCACACCATGCTCGGCGTGGTCACCGACCCGGCCTTCGACTGGGGCGACGACCAGCCGCCCAGACGCTTCTACGCCGACAGCGTGATCTACGAGGCCCACGTCCGCGGTCTCACCCGCACCCACCCCGACGTCCCGCCGGAACTGCGCGGCACGTACGCCGGTCTCGCACACCCGGCGGTGATCGACCACCTGACCTCGCTCGGTGTGACCGCCGTCGAGCTGATGCCGGTGCACCAGTTCGTGCAGGACGGGGTGCTCCAGGACCGCGGCCTCGCCAACTACTGGGGCTACAACACGATCGGCTTCTTCGCACCCCACAACGCCTACGCCGCCCACGGCACCCGCGGCCAGCAGGTCACCGAGTTCAAGGCGATGGTCAAGGCGCTGCACGCGGCCGGCCTCGAAGTCATCCTCGACGTCGTCTACAACCACACGGCCGAGGGCAACGAGAAGGGCCCCACGCTCTCCTTCCGGGGCATCGACAACGCCTCGTACTACCGTCTGGTCGACGGTGACTGGGGCCACTACTACGACACCACCGGCACCGGGAACAGCCTGCTGATGCGGCACCCCTACGTGCTCCAGCTGATCATGGACTCGCTGCGGTACTGGGTGACCGAGATGCACGTCGACGGCTTCCGCTTCGACCTCGCCGCCACGCTGGCCCGGCAGTTCCACGAGGTGGACCGGCTGTCGGCGTTCTTCGACCTCATCCAGCAGGACCCGGTGATCAGCCGCGTCAAGCTGATCGCCGAGCCGTGGGACGTGGGGGAGGGCGGCTACCAGGTCGGCAACTTCCCGCCGCTGTGGTCGGAGTGGAACGGCAAGTACCGGGACGCCGTACGGGACTTCTGGCGGGGTGAGCCGCACACGCTCGGCGAGTTCGCCTCCCGGCTGACCGGCTCCTCCGACCTGTACCAGCACAGCCGGCGGCGCCCGCGAGCCAGCGTCAACTTCGTGACCGCGCACGACGGTTTCACCCTGCGCGACCTCGTCTCCTACAACGACAAACACAACGAGGCCAACGGGGAGGGCGGTCAGGACGGCGAAAGCGACAACCGGTCGTGGAACTGCGGGGCCGAGGGCCAGACGGACGACCCCGCCGTACTGGAGCTGCGGGCCCGCCAGCAGCGGAACTTCCTTGCCACCCTGCTGCTCTCCCAGGGCATTCCGATGCTCTGTCACGGCGACGAACTCGGCCGCACGCAGCTGGGCAACAACAACGCCTACTGCCAGGACAACGAAGTCTCCTGGGTGGACTGGGAGGTGAGCGAGGGTCAACGCGAACTCGCCGAGTTCACACGGCGCGTGATCGGCCTGCGTGCGGCGCATCCCGTGCTGCGCAGGCGCCGGTTCTTCCGGGGCGAGACCGTCACGCACGCGGGGCAGCCGCTGCCCGACCTGGTCTGGCTGCTGCCGGACGCCCGCGAGATGGCCGAGGCGGACTGGCAGCGCTCCGACGCGCACGCGGTCGGGGTATTCCTGAACGGCGACGCCATCGCCGAACCGGATCCGCGCGGGCGACCGGTCGTCGACGACTCGTTCCTGCTGCTGCTGAACGGCCACTGGGAGCCCGTCGACTTCCGGCTGCCGGGCCCCGCGTACGGCGAACGCTGGACGACCCTGCTGGACACGGCGGAACCCCAGGGCGCCGACGAAGCGGAGCACAAGGCCGGCTCCGAGATGACGATCGAGGCGCGCAGCCTGGTCCTGCTGTCGAGGCCGTCCCGCGCGGACGCCTGAAGGCGGGGTGCGCACGATCGGGTTGTCGGCCCGTCGCTGTATGTCGGCGACGGGGGGGCGTGGGGACGCCGAAGGCGTAGGAGCCGGGGACTTCCGGGGCGCCCGTGGCGATCAGGTGCTCGATGCCGCCGCCCTCGTTGGCGATGGCGTTCTCGGC
>NZ_KQ948670.1:4760-122012 GCF_001514145.1 Streptomyces canus
AATTGGGCGCCGTCGGGGTCGCGCAGGACGGCCTCGTCGCCGGTGTGCGAGAGCACGCTGCCGCCGTGGACCTCCGCCGCCTTGGCGCAGGCCGCCACGTCCGCGACCGCGAAGTGGACCTGCCAGTGCGGCCGGATGGCGGGATCGGGGGCCGAGCCCAGCGCCCCCGACTCGATGCGCGCCACCACGTCGCCCCTGCTGCGCAGCACCACCTCGCCGCCCTCGTAGCGGACCTCGCAGCCGCCGGGACGCTCCGTCGCCCAGTCGAGGACCTCGCCGTAGAAGATCGCGGCGTCGAACGCGTCGCGGGTGTGCAGCCGGACGAACGCCGGCTGGGCGCGGCGCCACACCTCCCAGTTGGCGATGAGCTCGCCCTCCCAGACGCCGAAGGCCGCGCCGTCGCGGTCCGAGAGCAGGGCCGCACGGCCGGGCGGGAAGGACAGCGGACCGACGGCCAGGGTGCCGCCGCGTTCCTGTACGCGGGCCACTGCCTCGTCCGCGCTGGGCACCGCGAAGTACGCGGTCCAGGCCACCGCCATCTGCCACATCGACGCCACCGCCGCGATCCCGGCGACCGGCGTGCCGTCCACCAGCGCGACCCGGAAGCGCTCGCCGAGCTTCAGGGGCTTCCACTCCCACCCGAGCACGGCGCCGTAGAACTCCTCCGTGGTCTGCTGGTCACGGCTGGTCAGGCTGACCCAGCAGGGGGCGCCGAACACATGGTGGGTGGAGACGACATCCGCGGTCGCGGTGGGATGCCTCGGATCGTGGTTCATGGCAGTCGCGTCCTGCTCTCGTCGGCCGGCGGCCACCGGGCGGTGTTCGACCAGTGTCCGTCCGGAACCGCTTCGGGCGCCTGCCGAGTACCCCGGAGGCGGCGCCGAAACGGTGGCCCGTACGCCTGCCGCCCGGTGGCGCGGGCCTGTCCGGGTGACACGATGGAGGGGTGCCAGTCGTACCGAACGAACCCGCCGACGAGTCGGACCGGATCTTCGCCCTGCAGGAGGAGATCGGCCAGCTCAAGGAAGCGATGGTCTCCCACGCGGTCGTGGACCAGGCCATCGGCATGGTCGTCGCGCTCGGCAGGGTCACTCCGGACCAGGGCTGGGAAGTGCTGAAGGACGTCTCCCAGCACACGAACATCAAGCTGCGCAACGTCGCGGACCTGATCCTCATCTGGGGACGGTCCGGAGAGATCCCGCCGGAGATCCGGGCCGAGCTGGAAGACGCCATCGACCGTTACGGCCCGACGCAGATTCCGGGGGCGCCGCCCGAGTGAGGGGGTCCTCCGGGTTCAGTCGGCGTCGGCCAGGACCTCCTCGCGCAGGTGCGCGAAGCACGTGCTGAGCAGCCGGGAGACATGCATCTGCGAGATGCCGAGTTCCTCGGCGATCCCGCTCTGTGTCATGCCCTGGAAGAAGCGCAGGTACAGGATGGTCCGCTCGCGCTCCGGCAGGGCCTCCAGACAGGGCCTGACGGCCACCCGGTCGACCACCACGTCGAAGCCGGGGTCGGGGCCGCCGAGGGCATCGCCCAGGGCGTAGCCGTCGGTGCCGGGCATCTCCGCCTCCAGCGACAGCGCCGAGAAGCACTCCAGCGCCTCCGCACCGGTGCGTACCTCGTCCTCGGTCAACTGCGCCCGCTCGGCGATCTCGGCGACGGTGGGCGCCCGGCCGGGCGTCTGTGCGAGCTCCTTCGAGGCCTGGCGGACCCGGTTGCGCAGGTCCTGCACCCGGCGCGGCACGTGCAGCGTCCACATGTGGTCGCGGAAGTGCCGCTTGATCTCACCGGTCACGGTCGGCACCGCGTACGCCTCGAAGGCGCTCCCGCGTGCCGGGTCGTAATGGTCGACCGCCTTGACGAGCCCGAGGGCGGCCACCTGGTAGAGGTCTTCGAGGGACTCCCCGCGGCCCCGGAACCGGACGGCGATCCGCTCGGCCATGGGCAGCCAGAGCTCGACCAGCTCGTCCCGCAGAGCCTTGCGTTCCGGACTGTCGGGCAGTCCCGCCAGGCGCACGAACGCCTTGTCGGTGTCGGGGGCGTCGTCGTGCGGATGAGGTTGTCTTCTGGTGGCGACGGACGACATGCCGCGCACCTCCCTGTGGTGCTGGATGGACAGACACCGTGGGAGGCGCGCAAGCGGACGTGAGGAAGACATCCGGGGCCCTCTGGGCGGGCTCCCACGGAGACGTGCCTCCTGTCCGAAGCACTTAATTGCTGATTCCCGTTCTCGGATGAAATGAAACAAAGGGAACCAATCATCGGATATGTGTTTGACCAGCTCTTGGGTGAGTTACCTCTGTTGCAGAGGTAATCTCGGCGATGTGGACGAGGAGACCTTCCCGGAAGAGCTGGCCGACGCGCTCGTCGGCGTCCAGCGGCTGCTGAGGCGCAGGCTGCGCGCCGGACTGACGGTGCCGAGGCTGCGCGGCGCCGAGGTCGAACTGCTGCGCCTGGTCGAATCGCGGCCCGGCATCGGCGTCTCCGACGCCGCCAAGGAGCTGTACCTGGCCGGGAACTCCGTCTCGACCCTGGTCAACCAGCTGGTCAGGGAGGGGCACCTGGTCCGTGAGACCGACCCCGCCGACCGGCGCGCCGCCCGTCTGCTGCTCACCGAGAAGGCCGAGGCACGCCTCGGGGACTGGAAGCAGCGGCGGGTCGCGCTCGTGAGCCGGCACATCACCCGGTTGGACGCGGCCGATCAGGAGGCCCTGCGCGCCGCGCTCCCCGCGCTGCGCGCGCTCGCCGTCACTCTGCACGAGGAGGCCGAGGAGACATGACGCCCGAAGCTGTTTCCTGCACGGGGCTCGCCTACGCCTTCGGTGACACCAACGCCGTGGACGGGCTGGACCTGACCGTCGCCGAGGGTGAGGTCTTCGGACTGCTCGGCCCCAACGGCGCCGGCAAGACGACCGCCATCCGCTGCATCACCACGCTGCTCCCCGTCCCGGCCGGCATGATCCACGTCTTCGGCCGCGACACCGCCACCGACGCGATGGCCGTACGCAGGCTGCTCGGCTACGTCCCGCAGCAGTTGTCCGCCGACGCGAACCTGACCGGCCGGGAGAACGTCACCCTGTTCGCCCGGGTCTTCGACGTCGCCCGCAGGGAGCGCGCCGAACGCGTCGCCCAGGCACTGGCCGCGGTCGACCTCACCGAAGCCGCCGACCGGCTCGCCGGCACCTACTCCGGCGGCATGGTCCGCCGGCTGGAGCTCGCCCAGGCCCTGGTCAGCGCGCCAAGGCTGCTGATCCTCGACGAGCCGACCATCGGCCTCGACCCGATCGCCCGTACCGGCGTGTGGGAGCACATCAACGCCGTGCGTGAGGCGACCGGCATGACGGTCCTCGTGACCACCCACTACATGGACGAGGCCGACCAGTACTGCGACCGGGTCGGTCTCATGCACCGCGGCCGCATCCGCGCCCTCGGCACCCCCGACGAACTCCGGCGGGGCCTTGCCGAGAGCCGGGGCACCGACACCCTGCCGACCCTGGAGGACGTCTTCCGTGACGTCGCCGGCAGCGGGCTCGAAGACGAGGGAGGGGATTTCCGCGATGTCCGAAGCACCCGCCGCACCGCGAACCGTGTCGGCTGACCCGGGCTCCATCAGCCTGCTGCTCCGCCCGCCGGAGCCGCGCGCGGGCTGGCGAGTGCTGCCCGCCCGGGTCGTGGCGATGTGCGCCGTGGAACTGCAGAAACTCAGCCACGACCGCACCGAGCTCTACACCCGCGCGGTCCAGCCCGCCCTGTGGCTGCTGATCTTCGGCCAGACCTTCACCCGCATCAAGGCGATCCCCACCCAGGGCATCCCCTACATCGACTATCTCGCGCCCGGCATCATCGCCCAGTCGGCGATGTTCATCGCGATCTTCTACGGCATCCAGATCATCTGGGAGCGGGACGCGGGCGTCCTCAACAAGCTCCTGGTCACGCCCACCCCGCGCTCGGCACTCACCACCGGGAAGGCCTTCGCGGCCGGCGTGAAGTCGCTGATCCAGGCCGTCGTAGTCATCGTCATCGCCGCCCTCCTCGGGGTGTCCCTGACCTGGAACCCGCTCAAGCTCCTCGGCGTCGGGGCGATCGTGATCCTCGGCTCGGCGTTCTTCTCCTGCCTGTCGATGACCATCGCCGGCATCGTGCTCAGCAGGGACCGCCTGATGGGCATCGGTCAGGCCATCACCATGCCGCTGTTCTTCGGCTCCAACGCCCTGTACCCGCTGTCCGTCATGCCGGGCTGGCTGCAGGCCGTGAGCAAGGTGAACCCGCTCAGCTACGAAGTCGACGCCCTGCGCGGCCTCCTCCTGGGCACCCACGCCCATCTGGCGCTCGACTTCGGGGTGCTGGCCGTGGCCGCCGCGCTCGGCATCACCGCGGCCTCCTCGCTCCTCGGCCGGCTGGCCCGTTGATCATGCGCGCGGAACGTGATGTGCGGCACGCCGGTGCAAGGGTTTTTCCGGCCGCTCGGCGGATTCTTCCTGCGCACGGCTTGATCAGCGATCAAAGGGGGTGAATTCCCTGGCCACAGCGCATTCTGCTCATTTGACAGTGCATTGAGCACACAGATAGGAAGCAGCTCTCTGAGGTCGAAGAGGTGCACTGTGTACGAGCCGAACGTGGTCGGGGACTGGCAGGAGTACGACGAGCATGCCGGTCTGCGTGTCCGCGTCCACCGTCTGGAGGCGGCCGAGCCGCCGCGTGGACGCGACGACGCCGCCGAAGGGCTCACGTACTTCAGCGTCCGGGTGACCGTCGAGAACCGCGGCGACCTGCATCCGACCGTCCATCTCGAGGACGGTCAGATCGACGTGCGGATCGGCCCCGACGGCGAGAGCGCCTTCATCGACTGGCGCAACTCGCAGTTCATCGAGGGCTTCGACGTCTATCCGCTGCGCCGCGCCACCGCGGTGCTGTTCGCGGCGGGACCGGAGACGAGCCTCGGCCAGATCGACGTGCAGATCCAGCTGCGGGTCGACGACGAGTGGGCCGACCGCAGGCTGTGGGCGGGCGGCATCGGACTCGACGAGGGAGCCACGCACGCGGGCGTGGGCCGCGAGGGCCTGGCCTGCCAGGTGAGCAACTTCCTGCGGGACCAGGCCGAAGAGGGCACGGCCTGAACCGCCCCCGGGCTCAGTGGGGAATGCCGTCGATGATCTCGCGGGCGCCCTGACGCAGCAGCGCCACGGCGACCGAGGTGCCCAGCGTGGCCGGATCCAGCCGGCCCGCCCACTCGTGGGCGTTCAGCCGCGTCTTGCCGTCCGGGGTGAACACACAGGCGCGCAGGGAAAGTTCGTCGCTGTGGTCCACGCGTGCGTACCCCGCGATCGGGCTGTTGCAGTGGCCCTGCAGGACGTGCAGGAACATCCGCTCGGCGGTCGCCTCCCGGAACGTGTCCGGATCACCCAGCGCGCTCACCGTGTCGATCAGCTCGGTGTCGCCCTCCCGGCACTGGAGTGCGAGGATGCCCGCGCCGATCGGCGGCATCATCGTCTCGGGGGAGAGGATCTCGCTGATCACGTCCTCGCGGCCGATGCGCTCCAGGCCGGAGACCGCGAGCAGCAGCGCGTCCGCCTCGCCGGCCGCCAGCTTGGCCAGCCGACGGTTGGCGTTGCCGCGGAACGGCACACACTCCAGGTGCGGGTGGGTGGCGGCCAGCTGGGCCACGCGGCGCACCGAGGAGGTGCCGATCCGGGTCCCCTCCGGAAGCTCGTCCAGAGTGAGGCCGCCCGGGTGGATCAGGGCGTCGCGGATGTCGTCCCGCTTCAGGAACGCCGCGAACGTGGTGCCCGCCGGGAGCGGCCGATCGGCGGGCACGTCCTTCACGCAGTGCACCGCGAGATCGGCCTCACCTGCCAGCAGCGCCGCGTCGACCTCCTTGGTGAACGCGCCCTTGCCCTCGACCTTGGACAGGTCACCCATCCACTTGTCACCGGTCGTCTTCACCGGTACGACCTCGGTGCGCACACCGGGGTACAGGGCCGTCAACTCGCTTCTGACACGCTCCACTTGAGCCAGCGCCATCGGCGAGTCACGGGAGACGATGCGGATCAGTTCCGGGAGGGACATGCGGGACACGATAGACCCTGCGGAGGTTCGGTGTTTGACGCTCAGGGAGCAACGGGTAGGGAGTAGCGCACCTTTTGCCTGGCGCGGGCGCCCATCCGGTCGTAGAACCGGATCGCCCCGTCGTTCCAGACCGGCGTCTGCCACTGCACCTCGTCGAGCCCCAGCGCGCGGGCCTCGGCGGCCACTGCGTGCATGAGCAGGACGCCGAGTCCGAGACCGCGGTGCCCGGGCAGCAGGAACAGGCAGTCCATGTGCAGGTACTCGCGGCCCTCCCAGGTGGAGAGTTCGGGAGAGCAGGTGGCGTAACCGACGAGCGAGCCGTCCGGGAGCTCGGCCACCAGGCAGCGCAGACGGGGCGTGGCAGTGTCGAAGAGGAGCGTGGCGAGCCGGTCTGGCAGGTCGTCCGGGGGTGGTGCCGCCTTCTCGTACTCCGCGTGCCGGGCGGCCAGTTCGGCGACCGCGGGGAGATCGGCGCGCTCGGCGTGCCGGACGTGGGGGGCCTCGCTCATCGGATGTCGCCCGCGATCGTGTCAGCGCCCCAGGCGGTGAGACGTTCGGCGAGCGACCCGGTGCCGTCCAGGACGTGCCGGGAGTACGCGTCCCGCTCGTGCGCGAGTACGGCGGCCTCCCACACGCAGGGCGCGAGACCCGCCCGGCCGGGCCGCAGCGCGTCGGGCTTGCCCACCGGGCCGGTGAAGATCGCCAGATCCGCCATGTCGCCCTCGATCCAGCTGTGGACCAGGACGTAGTCGCCGTCGCCGCCGGCGTGCACGATCAGGACGGCGAGCCCCAGGGAACCCCGCAGCGGCCCGAGTCCGAGGTGCCGCTCGGCGATCCGCAGCCCGGCCTCGGCGTCCTGATCGGAGACGGTACGGCCGGGCGCCTCCAGCGCGTACACCTTCACCAGGTGACCGGCGGCCTCCCTGGTGCCCAACGGCCGCGCGGGACGGGCGTGGTGGGAATCGGCGAGGGCCAGCAGGGCCTCGGTGTCGACGGCGGCGGGCAGTTCCTCGTGAAGATCCATTCGGCCATCATCGGATGCCCGGTTCGGGTGCGTCCACCGTCGCCCGCGAGACGACCGATTCCGGCCAGGACAGCACCACCAGCGCCACCGCCGTCAGCAGCCCGCCCACCAGGAACGTGCCGCGGATCCCGGTCAAGGGCAGCAGCGCACCGCCGAGCAGGGCGCCGACGGCCACGCCCACGTTGAACGCGGCCGAGTTGGCGGCGAGGGCCGTCTCGGTGCGTCCCGGCGCGACATGCAGCACCTGGCTCTGTGTCGCCATGAACAGCGGTGCCACCGAGGCGCCCAGCAGCATCAGCAGGACGACGGTCGCGACCTGACCGCTGCCGCCCGCGTACAGGCCGATCAGAGCGACGGGTCTGTCCCGCCACCGGCACGGTCAGCGTGGCCCGTGGAAACCGGTCCAGCAGAGGCCCGGCCACCGTGACCCCGGCCAGCGCCGCCGCCCCGAACGCCATGAGTACCGCGCTCACCGCGTCCTGGCCGAACCCGCTCACCTCGTCCAGGAAGGCCACGAGGTACGTGAACCCGGTGAACGCCCCCGTCACCGAGAGCGCGGTGGTGGTGAGCACGACCGCGAACCGGCGCCGGTCGGGGGTGGCCCCGTAAGCCGAATGACTCTCCTGCGGCCGTGAGGTCGGCAGCAGTGCGGCCACCACGGCCAGCGATACGACGGCGAGCGCGCCGAGGACGGCGAACGGCACCCGCCAGTCGCTGTGCCCGCCCAGCCAGGTCCCCGCCGGTACTCCGGCGACCGTGGCCAGCGAACCGCCGACCGACAGCAGCCCGATGATCCGGCCCCGGCGCTCGGGCGCGAACAGCCCGACCGCGACCGGCCCCATCACCGCCCAGAACAGTGCCTGCGCCAGCGCGGTCGCCACCCGGGCCACCAGCAGCAGACCGTACGACACGGCGGCGAGCGCGGAGATCCAGCTGGCCACCGCGAGCACCGCGAGCAGACCGGACATCAGATGCCGGCGCGGTACGGACCGGGTGACGTGGGCGAGCGGCAGGGAGCCGACGGCCACCGCCAGGCCGTAGCCGGTGACCAGGGCGCCCACCGCCGTGAGCGAGACCCGCAGATCGTCCGCCATCAGGGACAGCAGACCCACCGGGAGGTTCTCGGTGGTGTTGAAGGTGAACGCCGCCAGCATCAGCGCCGCGACGACGGCGGCCCTGCGCCAGGGGGCCGGACGTACGCTGCCCATGCACATGCCTTCCGGGGGAGGGGAGTCGGGGACGGCAAGCGTGCGGTGCCGAGGGCGGGCGTTCTACTCTTTCGGTCCAGGACGAATCACTCACAGGTGCCGGGGGAACCGCTGTGCCGCTCACGCTGCGTCTGGGGACCGACGACCTGCGGCGGTGCCGGTTCGCGGTCTCCCCGCTGTGCCAGACCCACGAGGCGCTGCGCATGCTGCGCCGGACAGCGCGGCACGGCTACCACCGGGCCTGGCTGCGCCGCGCCGCACCCACCGTGGCCGGGCTCGACCTGGCCCCGCTGTGGCTGTTCATCCCGCCGGCCGGCGGCTACACCCCCGACTTCCTGGGGCCGCCGCCGGAGGAGCCGTACCCCTGCTTCGAGGACGAGCTGGCCCGCGTGCGCGCCACCGACCCCGCCCTGGCCCACACCGAGATGGCCCGTTCGCTCGCCTGCACACCGGGTCTCACCGAATCGCCGGAGGGGCGGGCCGCCCTGGACGACCCCGCCGCTGCCGTGCGGCGCCTCGCCGACCTCACCGAACAGGCCTGGCGGGTGCTGGTCGCCCCCGACTGGGCACGCCATCGTGCCGTGCTGGAGGCCGACATCGCTCACCGGTCCCGGCAGGTGGCGGACGCGGGCCTGGACGCGCTGTTCGCCGGTCTGCACCCGGACGTCGACTGGGCCGACGGGAGCCTCACCCTTCCCGTGCGCGGTGACATGACGGAAGCCCAACTCGCCGACGGGCGGGGCGTGCTGCTCATGCCGAGTGTGTTCGTCTGGCCGGACGTGGTGAGCGGCTTCGCCCGGCCCTGGCAGCCCACGGTCATCTATCCCGCGCGCGGCATGGGCGGACTGCACACCGACGGGATGCCGCGCCCCTCGGAGGCGCTCGCACGCCTGCTGGGACGGCAGCGCGCGGCGATCCTGGCCGGGCTCGAGGACCCGGCCTCGACGACCGACCTGGCCCACCGCCACGGTCTCGCCCCCTCGACCGTCTCCGCCCATCTGTCGGTCCTGCGCGAAGCGGGTCTGCTCGACTCACGACGACAGAGCCACCACGTGCTGTACGGACGAACGCCGCTCGGCGACGCGGTGGCCTCCGGCGGCTGACCCGTGGGGCGGTGCGGGTGGGCTGCTGGGGGTGGCGGGGCCGGGTCTGGTCGGGTGGTGAGCGGGGGCGAGGGATGTGGTGGCGTTCGGTGCCTGGCCTGTGGGGCGGTGCGGGTGGGTTGCTGGGGGCGGCGGGTTTGGTCTGATCGGCACGGTGACCGGCGCCTGGTCTGTGGGGCGGTTGGGGTGGGTTGCTGAGGGCGGCGGGGTTTGGTCTGGTCGGGTGGTGAGCCGCGGCAGGGCATGGTGGTCGGCGCCTGGCTTGTGTGTGTCGGGGCTGAGGTCGGTGGGCCGGGGCTGGTCGGGCGGTGGTGCGGGCCCAGGGACGCGGACGGGGGCTGCCTGTACGGGAACGCTGTCCGCGGTGACGCCGACGCCCGCCGGCCGCACGGGGCACCGCGGGCCGGAGCCCCCCTCGTGTGACGTCGGACGATCCGCCGGGCGGGGCTCAGACGAGCGGCTCGCTGAGTTCCACCGAGCGCAGGGCGGCCGCGAGGGCCTGGTCGTCGCCGATGTCCAGGGCGGTGTCGGTGAGCTTGATGACGTGCTCGTCGCCGTGCGCGAGGGCTCGTTCCACGACCTCTTCGGGCGCCAGGTGCGCGGGAGGAGCGTAGGCGACCGGTGCCACGGGCGCGTACATCGCCGTCACCGCCGCCGACGCCGTCCAGGCCGCGCGCAGGCTGGGTATCCACTGGTCGCGGGGAAGGGAATCCAGGGTCCGCAGCACGGCGTTGGGGGCCGTGGCCGCGTGGACGAGCATCGTCGGCTCGCCGTGACCGTGGGTGGCGTAGCGGTGGGTCGCGGCGCGGACGAGTTCGGTGAGCCGCTCCTTCGCGGTGTCCGGGTCGGTCACCTCCTGCGCCCACACGGGCAGTCGGCGTACGGCGGCCAGCCGGTTCCGGAACCCCACGTGTCCCGGCTCGATCGCGGGTACGGCGTCCAGGGCGTCCGGGGCGGTCGACGCACCCGGCAGTGCCACGAGACCCGTCACCGGCTGGTGGCGTGCCGCCCAGTAGCCCAGCGCGTGCGCGAGTTCGGTGCGCCGGGGCCCGTTCTCCTCGGCCGCCACCGCCCGGACGGCATGGCCGACCCGGATGACCGTGTGCGTGGCACCCCCGTACAGGCCCGGCAGCAGGCGCGGCCACCACTCGGCCAGCACGTCCTTCCAGGGGCGCTCGGCGAGCGTGCGGGAGAAATGATCGGTCCAGTCCGCGATCCGGCGCGGATCACCCAGCGCTGAGGGCCAGTTGTCGTCCGTGACGGGCGCGGTGCGGTCGGGGAAGTCCTCCAGCTTGTCCCGGTAGAGGTCCAGCCACCGGTGCACCGAGCCGGCCTGCCCGTGCGCGGCGAGCGCCTCGACGACCATGGGGGCGTGGTTGCTCAGCCAGCCGTCTCGTTCCGGGCCGGACGCGTGGACGCGGTCCAGGGCCTCCTCGAGGTGTCCGCTCGTGTCGCTCGTATCGCTCGTGTCCATGAACGGGACGCTATGCCGGGTGCGGGCCGGCGGGGATCGGGCGCGGGACGGAACCCGCGGGTGCGAGGGACCTAGGTCCCGCGCCCGATCGTGTCACCGGGTCAGGCGTTGGGGTCGAAGGAGATCCCCGATGGCTTCGCCGACGTCAGGTGGGCCGCGAAGTTCGCGTCCTTGAGACCGAAGTTGGCGCTGCCGAAGTCGTACGCGCTCAGCTTGTCGCGCAGCCCCGACGGGTAGCCGTTCCAGCCGACCAGCGGCGGGTACTGCCAGGTGCCCTTGGCGTTCTCCGGCGGCTCGTCACCCGAGTTGGCCAGCCGGAAGCAGTGCGTGCTGACGCCGTCCTTGTGGTAGACGATCTTCGCGTGCGTGCCGTCGAAGCGGACGCCGGAGGCCGCGCTCACCGTGAACGAACCGTGGTTGGACGTCGACACGTACTGGATCGTGCCGTTCTGCACCCAGATCACGACGTGCTCCCAGTCGTTCCGGTGCCCGCCGATGCTGCTGTTCGCTATCGCCTGGTCCTTCTCGAAGTACAGGCCGTACATGTAGGCGCACCAGCCGTTGTTGCACTTGTAGCGCGAGTACGTGTTGGTGTTGTCGAGGTCCGAGGCGTCATGGCACTCGCCGCTGAGCGAACCCGTCGGGTTCAGACCGCCGTTGATCGTGCCGTCGGGGCCGATGGCAGGCGTCGAATAGCAGCCGTCGGTGTCGTAGTCGAAGGCCGGCTGGTAGGTGTACTCGGCGCTTTCGGCGTTGGCGGGCAGCGCCTTGGGCGGGGCGGCGAACGCGGCGGAGGGGAAGGCGACGACGAGCGCGGCGGCGCCGGCCAGGCCGGTGAACCATCTCGTGCGGTGCTTCTTGAACGACGGTGACGCCACTGCGTCCTCCTCGTGGTCCGGGCGCAGCCCAACGGCTCTGGGTTACTGGGGAGTTCAGCTTCCCCGCTTTTCATGTCCGCGCCAAGAGGTCGAAGGCGTCACTCCGGTTACGGCCGGCCCAATAGTTCGGATCACGCAGGTGCGTCGGGGAGGTCGGCCGAGGACTCCTCCGGCGCGAGATCCGGCCGCAGCCGCAGCCAGGACGGCTGACGCAGCAACCCCGCCCGGGTACGGGTGCTGTAGCGGACCTCGCCGACCAGCCGGGGCAGCACCCAGCGGGCGCCCGGGACCCGCGGCACGGGATCGAAGGGGCACACGTCCGTCGCGGCGGTGGCCAACAGGGAGGCGAGCTCTGTCCGTTCCGCCTCGCTCCAGCCCGTGCCCACGTTGCCGACGTAACGCAGCCGACCGCCACCCCGCTGTCCGACCAGCACCGCGCCCGGCAGACCCGTGAGCCTGCCCTTGCCGGGCAGCCAGCCGCCCACGACGACGTCCTCGCTGAGCATGTTGCGGATCTTGATCCAGGCGCGGGAGCGCACCCCGGGTTCGTACACCGAGTCGAGCCGCTTGCAGACCAGGCCTTCCAGACCGTGCTCACGGGTGGCGCGCAGGGCCTGTTCGCCATGACCGACGAGGGCGGCCGGTGTCGACCACTGCGGGCCGGTGAGCTCCAGTTCGTCCAGTCGAGCGCGCCGCTGTGCGTAGGGAAGGGCGAGGAGCGAGCGCCGCCCCAGGTGCATCAGGTCGAACAGCACGAGATGCACGGGCGCTTCGGCCGCCCGGCGCGCGGCTCTCCCGGGGGAGTGGGCCAACTGCATGCGCGGTTGCAGCAACTGGAAGTCCGCACGGCCCTGTTCGTCCAGCGCCAGGATCTCCCCGTCGAGCACGGCGGGTGTGGCGCCGAGCGCATCGCCCAGTGGCCGCAGTTCGGGATAGGCACCGGTGATCTCCTCTCCGGACCGGGCGCGCAGCACCACGTCGCCGTTCCCGGCGAGGTAGACCACCACTCGCTGGCCGTCCTGCTTGGTCTCGTAGGCCCAGCGCGCGTCCTGTGAGGCGGGCGGCAGGGCGCCGGGGGTGGCGAGCATGGGTGGGATCAACGGGAGGGTCACGGGTGAGTTGTCGACGCGGGCACCGGCGGTCACGCGCTCCGCGCACCGGTTTCCCCTGAACGGGCGCCGCCCCGGCGGCTGCTCAGACCTCCTGGTACAGGTTCACGATGTTGCCGTCCGGGTCCCGCAGCCACACCGACCGGCGGCCCCACGGCTGGGTGGTCGGCGGCTTGAGGATCTCGACACCCTGGGCCGCCAGTCGTTCGTGGCGTGCGTCCACGTCGGTGACCCGGAACTCCACGGTGAAGCTCCCGCTCGCGGCGGTGGCCGTCGAACCGGGCAGCATCGACTCCATGCCCGAGGTGGAGAAGAAGGACAGGACGGCTCCGGGGACCGTCACCCGGGCGAAGGGCGCTTCGCCCTCCACCTCCGCGTCGAGGACGCGCGCGTAGAAGGCGGCGAGCGCCGGGACGTCGTCGGTGATCAGGGAGGTGCCGGTGAAGTGGGGACGCATCCGCAGATCGTAGGCGGAGGGTCGGACAACCAGACGTGGGAGCGGACTTGGCGTCGGCGGGGTCGGATGCCGGATGACGCAGGTCAGATGATGCCTCCGTTGGCCCGCAGCACCTGTCCGTTGACCCAGTGACCGGCCGGGCTGACCAGGAACGACACGACGGAAGCGATGTCCTGGGGGGTCCCCAGCCGCTCCAGCGGGGGCTGTGCCGCGAGGCGGGCGACGGTCTCCTCGTCCTTGCCGTCGAGGAAGAGGTCGGTCGCCGTCGGTCCGGGGGCCACCGCGTTGACGGTGACGTCACGGCCGCGGAGCTCACGGGCGAGGATCAGGGTCACGGCCTCGACCGCGCCCTTGCTGGCCGCGTAGGCGCCGTAGCCGGGGAAGGCCAGGCCCACGACCGAGCTGGAGAGGTTGACGAGCGCGCCGCCAGGGCGCAGCCGGCGCGCGGCCTGCTGGTCGACGACGAAGGTGCCGCGGATGTTGGTGCGGTACAGGGCGTCGAGCTCGGCGAGGTCGAGGTCCGCGATCGGGGAGAGGGGCATCCGGCCCGCGGCGTGGACCACCACGTCGACACCGCCGTATGTGGCCTCCGCCTGGTCGAACAAGGCGGCGACCTCGGTCTCGTCGGCGACGTCCGCGCGGGCGGCGTACGCGGTGCCGCCCGCCTCCTCGATGACCCGCACGGCCTCGTCGGCGGCGTCCTTGTTGCCCGCGTACCCGGCGACGACCGCGAACCCGTCGGCGGCGAGCTGCTGGGCGATCTGCCGTCCGATGCCGCGCGACCCGCCGGTCACGATCGCGACGCGCTGTTCCGTCCGGGGCTGAGTGGTCATAACTGCATCCTCCTTCGATAGCACTGCTACGGCTGGCTCGTATCGACGATAACATGGCATCGTAGCGATGGTAACCCTCCTCTCGTATCGGTGCTACGAATGCCGTACCGTTGGGGGCATGGATGCGAGGGAAAAGATCCTGGAAGCGGCCACCGAGCTGCTGGCCGGTGCGTCGGCCGCCGATGTCTCCACGCGTGCCGTGTGCGAGAAGGCGGGGGTGGGCGCGCCGATGCTCTACCGGCTCTTCGGCGACAAGGCCGGTCTGCTGGCCGCCGTGGTCGACCGGGGATTCGAGCGGTATCTCGCGTCCAAGCGGGAGGCGCGGCCGAGCGAGGATCCGGTCGAGGACCTGAAGAGCGGCTGGGACAACCACATGCGCTTCGCGCTGGAGCACCCCAGCCACTACCGCCTGATGTACTCGCCCGAGCTGACCGTGCCCCCGGCCGCGGCCCAGGAGGCGCACGACCTGCTGCACGGCATCCTCGAGCGCTGTGCGGCCCAGGGGCGGCTGACGGTGCCGCCCCCGCTGGCCACGCAGATGATCATGTCCGCCAATGTCGGGGCGGCCCTGTCGATGCTGACCAGACCCGAGCAGTACGCGGACACGAAGTTCTCCCAGCGGCTGCGCGACGCGGTGCTGGATTCGGTGACGCGGCCCGTCGGCGCCGACACGCCTCGGGAAGGGAGCCCGGTGCCCGTCGCGGCCGCCACACTGGCGGCCCGCCTGCGCGCCGACCTGCCGCCGACGCTCACCGCGGCGGAGTCGGCCCTGCTCCAGCAGTGGCTGGAGAAGCTCTCCGAGCGGTGAGGGGTCAGCGCTCCTCGGGCGGCAGCGCCTGCACCAGACCGGACTGGTAGGCCATGACGACGAGCTGGGCGCGGTCCCGGGCGCCCAGCTTCGTCATCGCACGGTGGACATGGGTGCGCACCGTCAGGGGGCTGACGAAGAGCTTCTGCGCGATCACGTCGTTGGAGTGCCCCTCGGCGACCCACGCCATCACCTCCCGTTCCCGGGTGGTGAGGCCGCTCAGGTCGTCGGCGGCCGCGAGCCGGGTGCCCAGGCCCGGAGCGGACAGGAAGCGGGTGATCAGGGTGCGGGTGGCGCCGGGGGAGAGCAGGGAGTCGCCGGCCGCCACGGTGCGGATGCCGGCGAGCAGGGCCTCGGCGGTGACGTCCTTGCCGAGGAAGCCACTGGCGCCGGACCGCAGCGCCTGCGCGACGTACTCGTCGATCTCGAACGTGGTCAGGATCAGCACCCGTGTGTCGGACAGCTCGGAGTCCGCGCAGATCACGGACGTGGCGGCCAGGCCGTCGGTCCCCGGCATGCGGATGTCCATCAGGATCACGTCGGGGCGATGGACACGCGCGAGGTCGACCGCCGCGGCGCCGTCGGTGGCCTCCGCGACCACCTCCATGTCGTCGCACGAGTCGATGAGGATCCGGAAGGTGGCCCGCAACAGGGCCTGGTCGTCGGCGAGCAGTACGCGGATGGTCATGGGGTCCGATCTTGACGTGCCGAGGCGATGGGGGACCGGGACAGCGGAGAGCGACCCACCGCGTCCGGACGCTCGATGCCGGGACGGCCCTCGCCGCCGGACGGGGACGCGGACAGTCGCAGCGCGGCCGTCATGGCGACAACCGTACGGACATGCCCCCGCGACCCGTCCCGGCCGAGTGCCACGCGTCCCCGCCTCCACCGTCCGGATCGCCAGTCTTCCGTGACCCGGCCCGCTTGTCGTCGTACCACCGCCGACCATCGCGCGTACTGAGAACGCAGTACGCGCGATGGGCGTGTCCTCCTCGGGCAGGACCTGGCGGTCCGGCCACCGGACGGGGGCGTTCAGCGTCCCGAGGGCGTTCCGGCCGAGGTCTCCGTGGCGGCCGGTGCCGGGGGCGCCGCCGGAACCGCGGCGCGCGGGCGCGGGATGAAGGAGGCGATGGCGAAGGCGAGGAGCGCGGCACCCGCGCCGATCGCCATGACGGTCTTGAAGCCGTTCTCGGACGGCAGTGCGTAACCACCCAGGTCGATGGTCATCTGGGCCAGCACGACACCGGCGATGGCGCTCGCGCAGGACGTGCCGATGGACCGCATCAGGGTGTTCAGGCTGTTCGCGGCCGCCGTCTCGGACGCGGGCACGGCGCCCATGATGAGCGCGGGCATGGAGCCGTACGTGAACCCGATGCCGGCGCCGATCACGGAGGAGACCAGCACCAGGTGCCAGACCTCGGACATCAGCACGATGTTCAGGCCGTACCCGCACGCCACGATCAGCGCGCCGATCATCAGCGTCACTTTCGGGCCCTTGGCCTTGGAGACAGACGCCGAGACCGGGGCCAGGGCCATCATCACCAGGCCGGACGGGGCCATGACCAGACCGGCGGTCAGCAGGGACCTGCCCAGGCCGTAGCCCGTCTGAGTGGGCAGCTGGAGCAGCTGCGGGAGTACGAGCGACATCGCGAACATCGAGAATCCGATCGCGATCGACGCGAGGTTGGTGAACAGCACCTGACGGCGGGCGGTGGTGCGCAGGTCGACCAGAGGCTGGGCGGTGCGCAGTTCGAACACGCCCCAGGCCAGCAGGACGATCACGGCCGCGGCGAACAGGCCGAGCGTGGTGCCGCTGGCCCAGCCCCAGTCGGCACCCTTGGAGATGGCCAGCAGGAGGGAGACCAGGCCGACCGCCATGCCCACCGCGCCGACCGCGTCGAAGCGGCCGCCGGTGCGCACCCGGGACTCCGGCACGAACGCCAGGACGAGGACGAGGGCCGCAGCCCCCATCGCGGCCGAGGCCCAGAACAGGACGTGCCAGTCGAAGTTGTCCGCGATCAGCGCGGCGGTCGGCAGGCCCAGGGCGCCGCCGACGCCGAGGGAGGCACTCATCAGCGCGGTGGCCCCGGCCAGGCGCTCGGCGGGCAGTTCGTCGCGCATGATGCTGATGCCGAGCGGGATGACACCGGAGGACAGGCCCTGAAGGGCACGGCCGACGATCATCGGGACCAGGGCGTCGCTGAGTCCGCAGACCACCGATCCGACCACCAGCATCACCACGCTGACCAGCAGCATCCGGCGCTTGCCGAACATGTCGCCGAGCCGCCCGACGACCGGGGTTGCCACGGCCGCCGCGAGCAGAGTCGCGGTGACCGCCCACGCGGTGTCCGAGGCCGGGGCGTCCAGCAGTCTGGGCAGCTCCGGCACGATCGGGATGACCAGGGTCTGCATCAGTGAGACGACGATTCCGGCGAAGGCCAGGACCGCCACCACGGCGTTCGGCCGCGGCGCGGCCACGGCGTCCGTGTCGGCGGATCCGGCGGGAGCGTCGGACATGAAAGTGCCTCCAGGGCAGGAGCGGGGTCGAGAGCTTGGCCAATATTAAGTCAGGTGCTTGACTTAGCTTACTGGTGCCGGTGATGGAGGCCGCCGAGGGGGACCGTGCGGTCCCGCGCACCGTTCTCGACATGCTGTTGCGTAGGCTTCCGGCACTGGAACCCGCCGCACCGCCGGCGGGCCTCGGGCGGCTCGAGGGACTGGCCGTCGGAGGGCTCGGCGCAGTCCCGGTGCGGTGGTGAGCATGGCGGGCAGGACGGTACGCGAGGAACAGGTCAGCGTGACCCGGGAGCTGATCCTGACCGCGGCCGAGCGGCTGTTCGCCGAGCGCGGTGTCCTCGCGGTGTCCAACCGGCAGGTCAGCGAGGCCGCGGGGCAGGGCAACAACGCCGCCGTCGGATACCACTTCGGCACCAAGGCCGACCTGGTCCGGGCGATCGCCCGCAAGCACCACACCTGTATCGAGGAGATCCGCGCCAGGCTGCTGGCCGGGGCCCGCGGCTCCATGGACGTACGCGACTGGGTGGACTGCCTGGTCCGGCCCGTGCCCGAACATCTCGCCGCGCTGGGCAGCCCCACCTGGTTCGCCCGGTTCTGCGCCCAGGTCATGACCGACCCGGTGCTCCAGCAGATCATGGTCGAGGAGTCCCTGTCCTCGCCGTCGCTCCAGCAGATCGTCGAGGGCCTGAACCGCTGTCTGCCCGAACTGCCCGCCGACGTCCGCGCCGAGCGCGCCGAGATGGCCCGCCATCTGATCGTGCACATGGCCGCCGACCGGGAACGGGCCCTCGCCGAGAACACCCCGACGCCCCGCGCCAACTGGCACGACGCCGCCACCGGTCTGGGTGACGTCGTGGTCGCCATGTGGACGGCTCCGGTCACTCCGACCCGGTAGAAGATCCGGACCGGGGGAGGCGTTACTTGAGTTAGGCAAGGAAGGCGCTAGGGTGGACGGGCGCCCCCCTCCGACGAACGGTCTCGTCCATGCACGGCAGTTCCAGCGAGCGACCGGCACTCGCCCGTGGTGCCGGTCAGCGCCTCCTGATCGTCGCGGGCGACTCGGATGCCGCCGAACTGCTATCCACCACACTGGAGTTGGCGGGCTACCGGATCGTCGCCGTCGCCGCTGCCGCCGACGGTCTGGCGCGGCTTGGCCGGGAGCGGTTCGATCTCGTGGTCGTCGACGCCAACCTGCCGGACGTCACCGAACTGGGCCGCAACCGGCCGACGTTGGCCCGCCGCCCGCCGGTGCTCCTGCTGATCGACTACGAGTCCCTGGACCGGATCGTGCCCGAACTGGGCCTGGGTGAGCGGGACTACGTCACCAAGCCGCTCCGCGTGGCCGACCTCCTGGCCAGGGTGCAGGTCCTGCTGCGCGGCACGGGGGCGGGGCCCGCCCGGAGTGGCGCCCTCTGCTACCGCGACCTCGTGCTGGACGACACCCTGTGCGAGGCCCGGCGCGGACCGCGCGGCCTCCATCTCACCCCCGCCGAGTACCGGCTGCTGCGTCACCTCCTGGTCAACGCCCACCGGGTGCTGTCCAAGGAGCAGATCGGCCGGTACGTCTGGGGCGAACACCGCGGGGACAACGCGATCGAACAGCTCGTCTCCCGGCTGCGGCGAAAGGTGGACCAGGACGCTCCCGAGCTCATCCACACCCGGCGTGGCTTCGGCTACTGGCTGGGGCGCGCCGACGCGGAGACGTGAGGGCTCGGCTGCAAACGGTGGGTACCGGTGTCTCCGGGGCGACCGCTCTGTGCACAACTGGCTGACGGACAAGACAAGTTGACGGCCCGATGGCTGTGTGATCCGGGTCACGTCAGCTTCCCGTCAGGTCACTGGCGGGATGACGTCAGCCCGGTCTGTTTGCCTGTGTTCATCGAGGCCTCGACCACTTCGCCCCGGCGCTCCGCCCCTCGGGCGGAGCCCCCCACCACCGAGGAGAACCATGGCCGAAACCGTGGCCGGTCCCGCGCACGACGGCGCGGACACCGTCCCCGAGTTCCCCATGCCGCGTGCTTCGCGCTGTCCCTTCGACCCGCCGCCCGGCCTCAAGGAGCTCCAGGAGCAGGGGCCGCTCGCGAAGGTGCGCCTGTGGGACGGCAGCGAGCCCTGGCTCGTGACCCGCTACGCCGAGCAGCGGGCCGTCCTGGGCGACCCCCGGGCCAGCGCCGACACCGATCAGCCCGGCTATCCGACCAAGGCCAGTGCCGAGGCCGGCGAGGGCAAGCTCAGCTTCATCATGATGGACGACCCCGAACACGCCCGGCTGCGCCGGATGGTGACGGCACCGTTCGCCATCAGGAAGGTCGAGGCCCTCAGGCCCGCCGTGCAGCGGATCGTGGACGGCCTGATCGACGACATGCTGGCAGGTCCCGGTCCCGTCGACCTCGTCGAGGCGTTCGCCCTGCCGATCCCGTCGCTGGTCATCTGCGAACTGCTCGGCGTGCCCTACGACGACCACGCGATGTTCCAGGACAACACCAGGACGATGGTCCGCACGACCGCGACTCCCGAGGAACGCGGCGCCGCGACCCGGGAGATCGCCGGATATCTGGCCGGTCAGATCGCCCGGCGCCTCACCGACCCGAAGGACGACCTCCTGTCGGGCATCGCCGGGCGCGTCGCCGCGGGGGAGCTGACGCACGGGCAGGCCACGGAGATGGCCCTGCTCCTGCTGATCGCGGGTCACGAGACCACCGCGAACATGATCACGCTGGGTACCGCCGCCCTCCTCGAACACCCCGACCAGCTCGCCCTGTTGCGCGACACGGACGACCCCAAGCTCGTCGCCTCGGCGGTCGAGGAACTGCTGCGCTACCTCCACATCACGCACCTGGGGCGCCGGCGCGCGGTCACCGAGGACATCGAGATCGCCGGGCAGGTCATCAGGGCCGGCGAGGGCGTGATCATGGTCAACGAGATCGGCAACCGCGACCCCGAGGTGTTCGAGGACCCCGACCGCCTCGACATCACCCGCGACGCCCGCCGCCACGTCGCGTTCGGCTTCGGCGTCCACCAGTGCCTCGGCCAGCCGCTGGCCCGCATGGAGCTCCAGGTCGTCTACGGCACGCTTTACCGGCGCATCCCCACCCTCAGGCTCGCCTGCGCCCTGGAGGACGTGAAGTTCAAGCACGACGCGTTCATCTACGGCATCCACGAACTGCCGGTGGCCTGGTAACGGCTTCCGCCCACCGACGACAACCGCGAGAAAGACAAGGGGAATCCCATGAAGGTGGAACTGGAAGCCGACAAGTGCGTCGCCTCGGGACAGTGTGTGGTCGCCGCCATGGACGTGTTCGACCAGGACGACGACGGCATCGCGATCCTCCTGACGGAGCAGATCGGCGACGACCAGCTCGACGACGTCAAGGAGGCCGTAGCGGTCTGCCCGGCCGCGGCGATCCGGCTGGTCCAGGCGTGAGGCGGATCGCCGTCGTCGGCGCCTCGGCCGCCGGGCTCTCGGCGGCCGAGACGCTGCGCCGCGAGGGGTACGACGGCACGATCACCCTCGTCGGTGAGGAGCCCGAACCTCCCTACGACCGGCCGCCGTTGTCCAAGCAGGTCCTGGCAGCGGAGTGGGAGCGGGACCGGCTCGCGCTGCGCACCTCCGCCGACCTCGCCGCGCTCGACCTCGACCTGCGGCTCGGTGTCGCGGCGACGGGCCTCGAACTCGTCTCCCGCACCGTGGAGTTGGGCGACGGCTCCGAGGTGCCGTACGACGGACTGATCGTCGCCACCGGGGTACGGCCGCGCCGCCTGCCCGGTGAGGGCGCGCACGTGCTGCGCACCCTGGACGACGCGCTCACGCTGCGGGAGCGGCTGAGGCCGGGGCAGCGGCTGGTCGTGGTGGGCGCCGGTTTCCTCGGTGCGGAGGCCGCCGCGGTCGCCTGGCGGCTCGGTGCCGAGGTGACCGTCCTCGAACCCGCCGCGGTGCCGCTGGCGCACGCGGTCGGTGCGGAGGTCGGGCGGATGCTGGCCCAGGTCCATGTGGACCGCGGCATCGACCTGCGGTGCGGAGTCACCGTGACCGAGGTGACCGAGGACGGCGTCCGGCTCGCCGGTGGCGAGGAGATCGAGGCGCACGAGGTGCTCGTGGCCATCGGCTCGCTGCCCAACACCGAGTGGCTGGAGGGCAGCGGGCTCACGGTGGGCGACGGGCTGGTGTGCGACCAGTACTGCGAGGCGGCGAAGAACGTGTACGCGGCCGGCGACGTCGCCCGCTGGTACAACCCGCTGTTCGGCGCCTCGATGCGGATCGAGCACCGCACCAACGCGGCCGAACAGGGCATGGCGGCAGCCCGCAACCTGCTCGCCGCCGAGGGGGCGCGCAAGCCCTTCGCGCCCGTGCCGTACTTCTGGTCCGACCAGTACGACATGAAGATCCAGGCGTACGGCTTCCTGCGCGGGCACGACGAAGTCGCCGTCCTGGAGGGTGATTTGGCGCAGCGCCGGTTCGTCGTCGGATACCGCACCGGCGACCGCGTCAGCGGTGCCCTCGCGGTGGGCATGCCGCCCAAGGCGATCCGGCGGTGGCGGCAGGCCATCGCGACCGGAGCGGCCTGGCACGAGACCGTGCGGACCGGGGCCCCGGCGGCCGAGGTCTGAGAGTGCAGGACGTGAGCCGATGTCCGTTTCGGGGTTGGGCCTGGGTTAGGAGCCCTGGTCGGCGGGGCGAGTGGACGGTCAGGGGCAGGGCTGAGCGAACAGGCCGGGCTCGGGTTCGGTGAGGATGCCCCGTGTGACCAGGCGTTTCACCTTGGAGCGGATGCCTTCGGTGTTCTTCGGGACGATGGGCAGGTCGAGGGCCCGGCAGAGGTCGCGGGCACGCAGCGGCTTTCCGGTGTCGGCGAAGGTGGTGAGATCTGCTGGTAGGCCGGGTGGTCCGGGACGTCGGGTCGGGCCGGTTCGTCGGTGGGGGCCGGTGCGGGGATGTCGAGGAGGGTCTTGCGGGTGATGCGCAAGTTCTCGCTTTCCGCGTCGAGTTCCCTCAGCCGGGCGGTGAGGTCCTCAAGGCGGGAGCGGATCTCTCCAGCCTGCCCGCCGAGTTCGGCCTCACGGGCCTCGACGTACCCAGAACACCCGGGAGCGGGAGCTGGCGGGCCGTGTGATTAGTCGCGCACGAGACGCCGGTAGAACATCAGGATCCCCGTTGCTGCTCGATGATCCACCGCTTGGCCTGCGGGACGAAGCCGGTGTCGGCCGGGTTGCGCTCGACGATCTCCACGTCGATGCCGTACTGCTTGCCGTGATCGACCACGGTCTTCTTGAACCCTTGGTCGACCAGGGCTTTTTCGACCCTGTCGGTCTGGCGGCCACGCCGTCCAGCAGGGCGGTGCCCGCGGCGTTGTCGTGCGCGGACGCCAGCAGCACGACGGCCTCGACGACCAGGCCCACAGTGTTCTATGACGCCGGTACGCGATTCGCGCCGGCATCGAAGCCGCCCTCTCCCAGAACGTCCGCGCCTGCGGCCTGCGCCGAAACCGCTACCGAGTCCTGCCGAAAACGCACATCGGGCACGTCCTGACCGCACTGGCCTGCAACGTCACCCGCATCGCCGACTGGATCGCCGAACCGACCCGCCCCCCGGCGGGCACCAAGCCACTTCCGTGTCCTCTGCACCGCCCACAGCAGACCCCGGCAAGATCGGCTTCGCGGGGGACGGGAGCCCACTCGGCCCACTCGGTGAGGTGTTGCCGGGAAAGGATTTCTGTGGGGTTCAGAGCGCGGCGACGACGCGTCGCAGTGTGCCCGGCGCGATGCGCAGCATGGCGGGCATGACCTTCGTCTGACCGGGGAATGCCATGTTCCGCCCCCGCCGAAGAGCTTTCATCGTGACCGCCGCCACCTGTGCGGGAGTCAGTTTCTTCCCCGTGGCTTCGGCGTTCATGGGCGTGTCCGTGGACGGTGGGAGGACCTCGAGGACATGGGTGCCCTGCGGGGCGAGTTGACGGCGCAAGCCGTCCGCAAAGCCGTGCAGGCCGGCCTTCACCGCGCCGTGGGTAGGCGCGCGAGTGGGCGAGACCAGAGCGAACCCCGAGGTGATGAATACGATCGCGTCCGGCGATGGCCATCGCTCGAGCACTTCACCCGTCAAGTGCATGGGGGCGGTGAGGTTCAACGCCACCTCGGCATCGAGAGTCGCATTGGGGTTCTTGCCGGCGGCATAGTCTCGTTCCTCGAACGTACCGGCGTTGTTGACCAACACGTCCAAACGCCCGAAGCGATCAGCGACTGCTTGCAACAGCGCCGCCCGATCAGCTGCGTTCGTCACATCAGCCCGCACGGCCAGTGCCTGCGGGTGTGCCTGCGCGAATCGGTCAAGCGCAGCCTGCGAACGCCCGCAGACGACGACAGACGCCCCGAGCTCCACGAAGGATTGCGCGAGGCTCAAGCCGATGCCTGAGGTTCCGCCAGTGATGAGTACGGTCTGTGACATGATGTCGCCTCTCCGTGCACCGTACCGATTGGTACGAAAATACTCTAGCACATCCGTACCGATCGGTACCGAAGGAGTAGGATGAAGAAATGACCTCGACAACACCGGCCCCTCCTGGCAGGCCTCGCGCGTTCGACATCGACGAGGCACTCGATCGTGCAGTCCTGGTGTTCTGGTCAAAGGGCTTCGAGGGCGCCAGCCTTGACGACCTCACCGAAGCGATGGGCATCAGCCGCCCCAGCCTGTACAGGGCGTTCGGCAGCAAAGAAGACCTCTTCTACAAGGCGCTGGAGCGGTACACCGAGGGCTTGACCTCCTACTTCGCTCGAGCTCTGGCAGCGCCCACAAGTGGAGCAGTGGCTACTGCTGTGCTGCACGGGACGGTCGAGGCGGCCACCATGCCGGGGTTCCCCACGGGCTGTCTTGGCGTGCAGGGTGCGTTGGCCACCGGGGAGGAGAGCCGCCCGGTCCGAGACGCACTCATCGCATGGCGTGAGGAGGGGATAGCCCACCTGACGCGCCGGTTCCAACAGGGGGTGGACGCCGGTGACCTGCCGCCTTCCGCAGATCCTCATCTTCTTGCGCTCTACCTGAGAACAGTCGCCAATGGGATCGCCGTCCAGGCCGCGAGTGGTAGTTCCCGCCCTGAGCTGCTGCAAGTCGCCAACCTCGCGTTGGGCAGCTGGCCAAAGTTGTAGTCAGCTGGTCAGCCCGGGACCTGATGCCGACGCGGCAGACGTGCGGGGAGAAGTCGGCCCGCCGGAACCTGTACGAGGAGGCCATCCGCCGGCCGGCCCTCAAACGACGCCCTGCGCAGCGACGGCACCGTTCTTCCCCTGCCTACCCGCAGCACGCCCGCGCCGTCCTGAATCCGGCGTGGCGCGCAGCCAAGTGCAGATGATCAACTGTTCATCAAGCCGTGCGTGGCGACGGCATCCCGGCTCCCGCCCTTGTCGCGTCGGTGCCCCAGCTGGCCAGCAGTCGTAGTGCCTCCGCCGACGGGGAACCGGGTTCGGCGTGGTACGTCACCAGCATCCGTTCGTGGGCGTCGGCCTGGCGGAACGACTCGACGCGGAGGTCGAGTTCGCCGACGAGCGGGTGGTGCAGGCGCTGGACGCCGTGGCACTGCTCCTTGACGTCGTGGGTGGCCCACAGCCGCCGGAACTCCTCGCTTTTCACGGAGAGTTCGCCCACCAGCGCGGACAGCCGGGGGTCGTCCGGATGGGAGCCGGCGTCCAGGCGTAGCTGAGCGACAACGTCGTTCGCTTTGTCCTCCCAGTCCACGAACAGGTCGCTGTACTCGGGCTTCAGGAACACCAGCCGTGCCCAGTTCCGCTCCTGCGCCGGCAGCTCCGCCCAGTCGCCGAAGACCGCCGCGGCCATCCGGTTCCAGGCGAGGATGTCCCCCCGCCGTCCCACGAGGATCGCCGGGACGCCGTCCATGGTGTCCAGCAGCGTCCTCAGGGGGCCCCGAACCTGCTGGGTGCGACCGGGCGGCTTCTTCTTCTGTTTCGGCTTCGCCAGGTGCGTGAGGTGGGCGTGCTCGGCGTCGCTCAGCCGCAGCGCGCGGGCGATGGCGTCGAGGACCTCCGCCGACACGTGCCGCCCGTTGCCCTGCTCCAGCCGCGTGTAATAGGCCACCGACACTCCGGCCAGCTGCGCCAGCTCCTCGCGGCGCAGCCCCGGCACCCGCCGGTACCGTCCAAAGCTCCGCAGCCCCACGTCCTCCGGCTTCAGCCGGGCCCGCCGGGTGCGCAGGAACTCGCTCAGCTCGGCACGCGGGTCCAGCGCGTCGGCGGGCTCGCGCACCGGTTCGGCGTATTCGTCCATGCCTCGAGTATCCACGGTCGGACGCACACCTTCCTGACCCAGCCAGTAGTAGGCATCGCGGGCATAGGCAAAGCCGTGACCTGGGTGAATACCGGATCGCCCAGCACGCTGGTGACCGTGCCCGGCTGGAAGGCAGCCGGGACGTGGCTTGCATCAGGAACGGAGCACACCCCATGACCACAACACAGGCGACCGAGTCGAGGACGCGCCAGAGCGAAACGGCCGCGGAGGCGGTCGGCCGCCTTCGTGCGACGTTCAACACCGGCGTCACCCGCACACTGGACTGGCGCGTCGACCAGCTGCAGCGGCTGCGGGCACTGCTGGTCGAAAACGAGCAGGAACTGATCGAAGCGCTCTGGGCGGACCTGCGGAAGAACGCCACCGAGGCGAAGACGCAGGAGATCGACTTCACTGTCGCCGACATCGACGAGGCGCTGGCGAATCTGGAGAGCTGGCTTCAGCCCCGCCCGGTGGAGGTTCCCGCCCACTTCGGTGGTCCCGCGACCACGGCGTACACCACGTACGACCCGCTCGGGGTCGTCCTGGTGATCGCACCGTGGAATTTCCCGCTGCACCTTCTCATCGACCCCATCATCGGCGCCCTGGCCGCAGGGAACACCGTGGTGGCCAAGCCGAGCGAGATCTCGGTGCACACATCGGCAGTGGCTTCACGCCTCCTGCGAGAGTACTTCGACGCCGACGTGCTCACCGTGGTCGAGGGGGGCGCCGAGGAGACCACGGCCCTCCTGGCGCAGCGCTTCGACCACATCTTCTACACGGGCAATGGCACGGTCGGTCGGGTCGTCATGGCCGCAGCAGCCAAGAACCTCACCCCGGTCACGCTCGAACTCGGGGGCAAGTCGCCGGTCTTCGTGGCGCCCGACGCCGACGTGGACGAGACCGCCAAGCGGCTGGTCGGCGCCAAGTTCGGCAACGCCGGTCAGCAGTGCATAGCCCCCGACTACGTTCTGGCCGATCCTGCCACCGCTGCCGCACTGGTTCCCGCCCTCCGCGTGGCGGTCGAAGCTCAGTTCGGCACCGCTCCGCAGACCGCGGCCGACTTCGGCCGGATCATCAACGAGCGGCATTTCGACCGGCTCACTCGTCTGCTGGATTCCGGCCGGGCGGCGGTGGGAGGCCAGCACGACCGTGACGACCTGTTCATCGCACCGACCGTGCTCACCGATGTCGACCCCGCATCGCCGGCCATGCAGGAGGAGATCTTCGGTCCGATCATCGCCGTCGTGGAAGTCGAAGACCTCGATGCCGCCATCACCTTCATCAACGAACGCGACAAGCCCCTCGCGCTCTACGCCTTCACCGAGTCCGAGGCCATCAAGTCGCGCCTGGTGAACGAGACGTCCTCCGGCGGCGTCGCCTGGGGCCAGCCGGTGATGCAACTGCTCATGACCGGCCTGCCTTTCGGTGGCGTCGGCGAAAGCGGCATGGGCCGGTACCACGGCCGGTACTCCCTCGAGACGTTCAGCCACCTCAAGGGTGTCGCGGACGTCCCGCTCAGCTAGCCTCGCGCTTTCGTCAAGCAGGCTGCCCGATGGGCGAGCCTCTTCGCGGAGGCGCGTCGAGGGAGTCGGTCGCGGCGCGGGGTGCAGACACCGATCCGTACCGACTCCGGCGGCGGCACCCATGACTTCGTCGCCTGGCCTGCTGCTGATCGTGCGCAAGGAGCGAACGCCCGTAATCCGGCGGGCAGTTGAGCTTGACCGGCGTCGACACCGACGCCGACGGCATGCGGCTCTCACCGCGTTCACCGCCAACACCACCCCCACCCCGATCGCGGTCCTGGAACCGCGTCAACGTCAGCGGGCCGGCGCCTGCCCGAGGACCGCATCCGCGCCTCCGCCGGGACAGCGTGGACCCCCTGCGGAGCAGACCTTCATCCCGTTTCCCTCCGTATTGCAGAAAGAAAGAAACCCATGTCTGCCAACACTTCAGAAGTTTCGCCCGTTCCATCGCTTTTCTCCCCCGTCTCTCTCGGGAAGATCGAGCTCGCCAACCGCGTCGTCATGGCACCGATGACCCGGGTCCGGGCCGGTTCCTCCGGCATCCCCGGGGACCTGATGGTCGAGTACTACCGGCAGCGGGCGAACGTCGGGCTGATCATCGCCGAGGGCACCTACCCCGACCACGCGTCGCAGGGGTATGTCGGTGAGCCGGGCATCGCCACCGACGAGCAGGCGGCCGGCTGGCAGCGGGTGTTCGAGGCGGTGCACGCCGAGGGCGGCCGCATCGTCCTGCAGATCATGCACGCCGGCCGCCAGGCCCACCCCGACATCAACGGCGGCCGCCGCGTCCTCGCCCCCAGCGCGATCGCCAGGACCGGCGAGACGTTCACCGAGAAGGGCGAGCAGCCCTACCCCGTACCGGAAGCGATGACCACCGCAGAGGTCCGTGCAGCCCTGGAGGACTTCGTCACCGCGGCCCGCCGGGCCATCGAGGCGGGAGCGGACGGCGTGGAGATCCACGGCGCCAACGGCTACCTGCTCCACCAGTTCCTCTCCCCGGCGGCCAACCAGCGCACCGATGAATACGGCGGCTCGCCGCACAACCGCGCCCGCTTCGTCGCCGAGGTCGTCACGGCGGTTGCGCACGCTGTGGGCGCCGAGCGGGTCGGGCTGCGGATCTCGCCGGAGGTCGACTTCGGGGACGTCTTCGAAACCGATCGGGACGACGTCCTGGCCACCTACGGCACCCTGCTCGACCAACTGCGCCCGCTGGGCCTGGCCTACCTCTCCGTACTGCACACCGAGCCGGGCGGCGACCTGGTACAGGAGCTGCGGCGGCGCTTCGACGGCAAGCTGATCGTCAACACCGGCCCCTTCGGCGGGCAGACCACCCGCGAGCAGGCGCTCCAGCAGATCGAGGCCGGCCACGCCGACGCCGTGGTCGTGGGCCGGGCCCTCATCGCCAACCCCGACCTGGTCGAGCGCTGGCAGGGTGGCCACCCGGAGAACGAGCCGCGGCCGGAACTGTTCTACGGGCCGGGCGCCGAGGGCTACACCGACTACCCCTTCCTCGAAGCGGCTTGAGGCCCACGGTCACGCCTGTCCATGCGGCAGCCCCACTCACCCATGGACAGGCGCCCGACCGGTGACACTGTGCCCGCCCTTGTGAGCCCGCGGTCACACCGGCGATCACCGGCCCTAGGGCCGTCGGGTCCGTCAGTGCGGGCACGGCAGGTCTGCGAGGCGGTGGACATGGAGATCGCGCCCAACAACATCAACCGACAGGGCAATACAGACATCAAGTCACGTACCGCCCTCTGGGTGTTCCGGGGGAGCGCCGGCACCGGATCGGCTGCCGGCGCTCCCTCCCGCACCCGCGGACCGCCGGAGATTACTTGAGTTACGCAACAAGATGGTAAACTGGCGAGTATGTCCTCACAGCCGCTCCCCGACGTCCCCGCGTCCCCGGAAGTCATCGAGATCGAGCGGGCGCTCACCCGCATCACCTACCTGAGCACCCGGGCCCGGCAGCACGACCGGCTGATGTCCCTGGCCGAGGTGCCGTTGGACCGTGCCGCCGTGGCGCTGCTGCGGCAGGTCGCCGACACCGAACCGATGCGCCCGGGGGAGCTGGCCAACCGACTGGGTGTGGAGGCCTCCCACGTCACCCGCACCGTCCAGCAGCTGCAGAAGTCGGGCTATGTCACGCGCGTCCCCGACCCCGACGACCGGCGCGCCCAGCGCATCCAGCTCACCGAGGCCGGTCAGCAGGCGATCGACCGCATCCGCGACGCGGGCGCCCGCGGTATGCAGCTGGCCCTGGCGGAGTGGTCGCCCGAGGAGCTCCGGCAGCTGGCCGGGCTCTTCCACCGCATGGTGGACGACTTCCTCTCCCACGCGATCGACGACGACAGCGAGGAGCCGACACCGGCCGGGACCGCCTGACCCTCATCGCACCGGAAGGCGCGGAGCGGACTGGCGCACCGGTGCGGGCTCGCGCAGCCCCCGCAGCAGCAGGCCACCCAGCGCCGGCAGGACGACCAGGGGCACCAGCGCGGTCCGCAAAGACGTCGTGTCGGCCAGCGCCCCGAGCGCCGGCGCGGCCAGCCCGCCGACGCTCACCGTCAGGCCCAGCGTGACCCCGCTCGCGGTACCCACCCGCCCCGGCAGAAAGTCCTGACCGAGGGTGACGTGCAGGGAGAACGGCACGTAGAGGCCGGCCGAGGTGAGGGCGACGAACAGATACACCGCGGGGCCAGGGACGAGCACCACCCCGGCCACGGCGAGCACGGTCAGCGCATACGCACGGCGCACCACCGCGACGCGCCCGTACCGGTCGGCGAGCCGGCCCCCGAGGACCGTGCCCACCGCGCCGCCCGCGTAGAGCACGCACAGCGCCGCCGTACCGGCCACGTCCCCGCCGCCGACGCGCTCACGGACGTACAGCGAGACAAAGGCGCTCAGCCCGACGAACACGACCGACCGGCACACCACCGCGCCCGAGAGCCGCAGGAACGACGGCCAGTCGTCGCGTCCGGAGCTCTCGGTCGGCCGACCGGCCGGCGCGCGGACCCGGGAGGCGCGTACCGCCGCCGCGCACAGGGCCGCGCCCGCCACGGCCGGCACGACCAGCAGGGGAGAGGCGTGCAGCCCGCCCATGGCGATCACGGCGGCGACCAGCAGCGGGGCAAGGGCGAAGCCGACATTGCCGCCGAGCGAGAACCACCCCATTCCCGTGTTGCCGCCGGACGCGACGGCTCTCGCCGCCCTGGCGGCCTCCGGATGGTAGGCCGCGACCCCGATCCCGGACACGGCGACCGCCGCCAGCGTGAGCGGATAGGAGCCGAAGACCCCGCTCAGCGCGACCCCCGACCCTGCGGTCAGCGCGCTCAGCGGCAGCAGCCACGGCATCTCCCAGCGGTCGGTGAGCGCGCCGAACAGCGGCTGCACCACCGACGACAGCAGGGACGCGGCCAGGACGATGCCCGAGGCGGCCGCATACGAATAGGCGCGCTCGGCGACGAAGAAGGGCACCAGGGCGGCGACGGCCCCCTGGTACACGTCCACACAGGCGTGACCGAGCGACATCAGCGTGAGGGAACGTTTCCTGGACACCGGACGAGCTTCGCCAAAGTGGTGCCTGGCCCGCTTCCGATAATCTGCCCAATGATGTCGAACATCCGCCAGCCGGCCCTGCGCCACACGCCGTCGGCGCCCACGCGTGCCCAGCACCTCGCCGCAGGCGAACGCATCGACGCCCACCGGCACGACGACCACCAGATCGTCTACGCGGGCTCCGGTGTCCTCGCGGTCACCACCGACGTCGGCACCTGGTTCGCGCCCGGTACCCGCGCCATCTGGGTCCCCGCGGGCACCGCCCACGCCCACCGCGCCCACGGCCGGCTCGACCTGCACCTGGTCGGCCTCCCCGCCGACGACAACCCGCTCGGCCTGGACGCCCCGACCGTTCTCGCCGTCGGCCCGCTGCTGCGCGAGCTGATCCTCGCCTACACCCGCGACCCCGCCGACGACAGCCCCGAACGCCACCGCCTGCTCGCAGTCCTGCGCGACCAGCTGCGCGCCTCGCCCCAGCAGCCCCTGCTGCTGCCCACCCCCACCGATCCCCGCCTGGCCGAGGTCTGCGCGCTCGTCCACGCCGACCCCGCCGACCCGCGCACCCTGGCCGCTCTCGGCGCCGCGACCGGGGCCTCGGAACGCACCCTCAGCCGACTGTTCCGCGGCGAGTTCGGCATGACCTTCCCGCAGTGGCGCACTCAGTCGCGGCTCTACCACGCCCTGCGCCTGCTGGCCGACGACGTCCCCGTCACGACTGTCGCCCACCGCTGCGGCTGGTCCTCCGCGAGCGCTTTCATCGACGTCTTCCACCGCTCCTTCGGCTACACCCCCGGCACCCACAACCGTCGTTCCCGGTGAGGGCGCAGGCCGCTGCACGAGGTGCTTGTACCGTCCAGTAGTGTGCGCGGCAGCCCCCAGGAGGAGGAACCGTGCCACGGTCCCCACGCTCGCCCCTGCTGCTCGCCGGCCTGCTGGCCACCGCGGGCGTCACCCACTTCGCCGCACCACGTCCGTACGACGCCACCATCCCGCGGGCCCTGCCCGGCAGGCCCCGGACCTGGACCTACACGAGCGGTGCCGTGGAGCTCGCGCTCGCCGCCGGTCTGGTGCTGCCGAAGACCCGGCGGACCGCCGCGCTCGCCACGGCCGCCTTCTTCGTCGGGGTGTTCCCCGCCAACGTCAAGATGGCCGCCGACTGGCGTGACCGTCCCGCACCGCTGAAGGCGGCGGCCCTCGGACGGCTGCCGCTGCAACTGCCGCTCGTGCTGTGGGCACGCAGCATCGCGAAGAACGGGGAGGGCCAGGCATGAGCAAGGCGATGGAAACCGGCGACACCGTCGAGGACTTCGAGCTCCCGGACGAGACCGGCACCAGCCGCAAGCTGTCCGAGCTGCTCGCCGACGGCCCGGTCGTCCTCTTCTTCTACCCCGCGGCGCTGACCGCCGGCTGCACCGCGGAGGCCTGCCACTTCCGCGACCTCGCCGCCGAGTTCGCCGCGGCCGGCGCCCGGCCGGTGGGCATCAGCGGCGACACCGTCGAACGCCAGCAGGAGTTCGCCGGACGGCACACCCTCGGCATGCCCCTGCTGTCCGACGTCGACGGCAAGATACGCGAGCTCTTCGGCGTCAAGCGAGGCTTCTCCATGGCGCCCACCAAACGTGTCACCTTCGTCATCGCCCAGGACCGTACGGTGCTGGAGGTCGTCCGCAGCGAACTGCGCATGAACACCCACGCCGACCGCGCCCTCGAAGCCCTGCGCGCACACCGGCAGTGACGGGCGGGGCCCGGTTGCACCGTTTCGGTTGATGCGGCCTGGCAAAGGGACCATCCTGGACGATATGGAGCACGTCTCCGCTACGGCGACCACCGATGCCTCAGGCATGGTGACGGGGTGGAGCGAGGGTGCCCGGCGGCTGACGGGACGCACGGCCGAGGAGGTCGTGGGGCGGGCGGCACGGGAGCTGCTCGCCGAGGACCCGCCGGGACCGGCCGTGGCGGCGCTGAAGGGGACCGTCGTCCTGCGGCACCGCGACGGCTCCTCTCTCACGCGCTTCGTGGAGGCGTGCCCCGTCCTGAGCGGGAACGGCACCCCCGCCGGATACGTGATCACCGCCCGGCCGCCCGGCTCCGCCGAGCCGACCCTGGCCGGACAGGCCTTCCAGCAGGCGGTCATGTCCATGTCGGTCTTCGACGCGCGTCAGCACTACCTGCGCCTCAACGACGTGGCCTGCCGGGTCATGGGGGTCCCGGAGGAAGCCCTGCTCGGCCGGTTCTTCCCGGACACCGTCGAGGACGCCGAACACAGCCGCGGGTTCCTGGCCGGCCTGCGCCAAGTCGCCGAGACCGGCAGACCGTTCCGCTACGAGAGCTTCACCGGTGCGCCCGCCCTCAACCGGGATCACGCCTGGACCATCGAGATGTGGCCCGTGCGAGAGGAAGGCTCCGAGGAACTCACCGGGGTCGCCCTGGCCGCGTTCGACAACAGCGACCAGTACTGGGCCCGCCAACGGCTGGCCCTGCTCAACGAGGCGGCGGCAGCCATCGGCACCACCCTGGACGTGGTGCGCACCGCCGAGGAACTCGTCGAACTCCTCGTGCCCCGGTACGCCGACTTCGCCAGCGTGGACCTGCTCGACTGGGTGCTCGGCGCGGACGAGCCGCCGACCGCGCTGGAGGGCGACATCGTCCTGCGCCGCGTCGCCCACGGCTCCGGACACGAGGGCACCCCCGAGGCCGCCGTCCGCCTCGGCGAGACGGACGTCTACCGTGCCTCCTCGCCGCCCGCGCGGGCCCTGCGGGAGGGGCGGGCGGCCCTCAGCCAGGCCGGCGAGCCCGACTTCATGCGCTGGGTCGCCGAGCGCAACGCCCGCGCCCCAGCCGGCCGCACGTACCGCAAGGGCGTCCACTCCGTGCTCGCCGTGCCGCTCAAGGCCCGCGGCACCACCCTGGGCGTCGCGGTCGCCGTCCGCATCGCCCACCCCGACGACTTCGGGGACGACGACGCCGTCCTCGGCGAGGAACTCGCCAGCCGGGCCGCCGTATGTGTCGACAACGCCCGCCGTTTCGCCCGCGAACGCACCACCGCACTGGCCCTGCAGAACAGCCTCCTGCCGCGCGGCCTGCCCGGACAGGCCGCGGTCGAGGTCGCCCACCGCTATCTGCCCTCCGGCTCGCTGGCCGGCATCGGCGGCGACTGGTTCGACGTCATTCCGCTCTCCGGCAGCCGCGTCGCCCTGGTCGTCGGTGACGTCGTCGGCCACGGCATCCCCTCCTCGGCGACCATGGGCCGTCTGTGCACGGCCGTGCGCACCCTCGCCGACGTCGACCTGCCGCCCGACGAACTCCTCACCCACCTGGACGACCTCGTCACGCACCTCGCCTCCGACGACCGCCCCGATGAGGGGGTCGAGGTCGCCGAGCTCGGCGCCACCTGTCTCTACGCCGTCTACGACCCCGTCTCGCGCCGCCTCACCGCGGCCGCCGCCGGTCACCCGCCACCCGCCGTCGTCCTGCCCGACGGCACGGCGCGCCTCGTCCCCCTGAGCACGGGGCCTCCGCTCGGCGTCGGCGGCCTGCCCTTCGAGGCCACGGAGATCGAATTGCCCGAGGGGGCTGTGGTCGCCCTCTACACCGACGGTCTGACCCAGGACCGGGACCGCGACGTCGACCACGCCACCGACGAACTGTGCCGCGCGCTCACCGCGAAGACGGACACCCTGGACGAACTGTGTGACACCGTCCTGAAGGCCGTACTGCCCGAGGAACCCAGCGACGACGTGGCCCTGCTGCTGGCCCGCACCCGGGTTCTCGGCGCGGACCGGGTCGCCACGTGGGACGTCGAGCCCGACCCCGAGCATGTGGCCGCCACCCGACAGGCCGCCACCGAGCAACTCGCCGTCTGGGGACTGGAGGAGGCCTCCTTCGTCACCGAACTCGTCGTCAGCGAGCTGGTCACCAACGCCATCCGCTACGGCGAACCGCCCATCCAGCTACGGCTGATCCGTGACCGCACCCTCATCTGCGAGGTCTCCGACGGCAGTTCCACCTCACCGCACCTGCGGCGCGCCCACGCCTTCGACGAGGGCGGCCGCGGGCTGCTGCTGGTCGCCCAGCTCACCCAGCGCTGGGGGAGCCGGCAGACCGGCAGCGGAAAGACGATCTGGGCCGAGCAGTCGCTGGAACCGCCCGAGTTCTGATCACTTCGCTCACTCGAAGGAGCAGCCGGGGTTCGGCACGTCCTCCGAGTACGGCGAGCCGTGCGGGAGCACGTACAGCACCTCCAGGACGAGCGGGGTGGACCCTTCGTTGCGGCCGAGGTGGACATCGCTGGGGCCGCCGGGCTCGCGCACCACGGTGCCCTGCGGATAGACGCCGTCACTGGCGCAGTCGGCGTGGTAGTGGCTGAGGGTGCCCTGCTTGACGTATCCGTAGACGAGACCGTCGTGGTAGTGCCAGCCGGTCGCCTGGCCCGGCGGGACGGTGATCTCTCTGAGGACGTAGTCGGTGTCGCCCACGGTCTTCTGGGCGATCAGCGTGCCGGTCACTCCGGGGCCGGGCGGGGTCGCCTGTGCGGTGCCGCCGACGAAGACGGTGGCGGTGACGACCGCGCCGGATATGGCGGTACGGAGCGCGATGCGCATACGGAAGGCCTCCTGGCTCGTGTTCTGCGCGACGACGTGTCGCGGTGAACGTCGCTGTGAACATAGGCGCACAGAAGGCCAGTTGGGGCGAAATTCGGTGGATCTTCCGGCTCAGTTCTCCTCGGCGGCGACCTGGGCGAGGGTCCGGCCGGTCCGCACCGAGCGTGCCCGGCGTGGATCGGGCGTGCCGTGTCCCGGTGCCCGCCCCTCGGCCGCCTTCACCAGCAGCCAGGACCCCTCACGGAACCGGGTGAGCGCGTACGTGCCGTGCAGTTTCGACCCGCGCAGCCGGAACGTGGCGTGCCCGCGCTCCAGCGACTGTCCGAAGTCGACGGGACGCCCCTTCTTGTCATGGCTGAGGGGTTCGTACGTCCCGTGGTCCCAGACGATCACGGTGCCGCCGCCGTACTCGCCGTGCGGGATCACGCCCTCGAACTCCTCGTACTCCAGCGGATGGTCCTCCGTGGGCACGGCGAGCCGCTTGTCCTGGGGGACGTCGGAGGGGCCCTTCGGAACCGACCAGGACTTCAGCACGTCGTCGACCTGGAGGCGGAAGTCGAAGTGCAGGGTGCTCGCGTCATGGATCTGCACGACGAACCGCGGCTTCGCACCGGCGTGCCCTTCCCGGCCCTCGGGCTCACCGGTACGTGCGAAGTCCCGCTTGCCGTGGTAGTCCCGCAGTCGCTGACTCACACGCCCCGGGTACCCCTCCCGCGGTTCAGAACTCCTCGTGCACCTCCGGGTCCCCGCCCAGGCGCCGGTGCGCACGGTCGGCGATCGCCGCCATCTGCGCCTCGCTCAGCTCGAAGCCGGACACGGCGAGGTTGGTGCGCTGCCGTTCGGGGTCGCCGGACTTCGGGATCGGCAGGGCGCCGAGCTGGACGTGCCAGCGCAGGATCACCTGGCCGGGCGTGACACCGTGCGCCTCGGCGACGCCGGCCACGGCCGGGTCGTCCAGGAGGTCCGAACCCCGGCCCAGCGGGCTCCAGCTCTCCGTCACGATGCCCTTGTCGGCGTGGAAGGCGCGCAGCTCGTCCTGCGGGAACAAGGGGTGCAGCTCGATCTGGTTGACGGACGGCAGGACCCCGGTCTCCTTCTCCAGCCGCTCGATGTGCGCGGCCGTGAAGTTGGAGACCCCGATCGACCGCACGAGGCCGTCCTCGCGGAGCTTGATCATGGCCTTCCAGGAGTCGACGTACTTGTCGACGCGGGGGAGCGGCCAGTGGATCAGATACAGGTCCACGTACTCCAGGCCGAGACGGGTGCGGGACTCCTCGAAGGAGGCCAGGGTCTCCTCGTGGCCGTGATGCCGGCCGGGCAGCTTCGTCGTCACGAGGATCTCCCCGCGCGGGACGCCGCCGGCGGCCACGCCACGGCCGACACCGGTCTCGTTCCGGTAGTTCGTCGCCGTGTCGAGGAGCCGGTAGCCGCTCTCCAGGGCGGTGGCGACCGCCCGCTCCGCCTCGGCGTCGTCCATCGGCCAGGTGCCCAGACCGAGGGCGGGGATCTTCGTACCGTCGTTGAGCGTGTGTGTCGGGATGCTGATCACGTCCGGACCTTCCCTTGACTGTGTCGTCCCCCCAGCCTCACGGACAGGGCGGGCAATGATCAACCGGACGGGCGCGGACGAGGGCAGCGGACCCTCGTCAGGGGACGGTGTGGGCCGTGCCGCCTTCAGCGGCGAGTGCTGCGGCGATCCGCCGGTGGGCCTGTCGGCGTTCCTCGTCCGGGAGGGGCGGCAGGAGTTCTTCCCATACGGGAAGGAAGGTTCCCCGCAGCTGCATGAGCCCCGCGGGCCGGGCGAGCAGCCAGAAGTGCAGGTGGGCGGCCCCGTCACCCCACCGGTTGACGTGGACGCGGGCGACGCCGTCGAGGCTGCGCACCGCCCGCTCCACCCGCTGGAGCAGGGGGCCGAGCTCGGCCGCGCGTTCGGCGGGCAGGTCGGTCAGGTCGTAGTGGCCGCGCGGTTGCAGCATCACCACCGCCGGGAGGCGGGACTCGGTGCCGACCGCGTCCAGCCGCCAGTGGTCGTCGGACCAGAGGGCTTCCGTCACGGGCTTGCGGCAGGTGGGGCAGTCCTCGGGGCCGTCCTCGCCGGAGCGGGCGGGCTCGGGGAGGACGGGGGACTGCAAGGGCTTGACCCGGAGGTCGCCTTCGAAGGGGAAGGTCTCCCAGGCGGCCACCGAGTCGGCGGGCAGGGGCAGCTGTTCACCCGCCCGGAGGCGCCGTACGAAGGGGCTGGGCTCCTGGGGAGTTGAGGGAACGGTCACGCTGGGCAGTCAACCATGGGTGACGCGCCCCGCAGGGCGCGGACTTCGGACACATGCCGGCGATCAACGGAGCACGCATGACGACGGACAAGGGCACGGCGGAGTGGGACGCGGGCATCGAGGTGAACCCGGTGGCCGGGCACATCGGGGCCGAGATCACCGGGGTCGACCTGGCCGGCGATCTCGACGACTGCGTGGTCGCCGCGATCCGGGCGGCGGTGCTGCGCTGGAAGGTGGTGTTCTTCCGCGGACAGAAGCTCGACCACGCCGGGCATGTGGCCTTCGCCCGCAGGTTCGGTGCGCCCGTCGTCCTGGGTAAGCGCGGCGGTGCCTCGCCCGCGGACTTCGCGGAGATCGAGACGACCGCCGACCGCCTGGAGCTGGGCGGGAAGTTCGGCATGGAGCACGAGGAGTGGCTGCAGCGTCGGCGGCACACGCTGCTGCGCGGCTGGCACTGCGACCACGGCGCCCGTATCGACCCGCCCGCGGCGACCATCCTGCGCGCCGAGACCGTTCCGCCGTACGGCGGCGACACCACCTGGTCCAACCTCGCGGCCGCCTACGCCGGACTGTCCGCTCCGGTGCGGGAGTTCGTGGACGGCCTGCGCGTGGAGCACCGGCTCGGGGTCGGCTACCAGCCCCGCCCGGGCGACGACGCCTACGTCCGCCACCTTCTGGACCATCAGGTCGCCTCGCTGCACCCGCTGGTGCGGGTGCACCCCGAGTCGGGGGAGCGGATCCTCTACGTCAACGGCTACTACGTCGAGCAGATCTCCGACCTCTCCCGTGCCGAGAGCCGGGCGATCCTCGACATGCTCCTCGAGCAGGCGGTCCGGCCCGAGTACACGGTGCGTTTCCGCTGGGAGCCCGGCAGCGTGGCCTTCTGGGACAACCGCGCCACCATCCACCTGGCCCCCGGCGACAACGCCCACCTCGGCTTCCCCCGGACCATGCACCGGGTGATGCTGGCGGGGGACGTGCCGGTGGGGCCGGACGGGAAGCCGTCGGAGGCGATCACCGGGACCGAGTTGGGGCGCTGGTGAGGTGAGGTGGCCCGGAGGGGCGCTACAGGGCGGCGCCGGGCGACTGGCCCGCAGGCCCTACGCGCCCGGCCGCCACCCCAGCGTCGGCCCCAGTTTCGTCGCCATGTCCGTGAGGATCTGCACATAGTCCTCGTGCTCGAAGGTGAAGGGCAGCGCGAACGCGACCTCGTCGACCTCACGGAACGCGGCGTGCGCGTGCAGCCGTTCGGCGATCTCCTGCGACGTGCCGACGATGTCCGGCGCGAACATCAACCGCGCGGGGCCTTGCGGTGACGTGGTCCGAGGGGTGCGCTTCGCCGCGTACCCCTCGTACTTCGCGCGCTGCTCCGGGGAGGCCGAGTCGGTGGGGATGACGACGAGCCCCTGGGACACCCGGGCGTCCGCGCCGTCCGGGTGGGCGGCGCGGAAGGCGCGGATGTGCGAGAGCTGGATCTGAGCGAAGTCGTACGGGCCCTCGCCACCCTCCGCCTTGACGACGCTGCTGGTCAGGAAGTTCATGCCGTGCTCACCGGCCCAGCGTGCGGAACTCAGGCTGCCGCCGCCGTACCAGAGCCGTCGGCCGAGGCCGGGGGAGTGCGGCTGCACCCGGTCGGAGAACACCTCGAAGCCCTGCACCCCGCTGAAGTCGCTGGCCGGCTTGCCGCGCACGAAGTCCAGCAGCCGCCGCACCCGCTCGTAGGAGAAGTCCTCGGCGTCGGCCGTGTCCGGGTACAGCGCCCCCTTGACCTCGTCGAAGTGCATCGGCGGGCCCACGCTCACACCCGGGTTGATCCGGCCGCCCGACAGGATGTCCACCGTCGCCAGGTCCTCGGCCAGCCGCAGCGGGTTCTCCCAGCCGAGCGGGATCACGGCCGTGCCGAGCTCGATGCGGCTGGTGCGCTGCGAGGCCGCCGCCATGACGGCCACGGGGGACGAGATGCCGTACTGGAGATGCCGGTGGCGCAGCCACGCGGTGTCGAAGCCGAGCCGCTCGCCCAACTCGATGATCTCCAGCGTGGACTCGTGGCCGCGCCGCGGATCCGCCTCGTCGAACAGGCCGATGGTCAGGAAGCCCAGTTTGCGCAGAGGGCGGGGGGACGACGGCACGGGCTCCTCCGGGTTGTTTGATGTATCAAGTAGTACGGCAGTGCCAACCCGCCCGTCCCGCATGATGTTCCCGCTCGTCGGGCCGTTCGAGTCAAGATCGGGGCAAGGGAATGGTCACCTCGTCCTCGACCGGCGGGTCGATCTCCTGGGCGAGGTTGCCGGTGGCCGCGAAGCAGCGCAGACGCACCGCGTCCGGAGCGACGTCCAGGCGCAGGAAGCACTTGAAGAACGGCGGGCTGTACGTCGCCGAGCTGGGCGAGAACAACTGCGTGTAGATCTTGCGCACCGGGAGGCGGAAGCGCGAGGTGCGGTCCGGGCGGCCGCCCGCGCCCAGGAGACTGGCGACCAGGCGAGTACGGAAGGTGACGCGCGCCGGCTCGCCCGGGAGGCGCGTGGGCGGGATGCCGAGTCGCTCGGCGATCACCGCGGTGGCCTCGGCCTCGGTGAGGGTGAAGAAGCGGCGCAGGTGCAGCCGGCGGCCGTAGAGCCTGCTGTAGAAGGCCAGGGAGTCGCCGCGCAGTGGATAGCAGCGGAAGTCCTTCTCGGCGACGTTCGCGATCGAGATGTGCGGGATGGTGTGGGTGGCGTGCATGAACGCGCCGCCGCCGCCCGAGACGACGTACTGGATGGTGCGGCCGTCCACGTCGACCGGGTAGCGCTGGTAGTTGTGGATGTCGCCGCCTATCGCCGCGACGAAGTGGTGCTCGGGGGCGCGCACGATGTCGTCGACCGTGCCGCCGCCCTCGATGGCGCAGGGGTGGTGCTCGCCGTCCACGTACAGGGGTGAGCCCGTGATGAGGATCTTCGGGCGCGGGCCCCGCGAGACCTCGCGCAGCCAAGCGCCCTGTTCGGCGTCGATGGTGCCGAGCAGCCCGGTGTCTATGCCGATGATGCGCAGCGGGCCGGCGTCGACGGCCCAGTACGGGCCGGGCTGGGCGGTCCGTTGGGCCGGTGCCGCACGCAACTGGCGTGCCTCGTCCAGATGTTGGCCGTCGTCGGCGCGCGGTCGGTGCCACAGCAGGGAGCGCAGCCAGGCGCGGGTCAGGGGGCGGGGCGCGGGCTCGGGATCGAGGGGCGGGGCGTCGTCGCAGAAGACGCGCATGAAGGCGCCGAGGTCCTCGTACCAGTCGTGGTTGCCGGGTATCGCGTAGATGGGCGCCGGATAGTCCTGGTACGGACGGAAGAACTTGGTGCCGTAGTCGTCCGCGCTGCCCACCGGATAGATCACGTCACTGGCGACGACCGCGAACCGGGTGTCCTGACTGATCTTCAGAAACCCAGGCACGACGGCGTATTGAGGATCGTCACCCTCGCCGGTGTCGCCGATGACCATGAACGAGAACTGTTCGGGGTCCTCGCGCCGGATCACCTTGTCGGCGGGTGCGCCGGCCGCCGCGCGCTGGGCCACCCAGCGGCTTCGGGTACGGCCGGTCGGGTCCCCGAACCAGGAGGCGACCACGCCGTTGCGGGCGGCCCACAGCGTCCTCGGGTTCAGCCACGAGATCTTCTCGACCTTGGACGGCATCAGCTGCCGGTACTCGCCGAGTTGGGCAGAGCCCCAGCCGGCGCCTTCGGCGGTATCGCGTGAGGAGTCAGACACCGGTGCACCGTAACAACGATCTGGAACCGGCCCGGAAGGGGGGCGACTTTCACCTGTGCGGGCCGTGCGGTGCGGCCCACTGCGGATCCTGCGGTGCGCGGGCGTGGACCACCCTGTCCTGCTGGTTCTCGAAGAGCGAGTCGGGCTGTGGTGCGGTGCTTTCCGTCGAGGCGGACGAGCGGTTCCAGTCGCCGTCGCCGAGCACCAGGAGCGGGTCGAACATGACCACCACTCCGGCCAGCAGCAGAAAGATCACCGGTCCCAGGAGCATGGGCAGCAGCAGCGAGGTGGGCGAATCGCCCGCCCACGAGCCGCCGGTCCTGCCGTGCACATGCACACTGACCGCGGACATGCCCGTGTAGTGCATCCCCGTGACGGCGACGCCCATGATCAGGCTGGCCCCGAGGCTCGTCATGAAACCCCGGATCGTGACGGCCGCCCACAGTGCCGCGGTCGCCGCGACGATCGCGATGACCACGGAGAGCGCGACGGCGGTGGCGTCGTACCGGATCGTCCCGTTGAGGTGCAGCGCCGCCATGCCGAGGTAGTGCATGGCCGCCACGCCGAGTCCGGTGATCACACCCGCGAAGGACAGGTTCAGGGTGCTGGCGCCCCGATAGCCGACGATGAACACGCCGATGCCCACGACGACGATGGCCACGACGAGACTGAGGACCGTGAGGCCGGCGTTGTAGCGGATCCGGGTCTCCACGACCTGGAAACCGATCATCGCGATGAAGTGCATCGTCCAGATGCCGCAGCCGATCGAGGCGGCACCGAGCGCCAGCCAGCCGGCCTTCCACGACTGATTGCTGAGCAGGGTGCGCACGATGCAGCGCAGCCCCAGAGCCCCTCCCAGGCACGCCATTAAGTAGGCGGCCACCGGGGTCACCGCACCATAGCGGAACCCGTCAACCGTGCCTTCCATAAGCCAACTCCCCCCAGAGTTCTTGGCTGGTTGTCGTCGAAGGGTTACGGCAGGCGATCCGGTAAAGCAAGGCATTACCGCTGGTAAGCGGAGAGCTCTCGAATAGCGTGGTTGAACTTAAGTCACAATGAGGCGTGTTTCAGCCAAGCGGCCTCCGAGGGGCTGCCCCTGTGCCAGAGTTGAGCGAATGTCAGGTCCTCGGTCGGGGGCTGGGACGCGCCTGCGGTCGGAAAAGCAGTTGCCGCTCCTGGGTCACTCGTGAACGATCCCGTCCCGTGACAACACGATCTCTCTCTGCCGCCCGCCCCCTCGCCCTGATCACCGGCGTGGGCCGCACCGCCGGTATCGGCGCCGGTATCGCGCAGCGGCTGGCGGGCTCGGGTTGGGACATCGCCTTCACCTACTGGAACCCGTACGACGCCCGCATGAGCTGGGGCACCGAGCCCGGCGCGACCGAGGCGATCGAGGCGAGCCTGTCCGAACGGGGCGCGGCCACCGCCGCCATCGAGGCGGACCTCGCCGACCCCGACACACCGGTCCGGGTCTTCGACGAGGTGCAGCGGCGGATGGGCCCCGTCACCGCGCTGGTGATGAGCCACTGCGAATCGGTCGACTCGGGCCTGCTCGACACCACCGTCGAGAGCTTCGACCGGCACTTCGCCGTCAACACGCGCGCGACCTGGCTGCTCATCCGGGAGTTCGGCCGCCGCTTCACCGCGGAGAAGGGCACCGGCCGGATCGTCAGCCTCACCAGCGACCACACCGTCGGCAATCTGCCCTACGGGGCGAGCAAGGGCGCCATGGACCGCATCACGCTGGCCGCCGCCCACGAACTCGCCCATCTCGGCGTGACCGCCAACGCCGTCAACCCCGGCCCCGTCGACACCGGTTGGATGACCGAAGAGGTCCGCGCGCACTGCGTCGGCGCCACTCCGCTCGGCCGCCTCGGGACCCCGCAGGACACCGCTCATCTGGTGGACTTCCTGTGCTCACGGGAGGGGCAGTGGATCAACGGGCAGCTGCTGAAGAGCAACGGGGGCCTCGAGTAAGCCTGTTCTGCCGCATCCCACCGCCCCCGGCCCCTGTCCCACCCGGCCCCGGTGCCGGTCCGGTCACGCGAAGAACTCGCCCAGCAGCGGCAGCAGCAGAGAGGTCCGCCGCATGAGGGACATGTGGGTGGTGGCCGGCAGGACGGCCAACTGCGCGTCGGGGATCAGCCGTTGCATCTCCGCCGCGTGCTCCACCCGTACGAAGTCGCCGTCACCGACGAGCAGCAGCGTGGGCGCCCGCAGTCCCCGCAGGTCGTCGGCGGTCCAGGGCAGCGGGGCGTGCGCCCCCGCCGAGACCTTGGCGAGGAAGTCCTGGAAGTGTTCGGGGTCGGGTGCGACGGCCGCGTATGTGTCGGCCATCTCCTGGAAGTCGGCCTGGCTGGGCAGCCGGGGCGAGCTGTAGTCCGGGACGCGGACCTCCTCGTGGACACCGTCCTGGGTGTACATGGTGGCGGCGAGCGCGAGCCGTCCGATCCGCTCCGGGTGCCTGACGGCGATCTCCAGCGCGGTCAGCCCACCCAGGCTGAACCCGAGGAAGTCGGCCTGCTGGACACCGAGTTCGTCGAGCAGCGCCACCACGTCCGACGCCAGATCCGGCACCGTCAGGTCACGGTCGGTGTCGGCGGTGTGGCCATGCCCCTGCAGCTCGGGAGCCACGACTCGCCGGTCGGCGGCCAGGGCGGGCAGTACGGCGGAGAAGGCCAGGCCGACCGTCTGGGCGCCGCCGTGCAGCAGCACCAGCGGACGGCTCCCCTCAGGGGCGTCGCCGTGGGTCTCGTAGTACATCTCCAGGCCGTTGACCTTGGCGTGGGCGGAACTGCTCGGCACGGTCATCACATCCGTTCTGCGGGATCCGTACAGGAGAGAGACCTTGCGCGGACACGGAAGTCATCGCTGCGGGTGTCACCCGTCAGCTGAGCCGTACTCGTCGGGAAGCCGCATCGCCGGGCCGCCGACCTGGAGCCCGAGGGGGGTCGCGCGGCCCTTCGGCTCCTCCCATGCCTCCTGACGGCCGAGGGCGGTGAGGTCGAGGTGGGGATAGCCGTTGTGGAACTCCTCGATGCCCCGGCCGAAGGTGGAGTAGGTGTGGAAGACCTCGTCGCCGACCCGCAGGAAGGCGCTGATCCCCGGCCAGTCGCCGCGCATGCTCGGCGACCAGGGCGTGCCGGCGTCGGCGAGCTCGGCCTCGGAGCGGTGGAAGACCTGCACCGGTGCGACCCGCTCGTCGACCGTCGCGTGGAAGTCGTAGTTGAAGTCGCCGCCCGCCGAGGAGTACCAGGGGAACGACCAGCCCATCCGCTCCCGGTACGCGGCGAGTTTCGCGTACGGCGCCCTCGTCACCGCGGCCAGCGCGGTGTTGCGGACATGGAGTTGCCGCGGGTTGCCGATCTGGTCGGCCGCGGAGGAACAGCTGGGGCAGCCGGTGTCGCGGGGGTGCTCGGTGCCGTCGGCGTCGAGATCGAAGGTCCACATGAAGTGATGGACGACCAACTGGGCCCGTCCCTCGAAGAGTTCGAGCAGGCTCACCTCGCCGTGCGGACCTTCGAAGACGTACGTCTTCTCGACGCGGACCATCGGCAGCCGCCGCCGGGCGGCGTTGACCCGGTCGCGCGCCCGGGTGACCTCCTTCTCCTCGGCCAGCAGCTCCTTGCGGGCGCGGAGCCACTCCTCGCGCGAGACCACCTCGGGCAGATGCGCCATCGCCGTCATCTCGATCCTCCCCACCGCTCCTGCCGCCTGCCGGGCAGGGGGACACGGGCCACCTCTCCAGCTTGCGCCCGACGTAGACCCGTGGCGAACGTTCCTGCTCAGAGCGCCACGACCCGCCCGCTGCGGCCCTGGAGCCGGACCGAGGCCAGGGCGGCGCAGACCACGGCCACGCCGAGGAGCGTGCCGCAGGCCACCGCCGCGGTGCGGGTGTCACCCGCGAGAGCGGCGCGCAGGCCGTGGGCGGCCCAATAACCGGGGGAGACCGGAGCCACCTCTGCCACCCACGCCGGCAGGACGCCGAGCGGGACGAGTGCGCCGCCGACGCTGCTGAGGAGCATGCCGCCGATGTCGTAGGCCGCCGAGAGCTCGCCCATGGTGCGCACCAGCACGCCGAGCAGTGCCCCGAGCGCGAGCAGCGTGCAGCTCCAGCTGAGCAGGACTCCCAGCAGCAGGAACGGATGCGGGACCCGCAGCCCGAACACGCACACCCCGAAGCCGACGATCAGGAGCTGCTGGGCGAGCAGGGCGGTGAGGACCGGGACGGCCTTGCCGAGGAGCAGCTCCGCCGGACGCAGCGGCGTCCCGCGCAGCCGGTCCCAGGTGCGGCCGAGCCGCTCGGTGAGGATCGCGTTGCCGGAGATGCTGAGCGCGAGCAGCGAGAAGGTGACCAGCGTGCCGACGACAGCTTGTTCCCTACCGGCCGTGCTGCCCTGCGCGGACAGGTAGAGCGGACGCAGCAGGGTCATGAAGACCAGCGGCAGGACCATCCGGCTCAGCAGCGGCCCGGGTTCGCGCAGCATCAGCAGCGCGTTGTGGCGTACGAGGACGCCGAGGCGGGTGGCGGACTCACGCGGCGGCGTCATGGGCCTGCGTCCCCTCGAGCGCTGCGGTTTCCAGGGAGTGGTAGAGGTCGTCCAGTCCGGCGCGGTGTACGTCGACGGAGGCGGGCGTACGGCCGGAGGCGAGCAGGGCGGCCAGGTCGGCGCCGGGATCCGTGGTCGGCATCCGCAGCTCGGGTTCCGCCGGGTCGGCGAAGGTGACCCTGAGCTCGCCGGGCAGGTGGCGGGTGAGCTCCTCCTGGGTGCCGCGTGCGATGATCCGGCCCGCCCGCGCGAGCGCCAATGTGGCGTCCAGGTCGACGAGTTCGGGGAGGTAGTGGGTCGTGTAGACCACGGCGACACCCGTCTCGGCGCGGGCCCTGACGGCGTCCAGCAGCGCCGAGCGGGTCTCCGGATCGGCCCCGGCGGTCGGCTCGTCCAGCAGCAGAAGGGGCGGAGAGCCGACCATCGCGGTGGCCGCCTGGACTCTGCGGCGCTGCCCGCCCGACAGCACGCCCACCTGCCGGTCCGCGAGCGCCGACAGCTCAAGCTCCTCCAGGACCCGCGCGATCCCCGCCTCGCGGTGCCGCCCGCGCAGCCCCGCGAGGCCGGCGAACAGTCGCAGGTTCTCCCGCACCGTGACGCCGCCGTACAGGGCCGGCTCCTGGGGAGCCATCCCGATGAGCCGTCGCGCGGCCCGCCCTTCGGTCAACGCGTCGTACGGCCCGATGCGGATCCGGCCCGCGTCGGGCCGCAGGAGACCGGCGACGATCTCCACGAAGGTGGTCTTGCCTGCTCCGTTGTGGCCGATCAGGCCGACGATCTCGCCGGGCTCGACCGTCAGATCGAAGCCGTCGAGCGCGCGATGACGGCCATGACACTTCACCAACCCGCCCGCTGTGAGCATCCTTCCCCCTCTTGTCTACGGCGTATACGTCTACACTGTAGACCCATGGGTGGCAGGCGGGAAGAGATCCTGGACGCGGCACTGGACCTCGCCGACGAGCGCGGTCTGGAGGCGCTGTCGATGCGTGCCCTGGCCGACCGCGTCGGTGTCACGCCGATGGCGTTGTACCGGCACGTCAAGGACAAGGCGGCACTGCTGGACGGCATGGTCGGACGCCTGCTGTCCGCGCTGTTGCCGTCGGACACGGCGGCGGAACAGGCCTGGGACGAACGGCTGAACGCCCTCGCGCACGCCTGCCGGAAGGTGACCCAGCGTCATCCCTGGGCCGCGCACCTGCTCTTCTCACGCCCCGCCGTCACACCGGACGCCGTGCGCGCGGTGGACATCATCTACCTGGCCCTGATCGAGGCCGGGGTCCCGGACCCGGAGGTGCCCCGACTGGAGCGGCTGATCAGCACCTTCGTGATCGGCTTCGCCACCTCGGAAGCCTCGGGCCGCTTCGCCCCCGGAGTCCTCGACCCACGAAGCCGCCGCGGCCAACTCCCGGACAGCGAACTCCCCGGCCACACCAGGCTCGGGCCGTGGCTGGACCTTCCCGTCGACCTCACCGCGGAGTTCGAGGCCGATCTGTCGGACATCCGGCGACTGGTGGTGGGGGCTGCGCGGGGGAGGGGTGAGGTGGGTACGGCCGGTGGCAGGACCACCACCGGGGCCGTCGACCACTCCGCCCCTCCCCGCTGAGCGGTCAACTTCCTGCTGTTCGCCGGAGTTCGGCGAGAGTCAGTACGTGGCCGCCGATGCCCCAGCCGCCGTCGGTGACCTCCTCGACGAGGACGAGAGTGGTGGCGCGGGCGCGTTCGCCGTAGATGTCCACGTAGAGCTCGGTGGTGCGGGTGATGATCTGTTCCTTCTGCTCCTCGGTGAGGGTGCCGGCGGGGACCTTGAAGTTCGCGAACGGCATGCGCTGCTCCATCTGTGTCTTCGGGGTGTGTCTGCGGTGGCGAATATGCGGACCGAAGCCGTCGGGGCCGGCCCGCCGCTGCGCACCACCCTCGCCCGCTGCCGCACGCACAGCCAGGTCTGCGTCCACCCTGGGGTCGGCATCCCCTGGCTCCGCCTCCGCTCCCCGCGTGATGATGGGCGGATGAACCTTGCCGAGCTCGCCGCGTTTTTGAGGTCCCGGCGCGACCGCGTGCGGCCCTCCGACGTAGGACTGCCCACCGGACCCCGGCGCCGGGTCCCCGGCCTGCGGCGTGAGGAGGTCGCGCAGCTGGCCGGCCTGTCGGCGGACTACTACACCGAACTCGAGCGCGGAGGCGACGTGCAGCCCTCCGCGCAGGTGCTGGCCGCGCTCGCACGGGCGCTGCGACTCGGCGGCGACGAACGCGACCACCTCTTCCTCCTCGCCGACCGGCCCGTCCCCACCGCGGCCCGCGGCTCGAACACCCATGCCCAGACGGCCCTGCTCGGCCTGCTCGACCGGCTCACCACGACGCCCGCGCAGATCATCACCGACCTGCACGAGACCCTCGTCCAGAACGAACTCGCCGCCGCGCTGGTCGGCCGCGCTCCCACGCGCCGGGGAGCGGCCGGAAGCTTCGTCCACCGCTGGTTCACCGACCCCGGCTCCCGCGCCGTCTATCCCACCGAGGACCACCCGCAGCACTCCCGGGCCTTCGTCGCCGACCTCCGGGCCGTCGCCGCCCGGCGCGGCCGCGACACGGAAGTCGCCGGGATGGTGTCCGATCTGCGGCGGCGCAGCGAGGAGTTCGCCACCCTGTGGGACATCCATGACGTCGCCCTGCGGCGGGCCGACCACAAACGGATCGTCCACCCCACGCTGGGAGTCGTCGAAGTCGACTGCCACACCCTGTTCAGCGAGGACGGACGCCAGCGCCTGCTGTGGTTCAGCGCCCCGCCCGGCACCGAGGGTGCCGCCCAGCTGGAACTGCTCTCCGTCATCGGCACTCAGGACATGTCCGCCGACGACGAGACCACATTGCGGTAGGCGGGCGCCCTGACGAGGAGAGCGGCCGTATCCTCGCCGCCCTCAGACGCAAGAGCGACTTCTCGGCGGCGCCGGGTTCAAGCTCGGCCGTTCCTCCGGCACCGAGTCTTCGCATGCCGGTTCGGAGCCGCCGTTGGAGCAGAGACGTACCGCCGCCGGGCCACGGCACTCAGCCGCCGCGACGCACCTGGGCCGCCCTCCGGGCCTCGGCGAGCTTGCGGGCCTCACCGGCCTTGCGGGACTTGCCGCCGGTGCCGCGGGAGGCGTCCTTGCTGGTGCCAAGACCGCGGAAGGGGGCGTTGGTGTTCTTGGGCCGCGGCACGGCGGATCCCCGGTCGAGCGGGGTGCCCGACGGGGCCTTGGCCCCGGTGATCCGGCTCAGCTCCGCCTCGCCCGAGCGCACCTTGGTGACGGTCGGCTCGATGCCGGCCTCGGCCATCACCCGGCTCGTCTCGCGGCGCTGGCCCGACAGCACCAGGGTGACGACCTTTCCGGACTCACCCGCCCGGGCGGTACGCCCCGCGCGGTGCAGATAGTCCTTGGGGTCGGTGGGCGGATCGACGTTGACGACGAGGTCGAGGTCGTCGATGTGCAGGCCCCGGGCCGCGACATTGGTGGCGACCAGGACGGTGACCTGGCCGTCCTTGAACTGCGCGAGGGTACGGGTGCGCTGCGGCTGGGACTTGCCGCTGTGCAGGGCCGCGGCGTGCACTCCGCCGGCCCGCAGATGCCGGGTGAGCTGGTCGACGGCGTGCTTGGTGTCGAGGAACAACAGCACGCGGCCGTCACGGGCGGCGATCTCCGTGGTGACGGCGTACCGGTCGGGGCCGTGGACGACCAGGACATGGTGATCGCTCGTCGAGACGGCGCCTGCGGACGGGTCGACCGAGTGCACCACGGGCTCGTTGAGATAGCGGCTGACCAACTGGTCGACGTCACGGTCCAGGGTGGCCGAGAAGAGCATCCGCTGGCCCTCGGGACGCACCTGGTCGAGCACCTCGGTGACCTGCGGCAGGAAGCCCATGTCGCACATCTGGTCGGCCTCGTCGAGGACGGTGATCCGCACCCGATCCAGGCGGCAGGCCTTGCGCCCGATGAGGTCGTGCAGCCGTCCGGGGGTGGCGACGACGACTTCGGCCCCCTCCCGCAGCGCGGCGGTCTGCCGGCCGATCGACATGCCGCCGACGACCGCGGCCATCCGCAGCCGGAGTGCGTCGGCGTACGGCGCGAGCGCCTCGGTGACCTGCTGGGCCAGCTCCCGGGTGGGCACCAGGATCAGCGCGAGGGGCTGCTTCGCCTCCGCGCGCTGCCCGGCCGTCCGCACCAGCAGCGGCAGGCCGAAGGCGAGCGTCTTGCCCGATCCGGTGCGCCCGCGCCCCAGGACGTCACGTCCCGTGAGGGCGTCGGGCAGGGTGGCCGCCTGGATCGGGAAGGGCTCGCGCACGCCGAGTTCGGTGAGGGTGCGCAGCACCTGCGGGGGCAGTGCCATCTCGGAGAAGGACGCGGTGCCGTGGTCGTCGGGGTGGTTCATGCAGAGCCTTCCGCAGAGGAGACGTACCGAGGAAGGCCCGGCAGGAAGTCATGAGCGCGCAAACGTTAGACGGTAACACAAAGTGATGGTTGGGGTAGTGTGTCGTGGTTCTATCGAACACGCGTTTTAATCCTGCGGACGGTGGAAGGAACCACCGCATGGCGCCCACCACCCTCCCCGGACAACTCGTCCGCACTTGCCGCTTCACCCGAGGTGTCCCCGAGCGGTTCACCGTCTCGTCCGACGGCGGAACCGTCCTGTTCCTTCGTGGGCGCACGGGCGACGATCCGGCGGCCTGTCTCTGGTCGCTGGACGTCGGCTCGGGGAAGGAGAGGCTGCTGGCCGACCCCGTCCGGCTGCTCGCGAACGGGCGCTCGCCGCGAACCGCCGGCATCGAGGCGTACGGCACCGACGCGGCGACCGGTGTCGTCGCCTTCGCCCTGGCCGGCGGGCTCTGGAAGCTGGACGTGGGCAAGGGGGAGCCTCGCCGACTGCCCGTGGTCGGCCCGGTCGCGGACCCCCGGCCCGATCCGACCGGCTGTCACCTCGCCTATGTGTCGCACGGCGCCCTGCGCGTGGTGGAGGCGAACGGCTCCGGTGATCGCCCGGTGGCCGAACCGGACACTCCTCGCGTGGAGTTCGGAACCGCCGTGCACACGGGCGCCACATCCCTCGACGGCACCCGCGGGCACTGGTGGTCCCCCCACGGCGGCCAACTGCTGTTCGCCCGAACCGACTTCACGCTTGTCCGGCCCTGGCCGACAGCCGAGCCGGCCGGACCGCCGGTGACCCGCACCGCCCTGGCCGGAACCCCCAACCCGGACGTCACCCTGTGGCTCGCCGCGCTCGACGGCCCACCGGTACCGGTGAGGTGGAACCGCACGGCCTTCGAGTACGTCGTGGGCGCCGGCTGGGACGCACACGGACCCTGGGCCGTCGTACAGTCCCGAGACCAGCACGCCGTCCGGTTCCTCGCTATCGATCCGGACGACGGGCGGACGACCGTCCTGGACGAGCAGCGCGACCCGTGCTGGGTGCAGCTCGTGCCCGGGCTGCCCGCGCGTACGGGCTCCGGAGCTCTCCTCGCCCACCGGGACCTGCGGGGCACGAGACACCTCACGCTGGACGGAACTCCCGTGACACCCACGGGACTTCAGCTGCGAGCCGTGCTCGGCACCGACGGCGACGAGATCCTGTTCACGGCCTCCGGCGACCCCATGGAGACCCACCTGTGGAGCTACGGTCCCAACTTCGGTCTCCGACAGCTGAGTTCCGGGCCCGGCGTCCACTCCGGCACCTCCCGCGGCGGCACCCTGGTCCGGGTCACCCGTGACGCCGAGCGGCCCGGCGGGCGGGCCGAGGTGCTCCGCGCGGGCGCACCGGCGGTCGCTGTCCTGTCGTACGCCGAACGCCCGGTTCTCGACCTCCACGCACAGCGTCTCGCCCTCGGGCCACGAGGGTTGGCCGCCCGGCTCCACTTCCCCTCCTGGTACCGGCGGGGCAGTGGCCCGCTGCCGGTGCTCGTCGACTCGTACGGCGGGGCGGCCCTCCAGCGCGTCACCGCGGAGCTGGACTGGCGGGTCCTGCTGTCGCAGTGGTTCGCCGAGCAGGGATTCGCGGTACTCACGACCGACGGCCGCGGCACACCGGGGCGGGGACCCGACTGGGAGCGCGAGGTGCACGGCGACCTGTTCGGGCCCGTCCTCGACGACCAGGTCACCGCCCTGCACGAGGCCGCGCGCCGGCATCCCGACCTCGATCTCGGCCGGGTCGCCGTCCGTGGCTGGTCCTTCGGCGGGGCACTCGCCGCCCTGGCAGTGCTGCGCCGCCCCGACGTCTTCCACGCTGCCGTGGCCGGTGCGGGCGTCGCCGACCAGCGGCTCTACAACGCCCATTGGCGCGAGCGGTTCCTCGGCCACCCCGACGCGTTCCCGCAGCGGTACGACGCCTGCAACCTGCTCCTCGACGCGCCCCGCCTGACACGTCCGCTGCTGCTGATCCACGGCCTGACCGACACCAATGTCCCGGCGGTCAACACACTGCGCCTCTCCGAGGCGTTACGGGCCGCGAGAGTCCCGCACGAACTCCTGCTCCTGCCGGGCAGCGGCCACCAGCCGATCGGCTCGGCGCTCACGGGGCAGCTGCTGGACCGCCAAGTGCGCTTCCTGCGGCGCCACTTGGGCATCGGACCGACGCACGAGCAGACCGGCCACCCCGTGCGGCGTCCGTCCTAGAACGTGCGCTTGAGCAGGTCGAGCAGCGCCGCCCAGTGCCGCTCGTCGCCCTCGCGGTGGTACGAGGCGGTGTCGGCCTGGGTGAAACCGTGCGGGGCGCCGTCGTAGACCTCGCACCGGTGGCGGACTCCGGCCCGGGTCAGCGCGGCGGCGAGGCGCTCGATCTGCTCGGGAGGCAGCGAGGGGTCCTCGTCCGCGTGGCCGAAGTACAGTTCGGCGGTGATGCGTTCGGCCACCAGGTGCGGGCTGTCCGGAGCTTCGGTCGCCAGACGCCCGCCGTGGAAGCCGGCCGCCGCGGCCACCCGGTCCGGGTAGGTACCGGCGGTGAGCAGGGACAGTCGTGCGCCCATGCAGTAGCCGGTGAGGGCGACCGGGCCGTCGGCGACCTCGGGGCGGTCGGCCAGCCAGCGCAGATACGCCCCGGCGTCCCGCATCGCGAGCTCGGGCGTGAGCGCCTGCACCACCGGCATGATCTTCTTGAAGAGCTCGGGCCGCGCGCCCGGGTCGATGAACTCGGGCAGTTCGAAGACCGGCGCGCGCCCGCGACGGTAGAACAGGTTCGGCACGAGAACCGTGTAGCCGGCCCCGGCGAGCCGGTCGGCCATCGACTTCAGTTGAGGGCGCAGCCCGAAGGCGTCCTGGAAGAGCAGGACGGCCGGCCTGGGCACGCCGTCGCCCGTGTGGGCCAGATAGGCGTCGGCGATGCCGTCCTCGGTGGGGATATCGACGGCGGTTCCCTGGAGGGAGGTCATGGGGGAGCCTCTCTGTGCATGCGACGGTGAGCAGGTCGCCGGCCCGACGGAACCGGGCCGGGCACATGGTTGCACGCACCACTCAACCGGCCGTCGCGGCCCCCTCCCCCTTGAGGGCCGCTTTACTCGAACCGGCTGGTGTCCCCCGCACCATGCCGCACGATCTCGGCCTCGCCGCCGGAGAAGTCGATCACCGTCGTCGGTTCGGTGCCGCAGTCCCCGGAGTCGACGACCGCGTCCAGCACATGGTCGAGACGGTCCTTGATCTCCCAGCCCTGCGTCATCGGCTCCTCCTCGTCGGGCAGGAGCAGGGTGCTCGACAGCAGCGGCTCTCCGAGCTCGGTGAGCAGCGCCTGGGTGACGACGTGGTCCGGGATGCGCACGCCGACCGTCTTCTTCTTCGGGTGCTGGAGCATACGCGGCACCTCCTTCGTCGCCGGGAGGATGAAGGTGTAGCTGCCGGGTGTGGACGCCTTGATCGCACGGAACACGTCCTTGTCGACCCGTACGAACTGGCCGAGCTGCGCGAAGTCCTGGCAGACCAGGGTGAAGTGGTGCCGGTCGTCCAGATGCCGGATGGTCCGGATCCGGTCGATGCCGTCACGGCTGCCCAGCCGGCACCCGAGCGCGTAGCAGGAGTCCGTCGGATACGCGATCAGCGCGTCCGAGCGGATGCTCTCGGCGATCTGGGAGATGGTGCGGGGTTGCGGGTTGTCGGGGTGCACGTCGAAGTACTTCGCCATCCGTCGAGCTTATGCCGTCGCCGGACGGCCGCGACGCAGGCACATGAGTGCCGTCGCCGGCCGCCCCATGTGCGCCCGGACGACCGAAGGTCCATGACCGTGCGGCACGCGCCGACGACCCGGTGAGGTCGTGACCGCCTTGCGCACCGGGACCGTTCGGCGACACGGCCGTGTCTCCCGCTCCCGGCGAAGCCGCTCGTGCCGGCCACCCGCGCTCCCGCCATGGACCGTACCGCCGTACGACGGCACGCGCCCGCCGGCGCCTCCGCCCCTGCCCTGACGCTGCGCCCGTGGCGGTCCGCGGACGCCCCGGAACCGGCCGTCCTTCACCGGGACGAGGCTCTGGGCCGCTGGATCGGGTCCGTCGTGGACGACGAGGCGGGCGCAGCAGCGGGGGCGGGAGGGGGACCGGTGCGCCTTCGCCGTCGTCGAGGCACGACGAGGGCGATACACGGTCAGCCGGCGAGGTTGGGTGCCGGGCTCGCGCGAGGCAAGGGCGTGGCCCCGCGCGCCGTGGACTGACCTCCCATGCCTTCGACAACTTCGTGAACCCCTCCACAGCACCGGCAAGAGCGCAGCGACACGCCCTCATCGCACTCCTGCCCGACGGGCACCCCCACGCCCGTCTCCCGCCCGCCGCACGTGAGGTAACGTCCCGAGCGGTGTGCCATGCAGAACGCTAGGGCGAGGAGAAGGGTGACGTGGCAGGTCAGGAGGGCGGGCTCGGTCGGAGCCGGGCGGCGGACGCTCGCACCCCGACATGGGCGCAGGAACTCCTCGACCATCTGCGGCCGACCGGACGTGACGTCCGCCGGATCGTCGCCTGGCTCGCGGAGACGCTGCGCGGCACGGCCTCGCTCCAGGACCACACCGGAACCCTCGTCGCCGGAACACGCCTCCCGCTGGACGAGGGCCTGGTCGCCGACATCCTCGCCGGTCGCATCGCCTCCGCGGCCGCGGCCGACGAGGACGGCCACCTGCGCCTGGTCAGGATCGAGCAGCCGCATCAGGCGTCCGCGGGAGTGCTCGCGGTGGCCCGCCCGGAACCCTTCGACCGGCGCGCCTCCGACATCCTCACCCACACCGTCCAGGTCCTCGAACTTCTGCTGCGCGCCCGTGAGGCGACCGCGGCCGGGCGGCGCCTGAAGCGGGCCACGTCCGATCTGCGCCTGGCGATACTCCAGCTGCTCATGGTGGAGGACACCGTGTCCGCCCGTCGTGTCGCCGCGGGGCTCTGGCCCGGCCTGCTCGACACCGAGACGGCATGCGTCTACGTCCTCGAGGGGGACGCCGCGGAACGGGACCGGCTCGCGGAGGAGTGCCTCGGCGTGACCGGCGACCGCGCACTCGTGGTGCGCTGTCCGGCGATGGACGGGCACGTGATCATCGTGACCACCGCGGACGCGGCGGGCGAGGCCCTGCGCTCACTCGTCGACCGCAACCCCGGCACCCTGCTCGGCGGCAGCTCCCGGCAGAGCCTCGCCCGGACGGCCACCGCCTACGGGCAGGCGGTCAGCGCCCTCGCCGTGGCGCGGGTACGGCCGGACAAGGCGGCCGTGTACGCCGAACGCACCCACCCCGAACGGCTGATGGACCCGGCCGCGCTGCGCGAATGGACCGCCCGGCTGCTGCGTCCGCTCGACACCCTGCCGCACCACACCCGCGCCGAACTGCTCGCCACCACCCGGCTCGGACTGGAGTTCACCGCCGTGAGCGCGGCCAAGGTCCTCGGCGTCAGCCGCAACACCGTCCGCGCCCGTATGGAACGCGTCGAGTCCCTGCTGCGGACCGATTTCACCGACCTCACCGTCCGCGCGACCGTCCACCTGGCCCTGAGCACCCAGGTCAGCCTCGCGGACGGACAAGGCGATCACGGCGGCACCCCGCAGGCCCGCGCCCGGCTCGGCGATTTGCTGGCCGGACCCGCGCTGGGGACCTGGGCGCGGGAGCTGCTGGGCCGTCTGGACGGCGACGCCCGCGACCTGCGCCGCACCCTGCGCAGCTGGATCGCCGCGGGCGGCAACGCGGAGCGGGCCGCGCAGACACTGGCCGTGCACCCGCAGACCGTGCGCGAACACGTCCGCAGCGCCGAGCCGGTTCTGGAACGCCGGCTGATCGCCTCCGGGAGCGACCTCTACGAGGTCGTGCTGGCCCATCTGGCGACCGGCGAACTCGAACACCCCGTCCTGCTCCGGGACAATCCGGGCCATCCGGACGCACCTGTGCACGGGTGAGCCCTGTGCCGCGCACAGCGGGCATCGACGCGATTCACAAGGGTGCGCAGGTCACGTAAGTTCGACGCACCGCAGGGGGAACGACCGGAACGGGGGACCGGTCGCGCCCCCTGTGACGTGTCTCCCGCGACTCCCGCCGGTCCTCGCCCACGCCACCGGCACTGGTTCGGTCTTCCGGCACCGATGTGGACTGACCTGCGCACGACGGGTACTCGTCCCCTCCGGAACGTCTACCGCCGGAGGAGGCCCGAATGACCAGCAGCACGGAGACCGGCGGCGCGACCGGCACGCCGGACAAGGACTACAACCTCATCTGGTACGTCGAGGCGTGCCTGAGCAACGCGCTGCGCCTGGAGAGCTACATCCAGGACGCGGAACGCGACAAGGACACCGAGGTCGCCGACCTGTTCCGCAAGGCCCAGGCGGACAGCCGCAAGGGCGCCGAGATAGGCAAGGGGCTCCTGCGCGCCCGGCTGAACGGCGGCTGACCCGGTAGGTGCGGAAGGGCCGGACAGACGGGTGTCCGGCCCTTCCATCCTGCGCGGACGTCGCGTTGCCGTCCGGGAGAAGGCGCACAGGGACTGAACAGGCGTAACCGATCTTCCGTACCCCAGGGTGTAGTCGTACACCGACCGGATACGGAGAGGCTCGTGCCGCGACGAGGACGCAACCATCGGAACACCGTGTTACGCCTTGGCACCCTCGTCGGGAGCCTCGCGCTGGTCACGGCCTGTGGCGGAGGCGAGGACGACACCGCCAAGACCCCACGGCCGTCGAGGAGTTCCGCCGCGCCCGCGGCCGGCATCGTGGCCCCGGCCAGGATCGAGGTGATCGCCGGACTGGCCGGCTGCAAGGCCGAGATCCGTATCGAGGCCGACGAACTGCGTGAGGGACTCTGCCACTCGGGTCAGGCCGACTACCGCATCACCACCTTCCCCGCGGAGAAGTACAAGGAGGCGTGGCTCGACGCGGCCAGTGTCTACGGCGGCAAGTACCTCGTGGGCCCGCGCTGGGTGGTCAGCGCCAAGGCGGAACACCTGGAACAGGCCAGGAACAAGCTGGGCGGGACCATACGGCAGCTGCAGGGCACGTCGTAGGTGCTGCCGGGCGCGCCCCCGGCAGAACCCACACCGTCAGGCGACCACCGCCGAGACCTTGCCGTGAGCCCGTTCCGGCTCGAGGACCCGCTCCGCCAGATAGCCGAAGAGCAGCCCGAATCCCGCCCACAGCACGGCCTGGACGCCGAGCGAGGCCAGGCGGAACTCCCACAGGTCGGTGGCCGGGAAACCCTTCGGGGTGTTGTCCCCGGCGGGCAGGGCGACCATCGCCACCGCCACCGCGGCGACGAAGGCCACGGCGGCCGCGGTCGAGGCGTTCCAGTTGCCCCAGGCCGGGGCCAGTCTGCGGCCCAGCAGGACCGCGCCGATCGCGAGGAGCACGCTGAGCGCGATCATCAGGACGAACAGGGCGGTGCGCTTGTCGATGGTGTCCGGGTCGCCCACCGCGGGCGGGTTCGCCGGATACTTGAGGATCGGCACGAGATAGACGGTGAGGAAGCCGCCGAGCGCGGTCAGACCCGCCGTCGCCCGGGCTCCGAACCGGCCGATCCGGCCCAGTGCGAAGCAGAACGCCAGCGCCAGGATGCCGCCGATGGCGACCCCGAAGACGAGGACCCCGGTGGCGAGTCCGGCCGTCGACTGCACGGAACGGCTGACGAGTTCCTCGCCGTGCTCGTGGGAGCCGGCCTCCTCGAAGGCGATGGCCGCGTCCACCGGGCCCTCACCGACCAGGTAGGCGAAGACGAAGGCCAGGACGCCGGCGCCGAGCCCCGCGAGCATGCCGCGCACCAACAGGGTGCGTACGACTGTGGAGTTCATGGTGTTCCGCCCCGCCTCAGTGGCAGGGGAAACCGAGCAGGTGGCGTGCGTCGTGCACCCACTCGTGGACGCCCTCGCCGGAGACGAGTGCGGTGGCGCCCTGTTCGGCGCCGACGAAGTACAGCAGGACGAGCATCAGGACGCCGAAGAAGACGGCCCAGGGGACGAGCGCCCGCACCGGCAGCGGGGTGATCGCAGGGGTGGTGGGCGTGGGGGCGGCAGTGGACTGCGCCATGGCGAGACCTCCTCGGGAACAACGCGTCCCGCATCGTGGTGGAGCACTCGACGACGGCGTTGGGTCTGACTCACCACCACCTCGTCATCCGAGGGGTGGCACACAGTGGCGCGACCGTGCCGGGCTTGCACCGGACTTCCGTGGCGCCGTCGTCCTTGTCGCCCCAGATGGTAGGGGTAATACGGGCTTCGGCCAACATGGCGTACGCCACCTACGATGAACCGCCCCCGCCGACTCGACGAAAGGGCCCCCATGACCGTCCGGCTCACCTTCCTGTGCGCCGCCGCCCGCACGGAACGCGCCGTACGTTTCGCCGACGACCCTCTCGACGAGCGCGCGCTGTGCCGGGCGGAGGCCGCCGCCGGGACCATCCCGCAGGCCGGCACGATCTTCACGGCACCTTCTCTCCGCTGCACCGGGACGGCCGAGGCTCTTGGCTGGGAAACCGTCACGGCGCAACCGGCGCTGCGGGACCTCGACATGGGTTCCTGGTACGGCCGCACACTCGACGAGATCGCGGCAACCGACGCCTCGGGACTGGCCAGTTGGCTCACCGATCCGGAGGCGGCGCCGCACGGCGGAGAGAGCGTGGAGCAGATCTGCGACCGCATCGCCTCCTGGCTGGACGCGCTGCCGTCCGACGCGGGACGCGTACTGGCGGTGGTCGAACAGGCCGTGGCACGGGCCGCGGTGGTCCACGCGCTCGGGGCGCCGCGCCAGGCGTTCTGGAGAATCGACGTCCCCCCGCTGTCCACCGTCGAACTCACGGGGCGCACCGGCCGCTGGAATCTGCGGATGGCCGAGCTGCCGCTCAGTCCTCGCCCACAACGGTGAGGGCGTCCCCGAGGGCCGCGGCGATCCGTGCGGCCCGGGCATCGTCGTCCAGCCGGCGGGTGAGACAGGCGCAGGCGTGCCCGTGCCGCAGCGACCACCAGGCCGCAGACCCGCCGATCCCGCCCTTGGCGATCTTTCCCTTGTCCCGGACGAAGCCCAGCGTCCAGGTGGCCCGGGTGCCGAAGACCTCGTCGAAGCCGGTGACCTGGGCGGCCAGGAGCTCGGCGTGCAGCTCGGCCCCCAGGAGACCGCGCACCGGCCCGTCCTCGCTGGTCAGACGCGAGAAGAACTCCGCCGTCGAACTCGCCGTCGTCTGGAGGTTGGCGGCCCCGAACACCGACTGCCGCCACGCCCGGGAGTTGGTCCCGGCCGGGTCCAGAACGCCGCCCGGTATCTCCAACCACGGTCTGGCGTGCAGCTGTTCGGGCCAGCCGGGACGCGCGTACTCGAGGTCGGCGACCCGCTCCAGCGAGTCGTCCGGAAGGCCGCCCCATCTCGTGGAAGAGCTGCCCCGAAGCCGTCCCTGCGGCGGCCCGCAGGACCCCGTCGACAGATGGCCGTAGGTCAGCGCATGCTCCCCGGGAGCTGCGCCGGGGACAGATCGCGACCGGCCGCCTCGGCGGTGAAGCGGGGCCGGCCCGACCGGTGGGTGAGCACCTGGCGCAGGGTGGTCCGCTCCTTGCCGTGGACTCCGTACGCCTTCCAGTGCGCGGCGATCGGCTCGTCCAGCGTCAGGGCGCCGTCGCGCACGGCCGCCGGCGCGGTGAGCGTGACGAAGGACTTGGACAGGGAGTACGGCATGACGAGGGTGTCGTCGCGCCACGGGCGGCCGCGCCCGGCGTCGCCCAACAGGCGTTCAGCCGCACCACTTCACGGCCGTCACGCCACACGCGCCCCGGCCTCGGGCCACACTCAACGAAGAGTGAGCTCCCGCAGGGCCTTCGCCACGTCCGCCGGCGCTTCCTCCGCCATGAAGTGGCCGCACGAGACGGTCGTATGGCGAAGGTCGTCGGCCCAGGCCTCCCACAGGGCGGTGGCCTCGTAGCCGAGCGCGGCTCCCCAGTCCTGCTGGAGCACGGTCACCGGCATGCCCAGCCGGTTCTCCGCGGCCCGGTCGGCCTCGTCGTGCTCGACGTCGATGCCCGCGGAGGCGCGGTAGTCGGCGACGATCGACGGCACCGCCTCGCGGCAGGCCCGCAGATACTCCGCACGGACCTCCGCGGGGATCGCGTCGGGACGGTTCGCCCACACGTCGAGGAAGTGGCCGAAGAACGCGTCCGCGCTCGCGGAGATCATCCGCTCGGCGAGACCGGACGGCTGGGCCATGAGGTAGAGGTGGAAGGCGACCGCCGCCGACGTGCCGTGCAGGGCGTCCCACATGTCGAGGGTCGGCAGGACGTCCAGACAGGCCAGGTGGCTGACCGCGTCCGGATGGTCGAGGCCGGCCCGGAAGGCGACCAGTGCGCCCCGGTCGTGCCCGGCCAGCGCGAAACGGGCGTGGCCCAGCCGGCGGGCGAGGGTGACGACGTCGTGCGCCATGGTCCGCTTGGAGTAGGTGTGCGGGCCGTCCTCGCGCGGCTTGTCGCTGTCGCCGTAACCGCGCAGGTCGGGGCAGATCACGGTGTGGTCGGCCGCCAGGTCCGCCGCGACATGGCGCCACATCAGGTGGGTCTGCGGGAAGCCGTGCAGCAGGACCACGGGTGTGCCGGTCCCTCCCACGGCCACATGGAGGGACACGTCCTCGGCGACGGACACGCGCTGGTACTCGAATCCGGCGATGGTGGGTCTCACGGCGGGGCTCTCTTCGGTCGTACGGCGAACGGGAGGCATCGGTGTCCGGGCCCGGGGCGCCGATGAACCCCAGGATCCGGGGAGCGAATGAGCAACGAATGAACGCGTGTACGTTGAGGCATGTGCGTGTGGTCGAGTTCGGAGTCCTGGGGTCGGTGGCGGCCTGGGACGAGACCGGGGAGCCGATCGCCCTGAAGGGCCCGAGGCATCGTGCGGTGCTGGCCCGCCTCCTCATCGCCCGCCGCGGGGTCGTGCCCGTTCCCCGTCTGGTGGAGGACCTGTGGGAGGGGGACCCGCCGGCGGATGCCGTGGGCACCGTCCGGACCTTCGTCGCCGGGCTGCGGCGCGCTCTGGAACCCGAGCGGCCCCGCCGGACCCCGTCCCGCCTCCTCGTCACCGAAGGCCCCGGCTACGCGCTGCGCGCCGAGCCCGCCCATGTCGACGCCCGGCGGTTCGAGCGCGCCGTCGCCGCCGCGGCGGACCTGCCTCCCGCGCAGGCGGTGCCCCGGCTGACCGAGGCTCTGGAGCTGTGGCGCGGACCCGCCTACGCCGACTTCGCCGAGGAGCGCTGGGCGCGCGCGGAACGCTCCCGGCTCGCCGAGCTCCGGCTGACCGCCGTCGAGCGCCGGGCCGAGGGCCGGCTCGCCCTCGGCGCCGCGGCCGACGCGGCAGCGGACCTCGACGCCCATGTGGCCGAGCACCCCTGGCGGGAGGACGCCTGGCAGCTGCTCGCCCTCGCCCTGTACCGCTGCGGACGCCAGGCCGACGCCCTGTCCGTCCTGCGGCGCGCCCGACAGTTGCTGCGCGAGCACCTCGGTGTGGAGCCCGGCCCGCGGCTCAGCCGCACAGAGCAGGACATCCTGCGGCACGCCGACCACCTGGACCCGGGCCCCTCGGACCCGGCCGCGCAGGTCTGGGCGCAGGCCTCCGCGTCGTACGCGAGCATGGTCCCTGCGCGGGCACGCACCCGCCTGGAGTCCACCGCGGGGCTGATGCGCGACCTGGCCGTCACCGGGGGCGGCGGACTGGAAGCGGCCCGCAGGCACCGCGCGGCGGCCGTGGCGGCGGCGGAGCAGCTGGGTGATCCGGAGCTGACCGCACGGGTCATCGGCGTCTACGACGTCCCCGCCGTCTGGACCCGTTCCGACGACCCCGCCCAGGCCGACCGGCTCGTGGGTGCGGCGGAACGCACCCTGCTCCACCTGCCGCCGGGCGCGCCGGAGGCGGCCAGGGCACGGCTCCTGGCCACCGTGGCGGTGGAGTCCCGCGGCACGCTCCCCGAGGGAACGCGCGCCCTCCAGGCCGCCCACCAGGCCGTGGAGAGCGCACGCCGGCTCGAAGACGCCAACCTGCTCGTCTTCGCCCTCAACGGCCTGTTCATGCAGACCTTCGAACGAGCCGGACTCGCCACCCGGCGGGCGGAGATCGGCGCGGAGATCACCGAAGTGGCCGCCCGGCACGGCCTGTTCACCTACGAGGTCCTCGGCCACCTGATCCTGCTCCAAGCACACTGCGCCACCGCCGACTTCACGGCGGCCGACAAGCACGCGGCCGCCGCCGCCACACTCGCCGAACGGCACGAACTGCCTCTCGTCGCCGTCTTCACCACGTGGTACCGCGCCCTGCGCACCGCGACGACAGAGCCCCCGCGGCTCGGCGAATCCGCGTACCGGGCCGCCGCCAAGTCCCTCGAGGGCGCCGGAATGCCCGGCCTGGAGCAGGGATTGCTGCCGCTCGCCCTGCTGTGCCTGCGGCTGCACCACGGCCTCCCCGTCACCGCCGACCCGCACACCGACTGGGGCCCCTACGAGCCGTGGGTGCGCCCCCTGTTGCTGCTCGCGGAAGGGCGCGACCAGGACGCCGTACGTCTGCTGGCTTCCGTGCCTTCCCCGCCCGGGGACCTCCTGTACGAGGCCCTGTGGAGCCTCCTCGCCCGCGCGGCCATCCAGGTGGACGACCGTCCGCTCATGCGGCGAGCCCTGCGTGCGCTCGAATCCGCCAGGGGCGAACTCGCGGGCGCCGCAAGCGGCTTGCTCACCGCCGGTCCTGTCGCGGACCACCTGGACGCGCTCGCAGCGGCGCTCGCACCGCACGCCTCTTGACCTCGGCCGGAGCGGCGGCTTAACGTTCCGGCGTTTGCCAGTGATTGAAACGATTCAATACTTTGGGGGCGCCCAGATGCATGAAGCCGACCCGCAGCGCGACGGCATATCCCGACGCGCGGTCCTGGCCGCCGGACTGACCGCGGGCGCCGCCCTGGCCCTCGGGGCGGGGGCCGCGTCGGCGGTGGCGGGGACGGGCGGCGCCGTCGACTGGTTCGCGGCCCCCGCCCGCTCGGTGCGGCCCAGGTTCCGCTGGTGGTGGCCGGACGGTCTCGTGGACCCGGACGAGATCGCCCGCGAGGTCGACCAGATCGCGGACGCGGGCTTCGGCGGTGTGGAGATCGCCGCCGTCCACCACAGCATCAAGGACAAGTCGGTCCTGGACACCGCACACCACGGCTGGGGGAGCAGACCCTGGCGGGACGGCGTCGAGGCCGCGCTGCGTCGCGCGGCGAGACGGGGTCTCACCGTCGACCTCACCCTCGGCCCCAGCTGGCCCGTGGCCGTCCCCGGGCTCACGCCCGACGACGACGCCGCAGCCAAGGAACTCGCCCACGGCCGCGCCCCGTTGACCGGTGGGAGCACCTACCAGGGGCCCGTACCGCCCCCCGTCCACGCCGCGGCCGCGGGGGTGACCCGTCAGCAGCTCCTCGCCGTACAGGCCGCCCGGGTCGAGCCCGCCCACTCGACCCGCAAGGAGACCGGACTCGATCCGGACAGCGTCCAGGACCTCACCGCGACCGTCACCGACGGCACACTGACCTGGACCGCGCCCGAGGGCGGGGACTGGGTGCTCATCTCCTACTGGGTGCGTGGTTCGGGCCAGCAGCCCGAGTCCGGCCCCCACTCCGCCCCGGCCGCCTACGCCGTCGACCACTTCAGCCCGGCCGGCACCACCGCGGTCACCTCCTACTGGCAGGACCACCTGCTGACCCCCTCCCTGCGGCGCCTTCTGCGAGCCGCGGGCGGCTCCTTCTTCGAGGACTCCGTGGAGCTGGAGACCGACGGCCTGACCTGGACACCCCTGCTGCCCGAGGCCTTCGAGAAGCACACCGGACGGCCGCTGCTGCCGTACCTGCCCGCCCTCGTCCTGGACAACAGCAACCAGGTCTTCGCCTTCGAGGCCCAGTTCACCCGCCAGATCCGGCACGACTTCTGGGAGACCGTCTCCGGCCTCTTCAACCGCAACCACCTGACGGCCCTGCGGGACTGGGCGCACCCCCTCGGCATGACCCTGCGCTCGCAGCCCTACGGCCTCCAGACGGACGCCATCGCCTCGGCTGCGATCCTCGACATCCCCGAGGGCGAGTCCCTCGGCTTCAAGAACCTGGACGACTACCGCTGTCTGGCCGGCGGCCGGGACATGGCCGGGCGGAGAGTCCTGTCCTGCGAGGCGGGCGCCTACAACGGATCCGCGTACAGCACGACCTGGGACCGCTTCCTGCGCACCATGGGCGGCGCCTACGCGGCCGGCGTCAACCAGACCGTCGTGCACGGCTTCTCCTACGCCACCGCCCCCGGGGTGAACTGGCCGGGATTCGCCGCCTTCAGCCCGTACAACGGCACCGCTGGCTACGGCGAGTCGTGGGGCCCGCGCCAGCCCACCTGGCGGCACGTCCAGGACATCTCCGGATACCTGGGCCGCGTCCACCAGGTGCTCCAGACCGGTACCGCCAGAGCGGACGTCGCCGTGTTCCGGCAGACCGGCTACACCGCCACCGGAATCGGCGCCTCCTGGTTCACGGCCACCGGCGTCCCGCTCGGCTGGACCCACCAGTTCCTCAGCGGACCCCTCCTCGACCTGCCCTCCGCCACCGTCACGGACGGCCGGCTCGCCCCCGACGGCCCCGCCTACAAAGCCCTGTTCGTCGAGGGTGACTTCTTCTACGGCTCCACCCCCACCCTCGCAGTCGAGGACGCCCGCAAGATCCTCGCCCTGGCCGAGGCGGGACTTCCCGTCGTCCTGTTCGGAGCCTTCGACCAGGCGCTGACGCCCGGCGTCCCGGACCAGGGGGAGACGGACCGGCTGCGCGACCTCCTCGCCCGGCTGCTCACGCTGCCCCACGTCGTCCGGGTCACCGACAAGGCGGCGGTCGGCGACGCCCTCGCCGGGCTCGGGGTGAGCGCCGACGTACGGCACGCCACCGCGTCCACGCTCCTCAACGCCCACCGGGTCACCGCCGACGCGGACTTCTACTACCTCTGCAACGGCAAGCACGCCGAGACGGTCAAGCCGCCCGTGGCCGCGATCGACCACGACGTCACCCTGCGCCGCACCCACGGCGGCAGGACCGTGCCGTATCTGCTCGATCCCTGGACGGGCGAGGCGGTACGGCTCGCGCAATACACCGAGGACGGGGCCGACATCACCCTGCGGGTCACGCTCCAGCCGGGGCAGACCACGATCGTCGCCCTGGGCCGGCCGGGACTGTTCGGCGACCGCCATGGCACCAGTGCGCACGCCGAGGCGACCGACGCCGACGCGGTGCTGTTCACCGACCGAGGGCTGACCCTGCGTGCCCGCACCGCCGGTACCTGGACTACCCGCCTGTCACAGGGCCGTACCTCCACCACCAGGACCCCCGCCGTGCCCGCGCCCATCACACCGGCCCGCTGGGAGCTGGAGGTCGAGGACTGGTACCCGGGCCCGGACGCCACCCGGACCGATCACGTCCGGCGCGGCGTCACCCTCGAGACGCTGCGGCCCTGGTCGCAGATCCCCGAGCTGTCCGACTCCGCGGGCATCGGCCGGTACCGCGCCACGGTCACCCTGCCGGCCGGCTGGACGTCGTCCCACGGTGCCGAGTTGGAGCTGGGGCAGGTCAGCGACACCTTCCGGGTGAGCGTCAACGGCAGGCGCCTGCCCACGGCCGACCGGCTCCACCCCGTCGTCGACCTCGGCCCCTTCCTGCGGCGCGGTGAGAACACGCTCGAGATCGAGGTGGCGACCCCGCTCATCAACCGGCTCAGGGTCGCGCAACCCACGGTGTTCGGCGGGGTCGCCCGCCAGGACCACGGTCTGGTGGGGCCGGTGAGACTCGTGCCGTACGTGCAGGCGGCTGTGCGCTGACGACGAAGGGCGCGCCCGGCCCGTGCCGGGCGCGCTCTTGTTACGCGGGAAGCCCGCAGTACAGGAACAGATGCGGTTCGGTGGCGCCTTCGGGATGGTCCGGGGTGAACTCCACAGCCTGCTCGTGCTCCACGGCGAGACCCGCGTCGCGCACTACGGCCAGCATGTCCTCCGCGGCGAAACTCGTGGCCCGGACAGGCTGGCCCATGAACTCGACCGCCAGGTCCTCCACGTCCACGGGCACGGTGGCGAGCACCAGGCTCCCGCCCGGCCGCAGGGCCCGCGCCAGCCGCCCCAGCACCTCCGACTGCTCCGCCCGGGACATCTGGAGCAGCGAGAAGTACACGCACACCGCGTCGAACGACGCCTTCTCCAACGGCAGTTCACGGATGTCCGCGTGGCGGAACTCGGCCTCGGGCACCTGCCGGCCAGCCAGCTCAACCATGACCGGAGAGACGTCCACTCCGAGCACCTCGTGGCCCGCGGCCACCAGCGTGGATGCCGTGGGACGGCCGGTTCCGCTGCCGACGTCCAGGACCCGGCTACCGGGGCCGAGCCTCCCGAGCAGCCACTCCAGGGACGCCAGGTGCGCCTCGGAACGCGCGAACGCCTTCTCGTACGTCAGCCCCAGCGCGTCGAAAGCCGCTGCTGCCCGCTGCCCTTTGTCTGCCACGACCTGCTCCCCCCTCGCGGTGTCCGGGCATCGTAGCCCGGCAGTGCCCGACCCCGGCACGGCTTGCGGACGAAAGCCGAGGCGGGCAGTGTTCGACCGTGGCCACCCTGCTGATCGTGCATCACACGCCCTCGCCCAACTGCCAGGCGATGTTCGAAGCCGTCGTCTCCGGTGCGACGGCGCCGGAGATCGAGGGCGTCCGTGTCGTACGCCGCGCGGCCCTGTCCGCCACGGCCTCGGACGTGCTGGAGGCGGACGGCTACCTGCTGGGCACCCCGGCCAACCTCGGGTACATGTCCGGAGCCCTCAAACACTTCTTCGACCAGGTCTACTACCCCTGTCTCGACGAGACGCGCGGCCGCCCGTTCGGCGTCTACGTGCACGGCGGCAACGACGTCACCGGAGCCCTGCGCGGCATCGAGTCGATCACGAAGGGTCTCGGCTGGCGCGGTGCGGCCGACCCGGTGACCGTCACCGGCGAACCGGCCAAGACCGACATCGAGGCGTGCTGGGAGCTGGGGGCGACGGTCGCGGCAGGACTGATGTCCTAGCTGTCGCGGAGGGCGCCGTCCGCGGCGCCGCCCGGTGTGATCAGCCCGCTCTCGTAGGCGAGGACCACCGCCTGGACACGGTCGCGCAGCTCCAGCTTCGACAGGATCCGGCCGATGTGTGTCTTCACCGTCGTCGGACTGAGGAACAGTCGCTCCGCGAGCTCGGCGTTGCTGAGCCCGGTCGCCAGCAGCCGCAGCACCTCCAGCTCACGGGGGGTCAGCCCGGACAGGTCCTGGCGCGGGTCGGCCGAGGGAGCGGCCTCCTCACGCCGGGCGAAGCGCTCGATCAGGCGGCGGGTGATCGTGGGCGCCAGCAGGGCGTCGCCGGACCGCACCAGTCGTATGGCGGCCACCAGATGCTCGGGCGTGACGTCCTTGAGGAGGAAGCCACTGGCTCCGGCGGTGAGGGCGGCGTAGACGTAGTGGTCGAGGTCGTACGTGGTCAGGATGATCACCCGTATGTCGCCCGCGGTGTCGTCCGCGAGGATCCGCCGGGTGGCCTCGATGCCGTCCATGCCCGGCATCCGGATGTCCATGAGGACGACGTCGGGGCGGGTCCGCCGGACCGCGGCAACCGCCTCCGCGCCGTCCGCCGCCTCCGCCGTCACCTCGATGCCGTCCGCGGTCAGGATCATCCCGAACCCGGTCCGTACGAGGGCCTGGTCGTCGGCGATGACGGCCCGCAACCTGTCGCCGTTCACGCCATCAGCCAACGCAGCCACTCCTTGTTCGTGCCGTTCGCCGAAGCCACCCCGCCGAACCGCCCCTCATACCGTCCGCCACGGCACCTCCGCCCTGATCCGGAAGCCCCCGGCGAGGGTCGGGCCGGCCGTCAGTTCGCCGCCGTAGACCGCGAGGCGCTCCCGCAGACCGATCAGCCCGCGGCCGTTCCCGTCGGCGGGCACCCCGTCGCGGACTCCGCCGGTGTCCATGACCTCGATCTCCAGCCGGTCGCCGGACCAGCCGACGGTGACGACGGCCTCGGCGCCGGGCGCGTGCTTGATGGTGTTGGTCAGCGCCTCCTGGACCACTCGGTACGCCGTGAGGTCCACGCCGGGCGGCAGCGGTTCCGGGGGCAGCGAGACCGCGACGCCGACCGGTGTCCCGGCGGCCCGCACCCGGTCGACCAGCGCGGCCAACTGCCCGAGGCCCGGCTGCGGTTCGAGGCCGTCGGCGGGGGAGTCCGGGCGGCCGGTGTCCGGCGCGGCCAACAGGCCCATCACATGCCGGAGTTCGGCCATCGCGGCCCGGCCCCCGGCCTCGACCGCGAGCAGCGCCTCCTTGGACCGCTCCGGGGCCGCGTCCATGACCTTGCGCGCGGCGCCCGCCTGGATGACCATCACGCTCACATTGTGGGTCACGACGTCGTGCAACTCGGCGGCGATCCGCGCCCGTTCCTCCTCCACGGCCCTGCGCGTCGCCTCCCCGTGCGCCCGCTCCAGCGCGGCGAACCGGTCCCGGCCGGCCGCGAGGCGCCGCCGCCCGAACCGGACCGCGCCGGCCACCACGCCCGCCACCAGCAACACCACCCCGGGACTCGACCACCCCGGCAGCACCGGCTGCGTCGACCGGAAGGCCACACCGGCGAGGACGGCGGCGACGACGAGCCCGACCATCGCGCCCACCCGGTGCCGGCTGTGCGTCACCGCGCTGTAGGTGCCGATGACGCAGGTCAGGACGTTGATCCAAGAGGCGTTGTCGCCGATGGCGAGCGCCGCGCCGACCACCACGGCGAACACGGTCAGCGGAAACCGCCGCCGTGCGGCCAGCGGCAGTGCCGACAACACGACCAGGCTCCAGGGCGATGTGTCGACCGGTGGCTCGGGCCACCCGCCCGGAGGAACCGGGGGCCGGGGCGGAACCGGCGCCCCGTACTCGATCCGCGACATCTGTACCGGCCCGTCGCCGGGATACTGCGACGCGACCACCACGGCGACCACCGTCAGCAGCACGGCCAGCAGCACGTCGAAGTACAGCGACCGCCGTGACAGCGCGGCGCCCTTCGCCTCCGGCCGCAGCGCGACACGCACCTGCCGTAGCCATCGGCGCAGGTCTTCCGTCCCCATGAGCACATTGTGCGGTGCCGTGCCCGGCCGCGCGTCCGTCTCGACGACCAACCCGCCCTCCCGCGGGCGTACTTCGCAGGGATGACCCCAGGCCGGCTCCTCCGTGCGGAGGGCCACATGTCGGTGTACCGGCCGACGCGCCCGCAACCCGCCCGCCCGTACCTTCGCCACGCCGACAAGGACACGACCCGACGACCGACAGGACGGGCACCTCCCATGACCGCAGTGATCGAACTGAAGGGCGTGGCCAAGCGCTACGAAAACGCCGGCGCACCCGCGCTCGGACCGCTCGACCTCTCCGTCGCCCAGGGTGAGGCCCTCGCCGTGACCGGCCCCTCCGGCAGCGGCAAGTCCACGCTGCTGAACCTCGTCGCGGGCCTCGACAAGCCGACCGAGGGCACCGTGACGGTCGCCGGACAGCAGGTCGACCGGCTCGGCGAGCACGCCCTGGCCCGGTTCCGCCGGGAACGGATCGGCATGGTCTTCCAGTTCTTCAACCTCCTCGACGACCTCACCGTCCTGGACAACATCCAGCTTCCCGCCCAGCTCACCGGAAGCTCACGGCGCAAGACCCAGGCGCGGGCGCAAGAGCTCATGGAGGTGCTGGGCATCCAGAAGCACGCCCGCGCCTACCCCGGCCGCCTCTCCGGCGGCGAACGCCAACGAGTCGCCGTCGCACGGGCGTTGGTGAACCGCCCCTCACTGCTGCTCGCCGACGAACCGACCGGCGCCCTCGACAGCGCCTCGGGCCAGGACGTCCGGGACCTGCTGGTCGACCTGCACCGCGGCGGACAGACCATCGTGCTCGTCACCCACGACCCGGCCCTCGCCGAGGCCTGCGCGAGCCGCACCGTCCACCTGGTCGACGGCCATGTCGCCCTCGACTCCCGGGCGGAGGCCGTGCGATGACCGGACCGCTCCTGCGTGTCGTCCGCTCCGGAGTGGGCCGACGCCGTGTGCAGACCGTCGTCATCGCCATCGCCACGATGATGGCCGTGGCGGCCGCCGTGGTCGCGGGTTCCCTCATGGTCGTCTCCAACGCTCCCTTCGACCACGCCTTCGCCGCGCAGCAGGGCGCCCACCTCACCGCCGAGTTCGACCCGGCGAAGGTCACCGCCGAACAGCTCGGGGCCACCGGGCAGTTGGACGACGTCACCGCGAGCGCCGGGCCGTACCCCGCCACGGTCATCGAGGCGACGGACTCGTCCGGCCACCGGCCCCCGGCCATGACCCTGGTCGGACGCACCGGTCCGCACGCGGAGGTCGACGACCTGGACCTCACGGCCGGACGGTGGGCGAGGAAACCGGGCGAGGTCGTGCTGACCTCCTCCTACCAGGGACCCGCCTTCAAGCTGGGCGACACCCTGACAGCCTCCGGCACGACTCTCACGGTCGTCGGTTTCGCCACCTCGGCCAGCAAGACCGCCGACCTGTGGGCAACTCCCGCGCAGGTCAGGGACCTTGCCTCCCAGGAACACCCCGTCACCAGCCAGATGCTCTACCGCTTCGACTCGGCGGGCTCGAAGGGCGACATCGCCGCAGACCGCAAGAAGCTCCTCGCCGCCGTCCCGTCCGGTGCACTCCTCGGGACCCAGTCCTACCTCGACACCAAGCGAGCCGCCGACCACGGCGCCGCCCCGACGATCCCGTTCCTGGTCGCCTTCGGAGTCCTCGGCATCGTCATGTCGGTGATCATCGTCGGCAGCGTCATCAGCGGCGCGGTCGGCACCAGCCTCCGCAGGATCGGCATCCTCAAGGCCATCGGCTTCACCCCACGCGAAGTCGTCCGAGCCTACGTGGCCCAGGCGCTCATCCCGGCAACCGTGGGCATCGCGCTGGGAGTCGTCCTCGGCAACCTGCTGGCCGTGCCGCTCCTCGACGACACGGAGCAGGCGTACGGCACCGCCACTCTGTCCGTCGCCTGGTGGGTGGACGTCGTGGTCCCCGCCGGCGCGCTGCTGGTCGTCGGGATCGCCGCCTTCGTGCCCGCGCTGCGGGCCGGGCGGCTGCGCACGGTCGAGGCCATCGCGGTGGGCCGGGCCCCGCGCACCGGACGCGGCCAGTGGGCGCACCGCGCGGCGGGACGGCTGCCGCTGCCCAGGGCCGTGACCTACGGTCTCGCCAGCCCCTTCGCGCATCCGGTCCGCACGCTCGCGATGCTGCTCGCGGTGGCGTTCGGCACGATCGCGGCGACCTTCGCCGTCGGCCTCACCTCCTCGCTGAACGAGGTCAGTTCCATACAGGACCCCGAGAGCCGTTCCGCGGTGACCGTCTTCACCGGCGGTCCGTCCGTCGCGGGCGGGGAGCACGTCCCCGCTCCGGGCACCCCGGAGCCCGAACCAGCCGACCCGGCACAGGTGAGCGCCGCCATCAAGGCGCAGTCGGGCACCGCCTCGTCCTACGGCATGGGCCAGCAGGACGCCACGGTGGCCGGGGTCTCCGGAACCGTCCGGGCGACCCTCTACCAGGGCGACTCCCGTCGGGGCGGCTACGCCATGATCTCCGGGCACTGGCTCACCGGCGCCGGCCAGGTCGTCGTGCCCGGCCAGTTCCTGGAGACCACCGGCACCGAGATCGGCGACACCGTACGCGTGACCGTCGGGAAGGAATCGGCCGGCCTGCGGATCGTCGGTGTGGCTTTCGAGAGCTCGGGCGGCGAACTGGAAATACAGGCGAACCTGGCGGACTTCCCCGCAGCCAGGCCTCAGGAGTTCCTGGTCAACATCAAAGCGGGCGTTTCCGCGGTCTCGTACGCCGAGAAGCTCGGCGCGCGGATCGAGCCCCTCGGCGCCGAGGCACGGGCCAACTCCCCTTCCCAGCAGGACGGCTTGGTGCTCATCCTGAACGCGATGGCCGCGCTCCTCACTCTGATGCTCGTCTCCGTGGCGGGCCTCGGCGTGCTCAACTCCGTCGTCCTGGACACCCGGGAGCGCGTCCACGACCTGGGCGTGTGCAAGGCGCTCGGCATGTCACCCCGGCAGACCGTGAGCCTCGTCCTCGCCTCGGTGGCCGGCATCGGCGTGCTCGGCGGTCTGGTCGGCGTCCCCGCCGGATACGCCCTGCACGGATTCGTGCTCCCGGTGATGGGACACGCGGCCGGCACCGGCCTGCCCAGGTCCGTCCTCGATGTCTACGACACCCCGCAGCTGCTCCTGCTGGGCCTGGCCGGTCTCGCCATCGCCCTGCTGGGCGCGCTGCTCCCGGCGGGCTGGGCCGCGAAGTCCCGCACGGCGACGGCCCTGCGCACGGAGTAGCCCTCACCCCTCTCGGCGCAGGCCGAGAACCAGGTCGCGGGGCAGACCGTGGGTGTCGTGGAGGTAGTCGTAGTCCTCCTCGCTCAGCGGCCCCCGGTACCGCGGCCCGGACAGCAGGCGCCGCCCCCGCTCCAGCAGCCTGTCGAACCGGCGTTCCTCCTCCAGCAGCACGTCATGGACGAGCCCTGTCCCGCAGCTCGTACGGAAGTGGTCCAGCGTGTGCTGGAGGAGCTCCACCGGCAGGTCGGAGAGGGTGCGGGACGGGTCGTCGCGCCGCAGGGTGGTGAGCAGGCGGCGGACGACGCGGCGCAGTACGTAACCGCGGCCGGTGTTGGACGGCAGTACCCCGTCGCCGATCACGACGACACCGGAGCGCAGATGGTCGCAGACCAGACGCAGCGACGGCTCGTCGAGCTCCCACAGGGGAGGCAAGAGTCGCATCCACGGCTCGAACAGGTCGGTGTCGTAGACCGAGTCATGTCCCTGCAGGATGGTGACCAGGCGCTCCAGGCCCATGCCGGTGTCGATGCCCGGACGCCCGAGGGGCCGGAGAGAGCCGTCCTCGAGGCGGCGGTACCGCATGAACACGTGGTTCCAGATCTCCACCCACCGCGGGTCCGTGGTGGGGGTGCCCTGAGGCGGGGTGTCGCCGGTCCACACGAAGATCTCCGAGTCGGGGCCGCACGGGCCGACGGGCCCGTTGGACCACCAGTTGTCCTCCCGGGTGAGTTCCACGGGCACCCCCGACTCCTGCCAGGTGCGCAGCGATTCGAGGTCGGGGCCCACCTGCTCGTCACCGCCGAAGACCGTGACGTGGAGTCTCTCCCGGGGGATGCCGAAACCGTCACGGAGCAGTTCGTAGCCCCAGCGCAGGCTCTGCGAGGGGCCGTAGTCGCCGAGCGACCACGAGCCGAGCATCTCGAACACCGTCAGATGGGTGGAGTCGCCGATCTCGTCGAGATCGGTGGTGCGCAGACAGCGCTGCACATTGACGAGGCGGCTGCCCCGGGGGTGGGGGCGGCCCTCCAGATAGGGGGTGAGGGGGTGCATGCCCGAGGTGGTGAACAGCACCGGGTCGCCGGGCGGTGGCAGCAGTGTGCTGCCCGTGATCAGGTGGTGTCCGCGTTCGCGGTAGAAGTCGATGAAGACGCGTACGGTCCGGTCCGTGTCCATGGCAGTGGTCCTTCGGTCTCGTGGGACCGGAAACGACCGCGGGAACAGACGGCGACCAGAGGTCGTGCACCGGCGGTCCGTTTCCGGCCGCCGGGGGAGTGGGGGAGGTCAGGCGTCGGCAGCCGGCGAGCTGGTCGCTCGCGCGGCTGCGGTGTGGGTACAGCTGCTGATCTCCATGCGGTCAACGGTACGCACAGGTGTCCCCGCCCGTCACTCGGATTTCCCGGAGGGGGCCCTGCCGTAGGTCTTGCACCGCTGTTCCTGCCGTATCAGTGACCGGCCTCCGTGCGCCGCGTGGGCCTCGGCCAGCGCGATGCGCAGTGCCGGGCGGATCTCGGACGGCAGGCTGCGCAGGTCGGGCCAGCGCACGACGTGCCGGGCGACGTCCCGCAGCTTGGTGTTGGTGCGCTGGGACACGGTCTTGAGGACCTCCCACCCCTGGTCGGGACGGAGACCGCTGAGGGCGAGGACGACACCGATCGCCTGGTCGACGACGGCGTGCGAGACGAGAGCCTGCCGGAGCTGGGCGATTTCCTCCTGGAGTTCTTCGATCTTCTCAACCAGCTCTTCGTGTTGCGGCATGCAGTCCTGTCGCCCTCTCCTCTGTTGCCCGGCGACCTCCGCGGTCGCTATCCCTCCAGCCTCGACGGAGGGGACCGTCCGTGACGAGCCACCGGACGCACACCTTGTGACCAGGAAGGACAGAAAACGAAACGCGGTCGCGAAGCATCGTGGGATTCGCGGGTATGTGCGAAGAGGAGCCGAGCCGAGAGCGGGAGGACCTGGCTGCGATGGAGACGCTGACGTTCGACAGCGACGACCTGGACCGTACTGAGGAATTCCTCAGTCACGCCTACGCGAAGATGCGGATCGGCAGCGGTACCTCGGACAGCAGTCGTGCCAGGATCCACCGCAGTGCCATCGACTCGGTCAGCGTCGACGAACTCGACCTGGACTTCGACATGAGCTACGCCGTCACCCCGCTGGGCCGGATCTGCCTGTGCGTCGTCCACGAGGGCACCATCGAGGACCACGTCTACCAGGGTGTCTCGGACTCCTTCGGCCCCGGCGACGTGGTGTCCTTCGCTCCTCCGGAACTGTCCTACGCGGGCCGCATCCAAGCGGCCCGCTACAACATCACCATGCTGGACCCGGAGCTGCTCACCCAGGTCGCGGGTGCCACGGGCGGACGGCGCCCGGAACCGGTCCGGCTGACCGGACACCGGCCGCACACCCCCGCCGCGGGCGACCGGCTGCGGTCGACCATCCGCTATGTGCAGGACCACGTGCTGTCCGATCCCGCGGTCGCCGACCAGCCGCTCGTCGCCTCCACCGCCGCCCAGCACCTGGCCGCGACCGTCCTGGCCACGTTCCCCCACACGGCCTCCGCCGACCCCACCGGCTCCGAGCGCCAGGACGCCCACCCCGCCGCACTGCGCCGCGCCCTCGCCTACATCGACGACCACGCCGACCGGCCCCTCACCGTCGCCCAGATCGCGGAGGCGTCCCACATCAGCGTCCGCGCGCTGCAGTACGCCTTCCGCCGGCACCTGGACAGCACCCCGCTCGCGTACCTCCGGCAGGCCCGCCTGTCCCACGCCCACGACGAGCTGGCGGCCGCAGACCCCGAGGACGGAGCCACGGTCACCGACATCGCCGCCCGCTGGGGCTTCTACCACCCGGGCCGCTTCGCCACCCTCTACCGGCACTCCTACGACCGCTCACCGCGCCGTACCCTGCACGACGGCTGACGCCCCTCTGCGGCTGGTGACAAAGCGTCCACCGGGCCCTGCGTTCTTGTGAGCAACCGCCGAGAGGCGTGCCCGCGCAGCCCTACGGTCCCAGCATGAACACGAGTCGCAGCAGAGGAAGAACCCCTAGGACGCTCCGTGTCGCGGCGCTGGCGGTGCTGCTGACCACCGGGGCGTTCACCCCGTCGGCGTCCGCGGACAGCGCGAGGACCGAGACCCCCGTCGGGACGAGCGGGGGTGTGACCGAGACCGTCGTACGCGTGAAGGCACCCCTTCCGGCGTCCTTCGGGGCCCGTCCGGAGGCGTGCGAGTGGCTGTCGTATCTGCGCTACCGGTCCTCGTCGGGGCCCGCGTCCTCGGCGGACGCCGACCGGGTCCTGGTCGCCCAACCGGGCATCCTGGAGGGCGCCGGAGCCTTCGACAGCGTCGCCCGCAACACCGTGACCCGCGCCGCCGAGCAGGGCCGGCACATCGAGTTCTGGGCTCTGGACCGGCGCTCCAACTGCCTCGAGGACCGCACCGGAATCGCCTCCGGCGACCAGCACACCGCCGTCGACTACTACTACCGCGGCAAACAGGTCCAGGGCCGCACCTTCGCCGGGTTCGTCGGCAACGACAAGCTCGGATGGATGGCGAAGCTCGGCATCGAGCAGACCGTACGCGACGAATACACCCTGCTCGCCGCCGAGTTGCCCGACCAGGGCGTCCGCAAGGACAAGGTGCTGTGCGGCGGCCACTCGCTCGGCGGTGTCATCACCGGGTACTTCGCCACCGCCGACTTCGACGGCGACCCCGCCACCACCGCCGACGCCGGACACAACCAGTGCGCCGGCTACTTCGCCCTCGACACCACCGTCTCCACCTCGCTCGGCGACCTGAGCGGCAGCATCCCGGACGACACCAACCTGCCGGACGTGGGCCTCGGTTACGGCGTGGTCCAGGCCGGACTCGACAGCGCACTGCTCCCGCGCTCGCTGTCCGCGCCCGTCCTGCTCAACCCCGAGACCATGACCCTGCTCGCCATCGCGGGCGTGGGCGCCCTGCAGAATCCGGGCGGCGAGGCCGACCTGCCGAGTTACCTGCCCGCCAACACCAACATCGAGGCCACCAACCGCTTCCTGTTCTCCAAGGACACCGCCACCTTCCTCACCGGCTCACCAGCGGTGAAGGATTTCCGGCTCACCAACGAGGCGATCCTCGGTTCGCTGATGGACGATCAGTCCGTGCCGCTCGCGTTCCTCCAGAGCAGCGTGGGCTTCTTCGACGGCGGGCCCATCACCGACAAGAACTTCCCCGTGGCCAACGGCAGTTCGTCGCAGCCGGGCCTCTTCGGCACCGAGTACAAGGCCATTCCCGCCGAGCCGCACGGTCCGCTCTACACCTGGCGCAACTACGACCGGGTCGGCGATCCGGACGACCCCGGGTACCGGTCGTCGGACGGGACGCCGTTCACCGCGGCGGGCAAGGAGGTCACCGACATCCAGGAGCTGGCGCGCAGTATGGCCGCTCAGCCGCTGGACTTCACCGAGCAATACTTCCCGACCAAGCTGGTCACCGACCTCGAACTGGCCACCTCCCCGCAGGTGAAGCGGCTCGTCGTGCACCCCGACGGGCTCACCGCCAACCCGACGCTCACGGTCCTCGCGGGCGACGGACTGCTCGCCGGCCGGGTCCCCGCCGACCTGCACCCGGTGGTCGCGGACGGCTACCAGCACCTCGACGTGCTGACCGCGGCGCCGGTCCAGAACAACGGCCGGCCCGAGCCGGTGTCCACCGCCCTGACGGGGTTCGCCCGCACACCTCGATAGCCCGACGCACGCGGAAGGGCCCGGGAGGAAAACTCCTCCCGGGCCCTTCCGCGTGCCGTCGCTCAGACCTTGCCCGCGGCGAAGGTCGCCGCCGCGTCGGCGTTGGCCGTGTAGCCGAGGTGCGCCAGCGTGTCGTTGCCTCCCGCTTCGCAGACCGGGTCACCCTTGGCGCAGAAGTCGATGGTGCGGCTCTGGTACGTGCCGGTGACGCTCTTGCCGATCGCCCGGATCGGGTTGCCGAACAGCAGCACCGCGGCCACCCGTGACTCCAGCGCGGCGGGAATGGTGGCCACGATCGGACTTCCGACCACCGCACCGGCGCTGCTGATACCGATGGAGTTGTCGACGACGTTCGCGCCCTGCGAATAGCCGACCAGAATGAAACGCTGATTCGGACAGGCGGCTGCCTGGCTGTTCACGTGGTTCACCAGATCCGCGTTGCCCTGCGCGGCCGAGGTGAGGGAAAGGTCCGCGGGGTAGTTCACCTTGTAGCTGGTCACATTCCGGCCCGTGAGTTTCTTCTGGAGGGCGGAGTACACCGGGTCACCGACGATCAGGCCGAGGTTCCCCGGCTCGAACGTGCCGCGAGCGGCGACGACGTCGATGTCCGAGCAGGCCGCGGCGGATGCCGATGGTGCGGAGACGGTGGCCACACCGGCGCCGCCGACCAGCGAGAGCGCGGCGAGGTACAAGCGAATACGCATGGGGATCCTTTGAGGGTGGGGCGTGTGATACGCCTGTGGAAAGGACGTCCCGAAACTTATTCGCTTGACCGCGCCCGGTGTTATGGACGGGAATTCAGAAACTCCTCGCTCTTTTGTGCCGTGGTGAGTGCCAGAATGAGATCCAGACGGGCGCCTGGATCGTGCAGGGCGTCACCGAATACTTTCTCCAGCTGACGCAGCCGATAACGCACCGTCTGCGGATGGACATGGAGACGGGCGGCGACGTCGGGCACATTGCTGCCACTGAGCAGCCACGCCAGCAGCGTCTCGGCGAGCCGCTCGCGCTGCCCCTCCGACACCGTGTCGAGCGGTGCGAGGGCCCGCCCCCGCAGTTGGTCGAGCATCGGCTCGTCGCTGTGCAGCAGCAGGGTCGACAGGTGGTCCGCGCAGCGCACCACCCCCTGCCGGGGAAGGATCCCGCGTCCCATCAATCCCAGCGCCCGGGTGGCCCAGCGCAGCGACTGGGCGGCCTCGGCGAGCGGCACCGTCGGCCCGATCGCGGCCGGCCGCCCGCGCAACGCGAGGCTGAACGCCCGGCCCCCGAAGCGCCCGGAGCCGTCCGGGTCGGGGATCAGCATCCGGGGCGGCCGCGACTCCATGTCCACCAGTGCCCCCGCGGCGGCCAGCGGCCACTCCTCCTCCCGGTGGTCCGGCGTGGCCGCGAGCGTGACGACCGCGACCTGCCTGGGCACCGACCACCGGGCACCGTGCGCCATGTCCTGCACCGCCGCGGGTGCGACCGGCCCCTCGCCGAGCAGCAGGTCCAGCAGGCGTCTGCGGCGCCGCTCCAGCTCGTCCGTGTTGTGCGCGCGGGCCTCGGAGTACCCGGCCGCAGCCGCCTCCGCGACCTCGTGCACGGTGCGGAAGGCGAGCTCGCCCAGCGCCGTGACCACCGCGGAGTCGAGGCCGAGTTGCTCGGCCGTACGGCCCATCAGGCGCCAGGCGTGCAGCCCGCCGACCCGTAGCGCGGACTGCAACGCGTCCAGGCTGCGCCCCTCCAGGGCCTCACCGCGCCCGAGTTCGTAGTACGTCGCCGCGATCGCGTCACCGCGGCCGCGCGGGTCGGCGATGTGGTCGACGAACAAGGTCAGCGCCTGCACCACGCCGGCTCTGAGGTTCTCGCGGTAGGTGCCGTCGGCCGGGCGCGCGTACTCGGGCACCTGCCGGCGGACCTCCTCCTCGACCTCGTCGGCGACCTCCTCCAGCTGGGCGCGCAGCAGTTCGGCCAGGTCGGGCGGGACCGCGGCGGCGCCGCGGCCCTCCGGGACGCCGTGCGGGGCGGGGGTGGCCAAGGGGGGCCCTCCTTTCACCCGGAAGCGGCTCACCCGCGGGCCGTTGCCCGTGGGGCGAGGGGTAAGTCCTGTGTTGGACGGACGACCCCTGCGTTGCGTTCCGTGTCCCGACGGTACCGACATCACTGCGGCACCCCCAGACCTCGGGCGAGCATCGGCCACGACGCGGTGAACTCCTGCTTCCAGTAGGCCCAGCTGTGCCCTCCTCCCGCGTAGAAGTGTGTGGTGACCGGGATGCGCTGCAGCGCGAGCGTGTCGGTGAAACTGTGGGCGGAGGGCCACAGGGCGCTCTCCAGGGCCTCGGGCAGCCAGTCACCCGTGCCTCCCGCCAGCCCGCTGCCGCTGGAGACGTACAGGGCGGTGCCGCGCAGTCCCGCGGCCCGGTTCCGCGGGTTGAAGTCGAGCCAGGTGAGCAGGTTCAGGAACGGATTGCCCCACAACGACGTGGGCACCAGGTTCTCGCGGGCCACGATGGCGTCCATCAGGGTGGGGACACCGGGCGCCATGGTGTCGAGGATCCCGCTGTAGGAGGCCGCCGCGGTGAACATGCCCGGGTGCCGTGCCGCGTGCGCCATGGCGCCGTAGCCGCCGGTGGACACCCCCGCGACGACCCGCACTCCGGAGGCCCGGTAGTCCCGGGCGAGCAGCGCCGGAACCTCCTTCAGCTGGAAGGTCTCGTAGTCGGGCCCGCCGCGCCAGGAGGTGGGAATCCCGGTGGGCCCCGCGTCGGGCATCGCCACGATGAGGTCCCGGCCCTCGGTGAACGCCTCGATGTCCGTCTCCCGCGTCCAGGACGTGTAGTCGTCGTGGGCGCCGTGCAGCAGATACAGCACGGGGTAGGTGCGGGTGGGCTGCGAACCGAAGCCCGACGGCAGGATCAGCCGCACCGGCGCACTGCGGCCCAGGGCGGCGGAGGACACGGACACGTCGACGGTGCGTGACCCCAGTGCGGCGGCGGTCCGGGCGCCGAACAGGACGGCCAGACCGGCACCGGCCGCGGCCTTGGTGACGGTACGTCGGGACACTCCGGTGGTGCGACGGTGCATGGCGGCTCTCCTCGGATCACGTTCAGCGGGTCACTTCGGCGAGCTCGCGCCGAAGACGGGCGGCGATCTCGTCGACGTGCGGCGGGTCGAGCAGCGACAGGTGGTGTCCCGCGACCGGTACGACGGTCAGGCGCGGGCACACCTCGTCCCAGCCCAGCGTCTGGTCGTCGCGTTCGTAGGCGGGGTCACGCACGGTGTGCGGAGCGGGCTCCGTGGCCCGGTACAGGACCACCCGCCCGTCGTGACGGCCTGGCCGGTGGGCCTCGCCGATCCTCAGGTCCAGGTAGGAGGAGCGCTGATGCTCCAAAGCGGCGGGCGGCACATCGGCGGACGCGTGCAGGATCTCCAGCACGGTGTCGATGCGTTCTCCGTCGTCGTCCATCGCGACGAGGTCGTCGTACGGCAGCTCGAGCCGGACACCGTAGGCGTCGCGGACGTGTCCGGCGAACCCCTCGAAGTGGGCGCGCAGCCGTTCGGCCGGTGTCCGGTCCGGCTGGGGGAGGGGGCGTACGGAGTCGATGAGGACCACGAGCTCCACGTCCCGCCCCGCCGCGGTCAGTTGCCGCGCGGTCTCCTGGGCGACGAAGCCGCCGAAGGACCAACCGCCCAGCAGACAGGGCCCGTCGGGGTGGACGGCGGTGACGGCCTCGGCGTAGCGGCGCGCCTTCTCGGTCACCGTGGGTGCGTCTTCGAGGCGTTCGAGACCGTACACCGACAGCTTCTCGCCCAGCCGTTCGGCCAGTGCCCGGTAGACGTCGGTCGTTCCGCCGGCGGCGTGCACGAGGAAGAGCGGGGGACGGCCGGCGGTGACGCGCAGCGGGCGTACCGGCCCCGGCCGGACACGGTCGGCCAGCTCTTGCACGGTGGTGGCGCCGAGCAGGTCGCGCAGCGGCAGCTCGATGCCGAACTCGCGCTCGACGGCGGTGCGGACACGGACCGCCATCAGCGAGTCCAGCCCGAGGTCGGCCAACGCGGCGGCGGGAGTGACCCGGCCCGCGGGGTGGCCGGTGACCGCGGCGATGTGGTGGCACAGGCGGGCGGCGACGGTGGTGTCCTCGGGCACCTCGGCCCGGGTTCTCGCGGACGCCGCTGCCGGAAGGTCGGCAGGCACCTCGCACCGCGTCTTCGTGGGTGCCGACCCCCGCCCGTCCGTCCACCAGTGCCGCACGTGCTTCCAGCGCGGCGCGGGCAGGTCGACGACCCGCCCCGGCGGCAGCGGCAGCCGTCCGCCCGCGCAGTACAAGGTCCCCACCTGCGTGAGGAAGTCGGCACATCCGTCGGCTTCCCGCCGGAGCGAGCCGATCGTGAGGGCACCGGGCACGTTGTCGGTGATGGCCCGGGCCAGGACCGGGTGGGGCGAGATCTCGACGAAGGCGGTGTGACCGTCGGCGGCGGCAGCGGCGACGGCCCGGTCCAGCCGCACGGGCCGCCGCAGGTTCGCGGCCCAGTGAGCGGCGTCGAAGACACCGTCGCCGCGCGGGTCGTCCAGGACGGTGGAGTAGACCGGCACGAGGGGCGCTCTGCCTCCCACGTCGGCCAAGGACTCGGTCAACTCAGCGAGCAGCGGCTCGACCTGGGGCGAGTGCCCGGCACCGACGACCCGCAGGGACCGAGCCGCCCGTCCTTCCCGCTCCAGCCATCGCACCAGCCGCGCCACCGCCGGTTCCTCACCGGTGACGACCTTCTGCCCGGGCGAGGAGTGAACGGCGACATGCACACCGGGGAAGTCCCGGGCCAGCACGTCGAGTTCACCGTCGTCCAGGTCGACGACCGCCATGGCCCCGCCCTGCAGCCTGCTGAGCAGTTCGGCCCGTACGGCGACGATCCGGGCACCCTCCGACACGTCCAGCGCACCCGCGCACACCGCGGCGGCCACCTCACCCAGGGAGTGACCGATGACGGCGGCGGGCTCGACGCCGTAGGAACGCCACAACTCGGCCAGCGCCACCTGGAGTCCGAACAGAACGGGCTGGGCCACCTCCAGCCGGTCGAGTGCGCTCCCGGACGCGAGACGGTCGTACAGGGACAGCCCGCACTCCGCGTCGAGCTTCTCCACGGCGGCGGCGAAGGCGGGCTCCTCGGTCAGCAACCGGCGTCCCATTCCCACCCATTGGCTGCCGTACCCGGAGAAGACCCACACCGGGCCCGGTCCCACGAGGTCACGTTCACCGGTCACGACCTGACCGTGCGGTCGCCCCTGCGCCAACGCGTCCAGCCCGTCCGCGAGTTCGGCACGGTCCCGGGCGACCACCGCCGCCCGCACACCTCCGCGGCCGGTCCGTCCGGCCAGCGTGCGCGCCACGTCGGCGGGATGCGCGGCCGCCGTCCGGAGCCAGTCGGCGAGCCGGGCCGCGGTGTCCCGCAGCCGCTCCTCGTCCACGTCGGACAGGAGATGGAGCCGGGCCCCGGGCTCCTCGCCCGGTCGCGCGGGCAGCACGCCGGGTCGCCATTCCTCCAGCACGGCATGGGCGTTGGTGCCGCCGAACCCGAACCCGGAGACCCCGGCCGTGGCCGTACCGCCGTACCGCGGCCACGGCTCGTCCTCGGACACCACCCGCAGCCGCACGTCGTCCAGGGCGCTGCCCTCGGAGCAGTGCAGGGAGGGCGGGATGACGTCGTGGTGCAGGGCGAGCACGGTCTTCACCAGCCCGGCGATGCCCGCGGCGGACTCCAGGTGCCCCAGGTTCGACTTCACGGAGCCGAGGAGCAGCGGCTGGTCGGGGTCACGGCCCGCACCGAGGACGGCGCCGAGCGCGCCCGCCTCGATCGGGTCGCCGAGCGGGGTGCCGGTGCCGTGCGCCTCGACGTAGTCGACGTGGGCGGGGGTGAGCCCGGCCCGGGCGTACGCGGTGGTCAGGAGGGCCTGTTGGGCGGCCGGGTTGGGGGCGAGGAGGCCGTTGGAGCGGCCGTCGGAGTTGACGGCGGTGGCGCGGATGACGGCGAGCACCCGATCGCCGTCCCGCTCCGCGTCGGACAGCCGCTTCAGGAGCACCGCCGCGCAGCCCTCACCGCGGCCGATGCCGTCGGCGTCCGGTGAGAACGGCTTGCACCGGCCGTCCGGCGCGAGGGCACCCGCCCGCCGGAACGCCACGGTGACGGTGGGGGAGAGCAGCAGGTTGACGCCCGCGGCGATCGCCGTGTCGCTCTCGCCCGTGCGCAGGCTCACGCAGGCGTGATGCACCGCGACCAGCGAGGAAGAGCAGGCGGTGTCCACGGCCATGCTCGGCCCACGGGTGTCCAGCACATACGCCAGCCGGCCCGCGGTCACGCTCAGCGCACCGCCCGCCGGCGCCCAGGGATCGACGGCCGCCGGGTCGGCCCCGGTCAGCGAGCCGTACTCCGGGGCGGAGACCCCGACGAAGACACCCGTGGCGGTGCCCGCGAGGGACGCGGCCGGGACGGCGGCATGGGCGAGGGTCTCGTGGACGACCTCCAGGAGGATCCGCTGCTGCGGGTCCATCACGGCGGCCTCGCGCGGGGTGATCCGGAAGAAGTCCGCGTCGAACCCGGCGATGTCGTCGAGGTAGCCGCCGTGGGGGAGCGCGTCCTCGGGCGGGAAGGGGGTGAAGTCGCGCCAACGGTCCTCGGGGACCCGTCCGATCGCGTCGACGCCGTCGGTCAGCAGTCGCCAGTAGTCGGCCGGGCCGTGCACGCCGCCGGGGAGACGGCAGCCGAGCCCTATGACGGCGATGGGCTCCGAGGTGGGCGGAGCCACCACGGCGGGCACCGACGGCGTGGTCGGCGACGGCGTGCGGCACAAGTGCGCCACCAGAGCCTCCACGGTCGGCGCCTCCCACAGCAACGTCGCCGGCAGCTCCCGTCCCGTCAGCCGGGAGAGTTCCCCGGCCAGCACGACCGCGTCCCGCGAGGACATGCCGAGATCCGCCAGCGGCCGGTCCATCGCGACCTCCGCGACGTGGGTACCGGTCCACGCGGCGACCCGCTCCGCGACCAGGCGGCGTACCGCACCCGCGTCCACGGCCCTCACGCGGCGCCGTCCGCCGCGTACACACCCGTCAGATACCGTTCACGTGTCAGCGCCCGCGACACCTTGCCGCTCGACGTCCGCGGCACCGTGCCCGGCGGGACGAGCAGGACGTCGGCCAGACGCACCCCGTGCCGTCCGGAGACGGCCGCACGCACGGCCCGCACCAGAGCCGGTACGTCGATCTCGGCGAGGCTCGTGGTCCGCGTGTGCTCGGCCACCACGACCACCCGCTCACCGGAGCCGCCCGCGACCCCGAACGCGGCGAGCCGGTCGCGCCGGATGGCCGGATGGGTGTCCTGGACGGTGGCCTCCAGGTCCTGCGGATAGTGATTGCGTCCGTCGACGACGATCAGGTCCTTCAGCCGACCGGTGACGATCAACTGCCCCTCCAGGACCGTTCCCAGGTCACCGGTGCGCAGCCGGCCGTCGGTTCCGAAGACGCGCCGGGTCTGCTCCTCCTGGTTCCAGTAGCCGCGGCCCACGTTGGGACCGCGCACCTGGATCTCACCGACCTCACCCTCGGACAGACGGTCGCCGGAGGCGGGATCGACGATGCGGACCTGCTGCCCCGCCGGAGTGCCGCAGCCCGCCAGCAGCACGGCCCGGGGATCGTCGGGGCGCGCGGGCAGCGCCTTCCCCTGGGCGAGCGCGTCCCGGTCGAGGGCGAACCGCCGCAACGGTTCCCCGGGCCGGGCGGCGCTGACGAAGACGGTCGCCTCGGCGAGCCCGTACGAGGGACAGTGGGTCTGCGCGACGAGCCCCTGACCGGCGAAGGCCGCCTGGAACCTGTCGGCCGTGCCGGGGCGGACCGGCTCACTGCCGTTGATCAGCGCGGCGACCCCGTCCAGCCGCAGCTCCGCCTTCTGCGCGTCGGTCACCGCGGAGGCGCAGTAGTCGTAGGCGAAGTTGGGCGCCGCGCTCAGCGCGCGCGGATGCGCGGCCAACAGCCGCAGCCAGCGGGCGGGTTCGTGCAGGAAGGCGACCGGGTCCATGAGTACTGACAGCAGCCCCCGCACGACTGGGGCGGCGATGCTCAGGACGAGTCCCATGTCGTGGTAGAGCGGCAGCCAGCCCACGCACGTCACCGGATGGGCATCGGCACCGTAGGCGCTCAGCGCCTGACGGGCGTTGGCGACGACGTTGGCGTGACTGATCTCCACGCCGGCCGGGGTACGGGTCGAACCGGAGGTGTACTGGAGGTAGGCGACCTCCGCGTCGGCCGGCTCCAGGTCTCGCGCGGCGGCGTCAGGAACCTGGTCCACGGCGACGACCCGGTCGCACAACTCCTGTACCTCACCCACGTGTCGGCTCGTCGTCACGACGACCGAGGGCCGTGCGTCGGCCAGGACCGCCGTCAGCCGGTCCCCCTGACCCGGCAGACCGGGCGGATACAGCGGTACGGCGATGAGGCCGGCGGCGAGCGTCGCCAGGAACCCGGTGACGTACTCCAGCCCCTGGGGGCACAGCAGTGCGACCCGAGCCCCGGGCTCGGCCTCCTCGGCGAGCCGGGCGGCCACCGCCCGTACGCGCACGTCGAGGCGGCGCCAGGTCAGCGTGCGGTGGACGCCACGCGAATCCGGGGCGGGATGGTCGACGAACGTGAACGCCCGGCGGTCGGGGGTGGCTTGGGCCCAGTGGTGTACGTACTCCGGCAGGCTCCGGAACGCGGGGGCGAGCGGGGGACGGCGGTTGTCCATCGGGCAGGTCTCCTCGCGAAGCAGGTCAGAGCGGGATGTTGCCGTGCCGGCGCTCCGGCATCGGGGAGCGCTTTCCGCGCAGCGCACGCAGGGCACGGCAGATGTGGTCACGGGTGTCGCGCGGGGCGATCACGGCGTCGACGTACCCGCGCTCGGCAGCGAGATAGGGCGTGCCGTGCGTGCTCTCGTACGCGTCCACGAGCTGGGCCCGCAGCGCCTCGGGGTCCTCGGCGGCGGCGAGTTCACGCCGGTGCAGGACACCCACCGCGCCCTCGGCTCCCATCACCGCGATCCGTGCGGTGGGCCAGGCGAGATTGATGTCGGCACCCAGGTGCTTGGAGCCCATCACCGCGTACCCGCCGCCGTACGCCTTGCGCACCACCACCGTCACCTTCGGCACGGTCGCCTCGGCGTAGGCGTACAGCAGCTTGGCGCCGCGCCGGATGATCCCGGCCTGCTCCTGCCGCACCCCGGAGAGGTAGCCCGGCACATCGGCGAAGGTCAGCAGGGGAATGCCGAACGCGTCACAGAACCGTACGAAACGTGCCGCCTTCTCGGAGGCGTCGATGTCCAGCACGCCGGCCGCATGCGAGGGCTGGTTGGCGACGACGCCGACGGGCGCCCCCTCGACCAGCGCCAGCGCACAGATGATGTTCGGCGCGAACAGCTCCTGGACCTCCAGGAGTTCACCGTCGTCGACGACCGCCCGCAGGATGTCCCGCATGTCGTACGCCTGCCCGAGCCGGTCCGGCACGATCTCGTCGAGCGGCACGTCGGCGGGCGGTGGCAGGGGAGCGTACTGCGGCGGCCGCTCCAGGTTGTTGGCGGGCAGGTACGACAGCAGCTCCCGTACGGTGTCCAGGGCCTCCGTCTCGTCGGCGGCGAGGAAGTGGGCATTGCCGTTGAGGGAGTTGCTGGTGCGGGCGCCGCCCAGCTCCTCGGCGCTGGTGCGCTCCCCGGTGACCGCCTCGATGACGTCGGGACCGGTGACGAACATGTGCGAGGCGCCGTCCACCATCACGGTGAAGTCGGTGATGGCGGGGGAGTAGGCGGCCCCGCCGGCACACGGGCCCAGGACGACGGAGATCTGCGGGATCACCCCGGACGCCTGGACGTTGCGGCGCACCAGCTCGGCGTAGAGGGCGAGCGAGACGACACCCTCCTGGATGCGGGCGCCGCCCCCGTCGTTGAGCCCGATGACCGGGCAGCCCGTCCGCAGGGCGAGATCCATGAGGGCCACGGTCTTCTCGCCGAAGGCCTCGCCCATGCTGCCGCCGAAGACCGTGGAGTCCTGGGCGAACACGCAGACAGGACGGCCGTCGATCGTGCCGCACCCGGTGATCACCCCGTCGCCGTAGGGACGACGGGCACCGTCCCCGATGGGCCGGGAGCGTACGAACAGACCGGTCTCGGTGAACGATCCGGGGTCCAGCAGCAGGTCGATCCGCTCCCGGGCACTGAACTTGCCCCGTCTTCTCGGCCCGTTCCCCGCCACGGCCTGCGCCCGTCGGGCCTCGAGCGCGAGGACGCGGTCGGCGGTGCGGTCCGGCAGACGTGTCGTCGTCACCTCTAGTGTCACAGCCACCTCCGAAGTGGCCTTCGAATATGGCAGCGCCCCCGCGGCGGGCCGAGCCCAACGCCGTTCTGTTTGCGCGAGGTGAGTCCCGAGGGGCCGGCCTTAGTCCGTGCGTGACAAGGGCCCATGCGCGCGGCGGAACGCCTCCTGTGCACTGCATTTGAGACAACCTGGCCGGAGGGAAGGTGCAGACCTATTCCTGAGGTCGGCCTTTTCGCAGGCTGCCGGATGGCGAGTACGAGTGCCGAAGCACGTGAATGAGTCAGTTCACCGATTCGGTTCGACCGGCCGGTTGATAGTTCAACGGGGGCGCTGCAACAATCCCGGTCCTGGCCTCGTCGCCACCCCCGACTCCCCGGCCGACCGCCTCACCAGGCTTGTCGTCAAGCGCGAATTCGAAGCACGTGAATTCCAGATTCACGAAACCCCCCACAAGTCCGCACGAGCACGACTCCGGCGTGCCATTGATGCCACGACCGGCGCGGCAGTAAAGAAGGTGCATGTGTCACGGCACTCCACGGGGCTCGGCGGGCCGCCGCCCCCCTACGAAACGGGCCCCGAACCGGCGGACCGGCAATCGGTGTCCCGCGAGCCCGCGTATCAGTCGCTGCGCCGCAGCCACCGCCGCTTCGGTGTCCGGGCCACGTCCGTCGCCGTCGGCGGCTTCCTGCTGTACGTCCTGCTGTCCAGCTTCGTGCCCGGCCTGATGAACACCTCCGTGAGCGGCCATCTCACGGTCGGACTCGCGCTGGGTCTTGGGCAGTTCGTGCTGATGGGCGTGATCGTGTGGCGCTACCTCGTGCACATGCGCACCCGGGTCACCCCGGTGGTCCGCGGTCTGCGCGGGCTGGCCCGTCACCACGAGACCGCGGAACGCGAACGCACCGCCTTCGAGGCACGCACCGCCGCCCGTGGTGAGGAGTACCGCCCATGGTGACGCTCGGCGCCTCCGTCGTGGACCGCCTCAGCCTGCAGCTGACGCTCGTGCTCTTCCTGTCCGTGGTCGTGGTGACCCTGTTCACCGCCTTGCTCACCGCACCCCAACGCGACGAGATCGGCGAGTTCTACCTCGGCAACCGCGCCATGTCCCCGCTGCGCAACGGACTGGCGATGTGCGGCGACTACCTGTCGGCCGCGACCCTCCTGGGCAGCACCGGCCTGGTCGCCCTGACCGGCTACGACGGACTCCTCTACCTGTGCGGCACCGCGGTCGCCTGGATGATGGTCCTGCTGCTGATCGCCGAACCCCTGCGCAACACCGGCAAGTTCACCCTCGGCGACACCCTGGCCGTACGGCTGACGCGTATGCAGCGGCCGGTCCGCCTCGCCCTGGCCCTGTGCACGCTGGCCGTCACCACCCTCTATCTGGTAGCCCAACTCGTCGGCAGCGTCGCCCTGTTGACCCAGTTCACCGGCGAACCCAGTGCCGCCACCCGCACCCTGTGCGTCATCGTCATCGGCACCGTCGTCATCGTCTACGCCGCCATCGGAGGCATGCCCGGCGCCACCTTCATCCAGGTCGTCAAGGCGGTCATGCTCATCTGCGGCGTCACCGTGGCCGGCGTGATGGTGCTCCACCGCTTCGACTGGAACTTCGAGAACCTGCTCGCCGCCGCCGCGGACAACAGCGGGCAGGGCGCGCGGTTCCTGGAGCCAGGACTGCGTTACGGCGCCAGTGCCACCAGCAAACTCGACTTCTTCAGCCTGCAGTTGGCCATCGTCCTCGGCCTCGCCGCTCTCCCGCACGTGATGATGCGCCTGCTCGCCCCGAAGTCGGTCGACGTCCTGCGCACCTCGGTGGTGTGGGCCATGGGCCTGGTCAGCCTCGTCTGCCTGGCGGCCGGCATCCTCGGCCTCGGTGCCACCGCGGTCCTGGGCAGCGACACCATCGCGGAGAACGACCGCACGGGGAACGCGGCCGTGCTGTTGCTGGCGCACGAACTGGGCGGCGCCATCCTGACCGCCCTGCTGTCCTGTCTCGCCTTCGTCACCCTCCTCGCGGTCGCCGCGGGCCTCACCCTGGCCGCCGCCTCCTCGCTCGCCCACGACCTCTACGGCGAGGTGATCCGCAAGGGCAGGGCGACGGAGACGGAAGAGCTGGCCGTGGCCCGGCTCTCGGCGGCCGTCATCGGCATCCTCGGCATGTCGCTCGCCCTGATCTCCTGGGGCGCCAACTCCGCGACCCTCGCCTTCCTCGCTTTCGCGATCGCAGCCTCCGCCATCCTCCCGACCCTCGTCTACAGCCTCTTCTGGCGGCGGTTCACCGCTCAGGGCGCCCTCCTCAGCCTCTGCGGGGGTCTGCTCACCTCGGTCCTCCTCGTCGTCTTCTCCCCGGTCGTCTCCTCCGCCCCCGCCTCGCTGTACCCGGACGCCGATTTCGCCTGGTTTCCCTTGCAGAATCCCGGAATCGTCTCCATTCCGGCCGGTTTCCTCCTCGGCTGGCTGGGCTCGATACTCAGCCCTCCGGAAACGAAGGAGACCTACGAGGACTTCGAAGTGCGCACTCTCGTCGGGGCCGACTAGCCAATTTCCTCCCACCTTCCGGGAATCGTGTGACGAATGCGTGGATATTTCGTCGACGGCAGATCATGGGTTGCGGCAACAACTCCCGTGCAGTAATTAGGTGATGTATGAACTTGTTCAACCGTGGCACCCCGTTCCGTCGCGCGGACCGCACGGAACCCGCCGCCGTCACCCAGCCCCCCACCGGGTCGTCGGCCACTGCCACAGCCGTCCTTCCCGATCCTGGACTGGCGGCCCTGACCGGGGAATGGGCCATCGACCCCGCACACAGCAGGATCGGCTTCTCCGTACGCCACGCGATGGTGACGACCGTGCGCGGGGCGTTCCTGGAGTACCAGAGCCGCCTCTACTTCGACGGCCGTGACCCGTCCCGCTCGAAGGCGGAGATCGTCATCTCCACCGGGAGCGTCGACACCGGCGTGGAACAGCGCGACGGCCACCTCGTGGGCCGTGACTTCCTGGACGCCGCGACCTATCCGCGCATGCGGTTCGTCAGCACCGCCGTGGAGGCGGTCGGCCCCGACGTGTACCGGATGAGCGGCGACCTCACCATCAAGGCGACCACCCGCCCCGTGGTCCTGGAACTCACCTACATAGGCCATGTCACCGACCCGTTCGGCTACCAACGGGCCGGCTTCGACGGCACCACCACCATCAACCGCTCCGAATGGGGCCTGACCTACAGCACCAGGCTCGCCGAGGGCGGCGCCATGGTCAGCGAGAAAGTACGCCTTCAGTTCGACATCGCCGCGATCCGCACACCTCCGGCCGGCTGACCGGGCCCTACCGCGAAGAGCGGGCCACGAACTCATAGGAGTTCGTGGCCCGCTCCGGTGTTCCAGGGGCCGTCAGTGCCGGCGCACCAGCCCCGCGAGGTAGCGCCACAGCGACGAACGCGGCCGTACGGCGGTCTCGTCGGCCGGAGCCGAGCCGACCGGCGCGGGGAGGGCCGGGGGAGGGGGCGCAGGCAGGGCCATCGCGTCCGAAAGGGTGTAACGCACCGGGAGTGACCGCAGACCCCGCATGAACGGCGAGGAGCGCCAGGGCAGTTGGTCGACGGGCAGCGACAACTCCAGCCCGGACAGCCGTTCGAAGAGCCTGCTCACCCCGATCGCCGCCGCGCCACCGGCCAGTTCCCGGGCCGGACACTGCCGTGGGCCCGCACCCCAGGACAGATGTGCCCGCGTGCTGATGGTCGACTCGGGGCAGACCTTGCCCGCGAAGGCCGGGTCCGCGTGCGCGGCGCCGACCGACACCCACACCGGATCGCCGGCCGCGATGGTGTACTCGCCGAGCCGCATGTCGGTCAGCGGGAACCGCGGCACGAAGTTGATCAGCGGGGGCTTCTGCATCACCACCCGGTTCATGGTCTCCCTGATCAGCCCCGCCGACAGACTGGCGCTCGCGGGGAGGTTCCCGGTGATGACCTCGACGACCGTGTTGGAGATCAGGATGCCGACATGGTCCGAGGTCATCCCGAGCAGCATCATCAGCTCGCGCGACAACTCCTCGACGCTCAGCCCGGGATGGGAGGCGAGCAGGTAGGAGGGGAAGTCGTCGCCGGGTTCCTTCATCTTCGACGCGCCCAGCTCCGACAGGGTCGCCAGCAGCCGCTCCAGGGCGGGCCCCGCGTCCGGCCCCGCGTCGAGCACCCGCCACATGTCCATCAGCGCGTCGTCGTGCTGCGAGCCGGGGAAGCCGAGCAGATGACTCGCCACCATCAACGGCAACGGCCGCGCGAACTGCGCCGACAGATCGGCCCACCCCGTGCGCCCGCCCTGCGAGAACAGCGTGATCAGCTCGTCGGCGTCACGGGTGATCTTCGCCTTGAGCCGCTTGGCCACCGGATGCCGGGGATCCTGGAACGGCCGGAGCGCGGTGTCCCAGGCCACCCGAAGGCCCCGGTAGCCCTCACCGCCCTGGATCAGTACGTGGTTGACGTCCAGCGACGGCGCGAGCGGCCAGTCCTCGGGCAGCCGCCCTTCCCGCCGCGCCCGCCAGTTCTCCAGCCCCTTCGGCCAGGCGTGGTCGTCACGGAGAACCTCGAACGCCTCCTCGTAGCCCAGCACGAGCCAGACGGGCACCCCCAGCAGGTCGACCGGCGCGACCGGGCCGTGCGCCCGGCGCAGACGCTCGTACACGATCGCCGGATCCCGTTCGTAGTCGCGGGTCATGAGCGGTTCGAGACTCATCGACTCCAGCGACCCGTGACCGGCTGCCGATCCGCTGTTCAGTTGGACCCCCATGGCTTCCTTCCCTCGGTCAGGCGCTACGCCAGCGTAATGTGACCCGCTGCGCTGCCCTCATGGCGGGGGGTGATTATCGCCCCGGCGCTCTTGGGAAGCGGGGGAACGGCGAACGGCACCGCCCTGCGGCGGTGCCGTTCCTGCGTTCACGTCGTCCCTTACGGGGTCCACTTGATGTTCGGGTTCACATTGCCGGTCCAGTTGAAGACGGCCATGTTGTCCCAGCCGTTGCCGCTGTTGTTGATGTTCGTCGGGTCCCATCCGTTGCCGGTCACCGCGTACCAGGTGGGCTCCCAGTAGAAGACCCCGATCGCGCCGTTGCTGCGGGCGGCGTTCTGCACGGCGGTGAAGTTGTCCGCCTGTCCCTGCCAGCTGAGCGGATAGCCCGAGCAGCCGCTTGTTATGGAGTTGGCGGTGCTGTCGGCGTTGGCCGAGGTGAACGGGTACGCCGTCTCGGCGATGATGACGTTCTTGCCGTAGCGCGACTTCATGTCGGCCACGACACTGCCCATGTTGGCGATCGTGCCGTGCCACGGGCAGTAGTAGGACAGCCCGGTGATGTCCCAGCTGACGCCCTTGGCCTTGATGCCGTCGTAGAACCAGCGGGCGTTCGCGTCACTGTCGGCGTCGGCGGTGTGGATGATCACCTGGGTGCCGCTGTTGCACGCCTTGGTCGCGTTGTATCCCGACTTGAGCAGCAGACTGAGGTTGGTGAAGTCGTTGTTGACGACCTTGCCCTCGTTCCACAGCATGCCGACGTTGATCTCGTTGCCGATCTGCACGCTGTCCGGCGTGGTGCCCTGCGACTTGAGGCTGTTGCAGACGTCGTACGTGTAGTTGTAGACGTCGGTCTGCAGCTGGCTGATGTTGTGGCCGGCCCACGCCGCGGGCTTGTTCTGGTTGCCCGGGTCCGCCCAGGTGTCCGAGTAGTGGAAGTCGACCAGCAGCTTGAGCCCCTTGGCCTTCACCTGCTTCGCGTACGACAGCACCTTGGCCTTGTTGTTGTAGCCGCTCGCGGGATTGTTCCAGACCCGCAGGCGGACGTAGTTGACGCCGAGGCCCTTGAGGATGTCCAGCGGGTCCTTGGCGGTGCCGCTCGCGTCGTAGTACTTGGCACCGAGGTCGAGGGCGCGCTGGGCGGTCGACACATCGGCACCGAGCATGGTGAGCGAACCGGCGGCAGAGGCGCTGGGCGTGGTGAGCAGGGATGCGGGCAGGGCGAGGGCCGCCAGGAGCATGGCGGCTCTCACGAGGCGGCGCGGACCTTTGACGGTCATCCCGACCTCCTTGTCTGACATGACCATGTGGATGAGCTCTGTGATCGTTCACAGTAGGAGGTGCTGCTGGCGCTGTAAATACGTGTGTCGGCAGCATTTCTGGGAGGTTAGAGAGAGGTTGGTTGGGGGATTGGATTGTGCACGTACACAGATTCGAGCTATGCGGGTGACGCTTGACCAGCCGATGCGATCGGCGGTGGCCGCGCAGCGCCGCCGCGGTGTGCGCTCTGCGACCGCTTGGGGTCGCCGAGTTGGTGAGGGGTCGCATCCGCAGCAAAAGGGGCGTCCGCTGATGCGGACGCCCCTTGAGAAGGCCGCGGCCTGACGCCACGCCCTGGATGTCAGCCGAGGAGCTCGGCCGCCTTGGTCATCGGCCCGCCTGCGTCACCGGTATTGATCGTTCCCGCCGGTTCGAGCAACAGGATCGCGGTCTCCTCCTCTGCCAGAGGGCAGTGTTCGACTCCGCGGGGAACCACGAACAACTCGCCGGGTTCCACCACCACGTCGCCATCCCTGAGCTGGATGGTGAGCCGCCCGCTGATGACCAGGAACAGTTCGTCCGTGTCCTCGTGGGTGTGCCAGACGAACTCTCCCTTCAGCTTGGCCAGCTTGACCTCGTAGTCGTTGAGCGCGGCTACTTTCTTCTGCGACCACAGCTCGCTGAACTGCGCCAGTTTGTCGGCGAGGTTGACAGGAACAGCGGACTCGGACATCGGGCATCCCTCCTCAAGGGCCGGCAACCAGGAGCGGCCTCTCAGGCCCTCCAACCGGTGCTTCGAGCCTGCCGCGCCAGGACTCCGCCAGTCTTGTACGTTCCTGACGTGGAGGCCGTCGGTTCCTGGGCGACCGCCGGCCTGGACGTCGGCGCTGATCATGCCGGCGAGTTCGGCGGCGGGCGTGCTGCTTTCCGGGGCATTCGGTTCGGGCATGCGCGATCATGGCCGGATGGACGCTCGTTTCCTTGGCATCGCTCAGCTGGTCGACACCCCGCCCGTGGCCGTCGTGGTCGACGTCATGCGTGCTTTCACGGTGGCTGCCTGGGCCTTTGGCCAGGGGGCGGAAAGGATCGTTCTCGCCGAGTCGCTGGACGAGGCCCTGGCACTCAAGCGCCGCCATCCGGACTGGGTGGCGCTCAAGGACGGTCCGCCCGCGGCCGGGTTCGACACCGTCAACTCGCCGGGCCTGCTGCGTTCCCTCGACCTCGGCGGACGGACCGTCGTGCAGAAGACCACGGCCGGCACGGTCGGCGCCCTCGCGGTCAAGGAGGCGTCGCTGGTGCTGTGTGCGAGCTTCGTCGTGGCGGGGGCGACGGCTCGACTCCTGCAGACCCGCAAGTGCGCTGATGTCACGTTCGTGGTGACCGGCGAGGACGGGCAGGCCGAGGAGGATCTGGCCTGCGCTCAGTACATCGCTCGGAGGGCCACCGGGGCCGGCACGGACGCAGCCGAGTTCCTCCGCCGGGCCGGCGAGTCACGCGCCGCCGCCGAGCTGGCGGAGGGTGTGCGTCAAGGAGTCCATCCTGACGACGTCGCGCTCTGTCTTGAGCTCGACCGGTTCCCCTTTGCCATGATGGCGACCTTGGAGGACTCGCTCATGGTGCTGCGTCCCTGCGCAGTGCCTTCGCGGACCGTCGAGGCTTCGACCTGACGGCGTGGTGGTGTGCGTCATGAAGTTGCCGTGCACGGGCACGGGTTGGGCGGATGCCGGCTGTCCCGGGTCGGGTACGACCGTGTCGGGCCGGCACCGGGCTACTCCTGCCAGCCCGCCGTCTCGGCGGCGCGCTCCTGCCACTGCCTCACCCCTGGACCGTTCGGATCTCCTCGGTGGCAGAACTGCTCCAGCTCGGCGCATCGGGACAGCATGGCGGCTCGGCGAACCGGCCACGCGGGCACGGTCCCGCCGTACGCGTCGAAGAAGTGGTCGAGCTCCTGGTGGTGCTCGGCGTGGTGCATCCGCACGATCCACTCGCACCAGGCCAGATCCTCGACCGCGTCACCAAGGTGGGCGAACTCCCAGTCGACCACGGCAGTGACCTGGAAGGACACCGGGTCCAGGAGCACGTTGTTGGGCCCGAAGTCCCCGTGGACGAGTACCTTGTCGGCATCGTGCGTGCCGGCCGCGAGAACGCTCGGCGCGATCTGGTGGATGCGACGCAGGACCAACCCGCAGGCGTCCAGGACCTGCGCCGCGTGACCTGCCTCCACCAGTTCCTGTCCCGGCGCACCGGCCACGAACCCGAGTGTGAGGACCCCGTCGTCCAGGCCACGCACCGGAGGTACCGGCAGCTTCCCCTGCAACCTGGTCAACAACGCGTACTCCCGCGCACGCCTGATCCCCGCGTCGGGCCCTTCGTAGGTCTTCTCCACCATCGATCCGTCGCCGACAGTGCGGTTGGTGTAGCCGTGCTTCAACGGGCGCATCCACCGATCATCGTCCACGGCACCGCACCGCGCTGACACCAACCCCAGCCTCATTCTCCGCATGAGCCGTAACGAGGGGACGAGTCTGGAACCCACTCCTTCATGGGCAGGATGATCACCATGGTCAACGCCCCGAGCCCCTTCCACCACCGCCTCGTCCAACAACCGCGCCTGACAGACCTGGCCCTCGCTCCCGACGGCACCCGCCTCATCGCATCCGTCCAGACCCTGGACGACGAGGGCACGCGGTACGTGTCCGAACTGTGGGAGGTGGATCCGGCGGGCGAGCGCGAGGCCCGTCTCGTGTCCGGATCCGTCCCGGGCGACTTCGCCCCCGCCTTCACCGCCGACGGCAGCCTGTTGTTCCTCTCCGAACGTGGCCCGCACGAGCCGCCGGGAGCCGCGCTGTGGGCGCTGTCCGAGCACGGTGAGGCCGAGCGGATCGCCCACCACCCGGGCGGTATGACCGCCTTGACCGCCGCCCCCCGTGCGTCCGCGCTCGCCTGGACAGCCGCTCTCCTGCCAGGTGCTGCGGATGCCGCCACCCACGCCGCCCTGCTCCACGAGCGCCATCGGGCGCGCGTCACCGCGGTCCTGTACGAGGCGACCCCCACCCGAGCCGGAGGCGTGGACCTCGGCCCCGCCGAACCGCACACCTTCGTCCGTCGTGGCGAAGCCCCGCCGGTCGACGCGGGCGGCCAAGGCCTGGCCGGGGCCGGGGACATGGCCCTCTCCCCGGACGGGTCGGTGGTCGCCTACACGCGGGCCCCGACGAGCACCGCCCCGGACACGAACGCGGTGGTGATCGCCGACGCGGCGACCGGCATGGAGCGTCGCACCTTCTCCCTGCCGGGTCACCAGTACCACCGCCCGGTCTTCACCGCCGACGGCACGCGCCTGATCTGCCAACGCCAGCGGGAGGAGACGTACGACACGGAATGGCGGGTCACCCTCGTCGCCCTCGACCCCGTATCGGGCGAAGAGACGGATCTCCTGCCGGACTTCGACAACTGGCCCTGGCCGGGACGGGCGATACCCTCTCCGGTCGCCGGGGACGCCACGCTGTGGTTCACCGGCGACGAGCGGGGCCACTGCCCGGTCTTCCGCCGTGACCCGGACGGTACGGTCATCCGGCTCACCGCCTCCGGCGCGTACTCCTCCCTCTGCGTGACGCCGGACGGGTCCATCCTCTACGCCCTGCGCAGCGCGCTCGACAGTCCGCCCCAGGTAGCCCGCCTGGATGCCACCGAGCCCGACCAGCAGCCCACCGTTCTCAGGGCACCGGGCGACCTCGGGCCCCTCCCCGGCACGTTGACCGAGGTGCACACGACCGCGGACGACGGCTTCGCACTCCGCGCCTGGCTGATCCTGCCCGAGGGCGCGGGGCCCGACGACCCGTCACCGCTCCTCGTCGAGGCGCACGGCGGACCCCAGTCGTCCTGGAGCGGCTGGCCCTGGCAGTGGAACCCCTGGCCCTTCGTGGCCCGCGGCTACGCCGTACTCCTGCCCGATCCGGCCCTGTCCACCGGATACGGGCAGCAGATGCAGGCACGCGGACGCGGCCAGTACGGCGGCCGGCCCTACCGCGACGTCATCGCCCTGACCGACGCCGCGCTGGCCCGCGCCGACCTGGACGCGGGCCGAACGGCCCTTGCCGGCTGGTCCTTCGGCGGCTATCTCGCGGGCCGCGCCGCGACCCTGACCGACCGCTTCAGAGCAGTCGTCGCACACGCCGGGATGTGGAACATGGAGGTCTTCCAGAGCGACACCGACATGCACACGTACTTCCGCAAGATCTACGGCGACCCGCGCACCCGGCGCGAACGCTACGAGGCCGACTCGCCCCACCTCGACGCGGAGCACCTGACGACACCGATGCTGATCGTGCACGGCGGCAAGGACTACCGGGTCCCGGTGGGCCAGTCCCTGGCCCTCCACCACGACCTCCAACGCCAGGGTGTACCGGCTAAGTTCCTGTACTTCCCGGACGAGAGCCACGGGATCGGAGCCCCGAACCACCTGCGCCTCGTGTACGAGACCGCCCTGAACTTCCTCGACCACCATGTCCTCGGCGAGGAGTGGAAGCGGCCCGGGCTGGTGTGACGTCGGTCGATCACGAGCCCGGCTCGGGCGTCAGTGGGTGGGGATGCCCAGATCCGTGGCGACCGAGTCCGCGCGGACGAAGACGGACACCGGGAACTGCTCGTCGCAGTACTTGTTGCCGGACGACACGATTCCCACCACCTTGCCGCCGCTGATCAGCGGCCCGCCGGAGTCTCCGGGGCAGATGCTGTCGGTGGTGCCGGGGCGGGGCATGCCGCACAGCATCGTGGCGGGGTCGGTCTCGGGGTCGGTGTACGGCTGACAGTCGGCGACGGGGGACAGGACCAGCGTGGTCTGCTTGAGCCTCGTTCCGCTGATGCCGGGTCCGGTGCGTCCCCAGCCGAGCGCGGTGGCCTTCCGGCCCTCGGCGACCAGCTTGCCGTCCCTGGAGCCGGTCACCGGGATCGTCCGGTACGGCATCGGCCGGTCCAGGGTGAGGACCGCGGCGTCGTAGGCGTAACCGGGCCCGCCGTAACGCGAGTCCATCCGGGCCGAGGTGACCTTTCGCACCGTGCCATCTGTGCCGTCCACCCGGGTGCGGCCGCCGATGACCCGCAGTGTGGACACGTCACCCGCGCTCTCCAGGCAGTGGCCGGCCGTGAGCACCTTCGTGGGCGCGACGAGCGTGCCACCGCAGAACTGCCTGCCCTCGAACTCGATCAACATGGCGTATGGCCGGGCCTTCGTCGTGGCCGGATTGCCACCCTTGATCGCGGAGGCGGGAGTGGCGGTGGACCAGAGCGCGGCCGCGGCGAGCACGGCCGTGGTGACGACGGCGGCCGTGCGCGTTCGGGGACGGGTGGATCCGGCGGCGCGGATCGGCATGGCGGTTTCCCCCTGAACTGCTTGGCGCGGGACGTGGATCGGCCCCGCGTGGTGTGGTCGGTGGGGAGGACGAGCGTCAGGGGCGAATCGGTTTCGAAGAACGCGGCGTCCCGGTTCCGGCGCGCGCATCACGGCGACCTCGGGCCCTGTGCGGCGGTCTCAGTCGACGAGGATGTGCCGCAGCATCCTCGTGAGATATGCGGTGAGTTGTTCCGGCGGCATCGAGGCGAGCGGGTCGGTGCGCGCGATGTACCGGCTGAAGGCGACTCCGATCATCAAGGACCCCACGAGCGCCACCCGGGCGTCCAGGTCGTCGTCCCGCGTCGCCGTCCCGTCCGGGGAGAGCACGGACCCGTAGACGGCGGCACTGCGCTCCTGCATCGCGGACAGGAGGTCGGCGGCAGCGCGTTCGTCCGACGCGGCACCCCGTACGAGGGCGACGAGCGGGTCGCCCACGGCGTCGGTCTCCATCCGCCGTACGAAGGCGTCGGCGATCCGGTCGGGCAGTGTCGCCGGGTCCCCGGCCGCCGACTGCTCCAGATCACGATTGCCCGGAACCGCCGCCAGGAAGAGCCGTTCCTTGGACGAGAAGTGACGGGTGATCAGACCGTGCGTGACACCGGCCCGCCCGGCGATGTCCCTGAGGGTGGTGCGGGCGTAACCGCGCTCGGCGAAGGCGTGGCGTGCCGCGTCCAGGATGGCGGCCCGGTGTCCCTCGGGGTCCCGCCGGCGTCTGCGCGGCGGACCCCCCGGCTCTTCGCGGCCTTTCGCGGCGCCCTCTTCCATGTGATCACTGTACTTCCGGCCCGGGCGTCGAGGACCGGCGCCGCTATGGTTAATATCCAAGTGGATATTAAGAGTTGGGTACACGCCCAACCGGCAGCTGAAGGACGGTCACCATATGACCAGCACACTCGTCGTAGGCGGCAGTGGCGGATTGGGCGAAGTGATCGCCCGGCACTTCGCCGACCGCGGCGATGACGTCGTCGTCACCAGCAGGGACAAGGCGCGGGCGGAGGACACCGCCGCCCGGATCGGCCCCGGCACGCGAGGGCTGGCCCTCGACCTCGGCCGACCGGAGACGATCGGTGCCGCGTTGGCCGACGTGACCGGGGTCGACCACGTCGTCATCACCGCGGTCGGCCAGGCGGCGAACTCGCTGGCGCAGTTCAACGTCACCGATGCGGTGGCGGCCGTGACCATGAAGCTCGTCGGCTACGCCGAGACCGTCCGTGTGCTGCGCGAGCGCTTCAACCCCGGCGCCTCCGTCGTTCTCTTCGGCGGGCTCGCCAAGGAACGCCCGTACCCCGGCTCCACCATCGTCAGTACCTTCAACGCCGGTATCACCGGCCTGGTGCGGACCCTCGCCGTGGAGATGGCCCCCCACCGCGTCAACGCCCTGCACCCCGGCCTGATCGGCGACAGCCCGAAGTGGCGGGACGTTCCCGACCCGCCGCACTCGGCCCAGACGCCGATCGGACGGTTGGTGACCATGGCCGAGATCGCCGACGCCACCGAGTTCCTGCTCCGCAACACCGGCGTCAACGCCCACGACCTGCACATGGACGGTGGCCTCCTCGCCACCTGACCCGCGCTCGCGCGAGCCTCAGTCGCGCGATGCGGGCCGCAACCGCAGTGTCAGGATCTGGAACGGCCGCAGCGTCAACCGGACACCGTCCACCAGATGGTGGTGGCTCGACGGATCGTCCAAGGGGCGTTCCAGCAGGTCGGTCACCAGGGAAGAGGCCAGCGGGAAGCCGGTGGTGAGTGTGGCCGCGGCCCGGGTGCCGCGGGACTCGTAGAGCCGTACGACGACGTCCCCGCTGCGGTCGTCGGCGAGCTTGACCGCCTCCACGATCACGCCCTCGTGGTCCACCGACACCAGCGGGGCGACCGTCGCACTGCCCGGCACCGCACGCTCGGGCAGGTTGAAGCGGTACCCCTCGCGCCTCGCGTCGGTGACATCGGCGCCGATCACCAGCGCGTACCCGAGCCGGTGGGTGCCCTGGTCCTGGTCCGGGTCGGGGAAGCGGGCGGCGCGCAGCAGGGAGAGGCGGACCGTGGTGGTCGTACCGCCGTCGGGGCGCACGTCACGGGTGACGTCGTGGCCGTACGAGGAGTCGTTGACCAGGGCGGCTCCCCAGTCGGGCTCGCCGACGTGCAGGAAACGGTGGGCGCAGGTCTCGAACTTGGCCGCGTCCCAGCTGGTGTTGGTGTGCGTGGGCCGCTCGACATGTCCGAAGGGGATCTCGGCGGTGGAGTGGGCGGCCCGGACGTCCAGCGGGAAGGCCGCCTTGAGGAACTTCTCCCGCTCGTGCCAGTCGACAACCGTGTCGATCACCAGCACGCGGGACCCGGTCGGCAACGTCAGGGTCTGCTCGATCCTCGACGCGCCGAAGACCCGGACCACCCGGACACCGTCGGCGGTCGCCGTGACGGACTCGGCATCGGTGAGGTCGCGCACGCTGTTGCGGTAGAAGACGTCGACGTCCCAGGCGTCCCACTGGTTGGGGAAGTCCTGGTGCAACTGGAGCAGGTTGCCGACCGCCCCGGGAGCCAGTGCCTCCCGTCCGGCGGTGTGGTCGTAGGCGGAGGTGATCAGACCGCGGGCGTCCACCACGACGCGCACCAGACCGTTGTCGAGGACGAACCCGTCCGCGTCCGGGACCGGCGGCACCGGCACGGCGACGGCCTCGGGGCGCGGGCCGGCGCCGAACGCCGACACACCGCCCCGTGAGTGCGGCGCGGAGTTGAAGACCACCGTGCCTCCCGCCACCGGGCCTCCAGGATCCCCGGCCAGCGCCCCCTGAGCGGCGCCGATCAGCTCCTCCAGTTCCCGGGCCACGGCCGCGTACGTCTCCTCGGCCTCCCGGTGCACCCAGGCGATCGATGTCCCGGGCAGGATGTCGTGGAACTGGTGGAGCAGCACCGTCTTCCACAGCCGGTCCAGGGCGTCGTACGGATACGGCTGCCCGTGCCGTACGGCCGCGGTCGCCGCCCACAACTCCGCCTCGCGCAGCAGGTGTTCGCTGTGCCTGTTGCCCTGCTTGGTGGCGAGCTGGCTGGTCAGCGTGGCGCGATGGAACTCCAGGTAGAGCTCCCCGGACCACACCGGTGCGCCGCCGTTGGCCTCGTACTCGTCGTGCGCGCGCCGGAAGAAGTCGACCGGCCCCTCCATCTCGACGCGCGCCGAGCCCTCCAGGTCCCTGAGCCGGTCGGCGCGCGCGAGCATCTCCCGCGTGGGACCGCCACCGCCGTCGCCGTAGCCGAAGGGGATGAGGGAGTGGCTCGCGCCGGCCTTGTCCTGGAAGTTCCGCACGCTGTGGGCGACGTCGGCGCCGGACAGGTCGCCGTTGTAGCTGTCGACGGGCGGGAAGTGGCTGAAGATCCGGGTGCCGTCGATGCCTTCCCACCAGAACGTGTGGTGCGGGAACTTGTTGGTGGTGTTCCAGGACATCTTCTGGGTCAGGAACCACTTCACCCCGGCCAGCTTCATCAGCTGCGGCAGGGCCGCGTTGTAGCCGAAGGTGTCCGGCAGCCACATCTCCTCGGTCTCGACCCCGAACTCCTCCAGGAAGAACCGCTTTCCGTGGACGAACTGGCGCACCAGGGCCTCGCCGCCGCTGATGTTGGTGTCGGGCTCCACCCACAGGCTGCCGGTCGGCAGGAACTGCCCGGTCTTCGCCTTTTCCTGCGCCCGTGCGTACACCTCGGGGCGGTGCTCCTTCAGCCAGGCGAGTTGCTGCGCCTGGGACATCACGAACTTGAACTCCGGATGGTCGTCCATGAGGTGGGTGACGTTGGAGACCGTCCGGGCCACCTTGCGCACGGTCTCGCGCAGCGGCCACAGCCAGGCGGTGTCGATGTGCGCGTGCCCCACCGCCGAGATCCGGTGCGCGCTCGCGTGCGCGGGCGATGCGAGCACGGGGGCGAGGACGGCCCGGGCGGCGGCCGCGCTGCCGCTGATGTCCTGCAGGTCGATCTTGTCGAGGGCGAGTTCGACCGCCCGAAGGATCTGCCACCGGCGCGGGGTGTCGGGGGACAGCTCGGGCATCAGCTGTTCCAACACCTCCAGGTCCTGGACGAGTTCGTGGACCTCCCGGTCGAACACGGCGAGGTCCAGACGCCGTAGCCGGTAAAGGGGTGCGCCGGGGTCCGCGGCCGGGTCGCCCAGCCACGGTGCCCGGCCGCCCACCGACGTGGGGCCGAAGGTGAGCTCGCCGGGAGCGGTGTGCATGACGACCGGGTTGGCGGCGGCCTCGATGTGGGCGGCGAACTCCTCACCGCCCGCGGCTCGTTCGGTCACCGGAAGCCAGGTGTTGCGCGGGTTGAGGGCCTTTACCGCGGTGCCGTCCGGCCGGTAGACCAGCCCTTCGGCGGAGAAGCCTGCGGAGTGGGTGGCGAACCCCAGGTCCAGTACGGCCTCGACCGTCTCGCCGGCCCAGTCGGCCGGGATCGTCCCGCTGACCTTGAACCAGCTCGTGGACCAGGCGGGACCCCACCAGTCGCCGACCCGGGCCGGCCGGTAGGGAGCGGCCAGGCCCTCGGGGACCGGGACCGGCTCGCCGGGGGCGTTCCAGATCTCCACATGGAGAGGGACGGACCGGGCATGGACGGCCGGGCGTATCCGCTCGTTGAGCACGCGGGCCAGCCGCTGTTCGGTGACTTCACGGTCGTTGTGCATCAGGTGTCCGTCTCCGTGCGAGTACTACGAGGTGGGGGGAACGAGTCCGGGTCAGCCCTTGAGCGCGCCGCCGAGCGCGAAGCCGCCGCCGAGTTTGCGGGCCAGCAGCAGGTAGAGCATCACCACGGGCAGCGAGTAGAGGAGCGAGAACGCCGACAGCTGCCCGTACTGCGTCCGGTCGTGGGCGGAGAGGAAGGTGAACACGCTGACGGACGCGGGGAGTTTCTCCGGGGACAGCAGCAGGATGAAGGGGACGAAGAAGTTCCCCCACATGCCGATGAACGTGAAGATGGTGACCACGACGACACCCGGCCGCATCAGCGGCAGCACCACCCGCCACAGGACCTGCATGGTGTTCGCGCCGTCGATCCGGGCGGCCTCCTCCAGGACGATCGGCACGCCGTCCATGAAGTTCTTCATCAGCCAGATCCCGAACGGCAGCGCGGACGCGGCCAGGAACAGGGTCGTGCCCGGCATCGAGTCGATCAGGTTCACCTGCACGAACATGCTGTACACGGGGATCATCACGGCCGTGATGGGCAGTCCGGTGGAGAACAGGATCGTGTACAGGAACGGTCGGCGCACCCGGGACCGGTAACGCGAGAGCGGGTAGGCGCACAGGACCGACGCCACCACGGTCACCGCCGTGCCGAAGCCGCACAGCAGCAGGCTGTTGAGCATCGGCCGGTAGGTGGTGTCGACGTTGAGTACCGCGTCGAAGTTGTCGAGCGTCAGCGCCGAAGGCCACTTGAGCCGGAAGGAGTTGGTGTCGCTCACCGAGGCGAGCACCATCCACAGCAGCGGCAGGACGTACAGGACCGACACGGCGATCAGGACGAGGTTGATCGCGAGGCGACCGGGACGCACCCGGCGCGGACGCCGAGGGGCGGGTGCCGGGACCGTCTTCGAGACGGGCGGGGCGGGGGGAGTGGCGACGGCGGCCATCAGTCGTCCTCCAGTTTCAGCAGCCGGATGTACACGACGGAGAAGAGGGCGCCGACCACCAGCAGGACGAGGGCGATGGCGGTGCCGTAGCCGATCAGGCTGTTCTGGAAGGCCTGTTGGTACATGAAGATCGGCAGTGTCTCGCTCTTGTTGCCGGGGCCGCCGCGGGTCATGGTGTAGATCAGCCCGAAGACGGAGAGTGTCTGAAGCGTGATCAGCATCAGGTTGGTCAGGATCGAGGGCCTGATGACCGGCAGCACGACCCGCCACAGCCGCTGCCAGGGGCCCGCGCCGTCCATTTCGGCGGCCTCCACCAGCTCCTGCGGTACGTCGTTGATGGCGGCGGTGAAGACCATCAGCGAGAAGGCGGTGCCGCGCCACACGTTGGCCAGGCACACCGCGAGGATCGGCGTCGTGTAAAGCCAGTTCTGGTCCGGCAGATGTGCCGCGTCCAGAAGCGAGTTGAGTGAGCCCTGGTCGTAGAAGAAGGCGTACATCAGATAGCCGGCGACCACCTCGGGCAGCACCCACGCGGCGATGACCACGCCGTTGACGAGGGCCCGTACCGGCTGGGTGGCCTTCTGCATCAGGACCGCGAGCGCGAGCCCGAGGGTGTTCTGGCCGATGACCGCGGAGCCGACCACGAACAGCAGGGTCAGCCACATCGCGTTCAGGAAGTCGGTGTCCTTGAACGCCCTGGTGAAGTTGTCGACGCCGACGAAGTGGGTGCCGGCGGCCCCGGTGAGCTGCATGTCGGTGAACGCGTAGTACACGCAGTACGCGATCGGACCGGCCAGGAACACCGCCAGCAGGACCACGGCCGGGACCGTCGGCAGGCCGCGCAGCAGCGAGCGGACGGCGGGGGCGGGCGCCCCGCGGGACCGGCGGGGGTGACCGCCGGTCCCGTGAGGCGCCGGAGCGAGGGTGGTCACGAAGTGCCCTCCGCGGTCTTGTCGTCGCCCACCGCCGCCTTGACATCGTTATCGAAGGTCGAGGCGGCCTTGTCGACGGAGGCCTGACCGGTCGTCACGGACTCCATCGCCTTCTGGATCGCGGTCGAGACCTGGTTGTACTCGGGCAGCCCGGGCCGGTAGTGGGTGTCGGCGACCAGCTCCGTGAAGAACTTGTTGGTCGGGACCGAGTTCAGGTACGTCGGGTCCGACGCGACGTCCGTGCGCACCGCGATGTTGGCGTTGGTCGCGTTCCACTTGGCGGCGTTGGTCTTCGTCTGGAGTGTGGTCGACAGGAACTTCCAGGCCAGGTCGGGGTTCTTGGCCTTCGCCGGGATCGACCAGGCCCAGCCGCCGGACATGCTCGTACTGCCGGGCGCCTGACCGTTCTGCGTCGGCATCGCCGCGGTGCCCATCACCGACTGCCACTCCTTCCACGGCTTGGCCGCCGCGGAACTCCAGTTGTTGGGCATCCAGGAGCCGTCGATGTCGATGGCCAGCTTGCCCTCGGGGATGAGCTCGGTGCCCACGGCGGTCCCGAAGTTGGCGCCCAGCGCCTGCTCCTTGGCCGGACCGAGCCCCTGGCTGTAGAGGGTGTGCACGAAGTCCAGCGCGTCCTTGAAGCCCTGGCTGCCCACGACCCACTTCTTCTGGGAGGCGTCGTAGAGGGACTTGTCGCCGGCCGGGGTGCCGTACAGGAGCATCTCGAAGCCCTGCATGGACGACGCCTCGCCGCCCGCCTGGCCGGTGTAAAGGTTGAGCGGGGTGACGCCGGGCAGCTTCGCCTTGATCTTCTTGGCGGCGGCGATCACGTCGGCCCAGGTCTTCGGCTGCCAGGGCACGGAGATCCCGGCCTTCTGGAGGAGCTGCTTGTTGTACCAGATCCCGCGGGTGTCGGTGTCGTCCGGTACGGCGTAGGTCTTGCCGTCGGAGGCTCCGGTCACCGCGCCCTTGGCGGCCTTGGCGTACTGCGACCAGTCGGCCCACTTGGCGGTATAGGTGTCCAGCGGCTTGAGGTAGCCGCCTGCGATGTCGGAGTTGATGAGCGCGGTGTCCTCGTAGACCAGGTCGGGCGCGGTCGCGGGGGAGCGCATCATGAGCTGGAGTTTGGTGTAGTAGTCGTTCTCGGAGGCGGTCACCGGCACGAGGGTCACCTTGGTGCCCGGGTTGGCCTTGGTGAACTCCTTCACCATCGAGGCGAGGAAGTTGGCCTGGAGCTTGTTGGTGCTGTCCAGGTTCTGCCAGTAGACGACCTTGATGGACTTGGCCGAGCTGCCTGACGAGCCCGAACCGCAGCCGGTGGCGGCCAGGGCGGTGGCGGCGGTGAAGGCCGCGGCGGTGACGATTCTCGAGCGCACAGTGGTTCCTCCGGGACGCGAAACCTGAGGGAAAGCCGCGAGTTTTTCGGCCTGGGACGCCAGCCCGGACGACGCCCCATGCTCTGCGCCACCCTGCGCTGATCGGCCTGGATGGCCGGAATTTGATGGGCGTCAGCTAAATCCATTTGATGGATGAAGTCAATGCTTCGAGTATGTAAACTTTCGCCGTGGGAGTGCCGGGGGCGGCGGATGTGAGGGGATCAGGTGACCGACAGGTGACGATGCTCAGCGGGACGAACCTGCCGCGGGTCGGCGGCTACAACCAGGCCGTCGTCCTGGACGCCATCCGCACCACGGGACAGGTGAGCCGGGTCGAGCTGGCCGCCCTCACCGGCCTGACCAACCAGACCGTCTCCAACGTCGTCCGCAAGCTCCTCGACGCGGGCCTCGTGGCCGAATCCGGCCAGGCCCCCTCCAGCGGCGGCAAGCGCCGCACCCTGCTGACCATCCGGGCCGACGGGGCGTGCGCGGTCGGCGTCCACCTCGATCCCGACGCCGCGGTCATCGTGGTGGTCGACCTGGCCGGAGAGGTGATCGGCAGCCGACGGCTGCGGCTCACCGACCCGGGCGACCCGGCCGACGTGGTGGACCGCATCGCGCGCACCACCGGGCGCCTTCTCGACCGCAGCGCCGTGGACCGCACCCGCCTGCTCGGCCTCGGCATCGCCGCGCCCGGGCCCCTCGACGGCAGCACCGGCGCCGTGGTCTCCCCGCCGAACTTCCCCGGCTGGGGCCGCGTCCCCCTCGCGGAGATGTTCGCCGACGCCACCGGCCTGCCCGTCGCCCTCGACAACGACGCGACCGCCGCCGCCATCGGTGAGCGCTGGATCGGCGGCGCTGACCGGGCGGGCAGCTTCCTGTTCATCTACCTCGGCACGGGCGTCGGCGCCGGCATCGTCCTCAACAACACGGTCCTGCACGGCGATTCGGGCAACGCCGGCGAGTTCGGCCACATGGCCGTGGAGCCCGGGGACCGTGTCTGCCACTGCGGTGCGATGGACTGCCTCGGCCCGTATGTCAGCCCGGCCGCGATCATCGACGACCTGCTGCGGCTGCACGGCCGGACCGCCGCCGACCGCATCGGCCTCACCGGTGCGCCCGACTCCGTGCACCATGACTGGAAGGCCCTGCGCCGAGCGGCCCGCGCGGACGATCCCGACGCCTGCGACGTCGTACGGCGTGCCGCGCGCCGTATCGGCGAGGCCGCGCGCGGCGCCGCCAGCCTCCTCGACGTCAGCCGGGTCGTCCTCGGCGGCGAGGCGCTGCGCGGCATCGAGCCGATCATCCGCGAGGAGGTCGAGGCCGCCGTCAACCGCACGTCCGTCGCCCGTACGATCCGCGCGGTAGCCGTCGAACAGAGCGTGATCGGCGAGACGGTGGGCGCGGTAGGGGCGGCGTCGCTGGTGCTGCACGGGAACTACGCGCCGGGGTGGCGGATGCTGACGGACGTATCGAGCTGAAGTGGGGGCGGTGCGCGTCGAGTTGGGGGGTGCGTCGGCGTCCCGTGTCCGAAGTACGGGTCAGTTCCGGGATTCCGGGTCCTGGGCTTCGTAAGGCCAGACATCGTCCGGGAAGACTCGCGCGAACCAATGGGGCTGGACGTCCCGAAGCCGCAGCGTTCGCCAGCGGCGTGGGTCGGCAGGTTCCGGGACCGCGACCTCGACGTCCGGGCCGTAGGCGAAGAGCCGCTCCTGGCAGACACCACAGGGCGCCAGGATCCAGTACCCGCGATCCTTGTCGGCGGCGGTGACGCACACGGACGCCACCACGCGCCGCCCCAGCTTGAAGGCCTCACAGATGGCGCCCGTCTCGTGGCAAAGGCCCACAGCACTGTTCGGTGCGTCCGGGGCGGTGCTCGTGAGGATCGCTCCGTCGTCGAGACGCAGTGCGGCGGCCCCGGACCAGTCCTGTCCGGGGAAGCGGTGGCGGGCCAGACCGACGGCGGCGTCCACGAGTTCCTGATCAACGGCCATGGAGGAAACGTACATCCGGCGGACCCGTCCACGCTCAAGTCGGCCTGGTGCGTTGGCACTAGGACACGGGAGTGGGTGGTCCGGGTGCACCAGGGGAAGACGGCGGCGCAGGACGATGCCCGGCGGGGTGCTGGAAGGAAGGGTTGGAGGCGTGCGGATCCCGCGCATTCCCCCTGCCCAACGGCGTCTGGAGTGATCGACAGGTGGCTACTTTTCTTTACCGGATCGGACGGTGGGCCTTCCGGCGGCGCCGTCTCGTGGGTGGGCTGTGGCTGGGTGCCCTGGTGCTGGCAGTCGCCGCCGCCGCCATGGCGCCGGCCGGGGAGGAAGAGGACCTCTCCATGCCCGGCACCGAGTCGCAGAAGGCGTTCGACCTGCTGGACGAACGCTTCCCCCAGAGCAACTCCCAGGGCGCCGAGGCCCGCTTGGTGTTCCGGGCCCCGGACGGGCAGCGGGTGACGGCCAGGGAGAACAAGGCGGCCGTCGAGGACGCGCTCGGCTCGCTGGACGGGGGCCGTCAGGTCGCGTCGACCACCGACCCCTATACGACCGGCGCGGTCAGCGAGGACGGCACCATCGCCTACTCCACGATCACCTACACCGCGGACGCCGTCGACCTGACCGGGTCGACGAAGAGCGCCCTCGAGGACGCCGCGAACCAGGCCCGGGACGCGGGGCTGACCGTGGAGATCGGCGGCTCGGCCCTGGATGCGGAGGAGGAACTGGGCGGTACGACGGAGCTCATCGGCGTGGCGGTGGCGGCGGTGGTGCTCGTCCTCGCCCTCGGTTCGCTGGTCGCGGCCGGACTGTCACTGCTGACCGCGTTCACGGGCGTGGCCATCGCCTTCGGTCTGGTCTCCGCACTGGCCGTTCCGCTCGGTCTGACGTCCACCGTCGCCATCCTGGCGTTGATGCTGGGCCTGGCGGTCGGCATCGACTACGCCCTCTTCATCACCTCCCGCTTCCGGGACGAGTGCGCCCAGGGCAGCGAGCCGGAGGAGGCCGCCGGCCGGGCGGTGGGCACGGCCGGATCCGCCGTCGTCTTCGCCGGCGCGACCGTCATCATCGCCCTGGCCGGGCTGGGAGTCGTCGGAATCCCCGAACTCACCAAGATGGGCATGGGCGGTGCGGGTGCCGTGGCTCTGGCCGTACTTGTCGCCCTGACCCTGGTCCCCGCGCTGTTCGGCTTCTTCGGACGGCGGGTGCTGTCCCGCCGTATCCGCAAGGCCACCCGGCCGGGAAGCGAGCGTTCGCACCCGGTGCCCACCACGGCCGGCCGGCCCGGTCTCGGCACCCGCTGGGCGCGGTTCGTGCTGCGCCGGCCGGTGGCCGTGCTGATGATCTCCGGACTCGGCCTCGGTGCCGTCGCGCTCCCGGCGCTGAGCCTCGAACTCGGGCTGCCCGGCGACGAGTCCAAGTCGGTGCAGACCACCCAGCGCCGTGCCTACGACCTGCTGTCGGAAGGCTTCGGCCCCGGCTTCAACGGCCCGTTGACCGTGGTTGTGGACATGTCGGCGTCCGAAGACACCCGGGCCACGACGGACCTGGTCGTCAAGACCGTGGGCGGAGTGGACGGGGTCGCGTCGGTAGGTGATCCCGTGCTCAGCCGGACCAAGGACACGGCCGTCCTCACCGCCGTTCCCCGGACCGCGCCGAACAGCGGCGAGACGAAGGACCTGGTGCACGCGATCCGGGACGCGGTCCCGGGTGTAGAGGCCGACACGGGCGCCGCCGTCCTGGTGACGGGTACCACCGCGATGAACATCGACATCTCCGAAGCGATGTCCGACGCCCTCGTCCCCTATCTGACCGTGGTCATCGGCCTGGCGGTGCTCCTGCTGACGGTGGTCTTCCGCTCAGTGCTGGTCCCGGTCAAGGCCGCGCTCGGTTTCCTGCTGTCGGTGGGTGCCGCGTTCGGCGTCCTCGTCGCCGTCTTCCAGTGGGGCTGGGCGGCGGACCTGCTCGGCATCGAACAGACCGGCCCGGTCATGTCGCTGATGCCGATCCTCATCATCGGCATCGTGTTCGGCCTCGCCATGGACTACGAGGTCTTCCTCCTCACCCGGATGCGGGAGGCCTACATCCACGGCGCGTCTCCCGGCGAGGCGATCGTCAGCGGGTTCCGGCACAGCGGACGCGTGGTGGCCGCGGCGGCGATCATCATGATCAGCGTGTTCGCCGGATTCGTCGGAATGAGCAGCCCGACCATCCAGACGATGGGCGTCGGCCTGGCCGCCGCCGTCGCCTTCGACGCCTTCGTGGTCCGGATGGCGATCGCCCCCGCGGTCCTGGCTCTGCTCGGTCACCGGGCCTGGTGGCTGCCTCGTATCCTGAACCGTGTGCTGCCGAATGTGGATATCGAGGGTGAGGCACTGAGCAGGCATGTCCCGGCCTCCGCGGCCGAGTCGGACGCGGCGGTGCGGCGGCTCCCCGTCGGGCGGGACTGACCCGGCCATGACGAACACAGGGGGCGGTGACCCGCGACCACGCGGCACGTGGTGGCGGGAGGGAGCGATCACGGCGACGGCGTTCGCGCTCTGTCTGCTCGGCGGCGTGGTGAAGGACGACGGCAGCACGCTGTCACCGCCGTCCGCCGTCGCCTATGTCATCGCCGTGGTGTCGTGTGCCGTGCTGCCGGTTCGGCACCGGGCGCCCCTGGCCGCCATGGCGGTCACGACCGCGAGCGGCGTGCTGGCGCCGTTCCTGGGCCTCCTGTTGAGCCCGCTCATCGCGGCTCCCGCCGTGATCACCGCCTACTCCTATGCGCTCACCGCGCGCACCGAACGGCGCGCGGTGAGCGCGGTGGCGCTCATCTCCGTGGCGCTGCTGGTCGCCTCGACCCCGCTGTTCGGGGCTCTGTCCTGGAAGGACGCGAGCAGGGTGGGAGCGGTGGCGGCGTTCCCGCTGGTGGCCGGCGTACTCGGTCACTCGGTGCGGAACCGGAGGGCCTACCTGGCGGCCGTGGAGGAGCGGGCCCTGCGGGCCGAGCAGAGCCGGGACAGCGAGGCGCGCCGGAGAGTGGCCGAGGAACGCGTGCGGATCGCCCGCGAACTCCACGACCTGGTGGCCCACCAGATCACCCTGGCCAACGCGCAGGCCACGGTCGCCGCCCACCTCTTCGACACCCGCCCGGAGCAGACCCGCAAGAGTCTCAAGGAACTCGTCGAGACCACCAGCGACGCGCTCGACGAACTGCGGGCCACGGTCGGTCTGTTGCGCCAGTCCGGGGACACCGCCTCGCCCGCCGAACCGGCGCCCGGCCTCTCCCGGCTTCCCACGCTCCTCGAATCCTTCCGCCGCGCGGGACTTGAGGTGTCGGCGCACCAGGAGGGCACGGCCAGGCCGCTGCCGCCGGGAGTGGACCTCACCGCCTACCGCATCGTCCAGGAGGCCCTGACCAACGTGACCAAGCACGCCGGTACCCGTAGCGCCCGGGTGCGCCTCGTCTGGAACCGCGACCGCGTGACCATCACGGTCGCCGACGACGGAAGGGGCGCCCGTACGGCATCGACCGCCGCCTCGGCGCCGAGTGCGTCCACGGCGGGGCACCGTCCACCCGGTTACGGTCTGATCGGGATGCGTGAGCGTGCCACCGCGGTCGGCGGGCAGCTCTCCGCGGGCCGGCGCCCGGAGGGCGGTTTCCTCGTCTCCGCCCAACTGCCCCTCCCGCCCGCCAAGGACGCGACACACGTGACGGACGGAGCGACAGCCGCCGAGAACCGGATGGCCGACGCGGCGACAGCCGACGGACGGACGGGCGACGCAGAGGCCGGGGATGCGCTGTGACGCTCCGCGTGCTGCTCGCCGACGATCAGGCCCTGCTGCGAGGTGCCTTCCGGCTGCTTCTCGACTCCGCCGACGACATCACCGTGGTCGGTGAGGCCGCCGACGGCAGGGAGGCCGTGAGACTCACCCGGGAACTGCGCCCGGACGTGGTGGTCATGGACATCCGGATGCCCGAGGTGGACGGTCTCACCGCCACGTCTCAGATCTGCGCGGACCCGGAACTGCGCGCCAGCCGGATCCTGATCCTCACCACGTACGAGACCGACGAATACGTGGCCCAGGCGCTGCGCGCGGGGGCCGGCGGATTCATCGGCAAGGGCATCGGCGCCGAGGACCTGCTGGACGCCGTGCGGACGATCGCCGACGGCGACACCCTTCTGTCCCCCGCCGCGACCCGTTCCCTGGTCGCCCGTTTCCTGGCCACACCGGACGACGTCCCGTCGCACCACCCCGAGCAGCTCGCCGTGCTCACCCCGCGCGAACGCGAGATGGTGGCTCTGGTCGCGACCGGCCTGTCCAACCAGGAGATCGCCGAGCGGATGTTCCTCAGCCCCTTCACCGTCCGCGCCCATGTGCAGCGCGCCATGACGAAGCTGGACGCCCGCGACCGGGCACAACTCGTCGTCATCGCCTACCGGACGGGCCTGGCCCAGGCCGCCCCCGACCACCTGCTTTAGTACCCGCACTCGCTCGCCGCGCGCACCGAGCGGCGGCGTGCTCCGGTGCGCCACGAAAGCGCGGCGCACCACGGCGCGGGCCCTGCAGCAACGCAACACCATGCTGCGTGACCTCGTCACCCTGCCCTCGGCGACAGCCCGACCGGCCCATTCGGCCCTCACGCTGCCCGAGTTCAGGTCAGGTTCAAACCGCCGTCGAGCACGATGACCTCCCCGGTCAGATAGCCGCTGCCGATCACCGACGCCACGAGGTCGGCCACGTCGGCGGGGCGGGCCGGTCGGTGCATCGGTGCGCGGTCCCGCCACAGTTCGTGCGCCTGTACCCAGTCCTTCGTCATCGGCGTGTCCACGAGACCGGGTGCCACCGCGTTCACCCGCACGTCGGGCCCGAGCGCGGCCGCGAGCAGCCGGGTGACGTGGTTCAGCGCGGCCTTGCTCGCCGCGTACGGCACCGAGGAACCCTTGGGTCGCACGCCGGCGTGGCTGGTGATGTTGACGATGCTGCCGCCGCCGGGGGACTGCCGTAGCGCCGGAAGGGCCGCGGTGCACAGCACCCAGGGTGCGATGAGGTTGACCTCCAGCAGGCGCCGCCAGTCCGCCGGGGTCGCCGCCGCGAGGTCCGCGTGCGGGATCGGCCAGCTGATGCCCGCGTTGTTCACCAGCACGTCCAGCCGCCCGAAGTGACCCAGTGCCGTCTCGACCAGCCCCCGGGCTTCCTCCTCCACCGCGAGATCCGCCTGTACGTAGGCGCCGCCCAGTTCCGCCGCCAGCGCCTGACCGGCCTCCGTGCTTGCCCGCGAGTGCACGACGACCCGCGTCCCGTCCGCCGCGAGGCGCCGCGCGACGGCCTCGCCGATCCCCGACGTGGACCCGGTGACCAGGGCGACGGGCTCGTCGCCATGTTGGATGCTCATGTCAGTCGATCTTGTCACGGCCCGGGCGGGACATGGTCACCGGTTACTGGCCCGCCCTCTCCTCCGCCCCCTTCGCGGCCGGCCGCCCGCGTCCCCAGGCGGCCAGAGGCCGGAGCGCGTCGTTGAGGTGCTCGCCGTCCTCGGTCAGTGAGTACTCGACGCGAGGCGGCACCTCGTCGTAGGACACGCGGCGCACCACCCCGTCCGTCTCCATCTCGCGCAGGTGGGAGGCGAGCACCTTCTCGGTGATCCCCGGAAGCAGCCGGCGCAGCTCGCCGAAGCGGCGGCAGGGGTGCTCGTGGAGCGCCCACAGGATCAGCACTTTCCACTTGCCGCCGATCACCTCCATCGCGGCGTCGATCCCGCAGACGTGTCCGTCCGGCGTGCCCGGCCGGTTCAGCGTTGTCATGCCCCACCCCTCCGACGTGCTCGCTCACCTCGGGGTAACCACCCACTCCGAAGTGCGTACTTGATCATCCGCGGGCCTGTGACCAGCCTAATCGGTATGACACAGAACGCCGTTGAGAAGGAATCCGTCACACTGCTGGGCCTCGGCGCGATGGGCACCGCGCTGGCCCGTACCTGGCTTGCCGCCGGCCACCCGCTCACCGTCTGGAACCGCACCCCGGCCCGCGCCGCCTCGCTCGCCGCGGACGGTGCGAAGGTCGCGGACAGCGCTGCCGCCGCCGTCGCCGCGAACGCCCTTGTCGTTGTCTGCCTGTTGGACGACGCCTCGGTCGAGGACGCGTTGGCCGGCACCGACCTGGCCGGCAAAGACCTGGTCAACCTGACCACCAGTACCCCTGCCCAGGCCCGCGCCCGCGCCGAGTGGGCCCGCGAGCGCGGCGCCCGCTATCTGGACGGCGGGATCATGGCAGTCCCACCGATGATCGGTGTCCCGGAGTCCGGCGGCTACATCTTCTACAGCGGCTCGCCGGAGCTGTTCCAACGGCACCGGGAGACGCTGGTCGTCCCGGCCGGCACCGTCTACGTCGGCCACGACGCGGGTTTCGCGGCGCTGTACGACATGGCCCTGCTCAGCGCCATGTACGGGATGTTCGCCGGGGCCGCCCACGCCTTCGCCCTGATCCGCAAGGAGGACATCGACCCCGCGTCGCTCGCCCCGCTGCTCGCCGACTGGCTCGTGGCGATGGCCCCGGCCGTGCACCGGACCGCCGACCAGCTGCGGAGCGGCGACTACACCCAAGGCGTCGTCTCCAACCTCGCCATGCAGGTGGCCGGCACACCAGCCTTCGTGAGCGCCGCCGAACAGCAGGGCGTCAGCCCCGAACTGCTCAGCCCGTACTTCGCGTTGATGCGCCGGCGGCTGGCCGAGGGCAGCGGGGAGGAAGACCTGACGGGCGTGATCGACCTGCTGGTCCGCTGATGACAGTCCGGGCCGCCGTGCGGGTACTTGCTCCCGCACGGCCGGCGCCGTGTCACGGCTTGATGCCCACCCCGGCCCACGCGCTGACCTCGGCGTCCGTGAGCTCCGGGCCGGAGCCCTGAGGGTCGTCCGGACGCCACCGGTGGGTCAGGGAGACACCGGGCTCGAGCAGGTCGAGGCCCTTGAAGAAGCGGGCGACCTCCTGCTGGCTGCGGACCTGGGCCCGGGTCCCGGCGGCGGCGTAGATGCCGACGAGCTTCTCCCACAGCTCCGGGGCGAAGTCACCCGTGCAGTGGCTCACGGCCAGCGCGCTGCCCGAGGGCAGGGCGTCCAGGAGGCGGGAGACGACGCCGTACGGGTCCCAGTCGTCCGGGACGAAGTGCAGGATGGCGTTGAGGGACAGGGCCACGGGCCGGTTCAGGTCCAGGGTCCTGGCCAGCTCGGGGGAGCTGAGTATCGCCTCGGGGGCCGTGAAGTCGCCCTGGACGTAAGCCGTCCGTCCCTCGGGCGTGTTGCGCATCAGACGCTCGGCGTACTTGAGGACCAGGGGGTCGTTGTCGGCGTAGACCACGCGAGCCTCGGGAGCCACCGACTGCGCGACCTGGTGCAGGTTCGGCTCGGTCGGGATGCCGGTGCCGATGTCCAGCCACTGGCGCACGCCGTACTCCCGTGCGAGGACACGGGTGGCGCGGTGCATGAAGGAGCGGATCTCGCGGGCGCACGTGAAGATGCCGGGGTACGTGGCCGCGACGGTCTCGGCCGCCTTCGTGTCGACGTCGAAGTGGTCCTTGCCGCCGAGGTAGTAGTCGTACATCCGGGCGGAGTGGGGCCGACTGGTGTCGATCTCCCGCGCGGCGTGCGAGTTGGTCATCCTGTCCCTTTCAGGTGGTGTGCGTGGGGGTGTCGGGCAGGTCGCTGCCGGGGCAGGTCCGGCTCGGGTCGTGGTTCAGCCGGCCGTGAGATGGTCGGCGAGGCCTTGTTTGATGCCCGTGACGAACGCGGCGATCTCCTGCGGGGTGTAGATCAGCGCGGGTCCGGCCGGATCGGTCGACTGCCGCAACGCCACCCGGCCGTCGGCCAGCAGCTTCGTCTGTACGCACTGGCCGCCGTTGGGACCGCTCCACGGGGACTCCCAGCCCTGCTCGCCCAGATCGGTGGCCGGCATCCCGTTGTAGACGTGACAGTCGGTGGTCATGAGTACTCCTTGCGCATGCGGTCCAGCAGCGCCTTGCTGTCCGCGTCCGACGCCAGCAGGGACATGCGGTTGTGCGCCTCCAGATGCGCCGACACGTCCGAGCGCTGATCCAGGTACATCG
>NZ_KQ948670.1:122653-308891 GCF_001514145.1 Streptomyces canus
CGACGTAGAGCGGCTTGAGGGCGACCTCCGCCTTCTCCAGACGGCGGATGGTCAGGGACGTCACCCTCAGGGCCCTGGCCGCGTCCTCCAGCGAGGCCCCCGCGCCCTGGCGCCGCTCCTGCAGACGGCGGCCCAGGATCATGCGCAGCACGGTGGGAGCACTGGTGCCACCGGTGCTCGTACGGCCTTCGCTCACGACCTGACCTCCTGAGAGTCTGTCACCGGCTCGAGTCTGACAGCGACTTGATGACGCCACCAGACGGATATCGGCTTTCTGAAATTATCAGGGAGCTGGTTGCAGGTTGAACTTGGGTGCGAGCATAGTGACTTGTGTGAACCGGGTCGCCGAACGCGAGCACGGTTCCGCCAACCGTCCCCACCCTGTGGCGTGTTGGCATCCCACGCCCCCGATGCTTCTCGTCCGGCCGCGCCGCCGCCCCCACGGAAGGCCAACACCGTGTCCCCCCACACGACCTCGTCCCCGCAGCTGTTAGACGCCGTGGACCAGGAACGAACCCACTGGATCGAACTTCCCGCCCACCGCTCCAGCGTCGGTGTCGCCCGGCGCTCCGTCGGCACCCGGCTCAAGGCCTGGAACCTGCCGGGCGAGCTGTGCTCGGACGCGGTGCTGCTCCTGTCCGAACTGGCCACCAACGCCGTGTGCCACACCCTCAGCGTGCGCATCCTGTGCGGCATCGGGCTGGTCGCCGACGGGGTCCTCCGACTGGAGGTGCACGACCACGACCACTCGGGCCCGGCGCTGCGCCGGTGCCGGGCGGGGCTCGACGACGAGGGCGGGCGCGGACTGTTCCTGGTGGAGCAGCTCGCGGACACCTGGGGGGTGGACCGCTCGAGACTCACCGGGGGCAACGCGGTGTGGGCGAACCTGTCGGCCTGAACCAGGGCCTGTCCGGCGGATCAGGCCGGCTGAAAGAAACAGTGACTACCGGCCGAGCCGAGCGGGCTCTGGTGCGCAGCTCCAAGGCGGAGGAGGGCGGCGACGCGATGGGGGAGTCGGCAACCGACGACAACGCCGCTGGGGGCACCCCCTCCGGGAGAGTGCGTGCCAGAGCCCGCGACGCCGGGATGGTCCGCCGGACAGGCCCTAGCCCTCGGTGGGTGTGAGTTCGGCGAGGAGCAGGGTGCGGTCGTCCGCGCCGGCCGGATCGGAGGGGGCGTTGAGCAGCCGTCGGCACAGGGAGGGGAGCGGGTCGTGGTCGACGGCGGCCGCGTCGACCGCCCGGGCGAGACGGGCGATCTCGTGGTCTATGTCGGCGTCCCGCGACTCGACCAGACCGTCGCTGTAGAGCACGAGCAGCGCGGGCTCGTCGATGCTCAGTACGGTCGGCTCGTAGGCGCCCGCACCGAGACCGAGCGGCAGGCCCGCGCCGACCAGCGTGACCGGAGCGGTCCGGCCGTCCGGCCCACGCAGCAGCGGCGGGGGGTGACCGGCACCCACGAGGGTGCAGGTGCCGCGCCGGGCGTCCCACTCGGCGTAGATGCAGGTCGCGAAGGACGCGCCCGGGGTGTCGCTGGCGAGCGCGTCGAGCCGTCGTATGAGATCGACGGCGGGGATGTCGAGACCGGCCAGGGTGCGTACGGCGGTGCGCAGCTGGATCATCGCCACGGCCGACTCCGGGCCGTGCCCCATGGCGTCCCCGACGATCAGGCTGACCCGGTCGTCCGGTCGTCTCAGCACGTCGAACCAGTCACCGCCGATGATCGAGCCCTGTCCGGCGGGCAGGGAGCCGTGGGCGATACGGCAGCCCTCGACCTCCTGGATCGTGCCCGGGAGCAGGCTGCGCCGGATGGCCAGGGCGGTGCGGCGCTCGTGCTCGTAGCGGCGCGCGTTGTCCAGGGCGACCGAGGCCCGCGCGGCCAGCGACTCCACGGCCGCGATCTCAGCGGTCAGGAACGGCCCGCGGTCCGGTCCACGGGAGCAGGCGACGAAGCCGATCGCCCCGCCCCGCAGCCGCAGCGGCACGACAAGGAAGGAGCGCGTCTTGAGGAGTTCGCCGATGCGCGCGTCCTCACCGACGGAGGCGGCGAGCCGCTCGGCCGTGTGGTCGTCGACCGAGTCCAGCAACTGCGCGTGTCCGTCGACCAGGGCGCGGGCGTACGGGGTATCGCGGGGAAAGACGAGTACCTCGCCGACCGGCAGGGTGCGCTCCCAGGACTCGGGCGCGTCCGTGCCCACGCGCAGGGCCAGTCTGCGGGCCTCGATCTGGGCGGGGTCCGCGCCGGCGTACGTGGTCTCCTCGCGCCGCCACCGCTCCAGCAGATAGAGGGACGCCGCATCGCAGAAGCCGGGCGTGAGCGCGTGCACGACATGGCTGCCGGTCAGCCCCAGGTCGAGTTCCGAGCCGATGACGTCGGCCGCGGGGGAGAAGGCCGACCGACGGGGCGGGGGCACGGCGGCGGGGGCGTCGTCGGAGCGGCTGTGCGGTTCGTTCCGCAGGGTCGTGGTGCCTTTCCGGGTGGGGGTCCGGGCGCCCGGCGGGGGACAACTGATCGCCAGGCGTCGAGGGCAACTATATGATGGGCCGTCAAGTACCTTGCTGGGAAAGGACGTTCTGGTGACCGACACGGATGCTCTGCCGCCAGGGACCGATCCGGACAAGGCGAGCGTAGCCCGGATGTACGACGCGATGCTGGGCGGGGAGCACAACTTCGCCATCGACCGGGAGGCGGTGGCGGCCGTCACGGCCATCGACCCCCAGGTGCGCATGCTGGCCCGCGCCAACCGCGCCTTTCTCGGGCGGGCGGTACGCTTCCTGGCCGACTCCGGTGTCCGGCAGTTCATCGACCTCGGCTCGGGGATCCCGACGCAGGGCAACGTCCACGAGGTGGCCCAGGCGGCGAACCCGCAGGCCCGGGTGGTCTATGTCGACAAGGACCCGGTGGCCGTCGCCCACAGCGCCACCCTGCTCGCCGACAACCCGTACGCCGACATCGTCGACGCCGACATCCGGCGGCCGGCCGACGTCCTGGCCTCGCCGCAGGTGCGCGAGCTGATCGACTTCGACCAGCCGGTCGCCGTGCTCATGGTCGCGATCCTGCACTTCGTCGCGCCCGAGGAGAACCCGGCCGGCATCGTCGCCGCCTTCCGGGACGCCCTGCCCGACGGCAGCTGGCTGGCCCTGTCCCACGCCACCAACCAGGACCGCCCCGACACGGCCGCCGCGGTCACCCAGCTGTACCGCTCCCGGGCCACCTCACCGGTCACCGTCCGCTCCCACCAGGAGATAAAGGACCTCTTCACCGGCTTCGAGCTGACGGAACCGGGCCTGGTCCACGTACCCCTGTGGCGTCCGGACGAGTACGAGGACATCCCGGAGAACCCGTCGGAGTACTGGGTGTACGCGGGGGTCGGGCGCAGGAGCGGGTGACGTCCCGCCGTACTGCGCCGGCCACGGCGACGGGTGTCGCGGTGACCGGCGCTTCCTCGGCGAGTGGGTCGGCGGTTCCCCGGCCCGGCACGCTCGTGATGGCAATGCCCGCACAGCAAGGAGCAGCCGGCTCCTCGCCGGTACAACCCGCGCGGGCGCTTCATCCGCGCCTGGGGCGCCCTGACCGATCCGGCGGCGCACCGATCGGCCCGGACACCGTGCAGGGCTACAGCCCCGGCTTCTGCTGGTCGCGCGGCCGGGCCTGGTGCCTCTACGGCTGCACCACCACCGCCCGCGGGCTCGCCCACTTGGCGGTGCGGGCGCTCGGCACGGACCATGTCCCGGTGTGGGACTACCGGGCGCCGCAGCAGCCTGACGGGGGCTTTCACCCCGCGATGGAGTCCAGCTGTTCCGCCGCCGGACGCAGGGTCCACAGGTCGCCGCCCGGCGGTGCCTCCAGCGACGGAACAGCCCTGCGGGCCCGTGTGTCGCCGGCGTCGGCGGCTGCGTGCACGACGTCGGTCGCCGCGTACCGGAGGAACTCCAGCTCCGGGTGGGGCCACGCGGCGGCGCCGGTCGCGGCGGGCAACAGATAGTCCACCGCCTTGAACAGACTCTGGCCGTCCGGGCCCCGGTACGCCCACAGATCGACCCCGACGTGCCGACCGATGGCCGCGAGCCGGGTGTAGGCGACCAGGTCGAAGGTCGAGTAGTGCCAACTCCGGGTCCTCGTCAGCTCCTGGGGCTGGCTGCCGTCGGCCGCGATCTGCGGCGCGATGCGCTTCGCACGGGCGTCCAGGACCGTACGGCGGGCCAGGGCCTTGTCGCCGGTCGCGTAGGCGAGGCCGGCGAGCAGCATGTCGTAGAAGGTGCCGTGGTTGTTGGCGGCGGCCGCCTCCTGCTTGCCGAAGTCACCGTCCTTGAGCCAGCCGAGGAAGTCGGTGTTCCACTCCGTCATGCCGGTGCGGTCCTTCCTGCTCCAGCCCGGAGCGCCGGTGTCCAGCAGGGCGAGCGCGTCGAGGACGCTGGTGTACGACTGCGAGAAGTCGATGATGCCGATGGCCCGCCCGTCGTACTTGCAGGGGATGAACTGTGCATGGTCCAGATTGGGGTTCATCCTCGTGGCCGGGTCGAGGAACCAGGTGCGCAGCACCTGCCCGGCCTTGCGTGCGTACCGCTTCTCGCCGGTGTAGTACCAGGCGAGGGAGAGGTCGTACGCGGAGTCGAAGGTCTTCTCGACGTCCTGGCGGTCGGTGCCGGAGTCGACCTCGGGATTGCGCTCTCCGTCACGCTGGACGTACGGGCAGCCCCATGGGTTGTCGGCAGTCGGGGTCTGGGAGGGCCACCAGTACGGGGCCTGGCTGAGGTAGTCGTGGACGTCGCCGCCGGGAGCGGGTCTGGGTTTGTCGACGACCGTCCAGGGGCCCTGGTCCAGCCATTTGTCGGCGCGGACCGTCAACGCCTCCACCGCGCGCCGGAGTTGCGGATCACCACGATCGAGCCGGGCTTTCGTCTGCTGCAGACGGGCGCCGTCCAGGACCGCGGTGTACGGCGGGGGCGGGGTCTGTGCCGCCACCGGTCCGCAGATCCCGGTGGTGAACGCGGCCAGGACCGTCACCAGGACGCACAGGCGGGACCGCGCGCTCACCGACCCGCTCCGTTCAGCCGGCGCTGGGCCTCGTACAGGTTCCGTGGCCGCACCGCCTCCGAACTGCCGTACAGCTCAAGGCGCGTGTGCAGATCGCCCGTGAAGTCGGGGACGTCGATCTGGTCGAACTCCCTGACCTCGTCGATGCCGACGGTCGCGGAGTACGGCGCCAGGCCGTCGATCTTCACCAGCCCCGCGCGGCCGTTGGTGACGCGGATGTTCCAGTGCGTGAACCGGGCGCCGAAGAGGGGGCCCGCGCTCGCGTCACCGCCGTGGCGGCCGTTGTTGTTCAGGGTGATGTCGGTGCGGACATTGGCGAAGGGCAGGCCGCGATGGCTGTCGAAGGTGCCCATCCGCATGTCGCCGCGCGACCAGACGTTGTACGACGACAGCCCCTCGACGTTGATGCCGTGCAGCTGGGTGCCCGCGGGCGCGGGGCTGGTGCGCTCCTCGATCGTGAAGTCCTCGACGAGGTTGTCGTGCGACCCCTCGCGGCAGAAGTAGGGGTGATGGGAGCCGCGGCCCGCCACGCGCGTCCGGCGCAGAGTACAGGCGGAGGCGGCCACCAGGCCGAAGCCGTTGTCCACATGACGGACCGTCACGTCCTCCACCCAGCAGTCGTACGCGCACTGCAGCACGACGCCGTTGTGGCCCTTGTCGAGCAGGTGCGGCTGCTGCGGGGTCTCGGGCGCCTCCAGGGTCAGGCCCTCGACGCCCGAGCTGGTCAACTCCGTCACGTGTGTGGTCAGTTGCGGGGACCACTCGGGGCGCAGGTCGAGCGGGAGCGGGCGTTCGAGGGTGACCTTCCGGCCCTGGACGCGGACGATGCGGACGGGCCACTCGTAGGGCACGTACGACGTCAGCTTCGTCTTGTCGTCCCAGAAGTAGGTCTCGGGGCCGGGCCCGCCGCCGCACATGTGCTCCAGCAGGGTGTGGTCCGCGTCGTCCGCGAGCCGGAGGAGGACCAGGGCCCCCGGACGCAGTGAGCGGGTGTCGGCGGCCGTCACCGTCCAGGAGCCCTGGCGTGCCGGGGCGAGCTCGGTGAGCGTCCGCCACTCGTCGCGCCGGTTGCCGGTCCAGCCCTCGAAAGGCCACGCCTTGGCCCTGATCGCGGCGACGAGCGATTCCCAACGGGCCCGGGGTGCCAGCCAGATCAGTCCGCCCGCCCAGGACCAGGACGACTTGTCGCCTCCGTAGCGGGAGCCGTAGGTCCCGATCAGCTCGGTGAGGTTCTTCGTCGCGTGCAAGGTCGTACGACCGCTGCCGGCGCCCTTGAGCACCACGTTCGAGCGGTCCACGCGGATCACGTCGTCGATGCGGAACGTGCCCGGCGGGATGGTGACCGTGCCACCGCCGGCCCTTCCGGCAGCGGCGATGGCACGGTTGATCGCGGGAGCGGAGTCGGTCGTCCCGTCCGCCACGGCGCCGAAGTCGCGTACGTCGGCGACGACTCGGTGGCGGGGAAAGCGTGTCGCCCCGCCGTGGCACCCGGCGCGGCCGACGTACGGGATCTGCGGATGGGTGAGAGGAGTGCGGCCGAACTCCCGCCACAGTGACGTGACTTCGGCTGCTCGGGCGGTCGGCGCGGTGACGGCGCCGGCCGCCACGGCGACCGCGCTTCCCAGCAGTGCTCTCCTGGTCATGTCCATGACATTTCGAGGGTCCATGGGGCCCGTGTGCGCATTGCTCATGTCCGTTCGCCCTTCCCATGTGCTCTTCATGGATGTGAACGACGTTCATAATTGCGTTGGGCGGTGAGCATGCCATGAGGTTCTTCCGCGCGAAAGAGGTTGCGCAGCGGTTAATGGGCCATGTCCGTGAACAGATACCAACGCCGAGCCCCGCCGACGAGGTGTCTGTCGGCGGGGCTCGGCGTGGCGGCGGTGCCGGGTTCTACCGGCGGCTCCAACCGACGGCGATGATGCCGGTGATCTTCGATCCGGTGACGTTGTCGTAGACGACCTCACCGCCGGATTTCTTCCAGATCCTGAGGTGGAAGGTGTCCGGGGCGTCGGTGGCGGTGATCCGGAAGCCGTATCCGCTCTTGCCGTCGACCGTGCCGGACCCCTGGTAGACGGCCCGGGAGTCGGTGACCACGAGCCAGTCGGAGCCGGTCGAGCGGAACTTCAGCCTGGCCGGGCCGAAGTCGAAGGAGGCCTCCCCGGCGGGTGCCGAGGCTCCGGGCAGGTAGGCCGCGGCGAAGGAGAAGGCGGCCTTGCCCGTGAGGTCCGGCTTGGCGGGGTAGGCGCCGGCCGGGGAACCGAGGACTCCGGTGCCGAGCGCGGGACCGGCTGAGCGGTCGTACACGATCACCTCGGGAAGCGTCCTGCCGGCCGAGGCGCCGTCGTCGTCGGTGACGGTGATCACCGGACGCCGGATTCCCGCCTTGGTGTAGGGGTGCTCGGCGCGGCAGCCGGACGCGCTGACCGTGCCGGTCTGCGGCGCGCTCCCGTCCTTCCAGTCGACCACGCACGTGTGGGTGTCACTCGTGCCCGGGTCGGTGAACTCCGCCGTGACCACGGTGCGCTTGCCGACCGGCACGGGGTTCTGCGGGCCTGTGGCGGAGACGACGGCAGGCGCCGCGTTGGCCACCTGGACCGTCGCCGTGTCCTTGCTGCGCCCACCCGTGAGGGTGACCGTGTAGGTGCCGTTGTCGGTGCACGTGAGCGTCGTCGCGGCCGAGCCGGGGTCGGCGAAGGAGCAGGGCGCCCCCTCCTCGACGGTCCACTTCGGGCTGCCCGCACCGGAGATCGTGCCGTGCAGCGCGATCGCGTCGCCCTCCGTCCCGCCGACGTCCTCGCCGGCGTGCACGATGCTCACCGGGTCGATGCTCGTCAGCGTGGGCACGACCTTCTTGATCAGGCCGTCCGAGTCGAACTCCAGCTTGTCGACGGTCGTTTCGCGGTGCATGCCGTCACCGCCGGGGATGGCGAACCGGTGATAGGCGATGTACCAGTCGTCGGTGCCTGGCACCTGGACGACGGAATGGTGACCGGGTCCCTTGATGCCGAGGGAGAGGTCCTTCTCCAGGATCACGCCCCGTTTGGTCCAGGGACCGGTGGGGGAGGGACCGGTGGCGTAGGCGACACGGTAGTTCTCGTCGCGGGTGTCGTTCTCCGACCACGTGAGGTAGTAGGTGCCCTTGCGCTTGATGACGAAGGAGCCCTCGTTGTAGCCGCTGGGCGTGATGTCCTTCATCTTCGTGAGGTCGACGGACGTCATGTCGTCGTTCAGCGGCGCCACGTAGGCGTGCCCGTTGCCCCAGTAGAGGTACGACTGACCGTCGTCGTCGGTGAACACGGCCGGGTCGATCATCTGGCCGCTGAACTGGCCCGCCTTGAGCAGCGGTCGGCCCAGTGCGTCCTTGAAGGGACCGGTCGGCGAGTCGGACACCGCGACACCGATGTTGGCGTCGGCGCAGAAGTAGAAGTAGTACTTCCCGTCCTTCTCGGCGATCGTCGGCGCCCAGGCCCTGCTGTCCGCCCACGAGATGTCCGGACCGAGGTCGAGGATGACGCCGTGGTCCTTCCAGTGGACCAGGTCGGTGGAGGAGTACGCCTTGAACTGCGTGCCGCTCCAGCCCTCGAAGCCGTCGGTCGTCGGATAGAGGTAGAAGGTGTCGCCGAACCGCACGATGTTCGGGTCGGCGTTGAGCCCCGGCAGGACCGGGCTTTTCATGATGAGCGCCGAGACCGTCCAGGTGCGCTTCTTGCCGTCGGAACCGGTCACCTCGTACGTCACCGGCTTGCTGAAGTCCTGCACGCTGCCGGAGGCGGGGCTGATCGCCGCTCCGTGGGCGAGGGTGAACTCCGGTGCCAGCGAGGTGAGATCGGTGCCCTCCTTCATCGGCAGCGTGACCTTGCTGTCCGCGTTGTCGACGATGGCGTCGACCTTGAGTGCCGGGTGCGTCGCCTTGGCGATGCCCGCGGTGTTGCCGCTGAGCTCCATGACCTCCGCGGCCGACAGGGCCCGGTCGTAGATGCGGAAGTCGTCGACCTCGCCGCCGAAGGCCGGGTCGCCCGCGTACAGCGACCTGCCGATGTAGCCGCTGTAGTCCTTGTTCGCGTCGTACAGCTCGGACGGCTTGATGGTGGTCGTCGTGCGGGCCGCCTCGACGCCGTCGACGTAGAGGACCATCGTGCCGGTGGCCCCGTCGAGGGTGACCGTGACGTGCCGCCACTCGCCGGGCGTGAGCTGCGAGCCGGCCGTCAGCTTCGACTCCGCCGACCAACTCGCCTTCGTGATTGCCGAGTAGAGGCTGTTGCCGCCGTTGGAGGGTGTCGCGAACAGGTACTTGTTGCTGTCCGGACCGAGCCCGAACAGCCACTGGAAGCTGCTGCCGCCCTTCCACTTGGCGTACGTCGACACCGTCACGCTGTCGGCGTTCTTCAGCACACCGTTCGGGATCCTGACGTACGGCGAGCCCGTGGCGACTCCCGACATCTTGAAGGAGCCGTCCTGCACGCCGGTGCCGAAGGCGGGCGTACCGGCATAGGTGCCGTGGTAGCCGTGGCCGCTGGAGTCGACCGCGATGTTGCCGCCCGTCTCGTCGAAGCCGTAGTGCAGGAGCAGGTCGGCCGGGACGTCGGGGCCCTCCTGCGAGACGGTGACCTCGGCCTGGACCGGGATCGCCGCGCCGTCGGGCAGGCTGCCGGTGACCGTGAAGGTGCCCGCCTGGGCGTACTTCGACGCCGGGACGTCGGCCCAGGTCACCGCGACGGGACGCCTGACGCCGTCGGCGTACGTGGCGATCACGGTGGCCGGCAGGACCGGTGCCTGGCTGATCCGCGTCTTCACGGAGATGCCCTCGACGCTCTCGACGAGCTGGTCAGGCTGGTAGGAGCGCAGCAGCCGGTCGTACTCGGCCTGGGTGACCGGGAGGACGGTGCCGTGGCGCGGCTTGGCCGGCAGGTCGTAGTCGGCGACCGGGGTCCAGTTGCCGGAATCGAGGTCGGTGGTCTCGAAGGGGATGTATCCGCGGCCCCCGAACTCGTCGAGGAACGCGTACCACTTCTCCTCGGTGTTCGACTTGAACACCAAGGGCCCCTCCGCGGCGCTCATCGCGCCCTTGCCGATGCCCTCCGCGACGGCGGTCCAGGACGGGTTCAGGATCGAGTCGCTCTTCTCCTCGAAGATGAACTTGCTGTTGGGCGTCGAGGAGCTGTTGTTCCGCTCGTCCTTCGACAGACGGTAGTAGGTGCCGTTGTTCTGGATCATCGTGGAGTCGATGACCGAGTAGCCGCGGTCGATCCAGACCTTGGGCTCGCTGAACGTGTAGAAGTCGCGGGTCGTCGCGTACATCATGCGGTTGTACGTGTCGCCGGAGTGCGCCTCGTTGTCGTACAGCTTCGACGCCCAGAAGACCACGTACTGGCCGAGCTTCGCGTCGTAGAACGCCTCCGGCGCCCAGGTGTTGCCCGCGCTGTCCGGAGAGATCTTGATGAGCCGCTGGTTCGTCCAGTGGACCAGGTCGGTGGACTCCCAGATCATGATGGACTTGCTGCCGGAGCGCTGGGCGGCGTCCCAGTCGCCGTTGCCGTAGATCCTGAGGTCGGTGGCGATCTGGTAGAACTTGTCGCCCTCGGGGGAGCGGATGATGAACGGGTCGCGCAGGCCCTTCTCGCCGAGCGTGGAGGTCAGGACCGGCTTGCCGTCGTTCAACTCCCGCCACTTCATGGGGTCGTTGCCCTTGCTCAGCGCCGAGTAGAGCTGCTCGCCGTCCGAGGTGCCCTCGCCGGTGAAGTAGCTGAACATGTAGCCCTTGAGGGCTTCGTTCGCGGGGAGTTCGGGAACCTTCGCGGTGAAGGTGCGGGTCGCCTTCGCCTCGCCCTTGGTGACGGTGGCGGTCAGCGCGACGGTGGTGGAGCCGTCGCCGTGCGCGGGGCGGTGGACCACGCCGTCGTCCTCGATGACCTTCTCGTCGGCGGAGGACCAGGAGACGGTGGTGCCGTAGTCGCCTGCTGCCGGGAGGGTCAGGTTTCCGCGTACGTCGTCGAGGTTGTGCACGGCGAGCGACTGGGCGGCCCGTTCGGTGGCCGTGGCGTCGTCGAAATCGGGCAGGACCGTGACGTCGAAGCTCTTGGTGTCGGTCACGGTGCCCTTCTTCAGGGTCGCCGTGAGCGTGGCGTGGCCGTCCGGTTCACCGGCGGCGGGCCGGGTCACCTTGCCCGAGCCGCTCACCACGTCCGTGTTGTCGCTGGCCCAGGTGATGGTGGACCCGCCGGCCGTGCCGGTCTTCGGCAGGTCCAGGTCGGCCGTGACGGCGCTCGTGTCGCCGAGGCTCAGCGCGGCCTTGTCGTCGGAGACACCCTGAACGGCGACGGAGAGGGAGAGTTGCTCGACCTCGGAGGCCGCGAGGGCCCGGTCGTACACCCGGAAGTCACGGATCCGGCCCTTGAAGAGCTTGTCGCCGGAGTAGACCGACTTGCCGATGTAGTTGGCGGTGGTGGTTCCCGATCCGATGGCGCCGGGGGTGATGGTGACCGCCGTGTTGCGGCCGACCTCGACACCGTCCTCGTACAGGACACCGGTGTTGCCGGTCTGGGTGTAGGTGAGCTGCTTCCACACCGCGCGGGTGAGGTTGTGCGAGTCGGAGGGCTTCGTGGTCTGCTCGGTCGACCAGTTGCCGGTCGCGATCGAGGTGCGCAGGGAGTTGCCGGTGGCGAACAGGTACCCGTTGCCGTTGCTGCCGCTGGAGTTGCCGAAGCCGTAGATGAAGTACGGCGTGGTCTGTGCGGAGTCGATCAGCACATCCGTGGAGACGGTGATCGAGTCCATGCCCTTCATGACGTCGTCCGGCACCTTGATGGAGGTGTCGGAGCCGTTGAAGGCGAGTCCCTGCGCGGGGTCCGACCAGTCGGCGGTCCCGTTCACCGTGCCGTCGCGGCCGTTGCCGGAGGCGTCGGTGACGGTGGCGCCCGAGGCACCGTCCAGCTTGTACCAGAGGGCCAGGCCGTCGGTGACGTCCGCGGTGTCCGCCGCCTGGGCGGGGACCATGGGGGCGGCGAGGCCCAGGAGCAGTGACGCGGCGGTCAGACCGGCGAGGTGGCCTGCCCGGCGTCTCGCGCGGGTGCGCGGACGTGCGAAGTACGTCATGTGGGGTTCCCCTGCTGAGGCGTGGCGGGGCCTCGGCGGGGGCACCCTGCCGTTTCGGCTGTGTGACGTCGTGTTGCGAGAGTGTCAATCGCGTGGGACGGGGACGTCAAGAGGTTTCGAACGATGTCCGACTGGTCGAACGTTACGTTTTCCCCACATGTACCGGGGAGTTGGGGGCATGCGGGTTGTACCCAGCGTGACTACCTCAGACAATCGAAGGGACGGGCACCATGCTCGCCATCATCTCCGCGGTCCTGTTCTTCATCTCCTTTCTGATCAACGCTGCGGACATCTCGACCAACGACACCTTCACCTCGACGAACATCATGCTGCTCGGTCTCATGGTGCTCGCCCTGCACGTGGCCGGCATCGGAAGCGGCTGGTCCGTGGGCGGTCGGGGCCGCAGGCGGTGAGACCTGTCAGGGGCGGGGCAGCCCCCAGGGGGGCGCGTCCTCGTTCGGGCGCACGGGTGCGACCGTCAGGTCGGGACGGTCGCCCTTGGCGGTGATGAGCGCCGACTCCCCCTTGCGCAGGGCGACTTGGACGGCACCGTCGCCGACGTCGGTGTGAGGGAGGGGGCGTCCCCGTCCGTCGCGCACGTCGACGGGACCCGCGATCCCGTGCCGTACGACGCAGGGCGCACCCGCCTCGCTCACCAGCCGCACCCAGCGCGTGGCGCCGTTCTCACGCCGCGCGCCGAGCAGGAAGGCGCCCTGCGTACGGAAGTCGTGCACGACCAGGTCCGCCCAGGCGGCGGGCAGTGCGGGAAACACCCGGATGACACCGCCCCACGACTGACACACCATGTCGTGCAGTGACTGTGCCGCCGACAGCGGTGTCTCGATGACCGGCCCGGACTCCTGGTACATGGTGTTGGGCTGGATGAAACGGGTCATCAGCTCGCCGAGGTACCCCAGCGCGTCCTCGCCCTTGCCGAGCAGCGCCGACATGGAGGCGGCGCCGGTGAAGGTGTAGCCCTGCAGGGCGCCTTCGAAGCCCACCCAGTGCGCCAACGACCGCTCGATCAGGGCGCGTTCGTCGGGCGTGCGGCCGGTGACCTCGTACAGCGGGTACACCGCGAGCAGGTGGGAGTAGTGGCGGTGCGACTTCGCGAAGGGGATGTCCGCGCCGATCATGAAGCCGTTGGCATCCGTCGGATACGGCACCCGCTTCGCCAGCACCTCACGCCAGCGGGGCGCCAACGGGTCGTCGATGCCGAGGAGTTCGGCGGAGTCGAGAAGGGTTCGGCAGCCCCAGGACAGGAGCATCAGGTCGTAGTTGCAGTCGCGCGAGTCGCCGCCGTACTCCGGGGAGAACGTGGCGGGCAGGTGCAGCTTGCCGTCCGGGCCGGGCTCGAGGAAGTGCAGGTAGTAGTTGATCGCCTTGCGCAGCAGGGGGAACAGGACGTCCTGGAGGATCGACCTGTCCATCGTGTGCCGGTAGCTGAGCCAGACGTTGTGCAACGCCCAGGTCAGATTCCCGACTTCGGGGGTGGGAGGGTCCTGGCCGGGGACGCCGACACCGTAGCCCATGAGGGTGCTCGCCGCGCCGTTGACCAGATGGGGATCGGTGGTGCGCGGGATGCCCAGCGAGTCGGCGCGGTACGGCGTCGGCGTCTCCTGGGCGAGGTTGTCCCGGAACTCGCTCAACGCCCGGGTGATGGCGTCCAGTTCGAGGTGGTTGGAGCCGTGGATGAGCCAGTACTCCAGTTGGGCGTTCAGGTTCCACCAGGTGTTGGGCCAGGGCGTGGGCTCCAGCCAGGGCCCGCTCGTCGCCATCACGGGGGCGTCACGGCGGGCGGCGGAGGCGGTCTTGTACAGCTGGATCCAGTAGAAGCGCTGGATACGGGCGTCGGGGAGGGACAGGAAACTCTTGCGGTAGTAGGCGTGCCACCAGGCGCGGTGGTCCACCGCCAGGGCGGAGTAGGGGAGTTGTGCCGTCCGGCGGACCGCTGTGAGGGCCCGGCCCAGAGCCGTGGACCTGGGGTAGGAGTGCGCGACGTGTGCGTACAGCGTCCGGGTCCGGCCCCTGGCCCGCTCCTGCCATGCGGTGACGTGCTGTCCGCCCGCCAGCAGCGGCTGCACGGCGGCGGTGATCCCGTCGTGGTCGGCGACCTGGGCGGGCGGATTGCCCTGGTAGCCGTCCGGCAGCGGCTTGAAGGCGGCCCGCGGACTGATCGCGTCCGCCGGATGGAACACCCACCGGAAGCCGCGCTCCCCCTCGCTCGCCGTCACCTCCACGGCCAGGACCGAGCGGTCGTTGTGGATCAGCGCGCGCAGGGCCAAGGTGCCCTTGTCGGTGGTGAGCGTGCCGGTCAACTCGGCGTCGCGCAGCGACAGCCGCCAGTCGAGCCCGGTGATCGCGCCCACCGGCTCCAGTGTGAAGTATCCGATCGGCAGCCGGGCGAGACCGAAGAGTGAACCGAACTCGGGGCGGTGGTCCTGTACTTCGGAGTGCTGGATGTTGAAACGCACCGCCGTCGACGCGGCTCCCGGTTCGGCGTAGATCCCGGAGCCGAGGAAGCCGTTCCCGAGGAACGGGCCTTCGTACCAGGCGGTCGGCATCCGCTGCCAGACGAGGTCGGCGTCGTCGAGAACAGTGCGCCACGGGTCGCCGGCCGACGGTGTGGCCTCGGTGCGGTCGGCCGCCGTCGCCTGCGTGAGAGGCAGCCCCGACGCCAGGAGTGTGCCGCCGAGGGCGGATCCGGTGGCGAGCACGGTGCGTCTGGACGGCTCGGGTGCGGAGGGGCTGGACACGGTGCCTCCAAGCGGGCTCAGCAAGGGCGAATCATCGGAGCTATCCCGCGTTGCAACATAGAGATGGGGTTGCTGTGCGTCAATGGAACGGGATAGATCCGATGTCCCTCATCGCCCGTGCATCCAGGCCCGGGTGCCGAACGAGGCACACGCCCGTGCGGCCACCACCGCTGCGGCACGCAGGGCTTCGCTGAAGCCGTACGGCGTCAAGTCCCCCTGAGTGGCGAGGTGATGGGTGAGCGCCCCGTGGAGGACGTCACCGGCCCCGAGTGTGTCCGCGACCCGGACGCCAGGCACCTCCACGGTGCCACCGCCTTCGGGGCCCGCCCACTCGATGGGCCGCGCACCGCGACTCACCGCCGACCAGACAACCCCGTGATCCCTCAAGAACCGCAGGACGTCCGCCGGGGTGTGCGTGCCGGGAGGCCGGAAGTCGTCCGAGCAGACGGCCACGTCGATCGACGGCAGCAGTTCCTCCGTACCGGCCTTCCAACTGCCCCCGTCCAGAACGGTCCTCCGGCCGGCGGCACGCGCGGCGCGGGCGGTCGCCGTCGCCAGCTCCATGTGGTGGCCGTCGAACTCGACGATGTCGCAGGCGGCCACCAGCGCGTCGAGATCGTCGGGCGGCGTGAGCCGGTACCCGGTCGCGTTGGTCGACGCCACGGCGCGGTCCCCGCTCGACTCGGTGACCAGAATGGACGACACGGCGGGCGGGTCGGCCGAATCGGCGGCCAGGTCCGACACGCTCACCCCCAGCTTCCGCAGATCCACCGCTGCCGCGACCCCCAGCGGATGGGAACCGATCCCGGTGAGCAGCCTGGCCACGCCACCCAGATGGCTGAAGGTCACGGACGCGTTCGCGGCCGGACCGCCCGCGGCCACCACCTGCTCACGAGCCGTCAGTTTCTCGTCGGAGCCCGGCACATGGTCCACGAGCTGAATGACGTCCACCGTGCACAGGCCGACGAACAGCCCCTGAGGTCGTCGGCTGTTCGTCGGCTCCACCTTGTGCACCTCTTCCTGCTCGCAGGCCCCGGGCGCCTCAGCCCGCCGCCTTCCTCACGAGTTCCCCGATCCGCGCCTCGTCGGCCGCCGTCAGCTTCGTGAGCGCGAAGGCGGTCGGCCACATCGTGCCCTCGTCGAGGTTCGCCTTGTCGTTGAAGCCGAAGGTCGCATAGCGCGCGTGGAACTTCTGCGCGCTCTGGAAGAAACAGACGACCTTGCCGTCCTTGGCGTACGCGGGCATTCCGTACCAGAGCTTCGGTGCCAGGCCGGGTGCACTCGCCTTGACGACAGCGTGGATCCTTTCGGCCATGGCCCGGTCCGAGTCCTCCATCTCGGCGATCTTCGCGACCACGGCGGCCTCGTCCTCCGCCGCCTTGTCGGCACGCGAGCCGCGGCGCGCCGACGCCTTCACCTCCTGGGCGCGCTCCTTCATCGCGGCGCGCTCCTCGTCGGTGAACGTCTCGGTCTTCCTGGTCGTCTTCCTCGTACTGGCCGCCATGACGGTTCCTCCTGGTCTACGGATGATCGGGGACATCTTCACTCCGGACTGGCGCGCCGTTCACCCCCACGCGCCGGCGATCTGCCGGGTCGTGGCGTTGAGCCGGTTGAACAGGTTCGTCACGCCGATCATCAGGACGATCGCGGCGAGCTGCTTCTCGTCGAAGTAGGTGGCGGCCGTGTCCCAGATCTCGTCGCTCACCGCCTCGGGACGGTCGGCGAGACGCGTCGCCGCCTCGGCCAGCGCGAGCGCCGCCCGCTCCTCCTCGGTGAAGTAGGGGGCCTCCCGCCATGCGGCGACCGTGGCCAGCCGCTCGTCGCTCACGCCTGCCTTACGGGCCGTCTTGGCGCCGCCGTCGACACAGGCGCTGCAGCCGTTGATCTGACTGACCCGCAGATGCACCAGCTCCAGCGTCTGCCCGTCCACCCCGCCGGAGTGCACGGCCTTGAAGAGCTGCTGGATGGGCTGCATCGCGTCGGACAGGACGACGGCGGGGTTCTGCATACGGGACTGCATCAGGAATCTCTCCTCTGTCGGGCTGTGCCCCGTCCGTCGGGGCGTGATTCCATCTCAGCCGAGAGGGCTTGTCAGGACGACGGCCGTGGGACACCGTGGGACAGCCGAAACAGCCTTGAACAGGCACGATCCGGCCTGGAAGAGTTGGGCCGGGGCGGGACAGGGGAGCGGGGGAGCAGTGGTCGAGCACGACAGGACGGTGGGCGGCGATCCTCAGGAGGAGCTGGCTGCCCGGCTGCGCCTGCTCCAGGAGTTGTCGAAGCGGGGCGTACGGGCCCTCGCACGGGACGCCGGGCTCAGCTCGTCGTCGCTGTCGCGCTACCTCAGCGGCCAGACCGTTCCGCCGTGGCCCGCGGTGATCGCCCTGTGCCGCCTCGTCCAGCGCGACCCCCGCCCGCTGCGCCCGCTGTGGGAGCGGGCCTCCAACCCCCTGCCGGCACCGCCGAGAACCACCCGCCAGGTCCACCCCCCGTCACCGCCCGCCGGTGCCCCGCGCCCGCCCCGCAACGACCTCCCGCGCGACGTGCCCGACTTCACCGGCCGCGAGGCCCAGCTCACGGCCGTACTCGACGGGCTGGTCGGCAGCCGGGTGATCGCCGTCGACGGCATGGCGGGCGTCGGCAAGACCTGCCTGGCCGTGCACGCCGCGCACCGGCTCACCGCCGACTACCCGGACGCCCAGCTCTACCTGGACCTGCATGGCTTCACCGAGGGCCGCAAGCCGCTCGACCCCGACCGCGCCCTGCGCACCCTGCTCGCCGCCCTGGATGTGCCGTCCGAGAAGGTCCCGCAGGAAGGCGGTGTCGAGGAACTGGCCGCCTGCTGGCGCTCCGAACTGGCCCACCGGCGAGCCGTCGTGGTCCTCGACAACGCCGCCGACGCCGACCAGGTCCGCCCGCTGCTGCCCGGCGGCCCCTCCGTCGCCCTCATCACCAGCCGCAACCGGCTGCTCGGCCTGGACGAGGTCCCGCCGGTGTCACTGGACGTCCTGACCGAACAGGAGAGCGCCGAGCTGCTGGCCCGCGCCAGCGGCGAGGCCGAGGGCCGCGAGGGGCGCCTGGCCCGCGACCCCGAGGCCACGGCAGAGGTCCTGCGCCTGTGCGGCCGTCTGCCTCTGGCCCTGAGGCTGGCCGCGGCCCGGCTGCGGCACCGGCCGGGCTGGACCGTCGGCATCCTCGTCGAGCGGATGGCGGAGGGGGCGAGCGAGTTCGACACCGCGTTCGCCATGTCCGTACGGCAGTTGGACCGCGCCAAGGCCCGGCTGTTCCGTCTGCTGGGCCTGCTGCCGGGGTCGTCGTTCGACGAGCACGTGGCAGCCGCCCTGGCCGACGTGCCGCTGCGCAGCGCACGCGAGATGCTGGAGGACCTGCTGGACGCGCACCTCGTCCAGCAGCCCGCGGCCGGCCGCTACCGCCTGCACGACCTGGTCCACCAGCACGCCCGCCACGCCACCATGGAGCAGGACTCCGCGGCGGAGCGGGACCGGGCGCTGACCCGGGTGCTCGACTACTACGTGCACGCGGCGGCTGCGGCGGATGCCGCGATGCCGTTCCTGTCCCTGAGCCGCGAGGCCACCGTGGACCGCCCACCGTCCCAACCGCCCCACTTCGACGACAAGATCGCGGCCCTGATCTGGTTCGGCACCGAGTACCTCAACCTGCTGGCCGCCTTCGAGGCGGCGGAGGAGGCCGGGGCCGACCGGCACCTGTGCGAACTCCCGCGCTTCATGCGGGCCTACTTCGCCCGGCGCTGCGGCACCACGATGCTCAACGGCCTCTTCGAACGGTCCCTGGCCGCCGCGCAACGCCTCGGCGACCCCCTGCAACTGGCCGAGGCACACAGCGACTTGGGGTTCGCCCGCTACAACGCGGGCCGCATGGCGGAGGCGAGTGCCGCGTACGACGCGGCGGCAGCGGTGGTGTCGCGGGCGGGTGACCTCCGCGCGGAGGCCGAACTGACCATGCGGCGCGGTTACTTGGCGTGGGACGAGGGATACGTCGAGGAGCCGCTGGGCCTGTTCCGTCTCGCGGCGAAGTTGTACGCGGACGCCGACTGCCCGATGGGCACGGCCCACGCGACCGCGTACGAGGCCTGGGCGCTGCTGCAACTGGGGCACCGCGAGGAGGCGGCGCAGTTGGCCCGTACGGCGCTGGCGGCCCCACCCGCCGACGGAGCATGGCCGCCCACCCTGACGGCCCTGATCACGCTGGGCGTGGCCATCGCCCATGAGGACCCCGACGAGGCCGTCGGCCACCTCCACCAGGCGCTCGCGCTGGCCCGCGAGGACGGCCACCAGCACAACGAGGCCTGGTGCCTGAACTGCCTCGGCGTCGCCCTGCGCCGGATGGGCCGCTACGAGGAGGCCCTGACCCGTCACGAGCAGGCGTTCGCGCTCCTGGAGGAACTGTTCGAGGACCACTGGAAGATCCATTTCCTCAGTGCCTACGGCGAGACCTGCCGCCTGGCAGGCCTGCCCGACCAGGCCCTGCGCCTGCACCACCAGGCCCTGGAACTGGCCCCGAAGCTGGGCCACCGCCACGCCGAGGCCCTGGCCCACGAGGGCATCGCAGCGATCCTCGACGAGACGGACCCGGCAGCGGCGGCGGAACACCGGGCGGCGGGGCGGGCTGTTCTGCCGGACCCGCACTGATGCGTTCCGTGACACGGGGTGCCGCAGGCAGGCCACCATCACGTCTCTCAAAGCGGAGGCATGAGTGAGGCCAACGTGGCCGGCTGCACGGCGTTCGCGGCGGCCGAGCCCCGCAGCAGCGCGGACAGGTCGTGCGGCTGGGCCTGCTCATCGGTGGGGGCCGCCGCTGCGATGCGGTCCAGCCGGAAGCCCCGGCCGGCTTGTCGTGTGCGGCACCAGGCGATGAGATACCACCGTCCGTCGGCCGTGAGCAGCCCGGCCGGCTCCACCGCGCGGTCGCTTCGGCGTCCTGCCGCGTCGACGTAGGACAGACGTAGAACGGTCTGGGTGGTGAGGGCTTGCTCCACCGCGGCGCGGACCGCGGTGTCGGCCGGCGTCGGCAACGACACGATCCGTGCGGCCAGTTGCTGTGCCGCCGCCGAGGCGCGGCCGGTCATCGAGGCCGCGATTTTCAGGCCTGCCGTGCGGGTCGCCCCGGCGTACGGGGTGGAGACGTCGACTGCGGCCAGTGCGACCGCCAGCGCCGAGGCCTCCTCGGCGGTGAAGTGGACCGGGGGCAGGGTCATCTGCGGGTCGATCGCCCAGCCCCCGCCCCGCCCGGCCGTGGCGCGTACCGGGACACCTGCCTCCATCAGCGTCTGGAGGTCACGCTGCACCGTACGCGTGCTCACCTCGAAACGTGCCGCGAGCGCGGCGACCGTCAGCGGCCGCGGCGCCGCCGCGCGCAACTCTTCCACCAGCGCATAGAGCCGGGCAGTGCGATTCACGTGGGCGACGCTACCGTCCCGTCGTGGACAAGAAGTCGCGCTCGCGGCGCAGTTCCCGCTCGGTGACGGTCAGGGGAAACAGCGTGAAACCGTGCATGGCTCCGGCTACGACCCCGAGCCGTACCGGCGCCCCCGCCGCCTGCCACCGCTGCGCCAGGAACAACGAGTCGTCCAGCAGAGGATCTTCGGTGCCCACGACGATCCGGGCCGTCGGCAGGCCCGCAAGGTCGGCGAACAGCGGGGAGAGCTCGGGATCACGGCGCTGCTCCGCCCCGGAGCCCGGTGTGAACAGCTCGTACGTACGCCGCAGGGTGTCGGTGTTGCTCAACAGCCGCCTGGAGCCGAACGAACGCTGGCTGGGTGTCATCGACAGGTCGTAGGGCCCGAAGAGCAGGTGGGCCGCCCGGAACGCGCCGGTGACGCCGTGCCGGTCCCGAAGTCGCAGCAGTGTCATCACGCTCAGGTGGGCTCCGGCCGACTCGCCGCCGATCAGCAGCCGTTCGGTACCGAACTCGGCAGCGGTGTGCTTCACCAGCCACCGGGCAGCCACTTCGCAGTCGTCGGGCCCTGCCGGGAAGGGGTGTTCCGGCGCGAGTCGGTAGTCCACGCTCACCACCGCCAGCCGAGCCCGCTCGGCGAGCAGCCACAGCCGCTCGTCCTGCCCGTCCGCAGAACCGAACGCCCAGCCGCCTCCGTGGAAGTGCAGATACACGCCGTCGACGCGATCCGGCACGAAGACCCGCACCTTGACACCGCCCTCGACGACACGGTCTTGGCCGTACGGCAGTCTCGTGGGCGGCGTGTCGCCACCAAGGCGGTTACGCCGCAACGTGGCCAGCAGGTCCGCGCCCGGTGTTCCTTCGCGCGCCGGTCGGCTCGCGGCGGTCGCCTCGAACTGTGCGTTGAAGGCCAGGGTCTCGGCGAGGCAGTCCTCATCGGTGATCATCACGCACCCACGGTCACACCCGTCCGCGACAACCCCCTGTCACCTTTTCCTGGTGAGCCGCGTCACAGCCTGGCGCCTGGGGGTGTCGGAACGGCTGGTGGGGCGACGATCCGCCGTTCCACGCGCCGGTGCGCACAGGCACGCATGTGACCTACCGGGGAGGGTGGCCCCGAACGACCACCGCGGGTTGCTTGCGCCACCGCCGTGGTCGTCCCGGCGCCAGGTCATCGAGCAGACCGGCCGTCGGTACCGCGCGCCATCGGATCGTGGTCGGTGCGGCGCGAGCCCGGCCCGGCCAGGAGGCCGTGCGGCGACAGGAGATCGGCGGAAGCGGGCTGCAGTGAGACGGCTCCGGTCTCGGCGAGGGGAAGTGCGGCCCGACCGGGGCGACACCCCCCGCCGGGGCGCGTCAGCCCCGCAGGCGCAGACCGGCAATGAGGACCCCGACCAGCCGCCGCGGGTCGTAGTCGGGATCGCTGTCCGCGCCGATGCAGAGGTTGCCGACCCCGCGCATCAATTCGTACGCCCCGACGCCGGAGCGGATCTCACCGGCCGCGGCCGCGGCGTCGAGCAGCTGGGTGCACACGGGCACGAGGCGGTCGAGGAAGTAGGCGTGCAGCGTGTCGAAACCGGAGTTGTCGGACTGCAGGACGCCCGCGAGTCCGTGCTTGGTGACCAGGAAGTCGACGAAGAGACTGATCCACCGCTCCAGCGCGGCATGCGCCGTCGCGCTGCTCGCCAGCAGGGCGGGGCCGGCCTCGGCGCAGGCGTCGACCTGGTGCCGGTAGACGGCGATGATCAGGTCGGACCGGGTGGGGAAGTGCCGGTAGATCGTGCCCAGGCCGACACCGGCCTCGGCGGCGATGTCACGCACCGGTGCCTCCACGCCCTTGGTGACGAACACCGCGGCGGCCGCGTCGAGCAGGTTCTCCTTGTTGCGCCGGGCGTCTTTCCGGCGTGGGGCCGCGCGCTCCGAGTCGTCGTTCACCGTGCCGCTTCCTCCGTCTCCTTGCAAAAACGGAACGTTGTTCCGTATCGTTTCCGGAACGAGGTTCCGTTTGTCCATGATGGCAGAGCGGAGCCCGGCGACCAAGCCATGCCATGCCGCACGGCTGCACCCGTCACGGAGGAACATTCATGCAGTACCGCACATTGGGCCGCACCGGTGTCCAGGTCAGCGCCCTCGCGCTCGGCGCGATGAACTTCGGCGCGATCGGCCGCACCACCCAGGACGAGGCCACCGCGATCGTCGACGCCGCTCTCGAGGCCGGCATCAACGTCATCGACACCGCCGACATGTACGGCGACGGCGAGTCGGAGGAGATGGTCGGCAAGGCCATCGCCGGTCGCCGTGACGACATCGTGCTGGCCACCAAGGCCGGCATGCCCATCGGCAACGAGCGCAACCACCAGGGCAGTTCGCGCCGTTGGCTGGTCACCGAACTGGACGCCAGCCTGCGCCGCCTCGGTGTCGACCATGTCGACCTGTACCAGATCCACCGCTGGGACCCGAACACCGGCGACGAGGAGACGCTGTCGGCCCTCACCGACCTGCAACGCGCGGGAAAGATCCGCTACTTCGGCTCCTCCACCTTCCCCGCTCACCGCATCGTGCAGGCCCAGTGGGCCGCCCACGAGCACCGCCTGAGCCGTTACGTCACCGAACAGCCCAGCTACTCCATCCTCCAGCGCGGCATAGAGACCCACGTCCTGCCCGTCACCCAGGAGTACGGCCTCGGCGTACTGGTGTGGAGCCCGCTGGCCTCGGGCTGGCTGTCGGGTGCGATCCGCGCGGGCCGGGACATCACCACCCACCGCTCCGCGTTCCTGCCCGCGCGATTCGACACCACGATCCCCGCCAACCGGACCAGGCTGGACGCCGTCGAGCGACTGGCCACCCTCGCCGACGAGGCGGGCCTCACGCTCATCCAGCTCGCCCTCGGCTTCGTGACCGCCCACCCCGGCGTGACCAGTGCCCTCGTCGGCCCCCGTACGGTCGACCACCTGCGCGCCCAGCTCGCCGCCGCGGACACCGTCCTGACCGACGACGTGCTCGACGCGATCGACGAGATCGTCGCCCCCGGCACCGATCTGGCCCCGGACGAGAAGTACGACACCCCGCCCGCGCTCCTCGACCCGTCACTGCGCCGCCGCTGACCGCCGGGGGAGACCCCAGGACGAAAGGGACCCACCGTCCATGCCGCACCGACCCCCGCCCAGCTTCGGGATCATGACCGCCCCCATGCAGGTCGACTACCACGACATCCTCCGGGTCTGGCGCGAGGCGGACACCATCCCCGCCATCGAGCACGCCTGGCTCTTCGACCACCTCATGCCGATCGGCGGCGATCCTGACGGCCCGGCCTACGAAGGCTGGACCCTCCTCGCGGCCCTGGCCGCCCAGACCCGACGCCTACGGCTCGGCGTCATGGTGACCAGCAACCGCTTCCGGCCACCCGCGATGCTGGCCAAGATCGCCACCACCGTCGACGTGGTCTCCGGAGGCCGGCTCGACTTCGGCATCGGCGTCGGCTCCCGCCCCGACCACCCCCTGGCCAGACGCGAGTACGAAGCCCACGGCCTGCCCTTCCACGACTCCGCCCAAGCGGTGAGCAGCCTCGCGGAGGCCTGCACCCTGATCAAGCGCCTGTGGACCGAGGAGAAACCCTTCGACCACCACGGCACCCACCACCACCTCACCGGAGCCTTCGGCAACCCCAAACCGGTCCAGCGCCCCCACCCCCCGCTCCTCATCGGCGGCCGTTCGACCGCGACCCTGCGCATCGCGGCCGAACACGCCGACCTGTGGAACATCCCCGGCGGCGACATCGAGGACGTCGTCCGCCGCAGCGCCCTCCTGGACCGCTACTGCGGGGAGATCGGCCGCGACCCGGCCGAGATCACCCGCTCGATCCACCTGCCGGTCTCCTACGACCGTCCGGGCTCCACCCGCGACGCGATCACCGAAGCGATCGACGCGGGCTTCACCCACCTGGTCCTCGGCCTGCCGTCGCCCTACCCCGCGCACGTCGCCCGGTGGGTCACGGACGAACTCATCAACCCGTCTGTCCGACCCGTCACTTCCAGCCGTAGGCATACGCCGCGACCCACGTGATGTCGAGCTGCGCGCTGCTTCCCGGTGCCGCCCCCGGGCCCTCCAGAGCGCTTTCGTTCTGGAGTACCCAGGACAGCGGACGGTCCGGCACATCACGGGTGTCATGACCCGTCTGCCGGCCGTCGACGAAGAACCGGACGTGGCCAGGAGTCCACTCGGTGGACACCGTGTGCCACCGCGTCCATTCGTCGCTTCCCGGGAAGTAGCCCTGCTCACCGCCACCACAGGGATGGTGGAAGGAGCTGAGGGATCCGGTCCACTCGCCTTCGGGGTGGTCCATCTCGCAGCCTCCGCCGTAGTGCAGCCACGCGGACTTGTAGCCGGGCGCGAGTTTCGTGACCTTGATGCGGGCGCTGTACTTGCCGTATTTCATCTGCATCACCGCACGTGGCACCAGCGCCGCGGCATGCACGGGGCCGCCGTCGGAGGGTCGCCACATCCGGACCGACATCCTTCCGTCGCCGTTCGCCGCGGGACCGACGCTCACGGTGTCCTCCGGGTGGTAGACCCCCACCACATCCCGCCCCCGGCTGCCGGCCGTGTCGGGCCAACCGGTCGGATACGCCCACCAGTTGTCGCGGTACTTCCCCTTCAGGCCCCCGCAGTAGGCCGCGGAGGTGTCGACGGCGTGCTCGCAGTCGCTGAAGGAACCCAGGGGCACCCGGTCGCCGTTGAAGTCCTCGGCGAGGACCTGCCAGAAGGGCCCGCAGTCACCGCGGGGCAGGTGCGTGGCGGTCGTCCGGCAGGCGTCGGCCGGAGCGGGTGCCCCGTCGGCCCGTGGGAGGCCCAGGAGGCCGCCTCCCACGAGCAGGAGGCTCGAGACCATCACCAAGATGCGCTTGTGGTGGTGCGGCGCTGCGTGTGAACCCATCCCGAGGCTCCTTCAGGCGGCCGACGCCGTCCGTCCTTGCCGCGCGGGGCACCGAGAGGGCATGAACCGCGGGGGGCGGACCGCACTTTCGCGAAGGAACATCCTCGCCCGCCGGACTCCGCGGCGCCATCCCCCGGACACGCCGCGAACCGGACGGCCGTTGCGGCCCCTGCCTCAGAACTCGCTGTCGATGCCGGTCACGACCGCCGCGCCCAACGGCGAGTCCTCCTCGGCCAGGCCGCTGTCCCGAAGGGCCCGGGAAACCAGCCGTACCGCTTCGGCTTCGGCCTGCGTTCGGTCGGCGGCCTCGACCTCGACCCGGGCGGCGAACATGCCGTCCTCCTCCACGGTCAGCACACTCAGATCCTCGCTCTCCCCGAGATCCGTGTTCCTGGGGTCCTGAGGCCGGAGCCTTCGCCCGATGTCGGAGCGGACGCTGTCGGGGACCCCGCGCAGGAACGTGCCGGGGACGGTGATCACGTAGGTGGTCACGGCGACTCCTTTCTGACGTCCTACCCGGTTCCCCGTCAGGCCGATCGGAACCGAAGGCCCGGGGAAGGGTCACGGATGTGGAGAAGGTGTGTCGCGGAAGGTCGTTTTCTGGACCTGTCCCTGCATGGCGACGCCGATCGGGGGTAACCGCGGCCAGAACGATTGCAATTTCGGGATGGGCGGACGATGACGACGGCGATGAGGGCTGACACGGGCAGGGCACTGCCACACGGCGGAGGACCCCGCGCGGCGCAGCGATGGCCCCGTTGCCTTCTCCGTGACGCGTGAAGATCGGATCGTCGCTCTGACCAGGCTCCCATCGTTGTGCTGGACAACGTCTGGAGGCAAACGACACGTATGGGAGGTCGGGACCGCAGTGATCCCGGGGACTGGGGCTGCCGAGGTGGTGTCGGCGAGGGCAGCCGGTGCCGAGACGGCGTGGGAGCACTGGGAGCCGTCGGTTCTCCTCGTGGAGGACGATCCCGGTGACGCGCTGCTGGTGGAGGAACTCGTCGCCGACGGCGCCGTGAAGATGCGGCTGCGCTGGGTGCGGTCGATGACCGAGGCCACCGAGGTGCTCGCCGCCGAGACGCCCGACTGTGTCCTGCTCGACCTGCACCTGCCGGACGCCCATGGACTCGAGGCGGTCTCCCTGGTCCAGGGGCTGGCCGAGCAGGTCGCCATCGTGGTCCTCACCGGGCTCGCCGAGGAGCAGACCGGCCTCGCCGCGGTCGCGGCCGGCGCGCAGGACTACCTGGTCAAGGGCCGCGTGGAGCCCGAACTGTTCGGGCGGGCGGTGCGCTACGCCATCCAGCGCAAGCAGACCGAGCAGGCGGCGGTGGCCCTGCAGGCCGGCGCGCTCCAGGCACAGGAGAACGCCCGGCTGGAACGGGGACTGCTGCCCCGCCCCCTGCTGCGCGCCGAGGGCGTCCAGGTCGTGGCCCGCTACCGGCCCGGACGCGCGCAGACCCTGCTGGGCGGCGACTTCTACGACATCGTCCAGAGCGCCGACGGCACCCTCCACGCCCTCATCGGGGACGTCTCCGGGCACGGCCCGGACGAAGCGGCCCTGGGAGTCGCCCTGCGCATCGCCTGGCGCACCCTCGTCCTCAGCGGCATCACCGGCGCGCAGCAGATGGCCCGGCTCGAGGAGCTGCTGATGGCCGAACGGGCGCGTGACGAGGTCTTCGCGACCCTCGTGACGCTGGCCGCCGTCCCGGGAGAGCAGCAGGCCCATGTCGTACGAGCCGGTCACCACGGTCTGCTGCAGCGCACCGGAACGGATGTGGAGTGGGTGGAGGTGCCCGGCGGACCGGCCCTGGGCATGGTCCCCGGCGGCGCGCGATGGCCGACCGCACACCTGCCGGTTCCGGCGGGAACGTCGGTGGTGCTCTTCACCGACGGCCTGTTCGAGGGGCACGTGAGCCGTGGCACGGAACGCCTCGGCGAGGAGGGGCTGCTGGCCCTCGCCCGTGAGGGCGCCGCCCTGGACGCGGAGGCCTTCGTGGACCGGCTGATCGAGAAGGCCGAGAGCCTCGCCGAGGCGCGGGGCGGTCTGGCCGACGATGTGGCCGTCGTCCACCTGAACTGGAACTGAGTGAGCGGGAGCGTGGTGTCGGAGCACATGGTGAGGCGAGGAACGGGCACGGCCTGGATCGGACGCCGGCTGACGGTGCAGGGCTGGTTCTACCTGGTTCTGGCTGTCATGACGCTGCTGGTGGTGGTCGGCAGCGTGGTCGGCGCCCATCTGCTCGGCCGGACGGCAGCGGTCGGCGACCAGCTGCTGCGCCGCATCCAGCCCGCCCAGACCGAGGCGTACCGGCTGCAGGCGGCGCAGGTCAACCAGGAGACGGGCATCCGCGGCTACGCGATCGCCGCCGACCGGCAGTTCCTCGCCCCGTACACCCGGGGCAAACAGGCCGAGGCGGGCTCGGCCGCCCGGTTGCGCGAGTTGATCGGCGATCGGCCCGAACTGCTGGCGGACCTCAGGGCGATCGAACGCCAGGCGGCCGACTGGCGCCGCAGCTACGCCGAACCCCTCGCGGTCTCGGTCACCCCTGGCCGGCCGAAGCCGTTGGACCAGCAGAAGGCCGATCAGGGCAAGAAGGAGTTCGACCGGCTGCGCACGTTGTGGAGCAAGCAGAACACCGATCTGGCGAAGGCGGTGGAGGACGGCCGCTCCCACCTCGCCCATGAACGGAACGTGCGCGACTCGGTCCTGGCCGGCATGGTCGCGGCCTTCCTGCTGGCCGGCGTCGCCTGTGCCGTCCTGGTCCGGGTCCTGGTGACCCGTCCCCTGGAGGCGCTGGGCACGGCGTCGAGGCGGGTGGCGGGCGGCGACTTCGCGTACGTCATCACCGGCGGCGGCCCGGCCGATCTGACCGAGGTGGCCAACGCCGTCGAGGGCATGCGCTGGCATGTCGTGGCCGAACTCGAGGCCTCCCGTGAACAAGAACAGGAGCTGAGCAGGCAGGCCGCCGACCTGGACGCCCAGGCCGAGGAACTGCGCCGCTCCAACGCCGAACTGGAGCAGTTCGCCTACGTCGCCTCCCACGATCTGCAGGAGCCGCTGCGCAAGGTCGCCTCCTTCTGCCAACTGCTGGAGAAGCGTTACGGCGACACGCTCGACGACCGCGGCCGGCAGTATGTGGACTTCGCGGTCGACGGGGCCCGGCGCATGCAGGTCCTCATCAACGACCTGCTCACCTTCTCCCGGGTCGGACGCGTCAACGACGCCCGGGTGCCCGTCGGTCTCGACCAGGCACTGGACAAGGCGCTGGCCAACCTCGGGACGGCCGTCGAGGAGTCCGGCGCCCGCGTCGACCGCCCGGAACACCTGCCCGAGGTCGTCGGGGACCCCACCCTGCTGGCCATGCTCTGGCAGAACCTGGTGGGCAACGCACTCAAGTTCCGCGACCCCGACCGCACTCCGCACGTGTCCATCACCTGCGGAACCGATCCCGACGACCCCGGCAGCCTGCTGTTGACCGTCACGGACAACGGCATCGGCATTCCGGAGCCGTTCACGGAGAAGGTCTTCATCATCTTCCAGCGGCTGCACGGGCGGGACGCCTACGGTGGCACCGGAATCGGTCTGGCACTGTGCAAGAAGATCGTGGAACAACATGGAGGCAGGATCTGGATCGACACCGTCCACACGGACGGCACCCGCTTCTGCTTCACTCTCCCGTCCATCGCCGAAAGCCCGGAGACATCCGGTATCGGCACCGAGGAAAAGGCCCTGGCATGACCACCCCCGCCGCCAGCCCCATCGACGTGCTCCTCGTCGAGGACGACCCCGGCGACGAGCTGATGACTCGTGAGGCCTTCGAGGACAACAAGATCGGCAATACGCTCCATGTGGTCCGGGACGGCGAGGAGGCACTGGACTTCCTCTACCGACGCGGCGACCACACGGACGCGCCGCGGCCCGACCTGATCCTCCTCGACCTCAACCTCCCCAAGTACGACGGCCGTCAGGTCCTGGAGAAGATCAAGTCCGACCCGGACCTGGCCCACATCCCCGTCGTCGTGCTCACCACCTCCGCGGCCGAGGAGGACATCCTGCGCAGCTACAAGCTCCACGCGAACGCCTATGTCACCAAGCCGGTGGACCTGGACCAGTTCATCGCCGCGGTCCGCCAGATCGACGACTTCTTCGTGCAGGTCGTCCGACTGCCACGCCACTTCTGAGGTCGCGGACGGCCAGCCGGCCGTGCCAGTCGCGCAGCGCGGCGCCCAGTGGCTCCAGCCCTCCGGCCTCCCGGACCTGGGCGATCAGCGGTGCGAACTGCTCCGGCCGACAGCCGCTTCTTCGTGCGGGTCGTCCGACTGCCGCGGCACTTCTGAGACCACGGCCGAGGTCTCATCCGCATCCGCGTTCGCGGAGGTACGCCTCCAGCTCCGCGGCCCCGGTGAGCATCGCCCGTCCGCGGGCGGCCAGCCGGCTGTGCCAGTCGTGCAATGCGGCGCCCAGTGGCTCCAGCCCTCCGGCCTCCCGGACCTGGGCGATCAGCGGTGCGATCTGGTCCAGCCGATAGCCGCCCCGCCTGAGCTGATGGGTCAGCCGGGCGTCCCGTACGTCGGCCTCGTCGTAGACGCGATAACCGGTCAGCGCGTCGCGGCGCGGGCGCACCAGCCCCGCGCGCTCCCATTTGCGCAGCGTCGCGGGCCGGATCCCGAGCTTGGCCGCCAGCGGTCCGATGAAGGTGCCGCCGGGCCCGGCCACCGCTGCGGGCTCGGACGCCGTGCCGGCCTCCAGATCGCGCAGGGCCCGCTCCACGGCCTCGAGGGTCCGCCGGTCGTCGAGGAGCTGGACATGGCTCTCGTCGATGAGGCGGAACGCCTCCTCGGTAGCGCCCTCGTTCACCGCCCGCATGATCGACGTCGCCGTCCGGTGGCCGTGGCCGGGCACCAGGGCGAGGAAGGCGTGCAGGGCGACCGCGTGCACAGAGGTGTAGGTGCGGTAGCCGTGCGGCGTGCGACCGGCCGCCGGGAGGATGCCGGCCTCCTCGTAGTTCCTGATCGCCTGGGTCGACAGACCGTGCCCGCGCGCCAGGTCGACCGGCCTGAGCTGCCGCTCGGTTTGAAGCTTTCGTCCCACGTCAGCGAGGATATAGCGAAAAAGTTTCAACCGAAGGTTCAACGATAGCGTTGAAGGCATGGCGACTGACATCAAGGACACCGCCCAGGCCGTCGACGCTGCCGCCGTCATGGGACTGCTCCCGGCCCGGCCCCGGCTGCTCGCCCTGGGGGAGCCCACCCACGGCGAGGACACCCTGCTCGAACTGCGCAACGAGCTCTTCCGACAACTCGTCGAGCAGGAGGGCTACCGGACGATCGCGATCGAGAGCGACTGCATGAGGGGCCTGGCGGTGGACGACTACGTCACCTCGGGCACCGGCACCCTCGACGAGGTGATGGAGCACGGATTCAGCCACGGCTGGGGCGCCTGCGCGGCCAACCGGGACCTCGTGCGCTGGATGCGCGCTCACAACGACGGCCGCCCCGCGTCCGAGCAGCTCCGCTTCGCCGGCTTCGACGGCCCGCTGGAGATCACCGGCGCCGCGAGCCCCCGGCAGGCACTCACCGCACTCCACGGCTACTTGGCGGCCCGGGTGGACGCGAATCTCCTCCCCTGCACCGCGGAGACGCTCGACCACCTGCTCGGCGCCGACGACCGGTGGACCGATCCCGCCGTGATGAGGGACCCGTCCCGGTCCGTCGGGCAATCGGCCGAAGCGGCCCGACTGCGTCTGCTCGCCGACGAGTTGATGACGCTGCTCGACGTCCAGACACCCGACCTGATCACGTCGACATCGCGGGACGACTGGGAGCGGGCGTGTCTGTACGGCCGCACCGCTACCGGCCTGCTGCGCTACCACCACTCGATGGCCGACACCTCACCGACCCGCATGACGAGACTGTGCGCGCTGCGGGATTCGATGATGGCGGACAACCTCCTCGCCGTCGCCGCCCGCGGCCCGGCACTCGTCCACGCCCACAACTCCCATCTCCAGCGGGAGAAGAGCTCGATGCAGATGTGGGAGGGGCGGGTGGAGTGGTGGAGCGCCGGTGCGCTCGTGAGCGCCCGACTCGGTGAGGAGTACGCCTTCGTGGCCACGGCTCTCGGCACGATCCGGCACCAGGGAGTGGACACACCGCCGCCGGACACCGTCGAAGGACTCCTGTACGCCCTCCCGCTGGACCCTTGCCTCATCGACGCCCGGCGGCTGGCCACTGCTCTCGGCGACACACCACCCGCCCCCCGTGAGTCCCCCTGGTTCGGCTATGCCCCGATCGACCCGGCGCACTTGGCCGCCGGCGACGGCCTCGTGTTCGTGAAGGACGTCCTGCGGAGCTAGTCCCCTTCGTCCGGCTTCTCGGACCCACGTCTTACTGGCCACCGTTCGTTCGAACCTACGAAGTTCCGCGTAGTGGGTTACTGATGGCTCCCCGCACTGGTAGGAAACGTTCCTAACAATCAGGTACGGACCAACTCTCCACCCCCCACCTCCACTTGGAGCTCCCGTGGAACCTGACACAGTGCCCCCGGCCGCCCACGCCTCCCGCCGCACCCTCCTCGCTCTGATGGGAGCGGCAACCTGCGGCGCCATGTTCAGCCCTTCGCGCGCCGCGGCAGCGCCCGCGGCCGCAGTGGGCCTCGACGACCCCGCGAAGAAGGAGATCGCCATGAAGCTGGTGTCGAGCGCGGAGAACTCCTCGCTCGACTGGAAGGCGCAGTACAAGTACATAGAGGACATAGGTGACGGCCGCGGCTACACCGCCGGTATCATCGGCTTCTGCTCCGGCACCGGAGACATGCTCGACCTCGTCGAGCTGTACGCCGACCGCAAGCCCGGCAACGTCCTCGCCAGGTATCTGCCGGCGCTGCGCCGCGTCGACGGCACCGACTCGCACGACGGCCTGGACCCGAACTTCCCCGACGACTGGCGCAAGGCCGCCCGGGACACGGCGTTCCAGCAGGCGCAGAACGACGAACGCGACCGCGTCTACTTCAACCCCGCCGTCAGGCAGGGCAAGACGGACGGACTGCGTGTGCTCGGTCAGTTCGCCTACTACGACGCCATCGTGATGCACGGCGACGGCGGCGACGCGACCAGCTTCAGCAGCATCCGCCGCCGGGCCCTGCGCCAGGCCAAGCCCCCGGCGCAGGGCGGCGACGAAACGACGTACCTGAACGCGTTCCTCGACGCACGCGTGTGGGCGATGAAGCAGGAGGAGGCGCACAGCGACACCAGCAGGGTCGACACCGCCCAGCGCGTCTTCCTGCGCAAGGGCAACCTCGACCTGAACCCGCCACTGGACTGGAAGGTCTACGGGGACAGCTTCCACATCGGCTGAGACAGGTGACGTGTGACGGCCCGGTGCCACGGCACCGGGCCGTTTCGACAGAGCGTGTTTGCCGCCGGAGCGAGCGGTAACGCGTTGTCCATGAGTGAATCGAACGAGCAGACGAACCAAGATTCCGGGACCACCCAGGCCGCGGCGAAGGCCCGCCGTACCACGGCGAAGGCCACCGCCCCGGCGACCAAGGCGGCGAACAAGGCGGCCGCGAAGACCGATGACGCCGCGTCAGCGGGCAAGGAGGCGACGGAGCGGACGGCCAGGACGGCGAGTGGGGCCGCGCAGACCGCGGCCAAGAGCGTCGAGGCGGGCCGCCAGACCGTCATCGCCGCCTCGGGGCAGGCCGCGGCCGTCGCCAAGACGGCCTGGACGGTGATAGCCCAGCGAAAGCTCATCGCCGCGGGCGTGGGTGTCGGCGTGACCGCACTGACCGCGACGTCGTACGCGGCCGGCCGACGCGCGGGGCGCAACGTGCACGGTCCGATCACCCGCTTGACCGGCGGGCGGATCTGACGGGGGAGAGGCAGACGCGGAGACGTTCCTTCGCGGCAGGGGCGTACCGATCGCTGGTCACCACCCCTGCGACAGCAGGTCGTTGAGACGTGCGCCCGCCGCCCACTGCCGTAGAGCGGCCCCGTCGAGCAGGCAGATCGTCCCCTCCCTCCGAGCCCACCGGATGTCCCGGGCGGTGAAGACACCGCGATGGACGACCAGGCGCAGGGGTGATTCCTGGTTCCCGTGGTGCGGGTGAGGATGCGGCGTGTCCTCGTCGGGGAGGGGCTCCGCCACCGGACGGAAGGCCACGTCCATCCGACGGCCGGCCGCGTCCCGGGCGCACAGACGCGGCCGGTCCGGCGCGGGCATCAGCCGCACCCGCCACCCGTCCCGGCGCAGCATCCGCGCCACCGCCAACGCGAGTCCCTGGGTGTCGAGTTCGAGCAGCTCGTCCGCGGTGTAGTAACCGATACGGCGGCGAGCGCCAGGGCGGGCGTGCCGTATCGCGACCGTGACGACCAGGGCCAGGAACACCACACCGGCGACAGGGACGATGATCCCGGCAGCGCGGTATCCCGCGGCGAGCACGGCGGCCACCGCACACACGGCTGCCACGACAGCGGCGAAGGCGGGCAGCACGTCCCGGAACCTGGGCCCGTAGAGCCCCTGAGCCCGCAGCGCGCGCACCACATGGCGCCTCTGCGATCGGCGTGACGGGATGAGGCCGGACGTCCACGATAGGCGTGCCACAGTCCCGGCCCTCCCCATGCCGCCCGTCTCCACCCGTGACTTCACGGATACCCAGCGCGCAGCCAAGTGCCTTGAAAACAGAGGGATTTCGGCCACGCGCACCCGGCGCACGGAAGCGCCAGGGGGCGCGAAGGTGTGGTGTTCCCCGGCAGCTGCCGCCGCCGGCGTGGCGGATCTCGGCGGGGGCACAGGTCGCTTCCGCACGCCCGGCCCTGCCGACCCGGTTGCGAGGTCTCGCTCACACGCGAGGCTGGATACATGGGTCTCGGGGCACACGGGAAAGGCAGTACCGCCGGACGAAAATGCCACCGACAGGCAGGCGGCGGCGGGCGACCAGCGAGGAGAGGAAGTCATGACAGGCGCGGAGGACGCGGCGACCGCAGGGAGACGACCCACGGCGATACCCGCCGCGGGGCTCACCGGTGCCCTGGAGGCCATCGGAACCGCGGCGTACGTCGTGGACGAGGAGGGCCGCGTCATCGCCGTCAACGCCCACGCCGAACAGCTGCTGGTCCGGCCCGCCGAGGAGTTCCTCGGCCGCGACGCGCACGACCTGCTGCACCGGGACGCCCACGGCCACCCGTTGCCGAGGAGCCGGTGCGACATGCGGCAGGCCTTCCACGCCGGGCGCACCGCCCAGGCCGACGGGGACCACTTCGAGTGCGGGGACGGCTCACTGCTGCCCGTGTCGTGGATGATCACGCCGTACGACGTGGACGGCCGGGGAGCCGGCACGCTCGTGCTCGTCCACGCCCAGCGCCCGCCGGAGACCGTCAGACGACCGGAGACGGCGGCCAACGCGCTGCCGGAACTCGAGCGGCTCGCCCTGCTGGCCGAGACCACCACCCGGCTGACGTCCACTCTCGACGCCGAGGAAACGCTGCGTCGGCTGTTGGCCCTGGTGGTGCCCCGGCTGGCGGACTGGGCCGTCGTCGATCTGATCACCGAGCGCGACGAGGTGTGGCGCACCGCCGTCGTCCACGCGGAGAACGGCACCCTGGTGCCCCACGAGGACCTCCAGGGACCGATGCCGCCCATCCCGGAGGATTCACCGATGCCCCTGTCCAGGGCCCTGCGCGGGGTCGCGTCGACTCTGGCCGGCCCGCAGACGTACCAGCAGGAACCGGATTCCGGTATCGCCGTGGAACAGCACCGCCTGTTCGAGGCCACCGGTATCCGCTCCGCCGCCATCGCCCCCATCCGCAGCACCCGCGCGGTCCTGGGCGCACTGACCCTGGGCCGCGCCAAGGATCCGGTGGACTTCACCACCGCCGATCTCCCCCTGATAGAGGACATCGCCCGCCGCGCCGGCCTGGCCCTGGACAACGCGCGTCTGTACCAGCGTCAGCGCAAGGTCGCCGAGACCATGCAGAACCACCTGCTGCCCCAGATGCCCCGGGTGCCCGGACTGCAGATGACGGCCCGCTACCTGCCCGCGCCCGACGCCTCACAGGTCGGCGGCGACTGGTACGACGCCTTCTCACTCTCCGACGGCGCCACCGCACTGGCGGTCGGAGACGTCGTCGGCCACGACCTGGAGGCCGCGGCCGGCATGGCACAACTGCGCAACATGCTCCGCGCCTACGCCTGGGCGCACCAGGAACCGCCGAGCCGGATCGTCGCCCGCCTCGACGAGGCGGTCATGCACATCACCGACGTCACCATGGCCACCACGATCTTCGCCCGGGTCGAGGAGCGGGACGACGGCCACTGGGAGCTGTCCTGGACCAACGCCGGCCACCCGCCACCCCTCCTGATCAGCCACGACGGCCTGGCCCGCTACCTGACCGACGGCCACGGCATCCTCCTGGGCACCGGCGTCCGTACACCGCGTACCGACGCGACCGCCCTGCTGCCGCCCGGCTCCACGCTGCTGCTGTACACCGACGGCCTGATCGAGGCGCCCGGCCAAACCCTCGACGAGGGCCTGCAGCGCCTTCGCAGACACGCCGCCGCCCTCGCCCACCGCCCGCTGGCCTCCTTCACCGACCAGGTGCTGCGCCGGGTCCGACACGTCACCAACGACGACGACGTCGCCCTCCTCGCCGTACGAGCCCCCTCCGGACATGATCCGGACAGCTGGTCCGACACCCGTCAGGGCGCCCGCGCCGGCACCCCGCGCCACCTCGGCGACGGACAGCCGTGATAGACAACGCCCGTGACCCCACGGGCCGTTTGCGCCCGCCACCCAGGCGACCGCCCGATGACAGGACTTGGTGCCAGTGATTTTGAAGACCTTTCGCTGGGCGTTCGCGATCACCGCGCTCGGCCTGGCCGCAGGAGTGCTGTACGACGGCTGGGCCGCGTTCGGCATCGTGGCGATCCTGGCCGTGCTGGAGATCTCGCTGTCGTTCGACAACGCGGTGGTCAACGCCGGAATCCTGAAGAAGATGAACGACTTCTGGCAGCGCATCTTCCTCACGATCGGCGTTCTGATCGCCGTCTTCGGCATGCGGCTGGTCTTCCCGGTCGTGATCGTCGCCATCACCGCGAAGCTCAATCCGTACGACGCGGTCCAGCTGGCCGTGACCGACAAGGACCGTTACCAGCAGCTGGTGACCGACGCGCATCCGGCGATCGCCGCGTTCGGTGGCATGTTCCTGCTGATGATCTTCCTGGACTTCATCTTCGAGGACCGGGACATCAAGTGGCTGGCCTGGCTGGAGCGGCCGCTGGCCAAGCTCGGCAAGGTCGACATGCTGTCGGTCTGCATCGCCCTGGTCGTCCTGCTGGTCACCGCGTTCACCTTCGCGACCCACGCCCACCAGCACGGCGGCGCGCACGCCGACAAGGCGCAGACCGTCCTGATCTCCGGTATCGCGGGTCTGATCACCTACATGGTCGTCGGCGGCCTCTCCGGCTACTTCGAGAACAAACTCGAAGAGGACGAGGAACGCGAGGAAGAAGCCGAACGCTCCGGCGGGACCGGATCGCCGGTCAAGCTGGCAGGCCAGGCGGCGTTCTTCATGTTCCTCTATCTCGAGGTTCTCGACGCCTCGTTCTCCTTCGACGGCGTGATCGGCGCGTTCGCCATCACCAACGACATCGTCCTGATGGCGCTGGGCCTCGGCATCGGCGCGATGTACGTCCGGTCCCTCACCGTGTACCTGGTCCGCCAGGGCACCCTCGACGACTACGTCTACCTGGAGCACGGCGCCCACTACGCGATCGGCGCCCTCGCGGTGATCCTCATGGTCACCATCCAGTACCAGATCAACGAGATCATCACCGGTCTCGTCGGTGTCGTCCTGATCGGCTGGTCCTTCTGGTCCTCCGTGCGCCGCAACAAGGCGCTCGCGGCGGCCGAGGGGCCGACGGAGACGGACTCGGTCCCGGTGCCGTAGGCCCCGACGGCTCGGCGCGCCGTCCGCCTCTGCCATGGCTATCGCGAACCGGGGCATCCGAGCCTGTATGAAGGCGATGCCGGCACGGCGCCTCACGCGCCTGATGATGGTACTGGCACTGCTGCCTCTCGCCGGGGCGTGCAGCGACGATGACGGCGGGCACCAGGCGGCGGGAACCTTCCGCACAGCGGGCTCCGGCGACCGCGTCGTGATCGCCACCGACAACGGCCTGCGGCTGCGCCCGGCGGACGGCCCCGGCGTCACCGTCGACGACCGAGTCGACGAACGCTGGTCCCATCGCGGGAAGGTGTGGACGCTCGACCTGTCGTGCGCCGACCGGACCACGGGTGACGAGGGCTGCCCCCGGATGCCCTACGTCGAGATCCCCGACGGTGTGAGCGTCACGGCCACCGCCCGCAACGCCGGCGTCGACGTGGCGGGCGTCGCCGCTGCGCTGGACATCACGACCGTCAACGGCGATGTGACGGTGACCCGTTCCGGACGCGACGACGCCGACGTACGGCTGTCCACCCGCAACGGCTCGGTGCGCGCGACGAGCGTGGCAGCGCAGCGGGTGCACGCGGCAACCACGAACGGCGACGTGGTGGTGGGATGTGCCGCGGTCCCGTCGGGCGTCAGCGCCGCGACCGTCAACGGCTCGGTCGACGTCACCGTGCCCCATGACAGCCCGCCCTACCGGGTCACCGCCGCCACCGACAACGGCCGCGCCACGGTGGCCGTCCCGGCACAGCGCGCCGACCGGAACCACACCATGACGCTGACCACGGTCAACGGCGACGTCGACGCCCGCAGGGCTGCCCCCGCCGGGAAGAGCTGATGGCGGATCCGCAGGTGGACTCGTGCTGGGAAAAGCGCTGAACGGGAGGCGGGTTTGCGTCGGTGAGGTCAGGGCAGACGGGCGGCAGGTGCTTGGGATTACAGGCCCACCGCGGAAGCGGCCGAATGCGGCTCTCCTTGGTGTGTCCGCCGAGGCCTCTCCCGCGACAGTCCGAGTGACGCGGCGGATGCGACCGCCCTCACTCCCCTGCGCAGATGGAGGAGCGCATCATGCTCATGGCCCACCCCGCCCTTCTGACCGACCTGCTCGAGCGCTACGAGGCGCTGCGTGTTCTGCACGCGGAGGAGGGCAGCGCCGGGGCGCGTCAGCGCCTTGAGGACGTGTCGTACACCTTGTGCATCGCCACGGGCACCCGTGACATCGACTCCGCTCTGGCAGCTGCCCGCCGTCAGCTGTCCGGCGCCCGCCCCGACGACGACGCACTGATGGCGGACGCGTGACGTGAGTGGCGCGAGCCGACCGGGTACTCGGGTGATCCGCCGAACACCGGCCGGACGCCGCCCGCTGCGCCAGGGGCCGCCACTCGCCGAGAACCCGACACCAAGGAGTCCCTGACCATGACGGACGTGTCCGCTGACCGTCCCGCTCCGGCGGACGACCGCAAGGTGCTCACCAACCGCCAGGGCCATCCGGTCCACGACAACCAGAACCAGCGCACCGTGGGCGCCCGCGGGCCCGCCACGCTGGAGAACTACCAGTTCCTGGAGAAGATCAGCCATTTCGACCGGGAACGCATCCCCGAGCGCGTCGTACACGCTCGCGGTGTGACCGCCTACGGCCACTTCGAGTCCTACGGCGCCTGGGGCGAGGAGCCGATCAGCCGGTACACCCGGGCCAAGCTGTTCCAGGAGCGCGGCAAGCGCACCGACCTGGCCGTCCGCTTCTCCACCGTCATCGGCAGGCGCGACTCCTCCGAGGCCGCCCGTGACCCGCGCGGCTTCGCCGTGAACTTCTACACCGAGGACGGCAACTGGGACCTGGTGGGCAACAACCTGGGCGTCTTCTTCATCCGGGACGCGATCAAGTTCCCGGACGTCATCCACGCCCTCAAACCCGACCCGTTCACCTTCGAGCAGCAGCCTCGCCGCATCTTCGACTTCATGTCGCAGACGCCGGAGTCGATGCACATGCTGGTCAACCTGTTCAGCCCGCGTGGCATCCCCGCGGACTACCGCCACATGCAGGGCTTCGGCGTCAACACCTACAAGTGGGTCAACGCCGACGGCGAGACCAAGCTGGTCAAGTACCACTGGAGGCCCAAGCCGGGCGTCCGCTCGACGACCGAGGAGGACGCCGCCAACGTGCAGGCCGACTCGCTCGGCCACGCCACCAAGGACCTGTACGAGGCGGTCGCCCGCGGGGAGTACCCCGAGTGGGAGCTCCTGGTCCAGATGATGGACGACCACGACCACCCCGAGCTGGACTTCGACCCGCTCGACGACACCAAGACCTGGCCCGAGCAGGAGTTCCCGCCGAAGCCGGTGGGCCGGATGGTGCTGGACCGGATGCCGGACAACTTCTTCGCCGAGAACGAGCAGATCTCCTTCGGCACCGGCGTCCTCGTCGACGGACTGGACTTCTCCGACGACAAGATGCCGGTCGGCCGGACCTTCTCCTGCAGCGACACCCAGCGCCACCGGGTCGGCCCGAACTACCTCCAGCTCCCCGTCAACCAGGCCAAGAACGCCGACGTGCGCACCAACCAGCGCGACGGCCAGATGACGTACTACGTGGACGGCGCGGGTGAGAACCCGCACGTCAACTACGAGCCGTTCATCACCGGAGGCCTGCGCGAGGCGCAGTACCCGACGCACGACGAACAGGGCCCGGAGATCCACGGCCGGCTCACGCGCAAGCGCATCCCCCGCACCAACGACTACCTGCAGGCGGGCCAGCGGTACCTGCTCCTGGAGGAGTGGGAGCGCGACGACCTGGTGAAGAATTTCACCGACCTGATCGCCCAGTGCGACCGGCCCGTGCAGGAGCGCATGGTGTGGCACTTCCTGCTGGTCGAGAACGACCTGGGCCTGCGGGTCGGCGAGGGGCTCGGCGTCAGTCCGGAGGACGTCGCCGGGCTTGAGCCGCTGACCGGCCAGGACCTCACCGACGAGGACCGCAAGCGGTTGTCGAACCTCGGCAAGAACCCTCCGCGCGACGTCGAGGGAATGACCATGACCCACTGCGTCCCCGACGAGCGACACGTCGTGACCCGCTGAACCGCAGGGGACCGGGGCGGCACCGGCAGCGAGAGCACCAACATGAGATCGTTGGGCCAACGATCCGTGAGAGGCGACCCGGACGATGAACGATGTGGAGTCGGACGGCTCCGGTACCGCGGCGCGGACGCTGGCCAGGCTGGCTCTGCTCTGCCTGACAGGGGTGGTCGCGGCGGTCGTGGCCGCGGGCCCGTGGCTGCTCCTGCTGCTGGGGCTGGTGGGCCTCGCCCTGGCCGGCGTGGGCATCTGGTGGGCTCTGGCGCATCGGGGTGTGGCGCGTCTGTGCGGGGCCCTGCTGGCCGTCGCCGCGCCCGTCGCCGTCCTGGTCCTGTACGCGGTGTCCGGCCTGTGGCCGTTCGCGGCGGCGGCGCTGGGTCTGTGGGCGGCGGCACTGGCCTGCGCGAGAAGCGCACTGCGCCGACTGCGGTCACCCCGTGGCATGCACTCGCATCCGGTCCGGCCGCCCCGCAGACCGGTGCTGATCATGAATCCGCTGTCGGGCGGCGGAAAGGTCGCCGAGCACGGCCTTGTGCAGCGGGCCGAGGCGCTGGGCGCCCGGGTGATCCTGCTCGACGTGGACAACAGCCCCGATCCGGCTGCGCTTGCTCGCCAGGCCGTCGCGGAGGGCGCGGACCTGCTCGGCGTGGCCGGCGGCGACGGCACCCAGGCCCTGGTGGCAGCGGTGGCCGCCGAACACGATGTGCCCTTCGTGGTCCTTGCCGCCGGGACTCGCAACCACTTCGCGATGGACCTCGGCCTGGACCGCGACGATCCGGCAAGCGGCCTCAAGGCTCTCTCGCACGGCGTGGAGATCCGTGTGGATCTGGGCGACGTGGCGGGTCGGCCCTTCGTGAACACGGTCTCGTTCGGGACGTACGCGGAGATCGTGCAGAGGCCCGAATACCGCGAGGCCAAGGCGTCCACCACGCTCGACCTGCTGCCGGACCTGCTGGCCGGCGAGGCCGGAGCACAGCTGACCGCCACGGCGGACGACCAGCGGCTCGAAGCCCCGCACGCGCTGCTGGTGAGCAACAACCCCTATGTGCAGGCAGGCCCGATGGGCGGCGGACGAAGATCCCACCTCGACGGAGGCCGACTCGGTGTGATCAGTCTGCGGATCGAGGGCGCGGCACAGGCCGCCGAACTCGCGCTGCGAGGCGAACGTGCCAGCGGGATCACCTGGTCGACCTCGCGCCGGGTGGTCGTCGAGGCCGACGAGGAGACCATCCCGGTGGCCGTGGACGGCGAAGCGCTGCTGCTGCCCCCGCCGGTCGTGTGCACCGTACGACCCAAGGCGCTGCGGGTGCGGGTACCGAAAAACCGTCCCGGCGCGCCGTACACTGCCCCGTCCGTCGACTGGCGCCGTGTCGTCCGACTGGCCCTCGCACGGACTCCCTTCCCGGCCGTCAAGAACCAGGAGCAGAGCGATGCTTGACCGACCACAGCGCCAACAGCGAACCTCGCGCGAGCTGTTGCGGGACCTCGCCGCCCTCGACCAGGCGCTGTACGAGGCCGTGACGGTCACCAGCACACCGGCCCTGGACTACGCCCTGCGCCGGCTGTCGGCCGCGGCGGACCACTCCAAGATCTCGTTCACGATCGCCGGACTGCTCGCCCTGTGCCCCGGGCGGCCCCGGCGCGCCGCCGCCCTCGGAGTCGCGGCCATCGGTGTCGCCTCGGCGAGCGCGAACATGCTCGGCAAGCGTCTGGTACGCCGGCCGCGTCCGCACCGGGCCGAGGACTCGCCGTTTCCGGGGCGGCACGTGCCGATGCCGGAGTCCGCGTCCTTCCCCTCGGGGCACACGGCGTCCGCGGTGGCCTTCGCGGCGGCGGTGGGGCCCGCGCTTCCCGTTGCCACCGTGCCGCTGGGCCTGTTGGCCTGTGCGGTGGGCTACTCACGGATCCACACCGGGGTGCACTATCCGGGAGACGTGGTCGCCGGTGCCGTACTGGGCACCGGAGCGGCGGCCGCGGTCCTCGCGGCCGCCGGATGGCACGGACGGGGCGGGGGCGGTTTCCGTCTCGCACGGCCGACCGGCTGAATGAGCCTCGCGCGGCGTTCGTCAGTCCGCTTGCTGAGGACTTCCCTCGGTTTGCGCGGCGGGTTCGCTCGCGTCGGGTGAGGTGTAGAAGACCGAGGTCCCCTGCTTGGTGCGCTGGGCCTGGTTCCTGGCCACGAGTCCCTCGAGTGTGGTGCGCACGACGGTGGCCTTGATCGTGCGCTCGGGGTGTTGCCGGCCCAGCTCGGTGGAGATCTCGGCCGCCGAGCGGGGCTCCCTCTGGTCGGCCAGATGCTCTCGGACAAGGTCGACGAGGGTGGGCTCCGACCGCACGGTCGAAGTCTTGGCGGCTGCCTTCTTCCCGGTCTGCTTTCCGGCCGGTGTGGTGGATGTCCGGGTCCCCGTCCGCTTGTCCGGGGCGGGCGCCTTCTTCTTGCGGGGAGCGGGCACCACTGCGCCTGGTGGGGTGGCGGGCGAGCCGGCTGTGGCTGGGGTGCCCAGGACCTGCTGCATGTTCAGCAGAACTGCGTGGTCGTGCCGCAGAGCGGCCAACTGACCTTGGAGTGCTTCGATTTCGCCGCCGAGGCGCTCTTGCTCCTTGAGGTTGATTTCGAGGTCACCGGCCACCTGGGTGCTGTACTGGGAGGTCAACTCGGTGGTGCCGGGGGCGGTTTCGGACATGGGCTCGCACCTCTTCCTGGGGCCGTGGCCCGCAGTGCGCGCGCCTGCGGCCTCCGCGAAATCCAATGGGCGTGCTGTCTCGCCTGCTTGCGCTGGTGCGGTGTCAGTTTCTGCCGCACGCCGCTGTCGTAGTGATAGTACGCAGGACACGTGTCTTGTTCCGTACTTGTGCCGTACCGGCAGGCGGTCCGGTGCGGCACCCGATCGCCGAGGGCCGCGTATATCGCGCTGCGGGTGGGGCATCCGGTGGTTCGCAGCACTTTTCACACCACAAAGTGATGAAGGGATGTCAGGCGTGATGAAACCGTCCTTACGTACCTCTCGCTTAGCCGCTCTGGGCGCCGGCGGCGTCGTGTCGGTCGCCTTGCTGACGGGATGCGGCGACGACGGGGCCGACAGCGCCGATCGGTCCGCCTCACCGCAACAGCCGCAGTCCTCGCCGGCCCGGGTGGTCCAGGCGACCAACAAGAAGACCACGCAGGCGAAGACGGCCCGCATCAAGCTGGCGACCACCGTCGCCGCGGGCGGCGACAGCGAGACGATCACCGGTTCCGGCGTGCTGGATCTGCAGGACGGTACGAGCCGTATGGGCTGGGCCAGGGCGGCCAGCAGCTCGAACAGCGGATCGTGAACCAGGTTCTGTACCAGAGGCCCCCTGCGGCAAGCGGCCAACTGCCCGAGGGAAAGAGCTGGATGAAGGTGGACCTGCAGCGGCTGAATCGCTCGCAGGGCGCCGGCGGCCCCGCGATGAGCGACCCGGCGAATTCCTTCGCCTACGCCAAGTCCCTGTCCGAGAAGGACGTGCGGAAGGTGGGCGAGGAGACCGTGAACGGCGTGTCCACCACGCACTACCGCGTCGATCTCGACCTTCGAAGCTGGCCCGGGGGACTCGGCCCAAGAGCGGCAGCTGCGTGCGCAGTTGGGCGACGACGTGCCCGTCGACCTCTGGATCGACGAAGACGGCCTCACCTGCCGTCAGCAGATCCGGATGACCGTCAAGGACACGGCGCAGACCGGCGGGACCGACACATCCGCCCGGCAGGCCCAGGCGAAGGTGGTCATGGACTTCAGCGGCTTCGGCACCGAGGTCGACGTCGCCGCGCCTCCGTCCGCCGACACCGTCGACGTGACCGACAAGGTGTCCCGGCAGAGCGGAACGAGCTCACAGACCAACTAGTCGGCCCGCCGGCTTGTGGACGTCGATCGGGGTACACGGGTCGGCATGACACACACCGACGACACCACGGCGGCCGGGGCCGCAAGGCAACTGCGCCGCATCCGGGCCTTCTACGCGGCCGGCGTCGTCCTGTGGACGGCATCGTCAGCCTGGACGATGGGGGATTCCCCCGGCAGCCGGCCCATGTGGACCTCCTTGCTGCTCCTGGCCGTGTTCACGGGCCTGCTGCTCATGGCTTCCCGGTGGCTGCGGCGCCTCGGGTCCACCGGTTCGCCCCGGCCCCCTCGCCACATCGCACTTTCCGGGAGGGCCGGGCGCCACGCGGTGTCCAAGCCCTGATCACCTCGATACCGGGCGGGGTACTCGCCCGCCCGGGCGCTCGTCGCCGTGCGGAGACACCCCGGTGGTCGTCGAGCAGCGCGGACCGGTGGTCGGCGGTGACGGTCACCTGCGAACCGGCGGAATGAGGGGCCAGGAGTACGGCGAACGCATCGAGACGCGCTGCGAACACCGCCGGCGCTACATCCCGATGTTGCTCCGCGGGCGTACGACATGTTCCGGCAGCAGTCGGGCGGCTGAGCGCCCTCGTTCTTTCGCGGCACGTGCAGAGGGAGACCCGGCTGGCCGTGTGCGCGCGACGACGTCCTCGGGAACGGGACCGGATCGCCCGCTGCCCGACCTGCCGGAACCCTGGGACGTGCTCCTGACCTCGGTGGCCACCTTCCGGCTCAGCCGGCTGCTCAGCCGCGCCGGCCGGGGCGGACGCGTTGCAGCTGGCGTACGGCGCGCTGGTCGACAGGACCACCGACGGCTGACCCGGAACCCTGCTCATTTGTGGATTATCTCTTTCAAATGCGCAATTCTACGCGTATCGATCGATCTCCTGGGCACTTGGGGGTCACCCTGAGACTGGCGGGACCTTCAGCAACATCTCAAGGAGCGACTGTGGTCATGCGCATTGGAGTCGAGGAGGAATTCCACATCCTGCAAGTGGAAAGCGGACTGCTGGTGCCGCGTGCCGATGCGGTCCTGCGTCGGCTTCCCCAGGGCACCTTCACCAAGGAGCTGCACCAGTCCACAGTGGAGTCGAACAGCGGGGTGCACGCGACCCTGGCAGGCATGTACGCCGACCTCACCAGAACCAGACGGCGGCTCGACGCGGCCGCCTCCTCGCTGGGGCTCGCGGTCATGGCCGCGGGCACGGCACCACTTGCCCCGGCCGCCTCCGGACACCCCACCGCCGGCGCGCGCTATCTCCACATGGTCGAGGAGTACCGCCAGGTGGCCGACGAACAGCTCATCTGCGGCGCCCAGATCCACGTGGACATACCGGACCGCGAGACGGCCGTGGGGGTGATGTGCGCGGTCTCTCCCTGGCTGCCCGTGCTCTTGGCGCTGTCCGCCAGTTCGCCGTTCTGGCAGGGAGCCGACACCGGCTATGCCAGCTGGCGCACGCTGCTCTGGCAGCGCTGGCCCACCGCCGGTCCCGTCGGCTGCTTCCCCAGCGCGGCCGCCTACGACGCCGCGGTGGACGACCTCGTCCGGAGCGGAATCATCAGTGACCCAGGGATGATCTACTACGACGTTCGTCCCTCGGCCCACCTGCGGACGCTGGAACTCCGTATCTGCGACGCCTGTCCGCGGGCGGAGACCGTCGTGCTCGTGGCCGGCCTGTTCCGTGCCCTGGTGACCGAGGCCATCGAACGCCGCGCGTCCGGCGCGGCGGTGTGCGACGGCCGGCACGAATGGCTGCGCGGCGCGTCCTGGCGGGCTGCCCGGTCCGGCCTGGAGGGTGCGCTGGTGGATCCGAGGACCCACCGGGAGGCGCCTGCCGCCGAAGTCGTACGCGGGCTGCCGGCCCGGTTGCGTCCCGCGCTGGAGGCCCACGGCGACTGGGAGACCGTGAAGGATCTGACCGAGGCGGCCCTGGCGGAGGGCAGCGCCGCCGAGCGCATGCGCCGCAAGGCTCGCGAAGAGGACCTGCTGGCCTGCACGGACCTGCTGATCGCGGACACCCGCGGTGAGCGGCGACACCGCATACCGACCTCCCTCTCCCGCAGGAGAGTCGCGCGCTCCGCCGAGGGTGCGGCAGATTCCGGGGCACCGGAGGTCCTGGGCAGCTGACCCGGTCGCGCGCGATGCGTCCCACCTTCCCGCCCGTCCACCCTTCACCCCACCCAACCCGAGGAGAGGTTTCGTTCATGTCCAGCAATACCGCCCGGGTCGCGACCGGCAGGCGCGACCCGGGCTTCCTGTCCGGGCTCCTGTCCGACGGCTCCTGGGAAGGGGGCGGAGCGCCATGTGCGGTCTGAGCGGCGAGATCCGCTTCGACGGCAGGCGACCCGACCTCGCGGCCGTCGAGCGGATGGCCGACCGGCTCGCGGCCCGCGGGCCCGACGGCCACGGCATCTGGACACAGGGCGCGGTGGCGCTGGGGCACCGACGACTGAAGATCATCGACCTGTCCGACCTCGGCGCCCAGCCGATGACCGACGCCGACGGCGAGATCACCGGCGTCTTCAACGGCTGCGTCTACAACTACCGGGAGCTGCGCGAGGAGCTCGGGCGCCTCGGGCACCGCTTCGAGTCGACTTCCGACACCGAGGTCGTGCTCCACGCCTACCTGCAGTGGGGAACCGCCTGCGTCGAACGCTTCTACGGCATGTTCGCCTTCGCGCTCGTCGAGCACCGCACCGGCCGTGTCGTGCTCGGCCGTGACCGGCTGGGGATCAAACCGCTGTACCTGGCGCCGACGCCGGACCGGTTGCGCTTCGCGTCCTCCCTGCCCGCTCTTCTGGCTGCCGGAGACGTGGACACCTCCGTCGATCCGGTGGCCGTCCACCAGTACCTGAGCTGGCACGCCACGGTCGCCCCGCCGCGCACCGTCCTCAACGGCGTGCGCAAACTGTCGCCGGCCACGGTACGGGTGGTCGAACCGGACGGCAGCCACCGCGACCACCGCTACTGGCAGCCGTCCTACACGCGTCGTGCCGAGTACGCGGGCATGGGGCCCGACGAGTGGCGTGACGCGGTGCTGGAGGCGCTGCGCACGGCCGTGCGCCGCCGGATGGTCTCCGACGTGCCGGTCGGTGTCCTGCTCTCCGGCGGCCTGGACTCCAGCCTCATCGTCGCCCTGCTCGCCGAGGAGGGTCAGCGAGGCCTGAAGACGTTCAGCGTGGGATTCGAGGCCGAGGGCGGGGAGAAGGGCGACGAGTTCCAGTACTCGGACCTGGTCGCCCGGGAGTTCGGCACGGACCACCTCCGGATGACGGTGGCCTCCGAACGGGTCTCGAGCGGCCTGGACGACGCCGTCGCCGCGATGAGCGAGCCGATGATCAGCCACGACGTGGTCGCCTTCCACCTGCTGTCCGAGCAGGTCTCCAAGGAGGTGAAGGTCGTACAGAGCGGGCAGGGCGCCGACGAGGTGTTCGCCGGATACCACTGGTACCCGGAGCTGGCCGCGGTCGCGCGCGAGGAGGAACCGCAGAGGTACGCCGAGACGTACTTCGACCGTCCCCACGCCGACCTGGCGCGGATCCTCCAGCCGCACATGCTGCCCCCGGACGACGTGTCGGGCCGCTTCGTCAGGGAACACATGGCACGTCCCGGCGCGCAGACCGCCCTGGACGCGGCGCTACGACTGGACACACACGTCATGCTCGTCGACGACCCGGTGAAGCGGGTCGACAACATGACCATGGCCTGGGGACTGGAGGCCCGCGTGCCGTTCCTCGACCACGAGCTGGTGGAGCTGGCCGCGGCCTGCCCGCCGGAGCTCAAACTCGCCGACGGCGGCAAGGGCGTACTGAAGGAAGCCGGACGCAAGCTCCTGCCGCGGGAGATCGTCGACCGGCCCAAGGGTTACTTCCCCGTCCCGGCCATCCGGCACATGGCCGGCCCCGTTCTGGACCGGGTGCGCGAGGTCCTCTCGGCACCCGAGGCGAAGAAACGGGGAATCTTCCAGGAGTCGTACGTGGCCGAGCTCCTGGCGGCGCCCGACGAGCACCGGACCAAACGCGGCGCCAACGCCCTGTGGCAGGTGGCACTGCTGGAGACATGGCTGCAGACGCACGGAATCACGTGACCGGGCAGCCCGGCACCCGGACCCCGCACGCGGCGGCGCCAGCATCGGCGCAGGGGCCACCCGCCCGTGGTGCCGCACCTGTATCGGCGCAGGAGCCTGCCCGCGCCGCAGGCGGCCCCGTACCGGCGCACGGACCTGCCAGTGCCACGGCGCCGCCACCGGCACAGGAGCACGCCCGTGCCGCAGGTCCCGCCCCGGCGCAGGGCCCCGCCCGCGCCGCGGCCCCGGCCTCGATGCCGTTGCCCGAGGCGGAAGGCCCGCGGGAGGCCGTGACCCGGCTGCACGCGCACGGCTGCTGGTATCCCTCCGCCGCTCCCGACGGCACCGAGGTGGCCTTCATCTGCGACCGGGGCGGCGTCCCCCAGCTGTGGGCCGGGCCCGTGGACGGCGAGGGGATCCGGCTGCTCGACTCCTCCCCGGATCCCGTGAAGGAGGTGTCCTGGTCACCCGACGGCCGCTGGATCGCGTACACGACCGCGCCGGGCGGCGGGGAGCACTCCCGGGTGCTGTGCGTGCGCCCGGACGGCACCGGCCGTCGCCTGCTGGCCGGTGCAGACCCCGACAGTTCCGCCTACCTCGGCTGCTGGGCCCACGACGGCTCGGCCGTCGCCGTCACCCTCGCCGCACCAGCCACCGCCCGTGCCCAGGCGGACGCTGTGTGGCAGTCGACGGACGCCGTCCCGGCCCACTGGACGGCCCGGGACGGCCGGGCGACCCTCCTCGGCACCCCCGCGTACGCCGTGGGGCCGGGCGTGACACCGGCGACCCGGCCGGGCGGAGGACTGTCCGCCTACCTGATCGATCCCGACGGTCTGGCCTCGCCCGTGCTGCTCGCCACGGAACCGGACGCCCCCACGCTCCGGGTGTGCGACCTCAGCCGCGACGGCCGGCTCGCGCTGCTGCGCCGGGGGCCGCGCGGCCGACGGGAAGCGGTCGTCCGGCGCACCTCGGACGCGGCGACCACCTGCACCCTGGCGGTTGCCGACGGTGACCCGTGGATCGGCCGGTTCTCGCCCGACGGGCGGACGCTGTGGCTGCGCAGCGACGCCGACCGGGAGTACGCGGCCCTGTTCGCCGTCGCTCTCGACGCCGACGGCACGCAGCGCGGCAGGACCGTCGTGGCGGAACGCCAGGACAGCGGCCTCGAGCTGCTGGCGATGGCACACGACGGCCGGACGGCCGTGCTGGCCTGGAACGTGCGTGGCGCCGGCGAACTGGAGGTCGTCGAGACCGCCCCGGGGCACGGCGCCCCGGACACCGCCGGACCGGCGCGGCCGGTACCGCTGCCCCACGAGGTCGTCACGCGCATCGCGGCGGCCGGGACGGGGCGGCTGCTGCTGGCGCTGTCCGGTTCGCAACGCCGCCCCGGCGTGTGGTGGGCTCATGAAGGCGTGTCCCTGCTGCGCACCCCGTGGTCCTCCCGGGACGAGGACGCCGTGCCGCCGGGCCGCCCGCCGGTACGTCCTGTCCTCTCGCGCCTGGCCGCCAGGGACGGCCTGCCCCTCAGCGGCTGGTACTACCGGGCGCCGGGACGTGCCCCGAACGAGCCGGCGCCCTGCGTGATCCACCTACACGGCGGCCCCGAGGACCAGGAACGCCCGGTGTTCGACCCGCTGTACCACGAGCTGCTCGGGCGCGGCCTGGACATCTTCGCCCCCGACGTCCGCGGCTCCGGCGGACACGGCCGGTCCTTCGTCGACGCCGACCTGGGCAGCGGCCGCTTCGCCGCGCTCGACGACGTCGCGGACTGCGCGGCGCACGCGGTCACGGCGGGCCCCGCGGACCCGACCCGGCTGGCCGTGATGGGGCGCTCGTACGGCGGCTACCTGACCTTCGCCTCCCTCGTGTGGCACCCGGACCTCTTCCGCACCGGCATCGCCGTCTGCGGCATGTCCGACCTGCTGACCTTCTTCGCCGGCACCGAGCCCTGGATCGCGGAATCGGCGGCGCACAAGTACGGCCACCCGGAGCGCGACCGCGAACTGCTGCACGCCCTGTCACCGATGAGCCGTATCGACGCGCTGCGGGCCCCGCTGCTCGCCGTCCACGGCGAGCACGACACCAACGTGCCGCCGGGGGAGTCGGAACAGTTCGTGCGGGCCGCCCGGGAGCGCGGTGTCCCCGCCGAGCTCCTCGTCCTGCGGGACGAGGGGCACGACTTCCTGCGCGCGGACAACCGGCGCCTGTTCCGCCGGACCGCAGCGGACTGGATGGAGCGGCACCTGCACCCCTTCTGACCCTCCGGAGGACCGGACGGCCGTGCCGGGCGTTTCTGCGGGCGCATGCGGTCAACACGGTGTTCAGACCAGCGGGACGGCTTGGGAGGAACCATGGACCACTCGCGGGTGCCCGTGCTGGAGGCGCTGGAGGAGTTCCGGCGGCGCGGAGACACGGTGGTCCGCCCGGGCACAAGCAGGGCCGCGGCGTGGACCCGCGGGTGGCGGAGATCGTCGGGCTCGACGTGTTCCGCTCGGACGTCCTGTCCCGCAACGGGCTGGACGACCGCCGTCAGTCCCAGGGCGTGCTCAGCCAGGCACAGGAACTGATGGCCGACGCGGTCGGGGCCGAGCAGGCGTTCTTCTCCACGTGCGGCAGCTCCCTGTCCGTCAAGACGGCCATGCTGGCCGTGGCCGGTCCCGGGGAGAAGCTGCTGCTGTCGCGCAACGCGCACAAGTCCGTGATCTCGGGCGTCGTCGTCAACGGCGTCGAACCGATCTGGGTCCATCCCAAGTTCGACCGCGAGCGGCACCTCGCCCATCCGCCGGAGCCCGACGACGTACGCCGCCGCCTCAAGGAGCACCCGGACGCCAAGGGCATGCTGCTGATCACCGCCAGACCGCGACGGCGTCCGGGGCGTCGTCGTGGCGGAGCAGGCCGGCGATCTGGTCCCGCTGGAGGGCGATGAGCGGGGAAACCACCACTGTCGGCCCGGGCAGCGGCAGCCCGGGCACCTGGTACACGGCCGACTTCCCGGCGCCGGTGGGCATGACGGCCAGAGTGTCCCGCCCCCGCATGACCGCTTCCATGGCGGTCAGCTGCCCCGGCCGCAGCTCGCTCCAGCCGAACACATCGCCGGCGGTCCGCGCCAACCGGTCCGAGACGCCGGAACTCCTCTTGTCGGGCATGCCCGTTCCCTTCACGGTCCGGGGTCGGTGCGGTACCACCTCGGGCGGGCGTCGCCCCCACGACGTCCCGCCACGGAGGCACCGCGCGGACCCAGGCGCCGCACCCGGTCGGACGCGCCCCCGGACTCCGGGATCGTGTCGGACCAGGTGACGTGGACTTCTCCGGCGGGCAGCCGGCGGCGACCCTCCTCGTCGTCCGTCCACCGCCCGGACGCGGCGACACAAGCCTCCAGCTCACCTACGGGGGCCGACCGTGCCTCAGGCCACCCGGATTCCCACGATGCAGGTGTCGTCGTCCGTGTCGGACCTGCTGTGGGTGAGCAGTCGGTCCAACTGCTGGTCCAGTGTGGGCGGGACCGCCCGTGCGACCGTCAGGAACTGCGCCAGGGACTCCTCCACCGACCGGTCCCGGCGTTCGATCAGACCGTCCGTGTACATCAGCAGCGTGTCGTCGACGGCGAGCTGGACCTCGTGCTCCTCGTACGAGGCCTCGGGTACGGCACCCAGCAGCAGCCCTTTGACCAGCGGCAGCGGTGCCGCATCCGAGCCGCGTACGAGGACCGGCGGCAGATGCCCGGCCCGCGCCCAGCGCAGGGTGTTGTTCTCGGGGTCGTACAGGCCGCAGACCGCGGTGGCGGTGACGGCGCCGGTCAGATGGTGGGCCACCATGTTGAGCCACGACAGCAGTTGGCCGGGCCCGGCGCCGGTCACGGCGAGCCCGCGCAGCGCGTTGCGCAGGACGACCATGCTGGTGGCCGCCTCGATTCCGTGCCCGGCGACGTCGCCCACGCACAGCAGCACCATCCGGGACGGCAGCACGACCGCGTCGTACCAGTCACCGCCGACCAGATGCTGGGTCTCCGCGGGCCGGTAGCGCACCGCCACGTCCAGCCCCGGAACCTCCAGCGGCGCCCGCGTCGGGGGCATGATGGCGTGCTGCAGCTGCAAGGTCAGCCGGTTGCGTTCGCTGGCCTGCTGCTCGCTGTGGGCGAGCTGGTCCCGGGTGGCGGCGAGGGCGACCTCGGTCCAGTGGTGGGCGGAGATGTCCTGGTAGGCGCCGCGCACGACGTACAACTGACCGGAGGAGTCGAGGACGGGCTCCGCCACGACCCGGATGTGGCGGGTGACCCCGTCGGGGCGTTGCAGACGGAACGCGGTGGACGCGGGACGGCGCTGATGGAGCAGGGTGCGCAGAAAGCGGCCGATGGCGACCGCGTCGTCGGGGTGGGCGTGGGCGGGCAGGTTCTCCAGCGGTACGGCGGCGTCGGAGACTTGCTTGCCGTAGAGGTGGTAGAGCTGACCGTTCCAGGTGATCTCGCCCGTCAGCAGGTTCTCCTCGAAACCGCCGATGCGGCCCAGGCGTTGGGCGTGCTGGAGCAGGCTCGCCAGGCGGGCCGTCTCGTCCTCGATGCGCCAGATGAGCAGGACGCTGCCGCCGTGCCGGCTGATGTTGATGTCGGCGACGGCCGCGAGCGCGACGTCGTCCACCAGGGCGGTGAGCCGCATGCGGTGGGCGCGGAAGGGTTCGCCGGTGGCGTAGACGCGCTCCATCCGTTCGAACAGTTCGCTGTGACCGGCGGCCATCGGGTACGCCTCCAGCAGCAGCGCGCCGCTCACTACGCCTCGCGGCCGGCCCGCCGGGTCGAGGAAGCGGCTGTTGACGTGGTGGATGCGGAAGTCGACGAGGTGTCCGTCGGAGTCCAGATGCGGCACCAGCACCAGCGCCGGGTCGTGGAGGCCGTCGGCCAGGTCCATCAGCTCGGAGACGTCCGGCAGGACGCGCGGGTGCGGGGCGTCGTCGGGATGCGGGAGCGCGTTCGTCTCCAGGGTATGCGCGCACAGCTCGGCCAGCGCCTCGATCTGGCGGACGATCGCCGCGGGAGGGGGCTCCAGCGGCGTGGACCAGACGATCTCCAGTACGCCGTGGATACGCCCGCCGGTCTCGGCGGGTACGGCGACCCGGCCGCCGTCGCGGTAGTAGTGCTGCCCGATGGACGGCAGGCCGGTCTCGGACAGACTGCGGATCCATTCCCCCGAGCGCTCGGCGAGCCCACGGCGCGCCACGGTCGTCACGCCCGGCGGCACATGGCGCCAGCGTCCGGCCTCGGCCGTGGAGAACCCGGCGCTGCCCGCCAGCGCGAGGGACCCGTCGGCCCCCAGGGCCCAGATGGCCACCGCCTCCGCGCCCAGCGGGGCCAGCGCGTGTTCCAGCAGGGAGTCGGCGACAGCCTGCGTGTCCTGGGCGGCGAGCGCGCCGCTCTCGGCGGTCCGCAGCCGTACGGCGGAGGAGTGCCCCTCGGGCGGGTCGGCGGTGGCGGCGAGGAAGGCGCTGGTCACCTCCGACACCCGGTCACGCGAGGCCTGGTTGATCACCTCGACCGCGAACTCCAACGGCGTCACACCCGCCTGCACCGTGAGCTCGGCGAGCTGCCGCGAGGCCTGCGCCGGACCGCAGCCGAGCCGCTCGACCAGGATGCCCTTGGCCAGCTCGATCAGGGCCCGTCCGTCCGCCTCGGCCTGCGCCGCCCGTACTTCCCGCCGCAGCCGCTCCACGGTCGCCGCCAGCCTGCCGACGGGAGAGGACTGCCCGTCACCGTCGTTTCCGTGGACGGTGGGCTGGTTGTCCACGGCGGCACTCCGGGACTCGGGCGGCTGACGGAGATCACTCACGGTGGGCCTGTTCCTCGGCTGGGACGTCACGCGGTCGGCTGGTGGTGTCGGCGTGGCTTCACGCGGGCAGCCACCGCCGGACCCGGGCGATGAGGTCGCCGGTGTCGACGGGTTTGGTGACGTAGTCGTTGGCACCCGAGGCGAGGCTCTTCTCCTGGTCGCCGGGCATGGCCTTCGCGGTGACCGCGATGATCGGCAGGTCCGCGTACTGCGGCATGGAGCGGATCTCCGCGGTGGCGGCGTAACCATCCATCTCCGGCATCATCACGTCCATCAGGACCAGCGAGATGTCCGGGTGGGCGAGCAGCATCTCGATGCCCTTGCGGCCGTTGTCCGCGTGCAGGACCTGGAAGCCGTGCAGTTCCAGCACCCCGCTGAGCGCGAAGAGGTTGCGCGCGTCGTCGTCGACCACGAGGACGGTCCGGCCGAGGAAGGAGTCGTCCACCGCCTGTGCGGCGGGGCGCTGCGGCTCCTCGGGACGCACCAGCGACAGCACGTCGCCCGGCTGTTCGGCGGACAGGTGCAGGGTGATGCGCTCGCGCAGTTCGTCCAGGCTGGCCAGGAAGTCCAGCGGCCGGTCGCCGGCCAGGGCCCGCAGCCCCTGCTCCTGGCCGAGGTTCACGCGGTGTCCGGTGTGGATCAGGACCGGCACGCTGGCCAGCGCCGAGTCGCCGCGCAGGGCCTCCAGGAAGTCGGCGCCCTCGTCGTGCCGCATGCCGAGTTCGAGGACGACGCAGTGGCAGGGGTCGGCCGCCAGTGTGCTCGCCGCCTCCTGCGCTCCCACCGCCGTGATGATGTCGATCCCCCCGTGCGGATCGTCGGAGTCGTACGCGAGGTCGGCGACGGCCCGCTCGGCGACGAGCGTGAGCAGACCGCGCGGGCGCTCCTCGATGACCAGCAGACGGCGTCTGCGCTGCTCGGAAGAAGGCGCGGGAGCGGCGAGCTGCCGGGGTTCGGCCGCCTCCTCGGAGGCCAAGGCGTCGTGCGGCTGTTCCGCCGGACGTCCGCCTCCCTCCATCAGTTCCTCGAAGTCGGCACGCGCGACAGGCAGGTACAGCGTGAAGGTGCTGCCCTGGCCGGGGATACTGTCGACGATGACCGCGCCGCCCAGCAGATGGGCGATCTCCCGCGTGATGGACAGACCGAGCCCTGTGCCGCCGTACTTGCGGCTGGTGGTCCCGTCGGCCTGCTGGAACGCCCCGAAGATCGTCTCCAGTTGCTGCTGCGGAATGCCGATGCCGGTGTCCTTGACCCGGAACGCCACGACCGGACCGCCTCGGTACACGCCCGGCGGCACCTCCTGGTCGGCGGCGGGTTCGATCCGCAGCTCGACACTGCCCTGTTCGGTGAACTTCACCGCGTTCGACAGCAGGTTGCGCAGGATCTGACGCAGCCGGGAGTCGTCCGTGAGCAGGTCGGCCGGGGTGCCGGGCGCGGTGGCCACCGTGAACTCGAGGCTCTTCTGCGACGTCATCGGCCGGAACGTCGCCTCGACGTACTCCAGGAGCTGGCGCAGCGGGACCCGTTCGGGGGCGACGTCCATCTTGCCCGCCTCGACCTTGGACAGGTCGAGGATGTCGTTGATCAGCTGGAGCAGGTCCGAGCCCGCCGAGTGGATGATGCCCGCGTACTCGACCTGCTTCGGGGTGAGGTTGCGCGAGGGGTTCTGCGCCAGCAACTGGGCAAGGATCAGCAGGCTGTTGAGCGGGGTGCGCAGCTCGTGGCTCATGTTGGCCAGGAACTCCGACTTGTACTTGGAGGCCAGCGACAACTGCTGTGCTCGGGTCTCCAGTTCCTGCCGGGCCTGCTCGATCTGGAGGTTCTTGGCCTCGATGTCGCGGTTCTGCGAGGCGAGCAGGGAGGCCTTCTCCTCCAGTTCGGCGTTGGAGCGCTGGAGTTCGTCCTGCTGGACCTGCAACTCCTCGGAACGGGCCTGGAGTTCGGCGGTCAGCCGCTGGGACTCGTCAAGGAGCTCGTCGGTGCGGACGTTGGCGACGATGGTGTTCAGGTTGACACCGATGGTCGGCATCAGCTGCGCCAGGAAGTCCTGGTGGATCTGCCGGAAGCGGCTGACGGACGCCAGTTCGATCACCCCGAGGACCTGCTCCTCGACCACGATCGGCAGTACCACCAGAGCGGAGGGCGCGGCGTGCCCGAGACCCGAGGAGATGGTGACGTACCCCTCGGGCAGCTCTTCCACGGTGACGCTACGGCGATTGCGCGCGGCCTGCCCGACCAGCGAGCGCCCGACCGGGATGCGGGTGGGCCGCTCGTCGTCGTCGGGATAGCCGTACGAGCCCACCAGCCGCAGTTCGTGCCCGCGCTGGCTGTCCTCCGCCAGGTAGAAGGCGCCGTACTGGGCGGAGACCAGCGGCGTGAGCTCGTCCATGATGAGCTCGGCGACCACGGGCAGGTCACGGTGGCCCTGCATCAGACTGGAGATCCGGGCCAGATTGGTCTTGAGCCAGTCCTGTTCCTGGTTGGCCCGGGTGGTCTCGCGCAGGGACTCCACCATGGAGTTGATGTTGTCCTTGAGCTCGGCGACCTCACCGGAGGCCTCCACGTTGATGGACCGGGTCAGGTCGCCCTCGGCCACCGCGCTCGCGACCTCGGCGATCGCGCGGACCTGCCGGGTGAGGTTCCCGGCCAGCTCGTTGACGTTCTCGGTGAGGCGCTTCCAGGTGCCTTCGACGCCCTCCACCTCGGCCTGTCCGCCGAGCCGTCCCTCGCTGCCGACCTCGCGGGCGACGCGGGTGACCTCGGCGGCGAACGACGACAGCTGGTCGACCATCGTGTTGATGGTCGTCTTCAGCTCCAGGATCTCGCCGCGGGCGTCGACGTCGATCTTCTTCGACAGGTCACCGTTGGCCACGGCGGTCGTCACCAGGGCGATGTTGCGCACCTGCCCGGTGAGGTTGTTGGCCATCGAGTTGACGTTGTCGGTGAGGTCCTTCCAGGTGCCGGCCACGTTCGGCACCTGCGCCTGTCCGCCGAGGTTGCCCTCGGTGCCGACCTCGCGGGCGACGCGGGTGACCTCGTCTGCGAACGCGGACAGCGTGTCGACCATCGTGTTGATGACGTCCGCCAGCGCGGCGACCTCGCCCTTGGCCTCGACGGTGATCTTCTGGGAGAGGTCGCCGCGGGCCACGGCGGTGGCCACCTGGGCGATCGAACGGACCTGCCCGGTCAGGTTCGACGCCATCACGTTGACGTTGTCGGTGAGGTCCTTCCAGGTCCCCGACACGCCCCGGACGATCGCCTGTCCGCCGAGGTTGCCCTCGGTGCCGACCTCGCGGGCGACGCGGGTGACCTCGTCGGCGAAGGCGGAGAGCTGGTCGACCATCGTGTTGATGGTGTTCTTGAGTTCGAGGATCTCGCCGCGGGCGTCGACGGTGATCTTCTGGGAGAGGTCGCCCTGCGCGACCGCCGTCGCCACCTGGGCGATGTTGCGGACCTGGGACGTGAGGTTTCCGCCCATGAAGTTCACGGAGTCGGTGAGGTCGCGCCAGGTGCCCTTGACGCCCTTGACGTCGGCCTGACCGCCCAGCCGGCCCTCGGTGCCGACCTCGCGGGCGACGCGGGTGACCTCGTCGGCGAAGGCGGAGAGCTGGTCGACCATCGTGTTGATGGTGTTCTTGAGTTCGAGGATCTCGCCGCGGGCGTCGACGGTGATCTTCTGGGAGAGGTCGCCCTGCGCGACCGCCGTCGTCACCTGGGCGATGTTGCGGACCTGGGAGGTGAGGTTTCCCGCCATGAAGTTGACCGAATCGGTCAGGTCCCGCCACACACCGCCCACGCCGGGCACCTGGGCCTGTCCGCCGAGGCGGCCCTCGCTGCCCACCTCGCGGGCGACGCGGGTGACCTCGTCGGCGAAGGCGGAGAGCTGGTCGACCATCGTGTTGACGGTCTCCTTCAGCTGAAGGATCTCCCCGCGCGCGGGGACGTCGATCTTCTGCGAGAGATCGCCCTTGGCCACCGCCGTCGCCACCTGGGCGATGTCACGGACCTGGGTGGTCAGGTTGCCCGCCATCGCGTTGACCGAGTCGGTCAGATCCGCCCAGGTGCCGGAGACTCCCGGCACCTCGGCCTGGCCGCCCAGCGTGCCCTCGGTGCCCACCTCGCGGGCCACCCGTGTGACTTCCGAGGTGAACACGGACAGCTGGTCGACCATGCCGTTGAAGACCGTGGCGATGTCACCCAGCAGGCCCTGTCCGTCGGACGGCAGCCGGGTACCGAAGTCGCCGTCGCGCACGGCGGTCAGCCCGGCCAGCAACTGCCGTAGCTCCTGCTCGCCCGGAGCCTTCTCCCGGTCCTGAGTCGACGTGCTGCTCATGCCCACCCTCGTTCCGCTCCCCAAGAGCCCCCGCACGAGGACTCGGAACCGTGCCGGGCTCGTCAAGGGCCCGCTCACCAGCGACAATTCTGCACCCCACAGAACTGCCCGGTGAGAAATCCGTCGAAGATTAACCCAGGTGCGCGGCAGCGACAAAAGCCTGGTGGGAGCGTTGTGGCAGGCCGAAAACAGACGTCATGAATCCGGCATGGGGGGAGTGATTCCGGGTACCCGGCTCGATTTTCACGCGCCTGGCTGCGCCGACGCGAGGGCGTCCTCCAGGGTCGGGTGAAAGGGGACGACGGTGTCGAGCCCCACGAGCTGCAAGGTGCGCAGCACGGCGCCGCGCACCACCACGAGCCGCAGCCATCCCCGCGCGGCCTGAGCGGACTGGAAGGCGGCGATCAGAGCGTTGACACCGCTGGAGTCCATGAAGGTGACCTGGCTCAGATCGATGACCACCCGGCGCCCCTCAGGGGCACCGGCCACAGACAGGGCATGCGTCAGGCCACCCACGCTCTGATGGTCGATCTCTCCGTTGAGGCCGAGCACGGTGATGCCGTCGGTTTCGGTCCGGACCACGGACAGTCTGCCGTGTCCCACTGCTTCCCGGTTGTCTGCCACTTGCGTCCTCTGCGCACTCGATGGGGGCCGTCACGTCCTTGGTGCCACCGTTGCCCAGGATGCCCGAGGACAATGCATGAGACGGCCCTCTGGTTCGTGGGCAGCACAAGAAAGGCGCGGTACAGGAGTAAGGCGGGGATGACGGGGTATCCGCGCGCCCATGAACGGGGTATTGGAGATGGTCGGCAGGCTGCGGGTCCTGCCTGAGGAGTGTGCGTGGATGCCGGAAGCCGCACCTGCCGAGGTGACCGTGGCCCTGGACGGAGCGGACGGCTGTATCGCCGACGCTCGGGCCCAGACGTCGAAGTTCCTGACGCGGGTGCAGGGCGAGTACGGGCTGCCGGTGTCGGCCCGCGCCATGGACCTGGGGCAGCTGGTGGTGAGCGAGCTGGTCACCAACGCGTTGAAATACGCGCCCGGGCCGGTGCTGCTGCAGCTGCGCATCGCCGACGCCATGCTGGAGATCGAGGTGTGGGACACGGACCCGACGCTTCCTCTGGCCCGCGCAGCCGACGCCGGCCGGGTGGGCCAGCACGGTCTGGAGATCGTGATGGCGGTGGTACAGGGGATCGAGGTACGCCGAGAGCCCGTCGGCAAGCGCATCACTGCCCGCCTCGCGCTGTTCGACGACCCGCAGCAGGACGTTTCTTTCTGAACGGGCCTCGCGGCTGACGGCCGTGGACACCAGAAGACCGTGTCCCGGCCCGGGGGCCGTCCTGGAGGCCCGGCGGCGCAGCCGGTCGCCGCCGGCTCCGAGGGCGGTCTTCGGCTGCGCGTGCGGGCATCAGCCGGGGACGATCGCCTTCTCTGCGGCCGTCTTGATCCGGGTGCCGAAGGAAGGGGCGTCCTTGCGGGCCGCGGCGAGCGCCAGGCCGACGAGCAGTTTGCCCGGACCGTGGCCCTCGAGGTGGTTGAAGATACGGACGCGAGTCCTGCCGTCGGCCAGGGACTCCAGGTCGTAGCCACCTTCACGCACCGTCACGCTGTTCTTGGACACCTCGGCCCAGCGGAGCTTCACCGGCGCTTCGAGTTCGGTGACGCGGAACTCCCGGGCGGTCTTCATGCCCGCGTCCTTGACGGTGCTGCGGAAGACCGTGCCCACAGCGGTCGGAGTGTCCGGAATCCTCTCGATGGTGAGGACCCGGGGGCTGAACTGAGGATCGTTGCGCCCGTCGGCGAGGTAGGCGAACACCTCTTCCACGGGCCGATCGACCTCCACCACCGCTTCGAACTGTCCGGACATGGGCACTCCTCATCTCCGCGGCCTGCGGCCGACGGGCGACCCGGGCCGTAGGGCCCTGCTGCCATGGCGGCACCGTGACCCTACGGGAGGACCGGACATCACGCGAGAGGAACGGTGACCGCGGCGGCGTACTGACCGAGCGCTCCGCGGGAAGTGCCGGAACCGACAGGGTGTGTCCTTCATCCGCTCGCGGCACCCAACGGCTTCGGGTCGCCGCTGAGTCGGCGACGTCCGGTCCGGACCGTGGCGGCGAGTGCGGTCACCGTGAGGGTGGCCGGCAGCAGTCTGGTGTGGGATCCGGCGCCGTCGGCCGCCCGGGCGACGGGGTTGGACAGGCCGAGCCGGTCGGCCGGCCAGCCGACGGCCGCGGTGCCGGAGAGGACCGCGCCGGTCAGCCGCAGCGCGGGCTGCACCCGCAGGCGTGCCGGCACCAGCAGCGAGGGCAGGGCCAGGCAGACCAGCAGGAGCTGGACCAGTTCGATGCCGAGGTTGAAGCCGAGAAGGCTGGTCACGAGCCGGCCGGTGGACAGGTCGAGGACTACGCCGACGGCCACGCCCGCCATACCCCGCCAAGTCCGTCGGCTTCGAGCCCCACGGGTTCTCTCTCTGCTCACGAACACTCCCTGAAGAAAGGGTGGGAACGCTGCGTCGTCTCTGCGGACGGCGGCGTCCGGGACGCGCGCGCTGGACGAGAGAACTATCAGCAATATTGTTGACAGCTCAATGCTCAAGCCGTCAGGCCTTTCCCATTCGGGCGGTGGGTAGCGGCGGACCTGGTGTTCGTCCAGTGCGGCCAAGCCCTTGCCAGCTTGGAAGAACTCCTCCACCCGTCATCTCGATCCAGCGACTCGCACCAGCTCGGCAGCGGTGCGGGTGTGGGTGAGTAGCAGCGGTAGTAGGCGAGTTCGCCGGTGCAGCGGTCGCGGCGGATCAGCAACTGGCGACTGCCGGGCCGGGGGCCGGTCAGGTCGATGACAGCCCAGTCGTAGAAGCGGTGCCCCTGGGCTCCGGCCCCGGCGGACAGCTTCTGCCAGCCCCGCTTGGGCACCTTCTTCGCCAGGGTGTCCGCGCGGAACTTCCCCCCGCCTGTGGTGACTTCGTGTGAGCAGGCCACCGCGAGGACGTAGCCGGTGCCGCGTTCCTCCAGCGCGGTTCGCAGCTTCGGGTTACCGCCAGAAACCTCGTCGCCCGCGACCCACGACGCGTGGTGTCCGGCGTCCAGGAACCGGGCGATCATGCGTGCGGCCGGCTCCGGCTTGGTAGCGAAGGAGGTCTCCTCGGCAAGCCCCGCGGCGCGGCAGCGGCAGGGGTCGGAGGTCCAAGAGCGTGGAACGTATAGTTCCTGGTCCACCGTGGCGTGCCCGCGCCGGCTCGCGTAGACCAGGTAGACGGCGACCTGGGCGTTCTCGATCCTGCCGGCGGTGCCGGTGTACTGGCGCTGGACGCCGACGGTGCCCTTCTTGACGTCGCCGGTCTCGTCGACCACCAGTAACGCCTGGTCGGCGTGCAGGTGTTCCACCATGTAGCCACGCACGTCGTCGCGAACCTGGTCGGCGTCCCGCTTGGCCCGCCCCAGCAGGTGCTGCATGCCGTCCGGGGTGGCCTCCCCGGCCCGCTCGGCGATGGTCCAGCAGTTCTTTCGCGGCAGATCCGACAGCAGACCGAGTACCAACCGCCGGACCCACCGCCGGGGTTCGACCCGGGTGAACCGGCCTGCGATCCGGCCCATCAAACCCTCGAACGCCTCCTGCCAGCGGGCAGGATCTACGCTGTAACCTGCGGCCACCGCATGACCTTCAGTCTTCACACACCGATGATCAACGGTGGCCGCACCCGTCTCCACAGCGCGTCAGGGTCGTGCGGCGACCGTCTGCCGTCCTGTGTCAGGAGGACATGTGCAACGTGGCGAAGTCTGGTGGGCCGAGTTCGACGAGCGGCGGCTGGTCGTACTGCTGTCGGGAGACGACGCGTCCGGGATCCGGGTGATGCAGATCGTCGCACCGGCGGGCGTCGACATCAGCGGCCTGGGCGTCGAAGTGGCAGTAGGCGCCATGGAAGGACTGCCCTTTGAAGGCGTGCTGCGGTTCGCGTTCCCGCGTCCGGGCTTTACCCCCTGCACATGGCTGACCACCGTGTCCCGGGACGACCTGATCGAGCGGGCGGGCGCCCTGTCCTCCGCGAAGCTCAAGGAGATTGAGGACGCCCTCCGCCTCGGTGGACAGGCGAAGGAGTGGACCCCGGCGACGACCGCGAAGCTGAGCGAGATAAGGGACGCCCTCCGTCTCGGTGGATTCGAGTAGGCGGAGAAGGAACGGTGGTTCCTGATGGCGTGGCCGGTCTCATCCAGATGATCGACACTGACCAGCCGTCTCCTCGGCCCTCCTCACCATCGAGATCACGAACTACTGCTGGAGTACTAGTACTCCAGCAGTAGTTCGTGGCTTGACCTGCGGAAACGTCGAGCGGTGGGAGTGTAGCGGGCAGGATGCCGTCACGGACGGCTTCTGCCCGCACACCCCTCGAAGGAGTGCCCACGACGGCAAGGTCGCCCCGTGCCCTGGGAAGCCTCGGGTCGTGATCACCGAACAGGCAGCCGAGAGTCCGCCGGCTCCTGGCAACTGGCCCCGCGCACCGGCCCCGCCCGCCACATCGCGTACATGCGCTGAGATGGTCGCGATGGCGGCGAAGGCGTCAGGCCGTGGCCCGGCACTGTCACTACCGACGACGATGTCATGCGTTGGAGGGGCGGTCCGGAAAGACCGCCCCTGACATGCCAACGGCCAACTACACTCCCGACGATGCCTCTGACCAGGCCAGATAGCGAACCGCTGCTGGAGTACTAGTTCGAGGAGCATTTCGACTCATCGATAGCCTGCATCACCATGATGCGCGCTTGGTTCCTGCCGATGCTGCTTGTGCTCAGCGGCTCAGCCATCGAGCGGCGACAAGCTGACTGCCATACCCGGAGTCCTCGGGCTCACCGACCCTACGAATGACCGGCGTGGGCCCGCGCTAGAAACGTAGGACAAACTCAGTTCTGTCTCTTCGGCAGGCTCATTCATCGGTTTCGTCAGCGGCTCCTGGGATAAGATCACGCAGGCTGTTGGTCGTCGCGGAAGCGGTGATACTGAAGAGGGAGCCATGTGGCGAACGCTGGCCGGTGTGGTGTCCGGTCTGCTCGTGCTGTTCGTCGGTAGTCTCGCCTTCAACGCGGCGTCCGGGCAAAGTCATTGGCCAGGACCGCTCGATCTTGTGCGGGTCCACCCGTGGCTGGTGCTCCTCCTCCTGATACCTGTGTCGCTGATCGGGCTGTGGCAGGCGCCGCGCCGCGACCGCGGGCAGAACCCGCCCGCGCCCATGACGTACCAACTGCCGCCGCGCAACACTGACTTCGCTGCCCGCGACGCCACGCTGCGGGAACTGCGGCAGCGCCTCACCTCGGCGAGCGGTGTCGCGATGCTGGTCGTGCGTGGGATGGGCGGTGTCGGCAAGACCCAACTCGCGGTCGAATACGCCTACCGACATCTCGAGAAGTACCGGTTTATCGCGTTCGTGCATGCCGGGGACGCCGATCGGGTGGCGTCGCAGTTCGTGTCTCTGGCCAGGGAGCTGGGGCTGGCGGAAGCAAGCTTCGACCAGGTCATCCCGCGGGTGTACGGCAAGTTGGCGGACCGCAGGCCCTGGCTGATCATCTTCGACAACGGGGAGGAACAGAACACTCTCACGCACGCGCTGCCGTCGGGTGGCCTGGCGACCAACGGCCATGTCATCGTCACCACCAGGGTGAGGAACTGGTCGAGCAGTGCTGGTGTGATCGGCCTGGACGTGTTCACCAGGCAGGAGTCGGTGAGCCTGCTGATGCGTCGGGTGCCCGGCATGACCGCGGCGGTAGCGGACCGGATCGCCGAGGAACTGGGGGACTTGCCGCTGGCGTTGGAGCAGGCAGCCGGGTACATGGAGTACAACCAGACGGCGCCCGATGACTACGTGAGGCTGCTGACGTCCCGGCTGGAGGAGATGATATCGCTGGGCGCGCCGGGCGACCGGTCGGCGGTGATGGTCGGGGCCCTGTGGCAGCTCAGTGTGCGAAGGCTGGAGGCGGAGCGGCCGCAGGCAGTGCGGATGCTGAGGCTGTGTGCCCTACTGGCGCCGGAACCGATCCCGCTGGACCTGTTCACCCGTAGTCCCGAGATCCTGAACGTGGGCGCCGCCGATCCGCTGGTGTGGGACACGACGGTCGGTGCCCTGGCCGGTCTGGGACTCGCGCGGCGCGGGAATGCGTCCCTGGTGGTGCACCGGTTGGTGCAGGCCGCCGTCCGGGCCGACATGCCGGAGGAGGCGCATGCCGACGCCCGGGTCCAGCTGTGCCGGGCGCTGGTCGCGGCCGTGCCGCACGACGTCCACGGTGACCCGGACGCGCGGCCGCGCTGGCAGGAGTTACTCTCGCACGTCCTGGCGGTGACCAAGGACGATCCACCGGCCGAGTGCGCTGCGGAGACGGCGGTGCTGCTCAGGCTGGCGTCGGAATTCCTCATCCAGATCGGGGACTACCAGATGGCTCTGCCTCTGTGTGAGCGTGCCCTCGCGATCGACGAGTCGATCGAGGGCCGGGATGCGGAGACCGGCTTCGATCTGATCACTCTGGCGCAGATCCACCGGGAGCTCCACGAGCCGGAGAGGGCCCGCCCACTCGTGGAACGCGCGCTGCGGCTGCACGAGTCCTGCCTGCCGGCGAACGATCCCGCCATCGCAACGGACCTGGCCACGCTCGCGCGTACGCTGTGCCTCCTCGGTGAACACCGTGCGGCGCTGCCACTGGCCGAGCGGGCGCTGCAGATCGACGAGGCGGCACTCGGGCCGAACGACCCGTACGTGAGCTTCGACCTGATTGCACTGGCGAATGTCCATGTCGACCTCGGCGACCACGAGGCAGCCCTGCCGCTGATCTCGCGGGCACTGCAGATCCGCGAGGCCGTCTATGCGCCGGACCACCTGTACATCGGCTACGTCCTCATCCTCCAGGCCCAGGTCCTGCACGCGATGAACAACCCGACCGCCGTGGATTTCGCGCGCCGGGGTGCACAGATCCTGCAGGCCCGGCTGGGCCGGACCCACCCCAAAACCGAGGATGCCTTCGCTCTGGTCGACCGGCTGCGTTGACTGACGTGACGAGTGACACCGAGGACGGCAAGGCAGCTGTGCAGCGTCCCCGAAGGTGGCCGAGTTCCTCGGCGGGGTCGGCTTATGGTGGCCCGGGCTCAGGCCGGGGGGCGGCCTCCTGCAGCAGCTGACCAGACGGGTGCTGGAGTCCGCGCTGGAGGGCGAGCTCACTGATCACCGGGCTCGTGCCCCAGGTGATCAGTGAGCTCGCCGTATTTGCGAAGTACACCGCAGTCGGCTCGATGCGCTCACCCGAAGGATCGAGTAGCCGGTACGGCTCCCACGGATCTCCGGTCTCTACTAACCGACCGATCTCAGGCAACACGAGAGTTGCCAAATCTCGCCATGGTCGCCTCCGCCGACCGCGGCATCACGGCACTCCTGGCAGACCTCACCGACAGCCGCACCTGATCCCGAGCACCGCTCGGCTCCCCGGCTCCGTAGCCGTAGCGGGGCTGCGCGCACAGCGCGTACAGGGTGCCTCTGCCGGATTCGGTGCCGGTTCCCGCAGTCCTGGCTGCGGGAACCGGCATGCCGCGTTCATGCGGCAGAAAGCCGTTTCACGTCGGCGTCCAACGCCACTTCGTTCGCCCGGGACCGGTTTGCGCCGGTGACGGAGCAGGTCAGAGAAGCGACACGCACACCGCCTACTTATGCTTCCAGACGATCCAGCCAGGCGTCCTGGCCATCCGCCAAAGGGAAGGCCAGGGGTAGCGGCTCAAAGCGGCAGTGGAACGTCATGCCGTTGTCGCGTCCCGCGCCCGTCACGTGGTGGTCCCACGCATCCGGAACAACTGCGTCGCCGTCCACCTCTAGTTCGAAGAAGGTGGTGTGGCGGGGGAAGTGGCGGATCGGGTGCGGGGTGTGCTCCTCCGCGAGGGGGCGCAGCACCCGAACGCATGTCAGCCCGCATTCCTCCGTGACTTCCCGCAACACTGCCTCTTCCAGTGGCTCCTGCGGAGCCACACCCCCCGCCGGGACGTGCGTGCCGGGCGGCAGGTCCGCGTCGTGGTCGAACACGAGCAACTCCACCGGCCGTCCCGCGCGCCGGCGCAGGACGTAGGCAGCCACCCGGATACGCAACGTCAACTCCCGCATTCCCGGAGCGTAGGGGCTACACCACCTCGATCACGAGAGATCTCCGAAGATCGAAGAGACAGACTGGCCCTGGTCAGCCGGCCCAACTGAACCCAAGTACTTGACGGGGAACGTCAAGTCCGCGGCCGCCCACTGGCTCCGCAACCGGGCCCCTCAGGCCGACTTCGAGTTCGCCCAGCCCGAAGGAGCGCCGATCGGCTCGGTCGTGGACATCCAGTTCCAGCACCATGGGCTGCGCGTGCACCTGGACCAGGCGGTGGAGCCCACGTGGGATGAGGACGGCCTCGAGCCGGTGCTCGGGATGTCGGTGCCGGTGGACCGGGATACCTTGATCGACCGCTGGTACGTCCATGGCATCCGGCTGAACAGCGAGGGCACCACCCGCAAGGTCCGGATCGGCACGGAGGCCTTCGCACGGGAAACCGAGTGGTTCACGCTGGACGACTGCGAGATGACGGAGCAGGGCCTGTCGACGCCGGCCGTCGAGCGGATCGTCCGCGCCCGCACCACACGCCCTCCGTCGCGGTGGCCAACGGGCAAGGCCAGGAAGTCTCCGGACACCGAGGCACGCGCCCGGGTCGCCCTGCGCCGTCTGGCCGATGCCCTGAAGGTGGCGTCCGTGGTCGTGGTCAACGTGATCGCGCCCAGCCCGACGGACACGCCGATGCTGTCCGACCCCGGCCGCGCCCGCACGCCCCCGGCACACCCGCCACTCGGTCGGTTCGTCTCTCCCGACGAGGTCGCCGGCCTGACCTCGTTCCTCCTCGGCCCGGACGGCGGAGCGATCACCGGACAGCAACTCGTCCAGTGCGCCGGGGCCTCACTCTGACATCGCCGACGGAGCCGATGCTGACCGGATGTCGTCTGCCGCCAAGGCGGCACTGAACTGCAAGACGTCCGAAGGACTTGTGAGAGAGAGTCCTGTCAGCTTCTCGATACGCCGAAGCCGCTGGGAAATCGTGTTCTTGTGAACAAAGAGCTTCTGAGCGGACACGTCGGCGCGGCAATCATGGGCCAAGTAGGTTCGCAGGGTGAGGATCAGGTCCGTCGAGCGCTCGAGATCGCTCTGGCGCAGTGCACCCAGCACGCGATCACTGAAGCTCGGCGACGGCCCTCTGGTCCTCCAGCTGGAGCAACAGGCCCACCACCCCAGGTCCTCGATGGTGCGACCCAGCGGAGCCTGGGAGCCGCCTAGTTCAAGCGCGCCGCGTGCCATCCGGAACGCCCTGGCCAGGTCTTCCGAACCGCCGGCCGGGGCCACAACCGCGTGAACGTGAGAGCCGATCGCGCCCTGCGTGAGGGTCGCGGCTATGTCCTGTGCCCCTTCACCGATCGGCCAGAGAGCGACCCAGTAGTCGCCGAGCCGACCGCAGACAAGGCGGGGTCGTCGGCTCGAAATGGATCGCATCCGGCGCCCGAGCGGCGAGTTGTCGACTTTCGCGGCACTGACGTCGCTTTGATCCTTCATCACGACTACCTGAACCTCATCGACCAGCAGGTTCGCTCGCGTCGAGCACCTTCTTCTCTCCGGAACTGGCCGAGGGCATCGCCGTCACGTGCGCCGCGAACTCGGACTCCGTCCGACACTGGCCGACCTGTCCTCCACCGAGCCGGCCGCGCAAGCTCGGCCGGATCGCCGACGAGCAGGTGCCGGCCGTCCTGCGGGGTCTTGCGCCTGGATCTACTCCGCCTGGCTCTTCGGCATGCCCAGCCTGGACCTCGCCGAAGCGCGCACCGCTGGCATGAGCTCTCCGGTGACGGGTTGGCGGGGGCGGTCTTCCCAGCGAAAACGCTTCGCCCCAGGCCCATGTCCCGGCCGACCGGGTGTGTCCAGTGCCTGGGGCGAAACTGCCGGATGTCTCACCGCGTGGCGGTGCCGGCTGCGGTCCTGGTCAGGAGCGCCGGGTGCGGCGGGTGCCGTAGAGGGCGGCCGCCCCGAGGGCGATCACCGCGGCCGCGCCGCCGGCTATCAGGCCGACCGGTGCGCTGGAACCGGTCTCGGCCAGCGGCGGGGTGCTGTCGCTGGGCGAGGGCGCCGGGGAGGTGGGGGGCGTCGACTCCAGCGGAGGGACGTCCGGGGTGGTGGGCGGAGTGGAGGAGCTGGGGGGCGGGGTCGTGGGCGTGGCGGGTGGAGTCGTCTGGTCCGCGGGCGGCTGGCTGGCGGGCGGGCTGCTCGGGCTGTCCGGTGTGGACGGGGAGGCCGGGGGAGTGGGGGAGTTCGGCTGCTCGGGGGTGCACGACTTGTCGCCACCGTTCCACGCCGCGATCAGGTGGTAGGGCGTGACGACGTTGTCGGGCTGGTAGGGCGCGGGACCATGGCCCTCGCCCGACCCGCCGTCGTAGATGACGTCGTCGCCGTACAGGTCGATCTGCCCGTAGCAGTCCGGCGTCTTCACCGTGAGCTTCTGCCAGGTCCGCTTGGCGTCGTCGGCGCCGGGGAGGTCCTCGGCGCCGAGATAGACCGTGGCGTGGTCGGTGAGGGTCTGGAGACCGGAGGTGTACCAGTTGGGGCCCTCGGTGGTGTATTCGGCCAGTGAGACCGGGTACTTGCAGCCGTCGCCGACCGTCTGTCCCGGAGCCAGCCGCACCTCGACGGTGCCAGGGGCGGTGGACCACTGGTGGAAGCCGCCCTGTGAGGTCCAGTCGGCATCGACCGGCTTTCCGGCGGCGTCGACGAGGCGGTACTGAACCGTGGCCGTCTGGCAGCCGCCCGCGGGTGTGGCACTGGCGGCAGCGGCCCCGAACAGGGGAGTGGCAGTGGCGATGAAGGCGGTTGCGGCAACAGCGGCCGACGTTCTGGAACGTGAAAGGCGCGTCAAGATATGTCCTGGCGGATTCGTGAGTGTGGGAGGTGGCAGGACGCGAGCAGCCGCCGTAGGCGGAGAATGGGAATGCACCCGCGCCTGGGCCACTCGCGTCACTTCGCTCACTTGAGTGACAGCGAGCGAGCCGCATTCTTGTCGCTCTTCACAACTCCCGTCAATCTTTCACGAGTTCGGCACACGGCGGCGTCCTGGCTTGCGAGTTCTGCCCTGATATCCGCATACGGCCACGACAGGGTGCGGGCACGTTCAGGAAGCGTCCGACGTGAGTGGCGGGGGCCAACCGATGTCGCCCTCGCTCATGCTGCGGGCGAAGTCTTCGGCCACGGCGATGAACTCGGCGTGCCGTACGGCACGTTCGGTCCGGAAGTCGTACCCGGCGCGTTCGTCGTCCGAGCCGCCGGTGTCGGCGTCGTCCTCGTCGTCGTCGAGTTGCTCCATGTCGAGGTGGGTGAGGAACGCGGCCAGTTCGGGCCGGGTGGTGGGGGTCGACGCGAGCTCCAGCCGGCTGGGGGAGGGGAATCCGCTGGAGTACCGCGCGCCGTGGTACTCGTCGACGATGCCGAGGAAGACGGCGTCGAGGCTGGGGAACGCCGCACGGTCGAGCAACAGCGCGGCCGACTGTGTCGGCTTTCCGCGCGCGTGGGCGTTCCGGAGTCCTGTTCCAGGTCGAGTTCGAGCAGGCGCTGGGCTGCCCCGGAGGAGGCCGGTGCGGTCACCCGTCGTCCGTCAGGACGTTGTCGCGCAGGTTCGGTTCCCGCAGTTGAGGCAGGGCGGCCCACGCGGCGAGCGCTCTCGCGCCGCGTGGGCCGATGGTGTGGTAGGCCAGGGAAACGCTGTGGAGACATGGGGCCGAGACGGTGGTTGCGAGGGCCTCGACGTCCTCGTCGCCGAGCCCGCAGTCGGCGGCGTCGACCGTGCGCAGGGTGCGCCAGACGGGGGCGTCGTCCAGGTCTGCCAGCTGCCGACCGGACTGCACGCCAGGTCGAGGCCGCCCAGCCTGTGCAGCCGTTCGGACGTCATCAACGCGGTCAGCCCGTTCACGGTGAGTCCGGTGGCCGCCATGTTCAGACAGGTCAGCGTGCCGGCGTTGGGGGACGAAGCCCAGGCCGCGGCGCCCGCGTCACCGACCGGTTGGACCTCCGGCCGCCCGTAGTACGGCGAGCCGCTTTCCCGTCTGCTCAGGTCGAGGTGCTCCAGTACGGGCATCCGCACGTCGGCGGCCAGCTGCTGGGCCCCCTTCGCGCCGAGGTGATTACGGCTCACATCGAGGTGGCGCAGGCGTGGAAAGGCGCCGGCGGCTGCGAAGGCCGCGGCCGTGATGTCGGTGGCGACGAGATCGGCGAGCTTCAGCTTCTCGATGCGGCCGCGGTCGAGGCTTTCGAGTACGGCCGAGATGGCCGCGTCGCCGACGGGCAGCAGTTCGAGGGCCAGCTCGGTCAGCTGTCGCAGTACACCGCTGCCGATCATGGCGTCGATGCCGCGGGCACCGAGCCCCTCCCGGCCGAGTCCCATCGACGTGCCCCGCACCGTGAGACTGCGCAGGCTCGCCAGATCGGCGCACGCGAAGAACGCCTCGCACGCCTCGTCGTCCTGATCGATGACGTTGCCGAAGTACGGCTTCCACAGCGGCTGGCGTCCGTTCTTCCCGCAACCGAACCCGATCGACAGCCGTTCCAGCCGGGCGAGTTCCGCACAGTCTGCGAGATTCCTCGCCTCACCGAGGTCGCACACGAGCACGTCGGCGGAGCGCAGGTCAGGAACCAGCCCCGAGCGCATCAAGTGGACCAGGTCGGGTGCCCGCAGCCCCGCGTGCCGCAGCCGCCACGCCTGCCCAACGGGCGGTCGGAACGGCGGCTTCTTGAAATGCCACATGTCCTCGCGAACGCTCACCAGGTCCAGCGACTCGAGCCGCGCGAGAGCGGCGCGGCCGGCGAGTCTCGTGAGCAACACGCCGTCCATGTCGGTGAGACCGCCGACCTGGATCGACCGCAGCTCCTCCGAGTGCTCCATGGTTCCAGGGACCGTACAAACCCCCAAGCCGACTTCGTGTGACCGGCCTCCAGAGCAGCGAGCCAGGACCACGGTGCTCCCGCATCCGGTCGGGCCACGAAGCCAGCCGCTCGTGGCATTGGGAGACGAGGCCCGCAGGACTGCCCGCACGGACGAGAGCGGCGCACAGGGCACGGAACGCGAGCTTGCTCGGCGGTCCGTCCGGTATTCGCTCGATCTCCGCGTCGTGGTCGATCACAGTCGTAACGTATTACAGCATCACGAGAGAGGGTGAACGGGTGAGGATCGTCGTGACAGGTGCGTCCGGGTTCCTCGGACGACTGCTGGTCGGCGCTTTGTTGCGGGCAGAGGCCTTCGGCGGTGAACCGATCAGCCGTCTGGTGCTGGTGGACCGCGTGGCCTGGCCCGACGACTCGCAGGGTGCCGGGACGCCGGTGCAGGCGGTGCGAGGGGAACTGCTCGACCACCTGGACACGGTCTTCGCCGAGCCGGTGGACGTGCTGTTCCATCTCGCCGCCGCGGTATCGGCCGAGTGCGAGGCCGACTTCGATCTCGGGATGCGTGCCAACGTCGACGCCACCCGCGCGCTGCTGGAGGCGGCGCGGGCGCAGTCCCGGGAGGGCGGGCCGGTGGTGCGGATGCTGTTCGCCAGCAGTATCGCCGTCTACGGCTCCCACCCGGCCCTGCCTCTGCCACCGGCGGTCAGCGAGACGACGGTGCCGGTACCGCGGTCGAGTTACGGCACCCAGAAGCTGATGTGCGAACACCTGATCGCGGACTGCACCCGCCGCGGCTTCGTCGACGGGCGTGTCGTGCGGCTCATGACGGTGGCGGTACGTCCGGGCAGGCCCAACGCGGCCGCCTCCGGCTTCCTGTCCGGTATCGTCCGCGAGCCGCTCGCGGGCGTGCCCGCCGTCTGCCCGGTGGATCCCGGCCTGAAAGTGGCCCTGTCCTCCCCACGGCGCACCGTTGCGGGGATCCTCCGCGTCGCCGAGGCGGAACGCGGCAGCGGGCCGGGCCGCCTGGACGGCCCGCTGCCGGTCAATCTGCCCGCCCTGACCGTCTCGGTCGCCGACATGCTCGCGACCCTGCGACAGGTGGCCGGTGACACCGTCGCCGACCGGGTCACGGTCGCCCCCGACCCGGCGGTCGAAGCGATCGTCGGCTCATGGCCGGCCGTCTTCGCCGACCAACGCGCCGCCGCACTGGGCCTCGGCCCCGACCCGAGCTTCCTGTCGGTGCTCCAGGACTACCTCACCGATCACCCTGACGCGGTCGCCACCCCGTTGGACTGAGCTGCGGCAGACGGTGCCAGGATCTCGACGTACCCGTCGGTTCCGTGCACGCGGATCCGCTGTCCGTCCCGGATCCGGCGGGTGGCCTGCTCCACGCCCACGACGGCCGGCAAGCCGTACTCCCGGGCGATCACCGCGCCATGGGTCATCAGACCGCCCACCTCCGTCACCAGGCCCGCGATGCCGACGAACAGCGGCGACCAGCTGGGATCCGTGAACGTCGTGACCAGGATGTCGCCCTCTTCGAGATCGGCCTCCGCGATGTCGAGGATGACGCGGGCCCTTCCCTCGACCGTCCCGGTGGAGACAGGCAGGCCGACCAGTGCGCCGGCCGGCACGTCGTCGCGCCGGTACGCCCCGGTGAGAGCCTCGCCGTCCGAGGTGAGAACACGGGGAGGTGTGAGCGCCTGGTACGAGCGGAACGCGTCCTTGCGTTGCTGGACGAGCTGGTCATCCAGCTGCTTCGAGCGCACGACGTCGTGGAACTCCTGGAAGGTGAGGTAGAAGACGTCCTCCTTGTCGGCCAGCACTCCCGCCTGAACGAGGCGCTCGGCCTCCGCCAACAGGGCCTGCTTGTAGACGAAGTAGCGGCTGATGATGCCGTACTTCGGGTACTCCCGGTATCCGATGAAGGTGCGGACCCGCTCGATCATGCCCTTGGTCTCGTCGGCCTTCCGTTCCCCGTCCGGCAGGGTCCGCAGGCGTGACAGCACGTCCTGTTCCTTCTGCTGCGCCTTCTGGCGCCCCTGCTCGAAACGCCGCTGGGCCGCGCCCTGTTCGAAGTTCCTGACGTTGTCGAGGATCACGGGAACGAGGGTGCTGGGGCGCTCGCGCCAACGTGGCCTCGTGATGTCGATCTCGCCGACGCAGCGCATGCCGTACCGGTCGAGGTAGGCCTCGATGGCATCGCGCGCTTCGGTCCCGCCCGGCAGCTTCGCCGGCTCGTCGAGGAAGCCGTCGTCCTCGACGCCCTCCAGGAACCCGACCACCTCCGGATGCGGGCGGATCGCGTCCGCGACGTCGAGCAGCGCGAGTCCCATCTCGGACGTGATGTTGCCGGGGGCGGACAGCGTCAGCGTGTCAGCCGCGTTCTTCTCGCCGAGCCACTCCTCCAGCTTCTCGTTGAGCCACCACGTGGCCTCCATTCCCGCCATGATCACCTGAAGGTTCAGCGGATCACCGAGGACGCGTTTGTGCTCCTCGAAGGCCTCCAGCAGGAAGTCGAACAGCGCCGGGCCGGTCTTGGTCCGGACGTCACGCCGGAGGGCGGCGACGGACTCCTGGCTGCGCTCGATCAGTCCGGTGACTACGGCCGGATCGGTCGCGATCGAGGCAGGCGGGACGGCGGCCGACGGCGCGCCGGGAGACGCGTCCGGAAGCGACGGGACGAAGTCCTCGCGGTCGAGGACGGTCTCCAGCGCGTCCCGGACCAACGGGTCGCCCTTCCCCATGAGGTCCAGCAGGCCGGCGCGGCTCGCGGGCGAGGCCAGACGCCGGGTGACGTCGACGAACAGCCTCCCGCCGGCCTCGTGCATCGGCACCATGGCCGTCAGCCGCCACATGGAGAGCCCCAGGGGCTTCATCGCGTCGGTCATCATCTGCTGATGTCCGACGGAGACATAGACGTGGTGCTCCTGGTCGCCGCTCTCGGGGACGGGGAACAGCGTGGTGATCGGCCGGCTCTGCACGATGTGGAAACCGTCGTCGGCCAGGCACCATTCGATGTCCTGCGGGCGGCCGAAGTGCGTTTCGATCCGCCGCCCGAGCTGCACGAGCCGGACCGCCTGCGCATCCGTCAGCGCCGGCTGCTCCTGCCGCTGCGAGTCGATCCCCACTTCCTGAGTGCCGCCGGACGGCAGGGCGTGAACGGCACGCTGTTTGGCGGAGATCGTCCTGGCCGCGACTTCCCCGTGCCGCACCTTGAAGACGTCCGGGTTCACCAGACCGGAGACCAGGGCCTCGCCGAGGCCGAAACCGGCGTCCACGGTGGCGACCGTCCGGTCGCCCGTGACCGGGTCGGCCGTGAACAGGATGCCGGCCGCGTGCGGGAAGACCATCTGCTGCACGACCACGGCCATGTGGACCGTACGGTGGTCGATGCCGTTGCGTCGGCGGTAGACCACGGCCCGTTCGGTGAACAGTGAGGCCCAGCACCGGCTGATGTGCTGCAGGATCGCCGTCGCTCCCACGACGTTCAGGTACGTGTCCTGCTGGCCGGCGAAGGAGGCCGTCGGCAGGTCCTCCGCCGTGGCGCTGGATCGCACGGCGTAGGCGGCCCGCTCGCCGGACCGGGCGAGCGCTTGAGTGATCGCCGCCGCGAGATCGCCCGGGATGGCGATCTCTTCGATGGTCCGGCGGATCTCCGCGCTCAGTGTGCGGATCGCCTCCTGGTCGTCCGCGTTCACCCGCGACAGCTGATCCAGCCGATCGTCGATCGACGGCGTCTGCGCCACGACTCGCCGGAAGGCGTCCGTCGTCACGCAAAAGCCCGCCGGTACGCGGATGCCCTCGATCCGGGACAGGGCGCCCAGGTGCGCGCCCTTGCCGCCGACTACGGCGATCTGACTCTCGTCAATCTCCTGAAGATCCAGCACGTACCGCTCGCTCCTCGCGGTACCGTCCCCGTTTGCGTTCCCCGTCGACGAGTTGGTCGACAACAAGTCGTTTCCCCATTTCCGCAGGTTGTGGCCTCGGCCGACGATTGTGCGCGGTGACCCGGGTCTTGCCGCAAGCCCCCCTGCGCGCTATAACTTGAGAGCGGCAAGGAGAGTTCTCTCCTTGCCTTTGCCATTTCCCGTGGCCGAGCACCCTGATGTGATCGCCGCCAGTGGCGCCCGGGTTTGGTTGAGGAGCGACCATGTGCTTGCTCGACGACTCATCGGGTACCGCGTTTGAATGAGGGCGGTATCTGCATGGCCAGGCGATTACTGAAAGCGATGCGTGGGTGACTCGTCTCAGTGGCTCGGGGGACGGCCGGTCGAGCGGACCGGGTGTTGACCCACTCTCCGTCGCGCTGGAGATCGCCGATGCCGTGGACGGTCTCACGAACGTGTGGTCGGTGGCGGCCCAGGGGGCGAGTCTGAGGCTGTCGCCGCACCAACTGAGAGCTCTTCGGGTGCTCGAGTCGGAACCGGGGCTCAATCTCACCACGCTGGCGGAGAGCATGGACATAGGGCCGCCGACTGCCAGTCGGTTGTGCGATCGGCTGGAGGCGGCCGGCCTGCTGGAGCGGCTGCTGCATCCGCACCGGCGACGTGAGGTGCAGCTCGTTCTCACGGGCCGCGGCCGGCAGATCCTCAGCGAAGTCGCCGCGCGCAGATCCGAGGCCCTTGCCGTGGTGCTCGCGGCGATGGAACCGGGCGAGCGGGCGGCGCTGGGCGGCGGCCTGCGGGCTTTTCTGACCGCACAGGGCGATACCGGCAGGGACATCGACGGCCCCGAACGCTGAGCGGACGGTCAGCCCCGGCGGTCGGTCCGGTCGTCGCGGCCCGCGGCGGTGACCTCGTGTCCGTTAAAGGGCCACGGTGTGGCACAGCAACAGACAGACGTCGTCGTCCCGTTCGGAGTCGCGCAGGAGAGGCTTGAGCAGGGCGTCGGCGGCGGCGTCCAGGTCCTGTTCCAACTCCGGTGTGTTCAGCGCCGCGAGGGCGTGGCTCAGACGCCCGATGCCGGGGTCGATACCCTGCCCCCGGCGTTCGACCAGGCCGTCGGTGTACAGGACCAGGGAGGAACCGGCGGGCAGGTCGGCCCGCTGATCCGTGTACACGTAGTGCAGCGGGATGCCGAGCATCACGCCGGGTTTGGCGTCCAGGACCCGTACGGTGCCGTCGGCGGCGCGCACGACGGCGGGCGGATGGCCGGCCGACGCCCAGACCACTTCCGGTTCGCCCGGCCGGAAGCGGGCGATCAGGGCGGTGGCGTACAGGTCCGGCTGCAGGTGGCCGAGCATGCGGTGCAGGCGCGTGAGGATCTCGCCGGGGGTGGCGTTCTCGACGGCGTAGGCGCGCAGGGCCGTGCGCAACTGCCCCATGACGACAGCGGCGTGCAGTCCGTGGCCGGTGACATCCCCTATGACGGCCAGCAGGCTGCCGTCGGGCTGGAGGAAGGCGTCGTACCAGTCGCCGCCGATGTTCATGCCCCACGTGGCGGGCAGGTAGCGCGCGGCGAGCAGCAGGCCGGGCGGCGTGGGCAACTCGGTGAGCTGGGCGCGCTGCAGGGCTTCGGCGGTGTTGCGGGACTGCTGGTAACGGTGGGCGTGGTCCAGGGCGACGCCGACGCGACGGGCGAGTTCGACCAGCATGACGGAGGTGTCCTCGTCGAAGCGGGGGCCGGGGGCGGTGAGGGTGAGGACGCCCAGCAGGCGTTGTGCGACGAGCGGGATGGCCAGCAGCGGCCGCTGGGGGGACAGGGCCGAGGGCGGGAGGTCGTCGACGCCGGGCAGGGCACCGGGATGGGCCGCGGCGTGCTGGGGACGGCCCGTGCGGGCGGCGGCGACGGCGGCCGCCGAGTGCTCCCGGACGTGGGGTGCGCGGTCGTCCTCGTGGTCCGCGTACTCCTCCTCGTCGAAGAGCCAGACGTCCAGATGCTCCGCGTAGTCCGGCACCAGTATGTCCGAGAGGCGGTGCAGGATGGCCGTATGGCTGAGCGACGACGTGATGGCGGCGCTGGCGTCACCGAGAAAGGTCAGCAGGCGCCGGGCCCGTTCCGCCTCGGCGCGCGCGGTCCGCTCGGCTTCCAGCAGGTCGCGCTGCGCGCGTGCCGCGGCCTCCAGGTCGGCATGGAGCGCCAGAACGCCCTGGTTGGTCTGGTGGAGCTCCTCCCGGTGCAGCCGGACCAGGCTTTCCTGCTCGTCGAGGAGGTTCAGCACCGCCGCGGTGTTCTCGTCGGCGCGCAGCAGGGCCTCCGGCAGCGAGGTGGCGACGCTCGCACCGTCCTGGGCGGGCTGGTGAGGCAGAGAGCAGGTCAGTGAGGGCGCTTCGTCCAGTGGGCCAGGCCCGCAATGGCCCACCGGGCTCAGCGAAGCCTCGAGTCGACCGGTCTGCCCGGCGGACTGCTGGACGTGGAGCAGGAGTTCCCACTCTCCGCCCCGGCCGAGGCAGCGGCGCAGCCGCGCCGTCAGCGCGGTCAGGAGGCGGGCTCGTTCCAGCGTCGGTGCCCCGGCGTCCGTGGCGATGCGGTCGACGGCGGCGCGGGCCCGGGCGGCGTCGGCGACGGACGCGATGTTCCAGACGTCAGGGGATACGGTCATGCGGGTCCGTCCGGGGAGCAGGAGTCAGTACGGCCACACTGGCGTCGTCGCGCAAGGGGCGGGCAGCGCTGCCGGCGTCCCTGAGGACGACCGCGGCCACCACCGCCGGGTCGTGCACGACGAGTCGGGGGTCGTTGGGAGGCGCCCAGCGGCTGGGGAGTCCGTCGCTGTGCAGGACGAGCAGACTGTCCGGCGCCCAGTCGGTCGCGGTCAGGGGCACGGTGGCGGGGAAGTGGGCGCCGACGATGCCCGGGTGGGAGATGAGGGGCCGCCACGCGCCGTCGGTGCGCAGCCTGGCGCCGATGTTGCCGACACCGGCGAACGAGAGCCGGTCGCTGTCCTCGTCCAGCTGTGCGACGCCGACGGCCGCGCCTCGCGTGGCCCGCAGCGCTGCGTGCAGGTGCCGCAGGATTTCGGCCGGCGGCAGATCGGCGCACCGGCGCAGTTCTTCCACGGCGGCGGTGGACGCCTCGGCCGCCTTCTCCCCGTGGCCGAGCCCGTCCACGAGCATCAGCGTGACGCGTGGCCCGGAGCGCACCCGGCTGAAGGCGTCTCCGGAGTGCTCGGCATGGGCGAGGGAGGTGGTGATCCCTCCGGCCCGGGTGCCCGTACGCGAGAGGATCTCCCGGGGTTGAGGGCCGCCGGGCGCCCGGGCCGGGGCGATGCGTGCCACCGCGACGGTGCCCCGACCCGGTTGGCTGTGCAGGTCGAACTCGCTGGAGACACGTCGGCAGGTGCCCAGGCCCGCCCCCAGGGAGGAAGGGGCGGTCGTGTGACCGTCCCGCATCGCTGCCGGGACGTTGTCGATGCCCGGTCCGTGATCGAGTGAGGCGATCTGCACGCAGGGCACGTCCTCGGCGCTCGTGTCGGAGGGGGCGGCCAGATTGATGAGGACGTGGCCACCGCCGGCGTGCTTGACGAGGTTGGTGCCCAACTCGGTGGCCACCAGCGCCGCGACCGCCGTGGAATGCGCGTCCAGCCCCGCGTCGGCGCAGGCGGCTTCGGCGGCGACGCGTACGTCCCGGACCCGGGTGCTGTCCTGCACCGGGATGTCCCACACCCTGCTCAAGGCGCACCTGTGCGGGGCGCGGGCAGGCCGGAGACCCAGTCGACGATGGTGACGGTGGTGCCCTGGCCGGGGCGAGTGTCGAGGGTGAACTCCTTGACGAGCCGCTTGGCCCCGCTCAGCCCCATGCCCAGGCCGCCGCCGGTGGTGTAACCGTCGGTCATGGCGAGCTCGACGTCCCGGATGCCGGGGCCCGCGTCGACGAAGGACAGCCGCAGTCCGCGGTGGGCGCCCTCTGCCAGCACCGTCATCTCCATGTGCCCGCCGCCGCCGTGCACGAGGGCGTTGCGGGCCAGTTCGCTGGCGGCCGTCACCAGTTTCGTCTGCTGGACCAGATTGAAGCCGAGGTCGGCAGCGGCCTGGCGCACTTGCTGCCGTACCCAGGCCAGGTCGGCGTCCGAGCCGATGGGCAGACGCGTGGTCGAGGTGATGGGGGCATGCATCATGCACCCTCTTCCAGGTGAGCGGTCGGAGCCGCCGAGGAGGCGCGGCCCAGCAGGGACAGGGCCTTCTCGACGTTCAGGGCGGTGCTCAGGCCGGGCAGGGTGAGACCCAGTTCGACCAGGGTGATGGCCACCGCCGGACGCATGCCGGCCAGTATGGTGCGCGCGGCCAGCAGGCGGGCGCTCGCGGCGATCTCGGCCAGGACGCGGCCGAGGAAGGAGTCGATGATCTCCACCCCGGAGAGGTCGATGACCACACCGGTCACGGGCACCGGACTGGACGCGATGCGCCGGGAGATGTCGTGCTGGAGCTGTTCGGCCGCCCCGTCGTGCAGCTCTCCCTGCAGGGTGACCAGCAGGACGTCTCCCAGCGCGAGTACCGGTACGGGGCCCGGGCCGGGATGCATGGCGGGGAGGCCGGTCACCGCGGGCCCGCCTCCGTCACCGGGCGCGCGGAGACGACGATGCCCTGCTGGGTGAGCGCGTAGGCCAGCGCGTCGGCGAGGCCGGCCCGGGTGATGATCGACCCGAGGTCGATGCCGAGCTGGACGATGGTCTGCGCGATGGCGGGACGGATCCCGGAGACGATGCACTCGGCGCCCATGAGCCGGGCCGCGGCGACCGTCTTCATCAGGTGCTGGGCCACGAGCGAGTCGACGGTGGGGACGCCGGTGATGTCGAGGATGGCGTACGCCGCCCTCTGGTCCACGATGGCTTCCAGCAGGCTCTCCATCACGACCTGGCTGCGGGCGCTGTCCAGGGTGCCGATCAGCGGTACGGCGACGACGCCGTCCCACAGCTTGATGACAGGGGTGGCCACCTCCAGCAGCTGCTGGCGCTGCCGGGCGATGAGCTCCTCGCCCGCGCTCACCGTCGTCTCCATGATCACCAGACGCAGTGTGGAGGTCAGGACCGCCAGCGCCTGCGTGCACGCGGTGACCCGCTCGTCGTCGGCGTCGTCCTGGAACTCGGCACGCAGCAGTGCGGTCACCGGCTCCCGCAGTCCAGCGACCTCGCCGGCGATCTGCACCGGCGTGAACCCGGCCCGGGCCCGGGCCGCGGCCATCCGGCCGAGCTGGTCTCTCACGGTGCCGAATCCCGGAGCCTCGACATCCTCCAGCCGTCCGGAGCGGGACACGTCGGCCAGGGCGTCCAGCACCGCTTTGCACGCCTCGACCGCCTCGTCCCGGGAGACGGTGAAGACCGTACGGAACAGGGCGGCGTCCGCCCAGCGTTGGGCGATCTGTTCACGACGCCGTTCCAGAAAGGCACCCAGCTCCTTCGCCGTTCCGGGGGCCGTGTCGTGGTCCGCCACCTGCATCGTCTCCTTGCCTGCGTGGCCGTAGGGCCCGCCGGGCGGTCAGGCTATGTAGCAATTATTGCCGCATGGCAAACGTTAACGCGAGCGTGTGGGGCGAACAACATGCGGTCGCCGCCACGGGGGCGGTTCGCCTGTCACTCGCACTCGGGCCTGCCACGCCAGTCCAGACAGACAATCAGGGCGTCGTCGTCCGGCATGGCTTCGCCGCGGTGGCCGGTCAGCTCCCGCAGGATGGCGCGCGGCACCTCTGCGGCGGGCAGCAGTCGCGTGGAGTGGATGGCCCGGGCGAGCGCCGCCTCCCCGTACGCCTCTCCCCTGGGGGAGGCCACGGCATGGACGCCGTCGCTGACGAAGACGAGCCGGTCACCGGGCTCGACGTGGAAGTCCTGCGCCATGTAGTCGGTCTCCTCGAACATGCCCAGCGGGAGCTGGGCGTCGAAGTCGACCCGTTCCACGGTCCCGCCGCGCAGACGCAGCAACTGCGGGGAGCCGGCGTCCACGACGCTCGCCCGGCCGGTGGCCAGATCGAAGTCGAACATCAGGACGGACAAGTAGCAGTGCCCTCGGTAGTGGGCGTAGACGGCCTGGTCCGCCAGGGCCGCCTGGTCCGCGAGGGAGAGCCCGGCACGCCGTGCGTTGCGCAGCGCGTTGATGGCCAGGTTCGTCAGCAGGGACGCCTCTATGCCCTCGCCCATGCCGTTGGTGACGTACAGCATCAGGTGGTCGGCGGTGGCGGACCAGTCGAAGTTGTCGCCGAAGATGGCGTAGGCTGGCTCCAGTTGGGCCCCCAGGTCGTACTCGGGGCGGGAGCAGGCGCGGCCGGGCAACAGCTGCCACTGCATCTCGGCGGCCAGCGTCAGCCGGTCCTTGCGCCGAGCCTGGAGATACACGTCGGTGTCGCGCTCGGCCACGACCACCTCGTGCCCCAGTACGTCGGCGATGTCGGCCAGTTCGGACTCCCACCGGTGCGCGGCGTCGCCGTCGGACAGCGTGAGCGACAGCACGCCGAGCCGGTCGCCGCGCACACTGACCGGCAGATGCAGGCGGGTCCGCCCGTTCCGCCCCTCCTCCCGGTACGGCTGCTGGGAACCGAAGGCCCGGCCGGCCGGGCTGTTGTGCACCGACACCGGCTCCAGCGTGTACGGCAGCACCGACACCGGCTGGAGCACGCTCAGGCTGTAGTCGGCCATGAACAGCTCGACGTCCTCCGCGCCGTACTGCTCGATCAGTACGGCGCGGATGGCGTCGAGCAACTCGTGGGGGGCCGCTGTGCGCAGAGCGCGTTCAACGGCCAAGAATCTCTTCATGATGCGAAATACACCTGTCCTTCGCCGGACGACGTACGGGTCCCACTCGCGAGGTCGCCCCCCGGTGGGCCGCTTCGACCATCCCGGTCCCGTGTGGTCAGCGCGCGTGCCTAGTACGCTGACAGCAGCCCAGTGCCTGCGAGAGTGTGATCGTGACTGACTTCCGCCGCCGCTCAGAGCGCGATGAGGTCGCACGCGTGACCACCACAGCCGTCGAGCTGCTGGAGGTCGTGTGGGGCCGGGCCTCGACCGCGCCCACCTCCGCGTCGCAGCTTCGGGTGCTGCACATCCTCGAACACCACGACGGCATCAACCTGCGCACCCTCGCCGAGTCCCTCGCCTCGACCCCGCCGTCCACCAGTCGGCTCTGCGACCGGCTGGTGGCGGCCGGGTTCGTCGAGCGGGTCGTGAGCGAGGAGAACAGGCGTGAGGTGCGGCTGCATCTCAGTGGCCCGGGCCGCGCCTTCCTCGTCGACCTGCGCGCTCGCAGGGAGAGGGAGTTGCAGACCGTGCTGGCCGACATGCCTGCCGCCAAGCGGGGCGCGCTGCTGGAGGGGCTGGAGGCGTTCTGCGTCGCCGCAGCCACGCAGATACACGACGACGCGGCGGATTCCGGCAGCCGGACCGCCTGAACCGACGATCGCGCCGACAGCGTCTTTGTCACCTCTCGACATGGGTGACCAGCACACGGAGTGGTCTCCGTCCACCGGGGCATTCCAGGTCCTTCCCCGTACGTCCGACACGGTTACTGTGTTGCTTCCCGGCTTTTGTTGTCAAACGGCAACAGTGCGTCTGACCGCCCTTACTCGAGCTCGGGTACCCCGTCACGGCGAGTTCTTCGGTGCGTGTGCCGTATGTCTCTCGAACGAGGGAAGCCGTGCATGTGCGGAGCCATCCGGGGAAGGGGAGGGATTTCTGCTCAGCCGAAGCGCAACGTACGGGGCGCGAAGGTGCCTTCGGGGCCGTCGGCGCGGCCGACCGACCACACCGTGTCGGTGCCTGGGACCGGTGCCAGCCGCAGTGTCCGCGAGTCTCCCTCTCCGGCCACCGCCGGTTCGCTGTACTCGGTGAACGACTGGCCGTTCCAGGCGAGGAAGTCCGGCCCGGGGACAAGCGGGGGAGAGCTGCCGGCCGGGCCCCACTTCTGCGAACGGGCCACCGAGACCCAGGCCAGTCCGCCGGACATGGAGGCCGCCAGTGAGCTGATCGAGCCGAAATCGGTGGGGACGCTCACCCGGCTCCACGTCTGCCCGTCGAAGCGGAGCAGCAGCGGGGGAATCGGCCGGCCCGGCGGGCCGCCGACGAACCCGGCCGTGCCACCCGCCCACACCTCGGTCGGCGAGACCGCCAGCACACTGCCCACGGCCGACCGCGGGAACCCGTCCACGATCGTCTGCTGCCACGCTTGCCCGTCCCAATGGGACACGGCCGCACCCGAGTCGGTGGCGCCCGCTGCCCAGACGTCGTCGGCCGCCTTGACGTGCAGCCCGTACACCGATCCCGGTGGCACGGGCACGTCCCGCCAGGCGCTCCCGTCCCGGCGCAGCAGTACCTGGGTACCGTCGCGCGAACCGATCAGCCAGGCCTCACCGCCGCCGGCGACGATTCCGGTCAGCGCCACACCGGGCGGCGGCCGGCTCTCGGACCAGGCGATGCCGTCGAAACGGAGCAGACGGGCGCCACCCGCCGCATCGCGACCGACCACCCAGACCATGGTCGGTGAGCTGGCGGCGACGGACAGCAGCTCTCCCTGCCAGCCGATCCCGGACAGGCTCTGGCGGTGCCACGCGGTTCCGTCCCAGCGCAGCACCAGCGGGAAGCCGGGAGCCTCGCGCCCCACGGCGTCGGCGCCCACCGCCCACGCCCGGTCCGGGCTGACTGCCACGGCCTCGTTCAGGGCGGCCTGGGGGCGTACCTGTGCCGGAACCGGAACGTGCTGCCAGGACAGCGGTTGCGCCGCGGCCGAGCCCATGGCGGTGACGAGGGCCATGGCGACAGCGAGGGCCGCGACGAGAAGCCTTCTGGTCATGCTCAGCCTCCCAGCCGCTCGCTCATCAGGTTCGGTTTCGAGCCGTAGATCTCGACGGTGCCGAAGGACAGCAGTGAGGACCCGGCCCTCGTCAGCGCACGCGGTTTGACGTCGATCGCGTTCGTGCGCTCCGGGCCGTAGGAGAAGGTGGTGCGGGGGCCGTCCACCCGCGCGTACCTCGACTGGAACGCGCGGTTGCTGCGCACCGGCAGCCACAGCGCGCCGTCCGGGCCGCGCACCATGGCCTCGGTGGAGGTGTCGCCCAGCGGCGGGTGGGCGGTGCGCCAGGCGTGTCCGTTGAAGGTCATCAGGTAGGTGCTTGCCACGCCGTCGGTGTACTGGCTGCCACCGATCGTGATCCGGCCGGACGGTTCGAGCAGGAGCGTGTGCACGTTGCTGTCCGGCGGCAGCGGCACCTTCGCGTCCTGCCATGCCGTGCCGTCCCAGTGCAGAACGGCGGTCCCGGTGCTGGTGTCCGCCCAGGCCCAGGCGTCGTCGGCGGTACGCGCGGTGACTCCCATCAGGTACAGCACGTCGGCCGGGGTGGCCTGTGCGGTCCAGCGGGAACCGTCGTAGTGCAGCACCTTCAGCCCGGTGTCGTCCTCACCGACCACCCACGCGGCACCCGGCGTCGCGGTGAAGTCCTGGTAGGTCCACAGGGTTTGCGGCAGCGGAAGGGCACTCCACCCTCCCGCCGACCGGCGCAGGATCTCGCCCTCTCCCGCGCGGTTGTGGAGGATCCACACGTCGGTGCCGACGAACTGCACCTTGCCGAGCCAGCCTGGCTCACTCGCACCGGGGAAGGTGGTGTCCCGGCTCCACGCCGTTCCGTTCCACCGGTACAACATCGGCCGCAGTCCGTCGGAGGCCTGTTCGTACCCGGTCGCCCACGCCTCGGACGGCCCGCGGGCCGCCAGATCGGACACGGTCACGGGCGGGGCCGCCGCCGGTACCGGCAGCGCCGACCAGCTCGGGGTCACGGCAGGGTTCGGTGTCACGGCCGCAGCCGGCGACACCACCGCGGCACACGCGATCACCAAGCAGACGACGACCGCACGGAGACCGTTCACGAGACCTCCCAGAACGCGAAGGCCGCACACGCTATGGGCCTTCACCGATCCGTGGACAGACGGCATTCGGCCGATCGCGGTCCCTGGGAGCGTGGGTCGGCAGGGTTGTGGGTTCGGGCGGATGCGCGAGATCGTTTGAGGCGATCCTGCTGGTGTCGTCCGTCGGAGGACTCGCGTGACCGATCCCGTGCCCGCGTCGCTGCCCGCCCCGCCCTACTACGCGGTGGTGTTCACGGCAGTGCGGACCGCCGGCGACAACGGCTATGGAGAGATGGACCAGCGGTTGTTCGAACTGGCTGCCGACCAGCCGGGATTCCTCGGTGTCGATGCCGCTCGCGGTGCGAACGGCTTGGGGATCACGGTGTCGTACTGGCGGGACGAGGAAGCGATCGCCGCATGGCGGGATCACGCGGAGCACGCCCTGGCTCGTGCGTACGGACGCGAGCACTGGTACGCCTCGTTCGCGCTCCACGTGGCCAAGGTCGAGCGCGCCTACGCCTTCACCCGCCCCGCGGACACGTAGGTCCGGTTGCGTTCGGTCAGGCGGGGGTGGGCTCGAGGCGGACGACGATGCCTTTCGACGCGGGCTGGTTGCTGATGTCGGCGACGCTGTCCAGCGGCACCAGGACGTTGGTCTCGGGGTAGTAGGCGGCGGCCGATCCCTGTGCGGCCGGGTACGGGACGACCTCGAAGTTCTCGGCGCGGCGCTCGGTGCCGTCCACCCAGATGCTCACCAGATCGACGTGGTCGCCCTGGGAGAGGCCGAGTTCGCGCAGATCGGCCGGGTTGACGAGCACGACGTGGCGGCTGCCGTGGATGCCGCGGTAGCGGTCGTCGAGCGTGTAGGGGATGGTGTTCCACTGGTCGTGCGAGCGCAGGGTCTGCAACAGCAGGTGCCCCTCGGGCGCCTTGGGGATCACGCGCTCGTTGCGGGTGAACAGCGCTTTGCCGGCCGAGGTGTTGAACACGCCCTCGTTGACGGGGTTGGGCAGTTGGAAACCCCCTGGTCGTGTCACCCGCGCGTTGAAGTCGTGGAATCCCGGCACGATGCGGGAGATGCGGCCACGGATCGTGCCGTAGTCCCCCTCGAACCGGTCCCAGGGGATGTCCGGCTTGCCGTCGAGGGTGCGGCGGGCCAGCCGGCACAGGATCGCGACCTCGCTCAGCAGCAGGGGGGACGCCGGTTCGAGGCGCCCCTGGGAGGTGTGCACCTCGCTCATGGAGTTCTCGACCGTGACGAACTGCTCGCCGTCGGCCTGTACATCGCGTTCGGTGCGGCCGAGGGTCGGCAGGATCAGCGCCGTATCACCGCACACGATGTGCGAGCGGTTCAGCTTGGTGGAGATGTGGGCGGTCAGCCGGCACGAACGCATGGCCTCCTCGGTGACCTCGCTGTCGGGAGCGGCGCGTACGAAGTTCCCGGCCAGGGCGAGGAACACCTTGACGCGGCCCTCGCGCATCGCCTTGATCGCGTTCACCGAGTCGAGTCCGTGCGGGCGTGGTGGATCGAAGCCGAACTCCTTCTGCAGCGCGTCGAGGAAGGTGTCCGGCATCTGCTCCCAGATGCCCATCGTGCGGTCGCCCTGGACATTGCTGTGCCCGCGTACGGGGCACACGCCGGTGCCGGCGCGACCGAGGTTGCCGCGCAGCATCACGAAGTTGACGATCTCCCGGATGGTGGGCACGCCGTGCTTGTGCTGGGTGATGCCCATCGCCCAGCAGACGACGACACGTTCGCTGCGCAGGACCTCGTCGAGGACCTTCTCGATCTCCTCGCGGGTCAGTCCGGTCGCCTCGCGCACGTCGTCCCAGTCGACGGTGCGGGCATGCTCCGCGAACTCCGAGAAGCCGGCGGTGTGGGCGTCGATGAAGTCGTGGTCCAGGACGGTGCCGGGCCGGGCGTCCTCGGCTTCCAGCAGCAGGAGGTTGAGGGCCTGGAAGAGGGCGAGGTCGCCACCGGGCTTGATGTGCAGGAAGCGGTCGGCGATCTGGGTGCCCCGTCCGACGACCCCTCGTGGCTTCTGCGGGTTCTTGAAGCGCCGAAGCCCGGCCTCGGGCAGCGGGTTGACCGCCACGATGCGGGCACCGTTGCGTTTGGCCTCCTCCAGGGCCGTGAGCTGGCGCGGATGGTTGGAGCCGGGGTTCTGCCCCACCAGGAAGATCAGGTCGGCGTGGTGGAGGTCGTCGAGGCTGACGGTGCCCTTGCCGGTGCCCAGCGTCTCGCTCAGGGCGAAGCCACTGGACTCGTGGCACATGTTGCTGCAGTCGGGCAGGTTGTTGGTGCCGAAGGCGCGGGCGAAGAGCTGCAGGACGAAGGCGGCCTCGTTACTGGCCCGGCCCGATGTGTAGAAGACGGCCTCGTCCGGGGAGGCGAGCGAGGTGAGTTCCCCGGCGAGCACACCCAGGGCGTCGTTCCAGCTGATGGGCTCGTAGTGGTCCGAGCCCGGCCGCTTGATCATGGGTTCGGTGAGCCGGCCCTGCTGGTTGAGCCACATGTCGGAGCGCCCGGCGAGGTCGGAGACGCTGTGCTCACGGAAGAAGTCGGCGGTGATCCGGCGTTTCGTGGCCTCGTCGTTGATGTGTTTGGCGCCGTTCTCGCAGTACTCGTTGCGATGGCGCTGTCCCGGGGCCGGATCCGCCCAGGCGCAGCCGGGACAGTCGATGCCGCCCACCTGGTTCATGGCCAGCAGGTCCACCGCGGTCTTGCGCGGGGTGGTCTGCTCCAGGGAGTACTCCAGCGCGTGCACGACCGCGGGGACCCCGGCCGCCCACTTCTTCGGCGGTGTCACGGAGAGGGTGGTCTCCGGCTCCTCGCCGTGCGGGTTCTGCATCGCTTCACCTTTCTCTTGCCGCGTCCGTCCTGCCGCCTGCGATACGCGGGGTCAGCCGACGGGCCACTGGGCCACACGGCTCCTCGGCGGTTCCGGGTGATCGTGCTGTACCCGGCCGTTGCGGATGGTGCCGCGCCAGGCCCCGCCCTCCTGTCCCAGCCCCTCGATGAACTGCTTGAAGTGCTGGAGCTCGCGGCGGACCAGCCGGGCGGTCACCTGCGTGATCTTGGAAGAGCCGGTGAGCCGTTTCGCGGCCCCGCGTGGCTCGAGCAGCATCCGGACGGTGATGGCCGTGCCGTCCGACTCCGTCGGCCTGAACTCGACCTCGCCCTGATGTGAGGGGCGCTGCTCCAGGCCGCGCCAGGCCAGGTAGGAGTCGGGGTCCTGCTCCACGATCTCCACCGCGAAACGGCGGCGCAGCGGCCCGTAGCCGATGGTCCAGGCGGTCACGGTGGGCCTGACCTGTTCGACGCCGTGCACCACGGGCGAGAACCGGGGGAAGGTCTTGAACTGCGTCCACTGGTTGTACGCCGTCCGCACCGGCACGGCGACCTCGACCGTCTCCTCGACGTGCTGCCTCCGCAGTGGCCGACGACGGGTGACACCGTCGGTGTCGGGGCGCATGCCCGGCGTGTTCGGGACGGCCTGCCGGGAGTCCTGTTCGCGCGCCATTATGGCCTCTCCTCCGGTGCAGGGATCCGGGCCTCGTGCACCCGCCTCCCTCTCGTGGGTCAGGGCACCTCTCCCGGTTCCCCCAATACGGTTTTCGAGTCGCGCGAATGCGCCACCATCCTGCTCGGTCACCGGCTTCGGGGGCCGGGCACCTGGACCGGTTCGTCTCAGGCTGGGACTGGCTCACACGGCACAGGGCAGCGAGTCCGGCACCGTGACCCCTGCCGAGACCACGAGGACACCGGCCGCGAGCAGCACGGCACGCCTCCGGTGGACCGGGACGCGCGCACCGGTTACGCGCCAGTTCATCCACGACTCGCCGCGCCGCTGAGCCGCGTGCGGCAGCGTCACGGTGGCGGTGCGGCGGCAGGCGTTCGTCCAGCGCAGGGCCGTCTCGACTGGTCCTCCGGCTGTCCGACGGGTGCGGGTGTGCCGTCGGTCCGGGCCTCCAGGGCGTGCAGCACGGCCACCATGTCCTCGTCGCCGTGGCCCCCTTCGACGGCCTCGCCGTACAGGGCGTGGCAGGCGTCGAGGAGCGGGGAGGCCAGACCGGCCTTGCGGGCGGCCTCGGCGATCAGACGGTTGTTCTCCAGGACGTTGGTGGCGGCGGCCTGCACGGTGAAGTCGCGGGCCAGCAACTTGGGCCCCTTCACCCGTGAGACGGCACTTGCCATCGGGCCCGCGTCCAGGACGTCCCGGAGCAGGCGCTGGTCGAGTCCGTGCCGGTCGGCGAAATGGAACGCCTCGGCCAGCCCCGTGACGAGGGTGATCAGGAACAGGTTCACCGAGAACTTCATCAGCAGCGCGCCGGGGACCGCGCCGCAGTCGAACGTCGCCCGGCACATCGTGGCCAGCAGAGGGCGTACGGCCGCGACGGCGTCGTCGTCACCCGCCGTCATTCCCACCAGCTCCCCCTGCTCGGCGGGGATGCGGGAGCCGGAGACGGGAGCCTCGACATACCTTCCGCCCGCGGCCCGGACAACATCCTGCAGACCGCCCGAGTACTCGGCCGAGGTCGTGCCCATGTGAACGACGGTCCGTCCGGCGACGTGGCCGGCGAAGTCCGGGGTGTCACGCCCCAGCACGGCGTCCACGGCAGCCTCGTCGGCCAGCATGAGGACCACGGTCCGGGCCCGCTCGAAGACCTCGGCGGGGCTCGCGGCGACCTCGGCTCCGGCGGCGCGCAGGGCCTCGCACCGGCCGGGGGTGCGGTTCCACACGACGAGAGGCGTCCCGGCCCGGAGGAGGTTGAGGGCCATGGGCTGCCCCATGGTTCCGAGGCCGATGAATCCCACGTACACAAGGCACCGCCTTTTCCGACTCACGCCGAAGCCGAGCCGTTGCCGCACGCTATGACAGCGGTCATAGTAAGTGCTCCTATGACGGCGGTCATAGAGTGGACGCGCACGCACCACACAGGGAGGTCGGCGATGGCGGTGCCCGAGAGGGGCGCACGGGAGCGGATGGTCTTCAGCGCTGCTCAGCTCATCCGGCGCGACGGGGTCGCCGCCACCGGCATGCGCGAGGTCGCCGCCCACGCCGGCGCACCGCGCGGTTCGCTCCAGCACTACTTCCCCGGCGGCAAGGAGCAACTGGTCAACGAGGCGGTGGAGTGGGCAGGCCGATACGCCGCCGACCGAGTCGCCCGTTTCCTTGCCGCCCTGCCCGAACCGACACCGAGCGGACTGTTCGCGGAAATGGTGCGCCAGTGGACCGACGAGTACGAGAGCGTCGGCTTCGCGGGTGGCTGTCCCGTCGCCGCCGCCACGGTGGACTGTGCGGAGTCGACCGCGTCGACGCGGGCGGCCGTGGCGGAGGCGTTCGCCACCTGGACCGCTCCGGTGGCGCGGGCGCTGACCGACATGCGCGTGCCCGAGGAGCGAGCGGCCGCGCTGGCCACCCTCATGGTCAGCGCCCTGGAAGGAGCGATCGTCATGGCCCGGGCGGAGCGGGACATACGTCCACTGACGACCGTGGCCCGCGAGCTCGGCCCCCTCCTCGACGCGGCGATGATCCAGGACGGCTGACAACGGGTCACAGGGTTCGCCGTGAGGTCGTGATCAGGGCGCCGGTGACGGCTCGGCCGGTCCTGCCCGCTGGAGGCACCCGCGCACCAGCCCGGCAACGGCGGTCGATGCGAGCCATGGGGTGGTTGCCCTCAAGCGGGCGGTGTGACCGGGGACCACTCGCCCATCCACTGTTCGGCGTCCCACTTCTCGAACCGTTGCACCTCGGTGAACCCCAGCTTGGCCGCGAGGCGCATCGAGCGGGCATTGGCGGTCTGGGTATAGAGCACCACCGGCACATCGGGAAGCGCATCGGCGAACCAGTCGAGTGCCGCCGCGCACGCCTCGGCGGCGTACCCGCGCCCCCACGCCTCCGGCAGGAACAGGTAGCTGAGCTCGGCCTCCCCGGCGTCCGGACGGACGTTGCCGCGACGCTCCGCCTCGCGCCGGCTGACCTCGACGGTGCCGATCATCGCCCCGTCGAGTTCGATCACGAAATGGCCAGGGCGCCGGCCGGGCGTCTCAGGCACCGAGCGCTCGAGCTCATCACGCGCTTGAGGACCACCGAGGTAGGTATGCACATCCGGCGAGGCGAGCAGCTCGATGAACGCCGCACGGTCCCGGGCCTCGGACTCGCGGAGCACGAGCCGCTCGGTTGTGATCGGGGCAACTGGCCAGGCGACGACAGCGAGTTCAGTCATGGCGGGCAACCTATCGCACGCCCGGGAGGGTGATCCGAAAGAGATGGCCTGGCCGGACCGATGCGCTTCGGGGGCGTGGAGGAGGCGGTGGCCGTACGTTCGTCTCATGGGCTACAGGTCCAGTCCGTCGGGGTTCCACCGGAGAAGGCGTCGCCGTCACAGCTCTGCCTCCCCGGAGCCTCGCGACCGGTCATGACCGCCCCCGTACGCCTGAGAAGGGACACTGGCGCCCCGTACCGCGCCCGGCATGACAAGCTGTGATTCCCACTGCCCGAACCCAGGAGGTCACGATGACCGCAGAAGCTGCATCCCCAGAAGGTTCGGAGCCGGCCGAGCCCGAGACGTCCGCACTCGCGCCCGACAGCGACGGCAACTACGACCTCAAGCGCAAGTTCCGCGAGGCCCTGGCACGCAAGCGTGGTGCCCAGGCCGACGCCGCCGACCTTGCTGCCAATCCCCAGGCCTCGAAGATCCGTGGGGCGCACGGCCCGGCTGCGAGCCAGCGGTCGTTCCGGCGAAAGAGCGGAGGCTGAGCCGGAGCGGTTCCGAAAGCTCCTGGGCGTCGTCGTGGCCGCACTGCCGTGACGGCTATGACCAGAACCCGATCCACCATGCCGACGGGCTGGCAGCAGCCGGCCGTTCGGGATGGCTGATGGTGAAACGACAGCCCGTGGGGGAGTTCATGAATTCCCCCACGGTGATCTGTGCTCCGGTCTCCGGTAGCCGATGGTGCAGCGGGTGGGGCTCACGTAGGTCCACCGCCGGTTCGAGGTCCGCAGAACGATCAGGGCCTTGGTGCCGGGACACCCCGTTGAACGAGCTGCCACCGCCACATAGGTTCCGCGTATGACGAACGTACGGATCGGCGTGATGTACGACCGAGACTGGGCCCCGGAAGGGCTTCCCGACTTCGCGCGGCGGGCAGAGGCGCTCGGCGTGGACGACGTGTGGGTGGTGGAGGACCTCGGGTGGAACGGCGGGGTGTCGGCGGCGGCCGTGGCCCTGGGAGCCACGGAACGCATCAAGGTGGGTATCGGCATCGCCCCCGCCCCGTTGCGCAGCCCGGCGCTTCTGGCGATGGAACTGGCCACGCTGGCACGGGTGTTCCCCGGACGACTGGTGGCCGGGATCGGGCACGGGGTGCAGGAGTGGATGGCCCAGGTGGGCGCCGCGGCCCGTTCCCCGCTGGCCTTGCTCGAGGAGACGATCACCTCGGTACGCGCGCTGCTGCGTGGGGAGCGCGTGGAACTGACGGGCCGTGAAGTGCGCCTGGACGGAGTCCAGTTGACACATCCGCCGACTGAGGTGCCGCCGATTGTCGCGGGCGTTGTGCGCTCTCGCTCCCTGGAACTGTCCGGCCGGGTCGCGGACGGCACCGTGATCACTGAGGGCCACGGCCCGCGCGACCTGGAGAACGCCCGCGCGCTGACCGCCAAGGGCGGCGCCGCGTCCGACCATGCCCTGACGGTCTTCGCCTTCGCCTGCGTCGGTGACGACGCCGACGAGGTGGCGGGGGTCCTGCACCCGCACATCGAGGGCCACGGCGCCTGGCTCGGCCGCCCACCGCACGAGGTCTTCACCGTCTCGGGCCCCGCCTCACAGGCCGCCGAGCGTCTCCGCTCTCTGGCCACGGCCGGCGCGGACACGGTCGTCCTGCGGATCGCCGGCCCGGATCCGCTACGGCAACTGGAGGCCGTACTCGATGCGGTGGGGCCGCGCAACTGAAGTCCGGGAGCCGGCCAGTGACCGTCTGATCGGCGTCTGGCGCGGCCGCCGCGGCCAGGGGGAGTGGTCCGGTGCGGTGGTAGGAGGACGCGCTCCCGCCAGGACTGCGAACCCACCGCACCCCAAGGCCGCGCCGACGTGCCACTGGTCCGCTCGCCGCGGCGGCGGCCGGGGCCTCTACTTGGGCGGCGGGCTCGCCGCGAAAACGCGTCCCTCGTCGATCCACGCTCCCAGGGCCTCGTCCTCCGTCACGGCGGACCCGGCGACCACGATCCAGCCACGCATGGGGCGGCCGGTCATGTCGAAGACCCTCGCCCCGGGGCGGGCGAGGGCCGCGTCGGCGGTGTCGGGACCGACGCGGACCATGAGCTCGTCGCCGGTCACGCCGACGGCCATGTTGCCCTGGTACAGGAAGGCGAGGCCGCCGAACATGCTCTTCTCGGTGACGCCGGGACGGCGCCGAGGGGTGCGGGGGTGGGCGAAAAGGGTTTCCGAAGTCAGCGTGTGCGTGTGTCTTCACTACGGATACTGGGCGCATGGGATTCGCCGTCTTCATGACCCTGCCCGGACTGGTCATCGTGCTGACCGCCGTGGCCTTCGCTGATCAGCTGCTTCTGCGCGCAGGTCGAGCTGGGCTGCTGCCCTGGCGGAACAACGCCAGACAGGGACAGATCTCTGCAACCGGCTTCGAGCAGCTTCATGCGAGCTTCTCGCCGGGCAAGCAGAGCGAACTGAAGGAGCGCCAGTCGGCGCTCATACTCAGGGACGACGAGGAGGACGGGGCACCACCGAACCGCACCATGGTGGATCTGGAGGGCGGAACAGCGGTCGTCCGTATGCCTCCGGCCGGTCGGTAGGGCAAGTGCTGCTCTCTGCCGACGCGTTCAGCCTGCTGTGGCGGTGCCGAACGTTCCCGGGGAGGTCTTGTGGCGCACCCGCCCGGGCGGCGGGGGCAGAGGTCTAATGGCAATCATGATGCGTAGAGGAATGTCGTCCACCGCCGTCGTTGCCGTTGTCGTCGCTTCCGTGTTCGCCGTTCTTACATCGTGTTCCTCGGACTCTTCGGACGGGTCCTCCGCGGACGGCCGGCCAAGCAGCTCCGGATCCGGGTCGGCATCCGATCACCCACGGACGGCCACGCCGTCGCCCTCCCCAACGGGACCGTGTGCTGACGGGACGTGTGAGCTCAAGGTCGCAGTGGGAGACGCCGTTACGGTTCCGGAAGCATACGGCCTCGGGCCGATCAAGGTGACCGCGATCGCCGGCGGAAAGGTGGACATGGTCGCCCAGCTGGCAGGTTCGGGTTACAGCATCTCGGGTTGTTCCGGTGGCGGCAGCGTGTCGTCGGACGGCGGAGGCGGTGTCGGTTTCAGCTGCGGCGAGGGCCCCGCTGCGACCATCAACGACGCCATGAGCCTGAAGGTCGTCAGCATCATGGATGCGGCCGCCGTCCTCCGCATCAAGCCCGCCGGGTGACTCGTCGGCCGGCTACGGCGCCGTCGTCCAACTGTCAGCGTCCTCGCGGCGGTGTCGATGGTGGCCGACGTGTCGAGCGGGATGGTCGTAGGGTGCAGGCCGTGTCCGGCAGGGAGTCCGCCGAGGAAAGGTACGCCCAGACGAGTCAGCCGGTCGCGCAGGCCGTCTGCGATGCCCCAGCCCGGCCACGACCATGGGAACGGCAACGAGGCAGACATACCGAAGGGGAGCAGGCAGGGTGGCCCATGCCCAGAGTCGAAGTGGGCCAGAGCCACCAGTTCCCACACGAATCTCATACCGACGTTGATCACCTTGGTGGGTCGCTCGGACACCGGCTGTGACATGAGAAGCCGCTGTCCGCTCACGCCGACTTCCCCATCAGGTAACCCTGTTCGCCCTTCCGTCACGCTCCGGCGATCACGAACTCCACCACTCACACCCGTTGCGTCCGCGAAGCCGCTGTGGCGGTCAGGCTCAAGTCGCCCGGGAGAGTCCCAAGCCGCCATCGGACCCGAGGCGGCTCAGGGACCGTCTGGTGCCGCGGCGAGGCGCTGAAGCAGATAGAGGAGGGTCGCGCGGTCCGCGTTCGGCAGGGCGGAGAAGCAGTCGGCGAGCACTTCGTCGGCGATCTTGTGTCCGGCTGTCAGGGTTTTTCGGCCGGTGGGTGTGAGGTGGTGTTCGATGCGTCGGCCGTGTCCTGGGCGGCGTTCTACGAGGTCCTGGGCGGTGAGGCGGCCGGCGAGTGTTCCGAAGGCTTGTTCGGTCTGGAAGGTGGCCGCGGCCAGTTCGCGGGCGGACGCTCCGGGGGAGCGGCTGATCGCGCGCAAGGCGTCCCACTGGGCCAGTGTCGTGCCGATGGTCTGGAGGGCGCTGTCCAGGGCCCGATGCTGTCGGTACTGAGCCTGTTTGACCGCTCTGCCTAGTTCTTGCAGCTCAACGTCCATGCATCGAGTCTACGTCATGACCAAGCTAGCTTATATAAAGATGTTTAGTTACTATGGTCGGCATGTCCACCAACGCATCAGCCATGTACGCCGATCTGTCCCTGACTCTGTCCGAGGCCGGAGCAGGAAGGCCGGTCCTCGTCCTGCACGGCGGCGGAGGCCCCGCCACCGTCGCCGGCCTCGCCCAGCACCTCTCCCGCACCGCCCACACGATCACACCCGTGCACCCCGGCTGGGACGGCACCCGGCGCCCCGCCTGGCTCACCGGCATCGACGACCTTGCCCTCGCCTATCTGCACATGCTGCGCGACCGCCGGCTGCGCGATGTTCTCGTCGTCGGCTCCTCCCTCGGAGGCTGGACAGCCGCCGAGATGGCCGCACGTGACAGCGAGGGCAGCATCACCGGCCTCGTCCTGATCGACGCGGTAGGCGTGCAGGTCGAGTCGGAACACATCACCGACTTCTTCGCCCTCGACGCCCGCGGCGTCGCGGAGCACTCCTGGCACGACCCGGACCGCTACTACCTCGACCCGGCCGGCCTCCCGGCCGAAGAACTCGCACGCAGACAAGCCAACATGGCTACCATGCGCATCCTCGCCGGCGATCCCTACATGCACGACCCCACGCTGCTGCGCCGGCTCGGACAGGTCCAGGTGCCTTCCCTTCTGCTCTGGGGTGAGAGCGACCGCATCGTCACCCCCGCCTACGGCGCCGCGTACGCCGACGCATTCGGCGACGGCCGACTCGAAGTCGTCCCCAAGGCCGGCCATCTTCCGCAGATCGAACAGCCGGAAGCCACCTTCGCCCTGATCGACGGGCACCTGCGCCAGTCGGGCAACCCGTCGGATCAGCAGTGAGCAAAAGCGTCCGCGTGTGGCCGTCCGGATGATGGGGTGGCGAGGTGGCAGACCACGATGGGGCGGGGGCCGTCCGGCCGTTGACGCTGGCCTGGGTGGGCCGGCATCTCGACATGGGTGAACGGGTCGTCAAAACCGAGGCGCTGCACGGGGGTATCACCGCGGAGATGCGGCGTCTGACCGTCGGTGGGCGGGACGGAGGCACCCGTGACCTGGTGCTGCGGACGTTCGTCGATGTGGAGTACGCCGACGACTGGCTGAACAGGGAGCGGTGCGCCGTTGCCCTGCTCGCGGGGGCCGGCGTGCCGGCTCCTGGACTGGTCGCGGTTGATCGCAAGGCCGTGCATTGCGAGTATCCATCGCTGCTGATGACTCATCTGGCGGGCCGGACGGTCCTCGAGGACGAGGGAGTGGAGGCGCGCGTCCCTCTGCTCGCCCGTGAGCTCGTGGCGATCCACGCGGTGCGACCCGCCCCCGCCGAGCGGCCCCCGGGGTTCGTGACCTTGACGACCGCCGACACGGTCGTGACACCGAAGGGCGCCGACGCGGCGGCATGGGCTGCGGCGGTCGACGTGATCCGAGAGCCCGCACCCGCCTATGAGGGGCGGTTTCTGCACCGGGACTTCCACCCGGGCAACGTGCTGTTGGACGTGCCGTCGCCGAGTCCGACAGCCCTCCAAATCACCGGCGTCGTCGACTGGGCAGGAGCTTCTTGGGGCCCGGCGGACCTCGATGTCGCGCGTTGCTGCACCAATCTCGCGCTGCTGCATGGGCCGGCGTGGGGTGTGCGGTTCGCTGGGGCGTATGAGAAGGCCGGCGGAGTGCTGGCGGCGGCCGCGAGCGACCGGCTGTACTGGCAGGTGCGGGACGCGCTGGCGGTCTCAGAAGAAGTGCAGCAGGTGTCGCTGCCATGGCGGGGCGCAGGCAGGACAGAGCTGACGGCACGGATTGTGGAGGAGCGGCTGGATGCCTACGTTGCCACCCTGATGGACGCGTCGGGCTGAGCCTAGGTGGTCCGGGGCGTGGGCACGGCTGTCAGCGGTCTGTTGGTCGAGCTCCATGGGGTCGAGCGCGTCGACGGGAACGGCATCGGCACGGCCGTAGTGGGCCACTTTCCTGGGGCAGTTGCGTCTGCTCTGTGGCTTCGGGCGGCTTGCCGGCGAGCTTCGTCGCCAGGGTGCGCCCCACCCGAGCCCGGCCATCGCGGCCTCGGTGCCCAGCATGATCGGCTGGAGGGACGTGGCGGGGAGCGGCGGCAGCTTCTCACGCGGCCGGCGCCAGGCCGACTTCAAGAGAGTTCTGCGCCGTCGGGTGGCAGCCGCCGTACGTGCGCATCACAGACCGCTCCGACAGTCCGGCGCGGCAGTCCCCACGGCTGCCGCGCAGCACGCTGGACTCTGATACGCCGTCTACGGCTTGGCCCGTCTGGTCGGCCGTCCGGGTGAGGGTTGTGCGGCCTCGGCTTCTTCGGCTTTTCTGGCGAGTTTCACGATTTTTGTCTGTGCTGCGTCGATGCCGCGGAGGATGAGACGTAGGTGGGTAGTGGACTCGGGTACGGCCGCCTCGAGTTCCTCCAGCCGCCGCTGTTGCGCGGCGAGTTCGGACCTCAGTCGTGAGGCCCGGTCGGGTGGCGGGGGAGGGGTCATCCCATTGAAGACGACGTTGTGCAGGGGCCGTTCGGCTTGGACGGCTTCGCGTTCGGCTGCGTGCGCGTCGTCGGGGTAGTCGATCCGGATGGCGATGACGCGGCGGCCCCAGGGCTGTTGCTGCAGGTGGGTGCGGATGCGGGTGAGCGGACAGGTGGAGATGCCGACGTAGAGCAGACCTTCGGGGCCGTGGAGCCGGTACAGGGCGGTGCGGCCGGCGGTGTGCAGGCTGCCTTCCTCGTCGAACAGGCTGCGCAGGAACTGTGTGTCGATGTCGGTCATGACGCGGCCTTTCTCGGCTCGGGGCGCGCGGTGGCTGTCGTGTCGGCTGGTACCGGCCCGCAGCCGTGCGGATACTCCTGCCTGCCGGGCGGCACGGGCATGCCCCCGGAGCGGGCGTCGACCGCACGCCGCTTGTCCAAACCCTCACGGTCCCACGCGGGTGTGACAGTGCCTCTCCGACCAGCACGTCAGGAGTCGGGACGGATCACCTGCAGGTGATCCGGGGCCCGGCTCCGGCCCGGTCCTGTCCGCGGGCGGCAAGCGCCGCTCCTCGGCTGCGGGCGCGGGATCTCCTTGTTCACAAGGCACCAGGTCTGCGGGGGAGAGCTGCGCGCGCCAGAAACCGGGAGAAATGACGAATCGCTGACGTCAAGGCTCACCGGCGTCTCATCCGGCCTCTCCCCTCGCCGCAGCGCTGCTCGTCGCGACGGCGGCTGTGATCGGCACCGTCCTGGAACACCGCTACGTAAAGCGTCATGCCAGCCGGCCGCCGCTGTACGGCCATGGGGAGCCGCACGTCGGCCCCGGCACCCCCGCCGCCATCATCGTGGCGCTCGCGGTCGTCGGCGTACGGGCCGCTCCTCGCCGCCCGGCTACCCTGGCGCGCGCTGCTGTGCACGGCCAGGAGGTCGTGCCGGGTGCTGGTCGTGGGAGAGCGACCGGCCAGCGATCGTGGTGAAGAGGGCCCCACCGCCGCGTGCTCATCGGCGGACCGTGACTTCGGGCACACAGCGAGGCGGCGGTGCCGCGCTGGCGAATGTCGACGCCGATGACCTCGATGATCCGGTACCGGAGTTCCTCGCGCTTGGGGCGGTTCCCCGCCGCGTAGGCGGGACGCGATCACTCACCGAACCGGTGCGGCGGCCGAAATGCGCCATGGCGCCTGCGGCTCGGGCCGCCGACGTGGGCCCTTGCCTTCGCTCGATCCTCGCCGAGAGGTATACGACCGCGAGGAGGGCCGTCCGTGCCTGGAGGCAATCAGCGGTGGCGCGTCAGGTCGTGCCGCGCCAGGAGGGGATCTCGCCGGCGGTCAGTCGAGCGAGGCGAGAGCGGCGTCCAGTCGGGCGGTGGCCTCCTGTGCGACGGGCTGCAGGGCGGGCAGGCCGGTGAGAGTGACCATGGTGTTCGGGTCGAGAGCCTGGACGATCGTGTGGTCGCCCTCTCGCCGTACGACGACGTTGCAGGGCAGCAGCACGCCGATCGCGCGGTCGGCATCGATGGCGCGGTGGGCCAGGGAGGGGTTGCAGGCGCCGAGGATCAGGTAGTCCTCCATGTCGTGGCCGAGCTTGGCCTTGAGGGTGGCCGTGACGTCGATCTCGGTGAGGACGCCGAAGCCCTGGGCGGCGAGGGCTTCGCGTACGGCGTCGACCGTGGCGGCGAAGCCGCTGGTCAGACGGACGGTGCGGTCGTAGCTCACGGGATTCTCCACTGATGGGCACGTGTGCGAACACGGCCAATAATACCCCCCCGGGTATCGTGTACGCTCATCGGCGCAGCCAAATTACCCCCCGGGGTATATCAGGAGGATTCCATGACGAGCGTCGACCACGCCCCGAAGACCGGGGCCCCGCCCCTCCCGCCTCCCCGCCCCGGACTGCTGGGGCGCCTCGGCGACTGGACAGCGAGCCGCTTCAGGACCGTGCTGGCGGGGTGGGTGATCGTGGTCGCCGCGCTCGGTGTCTTCGCGCCGCAGGTGACCACCGCGCTGTCCGGTGCGGGCTGGCAGAGCAACGGATCGGAGTCCGTCGCGGTCCGTGAGCTGGCCCAGCAGCACTTCGGCGGCACCGGCTCCACCGCGATCCAGGTCGTCGTCCACGCCGACCGGCCGGTCACCGACCCCGCCGTGCAGAGCGTGCTCGCCAAGGCGACCAAGCTGCTGACGGCCGACGACCGGATCTCCGAGGTCGTCCAGCCCCGGTCCGGGGCGACGATCAGCCGGGACGGCAGGACCGCGGTACTGCTGGGCGGCGCCAAGGCCAACCCGGACGACATGGTGCGGGCCTCCGATGACCTCAAGGAACCGCTGCGCGCGCTGTCCACCGACGGCATCGCCGTGCGGGCCACCGGTGCGTCCGTCCTGTGGAGCGACTTCAACACCGCCAACCTGGACGCGATGATCCACGCCGAGATCTTGTCCTGGCCGGTCATCCTGGTCGTCCTGGTGATCGCCTTCGGCTCGCTCGTCGCCGCCGGCCTCCCTCTGCTGCTCACCATGGCCGGGCTGGCCGCCTCCGTGGGCTCGTTGGTCCTGATCAGCCATGTCACGCCGATCTCCATCTGGGCCATGGACTTCGCTCTGATGTTCGCCCTGGCGCTCGGTATCGACTACGCGCTCTTCCTCGTCATCCGCTTCCGCGGCGCCCTCGCCCGCCACGGCGACCCACGCCGCGCGGTGGAGGAGACCATGGACACCGCGGGCAAGGCCGTCCTGCTGTCGGGACTGACCGTGCTCGTCAGCCTCTCCGCCGTGATGCTCGTGCCCGCCCCGGCGGTCCGCACCATGTCCGTCGGCATCATGCTCTCCGTCGTCTTCGTGCTCGCCGCCACTCTGACCCTGCTGCCCGCCGTCCTCGGCAGGCTGGGCCCGCGCGTCAACAAGCTCGCCCTGCCCCGGACCCGCAGCGACCAGGTCGTCTCCCCGCGCTTCGGCGCCTGGGGCGAGCGGCTGTGGCGTCACCCGCTGCGCTACGGGGTGCCCGTGGTGCTGGTCCTGGTCGCGCTCGCGGTCCCGGCGTTCGGGCTGAAGACCGCCATGCCGTCCATCACCGTCGTCCCCGCCGCCGACAGCTCACGGCAGGGCTACGAGATGGTGCAGCAGGCCCTCGGCAAGGGCGCCCCCGGCATGCTCCAGATCATCACGCCCACCGCACAGGCGCAGGCCACAGCCCGCACCCTCGCCACCACCGACGGCATCGCCGTCGTCCTGCCCGCCCAGCCGGCCGCCGACGGCTCGCACTGGAGCCTGATCCAGGCCATGCCCTCGGTCGACCCCTCCGACGCGTCATTGAGTCATACCGTCAAGACCCTCCGGACCGAACTCCCCACCCCGGCGTCGGTCGGCGGCGCGGCCGTGGAGAACCTCGACCTCAAGCAGGCCCTGGACGACAAGGCCCCGCTGGTCATCGGCGTCATCCTGGCCCTCGGCTTCGTCCTGCTGCTCATCGCCCTCCAGGCCCCCCTGATCGCGGCCCTCGGGGTGCTCACCAATCTCCTCGCCACCGCCGCCGCCTTCGGCGTCGCCCGGCTGATCTTCCAGGACGGCCACGGCTCCGGGCTGCTCGGCTTCGACCCGCAGGGCTTCCTGGACGGCTGGGGCCCGGTCTTCTTCTTCGCGATGATCTTCGCCATCGCGATGGACTACACCGTCTTCCTGCTCTCCTCCGCCAAGGAGCACTTCGAGCACACGGGCGACCCCCGTAAGGCCATGACCGCCGCTCTCGCTCACTCCGGCCGCGTCATCTTCGCGGCGGCGGGCGTCATGGTCGCCGTGTTCTTCACCTTCGCCCTCGCCGAACCGCTCCCGCCCAAGGAGATGGGCATCGTCCTCGGCGCCGCCGTCCTCCTCGACGCCTTCCTCATCCGACTCGTTCTGCTCCCCGCCCTGCTCCGCGTCACCGGCCGTGCCGCGTGGTGGAGTCCCGCGTGGCTGCGCAGGGTCCTGCCCGACATCCGTTTCTCCCACGACTGACCGATCCCGTCCCGGTGGCCCCGGTCCCGCCCGGGCCGGTCCACCGATACCCCAGGGGGTACGATCGGCCGTAAGTAACCCGCAAGGAGGAGCCGCCCGTGAAGGTCGACGAGGAAGCCAGCACCGCCGTACTCAACCGCCTCCGTCGCGCCCAGGGACAGCTCGCCGGTGTCATCGCCATGATCGAGGCCGGCCGCGACTGCAAGGACGTCGTCACTCAGCTCGCCGCCGTCTCCCGCGCCCTGGACCGCGCCGGCTTCAAAATCGTCGCCAGTGGCATGCGCCAATGCATGACCGCCGCCGACGAGGACACACCCCCGATGAGCGAAGCCGAACTCGAGAAACTCTTCCTCGCCCTCGCCTGACGCACCTCGACCGCGCAGCACGGCCGACCGTTCGTCCGCTGTTCGGTCGGCACCAGGCCGGCCCCGCCGCTGCGACCTGGGCCCTGCTCACCGGGGCCCTCACCGCCGACCTGCTCCACCGCGACCGGGCCGCCGATGACCACACCGACGGCGGCCATTGTCCCGGCCGCACCGAACACCGGCCCCGCGATGATCATCGCCGCCGCTCGCCTGTGTCGCACGCCGTAAGGATTCCGTCATCACCTGCGGGGTTCGGGACGGCCGCCCGTCGCCGTTGAATGGGCGGACAAGCACCTCCCAGGAGACGAGGTAGGGATGGGGCGCGGGCGCAAGGTACTGACCAGGCCGCTGGTCATCGCGGTGTTGGTGGCGGCGGTCGGCGGGGTCGGCTTCGGTCTGTACTGGTTCCAGCCGTGGAAGCTGTGGCAGGACAAGACCGTGGAGGAGGCCCTGCCCGGGGTGGTGGCGACTTCTGCTCCACCTGCCGAGGCGCCCTCGTACAAGCCCTCCGAGCGGCCCTCGGCCACCGATCCGCAGACGTTGGCAACGGGTGAGCTGATCAGCCACGAGCATGCGACCTCGGGCACGGTGCAGCTCATACGGCTGGCCGATGGTTCCCACGTAGTCCGGGTGGAGAACCTCGACACCAGCAACGGACCGGACCTGCGTGTCTTGCTGACCGACGCTCCTGTGAAGGAGGGGGAGGCGGGCTGGCATGTCTTCGACGACGGGAAGTACGTCAGCCTGGGCAAGCTCAAAGGCAACAAGGGAAGCCAGAACTACGCCCTGCCCAGGGGCGTGGATCCGTCGAGCTACAACAGCGTGAGCATTTGGTGCGACCGTTTCGACGTCTCGTTCGGGGCCGCGGAACTCGCTCGCGTCTGACAGCGGTGCAGCCGGTCAAGCCTCTTCCGAGAACGGCATGGCCTTGTTGGTGCGGGCTGAAGCCGGTCCCAGGGGCCGTACCCGAGGCGGATCACCATCTGGGCGTGGGAGGAGGGGGCGTCCGGCGAGGGCATGGGCGCAGAGGTGTCCTCGACCTCGACACCGCCGTGCCCTCCGCGATCACCGCGCACGTCTCCGGTCACCTCGACCGCGACCGCGAACTGCTTGTCGGCCTGCAGACCGACGCCCCGCTGAAGCGCGCGGCAACGCAACCCAGATCCGCGACCGTGAGGAACTCGCCGAACAGATACGGGCACAGGAACTGATCGACCATTCTGTGCTCTCCGACGGTTCACCGAGCCTGTCGACGAACCCCTTCGCGGACCACCACCTCATCTACGCCGTCGCCCTGATCGCCCTGGCCGCCTCCGCCGCCTCCGGCGGCGACACCTTCAACCTCGGCCAGGTCTGGGTCAAGCCCCCGCTGGTTCGTCGCGGCCGCTGGCTGCGTCGAGCGCGGGAGCCGCACCACGTCGACACCGCCAGGGCCGGTCGGCCCCCGGCAGGGACCTGTGGCCCCTGCCGGGGCCCGCGTCCGAAGGCAAAGCTCGGAGCGGGACACCCCGATCCAGAAGGTGGAGATCATGACCCGTACCCTCACCACCGGCCTCGACGGCTCGCCCGAGAGCCGCGCGGCGGCCGAGTGGGCCGCCCGTGAAGCACAACTGCTCGGCCTGCCGCTGAAGTTGGTCCAGGTCTGGGAGCCGGTGCCGGCGCCCATGGCCCAGGCGCCGCTGCTCGGTCCCGAGACCCACCAGCACTGGACCGAGCGGACAACCCGGGAGACAGCGGAAGGCATCCGACTGCGCCACCCCGGCCTCGAGGTGATCACCGAGCAGTTGTCCGGTCGGCCCGCCGAGGCGCTGGCGGGTGCGGCGAAGGACGCCGAGCTGCTGGTCCTGGGCTCCCGTGGGCTGAGCGGAATCGGCGGGTTCATGGTCGGCTCCGTCGGTCTGTCCGTCGTGGCGCATTCCGAGCGGCCGGTCGTGCTGGTGAGGGCCGGCGAACAGGCTGCCGACGAGCACGAGATGGACCCGGTCGGCATCCCGTCCGCCGCAGCCCCGTTCCGCCCCGTCGTCCTCGGCCTCGACGTCGAGAGCCCCGACGAGGAGCTGATCGCCTTCGCGTTCGCGGCCGCCGTCCGCCGGACCACATCCCTGCGCGTGGTCCACGGCTGGAACCCACCGCCGTACTACGCCTACGGGCTCTCCGTCGACCTGGAACTCCACGGAGAACTGGCCCGTTCCGAGACCACCGCCCTGGCCGAGGTCCTGCTCCCGTGGCGCAAGAAGTTCCCGGACGTCGAGGTCAGCGAGGAGTCCTCCTACGGCAGCCCCGGCAACCACGTCGTCGACGCCTCCCGCGAGGCCTCACTGGTCGTCGTGGGACGGCGCATCCGCCGCAGCCCGTTCGGCGCCCATATCGGCTCGGTCACCCACACGGTCCTGCACCACTCCGCCGCCCCCGTCGCCGTCGTCCCGCACAACTGACCTTCACCCCAAGGAGCAGACACCATGAAGGCAGCGGTCGTACGAGCCTTCGGCGAACCTCTGGTCATCGAGGACCGGCCCGACCCCGAGCCCGGCCCCGGCCAGGTCCGCGTCCGCGTCGAGGCCTCCGGGCTGTGCCACACCGACATCCACGCCGCCCGGGGCGACTGGCCCGTCAAGCCGACACCGCCGTTCGTCCCCGGTCACGAGGGCGTCGGCCTGGTCGAGAAGCTCGGCGAGGGTGTCACCCACCTGAGCGTCGGGCAGCGGGTCGCCGTGCCCTGGCTGGGCAAGGCGTGCGGGCGGTGCGAACAGTGCCTGTCCGGCTGGGAGACGCTGTGCGAGCGGCAGATCAACACCGGCTACGGCTGTGACGGCGGGTACGCCGAGAAGATGCTGGCCTGGGCCGACTTCGCGCAGCCGGTGCCGCACGGCGTCACGGCCTTCGACGCCGCCCCGCTGACCTGCGCCGGCGTGACGACGTACAAGGCGCTCAAGGTTGCCGGTGTCCGGCCCGCGCAGCTCGTCGCGGTCTCCGGCGTCGGCGGACTCGGTCACCTGGCCGTGCAGTACGCCAAGATCGCCGGGGCGCAGGTCGCGGCGATCGACGTCACCGACGAGAAGCTGGAACTCGCCGCCGAGCTCGGCGCGGACGTGGTGATCGACGCTCGCAAGGACGACGTGGCCGAGGTGCTCAAGCGGTACGGCGGCGCCCACGCGGCGATCGCGCTCGCGGTGAACGAGGAAGCGTTCACCGCGGTCAACTCCGGGCTGCGGCGCGGCGGCAAGCTCGTCATGGTCGCCCTGCCCGCACACGGCACGATCCAGGTCCCGATCTTCGACACCGTCCTGAACGGCACGAGCGTGATCGGTTCGATCGTCGGCACCCGGCAGGACCTCGCCGAGGTGTTCCAGCTGCACGCCGCCGGCCGTACCCGGGTCATTCACGAGACCCGCCCGCTGGCGAGCGTGAACGAGTCCATGGACGACGTCCTGCGCGGCCAGGTCAAGGCCCGGATCGTCTTCGACCTCGGCGTGGGACGGTGAGGGCGATGGACCTGCCGGTCGTCGTCGGGGTCGACGGCTCCGAGCCCGGACTGCGGGCCGTCGACTGGGCGGCCGACGAGGCCGCCCTGCGCGGGCTGCCGTTGCGCGTGGTGTACGCCTCGCTGTGGGAGCGGTACGAGGGCTCCCGGCCCGCCGAGGACCTGGGCCGGCCGTCCGAACAGGTGCGGGCCGAGGACATCGTGGCGGCCGCCGCCCGGCGAGCCTCCCTGCGCCGGGCCGACGTGAAGATCTCCACCGAGGTGCTGCCCGAGGAGCCCGAGTACACGCTGGTGCGCGAGAGCCGCCGGGCCGCCCTGCTGGTGACGGGCACCCGGGGCCGCGGCGGCCTTGCCGGCGCCCTGCTGGGTTCTGTGAGCCTGACCGTGGCCGGGCACGCGCACTGCCCGATGATCGTGGTGCGCGGCGACCAGGACGACCGGGACCGCCCCGGACGGCATGGCCGCGTCGTCGTCGGCGTCGGCGACACTCCGGCCGCCCCGGCGACGATGCGCTTCGCCTTCGAGGAGGCGCGGCGACGAGGCGCCGTACTGGAGGCCGTACAGGCCTGGCGGTGCCCCGCGCACGAGACCACGGATCACCCGCTGCTCGCCGGTGAACCCGCCCGGCTGCACGAGCAGCACGCGGTGGACGCGCTGGAAGCCGCACTCAAGGAGGCTCCCGACGATGTCGTGGTGCGTCGGCGCACCGTGGAGGGCCACGCCAGGACCGTCCTGGTGGAGGCCTCGCGCGACGCCGACCTCCTGATCATCGGGGCCAGGCGCCGCCCGCGGCACTTCGGGCTCCAGCTGGGCCGCGTGGCCCATGGGGTACTGCACCACTCCGACTGCCCGGTCGCCGTCGTGCCCGAACCGGTGTGACGATGGTGATCGTGGCGACGGCGACCGTGGTGACCGGCTGCTCAGAGGCTCGCCGCGTGGTCGGGGACGAAGGTCTGCAGATCGCGCGGCGGGCGCTCGTAGCCGGTCGACTCCGGGCGCACCGGCAGCTCCAGCACCGGCGGCGGCACATCGCGGTACGGCAGCGAACCCAACAGGTGGGAGATCATGTTCAAGCGCGCCCGCCGCTTGTCGTCGCTCTCCACGACGTACCACGGCGCCTCGGAGATGTCGGTGTGCACCATCATCTCGTCCTTGGCCCGCGAGTACGCCTCCCAGTGGGTGATCGACTCCAGGTCCATCGGCGAGAGCTTCCAGCGTCGCAGCGGATCCTCCAGCCGCTTGCGGAACCGCTCCTGCTGCTCGGTGTCGCTCACCGAGAACCAGTACTTGCGCAGCACGATCCCCGCTTCGACCAGCATCCGCTCGAAGATCGGGCATTGCCTCAGGAAGAGCTGGTACTCCTCCCTGGTGCAGAAGCCCATCACATGCTCGACCCCGGCCCGGTTGTACCAGGACCGGTCGAACAGCACGATCTCTCCGGCGGCCGGCAGATGCTCGACGTACCGCTGGAAGTACCACTGGGTGCGCTCGCGCTCGGTCGGTTTGGGGAGCGCCGCGATCCGGGCGACGCGGGGGTTGAGATGCTCGGCGACCCGCTTGATGGTGCCGCCCTTGCCCGCCGCGTCCCGCCCCTCGAACACGACGACCACTCGGGCGCCCTCGGCCCGCACCCACTCCTGAAGCCTCACCAACTCCGTCTGAAGACGCAGCAGTTCCTTTTCGTACGACTTGCGCGGCACCCTCGCCGCGGCCTTGCCGGCCATGCCGCCTCCACCGCCCGATGACCTACACACGGAGCCATCCCATGTCCGAGGCACAACGCGTCGAACACCAGGACGCCACCGTACTTTCCGACGACGAACTGCGCACCCTGGACGCGCACTGGCGGGCCGCCAACTACCTGGCCGCCGGGCAGATCTACCTGATGGCCAACCCGCTGCTGACCGAGCCCCTGAAGCCGGAGCACATCAAGCCCCGGCTGCTCGGACACTGGGGCACCTCGCCCGGACTGAACCTCGTCCACACCCACCTCAACCGCGTGATCAAGGCGCGCGGGCTCGACGCGCTGTGCGTGTGGGGTCCGGGGCACGGCGGGCCGTCGGTCCTCGCCAATTCCTGGCTGGAGGGCAGCTACAGCGAGACCTACCCGGACGTACCGCGCGACGGGCAGGGGATGGAGCGATTGTTCCGGCAGTTCTCCTTCCCGGGCGGGGTGCCCAGCCATGTCGCCCCGGAGACCCCGGGGTCGATCCATGAGGGCGGTGAGCTCGGCTACTCCCTCTCGCACGCGTACGGAGCGGCCTTCGACAACCCGGACCTGCTGGTCGCCTGTGTGATCGGCGACGGCGAGGCGGAGACCGGGCCGCTCGCCGCCGCCTGGCACTCCAACAAGTTCCTCGACCCGGTGCACGACGGCGCGGTCCTGCCGATCCTCCACCTCAACGGTTACAAGATCGCGAACCCGGCCGTGCTCGCCCGCCTGCCGGAGTCCGAACTCGACGCGCTGCTGCGCGGCTACGGCCACGACCCGATCCATGTCACCGGCGACGACCCGATGACCGTCCACCGTGCCATGGCGCACGCCTTCGACCAGGCCCTGGACCGGATCGGGGTGATGCAGCGGACGGCCCGCGAGAACGGCGTGAGCGAGCGGGTGCACTGGCCCGTCATCGTGCTGCGCACACCCAAGGGATGGACGGGCCCGGCGGAGGTGGACGGCGTGCCCGTCGAGGGCACCTGGCGTGCCCACCAGGTCCCGCTGGCCAACGTGCGCGAAAACCCCGAGCACCTGCGGCAGTTGGAGGCCTGGCTGCGGTCGTACCACCCGCAGCAGCTCTTCGACACCGACGGCCGCCCCGTGGCGGACGTCCTCGCCTGCGTGCCCGAGGGCACCAAGCGCCTCGGTTCCAGTCCGCACGCCAACGGAGGCCTGCTCGTACGCGAGCTGCCCGTCCCGGTTCTCGACCGCTTCGCCGTACCCGTCGACAAGCCGGGCACCACTCTGCACGAACCGACCAGGGTCCTCGGCGACCTCCTCGAACAGGTCATGCACGACACCTCGGCCCGCCGGGACTTCCGTGTCGTCGGCCCCGACGAGACCGCCTCCAACCGCCTCCAGGCCGTCTTCAACGCCAGCGGCAAGGCCTGGCAGGCCGAGCTGCTCCCGGTCGACGAACACCTCGAACGGCACGGCCGGGTGATGGAGATCCTCTCCGAACACACCTGCCAGGGCTGGCTGGAGGGCTACCTCCTCACCGGGCGACACGGACTGTTCTCCTGCTACGAAGCCTTCGTCCACATCGTCGACTCCATGGTCAACCAGCACATCAAATGGCTGAAGACATCACGGGAGTTGGCCTGGCGCGCTCCCATCGCCTCCCTCAACTACCTGCTGACCTCGCACGTCTGGCGCCAGGACCACAACGGCTTCTCCCACCAGGACCCCGGCTTCGTCGACCACGTCCTCAACAAGAGCCCCGAGGTCGTCCGCGTCTATCTGCCGCCGGACGCCAACACCCTGCTCTCCGTGGCGGATCACGTGCTGCGCAGCCGCGACTACGTCAATGTCGTCGTCGCCGGCAAGCAGCCCTGCTTCGACTGGCTGTCGATGGACCAGGCCCGCGCCCACTGCGCCCGCGGGGCCGGGATCTGGGACTGGGCGGGCACCGAAGACGGCTCCCACGAACCCGACGCCGTCCTGGCCTGCGCCGGTGACGTACCCACGCAGGAGGTGCTGGCCGCCGCCCAGCTGCTGCGCCGCCACCTGCCCGACCTCGCCGTCCGCGTGGTCAACGTCGTCGACATGACCCGGCTGCTGCCCCGCGAGGAACACCCGCACGGAATGAGTGACTTCGAGTACGACGGCCTGTTCACCACCGACAAGCCGGTGATCTTCGCCTACCACGGCTACCCCTGGCTCATCCACCGCCTCAGCTACCGCCGCACCGGTCACAAGAACCTGCATGTGCGCGGCTACAAGGAGTCCGGCACCACGACCACCCCCTTCGACATGGTCGTCCGCAACGACCTCGACCGCTACCGCCTGGTCATGGACGTCATCGACCGCGTCCCCGGCCTCGCCGTCCGTGCCGCCGCCCTGCGTCAGCAGATGGCCGACGCGCGCACCCGCCACCATGCGTGGATCCGCGAACACGGCACCGACCTGCCCGAGGTCGCGGACTGGGCCTGGAACGCCTGAACACCCTGCCTCCGAGAGGAAGCCAATGCCATGGCCATGCGCGTCGGCATCGACGGCTTCGGCCGCATCGGCCCCACTTGCCTGCGATCACGAGCCCACCTGGTGGCGCACGAACCTCGCCGTGGTCCTGAACCGTGAGACAACCACGGAAGGGATCAGCCAGGCCTGCATCTTCGACGACTGACCCACCCGGACGGGAGACCGGTGCCGCCGATCACCGGTCTCCTCCTCCGCACCAGGGACGACCGGCGCGAAACATGGGGCCGATCGGCCCCCGAGGCGCCCCGGACAGCCCATGGGCCCCCTCGCCGAACCGCTGGATGCTCGAAGTGCCGAGAGTCTTGGAGGGGACGACGCCCGTGATGGACACCGCGCCCACCCGGCCCTCGGGGCCACACCTTGCTCGCCCAAGGAGGTGATGACCGACGAGCAAGTCCTGTACGGCGTGGCCGACGACCGGCCGCGCAAGCTGTGAGAGGAGGCGGACCACCATGACCGGCATGATCGGCAAGGTGCTGGTGGCTTATGGAACGACCAACGGGTCGACCGCGCAGGTGGCAGAGACCATCGGCGAGGTCCTGCACAAGGACGGGCTGACCGTGGACGTGCTGCCCGCCCGGTCGGTGGCGAGCGTGTCCGCGTACGACGCCGTCGTGGTCGGCGGAGCACTGTACGCCGGACGCTGGCACAAGGACGCCCGCCGATTTGTCCGGCGACACCGCCGCGACCTCGCCGAACGCCCGCTCTGGCTCTTCAGCAGCGGGCCGCTCGACGCCTCGGCCTCCGAGCGGGACATTCCGCCCGTGCCGGGAGTACAACGGGTCATGACCCGGCTCGACGCCAGGGAGCACACCACCTTCGGCGGCTGCCTGGAGGACGGCGCGAAGGGTGCTGTCGCACGGATGATCCTGCGCTCCGGGAAGGGCGGGGACTTCAGGGACTTCACCGCGATCCAGGAATGGGCGGCGCACGTGGCCGCCGAGCTGGCGGGTGAATAGCGGACGGAAGCCATGGTGCCCGAGTTCCGGACACCATGGCCGCCTGCCGAGCCCTGCCTACGTGGGCACCACGGCAACGGGGCACAGGGCCTCGGCCAGGACTGCCCGCAGGGTTGGCCCCGGCTCGCGCTCCGCACTCCAACCCACGACCACCAGCCCGGCGCTCGCGGAACGTCGGCTCAGCGCCCGGGCCGGAGGCAACAGCCGGACGTCCTCCAGCACGTGCACGTCGGAGTGCTTCTCCCGCCATGGTCGCAGTGCGTCGGCGAGCAACTGCACCTCGTGGTCCTCCCAGGTGGCCCGGTCCTCCTCCGGCACACCGAAGCGCAACTCGGCGGCGCACGCAGGGAACCTCCAGGAATGCACGGCACGCAGCCGCACGCCCCGCATCCTTGCCGTGTCGAAGGCGAAGCCGACAGCCGCCTGAGCGGGTTCACGGGCGTCCACGCCCAGCACGATCTCGGCGCCGGGGAGTGCGGAGCGCTGAGCGGCGGGCGTCTCAGGAACCAATACGACAGGGCAGGCAGGGAACATGACGCCGTCCGGATCTCGTGCGCCGGCGACGACCAGCTGCGCGTCGTTCAGCCCGTCGGCCGGCCCGTCGCGGACGACCCGGAGCGCGAGTCCGCGTCGTGTCGCTTCCTGACGGGCCCAGCGGACGACTGACTCGTGGTGCGTCGAGCCTTGAACACGGGCAACGATGGCTCGTTCCATGACGTTCTGTGCCCCCCTCAAGAGGATTTCGAGGCTTCATCCAGTCCTGTGCCCCCACTGGGGACCCGCCAGGTCCCACTCCCGGCCCCAGCTGTCGATGCGCTGCCGGTCGAGCCGCCACCGGACGACGGCTCCCACGCCGAGGACCGCGCCGGTGAGGGCGAGTCCGGCGGCGGTGCCCAGCACGCCCGCCTCGACAGCGGCTTCCCCGGCACTCGGCGGTGCGGTGGTCAGCTTGCCGTGGCTGTCCTGCCAGACCACGACTGGAGTTCCGGCCTTCAGCCCGGTGTCGGTCAGGGTGCGCCCGGTGCGGGCGGAGCCGTCGGGGGTCCTCCAGCGAACGGAGGCCGAGACCTTGTCGCCCGACGACCGCACCGCCGACACGTGCTCCGACGTGTCGGTGAGGAGCACCGCGTGGGTGGAGCGCCGTTCGGAACGCAGCTGTGCGAGTGTCTCGTCGGTGGCGTGCGCTGTCACCAGGCCGGCAGCGGTGCCTCCCACCGCGACGAGTGCACACAGTGCCAGCATGAGCCAGGCCTCGGCGATGTCCTCGCGCCGCCTCAACGGGTTGTTCCGCCAGCGCCAGAACCACTTCTTCGTCCGTTTGCCGTGGGCCATGGCTTCGCACCTCCTCCGGTCGGCACACCGTCGACGGTGGCAGCTCCGGACGGGCGGCGGCATGGGCCGAGGGGGCTGCGCTCACGGGCCGCACGGGACAGGTTTCCGGCCGGGGAGAGGGCCGTTCGGCCCATGACTGCCGCAGCCTGTGAGACGCGTGCATCGCTGTACGGGTCGTCCCACTGCGACAAGGAGAAACCCGACGGTCGGCGTGTGGGTGGTCAGGGCCATTGACAAGCGGGCGTCTTTCGATGATACGCCCGGACCGGTGGACAGGGGGACCGCAGCAGGCGGCCGCTGTCGCTGACCAGCCGGAGTCGGCCGTGCTGCGTCTGGTGAGACCGAAGCCGTGCCGACGGACGACGCGGAAGGGCCGAACAGTCCCTGACCGCCGGGCCAGGTCGGCCCACGAACGGCTCGTGACGACCGTAGGCAACATGCCCTGTCGGTCAGGAGAGGGGCCCAACCGGCCCAAGCGGTCTCCGCGCACGTGGGCCAGGCTGGACTTGCGGGGTAGATCCGGCGCGGAAACGGCGCCCAGGCTGCCACCGGCAGCCGAAGCCCCACCGCACCGCCGGGCCCGGGCTCCGCAGCCGCTCGAGTGGACTCAGCTGCTCGGGGGTTTCCCTGGCACCGGCCACGGCATCGGCGCCGAGCCGTCGGGCGGCGTCCAGCCGGGCCGGGGCCACCCTGAGGAAAGGACGTGACGACCATGGCCGAACGGATGCAGGCCGAAAGGCCGTTGGGCGACCTGGGCCGCCGTCTCGCCATGCGTCGCGCACAACTCGGTCTGAGCCGACAGGAAACGGCGGCGAAGGCGGGATTGGCGCCCGGCTACTTGAGGCACCTGGAGGAGAACCCCGGTGCCACGCCGAACCGGGGAACACTTCTCAGCCTGGCCGCGGCACTGGAGACCACCGTGCCGGAGCTCACCGGCGCAGCCACGGACCTCCCTCCGGGCCTGGAACAGGCGGCCCGTGCCCCCGAGTTCACCGAGCTGAGCACGGACGAGTGCAGAGCTCTGCTCGGAACACACGGCGTGGGGAGAATCGCGGTGACCACCGAGTCCGGGCCAGGCATCGTTCCCGTCAACTACAGCGTCACCGAAGGCGCCATCGTCTTTCGAACCGCCTCCGGTACGACACCGTCGCCGGCGTCCGGCCACCAGGTGGCCTTCGAGGTCGACCGCATCGATGACGCCTTCAGCCGGGGCTGGAGCGTGTTGGTGCGCGGACGCGCTCGGACCGTGACGGACTCCGACGAGGCACACCGGCTCGCGGACCAGGCGTACAGCAAGCCCTGGGCGGGAGGGAGCCGTGATCTGTGGATGCGTGTGGAGCCGGACACGATCACGGGACGTCGGATCGACGTGTGACACGGACAGAGACGGGTGGCTGACGCACGCCAACGACAGATTTCCGCACTCGGCCGACGCTCAGTCCTCGCCCGGCCGGCCGCCGACCGTGAGCAGGATGCCCGTGACCAGTTCGGGTCTGATGCGGATCGCGTGGTCCATGGGCTGTTGCACCCACGGCTCCAGTATCGCCTGGTAGCGGTCCAGTTCACCGGGGTCGGTCACCGGCCGGGCGTACCCCGTCACCACCACGCTCCAGCCGAGACGCGTCGTCGCGTCGATGTCGTCAGCCTCGTAGGCGACGACGACACCGGGGCCGTCGAACCGCTGAGTGTACGAAGTCAGCGCGGTGCCCTCGTGGGTGCGGATGACGATGTCGCCGCCGTCCAGGACGTGGTTGACCGGGCGGACGGTCGGCAGCGCGTGCAGCGTGAAGACGACCCTCCCCAGGGACACGCTGCCCAGCAGTCGCAGTGCCTCGGCGCTGTCCAGCTCGATGCGGCGGCGCGGTCCTGCGAGGGCCGGCCGTCTGGCGTTGTGGGCCATGACGGACTTTCCGTTGGGATTCGTGGCTTGCTGCCCGGTCGGAATACCTGCGGAGCGACACCGCGGGGGATCGGTGCCGCTCCTTCCTCAAGCTTCTGTCCGGCCCAGGGCCGCGCCAAGGGCCGATGGTCCCCGACAAGGGCCCGGACGGCCCTCACTCATCCGGAGCGGAACCCCCGCCCCAGGCGCGGAACCGGTCCAGCCCGTACGCGAGCGCGTGCGCGTCGGCTTCCCGTAGGTGTGCGACGACGAGGCGGCCGCCCACCCGGTCCTCGGCCCCGGCGGACCACGGCAGGACCTGGTGCCGGAAGCCCGGTGCAGGCCACGTCGACCTTGGCCTGACTTCCCCGTCGGTCATGTGATCCCCTGTTTGTGCTCGTTCGGTGAGCGCCGCCGGTCCCGTACGGGTGCCCTCAGCGGCTGTCGCTGCCCTCGGCGCCGGACAGTGCCGCGCACCCCGTGATCCCGGTCAGCCGCCCCACGCCGTCGTGCCGCCGCCGACCTCCTCGGCCTGTGCGTCGACCAGTCGGTCACCGTACAGGCCGGGCGGGCCGGCCCGTGGCCGGGTCGCGGGTGCGCCGAGGCGACCACCGGATCCTCCGCCGCCGGATCCGAACCGTGTACCGTCGCCCGCCGTCGGCCGGTAGCGTGGTCCACGACCGGAGCGGCCGGTGTCAGCCCGTCCGAGGGACCCGAGGAGACACAGGTGGCAAGCCCCCAGGAGCCCCACGAGGCCCGTGTACGGCTGCCGCAGCTGAGGCTGGACGAGCTGTTGGAGGAGCTTCAGGCGCGGCTGGACGCGGCCCGTGGAACCCAGGACCGGGTGCACAGCCTGCTGGAGGCGGTGCTCTCGGTCGGCCGCGAGCTGGATCTGGAGCAGGCGCTGCACAGCATCGTCGAAGCCGCCGGGGTGCTGGTCGACGCGGAGTACGCGGCCCTCGGCGTGATCGGTCCGGACGGCCGGCGTCTCTCCGCCTTCCACACGGTCGGGGTCACCGAGGAGCAGATCGCCCGGATCGGCCCCTTCCCCGAGGGCCACGGCATTCTCGGTGAGCTGATCCGCCATCCCGAGCCGCTGCGCCTGACGAAGATCTCCGAGCATCCCTCGTCATACGGCTTCCCGGACCACCATCCGCCGATGAACAGCTTCCTCGGCGTGCCCATCCGGGTGCGCGACCAGGTCTTCGGCAACCTGTACCTCACCGAGAAGCGGGGCGGCGCGCAGTTCGACGAGGACGACGAGTCCGTTCTCTCGACGCTGGCGGTGGCGGCCGGCGTCGCCATCGACAACGCCCGCCTCTATGAGGACTCCCGGCTGCGGGAGCGCTGGCTCCAGGCGAACGCGGAGGTCACCCACAGCCTCATGTCCGGCGGCGGGCGCACCGAAGTGCTCGGCCTGATCGCCGAGCGGGCCGCCGAGATCACCGGATCGGCGCTGGCCGCGGTCGCGCTGCCCATGGAGGACACCGGGTCACTCGCCGTGGAGATCGCCGTCGGGCTGGATTCCGACGCGCACAAGGGTCTCGTGCTCCCGATGGACGCGACCTTGATGGGGCTGGCCTTCTCCACCGGCGCCCCTGCCGTCAGTACGAACGTCTCCCACGACGAACGCGTTACCCCGGAACCGCCCCGTTTCCAGGGACTCGGCCCCGCCGTGGCCGTGCCCATCGGCACGGGCGAGGACGGCGTCCGAGGCGTGCTTCTGCTGGCGCGGGAGGCCGGCCGGCCGCAGTTCACCACGACCGAGACCGAGACCCTGCAAGGCTTCGCCGCGCAGGCCGCCGTCGCCATGGAACTGGCGGAGCGACGCCAGGACGCCGAGCAGATCGCGGTGCTCGAGGACCGTGACCGGATCGCCCGGGACCTGCACGACCTGGCGATCCAGCGGTTGTTCGCCACGGGGATGACCCTGCAGAGCGCGGGCCGGTTCATCGAGCATCCCGAGGCGTCCGAGCGTGTTGTCCGGGCGGTGGACGACCTGGACGAGACCATCAAGATCATCAGGTCGACGATCTTCGGGCTGCGAGCGCGTGACGGCGGGGCCGGGACGGGACTGCGCGCCCGGGTGGTACGGGCCGTCGGTGAGACGGCCCCGGTGCTGGGCTTCACGCCCAGCGTGCGCATGGAGGGACTGCTCGACACCGACGTGCCGCGCGAGATCGCCGACCACGCGCTGGCGGTGCTCTCCGAGGCCCTCACCAACATCGCCCGGCATGCCCACGCCGACCGCGCCGATCTGGCGCTGGAGTGCGACGGCCGCCACCTGCGGCTGACGGTCGCCGACAACGGTGTGGGCATCCCGGCCGACGGCCGCCGCAGCGGACTGTCCAACATGGCCGAACGGGCCGAACAGCTGGGCGGCGAACTGGAGTTGCGCAGCCCGCCCGACGGTGGCAGCACGCTGGTGTGGCGCGTGCCGGTGGGGGAGCGGTAGCGGGCACGTGTCCCGCGCCATCTCTGACACCCATCCCTCTGTGGGATGGCGGGCATCCTTCGTACGTCATGAGAGGTTCCCGGGAGCGGTGCAGGAACGCCTGCCCGAGCGGTCGACCCGCTGCTCGAAGGCACTCCCCGGGTGCGACATACTCTCCCGATGAGTTCACGCACCTCCCCGGTCAGCCAGCCGATCACCATACGGAGGGCCGTCGCGCGGGATGCCAAACGGCTCACCCGGCTCGTGCGTGGCTCAGGCGCCTATCAGGGCAAGTACGCAGCCGCAGTCGCGGGCTACCGGGTCGGTCCTGACTACATCGAGGCCCACCGCACCTTTGTGGCCGTCGGCGCAGACGAGCATGGAGACCGGGTCCTCGGGTTCTACTCGCTCGTCCTCGCTCCACCGGAGCTCGATCTGCTGTTCGTCGCCGACGAAGCGCAAGGACGGGGTATCGGACGGCTGCTCGTCGCGCACATGCGGTCCGAAGCCCGTGCCGCCGGGCTCGACCGTCTCAAGGTCGTGTCGCATCTTCCCGCCGAGGACTTCTACCACCGCGTTGGTGCGGTGCGGACCGGTACGGCGTTCGCCAACCCGCCCGCCGTGCCATGGGACCGTCCCGAATTCGAGTTCCGCATTTCTTCGGAATGACCCGGCGTGCCGGTTCGGGGGGCACCGGCTTCGCCTGCAAGGCGCAGTGCACCTGTGCGGGAGCCTGGAGCCGACCCTCGCAGAGCAGGCCCACCCGGCCGACCACCATCGTGGTCACGCCAACCGGCCTGCATGCGGCCGCTGTCGGCCCGGTTGTCCGCGAACTCCCCCGGAATTGTCCTTGATCGGTAACGGACGCATCCTGCGGCCGCCGTCGCTCGTCCTGCCAGGTGGTCGCAAGGTGACCAGGGAATCGGCGAGGAACTGCGTGAAGGCGGGACGGACATGGCACGGCACGGCGGGCGGGGCTGGAACAGCAAGGTGCTCGGGGCGGCGCTCGGGGTGACGTTGCTCGCTGCCGGTGCCTCGGTGTGGACCGCGCAGGCCGGAGCGTTGGGCAGCCCTTCAGCCAAGGCGACCACGTCGGCCACACGGGGAAGTGCCCTCAAGCCGGTCGCGGAGGGCATCGTGCACGCTTCGGACCAGGGGGCGCGGGGCGTCAACATCACCATCGACGACGGCCCCGACCCCGTGTGGACCCCCCAGGTGCTCGATGTGCTGCGCCAGTACGGAGTCAAGGCCACCTTCTGCATGGTGGGCACGCAGGCGCAGGCCCACCCGGACCTGGTCAAGCAAGTGGTCGCGGCCGGGCACCGGCTGTGCGACCACTCGGTGTCCCACGACACCACCATGGACAAGAAATCCCAGGCCTACCAGGCCGAGCAGATTCTGGACGCCGAACGCATGATCACCCAGGCGTCCGGGGGCGTACGGCCGATGTACTACCGGGCCCCCGGCGGCGCCTTCACCCCCTACAGCCGCCACCTCGCCGCCTCCCGGGGCATGCGCCCGCTCGGCTGGAACGTGGACTCCAAGGACTTCGAACGGCCGGGCACGGCGGCCATCGTCGCCACCGTGGAACGGGAGCTGCCGGGCGGCCCGACGATCCTCTTCCACGACGCGGGCGGCGACCGCTCCCAGACCGTCGAGGCCCTGCGCCAGATCCTGCCGCGGCTCAAGGAACAGGGCTACTCCTACGGCTTCCCCGTGCGCTGAACCCACCGGCCCCGGTCCGACTTCGGGTGCCGACCCCCTGACCGGAAGGGGACCCGGCGCGCCGCCTACCCGACGAGGTCCGGCTGCCAGGGCAGCACCCGAAAGTCACCGGTGCCGTTCTTCACTCGCTCGAACGGCGCCGAACTCACGCACTTGGGCAGGTTCTCGGTCTCGACAGGGCTGCCCACGGACGCCCAGCTGTAGCCCAACCGGTCGTGCCGGCCCACGTCGTGCACGGTGAAGCCCACCCGCTTGCCCTTCGCTCCTGGCAGGTCGCTGCCGGTGATGACACCGGTGGCGACCGCGACCTTCCCGCCGGTCACCAGACAGTCGATCCGCCCCTTGGCCCAGGCGCCCTCGCCGTCCAGGTAGTGGCTGAAGCGGAAGGTCCCGGTGGCCTTCGCCGGATCCATCCGATGCCGGGCGGCGAGATGCGCGTCGAAGGTGAACGTGATGTCGTCCCCGAGCGTCCGCGCGAGCTTGGCGGACCCGGTGAGGGCCGCGGCTTCCCGGGACGCGCCGGGGGCGTCGGACCCTGGCGAACGGCCAGAGGCGGCGGCGGAGGCGGTGCGGGCGACGGCGATCAGGGCGGCGGCACCTGCCGCGACACGGATACGGGCGGAGGCTGACGCACTGCGGCTCATGACCGATTCCTTCCTCGTGGATGACGCCCGTGTCCTGCGGGCGTCTCTCCAGCGTCCCGTGACTGACGGGGCCTCACATCGCCCGCCGAGCTGACGTATCGCTCCCTCCGCCGACGCACACCGGTGATCACCATGCGCCCGCAGAGGTAGGCCGGCATGCCCCCGGGTCTCACCGCAACAGCGATGCCCGTCACAGGAGTTGGCCGTGCAGTCGTCGGTCGGGCCCGCGCAAATGCCCTCTCACACGCCTGGACCGCCCCGTCCGCATACCGATCACCGTAAGCCAGAGCCCCGGCTGTGCTATCGGCCGAACGGCCGAGGGTCCGCCCGAGATCCCGACCGTTCGGCCGAGGCGTGCTCCCGGGCCCGCGGGCGAGGGTGGGTCTGCATCCTCACCACGGACATCAGGAGTACGCGATGCAGCGCAGCAAGGTTCTCGTCGGCGTCGTCGGAGGCGTGACCGCAGTGGTTGGGCTGGGCGGCCTCGGTACCCATCTGCTGGCCGGCACCGAGTCGACCAGTCGCCTGGACGAGTACAGCACGGCGTCGGTGGACGGCCACAAGGCGCTCGCGGCGAACGTCGTCGCCGGGCGCACCGAGAGCAGGTTCCACCCACTGCCCTGGGTCGGCGACAAGGTCTCCGGTGTCACCTGCCCGACCGGGCTCAAGGCCGTGGCCGGAGCCACCATCACCTGCACCGGCGAGAAGAGCGACGGCGAAAGCGTCGAGATACCGGTCCGGGTGACCAAGGCCGACGCCAAGAGCGTCACCTGGAAGTTCGAGCGCTGAGAAGGAGCGACGAGACACCGTGAGCACCGTTCTGGCCGGGTCCGGCCTGGTCAAGAAGTACGGCTCCACCACCGCCCTGGCCGGGGTGGATGTGGAGGTCCACGAGCGCGACTCGCTGGCGATCATGGGCCCGTCCGGGTCCGGCAAGTCCACATTGCTGCACACCCTCGCCGGGATCGTCCGGCCCGACGACGGTCAGGTACTGCTGCGCGGCGAGCGCATCGACAACCTGGGCGAGAACAAGCTCAGCGCCCTGCGCCGCAAGCGGTTCGGGTTCGTGTTCCAGTTCGGCCAGCTGCTGCCGGAGCTGCCCGCAGAGGAGAACGTGGCGCTCCCGCTGATGCTGGAGGGCATGCCGCGTCGTGAGGCCGTCGCCCGTGCCCGCCGCTGGTTCACCCCGCTGGGCCTGGACGGGCTGGAGCTCCGTCGTCCCGGCCAGCTCTCCGGCGGCCAGGCACAGCGCGTCGCCATCGCCCGTGCCCTGGCCGGCGAGCCGGACGTGGTGTTCGCCGACGAACCCACAGGTGCCCTGGACCAGCGCACCAGCACGGAAGTCGTCCAGCTGCTGACCTTCGCCACCCGGGAGACGGGCGCCGCCCTGGTGATGGTCACCCACGACGCCGACGTGGCCGCGCACTGCGACCGGATCCTCCAGGTCCGCGACGGCCGCATCAGCGGCCACTCCCAGTACACCGTCGCCTGATCTCCCCTGGAGCCAGTTGCCATGCGTTCCCCTGTCCTGCCCCTGACCTGGCACCTCGCCAGGGCCTCCGGCCGTCGCGGCCTCCAGTCCCAGCTGCTCGCGGCCGGTGCCGCCGCCGTCGGCTCGTTTCTCCTGCTGCTGATGATCGCCGCCGCCCTGGGTGCGGGCGCTCGCGCCGGCCACACGACGTGGCGCACCCCCGACGCCGTATCGGCCAGGGAAGCGACGGCGGTCCAGGCCACGACCACGACATACGTACGCCAGGGACCTGTGACCGTCGTGAACTTGGCCCGCCTGCCCGGCCGGGGACAGACCCCCGCGCCACCCGGTCTGAGCCACTTCCCGCAACAGGGTCAGGTGTACGTCTCTCCCGCCCTGGCCGAGCTGCTGCACAAGCTCCCCGCCGCCCAACTCGCCGACCGCTTCCCGGTAGTGAGCTCCTACGGCACGATCGGCGCCGCCGGTCTCGCCTCGCCCGACGAGCTGGTCGCGGTGATCGGACGGGCGCCCGGCGACGCGGCCGTCTCCAAGGCGGCCGGAGAGCAGAACTACTACGACGACGGGCTGACCGAGCGCGCACTGGTCTCCGGGTTCTCCGGCTCCAAGGCCGACGTGTTCACCGGCAGCGACCAGGGGACCGTGCTGCTGGGCGTGGTGCTGCTCGTCATGCCGGTCGTCGTGCTGGCGTCGGCGGCCGGGCGGCTCGGCGCGGCCCGGCGTGAACAGCGTCTGGCCGCGCTGAGGCTGGCCGGGGCGACGCCGCGACAGATCCTCGCCATGACCGCCTTCGAAGCGGCGGGAGTCGGTGCGGCCGGCGCAACGGCCGGTGCGCTCGCCTACATGGCACTGCTGCCCGCGCTCGCCGAAATCCCGTACGGCGTCGGCACCTGGTACACCGGCCGGCTGTGGGTGGGGTTGCCCTGGCTGGCGGCCGTGGTGCTGACCGTCACGGCTCTGATCACCGTCAGCGCGGTGACCATGTTGCGCCAGGTGGCCACCTCACCCCTGGGCGTCGCCCAGCAGGCGAACCCGCGCCGCACCCGTGCGATCCGTCTGCTGTTGTTCGTCGCGGTCCTGGGCTACATCTGGGCGACCACGGGCGACAGCGGACAGCTCAAGCCCCGGCAATTGCTCGCCCTGCTGGCGCTCTTCTACGGCGCGTTCTGGCTGTTCGGCCCTTGGGTCGTGGACCGGTTGGGCCGGATCGTGGGCCGCCGCGCCAGGCGCCCGGCCACGCTGCTGGCCGCGCGCCGGCTCAGCGACGACCCGCGCGCGGTCTGGCGCACCGTCAGCGGCTTGGTGCTCGCCGGGTTCGTTGCCGGGTTCTTCTCCGTCAGCACGCTGGACTTCGACGGTCCCAGCCACCGCGACCAGGTCGGGGTGATCACCGCGAACGCCGCCGACGCCCGGCACACCGCCACCCAGGCCCGAACGGTGCTGCGGCAGGCGGGCGTCACCGCGACCGTCACCGTCACGAGTGAGGACGACTACGACAGCCTGCTCGGCGGTGTCGACGGCGTCATCGCCCACGTCTCCGGCGGCCAGCACCGCATCGATACCGGCGTCACCGCGCTCACCCGCCTCAGATCGGGCCGCTACCCGTTCACCCAGGAGTACGTGTCCGCGTCGGACGACATAGTCATCGCCCGCGTGGCCACCGTCAGCACCGCCACCCTGGTGCTGAGCTTCCTCGTCGCAGCTGCCTCCGCCGGCCTCACAGCCGCCGCGAACGTCCTCGACCGACGCCGGATGTACGGCCTGCTGCGGCTGGCCGGCACCCCGCTCCAGGTGCTGGACGGGGCCCGGATCCGCGAGACCGTCATCCCGTTGGCCGTCCTGGCAGGCGGCACCACCGCCATGGGTGCCTTCGGCGCCATGCAGCTCAACAAGGCGGCCGGCACCACGATCAACACCTCCGGTGTCATACAACTGGTGATCTGCCTGGCCGTCGGCACGCTGGCCATGCTCGCCGCGATCACCGGCAGCAGGCCACTGCTGCGGAAGGTCACGGAGGGCCCGGCACAGACGGCGGACTGACACCGTACCGACGGTGGGATTGCCCGCGATGCCGCTCCGCCATCACGCAAGGAGCCCGCCGACGGAGATGCTGCACGCGGCCCCCGACCTCAACGGCCCGTCCTACGCCCACATCCTGAGCTCGTGAGCCGCGGGTCGGTGAGCTGCGGGGCCAACCGGTCCCATGCCGCGGCGCATTTCGTCCCTCAAGATGTCACCGTAGGAGCAGCCCATCGGCTACCCGGCGGTGAGCGGTTTGCCGTAGACCATGGAACTGCGCTGGACGGTCATGCCGATCCGCTCGTACAGCGACAGCGCGCCGGTGTCCGAGTGCGTCCACAGTGTGCAGGTCTGCTTCCCCTGGCGGTGGAAGGCGCGGAACGCTTCTCGCAGCAACATGCGGGCGATCCCTCGATCGCGGTGGTCGCGTCGTACCGCGACCCGCTCGACGTACCCTTCGGCGTTGCCCGGGATGTCCAGCGACAGTACCGCGCCGACCATCTGGTCGTCGGCGAAGGCCACCGGTGAGGCCGCAGGTTCGAACGTTGCTCTTTCGACGGTGCGCCGGGCCCACTCCGCGTAGGTCTTGCGCCGCTGCTGCCACTCGTCGAACGCGTCCTCGGTGAGCTGGTACGCCGCTTGTTCGTCGCCAGGCCGAAACGCTCGGACGGTGATACCTGCCGGCGGCTCGGGCACCTCTGGTTCGACGGGCATCGCGATCTCCAGGAGCCACTCGGTGACGAGCGGGGAGTAGCCACGGGACCGCAGGAGCGCGATCGCCGCGTCATCGCTGTCGGAGACCGTCTGGGCGGTGCGGTCGCTTCCCAGCTGCCTGGCCCGTGCCTCGGCCCAGGCCAGAAGCCAACTACCAAGACCCTGCCCCTGGTGACCGGGGCGGACGTGAACCGTGGCTCGTCGTCCCTTCACCCAGCTCCAGCCCGCCAACTCTCCCTTGGAGTCGTGGACGAGCACCGTGTCGGACGTCAGTTCCAGGCCTGGCAGGCTGAGATCAGCGGCCACGTGATCGGAGCCGGTCGTCGCACAGCCATGCAGCTCGTTCTCGCATGTGGTGATCAAACAGTGAACTGCGTGGACATCAGCGGTTGTTGCCGGTCGGCTCCGGTACCCGGCCGGCATCAACTTCGAGGAAAGATCAGACATGAGATGAACCCTGCGCCATACGCACTTTCATGTCGACCCGACTGGGCTCCCGCGCCAGGGTGTCGATGATGAGGCTGGATTGGCGGTCCCGGCACCTGTCGGGCACGCCGGTGCGGGCGGTCGTACGGGCGCGCTGCTTCGTCACGTGGGGGGCGAGGAGGGAGCGGGTGTGTCGGCGTCGAGGGCTGCCGCGCGGAGTGCGGTGGCCACTCGGATGCTCGGGTCGGTCGGCGGGTGGGGGAGACGGGCCAGGAGCAGTCGCCGCTGTTCCTGGGGGCCGCCGCGGACGGGCAGGACGCGGACGCCCGATGGTGCGGCGGAGGCGAGTAGGGCCGGCACGGTGGTCAGTCCGCAGCCCGCGGCGACCAGTTGGAGCTTGGCGAGCCAGTCGCGGGCGGTGTGGGCGATGTCGGGCCGCTCGTCCAGGCCCGGCCACACGCCCATCAGCCGGTCCTCGCCCGAGGAGGAGCCCGCGATCCAGCGCTGCCCGCGCAGGTCCGCCACGTCGACGAAGTCGCCGCGGGCCAGCGGGTGGGTGGCGGGCACCGCCAGGCAGAGAGCGCGCTCGGTGAGGGTCTGCAGTGCGAGCGGGGGTGACTCGGCGTCCGGCGGCCGGAACGGGGGCGCCGAGGCGAGCAGGGCGAGATCGAGGCTGCCGGCCCGCAGTGCCCGTACCAGGGCCGGGGTGCTGCCCTCCCGGCCGACGATCCGAAGGCCGGGATCCGTACGGCGCAGCCCGGCCAGGGCGCGGGGCACCAGCACGGCGCCGGCGCTGGGGAACCAGCCCAGGCGGACCGTGCCGGACTGCTCGGGCAGACCGGACAGCTCGCGTGCGGTCGCGTCGATCTCGTCGATCACGACCGTCGCGCGGCGCATGACGACGCGGCCGGCCGCGGTGAGCCGCACTCCTTCGCGTCGCCGTTCCAGCAGCTCCGCGCCCGCGGCCCGTTCGATCGCGGCGATCTGCCGGGAGACCGCGGACTGGGTGTATCCCAGTGACGCGGCGGCCGCGGTGAAGGTGCCCTGTTCGGCGACGGCGTGGAAGACGCGAAGGGCGGTGAGTGACACATCCGAGAAGTCCATGACGTTTACGCATACTAGTCGTGCCGAACTCTCGTTGGACTCATGAGCGTCGGGTTCCTAGCGTGGCAGGCATGAACGCTTCACACATCGCCCTTGTCACGGGCGCCAACCAAGGACTCGGCCGTGCCCTCGTCGAAGGACTGGCGGCCCGTATGCACCACGACGACCTGGTCCTGCTCACCGGCCGCAGCCACCAGCGCGTGGCCGACGCCGCCCGCGAGGTCGCCCTGCTGCCCGGCACATGTGCCCGCGTGGAGGGCCGTGTCCTGGACGTCACGGACACCGACGCCATCGCCCGCCTCGCCGAGGACCTCCGCGCCCGGCACGGAGGAGTCGACGCCGTCATCTCCAACGCCGTGGCCCGCCTGTTGCCCGAGGAATCGCAGGCCGCGCGGGCGGACGAGTTCATCGACGTCTCGAACACCGCCACCCACGCGATCCTGCGGTCCTTCGGCCCTGTCCTTCGCCCGGGCGGCCGACTGCTCGTCGTGGCCAGCAGCCTGGGCACCCTGGGCCATCTCGACCCGCGGCTGCACCACTTGTTCGACGGGGCGAGCCTGGAGCAGGTCGAGTACGCCGTCGAGTCGTGGCGCAGCGCCATCCACCACAAGACCGCGCAGGAGGCGGGCTGGCCCGTCTGGCTGAACGTGCCCTCCAAAGTGGCTCAGGTCGCCGCCGTCCGCGCCCTCGCCGCCGAACGCCGCCGACACGACCTGGCCACCGGCACTCTGCTCGCGTCCGTGTGTCCCGGCATGGTCGACACCGCCACCTCACGCCCCTGGTTCAGCGACTACAGCGGTGCACAGTCACCGGCTCAGGCTGCGGCGGCCGTACTCGACCTGGTCTTCGCCGAACACGTCGATCCCACCCTGTACGGCGAGTTGGTCCGCTTCGGAAAGGCCCTGCCCTGGCACGACGGCACACCTCCACTGGAGCAGGACCGGATGCTGACCCCCTGAACGCGCAGGCCGACCGCACGGGTCGCCCTGCCGAACAGAACGTTTTCGACGCACAAACATGCGTCAGCTCGTCGTTGACCAGCGATTCACGGGCGGGCCAGGGTGAAGGAGTCATATCGGAATCCGATCGCCCGTTCCGGTCACCGGAGTGAGTACAGGAGGCTGTGATGCTCCAGACGGACAGCCGCGGACCCAACGAGTTCCGGACAGGCCATGACGTGCCTGACGCGGCCACGACCGGGACCGCCGACCCGTCCGCGCTGGACGTCGGCGACGAACTGCTCTTCCAGAGCTGCCTCTGGTGCGGCACTGCCGCCTACCGCCGTTCGTTCTGCCGTGCTTGTGGCTCCACCGCCTTCAAGCGGGAGCGCAGCACGGGCGCCGGGGTCCTCGTTCGCCGCATCGGCCAATCGCCGCTCAACACCTGGTTCGCCGCGATGGACGAGGGCTTCACCCTGGTCTGTCAGATCGCCAGGACAGAACCGGCCGTGGCCGGGATCGGGGCGAGAGTACGCGTCGTGCGAGCCGTGGCCCCCCGCGAGCAGGGACTTCCCCTCGTCGAACTCACCTACCGGGCAACGCCCTTGGGGCGCTGGTGGTGACAGGACACGGCACCGGTCATGTCAGTTCCCGTAGGCGGCATGAAGAGAGAGGAGGGCGCGTGGACACCCAGCACGACGCACCCGACGAGCAAGCCGGCGCTGTCGACGCAGCAGAGCGCGCCGCGCTGCACGGGCTGCGCATCGCCGACTTCTCCCGGGTTCTCGCGGGACCCTACGCCACCATGCTCCTCGCCGACCTCGGCGCCGACGTGGTGAAGGTGGAGCGCCCGGGCATCGGGGACGAGACCCGGGCCTGGCACCCGCCGGCGGACCAGGACGGCACCTCGACGTACTTCTTGAGCGTCAACCGGAACAAGAGGTCCGTCGCTCTGGACCTCACCACCCGGGCCGGCCTCGAACAGGCCCGCTCCTTGATCGCCGAATCCGACGTCGTGGTGGAGAACTTCCGTCCCGGCACGATGGAACGGCTGGGCCTCGGCCATCGCGAACTCCGTGCCCGGCACCCGGAGCTGATCTACTGCTCGATCAGCGGCTTCGGCAGCGGCGCGGGCGCCGCGATCCCCGGCTACGACCTGCTCGTACAGGCCGTCGGCGGCCTGATGAGCGTGACCGGGACCGCGGACGGCGAACCGGTGAAGGCGGGCGTGGCCCTGGTCGACGTGATCACCGGACTGCACGCCTCGCTCGGCATCCTCGCCGCCCTACGGCACCGGGACGCCACCGGCGAAGGGCAGCTGGTGGAGGTGAACCTGCTCGGTTCGCTGCTGTCGGCCATGGTCAACCAGGCGTCGGCCTTCGCCGTAGCCGGTGTGGTTCCCGGCCGCATGGGCAACGCGCACCCGAGCATCGCCCCGTACGAGACCCTGCCGACCGCGGATCGGCCGATCGCTCTCGCGGTGGGCAACGACCGGCAGTTCGCGGCACTCGCCGAGGTCGTCGGAGATCCCGGTCTCGCTCTCGACGACCGCTTCCGCACCAACGCCGACCGGGTCGCTCATCGTGTCGAACTGCGGGACGTCCTGGCCAAGCGGCTCGGCGCTGCGGGCGCAGACCACTGGTCCGCCGTCCTGCTGGCGGCCGGGGTGCCCGCCGGACCGGTCAACACCCTCGACGAGGCTTTCGCCTTCGCCCACCGGCTCGGCCTTCCCGGCATCGTCGACATGCCCGTCGATGCTGCCGAAGGAGAAGGAGCCAGGCTCTGCCGCCAGGTCGCTCATCCCATCGGGCTCAGTGGCACCCCCGCGCGGTACCGCCTCCCCCCGCCCCGCCTGGGCCAGCACACCGCGCAGATTCTCACCGACCCGTCCGGACAGGCCGACCACACCTCCGCGTGACACGCAGCGGTCACCGGACCGTTCGCGGCCTCGGCACGTCGACCGAACCAACCCCCTTCACCTGACCCTGATCACAAGGAGCACGACATGAGCGCCAAGCCGCTGAAGGACCCCCTCGAACTGTTCGACATCGCCTCCGTCCTCACCGACGAGGAGCGCGAGATCCAGTCCACCGTAGCCAGGTTCCTCGAGGACCGGGTCCGCCCGCACATCGGCCAGTGGTTCGAGAACGCCCACTTCGCTCGCGAACTCGCGCCGGAACTCGGCAAGTTGGGCGTGCTCGGCATGCATCTCGAAGGCTACGGCTGCGCCGGCACGAACGCCGTCAGCTACGGGCTGGCCTGCCTGGAGCTGGAAGCGGCGGACTCTGGTTTCCGCAGCTTCGTCTCCGTGCAGGGCTCGCTGTCGATGTTCTCCATCTGGAAGTGGGGCTCGGAGGAGCAGAAGCTCCAGTGGCTGCCGCGGCTGGCCGCCGGTGAGGCGATCGGCTGCTTCGGCCTGACCGAGCCCGACTTCGGCAGCAACCCCTCCGGGATGCGTACCAAGGCCGTCCGCGAGGGCGGCGACTGGATCCTGAACGGCTCGAAGATGTGGATCACCAACGGCGGCATCGCCGACGTCGCCACCGTCTGGGCGCAGACCGAGGAGGGCATCCGCGGCTTTCTCGTGCCGCGCGGGACGCCCGGCTTCACCACCCAGGACATCAAGCAGAAGATGTCGCTGCGGGCATCCATCACCTCGGAGCTGTACTTCGACAATGTACGGCTGCCCGACTCGGCGCGGCTGCCGCTCGCGGAGGGCCTCCGCGGCCCGCTGTCCTGCCTGAACGAGGCCCGCTTCGGCATTCTGTTCGGCGCGGTCGGCGCCGCCCGCGACTCGATCCAGGCGGCCATCGACTACGCCGACTCCCGGGTCCAGTTCGACAAGCCGATCAGTGCCTTCCAGCTCACGCAGAAGAAGCTCGCCGACATGACCGTGTCCGTGGGCAGCGCCGCGCTGCTGGCCGTACACCTGGGGCGCCTGAAGGACCAGCACCGCATCCGCCCCGAGCAGATCAGCGTCGGCAAGCTCAACAACGTGCGGGAGGCGATCGCGATCGCGCGGGAGTGCCGCACCGTTCTCGGCGCCAACGGCATCTCCCTGGAGTACTCGCCGCTGCGCCACGCCAACAACCTGGAGTCCGTCCTCACCTACGAAGGCACCAGCGAGATGCACACGCTGGTCGTCGGCCAGGCGATCACCGGCTACCCGGCGTACCGCTGACCGCCCCGGCCGAAGGAAGACGACCGTGAACATCGTCGTACTCGTCAAACAGGTCCCGGACACCGCTGCCGAACGCGCTCTGTCCGAGGGGGACCACACCCTCGACCGGGAGAACACCGACCTCGTCCTGGACGAGATCAACGAGCGCGCCGCGGAGGAAGCCCTGAGGCTCAAGGCGACGACGGACGCCGAGGTTACCGTCGTGTCCATGGGACCAGACTCAGCTCTCGACTCCATCCGCAAGGTCCTGGCGATGGGAGCCGACCGTGGAATCCACATCTGCGACGACCGGCTTCAGGGCGCCGATGTGGTGACCACCGCGAGGGTCCTGGCCGCCGCCGTGCGGACGGTGGCGGACGTGGACCTGGTCCTCGCCGGCAACGCGGCGACCGACGGACAGGCAAGTGCGGTCCCGGCCATCGTCGCGGACCTGCTCGGCCTGCCGCAGCTGACCCACGTACGCGAACTCGTCCTGGACGCGAAGCGGGTGCGTGCCGAGCGCGAGACCGAGGGCGGTGAGACGACACTGGAGGCGCCACTGCCCGCGCTGGTCAGCGTCACCGAGAAGATCAACGAGCCGCGCTATCCCTCCTTCAAGGGCATCATGGCCGCCAAGAAGAAGCCCGTCGCGACGATCGGCCTCGATGGCCTGTTCCCCGGCGCGGACGACACCGGGTTCCTGGTGAGCCGCACACGAGTGGTGGAGGCCGTCCCGCGTCCGGCGCGGTCCGCCGGCATCCGTGTCGTGGACGACGGCTTGGCCGGCCGGCAGCTCGCCGACCACCTGATCGCCCGGAAACTCGTCTGAACCGCCCCGACCAAGAAGCAGGCACACCCATGCCCGACGTCCTCGTCCTCGTCGACCACGACGGGGAACGCGTCCACAAGTCAACGTACGAACTCCTCGCCGCCGCACGGCGGTTGGGCGACCCGGCCGCCGTGCTCGTGGGAACTCCCGGCACCGCGGCCCGCCTCAAGGACTCCCTCGCCGGTCACGGCGCCGCCAGCGTCTACGCGGCTGAATCCACGCAGGCCGGCGAGTTTCTCGGCTCGCCCGCCGTCGAGGCCCTGGAGTCGGCGGCACGGAAGGTCTCTCCCGCCGCCGTTCTGGTCTCCGCGACCACCGACGGCAAGGAGGTGGCCGGGCGTCTCGCGGCGCGGCTGGACAGCGGGGTGTTGATCGACGCGGTCGACCTGGACGCCTCCGGGGTGGTCACCCAGGTCGCCTTCGGCGGGTCGTACACCGTGCGCTCCGAGGTCACCCACGGGGTACCGGTGATCGCCCTGCGGCCGGGCGCCTTCGAGCCGGAGGAACATCCCGCGCAGGCGGTGGAGCACAAGCTCGTCCTGGCGCCGATCGACCCCGCGGCATCCGCCCGCGTCACCGCACGCCGCGCCCCGCTCACGGGCGACCGTCCCGCGCTCACCGAGGCGAGCGTCGTCGTCTCCGGCGGACGCGGTGTCGCGGGGGCGGAAGGCTTCAAGGTGGTGGAGGAGTTGGCCGATGTCCTGGGCGGTGCGGTGGGCGCGTCCCGGGCCGCGGTCGATGCCGGGTACTACCCCCACCAGTACCAGGTGGGGCAGACCGGCACGTCCGTCTCGCCTCAGCTGTACATCGCGCTGGGTATTTCCGGGGCCATTCAGCACCTTGCCGGGATGCAGACGTCCAAGACCATCGTGGCGGTCAACAAGGACCCGGAGGCGCCGGTCTTCGGTGTGGCCGACTACGGCGTGGTGGGCGACCTGTTCTCGGTGGCTCCCCAGCTCACGGAGGAAGTGGCCGCCCGCCGCGCAGCCCGCTGACGTGCCGCGCGGGCCTGAGCAGTTCGATGGTCCGGACCGTCCGGTCCGGACCATGGGGGAGGGACGCCGTGCGGTGTTCCAAGGGGCCGAAGGTCTGCTGTGACGTCTATGTCGAGGCGGACCCATCGCGGGTAATGGGACCTGGTGACGGACATCGGTCTGCCGGCCCGCCTGAGCCCTGAACTGCAGCGTGCGGAATGGCCCGACAGCGCCGAGAAGCCCGCCGTGGGGGCGTGTTTCGCGCGATAAAACCGTCACCGGATGACCGGCGACTGGCGTACCGTCTCGCACATCGTGGTCCTGGAGGAGCGGCGGGTCTTGGGCTGGGCGGTCGTGGACCCCGACGGCCGGTACGGTGACCCGGCCCCGGACCCGAAAAGCCCCTGGCCACGTGGTGCTTCGCGCTCGAGCCCGAGGGCAGCGGTACTCGGCTGCGGCAGTTCGCCCGGATCGGGCCGGGCCGCTGAGGGATCAACCTGGCAATCGACCGTACGCCGGAGCGGGAGGAGCAGATCGTGGCCTTCCGGCTCGCCGAGCTGCGCGCGAACATGGAAGCCACCTTGTACGGCATCAAGGCGCACGCCGAAGAAGGCGACCGAGACCCTGCGTGGTGGGTGGCCTGGACGAAGCGGTCACGGCGGCCTTCGAGGAGTTCGCCCAGGATGATTCCCGCGCGGAGCCCCTCTACCCCCGCTGCTTGCACGTCGGGGGTCGAGGGGCTCCCGTGGCGGCTATGGGCTCATCAGACGGCCAGGCGCCGGAACCGGCTGCCGTGGAACACCAGTGGCTCACGGTCGGGTTCGGCCTTCAGACCGTGTATCTCCAGGACGACGATCGTGTGGTCGCCGCCGGGGAACTCGGAGTGGACGGAGCAGTCCAGCCAGAGGTTGGCGCCGTGGACGTACACGCTGCCGCCCTCGCTCGCCTCCCAGTCGACGTCCGAGAACCGGTTACCGTCCTTTCCGGCCAGTGAACGGCAGATCAGGTCCTGCCCCTCGGCCAGCACGCTCAGGCCCAGGCGGCTCTGTTTCCGCAGCTTCGGCCAGGTCGACGAGGTGTCCTGGACGCAGACCGACACCAAGGGGGGTTCGAGGGAGACCGGAGTGAACGTACTCGCCGCCATCCCCACCGGCGTACCGGAGTCAAGTGCGCACAGGGCCGTCACTCCGGACGGGAAGCAGCCGAACGCCTGGCGCAGCCCGGCGGGATCCGACGGTGTCATGACGAGCGGGTTCATCGGACGTCCTCCTGACCCGACAGAACCGCGCCCAGGCGCCGCAGCGAGCCGTTGTTGCCCGCCACATGCTGGGAGACGCAGCGGACGTCGCGCCAGCGACGTTGCATCGGGCTGGAGCTGTAGAGCCCAGCGCTGCCCGACAGCGTCATGATCTCGTTGAGGAGCCGGATGCCCTCGTGGTGGATGTGCTGGTGGCCGCCGGTGTAGCTGAACCACTCGGTCGGGGTGGGCTCCTCGCCCGCCAGCGCCCGGTCCATGACGGTGCGGCCGGTCTGCTCCATCAAGGCCGACAGCGCAGCCGTGCGCAGGTGCAGATCGCCGAACTTCTCCTGGAACACCGGGTCCTCACCGATGACCACCCCGGGGTTGAATGCCGGCCGCTTGGTGGCGGCCAGTTCGGCGAGATCGCCGAGCGCGCCCTCCAGACAGCCGATGATGACGGCGTCGTGCGAGGCACCGGTGGCGGTGTACGGCAGGCGGTAGAAGGGCGCGGGAATGTTGTTGCCGCCCGCCAGGGGGCCCGTGAAGTGTGCGGGCACGAAGACGTCGTCCATCGTGAAGTCGGTGCTCTGCGTGGCCCGCAGACCCACCGCGTCCCAGGTGTCGAGGAATGTGACCTGCTCGGGGCGGACCAGCGCGACGCGCATGTCCGGGCGGCCGTCCGGCAGCGGGGGCGCCCCCTCGACCACGAAGCCCGCGAGCACCCAGTCAGGGGTGAACGAGCCGCTGGCCAGCGGCCAGCGGCCACTGATCCGGTAACCGCCCTCCACCGGCGTCGCCTTGCCCTTCGGAGCGATCGCCCCACGGAGCATCAGGTCGCCGCCGTTGCCGAATACCTCCTTCTCGAACGTCTCCCGTGGCAGCGACCGTACGAAGAACCAGGCCATCGAGGCCGCCTGGACGGTCCAGCCGGTCGAGCCGTCGGCCCGTGAGATCTCCCGGACCACCTGGGCGCTCTCCACCAGATCGAGCTGTTCACCGCCCCAGGCCCGGGGCAGGCTCATCCGGAACACACCGGCCTCGCGCAGCACGGTGATGATCTCCGCGGGGACCGCCCGGGCCGCCTCGGCCTCGGCGGACCGTGCCGCGATCTCGGGCAGGTGTGCGCGCACCCGGCCCAGCACGCTGTCGTCGGTCGTCCGGTCCTGGGACGGAGTGGGCTGGAGCAATGTCGTCATGATCGGTCCTTGAGAATGCTCTTGGTCCGGGGGGACCTGGTGCGGCTGATGGATGGTTGCCTCAACGGCTTGAAGAGAAGGGCCGCCCGGTCCTCCGGGACGCTCCCGACTGAGGACTGCGCAGCGAGGTTCCGGCGGGGCGGTTGACGGGGTCGTGTCGTGCTCGTCCCGCACGGACCCCGGCTGGTGCCTCCTCGTCACTGCCCGAATGATGTGGGGAGAGGCACATGTCCTGCTTGTGTACGGGAGCACAGGCAATTTGCTTGGCTGAGCACCGTTCCCTGGACGTCGGCGACAGCCGAAAGACCCTTCGTGAAGGCCCGTTACGGATCGTCCGGTTCGATTTAAGATCCTTGTCAGTAGAAGAGCAGTTCGAGCTCTTCTCCTCGGGGACCGGATGCGCCAGGAGGTGAGCCGCATGCCCCGGATAACGACGCCGAGCGATGGCACGGCCACCGAGAGACTGGAATGCTGGCGTGACGCCGTCAGTCGGAATCTGGCGCCCCTGGATGTGCTGCCGCGCGAGTGCTCCGACTTCCACGCATCACTCCACGCCGCGCGGTTCGGCCAGGTACTGATGTCCCTCATCACCGCCGAACCGCACAGCATCGCCCGCACCCGCAGGCACATCGGCTCCGACGCACCCGACTTCGTCCAGCTCACTCTGCAGCTCTCCGGGCAGGGCGTCCTCACCCAGAGGGGCCGTCAAGTTCGGGTGGGTCCGGGCGAACTGGTGATCTACGACACTCGCCGTCCCTTCACCTACGAGCTCGATCAGCGCCACAGCGGCCTCGTACTGATGTTTCCGCAGGTCATGCTGAAGATGGCGGAGCGCGATCTGGCGCGAGTGACGGCGACTCCGGTGTCGCGCCACGACGGGCTCGGCCAGGCTGTACTGCCCTTCCTGCACGGGCTGGCTCAGCAGGTGGAGCACCTGGAGTCCCGCGGCACGCCCCGGCTCGCCGACAACGTGGTCGACCTGATCGGAACCTTGCTCGCGGAGCGCGCCGGCGTGGAGCGGGCAGTCGAGGACGACGGCCCGGACCTGCTCACCCGGCGCATCCTCGTGTACATGGAGCAGCGTCTCCCCGACCCCGGGCTGAGCCCCGAGGGCATCGCGGCAGCCCACCGCATATCCCGCCGCTACCTGTACAAGTTGCTGGCCGAGCAGGGGTACACCGTCGCGGGCTGGATCCGGGAACAGCGTCTCGCCCGGTGCCGGCAGGACCTCGTCGATCCCACCATGGACCACCTTCCGGTCGGTGGCATCGGCGCGCGTTGGGGTTTCCCGGACCCGGCCCACTTCAGCCACGCCTTCAAGGCGGTCTACGGCATGAGCCCCCGGGAGGCGCGCACGGCCCGTGGATGACGTCGGCTGGTGGAAGGCTGTGCCGCGGCCGGTCGGCGCACGGTAGCCGTCTGCTCGCGGCGGCAGTCGGCCCGCTGGAGCGCCCGCCTCAGGCCGCCCGATAGCTGAAGAAACCCTGACCCGACTTACGGCCCAGCAGCCCCGATTCGACCATGCGGCGCAGCAGCGGGGGCGGGGCGTACAGCGGTTCCCGGTACTCCTCGTACAGTGCTTCACCGATCGCCGCGACGGTGTCGAGCCCGATGAGATCGGCGAGACGCAGCGGGCCCATGGGGTGAGCGCAACCGGCGGTCATCCCCGTGTCGATGTCCTCCGCCGTCGCCGTACCGGAGCTCACCATCCGCACGGCCGCCAACAGGTAGGGGACCAGCAGGGAGTTCACCACGAAACCCGCGCGGTCCTGCGCCACGACCGTCTTCTTGCCCAGGATCTCGCCCGCGAAGGCGCGCATCCGCAGTTCCGTGGCCTTCGAGGTGTGCAACGAGGGGATCACCTCGACCAGGGGCATGACGGGAACAGGGTTGAAGAAGTGCAGGCCCACCACCGCCTCCGGCCGGCCGGTCGCCGCCGCGAGCCTGGCGATGGGGATGGAGGACGTGTTGCTGGCCAGCACGGCGGCCGGGTCCGTGACCACCTCGTCCAGCTGCCGGAACAGTTCGGTCTTGGCCTGCTCGTCCTCCACGGCGGCCTCGATCACCAGGTCCGCCCTCGACAGGCGGGAGAGATCGTCGGTGACCGAGACCCCGGCCAGGGCGAGTGCGCGGTCCTCGGGGGTGATCGCGCCACGCTTCTCCGCCTTGAGCAGGGAGTCCGCCACACCCGCCAGCCCGGCCCGGGCCCTGTCCTCGGTCACGTCGCACAACGTGACGTGCAGCCCGGCCCGTGCGCAGACCTCGGTGATGCCCCGGCCCATCTGGCCCGCGCCTACGACACCCACGTGCTTGATCGCTGTCATGTGCTTCTCCGCCTGTCCCTCCGTCGGGCAGCGGTCGACCGACGCCGCCACGGTGTGTGATGTCGTGTTGAGCGTAGACCGGCGTACATACTCTGACCTGCGAAAACAGTGCGTCATCCGCGCACAAACATGCGTCTGTTCGACGTCGACCGGCCTACCCTGCGCGGCGCTGCGCGGACCACGACGAACGGCCCGCCCGGGACGGACGGGACGGCATCGGCATCAGGGCCTCAGCCGGCCGCCGTCGAGACCGCCGCCTCCCGCAGCCGGCGGATCACGCCGCGCACAGCGGGCGAGGTCTCACCCCTGCGGTAGGCACCGACCAGCCGGGTGGTGAGCGATACGTCCGCCAGCGGACGGTAGGCAACCCCGGGGATGTGCACGCGCCGCAGCGAGTCGGGGACCAGGGCCACCGCGAGGCCACCACCCACCAGCGTCAGCGCGGCAACGTAGTCCCGCACAGGGGGAGCACACAGGGGACTGAAACCTCCCCGCTCGGCGACTTCCAGGATCTGGTCGCGGCAGCCGTACTCCTCGTCGAAGTGCGGGGCCACGAAGTTCTCGTCACGCAGCATGGCCGCGGGAATCGTCTCGTACGCCGCCAGGGGCGCGCCGGACGGCAGTGCCACGACGACGTCCTCGCTGAGCAGGCAGGTGGCCATGACCTCGGGCGGGTACTCCGGCCGCCAACGCAGGAAGCCGACGTCGATGTCACCGCAGGCAAGCGCCTCCAGTTGGGCCGGTGTCTCCAACTCGCGTACCTGCACCGTCAGATCGGTGCCAGGAGCCGCGCAACGGGTGAGGACCTCGGTGAGCACCCCGGAGAACGCGGCTGAGGCGACGTACGCGATCTGAGCGTGCCCCAGCTCCCCGCGACCTGCCCGTCGGCCCACCGCCACGGCTCGGGCGGCCTGTGCGAGGGTCAGCCGCGCTTCTTCGAGGAACAACTGCCCGGCACTGGTCAGCGCCGGACGGGTGCGTCGCCCCCGGTCGATCAGCCGCACACCCAGGTGCGACTCCAGCGCCCTGACCTGGGCGCTGAGTGCCGACGGCGCGAGGTGCAGACGATCCGCCGCCCGCGCGAAGTGCAGTTCCTCCGCGACGACGACGAACGATTCCAGCCAGCGCAGTTCCACCGGCTCCTCCGTCCTGTGGTGCGGGCACCCCGCGGCGCAGTCAGGGCAGAACAGGATCGCCGCGGGGTGAGTGTGGGTGGTCCGTGGGCTCAGGGAAGCACGACGTAGTTGCTGAATCCGCCGTCGAGGTCCGTGGCGCGCCCCGAGATCGCTTCGTTGACCTTGGACAGCGGGAAGGGTTTGGTGATCAGGTAGGACAGGTCCAGGGCTCCGGTGGCCACCATGTCGGCGACCTCCTGGCCCTGCGCGGTGGAGAACCAGTTGGAGCCGATCAGGTGGACCTGCTCGTCCATGAGCCACTTCACGTCCACGGGCAACCGGTCGGCGACGCCCCCGACGTTGACCACCCTGCCGCCCCGGCGGACGCCCTGCATGGAATCGAGCATCGTCTCCACCGGGGCCTTGGCGCCCAGAGCGCTGATGACGAAGTCCGCTCCCTCGCCTCCGGTGCGGGACTTCGCCCACGCGCCGGTCGAGCCCTCGCCCAGCCGCATGACCTCGATCCGGTCGGGGGCCAGTTCCTTGACACGCTTGAGGAGTTCCTCGTTGCGGCCGGTTCCGAGCACCCTGGAGACGCCTGAGGCCAGCGCGAGGAGGGTGGAGGCGACGCCGAGGGTGCCGGTGATTCCGTCGATCAGCGCGACCTGGCCGGGTCCGGCCACGGCGTACTTGAGGGCTCTGTAGGAGGTGCCGATGTAACCGAGCTTGCCGGCCTGCTCGAACGTCATGTTGTCGGGGATGTTGACGATCGCGTGCTGCGGCGCCGTCATGTACTCGCAGAACCCACCGTACGGGTAGAGGTCGAAGATGCGCTGTCCGTCGCGGGAGGTGCTGAAGTAGCCGTTCAGGGTGAAGTAGCGGCACCGGCTGAGCTCGCCTCCGCGGCACACCTGACAACTGCCGCAGGAGCGCAGCGGGCTCACATAGACCCGGTCGCCGGGCTTGGTGTTCAGCACCGCCTCGCCGACCGCCTCGACCACGCCCGCCGGATCCAGGCCGAAGATCGCGGGCAGTTCGGGCAGCGGCTGGTGCGGGTACCAGGTGGGCCAGTTGTTGATCACGTTGGCCATGTTCGGCACGATTCCGCATGCCTTGACGCGCACCAGCACGTCGGTCGCCCGGGGGGTGGGCACGTCGACGGTGTCCACGGACATCGGCTCACCGAGCTTGTGCAGTCGTGCAGCGAGCATCTTCGCCATTGAAATACTCCGGTATTGATGGGCAGTACGGTGCCGAGAGCTAAGAATTCTGGAAAGGGTTCGGGTAAGCGTCCTCAAGGTCGATGTCCAGCAGACCCATGATGCGGACTCCGGAGTTGTACCAGGCGATGGACAACGACAGTTCGACCATCTGCCGGTCCGTCAGGTGATCGGCGGCGGCACGCCATGTCTCCTCAGAGACATCGACGTGGAGTGTGGACTCCTTGGCGAGGCGCATGACCGCCTTCTCCGTCGCGTCGAACAGCTCGGACGACTCGAAGTCGGCCACCGCCGCGAGCTGTTCCCCGGTGAGCCCGGCCTTGAGTCCGTGCGACTGGTGGTGCGCGACCTCGTAGGCGGAACGCGTCGCGAACCCGACGGTCAGGATGGCCAGCTCACGCAGCTTGGGGCTGAGGTCGGCGGCCCGCAGCGAGTTGGCGTAGGTCAGAAACCCGTCCAACTGCTCGGGCGCGCCCGCGAGGGCGAGGAAGATGTTCGCCGTCGGTACTTTGCGTTCGGCTTCGAGCCGGTCGTACAGGGGCTTCTGCGCCTCGTCCGCGTCCTCGCGGCGCAGGTAGGGAACGCGTGCCATGTCGTCTCCTCGGGGGACGGAAGGGTCAGTGGGCGGACTGCTCGAGCAGGAACCGCTCGAGGGTCATGGGCTGCGGCCCCTGGGCCGGCGGGATCTGCTTCACTCCCACGAAGGGCGAGGCCTCGAAGTACCACTTCTCCAGGGCTGGAAGTCCCCAGCGCACGTTGGTGCTCAGCGATCCCGCGTCCCAGCGCACCGGCTCGACCTCGGTGTCGATGGTCTGGTAGTGGCTGTTGAAGACCTCCACCCGATGACCGTCGGGGTCGCGGAGGTAGGTGAAGAGCATCCCGCCCGGCCCGTGCCGTCCCGGACCCCGCTCCACCCCCTCGCCGTAGCCGAGGATGCCCGCCCAGTCGCAGGCCGTGAAGATGTCGCGGCTCTCGGAGACGGTGTAAGCGAAGTGATGCAGGGCTGGGCCGGTGTTCTCCACGATCGCGAGGTCCAGGCACGTGCCCTTGCGGTACATGAACGCGCTCAGCAGGGTGTCGCCGTGTGCCAGGTACTCGGAGTTGCGGAAGCCCAATTCGCCGTAGAACGCGGTCAGTTCATAGGTGTTCGGCGCGAAGGTCTGGAAGTGGTCCAGACGTTGCGCGTGGGCGCCCTTGTAGTGCTCGAAGTCGATGTGCAGCCGCGGGCGCGTCTCCATGTGGGCGCAGAGTTCCAGCGGTGTGCCGACCGGGTCGCTGACGTGCAGGGTGCGGCCCTGATACGGCATGTCGACCCACTCCGCGGGCAGCCCCCGGTCGCGGAACCATGCGTAGGCGATGTCGAGGTCCTCGTCGAAGAAGACGCGGAAACCGATCCTCTGACAGGAACCGGCGCCCTCCTCGTCCAGCTCCAGGACGAGACTGTGGTGGCATGCCTCGGCGAGCCCGCGGAGATAGCAGGTGCGCTCGTCCTCGTCGCTGACGACGAGCCCGAGGGCGCTCACGTAGAAGTTCCGGCTCTCGGCCAGGTCCGCGACCGTGAGCCGGACATGACTGGAGCGGGTGATGTTGAAACTCGGTCGCAGATTGACGGGTGGCAGCATGCTGGGCTCCGTGCTCCGATTCGGCTCTTGATTTCGATGACTGTAATGCTCTGGGCTGTTTTACGGCTTGGTCGCGGAAGGGGTGGAATCGGCGAATGTGAAGGCGGACCAGCCGCTGAATTCCGCGGAATCACCGAGAGCCTCCTCGATGCGCAGAACCTCGTTCCACTTCGCCATGCGCTCGGAGCGGGTGAAGGAGCCCACCTTCAGCTGGCCCGCGTCCCATCCGACGCTCAGGTGCGCGATGGTGATGTCTTCGCTCTCGCCGGAGCGGGCCGACACGATGGTGGCGAAGCCGGCGTCCTTTCCCGCGTGCAGGGCCTGGTGGGCCTCGGTGACCGTGCCCGCCTGGTTCGGCTTGACGAGGACGGCGTTCGCCGCCCCGTTGGTGGCCGCGGCCTCCACGCGCTTGGCGTTGGTGACCAGGTAGTCGTCGCCGATCACCTGACAGCGGTGGCCGAATCGCCGGGTGAACTCCACCATGCCCTCGTGGTCGTCCTCGCCCACCGGGTCCTCGACGGACAGGATCGGGTACTGCTCGATCCAGCCGCCGAGCAGGTCGATCAGCGCCGCGGTGTCCAGTGTGCGGTCGTCCAGGGCCAGTGTGTAGCGCCCACCGGTGCCGAACTGTGAGGCCGCGATGTCCAGGGAGATGCCGACCTGGGTGGCGGGCGTGAAGCCCGCGGTCTCGATGGCGAGGGTCAGGGTCTCCAGCGCCTCCTCGTTGGAGTCGAACGCGGGCCAGAAGCCGCCCTCGTCCGCCACGCCCTGTGCCTTGCCCGCCTTGCGCATCAGGCTGCCGGCCGCCCGGTAGATCTCCGCCGTCCAGTCGAGGGCCTCGCAGAAGCTGCGTGCCGCGGGGCAGACGACCATGAAGTCCTGGACGTCCACGCGACGGTCCGCGTGCGCGCCGCCGCCGAAGATCTGGATCTCCGGCAGGGGGATGCGAACCGGCCGGCCGCCCGACAGATGCCGCCACAGCGGTACGCCCGCCGAGGCGGCGGCGGCGTGCAGCACCGCCATGGACGTGGCGACGATGGCGTTGCCGCCCAGGCGGCTGCGGTCGGGGGTGCCGTCGAGGTTCACCAGGAGCCGGTCGACGGCCTCCTGGTCGATCGCGTGCAGGTCCAGGAGGGCGGGTGCGATCTCCTGGTTGACCGCATCGACGGCGCGACGGACGTCGAGTCCGCCGAAGCGGGGGCCGCCGTCACGCAGGTCGAGCGCCTCGCCCTGACCCGTCGAGGCGCCCGCCGGTGCGATGGCCCGCCCGACCGCTCCGTCGGCGAGGTGCACCTCGGCCTCGACGGTGGGCCGCCCGCGTGAGTCCCACACCCTGCGGCCGTAGAGCTGGGCGATCCGCGCGTCTGTCATTGCGGTGCAACCTTTCGGAGTCGGACGGTCGAGGCGTTGCGTGATGCCCGTGCCTGTCAACCGGCGAACGGGCGCGGACCGACCTCTCGGGGCGGCACCCGCATCGGTGCGGCGCCCCGGGGGAGTGGTGAGGGGGAGCGGGAGAAACGAGGAGTGCTCGTCCGCTGCGCTCTCCACCGTGCTATCGATAGCGCAATCGTGCGAACTGTGAAGCCGTCCTGTCAAGGGGCGGGGAGTGTTCCATTCCGGCTACGTGTTGCCCGTTTGCCTTTGCCCGGGTCGTCGGCGCGCCAATGCTATCGTTCGCACAACCCGTGGCGGTGGCCAGAACTCCGGCGGGCCCACTCCTCCTGGAAGAACGGACAGCACAGGCGGCGTGGGCTCGCCGGGCCGATCGCGGTCGACAGGAAACGAGCCCGACATGACATCCGAGCCCTCGGTGGCACCCATGACCCTGACCACGGTGGTGGCCAGTACGCGTCCCGGACGTGTGGGCAGGTCCGTCGCGGACTGGTTCACCTCCCGGGTCGCCGAGTGCGACCAGTTCGCATCACATCTGGTCGACCTGCGCGAACTCGACCTTCCGTTCTACGACGAGCCGCATCCGCCCGCTCTGAGGCAGTACACGAAGAGTCACACCCATGCCTGGAGCCGGATCGTCGACGCGTCGGACGCGTTCGTGTTCGTCACCCCCGAGTACAACGGAGGCTTTCCGGCCCCCTTGAAGAACGCGTGGGACTACCTCGTGGTGGAGTGGCAGCACAAGCCGGCGGCGTTCGTCAGCTACGGCGGCGTCTCGGCGGGCACCCGGGCGGTGCAGATGGCCAAGCAGGTCGTGGCCAACCTCAGGATGCTGCCGATCGGGCCGACCGTGAGCATCCCCTTCGTCAACGAACAGGTCGAGGACGGCGCCTTCCGCCCCGGCAAGATTCACGAGGCGGCCGCCGAGCAGATGCTCGAGGAACTCGCGCGCACCGCCACCATCATGCGCCGGCTGCGCAGCGGAGCCCACTGACGCGGCTCGAGGTGCGACCCGCTCAGGAGGACTTGGACGAAGCCTTTCCGTCGGGGGGTGCCGTGCTGCCGCGCAGAACCAGTGATCCGGGGGAGACCGACGTGTACGGGCCGTCGTTTTCCGGCCCGTTCTTGAGGCGGCGCAGCAGCCACAGTGCGCAGCTGGTCGCCATCTCCTGGATCGGCAGGCCGATCGTGGTGAGCCCGGGCCCCCACCAGGAGAACCCGGGCTCGTCCCCGAACCCGACCAGGGACAGCTCGCCGGGCACCTTCACGCCCTGCGCGGACAGCTCCTCCAGAACGCCCAGGGTGAGCTGGATCGATCCCAGCACGAGCGCGGTGGGAGCGGCCGGCTCCTGCAGCAGCCGACGCACCGCCTCGCGCCCGTGGTGCACGGACGACGGCGGCCCCAGCTCGGCGCGTCCGGCGTCGTCCGCAAGGCCGCCCTCCTCAAGGGCGGCACGGAAGCCGCGCAGACGCTCCGCACCCGTGGGCAGTTCCTCGGGGCCGCCCAGGTAGGCGATGCGGGTGTGTCCCAGCGCCACCAGGTGTGCCGTGGCCCGGTGCAGCGCCTCGCGGTCGTCCACACCGAACCACTGGGAGCCGAGCGAGGGGTGGCGGCGCAGCAACTGCAGGTGCGGTACGGCGCGCAGGAGTTTGACGGACTCGCTGTGCGGGCGCGCGGTGGGCACGATGATGACGCCGGCCACGCGGTTCGCGGACAGCTCCCGCAGATGACGCAGCTCCACCATCCGGTCGTCGTCGGTCTCCGAGAGCATCAACTGGAAGCCCTCGGCTGCCATGTTCTTGGAGAGCTCGTGCGCGATGGTCGAGTAGAAGCTGTTGCGGATGTCCGGGATCACCAGCGCGACCACGTTGCTGGACGCTCCGCGCATCATCCGCGCCGCCCGGTTGCCGACGTACCCCATCTCGGAAGCGGTCTGGCGGACCCGGAACTTGGTCTCCTCGCTGATGCGCGCGTCGTCGGCGAGCGCCCGGCCGACCGTCGAGACGGAGATCCCGAGACGTTCGGCGATGTCCCTGGTCGTGATCACGTTGAGCGTCCCCTCCGGCTGACTGGTCCCGCGGTCGTCACCTTCCGTGTGCCAACGATAGCATTCATGTTGCTCTGCGTGGTCGGGGAGAGGGGCGGCGGGCTCGGGCGCGACCTGTTGTGCTAACGTTAGCATTGCTGGATGGGCCGTGCAGCCGCCCATGGCTGCCCAAAGTACGGAGGTGTCCGTGCGGATCGTCAGGTATGCCGTCGGCGGTGTGTGTCACTACGGAGAACTCGAACCCGGTGACGTCACCATCGCCCGATTCGAGGGTGATCCCTTTACGGGGCTGTCCCTTGCGGGCCACGTCGACGAAGTGAGCGACGTCGTCATTCTCCCGCCGGTCGAGAAACCCCGGATCTACGGGTTCGCGTACAACTACGCCTCACACGTCGGCGAGACCGACCGTGAGATTCCGGAGGTTCCCGTGTGTTTCATGAAGCCGAGCACGGCGGTGGTGGGGCCGGGGGACGCCATCGTTTATCCGGCCGATGGCGAACTCATCCATTTCGAGGGCGAGTTGGTCGTGGTCATCGGAAAGGAAGCCCGCCATGTCAAGCCCTCCGAGGCTCATGAGTACATCCTCGGCTATACCTGCGGAAATGATGTCAGCGACCGCATCGTCCAGCGCAAGGAAAGCACATACGGAACGCTGCTGATCGGGAAGGGCCAGGACACCTTCGCTCCCCTCGGGCCGGTCATCGCCACCGAACTCGACCCGTCCGCGCTGTCGTTGACGACCCGTGTGAACGGCCGCGTCATGCAGTCGGCCAGCACCGCCGACCTGCTGCTCCCCGTCCCCGACCTCGTCAGCTACCTCACCCGCTACCTGACGCTGCTCCCCGGAGACGTGATCATGACCGGCACGCCTGCCGGCGTCGGGCCGATCCGCCCCGGAGACGAGGTCGAGGTCGAAGTCGAGGGCATCGGCGTTCTGCGTAACCCGGTCGTGGCCGAGAGCCGTTGACCGCAAAGGCCCGCGGGGAGACCGCACAAGGGGGCTGCCCACCGCTCGGCGGTGGGCAGCCCCCTTGGTGTGTCAGCGGACCGCGCTGTTGAACTGCGCGGGACGGACGAAGACCAGGGCGAGGACGCCGGCCAGCGGCAGGAGCGTGACCTGCAGGAGTCCGGCCCGGTCCCAGCCGAAGGAGTCCACCAGGGCGGCGAAGAGCAGACCCGAGAACGCCGCCGGTCCGTAATAGCTGGTGACGAACAGGCCGGAGGCGCGTCCGATCTGCGCCGGACGGACGGCCCGCTGCATCGCACTGTTGCTGTTGGGATAGATGAACCCCAGGCCGAAGGCGCCCATGAGGAAGGCGAACACACATTGCACGCCGACCCCCGCCTGGGTGTCGTAGATGCACACGCTGATGGCGGAGACGGCCAGCAGGCTCAGGATCAGCAGGTTGCGCTGGTTCACACGGTCGCCGAGCCAGCCGCCGAACAGGGCCGTCATGCCGCCGAAACCGAGGAAGCTCATCGCCAGCGCGGCCTGCTCGGAGGAGTAGTGCAGCGAGGTGATGAGGTACGTCGGGTAGAGGCCCAGGAATCCGTAGATGGCCACACCGCTGACGACCGAGTGGACGGCCAGCGCGATGGTGTTGCGGTTGTAGGCGGAGGCCGGCATGTACTCGTAGGTCGCGGTGGAGACGGCCTTCTCGGCGGAGTGCTCGGTCAGACCGGCCTTCACGAAGAACAGGGAGGCGGCGGCGATCAGCAGCCCGGCCGTGCCGAACAGGTAGAAGGGCGAGTGCCAGGTGCCGTGCGCGCCGGCGAGTTTGACCCCGATGAGCGGGGCGACGAACACGCCGACGGAGTAGCCCATGCCGATGAAGCCGAACGCGAGGCCGCGCCGCTGGACGAAGAAGGCCCCCATAGCCGCGAAGATCGCCGCGGACTGCATGCCCTCACCGAAGCCCGAGACCACCCGGTACAGGGTCATGTCGGCAAAGCCGGTCGCCAGCGGGGTGGCCATCGTGCCCAGGGAGTAGATGACGATGCTGACCAGCAGGACGGTCTTGCGTCGGAAACGGTCCAGCAGATACCCCGCGGGCAGGCCGGCCAGGGCCATGCCGAGGGTGAAGTTCGTCGCCAGCAGGCCGCCCTGTTCCAGGGAGAACCCGTATTCCGCACGGATGTTGGGCAGCAGCGGAGGGAAGACCTGACGGTCCATCGCGTTGACCATGTAGGAGAGGACCACCAACAGGAAGCCCACGCCGATCATGGTCCGGGAGACGGGGGGCCGGCGGCTTTCCTGTGTGTCCTTGACGGGCACTGCACTGGTGTCGGCTTGCGCTGCGTGAGTCATAGCGGCTCCTGATGAGGAATGGGCCACGGCAGGCCGCGGCGGATCCATCTCCGCACGGAGGCCGTGCGGAGATGACAAGAAGCGGTGAGCTGAACACGGACTCGAGTCGGCGACGGCGAAATCGGCGCCGTCTGACGGAATGCGGGCGATCGGCCATCGCGCGGTCGGACACCGCACGCGGAATTCAGCCGGAATGCGCCCGTCGGGACGTCCGTGGCTATGGCGTCTTCGACGACCGGACCTTGTGCGGATACGTGTCGGCCGCACGGTCGGGTTGGCTGAAACCATGAAGGGATGCGCCCGGCGCGTCAAGACGTACGCACGGATTTCCTGGAATTCCACCGTTTTCCTGTGATGAGTGGGGCCGCAGGCCTGGGGAGCGGGGCGCGGGTGAGCCGCCGTAGGCCGCGTTCTTGACGATTCGCAGACCCATAGTGCTATCGTTAGCACAACGTGGCTGTGACAAAGTGATTCGACGTGCCCCGGCATCGCGTGACCCAGTTCCAGGGGCCTGTGCCGGCGCCTTCCGACCACGAGTCGGAGAGCGCCGGCGACACTCTTCACCCGCACCCATGGCGGCCGTGGACCATCGGACAAGCCGACGGCCGCCCTCCCGGGCGATGTTCAGACCTGCTGATCGGACGCGACCGGGCTTCACGCCCGGTCGTTCACGGCGGCCGTACGATTCTGCGAGGACGATCTGCCATGACACCACCGAGCCGCCCAGACACCGTGCTGCTCACCGACTACGCCTGGCCCGACGACTCCGTCGAGCGATCCGTCATCGAGGGCGCGGGCCACACCCTGGTGTCCGGCCCCGCGGAACCCGCCTCGGCCGAGACCATCGAGGAGCTGGTCGCCGAGCACCGGCCCGCCGGCATCCTCACGTGTTGGGCGCCCGTCTCCTCCCTCGCCGTAGAGGCTTCCCCCGATCTTCGGATCGTGGCCAGGCTCGGCGTGGGCCTCGACAACATCGCCGTGGACACCGCCACCGAGCGGGGCGTGTGGGTCACCAACGTGCCGGACTACTGCGTCGACGAGGTCTCCGACCACGCCGTCGGCATGGTGCTTGCCTGGACGCGGGGCCTGGCCGTCCTCGACCGCGAGGTCCGCAGGGGTCGCTGGGACCCGGCAGGCGCCCGGCTGCGCCGGTTGTCCACGCTGACCTGCGGCATCGTCGGCTTCGGCCGGATCGGACGCGCCACCGCCCGCAAGCTCGGCGCGTTCGGCTGCCGGATCCTGGCCCACGACCCTCATCCTCCGAAGGACGCCCCCGGAGTCGAGGTGGTGGATCTTCAGGAGCTGCTGCGCCGAAGCGACGCAGTGATCCTCCATGTACCGCTGACACCCGACACCCACCACCTCATCGGCGCCGATCAGCTGGCGCTGATGAAGCCGGGCGGGCTGCTGGTCAACGTCAGCCGCGGCGGCCTGGTGGACACCGACGCGGTCATCAAGGCCCTGGACGGCGGTCAGCTGGACGGAGCCGCCTTCGACGTCCTGGAGAGCGAGCCCCATGTCCCCGCCGGGTTGCTGGACCAGCCCGGTGCGCTGCTCACCCCCCACGTCGCCTTCTCCTCCGACGCCTCGGTCACGGAACTGCGCCGCCGCGCCGCCGAGGAGGTCGTCCGGATCCTGGCGGGCGAGGCCCCGGCACACCCCTGCAACCACCCCGGCGGCCTGCCTGCCGGACCGGGTGACCGGCGATGAGCCCCACAGCGGCGCCGGAGAACCCGGACCCCGTCCTGTCCGATTTCCTGACCGCACACAAGCTCGCACGTCCCGGCGAAGCCGCGCAGTGGACGCCGCTGGCCGGAGGGGTCTCCTCCGACCTGTGGCGGGTGGACCTGCCCGGGCGCTCCCTGTGCGTCAAGCGGGCCCTCGCCCGGCTGCGGGTCGCGGCCGACTGGGAGGCGCCGGTGTCACGCAACGCCTACGAATGGGCGTGGATGCGGTTCGCCTCGCTGCACCGGCCGGACAGCGTGCCCGAACTGCTGGCACACGACCCCGAAGCCGGCCTGTTCGCGATGGCGTACCTGCCCGCCGAGGCGTACCCCATGTGGAAGTCCCAACTCCTGGCCGGCGAGGTGGAGGTGGCGACCGCGGCGGCCGTCGGAGAGGTCCTCGGCGCCCTGCACGCGGCGAGCGCGGGGGACAAGGTCCTGGCCGCGGAGTTCGCCACGGACACCAACTTCCACGCCCTGCGCATCGAGCCGTACCTTCTGGCCACCGCAGCGGCGCACCCCGGCCTGGCCGACATCCTCCAGAGCCTCGCCGACCGCACGGCCGGCACCCGCCTCGCCCTGGTGCACGGCGACGTCAGCCCCAAGAACATTCTCGTCGGCCCGTCGGGGCCCGTGCTGCTGGACGCCGAGTGCGCCTGGTACGGCGACCCGGCCTTCGATCTGGCCTTCTGCGTCAACCACCTGCTCCTCAAGAGTCTCGTCGTGCCAAATCGCCGCGCCGAAATCCTGGGGTCCGCCCATGCGCTGGCCGAGCAGTACCTGCGGCAAGTCGACTGGGAACCCCGATCGTCCCTGGAGACACGGACCGCCTCGCTGCTGCCGGCACTGCTGCTCGCCCGTGTGGACGGCAAGTCCCCGGTGGAGTACCTCACGGACGGCCGGCACCGGCTGTTCGTCAGGACGGTGGCGTCGGCCCTGCTGCGGGCGCCCGCTGCCACGGTGGCCGGTGTGCTGGACGCCTGGGTGACTGCCTTGGAGGGTCAGACCGAGACCCGGACCGAGACGGAAACCGAGACCGAGACCGAGGTCCGGACCCAGACCCAGACCCAGCCCCAGGCCGAGACCGACCGCCACCGACCCGCCTGACCGGTCGTCCGATGGATCCGGCAGACCGAAGGAGGAGAGACCATGCGCAGAGTCGTCACCGGCCATGACGAGAAGGGCAAGTCGGTCGTCGTCAGCGACGGCCCCATCCCGCGCAGCCGGGAATTCACCAGCCTGCCGGGCTGGGTGTCCCGACTGCCGTGGGCCACCGACCCCGGCGAACCGGTCAGCAGGACGGGAGAGGATCCCACACCGAAGGTCACCACTCTTCTTCCGGCGCCCGGCGGCACCCGGTTCATCATCCTGACCTTCCCGCCGGAGGCCGCGTTGACCGACCCGGCGTTCGACCCAGTTGCCTTCGACCGGGAACAGCGGGCGGACTCGCCCGGTATCGCCGAACTCATCGAGCCCGACGGCATGCACGCGACGCCGACCGTGGACTACGGCATCGTGCTCGGCGGCGAGATCGTCCTCGAACTCGATGACGGAAACTGCACCCCGCTCTCGGCGGGCGACATCGTGATCCAGAACGGCACCCGGCACGCCTGGCGCAACCGCAGCGGGCAACCGGCCACGGTGGCGTTCGTCCTCATCGGCGCGGAACCCGAGCAGTGAGGGCGTGGCCGGAGTTCGTCTTGCGGGTCGCGATTGACCGACAGGCTGCGTGGCGCGGTGCCCGGGGAGGAGAAGGTTCTCGGCTGGGCGAGGGGTTCGTCGACATCGGCACCGGCAGCCGTGGTCGCCCGCGCACAGTGAACTGGGCCGATGGGGCGGCAGGCTTTCCACGTGTGACCGGCCTCGGGTTGTAGTGATTCCAGCTGTGGCAGCCGTAGCAGGACAAGACAGTGCTGGAGGCGCTGAACGGGGCCGCCATGGCCTCTGCCCGTGGCACGGTGGCGCCCTCCGGGACACCCCCTTCGGCGTCCGGACCGGAGGCACTTGCCGCAGTGTCGTTGATGCCCCGTGATCGGCGTGCCGTGGCAGAGGCGACCGCGGCAACCCCGACGACGCTGACGCCCGGGCCGACTGCGCCGCGGCGAGCTGCCACCAAGGGCCAGGACTTCTCTTGGGGCCCGACCTCACGGTCGCCGGCGAACAGACACTGCTGATGTGCCCTGACGAGGCTTCTTCCGCAGACAGGCCGGTGAACGCGGTGTTCCCGTCCGGGTGGTGGCCACCCGCCGACGGCTCCGCGCGGTCTTGCGCACTGTCGCGTTCGATGACGTGGTGCCCGTCCACGACACCCTGGACCACGCCCTTGCCGACGGGCGGCGCGGGAACCGCACCGGGCTCGACCGCAGCTCGTGATGCCCGGCTGGAGCCCGATGGGGTGAGCGGACATGACCAATGGTGAACGGCGCACCCCGCCGGGGGACGCTGGCTGGTCATCTGGGCATGGCGATCTACGCCGGCTTTCTCGTGGAGGCCGGTGCGGGAGTCCGCTGGCTGCTGGCGTCGGCCTTGATCGAACAAGCCACGGTGGCCGTACGGCGCGCCGCCCCGAGAACCATGGCTCCGGAGTGCGAGGTGGCGAGGCGGCTGCTGGCGACATAGTGGACGGCGGGAGGGGTGGCCGGCATCGACGCCGAGGACCGGATCCGCAACGCCCCGGAACTGCCCGGCATCTGCCTGCGGATGGCTGCTCAGTTGGAGAGCGAGCCGGGTACCGACTCGCCGAACTGACCGAGGCTGTGCCGCCCGCGGCGACTCGGGCGGGCTGTACCGGGACGCGGAACCCTTCCCCGCCCGGCCGACCCCGGCCGCTCCGCAGCACTCGCGGGGTGGGGACGACCCGCGCCCGATACGGCGACACACCCCCATGAGCCGTCCCGCTCCGGCAAGTTCAGCTGCTGGTGTCCTCGGGCTGAGCCTCGGCCCCCGGCTTGGTCTCCGCTTCCGGTGCGGTGTAGAAGACGGAGGAACCCTGCTTGGTGCGCTGGGCCTGGCTCCTGGCCACGAGCCCCTCGAGGGTGACGCGTACGACCTTGGTCTTGATGTCGCGCTCGGGATGGGCCTGGCCGAGCGCGGCGGAGATTTCCGCAGCGGAGCGCGGTTCGCCCTGCTCGGTGAGGTGATGGCGGATGAGCCCCACCAAGGTGGGCTGGGCCGCCTTCGTCTCGGACTTGGCGGTGGACTTCTTGGCCGTCGGGCGTTCCTGCGCGGCGGTGGACTTCTTGGCCGTCGTGCCTTCCCGCGCGGCGGTGGACTTCCGTGCGGTTTGCTTGCTGCGCGGTGCGGACTTGGCCTTCTGCCGGGGAGACGGCACCGTGGCGGTCTCCGTCGCGGGCGTGGGCTCCTTGGTCGTCTGTGTGACGCCGAGCGCCTGCTGGATGTTCACCAGCACGCTGTGATCATGCTGCAGGGCGGCCAACTGCTGCTGCAGGGCAGCGATGTCACCGCCGATGCGTTCCTGCTCCTTGAGGTTGGTCTCGAGATCGGCGGCTACTTGGGCGCTGTACTGGTGTGTCAGTCCCGTGGTGTCGGTCGTGCTCTCGGACATGATGCTGGCCTTTCCTCGGTGTGCGGCCGTGACGCAAAGGCGGAGCGCAACGCTGAACCGGGCAGCGTGGGCTGCACTGGCAGCGCCGATGCCGTAACTGCCACAGATTGCCTTGGCATAGAGATACTACGGACAACCCGAGCCAGCTGTTCCCCGCGAGCAGTCTCTGGTGTTCGGTGCCAAGGTCATGGCTGCCATGTCCGGTGCACAGTGGCCGGATCGCAAGGTGGCAGGGCGGACCATGTACAGGGAAGAGCCGCAGCCTCGCAGTCCTGCAGATCTGCCCGTCCCGCACGGCCGTACGACCGAGAAACCGCACTCCGCCGGTTAGGATCCCGGCATGGCCCTGACCTTCAGCGACGTGGATCGGTTCGAGGCGGCCAGGCCGCGTCTCGAGGCAATCGCCTACCGCATGCTCGGCTCGGCGAGTGAGGCGGAGGACGCCGTACAGGAGACGTATCTGCGTTGGCAGGCGGCCGACGTCGGGCGCATCGAAGTGCCCGAGGCATGGCTGACCAAGGTACTCACCAACCTCTGCCTCAACCAGCTCACGTCGGCCCGTGCGCGTCGCGAGACCTACGTAGGCCAGTGGCTGCCCGAACCGTTGCTCGAAGGGGACCCGATGCTGGGACCGGCGGAGACGGTCGAGCAGCGCGAGTCGGTGTCGTATGCCGTGATGGTTCTTCTGGAGCGGCTCTCGCCCAACGAGCGGGCGGTGTATGTGCTTCGCGAGGCATTCGCGTACTCCCACCGTGAGATCGCCGAGATCCTGGACCTGGGCGAGGCGGCCAGCCAGCAGATCTTCCACCGGGCGAAGAAGCATGTGGCGCAGGGCAGGGCGCGGGTCGAGATCGACGAGGCGGCCGTGCGCCGGATCGTCGAGGAGTTCCTCGCTGCGGCGACCAGTGGTGAGACCCAGCCGTTGATCAAGCTGCTCACTTCGGATGCCGTCGCGGTGGGCGACGGCGGCGGCAAGGTGCCGGCCCGGGCCAGTGCCTTCGAGGGCGCACGCGCGGTGGCGAAGTTCCTGCGCGGGCTGTTCAAGCCGGCCCCGGCCAAGAGGAACCTGGCCGGCGGTTCCCCCGACCTCTACGCCGCCACGGTCAATGGCGGCCCTGCGGTCGTCGCGGTGGTTGACGGCCGTGTCTTCGGCATCATGTGCCTGGAGCGGACACAGGAGGGCATCGTCGCGGTCCGCAGCCAGGTCAACCCGGACAAGCTGGAACGGGCGACGCAGCGTTGGGCGGCGGGCGAATTCGGTCCTCCGGTCCTGACCGAGGCCCTCTGAACTCATTGTGTGACGCAGGTCACTCTTGCCTCCTGTCAGGAATCGGCTGGCTGCCCGGTTCAAGGGGCGTGACCGGACCAGAAGGCACCGGACCCGCGCAGACAGGAGCAGGAAAATGCAGCACCGGATCATCGTTCTCGGCGCCGGCTACTCCGGAGCGATCGCGGCAGGCCGACTCGCCAAGCGGCTGCGCCGTGAGGACGTCGCCATCACCCTCGTCAACGCGGAGCCCGACTTCGTCGAGCGGGTCCGGATGCACCAGTTGGCCGTGGGCCAGGACCTGAAGCCGCGCCCGCTGCGCGAGATGTTCGCGGGCACGGGAGTCGAACTGAAGCTCGCGAAGGTCACGTCGATCGACGTGGACCGCAAGGCGGTCGCGGTGGAGAGCGCCGAGGGGACGGCGGAACTGCCGTACGACACCCTCGTCTACGCCCTCGGCAGCGGCGGCAACGACAACGGCGTGCCCGGCGTCGCCGAGCACGCCCACCAGATCGCGAGCCGCCCCGGCGCGCTCCGGCTGCGCGAGCGCCTGGGCCGGCTCGCCGAGGGCGAGACGGTCCTGGTCGTGGGCGGCGGCCTGACCGGCCTGGAGTTCTCGACAGAGGTGGCCGAGGCCCGCCCGGACCTCGACATCAGGCTCGTCACACGCGCCGGACTGGGCGACTGGCTCTCCCCGAAGGGCCGCGCGCACCTGCGCAACGTCATCGACAGGCTCGGCATCTCGGTCTACGAGAACGCCGCGGTGACCGCGGTCGAGGCGGACCAGGTCACGACCGCGGACGGCCGGACCCTCCCGGCTGCCGTCACCGTCTGGACCACGGGCTTCGTGGTGCACCCGCTGGCCGCGGCCACCAGCCTCGAACTCGCGGACACCGGCCGCATCGTGGTCGACGCGACGATGCGCTCGGTCTCGCACCCGGACGTGTACGCGATCGGCGACGCCGGTCACGCACTGGGCGCCGGCGACAAGCCGCTGCGCATGTCTTGCGCCTCTGGCACCCCCATGGCGTGGCAGGCCGCCGACTCCATCGCCGCCCGCCTGACCGGCGGCAAGCTGCCGAGCGCTCCGCTGCGCTACTTCAACCAGTGCATCTCTCTCGGCCGCAAGGAGGGCCTGATCCAGTTCGTCACCGCCGACGACCGCTCCGTGGACCACGCCCTGACCGGTCGCTTCGCGGCCCGCTACAAGGAGCTGGTCTGCAAGGGGGCGGCCTGGAGCGTCGGCAACCCGACGATGGGCATTCCGGTACGGCGGCGACGGGTGGTGGCCGACCAGGTCGCGCCTGAAGGGGCGGCACCGGTGTCGGCGTGATCCACGGCCTTGCGTGCGATCGCAGGTCTCGGGCTGCTGTGGGGCTTTCGCGGCGCACGAGACCGAATCGGTGACGGCCTGCATGCGGGCTCGGACGTCCGACGGCAGTGACTCCGAAGACGCGCGGAGGGTCCGACCTCGTAGGTGAGGTCGGGTCCTGGGTGGGCGGGGGATCGGCACGCGACACCGTGACCGATGGCGAGCCGGCTGATCGGCCCGCATGGCATGGCCGAGCCGGGACCAGGCCGCCGGCCCTGTCCCGATCAGGACCGAGGGGCTCGTGTCGCGGTTTTCCGCCTGCCTGACGGTTTCAGCCCGCCATTCGTCACACAGTCCTCCTGTGGTGCGGCCGGACCACGGATCATTGACGCATGCCCATATGGGCATATGATGGCGTCATGGCACGAGCGGCGACGACCTCGGACGCGTTCAACGCGATCGCCGAACCGCAGCGGCGGGAGATCCTGCTGCTGCTGCGAAGCGGCGAGCGCCCGGTGACCGACCTCGCGCGGGACCTGGGGATGACCCAGCCGCAGGCGTCCAAGCACCTGCGGGTCCTCCGGGAGGTCGGGCTGGTGCGGGTCCGTGGGGCGGGCAAACAGCGGCTGTACGGCCTGGACGCCCGCGGGCTGCGGCCGGTCCACGAGTGGGTGGGCGGCTTCGAGCGGTTCTGGAGCGAGAGCTTCGACCGGCTGGACGAGTACGTGCGAGACCTGGAACAGGCGAGGCAGGAGGAACCAACGGATGGCTACGACCAGTAGCGGCGCTGAGCCCGACCACACCATCGCGGACCGCGAGATCGTGATCTCCCGGGTCATCGGCGCCCCACGGGAGCTGGTGTTCGAGGCGTTCACGCAGGTCCGGCACCTGTCGCGGTGGTGGGGGCCGGAAGGGTTCACCACCACGACGCGTTCCTTCGAGTTTCGCGTCGACGGGGCCTGGGACTTCGTGATGCACGGGCCGGACGGGACCGACTATCAGGAGTGGATCACCTGGCGGGAGATCGTCCCGCCGGAGCGGATCGCGCTGCTGCACGGTGAGTCCCGCGACGATCCCAACGCCTTCGAGTCGTTCCTGGCCTTCGAGCCGGCCGGCGACGAGACCCGGATCGTGATGCGCACGGTGTTCCCCAGCAAGGAACTCCGCGACGAGGCGGTGGAGAAGTACCACGCGATCGAGGGTGGTCGGCAGACCCTGAGCAACCTGGCGGCCTACGTCGCAGAACTCACCCGGAACGACGCCGACCGCAACGAGACCAGCCCGAAGGGAGCGGAGAGCTGATGGCCGGGAAGGTGTTCTTCAGCGTGACGATGTCGCTCGACGGCTTCATGGCACCCGAGCCCGTGCCGCCCGAGGACGTCTTCTCACCCGACAAGCAGGACGACCCGGGCGTCCGGCGCTGGATGTCGAAGTGGGCGGAACTGCAGGCGTGGGCGTTCCCGCAACGGTGGTTCCGGGAGAACCTCAAGCTCGGCGAGGGCGGCGAGGAAGGACTCGACAACGACATCGCACGGGCGACGTACGAGCGCACCGGTGCGAGCGTCATGGGCAAGCGTATGTTCGACGCCGGTGAGCCGGCATGGCCGGAGGAGGCACCGTTCCACACCCCGGTGTTCGTCCTCACACACACCAGGCGTGACCCGTGGGAGCGGCCCGGCGGCACCACCTTCCACTTCGTCAACGACGGCATCGAGAGCGCCCTCGACCAGGCCCGCGAGGCAGCCGCTGACCGCGACGTGCGCATCGCCGGCGGCGCCGAGACGATCCAGGAGTACCTGGACAGCGGCCTGATCGACGAGTTCTCGATCACGCTCGCACCCGTGCTGTTCGGCACCGGCATCCGCCTGTTCGACCGCGTGGACCCGGACCGCCTCGCCCTCGAACAGACCCGGACTGACGCATCGTCCCGGGTGACCCACCTGACCTACACCGTCGGCAAACGCTAGCCCGCGGTCCCGCAGTGTGCGGTGCAGGCGGATCGCCGCGGGACGAGGTGCTGGTCGGTCGGGTCAGCGCGTCAGTCAGTCTGGCAAGGAGCGCCAGCAGCGGACCGAGGTAGTCGACTATGCGGTCCGGCACTCGGCCAACCTGCACGCTCTGTCCGGCACTTCAACAGCGGACCAGGGTGGGAAGAGCAGTCTCGTGATGAACCCGGCAGACCTGGAACTCGCCCACTGCCTCGCCGACCAAGCGGATGCCATCGCGCGAAGCTACTTCTCGACTGCCGCCTTCGGAGCCCGGACCAAGAGCGACGGGAGCCCGGTCACTTACGCTGACCGGGAGATCGAGACCGTCCTTCGCACCTTGATCCGCCAGGAGCATCCCGAGGACGCGTTCATCGGTGAGGAGTTCGGCGCCCATGGTCATGGCAGACGGCGCTGGATCATCGACGCCATCGACGGCACCGCGAGCTTCCTCGCCGGAGAACCGGAGTGGAGCACACTGATCGCTGTCGAGGAGGACGGCCGCGTCACCCTGGGCATGGTCTCCGCCCCTGCTCTGGGCCGCCGGTGGTGGGCCAGGCCTGACTCGGGCTCCTGGACCGGGCCATGCCCCTCCGAGCCGGCTGTACCGGCGCACCGGCTGGTCCTCACCGACGGCGCAAGTGTTCATAACGCAGCTGTCGGCATCTGGCCGCCCCCGTCCAGACTGAACCAGCAGGAACACATCGTGGCCGCGAAACTGGCCGGAGGCGTCTCGCAGGTCCGACCGCTGCTCGACTGGACCGCAGCGGACCCCACCGCGCCGGACCCCCGCAAACCGTCCGCCGGATCCGGCACCTGTCACGGCGCCCTCCTCGTCGCAGCCGGTCAGCTGGATGCCTTCCTCCTCCTGGGAGCCGGTCCCTGGGACATCGCCCCTCTGATCCCCATCGTCCAAGAGGCCGGCGGCACCTTCAGCCACCTCACCGGCCAGTACCGGACCGACACCGGAGCCGCACTGTTCGCCCGTCCCCGACTCCACCAGCAGCTCCTGGACATCGCGGGCGCCGCCGACTGAGCGACCTCTCTCCGGTAGCTCGACGAGATCTTGATCGAACGTTTCGAACGCCAGACCCCACGGTCGGCTCGACGAGGACGCCACCGTCCTCTTGGCCGAGTGGCGTGCGCCTGCCACCCGCACGAAGGGCGCGCGGCGTCTATCGATGCGTGCGGAGTCCGTCCAGGATGAGCGCGAGCATGCGGGGAGCCCGGTCTTCGGGGCTGGACGCGGCGCGCCAGAGTGCGGCGGTGAGCTGGAGGAAGTCGCCGGGGTCGGCGTCCGCGCGGATGCTTCCGTCCTTGTTGCCCGCGTCGAGGATCTCGGTGATCGCCGCGATGACGGGGCCGTAGCTCTGCTCGCTGATCGCCAGGTGTGCGCTCGGGCTGAGGGCGTCGCCGAGGCCGTGCTTTCTGCGCATGGCATCGACCAGATCGGTCGTCCAGTGACGGAGCGCTTCCAGCGGTGGCATCCCGGCCAGCAGGTCGGGCACGGTGCCGATGATGCGGTCGACCTCGTCCTGGTAGACGGCCAGGACCAGCGCCTCGCGGGTGGGGAAGTTGCGGTACAGGGTGCCGGCGCCGACTCCGGCCCGTTGGGCGATCTGGTTCATCGACGTGTTGCCGTCGGCTGTGAGCGCTTCGCGCGCGGCAGCGAGGATGCGCGCCCTGTTCTCGAGGGCGTCTGAACGGACCACGGGACCTCACCTTGTCGGGAGCCGGTGAGTCCTGGCCCTGCTCGACACCGGCCACACCGTCCGCACCACCGTCCGCGACCCGAAGCGTGAGCCGGCACTGCGCTCCTGGCTTCACGCGGCCGCACCGTTCGACGACGACCGCCTCACGGTCGTACGCGCCGACCTCGAACACGCAGACGGCTGGGACGACGCCGTCGCCGACTGCGACTTCGTCCTTCACGTCGCCTCGCCGACCCTGCGCCATACACCGGCGAACGACGACGAGCTCGTGGTCCCCGCGCGGGAGGGCGTTGTGCGAGTGCTGCGCGCCTCCCGCGACGCCGGCGTGCGTCGGGTCGTCCTGACGAGCGCCTTCGGCGCCATCGGGATCGGGCACCCCCGGCGCTCGACCCCGTTCACCGAGGAGGACTGGACCAACGTCGCTAGCGACATCCCGCCCTACCAACGGTCCAAGACGCTCGCCGAGCGCGCCGCCTGGCAGTTCGTCGAAGAAGAAGGTGGCGGACTGGAACTGACCGCGGTTCATCCCGTGGGCATCCTTGGGCCGCTGCTCGGCCCCGACGACCCGCCATCCCTGCGTCTGGTCCGCAGAATGCTCGAGGGGCGGGTACCTGCATGCCCTCCCTTCGGGATGGGCTTCGTCGACGTGCGCGACGTCGCGGATCTGCACCTGCGCGCGATGACCGATCCCGCAGCTGCCGGCGAGCGCTTCCTCGCGATCGCCGGGCACAGCCTGCGCGTCGTCGAGAGCGCGCGCATTCTGCGCGACCGCCTGGGCGAGCGCGCAGCCAAGGCGCCGGCCCGTGAACTACCCGTATGGCTCGCACGCGCCCTGAGCACAGTGAACCCGGAACTGCGACTGCTCAGGCACCAGCTCGGCCGGGATCTCGACGCCACAAGCGCCAAGGCGGAGCGGCTCCTCGGGTGGCGGGCACGTCCCATCGACGACACCATCGCGGAGACCGCCGAGAGTCTCCTCGCCCAAGGCATCGGCAAATGACCTGCTCGTAACCGACCGATGCTGCACCCGCCCGTCCGGTCCTGGGGCGCGATCCGGCCCGAATCCTGGGCGATCCGACAATGCCGACCCGGGGATGTCGCTGATGCGACTCGGCCGATGGTGGGGCAGTCCTACGGCCGCTCGTCCATCGGGCGAGGGCCCGGTGACCGATCCGGTCGCGGCGGCGGCAGCGGCCTGATCAGCACCCACACGCCGTCGCCCACGGTCCACGCCGGGGTCTCACACCCTCCCGAACGGTTGTATTGGTGCTGTTCGCGGCGTACTTGGTGTTGGCAGTCACCCCTTAGCGGTATCGGATCGCACCCCGGGGGACCAGCCGCCCAGCCCCGGCACCAGCACCGCCGCCACTGCCAGGTGCATCAGAGCGAGGGAGACCCGGGTGCCGCTGTCCATGCCGTCGCCGAGGAACGGCAGGAAGGAAACGGCCAGTACGGCGCCGGCCACCCCGGTCCAGATGGCGCGGGCCCGCCGCGCCCCGAACCGCTCCAGGGCGGCCAGCAGTCCCCAGCCGGAGAGCGACGCGAGCAGTGCGAGCAAGCCCACAGGCACGGCGCCGATGTCGAGCGTCTGCTCGCCATCGGTGATCCGCAGCCGGTGCCCCAGCAGTGGGTCCGCGACCAGCCACACCAGGACGGGGGCCAGGACGGCCAGGGCCGCCGCCGCCAGGCGCCTTCTCCTCACGCTCACTTGGCGCCCTCGGAGAGCGCCCCGTGCAGGAAGACCTCCGCCAGCTCCTGTGGGGTGAGGTCGGGCTCGTCGTCCGTACGCGGCTGGGTGAAGAGCAGCCCGAAGAACAGGGCCGCGATCTGCTCGGGCGGCCGGCGCAGGGCGGCCTTGTCTGGCTCCAGCAGATCCGCGAGTGCCGCGCGGAGACGGGTCGTCGACTCGGTGCGGCCCGCGCCGCGCACCGTACCGGGGTGCTTGCCGCCACCATGCCCCAGCGAGCCCGCGATCGCGCCCATCCTGGCCAGGTGCGCCTGCAGCGCCTCGGCCGCCTCCGCGAGCCGGTCGGGGAGCGGCTGGGACAGGTCGATCGCGTCGAGCTCACGGATCGCGTGCTCGGGGGAGAGCGCCTCCGCCATGCAGGCCCGCAGCAGCTCGTCCTTGTCGGCGAAGACCCGGAAGATCGTTCCCTCGCCGATGCCTGCGGCGCGGGCGATCTTCGCGGTCGTCACCGCGGCGCCGAATTCGGCGATCAGCGGGATCGCGGTCTGGATGATCATCGAGCGCCGCTGCTCCGGCGACATGGCGGGGGCGCGGCGGCGGGTGGTCTGGTTCTCCTTGGGTGCTGTCATGACTGCGAGGTTACGGAGTGAGTGCTCACTCCGTCAATGAGTGAGCACTCACTCCGCGCGATTTTTGGACTGCTGGACGATCGCGGACCGGCGCCCTGTCGCATGATTGCCGGGCCGTGCGTGCCGCCTTCTCCGTGTTCGAGAGGGCCATGCGCCCCACACCGAACACCCGCTGCCGCAGGAACACGGCGAGGCCATGTTCGGCAGTGGCGATCCTGCGCAGCAGGTCGAGCGCGGCGTCCCGGGGTGAGGCGAACTGCCGGGCCGCCGGCAGTGGGAGGCCGGTCACCTCGGCGCCTGCCGAGGCCGGCTCGGTGAGCGTGGATTTGCCAAGGGGGGGCGCCGTGGATCGGGTGCGGCCCCGGCCGTCCGCGCACATCGCTGCGCTCGGCTCGCGCGGCCGGCCTCGCCCCTTGACGATAGGCAGGTGAATACCTGCATAATGTGGAGTGTGAGCCTCGAACCAACAGCGATGGACTCGGTGTTCAAGGCGCTGGCCGACCCCACCCGGCGGCTCCTGCTCGACCGGCTACGCGCGCACAACGGGCAGACTCTGCGCGAACTGTGCGAGCGACTCGGCATGGCGCGCCAGTCGGCGACGCAGCACCTGGACATCCTTGTGCGGGCCAACCTCGTCACCGTGGTACGGCGTGGCCGGGAGCGGCTGCACTACCTCAATCCGGCCCCGATCCACGAGATGGAGGAACGCTGGATCTCCGGCTTCGACAGACCCCGCCTGCAAGCGATCAGCGCCATCAAGCACCAGGCAGAGGAGTACGCCATGACCAACGCACCCACACCGGTGTCGGACTACGTATACGTCACCTACATCCGCGCCAGTGCGGAGCAGGTGTGGCAAGCCCTGACCGACGCCGACCTGACGGCGCGCTACTGGGGGCACGCCAACGTCTCCGACTGGCAGCCGGGCTCGGCCTGGGAACACCGGCGAGCCGACGGGTCAGGCAAGATCGACGTGGTGGGCCGTGTCCTGGAGACCGAGCCCCCGACCCGGCTGGTCATCACTTTTGACGACGCCCCCGAGGCGGAATCGCCGAGAGAGCCGTCGGTCGTCACCTTTCTCGTCGAACCGCATCAGGACATCGTCCGCCTCACCGTGACCCACGAGAACCTCCCCAACCAGGAGATGCTGGGCGGCATCTCGGCCGGCTGGCCGGCCGTGCTGGCGAACCTCAAGTCGATGCTGGAGACCGGCGAGGTCCTGCCGCAGGCGCCCTGGGAGATGTCCCCCGCCCACACGTGAGCCGCGACTCCCCGCCCGCTTGTCCATCCCGCATACGCCCGCACAGAGAGGTGCAGACATGCTGGACACCGCCCCACTCCAGGACGCCTACCGCGCACTGCTCGACGCAGCCGCCACCGTGGCCAACGCCGACGACCCCAAACCCGCCCCGCCGGACGGCGAGTGGAACGCCGACCAGATCCTGGCGCACGTCTCTCTCATCAGCGCCGCCACCATCGCCGCCGTCGCAGGTATCGCAGCGGGCGCCAACACGACGTACGACAACCGGATCGCCCTCGACACCTGGACCATCGAGCAAACCATCGCGCACGCCGGCGGCAACGCCGGGCTCAGGGACCGCATCGGCGGCCAGGCAGCCGCCCTGTGCGCACTCGCCGGAGGCGCGGCGCTCAGCGACGCCGAGCTCAGTACCCCAGCGCCCGCACGGCTCCTGTCCAACGACACCCTCCTGGTCGATCAGCCCATGGCGCTGCGCGACATCGTCACTGGCCTGGCGGAGGCAGAACTGCCCGGCCACACGAAACAGCTCCTCGCCCTCCTCCCTGACCGGGCCGAGGCCACGCGGTGACCAGGTCACCGCGATCCTGACTTCGGCTCGTCAGGGAGCTGTTCGGGTAACTTGCCGATACGGATGGCCCGTTGGCTGTAGTCCGTGGTGGGACTACGTCTACGTGTGGGCGGACGGCGTGCACCCAGAGGTCCGCCGCCCCGAGGACTCCGCCGCCTGAGCAGCCTTACCGAAGAGATCTCAGGCACCCCTGCGCTGTACGTGCAGATGACCCTCGCGGGGGAAATACGGCGGCGCCGCACCGGCTCGACCGTTGACAACGAGGGCGATGCGAGGCGACGCGCTGGAGCGTCTGGAACTCCTGCACCAGGTCGACAGCCCGGCCTCGTGCCGCGTGGCGCACAAGAGCGGGTACGGCCTCGACACATGCGGGATCCCGGATCACGTCGACGAGGGCAGCAACGTCCTCCCCGCACCAGGGACGAAGGACGAGGGTCGTTCACTTGCCGATCGTATGCGGCAGTGCTCCGCCCCCACGCCGACGAGCCCCGGCCCACTACCGCTCCACTCGGACGCGCACGGCCTCGATGGACCAGTTGAACAGCGGCACCAGGCTCTCCGGAGCAGGCCCGTTGATCACTGCGAGCAACTCGAGGTACCGATCCCGGCGCGGGTCGCCCACACTCTCCCACCGGGCCAGCAGCAGGCGGCGCAGCTCGGTTTCGTCGGGGCGGCCAAGGGTGTGTGCATTGTGAGCCGCAAGCGCCGCAACGATCGGATCAGCTTGGTGCGAGGCCGGGGCGATGCCCGCCGTCAGGGCGGGGGCGACCCGGTCACGGACGATTGCACCGAGGTCGCGGTGCGGGCCCGTGGTGTCGCCTTGCGCCTGTTCGGCCGCGTGGTCCTCGGCCAACCGCCTTACGCCGGCGCGGAAATCCGGGTCTGTGGCCAGTTCGGCCCACTCCACCCACGCCCGGAGCTGCTCCGCCTGGGGGCTGTCGGGCATCGGTGTCGGGACTGTCGAAGGCTGCATCGAGGAAGTCCCCGATCAGACGTCGGCGCTCATCCTCGGAGAGCTGGGCCGGCTTGTGCATGAGATCCGTCTCTTCGGCAGTGAGCCCGCGCTCGGCCACAGCCGTCAGCACCGCATGCCGCAGGCTCAGGACGCGGATCTGCACGGCCAGGGCTTCGGCGTGCGTTGCGCCTGCACCGCCCGCTGATCCGGGCCACGCGGGTGCAGACCCTCGCCGTCGCCGGCACCCTCATGGCCGGTCTGTCCCTCCTGATGGGCACGCTGGTCATGGCGGGAGCAGTGGGTCTCATGGGCATGGACGCCTCACACCTGCCGCTGCTGTGGCTGTACTCGGTGTGCGCCATCGCCGTCACCGGGATCGGCGCCCTCACCTTCCTCGCCGTGTTCGGTACGCCGGGCATGCTGGTGGTCACTCTGGTCTTCATCGGAATGGCGGTGCCGACGGCCAACGCCACCACGCCGCTTCAGACGCTGCCCGGCTTCTACCGCTTCCTGGCGGAGTTCGAGCCGCTGCGGCAGATCACCGGCGGCATCCGCTCGATCCTCCACTACGACGCCCAGGCCGACGCCGGTCTGACCCGGGGCTGGGTGATGATGGCCGTCGGCCTCGCGGCGGCCGCCCTCTTCGGCTTCGGTGTGACCGGCTGGTACGACCGCAAGGGACTGCACCGCATCCCGGTCGGGACGGAGCCCGAGAAGACCGCGGCCCCGGCCTGGCGGAACCGGCGCGTACGACGCGTCACGGCTCGGCGAGGGCCTCTTCTTCGCGGCCGCGCCGAGCCTCTGAGTGCCCTTAGGCATCCACACAGCGCCGGTCGCCTGCCCGACACTCTCTGGAAACCGATCGGTTTCTATTTCGTCCGATGCGAGTTAACCTCGCGGTATGACCACCAAAGTGAAGCCAAGTCCCAGAGAGCGGCTGCTGGAGGCAGCGGCCACGCTTACCTACCGAGACGGTGTCGGCATCGGCGTCGAGGCGCTGTGCAAGGCGGCGGGGGTGTCCAAGCGCTCCATGTACCAGCTGTTCGAGAGCAAGGACGAACTGCTGGCCGCAAGCCTGGAGGAGCGCGCCGCTGACTTCGTGGCCTCGCTCCTGCCGTCGGCGGACGATGGCCGCTCACCTCGCGAGCGGATCCTACACGTCTTCGAGCGAGTGGAGTCGCAGGCGGGTCTCCCCGAGTTCCGGGGCTGCCGGTACCTGGCTGTGCAGATCGAGCTCAAGAATCAGGCCCACCCCGCGAGCCAGGTGGCTCACCGGATCAAAGCTGACCTGACCGGCTTTTTCCGCTCCGAGGCCGAACAGGGCGGTGCGAGCGACCCCGACCTGCTGGCCCGCCAGCTCATCATGATCTTCGATGGCGCCAGCGCCCGTGCGGGAATCCAGGCCGACAACCTGACCGGGCTCATCGCACCCACGGTGACGACCCTGCTCGACACAGCAGGCGTCCGCTGACGCGCCCCGTCCTCGAGCGGACCCGGTGACCGAAGCGCGCGTGCGGTTCGATGCCCGTCTCCGGCGGCCGGCGCAGCACCTGCGGTTGCCGTAGGCAAAGAGGCTCGTGCTCTCCTGGAGGTCGACACCCGGCGACACGTGCACGGTCTCCCGCAGCCTCATCCAGCCGTCCCGGGTCGGCTCGCCCGTCTGGTCATCGCCCTCTGCCTTGGCGGCCGCGACGACGGCGTGCCCCGGCGTCAGGACCGTATCGGGGCGCCGAGATCAAGCCGGACGCACGCGTCCGCCACGGCGCAACGCACGTACGCGTCCGCGCGCTTGCCACTTTCCGCCCCCGCGCTGCGAGACCGGCGTACGTGATGCCGACGGTCTCGAGTAGGGCGGCAGCAGGGCCTCGTCCGAGGCCCTGCCCGCATGCGCGGTCCTATCGGTGGCGAGGGTGAGGCGGCCGAACGGCCGTCACGCCAGGTGCGTTTCTCACGTCTGCCCCGCGAGCGGACGAGCGGTTCCTCCCACACCCCCGTAGCCGGCGGCCGTTTGCGGTGTGCGGGGAACCAGCCCGACCAGCAGGGCGCCGAGGACGCCGGGTACGGCGAGTGCGTAGAAGTTCCACTGGAACGCCAGCCCGGCTCCGATGATGAGCCCGAGCAGCGGCGGGGCGAGCATCGAACCGAGGCGGCCGAACCCCAGGGTCCAGCCCATCGCCGTGGCGCCCACACGTGCCGGGTAGTGCTTGGAGACATAGGCGAGGACGAACGACTGCGTGCCCATCGCCCCGACGCCACCCAGTGCGACGGCCGCGTACAGCACCGTCGTGGGCAGCCGCAGGCTGAGCAGTATGACGGCCACGCTGGACACGAGGTAGGTGGTGGTGATGATCGGTTTGGAGCCGAACCGGTCGGCCGCCAGAGAGATGATGAGCGTGCCGATGACGGCTCCGATGTTGAACACGAGGAGGAATCCGAGCGAGGAGCCCGCGGAGTAGCCGGCTCGGTGCATGATCTCCGGGAGCCAGGTGTTGAAGCCGTAGATCATGAACAGGCACAGGCACGTCATCACCAGGAAGCACACCGTCGCCACGACGTAGCTGCGCGAGAAGAGGGCGCGTACCGGCGACATGCTGCCCGAGTCGGTAGCGGACGGGGTCTGCTCCGGCGCCGGGACGCCTTGCTGCGCGTCGGGCGAGGTGATGCTCCAGCGGTCGGCGATCCTGTCCGCCTCGGCGTGCCGCCCCTTCGCCCGGAGGAACGTGATCGACTCCGGCAGAGACCTGATGGCCAGGGGCAGGACGAGGAGAAGCGGGAGGAGACCTACGAGGAACATCACCTGCCAGCCGAACCGGGGCAGCGCGAAGATTCCGGTGAGGGCGGCGATGATGCCGCCCAGGGGGAAGCCGCTGAAGAGGGTCGCGAAGACCAGGTTGCGCGTCTTGGGGTGCGAGTACTCACCCACGAGCGCGCTCGCGGTCGGCAGTACGCCGCCGAGGCCGAGGCCGGCGAGGAAGCGGAAGAGGCCGAACACCTCCGGAGAGGTGGCCGTCGCACACAGGCCTGTCATCACCGAGAACCAGATCAGGCAGCCGATCAGCATCCTGCGCCGGCCCAGGGTGTCGGTGAGCGTGCCGACGGTCGTGGCTCCGATGAGCATCCCGACCAGGGCGATTGAACCGATCAGACCGGCACCGGCGGGAGTGAGGTGCCACCCGGGTTCGTGGAGCAGGGACGGAATCACCGCGCCGTAGACGACGACGTCGTACCCGTCGGCTGTGACGGTGATCCCGCAGATCGCGAGTACCAGCAGTGTCACGGGGGGCCAGGTGGCATGGCCACGACTTCCTCTGCGGCTGTCTTCGTGCATGACGGTTCCTCTCACATGGCTCTGCTGATTCGGTGAGGGTTCTCTCGCTCGGGTGGGGCGCCTCGATGTACGGGAGACATCGTGTGGGCTCGCCTCGCACCGCTAAGTGTGCACACTGTCACGGGCCTGTAAAGGGTGGAGTGCAAGAAACAGTTCTGTAAGTCCGGTTTGATGTAGCACTGTGACCTAAGGTGTATGCACATCTGGGACTTCTGCTGCATGATGGTGAAGACGGGGCTGCCGGGCTGCCGGGCGATCTCCACTGACTCGAAGGAGCGGTCTCATGCAAGGCTCAGAAGGCTCTGTCACGCGACGGCTGACCGTGGGGATCTTCCCCGGTGCGGGTGCTGTCCATCTCTACAACGCCCTCGACTCCGGGTACTTCCTGAAAGCGGGACTGGAGGTGAACCTCGTCCAAGTCGCCTCCTCCGACCAGCAGATGGCGGGCTGGAACGACGGCGACTACGACCTCATGCACACCTCTCCCGACCACCTCCTGCGCGGACTGCTGAAGCGGGACCCCGTGGCCGTCCAGGCCGAGGGCATGGGCGAACTCGCCGTGCATCGACGTCCCGGCTCCCCGGCGGCGACGGATCGATGGGCAGTCGACAACGCGCAGAGCGCCTTCGCGTTCGTCCTGCGGGCCGTACTCGCCGACGTCGCCGGCGCGCCGGTCACCGACGGCCAACTCGTGCCGGTGGGCGGCACCTTGCAGAGGTTCCAGGCACTGCCGACGGGCACTGTCGACGGGACCACCCTCCATCCGCCCTTCGACGTCCTCGCCGCGGAGAAGGGATATCCGCGCCTCGGCGGCCACCTCCAGGTGGTACCCGACATCCTCACCGGTGTGGTGGTGGCGCCGCGCACCGATGCCGCCACCCGCCACATCCGCGCCTACCTGGACGTCTGCCGCCGGAGCACGACAGAGCTTCTGACCTCGGGGGCGTCGGGCATCGAAGCGGCGCTGGTACGGCACGGCCTGTCGGAGAGTGCCGCCCGGGCCGCGGCACCCGGTCTCCTCGGGCCCGCGGGACTGTCCACCTCGCCCGACGTGACTCTGCGCCGCCTCCAGGCGGTGGCCGACCTGCGCCGTCGCTTCACTCCTGCCTGGCAGCCCTCCTGCCCGCTCCAGTCGCTCATGTTCCGGTAGTGGATACAGTGCGCCCTCATTCCGGAGCGGTCGACATGGGATCGAACCGGCAGGGACTTCTCCCTGCCGGTTTCGGCGTACGGCAGCTGCATACACCTGGGTAGAATCCGGGTATGAGCAGGAGGAGGGGCGAGGCCCCTGAGGAACCACGGTCGGCGGCCGAAGGCAGCGACGCACGGCAGGTCACGTTCGAACCGACGGCAGGGACACCCGGGTCGGCCCCAGGCGGACGCCGACTGGCCCTTGACGTTCACGGACGCCTGCGGGAGATGATCCTCAGCGGTGCACTGCCGCCGGGGTCCGCGCTGCTCCAGGCCGAGATGGCGCGGAAGCTGGGCGTCAGCCGCACTCCGATGCGCGAGGCGTTCCGGCTTCTTCAGGAAGAAGGGCTCATCGACGCACAGCCCGATCAGCGGGCGAGGGTGCGGACCGTGGACCCCGAGGACCTGGACGGGGTCTACGGGGCTCGCATCATGCTCGAATCGCTCGCTGTGAGTGTGACGGCCAAGTCGCTCGCGCCCGGCGATCTGGAGCGCATGAGCGAAGCACTGAAGCACATGCAGGAACTGTCGGTCGACGACCGTCCGGACGACTGGCACGCGGCACACAAGGAATTCCACCGCATCGCCACGCAGTCGGTGGCACCGCATCTGCAGCGGATGCTCGTCTCGCTCGGCGAGCACAGCGAGCGCTACATCCGACTGGCGCAACTGGGCATACACAACTCATGGGCCCGGGCGCACTCGGAGCACGAGGCGCTGCTGGAGGCGCTGCGTCGGAGCGACAAGGACGAAGCGGTACGCGTGATCTCCCGTCATCTCGCGCGCACCGCTCTGAACGTGCTGGCGGACATCGCCCCGGAGTACGAACCGGCGGCCACGCGCACCGCGCTGGGGATCGCGGGCAACGGTCAGGCCTGAGGTCCGGTCCGCGGCCGGGGGTCCTTACGCGTCCCAGTCCCCGGGGCCCAGGGTGAGTGCCACCCGCCCGAGGTTGCTGTCGTCCTCCATGTAGCGGTGCGCGTCGGCAGCGCGGGCGATGGGGAACGTACGGTCGACGACTGCGCGGAATCCGTGCTCGACCTCGGTCCACAGTGCGTTGACCGCGGCGGCGTTTCCGGTGCGTACTCCGATGATGCGGTGGCAGGCGGAGTAGAGGCGCCGCAGATCGACCTGAACCTTGCCGCCGAGGAACGCACCCGAGGTGACCACGGTGCCGCCGTGGGCCAGGGTGTCGAGGGTGGCGTCCCAGATCGCCGGGTCACCGAGGTTGTCCACGGCGATGTCCACCCCGTGACCGCCGGTGGCCTCGCGTACGCGGTTCACGAAGTCCGGGTCGTTGGCGTTGAGCACGAGCTCGGCGCCCGCCGCGGCCAGAGCCTCGCGCTTCTCCGCCGAGCGCGAGGTGGCGATGATCCTCGCGCCGAGATGCTGGGCGTAGACGGCGGTGGTGGAGCCGAGGGCGGAGGCGGCGCCCTGGACAAGTACCCACTGTCCGGGGCGCAGCCCCGCCTGGGTCAGCTGGTTGGCGGCCACCGCGCCCACGAGCGCCAGGGATGCCGCCATCGAGGCGGGGATGTCCTGCGGGACCCGGTGGACGTTGCGCGCGGGCACCGCACAGTACTGGGCGTACGCACCGGGGCGGTGGGTGCCTATCACCTCCAGGTCGGGGCAGGCCTCCTCGCGGCCCTCCACACAGAAGGCGCAGCTGCCGCAGGCGACTGCGGGAAATACTGCCACGCGCTCCCCGACCCGCACGGAGTCCACACCGTCTCCCAGGGCGGCGACGACGCCCGCATGGTCGGCGCCCAGCACGTGGGGCGGCTGGATCTTGGCGTACGGGTGGTTGCCCGCGCGGGCCGTGAGGTCGAGCAGTCGGCCGATGCCGACCGCGGCGACCTGGACGAGGACCTCGCCCGGGCGGGGCCGGGGCGCGTCGATTGTGGCCCGCTCCAGGACCTCGGGTGGTCCGAACCGGTGGAACACCATGGCCCGCATCGTCTCGGGCACGGGCAGCAGGTCCGGCCAGCCCAGTTCAGTAGCCGTACTGTTCATGACGCCACCACCGGGTTCTCCAGGCGACCGATCCGCTCGATCTCTACGACGACCTCGTCGCCGGCGGTCAGGAACTCCCCGCGCGCCGCGCCGACGCCGGCCGGCGTGCCGGTGAGGATGACGTCCCCGGGCTCGAGTCGGGTGAGGCGGCTGGCCGCTGCGACCACTTCCTGTATCGGTACCATCATCTGCGCCGTCGAGGAGTCCTGCTTCACCACACCGTTGACGCTCAACCGGATCCGCAGGTTCTGAGGGTCGGGGACCAGCCAGGCGGGCACGACTCCCGGGCCGAGCGGGCAGAAGCCGTCCTGGCCCTTGTGGCCGACCCAGTCGTAGGTGAACGGTTTGCCCACCGGCTTGGGGGCGGTGAGCCGGTCTCTGGCAGAGATGTCGTTCGCCGCCAGGTAGCCGGCCACATGATCGAGGGCCTGCTCGGGCGTGAGATTGCGGCCGCTGCGGCCGATGACGACGGCGAGTTCGGCCTCCCAGTCGACGCGCGCGCCTGGGTAGGACGGCAGCGGCACAGGGTCTCCCGGTCCGGTCACGGTCGTCGTGGGCGGCTTGAGGAAGAAGAACGGCTCACCCAGCTCGTCAGGGGGCTCGACGCCCATCTCGGCACAGTGGTCCCAGTAGTTGGCGCCGGCGCAGAGCACCTTGCCCGGGTAGGTGAGCGGGGGAGCGAGTCGTGCCTCGGCGATGACGTCCGAAGCCGCCGGAGTCCATTCCCGTAGGAGCGGGACGAGTGAGTCCCATCGGCCCAGCACCTCCATCAGAGACAGACCTTCCGTCCCGGGTGGCCCCGGTACGACGCTCCCCCCGACGCTCACACCGACGGAGAGCTTCTCCGAGTCGTCGACCCGGTACTGCACCAGTGACCATTCAGGACGTTTCATGGGTTCCTCCAACACGCGGCTCTCTGAGGGCAGCAGAACCATAGTGCATACACATTGGTCCACGGAAGGGGTGGGCTACCGGCCAAGGGGTGCAAAATGTCCGCTCCGCCACTAGACGCAGCGCTCGAAGGGTGTACACACTTATCCAGGTGTGGTGCGTGAGGGACGCGGATCCACCGGAACCATGAGGAGTACAGAATGTTGCGTGTCAAAGGCCTCCTGCACTACGGACTCCAAGTGCCCTCGCTGGATACGGGCGCGAGCTTCTACAACGCGTTCGGACTGGAGACGGTGGAACGCGGCGACGCGGTCGTGATCCGTTGCGACGGCCGGGAGCAGGACCAGACGGTGCTCATGGAAGGGCCGGTCAAGCGGCTCCACCACGTGGCCTTCGCGGTCGAACCGGGCTCCCTGCCGGAGTGGCAGCGCCACATCGAGGGCATGGGGCTGAAGCTGCTGGATGCGCCGGCCCAGGTGCCCGGCGGCCTGTGGCTGCGGGATCACGAGGGCAACCTGATCAACCTCCGTGACGAGGGAATCGCGCCCTGGCGCGAGTTCGGCACCACGGACGCGCAGGATGCCAACGTCGGAGACCGCGTCCGGAGGGTCGATCAGGCTCGCTGGCTGAACGCGAGGGAGGAGACCCGCCCCCAGCGCCTGGGGCACATGCTGATCTTCAGTACCGATGTGGGCGCCTCCGAAGCCTTTTACGCGCGCATGCTCGGGCTGCGCCTGTCGGACCGCATCATCGGCGGACCGGTCTTCATGAATGCGGGGCCCGGCGACCACCACGTGTTCGGTTTCGTCCCGGCGTCACACCCCGGCCTGCACCACTCCAGCTGGATGGTGTCCGACATCGACCAGATCGCCCGGGGCGCGCAGAACATGGCCTCCGTGGGCTACGCGAAGGGCTGGGGCCTGGGCCGCCACACCCTCGGTTCGAACCTGTTCCACTACATCCAGGACCCCTGGGGCAGCTGGATCGAGTACTCCAGCGACATGGACTGCATCACCGAGAACTGGCAGGCGAACGACTGGGACTGCCCGGAAGCCATCTGGAGTCCCCAGGTGCCGGCCGACTTCATCACCAACCAGGAGGAAAAGCCCGCCTGATCGTCTTCCCCCCGAACGGCCCCTGCCGACGGCTCGCCCCATGGTGGCCCCAGGAGAGCCGTGCCGTTTGCCGGTCTCGCAACTTTGTGTGCGCATCGGCACGAGTCCGAGCACCATCGACCACGCGTCCCGCACACCGGTCAGGGATGGATGATCAGCGGGCGACGCGGCACAGCATCACGAGCAACGGGAGGCATCCGGTGTCAGGTCACCACGAGCACGGCCGAAGCGGCGAGCACGACGAGCAGGCGGCCGCCGCGATGTTCGAGCCGGTGGGTTGGGACGAGCGGTACGCGGGGCAGGAGCGGTTCTGGAGCGGCGAGCCCAATCCGCAGCTCGTCGCCACCGCCGGTGAGCTCACCCCTGGCATGGCTCTGGACGTCGGATGCGGCGAGGGCGGGGACGTTGTGTGGCTGGCCGACCAGGGCTGGCGCGTGACCGGCGCCGATTTCTCGGCCGAGGGCCTGGCCCGCGCCGCCCGCCACGCCGAGCAGGCCGGCGTGGCCGACCATGTCGACTGGTGGCGGGTGGACGCCCGGACCTTCGATGCCGGCGACCGCTCGTACGACCTGGTCACGAGCCACTATCTGCACGCCCCCGACGGCGGCATGGTCGAGGTGACCCGCCGGCTCGCCACCGCCGTCGCCCCGGGCGGGTTGCTCCTGGTGGTCGGCCACGCACCGTCCCACGAGTTCACGCAGCTCTCCGAGAGCCACCGCAAGGCGATGTTCCTGGCCGCGGAACTCCTCCCCGGTCTCCCGGACGACTTCGAGCCCGTCGTCGTGGAGCAGCGCACCCGCACGCTCAAGCGGGACAGTGGGCCGGTCGAGGCCGAGGACTCGGTCCTGTTGGCCCGCCGGGCGGAGCGTTGAACACCCGCTGAGACCTTGCGGCGAGGCGCCCGTTTCGTGGTCCGCCACCAGGGCCGTAGCGAGGGCGTCGACCGGGATCGTCAGGGTTTGCGGGCGAGGGCGGCGGCGATGAGGTGCTCCCAGACCGTGAGTTGCCGTTCCCCGCTGTCGTTCCAGGGGGTGTCGGTCTGGTCGGGGCGCCAGAGGGGAGCGGGGACGATACCCGGGTCGAGGATCTCCAGACCGTCGAGGAGAGAGGCGATCTCCTCATCGGTGCGCCAGCGGCCGCGGCCGAACGTCTGCTGGAGGACCTTCTCGGCCTCCCGCGTCTCCGGGTTGTTGCCGGAGCGGAAGTGGCTGATGAAGAAGTAGCTCCCGGACGGCACATTGTCGCGCCAGTAGCGGACGATACCGGCCGGGTCCTCGTCGTCGTTCACGTGGTGGAGGATCGCGCTGAAGATGACGGCGACGGGACGAGTGAAGTCGATCAAGTCGAGGGTGTCGGGGTGGGTGCGGATGCCTTCGGGGTTGCGTACATCCACCGCGACGACCCGGGTCCGCTCGTCCTTCTCCAGCAGCGCCCTACCGTGGACAAGGACTTGAGGGTCGATGTCGACGTAGACGACCCGTGCCTCGGGTTCGTGCCGTTGCGCGACCTGGTGGACGTTGTCGGCGGTCGGCAGGCCACTGCCCAGATCGACGAACTGCCGGATGCCGGTGGTTTTCACGATCTCCCCGACCGCGCGGGTCAGGGCTGTGCGGTTGGCGAAGGCGATGGCCACCGAGCCGGGAAGGTCGCGTTTGAACACGTCGCCGATCTCTCTGTCCACGGCGTAGTTGTCCTTGCCGCCCAGCAGATAGTCGTACACGCGGGCGATGCTGGGCTTGGACGGGTCGATGGAGGAGCCTTCGTACGTCATGACGGCCATTTTCCCCACAACGCCGCCCGGTGACCATGGTTTTGGGATGCCTGGCCCTTGCGCAGGCTGCACGCTGTGCCGATCTGGAACTCGGCTGATATCCCCCGGTGCCGGAGTCCTGGGAAGGCCGCCGAGGACTCCGGCAGTTCGGCTCAGCGGACCCGGATGAAGACCACGTCGTAACTGCTGTTCGTGGCACGGGATTTGACGTAGACGCCGTCGCTGCCGCCGTTGGGGTTGCTCGTGTTGCCCTCGACGGTGGTGAAGGACGACCCTCCGGACACCGTGCGCACGATACCTATGTGCTCGTTGCCGCCGGTGAAGTCGCTTCCGCCGTCCCAGTCGAAGGCCACGATGTCACCCGGCTGCGGGTTGGTGGTCACCGACAGGTGGTAGTTGCCGGCCCGCGCCTGCTTGACCCAGCCCGAGACGTAGGAGTTGCGGTAGGAGCTGGCTCCGGTCTGCTTGGCCACCCAGCTCACGAAGGTCGCGCACCAGGCGTAGTTGCTGGTGGACAGCGACAGTCCCACGGACGAGCCGTAGCTGTTCGCGCGGGCGCTGCCCTCGACCGTGCCCACCTCGGCCGCCGCCACGTCGAGGATCTTGGCGTATCCGCCGCCGGGCGGGGGCGACGACGGTGGGGTGACCGCACCGTACAGGGCGGCCTTCGTGTTCGGCCCCACATGGCCGTCGACCGAGAGGCCCTTCTCGGCCTGGAAGTCCCTGACGGCGCTGTCGGTGAGCGGACCGAAGTCGCCGTCGACGGCGAGATCGGCACCATGGTGGTTGAGCAGGCTCTGCAACTCGGTGACACAGCCGCTGCGCTGGCCCTGCACGACCTCGTTCGGGCAGGAGGCGGAGTTCAGGTTGATCGGCGCGGGCGCGCCGTTGCCGCCGCCACCGCCGATGTTGGAGTACAGGGCGGCCTTGGTGTTCGGGCCGACCTGGCCGTCGGCGGTGAGGCCGCTCGCGGACTGGAACGCCTTCACGGCTGCCAGGGTCTGCGGTCCGAAGCTGCCGTCGACCGCGAGGCTCTGTCCCTTGCCGTTCAGCAGGGACTGGAGCGTGGCGACGCAACCGCCGCTCTGCCCCTCCACGATGTTCTCCGGGCAGGACGCCGACCTCAGGTCCAGGCCCGTCGACGGTGACTCGTCGGTGTCGTACAGCGCGCGCTTGGTGTTGGTGCCGACCTGGCCGTCGGCCGTGAGACCGTGGGCGGACTGGAAGCTGCGGACGGCGCTCGCGGTCCCTGCGCCGAAGTCGCCGTCCACGTCGAGCGCGTATCCGTGGTGGATGAGCAGCCGCTGGAGTTCGGTGACGCAACCGCCCTTGGCGCCCTGCACGATGTTCGCGGGGCACGAGGAGGAGTTGAGGTTGACGGGGGCGGGCGCCGAGCCGCCGGTCGCGTACAGCTTGCTCTTGGTCGTGGGGCCCACCCGCCCGTCCACCGCGATCGCGGTGGCGGCCTGGTACTCACGGACCGCGTAGAGCGTGGCCGACCCGAACTGACCGTCCACCACCAGACCGGCGCCGTGCGCGTTGAGCAGGTTCTGCAACTCGGTGACACAGCCGCTCGCCTGGCCCTGCACTATCTCGTTGGGGCAGGACGCGGAGGTCAGCTTGATCGGGGCGGGAGCCGCGGAGGCGGGGCCGGCGCCGAGCACGATGCCGGCCGAGACCATGGCCGCCGTGGCGGCGAAGGTTCCGACGCGGATCCGCCAGCCCGGCCGGGTGCGGTGCGGGGCCCGATGCGGTGGGTTTTCGTCTTCGGTGTGAACGAGGAATGCGGGTCTTCCCATGGCGGCGCGGTTCTCCTTCTCGAGACGAGCGTGGGGCGTGGGAGGGAGGGACGCCGAGGAACCGGGACGCTCGGCCGTCGCTGTTCCCAGGGGTTCGGAACCGGCTCGGACGGGGGAGCGGGCACGCGCATCCGCGGCCCGTCCTTGCGGGGCAAGGACGGGCCGCGGCCGGTCACTCGACGATCGGCCCGGACGGGCAGGTCGTAGCGGTCGGGCGGGTCGTACCGGTCAGGCGGCGAATCGCTTGAACGCCGCCCGAGTGCCCGAACCAGCGATGCCGTCGATGGCGCCCGTGTAGCCGTAGGAGTCCTTCAGCAGACGCTGCAGCGCCTTGATGGTGTTGGGGCCCGGGTCGCCGTCGATGTCATCCGTGTAGCCCCAGTACGTGGCGAGGCAGCGCTGGAAGGCCTTCCAGCTGTTGGTGCCCAGCTGGCCGTCGATGGCGCCCGTGTAGCCCCAGTGGTCCGCGAGGAAGTCCTGGACGTTCTTGGCCTCGGCCGCGGTCAGACCGAAGTTCTGCGTCGCGGCCACGGCGGCGGGCTGGGTGACCGCCGTCGTCTGCGCGGTGCTCGTGGTCGCCGCGAAGCTGGTGCCCGCGGTCGCCACACTGCCGGCGGCGAGTCCGACGACGGCGATGACACCGGCGATGGTCCTGCCCAGAGCGTTCGGTCGCATGTGTTCCTCTTTCGTTTGTGGGGTGGTCACCTGGCACGCCGAGCGGGCCAGGTGGCGGGACCAAGGTGCCTGGCGCTCGGGCACGGCGGCCACGGCTGCGGCCCAAGTGGCGGTCTTACGGGACGACCACCCCGCTGACCTGCTGCGACAGCGCATGCTGGGACGGTGATGTGGGACAGCTGTGACAGATGTGGCGTGCTCATGCAGAATGCGCAGGAGCGGAGGGGGCCGCTGTTCACGCACACGACCATGCTGATGACCGCTTTGGGGGAAACATGCCGCGCTCCAGGACGCTGCCCGCGGAACTGGACCCCAGCGCACGGCAGTTGGTGGCTCGCTTACGCCTGCTGAAGGACCACAGCGAGCTGACGATGCGACAGCTCGCGGTCAAGACCGGCTACAGCGCCAAGTCGTGGGAGCGCTACCTGGGAGGCACGTCGCTGCCCCCGCGGGAGGCGGTGGAGGCACTGGCCGGGATCACCGGCACCGACCCCGTCCCCCTGCTCGCGCTGCACGAGATCGCCATCGACTCCCGGGACGACCGCCGCGCGAGGCCTGCCGCACAGCGGCAGAACGAGCAGCGCGAGCGGGAAGGGGAGCAATCGACCAGTACGACGACCCCGCATCCCGGACCACCGGCCGCAGCGACCGCACGCATGCCACCCCGTGCCACCGGACCGGCCCCCGGTCGCTTCCCGCACCTCGCTCTCACAGCAGGCATCGCCGCCCTGGTCGTAGCCCTTTCGGCGGCGCTGCTGCTCATGGTGCGTCTTGACGACGAAGCCGGCCGGGCAGCCGTCACCGCTTCGCCCCGCGCGACTGTGACCTCCCCGCCGCCTTCCTACACATGCCGCATCTCACGGCTCGACGGCCGCTGGTCGGCGGGCATCAACAAGGGCCGCGACACCGAGATCGTCTACGGCGCCACCGGCGCCGACGTCGCCGAGGCGCAGTGCCTGCTGCGCCGGGCAGGCATCTCACCCGGCGGGATCGACGGCATGTTCGGCCCGCTGACGCTGCGGGCGGTCAAGACGTTCCAGGAGCGCGCGGGCCTCACCGTCGACGGCATGCTGGGGCCGCGCTCGTGGAAGGCGTTGCGCGGATGACAATCGGCGCACCCTCACCACCGGGCGCGCGACTGGCCGCCGTACTCCAGCGGTTGCGGCAGCGCACCGGACTGAGTCTCGCGCAGCTCGCGAACGCGACCACCTACAGCAAGTCGTCCTGGGAGCGCTACCTCAACGGCAAGGGTCTGCCACCGCGCAGCGCGGTCAAAGAGCTGTGCCGTCTCGCCGGCGAACCCGCCGACCATCCGCTGGCACTTCTGGACATCGCCCGCACGGACCGGACGGAGGACACCGGGCCGACACGGGGGGCACCGGTTCGACAGCGCACGGACATCGGAACGGACACACCGCACCCGGGTTTCGCCACTGTCCCACCCGACACCGCCACCGGCGGGACGGCTCCGAGCGACGCCGACCACATGCGCACCAGCCGAACCGGCCACCGCCGCGTGAACATCGTCACCGCCCTCGTGTCGATCTGTGCCGTCGCCCTCGGGGCGCTCGTCCTCACCCACCTTCCTCCCACGCACCGCGAGGAGGTGCCACCGTCGCCCACGCCCGCCGCCGCCACCGGGCCGCTCTGTCGGCACACGGCCTGTCAGGACAAGGACCCGATTGCGACGCGATGCGCTGCCGAGCCGCTGACCCTGGCCGAACACGAGACCGCCACCGGTGCCTTTGTCCAGATCCGCTACAGCCAGGAGTGCGGGACGAGTTGGGCCCGGATGTGGGGCGCCGTCGTGAAGGACCGTGTCGAGATGCGGGTGGGGGGCCGGCACGGTTCCCTCCACAGCGCTCAGGTCACCACCCGCAGGGAGGCGGACACCTACGTCCACACCCTCATGAGCGTGGCCGGCCCCGGAACGCCTGTGCAAGCGTGCTTCAGCCCTGCGGTCGGCGGCGAAGAGGAATGCTTCAAGGTCCTGGGCCGGGCAGGGTCACCGTCTGCGGACGCTCTGGGGCCGGCCGGGCCCGTGGAGGGCCTAGCAGTAGGTGGAGGAGTCCGCGGGGCGCGGTGAACGTCCTTGCCCGGACGGGGAGTTCAGCAGCCGCCGGAGGAGGCCGGGGCGCCGGTGCCGATCTGGAGGGTGGCGGGGGCCGCGCAGCAGCCGCCGCCTTCACCGTCCTGTGCGGTCTCGGGGGCGTCGAAGAGGCCCGCTCCGCCGCAGACGCCGGTCTCCGGGAGGGTCAGCTCGACGCGTTCGGCGGCCTCTTGGTCTCCGGCGAGGGCGGCGGCGATGGAGCGGACCTGCTCGTAGCCGGTCATTGCGAGGAACGTAGGGGCGCGGCCGTAGGACTTCATGCCCACCAGGTAGACGTCCTTCTCCGGGTGGGAGAGCTCGTTGACGCCGTGCGGGTAGACGGTGCCGCACGAGTGCTGGTTGGGGTCGATGAGCGGGGCCAGCGCGGTCGGGGCCTGCAGGCGGTCATCGAGGCCGAGGCGCACCTCGGAAAGGAAGGAGAGGTCGGGGCGGAGGCCGGTGAGGACGATGACCTCGTCGACCGGGTTCAGGCGGCGACCGTCCTCGCCGACGAGCACCAGGCGGCCGTCGGCGTCGCGCTCGATGGCGTCGGTGCGGAAGCCGGTGACCGCATCCGCGTAGCCGTTGTCGACGGCCGCCTTCGCCGCGAGGCCGAGGGCGCCGCGGGCGGGCAACTGATCGGCTTCGCCACCGCCGAACGTGGAGCCGGAGATGCCGCGGCGCAGGATCCACACGGCCTTCGTGCCGGTGCCGTCGTCGGACGTGGCGAGGTCGGCGAGGTACGCGAGGGCGGTGAAGGCGGAGGCGCCGGAGCCGATGACCGCGGTGTGCTTGCCCGCGTAACGGGCGCGGACGGCCGGGTCCTCGAGGTCCGGCACGCGGTAGGTGATCCGGTCGGACGCGGTCTTCTCACCGAGGGCCGGTAGGCCGCTGGCGCCGGCCGGGCCGGGGCTGGTCCAGGTGCCGGAGGCGTCGATCACCGCGCGGGCGAACAGCCGCTCCTCACGGCCGTCCGCATGGGCGACGTGGACGACGAACGGCTGGGCATCGCGGTCGGCGTCCACGATCCGGTCCCGGCCCGCGCGGGAGACGCCGGTGACGGTGGCACCGAAGCGAACCTGATCGCCGAGGACGTCGGCGAGCGGCTGGAGGTACTGCTCGGCCCAGTCCCCGCCCGAGGGATAGGTGGCAGCGTCCGGCTTCACCCAGCCGGTGGGGGCCAACAGCTTCTCGGCGGCGGGGTCGATGACCTCGCCCCAGGTGGAGAACAGCCGCACGTGCGCCCACTCGCGCACCGCCGCTGCGGCGACCGGGCCGGCCTCCAGGACCAGCGGGGTGATGCCGCGGTCGACCAGGTGGGCGGCGGCAGCGAGTCCGGCGGGACCGGCCCCGACCACGACGACGGGCAGCTCGGTGGTGGCAGGCGCGTTCACGGTCGACTCCTCGGTGTTTCGACGTTCATCGATGGCTTGTGCGGCCAGCATGGCACCTGATTCGATGAGCGTCAACATAGACATTTATCGAATCCGTGGGTCCATGCCCGAGGCTGACCATGCCCGGCCCTCACCCGCTTGGTTCGATGTGTGTCAACATAGACGTATGTCGAATGCCAAGGTGCTGCCGCTGATCGAGCCCGCTGATGGCCAGGCCGTGGCGCCGTGCTGCCCGCCGCTGACCGAGCGACCGTTCAGCGCGGAGGAGGCCGAGGTGGCCGCGCGGATGTTCAAGGCGCTCGGCGACCCGGTGCGGTTGCGGCTGTTCTCCGCGGTCGCCTCACACGAGGGCGGCGAGGCGTGCGTCTGCGACATCTCTGATGTCGGCGTCTCCCAGCCGACCGTCTCCCACCACCTGAAGAAGCTCAAGGAGGCCGGGCTGCTCACCTCCGAGAGGCGCGGGACCTGGGTCTACTACCGGGTCGAGCCGTCCGTGCTGGCCGCGATGGGGCAGCTGCTGACCAACGCGTCGGCTGTGGCCTGACCAAGCACTGTTCACGGACCGTCGCTGGACCTGGGTGGTGAGCAGGCCGCCGGACGGTAGGTCAGGTTGACCACGACGACCGCCACGTCGCCGAGGCGGCCAACGACGAAGTCGGGACCGAGGCGGAGCAGGTGGTAGCCGGCCGTGAGCCCGGCCTGGCCGCCGCGGATCACCACCACCGGCGTCCCCGTGGTCACTCGGCCGATCGTCCGCGCATGAAGATGACGGCCACCAGCGCCAGCCCGACCGCACCACCCACGAATTGCATGCCGATGAAGCCCAGGAGTGAACCTGGCGCGATGCCCGCGAAGGTGTCGGTGAAGGCGCGGCCGATGGTCACCGCCGGGTTGGCGAAGGAGGTCGAGGAGGTGAACCAGTAGGCGGCGCCGATGTAGGAGGCGACGGCCACGGGCGCATACCGCAGTTGGTCGGTGCGGGCCAGGCCGAAGATGAGCAGGATCAGGCCGGCTGTGGCGACCACCTCGCCCAGCAGCACGTGTCCCGTCGACCGGTCGTGCGTGGACCACTCCACCAGCGGTTTGCCGAACATCGCGTCCGCCAGGATGGCGCCCGCGATCGCGCCGACGATCTGCGCGGGTACGTATGCCGCGGCCTCGCGCAGGGTGACCCCGGTGCCCCCGCGTCGCGCCGTCCAGCACTCGGCCAAGGTGACGACCGGGTTGAAGTGCGCGCCGGAGACCGGACCGAGGAGAAGGATCAGGATGCCGAGGCCGAAGACAGTGGCCGTGGAGTTGGCCAGCAGTTGCAGGCCGACGTCCTTGGTCAGTTCGGTGGCCTGGATGCCGGAGCCGACAACGACCGCCACCAGCAGTGCTGTGCCTATGAGTTCGGCGATGGCGCGGGCGACAAGGGGGTTACGCGGCGGGGTGGCTCCCGGCGCGGGCTGCGGCTCGACGCCGGGGGCTGTGGCGGACTCCCCGGTTCTGTCGTGCTCGGCGGCCTCGGTGGCGGTCAACAGGACTCCTTGGTGCAGGTCGCCGGCGCGGCGGGATCAGGGGCAGGACCGCTTGACGTTGTTCTCGGCGGTGGCGCGGGCGGTCTCCGCGAGGTCGGCGAACTGACCGGCGAGGGTGGCGATGACGTCGGGCTTGAGCCGGTAGTAGGTGAACCGGCCGCACGGCTCTGTCTCCACGACCCCGGCGTCGCGCAGCACCTTCAGATGGTTGGAGAGGTTGGTCTGTCTGGCCCCCGTCTCCTCGATCAGGTGCGTGCTGCAGAGCGTCTCCTCGGCGAGCAGGGTGACGATCCGGAGGCGGAGCGGGTCCGCCAGGACCCGCAACAGATCAGTGTCGACTGACGTCAGCATGCGCTGATACTCTCACATCAGTGGTGACTGACACCATCGGGCGCTGATGTGTCCCTGCCCCTCTGTCGCCTGCCAGGCGCGAGAACAAGAGAGACCTCCTGATGTCCGACAAGCCGTCCGTGCTGTTCGTCTGCGTCCACAACGCCGGCCGTTCCCAGATGGCCGCGGCGTGGCTGACCCACCTGGCCGGGGACCGCGTCGAGGTCCGCTCTGCCGGTTCCAACCCGGGCGCCGGCGTCAACCCGGCCGCCGTCGAGGCCATGGCCGAGGTCGGCATCGACATCTCCGCCGAGGTCCCGAAGATGCTCACGGTCGACGCGGTGAAGGAGTCGGACGTCTGCATCACCATGGGCTGCGGCGACACCTGCCCGGTCTTTCCCGGCAAGCGGTACCTGGACTGGCAGCTGGAGGACCCGGCCGGGCAGGGCGTCGAGGCCGTCCGCCCGATCCGGGACGAGATCAAGGTGCTCGTTGAGGGGCTGCTCAAGGAGATCGCGCCGCAGCCACTGGCGTAAGCACCGCTGCGGACAGACGCAACGTCATCGTCATCGGCCCCAGGGCTGCGCCGCCGCCCTGGGAGCAGGGCCGAGGGGACGACCAGGCCGGGCTCCGCGCAGGACGCGAATCCCTGCGGAGCCGGCGTGGAACGTCACGTGAGCGAAGTGGCGGCTGCCGCTTCGGCGTCGTCGGTCAGGAGTTCCACTTCACCTTGAAGACCCAGACGTGCTGCCCGGCCTTACGGGCCGCCGCGGGGACGTCGATCACCAGCGCGCCCTTGCTGAGGGTCCAGGTCAGTGGACGGTCGTGGCCCAGCATCGTCACCGTGTCACCGGTGCGGATCGGGACCGGCGCCTCAACGGTGAGCCGTGAGCCCGGTTGTGCCAGGGAGTGGATGTAGAAGGCTCGGTTCGGGCGGACGGTGAAGCGGATGTCGTCACCCAGTTCCGCCATCTTCGACCAGTACGTCGTGTCGTAGATGGCCTCGCCGTTCGTGCGCAGCCACTGACCCGTCTCACGCAGTCGCGTCTGCATGATCTCCGGGATGGTGCCGTCGGCGCGTGGGCCGATGTCGAGCAGGAAGTTGCCGTTCTTGGAGACGATGTCCACCAGGCTCTGCACGACCTGTTCCGTCGTCATGTAGGAAGCGTCGGGGGTGGCCTGGTTGTAGCCGTAGCTGAACGGGTCCAGGCCGCGGCTGGACTCCCACTTGGCGATCACGGTGTTGTCGTACGTCGTGTACTCGGGCGTCGTGAAGTCGTGGAAGGAGATGCCCGAGCGGTTGTTGACGGTGACGTCGATGGGACGGGACCGGTTCTTGGCGTGGTTGAAGTACTCGGCGAGCACGTGCACGCTGTCGTTGGCCCCGCCGATGTCGCACCAGATGAGCTCCGGGTCGTAACCGTGGATCAGCTCCAGCATCTGCGGGGCCTGATAGTCCTTCACGAAGTCCTTGCCCGCGCTGTATCCGGTGTACGGCACGGGTTCGAGGGTGTACGGGTTGCGCGGGGCGTGGCCCATCCAGGGGTTGTCCGGGTTGAACCACTCGGGCATCGAGAAGTAGAGGCCGCGGTGGAGCTCGGGCGTGTAGCGCCGGGACGCCTCGAACAGCTCCTTGAGCAGGTCCCGCTTCGGGCCCGTCTTCACGGCGTTGCGGTCGGAGACCTTGGTGTCCCAGAGGGCGAAGCCCTCGTGGTGCTTCGAGGTCAGCACGTGGTACTGGGCACCGGCGTCGCGGAACAGCTCGACCCAGGATCGCGGGTCGAACTTCTCCGCCGTGAAGAGCGGGATGAAGTCGTCGTAGGCGAAGTCCTCGCCGTAGGTGTCCCGGTGGTGGGCGTATGTGGGGTTGTTCGGGTCCTGCATCTGGTCCCAGTACCACTCGGCGTACTGCGTGCCGACCGGCGCCCAGGCGGGCACCGAGTACACGCCCCAGTGGATGAAGATGCCGAACTTGGCGCTGTGGAACCAGTACGGCGCCTGGTGACCGGACAGGGAGGTCTCGGTCGGCTGGTAGTCGGCGACGCCGAGGGACAGTCGGCTGCGCTGGGTGGCGGCCGTTGTGCCGCGGCCGGTGACCGTCACCGCGCCGTCCTGGGAGGTGCCGGGTGCCGTCCCCGTGCGGTTGCGGATGCCGATGCGGACGCGTGCCTGCTCGCCGGGGTCGAGGCGGCGGACGGCGGCGGGCTCCACGGTCCGGGCGCCCGGCACCGTGACGTGTACCGACACGTCGTCACCGGCGAGGACGGCGGCGGTACCCGCGTTGACGACAGTGGCCTCGACGCTCTGGGCGCCGGTGGACGTCAGGAGCGAGTTGGTGGAGTGGGCGTCGCGCAGGATCAGTGCGCGTCCCTGGGCGACCGGCTGGAGGGAGAGCGCGAACACGTGCAGCGATGTCTGGTTCGCCTCGGGTGCGTGGGTGGTCGGCAAGGTGATGGCGATCGCCTCGCGCTGCGGATCGACCCATACCTCCGATGTGCCGATGCCGACGCTGTGTTCGTCCTTCGCGCCGTCCGGACCGTAGCGGTACGGCGCCGACAGCGAACCGCCCGCCGCGTACCAGTCGGCTCCGGTGAGGCCGGCCGTCGTGGTCGAACCGTCCACGTAGTGCACCGTTGCCTTGCCCGAGGCGTTGCCGTAACTCCCCGAGGTGAGGAAGTAGGCAGCCATGTAGCGGCCCTTGGGCAGGTCGATGCGCTGACCGAGCGCGACGACGTTGTTCTTGGCGCCTGCGGCCGAGGACGGGAAGACGAAGGGAACGCCGTCCACCTCCACCTGGCCCGCCGGGAGTTCCTCGCCCGGGAACGTGTAGCCGGAGCCGTCGAAGTCACCACCTCGCGCGGAGGCGGTGTCGATGGCGTCGTTGTCGTAGAGGCTGTCGAGGGGGACGGGAACCGGAGCGGGCACGGGCGCCCATGTCCGGCTCTGCTCTGCGACCGCCTGAGCAGCGTGGGCGTCGGGCGGGGAGGCGAAGGAAAGAGCGGCTGAGGCAGCGACACCCGCCGTGACGCCGAGGACATGACGTCTTGGATACGTACTCATGGCGGCTCCCAATCATCGGATGTCTTGATGATTGTGGAGGCGTGAGGGAGTGTCAATGTTGAGCGCGTGGAAGAAAGTTGAAGCAGAGGTCGGATGGGTGGGTGCTTTTTTGGGGGAGTTGGACCGGTGGTGTCCAGGCCGGAGCCGATCTGCGCGGTGGGCGCGACGAGGGTGCCGGCGGTGAGGGCGACGGCCGCTTCGAGGACGTAGTCGGTGAGGGGTGCGGCGACCGGCAGCTGTATTCGACGGGTCGGCACACCGCGCCGGCTGGGGCGGGCGTCGGCCCAGGGCCGGCAGGGTCCGACAGCGGTTGTCGCTCTCGGAGGTAACGGTCAGCACTCACCGTCCACTCCGGGACTTGGCGAAGGCTCGCCGGAGCGGAGGTGGGTCCGCGGAGCATCGGCTCCGAGAGGGCTGCGCAGGAGCGACCTCGCCGCCCTCGACCACCTCGCCTACCGGGTCCGCACTCCCGAGGGCGTCGACAAGGCGGAGAAGTTCTTCGCCGAACTCGGCTGCCCGGTCAAGCAGTTGAAGAAGGGCGAAGGCACGCCCGGTGTCGGCGACGCGGTCCGCGTCATCGACCCGCTCGGGCCTCCCCGTGGAGTTCTTCCACGACATCGAGCGTGCCGAGCGCCTCATCCAGCGCTACGCCCTGCGCCACGGCGCCGAGATCGCCCGCCTGGACCACTTCAACATCTGCACCCCCGACATCCCCGCCGCCTACGCCCACTACCAGTCCCTCGGCTTCGGCTGCTCGGAGACCATCGAGGGCGACGAGCATGAGCTGTACGCGGCCTGGATGTACCGCAAACAGACCGTCCACGACGTCGCCTTCACCGGCGGCGCCGGACCCCGACTGCACCACCTCGGCGTCGCCACCCACGAATCACACCAAGTCCCGCGCGCCGCGGACCTCTTCGGCGCGATCCGCAAGGAACACCACATCGAACGCGGCCCGGGACGGCACGGCGTCTCCAACGCCTTCTACCTCTACCTGCGCGACCCCGACGGCCACCGCGTGGAGATCTACACCTCCGACTACTACACCGGCGACCCCGACCACGAGACATACCGCTGGAACGTCAACGACGACCGCCGCCGCGACTTCTGGGGCAACGCCGTCACCGAGTCCTGGTACAAGGAGGCCACCCCCGTCCTCGACCTCGAAGGGAGCCCACAGCCCGTCACCGACGCCCTGCTCGACGAGTCCGCCGCGACCGTGGGAGCCGACGGCCTGGGCTGACCCGCCGGCGCTCAGCGGGGCTCGCGGACCACGGCGACGCCGCCCGGTGGGACGGTGACCGTTCCGGCGACCGGTGTGCCGGTGAGGAGTTCGACGCCTTCGGCAGGTACTTCGGCGCCCTTGCCGGTGTGGTCGATGAGGAACAGGTAGTCGGCCTCCGTGCCGCGGCGTCGGACGACCTCGATCCCGGCGGGTGCGTCGTGTTCCGGTGTGACGCCGGCCTCCTGACGGATGCGGTCGAGCAGAGCGGTGAGCGTGTCCTGATCGGGGTGGGTGCCCAGGTACCAGGCGGTGCCGTCGCCGTACCGGTGGCGGGTGACGGCTGGGTGGCCGGCCAGTGGGCCGTCGGCGTGGGAGGCGACGGCCTGTGCGCCGGTGAGCCGGATGCGTTCCGACCACAGGTCGGCCGTGGCGCCCGACGCCACGTCGCCGGTCAGACCGGTCGTCTCGCCCGGCAGCAGAGGGAAGAGCTCATCGGTGATCACACCGAGGACGTCGCGGAACGCGCCGGGGTAGCCGCCCAGGTACACATGGGTGTTCTCGTCGACCATGCCGCTGTGGAAGCCGACGGCCAGTGTGCCCCCGCGCTCGGTGAACCCGGCCAGATTCGCCGCGGCTGCCTCCGCGACCAGGTACAGAGAGGGTGCCAAGACCAGCTTGTAGCGGTCGAGTTCGGGGTCGTCGGGGCGTACGAAGTCAACAGCGACCCCGGCCTGCCACAGGGGGGTGTACCAGTCGCGTACCAGGTCCTGGTAGCGCAGTTCGCCGCTGGGCTGGGAGGGCAGTTCCAGTGCCCAGCGGGCGTCCCAGTCCCACACGATCGCCACCTGAGCCGTGCTGGTGGAGTCCCGCACCTCGGCCAACGCCCTCAGATCCGCGCCGAGTTGGACGACGTCCCGCCAGATCTGGCTGTCGGTGCCGGCGTGCGGCAGCATCGCCGAGTGCCACTGCTCGGCGCCTGCCTTCGCCGCCCGCCACTGGAAGAACGCGATGCCGTCGGCACCGTGCGCCACGTGCGCGAGCGCGTTGCGGCGCATCTCTCCGGGCCGCTTGGCGCGGTTGACGGGCTGCCAGTTGACGGCGCCGGTCGAGTGCTCCATGAGGAACCACGGACCGCCCGCGAGCGAGCGCATCAGGTCGCCGTGGAGGGCGATGTCGACCTCGGCCTCCGGGTCGTCGGACAGCAGGTAGTGGTCGTTGGAGAGGATGTCCAGCTCCGGCGCCCAGCGCCAGTAGTCGAGGGCGTCGATGGTGCGCAGGACCAGGAAGTTGGTGGTCGCGGGGGTGTCCGGAGCGGCCCGGCGCAGTACCTCGCGCTCGGCGGTGCACAGGGAGAGCAGTTCGTCGGAGCAGAAGCGGCGCCAGTCGAGCTGGTGGGTGGGGTTCGGGGGAGCCGCGGTGGTGCGGGGCGGCAGGATCTGGTCCCACGCGTAGTACCACTGGCTCCAGAACGTGGTGCCCCAGGCGTGGTTGAGGGCGTCCAGGTCGTCGCCGTAGCGGGCGCGCAACCAGGTGCGGAAGGCGGCGGCGCTGGCGTCGCAGTAGCAGGCGTCGTTGTGGCAGCCGTACTCGTTGTGCACATGCCACATGGCGACGGCCGGGTGGTCCGCGTAGCGCTCGGCGAGCGCCCCGGCGATACGCAGCGCCGCTCGGCGGTAGGCGGGACTGCTCGGGCAGAACGTCTGGCGGCTGCCGTACGACAGTCCGCGGCCGTCCCGGTCGACCGGCAGCGCTTCCGGGTACTTGTGGAAGAACCAGGCCGGCGGCGCTGCCGTCGGTGTCGCCAGGTCGGCGGCGATGCCGTTCTCGTGGAGCAGGTCGAGGATCTTGTCCATGCGGGCGAAGTCGTGGACGCCCTCGGCCGGTTCGAGCAGGGCCCAGGAGAAGATGCCGACGCTGACCATGGTCACCCCGGCCTCGCGCATCAGGCGCATGTCCTCGGCCCAGACCTCCTCGGGCCACTGCTCGGGGTTGTAGTCACCTCCGTAGGCGATTCCAGGAATGCGAAGACGGCGTGCGGTACTCACTGGTGGTGCTCCGGGAGGGGTGTAGGGGAGGGGCAAGTGGGGCTGGGTCAGCCCTTGTTGGCGCCCAGCGTGAGG
>NZ_KQ948671.1:0-56683 GCF_001514145.1 Streptomyces canus
GGACGCGAAGATCGTCTTCTTCTGGCGTTCGATCGAGGACAGCAGACTGTCGACGCCCTTGGGGTTCTGCAGGAACTTCTGCAGCGAGGGCTGCATGACCGTCGAGGTGAAGTCGGGACGGGAGTCACGGTCCATGAACTGGGTCAGGCTCTTGGCGCCGGTGATCATCTCGTACGCCTTCTTCTGCAGCGGCGTGTACGAGGAGGTGTCGGCCTTGTTGGAGGCGGCCACCACACTGGTGTCGGACTTGAGGTAGATCTGCTCGGCCTCCGGCGTGCCCAGGTACTGCATGAGCTTGGTGACGCCCGCCTTGTTCTTCGGCGACTTGCTCACCATGAAGCCGTCGGCCGGCGCCTCGACGGTGTCCTGCCCGTACGCGGAGTTGATCTCCGGGAAGGCGAAGAAGTCGAGGTCGTCCAGGTCGGCCTTGTTGGTGAACTGCTGCGCCACGAAGGTGCCCAGCACGTACATGCCGGCCTTCTTGGCCACCAGGGTCTGCGCCGCGTCCTGCCAGGTGCGGCCCATGAAGCCGTCCTGGTGGTAGGGCAGTATCTCGGCCCAGTGGTCGAAGACGGTCTTGACCTTGGCGTCGGTCCAGGAGGCCTTGCCCGCCATCAGGTCGACGTGGAAGTCGTAGCCGTTGGTGCGGAAGTTGAGCTGGTCGAAGGTGCCCATCGCCGGCCAGGCGTCCTTGTCGCCGAACGCGATCGGGACCAGGTTGTCCTTCTTCATCTGCTTGCACAGGGCGACGAAGGCGTCCCACGTGGTGGGGACCTCGTAGCCGTACTGCTTGAAGACGCTCTTGCGGTAGAAGATCGCCCACGGGTAGGTGACCAGCGGCACGAAGTAGTACTTGCCGTCCGCGCCCTTGCTGAGCTTCTTCATGGCGTCGGGGAAGTTGTCGCCGATCTTCTCCCACACGTCGTCGATCGGGGAGGCCAGCCCCTTGGCCGCGAAGAACTGCATGCGGTACCCGGCGAACCAGTTGAACACGTCGTCGGGCGTGCCCTGGAGGTAGGAGTTGATCTGCTCCTGGAAGGTGTTGTGGTCCTTCGTGTTGACCTTGACCGAGAGCCCCGACTGCTTCGTGAACGCCGTGTAGATCTCCCCGTACGCCTTCTTCGGCACGGCGTCCGACTGGTTCGACCCCAGCGTGACGGTCTTGGAGTCCGACGAGCTGTCGCTGCTGCCACAGGCGGACAGCAGGGGTATGCCGGCCCCGAGCAGGGCGGCGCCGCCCATGCCCTTGAGCAGACCGCGGCGGCTGGGCGAGGGGAGGGAAGACGAGAGGTCACGCATGTACGGCTCCTGAAGGCAGGGGTTCGATCATGGAGGGTTTGGAGACCGGTCGTAATCAACCAGAAATCAACTTGACCGAACACGGTGGCGCAATGACAGCGTTATGTCAGGTCATGCGTCAATAGCTATCGGCCCGATTTGTCGAAACGTGACCGACATCCCTGCCTACCGGTGACACAGGAGCCCCGTCGGCGACGGGCTCAGTTGTAGGCGGCGAAGGCCTTCGAGAAGGCGAACGCGTCCTGGACGATCGAGCTGCAGGTCGCGTCGGCGGAGGGCTTCGCACCCCCGGGGCACTGCTTGTCCCGGGTGGCGGACCACATCGACAGTCCGCCCAGCCCCTTCGCCTTGGCGAAGGTCACGAGCTGGGAGGCGTCGTCGACCTTGAAGACCTCCGAGGCCACGTCGTTGACCCCGATCATCGGGGTGACGGCGACCGCGTTCCAGGCCGCGCTCTCGGACAGCCCGAGAACGCCCTTGACCTGTGCCTGGGTGGCGGTGGCGGCCTGCTCGGCGTAGGTGCCCATGTCTCCGCTGTACGCGGGCCCGTAGTCCATCGCCATGATGTTGACGGTGTCGATCTCGACGCCGTTCGCCTTGGCGTTCGCGAGCAGGTCCACGCCGTCCTGGGTGAGGCCCTCGGGCATGACCGGGAGGGTGTAGGAGACGTCGAGTCCGGGGTGCTGCGACTGGAGCTTCGCGATCGCCTGCGCCCGCCGGGTGTTCGCGGCCGTGTTCGGCAGCGCCCCGCCCTCCACGTCGAAGTCGACCTTGGTGAGGCCGTACGCGTCCACGGCCTTCCCGTACGCCGCCGCCAGCGCGTCCGCCGAGGAGCAGGTCGTGGCCAGCTCGGAGCCGGAGGCACCGCCGAAGGAGACCCGGACGTCCCCGCCCTTCGCCCGCAGCGCGCCGATCTGCTGGGCCACGGCGTCACTCGCCAGGTCGGTGACCCCGCCCCACTTGGGGGTGCAGCCGCCACCGTCGGTGACGAAGGCGAGGTTGTAGTTCTTGACGCCGGTGGACGCGGCACTCGCGACGAGGTCGAAGGCGGGGTAGAGGGAGGTGTCGACGTAGGGGGCGAAGCCGGTGCTCACCGAGGGGGAAGCGGTGGAGGTGGGCGTGGGGGTGGGTGTGGGGGTGGGCGTGGGGGTGGGTGTGGGGGTGGGGGTGTCGTTGCCGTCGGTGGCGCAGTCGGCGTCGTCCATGCGACAGCCTGTGGGGTCGCCCGAGCCGTTGACCACGAACCCGACCGTGACCGACTCACCGGCGGCCAGACCGTCGGTGTCCCACCGGGGCGGCTTCACGGTGACGTGCCGCCCGCTCACTCCGGACTCCCCGTTCCACAGGGAACCGAGCGTGGATCCGCTCGGCAGGTCGAACTCCAGCTTCCAGTCCTTGTCCACCGCACCGCTGTTGTTGGTGACGACGTACTGCGCGGAGTAACCCGTCGACCAGTCACTGGTTCTGCTGTACGCGACGCCGACCCCGGCCGCCTGGGCGGTACCGGTGACGAGGACCGCGCCACCCCCGACCACGGCGGCGGCCACCGCCCCGCCGATCAGCTTGTTCCTGCCACTCACCTTGCGTCGATGCATGCTCATGCCGCGGCACGCTAGCGAGCCGGAATCGGGCAAATGACCTGATCAGGACGGGGGTTGAGGATCTTAGGGCGCCCTTAAGGAAGGGATCGGGGTCGGTTAAAGGTCGAGACCAATCTGCCCGTGCGGCGCCGACGCACCCGGTGTCCCCGGCGCACCGGTTCCCGTCCGTCCACCTGGATCCAGATCCGCACCTCGGTGCCGCCCAGCACCGACGACCCGATCCGTACGTCCCCGCCGGTCGACTCGGCGAGCCGCCGCACGATGTCCAGCCCGAGCCCGGTCGACCCGGCGCTGCCCGATCCCCGCCCGCGCGCCATCGCGGCCTCGGGGTCACGGATGCCGGGCCCGGCGTCGGAGACGAGCACGATCACCGCGTCCTCGCCGTTGTGCACGTCGACCGCGAAGGCGGTGCCCTCCGGGGTGTGCCGGAAGACGTTGCCGAGCAGGGCGTCCAGCGCGGCGGCGAGATCCGCCCGGGCCACGGGTATGCGCACCGGCCGCTCGGTGCCGGCCACCCGCCACTTGCGGCCCTCGTCCTCGGCGAGCGCGGACCAGAACCCCATCCGCTCCCGGACCACCTCGGCCGCGTCGCACCCCGCGCCGGGCCCGGCGGCCGCCGTCTGCGGCTTGGCCTCCCGGGCGGTACGGATGATGGTGTCGACCTCGCGCTCCAGCTGCGCGACCGCGGCCCGGGTCTGCTCCGCGGCGGGCCCGTCCCCGAGCGAGGCCGCGTTGAGCCGCAGCACGGTCAGCGGGGTGCGCAGCCGGTGGGACAGATCGGCGGCCAGCTCCCGTTCGTTCGCCAGCAGTTGTACGACCTGGTCGGCCATGGAGTTGAACGCGACCGCCGCCAGCCGCAGTTCGGTCGGCCCCTCCTCCGGCACCCTCGACCCCAGCTTCCCCTCCCCCAGTTCATGGGCGCCCTCGACGAGTTTCTGAGCGGGCTGCACCATCCGGACACCGAGCCGGTCGGCGACCGCGACCGAGCCGACGACGAGCGCCATGCCGACGCCCGCGAGCACCGCCCAGGCGGTCGCGACGCCGTTGCTCACCTCGGACTCGGGGACGTACACCTCGACGACGGCTATCTCGCCGGAGCTGAGCGCGACCGGCTGGAGCAGGGTGGAGCCGCCGGGCACCTCGGTGGTGGAGGCGCGGCCCAGTTTCCGCACGGTCGCGATGTCGGCGGCGGCGGCCCGCTGCCGTCCGATGTCGACGGCCTTCTGACCGCTCTTCCGGTCGCCGTCGGCCGGTATGTGGACGGCCATCCCGGAGTCCGAGCCCGCGGAGGCGACGACCCGCTCCAACTGGTCGCGGTCGGTGGTGATGGACAGCGCCGGAGCCACGGCGGCGGCCTGCCGCTCGGCGTTGGAGAACGCGCGGTCCCGGGCCATCTCCTTGATGACGAGGCCGAGCGGGATGGCGAAGGCGACCACGACCATGGTGGTGACCGCCAGGCAGACCTTGACCAGGGCCCATCTCACAGCGGCAGCCCCCCGCCCGGTGGTTCCAGCTTCACGCCGACGCCCCGCAGGGTGTGCAGATAGCGGGGCTGCGCGGCCGTCTCCCCCAACTTGCGCCTGAGCCACGACAGATGGACGTCGATCGTCTGGTCGTCGCCGTAGGACTGCTGCCAGACCTCCGCGAGGAGTTCCTTGCGGGGCACGACCACCCCGGGCCGGGCGGCCAGGAAGGCGAGCAGGTCGAACTCGCGGCGGGTGAGGTCGAGTCGGACGCCGTCCAGCTCGGCCTGGCGGCGCAGCGGGTCGACGCTCAGGCCGCCGACGCGCAGCACGGTCTCCGGCGGCCCGTCACCGCCGGCGGCACGGGATCGCCGTAGGACGGCGGCCATGCGGGCGGAGAGGTGCTCGACCGAGAAGGGCTTGGTGAGGTAGTCGTCCGCCCCGGCGTTCAGCAGGCGGACGACCTCCGTCTCGTCGTCCCGCGCGGTGGCGATGATGACCGGGACGTCGGTGATCCCGCGCAGCATCTTCAGGGCCTCGGACCCGTCCAGATCGGGCAGTCCGAGGTCCAGGATCACCACGTCGAAACGGAAATGGGCGACCTCGCGCAGCGCCTCCAGTGCCGTGCCGACACTGCGCACGGTGTGTGCCGCGTCGGTCAGGTGCCGGATGAGCGCCGAGCGAACGAACTGGTCGTCCTCGACCACGAGCACACTTGCCATGCGCGGCACCGTACGCCATGCGGGGGACCTCTTTCGGCGCCTGTGGACAACTCAGTCCGGGTGCGCTCTGTGAGGTGCCTGAGGCAGTATGGCCCGCGATGCGCAGAGGACTCGTACACGTACTGGCTTGGACGCTCGCCACGGGCGCGGCGGTCACGCTGTCGTGGTGGGGCGTCCACACGGTCATGGCGGGCACGGCCTACGATCCGCCGCGCGCCCTGCCCATCACGGCGGCCGAGGCGACGACACAGGAGTCGAAGCCGCTGGCCTCACCGAGCCCGGCGAAGCGGCCGGCCCCGTCGAAGAGCCCGGCACCGGCGCCGAGTGCCACGTCCGCGAGGCCGACGCCCTCGAAGAGCCCTTCTCCCACGGCTTCCGGTCAGGTCAGAAGCTACGACACCGACGGCGGCCGCGCGGTCTTCGACCTCGGCGAGACGTCGGCGTCCCTGGTGTCCGCGACGCCGGGCACGGGCTGGTCGATGCAGGTGTGGAAGACGGAGTCGTGGATCCGGGTGGAGTTCTCCTCGGGCGCGGACCGGGTGTCGGTGTTCTGCACCTGGCACGACGGGCCGCCGCGGGTGGAGGTGGGGACCTACTAGGGCGGCCCTTGGCAGCCGGAAAACCTGAGAGCCAACTACATATTGACAGTCCACTCCCATTTGGGGGTAGCCTTTCATCAGGTTGCCCCATATGGGAGGTCCACATGTCCGCGCTCGCGCTGTCCTCGTCACCCCGCCGCTGGCTCGCCCTCGCCGCGCTCACCCTGAGCGTGCTGATCGTCGGCCTGGACGGCACCGTCATCAACGTCGCCCTGCCGACCATGGCGGGCGAACTCCCCGCCGACAGCTCACAGTTGCAGTGGATCGGCGGCGGCTATCTGCTCGCCCTGTCCGTGGCGATGCTCCCGGTCGGGCTGCTCGGCGACCGGTACGGCCACAAACGGCTCCTGCTGAGCGGCATCGGCCTGTTCGCCGTCGCCTCGCTCGGCGGAGCGCTGGCCGACTCGCCCATTGAGGTCATCGCGGCCCGGGCCGTCCTCGGTCTCGGCGCCGCCGCGATCATGCCACTGTCCATGGCGATCCTGCCGCGCCTCTTCGCCAAGGAGGAGCTGCCCAAGGCCGTCGCCGTCTGGACCGCCGCCACCGCGCTGGGCATGCCCGTCGGCCCCGTCGCGGGAGGCTGGCTGCTCGACCACTTCTGGTGGGGCTCAGTGTTCCTCTTCAACCTGCCCGTCGCCGCGCTCGCCCTGTTCGCCGGCCTGTGGCTGCTGCCGCGCGACGAACGGCACGCGCGTACCGCCCCGTTCGACCTGCTTGGCACCGTCCTCGGCGGCCTCGGCGTCGTCGCCCTCGTCTACGGCACCATCCTGATCCCCCAGGACGGCTGGACGAGCCCGTCCGTCCTCGCCTCGCTCGCCGCCGCGGCCGCCCTGCTGCCCGCGTTCGTCCTGCACGAGCGCCGCACCGCCCGCCCGATCGTCGACCTGAAGCTGTTCACCGACCGCCGCTTCCTGTGGGGCACACTGATCGCCGTGTTCGTCAACTTCGCCGTGATGGGCATCCTGTTCGTCCTCCCGCAGTACCTCCAGGCCGTCCTCGGCAACGACGCCCTCGGCACCGGCCTGCGCGTCCTGCCCCTGATCGGCGGGCTGATGGCGGCGGCCACCCTGAGCGAGTCGGTGGTCCCGCGGCTCGGCGTCCGTACGGTCGTCCCCTTCGGCCTGGCCCTGCTCTCGGCCGGGGCCCTGCTCGGCGCCACCACGGACGCTGCCGACGGCTACGGCTTCACCGCCCTGTGGCTCTCCCTCACCGGCCTCGGCTTCGGACTCGCCGTGGTGCCCGCGACCAGCCTGGTGATGGGCGCCCTGCCCACCGACCACACCGGCTCCGGCACCAGCCTCCTGGAGACCGTCCAGCAGCTCGGCTCGGTCCTCGGCGTCGCCGGCCTGGGCAGCCTGCTCGGCTACGGCTACCTGGCCCGGCTCGACACCGGCAGCCTGCCGAGGGGGGCGACGGACGCGGCCCGCGACTCGGTCTCCGGCGCCGACGCGGTGGCGCTCCAGCTGCACGACGCGGGCCTGACGGCCTCCGCGCACGGGGCCTTCGTCCACGGCATGAACCTGGTCCTGGTGGCCTGCGGGGCGATCGCCCTGCTCGCCGCGGTGCTGGCCGCGCGCTTCCTGCCCGGCCGCTCCACCTGCTCCCGCACGGTGGCCGGGTCCGTCCCCGAGCACGCAGAATCAGTCGCATGACGACGCACGAGACCTCCGCCGCGCCCCTCGGCCTGCGGGAGCGCAAGAAGCAGCAGACCCGTGAGCGCATCCGGCGCGAGGCCTACCGCCTGTTCGCCGAGCACGGGTACGAGGCGACCACGGTCGACCAGATCGCGGACGCGGCGGAGGTCTCGTCGAGCACGTTCTTCCGGTACTTCCCGACCAAGGAGGACGTGGTCATCCAGGACGAGTACGACCCCGCTCTCACCGAGGCGCTACGGTCCCGGCCCGCCGACGAGCCCGTCCTGGAGGCGATCCTGGGCACCCTGAAGGGCTCGCTCGGCGCGACGCTTCAACAGGACCGCGAGGACCTGCTCCTGCGCACCCGGCTCACCTTCGAGGACCCGGCGCTGCGGGCCCACAACGTGGCCGAACAGGACCGCAGCGAACGGGCCATGGCCGAGGTCATCGCGGAGCGCACCGGCCGGGACCCGGCCGACCTGGAGATCAGGTGCGCGGCCGCGGCGATCATCGCCGTGTTCACCACGCTCGTACGGTACTGGGTGGAGGGCGCCGGCCAGGAAGACCTGGCGGAACTGTACGCACGCCATCTGCCGCTGCTGGCACGCGGGTTGCCCTTCTGAGGAGAGCAGGTGGCCCTTGTGAAGAGACAAGCCCTGTGAAGGGACCGACTTCGTGAGGGGTCAGGGCTACCGGAACACCGAGGCCGGCGGGGCCGGGGAGGCCACCGCCGCCGAGTCCGTCACCGGTACGGACCCGCCGGTGAAGTCGGTGAGCGCCCTTCCGTGTTCGACCCGGCCCGGATGGGGATCTCCCGCGGCGCGGCGGGTCAGTTCCGCGAGCGGCAGGGGGGTGTCGGAGGCGACCAGGACGGCGTTGCCGAAGCGTTTGCCGCGCAGGACCGTCGGGTCGGCCACGAGGGCGAGTTCGGGGAAGCGGGCGGCGGCGGTGGCGATCTGGCCGCGCAGATGGGCCAGCGGCGGTCCGTCGGCGAGGTTGGCGGCGTAGTACCCGCCCGGCTTGAGGCTCCGGCGGACCTCGTCGAGGAACTCGGTGGAGGTGAGATGTGCCGGGGTCCTGGCTCCGCTGAACACATCGGCGATCACGAGGTCCGCCCACCCGTCGGGCACTTTGGCGAGGCCCTCGCGCGCGTCGACGGACCGCACCCGTATCCGCGCGTTCTGCTGCAACGGGAGCTTCTGTCGGACCAGTTGGACCAGAGCGGCATCCCGCTCGACGACCTGCTGGGTGGAGCGGGGGCGGGTGGCGGCGAGATACCGGGCGAGGGTGAAGGCGCCGCCGCCGAGGTGCACGGCGTGCACGGGCTTGCCGGGGGGCGCGACGAGGTCGATGACGTGGCCGAGGCGGCGCTGGTACTCGAAGGAGAGATGGGTCGGGTCGTCCAGGTCGACGTGGGACTGCGGGGCGCCGTCGATGAGCAGCGTCCACGCGTGTGTGCGCTCGCGGTCGGGGATGAGCTCGGCGAGGCCGCCGTCCACGGGTTCTACAACGGCTTCGGCGGACCTTCTGGACTTTCCCACTCCACCATTATCCGCAGCAGCGCGTGGTCACGCGTCTGCGGGCCGGTGGGCCCCCTCAGGCCGGCGAACTCACCGGCAGTTGTCCGCGGCCTCGATCAGTCTCGCCGCCTCGCCCAGTGCCTCCCGCAGCACCGCCGGGTCCGTCGCCAGGTCGGCGTCTCCCGGTGGCAGCAGCCAGTCCGATCCCGCCACCGGAGGCTCCGGGGCCAGCCGCAGACCCCGGCCGTCCGTCTCCGTGCACGTGCTCCCCGGCACGTCCCAGGCTGCCGCGGTCCCCGGCGGGACCAGGAACCCCAACGTCTGGCCACCGTCGTCGTGCAGCACCGGCCCGACCCCGTCCCCCACCCCCCGCCGCAGGATGTCGACGGCCTCCAGGCCGTGTCGCGTCGGCACCGTGACCACGTCACAGGACACCGGCGTACAAGGATCGACGCTCTGGCTGAACTCCATCGCGGCCTCCATCAAGGAACCCTCGTCCGACTCCGAGGATTTCAACGCGCGCCCGCGTCAACGGCTACGGCAGAAGTCCGCCGCAAAGGATGGCAGTTCATGGCAGATCCCGGATGAGATATCCGGTTTGTAGCCAAACCCCGCATGACGACCCGGACACAGCAGGTACGTTCTTGCCCGCCGGAAACAGGGCGCCACACTGACAAACCAGTCAACTCGCCCACCCCCGGCATGGTTCGACGGTTCGCACGAGAGGACCCGGCCATGACGTCGTCAATGGTGACCTCGTCCCAGCCCCCCAACCCACCGCAGCCGAACCTCGCGTTCCGGCGCCTGCGCGGACAGCGCTCGCCGGCCGAGTTCGCCGCGGCGGTGCGGCGGGCCGCGCGCGAGATCGGCGAGCGGGTCAGCTGCGACGCGCGCTATGTGGGCCGCGTCGAGGCGGGCGAGATCCGCTGCCCCAACTACGCGTACGAACGGGTGTTCCTGCACATGTTCCCCGGTCGCACGCTCACCGACCTGGGCTTCGCCCCCCGCGCCTCCGTGCGCGGACGCCGGGCACGTCCGGCGAGTGAGACAGAGGGGACGTACGAACCGTATGACACGCAAGACACGCAAGACCCTGACGAGACGTACGACAACTACGAGGAGAGCGACGTGCTGCGTCGCGCATTCATGACCGGCGGAGGCGCCACGGTGGCCGCCGCCTCACTGGGCCCCCTCGGGCTCGCCGTCGACGCCACGGCCGCCGGACGGCCGGTCCGCCGCGCCGGGACGGGCGAGGCGGGCGCCCTGGAAGAGGCCGTGCGCAGGATCCGGTTGCTCGACGACCGGCACGGGGCGGACGGCCTGTACCGGCGCGCGGCGGCTCCCCTGCGCGCCGCCTATGCGCTGCTGGACGTCGGCGCGACCCGGCAGACGACCGCAGACCGGCTGCACTCGGGCGCGGGCGAACTCGCCATCTCGGTGGGCTGGCTGGCGCATGACTCGGGACGCTTCGACGACGCCCGCTCGCACTACGCGGAGGCGCTCGCGACCGCCCGGGTGACCGGTGACGACGCCCTGGAGGCGCACGCCTTCTGCAACACGGCCTTCCTCGCGCGCGACGCGGGACGGCCGCGTGAGGCGGTGCGGGCCGCGCAGGCCGCGCAGCGGGTGGCCCGGCCCCTGGGCTCGCCCCGGCTGATGTCGCTGCTAGCGCTGCGCGAGGCGGGCGGCTGGGCGGGGCTCGCCGACCGCACGGGGTGCGAGCAGGCGCTCGCCCGCGCGCAGGCCTTCTTCGAACGAGGTCTCTCGGACGCCGACCCCGAGTGGATGAGTTTCTACGGCGAGGCCGAGCTGGAGGGTCTGGAGGCACAGTGCTGGTCGACGCTGGGCGACTGGCGCCGGGCCGCCCGGCACGCGCGCCGGGCGGCCGATCTCCAGGATCCGCACTTCACCCGCAACATCGCGCTGTACACCGCCGAACTGGCCGACGACCTGGCCCGCGGCGGCCACCCCGACGAGAGCGCGGCGGCGGGGCTGCGGGTCCTGGAGCTGTTGGGCGAGGTCCAGTCGTCCCGGATCCAGACGATGCTGGCGGGAACGGCGAGGGTGTTGCTGCCGCATCGGAGGGCGGCGGGGGTGTCGGCCTTCCTGGAACGCCACGCGTCGACGCCGAGGACTGCGTGAGCGGGTGACGGCCTGCCTGGCTGGGACCCGCCTGTTTTTGGCGCGGGGAACTGCGCGACCAGCCCCCACCGACCGCCACCCGACTACGAACCCAGATGCCCCAAGTCGTTCCAGCTCTCGATCGCCGGTTCGTCATAAGCCCAGCCCAGCACCGAAAGGGACGTCGGATTCAGCCGCACCCGCGCCGCGAAGTCGATCGGCAACCCCAGCCACCGCGCCCCGATGGACCGCAGAATGTGCCCGTGGGCGAACACCAGCACATCCCGGTCGGCGGAACGTGCCCAGGCGACGACCTCGTCCGCGCGGGAGGTGACCTCCGCCAGGGACTCCCCGTCCGGCACCCCGTCCCGCCAGATCAGCCACCCCGGCCGGACGGCCTGGATCTCGTCCGGGGTCATGCCCTCGTACGCGCCGTAGTCCCACTCCATGAGCGTGTCCCAGGTGGACGCCCGCTCCGCGAACCCGGCGAGTTCACAGGTCTCCCGCGCGCGTGCCAGTGGGCTCGTGCGTATCTCCGCCCCGCGGAGACCGTCGTGGGGAGCCCGGTGCAGCCGCTCGCCGAGCAGCTTGGCGCCCCGCCGGCCCTCCTCCAGGAGCGGCACGTCGGTCCTGCCGGTGTGCTTGCCGGACAGCGACCACTCGGTCTGTCCGTGCCGGGCCAGCAGGATGCGCGGAGCCATGAAGAGACCTTTCCGGAGGAAAGCGGAGGCGGAACCCCTCCATCATCGCGCACGCTGTGCAGGGGCAACCCGACGGGCGATCTCAGCGTCTTTGAGGGCCGAAGGCGCTGCGTGGGGGCACTCCACATGGGCCCGCACATACGCCGTAAAGTGGCACGACCGGACAAGGACCGCCGGACGCCGCGCGAAACGAAGGGGGACAGGATCGGATGCCGCTGACCGAGACACCAGGCACCGAGGCAGTCCCGGACACGCGGCTGCGCTGGTGGACCGAGCTGCCCCTGATCCTGTTGGTGTACGCCTGCTACAGCGCCGGCCGGCTCCTCGCCAGGGGCGATGTCACGGGCGCCGTGGACCACGGCCTGGCGATCCTCAAGGTCGAGAAGGTCCTGTACCTCAACGCCGAGCACCCGCTCAACCGGCTGTTCACCAGCCAGACCTGGATCGGTGTACCGGCCGACTTCTGGTACGCCTCGCTGCACTACCTGGTCACGCCGGCCATCCTGGTCTGGCTCTTCCGCTCCCGTGCCCTGCACTACCGCGCGGCCCGCACCTGGCTGATGACGTCCACGTTCATGGGTCTGATCGGCTTCACCCTGCTGCCGACCTGCCCGCCCCGCCTCCTCTCCGCGAGCCATGGCTTCGTCGACACGATGGCCCAGTACAGCTCGTACGGCTGGTGGGGCGGCGAGGCGAGCGCCCCACGGGGTATGGGCGGCATGACGAACCAGTACGCGGCCATGCCGAGCCTGCACGTCGGCTGGGCGCTGTGGTGCGGAGTGATGCTGTGGCGCTACGGCAGGACGCGTACGACGAAGGTCGCGGCCGTCGCCTACCCGCTGATCACCACGATCGTGGTCATGGGCACCGCGAACCACTACTTCCTCGACGCGGTCGCGGGCGCGGCCGTGATGGGTGTCGGGTTCCTGCTCGCCCCGTACGTCTCACGGGCCGCGGAGCGGGCCACGGCGGGTATCCGGGCCCGGATAACTCCCGTCACCGCCGTCCCGCAGGACGCAGAGCCCTCAATTGTCAGTGACGGATGCCAGACTTCCGCGGGTGAGCACATTCCACGGCAGCGCGAGTCACTCTTCGGAAGCGGAGCCGAGCCGAGTACCTCTCCCGCGGACGCGGGGGACGGCGCTCCGGCAGCGGCTCGCTGAGCTGCGCGGGCCCGAGGTACCGGCCAAGGCACTGGACGCGCGCGCCCTCGCGGCCCTCGCCGCCAACCCCGGGTGCAAGCGGCGCGCGATCCTCGACGGCGCCGGGGTGAACAAGACGGCGGTGGCGAGCGCGCTGGGTGCGCCGTCCGCGTTCGGGCAGTCGCAGTTCGCCCTGACGCGGGGCAACGCCTTCGAGGCGAAGGTCAAGGCGGACGGCGGCGCGGAGCTGCTGCGGCTGGTGCACGAGCGGCTGGACCGCACCGCGCAGCCCCCCGCCGACGCCCGGGTCCCCGACCTCACCGCGATCGGCCCCGAGGGCCGTACCGCGCGTACGGCACTGGCCCTGCGCGAAGCCACGGAGGCAGCGGGCACGTGGACGCTGCTCGACCACCCGATGCTCGCGCTGGACGTCGCCGGCTCCCCCGCCTTCCTGGAGCCGGACGCGGTGGTCGTGCACCCGGACGGCAGCTGGACAGTCGTGGAGATCAAGTCCTTCCCGATGCTGGACGGTTCGGCGGACCCGTCGAAGGTGGGCGCGGCCGCCCGCCAGGCCGCGGTGTACGTCCTGGCGCTGGAGGCGGTCGCGGCCCGTCTGGAACCGGCTCCGAAGGTCCGCCACCGGGTCCTGCTGGTCTGCCCCAAGGACTTCTCCAACCTGCCCACCGCCTCGGCCGTCGACATCCGCAAGCAGCGTGCGGTCACCGCCCGCCAGCTGGCCCGTCTCACCCGCATCCAGGACATCGCCGACGCCCTGCCCGACGGCACCTGCTTCGCTCCCGACCAGCCCGCCGCCGAACTGACCGCGGCGGTCGAGTCGGTCCCGGCGACCTACGCCCCCGAGTGCCTGTCCGCGTGCGAACTGGCCTTCCACTGCCGGGACCGCTCCCGCGCGGCCGGCGCGGTGACCTCCCTGGGCCGCTCGGTACGCGCGGAACTGGGCGGACTGACAACGGTCGAGGAGGTCCTGGCCGCGGCCCGCGGTGAGGCCGGCGATCCGGACGATCCGGCCGTGGCCGCCCTGCGGAGAGCCGCGCGGCTGCGCGCCGAAGCGCTGGAGGGCATCGGACCGGCGTCGGCGCCGGGCACGGCCGCGGGAGGTGCCGCGTGGTGACGACGATCCCGCGCCCGGGCTTTCCGGCGCCGCCCCACCCCGCCACGCCCCCTCCGGGCATGTCCCCGGCCCCCCGCCCCCAGTCAGTGGAGGCCCCGTGTCACTGATCACGACGCTGGCCCGGCTGGAAGCCGTTCGCACCGGCCGCGCCCAGCCCGCCGCGACCGTCCTGCACCGGCACCTCTCCGACCACCCCCTCGTCCTGGTCCCGCTCACCACCGCGGGCGAGGCCGGTGCCCCGCTGGGCGCGCTCGTGGGCACCGACCGGGACGCCCCGCACCTCCTGGTCGTACCGCAGCCGCGGGACCGGGACCTCAGGTTCGCGTTCCTGGCCGAGCTGGCGGACATCGTGCTGCCGTACGTCGACGGATACGCCGAATCGGTGGAGGCCGCCGAGCGCAATGAGACCGATCCGGAGACCGGCAAGCGGGTCAAGGTCGAGGTCGAACTGTGCGCGGACGCCCCGCAGCTGATCCTGCCGAGCCGCGCGGGTGTCGATTTCGTACGGCTGCTCGGGCGCTCCATGCGTTTCCGGCGTACGGCGGAGCAGGACCCGGAGACCCCGTATCCGGCCCCGCCCCGGGTGCCGTTGCTGGGCCGGTGGCTGACCCACTTCGGGGAGCGGGCCCGGGTGCCGGGCTCCTCGCTGCTGCTGGCGATGACGGACGTACTGGGCCGGCACTGGTCCACCGGCCAGTCCACGCTGGAGGACCAGCACCTGGGCGCGCTGCTCGCGTGGATCGACCCTCCGCAAGGCCGCTCGGGCGCCGACGCCGCGTTGGAGGCCGAGCTCGCCCGGGACGCCCACGGCCAGCTGCTGCACCCGCCCGCGGGGCCCGCCACCGACCCGGCGTTCGACAACAAGCTGCTCGCCCCGGCCCTCCTGCGCTACGACCGCGCGCGCACCGCCCTCGCCGCCGCCGAGGACGGCCTGGAGGCCGACGACCGGCTCGGCGCGCTCACCGCCGCCGAGCAGGAGATCCGCGCCCTGGTCGCCAGTCGTACCCGGCCGACCTGGGACGCGGTGTGGCGGGGCATCGACCTGCTGCGGACGCTGCCCGAAGGGGCGCACGCCGAGGAGCGGTGGACGCGCGACCGCTGGTCGTTCACGAGCCACCGCGACCGGGTCGTGGCGGGCGAGCCCCCGCAGCCGCGCCGCGACGACGCGGTCACCGCCGCCAACAAGCTCGCCGCGCGCGAGCGCGAACAGGCCCGTCTGGAGGCACAGGAGGCGCTCGACGACCCACTGGTCATGGCCGGGCGGCGGCTGGCCGGGGAGGCGTTCGCCGGGGAGGTCACGGACGTCGTGATGACCTACAGCGAGGGAAAGCGGCCGAGCCCGCGCCCGCTGGTGACCGTACGGACCGACGACCGGCCGCATCTGGGCGAGCGGGCCAAGGGATACCGCGCGCTGGGCGGGAAGCCGCAGTCGGCCGAGTTCGTGGGGTACGAGGAGGAGGGCGCCCTCGTCGTCCTCAAGATCCTCGACAAGATGGGCCGCGGCAAGGAGCCCGAGACCGGGTCCGTGCCCGAGAAGGGCGACCGGGTGTGCTTCACGCTCTTCGAGCACGAGCAGCGCGGCGGCGCGAAGCTGCCCGACCCGGAGGACACCCCGTGGACGCACGGCGGGCCGCCCGGTGAGGCCGTGCAGGAGACCGCCGATCCCCTGACCCCCGAGGACGTCCTGTGACCACCCGGACCTTCGACCCCGGTGCCGAAGCCGCGCGGGCCACCGACGCGATCCTCCACGACACCCTGCACGGCACCCACCGCGGTGTCGTCGTCGACTCCCCGCCCGGCGCGGGCAAGTCCACCCTCGTCGTGCGTGCCGCGCTGGAACTGGCCGACGCGGGGCGCTCGCTGATGGTCGTGGCGCAGACGAACGCCCAGGTGGACGACCTGGTCCTGCGGCTCGCCGAGAAGAACCCCGAACTGCCGGTCGGGCGGCTGCACAGCAGTGACGCCGACCCGTACGACAAGGCGCTGGACGCGCTGGCGAACGTACGGAAGTCGGCGAAGGCGGGTGATCTGACCGGGCTGCCCGTGGTGATCTCCACGGCCGCCAAGTGGGGGCATGTGAAGGTCGACGAGCCGTGGGCGCACGCGATCGTGGACGAGGCGTACCAGATGCGCTCGGACGCGCTGCTGGCGGTGGCGGGGCTGTTCGAGCGGGCGCTGTTCGTGGGCGACCCCGGGCAGCTGGACCCGTTCGCGATCGTGGGCAGCGAGCAGTGGGCGGGGCTGTCGTACGACCCCTCGGCCTCGGCGGTGACGACCCTGCTGGCCCACAACCCGGAGCTGCCCCAGCACCGCCTGCCGGTGTCCTGGCGGCTGCCCGCCTCGGCCGCGCCCCTGGTCTCGGACGCCTTCTACCCGTACACGCCCTTCCGCAGCGGCACGGACCACGGCGACCGCCGGCTCACCTTCGGCGTCCCCTCGGACGGCTCGGGCCCCGACCGGGTGATCGACGCGGCGGCGGAGTCCGGCTGGGGCCTGCTGGAGCTGCCCGCGCGGCACACTCCGCGCACGGACCCCGAAGCGGTACGGGCCGTCGCGACCGTCGTACGGCGGCTGCTGGACCGGGGCGGGGCGGCCACGTCGGAACGCTCACCGGACCCCGCGCCGCTCACCGCCGACCGCATCGCCGTGGGCACGGCCCACCGCGACCAGGCGGCGGCCGTCCGTGCAGCGCTCGCCGACCTCGGCGTCATGGACGTCACCGTCGACACCGCGAACCGGCTCCAGGGCCGCGAGTACGACGTCACGGTCGTCCTCCATCCCCTCTCCGGCCGCCCCGACGCCACCGCCTTCCACCTGGAGACGGGCCGCCTGTGCGTTCTGGCCTCCCGGCACCGCCACGCGTGCGTCGTGGTGTGCCGCGCGGGCGTGAGCGAGCTGCTGGACGACTACCCGTCGACGGAACCGGTCCAGCTGGGGACCCTGGTGAAGTTTCCGGACGGCTGGGAGGCCAACCACGCGGTACTGGCACGGCTGGCGGAGCACCGGGTGGCGTGGCGGCCGTGAGCGGGAACATCGCGCGGGCCGTAGACCTTGGTACCGCCGCAGGCGCCCCCGCCCTCTTGCATGGGCGCGGGACAATGGACGGTGGCCCATGCACAGATGGGCCGTCGGTACGGACGACGTACGAGGAGGATGAAGACATGGCGGAGCCCACGCCGCGTCGGAACGAACCGCGGCTGCGCCCCGCGCCCCTGCTGTTCGAGCCCGCACAGGTGGCCGACGACCCGGAGCACTTCTTCGACCTCGAGTCGATGGACGATCCGCGCGCGCTGCTGAGCCGGTCCACCGAGCTGGCGCAGGCCTTCCGTGCGGCGGCGGACCGTGCCGTGGAGTTCCAGGCGATGGCGGCGGCCCAGCTGGCCGACCCCAGGCGCTTCGACCGGCTCACGACGGCCGACATCGCCGAGCGCGCCGAGTGGACCGAGGACTACGCCAAGAAGATGGTCGAGTTCGGCCGGGATCTGCTGGGTGGCGCGGAGGGCGGAGCGGGGCACGCCGACCCCGTGTGAGCCCGTAAACGATCCCTGGCATATGCCAGGCGGGCAAGATACCCCTCCTCGGCCCCTCCTGTCCCGATTTCCCGCAACTCTGTGGAACGTCCTGCTCACGCCCGGTAGATGTAGGCGACATGAGCACTCGCGACGAACCGCTCTCCGACACACGCTTCGACGTCTCGGACGTCACCGCGGACGGAGCCGCCTGGCTCGCCTCGGCGGGAACGTACCCGCGCAGCACCCTGGCGCTCTGGGAGGAGCGCCCCGCGGCCCCGGTCGTACTGCCCTGCGGCACCGCCTTCGACGTGGTCAGCGCCCCCGCGATCTTCGGGCGCCGGATGCTGGACCGACTCTGGGAGGAGGGGCCGGGCTCGGGGCCGGTGGCGATGCTCCGGGCCCGGATGCTGCTGTTCGCGGCGCCCGGCACGGCTCAGCGGCTGCCGTCGCTGCTGCGGTGGGAGGAGATCGGCCGTACGGCCGCGATCCCGCCGCTGCTGTGCCACGGCATCGGCGACGCGGTCACCGTCCCGGCCCCGCTGAGCGCCCCGAAATCCGCGCCGGCCTCCCGCTGGCTGGTCGCCCCCGACACCCGCCACCCGTGGCTGCCGGGCCCGGAAATCCTGCTCTGGGCGGCGGTACGCGCGGCTCGCGCCGCCGTGCGGATATCGATTTTTCCCCCCGCCGATCAGGATGCTAAGGTCTACGACGTCAGCAGGCGCCGCTAGCTCAGTTGGTTAGAGCAGCTGACTCTTAATCAGCGGGTCCGGGGTTCGAGTCCCTGGCGGCGCACAGACAGTGAAGGCCTCTCGCGACTGCGGGGGGCCTTCATCCGTGACGGCACTGCAAGGCCGCCGGGGGTCCGGGGGTCGCCCCCCGGAAGACGCAGCATCAGCGGGTCCGGGGTTCGACCCTGGCGGCGCACGTTGTCGATGGCGAGGCGTGTTCGCGGAAAGCGCGAACCGGCCTCGCCATCGTCGTTTCTGCGCGGCTGCGCCGCGCGCTGTGGGGGCTCCGCCACCCACACGCCCTCCCTCACCGAGCCGTCGGCCGGGACGTCACCCGACCGCGATCTCCACGTTCCACGCCCCCGAGGCCGTTCGCCCGGTCACCTTTACGCGTACGTGCTCGCCCGGGACCGTGAAGGTCTCGCCGGTGTCGACGGGGGCGTCCGCGAGGGGTGGGTAGACGGAGTTCTCCCAGCAGGCCTCGGTACGGGGGTGGGCGTCGATCACCTGGATCGGGCCGCCGCCGGACGCGGCGCCGCTGTGGACGCGGTAGATCAGCACGCCCTGCCGGCAGGCCGCCTCGTCGTCGCCCGTCGCCGCGCGCCCCTCGAAGGCGAGCGCGCTGTCCGCCCCGGTGCGCACGACCGCGAGCTTGGTGCCGTGACCGGGCCCGAAGATCCCGGCGTTGCCGGGGCCGGACCCCAGCGGCTCCAGCGTCAGCCGCGTCGGTTTCGGCCCCCGTACGCACGTCACCTGCCGCCGCTCCAGCCAGCCCAGCTTCCACTTGTGCCAGGCGAAAAGATCGGGGGCGAGCCCGAACTGGCTGCCCATCAGGTCCCAGTCGCCGACATAGGTGTCCCAGTCGCCCTTGCCGTCCATCGGCCGGTGGTAGAGGTCCGGCAGGTCGAACACGTGGCCCGTCTCATGGGCCAGCACCAGCCGGTCCGGCGGGTGCTTCTCGAAGACGGTGACCACCCGGCGGATGTCCGTGCCGTCGGCGCGCAGCGGTACGTCCAGGTTGACGACCTTCGTGGCGTCCGAGTCGACGCCGGGCGCGTCCGGGTCGGCGACGAAGTAGACGACGTCGTAGCGCGAGAAGTCGACCTGCCCGTCGGCCGCGGCGAGCGCGTCGCGCAGATAGGCCCCCCGGTCCGCGGCGCTCCAGTCGCGCTGTATGGCGTAGGCCGTCGACGGGCGTGGCATCCGGATCCAGTGCCGCAGCGGGTGCGGGCGCAGGGTGAAGCGGCCGTAGGAGGCGTGCTGGAAGAAGCGGGTGGTGGCCGGGAAGTGATCGGCGGCCAGCTGGGCGGGGGCGGTCATCGGCCGGGCGTCCGGGAAGGACAGGAAGACCATGACCGCGTCGAGGGCGCGGGCCGGGCGAGGATAGGCGGCGTTCCAGGTGTCGAGGCCCTCCGAGTGGTGGGCCTCGGTGCGCTCCAGGGTGCAGGGCGCCGACGAGAAGGGTTCGGCTGCCGAGGGGCCGGTGACGAGGGAGGTGGAGGCGAGGGCCGCCATGGTGGTGAACACGGCGGCGGTGCTGCGCAGTCGGGGGCGCGGGGGTGTGCGCGGAAACGGGCGCGGCAACGGGACCTCCGGGAGCGGTTTCACGGGATACCGCACCCAGCCTGTGTTGTTTTGTGGTGGTACGCCCTGTTTATCTGCACCGGATGAGTGAGGCGGCGTGACCTGACGGGCCGGCCGACACCCCCGAATCACTCACGGAACGTCACAACCGGTCCCGGGCCCCAAGAACCCGTCCAGCTGCGGGCAGAAACGATCTGCCAGAAGGGGTTGCCGGTCCTCCAGACTGGGCAATGGCTGGAAGGGCCCGGGGGCAGCCTCTATGATCGGCACACTTTCCTGCGCGGACAGCGATCGAGTGCACTGCGGGAGCGAGCGGTGAACGGAACGTCCGAAGGGCCGGCGCCCGCGGCAGACCTCGACGGGTCGGCCGTAACAGAGAGTGACATCACGACACCTGCTCGTACGGAGCCCCCGACGCACCGTGCCGCGTTCGCGGCGGCGCCCCTGGCCATGGCCGTGGTGGACCGCGAGGGCACGGTCGTCGACGCCAACCCCGCCTTCGGCGAGCTGCTCGGCGCCGTACCGGAGGAGCTGGCCGGGGCCCAGGCCGCCGACCTGGTGGATCTGGCCTCGGACGCCCGCACCTGGCACTCCTACCGCGAGGTGCTGCGCGGCCGGCAGTCGAAATTGCGCTTCAAGCGGCGGCTCAAGCATCCCGACGGGCACTCGATGTGGGCGCAGATCACGATCACCCCGCTGGCCGAAGGCCCCCAGGAATCCCCCGGCGTCCTGCTGTCCGTCGCCGACATCACCGCCCGCCGTGAACTCCAGGCCCGGCTGCGGCACTTGCAGATGCACGACCCGGTGACGCGGCTGCCCAACCGCACGCTGTTCTTCGAACGGCTGACGGCCGCGCTGGAGCCGGAGTCGTACGAGCAGGGCGGCACGGGCCGGATCGGGCTGTGCTACCTGGACCTCGACGGGTTCCAGGCCGTCAACGACACCCTCGGCCACCGGGTCGGCGACCGGCTGCTGGCCGCCGTCGCCGAGCGGCTCACGCGCTGCGCGGACGAGGCCGGCCACGGGCGGGCGACCGCTCCCCTGGTGGCGAGGCTGGGCGGTGACGAGTTCGCGCTGCTCGTCGAGGACTCCACGGGCACCGAACAGCTCGCCGACCTCGCCGAGTCCTTGCTGAAGGCCGTCCAGGCGCCCTTCGACGTCTCCGGCAACCGGATGTCGGTGTCGGCGTCGATCGGGGTCGTCGAGCGGCAGGCGGAGGGCACCTCGGCGACGGGTCTGATGCAGGCCGCCGACACCACGCTGTACTGGGCCAAGGCGGACGGCCGGGACCGCTGGACGCTCTTCGACCCCGAGCGCAACGCCCACCGCATGACCCGCCAGGCCCTTGCCTCCACGCTCCGCCCGGCCATCGAGCGCGGCGAGTTCCAGCTGGAGTACCAGCCGCTGGTGGGCATGGAGGACGGCCGGCTGCGCGGGGTGGAGGCGCTGGTGCGCTGGAACCACCCGCAGTTCGGGATGCTGACGCCGAATCGGTTCATCGCACTGGCCGAGGAGGACGGATCGATCGTCCCGCTCGGCCGCTGGATCCTCGACACCGCGTGCCGCCAGGCCCGTCAGTGGCAGCTCGACCACCCCGACGAGCCGCCGATCTTCGTCAGCGTCAACGTGGCGGTCCGTCAGGTGTGGGACTCCGACCTGGTCGCGGACGTGGCGAAGACCCTCGCGGAGACCGGCCTGGCACCCCATCTCCTCCAGCTCGAACTCACCGAGTCCGCGGTGATGGGCTCGGCGGGCCGCCCGCTGCAGGCCCTCCAGGCGCTGAGCGACATGGGCGTCGGCATCGCGATCGACGACTTCGGCACGGGCTACTCGAACCTCGCCTACCTCAGCCGCCTGCCGGTCTCCGTCCTGAAGCTGGACGGCTCCTTCGTGCGCGGCTTCCAGTACGAGGGCGAGGGCGTCCCCCCGAACCCGGCCGACGAGGTCGTCGTCGAGGCGATGATCCAGCTCGCCCACCGCCTCGGCCTCACCGTCACCGCGGAGTGCGTCGAGACCTCGGCCCAGGCCAGCCGCCTACGCCGGATCGGCTGCGACACCGGCCAGGGCTGGCTGTACTCGCGGCCGGTGTCGCCGGATCGCATCTCCGGGCTGATGGGCGTGAAGGCCTAGCGGGTCGTGGGCAGTCCGTAGGCGTCCGCGACGAGTTCGTAGGAGCGCAGGCGTGCGTCACCGCTGTGCGCGTTGCCCGTGAGCATCAACTCGTCGGCGCCGGTGCGCTTGTGGAGGTCGTCGAGGCCGGAGCGGACCTCGTCGGCGGTGCCGTGGATGACGTTGGCGTTCCAGGAGTTGGCGAACTCCTCCTCCATCGGGCTGAATTCGTGGGCCTCCGCCTCCTCGGGGGTGGGGACCAGGCCGGGACGGCCGGTGCGCAGCCGGATCATGCTGAGCGCGGCGGCGCGGACCTGGCGGCGGGCCTCCCGCTCGTCGTCGGTGGCGAGGGCGGAGACGCCGATGAGGGCGTACGGCTCGTCGAGGACCGCGGAGGGCCGGAAGGACTCGCGGTACAGGTCCAGGGCCGGGACGGTGTTCTGCGCCGAGAAGTGGTGCGCGAAGGCGAAGGGCAGGCCCAGGGAGCCGGCCAGCTGGGCGCTGAAGCCGGAGGAGCCGAGCAGCCAGAGCGGCGGGCGGTGCGGGGACTGGACGCCACCGGGTGAGGTCGCCTGGACGGGACCGGGTACGGCGTGGATACGGCGGTAGGGGTGGCCGTCGGGGAAGTCGTCGTCCAGGAAGCGGGTGAGCTCGGCGAGCTGCTGGGGGAAGTCGTCGGCGCCTTCGTTCAGCCGGTCACTGCGGCGCAGGGCGGCCGCGGTGGCGCCGTCCGTGCCGGGCGCCCGGCCGAGGCCCAGGTCGATCCGTCCGGGGGCCATCGCCTCCAGCGTGCCGAACTGCTCCGCGATCACCAGCGGGGCGTGATTGGGGAGCATGACGCCGCCCGAGCCGAGCCGGATGCGGGTGGTGTGGGCGGCGAGGTGGGCGAGGATCACCGCGGGGGACGAGGACGCCACGCCCGGCATGGAGTGGTGCTCGGCGATCCAGTAGCGGTGGAAGCCGCGGGACTCGGTGAGCCTGGCGATGGCGACGCTGGTGCGCAGGGCGTCGCCGGCCGTGCGTCCGGCGCCGACGGTGACCAGGTCCAGTACCGAGAGAGGTACGGGGGCGGTGCCCTGTGCGGTACCTCGGATCTCGTCTTCCGCCACGGTGGGGTGCCTCCTGCTCATGAGCCGTGCGCTGTCAGTCACGAAGTAACAGGAGAGTGTCTCCGTTTATTCCCCGGGGCGGATCGAGGATTCCTGGAGCACCGGCTTCCGCATCCCGACCTGCGTCGACGGCTTGCCGCACCGGCCCCCGGGTACTCAAAGCGCACAAATCCACAATCCGGAGGGATCGCCATGACGCGAGAGAACCGGTCGCGGCCGTCGGAACTCGGACCGCTCGAACCCGGCACCAGACAGCGCGCCCAGTTGTCCATCCGTATCGCCGACATCGCGTGGACCGCGCTGAGTGTCGTCGCCGCCCTGTGGGTGGTCCTGGCCGCCGCCGACGCCGTGCGCGGCACCGGCTCGTGGGCCTACTGCGCCGTGGCCCTGGTACTGCTGGCCATCGGCCTGACGATGCGGTTGCGTGCCGTCCGCCGCCGCGACCGGATGTGACGGGAGGCAGGCCGTGGAACGCGTCAACTCCTTTCTCGGCAAGCACCTGTGGGTCCAGGCCGCCCTGTCCCTCCTGGTCGCGTGCGCCGTGGTGCTGCTGCTGTCCCCGGATCGCTCGATCGCCTCGGTCCCGCTGTACGTGGTGTTCGCCTCGGTCGGCGGGGTCGGCGTCATGCTCGCCGTGCGGCGCCGGGAGAAGCAGGCCGCCGGAGGCTCCGTGGACAGCCTCGTGTCGCTCGACCGGAAGCTTCGCCGGGGCGAGGTCCCCACGGCGCCGCAGGAGCGGCAGGTCGTGCGCGACCTGGTCGAACAGCGTCTGCACCGGTCCCGCCACCGGGTCGCGGCCCAGGTCTTCCTCGCCGTCCTGTTCTGCGCGGTCGTGGTGCTGACGGCCCTGACCGCGAGCCTGCCGCAGACCCTCGGCATGGGCCTGTTCGCCGGGGTCTTCCTGGGCTGGCTCGTCCTGTACGGAAACCGTCAGCACCGGCGACTGCGCGCCATGCACACGGAACTCACCGCCGAGGCCGCCCAGGACCGTCGGCGGTGAGCCCGTGAACAGGCGCGTCTCACACCTGGACGATCGGCTCCCTGGTGAACAGCGCCCCCATGGCCGGAGCGTTCACCCGGCGGTCCGTCAGCCGCAGCGCCTCCCAGACCGTGACCTGGTTCGCGGTGAGGACCGGCTTGCCGAGCTCCTTCTCCAGGGCCGGGATGTGCGTGGCCGTGTGGAGGGCGGTGTCCGGGAGGAGCACCGCCTCGGCGTCCGGCGAGTCGGCCTCCCGGGCCAGCGCGAAGACCTCCTCCTCGCCCCAGGTGCCGACCTCCGCGGCGGTGATGATCCCGGCGCCGCGGACCTGGAGGACCTCGACTCCGCCCGCCCGCAGGAACTCCGCGAACAGGCCGGCCACGTCGTCCGGGTAGGTCGCCGCGACCGCCACCCGCTCGGCCCCGATCTCCTGGGCCGCGTGCACGAAGGCGAACGACGTCGAGGACGCGGCCATGCCGGCCGCGCGGGCGAGGGTGCGCACCTGCTCGTGGGCACCCTCCCAGCCGTAGACGAAACTGCCGCTGGTGCAGGCCCAGACGACGGACTCGGCGCCCGACATGCGCAGTTCCTCGACACCGGCGGCGAGCCGTTCGGCCGAGCCCATCTCCAGGAGGGCGTCCACGCGGTGCGCGTCGGTGCCGATGTCGGTGTGGACGACGTCCAGGCGGATGTCGCTGCCCAGGAGCTGTTCGATGCGTGGATAGTCGTCCTCGGCGGAGTGGCCCGGGTAGAGGAATCCGAGAGCGGTCATGTCCAGCCTTCCTGCTGCTGCTCTTCGTCCGGCAGGCCCCGGACTTCCGGCAGTCCCGGAATCTCCGGGCGCACGGGGCCGTACCTCGCCGCCGGATCGATCAGCGCCTGGTACGGTCCCACGGCTCGGGTACCCAGTCGGCGCAGCGCGGCCCACATCGTCACCTGGTTGGCCGAGATCACCGGTATGCGCAGTTCCGCTTCCAGTTGCGGGATGACGTCGTACGTGGGCAGGTTGGTGCAGCTGATGAACAGGGCCTGCGCGTCGCCCCGTACGGCCTTGTGGGCCATCTCGGAGACCTGGCGGTAGGGCACCTTCCAGATGTGCCGGGTCAGGCCCATGTAGGCGCATCCGGTGACCGAGACGCCCGCCTCGGCGACGTACTCCTCCAGCGACCTGGTCACCGACACCGTGTACGGCGTCACCAGCGCCACCCGGCGGACGTCGAGTTCGGCGAGGGCGTCCAGGAGGGCGCCGGACGTGGTCAGGGACGGGACCGCGCCCGCCCTGGTCATGGCCGCGCACATGGCGCGTTCCCCGGCGATTCCGCCGACGAAGCTGCCGGAGGTGCAGGCGTAGGCGACGACCTCGGGGGCGATGGCGTTGAGCGTGCGCACCGCCTCGTGCAGGGTCTCGTGCTCGCTGACCAGACGGGCCAGGTCGAGACTGACCTCGACGGGGACGTACGGGGTGCGGGTCAGATGGAGCGAGATCTCGTCGGGGACCCACCGCCACAGCTCGCGATCCAGCGCGAAGTCGAAGGGGGCGACGACACCGACACCGCGCTGGGGGCGCGGACCACCTAGAAAGGAAACGTCCATGGCAGAGACCGGCCTCACGGTGAGAGACGGGGGGACAGCGGTACGTGCACAACGCCCGTGTTGACGAAGGTAGGTTCGGGTGCGAGCGTGGTCAATCCGCCCATGTCACGCTCACGTCACACCGGTGTCACCGCCGGCGTTTCCGCCCATGTCAGACGCCCGGCAGCGCTCGCGATAATCCGTAGAAACGGTGCCTCGATGTCCGTCCCCACCCTTCTCGTCCTTGACGCCGACCCCCTGCCCCGGCTCGGAAAGCTCACCGGCCGGGCCCGGATCGAGCACGCGGACGCGACCACACTCGCCGAGCGGCTGCCGTCCGCCGACGTGCTGCTGGTCTGGGACTTCACCTCGACCGCGGTGCGTGACGCATGGCCGGGCGAGGGCCCGCGGCCGCGCTGGGTGCACACGGCGAGCGCGGGCGTGGACCATCTGATGTGCCCCGAACTCGCCGTCTCCGACACGGTGGTGACCAACGCCCGCGGGGTCTTCGACCAGCCGATCGCCGAGTACGTCGCCGCGCTGGTCCTGACGATGGCGAAGGACCTGCCCCGGACCCTGGAACTGCAGCGGGAGGGCGTGTGGCGGCACCGGGAGTCCCAGCGGGTGGCCGGGACCCGTGCCTGTGTGGTCGGTTCCGGGCCCATCGGGCGGGCGATCGTGAGCACCCTCAAGGCGCTCGGCATCACCACGGCCCTCGTCGGCCGCCGTTCCCGCACCGGGATCCACGGCCCCGACGACCTCGACCGTCTGATGGCCCGCGCCGACTGGGTGATCGCGGCCGCCCCGCTCACCGAGGACACGCACGGCATGTTCGACGCCCGCCGCTTCGGGATGATGCAGCCCTCCGCGCGGTTCATCAACATCGGCCGGGGTCAGCTGGTCGTCGAGGACGCGCTGGTGGAGGCGGTGTCCAAGCGGTGGATCGCCGGGGCCGCCCTCGATGTGTTCGACACCGAACCGCTGCCGCCCGACAGTCCGTTGTGGCAGGTGCCGGGCCTGATCGTGTCCCCGCACATGAGCGGCGACACGGTCGGCTGGCGCGATGAACTCGGCGCGCAGTTCCTGCAGTTGTACGACCGCTGGGAGGCGGGCAGATCACTGGCGAACGTGGTCGACAAGCAACGCGGGTACGTGCCAGGGCACTGAACGTGAGCGGAGGGGCACATGCAGGACCTCACCGAACTGACCGCCGTACAACTCGTGGAGGGCTACCGCAAGGGCGAGTTCAGCCCAGTGGAGGCGACCCGGGCGGCTCTCGACCGGGCCGAACGGATCCAGCCGGAGGTGAACGCGTTCGTGCGCCTGACCGGCGAGGAGGCCCTGGCGCAGGCCCGCGCCTCGGCCGACCGCTGGCGACGGGGGGAGCCGTCCGGCGCGGTGGACGGCGTCCCGGTCACGGTGAAGGACATCCTGCTGCTGCGCGGCGCCCCGACCCTGAAGGGCTCCAGGACGATCCCGGAGAGCGGCAGCTGGGACGAGGACGCGCCGTCCGTCGCCCGGCTGCGCGAGCAGGGCGCGGTCTTCCTCGGCAAGACCACGACCCCCGAGTTCGGCTGGAAGGGCGTCACGGACTCGCCGCTGTCGGGCGTGACGCGCAATCCCTACGACCCGACGCGCACCGCGGGCGGCTCCAGCGGGGGCGCCGCGGCGGCCGTGGCGCTTGGCGCGGGGCCGCTCGCGCTCGGCACGGACGGCGGGGGCAGCGTCCGTATCCCGGCCGCGTTCTGCGGGATCTTCGCCCTCAAACCGACGTACGGCCGCGTGCCGCTGTACCCGGCGAGCGCCTTCGGCACCCTCGCCCACGTGGGCCCGATGACCCGCGACGCGGCCGACGCGGCACTGCTCCTCGACGTCATCGGGGTGCCGGACTCCCGTGACTGGTCGGCGCTGGGCCCGGCGGCCGGCCCGTTCACGGCGGCCCTGTCGGGCCGGGTGCGCGGGCTGCGGGTCGCGTACTCACCGTCCCTCGGCGGCCAGGTGGCCGTCCAGCCCGCGGTCGCCGCGGCGGTACGGCGGGCCGTGGAGCGCCTGGCCGGACTCGGCGCGTACGTCACCGAGACCGATCCCGACTTCGCCGACCCGGTGGACGCCTTCCACACCCTGTGGTTCAGCGGGGCGGCCCGGGTGACCCAGCATCTCGGGCCGCACCAGCGGGAGGTGCTGGATCCGGGGCTCCGGGCGATCTGCGGTCTCGGGTCGCGCATGAGCGCGCTCGACTACCTCGCCGCGGTGGACGTCCGGATGGAGCTCGGGCGCCGGATGGGCCGCTTCCACGACTCCTACGACCTGTTGGTCACCCCGGCCCTTCCGATCACCGCGTTCGAGGCGGGCACGGAGGTCCCGAAGGGCTCCGGGCACCACCGCTGGACGGGGTGGACGCCCTTCACGTACCCCTTCAACATGACCCAGCAGCCCGCCGCGTCCGTCCCGGTGGGGACCGACGCCGACGGGCTGCCGGTGGGGTTGCAGATCGTGGCGGCCCGGCACCGGGACGACCTGGTGCTGCGAGCGGCGCACGCACTCTACGAGGCGGAAACCGCGGGTATCCGGCCACCCGCCCCGGCCCGCGCGAGGAGCGTCACGCCCGGCTGAACCGGAGGCTCTCGCCGAGGGCGCCCGCGCGCCAGAGGTCGTTGCAGCCCTCGGCCAGGGCGTCCAGCCCGTCCACCACCTGCCCCCAGACGATCCCCGGCACCCAGCCCACATCGGCGTTCAGGAGCAGGTTGTTGCGTTCGTAGAACAGTGCCAGGTCGACGACGGTCGTGCCCGCGCGGACCTCACGGTCGTAGCCGTAGGACTTGGTGCCGAGCTCGGCGCCCGCGAAGGAGAAATAACAGAGATCTCCGGGAATCGGGGTAACTGTCGGATTTTCCAGGGGTGGTTCCGATTCTGCGAAAGGCGGGAAAAGCGCGTAGATCTCGTTGCGTGCGTACTTCGCGTGGTAGACGTCACCGGCGAGCGGCAGGGCATCCCATACGGCCGCGCAGGTGATCGGCGCCCGATCGTCCAGGAGCTTTGCCGTGGCGGTGATTCCCCGCTTGACCAGCGAGACTTCGATGTAGCGGTCAGCCATGCATTCCATGGTCCCCCGCCGGTCAAGAGGGCCTCGGTCCGGAACGGGGCTCAAATCGATCTGCATAAGTCGCATCCGGTCGGGTAGCCGCGCCGCCATGGCTCCACCACTGGAACATGGCGAACACATATCCGGGACCACCCGCCGGTCGCTGCTCGCGGGGGTGGCGGCGCTCGGTGCCCTGGGCGCCGCGGGCTGCTCCCGCGTGGCCACCGCCTCGACCAAGGGAGGCGGTGAACTGCTCGACCGGCTCAGGGCGGCAGGTGTCGTACGGCTGGGAATCGCGGGCGAGATCCCGTTCGGATACATCGACAAGAACGGCGACCTGACCGGCGAGGCACCAGAACTCGCGAGGGTCATATTCAAGCGGCTCGGGGTGGACAAGGTGCAGCCCGTGCCCACCGAGTTCGGCTCGCTCATTCCCGGGCTGAATTCTCAGCAGTTCGATGTCGTGGCGGCCGGGATGTACGTCACACCGGAACGCTGCGAACAGGTGATCTTCGCAGATCCCGACTATCAGATGCTCGATTCCTTCATCGTGCGCAAGGGAAATCCCAAAGGTCTTCACAACTACAAGGACGTCGTCACGAAGAAGGCGAAGTTCGCCACCGGGACCGGCTACGCGGAGATCGGGTACGCCGTCGAGGCGGGTTACAAGGAAAGCGACATCCTGATCGTGCCGGACCAGGTCGCGGGGCTGAACGCGGTGGAGGCGGGACGCGTCGACGTGTTCGCCGGGACCGCGCTCACCACCCGCGAGGTGGTGAAGAAATCGGCCAAGGCGGAGGCCACCAAGGCCTTCACCCCGACCGTCGGCGGCAAACCGCACGTCGACGGGGGCGCCTTCGCGTTCCGCCGGACCGAGACGAACCTGCGGGACGCCTTCAACGCCGAGCTGCGGAAGCTGAAGAAGAGCGGGGAGCTGTTCCGGGTCCTCAAGCCCTTCGGGTTCACGCAGGCCGAGATGACGGACCTGACCGCGAAGGAGCTCTGCGGCGGATGACCTCCGGACTCTGGGAACTGGTACTCAAGGGCATCTGGACGACGGTCCAGCTGCTGTTCTTCAGCGCGATCCTCGCGGCCGCCGTGTCCTTCGTGGTCGGCGTCCTGCGCACCCACCGGCTGTGGATCGTCCGCTTCCTGGCGGGCTTCTACACCGAGGTGTTCCGCGGGACCTCGGCGCTGGTGATGATCTTCTGGGTGTTCTTCGTGCTGCCCCCGGCCTTCGGCTGGCAGCTGGTGCCGATGTGGGCGGGCACGCTCGCACTCGGACTGACCTACGGGGCCTACGGCTCCGAGATCGTGCGCGGGGCGCTCAAGGCGGTCGACCCGGCCCAGCAGGAGGGCGGGATCGCGCTGAGCTTCACGCCCTGGCAGCGCCTGCGGCTGATCCTGCTGCCGCAGGCGGTGCCGGAGATGATCCCGCCGTTCTCCAACCTGCTGATCGAACTGCTCAAGGGCACCGCGCTGGTGTCCGTGATGGGCATGGGAGATCTGGCGTTCAGCGGCAACCTGGTGCGGCTCGCGCTCCAGGAGAGTGCCGGGATCTACACGTATCTGCTGCTCATCTACTTCGTGATCGCCTTCCTGTTCACCCGGTTGATGCGCGGCCTCGAGAAGAAGCTCAAGGCGGGGGTCGGCAAGGAGCCCACGCGTGAGGTCCAGGTGCCCCAGCCGGTCGGAGGGAGTGTCGGATGACATGGGACTGGAGTGCCGTCAGCGACTTCATGCCGCAGTTCTGGGACGGGCTGCTGGTCACCCTGCAGGCCCTCGCGCTCGGCTCGCTGATCTCCTTCGCGCTCGGCCTGGTGTGGGCGCTGCTGATGCGTGCGCCCTCGCGGTTCGTACGCTGGCCGGTCGGGGTGGTCACGGAGTTCGTGCGCAACACCCCGCTGCTGGTCCAGCTGTTCTTCCTGTTCTATGTGCTGCCCGAGTGGGGCGTGACCCTCTCGGCACTGGCCACCGGTGTCATCGGGATCGGGCTGCACTACTCGACGTACACCATGCAGGTCTACCGGGCCGGTATCGAGGCGGTGCCGACCGGCCAGTGGGAGGCGGCGACGGCGCTGAACCTGCCACGCGTGCGGACCTGGCAGGTGGTGATCCTGCCGCAGGCGATCCGCCGGGTCGTGCCGGCTCTCGGCAACTACGTGATCTCGATGCTCAAGGACACACCGATGCTGATGGTCATCACGGTCCTGGAGATGCTCGGCGAGGCACGGCTGTTCGCCCAGGAGCACTTCCAGTTCACCGAGCCGCTGACCGTGATCGGTGTGGCCTTCATCGTCATCTCCTATCTGGCCTCCCTTCTTCTGCGATCCCTGGAGCGACGTCTTGTCCGCTGACACTCCCCTGATGAAAGAACCCGACGCAGGCGCCAACCCGCCGGTGGACGGCAGCGAGCTGATCCGCTTCGAGAACGTGACCAAGCGCTTCGGGTCGAACACCGTCCTGGACCGGCTGAACTTCTCCGTCGACTCCGGCAAGCACGTGACGCTGATCGGCCCCTCCGGGTCCGGCAAGACCACGATCCTGCGGATGCTGATGACGCTGACCAAGCCCGACGAGGGCACGGTCACGGTCGACGGCCAGACCATGTTCCCGGCGCCGGAGAAGCAGCTGCGCGAGGTGCGCAAGAAGATCGGGATGGTCTTCCAGCAGTTCAACCTGTTCCCGAACATGACGGTCCTGCGCAACATCACCGAGGCGCCCGTCACCGTGCTCGGCATGTCCAAGGACGAGGCGGAGGCACGCGCGCGTGAGCTGCTCGACCTGGTGGGCCTCGCCGACAAGGCCGACGCCCGGCCGACCCAGCTCTCCGGCGGCCAGCAGCAGCGGGTGGCGATCGCGCGGGCACTGGCCATGCGGCCACGGGTGCTGCTGCTCGACGAGGTGACCTCGGCGCTCGACCCGGAGCTGGTCGCCGGCGTCCTCGACGTGCTGCGGGACATCGCCCGCACCACCGACATCACGATGCTCTGTGTGACCCACGAGATGAACTTCGCCCGGGACATCTCCGACCAGGTCCTGATGTTCGACTCGGGCCGGATCATCGAGTCGGGCGCGCCGGAGAAGATCTTCAGCGACCCCGAGCAGGACCGCACCCGGGAATTTCTCAGCGCGGTTCTCTGACGCCAAGAGATGAACAGCGTTCAACCTTCGAGGTCCCGGACCCGGGTCATGTCTCTGGCATATGCCAGAGTGTCAGCGTCCCTGCTGAGAGGCACGGCCCGGGGACGGAATCTCGTCAACAGCCGCTCACTACAAGCCTTTTGCCGGTTATCGTGGAGGGGATCGCTGTCTGGATTACGGCCCAGTAGTAGTGCGACCGAGCGAGCGCAGGGGGAAAACCGTGGCGCTGAAGCACGAACCGACCGCGCCGTACCACTCGGCCCAGGACGCGCTGCGCGTCCTGGAGACAGTGGCGCGGCACACCGCCGGAGTCACCGACGTCGAACTCGCCCGTACCACCGGCCTCGACCCGGAGCGGCTGACCACCCTCCTGAGGATGCTGCGCCGCGAGGGGTACGTCGAGCAGGTCGCCGACGGCGCGTATGTGACGGGAGCCGCCCTGACCAGGCTGAGCTCCTCGCACGACCGTGACGAGGCCCTGCGCGACAAGCTCCAGCACACCCTCGACGAACTGCGCGACTCGATCGGCGCGGCCGTCTACATCAGCCGGTACGTCGACGGCGAGGTCACCATCGCCCAGTACGCCGACGGTCCCGCGACCCCGGCGGTCAACGAGTGGGTGGACTTCCGCTCCTCCGCCCACGCCACCGCCCTCGGCAAGAGCCTGCTCAGCCAGCTCGACCACAACGGCCGCCGCGACCACCTCTCCCGGCACCGCATGACCCGGCTCACCTCGAGGACCATCACCAACGACAAGCTGCTGCTCTCCCGCCTGGAGTCCCAGCCGCCCACGGTCCCCCATCTCGACCTCCAGGAGTACGCGGTGGGCACGGTGTGCGCGGCGGTGCCGATCACCGCGGGGTCGTCGGTGGGATGCCTTGCGCTGTCCTTGCCGCTCGACCAGGCGCATCGGCTCCGCCAGGCGACGGACCGCTTGAACAGGGGGGCTGCACCGGTCCTCCTGTCACTGGCGATCTAGGTGGGTGGGTCCACTCGAGCGTGGTCGGAAGCACCCCCTGAGACCGGGTAGTATTTTCTCTGTCGCCAGCCGCCGAAGGCGGAGGGCGAGAGTCATGCGCCGCTAGCTCAGTTGGTTAGAGCAGCTGACTCTTAATCAGCGGGTCCGGGGTTCGAGTCCCTGGCGGCGCACCGATGAAGGGCCTCTCGTGGGAGCGAGGGGCCCTTCGAGGTTTCCCAGTCTCCGGTACGTCCGCGTCCCCGGCGGCCGCCACCACACCGGGTCCGCGCACCGCACGCCCTCTTTCCTGAGCCGCGCCCGGTGGATCTTGTTCGTGGCGGTGACCGGCATCCGCTCCACCACCCTCACGAACCGGGGCGCCATCTTCGTCCCGAGATCGGGCTGGGCTTCCAGGAAGTCCACGAAGGCCTCCGGATCGAAGGTCCCCGCGAGGGTCGCCATCACCTGGTCCCCGGTCACCGGATCCGGCACCGCGTACACGGCGACGGCCACCGCCCCCTCGTAGCGCGCGAGGATGTTCTCGATCATCGCGGCGGCCAGGTTCTCGCTGTCGACGCGCAGCCGGTCGTCGGTGCGGCCCGCGAAGTACAGATAGCCGTCGGCGTCCCGGTAGAAGAGGTCACCGGTCCAGTACCAGCCGCCCCGGCGCCGCTCGGCCTCCGCCTCCGCGTTGCGCCAGTACCCCTCGAAGGGGTTCGGCGCCCGGTTCACCAGCTCACCTATCGCCTCGTCCCCGTTCAGCAGCCGCCCCGCCGTGTCGAATCGTGCGGGGGGACACTCCTGCCCCGTCTCCTGATCGAGTACGACGAGCCCCGGCCCCGCCCGCCCGACCGCGCCCACCGGCGTGCCGGGCGCCCATTGGATCGCCGCGCCGCCCTCGGAGGACCCGTACCCCTCGACCAGCCGCACCCCGAACCGCCGCTCGAAGGCCGCCGCGTCCACCGCCCCCGCCTCGGTGCCGAAACCGAGCCGCAGCGGGTTGTCCCGGTCGTCCTCGCGGGGCTCGGTGGCCAGGACGTACTGGATCGCCCGGCCGACATAGGTGAAGTACGTCGCCCCGTACGCGCGTACGTCCACCAGGAACCCCGACGCCGAGAACCGCCGCCTCAGCGCCACCCCCGCCCCGCTCGCCAGCGCGGGCGCCCAGTCGGCGATCACCGCGTTGCCGTGGAACATCGGCATGCAGAGGTAGTGCACCCCGTCGGGACCGAGCCGGAACTGGTCGGCCAGCGAGCTCCCCGCCGCGGCCAGGCGGCCCTGGGAGCAGAGCGCGGCCTTGGGCGCGCCGGTCGAGCCGGAGGTGAAGTAGAGGAGGAGCCGGTCGTCGGGGGCGGCGCGGGAGGCGTCGGGTTCGGCGTCGGCGTAGGGCGCGAGCAGGGCGTCGTACTCCTCGGTGCCGGTCACCAGCAGACGGACGCCGGGGAGGTCGAGGCCCCTCAGCAACGGCAGGTGGGACGCCTCCGTGATCAACAGGCGGCACTCGGTGTGCAGGATGTCGCGGGCCAGTTCGAGTCCCCGGCGGGTGGGGTTGATGCCGGCGACGGCGGTACGGGCGAGCGCGGCGGCGCTCAGCCACAGCGGGTACTCGGGGGTGTTGTCGAGCAGCACACCGATGTGGGCCCCGGGGCCCGGCAGCAGGTCGGTGAGCAGCGCCGCCCGGGCGGCGGCGCCGACGGCGACCTCATGGTGGGTGAGCACCCGCCCCTCGAACCACAGCCCGGGCCGGTGGTCGCCCCACCGGCCGGCGACGAGCTCCGCGACCGTACGCCTCCTGGAGTCCATGGAGGCGTACGGTAGTTGACGCACCGTCAGATGTGGAGGGCCTAGGACAGCGCGCTGACGGCGACCATGAAGACCACGCAGACCAGCACGACCACGCCGACGAGGGCGAGCACCGCGCAGGCAGCGCACCCGTGCCCGCCACGGCCGGGGCGGGCCGTCGCCACGACGTCCGGGCCGTCGGCGTAGTGGACGGTGACGATGTCGCCCTCGAGTATCGTCCCCGGACCGCCCTCCTCCTCGAAACGGACGACCCGGCCGTCACGGGCCCTGAACTCGTACACATGGCGCAGCGCGGTACGCACCCGGGTGTCGCCGCCCCCGTGCGCCGTCGCGTACACCCGCAGGCACCGCCCCTCGGCGGTCAGCCCGCTCCGCCAGGCGCTGCGCATCCGCAGCCAGCGCCGCACCACGACGTACGCGGCGAGGAGGACCACGGCCATGATCTGGCCGGGAATGATGTAGAAGAAGGCGTCCATGACAGATCCCCCGAGGTCAGGCACCGATCGCGTGATCGTGTGGGGAACGTACCCCGGGGGACACCTGGACTGTCTCAAGCGATGCTCAGAACGTGACGTCCGAGCAGGCGTAGAACGCGTTCGTCGTGTCGGCGATCGTCCACACCGCGACGATCACATGCCGTCCGCTGAGCCCGGACGGCAGGGTGCCGCTGTGGGAGAGGGTCGAGGGGGGCCGCTGGCCGTTGTAGGGGACGGTCAGGAACGGGGTGAGGTTGAGGTCGGAACGGGCCAGGTTGTGGTTCGGGTTCCAGCCCGCCTTGGTGACGTAGTACTTGAAGTCGGTCGTGGCGTGCATGGCGGTGAACTGCCAGCGGAAGGTGTAGCTCTGGCCGCCCGTCACCTTGGTCGTCGGCCAGACGCTGCCCGACGGGGTCTTCGGCGCGCTGAGCTGGCTGAACTGGCTCAGGCCGGCGTTGCATATCTGCCCGTCGGCGGGGCCTGAGGCCGGGAAGCCCTTCGGGCCCTCGACGCTCTGTGGCTCCCACTGGATCGAGCCGCAGTTCGCCACCGTGCCGTTCTGGCAGAGCTTCTGCCTGCTGATGGGGAGGTCGGTGTAGCCGTGGCTGCTGGCACCGCCGGAGGAGAGCACGACGGCTCCGGTGGTGGCGAGGCCCACCACGGCGGCGTACCACTTGGTCTTTTTGCGCATGCTGCCGCTCCTGGAGAACGTGGGGGAAGTTCAGTGAGCTTGCAGGTCTAGACCAAGTCCCAGATTATTACCGTGCGTTGACCATGTCCATACCAATCACCCGCCCTGTTCTGCGCGTCCCGCGCAGAACGCCACCGTCAAGTCCTTCACCAGCGCCTTGCGTTCGTAGTCGTCCAGTTCCACCAGGCCCCGCATGGTCAGCCGGGTCACCGTGTCCTCCACCGAGTCCACGACCGAGGTGAGCATCGTGGCCCGGTGCTGGGCGTCCAGCGCGGCGATCCGGCGGCGGTGCATCGCCGCGGCGACCTCGGGGGCGTACTCGACGCGCAGCGGCTGGACCGAGAAAACCTCGACGCCGACGGGCGCGGTCTCCGCGGCCACCAGCCGGGTCAGCGCCTCCCCCGCCGCGTCGACCGAGCCGCGGCCGGAGCCCGGCGCCTCCACCGGGACCCGGGCGAGCGCGGCCTCGACGCACTCGCGCAGAAACGTCTCGTGGTCGTCGACGCCCAGCGTGGCCCGCGCGGTGTCCCGCACCCGCCACACCACGAGGACGACGACCCGGAGCGCGACCCCGCTCGCGTCGGCGGCCGGCATCGGCTCGCCGCGCCAGTGCCGCAGCCGTACGTCGACCCGGCGGCGCAGCAGCAGCGGGTTGACCCACATCAGGCCGGTGCGCCGGACGGTCCCCCGGTAGCGGCCGAACAGCCCGAGCACCCAGGCACCTCCGGTACGGCCGCGGGCCAGTCCGCCGAAACCGAACAGGCCGAGGGCACCGGCTCCGGCGTACGCCGCCCACTGCGCCGGGCCGAGGACCCCGCCCGCGAACTCCGGGACCCTGAGAGCCTCCAGGGCGAGCGGCGGCAGCAGCCCCGCCCACCACGAAGTGATCGCGCACCCGGCCAGTCCGCAGGCGCCGGCCAGGACGCCCGCCGAGCCCGGCAGCACTCGCGCGGGGCGCTCGGCCAGCTCGGGGTCGACGTCGGGGGCGGGGCGCGGGGTGACCTGACCGGTTCTGCGCAGGCGGGGCTGCTCACCGGTGCCCTGCCGGCGTGCCACCACCGCGGGCCTCAGCGGGACCGACACCGGGTCCGGGTCGTCACGGAAGAGCAGATGGACGGGGATCTCGGTGGTCGCCTCGTTCTGGATGAGCCGGGCGGGCCGTGACGGCCCCTCGGACTCGGGGGTGTGTGAAGTGGTCGTGCTCATGAGTGCCTCCAGCCTCCGCGCCAGATGCGTCACAAAAGGTGATGACGCGCCAGGTGATGACGACGCGCCGGGTGACTACGAGAAGAGCCGCCGCCAGGTCTCCGGCCCCGGGTAGCCGTCCGCCGCGCCGCCCCGCCAGCCCTGGGCACGCTGGAAGGCCTCGACGCCCCGCCGGTCCGGCTCGCCCCAGCGCGGACCCGGCCCGGTCGTGTAGTACTTGCCGAACCCTTTCTTCACCAGCTGTCCGCCGAGCTGGGTGACGTACTCGTTGGTCGCGCCGGGGCGGAACATCGCGCGCCCCGGGTAGCCGGTGACCCCGTGGGAGGAGGGTGTGGACGGGCCCGCCGTCCCCGTCCCACCGCCCGCCCCGATGTCCTTGCCGCCGCCCGTCACCAGCAGCGTCCAGGTCGGCGCCCCGGGCAGCCCGCCCGCGTCCTTGCCCCGCCACCCCTGCGCCTGCTGGAACGCCTGAGTGGCCCTGCGGTCCGCGTCCGTCCAGCGGGGGCCGGGGCCGGAGGTGTAGTAGCGCCCGGCGCCGCGCGCGACGAGCATCCGGCCGAGCTGGGTGACGTACTTGTTGTTGGCCCCGGGCCCGAAGTAGGCACTCCCCGGGTAGGACGTCACGGCCGGTGAGCCCGGCTTGGCGTTGTCGGTCGCGGTGGGATCCGTCCCGGTGTCCGTGGTGCCGCCCGCGAGGTCCTTGTACCGGTAGGCGACGTACCGGTCCGAGTTGCTCCAGTAGGCGTACGGGGTGGCCTGCTCGCGGGCGTGCGGACGGGTCTCCTCGTAGGCGACGTAGTAGGTGCGCGTAAGGTCCGTCCAGCCGCCGAAGATGACGACGTGGGAGCCCTGCTCGGGGTTGTCCGGGTTGTGGAAGAGCAGGATGTCGCCGGGCTGCAGGTCGTCCTTGGCGATCTTGATCCCGTACTTGCCGAGGCTGCCGGTCCACTCGTTGGCCGGGAGGTTCCAGGCCATGGACACGAAGCCCGAGCAGTCCTGGCGGTAGCCGTCGCTCCAGTACTCGGACATGCTGTACGGCACCTTCGCGGCGACCCACTGTTTGGCCCGTCTGATGATGTCGGCGCGGGTGATGGTCGGCGCCTTGGCGACCACCGGCCCGCCGCCGGGGCCGTGCAGCGGGGCCTTGCGGCCCTGCGGGGTGTCGGGTTCGTCGCCCGCGGGGATGCCGGGGGCGCCGGGACGGGCGGGGGCTTGGGGGGCGGCGAAGGCCGGGGCCGCGTGGACCGCGCCGAAGGCGGTGGAGGCCGCGGCGGCGGTGGCCAGGATCACGACTCGGGCGGCCGCGGGGTGACCTCCGGTCGATCGCGGGAGAACGCGACGCCAGTGGACGCAGCCGGGGCAGTCGCAGTCGCTCGCGGGATCGATTTCCTCGAATACCGGAGTCTCCATGCGACGCCCCTCACCCTCCAGGTAGATATGTCCGCAACTATGCACATTCGCCAGTTTCTCAACTGACGCCCGGACGCGCATGCTGACGGTCCGAATGATGTACGGCACCCTCGGGAGCGTTCCGGAGCACCCACCGGCATCCGGTAGAGTCGTGCAGGTCAGCAGGCGCCGCTAGCTCAGTTGGTTAGAGCAGCTGACTCTTAATCAGCGGGTCCGGGGTTCGAGTCCCTGGCGGCGCACAGACGGTTGAAGGCCTCCCGCGAGAGTGGGGGGCCTTCAACGTTGAAACGAGCGACTCCGGCACACAGGCGCGACCAGGGGGACGGCAGCGGCGGCCGGGGGTCCGGGGGTCACCCCCGGGAAGACACAGCATCAGCGGGTCCGGGGTTCGAGTCCCTGGCGGCGCACCGACGATTGAAGGCCTCCCACGAAACCGGGGGGGCCTTCAATGTTGAAACGAGCGACTCCGGCACACAGGCGCGACCAGGCGGTCATGCAGCGGCGGCCGGGGGTCCGGGGGTCGCCCCCGGGAAGACACAGCATCAGCGGGTCCGGGGTTCGAGTCCCTGGCGGCGCACAGACGGTTGAAGGCCCCCCGCGAGAGTGGGGGGCCTTCAACGTTGAAACGAGCGACTCCGGCACACAGGCGCGACCAGGCGGTCATGCAGCGGCGGCCGACGGTCCGGGGGTCGCCCCAGGGAAGACACAGCATCAGCGGGTCCGGGGTTCGAGTCCCTGGCGGCGCACCGACGATTGAAGGCCTCCCACGAAACCGGGGGGCCGACTTGTATGACAGGCGCCCCATTGAACGCGTATGACCGGTAAACACCGCGTTTCGCATCTTGCGATCATGATGAGCACCGTAGAACCCTGGTTCTTCAAGATGCTGCGGATACGCGGCAGTTGGGGGGCAAGGATCCGGTTGCCGGAGTTGCGGGGAAAGGGGCCCCGCTTCGGAGGATGCCGAGGGGGGCGTCTGCAACCGGAAGGCCGCTGTTACCTGTCTAATGCTATGAAGATTGTGGTGACTGCGGCCCACCACTGATACGTCTGTGAAGGTCGAGGGGGACCAGAGCAGACGCAAGGAAACGACGACACGCGGCTCGTCCGCGTGTGGGGGGATGACTCATGACGTCGACGCCGACGGGCGCCCGGCAGAACTTCGACCCGTCCGACACCACTCAGCTCAGGCTGCCTTCGCATCGGACCGGCACACTGCGCCGGATAAAGAAGACGCTTCCGAAGTACGACTACGAGCACTACAGCAGACTCGCCGGTCCCCTCACGCAGCCCGACCCGGGCCAGCCCTACAAGGTGCAGTACCGCTCGCTGATCTCTCAGGAGCCGCACCGCATCCGGGTCGCCCTGATGCTCGCCGCCGCGCCGCTGCTCTCGCTGGTCCTGCTGGCCTGGCTGCTGCAGCCCGAGCACTGGACCGAGCGGGACTACCCGGCCTTCTCCTGGCTGCCGGCACTGGACATCGTCATGCTGGTCTCGATCGGCCTGATCGAGTTCTTCCGCTGCATGAACGTCCTGTCCAACGCGCACGCCACCCTGGTCGCCCGCGACCCGATCCCGGTGGTTCCCGAGACCGGCACCAGAGTCGCCTTCCTCACCTCCTTCGTGCCCGGCAAGGAGCCGCTGGAGATGGTGACGAAGACCCTGGAAGCCGCGGTGAGGATCCGCCACCGCGGCCTCATGCATGTCTGGCTCCTGGACGAGGGCGACGACCCGGCGGTCAAGGAAGTGTGCGCCCGGCTCGGCGTGCACCACTTCTCCCGCAAGGGCGTCGAGAAGTGGAACCGACCCAAGGGCCCGCACCGCGCCAAGACCAAGCACGGCAACTACAACGCCTGGCTGGACGCGCACGGCGACCAGTACGACTACTTCGCCTCCGTGGACACCGACCACGTGCCGCTGCCCAACTACCTGGAGCGGATGCTCGGCTACTTCCGCGACCCGGACATCGGCTTCGTGATCGGCCCGCAGGTCTACGGCAACTACGACAACTTCGTCACCAAGGCAGCCGAGTCCCAGCAGTTCCTCTTCCACGCGCTGATCCAGCGCGCCGGCAACAAGTACGGCGCCCCGATGTTCGTGGGCACCTCCAACGCCGTACGGATCAAGGCGCTGAAGCAGATCGGCGGGCTGTACGACTCGATCACCGAGGACATGGCCACCGGCTTCGAGATCCACCGCGCCAAGAACCCGGCCACCGGCAGGAAGTGGCGCTCGGTCTACACCCCGGACGTCCTCGCGGTCGGCGAGGGCCCCAGCGCCTGGACCGACTTCTTCACCCAGCAGATGCGCTGGTCGCGAGGGACGTACGAGACGATCCTCAAGCAGTACTGGAAGGGCTGGTACTCGCTGCCGCCGAGCAAGCTCTTCAACTACACGATGATGATCATCTTCTACCCGATGTCCGCCCTGAACTGGATCCTCGCAGCCCTGAGCTGCGCGCTGTTCCTGGGCCTGGGCGCCTCGGGTGTGAACATCGACCCGACCGTGTGGCTGATGCTCTACGGCAACGCCTCCGCGCTCCAGATCGGCCTGTACATCTGGAACCGCCGCCACAACGTCTCCCCGCACGAGCCCGAGGGCTCCGGCGGGGTCGCGGGCATGGTGATGTCGGCGCTGTCCGCCCCGCTGTACGCGAAGGCGCTGGTCGACTCGCTGCTGCGGCGCAAGAGCAAGTTCGTGGTGACGCCCAAGGGCGACTCGGCCAGCCCCGACCGGTGGTTCGCGACCTTCCGCTACCACTGGTACTTCATCCTGATCTTCGGTGGCTCGATCGGTGCCGGTGTCGCCCTCGGGCACTCGCATCCCGCGATGATCATCTGGGCGACCTTCGCCATGCTGATCACCGCGACACCGATCTTCACCTGGCGGCACATGCTGCGACAGGCGAAGAAGAAGCCCGCCACGGCCGCCGAGGCGCCCCAGGGTCCGGTGGTCCCGGCTCAGATCCCGGCGCAGTACCAGCCGCAGCCGCTGCCTGCCCAGCAGGCCCAGGCCCCGCACGCCCCGGCCCACAAGCCGACCTGGGCCGCCGGCTCGAACCCGGGCACCGCAGGCGACGGGGGCAACGACCAGACCATGCAGATCGCCCTTGGTGGACTTGGGGGACGTAAGGAATGAACGACCGTGCAGGCCGCCGCCGCGCCCGTCGACTCGCGATCGGTACGGCGGTGGTGCTCGCGCTGGCCGGGATGAACGGCCCGTGGCTGTACCGCTTCGGGACGGAGAAATACCACCAGTACCAGATCAACAAGCCCGAGTACAAAGCCGAGAACGGCAAGTGGGAGATCCTCGACTTCCCGGAGAAGTACCGGCAGAACACCATCCACGCGGCGCTGCTGCGCACCGGGAAGGTGCTGCTGGTGGCGGGCTCGGGCAACAACCAGGACAACTTCGACGCGAAGAAGTTCGACACCCGGATCTGGGACCCGGTCAAGGGCACGATCAAGAAAGTGCCGACCCCCAGCGACCTGTTCTGCACGGGGCACACGCAGCTCGCGAACGGCAATCTGCTGATCGCCGGTGGCACCAAGCGGTACGAGAAGCTCAAGGGTGACGTCACCAAGGCCGGCGGCCTGATGATCGTCCACAACGAGAACCCGGACCAGCCGATCACCCTGCCGGCGGGCACCAAGTTCACCGGCAAGGAGAACGGCAAGACCTTCGTCTCCAAGGACCCGGTCGTCGTGGAGCGGGCCACGAAGGTCTTCGACAAGCAGACCGGGAAGTTCCTGCGCAACGACCCCGGCCTCGGGCGTATCTACGTCGAGGCGCAGAAGAGCGGCGCCAAGTACGAGACGGGTACCCAGGACAACTACCGGATCCAGGGTCTGACCGGCACCGATGCCCGTAACACCTACGGCATCGCGCAGAAGCTCGCGCTCGACAAGAAGGACTTCCAGGGGATCCGGGACGCCTTCGAGTTCGACCCGGTCGCCGAGAAGTACATCAAGGTCGACCCGATGAAGGAGGCCCGCTGGTATCCGACGCTCACGACCCTGAGCGACGGGAAGATCCTCAGTGTCTCCGGGCTCGACGACATCGGGCAGCTGGTGCCGGGCAAGAACGAGGTCTTCGACCCGAAGACCAAGAAGTGGACGTACCTGCCGAAGGTCCGTCAGTTCCCGACGTACCCGGCGCTGTTCCTCATGCAGAACGGCAAGGTCTTCTACTCGGGGTCGAACGCGGGGTACGGGCCGGACAACGTGGGCCGGGTCCCGGGCATCTGGGACGTGGACACCAACAAGTTCACGAAGATCCCGGGGCTCAGCGACGCCAACGAGATGGAGACCTCCGGGACCGTGCTGCTGCCGCCGGCGCAGGACGAGAAGTACATGGTGATCGGGGGCGGCGGGGTCGGTGAGTCCGCGCTGTCCAGCAACCGGACGCGGATCGTGGACATGAAGGCGGGCAGCCCGAAGTTCGTGGACGGGCCGACGCTGGAGAAGGGGACGCGGTATCCGCAGGCGTCGATCCTTCCCGACGACAGCGTGCTGGTGTCCGGGGGGTCGGAGGACTATCGCGGGCGCGGTGACTCCAACATCCTTCAGGCCCGGCTGTACCACCCGGACACGAACACGTTCGAGTCGGTGGCCGATCCTCTCGTGGGGCGCAACTACCACTCCGGGTCGCTGCTGTTGCCGGACGGGCGGGTGATGTTCTTCGGTTCTGACTCGCTGTACGGCGACAAGGCGAACACGAAGCCGGGCGTCTTCGAGCAGCGGATCGAGATCTATACGCCGCCCTATCTGTACCGGGATTCCCGGCCGTCGCTGTCCGGGGGGCCACAGACGATCGCTCGGGGTGCCTCCGGGACGTTCACCTCTCCGCAGGCTTCTGTGATCAAGAAGGTGCGGTTGATCCGGCCCAGCGCGTCAACTCATGTGACCGATGTGGATCAGCGGTCCATCGAGCTGAAGTTCACGGTGTCCGGGGACAAGGTGAAGGTGACGGTGCCGGAGAACAAGAATCTGGTGCAGTCGGGGTGGTACATGGTGTTCGTCGATGACGATCAGGGGACGCCCTCGAAGGCACAGTGGGTGCGAGTTCCTTAGCACTGCGACGCTCCCGCACCTTTGCTTCTCGGGTGCGGGAGCGTCGTGGCTTGTCGCGCCCACGCGGCGGAGCCGCAAATCGATACAGCCCCGCGCCCCTAGGTGTCCGAACCTCGCGCCAGCTTCAATGCGTAGGTCGGCCACCACTCGCCCGCCTTCGGGCCGCCCTTGCACTCGCCGTCCGACTCGCCCGGGCGCTTGACCCACAGGTAGGCGTCCACCAAGGGGTCTGCCGTCTTTATGGTCGGCGTCTCCCCCAGGGCCCTGCCCGGTGGATTGCACCAGCGTTCGTTCTCGTCGCCCTCCTTGTACGGGCCGTTGCCGTTGCGGCTGGTGTCGATGACGAAGTGTTTGTTGCCGACCTTGGCGGAGAGCTGCTTGCCGTAGGTGATGGAGTCCTTGGTGGAGTAGAAGTTGGAGACGTTCACCGAGAAGCCGTCGGCCTTGGCGACGCCGGCCCACTTCAGGGGCTCGAAGATCTCGTCGGGGTGGCCCCAGCCCGCGTTGCCCGCGTCCAGGTAGACCTTCGTGTTCTTCAGGGACTTGAGCTTCTCGATGGCGCCGGTGAGCAGGTCGTAGCGCTCCTCGTGGAACTCGTCCTTGGTGCAGCCGTCGACCAGGTGCAGAACCGCGTCCGGTTCGAGGATCACCGTCGCCGAGCGGTCACCGATGCCCGCCGCCACACCGTCGATCCAGGTCCGGTAGGCGTTGCCGTCGGCGGCGCCGCCCTGGGAGTACTGGCCGCAGTCGCGGTGCGGGATGTTGTAGAGGACCAGAAGGGCCGTACGGCCCGCCTTGTCCGCGGCCTCGGTGAAACCGCGTGCCTCCTGCTCCGGGTTCTCCGGGCCGATCCACTCGCCGGTCGGCTGCTGGGCGATCTTGCGGATCTGATCGGCCTCGTCGTCCTTGCCGCTCTTCGCATACGCCGCGACCTGCTGGGCCGCGTTGCCGTCCGGGTTGACCCAGAACGGGTCGGCCTCCTTGGGCTGCTGGGTGATCCCGGCACCGGCCTTGCCGCCTTCGCCCTCCTTGTTCCCGTCTCCCGAGGACGAACACGCGGCGAGCAGCAGTGCCGCCCCCAGCACCGCCGCGGAAACCCGTGCGCGGGTCGCCCTCCTGGCCCCCCTGCTGACGTACATCCAATTCCCCCCTGGGTGCACCGTGGCAAGTCTCAATCGTGACACACCCGTCGCGCCGCCAACGAGGTCGCCGGAGCCTTGTCCACGAGCCGTTACAGCACCGAAGGTCGGGGGAGGCGCGCGCGGGTACGGGCGCTCGTCGACGGAGGGGAGTGCTCAGCGATGCGGTACGCCACCAGGGAGATCCGGCTGGCCTCGGCACTGGTGGAGGCGGCGGACACCCTCGTCGAGGGCTTCGAGGCCATCCGGTACTCACAACGGGTCTCCGACCACTGTGTGGAACTGCTCAACGCCCGGGCGGCCGGAGTGATGCCGGCAGCACGGCGGCGGCCCCTGTCTGGACAGCTACGGCTCGGGAGAGCCCGTACTGCCGGTCTCCCTACGCATCGCCCATGCGGACGCCCGCTGGCCCGACTTCACCGAACGGGCCCTCAGGCACGACATCGTGACAACGTTCGCGGTGCCGCTGCGCCGCCGCGGGAACCTGCTGGGCACCCTCAACGTGTTCGTACCAACGTTGCCCGACACCACTCCGGCCGACGACTCCACCTCCGAGCTCCATGTCGCCCAGGCCCTCGCCGACGCCGCCGCGCTCGGCCTGCAGAACCGCAGCACCTACGCCCAGTACCGCGCCCTGTCCGGGCAGTTGCAGGGAGCCCTCTCCAGCAGGGTCCGCGCCGACGAGGCGTTCATGGCGCTGCGGCAGTACGCGCGACGGCAGCGACTGCCCCTGGACCAGGTGGCGAGCGCGGTCGTCGAGGGCGTCGTCGACGACGCCGAGCTCCGCCGGGAGAGCGGAACGAGCGCCGACGGACCCGCGTAGGACCTGTACCACCAGGCCGTATGACGGAGAGCCACGAGAACGGGACTTGGCGTCAACCAGCCTCTAGGCCCGGGCGCTCATCCGTTCTAGAGTCTCCTCATACGGACACGGCCCCAGCCCCTGGCCGCGGTCAGCACCGACCGAGCCTCCCATGCCTCCCGCGCCGTCGCCGGGTTATTCCCGCAGCCCGAGCGCGCGCGGTCGAGGACCGGCCCGGTCGGCGACTTCGGGGGGAGCGGGTCGCCGACCGGGCCAGGTGCCGCCTGCGGGGCCCTAGAGACCCGTGCCCGTCAGATACGCCGAGACGACCACGTTCGCCGTGTAGCTGCGGGTCGCCCGGTCGAAGGTGCCGCCGCAGGTGATCAGGCGCAGTTCGGCGCGGCCCGACTCGCGTGGGCCGTAGGCCTGGTGGGCGTCGAAGCTCTCGCGGCCGAGGAGCCGTACGTTGTCCACGGTGAACTCGGCGACCCTGCCGTCGTCGCGGATCACCCGGACCGTCTCGCCCGGCTTCAGGGAGCTGATCCGGTAGAACACCGCGGGCCGGGTCTCGGTGTCGACGTGTCCCACCATCAGCGCGGTCCCGGCGGCACCGGGTTTCGCGCCGGCCGCGTACCAGCCGACGATTCCGGGCCGGCCGAAGGGCGGCGGGTCGAGGGCGCCCCGCGCGTCCAGGCCGCGGGCCACCACGGGCGCCTGCACCCCGAGGTCCGGGATGTCGAGGCGCTGGGGCAGCGCTTCCTTCAAGGGGCGTGCGGCGGGCGGCAGTTCGACGGTCTCGGGCGGGCGCCCGACCGCGGCCATGTCGCCGGTGGTCGGCGCGGACACGCCGTGCCGTACGTCGGTCACCTCGCGGCCCCACAGCCACAGCCCGAGCAGCAGCACCGCCCAGGTCACGCCGGCCAGCAGCCGTCCGGTCCCGGAGACGTGTGCGCGGTGGGCGGGACCGCCTTCCTGGTCGGAGAAACGGTCGGACATCTCCGGTCAGCCCGTCCCGCGACTCCGGCGGCTGCGGCGCAGCACTACGGCGACCGCCGCGACCCCGGCGAGCACCAGCCCGGTCACGGTCTGCCCGGTGCCGGGGCCGGTGGGTTGGGGCTCCATCGCGGAGAGGTGGGTGGCGGTCCAGCCGCCGCCCGCGTTCACCGGGGCGACGGGGGTCGCGAGGGCGGTGGCGGTCGCCGTGGCCGTGGCGCCGGCGCCCTTTGCCGCTACGACCGTGATCCGGCCCTTCACCTGGAAGTCGGCGCAGGTGATCTGCACGTCGTAGGGCCCGGGTTCGATCGAGGAGCGGACGCGGGTCTCGCCGGTGAGACTGCCGTCGGCCCCCGTCAGCCGGGCGTCCGCGACGAATGCGGCCGAGGCGGCGGTGGCCGTCCTCCCCGCGCAGCCGGTCACCCGCAGCGTGAGATCGGCGCCGGCGGCCGGGGAGGAGGGAGTCACCGAGACGCTGCCGCCGTCCGCCGCCTGCGCGGCCGGGGCGAAGGCGGCGACAGCCAGGACCGCGGTACAGAGAGTGAGGCGTAGTGAACCCATCGTGAACCTCCAGATACCTGGAGGGTCTCCCGGGGAGCCCGGGTCCGCATCCCGAAGCGGTTCCGTGTTGCTCCGTTCGGGTCCGCCTCAGATCCGGTCGACGAGGTCCGCGATGGAGTCCACGACCTTCGAGGGCCGGTACGGGAAGTCCTCGACCTGCTCGGGGCGGGTCAGGCCGGTGAGCACCAGGAAGGTCTGCATGCCGGCCTCCATGCCGGCCAGCACGTCGGTGTCCATGCGGTCGCCGATCATCGCGCTGGTCTCGGAGTGCGCGCCGATGGTGTTGAGCCCGGTGCGCATCATCAGCGGGTTGGGCTTGCCCGCGAAGTACGGCTGCTTGCCGGTCGCCTTGGTGATCAGGGCGGCGACGGCGCCGGTGGCCGGCAGCGCGCCCTCGGCGGAGGGGCCGGTCTCGTCGGGGTTGGTGCAGATGAAGCGGGCGCCGTCGTTGATGAGCCGGACCGCCTTGGTCATGGCCTCGAAGGAGTAGGTGCGCGTCTCCCCGAGAACGACGTAGTCGGGCTCGTGGTCGGTGAGGATGTAGCCGATGTCGTGCAGCGCGGTGGTCAGACCCGCCTCGCCGATGACGTACGCCGTGCCCTCGGGCCGCTGGTCGTCCAGGAACTGGGCGGTGGCCAGGGCGGAGGTCCAGATGTTCTCGATCGGGACGTCCAGGCCCATGCGGCGCAGGCGGGCGTGCAGGTCGCGCGGGGTGTAGATGGAGTTGTTGGTCAGCACCAGGAAGGGCTTGCCGGACTCGCGGAGCTTCTTCAGGAAGGCGTCGGCGCCGGGGATCGGCACGCCCTCGTGGATGAGCACACCGTCCATGTCGGTGAGCCACGAATCGATGGGCTTGCGGTCTGCCATGTGCGGGGTCTCCTGCCGTACGCGTGTACGCCGTGCTGCGTCGGCCCCAGCCTAGACAGTGGCCCGATCTTGGGGGAATGGCCGGTTCGGGACAGGTCTCGGAAGGTTTGGGGTCAACGGCGGCCACGTGCTCGCAGGATCGCGCCCACCGTGACCAGGAGGAGGGAGAGGGTCGCGAGGGCGGCGGCGGCCACGCCGGGGCCGGTGCTGGCGAGTTCCGCGACCGCGTCCGTGAAGGGGATGCCTTCCGGGGTGGCCGGGTCGGGGTGCGGGCTCGAGTTCGGGTTCGGGGTCGGGTCCGGGCTCGAGTTCGGGCTCGGATCGGTGTCGATGCCGAATCGGTAGGCGTTGGACTGCCCCACCCAGTCGCCGTCATCACCGTGCCGCTGGACGACGGCCGCGTTGACGGTGACCTCGTTCGGCACGGCGTCCGGGGTGAGCGCGAGCCGCACCTTCACGGTGAGGGTCTTTCCGGGGCCGACGGTGAGCCCGGGTCCTCCGAAAGCCCCGACGAGTTCGTCCTCGTCGGTGCTCTCGAAGCGGACGGCGTGGGTGTGGGGGCCGTCGTAGAACTCGAGGCGGGGCTGGGAGGGCTTCAGGACGTGCCGCTCGTCGACGAGGACGACGACGGGGTGGACTTCGGCGCAGGTGTGCCGGGTCGTGTTGGTGATGTCCAGGTACCAGATGCTGTAGCCGCCACCGGCCTCATAGACGGCGGGGCCGCCGTGGATGCGGGTGGTGAGGGGGAAGGTACGGCCGGTGGGGGCGCAGGAGTCACCGAGGGGGGCCACGGGGGTAGGGGCGGCGGGGGCTCGGAGGGCCACCGCCGGGGATGCGGGGTCTCGGAGGACCGCCGCCGAGGGTGCGGGGAACAGAACGGCCGCGGGCGCGGCTGCCGCCTTCAGTGGCGTAGGGAACAGCGCGGCTGCCGCCGGGGATGCGGGGGCTCGGAAGGCCACCGCCGGGGGCGCGGGGAGCAAAGCAGCCGCGGGCGCGGCTGCCGCCGGGGGTGCGGAAAACAGGGCGGCTGCCGCCGCGAGGCCGAGGAGGGCGGGCGTGGGGGCGTGCACATACCGTCGCATAAACACATGACCCTGCCGGGTGCGGACGGCCTGCCGGCGATGCCGCTCCGTGCGGCCCGGGAAGTCCCCTCGATCAGCGGACGTCAGGCGTCGGCTCGTCCGAAGAGCGGGCCCAGCACGAGCTGTGCCGCCCCGTCGGCGACCTCGCCGGTCGCGGCGCGTACGGGGACCGGCTCCTCGCCCGCGCGCCGGGCGCGTTCGTCGAGGACGGCCGCGACCCCTCGTAGGAACGCGTCCGGGGTGGTGGCGATGGTCCGGCCGCCCAGCAGGACCAGGTCGATGTCGAGCAGGGCGACGAGGTTGCCGGCGGCGATGCCGAGGACCCGGGCTGCTTCGGCGAGGTCGCCGCGGGCCACCGCCGCCAGGCACAGCGCCTCGACGCAGCCCCTGTCACCGCAGCCGCAGGGCGGCCCGTCGAGCTGGACGACCTGGTGTCCGAACTCCCCGGCCCCGGTCCGCGCGCCCCGGTGCACGGCCCCGTCGACGACGAGCCCGGCGCCGAGTCCCGTACCGAGGTGCAGATACGCGAACGACCCGCGCTCCCCCGCGACCGCCAGCCCGAGCGCGGCCGCGTTGGTGTCCTTGTCGACCACGACGGGCACCCCGAGCCGCCGCGCGAGCGCGTCCCGCAGCGGAAAGCCGTCCCACTCGGGAAAGCCGGTGACGCGGTGCAGTACACCCCGGGTGTGGTCCAGGGGCCCGGGGAGGGCGACACCGACGCCGAGGAGGGCGGAGAGGGGTTCTGCAGCGACTGCGTCCGCACCGGCCGCCCCCGTCCCGTCCCCTCCCCGCACTCCCTTCGCCAGCGCCTCGACCTCCCCCGCGACCGCGTCCACCACCGCTTCCGCCCCCGCGCCCAGGTCCAGCGCGGCGCAGCGCTCGGCCACCACCGTTCCGGCCAGGTCCACCAGCACGGCCCGCAGTGCGTCCCGGTCCAGGTGGGCGCCCACCGCGTGGCCCGCTCCCGGGACCAGGCGCAGTACGGTCCGCCGCTTGCCGCCCGTCGAGGCGCGGTGCCCGGCCTCCACCGCGAGGCCCTCCTCCCGGAGCCGGGCGGTGATCTTGCTGACGGCCTGGGGGGTGAGGCCCGTGCGTTCGGCGAGTTCCAGCCGGCTGATTCCCTCGGCGCCCGCGCCCCGCAGCAGGTCGAGCACGAGCGCGGTGTTGTGGCTGCGCAGGGCCAGGAGGTTGGCGCCGCCGTTCGTCCTGTTCACGACTGCCATTCTCCGCCTCGCTTGCACTTTGGCAACAGCGTTGCCAAAGTGGGAGGCATGACTGCTGCTGACCTCCGGGTGGGCCTCGTCGGCTACGGCCTCGCGGGCTCCGTCTTCCACGCCCCGCTGATCGCCGCCACCGAGGGCCTCACCCTCGACACGGTGGTCACCTCGAACCCCGAGCGGCAGGAACAGGCCCGCGCCGAGTTCCCGGACGTGCGTACGGTCGCGGACGCCGACGAGCTGTTCGCCCGCGCCGCCGACCTCGACCTGATCGTCATCGCGTCCCCCAACAAGACGCACGTCCCGCTCGCCACCACCGCCCTGAAGGCGGGCCTGCCGGTCGTGGTCGACAAGCCGATCGCGGGGACCGCGGCCGACGCACGACAGCTGGCGGCACTGGCCGAGGAGCGCGGACTGTTCCTCTCCGTCTTCCAGAACCGGCGTTGGGACAACGACTTCCTGACCCTGCGCAAGCTCCTCGACGAGGGCGAACTGGGCGACGTATGGCGCTTCGAGTCCCGTTTCGAGCGGTGGCGGCCGCAGCCCAAGGGCGGCTGGCGCGAGTCCGGCGATCCCGCAGAGGTCGGAGGTCTGCTCTACGACCTCGGCAGCCACGTCGTCGACCAGGCCCTGACCCTCTTCGGACCCGCCGCCTTGGTGTACGCCGAGGCGGACGTCCGCCGCCCGGGCGCCGAGATCGACGACGACACGTTCATCGCGATCACCCACGCGAGCGGCGTCCGCTCCCACCTCTACGTCTCCGCCACCACCGCCCAACTCGGCCCCCGTTTCCGGGTGCTGGGCTCCAAGGCGGGCTATGTGAAGTACGGCCTCGACCCGCAGGAGGCCGCGCTGCGGGAGGGCGAGCGCCCCGGCACGGCGGCCGGCTGGGGCCGGGAGCCGGAGTCGCTGTGGGGCCGGCTCGGCTCGGGCGAGTCCCCCGTGACGGGAGGCGGCAGCCCCGTCCCCACCCTTTCCGGCGACTACCCCGCTTACTATGCGGCCGTGGCCAGGGCCCTTTCCGGCGGCGGCACCAACCCGGTGACCGCACTGGAGGCGGCCGCCGCCCTCGACGTACTGGAGGCGGCGCGCCGTTCGGCCCACGACGGAGTGGCGGTGGAGCTGTGACGCACAACACCGAGCTGACCCCGAAGTTCCATCCGGAACTGACCCCGCCGCTGGAGGAGCTGGAGGCGCAGGAACGCCGCCTGGTCTTCCGGCAGTTCACGTTCGAGGACGCGTGGGCGCTGGGCTCCCTGCTGGTCGAGCTGGCCCGGGAGCGGCAGGCGCCGGTGGCCATCGACATCCACCGCGGCGGCCAGCAGCTCTTCCACGCCGCCCTGCCGGGCTCCACCCCGGACAACGACGCCTGGATCGACCGCAAGCGCCGGGTCGTGGAGCGCTACGGCTCCGCCTCCTACCTGGTCGGTGCCCGCTTCCGCGCCAAGGGCAGCACCTTCGAGGAGTCCTCGCGCCTGGACCCGGACGAGTACGCGGCCCACGGCGGCTCCTTCCCCATCACGGTGGAGGGCGTGGGCGTCGTCGGCACGGTGACGGTCTCGGGCCTGCCCCAGCTCCAGGACCACCGTTTCGTGGTCGAGGTGCTGGAGGAGTTCCTGAGCAAGGACCGTTAGTCCGGGACAGGAATTATCTCCGGGTCCTCCCACGTTGGCACCTGCCATGAAGGAGACCATCGGAAAGTACGGCATCTGGAACGGCGGCGGTCTGCGTTCGGAGGACCCGTCCCAGCGGGGCGAGCGCGCCGAGGCCGCCGCCGAGTTGGCGGAACTCGGGTTCGGCGCGATCTGGCTGGGCGGCAACAGCTCGGCCGCCAACGCCGCCCCGCTGCTCGAGGCGACCTCCCGGATCGCCGTCGGCACCAGCATCCAGAGCATCTGGGAACACGAACCCGAGGCCACCGCCGCGAGCTTCACCGACCTCAGCGCCGCCCACCCCGGCCGTTTCGTCCTGGGCCTGGGCGTCAGCCACGCCAAGATCGCCGACCAGTACCGCCGCCCGTACTCGGCCCTGGTGGCCCACCTGGACGCCCTGGACAAGGCGGGAGTCCCTGCCGAGGGCCGCGTGCTGGCCGCGCTGGGCCCCAGGACCATCGAGCTGGCCCGGGACCGCGCGGCCGGCTCGATCCCGTATCTGATCACCGCGGAGCAGACGGCACAGTCCCGCGAACTCCTGGGCGAGGGACCCCTGTTGGCCCCGGAGCTGAAGGTCGTCCTCGAATCCGACCCCGCCAAGGCCCGCAGCGTGGCCCGCGGCTACCTCGCCATCTACCTGGGCCTGCCCAACTACACCAACAACTTCCTCCGCAACGGCTTCACGGAGGACGACCTGTTGGACGGCGGCAGCGACCGCCTGATCGACGCGGTCTACGCCTGGGGCACGGACGAGAGGATCCGCGCCCGCATCGACGAGTACATCGAGGCGGGCGCGGACCACGTGGCCCTGCAGATCGTGGACGGAGGCCCGCGCTACGACCTCCCGAGGGAGGCCTGGCGCAGGCTGGCGTCGCTGCTGGGGTGACCGGACCGACCTAGGGGCGCGGGGCTGTGTCGATCTGCGGCTCCGCCGCGTGGGCGCGACCAGCCACAGACGGCCTGCAGCCGCCGGACAACGCGCAGTTCCCGGTTTTCCCAGCAGAGCGTTTACGCGTCCTTGAACTCCTGGCGCTGACGCCCGAGCCCCGAGATCTCCAGTTCCACCACATCCCCGGACCGGAGATAGGGCTTGGGCTCGGGCTCCCCCATCGCGACCCCGGCCGGCGTACCGGTGTTGATGACGTCTCCGGGGTACAGGGTCATGAACTGGCTGACGTACCGCACCACTTCACCGACGGGGAAGATCTGCTCGGCGGTCGTGCCGTTCTGCTTCTGCTCTCCGTTGACCCACAGCTTCAGGGACAGATCCTGCGGATCGGGCACCTCGTCCGCGGTCACCAGCCAGGGCCCCAGGGGGTTGAAGGTCTCGCAGTTCTTCCCCTTGTCCCACGTCCCCCCGCGCTCGATCTGGAACTCCCGCTCGGACACGTCGTGCGCCACCGCGTACCCGGCGACATGGGCGAGCGCCTCCTCTACGGACTCCAGGTAGCGGGCCGTACGTCCGATGACGACCGCCAGCTCGACCTCCCAGTCGGTCTTCACCGACCGCCGGGGCACCAGCACCGTGTCGTAGGGGCCCACCACGGTGTCCGCGGCCTTGAAGAAGATCACCGGCTCGGCGGGCGGCTCGGCCCCCGTCTCGCGCGCGTGGTCGTGGTAGTTGAGCCCGATGCAGACGATCTTGCCGATCCGGGCGATCGGCGGTCCGACGCGGAGCCCTGTGGCGTCCAGCGCCGGCAGTTCCCCGGCCTCCGCGGCCGCGCGGACCCGGCCGAGTGCCGCGTCGTCGGCGAGCAGCGCCCCGTCGATGTCGTCCACGACACCGGACAGGTCCCGCAGGACCCCGTCGGCATCGAGCAGCGCGGGCGTCTCCGTTCCCGCCGTACCGACTCGCAGCAGCTTCATGATCACTATCTCCCTCGATTGCGGGGCGCCCGCCGACGGGTGCAGCCATCGGATGACTGGTCGATCCTCCAAGCAGAGTGTCCCGTCCGCAATACCCGGTTCACGGACTGGACCGGTCAGCGGTAGAGGACGGCCCGCTCGACCGCGGCCCACGTCGAACTGGTCACCACGTACAGCGCGGCCGCCAGCGGTACCACCGCCACGGTGAAGAGCGTGAAGAAGGACATGAACGGCATGACCTTGCTCATCGCGCCCGCCCCGGGCACCGGCTGCCCGTCCGCCACCGGCATGACCGGGTTCGCGGCCATCATCCGCTTCGTCCGGCGGTAGTTGAAGGTCGCCACCACGATCACGAACGCGAACAGGCAGACGTACACGAGCCCCGCTCCCTGGAACACCCCGCCGTCCCCGAGCGCGTCCGCCCAGCGCCCGCCGAGCGGCGCGGCGAACAGCTCGTGGCCGAGCAGTTCGTTCGCCTTGCCGCCGATCGTCGTGTTGGAGAAGAGGTGGTAGAGCAGGAAGAACGCCGGCATCTGGAACATCACGGGCAGACAGCCGGTCAGCGGGGAGACCTTCTCCTCGGCGTGCAGTTCCAACACCGCCTTCTGGAGCTTGTCGGGGTTGCCCTTGTGCTCCTTGCGCAGCTCGGCGATCTTCGGCTGGAGCCTGGTGCGCGCCTTCTGACCGCGGGCGGCGGCGCGGGACAGGGGGTGCACGAGCAGTCGTACGAAAGCGGTGAACAGGACGATCGCGGCGGCGGCCGCGGTGGCGCCGAACAGGGGGTGGAGCAGGTCAGCGAGATGCTGGACCAGATCAGCGAAGACGGACATGGGTGAGCCCTCCGGGGGTCTCGTCGTGCCGGGAGTGGTGCGAGGCGGCATGACGACCCGCGCGGGGTGTCCTTGCAGGAGCGAGTCCCTACGCGACGGTCGCCGGGAGGGCGTGTCCGGGCGCTCGGGGGCGGGGGCGACCCTTGGCGTCGGGGTCGCGTTGCGGAAGGAAGGCCGTGCGCCGGGCGCGGTCGCGGATGGCCGTACGGACCCGGGTGGGCGGCACGGCGGGCGCGCAGCGCGAGGCGATCAGCGAGCAGGCGGCGAAGGCGGAGCCGGCCGCGGCGGTCGCGGCGAGCGCGACGGCGGCGGAGAGGCTGCCGGTGTCGAGCAGGACGACGTCGAGGACGAGGAGCAGGAGCACGGCGGCGGGCCGCATGCTCGTCCAGCTGCGGATCACGGCACTCCCCCTCTCCCTGTCGTCGGGTCCTCCCCCGGTTATACCTGATCGACCACGATCGGCTGCAAGAGCCTCTTCGGCTTGAGCAGGGCCCGGCTTACCGGATCCGCCGGGTGGGGATCGAGTCCGGGGCCCGGCAGCATCAGCACCTCCTCGAGCGGTACGACCCTGGCGCAGGCGGGGCATTCGCCGTAGGAGCCGATCTCGGTGCCGCACTCGGTGTGCTCGAAGGTGCGCAGCACGGTCTTGCCGTAGTGCTCGCGGCCCCAGCGGCCGAGAGCGCGCAGGGCGGGCCACAGGGCGATGGCGCGGTCGGTGACGACGTACTCGTCGCGCGGCGGGGACTCCTGGTAGCGGCGCTTCTCGAGGATCCCCTCCTCGGTGAGCATCTGAAGGCGGGCGGCGAGGACCGCGCGCGGGATGCCGAGGTGGACGAGGAAGTCCTTGTAGCGCCGGACGCCGTAGAGGGCGTCGCGGATGACGAGGAGGGTCCAGCGTTCGCCGACGATCTCCAGCGCGCCGGCGATCGAGCATTCCTGTGTCGCGTAGTCCTTACCCAGTGCCATGGCGCCACTGTAACCATTTTCCGGCCGTAGGTTCAATGACCGAACTCACTCTGCTACGGTTCTCGACATGACTAGGTTCAGTGAACGAACTATCACGGAGACGGAGGTGCCGGCCGCCCCGGCCCCGGCCTCCCCGCGCCCTTCCGCGACCCTGGCCCTGACCAGCGCCGCCACCGCCGTGGCCCTGATGACGTACACGGCTCCGATGGTCACGCTCCCCGATGTCGCCGCCGACCTGCACACCCCGCTGTCCGCCCAGGCCTGGCTCCTGAACGGCACCCCGCTCGGCCTCGCCGCCCTCCTCCTGGTCGCCGGCAGCCTCGCCGACGACTACGGGCGCCGCCGGATCTTCGTCGCGGGCACCCTGGCGCTGGGCCTCACCACGGCCCTCGGCGCGCTGACCTCGTCCACCTGGCTGTTCACCCTGGCCCGGATCGCGCAGGGCGCGGCCAGCGCGGCGCTCCTCGCGAGCAGCCTGGGCCTGATCGTCCACGCGTTCCCCTCGCCGAGAGGGCGCCTGCACGCGACCGGGGTGTGGGGCGCGTTCGTGAGCGGCGGCATCGCGGTCGGTCCTCTGCTGAGCGGCGCGATGCCGAGCTGGCGGGTGTCCTACGGCGTTCTCGGCGCCGCGGCCGTGCTCGTGGCCGCCCTGTCCGCGCGGCTCCTGACGGAGTCCCGGGCCCCGCGCGGCGGCCGCCCCGACCTCGCCGGCGCCGTGACCTTCGGGCTCGCCCTGGTCGCCCTCGTGGCGGCGCTGACCCTGGGCCGGGACGGCTGGCTGCGGGCACCGGTCGCGCTGTTGCTGCTGGCGTCCGTGGTCCTGCTGGCCGTGTTCGTCGCGGTGGAGCGGCGCTCCCGGACCCCCATGATCGACCTGGGTCTGCTGCGCCACCGCCGGTTCCTCGCGTCCTCCTCCAGCGGCCTGTTCACGGGTCTCGCGGTGATCGGCCTGTTCAGCTTCCTCCCGGCCCTTCTCCAGCAGACGGTCGGTCTGTCCGCGATGGACACCGCCTGGCTCTTCCTCCTCTGGTCCGGCCTGTCCTTCGCGGTGGCCCTCCAGGCCCGGCGCCTCGCGGGCCGGGTGCCGCCGCGATGGCAGCTCGCGATCGGCTTCCTGCTGCACGCGGCGGGCGTCCTGACCATGCTGGGCTCGCTGGACGCCGGCTCCTGGGTACGGCTGCTCCCCGGCCTCGTGGTGGCCGGCATCGGCAGCGGCCTGCTGAACGCGGCACTCCCGCTGCTCGCGGTGGAGTCCGTCCCGGCCGCGCGGGCCGCGATGGGATCGGGCGCCCAGCAGACCTTCCGCTACATCGGCTCGTGCGCCGGAGTCGCCCTGACG
>NZ_KQ948671.1:57300-129324 GCF_001514145.1 Streptomyces canus
ACATCGGCTCCTGCGCCGGAGTCGCCCTGACCATCGCCATCGCCACCTCCTCCGGCAGCGGCCTCGCCCACGGCGCGGACATCGCGGTGCCCGAGCACTGAGCCCCTCAACGCGGCCGCATCGATACCAGCTTGCCCCACACCACCAGCCGGTACCGGGACGTGTACTCCGGGGTGCACGTGGTGAGGGTGAGGTAGTAACCGGGTGTGGTGTAGCCGTAGGTGGGGTGGACCGTCGAGCGTGGGACCGGGCGGAGCACTCCCGAGTCGCGGGCCGAGGTCTGGCGGAGGGTCCTGTCCACGGCGTACGTGTAGACCGCGCTCCGCGTCTCCACCCGGACGGTGTCCCCGGGCGCGAGGCGGTTGATGTACCGGAAGGGCTCGCCGTGGGTGTTGCGGTGCCCGGCGAGCGCGAAGTTCCCGGCCCGGCCCGGCTGTCCGGTGCCGGGATAGTGGCCGACGTACCCCTTGTTGAGCACGCTCCGCTTGCCGACGCCCTCGGCGACGGGGACGCGCAGGTGAAGACGGGGCACGGTGAGGATGGCGTACGCCTGGGACCGGTCCGGCGTCAGGGCGGCGGGGTCCTGGGCGGCGGCGCGGAGATCCCGCTCGGCCCGGGAGCCCGGGGACGCCGTAGAAGCCGTGGAAGAGGACACGGACGGGGACCCGGAGCCGGCGGCCGTACCCGAATCGGCTCCCCCACCCCGCCCCCACTCCCGCTCCAGCGCCTCGACCCCGTGCCGAGCGCCCTCCTTGGCCTCCCGGTTGGTCCACCACAGCTGGTGCACGACGAGCAGCAGCAGGACGACGCCCACGCTGACCAGGAGTTCGCCGCCGGTCCACACCGCACGGCGGCGACGCTCGCGCCGGCGCCGGGCTCCGTGGTGCATGATGCGCTGCCGCATACCTCACGCCTCCTCGGACGGGGCCGCCCGCACGATAAGGGCACGGCCTTCAACTCACCAGTGCCGAACGCCTCGTAGAGCGGGCGGAGCGGTCGACGGGGAGCCCGCGGAGCGGCCCGCGTGTCCGGCATACCGAACTTCCTCCACAGGTTTTAGGAAGGGCTGTCAGAACTCTCGACAACCCATTGGCCACACCCGATGCTTCGTCGTGGCATGAACGGGGCAGGCCACGACGCGGGTCAGAAGGCCGCGTCGATCCATCGGAGTTCGGAGTAGCCATGATCCGACGCAGAACGCTGCTGACAGCCGCAGGAGGCACCCTCCTCGGCAGCGCGCTGGCCACCGGTACCGCCCGTGCGGACGCAACGATCGCGGTCAGCCCGGGGACGTCGTACGGCACCTGGGAGGGCTGGGGCACCTCCCTGGCCTGGTGGGCCAACGTCTTCGGCGCCCGGGACGACTTCGCCGACATCTTCTTCACCACCAAGTCGACGTCCTACAACGGCACTTCGCTCCCCGGTCTCGGCCTCAACATCGCCCGCTACAACCTGGGCGCGTCGAGCTGGAACACCGTGAACGGCGAGTCGATGGTCGCCTCGGCCAACATCCCCGCGTTCAAGCAGATCGAGGGCTACTGGCAGGACTGGAACAACGAGGACCCCACGTCCTCGGCCTGGGACTGGACGGCGGACGCCAATCAGCGGGCGATGCTGGTGAAGGCGACGTCGAGGGGCGCGACCTCCGAACTCTTCGCCAACTCCCCGATGTGGTGGATGTGCAGCAACCACAACCCGTCGGGCGCCTCGGGCGGCGGCAACAACCTGCAAACCTGGAACTACCGCCAGCACGCGTCGCATCTGGCCGCGACCGCCCTGTACGCCAAGAACAACTGGGGCGTGAACTTCTCGACGGTCGACGCCTTCAACGAGCCCTCCTCGTCCTGGTGGACGGCGACCGGCACGCAGGAGGGCTGCCACATGGACGCGACGGTCCAGTCGGCCGTACTGCCGTACCTGCGCAGCGAGTTGAACAACCGCGGCCTGACCGGCGTGAAGATCTCGGCCTCCGACGAGACGAGCTACGACCTCGCCCGCACCACCTGGAACTCCTTCAGCTCGACGACGAAGGGGTACGTCAACCAGGTCAACGTGCACGGCTACCAGGGTTCGGGCGGACGCAGGGACCTCCTGTACACGGACGTCGTGACCACGGCCGGCAAGAAGCTGTGGAACTCCGAGACCGGCGACAGCGACGGCACCGGCTACACCATGGCCTTCAACCTCCTCTACGACTTCCGCTGGCTGCACCCCACGGCCTGGGTCTACTGGCAGGTCATGGACCCGTCGACGGGCTGGGCGATGATCGCGTACGACCAGAGCACCCTCCAGCCGACCGCGGTCCAGACGAAGTACTACGTCATGGCCCAGTTCGCCCGGCACATCCGCCCCGGGATGAAGATCATCGACACGGGCGTGAGCAACGCGGTCGCGGCCTACGACTCCTCGGCCAAGCGCCTGGTCATCGTGGCCCTGAACACCTCCACATCGGCCCAGACCCTGACCTTCGACCTGTCCCGCTTCACGACGGTCACGGGCGGCTCGGGCGGCCTGGTCCCGCGCTGGAACACGGTGACGACGGGCGGCGACAAGTACGTGTCGTACTCCAACACGTTCCTCAGCGGAAAGTCGGTGGCCGTGCCGTTCGCGGCGAAGGCCGTGCAGACGCTCCAGATCGACGGCGTGACGATCTGAGGCGTGGGTGCGGGCCGGGCCCTGACCTCTTCTCCTGTTAACCGGGCCCTGGCCTGCACCTCCCTCTTCTTTGTCACTGATCGGCAGTACGGTGTCACCCATGCGCCCCGACACGCCTGCCGAGAACGTCGACCACAACGCCGAAGCGGCGCGCCTGGAGCGGACCGCCGACCGGTATCCCGAGGACGCCGAAGCCCTGCTCCTGCAGGCCGCGGCCCATCTGGAACTGGCCGGCGACCGCCCCGCCGCGTCCTCCCTCTACGACCGGTTGCTGTCCTCGTCCCAGGGCTTGGAGAACCCCCATCTGGTACGAGCCCTCAAGGCCGCGAACCTCTGGGAGTACGGCCATGAGGCCGAGGCCCGCGCGATCATCGAGGGCGTCCGCGTGGCGGCGCCCCGGGACCCGGCCCCCTGGGTGATCGTCGCGGAGGCCCTGGAGTCCCACGACGAGCTGGAGCAGGCGCAGGAGACGTTCACGGAGGGCGCGAGGGTGCTCCTCACGGACGTACCGGAACCCCCGTACTCCACGCATCCTCTGCTGTTCGGCCGGCACCGCGTCCGCCGCATGCTGGGCCTGGCCCACGACGACTGGGACGTCCTGGCGGACACCCTCCACACCTCCCCGGTCTCCCTGGACGAGCTGCACGACCCGAAGCGCGTCTGGTCACTCGGCTCGGAGAACCCGGCGGAGCTGGAGGCGGAGATCTCCCGCCTGCGGGCGGAACTCGGCACGTTCAGGGAGGCGCTGTCCCGCCCGTTCCCGGTGGCGGTCCTGCACTGGCCCGCATCCGAACTGACGGAGCTGGTGGACGCCTACCCTTCCCTCTCCGCGGAGTACCCCTCCCACGAGGAGCACCTGGCGACGATAGAGGCCTCCCTGCGCGAACTGTCCGCCTCCGGCACGGCGAACCTCGGCATCGTGACGGGGACGGTCCCGTCGTACGAGGCCTTCGCGGCATCGGAGGGCATGTCCCCGGCAGAGGCCTCACTGCTCCCCCAGTACGCGACAACCCTGGCGGCACGGGGCCGCGCGGTGGAGTGGCCGCCGCAGCGGGGGACGGCGTGCTGGTGCGGGTCGGGACGGGTTTATGGGGAGTGCCACGGGGAGTGACGCGGAGAGGGGGCCGAGGAAGGTACTGCTCCTCGGCCCCCTGCTGTTTGATGGCGGCGTTGGTGTCCCACCTTTCACCCCACCTGATACGCGACCGCGGGGAGCGCCCTTGAGGCAGGCCGTGGAGGCACGACACTGACCAAGAAGCGGGCGGCCCGGCGGCAACGCCCCCCGAACCACCACCGTGGGCATTGCCCAGGCCAGAGCGGCGCAAAGTGTGCGTCAGCCCTTGCTTCGCAAACGTAAAAGTTCCTTCCCGGAGGGCTCCCCTCCAAGGATGCTGGCCGTTACGACGGCTTGCGAACGGGGAGTGGGATGGGCAGGCAGTTCGGCGTGGACCCCGAGACGCTGACGGAACTGGCGGGCAGGTTCGACCGGGAGGCGTCGGGGCTTGCCGGGCCAATCGGGGCGTTCTCGGGGAGCGCGGCCGTGATCGGTGAGGCGTTCGGGCTGCTCGGGACCTGCGACGGGGCGGCGGACAAGTACCGGCAGTTGCTCGACAGCACGGTGAAGGCGCTCCGGCACCTGCCGGACGTACTGAGGAGCGACGCCGACCGACTGCGGCTGAACGCCACCCACTACGCGAACTCGGACCAGACCGCGCTCGGTTATCTGCATGCCGCGGCCGGCACCTCGGGTGGCCGTTCGTGAGCGTCAACGACTGGATCGACGGCAAGGTCCTGGAGATCCTCCAGGCGTCCGGCGTGGAACTCCCCGGCGGCGACGGCGACACGCTCCGCTCCATAGCCCGTTCCTGGGACGCCATGGGCACCGAACTGACGGATGTCGTACGGGCCGTGGACTCCGCGATCGCGGGGGTCGACCGGCAGGGCTGGCACGGGGACGCACGGGACGCCTTCGAGAGGCACTGGGGCGAGCAGAAGCAGGTCGTCCGGGAGATCGCGGACAACTTCCACCACGTCGCCGACGGACTGCGGTCCTACGCCGACGAGATCGACGGGATCAACAAGGAGATCATCGACATCTGCGTCGAGATCGCGGAGATGGAGATCGCCGGGGTCGCGCTGTCGTTCTTCACCGGGTTCCTCTCCGACCTCGTCGCGAACACGGCGGTGGCGGAGCGGGTGGCCAGGGTCGTGGATCTGGTTCGGTTGTTCACGGCGGCGGCGGAGCGGGTTGCCGGGCTGCTGGAGCGCTTCGGTGCGATGAGCGCCGAAACGACGGGGACGCTGGTGAGGCTGGCGTCTTGGCTCGGACGGTTCGGCGTGAAGGCCACGGAGAGCTTGGCCACCAACTTCGTTGCCGACTCCGGAAGCCTGATGCTGAACCAGGCCGCCCACGGACAGCCGGCAACTGTGGGGGACGACCTGGAGAACGGCGGCTGGGCCGCGTTCGGAACGGCCGCGTTCACCGCAGGAGCCGGATCGGTGGGAGGACACCTGACCGGAGCGGCAGGCGATCTGCTGCGAGGGGAGGGCCTTCTCGGGACCAGCCTCAACGGCGCGGCCGGCAATATCGCGGGTGGCATCACGCTCGACGTCGCCAACGGTTCGGACGCTTCGACGATAGGCCAGGACGCGCTCACGAACGCTGCTACGGGCGCTCTCGGCAATGCCCAGAACCATGGCGTCAATCACGCGTTGGAAGAACACGGCAGCCTCGGCGGAGAGCACCTCAGCGACCGGGGGAAACTCGCGGACGGCGCCTTCAGGAACACCGTGGGTACCGCCCTCAACACCGGCGTCTACGCCGCTGGATCCGGCATCGAGTCCGACATCCAGGACTTGATGAAGGACGAGTAGGACGAGTGAGCACTCTCAGGGGCGTTGCCCTCGCGGCCGTGTGGACGCCGAATCCGAACCACCCTCTGACCTTGATCAATTTCTTCGGATACCTGATGCTGATCATCGGGTGCGTGATCATGGTCACCGGTGTTGTCGCGACCGTCTTGATCTCGCGCGGCAAGAGCCAGAAGAAGTGGGGTGACCACGTGGTCGGACCCTTCATCCTTGCCATCGGTCTCATGCTGGCGTACTTCGGTGCACGGCTCTTCTAGCACATGGGCGAACGGGGACTCCGAAACCGGATGGTGCCTGGTGGTAGGGGTCGGAATCGTGGTTCTCGGTCTCACATTGAGCGCTGCGCTTGTGCTGGGCGTCGAGGACAGAACGTGGGGCGGGTACGTGATCAGTCCGGTGATCCTCGCCCTCGGGTATGTCGGGAGCCGGCTTGTCTAGGAGTTTCGCGGCGGTCGCGCACAACAACCCTGACCATCCCCCCACCTGGACCGGCTTCTTCGGCTTCCTGGCCGTGTTCTTCGGCTGTGCGATCGCTCTCATCGGGATGTACGCGGCGTTCAGCACCTGGCGCCGGCTGGCCCCGTCGCGCCGCCGCGCACAACTGCTTCCGCTCACCCTCCTGGCCACCTTCTTCCTGACCGTGGGCCTGGCGGTGACAGCGTTCGGCGTCTGGCTGTTCTGAAGGCGCCGCCGAATGGAAGCTGCAACACGGATGCGACCATGTCCGAGCCCGAAGAACCCTCTTCCCACGAGCAGCACAAAGCATCTCACCAGCGCTTTTGGCCATAGGACCGCCCACTTCGCGGTTCACTGGACCTCTTGGTCAACTCGGCGACCTGTCAGCCCCCGCCACGCCCATGCGCACACCCCACTCACGGACCGCCGCCGAACCGACCCGGCGTGCATGCGAGACGCGCCCGCGCCCCACAAACCCCGGCCCACGCCCCAACCATCGCGGCCGCGAACCCGGCCGGGCTCCGCTCTCCCCGGGCCGCCCGCTCGCTTCTCCCCTGTGCTGGAGCGGACTGGGTCAAGGGGCAGCCGAAGGCTGATCGCCGCAGGCGACGCGACCGCAGGGAGCGCCCTTGAGGCAGGCCGTGGAGGCACGACAATGCAGAGAAGCGGGCGGCCCAACAGCAACAAAGCAGTTGGCGGCTCCCCAACCCCTCAGCCGGTACGCATCGCATCGAGGCAAGCGACGGGCCCCTGCCGGGAAAGACACACTATTTACCCAAAGGATCTTCACTGATCCCGAAGTGGGTCCATATGATGCGGTGATCAACAGGCCTGGCCAAGGGGGGACTTGGGCGGGCCTCTCAGATTCCCGTGGGGGATTCATGCGTATACGCGTTGCGGCCACCGTCATCTCCGGCACCGTCGTACTGTCCGCACTCACTCTTCCGGTGGCCGCCCAGGCGGCGGAGCGGACGGGTGCGGCGGCGAAGCTCGATTCCTTCGCCTCGAAGTCCGTTCAGCCGAGAGACTCGTTGGGCAACACCAAGTTCTCGCAAGCGGTCATCAACGGTGGCAAGGACATCGTCCTCGGCACCACCGGCACGAAGTCCGTCACCGTCACGTACACCGCCAAGGACCAGAACGGCATCGCCCTCACCGAGGCCTTCCTGTGGCAGGGCACTGACAGTTCGACCACGGACGGCATCACCGGCGGCCTGGGGACGGACGACGACCCCGTTTGCACGGAGACGGCGACCCAGGGCACCTACACCTGCAAGGCCGTCTTCAACATCCACCCCGCCACCGACATGAAGGACAACGGCGTGGCCGGGACCTGGAAGCTGTTCCTGGGCGCCTGGGACCTGTACGCGAACGCCAGCTACAACGACGACGTCGCCACCACTGCGATCAAGAAGGCCTCCACGCTGACCGCCAACGCCACACCCGAGCCGGTCAAGAAGGGCAAGACCATCACGGTCACGGGCAAGCTCACCCGCGCGAACTGGTCGACGGGCAAGTACGCGGGCTACGGGTCCCAGCCCGCGAAGCTTCAGTTCCGCAAGAAGGGCAGCAACACCTACACCACGCTCAAGACGATAAAGACCAACAGCACCGGCGTCCTGAAGACCACCACCAAGGCCACGGTCGACGGTTACTACCGCTACGTCTTCGCGGGCACCCCCACCACCGCCACAGCGACGGCCCCCGGCGACTTCGTCGACGTCAGGTAAGCGGTTCAGCACTACCGCGCGTGCAATCCGGTGCCGAGCCGCCATGCATCATGGCGGCCGGGCATCACACCTCCGGACGAGCTGTCTCACCAATGATGGCTGGCAAAGGAGTGCCCACAGAACTCTCTGGGGCAATTGGCCAAGGGGTGGTGGGGTGTCGCCACATACTCTGGGCATCCGCAGCGCATGCAGCTTTCATCGCCACCGTCGATGCCCACTTCCTTCAACCTTGCGTAGGCCTTCTGTTGGGCCGTCCGGAGGTGCTCCTCGGCCTCTTCGAGGGCGGCATCGTTCTCCTTGTACACGCCCTTCTGAGCGTCTGTCAGATCATTCCCATTTGCCATTGCTCTGTTCCTTTCCTGAGCGCCGGTGTCTTCGGACAGGTAGGGCGGCGTGCCATGCCGTGAATCCGGTGTGGATTACTCAGGCATGCTGCTGCGCCGAGTGCCGACAGAAGTCCCGTTGACATACAACGCCGTTGTCGTCAGATGAAAGGAAGCTGCTGCACGTGCAGACATAGCAGAACAGTGGACCGCCAGGATCGTAGTTCGCGTCACGCAGGCGGGCTTCGGCAGCCTCGCGCACCGAGCGGCTGCGCTTCTCCAACTCGGCAAAGTCCGATTCGTTCTGCTTGAACGCTTCGCGCTGAGCCTCAGTAAGGTGCGGCGGGTCCTCGTCGCTGGGCGTGTGCACCACCGCCCCAGCCGTGTGTGCCGGAGTGAACTGGGCGTTGTGTTCGGCCGCGGCCTGGTTGGCGGAATTTTCGCTGGGGAACAACATGATGACGTTGAGGTCTTCCTCAGGGCAGTACACATCCCACTTGGTTCGGGAGCGGACACCCGTTGGAGCTTGCTGCTCGCTGGCTTTCGTCATCACGGAAACACCTCCATGCAGAGCTGTGCCGGGTTGCTGAGCTGAACGGAAGAAGCGGCAGCCTGCGCCCGAGCTGAAGGGCGAATCGTGGAAACGAGTGGTGGGCAACCGGTTATGGTCGTAAGCCCGCAACTACGCTGAACGGAATTCCATTGTCCGACTGGTGACGCGGGCCTGCCACTGGAGAAGTGCTCGCAGCGACTGGGCTGACACCGCTGGACCATCGAACGCCGCAACGTCCTGACTCGCTGGCTGTCGCCCACCGCTACGAGCGTAAGACCGAGCACCAAACGAGGGTGCACGCGATGTTGGTGAAGGCGAGGTTTTGCCACCGCAGACTCACCGAATGAGATGACGTCCAAGGACCGACGCCGACCGACTGCGACTGAACGCCACCCACTACGCGAACTCGGACCAGACCGCGCTCGGTTATCTGCATGCCGCGGCCGGCTCCTTCGGGGGGGTGCAGCAAGCCGCCTCCCCATCCCGGCATGCCATGAAAACGCGACCCACATCCCAACGGCTCCGGCCAACCTCCCAACCCACCTGGGGCCCACCGACTCGGGCCCCAGACTCTCCGGGCCGCCCGCTCGCTTCTCCCCCGTGCTGAAGCGGACTGGGTCAAGGGTCGGCCGCAGGCCGATCGCCGAAGGCGACGCGAAGCGCCCTTCAAGCGGTCCGCGGAAGCACGACACTGCGAGGAAGCGGGCAGCCCGACGGCAACAAGGCAGGAGACGGGACCGCGAACCCCCTCAGTCGGCCCTCATCGCATCCGAGATGGACTTGACCCCACCGTGCACGGTGAGCCCCCCGTCCACGGGAATCTCGGCACCGGTAATGAAAGACGACTCGTCGCTCAGCAGAAACACAACAAGCGGAGCGATGTCATCAACGGTCCCGCTCCGCCCCAACGGCGTCTCCCCGATGGTCGCGTCCCGAAAAGCCTCCGTAGCCCCGGCGGTCATCTCGGTCTCGATGTACCCGGGATGGACGGTATTGACCCGAATCCCCCGAGGCCCCAACTCCATGGCGGCAACCTTCGACACCCCACGCAGAGCCCACTTACTGGCGGTGTAGGCGACGGGGTAGTACCCGGTGAGCGCAGCGGACGACCCGACATTCACGATGGACGCCCCACTCGTCATCAGCGGGGAGAGGTACTGGATCCCGAGCAACGGCCCAACGGTATTCACGGCCTGCACCTGAGCGAAGTCCTCAGCGCGAACACTGTCGATCCGATCCCGCTGAATGATCCCCGCGTTGTTGACCAGCCCATGCACCTGGCCGTGGGTCTCCTTGAGCTCGGCGGCCAACTCAGCCCAGTCGGCCTCACGACTGACATCGAGCCGCCGACACTCACTGCCCTCCGGCCGCGCATCGGTCCCGATCACGGTGGCCCCCGCCAGAGCCAAGGCGGCAGCCTCCGCAGCCCCCTGCCCGCGAGCCGCGCCGGTAACAACCACGACCTTGCCGACCAGCCGCTGGGCCTGCTGATCACTTCCGGAGATCCGAGTCATGGCGAAAACATAGCCGTAGCAGGTAACAGCCTCTCCCTGCTGGCCTCTTGGCCCTACTCGGCGATCTATCAGCCACCCAACCGTGCCGCAAACGTCTCGGCATGCGTCGGCACTGACGCCACCAACGCGATCCACGACCCGTCCGCGAACGCCAGCTCGAAACGGCCTCGCTGGAGCACACCCTTGGGATTCGCGCGGACACCGACGACGGCAGTTCGTGGTGCCTCCCACTGCAGTTCGTACGCCGTTGTGGTCTGCCAAAGCTTCGCGCGGTCCGCGAGCACGAGCACTCGGCGGTCAGTGAACGCGACCGCCAACCTGGTAGCAGGCAAACGGGCGGCACTGTAGTGAGCCACCAGGAACTGCCCGGCCTGACTCTCCCAGCCGCCGTACATGCCTTTGCCATGGGCCGCCTGAGCGAGGGTGTTGTCGACCGCCAGCTCGGCGCCCTCCATGGTTCGCCCCACACCGCCGACGGGCTTCGGTTCGCTCGGCCGCAGGAACCTCTGAACCGCGCCGGGGAGACGGGACTTGATCCGGCGTTCCAGCTCCGACTCCCGGGGCGGCTGCCGCAACGAGACCGGCCGCTCCGGCACGCCGGGGGCCATCTCACCCTCGCACACCGCGATCAGCTGTTCTCCCGACTGGAGGTGTGGCTGGACCTGGTCGCGGCAGTCGTTGTTCATTCCCGTGTCTCTCGGGTTGGACGAGTGGTCAACCGAACGGATTGTCCCAGAACCGAACCACTGTCCCTGTCAAGCCGACTGCCGCAAGAAGGCGTAAATAGCCGAAGCGACCGCCATCCCCAGAGGAATCGGAACCGCGTTGCCGATCTGTTTTGCGATCTCTGTCTTGGAGCCACACCAGCGGAATTCGCGGGGAAATCCCTGGATTCGCGCAGCCTCGTAGTGGGTGATCGGACGGGGCTCCGCGGGGTGGAGATACCTGCCCTTTTCCGGCTTGAAAAACTCGGTGCGAATGGTGACGGATGGCTCGCCGAAGCGGAGCCGGCCCATGACGTCACCAGTGCCGGTCGTGTGATTGTCCCAGCTGTCTGTCGACAGGTACTCGACCTTGGTCTTCACACCCAAGGGGTTCGGCACAGTGAAGAACTCGAAGACGCCGTCTTCGTTCACCGTGTACCACTTGCCCTCCAGATCCTTGCGGTTCCCACCCGGAGGGATGGCGAGGTAGCGCGCCACCGAAAGCTGTTTCGGTTGGCGTTTGAAGTGGAGATCATCTGTCGTGAAGATGCCCGGAAGGTACGCCCCGATGTCCTCGATCCGCTCCTCGCCGCCAGGGAGTTCAGTGCTCGAGAGCGGAAGTTTCGCGGACTCCTCGAATACCCGGTCCACGGTCTCCCAGTAAAGAGGTTCGGCACCGACGCCCTCGAGCATCTGTGCAGCGACACCCGCGCCGTTCTTCGGGCGGCGCCTCCGCACCGGGGCCGGGTAGGACATCGCATGTCCATTCTCGATGTCCTTGCGGACACCGATGACGATGGTGCGCCGGCGCGCTTGAACCGCACCGTAGTCAGCCGCGTTGAGGAGGTAGCGCTTGATCTTCTCTTCCTCCGTGTCGACGGACATGTACCCCGGAGGATCGACCAGGCGATACTCGGCCAACTTGCCGCCCTCCTCAACCTCTTTGAGCAGGTTGAGGAATTCACCCGACTTAAGGAAGCGATCTACGTTCTCGATGACGAATACCTGAGGACGAACCTTCGCAACGATGCGAACGTACTCCTCCCACAGGCGGTTGCGCTCCGTGCCCTTCTTATTCCGATTCAAGGCGGAGAAGCCCTGGCAGGGAGGCCCACCGACCACGACATCCGCATGCAGGTCGTCCTCGGTCGGCTCCCACTTCTCGATGTCCCCGAAGTGGATGCGGGCGGCAGGAAGCCGCTTGTCGAGCCGACCGCTGCCGAAGTTGACCGCGTACGTGGCAGCCGCGGCGGCGTTGTGCTCGACTGCGGCGATGCTTTGGAAAACCGGCCCGCCGTCCTCCGCCCCTTCGGGCCGGAACTCGTGAAATCCCTGCGTAAAGCCGCCACAGCCCGAGAACAGGTCTAGAACGGTGATCATCTTGGGGTTGCTGGAGGAGGACGCGTGCATGGGCTGATCTTAGCTTCGTAGGGCCGCGGCGATGGCGCGTCCGACCGCGGCGGCAAGGGGCGGGGGCATGGCGTGGCCGATCTGCCGGTAGCGGGACGTCTTTCCCCCGGCGAAGGCCCACTCCTCGGGGATCGATTGGATCTGTGCGGCTTGCTCAACAGTCAGTTTGGGCATCTCGCCTGGGGGGAAATCAACGCCTGGAGGCTCGTCGCCCAGGCTGTTGCCATTCACACCGAGCGTGGCCCACGCCTTCTTACTACCGGTGGGGCCCAGGTCGGCGCCACCTCTCCGGTCGGAGCCGCCGACCAGTGCGGGCGCGATGCGGTTGGCATTCTTGGCCCACTCGTCCGCCCCCGGCCAGCCTCGCGAGGACATGGACGGGCCCAGCACCTGACCGACGGTCGGGGCGGCCCTACCGTCCGGTTCGGGCCAGGAGAACCGTGGGAAGTACGGCTCCTGCAGAGCAACAAGGAAGCTGCTCCTGCGGTTCTGCGGCACACCGAAGTCGGCAGCGTTGAGGATCTTCCACGTCGTGCGATACCCGGCTTCTCCGAGTTGAGCTCCCATCCACTCACGATCGACCTCGAACTCCGGGCTCTCTGCCAAATCCGGGACGTTCTCCAGAAGCACGGCCTTCGGCTTCACGGAGCAGACCAGCTCGATCGCGGCCCGCAGAACCCTGCGCTCTTCAGTGTCCTCGTCGCGCCCGACGGTTGCCATGGACTTGACCCGTGGAAGGCCGCCGCTGAGGAGGTCGGCACCCTTGATGTCCGGGCGCTCATCGAGGGGGAACTGCACGAGGTCGATGCAAATGGTGTCCCATTCGGGTCTATTCCGCCCGATCGTGAAACAGGCATCGGCCTTGCTGTCTATGAGTACCACGGGATCAAACCCGGCCCACTCCAGGCCGAGCGCCTGTGCGCCACACCCCGCACATATCTCGACGGAACGGAACCGACGGGCCTCGGTCGGTGCCATCGGAACGGGCTGCACAGGCGCAGCGGGCGTCTCCTGCAGGGTGGCGGGATGCGCGGCATTGACAACCACGGTGCTCTGGGGAGTATCCCGCCCAGCGAGCGACGATGCAGGGCGCTGCGCATCGACGGATTCCTGAGCTACTGCCCGCAGCTCGTCGTCCAGGGCGCGCTGCTCTATGCCGTCGAAGAGCACGAACGGGGCGAGCCTGAGCAACCTCTTCAGGAAGTCGCGAAGCGTCTCACGCTCGTTCAGGCCCTGGAGATCGAGGTCCTTCCACACACGGAGAATCGCGCGAACCATGTGCGGACTACCGCCGAGCGCGGCACGTCGGGCGTAGATCTGGTCGAACGCCGCCTCCCCGAGGATCTTGAGCGCGCCGTACGGCTCCGGATCGTCGGAGGCTCGTACGAGCTGAGCGCGCCACCACAGGCGACCGAAGACATGGCGGGTGAGGTCGGTGCCGAGGACACGGTCCCTCGGCGGCTCGGGATAACGCCAGAACGCCACATCCGGGAGAACGACGAGGGCAAGGAACGCCCAGACGTCCCGAGAGGCAGCCTCGGCGGGCACCACTCCCATCTCGGCGTGCAGCAAAGCGGCGAGTTGAAGGTCGAATTCGGCGTTGCGTGCGCGGTCGGAGCCGTCGGGGAAACCCGCGCTCTTGGCAAGGTCGACGACCCCTGCGCGCAGCTCGCGGAGCTGGGCGGCGGAGATCCGGTCCCCGCCGGTGGCCACGTACACGGCCGACTCGTGGGAGAAGCCGACGCGACCGGCCAGTTCGGCGATCGGCAGGTATCGGTACTCCTCGAAGAGCGGTTTGGCCTGCTCCGCGAGCAGTCGGGGGTAAAGGAAGCTCATCATGACCCCTCGAAGATCTTGACCGCCGCCTGCAGGTCCGAGGCGAACAGAGCAGGTGACTGTCGTTGGCGCAGACGGATGTCAGTGACCAGCTGATTCGGGAAGAGCCGGTCGAAAAGGCTCACCATGGTCGCGCCGAGCGAACCCTCCGGGAAATCGCCGTCCTCGGTGAAGTCGTCGTTTGCCAAGGCGTGCTCGATCATGATGCGGGCGGCGTCCGCGTAAACCGCGGAAAGGACGACCCGGTCGATCGGACGTGGCTTGCCCGCGTTCTCGAATGCGGTGGCGGTGACGGTGTTTCGCTCGTTGACGAGCAGGAGCAGCGAGCCCATGGTTGCGCTCTCCAGGCCACCGCTGATCTGCAGGTGCCATGCGGCCTCGTCGGGGAACGACGTCAGTGAGAAATCGATCACCGCCATGGGGAACTGCGGTGCGTCGCCCTGCAGGCGCAGCTCCTCCCGATCGCTCCACAGCACCGAGCCGGCACGACGTGGCGAGGACGGACGGGCGTCGGGACGGCGTTCGGCCAGGACCAGGGCGGTGTCGAGTGCGAGCAGGCCGCCGAGGTCCGCACCGCGCAGAACAATGTCGAACTCCGCGATGATCGTGCCGCTGTCGGCCAGTCGCGCATGTTCCGCCGGTCCACTGAGGTTGGAGCCGGTGGCTGTCCACACCACGGCGAGGGTCAGCGCCGCATCGGTCGCAAGACCCGACTGGGAACGCGCACGATCGAGATCGACACTGACGGTTCTGCGGAGGTGCAGGTCCATCTGGTAGTCCCAGTCCGGCAGCGCCTCCGGCATCGGGACCTCGCCGTCCTCGGTCACCAGCAGCCACGGCTCGGCAGTGACGACGTCCTCGGACGGGACGCGGTACGGGAGAACGCGGCGGGTCACGACTCCTTCACCGCTTCGACCTTGATACCGATCTCGGTCATGGTGTCTGGGGCCGGGCGTACAAGTGCACGCCATATGGTCTCGCCGCCCTCGATGACAAGCGCGTCGATGGTGTGCAAACGGCCGTCGCCGTTCTCCCAGCCGACCAGGACCGGCATGCTCGCCCCGATCGGCGGATCGGTCTCACGCCCGCCGGTTCCGGGGAGCGTGACGGCAAGGTCGATGCGAACCCGCTGCGGACCGTCCACCGGCAGGCGGAAGTCCTGGACGAGCAGTTCGTCGTCGCCGCGATCCTCGTAGTACGGCTCCCCCACGTACTGCACACGCGGGCGCCGTCGTACGGCGCCCGCCTCACCGCTCCCCGGTCCGTACGACTCCCCCTGGGCACCGGAATCGGCTGGACTGCCGGCGGAGTATCCCTCTTCACTGCCGGACGACGTGCCCTTCGTGGCGGGGCGGCCGGCCGACCGGCGTGAGCGCTCCTCCTGCTTCGCGGCACGCGTGGCGGTGCTGCCCGGCTTGGAGTAGGCCGTGGCCCCACCAATGCCCCAGGCTCCGCCCACGAGACCGGAGAAGAATGAACTGGCGGCCCCCAGCGCGACATTGCTGGCACCGGAGCGGGCAGTCCCGCTCAAGGACAGCAGCTCGCTCAGCGCCTCGCCGATGCGCTGGAACGTCGTCCTCACGAAGGTGCTCTCGGGCCGGTCCAACGACTGCGGGTGCCAGGCATCGTGCGTGGGCGGCTCAGCCTTCGCATACACATCGTCCATGGCCTCGTACGCACGGAAGACCCCGGCATAGCCCTGGTTCACACTCGGCGGCTTCGGCCCCGGATGGTAAGTGACGACGAGTTCCGCGGGCCGCATCAGGCAGACGTGATGCACAAGGTCCTCGATGTCGAGCATGCGCGAAGCGCGCGTGGGCTCCAGGGGAGGCATGATCCGCTTCACCAACCCGAGTCGCCCGAGATGCTGCTTCGGCTTGAGGCACGCCAGATCCCTGCCGCCTGGCCCCGTCATCGCCTCGTACGCGTCGACGAACATGTTCAGCGGACGGGCGTCCCGGGGATCCGGCACAGGATGTTCGACGCCGTCGCAGGTGACGGAGAAACGCATGGCCGGGTCCTTGCCGTCCGCGGAGATCATCTTGGGCCAGAGGTGCCAGGCGACGGTCTCGGCCAAGTAGTCGGCTGCTGCGGTCGGTTCGAGTTCGTCCAGGTTGGGGTCGATGACGACGATGGTCGTCCCGGTCTCGTCCGGGCCGAACCCTCGAAGCCCCAACTGTTGGGCAACGGCCTCCGCCGCCGGGCCAACCAGTGGTTCGACGACGTCCCCCGAGGTGTCGCCCCACCAGTGGCGGCCTGTGTACCGACGCTCCGCATCGCCCTCCTGGGCCACGTAGCTCTTCCACAGGGTGCAGCCGATCAGCCGCGTCTCGTAGCCGCCCCGGGGCATGCGGCATCGAGAGTGGACGAGAACGGTTCCGGATCCCGACAGCAAGTAGAAGATGCCCTTGCCGAACCCGTACGTGCCGCCGCCGAGAGCGGTGTCGCGTGGCTCCCCGATGTTGCGGATGAAGGAGACGAAGTCGCGTTCGGGGCCGACGGCATCGTCGGCGCGAGTGGGGCCGCCGAGTCCTCGAGTGCCGCGGTCGGAGACGGCGAGCACTCGGGCGGGACGACGCTTGAGGGTCTCACGCAACGGGAAGTGCTCCGCGCTCATGGGCGCGCCGTCGAGGAGAAGCTCTCGCCAAGCGCCGGCGTGCGCCGGGCCGACCGTCCATATGTCGATGCGGAAGTCGACCGGATCGGGGAAGTCCTCGATCCGGGCGTCCCAGCTGTTCTGCGCGGACTCACGCACCAGGATGGTGAGCAGATCGAGCTCCGGGCGTCCGAGCTGGTTGCGGATGCCTTCGGCGGCGCTGGCGCCTTCCGGCGGATAGGGCTGGGAGAACCAACGAGGCTCGGTCACGCGGGCTCCTGGACCAGGTTCTCGATCATCTGGGACACCTGCTCGGGCTCCATCGGTGCGGGAACCTCACCGGACAGGTCGATGGTGTACTCGACGTCCAGGACCGACACCGGCACGCCGGCCGTGGTGAGCGCTTCGCCGGTCAATCCCGGGAAGTCCGCGTCGACTCGGTACCACCGCTCCTCACCTATCGCGAAACGCACGTCCTCATAGAGGTCGGCGTCGGCGAGCCGGTAACCGGCCTTCGCGAGAAGTTCGAGGAGGGCTCCTTCGTCGTCGCACAAGCGAAGGGCTTCGTCCACCGTCTCCACGAACCGCGCGCCCACTCCACTCGTCGTGGTGCGGCGCAACCGAAACCAGGCCAGGCAGAGCCTTCCACCGTCGGGAGCTTCGAGTTGGTCGAGCCCGTGGATCCGTGGTCGCCGACCCTCGCTACTCGTACTCGCCTTCACCTCGACGGCATTGAACGCAGCCGAGAAGTCGTGGCGGTACCTCTGGGGCCCGTGCCAGATCCGGTGCGCACTCGGGTCCTTTGCAAGGAGACGGTTCAACACGGTCAACTCGCCGAAAAGTCCGGCAAGTTCCTCCGGCCCCAGCGGCGGCCCCTGCGTCCGGAAGAGCGACTTCCAGCGATCGAGCACTCGGTACAACGCCTTGACGGGATTGTCCGGCAACTCGACGGCCTCCTCCAACACGTCCACGCACAGCTCGGTGAACAGGTCGTTGAGATCGTCGCGCAGGCAGCCCAGGTCCGCGTAGGTCTGGTAGCTCTCCGCATCCTCCAAGGGACGCTTGCGCAGCCGGAGCACTGGCCCGTCCAGGCCGGTGCGAACCTTTATGTGCGTGTGGATCGGCACCAGGAGATGACGGTGCCCCTCGTGGTCAACGGCCACCGCCAGCGGGCCACTGCCGGTGTCAACGGACAGTTCCGCCACCCGCAGTCGACGCTCCCCCGTGGTCTGTTCGGCCTCCAGCGCGGCCCAGTGCTGCTCGACGAGGCCGCGGAACTCGTCCTCCTTCATGCGTCCTCACCGTCGACGAGGCTGTAGTCCTCCTCCTCGATCTCGATGTTCACATTGGACAAGTCCGCGGAGATGTAGCTCTCCACGGTGCTGTCGCCGTTCCGCGGCTCAGGGAAGACCAGGCCTACGCCGATCACGTGCTCCTCCGCGTCGAGCGCCGCACGGAGCTTCTTCGACGGGTCGGGCTCGGACACTTTGTCGATCGGATAGAGGACAAGCAAACCGGCGTCAGGGAGCTGCTTGCGCCGCTCCTCCTTGATCCCCTTCTCGGTCAGTTTTCCGATGTCCCCGGCGAGGTCAACTGCCGCGTCCCTGCGGCTCATCAGCGTCTTGATGTCGGCGAAGTCGGGGTCGGGGTTGGACAGGAGAAGGCGGGCACGGTTGTTCAGCCCGACGGTCACGTGGGGCGCGAAGGTGAAGTCCTGCCCCCTCCCCGCGGCGTTGCCCACAATGGCGACATTCCAGCGCCCAAGCGAGCCGGCGCTGGTGACCCGCTTGCGGATGTAGTTGCTGATCAGCTTGGCGTCGTTCTCCGGGGACTTTTTGTGGAACTGGTAGTTCGACAGGAAATCGAGCACGAAGTCGTGCGGCACGTCGCGGAAGACGTAGCGTCCGTCCGCAGCACGCGCCTCCACGCGGTGCGTGTTGGAGACAGCGGCGGCGATCAGCGTGCGCGCCGCATCGATGTTCCCGCGCAGCCACTCCTCGTCCGTGTGGAAGTAACGGGTCTGGACCCGCTTGCCGCCGTACGAGGAAGCTGCCACAACGGCGTCGCGCATCTTCGCAGCCGCAGTCACCCGCAGGGCTGGGTGTGTTCGCAGCCTCACGGCGAAGGTGAGCGGGTCTTCGTCCTCGGTCATGTAGATGTCGATGTCGCGGCGCATCTCGGTCTCAACCGTGGCCAGGTGCCGGAACCACTCGGCGAGCTCGTCGGTCATCCAGGTCCTCGGCAGGTCGGCATACCCGTTGCGGAAGCCGAACCAGCGCCCCATCTGGAGCAGGGTGTCGTACGCCGAGACCGAACGGACGAAGTAGCTGACGGACAGCCCTTCGAGGGTGAGTCCTCGCGAGAGGGTGTTGCCACCCACGGCGATAGCGACGACCGGGCCGTTCTCGTAGTCGAGTCGGTCCTCACTGCTGGAGTTGTCCATGATGACGCGACAGCTGTCAAGCACCCCGGGCAGCTGCGGAACCAGCTCCTCGAACGGCACCTTCGTCTCGTCGAAGTCCTCGGCCGGAACGCGTTCGGTTTCCATGTCCCACAAGGCGCGCAGCCCAGAGAGATAGTCGGAGCTCCCCAGCGACTGCGCGGCCCGCTTACGCAGAAACTCCAGGGGCCTCCTGAAACTGTTGTGGACCGCGGTGTTGACGCTGGTGTGGATCAGCATCGTGTTGTGCGGGTTGCCGGTGCCGCGCACGCGCCGGGCCGCGGTGACCAGCCAGAAGTACTCGACGGACCGCCGCAGGGTGTCGGTGATGACGGGCTCGAAACCCTCGACGTCGGCTCTGGTCCCGGGGCGCACGGCAGGGACGTCGTCCTCCGGTACCGAACGGATCATGTCGTATCCGTCGTCGACCTGCTCCGGGTCCTCACCGTCGAGGGCGTAACGGCCGAAGAGGACTTCGGTGCCGAAGTGCCCGGCGGGCTGGGGCAGGTTGACGACGAAATCCTTGGGATACAGGTCCTCGGCGCTCGGGTCGATCAACAGGTTCGCGAACGGGGACGCCGTGTATCCGACATACGCCGACCTGGGCAAGTGGCTCATGATGTTCAGGATCAACGGATTGATCGACTTCGTCGCCACGGTGGCCTGGTCGGCCTCGTCGTCGATGATCAGCGCAGGGCAGTCCTCAAGGTAGGTCGAGGCCTTCTCCAGCCACTTGGCGAGCTTGCGCAGGACCGTCGCGTTCTTCTTCACCACGCACAGCACGTGGGTCTTGTTGCTCTTGCCAAAATACGAGGCCGGGTTCTCCTGCGGGGTGAAATCCTTCTCCAAGCCGGTCAGTTGCGACCACAGCGAGGGATTCGGCTCCACGAGCTGCTGCACGAGACGGGCCTGGGTCTGGCGGCGTAGTCCATTGTGGATACCCGCCAGGACGATGAAGAGCTTGTAGCCGCGATCCGCGGCCTTCGCCATGACGGACGTAAAGTTGGTCGTCTTCCCGGACTGCACGTAGCCGACCACGAGTCCACGTGTGGAGAACCGCTTCTCCTTCGGGTGGTTCAGCAGGGAGACCACACGAGTCGAGGAGTCGTCGAGGCTCCTGATCGCGGGATCCTCGGGCCAACCGTCCTTGCGCAGCTGGTCCGCGACGGCTGGCCAGCATTTGTCCTTGGCATGCGGTCCCGTGTACCAGGTGTCGCGGTTGCCCAGGATCACGGCGTGCGGTTCCTCGAGCTCCTTGATGCGAATCGTCTGCTGCTCGTGCCGCTCACGGATCTGCTGCACGATCTCCGGAGGGATGCCGAACTGCTCCAGCCGCTTGACCGCCTCCGCCGGGGGAAACGAATCGAGCAGGGCCTTGAACGTGTCGTACATTCCGTCGAGTTCGTCGGTCATGGGAGTCGACCGTTCCCCGTTTCTGTTCGCTGGAGCCAACCGGGCTGCGAGGCGCTGTGCCTCGTCGATCAGCCCATCCGCGACACAGACACCTTGAAATGCACCGGGACGCGCCCCCGTGCACACAACATCTACACGATATTGTGCAGGGCGCGTCCTGATACGCAGAATCGTGGCCTCGCTTTGGTGTGGAAACCCGGAGCTTCACGAAGCCCACGCGGAAACACCTGCTCGCGACAACCAGGAACGGCACGCCCACCGATGCGCCGCCCCAGGGGGTCAGGAGGCGCCCGAGGCCGACCTGCGAGACCGCACCGTGGTCTCGATCAGGTGGGCGACGTCATCGGCCGACTCATGCTCCCAGAACCTCAGCACTGTCCAACCGGCGGCAGTCAGGTGATCGGTCGTCTCACGGTCACGCGCGATGTTCCGGTCGAGCTTCGAGCGCCACCATTCGGCGTTGGCCCGCGGATGCGTGGCGTGCACCGGGCAGCCATGCCAGTAGCAGCCGTCGAGGAACACAGCGATCCTCAATTTACTGAAGGCGATGTCCATGCTCCGCCGCGGCATGCCCGGTACGGGGTAATGCACTCGGTACCGCAGCCCGTCGGCGTGTAGCAGTCGCCGTACAGTCAGTTCCGGCTGAGTGTTATGAGACGCTTGCCGACTCATACGAGCTGAAACGGCTGGGGACGATGCGGTCGGGGACATGGGACCAGTCTCTCGCGGCCACGCTTCCGCGCAAGCCCTGTCCTGTCCTGTCTCATGTTCTCCTGGAGCACCAGGGGCCCCATGACGGAGTACGCCTCGGCGCTGTCTCGCCAGCGGGCACACTGAGCTTGTCCGGCGTTGCCGAAAGGCTCACTCCAGAAGGATCTCTTCGGGGCGCCGGCTGGTGATCGGTACACCTTGGGCGTAGAGGATGTGGTCCAGGCATGCTGCAAGGTCGTTGCCGTGATCGTCTCGGGCCATGTCGCGCAACTCGCGAGCCAGATCCAGCCCGTTGACGAGAACGATGGGGTACTGGTCCTCCACCATCTCGAGTTGAGCCGGCTCCGAGAAAGCTCCGGTGGTGACGTATGCGCCGATCCAGCCGCGGCGTAGGCGTGCAACCACTCGTGCTATCTGTTCAGCGGAGACACTGGTGTCCGGACGTATGCACTTGGCTTGGCCGAGGACGACGAGGCTGGTACCGGCCAGACCTGTCCCGAGGTCGATACGACCGACGAAATCCGCGCCACCGTCTCCGGAGCGCCGAGTGATCCATCCCTCGCGGTAGTTGTGTCCGGAACCTCTCAGCACACGAGCGGCGACGGCGGAAGCAACGGCCTCGAAGTCATGTTTGCGTCTGTCGAACTGCTCATAGATGAACCGGAGGTCTTCGTCTCGCCGACTGCCTGGCACAGGACGTTGATCACGCACCTTCGTGACGCGGGCTCGAGCAACGCGCCGGCGGACCCGGGGCAGAGCGGAGTGCCCCCGCTTGACCCACTCCCGCCAGGCGCGTGGCGCCTTGGCCAGGGCCTTCTGATCGGAGACGGCCGGCTTACGACGCGCAGTGATCCAGTCCCAGTCGACCTGATCGTTCTCGACAGTGAGATCGATCAGGGCAATGTCGTACACGTAGTTGGTGAACGTTGTGTGCTCGTGTCCTGCCCACTGAACGATCCGCTCTGCCCGTTCTATGACCCCGAGTCCACAGAACTCGACGAAGCCCTTGACCTTGCCGTTGCGTGACACAGCCCGGAACAGCAGCAGAGGGGCCGCATCGGCTCGCCCCTCCGGTGCCGGCGCCTGATGCTCCGTAAAGGCGTCGAGAAGGGCAGCGTTCCCTGTGGTGGTTCCGGGCGACTTGGCCAGTCCGACCTTGTGGTCACCGAAGTACCGCACGTGACCGTTGTCCATATCGAACACGTCGTGCCACGGCGTCTGCTCGCTACCGGCCTTCCACGGACTGGAACGGATAAGGATGGCCGGCCGCCGTTGCTTCCCCCTCGCGGAGACCTTCGCCATGCCATTTATGCCGGACTCGAGAAGTGCCTTCTTGTGACCTGGAGCATCCGTCACGTAGTGGAAGTTTGTATATCCATCGAGCACGGGGGCGGTTGGGTCTTTTGCGCTCGAATAACGCAGCACCTGCCCCACGCGCAGCGACTCCCCCATAGCACTCCTTCCTGCGACCTACGAAGGAGTGATCATTACACAATCCGAAAAGTCAGCGCTTGACGAACTCGTGCACCCCTTGACCATGGCAGGAGCCCGTCAGGCTGCGTCCGCTTCAGCCTCGTAGTGCACCTGAGCGCGGTCGAGCATGTCGTCCGGATCATGGCCACGGGCGGCGGTCCAGTGAAGGAGGTCCGCGATCAGCTCGATCGCTGACTCTTCCAGAGCCGTATCCCGCCTCCCTCCGAACAGACCAAGGCCACCGATGCGTCCCTGGTATCGCTCAAGCGCCTCGACGGCCCGCTCGATGCGTCGGCACGCGCGTCCCGAGCTGATGGCGATCTCACACCAGACCGCCTTGCCGACGGCGGTCAGGACAGTTCCCCAGTCCACAGCCAGCGCCGCGAGAAGGTGCAGACCGCGGCCGCACTCCTCGTCACAACCTGCCGACTTGGATGTCGGCACCGCCTGGCTCTTGTCGTGAACTTCGAGCCTCAACCGCTCTCCCCTCCGTTCAAGGATCAGAGTCGCTGAAACACCTTCGCCGACATGTTTGAAGACGTTCGTCGCCAGCTCCGTGACGAGCAGCTCTGCCTCATCCGTCGCTGTGGACACGCCCCACAGGTTCAGTTGCTTGGCAGCGGCCTTCCGGAGAAGGCGTACTTCCGCCGGCACCGCCTCAAAGGGCAGGACACAGCGGAGTTGGGGCTCGGACATCTCGTAGCCCGGCATGGCTACTCCTCCCTCCCAAGCCACACAGATGCTGCGCCTGCCGTGTTCACACGACTGCACTGTGTAGCGGACTGAGAGCGAGCATGACACAGAGAAGTCTCACTGTGTAACTTCTCACGAGAACCCATCGAGTGAATCTGATGGTGGGTCCGGCTGCTCCCTGCCTAGCCTGATGAGATCTCCGGGCCTGACGACCCGGTACTTGGCGGAGGAGCCACATGCCCGAACGCACCACAACCCGGCGTCGTCAACTAGGCGCGATGATGCGCAAGTTGCGCGCACGCAAAGGCCTGACGCTTGAGGACGCCGGAAAACTCGTCGGTGTTTCCAAGGCAACGGTGAGCAGGTACGAAACCCAGGCCGGACCGGTCAAGTGGATCGTCATCGACGCACTTTGCCGCGAGTACGGGGCAACCGACGCCGAGCGTGCGGCCCTTGTCAGGCTCGCCAAGGACGCCAAGCAGCGAGGCTGGTGGAGTTCCTTCGCCGACTCCATCCCCGAGAGCATGAACCTGCTGCTCACCTTGGAGGACGAGGCAGTCCACGAGAGTCACTTCTCGTGTGTCTACGTCCCTGGCCTTCTGCAAACCCGCGCCTACAGCACGGCTCTGCAGAAGGCCAACGAGGTGTCGCTGGAACCCGTGGAGATCGAGCGGCTGGTCGACATCCGCATGAAGCGGCAGGACATCCTCTCCCGCCCGAAACCGCCACGCCTGTGGGCCATCCTCGACGAGTCCGTGATCCGCCGTCTCGTCGGGTCGCCGGCAACCATGAAAGAACAGCTCGACCGGCTGCTCGAAGCCAACGAGTCGCCTCACATAACGCTCCAGGTTCTGCCCTTCTCCAAAGGAGCCCACGCGGCTGCTCTGGGCAGCTTCGTCATCATCGGCGGTGCCGATCCAGGCCTCGACGTCGTGTACGTCGACTTCCACACCGGCTCCCTCTTCCTGGAGAAGGACGAGGAACTGGAGCGATACAGACTTGCGTTCGAGTACCTGCGCGCACAAGCGTTGGACATGGAGGCTTCCTCCGCCATGATCCATCGCGCCCGCAAGGAGCTATGAATGCCCGTCGGTCCTCAGAGTGCCTCTGATCCTGCCTGGTTCAAGTCGTCGTACAGCGGCGGCAATGCGACCGAGTGCGTCGAAGCCGCGTTCGTCCCCTCCGGTGTACTCATACGGGACTCGAAGCGCCCTAAGCATCAGCACCTCACAGTGTCGGCTCTGTCCTGGGCCGAGTTCCTGGCGAGCGTCAACTTGCCGCACCGGCCGGTCGACTCCGAACCGACCTGATCAACTGTTGGCAACACCCGTCAATCCTGCAAGAGTTGAGCACCACCAGTGAGGCTCAGGGGACACGGAGCGACAGTGCAGGTATGGAGACAGATCTGGCTGTTCCTGTGCGCCGTGGGCCTCGCGTTCGTCGCTCTCGCCTATCCCCGTAGCCATGACGACGTCGTCGACGCGACCCAGTTCAGCATCGCCTTCTTCGCGACGCTGCTGACCGGTGAGGCGGTCATCTTCGCGCTGACCTTCTCCGCGGCGAGTTCGTGGCCGTCGTTACGGGCGATCGACGGGCACATCGCGTTCCGGGAGTGGGTACTCATCGGATGGTTCGCGGCGCTGTTCACCGGCTGTGGGCTGCTCGGCGACAACGCCACCAGTGCCACCTACGGCGCGCTGCTGTTCCTGCTGGCCAACATCTACGGCGTCTTCTCCTTCGTACGGCTCTTCGGGCTGGCCAGCATCGGTGGCCGCAATCAGCTGCTACGCCACACCCTCGCCGACGCGCTGGCTCGGCAGGGTGGCAACAGAGGCGGCAGAGGCAACATGGGCGGCAGCCGTCCCGGCTCGCAGTCCCCCGGCCTTGAGCACGACCCCATCGTCAACTCCTACCTGGGGACCGTCAGCCAGGCCGCGACCGGCAACGACCCGACCGCCATCCGGCACCTCGTCGACCAGTTGGTGGAGGCGGAGGTGCCGGTCGAGGCCGTCGACGACGCCGTCACTGTTCATCTCGATGTGCTGCACCGCCTCGTGCGGGCCACTCTCGCCGGCGGTGCCGACCCGATCCAGGTCGTCTCCTGCGCCCACGCGCTCATCGACTCGGTGATCGGTCACTGCCGACGGCTGTCCGACCCCGCTCCGCCGCTCGGCGCCCTCAGCCGCTACCTGGCGTGGCTCGCCAACACCGCCCTGCTGATGTCGGTACGCGGCGTCGCCTCGAGCCGGGCCGCCCGTGAACTGGCCGCCCTCACCACCGACGCCCGGCTGAAGATCCTGCGCTGTGTCGACCCCGACCCCAAGTCCGCCGCCCACCAGGACGAACTCGGTTCCATTCTCACCAGCCCGCTCCAAGTGCTTCTGTGGACCGGCGACTTCACCGAGTTCCACGGTGCCCATCAGGCCAGCGCGCTGTACGGGACGTACGAGATCCTCACCGGCACCAAGTTCATGGGGAACTACTGGGACGGGGCCTCCATCCTCAGCCAGCTGCGTCAGTCCCTGTACGGCGGTCAAGGGCGCGTCTCCACGCCCGAGGCCGACGCCGCCCGACGGGTTCTCGGTGCGGTCGAGGACTACGACCACTTCTGGGCCCTCGTCTCCGTGACGGCACTCGCGACTCTGCGCGATGCACGGCTGCCTCACCCGCCGGAACTGATACGGCCCGAATTCACGCCCGACCACCAGTTGTTGGGTGCCTACCTGCGGACCTTCGCCACCCACCGTTACTTCACCACGGCAGCCGAGGCCCGCGAGGCCCTCCTGAGTCTCGTCTGCCGCGCCGACCCTCCCGGTTCGGCCAGCGCGGAGATACGGCACGCCCGAGGCGGCCGCACCTACCGGCTGCCCGTCCCGCTGGTCGAGCCCCAGCGGCGGCCCGCCGCGATGATTCTCGCCGTCGCCTGTCGCCTGGCCCCGCTCGCTCCCGCCGAGAGGGACTCCGAGTTGCGTGACTTTCTCGCCGTACTCCCCGCTCCTGCCTTGCAGGCGACCGCCCGCCTTGCCACGCGGGTTCTGCCCGGGGCCGCCGGGGAGAACGACCCCGTCGAGGCCGTCGTCACCGGCCTGGCCGTCCTGCAACTGGTCGGCGCCCACACCCGGGAGGGATCGTGACCGACCCCGTCATAGACATGGCTTCCTGGCGCGAACGCCTCGCCGGGATCGAAGCGCCGGACGTGACCGCAGCGGTGGTCGTGCAGTGTGGCCAGGTCTGGCTTCAGCCCGAGTTCACGGCCTTCCGTAACGAGGTGGACCACGCCCTGATGACCGCTCAGCTGCGACGCGGCGACCGTCTCACCCTCACCCGCGTCATCCTGCACAACCTCCCTCTCACCTCCGAGACCATCTCCCGACCGCCCGCTGTCGACCGGGCTTTCGCCGAGTGGCACGAGCGGCTGTCCGCCACGGGAGTTCTGCTCTGCCCGGCAGGCTCGTCCGCCGCTCCGCGCATCCACCGGCTCATACTCCGCGGCGACCAGTCCGGCGCAGACATCCCGGATATGGTCGAACTGTTGAAAAACGGGGACTGGACCGACCCCCACAAGGCCGAACTGGCGTTGCACACCGTCACCACCGCCGGAGCGACCACGCCCCTCACCGGCTACGACATGGATTTTGACGGCCCCTTCGGCGACGCCGATCCCTCCATCTACATGTAAGTGCACCCGCAACCGGCTCGACGGAACACTTGGAGAACAGGTGCCCTACGCTCCCGAGACCCCTCAGGACCACGACTTCCTCACCCAAGCCATCGAACTGTCCCGCCACGCCCTTGAAGACGAGGGCAAGACCCCGTTCGGCGCGATCGTCGTCATCGACGGCGAGGTCGTGGCCACCGGTACCAGTTCGGTCGTCGAGCTCCGCGATCCCACGGCACACGCCGAGGTCATGGCCCTGCGTGCCGCCGGTACGAAGCTCGGGCGCCATCTGATGGAAGACGCCGTGATGTACTCGAGCAGCGAGCCGTGCCCCATGTGCCTGACCGCCTGCTACTGGGCGCGCGTCCCTCGTCTCGTGTATGCCGCCACCAGTCACGACGTCGCTGTCAACGGCTTCGAGGACCTCCAGTTCTACCGCGAGCTCGCCCTCCCCAACGCCGAACGGACCCTCCTCACGGAGACCTCCGCAGGCGGCGAGGCCCGCGAGATCGCGGCGTCGGCTCTTGCCGGCTGGGCGGACAAACTTCCCTTCCCCGTTGAGCCGAAGCTCTGAGGTTCACCTCGCGGTAGGCATGGGCCGACTTCACTCCTCGTAAGGCGACGCGGTGTCATCGTGGCGTGATGACCGGGTCGATCAACCCGACCAGGAGAGCATTAAGTGACCACCGTCAGCGGTATCGACGTCCGCGCCACCCAGCACTGCGAGACCACCACCCTCGGCGTACTCCTCCGCCACCAAGGACTCGATCTCTCCGAGCCCATGCTCTTTGGCCTGGGCCGCGGGCTCTCCTTCGTTTACTGGGACAGCAAGAGCATGGGGTTCCCCTTCCTCGGGGGACGGGTCAAGCCCTTCGAGCTCACCAGGAATCTGGCCGAGACGCTCGGGCTGGATCTCGTAGTAAAGGAGACCGCCTCGCCCCGGAAAGGCTGGGCGAACGTCGTGGAGGTCATTGCGGGCGGCCGGCCCGTGGGGCTGCAGCTCGACAGTTTCCACCTGGACTACTTCGGGGCGAAGGTGCACTTCGGTGGTCATGTCGTCGCCATGTACGGCTACGACGACCAGGTCGCCTACCTGGTGGACACCGAGCAGCAGGGCGGAGCGGTGTCCACGAGTCTCGGCGGTCTCGCTCAGGCTCGGGCCGCGCGTGGGCCTATGACCGCAAGGCACCGGTCCTTCACCCTCACCGTTCCCCAGGACCTCCCCGCTGCTCACACGAGGATCGTTCCCGCCATCACCGCCTGCGCCGTCGCCTTTCTCAACCCGCCGATCGCCAACCTGGGTCATCGCGGGATCGAGAAGAGCGGCAAGTTGGTCCGCACCTGGCTCGGGCGGACCGACGACCCGCGGCGGGACCTGCCGCAGGCCGCCCTCCTGATGGAGAAGGCCGGTACCGGTGGCGCCCTGTTCCGCAATCTCTACCGCGATTTCCTCGCCGAGTGCTCCCAAGTGCTGGAGCCAAGTCCCCAGTTGCGCACCGGCCACCGGCTGTACGCCGAGGCCGCCTCGCTGTGGACGGAGGTCGCCGCACTGATCACCCGAGCCGGGGAGGCGGGCGATGAGCAGTACCTCGGACGGGCGGGCGCCGCCCTCCACGAGCTGTCACGCATCGAACGCGAGGCCATGGAGGCGCTGAGCCGTCTGTAGTCCTGAAGCAAGGCCCGGGCCTCACTTCCCGACGCGGTACTTCAGGTGGGTGGCCAGCGGTGTGTCCACCACTCTGACCTGCTCTGGGCCGGCGACGGAGGCGAGGGCGCCAAGTACTGGCTGCACGTGTCGGCAATAGGCGGCCGGGGTGAATTCGGCGCCGGCGGCGTACTGCCACCAAAAGCGTGCGCCGTCGTCGACGCCGGCGAGGCGCAGGGCGCAGCCCAGCAGCCAGGCGCTGGTGGGTTCGGGGAGCTGGCCGGTGAGGAATTCCAGCGGCGTCGGGTGCGACTGAGGTGACGACGACGTCCCAGAGGTGGTCGAGGAGTTCGACGGCGCTGGTATCGGCCGGCTCGCGGCTCTGGAGCCCTTGGAGCACAACTTCGCGGCTCTGAACCCGCAACGGACTCCGCTGAAGCCGTGTCGGACGAACTGGACAGCCACGGACAGCCACCTCAACTTCCGTACGACAACGCGTTCTACGTCGTCAACCATCTTCATTTGAAGATGGAACCAGCGGTCTTCGCTGAGAGTGGTCGCCTGTGGCTGGGGATCCTGCGCGAGCGGCATCCCGACGAATACAGCGCGTTGCTCCGAGAGTTGTCCGAGCAGCAGCCAACCTGAGGGCCGGGGCCGGGCTCGGCACACATCCCGTCGCTACGTGAGCTCCTCGGCGGTGTAGTAGCCGTCCCTGACCAGTACTTCGTAGTTGGTCTTGTCGATGCTCTGCGGCTGGAGCAGGTAGGCGGGCACGTCCTTGACGCCGTCGTTGTAGCTGAACCGGTCGTTGATCCGCGTCGCCCGGCCCCTGAGGATGTCGTCGACCATCCACGCGGCGGCGCCGGCGAGGACGCGGACGTCCTTGTAGACGGTCTGCGACTGCCGGCCCGCGATGATCGACTTCACCGAGGGCAGCTCGGCGTCCTGGCCGGTGACGATCGGGAGGGGCTTGCCGGCGGAGCCGTAGCCCTGCGCCTCCAGCGCGGACAGGACACCCCGGGAGATGCCGTCGTACGGCGACAGGACCGCGTCGAGCGTCCTGCCGACGTACCACCGGGTGAGCAGGCCGCTCATGCGCTTCTGCGCGGTGGGTCCGTCCCAGCGCGGGATGGTGAGCTGGCCCAGCCCGGTCTGACGGGACGGGACGACCAACTGCTTGCTGTCCAGGAACGGTTGCAGGAGCGCCATGGAGCCCTTGAAGAAGTACTTGGTGTTGTTGTCGTCGGGGGAACCGGCGAAGAGCTCGATGTTGAACGGGCCCTTGCCCTTCTCCAGGCCGAGCTTCTCGATGATGTAGTTGGCTTCTATCCGGCCGACCATCTCGTTGTCGAAGGAGACGTAGTAGTCGACGTTCCCGGTGCCGAGGATGAGCCGGTCGTAGGAGATCACCGGGATGCGCGCGTCGGAGGCCCGCTGAAGCACGCCGTTCAGCGACTTGGCGTCGATGGCCGCGATGATCAGCGCGTCGACGCCCTGCTCGATCAGGGTCCCGATCTGTGACAGCTGGGCTTTCGGGTCGTCGTCGCCGTAGACCAGCTGGGTCTTGTACCCCCGTCTCTTCAGACCCTCGACGACGCTCTTGCCGTCGGCGAGCCAGCGCTCGGAGGACTGGGTGGGCATGGCGATGCCGACGGTACCGCCCTCGGAGCGACTCTGAGAGCTGCCCTCGCTCTCCTTGCCGCAGGCGGACACGGTAAGGGCGAGGGAGGCGGTTCCGGCGAGGGCGGCGAGGGCGGCTCTTCGGTTGAGCATCGTGAATGGGTCCTTGTTCTTCTCGTCGTTGACACGATGACGGCGCATCAGACGTGCAGGCACCCGGACGGGTGCCGTGCGGGTGGAGCGGGTGGATACCCGAATGCCCTAAACGGGCCGAACGTCAGGGGGGCGGCGGTCCTGCCGTACAGGCCTGCTCCCGCTGTTCCGGGCGTGCACAGGGAACCGCCTTACAGATGTCCGAAATTTCGTCACGCGTTCTATATGCCGGCGCGACGGTAAAGGCGGGTGAGGGAGATGTCAACGCTGTGAACAGGATCAGTTACAGAGAGCGTGTGCGGGTCGGGAACGCCGGACCGGACGTGGGCCAAGGTGTGGGAGTCCGAGATCCATGACAAGGGGTTCCGGCTGCACTGGTGGACCGCGGAGGCCGAGGCGGGGGACGTGGTCATGGACCCCGGCGAGGTGAGTGCCGTGCGCTGGGTCACAGCAGCAGAGTTCGCCGGGCTGCATCCTGTCTTCGAGGAGGACCTGGCCTTCTTCGACCGCGTACTGCCGGAGCTCTGAGCGGTCGGACGCCGGTCGCGGGGATACTGCCTCTCAAGCACCGACCCTGGAAGGCGACGACATCATGCTCATCCTCTTTGGCACCAAGGGATACCTGTACCAGCTCGCGATACTCACGCTGGTGTGCGGGCGCTGCGGGAACCCGGCCGCGCACACCCTGCGCAAGCGCGTCACGAAGTTCACGCTGTTCTTCGTGCCGCTGTTCCCGATCTCCACGAAGTACGCGACGCAGTGCACGTTCTGCGGTGCGGAGAGCAAGGTGAGCGCGGAGGAGGCGGAGCAGCTGCAGACGCAGGCCGCCGCCGGTGGCGGGCACGGGGGTCAGGTGCAGGGCGGACAGGCACCGCAGCAGCCGTACCACCAGTAAGGGCTCAGGTGAGTTTGCGGGCCACCCCGCCGTAGAAGCCGATCTCCCGCGAGCGCGGCGGCGGGGGTGTGTCCGGGCGCCAGAACGGGACCTGGGCCACGCCCGGGTCGATCAGCTCGAAGCCGTCGAAGAAGCGCTCGATCTCGGTACGGGTGCGGAGGTTCATGGAGGCCGTCGCCTTGCTGTAGACGGCCGCCGCCCCGCTGCGGTCGGCGAAGTCGCCCGTGGCGTGGGAGAGGATCAGGTGGCTGCCGGGGGCGAGGGCGTCGCGGAGGGTGGCGATGATCTCCTCGGGCTTGTCCGCGTCCGTGAGGAAGTGGATCACGGCGACCAGAAGCAGGGCCACCGGCTCGTCGAAGTCGATGACGGCGTGTACGTCGGGGTCGTCCAGGATCGCCCGCGGGTCGCGCAGGTCGGCCAGGACGATGCCGGTCTTGCCGGCCGCGCTGAGCAGGGCGCCGGCGTGGGTGTGCACGATCGGGTCGTTGTCGACGTAGGCGACGCGGATGTCCGGTGCCACCTCCAGGGCCGTCTCGTGGACGTTCGGTGAGGTGGGCAGGCCGGTACCGATGTCCAGGATCTGGCGGACACCGGTGCCGACGACGTGGCGGACGGCCCGGCGCAGGAAGGCCCGGTTGGCCCGTACGCCGATCCGTGCCTCCGGGGCCGCCGCGATGAGCTGCTCGCCGGCCTGGCGGTCGACCTCGTAGTTGTCCTTGCCGCCCAGCAGGTAGTCGTAGATCCGTGCGGGGTGCGGCTTGGTGGTGTCGATCTCCTCGGCACGGAAGCCGTTCTCTCTCACGGGGGCTCCTCTCGGGCGGCGGCGGGCGCCTGACCGCGTCAGTTATGCGTACGTTGGCTCAACTCTCTTGTCCGGGGCGGAAGTTCCGGGTGTGGCTCGTGGCCGCATTTGTCGCCGGGAGTGGGTGGCGCCGGGGTCTCCGGTGCGGGCGGGTCCGATGGCTCCGGTGGCTCCGGAGTGGTCGGAGGTTCCGAGTACGTCGGGGGTTCCGGTGACTCACCAACAGGGTCGGGGTCAGCGGGAGTTGGCGTAATCGGCTGCGGTACGGGGGACTCCTCCCCCGGCGTGCCGGACTTCGGCTGCTCGGGCTCGGGCTGCTGCTCCTTCGGCGGTGCCGGCGTCGGCTCCGGCACCTCCGGCGCGGGCTGCTCCGGCGCTCCCGGGTCGCCCTCGGCACCCCCGCCGTCCGAGCTGCCCGAACCGCTCCCGAAATTGCCGGGGTTCGCCGTTTCCCCGACGTCCTCGGTGACGACCGCCTCCGCCCCGTCCTCCCGAGTCCGATCCCGATCCCGCTCGACCTGCCGCGCGGCACCCCCCGGGGTCTCCCCCGCCGCCCCCGCGGACGGCCCCGTCACCGGCGCTTGTGCCAGCGGCCCCTGCGCCACCGGCGCCTTCCCCGGCGAAGTCGCCGTCGCGGGCGACTCGTTCACTCCGAGGACCAGCACGACCGCGATGGCCGCGGCGGCCGCCGTACCGGAGGCGAGGGCCGCTTTGGCCTTCGGGCCCGCCGCACGGGCCGTATGAAGAAGACCCTGACCGGTCACCGACGCCGCCCCCGCGGACCCGGCCGTCAGCGACGCCAGGAACTTCCCCGTGCCGCCGCCCACCACGAAGACCAGCAGCGCGGGGCCCACGAGTGCGGGCAGCCGGTTGTTGGCGCGGATCAGGACGGCGAGGCGGCCCCGGCACCCGTCGCAGGCGTCGACGTGGGCGAGGAGGCGTTCGGACTGGCGCGGGGTCGCGTTGCCGCGGACGTAGGCCGGCATGCGGACCCAGTGGACCTCGCACGCGGGATCGTCGGGGGCCTCGGTCTGCGAGCGCAGGAACGCCTGGCGCATGCCCTCGCGGGCGCGGTGCAGCAGTACGGCCGTGGCGCCCTGCTTGGCGCCGATCTGCCGGCCGACCGTCTCCAGCGGCTGGCCCTCGGCGTCTGCGAGCCACAGGGCCTGCACCCAGCGTTCGGGGAGTTCACCGAGAACGCGTACCAACAGGTCGGTGGAGGAGACCTGTTCGGCCGGGTCCTCCACATGCCCGGGGGACGCCTGTTCGGGGATCTGCGGGTCCCGTGGGGTCTCGTGGGTGGCGCTCGCGACGGAGGACGCGAGGTGCCGGACGGTGGTCATGAGGTACGCCGGGACGTTGTCGATCTCGTGCCCGGCGGACAGCCGCCGCCACACGCGGAAGTGCGCCTCGGCGACGAGGTCTTCGGCCGCCCAGGTGTTGCGGGTGAGCGAGCGGGCGTATGCGACGAGGCGTGGTTGTTCCTCCTCGTAGATCCGCACGTACGCGGCGGTCGCGGAGGGGGGTGCCTGGGCGGGCACTCTGGCCGGTTGGTCGGTCATGCGGGGACGCTCCAGTTCCCGGCGACGGGACGCTTCAAGGGTTTGTCAGCGTAGATGACAAAACTTTCAACCATTCAGTTCCGGCCGTGACTCAGGTCACATGAACGGACTCCGGGCCCCGCGTAATCAAGGGGCACCCCTGCGGCTCGACATGGCAACCGACCCACGCTCCCCACCGAGACGGAGACCGCCACCCATGCGCCTCACCACCCTGGAACAGACCGTCCGCGCCCGCCTGATCACCTCCTACCACCCGGAACTCCCGGTGCGTCCCACGCTGCGCTACAGCTCCGCCGAGCCGTTCGCCGTGCACATCGACTTCCCCGCGCATGTGTCGGCCGACGGCGAGGGCGTGACGTGGATGTTCGGGCGGGCGCTGCTGGAGGAGGGGCTCGGGAGACCGGCCGGGCAGGGGGACGTACGGATACGGCCGTACGGCTGGGCCCGGACCGTCGTCGAGTTCCACTCACCACTGGGCCTCGCCGTGATCCGCTTCGGCACGGCCGCCCTCCGCCGCTTCCTGCTGCGCTCCTACGCCGTCGTCGAGCCGGGCACGGAGGATCTGGGGCCGGAGCTCGACCATGGGCTGGCGGCGTTGCTCGGTGAGGTGTGACCCGGCGATCTCGACAGGGGCGTACCCCACCCCCACACTGACCCGCATGCGCTTCCTGCGTCGAGTGGGCCGTGACCTGTCCCGCGGCGAGAACCTGGAGATCTACTCGACGGCCCTGTTGTCCCTGGCCCTCGCGGTGCTCGGCGCACTGGACCTGGTCGGCGGCAAGACGCTGGCCGCCGCCACCCTCGCGACGCTGGCCCTGCTCGCCGGGGGTCTGTTGGGCAGCCGCAGGCAGCTGACGGACCTGGCGGAGCAGGTGCGGTCACGGATCGCTGGGGAGGTCTCCGCGGAGGACTTCCTGGCCCACGACAAACCCGAGCTCGTCCAACAGGTGCGCGGAGCGCAGGACATCAGGATCGTCGGGGTGACGCTGGGGCGGACCCTGCGCAATCTGATCGACGAGTTGCAGGGCCGGGCGGCCGCCGGGGCGACGGTCAGGGTGGCGCTGATCGACCCGAGCGGTTCCACTCCGGCGGAGGCGGCCCGGCGCAGCACGATGCCCGACCGGCCGGCCGTGTACGAGAACCGGTTGCGCTCCTCCCTCGACCTGTTGCGAGAGTTGGTGGAGACCCCGGGGGCCGGGACCCGGGTCGAGGTGCGGTTCCTCCCCTTCGTCCCCGCGTTCGGCCTCGTCCTGCTGGACCCGGAGCGACCGAACGGGCTCATCCACGTCGACATCTACTCCCACAGCTCCGCCACCGGGGACGCCGTGTTCACCCTGCGCCCGGGCCGCGACGGCCACTGGTACGAGAACTTCCAGTCCGAGTTCGACCGTATCTGGGCCTTCGGCCGCACGGCGGGCGCACCGGACGACTGGGCGTAGTCCGAAGTCTGCGTCTTACGAGGGCAGCACGGCACACCCCCGCCGAAGGCCGTGCAGCGCGGCTTCGACGGGGATCCCCTTGGGATCGATTCCCGTCCGGGCAGAAAACGCCAAGAAGGCTCGCAGGTCGGCCCATTATGGTCGGGGCATGACGACACCTCTTGCCGGCAGTGCCTTCGACTCGCTCCGTCTCGACGCCCTGCCCGACCAGGAGGCGCTGCGCCGGGCCTACGAACTCCCCAGCGACGCGGCCGTGCGCAAGCAGATGACCGAACTCACCGAACAGACCCGGCGGTTGATCGGATGCTCATCGCTGGTCCTGGTCGCCAGCGCGGACGCCGAGGGCAACTGTGACGTTTCCCCCCGCGGCGGCCCCGCCGGATTCGTCGCCGTCCTGGACGCACGGACGGTGGCGATACCGGACGCGACCGGCAACAAGCGTCTGGACACCCTGCAGAACGTCGTCGCCACCGGACGGGCCGGGCTGCTGTTCGTCATTCCGGGGCGCACCACGACGCTCAGGGTGAACGGTCGGGCCTGCGTCTCCACCCGCCCGGAGCTGCTGTCGCAGCTGACCGCCGTGGGCAAGCCGCCGGCCAGTGCGCTGGTGCTGGGGATCGAGGAGGTCTACCCGCACTGCCCCAAGTCGCTGCTACGCAGCGGGGCCTGGAAGCCTGACCAATGGCTGCCGGCGGACGCCCAGCCGACCTCGGCCGAGGTGACGCTGGCCCAGCTGCGGATGCCGGAGCTGACGATCGCCGACATCGAGCAGGCGGAGGCGGATTCGCTGAAGTACCGGTACGAGTAACGGGCCGGCGATACGACCCCTCTGATGCCTTCATGCACGCTGAAGACGAAGGAGGGGTTGCTGTCGTTGGCTGAGAGGGACGAGAAGACGTGGACGTGTATGAAGCGGTGGACAGTCGTCGGGCCGTGCGGGCGTTCAGCGATGTGCCGGTGGCCAAAGAGGCACTCGAACGAGTGCTGGCTGCAGCGACGCGGGCTCCATCGAGTGGGAACCTCCAGCCGTGGCATCTGTATGTCGTGAGCGGCGAGCCCTTGGTCGAACTGAAGAGGCGCGCGACGTCCAGGGCATTGGCGGGCGACCCGGGTGACGAGCGGGAGTACCCGATGTACCCGACCGAACTGACCTCGCCGTATCTGGACCGCTTTTCGGCCGCGGCCGCCCAGCGGTACGAAGCACTGGGGATCGAGCGCGACGACCTCGACAGGCCCAAAAAGATCGCCGCCTTGAACTCGGAGGCGTTCGGGGCCCCGGTCGTGCTGTTCTGCTACCTCGACCGGACGATGGGGCCCGGGCAGTGGGGGGACGCGGGGATGTACTTGCAGACGGTCATGCTGCTGCTGAGAGCGGAAGGGTTGCACAGCTGCCCTCAGGTGATGTGGACGATGTATCGCAAGACCGTCAGCCGGATGGTCGGCGCCGATGACGGGCTCGTGCTGTTCTGCGGTGTCGCGGTGGGATACGAGAAGAAAGGCGTGCCACCGCTGCGCACCGGGCGGGCGGACATGACAGAAACAGTGCGCTTCATCGGAGTCTGACCGCTGCGGTCAAGTACCACGGGACCGCCCTGGCGCGACCGTCCTGTCCTGAGCCCGTCGCCGCTCCAGCAGGGCGAGCCTCGGGTTGCCGAGGAAGCGGGCGCCCGGTGTTCATGAGTGCTCGAGTCGGCGTTGTTCCCAGACGGTGCGCAGGAGTTCGTACTCCACCTCGCCCTGTTCCGAGCCTTCGATCGCCTCCGGCCAGTCGCCGAAGAAGGTGCGCAGGAAGGTCAGGCCTGACTTCTCCATCACGCGGCGCGAGCCCTTGTTGACGGTCATGGTGTTGGCGGTGACACGTTCGACGCCGAGGTCGTTGAAGCCCTTGTCGATGAGGGCGCGGGAGCCCTCGGTGGCGTAACCCCGGCCCCAGGCCGCCTTGTTGAGGCGGTAGCCGAGTTCTACGACGGCCGGGCTGCCGTCGTCGAGGGGGCGGAACTCGAACCAGCCGAGGAAGGTGCCGGTGGACTTCTCCTCGGCCGCCCAGTAGCCGCGGGTGCCGAGGCCGGGGTGGTCGTGGAGGAGGCGGGGCAGGGTGCGGGTGCGGATCGTCCCGGGGGGCGTGGGCGCGCCGCCGGTGAGGAAGCGCATCACCTCGGGGTCGCCGTCCAGGGCGACGAGACGCTCGGCGTCGGCGTCGGTGAACGCCCGCAGCCGCAGCCTTTCGGTCTCCAGGAAGACGTACGTCACGGGCTTCTCCTCGTCGACTCGTCGGCCAGGAACTTCTCGATCTCCCGGTGGAGCAGTTCCGGCTGGTCCAGGTGTACGTCGTGGGCGGCGCCCGGGACGACGGCCGTACGGGTGTCCGGGCGACGGGTCAGCATCTCGGCCGCCTCCGCGGGCTTCATGGTGCCGGACGCGCCGCGCACGAGGAGCGTGGGGCAGCGGATCCGCGACCACTGCGGCCAGTAGCCGTCGGCGGACAGTTCCGTCATCGTCCGGACCAGCGTGTCACGGTCGAAGCGTGGACGAAGGCCGTCCGCCCGCTCTTCGAGCCCCCGAGCCCATGCCTCGTGGCCGAGGAAGGCCTTCGCCTCCTCCAGGGACCTGAAGGGAAGGGGCCAGCTGTCCAGCCACCCCGCGATCTCGCCCGGCAGCTCCGAGTTCCGGCCCGCCGGACCCGCCTCGATCAGGACCAGGGACCGGATCAGTTCGGGATGGTCCGCCGCGAGCAGCATCGCCGTATGGCCGCCGAGGGACTGGCCTACGAGGATCGCGGGGGCGAGATCCAGTTCCCGCAGCAGGGTCACGGCGTCCTCTACGTGAGCGGCGCGGCTCACCGTCGGCGGGCGGCGGGTGCTCTCACCGTGGCCACGGGCGTCGTACGACACCACGCGGTGCCCGGACGACGCCAACCGCCCTGCCAGGTCGTCCCATTCGCCCAGATGGCCCGCGAGGCCGTGCAGGAGCAACACGGATGGCTCGGGGCCGGGGCCGGGGTCGCGGCGGTCACGGTAGGCGAGGCGGGTGCCGTCGCCGGTGGTCAGGTACGGCAACTGCCCTCCCTGTCACGTCGTTCCGTGCGTAAGGGAAGACTGGCCCGCCCCGCGCCCTTCGCGCCAGATGTCTTCCCCGTCCCATCTGTGACAGCCCTGTTGCCGGAACTGTGGGCTCCGCCACAGCCGTTGGCCATGCGTGCTGCTGGACTCTGCGGACCCGGAAAACGAGTGGTCAGGGGGCCGGGATGTCGTCGTTGATTCCGTGTCTGCGCGGTACCGCCGCGCTCGCGGGGACCGGGGCAGTCGCCGTGTACGCGTGGGGGCTGCTGCATCTCGCCGGCGCGGTCCTGGAGGCGGAGGACGGCGGAGCGAACTCCGCGCCGATCCCCCCGTGCCGTGGGAACGAGCAGGTCGTCCATGTCATCGACTACTCGGTGGGCTACCTCCCTCTCTCGTTCGACTGCGAGATGACAGGCGGCGGCAGCTACCCGGCCGAGGTGATCCCCGGGTACGTCAATCCCGTCGCCGTGGGCTCCGCCCTCGCCGCCGTCGGCTGCGCCATCGCCTCCGCCTATGTGGCGGAGCTGCGACTGCGCGCCGAGGCACGCGAGGGCGAGGGCACGTGAGCGAGCGGGTGCGTCAGGCCGCCGCGGGCGCCAGCTCCGCCTTGCCGAACAACAGGGCGTAGCCGGAGGGCAGTTGGGCCAGGACACGGTCGACGAGTTCGTCGCCCACCAGTTCCGGGAGCACGCTCAGGACCGAGCTGACGTGCCAGCGGGCCGTCGCCGGGGTCGCGCCGTCGATGCGGGCGGCCACCGTCTCCACGAACTCCGGTGCCGACAGGGGTCTGTTGAGCGGGATGCGGGAGGCGATGATCCTGGCCGCCTCCTCGGGCAGGGCCCGGGCGAGGTCCACGCGTTCCTCGCCGGTGACGTGGTCGCCGAGGGCGGACAGGACGACGCGCAGGACGTGTTCCACCTCCGCCGCGGTCACGTACTGTCCGGCGTCCTGCACCGCCTCGGCGAGGTCGGTCCAGCTGGGTCGGTTCGCGCTCATGTACGGGTCTCCTGAGGGTTGTCGCGCCGGGCGCCCCGCGGACGGACACACCGGCCCGCGGGACGCCGCTGTCTATTGCGAGGACGGGGCTCAGCCGCTGATCTGCCTGCGTTCGCTGTCGCCGCCCGTGATCTGGATACGGCGTGGCTTGGCCTGCTCGGCCACCGGGATGCGCAGGGTGAGGACGCCGGCGTCGTACGAGGCGTCGATGCGTTCCGTGTCGAGGGTGTCGCCGAGGAAGAGCTGACGGGTGAAGGAGCCCGTGGGGCGCTCGGCGACGATCAACTCCGCGCCCTCGGGGGCGGGGACGCGGCGCTCGGCGCGGACGTTCAGGACGTTGCGTTCGACGTCCAGCTCGATCGTCTCGGGGTCGACCCCGGGAAGGTCGAAGTGGACGACGAAGTCGTCCCCGGACCGGTACGCGTCCATCGCCATCGCGGCGGGACGGGCGGTGGAACCGAAAACCTGCTGCGCGAGCCGGTCGAACTCACGGAAGGGGTCAGTGCGCATGAGCATCACAGTCCATCTCCTTTCCACAGACTCTGCGGTGCGATGCCCTACGCCTTCTTATATAGCTCGGAGCCAGGAAACTTGACAAGCCCCGACTCAGGTTCGTTTCCGGGAGTCGGCCCGGGGCTAGCCTCGGCCTCATCGGCGGTGGCGATCGTGACCGCGCCGAGCGTGATCGTTCAGGAGGCAGACATGGCGAGGGTTCCGAGTGCGGTGGTCGCGGCGGGCGGGCTCGTCGGCGGGTACGGCGTGGCCCGCTGGACGAGGAAGCGGCAGCTGGGCGGGGCGGTGCTGGCCGTCGCCGGGGCCGCGGCGGCCCAGCAGTGGCGGGAACGGGCCGGCGGGAAGGCCGCCGGGGCGCTGACGGCCGCGTATGTCGCCGCCTTCGCCGGGTCCCACCCGCTGGCCAAGAAGGTGGGCGCGTGGCCGGCGGTGTTCGGGGTGGCGGGAGCGGTGGCCCTGGCGTCGTGGGCGGTGGCGGACCGCAAGGCCTGAGAGGTCACCGGCCTCCCCCGGCCCGGTGGGTCAACACATTGACCACCCCGCCGTTCGGGTCCCGGACGAAGAAGCGCCGTACGCCCCACTCCTCGTCCCGCAGCTCCCGTACGACCTCGGCGCCCGACGCCACGACCTGCGCGTACACGGCGTCCACGTCCTCGACCTCCACGCTCAGGTCGGGGACGACGGGGGCGGTGCGCTCCTCGGTGAGGAAGCTGATCTGGGCGGTCGGGTTGGCGGGCGACGCCAGCGTGACGACCCATCCCATGTCCATGACCTCCTCGAAGCCGAGGAGGCCGTAGAAGGCGCGGTTGGCCGTCAGGGCCTCGCCGGACTCGACATGGATGTCGGGCATGATCCTGCGGACGCTCATGGGCACGGCTCCTTTGTCGTCATCGGCGACGTGCTGCGTCTTTTTGTTATCGCCTCCCCACCCTCGCGTCTCCTGAGCGTCCCCAGCCACCGGCACGCGAGGAATGACGTTCGTGACTTCACAGATCAGCCGTCGCAGCATGCTCAAGGCGGCGGGAGCCGCGGGTGTCGCGGTGACCGCCGCGACAGCCGTGCCCGCCACCGCCGCCGACTCCGCCTTCGCGCACCCGGGTCTGCTGCACACGCAGGCCGACCTCGCCCGTATGGCCGCGAAGGTGAAGTCGGGCGCCGCGCCCTACACGGCCGGTTTCGCCAAGCTGACCGCCAACCGCCATGCGCAGAGCGGCTGGGCGCCCAACCCGCAGGCGACGGTGTACCGGGGCGCGGGCAGCCCGCAGAACTACGCGACGCTCTACAACGACATCCACGCCGCGTACCAGAACGGCCTGCGCCACCACGTCAGCGGCGACAGCGTGTACGCCGACACGGCCGTGGCGATCCTCAACGCCTGGTCGGCGAAGCTGACTTCCCTCGAAGGCAGCGCGGACCGATTCCTCGCCGCCGGGCTGTACGGCTACCAGTTCGCCAACGCCGCCGAACTCGTCCGGGATCACCCGGACTTCGACCTCTCCCGCTTCCAGGAGATGCTCACCAAGGTCTTCGCCCCGCTCAGCGACGACTTCCTGGTCCGGCACAACGGTGCCGTCGTCACCAACTACTGGACGAACTGGGATCTGTGCGCCATGGCCTGCGTCCTGGCCACCGGCATCTTCTGCGACGACGCCTCCCAAGTCGCCCGTGCCGTCGACTACTTCAAGCACGGCGAGGGCCTCGGTTCCGTCAGGAACGCCATCCCTGTCGTGTACGACGACGGCCTCGCCGAGTGGCTGGAGGCGGGCCGGGACCAGGGGCACGCGCTTCTCGGCGTCGGCCTGATGGGCACGTTCTGCGAGATGGCGTGGAACCAGGGGTACGACCTGTACGGCTACGACGACAGCCGGTTCCTCAAGGGCGCCCAGTATGTGGCGAAGTGGGGCATGGGAGGGGAGGTCTCCTACACCGCGAACACCCGTGCGAAGGGGGCGATCGGAGGGTGGTCGGGGCGGGAGACGGCGTCCGCGGCGGCCGGTGTCGACCCCGCGATGACCCGGCCCATCTGGGCGATGATCGCCAACCACTACACCAAGCGGCGGGGGCTTTCGGCGTCGTACGTCACACGGATCGCGGCGAGGTCCGCGCCGGAGGGTGGGGGCGGGGACTACGGCCCCAACAGCGGGGGTTACGACCAATTGGGCTTCGGCACGCTGGCGTTCACGCGGGACCGGGTTTCGGATACGGGGGCCTCTCCTGTTCCGGCGGCCGGCGCGAGCGCTTCTCCGGACTCCGGCACGCTGCCCCAGACGGGGGGTACGGCGTCCCCGGCCGCCGGGCAGGACCTTGCGGCCACCGGTTCCGACGACATCGCCGGGTGGTCTGCGGCCGCGGGGATCACTGCGGTGGCGGGGGGACTGCTTTTGCTGCGGCGGCGGGATCGGGTGCGGCGTGGGGGCGCGGAGTAGGGGGTACGGGATCGGGTGCCTACTGAGGTGCCTCGCCAGGTCCTGGGGCGGCTGCGGGTCCGTCGTGGCTGGTCGCGCAGTTCCCCGCGCCCCTGGGGAGTTGCAGTCACCGGCGCCACGACGGACCGATCGTCACCTCGCGCTCCACGATGGACCTCTCGCCGCACCCGCGCCCCGGCGAGCCGGCACCCGCACCCCACGCCCCGACGGACCGATCCCTCCCTCACGCGCCACAACGGACCGTTCGCCGCACCGCACACCCCGACGGGCCGGTAGCCGCGTACGGCGGCAAGGGGGCGGGGTGGGGGGTGTCCGCCCGCAGCGGCCGGCGTCCGACACCGAGCCCATCTCAAGCACCAGCAACCGCCGGACCGAGGACGGACACCCCCCACCCCGGCCCCGACCCACCCACCACACCGCACGCGCTACACCAGCCCCCACCGAAGCCGGAACAGGCCGCCGCAGGCACTCAGGGGCGCGGGGAACTGCGCACCACGCCCGCCCCCACCGAACCCGCACCCGCTCAACCGCCGGAGGCAAGGGCACGCTCACGCCGACGCCGTCAGCGGCTTCGCGATGTCCTCCAGCGACCGCCGCTCCGCCCGCACCGCGAGGAACGCCGCCACCAGACCCGCCGCGCACATCAGCCCCGCGCCGATCTGGAAGGCAAGCACCGTGTCGCCGACCTTGCCCGTGCTCGTCAGGTCGGCGAACAGCAGCGGTCCGCTGATGCCGCCCGCCGCCGTGCCCAGCGCGTAGAAGAACGCGATCGACATCGCCCGCGTCTCCATCGGGAACACTTCGGACACCGTGAGGTAGGCACTCGACGCCCCCGCCGAAGCGAAGAACAGCACCGCACACCAGCACGCCGTCAACGTGCCCGCGCTCAACGACCCCTGGTCGAACAACCACGCCGTCCCGAACAGCAGCAGCCCCGACAGCAGATACGTCGACGAGATCATCACCCGCCGCCCCACCGTGTCGAACAGCTTCCCCAGCAACAGCGGCCCGAAGAAGTTACCGATCGCGATGACCGCGAAGTAGTACCCGGTGTCCCCCGTCGGCACGTCGAAGAACGTCGTGAGGATCGCCCCGAACCCGAACGTGATCGCGTTGTAGAGGAAGGCCTGGCCGATGAAGAGTGAGAACCCCAGCACGGACCGGCGCCGGTAGTCCGAGAACACCGTCCGCGCGATCTCCAGGAACGTCACACTCCGCCGCTGATGGATCGTGATCTCACCCTCGGGCCGCGGCAACGACTCGCCGCCCCGCTCCGCTTCCACCCGCTGCTCGATCGACGAGACGATCCTCTCCGCCTCCTCGTCCCGCCCATGGATCAGCAACCACCGCGGACTCTCCGGCACATGCCGCCGTACGAGAAGGATCACGAACGCCAGCACCGCCCCCAGCGCGAACGTCAGCCGCCACCCCACGTCCTTCGCGAAGATGTCCGTGTTCAGCGCGACGATCGACAGCAGCGAGCCACCCACCGCTCCCAGCCAGAAACTCCCGTTGATCATCAGGTCGACCCGGCCCCGGTACTGCGCCGGAATCAGCTCGTCGATCGCGGAGTTGATCGCCGCGTACTCCCCGCCGATCCCGAACCCGGTCAGAAAGCGGAACAGGAAGAACCACCACGACTCGAAGGCGACCGACGTGAGCGCCGTGGCGGCGAGATACACCGCCAGCGTGATCATGAACAGCTTCTTGCGGCCCCACTTGTCCGTCAGCCGCCCCCAGAACAGCGCCCCCAGGCACGCCCCGGCCACATACAGCGCCGCCGCGATCCCGGTGACCTGCCCGGAGGAGATGGACAGTCCGCTCCCCGGTTCCGAGAGCCGGCTCGCGATGTTGCCGACGACCGTGACCTCCAGGCCGTCGAGGATCCACACGGTGCCGAGTCCGATGACGATCGTCCAGTGCCAGCGCGACCAGGGAAGCCGGTCGAGTCTGGCGGGGATGTTCGTCGTCACGGTACGGCCGGTATCGGCCTGGGCTGTGGTCACGGAAGGGCCCCCTCCCCGTCGGGCGATCGTCGAGCGAACGCCACCCGGGTGCCCTCGACCAGGCCGCCTACGCCCCCAGTGCCCGCGACACCGTATAGATCAACAACCCGGCGAGCGACCCGACCACCGTGCCGTTGATCCGGATGAACTGAAGGTCACGGCCGATGTGCGCCTCGATCTTCCGCGTCGTGTGCTCGGCATCCCAGCCGGCCACCGTGTCCGTGATCAGGGAGGTGATCTCCCGCCGGTAGGTGGTGACCACGTACACCGCGGCCCCCTCCACCCACCCGTCGACCTTCGACTGCACCTTCGGGTCGACGGCCATCCGCGCCCCCAGCGACAGCAGCGACGCCCGCACCCGCAGCCTCAGCTCACTGCGCTCGTCCTCGGCGGCGGAGACGATCATCGACCGTACGGCGGTCCAGGCGGACGCGATCAGGTCCTGGACCTCGCCGCGCCCCAGCACCTCGCCCTTGAGCCGCTCGACACGCGCGCGCGTGTCCGTGTCGGACTGGAGGTCGGAGGCGAAGTCCGTCAGGAACCGGTCCAGCGCGCCGCGCGCCGGATGGGACGGCATGTCCCGCATCTCGGTCACGAAGCGCAGCAGCTCCTTGTAGACCCGCTCGCCGACCTTCTTGTCGACGAAACGCGGGGTCCAGCCGGGCGCGCCCCCCTGCACCGCGTCCATGACCTGCTCGTCATGGAGCACGAGCCAGTCGTGGGCCCGGGCCACCACCAGGTCGACGACCCGCCGGTGCCCGCCGTCGGCGACGACCTTGTCCAGCATCTTCCCGATGCCGGGCGCGATCTCCTGGGCGTCGGCCCGCCGGGTGATCGCCTCCCCGACCACGGCCTGGACGTCGGAGTCCCGCAGGACGGTCAACGCGCCCCTGAGCGCGGCCGACAGCTCCGCGGTGACCCGGTCGGCGTGCTCGGGCTCGGCCAGCCACGCCCCGAGCCGGCTGCCGATCCCCACGGCACGCAGCCGCTGTCGTACGACGGCCTCGGAGAGGAAGTTCTCGCCGACGAACTCGCCCAGCGACACCCCCAGCTGGTCCTTCTTGGTGGGGATGATCGCGGTGTGCGGGATGGGCAGGCCGAGCGGGTGGCGGAAGAGGGCGGTGACGGCGAACCAGTCGGCGAGCGCGCCCACCATGCCGGCCTCGGCGGCCGCGGCGACATAGCCGGCCCAGGGACCGGCCCCGGAGTTGTGCGCCCACTTGGCCAGCACGTACACCACCGCCACGAGGAGCAGCAGTCCGGTGGCGGTGAGCTTCATGCGCCGCACCCCGCGCTGTTTCTCCAGGTCCGCCTCGCTGAAGGTGTTCATCGCACGTACGGCCGAAGCGGGGACGGCACGGTTCACGGCCCCGTCCGGCCGGGCATGCTGCTCCACGTCAGATGGTCCCGTTTCCTGAGGTTTCGTGCGTTCCATCCGCTCCACCCGTTCGGTGATCCCTCACACATTGTCCCTTCCTGAGCGACTCCCGGAACGGAACAAGAGTTCCCGGCGTCATTCCGGACGAGCGAACCGCAGGGGGTCTCGTCCCTTGCTCTCAGGTTCATGCCTCATCATGAGGTGATCAGATCGGAGCCTCGGGCTCCCATCGCCCTAGGAGAACAGCACCACATGACTCGGCGTCATGGTTACGCCCTGCTTGCCGCGATCATCGCCGTGATCGTGGCCATGTCCACCGCCATCTACATCGGAGTGGCGGCCGACACCGGTACCAGGGACCGCACCGCACTGTCCGGCTCCCGGCCCGCACGCCCCTCCGCCGCACCCGCCTCCACCGGGGTCTGGGTCGGCACCTGGTCCGCCTCCCCGGTCGGCGCCGAGCCCGGCACCCAGGCCGAGGGCATGACCGGCCGCTCCGTCCGCAACGTCGTGCACGCCGCCGTCGGCGGTACGAGTGCCCGCGTCACGCTGTCCAATCTCTACGGCCGGACCGCGCTGACCATCACCCACGCCTCGATCGCCCTCGCCGCCGGCACGGAGACCGCCGCCGCGCGCGCGGGAACCCTGCGGCCGCTCACGTTCGCCGGCAACACCACGGTCGTCATCGCCGCGGGCGGGCAGGTGCTCAGCGACGCCGCCGCCCTGGCCCTCCCGGCGGGCAGCGACGTCCTCGTCACCACCTACTCCCCCAGCCTGTCCGGGCCGGTCACCTACCACCCGACGGCACGGCAGACGTCGTACGCCGGCGAGGGCGACCTCACCGAGGACGAGACCGGGACGCCGTACACCGAGCAGGTCGACCACTGGCGGTATCTCACCGCGCTGGACGTGCTCAGCGGCGAGGCCGACGGCACGGTGGTCGCCTTCGGCGACTCGCTGACCGACGGCAAGAACTCCACCGCCAACGCCAACGCCCGCTGGCCGGACTACCTGAACCGGCGCCTGCGCACCGCGCTCGTGGCCGGGCAGGATCTGCCCCGCTACAGCGTCGTCAACGCGGGGATCGGCGGCAACCGGGTCCTCTCGGACGCCCGTGGCCGTCCCCTGGAGAACCAGGCGGGCATCCGCCGCTTCCGACGGGACGTGCTCGACCGCCCCAACGTCAAGATCGTGGTCATCGACCTCGGCATCAACGACCTCCTCCGCACGCCGGGCACCGCCGACCCGCAGAAGATCCTCACCGGCCTGCGCGACCTGGTCCGCCAGGCGCACGCGCGCGGCATCAAGGTCGTCGGCGCGACCCTCATGCCCGTCGGCAAGCGCACCACCTGGACCGAGGCCCGCGAGGACGTCCGCCAGACCATCAACGCGCAGATCCGCTCGGGCAAGGTCTACGACGCGGTGATCGACTTCGACAAGGCGCTGAGGGATCCCTACGACCCCCGTGCGCTCCGCGCGATGTACGACTCCGGGGACCGGCTCCACCCCAACGACAAGGGGTACGAGCGGATGGCGGACACCTTCGATCTGGAGTACCTGAAGGGGTCGACGGCGGCACGGCTGTAGCCGCGGGTCGGTGGGGGCCGGTCGCTGCCCACCGGCCCCTCAGTCCTCACCCCGTCGGCGCCGGTCGCGCATCCTGTCGTGGTGTCCGCCGATCATCCGCCGATGCGCGTCGCGGACGTCGTCCCGGACCGACTCCCTCAGCTCCCGGACCGCCTCCCGGCGATCGAGCCGCTGCTGCCGCCGCTCCTCACGGAGCCGCTGCCGCTCGGCCCTCGTCACCTTCCGCTCGACCCCGACCCCGCCCCAGAACGCGAACCCGGTCACGACCACCCGAGGCGCGCCCGGCTCCCCCGGGACACCCTGCTCACGGTGGTCGAACCCGCCCATGATCCCGATCCCCCGCACCACGACCTCGACCCCCGGCGGCACGATCACCTGCACCCCGCCCATGATCGCGACACAGTTGATCTCGACCTCGCCGTCGGCGAAGTTCGCCTCCCGCAGATCGAGTTCACCACCGCCCCAGAAGGCGAAGCAGTTGAACCGCCGGGGCACGGTCCACCGCCCCTTGCGCTGGAACCCGGACATCACGGCGACGGCCCACGTGGACGAGCCCTCACCGCCGACGATCCGGGACGCCCAACTCCCGTCGGGCTCGGGCCGCTTCAGCATGTCGACCTTGGGAGCGGCCACCTGACCGACCGGAAGATCCCGGGTGATCGGCGCGAGCTCGCCGTACGTCCTCGCCTTGTACGTCGCGTCCAGCCGTTCCTCGAACTCCTCCATGTCGAGCCGCCCCTCCGCGAGGGCCTCCCGCAGGACCTCGGAGACTCGCTCACGATCGGCGTCGGAGGCACGCAGCTCCGGGAGTTCGTCCGTCATGGGGCCAGCCTACGAGCAACCCCTCCCCACGGCTACGACACCGCTTTCTCCGCTTCTCCCGCGTACATCTTCGCGATCACCGCCTCGATGTCCGGCTCCCGCACCGACAGATCCACCAGCGGGTACTCCGCCGCGACCCGCGCCACCAGCGGCGCCGCCGACTCGGACGCCGGGAACGCCAGCCACTGCCGCGGCCCTTCCACCTTCACCACGCGCGCGGGCGCCGCCTCGATCGGCGGCAACTCCCGCTCCAGGTCCACCACGAGGGTCCGCTCGCTCTCGCCCACCTCATGGAGGCCGGTGAGGGGACCGTCGTACATCAGGCGCCCGTGGTCGATGACCATCACGCGCGAGCAGAGCTGCTCGATGTCCTGGAGGTCATGCGTGGTCAGCAGGACCGTCGTGCCGCGCTCGGTGTTCAACTCCCGAAGGAATCCCCGCACCTTGGCCTTGGAGATGACGTCCAGTCCGATGGTCGGCTCGTCCAGGTACAGCACCTCGGGGTCGTGCAGCAGAGCCGCCGCGATGTCGCCCCGCATCCGCTGCCCCAGCGACAGCTGTCGTACCGGGACGTCCAACAGGTCGGCCAGTTCGAGGAGTTCGACGCAGCGGTCGAGGTTCTCGCGGTAACGGGCGTCCGGGATGCGGTACATGCGGTGCATCAGCTTGTACGAGTCGATCAGCGGGAGGTCCCACCACAAGGTCGTGCGCTGACCGAAGACCACGCCGATGCGGTGGGCGAGCTTCGTCCTCTCCCGGGACGGGTCGATCCCCGCCACCCGCAGCCGACCACCGCTCGGCGTCAGGATGCCCGTCAGCATCTTGATCGTCGTCGACTTGCCGGCGCCGTTCGGGCCGATGTACCCGACCATCTCGCCGCGCGCCACGGTGAAGGAGATCGAGTCGACCGCCCGCACCTGGCGCCGCTCCCGCCTGAGGAAACCCGTCTTCTTGCGCACGTCGAAGACCTTCTCGACGCGGTCGAGTTCGATGAAGGCATCCACCGCCACGTCCACCACCTGGTCCACCCCTAACTCCCCGTACTCCGATACGAACCGAGGCCCGCCCGCCACGCGAGCCCGCCCAGCGCACCGCACGCCACCGCCACCAGCGGCGGTGCGAAGGCCGCCCACTGCGGCAGATCCAGCGGGTACGGCCGGTCCAGGACATAAGAGGCCGGCACCCAGTTGACGAAGGCGAGGGGCAGCATGAACGTCACCCCGCGCACGAAGTCCTTCCCGAACACCGTCGGCGGGTACTGAAGCAGCGTCGTACCGCCGTACGTGAACGCGTTCTGCACCTCGGAGGCGTCCTGCGCGAAGATCTGGAAGGCCGCGCCCGCCACGAACACCGCGCAGAAGATCGCCGCACCGCTGACCACCATCACCGGCACCAGCAGCACCTTCGCCGCACTCCAGTCGACGTCGACCGAAGCCAGCGCCCAGACCAGCACCACCGTGCCCTGGGTGATCCGGCCCAGCCGGCGCACCGCGAAACGGTCCGCGCCGATCTGGGCGAGCACCGGTGCCGGCCGCACCAGCAGGATGTCGAAGGAGCCGTCACGGATCCGGGCGCCCAGCACATCCATCGAGCCGAGCACCAGGTCGGCGATCCCGAAAGAGGTGACCGAGAGGCCGTAGAGGAAGGCGATCTCCGGCAGGCCCCAGCCGCCCAGCGAGTCGACCTGCGAGAACATCAGCAGAATCCCGACGAAGTCCAGGCCGGTCATCAGCAGATTGCCGAACATGGTGACGACGAAGGAGGTGCGGTAGGTCATGGAGGAGCGCACCCACATGCCCGCGATCAACCAGTAGGCCCGCACACCCTCACCCAGACGGGACATCTCAGCCACCCTGCACCACCACCCGCCGCGTCGCCGCCGACTGCAGCAGCCGCCCCGCCGCCAGCAGCACCACCGCCCACGTCGCCTGAAAGGCGTACGCACCGAGCGGATCGGCCTCCCCCATCAGCACGTCCGCCGGCATCTGGAGCTGCGCCGCCCACGGCAGCGCCCGCACGATGTCACCCAGCACCCCCGGGAAGGCGTTCAGCGGGAACACGATGCCCGAGCAGAAGACGCCCGTGATCATCACGGCCTGCATGATGCCCATGCCGTCCATCAGCCAGAACACGCTCAGGGCCGCCAGATAGCGGATCCCGAAGCTGACGACCATCGCGAGCAGCAGCGCCACGAACAGGGCCGCCCACGAGGTGACGTCCGTGGGCAGCGCCATCGGGAAGAACAGCGCGCCGAACACGAAGGGGATCACGCCGCGTCCCAGCAGCTGGAACAGCGAGCGGCCCAAGTCGCTGGCCAGCCACCACAGTTGGAGGTCAGCCGGCCGGTACAGATCGACCGCGATCTCACCCGTGCGGATCCGCTCGATCACGTCCTTCTCGGCCCCGCCGCCCTGGATGGCCAGCGTCGAGTAGAGGCACTGCCCCAGCCATACGTAGGTGACCGCCTGCGCCTGATCGTAGCCCCCGAGATGGGGCTTCTCGTCCCACAGCGCGAGATAGGTGTAGACGAGGATCACACCGAAGACGGTGTTGGTGAACACCCCTGCGAGCGTGGCCGCGCGATATGTCGCGTACCGTCTGAATCCGCCCGCAGCGACGGCCGCGTACAACCGCCAGGAACCCACATCCACAGCCCTCCTCGGCCCGCCGGCACCAAAGCGCAGGAGCCTAGTGCGCAGGTGACGGGGCGGGCCACTCATTTTCCGGGCGAGACGCGCGCCATATCCGGGAACGGAACGCAGGGTGCGAGAGTCTTCAAGAGGGGACGCAGAAGGCGTACGAGGGCGTACGGGAACGTACGAGGCGAAACAGGAGTCCGTGCACGAGATGAGCGACCAGCCGCAGCAGCCGACCGAGGGCTGGGCACCGACAGACCCACAAGCGGCTGAACAGCCCGGTGGGAAGAAGAAGGCCAAGCGGCCCCGGCGTACGGGCTGGCGACGGCTGATCCCGACATGGCGCATGGTGCTGAGCACCTTCGTCCTCGGGCTGATCGTCCTGGCCGGCCTGTTCTTCCTCGGCTACTCCATGGTCAAGATCCCGCCGGCCAACGCGCTCGCCACCAAGCAGTCCAACGTCTACCTCTACGCCGACGGCAGCCAGCTCGCCCGCGACGGCGAGGTCAACCGCGAGAACGTCTCCCTCGCACAGATCTCCAAGGACGCCCAGCACGCCGTACTGGCCGCCGAGGACCGCGACTTCTACAGCGAGTCCGCGATCGACCCCAAGGCCATGCTCCGCGCCGGCTGGAACACCGCCACCGGCAAGGGCAAGCAGTCCGGCTCCACGATCACCCAGCAGTACGTGAAGAACTACTACCTGGCCCAGGAGCAGACCGTCACCCGCAAGGCCAGGGAGTTCTTCATCTCGATCAAGCTGGACCGCACCCAGTCCAAGGACCAGATCCTCGAGGGCTACCTCAACACCAGCTACTTCGGCCGCAACGCCTACGGCATCCAGTCCGCCGCCCAGGCCTACTACGGCATCGACGCCGTCGACCTCGACCCGGCCCACGCCGCCTACCTTGCCGCACTGGTCAACGCGCCGAGCGAGTACGACGTCGTCGCACACCCCGAGAACAAGGCGGCGGCCGAGGCCCGCTGGAACTACGTCCTGGACGGCATGGTCAAGAAGGGCTGGCTGGCCCAGTCCGCGCGCACCGGCCTGAAGTTCCCGATGCCCAAGGAGCAGACCGTCTCCACCGGCCTGTCCGGGCAGCGCGGCTACATCGTGCAGGCGATCAAGGACTACCTCACCACCAACAAGATCGTCACCGCGGAGCAGCTGGAGGCCGGCGGCTACCGCATCACCACCACCCTGGACAAGAGCAAGCAGGACGCCTTCGTGAAGGCCGTCAACGACCAGGTGATGAAGAAACTCGACAAGAAGAACAACAAGGTCGACAACTACGTCCGCGCGGGCGGCGCCTCCGTCGACCCGAAGACCGGCAAGGTCGTCGCGATGTACGGCGGCGTCGACTACGTCAAGCAGTACACGAACGGCGCGACCCGCGGCGACTTCCAGGTCGGCTCCATCTTCAAGCCCATCGTGTTCGCCGCGGCCGTCCAGAACGACTCCGAGACGCAGGACGGCCAGTCCATCACCCCCAACACCTACTACGACGGCACCAACAAACGCCCGGTCGTGGGATGGAACGGCGGCACCTACGCCCCCGAGAACGAGGACCAGGGCTCCTACGGCGAGATCACCGTCCGCGAGGCCACCGACAAGTCCGTCAACTCGGTGTACGCGCAGATGGCCGTCGACGTCGGCTCCGACAAGGTCAAGCAAACCGCGATCGACCTGGGCATCCCCTCCGACACCCCGGACCTGACGGCCTCCCCGTCCATCGCGCTCGGCGTGAACACCGCGAGCGTCCTCGACATGGCGGAGGCCTACGCCACCCTCGCCAACCACGGCCGGCACGGCACGTACACGATGATCAACAAGATCACCAAGGACGGCGCGGACACCGTCGAGCTGCCCAAGCAGCGCAGCAGCCAGGCCGTCAGCCGCCAGGCCGCCGACACCACCACCTCGATCCTGCAGAGCGTCGTCGAGAACGGCACCGCCACCGCCGCCCAGGCCGCCGACCGTCCCGCCGCCGGCAAGACCGGCACCGCCGAGGAGGACACCGCGGCCTGGTTCGCCGGCTATACCCCCGAACTCGCCACGGTCGTCTCCGTCATGGGCCAGGACCCGGTGACCGCCGCCCACAAGTCGCTGTACGGCGCGATGGGTCTGCAGCGCGTCAACGGCGGTGGGCCGCCCGCCGAGATCTGGGCGCAGTACACCAAGGCCGCCCTGAAGGGGAAGCAGGCCACCGACTTCGACCTCGAGCTCCAGCCGGGCGCCGAGATCCAGGCCCCGAGCAGCCAGGCCCCCGTCGACCCGACCACGGGCGGCCAGGACGACGGCGGCACCACCGGCGACACCACCGGCGGCGAGGAGACCCCGGGCCAGACCCAGGGCCAGACCCAGGGCCAGGACAACGGCGGCACGACCACGACCGGCGGCGACACCACGACGGGCGGCACCACCGGCGACACGACCACCGGTGGCGGTACGACCGACGGCGGCACGACGACCGGCGGGACCACGGGGGGCACCACGAACGGCGGCACCACGACCGACGGCGGCACGACGGGTGACACGACCGGGGGAACCACCGGAGACACACCGAGCGGCGGGGCGACGACGGAGGGCGCGGGCCTGGTCAGCACGTACAGATGGGACTGACCGTCCCGCGACACGGCGAAAGGGGCCGGTGACGTCGGTCACCGGCCCCTTTCGGACCGCTGTCTACAGGTACAGGCCCGTCGAGTCCTCGGAACCCTCGAACCGGTCGGCCGCCACGGCGTGCAGGTCACGCTCACGCATGAGGACGTAACCGGTCCCGCGCACCTCGACCTCGGCCCGGTCCTCGGGGTCGTACAGCACCCGGTCACCGGGCTCCACGGTCCGTACGTTCTGCCCCACGGCGACCACCTCGGCCCAGGCCAGCCGGCGTCCGACGGCCGCGGTGGCGGGAATGAGGATGCCGCCGCCCGACCGCCGCTCGCCCTCACCGTTCTCCTGCCGCACGAGTACGCGGTCGTGCAGCATCCGGATGGGCAGCTTGTCCTGCGGGGTGTCGTTTCTCTTCGCGCTCACGCCACTGAACCTACCTGTCTTCGGCGCCCGTGTACGCGGCCGGGTCAGCCCTTGCGGCGCCGGGTTCCCAGGGCGAGCAGCCCCACGAGTCCCACGGCGACGAGGGCGACGGGCACGACGCGCTCCAGCCGGGGCGCGCCCTCCTCGTCCACGAACTGGGCCTTCACGTCCGTGACGGCCTTGTTGACCGAGACGTACGCCCGCCCGAGCGTGTGGTCGATGTTGGAGACGACTTTGGCCTTGGCGTCGCCGACGATCGTCTTCGGGTGCACCCGCACCCCGATCTCGTCGAGCGTCTCGGCCAGCAACTCGCGGCGGCGCTTGATGTCCGCCTCGATCTGCGCCGGGGTTCTGATGTCCGACGTGTCCGCCACGGTGGGGCCTCCGGGGTCGCTGCTACGTGTCCTGGACAGTCTGTCAGTTCCGACCGCGACCGCACTGTCAGGACCCCCGGTTACGCTGACCCAATGAGCGAGCGACTCCAGCCCGGGGACGTGGCCCCCGCCTTCACCCTGCCCGACGCCGATGGCAACGACGTGTCCCTCTCCGCCCACAAGGGCCGCAAGGTCATCGTCTACTTCTACCCGGCCGCCCTGACCCCGGGCTGCACGAAGCAGGCCTGCGACTTCACCGACAACCTGGAGGTGCTGGCCGGCGCCGGGTACGACGTCCTCGGCATCTCCCCGGACGCCCCGGAGAAGCTGGCGAAGTTCCGCGAGAAGGAATCCCTGAAGGTCACGCTGCTGGCCGACCCGGAGAAGGCCGTGACCGAGGCCTACGGGGCGTACGGCGAGAAGAAGAACTACGGCAAGACCTACGTGGGCGTCATCCGCTCCACGATCATCGTGGACGAGGAGGGCAAGGTCGAACGGGCCCTGTACAACGTCCGGGCTACGGGCCACGTGGCGAAGATCATCAAGGACCTGGGTATCTGAGCCTCCACGTCCCCCTGCCGAGCGGCTCGCACCGGAATGCCGGGTGCAGGCCGCTTTACGTTTCGGGCGTGACTGTCCGATAAGCGGTTCGTTACTCCGTACGAGGTCGCGAACATGCGGTCGGGAATGGAGGGGGTTCGGTGGGGGCCAGTGCGTACACCAGGGAGCGGCTGGAGGAGGCGGCTCGGGGAGCTCGGACGTTGTCCGAGGCGTTGCAGAGGTTGGGGGTGGATCCGCGGAGTTCGACCCGGCGGTACGTCGTCGAGCGGATGAAGAAACTGGGCGTGGACATCTCGCACTTCGAGCGGGAGGGGGTGAAGTGGACGCGGGAGATCCTCCAGGAAGCCGTCTCGGCGTCGACGAACATGTGCGAGGTGCTGCGCCGGCTAGGACTCGAGGTGGTGGGCGGGCACCACACACACATCAGCCGGCGGATCAAGGCGTACGGCATCGACGTCTCGCATTTCCGGGCGCCTTCACAGCGGGGCAAGACCTGGCGGCCCCGAACGCCGGAGAACCTGCTCGTCGAGCAGCCGCACGGGCAGGCTCGACGCATCCCCAGTGATCGCCTCCGGTGGGCGATGAAGGAGACAGGTGTACGGGAGCGCTGCGCCCTGTGCGGCACGGAAGCGGTCTGGCGAGGACGTCCACTCCCTCTGGAAGTCGACCACATCAATGGCAACTGGCGCGACAACCGCATCGAGAACCTGCGGTTCCTGTGTCCCAACTGCCACTCGACGACGGACCGTTACCGAGGCCGGGGCAAGGCCAGGACCTCATGAGCAACGGCGTACGGTACACACAGGAACAACTGGCGGAGGCCGCCGCGCGGTGTTCGGACATCGATGAGGTCATCGCCTTCTTCGGCACCCGCCCATACGGTCGACTACGCAGCCATCTCTTCCGGCGCTTCGACCACTTCGGGATCGACGTCTCTCACATGCCCCGTCAGCGGCGAGCGAGGGAAGCGCCCGACAGACCGGCCGCGGACGAGCTGCGTCAGGCGGTTGAAGGCGCAACCTCCATCGCGGATACGCTCCGGGCTCTGGGCATGGAGCCCTACAACAGCAGGTCGCGTGCTCAGCTCCGCTGCTGGGTCGCCGAGGACGATCTCGACATGTCCCACTTCCTTGGGCAGGCACATCAACGCGGCGGGCCGGGCACCACACCGCTGAGGCACGCTGAAGACATCCTGGTCCAACGTGACGGCATCCGTCGGACCAGAACCCACCTGCTCCGCCGGGCGCTCTTGGAAGTGGGGGTGCCCGAGGAGTGCGCCGAGTGCGGTACAGGCCCCGAATGGCTCGGCAAGCCCATGACCCTGGAGGTCGATCACATCAACGGGGACTGGAGCGACAACCGGCGAGAGAACCTGCGCTTGTTGTGCCCCAACTGCCACGCGGTCACCAGCACCTGGTGCCGAGGCGGGAATAGACGAGCAGCTCATCCCCGGTAGCATGGGCGGGCAGGCGGCCGTTGCTGAATGGTATAAGCAGAGGTTTTAGGTGCCTCGGGGCGTTTGCCCATGTGGGTTCGAATCCCATCGGCCGCACACTGTGAGGGGCCGTCCGTCCAGGATGGCCCCTCCGTTCGTACTGGTCAGCCCAACAACTCCCGCACCACCGGCACCAGCGCCCTGAACGCCTTCCCCCGGTGGCTGATCGCGTTCTTCTCCTCTGCCGTCAGCTCGGCGCAGGTCCGGGTCTCGCCCTCCGGCTGGAGGATCGGGTCGTAGCCGAAGCCGTTCGTGCCGACAGGGGTGTGGCGGAGGACGCCCCGCAACTGGCCCTCGACCACCCTCTCCGTGCCGTCCGGCAGGGCGAGGGCCGCCGCGCAGGCGAAGTGGGCGCCGCGGTGTTCGTCGGCGATGTCCGACAGTTGGGCCAACAGCAGCGTCAGATTGGCCTTGTCGTCTCCGTGCGTGCCCGACCAGCGGGCGGAGAAGATTCCCGGGGCGCCGTTCAGGACGTCCACGCACAGGCCGGAGTCGTCGGCGATGGCCGGCAAGCCCGTTGCCTGCGCGAGGGCGTGGGCCTTCAGGAGTGCGTTTTCCGCGAAGGTGATGCCGGTTTCCTTGACGTCGGGGATCTCGGGGTACGCGTCCGCGCCGACGAGGTCGAAGGGCAGACCTGCGTCGGCGAGGATCGCGTGGAGTTCGGTGATTTTGCCGGCGTTGCGGGTGGCGAGGATCAGGCGCGTCATGCCCACCAGTATTACGGTGTGCAGACCTTCGTCAGTTCGCCGGCCGCGTCGGTGATGGGGCTCAGGTCCGGCGTCTCGTCGCCGTTCTTGACCGCCGTACGGACGTTGGTGACGGCCTCGCTGAGGTTGTCGACCGCCTTGTTGACGTCGGTGTTGTCGGTCTTGTCACCGATCTCGTCGAGGTTCTGGTCGATGGAGGTGAGGGCCTCGTCGATCTGGGTCGGGTCGTTCGACGCGTTCTCCACGGCCTGCTGGAGGTCGGTGACGCTGTCGGCGACCGCCTCGGCGGTCTGGACGCAGTCCAGTGCCTTGCTGACGGCGTCGCAGCCGGTGGTGAGGCCGACCGTGAGTCCTACGGCGGCCACCGCGGCGGCGATGGTGATATGGCGACTACGGCGGCGTCGGCTCGCGGCCATGGATCTGTTCCCTCCTGTGGCAGGCCTCAGGAGGCCCCCGTTGACTGGCCGGGCGCCCGTTGTGCACAGCGGGCGCCCGTACTCCCGAAGACGCCGGGGCGGCCGGTCGGGTTGCGCGTGCCGGCCACCGTTCTTGGCGGTCCCTTTACCTTTCGAGGACCGTATCAAGCGCCTTGCTCTGCAGGACAGCGAGTTCCGAGCAGCCCGAGACCGCGAGGTCGAGGAGGGAGTTGAGTTCGTCGCGGGCGAAGGGCTCGGCCTCGGCGGTGCCCTGGACCTCGACGAAGCGGCCGTCGCCGGTGCAGACGACGTTCATGTCGGTGTCGGCGCGCACGTCCTCCTCGTAGCAGAGGTCGAGGAGGGGTACTCCGCCGACGATGCCGACGGAGACCGCGCTCACGGTGCCCGTCAGCGGCTGGCGGCCGGCCTTGATCAGCTTCTTGCCCTGGGCCCAGGCGACGGCGTCGGCCAGGGCGACGTAGGCGCCGGTGATGGCCGCGGTGCGGGTGCCGCCGTCGGCCTGGAGGACGTCGCAGTCGAGGACGATGGTGTTCTCGCCGAGGGCCTTGTAGTCGATGACCGCGCGCAGGGAGCGGCCGATGAGGCGGCTGATCTCGTGCGTACGGCCGCCGATCTTGCCGCGGACGGACTCGCGGTCGCCGCGGGTGTTGGTGGCGCGGGGCAGCATGGAGTACTCGGCGGTGACCCAGCCCTCGCCGCTGCCCTTGCGCCAGCGGGGGACGCCTTCGCTGACGGTGGCGGTGCAGAAGACCTTCGTGTCGCCGAAGGAGACGAGGACGGAGCCCTCGGCGTGCTTGCTCCAGCCGCGTTCGATGGTGATCGGGCGGAGTTGTTCGGGGGTGCGGCCGTCGATTCGAGACATGGCGTTGAGCCTAGCGGGAGACGGGGATGCGGAAGGGGGCCCTCCCGGGATGGGAGGGCCCCCTTGGCCGGGACGGTCTCCGGTCTCACATCATGTCTTCGATGTCCGCGGCGATGGGGTCGGCGTCGGTGCCGATGACGACCTGGATGGCGGTGCCCATCTTGACGACGCCGTGGGCGCCGGCGGCCTTGAGGGCGGCTTCGTCGACCTTGCCGGGGTCGATGACCTCGGTGCGGAGGCGGGTGATGCAGCCTTCGATCTCTTCGATGTTCTCGATGCCGCCGAGTCCGGCGACGATCTTCTCTGCCTTGGTGGCCATGTCGGTCTCCTCACGCACGGTGGGCCCAGTTTCGCGAGCGATTGCGCCGTACGTACCGAAGATGACGTGACAGCAACCCAATCGTCGGTAACTGGTCTACACCACCTGGGGGGTGGCCGCCAACCCAGGAGCGGGTGCGGGGAGGGAGTCCTCCGGTTGCGGAATTGATGGGTTCCTTATAACGCCCTCATCGTGTACAACAGGTCTACACCACTGAGTGGTGTAGACCACCACCCGATGGAGGAGTTATGAGCACCGCCACCGACACGGCGGCCCCCGCGAAGAAGCGGGGTTCCGGTCTTTTCCAGGGCCTGCAGAAGGTCGGCCGCAGCCTGCAGTTGCCTATCGCCGTGTTGCCGGCGGCGGGCATTCTGCTCCGGCTCGGTCAAGCCGACTCCCAGGAGCGGTTCCACATACCGGCTGACGTGGCGAAGGTGTTCGCCGGTGCCGGCGGCGCGCTGCTGGACAGTTCCTTCGGTCTGCCCCTGCTGTTCTGTATAGGCGTGGCCATCGGCTTCGCGAAGAAGTCCGACGGTTCCACGGCGCTGGCCGCGGTGGTCGGCTTCCTCGCCTACTACGCGGTGATCCACCAGTACCCGATCAAGGACGGCCACGAGGGCGCCACCTACACACCGACCGGGCTCGGCGGCGGCTTCTGGCAGAAGGGCACCGAGGCCGCGCAGACCGCGAGCTTCCAGAACCCGGGCGTGCTGGGTGGCATCATCCTCGGTCTGCTGACCGCTGTGCTGTGGCAGCGCTACCACCGCAAGAGGCTCGTCGACTGGCTCGGCTTCTTCAACGGCCGTCGGCTCGTCCCGATCATCACGGCCGCCGTCGGCACGGTTCTCGGTGTCCTGGTCGTCCTGGGCTGGGAGCCCATCGGCAACGTGATCACCAACTTCGGCGAGTGGATGACCGGCCTCGGCTCCTTCGGTGCGGCCCTCTTCGGTCTGATCAACCGCGCGCTGATCCCGATCGGCATGCACCAGTTCGTCAACTCCGTGGCCTGGTTCCAGATCGGCGAGTTCACGAACTCCTCCGGCACCGTCTTCCACGGTGACCTGCCGCGCTTCTTCGGCGGCGATCCGAGCGCCGGCATGTTCATGACTGGCTTCTTCCCGATCATGATGTTCGGCCTGCCCGCCGCCGCCCTCGCGATCGCCCACTCGGCCCGTCCGGAGCGCCGCAAGGCCGTGATGGGCATGATGATGTCGATGGCGCTGACCTCGTTCATCACGGGTGTCACCGAGCCGATCGAGTTCACGTTCATGTTCATCGCCCCGGTGCTCTACGCCATCCACGCGGTCCTCACCGCGGTCTCGATGGCGGTGACGTGGGCGCTGGGCATGCACATGGGCTTCAGCTTCTCGGCCGGCTTCATCGACGTCTTCATCAACTGGGGCATCTCCACCAAGCCCTGGCTGCTGATCCCGGTCGGCCTGGTCTTCGGCGCGGTCTACTACGCCGTCTTCCGCTTCGCCATCATCAAGTGGAACCTTCCCACCCCGGGTCGCGAGCCCGAGGAGGAGGTCGAGGACCTCACGAAGGCCTGATTGTCGGCCGGAGTGTGACGAAGGCCCCCGGAGTCCTGAACCTCTCCGGGGGCCTTCGTCATGCCGTAGGGGCTAGATGTCGTACGACAGTCTCGGCACCGCCAGGGACACCGGACCGTCGAACACCGCTTGGGCGTCGGCGAGGTTGACCTGCGGGTCGGTCCACGGGGGAATGTGGGTGAGGACCAGGCGGCGGGCTCCTGCGCGGGTCGCCGTCTCACCCGCCTCGCGGCCGTTGAGGTGCAGGTCGGGGATGCTCTCCTTGCCGTGCGTGAAGGCCGCCTCGCACAGGAACAGGTCGGTGTCGCGGGCGAGTTCGGTCAGAGCGGGGCTGACACCCGTGTCGCCGGAGTACGTCAGGGACTTCCCGCCGTGCTCGACGCGGATGCCGTACGCCTCCACCGGGTGCGCCACTCGCTCCGTGTGGACCGTGAACGGGCCGATGTCGAAGGTGGACGGCTTGACCGTGTGGAAGTCGAAGACCTCGCTCATGGAGGAGGCGGTGGGGGTGTCGGCGTAGGCCGTGGTGAGGCGGTGTTCGGTGCCTTCGGGGCCGTAGACCGGGATGGGGTCGCAGCGGCCGCCGTCGTGGCGGTAGTAGCGTGCGACGAAGTACGCGCACATGTCGATGCAGTGGTCGGCGTGCAGATGGCTGAGGAAGATCGCGTCGAGGTCGTAGAGACCGCAGTGGCGCTGCAGCTCGCCAAGGGCACCGTTGCCCATGTCGAGAAGCAGCCGGAAGCCGTCGGCCTCGACGAGGTAGCTCGAGCAGGCCGATTCCGCGGACGGGAACGACCCCGAGCAGCCGACGACGGTGAGCTTCATAAAACAGAAACCTCCGCTGGCGGGAACTTTTCTGGGATGGAGACGGGGGTCGTGCGGTCCGTCGAGCGTAAGGCGCAAAACCTCCGGTCGCTCCTCCGCCAAGGGCTGTTGTGGGCGAACTCACCTGTGCTGTCACCGGTTCGGCTGGACCGGGGGTGGGTGGGGAGTGTGACCGCGCTTACGGCTTGCGCAGAGGGCGCGCAGGGCTGATCGTGCGCCGGTAACGTCGTCCTCATGGACACGTCCTGGTGGCTCGCACTCGCGGCGGTGGTACTGCTCGCGCTGGTCGCGACGCTCGTGGACGGGTGGGGCCGGGGGCGTCGGCCGAAGGGGCGCGCGGACCGGGTCGATCGGCCGTCCGGGCGAACCGTGGTCCGGCCGCGGCCCGCGGAGATCTGGTGGGCGAACGTGCCGTACGAGGACGGGCCCGGGGGCAAGGACCGGCCCTGTCTGGTGCTCGCGGTGCGCGGGAAGCGGGCGACCGTCGCGAAGATCACCAGCAAGTACCACGACGAGCGGTCCGGGGTGATCCCGCTGCCGCCGGGTGCCGTCGGGGACGCGCAGGGGCGCGCGAGTTTCCTGGAGACCGACGAGCTGCGTGCGGTGCCGGTGGGGGACTTCCGGCGGAAGGTGGGGGTGGTGGACCCGGCCCTCTGGGACCAGGTCCGTCACCTGGCGACGTAGTACGTCACGCCCAGAGCTGACCCTGCAGCGTCTCGATCGCTTCCTCCGTCGTGGCGGCCGTGTAGACGCCCGTCGAGAGGTACTTCCAGCCGCCGTCGGCGACGACGAAGACGATGTCCGCGCTCTCGCCGGCCTTCACGGCCTTGTTGCCGACGCCGATCGCCGCGTGCAGGGCGGCGCCCGTGGAGACGCCCGCGAAGATGCCCTCCTGCTGGAGGAGCTCGCGGGTGCGGGTGACCGCGTCCGCGGAGCCGACGGAGAAGCGGGTCGTCAGCACCGACGCGTCGTACAGCTCCGGTACGAAGCCCTCATCCAGGTTCCTGAGCCCGTACACCAGGTCGTCGTAGCGCGGTTCGGCGGCGACGATCTTCACGTCGGGCCGGTGTTCGCGCAGGTAGCGGCCGACGCCCATCAGGGTGCCGGTGGTGCCGAGGCCCGCGACGAAGTGGGTGACGGAGGGGAGGTCGGCGAGGATCTCCGGGCCGGTGGTCGCGTAGTGGGCGCCCGCGTTGTCGGGGTTGCCGTACTGATAGAGCATCACCCAGTCGGGGTGCTCGGCGGACAGCTCCTTGGCGACCCGTACGGCGGTGTTGGAGCCGCCCGCGGCGGGGGACGAGATGATCTCGGCGCCCCACATGGCGAGCAGGTCCCGGCGCTCCTGCGAGGTGTTCTCGGGCATCACGCACACGATCCGGTAGCCCTTGAGCTTGGCGGCCATCGCGAGGGAGATGCCGGTGTTGCCGGAGGTGGGCTCGAGGATGGTGCAGCCGGGCGTGAGGCGGCCGTCCTTCTCCGCCTGCTCGATCATGTGCAGGGCGGGGCGGTCCTTTACCGAGCCGGTCGGGTTGCGGTCCTCGAGCTTGGCCCAGATGCGGACGTCGGCGGACGGCGAGAGCCGCGGCAGGCGCACCAGAGGGGTGTTGCCCACCGCGGCCAGCGGGGAGTCGTAACGCATCGACGATCAGGCCATGCCGCCGGCCACGGCCGGCAGGATCGTGACGTTGTCGCCGTCGGTGAGCTTGGTGTTGATGCCGTCGAGGAAGCGGACGTCCTCGTCGTTCAGGTAGACGTTGACGAAGCGGCGCAGCTCGCCGCCGTCCACGATGCGGGCCTGGACGCCCGCATGCCGGGTCTCGAGGTCGGCGAAGAGCTCGGCGAGGGTGTTCCCGTTGCCCTCCACCGCCTTCTGGCCCTCGGTGTAGGTGCGGAGGATGGTCGGGATGCGGACCTCGATGGCCATGGCTCAGGGCTCCTGTCGGATGGTGGCGGGTCGGTGGGCGCGCGGCAGCGCTGGTACAGCAGGTGGTGCGTGTGTGGAGCGCCGCGGCCCACGGCCGTACGGCGGCAGAGGCAGCGTCAACAGATGGCGCTGGCGAGCCTGCACAGGTCGACGTGCAGCCGCGCCACGAGCAGGCTGCCCGGCGTCTTCTCGCTCACGTCGTAAGAAACCATGGGGTCATCGTATCGATTCCCGGTCCGGGTCCCGGAGTGTGATCCCACCATGTGGACGAAATGGGGCCACTGGCTGAGATACGGCAGCTCAGGCCTCCTGGTACGCCGCGACGATCTCCACGTCCTCCTCGGTGACCTCGCCGTCGACGATCCGGTAGGAGCGGAACTGGAAGTCGCCGAGGCCGTCGGTGTCCGCTGTCGAGACCAGGACGTAGTGGGCGCCGGGTTCGTTGGCGTAGGAGATGTCCGTGCGGGAGGGGTAGGCCTCGGTCGCGGTGTGGGAGTGGTAGATGACCACCGGCTCCTCGTCGCGGTCGTCCATCTCGCGGTAGAGCTTGAGCAGGTCGCCGGAGTCGAACTCGTAGAACGTGGGCGACATGGCCGCGTTCAGCATCGGGATGAACCGCTCGGGCCGGTCCGATCCGGCCGGTCCCGCGACGACTCCGCACGCCTCGTCGGGGTGGTCCTTGCGCGCGTGCGCGACGATCTGGTCGACGAGGGCCTGGGTGATGGTCAGCATGTCGGAAAGGATAAGCAGAGGGCCGCTGCGTACCGAGGATCGGTACGCAGCGGCCCACATGCCGGACGGGTGCCGGAGCTGTTCCGGACTTCCTAGCCCGCGGCCTTCTCGAACTCCGGCTCGCGCCGGTCCGTGATCCCGGGGTTGCGGGTCTTCAGTACGGCCCAGCCGATCCCCAGCGCGGCGGCCCATCCGGCCATCACGTACAGACAGACGCGGGAGTCGGCGTCGTACGCGATCAGGCAGGTCACGAAGAGCAGGAACACGATGGCGATCCAGCTGCCGACGGAGCCGCCCGGCGCCGGGAAGGAGGAGGCGGGCAGCCGGCCGGCCACGACCTCGCGGCGGTAGCGCACATGGCTGATCAGGATCATCAGCCAGGTCCAGATGCCCGCCGCGGTCGCGACCGAGACGACGTATCCGAAGGCCTTCTCCGGCACGACGTAGTTCAGCACCACGCCGATGCCCATGAAGAGCACGGAGACCGTGATGGCCAGCGCCGGCGTCCGCGTCGCGGAGAGCTTGTTGAAGGCCTGGGGTGCCTCGCCGCTGTCGGCCAGGGTGCGCAGCATGCGGCCCGTGGAGTACATGCCGGAGTTGCAGGAGGACAGGGCCGCGGTGAGGACGACGAAGTTCACGATGCCGGCGCCCGCCGGGATGCCGATCACGGCGAAGGCCTTCACGAAGGGGCTGACGCCCGCCGCGAACTCGGTCCACTTCACCACGCACAGGATGACGGTGAGGGCGCCGACGTAGAAGAGGCCGATGCGCCAGGGCAGGGTGTTGATCGCCTTGGGGAGGGTCTTCTCGGGGTTCTCGGACTCACCGGCGGTGACGCCGACCAGTTCGACGGCGAGGTAGGCGAACATCACGCCCTGCAGGGTCATCAGGGACGAGCCGATGCCCTTGGGGAAGAAGCCGTCGAAGGCCCAGAGGTTGGAGACCGCGGCGGTGTCGCCGGCGGCGCTGAAGCCGAAGGTGAGGACGCCGAGACCGATCACGATCATGCCGATGAGGGCGGTGACCTTGATCATCGAGAACCAGAACTCGATCTCGCCGAACAGCTTCACCGAGATCAGGTTGGCCACGAACAGGACGACCAGGAAGACCAGGGCGGTCGTCCACTGGGGGACGGCCGGGAACCAGTAGTTGACGTAGATCGCGGCGGCGGTGAGTTCGGCCATACCGGTGACGACCCACAGCAGCCAGTACGTCCAGCCGGTGAAGTAGCCGAAGAACGGGCCGAGGAATTCGCGGGAGTACTCCGCGAAGGAACCGGAGACCGGGCGGTAGAGCAGCAGCTCGCCGAGTGCCCGCATGATGAAGAAGATGATCACGCCGGCGACGGCGTACATGAGGATGAGGCTCGGACCGGCCTTGGCGATGTTCGCCCCGGCGTTGAGGAAGAGGCCGACGCCGATGGCGCCGCCGATCGCGATCATCTGGACCTGGCGGCTGCCGAGTCCGCGTTCGTACCCCTCTTCGGAGGTCTTCTCCGGGCCTGAGCCCGTGCCTGTGTCGACCTGAGCGGAGGTCATGTGTGTGGTGCGCCTTTCTCCATACCGAACCGGGCCTTCGTCGGCCGCGGACCGGATCTCGATCCCCCCGGATTGATGGAGTGGTGCCTGGCCGGCGGTTGCCGGCTCGGTGGCGCACCCGGCGGAACATACGGGTGGTGCTCGCCGGGCGGTCGTGAAGATTTATCACGGCCGCAACGTTGATCACCTGTGCGACATATGGCACAGGTCACAGGAAGAAGCGGACAAACGGCGCCCGGAACCCGCGAAAGCCGTCAGGGCGGTGACGTGATCGTTATCCGGATTTGAGCGTCCTCTGAGCGAACACATCACCCTCAAAAGCGGGCACGAAACCGTCACAACTCACGGCATAAGGGTGGCCACGAGGGTCTCCTGGAGCCCGCCCAGCCACAGATACGCCATCACCATGGGCTTACGGGGGTCCTCGTCAGGGAGCCGGTAGAGGAGGTCGGTGTCCTCCTCGGCGGTGATGTCGAGGCGGGAGCCGATCGCGAGCCGCAGGTCGTTGAGGGCGCCGAGCCACTGCTGGGACTCACCGGTCGACAGCTTGAGGACCGCCCCGCCCTCGCCCGCGGAGTTCAGCGCGTCCAGCGAGCGGACCACCGCCAGGGCGTTCTCGCGCTTGCCGGTCCGCAGGTCGTTCTCCGTGTAGCGGCGGAACTCCGAGGAGTACGCCCGCTGCTCCTCGGCCTCCTTGGCCTGGGGGGTGCCCTCGGGGTCGCTGTAGGCGTCCGGGAACAGCCGCTTGAGCACCGGGTCGGACGGCGGCTCGCTCGGGCCGTCCGCGAAGAGCTCGGCGAGGGGGTCGTCGGGGGCGTCCTCGGCGGGGCCCGGGCCGATGAGCTCCAGGAGCTGGACGGCCAGCGACCGGATGATGGAGATCTCGACGTCGTCGAGGGCGACGGCCGCGCCGCCGCCGGGGAGCGGTTCGAAGGTTCCTGGCATCAGGCGTTATCGCTACTTCCGGTCCTGCGGGCGGGGTCGGGTCATTTCCGGTCCTGCTGGAGCGTGGCCCACAGACCGTAGCCGTGCATGGCCTGCACATCACGCTCCATCTCCTCGCGGGATCCGCTGGAGACGACCGCCCGGCCCTTGTGGTGGACGTCCATCATCAGCTTCGTGGCCTTGTCCTTCGAGTAGCCGAAGTACGTCTGGAAGACGTAGGTCACGTAGCTCATGAGGTTGACCGGGTCGTTGTGGACGATCGTGACCCAGGGGACGTCCGGCTCGGGGACGGCGAAGACCTCTTCCGCCGACTCGGTGCGTTCGATCTCTACGGGAGCGGGTGACGTCACACGGCCCATGCTGCCACGCACCGCATAAATCGTCACACTGACGCGAATGGGGGTACCATCCTCGTCATGAACACAGCGGACCTTGGGCTGCCGGTGGATGTTCCTTCGACGGCGCTCTTCACGGACCAGTACGAGCTGACGATGCTGCAGGCCGCGCTGAAGGCGGGTACCGCCGGGCGGCGCAGCGTCTTCGAGGTCTTCACCCGACGGCTGCCGGAGGGGCGGCGCTACGGCGTCGTCGCGGGCACCGGCCGGGTGCTGGACGCGGTGGAGAACTTCCGTTTTGACGCGGACGTCCTCGGCTTCCTGCGGGAGCAGAACATCGTGGACGAGGAGACCCGGGACTGGCTCGCCTCCTATCGCTTCGGCGGCGACATCTGGGGCTACCCGGAGGGCGAGGTGTACTTCCCTGGTTCGCCGATCATGCGGGTGGAGGGCTCCTTCGCCGAGTGCGTGCTCCTGGAGACCGTGATCCTGTCGATCCTCAACCACGACTCCGCGATAGCCGCGGCCGCCTCCCGGATGTCCTCGGCCGCGGGTGACCGGCCGCTGATCGAGATGGGTGCCCGCCGCACCCACGAGCTGTCCGCCGTGGCAGCCTCCCGGGCCGCCTACGTCGGCGGCTTCGCCACCACCTCCGACCTCGCGGCCGGCTTCCGCTACGGCATCCCCACGGTGGGCACCTCCGCCCACGCCTTCACCCTGCTGCACGACCACGAGCGGGACGCCTTCCAGGCCCAGGTGGACTCGCTGGGCCGGGGCACCACCCTGCTCGTCGACACGTACGACGTCACCGAGGCCGTCCGTACGGCCGTCGAGGTCGCCGGGCCCGAGCTGGGGGCCGTGCGCATCGACTCCGGCGACCTGCTCCTCGTCGCGCACCGGGTGCGTCAGCAGCTGGACGAGCTGGGTGCGAAGAGCACCCGGATCATCGTCACCTCCGACCTCGACGAGTACGCCATCGCCTCGCTGGCCGTGGCTCCGGTGGACGCGTACGGCGTCGGCACCCAGCTGGTGACCGGGTCCGGGCAGCCCACCTGCTCGATGGTCTACAAACTGGTCGCGCGTGCCGAGTCCGCGGACCCGAAGGCGCCGCTGGTGCCGGTGGCGAAGAAGTCGACCGGGGGCAAGACCTCGGTCGGCGGGCGCAAGTGGGCGGCGCGGCGGCTGGACGCCGAGGGGGTCGCTGAGGCCGAGGTGGTGGGCACGGGGGCGGTTCCGCCCGCGCTCGCGGACCGGCAGCTGCTGGTGGAGCTGGTCAAGGGCGGCGAGGTCGTCGCGCGGGAGGCGCTGGACGTCGTACGGGACCGGCATGCCGCTGCCCGGGCCAACCTGCCGCTGTCGGCGACCCAGCTCTCGCGCGGAGAACCGGTCCTTCCGACGGAGTACGTCCAGGGGCGCTCGGGTAGCTAATGCGGGTGCGCCCTCCCGCAGTGCCGCCGAAGTCTCTAGGCTCGTAAGTTCACCCAACAGTCGAAGGACACCCACATGCGCCGCGCCTTGATCGTCGTTGACGTGCAGAACGACTTCTGCGAGGGAGGCAGTCTCGCGGTGGCCGGCGGTGCCGATGTGGCCGCCGCCGTCACCGAGCTGATCGGGCAGGCGGCGGGCTCCGGCTACCAGCATGTGGTGGCCACCCGCGACCACCACATCGCACCCGGCGGCCACTTCGCGGACAACCCCGACTTCGTGCACTCCTGGCCCGCGCACTGCGTCGCCGGGACCGAGGGGGTGGGGTTCCACCCGAACTTCGCGCCGGCCGTCGCCTCCGGGGCGATCGACGCGGTCTTCGACAAGGGGGCGTACGCGGCGGCGTACAGCGGGTTCGAGGGGGCCGACGAGAACGGCGTGACGCTGGCCGACTGGCTGCGGGCGCGGGAGGTCTCCGAGGTCGACGTGGTCGGGATCGCCACGGACCACTGCGTACGGGCCACCGCGCTGGACGCGGCCCGGGAGGGCTTCCGTACGCAGGTCCTCCTCGACCTCACCGCCGGGGTCGCCGAGACGACGACCGAGCGGGCGATCGAGGAGATGCGGGCGGCGGGCGTGGAGCTGTCCGGGAAGCCGGTCGTCTAGCCGGTCGGAAACGGGCGCTCAGGCCGGTGCCGCCGGCCTCCTCAGCAGTGACCTGATCGGATGCCACAGCTCCTGGGCCAGCTCGGGACCGCCCACGACAGCGTTGTCAGGGGCCGTACGCCATATCAGGCCGTCCGGGTGGTGCAGTACGGCCGTGATCTCGTCCGGGGTCGGGGGCGCGCCGTTGCCGCGCAGGTACACGGCGCGCAGACCCAGGTTGCGCAGCCTGGTCAGGGCGCGCGCCCGGTTCTGGGCGTGGACGAGTACCCGCACGCTGCCGCAGCCGTCGGTCGGCGGGCGGGGCAGGTTCAGCGCCACCACCACCCTGCCGTTCGGCAGCTTGCAGAAACCTCCTGCGGCCATGCGGTCACACCCCCGTGTGCGTCGGTGTCAATAAGGGAGCCACAGGACGCACCTAAACACGATCGGCGGCAACCCGCCAGGGGTTGCCGCCGATACGCTTCTGACCTGCGACTTTACTTCTTCTTGGCCGAAGGTCCGACCTGGAGCGTGATCGTCGAGCCGTCGAGGGGCTCCTTGACGATCTTGATCCGGGTGTCGGTGTCAGTGATGTTGACCCCTGCGAACGGGTTCGACGGGTCGTAGTAGCTCGACGTGCCGTCGTCGAAGACCGGGACGCCCGGCTTGGACTTGATCTTCGTCGGGACGTCGGCCTTGTGGAGCGTGATCGAGTCCGTCGGGTACCAGCTGAAGGTGGAGTCGTAGGCCTGGATGCGGTTGCGCATCAGCGTGTTGTCGGACCACTTCAGCGCGGTCGGGTGGGAGTCGATCGGCAGGATCAGGCCCTCGCCCGGGTGCTGGCTGGTGTTGTCGTCCGCCTGGGAGGTGTCCCACTTCCAGATCAACAGGCCGTTCTGGTAGGCGTAGTGCTCCACCCAGTCCGGACGGGTCGTCGAGAAGCCGTAGTTGTACGGGCCGACCTTCAACACCTTGTCGTACGACACGTATTGGCGGTTCTCGGCGAGGTAGTACTGCGCGTAGTCGTCCGTGATCGAGGCGCCGATGCGCGAGAAGCCGTTCGCGGTCCAGGCGGCGTCGGCCGTCTCGGCGTTGTCGGAGAAGAGGGTCGCGCCGTCGGCGGTCACCGTGATCTCGTCGGCCGTGAAGCCCTTCTGGGCGACTCCGCCGTCGGTCTGGTAGCGGAAGCGCAGCTGGATGTTCTTGCCCGCGTAGGCGTTCAGCGGGAAGGTCAGCTTCTGGTGGGCGTCGACCGTGCCGGTGAGGGCGGGCTTGCCGCTGCCGTCCCTCGGGATGGCGGTGCCGTCGGCCAGAGTGCCGTCGACCGGCGTCCAGTTGGCGCCGTCGGTGGAGACCTCGGTGTAGAGGTAGTCGAAGTCCTGCTCGATGTCCCACCAGCCGTCGAGGGTCAGCGCCGCCGAGGACTTGCCCGTCAGGTCGAGCGGGCGGGTCAGGGTGTTGCGCAGGTCGTCACCGCTGCCGCTCCACCACTGGGTGGCGCCCTGCGCCGGGGTGACCACCGGGGTGGTGACCGTCTTCTTCGGCAGCTGGACCACGAGCGCCTGCGCGTTCTTGGTGTTGTACTCCGCGACGCCCAGCTTGTGGGTGGACCTCTTGCCCGCAGTGGCCACGTCGTAGTCGAGCCAGCCCAGTTGGAGCTTGTCCCAGGCGTTCATGTCGCCGGGCAGGTCTCCGATGGAGTCCTTGCCGGTGCCGAGCCAGGAGCCGGAGGACATCAGGGTCCAGAAGCCGGTGGAGTTCTCGCCGCCGCCGGAGGTGTCGTACTCGTCGGGCAGGCCGAGGTCGTGGCCGTACTCGTGGGCGAAGACGCCCAGGCCGCCGTTCTCCGGCTGGATGGTGTAGTCGCCGACCCAGATGCCTGTGTCGCCGATCTGGGTGCCGCCGAGCTTGTTGCCGGCCGGGCCGGAGGCGCCGGCGTCGCTGGCGAAGGCGTACCAGCGGTGGGCCCAGATGGCGTCCGCGCCCTGGGCGCCGCCGCCGGCGGACTCGTCCTCGCCGGCGTGCACGATCTGGAAGTGGTCGATGTAGCCGTCGGGCTCGTTGAAGTTGCCGTCGCCGTCGAAGTCGTAGCGGTCCCACTGGTCGAACTCGGCCAGTTCCGCGGCGATTTCGGTGGCCGAGTCACCCGCGGCCTCGCGCTCGGCGACCCAGGCGTTGACGCCGTCCTGGACCGCGTACCAGGCGCCGGTGGGGGCGTCGTTGGAGCCGTAACGGGCCTCGTTGTAGGGGACCTTGACCCAGTCGGTCACTTCGCCCTCGACCGAGTAGCGGCCCGAGGACTGCTTCTCGTAGTACTTCTTCAGCGACTCGCTCTTCTTGCCGGTGCCGAAGTAGAGGTCCTGGAAGTGCGCCTGGTTGTAGTCCGCCTGCCAGGCCGTGCTGTTGTCCAGCTTGCGGTCCGGCTGGGCGATCTTGTTGTGCAGCGGGCCGGTCGTGCCGCCGTAGCGGGGGTCGACCTGGTCGCCGAACTCCACCAGGATGGTGAAGATCTTGTCGGTCTTCTCACGGCCGAGTTCGACGTACTTGCTGTCGCCCTTGCGGCTCTTGAGCTCGACCACCTGAGAGCCGTTGCGGTTCTTCACCGTGGCGTTCCCGGATATGACCTGGTCGAGCGCCTCCTGGCGCTGCGCCTCCTTGGTCTTGGTCAGCGGGCCGTCGAAGTCGTGCTCCCTGGCCTTCGCCGGCTGTGGGTCGTTCCGGTCGACCGCGGAAGCCTTCGTGGACGTGCCGTCCGCGGCCTGTGCCACGGCGAACGTCGAGAACGTGGCCGAGGCGGCCGCGAGGGCGACGATCGTCGCCGCCGTCCTGAACGTCCAGGATCTGTCAGTCACTTGTGCCCCTCCCCTATCAAGGCAAGTGAGCCGTATTTGACTAAAGGTTGGGGAGAAAAGACAGATCTTGACTTGGACCCGTCAATTGCATTATTGGGAGCCGGTGTTCGTATTGCGGACACATGACTGCAACACGACGGGCGCGCACAGCCGTCCACTTGATGGACGTCATGACTCCGTGCGCCCCCTGTGCTCCGGCACTGTTGGTTAGGTCACGCTTACCGTTCGTTCCACTCGGGCACACAGCCGATTAGAGTCGATTGGCGGAACGCCCGGGTGTCGGCGGAATGCCAGGCCGACGCCCCCCGTGGACCCCCGATTCCGAGGACACGATTGCCATGCCTCGTCCGACCGCCGCACAGATCGCCTACGGTTCGATCACCGTCATCTTCTCGACGCTCGCCATGCTGCTGCTGTCACAGACGAGTTCGGCCGTGGGGACCGCGGTCATCGCCGTCTCGGCGCTCGCCCTCGGCCTACTGGTCGCCATGACCGTGCCGCAGCCCAAGCCCCGCGTCGTCGCGGTGAGCAGGCCCGCCGAACGCCCGGCGGAAGAGCCCGTGCCCGCCGTGGCCACGAGTTCCAAGACCGCCGCCTGAACACCGGCTTCGCCGAGCCGGGCGCGCCGGGTCGTCCCCGGGTTCGCCGGGACGAGCCGGGGCGCCCGTCGCGGTCGCCGACGGTCGCCGGCGGCTCGCGGGAGGCTCAGCGGTGCGGGCCCTGTACCGGTCCCGCGTCACCGCTCAGGCCCCACCGTCACGGTCCCGGCACGGGCGCGCCGAGTCGCCCCCGGGTTCGCCGGGGCGGGCCCGTCGCATTCGCCACCGGTCGCCCGCAACTCGCGGGCGGCTCGGCGGTCCAGGCCGTGCCGGTGCCGAAGTCA
>NZ_KQ948671.1:129696-167494 GCF_001514145.1 Streptomyces canus
GCGTTCGCCGGGGCGGGCCCGTCGCATTCGCCACCGGTCGCCCGCAACTCGCGGGCGGCTCGGCGGTCCAGGCCGTGCCGATCCCGAAGTCACGGCTCAGGCCCCGCCGTCACCATCCCTGCCGCTCGGCCCACGTGCTCACCGGGATGACGTTCCGGGCCGCCCGGTTCAGGTGGTGCTGACCACCACCGTCTTGGCCGCCTTGTCGTGCAGGCCCTGCTTGTAGGGCTTGTCGAAGTAGCTCCAGCCGCCCGCGATGGCGGTCCAGATGCAGGCGCAGCAGAACGCGAACGGGATCCACAGCACCGCCGAGCGGATCAGCGTGCTCTGCGTGGAGGGCGTGGAGCCGTTGTCGAGGTTCGCCACCCGCATGCCGAGCCACTTCTTGCCGAGCGTCTGCCCGGACCGGGAGATCATGACGGTGTCGTAGGCGATGTAGAGCACCGCGGCGAGCGCCGACTGGGCGAGCGACTTGCCGTACTGCATGTCGTCGCTGTCGACGTTGTACTCGCTGACCCCGACGCCCCAGGTGATCAGCCAGACGACGACGGCCACCATGATCATGTCGATGATCCGGGCGAGCGTGCGCCGGCCGCTGGGTGCCAGTGGTGGCATGCCGGCCAGCGGGTCGGCGGGGCCACCCCCGTACGGGTCACCGCCGCCGTACGGGTCACCGCCGCCGGGGCTTCCGCCGTACGGCGGCGGCGTGCTGTACGGCGATCCCGAGCCCTCGGCAGGCGGGGGCTGCTTCCTGAACGGGTCGTCATCCGGCGGCTGCTGTCCGGAGCCGGGAGGCGGTTCACTGCTCATGGCCCGAGTCGACCGCGAACCTCCCGGCTCCGCATCCGACGGGCGGCCGTCCGGGCTACCGAATCCCGTACGCCGTTCGCGGGACCGGCTCAGCCCGCCACGAACGTATGCGCCGCCTTGTCGTGCCAGCACTGGCGCCACGGCCGGTCGAACAGACACCACGCGACGCCCACGAGACCGATTCCGAGCAGGCCGGGCACGCTGTAGACCAGCCAGCGGCGCAGGGCACCCGCGAAGGACGGGGGCTCGTGGCCCTCGATGTCCCGCACCTCCAGGCCGAGCAGCTTCTTGCCGAGGGTGCGGCCCCACTTGGCGGTGGGCAGCGCCTCGTACAGGGCACCGGCGACGAGGAGCACGGCGACCACGATGCCGAGGTACACCGACGTGGTGCCGTCCAGCAGCCAGACCGTCACGGTCTCGCCGGACAGCTTGGCCGCGTCGACCTTCTCGTTGATGTGGTCGGCCGCCCTGGTGCCGAGGGGGACGGCGGCGACGGCGGTCACGGCGCCGACGACGAGGGTGTCGAGGAGGCGTGCGGCCAGGCGCTTGCCGAGGCCGGCGGGCCTGGCGGAGGCCTGGCGGCGGGCGGCCGCCTGGAAGATGTCCTCGACCGGCGGCTTCCAGGGGGCGGGCTGCTCCTCGTCGGGCCCGGCCAGGCGGTGCACCTGCTGGGCCCAGGAGGGCTGACCGCCACCGGGGCCCGGGCTCATGGGAGTGGCGGGGGGCTGGGCTCCGGGGGCTCCGGCGGCCTGCTGCGGGACGCCTTGCTGGGGCACGCCCGGAGGGGCCGTCTGCGGGCCGGAGGCGGGGGTGGACTGCTGCGGGCCGGAGAGGGGGGCGGAAGCGGCGGAGGCGGGGCCCTGGGGGCCTGCGGCACCGGTCGCCGCGGCACGATCGGCGGCGGCCTTGCCGGCACCGAAGCCGGGGCCCTGAGGGCCGGCGGGGGCGCCGGCGCTGTTGGTCGCGGCGGGCTGGGCGCCCGCGGCGCCGGCCGGGCCCGAGTGCGCGGGCCCCGGTGTGCTCGCGTTCTGCGCCCCGGGCCCCCCGCTCTGCTCCGCCGTGCGCGGGGAGACCGCGCGGAACTTCATGGTCCCGTCGTCGGACTGCTGAGCGGCTCCCGCTCCCCCGGACCCGGCCGTGGGCCGGCGGAAGACACGCGTGCCGCCGTCCTCGTCCGGCTCGGCGGGCGGGATCGTCGCGGTGCCGTCGGTACGGGCGGCCTGCCCGTCCGGCCGGCCCGGGGAGGCACCGGCCACCCTCGGGTCGGCGCCCCGCGGACCACCCTGATGCGGTACACCCTGCCGAGCACCCTGGGATCCGCCCGTCCCGCCCTGCTGACCGCCGTGTGCGGCCCCCTGGGGCTGACCTCCCTGCGGCGGTACCTGCTGGGCACCCTGCTGAGCCTGCGCGTGGTCCTGCGGGGACCCCCACGACACCCGGCGGTCCTGGTCGCCGCCGAAGCCGCCCTGGTGGTTCCGGTCGGCGCCCCACGCGGACGCGGGTTCGGGGCGGCTGCCGTGCTGGGTGTCGGGGTGCGGGGCTGCCTCGGCGGGGTCCTCGTCGAAGAAGTGCGGGCCCGTCTCCTCCATCGGAGCGGATGCGGGGCCGCCGCCCGCCGGTGGCGCGAGCGGTTCGCCGGCCGCAGGGGCGGGACGGCTGGTGCCCGGTACCCAGGAGGAACCGTTCCAGTAACGGACATATCCAGGAATGGACGGGTCCGGGTAATAGCCCTCGCGGGGCCTGTCGTCACCGGGTGCCGGGGTTGGGGCGCTCATGTCCGTCGTCCCGTATCTGCTCGGGGGTCAATAGAGGGGGCTACACATCTATCAGACCGGCGCAAGACCCACCGCCAGTCCCACCGGACCCACCCCTTTTGAGCACGACCTGACACCGGCCGTGATACCGACCGCAACGCCGACCGCGATACGGCCGGAAAAAGTTCGCCGAACTCGCGTAATGATCCCGGCCCCTCCCCCCTCTCCACTCGTACGGGCCCGCCGCAGGACCCGGACGAGAGCCGAGAGAGGAACGAACGCCATGCACCGCACGGTGGTAGAGCGCGAACTGGAGCTCACACTCATCCTGTCGCCCGAGCGCGGCATCCCGGTCCCGGCCCGCCTGGGCTACCGCAGCGACGACCCCTTCGCCGTCCACGTCACCTTCCACATCGGTTCGGACCACCCCGTCCACTGGACCTTCGCCCGCGAACTCCTCGTGGAGGGGGTGTTCCGCCCGTGCGGGCACGGGGACGTGCGGGTGTGGCCGACGAAGGTCGCGGGCCGCGGCGTCGTCCTGATGGCGCTGAGCTCGCCCGACGGCGACGCCCTTCTGGAGGCCCCGGCCGCACAGGTCTCGTCCTGGCTGGAGCGCACGCTGAGGGTGGTCCCCCCGGGCTCCGAGGCGGAGCAGCTCGGTATCGACGACGGCCTCGCCGAACTGCTGGCCCCGACCCCGGCCGACGACCTCTGGCTGGGCGACCCCTGGCCAGGCGACGCATCGGCGGACGAAGGGGAGTGAGCGACCGCAACCATCAATTGAGGAACCACAACGGCGACCAGCCAGGTCCGCGAGAGCGGCGGCGGTTCAGCCGCAAAGAACAGTCAGAACAGCTTGCCCGGGTTCAGGATCCCCAGCGGGTCGAAGACCCCCTTCACCGCCCGCTGCATCTCCACCCCCACCGGGCCGATCTCCCGCGCCAGCCACTCCTTCTTCAGTACGCCCACCCCGTGCTCCCCGGTGATCGTGCCGCCGAGCTCCAGGCCGAGGGCCATGATCTCGTCGAAGGACTCACGGGCGCGCCGGGACTCGTCGGGGTCGGCCGCGTCGAAGCAGACCGTGGGGTGGGTGTTGCCGTCCCCCGCGTGGGCGACGACACCGATGGTGAGCTGGTGTTTCTCGGCGATCCGCTCGGTCCCTTCGAGTAGCTCGCCGAGCCTGGAGCGGGGCACGCACACGTCGTCGATCATCGTGGTGCCCTTGACCGCTTCGAGCGCGGTGAGGGAGAGCCTGCGGGCCTGGAGGAGCAGTTCCGACTCGGCCGCGTCGTCGGCCGGGACGACCTGCGAGGCGCCCGCCGCCTCGCACAGCGCGCCGACCGCCGCGAGGTCGGCCGCCGGGTCCGTGGTGTCGAAGGCCGCGAGGAGGAGGGCCTCCGTGGTCTCCGGGAGTCCCATGTGCGCCAGGTCGTTGACTGCCTTGACCGTCGTACGGTCCATCAGTTCGAGGAGGGACGGCACGTGCCCGCCCTCCATGATCCGGCACACCGCGTCGCAGGCGGCGGCCCCGGAGGCGAACTCGGCGGCGAGGACCAGCTGCTCGGGCGGCTTCGGCCGGAGCGCCAGGGTCGCCCGTACGACGATGCCGAGCGAGCCCTCGGAGCCGACGAAGAGGCGGGTCATGTCGTATCCGGCGACGCCCTTGGCGGTACGGCGGCCCGTGGACATGAGCCGCCCGTCGGCAAGGACGACGTCCAGTCCGAGGACGTACTCCGCCGTCACCCCGTACTTCACACAGCACAGCCCGCCGGACGCGGTGCCGATGTTGCCGCCGATCGTGCACATCTCCCAGCTGGAGGGGTCCGGCGGGTAGTAGAGGCCGAGTTCGTTCACCGCGCGGGAGAGGGTCGCGTTGACGACGCCGGGTTCGACGACGGCGATGCGGTCGACCGGGTTGATCTCCAGGATCCGGTCCATCTTCGTCAGGGACAGCACGATGCAGCCGTCGGAGGCGTTGGCCGCGCCCGACAAGCCCGTGCGGGCGCCCTGGGGGACGACCGGGACGCGCAGTTCGCTGGCGATGCGCATGACGTGCTGGACCTGCTCGACCGTGCGCGGCAGGACGACCACGGCGGGGGTGCCGGCCGGGCAGAAGCTCGCCATGTCGTTGGCGTAGGAGACCGTGACGTCCGGGTCGGCGAGGACGGCCTCGGCGGGCAGATCGCTCAGCAGACGGTCGACGAGGTTGCCGGTGACCTCGTCGCGGGGGGCTTCGATACGGCTCATGATCACAGCGTCGCACCGGGGGCCATCGGTGTGAACCCCACCAGCGCCGACTGCCGAGCGTCGGAGTGTGGTCGTCGTATTGACGCACAGTGAGCGCCATGGAGAACCAAGCCACGGAGAACCGCCGGGCCCGGCTGCACGGGCGTGTGGTGCCGGCCGCGGTCGCGGGCTGCGCGGTGCTCGGTACGGCGCTGATGCTGCTGCCCCCGGAGCGGACGGCGCCCCGCTCGCCAGCCCCGGCCCCGGGTGCCCAGGCGCTGTCGGCGGTCGCCGCCGGGGTGCCGGCCGCGCTGCCCGACCTGGCGGCGTTGATCGGTGAGCGGGAGAGCCATCTGCGCCGGTATCCCGAGGACGCCGAGTCGTGGGCGGTGCTGGGGACGGCGTACGTCGAGCAGGCGCGGCGGACGGCCGACACGGCGTTCTACGCGAAGGCCGACGGCTCGCTGCGGACGTCCTTGGAGGTACGCAGGAACGCGGCGGCCCTCGGTGGTCTGGCCGTCCTCGCGAACGCGCGCCGGGACTTCCGTACCGCGCTGACCTGGGGTGAGGCGGCGCGGGAGCTGGAGCCGAAGCGGTGGACGACGTATCCGGCGCTGATCGACGCGTACACGGGGCTCGGGGACTACAAGGCGGCTCATGGGGCGCTGGAGCGGCTGTTGGATCTGCGGTCGGGGCCTGCGGTGCGGGCGCGGGCGGCGGCCGTGTACCGGGACCGGGGCTGGCGCGAGGACGCGGCGGCCCAGCTGGCCGACGCGGCGGCGGGGGCGCGGGCGCCGGCCGAGCGGGCCGAGTATCTGGAGCGGGCCGGGCAGCTCGCCTGGGAGCGCGGCGACCGCGAGGACGCGCTGCGGCACTTCCAGGAGGCGGTCCGTATCGACCCCGACCAGTGGGCCGCGCAGGCCGGGCAGGGGCGGGTTCTTGCCGCGCTGGGCCGCACGACGGAGGCCCTGAACGCCTACCGGATCGCCCTCGCGAAGCAGCCGTTGCCGCAGTACGCCCTGGAGCTGGGCGAGTTGTACGAGTCGCTGGGGCTCGGGCAGGCGGCCCGGGTGCAGTACGACCTGCTGCTGGCGAGGGTGCGGAGCGCTTCTGCGTCCGGGGCGGACGAGGAGCTGGTTCTCGGGCAGTTCGAGGCGGACCACGGGGACCCGGCTTCCGCCGTACGGCGGCTCAGGGCCGAGTGGCGACGGCAGCCGGCGATCGCGGTGGCGGACGCGCTGGGGTGGGCGCTGCACCGGGCGGGGGAGGACCGGGAGGCCCTGCGGTACGCCCGGATCGCGACGGACAAGGCGCACGGGGGCGGGATGCGCAGCGCGCTGTACGCGTATCACCTGGGCATGATCGAGCGGGAGCTGGAGCAGCCCGCCCCCGCGCGCCGGCATCTCCAGGAGGCCCTGCGGATCAACCCCTACTTCTCGCCCTCGCGGGTGCGGGCGGCACGGGAGGCGTTGGCGGCGCTGGGAGACGTGCCGGACCAGGACCTGCCGGTGGCGGACTCGAAGGCGGTCACAGCGGGGCCGTACCGATGAGGGCGTTCCTCGTCACCAGCGCCGCCAGTTCCTCCTCGTCCAGCCCTTCCGTGGCCTGGGGCCTGCGCGGCAGGACCATGTAGCGGGTCTCCGCGCTGGAGTCCCACACCACGACGTCCACGGAGTCGGGCAGGGTGAGGCCGAACTCCCGCAGGACGGCACGGGGTTCGCGGACCACGCGGGAGCGGTAGGCCTCGGACTTGTACCAGCTGGGGGAGGGGCCGAGGAGGCGGAGCGGGTAGCAGGAGCACAGGGTGCAGACGATGACGTTGTGGACGGACTCGGTGTTCTCCACGACCCTCAGGCGCTGGTACGAGCCCTCCATGTGGCCGAGTTCCTGGACCGCCGCGGTGCCGTCCGCGAGCAGCCGGGCCCGGTAGGCGTCGTCGGTCCAGGCGCGCGCCACGACCCGTGCTCCGTTCGCCGGCGAGGACTCCGCGAGGAACGCGTCGATCGCCTCGTCCAGCCGCTCGCCGGTGATCAGCCCCTTCTCCTCCAGGAGGGTCTCCAGGCGCCGTACCCGGCGGGCGGTCGTCGCGTCGGTGTGGTGGTCACCGCTCATCTTGGCGGTCCTCCTCCAGGTAGCTCTCCCACAGGTCCAGTACGACGTGGTGGTCGCCCTCGCCCCACAGGTCACGGGCCGCGAAGCGGACGGCGTAGATCTGCTCGACGGGTGCGTCGCCGCGGCCTTGCGCGCTGATGTCGGGCAGTTCGTCGGGACCCTCCGGCTCGACGACCACGCCCCGCTTGCCGCGCGCGTAGCGGGGCAGGCGGGTGTGGTGCGGCGGGTCGTGGCGGAAGGTGCGGACCCGGGTGCCGGGCGGAAAGCGGTCGGGGGGCGCGTCAGTCATCGAGCTCACCCGGCTCGATCACGCCCTTGCGCTCCAGCAGCGAACAGATCGCCAGGAACCAGCGTTCGTAGTACGAGGTCGCCAGATAGTCCGCAGGCGGCATGGACTCGATCGCGTCCCGGAACTCGTTCGTGTTGAAGATCCCCTGTGCGCGCAGGGTGTTGTAGAGCCCGACCACCCGCGCCTCCCAGTCCGCGTGGAAGGGCTCGGTGTCGTCGGTGGTGTCGATCGCCCCGAAGCCCTGGGTGCCGCCCACGTCGTTGATCCTGGCCATGGGGCCAGCCTACGGGCGGCACGCGGAAAGGGGGCTTGCTAGAGGTTGCCCCGCTTCTCCTGCTCTCGTTCGATGGCCTCGAACAGGGCCTTGAAGTTGCCCTTTCCGAAGCCCATCGAGCCGTGCCGCTCGATGAGTTCGAAGAACACGGTCGGCTTGTCCTGGACCGGCTTGGTGAAGATCTGCAGCAGATAGCCGTCCTCGTCGCGGTCGGCGAGGATCTTCAACTCCCTGAGCGTGTCGACCGGTACCCGGGTGTCGCCGACCCACTCGCCGAGGGTGTCGTAGTAGGAGTCGGGGGTGTCGAGGAACTGGACTCCCGCCGCGCGCATGGTCCTCACGGTCTGCACGATGTCGTTGGTGTTCAGCGCGATGTGCTGGACGCCCGCGCCGCCGTAGAACTCCAGGTACTCGTCGATCTGGGACTTCTTCTTGGCGATGGCGGGCTCGTTGATCGGGAACTTCACCTTGAGCGTGCCGTCGGCCACGACCTTCGACATCAGCGCGCTGTACTCGGTGGCGATGTCGTCGCCCACGAACTCCTTCATGTTCGTGAAGCCCATGACCTTGTTGTAGAAGCCGACCCAGTCGTTCATCCGGCCGAGCTCGACGTTGCCGACGCAGTGGTCGACGGCCTGGAAGGTGCGGTGGGCGGGGGGTTCGACGATCGGGGCGGACGCGGTGTAGCCCGGGAGGTAGGGGCCGTCGTAGCCCGTGCGCTCGACCAGGGTGTGGCGGGTCTCGCCGTAGGTGGCGATCGCGGCGAGGACGACCGTGCCGTGCTCGTCCTTCAGCTCGTACGGCTCGGCCACCGAGCGGGCGCCGTGCTCGAGGGCGTAGGCGTAGGCGCGGCGGGCGTCCGGGACCTCGATGGCGAGGTCGATCACGCCATCGCCGTGCTCGGCCACGTGCTGGGCGAGGAAGTGGCCCCAGGGCGTGGCGGGCTTGATGACCGAGGTGAACACGAAACGGGCGGAGCCGTTCTCCAGCACGTACGAGGCGGTCTCGCGGCTGCCGTTCTCCGGCCCGGAGTAGGCCACGAGCCGCATGCCGAAGGCGGTCGAGTAGTAGTGCGCGGCCTGCTTGGCGTTGCCGACGGCGAAGACGACCGCGTCCATTCCCTTGACCGGGAAGGGGTCGGCCTGCCGGGCGGTGTCGGGAGTGTGGTGTGTGGTCTGCGTCATGCCCGAAGCCTGGCCCCGGTCTGCAAGGTGCGCAATAGTTTGTGTATTCACTGGGCAATCTGTTCAGCGATACGGCCGTGTGGGCGGCCTTTCTGTACAGGATGACCACTGGTCCGGGAGGCCGGCGTGGGGATCGACGAGCTGGACGGGCGGATCATCGTGCTCCTCGCGCGCGAACCGCGGATCGGGGTGCTGGAGATGTCCCGGCGGCTGGGAGTGGCCCGGGGGACCGTGCAGGCGCGGCTCGACCGGCTTCAGTCGAACGGAGTCATCCGGGGATTCGGCCCGCAGGTCGATCCGGCGGCGCTCGGCTACCCGGTGACCGCGTTCGCCACGCTCCAGATCCGGCAGGGGCAAGGGGCCGACGTACGGGCGCACTTGGCGACCGTGCCGGAGGTCCTGGAGCTGCACACCACCACCGGCAGCGGGGACATGCTGTGCCGCCTGGTGGCCCGGTCCAACGCCGATCTCCAACGTGTGATCGACCGGGTTGTCGGTTTCGATGGGATCGTCCGGGCCGCCACCGCGATCGTCATGGAGAACCCCGTTCCGCTGCGGATCATCCCGCTGGTGGAACAGGCGGCGGAGGACTCGGCGAGGACCTGACCGCGACCGTGGGGTGAGCCGTGTGAGCTTCTGGGAGTACCTCGGCAACCGCCACCAGCAGCTGCTCACGGACGCCTACCAGCACGCGAGCGTCGTCTTCCAGTGCATGGTCGTGGCGACGGTGATCGGGGTGCTGATCGGGGTCGTGACCTATCGGAGCGGGTGGGGAGTCAAACTCGCCACCATGGCCACCTCGACGCTTCTGACCATCCCCTCGCTCGCCATGATCGGTCTGCTCGTCCCGGCCGTGGGGCTCGGCGTACCGCCCACGGTGATCGCTCTGACGCTGTACGGGCTGCTGCCCGTCGTGCGCAACGCGATCGTCGGGCTGCGCGGGGTCGATCCCTCGCTGGTGGACGCGGCCAGGGGCATCGGGATGTCCCGGGTGATGCGGCTGGTACGGGTCGAGCTGCCGCTCGCCTGGCCGCCGGTCCTGACCGGGATCCGGGTCTCGACCCAGATGCTGATGGGCATCGCCGCGATCGCCGCCTACGCCTCCGGACCCGGCCTCGGCAACGAGATCTTCCGCGGCATCGCCTCCCTGGGCAGCAGGAACGCGCTCAACCAGGTGCTCGCCGGCACGCTCGGGATCATCGTCCTGGCCCTCCTGTTCGATGGCGCGTACGTCCTCATCGGACGGCTGACCATTCCGAGGGGGATCCGTGCCTGAGAGGTCCGGCGCATCGGGTGCGTCCATCGAGCTGGAGAACCTGGCCAAGAGGTATCCCGGCACTCCGCGGCCCGCCGTCGACAACGTGACCATGGAGATCAAGGCGGGCGAGCTCGTCGTCCTCGTCGGGCCGTCCGGATGCGGCAAGTCGACGACACTCAAGATGATCAACAGGTTGATCGAGCCCACCGGTGGGCGGATCCGGATCAACGGTGAGGATGTGACCGGCATCGATCCGGTCACGCTGCGCCGCAAGGTGGGCTATGCGATCCAGTCGGCCGGTCTCTTCCCGCACATGACGGTCGCGCAGAACATCGCGCTCGTGCCGAAGATGATCGGCTGGGGGAAGGGCCGGATCAAGGACCGCGTGGAGGAGCTGCTCGACCTCGTCGGGCTCGACCCCGGGGAGTTCCACGGCCGCTATCCACGCGGGCTCTCCGGTGGCCAGCAGCGGCGGGTGGGGCTGGCGAGGGCGTTGGCGGCCGATCCCCCCGTCCTGCTGATGGACGAGCCGTTCGGTGCGGTCGACCCGATCACCCGCGACCATCTCCAGGACGAGCTGATCAGGCTCCAGCACGAGCTGCACAAGACGATCGTCTTCGTCACCCAGGACGTCGACGAGGCGATCAAGCTCGGTGACCGGATCGCCGTTCTGCGCGAACGGTCCCCCATCGCCCAGTTCGACACCCCCGAGGCCATCCTGACCAACCCGGCGGACGACTACGTGTCCGGTTTCGTCGGGGCCGGGGCGGCGCTGAAACGGCTGAACCTCACCCGCGTACGGGACGTGAAGATCACCGACTGTCCGACGGTGACCGTCGACGACCCCGTCCAGGAGATCTTCAACAAGCTCCGGGGCAGCGGCACGAACGAGATCCTGCTGCTCGACCGGCACGGACGGCCGTACAAGTGGCTGCGGCGCGGCGACATGATGCGCGCCAAGGGGTCGCCGGCCCGGGCCGGGACGCTGGTGAGCGACACGCTGAGCAGGGACGCGACGCTGCGGGACGCGCTGGAGGCCGTGCTGACCGACACGGCGGGACGGGTCGCGGTGACCGGGCGGCGCGGTGAGTACACGGGGGTCGTCGACATGGAGACGCTCATGAGCTCCGTGCAGGACCTTCTGGAGGCCGACCGGCTGGAGGTCATGGAGCACCAGCACGCGCCGGAGGAGATCCGGGCCGCCCAGACGCACGCAGAGCAGGAGGGGGCGTGACGAGCCCCGAGCTGGAGATGCCGGAGGCGGTCGAACCGGAGGAGACCGTGGAACCGGAAGTGACGGTCGAACCGGAGGAGACCGAGGCCCCTCCCCCGCCGGACCCGCCCACCAGGGGGGTGACCTGGCAGAAGCTGACCTTTCTGCCCGCGTTCCTGATCGCCGTCCTGCTCGCGACCTGGCTGTGGTTCGAGCAGGCCGACCTGGACCCGATCTCCGAGGACGCGCTGTCGAACGGGCAGGTGTCCAAGGCCCTGTGGCAGCAGGTGGAGCTGACGGTGATCTCGACGTTCTTCGTGCTGATCATCGCGATCCCGCTGGGGATCATGCTGACCCGAAGGGCCTTCCAGAAGGCGAGCCCGGTGGTGATGGCGTTCGCCGACATGGGCCGGGCGACCCCGGTGATCGGTCTGCTGGCCCTGCTCGTGATCTGGCTGGGCGCGGGCATGAAGGCGGCCCTGATCGGCATGGTCGTCTACGCCGTCCTGCCGGTCCTGTCGAACACGATCGCGGGCCTGAAGCGGAACGACCCGACCCTGCTCGAGGCGGCACGGGGCATCGGGATGTCGTCCATGGAGGTGCTGTCACGCGTCGAACTCCCGCTGGCCGTCCCGCTGATCCTCGCGGGCGTCCGCACGGCCCTCGTCCTCAACGTCGGTACGGCGACCCTCGCGACCTTCGGCGGGGGCGGCGGCCTTGGCGTCCTGATCACGACCGGCATCACCACCCAGCGGATGCCGGTGCTGATGCTCGGCTCGATCCTCACGGTCACGCTGGCCCTGCTGGTCGACTGGCTGGCCTCGTTGGCCGAACTGCTGCTCAGGCCGCGGGGGTTGTGAAGCAGGGCGGGCCGTCGCCGGGACGCGGTCACCAAGGAGACGTGGATACAAAGAACCTGTTGCAAAGAACTCTTTGCAACGCTATCTTTGTACGCATGCCGGAAGAGCCCAACGTACGGAAACTCGACGCCCGTTCACTGCGCGGGCTGGCCCATCCCCTGCGGATGCAGCTGCTGGACGCCCTGCGCCACGGCGGTCCCGCCACCGCGTCCCAACTCGCCGAGAAACTGGGCGAGTCGAGCGGCGCCACCAGCTACCACCTGCGCCAGCTGGCCGCACACGGCTTCGTGGAGGACGCCCCGGAGCGCGGCAAGGGGCGGGAACGCTGGTGGAAGGCGGTCCACAAGGGGCTGAGCTTCGACGACGCCCTGCTCACCGATAGCGATCCGGCCGTGCGCGGAGCCGCCGACATGTACCTCCACGAGGTCGCCACCGCCCAGATCCAGAACCTCTCCAACTGGCTGGGCGAGCGCGCCACCTGGCCCGAGGAGTGGAACCGCGTCTGGGACATGAGCAGCGCGACGCTACGCCTGACCCCCGAGCTGACCAAAGAACTCATCGAGAAGATGCACGCCCTGGTCGACACCTACCGCGACCGGCCCACCACCGGAGACAACGCGGCCCAGGTACGCATCCACACGCACGCCTTCCCGATCACCACGGACTGAAAGGGCTTCGCCATGCACCCCGAGACCCACCTCGCCCTGCACCACCTCCACGCCGCCGACCTCCGCGCCGCCGACCTCCGTGCCGAGGCCGACGCGCACCGCCTCGCCGTCCAGGCCAAGCGGCCGTACGCCATCAGGACCCGGCTCGGCTGGACCCTGGTGGAGGTCGGCCTCCGGCTGGCCTCTCCCGGGCCGGCTCTCGCGCACTAGCAGGCAGGGACGGACCCCTTACCCGACTCCAGTGCGGTCAGCGCACTCACCGCCCCCTTCAGGGACGTCACCGGGATCAGCCGCAGCCCCTTCGGCAGCTCCGCCTTCGCGTCGGAGCACTCCTCCTCGGGGACCAGGAACACCGTCGCCCCGTCCCGCTTCGCGGCCTGCGTCTTCAGTGCCACTCCGCCCACCGCGCCGACCGTCCCGTCCGCGTCGATCGTCCCCGTCCCGGCGATGGTGCGGCCGCCCGTGAGGTCGCCCCCGGCGCCGTCACCGTTCAGCTTGTCGATGATCCCCAGGGTGAACAGCAGCCCCGCGCTCGGCCCGCCCACGTCCGCGAGCTTCAGCGTGACCTTGACCTTGTCGTCCCCGAGCTTGAGGTAGTTCAGGGCCGCCTCGGTCGCCGCGTCCTGGGACTCCTTCATCTGCGCGGTGTTGTGCTTCTCGATCTCCTTGACGCTCTGCCCGCTCGGGTAGACCGCGTCGTGGGGCATGACCGCCCGGTCGGTGCTGAACCAGCTGTCGAAGACGTCACCGAGCGAGACATGGGTGTCGGGCCCGGTCGCCTCGATGGTCGTCATCCGCAGCTGCCCGCTCGTCGCACGCGTCTTCGCCCCGGAGATCGTGATCACCTCCGCGCCCTTGTTCTCGCCGAGCACGTTCGCCGTCATCCCGGGCTGCGCCAGCGCGAACGGCAGCGGCGCGAAGAGGGCCATGGCGACCAGTGCCACGACGGGCAGGGCACAGACGGCGACGGCCTGGGGGCGCGTGAGGCGAGAGAGCACGGGATCAATCTAACGCGGGGGTCACTTCCGGCCACGAGCCGGTCAGCCCCCGTACAGGTCCCGCCTCGCGCGCGTGAAGCGCCGTAGGACGTCCGGCAGCGGTTCGACGCCGATGCCGGGCGTCCGCGGCACCGGCAGGTGGCCGTCCACCAGGACGAACGGCTCGGTGATGTCCTCCGCGAAGTAGCGGGCGGAGGCAGAGGTGTCGCCGGGGAGCGTGAAGCCGGGCAGGGCGGCCAGGGCGAGGTTCGGGGCGCGGCCGATTCCCGTCTCCAGCATGCCGCCGCACCACACCGGCACGCCGTGCGCGCGGGCCACGTCGTGGATGCGGCGTGCCTCCAGATAGCCGCCCACGCGCGCGGGCTTGATGTTCACGACCCGGCACGCGTCCATCGCGATGGCGGCGGCGGTGTCCCGGGCGTTGTGCAGGGACTCGTCGAGGCAGACGGGGGTGGCGATACGGCTCTGGAGGCGCGCGTGACCGTACAGGTTGTTCTCGTCCAAAGGCTCCTCGATCAGCAGCAGCCCGAACTCGTCGAGCCGCCGCAGGTGTTCCGCGTCCGCGAGGGTGTACGCCGTGTTGGCGTCGACCTGGAGGGGCAGTGCGGCGCCGAAGCGCTCGCGCACGGCCCGTACCGGCTCGACGTCCCAGCCCGGTTCGATCTTCAGCTTGATCCGGACGTACCCCTCGGCGAGATACCGCTCGACATCGTCCAGCAGTTCCGGCACGGAGTCCTTGATCCCCACCGACACCCCCGCGGGCACCCGCTCGCGCACCGCGCCGAGATACACCGCCAGCGGCATGCCGTACGAGCGCAGCTCCGCGTCGAGGACGGCCGTCTCCAGGGCCGCCTTCGCCAGTTCGTGCCCCTTGATCCCGCTGACGGCGGGCCCGACCAGCGCTGCCGTGAGCGTGGGCAGTGTTGCCACCCTCGGCACCAGGAAGTCCCGCAGCACGAGCTCCGCGCCCGCCACGAACTCCGAGCAGTACCGCGGCTGCGGGTCGGCGGCGAACTCCGACCAGCCCTCGGCGGTGTCCGTGACGACGTGCAGCAGGAAGGTGTCCTTCGTCGTCATCGTGCCGAAAGAGGTGCGGAAGGGGCTGACGAGCGGGATCGCCACATGGACGACCTCGACGCGTTCGAGTTTCATACGGTGCCTTCCTCGTCGTTCTCGCGGGTGAGCGTGTACCAGCCGTCGCGCGACATCCCGGTCGCCCGGAACCCCTGCCCGAAGGCCTCCGTGAACACCTCGCGCACGGCCCGCCGCCAGCGCAGCGCGAGCGCCGGGTCGGCGGCCCGCAGCTTGACGACGTCGTCCGGGACCCGGCACCAGACGTGCAGGTCGGCGAGGTCGCGGCGGGCGAGCGTTCCTCCGTCGGGGCCCCGGTGGGTGGCGGGCGCGGCCTCGCGCTCCCCCGGGTCGTACGGCTGTCCCGGCGCCACCAGGTCCCAGGTCACCGTCAGCCGGTCGCTCTCGTCGCCGTCGTTCACGCCGTCCCTCATGGGGCCGTAGAAATCGACGACGTACTCGGTGCCGACCGCGCCCAGCTTCGCCAGGTTGAAGCGGGCGTTGCGGGCGACCAGCGGGTCGAAGGTCCAGCGCATGGTGCGGACGCCGAGGCCGAGCGCCCAGTCCCGCTGCGCCTGCTTCACCTGCTGTCCGAGCCCGGGCTCCGCGGCGGCGACCAGGGAGTACACCTCCTGCGAGCCCGGCGGCCCGAACACTGCGGCGCAGGCCCCGGCGAGGCGTTCACCGTCGTACGCGGCGTGCACCGCGCCGCCCGCGTGGACCAGGCTGCGCAGCACCTCGGCCGGATAGGGCGGAGCGGTGCGCGGGGTCCGCCACACCTCGCCGAAATACGCGCTGACGGCACCGAGGCCGGCGACGTCGTGGACGGTACGGATACTCACTCCGGTCATGTGCCGAGTCTCCGGCCCGGACGGCCGCCCTGCGTTGTGCAGTCCCACAATGAGTACGTACGTCTCTTTGCGGATCGGCTGAACCATCTGGGGGCCCCATGGACGTCTGCACCCTCGGGGACCTCCTGGACGCCGTCGGCGGTACGTCCGTACGCCTGCACACCGCGCCCGCCGGGCTCGCCGTCCCGGTCACGGAGGCGCTCCTCTACGACGCCCACGCCCCGCTCCCCCAGGTGCCGGGCGCGCTGCTGCTGGCGGTCGGGGTGCGGGCGGCCACGGCCGGACCGCTGGTGAGGGCGGCCGCGGAGGCCGGGATGGCCGGCCTGGTGGTGCGCGGTGCGGACGGGCCGACGGCCGAGGCGGAGACGTACGGCGTGGCGCTGCTGTCCGTCGCCGAGGACACCGCCTGGCACCGGGCACATCTGCTGCTGGCGTCGGCGATCGGCGCCCGGCCGGTCCCGGCCACGGGCGGCCACGGCGACCTCTTCGCGCTCGCCGACGCCATCGCGGCGGCGACCGGCGGGGCGACGGCCGTGGAGGACCCGCGCCGGCGGATCCTCGCCTACTCCACTGTCCCCGGCCAGCCGGTCGACGAGGACCGCCGCCAGGGCATCCTGGGCCTCCAGGTACCGGCGGCTGTGGAGAACACCGAGCAGTACCGGATGCTGTTCGCGGCCGACGGCCCGCTGCGGCTGCCCGCGCTGGGGGACGGCACCCTGCCGCGCCTCGCGGTCGCCGTCCGGGCGGGCGGGGAGACCCTCGGCTCGGTGTGGGTCGTCGACGACGGCACGCTCGCGGCGGACGCGGAGGAGACGCTCGTCCAGGGGGCGACGACGGCGGCACTGCTGCTCCTGCGGGCGCGGGCGGCACAGGAGCTGGCCCGGCACCAGAACAGCGATCTGCTGCGGCGGGTGCTGGAGGGGACGGCGGACGCGGCAACGTCCGCCGTGGGACTGGGAGTCGAAGGCCCGGTACGGGTGGCCGCCTTCGTCCTGGACGCGACCGGTCTTCCGGACGCCGAGCAGACCGCGCTGCGGCTGCTGGACGTCGTACGGCTGCAGTGCGCGGCGCGATACGGGCGGCATGCGTGTGTGCTGACCGACGGGGTGGTGTACGCGCTGTTGCCGGCGCCCGGGGAGCGCCATCGGCGGCTTGCGGAGGACATCGTCGCGCGGGCGGGACAGTCGCTGAGGGTGCCGGTGCGGGCGGGGCTGGGCGAGGTGGTGGCGGGGCTCGGGGAGGTCGCCGGGTCGCGGGCGGACGCCGATCTCGTGCTGCGGGTGCTCGGGCCCTCGCTGCCGGTGGCGACGATCGACGAGGTGCGGCCGCGGGTGACGCTGCTGCGGCTTGCGGAAGTACTCGGTGAAAAGCGGGAGTTGACCGCGGGATCCTGGCGGCGGGTGCTGGCGTACGACGACGAGCACGGGACCGACTACGCCCGCACGCTGGTCTGTTGGTTCGACGCGGGGTGCGACATGGCGGAGGCGGCGCGGCTCCTGGCCGTCCATCCGAACACGTGCCGCTACCGGCTGAAGCAGGCACGCAAGCACGTCGGGATCGACCTGGACGATCCCGACGAACGGCTGGTGCTGTGGCTGCAGTTGAGGGTGCTGGCGGGTCTCGGGCCTGGGGCGGCTGCAGGTTGAGCAGGTGGGCATGTCGGCGGGCGGTGAGTGTCGGTTGAGTACGTGGGCATGTCGACCGGCGGCGACCGCACCCACCCAGGGGCGCGGGGCTGTATCGATCTGCGGCTACCGCCGCGCGGGCGCGACCAGCCCCCACCGGACCCGCGGTCGACGACGAAGCCGCACCGCTCAGCTCAGCGCAGCGCCTCCGCGACCTCCCGCGCCGCGTCCACCACCCGCGGCCCCACCCGCTCCGGCACCGCGTCGGCCAGCATCACGACCCCCACGCTGCCCTCGACCCCGGTGACCCCGAGCAGAGGAGCGGCCGCCCCACTGGCCCCGGCCTCCAGCTCGCCGTGCGTCAGCATGTACCCTGGCTCCCCGAACCCCTGCTGCCGAGCCGCGAGAATCGCCCGCCCAGCCGCCCCACGGTCCAGCGGATGCCGGAACCCCGCCCGATACGCCACGTGATAGTCCGTCCACGTGGGCTCCACGACGGCCACGGCCAGCGCGTCGGCTCCGTCCACCAGGGTGAGGTGTGCCGTCGCCCCGATGTCCTCCGCGAGCGAGCGCAGGGCGGGCAACGCGGCCTCCCGTACCAGCGGATGCACCTGCCGCCCGAGCCGCAGTACTCCCAGCCCCACCCGGGCACGCCCGCCCAGATCACGCCGAACGAGGGCGTGCTGCTCCAGCGTGGCCAGCAACCGGTACACCACGGTCCGGTTCACACCCAGTTTGTTGGAAAGCTCGGTGACGGTGAGCCCGTGGTCCGTGTCGGCCAGGAGCTTGAGGACACGCAGTCCCCGGTCAAGCGTCTGAGAGGTCTCCGCGGTCACGACGCCCACTCCTCCAAGTGGTGAGGTCGGCGGGCCCCTCACGGCGGTGCGTCACCGAGTCCCGTCGGTGACGCGCTTCAGAGGCCGCCGATCGGACGGCGGCCCGGTCTGTTCCGGACCGCGTCGCTTCACGGCTGCGCTCCGCGGCGGCGCTGCCACGGGGCGTGTGCGTAGCGGGACAGTAGCGAAGCGGGTTCGCTCAGCGGAAGCCTCCGTCCAGAATCCGGGCAGTAGCCGGTACGGACCACTCCGTTTGTCCTGATACGTACGGTCCCGCGCCGCGAGGCGACAGGCGCCCCGCGTCACCTCATCCGGGTGGCCCACTCCTGCACCTTGGCGATCCGCTGCCGCAGCTGACCGGCCGTGGCCTCGGCACTCGGCGGTCCACCGCACACCCGGCGCAGCTCGGTGTGGATCACTCCGTGCGGCTTGCCGCTCTGGTGGACGTAGGCACTCACCATCGTGTTGAGCTGCTTGCGCAGCTCCATCATCTCCTTGTGCGAGACGACGGGCCGCCGCTCGGCGGGCAGCTCGAGGAGGTCCGCCTCGGCGTCCGGCTTCTTACGGCTGTGCGCGATCTGCCGGGCCTGCCGCTTCTGGAGCAGCAGCTGCACCTGGTCCGGCTCCAGGAGCCCGGGAATCCCGAGGTAGTCCTGCTCCTCCTCGCTCCCCGGGTGCGCCTGCATGCCGAACTCGGCACCGTCGTAGAGGACGCGGTCGAAGACGGCCTCGGACTCCAGCGCCTCGAAAGCGAACTGCTCCTGCTCGCCGGTGTCCTCGTCCTCCTCCTTGTTCGCCTCCTCCATCTCCTTCTCGGACTCGGCGTAGGGGTCCTCCTCACCCTCCTTCTTCGGCTTGTCGAGGGCGTGGTCCCGTTCCACCTCCATCTCGTTGGCGAAGGTCAGGAGGTCCGGGACGGTCGGGAGGAAGACGGAGGCGGTCTCACCGCGCCGCCGGGACCGTACGAAACGGCCGACGGCCTGCGCGAAGAAGAGCGGCGTGGAGATGGTGGTGGCGTAGACGCCCACGGCGAGGCGGGGCACGTCGACGCCCTCGGAGACCATCCGGACGGCGACCATCCACCGGTCGTTGCTCGCACTGAAGTCGTCGATCCGCTTGGACGCGCCGGCGTCGTCGGACAGGACGAGGGTCGCCTTGTTGCCCGTGATCTCGCGGATCAGCTTGGCGTACGCGCGCGCGGAGTCCTGGTCGGAGGCGATGACGAGGGCACCGGCGTCCGGGATGCCCTTCCTGACCTCGGTCAGCCGCTGGTCGGCGGCGCGCAGGACGCTCGGCATCCACTCACCGCGCGGATCCAGGGCCGTACGCCAGGCCTGGCTGATCGCGTCCTTGGTCATGGGTTCGCCGAGCCGGGCGGCGATCTCGTCGCCGGCCTTGGTCCGCCAGCGCATGTTGCCGCTGTAGGAGAGGAAGATGACCGGCCGCACGACATGGTCGGCCAGCGCGTTCCCGTACCCGTAGGTGTAGTCGGCGGCCGACCGCCGGATGCCGTCGTTGCCCTCCTCGTACGCCACGAAGGGGATGGGGTTGGTGTCGGACCGGAAGGGCGTACCGGTGAGCGCGAGCCGGCGGGTGGCGGGCTCGAAGGCCTCCAGGCAGGCCTCGCCCCAGGACTTGGAGTCACCGGCGTGGTGGATCTCGTCGAGGATGACGAGGGTCTTGCGCTGCTCGACCCGGTTGCGATGGAGCATGGGCCGTACACCCACGCCCGCATAGGTGACGGCGACGCCGTGGTAGTCCTTGCCGAGCGGTCCGGCGCTGTACTCGGGATCGAGCTTGATCCCTATCCGCGCCGCCGCCTCGGCCCACTGCTTCTTCAGATGCTCGGTGGGCGCGACGACCGTCACCTGCTGCACGACATGGTGGTGCAGCAGCCAGGAGGCGAGGGTGAGGGCGAAGGTGGTCTTGCCCGCGCCGGGGGTCGCGACGGCCAGGAAGTCGCGCGGCTGCTCCTGGACGTACTTGTCCAACGCCCCTTGCTGCCAGGCACGCAGCTTGCTGGCGGTACCCCAGGGGGCCCGGCCGGGGAAGGCGGGGGAAAGGTGGTGGGAGGAGGCGGCGGTGGTAGTCACGGTCTCCGTCGGGGTCGAGCGGCTCGGCGTGTCTTCGGCGGTGTCTTCGTTCGGCTGTGTATGACGACCGGGTCACCTTACCGGCGGGCCGATGCCGTCAACGCGCGGACGGGGCCGGGGCGGCGGCGGGTGGGACCGAGGTCACATCACCGCTCGGCCAGGTCTCGCAGCACCTCGGAGATTGCCTTGACCTCGTCCGGGCCGCCGGTCGCCACGGCGATGACCAGTCGCTCGGCCGCGTCGACGTCAGGGCGCAGCTGGACGTCGTTCATAGCCAGGAAGGCGACACAGGACACCCAGGCCGTGCGCTTGTTCCCGTCGATGAAGGGACGGTTGATCGCCAGTGACTGCAACAGCGCCGCCGCCTTGTCGAACAGGTCGGCGTACGCCTCCTGTCCGAACATCGACGCGGAGGGGCGATGCACGGCCGACTCCAGCAGACCCGCGTCGCGAACAACGACGCCCTGGTCATCGACAGCATGCTGGGCGATGGCCAGGACGTCCTCAGCGGTGTCAAACTGGTACCACTCATGCATGCCGCGTCCGCAACCGCGTGGTCACCCACGCCCCCACCAACGCCACCCCCGCCATGGGCAGGAACACCACGGCGAACGCGGCCGGATGCGAGCCGGACGCCTCCGTCGCCGTATGGCTCACCGTGCCGCCGCCCAGCGCCGCGAAGGCCGCACCCCCCGCCGCCAGCAGGACGGCGTTGGAGAGGCCGTCGGAGATCTGGAGGGAGGCGGAGTTGGTGCCGGCCTCCTCGGGGGCGGAGAGATGCAGCAGAAGCACACTCGACGAGGAGATCACCAGTCCCATCCCGAAGCAGCCGAAGCCCCAGGCGACGGCGACGGTCCAGACGGGCACGGAGTGGATCAGCACACTCGGCGCGGCGGCGATCGCGGCCGCGACCAGCACCATCCCCCCGGTCATCAGCCGTTCCCGGTACGGCTCCACCCGCGCCCGCGACTGCACCCACGACCCCAGCGCCCACGTAACGCCGCCCGCCGCGAGCGAGAACCCGGCCAGCGTCGGCGACAGCCCCCGCTGGGTGACCAGCATCAACGGCACGAAGGACTCGGCGGCGACGAAGGACCCCGCGGCGACCCCGCGCAACAGCACGACGGAGGGCAGCCCGCGCGCCGCCCGGTACGTCCCGCGCGGGAGCAGCCCGAGCACGGCCGGCACGAGCAGCGCGACGCCCGCGAGGCCGGGGAGCAGGGAGAGGGGACGCAGATCCTGGGCGGCGTACTGGAGGAGCCCGGCGCCGAGGGAGATCCCGAGGGCGAGCCGGATGCGGCGACGGTCGAAGGCGGCCTGTCCATGGTCGTCGTCGACCGGACCGGACGCCCGCCGCCGTATCTGCGGCAGGGCGAGCACCAGCGGAAAGACCACCAGCACCGGAATCCCGACGAACACCCACCGCCACCCGAGGTGCTCGGTCACGGCCCCGGCCGCGAGCGGCCCCACGATCGAGGGCACGACCCAGCCCGCCGCGAACGCCGCCATGATCGCGGGCCGCAACCGCTCCGGGTAGGCCCGCCCGACGACGACATACAGGGCCACGATGACCAGCCCGCCCCCGAACCCCTGCACGGCCCGACCGAGAATGAACTGCCACATCGCGACGGCCGTCCCGGACAGCAGCAGCCCGGCACCGAAGCCGGCGATCCCACCGGCCAAGGCCCCGAGCGGCCCCCGCCGATCCGCCCACTGCCCGGCGAGCACCATCCCGAACAGGCTGGTGGTGAAGTACCCGGAGAACGCGAACGCGTAGAGCGCGACCCCGTCCAACTCCCGCGCGGCAACCGGCATCGCGGTCCCGACAGCGGTGGCCTCGAACGCGATGAGCAGCACGACGGACACGATGCCGAGACTCAGCGCCCGGTACGAACGCCCCAGCACCCCCTCCCCCACCTCGTCACCGGACAGGACCTCAGGCTCGCCGACGACACCGGCATCACGCGGTTCCAGAACTGCCATGCCCGCCAGAGTAAGGTCCACAGCCCCCGTTGACCCCTGTCAAAAGCCCGCCCGGCCCTGAGACCTTGGTCGTACGACCAGCGCAATTCCACCGAGCTCGGCAGGAACACCTCGCTCCACCGACCCGGCCGTGTGCCCGAGTGCTTCAGGGACTCGCCTGCACTGCATCCATCAGCGAGCTCCGCTCGCGGGGAGTTACACGAGTTCGATTCCCGCCACGGCCTCTTCCGCCAGCGCCCGCCTTCCCCCGCGATGAGCCGCGCACCGCTGAGCGGTGTGCACAGGGCAGCCTCCACGGTGTCCAGCCGCGTCACGACACGTAGTGGGCATGGCGCACAGCTTTCATGAACGGCGTATGGCAGTCCCATTGCAGCACCCAGGAAACCCTTGAGCCTCCCCGCACCCTCGCCATACGGTCGCATCACAGCGTTCGGAACGAGCACCTCGCTCAACCCGACCCGGCCGTGTGCCCGAGTGGTTCAGGGACTCGCCTGCAAAGCGAGTTACGCGGGTTCGATTCCCGCCACGGCCTCTGTAGTGCAGAGACAGGGGCGGCGTCTTGTTCAAGGCGCCGCCTTCTTCGCTGTGCAGCGCTCTACGCTTGCGGTCGGCAGTGGTGCGAGCAAGGAGTGTGGACGTGTTTGAGGCCGCAGCGGAGCAGCCCTTTCCCGAGAGCTACCGGGTGGACCGGGAACCGGCTCCGCATGCGCTGCTCGAGCCCGTGCTCGGGTTCCTCGGGGTGTGGCGGGGGCAGGGGCGCGGTGGGTATCCGACGCTGGACGGCGACTTCGCGTACGCGCAGGAGGTCCGCTTCAGTCACGACGGTCGGCCCTTCCTCCGGTACGAGGCGCGGGCCTGGCTGCTCGACGGGGACGGGGCGCCGTTGCGGCCGGCGGCCCGGGAGAGCGGGTGGTGGCGACTTCAGCCGGACGGCCGGGTGGAGGCGCTGGTCACCCAGCCCACCGGCATCACCGAGATCCTGGTCGGGCATGCGGGACAGGGCGCGGTCGATCTCTCCACGCACACGGTGGCGCTGACCCCGACCGCCAAGGAAGTGACCGCCACCCGTCGCCGCTACACCCTCGCCGACGCCGGCACTCTCGACTTCGTCCACGACCTCGCGGCTGTCGGGCAGCCCCTGCAGCACCACCTCTCGGCGACCCTGCGCCGCGCGGTCGGTCAGAGCACCCCGCCCACCTCGTCCTGGAACAGCTCCGTCCAGTAGTGCCAGTCGGCGTCCGTCGTCGTGCCCGTCGGGTCGATGGTGGACAGGGCCCGGACCATCGTCTTGGCGACCTGGACGTACAGCGTGTTCGTCAGCTCGTGGGCGAGCGACTCGTCTATCTGGCGCTCCCGGTGCAGGAGCCAGAGGGTGAAGGCGAGGGTGGAGATGTCGGTGTTGAGGGGGTGGAGGGTCGCTTCCCGCTCGCTCCAGTTCAGGACCGCGCCCGTCTTGCCGTCGACCACCAGGGTGTTGTCCTCTATCAGGTGGCCGAGGACGATCAGGTGTTCGGCGCGGGGCGGGAGCGCGACCAGCTGGTCGGCCCGGTGCTCGGCGAGGGTCGGCAGCGGGGCGTCCGGGTCGGTGTGGAAGAGGACGCCGTCCTCGGGCAGGCCCGTCTCCGCCAGGAAGCGGCGGGTCGGGGCGTGCGTGAGCGTGGACGGGAAGTCGATGTCCTCGAAGCGGACGACGTGGCTGCGGCCGAACTCCTGGTCCAAAAGGCGCGGCGGGAGGTCCAGGGCCAGGCCGGACGCCGTGCCCGGACCCGCCACCAGGGTCAGGGGGCGGATCAGGGCCGCGATCTTCCAGAACGTCGGCACCTCGCCGCCCGTGCCCTCCTCGAACACCGTCAGCAGCTGACGCGTCGCCTCCTCCACGGCCGTAGGACCGAAGCGGCCGGCGTACGCCGCGAACTGGCCGCGCACCTCCGTCAGTTCGTCCGTCGCCGTCGCGAAGCGGACCAGGGTGGGGAGGGAGGGGGCCAGCGGGGTGCGGTCCATCAGATCCGGGCGGGCGTGGAAGAACGCCGTCGTCGAGACCTCGCCCGTGACTCCGTCGAGCAGGACCGACTCCCGCTCCCTGCCGTGCAGATCCGTCAGCCCGCCTATCACCAGCTGGTCGCACAGCTCCTGGCTGAGCCGTCCGCCCGGGTCGGCCGTCGCGTCCGCGACCGTCCGCAGGCCCTCCCGGCGCAGCTCCTCGAAGGTGAACAGGTCGCTGTCGGCGGGCAGTCCGGGGCCGCTGAGCCAGCGGCGGGTCGACACATGTGTGATGTACGGCTGCAGTTCGTCCTCGGTCAGTCTGATCGCCGCTACGGCGGCATCGGTCGTGCTCATGGCTCCCCCGTGTGCTTCGTACGCAGTCCCCTGGCCGGGCACGGCACGGCGAACCCGTCGGGCCTGCGCTCGTCCCCCACTGCTCGAAACACTACGCGCCACCACTGACAACGCCCCCGTACCAAGGAGACGTCAGAGCGCCCTCGCGCGTTCCCGCCCCGCGAGAATCGCCTCCACCGTCTGTGTCGGGGGCAGTGCGGAGGTGTCCAGCCACAGGCCGATCCGCGGAGTCGACGTCCGCAGCGCCTCGTCCAGCGCGGGGATCGTCCACGCCTCGCCGTCGTAGCCCGTCTTCGCCCGGCCGGCCTCCCGGGCGGCCACCGCCCCGGCGTCCGGTACCAGGACGACGACATACAGCGGCCGGGTCCGGACCAGCCCGACGTACGCCGTCAGGTCCTCGCCCAGCACCACATCCTGTACGACGGCCGTGAACCCGGCCTCGGCGTATGCGTCCGCCGTCGCGGCCGACAGCCGGTACCGCAGACGGAGTTGGGCCGAAGCCTCGCCGGAGGCGCCGGGCAGGTACTCCGCACGCCCCGACACGATCATCCGCCGGAACACGTCCCCTCGGACGTGCGCCGCCCTCGGCAACCGCTCGGCCAGTGCCTGCGCCACCGTCGACTTCCCGGCCGCCTCCCCCGCTGCCTAAAGGGCGCGGGAGGTGCCCCCATCGCCGGTGACCAGCACGACCCCGCGCATCACGCGAAGTACACGCCGCCCACCACGACCACGATCGCCGCGACCACGAACAGCAGGATCCACAGCGCCAGCTTGCCCAGGCCGGGCGGCGGTTCGTACTCGCGGGGCTCGTGGCCAGGAGAGCTCATCGGTCCGTCACCACCGCGGCCTGCGGACGGATCGGGAGCCGGTTCACGGGACGGCCGGTAGCGGCCCGTACGGCCGACGCGACGGCCGCCGGGGACGTGACCACCGGCACCGCGCTGGCGGCCTTCGCCCCGAACGGGGCGACCACGTCCCGCTCCTCGACGAGCTTGACGATCCGGATCTCCGGCGCGTCCAGGGCCGTCGGCAGGGCGTACCCGGTGAGGTCGGGGTGGCGGATCAGCCCGCGCGCGCTGCGCAGGTTCTCCGTGAGCGCTATCCCGACGCCCTGGGTGACGCCCGCTTCGATACGGGCCTCCAGCTGGGCGGGGTTGAGGATCCGGCCGACGTCCTGGGCGAGCGCCAGCTCGACCACGCGGACGGAGCCGAGTTCGATGTCGACGTCGACCACCGCGCGGATCGCGCAGAACGCCATACCGACGAAGGCGTCGCCCTGGCCGGCTTCGTTGAGGGGTTCCGTCGGGTGCGGCCGGCACTGGGCGGTGGCCCACAGTTCCTTGCCGTCCATGGCCTCGGTGACGGTCGTCGACAGGACTCCGTCGTACGAGGTGATCTTGCCGTCGGTGATCTGGAGCAGTTCGGTCGACATGCCGAACTTGTGCGCCAGGGGCTGGAGCAGCTGGGTGCGGACCATCTTGGCCGCGCGCTCCACCGCGCCGCCCGAGACCCAGGTGTGACGGCCGCGGCAGCCCGGGCCGGCCGGGGGCTGGTCGGTGTCCACGGGGGCGACGTGCACCTCGTCGATGCCGAGGGTCTCCTGGACGATCTGGCGGGCCAGGGTGGTGAATCCCTGACCGGTCTCGACGGCCGCGCAGAGCACCGTGGCGACGCCGTCCTGGACCCGTACGGTCGCCGTGGAGACCTCGTCCGCGCCCTCCGTGCCGAGCATGTGCACCATGCCGAGGCCGTAGCCGACGCCCCGGCGGATCGCGCCCGGTTCGCCCGCGCCCTCGGGGCCGCCGGGCAGCAGCCACTCGTCCTCGGGGGTGTCCTTGGGGAGGGCGGGCAGCGGGAAGTCCCGTACGGCCTGGAGCAGTTCCGCGACCGGAGCGGGGCAGGTGACCGTCTGGCCGGTCGGGAGTATGTCACCGGTGGCGAGGGCGTTGCGCAGGCGCAGTTCGGCCGGGTCGACGCCCAGCTTCTTGGCCAGCTTGTCCATCTGCGCCTCGTAGGCGGCGCACACCTGCATGGCGCCCTCACCGCGGACATGGCCGGAGGGCGGGTTGTTGGTGCGGACGGCCCAGCCCTCGATGAAGGCGTTCGGGACGACGTACGGCCCGCAGGCGAAGCCCACGGCGGCGGCCAGGGCCTCCGAGGAGGTGTCGGCGTAGGCGCCCGCGTCGAGCAGGATCTGTGCCTCGACCTTGACCAGCTTGCCCTCGGCGTCGGCGTGGTGGCGGTATCTCAGCAGGGTGGGATGACGGTGCACATGGCCGAGGAAGGACTCCTCGCGCGTGGCCGTCAGCTTGACCGGGCAGCCGGTCTTGAGCGCGAGCAGGCCGAGCGGAAGCTGGAAGCCCTGGTCCTCGCGGTCGGCGGTGGCGCCGGGGACGCCGGTGACGACGACCTTGACGCGCTCGGGCTCGAGTCCGTAGCAGGCGGCGGCCGTGTCCCGGTCGGCGTGCGGGTCGGTGGAGGCCAGGTAGAGCTCGACACCGCCGTCGGGGCGGGGCACTGCGAGGCCGGCCTCGGCGCCGATGGGGGCGGGGTCCTGGCGGCCGATGCGGTACTGGCCCTCGACGACGATCTCACCGGTCGCGGAGGGGTCTCCGTGCTGCAGCGGGATGTGCCGGACCAGGTTGCCGTCGGGGTGCAGGGGCTCGGCCTCGAAGGCCTGCTCCGGGTCGGTGACCGGATCGAGGACCTCGTACTCGACGATGACGGCGGCCGCGGCCATGCGCGCGGTGTCGGGGTGGTCGGCGGCGACGGCCGCGATGGGCTCGCCGTGATGGCGTACCACCTCGGAGGCGAAGACCGGACGGTCGGCCTTGCCGCGGCCGTGTACCGGGCTGCCGGGCACGTCCTCGTGGGTGACGACCGCGCGGACTCCGGGCATCTCACGCGCGTGGGAGGTGTCGATGGACACGATGCGCGCGTGCGCGTGCGGGGAGCGCAGGACGGCCGCCCACAGCAGGCCCTCGGCCCACAGGTCGGCCGCGTACGGGAAGGTGCCCTCGGTCTTCGCGCGGGCGTCGGCGGGCTGCAGGGAGACGCCGATGCCGTGCGGAATCGGCTCGGGGGCGGGTGCTGCCTCCGCGGCGGTGGTGGTCGCGGTGGCGGCTTCGTTGCTCACGCCTGGCCTCCGTCCTGTCCGTGTCCGTATGCCTGCTCATGCGGTCCGGCGGTGCCCGGGAAGCCCGGGGAGTCGAACGCCGACGGGTGGACGCTGCCGCCCCCGGGGCCCGCCTGATGCGGGATACGTGCCTCGTCGCCGTCCGTCTCACCGTCGCCCGTCGCGTGTGCCTCGCGCTCGGCGACGACCTCCTTGACGGCGTCGACCACGCCCCGGTAGCCGGAGCAGCGGCAGAGGTTGCCGCACAGCGCCTGGCGGGTCTCCAGCTCGGTGGGCGCGGGGTTGCCCTCCAGCAGGTCGTGCACGGTCATCGCCATACCGGGCACGCAGAACCCGCACTGCACGGCGCCGCACCGGGCGAGCGCCCGCTGCACGTCGGAGGGCCGGCCGTCCTCGGCGAGACCCTCGACGGTACGGACCTCGCTGCCGGCGGCGGTCACCGCGGGCACCAGGCAGGAGGCGACGAGCCGCCCGTCGACCTGGACGTTGCACGCCCCGCACTCGCCCTGCGAGCAGCCGTCCTTGGCGCCGGCGAGACCGAGCCGCTCGCGCAGCACGTAGAGCAGCGACTCACCGATCCAGGCGTCGGTGACGGGGCGGTCGACGCCGTTGACGCGCAGGACGTAGGAGGCGAGGGGGTGTTCCTCGCCGGGGAGCGCGGGGGCCCGGCCGTCGGGGTTCTCGTCGGAGTCGCTCGCGTGCTCCTCCGCGGCCTCCGGCGCCGGTTCGTCGCCGCCGTCGGCGGGGGCGTGCTCCGTGCCGGGCTCGGCGAGGCCGTCTGCGGGGCTGTCAGCGGCTTCCAGGGCCTCTTCGGGGCCCTCGGAGACCCTTGGGGGCGCCGATGCCTCACCGGGGCCGGGAGAGAGCTGTGAGGCGGTTGCGGAGGGGCTGTCCCCATAGGGCTCGGCGAGGTGGCGGGGCTGGGCGGTGTCGTGCAGCTCGGCGAGACGGATGCCGTGGCCGTCGCTGTCGGCGTGCGGCTGCGCGGAGTCCCGGGCCGCCTCGTGGGACGCCTCGTCCGGCTCGGGCCGCTGCGGCGCGTCACCGACCGGGCCACCGTGCCGCTCGTCGACATCACCGGCCGGTCCGGCGCCGGCGGGCACGTGCGCGTGGCCGTCGCTCACAGGACCGGTGGGGCCGTCGCCCACCGTCCCACCGTGACCGTTGCCGTAGCCGCCACCGTGCTCGGGTCCCGCTCCCGGGCCGTCCTCGGGCTGGTCGTCCCACGGCTGCGCCGGCTGCGTCGCCCAGGGCGCGGCCGCGCCGCCCGGCAGGGTCGCCGGAGGGGTGCCGCCCCACTGCTCGACCAGGGACGACGTGGTGAACTCGCCCGATTCGTCCGGGAGGTCGCCGCCGGCGACGGGGATCGACCACTGCCCGGTGACGTCGTGGCCCGGCGCGGGCGCGGCCGCGGTGTCCTCGACGTTCCACTGCTGGGTGGTCGCGGGGTTGTACGTGAACTGCCCGGTGTGGCCCTGCGGCAGGGTGCTCGGGTCGGGCCACTGCGCGCCCTCGGCCGGCACGGCCCAGTTGCCCGTGGCCGCCGGGTCGGTCCCGTCGCCCGGCGTGGCCGTTATCTGCGGCGGCACATAGCCGTGACCGGGCGCGGCGAGTGGGCTGTCGGCGGAGGCCAGGAGGGCGTCGATGCCCCCTTCGGGGAGCTTCACGAAGGCGGTCGCGCCGTCGTCGTAGTCACCCTGGGGCAGCGGGTCCCAGCGGCCGGCGGCCCTGGGCGTGCCCTCTCCGTGCTGGTCGTCGGTCACGAAAGTGCCCTCCCCAGTGCTCGTCGGGCCAGCGCGGCGACAGTGCGCCGCAGATGCAGTACTGCGGGTGGATGCTGCGGCACGGAGCCGTCCGCGGCCGGTGCCGGGTCGGGGATGCAGGCCGCGGACACGTATTCGCCGAAGGCCTCCAGGGCCTCCGGGACGATCGCGCGGTTGTTGTCCCAGTCGATGAGCCGGGCGACCCACTGCTCGGCGTCCAGGGGCCGCAGCGGCATCGGCGCTATGGCACCGACGGCGCACCTGACCCCGCGCCGGGCCGGGTCGAGGACCAGCGCCACGGAGGCCATCGCGCGGCCCGGGCCGGTGCGGCCGGTGACCTTGAGGAAGACCTGCGGGGCGTGCAGCAGCGGCACGCGCACGTAGCCGATGAGTTCGCCCGCGCGCAGCATCTCCATGCCGGCCAGCAGGTGCGAGACCGGCATCTCCCGACGGGCTCCGTCCGGGCCCGCGATGATCAGCGTGGCTTCGAGGGCGGCGAGGACGGGCAGCGCGTCCCCCGTGGGGGCCGCCGAGGCGATGTTGCCGCCCAGGGTGCCCGCGTTGCGGATCTGCGGCGGGCCGGCGGCGCGGGCGGCGGCGGCGAGTGCGGGGATGAGGGCGGCGAAGTCGGGGCGGCCCATGCGTGCGTGCGTGAGTCCGGCGCCGAGGAGCGCGTGGCCGTCCTGGTACTGCCAGCCGCGGATCTCGCTGATCCGGCCGAGGCCGACGAGAGCGGCGGGCCTGAGCTGCCCGGAGTTGACGGCGGCCATCAGGTCGGTGCCGCCGGCGACGGGCACGGCGGCGGGCATGGCGGTGAGGGCCGCCACGGCCTCGTCCAGCGTCGTGGGCAGCGTGACGGCCTGCGCCGCCTGCGGTGTGTGCGTGGTCAAACCGGCTGCCCCTTCCCGCTGCCCCACCTGGTCCTGCTGGTCCTGCCTGCTTGTTGCCGTACGGTACGTGCTGACAGGGCGGACGTGGCAACTCTGGCACATCTTCGCAACACCCGAAGACAGGGGTCCGCTAGGAGGCGTTCGGCGACATTCGCCCGCCCCAGCAGGCAGATGGTCCGTTTTCGCACGGGATCACCTACACGTGCCGATTGACACTCTTCGGTGACCCTTAGGGCTCTTTTTCCCTTACTTGTTCGGAGGCGCTCCCTCGATGGGCCGGCCGAGCACACCGGGCCGCTTCTGCCACGGCAGCGGCCCCGTGGGCGGCCGGTAGCCGACGCCCAGGGCGTCGAGCAGCTCGTAGTGGGCGGCCATCCGCCGCTCCAAGTCGGCGAAGTCCCGTTCCGCGGGGGCGGGCAGAGGACTCCAGGCCACTTCGGCGAAGGCTGCCAGCCGGGGAAAGGTCTGGTAGTCGACGCGCCCCTGGTCCTCCATCACCTCGGTCCACACGTTTGCCTGCGCACCGAGGACGTGCGCGGCCTCCTCGGGCGTCAACTCCGGTGGAACGGGCTCGAACCGATAGACGTCCTCCAGGGTGCGGACGTAGGCGATGGGGACCGGCTCGTCCGCACCCGCGTCCTGCCGGTAGTCCAGGTACACCTGCTGCTCGGGGCACATGACGACGTCGTGGCCCGCGCGGGCGGCCGCGATGCCGCCCGCGTAGCCGCGCCAGGACGAGACCGCCGCGCCTTCGGCGAGTCCGCCCTCCAGGATCTCGTCCCAGCCGATGAGTCTGCGCCCGCGCGCGGAGAGCCACTTGTCGAAGTGTCCGATGAACCAGGACTGCAACTCGTCCTCGTCGGCGAGGCCGAGTTCCTCGATACGAGCCTGGACGAGGGGCGACTCCCGCCACTGCTCCTTGGCGCATTCGTCGCCGCCGATGTGAATGAACTCGGAGGGGAACAGCTCCAGCAGTTCCTCGAACACGCCCTCGTAGAAGCGCAGGGTGTTGTCAGTGGGGGCGAGTACGTTCAGAGAGATGCCCCAGCTGTCCCAGACCGTGAGGGAGGTCGTGTCGATGACGTCGGTGTTGCCGAGTTCCGGGTACGCGGTGATGGCGGCCTGCGAGTGTCCGGGTACGTCGATTTCGGGGACGACGGTGATATGCCGCTCGGCGGCGTAGGCGACGATCTCCCGGATGTCGTCCTGGGTGTAGAAACCACCGTGCGGCTTCTCCTCCCACAGCGGTGAGGCCCCGTGGCCGAATTTGGTACGCGCCCGCCAGGAGCCCACCTCGGTGAGCCGGGGGTACCTCTTGATCTCGACCCGCCAGCCCTGGTCGTCCGTCAAGTGGAAGTGGAAGACGTTGAGTTTGTGCGCGGCCATCAGATCGAGGTAGCGCAGCACTCCGTCCTTGGACATGAAGTGCCGGGCCACGTCGAGCATGAGGCCGCGCCAGCGGAATCGGGGAGCGTCGCCGATGGTGACCGGGGGCACCTCCCAGGTGCGCTCGGAGGTGACGGGGGCGCGACGGAAGGCGGCGGGGCCGAGCAGCTGACGGAAGGTCTGGGCGCCGTAGAACAAGCCCTCCCGGCCTGCCCCGTCGATGACGACGGCGTGCTCGTCCACGGTGAGGCGGTACGCCTCGGGGCTGCCGAGTTCATCGGCGAGGGTCGGCGTGATCCGCAGCAGGATGCGGCTTGCGCCGGAGGTGTACGGCTCCAGCGGCAGCCCCGTCGCCGCGCCGACGGTCGCGCGCAGCCAGCGGGCCACGCCTTTGGCGTCCCGGCCGGCCTCGATCTCGGTGTCCTCGTCGAGGACGAACGGCCGCCCTTCGGGGCCGCCGACGCTCGACGGCGCCGGAATCAGTGAAGTCACGTCAGTCCTTAACCGCTCCGCCCAGCCCTGAGACCAGGCGTCGCTGTACGAGTACGAAGAACACCAGCACCGGAATCGTCATCACCGTCGACGCGGCCATGACCCCGCCCCAGTCCGGCTCGTCCGGCTTGTAGAAGACCAGCAGGGCCATCGGCAGGGTCGACTGCGAAGTGTCGCTGATGATGAACGACTTGGCGAAGAGGAAATCGTTCCAGGCCGAGATGAAGGAGAACACGCTCGTGGCCACCAGGCCGGGGAGGACGAGGGGGAAGAGAATCTGCCACAGGAATCGCGCGCGGCTCGCCCCGTCGATGTACGCGGCCTCCTCCAAAGCCTCCGGTACGGCCTTCACGAACCCCCTCAGCATCCAGATCGCGAAGGGCAGCGAGAAGGCGATGTGGGGCAGGATCAGCGAGCCCAGCGTGTTCAGCAGACCGAAGTCCCGCATCTGGAAGAACAAGGGGATGGTGAGGGCCTCCACGGGCACCATCTGGGCCACCAGAAACATGATCAGCAAGGTGGTCCGGAAGCGGAAGCGGAATCGTGTCACGGCGGTCGCCGCGAGAAACGCGATCAGCGCCGAGACGATCACGACACTGCACGCGACGACAAGGCTGTTGACGAAATACCGACCGAAATCCTGCTGTCCGAACACCCGCCGGAAGGAATCCAGCGAGGGCGCGAGGGTCCAGGGCCGGGGCTCGGTCGACTCGACCTCTCCGGCCGGCTTGAAGGCGCTGAGCAGCATCCAGTAGAGGGGGAAGGCGACCACCAGGGCGATGAGCAACGCCGAGGCCTCCGCGGCCAGCCGCCAGGGACGCCGTAGAAGATTCACAGCTCCTCCCCCTGGCGGTGGAGCAGCCGCAGGTACCCGAGCGTCACGGCGAGCAGGATCAGCAGCATCACCACTCCGATCGCCGAGCCGAGGCTGTACTGCGAGGAGGCGAACGCCTGCTGATAGGCGTAGACGTTCAGGACCAGGTTCTGGCCCGCGATGCCGCCGCCGTTCGTCATGACGTAGATCTGTGTGAAGACCTTGAAGTCCCAGATGACCGACTGGATGGTGACGACGGTCAGGATCGGCCGCAGCATCGGCGCGAGCACCGACCGCCAGATCCGCCACTGCGAGGCACCGTCCAGCGCGGCGGCCTCCAGCACCTCGGCCGGTACGGCGCGGATCCCGGCGTAGACCGTGACCATCACGAACGGGAAGGAGCACCAGACGACTTCGAGCAGGACGAGGAAGAAGGCGCTGAGCCGCCCGTACGTCCAGGAGTGGTCACCGAGCCCCAGGATCCGGTTCACCGGGCCGAAGTCGGGGTCGAAGAGGAACAGCCAGACCGTCGACCCGGTCACGGCCGGTGTCGCCCACGCTCCGAGCGCGGCCAGCATCAACGCCAGCCGCGGCACGGCACGCACGCGCGTGAGGAGCACCGCCAGCGCGCACCCGACGGCGAGCGTCGACACGACACAGCCCGCCGCGAACAGCACGGTGGCCAGCAGCACCTGCCAGAACTCCGGGTCGGAGAACAGCGCCGAGTAGTTCCCGAACCCCTGGAACGTGGTCGGTTCACCGCCGCTGACCTGAGCCTGGGTGTACTGGAAGAGGGAGATCAGGCCGAGCTGGTAGATGGGGTAGACGAGCAGTCCGCCGAGGACGACCAGGGCGGGGGCGAGATAGAGCCAGGGCGCCCGGGTGGCGCGGTGGGTCGCCGAGGTCACCCGACGGTTCCGAACGCGTCGTTCATCTTCTTCGCCGCTTCCCCGGAGGCCGCCGCCACGCTCTTCTTGCCGCTGATGACCTCCTGGAACATCGTCGGCAGCACCAGCGAGGAGTCGATCTGCGACCACGCGGGCGACGCGGGCACGAACTTGGTCCCGGCCGCGAGGGTCTGCGCGAACGGCTTCACATACGGCTGCTGGGCCGCGACCCGCTGCCGGACGTCCGCGAAGGTCGGCAGGAAGCCCATCGCGTCGAACATCGACGCCTGCGTCGTCTTCGACGTGAGCTGCTCCATCAGCTGGACCGCCAGCGTCCGGTGGGACGTGCTCTTCAGCACCCCGATGTTGTTGCCACCGGCGAACGCGGGAGCGATCGACCCCGCGGAGACCCCCGGCAGCGGCACCACCGCGTACTTGCCCTTGACCTTCCCGGCCTCCACCGCCGTATGGCTGAAGTCGCCCCCGATCGCCATGCCGGCCTTGCCCGCCGCGAAGGCGGTGATCGTGTCGTTGCCGCCCATGCCGGCGCACTTCGCGGCGGGGCAGTTGTCGTCGGTGAAGAGCGAGGTGTACTCCTTGATGCCCTTCTGGGCTGCCGCGCCGGAGATCGCGGAGGCGTACGAGCCGCCCTTGCCGGTGGCGAGTTCGCCGCCGTTGGCCCAGATGAAGGGCATCGCGCCGTACGTGTAGGCGCCGCCGACGACCAGGCCGTACAACTCGGGCTCGGCGGCGCGGATCTTGCGGGCGGTCTCGGCCAACTCGGCCATGGTCCTGGGTGCTTGCAGACCGAGTTCCTTGAAGACGTCGGTCCGGTAGTACAGCGCGCGGACGCCGACGTAGAAGGGCGAGCCGTACACCTTCCCGTCCACGGTGACCGACGTCTTCGCGGTGGGGTCGGTGTCCTTGGCCTCGGTCCAGGCGCCGAACTCCTTGGTGACGTCGAGGAGTCCGCCGTCCTTCACATAGCCGGCGGTGTCGGTGTTGCCGTACTCCATCACGTCGGGCGCGGAGGACGGGTCGTTGAAGGCGGCCTTGACGCGCTGGGCGCGGGTCTCGATCGGGATGTACTCGACGTCGACCTTGGTGCCGTCGTGGGCCTTCTCGAAGGCGGCGACGGCGGCGTCGACGACCTTCTTCTTCGGCTGGTTGCCGACTTCCTGGAAGAGCCAGACGCGCAGGGTGCCCGTCTTGTCGTCCTTGTCGGAGGAGGAGTTGGAGGAGGTCTGGGGGGCGCAGGCCGTGACGACCAGGGCCGTCAGAAGCAGGGCGGGCAAGCGGGGGGAGAGCTTCATGGAGTGATCCTCCGGGCGTGCGTTGCAACATACGCAATGGCGGTTTCGCTCAACGCAACGGAGGCTATGGCTTGCATGAACACGCCCACAAGAGGTCTCAACCAATTCGTGACACGCAAAAGGCCCCTGAGGCGCGCGGGACGCGTCTCAGGGGCCTCGTGAAGCTCAGCCGGGCAGCGGGCCTACTTGTCGCCGCCCTTGTCGTCGTCCCCGGAGCCCATGGACTCGTAGATCTCCTTGCACATGGGGCACACGGGGTACTTCTTGGGATCGCGGCCGGGCACCCACACCTTGCCGCACAGCGCCACGACGGGGGTCCCGTCGAGGGCGCTCGCCATGATCTTGTCCTTCTGGACGTAGTGGGCGAAGCGCTCGTGGTCGCCGTCGCCGTGGGACACCTGCGGCGTCGGCTCTACGAGGGTCCCCGTACCAGTCCCGCGCTCGGGCTCGAGAGTGCTCATACGGCCAAGAGTAATCAACCGCCGAGCACTATGGATCCCTGGCTGGTACAACGAGCGCCGCGGGTTGCGATGCCGCGATGACGCCGGGCCCCGCGTCGCCGCTCAGTTGAGCGACGGGTCGTCCGCGTACGTGGCCACCATCGCCAGCTCGCTGCGCTGGCGGCGCAGGACCTCGCGCCAGAGTCTCTCGGGGAACGGGGAGGAGACGTCACCGGGTTCCGACTCGACGACGTACCAGGCGCCCTCCACCAGCTCGTCCTCCAGCTGGCCGGGGCCCCAGCCGGCGTACCCGGCGAAGATCCGCAGGCTGCCGAGGGCCGAGGCGAGCAGTTCCGGCGGGGCCTCCAGGTCGACCAGTCCGATCGCGCCGTGCACTCTCCGCCAGCCCAGCGGGGCCCCGTCGACGGTCCCGCCGCCGGGGATCACGGCGACCCCCAGGGCCGAGTCCAGGGAGACCGGGCCGCCCTGGAAGACGACACCGGGTTCGCCCGCGAGGTCGGCCCAGCCCTCCAGGATGTCGCCGACGTCCACCGGGGTGGGCCGATTGAGGACGACACCGAGGGAGCCCTCCTCGTCGTGGTCGAGAAGGAGCACCACCGCACGGTCGAAGTTCGGGTCCGCCAGGGCGGGCGTTGCCACGAGCAACCGCCCTGTGAGCGAGGACACCTCGGTCATGCCAGACATGATCCCGCATCTTCCCTCCGCGTGGGGAGGCAATGCCTCTACGGCAGTGGATGCAGCTCAGAGCGCAACGATGCGCCCCACGCGCACAACTTGAGCCCGTGACCGCATGTGCCCGACACGGAACCGTTCGTGTTGTGACACAGCTATGACGTGTCTGGGCGGCACTTGGGCTTACAGAAGGGGGGTGGGCGGCGATTACCCTTTCCCTTCTGCCCCCTGCCCGACTCATCGGAACGCGAGATACATGACCGTCAACGGCTCTGACGACGTACTGATTGTCCACGGCGGAACCCCGCTGGAGGGCGAGATCCGGGTCCGCGGTGCGAAGAACCTCGTACCGAAGGCCATGGTCGCCGCCCTGCTGGGCAGCGAGCCGAGTCGACTGCGCAACGTTCCGGACATCCGTGACGTGCGGGTCGTACGCGGACTGCTGCAACTGCACGGGGTGACGGTCCGTCCGGGTGAGGAACCGGGCGAGCTGGTGATGGACCCGACGCATGTCGAGAGCGCGAACGTCGCTGACATCGATGCCCACGCCGGTTCCAGCCGCATCCCGATCCTGCTGTGCGGTCCGCTGCTGCACCGTCTCGGTCACGCCTTCATCCCCGGCCTCGGCGGCTGTGACATCGGCGGCCGGCCCATCGACTTCCACTTCGAGGTGCTGCGGCAGTTCGGCGCGACGATCGAGAAGCGCGCGGACGGGCAGTTCCTGGAGGCACCGCGGCGGCTTCGGGGTACGAAGATCACCCTGCCGTACCCGTCCGTCGGCGCGACCGAGCAGGTCCTGCTGACGGCCGTCCTGGCCGAAGGTGTCACCGAGCTCTCGAACGCCGCGGTGGAACCGGAGATCGAGGACCTGATCTGCGTCCTGCAGAAGATGGGCGCCATCATCGCGATGGACACCGACCGGACCATCCGCGTCACGGGCGTGGACCGGCTCGGCGGCTACAACCACCGCGCCCTGCCGGACCGCCTGGAGGCCGCCTCCTGGGCGTCCGCCGCGCTGGCGACCGAGGGCAACATCTACGTCCGCGGCGCCCAGCAGCGCTCGATGATGACGTTCCTGAACACCTACCGGAAGGTGGGCGGTGCCTTCGAGATCGACGACGAGGGCATCCGCTTCTGGCACCCCGGCGGCCAGTTGAAGTCCATCGCGCTCGAGACCGACGTGCACCCGGGCTTCCAGACGGACTGGCAGCAGCCTCTGGTGGTCGCGCTCACCCAGGCCACGGGTCTGTCGATCATCCACGAGACGGTCTACGAGTCGCGCCTCGGCTTCACCTCGGCGCTGAACCAGATGGGTGCTCACATCCAGCTGTACCGCGAGTGCCTGGGCGGCTCGAACTGCCGCTTCGGCCAGCGCAACTTCCTGCACTCGGCGGTGGTCTCCGGCCCCACCCGGCTCCAGGGCGCCGACCTGATCATCCCCGACCTCCGCGGCGGCTTCTCGTACCTGATCGCGGCGCTGGCGGCCCAGGGCACGTCCCGGGTCCACGGCATCGACCTCATCAACCGCGGCTACGAGAACTT
>NZ_KQ948671.1:168281-270416 GCF_001514145.1 Streptomyces canus
CGCTCGGCTGACGCCCTCTTCCGGTACGGCGATGGGGCGGCCGCCCGGTTCCGGGTGGCCGCCCCATTGGCGTTACTGAGACGGGTACGTCGTCCCGAGACGCACCGTCGGACCTACTTGCCCTTGGCGGCTTCCTTGAGCTTGGAGCCCGCCGAAACCTTGACGCTGTAGCCGGCCGGGATCTGGATCGGGTCACCGGTCTGCGGGTTGCGCGCGGTACGAGCGGCACGGTGGGTGCGCTCGAAGGTCAGGAAGCCGGGGATGGTGACCTTCTCGTCACCCTTGGCGACGATCTCGCCGACGGTCTCGGCGAACGCGGCCAGAACGGCGTCGGCGTCCTTGCGGGTCACCTCGGCGCGGTCGGCCAGCGCGGCCACCAGCTCACTGCGGTTCATGTTGTTACTCCCGTGTTCTTCTTGCCGTTGGGGTGTGCCACGCGGCGGGGCCGCACACGAGGCACAGCGAAGCCGATGCGCTCGCGCCCAGGGACGCATCCTGCCCCTACCTGCTGCGGGAAAGCCAATCCGGCACCCGTAGGACTCGTATGAACACCCTAGGGGGTCACACGAACAGAGGCCTGGGCGTGGCGCCACCCTAGAGGGTGCCGTGAAGCGCCCGGTTCCGCGACGCGCCGGGCCGAAGGACCGCCGTGGCGATCCTCACAGCCGAACAGCCGACGCCCACTGTAGACGCAGGCCCTACGCCGTCGCCCCGGCGGCCTTCGCCGCGTCCCGCACTGCACCCGCGACCGCGCCCGCGACCTTGTCGTTGAAGACGCTCGGGATGATGTAGTTCGGGTTCAGCTCGTCCTCGGTGACGACGTCCGCGAGGGCCTTCGCGGCCGCGAGCATCATCTCCGTGTTGACCGTGCGGGACTGGGCGTCCAGCAGACCGCGGAAGACGCCCGGGAAGACCAGCACGTTGTTGATCTGGTTCGGGAAGTCGGAGCGGCCGGTGGCCACGACGGCCGCCGTCTGACGGGCGACCGCCGGGTCGACCTCGGGGTCGGGGTTCGCGAGCGCGAACACAATCGCACCCTCGGCCATGGCGGCGACGTCGGCGCCGTCCAGGACGTTCGGGGCGGAGACGCCGATGAAGACGTCCGCGTCGCGCACGGCCTCCTTCAACGTCCCGGTCAGGCCCTCGGGGTTGGTGTTGTCGGCGATCCAGCGCAGCGCCGAGCCGGGAGCGGCGTCGACGAGGTCCTCGCGGCCGGCGTGCACGACGCCGTGGATGTCGGCGACGACGGCGTTCTTCACGCCCGCCGCGATCAGCAGCTTGAGGATGGCCGTACCGGCCGCACCGGCGCCGGACATGACGACCCGGATGTTCTCAATTGCCTTGCCGGCGACGCGAAGTGCGTTCGTCAGGGCGGCGAGGACGACGATCGCGGTGCCGTGCTGGTCGTCGTGGAAGACGGGGATGTCGAGGGCCTCGCGCAGCCGGGCCTCGATCTCGAAGCAGCGGGGGGCGGAGATGTCCTCGAGGTTGATGCCGGCGAACCCGGGGGCGATCGCCTTGACGATCTCGACGATCGCGTCGGTGTCCTGGGTGTCCAGGCACAGCGGCCAGGCGTCGATGCCGGCGAACCGCTTGAAGAGGGCCGCCTTGCCCTCCATGACCGGGAGGGCGGCCTTGGGACCGATGTTGCCCAGACCCAGCACGGCCGAGCCGTCCGTCACGACCGCAACGGAGTTGCGCTTGATGGTGAGGCGGCGGGCGTCCTCGGGGTTCTCGGCGATCGCCATGCAGACGCGCGCCACACCCGGCGTGTAGATCATCGAGAGATCGTCACGGTTGCGGATGGGGTGCTTGGACTGCATCTCGATCTTGCCGCCGAGGTGCATGAGGAACGTACGGTCGGACACCTTGCCGAGCGTGACGCCCTCGATGCCGCGCAACTGCTGGACGATCTCGTCGGCGTGGGCCGTGGAGCTCGCCGCGATGGTGACGTCCATCCGGAGCTTCTCGTGGCCCGAGGCGGTCACGTCGAGGCCGGTCACCGAGCCTCCGTGGGACTCTACGGCCGTGGTGATCTGGGAGACCGCGGTACCACCCGCGGGCACCTCCAGCCGGACCGTAATCGAGTAGGAGACGCTGGGCGCCGTTGCCATGGCCGACTTCCTCTGCTTTCACCTGTGACGCTGATGCCGTCCGATGGTCGCACCTACTGATGAGTAGGCGTTAGCCACGTTGGATTGCGGACTTTTTGTTCATGACGAGAGAGGCCCACGTCACATGGACGTGGGCCTCTCAGCAGGTCAATGACACCGACCCGCCATGCTCGCCTCGCGGCAAGTGGTCGCTCGTAGCGACGAAGGTTGGGCCCGGGGGCTTGGATCGGGCCGGTGTCACACCCAGGCTAACAAACGGATCCCGAAAGACCATTCCCGTACCGAGAGTTCAATCTCTCAGCAGATCGGGCACCCCGTCCCGGTCCGGCTGGTCGCGCTCCGCCGAGACGACCGTCAGCTGCTGGGTGGCCCGGGTGAGGGCGACGTAGAGCACCCGCAGTCCGGCCGGCGACTCGTCGGCGATCTCGGCCGGGGAGACCACGACCGTCGCGTCGTACTCCAGGCCCTTGGCCTCCAGGCTGCCGAGCGCCACCACCCGGTCGCCGAGTCCGGTCAACCAGCGAGCGGCCTCTTCCCTGCGGTTCATGGCGACGACGACGCCGACGGTGCCGTCGACGAGGCCGAGGAGCCGGGCGGCCTCCTCACGGACGGTCTCGCCCAGAGATTTCCGTACGACGGTGAAGCGGGGCTCCACGCCGGTCGATCGTACGGCCGAAGGGGCCGTCGAACCCGGCATGGCCAGCGCCAGCACCTTCGCCGCGAGGTCGGCGATCTCGGAGGGGTTGCGGTAGTTCACGGTGAGCTGGAAGCGGCGGCGGGGACGCGCGCCGAGGGCCTCGTCGCGGGCCTCGGCGGCCTCGTCGGGGTCGGACCAGGAGGACTGCGCCGGGTCTCCTACGACCGTCCAGGTGGCGTGCCGGCCGCGGCGGCCGACCATGCGCCACTGCATCGGCGTGAGGTCCTGGGCCTCGTCGACGATGACGTGGGCGTACTCGACGCGTTCCTGGGCGAGCCGCTCGGCCCGCTCGCGCTGCGACTCCTCGCGGACCGGCATCAGCTCCTCCAGGCCGGTGAGGTGGTCGAGCGGGTCCAGTTCGCGCCGCTTCTTCGGGCGGGCCGGGGTGCCGAGGACCGCCTGGAGCTCGTCGAGCATGGCGATGTCGTGCACGGAGAGGCCGTCACGTCTGAGTGAGCGGGCGACCCTGCGGACCTCGCCGGGGTTGAGGATGCGGCGGGCCCAGCGGCCGAGGCGCCGCTCGTCGGCCATGGCGGCGAGGACGGCCTTAGGGGTGAGCTCCGGCCACCAGGCGTCGAGGAACTCGATGAAGCTGTCCTCGGAGGTGATGTCCTCGTCGAACGACGACCGCAGCTCGGCCGCCAGTTCGGGATCGGTGTGCCGGGTGCCCGCCCCGGACCGCGCCCACAGGGCGTCCAGGAGCAGCTTGCGGGCCCGGGGCCGCAGCAGGTTGACGGGTGCGGTGCCGCTGAGGGCGTTCCGGCGGACGTGTTCCAGCTCGTCCCCCTCCAGTTCGAGCCGGCGCCCGAAGGCGACGACGCGAAGGCGGGTGGGGGGTGCGGTGGAGGATGCGGTGGAGGTGTCGTCCTCGCCGAAGGCGAGCTGCCCGGAACCGCTCCCCCCGCTGTGGCTTCCCAGCTCCAGCGCCCCCCGCGCCGCCTTCCGCAGCACCTTCAGCATCCGGTACGACCCCTTGGCGCGGGCCACCGCCGGGGAGTCGTACAGGGTGGCCTCGACGCCGTCGACCAGGGAGCCGATCGCGCGGATGGCGACCTGGCCCTCCTCGCCGAGGGACGGCAGAACGCCCTCGGTGTACGCCACGAGCAGCGGGGTGGGCGAGACGATGAGAATGCCGCCCGCGTAGCGGCGCCGGTCCTGGTAGAGCAGATACGCGGCCCGGTGCAGGGCCACGGCGGTCTTGCCGGTGCCGGGGCCGCCCTCGACGTAGGTCACGGACGCGGCGGGGGCGCGGATGACCAGGTCCTGCTCGGCCTGGATGGAGGCGACGATGTCCCGCATGGTGTGGCTGCGGGCCTGTCCCAGCGCGGCCATCAGGGCGCCGTCGCCGATGACGGGCAGCTCGTGGCCGTCGAGGAAGGCCCTGAGCTCGGGGCGCATCAGGTCGTCCTCGACCCCGAGGACCTTGCGGCCCTTGGAGCGGATCACCCGGCGCCGTACGACACGCCCGGGATCCACTGGAGTGGACCTGTAGAAGGGGGCGGCGGCCGGCGCCCGCCAGTCGATGACCAGCGGCGCGTACTCGGAGTCCAGGACTCCGATCCGGCCGATGTGCAGGGTCTCCGCGATGTCCGCGGTGCCGCCCTCCCGGACAGCGCCTTCGGCGGGTTCCACGGCGGTGTAGGCGCCGTCGGGCCCCTTCTTGCCGTCCTTGCCGAGAAGCAGGTCGATCCTGCCGAACAGGAAGTCCTCGAACTCGTTGTTGAGCCGGTTGAGGTGCACACCGGCCCGGAAAACCTGGGCGTCCCGCTCGGCGAGAGCGCCCGGTGTGCCGACCTGGCCGCGCTTGGCCGCGTCGTTCATGAGGAACTCCGCCTCGTGGATCTTCTCCTCGAGACGCCGGTAGACCCGGTCCAGATGTTCCTGTTCGACGCCGATCTCGTGGTCCCGAACCGAGTCCTGAACCGAGCCGACCGCGGATTGTTGAGCCTGAGCGGCCACCGGGCCCCCTTCTGACGTGCTGGGCAGCCGTCAACCGTACGCGAAGGGGGCCCCGGCGGGAAGTTACGCGTCGACCTCGACGAGCTTCTTGCCGTCGGAGGTGACGACCTCGAAGTGGTCGATCGTGTTCTGAGCCGGTGCGACCGCGCCACCGATGTAGAGAGGCTTCTTGGACTCCGGGGTCTTGCCGTCCGGGAGGCCGTAGCCCCACTTGCCGACGGACCAGGTGGAGGCCGTCCAGCGCTCGCCGTTGTCGGTGACGGCGATGAGGGAGCACTTGAGCTCTCCCTTGACGCCCTTGAGTTCCAGACCGAGCGAGGTGCCCCAGTCCTTCGTCTGCATGGCGACGGTCGCGCTGACGCCGGTCGAGGGGTCGGTCCCCGACACCTTGTCGTTCATGGACTCGAAGAGTTCCTTCGCGGTGCTCGCGAGGACTCTCGGCTGCTCCTTGTCGCCGCCGGAGTCGCCGCCGCCCGCCGCCATCGCGGCGAACGGACCGCCGATGATCAGCGCGGCCGCGGCCGCGACCATGTAGAAGCTGCGGCGCCGCTTCTGCGCACGGCGCTCCGCGACCTCGTCCACCAGCTTGTTCACGATCCGCGGGCTGGGCTTGGCGGAGAGCGACTCACCGATCGCGGGGGTGCCGGAGCCCGGCAGGTCCGCGAGTGCGGCGAGCATCGGCTCCATGCCGGCGAGCTCGTCGAGCTGCTGGGCGCACCATTCGCAGGTCGCGAGATGGGCCTCGAAAGCGGTTGCCTCGGCGTCGTCGAGGATCCCGAGGGCGTAGGCGCCGACGGTCTCATGCTCGTTCGGCACCGGAGATCCCATCATGGAACCTGACATACCCGAACCACCTGTGCCGAATCCCTGGTTACCCCCGTACACACTCATCACGCCGTCACCCCCCGCTCCTCCAGTGCGAGCTTCATCGACCGCAGGGCGTAGAACACCCGCGAGCGGACGGTTCCGCTGGGAATGCCCAGGGTCTCGGCCGCCTCGTTGACGGTACGCCCCTTGAAATACGTCTCGACGAGTACCTCCCGGTGGGCCGGGGTCAGGTCGTCCAACGCATCCGACAGCGTCATCAACCACAGCGCCTTGTCGATCTCGTCCTCCGCGGGGATGACCTCCAGCGGCGACGGATCGACCTCCTGCGGCCGGGCCTGCCGGCTGCGGTGGCCGTCGATGACGATGCGCCGGGCGACCGTCACCAGCCAGGGGCGTACCGATCCGGTCGCTCGATTGAGCTGTCCGGCGTTCTTCCAGGCACGGATGAGCGTCTCCTGCACCACGTCCTCAGCTCTCTGGCGGTCACCCGCAACCAACCGAAGGACATATGCAAGGAGAGGCCCGGCGTGCTCTCTGTACAGGGCACGCATCAGCTCCTCATCAGGTTCCGAGGGCTGGGACATGCGATGTCGGGCCCTCGATCCACGTTCATTGGCCACGACGGAATCCTTGCGCACGCCCACCTCCGATGTCCCGGGTTCCCCCAGTCGGTCGCTCGACTACGGGTACGGACGTGAGGTGTTGGGTGTTCAAAGTGCGACGACAGTTTTCTCCTGAGTGACGTGACGAGACAGGACATGCGCGCACATTCCCGCCGCGCGATCTTTACATTTCCACCACACAGGCAAGATCACCACTACGGCCCGTGAGGTTGAGCGAGTAAACGACATGTAATCGAAATCACTTCGACAGGCCCTCCACAGAAGGGACATAACGACCAGTCAGGTCCGCGAGAGAGCCGCGCGCCTCCGATGCCGGGCCACTCTTTCGCGGTTCCCACAGACCTCACTGGAGCACCAGCGCCTCCTGCGTCCCCGTGACGTATCCAGATACACGATGGGGCAGTTGTCCCCTTCGCACTCTCTGATCGCCGCCCGTGCGACCGGGTCCGTCAGCAGCCCTACGGCGTCCCTGGCGATGGCCCCGAGCAGTGCCGCACAGCCGGGCGGACCGTCCAACTCGCGCACCAGCGAGCCGCCCTCGTCCCGTACCGCGCGCGGGGCCGGAGGTGCGGCACGGGCGACGTCGTTGACGTGGGCGAGCGCGAGGTCGTAGCCGTGTCCGGGCCCTTGTCCGGGCGCTCCTCGCACCAACTGCCCGATCCGGCCGCGCAGTTCCCGGAAGCCGACGAGCCAGGACGGGTCCGCGTGCGTCAGGTCGGTCCCGTCCGGCACCAGCCCCGAACCGACGATCCAGGCGCACAGCACCTCCGTCGAGTCGAGGCGTTCCTCGGGGTGGGTGGTCGCGAGGAGGTCGAGGCTGATCCGTCCGGCGTCGAACCGCAGCTCGTACGCGACCGTGGCCATACCCAGTGCCATGTGCCAGTCACCGCCTAGGGTGCCCCGGTCGTAAGGGGTCGGTGAGGTGCTTCGCGGCTGTTCCGGGGCTCCCTCTTACAGTGCCCTCCCGCTCCCGCCGCCGGAACCCCTCGTACCGGGAGCGGTGCCTGGACGCGCACGTATGCGGCGGCGCGTCTCGGCCATGTCGGCGCGCCGGGCGGGGCCCTTGACTGGAGCCATGACACAGAGCAGCAGGAGCGGCCGATTCGTCCTCAGCCGATTCGTCCTGGGCGCGGCCACGGTCGCCACGGGCCTGATCGCCGGAGCCTTCTACGTCTTCGCGTGCGCCGTCATGCCGGGCCTGGCGCGCAGCGACGACCGCGTCTACGTCACCGTGATGCGCGACATCAACGAGGTCATCCAGAACCCGGTGTTCTTCCTGAGCTTCCTGGGCGCGCCGGCCCTCACGGCGGTGGCGGCCTGGCAGGCCCGGGGCAGCCGACACCGGCGGTGGGTGTGGGCGGCCCTGGCGGCCTCCGCCCTGGCGTTCCTGGTCACCGTCGTCTTCAACATCCCCCTCAACGACGGCCTCGCGCGGGGCGGCGACCCCGGCGCGCTGCGCGAGGAGTTCGAAGATCCCTGGGTGGCGTGGAACGTGGTGCGGGCGGTGCTGCTGACGGTGGCGCTGGGCCTTCTGGTGAAGGCCACGGGCAGCCGTGCCGCGCGGGTCGACTAGCCGGCCCAGTCCTCGGCAGGCGGCGTTCGCCCCTCTCGCGAGGCCCGGCATGCCCTCTGGCGGCGCCCGGTACTCCCTCTCGCCGCACCGGGAGCAGGCTCCCCCACGGCTCGGCTGCCCTCGCGCGGGCCCCCACGACGCCGCTCCTCACCGGGCGAACGTTGCCTGCCGAGGCGCCGGCTAGACGTCCGCGTACTTGGTGTCGGCGGCCGGGTCCAGCGCCAGCCGGTACCCCCGCTTGACCACCGTCTGGATCAGCTTCGGCGCCCCCAGCGCCGTACGGAGACGGGCCATCGCCGTCTCCACCGCGTGCTCGTCGCGCCCTGCGCCCGGCAGCGCCCGCAGCAGCTCCGCCCGCGACACCACCCAGCCCGGCCGCCGGGACAGCGCCCGCAGCAAGGACATCCCCGCCGGCGGCACCGGTCGCAGCACCCCGTCGACCAGCACCGCGTGCCCCCGGATCTCCACCCGGTGGCCGGCGATGGGCAACGACCGGGCCCGCCCGGGAAGCTCCTGGCACAGCAACTGCACGAGCGGCCCGAGCCGGAAGCGCTCGGGCGACACCGTGTCCACCCCCCGCGCCTGCAACGGCAACGCGGTCACCGGCCCGACACACGCCGGCAGCACATCGTGATGGAGAGCGGCGAGCAGCTCGGGAAGCAGACTGCGGTCCTCGGCCCGGGAGAGAAGGGAAGCCGCGGCGGGCGCGCTCGTGAAGGTCACCGCGTCCAGCCCCCGCGAGACAGCCGCATCCAACAGCCGGTCCATCGGCGCGAGGTCCTCCGGCGGCATCCACCGGTACACCGGCACCCCCACGACCTCCGCTCCCGCGGCCCGCAAAGCCTCCACGAACCCGGGCAACGGCTCCCCGTGCAGCTGAATGGCGACCCGGCGCCCCTCGACACCCTCCTCCAGCAGCCGGTCCAGCACCTCGGCCATGGACTCGGACGACGGCGACCAGTCCTCCGTCAGCCCGGCGGCCCTTATGGATCCCTTGACCTTCGGGCCGCGCGCGAGCAGCTCCACCTCGCGCAGCCGGTCGAGGAGCGCCTCACCGAGCCCCCACCCGTCGGCGGCCTCGACCCACCCCCGGAAACCGATGGCGGTCGTGGCGATCACGACATCGGGTGCCTGGTCGATCAGATCCTTCGTGGCCGCCAGCAGTTCACTGTCGTCGGAGAGGGGCACGATCCGCAGGGCGGGCGCGTGCAGTACGGCGGCCCCACGGCGCTGGAGCAGCGCACCGAGCTCGTCTGCCCGGCGCGCGGCCGTGACTCCCACGGTGAACCCCGCGAGGGGGCCGTGTTGCTCTGTTGCCTGCTGTTCGTCGTACATGGGTGTCGTCCCGCAGTCTGTCGTCTGACCTACATGCCGACCGAGCCTGTCAACGGCTCGTGACAGGCTCGGTTCCGCTTTATGTCGCCAGTGTTACGTCACACCTCGGCGTAGCTGAGCTGCGGCTTCGCCTCGGAGGCGGTCGCTGCCTGGCCCTGGGCGGCCGAGCGGCGAAGGTATACGGCCCAGGTGACCACGAAGCAGGCCGCGTAGAAGGCGAGGAAGGCGACGAACGCGCCGGTTCCGGAGCCGTAGGAGAGGAAGGACTGCCGGAAGGCGAGGTTGATGCCGACGCCGCCGAGCGCGCCGACCGCGCCGATCAGGCCCATGGAGGCACCGGAGAGACGGCGGCCGTAGGCGGCGGCCGCTTCACCCTCCAGGCCCTTGGCCAGCGCCTTGGTCTGGAAGATGCCGGGGATCATCTTGAACGTCGAGCCGTTGCCGAGACCGCTGAGGACGAAGAGCACCACGAACGCGACGGTGAACAGTCCGAGCGACTTCTGCATGCTGGCGACGATCAGGACCGCCGTCGCCACGCCCATGCCGACGTAGTTGTACAGCGTGATCTTCGCGCCGCCGTACTTGTCGGCCAGCGCGCCGCCGACGGGACGGATCAGGGAGCCGAGCAGCGGGCCGATGAAGGTGACGTACGCGGCCTCGAGCGGGGTCCGGCCGAACTGGTTGGTCAGCACCTGCCCGAAGGCGAAGCTGTAGCCGATGAACGAGCCGAACGTGCCGATGTAGAGGAAGGACATGATCCAGGTGTGGCCGTCCTTCACGGCGTCCTTGGCGGCGCCGGTGTCGTTCTTCACGTTCTCGATGTTGTTCATGAAGAGCGCGGCGAGGACGGCGGCGACGAGGATCAGCGGGATGTAGATCCCGAGCAGTACCCGGGGACCACCGCTGGCGCCGATGATCGCGAGGGCGACCAGCTGGATGACCGGGACGCCGATGTTGCCGCCGCCGGCGTTGAGCCCGAGGGCCCACCCCTTCTTACGGAGGGGGAAGAACGCGTTGATGTTGGTCATGGACGAGGCGAAGTTGCCGCCGCCGATGCCGGCCAGCAGGCCGACCAACAGGAAGGTGTTGAACGAGGTCCCCGGCTTGATCACCGCGAAGGCGGCGACGGTGGGGACGAGGAGGAGGCCGGCCGAGATGATCGTCCAGTTCCGTCCGCCGAAGATCGCGACGGCGAAGGTGTAGGGGACGCGGACGACGGCTCCGACCAGGGTGACCATCGACGTCAGCAGGAACTTGTCCGCCGGCGTGAGCCCGTACTCCGGGCCCATGAAGAGCACCAGCACGGACCACATGGTCCAGATCGAGAACCCGATGTGCTCGGAGAGAACGGAGAAGAGCAGGTTCCGCTTGGCGACCTTCTCGCCGGTCTCCTTCCAGAAGGTCTCGTCCTCGGGATCCCACTGCTGGATCCAGCGGCTGCCCCTGCTCGGGGGTGCGGGGGCTGTACTAGGGGCTGTCATGACGCCTCCACGGTGCGACGGGGCTCAGGTCCTGCTACGAGTGGCTGATCCCGAAGGTAGGGAGGACGCGTTTCCTGCCTGTGGCACAGGGTGACCGGAAAGGAACGTTGCTCTCACCCCGGCGGGGGGCGGGATGAGAGGTCCTGGGGTCTTTGTGTTACGAACAGCTCCGCTCCGGGGGACCGCGGTGTGAGAGCCGGTCCACGCCGCAGGCTACCCCTTCAGTCGTCGGCGTCCTCGGGTTCGTCGTAGTCCTCGAGGATCCGCAGCCCGAGGTCGGACTCCCACTCCAGGGCCCATCGCCGCAGCTCAGCGATGCCCTCGGGGCTGAGCCCATACGCCGCGAACTCCTCGTCACTGACCCATACGACGCTCTCCAGCCGGTCGCGCAGCTCGAGGAGATCGAAGTCGCCCAGTTGCTCCAGCTCGATCACGGAGTAGTACCGGCAGCCCGCGTGGACGTCGATCACGTCCTGGGGGAGGCCGCGGTCGACGAGGGCGCGCATCGCCATGGAGAACGTGCTCTGGCTTCCGTCCGTAAGGAGCGGGGCGTCGTCCGTCATCGGCCTCTGCTCTCTCAAGCCCGCCTCCTGCTCCGGTGAATGTCCGCGCTGCGTGCAATGATCCGGGTTCATGACACGGCACCATCCTGGCCGGCGTCTCCGTGCGTCACCGCTGCAAGCCTGATGGCGTTACGGCGACCCTGCTGTGCACGATCACACCGCGGCGCGGCCACCCACCTCGAACCACAGCAACTTCCCCGCCGCCCGATCGAGCAGACCGCTCCCGAGGGACCAGCCGCCCCAGGAGTCGGCGAGCTCCTGGACGAGGAACAACCCCCGCCCGCCGACAGCACCCACCGAGCCGGGCGGAACACTGTCACCGGGCGGTTTGGCGAAGGGCGCCGGGATGTAGGGGTGGCTGTCCCAGACCGCGACCCGAAGCCGCCCCTCCCCCAGAGCCGTCAGCCGCAGCGACGCGGGCCCCTTGGCGTGCAGGTAGGCGTTGGTGACGAGTTCGGACGTCAACAGCTCGACGGAGTCGAGGACTTCGGACATGCCGTGCCCGTTCAGCGCGGCCCGCACGGTCGTACGTGCGACACGTGCGGCTCTGGGGTCATGCGGCAGGCGAAGGGCGTACACCCAGATGTCGGGCAGGGCTACGGTGACCATCGGATACCTCCGGCGGAAGGGAAGGGAGCTGCGACGACTTCTCGCTCAACGGCCGCGCCGGGCGGTGGCTGTGCCTGGATGGGTGCGCTTCCGGCTTACGGGCGGGGGGAGTTGGGCGACAAGAAGTACAGTAGAGGCCGACGGGAGATACATCTCCCGAATCCAGGAGATACTCCTCGGATTACTTCATGTGGGTTACCCGACCACCGCGTCGCCGCCCGAGAGGAGGCGCTTTGCCGCCCACCAGCAACCCCACGCTGCGCCAGCGCCGACTCGGGGCCGAACTGCGCAAACTCCGCGAGCAGGCCGGCTTCACCACGACCGGCGCCGCCTCCCTGTTCGGCGTCAACCAAGGGCGCATCAGCATGATCGAGACCGGCCGCAGCGCCCTCAGCGCCGACCGCGTCCGCGCCATGGCGTCCACCTACGCCTGCTCTGACGAGGCTCTGATCGACGCCCTGGCCGACATGACGGGGAAGCGGACCTTTGACTGGTGGGAGACGTATCGCGACCACCTACCGGCGGCGCTGGTCGACCTGGCCGAACTGGAGCACCATGCAAAGGGGTTGCGGGTGGCCCTCGTGATTCACATCCCTGCTCTGCTTCAGACCACCGACCACGCCCGATCCCTCTTCCGGGCAGTCGTACCGCCCATGCGGCAGTACGAGATCGAACACCGCCTCACGCACCGCATGAAGCGGCAGGGCATCCTGCACCGGGAAGATCCGCCCGCGTACTCGGCATTCATCCACGAGACGGCCCTGCGCATGGGCTTCGGCGGCCCTGGTGTCGTACACGACCAGCTCAAGCATCTATTGGACATGAGCGAACTGGCACACGTCACCGTCCGCGTGATCCTCTTCGGCACGGAGTTCTTCCCGAGCACAGGCCAGTCCTTCGACTACGTCGAGGGCGCCGTCCCACAGCTCGACACAGTTCAGCTGGACACCCACCACGGGGGCTGCGGCTTCCTCGACACGGAGGCATGGTTGAGCAAGTACCGTGCCGTACTTGATCACATGGAGACCTGCGCCCTCGACACCACCAAGTCGCGGGACTTCATCCACCACCTCATCCAGGACACGTGAAAGGGCCGCACCATGCAGACCCTCCAGTGGCAGAAGTCCACCTATAGCGGCGACAGCTCGAACTGCCTTGAGATAGCCGCCACACCCGGCGCCTTCCACGTGCGCGACTCAAAGACGACGGGAAGCCCTCACCTTGTCTTCCAGTCATCCGCCTGGGTCCCTTTCATCTCGCATGCGACATCAAAGAGGCGCTCGCGCCAGTCCGCGGAAGGGTGGCCGAGCCTGGACAGCTGATACGCGGTTTGCGCGGGTCACCGTCTGCGCAGGGCAGAGCGATCGACCGGCCAATCTCTCTCCCGTGTTTCACCACACTCCCCCGCACCCGCTTCCACGGCCCCAGGCACTCGGCCGCCTGCTCCCGGAACAAGACATCGAACTCGTCGTCACCACAGCAGCGCGAGCGCGAGGCCGCGGGCACGACGTGGCTGCACGACGGGCACGTGTTCACCACTGCGCAGGGCCGACCGATCGACCCAACCAACCTCACACGCGCCTTCACCACGCTCCTCCGCAAGGCCGGCCTCCGCCGCATCCGCTTCCACGACCTCCGGCACTCGACCGCGACCTTGCTCCTGGAGCAGGGCATCGAACTCGTCGTGATCAAGGAACTCCTCGGCCACGCCCACATCGGCGTCACCGCAACCGTCTACACCCACGTCCGACTCCGCCTCCAGCGCGACGCCATCGACACCCTCAGCACCGCACTCGGCAGCTCGGAAGACCCCAAGACGGCACGCTCCGACGGCGACGAACCGCCACCTTGCACCACCCGCGTCCGCTGACGTTGCCGTCAACTACTGCCGTCACCCCACGCAGAAGCCCCGCCAGGACGCACCTGACGGGGCTTCATATTTGCATGCGCGCCGTTCGGGACAGCTATGCGGGCGGACTCCGAGAAGCATTTTGAACGCGCAGTCCAGGCGGCGGCGTCACGCCCCAAGGAGGCGAGTGAGCTTAATCTCTACGAAGCCCGCTCCTTCAAGCCCGTCCTGTGGAAGAAGTCTGCATTCCTCCGGATCTAGCCGCTCTTCACGGGACATGGTGAGCGAATCGTCGTCGTAAACGACACGGACTTCTCCGTTTCTGCAGAAGTCAGGAACGCCCCACAGGGCAGGGTCCCATGATTCCACCCTCCCTACGATCGACCACTTTCCGCGAATAAGCCCAAGGTCACCGAACCTGCAGATTTTGATCGCGGCATTCGGCTCAAGCGACCCTTGCGGCGGAACTTCAGGAGCCCCCAAGCGCGGGCCAAAGAAGTAACCGAGCGCGATACCCTTGCCATCTGCCCTGGCCACCACACCCAACGCATACCCGTCATCACGAAGAGGCACTGCGAAGATATCCCCCAGGGAGTATGGCAACTTTCGAGTCACACCTAACCACCTTGCCCTGGATACCATTTGGCAAAGAATTCGCCAGCGGCATCCATGTACTTGTTGTAGTTCCGATTCCTCACATTAACTCCGGCTGTCCTTCTCACGCCGGGCAACGCAGGACGCCCATTCTGAATCCACACGATTTGCTCCAAACCGCGCTGCTCTCGGTAGACGTCGGTGCGATATTCGACTTGGAAGCTGTAGTCGGCGGTGTCTTCCCCTCGGGCATGCTCACGTTCCCGCCGCTGCAGATCGTTTGTTCGCCCAGTTCTGACAACATTGCCGTCCACGTCACGGAGTGTGTAGATCCCACCCCGGGCATTCGGATCACCAAGGCAGTTGCTGTTGTGAACGAGTACCGGAGTCTCCCCTGCCAGCACATAGTACGTGTGCAGGTCCTCAACGGTCAGGTTGTAGGTACGAGCGTGCTTGGAGAACGGGCGGTTTGCTGTGACCGTGGCGGTTGAACCGTCAGGGCTGCGCAGGGTCGTGCCGGGTGTGAGGTCGCGCGCTTCAAGCCACTGGCCGGCCTCGGGGACCCAGAACGGATGCTCGTAGGTGGCGGTGAGCTTGCGTTCGCCCTCCGGGGTCTTGATCGTGAGTTCGTTGAAGTGTTTGTCGTCCTCGGTGATGATCAGCCGGGTCACCTTGCGCGGACCGGATTCGCCGGTCTCGGGATCGGTGGCCAGCACCTCGTCGCCGACCCGTATCCCCTCGATGTTCTTCGAGGATTTGTCGGACAGCAGCACCTTGGTGCCAGCGAGGAAGCACTGGTTGCACTTGCTCTTCGGCCCTCGTTTACCACCGAACGCGATACTGCCGAGTCCGGGCCCCTCGCCGCCGTCCGCAGCCGCCCAGACCCCCGAACTCATGGAGGCAGCCATGCCCCAGCTCAGCCCGCCCGGGCACGCCCTGCCCACTGCCAGGCAGGCAGCGCCCTTCGAGTTGTTCACATTCGAGGCGTTGACGGGAGCAGAGAGGTCCGTGCATTCGTTACGCCCATACAATGAGCACAGATCGTCGAGTTGCCGATAGAAGGCGTCTATGTACTGGTGAGCCTTGCTCCACTTGGCCGGCACCTTGACCGTGGGGAAGATCGAGATGTACCCGTCACCGTCGTAGTCGAGCTGGCTGCTTCCCTCGCTTTTCCAAGTACTCTTCGGAGGCTTACCGGGGTCGTCCCGCACGCAGCCGCCGGGTTTGGTGCAAGGCGCAGTTCCTCCGCTTTCGGCATCCAGCATCAAACCGGTCGGGTCGCTCTTGCTGACAGGGCTGTTGTTCGAGTACGCGTATCCGTTCATCTGCAGCGGGTCCGCGATGTCGATGATCGGGTCCGCCGAGAGGAAACGGCCCGAAGACTGGTCGTACTCGCGGGCCCCCAGGTGCGTCAGGCCCGTAGCCGCGTCGTCGACCCCGACGCCCAGGTAGCTGCGCTTGTTTGGCCAACTCGACGGCTTCGCGCCACGGATATCCCCGTAGGGCTTGAAATCGCGGCGGGTGACCGGCTGTCCGCTGGACAGGTCGACCGAGGTGTTCGCCGTGCCGAGGTGGTCGGAGATCAGGACGCTGAGTTTGTGGCCCGTCGTCGAACCGTTGGTAGTAGCGCGGACGACCGTGGGTGCGCCCGCCTGGGCGTAGGAACGCGAGGCCTTGGTGATGGTGCCCGTCGTGTCCGTCGTCAGGTCCGTCTCGCCCAGGTACAGGGTCGAGCCCGACGACGAGTTCTCGAGCAGGCGGTTGCCGGCGGCGTCGTAGACGTACGTCGTCTTCTTGCCGTCGGCGGTGATCGAGTCGAGCTTGTTCTCCTGCGACCAGACCAGGTTCTGCGTGGTACCGGTCAGGCCCCGGACAGTTGTGTTGCCCGTCGCGTCGTACGTGTACGAGCTGCCTCCGCCTGACGGGTTCGAACTGATCGACGTCATCGTGTGCGGCTGCGTCTTGTAGGCCGGCGTCGTCGGGGATGCGGCGATCGTCTTGCCGTAGCCGTAATTGAACGTGACGTTCTTCGTCGCGTCCGCCGTGTTGTGCTCGGTCATGGCGGCGCGGTTGCCGAGCCAGTCGAAGGTGAACGACTGGCGGTAGGCGGTGGCACCCGTGGAGACGGTCGTCGAGTCCGGGGCGGCGGCTGAGAGTGTCGAGGTCAGCGCCGCGTCCGGGGTGGCGACATCCGTCGACTGGTCAGGAGCATCGGCGACCGGGCCGGAGGACGCCGCGTAATCGGTGCGGTGGCCCCATGTGGCGCCGCTCGCAGCCTTGCAGCCCGTTCCATCGCCGCCCGGCGCGACCTTGGAAGTCCAGGCATGCACCAGTTCGCCCAGCACGTCGTAGCTGAAGCACTGGGTGTCCCAGACCTTGTCCGCCGGGTCACCGAGCTGGCGGGAGTTGGACGTGATCGTCCCGGAGGCATCGTAGGAGTAGTAGTTGTCCGCGATGCGGTGCGGGTCGGCCGTCTCGCGATCGGTGACTGTGCGCTGGAGTTGGCCGTTGAAGGGGTTGACGAAGTTCGTCGTCCAGACGCGGTAGGGCTGGGCCCCGGAGACAGAGCGCAGCACCTCGCCGTACGGCGAGTAGGTGGCGTCGGAGGTGTACCAGGTCTGGCCCGAGGTCGACTCCGGCAGACCGTCGCCGTTGTAACGGGTGACGACCTTCTCCCGCGCCAGTCCGCCTGCGGCGGGCAGGGTGACGGACAGCGGCTTGCCCGTCGGCGTGTACGTGTACGAGTACGCGTATGTGCCCGACAGTCCCGTCGTCATCGAGTTCGCCGGGATGACCGTCTCGCTGCCGGTGACGTGATACTCGGCGTCGTAGCCGGTGACGCGACTGACGTAGTCACCCGTGTCTGTGTGCCGCTTGGAGGAGAGCGGCTGTCCGATGCCGCCAGGTGCCTCGTCGTAGGTGTACTCCTTGACCGGAGTGGCGGTGGTGGATCCCTGCCGCACCTTCAGCACGCGCCCGAGAATGTCGTACTCGGTGTACGTGTGCTGACCGAGCTCACTCCGGACGTGGTTGGGGCGGTCGGCCTCGTCGTACCAGGTGTCCGTGGTGCCGGTGTCGGGGTCGGTCGCGGACGTCACCCTGCCTCGGGCGTCGTAGGTGTACGTCCAGGCGTTGCCCGCCGGATCGGTGACCTTGGAGCGGTTGCCCCTTGCGTCGTACGCGTAGGTGGTCAGGCGACCCGCGTCGGAATCCTTCTGGGTGTAGTGCTTCAGCGTGGTGGCCCGGCCGAGCGCGTCGTAGGACGTCCAGGTCTTCGGCAGGGTCGAGCCTGCCGGGTCCACGAACGTGGTGGACAGGCCGTATGACGTGTAGGTCGCGTCCTTGTAGTCGTCGCCCTGGTAAGCGGTCGCCCGTACCTGGCGTTCCAGGCCGTCGTAGCGGTATTCGGTCCATGAGGGGAACAGCCACTTCGACTTCGGGGCGAACAGAACCGTGTCGGGTTCTCCCTTCGCCAGATAGCCCCCCGTCTTCTCGTGGACGAGGCCGTGGTCGTCGTACTTGGTGTCCACGATGATTCGGCCGGGGCCATGGGCCTTCGTCTGCTGCTGGACTTCACGCCCCAGGCCGTCGTAGAGGGTGACGTTCGTGCCGTAGGAACCGTCGTCCTTCAGCGTCTTGACAGTCACCGCCGCCGGACGGTTCTCCGTGCTCGTGGCGATTGCCGCCTGGTACGCGATCTGCACGCTCGGCGACTGTCCAGCGCCCGAACGGGACGGGGACCAGCCCTTCACCAGACGGCCGAGAGCGTCGTACTCGGTGCGTGTGACGCGGCCGTTGGGATCGGTGACCGACAGGGGGAGACCGCGCCCGGGGTCATAGGTGGTGATGGTCTCGTAGTCCTTGGCGTCGAAGGACCTCACCTCGGTGACCGGACCGCCCTCGTCGGCCGGGGTGTACCTGGTCTCCGTCGTGCCCTTGCCGGGAGACGTGACGGTACGGACCCTGCCCAGCGGGTCGTAGGTGGTCGTGACGACGGAGGAGTACGCCGTGCCGGCACCGTCGATCTCGGCCTTTGAGGTAACCATGCCTCTGGTCGGTGTCGCGCCGTAGGAGAGGCCGTCGTAGGTGAACCGTACGGCCGACTTGAGTTTGGTGGCCGGGTCCGCGGTGTCGTGCGCTGCACATGAAGTTCCTGTGCTGCGCTGCTCCTTCGGCAGACCGATCAGCCAGGCCGTGGTGTTGTGGAGGTACGACGTCTTCGTGCACGTCTGATCGGAGAGGTTCTCGGTGTTGCCGTCGGGCTTGACGACGGCCGTCTCGACCTGGGTGGGCAGGCCGTACGTGTCGTCGACCGTGGTGAGCGTGCGCACGGCACGCCATCCCGAGTCCTGCGTTTGTATCTCGTCCGTGCGTTTGACGCCGGTGCGGTGGGCGAGCAACGGGTCCGCGGCGGTGCCGTCCTCGTTCTCGCGGTCTCTGGAAGCCGTCTGCGTCGACCACGGGTAGTTGAGCGTGCGGCTGAGGATCCTGCCGTCGGAGTCTCGGTAGGTGATGGTCTCCGCGGTCATGCCGGCGTACTGCGGGGCGTCGTCCGCCACAAGCGTGTAGGTACTGGTGGAGTCCTTCACCTCACCACCGACGCCCTGGAGGTAGCGGGTCACGGAGAGGGACTGGGACTGCACCTCTCCCACCTCGGAGGTGACCTTCTCGCCCTTGTTGACCTTCACCTGCCGGTAGCCGCGCCAGTCGCTGTAGGTCCGCAGTGCGGGGCGGGTGAACTCGTCGTCGTTCTTGGCCCAGGCAGCGCCGGAGTACTCGTACTTCATCGTGACCGGCTTGCCCCGGGAGGTGACCTTGTCCGTCTCTGTCACCGAGTCGACGACGTACTTGTTGAACCACGCCTTGGCAGGGGCTTTCTCGTCACCGTCGGGAGACCAGCGCACCGGATAGCAGGTGCCGTTGCTCTTGCCCTTGTCCTCCGCGGGCTCGGTGGCACAGCCTCCTGTGTACTCGACCTCGATGTCCCCGCCGTTCTCCGTGGAGACGGTTCCGATGCGAGGGCGGGTGAAGCCGGGACGCTGGTCGCTCTTGTTTTTCAGCACCAGGTTGGGCAGTTGGCGGTCCCGGAGGCGGCCACGAAGGGGCGAGGAGGAACCGACCGTGTACCGCGCGAAACTCACACCGTAGTCGGACTGCACAGTGCCGGTCGTGTCTCCCGGCGCGTAGCCGGTGCGGGTGATGGAGTTGAGCCACAGACCGGGGGCGGTGTCGTACCAGTCCTCCGGGAAGGACTGGCGAAGCGTGTATTTGTCGACCGGGCCCAAGCCGGTCTTACCCGCGCGAGCCGCCTTCGTCGTGACCGTCTCGAGACGCCACTGGGTCCAGAACGACGGGAACGCCGGGCACAGCTTGGACGTGGACTTGCAGTTGAGGTTGCCGGGAGTGTCCCACCAGGGACGATAGGCGCCCGGGTCGTCGGTCTTGTCGAAGTTGGCCGCGGCGCAGGCCGTGTCCGACTTGAGGCAGCGCTGCTTGACTCCGAAGTCCACGGTCGCCGACGGCTTGGTCAGGCCGTCGGGTCGCATGCCGTACTCGATGGACGCTGGATAGGCGTAACGGTCGTACTGCTCGGGCGACTTGAACTTCTCACGGACGGCGTAGTAGTTGGTTTCCTGCTTCCAGTTGACGATCATCGTGTTGCCGTTGACATCGACGACCTTGTCCAGGCCCCAGCGCCATCCCTGCTGTTTGCCGGCGCCGCAGCGGGAGTCGCCAAAGGCCGTCGCGTGGCACGGCTCGCCCGAGTGGTTACCGAAGACCGGGACGGTGGAGACGGAGTTGGTGGTCCCGTGGCCTCCACCCACCGCGTTCTGGCCGTAGTAGTACTGGGTGCCGTCTGTGGTGGTGACGACCCAGTACTCACCGTTGTTGTCGTCGTTGGTGCCGCCCACGCGGTGTTCGACCCGGGTACCGTCGTCCTGCTGGGGACGGTAGATCTCGGCATCCTTTTCGGGGTCACTGCCGGATGCCGCGTCCCGGACCAGCTCTGTGGTCTTACCGCCCAGCGACATCACCGCGTTGTACGACACCCAGCACAGGTCGGAGGTCTTGTCCTTCTTGGCCGTGTTGTTGGGAGTTCCGGCCTTGAGGGTCTTGCGATCGTCCTCGCAGGCGCGGTAGCGGCGCTCGATGTAGCCGGGGTCGTACGACCAGCCCTCGCCGATCCAGGAGGCCTGGGGCGAGGAAACAGAAGTACGGCCATCCACGCTCTGCGAGCTGTAGTTGAAGGAGATCGAGGGAGTCGGCCCCGCGGGCGGGTTCGGCACGGTGAGCGGATAGGACCAGCTGAACGCGCCCGATGATCCACCCGCCGCCCACTTGCCGTCCGATGCAAGGGGGGTCGCCTTGAAGGAGCCGCCGCCACCGGTGCCGGAGTCGACCGCACCCATGACTGCCGTGCCACTGCCTGCGGTGGCGACCGGTATTGCCTTTCGGTAAGCCGCTTGGACAACACCTGAGTTCGAGGGCTTTACGGACTTCGCCGAGGCAGGCGTCACCGTGCCGTCGGCTGCCGGGTCGACCGTGGCCGTGAGCGATGCCGACGCAGTGTCGTTCGTGGTCTCCAGTTCCTCGTAGGCCTGGCACGCCTCGTCGTCAGGCGTCGTCAGATAGCAGTCGGGGAACTGCACGAAGCGAAGCCGGGATGCCCAGTCGGCGCCGTAGAGATTCTCGAACTTGGCGTAGTCCAGCTTCACGGAGATCGGGACTGCCCCTCCGGCGGGGGCTTCCACGACGATGACGGCGCCGTCGACGCCCTGGCCCGTCGGAGTGGTGCGCTGCGGGATCGTGACCTGCCACGTGCCCGTCGGCGCCGGCTGGTCGGTCGCCTGACCGAGGCTCACCGGCAGACTGCCGGCAGGTGTCAGCGCCGCCTGTTCCACTTCCCGTCCGGCGGTTCGGGCCGAGGCCGTTGTGGTGGACGAACCGAAAAAAACTGGCTGCGTCCCGGCGGGAGTGGTCGTCGTGCCGGCCGGCGCTTCGAGCTGGTCCTTGGGCACCTTGGCCCGCAGTGTTGGGCGGTCCAGGCTGAATTCTTCGCCTGGGATCGGCTCTTCCTTCTTGAGTTGCTCCAAGGTCAGTGTCTCGCGGCCGACCTCCGCCTGCGCCGGGTCCGGAGGGAGCGCCATCGCCTGTGCGGGAAGCAGCCCAACCAGCAGCACCGCGGCCGTTACCGGGACGACTGCGTGCGCCAAACGGCGCCTGCGAGCATGCGAAAGTCGATCGAACACGACCAGGTCCCCCCGGACCACTTGAAGCGGGCCGGTGAAGGACCACGCGTGACGACTTATCAGAGAGCACAGATTCTGTGATCACTCTGTGAAGAAACACCAGACGCGACGGACCGATGTGATGATCGTCACCGTGCGTAACGCGCCATTACGCTGTGAATACTCCCGAAAGCAGGAATTCGCTTTACGTGGGATTGACTTCCCCTTTATTGCCCATTGGGGAAAACTCGGGCCCCTTGCGACATAAGACATGTCGACGGGGTCAAGTTGCCCCACTTCCTATTCATTTACGAGCGCGCGCCATGAGGCGCTCGACACTCTCTCCGGCGCAGCGCGCTCGCGCTACGGAGGCAGCCCCGAGGATCTCCACAGGATGACGACAGTTCCCCCATAGGTCATCATCTGCTGGCCACACGAGGGGGAAGGGGAACCCGCCCGATGACGCACAACCGGCGCCGCCTGCCCGGCCGTCGGGCCGGAGCGGCACTGCTCGCCGCCGCGGTCACCACGACCGGCATCGTCTACGCCGGCTTCCGGCTGTCCGACGACGCCCACAACGACAGTGCCCGCGGCCGAAGCACTCCGATGGTCACCGAATCCGTCGCGCTCACCCGGGCCGCGAAGACGGGAAAGTCTATCGAGGTGACCGCGGCTCGCACCGCACGTTCCACGACATGGGCCCGGCCCGACGGCCGGATGGCGAAGCAGCTGTACTCCTCCCCGATCCGGGCCAAAGTGGACGGCGAGTGGAAGAGGATCGACCCGAACCTGCACCGCACCGCGCAGGGTTGGGAGCCGAAGGCCACCAACACCCGGATGGTGTTCTTCGCAGGGTCGGAGGAACGCGGCGAGGAGCGCTCCTCCCGCTCGACCGTGCAGCGCGTCTCCCTGGTGAAGTCCGCCGCCGCCGACACCGGAACTCCCCTGGCCACTCTGTATGTCGGCGACAGTGGTGACCACACCATCCAGCTGACCTGGCCGGGCTCCATACCGACGCCGATCGTCGACGGCAGTCGCATCCTGTACCCGGAGATTTTCCCGGGCGGCGACCTGGTGCTGACGGCGGACGACGACGGCTTCGGCCAGACACTCGTGGTGAAGAACCGGCAGGCCGCGTCCGACCCGCACGTCCGGCAGATGACCTACGGCCTGCACTCCAGCGATCTCTCCTTCCGCCTGGATCCGCTGTCAGGAATGGTCAGCGCGGTGAACCTGTCCAATGACGAGGTCGCCGTGTCCCCGACTCCGCTGATGTGGGACAGCAGCGGATCCCCCGCGGTCACGGACGGACAGGTGGGGGCCACGGCCCAGCCGACCGAGGCGGAGTCCCCGGATCCGACGGACTCCCCGATCGAGACGCCCTCGGACACTCCCAGCCCGCCGGAGGAGGAGGAAGTCGAGTCCGACGAGCAGAGGGACACCGACGTCGAGGTTCTCCCCTCGGCCAGCGACGGCCCGGCACCGGACGTTTCGGAGTCCCCGCTGCCGTCAGTCCCCGCCGAGCCGACCCCAGCGCCGTCCCAGACCGGGTCCGCCGCGTCACTGAGCCTGCCCTCCCTGGATGGACCCTCGCCCAATTCGCGTGGCGACCTGGTGAAAGCCGATCTGTCCACAGGCCAGTGGACCCTCACGCCTGATCAGGACTTCCTCAGCGATCCGGCCACGGCCTACCCGGTTTTCATCGACCCCTCGGTGAAGAAGCACACCCAGAGCTGGACCACCGCCTACGACCGTCATCCCAAGGCCACGTTCTACAACGGCAAGGGCTTCAACAAGGGCGGCACGCACGAGGCACGCGTCGGCTTCGAGTCCGACACTTGGGGAACCTCGCGGTCGTTCTTCAACATCCAGTTCGACAAGGACCTCAAGGGCACGCAGATCACCACCGCCAAGCTGCGGATGCTGGAGACCTACTCGTGGTCCTGCCAGGCACGCTCGATGAGCGTGCACCTGACGAGCGAGATCAACTCACACACAAACTGGGACAACGCGCCCGAACTGCATGACGGAAACAAACTGGCCACCAAGAGCTTCGCGCACGGCTACAAGTCCGGCTGCCGCGACGCCTTCGAGACCTTCGATGTGAAGAAGGGCGCGCAGAAGAGAGCCGACAAAGGGGCGGACACGATCACCTTCGGGATGCGTGCCCGGGATGAGGACTCCCAGTACGCGTGGAAGAAGTTCGTGGCCGACGGCAACGACCACCCGCCTGTGCTCGAACTCGTCTACAACCGCAAACCATCGATCGTCTCCGACTCCCTGGACCTCGGCCCGGACGGCAAATGCACCACCACGAAGCCCTACGTCCGTATGGGCTCCGGCGATCTGACCTTCACGGCCAAGGCCACGGACAAGGACAAGAACCTCGACTACTTCGACTTCGACCTGTGGGAGATGACAAAGTGGAATGAGACCGGCGACCTACTGAAGTCGACTGGCAGAGTGTCCGCAAGCGGCGACACCAGCACGGCACTGCGCACTACCGACGGGTTCGCCACCAGCAAGCTCAAGAGCGGCAGCACATACTCCTGGCGAGTCCGGGCTGGCGACGACGCGGACGCTAGCTCCGGCTGGTACCCGAAGACGCCCTGCCGCTTCGTCCTCGACACCACCGCGCCACGCCCCCCCGTGGTGAGCTCCACCGACTTCCCGAACGCGGACGCCAGTCAGAACGGCTTCGGCAGCGGTGGCGAGGACAGCAAGTGGTCCGTCAAGAAGTTCGGTACCGCCGGCACCTTCTTCATGCGCGCCCTGAACAAGGATGTCGTGCGTTACGAGTACGGCTACAACTCAGCCAGTTACAGCGGCAATCTGCCGCGCACCGACGGCGCGTCCACCCTCCTCGTCTCCCCCCTCGGCAACGCCAAGCCACCCGCCGCCGGGCCCAACGTGCTCTACGTCCGGACCGTTGACGCCGCCGGCAACGTCTCTGAGCCGACCAGGTACTTCTTCTACGTCACTCCGCGCGACCAGGCCGACAAGCCCGGCGACTTCACCGGTGACCAGTTCCCCGACATGATGGCCGTCACCGACGAGGGGTATCTCGCGCTGTACCCCTCAGAGGCGACAACGACCGATACGGACAAGGGCTCGGGCGACCTGAACTACTCGATGCCCGGGGCCTACTGGCCGAACCCCGACAAGGATCCCAACGGCAACGACAATCTGCCCCCGTACGTCGCCGCCCCGAAAGGCCACTTCAAGGGCGCCCTGATCACCCACAACGGTGACATCTACGGCGGGGACGGCCTTCAGGATCTCGTCGTCCGGGTGGGCGGCAGGCTCTGGGTCTATCCGGGCGACGGCTACGGTGCGGTGAACATCGACAGGCGGCAGGAGATCCTGCTGCCGTCGGGCGCCCCGAGCCCTTCGGCCCTGACGCAGATCGTGGCCACCGGGGACATCACCGGCGACGGACGCACCGACTTCTTCGCCACTGCCGGCGACGAGTTGTGGGCCTTCACCGGATACCACGGAGCGACGATCGACCAGGCCTTCCGCCTGTCCGGCGGGTGGACCAGCCGTGATCTGGCGATCGTCATGGACGTCAGCGGTGACGGTGTCGCCGACATGGTCTACCGCACCGACACGTCCGGGCGGCTGCTGTTCCGCAAGGGAATCGCCGCGAGCGGTGGAGGGACCGACATCAACTCCCTGGCCTCCGCAGCGAATTCCGCGGACAAGATCGACACCGTGTACGGCGCCTCCGGCTGGTACACCACCGACGTTCCGCTGCTGATGGGCACAACTGACGCCAACAGCGACGGCATCCCCGACATCTGGGCCGTCGCGGCCAACGGGGCCGTGAAGTTCCACCCGGGTGGCAGAACCACCCTGTCAGGCTCCGGCACGCAGGTCATCAACCCGAACACGTACTGGCCGACACGCCTCTCCATCGGATGACACGGCTGGGCTCCGCCTCCCGCGCAGGGAGGCGGAGCCCGAAGTCGTCAGGATCCGTGGGTCGTGGTCACCGCGGAGCGGGCTCGACCCCGCCGTGAACCGTTCGGCCACAGCCTCGGCCTGCGCTTCGCCGCCAGGTCCTCGATCCACCCGAATGCCAGGATCGCGAGTCCGATCAGTGGCCAGACCAGGAAGAACATCCAGAGCATGTCCGTCGCGTCGAGCGCCGCGACCGCGCGGTCGCTCTGCATGAAGGGGAGGCGGTACGCCAGGTCGATGATCGGGACCGTGGCCATGATCAGCAGGTTGTGCCAGAGGTAGATGGTGACGGCCCGGTTGTTGGAGAGGGTCACCAGTTTGTCCCAGCGGGCCAGCCGGCCCGGCAGCTCCTGCCACGAAGGCGAGTACTGGAGCAGGATCACCACGAAACCGAAGGACCAGGCCGCCTGGGCCAGCGGGATGTCGTTCAGGTCCCAGCCCTCGGGGCCCAGATGACCGGACGCCCACCACAGGGCGAAGGCCATCACCATGACCGCACCGGAGACGGCGAGGTAGCGCGGGACCTTCGCCAGCACCCCCTCGTGGTGCGCGAAACCGAGGACCCAGCAGCTGCCGTAGACCGCGAAGTCGGTGACCGCGTTGCCCAGTTCGCCGGGGATCGTCACCAGCCCCGTGCCCACCACGGCCGTCAGGGCCAGCGGTGCCAGCAGGGTCGCCCACGGCACCCTGCGGAACGCCCACAGCAGCAGCGGGGAGGCCAGCACGAACCACAGATACGCGCGGAGGTACCACAGCGGGCCCACCGCCTGGTCCGCCCACGTGCTTTCCAGCAGGTCCTTCGGGAAGCCGACCTCCCAGGGGTACGGCGGTGCCCCGATCGGGATGACGTAGTTGACCAGCTCCAGGAGGCCCCAGGTGCCGCTGTGGTCCGGGTCCTCCGAGAGCTTCCAGCCGCCGACGAACATCAGCGGCAGCACCACCGCGCTGAACGCCCACAGCGGAGGCAGGAGTCGGCGGATCCTGCCCCTGATCACGCTCAGGGTCGGCCTGTTCAGCGAGCGCGCCATCAGCGAGCCCGCCAGCGCGAACATCACGCCCATCGACGGGAACAGTACGGTCAGCCACGCCCAGCCGAAGAGGTGGTAGAGGACCACGCGGACCAGCGCCAGGGAGCGGAGAAGGTCCAGATAGCGGTCACGGCCGGGCGCCTTGGGTGGAGGAACCACCCCGCGATGTTCCCGCTGACCCGCCGTGTACTCCTGCGTCATCCGACCGGCCTCCGTTCGTCACTGCCCTTGGGCGTCCGCTGCCTCTGCACCGGTCCGCCCGGTGCCTCGACGACTCCCGTGCGGCGCAGCTTCTGCCAGCGCAGGCGGCCTCCGGTGAGGGCCGTGATCCAGGACTGGAGCAGCACGACGTACATGAGCTGGCGGTAGAGGATCTGCTGCAACGGCAGCGAGATCAGGTGTGTCATGCGTTCCCGGTCCAGCCGGAACGCGTAGGCGGCGCAGACCACTTGGATCGTGAGGACGCCCAGCCAGGCCACGATCGTCTTCTCGGTCGGGCCGAAGACGACGCCGTAGAGAAGGAATACGTCGATCAGGGGGGCCAGCAGGGGCGCCACCACCATGAACAGAGAGACCAGGGGCAGGCCTACGCGGCCGAAGCGGCCCGACGGGCCCCGTTCCACCAGTGCCTTCCGGTGCTTCCAGATCGCCTGCATGGTGCCGTACGACCACCGGTAGCGCTGGGACCAGAGCTGTTGCACCGATTCCGGTGCCTCCGTCCAGGCGCGCGCCTTCTCCGCGTAGACCACGCGCCAGCCGTCCCGGTGCATGGCCATCGTGATGTCGGTGTCCTCGGCGAGCGTGTCGTCGCTCATGCCGCCGACGCGTTCCAGGGCGGAGCGGCGGAACGCCCCGACCGCGCCGGGGATCGTCGGCATGCAGCGCAGGACGTCGTACATCCGGCGGTCGAGGTTGAAGCCCATCACGTACTCGATGTGCTGCCAGGCGCCGATCATGGAGTCCCGGTTGCCGACCTTGGCGTTGCCGGCCACGGCTCCCACGCGCGGGTCACCGAAGGGCTGCACGAGCTCGCGGACCGTGGAAGGTTCGAAGACGGTGTCCCCGTCCATCATCACGATGATGTCGTGACGGGCGTTCGCCAGACCGCGGTTCAGCGCCGCCGGCTTGCCCGCGTTCAGCTGGCGTACGACCCGGACGTTCGGCAGGCCCATCGCCTCGACGATCCGGGCGGTGCCGTCGCTCGAACCGTCGTCGATGACCAGCACCTCGATGGGGTGCTCGCTCGCCATCAGTGAACGGACGGTGCTCTCGATGCACTTGGCCTCGTTGTACGCCGGGACCAGCACCGACACCGGCTGGGTGACCGGCTCTCCCCAGCGGAAGTCCTTGCGGCGCACCCGGCGGGCGTGGATGCCCGAGAGCAGCAGCATGAGGACGAAGCGGGCGATGACCAGGGAGCCGATGATCGAGAGACCGACGACGAGGACGTCGGTGATGTGCTCGGAGGCCTGGACGAGGAAGATCCACGCCTTGCCCTTCCACAGCTCGGGGCCGGCGACGGCGGTGTGCGCGGTGGGCGCGTCGAGTGCCTCGGTGAGGTTGTCGAACTCGTAGCCCTTGTGCTGCATGTCGGGCAGAAGCCGGTCGAGCGCCTGGACCGTCTGGTGGCGGTCGCCGCCGGAGTCGTGCATCAGCACGATCGCGCCCTTGCCGTTCTTCGGGGTGGCGTTGCGCAGGATCTGCTGGACGCCCGGCTTGCGCCAGTCCTCGCTGTCGGTGTTGTTGACGACCGTGATGTAGCCGCGGGTGCCGATGTACTGGGTGACCGGCCAGGACTTGTCGTCCATGGCGTCGGCGAAGGAGGAGTACGGCGGGCGGAAGAGCGAGGTGCGGATGCCGGCGGCGCCGGCGAGGGCGAGCTGGTTCTGGGACAGCTCCCAGTCGATGCGTTTCTCGGACTGGAAGGACAGGTCGGGGTGGTTGAAGGTGTGCAGCCCGATCTCGTGGCCCTCGGCGACGATGCGCTTGACCAGGTCCGGATAGCGGGAGGCCATGGTGCCGGTGACGAAGAAGACCGCGTGGGCGTGGTGCTCCTTGAGGACGTCCAGGACCTTGGGGGTCCAGGTCGGGTCGGGACCGTCGTCGAAGGTGAGGACGAGCCGGTGGTCCGGCATCTTCAGGCTGGTGGTGCGGCCGCTGCGGGTGTCGATCACCGGGCCGCCGTCGAGGATCTTCTCCGGCACCTTGTCGGTGGAGGCCTCGGACTGGATGCGGTGGTCGGCGAGGATCTCGCTGTGGACGTAGCCGCGCAGCATCAGCATCGCCATCAGTGCGACGAGGATGAGCACGGGCAGCAGCAGGCGCATGGGCAGGCGACGGCGCCTGGAGCCGTCGGGGGCTCCTGGTGCGGCCCCCGGGCGGCGGGTTCGGGATGCCATTAGAGGACGTACTCCGGGAACGGGGAGGAGAGCGGGGCGCCGGAGGGCTCGGGAGCCGTCGTGCCGGAGACCTCCGACGCGACGAGCGAGCAGACGGGCGATGAGGCGGCCGAGCCGGCAGAGGCCCCAGGTGCGGCCCCCGCACGGCGATCGCGGGATGCCCTCACAGAAGGTGCTCCGGGGACGAGGAAGACAACGGGACGCCGGAAGTCACCCGAGCCGGCGTACCGGAGGTCTCCGACGCGACGGGCGACGGCGGGCCGTCGGCCGCCGTGCCGGGACTGGTGCGGCGGCATCACAGAATGTGCTCCGGAGACGGGGAGGCTAACGGAGCGCCGGAGGGCACGGGAGCCGTCGTGCCGGGAGTCTCCGACGCCACGGGCACGGGTGAGGGTGGTCCGTCGGCCACCGTGCCGGGTCCTGCGCTGCCGCCGCCCGTGGTCTCGGTCGGGGCGACCGAGGGGTCGGGGCTGGTGGTGACGGGCGGGGTGACCGAGGGGCTGGGCGGCGGGGTGACCGACTGGGTCGGCTGCGTCGAGGGATCGGCGCTGACCGACGGGTTGCCGCCGGGCTGGGTCGCGGTCGCCGACGGATCGGCGGACGTCCCCGGCTTGCCCGGGTTCACGGTGGCTCCGGGCGCGGTGCCGCTGGCCCCGGGGGCCGGTGTCACCCCGCCGCTGACCGTCGGGGTGGTCCCCGGGATCACCCCTGCGGGGACGGAGGGCTTGGTGGACTCGGCCGGCATCGGACTGGTGTCGACCTTGCCGGCCGGGGCGTCGTCCTTCGGGCCGGTCATGGGGAGCCAGGGCGCGTTGGAGTTGCCGGACAGCAGGGTGACGACGATGACGACGGCGTAGACCGCGCAGGCCAGACCGACGGCGATGCCGATACGGCGGAAGCGGCGGCTGCGCCGGCCCGACTCGTCGACGAACACCGGGCCGTCGGAGCTCTCGGACCCGCCCTCGCCTCCGGGGCGGCCCTCGACGCGGTCGTCGCCGTTCAGGCCGACCCCGTCGAGCTGGACGGTCACCTCGTGCGGATCGTGTGCGTGACTGGCACCGCTGCCGGACTCGTCCCACGGATCGCGTACGACGGCTCTGCGGCCTGCCGGCTCCGGGGCACCCTCGCCGCGGTCCACTCTCGGCGCCCCGGGGAAGTCCCGGTTCCCGTCGTCGTCCCGCACTCCGGTTGTACCGGTTTCACCGGTTTCCGAAAACGTCTGGGTAGTACCCCCAGCTGTCGGTATGTCCTGGGTGCCTGATGCAGCCTCGGGCCACTCCGGTTGGGCGTCTTCTCGCCACTTTTTTACGTTCTTCACGCGCACGCACATCCCCCACGGACTGTTCTGGGCGCGCTCTCGACCTTGAGCACACGTCGGCTGAACCGGGCCCCCACCCGATCCGAGCGCCCCCTTTACCACACCGTGCTCAGATCACGAATGTAGCGCACGCGGAGGAAGTGTGATTGCCACGTGTCATTTGTGGATGTTCATATCGAGCAAATCAGTGGCTGGAATCCATCCATCGGCGGGTCGACGAAGCCAGTCATGTTCGACGGAGAGTTCGATTGCGGCGCGCCGAAGGGCGTCGAACGCTGGATGCGTCAGCCCCCTGCGCCACACCAGCGACACGGGCGACAGAGGTACCGGGTCGACCAGCGGACGCAGCACGGTGGCGGGCATGGCCGGAAAATCCACGACCGCGAGAATCGGGTTCCGGGTCTTCGCCATGATCCGCTGGAACTCCTCGTCGCCGACCGCGAGCGGGGCCGGCGGGGCGATGTCGATGCCCCGTCCTTCGAACAGCCGACGAGCGAGATCGGTCCATTCCGGAGTACGCGGATTTCCGGCCCCCGCGTACACGGTCTCGCCCTCCAGGGCGGCGAGCGGCACCCGCTCCAGGGAGGCCAGCGGGTGGTCCTCCGGCAGGACCACGGCCATGGGCTCGAAGCGCACGGGCTGGTGGTCCAGGCCCGCCCGCAGCGCCGGGTCGAGACCGGCGAACCGGCCGAAGGACGCGTCGAGGCGACCGGCCAACAGCTCGCCCGCGGCGCCGGTCAGCCCGCTCTCGTAGCGGGCCATCAGCTCCTGCTCGGGGGCGAGTGCCCGGGCCCGCAGCAGCACGGCGCGGGCGGTGGCCTGGTCGGGGAAGTTCAGGTCCACGAGCAGCGGGCGGGCCTGCGCGAAGGCGGCGAGCAGCTCGTCCTGGGCTTCCAGGGCCCGGCGGGCGTACGGCACCAGCCGCTCGCCGTCGCCGGTCAGTGTCACCTGCCGGGTCGTGCGCACGAACAGCTCCGCACCCAGCTCCCGCTCCAGCCGCCGCACATCACGGCTGAGCGCCTGTTGGGCGACGTAGAGCCGGGCCGCCGCGCGCGTGAAGTGGAGCTCGTCGGCGACGGCGAGGAAGGCGCGCAGGAGACGTGGGTCGAGGTGGTGGGAGCGGGGGCCGGGACTCGGGCTGCGACTCGGGTTGGGCACGGACATTTGGCGAACTTACAACACAGGTGCGTGAATCGGCACGGAGAAGGTGTTGGACCCCTTGATCGTCTCCACGCGACGGTAGGCGCATGCCGCAACCGGACCGAACGATGTTCACCACGACCGCCGACGCCCTCGTCGTCGTCGACTTCAGCCCACGAACCACACGGAGTTCCCGGGCCCCGCGCGACCCCGGTCCCTACCGCCGTCTTCTCGCCACCCCCGGAGCCCGCGCCTTCACCATCGGGAACCTTCTCGCCCGCCTGCCCATGGGCATGTTCAGCGTCAGCGCGGTCGTCATGATCGCGGGGACGCGTGGGTCGTACGCCCTCGCCGGCGCCGTCACCGCGGCGGGCCTCGCAGCGACGGCGGTGGTCGGCCCGTGGACCGCGCGGCTCGTCGACCGACATGGACAGGCCAAGATCGCCGTACCGGCGACGGTGCTCGCCGCACTGGGTTCGCTGGCGCTGCTGCTGTGCGTCCGCCTCGGCGCACCGGCGTGGACGCTCTTCGTCTCGTACGCCGCCACCGCCACCACGCCCAACCTCGGCGGCATGTCGCGTGCCCGTTGGGCTCACCTCCTCGCCGGCGACGAGAAGGCCCTCCATGTCGCGAACTCCTTCGAGCAGGCCGTGGACGAGGCGGGCTTCATGCTGGGCCCGGTCCTCGCGACCTTCCTGTGCACGGCGTTCTTCCCGGAGGCGGGCACGCTGGCCGGGGTGGTGCTGCTGGTGACGGGCGTGCTGGTGTTCGCCGCGCAACGTGCGACGGAACCGCCGGTGCGGAAGCACGGGCCTTCGCAGGCGCCCTTCCGCTCCCCCGGCATCCCGCCGCTGCTCGCCGTCTGCCTTGCCATGGGTGCCGTCTTCGGCTCGATGGAGGTCGTCACCATCGCCTTCGCCGACGCGCAGGGACACCGCTCGGCGGCCGGGATCGTGCTCGCGCTCCAGGCGGCCGGTTCGTGCGCGGCGGGACTGGTCTACGGGGCGATGCGACGGACCGGATCCGCCGAGGACCGGTACGTGTGGTGCATCGTCGCCATGACGACCCTGCTGACGCTCCCCCTGCTGGCCGCCTCCCTCACCGGTTCCCTGCTCGCCCTGGCGGGCGCGCTGCTGATCGCCGGGATGGCGACCGCCCCGACGATGGTCACCGGGATGACCCTGATCCAGCGGCGCACCCCACCCGGCCGCCTCAACGAGGGCATGACCCTCGCGGTGACCGGCCTGCTCGGCGGAATCGCCTGCGGCAGCGCGGCGGGCGGCTGGACGGTGGAACACGTCTCACCGACGGCGGGCTACGGCGTCCCGATCATCGCGGCGGCGACGGCCCTGATGACCGCACTCGTGCCACCCGGCCGACCGCGCACGAGCCGCCCACGGCCCACTCCAGCACCCTGATCACCGCGACGCCGACAAACCGGCCGCCCAGGCTCGCGTCGGCCAGACGATCGCGCACGAGCCGCCCACGGCCCATTCCAGCACCCCGACCAGCCCCGACGGCGACGACCCTGCCGCCCACACTCGCGTCGGAAACCGGACAACCGCGCACGACACGCCCACGCCCCACTCCAGCACCCCGACCAGCCCCGACGGCGACAAACCTGCCGCCCACACTCGCGTCGGCCAGACAACCGCGCACGACACGCCCACGCCCCACTCCAGCACCCCGACCACCACAGCCGCACGGCCCTGACGACCGCCCCTGTGTCGGCCCGGCCGCCCGTGGCTACACGGCCGACGGCCGGACAGCCGACCACCTCTCGCCCGCGACCCGCCATGGCACCCCGACCACCACAGCCACCGCAGCCCTGGTAACCGCTCTCGCACCGGCCGAACCACCTACAACACCGGGCCACGATCACCACAGCCGCAACGCCGACCACCCTCATGTCGGCCCGGCCGCCCACACCCACGCCACACCCCCGACAGCATGACGCCCACCCTCACCCCGACCAAGTCGTCGAATCGCTTCACCTGATCCTGCATAACCCATTGACGACCTTCAAAGGCGCCGCATACGTTCCTTCGTCGAAGCGCTTCGACAGGCGTCGTCGAATCGAGTCGAATCGACGACCCCTGCGTGGCGCCCGGCCCGAAGCACCATCCGACTCCCCGGAGGTACGGGATGTTGACGGCACGAAGGCGTGTGGTGGGTGCGGCGGTGATCCTGAGCGGATCACTGCTGCTGACAGCCTGCGGGGGATCGGACAGCGGGTCCTCCGACGGCAAGACACTCAGGCTCTGGCACTACGAGGGTCCGACCAGCGCGATGGGCATCGCCTGGAAGGAGGCGATCAAGGAGTTCGAGGCCACGCACCCCGGTGTGAAGGTGGAGTTCGAGGAGAAGAGCTTCGACCAGATCCAGAAGACCGCCCCGATGGTCCTCAACTCCTCGGACGCGCCCGACCTCATGGAGTACAACAAGGGCAACGCGACCGCGGGCCTGCTCTCGAAGCAGGGCCTGCTCACCGACCTCACGGACGAGGCGGCCAAGCGCGGCTGGGACAAGAAGCTCAGCCCGAGCGTGCGCACGACGAGCCTCTACGACACCAACGGCGTGATGGGCTCCGGCAAGTGGTACGGCGTCCCCAACTACGCCGAGTACACGCTGGTCTACTACAACAAGGACCTCTTCAAGAAGTACGGCATCGCCGAGCCGAAGACCTTCGACGAACTGACCGCCGCGATGGACACGTTCGTCGAGAACAAGGTCACCCCCCTCGCCAACGGCGGCGCCGCCTACCCGGCCCAGCAGTACCTCTACCAGCTGGCGCTGTCGAAGGCCGACCGCTCGTGGGTCGACGCCTACCAGCTCTACAAGGGCAGGACGGACTTCCACGACACGGCCTGGACGTACGGCGCCGAGACCTTCGCCGGCTGGGTGCAGAAGGGCTACTTCAGCAAGTCCTCCAGCGGCCAGAACGAAGAGGCGGCCGGCGTCTCCTTCACCTCCGGCAAGGCGCCGATCCTGTTCTCCGGCAGCTGGTGGTACGGCCGCTTCAAGACGGACAACAAGTTCGACTGGGGCACTTTCCGGTGGCCCGACTCGAAGCTCACCCTCGGCTCCGGCGGCAACCTCTGGGTCGTACCGAAGGGTTCGAAGAACAAGGACCTCGCCTACGACTTCATCGACATCACCATGTCGAAGAAGATCCAGAACCTGCTCGGCAACTCCGGCGGCGTCCCGGTCGCGGCCGACGCCGCCGCCATCACCGACCCCCAGTCGAAGACCCTGATCGACGACTTCAACACCCTCTCCAAGAACGACGGCCTGGCCTTCTACCCCGACTGGCCGGTCCCCGGCTTCTACGACGTCCTCGTCTCCGGGACCCAGAAGCTGATCACGGGCAGCGAGAAGCCCGACGGCTACCTCAGCGATCTCCAGGAGGCCTACGACAAGGGCGCACCGAAGCAATGACGGTGACCGTCGAGCGCAGTGCGCGGGCGGCCGGCAAGGGCGCCGCCGTACGGCCCCCGCGCCGCCCCCGCGACTCCTACGCCCTCTTCCTCCTGCCGGGCGCCCTCGCCTTCCTCGCGGTCATCGTCCTGCCGTTCGTGATGAACACGTACGTGAGCTTCACGGACTGGCAGGGCGTGGGCTCCCCCGAGTGGTCGGGACTCGCCAACTACCGCGAGCTGATGGACGATTCCGAGTTCTGGGCGTCCTTCCGGCACAGCCTGTTCATGGTCGTGGCGATGGCGGCGATCCCCACGGCCCTCGGACTGGTCCTCGCCGCCGCCCTGTTCGACTACGTCGGCAAGCACTTCGGATCCAGAACAGCCGCCGTTCTCCGCGCCTGCTTCTACCTGCCCCAGGTGCTGCCGATCGCGGTCGCGGGCATCGTCTGGAGCTGGATCCTCGCCCCGGACAACGGCTCGCTCAACGCGCTCCTGAAGGCGATCGGCCTCGGCTCCTGGCAGCAGGACTGGCTGGGCGACCCCGACCTCGCGCTCTACAGCGTCATGGGCGTCATGATCTGGGTCCAGCTGGGCTTCCCACTGGTCGTCTTCATGGCGGGCCTGCAGCGCGTCGACCCCCAGCTGTACGAGGCGGCCGAACTGGACGGCGCCGGCTGGTGGCGCCGCTTCTGGCACATCACGCTGCCCCAGATCCGGCCGGAGATCTACGTCGTCCTCACCTGGTGCTCGATCGCCGCGCTCAAGGTGTTCGGCGCGGTGTACGTGCTCACGAAGGGCGGGCCCGGCGGCGCCACCGACGTGCCCTCCTACTTCTCCTTCACCACGTTCTTCGAGAAGACGCAGGTCGGCTACGGCGCCGCGATCTCCACCGTGCTGACGGTGCTCATCCTCGCGCTCTCCCTGATCGGTCTGCGGCTCCAGGAGAGGACCGACTCATGACCACCGCCCTGCGCCGCTACCCGGTCCTGATCGCCCTGTGCATCGCGGCCCTGTTCATGATCGTGCCGTTCCTGATCGTCACGGTCAACGCCTTCAAGTCGCCCACGGAGTACGCCCAGAACGGCCCCCTCAGCCTCCCCGACGGCCTGTACACGACCGGCATCAAGGACTTCTGGGAACGGGTCGACTTCGGGCAGAAGCTGGTCAACTCGGTCCTGATCAGCGGCTCGGTGGCGGTACTGGCCGTGATCCTGTCCGTCCTGAACGCCTACGCGATCGGCATCGGCCGCATCAAGGGCCGGACCTGGGTGCTCGCCTTCTTCGTCCTCGCCAACATGCTGCCGCAGGAGGCGCTGGTCTACCCGGTCTACTACCTGAGCAAGGAAGTCGGCCTCTACGACACGAGGTTGAGCGTGATCATCGTGTTCACGGTGATCCAGGCGGCGTTCGGCACGTATCTGCTCTCCGCGGTCCTCGGCCAGTTCCCCCGCGAGATCCTGGAGGCGGCCCGCATCGACGGCGCCAACCGGTGGCAGGTCCTGTGGCGGATCGTCGTCCCCGTCAGCCGCCCCACCCTCGGTGTGCTGCTGGTCTTCTTCTTCATCTGGACCTGGAACGAGTTCCTGCTCCCCCTGGTCATGCTGATCTCCAACGACAACCAGACGGTGTCGGTGGCCCTCGGCGTCCTCCAGGGCCAGCGCCTGATGGACGCCACGATGACCAACGCGGCCGCCCTGCTGGGCGTTCTGCCCGCGATCGTGTTCTTCCTCGTCTTCCAGCGAACCCTCACCCGCGGTATCGCCGTGGGTGCCGTGAAGTAAGGACCCCCCACGTGAAGTTCACCGACGGCTACTGGTTGCTGCGCGAGGGCGTCACCGCGGCGCATCCGGCCCAGGTCCACGAGGTCGCCGCATCGGACGGCCGGCTGGACATCCTCGCGCCGACCCAGCCCATCCGCCGCCGCGGCGACCTGTTGAAGGGACCGGTCGTGACGATCAGCGCCCATGCCCCGATACCCGACGTCATCGGCGTCACCTTCACCCACTTCGAGGGCGAGCAGCCGCAGGGGCCCCAGTTCGACGTCCGTAAAGAGGACTTCACGGCTCACACGGAGTACGACGAGGAGCACGCCACCCTCACCTCCGGCGCGCTGTCGGTCCGGGTGGCCCGCACGGACACCTGGCAGGTCGACTTCCTCGCGGGCGGCCGGCTGCTGACCGGCAGCGGCCCCAAGGGCATGGGCATCATGCGGGACGCGTCGGGCGCCCACTACCTGCGCGAGCAGCTGGGTCTCGGCGTGGGCACCTCGGTGTACGGCCTCGGCGAACGCTTCGGGCCGCTGGTGAAGAACGGCCAGGTCGTCGACATCTGGAACGCCGACGGCGGCACGGCCACCGAACAGGCCTACAAGAACGTCCCGTTCTACCTGACGGACGCGGGCTACGGCGTCTTCGTCGACCACCCGGGCAAGGTCTCCTTCGAGGTGGGCTCGGAAGCGGTCTCGCGGGTGCAGTTCAGCGCCGAGACCCAGGAGTTGACGTACTACGTCATCTACGGCCCGAGCCCGAAGGAGATCATCCGCAAGTACACGGCCCTCACCGGCCGCCCGGCCCTCCCGCCCGCCTGGTCCTTCGGTCTGTGGCTGTCGACGTCCTTCACGACGTCGTACGACGAGGAGACGGTGACGTCGTTCATCGAGGGCATGCGGGAGCGCGATCTGCCCCTGTCCGTCTTCCACTTCGACTGCTTCTGGATGCGCGAGTTCAACTGGTGCGACTTCCAGTGGGACCCGCGGGTCTTCCCCGACCCGGAGGGCATGCTCGCGCGGTTGCACGCCCGTGGCCTCAGGGTCTCGGCATGGATCAATCCGTACATCGCCCAGCGATCTCCCCTGTTCGCGGAGGGCAAGGCGCTCGGCCATCTCCTGAAGCGCCCCGACGGCAGCGTGTGGCAGTGGGACCTGTGGCAGCCCGGCATGGCCCTGGTCGACTTCACGAGCCCGGCCGCCCGCGACTGGTACGCCGCCAAGCTGGAGGCTCTCCTCGCGCAGGGCGTCGACTGCTTCAAGACCGACTTCGGCGAGCGCGTGCCGCTGGACGTGGAGTGGTCCGACGGCTCGGACCCGGAGCGGATGCACAACTACTACACCTACCTCTACAACCGGACCGTCTTCGACGTGCTGCGCAAGCACCGCGGCGAGGAGGAGGCGGTGGTCTTCGCCCGCTCGGCGACCGCGGGCAGCCAGCAGTTCCCGGTGCACTGGGGCGGCGACTGCGAGGCGACCTACGAGTCGATGGCCGAGTCGCTGCGCGGGGGGCTGTCGTTGGGCCTGTCCGGCTTCGGCTTCTGGAGCCACGACATCGGCGGCTTCGAGGGCACCCCGACACCGGCGCTGTTCAAGCGCTGGCTGGCCTTCGGACTTCTCTCCTCCCACAGCCGCCTGCACGGCAGCTCCTCCTACCGGGTGCCGTGGCTGTTCGACGAGGAATCCGTGGACGTGCTGCGGCACTTCACCCGCCTCAAGCTGAGGCTCATGCCGTATCTCTACGAGGCCGCGCGCACCGCCCACGCCGAGGGCGTGCCGGTGATGCGGGCGACGGTCCTGGAGTTCCCGGACGATCCCGGGTGCGCGCATCTGGAGCGGCAGTACATGCTCGGCCCCGACCTGATGGTGGCGCCGGTGTTCAACGACGAGGGCGAGGTCTCCTACTACGTCCCCGAGGGCACGTGGACCCACTTCGTGACCGGCGAGACGGTGACCGGGCCGCGCTGGATACGCGAGAAGCATGACTTCCTGAGCGTGCCGCTGCTGGTCAGGCCGGGCGCGGTGCTCCCGGTGGGAGCGGTGGACGACCGGCCCGACTACGACCACGCCGACGGGGTGACCCTGCGGGCGTACGGCCTCGGGCGGGGCGAGCAGGTCACGGTGCGGGTCGGCGAGGTGGCCTTCACCGTCGTACGCGAAGGGGACACGCTGCGGGCGTCCTGCGGTGACCCGTCGGCTCCCTGGGGGCTGGCCGCGGGCGGGCGCGAGGCGCGGGCGCGGGCCGGGACCGGCTTTCTCTCCCTGGAGCTGGGCTGATGGTGAAGATCACCGATGTGGCGCGGCGGGCCGGGGTCTCCCCCAGCACCGTCTCCTACGCCCTCAGCGGCAAGCGCCCGATCTCCGAGGAGACCCGGCAGCGGGTCGAGGACGCCATCCGCGAGCTGGGCTACCGCCCGCACGCGGGCGCCCGTGCCCTGGCCGGCCGACGGTCGAACGTGCTGGCGCTGGTCGTGCCCTTGAGGTCCGGGATCCACGTGCCGACCGTGATGCAGTTCGCGGTGTCGGTGGTGACGACGGCCCGGCGGTACGACCACGATGTGCTGCTGCTGACCCAGGACGAGGGCGAGCACGGACTGACGCGGGTCGCGGACACGGCACTGGTGGACGCGCTGATCGTGATGGACGTCCAACTGGACGATCCCCGGCTCCCGTTGCTGCGCACCCTGGACCTGCCGTCGGTGCTGATCGGCTTCCCCGTCTCCTCGGAGGGTCTGACCTGCGTCGACCTCGACTTCAGGGCGGCGGGCGAGGCGTGCGTGGAGCATCTGGCGCGGCTGGGCCACCGGGTGGTGGCCCTCGTCGGCTCCCCGCCGGAGGTCTACGTCCGGCAGACCGCCTTCGCCCAGAGCGTGGTCCAGGGCTTCACGGCCGCCGCGGACCGCTGCGGGATGTCGTCGACGGTCCATCCCTGCGAGCCGGATGCCGCCCGCGAGGTGGCCGAACAACTCCTGCGCGAGCAACCTGCGCTGACAGGAGTGGTCGTCCACAACGAACCCCTGCTGCAGCCCTTGGTCGACGCCTTCGAGCAACTGGGCCTACGCGTCCCGGCCGACCTGTCGGTCACCGCGATCTGCCCCGACGAACTGGCCGAGTCGGTCCGCGTCCCGATCACCTCGGTGGCGCTGCCGTCGGCGGAGGTGGGCGCGCGAGCGGTCGAGCTCCTGATGAAGAAGCTGGACGGGACGGCCGTACCGGAGTCGACACTGCTGCCGCCGCGGATGACGGAACGGGCGAGTACGGGGCGGCGGACGGTTGCCTGAGGCGTCCCCCAGGCGAGTCCGCCATAGGTGACGGTCCTGGCCGGGCCCGCTTCACGAGCCAGGCGCTCGGCCAGGTCACGGCCCCGCAGGTCCAGTTCCCCGCGCCTCGCGTCGTCCTTCGTGTCGTCCCTGTCGTTCAGGTACCGCTCCATGCCGGCGTCGAAGTCGGCCGCCCACCTGTACAGGTCCGCGACCAGTTCGTCGGACAGGTCCAGCCCGGCGGCGGGGTCGTCCGGAGCGAAGTCCCCGAACCCCTCCGCGCGGAGCGGGTGCCACTTGTACTCGCCCTCGACGGTGACGCGGAGCGGGTACGGAGGCGTGTCGTGCTCGTCGAGGGACCAGTGCAGTCGCCGGCACCCCCAGCAGACGAACTTGTCGGTGGCGTACGCGTCGTCCCAGTACCGCACGACCCACTCTGGCCCGAGGTACCGGGCCAGCGACTGGGCGACCTCCAGCCCCCGCTTCGCGTACCCGCGCAGTTTCTGACGGGACGTCGCCCCTCCCCCCGGGCGGGCCCGCGACCACGATGTCAGCTGCTCGGCCAGGGACCCGGTCAGCCCGAGCCCGGGGTCGTCGAGCGGCAGGGAACGGGTGAACCGGGAGAGGCCGTCGGCGCCCTCCTCGTCCGCGAGATACAGCGGTGAGTCGGCGCCCCGCGCACGGACGAGCAGATGGCGTGGTGTGCGCATCGAGGTCATGCGGGGTTCGCTTCCACGACGGTTACGAGAATCTCGGGATCACCCTATCGTGGGAATTATGACCGCCCGCGTCTATTTGAAGCCGCCCTGGATGCAGCGCCACATAGCCAACCGGCTGGTCCCGTTGTTCCAGCGGTCGATGATCTCCCGCCTCACCGTCATAGGCCGCCGCTCCGGTCGCGAGCGCACGGTCCCGGTGGCCGTCCTGGACCACGAGGGCGAGCGCTACCTCGTCTCCTACCGCGGTCTCAGCGACTGGGCCCTCAACCTGCGTGCCACCCCCGAGGCCCGCCTCACCACCGGCGGCCGCACCGAGACGATCACCGTGGAGGAGGTCCCGGAACCCGACCGCCCACCGCTGCTCGCCGCCTATCGCGAACGCTACGGCGGCATGCCCACGGTCTCCGGCGTCCTCGACGCCCTGCCGGCGCCCGCGGACCATCCCGTCTTCCGCATCCGCGCATGAGAAGACGGTGCCCCTGGCGGCACCGGCCGGGCGCCAGGGGCACCGTCGGTCACGCCACCAGGTGCTGCACCTCCGACACCACGAACTCGCCGTACTGCAACGCCGAGCCCAGTGCCGCGAGCCGGGCGTAGTGCTCCGGCGAGAGCGCCGCGCCGGACGCGGTGCCGATCTGTTGCATCGCCCGCAGCAGCAGGCGGAACGCGAGGTCCGGTGTGCAGCGGCGGGCGCACTCGGTCAGCGCCCGCCCGACCTCGTCCGGCAGGAAGTCCGCCGCCTTGATCTCGGCAAGGACCGTGTCGGCCAGTTCCACGCCGTCCCACTCGGCGGGGACGGCGGCGGCCACATCGCCCCCGGCGTGCCGGGACAGCCAGGTGTCGCACAGGCCGGTGAGCGTCTCCATCCACCGCGTTCCCGAGGTGACACCGGTACGCCCTCCGGAGAAGAAGGACGGCCCGGCCTCCGTGCCGGCCAGCCACAGCGCCTCGATCGTCGCCGAGGGCAGGCGCAGCAGCAGCGCCGCGTCCCGCCGGACCGCGACGACGCTCTCCGGGTCCAGTTCGTCCCAGAGGTGGTAGCCGACCGCATCGGCGGCCGTGGGCCCGTGATGGGTCCAGTCCGCGTGGAACATGCTCATCAGCCAGGTCACACCGAAGTCGGACTCATCGCTGCTTCGCACCGTCCTTCACCTCCCACAGGGCCCTATCTCGGGTACGCCGTGTGTACGTAGAACCCGTTCTTGTGTCCCTTCATCCTCTTGATAATGATCGTGTACGCGTTGCCCGCCGGCGCAGTGCTGCGATCCGCCTTGGCCACGTAACCCAGGGAATCCGCCCCGAACTTACCGGTCAGCGTCTTCTCCCGGGATGTGCCGCGGAGCCAGGTCTGGATCTCCCCCGCCTTGCTCTTCAGGCAGTCCTCCACGACCGCCTGCGCCGTGGCGAGATCCTTGAACACACCGTTGACCCCCTTTTCGGCGGCCAGTTCGAACGCCCGCTCCTCGGAGACGAACCCGGCTCCCACGCCCGCCGTGTGCTCGTCGAGAACGTGCGCCACCCCTCTGAACTCGTTCGCGTCGGCCACGAGGTTGTTGCAGTTGTGGACGAGGACCGGGGTGTTGCCTGCCACCGCGTAGAAGGTGTGCAGGCCGGACACGGTCAGGTCGTACACGGTCCGGGGTGCCACCATGTCCCGGTCGGCCACCGAGGCCACCGTGTGGGAGGTCCCGTCGGTGGTGCGCAGACGGTCACCGGCGCGCAGGTCGGACGCGAGGGTCCAACCGCGGCCGACGACGTGGAAGCGGTGACCGGGCGTGCTTGTCAGGCTTCCGCCGCCCGCCAGGGTGATGTCCAGCAGGTCCTGCGTGGGGTGCGAGAACGTGCGGGTGACCGGCTCGCCCATGGTCCACCCGGTGGCCGGGTCGGTGGCCAGGAGGAGGTCGCCGTCCCGTACGTCACGGATCGCCTTGCGTCCGCCGTCCGCGAGAACCACTTCGGTGCCACCGGGGAAGCTGTTGACCGGGCACGCCGTGCGCAGATCCTCGTACACCCGGGCGCTGCGCTCGATCTCGTTGAGCGTACGGGCGTCCACGTCCAGGGTCCGCAGCGCCTTCAGGGCGTCGGCGACCCCGACACCGGTGCGCATCGCCGCGTCCACCGCGCGGATCGCCTCGGTGACCCTCGCGATCGGCCCGCCGAGCGGCAGCCAGGTCGCGGCCCAGGCGCAGTCGCCGTAGCTGCCGCCGTCGTCGGCGCTGGTCATCTTGTGGTAGCAGCCGGTGAAGTCGCCGATGATCGAGTCGAAGATGCCCTTCCACAGATCCTTGGTCGCCTCCCACGAGGAGATGGTGACCTTCTTCTTCAGGTCCTTGAACGGCTTGGTGGTGAGGAAGAACGTGTCCTCGGCCGGGCAGCCCGACTCGGTGGCCGGAACGTCCGGGTTGTCACAGAAGTAGTAGCTGACGGTCGCATCGAAGTGCACCTCGAACACCAGGTCGCAGGGAAGTCGCGAGCAGTCGTCCGGCAGCCGCTGCGGGTCGCCCCGCTGCTTGATGTCGTCGATGACGGAGAACACCCCGCCGATCCCGGTGCCGGCGCCCGTCTGCACCTGGCTGTTGGCATCCTTGCGTCCGGCCTGGTCGGCCGCCTGCTGCGCCGACTCCGCGTACTTCTGCGCGTCCTTCGCCGCCTGCTCCGCCGCCGTCGCCTCCGCGTCGGCCCGGTCGGCCGCCGCGCGGGCGTCCTTGGCGGCCTGTTCGGCCTCCGCGGCGGCCGTGCGGGCGGCCTCCGCGTCCAGGGCCGCCTGGTCGGCGGAGGAGCGGGCGTCGGCCGCGTAGGTCTCGGCGCGGTCGGCCGCCTGGTCGGCGGCGGCCGCGTCCTCGGTGGCCTGGCGGTCGTACTCCTTCGCGCGGGCCAGTGAGGCCTGCGCGTCCGCCGCGTACTGGGCCGCCTCGGCGGCGTAACCCAGCGCCTCCTTCGCCGACTTGCGGGCGTCCGCCGCGAACCCGGCGGCCTCCGCGGCCAGCGTGTACGCCGCCTTGGCGTCACCGGTCGCCGCTGCCGCGAGGCTCGCCGCCTGGGCCGCGTTCTTCTGCGCGTTGGCCGCGTGTGCCTCGGCAACCGCCTGCTGCTGCTCGGCGATCGTCTTCGACGACTGGCCCGACAGCACGGCCAGGCCGGCCGCCGAGTCGGTGGTGACGTACGGCGCGCCCAGCTGGATCGCGTCGTTCGCCGGAGCCGCCACCTGCTGGGCCGCGTTGCCGGCGTCCTCCGCCGCCTGCGCGGTGGTGTAGGCGTGCCCGGCCGCGTCCGCCGCGCCCGCGACCGCCTTGGCGGCCTCGGCCTTCGCCGCGTCGGCCTGCTTCATGGCGTCGACGGCGTGCTTCTCCGCCTCGTCGGCCAGTTTGACCGCGGTACGGGCGGCGGAGGCCGAGGCCTCGGACGCCTTGATGGCGTCGGCAGCGGCGCTGGTCGCCGTACGCACTGCCGCGTCCGCCCGGAGCTTGGCTGCCTGGGCCGCGTCCGCGTCGGAACGGGCCCGCTGGGCGGCGGCCTCCGCGCGCGTGGCGGCGGCGTCCGCGTCGGCCGCGGCCTGGGTTGCCGCGTCCGCCTCGGAGCGGGCCGAGCTCGCGGCCGACTCGGCGTCACCGGCGGCCTTGTCCGCCTCGTCGGCGGCGGCCCGGGAGTCCTTGGCGTCGGCGTCCGACTCATGGGCCTCGGCGTAGGCGTCCTTGGCGTTGGCCTTGGCGCGGGCGGCGTTGGCCTGGCTCTCGGCGTCCCACGCGTCGTCCCGCTTGCCCTTGGCGCGGTCCCGGGCGGCCTCGGCGTCCTGGCGCTTGGCGCGGGCCGTGCCCTCGGCGTTCTCCGCCCGGCCCTTGGCTTCCTGGGCGGTCTGCGCGTACCCCTGCGCGTTCTGCTTGTGCTGCGCGGCCTCGGCCTGCTTCTGCGCGGCGGTCTCCTTCTCCGCCTTCGCCGTCGCCGCCTCGGCCTCCGCCGCGAGCCGCTTGGCGTGCGCGTCGGCGGCCGCGGCCTTCGCGTCGGCCTCGGCCTTCCGCGTCTCGGCGAGCTTGGCCTTCGCGAGGTCGCGGGCGGCCTTGGCCGTCTGCGCCTGCACGGCGGCCGCGTCGGCGGCGGCCTTCGCCTGGGCCCTGGCCTCGTTCGCTGCCGCGGTACGGAAGGCGGCCTTCGACTGCGCGGCCTGCGTCAGGGCTCGCGCGGCGACGGTGGCGCTGTCCCCGGCGGCGGCACGGGTGGCCGCGTAGGCGGTGTCACCGGCCTTGGCCAGGGCGTCCAGCGCGGCGGCCGAGGCCTTGGTGACCTGGGCCTTCTGCTGCCCGACGAGCAGACCCCGGCCACGCGGCGCACCCGCCTTGTCGGCGATGCCGTACGCCGCCGTCAGCGCGGTGTCCGACGTGGTGGCGGCCGTCTTCGCCGTCGTGGCCTGGGCCTTGAGCAGGTCGAGCTGCGCCTTCGCCGCGGTCTGGGCGTCCGTGACGCCCTTCTTCGCCTTGTCGAACTGGGCCTTGGTCGGGTAGTCGAGGTCGTCGTCGGCGCCCTGGTGCCCGGACGGGACGACGTCGAACTGCTGCGACGCCTTGCCGGTGCAGTCCCACATCCGGCCGTCGCGGCTGTTGGTGTAGTCCGCGAGGTCGAGGCAGTTGCCGGTGCCCGGGTTGTACAGCCGCGAGGTGCCGTGGGTGCCGTACTGCCACTTCTGCGAGGCCCCGGTGCCACAGGTGGAGATCTGCACCGGCGTGCCGTTGGTGCTCGCGCCGCCCTTGACGGTCAGGCACTTGCCCGAGTTGGGGTTGACCAGACGGTCGCCGTCGATCTGCCACTTCTGTCCGGCGCCGGCGTTGCAGGTGTAGATCTGCACGGGCGTGCCGTTGTCCTTCTTGCCGCCCGCCACGTCCAGGCACTTGTCGGTGGCCCCGTGGGCGTGCACGACGAAGGGACTGGTGCCGATCCAACCGGGGCCGCCGGCCGACCAGTAGTCCTGCCAGCGGACCAGGTGGTCGGCGCGCCAGGAGAGCCCGAGCAGTTCACCGAGCGCCTTGGAGCCGGTGGCGAGGGCCTTGGTGGCGGTCTTGTTGGCGGTCAGGAGCTGGTTGCGCGGGGTGGCCTGTGCGGCGATCTCCTGCTGCCACTCGGCGGACGCGGCGGCGACCTCCTTGCCGAGCACCTTGTTCGGGTCGACGGGGGTGCGCCAGGCGCAGGAGGCGAACCGGCTCTTCAGGTCCTCGACGGCGATGCGGTACTCGACGCTGCCCGGCTCGGGCGCGGTGCGCGCGAAGCCGCCGTACGACAGGAAGAGCCGGGCGTTGTCGGCGGCCATCGGCTCCATGGACCAGTTCAGCAGGTGGTCGTAGGCCCGGTGCTCCTCGTACTCCTGATTCCAGTCGGGCGCGTTCGGGTCGGGGTCGCCGCCGTACAGCGGGTCGCCCAGGTCCTTGACCGCCTTGACGGTGGCCTCGTCGGCCTTCGGGGTCAGGTCGCGGTAGAAGTCGCCCTCGTCCTTCCAGAACTGCTCCCAGATCCACTTGGAGATGCCGGTCTGCTGGAAGAAGTTGGGGCGGCCGTCATTGCTCGTCCCAGGCGGCCACTCGAAGTCGACGACCGACTTGAAGCCGCCGGGTGTGGGCAGACCGGAGATCTCGAAATCACGGATGTGGTCGAAGAGCGCCGAGCCCTCTTTGTCGGCGGCGTCCCTGTCCTGCTCGAACGCCGTCGACAGCGGGGTGGTGGTCCAGTACTCCCGGTTCGCCGCGGTGTGCAGTTTGTCCGGCGTCTGGTTCAGTCCGTCCTGGGCGACGCCGAACATGGCCGGGCCGCCCATCCGCAGCACCTCGCCCATCCGGCACTGGTCCTCCCGGAGCTGTTCGGCGGCCTCGGCGTCGAAGCCGTCGTAGCTGTCGCCGACGTCGGCCACGGAAGCCATGTCGTCGGCCGCGTACCGGCTGATCAGATCGGGTTGTACGGCAACTGAGCCGATCAGGCCCACGGCGACCGCGGACGTCAGCAGCGGTGTCAGGAGCCTGGATCGCGTGCGGGCACGCGTGAAGAGCCGATATCTCGGCATGGTGGTTGTCCTCCCCGTGGCGACGGTGTTCCCCCGGTCGCCGGTGTACGCGCCCTGCGGCGGAGTGGTCGGCTCCGTCCGGCGCGGCGCTTACCTTAGACATACATGTCGGGTGCAGGACAAGAGTGTTCCGTGTTACATGTGGGAAACATGTGAAGCTCGGGACGGTCCGGACAGTCCGGGACAGGACATGACGAAGGCCCCGCCGCTCGAAGCGACGGGGCCTTTGCCACTGTGTTCAATGACAAACATGGGGTTGCCTCCCGGAAGAGGCGAGTGGAGATGGCGGGAATCGAACCCGCGTCCAACGGTGCAGAATCAGGGCTTCTCCGTGTGCAGTTCGCTGCGATTTTCTCGGCCCCGGCGATCACGCGAACAAGTCGCCGACGGGCCCAGTCACTGTTTGATTTCCCATCGAACCCCGTGACCGGGCTCGATGGTTTAGTCCCCTAGATTATGCCAGGGTCCGGGTCGGGAACACCCCCGGGCTGACACCCGTTAGGGCCTTCACTCACTGCTTATTAGGCAGCGAGGGCGAAGGCGCGGGAATCGCTCTTGGAATTGGCGATTATTGGTTGCGACATATGGTTAACGAGATCATTGCCGCTTCCTCGACACGCTTCCCCTGCTTCAACAGCCGCTGTCGAAACCGATCATCCCCATGTTGTTTTTTCAATGCTCCGAAGAGGAGCGCGCACCCTCGGTGAGGTGCAGGACCCATCGTACGTGACCAACGCACGACGGTGCCAGCCTATTCCTACTGGGCCTGGGCCCGCTGCTTCCGCTTCGCCGCCGCGATCGCCCGGTCCGACTCCCGCCGGTCCTGCTTCTCGCGCAGGGTCTGCCGCTTGTCGTACTCCTTCTTGCCTCGCGCGAGCGCGATCTCGGCCTTGGCCCGGCCGTCCCTGAAGTACAGGGCGAGGGGCACGATCGTGTGACCCGTCTCCTGGGCCTTCGACTCCAGCTTGTCGATCTCCTCGCGGTGCAGCAGCAGTTTGCGCTTGCGGCGCGCGGAGTGGTTGGTCCAGCTGCCCTGGTGATACTCCGGGATGTGGGCGTTATGCAGCCACGCCTCGCCCCCGTCGATCTGGACGAAGCCGTCGGTCAGCGAGGTGCGGCCCTCGCGCAACGACTTGACCTCGGTGCCCATGAGGACCAGCCCGGCCTCGAACGTGTCGATGATCGCGTAGTCGTGCCGGGCCTTCTTGTTCTGGGCGACGATCTTGCGCTTGCCGCCCTTCTCCCCGTCCTGGGCCTTGCCGCCCCCGCCACCCTGCTTCGGCTGGGACTCCTTCGGTACGTACATTCCCTTGCTCATAGTGCTGCCCATTTTCGCACTACTAGGGGGCATGGAGACCAGTGCTTATCGGCGGGTGGGCAATCTCTAGTCGCCCAGCCCTCCCAGCACCGTCTCCGCCTGCCGAAGAGCCCCTTCGTCGGCCTCGAGGTCAGGCGTGATCCCCCGCCCGTCGACTCCCCGCCCCGACGGAGTCCGGTAGTGCCCGACGGTCAGCTCGGCCACCGCCCCGTCCGGCAGCCGGCTGGGCATCTGCACCGACCCCTTGCCGAAGGTACGGGACCCCACGACCACCGCCCGCCCCCGGTCCTGCAGCGCCCCGGTGAGAAGCTCCGCCGCACTCATCGTCCCGCCGTCGACGAGAGCGACGAGCGCCCGGGTCGTATCCCCTCCGGGCTCCGCGTGCAGCGCCTGCTGCGACCCGTCGACGTCGTACGTCGCGACCAGCCCCCCGTCGAGAAAGACGGACGCCGTGGTCACGGCCTCGGTGACCAGCCCACCGGAGTTCCCGCGCAGGTCGAGAACGATCCCCCCGTCGGCCGGGGCCTCCCGCACGGCGTCCCGGACCTGGCCCCCGACGCCCTTCGTGAACGAGTCGATCTTGATGACGGTGATCCCGCCGGCGAGCTCTCGAACGGTGACCGAGTCCGTGGACAGAAGGGCACGCCGTACGGTCATCGTCCACGCGCGCGTGCCGCGCTCGAGGCCCAGCCGGACCGTCGTACCGGCGGCCGCGTCCGTGGCGTCGCCGCGCAGCAGCGAGACCACCTCGGTGACCGGATGCCCGTCGACCTTCTCCCCGTCGACGCTGCGCAGCTGGTCGCCCTTGCGGATCCCGGCGAACGCCGCGGGCGAGTCCGAGCTCACCCTGGTCACTTCGATACGGCCGTCCCGCTCGCGCCGCGCCCACAGCCCGACGCCGGTGTACTGGCCGTCGAGGGCTTCCTCGAACTCCTCGTACTCACCCCGGGAGTAGACGGCACCCCAGCGGTCCCCGCTGCGGCTGACGGCACGCTCGGCGGCCTCCATGGGGGACGCGCCGTCGGCCTTGGCCTCCTCGGCCGCCTCCGCCACGTCCTGGTGATGCCCCGCGGGAGCGGCCGAACGGGCCGCGTCCGACGAGGACTTCCCGTCGCCGCGGTCGGCCTCGGGAAAGGAACCGGTCGCCGCGCCGGCCACCAGCACGCTCGCGAACACCAATGTCAGGGCCGCCCCGCGGCGGATGCGGCGGGGCTGACAGAACAGGTCTCGGCCTGACATGCCGGTGAGTCTAGGACAACGCAAGAGGGCCGCACGGCCGGTTGACCGTACGGCCCGATTGGCATGCGTCACACCTTCAGGTACTTGCGCAGCGCGAAGAACGCGGCCAACGCGGGCATCAGCACGCTCGCCGCGAGGATCAGCGGCAGCTTCGTCAGTACGGCGTCCCAGCCCACGAAGTTGATCAGGTTGAGCTTCGAGGACAGCGCCATGCCGTGATCGATGGTGAAGTACCGGCCGACGACCAGGAAGACACAGGCGAGCCCACCGCCGATCGCGCCGGCGACGGCGGCCTCCATGATGAACGGCGCCTGGATGTAGAAGCCAGAGGCGCCCACGAGCCGCATGATCCCGGTCTCCCGCCGACGGCTGAACGCCGAGACGCGCACCGTGTTGACGATCAGCAGCAGGGCGACGATCAGCATGAGCGCCATGACGCCCAGCGCGGCCCGGTTCATCAGGTTGAGCATCGTGAAGAGGTTGTCCAGGATGCCCTTCTGGTCCTGCACGGACTGCACGCCGTCGCGCCCGTTGAACGCGGTCGCGATGACCTGGTACTTCTCCGGATCCTTCAGCTTGATCCGGTACGACTCCTGCATCTGGTCCGGCGTGAGGGAGGCGGCCAGCGGGGAGTCGCCGAACTGCTCCTTGTAGTGCTTGTACGCCTCGTCCTGGGACTCGTGGGCGACCGTCTCGACGACCGACATCTTCTTCAGGTCGGAGAGGATGTCCTTCTTCTGGTCGTCGGTCACCGCGCCCTTGGCGCAGTTGGGGTCCGACTCGGCGTCGCTCTTGTTGCAGAGGAAGATCGAGACGTTGACCTTGTCGTACCAGTAGCCCTTCATGGCGCCGACCTGATCGCTCATCAGGAGCGAACCGCCGAACAGGGCGAGTGACAGGGCGACGGAGACGATGACGGCGAACGTCATCGTCAGGTTGCGACGGAGACCGACACCGATCTCGGAGAGTACGAACTGGGCGCGCATGGCGTCTTCTTCAGGCCTTTCCGGGGACTCTTCGAACGGCGGTCAGTGCTGGTAGCCGTAGACGCCGCGTGCCTGGTCGCGGACGAGACGGCCCTTCTCCAGCTCGATGACGCGCTTGCGCATCTGGTCCACGATGTTCTGGTCGTGGGTCGCCATCAGCACCGTCGTGCCCGTCCGGTTGATCCGGTCGAGCAGCTTCATGATGCCGACGGAGGTCTGCGGGTCGAGGTTGCCGGTGGGCTCGTCGGCGATCAGCAGCTTGGGCCGGTTGACGAAGGCCCGCGCGATGGCCACGCGCTGCTGCTCACCACCGGAGAGCTCGCCGGGCATCCGGTCCTCCTTGCCGCCCAGACCGACGAGGTCGAGCACCTGGGGCACGGACTTGCGGATCTCGCCCTTCGACTTGCCGATGACCTCCTGCGCGAAGGCGACGTTCTCCGCCACCGTCTTGTTGGGCAGCAGCCGGAAGTCCTGGAAGACCGTCCCCAGCTGGCGGCGCATCTGCGGCACCTTCCAGTTGGAGAGGCGCGCGAGGTCCTTGCCCAGGACGTGCACCTGGCCCTGGCTGGTCCGCTCCTCGCGGAGCACCAGCCGCAGGAAGGTGGACTTTCCGGAGCCGGAGGACCCGACGAGGAACACGAACTCGCCCTTCTCCACTTCCAGGGAGACATCCCTGAGTGCGGGGCGGGTCTGCTTGGGGTAGACCTTGGATACGTTGTCGAATCGGATCACGGATGCACCACGGTAGGCCGGGGGTAGATGAGCGTGACCATACGCGAACCGGGTGCGGGAGCGCAGGCGCCGGTTCGGGTCGCGTACGGGATGGGCGGTTTTGTGCCGACCTGGAAACCCTCGCTTCGGCAGCGCCCAGGCGACCCTCGGTGGAACCTGGCACAGTAGGGAAGGGAACGTTCTGCTACCCGCGGGCGTTGTCCTGTATGGAACCGACAGCAAGAAGGGTGACGCGCATGACGTACGACCGCCTGGTGTGCGCAAACTGCGCGGCGCCCGTGAGCGAGGGCCGGTGCCCCGTGTGCCGCGCCAACCGCGAGCGGCTGCAGCAGGAGAACCTCTTCGCGGGCCTGAACCCGATGGCCCTGATCGCCCTGCTCGCGGTGCTGATCGCAGCGGTGGCTCTGCTGGCACACCAGACCGCGTAGGCGGGCACCCCGAGGACACAGGAAGGGCCCGGAGCGAATACGCTCCGGGCCCTTCGCCGTACGGCATGCGCACGTTAAGCAGATGCGCGACTACCGGAAGTCACCTTCAGGCGACAGCGCCACCGCGGCCGCTCGCGAGGCGCGGCAGGATGCGGAAGCCGATGCCACCGGCGATCATCGTGGCGGCACCGATCAGCAGGAAGGCGGTCTGCCCGGCACCGGTCTCGGCGAGTTCCTGCCCGTTGCCCTGGGCCGACGTGTTGGACGTGGTGTCCGCGCCGGTGTCGGTGAGGGCCGAGGAGCCCTCTTCCTGGACGGAGGTGTTGGAGCCGCCGTCGGGGTTGGTGTTGCTGTTGCCACCCCCGGCATTCCCGTTGCCGTTGCCGTTGCCGTTGCCATTCCCGTTCCCGTTGCCGTTCCCGTTGCCCGGGTCGGTCGGGTCCTCGGTGGGCTCGGTCGGCTCCTGAGTGGGCTCCTCCGGGTCCGTCGGCTCCTGGGTGACCGGCGGAGTCTCCGGGTCGGTCGGGATGCCGGGGTCGGTCGGAGTACCCGGGTCGGTCGGGTCGTTGGGCTCGGTCGGGATGCCCGGGTCGGTCGGGTCGCCCGGCTCGCCGTCGCCGAGGCCGGTGTCGACGTTCACGCCGACTCCGCTCTCGTCCACGCTCACACCGATCTCCAGCGCGGAAGCGGCGCCTGCGGCGGTCAGCGAGGCGCCGGCCGCGATCACGGCACCAGCGGCTATGCGCGCGATCCGGATGCGCGTCTTCTTCGTCATGTGGTTGCTACCCCCAGTAGCTCATCGTCAATGAGGCGGCGCTCGGGGCCGTGATCGACGGGAGAAGGTAGCTGTACTTGAATCCCCCGGTTCACATGCGCCCCAGAGATACGCATGCCACGCTTTACCCTTCCCATTTTTCAAAGCAACGTCAAGGCCGTTGAGTGCGCGATGTCCTGGTAAGCGCGCTATGCCGGGGAAAGCGGTCTGTGAGTGTGATGTAAAACCCAGACATAAAGCAAACTGCCGCCCAGTGGGCGGCAGTTGCGGAAGGATTACCAAGTCGACAAAGTTACTTCTCCTGCTGCTTGCGCCAGCGAATCCCGGCCTCCAGGAAGCCGTCGATCTCGCCGTTGAACACCGCCTCGGGGTTGCCGACCTCGAAGTCGGTGCGCAGGTCCTTGACCATCTGGTACGGGTGCAGGACGTACGAACGCATCTGGTTGCCCCAGGAGTTGCCACCGTCGCCCTTGAGGGCGTCCATCGCGGCCTGCTCCTCCTGCCGGCGCCGCTCGAGCAGCTTGGCCTGGAGGACGTTCATCGCGCTCGCCTTGTTCTGGATCTGCGAGCGTTCGTTCTGGCAGGAGACGACGATGCCGGTGGGCAGGTGGGTGAGGCGTACCGCGGAGTCGGTGGTGTTCACGCCCTGGCCGCCGGGCCCGGAGGAGCGGTAGACGTCCACCCGCAGCTCGGACTCGTCGATCTCGATGTGGTCGGTCTGCTCGACCACGGGGAGGATCTCGACGCCCGCGAAGGAGGTCTGGCGGCGCCCCTGGTTGTCGAAGGGCGAGATGCGCACGAGGCGGTGGGTGCCCTGCTCGACGGAGAGGGTGCCGTAGGCGTACGGGATCTGCACGGCGAAGGTGGTCGACTTGATGCCGGCCTCTTCCGCGTACGACGTCTCGTAGATCTCGGTCTTGTAGCCGTGCTGCTCCGCCCACCGCAGGTACATCCGCTGGAGCTTCTCGGCGAAGTCGGCGGCGTCGACGCCACCGGCCTCGGCGCGGATGTTGACGAGCGCCTCGCGGGAGTCGTACTCACCGCTGAGCAGCGTACGGACCTCCATCTCGTCGAGTGCCTTCTTGACGGAGGTGAGCTCCGCCTCGGCCTCGGCGAGGGTGTCCGGGTCGTCTTCCTCCTCGGCCATCTCGAACAGCACGGAGAGATCGTCGATCCGGCTGCGCAGCGCGTCGGCCTTCCTGACCTCGGCCTGGAGGTGGGACAACTTGCTGGTGATCTTCTGCGCCTCGTCCGGGTTGTCCCACAGGGACGGCGCGGCCGCCTGCTCCTCGAGCACGGCGATGTCTGCCCTCAGCTTGTCGAGGTCCAGAACGGCCTCGATCGACTCCATGGTCGAGGAGAGGGACTTGAGCTCTTCGGATACATCGACGACTGCCACGCCCTCCAGCCTAACGGCTGTGGCAACCGACCTCGCCGCGTCCATCCTCAGCACACCCGAACTGCCCTTCCTCGACGAGCCGACCACCGGCCTCGATCCGCGCCGCCGCAACCAGGTCCGGGACATCGTGCGCGCGGTCGTCGCCCAGGGCACCACCGTGCTGCTGGGGCCGCCGCCCCCGCTCCCTCACGGGGAGGCGGGCGCCGAGTTCTTCGTGTCCTGCGGTGACGCCCCCGCGTCGTCGCCCGACGTGGCCGCCCACACCCCGACGCCCGCCGCGGCCACGAGCACTATCGCCGCGGCCCCCACGGCCAGCCGACGCCGCCGCGTGGTCGCCCGATGCCGGGCCGAACCCGGACGGGGCGCACCCGCGGCCCGAGGCACCCGGGCGGTCCCCCGCGCGCCCCCGGCCAGCTCGTCGGGTGCCGGCACCCTCATCGACGTGTGCGTGTCCCGGTTGGAGTCGGCGGGCTTCGCGCCCGGGACCAAGGGCACGGCTCCCCGCCGCACCGGCCGCCCGGAGGACGTCGCGTCCCCCTCGGAAGGCGCCGTCGGGGCCTCCCCGTCCGGCTCCGCCTCTTCCTCCGCGTCCGGCTCGTCCACGTCCAGCGGGGGCATCCCGGCCAGCAACGGCAACAGCTCCCGCAGCCGCACCCCCAGTTCGGACGCCCGCAGCCGAGAGGCCGGCGCCTTGGCCAGGCACTGCACGATCAGCTGCCACAGCTCGTCGGGGATACCCGGAAGCGGAACCACCGTCTCCGTGACATGCCGCCGCAGCACCGCCCCGGGATGGCCGCCGCCGAACGGCGTGAACCCGGCCAGCAGCTCGTACAGGACGGTCGCGAGCGCATAGATGTCCACGGACGCCCGCGGCGGCAGCCCCTCGACGATCTCCGGCGCCAGATAGTCGGGCGTCCCGATGATCTTCGTGGCCCGGGTCCGCCGCGGCGAGTCGATCAGCTTCGCCACACCGAAATCGGTCAGCAGAGCGGGATGCGAGCCCCCGGGGCCGAGCGGCCCCTGCATGTCCAGCAGGATGTTCTCCGGCTTCACGTCCCGGTGCACGACCCCCTTGGCGTGCGCCGCGGCCAGCCCGTCGGCGACGTCCGCCACGATCGCCACCGCCGCCTCGGGCGCGAGCCGCTTCTCCCGGTCGAGCCGGGTGCGCAGATCCGTGCCCCGGACCAGGTCCATGACGAGCGCGAGGTCGTTGCCGTCGACCACGAGGTCGCGTACGGAGACCACGTGAGGGTGCTCCAGGCCGAGCAGGGCCGTGCGCTCCTGGACGAAGCGGCCCACGAGCTCCTGGTCGGAGGCGAGATCCTCGCGCAGCAGCTTGACGGCGACGGGCCCCTCGGGTCCCTCGCCCAGCCACACCGTGCCGGCGCTGCCCCGCCCCAGGATCTGGTTGGCGGTGTACCGGCTGCCGATCTTCCGTGCCAAGGCTGCTCCTACAGACGCGTGTTGTCGCCAAAACTACGCGCCGGAAGAGCCAACCTTCACCGCGGAGACGGAAATCACCCGCTGGGTGTCGACAAATCCCCTGAGTCGCTACTGACCTGAGGACTTACCGCCCAGATCGCTGATCCACCCGCTCACCGTGTCGATCATGTCGCCGAGCTGCTGCCAGTAGCTCTTGCCGGTGCCGATCCAGTCCTGGAGCGGGCTCAGCTCCCAGATCAGCCAGCTCGCGACGAACAGGATGACGATCGTGAACAGACAGCCCTTGAGGCAGCCCAGACCCGGGATCTTCATCGGGTTGGCGCTGCGCTGCCGCGGCTGCCGGGGTTCGCGCGCGGGGCGCTCGGGCTGCGGCGGGGGCGCGTACCGCTGCGGCTGCTGCTGCGGGGCGTACTGCTGGGGCTGGGGCTGCTGCCGGCGGCCGTGACCGCCGTCCTGCGGCGGCCGCTGCGGGGGCCGCTGCGGGGGCCGCTGCTGTCGCTGCGGCTGCTGTTGCTCCGGCCTGGCGACCTGCCGCTGCGGACGGCGGCGCAGCGGGTCCTCGCTGGGGTCGAGGTACTGGACCTGCGTCTGTTCGTTGCGGTCCCGGGCCGCGCGCAGCTGGTTCTGCCAGGGGTGCGGCTCCTCGGGTCCGCCGGGCTGCTGCCCCTGCGGTCCTTGCTGCCCGTACTGCCCCTGTCCCGGCCGGCCGGGCGGTACCGGCGGCATGACGGCGGTCGGATCGGCCGCGCCACGGCTGGGGAGTACGGCGGTGGGGTCGGCGGCGCCGACGGGGTTCCCGGGGCCGGTGTGCGGCAGGAAGCTGGTCGCTGCATTGGGGTCATAGGCGCCCTGGGTGCCCGCGCCGCGCGGCAGCACCTGCGTCGGGTCGGCGGCGCCGGGCGCGTCCGGGACGGCCGCCGGGGCCGGGTCGGGCAGCAGCAGCGCGCCGACGTTGTCCGCGGCGGCGATCTGCGCGGAGTTCGCGTGCACGCCGATGCCCTCGGCGACGACCCGCAGGCCGTGCGCGAGGTTCTCGGCGCTGGGACGCCGGTCCGGGTTCTTGCTCAGGCAGCGCTCTATGACCGTCCACAACGGGTCGGGGACCGTGGAGGGGCGGCGCGGTTCGGCGCTCAGGTGCTGGTGCAGGACTTCCAGGGCGGAGCCGCCGGAAAACGGCGGATGGCCCGTGACCAGCTCGTACAGCAGGATGCCGGCGCCGTAGATGTCGACCGCGGAGGTCTGCGGGCGGCCCTCGGCGGACTCGGGAGCGACGTACGCGGGCGTGCCGACGAATTCCTGCGTCCGGGTCAGGCCCGGGGAGTCCGCGAGACGCGCGATGCCGAAGTCGGTCAGGAGGGGGTGCATCTGGCCGCCGTACTGCCGCAGCAGCACGTTGGCGGGCTTGAGGTCGCGGTGGACCACCCCGTCGGCGTGGCTGGCGGCGAGGGCGTCGGCGATCTGGGCGGTGATCAGGGCGGCGCCGACGGGACTGAACGGGCCGTTCTCGCGCAGATAGCGGTGCAGGTCGGGGCCCTCGACGAGGTCCATGACCAGGGCGAGCAGATCGCCTTCGACGACCAGGTCGCGCACCCGCACGATGTTCGGGTGGGTCAGCCGCAGCAGGACGGAGCGCTCGCGCAGAAACCGCATCACGATGTCCGGATCGCTCGCGAGCTCCTCCTTGAGGACCTTGATCGCGACGGTCTCGCCGGGCTGTCCCGGTACGGCGGCCTCGGCGCCCGCGGTCTCCCGCTGGCGGGCTCGCCACACGGTCCCCGTGGCACCGCGTCCGAGCGGCTCCTCGAGGAAGTACTTGCTGCCTACCGGCCGCACGTCATGCACTCCCTGCTGCTTGCTGTCGTTCCGACCCACTGTAGTGCCGCTCCCCAAGGCACTACGTAAGCGTTCCCGAGCGCGTTCGAAGGAAAGACGCTCCGGCCGGGTCCGCTGGTTGCGGGACGTGGACGTGACCGATCTCAAGTGATCGTCGGCGCTGCACTGGTCAGGCACTTTTGGGGGCAGAGCTGACCAATCAAGATCACTTGCCCTCGGGCGGCGGGCGTGTTGTCAGTGGCAGGTGCGAGGATGCCTACCGTCAAGGCCGACGAACTTGGGCGCGTGCTTGTCCGCGAACTCGTCCGCGCAGAAGGGACCGCTGACGGCGATGCAGATCCGGCTGACCGTCGTAGACCCGCTGGGCCCGCCCGACCGCGCCCGGGGCCGCGCCGCGAGCTGCGACGTGCTGGTCACGGCTCCCGTCGGCACAGCGCTGGCCGCGGTGGCGACGGCACTCGCCTCGGCGGTCCCGGCGGACGGGGGCACCTCCCGCGCGGGCGAAGCCGAGCGCGGGGGCGGCCCGGTCGTGCTGTACGCGGACGGGGAGCGGCTCGACACCCAGCGTGCCACCCTGGGTGAGCCACCGCTGATCGACGGCGCCGTGCTGTCCCTGGGCGCCCCGGCGGCCCCAGAGCCCCACCCCGAGCTCGACGACGCCCCCACCCAGCTCCACGTGGTCGCCGGCCCCGACGCCGGCGGCGTCCATCTGCTGCACGGCGGCCAGATCCACATCGGCCGCTCCGCCGACGCCGACGTCCCCTTGGACGACCCCGACGTCTCCCGCCTGCACTGCGCGGTCACGGTCGCCGCCGACGGCCGCGTGTCGGTGTCCGACCTCGACTCCACGAACGGCACGACCCTGGACGGCACCCGCGTGGGCACCCGCCCGGTCCGATTCCCTCCCGGGGCACTGCTGAGGATCGGCGAGTCGGTGCTCCGGCTGTCACCGAGCGGGGGGCGACGGCTCGGGACGGAACCTGACGGCGAGGGCCACGTGCGAGTGACCTCCGTCGACGCCGGGCTCGTGGCGGGCGCGGGCCGGGGCTCGGAGACCACCCCGTACCCGTCGGATGCGGTCCAGGGGCGCGCAGCGGCAGCAACCGGCGAGGACCGCAGAGATGCCTCGGGCTCGGCCCCCGGTCAGGCCGAGCGCTCGCCACGCGCGCGTGGCCGGGTGTCGGCAGGCGCCGCAGGGGCCGGATCGGGCGGGTCCGCGCCGTCCCCGGACGCGGCCGAGGGCTCGGCACGCACGCGGGAAGGCCGTGGCAGTAGCGACGCCTCACCCCGGTCGCTCACCGACCGGACCCACCACACCTACGGCTCCGCGGGCTGGGGCGCCTCGGGCGGAGGCCCCGAGGGCACGGGAGCACAGGGCCACGGCCCCGCGGAGCCGCCGGTCGTCGTGCCGGAGCAGGGCGGTGCGCCCCGGATCGAGCGCCGGGACGGAACCGGCGGCGGGCGTCCGGACACCGACGACGGCGTCCGGGGCAGGAGCCCCGGCGGAGACACCCACGGCGGCCGGTCCGGGATCGGTTCCTTCGAGGTGACGCGCACCACCGCCGTCCCCCCGCCTCCCGCGACCGACCAGGACCTGCCCTCGGCTGCCGCCGCACCTGACGCTCCCGCGACCGGCCGCCGCAAGGGCACCCCCCTGCGCGGAACCGACGTACCGCAAGGCGTGCGGCGCCGTGGCGGGCTGTCCGCCTGGGCCCGGCGGCTGGCCGGGGGGCGGAGCGAGCAGGAGACGCCCGGGCGGGACGAGGCGTACGACGAGGAGACCGCGCCCGTCACCGCGGTTCCGTCGCCCGCCGCGCCCCAGGCGCCCGAGGCCTGGCCCGACCCGGCGGCCCTGCTGCTGACGGTGCTGGGGCCCGGCGCGCGTCTGTGGGAGCGCGGGCCCGGGCATCCGGAGGCCCTCACCGTGCGGCTCGGCACCGCCGACCGTGCGGCGCCCGACGGATCGGGGCTGCTGCCGGCCGTTCCGGTCACCGCGGATCTGCGCGAGGCCGGTGCGCTGGGCCTCGCCGGTCCGCGTGCGCGGCTCGCCGGGCTGGCCCGCGCGGTGGTGGCCCAGCTCGCCGCCCTGCACGCGCCCGAGACCCTGGAGATCGTCCTGATCAGCGCGGACCGCTCGCGGCCCGCGCGGGAGCGCATCGCCGAGTGGTCCTGGCTCGGCTGGCTCCCCCATGTCCGCCCGGGGCACGGCCAGGACTGCCGCCTCCTGCTCGCCCATGACCGCGAGCAGGCCGCGGCCCGCACCGACGAACTTCTGCGGCGCCTGGACGACCACCTGTCCGACGCGGAGGCCGCACCGGCCCGCAGCACGATCCCGGCCGCCCGCTCCGCCGCCCCGCAGGACCGCCTCCGCAACACCGCCCGCCGGCCCTCCTGGGCCCGGGACGACGCGGAGGAGGAGACGAGCGGCGGTTTCCCGGGGCCGTACACCGTGGTCGTGGTGGACGGCGACCCCGGCGGCGCGGATCTGCGCAAGGCGGTGGCGCGGCTGGCGGCGGAGGGCCCCCGGGCCGGCATCCACGTCGTGTGCCTGGCCGAGACGGCGCCGGCCTCCCCGGCGTCCCCGGTCACGGACACGTACGAGGCGGCGTGCGCGGTGGCCCCGACGTTCCGCGAGTGCGGTGCGGTCGGCCTGCTCAGCGGTGACGTGGCGACGGCGCTGCGGCTCATGCGGGTGGCGCGGGCGGGGGTTCCCGCGCAGGCGGGCACCGAGGCCGACGGCACCGGTGCGGCCCTTTCCGGCAACCGCCCCGAGCCCGGGCGTCCGGCCACCGGCACGTCCCACCCCGGAACCACCGCGTCCCCGGCCGACGCGCGCCAGGCGGACGCGTCGGGCACCGGCACGCGCGCCGACGCTCGCACGCGCATCGGCGCCGACGCCGACACCCTCCACCTCACCGCCGACTCCACCCCGACCCCCGTCGGCCACGGCACCGTCGCCGCCGTGGACGCCGTCTCCGCGGCCTGGGCCGAGCGGTTCGCCCGCGCGCTGGCGCCGTTGCGTACGGACGGCACCGCCGGTGGGGGGCACGCGCGCGTGTCCTCGCCGTTGCCCCAGGCGGCGCGGCTGCTGGACGAGTTGGGGCTGGCCCGGGCCACCCCGCCGTCGCTGATGACGCGCTGGGCGGACGCGGCCGACGACCCGGAGTCGCTCGGCGGCCGGGCGTGGGCGGTGCTGGGGGCCGGACCGCGCGGCCCGGTCTGCGCCGACCTCGTGGCCGAGGGCCCGCACCTGCTGATCGAGGGCGCCGCGGGCAGCGGCCGTACGGAACTGCTGCGGGCGGTCGTCGCCTCCCTGGCCGCGGCCGAGCGCCCCGACCGCCTGAGCATCGTCCTGATGGACGGCCGGGACAGCGTGAGCGCCGGGGGCGGCGGTCACGGCGAGGGCCTGCGGGTGTGCACCGACGTGCCGCATGTGACCACCCATCTCACCGCCAACGACCCGGTCCGCATGCGGGAGTTCGCCCAGTCCCTGAGCGCCGAGCTGAAGCGGCGCGCGGAGCTGCTCGGCCGCTCCGACTTCGCGGAGTGGCACACCGGCCGGGAGTTGTCGGGCCGCATGGTCGCCCAGCGCACGGCGCCCTCACGGGGCACGGCGGGCGACCCGGCCGCCGGTGACCTGGACTCCCCGCCCAGCTCCACGATCCGGCTGCGCCCGGCGGCGGCCCGCCGTCGCACGGAGACGGCGCCCCCGCTCCCCCGCCTGGTCGTGATCGTGGACGACCTGGACGCCTTGGTCTCCCCGCCCCTGGGCTCCCCCGGCAGGCCGGCCGCCGGCTCCGTCATACGCGCGCTGGAGGCGGTGTCCCGCGAGGGCGAGCGCCTGGGCGTCCACCTGGTGGCCGCGACCGGCCCGGGCGGCCGTACGGCCGAGTCGGAAGCGGCCCGCCGGGCCACCCTCCGCGTCACCCTGGACACCCCGGCCACCGGGCCGGACGAACCGGCTCCCGGCCGCGGCCAACTCACTTGGTCCGACGGCCGGGTCACGGCCTTCCAGGCCGGCCGGGTCACCGGCCGCATACCCCGTACGGCCACCCTCCGCCCCACGGTCGTCCCCCTGGAATGGGAACGCATGGGCGACCCCCCGGCGCGCCGCCCGGTTCGGGAACTGGGCAACGGCCCGACGGATCTGGCCCTGTTGGCGAGTGCATTGGAACGGGCAGCGAGGGAAGTCGCAGCGGCAGAGGTTCCGTCGCTGCTCTAGACGTGAAGGGATCCGGGGGCAGCGCCCCCGAACGACGCGTGCCCCGACGCACCGGCACTGGTCACGACGGCATCACGATCTTCCAGTTGACAGCGGACGCCCACTTGCCGACCTCGTTCCCCCGGCGTAGACCAGTTCGCACGGGACAGCCCTCGAACGTTCGACGAGGAACGAAGAACGGGGTCGTGATGCGCAGCACGAGCAGCACCAACTGGCAGCCCAGGTCAGCGAACAGGGCTGCCGCGAAAACGGCGGCCGCCGCCCTCGCGGCAGCCCTCGCCCTCTCGCTCACCGCATGCGGCGGAGACGACGACAAGAGCAGTGACACGGGCGCGACAGGCGGCAAGGAGACGGGTACCAGCGTCACCCTGCCCAAGCTGAACGGCCAGAGCCTCCAGGTCGCCGCCGTCTGGAGCGGCGAGGAGCAGGCCAACTTCAAGAAGGTCCTGGCGGAGTTCGAGAAGCGCACCGGCGCCAAGGTGACCTTCGTGCCCGCCCAGGACCCGATCGTGAACTTCCTGGGTTCGAAGGTCGCGGGCGGCCAGCCGCCGGACATCGCGATGCTTCCGCAGCCGGGTGCCATCAAGCAGGCCGTGGACAAGAAGTGGGCCAAGCCCCTCGGCGCCGAGGCCAAGGCCGAGCTCGCCAAGAACTACTCGCAGGGCTGGCAGGACATCGGCAAGATCGGCGGCACCCAGTACGGCGTCTACTACAAGGCCGCCAACAAGTCCCTGATCTGGTACAACGCCCAGGTCTTCGAGAACGCGGGCGCCACCGAGCCGAAGACCTGGGACGAACTGCTCACCACCGCCCAGACGGTCTACGACTCGGGTGTGACCCCGTTCTCCGTCGGCGGCGCCGAGGGCTGGACCCTGACGGACTGGTTCGAGAACATCTATCTCTCCCAGGCGGGCCCGGAGAAGTACGACCAGCTGGCCAAGCACGAGATCAAGTGGACGGACCCGTCCGTGAAGGACGCGCTGACCACGCTGGCCCAGGTGTGGGGCAAGAAGGACTATGTCGCGGGCGGCGCGAAGGGCGCGCTGCAGACGGACTTCCCGGCCTCGGTGACGCAGACCTTCACCGGCGGCGACCAGCCCAAGGCGGCGATGGTCTACGAGGGCGACTTCGCGCAGGTCAACATCCAGACGGCCAAGGCGAAGGTCGGCACGGACGCGAAGGTGTTCCCGTTCCCGAAGGTCGGTGACACCGCCCCCGTGGTCTCCGGCGGCGACGCGGCCGTGATCCTGAAGGACTCCAAGGCGTCGCAGGCGCTGGCGACCTTCCTGGCCTCGCCCGACGCGGCGACCATCCAGGCCAAACTGGGCGGCTATCTCTCGCCGAACAAGAGCGTGGACATCTCGGTGTATCCGAACCCGGTGCAGCAGAAGATCGCCAAGGCGCTGATCGACTCCGGTGACGACTTCCGCTTCGACATGTCCGACCAGGCCCCGCAGGCCTTCGGCGGCACCCCCGGCAAGGGCGAGTGGAAGGCGCTCCAGGACTTCCTGACGAACCCGAAGGACATCGCGGGCACGCAGGCCAAGCTGGAGGCCGACGCGGCGGCCGCCTACGGGAACTGACGCGATGACAGCGGCCACCGAGGCAGGGGTCCCTCCGGCCCCTGCCTCCCCCAAGTCGCGCAAGAGCGTGACCGGCACACGCAGGATCGTGGCAGCGATGTTCCTGCTGCCCGCCCTCGTGCTGCTGGGCGCGCTCGTGGTCTACCCCATCGGGTACTCGATCGTCCGCAGCTTCTACAACCAGTCCGGCGACGGATTCGCCGGAATCGACAACTACAAGGCCCTGTTCACCGACGACGGCATCCGCACGGCCCTGAAGAACAACATCATCTGGGTGGTGTTCGCGCCGACGATCGCCACCGCGCTCGGGCTGGTCTTCGCGGTGCTGACCGAACGGGTGCGCTGGGGAACGGCGTTCAAGCTGGTCGTCTTCATGCCGATGGCGATCTCGATGCTGGCGGCGGGCATCATCTTCCGGCTCGTCTACGACCAGGACCCGGACAAGGGATTCGCGAACGCGGTGTGGGTGGGCGTGCACGACACGTTCAGTCAGGCCTCGGCGTTCCCGAAGGCGCACCCCGGCCGTGAGTCGCCGCTGGTGGCTCAGGGGGGCGGGTTCATCACCAAGACGACCGTCCGCACCGGCGGCACGGTCACCCTGCCCCTGGTGGGCGTCGCCCCGGACCAGATGCCCGGCGACGCGAAGAAGGCCGTGGCACCCCAGGCCGACCCGGGCAGGATCACCGGCACGACCTGGCAGGACTTCACCCGCGGCAAGGGTGTCGGCACGCTGGGCGGGGTCGACCCGAGCGAACTCGGTTACCCCGGCATGAAGATCGAGGCGGTCAAGGACGGCAAGGTCGTCGAGACGGCGAAGGCCGGGGACGACGGCACGTTCTCCTTCTCGGAGAAGGCCGACGGGGCCCAACTGCGGCTTCCGGCGAGCAACTTCAAGGAGGCCTACAACGGGCTGGACTGGCTCGGCCCGTCGCTGGTGACACCGGCGATCATCGGGTCGTACATCTGGATGTGGGCCGGTTTCGCGATGGTGCTGATCGCGGCCGGGCTCGCGGGCATTCCCCGCGAACTCCTGGAGGCGGCCCGGGTCGACGGCGCGAGCGAGTGGCAGGTCTTCCGCAGGGTCACGGTCCCGCTCCTCGCGCCCGTTCTCGCGGTCGTCACCGTGACCCTGATGATCAACGTCCTGAAGGTCTTCGACCTGGTCTTCATCATCGCCCCTGGCTCCTCGCAGGACGACGCGAACGTCCTCGCCCTGGAGCTCTACCGCAAGGGCTTCGCCGAGGACCAGCCGGGCATCGCGAGCGCCATCTCGGTGTTCCTGCTGCTGCTGGTGATCCCGGTGATGTGGTTCAACATTCGTCGGCTCAGGCGGGAGGTACGGCGATGACCACTCAGGCCGAAAGGCTTCCCGAGACGGCACCGGCCGACGGGGTGAAGGCGAAGCAGTCGCTCGGCTCACGGCTCGTCGAGCGGGTCAGCGGCGGGCTGATCAGCGTCGTCCTCGTCCTCGTCGGCCTGTTCTGGCTGGTGCCGACGATCGGGCTGCTGATCTCCTCGCTGCGCAGCCCGCAGGACCTCGCCGCGACCGGCTGGTGGAAGGTCTTCACCGAGCCGTCCCAGATGACCCTCGACAGCTACGACAAGCTGCTCCACAACAGCGACATCACCGGCTCCATCGTCAACACCGTGCTGATCACGGTCCCGGCGACGGTCCTGGTGATCGTCATCGGCGCGCTCGCGGGCTATGCGTTCGCGTGGATGGAGTTCCCGGGCCGCGACTGGTGGTTCATGGGCGTGGTCGGTCTGCTGGTGGTGCCGGTCCAGGTGGCGCTGATCCCGATCGCCGAACTCTTCGGCAAGCTGGGCCTGTTCGGCAACATCTTCGGGGTGATCCTCTTCCACACGGGCTTCGGTCTGCCCTTCGCGGTGTTCCTGCTGCGGAACTTCTTCGCGGAGATCCCCCGCGAACTCCTGGAGGCGGCAAGGCTCGACGGTGCGGGTGAACTGCGCCTGTTCGCGCGGGTGGTGATGCCGCTCGGCGCGCCCGCGATCGCGAGCCTGGGCATCTTCCAATTCCTGTGGGTGTGGAACGACATGCTGATCGCCCTGGTGTTCACGGACGCGGACAGCCAGCCGATCACGGTCGCCCTGCAGACCCAGATGCGCGCCTTCGCCGACAACGTCGACGTCCTGGCACCGGGCGCGTTCATCTCCATGGTGATCCCGCTGCTCGTGTTCTTCGCGTTCCAGCGGCAGTTCGTGTCCGGCGTGATGGCGGGCGCGGTCAAGTAGCCCGTGCGAAAGCCGACTTGAAGGGGCGGGCCGGTACCGGTCCGCCCCTTCGCGTTCGCCCGAATGCCGTACGGACCGTAACCAAGCTCCTCCATGGGGCGTTCCCGGGCAGAACTGCCGCGCCGACCCATGGATGTGCCGTGCCCAGGTTCAGTGTCATCGTCCCCGCGTACAAGGTTCAGGCGTATCTGCCCGCATGCCTGGAATCGGTGCTGTCACAGTCGTACGAGGATCTGGAACTGATCGTGGTCGACGACCGCTCGCCGGACGCGTGCGGCGAGATCGCCGACGAGTTCATGGCCCGCGATCCGCGTGTCCGGGCGGTTCACCTGGCGCGGAACAAGGGGCTCGGCCTCGCCCGCAACGCGGGGATCTCGGAGGCGACGGGCGACTACCTGGTCTTCCTGGACGGCGACGACACCCTCACCCCGCACGCGCTGCGGGCGATCGCCGACCGGCTGAAGGAGACGGGCGAACCGGACGTCCTGCTCTACGACCACGCGCTCGTCCCCTGGTCGGGCGAGACCGTCCGCACCGCCTTCACAGGGCAGCTCACCGAGCAGGGCCCGGCCCCCTTCCTCCTGGAGGACCGCCCGGGGCTGCTGCGGGCACCGACGACGGCCTGGAACATGGCGTACCGCGGGGAGTTCGTCGAAGGCGGGGGGCCTCGCCTTCCCGCCCGGCCACCACGCGGACACGCCCTGGACGTACCAGGTCCTGATGAGCGCCGAGTCGATCGCCACCCTGGACCGGGTCTGCGTCCACCACCGGCAGCGCCGACTGAGCCGGGCCCTCGGCACGGCCTACCACTTCGACATCTTCGACCAGTACGACAGGGTCTTCGCCCACGTCGACTCGCGCCCCGAACTCGCGCGGTGGCGGCCGGTGTTGTTCCACCGCATGGTGGACGACCTATGGGCGGTGTTCGCCGGGCGGGACCGTCTCCCGCGCGGCAGCCGTGCCGAGTTCCTGCGGCGGGCCCGCGACCACTACCGCGCCCACCGCACCCCGGGCCACCCGGTGCCGGCGCGCTCCTGGCTGCGCCACCAGGTGCTCCGCCTGGGCCTGTACCGCACCTACCGGGTCGTCGAACTGGCGCGGCGGCTCGGGCAGCGTGCCACCGGGCCGGTCGTCCGCCTCGCCGGGGCCCTGCGCGCGGCGGCCCTCCGGCTCCACTACCGCGTCCAGCTGTGCCTCCCCCTGCGCGAGGACCGGGCCGTCTTCGCCGCGTACGGAGGTCGCGGCCACGGCTGCAACCCGGGCGCGCTGGAGGAGGCGTTCCGCACCTTCGCCCCGCACCTCCGCACCGCGTGGATCGCCCGTCCCGAGCACCACCACACGATCCCGACCGCGACTCTCCGGCTGCGCCCCGGCACGGCCGCCTACTGGACGGCGCTCGCCCGCTCCAAGTACCTCGTGAACAACACCGACTTCGACAGCCGCCTGGTCAAGCGCCCCGGCCAGGTCCTCGTCCAGACCCAACACGGCACGCCGCTCAAGCACATGGGCCTGGACCTCCAGGAACGCCCGGCAGCGGCAGGGGACTTGGACTTCGACGAGATGCTGAGCGGCGTCGACCAGTGGGACTACCTGCTGTCCCCCAACCGCCACACCACCCTGACCTGGGAACGCGTCTTCCCCGGCGGCTACACCGTGCTCCCCTACGGCTGTCCCCGCAACGACGTGTTCCAGCGGGCGACTTCGCAGGACGTACGGCGGCTGCGCGAGTCCCTCGGCATTCCCGAGAGGTCGGTCGCGATCCTGTACGCGCCGACCCACCGCGACTACCGCCGCACCCAGCGCGCCACCCTCGACCTCGACCGCCTCCTGCGCCGGCTGGGCCCCCGCTTCGTCGTGCTGGCCCGCGCCCACCACCGCCACGGCGGCCCGCTCGCCTCCCCCGCGACCGGCCGGGTCATCGAGGTCAGCGACCACCCGAGCGTCGAGTCCCTGTGTCTGGCCTCGGACGCCCTGGTCACCGACTACTCGTCCCTGATGTTCGACTACGCCAACCTGGACCGCCCGATCGTGATCCACGCCGAGGACCAGGAGGCGTACGAGGCGGCCCGCGGCACCTACTTCGACCTGCGGTCCTTCCCGCCGGGCGCGGTCGCGCGCAGCGAGGACGAACTGACCGACATCTTCGCCACCGGCCACTGGCACGGCTCCCGCTCCACCCAGCTGCGCTCGGCGTTCCGGGAGCGCTTCTGCCCGTACGACGACGGCCGCGCCTCCGAGCGGGTCGTACGCCATGTCGTCCTGGGCGAGACCGAGTTGCCCCCGGTGATCCCGCTCGCCGAGCGTCACCCGGTGCCGTCGGCGGCGGCGGCGCTCGACCGCTTCCCGCTGGCCACCGTGCCCCTTCCCGCGACGGCCACGCCCGTCACCGAGCCCCACTAGAAGGGGCCCCCGTGCCGTCCAGCCCGTCCCATCCCACACCGACCCGTCCGTCCACCTGGCGCCCGGTGGGACGACCGGGGCGCCCGCCCTACCCCCGGGCCGCCTCCGGATGCAGCCGTACCCAGCCCTCCCAGGCCGACGCGATCATGTCCTGGACGTCGTGTTTGGCCTTCCAGCCGAGTTCTGTGGCCGCCAGGTCGGCCGAGGCGACGACTCGGGCCGGGTCTCCGGGGCGGCGGGGAGTGACCGTCGGGGGGCGGTCGTAGCCGGTGAGGGCGTTGATGTGGTCGATCATCTCGCGGACGGAGACCCCCTCGCCGCGGCCGATGTTGACGGTGAGGCCGCGGCCGGGGGATGACTGCAGGGCGCGGGCCGCGGCCACATGGGCCTCGGCCAGGTCGGCGACGTGGATGTAGTCGCGGACGCAGGTGCCGTCGGGGGTGTCGTAGTCGTCCCCGAAGATGCGCGGGGCCGCGTTGGCCGTGAGCTTCTCGAAGACCATCGGGACGATGTTGAAGACGCCCGTGTCGGCCAGTTCGGGGCTCGCCGCTCCCGCCACGTTGAAGTAGCGGAGGCAGGCCGTGGAGAGGCCTGTCGCACGGCCCGTCGCGCGGACCAGCCACTCACCGGCCAGCTTGGTCTCGCCGTACGGGGACATCGGCGCGCACGGGGTCTCCTCCGTCACCAGCGGGACGTCCGGCATGCCGTACACCGCCGCGGAGGACGAGAAGACGAAGGAGGGCACCCCGGCCGCCGTCACCGCCTCCAGGAGCACGCGCAGGCCCTCGACGTTCTCCCGGTAGTAGTGGAGCGGCAGATCCACCGACTCGCCGACCTGCTTCTTCGCCGCGAGGTGGACCACGCCGGTGACCTCGTGGTCCGCCAGGGTGTGCGCGATCCGCTCGGCGTCCAGCGTGGAGCCCACCACCAGCGGCACGTCGGCCGGCACGCGCTCGGCGACGCCGGTGGACAGATCGTCGTACACGACCGCCTGCTCGCCCGCCTCGGTCATCGCCCTCACGACGTGCGCACCGATGTAGCCGGCGCCGCCGGTGATCAGCCAGGTCATGTACGGCCGTCCCCTCTTCGGTTGACCCGTGTCCGCGTCTCAGTGAATCAGGCGGGTGGGGCCGGCGGGTGTCACTGCGGTGACCGCGAGTAAGTGTCAGTCCTCGTCGGGCAGCTCGACGTGCACCGCCGCGTCCAGGGCCGAGGTGAGCTGGTCGAGGCGGGCCCGCAGGTCGCGGATCTCGTCCACGTCGAAGCTGGTCGCCGAGACGATCCGGCGCGGCACCTGCACCGCGCGCTCGCGCAGGGCGACACCCTGCTCGGTGAGCCGCACCTCCACCGAGCGCTCGTCGCGGGCACTGCGCTCGCGCCGGACCAGGCCGGCCGTCTCGAGTCGCTTGAGGAGCGGGGACAGGGTGCCCGAGTCGAGCCGCAGGTGCTCGCCGAGCTTCTTGACGGGCAGGTCGCCGTGCTCCCACAGCACCAGCAGCACCAGGTACTGCGGGTAGGTGATCCCCAGATCCTTGAGGATCACTCGGTAGACGCTGCCGAAGGCGCGGGAGGCCGCGTTCAGGGAGAAGCAGATCTGCTGGTCGAGGCGGAGCCAGTCGGTGGCGGTCGGTGGCGTGGTCATGTCTCCAGGATAGCTCTTGCGGGCCATTTAGTTGTACACAACTGAATTGTGTGCTCTACTCGTAACCGTGAGGCGGCGCGGAAGAGCCGCCTCACGGACGAGAACTTCGAGAGGGATGGTCTTTCATGGACGCGCTCTACACCGCTGTCGCCACCGCCACCCACGGCCGCGACGGCCGGGCCTACACGAACGACGGCAAGATCGACGTCGCGCTGGCCCCGCCGGTGGAGCTGGGCGGCAACGGACAGGGCACCAACCCGGAGCAGCTGTTCGCCGCCGGTTACGCCGCCTGTTTCGGCAGCGCCCTCGGCGTCGTCGGCCGCCAGGCCAAGGTGGACGTCAGCGACGCCGCCGTCACCGCCGAGGTCGGCATAGGCAAGCAGGGCGAGGGCTTCGGCCTCAAGGTCGCCCTCCGTGTCGAGCTGCCCGACTCCGTGGACGCGGAGACCGGCCGCAAGCTCGTCGAGCAGGCCCACCAGGTCTGCCCCTACTCCAACGCCACCCGCGGCAACATCGAGGTCGAGCTCGTCATCGAGTAGGTCCAGGAACCCGACTCCGCAACCGCGGTACGACCGGAGCGGCCGGGCGCGGCACCGGGGGTCGCACGAGGGCTTGCCCGCGCGGACGGCCCACCACTCAGGGCCGACCCGCGCGGATGGCCGTAACTGCCCGGGGCTAGCCTGCGCGGATGGTCGTTCGCGCAGAGCGCGCCCTGGGCGCCGTCATCGGTTCTGCCGTGGGGGACGCGCTGGGCGCCCCCTTCGAATTCGGGCCGGAGGGTGCCTTCTCGGACCGCTTTCCCGAGCCGGGGCACGGCAGCGAGATGTGCGGAGGCGGCGGCTGGGACCCGGGCGAGGCGACCGACGACACGCAGATGGCGGTCCTGGTCGCCGAGTCCCTGGTGGAGTGCGACGGACTCGAACTCCCCGACATCTTTCGGCGGTTCCAGCGGTGGGCGGCGGCGGAGCCGAAGGACATCGGCCTCCAGACCGAGGCCGTGCTGAGCAGCGGCGACCCTTGGGACACCGCCGCCGCACTCCACTTCCAGGTGAGCCAGCGAGCCGCAGGGAACGGCGCGCTGATGCGAGCGGCCCCCTCCGCCGTGCACTTTGCTCCTCACGGCCGCGAGGCCACCATGGACGCCGCCCGCCGGCTCGCCGCCCTCACCCACGGCGACCGGGCGGCCTGGGAGGGCACGGCCGTCTTCCACGAGCTGATACGGGTGGCCCTCGCCGGTGACGACCCGCTGGACGCCGTGGCGGCCACCCTCGACGCGGTCCACCCGGAGCACCGCCCGCGCTACGCCACCGTCCTGGCCACCGACTGGCACCCCGACCAGGCCACGGAGTTCAACGGCGCCGTCTGGCCCTGCCTGGGCTCCGCGGTCTGGGCCCTGCGCACGACGACCTCGTACGAGACGGCCGTACGCGCCGCGATCGACCTGGGCGGCGACACGGACACGGTGGCAGCGGTGACGGGCGGCCTGGCCGGAGCGGTGTACGGCCTCACGGCCGTCCCGGAGCGCTGGACAGCACCCCTGCACGTACCACTGCCGGGCTTCGCCGACCGGGTGCTGACAGCGTCCGACTTGGCGAGCCTCACCCATCGCCTCACCGGCTGACAGGCGACACTCCGCCGAGACCCCCTCAGACACCCACGATCGGCGCCCACTCCCGAATCGCGCGCACCTCGACTCCCGGTGTGCGCCGGTAGTACGGATCCGCCTCCAGAATCTCCTCCAGCTCCGCCCGCCCCACGGCGAACAGCAGCATCGCCCCCTGGTCGTCCTCCCACGGCCCCGCGGCAAACAGCCTCCCCTCGGCATGCAGGCGGCCGAGCGTCTCACGGTGGGCGGGGCGGGCGGCAAGGCGTTCGGGCGCGGGCGTGAAGGCGAGTTCCACGACGAGCACAAGGTCCCCTTTCCAGGGCAACGGGCCGACGCGACCGACGTTAGGCTCGGCCCGCCGTACAGGTCTGCATCAGCCGATACAGCGAGGAGAGGAGCCGTCATGTCCGCACCCGACTGGCGGCGCCTGCAGGGCGTCCCGCTCTTCGCCACACTCCCCGAAGCCGGCCTGCGCCGCCTGTGGGAGACCTCGGTCCCCCGCCACTACGCCCCCGGCGAGACCCTGCGCAGCCAAGGCACCCCCGCCGACCATCTGCTCGTCCTGCTCGACGGCACCGCATCCGCGTCCGCCACGACCACCGCCGGACGCGTCATACGGTTCGGGACGTGGGCCGGTCCCTGCGCCCTCGACAAGGTCGCGCTGCTCGACGGAGCCGGCCACACGGCCACCTTCACCGCGCTCACCCCCTGCGCCGTACGGGCCGTCCCGCGCGGCCGGTTCACGACCCTGCTCGACGACTCCGCGACCGTACGCGCCCACGTCTTCCGGCTCCTCGCCACCCAGGCCCGCGCCCAGCAGGAACGGCTCACCGACACGGCCACCCTCCCCTGCGAGGCCCGCCTCGCAACCTGGCTGCTGGACGGCCTCGCCCGGGACGGAACCGACGGCCACGTCCCCCTCCCCGGCGGTCAGCGCGAACTCGCCGACCTGCTCGGAGTCACCCGCGTCACGGTCAACCGTGCGCTGTCCCGGCTCAGGCGGGACGGAATCGTCGGTCCCACGCAGAGCGGCGGCCGGATCCGGGTGCTCGCCCCGGAACTCCTCGCCCTGCGCGCGGCGCCGCACACCCGCCACGGCCGCTGAGGCGGGCTCAGAGCGCCTTCAGCGCCTCCGTCGTCGCCCGCGCCAGTGCCGCGAGATATCCCTTGGGCAGCTTCGGACTGCGGATCACCACGGAGCGCCAGTACAGGGGGCCGGAGATCAGATCCAGGGCCAGCTCGTCGTTGAAGCCCGTGCGGAGCTCCCCCCGCTGCTCCGCCGCCGTGACGATCTTGCTGGCGACGCCCTCCTGGCCCTTCTGCAACGCGTTCTGCAGGGCCTCGGCGATCTCGGGGTTGCGGGCCGCCTCGGCCTGCAGGTCCGGGATGATCTGCGAGGCCACGGGGTGGCGCAGCGCCCGGGACGTCACCTCGTACAGCATCCGCAGGTCGTCCTCGAGCGAGCCCGTGTCCGGCACCGGCAGGCCCATCACCGCGATCTCCGAGACGACGTCGAGGACCAGGTGCAGCTTGGAGCGCCAGCGGCGGTAGACCGCGGTCTTGCCGACACCCGCGCGGCGCGCGATGCCCTCGATCGACATCCGTGCGTATCCGGCGGCCGCGAGCTCCTCGAAGACAGCTGCCCGAATGGCTTCCGTCACATCCTCGCGAAGTACGGCGGCTCCTGCCGGGGCACGGCGGCGCGGACGGGTCGGCGGCGCGTCGGCGTTGGTCGTCATACGGACCAGCATAGGGCGTAGCGACGAAACGGTCCCGTCCCGACGCGCGTCGCCGGGCGGGCGCGTTACGACGATACGGTTACGTTCCATCGTCATCCGTCACGACGAAACGGTTGCGTTCCGACGCTCACTCGTCCTACGCTCACGTTGCGACGATACGGTCCCGTCCCGACGTAAGAGAACGTGAAGAGTCACGTAAGGAAACGTCGGATGACGGGCCCGCCGACCGCACGCGCACCACCCCCACCCCCCGAGTGAAAGCAGCGGATGTGAGCCAGGTCCTCGACACACCGCCCCCGACAGCGCCCCCGACCGACGGCGACCTCGCGGCCCTGGCCGCCCGGTACGGCCTCGCGGTCAGCGGCGCACGTCCCTCGCTGCCGGAGTACGTCCGCCAGTTGTGGGCGCGGCGCCACTTCATCACCGCGTTCTCGACCGCCAAGCTCACCGCGCAGTACAGCCAGGCGAAGCTGGGCCAGGTCTGGCAGGTCATGACCCCGCTGCTGAACGCGGCGGTGTACTACTTCATCTTCGGCGTGCTGCTGGGCACCAAGAGGAACGTGCCGGACTACGTCCCGTTCCTGGTCACGGGCGTGTTCATCTGGACGTTCACGCAGAGCTCGATCATGGCGGGCACCCGCGCGATCTCCGGCAACCTCGGCCTCGTGCGCGCCCTGCACTTCCCGCGGGCCGCGCTGCCGATCTCGTTCGCCCTCCAGCAGCTCCAGCAGCTGCTCTTCTCGATGGCCGCCCTGGTCGTCATCCTGCTCTGCTTCGGTGTGCCCATCGCCGCGTCCTGGCTGCTGGCGATCCCGGCGCTGGTCCTTCAGTCCACGTTCAACGCGGGCGTCTCGATGATCATGGCGCGGATGGGTGCCAAGACGCCGGACATCGCGCAGCTGATGCCGTTCGTCCTGCGCACCTGGATGTACGTCTCCGGCGTGATGTGGAGCATCGACAAGCTGGCCAAGGGCCACCACGACTGGCCGTCCTGGGTGGTCCCCGTCCTCCAGGCCAACCCGGCCGCCGTCTACATCGACCTGATGCGCTACTCCCTGATCGACAGCTTCCACGCGAGCCAGCTGCCGCACCACGTGTGGGCGCTCGCAGTGGGCTGGGCGCTGGTCGCCGGCGTCGGTGGCTTCATCTACTTCTGGAAGGCTGAGGAGACGTACGGCCGTGGCTGACATCGAGAACGACAAGATCCCCACCGTGGTCGTCGACGGCGTGGACATCGTCTACCGCGTCAACGGCACCGGCGCGGGCAGGGGCTCCGCCACCGCCGCCCTCAACCGCATGATGCGCCGGGGGCAGACCGAGAAGGCAGCGGGCGTACGCAAGGTGCACGCCGTCAAGAACGTGTCGTTCGTCGCCTACAAGGGCGAGGCGGTCGGACTGATCGGCACCAACGGCTCCGGCAAGTCGACTCTGCTCAAGGCGGTCGCGGGTCTGCTCCCGGTGGAGAACGGCCGTATCTACACCGACGGCCAGCCCTCCCTCCTCGGTGTCAACGCGGCCCTGATGAACGACCTCACCGGCGAGCGCAACGTCTACCTCGGCGGCCTCGCGATGGGCATGTCCCGTGAGCAGGTCAGGGACCGCTACGAGGGGATCGTCGACTTCTCGGGCATCAACGAGAAGGGCGACTTCATCACCTTGCCGATGCGCACCTACTCCTCCGGCATGGCGGCCCGCCTGCGTTTCTCCATCGCGGCCGCCAAGGACCACGACGTCCTGCTCATCGACGAGGCCCTCGCCACCGGCGACCGCTCCTTCCAGAAGCGCTCCGAGGCCCGCATCCGCGAGCTGCGGCAGACCGCGGGCACGGTGTTCCTGGTCAGCCACAGCAACAAGTCGATCCGCGACACCTGCGACCGGGTGCTCTGGCTGGAGCGCGGCGAACTGCGCATGGACGGCCCGACCGACGAGGTCCTGGCGGCCTACGAGGACTTCACGGGCGGCCCGGACAAGGCGAAGACGAAGGTCGCGGCCTGACCCACGGCCTCACCTTCCCTCTACGACGACGAGGGTGCCCGGAACCGTGAGGTTCCGGGCACCCTCGTCGTCGTAACGCTTATGAATGCTGCCGCAGCAGCGTCCGCATGGTGCGCATCGCCACCGACAGGTTGGCCAGGTCGAACGAGTCCGAGCCCTGGATCTCGTCCAGGGTGGTGCGCGCCCGGCTCAGGATCGGGGCGTTCTTCTCCTCCCAGGCCTTGAAGCGCTGCTCGGGGGTCGAGGTGCCGTTCCCTACGGCCAGGACGTCCGCGGTGAGCGCCGAGTGGGCCGCGTAGAGGTCCTCACGGATGGAGGCGCGGGCCATGGACTGCCAGCGGTCGGCGCGGGGCAGCTCGATGATGCGGTCCATGAGCTGGGTGATGTGGAGGCGATCGGCGAGGTCGTAGTACACCTCGGCGACGTCCATCGGGTCGCGGCCCATACGGTCGGCCACCGAGACGATGTCCAGCGTCGGGAAGGCGGAGGAGAACCCGGCCACGCGCGTGGCGAGTTCGTCCGGGACGCCGGCGCCCGTCAGCTCGTCGTAGATCTTCTGGTACCACTCCAGGTCGGCGCCCCGCAGCAGCTTCGGCAGCTGCGCCCACACCTGTTCGACGCGGTCACCGAAGAACTCGACGGTCTCGGCGAGCTGGAGCGGCTGCGGCCGGTTGTTGAGCAGCCAGCGCGTGCCGCGCTCGACCAGTCGGCGCGAGTGCAGCCGGATCCGGGTCTGTACGGCGGCCTCGACCTGGTTGTCGAGAGCCTCGACCCCGTCCCACACCACGCCGGAGCGGAAGATCGCGCGGGCCACGGTCTGCGCCCGGACGATCTCCTCGAGCGACGCGCCGGTCTCCTCGCGCAGGCGGTGCAGGTAGGTCGTACCACCGGTGTTGACCGTGTCGTTGACCAGGACGGTCGTGGTGATCTCGCGGTGCAGCGGGTGGTTGTCGATGTGCTCGGGGAACTTCTCACGCAGCGCGGCCGGGAAGTACGTGTGCAGCAGGCCGTGCAGATAGGGGTCGTCCGGCAGCGAGGTGTGCAGCAGCTCCTCGGCGACCGTGATCTTCGTGTACGCCAGCAGGACGGCCGTTTCCGGGCTGGTCAGGCCCTGTGCGGCGCCGAGGCGTTCGCGGATCTGGCGGTCGGTGGGCAGGAACTCCAGGGCCCGGTCGAGGTGGCCCTCGCGCACCAGGTGGCGCATGAAGCGCTGCTGGGCGTGGAGCATGTCCTTGGACTGGGCGAGCGCGTTGGCGATGGCGGTGTTCTGCGCGTAGTTGTTGCGCAGGACCAGGCGGCCGACCTCGTCGGTCATCTCGGCGAGCAGCTTGTTGCGCTGCTTGACCGTCATGTCGCCCTCGGTGACCAGACCGTTGAGCAGGATCTTGATGTTCACCTCGTGGTCGGAGGTGTCCACGCCGGCGCTGTTGTCGATGGCGTCGGTGTTGATCTTTCCGCCGTGCAGCGCGAACTCGATCCGGCCGAGCTGGGTCAGGCCCAGGTTTCCGCCCTCGCCGACGACCCGCACCCGCAGGTCGGCGCCGTCGACCCGGATCGGGTCGTTGGCCTTGTCGCCGACGTCCGCGTGGGTCTCGGTGGAGGCCTTCACGTAGGTGCCGATGCCGCCGTTCCACAGCAGGTCCACCGGTGCCTTGAGGATCGCCTTCATCAGGTCGGCCGGGGTCATCTTGGTGACCTTGTCCTCGATGCCGAGGGCCTCGCGGATGTGGGCGTTGACCTGGATGGCCTTGGCGGTCCGGGGGAAGATGCCGCCGCCCGCCGAGATCAGCTCGGTGTTGTAGTCGGCCCAGCTGGAGCGCGGGAGCTCGAAGACACGGCGGCGCTCGGCGTAGGAGGTGGCCGCGTCGGGCTTCGGGTCGATGAAGATGTGCCGGTGGTCGAAGGCGGCGACCAGGCGGATGTGCTCGGAGAGCAGCATGCCGTTGCCGAACACGTCACCGGACATGTCGCCGATGCCGACGACGGTGAAGTCCTCGGACTGGGTGTCGAGGGCCAGTTCGCGGAAGTGCCGCTTGACGGACTCCCACGCACCGCGGGCGGTGATGCCCATGCCCTTGTGGTCGTAGCCGGCCGAGCCGCCGGAGGCGAAGGCGTCGCCGAGCCAGAAGTTGTACTTCTCGGCCACCCCGTTGGCGATGTCCGAGAAGGTCGCGGTGCCCTTGTCGGCGGCGACGACCAGGTAGGTGTCGTCCTCGTCGTGCCGTACGACGTCGGCGGGCGGGACGACTTCACCGGCCACCATGTTGTCGGTGATGTCGAGCAGCGCCGAGATGAACGTCTTGTAGCTGGCGATGCCCTCGGCCAGCCACGCGTCACGGTCGACGACCGGGTCGGGCAGTTGCTTGGCGACGAAGCCGCCCTTGGCGCCGACCGGCACGATGACGGTGTTCTTCACCATCTGCGCCTTGACGAGGCCGAGGATCTCGGTGCGGAAGTCCTCACGCCGGTCGGACCAGCGCAGACCTCCGCGCGCGACCTTGCCGAAGCGCAGGTGCACGCCTTCGACGCGCGGCGAGTAGACCCAGATCTCGAACGCCGGGCGCGGGGCCGGGAGGTCGGGGATGGCCTGCGGGTCGAACTTCATGGAGACGTAGTCGTGCGGCTTGCCGCCCGCGGCCTCCTGGAAGAAGTTGGTGCGCAGGGTCGCCTTGATGACGGTCAGGAAGGAGCGGAGAATCCTGTCCTCGTCCAGCGAAGCCACCTGGTCGAGGGCCGCGTCGAGCTCCTCCAGGAGGGCGTCCACGAGTTCGTGCCCCGCGCGCTGGCGGTCCGGCGACATCCTTGCCTCGAACAGGGAGACGAGCAGCCGGGTGGTGTGAACGTTGTGGCGGAGGGTGTCCTCCATGTAGTCCTGGCTGAACGTCGAGCCCGCCTGGCGCAGGTACTTGGCGTACGCCCGCAGCACCATCGCCTGGCGCCAGCCCAGGCCGGCACTCAGCACCAGGGCGTTGAAGCCGTCGTTCTCCGCCTTGCCGGTCCAGGTGGCGGCGAAGGCCTCCTGGAAGCGCTCGCGGCCGTCGTCACCGAGGTAGTCGCCGCCGCCGTTCTGCGACTTGGGCATGCGCAGGCCGAAGTCGTAGATCCAGGCGTTACTGCGGTCCGAGCAGCGCAGTTCGTAGGGCCGCTCGTCCGTCACCTCGACGCCGAGCCGGCTGAGGACCGGCAGCACCGCGGACAGGGAGATGGCGTCGCCCTTGCGGTAGATCTTGAAGCGGCGCTCCTCGGGAGCGGCGCCCACCGGCTCGTAGAGGCTGAGCGCGAAGTCGTTCTCCTCGCCCAGCCGTTCGAGGTGGACGAGGTCGGCGACCGCGGAGCGCGGGGTGTGGTCGGCCTTGTAGCCCTCGGGGAAGGCGTTGCCGTAGCGGCGCGACAGCTCGGCGGCGCGCTCCTCGCCGAGTTCGGCGTTGAGCGCCTCGTTCCAGCCGTCGACCCAGGAGCGGGCGGCCTCGACCAGGCGGGCCTCGATGCGCTCCTTGTCGCTGTCGCTGAGCTGCTGCAGCTCGGTGCCCTGCGGAACGCGGACCACGAAGTGCAGCCGGGACAGAATCGACTCGGTGTTCCAGGCCGTGAAGTCGACGCTGATGCCGCCGAGTTCCTCCTTCAGGATGTCGATGATCCTGAGGCGGACGCCGGTGGTGTAGCGGTCACGGGGGAGGTAGACCAGGGCCGAGTAGTAGCGGCCGTACTCGTCCTGGCGCAGGTAGAGGCGCAGCCGCCGCCGCTCCTGGAGGTACAGGACGGAGGTGGCGATGGACTCCAGCTCGTCGGCGGGGGTCTGGAAGAGCTCGTCGCGCGGGTAGGTCTCCAGGATCTGGAGCAGGTCCCGGCCGTCGTGGCTGTTGGGCGAGAAACCGGCCCTTTCGAGCACCTCGTCCACCTTGCGCCGAATGACCGGAACCCGGCGCACCGATTCGGTGTAGGCGGCGGAGGAGAACAGTCCGAGGAAACGGCGCTCACCGATGACGTTGCCGTCCGCGTCGAACTTCTTGACACCGATGTAGTCGAGATACGACGGCCTGTGCACCGTCGCCCGGCTGTTGGCCTTGGTCAGCACGAGCAGCTTGTGCTCGCGGGCCTTCGCGCGGGCGTCGGCGGGCAGCCGCTCGAAGGACGGGCTGACCGGGTGGCCCTCCTCGCCGGCGTGGTGCGGGTCGGAGCGCAGGATGCCGAGGCCGGTGCCGGGGACTGCCGCGAGGGAGTCGTCCGACCTGAGCTGGTACTCCCGGTAGCCGAGGAAGGTGAAGTGGTTGGCGGCCAGCCAGCGCAGCAGCTCGCGGGCCTCGTCGATCTCCATGTCGCGCAGATCGGTGGCGACGGGCTCGGCGGGCAGTTCGTCGGCCATGCGCAGCGCCGCGTCCCGCATCTTCTCCCAGTCCTCGACGGACTCCCGAACGTCGGACAGGACGCGCAGCAGGTCGGCGGTGATCTGCTTCAGGTCGCCGCGGTCGGTCTCGCGGTCGATCTCGACGTGGATCCAGGACTCGGTGTGCGCGTCGTGCGGCAGATCGCCGACGGGCGGGACGGTGAGGACCTCGATGAGCTTGCCGGTGAGGTCACGGCGGACGACGACCTGGGGGTGGATGACGACATGGATGCCGCGCCTCTGCCGGGTCAGCTCATTGGTGACGGAGTCGACGAGGAAGGGCATGTCGTCGGTGACGACCTCGACGACCGTGTGGGTGCACGTCCATCCGTTCTCCTCCACCGTGGGGGTGTGCACCCGCACGTTGGCCGTGCCCTGCGGGCGCGTCTCGCCCAGCCGGAAGTGGGAGAGAGCGGCTCCGTAGATGTCGACCGGGTCGCGGCCGGTGAGGTCTTCCGGGGCCGTGTGCAGGTAGTAGCGCTGGAGGAACGCGAGGACGGTCTCGCTGTCCGGGGTGTCCGGGGTGCGGGGGGTGTCCTCGTCCGTCGTCCCAGTCGGTAGGTGCCCCCCGGCCGGGCTGTTCTCAGCTACCCGTGCGGCCCTCTCGAGCAGCTCGGCCTTGGCTTCGTCCAGCTTGGTCTGCATTGTCCTCTGACTCCTGTCGCGCGCCGTTGCGTGACGTAGAAGGAAGTGCGGTTTCTTCCCCTGCGGCTCGACGCCACGGCCCGGGGTCTCCGGTCTGCTCCGACGCTATGCCGCAGGGTGAGATGAGCGGGGGTATATCAGCCATTCTCGACACGCCCGCCAGGTGTGACGCTGCTCTCTGCCGCGCCGGTGACGAGGGTGTACTCGGCGTCATGAGGGCCCCTACGGCCCCGTCCCGCCCGCGAGGACCAGCGACCGCCGCCCGGCCACGGAGGTGTTCCGTGCGCACCGGGCGCAGGGCGGGGGCCACAGCGCCCCCGCGAACTATCGCGCTGATCACGCCACCCAGGCTATCGCTCCTTACAGGGGCGCCGTCATGAGCCGTATGTGTACAAAACCGGGGGTGGAACTTTGACACTCTGCACAGTGCCCACGTCGTCTCCAGGCCATGACCTTCTTCGACAGGAGCCGTCACGCCGCTATGCGCTCGGCCTCCGCAACCGCCTCCGCCAGGGTGTCCACCACCGGCACCCCCGCCACCTCGAGACTGGCCCGGCTGTGCGACCCCCCGGTGTAGAGCACGGCTCGCGCCCCGACCCGCATCGCCGCCACCGCGTCGTCCGCGGCGTCCCCGATCACCACGGTCCGGGCCGCCTCGACCCCCACCAGTGCGGTGAGATGCCGCTCCATGTGCTCCGCCTTGCTCCCCCCGGACGGCCCGGTCCGCCCGTCCACCCGCAGGAAGTGCGCCTCGATCCCGAACCCGCGCACCAGCGGCAGCAGCTCGTCGTGCACGTACATGCTGAGGATCGACTGGCTGTGCCCGGCCGACCGCCATCCCGCGAGCAGCTCCACCGCCCCTTCGGTGAGGCCGCACCCGACCCGGTGCTCGGTGTAGTACCGATGGAAGGTCTCGTCCATGACCTCCCACTCCGCGTCGGTGGGCAGCCGGCCGAGCAGCCGCTCGTAGAACTTCGGCACCGGCACGCAGTACAGCGCCCGGTACTGCTCCATCGTGATCGGCGCGAGCCCCAGCTCGCCGAATGCCGCGTTCGTCGCCCCGATGATCGCGTCGTTGTCGTGGAACAGCGTGCCGTTCCAGTCCCAGACGATGTGCGCCCCTGTCAGCTTCCCCATGCCAAAAACGTACCCGCCCCCACTGACAATCAAGAGACGAGCAGGTCAAAGTGGGTAAAACGGCGACCCGGCAGGACGGATCAGGGGCTCAGCCGCCCAGTCCCACCAGATTCGGGATCTCCTGCGTCGCGTACCAGAGCAGCTCGTGGTCCTCGGCCCCGTCCACGACGAACTGCGCGTCGTCGTCCCCGGCGTCGGCCGCCTCCAGCGCGTCCGCGGCGGCGGTGACGTCCTCCTCCGCGTCGTCCGAGTCGACGTGCACCGCGGCCGCCTTGGCCAGCCTCACCGTCCCGGTCACCCGCACCTCACCGAGCGCCGAGGGATCCAGCGCCCGGTCGGGATCGGCGACCGCCGCCCCGTCGGCCACGTCGACGGCCACCACGACCCGGCGCCGCGCGGCCCCGGCGTCCGCCGCGAGCAGCCGTAGCGAGGCCAGTGCGGCCCGGTTGAGCGCCGCGTACTCCAGTTCCTCGATGTCGTCGGAGAGGTACCACTCACGCAGGGCGGGCGTGACGGCGTAGGCGAGGAGCGGTCCGGCCCCCAGCTCACCCGTCTTGTACGCCTCGGCGAGACCGGAGAGGGTCAGGGGGACGTAGACGCGCATGGCTGGCCGCTTTCGTGGTCGGAGAACGTGATCGGAAGGGCTCCGCGAAGGCCTTCAGGATACGTGCGGGCGTCCCCTTTCGAGTCCCTGCCCACCCCTCGGCGGGCGTCCACCCCGGTCCCGGAATTCACTCGCCCCGCCCCCGGCGTCACGGGGTTCAGCCCTCTCCGATCACCCTGATAGGTGAACATTCCGGCGCCCCGACGCGGCCGGTCGCTTCCTTGCCGCCGTGGTCCACGGCCCCGTACAAGATCCCCAACGAAAGTTACCGCCCGGTACTTCCCGGGCTCGCAGAACGGGGATCCCATGAACAAGGTCATGACCAGGGCTCAGCACCACCCCGGCATCCGCCCGCCGGCTCGCCGCGACTCCCGCCGCCCGGGCGGCACGCCACCCCGCGCGCCCGGCGGCAGCGCGCCGCGCACGGCCCCGGGCGACGGCCGCCCGCCGGGCTCCCCCGGCAGCGGCTCCCGCGCCCGTACGCGCCCCGCGGACACCCGCCCGCAAGGCATCCCGGGTCCGAACGACACGACCACCACGGCCGGCTCTACGTCCTCCGCCCGCGTCGCGGCAGCCTTCGCCGACGGTCGCCCCGCAGCCCCCGCAACCGCCCCCGTCGTCCCGCCCCAGACCCCGCGCCGCCCGCTGGTCCCCCAGCCCCGCCCCACCGACCTCTTCGCAGATCTCCTCCTCGCCGTCCTCAGCGGTCAGCGCCCCGTCCACTCGATGCTCCGGCACACCGCGGGCCGCGCCTACGACGATCTGGCCCGGCTCGCCGAACGCGGTCCTCTGCGTACCCGCGGCACCCGCCCGGTCGTCCGGGACATCGGCTACTACGTCCCCCGGCCGGGCGCCGTGGAGGCGTTCGCCCGGATCGGTGCCGGCGACCAGTTGCGTGCCATGGCCTTCCGCCTGGAACAGGGTCAGGACCTCCGCTGGCGCTGCACGGCGGTCGAACTGGGCGGCTCCCGGGCTCCTCGTCCGGACGACGACTGACAGGCCCGGAGAAGCCCGCCGGTCTGTCACACGCCGAAGGGCCGGCCACCCCGAGGTGACCGGCCCTTCCCGTGCCACGGCGCCGCAGCCACCGTCACATCGATCCGCTACGGCGCCCATCGCACCGTAGGCAGTACCTACTTCTTGCGCCGCCCCCGACCACGGGACTGCTTGCGCCGCTCCGCGCGCGTGAGGCCGTCCGCCTCGGAGCGCACGGGCTCGTCCTCGTCGGCGAACTCGCCCTCGATGACACCGCCCTCGCCGTCCACGGTCGGCGCGGAGAAGTGCAGGTCCCTGCGCTGCGGGGCGTCGAGCCCCTTCGCGCGGATCTCGGGACGCGAGCCTGCCTGCGCCGGAACCGCGTCCTGCTTGGCCAGGGACGGCTTCTCGTCCTCGACCGGGACCTCCTCGACCTGCTGCTCGACCTGGACCTCCAGGTTGAACAGGTAGCCGACGGACTCCTCCTTGATGCCCTCCATCATGGCGGTGAACATGTCGAAGCCCTCGCGCTGGTACTCGACCAGCGGGTCCTTCTGCGCCATCGCACGCAGGCCGATGCCCTCCTGGAGGTAGTCCATCTCGTAGAGGTGCTCGCGCCACTTGCGGTCCAGGACCGACAGCACGACCCGGCGCTCCAGCTCACGCATGATCTCGGAGCCGAGCTGCGCCTCACGTGCCTCGTACTGCTCGTGGATGTCGTCCTTGATCGACTCGGAGATGTACTCGGCGGTCAGGCCCGCGCGGTCGCCCGCCGCCTCCTCCAGCTCCTCGACGGTGATCTTCACCGGGTAGAGCTGCTTGAACGCGCCCCACAGCCGGTCGAGGTCCCAGTCCTCCGCGAAGCCCTCGGCGGTCTCCGCCGCGATGTACGCGTCGATCGTGTCGTCCATGAAGTGCACGACCTGCTCCTGCAGGTCCTCGCCCTCCAGGACGCGGCGCCGCTCGCCGTAGATGACCTCGCGCTGGCGGTTGAGGACCTCGTCGTACTTCAGGACGTTCTTACGGGTCTCGAAGTTCTGCTGCTCGACCTGCGACTGCGCGGACGCGATCGCGCGCGTGACCATCTTGTTCTCGATCGGGACGTCGTCCGGGACGTTCGCCATCGACATCACGCGCTCGACCATCTGGGCCTTGAAGAGCCGCATCAGGTCGTCGCCCAGGGACAGGTAGAAGCGGGACTCGCCGGGGTCGCCCTGTCGGCCGGAACGACCGCGCAGCTGGTTGTCGATACGGCGCGACTCGTGCCGCTCGGTACCGAGGACGTAGAGCCCGCCGAGCTCCTTGACCTCCTCGAACTCCGCCTTGACCGCCTGCTCGGCCTTCTCCAGGGCGGCGGGCAGGGCCGCGGCCCACTCCTCGATGTGCTCCTCGGGGTCGAGGCCGCGCTGGCGCAGCTCCGCCTCGGCGAGGTCCTCGGGGTTGCCGCCGAGCTTGATGTCGGTACCACGGCCGGCCATGTTGGTGGCGACGGTGACGGCGCCCTTGCGGCCGGCCTGGGCGACGATCGTCGCCTCACGGTCGTGCTGCTTGGCGTTCAGCACTTCGTGCTGGACGCCGCGCTTGCTGAGCTGCTGCGAGAGGTACTCGGACTTCTCGACCGACGTCGTACCGACGAGGATCGGCTGGCCCTTCTCGTGCTTCTCGACGATGTCGTCGACGACCGCCTCGAACTTGGCGACCTCGGTGCGGTAGATCAGGTCCGACTGGTCCTTGCGGACCATGGGCCGGTTGGTCGGGATCGGGACGACACCGAGCTTGTAGATCTGGTGGAACTCGGCGGCCTCGGTCATCGCCGTACCGGTCATGCCGCAGAGGCCCGGCTGTTCCTTGCCGTTGTGGTCGTGGCGCTTGTAGAGGCGGAAGAAGTTCTGGAGGGTGATCGTGGCAAGGGTCTGGTTCTCGTCCTTGATGTCCACCCCTTCCTTCGCCTCGATCGCCTGGTGCATGCCCTCGTTGTAGCGGCGGCCGGCGAGGATACGGCCGGTGTGCTCGTCGACGATCATGACTTCGCCGTCCATGACGACGTAGTCCTTGTCCTTCTTGAAGAGCTCCTTCGCCTTGATGGCGTTGTTCAGGTAGCCCACCAGAGGGGTGTTGACCGACTCGTAGAGGTTGTCGATGCCCAGCCAGTCCTCGACCTTGCTGACACCGGACTCGTGGATGGCGACCGTTCGCTTCTTCTCGTCGACCTCGTAGTCGCCGGTCTCCTCGATGCCCTTGAGCGGGTTTCCGGCCTCGCCCTTCTTCAGGCGGGTGACCAGCTTGGCGAAGTCGCCGTACCACTTGGTGGCCTGGTCGGCCGGGCCGGAGATGATCAGCGGCGTACGGGCCTCGTCGACGAGGATGGAGTCGACCTCGTCGACGATGGCGAAGTTGTGGCCGCGCTGGACGAGTTCGTCCTGGGACCACGCCATGTTGTCGCGCAGGTAGTCGAAGCCGAACTCGTTGTTCGTGCCGTACGTGATGTCGCACGCGTACTGCTCGCGGCGCTGGGCCGGCGTCATGTTGGCGAGGATGCAACCGACCTCGAGGCCCAGGAACTTGTGGACGCGGCCCATCATCTCGGAGTCGCGCTCGGCCAGGTAGTCGTTGACCGTGATCAGGTGCACGCCCTTGCCCGACAGCGCGTTCAGATACGCCGGCAGCGTGCCGACGAGGGTCTTGCCCTCACCGGTCTTCATCTCGGCCACGTATCCGAGGTGGAGGGCGGCGCCGCCCATGATCTGCACGTCGTAGTGACGCTGGCCGAGCGCACGCTTGGCACCCTCGCGCACGGTGGCGAAGGCCTCGGGCAGCAGGTCGTCCAGACTCTCACCGTCGGCGTACCGCTGCTTGTACTCATCGGTGAGGGCCCGCAGCTCGGCGTCGGAGAGGTCGACGAAGTCCTCTTCGATGGAGTTGACCTGGTCCGCGATGCGGTGCAGCTTGCGCAGGATCTTGCCTTCGCCTGCACGCATGATCTTCGAGAGGACGGACACGGGGGTTGGTCTCCTTGCCGGTCGGGCCTGGGACGGTCGGTTTCCATTTGACTTACTGAGCAACGGCCATCGTATGCGAGGACCCCGCCGCGCCGGGAGGCCTGCCGGGTACGCCGACTGTCAGCTCCTTCAAATCTGTTTCAAAGGGAACAACGGACGGGGAACACCGATGGTGCCGCGCCCCGCCCACGAATTGCGTGAATTGTGATCGCGCGCTCACTCACAGCTAAACCGATGGCGTCTTCACCGAACACCTGAGCAGAATCAGCTGATGGAACCCGTCACGCTGACCACGGCCCGTCTCCTGCTGCGCACGCCCGCCCCGCGGGACACCGAGAGCGTCCTCGCGGCCGTGCAGGATCCCGACATCCTGCGCTGGACCACGATCCCCTCGCCGTACCTGCCCGAGCACGCCCAGGGTTTCACGGAGCAGCTGGTCCCGGAAGGCTGGGCGAACGGCACGATGTTCACCTGGGGCCTCTTCCTTCCCGAAGGAGAGGAGCTGGTGGGCATGCTCAGCCTCACCAAGCGCTCCGCGGGCACGGCCGAGATCGGTTACTGGAGCACCAAGGAACAGCGCGGCAACGGCTACGTCACCGAGGCCGTCGAGGCCGCCGCCCGCTGGGCCTTCGGCGAGTGGTCGATCGACCGCGTCGAATGGCGGGCGGAGGTCGGCAACCACGCCTCGCGCGCGGTGGCGGAGCGCGTCGGCTTCACCATCGAGGGCGTACTGCGTTCCTCGCTCGTCCACCAGGGCGTACGCCGGGACTGCTGGGTGGGCGCGTTGCTGCCCTCGGACCTGGGCCTGCCGTCGACGGCGCAGTATCTTCCCGCCTCTCAGTAGATCCGCAGGTCATCTCGCATTGTCAGTGCCGGGCCCTATCGTTCGGATGCATGACGACCCCGCCTCCCGCCACCGACCTCTCGGCCGACGAGGCCCGCCGCATCGTGCTGCGCGCCCAGGGCTTCCTCGGCACCCCCGACCGCCGGGCCGGAGTCCGCGGCGTCCTCCGTCACCTCGGGGCGGTCCAACTCGACACCATCTCGGTACTCGCCCGCTCCCACGAACTGATCCCGTACGCCCGACTCGGCGCGGTGGGCCGCAAGAAGGTGGAGAACGCCTACTGGACTGACCGGCACGCTTTTGAGTACTGGTCGCACGCGGCGTGCATCCTCCCCATCGAGGAATGGCCCCACTTCGCCTTCCGCCGCCGCGCCTACCGCAGCCGCCCGCACTGGAACCACCAGCTGCCGGACGGCACCTACGACCAGGTCATCAAGCAGCTCCGCACCGAAGGGCCCCTCACCGCCACGGAGTTGGGCGGCGCGAAGAAGACCAGCGAGTGGTGGGACTGGTCGGGCACCAAGGTCGCCGTCGAGCGCGCCCTGATGTACGGCGAGGTGGTCTGCGTGGAGCGCCGTGGCTGGAAGCGTGTGTACGACCTCGCCGAGCGCGCCGTCCCCGCCGATCTGCTCCACGACGAGCTGGACGACACCGAATGCCTGCGCCGCCTGGTCCGACTCGCGGGCCAGTCCCTGGGGGTCGGCACCCGCGCGGACATCGCCGACTACCACCGCCTCAAGGGCGAACAGGTCGACGCGGTGATCGCCGACTCCGGCCTGGTGCCGGTCACGGTCGAGGGCTGGGGCAAGCCTGCCTGGGCCGACCCCGCGGCCCTGGAGACACCCCCGCGCGGCCGCCACCGCACCACCCTGCTGTCCCCGTTCGACTCCCTGATCTGGGAACGCGCGCGCACGGAGCGGATCTTCGGCTTCACCCACCGACTGGAGGCCTACGTTCCCAAGCCCAAGCGGGTCTACGGCTATTTCGCGATGCCGGTGCTGGCCGGTGGCCGTCTCGTGGGTCGCGTGGACCCGGCTCGGGAGGGGAGCACGCTGGTGGCCAGGCAGGTCACGCTGGACGGCCCGAAGGCGGTCCCGGCGGTGGCCCAGGCCCTGGTCGAGGCGGCAACCTGGGTGGACTGCACGGACATCCGGGTCGAGCGGGTGGACGCGCCGGACCTGCGCGAGCCCCTCGCCAAGGAGGTCACCGGAGCGCTGACGACGGCCCTGCGCTGACCGGGAGCCGAATCAGCGGATCTCGAGGATCTTCTCCCGCATCGCGTAGACCACCGCTTCCATCCTGGAGTGCAGCTGCAGCTTCTCCAGGATGTTGCGCACATGGTTCTTCACGGTGTTCTCGGAGATGAACAACTCCTTCGCGATATCGCGGTTGTTCATCCCGGTGGCGACGAGCTTGAGGACCTCCAGCTCACGGTCCGTCAGCCGCGGGGCGGGGACGAGACGCCGCTCGTCCGTCCGCTGGATCATCGACTTGAACTCGGTGAGCAGTTTCGACGCCATGGAGGGGCTGATCTGCGACTGTCCGTCGGCCACCGCGCGAATGGCGGTCGCCACCTCGTCCGTGGAGATCTCCTTGAGGAGATATCCGGTCGCGCCGGCCTTGATCGCGTCGTAGAGGTCGGCTTCCTCGTCGCTGATCGTCAACATGATGATCTTGGCGCTGGGTGCCACTTCCTTGATGGAGGTGCAGGCCTCGATCCCGCCCCGCTTGGGCATCCGCACGTCCATCAGAACGATGTCCGGCAGCAGGTCGGCGGCCTTGTCGACGGCCTCCGCGCCGTCGCCCGCCTCCCCCACGACCTGGATGTCCTCCTCGGCCGCGAGCACAATCTCCAGTCCGCGCCGGAAGAGGGCATGGTCGTCCACGACGAGGACCCGGATCGGCTCCTTGCGTGGAGAGCCCGCGTCCGTGCCCATGCTGACGACGCCGTCGCCGGCGTCTTCGCCGTGCAGCGGTCCGAAGCTGTCCGCCATCGTTCCTCCCCCTGAAGGCTGTGGCTGGTCCTGTGCCATCGCCAACCCAAGGCAACGACCCACCGGTTGGGCCGATGTGGCCATGATTTCATGCCCGGACGACAGTGAGGTGACAGAGCGGGACGCGAAATGGTCGCACGCGGGTGCCCCTGGGGGCGCACAAGCGCTCCAGGGGCACCGGCTCAGCTGTCATCCGGGAGGGTCAGCCACCCATCGTGTCTCCGGCCGCGGGAGAGTGCGCCCGGGCGACCATCGGGTCCGTGCTCAGGTGGATGACGCCGTAGTCGTACGCGTGCCGCCGGTAGACGACACTCGGTTCCTTGGTCTCGGAGTCGACGAACAGATAGAAGTCGTGCCCGACCAGTTCCATCTCGTAGAGCGCCTGGTCGAGGGTCATCGGGGAGGCGACGTGGGTCTTCTCGCGGACGACGAGGGGGCCTTCACCCTTGATCTCCAGCGAGCCGATCTTCTTGGTGGGCACACCGTCCGACTCTTCCTCGTGAACGGCCTGCCCGTTGCCGTTGAGCGTCGCCGCGCCCGGAACGTGGTCGGCGACCTCGGCAGCCGTGAGTCGCCGTGCGCCCCTGCGTGTGTGGCGCTTGTCGTGCTCCTTGCGCAGTCGGGCGTCCAGCTTCTCCGCCGCCAGGTCGAGTGCCGCGTACGGGTCGCTGGCTGCCGCTTCCGCCCGGATCACCGGACCGCGGGAGCGGAGCGTGATCTCCACTCGGTCACAACGGTCGGCCTGTCGGGGGTTCGGCTCCTTGGACACCTCGACGTCGAGGCTGATCACCTTGCCATCGAGCTTCTGGATCTTCTCCAGCTTCAGCTTCTCGGCCACGTGCTTGCGGAACCGCTCGGGCACCTCGGTCTTGCGGCCCTTGACGACGATGTCCACGCAGAACTCCGTTCCCGGATCGCTCCGCCTCGATGCGGAGCGTCTCCCTTTTGCACCAGGCTCCGGTGAGCCCCGGAACCTCGGACTCGGTGACTTCCACCTCCTCCCCCGCGAGCAAGATCCCCATTCCACCGTCGCGGATGATGGTGGAAATCCCGCGGGCACGGCATTCGGATTTGCGAGGGGTGGCCTGCGCCTTTCTCTCACAACCGAACATATCTCGCCTGGACGGATGTCGTCACCCTCTACTGCGGCGTACCTCCGTTCAGGTGAATTTACCCTCTCGTAACCTGCAACGATGCAACTACGCAGTCAGTTCCGGTTTATTTCGAAGGAATCCGGTGGGGCCGCGACCACAGCTGCGCAGATCACGTCACGGACGCCACCGACGCCCGCCGCTGTCACCGAGCAGCGCTCCCGGTCCGTGTCCTCCTCCGTCACTGTGACCAACCGTTCCCCCATGCTTTCCCGAGTTGCGGCGGTGTACACGACGCCCGTCCCTTCACCGTCGCATCCGGCCACCTCCCGTCCACCCCGCTCCTGGACACGCTGTCTGCGCCCTCCTGCCCCCCGTTGCCGTTGATCACGGTGTCCGGCCCTCATCTGTTCACCGCGGTTGCCGGTGTTCTCCCGAGCCCGCGCCTCCCGAACGGCCCGCGCCGCCTCGGTGAGGGACGCGCCTGTCGTCATCAGGTCGTCGACCAGCACGACCAGTCCTTCGGCCAGCAGCCGTCCGCCGCCGGGAACCACGGTCAGCGCGCCCGCGAGGTTGTCCAGCCGCTGCCGGGAGTTGAGCCCCGACTGGTCGGCCACCCGCCGCCGCTGCCGCAGTACGGCCACCACCCGCGCCGGCGTCCCCGCCCGCCGCAGCTCCCCCGCCGCCGCGAGCGCGATCCGCCGCGCCGGATCATGCCCCCGGGCCCTAACCGCCCACCGCGCGGACGGCACAGGAACGAGCAGCACCGGCACACCGGGCCCATCCCCCCTCCACCGGCCCACGTCGACTCCCACCGTCACCCGACCGGGAGACGCACTCCTCACCCCTCCACTGGACCCAACCGAAGCCCCATAGCCCCCTTCCCAGGCCCCCCGAGACCACGCCGGCCCAGCTTCCCAACCCCCCGGTCCACACACCTCCCGCACCGCCGCCCGCACCGCCCCCGCCAGAGCCGTTCCGAGCGGCTCAGCGAGGCCCAACACGCCCCGCTCCTTGTGGGCCAGCAACACCGCCCTTACCGAGTCCGCATACCGAGCCGCCGCGTGCACGACCGGCAGTCCGCGTGGCTCCGGCTCCGGTCGCACCCGGCTCGGTGCGGCCCCGTCCAGGGCGGCACGGCACTCCGGACAGAGCACCGTGCGAGGTCTCCCACAACCTCCGCACTCGGCCGGCAGCACCAGATCGGTCAGGTCCCGCCACCACCCCCGCATGCCCACCACTGTGCCAACGCCGAACCCGACCGGCCACCCCTGTGGATAACTCCCTGTGGAAAACCCCGCCACCTGATACGAACAACCGTTCTCACCGAAATCGCCGGTCTCCCAAACGGTCAATCGGCCGGCCGAACACAGCCCGCGAATCAGTCCCTCGTACAACGCATCCATACAACGAATCCAGCGCGCCCGACCAACCGCCAATCCCCACCCGCCCAGAACAAAAGCGGCCACCCCCACCAGGGCATCACCCCGGCAAAAGCGGCCGCTCCCGACAGCGCGTCCCCTCACCTCACCCCGGATAGACCGGCGCCGTCCCGTCCGCGTCCACCTTCTGCCACTGCGACCCGGAGGGCAGCCGTACGATCCCATCCTCTGAGTAGGCCACCAACGGCATCTCGTCGTCCTCCGACGCGGCGATCTCCTTCACACCCGTGAGCGCGGCCGGCGGCGGCCCCTCCGGAGTGGAGCCGTCGACCTGGACGTACCGCGTCTGCTGCACACCACCCTGCTCACGTCCGACCACCACGAGCCTGCTGTCGCCGGCCCAGGACATGGTCGTGACCTCCTCCAGATCCGGTGTGGTGGAGCGCAGTTCCCGCACCGAGACGCTCTGCGGGTCCCCGGTCCTGCCCTCCCGCTCGATGCGCCCGACGAACAGGGACTGCTTGCCGCCCTTCTCGACGACGAGCGCGATCCGCACCCCGTCGGCGGCCACCCGCAGGTCCCTGATACGCCCGTCCAGCCCGGGTGTCGCCACCTCCAGCGGCTTGCCCGCGCCCTCCTTGAACAGCAGCAGCCGCGGATCGGCGGGGTTCCGGTCGGCCACCCACAGATCGCCCTCGGTGTCCCAGCTCGGCGTGGTCAGCCGGTCCTCGGCCGTCTTGCCGTTGCTGACCAGCACCGGATCCCCGAGTGACCCGCCCGACACCAGCGAGCCGACGTACAGCGCCTTGCGGTCCATGCCGACACCGGCAGCCGTGTGCTCGTCACGCGAGACGGCCACCGACCGCAGGTCCTTGTCGCCGTCGCCCAGCGCTCCGGGCACCGGCACCGGCTCGGCCTTCGTACCGCCGGCATCCGCTTCGGCCGATATCCGCACCAGCCGGTGCCGGCCGTCCACGAAGTACAGGTACGCGGGATTCTCGACCGAACCGCGGGTGGCGGCGCCGTTGGCCTCGTTCTCCTTCACGGAACACAACTGCTTGCCGCCCGCCTGCAGTTCCACCGTGTCCACCGCGGGGGTGAGGTTCTGCACGGTGAACAGCAGCTGGGTCGCCATCGCTTCGCACTGGTCCGAACCGACGTGCCCGGCCTTGGCGTTGAGCGGCACCGTCAACATGTTCTGGTCGTCGGGAGTCAGCGAGGATACGCCGTCCTTCAGCGCGGTACCCGTCGGGAAGCGCGTCCTGACGACAGGGTCGAGCCAGCTCGTCGGCCCGCTCAGCAGGGATCGCACCAACTGCGTCATGGGGTCCACGCGTTCGCGCACATACACGGGATCGGCGACCGCCACGGTCTGCGGAGCCGTCGCCGCCCGCGTGTTCGAGGCGAAGTAGTACTTGTTGACGGACACGTAGTTGCGCTGGAAGTCCGACTTCCCCATGACGACACCCGGCGGAGGGCTGTCGATCCGCCACTGCTTGGTCTTCTTGTCGTGCACGAGGTGCACGGTCTCCCGGTACTCACCGGAAGCCGGCGCGTAAGACTGCTGCGCGTCGACCACGGCCACCTTGGTGCCAGTCAGCGTGAAGGACGTGTCGTTGCCCTGCGCCCGGCCCACGGGAGGCACGACGTCGGCTCCGGGCCCGTCGTCGAGCACCGTGGTGGACAGCCCCGGCTGCCACTGCTTCGCCGCACCCCGGGTCAGGTATTTGCGGGCCGTCTCGTAGTCCGGGTCGTCGCTGGTCAGCGCCTCCAGAAAGCCCTGCACGATGTCCAGGGGCTCGGCGTCCTCCTGTGGCGGCATCGCGTAGACCCGCACCTGGGTGTCCTGCCGCGGGGTGGCGTCGACCCCGCGCAGATCCCCGCTGTCCGGCATGGAGGCACATCCCGCCAGCAGTACGACGCCACAGGCGGCGTATGCCACCGCCCGCCCCGGCATACGCCGGCCGCCACCCTCGCGGTCAGCGTCCACGGAATGCCTCCCCCTGCTGTTCGTACGACTCCCGCGACCCTGCGTCCGGGCGGCTCACGGTCTCACCGGGCCTGTCCCCGGCGGACGTGCTGTCCGGCCGTGGCGCACCGGACGTCGGCCGGGGCACCACGCGCGCGCCGTTGCCGGGCAGCGCCGTCGGATCGGCCGTGGGTGTCACGGAGGCCGACCTGGGCGCTATCGGGTCCCGCGACGTCACCTGGTCACCCGTCGGCTGAACCGGCACGGTGGCCGCCTTGTCGCCGCCCCCACGCGGCAGACCGGCGTCATTGAGTCCACGATTGCGGCGCGAGTCCTTGGGCTCCAGGGGTATCGGCGAGCCCCGCAGCGGCTCGTCGGCCGTCCTCGGCAACGTCAGCCGGAACTGCGAACCGCCGCCCGGCTCGCCCCACGCCTGCAGCCAGCCGCCGTGCAGCCGCGCGTCCTCCAGAGCGATGGACAGCCCCAGTCCCGTACCGCCGGTGGTACGCGCGCGTGCCGGGTCGGCCCGCCAGAAACGACTGAACACACGCGTGGCCTCGCCGGGCTTGAGCCCCACGCCGTAGTCGCGCACCGCGATCGCCACCGCCCCGCCCGCCGAAGCCAGCTTGACCACGACGTCCTTGCCCTCACCGTGCTCGACGGCGTTGACGACGAGATTGCGCAGCACCCGCTCCACGCGCCGGGCGTCGGCCTCGGCGACGACGGGCTGCTGGTCGCCCACGACCCGGACGGTGGTGCCCTTGCGCTCGGCGAGTGGCGCGGCCCCGCCGACCACGCGCCGTACGACCTCCCTGAGGTCTATCGGCTCCGCCTCCAGCGCCGCCGCGCCCGCATCGAAGCGGCTGATCTCCAGCAGGTCCGCGAGCAGCGTCTCGAACCGGTCCAGCTGGTCGGCGAGCAGCTCCGCCGACCGCGCGGTCATCGGATCGAAGTCCTCGCGCGCGTCATGGATGACGTCGGCAGCCATCCGTACGGTCGTCAGCGGCGTCCGCAGCTCGTGCGACACATCCGACACGAACCGCCGCTGCATCCGCGACAGGTCCTCCAGCTGCTGGATCTTCAGCTGAAGATTCTGCGCCATCTTGTTGAAGGCCTCACCGAGCCGCGCGATGTCGTCCTCACCGGTGACCTTCATCCGCTCCTGGAGCCGCCCGGCGGACAGCCGCTCCGCGATCCCGGCGGCCATCCGCACCGGAGTGACGACCTGCCGCACCACCAGCCAGGCGATCGCGCCGAGGAGTACGACGACGAAGAGCCCGGCGGTCGCCAGGGTGCCCTTCACCAGGCTGAGCGACTTCTCCTCCTGAGTGAGCGGGAAGAGGTAGTACAGCTGGTACGGGTCGCCGTTGGGGTCGTTGACCTGCTTGCCGATGACCAGGGCCGGCTGGGGATCCTGGTAGGGGTCGTAAACGATGCGGGTGTAGCTCTGGGCGGCCGTGGTGCTCTCGTCGATCTTCTCGCGCAGAGCCTCGGGGACGCTGGCCGTCGGGTCGACGTCGCCCGAGGCACGCGGTCCGCGCCCGCTCCCGCTGTCGCCGCCCACGGGCAGGGTCACCACGTCGAAGGCGCCCTGACCGCCACTGGAGAGCGAGTAGACGAGGTTGCTCATCCACTCGATGACGAACTGGTCGGACTGACCCTCCGCCGGGGCCGCTTCGTCGGTCCCGGCACCGGCCTCGTCCGCCTTCTGCTTGGCCACCGCGAACCCTCCGGTGGCCTGGCTCTGCGACGCCTTGACCTTGGCGTCGAGGAGCCCGTTGCGCACCTGCCCGATGACGACGAAGCCCAGCAGAAGCACCACACCGAGCGACATCAGCAGGGTCGTGGCGACGACCTTGAGCTGGATGTTGCGCCGCCACAGCCGCATGACGGGCAGCAGCGGCCGACGCACCCAGCGCATGAAGAGCCTGAGGACCGGGCTGCCCTGGACTCCACCCTGAAGCAGCCCGCCCTCAAGGAAACGTCCCCAGCGGGAACCCGCCGACTTCCGCCCGACAGGCCGCCCCGCTCCCGCCCCGGTCCGTCCCGGCGACGAAGCAGCACTGTCTCCGGACATGTCAGCTGGGCCCTGCCTTGTAACCCACACCACGGACGGTCACCACGATCTCCGGCCGCTCCGGGTCCTTCTCGACCTTGGAGCGCAGCCGCTGCACATGCACATTGACGAGCCGGGTGTCGGCGGCGTGCCGGTAGCCCCACACCTGCTCGAGGAGCACCTCACGCGTGAACACCTGCCACGGCTTGCGCGCGAGCGCGACCAGCAGGTCGAACTCCAGCGGCGTCAACGCGATCGACTGTCCGTCCCGCTTCACGGAGTGCCCGGCCACGTCGATGACCAGGTCACCGATGGCGAGCTGCTCGGGAGCCGGCTCCTCCGACCTCCGAAGCCGTGCCCGGATCCGGGCCACGAGCTCCTTCGGCTTGAACGGCTTCACGATGTAGTCGTCGGCACCGGACTCCAGGCCCACGACCACATCGACGGTGTCGCTCTTCGCCGTGAGCATCACGATCGGCACGCCGGACTCCGCCCTGATCAGGCGGCACACCTCGATGCCGTCCCGCCCCGGCAGCATCAGATCCAGCAGCACCAGATCCGGCTTGGCCTCACGGAACGCGGCCAGCGCCTTGTCACCGTCGGCTACGAAAGACGGCTCAAAACCTTCACCACGCAGCACAATGCCCAGCATCTCGGCAAGTGCGGTGTCGTCGTCGACGACAAGGACTCGTCCCTTCATAAAGACATCATCCCATTCTCATAACAGTGGTGAAGGCAGTGGTGAGACAGCTCACCGACCAGTGACCTTAGTCGTACTGGACCGTCACTGTCTGCCTCGGCCGCCCCGGCGAGGGTCCGCCGTGGATTCAGGCGGAATACGTGGCCACCGCATCCGGATCAGCTGATCGTCACCTCCCGGGACCTCGCACACAGCTCGGCAAGCGCCTCGGCCGTCACCGGCGACACCACGCCCTCCTCCGTGACGATCGCCGTCACCAACTCGGGCGGCGTCACATCGAAGGCCGGGTTGTACGCCTGGGTCCCCAGCGGCGCCACCGGAATCCCACCGCCCGCCTCGCCTCCCGCCACCGGGACCTGGGGCGCCGCGATCTCGGTCACCTCGTGCCCGGGCCGCTGCTCCACCTCGATCGACGCCCCGTCCGGCGTGTCCAGGTCGACCGTGGTCACCGGCGCCACCACGATGAACGGCACATGGTGGTACCGCGCGAGCACCGCGAGCGGATAGCTGCCCACCTTGTTCGCCACCGACCCGTCGGCCGCGATCCGGTCGGCCCCGATCAGCACCGCGTCCACCTCCCCGGCCGCGAACAGCGAGCCCGCCGCGTTGTCGGTCAGCAAGGTGTACGCCATCCCGCTGCGCGCCGCCTCGTACGCCGTCAGCCGGGCACCCTGGAGCAGCGGACGTGTCTCGTCCACCCACAGCCGCCGCAGCCGCCCCGCCCGGTGAGCCGCGAGCGCCACCGCGAACGCCGTCCCCTCGCCGCCCGACACCAGCGAACCGGTGTTGCAGTGCGTCAGGATCCGGTGCCCGCCTCCCGGCAGCAGTTCGTCCAGCAGAGCCAGGCCACGCTCGGCCATCGCGGCACTGGCCGCCGCGTCCTCGCGGTGCAGTCCTCGCGCCGCCGCCAGCGCAGCCCCGGCGGCCAGCTCCTGGTCACCGCTCTTGGTGAGCTCGGCCCGGTACGCGGCCTCGGCTCTGCGCACCCCGACGGCGAGATTCACCGCGGTCGGACGCGCGCCCGCCAGCACGGCCGCCGCCTCGTCCACGTCGAACCCGCGCGCGGCGGCGAGCGCGACCCCGTACGCCCCCGCGATGCCGAGCAACGGCGCCCCGCGCACGGCGAGCGAACGGATCGCCTCCACCAGCGCGGACGCGTCCGTACAGACCAGTTCGACCTCCTCGGCCGGCAGTCTCGTCTGGTCGAGAAGCACCAGGACGGGGCCTTCGGGTGGCTCCTCCCAGCGGATCGCCGGTAGCTCGGTGGGTTTGCTGTCCTCGCCGGTTTGCGCGTACTGATCAGCCATGTCGTCAGTCTGCCCCTTGTGCGCCGGAGTATTGAAGGTGCGCAGCCCATACCGCGGCTGGTCCGTCGCAGACCACCCCATGGCACGATGGCTGCCAACCTGCCGCCGCGACCGCGGACGGGCACCGTGAAGGAGCGACGATGAACGACACTCCGGGCTGGGCCTCGCCCGGATCCGCCCCGCCCGACGGGCACAAGCCCGGCACGTCCGATCCCGCCGACCGGCCCGAGACTGCGAACCCCGCGCAAGAGCCGCAGGACAGCCCGCAGGACGCCGACTCGAAGTGGTCCCAGGAACAGCCGCCCCCCGGTCAGTGGTCCGCCCCCACAGGCCCCGCCGCTCCCGGTCAGACACCTCCGCCCCCACCGCCCGGCCCGGGCTGGGGATCCCAGCCCCCCGCCGGCCCGCCCGGAGACTACGGCCCTCCCCCGGGCTGGGGCGGTGGCTACGGCGGCTGGGGCGGCCCCCCGCCTGCGGCCAAGCCCGGCGTGATCCCCCTGCGCCCGCTCGGCGTGGGCGAGATCCTCGACGGCGCGGTCTCCACGATGCGCACCTACTGGCGCACGGTCCTCGGCATCTCGCTGACCGTCGCGGTCGTGACCGAGGTCCTCGTCATCCTGCTCCAGGGCTTCGTCCTGAACGACAGCGCAGGGACCGAGGCCCTGAACGACCCCAGCGCCAGCGCCGACGAGCTGACCCGCGCCCTGGGCGAGACCTTGCTCGGCAGCACCGTCGTCTTCCTGATCTCCCTGATCGGCACGGTCGCCGCGACCGCGCTGCTGACAACGGTCACCAGTCGGGCCGTGCTCGGCAAGCCGGTCACCACCGGTGAGGCCTGGCGCGACGCCCGCCCGCAGGTGCCCAGGCTGTTCGGCCTGATCTTCCTGTTGCTGCTCATCACCTTCGGTGTGCTTGCCGTCGGGGCGCTGCCCGGCATCCTCGTGGCCGCCGCAGGTTCGAACGGCGGCGGCATCGCCCTCGTCATCCTGGGCGTCCTCGGCGCCGGCGTCGTCGCGCTGTGGCTGATGATCCGCTTCTCCCTGGCCTCGCCCGCGCTGATGCTGGAGAAGCAGAGCATCGTGAAGTCGATGAGCCGCTCCACGAAGCTGGTCCGCGGTTCCTGGTGGCGGGTCCTCGGCATTCAGCTGCTGGCCGGGATCATCGCGAACATCGTCGCGGCGATCGTCGTCATCCCCTTCACCTTCCTCGCCGCAGCGCTCAGCGGCGAGGGTGTCGGCGGCTTCGTCAACGGCACCGGCGACCTCGGCTGGACGTTCCTCATCATCAGCGGCATCGGCTCGGTGATCGGCTCCATGATCACCTTCCCGATCACGGCGGGCGTCACCGTGCTCCTCTACATCGACCAGCGCATCCGCCGCGAGGGCCTCGACCTCGAACTGGCCCGCGCAGCAGGCGTCCAGGGCTACGGCACCGGCCCCACTCCCGGGAGCTGATGCGGTGAACCTGTCGGGGGGAGTGCTCACCATGCTGCGCGCCGACGACACATCCGTGCTGTCACTGGCACGGTCCGCCGACCAACCGCCACTGACGATCCCGCGCGACCCCGCGCGCGAGGCGGCCCGTCGCGAGCTGTCCAAGCGCATGTACCACGAGAACGACCCCAGCTGGTTCCAGCGAGCCCTCAACGCGTTCTGGGACTGGGTCGACAAGCTGTTCAACTCCGCTGCGTCCGCAACACCAGGAGGACCACTCGGCCTTGTCGTCGTCATAGCCGCCGTCCTCCTGGTCGTCGGCGCGCTGTGGTGGCGCCTGGGCTCTCCGCGCCGCGGGCCGGTCTCCTCCGCCGCCCTGTTCGACGACCGCCCACGCAGTGCCGCCGACCATCGCGCGGCCGCCGAGGCACACGCCGCGCAGGGCCACTGGAACCAGGCCGTCCAGGAACGCATGCGAGCCATCGTCCGCTCCCTGGAGGAACGCACCCTCCTCGACATCCGTCCCGGCCGCACCGCGGACGAGGCCGCCGCGGAAGCGGGCCGCGCCCTGCCCGCCCACACGGACCGGCTGCGCTCCGCGGCCCAGGACTTCGACGACGTCACGTACGGCGGCCGGGCCGCGACCGAGCAGTCGTACCACCGCATCGCCGAACTCGACCGCGACCTGGAACGCACCAAGCCGGTGCTCGCGGCCAGTGCGAGCAGCCACAGCGCGGCGCACAACGCCCGCCAGGGAGCCGCCGAATGACCACCGAGGCCACGCTCCCGTCCACCTCCGCCTCGCCCACCGCCCGCCAGGTGTGGACCCGCGCGCGAGGCATCGTGCTCGCCCTTGTGCTTCTTCTCGTCGCGGCCGTGGCAATCGCGGCGATCCGCTCCACCGAACGCCACGGCGGCCTCGACCCGCGCTCCGCCGACCCCTACGGCAGCCGCGCCGTCGCCGAACTCCTCGCCGACCGAGGCGTCGACACTCGAGTCGTCACCACCCTCGACGAAGCACGCGCAGCGGCCGGTCCCGACACGACGCTCCTGATAGCCGTGCCCGACCTCCTGACGCACCGCCAGCAGAGCCAACTGCACTCCGCGACCGCCGACTCCGACGGCCGCACCCTCCTCGTCGCCCCCGGCAGCTGGTCCGTGGAACGGCTGGCTCCCGGCGTCGTCGCGGACCCCGCCACCAGCCTCGACTCGACGCTCTCCCCCGACTGCGCCCTGCCGGCGGCCCGGCGCGCGGGCACCGCCGACACCGGCGGCATCCGCTACACCGTCACAGTCCCCGGCTACGACGAGTGCTACCCCAGCGAGCGTCTGCCCACCCTCGTGCGCGTCCCGGCGGCCACCGGGGACGGCGACACGGTCGTGCTCGGCGCCCCCGACATCCTCTACAACGACACCCTCGACGAGCAGGGCAACGCCTCGCTCGCCCTCCAACTCCTCGGCTCCCGCCCCCATCTGGTCTGGTACCTCCCCTCGCTCTCCGACCCCTCAGCCGCCGACCCGGACGAGGAAAAGGGCTTCCTCGACCTGCTCCCCTCGGGCTGGCTGTGGGGCACACTCCAGCTCTTCTTCGCGGCAGCACTCGCCGCCCTGTGGAGGGCACGCCGACTGGGCCCACTCGTGCCCGAGAAACTCCCCGTGGCGATCCGCGCCTCCGAAACCGTCGAAGGCCGCGCCCGCCTCTACCGCAAAGCCAACGCCCGCGACCGCGCGGCCACCGCTCTTCGCTCCACCACTCGCACCCGCCTCGCCCCCCTCGTGGGCGTCCCCGTCACCCAGGCGCACGCGCCCGAAGCACTGCTCCCCGCCCTGTCCGCGCATCTCCACAGAGCCGGAGACGGACAGTCCCTGCACTCTCTCCTCTTCGGCCCGCCGCCCGGCGACGACGCAGCCCTCATCTCGCTAGCCGACCAACTCGACGCCCTCGAAAGAGAGGTACGCCGTCCATGATGGACCCGACCACTGACAACGCCGGGACCACCGGGGACCCGGCCACCGCCCGGGCCTCCCTGGAAGCCCTGCGCGCCGAGATCGCCAAAGCCGTGGTCGGCCAGGACCCCGCCGTGACCGGTCTCGTCGTCGCCCTTCTCTGCCGCGGACACGTCCTACTGGAAGGAGTCCCTGGGGTCGCCAAAACGTTGCTCGTCCGCGCCCTCGCCTCCGCACTCGAACTCGACACCAAGCGAGTCCAGTTCACCCCCGACCTCATGCCGAGCGATGTGACGGGCTCCCTGGTCTACGACACCCGCTCCGCCGAGTTCTCCTTCCAGCCCGGCCCGGTCTTCACCAACCTCCTCCTCGCGGACGAGATCAACCGCACCCCGCCCAAGACCCAGTCGTCCCTCCTGGAGGCCATGGAGGAACGCCAGGTGACCGTCGACGGCACCCCGCGACTCCTCCCCGACCCGTTCCTGGTCGCCGCGACCCAGAACCCGGTGGAATACGAGGGCACCTACCCCCTCCCCGAAGCCCAGCTGGACCGTTTCCTCCTCAAACTGACGATCCCGCTCCCCTCCCGCCAGGACGAGATCGACGTCCTCACCCGCCACGCCGAGGGCTTCAACCCCCGCGATCTGCGCGCCGCCGGCGTACGCCCCGTGGCGGGCCCCGCCGACCTCGAAGCCGCACGCGCCGCAGTCGCCAAGACCACGATCTCCCCCGAGATCACCGCCTACGTCGTCGACATCTGCCGGGCCACACGCGAGTCCCCTTCCCTCACCCTGGGCGTGTCCCCGCGCGGCGCCACGGCCCTCCTGGCCACCTCGCGCGCATGGGCGTGGCTGACCGGCCGCGACTACGTGATCCCCGACGACGTGAAGGCCCTGGCCCTCCCCACCCTCCGCCACCGCGTACAACTGCGCCCGGAGGCCGAGATGGAGGGCGTGACCGCCGACTCCGTCATCAATTCGATCCTCGCCCAGGTCCCGGTCCCCCGCTGATGGCCCTCACCGGACGCGCCGCACTCCTCGCAGCCCTGGGTTCTCTCCCTGTCGGCATCTGGGAACCCAGCTGGACGGGCATGCTCGCCGTCAATGCCCCCCTGGCAGTGGCCTGCGCCTGCGACTTCGCCTTGGCTGCACCCGTACGACGACTCGGTCTGGCCCGCTCCGGTGACACTTCCGCCCGCCTGGGCGAAGCCGCCGACGTCACCCTCACGATCACCAACCCGTCCGGCCGCCCCCTCCGCGCCCACGTGCGCGACGCCTGGCCCCCCAGCAGCTGGCAGCCCGGCACGGAAGTGGAAGCCTCCCGCCACCAGCTGACCGTCCCGGCCGGCGAACGCCGACGCCTCACCACTCGCCTACGCCCCACCCGCCGCGGCGACCGCCACGCCGACCGAGTGACGATTCGCTCCTACGGCCCCCTCCGGCTCTTCTCCCGCCAGGGCACCCACAAGGCCCCCTGGACGGTCCGCGTCCTGCCCCCGTTCACCAGCCGCAAGCACCTCCCCTCGAAGCTCGCCCGCCTGCGCGAACTCGACGGCCGCACCAGCGTCCTCACCCGAGGCGAAGGCACGGAATTCGACAGCCTGCGCGAGTACGTCCCCGGCGACGACACCCGTTCCATCGACTGGCGAGCCACCGCCCGCCAGACGTCCGTCGCCGTACGCACCTGGCGCCCCGAACGCGACCGTCACATCCTCGTGGTCCTCGACACCGGCCGCACATCGGCAGGCCGCGTGGGCGACGCCCCCCGTGTTGACGCCTCCATGGACGCAGCACTGCTCCTGGCCGCCCTCGCCTCCCGCGCCGGCGATCGTGTGGACCTCCTCGCATACGACCGCCGAGTACGCGCCGTGGTCCAGGGCAGAACAGCCAAGGACCTGCTCCCCTCCCTGGTCAACGCGATGGCCCCGCTTGAACCCGAACTCGTCGAAATGAACGCTCGGGGCCTCACAGCCACAGCCCTGCGTACGGCCCCTCGCCGCTCCCTGATCGTGCTGCTCACCAGCCTCGACGCCGCACCGATCGAGGAGGGCCTGCTGCCCGTCCTCCCTCAACTCACCCAGCGGCACACAGTCCTTCTGGCCTCAGTGGCGGATCCCCATATCGCCCGCATGGCCACGTCCCGCGGAAACACCGACGCGGTCTACGAGGCCGCAGCAGCTGCCCAGGCGCAGACGGAGCGCCATCGCACGGCGGAACAACTTCGCCGCCATGGAGTGACCGTCGTCGACGCGACACCGGACGATCTGGCTCCAGCGCTGGCCGATGCCTATCTGGCATTGAAGGCGGCAGGCCGTCTGTAAACGAAAAAAAGGGGGGGCGCTAAGCGCCCCCCCCTTGAAGAAACCGAACCTGAAATGCAGAAAGGCCCACACCATAAGGCGTGGGCCTTTCTATCTAAAAATTGTTCGGCGGCGTCCTACTCTCCCACAGGGTCCCCCCTGCAGTACCATCGGCGCTGTAAGGCTTAGCTTCCGGGTTCGGAATGTAACCGGGCGTTTCCCTCACGCTATGACCACCGAAACACTATGAAGTTAGACCGGAAACACAACA
>NZ_KQ948672.1:0-195375 GCF_001514145.1 Streptomyces canus
GAGCTGACGGCAATGGGCTTCCCTGCCCGTTCGCGCGGGGTCTCGGCGCAAGGGCACGGTGAAGGCCGGCCCCGGCCCGGTGAACGCGCCCGCCGTGGTCGCCGGCACCACCGTCCGACGTACTTGACAACCCAGTACAGAACCGCCTAGGTTTCTGACCGTTCAGTACACAACCGTCCTGAGCTCACCGGACAGGCTGCGTGCACGCCCGGCGCCATCACCGTCCCGTCGCTCTACCTCCACGGGGCCGACGACAACTGCTTTTCCGTGAAGATGAGCGACGGCATGGACGACCTGTTCACGAACGGCTTCGAACGCATCGTCATACCCGGCACAGGGCACCGGTCGCCAACCACATCCTGGGCTTCCTGAACTACTGCCCCCCGCCAACCACCCAGAACTCGAAGGGTTGACCGAACGATGACTGACAAGGAAAGGCAGGAGGCCATGGCTGTGACGACTCCTTTCGTGGAAAAGCACCGCGGCACCGAGGCCATGCTGGCCCTCCTCGACGCGATGGACCAGATGCCGAGCGCCAGCCTGCTGCGGGCCCGCTCCTACGAGCTGCTGTCTCTTGTCCCGGGCTCGTCTGTCGTGGACATCGGCTGCGGTGCCGGGCGGGCCGTCGCCGAGCTGGCCGAGCGGGGCGTCCACGCGGTGGGCGTGGATCCCGATCCGTGGATGCTGGCCGAGGCCCGGAAACGGTGGCCGGCGGCCGAGTTCCGGGAAGCGGGGGCGGAGGATCTGCCGTTCGCCGACGGAAGTGTGCGCGGCTACCGTGCCGACAAGGTCTTCCACGCACTTCAGGAGCCATGGCGCGCGGTGGCGGAAGCGCGGCGCGTCCTCTGCCCGGGCGGCAGGATCGTCCTGGTCGGGCAGGACTGGGACGCCATCATGGTCGACTCTGATGACGCGGCGCTCACCCGCACGATCGTGCACGCCCGCGCCGACCTCCTGGGCACTCCCCGTGCCGCCCGCCAGTACCGCAACCTGCTCCTGGACGGCGGCTTCAACGACGTCACCGTCGAGGTGCACACCAGCGTGTTCACCGATCCCGCGATGCTGTCGCTGCTCACCGGGCTCGCCGAGTCGGCCTGCATGAGCGGTGCCGTCGGCCGTGACCAGGCCGATGAGTGGCTCGCCGAACAGCACCGACGCGCCGAGGCCGACCGCTTCCTCATCGCCATTCCGTTCTTCGTGGCTGCCGCCTCCGCCTAGAGAGCAGATGGAGCACGGGCTGCCGGGAGATGGCTGTGTGCGTGAGTGGAGGCGCTGAGCCGCGAGGTCGGCGGCTTCTCTGAGATCGACACCTCACACTCGTCCGTCACGCCCTCGACTACGAGGGCGATAGGCCCGAAAACACCACGCCCACAAGCTCATTGACATCGCGCACACGACGGCAACGACGACCGCCACCCTTCGCTACCACCGAATACGTGGCAGAGCCGAACGTTTTGCGGTCCCGACCGAGTGCTCGCGCGAGTGGGCGTGCGGCGCTGTCCTGGTGGATCCCCGCCTGGCTGGACCGTCTACTGCCCGACCTGGACGTCGAGGGCGACAAGCTCGCGCAGAAGATCCAGCTGCCCCGCTCCGCGGCCTCCGGCCTCACGGCGGGCCGCAGACCACCGAACCCGTCGGCTGCCCCTCGGCACCGTCTCCGGCGGCACGCGGCACACGCGTATCTGGCAGTCCTCCAGGCGTGATCGACGGCCCGCGGGCATCGGTCTTCGACGCCGACGCCCGCGGCTGATCGCCGTCCTCCTCTGTCCGCTGAGCATGTAGCCGCGGCTCACGACCTCGCTCCGGCCGGTCCGGCCGACCGCAGGACGGCGGCCGGGTCAGGCAGCCTCAAGTCAACCCGTTTCGCCGTCGTTTCACGCGCGGTCGCCGGACGCGTCGGCCCTGGCCACGAGGGACGGCGTCGGAAGGAAGCGCTCACCGTAGCGGTCGGCCAGTTCCCTGGCACGCGTCACGAAGCCCGCCACGCCTCCCGGGTAGCCCTTGACGTACTGCGCGACGCCCCCGGTCCAGGCCGGGAAACCGATCCCCAGAAGAGACCCGATGTTGGCGTCCGCTTCGGAGAGGATCACTCCTTCGTCGAAGCACCGCGCAGCCTCCAACGCCTCGGCGAACAGCATCCTTTCCCGCATGTCCTCGAAGGGGATCCGGTGCCGGCCGGAGCCGAAGTGCTCCGCCAGGCCGGGCCACAGCCGAAGGCGCCTGCCCTCGGCGTATTCGTAGAAGCCGGCCCCCGCTGTCCTGCCTCCGCGGTGGAAGTCCCTCACCATGCGGCGCACGACGTCGTCCGCGCCGAAGACGGGCGCGTCCCGCCCCTCCTTCTCCAGGGCCTCGATCGTCTCCTCCCGGACCTTGAGCCAGAGGGTCAACGAGAGTTCGTCCACCAGTTGCAGGGGCGGCGCGGGATACCCGGCCTGGGCGCCCGCCTGCTCGATGGAGGCGGGCGGCAGCCCCTCCCCCACCATGCTCACGGCCTCGTTGACGAACGCCCCGATCACCCGGCTGGTGAAGAATCCCCGGCTGTCGTTGACCACGATCGGAGTCTTGCCGATCTGGCCCGCGAGGTCGATCGCCCGGGCCAAGGTGGCGTCGCTGGTCCGCTCGCCCCGGATGATCTCCAGCAACGGCATCCGCTCGACCGGCGAGAAGAAGTGCAACCCGACGAAGTCCGTCTGGCGTTCGACACCTTCGGCCAGCCCGGTGATCGGCAGGGTGGAGGTGTTGGAGCCCAGCAGCGCGGCAGGGGCCACGATCTCCTCGATCTCGGCGAACACCTTGTGCTTGAGCTCCTGACTCTCGAACACCGCCTCGATCACGACGTCGCAGCCGGTCAGGTCCGAGGGGAGTGCGGTGGCCGTGATCCTTGCCAGGACGGTGTCGGCGTCCGCCCGGGTCATCCGGCCCCGCCGTACCGCCTTGGCAAGGAGCCCTGCCGAATGGTCCCTGCCCTTCTCCGCGGCCTCGGCCGACACGTCTTTGAGGACGACCTCCAGTCCGGCCAGGGCGCAGACGTGGGCAATGCCCGCCCCCATCATGCCCGCGCCGAGGACACCGACCTTGTGTGCGACCGTCTTCTCGTGGCCTTCGGGCCGGGAGCCGCCGGACTGGATGTGCTGAAGGTCGTAGAAGAACGCCTGGATCATGTTCTTGGCGGTCTGTCCGGTCGCCAGCTCCACGAAGTAACGCGACTCGATGCGCAGTGCGGTGTCGAAGTCCACCTGCGCGCCCTCGACCGCCGCCGACAGGATGGCCCGCGGTGCGGGGACCGGTGCGCCCTTGAGCTGCTTGCGCAGATTCGCGGGGAGGGCGGGCAGGACGGCGGCGAAGGAGGGGGTGGACGGGGTGCCGCCCGGGATGCGGTGTCCCTTGGTGTCCCAGGGCTGCACCGGCTCCGGGTTCGCCCGGAGCCACGCCCTGGCCCTGGGCAGGAGTTCCGCGGCCGTGTCGACCACCTCGTCCACCAGTCCGATGGCCAGAGCCGCTCGCGGCCGGTGCCGCTGCCCCTGGAGCAGCACCTTGAGCAGCGCCTCCTGGACGCCGAGCATGCGGACCGTGCGAACGATGCCACCACCACCGGGCAGCAGGCCGAGGGTGACTTCGGGCAGGCCGATCCGGCAGCCTGGGGTGTCCGCGGCAATACGGTGGTGACAGGCCAGGGCGATCTCCAGGCCGCCGCCGAGGGCGCTGCCGTTGATGGCGGCGACCACGGGCCTGCCCAGCCGTTCCAGCCTGCGCAGCTGGTCCTTGACCCGGGTGGCGGTGTCGAGGACCGACCGCGCGTCCTCGGAGCGTGCGGCCATGATGTCGTGCAGGTCGCCACCGGCGAAGAAGGTCTTCTTGGCGGAGGTGATCACGACTCCGGTGATGGTGTCGCGCTCCGCTTCCAGCCGGTCGACGGCCCGGCCCATGGACGCGACGTAGGCGGCGTTCATGGTGTTGGCCGACTGGCCCGGGGCGTCCAGAGTCAGTACGACGACGCCGTCCTCGTCACGGGACCAGTGAATGGTGTCCTGCTCGCTCATGTCTCGTCTTCCTCTTCCCTACGACGTGGTGGACGGCGTCAGACGCGTTCGACGAGGGTCGCCACGCCCATGCCGCCGGCGACGCACAGGGTGATCACGGCCCGCCGGGCGCCACGGCGTTCCAACTCGTCGAGGGCGGTGCCCACGAGCATGGCGCCGGTCGCGCCGAGGGGGTGTCCCAGGGCGATGGCGCCGCCGTTGACGTTGAGCTTCTCCATGGGCACGCCCAAGTCCCCCGCGTACTTCAGGACCGCGGAGGCGAAGGCCTCGTTCATCTCGAACAGGTCGATGTCATCGACTGTCAGCCCGGCACGGGCGAGCAGCCTGCGGGTGGCCGGGATCGGGCCGGTCAGCATGATCGTGGGATCCGCCCCGGAGGTCGCGGCGCCGGTGATCCGGGCCCGGGGGGTGAGCCCGAGGTCGCCTCCCGCCTGCGCGGAGCCGAGGAGCAGCAGGGCGGCTCCGTCCACGACGCCGGAGGAGTTGCCGGCCGTGTGCCGGTGGTCGACGGACTCGACATGGTGGTACTTCTGCAGGGCGACCGCGTCGAATCCGCCCGCCTCGCCCGCCTTGGCGAACGCGGGCGGCAGCAGGCCCAGGCTCTCCGCGGTGGTCTCGGGCCGCAGGTGTTCGTCGCGGTCGAGGACGACCAGGCCGTTCTGGTCGGTCACCGGGATCACGGAGCCCGTGAACCGGCCCTCCTGCCAGGCCCGTGCCGCTCGCTCGTGCGAGCCCGCCGCGTACTGGTCGAGATCCGCGCGGGTGAAGCCCTCCATGGTGGCGAGGAGGTCGGCGGCGATGCCCTGCGGCACGAATCCCAGGTCGTAGGCGGTGGCCGGGTCGGCCGCCAGGGCTCCGCCGTCCGAGCCCATCGGTACCCGCGACATGGACTCCACGCCGCCCGCGAGGAACAGGTCGTCCCATCCGGAGCGGATCTTCTGCGCCGCGGTGTTGACCGCCTCCAGGCCGGAGCCGCAGAAGCGGTTGAGCTGGACGCCGGTCACGGTGTCCGGCAGTCCGGCCACGAGGGCGGCGGTGCGCGCGATGTCGGCGCCCTGGTCCCCCACCGGCGTGACGACGCCGAGGACGAGGTCGCTGAGACGGTCGAGGTCCAGGGTCGGGTTGCGCTTGCGCAGGGCGTCGATCAGCCCGACGACCAGGGAAACCGGTTTGGTGCCGTGCAGGGCGCCGGTGTTCTTGCCGCGGCCTCGCGGAGTGCGGATCGCATCGTAGACAAAGGCTTCGGTGGTCACAGGCGGCGGCCCTTCCCGGCAGTAGATTTAAATCTTGGATAGATTAGAAAACATGGGTCCAGGTGACCACAGGCGGCTTCCGGCCCATGCTGTAGGAGGCTCCGGCGGGTGGGCCCCTCGGTAAAAGACCGGCTGCGCGCGGGTCAGACCAGTCGGGTGGCCTGACCCGCCCAGTACTCGTCCTTCAGCAGGCGCTTCAGGAGCTTGCCGTTGGGGTGCCGGGGCAGTTCCGCGCGGAAGTCCACCGAGCGCGGGCATTTCACGTGCGCCGCGTGATCGCGACAGTAGGCGATGAGCCGTGCGGCCACGGCCTCGTCGGAGTCGGGGCCCGGCACCCGTGTGACGACGGCCTTGACCTGTTCGCCGAACTCCTCGTCCGGCACGCCGATCACCGCGACGTCCTCGACGTCGGGGTGGCTCGCCAGCAGGCTCTCGATCTCCTGGGGGTAGATGTTCACCCCGCCGCTGATGATCGTGTTGCTGAGCCGGTCGGTGAGATGGAGGTAGCCGTCCTCGTCCAGCCTGCCGATGTCGCCCATGGTGGCCAGACCGCCGGGCAGCTGTGCCGACATGGTCTTGTCCGGGTCCTTGTGGTACTCGAACGGGGGCCCGCCGGAGAAGTAGACGACACCCTCCTGGCCGGGGCCGAGTTCCTCTCCGCCCGCGCCGACGATGTGCACACGGCCGACCACCGCCCGGCCGACGGTGCCCGGGTGCTCCAGCCACTGCGGGGTGGTGCACACGGTCATGCCGTGCCCTTCGGAGCCCGCGTAGTACTCGACGAGGATCGGCCCCCACCAGTCGATCATGGCCTGCTTCACCTGCGGCGGGCACGGCGCCGCAGCGTGGATGGCGAACCGGTGGGAGGACGGGTCGTACCCGCGCCGTACCTCCTCGGGCAGCCGGAGCAGGCGGGTGAACATGGTGGGCACCCACTGGCTGTGCGTGACGCGGTGCTTCGCGATCGACTCCAGGGCCAGGGCGGCGTCGAACTTCCGCAGGAGGACCACGGTCCCGCCGACGGCCGTGACGCTGCGGGTCCATCTGGCCGGCGCCGCGTGGTAGAGCGGGGCCGGGGAGAGGTACACGGTGTCCTCGTCGACCTGGAACATGGCCAGGGCCGGTGCGGGGATCGGGGGCGTGGTGCCGAGCGGAGCGCCGACCGAGGTCGGCCTGATGCCCTTGGGCCTGCCCGTCGTACCGGAGGAGTACAGCATCTCGGAGCCCTCGACCGCGCCGGGGAGCGGTTCGGCGGGCCGGCCGCTCATGAGGACGGACAGTTCCTCGGCTCCGTCGTACGGCGTCGCGTCGAGGGTGAGGACGGCGACGCCGGGGACGGCCGCCCGTACCGCGTCGAGGTAAACCCCCGCGGTCGTCGCGGAGAGGACCACGGCGCCGGCCTCGCAGTCCCGGACGATGTGCGCCACCTCGTCCGGGGTGAGGTGGGTGCTGATCAGCGTGTAGTAGAGGCCCGCGTAGTGCGCGCCCCACACCACCTCGAGGTAGTCGACACGGTTCTCCGCGCAGATCGCCACGTGGTCGCCCGGGGCGAGCCCGCGGCTCCCGAACACGCGCGCGATCCTGTTGGCGGCGTCGTCGAGCTCGCCGTAGGTGAGGACCTCGCCGGTGTCCGCCATGACGACCGCCGGTTTGGTCTCCTTGTCCCCCCGGTGCGCTCCGGGGTACCACATGGGTGAGTCTGGCGCTGGGTTGGGCATGGCGTCCTCACTGGGGTGTCGGTCCGGCTGCGGGTCAGAGGATCCGGCGCATCATGCTCAGCGCCTTCTCGGTGTACGGCGGGTACATCACGCGGGGGTCGGGTCTGAAGGTCTTGGCCAGTACGGCCTTGCGGTGGCTGAGCCGCTGGAAGCCCCACTCCCCGTGGTAGGCGCCGATACCGCTGGCGCCGACCCCGCCGAACGGGAGGGAGGGGACGAGGCAGTGCATCGCGACGTGGTTGACCACGGCGCCGCCGGCGGGGATCTCGTCGACGAGCCGGGTGCGTGCCGCCCTGCCTCTGGTGAAGACGTACAGGGCCAGCGGCTTCGGGCGACGGTTGACGAAGCGTATGGCCTCGTCGGGCGAGTCGACGGTCAGCACGGGCAGGACGGGTCCGAAGATCTCGTCGGTCATGAGGGGTTCGTCGGGGGCCGGGTCCACGACGACCGTGGGCTCGACGGTCAGCGCGGCGCGGTCGGTGCCGCCCCCGGCCACGACCGAGCCTTCGGTGGCGTCGAGGTAACCGGCGATCCGCTCGAACTGACGCTCGTTGACGATGCGCATCCCGCCGTCCTGGTCGGCGCGGAAGGCCTTCATGGACGCGACGACGCGGTCGACCAGAGCATCCCGGACCGTACGCTCCACGAGCACGTAGTCCGGTGCGATGCAGGTCTGTCCCGAGTTCATCAGCTTGACCCATGCTATCCGGCGCGCGGCGACGTCGAGGTCGGCGTCGGCCAGGACGATCGCCGGGCTCTTGCCGCCGAGTTCGAGGGTCACCGGGGTCAGCGTGGGAGCCGCTCCGGCCATGATCTTCTTGCCGATCTCGGTGCCGCCGGTGAACAGCACGTGGTCGAAGCCCAGGGCGAGCAGGTCCTGGGTCACCATGGCGTCCCCCTCGACCACTTTGACCGCCTCGGGGTCCAGGTACCGCGGAACCAGCCGCGCCAGCAGCGCGGAGGTGGCCGGGGCCAGTTCGGACGGCTTGAGCACGGCGCAGTTGCCCGCGGCGACCGCCGCGACCAGCGGGCCCAGGCTGAGGTACACCGGGTAGTTCCAGGGCCCGATGACCAACACGACCCCGAGCGGCTCGTACTGCACCCAGCCCGACGCCGGCTGCTGGCTCAGCGGCATGCGCTGTCGCTTCCGCTTCATCCACGAGCGCAGATGCCGGCGGGCGTAGAGCGCCTCTCCCCGGGTGGAGGTGATGTCGCCCAGCCAGGACTCCGCGGCGCCGCGCCCGAGGTCCATGGCCAGGGCTTCGGCGATCTCCGTCTCGCGCTCCTCCACAAGCCGTGCGATGCCGTCGAGCTGCCGCTTGCGCCATTCCAGGCTCCGGGTGCGGCCGTCGGCGTGGACCGACCGCAGGGTCGCCATCAGTGCGTCGAGTCCGGCCGCCTCCTGGGCGGCCTCGGTGCTCGGTGAGGTGGCCATGTCCGTCCGCCCCTCAGACCTGGGGCGCCGGGACGTTGCCGGAGAGGACCGAGGCGGTGATGCCGCCGTCGACGGTCAGCGGGTGACCGTTGATCCAGCGGGCCTGGTCCGTCAGCAGGAACAGCGCGGCGCCGGCGATGTCGTCCGGTGTGGCGTGCCGGCCGAGCAGCGCCTTCACACCGTCGAGCTGGTCCTTGCCCATCGACTGCTCGAAGTCGGCCAGGATGGGCGTCTCGACCGGCCCCGGCAGTACGGCGTTGATACGCAGGCCCATCTCTCCCAGGGCGAGCGCCATCGCCATCGTGTAGACGGTCGTCGCCTCCTTGGAGAAGTTGTAGGCGTTGCCCTGCTGGGGATGGTCGGCGAACCATCGCGCGCCTTCTTCGAAGGTGTCGGTGGCCAGCAGTTCCCTGATGGCCCCGAGCCGCTCCGACCACCCGAAGCCGGCGGTCGACGACACGATCACGACACAGCCGCCCGGCTTCAGCCGCTCCAGCAGCGACTCCGTCAGGTGCCGTACGGCCAGGAAGTTCACGGCGAACACGGTGTCGCCCGGAGCCGTGCCGGGGATGCCGGCGATGTTGAGCAGCCCGTCGAAGGTGCCGTCGAGCCGGCCGACCGCCTCGTCGATGGAGGCGGGGCCGGAGAGATCGACCTCGATGTGGGCATGGACCTTCGCCGTGGGCTGGTTACGGTCGAGGCTGTACACCTCCGCGCCGGCGGCGACCAGCTTCTCCGCGACCTCGTGACCGATGCCGGAGGCGGCCCCGGTGACGAGGTAACGCTTTCCCGCGAACTGTGACATCTGACTGCCTCTCAACGCGCTCAGAGGGTGTACGGCATGCTCTTGACGGCACGCACGAAGTTGCCGGCGAGGTACACGGGCTCGCCCACCCGAAGGGTCGGCGCACGGTGCAGCAGCTGGTCGAGGATCTCGGTGAGCTGCATCTTCGCCAGGAAGTTGCCCATGCAGTAGTGCGGACCGCCGCCGCCGAAGGCCAGGTGGTTGTTGGCCGGCCTCAGGATGTCGAGGAGGTGCGGGTCCTTGAAGACGCGCTCGTCCCGGTTCCCGGACGCGTACATCATCAGGACCCAGTCGCCCTCCCTGATCTCCTGCCCGCCCAGCACGGTGTCGCGGGTGGCGGTACGGCGGAAGGTCTGGACGGGGGTGACGTACCGGACGAACTCCTCGACGGCCGGGGCGATCCGGCCCCCGAAGTCCTCCAGCAGCAGTGCCTTCTGGTCGGGGAAGTCCTGAAGGGCGCGGGCGGTCACACTGATCGTGTTGCGGGTGGTGTCGTTGCCGGCCACGGACAGCAGCACGAAGAAGGCGGCGATCTCGTCGTCGGTCAGCCGCCGGCCGTCCACCTCGGCCTGGACCAGGCTGGTCCACAGGTCGTCCTTCGGCTCCGCCCGGCGGCGTTCGGCATGTTCCAGGCCGATCTGCAACAGGGTGACCAGGGCCTCGTTGAGCACCTCACCCGGTTCGCGCCCCGCGGCGACGTCCTCGTCCGCCCAGGAGACCATGCCGTCGGCGTGATGGGCGGCCAGTTCGCGCTGGTCCTCGGGGAGTCCCATCATCTCGTAGATGGTCCACATGGGGAGCCGCTTGGAGACCTGGCTGACGAAGTCGCCCTCCCGCGTGGCCAGGAGGTCGTCGACGATCGTCGTGGCCTGGCTCCTGATCTGGTCGTGGATCCTCGCGACCTGCTTGGGCGTGAACGCCGAGCTGACCAGGCGCCTGAGCTGGAAGTGGCGTGGAGCGTCCATGGCGAGGAACGACGACGCCGCCTCAAGGATGTCCTCGGGGATCTCCTCGACCATCACTCCGCGTGCCGAGCAGTAGATCTCCGGACTCTTGCTGACCTCGGCGATGTGCTCGTGCCGGGTGACGGCCCACACGCCGTCGTTCTCCGGGGGCATCAGGGCGCCTTCGAGGGGCGGGTGCCAGCTGACCGGGCGCTCGTCGCGGAGTGTGCGGAACGCCTTCTCCCGTTCCTCCCAGGTGCCGGCCCAGAAGGACAACGGGGAGATGCTCACGGGGTCGTACGCCCGTGACGCGGTTTCGGTGGACTGGATGGCCATCTTTCCTCCGTGGGTGGGGTGGCGGGCCCGGGCGGGCTCAGAGGACGAGGTCGTCCCGGCCGTCGCCGCGCAGGCTGTCGACGTAGAGGGGGAAGAGCTTCTTGCCGAGCGGCGCCAGCTTGAGCAGGCTCGCCACGTTGCCCTCGACCTTGATCCTGCTCTTGGCCATCGCCAGCGGGAGGTTGACCTTTCCCTGCCAGTAGGCGTTGCCGACATCGGCCGCCATTCTCATGACGGCCTGCGGGGGCGCACCGCCGGTGCCGTCCCCGACGGTGCCCGCGGTCGTGTCCACTTCCACGACCGTGTCCGGCTCGGTGAAGGCGAACTGCAGCACCATTGCGGTGTCCCGGAGCTTGGGCCCGATCTCCGCGTCGGCGAACGCCGCCTCGAAGATGCCGCCGATGTACTTCCTGACCTCGTCCGCGTCCCTGAATCCCACGGTTCCTCCTGACGTCCGCGAGGAAGATCGCCCGAATCCGATGAGCGATTCAAATATAAGTTTGATTAGATTCTGCACCCGAACGGGTCCGACGGACAGCACTTCACGTGCCGCGGTCTCGAAGGGGGGGTGCGTTTCGGGAACGTAACATAAGTCTTCTTATGGCGACTAGAGCCCGGCACCGAACTCGTGCCCGCGGGGCGCCTACCATGACTTCCCACACCCCCGACCAGGAGTCCGCGCATGCCCGCACGCAAGGATGCCGCCCGCTACTTCGACTGCGCGTTCGCCATCCTCGCCGCACAGGGCTACGGCGGACTCAAGCTCGCCCCCCTGTGCGAACGAATGGGCGTGACGACAGGCGCCTTCTATCACCACTTCGCGAACTGGGGCGCCTTCACGGAGGCGCTGCTGGACCACTGGCACCAGGAGCGCACCCACCGGCTCGTCGAGCTGGCCCGACGCGAACCGGACCCGCTGAACCGGCTCCAGGTCCTCCTCGACGCAGCCATGGAACTCCCGCACGGCGCGGAAGCCGCGATCCGGGTGTGGAGCACGATCGACCCGGCGGTCCACCGGATCCAGGAGAGCGTCGACCTGGAGCGGCACAGCTTCGTCCGGAAGGCGTTCGCCGCTCTGGTCGACGCAGAAGAGGCCGACCGACTCGCCACGCTCGGCATGTACCTTCTGATCGGGTTCGAGCAGGCCGAGTCCCTCCGCGACCCGGAAGCGCTCTCGTGGGCGCTGCACGAGCTCAAGAGGACGGCAACCAAGGGAGCGGCACCGCGCTCCGCGCCACGCTGACCGGTCCCGCCACGCCCGCATCCGGCGCGCCGCCACCCACCCGGCCGGCTGGAGCGCCTCTGACCCACCTGCGAATTTTAATATACGGTAGATAAAAACCTTCCGCCGTCAGCTTGCAGGAGCACACCTTGGCGCCCCCACTGCTCGAACAACCCGACGACTGGACCGAACCCGGTGCCCACCCCGTGGTGGACCACGTGTACCGCATCCCTCTGACCCTGCCGTTGGACGGGCTGGCGGCGGTCAACGTCTACCTGATCGAGGACGACGACGGCCTGGTGCTGATCGACTCGGGCTGGGCCGGGCCCGACACCGAGAAGGCACTGACCGAGGCGGTGCAGAGCCTCGGACACCGCCTGGACGACATCCGCCAGATCATCGTGACCCACGCCCACTGGGACCACTACACCCAGGCCCTGGCGTTGCGTGAGTCGATCGGCAGCCGGGTCCGGGTCGGCTGGGAGGAGCGCCACACGATCGAGGGCTTCGATCTGGAGGACGGGGTATGGCCCCGCCAGGTAGAGCTGCTGCGCGAGTGCGGCGCCCCCGAGCTGGCGGCCCTGATCGCCGCCGTACCGGTCGAACAGAGCGACCGGGACATGCCGTTCGGGCCTCCGGACGAGTGGCTGAGGGACGGTGAGCGGATCGATCTCGCACGCCGCCGCCTGGACATACGGGCCACGCCCGGCCACACGCGGGGGCATGTCGTGGTCGGGGACCCGACCGACGGCCTGCTGTTCTCCGGTGACCACGTGCTGCCGCACATCACTCCGTCGCTGGGCTTCGAACGCTCGCCCGAGCGCTACCCGCTGCGGTCCTATCTCGCCTCCCTGCGCTTGACCCGACAGCTGCCGGACGCGCTGCTCCTGCCCGCCCACGGCCCCGTGACCAGGAGCGTCCACACCCGGGTGGACCAGCTGATCGCGCATCACGAGGAGCGGCTGGACGAGGTCCTCCGGCAGGTCGCGGCCGGCGCGGACACGGCCCACGCGGTGGCCCGCGCCATGCCGTGGACCCGTCGCCGGAGCGGGCTCGACGAACTCCCGCCGGTGCACCGGATGACCGCGGTGCTGGAGATCGACGCCCACCTGGACGTCCTGGCCCAGCTGGGAGCGGTCAGCCCGCAACGCGTCGACGGGGTCCGGCGGTTCACGTCGGCCGCGTGACGGTGCTCCTCATGCGAGCACGACCGCACAGCGCCAGTCCAGGACGGAGCGGGCGGGCTCGTCGCCGCCGACCGCGCGGACCCGCGAGCGCAGGTGCGCCAGCCCGCCGTGTTCGCCCAGCGACCGCAGGCGCTCCACGGCCACGGTGCTGTACAGGGTGTCGCCCTCATGGACGGGACCCAGGTGGTGGCAGCCCTGCCAACCCGCCACGGTGACGATGGACGGCAGGGCTCGGGCGGCCTGCGCGAGGGCCACGCCGATCGTGTGGCCGCCGTAGACGAGCCGCCGCCCGCCCGCGGCATGCTGGTCGTGGTGCACCATGGCCACGTTGAGCGTGAGCCGGGCCAATTCGGGAGCGCCCGACACGACGTCCCCGCCGCCGACCTCCCAGGCCATACCCTCGGCCAGATCGGCGAACCGGGGCCCGGCCACGCGCCGAGCGAACCGGTCGAGTCGCCATCCCCGCACCACCGCGGCGAGCGACGCGTGGTCGGGTTCCGCACCCACGGTGTCGAGGTCGGCCGCGTGGCCGGTACCGGCGTCCGGGTCCCGCAGGGGCAACATGGCGCACCGCCAGAAATCCAGTACCGGGCGATCATGCTGGTCGGTGGTGGTGATCCGCAGGGCGGCCAGACCAGTGGGACGGCGCCCGGGACGGTCCTTGTTGCGACGCAGGGCGACGACCTCTGTGGAGGTGCGCAGCGTGTCGCCGATGAGCGGGGTGCGGCGCAGGACCAGGCCGCGGTAGAAGAGGTTGGCTTTCACATGATGGGTGGCCAGCGTGGACTGGCCGATCGCCATGTCCCAGACCAGGGCGGGGTGGGCGAGGGGGGCCTGGCCCGTCACGGCGCGGCTCAGTTCCTCGTCCAGCGGGAGCGCGAGCCGGTCCCCCACGATCGACTGGTGGGTGGCGGCGTGACCGGAGGTCAGGGTCACCCCGGGCGCCCCGCCGAACACCTGCCCCACGGCGAGTTCGTCAAAGTAGGGCCCCTCGGCCGTACGTGCCGTCTCCTTCGGGATCGCCGCACTCACTCCCGTGCCCCTCTCTTCCTCGGCCGTCGATGACCCGCCTTCAGGAGCGGTGCTCACACTGTTGCCCTTTCCACCCGGCCGAGTATCCGGCGTGCGGCGACCGCCACGGCCTCGTCGACCATCCGTCCGTCCAGGACGACGGCGCCCTCGGCGCGCGCGTGCCCCCGCTCCAGGGCGGCCAGCACCGTCCGGGCCCTCGCGGCCTCCTCGGCCGACGGTGTGAACGCCTCGTTGACCTGCGCGATCTGGCGTGGATGGATGACCCATTTGCCGTCGAAGCCGAGGCGCGCGGCACGGCGCACCTGCCCGGCGAACTCCTCGTCGGCGGCCACCCCGAGATACGGACCGTCCACGGCGGCGAGGCCTGCCCCGCGAGCCGCCGTCAGGATCTCGTCCTGCGTGCGCAGCCAGGTCTCCGCCGGCGCGTCGGCGGCTCGCCCGAGCGACGCGGCCAGGTCGGCGTAGCCGATGATCAGGGTGGTCAGCCGGGGCGTCGCCGTCACGATCTCGCGCAGATTGGCCAGTCCCGCCGCCGTCTCGATCAGCGCCTGGACGGGGACCGGATCAACGCGGCCGACGGCTGCCTCCGCGCCCGCCAGCAGCCGGTCCACGAAGGCGAGGTCGCCGGCCGACTCGACCTTGGGCAGCACCACGGACACCCGCGCGCCCTGCCGCGCACACGCGACGACGTCCTCGTGACACCACGGCGTCCGGGGCGCGTTCACCCGGACCGCGATCCGCGGACCGGCCTCCGGCGCACGGGCCAGCCAGGCGGTGACACGTTCCCGTGCGTCCGCCTTGGCCGTGGCCGCGACCGCGTCCTCGAGGTCGAGCACGATCTCGTCCGCTTCTGACGCGACAGCCTTCGCCATCTTGTGCTCGTCCGAGCCGGGTACCGACAGACGTGCCCTGAGCGCACCCGCCGAAATATTCGCGGTCACCTCGATCCCCTCTCATTATCTAATCTAAATTAGACTATAATCGATCGACGTGAGTCCGGTAGCCGAGTGAGGAGACCTGTATGCCCACCCTGTCCGAGGAGGAACAGGACGTCGTCGATGTCGTCCGGGAGTTCGTCGACCGGGATGTGCGGCCCGTGGTGCGGGAGCTGGAGCACGCCAACGAGTACCCCGAGAAGCTGATCGAGCAGATGAAGGCGCTCGGGATCTACGGCCTGGCCGTCCCGGAGTCCTACGGCGGGGCGCCGGTGTCCACGCCCTGCTATGTCGGCGTGACCGAGCAGCTGGCCCGCGGCTGGATGAGCCTGGCCGGGGCGATGGGCGGCCACACGGTCGTCGCCAAGCTCCTCCTCGCCTTCGGCACCGAGGAGCAGAAGAACCGCTACCTGCCGAAGATGGCGACAGGGGAAGTACGGGCCACGATGGCGCTCACCGAGCCGGGCGGCGGCTCCGATCTCCAGGCGATGGGCACCGTCGCCCGTCGGCGGCCGGACGGCGACTACGTCGTCTCCGGCGCCAAGACGTGGATCAGCAACGCCCGCCGCTCCGGACTCATCGCGCTGCTGTGCAAGACGGACCCCGACGCCTCGCCCCGCCACAAGGGCATCAGCATCCTGCTCGTCGAGCACGGCCCCGGCCTCACCGTCTCCCGCGACCTGCCCAAGCTGGGCTACAAGGGCGTCGAGAGCTGCGAACTCTCCTTCGACGGCTACCGGGCGCCGGGCGACGCGCTCCTGGGCGGCGTCGAAGGACACGGGTTCGCACAGATGATGAAGGGCCTGGAGACGGGCCGTATCCAGGTCGCCGCGCGGGCACTCGGCGTCGGTCAGGCGGCCCTCGACGACGCCCTGCGCTACGCCCGGGAGCGCGAGAGCTTCGGCAAGCCGATCTGGCGGCACCAGGCGGTCGGCCACCGTCTCGCCGACATGGCCACGAAGCTCGTCGCGGCACGACAGCTGGTGCTGTACGCCGCGGAACGCCACGACTCCGGGGACCGGTGCGACATGGAGGCGGGCATGGCCAAGCTGTTCGCCTCCGAGACAGCCATGGAGATCGCGCTCGACGCGGTCCGGATCCACGGGGGGTACGGCTACTCCACCGAGTACGACGTCGAGCGCTACTTCCGCGACGCCCCCCTGATGATCGTCGGCGAGGGCACCAACGAAATCCAGCGCAACGTCATCGCCGCCCAGCTGGTCGACAGGGGCGGACTGACGTGAACCGGACACCGCAGTCCACGACCGACCGGAGGACCACGTGAAACTCTCGATGCTGCTGTCCCGATACACCGGCGATCCGGTGGCCACCGCCAGCCTCGTGCGCGACCTGGAGTCCGCGGGCCTGGACCTGGTGTGGGTCCCCGAGGCCTACGGTTTCGACGCCATGACGCTCGTCGGCTATCTCGCCGCGACGACCGACCGGATCCGGATCGGCACCGGCATTGTCAACGTCTTCAGTCGCACCCCCGCCCTCCTGGCCATGAGTGCCGCCGCCGCGGACAGCCTCTCCCGGGGCCGTTTCGCCCTCGGTCTCGGCGCTTCCGGGCCGCAGGTCGTCGAGGGCTTCCACGGAGTTCCGTTCGACCGGCCGATGCGGCGGATCACCGAGACGATCGAGATCTGCCGGAAGACGTGGCGGCGCCAGGAACCCCTCACCCACGACGGCCGGGTCTACCAGCTGCCCCTGCCCGCCGACCGCGGGACCGGGCTCGGCAAACCGTTGCGGCTGATCAACCATCCGTACCGCGCCGACATCCCCGTCTACTGGGCCTCCCTGATGGAACGTTCGGTGACCGCGACGGCCGAACTGGCGGACGGCTGGCTTCCGTTGTTCTTCATGCCGGACAAGGCGGCGGAGGTCTTCGGGCCCGCCCTCGCCGCGGGAACCGCACGCCGTTCCCCCGAACTGCCGCCGCTCGACATCGTCGCCGGCGGCCCGGTCGCCGTCGGGGAGAACCTCCCGGTCGACGACCTGCTCGACCTGGAACGGCCGACGGCCGCCCGGTACATCGGCGGTATGGGATCCCGCGACAAGAACTTCTACAACGACCTGGCCCGCCGATACGGCTTCGAGGCCGAGGCCGAGCTCATCCAGGACCTCTATCTGGACGGCAAGAAGAAGGAGGCCGAGGCCGCGGTCCCCCGGGAGTGGCTGGCCCGGACCACGCTGATCGGTCCGCCGGGTCTGGTGGCGGAACGGATCCACGCGTACCGGGAGGCCGGCGTGACGACCCTGAACCTGGACCCGGTGGGGCCGGACCCGGCCGGCACGGTGGAGGCCGTCCGGCGGCTGGTCGACGACCTATAGTTGACCCGTGCCTAGAAAATCCGCGGGTAAGCCGCCGGCCGATCCGTCCGACTCCAAGTCGGCGCGCACGCGCGAACGCATCCTGGACGCGGCGGCCCACGTCCTCAGCCGCAAGGGCTACGCCGGAACACGGCTGGGTGACGTGGCGGAGCAGGCGGAGATCCAGGCTCCCGCCATCTACTACTACTTCTCCTCCCGGGAAGTACTGATCGAAGAGGTCATGTGGGTCGGTGTGGCCCGCCTGCGGGAGCATGTGGCGGAGGCGCTCGAAGCGCTCCCGCCGGACACCGCCCCCATGGACCGCATCGACACCGCCGTGGAGGAACACCTGCGCTTTCAGCTGGCCATCTCCGACTTCGCCACCGCCGCGATCCGCAACGCGGGCCAGGTCCCCGAGGACATCCGCACCCGGCAGCTCGCCGAGGAGCGCAAGTACGGAGACATCTGGCGCACGCTCCTTCACGACGCCCAGAAGGCGGGTGAACTCCGCGCCGACCTCGAACCCCGGGCCGCCCGCATGCTGGTCCTGGGCGCCCTGAACTGGGCGAACGAGTGGTGGAATCCCCGCCAGGGCTCGCTGGACGTCGTGGTACGCACCGCGAAATCCCTGGTGCGGCACGGCCTGGAAGTGCCTACCACGCGGGAGCAGGGCGGCGCGCGGCCGTCAGGGGGTTCCCGGGGCCGTCGGACGGCCACGTCGGCGGGCCGAACGGCCTGAGAGGCGCATGCAGGGGCCTCAGGGACTTCCCCGCTCCAGAGCGTAATCTAATGTAAATTAGAGAATTACCGTGACGAAGGGTCAGGCCTGCACGGCGGCGCCCGACGACAGCAGGCCCTCGGCGTCCTCGACGTCCCACGACTCGAGGACGTCGGCGGTGTGCCGGCCCGGCACCGGCGGGGGCGAGCCGAGAGCGGTGGGCGTCGCCGAGAAGCGGGGTGCGGGCGCCGGTTGGAGGACGCCGTCGCGTTCCACGAGTGTGCCGCGGGCCCTGATGTGCGGGTGGTCCGACGCCTCGCGCAGGCTCAGCACCGGCGCCACGCACGCGTCCGACGCGGAGAACGCCTCGGCCCATTCGTCCTGGGTACGGCTCGCGAACGCCGCCGCGAGGCGCTCGCGCAGCCGCGGCCAACCGGCGCGGTCGTGCTGGGCGGCGGGGTCCTCGTCGAGTCCGAGAACGGCGAGCAGTTCCGCGTAGAACTTCGGTTCCAGGGCGCCGACCGCCATGTGACGGCCGTCGGAGGTCTCGTACACTGCGTAGAACGGCGCTCCGCCGTCCAGGAGGTTCACGCCGCGCGCGTCCTGCCAGGTTCCGGTCGCCAGCATCATGTGGGTGCCGGCGAGCAGATGGGCCGTGCCGTCCACGATGGCGGCGTCCACGACCTGCCCCCGGCCGGTGCGCTCGGCCTCACGCAGGGCGGCCAGGACTCCGATGACGAGGTACGTCCCGCCGCCACCGAAGTCGCCGACGAGATTGAGCGGGATCTGCGGCGGGCCGCCGGCGCGACCGACGGCGTGCAGGGCACCCGTCAGGGCGATGTATCCGATGTCGTGCCCGGCCAGTTGGGCCAGCGGCCCGTCCTGGCCCCAGCCGGTCATACGGCCGTAGACCAGGCGCGGGTTCCTGGCGAGGCAGTCGTCGGGGCCGAGACCGAGCCGCTCGGCGACTCCCGGGCGGTAACCCTCGATGAGGACGTCGGCCCGGGCCGCCATGTCCAGTACGGCCCGCACGGCGTCCGGTCGCTTCAGGTCGAGCAGGACCGACTTCTTCCCCCGGTTGAGGACGTCCACGTGCTCGAAGCCCGGGAACAGCCCGCTGCCGCCGGGGCGGTCGACCCGGACCACCTCGGCGCCCAGGTCCGCCAGGGTCATGCCCGCGAACGGGCCCGGGCCGATGCCCGCGAGTTCCAGCACCCTGCATCCCGCGAGCGGGCCGTCTGCCATCGTCTTCCCTCTCATACGTCGGCGGTCTGCCGGGAGTCGCTCCGCGACCGGGCGAACGCGAGCCCTTCCTCCCACGAGGCGCCCCGGGCGACGAGTCGCCGGTATTTCATGATCTCGGTGGGCCTGTTGACGGCCAGGGCCCCCACCAGCCGGTCACCCGCGCGGTACAGGGCGACGCCCTGGTGGTCGCGCTCGATGTCACCGTCGGCCACGACGATCTCCTCCGCGTCGGGGACGCCGACGAACTGGATACGGGTGTCGTACTGGTCGGACCAGAAGTACGGCACTGTCGCGTAGCCCTTCGCCGCCCCGGGGTTCAGCGCGTTGCGGGCGGCGAGGGCCCCCTGTTCGGCCGCGCTGGTCCAGTGCTCCAGGCGCATGGGCCGGTCGAAGACGGGGTTGTGCCAGCGGGCGACGTCACCCGCCGCATACACGCCTTCGGCTCCGGTGAAGAGCGTCTCGTCGCAGACCACGCCGTCGTCCAGGGTCAGACCGGTACCCACCAGCCAGTCGGTGGCGGGTACCGCACCGGTGCCGACGACGACCAGGTCGGCGTCGAGCACGCTCCCGTCGGAGAGCCGGACCCTTTCGACCCGGCCGTCCCCCTCCAGCGCGGTGACGCTCAGCCCGCACCGCAGATCGGTGCCGTGGCGCCGGTGCAGGGAGGCGAGAGCGCCTCCCATGGTCCGGCCGACGGCACGTACCAGCGGCGTCGCCTGTGCCTCGACCACGACGACGTCCAGCCCGCGCTTCCTGGCGGCGGCAGCGGTCTCGGCGCCGATGAAACCGGCGCCGATCACCACGGTCCGCGCCCCGGCGTCGAGGGCACGTCGGACGGCGGCCGCGTCGTCCAGGGTGCGCAGCGTGTGAACGCCTGCCAGGCCCTCGGTGCCGGGCAGCCGGCGGGCGATCGCGCCGGTGGCGATGACCAGGGCGTCGTAGCCGATGGGCCGTTCGCCGACGACGACCGTGCGGGCCGCGGTGTCCAGGCACGTGGCGGGTGCGCCGAGCAGGAGTTCCGCGCCGAGGTCGGTGCGGAGCATCTCCTCGGTGCGGAAGGTCGGCGGTGGCACGTCCGCACCGTTCGCGTCGAGGAACTGCTTGGAGAGCGGGGGCCGGTCGTACGGGAGGTGCGGCTCGGCCCCGACGAGGGTGATCCGCCCCTCGAAGCCGCCTTTGCGTGCGGCCTCGACGGCCCGGAGCCCGGCCAGGGACGCGCCGACGACGACCAGTCGGCGGGTCCCCATCAGGGCTCCAGCCGGAGGGCCTCGGTCGGGCAGCCCGCGATGGCTTCCTCGACGTCGGAAAGGGTCCCCGGGGGGACGGTCTGCGTCTTCAGCACGAGTTCGCCCTCGTCGTTCACTTCGAACACGTCGGGTGCCAGGGACTCGCAGATGCCCAGACCCGTGCACTTGGAACGGTCAACGGTGATCTTCATCAGTGCTCCCTCGGGGCTCCGGTCGGCTCGGCCGCGACGCCGACCGGGTGGTGTCGCAGGATCTGTTCGACGACGAGCTTCGCGGTCTCCGCGCAGGCCGTGGTGCCGCCGTTGGCGTACTCCTTGACCGCGTCGCCGACGTTCCAGAGGTTGGGGACGGGAGTGGTGTTCGGCAGGTCGAAGCCCGCCACGGCACGTTGCGGGGGCCAGCCGTCGCGGGTGACGACGGTGGACAGGATCCGGGCGCGGTCGAAACCTGGGATCTGGTCGCGGAGATCGGCCATGAGCAGCTCGGTCTCGGCCGCCTCGTCGAAGTCGCCGACAGCCGGCTGCGGGACGGCCGTACCCACGTAGAGGTGCCAGCCCTCCGGCGCCATCTCCGGGCAGGTGGCGGTGAAGTTGGCGACGTAGCACATGCGGCGGGTGCTGGCGAAACTGAGCAGGCCCGGGGCCTCGACCAGGCGCTCCCGGCTGGCGAAGTTGACCGAGATCATCGCGCAGGGCCGGTCGCCGCGCCGTACCGAGGTCAGGTACTCCTCGGAGAAGTGCTCCTCGCCGGCGAGTGTCACGGTGGCGGCCGGCCCGACATCGCTGACCGCGAACCGGCAGGCGACCTCCGTGTCCTGGCCGTCGCGGGCGACGACGGCGCCGGTGACCCGGCCGGCGTCCACCGTCAGCCTGCGCACCTCGCTGTCCAGCCAGACCTCTCCGCCGCCGGCGGTGACCACGTCGGCGAGCGCGCGCCAGATCCCGATGGTGCCGTCGGGGCAGAAACCGAACTTCTTGAAGGCGCTCTTGCGGGTGAAGTAGGTGAGGAAGACGCGGGCGGGCAGTTCCTCGGAACTCACCGCGAAGACCGATCCGCACATGTTGCGGAAGACACCGTGCACGGATTCGTTCTTGGTGTACCGGCGGATCCAGTCGGCGGTGGACAGTTCGGCGTCGGGCAGGCCGCTGTCCTCGCGGGCGGCACCGAGGCCGCCCAGGAGCTTGGCGCCCTGGCGGGTGAGCTTGGACAGCAGCATGCCCCAGCCGCCGCCGGTCACATCCATGTCCTTGCCGCCGATGCGGTACAGGATGGGCGGGTTGGCCCGGCGGACGTCGAACTTGGCGCCGACCTCCTGGAAGGTCTGCTCGGTGATGCCGCCCACCTCGATGACGATGGCCCCGTTGTTGACCTTGAAGCCGTCGATGTCGTGGGTGGAGGCGCGCCCGCCCACACGGTCGAGACGTTCCACCACGAGGGTGCGGTAACCGTGGTGGGTCAGGCGGGCGGCGGTGAACAGGCCGCCCGCGCCGGCGCCGATGACGAGGGCGTCGAAGGATTTCACGAAGGCTGTCTCCTTTCCGGGCTCAGGTTTCCGGGCTCAGGCCAGCGGATTGGTGCCGACGGCGGCGCCGTCCATGTCGGTGATGTCGGACCAGCGGTCGGCGACGTCCCGCAGGCTCGGGGTGCCGGTGAAGGTCACCCCCTTGGAGGCGAAGTACGCGACCCGCTGGACGCGGTCGCCGCCGGCGATCAGCACCGTGCCGGTGTCGGCGCATTCGTCGGTCAGCAGATGGGCGACGACGGGTGCCACGAACTCGGCGGGCAGCCGCTCCAGGAGCTCGGCAGGGGCGGCGTCCTCACTCATCCGGGTCCTGGCCAGCGGTGCGACCGCGTTGGCGAGGATGTTGTACTTGCGCCCCTCGACCGCGAGCGTGTTGACCAGGCCGACCAGGCCGAGCTTGGCGGCGCCGTAGTTGGCCTGTCCGAAGTTGCCGTACAGCCCGGAGGTGGAGGTGGCCATGACCACCCGGCCGTGTCCCTGCTCGCGGAAGTGCGGCCAGGCGGCGCGGGTGACGTGGTACCCGCCGAAGAGGTGCACGCGCTGCACGGCCTCCCACTGGTCCACCGTCATCTTCGCGAAGGAGGCGTCCCGCAGGATGCCCGCGTTGTTGACCACGCCGTGCACGGCCCCGTACTCCCGCAGGGCGGTGCCGATCACGCCGGTGGCGCCCTCCTCGGTGGCCACGCTGTCGTAACTGGCGACCGCCTGGCCGCCCGCAGCCCGGATCTCGGCGACGACCGCGTCGGCCATCGCGTTGCCCGATCCGGTGCCGTCCCGCGCGCCACCGAGGTCGTTGACGACGACGCGGGCGCCGTGCCGGGCCAACAGCAGCGCGTACTCGCGCCCCAGCCCGCCGCCCGCGCCGGTCACCACGACGACCCGGTCCTGTACTCCTGCCATGTGGGTACTCCTCGTTGCTCGGATAGGGGGATCAGTACGAGTTCGGCAGGCCGAGGCTGTGCTGGGCCACGAAGTTGAGCACCATCTCCCGGCTGACCGGGGCGGTGCGCAGCATGCGGGCGACGAACCACAGGTCGGCCAGGCCGTACTCGCGGGACAGGCCGTTGCCGCCATGGGTCTGGATCGCCTGGTCGAGGGCCTTGAGAGAGGCTTCGGCGGCGGTGAACTTCGCGATGTTGGCCGCCGCCGCGGCGTCCTGTCCCGCGTCGAACAGCTCCGCGCTGCGGGCGGTGGCGAGCCGGGCGAGCTCCACCCCGATGTGCGCTTCGGCGAGGGGGTGGGAGATGCCCTGATGAGCTCCGATCGGAGCGGACCACACCGTGCGTTCGCGGGCGTAGTCGCGGGCCTTGCCCACCGCGTAGCGGCCGATGCCGTTGCTGAGCGCTGATGCGGTGATGCGCTCGGGGTTGAGGCCGGCGAAGACCTGCCGCAAGCCCTTGCCGCGCTCCCCGATCAGGGCGTCGCCGGTCACCCGGACGTCGTCGAAGAACAGGGTGAACTGTTTGTCCGGGCAGACCAGTTCGGTCTCGATGGGCTGGAACTGCAGGCCGGGCGAGTCGACGGGAACAACGAACAGGGACAGCGGGCCGCGTCCGGACGCCGAGGGGGCGAGATCGCCGTCCCGGGTGACGACGAGCACGGCGTCCGCCTCGTTCAGGGCGGATATGAAGTACTTGGAGCCCGAGATGCGCCACCCCTCGCCGTCGGAGCGTGCGGTGGTGGTGATGGCATGGCTGTTGGACCCGGCGTCCGGCTCGGTGATGGCGAACGCCATCCTCCGGCGGCCTGTGGCGATGTCCGGGAGCCAGGCCCGTTTCATCTCCGGCGAGGCGTGGGCAGCGAGGATCGAGCCGCAGATGGCGGGCGAGATGACGCTGCTGAGGAGCGGCATGCCATGGGCCGACAACTCCTCGAGGACCACGACGAGTTCGGCGAGACCCGCGCCCCCGCCCCCGTACTCCTCGGGAAGGTGGACGCCCAGCAGCCCGGCCTCCCCCAGTTCGCTCCACAGCTCCTCCACGCCCGCGCCCGTCCGGGCACGTTCGCTGTAGTACGCGTGCCCGTAGCGGGCGGCGATCTTGGCGGTGCTCTCCCGGATCAGCCGATGTTCGTCGCTGTCCGTGATCAGTGCTGTCATCGCTACCGTCCCTGGAATGTGGGCTTGCGCTTGTCGATGAAGGCGGCGACGGCCGCCGAGGCGTCCGATGTCCGGGCGGTGCGGGCGATCGCGTCCGCCTCGGCCGCCAACTGCTCGGCCAGCGTGGCCGACCAGGTTTCGCGCAGCAGGCGGCGGATCTCGCCATGGGCGCGGGTGGGGCCGTCGGCCAGTCGCCGGGTGACCGCGAGGGCCTCGTCGGCCAGTTCACCGGCCGGCAGCACGCGCGTCGCCAGGCCCCATTCGACGGCCTCGTGAGCGTCGAGCACCCGTTGTTCGAAGTAGAACTCGGCTGCCCGGCGGGGTCCCACGAGCCTCGGCAGGAACCAGGAGTTGCCACCGTCACCGGACAGCCCGAGCGACGTGAACCCGGAGGCGAACTTGGTGCCCTCGGCGGCCAGCACGATGTCGGCGCAGTACAGCAGCCCCAGCCCGCCGCCCGCGACCGCGCCGTGCGCGGCGCACACGATCGGCGCGTCGAGCCTGCTGAGCAGACGAAGCGCCTCGTGGTAGGGCGAGATCATCCTGCGCAACGCGCCGGGCAGTCCGGCGCCGGCGTTGTCCGCGAAGACGGCGATGTCGCCGCCCACGGTGAAGGCAGGACCGTCGCCGGTGATCAGTACCGCCCGCACGTCCGGATCGGCGGCCAGGCGCTGGGCGACCTCGTACAGGTCGTCGGCCATGGCCTGGTCGAGGGCGTTGCGGGCGTGCGGGCGGTCGAGCCGGAGCTCGGCGAGTCCGTCGGTGACGCGGAAATCCACGGTCGACAGGGCCCGATCGGCCCCCAGGGCCTCGGACCAGCGTGCGCTGTCCGTCAGTTGGACGAGGCCGGTGATCCGCTCACCCTCGAAGCTCAGGAGGTGGGAGAACTCCGCGTCGAGCTTGCCGCCGCCTTGTCTCGCCTCGCCCACGTACCGGCCGGTGACCAGCAGGTCGCCGTCTTCGAGGTGGCGGAAACCGGCGGGTTCCGCCCGGGCGTCGTAGCTCCTGGCGATCCGGCCCCAGAACCCGCGGCGCATGGCGTCGCTTCCGGTGTACGTCCCGCCCAGGCCCAGCGGGAGTCCTTCGGTGGTCCGGCCCTCGAACGCGGGATGCAGGATCCGGTCGAGCCGCTCGCGGTCTCCGTGGGCCAATGCCCGGTAGAGCTCGGCCGCCACCGCCTCTTTCCCATCGTGTCGCACGCTCACAGCCTCCAGTTTTGAATCTAATATAAATAAGATTCCGACTCCGGGTCAACGCCCCTTCGCCGGGCGGGACCGGTCACCCCGGGTCGGGACCCACGACCGAGACGAACGAGACACATCCGCCCGGCCGCCCGCCCAGGTTGTGCGTGAGGCCGAGACGCGGATCCGTCAGCTGGCGCTCGCCCGCTTCACCGCGGAACTGCAGCCAGCACTCGTACAGCATCCGCAGGCCGCTCGCCCCCACGGGATGACCGAAGGACTTCAGCCCGCCGTCGGGGTTCACGGGCAGCCGGCCGTCCAGCTCGAAGGCCCCGTCCAGGACGTCCTTCCACGCCTGGCCGCGCTCGGCGAACCCCAGGTCCTCCATCAGCACCACCTCGGTCGGGGTGAAGCAGTCGTGCACCTCGGCGAGCGATATCTGCGTGCCCGGATCGGTGACGCCAGCCTGCCGGTAGGCGTCGGCGGCGGCGTGGACCACCTCCGGGAAGGTGGTGTAGTCGTAGCCGGGGTCCATGGCTCCCCTGACGGCCCCCGCGACCAGGGACAGCCCCTTCACGTACATCGGCCGGTCCGTGTAGCGCAGGGCGTCCTCGGCCCGGACGATCAGGGCGCAGGCGGCGCCGTCGGAGACCCCGGAGCAGTCGAAGACCCCGAGCCGTCCGGCCACCAGCGGCGCCCGCTCGATGGTCTCCTTGGCGACCACGGAGCGGAACTGGGCCTTGGGGTTGCGGGCGCCGTTGGCGTGGTTCTTCCACGCGACGTGCGTCATCGCCTCCCGCATGGCGGCCGGATCCACCCCGTACCGTGCGCAGTACGCCGGATCGAGCAGGGAGAAGGCGGCCGGCGCGGTCAGTGACAGCTCGGGCGCCGTGCCGTCGCCCGGCGGGTCGGAGCGCAGCAGCCCGGAGAAGCCGGAGTCCTTCAGCTTCTCCACACCGACGGCCATCACCCGGTCGTACGCCCCGGAGGCGACCGCGTAGCAGGCGTTGCGGAAGGCCTCCGATCCGGTGGCGCAGTAGTTCTCCACCCGGGTGACGGGCTTGTGGTCCAGGGCCAGCGGGCGGCTGAGCGTGAGGCCGGACTGTCCGGAGCCGAGGGTGCCCAGCCAGTAGGCGTCCACGTCCTCGGCCGTCAGGGCCGGTGCCCCCGCGAAGCACTCCTGGGTCGCGTCGATGAGGAGGTCGTCCGCCGAACGCTCCCAGTGCTCGCCGAAGGAGGTGCACCCCATGCCGACCACCGCGACCTTGTCGCGGATCCCGTTGCTGCTCATGCCGTGCCCTCCCGCTCACTCGTGTCCGCCGCAGCGGAGGCCTTGGAACCGGCCGTCGCACGAGCCGTCGTACCGGCCGTCGTGCGGGCCTTCCAGAAGTAGTTGTGCACGCCGCCCGCGGTGTGCAGCCGCCGGAAGACCGGCTCGACCCGTACACCCACGTCGAGTTCATCGGCCACCGTGTCGGCGATCTCCAGCGTGCAGCGCCCGCCGCCGTCGAAGTCGACCACCGCGTCGATCAGCGGGGGCGAGGGCGAGTGGGCGAGCCGGTCGACGGTGTACGTCGCCACCGTGCCGGTCGTCCCGGCCAGCGGCACGGCCGCCATCGCGTCCACCGCGCCGCAGTCCTTGCACACCCGGGCGGGCGGCAGGTGGACGAAGCCGCAGCTCTCGCAGCGGCTTCCGGTGAACCCGAACTTCCACCCCTCCCCGCGTGCCGACGGCGGTCCTGCCGGCCGGTCCGGCTCGGGCCTGCGCGGCGGCTCCCGCTCCAGCCACCCGCGCCAGGTCAGATACGTCGGGTACGGAACGGGCCGGCCCTCGGCGAGTTGCCGGGCGAGGGAGTCGTGTTGCCTGGCCGAGGGGAGGCGGTCGGTGGTCCGCAGCAGGAGGGCGTCGCAGCCGTCGGCGGCGGAGAGCAGCAGGATGGTCTCGTCGGCGCCGGCGCGGTCGAGGACATCGGCCAGGGCGAGCCCGGCGTCGGCCGCCCCGGAATACCCGAGGGGTGAGCCGCTCGCCGACAGGCGTGCGGGGAAGACCTTGGGGGCGCGCTTGCGGACGGCCGCGTTCGGCGAGACGAGCAGCACATGGTCGGGCTGTCCGGTGCCGGCGGCTTTCAGAGCGCGCTGTGCGGTGTCCTCGATCAGCGGCAGGTAGCGTTCCAGGCCGAACCGTTCCTCCCACTGCTCGCCGGACGGGCTCCCCGGGGTGCGCCAGCGGTCGAGGAACTCGGCGGTGGCAGAGGTGTGGGCGAGGATCTCGGCGACCGCCGCGTCCGCCGCGCCGAAGAGGAAGGCCGCCGCGCCGTCTCCCCCGTCCCGCTCGTCGGCCGAGCCGGGGCGCCCGGTGCGGACGTCGGACAGTACGGCGAGACCGCCGTCGAGCCCGGCGGAGCGCAGCGCGGCGATCCCGGAGCGCGCGGAGCCTGCCAGGTCCGCCGCGAAGGTGTCGCGCGGCAGGCCGAGTGCGGCGTGCAGGGCGCAGGCGTTGGTCTTGTCGAGGTAGGCGGGAGAGGTGGTCGCGAAGTACAGCGACGACGGTGCCGGCGGGGCGGGCCGCAGGCGGCGGGCGGCTTCGACGCCCATGGTGGTGCTGTCCTCGTCGAAGGAGGCGGCGACGCGGGCGCCGCGGCCCGCGCGGACACCGAGGGCGGTGCCCAGTTCGTCGCGCATGACGCGGTGCCGGGGAAGGTAGGTGGCGTAGGAGACGATGCCGTAGGGGCTGCGGGTCAGAGTGGTCGTCATGGTGGTCACGCCGCCTCGAAGATCGCGGCCATGCCCTGGCCGCCGCCGATGCACATGGTCTCGAGGGCGTACCGGCCGCCGCGGCGCCGCAGTTCGTGCAGCATGGTGGCGAGGACGCGTACCCCGGTGGCGGCGATGGGGTGGCCGAGTGAGATGCCGGAGCCGTTGACGTTGAGCCGGTCGTCGTCCTCGTCGTACTTGAATCCCCATTCCTTCACGACGGCGAGCACCTGGCAGGCGAACGCCTCGTTCAGCTCGACGAGGTCGAGGTCGTCGAAGCCCAGCCCGGTCCGGGCGAACAGTTTGGCGACCGCCGGCACCGGGCCGATGCCCATGACCGAGGGCTCGCAGCCGGCGGCCGCCCAGCCGCGCAGGAAACCCATGGGTTCCAGGCCGAGTTCGCCGAGTTTGTCCTCGGCGACCACGAGACAGGCCGCGGCGGCGTCGTTCTGCTGGCTGGAGTTGCCCGCGGTGACGGTTCCGCCGGGCGTCAACGGACGGAGTCCGGCGAGGATCTCTTCGGTGGTGCCGGGGCGGATGCCCTCGTCCCGGTGGCACGACAGGGGGTCACCGGGTCGTCGGCGAGGGAGGTCGACCGGCACGATCTCGTCGGCGAAGCGTCCGGCGTCCCGGGCTTCGGCGGCCCGCCGGTGACTGCTGGCCGCGTACGCGTCGGCCTCCTCGCGGGTGATGGCGTAGCGCTCGGCGAGGTTCTCGGCCGTCTCGATCATTCCGCTGATCGGGCCGAACCGCTCCTGCGGCTGCGACCGTTCCCGGCCCCGGTCGAGGCGGTCGTAGAGCTGTACGGTGCCGGAGCGGCTGCCCCAGCGGACGTCCGGGGAGTAGTGCTCGATGTTGCTCATGCTCTCCGCGCCGCCCGCCAGGACCACGTCGGCGGCTCCGGTCTGGACCGTCATCGCGGCGGTGACCACGGCCTGGAGTCCGCCGCCGCAGCGCCGGTCGAGCTGGAAGCCGGGCACCTCGACCGGCAGACCGGCCCGGAGGGCGGCCCAGCGGCCGATGCACGGGGCCTCGGAGTTGGCGTACGACTGGGCGAAGACGACATCGTCGATACGGTGCGGGTCGACACCGGAGCGCTCGACCACGGCCTTGATGACGGTGGCGGCCAGGTCGTGCGCGGGTACGGGGCGCAGGGTGCCGCCGAAGGTGCCGACGGGGGTGCGCAGCGGTGTGACGATCGCGGCGCGGCGCAGGGCTGTCATGCCGGGGCTCCTTGCTCTTCGAGCGCGGCTTCGAGCGCCGCTCGGTGGTCGGGGTGGGCGATGGCGAGCATGCGTTCACGGCGTACGCTCAGCGGCTGTCCGCGCAGGTCGGCGACGCCGTACTCGGTGACGAAGAGTCCCGCGTCGCTGCGGGAGGTGCTGACCGGGCCGGACAGCCGGGCCACGATGCGGCTGGCGGTACCGGCGGTGGAGGGCAGGGCGATGACGGGCAGGCCGCCCGGTGACTGGGCGGCTCCGCGCAGGAAGTCGCCGGCGCCGCCGACCGCACCGACGTAACTCCCCCTGGCCAGCTCGGAGTTGACCTGGCCGGTGAGGTCCACCTCGATGGCCGAGTTGATCGCGACCAGCCGGTGCTGGGCGGCCAGCGTCCGCGGGTCGTGGGTGTAGGCGGTGTCACGCAACTGGATCGCGGGGTTGCGGTGGGCGTAGCGGAACAGCCGCCGGGTACCCATCAGCAGGCCGCCGACCGAGCGGCCACGGTCGAGCGTCTTGCGGGCGCCCGTCACCACTCCCGTCTCGATCAGGTCCATGGCCGCGTCGTTGATCAGGCCGGAGTGGATGCCCAGGTCACGGCGGTCCGTCAGCAGCCCGAGCACGGCCTCCGGAAGCCCGCCGACGCCGAACTGGAGCGTGACCCCGTCCTCCACCAGGCCGGCCACCCGGGCCGCCACCTGTGCGGTGACGCCGTCGGACGCGGCGGGCCGGACCTCGGCGGGCAGGCGGGACGTGTGGATCACGACGTCGAGGTCGGCGGCACCCAGTGTGCGGGAGCCACAGGTCTGCGGGACCTGGTCGTTGACCTCGGCGATCACCACCCGCGCGGTGTGCAGGGCCGCGCTCAGGTAGTCGTCGGCCAGCCCCGGGCTGTGGCGGCCGTGCTCGTCCGCCGGAGGGAGCTGGAGAAGCACCACGTCGGCGCGGACGGAGCCCGTGGTGAGCAGACCGGGGAGGCTGGAATAGGGGGCGGGGAGCACGTCGAGCTTCCCCGCCCGGTGCAGGGCCCGGTTGCCGCCGCTGCCGGTGTAGGAGACGAAGGAGACCATGTCCGCGTGGTCCGGCCGCACGGTGTCGGTGGCCGGGATCCCGAGGAAGCATCTGAAGGGCCCGATCCCGGCGCGCTGACGCATCAGCCGCTCGGTCAGGGTCAGCGGCTCGGCGCACGCCTGGCCCCAGGCAACGGTGTCGCCCGCCCGGACGTACCGGCACAGGTCGAGTTCGTCGGGTGCGATGACATCCATGTGCCGGCCCGTCAGCTGCCGGCGTCTTCGCGCCAGCGGTCCGCCGAGGGGTCGAGCAGCCTGGACAGGTGTCCGTCGGGGAGCCACACCAGGGCTTCCAGTTCGAGCGCGTCCAGGTGTCTGACCCGCCCGGTGCGCCGGTCCTCCAGCCGGAGCCGGGGACCGTTGGCGGTGGTGTCCACGCTCACCGCGACCTCGGCGAACTCGCTGCCCACGATCTCGTTCCCGTTCATCGGTGCCGCCCTCAGATCAGGAAGGACAGGGTGGGCAGCGCACGGTCGTGGTCGACCAGGACGACCTTCTTGTACGCCAGCCGCAGCCGCCCCTCGACGAGACGCAGCCGGTACGTGGTACGCCCGGCCCATATCTCCTTGCCGCGCTCGCGGGACTCGACCAGCACGAAGTTGGCGCCGACGGTCAGGTCTCCGGGCACCCGGCCCGGACCGGCGGCGTCGTCGTCGTCGAGGATCTCCACGTTGGAGACGATCCGGCGCAGGTGGGAGGGCGGTGACTGGGCGTACCGCTTGCCGGTCCTGAGCTGCCCCAGCCGGGTGGCGATACGACTGCGGTTGTCGCTGATCACCGACATCTGCTGTACGGGGTCACCGTCCGGGGCGCCGGCGGGCACCCAGTAGAGGGCGTCGTCGGTCCACAGCGCCTCCCACGCGTCGTAGTCGTGCTCGTCCGCGTAACGGGCCTCGCGGTACAGGAACTGCTCCACCTGGCGCAGGTCGAGGGCGGTGTCGTCGGTGGTGGCCGGTGCGGTCACTTCTCAAGCCTCCATCAGGTTCCGGTAGTGCGACCAGAAGCCCCGCATGCCCGTCTCGTCGGTCGCGGTGCCGATACGGAAGCCGTTGTCGTCGGTGCGTTCCCGGTCCACTCCGCGCCGGATATCGACCCATTCCGGCTCGCGCAGGGCGACGCCGCGCTGGTTGCGCTCGTACATCTCGGTGTCGTCGGCGAGCAGCATCCCGGCCGGCCCGGCCGAGCCGACACACTGCGACACCATGCGCCGGTTGAGTTCGGGGGCGCCCTTGAGCTGGATGGCGGTGGCGTGCTGGACGCACTCGCCGGCCGCCAGCGGCTGGATGACGAAGAGCTGGATCTCGGCGATGAAGAGGTTGGGGAAGATCATCACGTGCGGGGACCCCTCGACGAGGATCTCCTCGGCGGCGGGGCCGTGGAGTTCCCTCATGCGCGCCACGTACTGGGGCACCCGGTCCTCGGTGGTGCCGAACCAGCGCATCGGCTCGCCGAAGCGGCGGAACTCCGGGCGCAGGTCGTTCTCGCTGTGGCCGCCGCCCAGGTCGCGGGTCACGGCCGTGGAGTTGTCGCTGTACAGGGCGCCGATCGGGCTGCCGGTGACGCTGAAGATGGAGCCGTGCACGAACTGCGGGTGGTAGCCGTCCGTCTCGTTCTCCGCGAGGAGCTTCCAGTTGGCGCGCGTGCGGTGCTTGAGCCAGCCGGCGGTGAGTTCGACCTCGCCCTCCGGGGAGAGCCGTGCGAGCCGGTCCAGTTCTCCGGCGGCGGCGCCGAGGTGTTCGGTGAGCGTCGGGCCGTCGGATGCGAAGCTGCCGAAGACGAAGCCCTGGTAAGAGGCGACCCTGGGGAGCCGGCCGAGGCCGAGGGCGAGCTTGCCCTTGCCGCCGTAGCCCTTGTTGTAGGGGTAGCCCAGCAGGTCGCCGTTGTTGCGGTAGGTCCAGCCGTGGTAGGGGCAGCGGAAGGAGTTGGAGTTGCCGCTCGGCGCGTCGCACACCAGGTTGCCGCGGTGGGCGCAGCGGTTGAGCAGCAGGTGCACCTCGCCGTCGCGGTCCCGGGTCATGACGACGTCCTGCGGACCGATGTTCTTGCGTACGTAGTCGCCCGGTCGGCGTACCTCGCTCTCATGCCCGACATAGACCCAGGTGCGGTACCAGATGCGCTCCAGTTCCTCGGCGAAGACCTCCGGATCGGTGTAGAGCGATCCGTGCACCCTGGTCGGCTGGATCAGCCGTGCGTACTTGTCCGCCTTGTCCGTCTGCTGGTGTGCCGTCTCCGGCAGCGTGGCCGTCATGCTTCGCCATCCTCGATTCGCTTCTGGGCGTACTGCGCCAGCCGGAACTTCTGCACCTTGCCGGTGGGGGTGGTGGGCAGTTCGGCGGCGTCCAGGAACAGCACGTGCTTGGGGACCTTGAACCGCGCGAGCCGCCGCTTGCACAGCGCGACGACATCCGCGGCGGAGAGGTCCGCGCCGGGAGCACGGACCACACAGGCGCAGCCGGCGTCGCCCCACCGTTCGTCGGGCACGCCCACCAGGTAGACCTGGCTGATCGCGGGGTGGGCGGTGAGCAGGTCCTCGATCTCCTTGGGCATGACCAGTTCGCCGCCGCTCTTGTACAACTCCTTGGTACGGCCGGTGAGTTCGAGGTAGCCGTCGTCCCGGACCCGGCCCAGGTCGCCGGAGTGCACCCAGCCGTCCCGCAGGGCCTTCGCGGTCTCCTCGGGCTTTTTCCAGAAGCCCCGCATGTGCGTCGGGCCCCGGGAGACCAGTTCGCCCTCGGCTCCGGGAGGAAGGTCCTCACCGGTGAGCGGGTCGATCGCCTTGTACGTGGCGAGCGTGCCGTCGGGCAGTCCGGCCGGACCGGCCGGCTTGGGTCTGCCGACGGTGCCGGCGTGCCGCTCCAGCGGATCTTCGGGAAGGGTCAACGTCATCGCGCCGCCGCACTCGGTCATGCCGTATCCCGTGGTGATCTCCTCCACGCCGAGTTCCGCACGCACCCGCTCCCAGAGCCAGACAGGGGCCGGGGCCGCGGCGGACAGCAGCGCGGTGAGCGAGGAGAGGTCGTGGTCCACGCGTGTGGGGTGTTCCAGCAGGGCCACGGTCATCGTGGGAACGCAGAGGATGTCGGTGGCGCGGTGCCGCTGGATCCCGGCGAGGTAACGGACCGGGTCGAAGGCGGTCTGCGGGACGATCGCGCCGCCGACCGTCATCGCGGCGAGCATCCCCTCGACGTAGCCGAACATGTGGTAACAGGGCAGCGAGAACAGAATCCTCCGGCCGTCCTGGAATGCCCTGGTCAAGGCCGAGGCGTAGGCGGTCCGCAGCACGGAGTCATGGGTGACGAGGACACCCTTGGGCGAGCCGGTGGTGCCGGAGGTGTAGAGCAGGTCCCCGATCTCGTCCGGCCGGGCCGCTCCGCCGGGGCACTCCCCTCGGTGGCGGTCACCCAATTCCGCGAGCGAGTCCACGGTCGGCACGCCGTCGCGCGGCTCGCTGCCTTCGGTGGGCAGCAGGACGACCTGCCGCAGGTGAGGCAGCGTGGTCGCCGCGCCGGTGTCCCAGCCGGGTGCGACGGCGTCGAGCATGGTCTGGTAGTCGAGGTCGCCGAACGCGGTCATGGAGATCAGGACGGAGCACTCGGACTGGGCCAGGACGTAGGCCAGTTCCTCCTGCCGGTAGAGGTAGTTGAACGGGATCGCCACGGCACCGGTCCGGGCGACGGCGAACTTCAGCGGGGCGAACTCCAGGAAGTTCGCCATCAGCAGCCCCACCCGGTCGCCGGGGCGCACACCGAGCGCGGCAAGACCGTCCGCGAGGCGGGCGGCCCACTCGGCCGTCTCGGCATAGCCGATGGTCCGCTCGTCCGTGATGACGAAGGGGCGGTCTCCGTACCGCGCGGCACAGTGGTCGAGCCAGTCGTCGAGGGTGCGTGGGGTCCAGCGCGGGAACCGGGCACTCAGGTGCTCGCGGCGCCGCTCGATTTCCGATGTCACGAAACACCTCCTTTTTCTAATTGATGTTAGATTAAATGACGAGAGCAGAGATAGGCAACCACCGGTTCACGGGACTCACCCCAGTCGGCGCAGGATCCCCGCGGAGGCGGCCTCACGCAGCTTGAACTTGCGCACCTTGCCGGCCGGGGTGACCGGCATCTCGTCGGCGACGTACCAGTACTGCGGGACCTTGTACTTGGCCAGGCGGCCGCGGCAGTGCTCGACCAGGGCATCGTGCAGGCCGTCGTACACCTGTCCTCGAAGACGTACGACCGCTGCCACGGCCTCGCCCCACCTCTCGTCCGGCAGGGCCACCACCGCTGCCTCCAGCACGGCCTCGTGCCCCAGCAGGCAGGTCTCTATCTCGGCCGGCGCGATGTTCTCGCCACCGCGGATGATCAGGTCCTTCAGCCGTCCGGTGATGGTGATCACCCCGCGCGCGTCCATGGCGCCGAGATCACCGGTGTGCACCCAGCCCTCGGCGTCGACCGTGCGCGCGGTCGCCTCCGGATCGTGCAGGTACCCGATCATCTGCTGGTAGCCGCGGGCGCAGATCTCACCCGGCGTGCCGAGCGGCTGCACCTGGCCGGTCACCGGGTGGACGATCTTGCACTCCACCTGCGGCAGCGGCCGCCCCACGGTGTCCCTGACGTCCGTGTCGTCGTCCGTGACCCGGGTGGCGGTCAGGGTGGGGCCCAGTTCCGTCTGGCCGTACAGGTTGTGCACGCGGGCGCCGAACCGTTCCCGGGTCGCCTCGATCAGGGGGGCGGGCACATTGGCGCCACCCACGAGGACCTTGCGCAGGGCGGGGGCCGGACCACCCGTCTCCCGGGCGGTCTCGTTCAGGGCGGACAACATGGCGGGCACGCAGAACAGGAGGGAGGCCCGCTCCTCGCGCATCACCTCCAGTACGGGGCCGGGCCGGAACTGCTCGACCAGTACGAGACAGCCTCCCAGCCACAGGGTGCCGAGGGTGGCGACCACACACCCGGCCGTGTGGAACATCGGCAGCGGGCTGACGTGCACCGCGCCCGGCTCGGCCTGAACCGTCTCCAGGTTCAGTCGCGCGACGTTGACCAGAGACCGATGGGTCAGCAGCACGCCCTTGGGCAGGCCGGTGGTGCCCGAGGTGTACTGGAGCATCACCGGTGCACCGGGGTCCAGGACAGCCGCGTCCGGCGGATCCTGCGGCTCGGCGTTCCACCGGTCGTGTTCGGCGAGGGAGACCACGTGCCGCAGCCCGGGGCACCGGGGCCGGACGGCCGAGGCGACGGCCGCGAGGTCGTAGTCGCGGCTGACGTCCGCGTGCAGCAGCGCGACGGCTCCGGAGTGGTTGAGGGCATGGACGAGTTCCTCGGGCCGCAGTACGGGGTTGAGGGCGACCAGGGTCACTCCCGCCAGCGCCGCGCCGTACTGGACGATCGGCCACTCGACGACGTTCGGCGCCCACAGGGCGACGAACTCCCCCGGCTCGGCCAGCCTCAGCAGGGCGGCGGCCACCCGCCGGGCCTCGGTGTACAGCTGCCCGTAGGTCAGCCGGCGTTCCGCACCACCACCGTGCGCGACGCCTGCCAGGGCCGTGGCGTCGGCGTGGGTCACGGCCCGTTCCGCCAGCAGGGAACCGACGGTGTGGTCGACCAGGGGCACACTGTCGTCCCTGGGCCACAGTGAGGACACCAGTGGTTCTGTCATGTTCAGCATCCCTTGAACTCGGGGCGGCGCCGTTCGCGGAAAGCGGCGACGCCTTCGGCGAAGTCCGCCGAGTCGAAGAGCCGGATCTGGTGCTCGACCTCGTGGTCGAGTGCCGCAAGCGGGTCGCCCCCGGCGCGGACGCCGAGCATCGCCCGCAGAGCGGAGAGCGCGAGGGGCGGGCCCTCGGCGATGCGTTCGGCGTCGGCGAGCGCCCGGTCCAACGCGGCCCCGGGCTCGGTCAGTACGTCGGCGAGGCCGAGGGTGAGCGCTTCCGGGCCCTGGACCGGGCGAGGCAGTAGGAGCAGCTGCCGGGCGACTGCCGGACCGGTCCTGGCCGGCAGGGACACGGTGATCCCCATGTCACCGGCGAGACCGACGCCGGTGAACGCCGTGCTGAACGACGCGTCGGTCGCGGCGACCACCCGGTCGCAGGCCAGCGCGAGCGCCGCCCCCGCGCCGTACGCGAAACCCTCGACGGCCGCCACCACCGGTGTGGGCCCGTCCCAGATGGCCCGGATCACCCGCTGGGCCGCCTCGGCCCTGGGGCGGGTCTCCTCGGGACTCTGCCGACGCATCGTGGAGATGTCCCCGCCCGAACAGAAGGTGCCGCCGCTGCCGGTCAGCACGATCGCCCGTACGGTGTCGTCGGCCATCGCGGACTCCAGCATCTCCGCGAGCACCACCCGCAGCGCGAGGTCGATCGCGTTGCGCTTCTCGGGCCTGTTCAGGGTCAGTACCCGGACGGCGCCGTGGTCCTCGGCCAGCACGATGTCCTCGCCGCTGTGTTGCTCAGTCATGGCGTCTCATCCCCTGTCACCGTCCCGTGAAGGCCGGGGGCCTGCGCTCGATGACCGCCGCCAGCCCCTCCCTGGAATCCGCCGTGCCCGACAGTTCGGCGACCGTACGGGCCTCCTCGGCCAGTCGTTCCTCGACGCCGGCGCCCACCCCGCTCCACACCAGCCGCTTGGTCGCCGCCAGCGCCAGGGGCGCCCCCGCGGCGAGGCCGCCGGCGAACGCGAGGGCCTCGTCGAGCAGCCGGTCATCCGCCACGACCCGGGTGAGCAGCCCCGCGTCCAGCGCCTCGGCGGCCGTCAGAGTGGTGTTGGTCAGCAGGATCTCCATGGCCTTGCGCAGACCCACGAGCCGGGTCAACGTCACCGAGACCCCGGCGTCCGGGGCCATTGCGACCCGGACCGCGCCCGACATGAACCGAGCCGACTCCGCGGCGATGACGAAGTCCGCCGCGCACACCAGCCCGAAGCCACCGCCTCCGGCCGCGAAGCCGTGCACCGCGGCGACGACCGGGGCACGCAGCTGGAGCAGCGCGGAGGTGGTGATCTGCAGCCAGGAGGTGGCCTCCCGCAGGTACTCCGGGAGTTTCTCCCCCTGGTCGGCGAAGGTGTGGACATCACCGCCCGCGCAGAAGTTGCGGCCCTCCCCGGTGATCAGCACCACGCGCGCCCCGTCCTCGGCGTGGCAGCGCATGACGGCCGCGTGCAGTGCGCGCAGGAAGGGCACGTCCATGCCGTTGGACGCCTCCGGACGGTTGAGCCGCAGCCGTGCGACTCCGTCCGTGTCCAGGTCCAGGAGCACCGGCCCGGAGTCGATCAGTTTGTCCGTCATCTCACTCACCTCTCGCCGTGAAGGTCTCGATTCCGGCACCGGCCGCCGCCCCGCCCAGGTGGTCGAGCACCGCGGCCCGCTCCAGGGCGAGGCCGTCCGCCAGCGGCAGCCGCAGCCCCTCGTACACCAGGCGTTTCGCGGTGCCGAGCGCCCGGGGGTCCATGCCGCCGAGCCGTTCGGCGAACGCGGCGACCGCCTCCTCGAACCCGTTGTCCGGCAGGCACCGGTACGCCAGCCCCCAGGCCACGGCCTCCGCGCCGGACAGGCGGTCCCCGGTGAGGATGTGGGCCAGGGCCCGCTGACGGCCCACGAGGCGGGGCAGCCGCTGGGTGCTGCCGCCGCCCGGTACCTGGCCGAAGTTGGCATGCGTGTCGGAGATCCGGGCGTCCTCGCGCACCAGAGCGATGTCGCAGGACTGCATCAGTTCGAAGCCGCCGGCCATGGCGTACCCCTCGACGACGGCCACCACGGGGACCGGAAGGGTCGCGATGAGGGCGCAGGCCCGGCCGAAGTTGTCGAACAGCGGCGCCATCGCCTCCGGTCCGCCGGCCCGCAGCCGCTGCAGTTCCTTGAAGTCGCCGCCGGCGCAGAAGTTGCCTCCCGCGCCCCGGATCAGGACGACCCGTGCCGCTGACGCCACCTCCGTCAGGGCGCGCTCCAGCTGTGCGCCGAGTTCGACCGTGATCGCGTTCATCACCTCGGGGCGATCGAGCAGGACATGGCCGACCGCACCCTCCACGCGCGTACGCACCACCTGGGTGACCTGAGTACTCACATCGACCGCCCGCCCCCCACCTCGAGAACCGCGCCGGTCGTGTAGCTGGACAGCTCGCTCGCGAGAAACAGGACGGCCCCGGCGACCTCCTCGGGCCGTCCCGCCCGCCTCATGGGGACGTCGGCCTCGCGGGCCGCGAAGACGTCCGGCGGCATCGCCTCGGTCATGGCGGTGCGGATCAGGCCGGGCTGCACCGCGTTGACCCGCACCCCGTGGTGGGCGAGTTCCTTGGCCGCCGCCTTCGTCATGCCGACGATCCCCGCCTTGGCGGCGCTGTAGTTGGTCTGGCCGGGGTTGCCGGACTTCCCGGACAGCGAGGAGATGTTCACGATCGAGCCGCTTTTGGCCTCGCGCATCACCGCCGCGGCCGCCCGGACGCCGAGCCAGGTCCCCTTGAGGTGCACGCCGATCACGGCGTCGAAGTCCTCCGCGGTCATCTTCCTCAGCGAGGCGTCACGGGTGATCCCCGCGTTGTTCACCAGGACGTCCAGGGCGCCGAACCGCTCGACGGCCCGCCCCACCATGTTCTCGACCGCCGTCTCGTCGGTGACGTCACAGCCGAGAGCCAGTACGGAAGCCGGGTCGTCACCGCCGATGTCGGCTGCGGCCCGCTCCGCGCGTCCGGCGTCCACGTCGGCCACGGTCACCCGTGCGCCGTGCTCGTGCAGCAGCCGGGCGATCGCCAGACCGATCCCCTGGCCGGCGCCCGTGACGATCGCAGACCGGCCCGCTATCAGCCCGCCCATCAGCCGAGATACCGTACGACGGAGTCCACGGCGCAAGCCGGCTTCGCGCCGCCCTCGATCTCGATGACCGTCGACAGCTTCAGCTGGACCGCGCCGTCGAGAGGTGTGACCTCGGTGATCGTCGAGGTGGCCCGCAGCTTGGCACCGACGGGCACCGGGGCGGGGAAGCGCACCTTGTCGAGCCCGTAGTTCACGGCCATGCTCACCCCCTCGACCTGGTAGAGCCGCTGCAGGAACACCGGCAGCAGGGACAGCGTGAGCAGGCCGTGCGCGATGGTGGATCCGAAGGGCCCCTGGGCAGCGCGCCCGGCGTCCACATGGATCCACTGGTGGTCCCCCGTGGCGTCGGCGAATTGGTCGATGCGCTCCTGGTCCACCTCGATCCAGTCGGTGGTGCCGAGCGACTCGCCTGCCGCGGCTGCGAGTCCGGCTAGTCCGTTGAAGATCTTCATGTCGCGCTCCGGGGCTGGTCAGAATTTTGAATCTAATCTAGATTCATAAATCGCAACGGGTCAACGGTTGTGCGACGGGTCAACGGTTGGCAGCGGGCCGCGCACCACGAGGGAGCGAGTGGATGGATCTGGAACTCGGCGGGGCACGGGTGTTGGTCACCGGTGGCGCCTCGAACATCGGCCGGGGCATCGTGCACGGCTTCGCCGCGGAAGGCGCCCGTGTACTGATCTGCGACATCGACGCGGAGCAGGCCGCCAAGACTCGTGCCGAAGCGCTGGAGCGGGGAGCGACCGGGGCTGAGGTCGCCGTCATCGATCTGACGGCCGAGGGTGCCGGCGCCACGGCCGTCGAACAAATCGTCGCCGCTTGGGGCGGAATCGACGTGCTCGTGAACAACGCGGGGTTGAGCCTGCCGGGGTTCGTCGCCCAGGACGCGGACCGCGACGGCTGGCGGCGGATGGTGGACCTCAATCTGTTCGGTTCCGTCGAGTGCACCCGTGCGGCCCTCGACGCGATGCGGCCCGAGGGCCACGGATCCATCGTGTTCATCTCCAGCGACGCCGCCTTCGGGGAGATACGGCAGGGGGTGTACGGGGCGACCAAGGCCGCGGTGATCGCCTTCGCCCGCACGGTCGCCCGGGAGCACGGCCGGGACGGCATCCGGTCGAACGTCGTCTGCCCGGGACTCGTCGTCCCCCAGAGCCCGGACGCGATCGGGGCGGGCAGCCTGTGGACCCGGGGCGACCAGGCCGCCGTCTTCGACGACCGGCAGATCGAGGCGGTCCGCAAGAACATCCCACTGCGCCGGCTCACCACGCCGGAAGACATCGCGGACGCCGTGGTCTGGGTCTCCTCGGCGCGCCGCGCCCGGCAGGTGACGGGACAGGTCTTCTCGGTCAGCGGCGGCTACTCGATGCCGTAGGAGGCGCGCTCAGTGAACACCACCAGCAGAAACACCACCAGCGCACACGGCACCAGGACACCGGCCGTCAAGGCGGCGGCGACCCGAAACCGCATTCTCGCCGCGGCCGCTCGGACGCTGAGTCTCAAGGGCTACTCCGCGACCAGGCTGTCCGACATCGCCGAACGGGCCGGTGTGCGTCCGCCCGCCGTGTACTACTACTTCCCGTCCCGCGAGGAGCTGATCGCCGAGGTGATGGCGGTCGGCCAGCTGCGGCTTCGAGAGCACGTCGAAACCGCGCTGGCCGCGCTGCCCGACGACACTCCCCCGATGGACCGGATCTGTGCCGCCGTCGAGGCGCATCTGCAGGTCGAGCTGCACCTGTCGGACTTCGCGACCGCGGTCAGCCGCAACAGCGGACAGCTGCCCGAGGACATCCGCGCCCGCCTGCGGGCGGACAGCGGCGCCTACTTCGACCTGTGGCGGGACCTGCTGGCGAGAGCCAGGGCCGCGGGCGCCATCAGGAACGACATCGACCTGCGAGCGGCGCGCATGCTCGTCATGGGAGCCCTCAACTGGACGCCGGAGTGGTGGAACCCGCGGCAGGGTTCGCTGACCGGTGTCATCCGCACCGCGCAGAGCCTGGTGCGGCACGGCCTGGGTGTGCCCTGACCCCGGGCCCGCCCTCATCACCCCTTCGCACAGCACACTGGAGGACCGTCATGCCCGAGGCCTACATCGTCGACGCGGTACGCACCCCGGTCGGCAAACGCGGCGGCGGCTTCGCCGGAACGCACCCGGCCGATCTCGCCGCCCACGTCATCCGCTCACTGGTCGCACGCCACGACTTCGACCCTGCCGCCGTCGACGACGTCATTCTCGGCTGCCTCGACCAGATCGGCTCGCAGGCCGGCGACATCGCGCGGACCAGCGCGCTGGCCGCCGGGCTGCCCGAGTCGGTGCCCGGTACGACCATCGACCGGCAGTGCGGCTCGTCCCAGCAGGCGGTCCACTTCGCCGCGCAGGCCGTCATGTCCGGCACGGCCGACCTCATCGTGGCCGGCGGTGTGCAGAAGATGAGCCAGTTCCCCATCCTGTCCGGGTTCACCGCCGGCGAGCCCTATGGGTCGACCGATCCGTGGACCGACTGCAAGGGCTGGCACGCCCGCTACGGCGACCAGGAGATCTCCCAGTTCCGCGGCGCGGAGATGATCGCGGAGAAGTGGGGCGTGGAGCGCGCGGTCATGGAGGAGTTCGCGCTGGAGAGTCACCGCCGGGCCCTGACAGCCCAGCGGGAGGGCCGGTTCGACGCCGAGATCATTCCGTTCGAAGGGGTCGTGTCGGACGAGGGTCCACGGCCCGACACCACACTGGAGAAGATGGCGGGACTCGCGACACTGACGCCCGGCGGGCGCCTGACCGCCGCGGTGGCCAGCCAGATCTCCGACGCCTCCTCCGCGATGCTGATCGCCTCCGAGGCCGCCGTACGCACTCACTCCCTCACACCCCGGGCCCGCATCCACCACATGTCGGTGCGCGGCTCCGACCCGGTCATGATGCTCACCGCTCCCATCCCTGCCACGGAGCACGCCCTCAAGAAGTCCGGACTCAGCATCGACGACATCGATCTCGTCGAGATCAACGAGGCGTTCGCCTCCGTGGTGCTCGCCTGGCAGGCCGACATCGGCGCCGATCCGGCCCGCGTCAACGTCAACGGCGGTGCCATCGCCCTCGGTCACCCGCTCGGGGCCACCGGGACACGGCTGATGACCACCCTGCTCCACGAGCTGGAGCGCACCGGCGGCCGCTACGGCCTGCAGACCATGTGCGAGGGCGGCGGTCAGGCCAACGTCACCATCATCGAGAGGCTCGGCTGACCTGATGCGACGGGGCCTGTACACAGACGATCACGAGCAGTACCGGGAGACCGTCCGCGAGTTCCTCGCGCGTGAGGTCGTCCCCCACAACCAGCGGTGGGAGGCCGACCGGTGGATCGACCGCAAGGTGTTCGCCGCGGCTGCCCGGCAGGGTGTCTACGGCCTGCAGATCGGCGAGGAGCACGGCGGCGCCGGCGAGCGGGACTACCGCTATCGCATGGTCGTCTGCGAGGAGATCGCCCGCGTCCACGCGCTCTCCTTCGGTCTCACCGTCTCCCTCCAGGACGACCTGGTGCTGCACTATCTGCTGGACCTGACCACGGACGAACAGAAGCGGCGCTGGCTGCCGGGCTTCGCCTCCGGCGAGATCATCGGCGCGCTGGCGATGACCGAACCCGGGACCGGCAGCGACCTGCGGGGCATCCGCACCTCGGCCCGCCGCGACGGCGACGACTGGGTCCTGAACGGACAGAAGACCTTCATCACCAGTGGCATCATGGCCGATCTGGTGATCGTCGCCGCGCGTACGGATCCCGAAGGCGGCTCGCGGGGCTTCACTCTCCTGGTGGTCGAGCGGGACATGCCCGGCTTCACCCGCGGCCGCAAACTGGACAAGATCGGACTGCCCGGCCAGGACACGGCCGAACTGTTCTTCGAGGACGTGCGGGTACCGGCCGCCAACGTCCTCGGCCCGGTGGGATCGGGCCTCCAGCAGCTCATGAGCCACCTTCCCCGGGAGCGTCTCGGCGTGACGGCCACGGCCATCGCGACCAGCCGAGCGGTCTTCGATCTGACCCGTGCCTACTGCTTCGAGCGCCGGGCTTTCGGCCACCCCATCGGCAACCTCCAGCACATCCGCTTCGAACTCGCCGAGATGGCCACCGAGATCGACGTCGCCGAGGCCTACGTCGACCGCTCGGTACACGCCTACAACGCCGGTGAACTGACCGCCGTGGACGCGGCGAAAGGCAAGTGGTACGTAAGCGAACTGCAGAAGCGGGTCATCGACCGTTGCCTGCAACTGCACGGCGGCTACGGCTACATGACGGAGTATCCGGTCGCCCGTGCGTTCGTCGACACAAGAGTCCAGACGATCTACGGCGGCACCACCGAGATCATGAAGGAGCTCATCGGACGCGATCTGGCATCCAACGGGTGACGCGGAGGAGCCGGGGAGCGACAGGCATCCTCTGCGGCGGTGAACGGCCGGCTCTTCACGGTGACGGGGTTGGGCCGGCTCGTCGGTGTCTGCCCGGAGTCGGTCCAGTCGGTCGGCGTCTGCCAGGACGGCGGGGACATCCCAGGCGTAGTCCGACGGGAAGGTGATCACGGACCCTACGTCAGGGTCGTCGAAGTACGCCGGCGCGCAGTTGTAGTCGGCTAGCGGTGGTTTGCTGACGGCGGATTCGTCGGGGAGCAGGCCGTGAGGTGAAGGCGTCAACTACGTTCTGGGGAGCCTGAGATGACGAAACGGCTGCCGTGTCCCCCCGCGCCCGGTCCGCTGGAAGCGTACGCCGTCCGCGATGATCTCTTCGGGACACCGGCCCAGCGGAGGGGGTTTCGTGACTACCTCGCCGGGCTGCTGCTGCCCCGTGATCGCCACAAGACGCTGACCTGTCCGGCCGACGCCGAACCGGTGGCCGGTGCCCAGCATGCGGCCGTGCAGCGGCTGCAGTTCTTCTTGTCCGAGTCGACCTGGAGCCAGGAAGAGGTCGATGCCCGCCGCCTGGAACTGGTACTGGCCGACCCGGCCACCGCCCCGCACCCGGGCGGGGTACTGGTGATCGATGACTCCGGCGACCGCAAGGACGGCACGGCCACGCTGGTGGTGGTCGGGGCGGCCTTCGTGGTCGCGGTTGAGGCGGCGTGAGCGGGCGCGATCATGTTTTCACGCCGGCAGGGCGTTCCCGACAGGGACCAGAAGGACTGACCTGCGACATCACCTGGGACCAACTGACGGGTGCCGGGCCGGCAGTTGCGGCGCTCGGCGGACGGCGGACGGCACGTCGACGTGGGGGTCTACGGCGACTACGCCTTCGTCAACCGCGGTTACACCGCCGGCCTCGATACCTCGGACCGCTGGCAGGAGAGCCGGACACCCTTCGACCTGTCCGCCCGCACGGTCCGCCTGCGCGTCCCCGTCGAGCGCACGTCCGTCGAGATGTTCGTCGACGACGGCCGGTACGCGCACTGGACCGTGGTCTCTTCCCCGACGTGTCCGACACCGGGCCGGCCCTGCTCACCATCGACGGGCAGGCGGTGTTCCGGAACATGGTGATCCGGGGGATCGCGATCTGATCCGACGGGGGGTGGCCGGTGGGATGGCCGCCACGGACGAGGTCGGCGGCGGCGCCCGGCGCGCCGGGGCTCTCGTGGAGGAACAAGCGCGAGGGCCGCACCGGGCGCGCTCGGTTCCGCGTCGGCCGAGCTTCGGGGCCACGAGGTGGGACGGGTCCCGCGTGAGGCAGCGGCCGCTGGGGCGTGATACGGGGGCTTCGGCTCGGCGTGACAAAATGGGAGGCCGTTCGTCCGTCCTTTGATGCTGCGAGGTTCTCCGTGAGCAAGCCCGTGGGCCGCGAGCCGCTGCGCCGTAATTCGCGGTCCAACCGGGCGCGCATCCTGGCCACGGCCCGTGAGGAGCTGGGGCGGAACCCCGATGTCACGCTGGAGGAGCTGGCGCGGGCCGCCGGGGTCGTCCGGCGCACCCTCTTCGGGCACTTCCCGGGGCGGGCGGCGCTGGTGGAGGCGCTCGCCGAGGAAGCCGCCGAGACGTTGCGGAACACGGTGGAGGCCGGGCCGGAGCCGGGGGAGTCGGCCGAGCGGGCGTTGGCGCGGTGCGTACTCCGGATGTGGCCCGTGGGCGACCGCTACCGCATGCTGCTGGCGCTCACCCGGCGGGACCTCGGCTCCGAGCGCGTCGCCGAGGTGCTCGCGCCGGCCCGGGAGGCCGTCACCGGGATCCTGGAGCGCGGGCAGCGGGACGGCGTCTTCCACTCCCATCTGCCGCCGGCCGTGCAGAGCACAGGCCTGATGGCATTGATCGTAGCTCTGGTGGAGTCCGTCAACACCGGCGCGCTGGAGGACGACGGGCACCGGATCGCCACGGCCACCCTCATCGCGGCCGGCGTGCCGGAGGAGCGGGCGAGCGCGGTGGTCGAGGAGGTTGCGTCGGCGATGGCTACGGCTCTTCCGGCCCACGGCACCTGATGTCTCTCCGGCCGACCCGTTCGACGAGGTGTCCCGGGCGTCGTCGCGGCGGAAGGTGACCGACCTGCCGGAGAAGTGGGCGGTGAGGCCCTGCTCCGTGGTGGCGACCGAGCGCGGTCGGAGGCCGTCGGGGATCTTCCGCGGCGCGATCGGCTCGGCGAAGACCTGGCCGAGCAACGTCTCACCGGCCTCGGGCCGGGCGACGCGGCCCGCGACCTTGAAGTCCTTGAAGGTGACGCGGTTGCCGGAGGCCGCCGAGACGGTCGTCGTCGCGGTGGCCTCGAAGCCGAGGGTGGTCAGGACGCGGGCGCGGATCCGGTCGGAACCGTAGCCCCGGGTCAGTTCCAGGCCCAGGGCGTCGGACAGGTCCGCGTACGACAGGAAGACGGTCGCCTCCGCTGAGCGGGCCGGGCCTCGCTGTCGTCGTCCGATTCGTCAACCCGTCCATCCGCAGGGCGAGTTCGCTCACCGGCAGCCGGCGGTCGGAGCCGTCGGCGGGTTCGTGCGAGTACGAGTACGACTCGCACTCCTGGTCACAGTCGCGCTCGGGGTGGGGGCGCGATAGATCGGCCCTCCGCCAAAGGGCTTCGGGGAACGAGTAGTTGGGGGCGGACATGTGTGAGAGCGAGTGGGGTACGGGCACGGGGTCTCAGACAGGACTCGGGGCCGACCCGGACTTCCGTACCTGGTCGACCTTCGCGGCGGCGGTGTCCGGGGCGACTCCGGCGGCGATGAGGGCGGCGGTGGCGGCGCCGGTGCCGTCGTCGGACCACAGGCCGCAGTCGGCGCAGTCGAGCAGGGCCAGCAGTTGGGCCTCGATGGCTCGGCCGAGCGGGTCGGGCGGGACGGTGGTCTGGAAGACGCCCTGTCGGCGGCCGTGGGCGAAGACCCTCGTGGCCATGTCGCGGGCGGGCGTCAGCAGTTCGTCGACGCGTGCGCGTGCGAGGTCATGGCCGCGGGCCAGCCGGATGAGGGCGCGGTAGCGGTCGCCGACGGGCCACACCATGAGGACGAATCGCGCCAGGTCCGCGACGGCGTCGGGGGTCGGGGCCGGGGCACCCGCGACGGCGCGCCGGATCGCCTCCGCGGCCTCGGCGGCCAGGCCCTCGACGAGCGCGGCCCGGCTGGCGAAGTGGACGTACACGGTGCGCCGGGCCACACCGGCGGCACCGGCGATGCCCTCCAGGCTGCTGTCGGGGTCGCGGGTCAGTTCCCGCCGAGCCGCGTCGAGGATCCGGGCACGGGTGGCCCGCGCGTCGCGACGCTGCGCCGAAGTCGAGGTCGAAGTCGGCGAGGGGGACGAAGTCGGAGCAGGAGGGGGCGGCGTCTCGTGGGGCCGGGCCGGAGACCGTCTCGGCCTCATCGTCGGTGTTCGTGCTGGTCGGCTGGTCACGTCGGTACCTCGAGGGCGGGTGGGAGGAGGGAGTCATCGCGATAGTTGCACACCGAAGGGCAATAAACTAGTCTGCACATTGATGGGCAATTAAGTGCTTCCGCTCATCCGCCCGTCCCTCTCAGGAGCTACTGATGCCCTTCCTTGCGAACACCCCCGTGGAGAAAATGACCGGGCCTTACGCGCGGCGCTGGTGGGCGCTGCTCGTGCTGTGCCTGAGCCTGCTGATCACGGTGATGGCGAACACGTCGCTGATCGTCGCCGCCCCCGACATGACCACCGACCTGGGCCTGAGCAGCAGTGATCTGCAGTGGGTCGTCGACTCCTACACCGTTCCGTACGCGGCACTGATGCTGGTGCTGGGCGCGATCGGCGACAAGTACAGCCGGCGTGGCGCGCTGGTGCTGGGTCTGCTGATCTTCGCCGGCGGTTCGGTGATGGGGAGCATGGTCGACGAGACCTCGCTGGTCATCGTGGCCCGCGCGATCATGGGTGTCGGTGCCGCGGTCGTGATGCCGGCCACGCTGTCCCTGGTGGTCGCGACCTTCCCCCGGAGCGAGCGGGCCAAGGCCATCACCGCCTGGGCCGCGACCTCCGGGGTGGCGGTAGCCGTCGGCCCGCTGGTCTCCGGCTGGCTGCTTGAGGACCACGCCTGGGGCTCGACCTTCCTGATCAACGTGCCGATCGCCGTGGCCGCCGTGTTCGGCGCGCTCGCCCTGGTACCGCCGTCCAAGGCGGAGGGCATGGGCCGGATCGACTACGTCGGTGGTCTGCTGTCGATCGTCTCTGTCGGCTCCCTGATCTACGCCGCCATCGAGGGCCCGCACTCCGGCTGGGGCGCCGGCCCCGTCACCGCCGCCGTGGTCGCCGGTGTCGGTCTGGTCACCTTCGTCGCCTGGGAGCTGCGGCACCCGCACCCGATGCTGGACGTCCGGAAGTTCGCGCTGCGGCCCTTCACCGGCTCGATGCTCGCGGTGATGTTCTTCTTCTTCGGCATGTTCGCCGTGATCTACTACTCGACGCAGTTCCTGCAGTTCGTCCTCGGCTACGGCGCCCTGGACACGGGTGTACGGCTGCTGCCGCTGGGCGGTGCGGTGTTCCTCGGGTCCGCGGTGACCGGGGTGCTCGCCCCGAAGCTGGGGGTGAGGGTGATGGCCGTGACCGGCATGGCCGTCGGCACGGCGGGCATGTTCCTGCTCACCCAGATCGACAAGGGGTCGACGTACGGGGACTTCCTGGCGCCGCTGATGATGCTGGGCCTCGCGCTCGGACTGGCCATCTCCCCGGCGACCGACACGATCATGGGCTCCTTCCCCGAGTCCGAGCTGGGCGTCGGCGGTGGTGTCAACGACACCGCGTTGGAGCTGGGCGGGGCGCTGGGCATCGCGGTGCTGGGCTCGCTGCTGGGCACGGCCTACCGGGACGAGCTGACCGACCTGGTGGGCAACCGGCTCCCGGGCGAGGCGATGGAGACCGCCAAGGACTCGGTCGGCGCCGGCCTGGCCGTCGCGGAGCGGGTCGCGCAGGATCCCTCCGCCGGGCCCCAGCAGGCACAGGCCGCCGTGGACGCCGTCCACCAGGCCTTCGCCCACGGAGTCGCCCAGACCAGCCTCATCGGCGGGATCATCATGGCCGCCGGAACACTGATCGTCCTCGCGGTCCTGCCGGGCCGGCGCGGCTTCGCGAAGCAGAGCGCCGAGCCGGGGGCCGGGACGACGGCGAGCGAGGCGGCCACTGTGCGGGAGCACACCGGGGCCACCCGCTAGATCGCCGACGGGGCATCCACTGGATCGCCGGGGACGCGTCCGCCGGGTCGCCGGGGGGCGCGTCCGCCGGGTTGCCGGGCACCGACTCCGCCGGCTCCTGTCGGAACACCTCACCGGCCTCGGCGAACATCCCGCACCGCCACCGGCAAGCCGCCGACTTCGGCAGCGATCACCGGGGGGCCGCAGGCCTGCGCCTCGACGGCCACCAGGCCGAAGGACTCGCTGTGGGAGGGCATGACCAGGACGGACGCCGCCCGGTACCAGTCCGCGAGCTGGTCCTGACCGACCGGCGGCCGGAACAACACGACGTCCGAGATGCCGAGGTGAGCGGCCGGCTTCTGCAGTCCCTCGGGCCTCGCCATACCGCTGCCGCTGGGCCCTCCCACGACCGGCACCACCATCCGCTCACGCAGCCGTGGTCGCTGCTCCAGCAGCCGGGCCACGGCGCGCAGCAGGACGTCCGGGGCCTTCAGCGGTTGTATGCGTCCCACGAACAGGGGGATGAGCGCGTCCTGCGGCAGCCCGAGGCGGGACCGGGACGCGGCCCGGCCGGCCTCGACACCGGAGGCGTCGAGGCGGAAACGCTCCAGGTTGACACCGGGATGCACGACGGCGACCCGGCCGGTGTCGGCGTCGTAGTGACGGAGGAGTTCCTCCGTCTCCTTCTCGGTGTTCGCTATCAACCGGTCGGCCGCCCGTACGACTTGAGCCTCGCCGAGAACGCGGGCCGTCGGCTCGGGGGTGTCGCCCTTGGCGAGGTTGGCGTTCTTGACCTTGGCCATGGTGTGCATGGCGTGCACGAGCGGGACGCCCCAGCGCTGGGCGGCGAGGCGGCCGACGTGGCCGGAGAGCCAGTAGTGGGAGTGGACCAGGTCGTAATGGCCGGGGTGGTGGTCGGCCCAGGTGCGGGTCACGCCGTGCGTGAAGGCGCACAGGTGGGCGGGGAGGTCCTCCTTGGCCAGGCCCTCGTAGGGCCCGGCGTCCACGTGCCGGACCAGGACGCCGGGGGCGAGCTCGACGACGGGCGGGAGCGCGGTGGAGGTCGCCCGCGTGAAGATGTCCACCTCGATACCGGTGACGGCAAGTCGCTTGGCGAGCTCGACGATGTAGACGTTCATCCCACCGGCGTCCCCGGTGCCGGGCTGGTGCAGGGGTGAGGTGTGCACGCTGAGCATGGCGACGCGGCGGGGCCGGCTGTGGGCGCCGGGTGGCCGCGATCGGGGCGGGCCGACGAGGGTGTCGCTGTGGGTGGGGCCGGCGGTGGGGCTGAGGGTACGGCTGCGGAGCCCGTCGAAACGGGTCACGGACTTGGTCACCTGGCCGGCCCTCCGTCCGGGGCCCCGGCATACAGGTCGAGACGCTGCTCGCCCGCGTACACGTTCATCGAACCGCCGCGCAGGAAGCCGACAAGAGTGAGCCCGGTCTCCGTCGCCAGGTCCACCGCGAGGGAGGACGGCGCCGAGACCGCCGCCAGGACGGGGATGCCCGCCATGACCGCCTTCTGCGCCAGCTCGAAGGACGCCCGCCCGGACACCAGCAGAATGCTCCGGGACAACGGCAGTCGGCCGGACTGGAGCGCGCGCCCGATCAGCTTGTCGACGGCGTTGTGCCGGCCGACGTCCTCCCGCAGGTCCAGCAGTTCGCCCTCGGGCGAGAACAGTCCGGCGGCATGCAGTCCGCCGGTGCGGTCGAACACCCTCTGCGCGGCCCGCAGTTGGTCGGGCAGGGCGGCCAGCAGCCCGGGGGTGACCCGGACCGGTGGCGTGTCGGCGATCGGCCACCTCGTCGTGGTCCGTACGGCGTCCAGGCCGGCCTTGCCGCACAGGCCGCACGACGACGTGGTGTACACGTTCCGTTCAAGCGTGATGTCGGGCAGCGGCACACCGGGGGCGAGCTGCACGTCCACCACGTTGTAGGTGTTCGAACCGTCGTCCGTGGCACCCGCGCAGTACACGATGTTCGCCACGTCATCGGCCCGGCTCACGACGCCCTCGCTCACCAGGAAACCGGCGGCGAGCGCGAAGTCGTCACCGGGCGTGCGCATGGTGATCGCCAGCGGCTTGCCGCCGAGCCGGATCTCCATTGGCTCTTCCGCCACCAGTGTGTCCGGACGCGTGCTCACCGCACCGTCCCGTACCCGGACCACACGCCGTCGCTCAGTGACCCGTCCCATGGCCTCACTCCTGGTTCTGTCTGTGGACGTCGTTGCGCTCTACGCCCGGGGTGTCAGCCGCCGCCGGCCGACATCGGCCGGCCGGGCTGGAGGATGGACGGCTCGTCGAGGCCGGAGCCGGCCCTCTTCCCCGCATCGCGCGCTTCCAGCCCCGCGATGTCCTCGTCCGGCACCCCGGAGCGCAACGCCCCGCGCAGATCGGACTCGTCCCGTGCGAACAGGCAGGTGCACGCCTGCCGTCGGCGGTGAGCCGAGTGCGGTCGCAGGCGCGGCAGAAGGGGCGATCGGGCCTGGCCGGCCACCGCAGGCCCTCTTCCGGCATGCGGTACGTGCGGCGCAGGTTGCTCCCCCACATCGGTGAGCGAGACCCGCAGGTCGATGGCGACGCGACCGTGGATGTCGATGAGCATGGCTGCCGCCCTTTCTCCGGCTTCGTCCCTGTCCGCTCCGTCCGGCTCCTCAGCACTCGATGACGTTCACGGCGAGGCCGCCGCGCGCGGTCTCCTTGTACTTGACCTTCATGTCGGCGCCGGTCTCCTTCATGGTCTTGATGACCTTGTCGAGGGAGACGTGGTGGCGGCCGTCGCCGCGGAGCGCCATCCGGGCGGCGGTGACGGCCTTGACCGCGGCCATGCCGTTGCGTTCGATGCACGGGATCTGGACGAGCCCGCCTACGGGATCGCAGGTAAGACCGAGGTTGTGCTCCATGCCGATCTCGGCAGCGTTCTCGACCTGTTCGGGGCTGCCGCCGAGCACTTCGGCGAGACCACCGGCGGCCATCGAGCAGGCCGAGCCGACCTCGCCCTGGCAGCCGACCTCGGCGCCGGAGATGGACGCGTTCTCCTTGAAGAGCGTCCCGATGGCGCCCGCCGCGAGGAGGAAGCGGACGATGCCGTCCTCGTCGGCGCCCGGCACGAAGTGGAGGAAGTACTGCAGGACGGCGGGAATGATGCCCGCCGCACCGTTCGTCGGGGCGGTGACGACCCGGCCACCCGCAGCGTTCTCTTCGTTCACGGCCATCGCGTAGAGGGTCACCCACTCCATGGCTCGGGCCGCCGGGTCGCCCTCGCTGCGCAGCGCCCGGGCCGCCGCAGCCGCCCGCCGACGGACCTTCAGACCGCCGGGGAGGATCCCCTCGCGGCCCAGCCCCCGTGCGACACATGCCTCCATGACCCGCCAGATCTCCAGCAGGCCCGCACGGATCTCCTCCTCGGTGCGCCAGGCCTTCTCGTTCTCCAGCATCAGCGCGGAGATCGACAGGCCGGTCTCCTTCGTGAGGCGCAGCAGTTCGTCGCCGGTGCTGAACGGGTGGGCCAATACCGTGTCGTCGGGCTTGATCCGGTCCGCGCCGAGCGCGTCCTCGTCGACCACGAAGCCGCCGCCCACGGAGTAGTACGTCTTCTCCAACAGCGGCACACCGTCGCCGTCGTACGCGAAGAGGATCATGCCGTTGGCGTGGTACGGCAGTGATCGCCGACGGTGCAGGACCAGCTGGGTCGAGGCGTCGAAGTCGATCTCGTGGGCCGTACCGATCTCGGTGCCGAGGAGGCGGATGCGTCCGGTGGAGCGGATTCGCTCGACGTCCAGGTCGGCCCGTGCGATGTCGACCGTGTGCGGCTGGTTGCCCTCCAGGCCGAGCAGCACCGCCTTGGGGGTGCCGTGACCGTGGCCGGTGGCGCCGAGGGAGCCGAACAGCTCCGCCCGCACCGCGGCGGTCTGGGCGAGCACGCCGTCCTGCTTCAGCCGGGCAACGAACATCCCGGCGGCGCGCATCGGACCGACGGTGTGCGAACTGGACGGTCCGATGCCTATGGAGAACAGGTCGAAGACGCTGATTGCCACGCCATACTCCGTGCGACTTGGAGGGGCGTGCGCGAAATGCGGCACGCCCCTGCGGGAGGGTGTCGGTTACAGGCTGGGGTAGAGCGGGTGCTTGTCGGCCAGCGTCTTCACGCGGGCCTTCAGCGACTCCACGTCGCAGGACGGCTTCAGCGTCTCGGCGATGACGTCCGCGACCTCGGCGAAGTCCTCGGTGGTGAAGCCGCGGGTGGCCAGGGCGGGCGTGCCGATCCGGAGCCCCGACGTCACCATCGGCGGGCGCGGGTCGTTCGGTACGGCGTTGCGGTTGACCGTGATGCCGACCTCGTGGAGGCGGTCCTCGGCCTGCCGGCCGTCCAGTTCGGACTCGCGCAGGTCGACGAGGATGAGGTGGACGTCGGTGCCGCCGGAGAGCACGTTGACCCCGGCCTCCCGGGCGTCGTCGGCCGTCAGACGCTCGGCGAGGATGCGGGCGCCGTCGATCGTGCGGCGCTGGCGCTCCTTGAACTCCTCCGACGCGGCGACCTTGAAGGAGACCGCCTTCGCCGCGATCACGTGCTCCAGCGGGCCGCCCTGGAAGCCCGGGAAGACGGAGGAGTTCAGCTTCTTGGCGAAGGACTGCTTGGCGAGGATGATCCCGCCGCGCGGGCCGCCCAGCGTCTTGTGGGTGGTGGAGGTGACCACGTCGGCGTACTCGACGGGGTTCGGGTGCAGCCCGGCCGCCACCAGCCCGGCGAAGTGGGCCATGTCGACCCACAGATACGCCTCGACCTCGTCGGCGATCCGGCGGAACTCCGCGAAGTCCAGCTGCCGCGGGTAGGCGGACCACCCGGCGATGATCACCTTCGGCCGGTGCTCCTTGGCCAGCCGCTCGACCTCGGCCATGTCCACGAGACCTGCGTCGTCCACGTGGTACGGGACGACCTTGAACTGCTTGCCCGAGAAGTTGATCTTCATGCCGTGGGTGAGGTGACCGCCGTGCGCCAGATCCAAGCCGAGGATGGTGTCGCCGGGCTGGGCGAGGGCGAACAGGGCGGCCTGGTTGGCGGAAGCGCCGGAGTGGGGCTGCACGTTGGCGTACTCGGCGCCGAACAGCTCCTTGACCCGGTCGATCGCGATCTGCTCGGCCACGTCGACGTGCTCACAGCCGCCGTAGTAGCGCCGGCCCGGGTAGCCCTCCGCGTACTTGTTCGTCAGGACCGAACCTTGCGCCTCCATGACCGCGACCGGCGCGAAGTTCTCCGACGCGATCATCTCCAGGGTGGACTGCTGCCTCTCCAGCTCGGCGTCGACCGCGGCGGCGATCTCCGGGTCCAGCTCGTGCAGGGCCTGGTTGAACAGGGTCATCGGCGATCTCCTTGGGTGTGGGCGCAGTGGGCGGCGTAGGCATCCGGGGTCAGCGCGCCGGCGATGTTCTCGACTCGCAGCCTGAACAGCCAGCCGTCGGCATAAGGGGCGGCGTTGACGACACCGGGGTCGTCGGCCAGCGCGGTGTTGACTTCCAGGACCCGGCCCGAGGCGGGGGCGTACAGGCCGCTGACGGCGGTCAGTGACTCGATCCGTCCGCAGCTCTCCCCCGCCTCGACCCAGGAGCCGACCGCGGGCAGTCGGAGGTGGACGACGTCACCGAGGACCTTCGCCGCGAACGCGGTGATGCCGACGGTGGCGTTGCCCTCGTCCACGACGAGCCACTCGTGGTCCCAGGTGTAACGCAGGTGCCGAGGAATGCTCGTGTCGTTCTCCGCTGCGGGTTCGAGGGAGAGTTGGGGCACGGAGGTCATGACACGACGGCCGCGGCGGCGGGGACGAGGGTACGGCGGAGCCGGTTGAAGATCTTCGGCTGGTTGAGGGAGAGGACGGCGACGGGAGTGCCCTCACGCCGGTAGAGGGCCGTGAAGGTGCGGCTGTCGACGTCGCCCTCGACGACCTCGGGCTCGGCGCCGGGGGCCACGTACCCGGCGACCTGGATGCGGGACTCGTACTGGTCGGACCAGAAGTACGGCGCGGTCGGCGGGGCGGGGGCCGACACACCGGTCAGCAGGGTGCGGGCGGCGGTCTTCGCCTGCTCGGTGGCGTTGCTCCAGTGCTCGATACGGGCGTGCCGCCCGGTGAACGGGTTGGGGCAGCGGGCGACGTCACCGACGGCGACCACGCCCGGGATGCCGGTCGAGCAGCCGGAGTCGCACACCACGCCGTCGGCCACCTGCACTCCGGAACCGGCCAGCCAGTCGGTGTTGGGCCGCACGCCCACGCCGGCCACGACGATGTCGGCGGGCAGCACCCGCCCGTCCGCCAGCCGTACGCCCGTGACCCGGTCCTCGCCGATCAGTTCCGCCACACCGGTTCCGCACAGCAGCTGAACCCCGTGATCGCTGTGGAGCGAGGAGATCACCAGCCCCATCTCACGCCCGAGTTGACGCTCCAGGGGCACGGGGAGCGCCTCGACGACGGTCACGTGGAGCCCGAGCCGGTGCGCGGTGGAGGCCACCTCGGCGCCGATGAACCCGGCACCGATGACGACGACCCGGGGCAGGCCGTCGAGCAGTTCGGCGCGCAGGGCCCGGGCGTCGTCCAGGGTGCGCAGGGTGTGGACGCCCGCCAGCCCGTCGGTGCCGGGGAGGGTGCGGGGGCCGGCGCCGGTCGCGATGACGACACCTTCGGTGCGCACATGCCGTCCTCCGGCCAGGGTGACGGTGCGGGCTACGGGGTCGAGCCGCACGGCGCACTCACCGAGCAGCCACTGCACGTCCAGGACCTCGTACTCGTCCGCGTCGCCGAGCGCGAGCCCCTCGACGTCGATGTCCCCCTTGAGGAAGTCCTTGGACAGCGGGGGCCGGTCGTAGGGGGTGTGGCGCTCCTCCCCCACGACGACGATCTCGCCGTCATATCCCTCTGCCCGCAGCGCGCGGACCGTGCTCAGTCCTGCCAGCGACGCTCCGACGACGGTGATGCTCCTCATGCCGGCTCCAGACGGGGAGTTGTCTCACATAACACAACGACACTCGCTATACGCAACATGTTTTCGGTGCGGTGCGGGCGTTGTCAAGGGAGGTGTCGCAAATCAATTTCTAATGATGCTCTTCGTTGCGCGATTCGCAACTTACATGCGAGGGGGAATCCGAGAGTTCACGGTTGCGGCGCCGGCGCTCGAGGACACCCCAATGGCCCGCCCACCTGCCGGAGGGGCCACAACAGCAGGTGAGCGGGCGGTACTGGGGTGGGGTCAGCGCGTGAGCCGCACCTCGAGCTTGTTCTGCAGCCAGGTGTGGAACTCGCCGATGTGGTGCTCGCTGGGCACCAGCACGCCGCCCTTGGCGTACGCCTTCGAGCGGCGCCCCGGCCGGCCACCGCCCTGGAGAGGCGCCGGCTCGTCCAGCAGACGGAGGAGCGGGGCACGCCGTCGAAGGTGCTCGGTGCCTCGGCCACCACCACCCACAACCGGCCCGTCCGCCCGACTCCAAGCTCGCGAGGAGACTCGCGGTACCCCTGGAGCGCAGCACGCCGCGCACCGTCACCGATCCCGAGACCCTCGGGGCCAGCTGGAGCACGCCTGCGCAGACGGCTGCGCCTACAGCGTCGAGGAACGCCGGGGCCACTTCCACAGGATCACCCCTTGACCACGCGGTCGCACCCATCAATCATGTTGCGTATTGCTCATCATGTTGCGCAATTCGCACCACTCGACGACGGAGGAAGACATGTCTCCTCGACCGCGGCCCGGCCGTGAGTTCATCCTCACCCTTTCCTGCCCCGACCAGGCCGGCCTCGTCCACGCCGTGACCACCTTTCTCGTGAGCCACTCGGGCAACATCCTGGAGAGCCACCAGTTCGACGACCGACTGCAGAACCGCTTCTTCATGCGGGTGCACTTCGACGTCTCGGACCCCGGCATCTCCCTGGAGGACCTGCGCACCGGCTTCGGGCCGGTGAGCCAGGCATACGGAATCACCTGGCAGTTGCACGACGCGTCGACCCCGACGCGCATGCTGATCATGGTGTCGAAGTTCGGCCACTGCCTGAACGACCTGCTGTTCCGCAAGTCCACCGGCGCGCTCAACATCGAGATCCCCGCGATCGTCTCCAACCACCGCGACTTCGAGCCACTGGCGGAGAGCTACGGCATCCCCTTCCACCACATCCCGGTGACCAAGGACACCAAGGCCGACGCCGAAGCACGGCTGATGGAACTCGTGCGCGAACTGGACGTCGACCTGGTGGTGCTGGCCCGCTACATGCAGATCCTCTCCGACGACCTGTGCAAGCAGCTCGACGGCCGCGCCATCAACATCCACCACTCCTTCCTCCCCAGCTTCAAGGGCGCAAAGCCGTACGTCCAGGCGCACGAACGCGGCGTCAAGCTCGTCGGGGCCACAGCGCACTACGTCACCTCCGACCTCGACGAAGGCCCGATCATCGAGCAGGACGTCGTGCGCGTGGACCACTCCCGCGCCCCTGACGAGCTGGTCGCCATGGGCCGTGACGTCGAGGCCCAGGTACTCGCCCGCGCCGTCGAGTGGCACAGCGAGAGCCGGGTACTGGTGAACGGCCACTGCACCGTGGTCTTCCGCTGACCCGGTGGGCCGTGCGACCATGCGGGCGGCCGGATCCAGCCGTCGCCGCCCGTCTCCCACGGCCTCCACAGGGCCCGTGAATCCCCTTGAAGCCCCACGGAGACCCGTGCATATAGTTGCGCTATGAGCAACTACACCGCAGATAGCGAAACAGCGGGGCCCGCGGTGAACGGGGTGCAGTCCGTCGACCGCGCCGTCAGCGTCCTGGAGATCCTCGCCCAGCGCGGCGAGGCGGGCGTCAGCGAGGTGGCCGCCGAGATCGACGTCCACAAGTCGACCGCGTTCCGGCTGCTCGGGGCGCTGGAGGCGCGCGGACTCGTCGAGCAGACGACCGAGCGGGGCAAGTACCGGCTGGGCTTCGGGATCATACGCCTGGCCGGCGCGGTCACGGACCGCCTCGACATCACCCAGCAGGGCCGTCCGGTGTGCGAGCGGCTCAGTGAGGAGATCGGCGAGACCGTCAACATCGCCGTCCTGCAGGAGCACTTCGCGGTCAACCTGTATCAGGTGCGCGGTCCGGGCGCCGTCGGCACGCACAACTGGGTCGGCCAGCTCACCCCGGTCTACGCCACGTCGAGCGGCAAGATCCTGCTGGCCCATCTGTCGGCGGAGGAGCGCGATGCCGTGCTTGCGGCGTCCACGGTGCAGAAGCACACGCCGCACACCCTGACCGTCAGGACGAAGCTGGAGAAGAACCTCGCCGAGGCGCGGGAGCGTGGGTACGCCGTGACGCTGGAGGAGCTCGAGATCGGACTCCAGGCCCTGGCCGCCCCGATCCGCTCCCGCGACGGCGATGTCATCGCCGCGCTCAGCGCCTCCGGCCCCGCGTACCGCTTCACCGAGGAACGCATCCACGAGATCGCACCCGTGCTGATCAGGGGCGCGGACGAGATCAGCCACCGGATGGGCTATCTGGGCTGAAGGTCCACAAGGGCGCTCGGCCCAGCGGCGTTCGACATCCGCCGCGTTCCGGCCTCCGCCGCGTTCAGCCCAGCGGCCACCGCTCCGACGCCGCCGCCTCGACGCCCCAGCGGGCCGTCACACGTACCGCGTCCGCCGTCGACGCGACGTCGTGCACGCGCAGACACCAGACGCCCTGGGCGGCGGCGAGTACGGACACGGCGGTGGTCGCGGCATCGCGCAGCCGCGCGGGGCGGGGCTGTCCCGTCGTACGGTCGGCCAGCAGACTGCCAAGGAAAGACTTGCGTGACGCGCCCACGAGGACGGGGTGTCCCAGGGCCATGAAGTCCCCCAGGCGGCCCAGCAGCTCCCAGTTGTGGTCGGGCGTCTTGGCGAAGCCAAGGCCGGGGTCGACGGCCAGGCAGTCGGGCGGTATCCCCGCCTCCAGCGCGGCGTCGATCCTCAGCCGCAGCTCGTCGAGCACATCGGTGACGACGTCGTCGTAGACGGCGTTCGCCTGCATGCCGGCGGAGTGGCCACGCCAGTGCATCAGCACGTACGGCGTGCCCGCCCGGGCCATCAGCGGCAGCATCGCGGGGTCGGCGAGGCCCCCCGAGACGTCGTTGACCAACCGCGCACCCGCGTCCAGCGCGCGTGCGGCGACCTCCGCCCGCATCGTGTCGACGCTCACGATCGCGCCCGCCGCGGAGAGTTCCCGGACGACGGGCAGGACGCGTCGCAGCTCCTCCTCGACCGACGGTCGTACCGCGCCGGGGCGGGTCGACTCGCCGCCCACGTCCACGATGTCCGCGCCCTGTTCGAGCAGCGCGAGACCGTGCGTGACAGCGGCGTCGGCCGCGAACGACAGCCCGCCGTCGGAGAACGAGTCCGGCGTCACGTTCACGACACCCATGACCAGCGTCCTGGCGGGGCGTGGCAGCCCGAGTGGGTCACCGGTGGTGTGGGCGGTGGCGGTGGCGGTCACAGGCGTCCCATTTTCGATGCGTATGACGAAACGTGCTGGGCAAAGCCCTGTGGGAGCTCCTCAGCGGAGCTCCCACAGGGGCCGACGGGGTGCGGGCCCGTCGGGTTTTCCTCAGAGCCTCAGAGGTACTCGGTCGCCGCGTCGAGCAGCCAGTCCGCCAGATAGCCGGCGAACGTCGAGCGCACCAGGACCCAGAATCCGGCCCCGGGTTCGTCCCGGGCGACCAGGACGACCTGTGTGCGGCCCAGTGTCGTCTGGGCACAGCGGCCGGGGCCGAAGACCCGCGGATGCAGGTCCAGCGAACAGCCGTGGGCCAGCAGGTCATGGGCGCGCGGGCCCGCGACGAGGAGCGTCGTGCGCTGTGCGGAGACGTCGGTGACGGAGACGTGCTCGTCGCCCGTGGCCTCCCGGATCCGGCTCTCCAGGTCCCGTTCGCTCCCCGGCGGTCCCACCAGCAGCCACTCGTCCGGGCCGAGCCACAGCGCGGTCAACTCCCCCGCGCGGACGACGGTGTTCGGCTGGAGTGGAAGCTGGAGGTCCAGCGCGAGCCCGACGGCTGCCGCCGCCGCTCCCTTGGCGTCCAGGCGCACGTTGAGCTGCGCCAGGAAGGGGAGTTCGGCCAGCCTGATCGCACCCCCGGACGAGCGGGTCGCGGCGGCCAGGCGGTCCGCGGCCTGCGACAGCGGGCTGCGGAGCGGGACGGTAAGGGCGGTGTCAGCCATCGCGGCGTGCTCCCTCGGGGTCGTAGAGGACAGGACCGGCGACGGTCACCGGCACCAGCTGGTCGCCGACGGGGGCGTACAGCCGCTCGCCGATGCGGTCCCGGCCGCCCTTGATCAGGGCGAGCGCGAACGTCCGGCCGAGTGCGGCGCTGCGATAACTGGAGGTGACATGGCCGAGCATAGGGACCGGCGGGGCCGGCAGCACACCGTCGGCGACCAGATGGGTGCCCTCCGGGAGGAAGGTGCCCGGGTCCTCGGGGAGCAGGCCGACCAGGTGCTTGCGGTCGGGGCGGACGGCGTCGGCACGCGCGTAGGACCGCTTGCCGACGAAGTCCGGCTTCTTCTTCGACACCACCCAACTCATGCCGAGATCCTGCGGAGTCACCGTGCCGTCGGTGTCCTGGCCGATGATCGGGTAGCCCTTCTCGGCACGCAGGACGTGCATCGTCTCCGTGCCGTACGGGGTGATGCCGTACGGGGCGCCGGCCTCGTACACGGCCTCCCACAGGGCGAGGCCCTGCCACGGTGACACGTTGATCTCGAAGGCGAGTTCGCCGGAGAAGCTGATCCGGCAGACCCGGGCCTCGATGCCCGCAACGGTCGTCTCCCGCCAGGCCATGAACGGGAAGTCGTCGTTGGACACGGCAAGTTGGGGCGCGAGGGAGGCGAGGACCTCACGGGACTTCGGACCGACGAGCGCGACCGTGGCCCACTGCTCGGTCACGGAGGTGCAGTGGACCTTCAGCTCGGGCCACTCGGTCTGGTGCCACTCCTCCATCCAGTCGAGTACGGCGGCGGCGTTGCCCGTCGTCGTGGTGACCAGGAAGCGCTCCGGGCCGACGCGGATGACCGTTCCGTCGTCGAAGACCATGCCGTCCGGGCGGCACATGACGCCGTAGCGGATCATGCCGACCTTCAGGGTGCTCATCATGTTGGTGTAGAGCCGGTCGAGGAAGACTCCGGCGTCCGGGCCCTGCACGTCGATCTTGCCGAGGGTGGAGGCGTCCATGAAGCCGACGCTCTCGCGGGTGGCGGCGCACTCGCGCAGTACGGCCGCCTCCATGTCCTCGCCGTCTCGCGGGTAGTACCAGGGGCGCTTCCACTGGCCGACGTTCTCGAAGAGGGCGCCGTGCGCGACATGCCACTCGTGGATGGCGGTCGTGCGGACCGGGTCGCTCAGCACACCCCGGTCGCGGCCGGCCAGAGCGGCGAAGGACACCGGCGTGTACGGCGGCCGGAAGGTCGTCGTGCCGAGCGCCGAGATGTCCACGCCGAGCAGTTCGGCGACGACGCCGCTGGCCAGGATGCCGGAGGTCTTGCCCTGGTCGTTGGCGGTGCCGGCGGTCGTGTAGCGCTTGGTGTGCTCGACCGAGCGCAGACCGGCGCCGGTCGCGATGGCCAGGTCGTCGACGGTGACGTCGCGCTGGAGGTCGACGAAGCGGGGACCGTCCGCGGCACCCGGGACGACGTACACGTGCATCGGCGGCGTCGGCCGCGGCTGCGCGGGCACCTCGGGGAGGCGGGGCGCCTCGGGCGGGTAGCCCTCGGCCTCGATGGCGCGGGCACCGGCGGCCGCGCCCTGTGCCAGGACCGTGGCCGGGTCGAGAACGCCGCTCGCGCTGCCGGCGACCTCGACGGCCTGGCGGCAGGTGTCGGGGACGAAGGAGCCCAGCGTCTCGTCGTGGCGCAGCTTGCCGCCGGACTGGCTGAACAGGTGCGCCACCGGGTTCCAGCCGCCGGAGACCAGCAGCAGGTCGGCGGCGAACTCCCGCTGCCCCGCGGACTCTCCGTACGGGGCGACGGTCACGGCGGTGAGGCGGGCCTCGCCCTGCGTGCCGGTGACGGCGTGCCCGGCGAGCGCCTCGATACCGGCCGCCCTCGCGCGCTCGGCCCACTCCCCCGGTTCGGGGCGGGTGTCGACGATCGCCGCGACGGCCAGGCCCGCCGAGGCGAGGTCCAGGGCCGCCGCGTACGCGCTGTCGTTGGTCGTGAAGACCACAGCGTGACGGCCGGGCAGAACGCCGTGGCGGTTGACGTGGGTGCGGGCCGAGGAGGCCAGCATCACGCCGGGGCGGTCGTTGTTCGCGAACGCCAGCGAACGCTCGTGGGCGCCGGTGGCGAGGACGACCCGGCGGGCACGGATGCGCCAGACGCGTTCGCGGGAGACGTTCTCTGGGGCGGCCGCGCCGAGGTGGTTGGTACGGCGTTCGACGGCGAGGAGGTGGTTGTCGTCGTAGTAGCCGAAGACGGTGGTGCGGCGCAGGACACGGACCTCGGGGGCGGCGTCGAGCTGCTCCGTCACCTCCCGTACCCAGTCCAGGTGTTGGGCCGTGCCGAGGAGGCTCCCGCCGAGTTCCGGCTGGTCGTCGGCGAGGATGACGCGGGCGCCGCTTTTCGCTGCGGCCGCCGCTGCCGCGAGGCCGGCCGGGCCAGCACCGACGATCAGCAGGTCGCAGTGGGCGTGTACGGCGTCGTAGCGGGCGGGGTCCGGTTCGGTGGCGAGGCGTCCCTGGCCGGGGAGGCTGCTCGCGACCAGGCCGTCGTAGAGCTCGACGGTCGTCGCGGGGAGCATGGGCTCCGGGAAGGGTTCCTCGATCTGGACTACCGCGTTGGGTTCTTCGACGCCGGCGGAGAAGATGCCTCGGGGGCGGCCGAGCTTGATGCTGGTGCCGGCCTGGATGACGCCGTTGGCGAGGAGGGCGGAGGCGAGGGTGTCGCCTCGGTAGCCCTGGTATTCGGTGCCGTCGAAGGTGAAGGTGAGGGGGGTGTCGCGGTCGATGCGGCCGCGGGTGGGGTGGCGGTAAGGACTTTCCTCGCCCCCGCCGCCCCTACCCGTCCCGTCCTGAAGGGGCTCCGCCCCTTCGACCCCGCCAGGGGGCTCTGCCCCCTGGACCCCCGTCGGCCCTGAAGGGGCCTCGTCCTCAAGCGCCGGACAGGCTGCGACAGCCGACCTCGGCTCAACGGGTGCCGGGCGGTTCTCGCCCGACCTGTACACCGTCAGGATCTCGTTCGTCGACGTGTCCCGTACCGCGTTGAACCACCGTCGGCAGCCCGCCGCGTGGCTCCAGCGCTCGGCGAAGGGGCCCTTCGGGTTGTCACGGAAGAAGAGGTAGCGGGCCCACTCCTCGTCGGGGAGGGACGCCGGGTTCTCCGGGTACGGCACGTGGGCCTGGCCGCCGTAGTGGAACTCGGCCTCGTCGCGGGGCCCGCACCACGGGCAGGGGATCAGCAGCATGTCGTTCGGCTCCTTGAGGATCCCTAGTGGGCCACCGCGGCAGCGCCGTGCTCGTCGACGAGCGCGCCGGTGGTGAAACGGTCGAGCGAGAAGGGGGCGTTGAGGGCGTGCGGGGTGTCGTGGGCGATGGTGTGGGCGTAGACCCAGCCGACGCCCGGGGTGGCCTTGAAACCGCCCGTACCCCAGCCGCAGTTGAGATAGAGGTTGTCGACGGGGCTGAGCCCGATGATCGGTGAGGCGTCGGGGCTGGTGTCGACGATGCCGCCCCAGGTGCGCAGCACGTGGGCGCGGGCGAAGACCGGGAAGAGCTCCAGGGCCGCCGCCATCTGCTCTTCGATGATGTGGAAGGCACCACGCTGGGTGTACGAGTTGTACGCGTCGATGCCCGCGCCCATCACCAGCTCACCCTTGTGCGCCTGGCTGACGTACACGTGGACGGCGTTGGACATGACGACCGTGGGGTGCACCGGCTCCAGGAGCTCGGAGACCAGCGCCTGCAACGGGTGGCTCTGGATGGGCAGTTCGATGCCCGCCATGGCGGCGAGGACCGAGGTGTGGCCCGCCGAGCAGAGGGCGACCTTGCCGGCCGCGATGGGGCCGAGGTTGGTCTGGACTCCGACTACCCGGTTGTCGACCACGTCGAGGCCGGTGACCTCGCAGTTCTGGATGATGTCGATGCCGGCGGCGTCGGCCGAGCGGGCCAGGCCCCAGGCGACGTAGTCGTGCTTGGCGATGCCCGCGCGCGGCTGGTACGTGGCGCCCAGAACCGGGTAGCGCACGTCCTGAGAGATGTTGACGATCGGACAGACTTCCTTGACACCGTCCGCGTCGAGCCACTCCGCGTCCACGCCGTTGAGGCGGTTCGCCTCGACCCGGCGCACGCTGTCGCGGACGTCCTGGAGGCTGTGGGCCAGGTTCAGCACGCCACGCTGGGAGAACAGGATCGGGTAGTCCAGCTCCTCCCCGAGGCCCTCCCACAGCTTGAGCGCGTGCTCGTAGATGCCGGCGCTCTCGTCCCACAGGTAGTTGGAGCGGATGATCGTGGTGTTGCGGGCCATGTTGCCGCCCGCGAGCCACCCCTTCTCCAGTACGGCGACATTGGTGATGCCGTGGTTCTTCGCCAGGTAGTGCGCGGTGGCCAGACCGTGTCCGCCGCCGCCGACGATCACCACGTCGTACGACCGCTTGGGCTCGGGATTGCGCCACAGAAAGTCGGGGTGGTCGGGCAGCTCTGCGCCCGGGATGCGGGGGCTCATCGGACGTCTCCGTCTTCTGAAAGGTGCGGATTCTGCGGGTGCTCGGGGACGTGCGCGTTCATACGGCGGTGGCGTTCCTCTCAGCGGCCTCGACGACGTTGGCCAGCAACATCGCCCGGGTCATGGGGCCCACACCGCCGGGCATCGGCGCGATCCAGTCGGCGACCTCGGCGGCGTCCGGGTGGATGTCGCCGACCAGGCCCTGGTCGGTGCGGGTGATGCCGACGTCCAGGACCGCGGCGCCGGGGCGCAGCATGTCCTTGGTGACCAGTCCGGGCGAGCCGGCGGCGGCGATGACGATGTCCGCCTCTCGGGTGTGCCAGGCGAGACCCTTGGTGCCGGTGTGGCACAGGGTGACGGTGGCGTTCTCGGAGCGGCGGGTGAGGAGGAGGCCGATGGGGCGTCCTACCGTGATGCCCCGGCCGATCACACAGACGCGCGCTCCGGCGAGCGGTACGTCGTGGCGGCGGAGCAGTTCCACGATGCCGCGCGGGGTGCACGGCAGCGGTGCCTCGACGCCCAGGGTGAGCCGGCCGAGGTTGACGGGGTGCAGTCCGTCGGCGTCCTTGGCCGGGTCCATTCGTTCCAGTACGGCGTTTGCGTCCAGGTGGCGCGGAAGCGGGAGTTGGACGATGTAGCCGGTACAGGCAGGGTCGGCGTTGAGCTCGTCGATCGTCTCCTCGACCTGCTCCTGTGAGGCGTCGGCGGGCAGGTCCCGGCGGATCGAGGAGATGCCGACCTGGGCGCAGTCGCGGTGCTTTCCGCCGACGTAGGCCCGGCTGCCCGGGTCGTCGCCGACCAGGACCGTGCCGAGGCCCGGCGGGCGGCCGCCCGTGGCCGTCAACTTGGCCACCCGCTCCGCGAGTTCGCGGCGGATGTCGGCGGCGGTCGCCTTGCCGTCGAGCAGCTGTGCGTTCACCGGCGGTGTTCCTTCCATCGGAGTCGACGCGAGATGTCAGCCACGGAGGCGGGACATGGTGGGGTCGAACAGGGGCTCCTCGGCGACGACCGCCTCGACGCGCTGGTCGAAGTAGCCGATCTGCACGGGCGTGCCGGGAGTGGTGAGCTCGGCCGGGAGCCACGCGTAGGCGATGCCCTTGCCGATGGTGTAGCCGTAGGCGGCGCTGGTGACGTAGCCGACCGGGCGGTCACCGTCGTACACCGGCTCCTTGCCGAGGACGACCGCCTGCGGGTCGTCGATGGTGAGGCAGGTGAGCTTGCGCCGTACGTCGGCCTTGCGCCGCTCCAGTGCCGCCTTGCCGATGAAGTCCTCCTTGTCGGCCTTGACGGCGAAGCCGACGCCGGCCTCGTAGGGGTCGTGCTCGTACGTCATGTCGGTGCCGAAGGAGCGGTAGCCCTTCTCCAGGCGGAGGCTGTTGAAGGCGCCGCGGCCGGCGATGACGCCGCCGAGTGGCCTCGCCGCCTGCCACAGGGTGTCCCACAGCTTCAGACCCTGGTCGGCGGTGGTGTAGAGCTCCCAGCCGAGCTCGCCGACGTACGAAAGGCGCATCGCGGTGACGGGCACCGAGCCGATGTAGGCACGCTTGGCGCGGAAGTACTTCAGGCCGTCGCCCGAGAAGTCCTCGTCCGTCAGCGGCTGGAGGACCTTGCGGGCCAGCGGGCCCCACAGGCCGATGCAGCAGGTGCCGGGGGTGATGTCGCGGGCCTGGACGGTGCCGTCGGCCGGGAGGTGGCGGCTGAACCAGTCGAGGTCCAGGTTGCCGTTGGCGCCGACCTGGAAGAGGTCGGGGGCGAGGCGGGCGACGGTGACGTCGCTGCGGATGCCGCCGTCGTGGTCCAGCAGCAGGGTGTAGGTGACCGAGCCGACCGACTTGGCGACCTTGCCGGTGCACAGGCGCTCCAGGAACTCGGCGGAGCCGGGCCCGCTCACCTCAAGGCGCTTGAGGGCCGTCATGTCGTACATCGCGACGGACTCGCGGGTGGCCTGCGCCTCGGCACCGACGATCGGCGACCAGAACTGCGCGGCCCAGTCGTTCGGGGTGGGGATGTTGCGGCCCTCGACCAGCTTCGCGTTGGCCTCGTACCACTGGGGGCGCTCCCAGCCGCTCGCCTCCAGGAAGAAGGCGCCGTGCTCCTGCTGGCGGGTGTGGAAGGGACTGGTGCGGATCGGGCGCGGGGCGCCGGACGGCTGGAGGGGGTGGAGGATGTCGTAGACCTCGACGAAGTTCTGGCAGTCGCGGGCCAGGACGTACTCCGGGGAGAGCTGGTGCGGCTCGAAGCGGTTGAGGTCGCACTCGTGCAGGTCGAAGGACGAGCAGTGCCCGTCGACCAGCCATTCGGCCATGGCCCGGCCGACGCCCGCGGAGTGGGTGACCCAGACCGCCTCGGCGACCCAGAAGCCCTTGACGTCCTGGGACTCGCCGAGGAGCGGGAAGTTGTCGGTAGTGAAGGAGAACAGGCCATTGATGCCCTCCTCGACCTTCGCCTCGCGCGTCGAGGGGAGCAGGGACTGGGTCTCCGCCCAGGCCGGCTCGAAGTCATCCTCGGTGAACTTCAGGACCGAGGGCATCTCTGCGTTCTCGTCGAAGGCGCGGATGTCGTCCGCGGAGATCGGCATCGGGCGGTGGCCGTAAAAGCCGATGCCTATGCCGTCGTAGCGGTCGCGGTAGTAGAGGTCGGCGTCCTGGTGGCGCAGGATCGGGCGGACCGCCTCCTCCGTCTGGCCGGCGAGGGCGGGTATCGGGCCGGTCCAGGCGAGCTGGTGGGCCAGCGGGGTCAGCGGCAGGTTCATGCCGACCATGCGGGCGATCTTCGGGCCCCAGATGCCGGCGCAGCACACCACGATGTCGGCGGGGATCTCGCCCTGGTCGGTCAGGACGCCGGTCACCTCGCCGTCGGCCTTCAGGACGTCCAGGACCTCGTGGCGGGCCAGGAAGCGCACACCGCGCTCGGTGGCCCGGCGGATCTGTGCCTCGACGGCGAGGACCGCCTTGGCGAGGCCGTCGGTCGGGACGAGGAGGCCGCCGAGGACCTTGTCACGGTCGACCAGCGGGTGCTTCTCGACGCACTCGTCGGCGCTCAGGATCCGCGACTCGATGCCCCAGGCGGTGATCCAGCCGTGGCGGCGGTGCAGTTCGGTGAGGCGCTCCGGCGTGGTCGCCACTTCGAGGCCGCCGACCTGGAGGAAGCAGGGCTTGCCGTCGACGTCGAGAGAGCAGAACTTCTCGACGGTGTAGCGGGCCAGCTCCGTCATGGTCTTCGAGGAGTTCGTCTGGAAGACCAGGCCTGGGGCGTGCGAGGTCGAGCCTCCGGTGGCCGGGAGCGGCCCCTGGTCGACCACGGTCACCTCGGTCCAGCCCCGCGCCGAGATCTCGTCCGCGAGAGCCGCGCCGACGACTCCCGCTCCGATGATGACCACACGCGGTCCCGCCATCGCCGCACCTCCGGTTTGTTCACCAGTCGAGCCGATCGAGTTGCTGTCTACGCAACTTGATTCAGGTTGCGCAACTCAATGTGCCTGTCGCGCCGGTGGGTGTCAAGAGTTGCGGGACCTCGGAAAACGGGCCGGAACACAAGCCGGGACACGCACCGCGACAAGGCCCGTGACAAGGCCTGAACAAGGCGATGCCCGGCGGGCGGTGCACGTGGTGTGCGCACCGCCCGCCGGGCATGATCCGACCGGTTTCCTGCTCCCTGGCTCCGGCGCTACTTGATCCAGGCGTCCACCTTGTCGCGGTTGGCCTCCACCCACTTCTTCGCCGCCGCCTCGTCGGACAGCTTGTCCTGCGCGATGTACTTGGCGACCTCGTTCTGGTCGTCGTTCGTCCAGTTGAAGTTCTTCACCAGGTTGTAGGCGGGGCTGCCGGACTTGGCGAACTTCGCGCTGACGATCTTGTTGAGCTTGTACACGGGATAGTCACAGGCGACCTTCGCCGCGACGGCGTCACAGCCGTCCTTGTACGCGGGCAGGCTGACCTTCTTCAGCGGGACCTCGGACAGGAACCACTGCGGCTCGTAGAAGTAGCCGATCACCCACTTCTTGTTCTTCTCGGCGTCGCGGAAGGCCGTGATGAGGGCGGCCTCACTGCCCGCGTACACCACCTTGAAGTCCAGGTTCAGGTTCTTCACCAGCGCCGCGTCGTTGGTGACGTACGACGGGTCACCGTCCAGGAGCTGGCCCTTGCCGCCCGACTCCGACGTCTTGAACTTCGACGCGTACTTGTTGAGGTTCTTCCACTCAAGGATGTCCGGGTGCGCCTTGGCCAGCCACGGCGGCACATACCAGCCGATCAGGCCTTCGTTGCCGGTCTGGCCGGCGTCCACGGCGGTCTTCTGCTGGTCGATGTACTTCTTCACCAGGTCCGCGTGGCCCCAGTTCTCCAGGACCGCGTCGACCTCGCCGGTGCCGAAGCCCTGCCAGGCGATCTCTTCCTTCAGGTTCTTCTTGTTGACCGTGCAGCCGAGGTCGTGCTGCGCGACGTACGCGACGACCGCCGCGTCGGCCTCGTAGCCCACCCACGGGTTGATGGCCAGGTTGAAGGTGCCGCACTTGCCCGAGCTTCCCGAGCCTGCGGAGGAGCTGTCTCCGACCTTCGCCCCGCCGCACGCGGTGAGGGTGAGGCCGAGGACGGCCAGGCCGGCCGCGCCGGCTCGCCAGTGTCTTGCCATGGTGTCGTGCTCCTTTAAGCGCCTGCGCGTCGCGCCGCTGCCTGAGTGATCCGGTCGAACATGACTCCGAGCAGTACGATGGCGAGTCCTGCCGCCAGCCCCTTGCCGTACAGCTCTCCCTGCGAGAAACCGGCCACGACGTCGTAGCCGAGGGCGCCCGCGCCTACCAGGCCGCCCACAACAACCATCGACAGCACGTAGATCAGACCCTGGTTTGTGGCAAGCGTCAGGGCACTGCGTGACATCGGCAGTTGAACCTTGGTGATGATCTGCCAGGTGTTGCACCCGGCGGAAGTGGCCGCTTCCACGGTGGTCGCGGGCACGGCCCGGATCCCGTCGGCGATGATCTTCATGGCGACGGGCGCCCCGTAGACGATCGCGGCGACGATGGCCGTGAAGCGGGTGGGCCCGAACAGTGCGAGGAACGGCACGAGGTAGACGAACGGCGGCATGACCTGGGCCGCGTCCAGGGTGGGCCGGATCATGCGGTCGGCCGTCATGCTGCGGCCCATCCACACCCCGAAGACGATGCCGAGGATCATCACGAGCACCGTCGCGACGATCGTCGAGGCCATCGTCGTCATGGCGTCCGACCACACGCCGGTGGCGACCAGCAGGCCCACGCACACCGCCGTGGTGATCCCGGACTTCCAGCCGCCGAGCACCACCGCCAGTGCGACCAGCACCGCGCCGACGAGCCACCACGGGGAGTCGGTGAGCAGCGTCTGGAACGGGTTGAGCAGGCCGTTGGTGATGGCGTCGCGGAAGGCGTTGGTCAGGCCCGACAGGTTGTCCTGCACCCAGGTGGCCGCGGTGTCCGTCGCGCTCGCGATATGGCTGCCGACGGTGCCGTCACCGGGGAAGTCGGCCGCCCACAGGTAGGTGCGCGACAGGTAGATCAGGATCACCGTGACCACGGCGCCGGCGCCGAGCAGGGGCCTGCGCCACTTCTCGAAGCGGTTCTTGGAGTTGCGTGCGTGCTCCTCGCGTGCGCTGGCCGCGGTCGTGACCCGGTCCAGCACGATCGCCATGATCACGATAGCGAGGCCCGCGTTGAAGGCCGTGCCGACGTCGAGCGACTGCAGTGCCTGCAGGACGTTCACGCCGAGGCCCGGTGCGTTGATCAGGGCCGCGATGGTCACCATGGCCAGGGCGGCCATGATGGTCTGGTTGACGCCCATGACCACAGTCCGCTTGGACATCGGCAGCAGGACCTTCAGCAGCGACTGGCGGCGCGTGGCGCCCAGTGAGTCGGCCGCCTCGACCGTCGTCCTGGACACGTTGCGGATGGCGTGCGCCGTGATGCGGATCGTCGGCGGGGCCGCGTAGATCACGGTGGCGATCGTGGCGGACGCGCCGCCGATGAGGAAGAACAGGGTCAGCGGCGCCAGGTAGACCATGGTCGGCATCGTCTGCATGAGGTCCAGGAAGGGCGTCATGAGCCGGTTGAACCGGTCCGAGAGACCGGCCCACACCCCGAGCGGGATGGCGAACAGCAGGGCCACGAACACCGCGCACAGGATGAGCGCCAGGGTGTCCATGCTCTCCTGCCACAGGCCCTGCAGCCCGAAGAAGGTGAAGCCGGCCACGGCCAGCAGCGCGACCTTCCAGTTGCCCACGGCCCAGGAGACGAATCCGGCCAGGCCCACGACGCCGAGCCAGCCGATCTCCGGGACCGGGCGGGCCCCGGACGGCTGGGAGATCAGGTGCTGGACGAACGTCACCAGGTTGTCGATGACCAGCCGGATCTCGTTGAAGAAGTACAGGAAGAGCGGGTTGGAGTTGCGGTTGGCGCCGATGGAGTCGTTGAAGTCGTTGATCCACCGGTGCAGATCGGTCAGATCGGCCACCGCCAGGGACAGGGTCTGCTTGCCGCGCAGGAGGGCGAAAAGCACCAGCCAGACGACGAGGATCGCGCCGATCATCACGGGCCGGCTGACCTTGCGCACGCTCTTGGCGGGCGCGGCCGGTTCCGCTGCCTCTGTTTTCTCGGGTTTCTCCATGACGACGGTCATCACGCGTCGCCTTCCTGCCCGGCGACCACCGCGAGGATCTCCTCGTCGCCGACGATGCCGAGCAGCTTGCCGTTCTCGACGACCTTGACCGGCTTGTCGGCCGCGAGCACCGCCCGGGTGGCCTCCTTCACCACGACGTCCGGGCCGAGCTCGGGGCCGTCCAGGGCGTCCCCGTCCTCCGGCGAGCGCATGATCCAGCGCAGGGTGAGCACATCGCCCCGCGGCACGTCCTTCACGAACTCGCGGACGTAGTCGTCCGCCGGGGCGCCGACGAGTTCGTCGCCGGTGCCGCACTGGACCATCTTGCCGTCGCGCATGATCAGGATGCGGTCGCCCAGCTTGAGGGCCTCGGAGAGGTCGTGGGTGATGAACACCATGGTCTTGCCGACCTCGTGGTGCAGGCGGATGACCTCGTTCTGCATGTCACGGCGGATCAGCGGGTCGAGCGCCGAGAACGGCTCGTCGAAGAGGAGCACGTCCGGGTCGCCGGCCAGTGCCCGGGCGAGGCCCACGCGCTGCTGCATGCCGCCGGACAGCTGGTCGGGGTAGGAGTTCTCGTAACCCGCGAGGCCGACCAGCTCGACGACCTCCTGGGCCCGCTTGGTGCGCTCGGCCCTGCCCATGCCGCGGATCTCCAGACCGAACGCCACGTTGTCCAGGACGCGGCGATGGGGCAGCAGTCCGAAGTGCTGGAAGACCATGGAGAACTTGCGGCGTCGCAGGTCGCGCAGGCGTTTCTCGTCGGCCTGACGGATGTCCTCGCCCTCGAAGACGATCTCGCCGGCGGTGGGTTCGATCAGCCGGGTCAGACATCGCACCAGCGTGGACTTGCCGGAGCCGGACAGGCCCATGACGACGAAGACCTCGCCGGGCGAGACGTCGAAGTGAACGTCTCGTACGGCGGCGGTGCATCCGGTGCGGTCCATGAGCTCGCGGCGGGTGAGGCCGCACAGCTCCTCGGAGTCCGGTACCTGGTCGGCCTTCGGCCCGAACACCTTCCACAGCCTGCGCACGGAGATGACCGGCGTGGAGCCCGAGTCCTGGGGCGTGCCGCGCCGCTGCGGCACCTCGGTCTGTGTGGTCACGTTCGACCTTCTTTCGGCGTTCAGCCGCGGAACCAACGCTGCGGCCGGGGTTGGATGTTCTGCCAGATGTGCTTGGGCTCGCGGTACTCGTTCAGGCCGGTCGGTCCCAGCTCCCGGCCCACGCCCGAGTGCCCGAAGCCACCCCATTCCGCTTGCGGCACGTAGGGGTGGTAGTCGTTGATCCACACCGTGCCGTGGCGCAGCCGCCGGGCGACACGCTGGGCCTTCCCGGCGTCCTGCGTCCACACGGCTCCGGCGAGACCGTACTCGGTGTCGTTGGCGATGCGTACGGCATCGTCCTCGTCGGTGAAGCGCTCGATGGTCAGCACGGGTCCGAAGGACTCCTCGTGCACCACTCGCATGTCCTGCGTGCACTCGTCGAGCACGGTCGGCGGGTAGTAGTGGCCGTCTCCCAGCGCGGGATCATCCGGTCGTGCACCGCCGCAGCGCAGTACGGCGCCCTCGGCGATCCCCGCGGCCACGTACTCCTCGACCTTCGCCAGGTGCTGTGCGGAGATCAGCGCTCCCGTCTCGGCCTCGGCGTCGAAGGGGCCGCCGAGCCGGATCTGCCGGGCCCGGCGGACGACCTCGTCGACGAACCGGTCGTGCAGGGAGTCCTCCACGATCAGCCGGGCGCCGGCCGAGCAGACCTGACCCGAGTGCAGGAAGACGGCCGTGAGAGCGAAGTCGACGGCCGTCTCGAAGTCGGCGTCGGCGAAGACGACGTTGGGGTTCTTGCCGCCGAGCTCCAGCGCGACCTTCTTCACGGTCGCGGCCGCCGTCGCCATGATCCGCTTGCCGGTCTCCAGGCCCCCGGTGAAGGAGACCATGTCCACGGCGGGGTCCTCGGAGAGCGGCGCGCCCACCTCGGGCCCGGTGCCGAGGACGAGGTTGGCCGCGCCGGCGGGGAGCCCGGCCTCCTCCAGGGCCTTCATCAGCAGGATCGAGCTGGAGGGGGTGAGCTCGCTGGGCTTGAGGACGATCGTGTTTCCGGCGAGCAGCGCCGGGGCGACCTTCCAACTCGCCTGCAGCAGAGGGTAGTTCCAGGGGGTGATGAGCCCGCACACACCGACCGGCTCGTAGACGACCCGGCTCACGGCGTCGTCGCGGCCGGTGTCGATCACGCGGCCGGCGTCGGTACCCGCGAGGCCGCCGTAGTAGCGGAAGCAGGAGACGACATCGGCGATGTCGTACTCGCTCTCCACCAGCCGCTTGCCGGTGTCCAGGGACTCGGCGCGGGCGAACGCCTTGGCGTCCCGCTCGATGATGTCCGCGGTGCGCAGCAACAGCGCGCCGCGCTCACCTTCCGGGGTGTTCGGCCAGTGGCCCGCGTCGAAGGCGCGGCGGGCCGCGGCGATCGCGGCCTCGGTGTCGGGGCGGGTCGCCTCCGAGACGGTCGCCGCGAGGGTACCGTCGGCGGGACATCGGATGTCCCGGTACCCACCGGCGAGCGGATCCCGCCATTCGCCATCGACATACAGGTCTGCCACGCGCCGAGCCTTTCATTGGAATCGTTGCGCATCGTGCACCGTATTGCTTGTGGTGGAACACAGTGGCGAATGGACAGACCGGCGTCAAGAGGTTGGCGGATGACGATTTCACCATGCGCAGCTTTACTCGCCCACCCTTGACCACGGGCGACACCGCGCCGACCATGTTGCGTATCGCTCACCTTGTTGTGCAATACGCACCGACGGAGGCCGCACATGTCCCCTCGCCCGCAACCTGGCCGTGAGTACGTCCTCACCCTCTCCTGTCCTGACAGCGCGGGACTGGTTCACGCCGTGAGCGGCTTCCTCGTGAGGAACTCCGGAAACATCCTGGAAAGCCAGCAGTTCGACGACCGACTTCAAGGGCGCTTCTTCATGCGGGTCCACTTCGACGTTTCCGATCCGAACTTCAAGCTGGAGGTTCTGCGCTCCAGGTTCGGCCCGGTCGCCCAGGCCTACGGCATCTCCTGGACCCTGAACGAAGCGGCCACACCGACCCGGACGCTGATCATGGTGTCGAAGTTCGGCCACTGCCTGAACGACCTGCTGTTCCGCCGGCGCACCGGCGCGCTCAACATCGAGATCCCGGCGATCGTCTCCAACCACCGCGACTTCGAGAAGCTCGCGGAGACGTACGGCGTCCCCTTCCACCACATCCCGGTGACCAAGGAGACCAAGGCCGACGCCGAGGCACGGCTGATGGAACTCGTGCGCGAACTGGACGTCGACCTGGTGGTGCTGGCCCGCTACATGCAGGTCCTCTCCGACGACCTGTGCAAGCAGCTGGAGGGCCGCGCCATCAACATCCACCACTCCTTCCTCCCCAGCTTCAAGGGCGCGCGCCCCTATGACCAGGCGTACCAGCGCGGAGTCAAGCTGGTCGGCGCGACGGCGCACTATGTGACGTCGGATCTGGACGAGGGGCAGATCATCGAGCAGGACGTGGTCCGGGTGGACCACTCGCTCGACCCCGGCGACCTGGTCACGGTCGGGCGGGACGTGGAGGCGCAGGTCCTCGCGCACGCGGTGAAGTGGCACAGCGAGAGCCGCGTGATGGTGGACGGCAACCGCACGGTGGTCTTCCGCTGAACCGTATACGAGAAGGGCGGGACCGGATTCCGGTCCCGCCCTTCTCGTATACGACGCCGGGGGCACCGGAACAGGTCACAGGGGCTGCTGGAGAGACGCGATGAGCGCGGCGGGTCGGAAACGCGCGCCGGGGACGAGAGCTGCGAGCTCGCGCCCCTTCACCACCGGGATCCAGGTGTCGTCCTCGCCCCAGCCGGTACCGCCGGCGGAGGTGACGTACTGAGCACCAGGGCGGCGTGCAGCAGGTGCGCCCGCAACGCGACGGCACCGCCGAAGTCGTGGGCGACCACGAGCGGGCCACGGCGCGCCAGACGTATGACGAGAAGGGCGTGCCGTGCAGCAGGACGACCGGCGGCCGGCCGGGGTGCCCCAGCCGGTCCCGGCGGACATCACCCGAGGTGCTGGTGAACGTTCGGGTCAGCTGCCGATTCGGTGTCCGTTGTCATCCTTCTCCCGGTTCAGCCGTCCACCCGGTCCAGCAGCGCCCGGCGCCACCGTTCCGTCTCGGCGATCTGGTTGAACGTGAACAGATGCAGCCCGGCCACCCCCGCCGATGGCGCGGTGAGGGCCTCTTCCATGCGGGACAGCAGCCGCTCGGGCCCATAACCACCGGGGGCCGCGAAACGCACGAACCACGAGGCGTGCCGGGTAAGGAAGCGGGTCGACTCCCCCACCCCGATCTTCGTGGCCATCGCCAGCAGTTTCGCCCGCTGCACGGGTCCCGCGACGCCTACATGAACCGGCAGGGTGACGTCCCTGCGCCGTATACGACCGAGCCACTCTCCCAGCACTCGCGGGTCGAAGCACAGGTTGCTCACGATGTACGTGGCGTGCTCGCGCTTGTCCCACATCGCCTGGATGGTGAGGTCGTCGTGGATGAGCGGATGGCTCTCCGGGTAGCCGGTGACGCCGACCCTGGCGAAGGGCCTGCCCAGCTCGCTCAGCCCACGCAGCACCGGCAGGGCCCCGTCATAGACTCCCGCCGGCGGGTCGGAGTCGCCGGCGGGGACGAAGACGTCGTCCACGCCGGACTCGCGGAGCCGGGCCGTGACCTCCTTGAGGTGGACGTCGTCCCGCAGCAGCCGCGCGGGCACGTGCGGGACGACCCGGTAGCCGTGCGCGGCGAGCCGGCCGGCAAGGTCGAGGGTCGGCTCCAGGCCCTTGACCGGCGACGCCGTCACGGTCACGACGACATCGCGCGGGACATGGGCGAGAACCTTGTCCTCGGTCGACTTCGCGGGCAGCACCTCGTAGCGGACGCTGTTCAGCAGCGCCCGGAGCCCTGTGGCGCCCAACTCCTACTCCGCCTGCTTCTGGACGTGACTGTGGCGGTAGTACGCGGCCTTCGACGGCGCGAGCGCCTCCTTGCCGAGGATCAGGTCGGCGGCCTTCTCGGCGACCATCATCACGGGGGCGTAGATGTTGCCGTTGGTGACGTACGGCATCACGGACGCGTCGACGACCCGCAGGCCCTCCACGCCATGCACCCGCATGCTGGCGGGGTCGACGACGGACATCTCGTCGGTGCCCATCTTGCAGGTGCAGGACGGGTGCAGGGCCGTCTCGCCGTCCTTGGCCACCCACGCGAGGATCTCCTCGTCCGACTCCACGGCCGGGCCGGGCGAGACCTCGCCGTCGTTGTAGGGGGCCAGGGCGGGCTGGTTGAGCAGCTTGCGGGCCACCCGGATCGCCTCGACCCACTCGCGGCGGTCCTGTTCGGTGGACAGGTAGTTGAAGCGCAGCGCCGGGTGTTCCCGAGGGTCCTTGCTCTTGATCTTCACCGAGCCGATGGCGTCGGAGTACATGGGCCCGACGTGCACCTGGTAGCCGTGTCCACCGGCGGGCACGGAGCCGTCGTAACGGACCGCGATGGGCAGGAAGTGGAACATCAGGTTGGGGTAGTCCACGTCGTCGTTGCTGCGCGCGAAGCCACCCGCCTCGAAGTGGTTGGTGGCTGCGGGGCCCTTGCGGAACAGCCACTGCAGGCCGATGAAGGGGGCACGCCATTTCGCGAGATACGGCTGCATCGAGACGGGCTGCTTGCAGGCGTACTGGATGTAGACCTCCAGGTGGTCCTGCATGTTCTCGCCGACACCCGGCAGGTCGTGGACGACGTCGATGCCGAGCGCGCGCAGTTCCCCGGCGTTGCCGACGCCGGACAGCTGCAGCAGCTGCGGGGAGTTGATCGCGCCGCCGCACAGGATGACCTCTTTGGCGCGGACCTGCTGGAGTGCGCCCCGGCCTCGCCGGTACTCGACGCCGACCGCCCGCTTGCCCTCGAACAGGACGCGGGTGACCAGGGAGCGGGTCCTGACGGTGAGGTTCGGCCGCTTCATCGCGGGCTTGAGATAGGCCTTCGACGCCGAGAGCCGGCGACCGCGGTGGACGTTGCGGTCGAACTTGGCGAAGCCTTCCTGCCGGTAGCCGTTGACGTCGTCCGTTGGGGCGTAACCCGCTTCCTGCGTGGCCTTGAGGAAGGCGCCGAAGAGGGGGTTGGACGCCGGGCCTCGTTCGAGGACGAGGGGGCCGTCGTGGCCGCGGAACTCGTCGTCCGGATCGGCCGCCAGACAGTTCTCCATGCGCTTGAAGTACGGCAGACAGTGCGCGTAGTCCCAGCTCTCCATGCCGGGATCGGCGGCCCAACGCTCGTAGTCCAGGGGGTTTCCGCGCTGGAAGATCATGCCGTTGATGCTGCTGGAGCCGCCCAGCACCTTGCCGCGGGCGTGGTAGACCCGTCGGCCGCCCATGTGGGGCTCGGGCTCGGACTCGTACTTCCAGTCGTAGAACCGGCTGCCGATGGGGTAAGTCAGCGCCGCGGGCATGTGGATGAAGACGTCCCACGGGTAGTCCGACCGGCCGGCCTCCAGGACCAGCACCCGGTTGCCCGGGTCGGCGGAGAGCCGGTTCGCCAGTGCACTGCCGGCCGATCCACCACCGACGATGACGAAGTCGTATTGCTGAGGAGCCATGGTGCCTCGTCTCGCTCGCTCCGTAGATATGCGAGGCATGCTAAACCCGGTAGCGCCATACGCACCAGGTTGCGAAGAGCGCAACTTCAGGATCTTGATTTCGGGAACGTTACTTGCAGCGGTGTTGTTTACTACGAGTATAGTTTCACTGTGAGCAACTACAGCCCTGACACTGAAACGTCGAATTCACATGCCGGCGGCGTGCAGTCGGTGGACCGCGCCATCAGCGTCCTGGAAATCCTCGCTCAGCGTGGCGAGGCGGGCGTCAGTGAGGTGGCGGGCGAGATCGAGGTGCACAAGTCGACCGCCTTCCGGCTGCTCGGCGCTCTGGAGGCGCGCGGTCTGGTGGAGCAGGCCGGCGAGCGCGGCAAGTACCGCCTCGGCTTCGGCATCGTCCGCCTGGCCGGCGCGGTCACGGGGCGCATCGACATCACTCAGCAGGGCCGCCCGGTGTGCGAGCGTCTCGCCGAGGAGATCGGCGAGACGGTCAACATCGCGGTGATGCAGGAGCACTACGCGATCAACCTCTACCAGGTGCGCGGCCCGGGCGCGGTCACCGCACACAACTGGGTCGGCCAACTGACCCCGCTGCACGCGACGTCGAGCGGCAAGATCCTGCTGGCGTACCTGCCCGCCAAGGAACGCGCCGCACTGCTGACAGAGGCCGGCCTCAAGAAGGTCACACCGCACACGATCACCTCGAAGGCGAAGCTCGAGAAGAACCTCGCCGAGGCGCGGGACGCCGGCTACGCCTGGACCAAGGAGGAGCTGGAGCTCGGCCTGCACGCCATGGCTGCACCGGTCCTCGACCGGGACGGAGAGGCCATCGCGGCGGTCACGGCCTCCGGGCCCGCGTACCGGTTCACCGAGGAGCGGATGCGCGAGCTCGCCCCGGTGCTGATCAAGGGCGCCGAGGAGATCAGTCACCGGATGGGCTATCTGGGCTGAGTCACCCCTGAGGGGTACCCAGGCGCTCGTTCACCCAGTCATGGAAAGCTCCGATGTGGTGCTCGCTGGGCACCAGCACGCCACCCTTGGCATACATCCGCGAACTCATCCCGGGCTGCGTACGCTCGCAGGCGTCGAAGTCCTGCTGGTTGACCCGGTGGAAGAGTTCCACGGACCGGCTGACGTCCTTGCCGCTCTCGACGACGTGCGGGAGGTACAGCCAGTCACACTCGACGATCGTGCGGTCCGCGGACACCGGGTACATCCGGTGGAAGATCACGTGGTCGGGCACGAGGTTGATGAAGACCTGGGGCCGGACGGTGATCGCGTAGTAGCGGCGGTCCTGGTCGTCGGCGACCCCGGGAATGCGGTCCAGCCCCTCCGAGCCGTCGACCGTGAAGCCCTGGACCTCGTCACCGAACTCCGCGCCGTGACCCACGTAGTACTGGGCGGCGTAGCCGTCCGCGAACTCCGGGAGCACCTCGGTGAGTTCGGGGTGGATCGTGGCGCAGTGGTAGCACTCCATGAAGTTCTCGATGATGAGCTTCCAGTTGGCCTTCACGTCGTAGACGATCCGCTTGCCGACAGAGAGGTTGTCGATGCCGTAGCGCTCGATCGACTCGACGTCGCCGAGGCGGGCGACGACCTCACCGATGACCTCCTCCTCGAAGGAGGGCGGGTTCTCCGCGAGACAGACCCACACATAGCCGAGCCACTCGCGCACGGCCACGCTCACCAGTCCGTACTCGGTACGGCCCACGTCGGGCATCTTGGTGAGGTTGGGCGCCGCGACGAGCTTGCCGTTCAGATCGTACGTCCAGGCGTGGTACGGACACTGGAAGGCCCGCTTGACCTCGCCGGTCTCCTCGGTGCAGAGCTTGGCGCCGCGGTGTCGGCACACGTTGAAGTACGCACGGATGCCGTTGTCCCGGGCCCGGGTGACGAGGATGCTCTCGCGGCCCACCTCGACGGTGCGGAAGGCGCCGGGCTTGGCCAGCTCGGAGGCCCGCGCGACGCAGAACCACATGGTCTCGAATATGTGCTCCTGCTCCTGGGCGAAGAACTCCGGGTCCGTGTAGGAGGACCCGGGGAGAGTGGCGATCAGGCTGTCCGGCAGGCTGGTCGAGGTCACGGTGCACTCCTCGGGAGAACGTCGTGGAGGGGTCATTCACGCGCCGGGAAGAGCGACTCCGGACGGTGTTGTACATAGAGCAACGCTGCGTGCTATGTGCAACGCAGCATGGGATGCCGCCGGGGCGGTGTCAAGATGCGGGCCGCGTCAGGCTGCTGTGGCGAGCTGCTTGCGCCAGCGTGTGAACAGCCGCGGCTGGTTCATCCCGAGCACGGCGACCGGGTTCCCGGCCCGCCGGTAGACGGCCAGGACGTCGCGGTGGTCCGCGGTGCCGGCCTCGACGGTGACGGTGTCCGCGCCGACCGCGTAACCCGCGAACTGGATCTTCACGCCGTACTGGTCGGACCAGAAGTACGGCGGCCGGGGCACCCCCGGATCCACCGCACCGCCCGCCAGCAGGGTGGCGACCGCGGCATCGGGCCGTTCCCGCGCGCCGGTCCAGTGCTCGATGCGGCGATGGTGACCCGCGCGCGGGTCGTACCAGTTGGCACAGTCGCCGACCGCTACCACGCCGGCCAGGCTGGTGCGGCCGTCGGCGCCGCACTTGACGCCGTTGTCGAGGGCGATGCCGGAGCCTTCCAACCACTCGACATAAGGGCGTGCGCCCACACCGACGACGACGATGTCGGCGGGGATGCCGCGGCCGTCCTCCAGCAGGACGGCGTCGACGCGGGTCTCCCCGCTCAGCCCCTTGACGCCCACACCGCACTCCAGCCGTACGCCGTGGTCGGTGTGGAGAGAGGAGACGATGGCACCCATGGTCTCGCCGAGCGGTCCGGCGAGCGGTGTCGGGGCGGCCTCGACGACGGTCACGTCGAGGCCGAGGGCGTACGCGGTGGAAGCGACCTCGGCTCCGATGAAGCCTCCACCGATCACCACCAGCCGTCCTCCGCGGGACAGTTCGTCCCGCAGGGCGCGGGCGTCGTCCAGGGTGCGCAGGGTGTGCACTCCGGCCAGACCCTCGGAGCCGGGCAGTGTGCGTGCCGCGGCGCCCGTCGCGATGACGACGCCGTCGGCCTGCACCTTCCGTCCGTCGGCGAGCCGCAGGGTGCGCGCCGCGTGGTCGAGTCCGGTGGCACGGACGCCGAGCAGCCACTCCGCCCGGAGGTCCTCGCCGTCGGCCTCCAAGGCGAGTTCGGCCTCGCCGAGTGTGCCGGCCAGGAACTCCTTGGACAGCGGGGGCCTGTCGTACGGGCGGTGGAGTTCGTCTCCGATGACGACCAGCCGGCCGTCGTAGCCCTGCTTGCGCAGTGAGCGCGCCGCCGACAGTCCGGCCAGCGAGGCGCCGACCACGGCGACCGTCCTCACGCGGGACCCCCGGCGAGCCGGGCCGAGATGCAGGGCGGCAGGTTGGGCGCGTCGGTGGACACGCGGACATAGATCATGCCGTCCTCTACGAGGATCTCGTGCGTCCGGACCGGGAGTTTGGCCGGCGGGGCGTCGACCGCGCCGGTCCTCAGGTCGAACTTCGAGGCGTGCAGCGGGCATTCCACCTCGCAGCCCTCCAGCCAGCCGTCGGCGAGCGACGCATCCTGGTGGGTGCAGGTGTCGTCGATGGCGAAGAGTTCGCCGTCGTCGGTGTGGAACACCGAGACCGGCGGATCGATGTCGAGCCGGTGGGCCTCGCCCGGGGGGAGATCCTCAAGACGGCACGCGGGAATCATCATGACACCTCGGGTGCGTATAACGAAACGGATTGCGGTAAGCGCAACACCAGTCTGAGGTTGGCCTGAACCCTTGTCAAGGCATTCAGAGGCCACTCCGAGGCCGTTCATTGCGTTGCGTTATAAAAAACTCAACTCGCATAGAGCAACAGCAGCCCGCCGCATCGGCTCGCGGCGCGGCGAGCCGAGGGCGGGCGCTCAACAGGTCGCACGGGGGGCGTCAGAAGCCGCGGTCGATCCATTCCTGCAGGTGCGGGGCCTCGGCGGCGATGCTGGTCGTGTCCCCGTGGCCGGTGTGCACGACAGTGTCCGTGGGCAGCGTCAGCAGCCGGTCCCGGATCGACTCGACGATGGTAGGGAAGTGGCTGTACGACCGCCCTGTCGCCCCTGGCCCGCCGGCGAACAGCGTGTCGCCGCTGAAGAGCGCCGCCAGGGCCGGGGCGTACAGGCAGACCGCCCCGGGGGCGTGCCCCGGCGTATGCAGCACGGTGAGCTCGACACCGGCCACCGCCAGGCCCTGGCCGTCGGTGAGTTCGGCGTCCGGCGCCCGGTCGGGGTGGGTCTGCTTCCACAGCGGCAGGTCGTCCGGGTGGAGCAGGACCGGGGCGCCCGTGCGCGCCGCGAGTTCGGGAGCGGCGTCGATGTGGTCGTTGTGCGCGTGGGTGCACACGATCGCGATGAGGCGCCGGTCACCGACGGCCTCGGCGATGGCGTCGGCATCGTGCGCGGCGTCGACGACGATCGCCTCGCTGTCGTCGCCGACGATCCACACATTGTTGTCGACGTCCCAGGTGCCGCCGTCCAGCGAGAACGTTCCCGAGGTGACGAGGTGTTCGATGCGGGCGGCCATCAGAGGACCACCACCGAGCGCAGCACGTCGCCGCCGTGCATCCGCTCGAAGGCCTTCTCGACGTCGTCCAGCGCGATCGTCTCCGTGACGAAGGCGTCCAGGTCGAGCCTGCCCTGGAGGTAGAGGTCGATGAGCATCGGGAAGTCGCGGGAGGGCAGGCAGTCGCCGTACCAGGAGGACTTCAGGGCGCCGCCGCGGCCGAAGACGTCCAACAGCGGCAGTTCGAGCTTCATCTCCGGCGTGGGAACCCCGACGAGGACCACCGTGCCGGCGAGGTCGCGGGCGTAGAACGCCTGCTTGTACGTCTCCGGGCGGCCGACCGCCTCGATGACGACGTCGGCGCCGTGGCCGCCGGTCAGCTCCCGGATCGCTTCCACCGCGTCGGCGTTCTTCGAGTTGACGGTGTGGGTCGCGCCCAGCTTCACGGCGGTCTCCAGCTTGCGGTCGTCGATGTCGACCGCGATGACCTTCGCCGCCCCCGCCAGGTTCGCCCCGGCGATCGCCGCGGCCCCGACACCACCGCAGCCGATGACGGCGACCGAGTCACCTCGCCCGACGTTGCCGGTGTTGATGGCCGCGCCGATGCCCGCCATCACGCCGCATCCCAGCAGACCGGCGGCGGCCGCCGATGCGGTCGGGTCGACCTTGGTGCACTGCCCGGCAGCGACCAGTGTCTTCTCCGCGAAGGCGCCGATACCCAGCGCCGGCGACAACTCGGTGCCGTCGAGCAAGGTCATCTTCTGCTTGGCGTTGTGGGTGTTGAAGCAGTACCACGACTCCCCGCGCCGGCAGGCACGGCACTGACCGCACACCGCACGCCAGTTGAGGATCACGAAGTCGCCCGGCGCGACGTCGGTGACCCCTTCCCCCACCGACTCCACGACACCCGCGGCCTCATGGCCCAGCAGGAAGGGGAAGTCGTCGTTGATGCCGCCCTCGCGATAGTGCAGATCGGTGTGGCAGACCCCGCAGGCCTCGATCTTCACCAGCGCCTCACCCGGACCCGGGTCAGGCACGATGATCGTTTCCAGGCTGACGGGGGCGCCCTTGCCCCGCGCGACGACAGCACGGACCTGGTGCGTCATGGCCACTCCTCGGCTGGTCGAGACTTGAATCAGATGTTGCTCATTACGGCACACATCTCACGTGTCGCAACACAGCATCGTTGAGTGCCGACCGGGGGTCAAGCAGCGCGACAAGGTTCCCGCAGCCGGTCGGGATCGCGGCCGGAGCAGCACGAACGCCCGGCGGGGCTCAGGGAGCGGAGGTGGAAGTGGACTGCGTAGGTTGTGTGGACTGCTGCGAGTGGTCGGCCTCCGTGCCATCGGAGGGCGCGCAGGGACCGATGCGGAGTTCGAAGTCGCCGTCGTACTTCTCATGGCCGGCGATGACGGCAGATTCGATGGCTTCCTCGCCTATGGGCCCGCGGATGATGAGCGGATCCTGGCGCAGATCTCGGGTGTGTGCGATACACAGGCCGACCATCACCAGGGTGAAGGGGGCTGCCGGGAGAATCGTTCAGCACGCCCCAGAAGACGACGAAGGCAGCGAGACAAGACCCGGCAGGGAGGGCAGTCAGCAGCCTGCGCGCGAGGGCGTTCCGGGGCTGGGCAGATACCCGCCCGACGCCACCCCCAGCAACCGCCGGGCTTTCAGCTGCGTCTCGGCCCACTTGCGCTCGGGGTCGGAACCCCAGGTGATCCCCGCCCCGGTGCCGAAGCGCAGTGACGGGCCGCCGACAGCAGCGCGGTCGATCCAGAACGTGCGGATACCGACGGCGAGTTGAGCCGTGGAGCGGTCGGCGTCGACCCAGCCGACCGCACCGCAGTACGGGCCGCGCGGCGCGGTCTCCAGCGCCGCGATGATGCGCAGCGCACTGGACTTGGGGGCGCCCGTGACGGAGCCGGGCGGGAAGGTTCCCGCGAGCAGCTCCGGCCATCCGGCGTGGTCGGCGAGTTCGCCGCGCACGGTGGACACCAGGTGCACCAGGCCGGGGTGCTCCTCGACGGCGCACAGGTCGGGAACGGTCACCGAGCCGGTGGCACACACACGTCCCAGGTCGTTGCGGACCAGGTCGACGATCATGACGTTCTCGGCGTGGTCCCTCTCCAGAAGGTCCGCGGCGGTCCGGCCGGTGCCCTTGATGGGGCCCGACTCCACCGTACGGCCGTCGCGGCGGAGGAAGAGCTCGGGCGAGGCCGTGGCGATCTCCACACCGTGCGCCGGAAGGCGGACCGTGCCGGCGTAAGGCGCCGGGTTGTCCCGGGCCAGTAACGCCGTGAGAGCGTCGGCGTCCGCCCGTTCCGGGTCGGGCAGCGGCGCGGACAGGACCCGGCACAGGTTCGCCTGGTACACCTCACCGGCCGCGATGTGCTCGCGGCAGCATCGATTATGCGGCTCCGCCGCGGGGCCGGACCCCGGCGATGCAGGCGGTCCGGTCGAGGGAGGACGTCCAGGTGTCCGGATGCGGGCCGCGCCACGCCGCGGGCTCGGCGGCGGGCACGGGCGCACGGCGTACGTCCCCGAAACGCGCGCACACCAGGCGCCCCTCGAAGTCGGCGACCACGGCCCAGAAACCGGTGGAGTCCAGGGCCGCGGGATCGCTGGTCACGTCCCGGAGATCGGTGGCGAGGAGGTCGCCGAAGCGGGCCATCGGGGCAGGGTCGTACAGCGGGCCGATCATCGGTCACCGCCTCTCCGGCAGGGAACGGTCGGCCGGCGGGCCGATGCACATCCGCCGGGCGAGAAGTGGGCTATGAGTCGGCGGATCGCGGTTCCAGCCGGACGACGACGGACTTCGACGTGGGGGTGTTGCTGATGGCCGCCGTGGAGTCCAGCGGTACGAGGACGTTGGTCTCGGGGAAGTAGGCGGCACAGCACCCTCGGGGCGTCGGGTACGACACGGTCCGGAAGGCGGGCGCCCTGCGCTCCACGCCGTCGCCGTACTCGCTGACGATGTCGACGAGGTCCCCGTCGGCGAGGCCGCGCTCGGCGAGGTCGTCGGAGTGCAGGAAGAGGACCCGGCGGCCCTGGTGGACACCGCGGTAGCGGTCGTCCAGGCCGTAGATGGTGGTGTTGTACTGGTCGTGGGACCGGAGCGTCTGCAGCAACAGCCGGCCCGGCGGGACCTTGGGGCTCTCCAGCGGGTTGGCGGTGAAGTTGGCCAGGCCGGTGGCGGTCGTGAACCGGCGCTCGTCGCGGGGCGGGTGCGGCAGGGCGAAGCCGCCCGGCTGCCGTACCCGGGTGTTGAAGTCCTCGAAGCCGGGGATCACGCGTTCGATGCGGTCGCGGATGCGGTCGTAGTCCGACGCGAAGTCGCCCCATGGCATCTGCGGACCTGTTTCCCCGAGGGTGGCCGCTGCCATCCGGCAGATGATCGCGACCTCGCTCAGCAGGTGCTCGGACGCGGGCGCGAGCCGCCCTCGCGAGAGGTGCACCATGCCCATGGAGTCCTCCACCGTGACCAGTTGGGGCCCGCTGGGCCGCAGGTCGGCTTCGGTCCGTCCGAGGCACGGAAGGATGAGGGCCTGCTCTCCGGCGATGACATGCGAGCGATTGAGCTTGGTCGAGATCTGGACGGTGAGGCGGCAACGGCGCAGCGCCTGCTCGGTCAGCTCGGTGTCGGGGGCCGCGGCGACGAAGTTGCCGCCCAGCGCGACGAAGACCCGTACGTCACCGTCGCGCATGGCGCGGATGCTGTCGACGGCGTCGTGCCCGTGGTGCCGCGGGGGCGTGAACGCGAACTCGGCGCCGAGCGCGTCCAGGAACGGGTCGTCCGGCTTCTCGTAGATGCCCATCGTGCGGTCGCCCTGCACATTGGAGTGGCCGCGCACCGGGCAGAGGCCGGCGCCGGGGCGACCGATGTTGCCGCGCAGCAGAAGGAAGTTGACGACGTCGCGGATGGTGGGCACGGAGTGCTTGTGCTGGGTGAGTCCCATCGCCCAGCAGACGACGATCTTCTCGGCGGCCAGCACGTGGTCGAACGCTTCCCGGATCTCCGCCTCGGGCAACCCGGTGGCCTGAAGGATCTCGTCCCACGACGCCTTGCGGGCGTGCTCGGCGAACTCCTCGAAGCCATGTGTGTACCGCTCGATGAAGGAGGCGTCCAGGGTGCCGGGCGTCTCGTCCTCCGCCTCCAGCAGCATGCGGTTGAAAGCCTGGAACAGCGCCTGGTCGCCGCCCAGCCTGATCTGGAGGAACTGGTCCGCCAGCTTGGTGCCGCCGCCGATGACACCGGAGGGCTTCTGTGGGTTCTTGAACCGGATCAGTCCCGCCTCGGGCAGCGGGTTGACGGCGATGACGCGGGCACCCTGCTGCTTGGCCCTCTCCAGCGCGGAGAGCATCCGGGGGTGGTTCGTGCCGGGGTTCTGGCCCACCACGAGGATGAGATCGGCCTCGTAGAGATCTTCCAGGCTGACGCTGCCCTTGCCGATGCCGATGGTCTCCACAAGGGCCGAGCCGCTGGACTCGTGGCACATGTTGGAGCAGTCCGGCAGGTTGTTGGTACCGAAGGCGCGCACGAAGAGCTGGTAGAGGAACGCGGCCTCGTTGCTCGCCCGTCCGGAGGTGTAGAAGGCGGCCTGGTCCGGATTGTCGAGCGCGTCGAGTTCGCGGGCGATCACGGCGAACGCGTCGTCCCAGGAAATCGGCCGGTAGCGGTCGGCGCCGGCCGGGCGGTACATGGGGTGGGTGAGACGTCCCTGCTGCCCGAGCCAGTAGTCGCTGCGCGGAAGCAGATCCTCCAGGGTGTGCTCGGCGAAGAAGTCCGGGGTCACCCGGCGCACGGTGGCCTCCTCGGCCACCGCCTTGGCACCGTTCTCGCAGAACTCCGCCCTGTGCCGGTGGTCGGGCTCGGGCCAGGCACAGCCCGGACAGTCGAAGCCCTGCTTCTGATTGACCCGGAGCAGAGTGAGGAGGCTGCGACGGGCCCCCATCTGTTCGCCGGCATGCCGCAACGAGGAGGTGACCGCGGGGAGACCGGCGGCGTACTCCTTCGGCGGGCCGACCCGCAGTCGGGCGTCGCCGGGGTCCTCGGCAGGTGGCTTGCGAGTCATCTGTAGCGCTACTCCGCGGTAATAGGGGAAACAGAGCCATTCCATCGCCGGGCATCGCGGCCGCCGTTCGGGGAGCCGCCCCACCAGAGATAGGCCTGTTGCTAATTACACAACAGTATCTTGATACGCAACAGCCCTAAGGAAGCCCGACCCGCGGGCCCCCTGTCAAGGCCACCGCTCTGCCGATTCGAGGCGGCGCCCGGCTTGCACACCGCCCTCGTCGCGGCAGACACCGAAGGTGCGATTGACTGTGCGCCCGGCCAGGCGGAACTACCTTCCAGCCCTGGACAACGCCCGCACACGCAGCGCGAGGCCCGGGTTGCGTCCATGGAGATGGTGTACGGGTTCGACCTGATCCGGGGGTTTGCTCCGGCGTCAGGATGATGCCCGCATAGATGAACGGCCACCGGCTGATCTTCGAGGTGTCGAAGCCTCGAAGGAGATCAGCACGATGACCGCACCCGACAGTCTGCCCCTGCACGCCCTCGCCGAGGACAACCTCGCCGCGGCGAGTCCCGATCTGCTGCGCGCGATGATCAAGACGTTCGCCGATGCCCTCATGTCCGCCGAGGCCGACGCTCTCTGCAACGCCGAATACGGGCAGGTCAGCGACGAGAGGGTCAACCACCGCAACGGATATCGCCCGCGCGAGTGGGACACGAGGGCCGGCACCGTCGAACTCGCCATCCCCAAGCTCAGGAGCGGGAGTTACTTCCCGCACTGGCTTCTGGAACGACGTCGCCGAGCCGAGCAGGCCCTCATCTCGGTGGTCGCCACCGCCTACCTGCTGGGCGTGTCCACCCGCCGTGTCGAGAAGCTCGCCGAGTCGCTCGGCGTCACTCAGCTGTCCAAGTCGCAGGTCTCGGCGATGGCCCGGCACCTCGACGAGCAGGTCGCTGCCTTCCGCAACCGGCCCCTGGATCAGGGCCCCTACGCGTTCGTCTGGGTCGATGCGCTGACCCAGAAGGTCCGCGAGGGCGGCCGGATCATCAACGTCCACGCCCTGATCGCGGTCGGTGTCAACGCCGACGGTCACCGCGAGATCCTCGGCATCGACGTCGCCACCGCCGAGGACGGCGCCGGCTGGCTGGCCTTCCTGCGCTCTCTGATCGCCCGCGGCCTGTCCGGCGTCCAGCTGGTCATCTCGGACGCGCACGCCGGCCTGGTTGACGCCATCGGCGCGGTCCTGCCCGGAGCAGGATGGCAGCGATGCCGCACTCATTACGCCCGCAATCTGCTCAGCCAGGTCCCGAAATCGGCCCAGCCGTGGGTGGCCACGCTGCTGCGGACCGTCTTCGAACAACCCGACACCGACGCCGTGAAGGCCCAGATGCAGCACGTCCTGGACGCACTGGAGGCCAAGTTTCCCAAGGCCGCAGCCCACTTGGACACCGCCCAGCACGACCTGCTGGCCTTCACCGCGTTTCCGCGTGAGATCTGGCGGCAAATCTGGTCGAACAACCCGCAAGAGCGCCTGAACAAGGAAATCCGCCGCCGCACCGACGTGGTCGGCATCTTCCCCGACCGTGCCGCCGTTATCCGCCTGGTCGGCGCCGTGCTGGCCGAGCAGAACGACGAGTGGACCGAGGCCCGCCGCTACATGGGACTCGACCAGCTGGCAAGGCCCGCCTCCACCCGATCGAGTCAGAAACCAACGACACCACCCTGCCCACCGAACTCACCGCATAGCCTCAAAACGAGATCACCGAGTGGCCGTCGATACACCACTTCCGCGGACGTGACCGAGGCCCGCCGATCAGCACCAGCACCTGGCTCAACTACGCGTCAGGTCAGCGTTCACCCGGGCCGCCATCAAACCCGCGAAGCTCCGCGCAAGCGACTGGGCTTCGGGAGGACCTGCCCAACCTGGCCTGACCAAGGGTCAGAAGAGTCGGCAAAGGTCAGCGAGAGGTCTGCCACAGCTGCCCGCGGCCGCCCTCCAGCAGGCGGCCGACAACATCCGCGCAGGTCAGCGCACCCTCCCCCGCGGCTTCAACGGCAGGGGCGGAAGTTCCGGAGCGGGCAGCGGATCACCGTCGTACCCCTTCACCTCACCGAAGCGGGAACCCGACATCCAGTCCGCCCGCGCCTGTTCGATCTCTTCCTGGGACCGCCCGATCCAGTTCCAGAACATAGCTGGCCCTGTGCGCATATTCGCAGGTCAGCAACGATCTGAGGCTCTGGCGGTCAGCAAACTGTCAGCATCGGGCGTATGGGGTCAGCAGGTCATGCCTTCGGTTGTGTTGAAGCGTGGGATGGGTTCGTTTTTTAAGGAGTGTGAGCATCGGCGGTCGCGGTGGTCGAAGTGTCCGCACTTCTACAAGATCCGTTACCGGGCGGCGGGTGGGGTCAGAGGGAGGAGTCGGGGTTCGCGACCCAGGATCGGGCCGCCGAGCGGTTGGTGGAGATCTACAACGGGAAGAAGGTTGCTCCGCGGGGGCGGGTGAGGGCGGAGCGGGTCGCGACGTACGGGGCGATGCGGTTCGGGGAGTATGCGGCGGGATGGAAGGCCGCCCAGCGTGACCTGGGGCCGGCGTCTGTGAGGCACCTGGAGTCGCTGCTGGACATTCATCTGCTGCCGCAGCTGGGAAGCCGTCGGATGGAGACTTTCGACCACAAGGTCGTCGAGGGTTTCCTCCAGACGATGGAGCGCAACGGGGTGGGACTGGCGGCGCAGTCCAACGCGTTCGACAAGCTCAAGGCGATCCTGCTGGACGCGCACCGGCTGGGGCTGTTCGACGGCAACCCGGTGGCCGGCATCAAAGCGCCGCAGTACGACCCCAAGCGGGTGGTGATCCCCTCACCCGCCCAGTTGCAGCAGATACGTTCCGCCGACGACGACAGCTTCACGCTCGTCACCGACCGGATGAGCGGATGCGGGATGCGGGATGCGGGATGCGGGATGCGGGATGCGGGATGCGGGATGCGCAACGGTGAGGCGTTCGCCGTGAACGTCAACAACATCGTCGCCGACGACGTCTACCGGATCACCGAACAGGTCAATCGGACCACGTGTCGGTACGACCGGCTCAAACACCGCCGGCCCGACGAATACCGGGACGTGCCCCTGCGTGCCCGCACGCGGCGGACCATCGAGTGGTACGCGGACAAGCACGGCACCGTCGACGGCTACGTGCTGCGTCATCCCGGCGACCCGTCGCGCACCTTTCCCCACTACCACATCGCCAACCAGTGGAAGCGGATCAAGAAAGCCGGGCAGAGGGACATCCCCGAGGGAATGGTCGTCTACAGCTTCCGGCACTTTTTCGCCTTCGCCACCGCCCTCACCGACCCCGCGCCCGTGCCGCGCGGCCACTACGACGTCCCGCACTCCCATCTGGTCATCCGGGTCGACGCCCGCAAGGCCCGCCGCAGCAGCGCACCGACCACGCGTCCCGCGCCGGCACCCACCACGGAGACGGCCGCTGCTGTGGGGCCGGGGCCGCTGAACCACGCGGCGCGGCCCCGGCCGCGCCGCACCCCCATCACGCCTCTCCAAAACGCGACACAGCGACACATCGACCTCGCACCGGTCGACGAACACTGAGAGGAGGTCCTTCACGTGATCGGCTTGATGCATTACGGCACCGTCAGTGCACACACCGCCCTGCGGATCCTCACCATCAACGGCAAGCCCACCAGCCTCGGAACAGCGATCATCGCCTTCGGACGCATCGCGAAGACCCGCCATGCTGGGCCTCTACGACAACCCCGATTTCCGGCGGCGGATCGAGGCCCAGAGCCGCCTTCACTATGAGCGCCACGAACCCGCCAAGCGCATCTGCCACGACTCGACGGCCCCTTCCCCGAGTACTAGCCGGGCCTCGAAGACCGGCTCGGCGCCCTGGGTCTCATGCGCAACTGCGTGGCCATCTTCAACACGACTACATCCAGAAGATCATCGCCAAACTCCGCGCGCAGGGTCAGGTCATCTCCGAGAACAAGCTCTGCCAGCTTTCCCCGCTGATTCACCGCCACATCAACATGCGCGACCAGTTCCGCTCCGAGTTGACCACCGAGAGCATGTTCGTGATCCCCGACCCGGGCCCCGTCGCCACCACTGACGGCATCTCCATCAACGGGCCCGGCGTAGAAGGCCGCTGAGCAGCATCCTCCTCCCCCCTACCCGGGCTGGCGCCTCCCAGAGGCGCCGGCTCCCTCATGCCAGCCCATGGCCGTGTGACCCGCAAGGCGGTGCTGTTCGCGCCAACGCCACGTCATCTTGTCACCGAGCCGCGAAAGCACAGCCTGACGAGGATCCGCCGGAACGAAGTCTTCAAGACCAGCCAGCCAAGGCGCCTCCCGGCGACATGCGTCCAGTAGCCCGCTCACGGTCACAGCCTTGGCGGAAGGCCACCCGGTTGACGGCACAGCCAGCAGCTGCTGAAGGACGTCGCCGACCGACGCCCATCTTGCACCGGCGGGCCGCCCCTTTTGCCGGGACTGTTCCTGGGTCGGCGGCGACTTCCTCAACCGGCGTCCATGACCTCCTCACCGATGCTCATCCCGGCGGCGTCATGATGGACCCGGGCGGTGGTGCAGCTCGCACTGACCAGAGACAAGTCCGTCTTCCTCTGGCGGTCGGCCTCGGCGATCACGCCTTCCAGCAGTGCGGTGCAGACGCCGGCGTCCCTCCAGGCCCGGAAGCGGCCGTAGACCACAGGCCGAACTCGCCCGGCATCTCCCGCCACTGACTACTGCAACGGAACCGCCGGATCACCCCCACGAACTGCTCCCACAACCGTCCGAGGTACGGGCCGTACTCGCCGATCGGCAGAGAACGGCTCGATCAACCTCCACTGCCTGCCGGTGAATTGCCTGCCTCACGCGAACCCTTGACGCTGAACCGTTTCATTGCTTCTCTCGAAAGGCTGCTTCTGGGAGCGCTCCCATCCCACGCCGAAAGGGACCCCTGTGCAGACCACCCCCCACGCCACCTCCTTACGCCGCCTCGCCCGTACCCTCGCTGCGCTCGTCACGGCCGTTCTCATCGCCTGCCTGCTGTCCTGGACGGGGAGCTCCCCCGCCCAGGCCGCGCCGGGTGACGGCTCGGTCTCCGACCCCAACATCGTCTACGTCGGGCGCTGGGACACCAGCGCCGGCACGGCGGCGGTGCCCTCCTGGACCGGCGCCTACCTGCAGACCGCCTTCACCGGCACCACGGTGAAGGTCAAGGCGAGAGACGCGGTCAACCTGTACGCCGGCATCGACGGCGGCCCCGACGTCTTCCACCCCGGCGTGCGAGGCACGGTGAACCTCACTCCCCAGCCGTTGTCCGCCGGCACCCACACCCTGCGCATTGCGTACCGCTCCGGCGACACCGTCTTCCAGGGCCTGGTGCTGGACCCCGGCGCGCACACGGTCGCGCCGAACACCCCGTCCCGGCTCGTCGAGTTCGTCGGCGACTCCATCACCGCCGGCGCCCTCACGGACCGACTCGCACTCGACTCGTACGCCTGGAAGACCGGCGAGCATCTGGGGGCGCGCCACACCCAGATCGCCCGATCCGGCCACTGCCTCGTCGCCCAGTCCGGATGCACGGGCCTGAGCACGCAGTTCTTCAGGACGGCGAGCACGGGCGGCCAGAACTGGGACTTCTCCCGCTACCGGGCGGACGCCGTCGTCATCAACCTGGGCACCAACGACATCGGCCACGGCGTGACCGGCGCCGCCTTCCGGTCGGCGTACACCACCTTCCTCGCCGACCTTCGCGCCACCTACCCGAACGCACAGCTCTTCGCCGTGCAGACGCTCAAGAAGCGCTACGTCACCGAGACCAGGGCGGCCGTCACCGCCCGCGCCGACGCCGGTGACAGCAGGGTGCACTACGTCGACACCACCGGCTGGCTGACCGACGGCACCGACTACGAGGACGGCAACGGGCACCCCAACGAGGCGGGCCACACCAAGTTCGCGAACCGCCTCGCCCCCGTCATCGCCGCCCGACTCGGCGACCCTGCATCCACCCTGGCGGCCGCTCCCGGCCAACCCGGCGACCCGAACATCAAGTTCGTGGGCCGCTGGGACACCAGGACCTCCACCGCCTACACCCCGTACTGGGCCGGCGCCTACTACCGGGTCGGCTTCACCGGCCGGACCGTCCAGCTCAAGCAGCGCGGGACGATCGACTTCTGGGCGCGGATCGACAACGGCCCGGTGAAGTTCTACGACGACGTCAAGGGGACGGTGAACCTGACGCCCTCCCCGCTGTCCGCCGGCAACCACACCCTGCAGGTCAACTACCAGGTGGTCGCCGGTTCCTACCGGGGTGACGCCGTCTTCCAGGGGCTGGTCCTCGACAGCGGCGCCACGACATTCGCACCGTCGGCGCCCGGCAAGCTGATCGAGTTCGTCGGCGACTCGATCACGGTGGGGACGACGTCGTCGCAGAACGCCCGCACCGCGTACGGCTGGCTGATCGGGGAACGGCTCGGCACCGAGCACACCCAGATCGCCCAGGGCGGCGCCTGCCTGGTCGCCGCGGCGGACGGATGCGTCGGCCTGGAACGGCAGTTCACCAAGCTCAACCCGAACGCGGCCACCCCCGACTGGGACTTCTCCCGGTACCAGGCGAACGCCGTCGTCATCAACCTCGGCACCAACGACGTGGGGCACGGGGTCAGTTCCGCGCAGTTCCAGACGGCGTACACCAGCCTGCTGCGCAAGGTCCGCGCCGCGTACCCCCAGGCGTGGATCTTCGCGTTGGAGACCTTCCGCGGCCGGTACGTCCCGCAGACCCAGGCGGCGGTCAAGGCGGCCGTCGACGGCGGCGACTCCCGGGTGTCCTTCGTCGACACCACCGGCTGGCTGGGTTCGGGCGACCTGACGGACTCGGTCCACCCCAACGACCAGGGGCACCGCGTCATCGCGGACCGGCTTGCGCCGGTGATCGCGGCGCGGCTCGGTATGTGAGGGAGGGCCGGGGCCGCCGGGCACCCGCGCAGGCGGGCGCCTCCGCCGCCTGCGCGTACCTGCGCGGTCGCCCCTAGGGCCCCGGCTCCGGCTCGACGGCGAGACCGCCGCCCCCGGTGCCGACCAGGTCGGGGCAGGCTTGCGAGCCACTGTGGATCTCCCACTCCTGCCGGCAGCGAGCGGTTGTTCAGTACCCAAGGTCATCCGTCGGCGGGCCACCTCGGTGTCCGTGGGTACGAGGGCCGCCGTCGGCAGCCCAGTCGCCCACGGCGCCGACGGTCGCAGCCCTTTGACGATTCCGAGTCAGGCGGGAACTCCCGCCCGGCGGGGAATGCTCAGGCAACCGTGACCTTGATCGTGTGCCGGCCGGTCGCCCCGTCGGGCAACGGCTCGTGCACCTGTCCTGTCTGCACCTGGCCGGTGTTGTCGGTGGCGCGTACTTGCAGCCGATGCTCGCCGGGCGTCGCCTGCCACGGCCAGCTCCACTGCCGCCATGTGTCCACCGACGGCACCGCCGCGAGCTGTGCCCACTGCCATGGCCCGTCATCCACACGGACCTCCACCGCGGACACCCCACGATGTTGCGCCCATGCCACCCCGGCCACCACCACCAGACCTTCCTTCAGACGCCTGCCCGCGGCCGGTGTGTCGATCCGCGACTGTGTCTTCACCGGAGCCAGCGCCGCGTAGTCCCGGCGTACCCAGTAGGCGCTGAAGTCCGAGAAACGACTCAGCTCCAGCTCCGTCAGCCACTTCGTCGCCGATACGTACCCGTACAGCCCGGGCACCACCATCCGGACCGGAAATCCGTGCTCGATGGGCAGTGGCTCCCCGTTCATGCCGACCGCCAGCAACGCGTCTCGCCCGTCGCGCAACGCTGCCGTCGGTGTGCCGGCGGTGTAGCCGTCCACGGAACGGCTCACCACCTGATCCGCGCTGTCAACAGGATCGACTTCATCCAGCAGATCCTTGATCGGTACCCCCAACCACCGCGCGTTGCCGACCAACTCGCCGCCGACCTCGTTGGACACGCACGCCAGCGTGATGTAGCGCTCCACCATCGGCCGTGCCAGCAATTGCTCGTACGTCAGCGTCAGCGGCCGTTTCACCCGGCCATGAATCCTCAGCCGCCAGTCCTTCGGTTCCATCTGCGGCACCGTCAAAGCGGTGTCGATCCGGTAGAAGTCCGCGTTCCTGGTCACGAACGGATCCACCCCAGGCACGCCGACGGAGACCTTGGCGGGCAAGGGTGCTGCCGGGCTCGACGGCGTCGGGAGAACCACCGCGGCCCGGGCCGCGGCCACCCGCTGTGCCCAGAGCCGACGTCCGCCCGGTACGGCCACCGCGGCCGCGCCGATCGCCCCGACCGCCAGCGCGAGAAACCGTCGTCGGCCCGGTGGCTGTCCCGCGCAGTCCAGCACTGACTTGCCGGTGTCCGACGACGGTGAGCCGGCTCCCCGCACGGGGGTGTGGGTTCCCTGTGCCGCCACGTCCGTATCCGGGCCGGTGTCGTCCCCCAGGCCGGTGTCGTCCCCCAGGTCCTGCGCCGATACCGCGGCACGGCGCGGCAGGGTCCGGCGCAGCAGCACCAGAAGGCCGGCAGCGGCCAGTGCACCGGCCACTGTCGGCAGCGGGTACGCCCACGTGGCGCTGGGCCGGGTGGCTGACGCGAGTACACCGATCATCCCGAACACGGCGACGCCGGCCAGCCCGTACCAGAGCCGGCGCATGGCCAGTACACCGATGAACGCGGCGAACACCGCCAACACCAGCACGATTCCCGCCTGCAGTGCCAGCTTGTCGTACGTGTAGAACACCGCGACGGCGAACTCCTTGACCGGGGTCGGCGCTGCGTTCACGGCGACGCCCCCCACCGCCACCAGGGGCGCCGAGGGCCCACCCGTCGCGGCTGCCACCAACTCACCGAGGCCCAGGGCGAGTGCGGTGGCCGCGACGCCGGCAAGCTCGCCGTACCACTGCTTGGGCGGTCTTCCCGGTGCCGGCCGATCTGTCTTCCGCGTCTCCATGTCGATACCGGACATCTGATCGGCGCTTATCGGCTCACCCGGCGCAGCCGGGCGAGGCCGACACTCAGCACGACCAGACCGACGATCGCCACGACCGGCCCGACGACCGCCCACAGCGTCACGCCGCTCATCGCCGAGCCCTTCATGACATCGAGTCCCTGCAAGGTCCAGCCGACGCCGACAAAGGCAAGCAGTGCGCCGAGGCCGAGGACGAACCAGTTCTTCTTCATGGGGTATCTCCAGGTGTGGAGCCGAAGTGCTCGACATCGAGCGTGACGGCTCTGTGGCCGCGGCGGCGACAACGCTTGGTTGGACCCCGTCGTCAACCGATCGACGTACCCACGGCTCCACTGGTGCGTGGACGCTCCTCGGCACCGAGTCGGGCACTGTGGATCCGGGCGCCCGTAGACTGGCGGCCAGATCTCGGTGGGCGAAGGTGGGCAGGTCGTGGCAGTGCGCAGCACCGTCGACTTCGGACACCGCTACCGCGTCGGATGGCATGTCCTTGTCGGCGCCGTCGCTATACCGCTTGCCGTCGCCATAGCGGCCGACGTCTCGGTGGCGCTCGGACAACGCCTGCTGGCCCTCGGCACCCTCGCTGTCATCGTCGCCTGCTACGCCCTGGTCGCTCCGCGGGCCATGGAAAACCGCGACGAGCGTTGGGGTGCGGCCTATTTCGCCGTCCTGGCGGTCGCGTTCCCGCTCCTGCTCGCCATCGCCCCGATCGCCGGCGCACTGCTGTTCGCGCTCTGCCCACAGCTGTTCGTGATGGTCGCAAGGTGGCGGGTGCGCCTACCGCTGTTGTTGGTCCTCTACGCCGAGCTCGCCTGGGCCATGGTGGCGCGGGCGGGAGTCAGCCGCTACACGCTGGCGATGGTCGGCGTGACCGTTCTGGTACCCATGGCCGTGACGATCCTCGTGGGCGCCTATTTGACCGGCATCCGCGAGCAGAACCGCAAGCGGGCCGCGCTGATCGAGGAACTGACCCGGACGCGGGCCGCACTGGAACGTGCGGGCCACGAGGCAGGCGTCCATGCCGAACGTGAACGTCTGGCTGCCGAGATCCACGACACCCTGGCACAGGGCTTCACCAGCATCCTCATGCTCGCCCAGGTCGCACGGACGACCCTGCTCCGTGATCCGACGGCCGCCGACGGCCAGCTCGACATCCTGGAGAAGACCGCGCGCGAGAACCTCGCGGAGGCACGCTCGCTGATCGCCGCATCGGCCCCGGTCGACCTGACCGGCCGCGGGCTAGCGGATGCGCTGGACCGGCTCGCCGCCCGGCATGCTCGCGACACGGGTACGCGCGTCGAGGTCTCGATCGTCGGTGAGCGGTCCGGCACATCCACCGGCATCGACATCGCCCTGCTGCGCACCGCGCAGGAGGCCCTGGCCAACGTCGCCAAGCACGCCGCCGCGACGGCGGTGCGGATCGAGCTGCGCCAGGATCCCGACCTCATGGCGCTGGCGGTGACCGATGACGGCCAGGGCTTCGACCCGGCCACCGTCCGGGGCGGATACGGCCTGCTCGGCATGCGCACCCGCGCCTCCAGCCTCGGCGGAACCTGCACGGTGCGATCGGTTCACGGCCAGGGCACCACGGTGCGGGTCGAGCTGCCGCCGGCACCGGCCGAGCAGGCGGCGCGTAGCCTGCAGCCTGTGCTTGATCTCAGCTCCACACCCGACCACTGAGCGGGCGGAACCGGCTCGATGACTGTCCAGATCCTGATTGTCGATGACCATCCCGTCGTACGCTTCGGCCTCCGCGGCATGCTCGAGGCCTACGACGACCTGCGGGTCGTCGGCGAGGCCGGCTCCGGCGACGAGGCGATCGTCCTCGCCGCCGCGATGCGCCCGGACGTCGTCCTGATGGACCTGCGGATGCCCGGTACCGACGGCACCACCGCGACGGCGCGCATCCGTCAGGAGCATCCCGGCATTCGCGTGCTCGTGCTCACCACCTACGAAGGTGACGCCGACATCCTGCCCGCGATCGAGGCCGGCGCCACCGGCTACCTCCTGAAGGACACCCCGATCGGTACCCTGACCGACGCGATCCGGGCGGCGGCCCGCGGTGAGACCGTCCTCGCCCCGCCGGTGGCCGCCCGGCTGGTGACTCACCTTCAGGCTCCGGCCGGGGAGCAGCTGACCCCACGCGAGGTTCAGGTACTCGGCCTCGTCGCGCGGGGTCTGTCCAACGCCGAGATCGGTCGGCAGCTGTACATCGGCGAGGCGACGGTGAAGACGCACCTGCTGCGAACCTTCGTCAAACTGGGTGTCAACGACCGCACCGCTGCCGTCACCGTCGCCCTGTCACGCGGCGTCCTCACCTCCCCTCAACGGTGATCGCCGCATGCCGGCCATCGCGTACGTCGGGCGACTCGCGCCCCTTGGATTCAACCTCTCCGAGTTGCGGTCCCGGGGTGTGGACGGCCGCGCGGTCGCCGACACCCTCGGGAGACCGAGTACGAACAGGATGGGAAGCCAACAGGGTTCCTGCGTTGATGAGTTGAGACCTCTCGGACTCCAGATGAGCGACGGCCGGTCATCTGTTGCGTTCCCGACGGCAGGCCCACGCCGTGGTCACTGCCCAACGCCGCTCATGATGGCGTTGACGATGCCCGGTTGGGTCACGGTGTAGGAACGTCGGTCGAACAGGCCGAACCCGTACTGTCCGTTCGCACCGTTGTCCCAGTAGACGCTGACTTCTCCGTACTTCTTGGCTGTGGCCGCGACGGTGTGCGCGAAGTCAGCACGATATCCGTTGTTCGCCGAGTCGAACGACGACTTGTCGATCGCTCCGTTCGCACCTTCTGTGATCGGATCGATGATCGAGCGCGCCGACCGGAGCCGGGAACGGTGCGCGTGACGCGAGGGCCAATCGAATTGAATTCGACGGCCGTGAGATGGTGAGCCATTCCGCTCCCTAAGCGCAGATATGGCGAGCGCGTTTGTCGAATTTCCCGTCGAAGCGTTTCGACGGAAAATTCGATGATCTGGTTCCGCTTCTTCCAGACGAGAAGATAAAGTCATGCCGCAGCCATGACAACAGGCGCCAGGCTAAAAAATTGATGTCCCACCAAGGGCTTGTGAAGACGGCACGTTAACGTTAACGCTCCTCGACCTGGTGCCGGATCCGACGCGAACGGCATCCCGTCGTCCGCCACGGCCAGTGACCGACCGGTGGTGATCGGCGAGGTGGCACGGCGAGCGGGTGTCTCGGCGATGACCGTCTCCCGCGTACTGAACGAGCGGCCCGGGGTCGGGGACGACACCCGCGTCCGCGTGTTCGCCATCGCAGCCGAACTCGGCTACCGACCCAACAGGCTTGCGCACGCACTGGTGACCGGCAGGTCGCAGGTGCTGTCGGTGGTGAGTTTCGACACCGCCCAGTACGGTTCCGCGGCCACGGTCTTCGGCGTCGAACAGGCGGCGCGCCAGGCCGGCTACGCCGTGCAGATCACCACGTTGCGTTCCAGCGACCCGTTGCCCGCCCGAGCCGTCGTGGAGGGGCTCGTCTCCCAAGCAGTCGCCGGCCTCATTCTCGCTCGCGGCGCGGCACGACTGGACCGCACAGGCATGGCGGCACCTTCCCGCCGACCGGCCCGCGGTCGCACTCGACGTCGGCATCGAGCAGGAGGGCGGCCCGGTGATCGGACTCGAACAGACGACAGGAGCACGCCAGGCCACGGAGCACCTGCTTGCTCTCGGCCATGACACCGTGTGGGACGTCGCAGGGCCGAGCGACCAGCCATCGGCCCGAGCCCGCGAACGCGCCTGGCGAGAGGCCCTGGTCGCCGCCGACCGAACGCCATCCTGGTCGCGCTGCGGCCCGAACTGGTCGTGCGGGGCAGCAGCGGCCCTCCTCCCTGACGGCGGAGCGGAACCTGCGGTGCGGGCACGGCCCGGCGAACCGGCCAGAGTCGCAGCAGCTGTTCACATCGGGTCCACGCGGCGGCCGCCCGTCCGGGTCGGCTGGGGCCTGGGAGTGCCATCCGCCTCTGCAGGGCATGGCCCCACCCTCATTCCGGCGGAGGGGACTGCGCAGGCCGACCGGCCTCCATCATCTCGGCGACCCGGGCCATCGTCTCCCGCAGCCACATGTGCGCCGCGTCGTGCATGTGGACCGGATGCCACCACAGGGCCTGCTGGATCGGCACGGCGTCATAGGGCGGTTCCATGATGCGGACGTGTGCGAGTCCGTCCAGCTCGTCGGCGAGACGCCTCTGAAGGAGAGCTACCCGGCGGGTGCCCGCGACCAGAAGTGGCATCAGCTGGAAACTGTCGACGGAGACCGCCACGCGCGGCTCGATGCCGAGCATGGCGATCTGGCGGGCAGCAGGGGCGTCGTAGGCCCGTTGGTACGTCACCCAGGGCATTCGGGCCAGGTCGTCGAGGGTGAGCCGCTCGCCGACCTCCGGGTTGTCGTCCGCGACGAGGAAGACCCAGCTGTCCTGGTAGAGCTCGACCATGGGGAAGCCACGAATGATGCCGTGGGGCAGCAGCAGCCCGTCCACGGTGCTGAGCAGCGACCCGGTGTCATCGATGATTTCGTTCGGTACCTGTTTGAACCTGAGCCGGATGCCCGGTGCCTCGGCTTGGATGGTGCGGGCGAGCTCGGTGCCGTAGACGGCGACCGCGTAGTCCGAGGCGATCAGCGTGAACTCGTGTTCCTCGCGGGAGGGGTCGAATTCTGCCTGACTGGCGAAGACGCGCTCCAGCAGGTCGCACGCGGTGGTGGTCCGGTCGAGGAGGGCCCGCCCGAGGGCGGTCAGTTCGTACCCTCCGCCCACCCGGGCGAGCAGGTCGTCGTCGAAGTGGCGGCGCAGCCGGGCCAGGGCCGCGCTCATCGCGGGTTGACTGAGCCCGATGCGCTGGCCGGCCCTGGTGACGTTGCGCTCCTGCAGGAGGGCGCGCAGGGCAACGACGAGGTTGAGGTCCAGGCTGGCCAAGTTCACGAAGCATCCCAATTCCGGAGCCGGCACCATCGGTATTCACCGGCTGGATTCACCTATACATGAAATCGATTTCCCTGATTGCAATCTACCGGGCCAGATTAGTGGCACCGCAATCGGGAGGAAATCTCCGTGACATCCGCAGCCACGTCGGCACCCTTCACCCCCTTCTCCGGACCGTTCGCCATCGGCACCCTTTCGGCACCGGGCGGGACCAGGTTCCCGAGCCTCGTGACACCGGAGGGCCGAGCACTCGATCTGCGCACGGCACTGGACGCACCCGCGTTGACCACGCTCACGCTCCTGGAGCGCTGGGACGAGGAGCTGCCGCGGCTGCACACCCTCGCCGGGGACCCGACGCGCGACTGGCGGCCGCTGGCGGAGATGACGGTGCACGCGCCCGTCGAGCCCCGGCAGATCTTCCAGTCCGGCGCCAACTACCGGCAGCACGTGATCGACCTGGCGGTCGCGCACCGCGCCCCGGACGCCCCGGGCACCGTCGAGGAGGCCCGCGCCGAGGTCGCGGCGGTCATGGACAAGAGGGCCGCCGAGGATCTGCCGTACGTCTTCATCGGTCTGCCGACCACGATCAGCGGCCCCTACGACGACGTCGTGCTGCCCGCCTGGGCCGAGAAGCCCGACTGGGAGCTGGAGGTGGCCGCGGTGATCTCCCGCCCCGCCTACCGGGTCACCGTGGAGGAGGCGCTGGAGCACGTCGCGGGCTACACCATCGCCAACGACCTGACCGACCGCGCGAGTGTCTTCCGCCGGGACATGCCCCCGATCGGCACCGACTGGCTGCGCAGCAAGAACGCCCCCGGTTTCACCCCGCTCGGCCCGTGGATCGTCCCGGCCGGCTCCATCGCCGACCCGTCCGACCTGCAGGTCACACTGAAACTCAACGGCGAGACCATGCAGGACGAGTCCACCAAGGACATGATCTTCGGTGTCGCACGGTTGGTCTCGTACATCTCCCAGGTCGCCCGGCTCCTCCCCGGCGACCTGGTTCTGACCGGCAGCCCGGCCGGCAACGGCATCCACTGGGGCCGGCTGCTGCGCGACGGCGACGTGATGGACGGGTCGGTCACCGGGCTCGGCGCCCAGCGCACCCGCTGTGTCACGGAGGTGGCCCGATGAGCCAGATCAGCCAGATGAGCGCCGACCGTATCGACCGTACGGATCCCGAGGCGGCGATCGCCGATGCCGCGAAGGCGTACTCGAACTGGGGCCGCTGGGGCGAGGACGACGTGCTCGGCACGCTCAACTTCCTCGACGAGGCCAAGCGCCGCGAGGGCGCGGCCCTGATCCGCGACGGCATCAGCTTCTCCTTGTCACAGGCCTTCGACATGGACGGCCCGCAGAGGGGCTGGCGGCGGCGTACCAACCCGGTGCACACGATGCTCGCCACCGGCACCGACGCGGCTCTGGGCGGCCAGGGCTTCCCGCACGGTTTCGGTGGCGCCGACGACGTAATCGCCATGCCCCTGCAGTGCTCCACCCAGTGGGACGGGCTCGGGCACATCTTCGATCACGGCAAGGCGTGGAACGGCCGCCCGGCGGAGAAGGTCGTCACCTGCGAAGGCGATCTGGTCACCGGCATCGAGCGCATGGCGCCGCACGTCGCCGGGCTAGGCGTCCTCCTCGACGTGGGCCTGGTCATCGGCCAGGACGGCGAACTGCCCGACGGCTTCGCCATCACCGAGGAGCACCTGACCGCAACAGCCGAGGCGCACGGCGTGACCGTCGGGCGTGGTGACCTGGTCCTCGTGCGCACCGGACGGCTGGCCCGCGCCCGCCACGAAGGCTGGGGCGACTACGCGGGCGGACCGGCGCCGGGGTTGAGCTTCAGTACGGCCGGCTGGCTGCACCGGAGCGAGATCGCCGGGATCGCCACCGACACCTGGGGCTTCGAGGTGCGGCCCAACGAGTTCGACCACGCCTTCCAGCCGCTGCACCAGGTCGCCATCCCCCACATCGGCCTGCTCATCGGTGAGATGTGGGACCTCGACGCCCTCGCCGCACATTGCGCCGGGGACGGCCGGTACGCGTTCTGGCTCACCGCCGCGCCGCTGCCCATCACCGGGTCCGTCGGCTCACCGGTTAACCCCATCGCCGTCAAGTAACGCCCTGGACGGCCGGGCGGGCCGCGGCCGGACGGCTACGCCACCCTCGCCCGCCCGGCCCGCGACACCCCCTTGCCGCTCGCAGTCGCGCGGCACCATCTCAGGGAGAACCCATGAACGACCCCCGTCCCCCGACCGTCCTCGTCATAGGCGGCGGCGCATCCGGCAACGCCGTGACCGTGCTGCTGCGGCGGGCGGGCATCGCTGTGGAACTGATCGAGGCCAAACCCGACTGGAACGTGCTCGGCTCCGGCATCACCCTCCAGGGCAACGCGCTGCGCGTACTGCGCGAAGTGGGCGTATGGGACGAGGTCCGGGAGAGCGGTTACGCCGTCGACGCCGTCGGCATGGCCGCGCCCGACGGGACCGTGTTCCACGTCCAGCAGGACTTCCGCACCGGTGGGGACGACCTGCCCTCGATCTTCGGCATGCAGCGGCCCCGGCTGCAGGAGATCCTGTGTGAGGCCGTTCGCGAGAGCGGCGCGGTGGTACGCCTCGGCACCACCGCCGAGGAACTGGTCCAGGACGCGTCCGGCGTCACCGCCCGGTTCAGCGACGGCACCGAGGGCCGCTACGACCTTGTCATCGCCGCCGACGGCGTCGGCTCCCGCACGCGCGCGATGATCGGCATCAGCGACAAGCCCGAACCGACCGGCATGGCCATCTGGCGCGTCCCCGTGCCCCGCCCCGACAGCGTGGAGCGCATGACCCTGGCCTACGGCGGTCCGTGCTACATCGCCGGCTACTGCCCGACCAGCAAGAACACCATCTACGCCTACCTCGTCGAGGCCAACCGCGACCGCGCCTCCATCGACCCGGCCTCGTACGCGGACGAGATGCGACGGCTGGCCGCGCCCTACGGGGGTGCGTGGCCGGAGATCGCCGCGAGCATCACCGACACCGCCAAGGTCAACTACACCTGGTTCGACCGGCTGCTCGTCGAGGGTTCCTGGCACCGCGGGCTGGTCGTCCTGATCGGTGACGCGGCCCATGTCTGTCCTCCCACGCTCGCCCAGGGCGCGGCCATGTCGCTGGAAGACGCCTCCGTACTGGCCGAGATGCTGAGCCAGGAGCAGGACTGGAGTTCCCTCGACGCCCTGCTGACCGGCTTCTACGAACGCCGGATCAACCGTGTCCGCATGGTGGTCGAGGCATCCGTGCAACTCGGTCAGTGGCAGCTGGACGGCGTCCGTGACGCCGACGCACCCGGTCTGATGAGCCGCACGATGTCCGCCCTGCAGGAGACCCCGTGAACCCCGTGAGTCACCAGAACAGCGCACCCACGATCGACGTCCACGCGCACGTCCTGCTCCCTCAGGTCGAGGACGCCGTCGCCGGGCACCCCGGTCTGGCCGCGGCCCGCGATCTCGACGCCCGCCGCAACGGCCCCGAGGCCATCGCCGTCAGCGGCCCGATGTTCCGGGACTGTTTCCCGAGGCTGACCGACGTCAAGGCCCGGCTCGCCGCGATGGACGCCTCCGGGGTCGACGTCCAGCTGGTCTCGCCGTCTCCCTCGCACTACCACTACTGGGCCGACGAGGACCTGGCCCGTACGGTGTGGGAACTGGCCAACGAAGGCACCGCCGCGCACGTCGCCCAGGCTCCGCAGCGGCTGCACGGCCTCGGCCTCGTCCCGCTCCAGCATCCGGGCCTCGCCGTCGAAGCCCTCGATCACGCCCTCGGCCTGGGCCTGCGCGGTGTCGAGATCTCGAGCCACGCGCCGGGAGGCGAACTGTCGGACCCCGCGTACGAGCCGTTCTGGGCCCGGGCCGAGGAAACCGGCGCGATCCTCTTCCTGCATCCCTTCGGCTGCACGCTCGACGAGCGCCTCAATCGGTGGTACCTGTCCAACACCGTCGGCCAGCCGACCGAGAACGCCGTCGCGCTGTCCCATCTGATCTTCTCCGGAGTCCTGGACCGGCACCCGGGGTTGCGTATCGTCGCCGCCCACGGCGGCGGCTATCTGCCCACCCACATCGGCCGCTCCGACCACGCCTGGCTCGCCCGCACCGACACCCGCGGCTGCGCGCACCCGCCCAGCAGCTACCTCAAGCAGCTGTACTTCGACTCCCTCGTCCACGACCCGGACGTGCTGCGCGAACTGATCCGGGTGGCCGGCCCCGACCGGGTCCTGCTCGGCTCCGACTTCCCCTTCGACATGGGCACCGACGACCCGCTCGGCGCTCTGCGCGACGTCACGGACCTGCCCGCCCCCCACTTCCACGCCGTACGCGGCGGCAATGCGGCAGCGCTGCTCCGCCTTGTCGGAACCGTCTGAACCTCACAGAGGAGAACCCCCACCATGAGCACACGTCTGCTCACCCACCTTCGCCACGTCGACCTCGCCGTGCCGGACTACGACAAGCAACTCGACTTCTACGCCGGCGTCTGGGGCCTGACCAAGGTCGCCGAGGACTCCGGCATCTCCTTCCTGGCCGCCGAGGGCTCCCCCGAGCAGTACATCGTCCGGCTCCGCAAGGCCGAGGAGAAGCGCCTCGACCTCATCTCCTACGGCGCGGCGAACCCCGCCGACGTGGACACGCTTGCCGAGCAACTCCTCGCAGGTGGGGTGCAGTTGATCTCCCAGCCGGGCAAGGTCGACACCCCCGGCGGCGGCTACGGCTTCCGCTTCTTCGACATCGACGGCCGCACCATCGAGGTCTCGGCCGACGTCGAGGCGCGCCGGCACCGTCGTATCGAGGAGAAGGAGTCCATCCCCGTCCGTCTCTCGCACGTCGTCCTGAACTCCCCCGACATCAACGCCACCCGTGCCTGGTACGAGCAGCACCTCGACTTCCGGCTGTCCGACACGATGACCTTGCCGCACATGGGCGACGTCATGCACTTCATGCGGATCAGCAACCAGCACCACTCCATGGCCATCGCCAGCGGTCCGCACACCTCCCTGCAGCACCTCTCCTTCGAGATGCGCGGCATCGACGAGTACATGCGCGGCTCCGGCCGCGTGATGCGCTCCGGCGCCCGCAAGATCTGGGGCCCCGGGCGGCACATGGCGGGCGACAACACCTTCACGTACTTCCTCGACCCGCACGGCAACACCGTGGAGTACACCACCGAGCTCGAACAGCTGGACGAGGACACCTGGCACCCGCACATCTACGACCTGACGAAGCCCGAGAACGCCGACCAGTGGGGCACGTCCAACCCGATGAACGAGATGGTCGCCAAGGAGATGCTCAACGACGTCGACCGCGGCGTCTTCGTCGCTCCGCCGGTCTGACCCCCTGACTCCGGGGGCTCGGCGTACTCCCCCGCCTGCCATGCCGCCGGGCCCCCGGCCTGTGTCAACCCACCCAGCAGCCTAGGAAAGCCATGCGTTTCGCCACGTACGAACAGCACGGCCGCAGCCGTCTCGCCACCGTCGAGGACGACGGCACCCTCTACCCCTGCCCCGTCACGGGGACACTCCTCGACCTGATCCAGGCCGGTCCCGAGGCACTGCGCGAGGCGGGCAACGCAAGCCTGGACGTGCCGCGCGGGCCGCACGTCTCCCAGGTGCGACTGCTGCCGCCGCTCCAACCGCCGTCCGTACGCGACTTCGTCACCTTCGAGGAACACGTCGAGGGCGTACGACGCAGCATCGACGGAGTCCCGGGCGCCCCGGACGCCTGGTACGACGCGCCCACCTTCTACTTCACCAACCCCTACGCCGTCATCGGCGCCCACGACGACGTCCCCGTGCCGCCCGGCAGCCAGGCACTGGACTTCGAACTCGAAGTCGCCGCGGTCATCGGACGCGAGGGCCGCGACCTCACCCCCGAGCAGGCCCGCGACCACATCATCGGCTACACGATCTTCAACGACTGGTCCGCGCGCGACCTCCAGTCCCGCGAGATGCAGGTCCACCTCGGCCCCTGCAAGGGCAAGGACACCGCCACCACCCTCGGCCCCTGCCTCGTCACCGCGGACGAACTGGAGCCCTACCGCGACAGCGACGGATTCCTCCGCCTGGCACTGACCGCCGAGATCAACGGCGAGGTCGTCGGCAAGGACCTGCTGTCCAATATGAGTTGGACCTTCGAGGAGATGGCCGCCTACGCCTCCAGGGGCACTTACGTACGCCCCGGCGACGTACTCGGCTCCGGCACCTGCGGCAACGGCGGCTGCCTCGCCGAACTCTGGGGCGTACGCGGCCGCCAGGACCCGTCACCGCTCAAGCCCGGCGACACCGTCACCCTCACCGTCGAGGGCATCGGCACCGTCTCCAACACTGTGGTACCGGGTGCCGAACCGGTGGCCGTCCCTCGTGCCCGTACGCGCCCGCGAACGCGCCCGTGAACCGCGCACACCCCAAAGCTTCCTGGCCGGGCACCGGCCCTGTACGGGAGAAGCCCGCCCCTCATCAACCACCAGGTCAACGACGACCAAGGCTGAGGAATCCACCATGAAGAAGCTTCCCGCCCAGCGCGGCCGCGTCGCCGTCATCGGCGCCGGACCCGGTGGCATGGCCGCCGCGCTGTCGGTCCATCAGGCCGGCCACGACGTCGTACTGTTCGAGCGCTATCCGCAGGCCAGACCCGCCGGCAACATCCTCAACCTGTGGCCGCCCCCCATCAAGGCACTCGGGCTGCTCGGAGTGAACACCGAGGACCTGGGTGCGCCCTGCACGTCCGAGTTCCGCAACGCCCGCGGCCGCCGCCGGGTCCGCGCGACCCTTCCGGAGCAGGTTGTCCGCGACTACGGCGGCGGCTTCGTCGGCCTGCTGCGCCCCGAGTTGTACGAGCGGCTGCTCGACGCGCTCCCCAAGGGAGTCCTGCGGGTCAACCACACGGTGGAGCGCGTGGAACAGGACGAGAGCGGTGTTCGACTGCACCTCGCGGACGGACGAGTCCACGAGGCGGACCTCGTGATCGGCGCGGACGGCATCGATTCCCTGGTCCGCCGCACCCTGTGGGGCGACAGCCCCAAGCGCGAGCACAACCTGCACATCTTCGGCGGCTACACCTTCGACCACAGCGTCGAGACCGAGCCCGGGATGTGCGTCCTCTCCCACACCCGCACGGTGCAGGGCAGTTGGACCTCCATCCGCGACAAGGGACGTGACGGCCACCAGTGGTGGGTACTCGAAGCGTTCGACGCAAGCCGGGAATTCACCGGGGACCTGCACTCGACCGCGACCATCCTCGGTCAGGCCTTCGCCCCTCCGCTCCCCCAGCTGATCGCCGCGACCGACCCCGCACACGTTCAGCGCTGGGTGATCCGCGACCGCAAGCCGCTGAAGCAGTGGTCCAAGGGCCGCGCCACCCTTGTCGGCGACGCCGCTCATCCCACCTCCCCGTACGCCGGGTACGGCGCCGGTATGGCCACCGAGGACGGCTATTTCATCGGCCGCCGACTGGCAGGGGTCGACCTGAGCGACCACGTCGCCGTCCGCCAGGCACTCGACGCCTTCGAGGCCCCCCGCAAGCCGCACACCGCCCGGCAGTCCCAGCACGCCTACGCCCTCGGGCAGGTCTTCCATCACGCGCCGCGCGCTCTGCAACCGATCCGGGACGCGATCCTGGACCGCACCCCACTGATGCAGAAGGTGGTCGGTGACTCCACCCCCGTATCGATCCTCACTCAGCTCGGTGAGATCGACCGGGCCGAAGCCCGCTTCACCGCGCTTCTCGGCCTCGGCCTCGGCCTCGGCGAGACACATGACACCGACACCGCTTCCTGAACCACGTGGCAGGTCAGCGCATCGCTGGGTCCGCTCGGAGGTGGCCGAGCGCGGCCCCCAGGCGAGTTGTCGGCGGCAAACCCCGGGGCAGCCACGGTGGAGCGCGTCGCAGTGGCTCCAGGAGGCCGGGGGCCCTGGTGAACCTATTCCGTCAGCGTGTCCATCGCGCGGTCGAGCAGGACGGCCAGGGGCACGGCGCCCTCGCAGGCCACCCAGCCCGTCGCGGCCGCATCCAGGCAGGCGAGCGCGGCTCCGGAAAGCGAGTTCGGCCCGACCTCCTCCGGCTGGTCGGCGCTGACGCCCAGCCGCCGGGCGATCTCCGGCTCCAGCATCGCCTGCCAGCTCAACTGCTTCTCGAAGTGCCGGGCGCGCAGTGACGGAGTCTCCTGGAGCATGCGCAGGTAGGCGAGTGTCTGCTCGGGAGCCTGCTCGTTCGCCTGCGTGAGGACGTCGAACGCCCTGCGCAGCGCCTCCCAGGGACGCTCAGTGTCGGGGCGGGCGGCGAACGCCTCCGCGATCTGAAGGCCGGTCTCCTCCAAACCCTGCAGGACCATGTCTTCTTTGGTGCCGAAGTACCGGAACAGGCTGGCACGCGACAGCCCGACCTCACCGGCGATCTGGTCGACGGTCGTCCCGTCGAATCCCTGCTCGATGAAGAGCCGGAGCGCGACCTCGACGACTTCCTTCCGGACCGTCGCACGCATACGCTCCCGCAGGCCGGGCGGCTTGGTCGCGGACTGGGCGGAGGCGCGGGCAGAGTCGGTCATGAGTAAAGAATACAGCAGCGGCTCAATCTGATACTGAGCATCAGAAGGACGGGATCCCGGCAGCTGCACTGCAGTTTGCGCAGGAGACGTCAGCTTCAGGGTGGCCACGGCCTGTTCGCCGACGGCGCGGATGTGCGCGCGGGCGACATTGACGGCCTGGTGACCGACAGAAAGGTCGCGGAGTCTGCCGCGGAAGGGCACGCGTAGACGTCGATGACGCCGTGGGTGCGGGCCGCGTTGATGTCGCGTACGACACCGGGCAGGGCGGCGGAGGCCCACGGCCTCGCGGATGCAGCGGTAGACCGTGGCGGCCACGCCTGTGCCGAAGGAGGCCGCGAGCCGGTGCAGGTGTCACCGCAGCGCGAGTGTCAGCTGGACAGGTCGATAGCGGACGAGTAGGCAAACACGACGACGCCCTTGGTCAAGCGAGTGTTCTCTGGCGCCGGCTGCGGTGAGATGGGCTGCACCCGGATGACGCAGGTATCGATCAATCGTCGTTGGGCCGCCACAGCCAGCGCAGCGCGTCCGGCAGCAGGACGCCACCGTGGTTGGGGCTGTGTCCGCCGTCTCCCAGGACAAGGCGGAAGTCGTAGCCCGCTTCGGCGAGAGCGGCTGCCACGCGCAGGTTTTCGGCGAGCCAGTTCCACTGTGGCTCGTTCCAGTGCAGGTCGCGGTGGCCGCCTTGCATGAAGATGCGCAGCGGCTTGCGAGGCACGCGGGAGATGAGGTCCGGATAGGGGTTGCCGTCCGGCATCTGCGCGAAGCTGGACAGGTACCCGATGACACGGCGGAACTTGTCCGGCCGCAACCACGCGGCGGTAAAGGCGCAGTTGCCGCCGCTGCTCCCGCCGCAAATGCCCCACCTTTCGGGTGACTGGGTGATGGTATAGCGCTCCGCAACCTGCGGGATGATCTCGGTGAGGAGGAAGGTGACGTACCGGTCGTCGAAGGCGTCATACTCGTTGTTGCGGTTCTTCGGGTTCTCCGCATCGGTGAAGGTGCCGGGATCGACGAACACGCCGATGGTGACGGGGATGTCGCCGCGGTGGACGAGGTTGTCCAGGACGATCGCGCCGCGTACGTCCCCCGCGGGGTCCAGGTACCACCACCCGTCCTGGAACACCATCAAGGATGCCGGTTCCGCCGGGTCGTACTGTGCAGGCACGTGTACCCAGAACTTCCGGAAGGTTCCCGGGTAGACCTCGCTGTCCCTCCACTCGAACTCGACCGTCTCACCAGCGGGCACACCCAGCTGTGGTGCGGAATCGGGTCCGTGGAGGTAGCGCACGTCGGACTGGTCGATCGGAAGTGGCCGGTAGGGCATCTCCATGGTCACGGGGAGCAACCGTAGAGCGATCACCTCCCTTGGTCGCAAGGGATTTTCGCTCAGACGCTCCACCTCGCAGCGCGTCAGCGATGCGAGGTGAGGTCCACTTGCCCCGGAGGACCTGCTCGGCCGCACCCAGTCCGTCCTCGCGGACGGCAGCGCTTACGAAGAGGTCGCCGGCGACGCCGGCACCTGCCCCGAAAGGTTGACCCTTCTCGTACGCACGGTCTGAGGCGCAGGTTCGCTCCTGCAGTGCTCCGCAGGCAAGAAGCACGCGCCCGTGAAGTCGTGGCCGACGTCCTCGACGAACAGGCCACTCCCGATGGCCTTCGGCCACGGCATCCACAGCCGCCTCGGCGCACCACTGACCCGGTTGGAGTCCCGCCTCGTCCTGGAACAGCTGCTGGGGCGCTTCCCCGAACCGCGGCCCGCTCGCGGCTATCGCTCTGAGCCCGCTCCGGACCGGGTCATGGTCTGCCGCCCGGCTCGGCTACACGTCGTGCTCTGGTGTGAGCGGGATTTCTCCGGATGACGGCGCCGTGCTCATCGGCTACGGCGCGCTCGGCATGCCGGAAGACCGTCGCCGGCCACGAGGGTGTCGGCCGGGTCGCGGAGCAGCTCAGGGCCGGACAGCCGACGCTCACCGCGCGAAAAGCCGGCACGGTCATCGAGGGGGTGTGCTTGCCCGCAGAACGACGTTCGTGGCGACCGGTACGATCCGCGGGGCGTCGTCGTCGGAGAGCGCGAGCTCCATCGCACGGAGCCCGACGTGCTGCAGAGGAACGGTCACGGACGTCAGCTCCGGGACGACGTCCACCGCCGGGCCGATGTCGTCGAAGCCGGCGACGGCGATGTCCCGGCCAGGGACAAGCCCCGCGTCACGGAATGCGGTCATCACACCGATCGCCATGACGTCGCTGACCGCGAAGACGAGTTCCGTGCCGTCCAGTCCCCGCCGGACGAGCTCCCGGGCCGCCTCACACCCTCCTCGGCGACTGAGCTCGGCATCGACCACCAGCCGCTCGTCGACGTCGAAGCCGAACTCGCGCAGGCCCTCCACGAAACCGCTGCACCGGTCACGGGAGGTCCTGAGGTGGGTCCCCGCCCGGACCACCGCGAACCGGCGGTAGCCGAGCCCGACCAGCGCGCGGGCAAGCTGCCGCGCTCCACCGTAGTTGTCGATGCTGACGGTGTGGAACGGCAGGTCGTGCTGGCTGATCAGGACTACGCTGCCGCCCGCTTCCCGGTAGGCCTGGAGCTCCTCGACGAGTGCGTCGCGGGCATCGGCCCCGTCGACGCGGCTGCCAGTCAGGATGATGACGCGGGGGCGCATGCCGCGCAGCGTCCCGACGATCTGGAGTTCCCGCTCCGGGGAGCGGTCCGCGACCGCCATGGTCACGATGAGTCCGGCGGCCTCGGCCGCCTGCGTCACGCCTGCCGCGATGGAGGAGAAGTACGGGTCGTCGACACCGCTGACGACCAGCGCGGCGATGTTCGTCGAACCCCGCGCGATCGCCTGGGCGGACAGGTGCGGTGCGTAGTCCAGTTCCGCGGCCGCGGTGAGCACACGGTCGACGTTTTCCTGCCGGACGTTGCGGACGCTGCCGTTGAGCACGCGCGACGCCGTCGCCTGTGAGACGCCCGCTGTCCGCGCCACATCGTGCAGGGTCACCTGACGCCCCTCGGATACGGCCTCCCCGCGACGCCCTGCAGGCGCTGCCGCTCCATCTTCCATGCCGCACATTGTGCCCCGAGCCGCCCAGCGCGCAAGGCGTGTGCGACGCAGCAGCGCACCGGCCCAGGGAGTGACCGTCGGGACGGAATCCAACCGGGCCGACGGGACCACCTACCAGCCGGGCGACCGTATCCCGAGACGGTCCGAGCGACCGTGCCCCACCACTCGGTCCGGCCGACCGTGTCCTGAGTCGGTCACCGGCACCTTCGTCCACGCCTCGGCGGCCTGGCCGGGGACATCCTCGGGTAGCGTCGACGGCGGCTCGTTTTCGTGGTGCGGGAGGGACGGCGCGATGCCCCATTCAGCCAGGCCGACCGTCACCCTGCGTGACGTGGCGGCGGCCGCCGGTGTGTCGGTCTCGACCGCGTCGCGAGTGCTGGGCGGCAGTTCCCGGACGGTCGCGGAGGAGTACCGGCAGCGGGTCGTCTCCGCCGCGGCCGCGTTGCGCTACACCGCGGACGCCGCGGCCCGGGCGATGCGGCGCGCGAACGACTCGATCGCGGTCGTCGGCGACGATCTCACGACCCCGTCGATGGGATTGGTCGCCGCGGCGATGGAACGGCGAGCGCGCGACGCAGGTGCGTTCGTGACCGTCTCGTCGACCCACGGCACCGCCGAGCGCCAGCTCGAAACCGTCCGGTTGCAGCGTGCCCTGCGGCCGCGTGCGCTCATTCTGACCTCGAGCCGCCTCGACACGAAGGCCCTCGGCGGGCGCCTGCTCGACGAGTTGCTCGGCTACGAACGCGAGGGCGGCCGGGTGGTGATCGTCGGTGACACCGACATGCCGTTCGACTCCATCAGCTTCGACAATCACGGCCCTGCGAAGGAGTTGGCCACCTACGTCGCCGGGGCGGGGCACCGGCACGTGACGATCCTCGCCGGGGCGCGCAGGCAGGGGAACGTCTCGGCCCGTACCGCGGGCTTCATCGCGGGTCTCCGCGACGGCGGCGTCGAGGAGCGGCACATCCGGGTCTCACACTGCACGGTGAGCCGCCAGGGAGGGTTCGACGCGGCGCGGCGGCTGGTCGCCGAGGGGCTGGAGCCGCCCCACGCGGTCCTCGCCGCCAACGACACCATCGCCATCGGCGCGATGTCCGCCTTCCGTACTGCCGGGGTGGCAGTACCGGACGAGGTATCGGTGACCGGTTTCGACGACATCGAGCTCGCGACCGACGTGACACCACGGCTGACGACCGTGTCGTTGCCGCTTGCGCAGGCAGGTGCCGAGGCGGTCCGCCTCGCACTCGCGGACCGTACGGAATCAGAGCATCTGATGATGCGCGGCCAGGTCGTGGTGCGCGACAGCACCGCGATCCGCGTCGTCTGAACCGCCCTGAGCCAGTCACTCCCGCCGACGCGCACGGCGCCTTCGGGCAACAGAACCTGCCACGTCAAAGCCGCATTTTTTACCCGCTGACCGACGCTTGACGCCTCCGATCACGGACGGGCACACTGCGCGGAATACGATTTCCCACTGAGAAAAGACGCCTCCACCAGGCGGGCCCCCTCTGCGATCCACGCGACAGGTCGCACCGAGTCTCAGTGCAAGCCGCACCCACACCCGCACTCCCTCCCAGGAGGATCTCCCGTGCACCACGTCATTGGCCTGCCTGACAGGCACTTCAGACGGTTGGCGGCCCTGGCCGCCCTGCTCATGGGACTGGCCCTGCTGACCGGCCGAGCACTGTCGCCCGCGTACGCCGTCACCAACACGGCGATCACCATCGACGGCACCAGCGCAGGACGCACCTTCGACGGCGTCGGCGCGATCAGCGGCGGCGGTGGCAACACCCGCCTCCTGGTCGACTACCCGGCCACCCAGCGCAACCAGATCCTGGACTACCTGTTCAAGCCCGGTTACGGCGCCGCCCTGCAGATCCTCAAGGTCGAAGTCGGCGGCGACGTCAATTCCACCGACGGCTCCGAGATCAGCTTCGAGCACACGAAGGGCGACATCGACTGCGACGCCGGCTACGAGTGGTGGGTGATGGAGCAGGCCAAGGCCCGTAACCCCAATCTCAAGCTCTTCGCCCTGGCCTGGGGCGCCCCCGGCTGGATAGGGAACGGCAACTTCTACTCGACGGACGGGATCAACTACCTGATCGACTGGATGGGCTGCGCCAAGCAGCACGGCCTGAGCATCGACTACCTCGGCGGCCAGAACGAGAAGACGTACAGCGCCTCCTTCTACGAGAACCTGAAGTCGGCCCTGACGGCGAACGGCTACACCTCGACCAAGCTGGTCGGCAGCGATGAGACCAACTGGAACATCGCCACCGCCATGAAGACCGACAGCGCCCTGAACAACGCCGTGGACATCGTCGGCGCGCACTATCCCTGCACGTACGCGTCCGCGATGACCACCTGCTCCTCCTCCGCCGACGCCCAGTCGCTGGGCAAGCCCATCTGGGCCAGCGAGAACGGCTCCGAGAACGCCGAGACGGGGGCCGGTCCGGTCGCCCGCGCCATCAACCGCGGCTACCTCGACGCCAAGATGAGCGCGTACATCAACTGGCCCATGCTGGCCTCCGACTACCAGAACCTCTTCTTCCACGACCAGGGCCTGATCACCGCCAACCAACCCTGGTCCGGCGCCTACAGCGTGTCCCGCACCGCCTGGTCCATCGCCCAGACCACGCAGTTCACCTCGCCCGGCTGGAAGTACCTCGACACCGCCTCCGGCTACCTCGGCGGCGACCGTGCCAACGGCAGCTACGTCAGCTACGCCGCGCCCGACAAGAGCGCCTGGAGCACCGTCTTCGAGACCATGGACGCCACCGCGTCCCAGACGGTCACCCTCGGCATCGCCAGCGGCCTGCCCGGCGGCACCCTGCACGTGTGGTCCACCGACCTGTCACAGCCCGGCGGCGCCACCCCGCGCATGGTGCAGAACAGTGACCTGACCGCCAGCAACGGCACGTACACCCTCACCCTGGACCCCGGTCACGTCTACACCGTGACCACCACCACCAGCCAGGGTGCCGGAACGGCCACCTCGCCCGCGCGCAACCGGCTCGTCATGCCCTACTCGGACTCCTTCGCCGGCTACAGCACCGGGCAGGAGGCGAAGTACTTCGCCTCCATGAACGGCGCGTTCCAGGCCGCCCCCTGCACCGGCGGCCGCACCGGCCAGTGCCTGCGACAGACCGCACCCCAGAAGCCGATCGTCTGGTGGTATCCGGCCACGAATGCCCTCCAGCCCTACACCCTCATGGGCGACGTCGGCTGGAGCAACTACACGGTCAGCTCCGACGTCCTGCTGGAGAAGAGCGGCAGCTCCGCAGAGCTCCTCGGCCGTGTCGGCACCCAGACGAAGTTCAGCGCCGGGGGGATGAACGCCTATCACCTGCGCCTGTCCGACACCGGATCCTGGTCGCTGTTGAAGACCGACACCGCCGGCAACAAAGCATGGAACTGGACCACCCTTGCCAGCGGTACCGTCACCGCTCCCGACACAGGCACCTGGCACAACCTGTCGCTGACCTTCCAGGACAGCACCATCATCGCCAAGATCGACGGAAACACCGTCGGCACGGTCACCGACACGAGCTACGGTGCTGGCCTGGCCGGCCTGGGCACCGCCGGCTACTACCCCGTCGAGTACTCCAACTTCTCCGTCACCCACGAGCCGGTCAGCGACCTGTCCGGCACCTACAAGATCATCAGCGCCAGCACCGGCAAGGTGCTCACCGCCTACAACGGTGGAACCAACGACGGCACGCCCGTCGTTCAGAAGACCGACGGGAACAGCGGCAGTCAGCAGTGGAAACTGGCCTACACCAACGGCGGCTACCTCACCGTCACGGGTGTCACCAGCGGCAAGTCCCTCGACATCAACGCGGCTTCGACCTGGCCCGGCACCCAGTTGCAGCTGAAGACCCCCAGCGGGAGCGTCAGCCAGCAGTGGCTGATCTCCCCGGGCGACAACGGCAGCTACACCATCGAGTCCCGGTCGAACGGCTACAAGGTGGACGTGTACAAGGGTGGGACCACCGACAACACCCCCATCGACCAGTGGTACACCAACGGCGGCAGCAACCAGCGCTGGAAGCTGGTCAAGGTGGCATGACCGACTGAGCAACCGAGCCCTTGGGTGGGGCAGGCCCGAACCCCCGGCCTGCCCCCCGTGCGCCGGGGGCCATGAGATCCGCCTGCGCTGCTGGCCCCCGCCGGGCGACGGGTTGAGCAGCCAGTGACAAGCGCCTTACCGAAGCAGCCGGGCTGCCGCACGGCTCGCTGTCGCATGGCGCCGTCGGTTTTCCGGCAGGGGCCTCTACAACGCTGACGTTCATCTGCTCGAAACCTTGACGCACTCGATCACCGCTGGGCACACTGCGCGGAATACGTTTTCCCGATGCGGCCCCGAGGGGCAGGCATGACGTTCGCGAAAGCCCGCTGCACATCCGGGAGGGCACTGTGACATCGGAAGCACGACTCTTGGAACCGCCGCCGAGCTCAGCCCCCGATGGGGCGTGTCCGGCCGGACCAGTGCCCATGTCGTCGCGCACCCGTTGGTGCGTCCACCGTACGGTCCCGAGCCGCCGGCGCCCCGAATCGTTACGCGACGTCTCGGCTGGAGGCGTCACGACAGGAGCCGGTACCTCACCACCACGGACGACAAGAAGAGGACAATGACCGTAAACCGAAGACTTGTGTCACGAGCGACAGCCGCCGCACTGTGCGCGCTGGCAGTCGTGCTCGCGTCGATCGTGCTCATCCCCGCGCAGCGGGCCTTCGCCGCGAGCACCACGTACTTCGTGAGCACGAGCGGCAGCGACAGCAACGCCGGAACCAGCAGCAGCGCGCCCTGGCGCTCGCTGAGCAAGGTGAACGCGACGACGTTCCAGCCCGGCGACACGATTCGCTTCGAGGCCGGTGACAGCTGGACCGGCCAGCTCTGGCCGAAGGGGTCCGGCGCCGACGGCGCCCCGATCGCCATCGACAGCTACGGAACGGGCGCCAAGCCGAAGATCGCCGGTCAGGGGGCGGTCGGCGACGCGGTGCGGCTGAACAACCAGCAGTACTGGGAGATCCGCAACCTCGACGTGTCGAACGCGGTACCCACCGGGACGACAGACGGGTCGAAGCTCGGCGACTTCCGCGGCATCGGCGTGCACGGTGACAACGGCCAGACCCTGCACCACTTCGTGATCGAATCGGTGGACGTGCACGACGTCACCGGCGAGGTCAAATGGGTCGGCGGCAGCACCGCCGACAACAAGCCGGGCATCACCTTCGCGCAGGGCTGGGACCGCTCGAAGGACACCGGCGGCATCGCCTTCCTCACCGGCGTCCAGGACATCACCGCGCCCGGCGCCCCGACGGTCCTCGACGGCATCACCGTGGAGAACTCCACCATCAAGAACACCTCGTTCAGCGGGATCGTCACCAAGCAGTACGCTGGTGACGCGCCCGGTGCCGTCTTCACCGGCTGGGGCAAGCGCGCCACGGCCACCGACCCCGCCTACACGCCGTACACCGACGTCACGTTCCGCGGCAACTACATCACGCAGGCGAACACCCCCTACGGCTGCAACGGCATTTACCTCACCGGCGTCCGCGGCGGACTCGTCGAGGGCAACGTGATCGACCGGGTCGGCGTCTCCGGCGTCGAGACCAACATGGCCGACAGCGTCACCGTCCAGCACAACGAGATCATGGGCACCCACCTCTCCTCGGGCGGTGCCGACCAGAACGCCCTGGACCCCGACATCGGCACCACCAACCAGGTGTTCCAGTACAACTACCTTCACGACAACGGCGACGGCATCCTGCTGTGCGCGTGCAACTCCGCGGTCAAGTTCGGCAGTGTGGTGCTCCGCTACAACGTCATCACCGGCAGCACGCGGTGGAACATCCACATGTCGCAGCAGAGCGGCACGGTGGCGAACATCTACAACAACACCATCGCCAACACCAATTCGCAGAACATGGTGACCGGCGGTGTCTCCGGCAAGGCCACCTTCACCAACAACCTGTTCGTCTCCAGTCAGTCCGCGCCTCAGTTCATACAACCGTCGAGCATCACCTACAACAACAACGGATACTCGTCCAACCTGACGACTCGGCCGGCGTCGGACTCGAACGCCGTGGTCGGCGCTCCGCAGTTCGTGAATGCCTCCGTCACGGGGCCGTACGGCGACGAGAACGGCCCGAGGCTCGGCACGGCGGCGAACTTCGCCCTCCAGTCGGGATCGGTGTTCGTCGACGCCGGAGCCACAGTCACCGGCAACGGCGGCCTCGACTACGCCGGGGCAACCACGCCGATCGGCAACGGTCCGGAGATCGGCGCGTTCGAGCGCGGCGCGCCCGACATCGCGTTCACGGACACGTTCGACGGCCTGGCAACCGGCGCGCTCGCCAACGGGACGAACGGATGGCGAGTCATCTCGACCAACAACGACGTCTCCGTGGTGGAGACGCCATCCGCCACCGACAAGAGCGTCCGGCTCACCCGCACCATCGAAGGCGGTGGGACCGACGGGACCAACCTCGCCCGCCTCTTCAGCACCCCGCTCCAGGGCGTGGTGACCATCGACACACAGGTGATGCGCAACGACACACAGGCCGGCTGGTTCGGGCTGCCCTACCTGTACAACGCCTCCGGTACCCCAGCCGTCAGCGTCGCCTTCGCCCGCGGCCAGATCCACGCGTACAAGGGGACCACGGACACGGTGCTCGGTACGTACACCAATGGACAGTGGTACCGGGTCACGCTCACCGTGGACACCGTGAACCAGCGCTTCGACCTGGATATCGACGGACACCGTGTGCTGAACGACGCGGCGTTCCGCACCTCGATGCCGGGGATCGCGAAGGTCGCGTGGTACTCGAACGGGGGTGAGCGCGGGGCGGTGCACGTGGACGACGTCCGGATCTCGCGCGGCACCGGATTCGGCCAGTGACAGCCGGCGCCAGGGTGGTGGCGGGAGCATTTCGGCAAGCTTTCCGACCTAGTAAGCGCTTCCTCGTCCGCCATGATTTTCAGCTCTGGATGACGTCACGATAAAGAGGAATCGGAGCTGCCTGGCCGATATCGGCCAGGCAGCTCCGATTGCCGACTGGTCAACGTGATGAAATCTGATACAGCGTGGCACTCAGCACCGGCACATAGAAAGTGGTGATACCGGCTTCGTTGGGATGCGTTCCCGATCCCTCTGTGCCAGGGAAACCGTTGACCAGGTCGTCGAAAGTGTATTTCGCACGCTGGATGTCGTCGCGCGTGTCGAACGTCGTCTCTCCGAAGACATCGGCAACGGCGACGTCCCGCTTGCGGCAGGCTTCCAGGGTCGCCTCGCGCAGCGCCACCTGCGTGTCCCAGTCCCGCGATCCGAGCTTGTGGGCGGCGACGTACACGATGCGGGCGGTCGGCCACTTCCGCTCCATGGCGTGCAGCGTCTTCTCCAGCTCTTCGGCATAGGCGCCGAGGGTGTACGCGCGGTCCCGGAAGATGGACTGCGCGTCGTTGGTGCCTCCGTCGAAGATGACGAAGTCCGGCGCGACGTCGGTCGCCTGCTCGACCTGCGTGAGTATCCGTCCTCCGGAAGCATGGGGATCGACGCCTATGGTCGCGCCGTTCCGGGCGAACTTGGTGAGGGCCATGCCCTCGCGCTCTGCGACTACGTCCACGAAACTGTGCGGATACACGTGTCCGTACACAATGCTGTCGCCGAAGGCATAGACACTCTTGCCTGCCAACGCATTTTTCACATCGCCCTCCTCGCAACTTCACCATTCGGGTCTGAGTTTAGACAGAACATTGACCGGTTGGGCGATCGGCGCGTAAATCAAGAGAGATAGAAAGCGATTACTGAACACACCTGGAAAGTTGACACACGCATGAACACAACCAACACCGGATTGCCCGGGGGCGTCGCCATCTCGCATCTGTCGGTGTACGACTGGCCTGCCGCCGACGGGGCATGCGGCGGCACGCCTCACATGCACCTGGCGTGTTCAGAGGCTTACGTCGTCACCGGCGGACGCGGGGCCGTGCAGACGCTGACCTCTTCCGGGTACAAGGTCACCCCCCTCCAGGCCGGCACGGTCGCCTGGTTCACGCCGGGCACCATCCACCGGCTGGTCAACGAGGGCGATCTGCGGATCACCGTTCTGATGCAGAACAGCGGACTGCCGGAGGCGGGGGACGCGGTCCTCACGCTGCCCCCGGAGTACCTGACCGATCCGGAGACGTACGCCCGCGCCACCGCCATCCCGGCCGACGCGCCCGAGGAGGAGCAGGAGCGCGTCGCCCGGGCCCGGCGGGACCTCGCTCTGGAGGGCTACCGTGCACTTCGGGAGGCCGACGGGCCACAGGCCCTGGCCGCGTTCCACCGTGCTGCCGCCGCGCTCGTACGGCCCCGCATCGCCGAGTGGCGCGAGCGGTGGCGACACGGCGCCGAGGCCTCCGCCGCGGCCACCGGGGCGCAGCTCGACTGGCTGGAGCGGGGGGATTCCCCTCACCTCGCAGATGCCGCCGTGAGGTCTGAACAGCCCGCTGCCCGTGGGAAGTTCGGGATGTGCGGCCGGCTTGACGTCTACGCGAACTGAGGGCGATGCGCACCTGATGACGCGCGGTGTTCGCGGCCGGTTCGGCCCGCACCCAAGGCTGGGCCGGATGGGCGGTACAGGCGCAGCGGACGGGCACGGTCCGCCTGCTCCGCGCCCACCCCGGCGGCGGCGCTGGTCACCGCCCGCGGCTGAGACGCCCTGTCGCAGGCGGCTCGGCCGTCGACTCCCGCCAGATGATCCGGAACAGGGAGCCCTCAGTCGTCTCGGGCGCACTGTCTCTCAGACCCGCGATCAGCTTGGCCATGGCCGTACTGCCCAGTTGTTCGAGCTCCACGTCGACAGTGGTCAGAGACGGGGTCATGAACTGCCCGACCCCGGCGTTGTCCCAACCGGTCACGCTGAGGTCGCCGGGCACGTCCCAGCCGCGCTCGCGGGCGCCCCGGACGACACCGGCGGCGACGAGGTCATTGGCCGCGATCACCGCGGTCGGCCGCGCATGGCTCGGGAGCGACCGTATCGCCTCGATGCCGGACTCTCCCGACCAGTCTCCGTCAAAGACCCCGACGGACTCGACCCCGAGGCGTTCGACGGTCTCCAGATAGCTCTGCTTGCGCGCCCTCGCGGAGGCGAACTGGGCGTCGCCGGCCACATGGAGGAACCGGGAGTGACCGAGCGCCGCCAGGTGCTCGATCATCCGCACCAGGGGCGTGGCGTCGGCCAGTTGACCGATGCCGCGCATCTCGTCGTCGAAGTCGGCCGAGATCACCACGGTCGTCCTCTGGTGCAGTTTGCTCTCCACGGCGGGAAGCACGGGAGCGAGGGAGAGGATGCCCTCGTACTGTCCCGAATCGGCGAGCTCCAGCAGGCGGTCGCTCCTGGCACGTACGCCGCCCCCGGCGCTCACGACATCGACGAAAAACCCTGCGTCCTGCGCCGTCGCACCGGCACCCGCCAGCATGCGAGAGGGGTTGAAGGCCATCGCGGGCATGAGGATCGCCAGGCGGCCGGTTTTCCGTGTGCGCATCGACCGCGCCACCAGGTTGGGACGGTAGTCCAGCTCCCGTATGGCCTTCTCCACGCGTTCCAGGGTCGCCGGCTTCAGTCCGCCGTTGAACCGCAGATACCGCGACACCGTCTGGGGTGACACACCGGCGAGCCGCGCCACATCAGTGATCGTAGGCCGTCGTCGCGCCGTGTCAGCGCCGTCCATCCGCTTCCCCCACCCTTCCGCCAACGTTCGGTGAAGTCAGAGACTACACACTCTTGACGCAAAAAGTGATCGTTCACTATGGTCCTCGCAACCCACAAAGTGAACGATCACTTTTCGGTTGACGCGTGGCCCGGGACGGGCCCGCACCACTGTGTGCCGATGCCGCCGCTCAAGGGAGCAGTGCCGTGAGCTCCATCAACGAACTACGCCGGCTGCGCGGGTCCCAACGGGGCGCGCGACAGCAGAACAAGGCGGCGTTCTTCTTCCTACTGCCCTGGTTCGTCGGGCTCTTCGGGATCACTCTCGGCCCGATGCTGGCCTCGCTCTACCTCAGCTTCACCAAGTACAACCTGTTGCAGCCGCCCCAGTTCAACGGAGCCGAGAACTGGACGCGCATGCTCGACGACGAGCGTCTGCACAAGTCGCTCGAAGTGACGTTCAGCTACGTCCTCGTCTCCGTCCCGTTGCAGCTGGCGATGGCCCTCGGGCTCGCCCTCGTGCTGGACAAGGGAGTACGGGGTCTTGCCTTCTACCGCTCCGTCTTCTATCTGCCGTCACTGATCGGCGGCAGCGTGGCGATCGCCGTACTGTGGCGCGCGATGTTCGGGACCAACGGCCTCGTCAACGAGGCCCTGGCCCTCGTCGGTGTCCAAGGACAGGGGTGGATCTCGGAGCCGGGAACGGCTCTGTCGACCCTCGTCGTCCTGAACGTCTGGACCTTCGGCTCACCCATGGTGATCTTCCTCGCCGGGCTGCGGCAGATTCCGACCTCCCTCTACGAGGCAGCCTCCGTCGACGGCGCGAAGCGCTGGCGCCAGTTCCGCAGCATCACCATTCCGCTGCTGACGCCCATCATCTTCTTCAACCTGGTGCTGCAGATCATCCACGCCTTCCAGACCTTCACCCAGGCCTTCGTGGTCTCCGGCGGTACCGGAGGGCCCGCCGACTCCACCCTCTTCTTCTCGCTGTACCTGTACCAGCGCGGGTTCGGCCACTTCGACATGGGATACGCGTCAGCGCTCGCGTGGCTCCTGCTCCTCATCGTCGCGGCCTTCACCGCCGTCAACTTCTGGGCCTCAAAGTACTGGGTGTTCTACGATGACTGACCGCACCGAAGCCGTACCCCCCTCGCTGCCCGCCCCCCGCCCGCCCGCGATACGCCGGGTCAGGCGCGCCGTGCGCGCCCCTCTCAAGCACTGCCTATTGGCCCTCTGCGCCCTCACGATGCTGTACCCCGTCCTGTGGATGGTGGTCAGCTCGCTGCGTCCCAACAGTGAGATCTTCCGCAGTGCGGGACTCGCCCTGACGCACCCGCGCTTCGAAAACTACAGCCACGGCTGGAACGCCTTCTCCCAACCGTTCAGTCACTACATGATCAACTCGGCGATCGTCGTCACCGGCGCGATCCTCGGGAACCTCCTCGCCTGCTCCCTGGCCGCGTACGCCTTCGCCAGGCTGGAATTCCGGGCGAAGCGCGTGTGGTTCGCCATCATGCTCGTCACCATCATGCTGCCGATCCACGTGATCATCGTGCCCCAGTACGTCCTCTACTCGGAGCTCGGCTGGGTCAACACGTTCCTGCCCCTGATCGTGCCGAAGTTCCTGGCGACCGACGCCTTCTTCATCTTCCTCATGGTGCAGTTCATCCGTGGCATCCCGCGCGAGATCGACGAGGCGGCGCGGATCGACGGCGCCGGGCATGCGCGGATCTTCTTCCACGTCATCCTGCCGCTGATGGTCCCGGCCCTGGCAACCACCGCGATCTTCACCTTCATCTGGACCTGGAACGACTTCTACACCCAGCTGATCTACCTGACCGACCCGGACATGTACACCACGCCTCTCGCGCTGCGCACCTTCGTCGACCAGCAGAGCGCGACGGACTGGGGCTCGGTGTTCGCCATGAGCGTCGTGTCGCTCGTTCCCGTCTTCCTCGTCTTCCTCGCCGGGCAGCGCTTCCTGCTGCGAGGCATCGCGACCACCGGCGGCAAGTAACCGCGGGGGCTACTGCCGGACAAGCGGAGGCGACCGAGTCATGGCCGTTCGGGCGCACCGCAGCAACCGATCCGACCCACGTATCAGCCACAGGAGAACCACATGAACCCCAGCCCCTTCAGACGCGTCGCGATCGGGGCGGTCGCCTCACTCTCGCTCGTACTGACCGCTTGCAGCGGCGGCAGCAGCGGCTCCGCTCCCGAGCTCGGCGACAAGCCGGTCACCATCCGTGCCACCTGGTGGGGTGCGGACGCCCGCGCCCAGCTCACCGACGAGGTCATCAAGGCGTTCGAGAAGAAGTACCCCAACATCACGGTCAAGGGCCAGTACAAGGACTGGAACGGCTACTGGGACGCGCTCGCCACGACGACCGCGGCCAAGGACTCCCCCGACGTCGTCCAGATGGACGAGCTGTACCTCGCCTCGTACGCCGACCGCGGAGCGCTGTACGACCTCGGCAAGGCCAAGAAGATCCTCAGCTCCTCGCAGTTCGACGACCAGGCTCTGGCCACCGGACAGATCGACGGAACGCAGTACGCGCTTCCCGTCGGCGTCGGCGTCATGTCCGTCCTCGTGAACACCGACCTGTTCAAGAAGTACGGCGTGCAGGTTCCCGACGACAAGACGTGGACGTGGGACGACTACGCCAAGACCGCCAAGGAGCTGACGGACAAGAGCGGCGGCAAGATCCACGGTGCGGCCGGCGCGCCCGGCTTCTCCGCCGGCGATGTCAAGTACTGGGCTCGTCAGCACGGTGAGAACCTTTTCGACAAGGACGGCAATGTCTCCCTGAAGCCCGAGACGCTCGCCGGCATGTGGAAGTACGGCCTGGGCCTGCTCTCCTCCGGGGCCAGCGTCAACACGTCGACGATGGTCGAGGACCTGACCGCGGGTGTCACCGCCGGCAGCTTCGCCACCGGCAAGGCGGCCATGATGGGGGCGTACAACACCCAAATCACCGCCATCCAGCAGGCCGCGGGCGCCCATGTGCAACTGCTGCAGATGCCTCGTGTCGGCGACACCAAGGCGAACTTCTTCAAGCCCTCCATGTACTGGGCGGTCTCGAGCCAGAGCGCGCACCCGGCCGAGGCGGCCGCGTTCATCAACTTCATGCTCAACGACCCCAAGGCCGCCGACATCCTCAAGACGGAGCGCGGCATCCCCGCCAACAAGGCGATGCTGAAGCACCTCCAGCCGACTCTGGCAGGGACCGACAAGGCGGCGGCCGACTACATGAACGCCGTGACCCCGGGTGAGTCGCCGGTCGTGACCCCCAACGGCGGAAGCGGCATCGAACCGGAGCTGCAGCGCTACAGCCAGGAGGTCTACTTCAAGAAGACCTCGCCCGAAGCCGCCGCGAAGGCCTTCATCAAGGAGCTCCAGGGCGAGATCGACGCGGCCAAGTGACCTCCTGCCGGGGGCCGTCGCCGCTGCCCGCGGCCCCCGGCAGCCCCACGAGACGTGGGTCAGGAACCAAGAGAGAGAAAACACCCATGCCCAGCCCCCGGCCGCCGTACCGCGTGGCCATCATCGGCACCGGCGGTATCGCCCACGCTCATGCCGAAGCCCTCACCGAACTCTCCGAACGTGCCCGGCTGGTCGCCGTCGCCGACCTCGACCCCACCCGTGCCGCCGAGTTCGCCGACCGATTCTCCGTGCCGCACGTCTTCAACGACCCGCAGGCTCTGCTGGACAGCGAAGACCTCGATCTCGTACACATCTGTACGCCCCCGCAGACCCATGTACCGCTGGCATCCATGGTGATGCGGGCCGGCGTCACCGCCCTGGTGGAGAAGCCGACCGCCCTGAGCCTGCGTGAGATGGACCAACTGGCCGCGGTGCAGGAGCAGACCGGCTCCAAGGTTCTGACCGTCTTCCAGCACCGCTACGGCGCGGCAGCGGTACGCCTGCGCCGGCTGGCCCGCGCCGGCGCACTGGGCCGGCCGCTGGTCGCCACCTGCGAGACCCTCTGGTACCGGCCCGACTCGTACTTCGAGGTGCCGTGGCGGGGACGCTGGGACGTCGAGGGCGGCGGCCCCACGATGGGACACGGCATCCACCAGTTCGACCTCATGCTGTCGGTCCTCGGCCCCTGGTCCCAGATCGCCGCCCTCGCCGAGCGTCAGGCCCGGCCCACGGACACCGAGGACGTCTCGATCGCCGCCGTCCGGTTCGACAGCGGAGCCCTGGCCACGGTGGTCAACTCCCTGCTGTCCCCCCGGGAGACCTCGCGCCTGCGCTTCGACTTCGAACACGCCACGGTCGAACTCGAACACCTCTACGGCTACCGCGAGGAACACTGGCGGTTCACCCCGGCCCCCGGCCACGAGGATCTCGCGGACCTCTGGACCGACGGTGCCCAGCCGGACATCACGAGCGGCCACAGGCTCCAGATCGAGGCCGTCTTCGACGCCTGGGAGAGCGGACAGGAACCCGGTGTCTGCCTGCAAGAGGCGCGCCGCACGCTGGAGTTCGCGGCGGCGACCTACGCCTCCGCCTTCCGCGGTGTCCGCGTCGCCGCGGGCGAACTGACCGACGACGATCCGTTCGCGCTCAGCATGGACGGCGGCGCCGTGCCGTGGGCACGGGTCAAGGAGGCCCTCGTATGAACACTCTTGAGATCCGCCACGACCTGGGTACCTCGGTCACGGTCCGCGACGGCGGCACCGAGCTGTTCCGCTACATGTACCGGCCGGACACCGTCCAACTGGAATCGCCCAAGCCCTACATCCACCCCCTGCGCACCCGGGCCGGCAAGGTGGTCAGCCTGTTCCGTCCCCACGACCACGTGTGGCACAAGGGCATCGCTTGGTCCCTGCCCCACGTGGGCGAGGAGAACTTCTGGGGCGGTCCCACGTACATCCACGGACGCTTCTACGTCCAGCTGGAGAACAACGGAACCCAGGCCCACCGCCGTATCACCGCCATGAACCGAGACGCCGATACGGCAACCTTCGCTCACGACCTGGACTGGATCACCCAGTCCGGCGCACTGTTCTTCACGGAACGCAGGACGCTGCGGGCGCACCTGATCGCCCCGGACGCCTGGGCGTTGACGTTCGAGACGCAGATGACCAACGTCTCCGGAACGGACGTCTCCATGGGGTCCCCGACCACCAAGGGGCGGGAGAACGCCGGCTACGGCGGCCTGTTCTGGCGTGGCCCCCGGTCGTTCACCGGCGGACAGTTCGTGACCGAGGAAGGCCTGGGCGGCGACGAGGTCCGCGGGCGGCGCATGGAGTGGATGGGCTTCGCGGGCCGCCATGACGAGACGGACGCGCAGTCGCTGGTGCTCATGGTCGACGACGCGGCCAACCCGAGTCACCCGCCACAGTGGTTCGCCCGGACCGAGGAGTTCGCCTGCCTCAACCCGGCACCGTTCTTCAGCGAGGAGGTGACCGTCGAGGACGGCGCAACCGTGCGGTTCCGCTACGGCGTCGGGATCGCCGATGCCGACGCGGACGCGGCTCCCGCACTCGCCGACGAGGTACGCCGGGTGCTCACACGGCCGGACACGCCGTCCGCATGTGCCGCAGAATCCACAGAGTCCTCTTCAGGACACTTCGCGACGGAGTGATCCGACCCCACTCGCTGTGCTACGCCGCGTGCACTCCCCGCTCACCGGGGAGTGCACGCCTTCCTCGCCATCCCGGCTGCCACGATCGCCGTAGACGCAAGTGCTGTGGACCGCGGCGAGCGAGTACCAGACACGTACGAGCACGATGGCGATCCCGAAACGGAACGCACACCAGATGCACGGACTAGGCGGGCGTCCTGACGCTGCTCCGTTTCTGCTCTCCTCAAAGCGGACGAGGTGGCCGTGGATGAGTTCGCGCAGAGCTGTGCGGTCCACTGCTCAGTTCCCCGGGGCCCGTACCGGCCGTAGCTCTTCCGGACGTGACGTATCGCGTCCGCATCCGCGCCTGAGGACACAGCTCGCAGCGCGGTCCAGGTCGCCGGGTCGGACCCGAGTGGGTGGGACTCACGAGCCTGCTGGAAGGCCGGGTCCCCGGGTGGACTCTCCCTCGCCCGCGTCCGCCGTGACTTCCGGCACATTCGCTGGAAGACCGTCCACCCTGTCCGCCCCCCGGCCCGGATTTTCCACCTGACCGTCCACTTGGCCTTTCGGCTGGTGAGGGGGCTCGCGCTGCCAGGAGTTTCGCTGAGAATAGTGTGTTGCGGGTGTAAAAGGTGATGCTTGGCGCGGACGCCACGGATGCGGTGCTTGGTTGTGCTGGTCCGGGGGCTGAACCTGATCGGCGGTGCACATGGGAGAGGGCGCGGGGCGTGGAATTGCTGGACGAGTCTGATCCGGGGGCTGTTGGGGGTTATCCACTGCTGGCGCGGCTCGGTGAGGGCGGAATGGGGCGGGTGTATCTGTCCCGGACGGTGTCGGGGCGTCCGCTGGCGCTCAAGACGGTGCGCGCCGAATTCGGACGGGAGCCGGGGTTCGAGGAGCGGTTCGCGCGGGAAATCCGTAACAGCGACCAGGTGCGCTCCCCGTGGACGCCTGCGGTGGTGGACTACAGCCCGGTGGGGCAGCGCCCGCAGTGGCTCGCCACCGAGTACGTGGCCGCGCCGTCCCTGGCGGAGTGGGTACGGCAGTACGGCCCGCTGCCCGAGCAGAGCGTACTGGCACTGGCGGCCGAGCTTTTCGGGGCGCTGGGAGCGGTACACGGGGCCGGGCTGGCCCACCGGGATGTCAAGCCGTCCAATGTGCTGCTGGGCCGCCGCAGTCCGTTGCTCATCGACTTCGGGATCGCGCGCGCGAGGGAGGACACGCGTCACACGAGGACCGGCGGTGTGATCGGTACCCCCGGCTATCTGGCGCCGGAGCAGGCGAGCGCCGGGGAATCGGGTGCGCCCGGTGATGTGTTCTCGCTGGCTGCGGTGCTGGTGTACGCGGCAACGGGCCGGGGCCCGTTTTCCCGCCCCAACGAGGAGTTCTCGCCTGCGGTGCTGCTCTACCGCATCGTGCATCAGGAGCCGAACCTCGACGGCGTACCGGCGGCCCTGATCCCGCTCTTGCGGTCCTGTCTGGCCAAGAACCCCGAGCACCGGCCCACGCCCGCCGATGTGAGCGTTCTGCTGGAACGCCTGGGCGGCCGGTGCGGTACCTGGCCGCAGTTGCTGCCCGAGGCACTGGAAAAAGATCTCGCCGTGCGCGAGGAGGAGGCGGACGCGTTGGTCTCCACGAGAGTGCCATCGCCATCTGTTCCGGCTGTGTCCCATGAGCCCGAATTCGGCCCGGCTCCGCCCGACGCGGGGACCGCCGTCCTGCCGCCTTCCGACGCCGTGCGACGGTGGGTGTCAAGCCGTACCGGCCGGGTGGTCGCCGGGACGACGGCCGCGGCCTTGATGGCGACGGCAGGCTCGTTCGTCGTGCAGCACTTCTCCGGCGATGACGCGTCCGGCGGGACACCTTCGCCGTCATCCGCTGCCACATCGCTTCCCGCGGCCTGGGCAGGTACATGGGTCGGCACCGGGCCGGGCAATCCCACCCCTGACAGTGTCAGTCAGCCACGGACCGACCGGTTCACCGTCACTCTTACTCTCCACGCGGCACAACAGGGTGAGCTGGCGGGCAAGCAGGTCAGCAACGTGACCGAAGTGAACACCGGCCTTGAGCTGGGATGCACCGAAACCCTCACATTGCGGGAGGTACGCAAGGCCTCAATGGTCCTCAAGGCTGTCACCAGCCAACCCACCGACCCGTCGGCCGAACTGGCCTGCCCCAACGGCAATGTCTACGTCGTCACGATGACCGCCCGAGACACCCTGAGCCTGAGCGACGAGGGGGACCAGTCCGCCGGGGCGCCGTCCACCCTCACCCGGCGGTGACGGATGCGCCCGCCGACCATGGGATGCCAAGCCCTTCCCATCCATTGCCGGCCTCGCTGAGGCCGTAGCGCACCGTCACCTCCCTCCGCGGACGGACTCCCGGCCTCGACGTGCGAAAGCAGTACGTGGGCGACGCGGAAGCGCGAGGCGCAGCGGGAGGCAAGGGTGCCGAGCCCGCGGGGCACTGTCCGGGCGCCTTCGCTTCACCGGTGCGCGGAGGTTCCGCCGGGTGGGCCGATCCCGTCGGAGCTCCACCCGACGATCTCCCAGCCGTTAAAGTGGTGCCGATCCTGTCCACCGCGTCGGAGCCGACCTTGCCGAACCTGTCCCACCTCGAGGAGATCTTCTCCGACGAGGGTGACGGCGCCGCCGGCCCCGTGCGGTCGCCCGGCTGGCAGAGCACCGTCTCGCCACAGGGCCTCGCGGTGACGTTGATCGCCGATTACACGTTCCCGGTCCGGTCCTGGTTGCCGTCGGCGGCGATCGTGGCACTGCTCGGCGAGTTCCATGTGACCCCGGGCGCGGCCCGTACGACGATCAGCAGGCTGATGCGCCGTGGGGTGCTGGAGGGCAGCCGGCAAGGGCGGTACAGCTCCTACCGGCTCACGTCTCAGGCCGCCGTCGATCTGTGGAGCGGCGCCAGCTCGATCGCCACCTTCACCACTCAGCCCGACTCGTGGGACGGACGGTGGACACTGATCGCCTTCTCCGTTCCGGAACAGGAGAGCACGCGGCGGCGGGCGTTGCGCACCGCGCTGCGTTGGCGCGGGTTCGCGCCGCTGTACGACGCGCTCTGGGTGTCGCCGCATCCGCTGACGCCCAAGGGGCGGATCGAGGTGGCCGACCTGGCGCGGGGAGCGGTGACCGTGTTCCGCGCGCGGCAGGAGGAACTGGACACGGCTGTCGACCGCAACCCGGTCGAGGCGTGGGACCTCACCGGCATCGCCGAGCACTACCACGCGTTCATCAGTCGTTGGAGCGGCTTGCTTCCGCACATCAGCGCCGACGGCGTCACCGGTGCCGACGCGGTGCGCGCCCGGACCGAGGTCCTGCACGCCTACCGGCACTTCCCCATCCTGGACCCGTTGCTCCCCATCGGGCTGCTGCCATCCGACTGGCCCCGGTCACGGGCGCGGGAAGTCTGCGTCGCGGTGTACGACGGGCTGCTCCAGCCCGCCCAGGACCATGTCCGCGCCGTGGTGACCCGATTCGCGGAGGGACCGCACCTCGACATCCGGGCCCATACGATCGCCGGCATGAGTGCGGGTATCGGTCACGGCTGACGAGGGACCGTCGCGAGCGTGACGGGGCGATGTACGGAGACGCGATACCGCGTCGCCCGCCCCTCGATCTGTCGAATGCGCGTCGAAGACAACAGAGTTGGGCGCCGATGATTGACAGACCGGCACCCGATCGGGACTCTGACTGTTGCAACCCGATGTGGGAACGCTCCCAGAGGCGCGGCACAGGTGGTCACCGGCTCGCCGTCACCGTGTCTCTGCCCGCAGGGCAACGCCACATCGATCACCACCACGGTCGCTGCCACAGGCAGGACCGGAACGTCCCCCACCGTTCCTGATACGCCCACCTGACCACCCCCACGGCCACGACCCCACCACCTCGGTCAGTGCGACCGCGCCGGCATCACTGATGCCTCTTCCCGGCACCTGACCGAGCAGCGCTCCGCACCCCCCACACCAGGAGTCTTCATGACCATGCAACGGCGTAGTTTCCTGACCCTGAGCGCAGCCGGAGCCGCGGGCGCAGGCCTGTCCCTGCTCGGCACAGGGCAAGCAGGTGCCGTCGCAAGCGCCGGAGCTCCGACCCAGCGGTTCGCGGTCGGCGTGCGGCCATATGCCTGGAGCCGCGGCAGCCGCCGGTGGACCACCTACGTCTACTACCCCGCCACCGGCACTCCCGGTGGCTCCCCGGTCACCAACGCACCCGTCGCCCAAGGCGTCTTCCCGGTCTGCGAGTTCATGCACGGCTTCAGCAGCAGCCCGCAGAATTCCCTGGCGATCATCCGCCCTCTGGCCGAGGCCGGCTTCGTGGTCCCCGCCCCCCACTTCGCCAACCTCAGTGGCCAGGACGTCTACAACGGCAACCAGTCCAAGGACGTTTCCGAGGTCATCACCCGGACCCTCGCCCTGAACACGGCCGGAGACCCGCTGGCCGGCCACCTCAACACCGCGGTCGGAGTCGGTGTCTCCGGCCACTCGATGGGCGGCATGACCACCCACGGCCTGCTCACGGCCTGGCCGGACGCGCGGATCACCGCAGCGATCCCCATGTCCTGTGTGGACATGGGCAACCCGAGCCCGTCGGTCCGCGCCAAGGTCCTGTTCACGCACGGCGACCGGGACGGAACGTGCCCGATCTCCTCCGCCCGTCAGGCGTACCGGGAACTGCCCGCGGCCAAGGCGTTCCTCACCTTCCGCGGCGCCGGCCACAGCAACTACTTCGGCGACTCCCGCACCGTCAACACCTTCGTGGACTGGATGCGGTGGAGTCTGTACGGCGACACCGCGGCCCGCGGCCGCCTTCGCTCCGACGCCACCTCCGGCACGACCACGTGGGAATCCGCCCTGAGCTGAGAAGCAACGACGCACGGCCCCCCGGGACGCGCATGCCGTGAGCAGCCCACCCGGGCCGACCGGATGGCCTGACCGTCCGCGGACGCGCACCAGTGGGAGGCCGGGGCTTCGTCACAGCACGAGCGCTTCGCTGCACCGAACCACTTGCCGGAAGCCTGCGCGTCAGCCGCAGCGCCCACGAACTGCGCACGTTGACCCGGGCCCCAGAAAACACACCCCCGAGAAGCCGGGCGGCTCAGGCCGCTCCCGCTCGGTCAGAAAGGTCCACTTGAGGGTTCGACACCCTCAAGACTGCAAGAGAGGAAAGCCCATGGCTTCACCAGCAGGGAAGATCAGAGTCGTTCTCCTTGCCGTCCTGTTGGCGGTTGCCGCAGCTGTGTACGGCACGGCCCATCAGGCGTCGGCCGATACCGTGGCACAGTCGAGCGCTTCGCAGATCGTGGCCGACATGGGCGCGGGATGGAATCTGGGGAACCAACTCGAAGCCACCACCAACGGATACCCCAGCGAAACGGCATGGGGCCAGCCGACCGTGACGCAGGCCCTCATCGACAAGGTGAGAGCGGCAGGGTTCAAGACGATCCGGATCCCGGTCTCCTACCTGGGATACATAGGACCCGGCCCGAACTACACCATCAACGCCGCCTGGCTGAACAGGGTCCAGGAGGTCGTCAACTACGCCTACAACAGGGGCCTGCATGTGATGATCAACATGCACGGCGACGGCTACAAGAACGTCAGCGGTTCCTGGTTGATCTGCGATTCGTCCTCCCAGACGACGATCAAGGCCAAGTACGAGAAGGCCTGGCAGCAGATCGCGAACAGGTTCAAGAACTACGACCAGCGCCTGATCCTCGAGTCCATGAACGAGGAGTTCGACGGGCAGTACGGCCGTCCGACCCAACCGTGCTACTCGAACATCAACAGTTACAACCAGATCTTCGTGGACACCGTACGGAAAACGGGCGGAAACAACAGTTCGAGGTGGCTGCTCGTGGCCGGCTGGAACACGAACATCGACTACACCGCGGGGAATTACGGCTTCAGGCTTCCGTCCGACCAGTATCGCTCTCCCTCCATTCCCGCCAGTGAACGGAGGATCATGATCTCCGTCCACCACTACGCTCCGTGGGACTTCGCCGGAGAGGAAAGCGGCACCATCACGCAGTGGGGACGAGCGGCGACCAATCCATCGCGGAAGTCGACCTGGGGACAGGAAGACTACCTGGACGCCCAACTCAAGATGATGCACGACGTGTTCGTCGCGAAGGGATATCCGGTGGTCGTCGGCGAATACGGAGCGATCGACAAGTCGTCGTTCGATTCTTCGAACAACAGGTATCGTGCGGACTTCGCACGGGCCGTTGCGGCCACCGCCAAGAAGTACGGGGCGTCCAGCATCTACTGGGACAACGGTGCAACCGGCCGGTACGGGTTCGGGCTGTTCGACAGGCGCTCCCTCGCGGTGACCCAGCAAGGCATCATCAACGGCATCATGAGCGGCGTCAACAGCAGCGTTGTCGGCTCCGCCCTTCCGGCCGGCATGTAGCAGGGACCCGAGTCTCGGCGACGGGTGCTACCTCCGCATCCTCGTGGGCGCGCAGTTGGGCCGGATGGCGATGCCGCCTGGTCTGCGACCTGGTCAACTGCGCGCCCACCAGCCGGACAAGCCGCGCTGCTCCGCGTCTGGGAGCACGTTCGGCAATCGGAGGACTGCGATGCCTTCCCATGCAGCGACCGCAGTGCGCCTGGCCAAGGAGGAACGGGGCCATCTGATCCGGCCGGCCCAGCCCGATACCGGAACTGCACACCGCGGTGGCGCACCTGCCGCAGCTGCTTCAGCCCGCTACCCAGCACCGCCGCGGCACGCTCGGCGTGCCCGCGTTCTTCGTCAGCCGGCGCCTGGACATCCTCGGGTGGAACCGGCTCACCACCATTGTCTTCGGGGACTGAGCCCGACTGCGGCCCGGGGAGCGGAACGTGGCCCGGTAGATCTTCCTCTCGCAGGAGGCGTGCGATCGATACGCCGAACCGGGCCGGATGGCTGCGACAGTCACCGGCGTTCTGCGGGTGAGTGTCGGCAGGAGCCCGACGACGTGCAACTCTCTTCGCTAGTTAGCGAGGCCGTTGACGTGCGAAGAATTTCGCCGGTTGCGGGCACGGCATGAGGTGAGCTGCGCGGGATGGTCGGTGAGGTCTCGGGCAAGCGACTGAACCCCTCTCACGCAGAACCGGGATCCCGGTCGGAGGAGGTCTTGCGGATGCCGGTTGGTCAGAGATAGAGCCCTGGGACTGAGACGTGTTTACGGCCAGGTGACTACGCTCCGCGCCGCCCGCTCCAAGAACACCATCAGCGTGGCGCGTGCACCACTGCCAGTGCTGCGTTACCCGTGCCAGGTTCCACTCGTTCGACGAACACCAGATCCCTGATGCTTGAACTCGCTCAAGCATCAGGGAAGTCGGCTGTCCAGCTCAGAGGCTGTTCGGCAGCGCGACGGTGGGGCGAGGTGGCGTGGGCATGTTGCCGCCGATGAAGAAGCTGGGGTGTGGGGGCTGGTTGTAGGCGGTGTTCTGCCAGGCCAGGGCCGTTCGGTACTGGGTGTCGTGGAGGAGGGTCGTGATTCGCGTATTGGTCTGGTGGGGCGTGGAGTAGATCCGCAGGGCCGTGTTGTTGGACGTCGGCCAGATGACCTCCTCGCGCCAGTCGCCGAGGATGTCGCCGGACAAGGACGGCGTCGACTTGGTGCCGTTGTTGGAGTGGACCCCGGAGCCGGTGAGCAAGCGGGTGTCGCCGGAGGTGCCGTACTTGTCGATGTGGGTGCCGTCGAGGAGTTCGCGGGTGGTGTCGCCGTCCCACCACGCCAGGAAGTTGCTGGACCCGGGCTTGCGACTGGCGACCACCGTGCCCTTGGGGTTGCGGACGCCGCTCACGAGCGACGACCACGACTCGGCGCCCGCGCTGCCGGACCAGATGTCACCGGACACGCCCCGGCCGTTGTCACCGCCGGCCGGGGTGGACCAGAGGATCTGGCCGGTCCTCGCGTCCGCCATCCAGGAGGAGGGCTTGGAGCTGTCCTCGTCGACCTTGAACTCCTCCAGACCCGGACGGGACGGGTCGAGGTCGCCTACGTGCATCGCGTCCCCGTGGCCGTTCCGTGTCGTCCACAGTCCGTTGCCGTTGTCGTCGACGGCCATAGCGCCGTAGACGACCTCGTCCTTGCCGTCTCCGTCCACGTCCGCGACTGACAGCTGGTGGTTGCCCTGGCCGGCGTAGCCGCTGTTGGCATTGGAGTCGAAGGTCCACCGGCGGGTGAACTGCCCGTTCCGCCAGTCCCAGGCAGCGATCACGGTGCGGGTGTAGTAACCGCGGGCCATGATCAGGGAGGGACGGGCGCCGTCCAGGTACGCCGTTCCAGCGAGGAAGCGGTCGACGCGGTTGCCGTACGAGTCGCCCCAGGACGACACCGTGCCTCGGGCTGGGACGTAGTCGACGGACTGCATCGCCTTGCCGGTCTGCCCGTTGAACATCGTCAGGTACTCGGGGCCGGACAGCACGTAGCCCGAGGAGTTGCGGTGATCGGCCGAGGAACTGCCTATGACCGCGCCGGTGCCGTCCTTCGTGCCGTCGGCGGTCTTCATGGCGACTTCGGCCTTGCCGTCGCTGTCGTAGTCGTACACCTGGAACTGGGTGTAGTGCGCGCCGGAGCGGATGTTGCGGCCCAGGTCGATACGCCACAGCCGGGTCCCGTCGAGCTTGATGCCGTCGACGACCGTGTTGCCGTTGTACCCGGACTGGGAGTTGTCCTTGGCGTTCGTCGGCTGCCACTTCAGAACGATGTCCAGGGCGCCGTCGCCGTCGAGGTCGCCGACGGAGGCGTCGTTGGCCTCGTAGGTGTACGGCGAGTTGCCCGGTGAAGTGCCCCCGGGCGGCGGGGATATCGGCACGTCCTTGTACCCGGTGCGGAACTGAAGGGCTTGTTCGGACGGCGCCTGCTCGATGCCGTTCACCACCGCGCGCACCGTGTAGTCGGCCGAGTCCGGGGCGCCGGCGTCCAGGTAGTTCGTCGAGCTGTTCAGGGGCGCGGAGTTGAGCCTGGTGGCACCACGGTAGACGTTGAAGGCCACGTCGTTGGGGTCAGTGGCCAGCCACCGCCACGACACCAGGTTCCCGCTGCCGGTGTGGACGCTGGTCAGGCCCCGATCCAGGCGTTCCGCCTGCCGCGCGGTGGCGGCGTGCGCGCCCTGCGGCACTCCGGTGAGTGCGGAGAGGGCCAGTGTGGTCGCGGCCGTCAGGCCGCGGAACAGCCGCTTGCTCGTACGGCGTTGGCATCGCCTCGGGGGCGATGCCGTGCGCGGATGCCGGTGCGGATCGGTCACGATGACCTCCGATGTGTGGGGGGGTGATGTGAAGACACGGAGAGGGCGGCCTGACCCATCGTGGGAACGCTCCCATTCGCTGCGAGGGTAGGAATCCGCTGATAGCCCGTCAAGCATTCTGTGGGCTTTCCCTGTTCGAGTGTGTTCGAGTGCGAGCCGACGAGACGCCCGTACGCAGCCTCTTCCCCGTCGCCGCATTCCTTCTGAAAGGGCACTTGAACTGGGATGACTCCAACCGGTTCAGACGGCCCACAGCCGAGGCACGGCAAGCACCCGCCCACAGGATCGCACCGCTTCTTCCATTGGATCGGTGAGCAATGGTTGACAGCTTCGTGCCCGATCGAGAAGCTGCGTGATGCACCTCCGGTTCATTGTGATGCGATTGCGCACTTTCGTCGCCACACCTCTGTGATCGCTCACAGCTCCGACCTCGAGGAGCGTCCCTGGCATGCCAAGGCCGCCCCCTCCGACACGTGCCACTCGCAACAGTCCTGCCTCAGTTGTCGCCGCACCGAGGGAGGCAGCATCGGCTGGATCGCACGCGCTACACCAACTCCTTGAGCCTGAGCGCCAGTTGCCCCCATCACCCGCCGCGCTCCGGGAAGTCTCCTTCTCACTGATCAGCTCTCCGCCGACCGCGACGTCTCACCCACGGCCGGCGGAAGGAAAGGACCCACCATGTCCCCGCACCCCCCCACACCAGCTGCCGGGCGCATCAGCCGGCGAACCCTGTTCAGGGCCACCACCGCGACCGCCGGGGCACTTGTCACGGCCGCCGCGTTCGCTGAACTCGAGACGCCTGCCGAGGCCGCCGCGAGCTTCGTCAAGGGCGTCGACATCAGCTGGGCACCTCAGATGGAGGCTCGCGGCTACTCCTGGAAGAACGCGAGCGGGCAGACCCAGGACCTGCTGACGATCCTCAAGGGCTACGGCATCACCGCCGTACGCCTGCGTACCTTCGTCAACCCGTCCAACGACCCGGCCAACGGGCACTGCGGCATCAACGAGGTCGCCGCCTTCGCCAAGCGGGTCAAGGCCGCCGGCATGTCGATCATGCTCGACTACATGTTCGGCGACACCTGGAACTCCGTCGGCGTGCAGAACCCGCCCGCGGCCTGGCGGAACATGAGCTACAGCCAGATGCGCACCGCGATGGGCACGTACGTGAACCAGACCATGACGGTCATGAGGAGCAACGACGTGCTCCCCACCTGGGTCCAGATCGGCAACGAGATCAACAGCGGGATCTGCCGCCCCGTCGGCAGCGTCTCCAATGGGGCGCAGATGACCGGACTGCTCAACGCCGCATACGACCAGGTCAAGGCGGTGTCGCCGAACTCTACGGTGTGCATCCACCTGGCCCAGCCGCAGAAGTACGACGTGATGACGACGTTCTTCAGCCGCTTCGCGGCGAGCGGTGGCAAGTGGGACATGTCGGTGTTCTCGTCCTACGGCAGTGCCGACCTCGCCCCCGGGATCGTGGCGAACATGAAGAAGATCTCCGCCGCCTACGGCAAACCGTTCCTGCAGAGCGAGTTCGGTGGCCGGGTGGACCGGGTCTCCGCCACCCAGGCCTCGCTGGTCGCCTACATCAAGGCCCTCAAGGCCAACGGCGGGCAGGGCATCTTCTACTGGGAGCCGGAGTGCATGTCCCCGTTCACCGGCTACAACATGGGCGCCTGGGACTCCTCCAGCAAACGGCCCACAGCGATCATGAACGGCTTCACCCAGGCGTGAGCAACGGGCCATGGACCTCAACCCGGGCAACTCTCCGGTCAAGGATGGGGATTGGTGATTGTAATGGGCATGACATCAGGTCTCGAAAGGCACGGGGTCAAGCTGGGAGTGGCGGGTCTGCTGACTCTTGCGACGCTGGTCGGCACCGGTGCGCCGCACGCCGAAGCGGCCACGCGGGCGCTGCCGGCCGGTTGCTCCGGCACTGCGCCGATCAAGTGTCACTACGCGGTCTCACCCGGCAACTACGACGTGACGGTCTCCATCGGCGGTGCCACTGCCGCCGAGACCGACATGTGGGTGGAGGCCCGGCGCCTGATGCTTCCGGCGACGAAAACGGCGGCCGGTGCCAACGCCACGTACTCGTTCACGGTCAACGTACGGCAGCCGGAAGGGCAGCCGACCGGCCAGGGCGGCACCGGAAACCCCGGGCTGGACATCCGGTTCGCGGGCACCAACCCGCAGGTGTCGGCCGTCTCCGTGAAACCGGCGACCCAGCCGCTTGTCGCCTACCTCGCCGGTGACTCGACCGTGTGCGACCAGCCCGCGGCCCCGTACACGGGATGGGGCCAGATGATCACGCCGGCGGTGGGGCCAGGAGCGTCGGTCGCCAACTACGCGGACTCGGGGGAGAGTTCGGGCAGCTTTCTGAGGAACTCGGCGCTCCTCCCAGCGCTGTTGTCGAAGGTCAAGGCAAACGACGCGGTGTTCATCCAGTTCGGCCACAACGACAAGCAGACCAGCGCGTCGGCCTTCCGGAGCAACCTCACCTCCATGATCACGCAGGTCCGTGCGAAGGGCGGCGTCCCGGTCCTGGTGACCCCGCCGGTCCGCCGGCTGTTCGACGGCAGCCGGCTCACGTCAACAGCCCTGCACGTCAACGGCGTCGGCGTGAACCTGCCCGCCGAGATGCGCTCGGTCGGGACGGCCCAGAGGGTTCCGGTGATCGATCTGACCACCAAGAGCAAGACGCTGGTCGAGTCCCTCGGCCCGTCCGCCTCCGCGCAGCTCTTCCTGCGCTCGTCCGTCGACGGTGTCACCGACAACACCCACTTCTCGCAGTACGGCGCGAGCCAGATGGGCGGGCTGGTGCTCCAGAGCATCCGCGAGCAGCGCCTGCCCCTGGCCGCCTACCTGCGCTGACCGCCGCCCGGCGCCAGTCCCAAGGAGGGACCCGTTGAGGAACTTACGGATTCTCATCACGACCGCGCTCGTGATCGCCTTGTCGATCCTCTGTGTCAACGCCGCATCCGCGGCGGGCCGCGTCACCACGAACTGCACCAGTGCCTCCGGCACCCAGACCTCGGCCACACGGGCGGTCGCCGCGCCGGTCACCGTGTGGCTGGCCGGCGACTCCACCATGGCCAACCCGAGTTCCGGCCGTTGTCCGGTCGGCTGGGGCAGCCAGTTCGACGCCCTGTTCAACAGTGACGTGACCGTCAAGAACCAGGCCGTGGGAGGCCGGAGCATCCAGACCTGGCTGTACGAGGGGAACGTGAGCAGCACCAAGGGCTCGGACGGCGAGTGCCGCCTCACCTCCACCTCGTACTCGTCCCGCTGGCAGGCGATGCTGAACTCGAGCACCGGAATGAAGGCGGGCGACTACCTGTTCATCCAGTTCGGCATCAACGACTCCTCCTCGACCTGCCCCCGGCACGTCGGCCCGGCCAGGTACCAACAGCTGATGACCATGATGGCGCAGGCCGCCCTGGCCCGGGGCGCACACCCGGTGCTGCTCACCCCGGTGGCCGCCATCACCTGCTCCGGCGGCACAGCGACCAAGAACCGCGGCTTCGTCGCCGAGACCTTCGCCGCCGGATCCGCCACCAGGGCCCCCGTCATCGACCTGCAGACGCTCAGTGTCTCGCTCTACAACAGCCTGCGCTTCTGCCCGAACAACGGCGACTACGGAGGCAGCGGTCCCCTGGGCACCTTCTTCTGCAACGACCACACCCACTTCGACACCTACGGCGCCCAGCGGATCGCAGGGCTCGTCGCCGGTGACGTGCGCCGCCAGAACCTCCCGCTCGCCGCGTATCTCAGGTAGCACGCGGCGGTGGGCGCGAACCGGACCGGTCGGTTCGCGGGTGCCCTCAATGACAGCGGTGCCGCAGACCGAGGTCGCAGTCGTCCCTACCTGACGGTGGCGTGCGGAAGCGGCTTGGCTCCGACCGGGCCGCGGCGTGCGACGAAGGCGGGCCCGGACTCTGGTACGACGGGTGAGGCAATCCCCGCATCAGCCTGCGGAAATCCCAGGAGCGCGCGGTGATCTGCCCCAACATCCGCCACGTCTGGAGCATCCAACTGAGCCGGTTGGGCAGCAAGTTCATGGCCGGGGACGGCCAATACGTTGCCAAAAGCCGCCGACTGGTCGGCCACCCGCCACGTGCCCTCGGTCTTCGGCGCGACCAACTCCCTGAAGGCAACGCCACATCGCGCCGATTCCGCCCGGCTGAGCGGACGCTGATGATCACTCCGTACATGTCGGGAGCCCTCCGGGGCGCCGGCCGACAGGACGGTCCGAGCCCTCGTGTCAGTGATCCCACTGGTCGGGGTCTTCCTGATCGACTCGCGCCGCCTCATCGCCAACGTGGCCGCCGGCGCCATGAAGTTCTTGAAAGACACGCGCCTGGTCCCGCGCTTCGAAAACAGCTTTCGCCTGCGCTGAGTACTCCAGGCAGGCACGAGCCCCACTGCCGCACGGGACGACATCTGACTCGGGAGATGACACTGTGAGAACCGCGAAGTTCGGCACCCCTGCCCTCCTGCTCTCGCTGGTCACGGCGAGTTCCGTCGCCATGATCCCCGGCTCGGCGTCCGCGAGCGCCGCGGCGGCCGGAAACACCTACTACGTCGCCCCGAACGGAAACGACGGAGCAGCAGGTACGCAGGCCGCTCCGTGGGCATCGATCGCCCGTGCACAGGCCGTCGCCACGGCGGGCGACACGGTCTACTTCCGGGGCGGCACCTACGCCTACACCCGCGCGAACAGCGCCTGTTCGAGCCAGACCGCCAAGGTCGACGCGATCACTCTCAACAAGAGCGGCAGCTCGGGCATCCCGATCCGGTACTGGGCCCAGCCGGGCGAGAAACCGGTCTTCGACTTCTCGCGGATGACGGATAACTGCCGCATCAAGGGCTTCGACGTCACCGGCAGCTGGATCCACCTCAAAGGACTGGAGGTCAAGGGCGTTCCCCAGAACAACAACCGCAACGCCGAGTCCTGGGGGATCTGGGTCTCCGGCAGCAACGACGTCTTCGATCAGATCAACACCCACCACCACATGGGTACCGGCCTGTTCATCAGCGGCGGGGGCGGCAACCTCGTCCTCAACTCGGACGCGCATGACAACTACGACCCGCGCAGCGTCGACGGGCCCGGCGAGAACGCCGACGGACTCGGTTCGCACTACACGCCGGCCGGCCGCCCCACGAATGTGTTCCGGGGTTGCCGATCGTGGTGGAACGCCGATGACGGTTTCGACCTCATCTCCACCTACTCTCCCGTGCTCATCGAGAACTCGTGGGCCTGGCGCAACGGGTACGTTCCGGGGACGACGACGCCCTCCGGCAACGGAGCCGGCTTCAAGTCCGGTGGCTACGGGGGCGACTACGAGGCCAACGCGCCGAAGCACACCGTCCGTTCCTCGGTGGCGTTCCTCAACAAGGCGGCCGGCTTCTACGCCAACCACCACCCGGTGGCCAACGACTTCTTCAACAACACCGGCTACGGAAACCACCCCAACTTCAACATGCTGGGAATCGACTCGCGCGGCGCCGCCGTCGGCCGGGGCACCCTGCGCAACAACGTCGCCTACACGGGAACGGCGACGTCGAACATGAGCGGCACGAACGCCGCGTACAACTCCTGGAACCTCGGCGTTCCCCTGTCGGACTCCCAGTTCCGCAGTGTGTCGACGTCCGGCTGGGACGCGCCCCGCCAGAGCGACGGGGCCCTGCCCGTGCTGCCCCACCTCCGTCTCGCGGCGAACAGTGCCCTGATCGACAAGGGCGCCGACGTGGGACTGCCCTTCAGCGGAAGTGCGCCGGATCTCGGCGCCTTTGAGAACGACGGAAGGTGACCCCGTGAAGCAGAGATCGCATGTCGTCTCGAAGTACTGGAAGTTGGCTGCCGCCGCGCTGTTGTCCGTGGCGTTATCGGCACCACTCTCGGCGAGCACCGCCGCGGCGGAGACACCCGCGCCGCAGAGACAGGCAACGGAGCTCCAGGACCAGGGGGCGGCTGCTGGACCGGTGGTGGATCGCGGCCTCGAGTACCTGGTGTCCGACTACCAGACGCGCACTCCGACGAAGTACACGGCTGACTCCTGGAAGCCCTTCGCCAAGGCGTTGACCGCCGCGGCCGAGGTCGCCGGCGACACTTCGGCCACCACGTCGGACGTCGCCGACGCGAAGACGGCGCTGATGACCGCCGCCGCCGATCTGAAGGCCGCTGACGAAGGCACGTTCCAGACCATCACGAACAACACCTTCTGGAACGACACCAGCGGCAACCCCATCTATTCGCAGGGCGGCGGGGTCTTCAAGTTCGGTGACACCTACTACTGGTACGGCGTGCACTACACCGGCGCCGAGCTCTACCGCGCCAATCCGACGACTAAGTACGACGGGAACGTCAGCTTCGTCTCGATCCCCGTGTACTCGTCCAAGGACCTGGTGAACTGGAAGTTCGAGAACAACGTCGCGACGCGCTCGACCCGGATCCAGAACGGCGCCACCCTCGGGCAGGCAGGATGGGTCGGGCGGCTCGGGGTCTCGTACAACGAGAACACCGGAAAGTACGTGCTCGCCACCCAGGCCTACGTCGGAGGCGGGCACGGGGTCCTGTTCCTCCAGGGTGACTCCCCCACCGACGCCTTCGACTACGGCTACTTCCAGACCCAGATCACCAACTCGCCCACGACCGGCACCGGCGATCAGACCGTCTTCACCGACGACGACGGCAAGGACTACCTGATCTTCTCCAACCGGGAAGGCCGCGGTCGCGCCTTCGTCAGCAAGCTCAGGGAGTCCGACTCACTGCGGGCGGAGCCCGGCGTGCAGATCGGCCAGAACTCCTCCGGCCGCGAGGGCAACGCCATGTTCAAACTCGACGGCAAGTACTACCACGCGGCGTCGGACCTGCACGGCTGGAACAGTTCGGTGGCGCACGTCCTGGAGTCGACCAGCGGCAACATCCAGGGTTCCTACACCGGCGAGTACACGCTTCCCGGCACCGAGATGGACTACAGCCACGTGACCCAGACCGGGTTCTTCGTGACGGTCAAGGGCACCAAGCAGAACACAGTGATCTTCGCCGGCGACCGCTGGGCCGACTTCGCCTGGAACGGCATCGGGTACAACCAGTGGATGCCGGTGACCAAGACCGGCGCGAGGCCACAGTTCCACTCGGTGAGCCAGTGGCAGTTCAACGCCACGACCGGGGAGTGGCGCGTCGGACCGGCGAACAACTACATCCTCAACCCCGACATCCAGGCCGACCGCGTCATCGTCTCCAGCGTTCGGGGATGGCGGAACCTCAGCGGTTCGGTGACCAACGTCAACGGTGGTGCGAACGGGTCCCGCTTCGCCCTCCAGGTGAGCAACAGCGGCGGCGTCGAGCAGCGGATCGAGTCGGTGCCCGCAGGCACCTACACCCTGTCCCTGCACGCTCGGGGCAGCGCCGGGCAGGTCGTGATCACCGGCGCCGACGGCAGCCAACGCACCCTCGGCATACCGTCGTCGAGCGGCTGGGCCAAGCGCGAGCTCACCGGCATCGAGCTGCCCGGCGGGGCCGCCACCGTCACCGTGCGGGCGTCGGGTTCGGGCGGCGTCACCGTCGACCAGCTCTCACTCGTCAAGACCTCGGCCGGCACACCAGCACCTCCGGGGCGTTACGAGGCAGAGACCGCTCCGGCGCAGTGCCAGGGCACGATCGACTCGAACCAAGCGGGCTATTCCGGTAGCGGGTTCTGCAACGGCAATGCCACCGCGGGGGCCTTCGCGGAGTTCACCGTGCACTCCGAGACCGCCCGTACGGCGACGCTGGGGATCCGGTTCGCCAACGGCGCCACCAGCGGTGCGAGGCCGGCGAACCTGGTCGTCAACGGATCCACGGTGGGGACGGTGTCGTTCGAGTCCACCGGTGCGTGGACGACGTGGACGACCAAGACCGTGACCGTCTCGCTGAACGCCGGCAGCAACACCATCCGGTGGGATCCGACCACGGCAGCCGGACTGCCCAACGTCGACTACCTCGATGTCGGCTGACTGACATTCCGTGCTCTGCCGGCCTTTGCGACCGGCAGAGCGTACGGAACAGCCCATGCCGCCCGTACGTGACATCGTCAGGAGAAGGACATGAGCAGAACGCGTCTCCCCCGCGCCATCGCGGTCACGACAACGTTGGTCACCATGGTGTCCGCGAATCTACTCATGGTGCCCGAGCCGGCCCACGCGACCTTCGGAACCGCGGACATCAAGCCGATCGAAAGCAATATCGCCGCCAAGCCCTGGGCCTCGGCGACGGCCGCCACCGCCTCGTCCCACGCCCGTCTGGCCATCGACGGCGACCCGGCGACGTCCTGGCACCCGGATCGTGCCGGCGCCCGTCAGTGGCTCACCGCCGACCTCGGTGGAACCTACGACAACCTGCGCAAGGTCAAGGTGCTCTTCCCGGACCGTGGCGTGGCCCACCAGTACGTCATCGAGGCCTCATCCGACGGTCGCCGGTGGAACACCATCGCCGACAGGTCCCACAACCGAGCCGTGTCGCGAGGGGAAGTGCACCTGTTCACACGGCCGGGAACGCGCTTCGTCCGGCTGACGTTCACAGGTGGCCCTGCCCGGGCCCGGGCAGGTGTCAGCGAGCTCCAGGTCTTCAACTACCTGCGCGACGACCTCACCCTCGGCGCCGATCTGTCCTGGATGGACGACGTCCAGGACCAGCAGTACTGGGTCGACCCCCTCGCCGAGAACCGCGGCGCCGGGCCACACCTGCTCGACGTGGCCAAGGACCGTGGCATCGCGTACAGCCGGCTGCGGATATTCAACGAGCCGCGCAGCGAGAGCACCGGCCAACCGACGCCGGTACCGCGCCAGGGCCCGGAGCGCTCGCTGGCCTCAGCGAAGTGGATCAAGCAGCGGGGCATGGGCCTGGGGATCGACTTCCACTACGCGGACTCGTGGGCGGACCCGAGCAAGCAACCGAAACCACGCGCCTGGGCCGAGCTGAAGTTCGCGGACCTGTCCCGGACGGTGTACGACTTCACCACCGACTATCTGAAGCGGTTGATCCGGCAGGGCACCACGCCGGAGAAGGTGGCCGTCGGCAACGAGATCATCAATGGCTTCATGTACGGCAGCGAGGCGGCCCGCATCGGCACGACGAATCCGCCGTACTTCGTCGACCAGGCCGACATCTACCAGTCCCAGCCCGGTGGTGGCCTGCTGTGGAAGTACTGGCGGTCGACCGACCCGGTGGAGCGGCAGCTCTACGACCAGTCGTGGGACCGGTTCACCACCCTGGCCGCGGCCGGGATCAAGGCCGTCCGAGACGCGTCACCGACTTCCAAGGTCGAGATACACGTGATCGTCGACAAGGACAAGCTCGCCAAAACCATGGAGTTCTGGCACCAGTTCCTCACCCGGGTGAAGGCGAAGGGGCAGAACCCCGACGTGCTGGCCGTCTCGTACTACCCGGAATGGCACGGCACGCCCGAGGCGCTGGATCTCAACCTCAACACCATGGCCACCACCTACCCCGACTACGAAATCGACATCGCAGAAACCGCCTACCCCGCGTCGGGCGGCGACGGCTCGCCGTTGCCCAACTCGCCGTACCCGCGGACCGTTCAGGGACAGGCGGACGCGATCCGGAGGGTGTTCCAGGCCGCCAACGACGTGGTCGACAACCGAGGTTCAGAGGCACTGGTGTGGGAGCCGGCCGGTTACCAGCCGATGTTCCGGGCCGTGCCCGGACTGGCGAACACGTGGGAGCCGCACGCGTCCATCAACGTCTTCAACGCCAGCCGCGCCAAGCACATCCTCCAGGACACCGTCCACACCTCCACCGTGGTGGGAGCCGCCCCGAAGCTGCCCTCCTCCGTCCGCATGCTCACCACCGCCAACAACAAGATCACCAATGTCCCCGTCCGCTGGCAGCCGTTGCCACCCGGCGCGATCGACAGGCCCGGTGAGGTGACAGTCACCGGGACGACCGCCGCAGGACCGGTCACGGCAGTCATCGACGTCATGCCCAGCAGAGCGAACACGACGTGACCACCTCATAGCCTGCTTCACCGAAGTCACACCGCCGGGACGACGACGGCACCGGCGCATCATCAGCGCTTCACAGCAGTGCTTCGCTCACCCGGTGGCAGTTGCGCCGTGCGCACCGTCGACCTGTCGGCCGCTGTCGCCGACGGGACGCACTCGGCCACGGGACCAGCCGAACGCCGAACCCCCCACCCATCTCCGCACCCAAGGAGTCACCATGACCCTGCGACGACGGACCTTCCTCAGCATGAGCGCGGCCGGAGCGACGGGCGTGGGCCTGTCCCTGCTCGGGGCAGGACAGGCACCGGCCGCCGCCGGGCCGCTGGGCACCGCGCCGACCACGCCGTTCGCGGTCGGCGTGCGCCGGTACAACTGGACCCGCGGCGGCCGCCCGTGCACCACCTACGTCTACTACCCGGCCACCGGCACGGCCGGCGGTAGCCCGGTGACGGACGCCCCGGTCGCAAGCGGGGTCTTCCCCGTCTACAACTTCACCCACGGTTACGGAAGCAGCCCGCAGAACTCCCTGTTCATCATCCGGGCCCTGGCTTCGGCGGGCTTCGTCGTCCCCGCCCCGCACTTCAACCACAACTTCACCGACGTCAACAACGGCAACACCTCGAAGGACGTCTCGCAGATCCTCACCAACACCCTCGCGCTCAACGCGAGCGGACCGCTGGCCGGGCACCTCAACACCGGCAACGGCGTCGGCGTCTCTGGCCACTCCCTGGGCGGCATGGTCACCCACGGTCTGCTGACCTCCTGGCCCGACAGCCGGATCGTCTCCGCCAACCCGCAGTCCTGCGTGGACATGGGAAACCCCGCCGCCTCGGTCTCGGCCAAGGTCCTGTTCGTCCACGGTGACCGGGACTCGACCACGTCGTACTCCTCGGCCCGGCAGGCGTACTCGGAGATGACCTGGCCCAAGGCGTTCCTCACCTTCGTCGGTGGCAGCCACACCAGCTTCTGGAGCGACCAGCGCTTCCCGAGGACCGTCGTCGACTGGGCCCGCTGGACCATGTACGGCGACACCGCCGCACGGGACCGCCTCCCCGCTGACGCGTCCGGGTCCAACACCAGGTGGGAAGCCCAGCTGGGCGACTCCTCCGGTGGCCCGGGCCTCTACACCCTGCTGGCCCAGCACAGCGGCAAGGCCGCCGAGATCAACGGGGCCTCCACCGCCGCCGGCGCACTATTCGTCCAGCGGACCACCAGCAGTCGCCCCAACCAGCAGTTCGAGTTCGTCGACGCCGGTAACGGCCACGTCCGCGTCATGGCACTGCACAGTGGCCTGTTCCTCCAGCCCACCGGCAGCGCGACCGGCGCGGATGTCGTCCAGCAAGCCGACACCGGCGCCACCAGCCAGCAGTGGCGCGTGGTCGATCACGGTGGTGGCGTGATCAGCCTCGTCAACCGGGAGTCCGGCCTGGCCATGGATGTCTGGGAGTACTCCACCGCCGACGGCGCGCGCATCGCCCAGTACACCTACAGCGGCAACCCCAACCAGCGCTTCACCCGCCGCCGCGTCTGACCGGAACGTGTCGGGGCACCGCTCGGACAAACAGGGCGGGCGGCGCCCCGACATGGCACTGATGGTCCTTCGCGACTGACCAAGGCATGGGCAGCGGCCACTCTTACTGCCCCGGCGATTCCGATCCCGCAACTCGACTTGATACTCAGTCTCAGCTAGATGTAAAGTCTTCCCATAAGACTTCAGCTCGAAGAGAAGAGCTTTCCCATGAGCAAGATCTGGTTCATCACCGGCTCGTCGCGTGGCTTCGGCCGTCAGTTCGCCCAGGCGGCCCTGGAGCGTGGCGACAAGGTCGCGGCCACCGCCCGCAACACCGACTCACTGGCGGATCTGGTGGCCGCCCACGGTGACGCGGTCCTGCCGCTGAAGCTGGACGTCACCGACAAGGCCGCCGCGTTCGAGGTAGTCCAGCGGGCGCACGAGCACTTCGGCCGCCTGGACGTGATCGTCAACAACGCCGGGCACGGACTGTTCGGCGCGGTCGAGGAGCTGACGGAACAGCAGGTCCGCGGCCAGATGGAGACCAACTTCTACGGCGCCCTGTGGGTCACCCAGGCCGCACTGCCCCTCCTGCGCGCCCAGAACAGCGGCCACATCGTGCAGATCTCCACCGTCGGCGGTGTCACCTCCTTCCCCAACCTGGGCGGCTACAACGCCTCCAAGTGGGCCCTGGAAGGCCTGACCGAGGCCCTCGCCCAGGAGGTCGCCGGCTTCGGCATCAAGGTCACCCTCGTCGAACCCGGCGGCTTCGAAACCGACTGGGCCGGCTCCTCCGCCACCTTTGCCACACAGCTGCCGGCCTACGACGACCTGCGCACCGCCGTCGCCGCCGCCTGGAGTGACGTCGAGTCCGGCGACCCCGCCGCAACCGGCCCCGCCCTGCTGAAGATCGTCGACTCCGACAACCCGCCCCTGCGCGTCTTCTTCGGCACCGCCCCCCTCCACCTCGTCCCCCAGGTCTACGCCGAGCGCCTCAAGACCTGGCAGGAATGGGCCGACATCTCCACCCAAGCCCAGGGCAGCGCCGCGTAACCCGTACGACGGCAGCGCCGATCACGCCCGCCGACCGCCCCCACGGCCATGGGAGCGGTCGGCGGGCGTGTGCACATCCCCGGCGAGCGCACACTCGCCGGTCGAGCCTTTTGAAGTAGCCACCTGCCCCTCGCGCACCCCGCGCTGCGGGACGGACGGGTTACTCAGGGCAGCGGCTTCAGGTTCCCGTCACTGATCCGCCGTGTCAGGAGAAACTTCTGGATCTTTCCCATGGCGCCGGCAGCCCCAGCCCTGACTACGTGCCGTTCCACACCAGGGGTAACAGCTCCCGTTTCTACCGGGCCGAGGTGACGATCCTCCCGCGTTGAGATCTGCTCGCCCAGCTCTCCGGGACTGTGGCCCGGGGGGAGACACCGAGGAAGATCGGCCAAGCCCTTCACGCACATCCCGGCACCGGGCGGGGCCCCGCCGCTTGAGCGACTCGGACGGACCTCACTATCGTCTTGCCCAGAGGTGAGACACCTCTCTCCGATGAGGCATCCCGGGAGGCTCCCCCTGACGGTCAAGAACGAGGAACAGGGTGCTGGGCGCGGCATGCGCCGCGACGCGGTCCGCAACCGGCGCAAGCTCCTGGAGGCCGTGGGGGAAGCCCTCAGGACCGAGCCCGGCGCGATGACCATGGGGGTCGTCGCGGAGCGGGCCGACCTGTCGCTGGCCACGGCCTACCGGTACTTCCCGTCGGTCGAGGAACTCCTCAAGGCCTACCTGCTCGGCGTGATCGTCCAGCTGCGCAACTACAGCCACGACTGCCCCAAGACCGGCCCGGCCCTGTTCGAGGACGTGGTGCGGGAATGGGCTCGTCTGGTCCGCAGCTACGGCCCCGCCATGGTCCAGATCCGATCGCGCACGGGCTTCCTCACCCGCCTGCGCAGCAACGATGAGGTGATCACCCCGGTCCGGGACGCCTGGGAGCGCCCCATTCGCAGCGTGATGCGGCACCTGGACGTGCCGGACGAGCATTTCGATCACGCGTTGTTCCTGTACAACGCCATGTTCGATCCACGCGAGATCCTGGACCTGATCAGCACCGGCCTCCCGGAGGAGGAAGCGATCAGCCGTCTGACGACGGCCTACTACGGGGCTCTCCAGGGCTGGGCCGGCGCCTGAGGCGCACGATCGGCAGCCGGTGAGGGGCGGCTCCCCCGCGGTTGCCGTAGCTCAGCACCAGGAACCAACCACCCACGGCGTCTCCGGTGGGCTTCAGGCATGCCCAGCGGACCCCAGCCCGTCCACAGCGCCCACCGCGCACCCGCTTGGGCAATGTGCCACCACCTGCCTCCGGCAGATCCAGCCGCGCCCCACCCCTTGAACCGCCCATCGCGATGTGAGAACGTTCTCGCACTTTATATCTCGTGACTCCCTGGAGATCGGATGAGCGCCCTCCCCTCCCGAACCGCCGGCTCTCTCCCGGAACGCATCAGAGCAGCGTCGAGGCGGCCCAAAACGCTGGGCGGCGCGGTGCCGGGCGCCATCTCTCTGGCCATGGGTGAACCGGACAGCAACACCCCGCAGCCAGTGGTGGAAGCTGCCGTCCAGGCGTTGCGCGCCGGTCGCACTCGTTACTCGCAGATCACGGGGTCTCCGGATCTCCGCCAGGAAATCGCCTCCTACCTGGCGCGTTCCCAGGGCGCCGGGGTCGACCCTGCGAATGTCATCGTCACTCACGGAGGCAGCGCCGGCCTGGCCGCCACCGTCCTCGCTCTGCTCAACCCGGGCGATCGAGTGCTGCTCCCCGAACCGACCTACTCCCTGTACGCGGACCACGCAGCCATGGCAGGGGCCGAGGTCGAGTGGATCTCTACTCGACCTGACGGCTCGATCGACCTGCACAAACTCGCGGCGGCGGCACCCGGTGCCCGGATGCTCATCCTGTGCAATCCCGTGAACCCCACCGGAATGGTGTTCTCCAAAGCCGATATCGAAGGAGTCGGTGCCATTCTCCGCGATCACCCCGACCTCTACCTCCTGTCGGACGAGGCATACAGCGACATCGTCTTCGACGGGATCGCGTTCACCTCGGCATCCGAACTGATCTCCGTGCGGGACCGCGTGGTGCTCTCCGGCACTTTCTCCAAGTCGTACTCGATGACCGGCTGGCGCATCGGTTTCATCTGCGCCGCCCCCGCTGTCGCCGAAAAGATCAACCTTGTCCACCGGACGATCAACGGGCCTCTGAACACCTTCGTCCAGGACGCGGCCATCGAGGCGCTACGCATTCCCGACAAGGATCTGCACGCACTCTCGGCGCGCTTCCAGCACCGCCGAGATCTGGTCATGCGGCACCTCGACGGTCTCGACGCGGTGAGCGTCGTCCGGCCTCTCGGAGCGTTCTACGCATTCCCCCGTATCGACAGCGCCCTGCCCTCCGTCGAACTCGTGCAACGGTTCGCCGACGGAGGCGTGCTCGTACGCGCCGGGTCCGAATTCGGCCCGTCGGGCGAGGGACACGTACGCCTGTCCTTCGCCACGGACGAAGCGGCACTCGAAGAAGGTCTGCGCCGCTTTACGCACGTCATCAAAGCGCTTTAGCACTGCCCCCTCGATTTCGATCACATATCGGCCTGACCGACAACGCCCATACGCATGACCCCCGGAGATCTCGAGTGCGTCACAGAGGTCCCGAAGTCCGTGCTGCCCAGCAACCCTTTCAGTGACGAGCCAAGCTCTTTACCAAAAGTCGACGAGAAAGCGTTGACAGCCGGCACACCCGGCCCCATAGTCAACGCAACTGAGATTCGCTTCGCACTTCAGAGTGAGCAGCTCGGTTCGAACGCAAGCACTCCGAACCTCGGACCCTGCTCCGCGGGGCCAGCACATCACGTAGGCCAGACGGGCCAACAAGCGCTGGCGCACACCTCAAGTGAAACCCCAATCGCAAGCCGTTCGGCAGTGTTCGTAGGGATGAGTCCCCGATGACGGGAAGCTCTCAACGACTCCGTGCGCGACACGCCGCTCGCAGATCAACCGGCAAGCTCCGCAAGGCGGACGGCCGACGGAAGGAGTTCCCATGGCTTCACGGTGGGTGAAGGGGGCTGGGGTCATGTTGACCGTTGCCTCGCTCGTCACGCTCAGCGCCTGCAGCGGGTCCGGTGACTCGGGCGGTTCGAGTTCCGGCGGCAAGCCGGTGACGGTGGAGTTCTGGGGGGCGGCGGTCGGCCTCGACAAGTCCGTAGCGCTGTTCAACAAGACGCACAAGGACATCAAGATCAAGTACAGCCAGATCCCCGCGGGCAGCATCGGTGGCTACGCCAAGATGCAGAACGCGGTGAAGGCCGGCAACGCACCCTGTCTCGGACAGGTGGGCTACGACACCCTCTCGAACTTCATCGCCACCGGCGCACTGGAGGACATCTCCCAGTACGCCGACGCCGCCAAGGACAAGTTCGTGCCGTGGACCTGGCAGATGTCCAGCGTCGGCGACAGGGTGTTCGGCATCCCCGTCGACACCGGGCCCATGGCGATGTACTACCGCACCGACCTGTTCAAGAAGTACAAGATCTCGCCCCCGAAGACCTGGGACGATTTCGCCGCGGCCGCGCAGAAGGTGCACAGCGCCAACCCCTCGGCCTACCTGACGACCACGCCGCAGGACGCCTATGACCTGGGGGCGCTGACCTGGCAGGCCGGAGGCAAGTGGTTCGGTACCGCGAACGACCGGTGGCAGGTGACCATCGACAACCCGCAGACGAGCAAGGTCGCGCAGTACTGGCAGGGCCTGCTGGACAAGAAGTTGGTCACCAGTGACCCGATGCTGGACACGGCCTGGTTCAAGAAGGTGCAGGACGGGCAGCTGCTGTCGCTCGTCAGCGCCGTGTGGGCGGCTCCGCTGATCTCCAAGAACCTGCCCGAGCTGTCCGGCAAGTGGGCCGTGGCGCCCATGCCCCAGTGGTCCGCCGGGCAGCAGGCGGCCGGTAACCGCGGAGGCTCGGCGACCGTGGTGCTCAAGGGCTGCGAGCACCCGAAGGAAGCCACGGAGTTCGCGACCTGGATGAGCACCGACAGCGACAGTGTCACCAATCTGATCAAGAACACGGGCATCTACCCGGCCGCGAAGAGCGGACAGCAGCTGCCTGCCGTGGACCAGCCGTCGGCGTACTTCGGCGGACAGAACATCTACGACGTGTTCAAGACAGCGGCCGCGAACACGAGCACGGGCTGGGTGTGGGGCCCGACGATGAGCCAGGTTCAGTCCGACATGAAGGACGGGCTCAAGAAGGCCGGAGCCGGACAGGGCACCATCCCGAAGACCGTGACCTCCGTCCAGGACAGCACCGTCGCGGCCATGAAGAGCCAGGGGCTGAGCGTCGGGAAGTGACGCGCGCGGAGAACGACGGCGGGTGCCCGGCGGCCTTCCTCACCTGCCGGGCGCCGGCGCCGCCGCTCCACGCCCTCGGCCCCGACATGCGGGGGTCCGTCCTCCCCCGTGCCACCACCGCCCGCGCCCCCGCAGGGCGACGACCAGCCCGACCAGCACCAATGACCAGCCGGTCCCCACGTCACGGGACCACTTCTCGAGCAAGGAGCAGGCATGGCGACAAGAACGCCTGGCGACGCTCTCGCCCACCCCGTCGCCGGCTCGGCAGCGAAGCGCACCCCCGGCCGTGGCCACACTCGTTCCGCGGTCCTCTTCCTGGCACCGTTCGGGCTGCTGTTCACGGCGATGATGCTCGCACCGATCGGATACGCGGTGTACCAGAGCTTCTTCAGGACGCACCGCAGCGGCCTCGGACTGGGACCGTCGACGACTGTCTTCGCCGGGTTCGGCAACTACGTGACGGCTCTGCACGACAGCCGGTTCATGTCGTCGTTCCTGCGGGTGTTCACGCTCGGCATCGTGCAGGTGCCGGTGATGCTGGGCCTGGCGCTTCTGCTGGCGCTGCTGCTGGACTCGCGTGGCGCCGTGTTCAAGAAGGTCTTCCGGCAGATCTACTTCCTGCCCTACGCGCTGCCGGGCGTGATCGCCGCGATCATGTGGTCGTTCCTGTACGCGCCGAGCGTCAGCCCGTTCACCGCTGCCCTGCGGCACGTCGGGCTCGAAGTGAACTTCCTGTCCGACGACCTCGTGCTCGCCTCGATCGGCAACATGATGACGTGGGCCTGGACCGGCTTCAACATGCTGATCATCTACTCGGCCTTGCAGGCGATCCCCGGCGAACTGACCGAAGCCGCTGTGATGGACGGCTGTTCCGGGTGGCGGGTCGCCTGGCACGTGAAGATTCCCGCGGTGCGGCCTGCGCTGATCCTCACCACGGTGTTCTCCATCATCGGTACCGCCCAGCTGTTCAACGAGCCCGCGGTGCTGAGTCAGGTCGCCCCGACCGTCTCCCCCACCTACACGCCGATCCTGGCCACGCAGCAGTCGGCGGACATCAACAACTACAACTACGCGGCCACCCAGTCGGTCATCCTCGCCCTGCTGACCTTCGTGCTGTCGTTCGGCTTCCTCAAGTTCACCCAGCGGAAGGGCACCTTCGCATGACGACCGTCACTCCCTCAGCAGCACGTGCCGCCGCCGGGCCTCCCGGCCGACTGCGTACGTCATCGCTGGCCGGCCGGGCGGGCGTGTTCGCGGTCATGGCGCTCTTCGCCCTGTACACGCTCATCCCGGTCTGGTGGCTGCTGGTCACCGCGACGAAGAACAGCGGCTACCTGTTCACCACGAACGGGCTGTGGTTCTCCCACTTCGACCTGTGGACCAACATCCGTGACGTCTTCCAGGAACAGGACGGCATCTTCGCCCGGTGGCTGCTGAACAGCGCCCTCTACAGCGTCGGCGGCGCGGCGGTGAGCACGACGCTGTCCGCCATGGCCGGGTACGCGCTGGCCAAGTACCCCTTCCGCGGTCGCGACCTGACCTTCAACGTCATCCTCGGTGCCGTCCTGATCCCGGACGTCATGTTCGCGCTGCCGCTGTACCTGATGTTCAGCCAGGTCCACCTCGTCAACACCTACTGGGCCGTCTTCCTGCCCAGCGTCGTCAGCCCGTTCGGGGTCTACCTGTCACGCATCTACGCCGGAGCGTCGGTACCGGACGAACTGATCGAAGCCGCGCGACTCGACGGGGCCGGCGAGGCCCGGATCTTCTGGCGGGTCGCCATGCCGATCATGTCGCCCGCGCTGGTCACCATCTTCCTGTTCCAGTTCGTCAGCATCTGGAACAACTACCTGCTGCCCCTGCTCATGCTCAACAGCGACGAACTCCAGCCGGTCACCGTCGGGCTGGCCAACTGGCGGGAAGGGGTGAACCAAGGCATCCCCTACAACATCACCATCACCGGCGCGTTCCTCTCGGTGATCCCTCTGATCGTCGCGTTTCTCGTCCTGCAGCGGTTCTGGCGCTCCGGACTGGCGGCCGGGAGCGTGAAGTAGGCCTGCCCGCCCGGCAATTCCGGCCGGCCACGAGGCTGAGCGGACATCCCCCACCTCCTCCCGCCTACGCGCGCTGCACCCGATTCCCCCCGCACCCCTGGAGACCTGACCCTGATGGCCCTGCATCCCAGCATCTCCGCACGGCTCAGCCTGATCGAGGACCTCCCGTCCTGGCGCGAGGCACTCGCCGATCCGGCTGTGCAACCGCGCCTGCAGGAATACCGGACCTGGAAGGCGGCACCGGCAATGCCCTCCGTCGAAACCAGCGACGAGAGCATTCCCGGCCCGCACGGCCCGATAGCCGTCCGCGTCTACCGGCCGCCGTCAGCACCGCAGCGGCCTCGCCCCGGCCTGGTCTGGGTGCACGGCGGCGGCTGGGTCTTCGGCGACCTCGACATGCACGAGGCCGACTGGACCGCCCGCGAGGTGTGCGCCAGGACCGACGCCGTTGTCGTGAGCGTGGACTACCGGCTCGCGGTCGACGGCGTGACGTATCCGGTGCCGCACGACGACGTCGTGGCGGGCGTCCGATGGGTGCGCGAGAACGCCGCGGTGCTCGGCATCGAACCGGCGCGGATCACCGTCGGCGGTGCGAGCGCGGGGGCGAACCTCGCCGCAGGAGCCGTGCTTCGCCTGCGGGACGACGACAACTGGCTGCCCACCACCCTGGTACTGGTCTATGCGACCATGCACGCCGTCTCCCCGCCCCTCGCGCCGGCACTGGCCGAAGCGTTCGCGCCGTTGCCGCGCATGGTCCGGATCCTGCCGGAGGACGTGGCCGGGATGACGGCCAACTACCTGGGCGGCACACCGGATCCGCACGGCTACGCCTTCCCCGCGAGCGCCGTCCTGGACGGACTCTGTCCCACCCTGGTACTCGACGCCGAGTACGACGATCTGCGCGCCAGCAGCGAGGCATTCGCGGCCGCACTCGTGAAGTCGGGCGTACCCGTACGGCATGTCACGGTGCCCGGCGTGCTGCACGGCTTCCTGAACCTGCCCTCTTCAGTGGAACCGGTCGACCAAGCGCTCGCCGTCCTCGCCGAGACGGTGACAACGGCTCATGCGGGAGAACTCGGACTGGACCAGGGAGAACGCGGATGACGGAGCGCCTGTACTCAGTGCAGCTCTATACGCTGCGCAACGCCATCGAGACCGATCTCCCGGGGACACTCGCGCGTGTTGCCTCGATGGGATTCGAGAACGTGGAGCTGTGGAGGTTCGAGCAGTACCGCGACGCGTACCGGCGTGCGCTGACCGAGACACCGCTGCGCCCGCTCAGCGCACACGCGAGCCTTGTCGATGGAAACGCTTCCGCGGCTGTCCGCGCGGCAGCAGAGCTCGGAATCGGCACGCTCATCGAACCGCACATCGTCGCTCAGCGCTGGACCACGCGGGCGGACATCGAAGCGGCGGCCGCGAGTCTGAGCGGCGTCGCGAGGCTTGCCCGGGATGAGGGCGTCACCATCGGGTACCACAACCACGACCACGAGGTCCGTCAGGACTTCGACGGCAGGACCGGCCTCGAAGTCTTCGCGGAGGCGCTGGACGAGGACGTCGTCCTGGAACTCGACACCTTCTGGGCCGAGGTCGGTGGCGCTTCCGCCGTGGAGTTGATCTCCCGGCTCGGGGCGCGCGTCAGGTTCCTGCACCTCAAGGACGGCCCGTACACCACAACCCTCCTGGAGCAGCAGCCGGTCGGCCAGGGTGCGATGCCGGTGGCGGACATCCTGAAGGCCGCACCGGACGCGGTCCGCGTCGTGGAACTGGACGACTACGCGGGCGACCCGTTCGAAGCCGTGCAGCAGAGCCTGCGTCACCTGGTGGAGGTCGACCGGTGAACTCCAAGCGAGTGGGTGTCGGCGTCATCGGCGCCGGCGTCATCAGCAGCCACTACCTCGAGAACCTGACGCGGTTCCCTGATCTGAACGTGGTCGCGATAGCGGACCTCGATCAGGAGCGTGCCCGTGCCCGTGCGCGGCAGTTCGGGTTGCGGCACCTGCTCGTCCACGAGCTCCTGGCCCACGACGACATCGAGATCGTGCTGAACCTCACCGTCCCCGCTGCCCACTTCGACGTGTCGGCCCGGATCCTCGCGAGCGGCAAGCACGTCTGGAGCGAGAAGCCCCTCGCCACCACCCGCCGCGACGCACGACTGCTGCTGGACAAGGCCGGCCGGAGAGGACTTCGCATGGCCTGCGCGCCCGACACGTTCCTCGGTGGTGCCCTGCAGGCGGCACAACGAGCGGTCCTCGCGGGCCGCATCGGCGAACCGAAGAGCGCGCTCGCGATCATGCAGTCCCCAGGACCGGAAGGCACCCACCCGAATCCCGCCTTCTACTACGACCAGGGAGCCGGACCGCTGCTGGACATGGGGCCGTACCACGTCACCGCGCTCGTGCAGACCTTGGGTGCCGTCCGGCGCGTGAGCTCGGTTTCCTCAACCGCACGAGCCGTCAGGCGCGTCCTCGTCGGCGCGGGAGCCGGGACCGAGTTCGACGTGCGCGTACCGAGTCAGCACATGGCTCTGCTCGAGTTCGCCTCCGGCGCTCGGGCCACCCTCGTCACGAGCTTCGATTCGGGCATCCGCCGCGACCTCCTCGAACTGCACGGCACGGAAGCCTCACTCGAGATTCCCGACCCCAACCGCTTCGCTGGAACAGGCAGGTTCGTCCCTCTCCATGCGGAACCGGAAGACGTACCCGCTGTCGGGTCCACTTGCGGCCGGGGCGTGGGGGTGCTGGAGCTCGCTCGCTCGATACGCGACGACGTACCGGAACGCGCCTCCGGCGCTCTCGCCTGCCACGTTCTCGACGTGCTCCTCGCCATCGCGGAGGCAGCACGGGCCGGGACACCGCTGACCCTCGAATCCACCGTGGCATCGCCGGCTCCCCTGGACGAGAACTGGGACCCCACGGCCGCGACCCTCTAGAACGATCGAGCAAGGAAGTTCCAATGATCCGCATCCCGTTCAACGACGCCTGGCGCGTCGGCCCCCTCGTGTCCGTTCACGAGGCGATCGTGGTCGCCGGCGCCGGTGAGGAAGAAGTCACCCTGCCGCACGACGCCATGCTGGGGGGAGGGCGATCCGCGGACAACTCCGGTGGACCGCAGACGGGCTACTTCCGCGACGGAAAGTGGACCTACGAGAAGCAGTTCGACGTGCCGGAGGAATGGGCGTCGAAACGAGTCACCTTCGAGTTCGAAGGTGTCTACCGCGACGCGATGGTCTACATCAACGGTGCTCTCGCCGGACAGTGGGCAGGCGGATACTCCCGCTTCCACGTCAGCGCGGACCCCTTCCTGCAGTACGGCCGGGCCAACACCGTCCGGGTGGACGCACAGGCACACCAGGACTCCCGCTGGTACTCGGGGGGTGGCCTCCACCGCCCCGTCAGCGTCCTCGTCGGCGACCTCGTCCACGTCACCCCGACCGGGCTGCGACTCACCACGCCGGACATCGACGCCGATCTCGCCACCGTGGTGGCGGCGACCGAGATCGTCAACGAGGACGTCTCCACCCGCGTCGTCGGAGTGCTTCTCGAGATCCTGGACGCCGGGGGCGAGGTCGTGACGTCCGACCGGGCCCGGGTCACGCTCCTGGCGGGCGAGAGGATCACCACCCACCAGCGGGCGTACGTCCAACGGCCGTCACTGTGGAGCGTCGAATCACCCCACCTCTATCACGCGTCCGTGCGCCTCTCCGACGACAGCGGCCCGCTCGACGAGGCTTCCACGCACTTCGGTATCCGCACCGTCACCGCCGACCCGATCCGCGGCCTGCGGATCAACGGCGAGACCGTCAAGCTCCGGGGCGGTGCGATCCACCACGACAACGGCATCCTCGGTGCCGCCGACTTCGCCGACGCCGCCGAGCGGCGGGTGCGGATGCTGAAGGCCGCGGGCTTCAACGCGGTACGCTCCGCGCACAATCCGATGAGCGTCGCCCTGCTCGACGCGTGCGACCGCCTCGGCATGCTCGTCATGGACGAGCTGTTCGACGTGTGGACGGTCGCGAAGTCCGGTGACGACTACTCGCGCAGATTCCCGCAGTGGTGGGAACGCGACGTCGACTCGCTCGTGGCGAAGGACTTCAACCACCCCAGCGTGATCATGTATTCGATCGGCAACGAGATCATCGAAGCCGGAACCCCGCACGGCACGCGCCTGGGCCGCCACATCGCCGACCGAGTGCGCGCGCAGGACCCCACCCGCCTGGTCACCCACGCGCTCCAGGGCATGTACATCGCCCGCGACAAGATCCCCGCGCTGAAGGCCGAACTGGGCCAGGACGCCGCCCCTGTCCGGGGCCTGAACGACTACCTGGGCCAGGTGACACATCTGATCGACGCCCTCATGGCCTCGCCGGTCGTCGGAGAGCGACTCGCCGAACCTGCCTCCGTTCTCGACGTCGTGGGGCTCAACTACGGCGAGAGCCGGTACGTGCTGGACGAGGAGGCGTACCCCAACCGCGTCGTCGTGGGCTCGGAGACCTTCCCGACGAAGATCGACCGGCTGTGGCAGCTCGTCACCGAGAACCCCCACGTCATCGGCGACTTCACCTGGACCGCATGGGACTTCCTCGGCGAGGTGGGAACCGGTCGGCACGTCTATCCCGAGGACCAGCAGGTACACCGCGCCCCCTACCCGTGGCTCACCGCCGAATGCGGGGACATCGACATCGTCGGACAGCGTCACCCGATCTCGTACTACCGCGAGATCGTCTACGGGCTCACACGGACGCCCTACCTCGCCGTGCGACGCCCCCGCGAGGACGGCTACGTCATCAAGCCCAGGGCCTGGACCTGGACCGATGTCTCCCCCAGCTGGACCTTCGACGTTCCTGACGGCTCGCCGCTCCATGTCGAGGCGTACGCGGCGGCCGAGGAGGTCGAGTTCCGGCTCAACGGCACCACCGTCGCGACCGTGCCCGTCGGTACCGAGCGGAACTTCGTCGCCGAAGCCGACGTGCCCTACGAGCCCGGCGTCCTGGAGGTCGTGGCGTACCGCGACGGAGCGGAAGTGGGACGCTCGGCGCTGCGCACCGCCGGCGAGCCCACGCGCCTGAGCCTGGAGACGGACCGCTCCGAACTCACCGCCGATCCCCAGCGTTTGGCCCACATCAGCATCACCCTGGTCGACGGCAACGGTGTGCTCAACCCGGCCCGGGACACAAAGATCACGATCCGGGTCGACGGTCCCGGGGTCCTCCAGGGATTCGGTACGGGAGCTCCGGCCACCGAGGAGAGCTTCCTCGACGATTCCGCCACGTCGTTCAAGGGACGTGCCCTGGCGATCGTCCGGGCCACCGGGGAAACGGGACGGATCACCGTCACAGGCCGGGCACACGGACTCCCGGACGCCTCCCTCGAGATCGACGTCGTCCAGGCACCCATCCATCACGTGACAGGGGAAGGACAGAAATGACCTACGCGCCGACATCGGCCGGCTCGCCCAACATCGAGGTCGGCCCGAAGTGGCAGCGCCCTGACGGGGAGTTGCTCGCGCAGTTCCAGCGGCACTCGGTCGCGAACATCGGAGACGCACTCGGACGCCTCGGTATGCCCGACGGTGGCATCACACCTCTCTGGGACGGCTGCCGTGCCGTGGGCAGCGCCCTGACGGTGCTGACGGTCGCCGGAGACGATCTGGCCGTGATCGACGCCGTCGCGCACATCGAACCCGGCGACTTCCTCGTCATCAACGGATTCGGTTACCCGGGCCGGGCCGTGATGGGCGACATCCTCAGCCAGTACTTCTCCTCACGGGGAGCCGTGGGAGCGATCGTCGACGGAGCGGTCAGGGACCGCGACGAGATCCGGCAGCAGCAATTCCCCGTGTGGTCGCGTTCGGTCACGCCGGCTGGGCCGTGGAAACACGGCCCGGGAGCCGTCGGGACGCCCGTCGCCATCGGCGGTGTCGTCGTCAACCCCGGTGACGTGGTCGTGGCCGACGCGGACGGCGTCGTCGCAGTGCCCCTGAAGAAGGCGTACGACATCGCCGCCGAGCTGGCGCGGATCGCGGAATCCGAACAGGGCATGCGCACGCAGGCCAAGCAGGCGCCCACGAAATGAGCCGCATACATGAAGAGGACGCGCATGCGCAGGGATCAGCGGTTGAACAACGCCAAGCTGATCCAGGCCGCCGCAGAGCTTTTCGAGCGTTGCGAGCAGCCGATCAGCCTCGCCGACATCGCTCGGCAGGCGGATGTGTCGGTCGCGACGGCGTACCGGCACTTCGAGTCCGCGGACGACGCCCTCGGTGCCTACCGACGGGACATCGTGAGCAAGTTCCGCGATCACAGTCTCGAGCAGCCGAGCAACGGTCTGGCCCTGCTCGAGAGTGTCTGCGGCTTCTGGGTGGACCTCATCCTCGCCGAAGGCGCGGCGCTGGTACACCGCCGGTCCTCGGAAGGGTTCCTCGCGCGGTACAAGGCCCAGGAGCCGTACTTGGAAGGCCAGGCGGAGGCCCTCGCCCGCCCCATCCGCGAACTCGTGGCGATTCTCGGGGTGGGCGAGCTCGCCGGCGTCGAGGACGAGGCCGCCTTCCTGTGGAACGTCCTCTTCGACCCTCGGGAGATCTTCGACCTGCGTGACACGCTCTCACTGCCGCCCGCTCAGATCACGCGCCGACTGGTATCGGCGTTCCGCGGCGCGCTGCTCGGCTGGGCGACTGCTCGGCTGGGCGAACCAGCCTGACCGCGAGGAAGCCGTCTCTCCGCACGCGCAGACGGGCGGGACCTTTAGTAGCCCCAGATTGTTGTGAGGAAGAGGACGATGACTGCACCCATCACCGAGACCGGGCAGCTGGGCAGCCGACGCTTCCGTCTGGACGACCGCTACCGCCGCGAGGAAGGCGTCGTGCACCTCTCCGGGATCCAGGCTCTCGTCCGCGTTCTGCTGGACCGCTCCCGGCGTGACAACGCGAACGGACTGCGTACCGCGACATTCGTCTCGGGATACGAGGGATCACCACTCGCCGGCTACGACATCGAGTTGGGCCGACGCGGGGCGTTGTTGCACGAGCACGACATCGTCCACAAACCGGGTCTGAACGAGGAGCTCGCCGCGACCGCCGTCATGGGCAGCCAGTTGGCCGGCCAGGTCGGCGCTTCGCGGTGCGACGGCGTCGTGGGCATCTGGTACGGCAAGTCCCCCGGTCTCGATCGCGCCTCCGACGCTCTCCGCCACGCTAACCTGGTGGGAACCGGCCCTTCCGGCGGTGCCGTCGCGCTGGTCGGCGACGACCCGGGAGCCAAGTCGTCCAGCGTGCCGTGTGCCAGCGAGGCGACGCTCGCGGACCTGGCGATCCCGACGCTGTACCCGGCCGACGCCCAGGACGTCCTCGACTTCGGGCTCCACGCGCAGTTCCTCTCCCGGTTCAGCGGCCTGTGGTCGGGCCTGAAGATCACCACCGCCGTGGCGGACTCAGCGTCCACGGCCGTCGTGGCACGCGATCGGATCACGGGCACCGAGGGCGACGGGAGCCCCAGCCCGCACAAGCCGAGCTCCATGCTCCTGGGCGCCAACCTCATGGCCCTCGAACGCAGCCTGCACGACATCCGCCTCCCTCGTGCCGTGGCGTACGCCCGCCTCAACCGCCTCAACCGCCTGGTCCAGCACGGGCCGTCGGACACCATCGGCATCCTGACATCCGGCAAGACCTACCTCGACGTCCGCGAGGGCCTCCGCATCATCGGCCTCACCGACACAGACCTCGCACGGTACGGCATCAGGATCCTCAAGCTCGGCATGATCTTCCCCCTCGAACGCGACGCCGTCATCGAGTTCGCGGACGGTCTCGACCAGCTGGTCGTCGTCGAGGAGAAACGGCCGTTCCTCGAAACCGCCGTCAAGGAGATCCTCTACGGCCGCCCCAACGCCCCGGTCGTCCACGGCAAACAGGACCAGGACGGGCGATCGCTGTTCAGTCGCTCAGGAGAGCTCGACGTGGACAGCATCGCCACCGGACTGTCCAGGGTGCTCGCTCCGCTCGGCATCGAAGCCGCCCGCGCATGGCGTCAGCGGCCCAAAGCGCGTACGACGTTGGCGCTGCCGCTTCTGGCCCGCAGCCCGTACTACTGCTCGGGGTGTCCGCACAACACCTCGACCACCGCCGGCGGGGACTCACTGGTCGGCGCTGGGATCGGCTGCCACTCCATGGTCGTGTTCATGGATCCCGAACAGGTCGGCTCGGTCGTCGGCATGACCCAGATGGGCGGGGAAGGTGCTCAGTGGATCGGGTTGGAGCCGTTCGTCGACGCCGACCACTTCGTGCAGAACATCGGTGACGGAACCTTCATGCATTCGGGCAGTCTGGCCGTCCGAGCAGCGGTCGCCGCGGGGGTGAACGTCACGTTCAAGCTGCTCTACAACGGAACGGTCGCCATGACCGGCGGCCAGGACGCCGTCGGCGCCCTGCCGGTCGACCGGCTCGCCGCCACGCTCCTCGACGAAGGCGTCGCCAAGGTGATCATCACGACCGAGGACAGGGCCCGCATCCCCCGGGCCCGGCTTCCGAAGTCGGTGAAGGTTCTCGACCGGGCCGAGATCGAGGAGGCGCTGGCGGAGCTGAAGGCCGCTGCCGGTGTCACCGTCCTCATCCATGACCAGGAATGCGCCGCCGAGAAACGGCGTGCGCGTCGGCGCGGCAAGGCCGAGGCGCCGAAGACGCGCGTGTGGATCAACGAGCGCATCTGCGAGGGTTGCGGTGACTGCGGCCGCAAGTCGAACTGTCTGTCCGTCCACCCGGTCCCGACCGAGTTCGGCCGCAAGACCAGGATCGACCAGTCCTCGTGCAACCTGGACTACTCGTGCCTCGACGGCGACTGCCCGGCGTTCATGACCATCACACCCGCAGGCAAGCCGAAGCGCGCCGAGCTTCCCGCCCTGGGGGCCACCGACATCGCCGAGCCTGCCCGCGCGGTCGGCGCCGACTCCTTCGGCATGCGGATCACCGGGATCGGGGGAACAGGCATCGTCACCACCTCGCAGGTGCTGGCGACCGCGGCCGTCATCGACGGCCGCCACGCCCGCAGCCTCGACCAGACCGGACTGGCCCAGAAGGGCGGCGCGGTCGTCTCCGACATCAAGATCACCGAGGGTGTCGTCGAACAGGGCGCCAAGATCGCCGAGGGGCAGTGCGACCTCTACCTCGCGTGCGATCCGCTCGTCGCGACCGACCCGAAGTACCTCTCCGTCGCCTCCGCGGACCGCACCGTCGCCGTCATGACCACGACCGAGATACCCACCGGGCAGATGGTGGTCGACACCGCCGTCGGCTTCCCGGCTCCCGATGTCGTACGTCATGCCGTCCACGACGCGATGCGCCAGCTCATCGCTCTGGACTCCGGCGCGCTGGCCGAGCAGCTGTTCGGCGATGAGCAGTACGCCAACATGCTCCTGGTGGGCGCCGCTTACCAGACCGGGCTGCTGCCGATGTCGGCTTCGGCCATCGAAGAGGCCATCACCCTGAACGCAGTCGCCGTGGAACGCAATGTGCAGGCCTTCCGGCGAGGCCGCCAGGCGGTCGCCGACCCCGAGGCGCTGAGTGCCACGCTTGCCGACCCGACGCTCCCAGACGTGGAACTGCGGCTGCCCGCCGGGACCACCGAGCTCGTGGCGTTGGTCACCGATGATAAGAAATCGGAGCTGCATCGCCTCCTCACGGTGCGTGTGGCCGACCTCATCGACTACCAGGACAGGCGCTACGCCCGCGCCTACGTCGACTTCGTCCAGACGGTGGCGGCCACGGAGCGCGCTGCCGCCGACAGCTCGACCGAGCTGACCGAAGCTGTCGCCCGCTGTCTCCACAAGCTCATGGCATACAAGGACGAGTACGAGGTCGCACGACTCGCCATTGACCCAGCCGTGGACGACCACATCACCGCGGCATTCGGAAGCGGGAGCCGACGCTCCTACCGTCTGCACCCGCCCGTCCTGCGAACCCTGGGCATGGAAAGGAAGGTCGCTCTCGGAAGCTGGTTCCGCCCGGTCCTCAAACTGCTGCGTGGGCTGCGGCGCGTTCGGGGAAGCCGCCTCGATGTGTTCGGACTCCAGCACATGCGACGCATCGAGCGCGATCTCATCGCCGAGTACCGGGAGTCGATCAAGACCGCGCTCGTGCTCCTGAACGAGGAGAACCTGGCCGAGGTTCGCCGGCTCGCGGAACTGCCCGATGCGGTCCGTGGATACGAAGGCGTCAAACTCGCGGCCATTGAGCGCTACCGGGCCGAGCAGGCGCGCATACTCGGCGAGTTGCGGGAGAGCACGGACCCCGTCCCGACGGAAGCCGGGCAGGGCCATTGAACTCGATGTGAGGCAGGCCGTGCCGAACTGTCCCGGGTCGCTGCAGTGGTCGACGCGTTGAGCAGCGCCCTGTTCCGCCCGCTCACGCGCCAGGAGCCCGCGCCGCTCCTCCCGGTGCTCGCGCTGGGCGACCGGGTCGGGGACGGGCGCGGCGACCAACAACAGCCTTGGGTGTAGGGGTGTCGGGGCGTATCGGTCGCCTGCCCGGCGGCGTGTCGACGATCTCACCGCCTCGGCTCGCGCCTCAGGTTTGCTCACCACTTCTGGACCAGCGGCTTCCGCTCCGCCCACAGGGGGCACCCCCATTCTTCGCCACCGCGTCTGCTGCGATCGCAGTAGACGCAAGTGTCTGCGAACGGCCAATGACGAGAGTCCGGAGAACTGCGAGCGTGAGGGTGGGCCGTGATCACCGGCTCCGTCGCATGGCATTTTCTGGAAAGGCACGTCGATGTCCCCTCTCGCCCGCTGGTGTCATAGGCACCGGCTCGCAGTCGTCCTGGTCTGGGTGGGTCTGTTGCTCGCCCTGGGAGCCGGGGTCGGCGCCGCCGGCAGCGCCTTCGGCAACAGCCCGACCTCACAGGACACCGACTCGGCCAAGGCCACGGCCCTGCTGCGGCAGGCCTCCGACAGCGCCGCGGGCAAGAGCGGCCGGGTGGTCTGGCAGCTGGACGGCGGCGAGGTCACCGAGCCCGCCGTCGAGAAGGCGATGACCGGCACGCTCAAGGGCATCGCCGACGCGCCGGGCGTCGCCGTGGTGACCAGCCCCTACGCACCCGTCGGCAAGGGACAGATCAGCAAGGACGGCAGGACCGCCTACGCGACGGTCGCGTTCGACCAGGACGTCTCGGACGCCCAGATCGACCACGTGAAGGAACTCGCCACCGAACCGGAGACGGGGAGCCTGCACATCGCCCTCAACGGGCAGGCGTTCACCGTCAACCCGGAGCCGAACGCGGTCGCCGACGCCATGGGCATGGTCCTCGCCTTCATCGTGCTGCTGTTCGTCTTCCGGGCGGTCTGGGTGGCGGCGCTGCCCATCATCACGGCCGTCATCGGCGTCGGCACCTCCGCGGTCACGGTGATGCTGCTCAGCCACGTCATCACACTCTCCGACACGACGCTGACCCTCGGCTCGCTGATCGGCCTGGGCGTGGGCATCGACTACGCGCTGTTCATCGTCAACCGGCACCGCGCCAACCTGATGGCCGGTATGAGCGTCGCCGAGTCGGTCGCCAAGTCCCTCAACACCTCAGGGCGGGCCGTGGTCTTCGCCGGGCTCACCGTCGTCGTCGCGCTGCTCGGCATGCTCACCCTGAACGTCGGCATCATCAACGGCATGGCGATCGGCGCCGCCGTCACCGTGGTGCTGACCGTCCTGGCGGCCATCACCCTGCTGCCTGCACTGCTCGGGATGATCGGTCCGCGCGTCCTCAGCCGCAAGGAGCGCCGCGAGATGGCCGGCCGGACACAGCCGCGCTCTTCGGGCCGCACCGGCGTGTGGGGCCGGTGGGCCGAGCGGGTGCAGGCCAGGCCCAGGACTCTGGGTCTCGTCGCCCTGGCCGTGTTGACGGCGCTCGCGTTCCCGACGCTCTCCCTGCGCCTCGGCGCGTCCGACGACGGCAACCTGCCCACGTCCTCGACGAACCGTCAGGCGTACGACATGATCGCCGACGGCTTCGGCCCCGGCTTCAACGGCCCGCTCGTCCTGGCCGTCCAGGCACCCACCGCCGCCGACAAGGCAGCCGAGGCGAAGCTGGTCACCGCTCTCGGAAAGGTCGACGGTGTCACCAGTGCCAACGCCGCGCCCATGACGGACGGGCAGACCGTCGGAGTGGTCTCCGTCGTCCCGACGACCTCCCCGCAGTCCGAAGCCACCTCCGACCTGATCCACCACCTGCGTGACGACGTGATCCCCGAGGCCGAGCAGGGCACGTCGATGAAGGTCTACGTGGGCGGTGTCACCGCGAGCAACGACGACTTCGCGTCGGTGCTGATGAGCAAGCTTCCAATCTTCGTGCTGGTGATCGCCGCCCTCGGCTTCCTGCTGCTGACCATCGCCTTCCGCAGCCTGCTCATCCCGGCGGTCGGCGCGCTGCTGAACATCCTCAGCATCGGCGTCGCCTTCGGCGCGATCGTCGTGGTCTTCCAGTACGGCTTCGGTGCCGGACTGCTCGGACTCGGCGCCACGGGACCGATCGAGTCGTTCGTGCCGATCCTGGTCGTCGGCATCATGTTCGGCCTGTCCATGGACTACCAGGTCTTTCTGGTCAGCCGGATGCGCGAGGAATGGGCCCACACCGGTGACAGCCACCGGGCCGTGCGGGTCGGGCAGGCCGAGACCGGCAAGGTGATCGTGGTCGCCGCGACGATCATGGTGTGTGTCTTCGGTTCCTTTGTGTTCGGCGGCATGCGCGTCATCTCCGAGTTCGGCGTCAGCCTCGCCGTCGCCGTCGCCGTGGACGCCCTGCTGATCCGCATGGTCGTCGTGCCGGCGCTCATGCACCTGTGCGGACGGGCCAACTGGTGGCTGCCCCGCCGCCTGGGCCGCGCGCTGCCCAACGTGTCCGTGGAAGGCCCCGTCGAGGAGTTCGGGCACCCGCTGCACGCCGTGCGGGAGCCGGAGACCACCGGCCTGGCCCGCTGACCGTCAGCACGACGGACCGACATCGCACATCGGCCGGTGGAAGGGTGCTGACCTCGCCTTCCACCGGCCGGCGCTGCTTAGAGTGAGGGAATGGAACTGCCCATGGTGTGGCGACAGTGGCTGGCCCGTCATGACCGCATCACAGACGCTCTGCCCGCGGTGCCTCTGGTCGTGATTGCCGCGGCGGCGACCGCCGTCGGTCAGGACGGCTGGCAGGAGCCTCGGTGGCATGAGGTCGCATGGACAGCACTGTCATGCGTGCCCTTGGCCTTCCGGAGCCGCTGGCCACTGGCGGTCGCCCTGTTCACGGTGGCGGGCGACCTCACGCTGATGGCCGTCGCCTCGCACATCGCGCCGACCCCGGTGGCGAGCCTGGTCGCCCTGTACACCCTCGCTCTCCTCGGCAGCCGGCGCACCGCGTGGACGGTCGGGACAGCGGCGGCCGTGGCGATCACCGGTGTGTACGCCGCCACCCACGGAGAGTCCGTGGTGGCGGGGGCCAGTCTGCTGCGGTTGGACTTCGCGATCGGAGCCACCACGCTGGGCCGCGCCGTCCGCAGCCGCCGTGAGAACCTCGCGGCGGCCAGGGCACGGGTGGAGCGTGCCGAGCGCATGCAGGAAGTGGAGGCCCGGCGCCGGGTCACCGAGGAACGCGTGCGCATCGCGCGCGATCCGCACGACGTCGTCGCCCACCACATCACCCTGGTCAACGCCCAGGCCGGTGTGGCGCACCATCTCATGCGCGCCAACCCCGACCAGGCCTACGAGGCGCTCGCCCACATCAAGGACAACAGCCGCGCCGCGCTCGACGAACTGCGCGCCACCGTCGGCCTGTTGCGCCAGCCCGACGACGCGCCGGACTCGCGGGCCCCCATCCCACGCCTGGCCGATCTCGACAGCCTCGTGGGCGGGTTCCGGGCGAGCGGGCTCCCCGTGTGCGTGTCCCGGACCGGGGATCCTTCGCCGCTGGCGCCGGCCACCGAGCTGACCGCCTACCGGATCATCCAGGAAGCCCTCACCAACACCCACAAGCACGCCTCGGCCACCCGGAGCGAGATCATCCTCGCCTACGGCGTGCACGCGCTCAGGGTCACCGTGACGGACGACGGGCGCCCCGGCGCGCCCAAGGGCGCGGGCACCGGTCACGGTCTGATCGGCATGCGCGAACGGGCCGTCGCCATCGGCGGTACCGTCACCGCCGGACCCCGGCCGGAGGGCGGCTTCCAGGTCGTCGCCGAACTGCCCCTCTCGCTCGCCCCCACCCTGTCTGACGCCCCGTGAGGAAAGGCCACTCATGCCCATTCGCGTCCTTCTCGCCGACGACCAGGCCCTGCTCCGCGGCACCTTCCGGCTGCTCATCGGCGCCCAGCCGGACATGGAGGTCGTCGCTGAGGCCTCCAACGGGCGGGAGGCGGCGCAACTGGCCCGGACCGAGCGCGCCGATGTCGTGGTCATGGACATCCGGATGCCCGAAGTCGACGGTATCGAGGCGACCCGGCTGATCGCCCAGGACGAGGACCTGGCCGGGGTGAAGGTCCTCGTCCTGACCACCTTCGAGGAGGACGACCTGGTCATCGAGTCCCTGCGGGCCGGCGCGAGCGGCTTCCTGGGCAAGGGGGTCGAACCGGCGCAACTGCTCGACGCCGTCCGCCTGGTGGCCGCCGGCGAGGCGCTGCTCTCCCCCACCGCCACAAAGGGCCTCATCTCCCGTGTCCTCACCCAGCCCTCCCACGGCGACCTCGTCGACGCCGCTCGCCTGGCCACCCTGACCCCCCGGGAAAGGGAGGTGCTGACGCTGGTGGGCTCCGGCCTGGCCAACGACGAGATCGCCGAACGCCTCTTCGTCACGCCCGTCACCGTCAAGACCCACGCCAACCGGGCCATGGCCAAACTCGGCGCCCGCGACCGGGCCCAACTGGTCGTCATCGCCTACGAGACCGGCCTGGTACGCGCAGGGGAACGGCGCGGCTGAGGCCCGCCGGCCGTGGCCGGCGGTTCGGTGGGCCGCCCGGCCGCCGGTCAGCCTTCCTTCCGCTGCGCGGCCACGAGCGCCGCCGCGGCCTTCCTGCGGTAGACGGCGAGTTTCTCGGCCGGGGCGACGACCTGATGGCTGCGGGGCCTGACGGACACGTCGTGGTCCCCCGCGGCCCTGCGCAGAGCCCCCACGGTGGCCTGGTCTCAGGGCACATGGGCGAACGGGTCGAGGGAGTACCAGCGCATCGCGTTCTCGTGCGTCATCTTGTTGATGTCGTTGTCCGGAACGGCGTTCGCGGTCAGCACCTCATGGAGTTCCTCCGGGGCGTCGGGCCACTCGGGTCGCTGATGAAGCAAGTCAGGAAGCGCTCGCGAAGGATCTCCGCCGGACGATGCCGTTTTAGCGCTGACCGACCAAGATCCGGCCCATACCCGGACCAGCCGTCCGCGGCTTACGGCGATCGGAGCTGTTTTCGCTGGTGAAACTGTATCTGAGCCGTGTACCACCAGCGGACGAAGAACCTGCTGGTACCGCTCAGCCGCCTCTGCGGCTTTCTTCGAGAAGCGCCCTACGGCAATCGCGCAGTCTTGTCATCTCCCTACAACGTCACGCGGAGAATGCCTCGCGCCTCGGTCCAGGCGAGACCGCCCTCAGTCCCAAAGTCAGCGTCAGTCCGGCCCACACTGAACCCGCAAACACCACCGGACTCGACGGAGCTGCGAAAAGAGCACCCTAGCGACAGCTGACTAGGCGTCAGAAGAGTCAGCATCAGGTCAGCAAACGTCCTGCCACAGCCACCCGCAGACAGCCACACCGTGGAATCGTCCGCCACCCGAAACCACTCCCGACACCCGTTTTGCCGCGCTCCCGCCAGCGACCCAAGAGCAGGAAGCAGGGCCCGACCGCTTCCCGCTCGTCATCCACGTGACTTCAGGCATTTCTGCAGTTCAGCGCACCCTTCCCCGCGGTTTCAACGGCACCGGCGGCAGTTCCGGTGCAGGCAGTGGCGCCCCGTCGTACCCCTTCACCTCGCCGAACCGGGAGCCTTCCATCCAGTCCTGACGGGCCTGTACGATCTCTTCCTGAGATCGCCCGATCCAGTTCCAGAACATGACGAGCTCCTCCTCGAACGGCTCGCCGCCCAGGAGCATCAGGCCCGCGTCCGACTCGGCGCGCAGCGGGAGTTCGGTGCGGCCGCAGCCGAGGTAGAGCATCGAGCCGGGCAGGAGCGGCACCCCGTCCACGTGGGCCTCGCCGGACATGGACAGGACGGCGTACTCGAAGTCCGGTACCAGGGGCAGGCGTACGTCCGCGCCGCGGGCGAGGGCCAGGTCGGCGCCGACGATGGGGGTGTACGCCGTTCCAGGTGAGCGTGCGCCGTCGAGGTCGCCCAGGATGAGTGTTGCCGTCAGGCCGGGTGCCGTGATCTGCGGCAGCTCGGCGTGGTGCTCGAAGCGCGGGTCGGTGTGGCGGTGGCCGTCCGGCAGGGCGACCCAGAGCTGGGCGCCGTGCAGGAAGCGGGCGTGCGACTTGGGGCTCTCCTCGGAGTGGCTGATCGCGCGGCCGGAGGTCATCAGGCCCAGCTCACGGGGGCGGATGGTCTGGAGGCTGCCGGTGGAGTCGCGGTGCAGCACCTCACCCTCGTGCAGCCAGCTCACCGTCTGCAGGCCCATGTGCGGGTGCGGGGGCACCTGCATGCCGGGCTCGTCGGCGATGTCGTCGGGGCCGTAGTGATCGACGAAACACCAGGCGCCGACCATGCGGCGGCCCAGGTTGGGAAGAAGCCGTCGTACCTCACTGGACTCGCCGAGCTTGACGCGCCGAGGGCTGAGGAGTTCGCGCACGGGTTCCGCCACCACGAAGCCGCGGCCGCCGCACAGGGCGGGAACCGGCTCGCGATCAAGATTGCTCATGGCGCCCAACCTAGACCCGTGAGGCAATTCCCGTCAGGCGCCCTGCCCAAAAATAGTAGCCATGGATATAGTAGCCATGTACTGTATCGAGCATGAGTACGACTTCCGAGGGCGCAACGCCCGGTTTCCTGGTCTGGCGACTGTCGATGAAGTGGCGGGTCGCGGTCGACCGCGCGATGGCGCCGCTCGGCCTGACCCATGCCCAGTACTCGCTGGTGGCGTCGCTGTACGGCATGCAGCGCGGCGGCGAACGCCCGAGCCAGCGACGCCTCGCCGACCAGACCGGCCTCGAACCGCTCTACGTCTCCAAGCTGGCGCGCTCCCTGGAGAGCGCCGGGCTTCTGGAACGCACCCGGGACCCCCGCGACCCGCGCGCGGTGCAACTGGCGCTGACCGAGGAGGGCCGTGAGCGGACCCTGCGGGCCATCAAGGTCGTCCAGGGGCTCCTGGAGCAACTGCTGGCACCTCTCGGAGGCCTGGACAGCGCGCGCACGCGGGAGTTCAAGCGCGAGCTGGCGATTTTGCTCGACGCACCTCTCGACCCGACGAACGAGAACCTCGAGGAGCAGTCATGACCACCACCACTCCCGTCCTCAACCCCCGCGTCATAGCCCTGGCCCACTACGCCGCCCGTGCACTTCTCGAGAACGTCCTGGCCCGCCACGGCGCGACCTTCCAGCAGTCCGTCACCCTGCGGCTCGCCGCCGTCGCGGAGGGCCCGGTCGAGCGTGACCGCATCGTCGAGGACCTCGTCGGCGCGCTGAAGATCGACATGCCGGAGGCGCACTCCGTGGTCGGCGAGCTGATCTCCGCGGGACTGCTGGCTTCCCATGAGCCGTCCCAGGTGCGGATCACGGACACCGGGCGGGCGCTGTTCGAGACGACGTCCGCCGAGACCGCCCCCCTCACCGCCCGGGTCTACGCCGGCATCCCCGCGGAGGACCTCGCGGTCGCCGGCCGCGTACTGAGCCTCATCACCGAGCGGGCCGACGAGGAGCTCGCCGCCCTGAACAAGTAGGGGAACGTCCCGTACGTCTCAGGATGCCGCCACGCCCTTCCTGCCCCGCCGATGGGCGACCTCGCCGAGGATCACGTCGGCGACGATGAAGCCGGCCAGCGGTATGCCGAGCAGCGGCACGAAGTAGCCGAGGACGGCGACGACCACCACGCCGGGCACCAGGATCTGCGGCGGGACCTGCTGCCAGGCGCCGCGCGGGATCGGCCGGCCGAAGGCGGAGCCGCGGCCGCGCTGCCACCACATGCGGTAGCCCCACACGATCAGCAGGACCAGCGACAGCGCCAGGAGCATCAGGGCGATCTGGTTGACCAGCCCGAAGAGAACTCCGGTGTGCAGATCGATGCCCCAGCGGGTCAGCTTGGCGAGCAGCGGGTAGTCGGCGAACCGCAGCACGTCGGTGACCTCGCCGGTGGTCGGGTCGACGGCGACCGCGTCCTGCTTCTCGGGCCAGCTGCGCTGCACCTGCCGTACGACATAGGCCGACGACTCGTCGGCGGGCGGGACCATCTCGACGGGGTCTCCGAGCCCCTCGGCGCGGGCGGCGGCCAGCACCTTGTCGAGGCCGACGCCGTGCTCGGCGCCTCCGGCCGAGGTGGACGCCCCGTGGCCCGCGTGGTCGCCGCCCGCGGCCGCGGAGACCGAGGGCGTGGACTGGCCGAGGGAGGTGCGGAGTTCGTCGATGTTGGCGCCGGCATACGTCGACCATGTCAGTCCGGTCGCCGACAGGAAGATGAAGCCGGCCGCGGCCCAGACGCCGACGCTGCCGTGCAGTCCGAGAGTGCGGCGCCGCCCGCTGGTACCGCGGACCTTGCGCAGGGCGCGGCGGCGGGAGAACCACAGCGCGATGCCGCCACCCGCGATCACCCACAGCCAGCTGGCGGCGAACTCGCTGTAGAGGCGGCCGTTCTCGCCGAGGTGGAGGTCGCGGTGGAACTCGTCGATCCAGGTGCGCAGCGGCAGCGCGCCGGTGGAACCGTACTGCTCGAGCGCGCCGCGGACCTTGCCGGTGTACGGGTCGACGAACACGGCGAGGGTGTGGTTCGGGTCGACTCCCTTCACCCCGGACAGCAGCACCCTGGTCGTCGCGTCGTCCTCGGGAGAAGGACGTACGGCCGAGACGGTGCCCTCGGGGTGGGCCTTGCGGGCGGCGGCCACCTGCTCGGAGATGGGCAGCTTGCTGTCGCCGACGGCGGCGACGGTCATCTGGTCCCGGTAGACGATCTTCTCGGCCTGGAAGGCACCGGCGTACAGAAAGCCGGTGACGGCGGCGATGAGGAGGAAGGGCGCGACGAACACGCCGGCGTAGAAGTGCAGGCGCAGCACGAGCGGGCGCAGCGGGGCCCATCTGCTGGGGACCGGCGCGGAGGCGGCCGGTTGGGGTACCTCGTCGGTGGTCGTCGAGGGGGCGAGGGACATCGGCGGCTTCTCCGAGGGCTGGGGACGGTAGCGGTCCAGTAGTCGGAGGAAGAGGGCATCGAGTTCCCGGCACCTGAAGTGACCCGCATCACACGGGAAGCACGCGGCTCGCTCGGTGCCATGGCATCCTGGCGCGATGGCAACTCCGAGTCATCGCGCGCCCCTTGCCGAGCTGGTCGAGGAACTCCTGGCCACGGACGGCCCGCTGCCGATCGTGGCGGCCGGCGAACCGGTCCTGCGGCGCGCCACCGAGCCGTACGACGGCCAGTTGGACACCGCGCTCCTGTCCCGTTTCGTCGAGGCCCTGCGTGTCACCATGCACGCGGCGCCGGGCGTGGGCCTGGCCGCCCCGCAGGTGGGGGTGCCGCTGCGCATCGCGGTCGTCGAGGACCCGGCGCCCGTACCGGAAGAGGTGCGGGAGGCGCGTGGACGGGTGCCGCAGCCGTTCCGCGTGCTGGTCAATCCGTCGTACGAGCCCATCGGCACACAACGGGCCGCGTTCTTCGAGGGCTGCCTGAGCGTGCCGGGCTGGCAGGCCGTGGTGGCGCGGCCCGCTCAGGTACGGCTGACATGCGAGGACGAGAACGGCCGCCCGGTCGACGAGGTGTTCAGCGGCTGGCCGGCACGGATCGTCCAGCACGAGACGGATCACCTCGACGGCATGCTGTACCTCGACCGCGCCGAGCTGCGCTCGCTGTCCTCGAACCAGGCGATGGCCGAGCGGTGGACGCAGCCGACACCGGAGCAGGCGGCCGCGTCCCTCGGCTTCGCGCTGCCCTAGTTGTCCCGGTAGGCCTCCAGCAAGCGCAGCCACACCTCGCTGATGGTCGGGTACGACGGGACCGCGTGCCACAGCCGGCTGATCGGGACCTGGCCTGCCACCGCGATCGTCGCGGAGTGGATCAGTTCGCCGACGCCGGGGCCGACGAAGGTGACGCCGAGGAGGATCTCGCGTTCCAGGTCGACGACCATGCGGGCCCGCCCTCGGTAGCCGTCGGCGTAGAGGCCGGCGCCCGACACGGAAGCGAGGTCGTAGTCGACGGCGCGGACCCGGTGGCCCGCCTGTTCGGCCTCCGCCAGGGAGAGGCCCACCGCGGCGGCCTCCGGGTCGGTGAAGACGACCTGGGGTACGGCGTCGTGGTCGGCGGTCGCGGCGTGGGCGCCCCAGGGGTCCGCCTGGACCGGGACTCCGGAGGCCCGGGCGGAGATCGCCGCGCCCGCGATGCGCGCCTGGTACTTGCCCTGGTGGGTGAGGAGCGCGCGGTGATTGACGTCGCCGACCGCGTAGAGCCAGTCGCTGCCGGTCACCCGGAGGCTGTCGTCGACCTCCAGCCAGGTGCCGGGCTCCCGGCCGATGGTGTCCAGGCCGATGTCGTCGGTGCGCGGGGCGCGTCCGGTGGCGAAGAGGATCTCGTCCGCCTCGATACGGTCGCCGGTGGCGGTGACGACCACGACCGTGCCGCTCTCGCGGCTGACCGATTCGACCGACGTGCCGGTGCGGACGGTCACGCCCGCTTCGGTGAGCGCCTCGGCGACGAGTTCGCCCGCGAAGGGCTCCATGCGGTTGAGCAGGCCCTTCCCGCGCACGAGAAGGGTGACCTGCGAGCCGAGTGCCTGCCAGGCCGTGGCCATCTCGGTGGCGACCACTCCCCCGCCGACCACGACCAGCCGTCCGGGCGCCGCCTGGGCGCTCGTGGCCTCGCGGCTGGTCCACGGCTTGACCTCGTCGAGGCCCGGCAGGTCCGGCAGGACGGCCCGGGTGCCGGTGCAGACGGCCACGGCGTGCCGGGCGGTCAGCACCTTCCGTACGCCGTCGGGACCGGTGACCGTGACCGTGCGCTCTCCGGTGAGACGGCCGTGGCCGCGGTGGAGGTCGGCGCCGATGCTCTCCAGCCAGCCGATCTGGCCGTCGTCCTTCCAGTTCGAGGTGAAGTAGTCCCGGCGTGCGAGAACCGCGGCCGTGTCGAGGGGTCCCTGTACGGAGGCGCTCAGGCCCGGCAGGCGGCGCGCGTCGGCCTGGGCGATCACCGGCCGCAGCAGGGCCTTGCTGGGCATACAGGCCCAGTAGGAGCACTCTCCGCCGACCAGCTCGCTCTCCACGACCGCGGTGGAGAGCCCGGCCGCACGGGTGCGGTCGGCCACGTTCTCCCCCACGGGCCCGGCACCGAGCACCACTACATCGTAGGTACTGGAGGCGATGTTTTCCGTTTCCGTCATGGGCCCAGTCTGGTGGGTGGTGTGCGCTCGGGCCACCAGGGGTACGCGCGCCGCAATACCGAGTGGTGACCGCTGTGGAATACCCGGCGCACAGGCCGTGTTGTGCCGACGGCTTCGCTCCGAGACCAGGAAGAGGGATCACGTCATGAGCAGCACCGTGGAGCTCACCAAGGAGAACTTCGACCAGATGGTCACGGACAACGAGTTCGTCCTGATCGACTTCTGGGCGTCCTGGTGCGGTCCTTGCCGCCAGTTCGCGCCGGTCTACGAGAAGGCCGCCGAGGACAACCCCGACCTGGTGTTCGGCAAGGTGGACACCGAGGCGCAGCCGGAGCTGGCCCAGGCTTTCGGTATCCAGTCCATCCCGACGCTGATGATCGTCCGCGACCAGGTCGCGGTGTTCGCCCAGCCGGGCGCGCTGCCCGAATCCGCCCTGACGGACGTCATCGGGCAGGCCCGCAAGCTGGACATGGCCGAGGTCCGCAAGGCCGTGGCCGAGCAGCAGGCCCAGGCCGAGCAGAACGGCGAGTAACCCTAGAAGGGGTAGGTCGCCACGTCCGCGCGTACCGTCGTCCAGCGCACGTCGGTGAAGGCCTCCACGTTGGCCTCACCGCCGAAGCGGGCGCCGGTGCCGGACGCGGCGATACCGCCGAAGGGCGCGACCGCCTCGTCGTTCACGGTCTGGTCGTTGATGTGCACGATGCCGGTGGGAATCCGCTCCGCCAGGTCGAGACCGCGGGCCGCGTCCCCGGTGACGATGCCGAGCGAGAGGCCGTACGGCCCCGTGGCGGCCAGGGCGGCGGCCTCGTCGACCGTGCTGAAGGACCGTACGGGTGCGACGGGGCCGAACACCTCCTCCGCGTAGGCCGGCGTGCTGTCGTCGAGGCCCGCGAGGACCGTCGGGCGGTAGAAGAGCTTGTCGTGCGTACCGCCGGCGACCAGCTTGGCGCCCTGGGCGGTGCTGGCCTCGACCAGGCCGCGCACCTTGGCGAGCTGGTTGTCGTCGATGATCGGGCCCAGGTGGACCTGTTCCCGGTTGGGGTCGCCGACGGCGAGGGAGTCGGCCTTGGCGGCCAGGCGCTCGACGTACTCCTCGTACAGCGAGGCGTGGACGAGGTGGCGGCCGGTCGTCATGCAGATCTGGCCCTGGTGGAAGAAGGATCCCCAGGCCGCCGTGGAGATGACGGCCTCGATGTCGGCGTCCTCCAGGACGATCAGCGCGGAGTTGCCGCCGAGTTCCAGGTGGGCCCGCTTGAGGTGGCGTCCCGCGGCCTCCCCCACCGCGCGGCCCGCCGCGGTCGATCCGGTGAAGGAGATGACGGGGACGCGCGGGTCGGCGACCAGGGCCTGGCCGACGTCGGGGCCGCCGGGCAGGACGTGGAACAGCCCCTCGGGCAGCCCGGCCTCGGCGAAGACGGCGGCGAGCGAGAGGCCGCCGCAGACCGCGGTGCGCGGGTCCGGCTTCAGGATCACCGCGTTCCCCAGCGCCAGGGCCGGGGCGACGGAGCGGATCGAGAGGATCAGCGGAGCGTTGAAGGGCGCGATCACGCCCACGACGCCGACCGGGACCCGGCGCGTGTAGGACAGGCGGGGTGCCTCGCTGGGCAGGACCTGGCCCGCGGGGCGAGAGGCGAGGGCGGCTGCCTCGTAGCACTCCTGGGCGGCCACGTGCAGTTCGAAGTCGGCCTTGCCGGGGATGGAACCGGACTCGCGGACGAGCCACTCGCGCAGTTCGTCGGCGTGGGCGGAGAACAGGTCACCGGCCTTGCGCAGCACCCCGGCCCGCACGAAGTGCGGGAGCCGGGCCCATTCGGTCTGGGCGGCCCGGGCGGCCGCCGCGGAGCGCTCCACGTCCTCGGCGCCGGCGAGGGTGACGGTGGCGAGCGTGTCGCCGGTGGCGGGCTCGGTGACGGCGTACTCAGGTCCCGACAGGGGGTGGGGCTGCCAGCTCTTGGGGTCGAGCAATGACATGACGGCTCTCCGTTCGATCACCGGTGGGACTCACACGGGGAGCGGTAGTCCCGTGTAGTTCGCGGCCAGTTCGGCGGCCGCGTGGTGGGATGCGGTGATGCGGCGCAGCCGTGCGAGCTGCATCCGGCTCTCGAACGCATCCCCATTTGGTTGAGCGTGCAACATCCTAGTCATGTCGTACGAGAACCGCGTGGCCTGCCACACACGAGAAAGACACAACTTTGAATATCTGTCGATCAGTTGTGTCGATCCCGTGCGGTGCACCGCGGTCAGGGCCCGGGCGAGTAGGGATACGTCGGACACGGCGAGGTTGAGGCCCTTGGCCCCGGTCGGCGGCACGATGTGCGCGGCGTCGCCGGCCAGCAGGAGACGGCCGTGCCGCATCGGTTCGTGGACGTAACTGCGCATCGGAGTCACCGACTTGGCGGTGATCGGGCCGCGTTCCAGGGTCCAGTCGGCGTCGATCGCGAAGCGGGCGGCGAGCTCGTCCCAGATCCGCTCGTCGGACCAGTCGTCGGGATCGGTACCGTTCGGGACCTGGAGGTAGAGCCGGGAGACGACGGGCGAGCGCATGCTGTGCAGAGCGAAGCCGCGCTCGCCACGGGCGTAGATCAACTCCTCGCAGGACGGCGGGACATCGGCGAGGATCCCGAGCCAGGAGTACGGGTAGTCGTGCTCGTACGTCCGGCTCGTCGCCGCCGGGAAGGCCTCCCGGGAGATGCCGTGGAAGCCGTCGCAGCCCGCGATCCACTCGCAGGTCAGCGTCTGTTCGCGGCCCCCGTGCCGGAATCGTACGACGGGGGCGTCGCTCTCCGGCTTCTCGACCGCCAGAGCCTCCGCCTCGAACAACAGCGGTGGCCCCTCGGCCAGTTGGAGCGCGACGAGGTCCTTCACGATCTCGGTCTGGGCGTAGATCGTGACCGTACGGCCACCGGTGAGGACGGGGAAGTCGATGTGGTGCCGCTCCCCCGCGAACCGCAGCTCGATGCCCTGGTGGACCAGCCCCTCGGTCTCCAGACGCCCGGCGGCGCCGCACGCGCGCAGGGCGTCGACCGTGCCCTGCTCCAGCATCCCGGCACGCTGACGGTGTTCCACGTACTCCCGCGTCCTGCTCTCCAGGACCACACAGTCGATCCCCGCGCGGTGCAGCATCCGGGCGAGTAGCAGTCCGGCGGGGCCGCCGCCGATGATCCCGACCGTGGTGCGCATGGCAGGCCTCCCTGCGTCAGCTGGAGTCGCGGTGCACCACCGTGGCACCCAGCACCGTGTGCGTCTCGGTCGCGGCGCCCGGTTCGCGCACCGCGCGGTCGACCAGTTCGGCGAGGTCGCGGCCGGACGGCAGCTCGAGGTGGACCGTGCTCAGCCGGGGGCGCAGCAGCCGGCCGAGGAGCAGGTCATCGGCACCGATCACCGCCGTGTCCTCCGGGATGCGGATGCCCTCGTCCTGGAGGGCCCGCATTAACAGCATCGCGTACTCGTCGTTGTACGCAAACACGGCGTCGAGGCCGAGGTCACGCCAGCGGACGGCGAGCTTGGCCGCGGCCTGCTCCTCGTAGGCGAGGGGCAGCTCGGTCAGCGTGGCGTCGGTGCCGTGCAGGGCCCTGCGCACACCTGCCAGCCGGGGCAGCGAGAAGGCCTCCAGGCCGGACTCCTCGGGCACCACCACTCCGATGCGGCGCCGGCCGCGGGCGTACAGGTGGGTGGCGGCACTGTGGCCGACGCCCGCGTGGTCCATGAGCAGGGCGTGGGCCCCCTCGACCGCGTCGGGACCGAGGGTGACCACCGCCCGGGCACCGGAGCGCCGGAGCAGGGCCACACCCTGCGGGCCGAGTCCCGTGCCGGGCACCAGGACCGCGACCGGGCGCAGCTCGGCCCAGGCGCGGGCGGCAGCGTCGCCCTGCAGGCCGACGCTGCCGTACTGCACGACGGTGTAGTCCAACCGGCCCAGGGCCCACTGGAGTTCACTGATGAACTGGCTGTAGAGCGGGCCCACCGGGATGGACGGGGCGGGCATCAGGACCATCCGGCTGTGGCCGGCGCGCAGGCTGCGGGCGGCCGCGTGCGGCACGTACCCGAGTTCCTTCGCGGCCTCGTGGACGCGGCGGCGCGTGGGCTCGCTGATCCGGACGGCGCTGGTGTTGTTGAGGACGTAGGAGACGGTCGCTCGGGAGACGCCGGCCAGGCGGGCCACGTCGGCGCTCGTGGGAACCGAGCGCGTCGCCGGGGAAACGGGCGCGGGCGTTTTCGGTATCTGCACCATGACGGTCGTCATCTTTGCAGAAGCTGTGACGGTGTACCGGACCGGGTCACGGCCCGAACTCACCGTGGCGGATCGGCGCAGGTGAGCCGGGCGACGAGGTCGTCCCAGCCCTTCTCCAGGCGCTCCAGCGGCATGTGGCACCTCCGGGTGAGGTGATGGATGGTGGCGGGATCGAGGTAGCCCATCAGGGCCTGGGCGAGCAGTTCGGAGTCCGCTTCCGGGCGTGCCTGGCGCAGCAGCAGGGTCACATGGCTGTGGTGCACCCGACGGGGCGCGGGGGTGAAGCGGCGCTCCGGGCTCGGCTCGGCGGCCAGCATCAGGTCCATCTCGTCGCCGGACCGGCGCAGGAGCGCGTGGCCGAATGCGCGCAGCCGGTCGACGGGCGGTGCGCCGGGCCCAAGCGGGGCGGGTCCGCTGAGGAAGGCCGCCTGGAAGTTGCGCTCGGAGTGGTCGAGCAGTGCCGTCAGCAGCCCGGTGCGGTCGCCGAACCGGCGGAAGACGGTGCCCTTGCCGACCGACGCGGCCGCGGCCACCGCCTCCATCGTGACCCCGGCCGCCCCGTGCTCCGCGACCAGGCGGGTGGCCGCCTCAAGGAGCCGGGCCCGGTTGCGCGCGGCGTCGGCGCGCAGGCATGGCTCGTCCTCGGGAAGGCCGAGCTGGAGCAGCTCGGGCTCATGGGCATCGGGGGGAGTGGGCAGGGGCGGCAGGACGGCGGACATGAACTAAGCGTAAAGCAGCGGGAAGAAAACTGGACCGGGGTCCGGTTATGGGGGTACAACTTTAAGCGGACCTCGGTCCGCATCATTACGGCAATGTTTCACCCTCCCTTGGAGTTCGCATGTCTGTTCGCATTCTCGCGCTCGTCGGAAGCCTTCGCGCCGGTTCGACCAACCGCCAGCTCGCCGAGGCGGCCGTCAAGCACGCCCCCGAGGGCGCGGAGGTCGTGCTCTTCGAGGGCCTCGGCGAGATCCCCTTCTACAACGAGGACATCGACGTGGAGGGCAGCGTCCCCGCGGCCGCCGCCAAGCTGCGTGCGGCCGCGCAGTCCTCCGACGCGTTCCTGTTCTTCTCCCCCGAGTACAACGGCACCATCCCGGCCGTGCTGAAGAACGCCATCGACTGGCTGTCGCGTCCCTTCGGCGCCGGCGCCTTCGGCGGCAAGCCGGTCGCCGTGGTCGGTACCGCGTACGGTCAGTTCGGCGGTGTGTGGGCGCAGGACGAGACCCGCAAGTCCGTGGGTATCGCCGGCGGCAAGGTGCTCGAGGAAGTCAAGCTGTCCATCCCGGGTTCGCTGGTGCGCTTCGCCGAGACGCACCCGGCCGACGACGCCGAGGTCGCCGCGCAGCTGGCCGAGGTCGTCGCGCAGCTGCACAGCAACGCGGGTGAGGTCGCTGCCGCCTGACCTGCGGCGCGAAACGGGGGTCGGGGTCTTGCGTCCCGGCCCCTTCTCGTTTGTCTGCGGGTCTGTGGGGGCTGGTCGCGCCCACGCGGCGGAGCCGCATGTCGACACAGCCCCGCGCCCCTTCGGGGCGCGCCTCCTCACGCCACTGCCGAGGGTGCCAGTTGCCGTAGAGCTCCCAGTGCCGCCGCGACCGCCGGGCGTTCGTGCGCTCCGCCGCGGGTGCAGGTGAGGAGCTTTCGATGGGGGTTGCCTTCGCAGCGCACCCTTGCGATCGGCAGGTGGGGGGTCAGGTGGGCCAGGCGGGGGATCAGGGCGACGCCCAGGCGGTGGGCCACCAGGTGCGCCGTCACGTTCCAGTCCAGGGCGTGGTGGACCACGCTCGGGGTGAAGCCGGCCGCGCCGCAGGCCGAGAGCACGTGGGGGCGGCAGGGGCTGTCGGGGACCGGGGCGATCCAGTCCTCGTGCGCCGCGTCCGCGAGGTCGGCGCGCTCTCGTCCGGCGAGGGGGTGGTCCGCGGGGACGACCAGGTCGAAGGGGTCGTCCAGCAAGGGCTGTTGGTCGTAGCGGACGTCACTCATGGGCGGGTTGTACGGGGTCGCCTCCACCACCGCCAGGTCGATCTCCCCCTCGAAGAGCAGGTCGAAGCTCTCCGTCACGCCCGACTCCTGGATGCCGACGGTCAGTCGGGGATGCCGCTCGCGCAGCCGGACCGCCATCGGGGCGAGCAGCACGGACACGGCGACCGGGAAACCGCTCACCCTGAGCGGTCCGGCGGGCTCGCTGTGGTCGGCGCGCAGATCGAGTTCGGCCTGGTCCCAGCGGGCCTGGATGGCGTCGGCGTGCGCGAGCAGGCTCTCGGCGGCCGGGGTGAGACGGATCCCGCGGCCCTGGGGTTCGAGGAGGTCGACGCCCAGGTCACGGGCGAGTTGGCGGATCTGCTGGGAGGCGGCCGACGGGGTGAAGTGCAGGGCACGGGCGGCCGCGGTGACCGTGCCGTAGTGGGCGACCGCCCTCAGGACGTGGAGCCGGCGCAGGTCAATCATGAAGCCCACGCTTCAAGGTCGGATCCAGGAAGTCAACCTGGACGTGAACGAAGACTCCGCTGCACCCTGGGCTGTGTCGCGACGGCCGTGAACAGCCACGAGGTACGAGGAGTCACCATGACCAGCACGATCCGCGCCGTCTGCCCGCACTGCGGCTGGCCCGACGGCGCCGAGCCCTTCCAGGTGGTGTCCCGGCACGCCACGGCGACGGGCGGGACGGTGTGGACCCGCTGCGCGTGCGGCTCGCTGCAGGTCCGCGTGACCGACGGCTGCGGGACCCGCGTCGTCTCCCGCAGCCGGCCCTCCGCCGCGCGGGCGGGTTAGGGCCGGTCCGGCGGAGCATGCCGAGTCGCAGGGCTTCGTACGCACTCCCCCAGAGGGGCCCCAGTTGCCGGCTCCCTCCTCCGCCTCGCAGCCGCACGCTCCCCCGGTCTCGGCCTCGCTCGAGCGGGGGACCCCCATTACCCCGCTCACCCGCATTGATCAGGCACCCTCGCGTGAAGTCGGCATGAGCCGCCGGACCAGCCCTCAGTCCAGTTCCGCGAGCCGCTCCACGGCCGGTGCGACGAAGCGTTCGATCCACTCCGCGGGGGCGTCGATGCGCGGGGCGAGGATGACCGTGTCGATGTTGAGCTTGCCGTAGCCGGTGATGTCCCGGGTGAAGGCCTCCAGGTCGCCCTCGGTGGCCGGTTCGCCCATGTAGGCGACGGTCTTGCGGATCTCGTCGTAGTCCCGCCCCTCGGTGTCGCAGTGACCGCGCAGCACGTCGAGCTTGTGCGTGACCTCTTCCGGCGAGGTGGCGAAGAGGTTGCAGGCGTCGCCGTAGCGGGCGACCAGGCGGAGGGTCTTCTTCTCGCCGCTGCCGCCGATCATGATCTCGGGGTGCGGGCGGCTGACCGGGGCCGGTACGCACAGGGTCTCGGCGAGCCGGTAGTGGGTGCCCTCGAAGGGGCCGTTCGCCGCCGGGTCCCACATCTGCAGACAGATCCGCAGGGTCTCCTCCAGCCGTTCGAAGCGCTCCGCGAGGGGCGGGAACGGCACGCCGAGCCCTTCGTGCTCGCGGTCGTACCAGGCGGCTCCGATGCCGAGGGTGGCCCGGCCGCCGGAGAGCACGTCGAGCGTGGTCGCGATCTTGGCGAGCAGTCCGGGATGGCGGTACGTCACTCCGGTCACGAGCGCGCCGAGCCGTACGGTCTCGGTGTGGGCCGCGAGGAAGCTCAGGGTCGTGTAGGCCTCCAGCATGGGGTCCTCGGCGCCGCCGTTGAACTCCATCTGGAAGTAGTGGTCCATCACCGACAACCAGCTCACGCCGGCCGCCTCCGCCGCGGCACCCGTGGCGGCGAGTTCGGCACCGAGAGCCGGTGCGCCGGCGGGGTGGTTGAACCGGTTGATGTGCACGCCCACACGCATGTCCGTCTCCGTTCACGGGACTTCCGCCGACCAGCCCGACGGTAGAACTTGAAGCGCTCTCGAAGTCAAGGGAGAGACGTGCGCGTGTGTGCTCCGGCCACCACGCCTCTCACGCCACCCGTTCCGCCTCCGCCTCCCCCTGCTTCTTCGCGGCCCGCAGGCTCGTCAGTGTGGTGACCGTCAGGACGAGGACGATGAAGCCGAGGGAGAACGGGATGCTGATCTCGGGGACGTGGACGCCGGACTCGTGGAGGGCGTGCAGGACGAGTTTGACGCCGATGAAGCCGAGGATGATCGAGAGGCCGTAGCTGAGGTGGACCAGCTTCTTCAGCAGGCCGCCGATGAGGAAGTACAGCTGGCGCAGGCCCATCAGGGCGAACGCGTTGGCCGTGAAGACGATGTACGGGTCCTGGGTGAGCCCGTAGATGGCGGGGATGGAGTCCAGGGCGAACAGCACGTCGGTGGAGCCGATGGCGAGCATCACGACCAGCATCGGGGTCATGACCCGCTTGCCGTTCTCCTCGATCCACAGCTTCGTGTCGTGATAGCGGTCGGCCACGCCGAATCGCTTCTCCACGATCTTCAGCAGCTTGTTCTCCTCGTACTCCTCGTCGTGTCCGTCCTTGCGGGCGTCCTGGACGAGCTTCCAGGCGGTCCAGATCAGGAAGGCGCCGAAGATGTAGAACACCCAGGAGAACGCGGAGATGATCGCCGCTCCGGCCGCGATGAACCCGGCACGCAGCACGAGCGCCATCACGACGCCGACCATCAGCACCCGCTGCTGGTACTGCGAGGGCACCGCGAACTTCCCCATGATCAGGACGAACACGAAGAGGTTGTCGACACTCAGGGATTTCTCGGTGATGTATCCCGCGAAGAACTCGCCCGTGGGTTTCCCACCGCCGAAGAGGAGCAGCCCGAGTCCGAAGAGGCAGGCCAGCACGACCCAGACGACGGTCCAGATGCCGGCTTCCTTGACCGACACGTCGTGGGGTTTGCGGCCGATGAAGAAGTCGGCGCCGACCAGGACGCACAGGGCGACGATGGTCAGCAGCCAGACGGTGAGAGAGACGTTCACTGGTTCTCCTGATGCGTGGGGGGCATCGACAGCGTTGTCACCACTGGGGATCCCTTCCACCTACAAAAGGTGAACAACAGGTCACGCGATGGCAAGGAATCGCAGGTCACACAGGAGCACGGCGGAATCTCGCCGCTCACCACCCGCCGTACGGCGGGCAGGTTCCGCCGTACGGCGGCATCCAGGACGGACTCCGTTGCCCCGATCATGACGCCACGAGCCGCCGCGCCCCGCGTGAGGAGAAACCATGACCCATGTGCCGCCCCCGTTCGACCCCGAGCTCAGCGCCGCCCTGGATCTGATCAAGGACGTGATCTCGCCCGGCCTCACCCTGGACGAGATCGACATCGTGCGCCAGGGACCGGGCATCGAGATGCTGGCCGACCTGGACCTGACGCTGGACGGGTTCTTCGAGGTGGAGGACCGGTCGGTGCCGGGACCCGCGGGCGCCCCCGAGATCTCGCTGCTGATCTGCCGCCCCACCGGTCCCTCGTCCGCGGGCACCGGGCGGCCGGTGATCTACCACGTCCACGGCGGCGGCATGGTCCTCGGCAACAACCGGGTCGGGGTGGACGGTCCGCTGGCCTGGGCGAAGGAACTGGACGCGGTGGTGGTGTCGGTGGAGTACCGGCTGGCGCCCGAGCATCCGCATCCGGCACCGGTCGAGGACGTCTACGCCGGGCTCTTGTGGACCTCCGAGCACGCCGAGGAGCTGGGCGGCGACCCCGAGCGGATCGTGATCGCCGGTGCGAGCGCGGGTGGCGGGCTGTCGGCGGCGCTGGCGCTGCTCACCCGGGACCGCAAGGGGCCGCGGCCGATGGGGCAGCTGCTGATGTGCCCGATGCTGGACGACCGCAATGACAGTCCGTCGACGTATCAGATGGCGGGGCTGGGTGTCTGGGACCGGACGGCCAACGAGACGGGCTGGACGGCGTTGCTGGGTGACCTGCGGGGCGGTCCCGACGTTCCGGCCTACGCGGCCCCGGCCCGGGCCGAGGACCTGTCGGGGCTGCCGCCGGCCTTCCTCGACGTGGGGTCTGCGGAGACGTTCCGGGACGAGGTCGTCGCGTACGCCTCGCGCATCTGGCAGGCGGGCGGGGTGGCGGAGCTGCATGTGTGGCCGGGAGGCTTCCACGGGTTCGACGGGTTCGCTCCGCAGGCGGCGTTGTCCCAGGCGGCGCGGGCGGCGCATGTGGAGTGGCTGCGGAGGTTGCTGGGCAGTTAGAGGTGGCGCCGGCCGAGGCGCGGAAGGAAGCGCCCCGTGCGGACATCGGGCGGCTGCGGCCGAGTCGTCGCTGCCCGCGCGCCCGCGCGGCGGATCTGGGCGGATCCGCACATGTCTGCCCGTGGCGGAGCCACCCATGTCACAGTCCCGCGCCTCACGGGGGCGCTTCGCGTTCCCCATGGCGCACCATGGGCGTATGAAAGAGCTGGCCGGGCGCCTCACCGCGCTGGATCCGGATGCCGGTGCCGCCGTCCGGGTCATCGCCTACTTCGATCGGCTGTCCGAGGCCCGCGCGGGGCTGGAGGCGTTGGTGCGGGGGGCCGCCGTGCTGGCCGGAGTGCCTGCCCGGCTGGTCGATGTCGAGCGGCGGGTGCAGGTTCGCGTCGAAGCCGATGGGACGCGCCGGGACTCCGGGGTGCCGCCGGATCCCGGCTGGCCCACGACCGCACTCGCGCCCGGTGGGACTGCCGCTCTGTGGCTGGAGCGGACCGAGGCGGCACCCAGTGTGGTCGACGCGGTGATTCTGGAGCGGGCCGCGGGGGCGGTACGGCTCGTACTGGACCGTACGCGGGGACGCGCGCCCGTCGATGACCCGGCGTTGGTCGAGACCCTGCTGGATGCCACGGCTCCCGAGGCCGCTCGGTTGCACGCGGCGCGTGGGCTCGGACTGGAGATCACGGCATCCGCGCGTGCGCTGGCTCCGTTCGACGGGCGGCCCCGGATCGTGGCCGGGCGGGCGGACACCGAACTGCCTGCGGGGCGGGTCGGGGTGGGTCCCGCCGTGCCCGTGCTCGATCTGCCGCGGTCCTGGGCGGACGCCCGCACCGCGCTGCGGTTCACCGCGCAGGGCACGGCTCAGGATCCCGGACCGAAGATCGTGTACGCCGACGAACTGGGCGGCGTCGCGCTCCTGGCCGACCTCGTCGCACCGGGTGCCGAGCCGCCGCCCGACGTCCAGGCACTCGAGGCGGCGGGGGCGGCCACGCCCTGGCTGCTCGGCACGCTGCACGCCGTGGTCTCGACGGCGAGCCTGCGTGCGGCTGCCGCCGAGATCAACGTCCACCACTCCACCCTGCAGGACCGGCTGTCCCACGCGGAGCATCTGCTGGGCTGGCCGTTGCGCACACCTCAGGGCCGACTGCGGCTCCAACTGGCGCTGACGATGCGGCACTTGGCACGGTCGTAGCGGGAACGCAGAGGGTCAGCGGAACTCGTGCACGACCTCGATCACGCCGACGATGTGCGCGTTGAACTCGTCGAGCTCCTCGGCCGGGACCCACAGTTCGAGGATGGTGCGGCCACCCGCCTGCTGGACGGGATAGCGGCTCAGGAAGTCCGACCCGACCTCGAAGCGGGTCACAAAGCCGGCACCGTCGTGCTTGACGTTCCAGTCCCTGGCGATCCTGATCGCGTAGTCCTCGTTGAGGACCGGGTAGAAGATCGGCTGCTCGGGCAGCCTCGGCGGCCAGGCACGCCAGTCGAGTTCCCGGACCAGGTCCAGCTCCTTGGGGCCGGTCGGGCGCCAGAGGGTCGTGGTGGAGGGCCGGGTCGTCATCGGTGTCGCTCTCTGCGGGTGCGGGTTCTGATAGTTGCGCGCGCACTATAGAAGCAGACGCTGAAAGTTTCAGCGATGCAATATCCTGGGCGTACCCGTACCGGGACGGAGGAAACAGGCACCATGACCGCCACAGACCCCGCACTGACCGCCCTCGCCCAGGGCTGGTGCGCGCTCTCCCTGCTGCACGGGCGGATCGAGGCCCACATCGAGCGCGCCCTGCAGGCCGGACACGACCTCAGTGTGCGGGAGTACTCCCTGCTCGACGTCCTGGGCCGCCAGCACGACGGCGAGGGCGGGCATCTGCAGATGAAGCAGGTCGCCGACGCCGTCGTCCTCAGCCAGAGCGCCACCACCCGTCTGGTCACCCGTCTCGAGGACCGCGGCCTGCTCTCCCGCTACCTCTGCCCCACCGACCGCCGCGGCATCTACACCGATGTCACCGACGCCGGCCGCACCCTCCTCGAACAGGCCCGCCCCACCAACGAGAAGGCCCTCCGCGAAGCCCTCGACCAGGCGGCCACCAACCCCGAACTCGCCCCCCTCGTACGAGCCCTCGAAGCCCACGGCGTGTCCGCCTGACCAGAACGCCGTTCATCGACGTGACCGCCTCGTCCACGGACATCGCGACGGTGCCCGGCGAGACACCCGCCGCCGTGCGGGACGCCGAGGCGGTCGTCCACGGCTCACTGCGCCTCGCCTCCGGGATCATCGCGGCCTTGGGCTTCCAGCGGGGTATTGGTGCCCGCTCGACACCGGCTGCCGCGCGGACGAGGCACACGACATCGGCCGGAGCAGCGGCGCCGAGGCCACCTACCTGTTGCGCCGGGTCCAAGGCGCGAGGAATTGCCGCCGACCGCCGCGGGCAAGGTCCTGAAGGACCAGCGGTGAAGGACAGTGCCGCGTTTCGCGCAGACGAACGGAGATTCAGCGTGACGACGAACCAGGCCACCGCCCCGGTCGAGGACATCTCACTCACTCGGCTGGAGCGTCTCGACGAGGAGATCATCGCGCTGCTCGCGCGCCGACGCGAGATGGCTCAGGAACTCCCCGCCCCGGCCCGGGCCCGCGCCGTCGACCCCGGCTTCGTGGAGGCCGTACGGGACATCACGGACCGCTACCGCCAGGAGCTCGGCGGGGCGGGTGAGCTCGTCGCCCGCGCGGTCATGGTCCTGTGCCATCCGGGCCGTCAGAGCTGAGCCGTGCCCTCGGCCGAAAGGCCGTACAAAGTGGCGGGGGTGATCTCGCCGACAGTCCCGAGGTGGCGAAGGGCACAGGTCGTGGGGCTGCGGCGGCCGTTGACACCCTCTTGGATTTGGCCGTACAAAAGGCCCCATGAGCGTGCCGCAGCTTCCCCTGTCCGGGATCACGGTGGTCAGCCTGGAGCAGGCCGTGGCCGCGCCCTACGCCACCCGGCAGCTCGCCGACCTCGGCGCCAGGGTGATCAAGGTGGAGCGGCCGGGCGAGGGTGACTTCGCCCGCCGCTACGACACGACCGTGCACGGCCACTCCAGCTACTTCGTGTGGCTCAACCGGTCCAAGGAGTCGCTCACGCTGGACCTCAAGGATCCGCGCGGCCTCGAGATCCTGCACCAACTGCTCGACGGCGCCGACGTGTTCGTACAGAACCTGGCTCCGGGCGCGGCCGACCGGCTGGGCCTCGGCCTGGACGTCCTCGCCGGACGGTGGCCGCGGCTGATCCCGTGCACGATCTCCGGATACGGCACCGACGGGCCGTGGGCGGACCGCAAGTCGTACGACCTGCTCGTACAGTGCCAGACGGGCCTGGTGTCGCTGACCGGGACCGCCGAGGAGACCGCGCGGGTCGGGATCTCGGTCGCCGACATCGCGGCCGGGATGTACGCCTACAGCGGCGTCCTCACCGCCCTGTACACCCGGGCCACCACCGGCAGGGCCCACCCGGTGGAGGTGTCACTGTTCGAGGCACTGGCCGAGTGGATGAGCCAGCCGGCCAACTACACGCGTTACGGCGGAAGCCAGCCGCCGCGTCTGGGCACCCAGCACGCCACCATCGCCCCGTACGGCGCCTTCACCGCCGCCGACGGCAAGGACGTGCTCTTCTCCATCCAGAACGAACGCGAGTGGCTCGCCCTCTGTGCGCATTTCCTGCGACGGCCCGAGCTGGCCGAGGATCCGCGTTTCGCCACCGGCTCCGCCCGGGTCGCCCACCGCGAGGAACTCAACGCCGTGGTCGCCGAGCGGATCGCATGCTCCGAGGCCGCGGAGGTCCTGAAGGACCTGGAGGACATCGGCATCGCCTGCGCCGGAGTGAACGACGTCGCCGCGTTCCTCGACCACCCGGTCCTGGCCGCCCGCGGCCGCTGGCACGAGGTCGCCGTTCCCGGCGGGGCCACGGTGGAGGCGCTGCTGCCCCCGGCCGACCTCGCGGGACTGCCCGCCCGCATGGACCCGGTGCCGGCGGTGGGCGAGCACACCGAGGCGATCCTCGCGGAGCTCGGCCGTACCGCCGACGACATCGCGGCGCTGCGTGCCGACGCGGTCGTCTGAGACCCTGGACCGGAGGAGACCCGTGCGATGAGCGTCCTGGACATCCTCTCCGACGACGAGCGTCTCGTCGTACGGACCGTGCGCGAGTTCGTCGACAGGGACGTCCGGCCCGTCGTCCGGGAGCTGGAGCACAGCGACACCTACCCCGAGCAGCTCATCGAGACGATGAAGGAACTCGGCGTCTACGGCCTGGCGATCCCCGAGGAGTACGGCGGCAACCCCGTCTCCACGCCCTGCTTCGTCCTGGTCACCGAGGAACTCGCGCGCGGCTGGATGAGCCTGGCCGGGGCGATGGGCGGACACACCGTCGTCGCCAAGCTGCTCCTCCACTTCGGGACCGAGGAGCAGAAGAGGCGCTGTCTGCCGAGGATGGCCACCGGAGAGCTCCGCGCCACCATGGCGCTGACCGAGCCGAGTGGCGGCAGCGATCTCCAGTCGATCACCACCGCCGCCCGCCGCGAGGGCGACGAGTACGTCGTCGACGGGGCGAAGACCTGGATCACCAACTCCCGCCGCTCCGGGCTGATCGCCCTCCTCTGCAAGACGGACCCGACCGCCGACCCGCGCCACACGGGCATCTCCGTACTGCTCGCCGAACACGGTCCCGGCCTTGTCGTCTCCCGTGACCTGCCCAAGCTCGGCTACAAGGGCGTGGAGAGCTGCGAGTTGAGTTTCGAGGGCTACCGAGCGCCCGTCGAAGCCCTGTTGGGCGGCACGGAGGGGCAAGGCTTCGCCCAGATGATGAAGGGGCTGGAGACCGGCCGGCTCCAGGTCGCCGCCCGTGCCCTCGGTGTGGGGCGGGCCGCGCTGGAGGACTCGCTGCGCTACGCCCAGGAACGCGAGAGCTTCGGCAAGCCGATCTGGCGCCATCAGGCGATCGGCACCTACCTCGCCGACATGGCGACCAAGCTGACGGCCGCCCGCCAACTCACGCTGTACGCGGCCAGAGAGGCCGACGCCGGCCGCCGGGTCGACATGGAGGCCGGCATGGCCAAGCTGTTCGCGTCCGAGACGGCGATGGAGCTCGCACTCAACGCCGTCCGCATCCACGGCGGTTACGGCTACTCCACCGAGTTCGACGTCGAACGGTACTTCCGGGACGCACCGCTGATGATCGTCGGTGAGGGCACCAACGAGATCCAACGCAACGTGATCGCGGCCCAGTTGGTGGCGCGGGGTGGTCTGGATGGTTGAGCAGGCCCAGCGGGACAGCATCTACCTGCGGCTGGCACGGGAGTTGCGGGCGGCGATCCTGCGCCAGGACTTCCCGGAAGGGGTGCGGCTGCCGACCGAGGCCGAGCTGGCCGACCGGTTCGGGATCAGCCGCCAGACCGTACGGCGGGCGTTCCAGGACCTCGTCGCCGAAGGGCTGGTGCACCGGGTGCCGGGCCGGGGCACCTTCGCCACCCCCCGCGAGGAGCAGTACCTGCGTCAGTTCGGCTCGGTGGACGACCTGATGGGCCTGTCCATCGACACCCGCATGCAGGTCGTCACCCCCATGCACCAACGAGTCGACGTCGACGCGGCGGGACGGCTGGGCCTGCACAGCGACCGGGTGCACAAGGTCGCATTCCTGCGGCTGCACGAGGACACCGCGTTCTGCCACACCTCCGTGTTCCTGCCGCCGGAGGTGGGCCGGCTGCTGGAGTCGGTCCCGGAACTGGCCGAGCCCGGCACCGCCGGTGCCACCACCGTCATCGGACTGCTCGACGAGCGGCTGCCCGAGCCGATCGCCGAGGCCGAGCAGAGCATCACGGTCGCGGCGGCCGACGCCGGGATCGCCGGACACCTCGGGTGCGAGCCGGGCCGTGCGCTGCTGCGCATCGACCGGGTCTACCAGTCGGCGGCCGGACGGCTCGTGGAGCTGGCCGTCAGTCACTTCCTGCCCGAGCACTACTCGTATCGCGTACGGCTGCGGCGCAGCGGACGCTGATGCTTTCCCCACCGCAAGAATCAGGAGAAGACCTTGAGTTTGAGGATCGTTGTCACTGTGAAGTACGTGCCCGACGCCACCGGCGACCGGCACTTCGCCGATGACCTGACCGTCGACCGGGACGACGTGGACGGTCTGCTCTCCGAGCTCGACGAGTACGCGGTCGAGCAGGCGCTGCAGATCTCCGAGAACTCCGACGACGACGTCGAGGTCACGGTCCTGACCGTCGGCCCCGAGGACGCCAAGGACGCGCTGCGCAAGGCGCTGTCGATGGGCGCCGACAAGGCGATCCACGTCGAGGACGACGACCTGCACGGCACGGACGCCATCGGCACCTCCCTGGTGCTGGCCAAGGCCGTCGAGAAGGCCGGTTACGACCTGGTGATCTCCGGTATGGCCTCCACCGACGGCACGATGGGCGTGGTCCCGGCGCTGCTGGCCGAGCGCCTGGGTGTCCCGCAGGTGACCCTGCTGTCCGAGGTCTCCGTCGAGGACGGCACGGTCAAGGGCCGCCGCGACGGCGACTCCGCCACCGAGCAGCTGGAGGCCTCTCTCCCGGCCGTGGTGTCGGTGACCGACCAGTCGGGCGAGGCGCGTTACCCGTCCTTCAAGGGCATCATGGCCGCCAAGAAGAAGCCGGTGCAGTCCTGGGACCTGTCCGACCTGGACCTGGAGGCCGAGCAGGTCGGCCTGGCCGGCTCCTACACCACGGTCGACTCCGCCACGGAGCGCCCGGCCCGCACCGCCGGGACGATCGTCAAGGACGAGGGCGAGGGCGAGGGCGGCAAGCAGCTCGCCGAGTTCCTCGCAAGCCAGAAGTTCATCTGATCCGGTAGGAGTTGCTTTCCCATGGCTGAAGTTCTCGTCTATGTCGATCACGTGGACGGTGCCGTCCGCAAGCCCACCCTGGAGCTGCTGACCCTGGCCCGCCGTATCGGCGAGCCGGTCGCCGTCGCGCTGGGTGCCGGTGCCGCCGGCACCGCCGCCGTGCTGGGCGAGCACGGCACCGTCAAGGTCCTCACCCACGACGCCTCCGAGTACACCGACTACCTGGTCGTACCCAAGGTCGACGCCCTGCAGGCCGCCGTCGAGGCCGTCTCCCCGGCCGCCGTGCTGGTGCCGTCCTCCGCCGAGGGCAAGGAGATCGCCGCCCGCCTCGCGCTGCGCATCGGCTCCGGCATCATCACCGACGCCGTCGACCTGGAAGCCGGCGACGCCGG
>NZ_KQ948672.1:195700-250424 GCF_001514145.1 Streptomyces canus
CCTCGCCGACTCCCTCGGCGCGGCCGTCGGCGCCTCCCGCGCCGCCGTCGACGCGGGCTGGTACCCGCACACCAACCAGGTCGGCCAGACCGGCAAGTCCGTCTCCCCGCAGCTGTACATCGCCAACGGCATCTCCGGCGCGATCCAGCACCGCGCCGGCATGCAGACCTCCAAGACGATCGTGGCGGTCAACAAGGACGCCGAGGCCCCCATCTTCGACCTCGTCGACTACGGCGTCGTCGGCGACCTCTTCGACGTCGTCCCCGCCCTCACCGAAGAGATCAACACCCGCAAGGGGTGAGTCTGTTGGACGGCTGCCGGGGTCACCAGGGCAGCGGCCCCTTGGCGTCGAAGTAGCCGCCGGTCGGGCCGTCCGGGGCGACCTGGGCCATGCGGACGATGATCTCGGCGCCCTCGGCCACGGTCTGCGTGCCGGTGTTGCCGTTCAGGTCGGTCTTGGTGAATCCGGGCTCCACGGAGTTGATCCGCATGGCCGGGAACGCCTTCGCGAACTGCACGGTGAGCATGTTGACCGCGGTCTTGGACGTCGGGTAGGCGATGCCCGGGTAGAAGTGCGCGGGGTGGTCGGGGTCGGAGAGATGGGTCAGGGAGCCCAGGCCGCTGCTGACGTTGACCACGACGGGCGCGGCCGAGCGCTGGAGCAGCGGAAGGAAGGCGTGCAGGACGCGGACGACGCCGAAGACGTTCGTCTCGAAGGTGGTGCGCATCTGGTCGGCGGTCACGGTCGCCGCTACCGGCACGCTGTTGTCCTCGGTGCGGGTCTCGATTCCGGCGTTGTTGATCAGGACGTCGAGGCCGCCCGCGGCGTCCAGGGTCTTGGCCGCGGCCTCGACGGAGGCGTCGTCGGTGACGTCGAGCTGGACGAACCGCGCGCCGAGCTCGTCGGCGGCGCGGCGGCCGCGCTCGGCGTCACGGGCGCCGACGTAGACGGTGTGTCCTGCGGCGATGAGGCGGCGGGCGGTCTCGAAGCCGAGGCCCTTGTTCGCTCCGGTGATGAGTGTTGTCGTCATGCCGTCCAGCCTGCTGCGCCGAGGCCCGGTCAGCCAGAAGACCCTTCGTCCTGGGACTGGCGGTACCAGGCACATCCGCGGCCGCCGGTGTTCACTGAGGAGCATGGCGGTGACAGAACTGGGACAGGCGCTGCGGCGCTGGCGCGACCGGGTGCCCCCGGACGCGGCCGGGCTGCCCTCCGGCGGCCATCGGCGGGCTGCCGGGCTGCGGCGCGAGGAGCTGGCCCTGCTGGCCGGCATCTCGGTCGACTATGTGACCCGTCTCGAACAGGGCCGGGCGGTCAACCCGTCCGTGCAGGTCGTCGAGGCGCTGGCCCGGGCGCTGCGGCTCTCGGGGGACGAGCGGACGTACCTCTTCGGTCTCGCGGAACTGGTGCCGCCGGGACCGGATGTCGTGCCCGCATTCATCACGCCCAGCGTGCAGCGGCTGCTGGACCGGCTGGTCGACACCGCCGTCGCGGTCTCCGACGCGGCCATGACGCTGCTGCTGGCCAACCCGACGTACGCGGCTCTGATGGGCGATCCGTCGGTCCTGCGGGGCTTCGAACGCAACGGTGTGTGGCGCAACTTCACGGGCATGCCGACCAGAGTGCGGCACACGCCGGAGGAGCGGCGGGACTTCGAGGCGGGCATGGTCGCCGAACTGCGCACGACCTCCGCCCGCTATCCCGCCGACCGCCAACTCCAAGCCCTCGTGGCGGAGTTGCGCACCAGGAGCCAGCGGTTCGCCGAACTGTGGGACGCGGGGGTCGTGGGCCGTCTCGCCGGCTCGCACAAGACGATCGAGCATCCGCAGGCCGGCACGCTCACGCTCGACTGCGACCTCCTCCGGGTGGAGGAGAACAACCTGCACATCCTCGTGTACTCGGCCGAGCCCGGCACCGAGGCCGCCGAGAAGCTGCGGCTGATCTCGGTGCTGGGCACGCAGAGCCTGGTCGAGAGAAGCTAGCGGAGCTACTCCTTCGTCTCGTCCTCCGTGAGGATCTTCACGTCCCAGGGCCCCAGGGGCACGGACTGCGAGTACACCTCGTCCGTCAGAGCGTTCCGCAGGGACGTCGGCACGGCGACCGACACCGCCTCCCACGACCAGTTGTGCAGGAAGCGGACCCGGCGGCCGTCGCGGGCGGTGGCCGAGGTCGCGGTGACGCTCGGACGGGCCGGGCGCCAGGTGGCCGGGGCGGCCCACTCGAACACGGCCCGGGCGAAGGCGGGGTCGGGAACGGTACCCACGTAGGTGATACGGCCCGCGCCATGACGGTGTGTCGTGGCCGCCGGCCAGCGCCCGAAGTGGGGGTGGTCGTAGGTCGCCAGCTCCTCGGCTCCCTGCGGCTGGAGACCGTCGGCCCAGTGCCGGGCGCACGCTTCGGGCGGCAGGGGGAGACTTTCCGTGCCGGTGACCGGCAGTGGGGCGCCCAGGTTGCTGAACTCGTCGTACGTCACCCCGGCCGCCTCCGCCAGCCTTCCTGGCTGCGCTTCGGTGCGGGCCCTCGCCTCGGTGTCGCCGTACCCGGTGCGGGGACCCACGATCAGGTGCCCGCCCGCCTCGGCGTAGGCCCTGAGGCGGTCGAGGGTCTCGTCGTCGGCGGCGTAGAAGGCGGGGGCGACGAGAACTTCGGGCAGTGCGGCCGTCGAGAGCTGCCCGGGGTGGAGGATGCGGGTCTGGAGCCCCGCGTCGAAGGCGCCCCGGTAGAAGGCGTCGAAGACCGTCTCGTACGACCGCCCGTTCGCACCCCCGTCCGCCAGGGCGAGGGGCGGCTGAGCCTGGAGTGCCCACTTGCTGGGGCCGTCGTACAGGAAGGCGACATCGGCGTCCGGGGTGAGCGCCGCCGTGAGGTCGCCCGCCTTCTCCAACTCCGCTCCCAGCGTGGCGAGTTCGCGGTAGACGCGGCCGGGGCGGCCGTTGTGCGGGAGGATGCCGCCCCAGTAGGTCTCGGTGCCGAAGTGCAGGGTGTGCCAGTGCCAGTACTCGATCATCGAGGCACCGCGCGAGATCAACGCCCAGGCTGCCTGACGCCACTGGCCGTCATAGGCGGGGCGGTTGTTCCACGGGTAGCTGATGGCCTGGGCGTTGGTCTCCGTGACCAGGAACGGTTCCTGGCGGGAGGAGTACATGCGGTCGGCGCTGCGGTACAGCGCCCAGGTGCCGTTGGTCGTCCAGTCCTGTCCGCCGACGCCCGGGTCGGGCAGTTCGAGGGCGTCCTGCATCGTGTAGTACGGGTTGCCCGCGGTGACGTCGAGCCGTTCGGTGAGCTTGTCGTCCTCCACGCCCTGGCGGTCGTAGGAGATGCAGGTGGTGACGAACTGGCGGGGGCGGGCGTACTCGCGGACGATGTCCGCCTGCCAGGCGATGAACTCGGTGACGAGCCGGGCCTGGAAGCGCCGCCAGGCCAGGTCGTACTGGGGCTGGGCGTTGCCGTCGGGGGTCCACAGGTCGGCCCAGGTGGAGAGCCGGTGCGACCAGTAGACCAGGCCCCATTCGCGGTTGAGGGTCTCCACATCGCCGTACTGCGCGCGGAGTTCGTCGGTGAAACGCTGGAACACGCCATGGTTGTGCAGGAGATGGGGGCCGGGTTCGTTGTCGACCTGGTAGCCGATCACGGCGGGGTGGTCGGCGTACCGGGCGACGATCTTCCGGGTGATCCGTTCGGCGTGGAAGCGGAACGCCGGGTGGGTGAAGTCGACCTCCTGCCGGGCACCCCAGCCGATGCGCTCACCCGTGCGTGACTCCCCCGCGATCTCCGGGTACTGGCGGGCCAGCCACGGCGGTACGGCGTATGTCGGTGTCCCGAGGATCACCGAGATGCCCCGCTCGTGGGCGCCGTCCAGGACGGGCTGGAGCCAGTCGAGGTCGAAGCGGCCGTTCTCCGGTTCCCAGGTGGACCACACGGACTCGCCGACCCGGATCACCGTGAAGCGTGCCTCGGCCATCAGGTCGAGGTCGTCCTTCAAGCGTTCGTACGGCTGGTACTCGTGGTAGTAGGCGGCGCCGAAAAGAACGCGGGGTGGAAGCTCGAACATCCTTCTCCAATACGGTGGTTGGGTCAGCCTTTGACTGCACCCGTGGACAGGCCTTCGAGGAGCTGCTTGCGCAGGACCACGAACAGAGCGACCGCGGGCACGACGGCGATGACGGCTCCGGCGAGCACGAGGTCGTACTGCCGTTGCTCGGACACGAACAGGGTCTGCAGGCCGAGCGGCAGGGTGTACTGGGAACTGTCGGAGACCAGCACCAGCGGCCACAGGAAGCTGTTGTAGCTCTGCAGGAACTGCCAGACGGCGAGCGCGCCCAGCGAGGGCCGCAGCAGGGGCAGCACGATGGTGCGGAAGATGCCGAACTCGCTCGCCCCGTCGATCCTGGCGGCCTCGAGGACGGAGTCCGGGACGGACTGCACGATGTACTGCTGCATCATGAAGATCCCGAACGCGGGCGCCACCCACGGCACGATCAGCGCGAACCAGGGGCTGCCGAGGCCGCTCTTGACGAGGATCACGAACAACGGCACCAGGATCACCGCGAAGGGGACCGACAGCGAGCTGAACATCACGCCGAACAGCAGGCGTCTGCCGGCGAAGCGGAACTTGGCGAAGCCGTAGCCGGCCAGGGCGCAGACGAACACGGACACGGTGGTGGCGACGAGGGCGACGACCGTGCTCATCAGGAACCAGCGCCAGAACGGCTGCCCGGACAGCAGGCGTTGGTAGTTGTCGAGGGTGAACGGGTCTGGCAGCAGTCGGGGCGGGTAGGCGAAGATGTCGCCGCGCGGCTTGAACGAACCGCTGAGCGCCCACAGCAGCGGGGCCAGGAAGGCCAGGAGCAGCAGGACGAGCGTGCCGTAGAGGGGTATGCGGGTGCGTGTCATGCGGACGCCCTCCCGATGCCGAGGAGCCGGTTGAAGAGCTGGCTGAGGCCGAAGACCAGGACGAACAGCACGACGGCCGCGGCGGCCGCGTAGCCGAACTGCTGGCGCTGGAAGGCGGCCCGGTAGATGAACATCGTCACGGAGAGCGTGGATTCGGCCGGTCCGCCGCCGGTGAGCAGGTAGGGCTCCTCGAAGATCTGGGCGGCGCCGATGAAGGAGGTGACGACGACGAAGGCCGTGACCGGCTTCAGCGCCGGGAGGGTGACGGTGGTGAAGGTGCGGACGCGTCCGGCGCCGTCCAGGGCGGCCGCCTCGTACAACTCCCTCGGCACGTTCTGGAGTCCGGCCAGGAAGAACACGGTGAGGTATCCGGTCCAGCGCCACAGCATGACCAGGGCGATGCTCACCTTGGCCAGGCTCGGGTCGCCGAGCCAGTCGACGCCGCCGGTGCCGAACAGGGCGCGCAGGATCGAGTTGATCAGGCCGAACTGCCGGTCGAAGAGCAGGCCGAAGATGAGTGCGACAAGGATCGGGGAGACGACGATCGGCACGAAGTAGGCGGTGCGCCACAGGTCCCGGGCGCGCAGGCCGCGGGTGTTGAGGGCCTGCGCGATCAGCAGGGCGAGCGGCACGACGACACAGACGGCGACGAGGACGAAGACGGCCGTGTTGCCGAGGGCGCGGTGGAAACTGATGTCGGTGAGCAGGTTGCGGTAGTTGCGCAGGCCCACCCAGTGCGGGGTGCCGAGGCCGACCCACTCGGTCAGGCTCAGCCACAGCGAGACCGCGATCGGGATCAGCATGAACAGGACGTAGAGGAGATAGAAGGGCGAGATGAAGAGGTACGGCGCCCAGGTGCGGCGTGGGCGCTGTGCGGTACCGGGGTCGCCGGTGCGTTCGTCGGCGGTGCGGGCACGGCCCGCGACAACGGTGGTCACAGCGGGGCCTCCTAACGTCCGGCCTGGTCGCGGTAGTCGGCTGCGGTCTGCTTGAGCGCCTGGCGTGGGCTGACATCGCCGCGGTAGGCGCGCAGGAGGTTGCCGGCGAGGACGTCGAAGAGGATCGACTGGTCGGGGCTCTGGTAGAAGGCCGGGACGTCGGGCAGCAACGACCGGTAGAGCCGGAAGAGTTGCTGGCCGCCGCAGAAGTCGTCCTTCGTGGCGTTGAGCTGCGGATCCTCGTACACGGAACGGCGGGTGGGCAGATAGCCGGTCTCGGTGAAGCGGCGCACCTGTCCCTCGTGGGTGAGCCAGGTGTTGAGGAGGAAGTCGACGGCCGCCTCGGTGTTGGCCTTGTCCTTGACGACGCCGAAGCCGGTGCCGCCCAGTGCGGCGGTCACCCCGCCGCCCTTGGTGAACCGGGGCAGTCCCCGTACCCGCCATCTGCCCTTCTGTTCGGGCACGTTGGGGATCAGACCGTAGTTCTTGTACCAGATGGCCATCGGCAGCCCGACGACCCTGTTCGTCTTCAGGGCGGTCTGCATGGCCGCCCCGTAGTAGTCGGAGATGTCGATGACGAAGCCGGTGCGCAGTCCCTCGCACAGGAAGCGCAGGGTCTCCTCGGCCTCCGGGGAGTCGAGGACGAGGTTTCCGTCGGCGTCGAAGAAGGCGCCGCCGCGCTGGTAGAGCAGCATCTGGAAGGACTGGACGACCTGTCCCGTGTCGCTGCCGACCGTGGAGACGACGCAGAGGGAGGCGCCGTGGTCCTTGTGCACGCGGGCGCCGAGTTCGGCGTACTCCTCCCAGGTGGCGGTGTCCGTGGGGAGGTTCCACTGCGAGAACAGGTCGTCGCGGTAGTAGTAGACGACCATCGGGGTGTCCGAGTCGAGGGCGTAGAGCCTGCCGTCCTTGCTGTAGGGGGCGAGGCGGGCGGGGAGCAGGTCGTCCTTCAGGCCGGGGACGGCGGCGATGTCGGGGGTCAGGTCGTGCAGCAGCCGCGGGGCGATGTCACCGCGCAGCATGCGCGGGAAGCTGCCGATCTCGAAGCCGATCGCGTCGGGGGTGCCGCGTCCGGCGACGGCCTGGGCGAGCAGTTTGGTGACGAGGTCGGCGGGTCCGGCGCGGGTGACGTCGAGGTGGTAGCGGAAGTCGGTGAGCCGGTCGGCCTCCGGTATGCCCTTGCGGAAGAAGTCCTCGTATCCGGGGTCGTGGGTCCACAGGGACAGGGTCACGTCTCCGGAGGTGCGGGCGGTGGTGCTGCCGCCTCCGCAGGCGGTGAGGGCGGTGGCGGCGCCGAGGCCGAGGGCGCCACGCAACAGGGTGCGGCGGGTCGGGGATGCGGGGAACACACGTGACTCCTCACGTGGTGCGGCTACGGGGAGCGCGGGTGCGGCCGTCCCGGGCGGCACCCGCGGGCAGGGCGGAGCGGGCCTGCGGCATGGGGTGCCGCGGGCCGTCGCGCCGACGGTTCAGCGCAGGGGTGGTGCGGGTTCGCGTACCGGGCCGCTGGAGGCCCGTACGGTCAACTCGACGGGGATGTCGGTACGTTCGGCCGGTGCCGGGCCGCCTTCGATCATGGCGATGAGCACGTCGACGGCCCGGTCGGCGACCGCGGTGAAGTCCTGGCGGACGGTGGTCAGGGGCGGGGAGAGATAGGCGGCCGCGGGGATGTCGTCGAAGCCGACGACGCTGACGTCACCGGGGACGGACAGGCCCGCCTCGGCGAACGCCCGTAGCGCCCCGATCGCCATGTCGTCGTTGGCGGCGAACACGGCGGTGACGTCGGAGAGCCCGGCCAGTTGCCGTCCGGCCGCGTACCCGGAGGCCGGGCTCCAGTCGCCCTCGACCGGCAGCGGGGGCTCGGGGGCGCCGGCCGCGGCGAGGGCCTCCCGCCAGCCGCGCACGCGGTCACGCGCGGCCCACCAGTCGTGCGGTCCCGGGATGTGCCAGACCGTGCGGTGACCCAGGGACAGCAGGTGTTCGGTGGCGATCCGGGCGGCCACGAGCCCGTCGGCGCCGACGACGGCACTCCTGCCCTGGCCGACCTCGACGCCTTCGCCGAGGCTGACCACCGGCACGTCCGCGCTGAGCCGGAGCGGGGCGCCGTCGTCGATCGGCTCGGACAGGACGATCCCGTCCACACCCTGTTCCAGCAGCGCCTCCACGGCGACCTGGACCGGCTGCCCCTCCAGCGTTCCGGCCAGGGCGAAGGAGTAGCCCACCCGGTGCATGGCCCGTTCCAGGGCGAGGAGCAGGGTGGAGGGGCCGTAGAGCGCGCTGCCGAGCGAGACGACGCCGATCCGCCGGTAGCGGCCGAGCAGCAGGGCGCGCGCCGCGTTGTTCGGGCGGTACCCCAGCTCCTGTACGGCCCGGAGGACGCGGTCGCGCACCTCCGGGCTGACGTGCGGTTCGCCGTTGACGACCCGCGACACGGTCTTCTGCGAGACACCGGCGGCCCGCGCGACCTCGGTCATGCCGGGGCCTCGCCGCGGACGTCCGGGTCCGGTGACCGCCATGTGCGCGCTCCTCGCCGTAGAACTTTGACTACGTAGTCACAAACCTCCGCACACGTGCGCCACGGCTCGATGACTACGTAGTCAAAACTGTGACAGCCACTCCGGGCCGCGTCAATCCCCTCCGCTCAGTAGCCGTACCGGCTCTTCAGGTGGCGCCAGAAGTCACGCAGCATCCACTTGTCGAAGTCGGTGATCTGGGTCGCGCTGCCCGCCTTCATCAGGAAGCAGCACTGACCGGTCGGGGTCCAGTCGTAGAAGTCGTCGAGACCGAAGGTGTGGCCGACTTCGTGGAGGTAGATGTGGATGTTCTCCTGGGCGAGGGCGCCGGTGAAGTACTCCTGGCCGACGCGCTGGCCCCAGTCCCCGCCGGCACCTCCCTGGAAGCCCTTGGTGAGCCAGAGAGACTGGTCGTAGTGGCGGGCCACACCGCCGGGGCACTTCGAGTAGTTGCCGTCCTGGTGGAAGAAGCGGCCGCAGTCGGGCGCGCACTGCGGGGCGCCGCCGGAGTCCAGGTTTCCGGCGTAGATGTCGACCGAGTTGTCCGTCCACTGGAGGGTCGACCGGTTCTTCACCGCCCAGCCGACGATGTTGACGGGCACGGTGGTGTACGGCCAGGCGTTGGTGCCGGTGCCGTTGTCGAGCATGGCCGCCATCCACTTGCCGAACTGCTTCTTCAGCGCGGCGTGGACCTGGTCCCGCAGGGCGGCACTGACGGGGGCGTCGGACTCCCAGCGGACGCAGTAGTTGACGCTTCCCTTGTTGGCGACGATCTGGTCCCAGCCGTAGTTGCGGAAGCCGTAGAGGTCGGGATAGGTCGACTCGACGTGGTTCCACACCTCGCCCAGCGGTTGCACAAGGCCGGCGGGCGGGTTCCAGGTGTCGGCCGCCTGTGCCGGGGTCGCCGTGACGGCGGGGGCGGCGAGTACCGCGAGCAGGGCGGCCAGGACGGTGACGAGACGCGCGATGCGGGTGCGCATGGAGTGAACTCCCTTCGTGGGGGCCGGGATTCACCATTGGGTCGCCGCCGGTCCGCCCCGGGTTGCCCCCCTGCCCCACTCACCTCGGCACCCTAGCCGGCACAGCGACCCGCACGCGACTCGCGCTCCCGCCTCCTCACCGTGCCGACCCTGATCGTCGCCGCCGCGGTGGCCGCCGTCATGATCGTCACCGCGATTCCGCCGGGCGGCGAGACCAGGCTGCCGGAGACCGCTCCACCCCTGACGGTCGCGGGCACTTCCCGGCCCTCCGCCCTCACCAGCGACGACGACTCGCCGAGGACCCAAACACCACCGGAATGTGACCCACCCCACAATCGATACGCACCCGTTTCGATAGCTCCCGAGCTAGTCTGAAACCACGAGAACGAAACCGTTTCGTTCAGCATGTATTCCGCTGGACGGGAATGGAGCACGCACCCCATGACCAGCGTCCTCATCGCCACCGGCCAGTCACTTCAGCGGGTCGGTCTTCGAATGCTCCTCGAGTCCCAGCCCGACCTGAACGTCGTCGGCGAGGCCGCGCACGGGCCGGAGGCGGTCCGGCTGAGCGCCCTGCTCCGGCCGGACGTCGTCCTGCTGGAGGGCCGCGCCACCGACACGGACACCGCCGAGACCGTCCGCCGTATCGCCCACACTCCGGACGGGCACGCCCCGCACGTCCTGCTCCTCACGACGACCGACGACACCTACCCCTACGGCGCCCTGCGCGCCGGAGCCGCCGGACACCTCCCCGAGAACGCCACCGCCGACGAACTGGTGGCAGCCGTCCGGGTCGTGGCCGCAGGTGACGTGGTCGTCTCTCCCGGACTGACCCGTGCGCTCATCGACGCCGTCCGCGACCAGCGCGCCGTCGGGAGCACCGCACCGGGCAACCGACTGGGCACCCTCACCGGACGTGAGCGCGACGTCCTCACCGCCGTCGCCTCCGGCGACTCCAACGCCGAGATCGCCGACCGGCTCTCCATCGCCCCCACCACCGTGAAGTCCCACGTCAGCAACATCCTCACCAAGATCGGTGCTCGCGGCCGGGTCCAGGCGGTGGTCTTCGCCTACGAGTCGGGACTGGTCCGGCCCACCCAGCACGTCCTGCACGCGTGACAGACCCCGGCACCTTCCACTCCTCGACCTGAGTTCGTGCTCGCCGGCGGCCGGCGCGTGGCTTCACCTCGCCACGCGCCGGGACCCCGGCGCGCCACCGCCGAGGTCGCCTTCACCGATCAGGCCGCCGTGTAGCCGAGTTGACGCCTCATATAGGGCGTCATGAGGGTCTTCGCCTTGGCGACGGCGCTGGTGCGGCTGCCGAGCACCGCCGTCTCGCCACCCGGCACGGGCAGCATGGTCACCCCGTCGGCAGGGCCGAAGGGCACGATCAGCGGAGTGCGGTGGATGGGCCGGTAGAAGCGCGGCTCCTTGCGGTGCTTGCCCGAACTGTGCAGGTGGGCGCGGATGTTCCAAGCGGCGAGGTCGGCCTGGGCTAGCGCCGCCGGGGTGATCTTGAGCTCGGTGGCGTCGTTGACGTCACCGACCGCGAAGACGTCCAGGTGTCCCTCGGCCCGCAGCGAGCGGTCGACCTTCACATGCCCCGAGGGGGTCAGCAGGTCGCCGTGTCCGCCCAGGCGCAGCCAGAGGGTGTTGGGGGTGGTACCCGTCGCCCAGAAGGAGAGGTCCGCGGTGATGACGTCGCCGCGGGCGTCGCGGTAGGTGCCGAAGTCGTTGCCCGGGGCCATGAAGGAGTCGAGCCGTACCTCCACGTCATGGGCCTCCAGCCACTCGCGCGCCTTCCGTCCGGCCCGTTGGCTGCCCGTGCTGCCGAGCAGCGCGGGACCGGAGTGCGCGAGCGTGACCCGGGCGTCCGGCCGGGCCAGCCGGATCTCGGCGCTGAGTTCGACACCGGAGGGCCCGCCGCCGACGACGAGGACGTGCTCGGCGAAGGCGATCTTCTGCTGGTGCGCGGCGAAGGACTTCATCGCCTCCTCGGTGGTGGTCCCGGTGAAGCGGGCCGGCTCCGGGTAGTCGGCGCCGGTCGCGATCACCACCACGTCGTAGGGCAGCCGCGTGCCGTTGGCCAGCACCACTCGTCGCTCGGCCGTGTCGATGCGAACCACCTTGCCCACGACCAACTGGCCGTGACGCAGCAGCCGGTCGTACGGGATGAAGGGGGTCGAGCTCCACTCCTTGCGCACACCCGCCCGTAGGGAGGAGATACGGTGGAAGAAGACCTCCTTGCGGTCCACGAGCGTGACCCGTGCCGTCGCGTCCAGCCGTTTCGCCAGCCGGACGCCCGCATAGCCGCCGCCGATCACCACTACGTCGCCGTCACTCACGCCGAGTTCTCCTGAAACCGTGGGGGGAGGGAGTGCCATGGCGGACGAGCCGCTCCCCCGAGCACTCGGATGCCGGTGAGCGTAACGCTTGAAACCTAAAGTTTGAGTTGGGTTATGTGAGCTTTCTGTGAAGCTGTCGGCCCCGAGAACATGCGATGTGCCCTCCGGTGACGGCGAGTTGACCGGGAAATCAGCCGAGCTCGTAGTCGAGCCGGATCCGGTGGGTACCGTCGGCGTCGACCCCGAGGCCACCGGTGCCGGAGATCCCCGCCAGGTCCCCGGTGCCACTGGAGGGCACGATCGTGAAGAACTCCGCGGTGCGGTCGCTGCCGGAGGTCGTCGCCGAGTGCACGAAGTTGAAGGCGCCGGACCTGCCGTGCAGCGAACCCTCGAAGGACTCCATGGCCACGTAGGTGCCGACGCCGGACTGCTGGTCGTACGCGGCGGTGAACAAGGTGGCCGAGCGGCCGGCGATCTCGCCCTCGAAGTGCTTCTCCATCGTCGCGACGCCGACCGGAAGCCCGGTGGTCACAGCCGGCTCGGGCTTCAGCTCGGTCGGGACGAACGCCTTCACGCCAAATGTTCCGTTGGCTCTCATGGGCCGACCGTACCGACCGGGTCTGACAATGACCGGCTGTCCGCGCGCGCCTACTCCGGCGGGGTGGGCGTGTCGTGGGTGCGGTACATCGCCTGGACGTCCAGTTCCAGCTGGACCGTGGGGCCGACGACCGCGATGCCCCGGGCCAGCATGGATCGCCAGTTGAGCGTGTAGTCCTCGCGGTGGAGTTCCGCTGTCGCGAGGGCCGCACAGCGGAGTTCCTCGCCGTAGCCGCCGTTCACCGTGCCGAGGTAGGTCGTGTCCAGGGCGACCGAGCGGCTTACGCCGTGCATGGTCAGACTGCCCTGGAGGGTCCACTTGCTCCCGCCGCGATAGGCGAAGCGGGTGCTGACGAAGTCGATGTGGGGGAAGCGTTCGACGTCGAGGAAGTCGGCGGACCGCAGATGGTTGTCGCGCGTGGTGTTGCCGGTGGTGATGCTGGAGGCGTCGATACGGACCTGGACACGGGTCTGCGACATGTCCTGCGCGACCTGGATGCCGCCCTCGAAACGCTCGAAGCGGCCATGGACGTGGGCCATGCCGACGTGCTTGGCGATGAAGCGGATCGCGGTGTGCGGCGGATCGAACAACCAGACACCGGGCGTGGGCAGTTGCAGCGCCTGGGCGGGCTGGAGCCAGACCCGCTCGGTGGGCGTCATCCCGTACGGCCCCACCTCGACCGTCTCGCGGTGCGGCTGGAGCCCTTCGGCCGCGGCCAGCAGGCTGTAGCGGCCGGGCGGCAGAACGGCGACGAAGTAGCCGTAGGGGTCGCTCGTCCCGCGGACCGCGACCCGGTGCGTGTCGAGGGCGGTGACGGTGACGTCTGCGCCCGCCATGGGCGAGCCCATCGGGTCGACGATCTCACGGGCCACCGCGCCCGCGCCTTCCGGGAGGGGGACGGAGAGGCCCGCCGCCTCGGCAAGGGCAGCCTTGGACCGCCGGCGCCGGAGCAATGCGAGGGCCATGATGTTCACCTTTCTTCGGGGACTTGCTGTCGTGCTGCGGGACTCATGGTCGACGTCCCTCATAGGCCGCCTGGAGTACCTCCCGCACAGCCTCCGCCGTCACAGGACGCGGGTTGGCGTACGGCTGCCCCGCCACCTGTACGGCCGCCTCCGCCACGTCGGTCTCCTTGAGACCGAGTTCGGCGAGGGAGCGCGGCGCGCCCAGGCGCCCGGCCAGATCCCACAGGGCCCGTGCCGGGTCGTCGGCATCGAGTGCCCGTCCCAGTACGGTCAACGCACCGGGGACGGCGGGGGCGTTGTACGCGAGCGCGTACGGCAGGACGACCGTGTGTGTGTCGGCGTGCGGCAGGCCGAAGGTGCCGCCCAGGACGTGGCACAGCTTGTGGTGCAGCCCCATGGTGGTCGCCCCCAGACACGCCCCGCACAGCCACGCGCCGTACAGGGCCCGGCCGCGTGCGTCCAGGTCGTCGGGCCGCGCGGCGAGCAGCGGCAGCGCCTCGGCCATCGCCCGTACGCCGTCCTGGGCCATCAGCACGATCAGCGGCGAGGTGTCCGGGGCGTAGAGCGCCTCGACGGCGTGGGCGAGGGCGTTGATACCGCTGGTCACGGTGAGCGGCACCGGCAGGGAGACGGTCAGCTCGGGGTCGTAGACGACGCTGCGGGGCTGGACCTTCGGGTCGCGGCCGGTGCGCTTGACCCCGCCCTCGGTCAGGCCCCACACGGGGGTCATCTCGGAACCCGAGTAGGTCGACGGCACGGCGATCAGCGGCAGTCCGGTGCGCAGGGCGATCGCCTTGCCGAGACCGATGGACGAGCCGCCACCGACCGCGACGACCCCGTCGGCCCCGGCGGCGCGGGCCACCGCCACGGCCCGGTCGGCGTCCTCGACGGGTACATGCATACGGGCCTCGGCGTGCAGCCCCGCGCACGCGTCGCCGAGCGCGTCCGCGACCGCCCGCGCCACGGCCTCGCCCCGGCTGCCGCACACCACCAACAGGCGGCGCAGGCCCAGGTGTTCGGCCTCGCCGGGAGTCGCGGTCACGGCGGCGCCGGGCCGGAACACGACCCGCACGGGACGGCTCTCGTGGGTGAAGTCGGCCGAGAACGTCATGCGTTCGGCTCCAGTACGAGGTCGAAGCGGGCGTGCCGGAAGGGGTTCGGGATGCCGAACTCCGCGGCCAGGGACGGGTCGTCGGTCGTCGCGAAGTCCTGCACGAGGCTCTGTTTCACGGCGAAGACGGCGTCGGAGTCGAGGTAGTCGCTGCCCGCGACGAAGATGTGGGTGGTGACGGGGGTGTGGCCTTCGGCTCCGGCGATGAAGTGGATGTGGGCGGGCCGGTACGGGTGCCGTCCGGTCGCGTCGAGCAGGTCGCCGACCGGGCCGTCCGTGGGGATCGGGTAGGGCGCCGGGACGCAGGTGCGGAACCAGAAGCGGCCCTCGGCGTCGGCGGTGAACAGTCCGCGTCCGTTGCCCGCGGGCTGTACCTCGGGCTGCTGGACGTCGTAGAAGCCCTGGTCGTCGGCCTGCCAGACGTCGAGGACGGCGCCGGGCAGCGGGATGCCGTCCGCCGAGAGCACCCGGCCGCTGACCACGCACGGCTCGGCACCGCCCACCAGGTCGATGTCGTCCCCGAGTTCCCGCACGGGCGACTCGGTCATATGGAAGGGGCCGAGCACGGTGGACTCGGTGGCGCCCTGGACGCGGTCGCCGTTGAGTGTCTCGACGAGCATGGAGACGCCGAGGACGTCCGAGAGCAGGATGAACTCCTGGCGGGTGTCGGTGCACTTCTGCCCGGTCGCCGTCAGGAAGGCGATCGCCTTCTCCCACTCCTCCTGGGTGAGCCGGCTTTCGCGCACGAAGTCGTGCAGGTGGCCGATCAGTCCGGCGAGCAGTTCGCGCAGGCGGGGATCGGCGGTCGCGTGGAGGCTGGCGACGGCCTCCTCGGTGACGCTGGTTCCGATCGCGTCGGTGGTCATCCCGGCTCCTCCTCGTCGACGTGTCGCTTCATCCATGATTGCGCGCCCGGTCTGTGCGGGCCTGGCCTCAGGCGTGGCCGAGGATCTGCCGCAGCGCGTCCGTCAGGAGTGTTCCGGCGTCCGGCGCGGCGGTCGGGTGCCGGAAGGCGACGAACCCGTCGGGCCGAACGAGCAGCGCGCCCGCGTCGGAGATCTCGCTCAGGCGCGCCCAGTCGCCGTACGGGTCCTCGTACTCCTGCCCGGGACCGACGACCACGGTGGCGATCTCGATGTCCTGTGCCGCGGCGGCCCGGACCCAGCCCTCGCCGCCGATGCCGGTCAGCAGGGTGAAGCGGCCCTTTCCGACGGTGTCGAGGGTGGAGAGGGTGCGGGTGCCGGAGGTGATCCAGGCGTGCGGGATGCGCGCGCCGGGGCGGGAGGTGGGCTGGTGGTGGAGCTCGGGATCGCGCGCGAAGGTCTCCGCGGGGGTGCCGTCAGGGAGGACGGCGTCCGAGGCGTAGCGCTGGTTGAGGTCGACGCCGTGCGCGTTGAACTCGTACACCTTGAAGGCGATGGCCTCGCGGAGCCGGGCCCGCTGCTTCTCGGCGGCCTCGGTGGTGCCCTTGCGGGCGGCGATGTTGGCCCACAGCTGTTCGGGGGTCTGCGGGGAGAGTCCGTCGAGGGCCTCGAAGATCGGGGCGGTCTCGCCGATCGACTGGTTGGCGCGGGTGACGACCTGCTTGCCGACGGGGGCGCGTTCGGCGGTGTAGGTGTCGAGCAGCTTCGGGGCGGCGGTGCCGTCGATGACGAGCTTGAGTTTCCAGGCGAGGTTGTAGGAGTCCTGGATGGAGGTGTTGGAGCCGAGGCCGTTGGACGGCGGGTGGCGGTGGGTGGCGTCACCGGCGCAGAAGACGCGGCCGTTCGAGTAGGTCTCGGCGTACATCTCGTTGACCGTCCAGGCCGAGGACGACTTGATCGTCACGGGGATCTCGTCGTCGCCGACCAGCTGCCGCACGACCGACTCGGCGTACTCGGTGGTCAGGTCGGGGGCGCCCGCCGTGACGTCGTACCCCCACACGATCATCCACTCGTTCCACGGCCGCACACAGCGCACCAGGCCCGCGCCGATGCCGCCGACGGTGGCGCCCGGGGCGAGGACCCAGTAGAGGGTGGAGGGCCGGTGGGCGGTGTACTGCGCCAGGTCCGCCTCGAAGACGATGTTGATGCTGCCGGCCACGCCCATCTGGCCGCCCATCGGCAGCCCGGCGTCCTCGGCGACCTTGGAGCGGCCGCCGTCCGCGCCGATCAGGTACTTGGCGCGGATCTCGTACGTGTCTCCGCGCAGCCGGTCCCGCACGGTGACCGTCACGCCGTCGGCGTCCTGGGTGTGGGAGAGGTACTCGGTCTGGAAACGCAGGCTGGTGCCGCGGGCGACGGCCGCGTCGACGAGGACCGGCTCCATGAGGTGCTGCGGCATGTCGCACATGCGGGTGGGGCTGGCGAGTTCGTGGGCGGCCTGGACGAGCGGGTCGTTGCCCCACGAGCGCACCCGGCCCAGCTCCTCGCCGGCCAGGCTCGTACAGAAGGTGGTGTTGCCCATCAGGTGCTGCGGGGTCGCCTGCGCGACGACGTCCTGTTCGACGCCGAGGTCGCGCAGCACCTCCATCGTGCGCTGGTTGGTGATGTGCGCGCGGGGGGTGTCGGCGAGGCTCGCGTAGCGGGTGACGACGATGTTGGGGACGCCGTAGGTGCTCAGGGCGAGCGCGGCCGAGGCTCCGGCCGGGCCGCTGCCTACGATCAGGACGTCGGTCTCGACGACGGGGGACACGGGGCGCTCCTGGCGTGGGCATACGGACGACGGACAGTCTTGATCATGGTGCGGTACGGCGGTGTGCGGGTGTCTCAATACGAGACATAGGCACCTGCTGCCATCGGGGGCGGTGGGTGGGGGACATGTTCCGCCGGACACCGCCTCCACACGGGGCAATCGTTTCCCGTTCAACCGAACCCGCTACGGTGGATACGTCGTGACCACCACAGAGCCCTCCCCCGCAGTCCACGCCCTCCCACCACTGCGAGTGGCGCGTGAGCGCTTCCTGTCCGGGCGCCCGCTGCCCGACGGTGTGCCGGAGGAGGTCCTCGCGGCGTGGCGGCGGGCCCGGTTCTTCGGCGTACCGCACGACCTCAAGGAACCCGCCGCCGGTCCGCCCCGGCCGGTCGAGTCGCCGCTTCTCGGCGCCGCCCGTCCGGTGCTCGAACGGATCGCCCCCGCCCTGGGCGCCGGCCGCTCGGTCCTCCTCCTCACCGACGCGCGCCTGCGCGTGCTGTGGACGTCCGGGGGCGCGCCCGGGCTCACCCCGCTCCCGGGACTGTCGGAGCAGGAGGTCGGCCACAACAGCGCGGCCCTCGCCCTGCGCAGTCGGCGCCGGGCCGAGGTGCACGGGCCCGAGCACTTCCTCGACGTGTGGCAGGACGTGTCGGCGGTCAGCGTCCCGGTGCTCGCACCGAAGAGCGGACAGGCACTCGGCACCCTCACCGTCGCCTCCCACTTGTGCGGCGGATGCCCGCCACACCCTCAGGCCGCCCTCGCCGAGGCCGCTGCCGCCGCCGTGGAGGCCGAACTCCGCGCCCGGGCGGGACGTGCCGAACAGGTCCTGCTGGACGCCTACGTGCGAGCCGCGCGGGGAGAGGACCGTGCGGTGGTCGCGTTGGACGGCCGCAACCGCCTGATCAACTCGGCGGCGGAGCGGCTGATGACGCCGGAGGTCCTTCGGGTTCTTGAGCGTACGGCGACGACGGCACGGCACACAGACGCGCCGGCCGCAGCCGAGCTGCCCGAGGGAGCAGGGTGCAGCGCTCGGATCGACCTGGTGCGGCAGGCGGGCGTGGTCATGGGGATCGTGGCCGTCCTGGAACCGCAGGACGAGGGCACGCCGAGGCCGAGGCCGCGCCCGCTCCCCCGCCTGACCGGCTCCTCCCTTCCGTGGCGATACGCCGTGGAGCGCGCCGCCGAACTGATCCGCTCCCCCGAGCCCGTGCTGCTGACCGGTGAGCGGGGGACGGGGAAGACCGCGCTGGCCAGGGAGTTGCTGGGGCCGGCCGACATCGAGACCGTCGACGCGGCCGAAGGCGGCGCACTCGAAGGGGACTTGACGCAATGGGCCGCGGCGAGCCCCCTCATCCTCCGGCACGCCGAGCGGCTGACGCAGCCCGCCGTGGCCACGCTCAACTCGCTGCTCGACGCGCACCCGGACACCCGGCTGCTGGTCACCCACACCCCAGGCACTCCGCCCGGCCCCTGCCTGCAACGGCTCCTCGACAAACTGGCCGCCCGCATGGTCGTCCTGCCGCCGCTGCGTGAACGCACCGAGGACATCAGGGAGTTGCTGTCGGCCCTCACGCCGCGCCCCGCCCCGGGAAGTCCGCCGCTGACCTGGACCCTGGACGCCCTGCGCGCGCTCGAACAGCATCCGTGGCCCGGGAACGTCACCGAACTCGCTCATGTCGTCCAGGCGTTGGCGGAACACCGACGGGCCTCCGGGCCGGTCCGCCGGGCCGAACTGCCGGACACCGTGCGGGAAGGGCCCGCCGTCCGTCCGCTCAGCCCGATGGAACACGCCGAACGCGCCACGATCCTGGAGACACTGCACCGCCACGGCGGCAACAAGTCCCGCGCGGCGGCGGTACTCGGCATCGGGCGGGCCACGCTGTACCGCAAACTGCGGGAGTACGAGGGCTGAGGAGCGGGCTCGGCACCCGAGTAACCGGGGTGGCGGACACGTCGTTCAGGACGCTTCCCCCGGCGGCGGCCCACTGGTGCCGCGCACGACGAGCTTCGGGTCCAACACCGCCTCGCGCGGCTCCAGTTGCGGATTCTCCAGCCGCTCCACGGCGAACCGCACCGCGTGCTCGGCCATCAGCACCGCGTCCTGGCGCACGGTGGTGAGGCCGATCGGCATGAGATGGGAGAGGTGGCTGTCGTCATAGCCGACGACGGACAGGTCCCGCGGAACCTCCACACCGGCACGGGCCAGCGGCATCAACAGGCCCATCGCGCACCGGTCGTTGCCCGCGAGCACCGCGGTCGGCAGCGGCAGCCCGCGGTCCCGCTCCGCCAGGAGCAGCCTGCCGGTCTCGATACCGGACTGCTCGGTGTGCTCACCGGGGATGACCCGGATCTCCGACTCGAGGCCGTGCCGACGCATCGCGGCCCGGTAGGAGCGCCGCCGTTCGGCGGACCCGGGACCCCGGCCGCCGTCGATGTGCACGATCCTGCGGTGGCCGAGTTCGACCAGGTGGTCCATGGCCTGCCGGACCCCCTTGCTCTCGGCGCTGTGCACGAAGTCCACGCGGGCCCGCGGGACGCGACGGCTGACCGACACGGTCACGGCCCGCTGACCGAGCGCGTCGAGATAGCCGGCGTCCGCGTCGGGGCCGAGCAGGATCAGCGCCTCGCAGCGGTGCCCGAGGAGGGCCTCGACCGCCTTGGCCTCACTGCGCCCCTGGACCGCCGCCGAGAGCAGGACGTCGTATCCGAGCCGCTCGGCCTCGGGGTAGATGCCCTCGATCAGGTCGGTCTGGAAGGTCTGGTGCACGGTGAACATCACGCCGAGCGTGCGGCTGCGGCCCCGGGCCAGCAACCGGGCCGCGCTGTCCGGGCGGTAGCCGATCTCGTCGGCGACCCTCAGCACGCGCTCACGGGTCTCCTGGCTCGCGCCGGGCTGATTGCGGAACACGATCGAGACCAGCGCCCGGGACACACCTGCCTTGTCGGCCACATCGGCCATCGTCGGCCGCTGCCTACCCGGTGCTGCATCCACGCGTGAACCCACCTTTCGACGGAGCCCACCCTAGGGCAGCCGCGAAATCTTCCGGCAACAAGCTATTGACATGACATTTGGACAGGGGTCATCGTACTCGCACTAGAGCGCGCTAGTAGAGCGCGACAGCGAAGGGAATCCAGCGATGCCGTTCGATGTGCTGACCATGGGCCGCGTGGGGGTGGATGTGTATCCGCTCCAAACCGGCGTCGGGCTGGCGGAGGTCATGTCGTTCGGCAAGTACCTGGGCGGCAGTCCCACCAATGTGGCGGTGGCGGCGGCCCGGTACGGGCACTCGGCCGCGGTGATCACCAAGACGGGCCGGGACCCCTTCGGGGACTTCGTGCGACAGGCGCTCGACGGCTACGGGGTCGACAGCCGTTTCGTCGGTACGTCGGACGTCGCGCCGACCCCGGTGACGTTCTGCGAGATCTTCCCGCCGGACGACTTCCCGCTGTACTTCTACCGGCTGCCGAAGGCGCCCGATCTGGACATCCGGGCGGAGGAACTGGATCTGGGCGCGGTGCGGGAGGCCTCGGTCTTCTGGATCACCGGGACCGGTCTCAGTGAGGAGCCGAGCCGGTCGGCCACGCTGGCGGCGCTGGCGCACCGGGCCAAGGCCGGGACGACCGTCTTCGACCTGGACTGGCGGCCGACGTTTTGGAAGGACACGGCCTGGGCCGATCCGTCCCAGGCCCGCACGTACTACGCCGAGGCGCTGCGGCACACGACGGTGGCGGTGGGCAACCTCGACGAGTGCGAGGTGGCCACCGGTGAGCGTGAGCCGTACGCCGCCGCGAAGGCGCTGCTGGCCGCCGGGGTGGAGCTGGCGGTGGTGAAGCAGGGGCCCAAGGGCGTGCTGGCGATGGACCGGGGCGGGGCGACGGCCGAGATCCCGCCGGTTCCGGTGGATGTGGTCAACGGTCTGGGGGCGGGCGACGCCTTCGGCGGGGCGCTGTGCCACGGGCTGCTGTCCGGCTGGGACACCCGCTGGGCCGTGTCCTTCGCCAACGCCGCCGGCGCGATCGTCGCGGGCCGGCTGTCCTGCTCCGACGCCATGCCGATCGAGTCGGAAGTCCACGCCAAGCTGGACGAGGTGCCCCGTGCCGTCTGAGAAGCTGAGCCGGATCGTGTCCGCCCGCGTGGGCGACCCCGGCGCCGTCGCGGCCGCCGCCGCCCGCCGGGTGAAGGCGGCTTCGATCCTCGGTGAGCACGGCAAGGCGATGATCATCGCCGCCGACCACCCCGCGCGTGGCGCCAACGGCGTCGGTGGCGATCCGAGTGCGATGGCCGACCGTTCCGAGCTGCTGGACCGGCTCTGCATCGCCCTCGAACGCCCCGGTGTGACCGGCGTGCTGGCCACCGCCGACATCCTGGAGGACCTCCTCCTGCTCGGGGTACTGGACGGCAAGACCGTCTTCGGGTCCATGAACCGGGCCGGTCTTGCGGGGTCGGTGTTCGAGATCGACGACCGGTTCACCGGCTACGACGCCGCCACGATCGCCGCGATGGGCTTCGACGGCGGCAAGATGCTGACCCGTATCGCCCTGGACGACCCCGCGACGCCCTCTGCGCTGGAGAACACGGCCCGCGCGGTGGACGAGCTCAACGACCGTCAACTGATCTCGATGGTCGAGCCGTTCATCTCGATGTGGGAGGACGGCCGCATCCGCAACGACCTGTCGACGGACGCGGTCATCAAGTCGATCACCATTGCCTCGGCGCTGGGCCGCCGTACCGCCTACACCTGGCTGAAGCTCCCGGTGGTCGCCGAGATGGAGCGGGTACTCGCTTCCTCCACCCTTCCGGCACTGCTGCTGGGCGGGGAGGTCAAGGACGCCGAGGCGGCCTTCGCCTCCTGGGGCAGGGCGTTGAAGCAGCCGACCGCGCAGGGCCTGGTCGTGGGCCGTTCGCTGCTCTATCCCGCGGGCGGCGATGTCGCCGGTGCCGTGGACAAGGCGGTGAGCCTGCTGTGACCTTCTCGGCCAAGTACCACCTGCCGAAGGGGACTTCGGCCGACGGCCCCTACGACCTGGCGGTCACGCCGGAGTCGGCGGGCTGGTCATACTCCGGCCTCAGGATCCTGACCCTGAAGCCGGGCGAGGAGCACGCCCTGTCCACCGGGGAGAACGAGTTCCTGGTCCTGCCCCTGAACGGCGGCTGCACCGTCGCCGTCGCCGGGCGGGTCTTCGAACTCGGCGGCCGGACGGACGTGTTCTCGGCGGTCACCGACTTCGCGTATCTGCCCCGCGAGTCGCAGGCCGTGATCAGCAGTGCGGACGGTGGAACGTACGCACTGCCCTCCGCCCGTACCGAGCGGGGAGGTCACTCGGCTCGGTACGGGCGCAAGGAGGACGTCCCGGTTGAACTGCGCGGCGCCGGCGCGTGTTCGCGGCAGGTCCACAACTACTGCCTGCCCGGCACCTTCGAAGCCGAACAGCTGCTGGTGTGCGAGGTCCTCACGCCCGGCGGCAACTGGTCCTCGTACCCGCCGCACAAGCACGACGAAGCCCGCCCGGGCGTCGAGTCGGAGCTGGAGGAGATCTACCACTTCCACGTCGCGGGCGAGAACGGCTTCGGCTATCAGCGGGTCTACGGCACCGACGAGCGGCTGATCGACGTACTGGCCGAGATCCGCTCGGGCGACACGGTGCTGATCCCGCACGGCTGGCACGGCCCGTCCATCGCCGCGCCCGGCTACGACCTCTACTACCTCAACGTCATGGCCGGTCCCGGCCAGGACCGCGCCTGGCTGATCTGCGACGACCCCGCCCACGGCTGGGTCCGTGACACCTGGGCGTCCCAGGACGTCGATGACCGGCTGCCCTTCGGAGAACACCGATGAACACGGTACGACTGACCACCTCGCAGGCTCTGGTGCGCTTCCTGGCCCATCAGTACAGCGAGCGCGACGGACAGGAGCAGCGGCTGATCCCCGGCGTGTGGGGCATCTTCGGCCACGGCAACGTCGCCGGCATCGGCCAGGCGCTGTTGCAGGCCGCCACCACCGGTGAGGCCGACCTCCCCTACTACCTGGCCCGCAACGAACAGGGCATGGTCCACGCCTCCGTCGCCTACGCCAAGATGCGCGACCGGCTGGCCACCTTCGCCTGCACGGCCTCCACCGGCCCCGGCTCGACGAACATGATCACGGGTGCGGCACTGGCCACCACCAACCGCCTGCCGGTCCTGCTGCTGCCCTCCGACATGTTCGCCACCCGCGCCGCCGACCCCGTCCTGCAGCAGCTGGAGGACACCCGCGGCGGCGACGTCACCGTCAACGACGCCTTCCGCGCCGTATCGAAGTACTTCGACCGCATCTCGCGTCCCGAACAGCTCATCCCCGCCGCGCTCGCGGCGATGCGGGTCCTGACCGACCCCGTGGAGACGGGGGCGGTCACCCTCGCGCTGCCGCAGGACGTGCAGGCCGAGGCGTACGACTGGCCGGTGGCCTTCTTCCGGCGCCGGGTGTGGCACGTGGGCCGCCCGGTGCCGGAGCCGGCCGCCCTCGAACGGGCCGCGCGGTTGCTGCGCCAGGCCAAGAAGCCGCTCATCGTCGCGGGAGGCGGAGCCGTCTACTCCGGTGCCGAGACCGCGCTGCGGGCCTTCGCCGAGGCCACCGGCATCCCGGTCGCCGACACCCACGCCGGCAAGGGCGCGGTGCCCTGGGACCACCCCTGCGCCGTCGGCGGTATCGGTTCGACGGGGTCGTACGCGGCGAACGAGCTGGCCCGGGAGGCGGACGTGGTGCTCGGTGTCGGCACCCGGTACTCCGACTTCACGACCGCGAGCCACACGGTGTTCGCCAACCCGGACGTCACCTTCGTCAACCTCAACGTGGCACGTCTGGACGCCGTCAAGCACTCGGCGGAACCCCTGGTCGCCGACGCCCGGCTCGGCATCCAGGCGCTGGCGGGCGCGCTGACGGACTGGGAGGTCTCCGCCGATTACCGCGCGCTCACCCGTCAACTCATCGCCCGGACCCGGGAGATCGAGGAGGGGTGCTTCCACGTCGGCCATGGCCCGCTGCCCGCGCAGACCGAGATCCTCGGCGCCCTCAACGACGTCCTCGACGACCGGGCCGTGGTCATCAACGCGGCCGGTTCCATGCCAGGCGATCTGCAGCAGCTGTGGCGGGCCAGGGATCCCAAGGCCTATCACGTCGAGTACGCCTACTCCTGCATGGGCTACGAGGTCGCCGCCGGCGTCGGCGTCAAGATGGCCGACCCCTCCCGCGAGGTCGTGGTTCTGGTCGGCGACGGCTCGTATCTGATGATGGCCCAGGAGATCGTGACCATGATCTCCGAAGGCCTCAAGGTCATCGTCGTCCTGGTCCAGAACCACGGTTTCGCCTCCATCGGCGCCCTGTCGGAGTCGCTCGGCTCGCAGCGCTTCGGCACCAAGTACCGCTATCGAGACGGCGATTCGGGCCTCCTCGACGGTGAGGTGCTCCCCGTCGACCTGGCCGCGAACGCCTCCTCCCTGGGCGCGGACGTTCTGCACGCCACCAGCGTCGACGAGTTCCGCTCGGCCATGGAGAAGGCGAAGGCAGCCACCCGCACCACGGTCGTGCACGTGGAGACCGACCTGTACGGGCCCAACCCGCCCGGCCACGGCTGGTGGGACGTCCCCGTCAGCGAGGTCGCCGCCCTCGACACCACCCGGAGCGCCTACGCCACCTACCTCGCCCACAAGCAGACCCAGCGCCCCTACCTGTAAGGAAACCGCTCCCCGTGAACACCATTCCGCACTGGATCAACGGCTCCCCGGTCCCCGGCACGGACACCGCCCCGGTTTTCAATCCCGCCACCGGGGCGGAGCAGGCCAGGGTCGTCCTCGGCGGGTCCGCCGACGTGGACGCCGCCGTGCAGGCCGCTTCCGCCGCGTTCGAGACCTGGTCGCAGTCCTCGCTCTCGCAGCGCACCCAGGTGATGTTCGCCTTCCGCCGGCTCCTCGTCGAGCACGAGGAGGAGCTGGGCCGGATCATCTCCGCCGAGCACGGCAAGACCGTCGACGACGCCCGCGGGGAGATCACCCGCGGCCGGGAGGTCGTGGAGTTCGCCTGCGGCCTCGGTGAGGTGCTCAAGGGCTCCTTCTCCGACCAGGTCTCGCGTGGCGTGGACGTGCACGACTTCCGTCAGCCGTTGGGCGTGGTCGCCGGTGTCACTCCGTTCAACTTCCCCGCCATGGTGCCGCTGTGGATGCACCCGATCGCCATCGCCACCGGCAACACGTTCCTGTTGAAGCCGTCCGAGCGCGACCCCTCGGCCGCCAACTTCGTCGCCGCGCTCTACCAGAAGGCCGGCCTGCCGGACGGCGTGTTCAACGTCGTCCACGGCGGCAAGGACGCCGTGGACGCGATCCTGACCCACCCGGGCATCGAGGCCGTCTCCTTCGTCGGCTCGACGCCGATCGCCCAGTACGTGCACGAACAGGCCACCGCGGCCGGCAAGCGCGTCCAGGCCCTCGGCGGCGCCAAGAACCACGCCGTCGTCCTGCCGGACGCCGACCTCGAATTCGCCGCCAACCACATCACCGCCGGCGCCTACGGCTCCGCGGGCGAACGCTGCATGGCCGTCTCCGTGGCCGTCGCCGTCGGCGACGCGGCCGACGGACTCGTCGAAGTCCTCGAACGCAAGGCCCGCGAGATCAACGTCGGCCCCGGCGACCTGCCCGGCACCGACATGGGTCCCCTGGTCACCAAGGCCGCCCAGGAGCGGGTGGAGAACGCGGTCGGCACCGCCCAGGCACAGGGCGCCAGCGTCGTGGTCGACGGCCGGGGCCGCAAGGTCGACGGACACGAGGACGGCTTCTTCACCGGCCCCTCCCTCCTCGACCACGTCACCACCGCCATGGACGCCTACCGGGAAGAACTCTTCGGCCCCGTCCTCGCGATCGTGCGCGTGGACACCCTCGACCAGGCCATCGACGTCATCAACGCCAACCCCTACGGCAACGGCACCGCCCTGTTCACCGCCTCCGGCGAAGCCGCGCGGCGATTCCAGCGCCGCGTCAAGGTCGGCATGATCGGCATCAACGTGCCGGTCCCGGTCCCGATGTCCTACTACTCCTTCGGCGGCTGGAAGGACTCCCTCATCGGCGACCACCCGATCCACGGCCCCGAGGGCATCCGCTTCTACACCCGCCCCAAGGTCGTCACCACCCGCTGGCCGCAGCAGGCCCAGCAGATCGCCGCAGGCTTCGACTTCCCCACCTCCAACTGACCCCTGTCCCCTCCCCGAAGGACACTTCATGGCAACGGCGCCATCCCCGCTCCGCACCACCGTCGGCAACCTGTGTCTGGGCTCCGCCCCCGACTCCTGGGGCGTCTGGTTCCCCGAGGACGAGCACCAGGTGCCGCACACCCGCTTCCTCGACGAACTCGCGCAGGCCGGTTACCGGTGGCTGGAGCTCGGCCCGTACGGCTATCTCCCCACCGACCCGCGGCGCCTCAAGGAGGAGCTGGACGCCCGTGGCCTGAAGGTCTCCGGTGGTACGGCCTTCGGCGCGCTGCACCGGCCCGAGGCATGGGACGAGATGCTCGCCCACGTCCGCCAGGTGGCCACGCTGACCCAGGCCGCGGGCGCCCACCACCTGGTCCTCATCCCGCCCATGTACCGGGACGAGAAGACCGGCGCGTTCACCGAGTCCCCGGAGCTGACCGCCGGCCAGTGGGCGGGCTTCGGCAAGGCCGCCGACCGGCTGGGCAGGCTGCTGCTCGACGAGTACGACGTCCGGCTGGTGATCCACCCGCACGCCGACAGCCACATCCAGACCCAGCCGGAGATCGAGCGGCTGCTGAACGAGTCGGACGGCCGGTACACCAACCTCTGCCTGGACACCGGGCATGTGGCCTACGGCGGCGGGGACAACCTCGATCTCATCCGCCGGTTCGGCGAGCGGGTGGGCTACGTCCACATCAAGCAGATGGACCCGGAGATACTCGCGCAGGTCGCCGCCGAGGACCTCTCCTTCGGCGAGGCCGTCAAGCGGGGTGTATGCGTGTCGCCGCCCGCGGGAGTGCCGAACCCGGCCGACGTGGTGGCCGAACTCGCCCAGCTGGACGCCGAGTTGTTCGTGATCGTCGAGCAGGACCTGTACCCGTGCGCTCCCGAGGTCCCGCTGCCCATCGCGGTGACCACGCGGGAACACCTGGCCGGCTGCGGCCTCACCGGAACCCGACGCCCGAACGACGACCGATAGGAGGTGGCCATGGACGTCAGGGACGACGCGACTCAGGCTCCCACCCTCACGGACGAAGCTCCGCCCGCCGTCTCCCGGCGGCTGCGGGTCATCACGGTCATCGCCACCTTCGGCGGACTGCTCTTCGGCTACGACACCGGCGTCATCAACGGCGCCCTGCCGTACATGACGGACGACCTCGGTCTGACCGCGGTCACCGAGGGCATGGTCACCAGCTCGCTTCTGCTGGGTGCCGCGCTGGGCGCGGTGATCGGCGGACGGCTGTCGGACGCGCGCGGACGGCGCCGTACGATTCTCGCCCTCGCGGTGCTGTTCTTCGTCGGGGCGCTGGGCTGCACGCTCGCGCCGACCACCGCGGTGATGGTGGTCGCGCGGTTCGTGCTCGGTCTCGCGGTCGGCGGTGCTTCGGTGACCGTGCCGGTGTACCTCGCCGAGGTCTCCCCCGCCGAGCGGCGTGGCGCGCTGGTCACCCGTAACGAACTCATGATCGTCAGCGGGCAGTTGCTCGCCTTCACCTCCAACGCGATCATCGCGCGGGCGGGCGGCGAGTCCGGCGGGGTGTGGCGATGGATGCTGGTGATCGCCACAATCCCGGCCGTGGTGCTGTGGTTCGGCATGCTGGTAATGCCGGAGAGCCCGCGCTGGCTGGCCTCCCGGGCGCGTTTCAGCGAGGCGCTGGAGGTCCTGAAGCAGGTGCGTTCGCGGCAGCGCGCCGAAGCCGAACTCGCCGAGGTGTCCGCGCTCGCGGTCAAGGAGGAGGAGCAACGGCTCGGCGGCTGGCAGGACATGAGGTCCACGCCGTGGATCCGCAAGCTGATGTTCGTCGGCTTCGGCATCGCGATCGTGCAGCAGATCACCGGCGTCAACACGATCATGTACTACGGCACCCAGATCCTCACCGACGCCGGTTTCGCCGCCGACAGCGCGCTGACCGCGAACATCGCCAACGGTGTGATCTCGGTGCTGGCGACCTTCGTCGGGATCTGGCTGCTGGGCCGGGTGCCCCGCCGTCCGATGCTGATGACCGGTCAGGCGGGCACCACGGCGGCCCTGTTGCTCATCGGTGTCTTCTCGCTGGTGCTGCCCTCGGGCGACGGTCGCGCCTACGCCGTGCTCGCGATGACCGTCACGTTCCTCGCCTTCCAGCAGGGCGCGATCTCGCCGGTGACCTGGCTGATGCTGTCGGAGATCTTCCCGATGCGGATGCGCGGCTTCGGCATGGGCGTGGCCGCGGTGGTGCTGTGGCTGACCAACTTCGTGATCGGTCTTGTCTTCCCGTCGCTGGTCTCCGGCATCGGGATCTCCAACACCTTCTTCCTCTTCGTGGTGGCGGGCGTCTTCTCGATCGTCTTCGTCAAGCGCTGCGTCCCCGAGACCAAGGGCCGCACCCTCGAAACCCTCGAAGCCGAACTCCGGGCGCGCTTCTCCTAGTTACCACTCGTTAGGAAACGACCATGACTGTACGTGTAGGGGTGATCGGCGCCGGCTGGATCGGCCACGAGCACATCCGGCGTCTCACCCACACCGTGACCGGTGCCCGGGTCACCGCGGTCACCGACATCGACGCGGCCCGTGCCGAGGAGGCGGCGGCACCGGTCGGTGCCCGGGTGTGCGCGAGCGGTGCCGAGCTCATCGCGGCGGACGACGTGGACGCCGTCCTGGTGACGTCCTGGGGCCCCACCCACGCCGAGCACGTGCTGACCGCGATAGCCGCCGGAAAGCCGGTGTTCTGCGAGAAGCCGCTGGCCACCACCGCCGAGGACTGCTTGAGGATCGTCGAGGCGGAGACGGCCCACGGCCGCCGCCTGGTCCAGGTCGGCTTCATGCGCCGTTACGACGCCGGCTATCGCCAGATGAAGCAGGTCATCGACGCGGGCCGGATCGGTGAGCCGCTGATCGTGCACTGCGCCCACCGCAACCCGACCGTCCCGGAGTCGTACACCTCCGCCATGGCAGCCCTGGACACGGCGGTGCACGAGGTGGACGTGCTGCGGTGGCTCCTCGACGACGAGATCGTCTCCACCCAGGTGCTCACCCCACGCGCCACGAGCAAACGGTTCGCCCACCTCAAGGACCCGCAGATCATGCTCTTCGAGACGGCGAAGGGCGTCCGCATCGATCTGGAGGTCTTCGTCAACTGCCAGTACGGCTACGACATCCAGTGCGAGGCGGTCGGCGAGGAGGGTCTCGTACGGCTGCCCGACCCGGCCACGGTGGGTGTGCGGACCGCCGCTCAGCACAGCACCGAGGTGCTCACGGACTGGGTGGGGCGCTTCCGGGACGCCTTCGACACCGAGTTCCGTGAGTGGATCGCGGGCCTCGCCGCCGGTGCCGAGCCCACCGGCCCGTCCGCCTGGGACGGGTACGCCGCCACCGTCATCACCGCCGCGACCGTCGAGGCCCTGGAGTCGGGCCGCGTCATCGCCACGGACCTCAAGCCCCGTCCCGCCTTCTACGGAGGTGCCGCGTGAAGATCGCCCTCGACCCGTACATGTTCCGTTCCCTGCCGATCGACGACATGGTGCGCACGGTGGCCGAACTCGGCTACGAATACATCGAGTTGTCGCCACGCGACGACTTCATGCCGTTCTTCCTGCACCCGCGGGCGGACGGCGAGCGCATCGCGGAGCTGAAGAACGCCCTGCGCACGCACGGCGTGAAGCTGTCCTCCGTGCTGCCGCTGTACAAGTGGTCATCGCCCGACGAGGCCGAGCGGCAGGCCGCCGTCCGCTACTGGAAGCGGATGATCGAGATCACCGCGGACCTCGAATGCCCGCTGATGAACAGCGAGTTCAACGGCCGTCCCGAGCGCGCCGCCGAGAGCGAGGCCGCGTTCTGGAACTCGCTGGAGGAGCTGCTCCCTCTGTTCGAGCGCGAAGGCATCGCTCTGAACCTGGAGGCCCACCCCGATGACTTCTGCGAGGAGAACACCCCCGCGGTCGACCTCGTCCGGGCCATCGACAAGCCGTGGGTGAACTACCTGTACTGCGCACCGCACAGCTTCCACCTGTCGGGCCCCGCGGAGGCCGGGGCGGACATCGCGAAGATGATGCGCTACGCGGGTGACAAGCTCCAGCACGTGCACATCGCGGACTCCTTCAATCACAAGGGGTCCAGCGGCCTGCGCTACATCCTCAACCCGCCCGGCACCACGGCCCGTATCCACCAGCACCTGGACATCGGCCAGGGCGAGGTCGACTGGGAGGCCTTCTTCGGCACCCTGCGCGAGGTGGGCTTCGACGGCGTGGCGACCGCCTGTGTCTTCGCCTGGGAGGAGCGGGCGCGCGAGTCCTCGGCGTTCATGCTGGACCGGATCAGCAAGGAGCTGGGCGGGTAGCCGGTCGAACAGCTCGTTGAACCAGGAGATGTCTCCCGTCAGCCCCCGGCCGGCTCGGCGGGGCGCGTCACCGGGCCGGGGCGGGCCTGCATAACGTAGGGGGAGATCACCACCTGCCCGGGAGCACGCATGACAGGTAGCCGCCGCAAGAGACCTGGCGACACCTTCGACGCCATCGAGCCTCCGGGCAACGCCGAGCTGGTCGCCGGGGTGGTGACCGTGACGGGCCTGGTCGAGGTCCTCGGCACGCTGTCCGGCTCCGAGGTGTGGCTCCTGGGGCTCCTGGTGTTCCTGCCGGGCGCCGCCTCGGCGCTGGGCACGGTCCGGCAGACGACGTTCGTCGCCGTGTGGACGGCGATCGTCGTCACCCTCAGTGTGCTGCTGCGGGACCGCGACGGGGGCCACTGGCTCGACCGGCTCCTGCTGGTCCTGTTCACGCTGGCCCTGGCGGCCACCTCCGTCTACGCCTGCCACCGGCGGATCAGTCGCGAGCACGCGATGCTGCGTCTGCGCTCGACCGCCGCGGCCATGCAGCGGCACATCCTGCACCCTCTCCCTCTGCTCACCGACGACGTCCTGGTCAACGGCGTGTACGAGCCGCTCCAGGAGGAACGGCTCGTCGGCGGCGACATCTACGACGTCGTCGACTCGCCCTTCGGGACCCGGGTGCTGATCGGGGACGTGCAGGGCAAGGGGCTGGCCGCCGTGGGCTCCGCGTTCGCCGTCATCGGCGCCTTCCGGGAGGCGGCCCACCGCGAGCCCACCCTCACCGGGCTCGTGGACGCCCTGGACGCCGCCGTCGTGCGGCACAACTCCTATGCGATGCACACCGGTGACGACGAACGCTTCGTCACGGCCCTCGTCGTCGGCGTCGACGCGGAGACCGAGGTGCAGGCCGTCAACTGCGGACACGTCCTGCCGCATGTGCTGTACGAGGGGACGATCACCACTCCCGAACTGGAGCCCGGCGTCCCGCTCGGCCTGGCCGAGCTCGCCCACGAGCCCACGACCGTGGGCTGGTTCGAGTTCCCCGAGGGCGCGACGCTGCTGCTGAGCACCGACGGCCTGACGGAGACCCGCTCCGCGGACGGCACGTTCTACCCGGTCGACGAGCGCCTGACGAAGTACGTCGGCCTCTCCCCCACCGAGCTGCCACAGGCCCTGCACGACGACGCGCGCGCGTTCGCCGGCAGCGGTGGCCCGCACGACGACGTCGCTGTCCTGACGGTCCGCCGCTCCCCTCGCCTCTGAGAGCGGCCCACTTCGATGAAAGGTGGGTCAGAAGTGAAGACATGGTGCTAGGAATTGGCCACAACCGCTCATCCTGCGCACCCTTCCCCGAATCGCCCGGCGCGTGGATCTGAACAAATACCCCTGTGCGCCACGTTCTTAGGAGTGCAGGACGCGAGGCGAACCAGAACCGTGAGGCCATCTTGTCGAACACACCGTCCGCCCCCCGCAGGCGATGGGGAACCCGCAACTGGCGCGTGGCCAGAAAACTCCAGGCCATCCTCCTCATCCCGGTGATCGTGGCCCTCGTCCTCGGCGGCATCCGCGTCAAACGTTCCGTGGACACCTGGCAGGACGCCGACGACGCGGTCCGCGTGGCCGAACTGGTCCAGGCGGCGAACAAGTACGCCAGCGACGCCATCGACGAACGTGATGTCTCGGTCATTCCCCTGGTCAAGGGCGACCGGACGTCGAGCGTGGTCACCAAGGCCCGGGCCATCACCGACGCGGACGCGAAGGCGTTCGACGAGGCGGTGCAGCGGATGCCGCAGACCGCCGGGCTGCAGCGCCGGGTCCAGCTGGTCCGCGCCGGCGAGAAGCAGCTCGCGTCGGTCCGTGCGAACGCCTTCACCTCCCGGCTGACCGGTGTGCAGACCGAGGAGAGCTACCACGCCGTCCAGCACCCGCTGATGGAGATCTCCAACGAGCTCGGCTTCGGCAGCAGCAACCAGGCGAGCTTCGGCCGCACCCTCTACGCCGGCTCCCTCACCCAGGCCGCCGAATCCCTGATCCGCGCGATCGGCACCCACCTCCTCATCGAGGACCGCGGCAAGCTCGCCAAGGGCGAACTCCAGGTCCAGCTCGGCTCGTTCAGCTCGTACGTCTATCTCGAACAGGTCGCGCTCCAGGAATACGCCGGCGCCGGCACCGACGAGGACATGACGCGGCTGCGCAACGCCCTGTCCGACGCGGAGAAGCGTGGCAAGGAGCAGGCCGAGAAGGCCCAGACGCAGGCCGAGGCGGCGGGAAAGACCTTCGTGGCCCCGCCGAGCCTGGACAAGATGGCCGCCGAGATCGCCTCGGGCAAGTCGGCCGCGCAGCTCGCCGCGCAGGGCATCACGCCCGAGACGTTCTTCGCCGCCTCCACCCTCAGCTTCGACGCGTACCGCAGCGTCGAGGTGTACCTCACCGACAGCGCCCTCGCGGACGCCCACAGCATCGCCGACGACGCCCGCAACGACGCCGTCATCAACGCCGCGCTGGTCCTCGCCGCCGTCCTCGCCGCCTTCCTGCTCGCCGCCTGGGTGGCCCGGACGATGAGCACCAGCATGCGCCGGCTGAGCGCCTCCGCCCTCGAGATCGCCGAGCAGCGTCTTCCCGCGCTGCTCACCCAGCTCACCCGGGCCATCCCGGGCCGGGTCGACGCCCAGGTGGCCCGGATCCCGATCACCACCACGGACGAGATCGGCGAGGTCGCCCGGGCCTTCGACCACGTGCACCGTGAGGCCGTCAGGCTCGCCGCCGAACAGGCCCTGCTGCGCGCCAACATCAACACCATCTTCAGCAACCTGGCGCGCCGCAACCAGTCGCTGATCGAGCGTCAACTCGCCCTGATCACCGGTCTCGAGGGCAAGGAGGCCGACCCCGAGCAGTTGGAGAACCTGTTCAAGCTGGACCATCTGGCCACGCGGGTGCGCCGCAACGGCGAGAACCTCCTCGTGCTCGGCGGCGAGACCCCCGCCCAGCAGTGGGACCAGCCGCTGCCCCTGGTCGACGTGATCCGCGCCGCCGCCTCGGAGGTGGAGCAGTACGAGCGGGTCGAGTTGTCGGGTGTGCCGGAGGCCCAGATCCACGGCCGTGCGGTGACCGACCTGGTGCACCTGCTGGCGGAACTGCTGGAGAACGCGACGACGTTCTCGTCGCCGCACTCCAGTGTCCTGGTCACCGCGGCACGACTGCCCGACGGCCGGATCATGGTCGAGATCCACGACCGGGGCATCGGGCTGCCGCCGGAGGAACTGGCCGACATCAATCACCACCTGGCCGACCCGCCCACCGTGGACGTCGCGATCTCCCAGCGCATGGGCCTGTACGTGGTCGGCCGCCTGGCGGACCGGCACGGCATCCGCGTCCAGCTGCGCCCGCACGAGGGGGGACAGGGCACGACGGCGCTGGCGATGCTCCCGGACACGATCACCTATCGGGGGACGGGAGCGGAGTCCGACATCGACACCATGGCCCTGGCCGCCTTCACGAAGAACGGTTTCCCCGAGGACACCGGCCGTGGTTACGAGGCCTGGAACGACAGGTAGGCCGACGAACCGGTGGAGGAAGCCCCGCGCCGGTAAATCGCTTGGTCGTGGGGCGCCCGCCACGGCAGGATGATCGCGCGATGTCGGTCCGATGAGGGAAACGGTGGATGAGGCGCAACCGGCTCGGGAAGACCGATGTGCACGTCACGGAGCTGGGCTTCGGTGGCGGTCCGCTCGGCGGACTCTTCGCACCGCTCGACGACGAGACGGCCGCGGGCGCCCTGGAGGCGGCCTGGGACAGCGGTATCCGCTACTTCGACACCTCCCCGCACTACGGCATCGGCCACTCCGAGCGCCGCACCGGAGCCCTGCTCCGGGACAGGCCGCGCGACGAGTTCACCCTGTCGACGAAGGTCGGCCGACTGCTGGTCCCACAGGACCCGGCGGGCCGTATGGACGAGAGCTTCGCGGTGCCCGCCACCCACCGCAGGGTGTGGGACTTCACGCGGGACGGTGTGCTGCGCAGCGTGGAGGACTCGCTGGAGCGGATGGGCGTGGACCGTGTCGACGTGCTGTTCCTGCACGACGCGGAGGAGCGTTTCGAGGACGCGTTGCGTGACGGATACCCGGCCCTCGCCGAACTCCGCGCCCAGGGCGTGGTCGGGGCGATCGGCGCGGGGATGTACCACCCCGGCAAACTGACCCGGCTGGTCAGGGAGTCGGACGTCGACGTCGTGATGCTGTCCGGCCGCTACACGCTCCTGGACCACAGCGCCCTGGACGAACTCCTGCCGGCCTGCACGGACCGCGGGGTGTCGGTCCTGGCGGCGTCGGTCTTCAACTCCGGCCTGCTCGCCACGGCCCGCCCCGCCGAGGGCAGCACCTTCGACTACGCCCCCGCCTCGTCGCGCTTGCTGCAACGTGCGCACCGCATCGCCGACGTCTGCGAGGCGCACGGCGTGACCCTCCCGGAGCTGGCGATGGCGTTCCCGCTGCGCCACCCGGCGGTCGCGGGCATCGTGGTCGGCATGCGCACGGTGGAGGAGGTACGCGGCAACACGGCGGCGTTCGGCGCGGAGATCCCTGCCCAGCTGTGGGACGACCTGCGGGGCGAAGGACTCCTGGACGAGCGGGCACCGGTGCACGACCGCTGAGTGTGTCGTGCCGCCCGGGCCCCACCGGGCGGACACCCCCCACCCCGCCCCCTGCGCGCCGTACGCGGCTACCGGCCCGTCGTGGCGCGGGCGGCTGCAACTCCCCAGGGGCGGGGGACTGTGACATCAGCGGCTCCGCCGCGGGGCGCGACCAGCCCCCACCGTCCTGCAGCCGCGCAAGGACCCGGCGAGGCGCCCCCGTAGGCGCCCGCCCCGGCGATGCCGCGCCGCCCGCCCGCCCTCCTGGCAGGATGGTCGGCATGGAACGTGTGCTTGGAATCGGCGGATACTTCCTCAGGGCCGCCGACCCGGCTGCCCTGAGCGCGTGGTACCGCGACTGCCTGGGCCTGGACGCCGACGAGAACGGCTTGTGGCGTCAGGAAGCCGGGCCCACGGTGTTCGCGGCGTTCGAGTCCGGGACCGACTACTTCGGGTCCCGCACCCAGCAAACCATGCTCAACTTCCGGGTCCGCGACCTGGACGCGATGCTCGCGCAATTGCGCGCCGGCGGAGCGGACGTGGCCGAGGAGACGCAGGACATGGAGGGTGTCGGTCGATTCGGCTGGGTCACCGACCCGGAGGGCAACCGCGTCGAGCTGTGGCAGCCAGCCTGACCCGCCGAAGCCGGTCGTTGATCGGGATCCGGCGGAACCCGGCGCCCAGATGCGTCAACCACAGCCGGTCAGGATCGGCGCTCTCGCTCCGCCGACCAGGCCCGGCCGGGTAGAGGCGGGCCGCCATCTGCTCGCCGGACTCCACCGGCCGTCGGCGAGGTCAGTGACACCAGCGGGTTCGGCGGAAGACCGCGGCTACGCCCAGCTGAGCCGGTTCGTCCACGGCGGCCGCGGCCCATCGGCCCACCCGCGCGGCGGTAGCGTCCGGCGACGGGCTCGGACGCCGGTCCACGATCATGCCGGACATCGCATCCTCACCAGGGCCGCCTGCAACTGATTGAGCACCCCTGCGGCAGGCCGGCGCCGGTCAGGACACGTCCTCGTCCAGCTTGCCGATGACGCGCTCGGAGAGCTCGGCCAGGACCCGCAGTTCGGCCGGGGTGACATGGTCGAGGAACAGTTCACGTACCGCCTCGACATGACGCGGGGCCGCCGCCTCGACCGCCGCCCGGCCAACGTCCGTGATCACCACGAAGGCGCCCCGAGCGTCCTCGAGGCAGTCCTCCCGGACCACCATCCCCCGCCCCGCCATCCGCGCGATGTGGTGGGACATCCGGCTCTTCTCCCACTCCAGCGCCCGGGCCAGATCCTGGTACCGCTGTCGCCCCTCCGGGGTGTCCGTCAGATGAACCAGCACCGCGAAGTCGGCCGGCGACACATTGGACTCCGACTGCAGCAGGCGCCCGAGGCGCCCGCCGAGCCGCTCATGCAACCGGACGAAGCCACGCCACGCGCGCTGCTCCTCCGGCGTCAGCCATCGCACCGTCTCTCCCATGGACAAAGTGTAGACGTAGTTGACACTTCACCCAATGTCCGGGCGCCCGTGTCCGGTCAGGCCACCTTGGTCCCCGGCAGCGGAATGCTTCCCGTCGTCGCCAGTTCCCGGTACCACAGGGCGCTGTCCTTCAGCGTGCGCCGCTGGGTCTCGTAGTCGACGTGGACGATGCCGAAGCGCTTCGAGTAGCCGTATCCCCACTCGAAGTTGTCCATCAGGGACCACACGAAGTACCCGCGCAGATCGACACCGGCGGTGAGGGCCCGGTGGGCGGCGGCGAAGTGGCGGTGGAGGTAGTCGATGCGCTCCGGGTCGTGAACGGCGTGGCCGCCGTCGGGGCCCGTGGAGACGTGGTCCTCGAAGGCCGCTCCGTTCTCGGTGATGACCAGAGGCTGGTCCGGGAACCGGGTGTGCAGGTCCAGGAGGAGTTCCTCGAGTCCGTCGGGGTCGATGTTCCAGCCCATGGCGGTGTGCGGGCCCTCCTGCGCGACGAACTCGACGTGGGTCGAGCCGGGCCAGGGGGACCCTCCCATGTCCTTGTGCCCGTCGTTGTTCTGACGCGGTGTCACACCGTCCCACAGGCGGACGGCCGTGGTGGCGTAGTAGTTGACGCCGAGCAGGTCCAGGGGCTGCTGGATCTGTGCGAGGTCACCGTCCTGCACGAACGCCCAGTCGGTGACGGCCGCGGTGTCCTCCAGGAGGTCCTGCGGGTAGTGGCCGCGCAACAGGGGTTCGGTGAAGGCCCGGTTGGCCAGCGCGTCGATGCGCCGTACGGCCTCGTCGGCACCCTCGCCCTCGCCCCTCAGGACATGGAAGTTGAGCGTGACCGAGTACCGCGGGTCGTTGGTGGTGACCGCCCTGAGCTGCTGAACGGCCAGTCCGTGGGCGAGGTTGAGGTGGTGGACCGCGGTCAGCGCCGCGGCGCCGTCACTGCGGCCGGGAGCGTGGGCTCCGGCGCCGTAGCCGAGGTAGGCGGAGCACCACGGTTCGTTCAGCGTGGTCCAGATCGCGACGCGGTCGCCGAGCGCTTCGCCGACCGCACGGGCGTAGTCGGCGAAGGCGTACGCGGTCTCGCGGTTCGTCCAGCCGCCCTCGTCCTCGAGGGCCTGGGGCAGGTCCCAGTGGTAGAGCGTCGCGACCGGCGCGATGTCCCGCTGGAGCAGACCGTCGACCAGGCGGCTGTAGAAGTCCAGACCCTTGGGATTGGCCGGGCCACGGCCCGTGGGCTGGATGCGCGGCCAGGCGATGGAGAACCGGTAGGCCTTCAGGCCCAGGGACGCCATGAGGTCGAGGTCCTCGTCGAGACGGTGGTAGTGATCGGCGGCCACGTCACCGGTGTCGCCGTTCCATGTCCTGCCCGGCGTGTGGGAGTAGGTGTCCCAGATGGAGGGGCCGCGCCCGTCCTCGTCGGCGGCACCCTCGATCTGGTAGGCGGCGGTCGCGGAGCCGAGGAGGAAGTCGGCGGGGAACGTCAGCTGCTGGGTGTTCGCGTCAGTGGGCATGCACGTCTCTCCGTTGTCTTGGCCGATGGCGATGTTAACGTTAACAAGCAGCCGACACCCCTGTCCCGCCCCCGTTTGCACACCCCTCCCGTCCGACTCGGAGTGCGCCCCGTGCCGACCTTCTCCAACCCCGTTCTCGCCGGTAGTCACCCCGACCCCTCGATCTGCCGGGTCGGCGAGGACTTCTACCTGGTCACGTCGTCGTTCGCGTACTACCCCGGGATCCCGATCTTCCATAGTCGCGACCTGGTGAGCTGGCAGCCGCTCAGACACGTGGTGGAGCGCCCGTCCCAGGTGTCGCTGACCGGGCTGGACGTGTCGGACGGCCTCTGGGCCGCGACGATCCGCCCTCACGAAGGCACCTTCTACGTGGTCGTGGCCCTGGCAAGGGGCCGTCAGGGCAGCACCACCTACCTCTTCACCGCGTCCGACCCCGCCGGGCCCTGGTCCGACCCCGTCGTCCTGGAGGCGGAGGGCATCGACCCGTCACTGTTCTTCGACGACGACGGCCGCTGCTGGTTCACCGCCTGCCGCGACGCCGCCGAGCCGGAGGTGACGGGCCCCGGCGAGCTGTGGATGCGCGAACTCGACCTGGACAGGCTGGCGTTGACCGGGCCGACCCATGCGCTCTGGTACGGCGCCATGCGCGGCGCCTGGGTGGAGGCACCGCATCTGTACAAACGCGACGGGGTCTACCACCTGATCGGCGCGGAGGGCGGGACCGAGCGTCATCACGCCGTGACCGCGGCCCGCGCCGACGCCGTCACCGGTCCCTACTCCACCGACCCCAGGAGCCCCCTGCTCACCCACCGCCACCGCGGGGCGGCGGAGCCGATCCACAACGTCGGTCACGTCGACCTCGTCGACACGCCCGCCGGGGAGACCTGGGCCGTCGCTCTGGGGGTACGGCCGCTCGACGGCACGCACACGCTCGGCCGCGAGGTGTTCCTCGTCCCGGTCGAATGGACCGCCGCCGGGCCGGTGTTCGCTCCGGACACGGGTCGGGTGAGGCTGTCGGAGCGGTTGCCGGCGGGGGCCGGCGCGGGGGCCGTGGCGCCGGTCGGGCCGGTGCGGGACGACTTCGGCGGCACAGCGCTCGGCCCGGAATGGAGCAGCCTGCGCGGACCGGTCGGCCATCTCGTCTCGACCAGAGCCGAGGAAGGAGGCCTGACCATCCGCCTCTCCCCCGAGCCCCTCACCGGTACGGGCACTCCCGCGTTCGTCGCCCGCCGTCAGCAGCATCTCCGTATGCGCGCCAGGGCCCGGGTCCGCTTCACCGCCACCGCTCCGACACGGGAAGCGGGGCTGGTCGTCTTCCAGCACGCGCACCACGCCACCCTCGCGCTGACCGCCGACGCCTCCGGCACCCCACACGTCGTACTCACCGCTCACGAGGCGGGCTCCCCCACCCGGCTCGGGGCAGTCGCCGTGACATCCGACGAGGTCGTCCTCGTGGTCGACAGCGACGAGTCCGGCTACACCTTCCACGTCGAGGACGGCACCCGGACGACCCTGGGCAGCATCGAGCGGCCCTTCTTCAGCACCGAACGCGCCGGCGGGTTCGTCGGGGTCCACCTCGGCCTGTACGGCATCGGCGACGCGGGCGAGGCGCGCGTGCACTGGTTCGAGTACGCCCCGGCCCGTTGACGCCGCTCGCGGGGATCAGCCGTAGAAGTTCTTCGCCCAGCGGTGCTCGGTCAGCACGGCGAGTTCCCGTTCGGTCAGCAGTGGCGCGTCGGCGATCGCCGCGTTGCGTTCCACGTTCCGCAGGGAACGCATTCCGACGATGACCGTGGAGACCGCCCGTCCTGCGAGGGCGAACCGCAGGGCGGCGGACGGGAGTTCCTCGGCGGCGCTGCCCAGGTCGGCGAGGATCGCGTCGACGTGCTGCTCGACCTGGGCGGGCCGGTCGTCCCTGAAGTACCAGTTGCGCCAGTCACCTTCGGGGAAGGTGACACCCGTGCGGATCGCTCCGGTGAGGGCGCCTTCGTCGAGGGCGACACGGACGATCACGCCGACGCCGTACTCCTCGCAGGCCGGCAACAGGGCGTCGGACGGGGCCTGTTCGAAGACGTTGTAGATGACCTGGACGGTGTCCAGCACTCCGGTTCGCAGCACCGTGAGCACGTTCTCGGGCTGGTGGTCCTTGACGGAGATCCCGAAGAACCTGATCTTGCCCTCCTGTTTGAGGGCGTCCACCGTCTCCAGCCAGTCACCACGGCCGGTCCACTCGTCCTCCCAGGTGTGCAGCTGCAGGAGGTCGACGTGATCGCGGCCGAGTTCGCGCAGGCTGGTCTCCAGGCTCTCCCGGAGGTGCGCGCCCGGGAACGCCTCCATGGGGTCGAGTCCGCTCGGCGACAGGGAGACGGGCACCTTCGGCCCGACCTTCGTCGCCACGTGGACGCCCTCCCCGCCGCCGGGAAGCTCCTTGAGCGCACGGCCGACGACGCGCTCGCTGCGGTCGTAGGCCCGGGCGGTGTCGATGAAGGTGACACCCAGATCGAGGGCGCGGCGCAGGGCGCGGACGCCGGAGTCGTCGTCGGCGCCGACCCAGGCGCCCTGGCCCAGTCCCCAGGCCCCGTAGCCGATCTCGGACACGGTCAGGCCGGTGCGGCCCAGCTCTCGATAACGCATGTGCTGTTCGTGCTCCCTTGGTGAGGCCCTCCGGTGAGGGCTGTGGAAACCGCGGCGGGCTTCAGGAACCGGCGCGAGGCGCGGCGGTGCTTCGCCGTACGACGAGTTCCGGCGTGATCTTCCGCCGTTCCGCCCGCTCCCCGCCCAGCATCCGCACCAGCTGCTCGATGGCGGTCCTGCCGAGGTGGGCGAAGTCCTGCCGGACCGTGGTCAGAGCGGGGACCAGGTATCCGGCGCCCTTCATGTCGTCGAAGCCGACGAGGGAGACGTCCTGCGGCACCTTCACGCCCCGCTCGGCGAAGGCGGCCAGCGCTCCCATCGCCATCTGGTCGTTCCCGGCGAAGACGGCGGTGGGCGGGCCGGTGTCGGCGTCGCAGAGTTCGTGGGCCAGGCGGAATCCGCTTTCCGCGCTGAAGTCGCCTTCCAGCAGGGCTCCTTGGGCTTCCGCCGCGGTGAGTTCGGCCTGCCAGCCGTCGACGCGTGCCCGGGCGTCGAAGGTGCGCAGCGCACCGGTCAGGTGGGCGATGTCCCGGTGCCCGAGGCCGAGGAGATGGCGAACGGCGAGCCGGGCGCCCAGTTCCTGGTCGACCTCGACGAAACCCAGACCGGGGTTGGGTGCGCTGCCGGACATCACCACGGTGACGGGCACCCCGAAGGACAGGCCGGACAACGCCTCCACGACGACGGGCCGGTCCGCCACGACCGCGATCGCCTCCACCGACTGGTCGGTGAGCCGTCGCAGCGTCTCCATGAGGTCGGCGGAGGTGCTCTCACCCTGTCTGCTGGCCAGGCTCACCCAGTAACCGGCCTGCTTGGCTGCCGTCTCGACGCCCAGGAGGATACGCGGCAGCTCGAACAGTTCCGACCCGACGATCACCACGCCGATCGTCGAGGAACGCCGGCTCTTGAGGGCCCTGGCGACGCTGTTGCGGCGGTAGCCCAGCTTCTGGATCGCGGCCTCGACCCGGGTGCGGGTCTCCGGACGGACCGAAGGATGGCCGTTGATGACACGGGAGACGGTGATGTGCGAGACGCCGGCCTCCCGGGCCACGTCCATCATGCCTGGCGGCCGGTCCATGTCACTCGTCCTCTGCCTTTAACCCCAGCAGGCCTCGCGCCCACCGCAGATCCTGTCACAGGCCCTGAGAGTCACCTGGTCCGCGGCCGCCCGGCCCGGCACGGCAGCTGCGTGTCAGGCCGCGTACTGCGGTGTCCACTGAGTCGTCGCGATCGCTTCGCGCAACTCGGCCTCCGTGGCCTCGGGGGCCACGCCGTCCTCCACCGCCGCCTTGGCCACGGCCAGCGCGATCTCGCGGGCAGCGTCCCGCATGCTGGCCAGGGGAGGCAGCAGCGGGGTCGCCCCGTCGGCGCCCGCCTGTACGGCGCACTCCCCCACGGCCCGGGCCGCCGCCACCATCATGCGGTCGGTCACGCGGGTGGCCCGGCAGGCGGTGACCGCCAGGCCGACGGCGGGGAAGACGTAGACGTTGTTGGCCTGCGCGACCGGCACCTCGCGCCCGTCCAGCGTCAGCGGCGGGAAGGGCGAGCCGGCCGCGATCAGGGCCCTGCCGTCGGTCCAGCGGGCGAGGTCGGCGGGCTCGGCCTCGGCATTCGAGGTCGGGTTGGACAGCGGCAGGATCACCGGCCGGTCACAGGCGTCGGCCATCGTCCGCACGATCTCCTCGGTGAACGCGCCGTGCGCCGTGGAGAGCCCGATCAGCACCGTCGGCTTCACCTCGCCGACCACCCGCGCCAGATCGCGCGCCTCCCACTGGCGTACCTCCGCATCATCGCGTGCGTACACCCGCTGCTCGGGGGTGAGGTCGGTGCGGGAGCCCACCAGCAGGCCGTCGATGTCGACGAACCAGAAACGGTCGGCGGCCTGCTGTTCGGAGAGGCCTTCCTCCACGATCGCGGTACGGATCATGTCGGCGACCCCGATCGCCGCCGAACCGGCGCCCAGGACCACGATGCGGTGGTCGGTCAGGGACGTTCCGGCGATCTTCGTGGCGGTGGACAGCGCGCCCAGCGCCACGGCCGCGGTGCCCTGGATGTCGTCGTTGAAGGTCAGCAGCCGGTCCTGGTAGCGGCTCAGGATCGGACGGGCGTGCGCGGTGGCGAAGTCCTCCCACTGCAGGAGGGTGCCGGGGAGTTCGGCCTCCACGGCGGACACGAATGCCTCGATCATCTCGTCGTAGGCGTCCCCGGTGACGCGGTGCCGCCTGCGGCCCAGGTAGTGCTCGCCGGCCAGCAGCTGCTCGTTGTCGGTGCCGGCGTCGAGGAGGACCGGGAGGGTGCGCGCCGGATGAATGCCCCCGATGGCGGTGTACAGGCTGAGCTTGCCGATCGGGATGCCCATGCCGCCGACGCCCTGGTCGCCCAGGCCCAGGATGCGCTGACCGTCGGTGACGACGATGACGTCGACCTCGCCGCCGGGCCGGTTGCGCAGGATCTCCCGGAAGCGGTGGCGGTCCTCGTACGTCAGGAACAGACCGCGCGGCCTGCGGTAGATCTCACTGAAGCGCCGGCACGCCTCGCCGACCGTCGGCGTGTAGACGACCGGCAGCATCTCCTCCAGATGCCGGGTGAGCAGGCTGTAGAACAGCACCTCGTTGGTGTCCTGGAGCTGGCGCAGGTAGATGTGCCGGTTGAGCGGCTTGTCGTACCCCAGGAACGCCTCGTACGCCCGGTCCGCCTGCTCATCAAGCGTTTCCGTCGCCGGTGGCAGCAGCCCGTCGAGACCGAGTTCGGCACGTTCCTCGGAGCTGAACGCGGTGCCCTTGTTGAGCAGCGGGTCGGCGAGCAGGGCCGCTCCTTGGGGACGGGCGGGGTTGTGCGTTGTCATGGCGTTCCTCAGGTCGAGGGGCTTCAGGGGCGGGGGGTGCTGCGGAGTTTGAGCGCCCCATTCCGCTTTCCCCGTCCCCGGACATCGAAATCACCTGAGGGTCGGCCGAGCCGGCACACATCGGCTCAGGCGTCCCGCGCCGCGTGAACTCGCTGCCCGTCGACAAAGGTCTCCAGGACCCGGGTGGCGGCGATCTCCTCGGGCGGCCCCGCGAACGGATCGCGGTCGAGGACGACGAGATCGGCCGACTTGCCCACGGTGATGCTGCCGGCGATGTCGTCGAGGTGGTTCACATAGGCGCTGCCCGCCGTGTAGGCGGCGAGGGCGGTGCCCAGGTCGAGGCGCTGCTCCGGAAGGAACTCGGGGGTGCCCCCGGGGGCGCCGGGGGCGATCCGGTTGACGGCGACATGGATGGCCTGGAAGGGGTCGGGGCTGCTGACCGGCCAGTCGCTGCCGGCGGCCAGGGTCGCGCCTGCGCGCAGCAGATCGCCGAACGGATACTGTCGTGTGCCGCGTTCCGCGCCGAGGAAGGGCAGGGTCAGTTCGTCCATCTGCGGTTCGTGGGCGGCCCACAGCATCTGGAGGTTGGCGCTCGCGCCCAGGGCGCGGAACCGGGGGATGTCATGCGGGTGTACGACCTGCAGATGTGCGAGGTGGTGCCGTGTGCCGCGCCACCCGTTGGCCGCGCGGGCGGACTCCACGGCGCCGAGGGCCTCACGCACCGCGCGGTCGCCGAGCGCGTGGAAGTGGACCTGGAAACCGGACGCGTCGAGTTCGGTGACGTACTTCCTCAGCTCGCCCGGCTCGACGAAGCTGATGCCGCTGTTGTCCGAGGAGCAGCCGCAGCCGGTCAGATACGGGTCGAGCATCGCGGCGGTGTGGTTCTCCGCGATGCCGTCCTGCATGACCTTCACGGTGGTGGCACGGAACCGGCCGCGGTTCAACTCCTCGCGTCGGGCGACGAGTTCTGGGATCTGCTCGGCGCCCCGCTCACGGTCCCACCACAGGGCGCCGACCACGCGGGCGGTGAGCAGTCCCCGGTCGAGGGCCGCGTGGTAGGAGGGCGCCGGGTCGGTCATGTTGGCGTACGCGCCGACGATGGCGTCCTGCCAGGCGGTGACGCCGTACGAGTGCAGCACGGCCTGGGCCCGCAGCAGGGCCGCGAGTTGCTCCTGCGGCGTGGGATCCGGAACCAGCCTTCCCACGAGGTGGACCGCGCCCTCCTGGAGCATGCCGGTGGGGTTGCCGTCGCCGTCGCGTTCGATCCGGCCGTCGACCGGGTCCGGGGTACCGGAGTCGATGCCCGCGCGCTCCAGGGCCCGGCTGTTGACCCAGGCGCCGTGGTGGTCACGGTTGGGCAGGAAGACGGGTCGGTCCGGGACGATCGCGTCGAGGGCGACGGCGGTGGGAGCGCCACCGGGGAACGCCTCCAGGGACCAGCCGCCGCCGGTGATCCACTCGGCGTCCGGGTGCTGATCGGCGTACGCCTTGATCCTGCGCAGGTACTCGGCCGGGTCGACGGTGTCGGCGAGGTGGCACAGGCCGAGTTCGAGGCCCGCGCCCTGCGGGTGGACGTGGGCGTCCTGGAAGCCGGGGAGCAGCAACTTCCCGGCCAGGTCGACGACTTCGGTGCGCGGGCCGATCAGCTCGCGCACCTCGTCGTGGCCGACGGCGGCGATCCGCCCGTCGCGCACGGCCACGGCGGTGGCGCGGCTGCGGGCGGGATCGACGGTGTACACGGGACCGCCGGTGAGGACGAGGTCCGCGGTGTGTGACATGTGAGTGAGCTCCAGAGAAGGTCAGACCGCCGTACGGTCCATCGGCAGGGTCAGGGACTCGGCGTCGGTGCCGCGCCCCGTCGTGAAGTACGGCGAGTGCCTCACGTACTTGGCGACGGCGGCCATGCCGAGGCCGGCGAGGATGATCGCGGCGGGCAGCGAGAACATGAACCAGCCGTTGTCCGGGCTGAGTTCGAAGTGGTCGCTCATGGTCAGGTACGAGTATCCGAGGTAGCCGCCGAGGCCGAGCAGGATCAGGCCGGACACGGCGGGCACACCGATGGCGAGCAGCGCCTCCCGTGCTCCCTCGTGCCGCGCGGAGCGGAAGCGCACGGCGCAGGCCACCGCGGTGAGGCCGTAGTAGAGGGCGACGATCAGACCGATGGCGTTGACGGCGGCCAGCAGCATGTCGCTCAGCTTGGGGATCGCGACGGCGAGCACGGCGATCACTCCGGCGATGGACATCACGACGACCGTGCCGGCGGCGGGGGTGCCGTAGCGCGGGTGGATCCGGGTCCACACCGGCCCCATCGTCCGGTCACGGCTCATGGCGAACAGGCCGCGCGCCGTGGGGATCAGAGTGGCCTGCACGGAGGCGACGGCGGAGAACATCAGCGCGATCAGGGGCAGGGTGGCCCAGGGTTCGGCGGCCAGTTTCTCGCCGAGGTACGGGAGGGCCTGGGGGCCGTTCCTGACGAGTTCTGCCAGGCTCATCTCCCGCTGGAAGGCGACCGAGGCGAAGAGGAACAGACCGAGCATGGCGAAGAGGGCGATGAGGCCGCCGCGGGCCGCGTCGCCCGGGCTCTTCGTCTCCTCGTTGACGCTGAAGGCGGCGTCCCAGCCCCAGAAGAAGAAGACCGCGAGCACCATGCCCTGGGCGAAGGTGGTGCCGCTGGAGATCTCGAAGGGGTTGAACCAGGACAGCGACACGGCGTGGTCGCCGGTGACCAGGGCCCAGCCGCAGAAGGCCAGCAGCACGGCGTACTCGAAGATCAGCAGGGCGAACTGGAAGCGGGTGGCGGACCGCACCCCGGTGACGGCCAGGGCGGTGAGGCCGAGGAGGATCACCAGCCCGACGGCCGTGGTGACACCGGTGGACGTGGGGTCGAGGGTGATGCCGGCGAGGCTGTGCAGTCCGGCCTTGTTGGCGAAGGCCAGCACGACCGAGCCCATGATCGCGCTGGTGTAGGCGCAGAAGATGACCGAGCCGACCAGGGTGACCCAGCCGGTCAGGAAGCCGGGCCAGGGGCCGAGGGCCCTGCCGACCCAGACGTAGCCGTTGCCGCAGTTCGGCTCCGAGCGGTTCAGGCGGGCGTAGGCGGTGGCGATACCGAGGACCGGCAGGAAGGCCAGCAGCAGCAGCGCCGGGGCCTGGAGGCCCACGATGGTCGCGATCGCGCCCATGCCGATGGCGATGCTGGTGGTGGCCGCGGTGCTGGACGCGGCGATGGCCACGCCGTCGACGACGCCGAGGGAACGGCGCAGGGCCGAGCCCGGCGCGGAGGGCGGGGGCGGTGCTGATGACATGAGGGGCTCCTCGGGGACGGGAGACGGGGAAGAGCCGCGCGGTGAGGTGATGGAACAGCCGGTGTCCACATTGGGTCAACCCTGTTGACGTAAGGCGGGTGGGGGTCGTTCACTGAGCGTGCCCGGACGAGAGGAACGTGCCCATGTCCAGCCGTGTCCCGCAGGACCGCCGACGCCGGCGGCCCACCCGCTCCGGAGTCCTGCTGTCCGAGGACCTCATCGTGCAGACGGCCCTGCGGCTGATCGGCGAGCACGGTCCCGAGGCGCTGAGCGTGCGTCGGCTCGGCGCGGCGCTGGGCTGCGACCCGACCGCCCTCTACCGCTACTTCCACGACACCGACGACCTCGTGCTCGCCATCGCGGACCGGATCATCGGTGACGCGATGGCGGGATTCGTCCCCGGGGAGGACTGGGTGGCCTCGCTGCGCGAGATGGCCCTGCGGGTCCGTGCCGGATACCTCGCCCATCCGAGGGCGGCGGCCATGGCCGCGCACCGGGTGACCCGGCGCAGGAGCGAGATCCAGGCGGTGGACACGGGGATCGGCCTGCTGCTCTCCGCGGGCTTCGAGCGGGCCGCCGCCGCGCGCCTGTATCTGGCCTTCATCGACACCGTGCTCAGCCACGCGGCCACCGACGCGGCGTTCCAGGCACTCCCCCGGCAGCAGCGCGAGGCCGACCATCGGGCGTGGCGGGACGTCTACCAGGACCTGGACCCGGTGGCGTACCCGGCGCTCACCGCGGTACGGCGCGAGTTGCCGGGCATGGCGGACGGCTCGTTCGAGGAGGCGGTGGACCTGCTGCTGGAGGCGCTGGCAGCCCGTGCACCGGCGCGCCGGGCGTCCACAGGGGGTTCGTCACCCGGATGAGTTCTTCCGTACGTTCCGTGGGGCGGCGGTTGACCGGAGGGGCCGGACGGTCACAACGCCAAGATCGCACACACGCCTACGACCTGCGCGCCAAGACGCTGTCGCCCTTCGACCCCGGGCCTGGCTGGACCTAGATCAACGGCGTGGCCGGAAAGTTCGCCGTCGGCGACACCAACCCCGGCTCCTTCGGCTGCGTCTACCGGGTCGACACCGGCGAGTTCACGCTCCTGCCCGTCGTCGGCGGCGTCCACTCCACGGCGTCCGATGTCGACCGCCACGAGGGCCGCCCCCGGCCGAACCCTCCGCTCCCCACGCCGTCCACCACGCCACCCCCTGGGCCGTCCGCCGCGGCTGAACGCGGCCTCGACGCCGTATGACACCGCGTCAGCTGGTGCTTTCCCGGTCCGCCCCGCTGGACGCACTCCCCGCAGATGCCGCTCGACCGAGGAACAAGGGGCGCGAATACGACGTACGGCCCTCCTGCCCACCGCACCCCTCGGACATCTGCGCAGGAGCATCACACAGGCTGCACACCGCCTTTCGAAAGCCTCGCTACTTTTGCCTCCGGCTCGATCCTCCGTGCGAACGAGACCGGCCACGGCCACTGGGCCGATGGTGCAGTCGACTCAGGAAGACCAGATGGACTACTGCTCCTCGTGCCGTCGGCATCTCAACGGCGCCCTGGCATGTCCCGGATGCGGCGCCTACGCCCCGGACATCGCTCCCCCCGCCCACCTCTACGCGACGACGGGCGTGGCGGCAACGGCATGGGACGAAGCACCCACGTGGCACGACACGGGTCTCCACGAGGAGCCCTCGACCGGGTCCGACCCGGCCGAGGTGCCGTCCGACGACGTGACGGACGCGCCGGTGTCGGCGGAGGGCCGGGCAGCGCGCCGACGTCAGCGGGCCCGCTGGCGGAAGAACCAGCGCAAGGCGGTGGTCGCGACCGCCGTCGCCCTCGTCGGTGGTGGCCTGACCGTCTCCGCGATGAACCAGCAGTCCAACGTCCGCACCCAGGCGGCCACGTCGCCGGACAACCGGTCCATGGGCGTGGCGGAGTTGCCGACCTCGGACGACGCGCTCCCGGCGTCGACGCCCGCCAAGGCACAGCAGGAGTCCACGACCACGCCCTCCAAGTCGGTCGCCTCGCACCGGCGCACGGGCAATGCGGCGTCCACCACGACCCGGTCATCGGTCCACACGGACTCCGCCGCCACCCCCACGCCCACGGCGACGACCGCCTCGCAGTCGCAGTCGAAGACCGCGCTCTCGACGTCGGTCGCGGCGGGCGCCGGCACCGGCGACACGACGAGCTCGACCGGCACCACCGCCACGACGACGGAACAGACCCCTTCGTCCACGGCCACGGACACCACGACGACCACGAACACGGGCACGAGCGGCAACAACTCGCAGACCTCGCAGTCGACTTCCTCGTCCTCTGCCACCGATCCGTCCGGGCTGTGCGTGCTCAACCTGCTCTGCATCAACTGAACCCCGGACCGGTGCGAGGGTGTGCTGACGGCTCGTCGGCTACCAGCGCAGCGGCAGCGCGGTGAGGTGGTCGTCGAGCAGGCCGGAGATGATCCGGTGGTCCTGCGCGGAGGGATGCCAGTCGCAGCCCAGGTGGTCCAGGGCGGGGTCGTCGTAGTACCAGTGGCCCACCCGTTCGTCGCCCTGCGCGTTGCGGGTCCGGACGATGCGTTCGGCGGTCTGGGCGAACGGGCTGGAGGCCAGGTTGGTGGCGCTGACGACGAGGAACGCCCTGGGGCCGTAGCGGGCGCGCAGCTTGTCGAGGAAGCCGTGGTAGGCGGACTCGTAGGCGGCGACCAGTTCGGCCTCCGTGCTCCACCGCTCGCCCGGATTGAGCGGTGTCGAGAAGTCGTTGAGACCCAGTCCGATGACGACGACCTGCGGCCGCCAGCCGGCCGGCTTCTGCCAGACGTCGCCCTCCACGTTCAGCAGGGCCCGGTCGTAGTAGGTGCGGTAGTCGGTGCCGGGGCTGCTGCCGTTGTAGTTGCGGACCATGCCGCGGCCGGAGAAGGCGTTGATCTGGTAGTCGGCGCCGAGGCGCCGGGCGGTGAGGGCACCGAAGGAGAGGTCGGAGTCGGTGTTCCGGTCGACTCCCCCGTTGTTCGAACAGTCACGCGTGCCGGAGACGTTGCCGTAGCCCGCGGTGTAGGAATCGCCGATGAACTCGATCTGCCTGCGCCGCGCGGACGGCCTGGCGAGGATCGCGCCTCCCGGAGCGGCGACGAAGCCGCCGAACCGGCCCTCGGCCCAAGGGCATTCCGTCCGCTTGACGAGCCGCACGCGGTGCTCGGTGTCGGTAAGTCCCTTGACCCAGGCGGTGGTTCGGCCCGGGGTCACGAGGGTGGCCGTGGTCCTGCCGTCTATCTGGACGTCGTAGTCGTTGACGGAGTCGTCGAGGACGACCCCGACGCCGGTACCGCGGAACCGGCCCTCGAAGTAGATGCCGGGCCAGCTGTAGTGCACGAACCCGTCGGTAGCCGCTTTGACCCTGCCCACCGTGTGGAACCGGGTCGGGGCAGCGGTGGACGCCCGCGAGGGAGCGGCGACGGCGGCGACCAGGCCGGCAGCGGTGGCGGTCACCAGCGTTCTGCGGGATAAGTGACGGGGCGGAGGGGGCTGCATGGGGCCATCCTTCGGAAGTGGGGACGGTCGGAGCGGGACACGGGATCGCGGGACGCGCTGCCGGGCCCCGGGCCTTTCCGTACGGCACGGGAGCGCTCCCACACCCCTCGCGTTGTTCAACGTGACCGCCTCATGCGTACCCGTCAACCCCTCCGGACAGCATCTTCACGCGAGCCGGAGAGGGCGAGGCACTGACAGCCGGGAATGAGTCCCGATCTTCCGGGTAGCAGAGACGATGCTTGCCCGGGGGAAGGGCCGTCACACCTGGGGAGGTCGAGGCGGCCCTTCCCCCACTCATACATGTGTGGCGGTCTTATACGTCGAACAGACTTCTCGCGTTGTCATGGCACACGGCCCGCAGCCACTCCGGTCCGAGGTCCAGCCGTTCCAGGGCGTGGAGCTGGTGCAGGTAGGCGTAGGGGATGCTGGGGAAGTCGGAGCCGAGCAGGATGCGGTCGCCCAGTGCGGCGAGCCGGGGCAGGGCCCGGCGCGGGAACGGCATGAACCCCTCGGTGAAGTCGGTGAACGCCATCGTCGTGTCCAGCCGCACCTGGTCGTACCGCTCGGCGAGGTCGAGGAACTCCTCGTACTCGGGCATGCCCATGTGCGCGACGATCAGCCGCAGCCGCGGGTGCCGTGCCAGCACCCGCGCGATGGGTTCGGGGCCGGTGTGCTTGCCGGGCGCGGGCCCGGAGCCGCAGTGGATCACCACCGGGACGCCTGCCTCGGCCAACAGTCCCCAGGCCGGTTGGAGGCGCTCGTCGGCGGGGTCGTACGCGCCCACCTGGACGTGCGCCTTGAACACCCGCGCCCCCGCTTCGACGGCCTCGCGGACGTAGGTCTCGACGTCCGGCTCGGGGTGGAGGGTGGCGGTGTGCAGACAGTCGGGGGTGCGGTGGGCGAAGTCGGCCGCCCATGCGTTCAACCACCTGGCCATACCGGGCTTGTGGGGGTAGAGCATGGCGGTGAAGGCCCTGACCCCGAACCCCCGCAGCAGGGCCGTTCTCTCCGCCTCCTCCTTCCGGTAGGTGATCGGCCATCCCAGCCCGCCGAGCAGCGGCCCGTTGGTGTCGAAGTAGTCCCAGACCTTGTGCAGGACCCGCTCGGGCATGAAGTGGGTGTGGACGTCGATCAGGCCCGGCAGACCGAGCCCGCCCCAGAAGCGGCGGATCTCGTCGGCCTCCTCGTTCGACGCCACGTCGCGATCGTTCATGTGGGTCAGGCGCCCAGCGCCGCCAGCACCACGGACCTGGCCTCCTCCTGGACCCGGCTCAGATGGTCCGGGCCGAGGAACGACTCCCCGTAGATCTTGTAGACGTCCTCGGTGCCCGAGGGGCGGGCCGCGAACCATGCGTTGGCGGTGGCCACCTTGATACCGCCGAGGGCGGCGCCGTTGCCGGGCGCCTCGGTGAGGACCTGGGTGACCGGCTCTCCGGCGAGGGTGTCGGCGGTGACCTGGCGCGGGGACAGCTTCGCGAGCAGGGCCTTCTCCTCGCGGGAGGCCGGGGCGTCGACGCGCGCGTAGGCGGGGGCACCGAAGCGCTGGGTGAGCTCGGCGTAGTGCTGCGAGGGGCTCTTGCCGGTGACCGCCGTGATCTCGGAGGCGAGCAGGGCCAGGATGATGCCGTCCTTGTCGGTGGTCCACACCGAGCCGTCGCGGCGCAGGAAGGACGCGCCGGCCGACTCCTCGCCGCCGAAGCCGATCGTGCCGTCGGACAGGCCGTCCACGAACCACTTGAAGCCGACGGGTACTTCGACGAGCGTCCGGCCGAGGTCCGCCGCGACCCGGTCGATCATGCTCGACGACACCAGGGTCTTGCCGATCCCGGCCCCCGCGGGCCACTGGTCCCGGTGCGAGAACAGGTACGAGATCGCCACGGCCAGATAGTGGTTGGGGTTCATCAGGCCCGCGTCCGGCGTGACGATGCCGTGCCGGTCGGAGTCGGCGTCGTTGCCGGTGGCGATGTCGAACCGGTCGCGCTGCTCGATGAGCGAGGCCATGGCGTACGGCGACGAGCAGTCCATGCGGATCCTGCCGTCCCAGTCGAGCGTCATGAAACGCCAGGTGGGATCGGTGAGCGGATTGACCACCGTCAGGTCGAGCCGGTGTTCCTCGGCGATCCGGCCCCAGTAGGCGACCGAGGCGCCGCCCAGCGGATCGGCGCCGATGCGCACTCCGGCGGACCGGATCGCCTCCAGGTCCAGCACGTTCGGCAGGTCGGCGACATAGGCCCCGAGGAAGTCGTGGCGGCCGGTGCCGGGCGCGGCCAGGGCACGGGCGTAGGGGATGCGCCGTACGTCTTTCAGGCCGCCGGTGATGATCTCGTTGGCGCGGTCCTGGATCCAGGAGGTCGCCTCGGATCCGGCGGGGCCGCCGCTCGGCGGGTTGTACTTGAAGCCGCCGTCGGCGGGCGGATTGTGCGAGGGGGTGACGACGACTCCGTCGGCGAGCGCCGACGTCCGGTGCCGGTTGTGAGTGAGGATGGCGTGCGAGACGGCCGGGGTGGGCGTGTAGCCGTCGGCCTGGTCGATGAGGACGGTCACGTCGTTGGCCGCGAACACCTCCAGCGCCGTGGCCCGGGCGGGCTCGGACAGGGCGTGGGTGTCGGCGCCGAGGAAGAGGGGCCCGTCGGTGCCCTGGACGGCACGGTACTCGCAGATGGCCTGGCTGGTGGCCGCGATGTGGTCCTCGTTGAACGCCGCCGCCAGGGACGAACCGCGGTGTCCCGAGGTGCCGAAAGCCACCCGCTGTCCCGGTTCGGCCGGGTCGGGGTGCAGCGTGTAGTACGCCGTGACCAGACGGGCCACATCGATGAGGTCCTCGGGCCCGGCCACCTGCCCCGCTCGCGCGTTCTGCATTTCCCGGCTCCTCCGCAGGGTCGACCGTTGGGTACGGCCCTCATTCTCCCCCGCCGGGCCCGCGAGGACGCGCACGGGGGCCGCGGTTCTGTCCTCACCCGGCCTGTGTCCCTGCACGGTCGCCAAAAGCTCAGCGAGCACCCGTCGCCCTCGCGGACCTGGACCGACCACCAACCCCTCACCCATCCCGAGCGTCACCGGTTTGACAGGTGACGAACGCGATGGGAAGGTCATCGCGTCGAAAGCGTTCAGTGGTCACCGGAAACACACGACGGAGGGCTTCACATGATCAACCGGCGCACCTTCACCAGGGCTGTCGGCCTGAGCACCGGCGCGGCCGCGGTCTCGCTGTCCGCCCTGCAGACCAACGCTTCTGCCGCGACCGGCTCGGCTGAGCCGAGCAGCGCCACCGTGCCCACCGTCACCCCGGGCACCCATACCGGGTTCGGCGCGATCAAGCAGGTCAACGCGGGGCTGCTGAACATCGGTTACGCCGAGGCCGGCCCCGCCCACGGCCCGGTCGTGCTCCTCCTGCACGGATGGCCGTACGACATTCACAGCTTCGCCGACGTCGCACCGCTGCTCGCCGACCAGGGCTACCGCGTCATCGTTCCCTACCTGCGCGGCCACGGCAGCACGCGCTTCCTGTCCCGGCACACCCCGCGCACCGCCGAGCAGTCGGCCATCGCGCTGGACATCGTCGCCCTGATGGACGCCCTGAAGATCCACAAGGCCGGCCTCGCCGGCTTCGACTGGGGCTCACGCACCGCGGACATCATCGCCGCACTGTGGCCCGAGCGCGTCAAGTCCCTTGTTTCCAGCAGCGGTTACCTCATCACCGACCGCAAGGCACAGCTGATGCCCGCGATTCCGGCCGTGGAGCACAACTGGTGGTACCAGTGGTACTTCGCGACCGAGCGAGGCAAGGAAACGATGGAGGACGTCGACAAGCGCATCGCGCTGTGCCGCTACGTGTGGACCCTCGTCTCCCCCAACTGGAACTTCGACGACGCCACCTTCGCGCGTACCGCCGAGGCATTCAAGAACCCGGACTACGCCGCAGTCGTGCTCTACAACTACCGTTGGCGCATCGGCCTCCTCGAAGGTGAACCCCGCTACGACCGCTACGAGAAGCTGCTGGCGGCACAGCCCTCCATCGGCGTTCCCACGATCACCCTCGACGCGGCCCTGGACCCCTTCACGCCGCCCGGCGACGGCTCCACGTACCGGGGACACTTCACCGGCGCCTACGAGCACCGCACCATCGCGGACATCGGTCACAACCTGCCGCAGGAAGCGCCGAGCGTCTTCGCCCAGGCCGTGGTCGACGCCGACCGTCTCTGAACGCGGCTTCGCTCGTCAGGACCGGTGCCTCACGTGAAAGACAGTAGTGATTCTGTCTTCCCATGTCGTGTAGCACTTAG
>NZ_KQ948673.1:0-33094 GCF_001514145.1 Streptomyces canus
GTTCTCATGAACAAAGCCATGGCAGCACGGCGTCGAGCGGACGGAGGTGCCGGGCGAGCTGGTCGTCGGCAGCGGCTTCGTGGTCGTCGCTGACAGGCGCACGTTCGACGGCATCGTCGGTGAGCTCGAATGGCCGAACCGCTTCGGCTGGGCCGCGATCGGTGACGGGCTCAGCTTTTAGACCGTCAACGTGCCACCGCCCGGCTCATCCTGCAGCAACCTTGACTGAGGCGGCGCCGTCCGAGCAGCACCCGGGCTCAGTCCTCCCTCTTGAGACGTCAGGACCGGAAGAACTCCAGCAGGTCGGCGTTGACGGTGTCCGCATGCGTGGTCGGCATGCCATGAGGGAATCCGGCATACGTCTTGAGCTCGCCGTTCCGAAGCAGCTTCGCCGACAGTGGCCCAGAGTTCTCATACGGCACGATCTGGTCGTCGTCGCCATGCATGACCAGAACCGGGACCGAGATCTTCTTGAGGTCTTCGGTGAAGTCGGTCTGCGAGAACGCCACGACGCCGTCGTAGTGGGCCTTCGCGCCACCCATCATGCCCTGTCGCCACCAGTTCTGGATGTTGGCCTCGGACGGCTCGGCACCCGGGCGGTTGTAGCCGTAGAAGGGGCCGGACGGCAGCGCCCTGTAGAACTCTGAGCGATTCTTGGCCAGTTGCGCCTGAATGTCGTCGAAAACGCTCCTGGGCACACCGTTCGGGTTGGCCTCGGTCTGCACCATGAGAGGCGGTACCGCAGCGATGAGCGCCGCCTTGTCCACGCGCTCCTCGCCGTGGCGGGCGAGGTAGCGCACCACCTCACCGCCGCCTGTCGAGTGGCCGACGTGGATGGCGTTGCGCAGGTCGAGGTGAGCGGTCACCGCAGCCAGGTCGTCGGCGTAGTGGTCCAGGTCGTGCCCCTCGTCGACCTGTGCCGATCGGCCGTGCCCTCGGCGGTCGTGAGCGACGACCCGGTAGCCGTTCCGCAGAAAGAACAGCATCTGGTTGTCCCAGTCGTCCGCCGACAGCGGCCAGCCGTGGCTGAACACCACCGGCTGACCCGAACCCCAGTCCTTGTAGAAAATCTCCGTGCCGTCGTTCGTGGTGATGAAAGGCATTTTGATCTCCGTTCTCGGTCCGCGTGCGACTGTTCGGGACAAGCCAGAAATTTCCCCAATGCGCACGTTAACTGCTCTCTTGCTCGACCCTACTGAATCCCGTCATCCTGTGACCGTCAGATGACTGGAGTGATGACGGTCGGCATCGGACGCCTGGTCGCGAGGTAAGGGTGAGGCGTCCCGAGCCATGCCGAAGTGGCGTGGGTGCCGACGGCGGCGACACATGCTGCTCGGCCGCATCATCCGAGGTCGGGGCGCATTTGTCGGCCCCGGCCCGGAACGGCAGAGACGAGGAGAGCGGGTGGCGGACTGGCCGCCGGCGGTCACATCGATACCGTCGAAGTACACGTCGCCGAGATTCGTCCGGACGTGTTCCTGGCCGGCTGGCGGGAGGCCGGCGATCTGACCGCCTTGGAACGCTATTGGGCCACCCCCAACATTCAGCACAGTCCGAACCTTCGCAATGGCACGGATGGCCTGCGTGCGGCCGTACCAGTGGCTGGTCCCCGCACGGCGACGCGGCCATCGTCGGCACCTTTCACTTCGAGGAGGGACGCATAGCCGAGCACCGGGATGTCGTGCAGCCGTAGGTTCCTCCCTGCACGGGCGCATACCTGATCGGTGAGGCGTCACCGGCACCGGCACCGGCACCGAGGCATGAAGCAGGCCCGGATGTCATCATCCGGGCCTGCTTCAGTTGTGAAGTCCGTTCACACCGACGCCCGTCCCGAACCGCCGTGGGCCTGCCGTCCGGGAGGGCGCCGCTCAGGCTCCGGCACGCAGGATGACATCTGCGACCTCGGCCGGGTGGGAAGCGAACACCGCGTGGGAGGCGCCGTCGATGGCCACGATCGCCTCGGCCTTGGCTCGCTCGGCCATGAAGTGCTGGGAAGCAGCCGGGATGTTCTTGTCCGCCTCACCGAACACGAAGAAGCTCGGGTTGCTCTGCCATGCCTGCTCACCCTCGGCCGGCTCCTCCAGGGCGGCCAGAGTGATCGGTCGCTGCGTCGCTGCCATGATCCGGGCGGTGGCCTCGGGCACGTCAGCGACGAACTGCTGGTGGTAGAGCTCCTGCGCCACGTACATGTCCTGGTTGCCGTCCGGCAGCTTGACCGGTCGCAGCGTCTCAGCGAGCGTGCCGCCGGGGTACTTGCTGGACAGAGTGGCGGCGCTGTCCCCGGCCTGGGGTGCGAACCCGGCCACGTACACCAGTGACTTGACGTTGCCTGCGCCGGCGGCGGCCTTGCTGATCACCATGCCGCCGTAGGAGTGACCGACCAGAACGACCGGCCCCTCGATCGAGTCGAGCAGGGCACGAACCTGGGCGGCGTCGTAGGCGACCGAACGCAGCGGGTTCGCCGCGGCGATCACAGGGTGGCCTTCGCCCTGCAGGCGTTCGACAATCGGTCCCCAGCCGCCCGACTCGGCGAACGCGCCGTGAACCAGGACGATCGTGGGCTTGGTCGTCTCCGACATGACTTCCTCCGTGGCGTAGTCGTTCCTGTTGACGCTCACCATGGTCGACCGGACGACGACGGTCAGCGCCCGTCAGATGACGGCCTGTCGACGGTGGCCGACGGCACGCCACTACCGTCACCTTGCGACATCCGCGACCCGGTCGGCCCGTCCGCACGGACGAGAGAGCGCCCGCGGCGGTCACAGCAGCCGGTGCGCCATGCCCGCCACGACTCTGAGCAGCGGAGATCCCCACCTTCTGACGCCGGTAGCCGGTGCTGGTCGACATGACTGTCCTCTGACGGGCGCTGACCGGAGACGCAACGCCGAAAGTGGTTTCCGTCGTACCGACCGCGTGGAGGAAGCCATGACCGTCACACACGTCCCATCCCGGCCGTCGGCCCAGCCGGCCGATACGTCGATGGCGGCGCCGACCCGGTTCCCACTGAACACTCTCGCGATCGGCTTCGGCCTCACGGGGCTGGCGGAAGTGTGGACGGAGGCCACACCGGCCCTCTCGCTCCCGCGTGCCGTTCCCCAGGCGTTCTGGGCCGTGGCAGCGATCGCCTGGGTATGGCTGATCACCGCGCACCTCGTGCGAGGCCGACGGAGCGACGAATCGTTGATCAGCCAATTGCGGCACCCGGTGCAAGGGCCGATCGCGGCGCTGGCTCCGGTCACCGCCATGCCGATCGCCATCGACTTGTCCACGTGGTCCCTGATCGCCGGTCGGACCATGTTCTTCCTCGCGCTTGCCGCCTCGACGCTCCCGGCGGCCTGGCTGCTCGGCCACTGGCTCGAAGGCAACATCAAGCCGGAGTCCGTGCATCCGGGTGCCTGCCGTGCCCGGCTGACGCCCGAAGAGGTCGGCCTGCCGGCCGGCGGCGGACGTCGCCATACTCCCGGACTGCGCCGGGAGGAGCTGGCCACGCTCGCCGGCATCAGCATCGACTACTACGCACGCCTGGAACACGGCACGGAGACCCGGCCCAGCCCTTCCGTGGTCGACTCCCTCGCACGCGCACTCAAGCTCGAAGAGGGCGAACGCGATCACCTGCGCGCTCTCGCCGCGCGGTCGCCGCCCTCGCCGCCCGGTCGGCGCCCGAACCGCCGTCGGCGCCCAACCGCACCGTGCAGCCCGGCGTCAAGCTGCTGCTGGAGAGCCTGCGCCCCTACCCCGCGCACGTGTTCAGTCGCACCGGCGACGTGCTGGCGTACAACCCGGGCGGGCTGCGGTTGCTCCCCAGCATGGACGACTGGCCGGCCAAGCAGCGCAACATCGCCCGCTACGTCTTCCTGCACCCCGCCGCCCGAGGCCTGTTCGACGACTGGCACCACCAGGTCCGCAGCTGCGTCAACGGACTGCGCGCCCTGGCCGGCACGGAGCCGCACGCACCGGACCTGACGCAATTGGTCGGCGAACTCCAGCTCAAGAGCTCCGAGTTCGCGCGCACGTGGGAGCGCTACGACGTCAAGGGCCACACCTATGGGCGCAAGACCTTCCACCATCCCGAGGTCGGCGACCTGACCTTGGGCTACCAGACGATGCAACTGCAGGGCACCCCGGGCCAGTGCATGGTCGTGTACTACGCCGAGTCCGGCACCCCCGAACACGACGCGTTGACCCTGCTCGACCTGGCCGCCACCGAGTCACAGCACGCCAAGGAATTTTCGCCCGACTGGCAGCCCCTCGACAACGCATGAGCAAAGGATTGGACCGGCGCGCCGAGCTGCGGGAATTCCTCCGGTCCCGGCGGGCCCGACTCAGACCCGAGGACGTGGGGTTGCCGGCGTCGGGGCGACACCGGGTGCCGGGACTGCGCCGCGAGGAGCTCGCGCGACTGGCGGGGGTGTCCTTCGCGAACTGCACGCGCCTGAAACAGGGCGACGGTGACACCATGTCACACCGAAGCCCTGGACAACCTGCTCGCCGACGGCTGCACCCTCACCCACATCACCGGATACGTACAGCCCAAGGGCGAATGGCTGTCGCAGATGCGTGCCGGCCAGTTCCTCTACCACGGGATCGAGGAGAAGCGCGTCGCGAAGACGACACATGATCCGTGGTCCGCTCGGCCGCCACGACCTGGTGAGCGGAAGGTGAAGCGCGGGCGGCGCTGACCCGTACGGGCCCGCCGAGGGGTGCTCGACGGGCCCGTACGGGTCGGATCAGTGGTCGCGGGGAACAGGTGCCGGCATCAGCTTCTGGCCCACTGCTGGTTGCTGCTTCCGTTGCAGTACCAGACATCGACCGCCGTGCCGTTGCCGGTGCCCGCTCCGGCCGCGTCCAGGCAGAGCGCCGGGTTCGCGACGCTGGTGACGGAGAGGTCCGCGTTCACGTTCCACTGTTGTGCCGCCGCGCCGGTGCAGTCCTCGATGACCACGGGGTCCCCCGCCGTGGCTCCGGTACCTCCCACGGTCATGCACTTGTTGCCGTAGACGGTGAGTTGCTTGTCAGCGTTCCAGTTCCAGGTCTGGTTGCCGCCGGCGTTGCAGTCCCACAGGTCGAGTTGGGTGCCGTTGGCCGTGCTGAAGCCGGGCACGTCGACGCAGCGGTTGGAGCCCACCCCACGCAGGACCTCGCCGGGAGGCGCGGGCGGCAGGTCGTTGACGGGCGGGGTCTTGCCGAAGCCGTAGCCCCAGCGCAGCAGGGCGACTCCGGTGGCGCTGTTGTCCACCATGTTGCCCTCGGAGTCCAGCGACTCGATCGAGTAGGCGTCGCCGAACCTCAGTCCCGGCCAGTACACCAGTCCCATCCCCTTGCTGCGCGCGGTGTTGGCCACGGCCGCGAGATACGAGGTGTAGACGTTGCCGTTCCAGGCGCCGTAGTTCAGACCGATGGTCATCGGGGAGCCGGCCTCGTCGATGATGGTCCGGCCGGCGTACTTGCCGATCCGGGCTTCGAGGTCGGCGGTCCAGTCCGCCTGTTGGGTGTAGCTGGCCCAGAAGCCGTAGAAGTGCAACGACAGCAGCGTTCCCCGCAGTTCCGGAGCCGCGCCGACGCCGGTGACGTTGTCGTTGTAGCCGGTACCGCTGATCACGACACGGCCGCGCGGGACGTCCTTGTGCTGGGCGAGCCAGCCACTGGTGACGGACACCCACTGGTCCAGGGTGTAGCCGTGCGGCTCGTTCATGGGCTCGAAGTAGACCCGCGGGTTGTGCTTGTACTCCCGCACCACGGTGTTCCACATCGTCTTCCAGGCGGCCGTGTCGTCGACCAGGCCGTCCTTGCTGCTGTCGGCCTCCCAGTAGCTGACGATGACCTTGTCGCCGTCGGCCGTGGCCGCGTCGATCGTCGCCCGGTACGACTTCCACCAGGTGGTGCCCACGCTCGCCGGGTTGATCGGCAGTCGCAGCGTGTTGGCGCCCAGGTTCTTCTTGAAGCCGCGCACCATGCGACCCGTGGTGCGGTAGACCGTGCGGTAGTCGTCGGTCACCGACAGCCCGCTGGGCACGACGGCGTCACTGGCGTAGTTGTCCCGCGGGTCTGCCCAGTTCACCCCGCGGAAGTCACTGGTGCCGCCCTTCGGCGCGGACTTCACCGGCGCGGGCGAGGCGGCCGACGTCTCGGCGGCCGGCTGGGCGAAGGCGGGGGCGGTCAGGAACATGAGGGTCGCGCCGAAGCCGGCCATGAGCACACTGGCCAGTCGTCTCGGTCTCGTCGGGGTCTTGGTCATGTCGTCTCCAGTGACGAAAGTGCGGGTTGCGGAGTGCGGGTTCGTCACTTGAGCCGAGGCAGTGATGAATGAGGGGCTGTATACAGACCCTCAAACCCGTTCAAACCGGCAATGGTTACGTAACCATTGCCCGGACACTGGCACGCCGCCCGCACTCGTGACAAGACCCGCGACGGTCCTGAGTCCAGCTCACCCCAGGTTCCGCCTCGGTACGTATCGACCCTCCAGTTCCGCTCGGCATGCGACGCCAGCCGTGACCGCCCGCCCGGCTGGACGTTGCGGCTGAGGTCGACCGTCAGTGATCGGCCCGTGATGCCCGCAGCGCGCAGTTCCGCTTCCGCCGTGTCGCGGGCCTGGTCGGCTGCGGGTCGAAGACGCCGCCCACCAGGCGGCGCGCGCCGCGAGCACGCCTCAGGGCACCACTCCCCCAATGGGTTCGAATACCCGGTCAGCCCGGCGCCCTCATGACTCGTTGCCCGTGTCAATCGCATCGCCGGGAACCGACCTGTCCACGCACAATTTCGGGGACCTCCAGGCCGTCGCCAGCGAACTCAACAGCCGTCCGCGCAAAACGCCCCGCCCCGCACGATCTGGTCAGGTGCGATCGGCTTCGGTCTCGTGACTTCCCTGGACTGCGGCCGCCGGCCGGCTTCGCGGAGCACCCTGTGCCGGTGACGGTGAGGCAGTGCTCAGCGTCACCCCTGCCTGCCAGGCTTATGGGTGTTCGCCGAGTTGGAGGAGGCCGGCGAGGGAGAAGCACAGGGCGCCGATGAGGGTGCCCCAGTTGGCGATGTCGGCGTTGACGAGGCTGTTGGTGGCGGGGCGGGTGTAGGCAGCGAGCGCGGAGACCATGAAGAGGGCGGAGCCGAGTTGGTTCACGGCCACGATCCGCCAGCCGAGGCTGTGCGGGCGGAGACAGGGCCGGCCGTGGCAGATCTCGACGAAGCCCAGGTGACCGGAGACCAGGAACAGGGCGCAGCCGATCACGTCGGGCACCCAGATCAGCCGGTTGACCTGGTGGGTGTTCAGGCCCTGCAGGAAGGAGTCCAGCAAGTCGACGGTGAAGACGAGAGTGCCCGCGAACAGGACGAACATGCTCAGCCAGTCCACCCGCATCGGCTCGTAACTCCACCAGCGCCAGCGGCCGGTGACCAGCCGGCCTTCGCCGCCCTCTTGGCGGCGGGGCGCGTTGATCACCTGGAGCAGTGACACGTACCCGCCGGTGGTGAAGAACAGGCCGCCCGCGAAATAGATCGAGGCGCACTCGGTGGCGTCGCCGGAGCCGAACTGGGCGACGGCCGCGCCGGCGGCAAAGAGTGCCCCGCCGATGACGAAGCCGATCGCCGCGATGGCGTTGAGTCTGCGAAGGCGGGCGACGGCAACGGCATCCGCACGGATGTGCCGGGTTGCCGCCGCACCGTGGGGACGGACGGCGAGTAGTCCGCGTCGGCGCGCGAGCCGGGACTCCCACACGGCGGTGCCGCCGCCGGCAGGGTGCCAGGTGAGCCGGGTGGTGAACGGTCCAGCGCCCTCGGCGCGCTGCTCAGGTTGTCCCACGGGCCGAACCGGGGAATTCAGACGGCAGCGGAAAACGGGCGAGACGGGTGTCGAATGGTTTCTGGTCGGCCCGGTCCCGGCGGCGGGATACGGGGCGCGGCCGGTTCATGCGGTCGGGATGGCGGCGATACCGCACTCTTCCCCGGGGCTGATGGGTGGGCGTCGTTTGGCCGCACCCCCGCAGCAGGCGGCCGCAGGTGGAGACGGTGACGAGCGCGGCTGCGACGACGAGGTAGGTACTCAGGACCCCGGCGTGCTGCGCCGACACGTAGGTCGTGACCATGATGGTGGGCATCACGAGGGCCTTCAGCAGGCCGGTGATCGCCGGGGGCACAGGCGAGGCCGCAGGGTCCCCGGCGCTGCGGTCTGCGTTCCGGCCGGGGTGGCCTCCTGCGTCGCTCATGGCATTTCCCTGGTCACTGGGCGCTTGGGGTACCTCGCTTCACGCATCCCTGAACACGCAGTGACTCTGCCAGACCAAACCGTGCAAAACACCCATTTTGCGAGCGTGTTAGTCGTTGCGTCCCAACTGGTCGCGACACAGCGCCGTACGGCCAGGGGCCTGGTGCCGATGGCCGCGCCGGGTGCTGCGAGCGGAGCAGTCGTGAGCTCATAAGCCGCCCGTGTGATGTGCCCGCCCGAATACGGCTGCGGGGCGCGCCGGTATGCCCCGCGCCCGGCGCGAGGTGCTTGGGTCGGGGCGCCGGGTGTGCGACGGCTCCAATGTCATCTCGTCGCCCGTTTCTGGCGTGCGTGCCCCGTCGAAACGCTGAAGGAGAGATCGGCTGGACAGCCCTGGCGAGCCGGACGTACTCACGGGCGCCGACCTGCGAGGAAATGGCACGTACGGTGACGGGCAGCAGACAGTGGCTGACCGCACGGACCCCGGCTGAATCCCCCATGGCGCCCGGACTCCGACGGAGGAAGCAGCTGTGACTGACGACGAGATCCTGCTCGGACTCGCGCTGACCGTGGTACTCGCCACCGGCTCACAGGTCCTGGCGAGCAAGCTGCGCGTTCCCGCCCTGATCGTGCTGCTGCCGGCCGGATTCACCGCCGGCGCCCTCACCGATGTCGTCCATCCCGCCGAGCTGATGGGGGCGAACTTCTCCGGCCTGGTGTCCCTGGCCGTGGCGGTGATCCTCTACGACGCCGGTCTGGGCCTCAACCTGCGCAACCTGAAAGGCGGCACGCGATGGATCGTGGGCAGACTGCTGCTGTTCGGGGTGCTGGTGACCTTCCTTGTCACCGGCGCGGTGGGACCCGCCCTGTTCGACATGCCGCTCCGGGTGGCCGCGATGCTCGGGATGATCCTCGTCGTCTCGGGACCCACAGTCGTCGGTCCACTGCTCGACTATGTGCGGCCCAACGACAAGGTCCGACGCATCCTCATCTGGGAAGGAACACTGACCGACCCGATCGGCGGCATTCTCGGCGCTCTGACCTTCCACGCCATCGCCACGACCCACCGTGTCGACATCGGCCGCGGCTACCAGCTGGGCCAGTTCGGTATCAGCCTTGCCGTCGGTCTGGTCGGCGGGGCGGTGGGAGCGGCGCTGCTGTGGTGGACGCTGCGCGTCCTGCGGCTCGGGGAAACGCTGGGCACTCTGGCGCAGCTCGCCACCGTCATCGCCGTTTCCGCCGGGTGTGACATCGTCCGGGACGACACGGGACTCATCGCCGCGATCGTCACGGGACTGGCCGTCACCAACCTCCGCGGCTTCGACATGCCTGCTCGCCGGCCCTTCTTCGAGACCCTGGTCCAGTTGATCATCGGCTTGCTCTTCGTCTCCATCTCCACGACCGTCACCCCGTCGTCCCTGGTCCCCGTGCTGCTCCCGGCCCTCGCCCTCATCGCGATCCTTGTACTGGTGGTGCGTCCCTTTGTCGCCTTCGCCGCGACGGCACGTTCGGGCCTGACCCAGGGAGAACGGGCGTTCGTCGGGTGGATGGCTCCGCGCGGCATCGTCGCGGCCGCCACGGCGTCGGCGTTCTCCGCCAGCCTCGTCGACCGGGGGGAGAGCGGCGCCGCCAAGATCCTCCCGGTCACCTTCCTGGTGATCGTGGGAACCGTCCTGTTGTACGCGCTGACCGCGGCCCCGGTGGCCCGGCGGCTGGCCGTCGTCAAGCCCTCGGGCACACGCATCCTCCTGGTGGGCGGCGAGCCGTGGGTGGTCGACATGGGGCGGTCCCTGCGCACCGCCGGACTCGACGTGCTGATGTGGGCGGGGCTCGACGAGGAGCGGCGAAGGATCAAGGAAGCGGGGATCCAGTTGGCCAGGGGCGATCTGCTGGCCACGGCCACCAACCCCGGGGCACGGCTGGAAGGGGTGACGGCCGTGTTCCTGGCCACCGACGACGATGATTTCAACGCCCTTGCCTCGGTCGTGATGCAGGACAACGTCGAGGGCCCCGTCTACCGGGTCGGCCCGCCCCACGAAAGCCACGGCGTCGTCGCTCCCTACACCGGCGGTGCCATCCTCTTCGGCAGTTCGCTCGTCCGGCACGCGCTGGCGGCACGTTACGAGGCGGGAGCCAGGTTCGTGGTCCGGCCCGCCTCCGCACCCTCGCCACCGGGCCACGACATGCTCTTCGTGGTACGGGCCGACCAGCGGCTGGAGCCGGTCACCGAGAGCCGGCCGATCACACCCGAGGAAAGCGACAGCGTCGTTCTGCTCACCCCGGTCCCCTCAGGTCTGTGAGTCATCCTCGCTGTGCTTGGCTGAGAGTGGAGTCGAGGGTGATGGCCGCGTCGATCAGCGCGAGGTGCGTGAAAGCCTGCGGGAAATTCCCGAGCTGTCGCCCTGTCAGATCGATCTCTTCGGAGTACAGGCCCAGATGGTTGGCGTACGTGAGCATCTTCTCCAGTACGAGCCTGGCCTGATCGGTGCGCCCGGCCCGTGCCAGAGCATCGACGTACATGAACGTGCACAGGGAGAAGGTCCCTTCGGAGCCGCGCAGTCCGTCGGGCGACGCTTCGGGGTTGTAGCGGTAGACCAGGCTGTCGCTGACCAGTTCACGGTCCATCGCGTCCAGCGTGGTCGCCCACATCGGGTCGTCCGGGGTGATGAAGCCGACCGTCGGCATCCGCAGCAGCGACGAGTCCAGGACATCGCTGCCGTAGTGCTGCACGAACGCCTCGCGCTTCGGATCCCATCCCTGTGTCAGGACCTGTTCGTAGATGCGGTCACGTTCGGTCGACCAGCGCCCACGGGCTGCCGGTCGGCCGCTCGCGGAGGAGAGCCGCAGGGCACGGTCGAAGGCGACCCAGGACATCACCCGGCCGTAGGTGAAGTCCTTGCGTCCTCCGCGGGTCTCCCACAGCCCCTCGCCAGGCTGGTCCCAGTGGTCGACGAGCCAGTCGAGGAGTGTGTGCAGTGCGGTCCAGCCCTTGGTGTCGAGCTGGATGCCGTGCTGGTGCGCGAAGTAGATGCTGTCCAGGGCCTCGCCGTAGATGTCCATCTGCATCTGGTTCGCGGCCCCGTTGCCGATGCGCACGGGGGCGGAGCCCTCGTACCCCGCCCAGTGCTCCAGAGTCTCCTCCACCAGGTCGGAGGAGCCGTCGACCCGGTACATGATGTTCAGGGGTCCCGTGTCGGCGTTGCCTCCGATCTTTTCCCGCACGCGATCGCGCAGCCAGCTGATGAACGCCGACGCCTCTTCCTTGAATCCCAGGCCCAGCAGGGCGTAGACGGAGAAGGAGGCGTCCCGGATCCAGGTGAACCGGTAGTCCCAGTTGCGCTCACCGCCGAGCTGCTCCGGCAGGCCCGCCGTGGGGGCCGCGACCAGGGCCCCGCTCGGCGCGTAGGTCATGAGTTTCAGCGTCACGGCCGAGCGTTCCACGGCCTCGCGCCACCGGCCCGAGTAACGGGACTGGGCGAGCCATGACCGCCAGAAGTGGATCGTCTCCTCGTAGAGCTGCTGGAACTCCGCGACGCGGATTTCATGGGGCGGCCCGTCGGGCGACGACTCCAGGACGACGCCGCGCTGCTGTCCGGCTCGCAGGGGCAGGGTGAAGTGCAGATCCCTGTCTCCCGACATCAGGTTCAGCAGCCGCTCGTCCTCCGGCTCGCGGACGGCGTGCACGGCCAGCTCGAGTCCTTCCGAGGTGAACACCGCGCCGTGCTGCGTGATGCGTAGTTCGTGTGGCGCGCGGCCGTAGTCGAACCGGGGGGCGATGTCCCCTTCGAACGTCATGCTGCCACGCACACACCGCAGCATGCGGACGAGGCGATGGCGGTCGGTTGCGACGGCTCCGGTCACCGGCATGAAGTCGACCACTTCGCCCGTGCCGGACTCCGTCATGAAGCGGGTGACGAGAATGGCCGTGTCGGGAAAGTACAGCTGCTTCGTCGCGAACGTCGTGTCGGCAGGCCGGACAGTGAAATGGCCACCTTTTTCCCAGTCCAGCAGAGCGCCAAACACACTGGGTGAATCGAATCGCGGACAGCAGAACCAGTCGATGGTGCCGTCGGTGGTCACCAGAGCCGACGTCTGCAGATCACCGATCAGGCCGTGGTTTTCGATCAGCGGGCATTCAGTCATCAAGAGCCTGCTTTCACCCCGGGAGCAAAAAAGCTGCACCAGATGTCGTGCCGGTGGTTCACTCTTCCAGCCTACGCAAAAAGGTCCCGTCGGTCCTGATGAACGAATCCGCGAACGAATCCTACGGCTCCACGGCTGGGGCCGTGCCCTGCGCGCATCCGTGCATTGCCATACCGTGGCCGTACCTGCAACGAAGGGACATGCGCAGCATGATGTCCTGGTCCTCTGCATTCCGGCTGCGACAGTACACAAAAGGCAGCTTGTGGATCGCGCCGCTGTTCGGAATGGCACTGGGCGTCGTCCTCGCCGAATTGGCCATTGCAGCCGACGGGGTGGACTGGCCGCCGAGCGGCTGGCGTTACTCCGCGACCACCGCGAGCGGTGTGCTCAGTGCCATCGTCGGGGCGATGGTGGCGCTGCTCGGTTTCGTCGTGACGATCGGTGTGCTCGTCATCCAACAGGCGACCGGAGCACTGTCCCCACGGTATATGCGTCTCTGGTACAGAGACCGGCTGCAGAAAACCGTCCTCGCCACCTTTACCGGGACGTTCGCATTCGCCTTCTCCCTGCTGCGCAGCATCGAGTCGAACTCGGTACCGGACTTCGGGGTCACTCTCGCCGGCGCGGCTGTGGCCGTCAGCCTGCTGCTCCTGCTCGTCTATCTCAATCGCTTCACGCACAACCTCAGGCCGGTGGCCATCGCCGACCTCGTCGGGCGCATGGGAGAAGGTGTCTTCGCCCGCGGAGCCATGGCAGTCCGCGGGTCCGCACCACACGACGGTGAACCTGTGACGGCGCACGGACCGGTGACGCTCATCCACTCTCCCCACGGCGGGGCCATCCAGGCATTCGACGTAGCCGGCCTGGTGGCCGCCGGGGCGCGCCACGACTGCACGTTCGTCGTACCCCACCTCATCGGAGACTACGTCCCTCCCGGCGCCGTCCTCGTCGAGGTCCACGGCGGTACATCCGCACCCGATCCCCGGCACCTGACCAGTCTCATCGCCCTGGGCGCCGAACGCACCATCGAACAGGACCCCGCCTTCGCCCTGCGGATCCTCGTGGACATCGCCATCCGCGCCCTCTCCCCGGCGGTCAACGACCCCACGACAGCCGTTCAGGTGCTCAATCACATCGAGTCGTTCCTCACCGTGGTCGGTAGTGCACGACTGCGGGACCGCTACGTGATGGCGGACGACCGTGGCCGGCCTCGTCTCGTCCTGCACGGACGGGACTGGGAGGACTACCTGCAACTCGCCGTCTGTGAGATCCGTGACTACGGGGCGACCGCCATGCAGGTCTGCCGACGACTGCGCGCCATGCTCGACGACCTTGTCGAAAGCCTTCCGGCAGCACAACATCCGGCGCTGGAAAAGGAGTTGGAGCTATTGCGCCAGTCGGTGGAGCGGGCGTTCACTGACCCGGCCCTCCGAGCCCTCGCGCAGTGGGCCGACCGTCAGGGCATCGGCGGCCGGTCCCGGCCTCACTCGTAGCGGACCTCATCATTGACTCGACGCCCGTCAGGTCGATGATCACTTATTCATGGCGTGCGGTATTCCCTGGGCTCAGGCTCAGCGACGTTTCTCACAGCCGACCGTCCGGCTCGGCCCGGCCCCTGGCTCATGTCACCGCGTCCGCGGTTTCAACTTCGACGTTGCCACGGGCAGGCTCACCGAAGTCCTCTGACCGCCGTAGCCCCAGCGCGACGCTCAGCGGGCCGTCACACCACGCTCACCGGATGCCGTACCACCGCGTCGAACAGGTAGCCCTGCGTGTTGGGCACGGCGACGTCCGGCTGGGTACGGCCGGCCGTGTCCGTGGCACGGGCCAGCAGGTGGGTGGCGCCGGGTTCTTCGGGCCGCCAATCGAGGGACCAGCGGGTCCAGGTGCCGACGCGGGGCCGGTCGTGCAGGCGGGCAGGGCGCCAGTTCGCCCCGCCGTCGGTGCTGACGTCGACCCGGGCGACGGCGCCCGCGCCCGACCACGACCGCCCGTGCAGGACGTGCCTGAGGCCTGCCAGGAACGTGGCCCCGTCGGCCAGCTCGAAGGCGCTCTTCGTCGCCTGCCGGCTGAGCGGCGCGCTGCCGCCCTCCGGGTGGGCCGGACCGAACAGCCGGTAGAAGGTGGTGTTCCAGGGGGAGAACACCGGCTGCGCGGACACCTCGATGTCACCGACCCACTTGATCGACGCGATCCCCACCCAGGAGGGCACCAACACCCGCACCGGATACCCGTGGTCGTACGGAAGCCGTTCACCGTTCATCTCGTAGGCGAGCAGTACGTCGTCCAGCGCCTTGGCCAACGGCAGCGGACGGCGTACCCGGCCCAGACTCTCGCCGCCGCTGACGTACTCGGCGTCCAGGCCGCGCGGCTGTACGTCCACGGCGTGGCGGGACAGACCGGCCCTGCGCAGCACGTCGGCGAGGCGCACTCCCCGCCAGTGCGCGACGCCGATCGCGCCCAGGGTCCACGGGGTGCCGGTGACGGTCTCGCCCTGCTGCGTCGTGTAGTAGGAACGGCCGTTGCCGGCGCACTCGACGAAGGCGGTCCGGGTGACGGCCGGCAGCGCGCGCAGATCGTCGTACCCGAACTCCACCGGCCGGTCCGCGCCGGGATTGCCGCGCAGCCCGCTCCCCCACAGCCGTAGCCGCCAGTCGCCCGCGTCCAGGACCGGGGTGGCAGTGTGGTTGCGGACGAAGAACATCTCGTTGGGGACGTGGTGGCCGGTTCCGTGCAGCGCCTCCCAGCGGGTCTCGGCGTTGGTGCCGCGCTCGATGAACCACTCGGGCGGCAGCGGCTTGACGATCCCGGCGACGGCGGCGCGGGCTGAGCGGGGGCTCCCGAGTGCGGTCCCGGCGGCGGTGGCGGCGAGCAGGGTGAGCAGACGGCGGCGGGTGACCCCGTCGGCCCGGGCCTCACCGGCGAGCCACTGGCGCAGCCTTTGGCGGTCGTAGTCGATTTCGTGGCGGTGACCGGACGGGGTGGGAACAGACATGGCGAGTCCTCGTCATGGGGAGCGAAGGAACACGGCAGGGGGCGGCGCGGGCCAGGACCCGGACATCCGGCAGTCCGGCGGCAGCCGGGACAACTGGCTTTTCCTGCAAGGTGGTTGACAGAGCCGTCAGAGAAGGAGGGGAGCGATCAGCCGCTCGTCAGACACAACGCGGCGGCGACCCGGACGAGGTCCACGGCGCGGCGGCGAGTCAGAGGCTCCGGCGACGGCATGGCGAGATGGAAACACGCGGGGCGGAGGGTGTCAACGGAGCGTTCGGACCGACGCGACACGCTGTCTGACTCGTCGAACACACCGCAGCTGTACGACAGTTGCGGTGTGGTGTCGTCAGGCGGCGGCCCGCCCGACTTGCCTACGCGACGGACCCGCTGCCGTCTGATCCATGGAAGCCGTTGCACATCCGTTGCACATTTTCCGCGGTCTTCCGCGGATCTAGCGCCCCGAGCGGCGGCCGCTGAGGGTCACGACCGGGATGTGGCCTCGCCGGCCGCAGGTTCGTCCTTTGGGCGGCCGTCGGGTGAACCCGGCTTCGTCCTCGAAGCAGATGAGCACTACGGAGCGACAACGACCTCCGCGAATGCGGAGCGCAGTTCAGGGGGAGGCGTCTGGTCGGTGACGAGGACATCGATGACCGACAGGTCACCGAGGGCCATCGCCTTCTTGCGGTCGAACTTGGTGTGGTCGGCAGCGACAACGATCCGGTCGGCGAGATCGAGAAGTGTGCGGCGCACTTCGACCTCGGCGGGGTCGAAGTAGGTGATCCCGCGGTCGACGGAAAGGCCGCCGCAGCCGAGGATCATCAGGTCCAGATGGATCTGCGGTCTTTCCTGAGCGGCCGTGGGGGCGACCAGACTCAGTTCGGGTGTCATGAGTCCGCCCAGGACGAGGACCCGGCTCCTCGTGTCGCGCAGTTCGAACGCCGCGTGCAGCGAGTTGGTGATCACGGTCAGATCGTCCCGGACGGCGAGTTCCGCGGCGACGGCGGTACAGGTGGTGCCGGTGTCGATGCCCACCGAGGCACCTGGCTTGACCAGGTCCGCCACGGCCCGCGCGATTCTCGACTTCTCGGACATCATCGTCGAGGACCGGGACCCGTAGGCGGGGGCACGGCGTGGCACGGCGCCGCCATGGACCCGGTCCAGCAGTCCTGCTTGATCGAGCTCGGCCAGGTCGCGGCGGATCGTCATGCCGGACACGCCGAAGCGCTCCGCGAGGGTGTTGACGTCGACCTGCCGGGATTCCTGCAAGGCACTGAGGATGGCTCGCTGTCGGGAGTTGCGCACGGGTTCCATCTCGTCTTGAGCCACGCTCATCACGCTATCCGGCCTCCTGCCCTGGGGTTCAACCAGGGTGACCCATTGTTGTCACCCTGCCGGAGAGGTGTTCATATGAACACTACAGCGACCTGTTCGGCCTGTCGTGCCGCCCGCTCATGCGGTGCACTCGGCTCGATACGGGCGACTTCAGTGGCGAGAACCCATTGACCCGCCCGCTTCCTTGACCTACGGTCCGAGTCACCAAATGTTCATTCGAACATCGTCGTTCGGAGGTCCCCATGGCTGTGCCCATCAAAGCCGGCATTGAGAAGGTGCCTGGCGGCCTGATGCTCGTCCCGATGCTCCTCGGAGCCGTGGTGCACACGGCGGCGCCGGGCTCCGGAGAGTTCTTCGGTTCCTTCACCGGAGCCCTGTACACGGGCCTGCCCGCGATCCTGGCCGTCTTCTATGTGTGTCTGGGCGCGACTCTGGACGTGAAGGCGACGCCCTACATCGCAAAGAAGGGCGGTGTGCTGCTGGGGACCAAGGTCGTGTTCGCGTTGGTCGTCGGTATCGTCCTGGGGAGGTTGCTCGGCGAATCGCCGGTCAGCGGTGGGGTCTTCGCGGGGTTGTCGACGCTGGCGGTCGTGGCGGCGCTGAACGACACCAACGGTGGCCTCTACATGTCGCTGATGGCCCAGTTCGGGCGCAAGCGTGACGTGGGCGCCTACAGCGTCATGAGCCTGGAGTCCGGCCCCTTCCTCACGATGGTCACGCTCGGCGTCGCCGGTCTGTCCGCCTTCCCCTGGCAGACCCTGGTGGGAGCGATTCTGCCCCTGGTGCTCGGGATGCTCCTGGGCAACCTCGATCCCGAGATGCGTCGCTTCCTGGCCCCCGCCGTGCCCGCCCTCGTGCCGTTCCTCGGACTGTCACTGGGACTCACGCTCAATCTGACAGCCGTCTGGGAGGCCGGCCTGCTGGGGGCGGGGCTGGGGCTGTTCGTGGTACTGGTCGGCGGGGCAGTGCTGTTGCTGGCCGACAAGGCGAGCGGTGGCGATGGCATCGCGGGCCTCGCAGCGGCGACCACGGCCGGCAACGCGGCAGTGGTCCCCTCGATCGTGGCGGCCGCCAATCCCGTCTACGCGCCGGCCGCCGAGTACGCGACCGTGCTCGTGGCCTCGTCGGTGGTGGTGACGTCGATCCTGTGTCCCCTGATCACCGTCTTCTGGGCACGCCGGATCCTGAAGCAGCCCTCGGCCGCCGACGGGGTCGGCGATGCGACAGCCGTCGGCGACGGGCCGTCCTCCGCCCCGCATCACGTGGCCGGCGCGAACAGGGAAGCTGCCGCACACCACGACGGCACTTGAGCCGAACGACCCTCACATCACAGTCGTCGAGAAACGGAGAGCACATGCGTGACCAGCGGGTCGTGCGCTGCACCTACTACCTGGAATCGGAGAGCGATCCGGAACAGGCTGCCGCGGCGATGGCCGGGGAGCAGTCCAGTGGCACCTTCGTCGCTGTGCCCGGCGAGTCCCCCCGCATCCGAGAACGGCATGCTGCGCAGGTCGTCAGCGTGCGGGACCTGGGCACGCGCAGTCCGTCGCTGCCGTCGCGGTCCCGCCCCGAGGCGGTGCGGGCCGCTGTTGTGGTGGTCGAGTTCCCGATGGAGAACATCGGGACCGACCTGGCGACCCTGCAGACCACGATCGCAGGCAACCTCTTCGAGCTGGGTGAGCTGTTCGCCTGCCGCCTGCAGGACATCGAGCTGCCGGAGGAGTTCGTTGCCGCTCACCCGGGCCCCGCGTTCGGCATCCCCGGCACCCGCAGGCTGATGGGAGGTGCCGAGGGCGTCATGATCGGCACCATCATCAAACCGAACGTCGGTCTGGACGAGAGCGAGTTCCGCCTGGTCGTACGGGAGTTGGCCAGGGCGCCGGTCGATCTGATCAAGGACGACGAGCTGATGACCGATCCGTCGTACCTCCCGCTGGAGCGCCGGGTCGCTGTGGCCACCGAAGAGATCCGGGAAGCCGAGCAGATCACCGGCCACCCGGTCATGTACGCCTTCAACATCACAGGGGACCTCGCCGGGCTCCGCCGGCGCCACGACCTGGTGGTCGGGGCGGGCGGCCGGTGCGTGATGCTCAACGTCCCCGTCATGGGGCTGCCCGCACTGGCCTGGTTGCGGGAGTTCTCCGAAGTCCCCGTGCACGGACACCGCGCCGGTCTGGCCGCATCGATGCGCTCACCGGCGCTGGGGATGTCGTACCGGGTGTGGCAGCGGCTGGCCCGCCTGGCGGGAGCCGACCATCTGCATGTCAGCGGTCTCGGCAGCAAGTTCTACGAGAGGGACGAGGAGGTCGCGGCCCACGTACGCAGCCTGCTCGAGCCCCTGGGCAAGACGCTGAGTCCGGTACCGACCCTGTCGTCCGGCCAGAACGTCACGACCCCCGCACCGACCTTCACCGCGGTCGGCTCGACCGACCTTCTGATGCTCGCGGGCGGAGGCGTGGCCGCGCATCCCGACGGACCGGCGGCCGGTGTGCGCAGTCTCCGGGCCGCCTGGGCGGCCGCCGTCGACGGTGTTCCCCTGGAGGTGGCGGCACACGCGGCGGCCGAGGCAGGCGACCCGGCGCTGCTGCACGCCGGGCGCACGTTCGGAGGTGTGGCCTGACATGACGTACGTCAGTTTCGTGGCCGACGACCTGACCGGTGCCAGCGATGTCCTCGCACAGGCCCACCGGCACGGTCTCGACGCTGTGCTCGTCATCGGGGACGGAGACCGGCCGCTCCCCACCGACTGCGATGTCGTCGGGATCGCCGGACCATCGCGTTCGCTCGGCGGAGCCGCCTTCGACGAGCTGGTGCGCGCACAGCTGGAACGCATCGCCACCGCCGATGCCCAGGTGCTGATCTACAAGGTCTGCTCCACCTTCGACAGCGCCCCCGCACGCGGCAGCATCGGCAGAGGCATCGAGCTGCTGCACGAGCGCTTCCCCCACCACGGCCCGGTGGCGGTCGCACCGGCACAGCCGGGCTTCGGCCGGTACACCGCCTTCAGCAACCACTTCGCCGGCTACTCCGGGGACGCCTACCGCCTCGACCGGCATCCCGTCATGGCCCAGCACCCCTCGACCCCGATGCACGAGGCCGACCTGCGGCAGGTGATCGCCGAGCAGCTGCGTACCGGCGAGGTCCCCGCGGCCATCCACCTCCCCGCCTACACCGATGGTTCCTTCGGCGAGCAGTGGGCGACGCTCCGCCGGTCCAGCCGGGCCGCCTTCGTCGTGGACGCCGTCGAGGACGGTCACCTCGATACCCTCGCGCTGGCACTGCGAGAGGACGACACCCGGCAGGGCCCGGCGATCGTGGTCGGCTCCGGCGGTGTCATGGCCGCCCTCGCCCGCACCGCCACCAAGCGGTCCGACGTGGCCGACAGCGCCCAGCCCGCCTCCGGGCCGGTGCTGGCCGTCAGCGCGTCGGCCTCCAGCACGACGGACGCACAGATCGCCGACGCCGTAGCGCAGGGCTGGACCGAGCTGGCCGTGCCCACGCAGTTGCTCAACGGACAGGATCCGTCCTTGCTGGACGATCTGGAGAAGCGCTCGGCCGCCTTGCTCACGGCCGGACGGAACGTCATCGTGCACACCACGCGCGGTACCCAAGACCCCCGCTACGCCGCGGCCGGTCCTCTCGACGCCGCCCATGTGGGCGAACTCCTGGGGACCCTGGCCGGAAGCATGGCCGTCAAGGGCCTCACCCGGGACGTCGCCGTGCTCGGCGGCGACACCTCCAGCCACGCACTGCTGACCATGGGGGTGAGCGAGCTGCGCGTCGCCACCCAGTTCGTCACGGCCGCCCCCGTCTGCCGCACCGACAGCGACGCCGCCGTGGCCGGCTGCCGGCTGCTGCTCAAGGGCGGACAGGTCGGTCCGGTCGATGTCCTCGAACGCTTCGCGCAGCCGCATCCCGCCAACTGACCACCGGCCGCCCGGGCCACCAGTCATCCCGCCACGTACGAGACACGAAGGAGTGTGCATTCATGAGGGCAGTCGTCAAAGCAGTCGCGGACAGGGGCGTCGAGTACGTCGCCGATGCGCCCGAGCCGAAGGCCGGCGACGGCGCGGTCGTAGTGGAGATCGCGGCAGCCTCGTTGTGCGGCACCGACCGCGAATGCTACGAGTGGTCGCCGGCGGCCCAGGCGTTCAACCTGGGACTGCCCGTCGTACTCGGTCACGAAGCGGCCGGCACCGTCGTCGAGGTGGGCACCGGGGTGGAGAACCTGCGCGTCGGTGACCGCGTCGCTCTGGAGAGCCATCTGGCGTGCGGCCACTGCTTCGCATGCCGGACCGGGGACGCACACACCTGCGAGCGCACGCAGATCCTGGGCATGCACTTCGACGGGGTCTTCGCCGAACGCGTCGCCGTTCCCCACCGCATCTGCGTCCCCCTTCCCGACAGCGTGCCCTTGGAGACCGGCGCACTGCTGGAATCGGCCGGTGTCGCGGTACACGCCATTCAGCGTGCCGGGTACTCGGTAGCCGGCCGAGGCGTTCTGGTCAGCGGCGCCGGGCCGGTGGGCATGGTCGTCGCGCGGCTGGCATCGCTCATGGGCGCCGCCTACGTCATCGTGATCGAGCCGAATCCGTTCCGCCGCGCCGAAGCGGAACGGCTCGGAGTGATCACGATGGAGCCCGGACAGGGAGTCGCCGAGCGCAGCCGCGAACTCAGCGGCCACCGCGGCGGGGCCGACGTCGCCTTCGAATGCTCGGGAGCGGCCGCCGCACTCCCGTCCCTGTTCGACGCCGTGCGTCGAGAAGGAACGGTCGTGACCGTGGGACACCCGGGCCGGCCAGTGCCGATCGACATCGCCGCCCAGATCAACAAGCGAGGCATCACACTGCGGGGCATCTTCGGCCGCCGCCTGTGGGAAACCTGGGAGCAGACGCTGCTCCTGCTGAACTCCGGGCGCCTGGACCTGGACTGGCTGATCACGCACCGACTGCAACTCAGCCAGGTCGACCAGGCGATCGATCTGCTCACCGGGGACGCCTGCAAGGTGCTGTTGGTACCAGGGCTGGGCTGACGCTCCGAGACCGGCCCTCGTCCGCCAGCCCAGCCGGACACGACGAGCCCACAGCGTGGACGGCATGCCGCAGAGGACGCGGTCTCAGGGGCACTAGGTGTGCCGTCCCGTTGGCTTGGTTACTGGCCGAGACTGCTGACACGGTTGGTGTACTCGCGGCGGGCCTTGCGCTGTGCCGGGATCGCTGTGGCGTTGTCGAGTGCGGCTGGCAGCGGTCGAGGAGTTGACGGTGTGGCGCTGGGGTGGCGCTGACGCGCGGGGTGTAGTCCTGGCCGCGTCGTACGGTCACGGCCTGGCTCAGAACAGCAGTACGGGGCGCCCCCGTACACCGCCCACTTCGAAGAGACGGTGCGCCTCTGCCGCCTGTTCGGCTGGGAACGTGACCGCGACGCGGAGTGTGAGGATGCCGGACTCGGCCTGGTCGCGTAGTTCCGTCAGGGCTGCCGTGTCCCGGAGCCGGTCCCCCACGAACAAGGGGAGCCAGCGCACACCACGGTCCGTGCTACCGGTAAACCCCTGAAGGGTCACGATGGTTCCGCCGTCGCGCACCCCTGCGGCCACCGCCGCGTTCATCAGCCCGGCGTCGATGATCCCGTCCGCACCGGCGGGGCGCAGTTCACGGACTCGTTCGGCGAATTGGTCCCCGCGGGGGAGCACGTGATCGGGACCCAGGCCGCTGACGAGGTCGCGGTCCTTGTCCGCCGCGTCGGCGATCACTGTCAGCCCGGCGGCCTTGGCCAGCTGCACCGCGTAACCGCCGACCGCACCGGTCACGGCGACCGTCGCTCCGGTGGGCAGTTCAAGGGCGTCCAGCGCCATCCGCGCGGTGAGCGCGTTCATGCACCGTCCTCACGGCCTTCTCCCCCATCGTCTCGGGCACCACGTTCGCGCTATGGCCGCAAGCCAGTTTTGACTGGTACCCGTTCCAGACCCCAGGCCTGATTTCCGTTCCCGCGGCGTTCGCCCTGGGCCGGCTGGGGAGCATCACCTCATCCCGAGAACCCCAAGTCGATCTCCGGCACGTGCAACACGAAATCCTGACCGGACAGAGAGCCAGATGACCGGCGGGACAGTGGACTCACCGCCGCCGTCCTGCACTTGACCATCTGAAGGGACCCCGCAGCGACGCACTCAACCATCTGGGTTTACTTACTTATACTCAGATGGTAACGTCCCGGTCAACCGTCCGCAGGGTCGCCACACGTCGCGGACCCGCACCAAGTTGCCGCACCCATCTGGCAACTGCGCCCACCGCTGCCCGATCCGGAACTCTCCAGGCGCACGTGTCAGCACCTCACGGCGACACCGCTGCGACGACCGACCAGCCACGGTCGCTCAACTGCGGCTTCGCCGATCAGCGCATACAGAAACGAGGCTCTCCGTGCGTGACCTCCCCTTCCAGCCGGCCACGGACCAACTCGATGCGCTGGCGTCAGGGCAGGTTTCGAGTGAGGAACTGCTCGAAACCTACTTGCGACGCATTGGCGTGCACAACGAAACGCTGAACGCGGTCGTCACGCTGGACGTCGAGCGGGCGCAGTTCGATGCCAGGGCAGCCGACGCGAAACGGGCGGCCGGGGCGGAACTCGGCGCGCTCCACGGTCTCCCGATCACGCTGAAGGACAGCTACGAGACCGCCGGCCTGCGGACGGTCTGCGGTCGCACCCACCTCAAGGACTACGTACCCGAGCAGGACGCAGAGGCGGTACAACGGTTGCGGGCCGCAGGTGCAGTGATCATCGGCAAGACCAATCTGCCCGCCGGAAACCAGGACGTCCAAGCGGACAACCCCGTGTTCGGGCCGACGCTGAACCCCTGGAACACCGCCCGCACGTCCGGAGGTTCCGCAGGCGGTGGAGCAGTGGCAACAGCCGCCGGACTCACGGCTTTCGACTTCGGCTCGGAAATCGGCGGATCCACCCGGATTCCGGCACACTTCAACGGTCTCTACGGACACAAGGCGACCTGGCGGTCCATCCCCCTCATCGGACACGTCCCGGGCGGACCAGGTGTCGGACGGTGGGCGGAGATCGACCTCGCTTGTGCCGGCGCCCAAGTGCGCGACGCACGCGACCTGGTCCCCATCCTCCACGCGACGGTAGGACCGCCGGAGCGCGACGGTGGCTTCAGCTACACCCTCGCACCACCACGAGCGAACGAACTCGGCGCCTTCCGAGTGGCGGTGTGGACCGAGGACGCGTCATGCCCGATAGACCACGATGTCGTTGCCGCGGTGGACGACGCCTTGAGCGCCCTGAAAGCGGCGGGCACGAAGGTCGAAGTACGGCCCACCAGCCTGCCCGTCGACATGACGACCAGTCATGCCCTGTTCCAGCGCCTGCTCTTCGGCGCCTTCACCTACGACCGGTCCGGACTGACAGCGGCCTCCAACGCCGCGACCCTCGCGCGTCTTGTCCAACACCCTCGTGGAGAGGTGCTGGACGCGGTGAGAGGAACCTTCCAGTCCCACTACAGCTGGCTGCAAGCGGACGTTGCACGCCATGAACTCCGGCACCGGTGGGCCGAGTTCTTCCGTGAGTTCGACGTCCTGCTCATGCCGGTGACTCCGACCACGGCGCCGCCTCATCACACCAAGCCGATCGACAGGTTCGGCCGCCGGATCCAGGTGGACGGGCATTCCCGTTCCTATTGGGATCAGGTCAAGTGGAGCGCCATCGCCAATGTGGCCGGCTCTCCGGCGACGACCATCCCCGTCCGAACGGGCCGGGACGGTCTGCCCGTCGGGCTGCAGGCGATGGGGCCGAGCGGCAGCGACCTCACCACCATCAAGTTCGCCGAGCTCCTGGGCCGGGAAGTCGAGGGCTACCAGCCCCCTCCGGCCTTCGCGTGACGATCAGCCGCCCGTCCTCGCATGGGTGAACGGCCGCCGGATCGGCCCGCACGGTTTCACTCGCCGTCGGGCACCATCGAGACCACGACCTTGCCGGCCTTGGTGCGGCCCTGCTCGACGTGTGCCATCGCCTCGAGCGTCTGGTCGAAGGGGAAGGTGCTGTCGATGACCGGGCGGAGCTTTCCGCTGTCGTAGAGGGCGCCGAGCTTGCGCAGCTGGGAGCCGTTGGCCTGCATGAAGAGGAACTCGTAGCGCACGCCCAGTGCCTTGGCCTGCTTGCGGATCTTGCGGCTGAGGGTGCTCATGACCAGGCCCATGACGGCGGGGGCGCCGAGCTGCTTGGCGAAACCGGCGTCGGGCGGGCCGACGACGCTGATGGCCAGGCCGCCGGGCTTCAGTACGGTCAGCGACTTCTCGAGGTTCGCCCCGCCCAGGGAGTCCAGCACCAGGTCGTAGCCCGAGAGCACCTTGGAGAAGTCTTCCTTGGTGTAGTCGACGACGACGTCGGCGCCGAGGCTCCTGACCAACTCCTCGGACCTGGTGTTCGCGGTCGTCGCCACCGTGGCGCCGAGGTGCTTGGCGAGCTGGATGACCGTCGACCCGAGGCCGCCGGCTCCGGCGTGGACGAGCACTTTCTGCCCCGGCTGCACGTGCGCGCGCTCGACGAGGATCTGCCAGGCGGTCAGGGCCACCAGCGGCACCGCGGCCGCCTCCTCCAGGGAGAGTGAGGCCGGCTTGGGGGCGACATCGTCCGCGTCGATCGCGATGAACTCCGCGAAGCCCCCGACCCGCAGGTCGCGCGGGCGGGCGTAGACCTCGTCGCCGACCTTGAAGCCGTGTACGGCGGAGCCGACCTCTGTCACGACGCCGGCCACGTCGTGGCCGAGCACGAACGGGCGCTTGTACTTCAGGAGCTGCTTGAACTCCCCGTTGCGGACCATCTTGTCCAGCGGGTTGATGCCGGCGGCGCCCACTCTGACCAGAACGTCGCGGGCTCCGACGGTGGGCTCGGGCACGTCGGCGGCGCGGACGCCGTCCTTGCCGTACTTCTCGACGAGGAAGGCCTTCATGTCGGCCGCCTTTCTGCGTGGGTGTCTCGGTGGTCGGTGTGATTCCTGGGACGGGTCCCCTGTGCGCATGCTTCTCGTCTGCGGCGGGGTTGACGTGCCGATCATGACAGTACTAGCTGAGTATGGAAAAGTAAACTCAGAGAAGTTAGAATCACCCTATGGACGCAACGACCGAAGCCCTGCAGGACGACGCCGGCACGTTTCCCCATCTCGACCGGGACACGTCGAACTGCTCGATCGCCCGAACCCTTGAGGTCGTGGGCGAGAAGTGGACGATCCTGATCCTGCGCGAGGTCTGGTACGGCTCGTCCCGTTTCAGCGAGTTCGAACGCGTCCTCGGCTGTCCTCGCAACCTCCTCGCGGCGCGACTCAAGATGCTCGTGGAGGAAGGGATCCTGGCCACCGAGACCTACAAGGAGCCGGGCTCGCGGAGCCGGCCGAAGTACGTGATCACACCCAAGGGTGTGGATCTGGTCCCGGCCGTGATGGGGCTCCTGCAGTGGGGGGACCGCTACCGCGCCGACCCGGAGGGCCCCGCCATGCTGTCCCGGCACCGTGGATGCGGCGCGCACGTCGACGCCCGGATCCGCTGCGACCAGGGCCACGCCGTACAGCCGGAAGACATCGAGAGCATCCCCGGCCCCGCTTTTCGCCTGAGGCCCGCCGAGTGAACTGAGCCAGGTGGCGCCGGGAGTTCGCGGCGGGCTGGGTCCGTCCAGGTGCGCTCGCGCTCGCCAGGTCCGGCCCGGGTCCGCGTTCTGGCGGTCGCCGCCGGGACCTGGACCACCAGTGGCGATCGCGGGCGTCGGCCGCCGGACGCGGACCAGGCGGCCCCGAGAATCGAACAACGCCCGTTCCCGCCCCCGCCGAGCGCGGTCCTGAAGCGGTCACGCACCCACCACCTCTCCAGGCAGGTCACGCCACAGGCGCAGGCAATGCCCGCACAAGTAGCGCAGCAATCACGGCCGCGCGGGCGGCGGGCACGGTCAGAACCCTGCGCCCCGGCTCGGGCGTCGCCATCCTGAGCTGCGTCTCCAGCGCCAACACGACTGCGATCGCGCAGACCGAGTAGCGCAGCCGGGAGCGGGGTGTCGCGCACGCCTTGCGCACCGGGGCGCGGATCGTCGCCGTCCGAGAGGGGGAGTTCCGCCCACCCCCCGAAGCGGAGCGGGATCAGGCCGGATCGACGAAGATGTCGAGGGCGAGATCCCCCTCGAAGCCGGCAGGGCTGTACCCGAAGAGGTCGGCGACGCCTTCGTCCGACAGGACCTCGTCGTCGATGAACAGGTTGCCGGTGCACTTGCGCGCGTCACGCGTGAGGACGGCGTACGCGGCGTCAGCCATGATCCGCGGACTACGGGCCTGTCCGGCGCCGCCGACCACGTTGCGTACGGCGGCGGTGTCGATCAGCGTTCGCGGCCACAGCGAGTTGGCGGCGATGCCGTCGGCGGCGAGCTCCTCGGCGAGCCCGATGGTGCACAGACTCATCCCGTACTTCGACAGCGTGTAGCCGAGATGCTTGCCCACCCAGTGCGGCGCGAGGTTCAACGGCGGCGAGAGGGTGAGGATGTGCGGGTTGTCCGCTTCCCGCAGGTGCGGGATCGCGGCCTTGCTCAGCAGGAACGTTCCGCGCGTGTTGACGTCCTGCATCAGGTCGTACCGCTTCATCTCCAGCTGCTCCGTCGACGACAGGTCGATCGCGCTGGCGTTGTTCACCACGATGTCGATGCCGCCGAAGGCAGTGACCGCGGCGTTGACGGCGGTGCGTACGTCGTCCTCGTTGCGGACGTCACCGACGACGGCCAGCCCCTTGCCGCCCGCGCGCTCGATCTCCTCGACCGCGGTGTGAACCGTGCCTTCGAGCTTCGGGTGCGGTACGGCGGTCTTGGCGAGCATCACCACGTTCGCACCGTCGCGGGCCGCGCGCAGGGCGATGGCGAGTCCGATGCCGCGGCTGCCTCCCGACATCAGGACGGTCTTGCCGGCCAGCGTCCGTGTCATGGTCGAACCTCCACAATCGATTGGTGAACTAATCGTATGCGATACGAATGATATGGTCCGCGCATGACTTCCACTCCCGCACGCCAGAGCGACCGGCTCTACCACGAGCTCCTCGCCCCCAAAGAGACCCAGTCCGTACGCGCCGCCGTGCGCCGGATCGCGGAGCAAGAAGTGGCTCCGCATGCCGCAGCGATCGCGAACGGCGACGAGCGCACCGACGGCTTCCCCCGGCAGGTGTTCGACGCGCTCGCATCGGCGGGGGTCTTCCGGATCCCCTTCCCCGGCGAGGTCGGCGGCGACGGTCTGACCCACCCGGCGACCGCCACCGCCGCGGCGATCGAGGAACTGGCCTACTACTCCAGCAGCGTCGCCGCCGTCTTCGACGTGCACTGCATCCTGGCGGGCAACGCACTGCGGCAGGGAACCGAGGAGCAGCAGCAGCGCTGGCTGCCCAAGGTCGCGGAGGGTTCCGCGGTCGGCGCGTTCGCCACCACCGAGCCGGACGCCTCCAGCGACCTGTCTCCGCAGGCCGTTCGGACCGAGGCCGTACGCACCGAGACCGGCTGGGTGCTGAACGGCCACAAGCGGTGGATCTCCAACTCGCCCGTGGCCGCCTTCGTGGTGGTTCTCGCCCGCACCGGCGAGCGGCTGAGCATGTTCATCGTCGACACAGCACTTCCGGGCGTTCAAGTCGGCCTCGCCGACCGCAAGATGGGCAACCGCGGCCAACTCACCGCGGACATCCGCTTCTCGGACGTACACCTGTCCGACGACGACCTCCTCGGCGGCACCGAGGGACACGGACTGCGCCACGCACTGACCACCCTCACCTACGGCCGGATCGGCATCGCGGCCGCCGGGGTCGGCATGACACAAGCCGCCTTCGACCACACCGTGGCCCACCTGTCGACGCGCCACGCCTTCGGCAAGCCGGTGGCCGCCAACCAGCACTGGCAGTTCCTGCTCGCCGAGCGGGCCACCGAGATCGACAACGCCCGCACCCTCGTCACCAAGGCGGCCCTTCGCCTGGACGCCGGCAACCCGTCCCCGGAACCCGAGGCCGCGATGGCGAAGTACTACGCCACCAGGCTGTCGGTGGACATGGCACGCGACGCCGTCCAGGCTTTCGGGGGCCTCGGCTTCGCCCGCGAACTGGGTGCCGACGGCAGCCCCGGCCCTGTCGAGGCGATCTACCGGGACAGCAAGATCGGCGAGATCTACGAGGGCACCAACGAGATCCAGAAGTGGGTCATCGCCCGGCAGATCTTCGGCCGGACCATCGTCGGCTGACGGCCCCGCGCATTCCCTGCCCTGCGTGCCCCGATTCCGCGCGCCGAGATCGCTGCCCCGGTCCGGTCACCTCATGGGTCCGGCCACCTCAGGCCTTCTCGTACGATGGAGCCAGACGATACGCAGGGCTAACCATAGGCGGGATAAACGATGTCCGAGGCTCCGCTGGTACCGGGGACAGTGGCCGAACACACCATCTGCCTGCTGGTCAAACTCGGGCAGGTGGCATTCAGGATCGCCGAAGACGGCATCAGCGGTACCGGCCTGCGAGTGCGTCACTACAGCGTGCTGCAAGCCCTGGCCGACAATGGAGCCATGCCGCAACTGGCGCTCGGTTCGTTCCTGCGCATCGACCCGGCGACGATGGTGACGAGTCTTGACGACCTTGAGCGGGCCGGATACGCCGAGCGGACACGCGATCCGCAGGACCGACGCCGCTACGCCGTCGACATCACCGACGACGGGCGCAAGGTCCTGGCCGACCTCAACCGCACACTCGTCGGCCTCGACACCGAAATCCTCCCCGACCTCGGCACCACTGAGCGGCACTCGCTGCACGCCCTGCTGAGCAACCTTGCCGAGAGTCCCGCTCTCACCGCCATGTTCGACGCCGTCCGCGAGCAGAGCGGCGCGAAAAGGGCTTGACGTGCTCCCTGACCCAGGCCGCGTCTGATAACTGATCTTGTGGTTGGTCGGGGAGAGTCGACGGATGCGGCGTGGGAGCGGACAGCTCCGCTGCTGCCGGGTGTGGATGGTCGCGGGCGGTCTTGGCGGGAACACCGGCAGGTCGTGAACGGCGCGTGGTGGCGGTTGCGGACAGGAGCGCCCCAGCAACACGTCCGGGTGCAGATACCTCTTGCCCGGTCACAGCCTGGGCACCCGCGCAACCCCCTCGGCTTCGCCGACGCCCTGAGACACCACGGTCCGCCCGCCCGCGCAGCCCGGAACACCGCCATGATGGACGCCCTCGTAGACCTGCCGCCCATGGTCATCACCGACCTGCTCGGCATCCAACCCAAGACAGCCGAACCCTGGGCCACCCTCGCGGGCGGGAACTGGTCCGGATAATGGCAGCGCGGCAGTCCGCCCCGCCGGGCTGATGCCCCGGGCTCCTCCAGACGGCTGTCATCGCCGGGCGCTCTGTCGGCCAACCCCACGCCATCGGACCCGTGCAGGGAATAGGGGGAAGTCGACCTTCCTTGCGGTCATTGACAGGGTACGAACGCACCTCTTAGCGCACCCACGTGCAGGAGCACCCCGTCGGCTCACCTCGTCCGCGCATGCCCGCCTGCGGCCCGAGGGGCCGTTGGAACCGACCGTAGCGATCCTGCCGCTCTTCGACGAGGAGCCCTCGCAGCCAGTCGCCGACCGCCTGAGCGCAAAGCTGGAAGACGTCGTCGGGCAGGACCACCTCCTGGTCCTCGCCGCGGACTCCACTTCTGGGCCCGTATGGTCGCCCAGCGGCGCCTCAGTGCCACCGTCCAGGACCGCCCGGCGCCGGGAAGGCCATCATCGCCCGGCTCCTCAGGGGCGGCAGCAACACGGCCTTCGAGCCGGTGCCGGCCACCTTCTCCGTTGCGGCCGAACCGCGCCAGACCACCGATGGTAAGTGGATCGACTTGCCATAAGGGTGGTGCGGGAGCTACCTTCGAGTGGTGAGTCCACCGACTTACCTTTCGACTCGGCAAGGAACAATCACCATGAATCGTCTTGCGGGCAAGCGCGCCCTCATCACCGGCGGCACGAGCGGGATCGGCCTGGAGACCGCCCAGCGGTTCATCGCGGAGGGGGCCGACGTGCTGATCACCGGCGTAACCCCGGCCAGCATCGACAAGGCGCGGCAGATCCTCGGGGACAAGGTGCCGGTGGTGCAGGCCGACGCACGCGATCTCGACGCGCAGCGCGCCCTGGCGAAGCAGGTGAGTGAGCACTTCGGAAAGCTGGACGTGGTGTTCCTGAACGCCGGCGTCTCGGACTGGCGGCCGTTCGAGGACCACACGGAGGACAGTTTCGACCGGCTCTTCGACATCAACGTCAAGAGCGTCTTCTTCCTCACCCAGGCCCTGGTGCCCGTGCTGGCCAACCCGTCCTCGGTCATCCTGAACGCGTCCGCCAGCGCGCACGGCGGCTACGGGAACTCGAACGCCTACGCCGCGACGAAGGCGGCTGTCTCCTCCCTGATGCGGTCGTGGAACGCGGACCTGCTCAAGTCGCACGGCATCCGGTTCAACGCGGTCAGCCCCGGCCCGGTGGACACCCCGCTGTACTCCAAGCTCGGGATCGAGGACCCCGCGGTGCAGGCGGCGGTCCTGGACCGGCTCAGCTCCAACATCCCGCTGGGTCGCATGGGTCTGCCCGAGGAGGTCGCGGAAGCCGTCGTCTACCTGGCCTCCGACGCCTCCGCCTTCGCGGTGGGCCAGGACCTTATCCTGGACGGTGGCCAGACCGTCCTCTGACAGCGAGGACACGGCCGGAAGACGGGCGAGGGGCGTGGGCATGTCGGTGGCGGACCGAGCGGAGACCGGTGGCGACACCTGCCGGCCGGGGTATCACGCGCAGATCAAAGCGGAGAACCGCGCGCGCATCATCCGCGCCGCCCGCGACCTCTTCCTCGCCCGGGGATACGACAAGACCTCCCTGGCCCAGATCGCCAGGGAGGCCCGCGTCTCCACCGGCACCCTCTTCAAGCGGTACCCGTCCAAGGCCGCGCTGTTCGCGGCCGTCACCTCCGAACAGTGGCAGCTGGACGTGGAGTACGCCGAACCGCCCCCGCCCGGTGACCCCCGGTACGGCCTGGACCACATCGGCCGTGACTACGCCTGCCTGGTCTCGCGGCCCGGCACGGCCGCGCTGTGCCGCCTCATCATCACCGAACTGCCCCAGATGCCGGAACTCGCCGACATCGTCGGCACCGGCTTCGCCATCGACCGCGGCCCCTTCTTCGACCGGCTCCGCGACTACCTGGAGGCGGAAGCGCAGGCCGGCACACTCGACTTCCGTTCGGCCGACGGACAGCCGCAGTCGGCATCCGAAGTCGCCGAACAGTTCCTCGGCATGATCTGCAGCCAGTTCCTGTGGCCCCAACTCGTACGGACCGACTTCGTCCCGCCCAACCCCACCGACGCCGCGATCGTGGACGAAGCCGTCGCCCTCATGCTCAGCCGCTACAGCACCGGATCCTGAACCCCGGACCTCCGGTTCACGCCGCAAGGACGTCGAACGTCGCCCTACCGTCGGCAGCGCTCGCGGTCGTCCGTCCAGGAGGTGGGCAGATACAGCCGCCGGTCGACCAGCGTGCGTCCGCGGCCGGTGGCGTAGGCGAGGAACACACCGATCCGGCAGTTCTCGAAAGCCGCCGGCAGCACGCCTCCGCGAGAGCGTCACCCATGTCGAGCCCTCATAACGCTACATGTTGATCATGTGGCCGGCGAGGCCGTGCACGGCTTCCTTGACCGCCTCGCCCAGGGTCGGATGGGCGTGGACGTTGCGGGCGACCTCGTGGACGGTGAGGTCCCACTGCTGGGCCAGGGTCAGCTCGGGGAGGAGTTCGGTGACGTCGGGGCCGATGAGGTGACCGCCGAGGAGCTCGCCGTACTTGGCGTCGCTGATCAGCTTCACGAACCCGGTCGCATCACCCAGGCCGTGCGCCTTGGCGTTCGCGGTGAACGGGAACTTGGCCACCTGGACGTCGAAGCCCTTCTCCCGCGCCTGTGCCTCGGTGTAGCCGAAGCTGGCGATCTGCGGCTGGCAGAACGTGGACCGCGGGATCATCACGTAGTCCAGCTCCATGGTCTCCGCGTCCGCGATCGTCTCCGCGGCGACCACACCCATCGCCTCGGCGGCGTGCGCGAGCATCAGCTTCGCGGTGACGTCGCCGATGGCGTAGATGTACGGGACGGACGTGCGGCAGCGGCCGTCGACGTCGATCGCGCCACGCTCGGTGACGCGCACGCCGGTGTTCTCCAGGCCGTAGCCGGTGACGTTCGGCGCGAAACCGATCGCCTGCAGGACCTTGTCGGCCTCCAGCACCTTCTGAGCGCCGTCCTTGCCGGTGACCGTGACACGGACCTGCGGGCCGGACTCGTCGATCGACTCGACGCGGGTCGAGGTGAGGACATCGATGCCCAACTTCCGGTACTGCTTGGCCAGTTCGGCGGAGACCTCGGCGTCCTCCAGCGGGGCGACCC
>NZ_KQ948673.1:33715-85474 GCF_001514145.1 Streptomyces canus
CCCCGTAGTCGAAGGAGACCTCACCGTCCACCTTGATGCCGAAGGTCTTAGCCTCGCGCGTGAAAAGGTGCGCGAGCTCGGCATTGCGCAGCAGGGCCTTGGTGGGGATACAGCCCACGTTCAGACAGACGCCGCCCCAGTACTTCTCCTCGACGACCGCGACCCGCTTGCCCAGTTGAGCGGCCCGGATCGCGGCAACGTACCCGCCGGGGCCCGCGCCGAGTACGACGACGTCGAAGTGCTCACCCTGCTCGTCCATGGACGGCTTCCTTTCCACTGAGGTTGCCGGCTCCCGCGAGGGGCCGGCTCGCTCCCGATCCAACAACCCCACCTCGTCAGCGGTTCCTCGGACATTCGCTTCAGCGCCCCGGCGCCGTGATCTGTGCCCGCTCAGCCGTCATCGACGGCGGGCCGGCGCCCCGTCGACCTCGTGCACTCCGGCCTCGGCGGCACCGAGCCTGAGAGTGTCGAGGCCGAAGGCGGCGACCGGGCCGTGCGCACCGGGCTTGAGTACGGCATCCGGCTGAGCCGCGTGGGCGGCGCCCCACGCCAGGAGGGATCCCGTCATCTCGTACGGATCGGGTCCGGTGAGGGCCGTCGTGGCCAGGGGTCGGCCGTGGCTGTCGCGGGCGACGGCGATCACCAGGGAACGGCCGTCGGGATCAGGCTCGCGCTGTGATCCCGGGAGCCGCTCGGACCACCGCGCCAGCGCGGCCCGTACCTTCGCCGAGCGCAGCACGGGCGCCTGGAGCGTGGCAGCGATCTGCACCGGGCGGGTCCACCGTCCAAGCCACCCGAGGCCCACCTCGACGCTCTCCAACTGAGGGAAGACCTCCGGCAGTCCGAGATGCTCCGTGCCCGGGACGGTCATGGCCGTACGTTTCACGCCTCCGTAGTGGAAAGTGCGTACCCGCTTGGCGGCGCGCTCGTCGACCACCCGGGCGCCGGCCCAGGGGCGCGGCCTGCGGTAGGCGAACCCGTCCTCGGCCGCCGCAGCGACCAGCGTCTGACGTGTGCCTCCCGTGGTCAGGGTGTACGCGTCGCGCAGGGTGCTGCGGTAGCGCAGTTCGTCGCCGTGTCCGGCGCGGGTGATGAAGTACCCGGTCTCCACGTGGCGTGCCCGCTCGCCCGCGCGCGTCAGGGCGAGCGCGCCGGCGAGGTTGCCCGGCACGTAGTCGTAGCCGAACGCGGGCACGAGAGTCGCTCCCCGGCCGGCCGCGACGGCGTCCAGCTCAAGGAGGACGCGGCGGGCGAAGGTCCCCTCCCCCGTCGAGTCGAAGTAGTGCGCCCCCGCCCGCGCGGCAGCCGTGACCGCGGGCATTCCGAGCCGCATGAACGGTCCGATCGTGGAGACGACGACATCGCCGGGCTCCACGAGGCGCGTCAGGTCGGCCGTCGAGGTGACGTCGACCTCGGCCACCGGCAGGTCCGCCTGGAAGCGGTCGGCCAAGGTCTGCATCCTGGTCCGGCTCCGCCCGGCCAAGGTCGGCTTCTCCCCTCGTGCGAGCAGCTCCCGGAGCACGCGCTGCCCGGTGTACCCCGTCGCACCCAGCAACACGATCCTGCGCTTTTCCACGGCTCCGCCTGCCTTCCGGAGGGCGTTGTCACGACAATCACCCGACTGACCGAGAGTCATTCACTGACCCAGGGTCACTGAATATACGATGGTGCGCATGCGAGGGCCAAACCGACGACAGATGTATGCGGAGCAGACCCGGGCGGACCTGGTGACGGCCGCGCGGAAGCTGTTCGTGGACAACGGGTTCGCGGACACGTCGGTCGAGGCCATCACCGGGGCGGCGCGGGTGAGCAAGGGCACCTTCTACAGCCACTTCCCGGACAAGAGGGCGATGTTCGCCGAGCTCTACATCGAACTGCTTCAGCAGGTCGGCGCCCTGTGCGACACGACGTCCGAGGCGATCCGTGCGACAAGGCCGGACCAACCCGCCATGACCGCGGTCGCCGACCTCACGCACGCCTTCCTGCGGCGGACCATCGACGACCCCCTGCACCGGGAGCTGATGGCCCAGGCGCCCTCGGTCCTGGGAGAGCAGTACCGGCATGTCAACGACACCGGCGCCCAGCCGCAGATCGAACGGCTGCTGACCGTTCTGGCCGAACGCGGTGACCTGCAACCGGACGCGCCCGTCGCCACCGTCGCCCGACTACTGCTGGCCGGCCTGTGCGAGGGCAACCAGATCATCGCCGCCGCGATGGACCGGGAGGAAGCCCTGACCAGGACATTCCATGCGATCACCCTGATGATGTCGGGCCTGGCGGCCGACGGCGTCAGCGCCCGCGGTTGACCTGAACCGGGGCACGGCGGACGGCATCGGCCTATGGCGGCCCGCCTCGGCCGCTATGGCCTGTCGTCAGCGTGCCACCTCGTCTCGAGGTCGCGGACCAGGTCGATGGCCCGGCCCAGGGTGGCGAGCCGGGCGTCGAGAGTCTCGCCGGCGGGATAGAAGCGGACGGTGTCGACACCGACGTCGCGCCACACGCGCAGTCGCTCACGCACCATGTCCTCGGTTCCGATCAGCGTCGTCGCCAGCACCATCTCGTCGGTGATCAGACCGGCCGCGCCGTCCCGGTCCCCGGCCTGCCAACGGGTCCGGACCTCGGCCGCGACCTCGGCCCAACCCTGGCGGCTGTAGGCGTTGTTGTAGAAGTTCGTGGTCGCCGAGCCCATGCCGCCGAGGCTGAAGGCCAGCTCCTTCTTGCGTCCGGCCACCATCATGCGCAGGTCGTCCTCGTCCTCCGCGAAGGCGACCTCGGCGCCCTGGCAGATGTCGAGGTCGGCGCGTGTACGGCCGGCGTTGGCAAGGCCCCGGTCCAGGTGGTCGAAGTACGCCTCTTTGGCGCCTTCGGGTACGAAACTGGTGCCCAGCCAGCCGTCGGCGATCTCACCGGTCAGGTGCAGCATCTTCGGCGAGAGAGTGGCCAGGTAGACGGGGATGTCGTGCTCGGCACGCACGGACAGACGCATGGGCCTGGCCTCCCCACCGGGCAGCGGGATCTGGAATTCACGGCCGGAGTAGGAGACCTTCTCCCCCGAGGCGGCCTGTCGCACGATCTCGACGGTCTCGCACATCCGGGACAGCGGCCGGTCGAAAGGCACGCCGTGCAACCCTTCGATCACCTGCGGTCCGGAGGGGCCAAGGCCGAGGAGGAAGCGCCCCTGGGAGATCTGCGACAGCGTGATCGCGGCGCGCGCGATGGCCATCGGCGTGCGGGTGCCGAGCTGGATGATTCCCGATCCGAGAAGCATGCGCTCCGTCTTCGCGGCGAGATAGCCCAACGGCGAGGGTGCCTCGGAGCCCCATGCCTCCGCCACCCAGCAGATGTCCAGACCGAGCCTCTCCGCCTCGGTGACGTAGTCGACGATCTCCCGCCAGTCGCCGCCGGAGGCTTCGATCGTGGTCGAGGTACGCATCACAGACTCGCCTCCCCCGAGGTCCGGGGGCTCTCGGCCAGCTTCTTGACCCCTTCGAGGGTGACGGCCATGTTGGCCTCGAACTCCCGCATACGCACGAAGACGATCTTCTGCTCCTTCTCCGGCATGCGTTCGATGGCGAAGGAGAGCCCCGAAGGGGCCGGCCCCATCTGCATCCATTCCCGCAGCACCGTGCCCCCGTCCTGTGGCTCCAACGTGAACCGCCAGATCGCCGAGGGGTACTGCGGATCCTCTACCGCCCAGGCGAGCCGCTTCGGCGGCTCCCACTCGACGATGTGGGACGTGGTGGCCCACTCCCCGAACGCTTCGTGCTTGCTCCGGCCGACGAACCGGGCTCCCAGAGCAGGCCCGCCGCCGTCCAGCCATTCCACCGACTGCAGCTCGGAGCTCATGCGTGGCATCAGTTCGATGTCGGACACCAGCCTCCACACCTGAGCCGGTGGTGCGGCGATCCAGGTGTGGACCTCAACCGTCGGTTTGTCCGCATAGCGTGCGCCCGTCCACTCCATGAACCCGCAGCCCCTCTGTCGCCAAGAGCGCTCGGATGAGCATCTGACCAGTAAAGTTGCGTAGGTAGACCCACTTGTCAAGGGTGACCTGCCGCGCAGGGCGCTGCCCGGTCAGCCCGTGAACCGGGCCCGCACATCCGGCCGTTCGGCCAAGTGCGGTGGGTAGCCGGGGCCCATCCGGGGGTGGGTGTTGTCCAGGGTCATGGGCTCACCGCAGGCGGCGCACACCACCTCGGCATGCGTCTCCTGCCCGCACGTCTCGTGGCGCATCGTCACCGGCGGGCCCGCTTCGCCGGAGAGCCAGCGGTCCCCCCACCGGTTCATCACCAGCAGCACGCCATAGAAGTCGCGCCCCTTCTCGGTGAGCACGTAGTCATGACGGACCGGCTCCGTCTGGTAGGGCCGCTTCTCCAGCAGCCCCTCCTCCACCAGCCGGCGCAGCCGGTCCGTCAGCGTGTTGCGGGCGATCCCCAGCGACGCCTGGAACGCGTCGAACCGCCGGATCCCGTAGAACGCCTCACGCAGCACCAGCGGCGTCCACCAGTCCCCGAGCAGGTCCATGGTGCGCGCGATCGAGCAGGGCCACTGCGCAAAGGATGTCCGTCTCATGACGGCCAGCATAGGTTCGTCCAGTCGTGAGACCCAGCAGGTGAACCGAACAGCGACCGGTGCGCAGTCTCTTGTGCTCCATCAATAACGAAGTTATGTTGCCGCCATGAAACGTGACTTGCTGGGCAGAAATCTGGTTGTCACCGGAGCGGCACGCGGCATTGGGGAAAAGGTGGCCCGTCTGGCCGCCGCCCGAGGGGCCCGGGTGACCGTGATCGGACTCGAAGCCGATCGGTTGCGCGCCCTCGCCGACGAGCTGGGTCCCACCGCATCATGGCGTGAGGCCGATGTACGCGACGGGGCCGCTCTCCAAGCGGCGATCGACGCAGCCGCCGAGATCATGGGCGGCATCGACCTCGTCGTCGCCAACGCCGGCGTCGTGGCGTACGGGACGGTGCGGCAGACGGACGAGGCGTCGTTCGAGCGGGTCCTGGACATCAACCTGAACGGTGTGTTCCGCACCCTCAAGTACGCGACGCCCCATCTGGAGCGCAGCCGCGGCCATGTGCTGGTCGTGGCGTCCGCACTGTCGTTCATGCCGCTGGCCGCGATGGCCTCCTACGGCGCGAGTAAAGCGGGGGCCGAATTGCTGGCCCTGACCTACCGCCAGGAGGTGGCACACCTCGGAGTCACGGTCGGCGTGGTACACCCTTCCTGGATCGACACGGACCTCGTCCGGGGCGCCGAGGCGGACCTCCCCTCGTTCCAGGGCCTGCGCGCGCGGCTTCCGTATCCGGGCAACGTGACCACGAGCGCCGACCGGGCGGCCGCCGCGATCGTCGACGGGCTCGTGCGCCGACGCAGCCGTGTGTACGTCCCGCGCGCGGTCGTCGTGGCCAACTGGGCGAAGGGGGCGCTGAACTCGCCATTGGCGTGGCCTTGGATGAGGCGCTTCGCCGCCCGGGCGGTTCCCTCCCTCGAACGGGAGGTCGCAGCCCTGGGCAGGAACGACCAGCGCACACCGAGCACCGATACCCCTGCCGCGAAGACCAGGTCGTCCTAGCCGCGCCCGGGGCAGCGCCCAACCACCCGGCTTCTCACCGGACTTGGACGATCGAGTCGTACAGGCGCGCGCCGGCCTCGTGGGAGGCCTCGGCACGCTCCCGCTGGTCCCCCAGGCCGACAGTGAAGTTCACCCCCATCGGCACGAGCACCTGCGCCACGGCGTCGTCGAACTCGACGAAGTGCTCAGCCAGTTCAAGGGTGATGTAACCGTGCACGTAACTCCACAGCTGAGCGGCGATGGCTTCGGGTCCCTGACGCTCGACCCTGCCGGAGCGCACGAGCCGTTCGCACGCCGCGGTGACATGAGCGTGGGCTTCCCGAAAGGCCTGGGAATGCCCGCTCAGGCGACGGTCCGTGTCCGGCAGCGGCCGGTATGTCGCCCGAGTGGACAGTCCGAACATCAGGTCGTAGAGATGGGGGTTCTCCCGGGCCTGCCGACGGCAGGTCAGGGCCATGGCGAAGAGATCCGCGATCGGGTCCTCCGTCACCGGTACCCGGCCGAACGTCGCGCCGAGTTCCTTGAACCCGTGGTCGGCGACAGCGCTCATCAGCTCGGGGATCCCACCGAAGTGGCTGTAGAGCACCATCGTCGACAGTCCGCTCGCGGATGCCACCGTGCGCGCCTTCACAGCGGACGGGCCCTGCTCGGCCAGCAAGCCGACGGCCGCCTGCACAAGTCGTTCCGGCGCGTCCTCGAGCCTCGCCCGCCCTGCCATGTTCCGCACGCCTCCACCGTTGACATACCAGAAATAACTTGGTTATGTAATTCTTCACGGCAATAGTACACATCGTGTGTGACCTGCCGCCTCGGATACACGCGTCCGCTCTCGGACACGTCATCACGCGCTGGTCCAGTCTTCTGCCGCCCGTGCGGGCACAGCGTGTCGGGCCGAACCCGACCTCATCATCGCTGCGACACGCATCCGCGGCCGTTTCCACGCACTTTCCCACCCCATGAACTCAGCACGGGAGCAGAACTCATGCCATACAAAGACAAGGGCCGTCTCACGGTCGAAGATCGCGGCTCCGTTCTGATCGCGCGGGTCGACGGCGGCCCGCACCAGGAGTTCGGCCTCGACATCGCCCAGCAGCTGGAGAAGCTGGTGGCCCGAGCCGACCGTGATCCGAACATCCGTGCCGTCGTCTTCACCGGGGCACATCCCGAGCGGTTCGTCAGCCATGCCGCGGTCCGGTGGCTGCAGGAAGAGGGAGCCGCGAGCCCTACGGTCGGCCGGCGCGCTGCCTCAGCCGTCGTCCGCCTGGCCAAGCACGTGGACCGGTCCCGCCTCCTCGGGTCCGTGATGCGCAGAACCCCGATGCGCGGGGCTCTGCAGCTGGAACGTCTGCACAGGACCTTCCTGCGGATGAACGCCAGCGGTGTGCTCTACGTCGCCGCCCTCAACGGTTCCGCTCTCGGCCTCGGCGCGGAGTTCGCCTGGGCGTGCGATCTGCGGGTCATGGCCGAGGGGGACTTCTTCATCGGCCAGCCGGAGATCCTCCTCGGCATCATCCCGGGCGGCGGCGGCACCCAGCGGCTGACCCGCCTGATCGGCACCCACCGGTCCCTGGCCGCGATCCTCGAAGGCAAGCCGTTCACGCCCGAAGAGGCCCTCGCCAACGGGGCGGTGGACAAGGTCGTCGCGCAGGACAAGGTGGTCGCGCAGGCGGTCGAACTCGCCGAGCACTTCGGAAAGCGGTCGAAGGCGTCGGTCGCGGCCGCCAAGAGGTCGGTGTACTTCGGCGGCTCGATGTCACTGGAGGACGGTCTGCACGTCGAACGCGCCGAGTTCTTCGCCCAGATCATGTCGGAGGAAGGCCAGAGGCTGATGCTCGACTACCAGGCCACAACCGCCGCCACCGGCGAACTCCCGCTCTACACACCGGGCACCTACGCACGAGCCCTCGCCTCGGGCAGCGTGCCGGGCCGTCGCTCGACGAGCGGGCGATGAACCGACGATGACCACTCAGCAGTCCTTCACCCGTCACGACATCACGTTCCCTTCCGGCGACACCAACTGCGCCGGCTGGCTCTACCTCCCCACGGGCGTCACGTCTGCGCCCGTCGTCATCCTCGGGCACGGCCTCGGCGCCGTCCGCGAGATGCGCCTGGACGCCTTCGCCGAGCGCTTCGCGCAGGCCGGCATCGCCGCGGTGGCCTTCACCTACCGCCACTTCGGCGACAGCGGCGGCCACCCTCGCCAGCTCCTGTCGATCAAGCGTCAGCTCGCCGACTGGGACGCCGCCATCGCCTACGTCAAGGCCCGCACGGACGTCGACCGGACCCGCATCGCCGTATGGGGCAGCTCGTTCGGCGGCGGCCATGCCATCACCGTCGCCTCCCGCCACCCCGAACTGCGCGCGGCGGTGTCGCAATGCCCCTTCACCGACGGTCTCGCCTCCGCGCTCGCGCTGGGCCCTGCCGCCTCACTCAAGGTCCTCCCCGTGGTCGCCCGCGACCTGGCGGCCAGAGGCCGCGGAAAGCCGCCCGTGATGGTGCCGATCGCCGCCACCCCCGGCTCGTCGGCTCTCATGAACGCCCCGGACGCCCTGCCCGGATACCAGGCGCTCCAGCCTCCGGGAACGACGTTCCGCAACGAGGTGGCGGCGCGGGTCATCCCGACCATCCTCACGTACCGGCCCGGGCGCGCGGCCAAGAAGATCGCCATGCCGATCCTCTTCTGCGTCAGCGACACCGACTCCGTCACGCCTCCCGCCCAGACCCTCCGCTACGCGCGCACCGCACCCAAGGGAGAGATCAAGAGGTACGACGCCGGCCACTTCGACTTCTACACCGGCGAGACCTTCGAAGTACTGGTGCGCGACCAGATCGAGTTCCTCACCCGCCAGCTGAAGCCGGCAGCCGCCGCGTCAGCTCCGTGACCGGACCGCATCACACCCAGACAGGTACGCCCTCGCCATGAATTTCGTATCTCTGCCCGACCGCCGCGCGTCCCTCGACCCCGACGGCGCCGCGGTCTCGGACGGCCGCCAGGCCCTCACCAACGTCCAGTTGCTGCGTCGCGTCCAGGCGGCGGCACGTCACCTCCAGGACCTCGGGATCGGCCCTGGCGATGTCGTGGCCCTCAAGCTGACCAATCGCGTCGAGTTCGTGCTCCTGCTGTTCGCCGCATGGCGGCTCGGCGCCACCATCACGCCGGTCAACCCGAGCATGACCGACGTCGAAGTGGCCCGACAGCTCACAGACTCCGGCGCACGCCTCCTGGTGAGCGAGGACGGGGGGACCGCCGTGGCGGACGGGACTGCCGTTCTCGCCGTCGGCGAACTGCGCGACGACACAGCGGCGGAGCCGGATGAGGCCCCCCTTCCGGACCCGTCCGCGCTGGCCCTGCTCATCTACACCAGCGGCACGACCGGGGTTCCCAAAGGGGTGATGCTCGATCACGCCAACATCGACGCCATGGCGGACATGGGGCGTCGGGCGCTGGAGGTCGGTCCGGCCGACCGGTGCCTGCTGATCCTGCCGCTCTTCCACGTCAACGGCATCGTGGTCAGCACCCTCGTACCGTTGCTGGCCGGCGCGAGCGTCACCATAGCCGACCGATTCAATCCCCAGACGTTCTTCGACGTGGTCGAGCGCGAGCGCCCCACCTTCTTCAGCGCCGTGCCGACGATCTACAGCATGCTCGCGGCGCTTCCGGACCAGGTCCGCCCCGACACGTCGTCCCTGCGCTTCGGAGTCTGCGGCGCGGCACCCGCCTCCGCCGAGCTGCTGACCCGGTTCGAGGCCCGTTACGGGTTTCCGCTCGTCGAGGGATACGGGCTGTCCGAGGGAACGTGCGGCTCCACCATCAATCCTGTCGCGGGCCCCCGACGCGCCGGAACCGTGGGACTGCCCTTCCCCGGCCAGGAGATCCGGATCGTCGACGCCGACCGCAGCGAGGTGCCGCCGGGCGTGGAGGGAGAGGTTGTCGTGCGGGGCCCCAACGTCATGCGGGGCTATCTCGGTCGCCCGGAGGAGACAGCCAGGGTCATCGTCGACGGCTGGCTGCACACCGGCGACGTGGGCCGGCTCGACGCCGACGGATACCTGACCCTGGTCGGACGGTCGAAAGACATGATCATCCGAGGTGGGGAGAACATCTACCCCAAGGAGATCGAGGACGTCCTCGTCGGTGACCCGTCGGTGCTCGAGGCTGCCGTGATCGGCGTCCCCGACGAGAAATGGGGAGAGGTCGTCGTCGCCTACGTCCAGCCCCGACCGGGTTCGGCCGTCGATCCGTCGGCACTGCAGTCCCTCTGTGCGCGCAGCCTCACCGGCTTCAAGCGCCCTACCGCGTTCTTCGTGGTGGATGCCATCCCGAAGAACCCGGTCGGCAAGATCGACAAGGTCTCGCTGCGCGCTGCCCACGCCGAGGTCTCCGCGCGGTCCTGACCCCCACGGATGGCGCTTGGGGCTGTCTCCGGTGGCGGCCCTCGGCTCCGCGTCAGGGACCGAGTCCAGATCCGGGACCCCCAGAACTTCGCGAGCTTCGCCACTCCGGCCTGCCGGGGACATCCGCGGAGTTGCTCGCAAGGATGGCCCAGCCCTATCGGTGCGCTCGCTCCCAGGCCGCTCCTGCCGGAGCAGGTCGGTAAGGAGACACCATCAAGGTCCGGACCATACACGGACCAGCTCCCGCCAACTCTCTGCAAACCCCGCATTCGCGCAGGTCAGCGCCATACGTGCGATGGACCACCAGCAGACGAAGAACCTGCTGGCACCTCCTCGATCTCACTTGCGCCGGCGCCACCCCTTCCGTTTCGCCTGCTTCGCTGGTTCAACGGGCCTTCTCCAGCAGCGATCTGTCAGCCGACCGAACAACGCCCAGGGCCTCCGGCGCCCTTCCGAACCCTGTCTCGAGATCCTGTTCCCTCCTACGGTCATCCGGCCGGTGCACCAGGAGTTCGACCGAGAGAAGCAACGCAACGGGAGGCCACCCCGCGACCAGCACCGGCCTCCACTCCATCGCCGGCGCCGCGGCGACATTGGCAGCCAATGACACAGCGATTCCCAGCAGAAAGGCCGACCACACGGCCCAACGGGCACGGCGCGCTGTCGACCCCGAATGCCTCAGCAGGTCGATCGCCGCGAGGAGCAGCAGTCCATCGACGGACAGTGGCCACAGCGAGGCGCTGACGGTGTCCGCACCCCCCTGCAGGGCGAACTCCCGCTGATGGACGTATGAGGCATGGGCGGCGACCCCTGCGACTACGAGAGCGCACAGGGGCCGCACCCATGTTCCAAGATCGATGACGCGCCGATCACCAGGGTGCGCAACTTGTCTCTCGAGCCCCGTCATCCGGCCCCGGGAACTCCCGGGAAATCGAGGGAACTCGCGGGAACTCCAGATTGGCCTCCCACGGAACATCCCAGGTAAGAGGGTGTGCAGGTCAGGCCCAGGCAGTCACCGGCACGAACGAACTGTCCTGCCGGAACAGGTCCGTCCCGGCCGTCCGTTCCACCCGGAGTTGGTAGTTGTAGTGGCGCAGGTAGTACCCGGGATAGTTGTACGACTCCCAGCGGATCGCGCCCGACGACGAGCCCGTGCGGGCGATGAATGTCGCGTCCTTGGCGAAGGTCGACGTGCCGTCGTTGGCGTCGAAGCGGGCGCGGAAGTCCCAGTGGCGCAGGTAGTTGCCGGAGGAGTCACGGAAGGAGTAGCCGTTCGCGTCGGCGAGGCCCGCGACGACCGTGAAGGTGGACGCCGACTTCTCGGCAGCCGTGCTGGAGGCGGTCACCACCGGGAGGTTGAGCAGGGAGGACTGCGACTGCCAGTAGCGTGTCGAGTAGTTGGCCGACTGGAAGGACCGCGTGATGTTCTTCGCGAGCGAAGGCCCGCCGGACACCGTCTCCTTGATGACCGTGAAGTGCCGGGCGGTGCCGGAGACCACCGGCAGCGAGGTCGGGGCCGACCACGTCGCGAAGGTGTCGTAGCTGTCGCTGTAGTAATACGTGCCGTCGCCGTAGCCGTCGAAGAAGATCCGCCAGCCGCCGTTGTCGAGCTGGATCACGGACGGGCCCTCGCGATAGCTGCCCCAGCCCGCCCAGTCGCCGGTCCGGGAGATCGTGTAGGGGCCGGTGAGCGAGGAGGCCGTCGCGTACTCGATGTACTTCGTCGTCTCGTTCTTCGTGAAGGCGTGGTACTTCGAGCCGGTCCTCACGATGTACGTGTCGATGTGGTTCGAGCCGATCCCGGAGAGGGCGACCGGTGAACTCCATGCCGTCAGCGCCGAGTTCGTCGCCTTCAGCCGGTACGGCGTGAAGATCCACTCGTCGCTGGTGACCGAGCAGGACACGATGACGTTCACGCTGCCGTCGCCGTCGACGAACCACTCCGGCGCCCACGCCCGGGACAGGTTGGTGATCGGGACCGTGTAGTCGTACAGGAAGGTCCAGTTGGCCCGGTCTGAGCTGCGCGCGAAGCCGATGGTGGTGCTGACGTCCTGCCAGGTGTGGGTGGTGTACGTCAGGTAGTAGTAACCGTCGGTGTGCTTGAAGACGCTCGCGTCGCGGATTCTGTTGCTGGGCGGTGTGTAGGCGGAGGACTTGAGCAGCCTGAAGTCCGTGGCGTCGTCGGACTGGTAGACGTTCACGGTCCCGTCGTTGCTGTTGAGGAACGGCACGATCGTGTAGCGGGTGGCCGAGCCGCTGGGCGGGGCGGCGGCCAGCGCCGTGCCGGCGAGGCCGGGCAGTTCGCCCAGCAGGACGGCCGAGGCGGGCAGGGCCGCCATCGCTCGCAGCAGCGTGCGGCGGGACGGCGTGGGGGGTCGTGTGCTCACGGGGCGGCTCTCCCTCGAACAAGAACAAGAACAAGACGCGACTCTGACTGTCGACCTCCGTGTCCGATATGTCGAACACGGTTCGGGAAGTCGATCAGAACGTAGGGCTGTGACCTGAACGCGTCAATGCTTCGCGCAGGACCCGGTGGGCTCTGTGCGAAAGCTGTGGCACCCGCATGGCCGTCACTCCGGCCTGGCACGTTCCGGCGAAGCGCTTTCCGACGTTACTGTTCAGTAGGCAACGTCGTCCCGGAGTCCCGGAGGTGCCCCGTATGACGCACGACCGTTCCGCAGGCCTGGTGGAGACCGCCCGCGCACTGGCCGACGGCACGATCACCTCCCGGGCCCTCGTCGAACAGGCACTTGCGCGGATCGAGACGTCCCAGGCCTCCCTCAACGCCTTCCGGATCGTACGGACGAAGGCCGCTCTCGCCGAGGCCGAGGCCGCGGACGCCCAACTGGCCGCCGGGGTGCGGAAGCCGCTGCTCGGGGTGCCCGTCGCCGTCAAGGACGACATGGATGTGGCCGGTGAACCCACGGCGTTCGGCTGCCGGGGGGAGTTCCCGGCGGTCGCCCGGGACGGAGAGGCGGTACGGCGGCTGCGCGCGGCCGGGGCCGTGATCGTCGGCAAGACCAACACCTGCGAGTTCGGGCAGTGGCCGTTCACCGAGGGGCCCGCCTTCGGCGCGACCCGCAATCCGTGGAGCCCGGAGCACACGCCGGGCGGATCGTCCGGCGGGTCCGCCGCGGCCGTCGCCGCAGGTCTGGTGCCCGCCGCGCTCGGCTCGGACGGGGCCGGTTCGGTACGGATCCCCGCCTCCTGGACCCACCTCGTCGGCATCAAACCCCAGCGTGGCCGTATCTCGACCTGGCCGCGCGGCGAGTCCTTCCAGGGCATCACCGTCAACGGCACGCTCGCCCGCACGGTCGCCGACGCGGCCCTCCTCCTCGACGCGGCCGCGGGCAACCACGTCCTCGACCCCCATCGCCCGCCCGCCGTCGATGCCTCGGCGGCGATCGGCCGCGACCCCGGCCGACTGCGCATCGCGCTCGCCCTGAAGCCGCCGTTCACCGCGCTGCCCGCCCGGCTCCAGCCGGAGGTGCGGGCGCGGATCGTCGAACTCGCCGAGAAGCTGAGCGACTTGGGGCACACGGTCGAGGAGGCGGATCCGCCGTACGGGCAGATCGGGCTCACCTTCATCCCGCGCGCCACGGCCGGTATCGCCGAGCGGGTCCGCGAGGCACCCTTCCCCGCGCTCCTCGATCGCCGCACCCGGGACGCGGCCCGGCTCGGCGGACTGCTCGGCGGGGTCCCGCTGCGGGTGGCGCGGCGCGCGGAGGCGGTCCTGCACCGCCGTATCGGCGGGTTCTTCACGTCGTACGACGTCGTCCTCGCCCCGACGACGGCCGCTCCCCCGCCGCGCATCGGGGCGATGCTGGAGCTGGGCGGGCTGGCCACCGACCGCGCGATGATCGCGGCCTGTCCCTATGCCTGGCCCTGGAACGTGCTGGGGTGGCCCGGGGTCAATGTGCCCGCCGGGTTCCTCGGCGGCGGGCTGCCCGTCGGGGCGCAGTTGCTCGGCCCCGCGAACAGCGAGCCGCTCCTGCTGTCGCTCGCCGCGCAGTTGGAGGCGGAGCTGCGCTGGCACGAGGTCTGGCCGGAGCCTCGCGTCAGCGCGGATTCACCGGTCGTGTGAGCACCCCTGGCCCGTACCCTGTGACCATGGACGATGCGTCGATGGTCGGGCTCATGGGGCGGGTCACGGGGACGATCGGGCCGGGGCTCGTCGGCGAGGTGATCGTCCGGGTGCGGGGCGGCGCCGAGCACTTCCTCGCCTACCCCGCCTCCGGCACGGACCGGATCGAGCGGGGCACGGTGGTGATGGTGGTGGAGTACCTGCCGCCGAGGACGGTCTACGTCCAGGCCGCGTACGACAGTTGAGCCTGCTCACGCGCAGGTGAGAGGCCTGTGTATCAAGGTTTCGACAAGGATGCGTCAGCGTCTTCACCCGGGCCTCGAACAGGCGCACACTCCCTTCGTTCGGTGCCGAAAGGGCACCATGCAAAGGGGGCGTATGCCGATGGTTGTCGGCGTCGTTGCGGGGGTGGCCGTAGCTGCCATCGCCGTTCTGATCGGTCTGTTCAAGCTGATGTGGCGTGTCGCGGAACCCAACGAGGCACTGATCATCTCGGGCTCCAACCACAAGACGGAGGGGCTCGAAGCGGGTATGGGATTCCGCATCGTCACCGGACGCGGCACGCTGGTGCTGCCCGGTGTACAGGCGGTGCGCAAGCTCTCGCTCGATCTGAACGAGACCGAACTGCATGTGGACTGCGTGACCCACCAGGGCATTCCGCTCAAGGTGCGGGGCGTGGTCATCTTCAAGGTCGGCGACGACTTCGTGTCGATCGCCAACGCGGGGCGTCGCTTCCTCGACCAGCAGAAACTGATGTCCGAGCGGGTGCACAACGTGTTCGCCGGTCATCTGCGGTCCATCGTCGGCGGGTTGACCGTCGAGGACATGATCCGCGACCGGGAGAAGCTCACCGGGCAGACCCGGGCCGCCTGCGGCACGGAGATGGAGAAGCTGGGGCTCATCGTCGACTCCCTGCAGATCCACGAGATCGAGGACCCGACCGGGTACATCCAGAACCTTGCGATGCCGCACGCGGCGGCCGTCCAGCGTGACGCCCGCATCGCGCAGGCCGAGGCGAACCGGCTCGCCACCGAGGCCGAGCAGAAGTCGTTCGCCCGGATGGCGGAGGCCACCCGGGACAGCGAGATCCTCCAGGCCGGATACCAGGCCGAGCGGGACAAGGCGGGCGCCAAGGCGCGCCAGGCCGGTCCGCTCGCCGACGCCGCGGCCCGGCAGGAGGTCGTCGTCCAGGAGACCCGGATCGCCGAACTGGAGGCGAACCGGCGGGAGCAGCAGCTCCAGGCGGACGTCCGCAAGCCGGCGGACGCCAAGGCCTATGAGAAGCGCACCCTCGCCGAGGCCGAGCGTGACGCGCGGATCTCCGGGGCCGAGGCCAAGGCGAAGGAGACCGAGCTCGCCGCGGCGGCCGAGGCCACCCGGGTCAAGACGGCCGCGATGGCCGAGGCCGAGGCGACCAAGGCCCGCGGTACGGCCATGGCCGCGTCGACCCGGGCCACCGGTGAGGCCGAGGCCGCGTCGGCGCAGGCCAAGGGTCTCGCGGAGGCCGAGGCGGCCAAGGCGAAGGGTCTCGCGGAGGCGGAGGCCATCAAGGCCCGCGCCGCCGCCCTCGCCGAGAACCAGGAGGCGGTCGTCGCCCAGCAACTCGCCGAGAACTGGCCGGAGATCGTCAAGGCCGGCGCGTCCGCCTTCGGCAACGCCGACAACATGGTGATCCTCAACGGCGCCGACGGGATGGCGGACATGTTCGCCAAGGCGCTCACCATGGGCGGCACCGGGCTGGGTCTGGCCCGTCAGCTGCTGGCGTCGATGAACCAGAACGGGCAGCCCGTCAACGGCACTTCGCTGAACGGCGTCGCCCCTCCGGCGGCCCAGAAGGTTCCGGTCCAGGAGTAAAGGGCAGGCCGGCCGGGATCCTTGAGGAAAGGATCCCGGCCGGCCTGTGTTCACAGCGCCGACAGCGTGACACCCAGGCCGAGCAGGGCGACGACCTTGGCGGCCTCGAAGGCGACGTAGAACAGGTGGCCGCGCGAGCGGGGCAGGTCCTCGCCCGCCAGGACGCGGTCGGAGCGGCGGTTCAAACGGGGGCGGATCACGGCCAGTTGGCCGACCAGCAGCATCACCGCCGCCACGGTCCACCCGACGATCCGGCCCGGCGGGTCACCGGCGGCGACGGCCACGACCACCGCGGTGGCCAGGACGCACTCCACGACGTTCAGGGCCCGGAAGACCAGTCGCCCGATTCCCAGGCCGATGCGGACACTCACGCCCGGGGCGCGGAACTTCAGCGGCGCCTCCAGGAAGGAGATCGCCGGCACCATCCCCAGCCATACGAAGGTGACCGCGCTCGCCGTCGCGGCCGAGGTTGCGTTCATCCAACCGACCGTACCCCTGGCCCCGTTCGCAGGACGCCTTAAGGTTCCCCACGTGACTGCGTTTACCGATGAGAACGTCCCCGGCCGCTTCGGCGCCACCGCCACCACCGAGGCCGATCCCCGCGAGGTCGGCAGGGTGCGCACCGAGTACTCCCCCGCGCACGACGGCGACCCCGACCCCGGCGAGATCGTATGGACCTGGGTGCCCTTCGAGGAGAACGACGGACGCGGCAAGGACCGTCCCGTGCTCGTGGTCGCCCGGGAGGCGGCCGGCAGCTTCCTCGCCGTACAGCTGTCGAGCAAGCGGCACGACGGGGACCGGGAGTGGGTGCCGATCGGCAGCGGGCCCTGGGACCGGACCGGGCGGGACTCCTGGGTGGACGTCGACCGCATCCTGCGCCTCCACGAGGAGGGCATGCGCCGGGAGGCGTGCGCGCTGGACCGGGGGCGGTTCAACCTCGTCAGGCAGCGGCTGCACGAGCGCTACGGCTGGAGCTGACGCTCCGCAAACGCCCGTACGAACGCTGTGCGCACCGCCACGTCCCGCGTCCGGTCCAGCACTCCGAACACCACATGCTCGAAGGCCCCGGCGAATCGTCCGCCGGGTTCGAGCAGCGCCCGGAACGCCCCCGCCACCTGTGCGGGGTCGTTCTGGAAGACTCCGCACCCCCAGGCGCCCAGCACCAGCCGCCGGTAGCCCTCCGCGACGGCGACCGACAGCACCTGCCCGGCCCGCGCCGCGAGGGCTCGCGGCAGCTCGGCGGTCCGCTCGGGTGCCGTCCGCCGGACCACCCCGGCGTTCGGGGCGGCCGCCGTCAGGAAACCCACGAGGTGTGCCGCGTCCAGCAGACGGCCGCGATCGTCCCGGAACACCGGCACGGCCGGTGAGTGGATGACCCGATCGGAGTAGAACGGGTCACGGTGGGCCCGGTGGTGGTCGTAGAACTCGCGGGCCTCCAGCTGGCAGGTGTACAGCGCGGAGGCCCGGCACAGGGCCTCTTCCTGTGCCTGGGCGCCGTTCAGATAACCGCCGCCCGGATTCCGCGCCGAGGCGAAGTTCAGGACGGCGGTGCGCCCGCCGAGCCGATGGGCCGCCTCCAGGCTGCTCTCGCCCGTGACCTCGAAGAACGTGTCCACGGCGGCGAAGACCGGCACCTCCACGGGTCCCGGGCCGTACATCCGCGTCCCCGCCCGTGCCGCTTCGATCTCGGCGGCCAGCAAGACCTCGCGCCCGTCCGGGGCTCGATAGTGCCCCGCCGAGACGATCTGTTCCGTCTCGTGCGCGATCCCGCGCAGACGCGCGCTCATGGCGCCACCCCCGTGAGCGCCATGACCGCACGCCGCGCGGTCTCCCCCGTCGTACCCATGGAGGAATCGTGGGCGATGGCACGGATGCGGTGCAACAGAGTTTCCGGGGCCCGGTCCAACCGGAAAACGCCTCGAAAACCCCGGGAAAACGGAGATCCACAGCCCCTAATGCGAGGATGTGCCCCCTTGTGCGGAACGAGATGAGGGTCTTGGGTGGGACGAGCGTTGCCGGTCCGACCCACCTGATCCCCGGACTGGTGGCATGGTGGAATCTCAGGAGGATCCCGACATGTCCGACACACCCAGCGACTGTACGCCGGGCGACTGTACGAAGCCCCGTACATCCCTGCCCGAAGCAGAGCTCGAGGCCCTGGTCCGCGGCATCTGCTTCAAGACCGGTCCGCCCCGCCGCATCGGGGTGGAAGTGGAATGGCTCGTGCACGAGCTGAGCAGCCCTCGGCTCCCTGTCACACCCGAACGACTCGCGGCGGCCTACGCCGCACTGCGGACCGTGCCCCTGAAGTCGGCGCTCACCGTCGAACCTGGCGGCCAGCTGGAGCTGAGTTCTCAGCCCGCCGACTCCCTGATGGAGTGCATCGGTACCGTTTCCGCCGACCTCGCCGCCGTCCGGGCGGCCCTCGCCGAGCACGGCCTCGGCCTCGTCGGCATCGGCCACGACCCGTGGCACCCGCCCCGCAGGTATCTGCACGAGCCGCGCTACGACGCGCTGGAGGCCTGCCTCGACCGCACCGGCCCGGCGGGCCGCGCGATGATGTGCACCTCGGCCTCCGTGCAGGTGTGCGTGGACGCCGGACACGAGGAGCCCGGCCCCCTCGGCCTCGGACGACGCTGGTGGCTTGCCCACCAGCTGGGCCCGGTCCTGGTGGCCGCCTTCGCCAACTCCCCGCTCGCCGGTTCCGAGCCCACCGGCTGGCTCTCGACCCGCCAGCTGCTGTGGACGGAGATCGGCGAGGGCCGGGCGGGCGGCCCCTCCCTGGACACCGACCCCCGCACGGCCTGGGCCCGGCACGTCCTGGACGCGCCGGTGATGTGCATACGACGGGACAGCGGCCCCTGGGACGTCCCGGAGGGGCTCACCTTCCGGGAGTGGGCCAGGTCGGGTGTGCCCCGGCAGCCGACCCGGGAGGATCTCGACTACCACGTCTCGACCCTGTTCCCGCCGGTCAGACCGCGTGGCCATCTTGAGCTGCGCATGATCGACGCCCAGCCGGGCGAGGACGGCTGGGTGGTGCCGCTCGCGGTGACGACGGCACTCTTCGACGACCCCGAGGCCGCCGAGACCGCCTACCGGGTGGTGAAGCCGCTGGCCGAGCGCACCCTCGCGCTGCCCGCGCCGCACAATCCGCTGTGGATCGAGGCGGCCCGCCACGGCCTGGCCGACCCCGAGCTGCACGAGGCGGCGATCGCGTGCTTCGGGGCGGCCCTGGAGGCGCTGCCACGGCTGGGCGCCACACCCGAGGTCACGGACGCCGTCGAAACGTATCTGCACCGCTATGTGATCCGGGGCCGGTGCCCCGCCGACGATCTGCTGGACCGGACGCACGGTTCGCTCGGGAAGGAAATCCGCACATGACCAACCCGTCCGTCGACTCCCCCGTCGACCCCGAGACCGTCCGCGAGCGGGCTGTGACCACCCTGGTCACCGCCCGGGACCGCACGACCCTCCTCACCAGCTGTGTGGAGGACCCCGACCTGACCGCCCAGCACTCGCCGCTCATGTCTCCGCTCGTGTGGGACCTCGCCCACATCGGCAACCAGGAGGAGCAGTGGCTGCTGCGGACCGTCGGCGGGCAGGAGGCGATACGGCCCGAGATCGACGGCATCTACGACGCCTTCGAGCACCCGCGCTCCGAACGCCCCACGCTGCCCCTGCTCTCGCCCGCCGAGTCCCGGCGCTACGCGGCGGAGGTACGCGGGCGGGTGCTGGACGTCCTGGAGGGCGCCGCGCTCCACGGGACCCGGCTCACCGAGGCCGGGTTCGCCTTCGGGATGATCGCGCAGCACGAACAGCAGCATGACGAGACGATGCTGATCACCCATCAGCTCCGCAAGGGCCCCCAGGCCCTGACCGCCCCCGACCCGGCACCGGCCCCGCTGTTCACCGGCCCGGCCGAAGTCCTCGTCCCCGGCGGCCCGTTCACCATGGGTACCTCCGACGAGCCGTGGGCGCTGGACAACGAACGCCCGGCGCACCGGCGTGAGGTGGAGCCGTTCTACATCGACACCACTCCGGTGACGAACGCCGAGTACCAGGCCTTCATCGAGGACGGCGGCTACGACAACGAGCGCTGGTGGGCCCCGGCCGGGTGGGCACACATCCGCCAACACTCCATCCACGCGCCGCTGTTCTGGAGCCGCGACGGCAAGCAGTGGCTGCGCAGGCGCTTCGGTGTCACCGAGGTCGTGCCGCCCGACGAGCCGGTGGTCCACGTGTCCTGGTACGAGGCCGACGCGTACGCGCGCTGGGCCGGACGGCGGCTGCCCACCGAGGCCGAGTGGGAGAAGGCGGCCCGCCACGACCCGGCCGGCGGCCGCTCGACGCGCTACCCGTGGGGCGACGCCGACCCCGCGCCCGAGCACGCCAACCTGGGCCAACGGCACCTGCGACCCGCCCCCGCCGGCAGCTACCCGCAGGGCGAGTCACCGCTCGGCGTGAGGCAGTTGATCGGTGACGTGTGGGAGTGGACGGCGAGCGACTTCGAGCCCTACCCCGGGTTCCAGGCGTTCCCGTACAAGGAGTACTCGGAGGTGTTCTTCGGCCCCGACCACAAGGTGCTGCGCGGTGGTTCGTTCGCCGTGGACGCGGTGGCCTGCCGGGGCACGTTCCGCAACTGGGACTATCCGATCAGGCGGCAGATCTTCTCCGGCTTCCGCACGGCCCGTTCGGGAGCCGTCTGATGTGCCGTCACCTGGCGTATCTGGGACCCTCGGAGCCGCTCGGCAGCCTCCTCGTGGCGCCCCCGCACAGCCTCTACCGCCAGTCCTGGGCACCCAGGCGGCAGCGGTACGGCACCGTCAACGCCGATGGTTTCGGGGTCGGTTGGTACGCCGAGGGCGATCCGGTCCCGGCACGGTACCGACGGGCCGGACCCATCTGGGCGGACCTGTCCTTCGCGGACCTGGCGCGGGTCGTGAACAGCACGGCGATCCTGGCCGCCGTACGGGACGCGACCCTGGCGGGAGCCGACGCCGAGGCCGCCGCGGCACCGTACGCCTCGGGGCCCTGGCTGTTCAGCCACAACGGCGCGGTCAAGGGGTGGCCAGGTGCCCTGGCGCCCCTGACCGCCGCGCTGCCCCCGGCGGATCTGCTGTCGATGGAGGCCCGCAACGACTCGGCGTTCGTGTGGGCGCTGGTCCTGAACCGGCTGCGCGGCGGCGACGAGGAGGGCCAGGCGCTGGCCGACACGGTCCTGGAGGTCGCCGAGGCGGCCCCGGGCTCCCGGCTCAACCTCCTGCTGACCAACGGGGAGTCCATCGCCGCGACCGCCTGGGGCGACACCCTCTGGTACCTCCAGCGCCCCGGCACCGGCACCGTCGTGGCCTCCGAGCCGTACGACGACGATCCGCACTGGCAGGAGGTCCCCGACCGCACCCTGCTCGCGGCGAGCCGCACCGACGTCCTGCTCACACCGCTCAAGGAACCGTCCGCGGAACCACTCGAGGAGCCCAGCACGTGAGTCCGTTCCTTCTGACCCGCACCCTGCCCGAGGACGCCACCGAGGCCGCCCTGCGCGCCGACGTCCTCAAGGGCCTGACGCACACGCCGAAGACACTGCCGCCGAAGTGGTTCTACGACGCCCGCGGCAGCGAACTCTTCGAGCAGATCACCGAGTTGCCCGAGTACTACCCGACCCGCGCCGAACGGGAGATCCTCGTCGCGCGCTCCGGCGAGATCGCCGCGGCGACCGGCGCCCGCACCCTGGTCGAGCTCGGCTCCGGTTCGTCGGAGAAGACCCGGTACCTGCTCGACGCGCTGACCGGGCTGCACACGTACGTGCCGGTCGACGTCAGCGAGAGTGCCCTCACCCAGGCCGGGCACGCGCTCATCGCCCAGCGGCCGGAGCTGAGCGTGCACGCGCTGATCGCCGACTTCACGGGCGGTCTGAGCCTGCCGGGGACGCCGGGCCCGCGTCTGCTGGCCTTCCTCGGCGGCACGATCGGCAACCTGCTGCCGGTCGAGCGCGCCGCGTTCCTCGCCTCCGTCCACGCCCTGCTCTCGCCCGGTGACGCGCTGCTGCTCGGCACCGACCTGGTCAAGGACGAGAACGTGCTGGTCAGGGCGTACGACGACGCGGCCGGGGTGACGGCCGAGTTCAACAAGAACGTCCTGACCGTCGTCAATCGCGAGCTGGGCGCCGACTTCGATCCCGGCGCCTTCGACCACGTGGCCCTCTGGGACGCCGAGAACGAGTGGATCGAGATGCGGCTGCGCTCCCGTACGGAACAGACCGTGAAGGTCCCCGCGCTCGACCTGGCCGTCGACTTCGCGGCGGACGAGGAGCTGCACACCGAGATCTCGGCGAAGTTCCGCAAGGAGGGCATCCGTGCCGAACTTGCCGCCGTCGGACTGGAGTTGGCGCACTGGTGGACGGACAGCGAGGGCCGGTTCGCCTTGTCGCTGAGCGTGGTGCGGTAGGCGGACTCGCGGGGGCCGGTTCGGGCCGGCCCCCGCGGTCAGTCGAGGGCCGCGGCCATCCGCCGCACCGCCTCGGTGATCAGCTCGGGGGACGTCGCGAGGTTCAGCCGTACGAAGCCGGCGCCCCCGGTGCCGAACGGAACGCCGGAGTTCAGGGCGACCCGGCCGCGTTCCAGGAAGACGTCCGCCGGATCGCCGGGCAGCTCCAGCGCGCGGCAGTCCAGCCAGGCGAGGTAGGTGGCCCGCGCCGGTTCGTAGCGCACGGCGGGCAGCGCCTCGGCGAGGAGCTGGGCCAGCAGCCGGCGGTTGTCGTCGAGGCCGGTGAGCAGGGCGTCGAGCCAGGCGCCGCCGTCCCGCAGCGCGGCGGTGTGGGCGATGACGCCGAGATGGCTGGGACCGTGACCGACCTCTTCGGGAAGGCGCGCGAGGTCGTCGGCCGCGTCGGGCCCGGCGACGGCCACGGCGGCTTTGAGCCCGGCCAGGTTCCACGCCTTGGAGGCCGACATCAGCGACAGCCCGCTTCCCGCGCCGGGCACACTCAGGTAGGGCACGAACGTCGCACCCGCCGCCATGAGCGGGGCGTGGATCTCGTCGGCCACGACCCGCACGCCGTACGTCCGTGCCAGCGCCGCCACGTCCGCCAGCTCGCCGGCGGTGTGGACGGCGCCGGTCGGGTTGTGCGGGCTGCACAGCAGATAGGCGGGCCGGGCCGCGCCCTTCCGCACCCGCCCGAAGACGTCCTCCAGGACCTCGAAGTCGATCCGGCCGTCCGCACCGAGCTCAGCCTCGACGACCTGCCTGCCCATGTTGGCGACGAACTGGTAGAAGGGCGGGTACACGGGCGAGTTGACGACCACCGGATCGCCCGGTCCGGAGACCAGCTTGAGCATCTCGACGATGCCCAGCATCACGTCCGGGACGATCGCCGTACGCTCCACCGCGAGCCCGTCCCAGCTCCACCGCGTGCGCGCGAAGTCCGCCAGCGCCTCGGCGTACGCCGTCCCGGCCGGGTACCCGGTGTCTCCCAGCGCCACGGCGTCCCGGATCGCCTGCGCGACCGGCTCGGCCAGGGGGACGTCCATCTCGGCGACCCACAGCGGCAGTACGTCCTCCGGGTAGGTCCGCCACTTCATGCTCGTACGCCGCCGGAGCCGCTCCAAGGTGAGCCGGCGCAGGGGGTTGGGCATACCGTCCATGGGCCAACGATAGGGTCGGACGGCTCGCGCTCCGCCGCCGCCTGAGGCACCGTGGAACCATGACGAACCACACCTACCGGGTGACCGAGATCGTCGGCACCTCGCCGGACGGCGTCGACCATGCGGTCCGCAACGGCATCGCCCGTGCCTCGCAGACTCTCCGCAACCTCGACTGGTTCGAGGTGACCCAAGTGCGGGGCCAGATCGAGGACGGGCAGATCCAGCACTGGCAGGTGGGGCTGAAGGTCGGCTTCCGCCTGGACGAGACCGACTGACGGCTCTCAGGTCCGCCCCTCCCGCTCCTGCGCCACCTCCAGCGCCGCGGAAGGGGCGGTCCAGCGTGCCCGTACGACGGTGAATCCGGCCCGTTCGGCGTCCTCGCAGACCAACTCGTCGTCGTCCACCAGAACCCGGATCTCGCGGGTGCGGGCGAGCTGCTTCAGGATCTCCAGCTTGGTGCGCCGGGCGGGCCGCCGGTCGTCGTTGCGCCGCATGTACACGCGCCCCTCGGGGAGCCCCTGTGCGCCGAGCCAGGCGAGCGTGTCGCGCCGGCAGCGCTCGGGCCGACCGGTGAGGTAGCGGATCTCGCACTCCTCGGCGCGCTCCAGCACCAGCGCGATGCCCTCGGGGATCGGCGGGTCCTCGGGCGCGGCCGCGAAGAAGGCGTCCCAGTCGCGCGGCCTGCGCTCCAGGAACCGCTGCCGGTGGGCCGTGTCGGCCAGGGTGTTGTCCAGGTCGAACACGGCGAGCGGGCGCTTGCTGCTGTCGGTCACCCCACCCACCCTAGACCCGGCAACCTTCCCACCCCGGGCGACCACTGCCAGGCGATACAGCAGTCAGGCCGAGGCGGGAGACCCCATGCACGTGAACAAGGCGATCTGGACGGCGGCAGCGGTGGGCGCCGTACTGGTGACGGCATTACCGGCGACCGAGGCATCCGCGGCGCCGACGACCCTCGTGGTGGCGACGAACGGGAACGACAGCGCCCCGGGCACCCTCGCGCAGCCCTTGCGCACCGTCCAACGGGCGGTGGACCTGGCGAAGCCCGGCGACACCATCGCGGTACGGGCCGGGACCTACGCGCTCACCGACAACATCACCATCGCCACCTCCGGCACCGCGTCCCAGCCCATCTCCCTCGGCGCCTATCAGGGCGAGCGGGTCGTGATCGACGGGGAGCAACTGGCCGCGAGCCACACGCCGGTCGGCGGCAGCATCCCGCGGGCCGAACGGGGGGCGATCCACCAGGAGGCCTCCTACTGGCGGATCTCGGATCTCGAGATCGTGAACGGCCCCTACGGCGTCTACTGCGACGGGTGCAACGGCAATGTCTTCGCCCGGCTGAAGACCCACGACAACTACGAGTCCGGCTTCCAGCTCCAGGGCGCCTCCAGCAACAACCAGATCCTGAACCTGGACAGTTACGGCAACCGCGATCCGCGCAAGAACGGCGAGAGCGCGGACGGGCTGGCCATCAAGGAGGGGTCGGGCACCGGCAACGTCGTGCGGGGCGCCCGGCTGTGGAACAACGTCGACGACGGCTTCGACGACTGGAAGTTCACCTCGCCGGTCGTCATCGAGAACACGATCGCGTACGGCAACGGATTCAATCGCTGGAACTTCCCCGACTTCGCGGGCGACGGCAACGGCTTCAAGCTCGGCGGCGGCAGCCCGGCACCGGCGGTGGGGCACACCCTGCGCAACTCGATCGCCTTCAAGAACGCGGCGCACGGCGTGACGGACAACGGCAACACCGGCGCCCTCGCCCTGTCGCGCAACTCCACGTGGGCCAACGGCGGAACCGGCTTCGACACCGACGTCTCGGGCGGCAAGGCCAAGCTGACCGGGAACCTGTCCGTCGCCGACGCCAAGGCGGCCGCGCTCGGCTCGGCGACCGTCTCCAGCGGCAACTCCTGGGATCTGGGCGGCACATGGAACGCGTCCTCGGTGCTGAGTACGGATCCGGCGCCGCTCACGGGCGCACGTGGGGCCGACGGTTCACTGCCGTCGGCGCCGTCGTTCCTGGTGCCGCGGAGCGGGGCCGCGGTGGGCGCGAGGTTCTGATCCGGCCGACCCGGTGGCACGGGGCACGAGCCGTATGGATCATGCTTCTCCCATGCCCTCGACGCCCCGCGCCTCCCTGATCGGCTCCGCCTCCTGCACCGTCGTCGTCTGCCGGGGCTGCTGCTGCGGCGACGCCCGCAAAAACCCCGGCACCGACCACGCCTGGCAGTTGGAGCTGCTGCGGGCGGGGGCGGCCGAGCACGGCTTCCAGGTCCGTACGACCGACTGCCTGGGCCCCTGCGACCAGGCGAACGTCATCGTCGTGCGGCCCTCCGCCGCCGGGCGCCGGGCGGGCGGCCGGGCCGCCTGGATCGGGTTCGTGATGGACGACGAGGGCACCGAGGAGGTCGTGCAGTGGGCGGCCGCGGGCGGACCGGGGGTCGCCGAGCCGCCGCTCACGCTGGAACTGCAGTTCATCGAGCCGCCGCGGGAGGCCCGGGTGCGGTCCCGTCGCCGCCGCTGACTGTTAATGGGATCCATTTTCATGTAGCGTCCTCGGTGCTCACCCACCGAGGAGGTTCCCGCCATGGCTGTCCCCAAGCGGAAGATGTCCCGCAGCAACACCCGCCACCGCCGTTCGCAGTGGAAGGCCGCCACCACCCAACTGGTGCCCGTCACGATCGCCGGCGTCGCCCATCTCGTCCCGCAGAACCTGGTCAAGGCGTACGAGCGCGGCCTGTTGCGCCCCGAGGGCTGAGGCCCCCGCTCACGCCGCCGTGTCGTAGAACTCCGCGCGGACGCGGCGCAGCCACGCCTCAGCCGGTCGCTCGTCGGGCCGGTCCGGCAGCACACTGCGGGTCTCGGCGAACGCGGTCTCGTAGTGGGCGAGCAGTGACCGGGCGGAGGCGGGATCGGCGGCGACGGCGTCCCCGAAGCGGTGGTACTCCTCGGGGTCCACGACGCGCACGGCGAGCCGTCCGGTGGTGTACAGCTCCAGGCCCTGGTGGCAGAGCCGCTTCAGATGCCGGGCGTGCTTGGCGGTGCGGTGGTCGCCGGCGCGGCTCTCCAGTTTCCTGAACTGCTGGGTGGCGTACCCGAGATAGGCGTCCCGGACCCGCTGGGCGCTCAGGAACGATCCGCGGATGCCGATGAGTTCGTCGCCCAGCGGGGTGCGCACCTCGTACAGCTCGTCCGGCAGCCAGACCAGCTCCATCACGGTCGGATTGCCGCCGAGGGCGAGCCTGCACCACTTCGCCGCCTCGTGCAGGGTGCGGTCCGGTGCCGTGGTCACGTGGGACTCCTTCGGCGTGTGCAGGCCGAGCAGGGTCTCGGTGGGCGCGGCGAACATGCCGAGCCGGTCCACGTCGGAGCCCTCGCGGGCGAGTCCGTACGCGGTCGAGCCGACGACGCCGGAGAGCAGGATGTTCTGGACGGTCACGCCGTCCATTGTGCTGACCTGCGGCGATCGCGGTCATCCGGTTTTCCGGCGGGAATACCGCACCCGGTCACGTGTTGAACCCTGTGTGAGTTCCGTGATCGCCGCCACCCGCTTCTCCGTCCTGGACCGCTCCCGCACCCGCGAGGGCGGCACGAACGCGCAGGCGCTGCGGGACACCGTCCGGCTGGCGCGGGAGCTGGAAGGGCTGGGCTACCACCGCTTCTGGGTCTCGGAACACCACGGCGTGCCGGGAGTCGCGGGCTCCGCACCGACCGTGCTGGCGGCCGCCGTCGCCTCCGCCACGGACACGATCCGGGTCGGCACCGGCGGAGTGATGCTGCCCAACCACCAACCCCTGGTCGTCGCCGAACAGTTCGGGGTGCTGGAGTCCCTCTTCCCCGGCCGGATCGACATGGGCCTGGGGCGCTCGGTCGGGTTCACCGACGGTGTGCGCAAGGCGCTGGGCCGCGGCAAGGACGACGCCGACGACTTCGCCGTACAGCTGGAGGAACTGCTGGGCTGGTTCCGCGGCACCTCCCCGACGGGCGTGCACGCCCGGCCGGCCGAAGGCCTGACCGTGCCGCCTTTCGTGCTGGCCATGGGCGAGGGAGCCGCGATCGCGGCCCGTGCGGGCCTGCCGATGGTCATCGGCGACCTCAGGAGCCGCGACAGGATGCAGCGCGGCATCGACCACTACCGCGCGCATTTCCGGCCCTCACCCTGGGCGCGGGAGCCGTATGTCGTCATCTCCGGGACGGTCGCGGTGGCCGCCACGCCGGAGGAGGCACGGCGTCTGCTGATCCCGGAGGCCTGGGCGATGGCGTACTCCCGCACCCACGGCACCTTCCCGCCGCTCCCGCCCGCGGAGCGCGTCGAGGGTCTCGCGATGACGGAGAAGGAACGCGGCTTCTACGAGGCCGGTCTCGCCGGGCACATCGCCGGCACCGAGGAACAGGTCGCCCACGAGCTGGAGACGGTACTGAAGGAGACGGCGGCGCAGGAGGTCCTGGTCACGACCAGCACGTACGACCGCGAGGCCCTGCTGGACTCCTACCGGCGGCTGGCGACGATCACCTCCGGTTAGAGTCGTTTGCATGCACGACCCCAGCGGCTCCCACGACCCGTACGTCCGCGTCCGCGGTGCCCGTGAGCACAATCTCCAAGGGGTGGATGTCGACATTCCGCGGGATGTGCTGGCCGTGTTCACGGGGGTGTCCGGGTCGGGGAAGTCGTCGCTGGCGTTCGGGACGATCTACGCGGAGGCTCAGCGGCGGTACTTCGAGTCGGTGGCTCCCTATGCGCGCCGGCTGATCCATCAGGTGGGCGCGCCGAAGGTCGCCGAGATCACCGGCCTGCCGCCCGCGGTCTCGCTCGAGCAGCGTCGTTCGGCGCCGACGTCCCGCTCGTCCGTGGGGACGGTCACCAATCTCTCGAACTCGCTGCGCATGCTGTTCTCCCGGGCCGGTGACTACCCGCCGGGCGCCGAACGGCTCGACTCGGACTCCTTCTCCCCCAATACGGCGGTCGGCGCCTGCCCGGAGTGCCATGGCCTGGGCCGCGTCCACCGTACGACCGAACAGTCGCTGGTCCCCGACCCGTCGCTGTCGATCCGGGCGGGCGCCATCGCGGCGTGGCCCGGTGCCTGGCAGGGCAAGAACCTGCGGGACATCCTCGACGCGCTCGGTTACGACGTGGACCGGCCCTGGCGTGACCTGCCCGCCGAACAGCGGGAGTGGATCCTGTTCACCGACGAGCAGCCGGTCGTCACCGTGCACCCGGTGCGCGACGCCGACCGCATTCAACGCCCCTACCAGGGTACGTACATGAGCGCCCGCCGCTATGTCCTCAAGACCTTCGCGGACTCCAAGAGCCAGACCCTCAGGGCGAAGGCCGAGGGGTTCCTGGTCTCCGCCCCGTGCCCGGTCTGCGGCGGCAGCAGGCTGCGTCCGGAGGCGCTGGCGGTCACCTTCGCGGGCCGCACGATCGCCGACATCGCGGCGCTGCCGCTGACCGAGCTGGCCGCCTCGCTGGTCGCCCGCGGCGAGACCGCGCGGGTCCTCACCGACGACCTCAAGGCCCGTATCGCGCCCATCCTCGAGCTCGGTCTCGGCTATCTCAGCCTGGACCGCGCGACGCCCACCCTGTCCGCCGGTGAACTCCAACGGCTGCGGCTCGCCACCCAGTTGCGGTCCGGGCTGTTCGGAGTCGTGTACGTCCTCGACGAACCCTCCGCCGGACTGCACCCCGCGGACACCGAGGCTCTCCTCACCGTGCTGGCGCGGCTGAAGGCGGCCGGCAACTCGGTGTTCGTGGTGGAGCACCAGCTGGACGTCATGCGCGGGGCGGACTGGCTGGTGGACGTCGGGCCGCGAGCGGGTGAGCACGGCGGGCGGGTGCTGCACAGCGGCCCGGTGGAGCAGCTGGCCGAGGTCGCGGAATCGGCGACGGCTCGGTTCCTGTTCGACCACTCCCCCGTGCTGAAGCGTGAAGCGCGGTCATGGCGAGGCCGGTTGACGGTCGGTCCGGTCGACCGGCACAACCTGCGCGGGGTGACGGCCGAGTTCCCGCTCGGCGTGTTCACCGCGGTGACCGGGGTGTCGGGCTCGGGCAAGTCCACGCTGGTCGGCGAGATCACGGAGGAGCGGGAGGGGGTGGGCCGTCTGGTCTCGGTCGACCAGAAGCCGATCGGCCGGACCCCGCGCTCCAACCTGGCGACCTACACGGGTCTGTTCGACGTCGTGCGCAAGGTCTTCGCCAGCACCGACGAGGCGCGTGAACGCGGTTACGGTGTGGGCCGGTTCTCCTTCAATGTGGCGGGAGGTCGCTGCGAGACCTGCCAGGGCGAGGGGTTCGTCAGCGTGGAGCTGCTCTTCCTGCCCAGCACCTATGCGCCCTGCCCGGACTGCGGCGGGGCCCGCTACAACCCCGCCACGCTCGAGGTGACGTACCGGGGACGGAACATCGCCCAGGTGCTCGACCTCACCGTGGAGTCGGCGGCGGACTTCTTCGCGGACACCCCGGCCGTGGCCCGCAGTCTCGCCACCCTCCTCGACGTCGGTCTCGGCTACCTCCGCCTCGGCCAGCCCGCCACCGAACTCTCCGGCGGCGAGGCCCAGCGCATCAAGCTCGCGAGCGAACTCCAGCGCGTCCGTGGCGCCCACACCCTGTACCTCCTCGACGAACCCACGACCGGCCTCCACCCGGCCGACGTGGAGGTCCTCATGCGCCAACTCCACGGCCTCGTCGACGCCGGCCACACGGTGATCGTCGTCGAGCACGACATGTCGGTCGTGGCGGGCGCGGACTGGGTCATCGACCTGGGCCCGGGCGGCGGGGATGCAGGCGGACGGATCGTGGCGGCGGGAACGCCGGGGGATGTGGCCGGGGTGGAGGAGAGCGTCACGGCCCCTTACCTGGCAAGGGCATTGACGTCGGGCACCTGACCATGGGGTGCCCGACGGTGACCGCCCCCGCCGTCCGGCAGGCTCATGGCTGTTGCCCGTCGGGCGGCCGGGGTGTCAGCCGGCCCGTGTGCTGCCCGGTCCGCCCATGGCACGAGCACGACTGCGCCGCCCGGGCCAGTGAGCGTCGGTCGGGGTGCCTGCCCGGGGTGACGGGGTCCGCAACCTCCACCTCGGCCATCAGTCCCCGTGCCGACACCACCCGCCACACCGACGCGAGCAGAGAGTCGTCGCCGATGAAGGCGGGGGCCGTACTGGACCCGCCGTCGACAAGGCGGTACCGCAGACTCACCGGCTGGACGGGCACCCCGGCGTCCAGGGCCGCCTGGAACACCGCGCGACGGAAGTGACCCTGGGCACGGCCGCACCAGGTGCTGCCCTCGGGGAAGACGGCGACCGCGGAGCCCCCGCGCAACGCGTCGGCGATCCGGGCGACCGTGTCCGGGAGAGCACGCAGCCGGTCCCTCTCGATGAACAGCGCGCCGCTGCGGGCCGTCAGCCATCCCGCCACGGGCCACCGCCGGATCTCGGACTTGGCGAGCATTCGGGCGGGGCGTACCGCGGCGAGCAGCGGGATGTCCAGCCAGGAGATGTGGTTGGCGACCAGGAGCACCCCGCCCGGGGGCGTGGTGGCGCCGGACATGCGGACCCGGACCCCCGAGGCCCGCACCAGCGCCCGGCACCACCACCTGACCGCGCCGGCCGGGATCAACCGGCCGACCGGCAGCAACGCGATCCCGGCGAGCAGCACCGACGTGACCGCGAGGAGACGCACCACGGCACGGGGTACGGCCGTGGCGGCCCCCGTCCGCTCCAGACACGTCCCCGGGGTGCAGGGCGCGCTGGGCAGCCAGACGCTCATCAGGCCGGGGCGAGTGAAAGGAAGTGCCGCAGATAGCGGGCGTTGACCCGGCGCATCGACAGCAGCACGTACATGTCGGCGACCCCGAAGTCCGGGTCGTGGGCGGGCTGACCGCACACCCAGGCGCCGAGGCGGAGGTAGCCGCGCAGCAGCGGGGGCAGCTCGGTGTGGGCGGCGGGCGTCCCCTCGGCCGGCTCCCAGGGCAGCAGGGGCCGTACCCGGAACTCCTCGGGAGCCAGGTACTTGGTGCGCACCCGGTCCCAGGTACCGGCCGCGAGCACGCCGCCGTCGGCGAGCGGGATCGAGCAGCAGCCGGCCAGCCAGTCATGGCCGCGGTCCACCATGTAGCGGGCGATCCCGGCCCAGATGAGACCGATGACGGCCCCGTCGCGGTGGTCGGGGTGCACGCAGGAGCGGCCGACCTCGACGAGGCCCGGGCGGATCGCGTCGAGCGGTGCGAGGTCGAACTCGCTCTCCGAGTACAGGCGTCCGGCCACCGCGGCCCGCTCCGGGGGCAGCAGCCGGTAGGTGCCGACGACCTGGCCGGTCACGCTGTCGCGGACGAGCAGGTGGTCGCAGTAGGCGTCGAAGCCGTCCACGTCGAGGCCGGGCTCCGGGGTGGACAGGAGGGCGCCCATCTCCCCGGCGAACACGTCGTGCCGCAGCCGCTGCGCGGCCCGTACGTCGTCCTCGTCGCGGGCCAGACCGACGGTGTAGCGGGTGGGGGCGACGCTCTGCGGGGGACGGTCCAGGGTGGAAACGCCGTTCATGGCACTCTCCAGGTCACAGGCGGAGGCGGCGAGCGGTGCCGCTGTCCCTGTTCTCCCGACGCCGGTTGGCGTGTACGTGACGGGTTCCGAGAGTGCGGATGTGCGGAGGTTGAACGGCTCGGACAAAGTGTCCGGGGCCTCCGACTCCGTAGACCGGCCGGTGTCCCACCGGTGGCCGGGGCAAGGCAACCCCGGGGCGGGGGCTACCGCGCACTGATCGACACGGCCCTCTCCAAGTGACCTTGGCGGGGCCGGACCAGAGCACCACGTCCGACCCCGCCCGTCCGCACCTTGTCGGCGAACGTCTCTCAGCGCCTGGCGACCTTCCGGGTCGCCCGCAGCCATTCCTTGTTCATGCTGGTGATGGAGACCAGCGGAATCCCCTTGGGGCAGGCCGTCGCGCACTCACCCGTCAGCGTGCACCCGCCGAAGCCCTCCTCGTCCATCTGCTCGACCATGTCGAGAACCCTGGTCTCCCGCTCCGGCGCCCCCTGCGGCAGCACGTTCAGGTGATTCACCTTGGCCGAGGTGAACAACATCGCCGCCCCGTTGGGACATGCGGCGACACACGCCCCGCAGCCGATGCACTCGGCGTGCTCGAAGGCGAAGTCGGCATCGGGCTTGGGTACCGGCGTCGCATGGGCCTCGGGTGCCGCACCCGTGGGCGCCGTGATGTATCCCCCGGCCTGGATGATCCGGTCGAAGGCCGACCGGTCCACCACCAGGTCTTTGATCACCGGGAACGCGGACGCCCGCCACGGCTCGACGTCGATCGTGTCGCCGTCCGAGAAGGACCGCATGTGCAGCTGGCAGGTGGTCGTCCGCTCGGGTCCGTGCGCGTCGCCGTTGATGACGAGCGAGCACGCGCCGCAGATGCCCTCGCGGCAGTCGTGGTCGAAGGCCACCGGATCCTCACCGCGCAGGATGAGTTCCTCGTTGAGGGTGTCCAGCATCTCCAGGAAGGACATGTCGGACGAGATGCCGTCCACCTCATACGTGGACATCGCGCCGTCGGCGTCGGCGTTCTTCTGTCGCCAGACGCGCAGGGTGAGCTTCATGCGTAGCTCCGCTGAGTGGGGTGGACGTACTCGAAGACCAGGTCTTCCTTGTGCAGGACGGGAGCCTCACCGGTGCCGGTGAACTCCCAGGCCGCCGCGTAGGCGAACTCGTCGTCCCTGCGCGCGGCTTCGCCGTCGGGCGTCTGGGACTCCTCGCGGAAGTGACCGCCGCAGGACTCGGCGCGGTGCAGTGCGTCGAGGCACATCAGCTCGGCGAGCTCCAGGTAGTCGACGACTCGGTTCGCCTTCTCCAGGGACTGGTTGAACTCCTCGCCGGTGCCCGGGACCTTGATCCGCCGCCAGAACTCCTCGCGGATCTGCGGGATGCGCTCCAGCGCCTTGCGCAGACCGGAGTCGGTGCGCGCCATCCCGCAGAACTCCCACATGAGTTCGCCGACCTCGCGGTGGAAGGAGTCCGGCGTGCGGTCGCCGTCGACGGCGAGGAGCAGGTTGAGCCTGTCCTCGGTCTCCGCCAACACCTCCTGCACGGCGGGGTGTTCGCCGGTCACCGCGTCCTGGTGCGGGTTGCGGGCGAGGTAGTCGTTGATGGTCGCCGGCAGCACGAAGTAGCCGTCGGCCAGGCCCTGCATCAGCGCGGAGGCGCCGAGGCGGTTGGCCCCGTGGTCGGAGAAGTTGGCCTCGCCGATCGCGAACAGGCCGGGGATCGTGGTCTGGAGGTCGTAGTCGACCCACAGGCCGCCCATCGTGTAGTGCACGGCGGGGTAGATCCGCATCGGCACCTCGTACGGATCCTCGTCGGTGATCCGCTGGTACATGTCGAAGAGGTTGCCGTACTTCGCCTCCACGGCTGCCCGGCCCATCCGCTGGATGGCGTCGGCGAAGTCGAGGTACACGCCCTGTCCGCCCGGCCCCACTCCCCTGCCCTCGTCGCAGACGTTCTTCGCGGCGCGGGAGGCGATGTCGCGCGGGACCAGGTTGCCGAAGGACGGGTAGATGCGCTCCAGGTAGTAGTCGCGCTCGTCCTCGGGGATCCGGTTCGGCGGACGGGTGTCGCCCTTGGCCTTCGGCACCCAGATCCGGCCGTCGTTGCGCAGCGACTCGCTCATCAGCGTGAGCTTGGACTGGTGGTCGCCGGTGCGCGGGATGCAGGTCGGATGGATCTGGGTGAAGCAGGGGTTGGCGAAGTGCGCGCCGCGGCGGTGGGCCCGCCAGATGGCCGTGGCGTTGGAGTTCATGGCGTTCGTCGACAGGTAGAAGACGTTGCCGTAGCCGCCGGAGGCCAGTACCACCGCGTCCGCGAAGTACGTGTCGATGCGGCCGGTGACCAGGTCGCGGGCCACGATCCCGCGGGCCCGTCCGTCGACGACGATCAGGTCGAGCATCTCGGTGCGCGGGTGCATCTCGATGTTCCCGGCCGCGATCTGCCTCGACAGCGCCTGGTACGCGCCCAGCAGGAGCTGCTGACCCGTCTGGCCGCGGGCGTAGAAGGTCCGGGAGACCTGCACTCCGCCGAAGGAGCGGGTGTCGAGCAGACCGCCGTACTCCCGTGCGAAGGGCACGCCCTGCGCCACGCACTGGTCGATGATCTCCACCGAGATCTGTGCCAGGCGGTGGACGTTGGACTCGCGCGCCCTGAAGTCGCCGCCCTTGACGGTGTCGTAGAAGAGGCGGTGGATCGAGTCGCCGTCGTTGCGGTAGTTCTTGGCCGCGTTGATGCCACCCTGAGCGGCGATGGAGTGGGCGCGGCGCGGGGAGTCCTGGTAGCAGAACTGGACGACGTGGTAGCCCTGTTCGGCGAGGGTCGCGCCCGCGGAGCCGCCCGCGAGGCCGGTTCCGACGACGATCACCGTGTGCTTGCGGCGGTTGGCGGGGTTGACCAGCTTGGCCTCGAAGCGGCGCTTGTCCCAGCGCTCGGCCACCGGTCCGGTCGGAGCCTTGGTGTCGGCGACCGGTTCGCCGGTCGCGTAGTCGGTGTACGTCATGTTCAGCTCACCACTCCGGTCATGACACCCACGGGCACGGCGATGAAGCCGGCCGTGAGCAGCAGTGCGAGGACATTGGCGACGGCCTTGAGGGCACGGTCGCGGGTGCGGCTGCCGACGCCGAGGGTCTGCGCGGCACTCCAGAAGCCGTGCCGGACGTGCAGGCCGAGGGCGAGCATCGCGACGATGTAGATGACGTTGCCGTACCAGGTGGAGAAGGTGTCCACGACGTTCTGGTACGGGTGGCCCTCCTGAAAGCCGCCGGAGTGCACGGTGCCGGTCGTCAGGTCGAGGATGTGCCACACGATGAACAGGCCGAGGATGATCCCGCCCCAGCGCATGGTGCGCGTCGCGTAGCTCGCCTGCGGCTTCTTGTGGACGTACTTGCTGGGCCGTGCCCGGATGTCGCGGCGGCTGAGCTGGTAGGCCGAGACGGCGTGCGCGACGACGGCGACCACCAGCACGACGCGGATGATCCAGAGCGTCCACTCGTAGTGCATGAACGGTTCCCCGACCGTGCGCAGCCAGTGCGCGTAGTGGTTGAACTCGCCCGCCCCGAAGAAGATCTTCAGGTTGCCGATCATGTGGACGACCAGGTACAGCAGCATGATCAGGCCGCTGACGGCCATCACGGTCTTCTTGCCGACGGAGCTGTCCCACACGGTGCGTGCCATGGACGGCCGTCGGTCCGTCCGCGTTGCCAGAGCCATGGGTCAAGACGCTAGAGCCGAACGACCCGATCGGTCCAAGACATGGTCCGGCTTGATTCCATAGAGAACGGCTATCGTACGAGGGTGCAGTTCCAGCAGCTTCAGTACTTCGTGGCGGTCGCCGAGACCCGGCACTTCACCCGCGCCGCCGACCTCGTCCATGTGGCGCAGCCGTCCCTGTCCCAGCAGATCAAGGCGCTCGAGCGGGAGCTCGGGGCCGATCTGTTCCTGCGGGCGCGCGGCAACATCGCGCTCACCGACGCGGGCGAGGCCCTGCTGCCGCTGGCCCGCCGCATCCTGGCCGACGCGGACACGGCCCGGCACGAGGTGCAGGAGCTGGTGCAGCTCCGCAGCGGCCGGGTCCGGCTCGGCGCGACCCCGAGTCTGTGCACCGGCCTGCTGCCGGACGTGCTGCGCGCCTTCCACGACCGCTATCCCGGCATCCGGCTGATGATCGAGGAGGGCGGCTCCCACGATCTCGTACGGCTGCTCGCGCGCGGCGCCCTCGACCTGGCGCTGGTGGTCCTCCCGCTGCCGTCGCCGTCCCCGGCGCTGACGACGGTGGAGCTGCTGCGCGAGGACCTGGTCGTCGTGTCCTCGCCGGAGGCGCCGGCCCCGGGCGGCCCCGGCCGCCGTACCGTGCGCGTCGCCGACCTGGAGAGCGAGCCCCTGGTGATGTTCCGGCACGGCTACGACCTGCGCGAACTGACCGTGGCCGCGTGCCGCGCCGAGGGCTTCGAGCCGGACTTCGCGGTGGAGGGCGGGGAGATGGACGCGGTGCTGGGCTTCGTCCGGGCGGGCCTGGGGGTGGCCGTCGTACCGCGCATGGTCGCCACGCGCTCGGGCCGGGGGCTGCGGGTCACCCCGCTCGCCCGTCCCGGCCTGCACCGGACGATCGCGCTGGCCCACCGCAGCGACGTGGCTCCGCCGCGAGCGGCACGGGAGTTGCAGCGGATGCTCCTGGAGCGCTGAGCGGTCGCGGCACGGGGTTTTCTTGCGCAGGGTGGGCGGATGACGCGGCGGATCGTCGTGATGGGCGGGGCGCTGACGGTGCTGGCGGGGTGCGCGGGCACCACCGGGCCCGTCGCCGGTCCGCGGGGAACCGGTAGCACGGCGCCCCACATGTCCCCGGCGTACCCCGCAGACGATGGCCCCGCACCTACCCCCATGACGGTCGCGCCGTGCGCAGACTCGGGCCACGTCGTGGTCATCGACCTACGGCTCGGCCGCGGGAGGTGCGCTCAGCCCGTCGCGTCCACCAGCGCCAGCTCGTGCAGCCGCTCCGGCGGGCCCGGGCGGGCGTAGTACCAGCCCTGGGCCGTGTCGCAGCCCAGTATCCGCAACTGCTCGGCCTGGGCCCCGGTTTCGACCCCCTCGACCGTCACCGCGAGGTTCAGACCGTGGGCGAGCGAAACGATACCTTCGACGATCTTGAGGTCGACGGGATCGGCGGGGAACTGCTGCATGCTCTGGGTGAAGGAGCGGTCCAGTTTCAGGACGCTGACCGGGAGGCGGCGAAGGTTCGCCAGGTTCGAGTAGCCCGTGCCGAAGTCGTCCAGGGCGATGTCGACGCCCATCTCGGCGAGCCGACGCAGCGGCTTGAGGAGGTCGTCGTCGGCGCCGATGAGGGCCGACTCCGTGACTTCGAGGCAGAGGGCGTCCGGCTCGACGCCGGCGCGCTCCAGGATGTCGACGGTGTCCTGGACCAGGCCGGGGTGGGTGAGCTGGCACGGCGAGAGGTTGACGTTGATCCTCAGGGGAGGGTTCTCCCCGTACCGTTCCCGCCATTCACGGGCCTGCCGTACCGACTGCTCCAGGACCCAGCGGCCGAGCGGCACGATCAGCCCGGTGTGCTCGGCGAGCGGGATGAACCGGTCCGGGCCGAGCACCCCGTGCTGCGGATGCAGCCAGCGCACCAGCGCCTCGGCACCCCGCACACTGCCGTCGCCGAGGTGGACCAGCGGCTGGTACTCGATGAAGAACTCGCCGCGGTCCAGGGCCGCGGGCAGCGCCGTGGTCAGCCCGTGCCGGGTGATGGCGCGGGCGTCGGCCTCCGGGTCGGCCAGCTCGAAGCGGTTGCCGCCCGCCGATTTGGCCCGGTACATGGTGATGTCGGCGCTGCGCAGGACCTCCGCCGGACCCCGCTCGCCCGTGGGGCCCTCGACGATGCCGATGCTGCCGCGCACGGTCAGCTCGCGGCCGTCGATACGGACCGGGGCGAGCAGCACGTTCATGATGCGCGCCGCGAGGTCGTCGACCTCGCTCTCGGTGTCGGGGCCGGTGGTCAGCGCCACGAACTCGTCACCGCCGAGCCGGGCCACCATCTCGCCCGGGGCGGTCGCACACGACTGGAGCCGGTCGGCGACCTCGACGAGCAGCCGGTCGCCGGCCGCGTGGCCGAGGCTGTCGTTGATGGTCTTGAAGCCGTCGAGGTCGAGGTAGCACAGGCCGAACCGCTGGCCCTCGCCCGCGTTCAGCGCCTTCTCCAGGCGCTCGAAGAACAGCGTGCGGTTGGGCAGTCCGGTGAGCGCGTCGTGCGTGGCCTCGTAGCGCAGCCGGAGGTTGAGCAGCCGGCGCTCGGTGGTGTCCTCCATGAGGGCGAGCTGGTACTGCGGGACGCCGTCGGCGTCGCGCAGCAGGGAGACCGTCAGGTTGGTCCACAGGACCGTTCCGTCCGGGCGGTAGAAGGCCTTTTCGAGGTGGTAGTGCTCGCGCTCACCGCGGACGAGCTCGTCGTAGAGCGTCCAGGTCTGGGGGGCGTCCTCGGGGTGGGTCCACTCCTGGACCCTGCGGCCGCGCATGGTCTGGTCGGTGATGCCGAACATGCGCAGCAGCGCGCCGTTGACCTGGAGGACGTTGCCGTCCAGGTCGGCGATGCCGATCCCTATGGCCGCGCCCTCGAACACCGCGCGGAACCGGGCTTCCGTCGCGTGCAGCGCCTGTGCCACCACGCCCTGCGCCTCGAGGGCGGCCTGTGCGATGGCCTCCTGCTCGGCCAGCGTCCGCTCCCGCAGCGCGTGCGCGAACCCGGCGGCCATGGCGTGCTGGAGGCGTGCGGAACGCGACCGCAGGTCCTCGCGGTCGCCGTCGCCGCCGCAGTAGAGCACCAGATAGGCGTCGACGCAGTCCAGGGAGCGGGTCAGCGCCTCCGGATCCGTGCAGTGCGCGTCGACGAGGGCGGCGCCGACCGCCCGGCCCTCGTCCGTGTCGACGACCCTTGCCGCGAGCGCCTCGCTCAACCGGCGGGCCAGCGGCAGCAGTTGTTCCTCGAACTCCGGCCGGGTCGCGGACGTCGACGTCACCGGGAACACGGCCCGGCTCCAGATCGTCGCGAACCGGCGCAGTCTGTCCTCCGGCCCGTCCGGCTCGGCGATCACGCGGTACGCCCCACGCCGGCGAACCCGGAGAAGGCCCACGGATCCTCGTCGTCGGGGTTCCAGGTCGCCGACTCGGGCCGCCACCTCGGCGGCGACACCAGTCCCGGTTCCACCATGTCGTACCCCTCGAAGAACCGCGCGATCTCCTCGCGCGAGCGCATGATCAGCGGGTTGCGAATGTCCTTGTACACGTCCACCGCACCCTCGGTCCGCTCCGGCGGAAGCGGAATTCCCTCGTACGACGCGTGCGTGAGCACCAGCAGGCTGCCGGGCGCGAGTGCGTCGCGCAGCTCCGCCACCGCTCCGTAGGGGTCGTCCGCGTCTTCCACGAAGTGCAGTATGGCAACGAGAAGGAGTGCCACCGGCCGGTTCAGGTCGATCAGGCGCTGAACCTCGGGGCTGGCGAGGATCTCCCGGGGCTTGCGAAGGTCGGCGGCGACGACTCCCGCGTCCGCGTTGCCCTCCAGGACCGCCTGGCTGTGCGCGACGGCCACCGGGTCGTGGTCGACGTAGACGACACGGGCGCCGGGGCGGGCACTCTGGGCGACCTCGTGGACATTGCCGAAGGTCGGGATGCCGGAGCCGATGTCCAGGAACTGGGTGATGCCCTCGTCTGCGGCGAACCGCACCGCCCGCCGCAGGAAGGCCCGGTTCGCCTGCATGGTCTTCGGCAGCCCCGGTGCGAACTCCATGACCCTGCGGGCCGCCTCCCGGTCGGCCTCGAAGTTGTGCGAACCGCCCAGGTAGAAGTCGTAGATACGCGAGACACTCGGCACCGAGATGTCGATGCTCCGGGGAGCCCAGGCGGGACGCTCCATGTATCTCTCCAAGGCGTAGACGATCCGGTGTTCGAGCTGAGGCTACTGATCGACCGCCAATGGAGCGAGTGGAAACGGAAATTGACCGTCCGTTCCCGGTCACTGCCTGCGGCACGTGCCGCTGCGGAATGCCGTGGATCCCCTACGAAAAGTAGGCGCCGCACTCCGGAGAGTTCCGGATCAGGCGCCGACTCGCGGGGAGTTGGGGGGAATGACGGCAAAACCGGCCCGCCCCCTCCGTGCGGCGCGGAGGGGGCGGACCGGTGGTTCGGGCTGGACCGCCGTCACTTGTCGGAGACGCCGACCATCTCTCCGTTGGGACGGACGGCGTACCAGGTGCCGCCGACACCCTGGCCGTTGGTGTCTCCGGCCTGCTTGTCGCCCGAGAAGGTGTAGATGGGCGAGCAGTTGACCGTCTGCTGCTTGGCGCCGTCGGAGCGGGTGAAGCTCATCAGGCCCTTCTTCTGGACGTCCTTGGTGTCGTTCGCCGACACCGGCGCCACGACCGGCCACTTCTCCAGGCAGGCACCGACGCAGTTGGAAACCGGCTCGGGCCAGGCCTTGTCCTTGGCGAAGCGGTAGACCGTCATGCCGTTCTTGTCGACGACGATCTCGCCCAGGTTGGGGTCGTTGCGCGTGGACAGTCCGGGCAGGCTGGCGACCGACGCCTTCTTGCCCGTGGGCGCCAGCGCGTACCACTTGCCGCCCACGCCCTGGCCGGTCAGATCGCCGGCCTTGGTGTCCTTCGCGTAGCGGTAGGCCGGCCAGCCGCCGATGGTCAGCTGCTTGCTGCCGTCGGCCCGGGTCACCTCACCGAGCAGCGCCTTGTCGATACCGGCGCCGGCCGAGGCGTCGTTCGCGGGTACCGGCGGCCAGGCGGTCGCGCAGTCGCCGTTGCAGTTCGACTTCGGCGGCTCGGCGGTGTCCTCGTCGAAGCGGTAGAGGCTGAGACCGGCGCTGTCGGTCAGCACGTCCCCGAGCTCGGCATTCGCGGAAACCTCGAGCTTGCCGGCCGAGGCCGACTGCGCTCCCAGGTTCCCCTGGCCACCGGCCACGGTCGAGCTGGCGCTCGGGCTGGTACCGGTCCCGATACCGGAGCCGACACCGCCGTAACCGCCCGCCGCCGCCGTGGCACCGACGTTCTGGCTGCCCACCGACGACGTGCCGCCTTCCTGACCGCACGCCGTCGTCAGCACCAGCACCGCCGCGGCGCTTGCCACGAGTGAGGCGTTCCGCCAGGAGGTCTTCATCGTCAACTCCCCATAATTCAAAAGGGTGTTGCAGCGCCCTGCTGCGCCGCCGCACGACCATGGGTACGCAGCGGAGCAGGGGTTGTGTTCAACCGTCCCGCATATTTCTTTTCGGAAGCTGTGACCACACCCGCCCCGGACCGCACAGATGTACCCCCCATCGGGCGGACGGGCGCCCGGAATTCAAACACCGAACGGCCCTTTGTCCCTCCTTCGGGTCAATCCCTTCGCGCCCGCGCGTGAGAGGGCGTGACAGGCCTCATGATCGCCGTCGTGCATCGACCCGAATCACCCCAATCCGCCTCCGCCATACGGGTGTTGGCCCTCCTGACGTTGACGTGGGCGCTCATCGGCCCCACGGCCGGGGTGGCCGAGGCGGATGCCTGCGCCTACGCCTCCGCCGGCCCCGACGGCGCACAGGCGGTGGCGGTGGCAGTCGCCGGCAGCTCCACCTGGCCCGCCTTCCCGCCGTGCCCGAAGCCCGAGCCTCCACCCCCGCCCACTCCCACTCCCCCACCCCCCGAGCCTCCGTGTACGCCTACTCCCCCTCCCGACCCCACGCCGACGCCGACGCAGAAGCCGCCGAAGCCGACGCCGACCCCCGAGCCACCGCCTCCCCCGCCCGCACCGCCCGCACCGGCACCGCAACCGGCCGCACCGCGCCCGCGACCCACGCCGCCGCCCCCCGCGCCCACCCCGGCACCGGCTCCCACCCCGACCCCGACGCGGAAGCCACCGCCCAGTCCGGCCCCGGGCCCCTCCGCGACTCCGGTGACCTATCCGGCCTACCACCACGCGAAGGCGCCCGAACGGCGCACGCACAGCACGACCTCGCCCGTGATCTACGTCCTGCTCATCACCGCGCCCGCGGTGGTCGCCGTGGCCGCCCTGCGGCCCCGCTAGTGCCGATCCTGGAGGCATCCCTTGCCGGAATGGCTTGTTCTCATCCTCGCGATGCTGGCCGCATGCGCCGTGGTGGTCGCCATCACGCTCATCCGCCACAAGGCCGCACCCGTGGACGAGGATCCCAGCGAGACCCCCGACGTCATCGAGTACATGACGATGTGGATCGGGGTGGTGTACGCCATCGTCCTGGGTCTGGCCATCGCGGGCGTCTGGGAGGCCCGCAGCTCCGCCCAGGACCACGTCCAGGCGGAGGCCCAGGCGCTGCACGAGATCTCGGAGCGGGTCCAGGTCTATCCGGCCGACGCCCGTGACCGTATTCGGGACGATGTCAACGCCTATGTCGGACACGTCGTCACGACCGAGTGGAAGGAGATGGCCGACCACCGCCGCATGACCGGGCGCGGCACCGAGCTCCTCGGCCGGCTCCGCACGGACGTCACCTCCTACCAGCCGAGGACCGACTTCGAGGCCCAGGCCTACCAGCCGCTCATCGACCAGGTGGCCGCCGTGGACCAGGCCCGCAACGCCCGCGCCGACTCGGTCGAGCCCACCATGCCCGGGGTGGTCTGGTTCGGTCTGCTGGGCGGCGGCGTCGTCACCATCGGCATGGTCTTCGCGCTGCAGATCCGGCGTACGGCACGCGAGCTGATCCTGGCCGGCCTGTTCTCCGCGCTGATCGCCTTCCTGCTCTTCCTGATCTGGGACTTCGACGCCCCGTACAGCCGGGGCATCACGGCGTCGGCGGAGCCGTTCTTCGCCCTCTTCCCGGACATCAAGGGCTGACGGCGTCCCACCGCGGACACATCCGGGGGACGTCCGGCGCCCGACACACCGTCGGCGTCCCCCGATCGGCCCACACGCGTGCCCCATTCGGAGCGACAGCGATCGCGCAGGCGTACACCTGTTCCTAGCGTTTCGGTCATCGAGGTGCATTTCCGGCGAAGGCGGAAAAGGTCCGCAGCTGCTCCTCGGGGACCGGAGGAACCACCATGCGCGCGATACGCGTCGCTTCGGCCGCACTGCTGGGCGTGACCGCCCTGACCTTCTCCGCACCGGCCGCCGTGGCGAAGGAAACCGACATCACTCCCTTCGGTTTCAGCGTCCTGCCCTCGACCGTCGCCGCGGGCGGACAGGTGGCCCTCCTGCTGGAACGGAACCACGGCGGCTGCAGGGGCTCGGCGACCGTGACGTCGGCGGTCCTCGACACCGTCATCATCCCGCCGCACAAGAGTTACGCGACGGCCGTCGTCGACTGGGACGCCAGACCCGGTTCGGTGTACCGGGTGACGTTCACGTGCGACGGCGTGAGCGGGTCCACGAGTGTGACCGTCACCGGCGGCCGCCCGGACGGTCCCACACCGGTGCCGCTCCACCCCGACCGGGGTGTGCATGCCGGTGAGGGCGGCACCAGCATCGCCGGGTTCGACCTCAAGGAGCTCGTCATGGGCGCCGCGCTGATCACGGGGTCGATCGGGGCGGCGTACTACTTCTCCCGTCGTCGCACCGACGAGGACGACGCGTGACGGCTCCGCCGGGCGCACAGACCTCCGCCCCGGGGGTTCCTCTCGGAATCCGGGGCGAAGGCCTGTGCCACGTGCGGTCGGAAGTCTCCGAAGGGGGCGGAGATCAGATGTGCTTCTCGGACCGCCGGCGCATCCAGAACACCCCGCCGCCGATGACGGCCAGGGCCACGAGACCGCCGCCGATGGCCATGTCGGTCGGGGTGGCCCCGGCGGAGCTGCTGCCACCGAGCCCGCCGCGGACTCCGCCGATGACGGTGAAGGCCGTGGGGTTGATCACGGTGCCGTTGCCGCAGACGACGTGGATGCTGTGCGATCCCGTGGCCGCGTTCCGGTTGACCGTGGCGCGTCCCGTCGCCAGGTTGTTGGCCCCCGTCCGCAGTCTGATCGTCCGGAACGCGTCCGAGCTCGCGGTGGCGTTGCCGGTGCAGTTGTTGACGGTGATGGTCAGTTGGCCGCCCCGGGCGATGACGTTGGGCAGGGCGACGACATTGCTGGGGCTCAGGTTCATGCCGTCCCGCGCGACGGCCGCCGGGGCGGCGAGTCCGAGCACGGCGACCGCGGCGCCGGCGGCCGCCAGGGCACGAGTAGTACGCATGTGAATCCTCCGCGGGAGACGCCCCGGGAACGGTCCCCGGTGGATCGGCGAGAAAACGCCTCCCATAAAGACCCTCAGATGCCGTGCGCAAGCCCGCATTTCGGCACTGGTCCGTACCGGTGAGAGGACACGCCGAACGAAAAGCGCACAATCGGATATCTCCGCAGGTCACGGACCGTCAGAAAATTCCTGCTCACGGCAACTCGGATGGCGCACCAGCCGCGTCCGGATGCCACCCGTTCGCCGCCGCCCCGTCGCCGGTTGCGCGCGCGGGACTTAGCGTTCTCGTATGCGCGAATGACGTGGCGACGGCCGCGTCGAGAGGGGAAGTCAATGTCTGCGTCCGAGCTGGCCGGGCTGGCCGAAGAGGAGGAGCAGCGGAAGAAGCGCGCTCCCTGGGGCGTGATAGCGCTTGTTCTGCTGACCGGTCTCGCCCTCATTCGGAACGGTTCGGGGGAGTTCGACGTCGGCCCGCCGCAGCCCGCGTCGGCGGCCGCGGCGGACAGCCGGGTGCACGGCTCCGCCTTCGGCAGCGCCCCCGCTCCCCTGCCGTACGCCGCGCCCGACCGGGTCTCCATCCCGGCGATCCGGGTCGACGCGCCGATGCTGCCGGTCGGCCTGGACTCGGACGGCTGGGTCGGCGCGCCGCCGCCGGAGGACCCTAATCTGGCCGGCTGGTTCACCGGCGCGGTCTCCCCCGGCGAGAAGGGCACCGCGGTCGTCGTCGGCCATGTCGACAACAAACAGGGCCCCGCCGTGTTCTACGCACTCGGGGCCCTGAAGAAGGGAAATCGCGTCGAGATCAGGCGCAAGGACGGAAAGACGGCCGTCTTCGAGATCTACGGCATCGAGGTCTTCGAGAAGAACAATTTCCCCGGAGACCGTGTCTACGGCTCCAAGGGAACCCCCGAATTGCGGGTCATCACCTGCGGGGGCGGATTTTCCAAGAACAACGGCTACGACGGAAACGTCGTCGCCTTCGCCCGCCTGGTCGAGGTGCGCTGAGCGTTCCCCGACCCGGCGGGCGCGTTCCGCCTATACGTACTGCCGTCGCGGGACGGTGAGGTGATAGCCGGAATCGATGAGCTGCGGCAGATAGTCACGCAGCGCCCGGACACTCTGGGAGCGGTCGCCCCCGGCATCGTGCGAGAGCACCACGACGCCGGGGGCGGCGCCGTGCTCCACCGCGCCGACGATGCGGCGGGTGCCCGGGGTGGTCCAGTCGAGGGTGTCGACGGTCCAGGCGAGGGGTTCCATGCCGAGCTCGGCGCCGAGCTGGAAGGCAGCGCGGTTCCAGGCGCCGTAGGGAGCACGGAACCATTCGGGCCGCTCGCCGTAGGCGTCCTCGATGACGTCGCAGGTGCGTTCCATCTCGGAACGAATGCGGGAGCGGGTGAGCCGGGTGAGCAGCGGGTGGGACCAGGTGTGGTTGCCGACGACGTGTCCCTCGTCGGACATCCGGGCCAGCAGATCCTGGTTGTTCACCGCCATCTCCCCGCACACGAAGAACATCGCCCGTACGTCGTACTCGGCCAGCGTGTCCAGGATGTGCGGGGTGTAGCGGGGGTCGGGTCCGTCGTCGAAGGTCAGCACCATGGTCCTGCCGCGCCCGGAGACCTTCAGCAACGGCTCGTGGCGCACCAGCGTCTTCCGGCTGGTGGCGTGCGGCGGGCCGTATCCGGTCAGGGGCTGGAGGCGGTAGGCCGAGGACCTGACCGCGCGGTGGGCCGGCGGGCCGGCGGCGGGGAGCGCCGGCCCGACCGGCTTCTCGCCGGTGACCGCCGCGAGCACTCCGGCCGTGCCGGCGGCCCCGACCGCGGCGGCGCCGGCCAGCAGGGCCCGACGCCGGGTGAGCACCGCCGCCGCCGTCGACGACAGCCGTGTGAGCAACTGATCCTTCGTCATGACTCATCAGTCGCCCGGCGCAGCTCCGACGCACCTCAGCAACACCGGTGTGGCGGCACGAATACACCCGCCCGGTCCAGCGAAAACGTGCCCGAGCGGCATGGCGGAACGTCAGGCCGACGGCGTACGAGGGCAATCGGCTTCGGCCCCGGCCTCGTCCCCTCCGTCGAGGCCGGGGGCCGAGGGCGGCGGCGGGCTTGGGTGTCGGCCCGCTCGCGGCCCGCCCTTCGAGTGCCCTCTCTCCGCGAAACTTGCGCACGGATGTCGACGGGCCCCGTCTGCCGCCCGGACCTGCGGCTTCCGATAGCCTCACAGCCGTGACGGAACAGCATGCGCACCAGTTCGAGCGGGGCACGGACGGGCCCAAGGTCATCGTCGTCGGCGTGGACGGCTCCGACTCCTCGCTCCGCGCCGCGGCATACGCCGGCGGTCTGGCCCGGCGGCAGCACGCGCTGCTCGCCGTCGTGTACGTCCAGCCGGTGATCGCCTCGGGCGCCGCGCTCGGCGCGCCGGTGGCCGAGACGACCGACGAGATCGCCGAGGACCTGGTCGCCCAGATCCGGCACGCGACCGAGCAGAACAAGGGGATATTCGATGTGCGCTGGGAGTTCCACACCTTCCGCGGCGACCCCTACAGCGGGCTGACGAAGGCGGCGGACGAGCTCAAGGCCGACGCGGTCGTCGTCGGAGCCTCGGAGCAGGCCGGCCACCGGATCGTCGGTTCCGTCGCGGTGCGGCTGGTCAAGGCGGGGCGCTGGCCGGTGACCGTGGTGCCGTAAGCCCGTTCGGGGTCAGGCGAGCGCCTCCTCGCGCAGCCGGTCCAGTACCTTCAGCCGGCCCTCCGCCTCGATACGGGCCGTGGTCACGCGCTCGGGATAGCAGCGCATGAACATCCGGGTGAAGTGGGTGCCGTAGTGGATGTACTCGGCGGAGTCCGGAGCGTCGAGCGGGCGGGCCACGGCGTCGAAGGCCGGTTCGTGGAAATAGGCGAGGGTGTGGCGCTCGCGGGCGGCGAGTCGGACCTTGTGCGGGGTCGACAGGAGGGCACCGCCGGTCATGAACTGCATGATGTCGCCGGGGAAGACGGTGAAAACGGCCGCGACCGGGGTGACGTAGGTCCAGGGCTCCTCGTGTTCGTAGCGGCCGGCCATCGACTCGCCGGGCAGCCAGTTGCGGCCGCGTCGCTCTCCCGGGACGGGCGGCCGGATGTGGAGGCCGCCCACGTCGTCCTGGGCGGCGATGACGAGCAGACCGTAGTCGGTGTGGGCGCCGATGCCGCGCTGCGAGGTGGCGTCGGCGGGCGGGAAGCGCAGGACGCGCATGTGGTGCCAGCCGTCCGTGGTGAGCCGGGTGAAGCGGTCGGGGTCGTCGAGGCCGAGCCCCAGTGCCGTCAGCCGGAGCAGGCGCCCGCCGATCTCGCCGACGACCGTCATGTAGTCCTTCATGGCGCGGGCGTAGCCGGCTGAGGGCCAGGGCACCGGTCCGTGACAGGGCCACCGGTCGATGACGCGAGGGTCGTCCGCCGGGATGTCGGGGCACACCGTGAAGATCTCCGAGCCGTCCCGCTCCCCGGCCGTCTCCTCCTCGCCGGAGGCCACGTAACCGCTGTAGCTCAGGTCCGAGACATGGCGGGCCTTCTCGTTCAGCGCTCTGCGGCAGAACGTCCTGGACTCGGCCAACGCCCGTTCTGTCGCCTCCTGTTGGGTACGGGTGGCGCGGATCTGGAAGATGCCGTCGGACTGCCATGCGGCGACCAGAGCCCGGCCGAGGGCGCGGTCGTCGTGCGTGTCGCGCACCGCGGCGGGCAACCGGAAGGTCTGAAGAGGGCTGTGCGGCTCACTGGTCATGTCGGATGCTCCGAGACCGCTGCGCTGTGGTTGCGCGGCAAACTACTCCGGCCCCCTCCTCCTGAACAGCCGTTCAGCTCACGTGCCCCAGACGTATTGCCGTCATGATCCACCGTCAGCCGTTTGCCGTGCGCGAAGAGATGAGGCGCACGGCCCGGCTCCGTAGGGGCGAGGGAATTCTCCGCCGCAAACCGATCGAGCGCGTCGAGGAGACGGAGGCCGACGCGGGCCCGGGCCTGGGGCGGTCACCCGGACTGTGGCAGCCGACCGCAATCGGCGTAGGCGGCGTCATCGGCGCGGGCAGCGCGGGTCTGGGGGGTGTCCCCCAGCAGGCGCAGCACGACGCTGCGGTCGGCGGTGGAGCGTCAGAGCGAGCGCAGGAAGTCCAGCACGATCGCGTTGAACTCCTCGGGCTTCTCCAGGTTGGGGAGATGCGAGGCGCCCTCCACCAGCACCGAGCGGCCGTTCGGGGCGGTGCCGGCGAAGAGTTCCGCGTCGGCGATCAGGTCCGGCACGTCGAGCGTGCCGTTGACCATGAGCACCGGGACGTCGATCTTCGGGACCCGGGCCCAGGTGTCGGTCATGGGTACGTGCCAGTCCCGTTCGCCCGGTGTGTGCTTGGTGACGGTGTGGACGGCCATGTCGCGCAGGTGCTCCAGGATGCGCGGGTCGAGCTCGTCGGGCGAGCGGAACGGACCGCTCACGGCCCTGAGGAAGATCTTCAGCCAACCCTCGATGTCGCCCGCGTGCAGGGCCCGGTGGGATTCGGCCATGATCTTCCGGGTTGCCTCGTGGGTGTACTGGAAGTCGCTGACCGAGGCCCCGCTGACGACGATCCCCCGGACCAGTTCCGGATACTCGATCGCCGCGTCACCGGCGACGGCTCCGCCCATCGAGACACCGACCAGGACCGCGGGGCCCACGTCGAGATGGCGCAGCAGGTCTGCGAGGTCGTCGGCCCAGCGGAAGGGCTTGGTCGCGTTGGCGGTCCAGCCGTGGCCGCGGATGTCCACGGCGATGACGCGGTACTCCTCGGCGAGGACCGGTGTCTGGGCCTCGAAGAGGCGGTGGTCGACGTAGCCGGCGTGGAGCAGGACGACGGGGTCGCCGGTTCCGGTGTCGAGATAGGCGATGTCCCCGTCGGCGGACGCGAAGTAGCTCAGTTCCGAAGCAGCTGTCATGACAACCAAGGTGTCATGTTCGGGAAACTTTGACAACCCAGTTGTCATGATGAGCCGGTGCATGATGAGCGGGTGAACGACATCGACGAACCACTGCCCCCCGACGATCTCGGCCACCGGGTCAGCGAGGTGTTCGACCTCGTCGGCGCGCTCTACCGACGCGGCCTGCGCAAACTGGAGCAGGACGAGGCGGTCGGGGGGGTGTCCGTCGGCGTGCGTTCCGTCCTCGTCCTGCTGCACAGGTACGGGCCCATGACGGTCCCCCAGATGGGTCGGATCATGGCGCTGACCCGGCAGTTCGTGCAGCGCATGGCCAATGACGCGATGGACCGGGGCTGGGCGGAGGCCACGCCCAACCCCGCCCACCAGCGGTCCTCGCTGATCCGGATCACGGACGAGGGCGTGGCCGTCATCACCGCGATCCTCGCCCGCGAGCACGCCCTGAACCGGCAGGTCGGCGGCGGCGAGCTGACCGATGCCGAACTCCGGGCGTGCGTACGTGTGTTGAAGGAGATGCTGCGGACCTTCGACCATGTGGAGGTGGACTGACCCACTACCCCATCGCCAGCCCGTCCTTGGCCGCGCCCCGGCTCAGCACCACCTCCCGGATCCGGTCACGGACGCCCTCGAGATCGGCGCCCCGCGCGATCGCCTGGTTGAGGTTCACCACCCGGCCGGCGTCCACGTCGAACATCTGCGGCAGGAACTCCGCCTTCGTGACCCGCCAGCGCTCACCCGGCCGGGCGGGCGGCGCGAACGTGAAGCGGCCGAGGGTGGACTGGTTGCCGCGCGGGTCCTGGGCACCCTCGTGGTTGAACATCTCGCCCGCGATCTGGTCGCCCATGCCGTAGACGACCCAGGTGCCGTTGACCTTCTCGTACGCCTGCGGGACATGGGCGTGGGTGCCGAGGATCAGGTCGACGTCGGGCCGCCCCCCGGTGCGGGCGGCGGTCAGATCGCGCGCCAGGGCCATCTGCTGCTCATCGGGCGCGTCCTGCCATTCGGTGCCCCAGTGCAGCGATACGACGACCACGTCGGCGCCCGCCTTCCGAGCGGCACGGGCGTCCGCCAGGATCTTCTTCTCGTCCATCAGGTCGACCGCCCAGGGCTGCCCCTGGGGCAGCGGGAAGCCGTTGGTGTCATAGGTGTAGGCGAGGTGGGCGACCTTCGCCGACCCGGCACGCAGGACGGTGACGGCGCGCGACTCGGCCTCGGTGCGGGCCGATCCGGCGTGCCGTACGCCCGCGCGGTCCAGGGCGTCGAGGGTGCGTCGGATGCCGCCTGAGCCGTCGTCGAGGCTGTGGTTGGAGGCGGTGGAGCAGCCGTCGTAGCCGGTGGCGGCAAGCGCCTGGGCCACCTCGGGCGGTGACTTGAAGGTCGGGTAGCCGGTGTAGTCGCCGTTCGCGCCGTAGACGGTCTCCATGTGGCACAGCGCCAGATCGGCGCGGGAGACGACGGATCGGATTCCGGCCAGCATCGGGCGGAAGTCGTAGCCGTGCCCGCCGCCGTCGAAGCGGGCCCGGTCGATGATCGAACTGTGCGGCAGGACGTCACCGGAGGCGACGAGTGTGAAGCCGCGCGGTGCGACGGCGGCCGGGGCCGGGTGCCCGGGGGTCTCGTGGTCGTGCGCCTGGCAGGCGGCGCCCCCGGCGAGAAGTGCCGTGAGGGCCAGGGCAACCTGCCGTCTGCGTGCAATCATCAGCTCACCCCACTGTGGTCATATTTGCTGACGAATAGGTATGAGCTTGTCCGTGTCCGCAAACGGTCTGGCCGCCTTCTTGACCCGTCCGGGGTGGACGGGACGCGGAAGGGAGGCGGAACGGACCGTTCACCGAACCGTTCGTCGACGCGATCGACCGTCCGCCGCAGATCCTTGTGCGCGCCCTGTCCCCCGGCCCCGTGCTGAGGTGCCATACGGCCATGACGGCCGGAACCACCCTCACGAACGGGACGACCGCCGAGCACGAGCTCGCCGCACTGCAGCGGGAGCACGGCCGGCCCCTCTTCGCGCTCCTGCTCCGGCTCAGTGACGGCGACCGGCAACGCGCCGAGGACCTGGTGCAGGAGACCCTCGTGCGCGCCTGGCAGCATCCCGAGGCGCTGCGCGCCGACGCCTTCGAGTCCGTACGGCCCTGGCTGCTGACCGTGGGACGCCGGCTCGCGATCGACGCGCGGCGGGCCCGGCAGGCACGCCCCGCCGAGGTCGGCGACGCGGTGCTGGAGAACGCCCGGGTGTGCGCCGATCACGCCGAACGGGCGGCCGCCGCCCTCGACGTACGCGAAGCTGTGAAGACACTCACTCCGGAGCACCGTGAAGTCCTGGTGCTGGTGTATTTCCAGGGGACGAGTGTGGCGGAGGCCGCCGAAATCCTCGGAATTCCGCCCGGTACGGTGAAGTCCCGCGCGTACTACGCGCTGCGGGCCCTGCGCCGGGTGCTTCCGGGATACGCGGCCGACCTGCGGTGAAACCAATGGGAAAGTCAAACCTCCGTAAAGCGCCTTGCTGAGGACCCCGGTTGAGTAATCGGCTGTCCTCATCCGTGTTCCGGATGGGGTCCTGGCG
>NZ_KQ948673.1:85962-246606 GCF_001514145.1 Streptomyces canus
ACGGGCTGACGCGCACGCACCGGAGGAAGGCAGGAAGGGATGCTGCACAGAGGTCAAGAGAGCACGGACGGCACCGGCGGGGGCGAACTCTTCGTCCCCATGGCCTGGTTGTACGCCGAGTACATCGCCGACGAGCTACTGCGTTCCGGCGATCTGATGCCGCCGACGTCCTTCGAGTTCCGTGCCGGGCGGGACGCGCTGGCGCTGACCGTCTTCCTCGCCGACACCGAGGGAGAGCTTTCCGGCATCCAGGTCGTCTCCCAGCTGGAGAACTGGCTGTCACTGACGGCGTACGACCAGCCGTGGCAGGACTGGGTGTGCGAGCGGATGGCCGCGCTGACCGCCGAGGCGGTGGCCACCGGCGAGCCCTCGCCGGACCTCGAACTCGCGGCGGCGGCCTGGCGCTGGCTGGAGGAGACGGAGCTGCTCGCGCCCGATCTGAACGCCGTGCCGGGCGGCGGGGCGGGGGTTGGTGAGGACGAGGGTCCGAAGGTGTGGACACCGGCGTGGCAGCTCGGTCTGCCCCTCGGTCACCTCGCCATCCACCTGTTCTAGATTCCTTTCGATTCGGACCAATCCGCGGGGCCGACCGCTCCGAATCCCTTGGTCACGATTCTGTGTATGCCTTGAGTGATTCGGCGGGCTGGTGCGTACCGGTGGGAGCAACCAGTAACCCCACCCACACTCAACGGCACGAGGTTTCCGCATGAGGTCCTTGGAGAGGCATCGCGACGTCGGCGCGTACGCGCTCGGCGTGCTGGATGAGGCGGAGGCCTTCCGCTTCGAGGACCACCTCATGGAGTGCCCCAAGTGCGCGGCACACGTGACCGAGTTCGGTCCTGTGACCCGCCAGATGATGCTCTACCGCCGGGCGACTCCGCGCGTCGTGCACCCGATGGCGCAGCCCGGCCCCCAGCTCCTCAACCGCCTCCTCGGCGAGGTCGCGACGCGCCACCGGGCGCGCCGCAGGCGGCTGTTGTACGCCGTCGCCGCCTCGGTGGTCCTGGCGGTGGGCGGTTCCACCCTCGCGCTGACGGCGGGCGGCGACCCGGGCGGGACCACCAGTGTCGAGGCCACCGACGTCCGGTCCGGCGTGTGGGCCCAGGTCACCACCGAGGACGAGGACTGGGGCACCCAGGTGGAGCTCAAGGTCAAGGACGAGTCCGGCCCCCGCGCCTGTCACCTCGTCGCGATCAGCCGCGACGGCAAGGAGGAGACCGTCACCGGCTGGAACGCCACCGGGCACGCCACCGACGACAACACCATGATGGGCAGCTCCACCTTCCACGCCGACCAGATCGACCACTACGAGGTCAGGACGTCGGGCGGGGAGCATCTGGTGACGCTGGATCCCGGCTGAGCACGTCGGATCACTTGAGCAGTCTCGACAACCTCCGGTCCGCCAGCGGTTTGCCGCCCGTCTGGCAGGTGGGGCAGTACTGGAGGGAGGAGTCGCTGAAGGAGACCTCCCGGATGGTGTCGCCGCAGACCGGGCAGGGCTGACCGGTGCGGCCGTGGACGCGGAGGCCGGACTTCTTCTCCGACTTCAGGCGGCCCGCCGCCACCCCTCTTGAGCGTTCCACCGCTTCGGTGAGAGTCGTGCGCAGGGCCCGGTAGAGGGCCTCCGTCTCCTCGGGGGTCAGGGAGGCGGCCAGCTTGAAGGGGGACATTCTCGCCGCGTGCAGGATCTCGTCGCTGTAGGCGTTGCCCACGCCGGCGATGAGCGTCTGGTCGCGCAGGGCGCCCTTCAGCTGCCGGCGTTCGCCGTTCAGCAGGGCCGCGAAGCTCGCCCCGTCGAACTCCTCGGCCAACGGGTCCGGGCCCAGGCGGGCGATGCCGGGGACCTCGTGCGGGTCGGCCACCACGTACACCGCCAGGCGCTTCTGGGTGCCCGCCTCCGTGAGGTCGAAGCCCGCGCCGGTCTCCAGGGCCACGCGCAGGGCGAGGGGGCCCTTGCCGGGGCGGGGCGGGCCGTCGGGGAGGCGGTCCTTCCAGTGCAGCCAGCCCGCGCGGGCCAGGTGGGTGACGAAGTGCGGGCCGCCGTCCGTCTCGAGGTCGAGGAACTTGCCGTGGCGGTGCACGGCGACCACCTCGCGGCCCTCGACGGCGGTGAGCGGAGGGTCGTACGTCTTCAGGACGCTGATGGCCACCGGCAGTGCGCGCACGATCTCGTGGCCGACCAGGTTCTCGGTCAGGAAGTCCTTGAGCGCTTCCACCTCGGGGAGTTCGGGCATACGTCCAGAGTGCCACCGGGGGCCGCTGTGGTCAGGTCAGGTCCGCTCCCGTACGACGAACTCGCACCACACGCACTTCCCGCCGCCCCGCGCCTCCACGCCCCAGACATCGCTCAGCAGGTCGACCAGGAGCAGGCCTCGGCCCGACACCCCCGACTCGCCCGCCTCCCGGCGGCGTGGCAGGGCGCTGGAGGAGTCCTCGACCTCGACGCGCATCCGCTGGTCGGAACCGGTCAGGACCCTGAGGGTGACGATCGCGGCGCCCTCGGTGTGCATCAGGGCGTTGGTGATCAGCTCGTCGGCGACCAGTTCGATCTCGTCGGAGCGCTCCCGCGCGCCCCAGGCGCCGACCGCGGCCCGGATCATGTGCCGGGCCTGGGTGAGGGCCTCGGGGTCGCCGGGCGCCACGTGCTGCTGGAGGCGGCCGCCGGGCTGCTGGGCGTCCAGGCCGCGGCGGAGCAGCAGGAGCAGCGCCACGTCGTCGTCGCCGGCGCGTTCCTCGGCCACGTCGATGAGCAGGTCGGCCAGCTCCCACACGTCGGTGGGGCCACCCGTGATGAGGGTCGTGAGGGTCCGCATGCCGTCGTCGAGGTCGGTGCCGGGCTCCTCGACCAGCCCGTCGGTGCACAGCAGCAGGGTGTCCCCGGGGTCGAGTTCCAGGGTGGCCACGGGATAGTCGAGCTGCCCGAACTCGGCGGACAGCCCGAGCGGCAGTCCTCCGTCCACGCTCACCCGGCGGCAGTTGCCCCCGGCCTGCCGGACCAGCGGGTCGATGTGGCCCGCCCGGACCACCTGGACGACTCCGGTGGACAGGTCGGCCTCCGCGTACAGGCAGGTCGCGAAGCGGTCGGTGTCGAGCTCGTGGAGGAACACGGAGGCGCGGGCCATGACGGTGGCGGGGGTGTGTCCCTCGGCCGCGTAGGCCCGGAGGACGATCCGCAGCTGGCCCATGACGGCGGCGGCGTGGGTGTCATGGCCCTGGACGTCTCCGATGACGGCGCCGACGCGGCCGCCGGGCAGCGGGATCAGGTCGTACCAGTCGCCGCCGATGTCCCGGGCCAGCGACCCCTCGGCGCTGGCCGCCCGGTAGCGGACGGCGACATCGACGCCGGGGACGCTCGGGATGGTGCGCGGCAGCATCGCCTGCTGGAGCCCGGTGGCGAGGTCCTTCTCCTGTTCGTACAGCATGGCCCGCTGGAGGCTCTGGGCGATGCTGCTGCAGAGGGCGATCAGGACGTTGCGGTCCTCGGGGGTGAAGCCGTACCGGTCGCTGTACAGCAGACCCATCGCACCGATCGGACGGGCCTCGGCGATCAGCGGGAGGTAGGCGGCGGAGGTGATGTTGAGGCCGGTGATGTGCGGCCACAGGATCGGGTAGCGATCGGCGAACTCCTCCGGCGACTCGATGAAGCGCGGGGTGAGCGTGCGCACGGCCTCGCTCATCGGGTACGGCTCGTCGATCCGGGTGATGTCGGTGCCGGGCACGAAGCTGCCCGCGGGGCCCTCGGCGATCAGCCGGATCCGGCCGGCCTCGACCAGGCCCATGACCAGGCTGGTGGCGCCGAGGTGGGTGAGGCCGTGGGTGTCCTTGAGGACGTCGATGACGTCCTGGACGGTCCGGGCGTGGGCGAGAGCGGCCGTGGTGAGCTGGACGACGTTGGTCTGCCGGCGCCTGGCCTCGTCCTGTGCGGCCTGCTCCCGGCGGGCCTCCAGCTCGCCCATCTCCTGGGTGGCGTCGCGGACGATGCCGATGATCCGCCGCGGGCGGCCCGTCTCGTCGCGACGGATGTAGCCCTGCGTGTGGGTCCAGCGCAGGCTGCCGTCGCGGCACCGCAGGCGGAAGTAGGTGCCGTAGTTCTCGCTGCCGTCCTTGATCGCCTGGGCGACCAGGGCGTCCAGCCGGTGGGCCTCGGCCGTCGGCACCCGGCCGGCGAGGCTCACGGGGTCGTCGTCGAACTCGTCGGGGCGCAGGTCGAAGACCTCGTGGGCCTGGGCGTCCATATGGAACAGACCGCTGTCCAGGTCCCAGTCGAAGCTGCCCATACGGTTGAGCGCCAGGATCGGATCCGGGTGGGCGGGCCAGTCGTCCGGGAGTGACAGGGCGCTCGCTCCCCGATCAACCATGGGGCCACCTTGCCAGGATTTGTCCGATTCTTCGACCCGGAGGCACGGGCGCTCCGAAGCCGTCAGACACCGAAGGCGTCGGCGGGTCCGGCGAGGACGGTGTCCGTGCCGGCCGGCCCCGACGGATCGTCGGGGATCAGCCCGCCGCCGTCGGGGAGATCGGGGGTGTCCGGGACGGCCTCGGGGCCGATCCCGGTATCGGGCTCCACGGGGACGGTCGTACGGCCGCCGTCCGGCGGTATCGCGGGGATACCGGGCCCGGTCGTGGGCGGCGGGGTGGCCGTGGGGCAGTTCCCGTCGTACGGCTCCTTGGTCGCGCCGACGCCGGGTGTGCCGGTGGGGGTGGCGCAGTCGCTCGCGGCGCTGGGTGAGATCTCCGGGGACGCCGTCTCGTCCGGGCGCGGGCCGAGGGGCGTCGCGGGAGCCGACGTGGGAGCCGGCGGTTCCGGCCGCGGCGGAGGTACGACATGGTCGTGCCGGCAGTCGTAGCCGATCAGCCGTTCGATCCAGGTGTTGTCGACGAGGTCGATGATCGTGACGTTGGTGAGGAACCGCTCACTGGGGGCCACCACGACCACCCGGGCGGGCCGGTATCCGGGCCAGGGCCGCCCGTCCACGACCGCGCCGCCCCGCATCACCACCGGCGGCGTCAAAGGATTGCCGCAGGCGCATCGGACGCGTGGGACGCCACGGTCGTCGACGAGGACGGCGGTGCCCGCCTGGAGGACGGCCTGGAAGCCGCTCACCCGGCCGGCGCGATAGCCGTGGTCGGTGACCAGGGTGTCGGCCCGCAGCACCACCGGGGCGAGCCCGCGCAGGAAGTCGGGCACCGCGGCCGGCGAGACGCCCACCACTCGAGCGAACGCCCGCTCCCTGGACCGGTCGGCGGTCAGGTCGTCGATCTGCCGCACCACGTCACAGCCGGCCACCCGCTCGGTGCCGCCGTAAAGGCCGGGCATCGCGCCGGAGACGGTCCGCGGGGCGGTCGAGGCCCGCTGGGGCGGTCGGGTGACGGGCGAGGGTACGGTCACCGAGGTCACCGAGGAGCGGGTGAAGGGGCTCGGGCCCTGAGCCGCCGCCGGCTGGAGGAAGAGCTCGCCGTTCGCCTCGGCGTTGCCCTCGTCGCCGTCTCCGCCGCATCCGGCTACGAGGAGTGCCGCCGCGAGCGTGCAGGCCGTGACGAGGGTCCGGTTCGGTGTCCGCACCACGTTCTCCCGTCCATACCGGGCAGTTCGCCACTATTGTCTGCTTCGCTCACGTGGGTTACGCAAGCGGAGAGAAGGTACACGGAGAGTCACGCAGGGTTCGGCGGGACAATGGAGGCAGGAGAAGACGGCCGTGAACTGGTTCACCGCACCCGACTACTGGCTGAGCCGGCTGGTCTTCCAGCGGGCTCTGGCCGGGCTGTACTTCGTCGCGTTCCTGGCGGCGGCCCTGCAGTTCCGGGCGCTGCTCGGGGAGCGCGGGATGCTGCCGATCCCGCGTTTCGTCGCCCGCGTGCCCTTCCGGAGGGCGCCGAGTCTCTTTCAACTCCACTACTCGGACCGGTTCTTCGCTCTCTGCGCGGGGACGGGCTGCGCGGTGGCGGTCGCGCTGGCGGCGGGCCTCGACTCCCGGCTGCCGCTGTGGGGCGGGATGCTGCTGTGGCTGGTGCCGTGGCTGCTGTATCTGTCGATCGTCAACGTGGGCCAGACCTGGTACGGCTTCGGCTGGGAGTCCCTGCTGCTGGAGGTCGGCTTCCTCGCGGTGTTCCTCGGCAACGACGACGTGGCCCCGCCGGTCCTGGTGCTGTTCCTCCTGCGCTGGATCCTGTTCCGGGTCGAGTTCGGCGCGGGGCTCATCAAGATGCGCGGCGACGCCTGCTGGCGCAAGCTCACCTGCCTCGACCACCATCACGAGACCCAGCCGATGCCGGGGCCGCTGAGCTGGTTCTTCCACCATCTGCCCCGGCCGCTGCACCGGGTGGAGGTGGCCGCGAACCACGTCACGCAACTCGTGGTGCCCTTCCTGCTGTTCACCCCTCAGCCGATCGCCACGGCGGCCGCGTCCCTGATGATCGCGACCCAGCTGTGGCTGGTGCTCTCGGGCAACTTCGCCTGGCTGAACTGGATCACGATCGTGCTCGCGGTGCCGGCGCTGGACCTCGGTGGCGAGGCACCCGACCTGCCCGCCACTCCGCTCTGGTACGAGGTGGTGGTCCTCGCCGTCGCCGCGCTGCTCCTGGGCCTGAGCTACCACCCGGTCCGCAACATGATCTCCCGGAGCCAGATCATGAACCGCTCCTTCGACCCGCTCCATCTGGTCAACACCTACGGCGCGTTCGGCAGCGTCAGCCGGGTCCGCTACGAGGTGGTGGTCGAGGGTACGGCGGACGACGTACCGCGCCGGGACTCCGAGTGGAAGGAGTACGAGTTCAAGGGCAAGCCCGGCGATCCACGGCGCTGGCCGCGCCAGTTCGCGCCCTACCATCTGCGCCTGGACTGGATGATGTGGTTCGCCGCGCTGTCCCCGGCGTACGCCCAGGCATGGTTCGGCACCATGGTCGAACGGCTCCTGGAGAACGACCCCGCCACCCTGAGGCTGCTGCGCCGCTCACCGTTCCCGCCGGACGATCCGCCCCGCCATGTCCGCGCCCGCCTCTTCCGGTACCGGTACACGACGTGGCGGGAGCTGAGGGAGACGGGGGCGTGCTGGGAGCGGACGTATGTGCGGGAGTTCCTGCCGCCCACGCGGCTGGCGGAGGTCGTGAGTCCCTAGCCCGGGTCGCCGAGTCCGTAGACGCGGGTGGCCGTGGCGCCGAAGATCTGGTGGTGGGCGGACACGGGTGTCAGGCGGCGTGCGGTGTCGAGCGCTTCCCCGTAGGTGGCTCCCAGTGTGCACACCGGCCAGTCCGAGCCGAACATGAGACGGTCCGGGCCGAAGGCGTCCAGGACCGTGTCGGCGTACGGGCGCAGGTCGTCGATCGTCCAGGAGTCGAGGTCCGCCTCGGTGATCATGCCGGAGAGTTTGCAGACGGTGTTGGGCAGGGCGGCGAGGGCACGGACGTCGGCGGCCCAGGGTTCCAGGGCGCCGGAGACGATGGACGGCTTGCCCAAGTGGTCGAGGACGAAGGTGAGTTGTGGCAACGACTCGGCCGCCTTGGCGCAGGCGGCCAGTTGGTGGGGCAGGACGACCAGGTCGTACACCAGACCCGCCGCGGCCACCGCGGTCAGGCCTCGGCGTACGTCCGGCCGCAGCAGCCACTCGGGATCCGGCTCGCCCTGGACCTGGTGGCGGATGCCCTTGAGGAAGGTCCCGCCGGGGAGTTCGCGCAGACGTGCCAACTCGTCGGCGACGTCGGGACGGGTCAGGTCGGTCCAGCCGACGACCCCCGCGATCACGTCGTGCGCGGCCGCGAGGGCCAGGAACTCCGGGGTCTCCTCGGGCACGGTGATCGTCTGGACGAGGACCGTGCGTTCGACGCCCGCCGCGCGGGCCTCGGGGGCGAGGTCCTCGATCGTGAAGTTCCGTCGCAGCGGGCTGTCCGGGGCGATCCAGTCCTGGTCCCGCACCGACAGGTCCCACACGTGGTGGTGCGCGTCCACCACCGTCACGGCAGCTCCCACACGACGGGCAGGCCGGCGTCGGCGCCCTCGTCGGAGTAGTCGTGCGCCACGTCGAGGAGTTCGGCCATGCGGGCCTGCCAGGTGACGTTCACCGGGAGCTTCTCCAGCTCGGCGAGGAGGCGGCCGTAGTCCTCGCACTCCAGGACGTGGAAGAGGTCGGTGCCGCTGCGCCAGATCGTCCAGGTGCGGGCCCCGGCGGCGCGGATCGCGTCGGTGAGTTCGACGGGGACCTCGCGGTGCGCGGCCTCGTACTCGTCGATGCGGTCCGCGCGGACCTTGGTGTGCAGGGCGACTCTCATGACGGCTCCTCGGTGGTCAGGAGACCGGTGTCGCGCAGTTCCTGCCAGAAGGCAGGGGGCACCGGGATCGCGAACTGGTCGGCGGCATCCTGGACTTCGGCCGCCGAACGGGCGCCCACCAGGACGCTCGCGACGGCCGGGTGGGCGGCGCAGAAGGCGAGGGCGGCGGCCCGCAGGCTGATGCCGTGCCGCTCGGCGGCCTCCCGCATGCGCAGGGCCCGGTCCAGCACGTCCCCGGATGCCTGCGCGTAGTTGTACGTCGCTCCCGGCCGCGGATCGGCCAGCAGCCCGGAGTTGAAGGCGCCGCCGATCACCACGGAGACGCCCCGTGCCACGGCGGCGGGAAGCAGCTCGGTGAGCGCGCTCTGGTCGAGCAGGGTGTAGCGGCCGGCGCACAGCACCACGTCGACGTCGGTCTCGCGGACGAAGCGGGTCAGCATCTCGGCCTGGTTCATGCCGGCGCCGATCGCCCCGACGACACCCTCGGAGCGGAGCTTCTCCAGGGCCGGGTAGCCCTCGCGGAAGGCCTCTTCGGCGTGGTCGTCGGGGTCGTGGAGGTAGACGACGTCCACGTGGTCGAGGCCGAGCCGTTCGAGGCTCGACTCGAGGGTGCGTCGTACGCCGTCGGCGCTGAAGTCCCAGACCCGGCGGTGGGTGGCGGGGACCGCGAAGCCGTCGGCGAGGTCGTCGCCGCCGTCCTCGGACGGCTCCAGGCGGCGGCCCACCTTCGTGGAGAGCGTGTACTCCGCGCGCGGATGCTCGCGCAGTGCCTCCCCCAGCCGGCGTTCCGACAGTCCGAGACCGTAGTGCGGGGCGGTGTCGAAGTAGCGGATGCCGCTCTGCCAGGCGACGGTGACCGCCTCGTGCGCCTGTTCGTCGCCGACCTCGGTGAAGAGGTTGCCGATGACGGCGGCGCCGAAGCCCAGTCCGCTGACCCGCACACCGCTCGTACCGAGGGTGTTCACTGGCCCACCGGCCGCAGGCGCAGCCCCTGCATACCACCGTCGACGGCGAGAGAGGTGCCGGTGGTGGCGCCGGAGAGCGGGCTCGCCAAGTAGGCGATGGCGCCCGCGACCTCATCTGCCGAGACGAGCCGGCCGGTGGGCTGGCGGGCCTCCAGGGCGGCACGTTCGGCGGCCGGGTCGGGGGCCTTGGCGAGCAGCCGCCCGATCCACGGGGTGTCCGCCGTGCCGGGGTTGACGCAGTTCACGCGGATGCCCTCGCGGACGTGGTCGGCGGCCATGGCGAGGGTCAGGGAGTACACCGCCCCCTTGGTCGCGCTGTACAGCGCCCGCTGCGGAAGGCCCGCGGTGGCCGCGATGGAGGACGTGTTCACGATTGCCGCGTGCGCGGACGCGCGCAGGTGGGGCAGGGCGGCGCGGGCGACCCGGACCATGCCGACGACGTTGACGTCGAGGACGCGGTGCCATTCGTCGTCGTCGTTGTCCGCCACGGTGCCCTGGGCGCCGATGCCCGCGTTGTTGACCACGACGTCGAGTCCGCCGAGGTCGGCCACGGCGGCGGCCACGGCCTCGCGGACGGAGGCGTCGTCGGTGACGTCGGCGCGGTAGGCGAGCAGCGGCTTCTCGACCGAGGAGGGGTCCAGGTCGAGGACGGCGACCTGGGCGCCTCGCGCGGCGAGGAGTTCCGCGGTGGCCCGGCCGATGCCGGAGGCGCCACCGGTCACCAAGGCCTTGAGACCCTCGAAGTCACTCATGCCGCCTGCCCCTTCTTCTGTGTGTCGTTGGCGAGGTCTTCTGCCCAGAAGGCGCCGCCGGGGAACGTGTACCGCGCGATGGACTCGGGGCGCATGGCGGCCGAGAACCCCGGCGCGACGGGTGCCGTGTAGTGGCCTTCCCGGATCACCACGGGATCGAGGAAGTGGTCGTGCAGATGGTCGACGTACTCGATGACCCGGTCCTCGGTGGTGCCGGTGACGGCCACGTAGTCGAACATCGACAGGTGCTGGACGAGTTCGCACAGGCCGACGCCGCCCGCGTGCGGGCAGACCGGCACACCGAACTTGGCGGCGAGCAGCAGGATGGCGAGGTTCTCGTTCACGCCGCCGACGCGGGCCGCGTCGATCTGGACGACGTCGAGGGCGCCGGCCTGGAGCAGCTGCTTGAAGACGACCCGGTTCTGCACATGCTCGCCGGTGGCGACCTTGACCGGGGCGACGGCCTTGCGGATCGCCGCGTGGCCGAGGATGTCGTCGGGGCTGGTGGGCTCCTCGATCCAGTACGGGTCGAACTCTGCCAGGGCCCTGGTCCAGCGGACCGCCTCGTCGACGTCCCAGCGCTGGTTGGCGTCGATCGCCATGCGGATGTCGGGGCCGACGACCTGGCGGGCGACACGGCAGCGCCGTACGTCGTCCTCCAGATCCGCGCCGACCTTGAGCTTGATCTGCCGGAAGCCGTCGGCGACGGCCTCGGCCGCGAGCCGGGTGAGCTTCTCGTCGTCGTAGCCGAGCCAGCCCGCGGACGTGGTGTACGCGGGGTAGCCGGTGGCGAGGAGCCCGGTGATCCGTTCCTCGGCTCCCTCCCGCCCCCGCCGCAGGATCTCCAGCGCCTCCTCCGGGGTGAGCGCGTCCGTGAGGTAGCGAAAGTCGATCTGGCCGACCAGCCACTCGGGGTCGCCCTCGGCCAGCAGCCGCCACAGCGGCTTGTCCGCGCGTTTGGCGGCCAGGTCCCACACGGCGTTGACGACCGCGCCGATCGCCATGTGCATCACGCCCTTCTCGGGTCCCAGCCAGCGCAACTGGCTGTCGCCGATCAGGTCGCGGTTCAACGTCCCCGGGTCCGCGCACAGCTCATCGACGGACCGTCCGACCACATGCCCGCGCAGCGCCTCGATCGCGGCGACCTGGACCTCGTTGCCCCGCCCGATGGTGAAGGTGAACCCGTGCCCCTCGTGCCCGTCGGCCGCGTCCGTGCGCAGCACGACGTAGGCCGCCGAGTAGTCGGGGTCCGGATTCATCGCGTCGGAGCCGTCCAGCTCGCGCGAGGTGGGGAAGCGGATGTCGTAGGTGTCTACCGCGGTGATGCGGGCGGGCGTCGGGGACACGGAGTGCCTTTCGGTAGGTGACGGGGACGCGGGCGGGGTCAGTCCTGGGCCCGGCCCGTCGTCACTCGGGCGATCATGAGTGCGAGCAGGATGATTCCGCCGTAGATGGCGTCGATCCAGAAGGACGGCACCTGGGCCATCGTGAGCATGGTCTTGACCACGCCCAGCAGGAGTACGCCTGTCAGCGCCCCGAACATGGTGCCGCGGCCGCCGTCGAGGCTGATACCTCCGATGACAGCGGCAGCGAACACCGTGAAGATCATGTTCTCGCCCTGGTTGGCGCCGATCGCGCCGACGTAGCCGGTGTACATGAGTCCACCGATCGAGGCGAGAACCCCGGCGACGATGTAGACACCCAGTCGGACACGGTCGACGCGGATGCCTGCGGCACGGGCCGCTTCGAGATTGCCGCCGATCGCGTACAACGACCGCCCGACACGGTGGTACTTGAGCACCAGGCCGGCAACGGCGAAAGCGGCGGCGGCGAGCCAGACCGACATGGGGATGTGCAGGAAGGTGGTGGTGGCCAGCGAGAAGAACGAATCCGGCATGTCGAACAAGGTCTTGCCCTTCGTGGCACCTACGAGGAGGCCACGCAGGATGATCAGCATGGCAAGCGTGACGATGAACGCGTTGAGCTTCACCTTCACCACAAGGATGCCGTTGAAGGCGCCGATGGCCGCGCCCACGAGGGGGATGGCCAGCAGGGCTACGGGAGCGGGGAGCTCCGTGCCCCAGCCGGACTGTGCCGCCGGCAGTACCAGAAGTGCCGCCACCGCCGGCGCGATGCCGACCATCGATTCCAGTGACAGGTCGAACTTGCCGGTGATGAGCACCAGCGACTCGGCGAGCACCACCATCGCCAGCGCCGCGGATGAGGCCAGGATGGAGATCAGGGTGGCCTCGGTGAAGAAGGCGTCGTTGAGCAGTGCACCGAGTACGAGCAACAGCAACAGCGCTGGAACGAGAGCGAGTTCGCGAGCTCGGCGCAGCAGCACAGCCCTCGCTGACCGCACGTTGGGAACGCTCACCGGCTTCACCGGCGGAGCCTGCGTGTCAGCCATGGTGGTCCACTCCTTCGATGGAGGCGATCAGCTCGTGGTCGCGCCAGCCGGCCGGGTGCTCGGCGACCACGCGGCCGTGGAAGAGGACGAGGACGCGGTCGCAGCGGCGCAGGTCGTCGAGTTCGTCGGAGACGACGAGGACCGCGGTGCCGTCCTCGCGAGCGGTGTCCACGCGGGAGAGCAGGGATTCCTTGGACTTCACGTCGACGCCCGCGGTGGGGTTGATGAGGACGAGCAGGCGGGGGTCGGAGGCGAGGGCGCGGGCCATGACGACCTTCTGCGCGTTGCCGCCGGAGAGGTCGGAGACGGGCTGGTCGGGGCCCTCGGTGTGGATGTCGAGCCGGTCGATCAGTTCGGTGGCGAAGCCGCGCTTGCGGTCGGTGCCGACGAAGCCGTAGCGGCCGAGCCGGTCCAGGACACTGAGCGTGGCGTTGTCACCGATGGTCATGCCGAAGACCAGGCCCTGCGCGTGCCGGTCACGCGGGACGAAGCCGACTCCCGCCCTGAGGCTCGCCTGTACGTCGCCGAACGGCAGCGGCCTGCCGTCGAGCCGGGCCGTCCCGTTCGTCGGGGTGTGCAGTCCCGTGAACGACTCGGCCAGCTCGATCTTGCCGCTGCCGCTGATGCCGGCGAGTCCGACGACCTCACCGCGGCGCACGGTGAGGTCGACGTTCTCGTAGGCGTCGGAGGTGAGGTCGCGGACGTCGAGGAGGACCGGGGCGGTGTCCTCGACCTCCCTGAGCTGTATGGCCTGTTCGGCGATGGTCTCGCCGGCCATGGCCTCGATCAGGGCGGCCCGGGGCATGTCGGCGACCGGGGCCGTGGTGATCCAGCGGGCGTCCCTGAGAACCGTCACCGTCTGGCACACCTCGTACACCTCCTGGAGGTGGTGCGAGATGAACAGGAAGGTGACGCCGGAGTCCTGGAGTGCGCGCATCCGGCCGAAGAGCCGCTCGATCTCCCGCTTGTCGAGCTGTGCGGTCGGCTCGTCGAGAACGATGAAGCGGGCGCCGAAGCTCAACGCCCTGGCGATCTCCACCATTTGGCGGTCCTCGACCTTGAGGTCGGCGGTGCGCGCCTCCGGGTCGACGCGCACGTCCCAGGTGTCGAGGAGCTCGGCGGCCCGGGTCCTCAGCCCACGCCAGCTGATGAACCCGCGCCGCAGGGGCTGCCGGTTGATGAAGAGGTTCTCGGCGACCGTCAACTCGGGTACCACGGTGGGCTTCTGGTAGACGCAGGCGACCTTGCTCCGCCAGGCGTCCCGGTCGGCGAGGGGTGGCGCGGGCTCGCCGTCGAAGCGGACGGTTCCCTCGTCGGGAGCCTGCAGGCCGGTGAGGATCGTGACGAGGGTGGACTTGCCCGCGCCGTTGCGGCCGACGAGGGCATGGGACTCGCCGGGCAGGACGGTGAGGCGGCCGTCCGCGAGGGCGGCCGTGGGGCCGTACCGTTTGACGACCCCCTGGGCTTCAACGAGTGGGGCGCTCATTTGACCGTGTTGCCCCACAGCTTGGGGTCGTCGACGTTGTCCTTGGTGACCAGGGGCGCGGGGAGCTGGTCCTCCAGGATGCCGCTGGACAGCTTGACGATCGTGGAGTCATGGTCGGTCGGGCCGGGCTTGAAGGTCTTCCCCTGCATCGCGGCCTTGATGTAGTACATGCCGTACTTGGCGTACAGGTCGGCGGGCTGGGAGACGGTGGCGTCGATCTCGCCCTTGCGGATGGCGTCGAACTCCTGCGGGATGCCGTCGTTGGAGACGATGGTGATGTGGCCCGCCTGCCCGGCCTTCTTCAGCAGGCCCTTGGACTTGAGGGTCTGCAGGGTCGGCGCGAGGTAGACGCCGCCGGCCTGCATGTAGATGCCCTTGATGTCGGGGTTGGCGTTCAGGAGGGTGCCCAGCTGCGAGGCGGCCGCGTCGGACTCCCACTTGGCGGGGATCTCCAGCACCTTCAGCTTGGGGAAGTTCTTCTTCACGCAGGCCCGGAAGGCCTCGGAGCGGTCGCGGCCGTTGACGGAGGCCAGGTCGCCCATGATCTGCACGACCTTGCCGGAGGGGATCTGCTCCCCGAGGTACTGGCAGGCCTTCTCGCCGTACGCGACGTTGTTCGCCCGTACGACCATGGCGACCTTGCCCTTGTCGGGGGCCACGTCCACCGCGACGACCGGGACGCCCTTGCGTTCGGCCTGGTCGAGGCCGGCCTCGATGGCGGCGCTGTCGAGGGGGGCGACGACCAATCCCTTCACGCCCTGGTTGAGCTCGTTGTTGATGTCGGTGATCTGCTGGGAGGGGTCGCTGTTGGAGTTGACCGTCTTCAGCGTGTCCACCCCCTCGGACTTGGCCATCTTGGGCACGTAGTCGTTGTACGACTGCCAGAACGGCGAGGTCAGCAGCGGCAGGATCACTCCTACCTTGCCGGTCCCGTCGCCTCCCTCGGCGCCGGTGCTGCCGGTGTCCTTGGTGCTGCCGCACGCGGCGAGCACGAGCGAGGCGCTCGCGGCCGCGGCCACCGCGCCGATGATGCGAAACCTGTTCCGCTTCCCCACCACTGTTCTGCCAGGCATCTGATGGCTCCTCATTGAGCGTGTCGAGCATGATCGAGCGTGAGCGTGTTCGAGCAGATGACCGCATACTTATCAGACCACTCACCCCTCGCAATACCCTCCGGCGGCAGATTTTCCGGTCTTTCGGCCATAGTGGTCCGACCACCTTGCCGGTTAGACTGCGGCGCACCCGGTGATGTGGAGGAACGGCGTGGACGAGACAGCCCCGCAGAAGGGAACCGTGACGCAGCGCGCCATCGAGCAGATCAAGGCGATGATCGGCGAGGGCCGGCTGGAGCCCGGCCAGCGGCTGCCGACCGAGCGTGATCTGGCCGTCCAGCTGGGCATCTCCCGCAGTTCGATGCGGGAGGCGATCCGGGCGCTGACGGTGATGGGCGTGCTGGAGGCCCGGCACGGCTCGGGCATCTACGTCACCCAGCTGGAGGCGGGTGACCTGCTGGAGACCTTCGGCGTGGTCGCCGACCTGTCCCGGGGCCCGCGCCTGGTGGAGCTGCTCGAGGTGCGCCGCGTCCTCGAGTCGACGGCGACCGCGCTGGCCGCCGCCCGCATCACGCCCGACCAGCTGGCCGAGGTCGAGAAACACCTCACGGCGATGAACGCCACCGACGACCCCGAGGAGATCCTCGCCCACGACCTGGCCTTCCACCGCGTGATCGCGGTGGCGGCCGGCAACGACACGATGGCGGCCATCCTGGAGGGCCTGTCCTCGCGCACCTTCCGGGCGCGGGTGTGGCGCGGCTACCAGGAGGAGGGCGCGTTCGAACGGACGCGGCGCGAGCATGCCGCCATCCACCGGGCCCTGATCGCCCACGACCCGGAGGCGGCCCGGGCGGCGGCGGCCGCGCATGTGGGCGAGGTGGAGGAGTGGCTGCGGGCGCAGCTCGGGGGGTGAGCCGCGGCGAGGATCAGCTCATGAGGTGAAGGGGGCGGGTCTCCCCGCCCCCCTGTCTCAGGCCCTGGTGAACCGCAGTGTGACCAGCTCGAACGGCCGCAGCCGCAAGGACACCTCGTTCCCCTCACGCCGCAGCGAGGGGGCATCTGCCGACGGACGCTCCAGCAGATCCGTCGCCGTGACCCCGGCGACCTCGAACCCCGCCGTGAGGGTGGGCCGTGCCCGGCCCCCGTGTGCCTCGTGGAAGCGCACGACCACATCCCCGCTGCCGTCGTCCGCCAGCTTGACGGCGGTGACCACGACCGCGTCCTGGTCGACGGTCACCAGCGGGGCGACCTCCTCGGCACCCTGTACGACCCGCTCCGGCAGATTGATCCGCCAGCCCTCCCGTACCGCGTCCCCGATGCCCGCCCCCGGCACCAGCGCGTGCCGGAAGCGGTGGACGCCCTGGTCGGTCTCGGGGTCGGGGAAACGCGGGGCCCGCAGCAGCGACACCCGGACCGTGGTGGTCGTGCCCTGGTCGCCGTCGGTGCGGACGGTACGGGTCACATCGTGCCCGTACGTCGAGTCGTTGACGATCGCCACGCCCCAGCCCGGTTCCTCCAGGTGCACGAAGCGGTGGTTGCAGGCCTCGAACTTCGCCACCTCCCATGAGGTGTTGGTGTGCGTGGGCCGGTGGTGGTGCCCGAACTGCGTCTCCGACGCGTACCGTTCGGCGTGCACGTCGAACGGGAAGGCGAGCTTCAGGAACTTCTCCGTCTCGTGCCAGTCGACCTCCGTGTCCACGAGAAGCCGCCGCTCACCGGGCCCGAGCGACAGCACCTGGGTGACGCGGGAGCCGCCGAAGGTCCGCACGATCCGCACACCGTGCCCCTGGGGGGCGAGCTCGTCCACATCGGTGAGATCCGTGACCGTGTTGCGGTAGAACTCGTCCACGTCCCACGCGTCCCACATGTTCGGGAAGTCCGGGTGGAGTTGGAGGAGGTTGCCGGCCCGGCCCGGTGCGATCGTCTCGCGGTCGGCCTCGATGTCGTACACGGAGACGGCCAGGCCGCGCGCGTCGACCTCGACCCGCAGGATGCCGTTGTCCAGGACGTGCCCGCCGCCGGGCCGCTCGGTCACCGTCGTCCGCCCCTCGACGACCGCGGTTCCGGCACCGCCCGCGGCGATTCCTTTACGGCCATGGGGTGCGGTGTTGAAGAGCAGCTCCCGTGTCCCCTCCCCCGCCAGGGCGCGCTGGGCCGCGTCGATGATGCCGTTCAGCTCGTCCGCGAGCCGCTCGTACGTGCGCCGCGCCTCCCGGTGCACCCAGGCGATCGACGACCCCGGCAGGATGTCGTGGAACTGGTGGAGCAGCACCGTCTTCCAGATCCGGTCCAACTCCTCGTAGGGGTAAGGCAGTCCGGTCCGTACGGCCGCCGTCGCCGCCCACAGCTCGGCCTCGCGCAGGAGGTGTTCGCTGCGGCGGTTGCCCTGCTTGGTCTTCGCCTGACTGGTGAGGGTCGCGCGGTGGAGTTCGAGGTAGAGCTCGCCCACCCAGACGGGCGGTTCGGGGTATTCGGCCTCGGCCTTGGTGAAGAACTCCTTCGGGGTCTCCCAGGCCACGGTCGCCGAGCCTTCGAGGTCGCGCAGCCGGGCCGCCTTGGCGACCATCTCGCGGGTCGTGCCGCCGCCTCCGTCGCCCCAGCCGGTGGGGGCGAGGGAGTGCCGGGCGACCCCCTTGTCCTTGAAGTTCCGTGCCGCGTGGGCGATCTCGCTGCCCTTCATGGAGCAGTTGTAGGTGTCGACGGGCGGGAAGTGCGTGAAGATCCGGGTGCCGTCGATGCCCTCCCACTGGAAGGTGTGGTGGGGGAACTTGTTGGTCTGGGACCACGAGATCTTCTGGGTCAGCAGCCACTTGGAGCCGGCCGCCTTGATGATCTGGGGCAGTCCGGCCGCGAAGCCGAACGTGTCGGGCAGCCACGCCTCCTGGTTCTCGACCCCGAACTCGTCGAGGAAGAACCGCTTGCCGTGCACGAACTGACGGGCCATCGCCTCCGAGCCCGGCATGTTGGTGTCCGACTCCACCCACATGCCTCCGGCCGGCACGAACCGCCCGTCCGCCACCGCTTTCTTCACCCGCGCCCACACCTCGGGCCGGTGGTCGCGGACCCAGGCCCACTGCTGGGCCTGGGACATGGCGAACACGAACTCCGGCTCGTCGTCGAGAAGCGCGGTCATGTTGGAGGTCGTCCGGGCGACCTTGCGCACGGTCTCGCGCAGGGGCCACAGCCACGCCGAGTCGATGTGGGCGTGTCCCACGGCGCTGATGCGGTGGGCGGAGGGGACTGCGGGCGCCTCGAAGGCGCTGTCCAGCCGCGAACGGGCCTGGGCCGCCGTGCCGCCCACGTCCTGGAGGTCCAGCGCGTCCAGTGCCTTCTCCACCGCCCGCAGGATCTCCCAGCGCCGTGCCGACTCCACCGGCAGCTCGGCCATCAGCTCACCGAGCACCTCCAGGTCGATCACCAGCTGCCACACCGTCTCGTCGAGGACGGCGAGGTCCATGCGGGCCAGCCGGTACTGCGGTTCGCCGCCCGCGGTCTCCTTGTCGCCCAACTGCGTGGGCAGGAAGGGGTGGTAGTCGAGGATGACGGGGTTGGAGGCGGCCTCGACGTGCAGGCGCACCTCCTCGCCGCCCTCGACGGGCGCGCCGATCCGCACCCACTGGTTGCGCGGGTTGAGGCCCTTCACCGGGGTGCCGTCGGGCCGGTAGACCAGGCCCTCGCACTGGAAACCGGGCATGTTCTCGTCGAAGCCGAGGTCGAGGAGTGCCTCGACGGTCTTCCCGGCCCACGCCTCGGGGACGGTCCCGGTGACGCGGAACCAGCTGGTGCCCCAGGGAGCACCCCAGCGGGCGCCCACGGCGATGGGCTCCGGCTCGGCCGCCAGGCCCTCGGCGACGGGCACCGGCTCGTCGGGGGCGTGCCACACCGCCACCTCCAGCGGCACGGACTCGGGGTACACGGCGGGGCGGAGTCGCTCGTCGAGGACGCGCCTGAGGCGGGCTTCGACCAGGCTGCGGTCGTCATGCATGCGGGGTGCTCTCCAAGGGTCCGGGGGTTACCAGGGGTGGGTCACGGTCACGGGGTCCGACGACGTGTACAGCTCCCCCACGGCACGCAGCTCCAACCGCGCCTGCAGCTCGCCCTGTTCGGGCCTGAGGCCGCCGACGAAGTAGGCCCGCTGACAGGTGCCGCCGAGAAAGCGCCGGCTGCCGTCGGGCAGGAGCCGGTGCAGGGTGTAGTGGCGTACGGCGCCTGGAGCGGGGTTCCACGCGAGGCGCAGGTCGCCGCCGGAGGCCGCGGTGACCCGCAGGCCGGAGGGTGCGGCGGGGGTGCCGGGGGTGTCGTACACCGCGAGAGAGCCGAGCCGCCACGTCAGCGGGCCGCTGCCGGTGAGCCGCGCACCGAGCGCGTGGACGGTCCCGGAGAGCCCGGTGAGCCGTACGGTCGAGGTGTGCCAGCCGTCACCGGTGGTCACGGGAAGACGGACGTACGGCGGTGTCGCCCCCGGCGCGCCCGGTTCGGCGGTGGCCACGGCGAGCTCGACGCCCACCGCACCCGCGTCGGTCCGGTGGGTCAGCTCGACCACCGTGCCGTCGCCGATCGGCAGTCGCGCGGCGTACAGATCCACGGTGACCGGCTCATCCAACGAGCCGCTCACCACCACACTGCTTCCGCCCCGCCAGGCGTCCGCGAAGTCGAAGGAGACGGCCGGCCGGGAGCCCTCCGTCCGCACCACCCACTGCCGCGACGGCAGCCGGTCCTGCAACCCGAGGTGGTTCCAGGCCGTGTCCGAGGTGACGACACCCTCCTCGTACCACCGCAGCCCGTGCCCGGTGTTGAACACGCTCGCGAACGGCACCGAGGTGACCGTCGACCGGTCGACGACCGACACCGCCGGAGCGCGCCAGGCGTCCGCCCCGTCGGGGCGGGACGGATCGAGCGACCGGCCCGTCCAGAAGCGGTCGTCGGCGGCGTGGAAGTCCTCCGGTGACCGCTGGTCCGCGGGCAGGTGGTTGCGGGTCCACTCGGGCCGGTACAGCCCGATCGACGTGGTGTGCGCCTTGTCGGCCGGCACGATCGCGTCCCAGTTCTCGGACGTGTTCCAGCCGCCCGCCTCCACGTCCACCCCGGCCCACAACTCGTAGCGGCTGCGGCCCAGTCGCTGCGCCAGGGTGCCCGAGGACGCCAGTCCGGCCGCCGTCCACCGGAAGTCGACGAACATGTCGTCTGCGGCCTCGAAGAACGCCTGGTTGCGGCTGTTCAGCGCGCCCTGCCAGCTCACCGTCCCGTTCACGGTCATCGAGTCGTACCACGTCACCCGCTGCCCCCGAGCGGCGGCGAGCGACTTCAGCTCCCGGACGAATCCCAGCATGTCCGCCCCGAGAGCCGCGTCCCCTCCCCCGGTCTCGGCGTTGACGAACCACCCGTCGAAGCCGTGGGCCGCGGCGACCGCGACGAGTTGAGCCGCCAGGGGGTACCGCCCGGCCGCGTCCTTCTGCACCAGGTCCCGGGTCCACTGCAACTGTCCGCCGTAGGCGACGGGCGGCAGGAAGATGTTGCCGAGTACGGGCACTCCGTGGCGGTGGGCGGCGTCCACGATCGGGGCGTTCGGCGCGAGGATCAGTCCCTCGCCGGACGAGCCGCCCCAGAAGACCAGTTCGTCGACGTAGGCCCAGTGCCCGAAGGCGTAGTAGTCCGAAGTCGCCGAGCCCTGCGACGGGTTGCCCGCCGTGGGCCCGAAGGAGACCAACGACTGGATGCGGGCCTGACCGGCGCGTGCCGTCGTGTTCGCGGGGGTCGGGGTGAAGCGGGTGGCGAGGGGTACGGAGGCCGCGTTGAGGGCGAGGTCGGCGTCGTCGGCCGCCCGCCAGGCCTTGAGGCTGCGCCAGGTGATGCCGGTGCCGGGGCTGCCGGAGGGCAGGGAGTCCGGGTACCAGTAAGTGGCGTACGGCTGGAGCGTGGTCGCCGCCGCTGCCTTCGCCGGCAACGTGGGCAGCAGCGCCGCCGCGGTCGCGGCGAGCAGGACCGTGCGTCTGGTGGGGTTCACGAGCGGGTGCCTCCTAGTGGTCCTCGTGGGGTGGGAGTACCTGATCGGACGTGACGACCTCGGTGATGCCGCGCGCGGACAGGTGGTCCTGGTCGGCGGCACGGGTGTCGAGGACGGTGGTGGGGCGGGCGCCGTCGGCGACCAGCCGGAAGTAGGCGTCGAAGACCGGGCCACCGGGCGCGCAGAGCGAACGGGAGGCGGGGTCGGAGGGAACGACCAGCGCGGTCGTACGACGTTCAGGCGCTTGCGAGCCCGTACGCGCCGCCCGCTCGAGCACCCGGGCCGCCTCCTTCGGCTTCCGGTCGTTGGTCAGCAGGCCGAGCCCGTACTCCAGTTCCGGGAAGTCGGCCAGTTCCCGGGACACGTCGTGGGAGCACCACCAGGTGATGCCCCACAGGTCGGGGCAGTCCAGGGCGTTCGCCACGGTCGCCTCGGTGAAGGCGGCCGCGTGCTCGGGCGGCACCAGCGGGGCGGGGGCGCCGACCTCCTGGAGCCAGACCGGCCGGTGCGGGTCCTCGGCCCAGGCCTTGCTGAGCTCGACGAGGTAGGCGGCGTGGTGCTCGGCCGGGACGGAGGTGCGGCCATGGCGCTGGGCGGTGCCGTTGAAGACCCAGGAGTGCACGGCGGTGACGGCGCCGTGGCGGGCGGCCTGGGCGGGGGTGAAGGGCTGGTCGTCCTGGTACCAGGTGGCGTCGTACTCGGCGTGCAGGTGCAGCCGGCCGGGGGCCCCTTCCTCGCAGGCGGCGAGCATGCGGGTGAGCCAGGCGTCGATCTGCTCGGACGTGGCCCGGTCGGGGTCGGGATGCGGGCCCGCGGAGAACTGGTTGACCTCGTTGCCGAGGGTCATGCCGATGAAGTTGGGCCGGTCCGCGAGCGCCGCGGCCAGCGTGCGCAGATAGGCGGCCTGGCCCTCGACGGCCTCCGGGTCGGTGAAGAGATTGCGCCGGTGCCAGGTCCGGGTCCAGGCCGGCAGGAAGTCGAAGCTGCTCAAGTGACCTTGCAATCCGTCGACGTTGACGTCGAGACCGCGTTCGGCGGCGGCGTCGACGAGCCGCACGAGATCCGCGACGGCCCGCTCCCGGATCAGGGTGCGGTTCGGCTGGAAGTAGGGCCACAGCGGGAAGACCCGGATGTGGTCCAGGCCCAGGGCGGCGATCGAATCGAGGTCGGCGCGGACCGGGTCGAGGTCGAAGTCGAGCCAGTGGTGGAACCACCCGACGCTCGGGGTGTAGTTGACGCCGAAGCGCACGGCAGGAGGCATGGGGATCCTTGACTCTGAGGGTTCGTTCAGCCCTTGACGGCTCCCTCGCCCACCCCGCGGAAGAAGTACCGCTGGAGGCCGGCGAAGAGGGCGATCAGCGGGGCCACGGCGATGACCGTGCCCGCGGCGACGAGCCGTTCGTCGCCTGCGAAGGTGCCGTGCAGGTAGTTGAGGCCGATGGTGAGGGTGAATTTCGACGGGTCGCTCAGCACGATCAGGGGCCACAGGAAGTCGTCCCAGGCGCCCATGAAGGCGAAGATCGCGACGACGGCCACGGTCCCCTTCACCGACGGCAGCGCGATCCGCAGGAACCGCTGCCAGACGTTGGCGCCGTCGACGTAGGCCGCCTCCTCGATCTCGTACGGCAGGTTCAGGAAGGCGTTGCGCATCAGCAGGACGTTCATCGCACCGATGCAGCCCGGCAGGACCACGCCGATCAGGGTGTTGTTGAGGCCGAGCTCCCGCATGGTGGTGAACTGGGCGATGATGATGCCCTCCACGGGCACGAGCATCGCCAGGACGAACGCGAGGGTGGCCGCGCGGCGGCCGCGGTAGCGCAGCCGGGCCAGGGCGTAACCGGCGAGTGCCGAACCGACGCAGTTGGTCACGACGTTGGCGGTGGCGACCTTCAGCGAGTTGAGGGCGTAGTCCCAGACGGGGATGGTGTCGGCGACCCGCTCGTAGTTGTGGAGGGTCGGATGCCGGGGCAGGAAGGACGGCGGCGAGCTGTAGATGTCCTCCGTGGGGCCCTTGAGCGAGGTCGACAGCTGCCAGAGGAAGGGGCCGACGGTCAGCGCGAGGACGGCGAGCAACAGGACGTACCGCAGCGCCAGTTCCCCCTTGCGTACCCGGGTCACGTCTCCGCCCTCCGGTCGGCCCGCAGCACGAGCAGCATCAGCGCGACGGTGACGACGAAGACGACGACCGAGATCGCGGACGCGTAGCCGACGCGGCCCGTGAGGCCGGTGCCGGTGCGCTGGACGAGCATCACGAGCGTGGTGTCCTCGCCGGCCGGTCCCCCGCTGGGGCCGGCCATCAGATAGACCTCGGAGAACACCTTGAAGGCGGCGACCGAGGACAGTGCTCCGACGAGTGCCATGGTCGAGCGGACGGCGGGCACCGTCACCGTGACGAACCGCCGGATCGCCCCGGCCCCGTCCACCGCCGCGGCCTCGTGCAGCTCCCGCGGCACATTGGCCAGTGCGGCCAGGTAAATGATCATGTAGTAGCCGAGGCCCTTCCACACCGTGACGGCCATGGCACTCAGCAGGAGCAGCCACTGGTCGCTCAGGAAACCGATCCGGCCGACCCCGACCGCCTCCAACAGCGAGTTGATCAGGCCGCGTTCGTCCAGGAGCCACACCCAGATGAGTCCGACCACGACGATCGACGCGACGACCGGGGTGTAGAAGGCGGACCGGAAGAAGGTGATGCCGGGGATGTTCTTCTGCACCAGCAGCGCGAGCAGCAGCGGCAGGATCACCAGCGCGGGCACGACGCCGAGGACGTACAGCGAGCTGTTGCGCAGGCCGATCCAGAACATGTCGTCGTGCAGCAGCTCACGGAAGTTCGCCAGGCCCACGAACTCGCCGGGGATCAGGGTGCGCCGGTCGGTGAAGGCGTTGACCAGGGTGGAGACGAACGGGTAGAGGATGAACGCGCCGATGATCAGCAGACCGGGTGCGGCGAACAGCCAGGGGCTCGTCGGCAGTTGGCGCCGCACTCGGGAGACGGTGGACGACGCCATGGCTATCCCTGCTGCTCGAGCAGCGTGTCGCAGGCCTTGACAGCGTTGTCGAGAGCTTCCTGGGGGCTCTCCTTGCCCTGCAACGCCTTGGCGACCTCGTTGCGCAGGGCCGTCTTCATCTGCTCGCTGAACAGCACGGGTGTGTAATTGACCGCGTTCTTCAGGGACTTGGCGGCGGCGACCCGCACCCGCGTCTCGTCGGTCCCGTCCTCCTTGGTGAAGTACGGGTCGTCCAGCGATCCCGCGGTGCTGGGGAAGATGGCCACCTTCTTCGCGAAGGACATCTGGTGCTCGGCGTCGGTGACGTAGTGCGCGAAGGCGACGGAGGCGGCCTTCTTCTTGGTCTGCGCGTTCACCATCACGCCCATCACGTACATGTTGACGTGCCCGGTGCTGGTGATCTGGTCGGTGATGCCGATGTTCTTGTACAGGTTCGGCGCCTGCTTCTTGAAGTTGCCGAGATCCAGTGCGCTGCCGGGGTTCATGGCGACGGCCCCGGTGAGGAACTTCTTGCCGGAGGACTCGGGCGTGGCGGTGAGCACCTGCGGGTCGAGCGCCTTGGCGTCGTACAACTCCTTGTATTTGGTGAGCAGTTCGACACCCTTGGCGTCGTTGAAGGCGAAGGCGGTGCCCTCGGAGTTCATGAGCGGGACGCCGTAGCGGCCGAAGTCCTCGACGGTGGGCACGTTGGCGAGGGTGGCGACCTTGCCGTCGCTCTTCTCCGCCAGGTCCAGGGCGTCCGCGAAGAGGTCGTCGTACGTCTTCGGCGGCTGGTCGGGGTCGATCCCGGCCTCCTCGAAGAGGGACTTGTTGTAGAAGAGCGGCCCGGTGTTGAGGTACCAGGGGAAGGCGTATGTGCCGGTCATGCCGGGTATCTGGTGGCTGGCCCAGGCGCCCTCCAGATACTCCTTCTTGTACTGCCCGGCCGCCTTGTCGAGGTCGAGCGCCAGGCCGGCCTTGGCGAGGGGCGCGACCAGGTCCGGGGACACGTTGACGACGTCGGGCAGTGTGCCGCCCGCGGCATCGGCGCTGATCTTGTCGGCGTAGCCCTCGGCGGGCTGGTCGATCCACTTCACCTCGGTGCCGGGGTACTTCTTCTCGAAGCCGGCGATCAGGCCCTCGAAATAGTCCTTGAAGTTCGCCCTGAGGTTCCAGGTCTGGAAGGTGATGTCACCCTCGATCCTGCCGGAGGCGTCACTCGAACCGCCGTCGTCGCCGGACCCGCAGCCGCTCAGCGGCAGAAGGGCACAGACAGCGGCGGCAGCGAAGGTTCTGCGGGAAATGGGCACGGCGAACCGGTCTCCTTTGGGGCGAAGTTGACCAACGACGGAGACCTTGCACGCCGTTCCACGGGCCCGTCAATGCATCTCGCAGAGCTAATTTGTTTAGTGACTAATGCGTATTAGGTTGACGGAGCTGAACCGCATTAGTGCATACTGAGCCGACGAACCGCCGGGGGAATGGGGAAACAGCGTGTCAGGCAAGCGGTCACCGGTCCGCAGGCCCACGATGAAGGACATCGCCCGGCAGGCCGGCGTGTCCCAGAGCGCGGTCTCCTTCGCGCTGAACGGCCGGCCCGGGGTCTCCGAGGACACCCGCGACCGGGTGCGAAGGGTCGCCGAGGAGCTCGGCTGGCGCCCGAGCACCGCGGCCCGCGCGCTGTCCGGCGAGGGCGCCGCCACGGTCGGCTTCGTCCTGGCCCGCCCGGCCGAGACGCTCGGTGTCGACTCCTTCTTCCTCCAACTCGTCTCCGGGATACAGGAAGTGCTGGCGGAGCGTCATCTCGGGCTGCTGTTCCAGGTGGTGGAGGACGTCGAGGACGAGTGCGATGTGTACCGGCGCTGGTGGGCAGAACACCGGGTGGACGGGGTCCTGGTGGTCGACCCGCGCACCGACGACCCGCGCACCGGTGTCCTCGACGAACTGGGCCTGCCCGGTGTGGTGATCGGCGGCGCCCCCGACGAACGCCATCCGGGGCTGTCGACCGTCTGGGCGGACGACGCGGGCGCGATGGCCGCGGTCGTGGACGAGCTGTACGCGCTGGGCCACCGGCGGATCGTGCACATCGCGGGCCTGCCGGGGCTGGCGCACACCGAGCGCCGTATCCGCACCCTGCGGGCGGAGGCCGAGCGGCGCGGACTGACCGGGGTCAAGTCGGTGACCACCGACTACTCGGACGCCGCGGGCGCCGCCGTGACCCGCAGGGTCCTTGAGTGGTCCGCTCCCCCGACCGCGCTGATCTACGACAACGACGTGATGGCCCTCGCCGGAGTCGCCGCCGCGACCGAACTGGGTCACTCGGTGCCCGGGGACGTGTCGGTGGTGGCCTGGGAGGACTCGGCACTGTGCCGCATGGTCAAGCCCTGGCTGTCGGCCCTGTCCCGGGACAGCGTGGAGTTCGGCCGTACGGCGGCCACGGAACTGACCGCGCTACTGGACGGCGGTCCGGCGCGGACCGTACGGGTGCCGGTGCCCCGGCTGATCGTGCGGGACAGCACGGGGGCGGCCCGGGGCACCTGAACCGAGGGGACAGCGAGCGCCCCGGCGGGGACAATGTCCGTATGCGGACGAGGGGAACGTTCTGTGTCGCCGCCGCACTCGCGCTGTCAGCCGCGGTGGGCTGTACGACCGGCGACACCGAGGAGCGGGCCCGCCCGAGCAGCCCGACCGCCTCGACGCCCCGCACCGCGAGCCCGACGGCGACGCACGCGCCGGTGAACCCCGTCTCGATCCCGGCCATGATCCAGCGCGACCACACGGGGTCCGGTCTCGAGCTGGGCAGGGTGCTGACCCGTACCTCCGCCTACACGAGCTACGAGGTGACGTACGAGTCGGACGGCCTGACGATCTCGGGCCTGATGAACATTCCCTCGGGCAAGGGCCCCTTCCCGGCCCTGGTGCTGGCGCACGGCTACATCGACCCGGAGATCTACACCACCGGCCGCGGCCTCACGCGCGAGCAGGACCTCCTCGCCCGGAACGGCTACGTCGTCCTGCACACCGACTACCGCAACCACGCCCGCTCGGACCAGGACCCGGACAACGACGTGGGCCTCCGCCTCGGCTACACCGAGGACGTGATCGGCGCGGCGATGGCGCTACGGTCCTCCGGGCGCCCGGAGATCGACACCGACCGCCTCGGCCTGCTCGGCCGTTCGATGGGCGGCGGTGTCGTCTACAACACGCTGGTGGTGGCCCCGGGCCTGTTCGACGCCGCGGTCGCCTATGCGCCGGTCAGCGCCCGCCCCGAGGAGAACATCGACCAGTTCCAACGCCCCGAGGGCGACCCGCTGGTGGCCGAGATCGAGTCCGAACACGGCACCCCCGAGACGAACCCCCGCTTCTGGCGCGAGGTCTCCCCCCTCACCTACGTCGACCGCGTCACCGAACCCCTCCTGATCCACCACGGCACCACCGACACGACCTGCCCCATCCGCTGGTCCCACCGGACGGTGACCGCGTTCGAGAAGGCGGGCAAGGACGTCGAGCTGCGCACGTACCGGGGCGAGGGGCACACCTTTTACTCGCAGTGGGGGCGCTCGATGGACACCACCATGGCCTTCTTCGACAAGCACCTGCGCTGACGTCCCCGCCTGGGCTGCCCGCATGGACGTCGGTGTGGGTGCGCGCGAGCTGTACGAGAGCTTGACCGAGGGGAACAGGCCCAACGCGTCATGGCTCGGTCGGGACCACGGCGGTTACCGGGACCGGCTCGCCACGGCCGCCGAGTACAAGCCGTGGTGGACAGCCCCCGAAGGCCAGGGCCTCCTCTGGGAGTCGTACGCCCTGAGCCGGGTCTGCGATCTGCTGCTGGAGTCGGAGTACGAGCACCCCGGCCCATTCACCCCACTCGGCATGACGCCGTTCAGGGGCGGCACCTTCGACCCGTTCCTCCACGAGATCGTCGACGTCGAGCAGGCCGACGATCCCCGGACGCGACGTCGCCGACCGCTCACCGCTCTACTGGACGTTCCGACGCCGCCACCGCCCGACCGTCGATCTGTCCCACGGCTGGGGTCACAACTCCCAGTGGCGCACGGACTTCCGGCTCGACTACCGGACGCCGCACGGTGACCGGCTCAACGTCACCGGGCACGACCCGATCGACGGCCGCCCGGATCTCGACCCGGACCACCCGGGGAACCTCAGCCCGGAGGAGCGGTTGCTGACACCGGACGAGCGCCGCGAACTGCTGCGCCACCGCTGTCTCCTGCGTGTTCCCCGAGCCGCCGACGCACTGGCCCGGACGCCCGGCTGGGAACTCGATTTGATGCCCTTCGACTGGCGGCTGCCGTGAAGAGTGGCCAACGGGGCGCCGACAACCCGGTGGCCACCCACTCCCTCAGACCTCGGACCGATACAGCCCGAACTCCTTGATGTGTACGGCACTTCGAGCCTGTGTCACCCGCAGTCGCCACCTCCGGGCCCGTACCGGAGCCGACAGCAGCAGGATGCGGCTCGCGCCGATGGTGCCGGCGGCCGTGACCTCCGTCCAGGTGCCGTCGCGGAGTGCCTCGACGACGAAGGCCTCCACCTGCTGGCCGTGCCGGATGTCCTCGGCGAGGCGGATGCGGTCGACCTCGTGCTCCGTGCCGAGGTCGACGGTGACGCGGCCCGGTGCCGACGTGGTGCGGCCGCGCGCGGCCAGGTCCCGTGGCAGCTCCCGTTCGATCCGTTCTCTGAACTCCCGCAGGCGCACGACGTCCGTGCCGTGCAGCAGGCCCTCGGTGTCCGGTGGGACATTGAGCAGCAGTACCGCGTTGCGCCCCACCGAGCCGAAGAAGATCTCCGTCAGGTAGTCCACGGACTTGGGCTGCTGGTCGGCGTGGTAGAACCAGCCGTCGCGGAGGGAGACGTCGCACTCGGCGGGCCACCACTGGAGGTAGTCCGTCGCGGGCTGCGCCTTCACCAGAGCGGCGCGGCTGCCCTCGTCGGGGGTGTCGTAGGACAGGGCCCAGTCGGTGCGGCCGTACTGGTTCTCCTTGACCGGGATGACGCTCCACTCGTCCTCGCGCGCGATGCCGCTCTCGTTGCCGACCCAGCGCAGGTCGGGGCCGGTGACGGCGATCGCCGCGTCCGGGGCGAGGGTGCGCACCAGGGCGTACCAGCTGTCCCAGTCGTAGCTCTCCACCTTCTCGGGCGGGATGTGCCCCTGCGCGCCGTCGAACCACACCTCGTCGACCGGCCCGTACTCGGTGAGCACCTCGTACAGCGTGTTGAGCATGTGGGCGCCGTAGTCGGTGGCGTCCAGGGTGTGGAAGCGGTCCGGTGTGCGGTCGTCGTCCGCGACGAGCGTCGGGATCGTGCGCGGGGTGCGGGCGCTGCCGTTGGCGTACACGCCGTGCAGGTACTGGTTCTCGTCGGCGGGTGAGAGGTAGACGCCGACCTTGAGGCCGTGGCGGCGCATGGAGTCGGCGAAGGAACGCAGCACATCGCCCCGACCGTCGCGCCAACTGCTCGACGCCACCGAGTGGTCGGTGTAGCGGGAGGGATAGAGGACGAAGCCGTCGTGGTGCTTGACGGTGAGGATGGCGAGCCTGAAGCCGCCGTCCTTCAGGGCCGCCGCCCACTGGTCGGTGTCGAGGCCGGCCGGCTGGAAGACGTCCGGGTCCTCGTCGCCGGTGCCCCACTCCAGGCCGGTGAAGGTGTTCACGCCGAAGTGCAGGAACGCGGTCCGCTCCAGGCTCTGCCAGGCGACCTGCCGTGCGGTGGGCCTGACCTGGGACGCCTTGCGGACGAGGTCGGCCTCGGTGTCGTCCGGGGAGACGGGGATGCGGTAGGAGCGGTCGTCGGAGGCCGCGGCGGCCACCGTGGGGATGCCGGTCACGGCGAGTGCGGTGGCGGCGGTGACGAAGAGGCGTCTGGAGACGGTCATGGGGGGGGCTCCTCAGCTCAAGTGCCAGACGGTGGGGGTGCGTTGATCGGCCGGGTACTGCTCGATCCGGCCGTCGTCCGTGACGGTGATCGCCATCTGGGTGATCGCGTTGACGAGCCGGTAGCCCCCCGCCACGGGCTCCAACTCCCAGCGCTGCAAGGTGCCGGACGGGTCGCAGGTGTCCCAGGTCGCCTCGACGCCGGGCTGCAGCGGCACGTTGAGCGTGAGCTTGCCGCCGCTGATCGCGAGGCAGCCGGCCGCCGACCGGAGGGTCACGTATCCGTCCGCCGTGCGCTGCACGGAGGCCGTGAACGACCGCCCGAAGGTGTAGGTGCCGTCCGCCACCGGCACCCGGGTCAGGTCCCGCCAACCCGGCGCGTGCCCCACCGCCGTACCGCGCGCCACGAACTCCGCGTAGGTGGCGTCGGGATGCGGATCCCCCCAGGTGGCCTGGGCGACATGCCGTAGCGCGGGCCAGAGCCGGACGGCGACCTCGTTCTCGGTCTCGCCGCGTCCGTTGTCCGGCCACAGGCTGATCTTCGCGCCGGTGACGCCCCGGGAGGAGGTGAGTTTCTCGCCCTCGAAGCTGCGCGGGTCCCAGCTCTGGTCGTAGAGCGACTCGGTGTCGCTGTGGAAGCCGCCGCGGATGAGGTAGAGCGAATAGGAGGCGTTCATCACCGAGTAGCCCTGTGCGATGAGTTGACTGGGCTTGACCGCCACGTTCAGCCAGTGCTCGACCGTGGTGCCGGCCTTCACCGGCACGGTGTTGGCTCCGGTCAGCCCGTCGTTCCAGATCCGCAGCTTCACGCCCTTGCTCGCCGCGTAGTCGTGGACGCGGTTGACGAAGTCGACGAAGGCGTCCTGCGGGGTGGCGCCCGAACCGTACTTCTCCTGGGCGTACTTGAGGATCTGCGGATACTTCGCGAAGTCGGAGCCGAGCATGTACTCGTCGGCTCCCATGTGCCAGGACTTCGCCGTGAAGACCTGGGCGTACTCGTCCATCAGGCTCGTGTAGTAGTCGAAGGCCGCCTGCTGGGTGATGTCGAGCCGGGAGGGCTGCTTGTTGCCGTCGGAGTCGGTCAGCTGCAGGTCCGGGCGGTTCTCGATCCACGGGTCGATGTGCCCGGGCGAGTTGATCTCGGGGATGATCTCGACGTGGTACTTGTCGCCGAGCGCGACGAGCTGCCGTATCTCGTCCTTGGTGTAGTAGCCCCAGGTGTTGGCCTCGGGGTGGGCGTCGCTCTTGACCTTCAGCTCCACGAGCAGCTGGTTGAGCTTGTTGTAGGCCATCTCGCGGACGAGGTTCTCCAGCCAGGGCAGCGAGACGTGGATGTAGCAGGCGCACACGCCGACGCCCCGCTCCTTGTAGCGCGGCACGTCGACCGTGCGCCCGGCGGGGATCCGGTCGCCCTGTGCGAGGAGCTGGAGGAGGGTCCGGGTGCCGTAGAAGGCGCCGGTCTCGGTGGCTCCGGTGATCGACAGGCTTGTGCCGGCGTGGAGTTCGTAGCCCTCGGCGCCGAGGGCGCTCCGGGACGGCTTGACGTCGACAACGATGTCACCGGGCCGGGCTCCGCCGCGTACGACGGGCACCGAGCCGTGGCCCGCCGCCCGCAGATCACCGGCGAGCGTGTCGGCCACCCGGCGTTCGGCCGGGTCGTCGGCGACGAGCCGGGCCCCGGGCCGGTAGACATAGGCGCCCGACTCCGGAGTCCACTGGGTCAGCGCAGGCACCGTGGCCGGCGGGCCCTGGTCCGAGCGCGCGAGCGCCGGGGCGGGCGCGAGGAGCAATGTCAGCAGCGCCACGACGGCGGCGAATCTCAGCCGTTTCCTCATGAGCGACTCCCTATTCATCGGATGGCTGATAATTGAGGTCCACCGAAGGGCTGTCAACGGGGCTGAATCAGCTCGAAGTTGAGCCAGAGATCGGATGACCTGCTGGTCGGCGCCGTGCTGCGAACGTCCTCCGTCGCGAAAAGTCCAAGAAGACCGGTCCGAATGTCCAAGCGCGAGTGCTCTCGACGCGACGTCCGCCGCCGGGCAGAGTTCTCCCTACGTACTCGCGAGTAGCCCCGAGGAGCGCACGTGACCAGCTGGGTCGGCCGTACCGCCGCCGAGATCGCCGCCGCCGTCCGCGAGAAGCGGGCCACGCCCCGGGAGGTGGTGGCCGAGCACCTCGCCCGGATCGAGAAGCTCGACGGGCGGATCGGGGCGTTCCGGGCGGTGCGCGCCGAAGCGGCACTGGCGGAGGCCGACGAGGTGGGCTCCCGGGGCGACCTCGGCGAACTGCCCCTGGCCGGGGTGCCGGTGGCCGTCAAGGACAACCTCTCCGTGCGCGGCGAGACCAACCGCGTCGGCACCGCCGCGACTCCCGACACCCCCGCCGAGGCCGACCACGAGGTCGTGGCCCGGCTGCGGGCAGCGGGCGCGGTGGTCGTGGGGCTGACGAACGTGCCGGAGCTGTGCGTCTTCGGTACCACGGAGGGCGTCCACGGCACCTCCCGCAACCCCTGGGACACCACGCGTACGGCCGGTGGCTCGTCCGGCGGCAGCGCGGCCGCGGTCGCCGCGGGCCTGGTCCCGATCGCCCTCGGCAACGACGGCATGGGCTCGCTGCGCATCCCGGCGGCCAACTGCGGGCTCGTCACGCTGAAGCCGGGGTCGGGGGTGGTCCCGGCCGGCATCAGCGACGGCGACTGGTTCGGCATGTCCGAAAACGGTCCGCTGGCGACCACGGTCGAGGACGCCCGCCTGCTGCTTTCGGTCATCGCCGGCACCGAGTTCGTACGACGGGACACGCCCGCCGCGCTCGACGTCGCCGTGTCCCTGCGCAGCCCGCTCGCCGGGGTCACGGTCAGCGCGCCGTATACGAACGCGGTCCGGGAGGCGGCCGGGCTGCTGATCAAGGCGGGGCACCAGGTGCGGCGCGCCGACCCGCCGTACCCGCTCTCGTTGGGTTTCACCTCACTCGCCACCTGGACGGCGGGCACCTCGGTGGACGCGGCGGGGCTGGATCCGCGGCTGCTGGCCCGGCGCACCCGGGTGCACGCGGCGATCGGCCGGCGCTTCGTCAAGGCGGTGCGGAAGGGCAGGGCCCGGCAGGAACTGCGCGAGCGCCTGGAGCCGTTCTTCGCCGAGCACGATGTCCTGCTGCTTCCGGCGCTGGCCCGCCGCTCCCCCAAAGCCGAGGCCTGGCACGAGCGGGGCTGGCTGCGCAACGTCCTGGTCAACACCAACTACTCGCCGCTCACCCCGCCGTGGAACCTCACCGGCTGGCCGGCGATGTCGGTCCCGCTCGGCACGCTGCCCTCGGGCGCCCCCACCGCCGTACAACTGGTGGCGCGGCCCGGGTCGGAGACGGTGCTGCTGGAGGTCGCGGAGGAACTGGAGCGGCGGCAGCCGTGGCGGCGGACGGCGCCGCTCGACTGAATACCGGCCCCTAGAGGGCCTTGTACATGATGTGCAGTCCGACCCGTCCGTGCCGGGGGTGCTCGAAGGCGTCCGGCACGGTGCCGAGGATCGTGAAGCCGAGCGAGGTCCACAGCCGCACGGCCGGGTTGGTCTCGACGACGGCGTTGAAGACCATCCCCCGGTAGCCGTCGGCCGCGGCGGCGGCCAGGACGTGCTCGGCGAGCGCACGCCCGATGCCGCGGCCGCCCTGGTCGGGGTCGACCATGAAGCCGGCGTTGGCGATGCGGGCGGCGGGACCGCCGTAGTTGGGGGTGACGTAGGCCGAGGCGACGAGGGCGCCGCTCTCGTCCTCGACGACGTGGACGCGCTTGGCCGGGTTCATCCACAGGGCGCGCGCTGCTTCTTCGGGGGTGGCGGGGTCCCAGGCGTAGGTCTCGCCCGCGGCCACGATCCGGTGCCAGAAAGGCCAGATCCGCGGCCAGTCGTCGGCCGCGGCTTCTCTGATCAGCATGGGCGTGAGTCTCGCACGCCCATGCCGTCGGCGATCGCGAAGGTCCTGCGGTCAGTCCACGCTGGGCAGGATGTGGGGCTCGGCGAGGTCGTCCTCGTAGCCCGCGAGACGGATGGGGGCGGAGCGCGCCCACACGTCGAGACTGCCGATGTCTGCGGGCCGTCGGCCCGCGCGCTCCGGGCGTTCCTTGGGGCGCTGTTCGCGATCTGTCTTCTCCGGTGTCACCGCGCACTCCTTATGTGTCGGGCTCACCCTCGGGACGTACCTGTGCAACCTACGGTCGGTGCCTGGACGTCCGCTCGGGTCTGGGTCGAGATCGGGTTCGGACGCGGTGGCGCCGGTAACTCAGGTGAGAGCAGGCCGTGATGACCGGCTTGTCCCGGGACGGACTGTGGGTGTGGGTGGGACCCCGTACTGCCGTCCGTCGGCTACAGATTAACCAGATGAGCGGAGGTCCGCTCGATAGGGGCTGAAAACAAGGCGTAACCATTACGAGTCGCCTAAGGTCTTTCGGCCATGTTCTGGGTATGTTTGTCACCTTATACGCGGTTTGGGAGTCACCCGACCGGCCTACACGACCGCGCACGCCTTCGACGGTCCGGAGCCACGCAGTTCAGGTCCTGTTGGCCGAATCGCAAACCACCCATGATCTGCTGACGTGCGGCAACGGCTTGTCCCGCGGGTGGACTCGGGAGGACTGACGCATGGAGCTGCGCAGTGTCGAGGAGCTGATGGATCTGCTGTACGCCTGTCGGCATCAGCAGGCGTTGCGGACCGCCGCACTGCTGCGCCGCAGCCGCCCCGCCGACAAGGAACTCCAGGTCGCGGGGCTGGTACGGGACATCGGGCAGCTGCTGTCCCCCGCCGACGCCGGCGCCCGGGCCGAACGCGCGGCAGCGGCGGTAGGCCCCCTGCTCGGCGAGCGCGTCGCCCGCCTCGTCCGCCACCACGGCCCGACCTCCGACGACGACCTGTCGCGCCTGCGTGAGGCGGACGAGGAGAGCCGGGCCGCCGTCTTCGACGCCGGCGTGCTGGAGGACTGGCGCACCCTGCTGGAGCTGGTCGCGGCGCGCAACTCCCGCCTCGGGGCTGTTGACTGACGGTCCGTCATGAGACGGTACGGCGATGACGCCTGGACTGCACGGCAGGGCCGCCCTGGTCACCGGGGCCACGCGCGGCATCGGAGCGGCCGTCGCCCGACAGCTGGCCGACGCCGGGGCGAGGGTGTGTGTGACGGCCAGGGACGCGGACGAGGTCCGGCGGACCGCCGAGCAGCTCGGCGGCATCGGGCTTGCGGGGAGTGTCGCCGACCCGGAGCACGCTCGGGCGGCCGTGGATCTCGCTCTCGGCGAGTTCGGCCGGATCGACATCCTCGTCAACAATGCGGCGACGAATCAGCCGTTCGGCCCCCTCACGGAAGTGGATCCCCAGGAGTGGCGCGAGGCCTTCTCCGTCAATGTCGAGGCCCCGCTGCGGCTGGTGCAGGCGGCGTGGCGGGGGTGGATGCGCGAGCACGGCGGGTCGGTCGTCAACGTCTGCACGGAGGGCGCCGGACACGTGGGGCCGAACGTCGGCGCGTACGGCACCAGCAAGGCGGCGCTGCTCCATCTCACCCGGCAGCTGGCGGGCGAGCTGTCTCCCCGGGTGCGGGTCAACTCCGTCTCTCCCGGTCTCGTACGGACGGAGATGGCGCGGTTCGTGTGGGAGAAGGGTCCCGTCGACCTGCCGTTGGGGCGGATCGGTGAGCCCGAGGACATCGCGCGGGCGGTGGTGTGGCTCGCGTCCGACGCGGCCGAGTGGATCACCGGGGCGGATCTGCTGGTGGACGGGGGCACACGGGTGCGGGCGGCGCACCCGGGCGGGTATGCCGTCCATGACCGGCTGCGGTCGTATGCCCCGCCGCCGCACTCATAACGACGTCACGGGAACAGCGCGATGCCCATGAGGACGATCAGACACGCGAAGACGACGAACGCGATCATGCCCCAGCTCCAGGGATGCTTGATCGGGTCGGCGGCACCGCCGCGGGGCCGGTCCTCCGGGAGCTCGTGCTGGACCGGACGGTCGCTCGCGTAGAACTCCTCGTCGGTCGGGTAGTGGTTGCGCGGATCGTTGAAGGCGCGCGGATCGATGCTGTGTGGACGTGCCATGACAACTCCTCGCAGGAATCCCTCGGGTCCCCGGGTTCCCCGTCGGCGACGGCCCACACGTCAGGGCCGTCGGCCGACCGTCACGGCCGCGGGTTCACCACTTGCCGGGCGCGTAGTCCTTCAGGAAGACCCCGTACACGTCCTCGCCGTCCTCGCCGCGCACGATCGGGTCGTAGACGCGGGCCGCGCCGTCGACCAGGTCGAGGGGGGCGTGGAAGCCCTCCTCGGCGAGCCGGAGCTTGTCGTAGTGGGGGCGCTCGTCGGTGATCCAGCCGGTGTCGACCGAGGTCATGAGGATGCCGTCGGTCTGGAACATCTCCTGGGCGCTGGTCCGCGTGACCATGTTCATCGCGGCCTTGGCGGCGTTGGTGTTGGGGTGGCCCGCGCCCTTGTAACCGCGGCCGAAGACGCCCTCCATCGCCGAGACGTTCACCACGTAGGCGCGTCCGCTCCCGGCCTTCTTCGCGGCGTCGGCCATGGCCGGGCGCAGCGCGCTGATCAAGATGAACGGTGCCGTGTAGTTGCACAGCTGGGTTTCGAGCAGCTCCACCGGGGAGATCTGCTCGATCGTCTGGACCCAGGTGTTGCTGTCGACTACGTCGGGGACGAGGCCACCCGCGTCGATGGCGGTGCCGTCGAGGTGCCGGGCCACGCTGGCATTGCCCGCGACCAGGGCGAGGTCGGCGATCTGCTGCGCGTCGAGGCCGGAGATCCCGGCCGGCAGGGAGGCGAGTCCGTCGACCGCGCCGGAGCCGAAGGCACCGATGACATGGTGGGCGGGGAGCTCACCGGCGGGCAGCGGGGCGCTCTCGCCGTCGACCAGGGCGGCGTAGGCGGAGGGCAGCCGTCGTACGGTCTGCGTCGCGTTGTTGACGAGGATGTCGAGCGGACCCGCCTCGGTGACCTGCTCGGCGAGGGCCACGGCCTGCGCCGGGTCCCGCAGGTCGATGCCGACGACCTCCAGGCGGTGGATCCAGTCCGCCGAGTCGTCCATGGCCTTGAAACGCCGGATGGCGTCCTTCGGGAAGCGCGTGGTGATGGTGGTGTGCGCGCCGTCGCGCAGCAGCCGCAGCGCGATGTACATGCCGATCTTGGCGCGGCCGCCGGTGAGCAGGGCGCGCTTGCCGGTGAGGTCGGCGCGGACGTCGCGCTTGGCGCGGTTCAGGGCGGCGCAGTCCGGACAGAGCTGGTGGTAGAAGTAGTCGACCTCGACGTACCGGGTCTTGCAGGTGTAGCAGGAGCGCGGGCGCTGGAGTATCCCCGCGATCCGGCCCTCCTCGGTGACCGACGACGGCAGGATGCCCTCGGTCTCGTCGTCGATGCGCTGGGCGGAGCCGGTCGCCGTGGCCTCCGTGACCGCCTTGTCGTGGGCGGTCTTGGCGGCCCGGCGCTCCTGCCGGCGGCGCTGCTTCACGGTGCGGTAGACCCCGGCGGTGGCCCGGCGCACGGCGATCGCGTCGGGGTGGTCGACCTCCAGCTTGTCGAGCTCGTCGAGCACGCTGAGGCAGACGGCCAGCCGCTCCGGGTCGATGCCGGGGCCGTGCACGACCTCGTCACCGGGCCCGCGCACGACCTCGTCCATGGTCGCCGAGCCGTCCTCTGTCACCGTCATCGCGCTGCCGTTTCCCTGGTCACCCGAGCGGCGCGAGGGCCGCGTCCGCTTGTCGAACGCGGAATTTTACTTCAGCGCCGGGCCCGACCCGCAATCCGGAACGATCAAGAACCGCAGGCGGCCAGCAGTTCCTTCACCTCCTCGGACAGCGCCCGGGCGAGGACGTCCAGGTCAGGCACGGCTTCGGCGTCCGCCACGAGGCCGTAGTGGACCTGTCCCCGGTACGTCGAGATCGCGACCGCGAGGGACTGGCCGCGGGCGAGCGGGGCGAAGGGGTAGACCTCGGTGACCAGGTTGCCGCCGAGCTTCAGGCCGATGCCGGGCAGCGGGACGCTGGTGACGAGGATGTCGAACCAGAGCCGGGCGCCCTGGCCGGCCAGCGGCCCGCCGAGGCGGTGGCCGAGGGCCGGGACGTGGTCGGCGAGCAGGGCGACGGCGCCCGCGCCGCGGTTGGAGCCGGCGTCCTTGTTGCGGTCCATGGCCGTGCGGACCGTGTCCAGGCGGCCCAGCGGGTCGGGGTCGCCGACCGGAAGCCGCATCAGGTACCCGGAGAGCCGGTTGCCCTGCGGGTGCGCGGTGCGCGGACGGCGCTTGGAGACGGGGATCAGGGCGCGGGGCGCCACGCCCGCACTGCCGTCGCCCCGCTCGTCCAGCCAGCGGCGCAGCGCGCCCGCGACGACGGCGATCAGGACGTCGTTGACGGTGCCGCCCCGGGCCTTGCGGACGTGGTGCACGTCGTCGAGGTCGACGACGACTCCGGCGGTGCGGCGGGTGCCGCTCGGCTCGGAGACGAGGGCGGCCGAGGAGCTCACGCCCACGCAGGACAGGGCGACGGATGCGCCGATGTCGAGGGCGCGGCCCAGGTCGGAGACGGCGGACCGGACGAGCCCGGGCAGCTTGCGCACGTCCGGGAGCAAGGGCTTCGCGGGCTCCGCCGGGCGCGGCCTGCGCACGGGCAGGTCCATCGGGTCCAGGACGGCGGCGGCGAGCGTCAGGGCCCGCAGTCCGTCGGCCAGGGCGTGGTGGAACTTGAAGAGCACGGCGAAGGACACACCGTCCTCCCCGGGCAGCACGTGCGCTTCCCATGGCGGCCGTTCGCGGTCGAGCGGCCGCTGCATGAGCCGTCCGGCCTCGGTGTGGAAGTCCGCGGTCGGGGCGTGCAGCAGGACGTGGCGGAGCGGGTCGAAGTCCGGGTCGGGAACGCGGGCGGCGCCCCCGAAGGCGTACGGGAAGCCGAGGGGCCACACGTCCCGGATCCGCATTCTGAGGCCGGGCACGGCGGCGGCCCGGCCCGCGAGCAGATCGGCCGCGTGGGCGCCGGCGGTGGGCGAGTGTGCCGCGAAGACGCCGAGCGCTCCCAGGTGCATCGGGTGCTCGGCGGATTCCATGTTCCAGAACGCCAGGTCGAGAGGGGCGAGCAGGTCAGAAGTCAATGGCTTGCCTCGCGTCCGACAACGGGTGGGCCAGCAGTCAATCGCCCTGCGGAGATTACGGTCAAGTACGATCAAGCTACGCACAGTTAACAACAGATTAAGTCCCGCCCCCAGTCGAAAGGGGCGGGACACATGGGGCGAATGCAATCATCCGCCGGTTGACACACACCCTGCCGGAATCGCCCGGGACGCGTCCCGGATCAGGGCTTGGTGCGCGGCCCTGACCCGTTCGACGTCCGGTTTGAGGATCTTGCGGTCGTAGGTGAGCAGCCCGTTCAGCTCACCCTCGACGTCCGAGATCTGGGTGTAGACGGCCCCGTTGCCGCCCCGGCAGGCAAGGGCCCGCACCTCGTCGAGCTTGGCCAGATAGCCGTCGGTGTAGGTCGCCGGATCGACGTCGACGTACGACTGCTGGACGGACCAGGCGTGCCCGGGAACCGCGAGGCCCAGGCCGCCGTACTCACCGCTGACCAGGGCGCGTCTGCCGTCCGGGTGAGGCGGCAGGGCGGGACTGGGATACCCGTGCTCGTCCATGATGTCGCCGGCATTGCCGTCGGCGCCGAGGTTGAGGCCCGACTGGTTGTTGACCAGGCGGGTCGGGTCCCAGGCCTTGGCCTGCTCGGCGATACGGCCGATGTCGTACTGCCCCCAGCCCTCGTTGAAGGTGACCCACATGACGACCGACGGACTGCTGATGTGCTCGTCGATCATCTGCTTCATCTCGCGCTCGTACTCGGCGCGAGCGGCGGGAGCAGGATTCACCCCCGCGGTCATCGCGGGCATGTCCTGCCACACCATCAGGCCCAGCCGGTCGGCCCAGTAGAACCAGCGGTCGGGCTCGACCTTGATGTGCTTGCGCACGGCGTTGAAGCCGAGCTTCTTGTGCACCTTCAGGTCGTAGGCCAGGGCTTCGTCGGTGGGCGCGGTGTGCAGGCCGTCCGGCCAGAAGCCCTGGTCGAGGGTGGCCATCATGAAGACCGGCTCGCCGTTGAGGACCGTGCGCGGGGTGCCGTTGACGTTCTCGACGGCGATGGAGCGCATCCCGAAGTAGCTGCCGACGCGGTCGGCGCCGACGGTCACCTTCAGGCCGTAGAGGAACGGATCGCCCGGCGACCACAGGCGCGGGTTCTCGATGGTCAGGGTCAGCGGTCCGCCGGTGCGCCCGCGAGCCGTCGCGACCTTCCGCTTTCCTTCGTACGCCGTCGCCCTGATCGGTACGCCGTCCCGGACACCCTGTGCCTCGACCGTCAGCCGGTCGACGGAGACGTCGGGGGTCAGTTTGAGGGAGCCGACATGGTCGCGGGCGACCGGTTCCATCCAGACGGTCTGCCAGATCCCGGAGGACGGGGTGTACCAGATGCCGCTCGGGTCGAGACGCTGCTTGCCGAGGGGAGGGTTCTCGCCGTCGGTCGCGTCGGTGGGGTCGTACACGCCGACGATCAGTTCCTGGGTGCGGCCGGGCTTCAGCGCGTCGGTGATGTCGGCGCCGAACTTGTCGTAGCCGCCGGTGTGTTCGGCGACCTTGGTCCCGTTGACGTACACCTCGGACCGCCAGTCGACCGCCCCGAAGTTGAGCTGGAGGCGCTTGCCGGAGCCGATGCGCCAGTCGGCCGGCACGGTGAAGGTGCGGCGGTACCACATGCGGTCCTCGTGCCGTTCCAGGCCGGAGAGCTGTGACTCCACGGGGTACGGGACGAGGATGCGCTCGGCCAGGTTCCTGCCCACGGGCGGCTGTTCACCCGCCTCGGCGGCGGCGAACTGCCAGTGGCCGTTGAGGCTCCGCCACGCGTCGCGGGTCAACTGCGGCCGCGGGTACTCGGGATGGGCGTTGTCCGGTCCCACCTCGTCGGCCCACTTCGTGCGCAGTTCGTACGTCGAGCGATTGGGCCCGCTGCTCCAGAACGCGCCGACAACGTTGCCGTCAGCGCTGGTGAGCCCGCCTTCGCCGTCGTAGCGGAGGTCGGCGGTGCCGCGTGCGGTGCCGGTCCTGTTGCCCACGACCGGTTCGGCGAGGGTGACGAGCAGGACACGGGGGTCTGCCGGGTCCTGTTTCGCCGTGCCCAGGGGCCACTTGGCGCCGCCGATCACGGCCTGGAGGTGGTCGGTGAGTGCGGCCGGAGGGGCTGCGAGGGGCTGGGCGAAATCGAGCTTCAGGGTGCGGCCGGTGCCGAGGACGGTGGTCGCGACCGGGCCGTCGTAGTCGTAGCCCTCGGGCAGCCGGAACGCCGACTGCGGAACGGCCTGCTTGGTTCCGCCGGGCTGGACCCAGCGCAGGTGGAGGTTGGAGCCGCCGTAGTGCTCGAAGTACTCGACCTTGATGTCGTAGGACTCTCCGGCGGTCAACTCGACGGGCTGGGCGGTCTGTTCGCGGTCCCAGTCGTCGACCCAGTGGTCGATGAGCAGCTGTCCGCCGATCCAGAGGCGGAAGCCGTTGTCGCCGATGACCGAGAAGGTGTGCGGTCCCGAGGCCGTCGGCACCAGCCTGCCGGTCCAGCGGACGCTGACGTCGTCCGAACGGCCGGTCGCGGCGGCCAGCCGGGGCTCCAGGTTGTCGAAGTCGAGGTGCGGGTCGAAGGTGGTCGCCCTGAGCTCGTGGAAGTCGAAGGCGCCGGGGGCGGACTGCGTGTAGTACTCGCCCTTGAGACCGCGGGCCTCGACGGGATCGTCGGCCAGGGCGGGAGCCGCGGTCAGACCGGCGAAGCCGAGGAGGGCGGCGAACAGTAACGCCAGCCGGGCTCTGAGACGGGTGAGGTGCCTGCTGTGCACGGGAGCCTCCATAACAACGTTGTCATGGGCAGGAAGTGGCATGACAACACGGATTCCGACTTCCGTCCAGGGACATGACAAGTCCGTCGCACATGCCGACGAGGCGTCGCACGCGGACAATGGCAGAAGGACCCTCCCCTGCCGGAAGAAGGCGATGGAGATGCCGAAGGTCTCCCGCGAAACGGCCACCCAGGGCGGCGACTACGGAGCGGTCGTCGACCGCTCCGAGGAGTTCGGCGACTACACCGTCGACTTCCTGACGTTCCGCGAGGACGTCGACCACCGGCCGCTGTTCAAGGGGCTGCCCGACGACCGCTGCCAGTGCCCGCACTGGGGCTACGTCTTCAGGGGCGAACTCACCTTCCACTACGCGGACCACGACGAGGTGTACCACGAGGGCGACGCGTTCTACGCCCCCGCGGGGCACGTGCCGGTCCACACCGAACCGGGCAGCGAATACCTCCAGATCAGCCCCTCGGACGAACTGCGCCGAACCAGTGAGGTGATCATGAAGAACTTCACCGCTCAGGAGCCACCGGCCTGACCCGACCGCCGCTCAGGACACCAGCTGGCCCTTCCCGAGCGCGATCACCCCGCCCTTGGACACGGTGTACAGCTCCGCGTCCCGCTCCGGGTTCACGCCGATCGTCGCGCCCGGCGGGACCTCGACGTTCTTGTCGAGGACGGCGCCGCGGACCACCGCGCCCCGCCCGATCTTGACGTTGTCGTGCAGCACCGAGCCCTGGACCACGGCCCCCGGGTCGACCAGGACACCGGGCGAGAGCACGGACCGGGTGACCTGGCCCCGGATCAGGCAGCCCGCGCTGATGATGGACTCGCTGGCGATGCCTCCGGAGTTGAAGCGGGCCGGGGAGAGCTGGCCGGAATGGGTGTAGATGGGCCACTGCCGGTTGTAGAGGTTGAAGGCGGGGCGCTCGGCGATCAGGTCCATGTGGGCGTCGTAGTAGGCGTCCAGTGTTCCCACGTCGCGCCAGTAGCCGCGGTCGCGGGTGGTCTCGCCGGGGACGTGGTTGGCGCTGAAGTCGTAGAGCTGGGCCTCGCCGCGCTCGGTGAGCTGCGGCAGGATCGAGCCGCCCATGTCGTGGACGGAGTGCTCGTCCTCGGAGTCCCGCTGGAGCGCCTCGATCAGGGCCTTGGTGGTGAAGATGTAGTTGCCCATCGAGGCGAACACGCTCTTCGGGTCGTCCGCCAGCCCCGGCGGGTCGGCGGGCTTCTCCAGGAAGCCTTCCACCGTGAGGCCGTCCGAGCCCGGGGAGATCACCCCGAACGACGGGGACTCGGAGCGCGGGACACGGATCCCGGCCACCGTGACGCCCGCGCCGGACTCGATGTGCTGCGCGAGCATCTGGCGCGGGTCCATGCGGTACACGTGGTCGGCGCCGAAGACCGCGACGTACTCGGGGCGTTCGTCGTAGAGCAGGTTCAGGGACTGCAGGATCGCGTCCGCGCTGCCCAGATACCAGCGCGGTCCGAGGCGCTGCTGGGCCGGCACCGGCGTGATGTAGTTGCCGAGCAGGCTCGACATCCGCCAGGTGGTCGTGATGTGCCGGTCGAGCGAGTGCGACTTGTACTGCGTGAGCACACAGATGCGCAGGATGTCGCCGTTGACGAGGTTGGACAGGACGAAGTCGACCAGCCGATACGTCCCTCCGAAGGTGACCGCCGGTTTGGCGCGGTCCGTGGTCAAGGGCATCAGGCGTTTGCCTTCTCCGCCCGCGAGTACGATGCCGAGCACCGAAGGTCCGCCACGACGCATGGCCGCTCTCCTCACCCTGGTTTGACCCATCACTGCCCTTGCGAGGGGCCTAGTACGCCTGTTTGAGGATCTCCTCGTACAGCCGGACCGTGCGCCGAGCGACCGCGTCCCAGCCGAACTCGCCCACCGCGCGCTCCCGTCCCGCCTCGCCCATCCGACGTGCCGTCGCCGGATCGCCGATCACGGAGTCGAGTGCCCGCGCGAGGGACGTCTCGAACGCGTCGTCCACGGTGACGAGCAGCCCGGTCCTGCCGTCGTCCACCACCTCGGGGATACCGCCGACCCGCGAGGCCACCACGGGAGTGCCGCAGGCCATCGCCTCCAGGTTGACGATGCCGAGGGGTTCGTACACCGAGGGGCAGACGAAGACGGCAGCGTGGGTCAGGAGCTGGATCACCTCGGGGCGCGGCAGCATCTGCGGGATCCAGTGGACGCCCTCGCGGACCCGGCTCAGCTCCTCGAAGAGCTCACGGAACTCACGGTCGATCTCGGGGGTGTCCGGCGCGCCCGCGCACAGCACGACCTGCGCGGCCGGATCGATGTCCCGGACCGCGCGCATCAGGTGCGGCACGCCCTTCTGGCGGGTGATGCGGCCGACGAACAGCACGAACGGACGATCACGGTCCAGCCCGATCCGGTCCAGTACGTCGGTGCCGTGGTCGGGCCGGTACAGGGCGGTGTCGATGCCGTTGTGCACGATGTGGACCTTGGCCGGATCCAGCGCCGGATAGCAGCCGAGGATGTCCTCACGCATGGCTCCCGACACGGCGATCACCGCGTCGGCGGTCTCGATCGCGGTGCGCTCGGCCCAGCTGGAGAGGGCGTAGCCGCCGCCGAGCTGCTCGGCCTTCCAGGGGCGCAGGGGCTCCAGGGAGTGGGCGGTCATCACGTGCGGGATGCCGTGCAGCAGCTTGCCGAGGTGGCCGGCGAGGTTGGCGTACCAGGTGTGCGAGTGGACCAGCTCGCGGCCTTCGAGGCCCGCGGCCATGGAGAGGTCGACGGAGAAGGTGCGCAGCGCGTCGTTGGCGGAGTCGAGCGCGGACCAGGGCCGGTGCCGGATCACGCCCGCCGCTCTCTCCTTGACGGACACCTCGCCCCAGCAGTGCACGTCCAGGTCGACGAGGGACCTCAACTCCCGGGCGAGGAACTCGACATGGACACCGGCACCGCCGTACACGTCCGGCGGGTACTCCCGGGTCAGCAGGCCCACACGCACCCGGAACCCCCTGTCTCAGCGACGGCTTGGCTTTCATGGTCACCCAGATGCGCCGCGCGGGGAAGAGCGCGGGGCTCGTGTGAAGCAACAGTCACCACATACGCCACCTTCCGGCAACCGGTAGTACAGACAGCAGCTGCGGCGGCGGAAGGCGGTGCCGGTGAGCGTGCCGGTTCCGGCGAGGAGGGGGTGGGCGAGGAGTTCCGCGGCCAGGTCACGGGCGCGGGCGGAGAGGTCCGGACGGTGGCCCAGCTGACGGGCGGCGCCCACGAGGGCCGAGGCGGCGTTGCCCCACAGCAGCCCCGTGGCGAGCCGGTACTCGGCGTGCAGCGCTGCCGTGAGCGGTTCGAGGTGGCCGTGCAGGACGACGTCGGCGATGGTCCCGGCATCCCCCGCCATCGGCTCCACGGCATCCAGCCACAGGTCGTCGGGGGCGCTCGCGTCGGGGTCCCAGTGCAGCTGGCGCGGCGACAGGTCGGGGATCCGGCCGTACAGGGCCGCGCAGCCGAGCGCCACCGACCACAGCCGGGCCGCGAGGCCCTGCTGGGCGATGGAGGCCGCGATCCGGGGTTCGGGGGCGCGCAGGGCGCCGGCGACCTTCCGGACACGAAAAGTCAGGGTATTTCCATAAACTTCCGACGCCCGGTGCTCGTAGACTTGGGCGAGGGTCGGCAGCGCCGGGCGCGCTGTCCCGGCAGTGCCGCCGATCGTCCGTAGTGCGAAGAAGGCGCCGAGCGGTCGCAGCGCCGCGAGATCAGGGTCGAGGTCCACGACCAGCAGTAGTACCAAGGCCCGTAGGGGTACCCACCAGGGGGCCTCCACCCCGTGTCACCCGCCTTGGGTAGGACACGGACCGTTTTGTACTCCATCGGCAGTAGGACCCATTGCCTGCTCAGGTACGACGACGGGAAGAACTTTTCCCGGCATCGTGTTGGTCATGGAAGACGACCGTTCGTCGCGCCGGGCAGCCAGCCCCCGCCTCACGCAGAGGAGCAGCTCATGAGTGCCCTCGCGTTGTCCGTGCTCCTCTCGCTCGTCTCCGCCGTCGCCTACGCGGGCGGAGCGATCGTGCAGGAGCAGGTCGCGGTGTCGCACCCGGACGAGCAGTTCGCGCCACTGCGCCGGCCGAGCTGGTGGGCGGCGGTCGCGCTGAACGGCCTCGGTGGACTGCTGCACGTGGTGGCGCTCGCCTACGGCCCCCTCAGCCTGGTCCAGCCGCTGGGCGCCCTGACGATCGTGTTCGCGCTGCCGATGGCCGCGCTGTTCGTCGGCCGCCGGGCCGGGGCCACCGCCTGGCGGGGCGCGATCATGGCGACGGTGGGTCTGGCCGGTCTGCTCTCCCTGGTCGGCGCGTCCGACGCGCAGTCCCTGAGCACGGCCCAGCGGGTGTTCGCCGGTCTGGTGACGGCCGCCGCGGTGGTCGCGCTGATGATCGCGGGCCGGGCCGCGCACCGGCACCCGGTGGTGCGCAGCGTGCTGCTCGCGACCGCGTCCGGCATAGCGTTCGGTATGTCCTCGGTGTTCACCAAGACGGTCGCCGTCGACTGGAGCGGTGGCGTGACGGCGGCGGACCTGCCCTCGCTGGCCGCGATCGGCGTCCTGGCGACGGCCGGGCTGATGCTGTCGCAGGCCTCCTACCGTGGCGCCGGTCTCGCGGCCCCGCTGGCGACGCTGACGGTCGTGAACCCGGTGGTGGCGGCAGCGGTCGGCATCACGATGTTCGGAGAAACCTTCCGCTACGGCACCACGGGCACCGCGCTCGCCCTGAGCTGCGGTGTGGTGGCGGCCGGCGGCCTGATCCTGCTGACGACGGAACGGATCCAGCGCACCCACGCCGAGCCGGCACCCGCGGCGCCCGTCGTCCGCGAGCGCGGGGACGGGTTCGTCCAGGCGCCCGCCGAGGAGCCGGCGGCGGCCGTCCTGCGCGAGGGCGTACTCCTCGACGAGGTCGCCGCCCTGCGCGAGGAGATGTTCGTCCCGGGCCCCGCCACTCCGACGGCCGCCGAGGCGGCACTGCCGAACGGCACCTCCGACGAGCTCCTGGAGAAGCTGGGCGACGAGCCCCCGGCGTACTACGGCCCCTTCTACGGCGCCGCGTACATCCCGGTGCCGGTCCTGGACCGGCACCGCAGCCGTGTCAAATCCTGATCCCGCCGGCCCTGAGATACGCCACCGGGTCCATGTCGGAACCGAAGCCGGGCCCCGTCCGCACCTCGAAGTGCAGATGCGGGCCCGAGCTGTTGCCCGTGGAGCCCGAACGGCCGATGCGCTGCCCGCCGCCCACGCTCTGCCCGGACTTCACGGAGATCGCGGACAGGTGGGCGTACTGCGTGTAGCGACCGTCGGCGTGCCGGATCACTACCTGGTAGCCGAAGGAGCCTCCCCACCCCGAGGTGACGACCTTCCCGGCCGCGACCGCCTTCACGGACGTCCCTGTGGGCACCGCGAAGTCGACGCCGGTGTGGTAGCCCTTCGACCAGGCGGAGCCCGCCTTGCGGTAGGGCGTGCCGAGGGAGGCGTTCACGGGGGCGACCAGGCCGGTGTCTGCGGCCTTCTCGGTCTTCTCGGTCTTCTCGGTCTTCTCGGTCTTCTCGGTCTTCTCCGCGGTGTCGGAGGAGGTCTTCTTCGTCGAGGTCCGTTCGGTGGTGGTGGTCGTTCCGCCGGTGGCGCGCAGCTTGAGCCGCTGACCGGGCAGGATCAGGTCGGGGTCGGCACCGATGGTCCTCTGGTTGGCGGCGTACAGCCCCCGCCAGCCGCCCCGGACCTTCCGGGCGTCGGCGATCCGGGAGAGCGAGTCGCCACGGACCACGGTGTACATCTCGGCGGACCCGGCCCGCGACTGCGGAGTGGTCTGCGGCTGTACGTCCGGTACGGAAGCCGTCTTCCCGGTGAGGGGATGGACGTCCGGGGCGGAGCCCTCGCGGGTGAGCCCGGCCCGCACCGAGCACGCCGGCCAGGCACCCGGTCCCTGACCGTCCAGCACCTTCTCCGCCACGGCGATCTGCTGGTCCCTGGTGGCCAGATCCGCCCGTGGCGCGTACCGGGTGCCGCCGTAGGCCTCCCAGGTGGACTGGGTGAACTGGAGCCCGCCGTAGTAGCCGTTGCCGGTGTTGATGCTCCAGTTGTTGCTGGACTCGCACGCGGCGACCTTGTTCCAGGTGTCCACGTCGGCCGCATGGGCGGTGCCGGTGCCGATGAGCGGGACCGCGATGCCGACGCCGCCCGCGGTGACGGTGAGCGAGGCGCGGTTGATCCTGTTCGGCTGATACCGGCGGTGCCGGCCGCGTACGGCCATGGAGGCCTCCCCCTACAACATGCGTCAGGAGGGGCAAAAGTAAGCGCCACGAACAGGCCATGACAAGACGGCAACCAGCCGCGTCAGGCGCGCGCCGCACCGGCGTCCCCGGCTGAACGCAACGAGGCGCCCGAACCGTATCCCTGGTGTGCGGACAGTCCCCCGACAGGCCAGGATGACCGGTGGACGATACTGACAAGCACGACCGGCAGCAGCGATCGATGACCTACGCGATCCACAGGATCTTTTGGGAGCAGGCGGTATGAGCACAACAGCGCAGATCGGCGTCACGGGCCTCGCGGTCATGGGCCGCAACCTGGCCCGCAACTTCGCCCGCAACGGCTATACGGTCGCCCTGCACAACCGGACCGCGTCGCGCACGCACGCCCTGGTCGAGGAGTTCGGCAGCGAGGGCGACTTCATCGCGGCCGAGACCGCCAAGGAGTTCGTGGCGGCGCTGGAGCGGCCGCGGCGGCTGGTCATCATGGTGAAGGCCGGTGAGCCGACCGACGCGGTGATCCAGGAGTTCGCACCGCTGCTCGAGCCCGGCGACATGATCATCGACGGCGGCAACGCGCACTTCGCGGACACCCGGCGCCGGGAGCGCGACCTGCGCGAGCAGGGCATCCATTTCGTCGGCATGGGCGTCTCCGGCGGCGAGGAGGGCGCGCTGCACGGACCGAGCATCATGCCCGGCGGCCCGAAGGAGTCGTACGACTCTCTCGGCCCGATGCTGGAGAAGATCTCCGCGAAGGCGGCGGACGGGGCGCCCTGTGTGACGCACGTCGGTCCTGACGGCGCCGGGCACTTCGTGAAGATGGTCCACAACGGCATCGAGTACGCCGACATGCAACTCATCGGCGAGGCGTACCAGTTGCTGCGGGACGTGGCCGGTTACTCCCCCGCCCAGATCGCCGACATCTTCCGCACCTGGAACACGGGCCGTCTGGACTCGTACCTGATCGAGATCACGGCCGAGGTGCTCTCCCACGTGGACGCGGCGACGGGCAAGCCGTTCGTGGACGTCGTGGTGGACCAGGCGGAGCAGAAGGGCACGGGCCGCTGGACCGTCCAGATCGCCCTGGACCTGGGGGTCCCGGTGTCGGGCATCGCGGAGGCGGTCTTCGCGCGGTCGCTGTCCGGTCACGCGGAGCTGCGGGAGGCGTCCCGCGGTCTCGCCGGGCCCAAGGCGTCGCCGTTGTCGGAGGCGGAGGCCGGGGCCTTCGCGGACCGTGTCGAGCAGGCGCTGTACGCCTCGAAGATCGTGTCGTACACGCAGGGCTTCCACGAGATCGCGGCCGCCCGTGAGGAGTACGACTGGGACATCGACCTGGGTGCCGTCTCGGCGATCTGGCGCGGCGGCTGCATCATCCGCGCGGCCTTCCTCGACCGCATCCGGTCCGCCTACGACACCCGCGCGGACCTGCCCAGCCTGCTCTCCGACGACACCTTCGCCCAGGAGATCGCCGACGCCCAGGACGACTGGCGCGAGGTCATCATCGCGGCCACCCGCCAGGGTGTCCCGACGCCCGGCTTCGCGGCCGCGCTGGCCTATTACGACGCACTGCGCGCCGAGCGGCTGCCCGCGGCGCTCACGCAGGGACAGCGGGACTTCTTCGGGGCGCACACGTACCGGCGCACGGACCGCGACGGTTCCTTCCACACGCTGTGGGGCGGGGACCGGTCCGAGGTGACCGGCTGAGCGCCGCCCTGACATGGAGGAGGGCCACCGCTCGGTGGCCCTCCTCCACTGTGTTCACGTGGGTCGCCGTCAGCTGAGCGGTGGACCCGGCTCCGGGTTCGGTACCGGTTCGGGGCCCGGCGGGACCGGGGACGGCGACGGGTCGGGGACGGGGCCCGGTCCTGGGCCCGGTCCCGGAGTCGGGTCCGGGTCCGGGGGTGACGGGGGCTCCGGGGTGGGGCCCGGCGGCGTGGGGACCGGGCCGGGGCCCGGAGTGGGACCCGGTGGGACGGGGTCGGGGTACGGATTGGTCATGGGGTCCTCCAGCCAGTCGGTCGACGTCGGCTCTGGACTACTCCCCCGCGTACCCGTGAGCCCTCCCGCCAGTCACCCACCCGCGTGACGGGCGTGGCCCGCGTGGGTGTGCTCGACGTGCGGTGCGGTGTCTCGACGTGCGATGCGGTGCGCGACGCCGGGCCTGACCGCGGCTTTCTTTCGGGCCCGCCCGCTCAGAAGCCCTCGGGGTTGGCCGCGAGCCACTCCCGCGCCGCACGGAGCAGTTCCGGGTCGGCTGCCGGGGCCTCGTCGGGGTGGCGCTCGGCCCACTTGACGACGTACGGGCAGAGCGGGGCGACGGTGACGCCCTCGCGAGCCGCGATGGTGTAGAGCTCGCGGGCCAGGGAGCCCGCGATGCCCTGTCCCTCGTGGGCCGGTTCCACGATGGTGTGGACCGGGACCAGTGCGCGTGCCGGGGATTCGAGGACGAAGTACTGGATGTGGCCCACGACCTCGCCTCCCTGGGAAGCGAGGGCCTCCAGCCGGCCGGCCTGTCGGTCGTCGCGGATCTCTATGTCGCTCATGGGCACGCTCCTGGTCCGAAGGTCGTCGATCGGGGTCAGGCCGACACCGCCTGCGGGCTGCGCTCCTGGTCCGAACCGGGCACCGGCTCGGACGGATCGGCCCCCAGCGCCACGATGCGGTTGCCGTGGTCCACGTGCACCACCCGGGGTACGAGCGCCCGCGCCTCGGCGTCGGTCACCTGAGCGTAACTGATGATGATCACCAGATCTCCGGGGTGGACGAGATGGGCGGCGGCACCGTTGATGCCGATCACGCCGGAGCCGCGCTCCCCCTCGATGACGTACGTCTCGAGCCGTGCGCCGTTGGTGATGTCGACGATGTGGACGAGCTCACCGGGCAGCAGATCGGCGGCGTCGAGGAGCTCCGCGTCGATGGTCACCGATCCCACGTAGTGCAGGTCGGCCTGGGTGACGGTGGCTCGGTGGATCTTGGACTTGAACATGGTACGCAGCATCCGGGCACTCCCACGAGTAGGCTCCCTGCCTGTTTTTCCAGGTCAAGGGCTGTTTTCGATGCATCAGGTTCGGGCGGGGCCGCCGGGGTCGTCCTCACGTTCCCGAAGCTGCCTCTCACGAACGACGGCAATCAGCGTACGCAACGGCCCCTCGAAGACTCTCGTGACGATCGCCACAGCCTGCGGCGGCGCGAGGTGGGTGCGCGCCAAGCAGAGGCGGTCATGAGGTCAGCTCGACGGTACGTGGGCGGTCCGGAGCGGGGCGCAGGATGCCGGCGGCGACGGTGGTGATCGCGCAGAACAGGGTGAGCAGCAGCAAGGTGTGGTTGAGGGCCATGAGGTGGGTCAGCCGGCCGATGACGGCAGGCCGGCGAGCATGCCGATGTAGCCGAGTCCGGCGACCCGGGAGACGTTGGTGCCCGCGGCTGCGGGATCGGTGTGTCCGGCAGCGCTGAACAGTTGGGGGACGCAGCCGCACAGGCCCAGGCCGAACAGCGCCCAGCCGGTCAGCGCCGCCCAGATCCAGGGCCGCCGCCGACGGCAGCAAACTCGGCCGCACCACCCACGCCTACGTCGGGCCGTCCACCCTGGTGGACACCCTTGTCACCGACACACGGCATCCGCCGACGAGACCACGGCACTCGAAAGCAACGGCACCACTGTCAAGATCGTCTGAGTCGGGGCGCCCACCGGGCCGGTCAGGGGCGGACGTTCGCGCGGACCGCCTCTGCGATGGGTGTCGACCCTGTGTTGAGTTCGAGGATCTGCCGCCCGATCCGGGGCTCGTGGAGCAGTTCGGCCAGGGTGGCGGCGACGTCGTCGCGAGTGATCTCACCGTGGAACTCCGCCGGCCCGAGGGACACGGTGCCGGTTCCCAGGCCGTCGAGGAGCAGCGAGGGGCGCAGGATCAGCCAGTTCAGGTCACTGCGGCCGAGTGCGACGTCGGCACCTTTCTTCACGGCGAAGTAGTACTCGACCTCCTCGCCGAGGTCGCGTTCCCGCCACGATTCCGGAAGCACCGACACGAGCGCGAAGCGCTCCACACCGGCGCGGCCCGCCGCCTCGATCGCTTTGACGACGCCGTCGCCGTCGATGGCCGTGGTGACCTCCTTGCTGCCACCGTTCGACCCGGCACTGAAGACGATCACGTCGACGTCACCGAAGGCTGCCGCCAGTTGCTCCACCGTCATGCTCGAGAGATCGCCGACTCGTGCGACCACTCCTCGCGTCGCCAGTTCAGCCTGCTGGTCGTCCCGGCGTACGAGCCCGTGGACGGTGTCTCCGCGCGAGCGCAGTTTCTGCGCAAGCAGACCACCGATGCCGCCGGTGATGCCGATGATGAAGACGTCCACCTTGGATGCTCCGTTCTCCCGATGCGGTCCTGCGCAGTGCTCGGCACCCGCGGTTCAGCCCAAGCGCAGCACATCGGCGATCGAGGGTGTGGACGCCTGGGATGCGGTGAGAAGGGCGCCGTGGACGGCTGAGGACGCCGCCCGTCTGACGTAGCGATCACTGTCCGAAGGCCAGGCATCGCGCTCTTGGTGGATCAGAAGGGAAACCGCCCCGTGCACGCCGGCACACACCACTCTGGCGGTTTCGGTCTTGCTCTCCACAGGTACCCCGGCATCAAGACAGGCTGCGACCTTGTCGCGGAAATAGCGGAAGCACGCGTCCTCGTTCTGGCGGCTGGCTTCGGTGGCCTCACCGGCCATCACCAGTCGGTACTGGGACGGATGGCGCAGTCCGAACGCGATATAGGCGACGCAGGTTTCATGGAGCGCCGTCACAGGGTCCGCGACGTCCCGGGACACTGCTTCCAACTCGATGAACAGGGAGCTCCACACACGCAGGCACGCCGCATGGACGAGTTCCCGCTTCGAGGCGAAGTGGAGGTAGACGGCCGGCGGGCTGACCCCCGCACGTGTCGCTACCGCCCGCACCGTCAGCGCGTCGGCGCCACCGTCTTCGAGTAGGTGATCGGCGATGTCGAGAAGCTGGTTCCGGAGCAGGCCGCCGTGCCCCTTGGCGGCGCGCACCCGGGAGTCCCGATGCTCTGACGGCCCGTCACCGAGCATCAAGGGGCCTTCGGTTTGACGGTCGTGACCACCTGGGTCACCCGGACGCACAGTTCGCCTTCGTCATCATGGATGTCCACCTCGACCACGCTGTTGCGCCCCACCCGCAAGGGACGAGCTGTCGCCACGACGCTCGTGCGTGCGGGCCGAAGAAAGTGCGTGCTCGACTCGACCGTGGCCGGCGCGGCGCCGGCTGGACCGTTGAGGGCGGCGCACACGGCAGCACACACGTCGGCGAGCCCCATCAACGCCCCTCCATGGAGGCCACCACCCACGGTGGAGAGGGACAGGTCGTGCACCAACCTGGCCTGCACACCGGCTTCCGATATCTCCTCGAACACGACTCCGAGCGTCTTGGCATACGGCGCCAGCGCGTAGACGTCTTCCGCTTCAAGTGTGGGCACAGGCTGCTCCCGTCTAGGTTAACTGCGATAACTTATCGGCGTTAACCTAGGTCGTCAATCTCAGAGGCGGCCCCGCCAGGAACACCCCGCCGTTCCTCCGACCGCTACCGGGAAGCCGAGCACCGCGCCGGACGTCGCCGTCGGGTTCTTCACCCCGTACCGGGCCGTGGTGACGAACAGGCGGTTGTCGTCGGGGGGCAGGCACACCGACGTGGGGTGCGGGGCGGGGACGGCCAGGGTGTGGAGGAGGTGACCGTCGGGGTGGTAGCGGCGGACCGCCCCGGCGCCCCACAGCGCGACCCACAGACAGCCCTCCGCGTCGACGGTCATTCCGTCGGGGCTGCCTTCGTCGTCAGGCAGTCGGGCGAAGGTTTCCGGGCTGCCCAGGAGATCGCCCGAGAGGGGGTCGATCCGGCAGCGGAGGATGGTGCCGACCGCCGTGTCGGCGAGGTACATGGTGGTGCCGTCCGCGGTGAACGCCGGGCCGTTGGCGATGGTCAGGCCGTCGAGGACGCGCACCACCGTGCCGTCGGGGTCCGTGCGGTACAACGAACCCGCCCCGGGGGTACCGTCGTAGGCCATGCTGCCGGCCCAGAAGCGACCCGCGGGGTCGGCGACGCCGTCGTTCATGCGGCTGGGGGACGGGGTGCGGTCCTCGGGGCGGTCCAGCCAGTCCAAGGCGCCGTCGGGGGTGAGCAGCGCGATGCCGGTTCCCGCGGCGGCGATCCAGGTGTCCGGTCGGCCGTGCACCGGCGCGACGGCACCCAACGGTACGTCGAGAACGGCGAGTTGAGTCGCCTCGCTGTCGTCGCGCAGTGCGAAGAGCCGACCGGTGAGGATGTCGACGTACACGTACCGGCCGTCGAACCAGCGGCCGCCCTCGGCGAGTTCGTACCCCCCGTCGACGACGACCGTCGCGGGCGCTGCCGTTGATGTCACGTTCGGTCTCCTGTTCAGCGAATCGTGGTGCCGTCGGGCTGGTCGAACAGCCCGAGTTCGTCCCGCGTCGGGAGGCCCTCCCAGTCGCCCCGGGTGGCGACGGCGAAGGCCGCGGTGGTGACGGCTCGGCCCAGCCGGGCCGTGATGTCCGCACCGTCGAGGAGTCCGGACAGGTATCCGGCCACGAAGGCGTCGCCCGCGCCGACCAGGTCGATCGCGTCGACCTGTCGAGCGGCGCGGTCCCTCGCCCCGTCGGATGTGACGGTGGTCGCGCCATGTGCGCCACGTTTGATGACCACCTCGGTGACGCCTGCGGCCAGGATGCCCTTCACGGCCTCGGATTCGTCCGCTCCGGGTTGCTCCAGTACCAGCGGCAGTTCGTCCTCGGACGCTATGAGCAGGTCGGTGTGGTCCAGCAGCGGCCACAAGGCCGCGCGGGCACGGTCGGTGGACCACAGCCGGGAGCGGTAGTTGACGTCGAGGCACACGGTGATGCCGGCCTCGCGAGCGGTGGTGGCGGCGGCCAGGACGGCTTCGGCGGCCGACGGGCCGAGCGCCGGTGTGATGCCGGTCAGATGCAGGATGCGGGCGCCGGGGGTCAGGGCCGGCAGTACGTCGGCCGGCGAGACCGCCGAACCGGCCGAACCCGCACGGTAGTAGCTGACGCGTGTCAGGGTGCCCAGGCGGGGTTCGGTCAGCAGCAGGCCGGTGGGCCGGTCGGTGTCGTCGGTGACCGCGTGGTCGACGTCGACGCCCTCGGCGCGCAGGGTGCGCAGGACCAGCGCGCCGAGTTCGTCCGCGCCGACCCGGCCCGCCCAGCGCACCCGGTGTCCGAGCCGGGCCAGGCCGATGGCGACGTTGGACTCGGCCCCCGCGACGGACAGGCCGAGGCCGCCGCCGAGCCGCAGCGCGCCCTGGGCCCGGAGCGCCGCCATGGTCTCGCCGAAGGTCACAACCTCGGCTGCGGCCGGGGTCGTCATGGCGTCTCCCCCGCGGCCACCTCGCGGAACTCGGCCGCCCGGGTGCGGAGTCCGGCGAGGTCGCCACCGTCGGCCGCGTCTCCCACGAGGGGTGAGCCGACGCCCACGGCGAGGGCACCCCGGTCCAGGTAGTCGCGTGCGGCCTGCGCGTCCACTCCGCCGACGGGCACGAAGGGCACCTCGGGGAAGGGATCCCGCAGAGCGCGCAGATACCCGGGCCCGCCGAGCGAGCCGGGGAAGAGTTTGATCGCGTCGGCGCCCTGTGCGAGGGCCTGTTCGATCTCGCTCGGGGTCAGGGCTCCCATGAGCACGGGTACGCCGAACTGCGCCAGCCCGTCGACCAGTGCCGGGGTGACGAGGTAGGACGCGCCGGCCTCCACGGCGCGGGCGGCGTCCGCGGCCGAGCGCACGGTTCCGGCGCCGAGGAGTGCGCCGGGGCCGAGTTCGGCGCGGGCCTGCTCGATGACGGTCAGGGCGTCGGCCGTGGTCAGGGAGACCTCGATGGCCGGAATGCCCTCCTCGGTGAGGGTGCGTACGGTCCGCAGGGCCGCGGCGGGATCCTTGCCCCGTACGATCGCCAAGAGGCGGTGGGCTCGGAGGGATTCCACCAGGTTCATGGGAGCGCTCTCTCCTTGGGTTCGGGGTATGGGGGCCTGAGGGTGCTCACCACTCGGTGAACGCCCCGTCCGCTCCGCGCCACACGGGGTTGCGCCAGCGGTGTCCGGTCTCGGCGGCCCGGCGCACCGCGTTCTCGTCGATGTCGACGCCGAGGCCGGGGCGGGAGCCGGCGACGGCGTATCCGTCCTGGAAGCGGAAGGGTTCGGGGTCCATCACGTACTCCAGCAGGTCGCACTGCTGGTTGTAGTGGATGCCCATGCTCTGTTCCTGGATGAGGAAGTTCGGCACGGAGAAGGCGATCTGGAGGCTTGCGGCCAGGGCGATCGGACCGAGCGGGCAGTGCGGGGCCAGGACGACGTCGTACGTCTCGGCCATGGCCGCGATGCGACGGACCTCGGAGATGCCGCCGGCGTGCGACAGGTCGGGTTGGGCCACGGCGATGCCGCTGGTCATGACCTCACGGAAGTCCCAGCGGGAGTACAGGCGTTCGCCGGTGGCGAGCGGAACGCTCGTGGACTCCACCAGGCTGCGCAGATGGCCCGAGTGTTCCGGTGTGACGGGCTCCTCGACGAACAGCGGGTGCAGGGGTTCGAGCAGGGGCAGCAGACGGCGTGACATGGCGGTGGAGGCCCGGCCGTGGAAGTCGACGGCGACGTCCCGCTCGTCGCCCAGCACCTCGCGGACGGCCGCGACGCGCTCGACGACCTCGGCGGTGCGGGCCGGGGTGTCGATCGGGGCGAGTTCGGCGGAGGCGTTCATCTTCACGGCGGTGAAGCCCGCCTTCATCTGTTCCTCGGCGAGTTCCGCGACATCGCTGGGGCGGTCTCCGCCGATCCAGGCGTACATCCGGACGCGGTCGCGTACGGGGCCGCCGAGCAGGCGGTGCACCGGGACGCCGTAGGTCTTGCCGGCGATGTCCCACAGGGCCTGGTCGATGCCGGCGACGGCGCTGGAGAGGATGGGGCCGCCCCGGTAGAAGCCGCCCTTGGTGAGCACCTGCCAGTGGTCCTCGATGCGCAGCGGGTCCCGGCCGACGAGGTAGTCGGCCAGTTCGTGCACGGCGGCGCGTACGGTCTCGGCGCGGCCCTCGATGACGGGTTCGCCCCAGCCGGTGACACCCTCGTCGGTGGCGACGCGCAGGAACAGCCAGCGCGGAGCCACCAGGAACGTCTCAAGTCCGGTTATCTTCAAGGAAGTTCCTTCGGCAGCGTATTCGTCGCCACGTCGTCGTGATCGTCGCGGGCCCGTACGGCCGCCAGGTCGTCGGAGGCCTGGGCCAGGAGGGACTCGACGGCGGCCACGGCGGCGTCCGGATCGCCTGCTTCGACCGCGTCCAGCAGTTCCTGGTGCACGGGGATGGAGTCGGAGAAGTGCCGGGCGCCGTGCACGATCCGGTCACGGATGCGCAGGCCGGCCTCGATGACGACCTCCATCCGGCTGAGCAGTTCGTTGTGCGCGGACTCCAGCAGGGCACGGTGGAATGCCAGGTCCGCCTCGACCATCGCGTCCGCGTCCGCGCCGGCCGCGGCCATGGCCTCGAGCGCCTGCCGCATCGCGTCCAGGTCGGAGGAGGTGCGTCGGGTCGCGGCGAGGCGGGCTCCGGCGGGTTCGACGATCGCGCGGACCTCGGCGAGGTCCTCCAGGAAGCCGTCGGTCGGAGCGCTGCTGCCCTGCCAGCGCAGCAGGTCGCTGTCGAGCAGGTTCCAGTCGGCGCGGGGGCGGATGGTCGTACCGCGCTTCTGCTTCGACTCGAGCAGGCCCTTGGAGGCCAGTACGCGCATGGCCTCGCGGACCACGGTCTTGCTGACGCCGAGTTCCGTCTCGAACCCGGTCGGGTCCACCACGGAGCCCGGGGGGTAGTCGCCGCGGATGATGCGTCGGCCCAGCTCCTCCACGGCCTGGCCGTGCAGCCCCTTCGGGGGATGGGTCACCACGTGCTCCGTTTCCGTATCGGTCCTGACGTGCTGTGCGCACTGCTCACGAGGACTCCTTCATGACGCTCCATCCTCCATCGACCACCAGGCCGGCTCCGGTCACATAGGAGGCGTCCGCCGATGCCAGGAAGGCGACGGCGGCCGCCACCTCCTCCGGCTGCCCGAACCTCCGGGCCGCGGTGGCCGCCACGCTGCGTTCCCGGTCCGGCTCGGGGATGCCGTCCCAGGCGGCGGTGAGGATGGGTCCGGGCAACACGGTGTTGACCCGGATGTCAGGACCGTACTCGACGGCCAACTGCCGTCCCAGGGAGCACAGTGCGCCCTTCGCGGCGGCGTAGGCGGCATGGCCCGGCAGCCCGATGACGGCGTGCACCGAGGAGGTCAGCACGACGGAGCCCCGGGCTTCCCGCAGCATGGCCGCGAAGGTCTTCATCGCCCGCCAGGCGGGCTTGAGGAGCACGGCCATCTGACCGTCCCACTCGGCCTCGCTCAGTTCGTCGGCGGGCTTGTTGAGCTGGGCGAAGGCGTTGCTGTGCAGCACGTCCAGCCGCCCGTGATGCTCGGCGACATGGCGGGCCAGGTTCTCCCAGTCGCCGGCCGAGGTCACGTCGCAGCGCACGTACTCCGCGCGTCCACCGCTGTTGGTGATGCCTGCCGCGACCGCCTTGCCGGCTGTGTCGTCCACGTCCGTGACCACGACCACCGCTCCTTCGGCCGCGAGCCTGCGTGCCGTGGCCGCGCCAATGCCGTGCGCGGCACCGGTGATCACCGCCACGCGCCCGGTCATCCTGCGGCATTCCGTCATCACGTGCTCTCCCCTCGCTCCTGCCTACGTGCCCACCATAGCTGTTTCAATTAATTATGAATATATCTTGACGGGGTGGCGATACCGCTCCGAAACTGACCGGCATGCAACAGGCACCTTCAGTACGAAGCTAGGAAGGACCTCCTCCCCATGAGCCGCACCACACCCCGCCGCCGAAGCCGGGGCGCACTCGCAGTGACCCTTGCCGCAGCCTCCCTGCTGATCTCCGCCTGCGGGGGTTCGACCGGTTCGAAGGACCCCGCGGTCCAGAAACCTGTCAAGCCCGGCCAGAAGGTCGACCTGCGCTTCTGGTCGTGGGTCCCCGGTGTCGACAAGGCTGTCGACAAGTGGAACGCCACCCACCCGGACATCCACGTCAAACTGGAGAAGATCCCGGCGGGCAGCAGCGGCGGCTACGCCAAGATGCGCGCCGCGCTCAAGAGCGGCAACGCGCCCGACCTGGCACAGGTGGAGTACCAGGAGATCCCCTCGTTCCTCCTGGAGAACGGCCTGGTGAACCTGTCCCAGTACGGCGCGGACAAGGACCGGTCGAAGTTCGTGGACTGGCAGTGGCAGCAGGGAGTCTTCGACAAGGCCGTCTACGCGATCCCCCAGGCATCCGGTCCGATGGGCCTGTTCTACCGCTCCGACCTGTACAAGAAGTGGGGCATCAAGCCGCCCGCCACCTGGGAAGAGTTCGCCCAGGCCGCGCAGAAGATCCACGATGCCGACCCGAAGGCCTACATCAGCACCTTCCCGGCCGGCAACTCCGCCTGGTTCACCGCCCTCGCATGGCAGGCCGGCGCCAAGTGGTTCGGCGTGAACGGCGACACCTGGACGGTGAACATCAACTCGCCGCAGACCCTCAAGGTCGCCGCCTTCTGGGACGACCTGCGCAGCAAGAAGGTGATCAAGACCGAACCCGACTTCGCCAACGGCTGGTACAAGGACCTGCAGAGCGGTGCCATCACCTCGTGGGTCAGTGCCCAGTGGGGCGACGCCATCATCAGCGGCAACGCTCCTCAGACCGCCGGCAAATGGGCGGTCGCACCCATGCCGCAGTGGACAAGGGGCTCGAACGTGTCCGCGAACTGGGGCGGATCCTCCACGGCTGTCCTCAAGGGCGCGGGGCACATCCCCGAGGCCCTGAAGTTCGCCGAATGGCTCAACACCGACCCCACGAGCGTCGACCTGCTGCTGCAGGGCGGATACGGCTGGCCCGCGGCGGCCGACGGGTACAAGGGCTCCTCGCTGGACAAGCCGTCATCGTTCTTCGGAGGCCAGAAGTACAACGAGGTCTTCGCGGAGGCGGACAAGAGCATCGACAACTCGTGGAAGTGGATACCCACGATCGACGCCACCTACCAGCACCTCAACGACGGCTTCCAGGCCGCCCTGGCCGGCAAGGGCACGTTCGTCTCCGCGGTCCAGCAGGCGCAGAAGCAGACCGTCGAGGACCTGAAGAGGAAGGGTCTGAAGGTTTCCACCGGCCAGTGACCACCTCCGGAGGGCGCGACACGGCCGCCGCCGTTCTGCCCTCCGGACTCCAGAAAGAACCCTGATGCCCACCCGAGCGCCCCGTCGCCGCAGAAATCTGGCGCCCGTCGTCTTCGTCGCGCCGTTCCTCCTGCTGTTCCTCCTGACCTTCGCCCTCCCCATCGGCTACGCCGTCTACCAGAGCGTCATGGATGTCGAGCACACCGGAGCCCTGGGGCTCGGCGGCAGCCATACCGTCTTCGTAGGGCTCGGCAACTACTCCGACGCGTTGTCCGATCACGCCTTTGTGCGCAGCATCGGTCGCGTACTGCTGTTCGCGGCCGTCCAGGTACCGGTGATGGTCGCGTTGTCCGCCGGGCTCGCGCTGCTGCTGGACAGCGCCTCGGCCAGAGGCGTGCGGTTCTTCCGCGCCGCCTTCTTCCTGCCCTACGGCGTTCCGGGGGTCATCGCGTCCATCCTGTGGGGCTTCTTGTACGTTCCGGGAGTCAGCCCTCTCGTGGACGGCATGAGCCACCTGGGGGTGTCGGTCGACCTGCTGGGCGGAAACAACGTTCTGTGGTCCATCGCGAACATCGTCACGTGGGAGTTCGCCGGCTACAACGTTCTGGTTCTCGTCGCCCAGTTGCGCACCATCCCCGCGGAGCTGTACGAGGCCGCCCGCATCGACGGCGCCAGTGCGTGGATGACGGTCCGGCACGTCAAACTGCCGCTGCTGCGCCCGGCGCTGATCCTCACCACGGTCTTCACCATCATCGGCACGTTGCAACTGTTCGCAGAACCGCTGGTGCTCAAGCCCGTCTCATCGAGTATCGACAGCGCCTACACCCCCAACCTCAGCGCCTACAACGAGGCGTTCACCAACGACAACTACCACCTCGCCGCTGCCGAGGCAGTGCTGCTCGCCCTCGCCGCGTTCGTGCTCTCCTTCGGTTTCCTGCGGCTGATCAACAAGAGAGGCGGGGACGCGTGAGTCTCCAGACACCGGCCCGCGAGGTCCCGCCGCGGGGCGAGACGCCGGCCTCCGACGACGGCACGAAGCCGGGCAGCGGCATCACCGAGGTCACCACGCGCAGTCGTATCCTGGTCACCGGCCTGCTCGTGGCGGCCGCCGGATACTTCCTGCTCCCGGTGTACTGGCTGGCCGTGGCGTCCACCAAGTCCACCGGCAACCTGTTCGGCAGCTTCGGGTTGTGGTTCTCCCATCCCCAGTTCCTGAGCAACCTGCGCCAGGTGGTCACCTACGACCATGCGATCTACCTGCGCTGGGCCGCCAACAGCCTGCTGTACGCGGGCGTCGGCGCGGTCGTGGCGACGCTTTTGGCCGCGATGTCCGGCTACGCGCTGGCCAAGTTCTCCTTCGCCGGCCGCGACACGCTCTTCAACATCGTGCTGGGTGGCGTCCTGATCCCCGCCACGGCGCTGGCACTGCCCATGTACCTGCTGTTCAGCCAAGCAGGCCTGGCCAACACCTACTGGGCCGTCCTGCTGCCGAGCTTCGTCAGCCCCTTCGGCGTGTACCTGTGCCGGATCTACGCCGCGGCATCCATACCGGACGAGCTGTTGGAGGCCGCGCGCATCGACGGCGCGGGCGAGATCCGCATCTTCACGGTCGTCGCGCTGCGCATCATGACCCCCGCCCTGGTGACGATCTTCCTCTTCCAGTTCGTCGGCATCTGGAACAACTACTTCCTGCCGCTGGTCATGCTGTCCGACTCCAAGCTGTACCCGATCACCCTGGGTCTGACGTCGTGGCAGTCCTTCGCCGACCGCCAGCCTCAGCTCTACCAGCTGACCGTCGGAGGTGCCTTCGTCTCCGTCGTCCCTCTGATGATCGCCATGGTCGTCCTGCAGCGCTTCTGGCGCAGCGGTCTGACCGAGGGCAGCGTAAAGGGCTGAGAGCTCGATGGCAGGAAGGGGGAGGGGCTGACCGCCCCTCCCCCTTCAGTTGTTCGACGCTCACTCGCCGCCCGGCACGGCCGCCTTCCGGAAGGCGTCGTAGACCAGCTTGGGCCGCTCCTCCGCGAACGTCAGCAGGCCCATCACGGAGATCCCGTTGTAGTCCTGGTTGTACCCGGCCCGCTCCTTGTAGTCCTTGAGCACCCAGTAGGTGAACCCGGCCACGAACGCGCCGCGCGCGGTCACCTGCGCCCAGTGCGCGGTGAAACTCGCCGCCTGCCACTCCTCCGTACCCTGCGTGGTGTCGGGGCCGTGGGTGCCGGCCACGGACCAGGTGCCGTTCTCGGTGATCAGGATCGGCTTGTCGGGATACTTCGCGTGCACGGCGTCCAGCGTGGGACCGAGGTCGGTGTCCTTGCCGTAGAAGTAGCCGAAGTACTCGTTGAACCCGATCACGTCGGCGAGGTCGAACGCGGGGTCGTTGCTCGTGTTGGAGGCCCAGGTCACCGGGCGGGCGGTGAGGTCGACCGCCTTGACGGCCGCCTTCAGGTCAGCGAGCCAGGCCCGGTAGACGGGCGCGCCGTCCGCGTCGATCTCCGACTCGTTCTGCAGCCCCCACAGGATCACCGAGGGGTGGTTGTGCTGGTTCCACGCCATGGTCAGGGCCAGGGCGCGGGCGAGGCCGTAGCGCTCGGTCTGGAGCTTCTCCTGGGCGGTGTTGAGCCACATGGTGTCGATGTCGTCCATCACCAGCACGCCGTGCGCGTCGGCCCAGTCGTAGACGTAGGGGTGGCGGTTGTAGACGCAGTTGCGGATGAAGTTGGCGCCCAGTGTCGTGAGGTGGCCCAGTTCCCGGTCGTACTCGGTCGGCGTCATCGCCCTGCCGTGTGCCGCCGTCTCCTCGTGCCAGTTGAGGCCCTTGAGGAACAGCGGCTTGTCGTTCAGGCGCAACCGGGCGTCGTCGATGCTCAGTTCGCGTACGCCGTACACGGTGGTCAGCGTGTCCACCCGTGGGCCCGAGGACCTTCCGGCGGTCAGGGTGGCCCGGGCGGTGAGCGTGTGCGGCGCGGCCGGGCTCCAGCGGGGCGCGCCGGGTATGCGGACCACGACGCGTACGACTCCCGCCGACCGGGCGGCGATCCGGGCCGCGACCACCGTGGGCCGGCCGCCGCTCCCCCGGCCGGGGTCCAGGGTGATCCGGCCGTCGAAGTCCGAGTCGCCGTGATTCTCGACGACCGCGTGTGCCGTAAGGCGCCCGTCCGACGCGGCCACGAGCAGTTTGGCGACGGTGACCTGCGGGACCGCCTCGATCCAGGCCGACCGGGTCAGACCCGCGTAGGGCCAGTGGTCGACGGGCTTGTAGGGCAGTTCGTGGTCGTCGGTGACGGGCTGCGGAGTCGAGGCCGTGTAGTCGGTGTAGCTCGCCCGGCGAAAGACGCGCACGGCGATCGTCTGGCGGGTTCCCGGCCGCAGCGCCCCCGCCACCGGAAGCGCGAAGGGCGAGTTGGCGCCCTCGTGCTTGCCGAGGTGCTTGCCGTCGAGCCAGACCTCGGCGCTGTAGCCGGCGGCGAGGAAGGCGATGCGTACGTGCCGGGCACGCCAAGAGGCGGGCACGTCGACGATCGTGCGGTACCAGGCGTAGCCGTCGCTGAACGCCGTGCCCTGACCGAAGGGGGCGGTCTGCGAGCCGAATCCGGGGGTGTTCAGCAGGTCCCAGGCCGCCGGGACGTCGATGAGGTCCCAGGCCCGGTCGTCGTGGTGCGGGGACTGCCAGGTCTCGCCGAGTCCCTGGTCGGCGGGGTCGAAGCGGAAGCGCCACCGCTTGTCCAGGGACAGGTAGTCGCGGGTGGGCTCGTGGGTGCGCCAGCCGTCGAAGGCCGGAAGCACCGTGCCGTACTGGAAGACGACGTTGGTGCCGCCGACGTCGCGCACATGGGTGCCGGACGGCTCGGTGGCGGGGTGGGAGTCGAGAACCGGGCCGTTCGCGGCGGCCGTGGCCGTGCCGTCCGCCGCTCGTGCCGTCTGCGGCCAGGCCGGCAGGGCGACGACGGTGGCCGCCCCTAGTGCCGTGACGACGGTGCGCCGGGACAAGTGGATGGATTCGGTCATGACAGGCGGCTCCTCGAGGCACATACGTGTTCGTCCGCCCCACAGCCTGGACAACCCCGTCACCCTCGTCAAGGATTATTCATAAATAATGAATTGAGCTAGCGTGGTGCCGTCGAGCCACCGACGACGTCCCACCGCACACGAACGACGGGTGACCTCATGACCACCGCACGACAGCAATCCACCACCAGCGAGAACACGGGCCGACTCGCCATCACCTTGTGGGACTTCAGCTGGTACACACAGGCAGGGCCCGGCGAGCCCTTCGCCGACCTCGACCGCGCGTTCGCCGAGACGGTGGACCGCGGCTTCAACACGGTGCGCATCTGCGCCATGCCCTTCCTGCTGTTCTCCGGACGCGTCGCGGACCCGGAGTCCCTCCAGGTCCGCGGCCTGGGCGAGCAGTTCGGACAGCGCACCCGCTGGTACGACGTGCGCGGCGGCTACCCGCTGGACGGCCGCCGACGGCTCGTCGAGCTGTTCGAGGCCGCCGCCCGCCACGACTGCAAGGTGATCGTGTCCTCCTGGGAGTACCAGCAGTCCCCCAGCTTCGCCGACACCGACGCCTGGCACCGCGCCCTGGCCGCGGTCCCCGGCCCGGATCGCGCCGAGGCGGTGGCCGAAGCCCTCGCCGGACTCCTCGACTTCCTCACCGAGCGCGGGCTGGCCGACCACGTCGCCTACGTCGAAGTGCACAACGAGGTCGACAACTGCGACCTGGTACCGGCGGACGGCACCCCCGGTCACTACGCCCGGCTGCGCGGCCCCCTCGAACGCGCGGTGAAGCTGCTCCAGGCACGCCACCCCGCCGTCCCCGTCACCTACTCGCTGGGCGAGCCCTGGCCCGGCGAACTCGACGACCTGCCGGAACAGGCGCAGATCGCGCACTTCCACTTCTACGTCTACGGCGTGCTCGGCGCGCTGTACGAGGCTGTCGGACTCGGGCACGGCACCGAAGCGGCGCCCGAGACGGCCACCTGGCCCACCCCCGAACTGGCCGCCATGCTGCGCCCCGACGCACCGCCGTTCGCCGACTACCAGCCCGACGAGCCCTGGCGGCTGGCCGCGACCGGGATCCCGCGTGAACTGTTCTACGCACACGACTGGGTCGACCCCGACCGCTGGGACCTGTGGCTCTACGAGAACTATCCGGCGCACCGGCAGGCGATGCGGGACACGCTGGCCGGGTGGGTCGACTCCGTCGCGGAGTTCGCCCGTCGCCGTGCCGTCCCCGCCGTCCTCGGCGAAGGTGTCGTGGGCTACACCCCGCTGCTGACGCGCTTCGAGGAGGACGCCGTCGGCAAGGACATCGCCGAGTTCGTCGTCGACCGCTGCCTCGCCGCGGGTTTCCAGGGCGTCGTCCTGACCTCCAACGCGGCCCCGCACCACCCCATGTGGCACACCGACCGGGACTGGATGCGGCGGGTCAACTCCCGTGTCACCGCGGCCTGAACGCCTCCGCGGCTGCGACGAGTGCCGCACTGCGCCGCCGAGAATGCCGAGGAACGTCGGCAGCCCCGACCCCACGACGCGGGACACCGAGTCGGGGCTGCCGCCGGTGCTCAGCCAGATCTACAGCCCAGCCAGATCTACAGCGCCTCCTCGAACTCATCGCACGGGCCAAGGACAGCGCGGCGACCTACGCGAGCTGACCGAGGTAGCAGCGAACGGCCGTTCCGTCGGGGCCGGTGTGGATGCGTACGAGGTCGGCGAGGGAGTGCACGAGCAGCAGGCCCCGGCCGCCGAGCTTGTCCCGTGCGGGTGGGCGACGGCCGGCGAGCGGATCGTTCAGGTCCCCCTGGTCGCGCACCTCGCACACCACTTGGCCCCCGTCGGCCCACACCCGCAGGATGCCGGAACCCCCGCCGTGCACGACGCTGTTGGTGGTCAGCTCGGCCACGATCAGGGCCACGTCCTCCAGACGGACGCCGGAAAGACCGAACCGCGCGGCCCGTTCGACCGCGAAGTGCCGGGCGCTCGGCAACTGATCGGCATGGAAGACGAGTTCGTCGGCCTCCGCCGGCTGCTCCAGGTGCTGGTTGTAGCGTGCGACCACCTGCTCGGGGGCGTAGGCGGTGCTGGGCCGTTCCGTGCCGCCGGAGATGACCAGGGGATGGGTCGCGTACGCGTCGGTGAGTACCTGCTCGTCGAGGCGGTCGGCGTCGTACGGGCACAGGATGGTGACTTCCCGGCCTTGGAACGCCGGGTTGATCAGCGCCTCGTGCTGGACGCACGCCGGGTACTCCACGGTGCTGCGGCCGGCCCAGATCGGCTCCCCGATGATCCGTACCCGCGTCCCGCGATGGGCGTCCGCGAAGGCACGCAGCACCCTGGGGATGATCCGACCCGGATTGCGCCCCGCCTCGGTCATGTCGAGGAACTTCACGTGTGCGACGTCCTCGTCCAGAGCCGCCTTGAGCATGGCGAGGTTCGGCCCCGGCACGGCCACCGCCACCGGCTCGCCGGCCTTCAGGCCGTCCCGGATGAAGGGCACCGTGCCGTGCAGATACTCCTCCTCGCCTCGGTAGAACAAGGCGGGGTGAACGAACGGTTCGACGCTGGGAGCCGTCATCGCCCCATCACCTCGACAGAAAGCAAGTCCGGCCAGAACATGTCCAGAACGCGCCGCAGGGTGGCGGGCGGCTCCTCGAGTACGATGCGTCGCCCCTGCGGCAGGCCCTGGGCGGTCATCGCCAAAGCGGAGACACCGGCGACGTCGACGAAGGTGACCGCTGAAAGCTCCAAGTGGCACGTCTCTTCGTCGCTCCGGGCAAGGCGGTCCAGCGTCCGTTCCCAGGCCGGGCGGGTGAGCAGACTGATCTCGCCTGCCGCTCTCCAGCCGGGCCGGTCCCTCAGCGGGAGCATGCGCAGAACGCTCCCGGGCGGGCCCGACGATGCCGTCGGCGCGTCCGCCTCCCTGGAACTCTCCACGCAGTCACCCCTGGTCGCCCGCCGTCCTGCTCCCCAGTATCTCCTTCCGGTGGAGAGTAGGCGACGACAGCGTGCCGAAGGACGGCGGAGCGTCCCTACAAGCCTCCAAGTCTTTCCGGTCTCTCCCCAGGGCCGGTCCCGACCGGTCGGCGGCGATCGCCGTGCCAGTCCAGGACCAGGACCGTGGCGTCGTCCTTGAGGCTGCCGTGGCAGGCATCGAGGACCGCGCCGGTCAAGGCTCGGACGACTTCGCGCGGGTGCAGCGCGCGGGTGTCGTGAATGACGGACGTCAGGTCGGCCGCCGCGGCACCGCGCTCCTGCATGCCGTCGGTGAGAAGGATCAGGCGGTCCCGGGGACGCAGTTGCAGTTCCTGGACGCGGTAGGAGGCGGGTGCCGCCACACCGAACGGCAGGTTGACGGCGAGCTTGACCTCTTCGACGATGCCGTCACGCAGCCGCAGCGGCCAGGGGTGGCCGGCGTTGACCAGTTCGCACAGGCCGGTTTCGAGGTCGACGCACAGCAACTGTCCGGTGGCCAGCCCGCGGCTGTGGCTCAACAGGGCCTGATGGGCGTGGTGGGCCTGTTTGAGGGCGTCACAACCGCTGCGGCGTGCCCGCCGCAGCGCGCCGACCAACAAGGTGGCCAGCAGTGCGGAGTTCGTGTCGTGGCCCATCGCGTCGGTGATGGACAGGTGCAGGGTGTCGCGGTCGAGGCTGTAGTCGTACGTGTCGCCACCGATGTCGTCGGCGGGGACCAGCCCGGCGGCGAGGGTGAACTGGGCCGCCTCGCAGCAGGGGGCCGAGGGAAGCAACTGGTGCTGGATCTCCGCGGCCAGGCTGGTCTCGGTGGTGCGCCGGCCCAGGTGGTAGAGGTCGGTGAAGCGCCCGTCCGTGACGATGATGTAGGCCAGCGTGTGTGCCGCGTCGCGGACCTGCCGCAGCACGGTGTCGTCCACGGACTGCAGGGTCACCTCCAGGACGCCGATGCAGTCGCCGCGGTTGGTGACCGGCGTGATGACGCGCCGTCCGTCCTGGCCCGCCGGCTCCACATGCTGGCGCTGGCTCCGCAGCACGCTGTCGTAGACACTGCCCCGCAGGTCGATAGGTTCGGCCGGGTCCGGGACCTCGTCGTCGGCCGCGGCGAGCCGTACCAGCCGCTGACCGATGAGGTCGACGAACAGGAAGGACACCCGCTGCGCACCGAACCGCTTCTGCAGGTCGCGGGCCACCACGTCTACGGACTCGCTGGGCGGGGCCGCTTCCGCAGCGGCCAGCAACTCGCCCAGTTCCAGATCTCCACCCTCCACAGCAACCTCCCATCGGCTGTCGCATCTTCTTCCCCGCATCTCCGCAACGTCACCCCGCGTGGCCGACCTGCCTGGTCGAAAAAACAGGTCCAGGAAGTACCCGACACCGGCCCCGTCCTGATGGCGGCCGCCGCTCCCCGGGTGTAGCGTCGTGACCCAGCAGTCGTGGTTCCGAAGTCCCGTTCGCCCGTGATCGCCATCACGGGCGTTCTTGCGTTCCAGCGCCTCTCCGGACCAGGGCGATCACCTCCGGGCACGCAGGGTGCGGGCCCGGTTTCCCTCGAAGGAGACTGTCGTGGCCAAGGGCACTGTCAAGTGGTTCAACAGCGAGAAGGGCTTCGGCTTCATCGAGCAGGAGGGTGGCGGCCCTGACGTCTTCGCCCACTACTCCAACATCGCCGCCCAGGGATTCCGCGAGCTGCAGGAAGGCCAGAAGGTCGAGTTCGACGTGACCCAGGGCCAGAAGGGCCCGCAGGCGGAGAACATCCGTCCCGTCTGATCGCGCTGTGTGACAAGGCCCGGCGAACCCACTCGGGTTCGCCGGGCCTTTGCCTGCCATGGCACGGCCACGAGTCGGTGCCCTACGCCGCCCCCACGACCTGGGCGTTTCCGCGGTTCCCGGGCGGGGACCCGGTGGTCGTGGTGACGTACGGAGCGGACGACGGGGTGGCGTGGGTGGGTCTCACGCCGTTCGTGATGGCGGACGTGCGCCGCGCGGGCGTCCAGCCGTCGGCACAGCACGTGTGGCCGACCTCGCGCCGGCGTACGTACACCCGTTGGCCGGGCCGTCTCTGGGAGATGCCCGTGGAACGCGAACCCTGGCCGCTGACCTGCGCGTCCGTCGACGTCCTGGAGGAGACACCGACCACCGCGGCGGGCCTGCCGACCCCGCACGTCCGGCTGGGGCCCTCCCGGCCCCTTTTCACGTGAGGGGGCCGCACAGCGGGGCCGTGCGCGGCGGACGGCTGCGCTTCGACGGCTGGATCGCCGGCCTGGGAACTGCCTCCGGGACCCGCATCGTGCTGGGGCACTGGCCACGGTCGCCGTTCGGGCCGTTCAGCGACGTGATGCTGGAGCGGCCCGACGGAGAACGGGTGCTGCTCGCCCCCACCCGGCAGACGGCGGAATTCGTCGCCGCCACCTACGTCTTCGACACCGTACGCGTCGTCCCGGTCCGCGTGCGCGTCGCGGACAGGACCTGGAGCGTCACCGCGGGGCCGCTCGACCTGCGTTTCGTGACGGGTCGCAGACGGCTCCTCGGGCTGCTGCTGCGCGCGGTACCCGGCGTGCTCGCCGGACGACCGGGCTGGTGCACGCTCATGTCGTTTCCCGCGCGCGTGCTGCTGCCCGGCGTACACACCCGCGGCAGTGCGCGATCGGGCCGCCGGGAGTGGTACGGCGCCCGGGACCTGCGGCCGATCCACGCGGTGTCGGCGGCCTACGAGGGAGACGACCTCGGTGCGATGGCACCCGTCCTTCCGCCGGTGCGCTTCGGATTCGGGTCCGTGCCGAGCAGACCCGCGCTGACCCGGGTCACGACCACGGTGGCTCTGAAGCCGGACTGAGGACACACGGCCTGACCACCCCCGTCCGAACCGGTGCGCCAAAGCATCCAAAACCGGCAGGATTGGCATCCGGCAGGACCGGCTGGTGCGTACGGAACCGACGAACGTGGCGGCGGAGCTGCAGTGGAAGCTGATGCCGCCCGCCGCCTTCACCGGCCGTGACGTGACCCTGGGCGCGGCGAGCGAGCCCGCCTACGAGAGGGGCGGTGACGCCTTCGACTACGCCCTGAGCGGCAACGTCCTGCATCTGTCGGTGTTCGACGCGATGGGTCACGACACCACCGCGGGGATCACCGCGGGCGTGGCGGTGGCCGCCTGCCGCCACGCCCGCCGCCAGGGGGCCTCGCTCACCGAGACGAGCCACTCCGTCGAGGAGTGCTGGTGGCCCACTTCGGGACCAGCCGCTACGTCACCGGCGTCCTCGCCGACCTCGATCTCGACACGGGGCATCCGACCTGGATCAACCGCGGTCACCCGCTGCCGCTCGTCGTCCGCGACAATCGCTGGACCGTCGAGCTGGTCTGCCCGCCTGCCGGACCGATGGGCGCGGGCCTGGGGCTGCCGGTCGTCGTCAGCCGTGAGCAGCTGGAGCCGGACGACCGGCTGCTGCTGTACACCGACGGGATCGTCGACGCCCGCGACGCCGAGGGGCGGCGGTTCGGCCGTGAGCGGTTCGTCGACTTCGTCGTCCGCCACCACTCCGGCCGCCAGCCCCTGCACGAGACCCTGCGCCGGCTGATGCACGCCGTCCTCGACCACCACTGCGGCCGCCTGGACGACGACGCCTCCGTCCTGCTGACCCGAATGGCGCGCCGGCCACCAGCACCGGCTCGTCCCCTGACTCCCGAGATCGCCTGACGGGCTACGCCACGGCGGCCTCGGTCACCCCGTCGTCGTGCGAGGCGAACTGGGTCCGGTACAGCTCCGCGTACCGGCCGTCGAGCGTGAGCAGTTCCTCGTGCGTCCCCCGTTCCGCGATCCGCCCGTCCTCGACCACCAGGATCTGGTCGGCCGCGCGGACCGTGGACAGCCGGTGGGCGATGACGATCGCCGTCCTGCCCTCCAGCGCCTCGGCGAGCGCCTCCTGGACGGCGGCCTCCGAGGTGTTGTCCAGATGGGCGGTGGCCTCGTCGAGGATGACCACCCGCTGGCGGGCCAGCAGGAGACGCGCGATGGTCATGCGCTGACGCTCGCCGCCGGAGAGCCGGTAGCCGCGCTCGCCGACCACGGTGTCGAGACCGTCCGGCAGGGACCGTACGAGATCGTCCAGGCGGGAGCGGCCCAGGGCGTCCCACAGTTCGGCCTCGGTCGCCTCCGGCCGGGCCAGCAGCAGGTTCGCGCGGACCGTGTCGTGGAAGAGATGGCCGTCCTGGGTGACCATGCCGAGGGTGGCCCGCAGGGACCCGGCGGTCAGGTCGCGGACGTCGACGCCGCCGATGCGTACGGCGCCCTCGTCCACGTCGTAGAGCCGCGGCAGCAGTTGCGCGACGGTCGACTTGCCGGCGCCGGAGGAGCCGACGAGGGCGACGGTCTGGCCGGGTTCGGCGCGGAAGGAGACCCCGTGCAGGACCTCGGCGCCGCCGCGGGTGTCGAGGGAGGCGACCTCCTCCAGGGAGGCCAGGGAGACCTTGTCGGCGGAGGGGTAGCCGAAGCGGACGTCCGAGAACTCGACGGCGACCGGCCCTTCGGGGACCTCACGGGCGTCCGGTTTGTCCTCGATCAGCGGCTTCAGGTCGAGTACCTCGAAGACCCGCTCGAAGCTGACCAGCGCGCTCATGACCTCGACGCGGGCGCCGGCGAGGGCGGTGAGCGGGGCGTACATGCGGGTCAGGAGCAGCGCGAGGGAGACCACGGCGCCCGGTTCCAGGGTGCCGCGCAGCGCGAACCAGCCGCCGAGGCCGTAGACCAGGGCGAGAGCCAGTGCGGAGACCAGGGTCAGGGCGGTGATGAACACCGACTGGGCGGTGGCGGTGCGGACGCCGATGTCGGCCACGCGGCGGGCCCGGGCCGCGAACTCCTCGGACTCCTGCTCCGGGCGGCCGAAGAGCTTGACCAAAGTGGCGCCGGGCGCCGAGAACCGCTCGGTCATCCTCGTGCCCATGGCCGCGTTCAGCGCGGCCGCCTCCCGCTGCATCCGGGCCATCCGGCTGCCCATCCGGCGGGCCGGGATCACGAACACCGGGAGCAGCGCGAGCGCGAGCAGGGTGATCTGCCAGGACAGGGTGAGCATCACCACAAGGGTCAGCAGCAGCGTGACCAGGTTGCTGACCACGCCCGACAGGGTGTTGCTGAAGGCGCGCTGCGCGCCGATGACGTCGTTGTTGAGACGGGAGACCAGCGCTCCCGTACGAGTGCGTGTGAAGAACGCGACCGGCATGCGCTGCACATGATCGAACACAGCCGTCCGCAGATCGAGGATGAGTCCCTCCCCGAGCGCGGCCGACAGTCGTCTGCCGAGGACGCCGAGGGCGGCCTCCGCGACCGCGATGAGGGCGATGAGCAGGGCCAGGCGTACGACCTTGCCCTCGTCGTCGCCCGACACGATCGCGTCGACGATGTGTCCGGCCAGTACGGGCGTGGCGACGGCGAGCAGCGCGGTCGCCACCCCGAGTACGACGAAACGGGCGATACGGGTACGGTGCGGGCGGGCGAACGAGCCGATGCGGCGCAGCGTCACTCGGGCGAACGGGCGGCGCTCCTGCTCGGCGTTCATGACACTGTGCAGCTGTGTCCAGGCTGTGGTCTCCATGCTCATGGGAGAGAACTTAGAACCTCGAGCGTTATTGAGGTCAACGTCCGCACACCAACCGCCCGACCGAAGGACTCGATGACCGCACGTAAGACCCTGGCCCCGCCTCCGCAACCCGCCGTTGGCGCGGCGAGGAAAACCTCTCCCGGTGTGACAGCGGTAGAACTCCCCCAGGGACGCCCTCCCCAGCGCCTCCCCGTCCGCCGTATCCGCCAGATCCTGTGTCTGGTCCCGCTCCTGCTGGTCACCCTTGTGGCGGTGCGGCACCGGTCCGTGCTCGCCGAGGGCTTCGGCCATCTGCGGCACGCCGAGTGGCCGTGGCTCCTCGCCGCGGCCGGTACCACCTCTCTGACCTGGGTGGCCGCCTCCTTCACCCGGCAGGGCGCGGTGGTGGAGCGGCTGCCCCGGCGGCGACTGCTGGCGACCCAGTTCGCGGCGGGCGCGGCGAACCACCTGTTGCCGACGGGCCTCGGCGCGGGGGCGGTCAATCTGCGCTTCATGACCGTGTGCGGTGTCTCGCTCGCCCGCTCCTCGGCCGCGCTCGCCCTGTATCTGCTGGCGGAGTCGATCGGCCGGCTCACCCTGCTGGCCGTGCTGTTCGTCGCCTTCCCGGACGCGCTGCGCCTCGACGGGCTGCTGCCCGACACCGCGGTGGGTCCGCTGCTGCTGGGCCTGGGCGCGGTGCTCGTGGTGGCCGTGAGCGTGCTCGCGGGTGTCCGCCGGGTGCGGACGGCCGTGGGTTCCTTCCTGCGGACCGCGCTGGGCGAGGCCCGCTCGGTGCACACCCGCCCGTCGCGGGCGCTCGCGCTGTGGGGCGGTTCGCTCGCCTTCCCGGCGCTGCAGGCGGCCGGGCTGGCCTCGGTGGGGCAGGCCCTGGGGCTGTCGGTGCCGCCGGCGCACATGGCCGTGGCGTATCTGGCGGCGACCTGCGCGGTGGCGCTGGTGCCCACACCGGGCGGGGTCGGCTCGGTGGAGGCGGCTCTGGTGGTGGCACTGGTGGCGGCCGGCGGCCCGGTGGCCGTAGCCACGGCGGTGGTGCTCGCCTACCGGATCATCACGGTCTGGGTGCCGCTGGTACCAGGGGCGCTGACGCTGGGTGCGCTGGTGCGGCTGAAGGTGATCTGACCCGGGCATCGCTCACCAGGGTGTTCACCGACCGGTGAGCCGCACGCGCACCGGGCCGGCCTCCGGGTCGGCCTGGTGAGTCCAGCGGACGGTCAGCGTGATGGTCCGGTTCGGGACCGCCGTACGCAGGCGTGCGCGGTGCGCGGTGCGGCCAGGAGACCTCCAACGCGTCGATGTCGGCGGCGAAGGGCACCGTGCGTTCCGGCTGGGTGTCGTGGATCGCCGGGCCCGTGCTGCTCGCTGGGCTCACCTTCGCGATCCGGGACCACGGCGCCACGCGGGCCGAGACCGGGGTGCCGCCGGGCCCGCTCCTGCTCGACGGCCTCGGTACGGACGCAGCGCGCGCCCGGTCGTGGTGATCGTGGCGCAGCTGTTCGGCGGCGACGCCGAGGTGGCCGCGGCCAGCCGGATGGTGTCCGCGTTCAGCCGGGACGAGGCCCCGCCGGGTTCGGCGCTCTGGCGGAAGGACAGCGCCGGTGTGCTCGCCCGGCCCCCACTGACTCGGCGACCGCCTACGGCGCGGTGACCGCGATCAACGTCATCGCCATCACGCCCGCGTACGCCGTCCCCGTACTGCGGCGGCTGCGCGCGGGGGAGCCGTTTTCAGCCGGGTCCATGGATCCTGGGGCGGTGCGACAAGCCCGTCGGAGGGACGGCTGTGGTGTGGGTGGCCTGCGTGACGGTGGACGCGATGAGCTGCGCCTCCGTCACCCTGGCCGTCGTCCTGCTTCTCGCCACGGTGTGGTGGTTCGTGGCCCGGCGGTCGCACGGAAAGCCCACGACCGCCGCGTACTCCGAGCGGGAGCACGCCGAACTCGCCGAGGGCATCGTCCGAAACCCCGCCGTCGGGCACGAGGCCAGGTACGAACTCCCGTGCCGGATACGGCAGGATGAGCGGTCGCGTCGGGCACGAAAGCTTCACACGGGCGACGCGATCGCACATCCCGCAATTTCGAACAGGTGGCAACGTGACGGCATTTCAACGGGATCTCACCATGGACGACATGGTCGGCGCCGGCATCGCCGTGGTGGCGGGCCTGGTGGCGGCTTTCCTGCTGCGCATGCTGCTCAAGTGGCTGGGCAAGCACGCGGACCGCACCAAGTGGGGCGGCGACGACGTCCTCGTGGCCGCGCTGCGGACCGTGGTGCCCTCGGCGGCGATCGCGGGCGGCATCGCCGCCGCCGCGGCGGCGATGCCGTTGACCAAGGCGGTCCAGCACACCGTCAACCAGGTCCTGACCGTGCTGCTGATCTTCGTCGTCACGGTGGCGGCGGCCCGGCTGGTCGCGGGGCTCGTGCGGACGGTCACCACGTCCCGCTCCGGGGTGGCCGGTTCGGCCACGATCTTCGTCAACATCACGAGGGTGCTGGTCCTGGCGATCGGTTTCCTGGTCGTCCTGCAGACGCTCGGCATCTCCATAGCGCCGATGCTCACCGCCCTCGGCGTCGGCGGCCTCGCGGTCGCGCTCGCCCTCCAGGACACCCTCGCCAACCTCTTCGCGGGCATCCACATCCTGGCCTCGAAGACCGTCCAGCCCGGCGACTACATCCGGCTGGCCAGCGGCGAGGAGGGCTACGTCGAGGACATCAACTGGCGTCAGACGACGGTCCGCGCGCTCTCCAACAACCTGATCGTGGTGCCCAACGGCGAGCTCGCCAAGACGAACATGACCAACTTCATGCGTCCCGAGCAGCAGTTGACGATCCTGGTGCAGGTCGGGGTGGCCTACGACAGCGATCTCGACCACGTCGAGCGGGTCACCTGCGAGGTCGTCACCCAGGTCATGACGGAGATCGAGGGCGCGGTCCCGGAGCACGAACCACTGGTGCGCTTCCACACGTTCGGCGACTCCCGCATCGGCTTCACGGTCATCCTGGGCGTCGGCGAGTTCAGCGACCAGTTCCGCATCAAGCACGAGTTCATCAAGCAGCTGCACAAGCGCTACCGCGCGGAGGGCATCCGGATCCCGGCGCCCGCGCGGACCGTTGCCCTCCAGCAGGGGTCGGTGTCGATTCCGCAGCAGCGCGGCGCCCAGATCGGGATCGAGCCGGGCGAGGTGTCCTCCGCCCGGCTCGACTGAGTCCGCTAGAGGGTCGCCGAGTTGTCGTGCCAGTGGCCGTCCGTCCGGTTCTGCGGCTGCCGCAGCGCGGAGCTGACCGGCGTCACCGTCCAGTCCGGGTGACCGGGCATCCTCGGGGTCTTGGTGCCGTACAGCCAGTCCCTCAGGAAGCCGGACTGGTCGGCGCCGGAGACCTCGGAGGCGACGGCGATGTAGTCGGCGGTCGACGCCGAGGCGTTGCGGAAGCGCTCCAGGAAGGTGGACTCGATCGCGCCGAAGACGCTCTCGCCGACCTGCTGGCGCAGTGCGTACAGGACGAGGACGCCGCCCAGGTAGCGCTGGCTGTCGAAGAGGTTGGCCTCGTTCGGGGCGGCGACCGGGCCCGAGGACTTGCGCCACTGGTCACCGCGCGCGTAGGTGTCCTTCATGCGGGCTTCCATCGTGGTGAGACCGAGGGAGTCGGCCCAGCCTCGCTCGTAGCGGTAGAGCAGCCCGTAGAAGTCGGCGTGGCCCTCGTTGAGCCACAGGTCGGACCAGGCCGCCGGGCTCACGCTGTTGCCGAAGTAGGAGTGGACCAGCTCGTGCATCATGTGCGAGCCGATGCTCTTCTCCGCCTGGAGCAGGAAGTTCGGCTTGTACAGGGTGAGCGTCTGGGTCTCCAGACCCGTGAAGTCGAAGGCGTTCGAGGCGTCGTTGTTGCACGGCAGCAGGCCGTACGTCTCGAACGGGAAGGCCCCGAGCCGCTGCTCGATCCAGCTCACCAGGTTCGGGGTGAGGGCGAGCGCGGGCTCCAGGGCGGTGGCCCGGGCGGTCGGGACGACGTCCCTGAGCGGGAGTCCGTGCGGCCCCTGCCGGTCCTTGATCACGTAGTCGCCGACCGTGATCTGCACGATCTCGGTGGCGATCGGCTCCCGGGACCGGTAGCAGTACGCGGTCCGGCCGTCGCCGAGGTCCTCGGTGCTCACCAGCCGGCCGCTCGCGACGCCCTTGAGTCCGGCCGGAACGGTGATGCGGAAGGTGAAGTCCGCCTTGTCCGAGGGGTGGTCGTTGCACGGGAAGACGGTGTGCGCCGTATTGGGCTGGGGGCAGATGGCGAAGCCGTCCGGGGTGGGCACCCAGGCGGTGTGGGCCAGGGCGGCTCGCGGGTCCGCCGTGTACGTCACGGTCACGGTCGCCGTGGTCCGCGCGGCCAGCGGGACGGCCGGGGTGATCCGCAGCTTCTCGCCGGCCTGCTCCCGGGCGGCCGGGACGCCGTCGAGCAGGACCTCGTGGACGTCGAGGCCCAGCGCGTCCAGGGAGAGGCGGCTCAGCTCCTGGGTGGTGGTGAGCGTCAGGGTCGCCGTCGCGTCGACGAGCCGGGTCGTGGCGTCGTACGCGAGGTCGAGGTGATAGGCCAGGACGCGGTAGCCGTCATTGCCGAGGCTCGGGAAGACGGGATCCCCGAGGGTCTCCGGGCCAGGGGCGCCGGTCTCCGGGTCAGCGTGCGCCGGGGCGGCCACGGACAGGGCCGCCACGGTGCCGAGCAGAGCTGCCGGGGCCGTCACTCTCGTGCGATATCTCATGGTCTGCTTTCCCTCGGGCGGCCGGGTGGTCGGGTCCGGCCGTCGGATGACTGCGATCAACGTGCATGACCACAAGATCAGACGCTTCGGTTGCCTCGGGGGATGTGCAGGATCTTCGGAAGTAGGCGAGGACCGCTGTCGAGACCGGCGGGATCACGAGATATCTTGATGTCGAGCAATGTTGCAGACGTGGAGCGGAGCACCCGGTGACTGACTCGACCATCATCTATACGCACACTGACGAGGCCCCGGCCCTGGCGACGTATTCCTTCCTGCCGGTGGTCCAGGCGTACGCCTCGCAGGCGGGTGTCTCCGTGGAGACGCGGGACATCTCGCTGGCCGGGCGCATCATCGCCGTGTTCCCGGAGTACCTGACCGAGGACCAGCGGATCCCGGACGCCCTGCACGAGCTGGGCGAGCTGGCGAAGACGCCCGAGGCCAACATCATCAAGCTGCCGAACATCTCGGCGTCGATCCCGCAGCTCAAGACCGCCGTCGCCGAGCTTCAGGCCCAGGGCTACGCGCTGCCGGACTACCCGGACGACCCGAAGACCGACGAGGAGCGGGACATCCAGGCCCGTTACGACAAGGTCAAGGGTTCCGCCGTGAACCCGGTCCTGCGTGAGGGCAACTCCGACCGCCGCGCCCCCGCCTCGGTCAAGAACTACGCCAAGAACCACCCGCACCGCATGGGCGCCTGGTCGTCGGAGTCCAAGACCAACGTGGCGACGATGGGCGTGGACGACTTCCGCTCCACCGAGAAGTCCGTCGTGATCTCCGAGGCCGGCTCGCTGCGGATCGAGCTGGTCGGCGACGACGGCTCCACCACCGTGCTGCGCGAGTCCGTACCGGTTCTCGAGGGCGAGGTCGTCGACGCCTCGGTGCTGCACGTGGCCCCCCTGCGGGAGTTCCTCACCGCGCAGATCGCCCGCGCCAAGGCCGAGGACGTGCTGTTCTCCGTGCACCTGAAGGCCACGATGATGAAGGTCTCCGACCCGATCATCTTCGGCCACGTGGTGCGCGCGTTCTTCCCGAAGACCTTCGCGCAGTACGGCCAGACGCTCGCCGCGGCCGGCCTGACCCCGAACGACGGTCTGGGCGGCATCTACAAGGGCCTGGAGTCCCTGCCCGAGGGCGCCGCGATCAAGGCGTCCTTCGACGCCGAGCTCGCCGAGGGCCCGGCTCTCGCGATGGTCGACTCCGACAAGGGCATCACCAACCTGCACGTGCCGTCCGACGTGATCGTGGACGCCTCGATGCCGGCCATGATCCGCACCTCGGGCCACATGTGGGGCCCGGACGGCCAGGAGGCCGACACCCTCGCTGTCCTGCCGGACTCGTCGTACGCCGGTGTCTACCAGGCCGTGATCGAGGACTGCCGTGCCAACGGCGCCTATGACCCGTCGACCATGGGCTCCGTCCCGAACGTCGGTCTCATGGCGCAGAAGGCCGAGGAGTACGGCTCCCACGACAAGACCTTCGAGATCCAGACCACCGGTACGGTCCGCCTCGTCGACCAGAACGGCAACGCCGTCATCGAGCAGACGGTCTCCGCCGGCGACATCTTCCGCGCCTGCCAGACCAAGGACGCCCCGATCCGCGACTGGGTGAAGCTGGCCGTCACCCGCGCCCGCGCGACCGGCAACCCGGCGGTGTTCTGGCTGGACGAGACCCGCGCCCACGATGCCAACCTGATCGCCAAGGTCGAGCAGTACCTGACCGAGCACGACACCGAGGGCCTGGACATCCGCGTCCTGAACCCGGTCGAGGCGACCAAGCTGTCGGTGGAGCGCATCCGCCGCGGCGAGGACACCATCTCCGTCACCGGCAACGTGCTGCGTGACTACCTCACCGACCTGTTCCCGATCCTGGAGCTGGGCACCAGCGCCAAGATGCTGTCGGTCGTCCCGCTGATGGCGGGCGGCGGCCTGTTCGAGACGGGCGCCGGCGGCTCCGCGCCGAAGCACGTCCAGCAGCTGGTCAAGGAGGACTACCTGCGCTGGGACTCCCTCGGTGAGTTCTTCGCGCTGGTCCCGTCCCTGGAGCAGTACGCCGACTTCACGGGCAACTCCCGCGCGAAGGTCCTCGCCGACACCCTCGACCGCGCCACGGCGACCTTCCTCAACGAGGACAAGTCCCCGACCCGTCGCGTCGGCGGCATCGACAACCGCGGCAGCCACTTCTACCTGTCCCTGTACTGGGCCCAGGAGCTGGCCGCGCAGACCGACGACGCGGACCTGGCGAAGGCCTTCGCCCCGCTCGCCGAGACGCTCGCCGCGAACGAGCAGAAGATCGTCGAAGAGCTGAACGCCGTCCAGGGCAAGCCGGCCGACATCGGCGGCTACTACCAGCCCGACCCGGCCAAGGCCGCGAAGGTCATGCGCCCGTCGACGACGTGGAACGAGACGCTGGCGTCCCTGAGCTGACCCGGGCTCGCTGCGTGCCCCCGCCCCGACCGGCAGCTGCCCGGCCGGGGCGGGGCCGTCTCCGCCGTGGGGAGGCCGCGGGTCTGCGGCGAGGATCTCTCGCGCTCACCAGTCCCGGGTCGCGATGAGCTCCTCGACGTCGGCGCCCGCGAAGCCGTAGGCGTCGGCCACGAACCAGAAGTTCTCGGCTATCTCCTCGCGGGCCACGGTCTCGATGTCGAAGTCGTCGTCCTGCAGGTCGTTGAACTCATCGGTGGCCGCTTGGGTCAGCACGTACAGAGCGGCCAGGTCGGCGGGCCGGTCCGCCTCGATCCGCTCGCACAGCCGCAGCAGGATCTCCTTGCCCCGGTCCACCGCGCGGTCGGGGTAGTAGCCGTCCCGGTAGAGAGCCTTGAGGAACGGGTGGGCGGTCACCCGCTGGTTGCTGATGTTCATGCTGAGATGGTGCACCACGCCACTGACAACGCCCCCGGAGCAGCCGTATGCCGTCGTTCGACCTGTTGCCCGGTGCCGAGCGGTCGCCGGTGATCCTCCATGTGCCGCACTCGGGGCGGGAGATACCGGCCGAGGTGCGGGCCGGGATCGTGCTGGACGACGTCGCGCTGGAGCGGGAGCTCGATCACATCGTCGACGCGCACACGGCTCGGCTCGCCGAGGAGGCGGCTCATCAGGCCCGCCTGATGCCGTGGCGGTTCGTGAACCGGCTCTCGCGGCTGGTCGTCGATCCCGAACGGTTTCCGGACGAGCGGGAGGAGATGCTCGCCGTGGGGATGGGGGCCGTGTACACGCGGACCACGCACGGGCAGGACCTGCGGCCCGCGGACACCGACCCCGAGCCTCTCCTGGCGCGCTACTTCCGGCCGTACGCCCGGGCGATGACCGACGCCGTGGCCCAGCGGCTGGCCGTCACCGGGCGGGCCGTCGTCATCGACGTGCACTCCTATCCCAGCGCGCCGCTCCCCTACGAGCTGCACGGCGAGGGGCCACGGCCGCCGGTCTGCCTCGGTACCGATTCCTTCCACACGCCGCCCGAGCTGCTCACCGCGGCCCGGGAGACGTTCGGGGACGTCGGGCTGGACAGTCCGTTCGGTGGGACGTACGTGCCGCTGGAGTTCTACGGCCGCGAGCCCCGGGTGAGCGCCCTGATGGTGGAGATTCGGCGGGACACGTACATGACGGAACCGGGCGGGCCCGCCGGGCCGGGGCTGCTCCGGCTCGCGCAGGCACTCGCGACTCTCGTGGACGCGCTGGAGTCTCCCGACGCGCGGTTCAGACGGTGAGCCAGTCGGTGACGATCACTCCTTCGCCGGTCCGCAGCCGCAGGGCGAAGGGACCGGCGGGCGACGCCTCGTGGATGAAGCGCCCCATGTCGTCGGTGGTGAGCGGCGCGCCGGCCTGGGGACCGCTGAGCACTTCGATCCGGGCCGACTGGGGCGGCAGCACCTGCCCCATGAGGCCCTGCGGGGTGAGTTCGACGTCGACCGTCACCTCGCCCGCATGGAAGGTCAGCATCCGCGGCGCCTCCGTCGCTCCCCTCACCGGAAGCGCGTCCACCACGGAGTCGAAGGCGAGTTCGGCGATCCGGCTGTCCAGGTCGTGCAGCGCGAACGCCTCGACGGCGATCTGCCGCAGGGCGGGCGGTACGGGGTCCAGGATGGCCGTCGCCTGCCGGAGCTCCTCCTCCAGCAGTTCGAGGGCGAACTCCTCGTCCGGCGACGCCTCTTCGTCGAAGTCCGCGTCCTGATCGTTCTGATCGTCGTTCATGTCGCTCATACCGCCCCCCGGGCTTCGAGCCGCGCCCGCAGCCGCCGCAGGCAGCGCTGGCGCAGTGGTCCGATGCTGCCCACCGCGATCCCCAGGGCGGCGGACACCTCCTGGTAGCCCGGCTTCGGCGAGGCCATCAGGATGCGCAGCAACTGCCGGCAGCGCTCACCGAGTTCCTCGAACTCCTGCCACAGGTACCGGACGCGCTCGCTCTGGGCGGCGGCCTCCTCGGAGTCGATGAACGACTGCTCGGGCGTACGGTCCTCGCTGATCCGGTCCAGGAGCTGGGGATCGTCCGTGACGGTCAGCCGCCTTAAGCTCTTGAGCACCTTCAGGCACTCGTGGCGCGCGGTGCTCGCCAGCCAGGACTTGGCCTTGTCGGGTTCGCGGATCCGCCCGAGGTGCTGGGCGAAGCGGAACCACACGGTCTGGTACACCTCGTGCGCGTCCGCGTCGGAGAGCCGGTGCGCGCGCACGACGGACCACACCAGTGGGCTCAGCCCTTCCACGAGCGCCTTCCAGGCCGCCGCGTCACCGTCGACGGCGGACTGGACCAGCGCACCGACATCTGCTCGGTCCACGGTCCCACCCCTCGTGTACGGCAAGTCATCGTACGCCGTGGAAGGGACCACTCCGGCCGTCATGCGCCCACAGGGCGCTGCACGACCGGCACCGGGCGCCAGCCGGCCGGCCTCAGCGCCGGTACGTGCGCCCCGCGCACTTCGGCGAACTGTGTGTTCGTGGCGAGCAGCTGCTGCCGGGCGGCGCGCGGGTCCTTCTCCTTGTTCGCGGTCATGTGGGCGGCGACCAGGCCTGCCACGACCGGGGTCGCGAAGGACGTGCCGCTCCAGTGCGCGTACCCCTCGAACATCACCTGGTCCGGCTTGGCCGGGGTGCCGTCCTCGCTCAACACGCCGATGTGGGAAGGGGACTGGCAGGTGCACACGTAGGTGAAGCCGAACCTGCAGGCCTCGTACGTGGAGTGCTGGTAGAGGTACGGCACGGGCGCGTCGAAGCCGGTGAGGGCGCTGGTGAGCCGCTCGCCCGGGGCGTACACCTTCACCCAGGGGCCGTGGTTGCTGAAGCAGGCGCCGAACTCGCCGTCGCCGCGCAGCGCGCCGACCGACAGGACGACGTCCTGGTACTCGGGCAGGTCGGCGTAGGCGGCGGGCCAGAAGGGGCTGGCGCTGGCGTTGTTGCCGGCCGCGGCGACCAACAGGGTGCCGTGGGCGCGCAGTTCCTGCATGAAGGCGTCCATGCCGAGCAGTCCGTCGCTGCGGCCGTTGGAGGTGCCCGCGGAGAGGCTGATGAGGTCGGGCCAGCCGTCGGCGACGGCCTCGAAGAGTTTCTCGCCGAGCTCGGACTCCAGGATGGCGCCCGCGTCGTTGAGGGTGTTGCGGACGGTGATGTCGGTATTGGGCGCTACGGCGGCGAGAACACCGGCGATGAACGTGCCGTGGCCGACGTACTGGAGGAGGTTGCCGGCCCCGTCGGTCTCGGTGCCGTGCAGGTCGCCGTCGACATGGGCCAGCAGCGGGACGAGGCCGTGGTCGTGGGTGAGTCCGTTGTCGACGACGAGGACGCCCACGGCGGTGTCGGGGTCGTGACCGGCTTCCGCGGGGGCCGGGTTGGTGCCCTGGCTGAGTGCGGCGGGCACGGGCTCGTCGCCGGGGCAGGAGTTGACCGCGATCGACACCACGTGGTTGCGGCTGATCAGCCGGTGCCCGGCGCGTCCCTCGCGTTCGCTCATGGCGCGCAGCGCGTGCGTGACGGCACGGTCGCCGCGCCGGTCGCCGTGGCCCGGGTCGCCGACCTTGATCCGGGTGATGCCCGAGCGGTTGGTCTCGGGGCTGTCCCGGCGCACGTAATCGCCGGTCAGACCGGTCGCCTCGGTGAAGTGGGTGCGGACGGTCTCCTCGACGAGCGCCGCGTCGCGTCCGTCGCGGGCGAGCACGACACCCTTCTCGTAGATGAACTCCGAGGCGTCGTCGGGTCCCAGTGCCAGCGGGACGTCGGGCATGGAGCGCTGGATCTGGTCGAACTGCTCGTGGAATCGCTGAGGTGCCATGGCGTTTCCTCCCACTGGGGCGGCGGTCGTCAGTCAGAGCCGCGGGGCCGGTGATTGATACAGCGCCAAACCGGTGTGGCCTGCCACCTGGGCCACTACCATCCATGGAGTGACAGCGGGAAGCGACTCGGTTCTCGAATTGCTGCCGATGGTGTTCGCCGCGCCCCACCAGGCGCTGGCGAGGGCAGAGGAAGTACTCGGCTCGGATCCCTCACCGCTGCACGCCTCCGTCGCCCATCAGGTGATCGGCATCTGGCAGCGGGACTGGGGCGACATGCGGATCGCCCTGGACCATCTGCGCCGGGCCCGCGATCTCGCGGCGCGCGCGGAGTCGGCCGACCGGGAGGCGGACGTGTTGGCCGCGCTCGGTGTGGCGCTGGTCCACGCGGGGCGGACCCGGCAGGGTCTGGCGGCCCTGGAGCGGGGGGTCGAGGTCGGCAGCGGGCACACCCGCGCGCGTGTCCTGTTCCGGCGTGCCTACGCGTCCTGGGTCCTCGGGCATCACCGGGCGGCGCTGGAGGACGTACGGCGGGCGGTTCCGGTGCTGCGGCAGGCCGACGACGTGATCTGGACGGCGCGGGCACTGACCCTGCGGGCCACCGTGCATCTGGCGCTCGGGGCGGTGGAGCGGGCGGACGCCGACTTCACGGCGGCGGAGGCGCTGTGGGACACCACGGGCCAGGAGCACGACAAGGCCGACGTGGTGGAGAGCCGGGGGCTGGCCGCGTACCGGTCGGGGAACATACCCGCCGCGCTGCGGCTGCTCGACGACGCCCAGGAGCGGTACGCCAAGCTCGGCACGCCGATGTTCATGCTCAACATCAGGCGCTGCGAGGTCCTGATGGCGGCGGGGCTCGCCCCGGAGGCGCTCGCGGAGGCGGACGCGGCGATCGGGGTGCTGGACGGGATCGGCGGGCAGTCCACCCGCAAGGCGGAGCTGCTGCTCGCCGCGGCGCGGGCGGCCCGGCTCGCGGGGGACGCCCACACCGCGATCGCGCGCGCCGACCTGGCCGTACGGCTGTTCGCGGGACAGCGGCGCACCTGGTGGGAGACGCATGCGCGGCTGGTGTTGATCGAGGCGCGGGTCGCCGCCGGGCGCGGCTCGGGACGGCTGGTCGCGGACGCGGCGGCGGTCGCCGACCGGCTGGCCTCCTTCGGCGCCCCCGCCGCCCCGGAGGCCTCGCTGCTCGCGGGCCGGATCGCGCTCGGCCTGGGGTGGCGGGAGGACGCTCAGCGGCATCTGGAGGTGGCGGCGCGCAGCCGGCACAGCGGGCCGCCGCTGGCGCGGATGACGGGGTGGGCGGCGCAGGCGCTGTGGGCGCGGGCCGTGGGCTCCGACCGGCGGGTGCTCGAGGCCTGTCGCCGGGGTCTGGACGTGCTCGACGACCACCGTACGACGCTCGGCGCCTCGGAACTCCGGGCGCGGGCCACCGCTCAGGGCGCCGAGCTGGCCGGGCTCGCCGCGCGGGCCTCGCTCACCTCGGGCGGGCCGCGGCGGCTGCTGGTGTGGAGTGAGCGCTGGCGGGCCACGGTGTTGTCCGCGCCGCCGACCCGCCCGCCGGCCGATCCGGAACTGCTCAGTGGCCTGACCGCGTTCCGGGAGATCGCGGCCCGGGCGGAGGCGGCCCGGATGGAGGGCCGGCCGGTGCCGACGCTGGAGCGTGAACAGCGGCGCCTGGAGCGGGAGGTCCGCTCCCGGACCCTCCATATGCGGGGAGACGCGCCCGGTGACGGCTACCGGTTCGATCCCCGGCGGCTGCTGGAACGGCTCGGTGACGACGTACGGCTGGTCGAACTGGCCGTGCTGGACGGGCGGGTTCAGGTGCTGCTGTGCGCGCAGGGGCGGGTGCGGCGGTTCGAGGGCGGGTTGCTGGCCGACGCGGAGCGCGAGGCGGAACACGTCCAGGCGGGGCTCAGGCGACTTGCCCATCCGGGGGCGGAGGCGCGGCTTCCGGTGGTGGAGGCGGCGGGACGGCGGCTGGAGGAGCTGCTGCTCGGGCCGGCCGCGGCGCGGCTCGGCTCCGGACCGGTCGTGGTGGTGCCGCCGGGGCGGCTGCACCGGGTGCCGTGGGCGCTGCTGCCCTCCCTGCGGGAACGGGTGTTCAGTGTGTCGCCGTCGGCGAGCAGCTGGCTGCGGGCGAGGGAGACCGTGCCGCCCCCGGGCGGGCGTCAGGTGCTCGTTCGCGGGCCGGGCCTCGCGACCGGGGGCGCGGAGGTGCCCGAACTGGCCGGACGCCACGGCGCCGCGACCGTCCTGGAGTACGACGAGGCGCGCGTGCCGCGGGTGTTGAAGGAACTGGACGGGGCGGCTTTGGCGCACATCGCCGCGCACGGCACGTTCCGTGCGGACAGCCCGTTGTTCTCGGCGTTGCGGATGGCCGACGGACCGCTCATCGTCCACGACTTCGAGCGCCTGGACCGCAGCCCGTACCGGATCATCCTGTCCTGCTGCGACACCGCCCGGTTCGCCTCGGTGGGCGCGGACGAGCTGCTCGGCCTGGTCACCGCGCTGCTGCCGCTGGGCACGGCGGGAGTGGTGGCGTGCAGCGCGCCGGTCAACGACGAGGCGGTGGTGCCGTTGATGCTCACGCTGCACAAGGGGCTCGGTGCGGGGGCGTCGATGGCGGAGGCGTTGCGCGACGCGCGGGCCTCGCTGCCGGGGGACGCGGTGCACCAGGCGACGGGGTGGGCGTTCTCGGCGTTCGGGGCGGCGTGATACCCCAGGGGTGCGTGATGTGTGGGGCGGCCTGACCCCTCCCCCGAATACTGGGGGTCAGACCGCCCCGGTCCGGTGTACGGCTCAGGCCGGCTGTGCCTCCGGCAGCTCGACCAGGCACGGCAGCGCGTCGCGGTCGCTCGCACCGAGGCGGACGTACGCGCTGTAGAGGTGGTTGCCGACCGTACGGATCGACAGGGTGAGCTTCTCCGCGATCTGGCGGTTGCTCAGCCCGGCGGCCGCGAGGGTGACGATCTGCCGCTGGCGGGCGGTGAGTTCGCCGAGGACGAGGCCGGACAGGGCCGGGGTGCGGGCGCCCTGGCAGCGCCGGGCCAGGGCGACGGCCCGGGTGCGTGAGGTGCGGGCGGCACCCGGGTCGCGGTGCGACCGTGCGGCCTGGGCGTACGCCTCGGCGGCGAAGAGCAGGAAACCGCGCTCCTCCAGCGCCTGCGCCGCCCGGTCGAGTGCGGGACCGTCGTCCTGGGCGAGCGCCTCGGCGTGTGCGGCGAAGACACCGGTCAGCCGGCCGACGGCCCGCTCGGGCGCGCCGAGCCGGACGGCGTCGTACGGATCCTCGCCGACCGTGCCGAGCGCCGCGTCGAGATCGCCGCGGGCGGCGGCCCACCAGGTGGTGACCGCCGAACCGGCCGCGGCCTCCCGCGAGTCGGCTGCGCCGCTTGTGCCGCTTGAGCCGGTTGGGGTCGCGGTGGGTCGGGGGGTGCGGGATTCGACGAGGGCCGCGGGAGGCTGGAAGGTGGCGGCATCGGTGACGGCCGCGGAAGGCTGGAGGGAGTCGGAGCCGACGACGGCCGCCGAAGACTGGAGGGGGCCGGCGGATCGACTGTCACTGGACCGGCCTCGGGACTCGACGGATTGCGGTGCGGTGGACCCGGTCGGGTTGACGGCGGGCCCGTCGTCGTCGGACCCGGTCGAGGGCTCAGGGGATCGGTCGGCGTCCGGGCCGGCCGGCGGTGCCGCGAGTTCCGGGTGCCCCGACTGTGCCGCGGCCAGGGCGAGTTCGAGACGGCAGGCCGGGTCATCGGCAGCGGCCCGCAGTCCCTCCCTCGCCCAGGCCGCGGCCTCCCGCAGTTCCCCCCGCAGGCGCGCGAAGCGGGCCCGTACCGCGGCGTGCCGGGCCGGGACGCCGGTGCCCTCGTCACGGAGCCACTCCCCCACCGGCGCGGAGACGGCCCGTACGTCCCTCTCGCCGATCGCCCGGGCCAGTGCGGCCGTCTCGGTCTCCAGGGCCGCCGCGCAGTCGGCCGGGGTGCGGGCCAGGCGCAGAGTCTTCAGGCGTCCGGCGGCGGCTCGCAGCACCGGGGCGTGGAGCGGGTGGGCGAGACGGGCGGTGCCGTGCTCGTCGACGTGGACGAGACCGTCGGCCTCCAGGCGTTCCAGGGCGTCCAGGTCGAGCGTTCCGGCGGCCACGGGGAGCGGCTCACCGAAGGCCAGACGGTCCAGGGTCTCGCGCTCGCCGGGGCCCGTGCGGTCGAGGAGGTGCGCGGTGCGCTCGCGCACGGTCGCGGTGACCGGCACCGGGCCGCGCCACACCCACTCGGCCGAGTCCGGGGCCCGGGCGGCCAGCCCCTGTTCGCGCACCGCGTCCACCAACTCGCGCAGCAGGCGCAGATCGCCCCGGCACATGCGGTACAGCCGGTTGACGGTGAGGGCTTCGAGGCCGCCGACGCCGGCCGCGAGCAGCTGCGCGGTCTCCTCGCGGGGCAACGGCTCCAGGGCGAGGCGCGGCAGGAGCTCTCCGGTCCACAGGCGGGAGATCGCGCCCGGCGCGCGGGCCCCGTCCGTGGCGACGACCAGGAGACGGGTGCGGCCGTGCACGGCGAGCTGGTGGACCAGGGCCGCCGAGGCGTCGTCCAGCAGATGGGCGTCGTCGACGAGCAACAGTCGTACGCCTGACAGGCGTTGCACCGCGCGGTGCAGGGACGCGGTCTCCGGAACAAGGTGCGCGAAGGCGGCGAACGGGAGCCCGCGGGTCTCGGGCGTGCCCGCCACCCTGGCGCAGTCGGTGCCGGGCACGGCCTCCGTGACGAGCCGGGTCTTGCCCCGGCCCGCCGGACCGGTGACCACGATGCCGTGCCGTCCCCCGGCGACGGACCTGCGGACCAGCTCGAGTTCGTCCTCCCGCCCGGTGAACGGCCAGGGCAGCTCCAGGGTCTTCGCGTCCCGTTCGAATGTCATCACGGAAGCAAGAGCATCGCTACTCAGTCCTGATACAGGGGGACTTGAGTAGCCCCCGACTCAGGCGCCCCGGGACGCCTCACGGCACGCTGAACCCCATGACCGCACGCTACTGCTCACTCGCGCAGCAGTCGGCTCCGGCGTTCGCACCGGGGCTGGCCGCCGAGCGGCTGAGTGCGCTCATCGGCGGCAGCCGAGTGTGGGTCAACAGCACGGTTTTGCACTACTGCTTCTTCGACGGCGACACCGACGGGTCGGTCATTCCGGTTCCGGGGACGGGGCAGTCCCGTCGGGTGTCGTGGGTCGGCGCCAAGGAGCAGCGGGACGTGGTGCGCGAGTGCTTCCAGGAGTGGCAGGACCTCGGGATCGGCGTCACGATCACCGAGGTCGCCGACCGCTCGGAGGCCGAACTGCGCATCGGGTTCCAGCTCGGCGACGGCTCCTGGTCGACGGTGGGCAGGGACGCGCTCCAGGTCGGTCTGAACGAGCGCACCATGAACTTCGGCTGGGACCTGACCGCGCCCGGGGAGCGCGGGACGGCCCTGCACGAGATCGGGCACGCGCTCGGCATGCTGCACGAGCACCAGAGTCCGTTCGCCGGGATCCACTGGGACGACGAGGCCGTCTACGCCGATCTGGCGGGCCCGCCGAACTTCTGGAGCCGGGACCGGACGTTCTACAACATCCTGCGCAAGCTCGACCCGGACGAGGTGAACGGCACCGTCTGGGACCCGCAGTCGATCATGGAGTACGCCTTCGAGGCGGGGCTGATCCTGGAGCCGGAGCAGTTCCGCGCGGGCCTCGACCCGCCCGGCACCCTGTCGGCCGCCGACAAGGAGTACGTCCTGCGCCGGTACCCGCCGACCGGGCCGACCCGGCCGCCGGCGCTGGTGCCCTTCCGGTCCGCGCCGCTCGGGCTGGGACCGGGCGAGCAGGCCGACTTCACCGTGGAACCGCCGGAGACCCGCGAGTACACCGTGGGCACCTTCGGCGACAGCGACACCGTCGTCGTGGTCTTCGAGGAGCGGGACGGGGAACCCCGCTATCTCACCGGCCGGGACGACGGAGGCACTCCGCACCACGCCATGATCAGGGCCCGTCTCGTGAAGGGCCGCCGCTACTTCGTCCGTGTGCGCCTGTACTCCGCGTGGGGTTCGGGGGAAACCGCGGTCATGTGCTGGTGACAGCACAGACGGGCCGCACGGGCGAGGCTGGACCGCTGTCCGGCGCCGGGGGAATGGCCGGCGCACGTCACCTTCGGGGGAGGGAGACGTGCGCCGGCCACACGGCGTGGGCGTTCACGGTGCAAGGGCCGGGTGACAGGGTGGGGGCATGCTGATCGTCATCGGCGGCCTGCCTGCCACCGGCAAGACCACTCTCGCGCGGCTCCTGGCCTCCCGGACGGGCGCGGTCCATCTGCGGGTCGACACCATCGAGCAGGCGGTCGTCCGCTCCGGACTGGCCCGGCATCCCGTGGGGCCGGTGGGCTATGTCGTGGGGTACGCCCTCGCCGAGGAGCAGCTGCGGCAGGGGCTCACGGTGATCGCGGAGTCCGTCAACCCGCTGGCGATCACGCGCGATGCCTGGTGCGCCGCCGCGACGAGGGCCGGGGTGCCCGTGGTCGAGGTGGAGGTCGTCTGCTCCGATCCGGACGAGTACCGGCGCCGCGTGGACTCGCGCTCGGTGGACATCCCGGACCTGCCGCTGCCCACCTGGCAGCAGATCGCCGATCGGGAGTACGAGCCGTGGCATCGGGACCGCCTCGTGGTCGACACCGCGGGTCAGGAGCCCGGGGATGCGCTGGGCCCGCTGCTCGATGCGATCCTCACCGCAGGTCCCGGGTGAAGACGACGCGGGGGCGGCCGGGGCCGTCGTAGTCCTCCACCACGCGGACGTCGAAGCCGAGGCTGCGGTGGAAGGCGATGGAGCCCTCGTTGGTGACCGAGGTGATCGCTTTGAGGCGGACCGCTCCCTGCCCGCGGGCGGCCTCGGTGAACGCCTCGTAGAGGGTACGGCCGAGGCCCGTGCCGCGGGTGTCGTCGCGGGTGGCGATCATGTGGACGTAGCCGGTGTGGTCGGGGGTGACGAATCCGAAGAGGTAGCCGCGGATGCCGTCCTCTGCCCGGGCGACCAGACAGGTGGTGCCGAACTCCTGCACCAGCGCCGTGAGATGGAGCGCGCGGAGGTCGCGCTCACCCCAGTAGCGGGCGTGGTCCGCCAGGACCTGGTGGAGATCGCTGACATCGGCGAGGTCGATTCGGACGGCCATGGCGTCGATCATGGCACGACGTCGGACGCGTCCCGGTAACGGGCGGCCGTGCGGCGCGCGGTCTCCGCCAACTCCCTGCGGACGTCCGCCGGTTCGAGGACCTCGGCGTCGGGGCCGAAGCCGAGCAGACGGCGGCAGGCGGAGCGCCGGTCGTCGAAGTGCAGGACCAGGCGGTACCGGCCGGGTTCCTCGGGATCGGGGACCGCCCGTGGCGCCGACTCCGTGTCGCCGAGTACCTGCGGAAGTGCGGCGAGTCCTGCGGTCGACAGGCTTACGGTGACCGGGAGTTGGTCGAGGCTCGCCTCGAACTCGGCCGTCCAGCGGGCCCAATGGGCCGGCAGGTCGAAGTCGGCGGGGCGGGCGAAGGTCTCGGGCAGGAGTTCCGCCTCCGTGATTCTCGACGCCCGGTGCGCGCGGATGCCCCGGTCGGACCGCACGACCAGGTACCAGACGCCCGCCTTCACGACCAGGCCCAGCGGGTCCACGTCGGACCGGGCGTCACGCTGCACGTGCCGCAGACGCAGACGCCTGTCCCGGCGTACGGCGTCGACCAGCACGGCGAGGTGCGCGACCGGTTCCGGTGGCTTGAACCAGGCCTGGGTGTCGATGTGGAAGCGGCTCGCCGTCAGGCTCACCTGATCGCGGCCCGCCGCCGGCAGGGCGGACAGCAGTTTCAGGCGCGCCTGGGCCAGCGCGTCGCCCAGCGCGATCCGTTCCAGCGGGCCGCCCCCGGAGGCGACCGCCAGCAGGGCCGTCGCCTCCTCCGCGCTGATACCGAGCAGCGGACTGCGCCAGCCCTCCATGAGACGGCAGCCGCCGCCGGGGCCGCCGCTCGCCACCACCGGTATGCCCGCCGCACTCAGCGCCTCCAGGTCCCGGTAAACGGTACGGACCGAGACCTCCAGCTCCGCCGCGAGGTGACGGGCCGTCATCTGTCCACGGGACTGAAGGCAGAGCAGGAGGGACAGCAGCCGGTCCGCGCGCATCGGGCGATCACCTCATCGACGTAGGACTGACGGCCGTATGGCTGACAAAGGATGTCAGCCATACGGCCGTAGCGTCATCCGCGAAGCCCCCGATCAGCAGGGAGACAGCACATGATCACCGGATACGTCATCGGCGAGAGCCTTCGGCCCGGCGCGGTGTTCGAGCCGCGCGGACTGCGGTTGCGGAAGGTCGGCAGAGTCGAGATCGGCGGGGCGAGCGACGCGCAGCCACCGGTGTGGACGCTCGTCGAGTGGGAGACCGACGGCGACGACGTCGGTGCCCTGGCGGAGGCGCTCGCCGAGGCGTTGGGGCCGGAGCTCGGCTGGTACGCCGATTTCACCGCCGGGGACGAGCGCGTGGTCGTCTTCGCGGGGAAGGTGTTCCGCTATCGGCGCGGCGACGAGGCGGGCCGCGCCGAAGCGGTGGCGTACGGGCGGTCGGTGGGGACGCCGGGGCATCAGCTCGACTGGGAGGAGTGACCTCGCTTCACGACGCGACCCGCTGCTCGTCCTGGACGTCGTCCGGGTGGGCCAGGCCGAGGTGGTGGCGGAGGGTCGGGCCCTCGTACTCGGTGCGGAAGACGCCCTGTTCCTGGAGGAGCGGGACGACCTTGTCGGCGAAGGCGTCGAGGCCGGTCGGGGTGATGTGCGGGACGAGGATGAAGCCGTCGCTCGCGTCGGCCTGCACATACTCGTTGATCGTGCGGGCGATCGTCTCCGGCGAGCCGATGAAGTTCTGCCGGTTGCCGGTGTGGATGACCAGGTCGCGGATGGACCAGTTGTTGGCGGCGGCCAGTTCGCGCCATTCGCGGGCGGTGGCCAGCGGGTCGCGGTACATGCGGACCTGGGCACGCCCCTTGGAGATGTGGTTGTCGCTGACATCCGGGTCGATGTCGGGAAGCGGTCCTTCGGGGTCGTACGACGACAGGTCCCGGTTCCAGACGAACTCCAGGTGCTTCAGCGCGGTGGCTCCGCTGACCTGCTGGCGCCTGACGATCCGCGCCAGTTCCTCGGCCTCGGCGTCGGTGTCCGCGAGGGCGAAGGAGGCGGCGGGCAGGATCAGCAACTGGTCGTGGCGGCGGCCGTACTTGGCAAGGCGGTTCTTGACGTCCGTGTAGAAGGCCTGGCCCTCCTTGAGGGTGGCGTACCGGCTGAAGATCGCGTCGGCACCGGACGCGGCGAACTCCCGGCCCTCCTCGGAGTCGCCGGCCTGGAAGACGACCGGGCGGCCCTGCGGGGAGCGCGGGACGTTGAACCGGCCGTGGATGTCGAAGTGCTGACCGGTGTGCACGAAGGAGCCGGCCTTCGCGTCCCGCAGGAACACCCCTGACTCCTGATCGGCGAGGATCTCGTCGCCGTGCCAGGAGTCGAAGAGCTCCTGGGTGGTGGCGAGGAACTCCTTGGCGCGGGAGTAGCGCTCCTCCTGGGGCAGGAAGCCGCCGCGGCGGAAGTTCTCGCCGGTGAAGGCGTCCCAGGAGGTGACGACGTTCCATGCGGAGCGGCCGCCGGAGAGGTGGTCGAGGCTGGCGAACTGGCGGGCCACCTCGTAGGGCTCGTTGAACGTGGAGTTGATGGTGCCGGTCAGGCCGAGGTGCTCGGTGACGGCGGCCAGCGCGGCGAGGACCGTGAAGGTGTCGGGGCGGCCGACGACGTCCAGGTCGTAGATCTTCCCGCCCTGTTCCCGCAGACGCAGGCCCTCGGCGAGGAACAGGAAGTCGAACTTGGCGCGTTCGGCGGTCTTCGCGAAGTGCGCGAAGGAGCTGAACTCGATGTGGCTGCCGGCCTCGGGGTCGCTCCACACGGTGGTGTTGTTGACGCCCGGGAAATGCGCGGCCAGGTGGATCTGCTTCAGCGGCTTGCTCATGACGTGCGGTCCTTCCGGCTCAAAGGCTCAGGCGGCGGCGTAGCGGTTGGCGGGGCGGCCGAGGCCGAGCAGGCCCCGCAGGGTGTCGGCCTCGTAGGCGGTGCGGAAGGCGCCCCGGCGCTGGAGTTCGGGGACCAGGCCGCGGGTGATCGCCGGGAGGTCGTGGCCGAGGACGGCGGGCCGCAACCGGAAGCCGGTGAGGCCGGCTGCCTGGAACTCACGGAGCAGATCCGCGAGTTGGGAAGGGCTGCCGGTGAAGATGCGGGCGTCGCTCTGGTACGGCTCGCCCGCGAGCGCATCGAGACGGTCCCGGCGGGCGGCGGCCTCGGCGGGGTCGTCGTCGAGGAAGACGACCAAGTCGCCGAAGACATGGAGGAGTTCGTCGCTCCGCCCGGCGGTCTCCTGCTCGGCGCGGATCTCGGCGACGATCGCGCGGGCCTGGTCGGTGTCGTGCGGGGTGACGTAGCCGACGTCGGCCTGGCGGGCGATGAGCCGATAGGGGACGGTCTGGTGACCGAGGGCGGTGACGAGCGGCTGGCCCTGCGGCGGTCGTGGCGTGATGGAGGGGCCCTTGACGCTGAAGTGCTTCCCCTCGAAGTCGATGTAGTGCAGCTTGTCCCGGTCGATGAAACGGCCGGTGGCGGCGTCGCGGATCTCGGCGTCGTCCTCCCAGCTGTCCCAGAGCCGGCGCACGGCCTCCACGTAGTCGGCGGCCTCGTCGAAGAGGTCGGTGACCACGGGGCTGTCGTATCCCTCGATCGGGGGGATCGAACGGCGGCCGAAGTGTGCGGCCTCGTTGGGGCGCGCGGTGATCTGGACACGGAGGCCTGCCCGGCCCGTGCTGACGTAGTCGAGGGTCGCGACGGCCTTGGAGATGTGGAAGGGCTCTGTGTGGGTGGCCACCACGGTGGGGACCAGGCCTATGTGTCGGGTGAGCGGGGCGATGCGCGAGGCGATCAGGACGGCGTCGAGCCGGCCGCGTACCTGGTCGGTGCGCTCGTCGGGGTCGAGGAAATGGGAGGACTGCGGGCCGAGGCCGTCCTCGATGGTGACGAAGTCGAGCAGGCCGCGCTCTGCCTCGGCGACCAGGTCGGCCCAGTATCCGGCGGTGAGCAGGTCGCGGGGCCGGGCCTCTGGCTCGCGCCAGGAGGCGGGGTGCCAGCCGGTGCCGTCCAGAGCGACGGCGAGATGCAGTGAGGAGAGAGCCGAAGAAGAGGAAGATGAGGGGGACACGGGCGGGTGCCTTCCTGGAGGTCCGTACGAGAGGGCCGGCCCGCGGATGCGCGGGGCACGGCGGCTGGGGCGTCTGACGGGTCAGGAACAACAGAGCGCGGTGGACACGCGCTGGAGATCGATGTGGGGCCGGGAGTGGAGGTGGGCGGAGCGGAGGGTGCTGGTCACGCCCGTCACCTCCTCCTTCTGGGCGCGCGACGGCGCCCGGCGGATCTCGTCGTGAGTCACAACACCGGGCCCTGGTGGGATGTTCCTGGACTGCGGACGAGGAGGATGGGCGAGCGGCGGCGCAGGGTGAATCCGATCGACTCGTAGAGCCGGATCGCCTTGGTGTTGTTCGCCGCCGCGTGCAGGAACGGAGTGTCGCCGCGCTCCCGGATGCCGGCGGCGACCGCGCGGACCAGGCGGGTGGCGAGGCCCCGGCCCCGGTACGCGGGGTCGGTGCAGACCGCGCTGATCTCGGTCCAGCCGGGCGGCCGGAGCCGCTCGCCGGCCAGGGCGATCAGGCGCTCGTGGTCGCGGATGCCGAGGTAGGTACCGAGTTCGATGGTCCGCTTGAGGAAGGGTCCCGGCTTGGTGCGGGCGACCAGGTCCAGGATCTCGGGTACGTCGTCGGGGCCCAGCCGTACCGCCTCGGGGGCCGGTTCGGCGCGCAGCGCGGTGTCGACGAGTTGGACGCCCTCCCCCATAGCCTTAAGGGCATGGGAGGTACCCCCACCCCCGCCGACGATCTCCCAGCCTTCGGGGACCGTCTCAACGGGCTTGATCCGTACGGTGGTTCCGGGGCCGACGAGCGTACGCAGGTCGGCCCAGGCGGCCGGGGCGCGGGGATCGGCCAGGGCGGCGAAGGCGTACACGTCGTCCGGGTAGCGGGCGGCGCGGCCGACGCGTTCGGCGAGGTGGGCGTGCGGGCCGTCGAGGGCGGCCCATACGGCGTTGTCGAGGACGGAGGTGTCGTGCGCGTTGGGTCTCAGGGAGGCTCCGCCTGCGCGGATGTCGGTCTGCTGGGCCACGGAGGCGGAGTCCTTTCCTACCGGGTTCGCCGAGGACGGGTCAGGAGTTGTCGAGCGGCAGCCCGGGCGGGTTGACCTCCGCCTTGGAGACGGCGTCGTGGGAGAGGTTCCACGCGGCCAGCCACTTGGCGTACTGGCCGTTGTCGATCAGGTGGTTGATCGCGTCGGCGAGGGGCTTGGCGAGGCCGCTGCCCTTCTTGGCGGTCGCGGCGATCAGGCCCTGGAGCGTCTCGCCGGCACCGGAGTACTGGCCCGCGATGCGGGTCGCGTTGGGCGTGCTCGCGGTCTGGGTGACGTGGTAGGAGGAGTTGGGGCTGGGGCCCAGGTAGGCGTCGATCTTGCCGCTGGCGAGGGCCAGGTAGATGCTGGGGCTGTCCTGGAAGTACTTGATGGTGAGCTTCTTGCCCTCCTTCTTCAGCTTGGCCTGCCACTCCAGCAGGATCCGCTCCTGGTTGGTGCCGGCGCCGACCGAGACCGTCTTGCCCGCGAGGGCCTCGTAGTCGCCGTCGAAGGTCCACTTCGAGGTCTTGAGCGTCTCGAAGGCGAGGTCGTCCTTGCGGTAGGAGGCGAACTCGTACTTCTGCTTGCGCTCCTCGGTGTCGGTGATGTTCGAGAACCCGACGTTCACCTTGCCGCTGTCGATGCCGACGAAGAGGTTCTCCCACGTGAACCGCTTGACCTCGGGTTCCAGGCCGAGGACGGCGGCGACCAGGCGGGCCAGGTCGGTCTCGGAGCCGGTGAGGGTCTTCTGGTCGCTGCCCACGAAGCCCAGGGGCGGGGATCCGGAGGGCAGGGTGCCGGAACCGATGACCAGCTTGCCGCTCTTCTTCACGGCGGCGGGCAGTTCGGCGCTGATGGACTTCACCTCGGCGACCTTGAGCGCGGTCTCCTTGGCGGCGCCGTTGGACAACCGGCCCACGGTCACCGTGCCGGCGCTGTCGGTCGTCCTGGTGGCGGCGTCGCTGTCACCGCCGCAGGCCGCGAGCCCGCCGGCGAGGGTGGCGACGGTGGTCGCCGCGGTGATGCCGCGTATCAGGCTGCGTCGGGAGGGGTGAATGGGCATGGCTGTCCTTAGGAGTTGGGAGAAAGGGGGTCAGGAGTGGGGGAAAGGCGGTTCAGAGGACCTTGCTCAGGAAGTCCCGGGTCCGCTCGTGCCGCGGCCGGTCCAGGACCTCGGAGGGCGGGCCCTGCTCGACGATGCGGCCGCCGTCGATGAAGACGACCCGGTCGGCGATCTCGCGGGCGAAGCCGATCTCGTGGGTGACGATCACGAGAGTGGTGCCGCCGGTCGCCAGATCCTTGATGACGGCCAGGACTTCACCGACGAGTTCGGGGTCGAGGGCGGAGGTCGGTTCGTCGAAGAGGATGACTCCCGGACGCAGGGCGAGGGCGCGGGCGATGGCCACGCGCTGCTGCTGGCCTCCCGACAACTGCCGTGGATAGGCACCGGTCCTGTCGGCCAGGCCGACCCGGCCGAGGAGTTCACGGGCGAGCTCCTTGGCCTCCGTCCTGGTGAGCTTCCCGGTCGCCACCGGGGCGGCGGCCACGTTGTCGAGGACGGTCAGGTGCGGGAAGAGGTTGAAGTTCTGGAAGACGAACCCGATGCGGCTGCGCTGGGTGAGGATGGCGCGCTCGCTCAGCTCCTTCAGCCGGTCGCCCTGTCGGCGGACGCCGATCGGTTCGCCGTTGACGCTGACGTGGCCGATCTCCGGTTTCTCCAGGTGGTTGATGACCCTGAGGAGCGTGGACTTCCCGGACCCCGAGGGGCCGAGGATGACGGTGACCTCGCCGGGGCGCACGGTCAGGTCGACCCCGTCCAGGACGCGGTGGGCGCCGTACCACTTGTGCACACCGTGCACCTCGACGGCTGTCGCGGCGGTCATACGGCGGCCTCCCTGCGTATGCGGGCCCGCAGGTCGGTGAGACCGGCGCGCAGTTTCTGGAGCGGGGTCGGCGGCAGGGAGCGGGTGGCGCCCCGGGCGTAGTACCGCTCGACATAGAACTGAACGACGGACACGGCGCTGGTGAGGATCAGGTACCAGACGGTGGCGACCAGGAGCAGCGGCACGATGTCTCCGGGGTAGGTGGAGCCCATGGACTGCACGGTGCCGAACAGGTCGAGCAGGGAGACGTAGAAGACCAGCGAGGTGCTCTTGATGAGGCCGATGAGCTGGTTGACGTAGTTCGGGGTGATCGAGCGCAGCGCCTGCGGAAGGACGATCTTCCGGAACTGGTAGCCCCTGGGCAGACCGAGTGCCGAGGCCGCCTCGTGCTGGCCCTGGTCGACGGAGAGGATGCCGCCGCGGACGACCTCCGCGGCGTAGGCGGCCTCGTTGAGGCTGAGGCCGATCACCGCGATGACCATGTCGGTGGCGAGCCGGGACTCGTCGAAGGAGAAGAAGGCCGGCCCGAAGGGGACGCCGACGCTCAGCGTCTTGTACAGGGCGCTGAAGTTGTAGAGGAACAGCAGGAGGACGATCAGTGGAATGGAGCGCAGAGCCCAGACATAGGTCCAGCTCACCGCCCGCAGTACCGGGCTCTTCGAGAGCCGGGCCAGGGCGAGCAGGATGCCGCCGAGGAGTCCCAGCACCGCGCTGTAGGCGGTGACTTCCAGGGTGATCACAAGCCCGTCGAGGACGGTCGGCCGCAGGAACCAGTAGCCGAACCGGTCCCACTGGTAGAACGGATTGGTCACCAGGCCGTGGACGAACTGGGCCGTCAGAACCAGGACGACGGCGGTGGCGATCCAGCGGCCCGGTCGCCTCAGCGGCAGAACTCGCTGCGCTGCGAGTGGTTTTGACGGGGCGTCGGGCTGCGGCGGTGCCTCGGTGACGGACACGGCGGCGCCTGGGGGTTCACTCATGAGGGGGCTCCGGCGGAGTCGGGTTTCCCCTGGGGCACTGCGAACACGGCGTACTACGGCGGCAGTACGTGACGCTCGGGCACCGGGGGCTGGGCGGACGACGGCACACCGCGAACGCGGCGTTCGTCAGGAACGCGGGGGCTGGGAAGGAGAGTCAGCCCCGACAGCGGGCACGGCCCGGTGCGGTACACAGTGCGCTGCTCACGCGGAGCAGATCGACGCTCCGGTCGGCCACGAGCACGTTCGTGTACGGCTGTACGCAGCTCGGGGAGCGGCGCGTGGCCGTCCTGGAGGCTGCGTACATGTCCGTCACCGTGCTCTTCCGGCCCCTGGGGCCCCTCGCGCTTACCGAAACGTCATCCGGTCCGGTCGTCACCTGGGGCACCCCACCGCGGAGCGAGGGTTGCCGGTCAGCAAGCCAGGGCTTGTCGCTGACACTCATGACCGTTCTGGGCCGTAGTTAAGACAATTGCCCGAACGAATGTCAATCCTGGTCCATCAGGTGGAACCCTCAGGACGTGCGGGCGGCGTACGACGCCCAGTCCAGAATCTGTACGGCGGCGCCGGCGGCCTCCAGGCCCTGGCAGTGGGCGTGGTGCCGGCGGGCGATGCCGTCGAGGTCGAGGTGGGTGCCGAAGGCCGGGTGGGCGGTCAGGCGGCGGGCGTAGGCCCACAGCGTGGGGTGGTCGGCGATGCGCTGCACCGCGGCGGCGTCGAGGTGGTGGCGGTGCACGGTGTCGAGTTGCACCAGCGAGACCCACAACTCGACATCGGCGGCGGTGATGTGATCTCGGATCAGGAATTCGCGGTCGACGAGCCAGCGCTCCAACGAGCCCAGGGAGTCCAGCAGTTGCTCCAGGGCGGCGTCACGGTCCTCGTCGTCACCGCCCGTCGACCCGGCCTGCTGCGCGAACTGCGCGATTCCCCTGCTCATCCGCTCGACGGCCTCGGTCTCCAACTCCGCTCCGCACGGGTACAGTGCCGGACGTCCGCCGCCGAAGTGCCGGGCCAGGTCGCGGGTGATGTCGGTGGCGTGGGTGCTGACGATCCGCCCCGACCAGTCGTCGCTGAGCACCGGCGCGACGGCCGCGCCGGTGTATCGGTGCGCGCTGGCCTCGTACAGCGGACGCAGCGCGGAATGCCCCCCGTCGGGACAGTCGGGGACCGGGTCCAGGAGGATCACGGGACAGATGTCGTCGAGGCCGAGCAGGCTGTGCACGACGGCGATGCGCAGACCGTCCGCGCAGGCGGCGGCCAGGTGCAACCGGTAGCGGCGCGGCACGGCGTAGTGCCCACTGCGTGCGTCCTGGCCGATCCGGCCCCGGAAGGCGGGTGCGGGTCGGTGGGTCGTGTGGGCGGCCAGCGGTGTGACGGTCATGACTCTCCCCGGGAGCGGGCGCGGACGTACGCGCGGCGGAAGCGACGTCGAGCAGGCGGAATGGGGCGGCGGCAGGGCTCTGGGGTCAGGGCTCACCCGTGCGCGCCGGACGGGGCGCGGCACGAGGGGCACTGTCGGCGCGGGAAGGGTGGCGGCTCAGCCCTGGGGCCCGATCGCGCTGCAGACACGCAGCAGATCGATGTGGCGCCGGGAGGTCAGAAGAGGCGAACGGACCACTCGGACGGTGACCGGTTCAAGGCGCCTCATGTTTCCCTACCTGTTCACTAGGATTCCCTCAGTGAGTGTCGATCGGACCGGGAAGCACGTCAAGAGGGCCGTCCCGCATCGCGGACGCCGCGATGGACCTTTCCGGTGAGTCAGCGGAGATGAGCGGTGTCGACGGTCGTGTATCCGGTGGCCGTGGCGGTCACCAGGATGTAGCCGGGGTTGCCGTTGCGGTCGACGTAGCAGGTGAGGTAGTGGGCTCCGACCACGGTCTGTCGCACGGGATGTTCGGTCACCGCCCGGCGGCAGTCGGCCCCGGTGGGGAGCTTGTCCGAACTCCAGGAGGCCAGCTTGCCGTTGCTCGCGACCAGGTAGCCGCCCGAGACGTAGATGGCGTCGGTGGTCGAGCCCGCCGGCACGGGCGGTGTGCGGGTGAAGTCGTAACCGGTCGGCGTTTCCCCGGTGTCCGTCATGCGGAACCCGCGGACCAGCGTCGTCGAGACGGAGGGCTGCGGGCCGGACAGCGCGGCGTTGGTCGCGAGACCGCCTCCCCCGATGATCGTCACCGCCGCCACGCCGGCGATCACGGGATGCGCGGAGGCCATGCCGATCATCGGTCCGATCACGGGGACCGAGAACTTCAGATGGGTGTTCTTCTGCGTCACCGTGGAGTGGTCGCCCGCGGTCACGGTCGCCGTGGGCGCGTAGTCACGTGAACGGCGGTGCGTGGGCTTCTGCGGCGGCAGGTAGGTGTTGTGCTGCGTGTTGCCGTCGCCGGCCTGGACGCCGTTGGTCCGGCTGTTCCTCATCATCGTGGTGCTTTCTGCGGCCCGTGAGTGTCGGTCGGGCGCCTAACCGAACGTGTTGTGCTGGGTGTTGCCGTCGCCGACCTGCACGCCTCGGGCCTCCCGCAGATCGACCCGGTACCTCGCGAGCGGGCCCGCGTTCGGGTCGATCAGGGCCAACAAACGCTGGGCGTGCTCCACCACCTCGGCGTCGACGGCGCCGGCCATGACGAGATCGTGGGCGAGCCCTTCGGCCGACCCGCTCGGCCGGCGTTCCAGCAGTTCGATGCGCTCCAGGGCCCCGGGCCTGCCCGCGAGCCGCCGGACGAGGGCCTGCTTCAGCGCGGCGTAGCAGTCGGACACCGCGGACGAGGCGGCACCGCTCAGACCGGCGCCCACCCCCGCGGTCAGAGCCTGCGCCACCAGTGTCCCCGGATCCATTCACGCACCTCCGCACGGCTTCCCCGGCGTCACACGGTGACGATCACCGGTGTGACAACACGAGGAAGCTATCGGCGGGTTGCCCGGGTCTTCGGGTCTTGAGAGGAGTCGACGGATATCGCGTGTTCGGCGGCGGGACGTCGCCGTTGTTTGGTCGTTCGATGCCGGGAGATGTCGATTCGGCGGCCGAGCAGCGTGCTTCAGCGCAGTTCGACCCCGGCCGGGCGGTCGTCGGTGTCTTCGGTGTCTTCGGTGTCTTCGGTGTCTTCGGTGAGGAAGCCTCCCGACTGGTGCTGCCACAACTTGGCGTAGGCGCCGTCCGAGGCGAGGAGTTCCTGGTGGGTGCCCTGCTCCACGATCCGGCCACGGTCCAGGACGACGAGCCGGTCCATGCCGGCGACCGTGCTCAGCCGGTGCGCGACCACGAGCGCGGTGCGTCCCTCCATCAGCCGCCACAGGGCTTCCTGGACGAGGATCTCGCTCTCGGAGTCCAGCGCGCTGGTCGCCTCGTCGAGCAGCAGGATCGGTGCGTCACGAAGGATCGCCCGGGCCAGCGCGACGCGTTGACGCTGGCCGCCGGAGAGCTTGACGCCGCGTTCGCCGACCATGGTGTCGAAGCCGTCCGGCAGGGCGTCGGCGAACTCCGTGACGTGCGCCGCCCGGGCCGCACGGCGGATCTCGGCGTCCGTGGCGTCCGGCCGGGCGAAGGCGATGTTCTCCCGCAGGGTGCGGTGGAACATCGCCGGGTCCTGCGGCACATAGGCGATCAGACCGCGCAGGTCGGCCTGGCGCATCCGGCTGATGTCCTGACCGCCGACCAGGATCCGGCCCGCGTCGATGTCCATCATCCGCAGCAGCAGCCGCGTCAGCGTGGTCTTGCCGCCGCCGGACCGGCCGACGAGACCGATCTTCGTCCCGCTGGAGACGGCCAGGTCAAGGCCCTCGAAAAGCGGTTTCCCTCCCCCGTGGGTGAAGGTCACCTGCTCGAAACGGACGTCGGCCGGCCCCGGCAGCACCGGCTGGGGCGACACCGGGTCGAGCACGGTCGGCGGAACCAGCAGCAGTTCGGTGAACTGGGCGGCCTCCGTCATCGAGCTCTCCAGACGACGGTAGATCTGGTTGAACTCGAACATGATCTTCGTCGCGTTGGTGTAGTACGTGAAGGCGACCACCACCTCCTCCACCCCGTGCCTGCCCCCGCCGAGCGCTACCGCGAGCAGCAACCCCAAAACGTTGGTCAGCGCCCACATCGGCGCGACCAGCGTGTCGATGCGCAGGTTGCCGTAGTCCCACGACTTCAGCGTGAGCCGGCGCGAGTGGGCGACGCGCCTGCGGTGCTCGGCGGCCTCGCGCCGCTCGGCGGCGAACGCCCGGACCGTTTCCATGTTCATCAGGCTGTCTGCGACATGCCCGGACACCCGTGCGATCGCCTCCTCCCGCCGGTCGACGAGCGCCTGGCGGCGCCGGATGAGCGGCGCGGCGCACAGCGCCGTGAGCGCGATCATCGCCAACAGCCCGACGACGAGCAGCGGTTCGTAGTGCCACAGCACCACGGCACCGAACAGCAGCGGTACGAGGCTGCCCACGATGTTGAAGGTGAGGGTGTCGGCGAACTCCTCGAAGCGGGAGGCGAAGCTCAGCACCCGTTTGGTCAGCGCTCCGGCGAAGTTGTCGTGGAAGAACGCGGCGTCCTTGGCGAACAGTTCGTCCATGCCGATCACGTACAGGTGCTCGATGCCGAGCGCGTCGACACGGTTGAGACAGTGCAGCCCGATACGCCAGACGCCCTCCGCCAGCAGCATGACGCCGGCGAAGCCGAGGACGTACGGCAGCGTCGTGCCGACGCCGATGCCGGGGTCGGCGGAGATACGGCCGACGAGCTTGGCGACGAGCAGCGGCGCGATGTAGTTCAGACCGATGTTGCCCAGCGCCGGCAGCAGAACTGCGGGCGCGGTGAGACGACGGAGCCGGGCCAGCTCCCCTCCGTAGTAGCGAAGCGCGAGGAGCACGGAGCCCCTGCGCGGCGTGGCCACGCGTGCTTCGGTTGATCCCATCCCGATCCTGGGGTCGCGGGTTCGTGCAGGCCAGGGAAGGGGAGTGTCCCGCGACGGCCCCCACGGAGTCCAAGCGTTTTCCGGGCAGACAACGGGGGCGGATCCCATCTGTCCATCTCTGACACCGCGAGAAGGGTTCAGCCCGTGAACTTCAGGATGCAGCCGACCTCCCAGGTCGACGAGACGGCCACCATCGGTGACGGGACGACGGTCTGGGATCTGGCCCAGGTCCGGGAGGACGCCCGGCTGGGCAGCGGGTGCATCGTGGGCCGGGGGGCCTATGTCGGCCCGGGGGTGCGGATCGGCGACAACGTGAAGCTCCAGAACTACGCGCTGGTCTATGAACCCGCGGTCCTCGGTGACGGGGTGTTCGTGGGCCCGGCGGCCGTCCTCACCAACGACTGCTTCCCCCGTTCGGTGGACCCGACGGGCCGGCTGAAGCGCGGCGGCGACTGGCAGGCCGTGGCGGTGGAGGTGGCTGAGGGAGCGTCGCTGGGGGCCCGTTCGGTGTGTGTGGCACCGGTCCGCGTCGGCCGGTGGGCGCTGGTCGCGGCGGGCGCCGTGGTGACCGAGGACGTACCGGACTTCGCGTTGGTGGCCGGCGTTCCCGCGCGCCGGATCGGCTGGGTCGGCCGGGCCGGCGTCCGGCTGGTCGGGCGGGACGGCGAGCCGGGCGGCTGGCAGTGCCCGGAGTCCGGTGCGCTGTACGACGAGAAGGACGGCCATCTCGTCGAGCGCGCATGACGCCTGACGACGGCCTCCGCGGTGGCGGTGCCGCCGATGTAACCGACCGGCCACGGCTGCCTGCGGCGTCCGATAGCGTGGCGCTCATGATCACGGCCGAGGACCGGCAGGAACCGCGCCTGCAGCGAGCGCGCGGTCACTCGCTCCGCCGACACGGTCGGGTGGGCGTGTGAGCGGCCGGCCGGCGCCCGCGATACTGCCCCCGTCGCTGCGCGCGCGGCTCGCGCTGGTCGCGGCCCTCGCCGCGCTGGTGGTCGTCGTGCTCGCGGTCCTCTACGCCGGCCACGGCCAGCCCGGCAGGGTGGACAGGTGGCTCATCAAGCCGACGGAGGACAGCGTGCGGCCACCATGGCGTCGCGTCGCCCTGACCCTGGACTTCCTGGGGGAACCCGCGGGATCGGCCATGGTGGTCGCGGCCGCCGTGACGGGCTGCCTGCTGCTTCGGCGTCCTCGCGCGGCCGTTCTCATGGTTGCCGGCGCCGGCCTCGCCGTGGGCACGGCGACGCTGCTCAAGCACCTGGTGGGACGTACCATCCACGGCGCCGACAACCTGTCCTACCCGAGCGGACACACAACCTTTCTCACCGCGCTCGCCGTCGTCGCCGCGCTGCTCGCGACCGACCGGCTCGGCCTCGGCCGTACGGCCGGAACGTCACTCGTGCTCGCCGCGGCGCTGGTCGCCGGCGCCGCGATGGGATGGGCGGAGGTCGCCCTGGGCGCGCACTACCCGACCGACGCTCTCGGCGGCTGGTGCACCGCGCTGGCGGTGGTACCGGCGACCGCCTGGCTGGTCGACCGGATCGCCGACCGGTTGGCCGACGCCGGTCAGCGGGCGCGCCGCTGACGTCCGTTCACGCCAGGCGGCGGAACACGGGCTTCACCGGTCGCCCGGCCAGCCAGGGCGTGGGGTCGGCGGCGTCCAGCGCCTTCCGGTACACCGCGCATGCCTGTGCCACCACCTCGACGGTGCGGTCGATGTCGGCGTCGCTGAGCGCGCTGCTCACCACGAACGACGGAGCCAGCACCCCGCCCGCGAGGAGCCGGCGCAGGAACAGCGTGCGGTACTCCTGCGAAGGCTGCAGGTTCTCGTCGAGGGTGGCGAAGACCAGGTTGCTGGCCCGGCCCCGGACGACGATGTGATCGCCGACGCCCATGCCGGCCGCCGCGTCACGGACACCGGCGGCCAACCGCTCGCCGAGGGCGTGCAACCGCGCGGTGACGCCCTCCTCGACATAGGTGGCCTGCACGGCCATCGCGGCTGCCAGGGAGTGTGTCTCCGCGCCGTGCGTGGTCGACAGCAGGAACACCCGGTCGCCCGAGTGACGCAGTCCGCCCGGTTCCATCACTTCGCGCCGCCCGGCCAGCGCCGAGACGGCGAACCCGTTGCCCAGCGCCTTGCCGAAGGTGGAAAGGTCGGGGACCACCCCGTACAGGCCCTGGGCGCCCGCCTCCGACCAGCGGAAGCCGGTGATCATCTCATCGAAGATCAGTACGCAGCCGTGCCGGTCAGCCAGCTCGCGCAGGCCGGCGAGGTATCCGGGCGGCGGCTCACTGTGGCCGGCGGGTTCCAGGATCAGGCAGGCGACCTCGTCCTGATACCGGGTCAGCAGCGCCTCCGTGGCGGCCAGGTCTCCGTAGGGGAACGCCACGGTGAGCTCGGTGGTCGCCGCCGGAATGCCGGCGGACATCGGCGTGGTGCCGATGAACCAGTCGTCGACGGAGAAGAACGGATGGTCGCCGCAGATGGCCACCCGCGGGCGACCGGTGACGGCGCGGGCGAGGCGCACCGCGGCGGTGGTGGCGTCGGAGCCGTTCTTCGCGAACTTCACCATCTCGGCGGTCGGCACCGTGGCCAGGAAGCGTTCCGCGGCCTCGACCTCCACGATGGACGGCCGGACGAAGTTGCTGCCACGGTCGAGTTCCCGCCGCACCGCCTCGATCACGCGTGGGTGGGCGTGGCCGAGGCTGACCGACCGCAGGCCGGATCCGTACTCGATGTAGCGGTTGTCGTCGATGTCCCACACGTGGGCACCGCGGCCGTGGCTGATGACCGGAGCCAGGTTCTCGGGGTACTGGTCGTCGCCCTTGGCATAGGTGTGCGCGCCCCCGGGGATCAGGGCGTGCATCCGCTCGTTCGCCATCCGCGACCGGGGCAGTTGTAACCCTTCGGTTTCTACACAGTCTTCGGTGGCCATCCCGACCTCAACTCTCTTTCTGCTGGAGGGCATCGGCGAGGCTCGGCGCCTCCCGGTCCCGCTTGGACATGGAGGTGGCCGGCAGCGGCCAGGGAATGGCGAGCTCCGGGTCGTCGAAGGCGATCGTCACGTCCTCGGTTGGATCATGCGGGCGGTCGATCCGGTACGAGGTGTCGGCGGTTTCGGTCAGCGCCTGGAAGCCGTGCGCGCAGCCCGCCGGGATGTACAGGGTCACCTGCGTCTCGCCGGACAGCTCGAAGGAGGCCCAATTACGGTACGTCGGCGAGTCCGGGCGCAGGTCCACGACGACGTCGAAGATCCTCCCGTACGAGCACCGCACCAGCTTGGCCTCGCCGGCGCCGGAGCGCAGGTGCAGGCCGCGCAGCACGCCCCGGACCGAGCGGGACAGGCTGTCCTGAACGAATGCGTGCGGATCGAGGCCCACCGAGCGGACCACGTCGGTGTCGAAGGTGCGGCAGAAGAAGCCGCGTTCGTCGGCGTACGGCGTCGGCTCGAACAGGTACGCGCCGGCGATCTCCGGGACTTCGGTCACCTTCATGAGGGCTCCCTCGTGGTGCGGGTGCGACCGGTCGGCGGGAAGAGGGCCGCGGTCAAGGCGGTGAACTGGTCCTCGACCCGCCGGGCGGCGTCCCGGTTCCGCTCGGGGAGGGTCCGTCGCAGCTCCGGCGCACGCTGCTCCAGCTCCCGGAACTGCTCGAGCAACCGGTCGGCGTCGACCTCGCGAGCGGAATGGCAGTACGCGCCCAGTCCCATCAGAGCCATGAGATCGTCGCTCTTCTCCGAATAGCAGACGGCGAGTGTCGGCGTGCCGACCTTCAGCGCGCAGACCAGGTTGTGGTAGCGGGCCGCCACCACGGTGTCGGCAGCCGCCGCCTCCTTCATCAGGTCGCCGAGTGAGGCCGCCTCGGCGGCGGTGACCAGCGGCGAGTCCACCGCGTCGAGGATCGCGGCGGCCACCGGCCGGTCGAGCTCGTCCCCGGTGAGCAGCCGGACCGTCCTGCCGTCCTCGACCAAGGTGCGGACGAAGCGGATCGTCCCGTCGAGGTAGCGCCGGTGGATCTCCTCGGCCTGGGTGCGCTCGTCGTTGCTGCCGTGCCAGGCCATGACGCCGACGCAGACCGGGCCCGGCGGCCCCGAGGGCGTGCTCGCCCGCGGCGCAGGCAGCGAAAAGGCGAGGTCCGGATAGACCTCGTCGCGCGCGGTGGCCACGCCCATCGCCCCTATCGCGTCGCGGGAGTGGGCGCCCCGGAACGACCGGTACGCGGCCAGCCGTGCCGACCAGCGCACCAGGGTCCGGGTCGCCCGGTGGCCGATCTCGGAGGCGCCGACGCTGACCAGCGCGACCCGCGTGCGCAGCAGTCGGCCGCTCGCGCAGAGCAGGAACAGCGAGTACGGGAAGCCCCATGGCCTCAGGGGCAGCGTGGTCTCCAGAACGCCCGTGCCCGGCACGATCACCACGTCGTGCCGGCGCACCCAGGCGGCGGTGCGGACGGCGTCGACGAGCTTGCCCAGACCCTTCGTCGCGACGGCGGCGACGCTCGAGGCGGTCCGGTACTCACCACGGTTCCAGTTCATCCGCGCGGCGGGGATCCCGTACCGGGCCGTGATGACCTCGGGCCCGCCGCACAGCGCGTCCACGACCGCCTCCGGGTGCTGAGTGCGCAGGTACCCGAGGATGGCCTCGAGTGACGCGTCATTGCCGGAGTTGCCGGCGCCGAACAGGCCGAACAGCCCGACACGTACCTGCGTTTTTTGCGTGGCGGTCATGCCTGCCTTCCTTCGCGGCCGGCGACGAGAGCGTCGACGGAGATCGTGAGCCCGCCCGGGTCGACCGAGGTCCGGTCCTCGACCCGCTCGCCGGCGCCCGGCCGGGTCCGGCTGGCCATCCACGCGGCCAGATGGCGATAGCACGCACGCCGGTCGGCCGGGGACAAGGGCGCCCGCCGGATCGCCGCGTTGAAGCCCCACAGATACTCGGCGAGCAGCCGGGGCGTCGGGTGCAGCGGGCCCGCCCGGCGCGGATCCAGGTTGACGCACCGGGAGCGCTTGGACGGGTTCGCCCGCTCGGCACGGGTGGGGTGGTCCCGGCGGAAGTACAGCAGTTCCGGCACCTGGTGGAAGGGCCCGTGCAGGGTGATCTCGGCAACGAACGTGCGGTCCGCGTGGTGGTAGCTGTCGAGCGGCTTCACCCGGCGCAGCATGTCGGCGCGCATCACCCCGTAGAAGTCGTCGCCGCCCGGCTCCATCAGCAGACTGCGGAAGCGCTCCGGCGGGTGCGGCGAGTCAGTGGCGAGCTGGTACTCGTACGGAACCTTTATCCGGCCGTCGCCGTCGATGACCGCCTGCTCGGCGTGCGCGAGGATCACGTCCGGCCGCTCGTCCAGGGCCTCCACACAGCGCCGCAGCAGGTCCCGGGCGTAAAGGTCGTCGTGCGAGGCCCACTTGAACAGTTCGCCGTGGCATTCGGTGAATACATAATTGTGGTTCGGCGATGCACCGATGTTCCGGGGAAGCCGTATGTACCGGATGCGTGCGTCCCGCGCGGCGTATTCATGGCAGATGGCCTGAGTCCCGTCGGTCGAGGCGTTGTCGGAGATGACCAGCTCGAAGTCCTCGTAGGTCTGGCCGAGCAAGGCGTCGAGCGACTCGGCGAGGTACTGCTCGCCGTTGTACACGGGCAGGCCGATGCTCAATCGGGGATGGGCGGTCATGACATCCTCACTTCACTGATGGTGTTCTGGTGGCGCTCGCGCAGGGCGGCCCGCAACTGCAGCCACCACAACGCCGAGGCGGCGACATTTGCGGCGGCGACGCCCCAGGCCGAGCCGACGGTGCCGGCCAAGGCCGCCCCGCCGAGCCCGCCGCCGGCGTAACCCACGGAGGCGAACAGCTGGCAGCGCAGGCTGCGTCGAGCCGCCGCGAGCGCGCGCAGCCCGGCCGCCGCGCCGACTCCGACGCCGGCGCCCGCGACGCCGACCGTGACCGGCATGATGAGCTGGGAGGCGGAGTGCCAGACTTCGCCGAGCACGTGCTCGCCGGCCCAGTCCGGCACCAGGAGCAGTGCGGCGCCCCAGAGCAGCGCGGAGCCGGCCAGCCCGCCCGCGAGCAGGAGACAGAATGTGCCCAGCCGGTGCGGGGCCTCTCGCAGCACCCGTGCCGCCTCCGGGACGGTGACCAGCGAAAGACCCATCAGCACGGCGAGGAAGGGGCCGAGCAGGAGTTCGGCACCGCGGACCGCACCCACCGCGCTGACCCCGGCGATCGCGCCGAGCCCGTACGCACGCAGCTGGCTCGCCCCGCTGAGACTGACGTTCTCGGCCAGATACCGGTAGCCGAGGTCGCGCTGCTCGCGCAGCCACGCGCGCGCCCGGGTCGGCCGGGGCAGGATGCCGCACTGGAAGCAGCCGTACCCCGCGGCCACCGCGGCGGTTCCGCCCCAGGCGAGTACAAAACCTTCCACGCTGCCCACGCGTGCCGCCACCACCAAGGCAGGAATGAGGGCGATGCCCCACACGACGTCGTTGAAGAACGCCTTCCGCCCGGCCCCCGCGGCGAAGAACACGAACCGCCAGGCGTCCTGCAGCAGCAGCCCTGGCAGAACCACGCCGAGGCCGACGAACGCGGGTCCCACCCGGCCACCGAGACCCAGTCCGACCACCAGGCTGACCACACCGATGACACCGCCCACGCCGAGCGCGGTACCCGACGCCCGGGCCGCCGCCGCGCGCCAGGATGCGTCCGACACACCGCTGAAGCGCACCACGAGCGGATCGGAGGACAGCCCGCGAGAGACGTTGAGCACCACGCCGTAGGTCACCCAGGCCAGGGTGAACACGCCGAAGGCCTCCAGCCCCAGCGAACGTGCCACGTACATGCCCACCAGGAAGTTGGACGCGCTGGAGGCCGCCTGGTCGGCCAGCCCCCAGGACAGTCGGCCGGCCAGGGCCCGCCTGCCGTTCGGCCGGGCGTGCCGGCGCCGGGCCGCTCCTGCCGTCGTCTTCTCCCCCTCAATGGTCATCTGTGTCATGCCTTGATCAGTCCGGCGCCCTGCAAGGCGTCGGCAGCGGCGGCCACGGTGTCGAACGGCAGCCCGGACCGCTCGGCGACGTCCAGCAGACTGTGCTCGCCGTCGGAGAGGTTGAGCACCCAGAGCATGGCCATCTGCGCCTGCTTGGTGTCGCTGCGGCCACCGAGCGCGTCGTACAGACCGCGCCGGCCCAGCTGTGGTTCGCCGTATGGGCTGAGGTTGAGGTACCGCCGGTTGCGGTCGAGGACGGCGGACGCCTCACGGCAGACGGCAAGGGTGTCCGCCATCGCCTCCGGGGAGACGAAGTCCAGGTTGTCCGCGGAGGTGTGGTACTCGGGGTAGCCGGCGTACGGGGTCCGGGTGAGCGAGCCCACCCCGAGGTTGAACCCGGGCGAGCAGAACTGCCGCTCGTCGTAGCCGTACGGAGTGAACTCGGTGATGTGGTGCGGGCGTTCGGAGGCGGCCAGCACATGCCGCAGCACCCGGTCGATCTCCGCGTCGCCGCGTCTGCTCTGCTTGTACGTCAGCCGGCCCGGGTCGCCGGCGCAGGCCAGCACCAGGCCGTGCTTGACCCGCTCCACCCGCTCCGCGTTGCGCGCCAGCCAGGTGATCGCCCCGATGGTGCCGGGCGCGAAGATGAACCGGTAGGTGTAGTACGGGTTCTGCTCCGCCAGCGCCCGGGCCAGGAAGGTCGCCACCGCGATGCCGGCCAGGTTGTCGTTGGCCAGCGACGGGTGGCAGACGTGGCAGGAGACGATCACCTCGTCGGCGACCTGCCCGGGGACGACATGCTCGGCGTAGGTGAGGTGGCCGTCGGCGAGGGTGGAGTCGATGCGCACCTCGTACTCGCCGTCCGGCATCGCGTCCAGGGTCTCCTGGGCCAGGCAGAACCCCCACTCCGGCTTGTAGTAGCTGGTGCGGTACGGCACCCAGGCCGGGTGGTCCGGCAGGGTGTGCAGGTGTTCGCGCAGTTCGGCCAGCGGCATGGTCGCCGACACCGGCACGCTGTAGCCGAGCACGTGCAGGCTGGACGCGGCGAAGTCGACGACCCGGTTGCCCGAGGTGTCGGCGATGTACGCGTCCCGGATGTTCCACTCCTGCGGCACCGTCCAGTCGAGCACCTGCGTCCCGGTCGGCACCTCGTGCACCTGCAGCGGGATGTACTCGCCGACGATGTCCAGGGTGGCGCGCACGCCGTCCCCCGTGATGCTCCGGCACAGCGGGTACAGCCGCTCCACCAGGGCGTACATCTCCTCGCCGGGTGTGGTCATCGGCGCCACCGCAGGGTGTCGTCGACGGTGCCGGCGTCGGAGGCCGCGCGCAGCACGGCGAGCCGGGTGAAGCGCTGGTCGAAGTCCTCCTTGGTCAGCCCGAACTTCTGGTAGGCGTCGGCGAGTTCGAGTGCGCCGCGCTTGACCGACCACTCGATGTCGAAGCCGGGGATGGCGGCGCGGAACCGGGAGAAGTCCACCCGGTAGGAGCGCGGGTCGGCCCCGTTCTCCCCGGTGATCCTCACCTTGGAGCCGGGCACCGCCTCGGCGACCTGCTCGGCGATCTCGGCGACCGTGACGTTGTTGGTCTCGCTGCCGATGTTGAACGCCCGGTCGTGCACCGCTTCGCGCGGCGCGGTCAGCGCGGCCGTGAAGGCCCGGGCGATGTCGGCGGCATGCACGAGCGGGCGCCACGGGGTGCCGTCGGAGAGCACCAGGACCTCGCCGGACAGGAGCGCGTGGCCCACCAGGTTGTTCAGCACGATGTCGGCGCGCAGCCGGGGCGAGTAGCCGAAGGCGGTGGCGTTGCGCATGAACACCGGGGTGAAGTCGCCGTCGGCCAGCGCGTGCAGGTCGTCCTCGACCCGCACCTTGGACTCCGCGTACGGCGTCACCGGGCGCAGCGGGGCGTCCTCTCCCACCAGGTCGTCGCCGCCGGCGGCGCCGTACACCGAGCAGGTCGACGCGTACAGGAAGCGTCGCACGCCGGCGTCGCGGGCCAGCCGGGCCAGGCGTACGGACGCGTGGTGGTTGATGTCGTAGGTGAGCTCGGGCGCGAGCGATCCGAGCGGGTCGTTGGACAGCGCGGCCAGGTGGATCACGGCGTCCACTCCGGCCACGTGGTCGGCTGTGACGTCGCGCAGGTCCACGCGGTGCCCCGGCGGGTCCGCGGGCGGCTCGCCCAGCACGCTGTCGGCGAACAGGCCGGCGTCGAGGCCGACGACGTCGTGCCCGGCGGCGGTGAGTACAGGGGCCATGACGGTGCCCAGGTATCCCTGGTGTCCGGTCAGTAGTACGCGCAAGGTTCAGTCCCCCAGGTTGAGCGTGAGTTTGGTGGCGGCGAACGCCTCGGCGTATCGCTCGTGGCATTCGATGCCGCGGATCCGGGCCAGGCCGAGGAAGGCCTCGCGGTCGTACCAGGGCCGGTGACGCTGCGAGGGGTAGTGCTCCTGCAGCAGCCGTACCTTCTGTTCGGCGACCTCCGGCGACAGTGGCTGGTACGCCGCCATACGGCCGAGATCGCCGTCCCACTTGACGATCTCGTAGCCGAGCACGAGGTGGTCGCGGAACGCGGTGGGTACCAGCTGCGCCAGACCGCGGTGATCCTGGTGGGCGTCGTCGGTGCGCGGGGCGAGGACCAGGTCCGGCTCGGTCCGCCCGCGCAGGTCCTCGACCGCTGCCTTGGCCTCTTCCCAGTGCACGGGTATCCGGCCGTCCGGCAGCTTGAGCACGGTCAGCCGCAGGTCGGCGCCCGGGCAGAAGGCGGCGAGCGCGGCCTGCTCCTCCTGCTCCCGCTCGCCGCCGCCGCCGGAGAGCACCAGCGCGTCGACGCGGGTGCCGGGGTGCGCGAGGCACATCGTCAGCAGTGTGCCGCCGGCGCCGATGGCGATGTCGTCGCAGTGCGCGCCCACCGCGACGATCCGGTCGAGGCGCCCGGCCCCGAGCCGGATCACGCTCTCACCCCGGCGCTGTCCTGCTCCCACACAGCCCATGGGCGGTCGCCCCGGGTGTAGGCGTCGTCGAGCGCGGCCCGCTCCTTCACGGTGTCGGTCGGCTTCCAGAAGCCGCGGTGCTGGTGCGCCACCAGCCGCCCGCGCTTGGCGAGTTGGCCGCATCCGTCGGCCACCAGGTCACCGTTCTCCGGTATGTGGTCGAAGATCTCCTGGCGGAGCACGAAGTAGCCGCCGTTCTCCCACAGCGGCAGATCGCTCACCGCGGTGATGCCCCCCACCAGTCCGTCCTCGCCCAGTTCCACGCAGTGGAACGACGACTGGGGCGGCACCACCATCATCGACGCACCCGCGTCGCGCTGCGCGAACTTCTCGATCATCTCCGGCAGCGGGGCGTCGGTGAGCACGTCGGCGTAGTTGGCGAGGAACATCTCGTCGCCGTCCAGATGGTGCCGCACCCGGCGCAGCCGCTCCCCGATCGGCGACTCGATGCCGGTCTGCGCGAACGTGATCGTCCAGTCCGAGATGTCGGTGGACAGCAGCTCGGTCTCCCCCTTGCGCAGCACGAAGTCGTTGGACGTCGTCTCCTCGTAGTTGAGGAAGAAGTCCTTGATGTGGTGAGCCCCGTAGCCGAGGCACAGGATGAACTCCGTGTGTCCGAAGTGCGCGTAGTAGCGCATGACGTGCCAGATCAGGGGGCGCGGGCCGACCATCGCCATCGGCTTGGGCACGTCGTCGGAGGTTCCGTTGCGCATCCGCATCCCGTAACCGCCGCAGAACAGAACGACCTTCATGCTGTGACCTTTCACGACGCGACCTCGACGATGCTCAGTTCCGGGATGGGAAAGACCAGCCGTCCGCCCCAGTCGTGCACGAAGGACAGCTGCTCGATCAGCTCGGCCCGCAGGTTCCACGGGAGGACGAGGACGTAGTCCGGTTTGTCGACGGCTATCTGCTCGGGCGGCAGGATCGGGATGCGGGTGCCCGGCGTGTACCTGCCGTGCTTGTAGGGGTTGCGGTCGACCGTGTACGCGAGCAGGTCGGGCCGGATGCCGCAGTGGTTGAGCAGGGTGTTTCCCTTGCCCGGGGCGCCGTAGCCGACGACCGTCTCGCCGCGCTCGGCCGCCTCGATGAGGAACTTGAGGAGGTCCCGGCGGACCTTGGCCACCCGGGCGGAGAACTCGGTGTAGCCGGACAGCTCCTGCAGCCCGGCGGCCTTCTCGCGGGCCAGCACGTCGGCCACCCGCTCGGTCTGCTCACCGGCCACCTCGGCCGGCCGGGCCCACAGTCGGATGGAGCCGCCGTGCGTGGGCAGCAACTCCACGTCCACGAGCGCGAGTCCGCCGCTCGCGAGGGCTCGGATCGCGGACGCGACCGTGTAGTACTGGAAGTGCTCGTGGTAGATCGTGTCGTACTGGTTCTCCTCGATCAGGGTCAGCAGGTGCTGCACCTCGATGGAGACCCAGCCGTCGTCGGCGACCAGGGCGCGCAGGCCCTGGGTGAATCCGACCACGTCGGGGATGTGCGCGTACACGTTGTTGGCCACGACCAGGTCCGCCGGGCCGTGCTCCTTGCGGACGGCCGCACCGGTGTCCGGACTCAGGAACTCCGTGAGGGTGGGCACACCCGCGTCCCGCGCCGCAGCGCCGACGTTCACCGACGGCTCGATGCCGAGGCAGCGGATCCCCCGGTCCACCACGTGCTTCAGCAGGTACCCGTCGTTGCTCGCGACCTCGACCACGAAGGCGTCGGAGCCGTCGGCGCCGAGACCCACCCGCTGCACGGCGTCGGCGACGAACGTGCGGGCGTGCTCCACCCAGGAGGTCGAGAACGAGGAGAAGTACGCGTACTCCTTGAACGTCTCCTCCGGCGTGATCAGCGGCGGGATCTGCGCCAGCCAGCAGTCCGTGCAGACCCGCAGGTGCAGCGGGTACGCCGGTTCCGGCAGGTCCAGTTGGTCCGCGGCGAGAAAGCTCTCGCACGGCGGGGTCGCCCCCAGATCGACGACGCTCGCCAGCGTCGTCGAGCCGCAGAGTCGGCATCGTGTCATTTACTGCCCCCCATTGATTCCGTCCCCCATTGATTCCGTCCGACCCGCGATCGCGGTGCGGTACCCCTCCACCAGGCGCTCGAGGCCGACGGCCGGGCTGAAGCCCTGCTCGTAACGGCGCCGGGCCGCCTGGCCCATCTCCCGGTTGCGGGCCGTTTCGGCCGCGATCCGGCGTATGCAGGACGCGAGCGAGGCTGCCTCGCCCGGCCGGTGCAGCAGTCCGGTCACACCGTCCTCGACGAGTTCGACGAACGCGCCGTGTCCGGCGGCGACGGTCGGCACCCCTGCCGCCATCGCCTCGACCGCCACCAGGCCGAACGCCTCCAGCCACGTCGAAGGAGCCACCACGGCGACGGAGCGGGCGATGACCTTCCGGCACTCCGCCGTGTCCAGCAGGCCGGCGTACCGTACGTCGTCCCGGCCCGCCGCCCAGGCGGTCACCTCTCGCTCCAGCGGCCCGGTGCCGGCGATCACGAGTGGCACGCCCACACCGCCGCCCGCCGCGATCTCGTCCCACGCGGTCATGAGCAGCCGCACGCCCTTGGCCTCCGCGAGCCGGCCGAGATAGAGCACGTGCTCGCCGTCACCCTCTCGGCGAGTGCCCGGCTCCGGCACGAAGTTGTGCTTCACCGCCAGCCGCTCGGCCGGCATGCCGGACCGCACCAGGACGTCGCGCTGCGCCGCGGAGATGCAGAAGAAGCGCTCCACGCCGGACCACCACCGCCGCCGGTTGACCGACAGGCTGACGGCGAGCGGCACGGTCGCCAGGCGGGAGTTGCGGTAGCAGCCGTGCCGGACGGCGGGCAGCGGCGAGGACCCGACGCACTCGGTGCACGGCCGGCCGTCCCGCTGCAGCGTGCCGGGAGGGCAGACCTGGGTGTAGTTGTGCAGCGTGGCCACGGCGGGCACGCCGGCGTCGGCGCATGCGGCAAGCACCGCGGGCGACAGCAGCGGGAAGACGTTGTGGATGTGGACCACGTCGGGCCGGTCGGTGCGAAGCCGGGCGGTGAGCTCCTTGCGGACCCCCGGGTTCCACGGCACGAGGAGCGGCACCGCGACCTTGCCGAGCAGGGACCGGGCGGCGATGTCGTCGCTGCGCCGCTCGAACACCTCGACCCGGTGGCCGGCCGAGCGCAGCAACTCCACCTCCTGGTCGACGACCTTGTTCTCTCCGCTCGGCTGCGCCGAGGCGTAACGGTTGTGCACCACCAGGACGTGCATGCTCACGTCGCCTCCGATCTCTGGGCCCAGCGCGGGACGCGTCGTCGACGGACTTCGGGCGTCGAGAGCGGAGCGGGCTCGGCCGGTGCCGCGAGGAGCGAGGCGGCCAGTGCCAGGTGCAGCAGATACGGTGAGGCGTCGCCCAGGCCGACCTCGGTGTACGACGCGATCCCGCAGTAGCTGATCAGGAAGATCGCGCAGGCCCTCTGCAGCGACGGTGGCCGCAGTAGCGCGACGCCGCCCAGCACGATGATGATCGCCGCGACCAGAGTGACGCCGATCAGACCCTGCTCGTTGTAGACGGCCAGCCAGCTGTTGTCGATCGGCAGCCCGCCGAACGACTTGTCCCCCAGGCCCACGCCGAACACCTGCTCCGAGGTCGACCGGTGCGCGGCCAGAAGAGCGTCCCAGACCTTGGCCCGGCCGGTGAGGCTGGAGAAGTTCTCCTGGCTCTGCCCGCGCAGGAACCACGCCTGCAGCGCGGAGGCGAACACCACCGCGGCCACCGTGGCGCACAGCACCGCCCAGGTGAAGAACCGGCGGGCGGCGGCGCTGGTCAGGATGAGCGAGCCGATCGCCAGCACGAGCCCCACGAGCAGGCCGAGCGTGGCCGTCCGGGTATGGGTCAACGCGAGCAGGGCGAGCGACGGCACGATGACGACCGCCGCGCTCACCCGGTCGGTCCGGCGGCCCAGCAGGAGCAGCACGGTGAGCCCGATGACCACCGCGGCGTACTGTCCGATCTGCGGCGGGGTGAGCGGCCACAACGCGCCGACGAGGCGTCCCTCGTATTCGTCGGCCAAAGCCGCGCCCGGTGAGACGACCAGGCCGGCGGCCACCGTTCCGAGGACCGCGAAGTACACCCGGATGTGGGGCCGGACGAACGTCAGGCCGCCATCCCACCAGCGGCTGAGCAGCCACAGCGTGCCGACGAAGAGAGCCAGCCGGAAGCAGCGGAACAGCGCGCCGAACCCGGACTCCAGGTGCGCGCTGGAGATCACGCTCACCACCAGGAGCAGGGTGAGCAGGAGCACGTAGGCGCTGGCTCGGATACGCAGCCGGGCATTGACCAAGAGCGCCAGCGCGAACGCGGCGACCAGTGCGCCCATGGTGACCAACTGGATGAGGGAACGGGGCAGCGGGATGATCGTCTTCGCCCCGGTGGAGCCGAGCGTGTTGAGGATCAGCAGTCCCCAGACCGTCCCGACGAGCTTAGGTGTGCCGGCCGGGAGCGGTTCGGCGCCGGGCCGCGTGTCCGCCGGGTCCGTTGTGCCCGGCAGGCCGCCGTGCCGCAGGTCTCCGCCCATCTCAACCACCTGCCCGTGCGCGGAAGGTGCTGCCGGTGTCCTGCCGGTACGGCGCGCCCTGCCACTCCTGGAAGGTGAGCACCCGGCTCGGGTCGTGGGCGACGAACTTCCACGGGCCGAGGTAGACGTTGTCGTGCCAGCGGTTGTGCTGCTTGAGGGTGATCGCGTCGGCCACCTTCTCGCCCTTGTACGGCGACCAGTCGGGATAGGTGCCGTAGTTGGAGAGGACCGCCATGCGGTCGCACTTCTCCGTGCACTTGACGACGGACATGTCCAGCACGAAGCGGTTGTCGTGGATGTCCACCCGCTGGGTCTTCCACCGGCAGTCGTCGTAGAGCGGTGGCTTGGCGATCGCCGGCTTCGCGCAGCGGTCGGTGTTCTTCACCAGCGGGGTGCAGTCACCGGACGAGGTGTTGGCCGGGCTGTTGCAGAACCGGTCGGCGTTCTCCCACAGGGTGATCCCCGACCAGTTGTCCTCCAGCAGGTTCCGATAGATCTCGATCTTGTCGGTGCGGGCCTTGATCCGTGGTTCGCCACCGGACTCGGACAGGTAGACGGTCGCGAACGGGAAGTTGTCGCCGCCCTCGGCCGCGGCGCGGCCCTCGACCCAGTTGTTCCGCCGGATCGTGTTGTTCCGGATGACCGCGTTGTAGCTGATCTCGTAGATCAGCGCGGCGCCGTCGTTGGCCTCGATCACGTTGTTCTCGATGCGGAAGTCGTTGTTGTTGGTGTCCGCCCACAACCCGGTGCCGCGGTTGTCGTGCACCCAGTTGCCGCGCACGTCGGCGCCGTCGACTGCCCAGAACTTGATGCCTCCGGTGCAGCCGCAGCCCTTCCGCCGCCGCTCCCAGTCGCCGGTGTTGTTGCCCACGATCTCGTTGTCCTCGACCACCAGACCGGTGATACGGCCGCTGCCCTTGTAGGCGTTCATGCCGTACTGGCCGTTGTCGCGCAGGCAGCTGGCGCGGACCTGCTGGCGGGCGCCCGCCATCAGTCCGGCGCCGGAGTTGTTCTGGATCGTCGCGTGCTCGATCACCCACCCGTCGGCCGAGTCGTGGTTGACCACGCCCTCGTCCAGCGGCGCCACGAAACGCTCCACGGTCAGGTAGCGGATGGTGACGTCGCGGGCGGTGCCGCTGAACGCGTACTGGCTCTTCTTCCCGCCGTCGAGCACCGCACCGGGCGCACCGATGTAGCGGTCCCCCTCCTTGGGGACGACCTGGGCGAAGCGGTCCGGGTCGAGCCTGTGCTTGCCCGGTCGAAGCCAGAACGTGGTGTGCGGGGGGTTGCTCATGGTCTTCGCCGCCAGGTCACCGACCACCGCGGGGTCGACCGTCACCGCACCCGCCGGCGGCTCGGCCGGCCCGGCGGCGGGCTTGGCGCACACCTGGGCCACGGCTCGGCCGCCGGACGTGGTCGGCGCGGCGGTCGGCTCCGCGCCCCGGGCGCCCGGGGCCCCTGAGGTGCTGTCACAGCCGGTCGCCAGCAGGGCCAGCGCCAGGGGTGCCGCCGACCACGCCCAGTGCCGCATCATGGCCCCCACGCGCCCCCCTTGGGGGTGTGGTGAAAGTCCCGCACAGCGCCCACAGCGCCCGGCACGCACCCTCGCCGCACCGGCCGAAGACCCAGGCAGCGACTCCCCATCGAGGGCGTTCGTCCGGTACGCCGAGGGCACGCACCGGACACCGCGGGCATGGCAGGTGACTTTCACGACGCCCCCAAGCCGCGGAACCCGAGCACAGTGGTGAAGCCCTCCGTGCCGTCGGCGAAGCCGGTGCCGACGAGCGTCGTCGAGGGTTCCTTGCGCCCGAATCCGGCGGAGTACCAGCCGAGCGGCGGGTCGGTCTCGCCGCGATGGGCCCGCCAGGACAGCTGCCCGGGCAGGTCGAGCACCGCGGAGCGTCCTTCGCCGTCCACGATCCACGTGAGCACTGCCCTGTTCCCCACCAGGTCCACGGCGATCGCCGGACCGAGGTGGAACGCGAGGCGTACGTCCCGGCGGGGGCCGCGCACTTCGTCGACCACCCGCAACTCCTGGCTCTCAGCGCTCAGTTCCACCGTGCGGCGGTGCACGGAGCCCTGGTAACCGTCGTGCTCGGCACACCAGCGGGCCGTCCCCCCGTCGGAGGTGCCGGATGTGTCGGCGACCAGGACGCTGCTCTCGGCATGCCGGGTCCACAGGAACGGGCCGCCGGAGACGGACTGGTCACCGCCGTCCAGCTGCAGGGTGTTGTGGCCGAGGGTCGAGCGGAAGTACTGCCGCCACTCGGGCTGACCGTGGTAGCAGAACGTCCCCGGGTCGGCGAGCACGTCGACGCCGTCGTGCCGGACCTCCACGGACAGCGCGTCCGCGTGGGCATGCGCGGCGATGGACAGGAAGCCGTGCGGACCGCCGTCGCAGCGGCACCAGATCTCCTCCGGACCGCGCAGGATGGTCATGCCGGCGTCGGCGAAGTGGGCCGGTCGGCTTGCCGGGCGGGTCACGGCCGGTACGGTTCCCTTTTCCGGGTACGGCCGGATGAGCGCGGCCAGCAGGGGGGTGCGCACATCGGTGCCGGTCACCGCCGGCCACCAGGCGAGCCGGCCGAACACGGCGTCCCCGGTGGCCAGCAGCGAGGCCCAGCGGTCGGTATCCGCGCCGTCCACGACCAGACCGTGTCCGTCGTCCGCGTCTCCCTGGCGCGGCGGCCGCAGCCGGTTGTCCACGACGGCCGCGAGCGCGTCGGTCATCCGCAGCAGTACGAGCCGGACGGTCGGGGGGATCGGCACGCGGGCGGCGTCCGCCTCGGCCACCGCGGCCAGGCCCAACTCCAGTACGAGTCCGTGGTATTCGGTGGCCAGCTCGCGATTGAGGCCGGAGAGGTAGGTGTTGCCGCGCAGATGCCGCTCCAGCGACCGCAGCGCGCCGGTCCGCCAACGCTCCGACGAGGGGAACCAGTCGAAGGCGCAGGCCGCTGCGAACTGCCCGGCGGCCTCCGCGATGACGTGGTTGTTCGCCGAAGAGCCCCGGCTGGGGAAGGCGGCCAGCCAGCGCTGGTGGTGCCAGATCTGGTTCAGCGCCACCTGGTTGCCCTCGAACAGGCCGGCCGCGCCGGGCCAGCCGTCGAGCAGCCGGCGGATCCACACCCAGGACAGCAGCCGGATGCCCAGCTCGATGCCGCTGATCCAGTGCACGCCGCGCAGCGGCGGGTTGGCCTCCCACCACGAGCGCAGGTGCTCGGCCACGCGCTCCGCGTACCGCTCGTCCCCGATGACCGCGTACGCGGCGGCGAGCACGGTGAGGTACTGGTGCCGGGACGGCTCCCAGATCTGCTTGATGTCCCCGACCGCGTCCTCGTTGCGGTACGGCACGTCAAAGGCGTAGCCCGACGGGGCCCGGCGACCGGTCTTCGGGTCGCGCCACCAGTCCGGGTCGGCCAAGTCGTCGCGGACCACCCCGAAGTACTCGGCGTGCCCGTCCATCAGCCGGTCCGCCTCGGCGATGAGGCGTTTCGCGGCGTCCGAGGGTATGGCGGCGGTCGTCCCGGCGGGCAGTACCGCGGTGAACCGGGCGTCGGGCACGTTCGGGCAGTTCGGCGGCGCCGACCGCCACCGCCGCCTGCGCACCGCGTCGCCCACCCGGCCGCCGACCTCCCGCGGTCCCATCCGGGACAGCCGCCGCAGGTACCAGCCCGCGCTCATCGTCATTACGCCCTCGCCAAGGTCACCGGTGCGCCGCCGGCCAGGCCGGCCTGCACGGCGAGGGTGGCCGCCGTGGTGGCGACCAGGGACTCCAGCGGCACCGGCATCGGCCCGCCGGTCCGTACGGCCTTGATGAACGCGGCCAGCTCGGCGTTCTGGCCCTTGTCCCGGGCCTTGGGCAGCCGGGAGCTGACCCACTTCTTGCGGCCGTGGACCGAGGCCCGGACGAAGTCGTCGAGCCGCAGCACCTTCCCGTCCGCGACCAGGTCCAGCGTCTCCTTGGGGAAGCCGGGCGCGCCGGTGGTGACGTAGCTGATGGCGGCGGTGGACCCGTCCGGGTAGCGCAGGACGATCTGCAGGTCCTCGTTGCCGGACGGGGCGACCGCGTACACCGAGACCGGATCGGCATCGAGCAGCCAGCTCGCCGTGTCGATGAAGTGTCCGCCCTCGCCGGCGAACCGCGAGCCCTCGGTGCCCTGTTGGAGGTACCAGCTGCCGTGCGCCAACGTGCCCGCGTTGACCAGGTAGCGAAGGCTCGCCGGACCGGTCCGGGCGCCGAACCGCTGCCTGGCCTCCTGCAGCAGCGGCGCGAACCGGCGGTTGAAGCCCACCTGCAGCCGGTCGTTGCCGGACTCCTCCACCGCCGCGAGCACACCGGCCAGCTCGTCCTCGGTCAGCGCCAGGGGCTTCTCCACGAACACCGTCTTGCCGGCGAGGAGCGCCTTCCGGGTCAGTTCGGCGTGCGAGCTGTGCCGCGTCACCACGAACACCGCGTCGATGGACTTGTCGCCGAGCACGGCGTCGAGATCGGTGGTCGCCTCGGCGAAGCCGAACTTCCGCTGCGCGTTGGCCGCGGACAGCGCCGTCGTGGTGACGACGGTCGACAACTCGACGCCGTCGCGCTGTGTCAGGTGCGGCAGCAGCATCGACGTCGCGTAGTTCCCCGCGCCGACGAACGCGAGGCGCACCGGCGTCTTGGCGGCCCGGGCCGGACTCGGCTTCACGTTCACCGTGGGCACGGCCACCGCCGGAGATTCCGCTTCCACCCCTTGTTCGGGGTATCGGAACAGCGCGGTGATGGCCTTCAGGTCGCCGTCCTTCAGGCGCTGGTACGTCTCGACGGCGTCGTCGAAGTCGGCGACGTGGGAGATCAGGGGCTCCACGTCGACCTTGCCGCGGGCGGCGAGGTCGAGGAAGCAGGCCAGGTTGCGGCGCTCGGTCCAGCGCACGTAGCCGATCGGGTAGTCGCGGCCCTCGATCTCGTACGCCGGGTCGTAGCGCCCGGGGCCGTAACTGCGGGAGAACCGGACGTCGAGTTCCTTCTCGTAGTACGCGTTCCACGGCAGGTCCAGGCGGCACTTGCCGATGTCGACGACCCGGCCGCGGTCCCGGCAGAGCCGGGCGGCCAGCTCGACGGGCTGGTTGCTGCCACCGCCGGCGGCCAGGTACACCTGGTCCACGCCGTGACCGCCGGTGAGCTCGGCGACGGCGGCCTCCACGGCCGCGGACTCGGGATCGCCGCAGGCCGCGGCGCCCAGGCGCTCGGCCAGTTCACAGCGCACCGGGTCGGGGTCGACCCCGACGACGCGGACTCCCGAGGCGGCCAGAAGCTGCACCACCAGTTGCCCGATCAGCCCGAGACCGATGACCAGCGCCACCTCACCGAGCTGCGGTTCGCCCTGACGGACGCCCTGCATCGCGATCGACCCGACGGTGCCGAAGGCGGCATGCCGCGGCGCGAGGCCGTCCGGCACCGGGGCGTAGAGGTTCTTCGGCACCCAGTTCAGCTCGGCATGCAGCGCGTGCTCGTTGCCGGCGCAGGCCACGAGGTCGCCGACCTTCACGTCGTCGATGCCGGCGCCGACCTCCTCGACCACCCCGCACAACGAGTAGCCCAGCGGCGTGTAGGAGTCCAGCTTGCCCATCACCTTGCGGTACGTGGCGGGCACCCCGTTGGTGGCCACGCTCTGCATGACCTTGGCCACCTGGTCCGGCCGTGACCGGGCCTTGCCCAGCATCGACATGCCGGCCTCGGACACCTTCATGAGCTCGGTCCCGGTGGAGATCAGCGAGTAGACGCTGCGGACCAGCACACCGCCCGGCTTGCACCCCGGCACCGGTACGTCGAGCACCGCCAGCTCGCCGCTCTTGTAGTTCTGAACAACCTGTTTCACCCGAGCTCCTCTTGTTTCCACGCCGTCAGGCCGCTTGGCTCTGGCCGGAACCAGAGGTCGCGTCGCGATACCAGTACTCGAGAGTCAGCACATGCCACAGATGCTTGGAGAAGTCCTGCTGCCCTGCGGCGTCCTCGGCGACCATCCGCGCCAGCGCGTCGCGGCGCAGGATCCCCGAGTTGACGAGCACACCGTCGTTGACCACCTCGCGCACCAGCGGTGCCAGATCCCGGCTCATCCAGGCGCGCAGCGGGGCGCTGAACAGACCCTTGGGCCGGTACACGATCTCCCGGGGCAGGATCGAGGTGGCCGCCTCCTTGAGGACGGCCTTTCCCTGCCGTCCGACGATCTTGCGATCGCCGGGCACGGCGAACGCCGCCTTGACCACCTCGACGTCCACGTACGGCACCCGCACCTCGGTCGAGGCGGCCATGCTGGACCGGTCCGTGTAGGCGAGGTTCAGGCCCGGCAGGAACATCCGGGCGTCGCCCAGGCACATGCGGTTGACGAAGTCGTCGAGCTCGTTGTCCTGGTAGACGTCCGCGTGCTCGGTCAGCACGTCGTCGACCGTCCCGGCCAGGTCCGGGTCGACCAGGGCGAGCAGCTCGTCCTGGTCGTACATGGTGTAGCTGCGCCGGAACGCGGTCTCCTCCGGCAGATCGGCGAAGGACAGGAACCGCTTCGCGAAGCGCACCGACCGGTACCCCCGGCGGCTGGTTGCGACCGGCAGCCGGTCCACGGCCGCGGACACCCCGCGCCGCAGGGGCCGGGGCACGCGCTGATAGCGCAGTGCGAGCAGGTTGGCCAGGTGCTTGCGGTACCCGGCGAACAGCTCGTCGGCACCCATCCCCGAGAGCATCACCTTGACCCCGGCCTCCCGGGCGGCCGAGCAGATCAGGAACGTGTTGATCGCGGCGGGGTCGCCGATCGGCTCGTCCAGGTGGTGCGTCATCCTCGGCAGCAGATCGAGCACGTTCGGGGCGATCTCGATCTCGTGCAGATCGACGCCGAACCGCTCGGCCACCTGCCGGGCATAGCGCAGGTCGTCCGGCATCGCCTCGAACTTGGCGTCCTCGGCGCGGAACCCGATCGTGTAGGCGGAGATCCCGGGATGGTCTCGGGCCGCCAGCGCTGTCAGGTAGCTGGAGTCGAGACCGCCGGAGAGGAAGGTCGCGACGGGTACGTCGGAGAGCAGGTGGCGCCGGGTCGACTCCTCGACGATCGCGGCGATGTCCGGCTGCTCACCGGCCCGGGCCCGCTCCTGGCCCTCGGCGGCGACGTCCTTCAGGTTCCAGTACTGGCCGCGCTCCACCCGGCCGTCGGGGCGGCACCTGAGCCAGCTCCCCGGCGGCAGCTTCTCCGCTTCGCGGTACGCGCACCGTGAGTCCGGCACCCAGTAGTACAGCAGCGAGGCCACCAGCGCCGCATGGTCCACCTCCAGCGTCCCACCGGTGGCGGCGGCGAGCGCCTTGAGCTCGGAGGCGAACACCAGGCCCGTACCGCGCCGGAGCAGGAACAACGGCTTGATGCCCAACTGGTCGCGGGCCAGCACGAGTTCACCGGTGCGCTCGTCGAAGATCCCGAACGCGAACATGCCGCGCAGCCGGGGCAGGCAGTCCGTGCCCCAGCGCCGCCAGGCCTCGAGGAGCACCTCGGTGTCGGAGGTACCGCGGAAGCGCACCCCGGCGGCCGCCAGCTCGGCACGCAGTTCGGGCGCGTTGTACAGCTCGCCGTTGTACGTCAGGGCGAGGCCGTCCGACACCATCGGCTGGGCGCCGGTCTCGGACAGGTCGATGATGGCCAGCCGGCGGTGTCCGAGCTGGACTTCGCCGTCACCGACGGGGTGGCCGTACCGGCCCGCGCCGTCCGGACCGCGATGGGCGAGGGTGTCGGTGAGCCGGTCGGTCACGACCTTCCCGTCCGGCCATCGGTAAGTACCTGCGATGCCACACATGTCCTACCGCGCTTCCTGGTCGTTGTCCGGGCCCTGTGCGGCCCACACCGGCTCCCGCTCCAACCGCCGCCGGCCCGTCCCGTTCTGCCGGGCCGGCCGCTCGCTCCGGCCGCGCAGCGCGGTGTGCAGCCCGTCCCACAGCGTGCCGTCGGTCCGGTCACGCGGATCGGGGTCGATCAGCACCACACCGATCACCGGGATGCGCTGGTCCGCGAGCTGCCGCGCCACCGTGTGGAGCCATGCGGCGGTGGCGTGCCCGGCCCGCACCATGAGCACGGTCTGGGTGCCGAGGTACTGCAGGTCGGTCCACGCCGTGCCGGGCGCCACCGAGCCGACGCCGAGCCGGCGCTGCTGAGGCGGCACGGCCGCGGCGCGCTCGCCGCTGACCACGGTGGGGTCTCCTGGCTGCGGGCGGTGGTTCGCGAGGTGCGGGCCGGGCAGACCGTCGACGATGACGACCGGACCCTCCGCCGTCATCGCCCTGGCGAGGTCCAGGGCGATCACGCTCGCATTGCGCGCACAGCCCAGTTCCAGCAGCGACACCGGTTCCGCGGATCCACGCACGGTACGGGCGAGGGTCGCGGTGAGCCGTTCGCGTGTCGCCCGGGTCCGTCGGCGCCGCCCCAGCCCGCCCAAGCGGCGGGGCAGCTCGGCGATGACCGAGGCGCCCAGGTTCGCCGCGATGTCCCGGCGCAGCACGGGGCGGTCCGTCACCACAACCCCGACCGCGGCCAGCGCGAGCCCGAGGACGAGCCCGAGGACGAGCCCGATCGCGGCGTCGGTGGCGGCCGCCTTGGGCAGGGACTGCCGCACCGCGCGCGGGGCGTCCACGATCTGTGTGCCGGCGATGACGTTGGGCGTGCCGATGCGTGCCTCCGCGGCGCGCTGATCGAAGTCGGCGATTCGTGAGTTGAGTTCGGCGCGGCGGGCGAAGAGCGTCTCAAGGCTCGCCGACGCCTCCGGGTCGCTCTCCGGCGAGTCCCCGATCTCCTTGTTGATCTTGGCCAGTTCGCTCCGCATGCGGTTTTCCTGGTCGACCAGGGCGTTGGCCTCGGCCTTCGCGGTGTCCCGGACCCGCTTCACATGGTCCGCGACGAACGCGTCGGCCAGCGCCTTGGCCCGGGCCACGGCGTCCGCCTGGCTGTCACCTGTCACAGTGATCTGCAGCAGGTTGTTGCTGAGGCCGGCGCCCCGGTAGTCCCTCATGAAGTCCTCCGGTTTTTCCGGGGACTTGAGGGACTGCAGGGCCGCTGCGGCGATTCGCGTGGTCCCCAGCAGCTGGACGTCGGTGTTGATCAGCGTTCCGGGGTCGTTCGGCTGGTCCTCCGCGTGCGCGACCAGCACCTTGGTCACCGCGGTCGGCGGCGGCGGCATCAGGACCGCCACCGCCGTGCCGGCCAGCAGTCCGAGCAGCGCCATGGCGGACCAGAGACGGCGGCGCCTGCGCACCGCCACCACCAGCGCCTGCAGGTCGATGAGCGGAGTGGCAGCCGACGACTCCGGAGTTGCACTTGTCGTCACGCCGAACCTCCCGTCGCGTGGCCGGGCATCGCGAGCGCCAGGGTGGCGTCGTCCGGAAGCTGGCCGACCGAGCGCGTGGGGCGGGCCTGGACCATGCCGGCGACGACGACGCCGACGACCTCGTGCCTGCCGTCCGCGCACGCCTCGGCGATACCGGCGAGCTCTTCCGCGGTCCAGCTGCCCGCGCTGAGGACGACCACGGCACCGGACTCGTTGACTCGGTCCGGCACCGTCGGCCGGTCCACGGAAACCTCCACCATCCGCAGCTGCGGATCGCTCTTGGCCTCGGCGACGAGCTGTCCGGCGGCCCGGATGGCGATCTCGTCACCGTCCGGTACGACGACCAGCAGCCGCCGGGGGTTCGGCAGCTGCTCCCGGAGGCGGGCGCACACCCGCCGGTAGCGGATTCGTCTGTCCGCCTCGTCGCCGGACCGCTGCGGAACGGGTAGGTCCCACCGGGTGTCGACGCCGAGGAATCGGCGGATCCAGGCCCGTGGGCCCCCGCCTTCCCGCCTTTGCGCGCCCCGTTCACCCGGCACGTCCACGGTGCCGAGGACCGCCGAGCCCAGCGCCGCGGCGATCTCCGGTTCGGTGCGCAGCCGGCGGTTCATCCGGGCGGCAACGAGATGGCCGATGACCGAGAGCAGGAAGAACAGCAGTGCCCCGCCCCCGACGAGCTGCACCCTCGTCGGGGGCTCCTCGCCGGTCGGCCGGGGTGCCGGGCCCATGACGACCATGCCGGCCTTGTTGGTCGACGGGTCGGCCTGGTCCAGCTTCTGCATGGCATCCTCCAGCGAGGTGCGCAGGCTCTCGAGCGCGGTGCGGGCCTGCACGCTCTCCACGGTCTGCCCCGGATCGGCCGCCTTGGCCAGGTCGCTGATGCGGCGGTTGGTCTCCTTCACCTGCTTGCGCAGCGCCTCGGCTCCCGTGGCCGCCGCGGAGCCGGTGCTGCCGCCCGAGACATGCGCGGCGAACTTGACGAACTGCTGGGCCACCTGGTCGGAGAGCTGCTGCGCCCGCTTCGGGGTGTCGGCCGTACCCGAGATCTTGATGATGTTCCCGTCGGAGGTCTTGGCGCTCACGCGATCCCGCAGATCGGTGCCGCTGACGCCGCTCCAGTCGAGAGCGGTGGCCGCCTGGTCCACCACCGTCGAACTGGTCGCGACGTCCACCTGGGTGAGCAGCTCGCGCTCCTCCCACTGCCCCGGCAACAGGACCGATGCCGACGCCATGTATCGCGGCGGGAACAGCACGGAGGCGCCGTAGCCGACGAGTGCGCCCACCAGGGCGAGGGCGACGAGAAGGCGCCACCGCCGACGGAGCATCCGCCCGATCGTGACCAGACGAATCGTGTCCTCGTTCAACGCCCCGGCCTCTTCCTCGTCCGGACCGCCTTGCCGGCCGCCACCGGAGTGCGGTCACCGCAGGCAGCGGCGTAGGCGGCGAGCAGCGAGGCTTGCGAGTTGCGCCAGGAGAGCGGACCGCTGACCCGCTCCTGACCGATCTCGCCCATCTCGGCCCGCTTCTCCGGATCGTCGAGCAGCAGCGTGATGAGCTTGGCGAACTCGGCCTCGTCGTTGGCGGGCGCGTAGACGGCGGCGTCACCGGCGGAGACGCGCGCCTCCTTCAGGTCGAAGGAGACGATCGCACGGCCCATCGCCATGTACTCCAGGACCTTGTTCATGGTCGACACGTCATTGAGCGGATTGCGCGGGTCGGGAGAAAGGCACACGTCCGCGGTGGACAGGTAGCGCACCAGGTCGGCGTCCGGAATGCGCCCGGTGAACTGCACCTGCTCGGAGAGCCCGAGCTGCCGGGAAAGCTCCACCATCGCGTCGAAGGCGTCGCCGGCGCCGACGAACACCGCGTGCCAGTCGGTCCGCCCGAACTCGTCCCGCAGCTTCGCGAGGGCCCGCAAGGCGTAGTCGACGCCGTCCTGCGGGCCCATGACCCCGAGATAGCACAGCAGATGAGGCTTGCCGCGCTTCAACTCCGGCTCTGGCGGCACCGGTTGGAACCGCTCGATCGCGGGCGCGCTGCGCACCACGAAAACCTCTTCCGGCCGCCGGCCGCCACGGCGCATCGCTACGTCGCGGTAGCTCTCGTTCGTGGCGAGGACGATGTCCGCGGCCCGGTAGGTCCGCCGTTCCAGCGCGCAGACGGCGCGGTAGAGCAGGTCTTCGCCGCGGTCGAACCGGGAGAGGTACAGCTCCGGTACCAGGTCGTGCTGGTCGAAGACGAACCGCGCGCCGCGCCGCTTCAGCCACAGTGCCGGCAGGAACAGCAGGTCGGGCGGGTTGCAGGCGTGGACCACGTCGACCGGGCCGACCTTGCGGGCCAGCCGGACCGTGTGCCACAGCGCCGACCCGTATTCCCGCAGGTAGCCGGCCGGTCCTCCGGTGGCCGCGCGCAACGGGTAGCGATGGATGCGCACCCCGTCGATCTCCGCCTCCGGCTCCGTGTCCCGCTTCTCCCCCTGAGGACAGATGACGTGCACCGTCCAGCCCGCGTCGCGCAGCGTCGTGCACTCCTGCCACACACGCCGGTCGAACGGCACCGACAGGTTCTCCACCAGGATCAGCGCGCGTCGGTTCGACCCGTCGCCGCCGGCTGTGTCATCAAAGGACGTGTTACCAAGCAAGGCCTATGTACCCCGGTTCGGTCCGACGCGTCTCGGCGTCGGGAAGGTGGATGAGGTCGACGATCACCGGGTCGTCGCCATGGGGCAGCGCCGACAGGACGGCCGGATCCTTGGTCCCGACCAGGCACACCTCGGCGTGCTCGAGCACCTCGTCGACGGAGCTCGCCAGCAGTTGCGCGAGGTGCGGCAGCCGGGTCTCGATGTACTCGCGGTTCGCGCCGATCAGCCGGGAGAGGCTCACGTTGGCGTCGTAGATCTTGAGGTCGTACCCCTTGCCGAAGAGCCTCTCCGCCAGCTCGACGAGCGGGCTCTCGCGGAGGTCGTCGGTGCCGGGTTTGAAGGACAGCCCGAACAGGCCCACCCGGCGCTTGCCGGTGCGCTCGACCAGGTCCACCGCGCGTTGCAGATGCGCGGAGTTGGAGGGCAGCACGTGGGCGAGGATGGGCACCGAGATGTCGGCCCGCTGTGCCGCGTGGACCAGGCTGCGCAGGTCCTTGGGCAGGCAGGAGCCGCCGAAGGCGAAGCCGGGCCGCAGGTAGGCGGGGCTGATGTTCAACTTGCGGTCGGCCAGGAAGACGTCCATCACCTGGTGCGAGTCCACCCCGAGCGCCTGGCACACCGCGCCCAGTTCGTTCGCGAAGCCGATCTTGAGGCCGTGGAACGCGTTGTCCGCGTACTTGATCGCCTCGGCCGTCGGGACCGGCACCCGGAACACCTCGCCGGGCAGGCCGTCGTACAGGGCCAGCACCGCGTCGCCGCTTGCCGGGTCGAGCTCGCCGATGACGGTCTTGGGCGGGTCGAAGAAGTCCCGCACGCTCGTGCCCTCGCGCAGGAACTCCGGATTGACCGCGACCCCTACGTCCACCCCGGCGGTGCCGCCGACGTACTTCTCCAGGATCGGTACCAGCAGGTTCAGGCAGGTGCCCGGGAGCATGGTGCTGCGGAACACCACGGTGTGCCGCCCGCCCCGCTCGGCCAGCGCCGCGCCGATCTCCTCGGTGACCCGCTCCAAGTACGTGGTGCACAGGCTGCCGTTGGGCTCCGACGGGGTGCCCACGCAGACCAGCGACACCTCGCTGTCCATGATCGCCTCGCGGACGTCGGCGGTGGCGCGCAGCGCTCCGGTCCGCACGACCTCGCTGATGAGCTCGCCGATCCGCTCCTCGACCACCGGGGCCTTGCCGTCGTTGACCAGGTCGACCTTCACCTGGTTCACATCGACGCCGATGACCTCGTGGCCCATGCTGGCCAGGCACGCGGCCGAAACGCAGCCCACATAGCCGAGCCCGAAAACGCTGACCTTCATGACGCGTCCCCTCCCCCAGGCAGGCCCTTGTGGCCTGCGGTTAGCGCCCCGACGGGACGGTTGAGCAGCAGTCCCTCGCGCATCAGTACGCCCCCTGCCCGTGCAGCACCGCACGCAGCGTCTTCCACAAGATCACTGTGTCCAGGGCCAGCGACCAGTCCTCCACGTACCGCAGGTCGAGGCGGACCGCCTCCTCCCACGGCAGGTCGCTGCGTCCGCTGATCTGCCACAGGCCGGTGAGTCCGGGCTTGACCAGCAGCCGCCGCCGGATGTCCGGGTCGTACGCGGCGCACTCCTCCGGCAGCGGAGGCCGCGGGCCGACGAGCGACATCGATCCGGTCAGTACGTTGAAGAGCTGCGGGAGTTCGTCGAGCGAGTACCGGCGCAGCACCGTGCCCACCCGGGTCACCCGCGGATCCCGGCGAAGCTTGAACAGCAGCCCTGCGCCCTCGTTGAGGTCGACCAGCTCGGCACGTGCGCCGTCAGCCCCGGGGACCATGGTGCGGAACTTGAGAATGGTGAACTCGCGGCCGTCCTTGCCGACCCTGCGCTGGCGGTAGAACGCTCCGCCCCGGCTGTCCGCCAGCACGAGCAGCGCGACGAGCGCCATCAGCGGCGCGAACAGCGTCAGCAGGATCGCCGCGCCCACCCGGTCCACGACCGCTTTGATCGCCCGGCGGCCACCGGTGAAGGTCGGCATGCTGACCCGCAACAGCGGGATCCCCAGCACCGCGTCGACGTGCAGCCGCGGGCCGGCCACCTCCATCAGTACGGGGGCCACGACCATCTCGGCATCGCTGCCCTCGAGGTTCCAGGCCAGCCGCTGCAGGCGGTGCGGTGTCCAGTGCGGGTCGGGTGTGACCGCGACGACACGGTAGCCGTCGTGGTGAACGTGCTTGGCGACGTCCTCCAGCCGGCCGACGACCGGCACTCCGTCCAGTTCGTCACCCTCGAGTCCGAGGCCATCCGTCGTGCACACCCCGTCCACCCGCCAGCCGAGGTGCGGGAACTTGCGGGTGCGGGTGATCAGGTCGCGCACGGTGTCCGGGCTCCCGGCGGCGAGCACCGGTCTCAGGCACTGTCCTTCCTTGCGCTGTCTGTGCAGCCTGAGGCGAAGGACATACCGCGCGGTCATGGTGACCAGCGCGATCGCCGGGATCGCGACGAAGATCCAGAGTTTGATGTTGCGTGAGGTGAGGGCGATCCCGCCGAGCGCCAGCACGACGGTCGCCGCGAACAGCGAGCGCCCCAGCCGACGGAATTCCTCGGCACCCTGGCCGAGTACGGCCGGAGCCCACGCCCGGCCGACCGCAAGCGCCCCCAGCACCAGCAGCTCGGTGCCGACGGCGAGTATGCCCCATTTCTCGTGCCAGTTGGCCGCGTCCCGGACCCCGAAGAAGTTGCCGATCCCCTCCACCACGACGGCGGTGGCCACGGTATCGCTGATGATCACGGTACGGCGGTACCGCTGCTCCCAGTCGTTCGCCGACCGGCTGATCGCCCCTTTCGTCAGACGCTCGTGCGCCGACGGAAAGGGGCCGACTATTCCCCCCTGCCGCACAGAACCCCCCAGGTCCCCAGTGGTACGACGTGGTTGCCAGACACCGTTCCTCCCCCCGGGAGGCCCCCCTCCCGCAAAGTTTCTCCCCTCGCAGGGCCCCCGCCCCGCGCCGCGCTGTTCCTCTCCCAGGAGGCACCGCCCCCCGCGCCTGACATGCCGGACACTTCAGCGCTACGTGAGCAACTCACCCTGGCGGCAGCGGACTTGAACGTCCCGCCAGATTCGCGAGTTGCGCGCGAACCCACCGAAACCTCGGATGAACCCCACACCCGAAGCCCCCTCGGGCTCCAAAAACTGATCACCCCCGAGCCTGGCGCCGAGACGTTTCTTCTTAACGTCCGCAGCACTGGGCTCATAGATCGCTATTTGTCGCTCGTGTCCCAGCATGGGCAGCAAGGTCAATCTAGACCATCGACCCCCGTCTGCAGAGGGGGATGTGTGGAATATGTGCTTACGATTTGGAGATGGGACAATGGAGCCCTCACCGCAGCGGGCGCTTCGACCACAAAGACGGGCCTCCTGACCTGCGATGACGACGGTCTCGGGTTGCAGGACGACGTCCCGCGGGATGACCGCCCGGTTATGCAGCCGGTTCAACTCGCCTCAGCGGGGGGCCTCGTGGACGGCCACATGCCGCCGGCCGGAGACCGGACACGACTCATGCGAAAAGGGCCCCCGCAGGCTCCCGCCCGCGAAGACCCTTCGACCGTCGGGACGACAGGATTTGAACCTGCGACCCCTTGACCCCCAGTCAAGTGCGCTACCAAGCTGCGCCACGTCCCGGCCGCGTCTCCCACGGATGTTCCGTGTGATCGCGCAGGTGAACCCTACCCCACACGCGCGGCCGGACCGACTGTCGGAAGGTCAGCCCCGGGTGGCGACCGGCTCGCGAAGCTCCGTGGTCCCGGTGACGACCCGGCGCCCGGCCCGCCGTACCGGAACCAGCAGGGCCGCCAGCGCCGCCGCCAGGCACAGCACCGCCAGCAGGGTGAAGCCATGGGTGTAGCCGGACTCGTACGGCAGTCCCGAGGACTGCAGATGCCCCGTGACCAGGACGCTGGTGACGGCCGCGCCGATGGAGCCGCCGATGGTGCGGATGTTGGCGTTCATGCCGGTCGCGGCGCCGGTCTGGTCGGCCGGGACGCTGCCCACGATCAGGTTGGCCATGGAGGCGAAGGCGAGCCCGATGCCGAGGCCGAACAGGCCCGCGACCACGGCGATCTGCCACTGCTCGTCGTGCCAGAGGGCGAGGAAGCCGCAGGCCACCGCGCCCAGCGCGGCACCGGTCACCAGAAGGGACTTGGCGCCGACGACCGGCTCCAGACGGCCGCTGAGCACTCCGGAGAAGAACATCGCCACCAGCATCGGCAGCATGAGCAGCCCGGCGGCGGTGACGCTCGCGCCGAAGCCGTACCCGGCCGACGGCGGCGTCTGGACGAAGCCCGGCAGGAAGGACCAGATCGAGTACATCCCGGCGCCGAAGAGCAGCGCCGCGGCGTTGGTGGTCCGGACGGCGGGCAGGCGCATCACCTTCAGGTCGATCAGCGGGCTGCGGGAGCGGGCCTCGGAGTAGAGCCACAGCGCGAACAGCACGACGGCCGCGCCGAACAGACCGAGCACCCGGGCCGAGCCCCAGCCCCACGTGCCCGCCTGGCTGAGCGGCAGCAGCAGCGCGACCAGCCACGCGGACAGCAGGACGGCACCGAGCCAATTGACGTTGCCCTGCGCCCTGTTGGGCGACTCGGGGACATACCGTACGGCGATGAGCGTGGCGGCGATCACGATGGCGACCGGGATCCAGAACAGCCAGCGGTAGTCGAGCGCGGTCACGATGGGACCGGCCGCGACCATGCCGACGCCACCGCCGGCGGCGATCACGGCGGAGAGGTTGCTGATGGAGCCGCTCACCTCGGACGCGGCGAACTCGTCCCGGATGATGCCGAAGGAGAGCGGGAAGAGGGCGCCGCCGACACCCTGGACGACCCGGGCGACGATGAGGACGCCGATGCTCGGCGCGAGCGCGGCCAGGAGACAGCCGAGCGCCACGGTCACCAGGACGGCGACGAGCGTGCGCTTCTTGCCGATCAGGTCGCCGACGCGGCCGAGGATCGGCGTGAAGATCGAGGCGGACAGCAGATACGCGGTCATCACCCAGGTCGCGGTGGACTGCGAGGTGTGCAGCGCGTGCTGGACGGTCGGCAGGGCCGGCGCGATCAGCGACTGGAGCATGGAGAACACGCCGGCACCGGTCGCGAGGACCGCGAAGGTGAGACGGGTGGACTTGCGGGGCATGAAGAGCCTCTCCGAACACAGAGTGCGGCCGGAGCCTCGTGGGAAGCGGTCGCGGAAAGGACGATGGAGGCACCCCGACTGCTAAAGTGGAGGTGCGCCTCCACTCTAGCGGAGGCACGCCTCCGCTTCAACCCGTACCGGAGGTACACCTCCGTTTCATCCCCGGGAGGCAGCCGTGACCGCCCCGTCGTTCCCCATCACCGAGATCGTCGCGTCCCGCAGGCCCCACCGGAAGGACGCCGCCCGCAACTACGACGCCCTGCTGGCCGCCGCCCGCGAGGCGTTCGCGGAGCACGGGTCGGAGGCCTCCCTGGAGGACATCGCCCGCCGGGCGGGCGTGGGCATCGGCACGCTGTACCGGAACTTCCCCACCCGCCGCCATCTCTTCGAGACGGTCTACGCGGACGACGTGAACACCCTGGTGCAGGTGGCCCAGGAACTCGCCGACCAGGAGCCCTGGCAGGCCCTCACGGCCTGGCTCGACCGGTTCGCGGGCTACATGGTGACCAAGCGAGCCGTCCGCGAGGCCCTCAACGACGAGTCGGAGATCTTCGCGGCCTGCCGGGAGTCGATGTACGCGGCGGGCGGGCCATTGCTCGAACGGGCGCAGGAGGCGGGCCAGGCGCGGCGGGACATGGACTTCGTGGACCTGTTGCGCATGGTCGCCGGCATCACGGCGACGGCCTTCGACGACGACGTCCAGCGCGATCGGGTGTTGTCGATCGCGCTGGACGGGGTTCGCGTGTCGCGCTGAGCCGGGGCGCGCCCGGGTCAGTGCGCGGCGACCAGTTCCCGCTCGCTGCCCGTGGCCGTCTGCTGGGGGCTGCGCAGGGCGGCGATGCCGATGAAGACCATGGACGACACACCGGCGATGGCGAAGGCGGTGAAGCCCCAGTCGCCGTAGCCCGAGGCGAGGAGCTGTCCACCCAGCCATGGACCGAAGACGGCGCCGAAGCGGCCCATGCCGGAGGTCCAGCCGACCGCGGTCGCGCGGTTGTCAGCGTCGGAGCGGATGGACACCGTCGCGTAGATCATCGTCTGGGCACTGTTGAGGAAGACGCCCGTGAAGAAGACGACGATCATCGTCACGGTCATGTCCATGTGGATGCTCAGCAGGAAGACGCCGGCGGCGGTGAGCGCGAACCAGAGCGCGGAGACGCGCGGAGCGCCGAAGCGGTCGGCGGCCCGGCCCGCGACCAGCATGCCCACGATGCCGCCGAGGTTGAAGACGACCACGAAGGACAGGGCGGAGCCCAGCTCGTAGCCCTCGGCCCGCATCAGGGTGGGCAGCCAGGTGGCGACGCCGTAGACGAGGAGCAGACCGCCGAAGGAGGCCACCCAGTAGAGCAGGGTCTGGATCCACTCGTTGCCGCGGAAGAGGTTGGCCAGGTTGGTCCAGCGGTCACCGGCGCCGCCGGTCCTGGCGGCCGGCACCTCGACGTCGTACCGCTCGGCGAGCGCCCTGGCCTCCTCGCCGCGGCCCTTGGCGACCAGGAAGCTCAGCGATTCGGGCAGCAGCTTCGCCAGCACCGGGGCGAAGAGCAGCGGGAGCACGCAGACCCAGAAGGCGGCACGCCAGCCGACCGGATCGATGAGCCACTTGGCGACGTAGGCGGAGAGGATGCCGCCGGCGTGGTGGGCGGTCATCAGCAGGCCGATGACGATGGCGCCGCGGCCGCGCGGGGCGTAGTCCGAGACCATGCTGATCGCGGTCGGCAGCAGGCCGCCGAGGCCGACGCCCGCCAGGGTCCGGCCGAGGCCGAAGACCGTGACGCTGTCGGCCAGCGCGCACGCGCCGGAGGCCAGCGAAAAGAGGGTCACGCAGGAGACCATCAGCTTCTTGCGCCCGATCCGGTCGGCGATCGTGCCGGCGACGAGGGCGCCGACCAGCATGCCGAAGGTGGCGTAGCTGCCGAGGTCGCCGGCCTGGTCCGCGGTGAGGCCGAAGGTCCTGGTCTCCAGCAGGTGCGGCAGCACCGAGCCGTAGATGAACATGTCGAGCCCGTCGAAGAGCACGGCCAGCCAGCACAGACCGACGACCAGGAGGGCCAGCCGGCTGCCGCGGGCGGACAGGAGCGGGGAGGGGGAGGAAGACATCGTTGGTTGCCTCTCGTACGTGGTGCGCCAGACGCTAAGGAGCCACCTCCGGAGTGTCAACGCTTTTGTCAACAATCTCATCGACAATCAATCCCGGGGAGGTGGCTCCGAACGCCTCAGCCGACCGGCGGCGTCCCGTGCGTGTGGAACGACTCGATGGTCTTCAGCCCCCAGGCCTGCCCCTTCTTCCGCTCCTCCTCGGTCCAGGTGACGAGCGGCCAGTCGGGCGCCAGCACCAGCCGGGTGAGCGGGTTGCACAGCTCGATGCGGTTGCCGCCGGGCTCGTAGACGTACAGGAAGAACGTCTGCTGGATGGCGTGCTTGTGGGGGCCCGTCTCGATGAACACGCCGGTGTCGATGGCGAGATCGGCCGCGCGCAGGATGTCCTCGCGGGTGTCTGTCGCGAAGGCGATGTGGTGCAGCCGTCCCTCGCTGCCGGTCCAGTCCGACGTGTAGACGACGTCGTACGACTTGTTCGTGTACGTCAGCCAGCGCGCCGCGATCTTCCCGCTGTCCAGCCGGATCTGCTCGGTGGGCCGGGCGCCGAGGACGTCCTGCTGGAACTCGGCGTTGGCGAGCACGTCGGCGGCGAGGAAGTTGATGTGGTCCAGCCGCCGTACGCCCACTCCCCTGTTGGGCTTGGCCTGCGGCTGGTTCTTCAGCGCCGGCCGGAGCTCCTCGGGGGCCCGGTAGTACTCGCTCTCCCAGTAGAGGGCGTGCTCATGGCCGTCGGGGTCGATGGTGACGTACAGCTTGCCCAGGCCGGGTTCGTCCTCGACCCACCTGCCCGTGCCGCCCGAATCCTCAACCGCCTTGATACGGCGGTGCAGTGCCTCCTCGCCGGAGGTGCGCAGGGCGAGCCTGCCGAGGCCGGGCCGGTCGCGGGCGGTGAGCACCAGGCTGTGGTGCTCGTAGTCGTCGTAGGTCCGCAGGTACACCGTGTCGCCGTCCTGGCCGTTGACCGTCAGGCCCAGGTAGTCGGTGAAGAAGCCGACGCTGGCGTCCAGGTCCGGGGTGAAGAGCTGGGTGTGGCCGATGTGGGCGATGTCGCCGAGCGGCGGAGTCATGCGTGACCTCCTGTGGGTCGGTCGACGGCCCGGGGGAAGACGGTGCCGTCGAAGATCTTGCGGGCCGTACGGACCACGGCGGTACGCCGGGCGGAGGGCGGGCCGCCGGGGTTGGCGGCCAGGCTGCTCTCGATGTCCAGGAATCCCGTGGGGTGTTCTATGCGGACGCGGTCGCTCCCGGGATCGATCGCCGCGAGGCCGGCGCCCACACCGCCCTCGATCCGCAGGCCCGCGGCCACACTGGCCGCGCCCAGGACTCCGATGGAGGTGTGGCAGCGCACGGGGATGAAGGTGCGGGTGGTGACCGCGCCGCCGTCGCGCGGCGTGGCGAGCAGCGTGAGCTTGGGGACCGTGGCGTCGGACACGTCCCCGAGGCCCATCAGGCGGCCCGCCGCCAGCCGTAGGGAATGCAGCCGGTCGGCGAGGGCAAGGTCCTCCTCCAGGTCCCGGGGCCGCTCGTAGCCGGTGACCTCGAGCGAGGCCGCCGCGATCAGGACGGTCGGCATGCCGTTGTTCACGCAGGTCACCTCGACGCCGTCGATGACGTCGACGGCCTTGCCGGTGGGCAGCAACTCTCCGGCGCCCGGCGGGAACTCGATCACCACGGGCGCGGCCGTCCCCGGCACGCCCGAGATCTCGGCGCCCCCCGTGTACCGCACCCGGCCCCCGGGGGTCGGGAAGGTCGCGGTCGCGTGGTCGCCGGTGTTGACCATGCGGATCCGGACGGAGGTCTCCTGCTCCCCCGCCGGGACGAGTCCGCGCTCGACGGCGAACGGGCCGACGCCGGCGAGGATGTTCCCGCAGTTCTGACGGTCGCTCACTTCTGATCGGTCGACGACGACTTGGAGGAAGAGGTAGTCGACGTCGGCCTCCGGGTCGGTGGACCGGGAGATCACGGCGACCTTGCTGGTGAGCGGGTGCGCGCCGCCCAGGCCGTCGATCTGCCGTTCGTCCGGGCTGCCCATGATCCGCAGCAACAGGTCGTCGCGCAGGGCGGGTTCGGCGGGGAGGTCCTCGGCGAGGAAGTAGGCGCCCTTGGAAGTACCGCCCCGCATCAGCAGGCAGGGCACCCCCTCGGTCACGGCTGCTCCCCCTCGTACTCCTCGTACGTCCGGTACTCCACACCGAGCCTCTTCAGCGTATCCCGCAACCCATAGCGGTCCAGGCCGAGTTGGCCCTCGACGAAGGCGGCGCGGGTGGCGGCCTCCTTGGCCTCGCGGGCCTCGGACCTCTCGATGGTCTCTCGGGCGCGCTCGCGGGGGACGACCACGACACCGTCGTCATCGGCGAGGATCACGTCTCCCGGGCGGATCACCTGGCCGTCGATGGCGATCGGCACGTTGACCGAGCCGCCCGTGGCCTTGACCGTGCCCTGCGAGGAGACCGCGCGGGACCAGGCGGCGAAACCCATGTCGCGCAGCTCCTGGGTGTCACGGATGCCGGTGTTGGTGACGACCCCGCGCACCCCGCGCTGCTGCAGGGCGGTCGCGAACAGTTCGCCGAACAGGCCGTCCGTGCACGGGGAGGTGGTGGTGACGACGAGGAGGTCGCCCTCGCCGCACTGCTCGACGGCCGCGTGGATCATGAGGTTGTCGCCGGGCCAGCCGATCACGGTGACGGCCGTGCCCGCGACCCGTACGCCCTGCTGGACGGGGCGAACGGCCGGGCCCAGCAGGCCGGTTCGGCCCATCGCCTCGCTGACGGTGGCCACGCCGTACCGCGCCAGCGCGTCGACGTCCTTCAGGTCCGCCTTCGGCGGGTTGGTGACGATCACGCCCGTCACGCCAGCTCCTTCGCGATCTGGGGGTAGGGGCGCATGTACGCCTCGGCCATGGTCTTGTGGGCCAGACCCAGGTTGGGGCCCGCGTTGCGCTTGAGCTGGACGCCCCGGCGGACGGCGAGGTCGGTGTAGTAGTCCCACAGGTGCTGCTGGGCGCCGAGGCACTCCATGGCCTTGCGCTTGGTCTCCCAGACCTCGGTGATGTCGAGGAGCACCTCGGGCTTGAAACCGCTCATCTCGGGTTGGTGGGGCTCGAAGTAGAAGACCGGCGGGGCGCCGATGATCTCGCCCTCGCCCGGGTAGCCGATGGCCTGCGCCAGGACCCGGGCCTCCAGGGCCATCCGGTTGGCGGCCGGGTGATCGCCGTTGTACGGGTCCTCGACGGGGTGGGTGAGCACGACGTCGGGCTGGGTGGCCCGGTAGACCTCGACGAGCCTGTCGGTCAACTCGGCGGTGGCGACCAGCGGGTAGTCGCCGGCGTCGAAGAAGCGCACCTCGGCGCCGAGGGTCGCGGCGGCGCGCTCGGCCTCGTCCCGGCGTATCGCCTTGATCTCGTCGAGTTTCCTGCCCTCGCGCCAGGCCTTGGCGGACTCCCCCCGTTCACCGAAGGTCAGACAGGCGATGGTGACCTTCTCGCCCCGGGAGGCGGCCAGGGCGATGGCGCCGCCCGCCCGCCACACGAAGTCCCCGGCATGTGCGGTGATCACCAGTGTCGAACGTGGAGGGGCGGGCGCGCCTGACTGCGTCATTACGGACATCTCCTTGAAGTGGACAGGTTCGCGCCCGCCTCGCGCGGCTTCAGTCGCGCAGCGCCTCGATCACACTGGTGAGGTGGGCACGGACGGCCTTCTCGGCCGCCTGCGGGTCCCTGGCCCTGATCGCCTCGATCATCGCCAGATGCTCGTTCAGGGAGTGCTGCGGGCGTCCCGGCCGAAGCGCCAACTGGAAGCGGTGGCGCACCAGTTGGGCGTTCAGCCGCTCCAGCAGATCCACGGCGGTCCGCTGGCCCGAGAACTCCCGCACCCTGGCGTGCAGTTCCTGGTTGAGCTCGGAGTAGGTCATCGGCTCGCCGTCGGCCACGGCCTTGGTCATCGCCGTGCCCAGTTCGGTCAGCTCGGCGAGCTGCTCGTCGCTGGCCAGGGTCGCCGCCTTGGCCGCGCACAGTCCTTCGAGGACCATGCGGCACTCGGTGATGGCGACCGCCTCCTCGACGGTCACCACCCGCACCCGGGAACCCCGGTTGCGGATCCGCTCGACTAGGCCCTGGGCCTCCAGATCGATGAGCGCGGCCCGGATGCTGGCCCGTGTCACACCGAACTGCTCGGCGAGCTCGTTCTCCACCAGCCGCTGCGCCGGTGCCATCTCGCCGTGCAGGATCGCCTGCCGCAGCTGCGCGAGCGCATGCTGCTTGGCCTGCTCCCCGGTGCTCGGACGGGCTTCATTCGGCATCGTTGCCCTCCCTGAGTGAGTGCCTGTCGAACCTAAATCTAGCCAAACAAGATTGTCAACAATTTTGTCTGCCGTATCGCGTACATGGCCTGTCCAGGTCGAACCGGTGCCCCGGTGAGGCGGGCCATGGTTTCGGCGCCGATGCCCACCGTGGCAACCCGGTAGCCGGCCAGTCCGCGACGACCAGGACATGCCGTCCGTTGCCACGGGCGGAGACTGATGCAGGACCGTTCACGGGGAGCTCCCGGCGACGACTCGGGTGGGGAGGTCGAGCGGGGTCTCGGTGTGGGCGACGAAGTCATGGACCAGCCGGCGGAAGAGCGTGGCGAACCGCTCCAGCTCGTCCGGGGTCCATTCGGCAAGGGCCAGCTCGACACCCCGGCGGCTCGCCTCCCGTATGCGCTCCACCGCCGCGAGGCCCGCGTCCGTGAGTTGCACGAGCTGAGCCCGGCGGTCGTCCGGGTCGGCGACCCGCACGACGTACCCGATCCGCTCCAGCTGCCGCAGCTGCCGGGTGACATGGGAGGCCTCCACGGACAGCCGGACCGCGAGCACACCCGGGCGCACCGGGTCACGCGCCGCGATGTTCCTCAGGACGGTCACAGCGGCCCGGTCCAGGTCGAGCCCGGCGGCCGCCATCAGCCGCTCGTGCTGCCGGGCCCTCCCGGCCACATAGGTCATTCGGCTGAGGACGTACTCGATCTCGACCACGGTCGCCGACACACCTGCCGTCGGCGCGGGATTCTGTGCGGACATGGCGCCCCCAGAGGTAGTTGCCCGACTTAAGCAATGCCGAATTGATTGCTTGACTTAAGTAACTCGCATGTGCTTGCCTAAGTCAAGCAAGATGGCATCCCTCCAGAAAGTGGGACCCCATGGCCACGATGAAGTCCGTCCACGCCGCGAAGGACAAGGTCGACGTGATGGACGTCGAGCGGCCCGTACCCGGCCCCAAGGACGCCCTCGTGCGGATCCGGGCCTGCGGGATCTGCGGCACGGACACCTTCTTCCTCCACCTGGGCGGCATGCCCTCCGGTGCGGACGGGGCGACGCGGGCCATCCCGCTCGGCCACGAGCCGGCCGGTGAGTTCGTCGAGGTGGGCGCCGAGGTGAGAGGTCTCGCGGTCGGCGACCGGGTCGTCGTCAACCCGCAGGGCGCGCCCACCGGCATCATCGGCTGCGGCGGCGAACTCGGCGGTATGGACGAGTACTTGCTCCTCCAGAACGCCGAGGTCGGCACGAACGTCGCCGTCTTCCCGGATGACATGCCCTTAGACGTCGCCGCCCTCAACGAGCCGATGGCGGTCGCCCGGCACGCCGTCAACCGCTCCGAGGCGAAGCCCACGGACAAGGGGGTCGTGTTCGGTGCCGGACCGATCGGTCTGGGCGCCACGATCTGGCTGACACTGCGCGGGGTGGCACGCGTGACCGTGGTCGACGTCATCCCCGAGCGCCTGGAGACCGCGCCGGCGGTCGGCGCCGGCGCGGTCGTCGACTCCGCCACGGAGGACCTCACGGCCAGGCTGAAGGAGCTGCACGGCGAGGCCGCGAACGCGCTCGGACAGCAGCGGGCCGGCACCGACGTCCACATCGACGCCGCGGGAGCGCCGGCGGTCTTCGACGCCGTGATCGCCAACGCCAAGTGGCACGCCGAGCTCGTCATGGTGGCCGTACAGAAGAAGGGCGAGGTGGATCTCGGCGGCATGCTGCGCGGTGAGTTGACGCTCATCGCGTCGCAGGGGTATCCGACGGAGATCTTCGAGGTCACGGCGGAGCTGGTGGAGCACCGGGAGCGGTTCGCCAGGCTGATCAGTCACCGGGTGCCGTTCTCCGAGGTCGGCCGCGCGTTCGAGCTCGCGCTGCCCCACCATGCCGTCCGGCGTCCGCGCCTTCGGCGTGGCCGCTCGCGCCGTTCCCGCGCCCCTTCGAGGTGTGGGGGTGCACGGCATCGGACAGGGACTTCCACCCCATGATCGACATTCTCTTCCGCTGCCGTCCGCGCCTCGGCGACACGCCACTGCCCCTCGGTCTCTTCGCCTGCTCCTTCCCCGGCAGCCTCGTCACCCTGCCGGGCAGCGACCCCGCGGTCGCCTGGTGGCCCGGTGTCCTGCTGACCGGACTGGCGTGCGGGGCACTGCTGTGGCGCCGGAACCGTCCCCGGGTCGCGACGGCCGTGGCCATGGCGTGCGCGACCGTCGTGTCCGCCCTCGGCTACATCCTCACCGTCCTGCTGCTCGGTCCCCTCATGACCGCCCTCTATTACCTGGCCCTGCGCACGGACCGCAGGACGGCCAACACCTTCGCCTTCGCGAGCATCGTCTGCCTGATCTCGGTGGCTCTCGTGGCCGGGCCCGGTGACGAACCACTGGTTCTCAAGCTGCTCGGGCCAGCCGCCTGGCTGCTGCTGCCCGTCGCCCTCGGCACCACGACCCGGCTTCGGGGCGCCTACCTGGAGGCCGTGCAGAGCCGTGCCGAGCACGCGGAACGCACCCGGGAGGAGGAGACACGGCACCGGGTCACGGCCGAGCGCATGCGCATCGCCCGCGATCTGCACGACGTGGTGGCCCATCACGTTCTCCTGGCCAACCTCCAGGCCGGCACGGTCAGCCGTATGCTGCCCGCGCGGCCCGGCGAGGCCGGGAGGATCGCCGCCGAACTGACCACCACGACCTCGTCGGCGCTGCGTGAACTCAAGGCCACCGTGGGCCTGTTGAGGCACGACGCCGACCGTACGACCGAATCTGCCAGGACACCGGAACGTACCCCCGGGCTCGCCCGGCTGCCCGAGCTCGCCGCCTCCTTCCGGCACGCCGGGCTCACGGTCGCCGTCACCACCGAAGGAAGGGTGAGGACCCTGTCCGCCGGTGCCGACCTCACGGCGTACCGCATCGTCCAGGAAGCCCTCACCAACGTCACCAAGCATGCGGCTGTCGACACGGCGGCGGTACGGCTCGTGTACCGGGCCGACGACCTGCTCGTGTCCGTCGTCAACGACGGCAGCGCGTACGCCAACACCCCCTCCCCCGGCGGCGGTTACGGCCTGATCGGCATGCGCGAGCGGGCCCGTTCCGCAGGCGGGCGGATCCGTGCGGGCCGTCTCGCCCAGGGCGGCTTCGAGGTCGTCGTCGAGTTGCCGTACCACCCGCACGGTCACCCGCAGGAAGCGGCCGTCTGAGCCGTGTTGTCCAGCCCGCTCCCGATTGAACTTGCTTAAGTCAATCAATTGCGATTCACTTGAGTGAGTCAAGCAATCCACAGGTTCCCGACCGGAGGCCCAGCCATGTCCGACGCCCTTGCCCAACCCGCCGAAGCGGGGTCGTCAGCCCCGCCGAAGCCGAACGCCGTGGTGGCGGTCCTGGCCCTGGCCGGAATCGTCGTCTCGCTGATGCAGACCCTGGTCATCCCGATCGTTCCCGAGCTGCCCAAACTCCTGCACGCGGAGCCCTCCGACACCGCCTGGGCCGTCACCGCCACCCTGCTTGCCGCGTCGGTGGCCACGCCGGTCGTCGGGCGGCTCGGCGACATGTTCGGCAAGCGCCGGATGCTGCTGCTCAGCATCGTGCTGCTGGTCTCCGGTTCGCTGGTCTGCGGCCTCGCCGACTCCCTCGTCCCGATGATCGTCGGACGTGCGCTGCAGGGTCTGGCCGCCGCGGTCGTGCCCCTCGGCATCAGCATCATGCGGGACGCGCTGCCGTCCGACCGGCTCGCCGGGTCGACCGCGTTGATGAGCGCCTCTCTCGGTGTCGGCGGCGCGCTGGGGCTGCCCGCCGCCGCGTTCATCGCCGACAACTGGAACTGGCACATCCTGTTCTGGGTCTCGGCCGCTCTCGGTGCCGTCGCCTTCGTCCTCGTCCTGCTGATCGTGCCCGAGTCCGACGTGCGCGCCGGGGGCCGGTTCGACCTCGTCGGTTCGCTGGGGCTGTCGGCCGGTCTGGTCTCGCTGCTGCTGACCGTCTCCAAGGGCGGTGACTGGGGCTGGACGAGCGGCACCACCCTCGGCCTCGGCGCCGCCGCGGTCGTGATCCTGCTGGCCTGGGGCTGGTGGGAACTGCGCAGCCCGCAGCCGCTGGTCGACCTCCGGACCACCGCCAAGCCGCAGGTGCTGTTCACCAACCTCGCCTCGATCGCGCTCGGGGTCTCGATGTTCGCGATGTCCCTGGTGCTCCCGCAGCTGCTCCAGCTGCCCGAGCAGACCGGCTACGGCCTCGGCAAGTCCATGCTGACCGTCGGCCTGGTGCTGGCCCCGCAGGGCCTGGTGATGATGGCCATGTCCGCCGTCTCCGCGGCCGTCACCAAGGCCAAGGGTCCCAAGGTCACGCTGATGATCGGCGCGCTGATCGTGGCCGCCGGGTACGTGCTCAACATCGTCCTGATGTCCGAGGTCTGGCACCTCGTCCTGGTCTCCTGCGTCATCGGCGCCGGCATCGGCTTCACCTACGGCGCGCTGCCCGCCCTGATCATGGGTGCCGTGGATCCCACCCAGACAGGCGCCGCGAACAGCCTCAACACCTTGATGCGGTCGCTGGGCACCTCCTTCGCCAGCGCTCTCGCCGGTGTGATCCTGGCCCAGATGACCACCGATTTCGGCGGCACCGCGCTGCCCTCGGAAAACGGCTTCAAGGTCGTCATGGTGATCGGAGCGGGGGCGGCCCTGCTCGCCTTCGCCGTAGCGACCCTCATCCCACGCCAGCGGCACACCACCCCGCAGCCTCCGGCCGACGGACCGACAAGGCCGACGGAGGTCGGCGCCAAGGCGTAAGGCCCGCTTCGGTACCGGGCTGACCGGCCGTCGCTCCCTGGGGCGGCGGTCGCTCGGCGTTGCGGGGGCCGCCCCCGACCGCAGGGCGGCGACCACCCACGCATCCGGCACGGCACCCACCCGGCACTCGCAAGGCAACCGCCACCAGGCGTCGGCAAGAGCCGCACCCGACCACAAGGCCGCGACCACCCCCGCATCCTGCAAGGTGACCACCCGGCACTCGCAAGGCAACGGCCCCTCGGCGTTCGCGAGCCCGCGGCCACAGTCGGCCGTGCGTTCTCAGAACGCTGTCCCGCGGCCACCCCGGGCTCATCGCCCCGCCGACCCGGTCGGCGTCGCACCGCGCCACGCACGCAGGGCGCGGACCTCGCAGCCTCACCGGCGCCGAGCGGTCGTCATTGCCGACACGGGCTGCTTCTGAAGGCTCGCCCGTACCCAGCGACCCCTTACTTGATCACCGCGTTCGCCACCACGACCACGACCCCCAGCATCGCGTCCACCAGCCCGATGGTGATCGCAGCGAGCCAAGAGCGGTGGGACCAGCGGGCCGTGACCAGGCCCAGGGTGAACAGGATGGTGATGTTGAGGGCGAAGGCCGGGTACTCGACGCCGTTCGCCGGCCACCAGCCCCAGCCCGCGCCGGCCAGGACGACGGCCGTCGGCAGGACCGCCGCGACCAGGGGCCACTCGTCGGCGAGGGTGCGCAGGGCGTCCCAGCGGCGGTGCGGGGCACGCTCGGCGATGTAGTGGGCGTAACCGTGGGCGAGGGCGGAGGCGAGGGCGGTGACCAGGAGCCACACGGCGTCGTAGCGGCGGCTGTCCCGGGAGGTGTGCCCGTACTGGGTGAGCGCGGCGACCATGGAGCAGGCCAGGACCGAACCGTAGACACCGCCGAACAGGACGGCCTCCCGCGTGTCGTGCTGGTGCGGCCGGGACGCGGCAGCCTCGGTGTCCACCATGCCCTCCACGATCACCCGCCCCGCCAAGTGCCGCCAGTTCGCGACGGAGTGTCCTCCCACCTGCGCCGACACTCCACACACTGTCGACGCACGGGCCGGGAACGACCTCGCTAGGGTCGCACCATGGACCACAGCTTCGTACTCCACATCCCCGACGCCGAGCTCGAATCCGAGCCCCTCGCGCGGGAGCAGATCGTCTCGGGGACGCCCGAGGTGACCGGAAAGGTGGTCTGGGAGTCGCAGGACGGACGGCAGATCCGCGGCATCTGGCAGATCACGCCCGGAGTCGTCACCGACACGGAGGCGGACGAGCTGTTCGTCGTGATCAGCGGGTCGGCGACCATCGAGGTCGAGGGCGGGCCGACGCTGAGGGTGGGGCCCGGCGACATGGCCGTACTGCGTGCGGGCGACCGTACGACGTGGACCGTGCACGAGACCCTGCGGAAGGCGTACGCGATCAACCTGTGAGCGGACCCGCCGTCGTGCCCCGGATCTCCAGCACCGGCGCGGCGAGATCCGTGCGCCCCTCTCCCCCACGCCCCTCGAACCGGTCGAGCAGGCACCGCGCGGCCCGGCGGCCGACCTCGTGGCTGGCGTTGTCGACGGTGGTGAGCCAGACGTGGCGGAGCCGGGCGATGCTCGTGTTGTCGTAGCCGACGACGGACAGGTCGCGCGGGACGCTCAGGCCGAGCTCCTCCGCGGCCGACACCGCGCCGATCGCGGCGATGTCGTTGAAGGCGAAGACGGCCGTGGGCCGGCCGGGGCGGCTCAGCAGCCTGACCGTCGTGCGGTAGCCGCCCTCCTCGGTCATGTCACTCGCCTCGACGACCGCCTCCTCGCCGAGGCCGTGCGCCCGCATCGTCGCCTCGAAGCTGCGCCGGCGCAGCTCGCCGACCGCCCCGTACCCCGCGATGTGCGCGACGCGGCGGTGGCCGAGGCCGATCAGGTGCTCGGTGACCAGGCGGGCGCCGCGCTCGTCGTCGTTGGCGACGACGTCCACCCCCGGCAGCCCGGGCTCGCGCGCACCCGCCACGACGACCGGGAGCCGCTCGGCCACCGCCCCGAGCGCGGCGGGATCGGGCAGCGTGCCGACCACGACCAGGCCGTCCACCCCGAGGTCCAGGAAGGGACCGGCCGGATCCTGTCCGGTACGGCGGTTGAGACGGGCGTCGGCCAGGAGCATGCGCAGGCCGTTGTCGTGGAGCAGGGAGTTCAGACCGTCGAGCAGGTCCACGAACCAGGGGTTGCGCAGGTCGTTCAGGAGGACGCCGACCGTGCGGGTGCGCTGCTCGCTGAGGCTGCGGGCGGCGGCGTTCGGACGGTAGCCGAGCTCGCGCACGGCCCGCAGCACGGCCTCCCGTCTCTCCGGGCGCACCTGGTCGGAGCCCCGCAGCACGAGTGAGACCAGCGACTTCGAGACACCGGCCCGGTCGGCCACATCACGGATCGTCGGCGGTCTCATGGTATGGACCGTTCCATGATGCGGTGCGGCTTGTCAAAGGGTTGACAGCGAGGGAAGACGGCACCCAAGGTGACCTGGACAGAAAATGGACCGGTCCAAAAAGGTGGCTTCCCCATGGTCGATACGCTCGGTGTCGCCGTCGTCGGATTCGGCTGGATGGGGCGGGTGCACACCCAGGCCTACGCCCGTGTCCCGCACCACTACCCCGGGCTCCCGCTGCGCGCCGAGCTCGTGACCGTCGCCGAGGACGTGCCGGGACGGGCCGAGGAGGCGGCCGCGCAGTTCGGGTTCGCCTCGGCGACCCGCGACTGGCGCGAGGTCGCCGCCGACCCGCGCGTCCAGGCCGTCAGCATCACCGCGCCCAACTTCCTGCACCGGGAGATCGGCGTCGCGATGGCCGAGGCCGGCAAACACATCTGGATCGAGAAGCCGGTCGGCCTCACCGCCGAGGACGCCCGCGCGGTGGCCGACGCGGCGGCCGGGACCGGGGTGCGGAGCGCGGTCGGCTTCAACTACCGCAACGCGCCCGCCGTCGAGACCGCGCGCGCCCTGATCGCCTCCGGGGAGATCGGCACGGTCACCCATGTCCGCGTCCGGCTCTTCAGCGACTACGCGGCCCACCCGCAGGGCGCCCTGACCTGGCGTTACGAACGTGAACGCGGTGGCAGCGGAGTGCTCGGGGACCTCGCCTCGCACGGCGCCGACCTGGCCCGCTTCCTGCTCGGCGACATCGCTTCCCTCACGGCCGACACCGCGATCTTCGTGCCCGAGCGCGCCCGCCCCACCGGAGCCACCGCCGGGCACACCCTGGCGACCGGAGAGCTCGGGCCCGTCGAGAACGAGGACTACGTCAACTGCCTGCTGCGCTTCGCCTCCGGTGCCCGTGGCGTCCTGGAGGCCTGCCGGGTCTCGGTCGGCGAGCAGAACAACTACGGCTTCGAGGTGCACGGCACGAAGGGCGCGGTGTTCTGGGACTTCCGCCGCATGGGTGAGCTGGGCATCAGCCGCGGCACCGGCTACCAGGACCAGCCCGTCAGCACGGTGTATGTCGGCCCGGGCGACGGCGAGTTCGGCGCCTTCCAGCCCGGCGCGGCCAACGCCATGGGCTACGACGACCTCAAGGTCGTGGAGGCGTACCGCTTCCTGCGTTCGGTCGCCGAGGGCACGTCGTACGGGGCCACGGTGGAGGACGCCGTGCACAGCGCCGTCGTACTGGACGCCATGTCCCGGTCCGCGGAAAGCGGTTCATGGGTGGAGGTGTCGGCATGACGGTCCGGGTGGGGGTGATCGGGGCCGGGGTGATGGGTGCCGATCATGTGCGGCTGCTGCACGGGTTCGTCTCGTCGGCCGAGGTCGTGGCGGTGGCGGATGTCGACGGGGCGCGGGCGAGGGCCGTCGCGTCCGGCGTGCCGGGGGCGCTCGTCAGCCCCGACGCGTGGGCGCTGATCGCCGATTCCCGTGTGGACGCCGTCGTGGTCGCCTCGCACGACTCCACCCACGCGGAGCTGACCGTGGCCGCCGTGCGCGCCGGGAAGCCGGTGCTGTGCGAGAAGCCGCTGGCGCCGACGGTCGCCGAGTGCGTCGAGGTCGTCCGTGAGGACGACAAGGCGGGCGGCGGGCTCGTGTCGGTGGGGTTCATGCGGCGGTTCGACCCGGCGTACGTCGCTTTGAAGGCCGCGCTGGGAGAGGGCCGGTGCGGTCGGCCCAGGGTGGTGCACTGTGTGAGCCGCGGTGTGACCTCGGCACCGGGCGCGGTCAGCGAGTTCAGCGTCACCGGGTCGTCGATCCACGAGTTCGACGTCGTGCCGTGGCTGCTGGACTCACCCGTCACCGCGGTGTCCTGGCACGCGCCCGAGGGCGAGTCCGCTCCCGGTCTGCGTGACCCCCAGGTGATGCTCCTGCACACCGCCGACGGCACGCTCACCACCCTCGAGACCTTCCTCAACGCCCGCTACGGGTACGAGGTCCGCTGTGAGATCGCCGGTGAGCGGGGCGCGCTGCGGCTGGCCGATCCCGCGCTGGTCGTGAGTTCTCTGGAACGGAACCGGTCCACCGGATACCCGGCCGACTGGCGGCCTCGGTTCGCCGAGGCCTACCGGCTGGAGCTGCAGGCGTGGATCGACGCGGTCGTCGCCGGACGGCCCTCGCCGCTGGCCTCCGCGCGTGCGGGGCTGACCGCGTCCGCGGTCGCCGAGGCGGTGATCGCGTCGATGCGGGACGGCGGCCGGACCGCGCCCGTGTCCCTGCCGGCCGTGTGAGGCGTGCCGTGACGACCCTTCCCGCGCCCCGCACCCCCGACCCCATGGCCGCGCCCGCCCTCGACTGGGGTGTCCTCGGAACCGGTTGGATCGCCGAGCGGTTCATCGGTTCGGTCCAGCGGCACACCCGGCAGCGGTTCACCGCCGTGGCTTCACGAAATGCCGCTCGGGCCGGTGAGTTCGCCGCACGGCACGGGATCACGCGCGGATACGGCTCGTACGAGGAGCTGGTGGCCGCCGCCGACGTCGATGTCGTGTACGTCGCCACCGAGCACACCGCCCATCTCGCCTGTGCGCGACTGGCGTTGGAGGCCGGCAAGCACGTCCTGGTCGAGAAGCCGCTCGGCCTGAACGCGGCGCAGGGGGCGGAGATCGCCGAACTCGCCGCCTCGCGTGGGCTGTTCTGTGCCGAGGCGTTGTGGACGTTCTTTCTGCCGCGCTTCGATGTCGTACGGCAGGTGCTCGACTCCGGGATGCTCGGCGAGGTGAAGTCCGTACTGGCCGACCTGGGTGAGTACTTCGACCCTGCCGGGGGCCATCGCATCCTCCGTGCCGATCTCACCGGTGGGCCACTGCTCGACCTCGGTACCTACCCGCTGTCGCTGGCCACCTGGGTGCTGGGCCCCGCGGAGAACGTGCAGGCTTCGGGACAGGCGCACCCTGCGGGGGTGAACGGGCAGATCGGTGCCGTCCTGGACGGGCGGGCCGTCGTGCACACCACGCTGTTCAGTGACACTCCGAGCACGGCGGTGATCGCGGGGACCGAGGGGACCCTCCAGCTGCCGGGGCCCTTCTACCAGCCCGGGGACGTGGTGTTCGGCCCGGCCGGAGGGGGCCCTTCACTGACGTACACCGAACCTCGTACGGGCCACGACGGCCTGCACTTCGAGGCCGCCGAGGCAGCCCGCTGCATCCGGGACGGCCTCGTCGGGACACCGCTGCGGCCGCTCTCCGACTCGGTCGCAGCGCTGCGGGTGATGGACGAGATCAGAAGGCAGTGCGGGATCGTCTTCCCCGGCGAACAGCCGGACCGGACCCGCCGCCGGACAGCGACCTAGTACGGCATGTTGTACGGCGTCACCACCTGTATCGCCGAAGGCGTCGTCGGCCCCGCCGGCGGCAGCGCCCCGTGTGCCCGCATCACGATGTGGCACGCCTCCCGCATGTCCTGCCGCAGATCGTGATGGAGGACCGCCGACAGGCGGTGTTCCCGCAGCAGCCGGTCGTTGTCGTGGTCCAGGTCGTGGGCCACGAACACCGCGCACTCCCTGCCCAGATCCTCGAAGGCCCTGAGCGTGGCGATGTTGCCGCCGCCGATGGAGTAGACCGCCCTGATCTCCGGATCCCGCTCCAGCGCGGCCCGGACGAGGTCGTACTGCGTGGCGTCCAGGCCCTGTCCCTCGGCGATCTCCACCACCGCGCGTTCCGGGTGCCGGGTGCGCATCGCGCTGCGGAACCCCATCTCGCGCTCCTCCTCGTTGCGGAAGAAACCGCTGCTGAGGCTGGTGAGGACGTTGCCGGGGCGGTCGCCGAGCCACTGGCCCATGAGGTAGGCGGCGGTCGCTCCCGCCGCCCGGTTGTCGATGCCCACGTAGGCGAGACGAGCCGTGGAGGGCAGGTCGGTGACCAGGGTGACCACGGGGATGCCCGCCTCCGCGAGCCGGCCGACGGCTGCCGTGATCTCGGGGACGTCGGGCGCCTTGAGGATCACGCCCTGGGAGCCCCGGCGGGCTATCCGGTCGAGGGTCTTCGTCAGCTCCGCGCCGGGGCCCGTCTCGCGGAAGTGGAAACGGGAGCGCAGGACGGCGGGATGCAGCGCGGGCAGCTCGGCCTCCAGGGCCGCGCGGACGGCCGTGGAAAAGCGCTCCGGCGTCTGCATCACTATGTCGATCATGAACGTGCGGCCGACCAGCCGGACCTGGGTGCGCTGCCGGTCCAGATCCGTGATCGCCTGGTGGACCTCGCGGGCGGTGTTCTCCCGCACCCCTCCCCTGCCGTTCAGGACCCGGTCGACGGTGGCCTCGCTCAGCCCCGCCTGACGTGCGATTTCCCGGATCGGGTACGGGTGACCCACGCGTCTGCTCCTTGAGGGGTTTTTGATGGCTGCCTGCTGGTTGTTCGACGCCTTTGTCATGACAAGAATGACAGCGCTGAGTCGCCCCTGTCACCGAGAGGACGCCGATGTCCTTCACCGCCGTACACCGCCGCGCCTGGCTGTCCGAGCAGGACTGCGACCTCGACTCGTTCCGCGCGCTCGTCGAGCGGACGGCCGACCCCGCCGACTACCCGCACGCCACCGCCGTGGAGCGGAACGTCCTGCTGTACGACGCCGAGCGCGTCCGCGGCGCCAAGGACCGCAGGGAGCTGCAGGAGGAGCTGGTGCGGGCCCTGACCGACGGCCCCGGGGTCGTGGTCTTCCAGGGGGCGTTCCCCGATCACTCGGTGGTCGACCGGTTCACCGAGGTCTTCGACTCGCTGATCCGCGAGCAGTACGCGGCGGGCACGACCGCGGGCGACCACTTCGCGAAGCCCGGTGCCAACGAGCGGGTGTGGAACGCGCTGGAGAAGGCGGCCCTGTACGACCCCTCGGCATTCGCCGACTACTACGCCAACCCGGTCCTCGCCCTGGTGTCCGAGGCCTGGCTCGGCCCCGGTTACCAGGTCACCTCGCAGGTCAACGTGGTCAACCCGGGCGGCCTCGCACAGACCGCGCACCGCGACTACCACCTCGGCTTCCTCTCCGACGAGGTCGCCGCGGCCTATCCGGCGCATGTGCACCGTCTGTCTCCCGTGCTCACGCTCCAGGGCGCGGTCGCGCACTGTGACATGCCGGTGGAGTCGGGGCCGACGCTGTACCTGCCGTTCTCACAGATGTTCGAGCCCGGGTATCTGGCATGGCGGCGGCCGGAGTTCCAGGCGTACTTCAAGGAACACCACGTCCAGCTGCCGCTCGCGAAGGGCGACGCCGTCTTCTTCAACCCGGCGTTGTTCCACGCGGCCGGGACCAACCGCACCACCGACGTGCGGCGCATGGCCAATCTCCTGCAGGTGTCCTCGGCCTTCGGGCGTGCCATGGAGACCGTGGACCGGGAGGCGGTGTCGAACGCCGTCTACCCGGCGCTGCTGCGCCGCAGGACGGACGGCGCCGACGCACAGTGGCTGGACAACGTGATCGCCGCGAGCGCCGAGGGCTACCCCTTCCCGACCAATCTCGACAGCGACCCTCCGGTCGACGGCCTCGCCCCGCCCTCCCAGGCGGACCTCGTACGACGGGCGCTCGCCGAGGGCTGGACCCCACGGACCCTCAGGGACGAGCTGCGCGCGGGCGCCGATCGGCGTACGAGCTGAATCAGCGCCGCACAAGCTGAAAGGTACTGGCACATTCATGGGACTTCTCGACGACAAGGTCGTCCTCGTCAACGGCGGCAGCCAGGGCGTCGGTGCCGCCATCGCCCGGGCCGCCGTCCGCGAAGGCGCGGTCGTGGCCGTGACCGGCCGCCGCCCCGAGCCCGGTGCGGCGCTGGTGGCGGAGCTGGAGGCGGCCGGCGGCAAGGCACTGTTCGTCCGCGCCGACCTCGCCGACGCCGAGCAGGCCAAGGCGTCCGTCGCCCGGGTCGTGGAGGCGTACGGCCGTGTCGACTGCCTGGTGAACTCCGCCGGGCTCACCTCCCGGGGCACGCTCCTCGACACCACGCCCGAGCTGTTCGACCAGCACATCGCGATCAACCTCAAGGCGCCCTTCTTCGCCATGCAGGCGGCGGTGGCGGACATGGTCGGCCGCAAGGCGCCCGGCACGGTCGTCAACATCATCACGTCCTCGGCGCACGGCGGGCAGCCGTTCCTCGCGCCCTACGTCGCCGCGAAGGCGGGCCTGATCGGCCTCACCCGTAACGCCGCGCACGCCCACCGCTGGGACCGGGTCCGGATCAACGGTCTCAACATCGGGTGGACGGCGACCGAGGGCGAGGACGCCACCCAGAAGACCTTCCACGGCGCCGGCGACGACTGGCGTGAGGAGGCCGCCGCCAAGCTCCCGATGGGCAAGCTCGGCCAGCCCGACGAGATCGCCGACTTCGTGGTCCTCCTGCTGTCCGACCGGTCGGGCGTGGTGACCGGTTCGGTGATCGACTGGGACCAGAACGTCCTCGGCGGCCTCGACTGACCGCTTCGCCCACGTGAGAAACACCGCTCGCAAGAAAAACCCTCAAGGAGCTGCACCCTCATGCGCATCGGAATCCTCGGCCTCGGCCGCATCGGCGCCTTCCACGCCGAGACCCTCTCCGGACTCGACGCCGTCGAGTCACTCGTGCTCACCGACCCCTTCGCGGAGGCCGCCAAGTCCGCCGCGGAGCGGTTCGGCGGCGAGGTCGTGGACTCGCCCGAGGCCCTGCTGGCCGCCGGCGTGGACGGCATCGTGGTCGCGGCGGCGACGGACGCCCACCCCAAGCTGATCCTGGCCGGAGTGGAGGCCGGCATCCCCGTCTTCTGCGAGAAGCCCGTCGCCAAGCACATGAGCGAGGGCGTCGAGGTCCTCAGGGCCGTCGAGGGCAGCGACGTGCCGATCCAGATCGGCTACAACCGCCGCTTCGACACCGGTTTCGTCAACGCCCGGGCCGCCGTGCAGAGCGGCGAGCTGGGCAAGCTGCACACCGTGCGCTCGACCACGCTGGACCCGGCCCCGCCGCCGGCCGCGTACGTCGCCGCCTCCGGTGGCATCTTCCGGGACTGCTCGGTGCACGACTTCGACATCATCCGCTGGGTGACCGGCCGCGAGGTTGTCGAGGTGTACGCCGTCGGCGGCAACCGGGGCGCCGAGTACATCAAGGAGGCGGGCGACGCCGACACCACCGGCGCGATCCTCACCCTCGACGACGGCACGATCGCGGTGGTCTCCAACTCCCGTCACAACGCCCGTGGTTACGACGTCCGCATGGAGATCCACGGCTTCACGGACTCCATCGCGGTCGGTCTGGAGGACAAGCTCCCGCTGCGCTCGGTCGAGCCCGGCGTGACCTTCCCGGCGGGCACCCCGCACGACTTCTTCATGGACCGCTTCACGGCCGCCTACCGCGCCGAACTCACCGCGTTCACCGAGGTCGTGGCCGGCACCCGGCCCTCGCCGTGCACGATCTCGGACGCCCTGGAGGCGGGCTGGATCGCCGAGGCGTGCACGTTGTCGCTGCACGAGCACCGCCCGGTGACGATCGCCGAGGTCCGCTCCGCTTGAGTCGTCTCCTGCGTCCCGGGTGCCCAGGGCCCCGGGGCGCAGGCGCACACTGATCCGGCAGGAGCCCCGTCCTGCCGCCATCGAGGAGGAACCGCGGACATGAGCGAACCGCTGCGCATCGGAGTACTGGGAGCCGCGCGGATCAGCGGGGCCTCACTGATCGGCCCGGCCCGGGCGACCGGTCACCGTGTCGTCGCGGTGGCCGCGCGGGACCGGTCCCGCGCCGAGGCCTACGCGGCCGAGCACGGGGTGGAGCGGGTGGCGGGGTCGTACGCCGAGCTGATCGCAGACCCCGAGGTCGAGGTCGTCTACAACCCGCTCGCCAACGGTCTGCACGGCCCGTGGAACCTCGCGGCGCTCGCCGCGGGCAAGCACGTACTGAGCGAGAAGCCGTCGGCGAGCAACGCCGAGGAGGCCGCGGAAGTGCGGGAGGCGGCCGCGAAGGCCGGCACGGTCTTCATGGAGGCCTTCCACTACCTCTTCCACCCGGTCACCCGGCGGCTCCACGAAGTCCTCGCGAGCGGTGAGATCGGCGAGCTGCGGCACGTCGAGGCCATGGTCGCGATCCAGGCGCCGCCGGACACCGACCCGCGCTGGTCGCTGCCGCTGGCCGGCGGCGCGGTGATGGACCTCGGCTGCTACAGCCTGCACGCGCTGCGCATGCTGGCCCCGTGGGCGGGCGGTGCACCGCGGCTGGTCTCCGCGCGGGGAGGCGAGCGAAGCGAGATGGGGGTCCCCCCGGACGGAGTCCGGGGGAGGGCGGGGGCGCCCGGCGTCGACGAGTGGCTCGACGCCGACCTGGCCTTCCCCGGCGGCGCTACCGGGTCGGCACGCTGCCACATGGCGTACGACGGGCTGGAGATGAGCTGCCGGATCATCGGTTCGCGGGGCGAGGTCCTCGCGCCGAACTTCGTGCTGCCGCACCGGGACGACCGGGTCGTGGTGCGCACCGGAGACGGCGAGCGCACCGAGCGGCTCGGCACGCGGTCGTCGTACACCTACCAGCTGGAGGCGTTCGCGGACCGGGTGCGCGGGGGTGCCCCGCTGCCGCTGGACGCGGACGACGCGGTGACCACGATGACGCTGATCGACGCCGCCTACCGGGCGGCCGGGTTCGAGCCGCGGCCGCGCGTGTCCTAGCTGTCGCGCAGCTCGGCCAGGCAGTCCAGTGCCGAGGTCAACTCACCCGCGCCGTGCGGCTTGCGGGCCTCGGCCACCGCCGCCACGGCACAGGCGCGGGCCTCGGCCGGGTCCCCGGTGGCGGTGTGGCAGCGGGCGAGATCGATCAGGAGCCGTACCCGCAACGGCAGAACGATCTCGGGGACGGACCATGCGAGGGGCCCCCGCAGCGCCTCCCGGGCCTCGGGGCCCACGCCCAGCGCGTCCCCGTACCGCCCCAACACCCTCAGCACACCGACCAGTTCGGCGAGCGCCTGCGGACGCACCAGCTCGACGTGCGCCAGCTCCCGGAGCGACATGGCGGCGAGGAGCGCAGCACACTCCTCGTAGACGGCCACCGACTCCTCGCTGCGGCCGACCGCGGCGAGCAGCATCCCGTACGTCCGCAGCGCGCCGGGCAGGCTGCCGAGCACCCGGTCCCTGCGGTCGGGGGCGGACAGGCGGCGGTACGCCTCCACGCACGCCTGTGCCACCGACACGGCCTCCTCGGCCCGGCCCACGCCCGCGAGCGCCTGCGCCCGCACGTCCCCCGCGAAGGCGGTCAGCGCCCACGACGCCTCGGGTACGGCGATCGCTGCCGTGCACGCCTCCTCGTACCGGCCGGACAGCAGCAACGCGTGGGCGCGCAGCGCCAGGGCCCGGCTCAGCCCCTCCGCGTCGGCCGTCGAGCGGTAGACCTCGACCGCCTCCTCGGCCCAGGCCAGCCGTCGCGCGGGCGACGGCGGAGGCAGCCCCGCCCAGGAAGGCGTGACGCATGACGACAGCGCGGCCCCCAGCAGCGGTCCGCCCTTCTCCGGCGCCCATTTGGCCGCCGCGCGCGGCAACGGCAGCAATATCCGTACGAGTCCCATACGCACCCCCTCGCCGCCCCGCCGAGGACAGCCGCGCCATGGTGGCACAGGGGGGCACGCCGATGCCGCTGTTCACCGAGTACGTAGCGAGCACGGGGGAACTTTGCCGAACTCCGCCTGTACGGAGCGAAGTCAGCCGTACAGGGCGGGCCGTTCCACGAGCTCCACGGTCATCCGGCCGCCCTCGTTCAGCGACCTCACGCCCGCCTCGCACACCGCGGCCGCCGCGTAGCCGTCCCACACGCTGGGGCCGGTGACCTCGCCGCGGCGGGTGGCGTCGACCCAGGCCTGGACCTCACGGTCGTAGGCGTCGGCGAAGCGTTCGACGAAGTCCTGGGCGATGGTGCCGCCCCAGCGTCCTGCCATGTTGGTGACCATGGCGTGGCCGTCGCCGACGCGGGCGGTACCGCGTTCGCAGACCGCCTCGGCCTGGACCTGGTAGCCGAAGCCGCAGTTGACGAAGATCTCGACGTCGGCGAGGGCACCGCCGTCGGTCTCGAAGACGACGAACTGCGGGTCCTGGAGGTCGTCGGGGGCGTTCGCGGACGGCGTCGGGCGCAGGACCGTGACCGCGGTGATCTCGTGCCCCAGCAGCCAGCGGGTCACGTCGGTCTCGTGGGCCACGGAGTCGCTGATCAGCATGGAGCTGGTGAAGAAGGGCGGGCTCGCGGCGTTGCGGTGCCGGTTGTGCAGCATGAGCGGACGCCCCAACTGGCCTGTCTCCAGCAGGGACTTGAGCTTCATGTACTCGGTGTCGTAGCGCCGCATGAAGCCGACCTGGGCACGTCTGCGGCCCAGTCGTTGCTCGGCCTCCACGACCCGCAGCGCGGAGGCCGCGTCGGGGGTGAGCGGCTTCTCGCACAGCACCGGCAGATCGTGCTCGAAGGCCTGGAGGAGTGCCGCCTCGTGGGCGGGGCCCGGCGAGGCGATGAGGACGGCGTCGACGTCGGACGCCGCCATCGCCGAGGCCGGGTCGGTGTAGGCGGTGCAGCCGTCGACGCGGGCGGCGATCGTCTTGGCCCGTTCCGCGTCGACGTCCACGACGGCACTCACCCGCGCGCCGCTGACGACCTCATGGAGACGGCGGACGTGGTCGGCGCCCATCTTGCCGGTGCCGATGACGGCGACGCCCAAGTTGGCTCGCTCGGTCATGGTCATCCCCTTCAGGCGCCGCAGGACCTCAGGAACTTACGGGTGCGCACCGCGATCGGCAGCGGCTTGTCCGGCTCGCACGGGTACATGTCCTGCTCGACGATGGCGAACAGCTCCACGCCGAGCTTCTGCGCCGCCACCAGCACCGGCTCCAACTCGGGTACACCGGACGGCGGTTCGCACATCACCCCGCGCTGGACGGCCGGCCCGAACGGCACCTCGTTCGTGACGACGTCCGCGAGGATCTCCGGGTCGACCTGCTTGAGGTGGAGATAGCCGATGCGCTCGCCGTACGTCTCGATGAGCTTGACGCTGTCGCCTCCGCAGTAGGCGTAGTGCCCGGTGTCCAGACAGAGGTTGACGAGCTCGGAGTCCGTCGAGTCCAGGAAGTGCTCGACGTGGTCCTCGGTGTCGAGGTGGGTGTCGGCGTGCGGGTGGACGACGATGTCCAGGCCGTACGCCTCCTTCACCTCGTGGCCGAGCCGTTCCATGCCCTTGGTGAGGTGGGCCCACTGCTCGTGGGTCAGCTCCGGCGGCTCGAGGATCTCGGCGGTCTTGTCGTCGCGCCAGAAGGACGGGATGACGACGAGGTGCCTCGCCCCCATGGCCTGGGTGAGCGCGGCGACCTGGCTGACGTGCTCCCAGGTGGACTCCCAGACCGAGGGGCCGCGGTGCAGACCGGTGAAGACGGTGCCCGCCGAGACCTTGAGGTCGCGCCGGGCGATCTCGTCGGTCAGCCGGGCCGGGTCGGTCGGAAGATAGCCGTACGGCCCCAGCTCGATCCAGGAGTAGCCCGCCTCGGCGACCTCGTCCAGGAAGCGTTCCCACGGCACCTGCGCCGGGTCGTCGGGGAACCAGACGCCCCAGGAGTCCGGGGCCGAGCCGACGCGGATACGGTCGAGTGGGGCCGCCATGTCAGGACTTCCCCTCGCCGGTGGCGGCCACGGGTGCGG
>NZ_KQ948674.1 GCF_001514145.1 Streptomyces canus
TATTCAGGGAGGCTCGGTCCATCCTTTCCTGCGGCGGCGCTCCGGCCGGGAGGCGGTCACCTATCCGCATCCGCTGGCCCGCCCGGCCCTGGAGAAGACCTTGGGCGTCGCTCTCTTCCAGGAGCAGGCCATGCGTCTGGCGATCGACTGCGCGGGGCTCAGCCCCGGCGCCGCGGACCGGCTGCGCAAGGCCATGGCCGCCAAACACTCGGTCGAGAAGGTCGCCGCACTGCGCGCCCAGCTGATGGCCGGCATGCGCGAGCGCGGCATCCCCGAGTCCGCCGCGCACGAGATCATCCAGATGATTGAGGCGTTTTCCGACTACGGCTTCCCCGAGTCGCACGGGCAATCCCTGGCGCACCTCGTGTACGCCTCGGCCTGGTTGCGTCTGCGTTACCCCGCCGCCTACACAGCGGCTCTCCTGGCCAACCAGCCCATGGGCTTCTACTCGCCGCTGAGCCTGATCGGCGACGCCCGCCGACGCGGGATCGCCGTCCACGCCGTCGACGTACACGCCTCCGCCGTCCACGCCACCCTGGAGAGCGACCCCCACTCCCCCGCCGGGCAGCCGGCCATCCGACTCGGCCTGTCCTCCGTACGCCACCTCGGCACCGACGGCGCCGAACAGATCACCGCCGCCCGCCCGTTCACCGACCTCGACGACTTCGCCCGCCGCACCAGCCTGACCGCCCGCGCCTACGAAGCGCTCGCCACCGCCGGTGCACTGCGCCCGCTGGGAGTCGGCCGCCGCGAAGCCCTGTGGAACGCCGGCACCTTCGCCGGCGCCGACCAGGACGTGCTGCCCGGCACCGCAGCTCCTCCGCCCGCGCCCGGGCTGCCGGCCATGTCCGTCATCGAGGAGACCTTCGCCGACCTGTGGGCCACCGGATCCTCCCCCAACAGCCACCCGGTCCAACACCTGCGCGACCACCTCAACCGGTGCGGCGCCGTCACCACCGCCGACGTGCGCCTCCTCGCCGATCAGGCCCCGCTCCTGCTCGGCGGCCTGGTCACCCACCGGCAGCGGCCACCCACCGCGAAGGGCACCACCTTCCTCGCCTTGGAGGACGAGACCGGCATGGCCAACGTGATCGTCCCGCCGCCAGTCTGGGAGCGCTACGCCAAGGTCGCCATCGACCACGCCGGACTCCTCATCCACGGCACCCTCGAGCGCGCCGACGGAGCCATCAACGTGCTCGCCTACCGCCTCGAACCCCTAAGGCTGTCCACCCCGTCCCGCCGCGGCCGCCACTGAACCGCCGTGTCCACACGATGGGGGCACAGTTCAGCGTCGTTCGCGGGAGAGGCCGGCGGAGAGGTCCAGCCGGTGGCGCGGCGGGCCGGGCGCGTCGGGCGCGTACGGATGCTCTGGTCATCCTGGCCCCGTACGAGATCCTCTCCGTCGGCTCGCGTCGGTCACCGCGCTGCCCGTCGGGGCCCGATCGCGGCTACACGGACCGCGGCCGCCCGGTGGCCTGGCTGGGTGATTCCGCCGCGTGACCCTGCCGCCCGCCCGCAGGCAGCTGGTACACACCGGGATGCCCCCACGATGGTCGCCGCCCGGACAGGGAGCCGAGCACCGTGGACCGTCCGCGCCGCCTGGCGGCTCGTGGAACGCTCTCCGAGGACTTCCAGCCCCGGCTAGGGTGCTGAGCCCTCCAGCAGAACGCCGCCCGCTGCCATCTCGTGCCCGTCCGAAGGAGTCCGGCCCTGTCGTCCCGATCGCCGCTCGCCCCGTTCCTTCCCGCCCCGGTCGTGTTGTCGCCTTCGGTGCCGGCGCCTCCGACGCTGAAGGAACTGCAGGCCGAGGTCCGTGAGCTCCTCCGCGCCGCAGCGGTCTTCCCGCTGCCGGCCGTCGTCCGGCGCCTCCAGCACCGGGTTCTGTCCCGTGTCGACGACGAACTCGAGGGCGCGGACCGCCCGCGGCTGTACGTCCTGGAGATCGCGGGGGCTGTGCCGCGCGTCAAGATCGGTGTCAGTACTCACCCCCGGACACGTGTCCGACAGCACGTCACGGAGATGACCCGGTATCAGCATGGTCTCGTCGACGCCTACGTCACCGCTCCGCTGGGAGACCCTCTTGCGGCAGACCGGGCCGAAGGACAGGCGCACCGGTGGATGCGCAAGATCTTCGCACCTATCGGCACGGAGGAGTTCGCCTACGGGGACTTCGACTTCGGCGTGGTGTGCGCGGACCAGGCCGTCCGGATCCAGGGCGAGGCGGGTGCGTGGTGATTGCGGGAGGACCTCACCGTCACAAGGGCGGTGCGCCGATGCTGGGTGCCTGCCGCGCGGGCGAACCGGGGCCGTTCGGGATCTACACGGAAGCCCCCGGGACTGATGAGTCCGATCTGTCTCGCGATGCCCGCACCCCCGGAGCGTGCGTTGACTCGGCCGAGTGCGCCGAGGACGAGTGCGCCGGGCTGCGCGGCTCCGAGGTCATGCCGCCGTGTGCCGGACGGACGTAGACGCACTCGGGAGCCGGGACGTTCGCGCGGGTGACGCCGTGCGAAGGGCAGCTGTCACCTCAGGTCTTCGTGCTGGAGGTCGAGGTCCAGCTGATCGGCGCCTTCTCTGACAACGATGGGCCCATATTTCTCCTCCAGCTTCGCGTACTGCGTACGGCCGGAGCCTTCCTGCTTGTAACCCGCCCATCTCGCCAGGTTGACCCTCGTGAGCTCCACTCCAGCCTTCTGGTGGGCGAGGTAGATGCGCGCCGCCTTCTGGCTCTTGGTCTCATTCGGCGGTGCTGTGCCCACATCCAGCGCGGGTGAGTCCCCCGAGCCGTGATCGGGCTGTGCCGCCTCGGTGTCTTCGGCATCGACGATCTCCTCGCCCTGCCGGCCATCCTCCGCCTGGCCGTCCCCGACGTCGTCGACCTCTTGGGCTTCGTGGACCTCCTCTTGCACGAGGTCCTCCGCACGTTGCTGCCCGACACCGTGGTCGCCGCCCTGGCCGGGGGCGGGGGGAACCTCCGGTTCGGCAACCCGCTCGTGAGGGGGGTGCGGCGCCTCGACGGCCGGGGCAGCCTCAGGCGTTTCCACCTCGCGATGGACCTGCTGCTGCGGACTGGGAGCCGGGCGGGACAGTGCCGCACGACGCAGGACAAAGGCCGGCAGCGGCTCGATCCCGGCTGCGGCCAGGCCGTCAGCCGCCGTCTCTGCCAGCGGCACTCCGTATTGCGACAGCCGCAGCGGCATCAGCGCCTCCACCGGTGCCTTGCGTCGCCAGCGTCGTCCGAAGCGTGCGTGGAGCCGCGCCTGGTAGACCAACCGCTCCTGCTCCAACAGGATTACCTGCTCGTAGGAGCGCAGCTCCCACAGCTTCATCTTCCGCCACAGGAGGAATGTCGGGACCGGGGCGAGGAGCCAGCGAGCGAGGCGGATCGACTCCATGTGCTGGTCGTCCTCGATCGCCGCGGCCTTGGCGATGGCATTGCGGACGGCCTCGACAACCGCGATGAACAGCAGCGGGATGACCCCGTGCATCGCCGCTCCGAGCAAATCCGGCCAGCTCGCAGCCGAATTGAAGACCACAGTCCCGGCGGTCAGCACCCAGGCTATATAGCGCAGCGGCGCCCACTTCAGATCGATCCAGGTCAAGGCCAGGTCGAGGGAGAGGAGGACCGCGATGCCGATGTCGATGCCCAGCGGGAAGATCTGGGCGAACCAGCCGAACCCCTTCTCTTCGGCGAGGCGGCGCACGGCCTCGTAGGAACCAACGAACCCCACCGTGGCAATGATGATCGAGCCGAAGCCGATGACGCCGAACACGGCCTTGCGGCCTCTCGTCCACTTCACACGACGACGGGCTGCGCCTCTGATGGCGCCTGGCTGCTCGTAGGAGCCGCTGCTCGGCCCAGGTGTCATGGACGTGTTCCCCTCCGTCGAGCCTGTGAGCGCGCATCGCGCCGATCCCCTATAGGGGTGCGATCAGCGGCCTTCGTGTGACACAGACCGGCCTCCAGTTCCTTCCGGCCGTGACCGGCCATTCGAAACGGTACGAAGGATGAAGTCTACGAACCACCCTGTTTTGCCTGTGGACCGCCCCTCTGACCTGCCTATTTGCGAGGAACGTCATAGTCCGGGGGTGTTCGAATCGAGTCACCCGGGAGTTGGCTAGGCTGCGATCGACCGGCTGCGCAGGTGGCCGGGATCCACCGCTGACCTGCCCTGGAGCTGCCGGATGCCCGTGCTGCGTGTCGCCGTCGCGTTCGTTTCCGGGATCCTGGTCGGGGCCGCGATGCGCCCGATGGTCTTCGCCCGGTCCGTGCCGCGCGGCGAGCCGCTTCGGACCGCGTGCCCGGCCTGCGGCACGGTCCTCCTCCCCTCGGCCGGCGGAACTCTGCAACTGGTGCGCGGCCGGTGCGCCGCATGCCGGGAGCGGATACCCCCGGCGCCAGGCGTGTCCGAGGTGCTGACCGCGGTGGTCTTCGCCAGCCTCGCGGCCTTTGGGATGACCGGGTGGACCGCGGCCGCGCACTACTGGCTCGCGGCCTGTGGCATCGCGCTGGTAATGATCGACGTCGCCGTGCACCGGCTGCCCGACGTGCTGACGCTCCCGGCGTCCGCCGGCACACTCGTTCTCCTCGCGGGCGCCGCCGTGGCCGGAGAACCGGGAAGTCTCACCCGGGCGCTGGCTGCGGCGGCTGCGCTCGGCGGCGTCTATCTCCTCCTGGTCGCCGGCGGAATGGGGATGGGCGACGTCAAACTGGCCCCCGCGGTCGGCGCTCTGCTCGGCTGGCACAGCTGGTCCGCAGTCATCCTCGGCACCTTCGCCGGCTTCGCCCTCGCCGCCGCGTTCTCCGTCGTCCTGCTGGCCACCCGGAGGGCCACGAGGAAAGACCACGTGGCCTTCGCTCCGTTTGTCCTGGGCGGGGCCCTGGTCGTCTCCGCACTACTGTCCGGCTGACAGGCCCGGGCCCGGAGGCTCAGGCCTTCACGGCGGACAGCGGCGCGGCGATTCTCCCCCGCCATCGGCGGCCGTCAGCAGCCGTACTGCTCCAGGACCGTGCGCGTGGAGCGGTCGAGAGGGCGCAGAGGGTCGGTGCCGGCTTCACGGGCTGGGCCGAGGCGAAGGACCGGGTCTCCACTGATGGGACGCACCACCAGCACCTCGTCCTCTATGTGGGACTGCACGGCGTCGATCCGGTACGGGCCAGCGGCAAGACATCCGTCGGTGTACTGGCGCTGAAAACGCTCGTACGCGTCACCGGGGTAGAAGTGCTCCACGACCGGTCCTTGGACCTGCCACACGATCACGGCCGCGACCGCGGCGACGACGCCCGGTGCGGCCGCGCCTCTACCCGGCAGCTGCAGGGCGCGGAGGCCGATCCGGGCGACCGCTGCCGCGGCAATCGCGATCGCCGCTGCCCAGGCGAGGACACTCAGCTTCGGGTGCTCAACGAGGAAGCGGCTCTTGTAGGCAATCGTCCAGGGAACCGCAGCCAGTGCGAGCCCCAACATCGACAGCCCGACCATGGTGACCGCCTGCTCCGGACGCAGCTTGCGCGGCCACGGCGGCCGGTACGACACCAGCTCGTCTTCACGCCCGATCCACCGGGCCGCGCCCCGCGGCCGCGGAACCTCCACGGCGGCGGGACCGTGGTGATGCTCCAGGAACTCCAGTACGGCATCGGCGAAGGCGAGCGCGCGTTCACCGACGGCCTGCTCGTCGCACTCCATCTGCCGCACTTCTGCCATACGGTCCGGCTGGATCCGAAGGCCGGTCCCGGAGGCGAAGCGGAGGTTGACCCAATGGCCCTTCGGGAACCCGAACAGAGTGGGAGCCGACCTCCCCTCAAGCAGGGCCGCGCCCGGGGACGGGATGTACTTCTCGTACAGCTTGCCGCGGTTCCGGTGACCATCGCGGCTGGCATGCAGGCCTTCAAGCTGGGCGACGATCTCGACGAGCAGCGGCTCATCCCCCGCTGCAGCACGAACTTTCTCTGGCAGGTCATCAAGGCCCCGGATGGTCCGCCACATCCCTCCGCGTTGGTCGAGGGCGTACTCCTTCCACGCGGCCCGCAGCGGGCGCGGCCAGATGGCTGCCGCCGAACGACGCAGCGAGGGACTTCGGTCGGCAAGGTGGGCGCGCAGAAGAACGGCGGCGCTACGCAGGAGGTCCGCCTCACAGGCGTACGACAGTGCCGCCGCGATCGTCCGCCGCGCGCGGTCCGGGCTGGTGGCCGAGCCGCCCAGTGCCCAGCATTCCTCAACTCGCTCGGCCGACGATCGCACGGCCCTGCGCTGCGCACGCAGCATTGCGAGCGCCCGTGCCCATCTGCTGTCCGTCATACTCAAGTTCCTCTACATCCCCCCGGCTCAGGACCCCGCGCCAGTGCGTGCATAATTCGTCACTCAGGTGGGGCAAGGGTTGGCCAAACCGGAACGCCATTCCTCAGATCCCTCAGGTGTCGGCCCGCGGAGTGCCCCAGCTGTCTACTTCCATCCTCCTCTCCCAAACGCTGCGGGAGAGGAGGATGGTCGCGAGCCGCAGGTTTCCGTCGAACTGAGCCACGTCGTGGGCAGTTCGTTTGAAGTGGAAGCAGAACAACTCGAAGGGGTACAGAGGCCGTTGACGCACCACCGGGCGAAATCGAGTAGCTCTGCGCGTCGCCGTCGCCGCCCATGCTTATCGCTGAGGGCCGAACCCGAGGATGGGCACTTCTCCGCCGAACTGATGAGGGTCTCGGCTGCGGGTGAGTGCCGGCCCTGCCGACGTTCCGATGATCTCCACTACGGGGATCTCGCAGATGAACTGAACGGTGGCGTCCAGGAGGTGCGACACGCGTCCGTTGGCGGAGGCGTCTTTGATCCCGGCCGCTACGTGGACATGCGGGGCCAGTTCGTTGTCTTCGGCATTCCAAGCGAGCGTGCCACCGCCGAGCGCTTCCAAATGCTCGACTTCAACGTGCTCCCACAGGGGAGCGTCCGGGTTCTCAAGGGGTTTGCAGTCACCGACGAGTCGGGCGCTCCGGAAGCCTCCAACGAAAGAGGGGATATACCCCGACTGGATCCCGTGCTTGGCGCAGGCCTCGGCGAGGCCGGTATAGAAGTCCTCTCCGTGTTCGAGCACGACCATAATCTGGCGTCCGACGGTGATTGCAGTGGTTCGCATGGCGAAGTCTCCGGGCAGTTGTGGCTCACCGGGGAGCGGTGAACGCGGTTTCGATCTCGTCTCGACGACGCGGCATCAAGGACATTCAGTCCGTAGCGGTCTGTGGTCACGCCACGGCTTGCCGCTGACACTGTTGCCTACCACCACCGCCCCTTGCGGCAGCCGTCTCGGCTACTTGGTCAGGAGGCTGATGCAGCGAAAACTCGTGTCGTTGTCGGACATGGTGGCGTTGGCGTCGTTGGTCAGAGACGGCGCAGAACGAGTGAACGGGCTCGTGAAGGCGCTGCCCTTCAACTCGTACCGTCCCTTCTCGGTCGTTGTGGAGCACCACTCCCACGCGTTGCCGCACATGTCGAACACTCCGTACGGACTCACGCCTGATTGATACCGGCTGACTGGCGTTGTATGTCCTATCTCAGAGTCTTGAACGTTGCACTTAGCGGCAGTTGGATCGTCACCCCATGGATACTTGCGACCTTTTGGACCGCGTGCGGCCTTCTCCCACTGCGCGCTGGTTGGCAGGGCCTTGCCGGCCCATGCGGCGTACGCCGAGGCGTCGTACCACGTCACCCAGACCACAGGATGGTCGAAGAGGTTGTCTGGATAACGGCCACCGGGCCAGTGTTTTGGTGGACGGTGTCCGGTGGCCCGTACGAACCGCTCATAGTCTGCATTAGTGGTCGGGTAGGCGTCGATACGGAAGGCTTCCACCCAGATCGGGATGTCCTCAGCTCCAGACAAATAGATGCCTTCTTCAATGAGGACCATGATTTTGCCGTCGACCGGATGCTTCACACTGTGTGGGTCGCTGCGAAGCAGCTCCTCGGCTCGCTCGTCGTGCTCGACGGCGGCCTTCTCCGTGAGGAGCGCAGCGAATCGCTGCTGCGCGTCGATGCCGGCGCGTGTGAGCAGGGTATCCAGTGCCTCCTGGTTGCCGGGGCGCAGTCGGATGGTCTCGCCCCGGTTCTCCCAGGTCACTAACTGGCGGTGACTCACGCCAACTAGGGCAGCGAAGTCCTTGCCACTCTTGCGCAGGGCCTCCCGTAGAAGCCCGACTTCCCTGCCTGTCCACCTAGTCACCCCCGCCATGATTGTTCCTACAGCGTCTCGCCCGGAATCGACATATACGCCTCTCGCAGCCTGCTGAGCACCGGGTGCTCGGTTGCCATGGGCGTGTCGTCTATGACTGACAGCGCACGGACGCCGATGGAAGTGTTGGTGGCGAACGCAACGTGCATGCGCTTGGCCTGCTTGAGGGAGACGACGGAGACCTGATGGTCGACGTGCTGCTGTAGCAGTGCCATGGTCACGCCCGGCAGCACCGGAGCCTTCGGCCAGATCACGCCTTGGTCGTTGATGAAACCCACGTTCCACGTGCCGCCTTCAGACACGTGGCCGTCGGGTCCAACGAACAAGGCGTCGTCGAATCCTTTGAGTTGCGCTGCGCGTCGGGCGTGCAGCGCGCCGAAGAGCCCGGTGTGCTTCACCTCAGGGAGGTCTCGCTCGTACTGAACGCTCATGGCACGCAATGGTGGCGGCGGCATGGCGCCGGCAGGCCGCCTGGTCACCAACACACGCGGCTGATCGGCATCTGCGGGGTGTCCCATGTCGACTGTGGGGTCGTAAATGGTGACGCGGATAACGCACGGTCCATCGTGTCCGTCCAGGGCCTGGCGAACGTAGTCGCAGACGCGGACGCTGTCCAAGTCGGCCCCCCACACGGTCTTGCAATCCCGAACGAGTCGTTCCAAATGCAGAGCGAGACCAGTGATCCGGCCGTCGGCGCCAACACGCATGGACGTGAAGTGGCCCAGGTTTGTCAGTGCCAAGGGGAGCAGGTCATCGGGAGTCACGGGCTGTCCGTCAAGTGTCGCCATGGCTCACAGCATGTCAGGAAGGGCTTCGGCAGCGGCACCCCCGAACAGAGTTACTGACGGGTCAACTTCATTGAAACTTCCTTCCCTCTTCATCTGGCCTGCTGTTCGCTGGTGACATCGCAAGCACTGCCTGTGACGGATTCGGAAGACACCCCCCGTGACCCCGTACGCGAACCTCCCGTCATCAACCGCCTCTGCGGCTGGGCGCACTGACCCTGCCGCCGTTGAAGGCGGGGCAGCTTCGCATGGCTCTCTGAGGACTCTCTCGTCCCGGCCCATCTCGGCATGCACGGCGTGGAGGGGTGCTCACATGCTCGGCCAAACACGAAGGGGGCCGACGATGTTTCGCCGGCCCCCTTCCGAGCTGTCCGTTACGCGGCGATCAACTGCGCCTCGCGGCTCCGCACGCCGTCCAGGAAACACGCCCATTCGTGGAACGTGTACTCGTGCGGTTGGCTGGCCACACCGTCTCCGTCTCTCAGGATCACCAGCTGATCCGCCACGGTGACAACGATGCGACCTGCGGTCGGGCGTTCACCCCGCAGGTGAGCCAGGAGGTCCTGCCAGTCACTGACCGGGTAGATGTGAGCAGCCTTGGTCACGTTCTTGCTGTCGCGCACGGCCATGAAGTCACCACCCAGAGAGGCGACTTCAACGCATCCCTGCGCGGTCTCGGACTTACTGGCCTTGCGCCACACGGCGGTGCTCAGATCGGGGGCGAGCATGGCTCACATCTCCTTGATGGCATTCCGCAGCCACCGCTCGGACTCGGGCCCGTCGAGCGCGGAACCGCGGAGAGCCGCGTGCGTCTTGTCGAAGCGCCGCATGTCTGGCGATTTCTGCAGGTAGAGGTTCCCGCCGGGGCTGCCCACGTAGGCCACCGACGGCTCGGACGGATCGTGAAAGTCCAAGATCGTAAAAGAGCCGCTGAGCGCACCGTGCGCGCCCTTGTCGTAGGGCAAGATCTGCACGGTGACGTTGGGGTTGTCCATGCAGTTGAGCAGGTGTTCCATCTGCCCTCGCAGCACGGCGCGGCCTCCGACCTCACGTCGGAGGCTGGCTTCGTCCAGGACGGCAATGAGCTCGACCGGGTTCTCCGCCTTCAGCAGGCACTGGCGCTGCCGCTCCAAGTGGAACGCGGTGAGCCTGTCGATCTCCTTGGCCGGGGCGTTGGGGGAAGTGGCGCGCAGAACTGCACGAAGGTAGTCCTCCGTGCGGAGCAGGCTGTGCACTGCCGCGAGCGCGAAGACCTTCAAAGACGCTGCCTCGGCTTCAAGTTCCACGTAATTCACCAGGCTGGCAGGCATCACGTCCTTGTACGCATCCCACCAGCCGTCGTCTCTGATCTCCGAGAGCAGCTTGAGCAGGGCGGCCGTGGTCTCCTCGTCAGCGCCGTAAAGGTCTGCCAGCGCCTTGAGCTCGATCAGCAGCGGCGTCCGCTTCCCATTCTCGATGCGGCTGATCGTTGGATTCGACCGTCCGATGCCGGCGCCGGCCTGCACGATCGTCATCCCAGAAGATTCACGCAACGCACGGAGCTGCTCGCCGAGAAGACGACGCTTCCCGGCGGATCCACGAGAAGTGGTGCTCATACGGTGCTGCTCCCTCTTCGACCCACGTCGGCGGCTACGGAGCAAGTGTGCCGTACGAGGGCGTCGGGGTGCATGGCCCGGGTCCATGAAGCCTCCACTGCCTGAAGAAAATCCGTGAATCTTCTGCCTGAAGTTGCTAACTGAAGATTCTACGGTCCATTCTAGGGTGACCAGCTCGCGACAGACGGCGCTCTGAAGGCGCCTCCAGCTCTGATCAAGGGATGTCTCATGCGGCCAGGCACGGCCTTCGATCTCCGGCACTCAGTCCCCGGAGCTGGCCTGCGGCCGATGCGTCAGTGGCCGAGGGAAGCCAGTTCCATCGCTGTGGCCGCCGGCGCCCGTCTCGTCCCGTCAGAGGGCAAGGGAAGACGAGAAGCGCAGGAGAACGCCATGACCAAGCCTCCGGCCCCCTCGGCGGAGTGGTCGGTATCTGCCGACCCGAGCCAAGTAGGCATCGTCCGACGGCAAGCCGCCGCCCAAGTCGCTGAGTGGGGACTGCCCGACCTCGTCGATCCCGTCTGCCTCTTGATCACCGAACTGCTCACCAACGCGATCGAGCACACGAACGGCGCACATGTCGACACACGGCTGTCGCATAGCGAGAGCATCTTGGAGATCGAAGTCAGCGATCTCGGTGACGGGCGAGCTCGACTCAAGAAGCCTGACGCGCAGCAGGAGCACGGCCGCGGCCTGATGATCGTGGACTCGATTGCTCTGGCGTGGGGCACACGTCCTCGAGCGGACAGCCGGGGCAAATCGACGTGGTGCACCTTAAGTGCAGAGAAAGCCGATTCCGTGCCCTCCGCGCAGACGCCCGCCTCGGCTACCTCGCACCACCAGACGAAGTCCGAGCCCCCGTCACGCGTCGTTCTCTCACTGCCGCGTTGGCTGTATCAAGGCGCGCTGCGCCTCCGATCCGGCATCTTGAGGCCAGCCGCCTTCCTGGGCACCGAGGCCATTTCCACTGCCACCACCATGAAGGCGGTAGCTGCGGTATGAACACCGAATTCGCAGGTGGGCAGATCGAGATTGCTGGCGGCATCGTCTCCCGCCTTGGCCTGAGCACGATGCATCTCGCCGGCCGCGGAGCGTGGGGTGAGCCGACGAGCAGAAGTGCCGCGCTCGACTTGCTGCGTACCGCAGTGCGCACGCACGGCATCACGCACCTCGACACGTCGGACGCGTACGGCCCGCACCTGGTCGAGGAGTTGATTCGTGAGGCCCTGCATCCCTACCCCGAAGGCCTACTCATTGCCACGAAGGTGGGGATGGTCAGGCCGACTCGGGACCACTGGGCCCCGGTCGGGCGGCCGGCATACCTTCGTGCCGCGGTGGAAGCCAGTCTTCGTCGCCTCGGCGTGGACCGGCTCGATCTGTGCTACCTGCACCGACTCGACCACGAGGTCGAGTTCGCGGATCAGATCGGGACTCTCGACGCTCTTCGGGACGAGGGAAAGATCAGGCACATCGGGCTGGCTGACGCTCCCCCGGAAGACGTGCGCTGGGCTTCGCATTACGCACGCATCGACGTCGTCCAGAGTCCGCTCAACCTGAAGGACCCGGACGACCCGGTCCTCGACATATGTCGGGATGCCGGGGTCCCGTACGTGGCGAGCCGGCCTCTGTGCTCCGGCCAGCTCGCCGGGAACGTTGCCGCCGCGCTGTCGTGGGTGCTCAGTCAAGGGGGCCACGTCGCGGTCGTCCCGGGCACCTCCTCCGCCCAGCACTTGGCGGAGCTCGTCGAGGCTGCATCCGAATCCGCCAGCCATCTCTCCGGTCGAGACCGTGACCCCCGACGAGGGCCTCATCCCCTCACCCCATAGCCGGTCACCGGGGCGCGCGGCACGTCTTGACTGCAACGGCCCATCCCCCGTGGCCGGAACCAGCCGACGGCGGTGCCCGCCCCGGTGGCCTCCCACTCCTTCCTGTCCGGCTCCTCCGACCACGATTTGAAAGGGCCATGACTCCCTCTCCGCTTCCTCGCCAGCATCGACGGCCGCCGTGCTTGCCAGGGCTCGGCGCCGTTGCACTGGTCGCGTTGTCCTCCGCGTCTTTGGTGCAGGAGGTAACAGCCGCGAGTGGAGGAGCGGCGTCTCGAGCGGGCCGTGGCGTGGCGTGGAGGTGCCGCACTGGACGGGATGTGCACCGCCAGGGCGCGGGCTCATCGGCGGCCGCAGACATCAGGACTGACGGGGTGGGAGATCGCTAATGTCTGCCTCCACGATCGAGTCCCCGGGGTTCCGAACCTTGCTCCGCGCTCTTCTCGAACAGAATCGGTGGTCGAGCTGGGGACGCTTCGAGGGCCTCTACGCAGAGGCCGCCAAGCGGGTCGCCGCCCGGCGGGGCGGCACTCCCGTGAGTGTCGCGCGCTCCACCTACATGCGCTGGGCCTCCGGCGAATCCACGCCTGAAGGCCTGGCCCGGCTGGTGCTGGAAGAGCTCTTCGGGATCGACTTCGATCTCCTGATGGGCCCGGCCCCGGACCGCGAGGTCATACTGCCCGGCGTCCTCGACGGAGCTTCCCGTGCCGCGGCGATGCTGGTCGACTCACGGTGGTCCACGTCCATGCTCCACCCGACCGCTCCCGTGGCCGGCGTCGACGGTGCGTGGTACCTCGACGGGCTGGATCTTCTCGACTCTACGTCCGTGGCGGCCCAGATGTACGTGGCCACTGCTCACCTGAATGACGACGTTGTCGCGATCGGATCGCACGACTATCCGCACGTCAGACAGTTCGTCCGGCCGACTCGGCGCGCCCTGCTCCTGGCCTCTGTGGAAGAACGCCAGGATGGGAGTGAAGGCAGCCTGTACGTGCTGGACGCCGCTCACGCTCGTCGTCTCCTGGCCCTCGACCGGCCGGTCGAGCGGCTCCCGATTCCGACCGCCTACCAGCTCGACGATCTCACCTTCGCCGTCGTACGCAGCCTGATCACCGCGGACAACGCACTGGGCGCCGACGACCGGCTGCTCGATTCCGAAGAGCAGGGCATGGAGCAGCACCTGCAGAAGGAACGATCCGTGGTCGCGCGCGAGTCGGTGCCGGGGCTGTCACAGGTTGGGGCCGCGTGGCTGGGGTCACGGTTCTGCTCGCGCCACGCACTCCAGTGGCTGACGAAGAGCGCGGCGCCCAGCGCACTGTGGGGCCGAGCCCAGATCGGTGAGGAAGCCGTCCCGCTCCTTCTGTTCCGCCAACAGCACTGGTTCATCGATCAGTTCCTGCAGCTGGCCGCCGGCGGAGAAGACCAGCCCGGGATGGCGTTGTGCGTGCCCGAGGACGTCGTGGCCGCCAGCCCCATCTATGACAGGATCATGCTCTTCCTCGCCCTGGCGTGGCTTGAGATGCGCGGCCTGGTCACCTGGATCTGCAGCGAGCCCGAGTACGCGAAGCTGGACGAGTTCGTGCTCGTGCCTGGGCAACAGGCTGTCGTCGGCACATGGATGAGGGCCCGGGACACCATCTGGTCTGCGGATGTCGCGGTGCGCAAGGCCCAAGTCCTCGACTACGACCTGGCGGTGCGGCACGCCCGCGCGAACAGCGTCCTCGAAGGATCGTCCAGCACCGACAGGCTGCGGTCGGCAGTCGACTACCTCGGGCTCGGCCCGGTGTGGAAAACCCTTCCCGGGCGCTGCCGCGAGCTCGGCGCGTACGGCACGGTCGACATGCTGCAGGCGCGCAGTCGTCTGATCGGCCTCGAGGAACTCGACAAGGCCCTCCGCTTCGTCGGAAGCCTCGCGACGTGAGCCGATTCCCCACCCGTCTGCACCGCGCCCTGTCGGCCTCAGGTCATGTGGAGCTGCCATCCGCCGGGCTGTCCCGCCCTGGTCGGGCACGCTCATCCGCCCTGCGCCATCGGCCCCCTCCGATGGCATGGCCTCGGTATTGCCCATGTGTTTCTGTCCCCTGTTTCCAAGGATCTCGATGTCAAGGCCCTTTGATTCCGATATGCCAGGCCGTCGTGGCGGCCGATCGCGTGGAAAACACGTGCCCCGCAGTCTGGAGGCCGTGGCCGCGCTGCGCTCGCGGCTGAAGGCGATCGTCGCGTTCACCGCGACCATGGTCCTTCTGATCGCCTCGGGGACCGCGGTGCTCGTGGCAGCCATCGGCCCGACCGTGGGCGTGCTCGCCGCTGCCGGTGGAGTGTCTGTGCTGGTCGCGGTCATCGCCCTGGTGCGCGGCGGACGCGCACTGGACTCGGCGAACACGCGACTGGTCGAGGAGCAGGAGCGCCAGGTCGAGCAGGCCGTACGACAGGCTGCGGATGAAGCCGAACATCAGCAAACGGGCCACCTGGACCTGCAGCTGCTCATGGAGAAGATCCCGGGTGAAATCGCGGGAACCGTCAGCGTCACGGTCGGAAAGCTGATCACGGACGCGTTGGCGGTCCACCGTGACGAGCCGGCCGCTCCGACACAGACCCCCGCCGGGATGCCCCCCTCCTTGGAGCCCTTTGCCCAGAGGGTCATGCAATCGATCCTGGAGCACGCCGCGGCGGACGCCGAGCGCCGGTGGAAGGAGGTCGTTCTCAACCTGACTCGACGCGTTCAGGTCCTGCTGCACAAGACGGTCCAGTACGTGGACGTGTTGGAGAACGAGGTCGAGGACGGCGATCTCCTCAAGCGTGTCTTCCGGGTCGACCAGAGCCTCATGCTGGCCATCCGGCGGCTGGAGAGCATCCTGATGTCGCTCGGCGCACCGATCCAGCGGTTCTCGCAGCCCCAGGACATCTACGGTGTGCTGCAGTCCGCGGTGAGCATGATCGAGCACTACAAGCGGGTCGACCTTCCCCTGATGCTCAAGGGCTCGATCGTGGGTGAGGCAGCGCAGGACGTCAGCCACATGCTCGCAGAGCTCTTGGAGAACGCCACCGTCTTCTCGCCGCCGAGCACCCAGGTCGTGGTCAGTGCCAGGCCCGCCCGTGACGCACTGCGGATCGAGATCAGGGACTCCGGCCTGCCCGTGCCCACCGAAGTGGTGGACCGGCTTGAGCACCTGCTCAACGCCCGGCACTTCAGTGTCACTGATCACGCCAGCGACGGGCGGACCGGTCTCAGCGTGGTCGCCATCGTCGCGCGGCGCTACCGGATCCGCGTGAAGCTGACACCGTCCGCCGAGGGCAACACCGTCGTACTGCTCCTGCCCGCCCAGCTCTTGGTCGCCCCGTCCGTGGCTCCGTCCTCCGAGCCGGTGCGGTCCACCGGTGCGATGCCGGCTCTCGTCCCGACGGCGCCGACCCGCACAGCCCTGGCTGGCGCAGAGTCTCCCGGGCACGGCGGGCCTTCGGGTCCGGTGCCCTCCACGTACGCCGGCTCCGCAGTCGGCGGGCCGTCGCTGCCCCGCCGACTTTCCAGCGCGGGTTCGTCGGCGTCAGGGGAACAGGGGGTGGCGCCGGAGCCGGCCGCCGCTGCGCCGGGGCAGCCTCCTGCTCTCCCCCGGCGTGGTCAGGGCGGTCAGCACATGGCGCCCGAGCTTCGGACTCCTCGTGAGTCCGCGGCCCCCGCTCAGGCCCCCGCCGGCGCCTACAACCCGGGCCTGATGGCCGCGTTCCAGCAGGGACAGGCCACGGCCGAGCACACGCAACAGCCCCTTCCCGCATCCACCGACCAGCCGGACAACTAGCCTCTTCCCCCACAGGAGTCACGCTGATGACCACGACGAACAACACTCCTCCGCCCGCCGCCAGCGACCTGACCTGGCTGCTTGACGGCTTCAAGGAGCGTGTTTCCGGTGTTGAGACGGTGCTGATCGCCAGCGTCGACGGCCGGGTGACGCACCTCATGACGGGTCTGCACGTGGACGACGCCGATCGCCTCGCCGCCATCACCTCAAGTTCCTACGGGCTCATGCGCCGTGCCGACATGGAGGTCGGCGGGCCGGGTCTGGTCCGCCAGCACGTGGCCCAGCTCGACACGCATACCTTCTTCGTGACCGCGGCGGGCGAGAACTCGCTCCTGGCCGTCGTCACCGGTCCGAAGGCGGATGCCGGCCAAGTCGGACACGAAATGGCTCTGCTGGCGACCCGGGCGGCGACGTACCTCGCGACGCAGACCCGGACTCCTGACGCGGCCGTGTGACATGGGCACGAATCCGCGTTCCAGCGAGGCAGGTCCTCAAAGGGCGACGGGCCGGCCGTTCGTGGTGTCCGGCGGGCGGACCGAACCCAGACATCTTCTCGACCTGAGGACCTTCGTCAGCGTTACCCGTACGGCCGCGGAATTAGAGGATCTGACACCCCAGCACCGCCGCGTACTGGATGTGTGCAGGGCGGAGTCCGTCACGGTGGGGGACGTCGTTGTCGGCGTCCCCTACCCCCTCCTGGTCGCCCGGATCCTGATCTCCGACCTGATCGACAAGGGTGCTCTCACCCACCGACTGACCGTCCTCCTCGACGAGGCTCCCGAACCCGATTTCCTGAGAAGGCTCTCCCGTGCACTCCACAAGATGGACGTCCCCGACAGTCCCGCCGCGGACGGGCGGTCCGGACACGCCTGCTGATCTGATCCCGCTGAAGATCCTCGTCGCGGGCGGGTTCGGTGTCGGCAAGACAACCATGGTCCAGGCGGTCAGTGAGCTCCGCCCAATGAGTACCGAGGCCCCGCTCACGGTGGCGAGTTTGGGCGTCGACGACCTCAGAGGCGTCGGCGGCAAGACGGAAACCACCGTCGCCCTCGACTTCGGACGGATCTCCTTCCTGGACGAGAACCTGCTGCTGTACCTGTGGGGCACCCCGGGGCAGGAGCGCTTCTGGTTCATGTGGGACGAGCTCGCCGCCGGAGCCGTCGGCGCGGCGGTGGTCGTCGACACCAGCCGCCTGGAGGACTGCTTTCCCGCAGTCGACTACTTCCAGGACCGGGCGTTGCCCTTCGTGGTGGCGATGAACGAATTCGACGGGACCTACCGGTACACCTCCGAAGCGGTGCACGACGCGCTCGGCCTCTCCCCCGACGTACCGGTCGTGACCTGCGACGCGCGGCGTGCGAACTCGGTGAAACAGGTACTGATCGCCGTCGTCGCCCAGGCCGCCCGCGCCCAGGCCGTGATCTTGTAAATCTGCTGCTCTCTCCTCGATTGGAGCCACCCATGGCCCTCGACAACGGCCCCGACTCCGACCCCGACGCGCACCGGCGTGACGCCCGCTTGCAGGAGCTGGGCCTGCACAACACTGCCGACGATCAGCTTGATGCGATCGCCGCCGAGGTCGCCAAGCAGGCCGCGGACATAGCCCACATCCCGTACCTTCCATCGTCGATGCTGAACTGGCGAACCCTCAACTGGCAGTTCTTCGGCGGCCTTCACGTCGCGAACGGCGTCCTCGGCGCTGCGACTGCCGAGGACATCCCGCGCTACATGGAGCTGGAGGACGGCTGGTGCCCCAAGGTCGTCCGGCGCAAGAAGGCCTACCCGCTGGACGACGTACGCGACAGCCCGCGCTGGGTGGGTACCCCCGTGGCCAACGCGCTCGGCGTTCGCTCCTACCTCGGTGCCCCCGTCTTCGACCCGGACGACGAGAGTCTCGTCCTCGGCAGTGTCTGCGTGGTGGACACCGAGGAGCGGCAGTGGGGTCCGGAAGGCCTGCAACTGATCAAGGGTATCTCCGTGAAGATCACGGAGCTCATCAATCGCCGGTGAGCCGCTCCAGCACACCTGAGTGACGAGGAGACGCAAACCGCCGGGACCACGGCACGCCCTTGGCCAGTCCGGCGGCTTGCTGTCCCAGTCGCAACCGCTGAATCCCGGGGGTGCCGGCCGGCGGCCTCATCGCATGCGCGTCCAGAAGGAGCTGCGCGATCGGCGACTCATCCGGGAAGAGGGCGTAGGCGCCGGAGATCTCCATGGCCAAGGTGGCGGAAGCGACTGCCTTCTCGGCGATCTTGTACTTGGCAGTCAGCAGCTCGGTGTCGGCCTCCTCACCTCGGTCGAGGAGATGCGCCGCGAGGTAGGCGAGCATCCGCGCACTGGTGACATTCGCCTGAATCTCGCCGACTTGGTCGTTGACCACGGGGTGCTTGATCAGCGGCTTCCCGTACAAGGACCGCTGCGTGGTGTGCTCGACGACGGTGTCCAGGATCGCCTCCAGGATGCCCAGGGCCACCCCTCCCAGGTTCAGCCGCCCGTACAAGATGCTGGAGGACGAGGCGACCGCCTCGCCCTCGCCCACCTCGCCGATCCGATGGATGTCGGGGATCCGACAGTCGTCGAAGTGCACCTCGCCGAAGGAGAAGCCCTGGAGCGCTACGGACTCCTGATGCGGCAGGAGTCGGACCCCTTCTCGCTCGGCCTCCACGAGGAACGCGGTGAGGCAGTTGTCGCCCGTCCCATCGCTGGTTCGGAGCACGACGCAGTGGACGTCCGCGACGTGAGAGGCGCCGATCCATGCTTTTCCGCCGTTGATGATCCACTCGTCGCCGTCTTTACGGGCGGTGGCGGTGATGCCCTTGATATGGGAGCCCGAGTCCCGTCCGGTGACGGTGATCGTCGGAAGAACCTCTCCGCGGGCGATGCGCGGCAGCCACGTCTGTTTCAACTGCTCAGAGCCAAGGTTGAGCAGACCCGCCAGGCCCAGCTGGCAAGCCTGCAGTTCCGCGGCCAGTCCGGGGCTGACCCGCGCGAGCTCGTGCGTGACGATCAGCTTCGCGACATGCCCCTGCCCCCGGCCGCCGTACGCTTTGGGAATGGTGAGGCCCACCCATCCCTTGCGGGCCATGCGGCGAATGAGAGTGGCGTCGGTGCGTGCGTCGACGCCCTTGAGCGGAAGGCGGGGGCGTATCTCCTCGGTGATGAAGGAGCGCACCTGGGCCCGCAGCTGCTCATGGGGCCGGCGAGTCAGGTAGCCGTCCATGTGTGAGCCTCCTTGTGTGTCCGCCGGTCAAGGACCGGGCGCGCCGACTGGGTTGTCCGGGCGTCAGCCAGCGCGTAGCGGACCGAACCCTTGGGGGTGGGGGTGGAGAACGTCGTGGCCACAGGGCAGGAGGAGTACGGGGCGCTGCCTCACATCACTGGAGGGTCTCTCCGGTGGGCCAGGCAGGGGCGTAAGGCGCTGGCCTGCCCGGCCTGGGTCAGGACACGGGGCCGCCCGCCTCGCTGAGGTCGGCAAGCCGTACACGCAGTCGGCGGTAGATGTCATCGACGAAGGCGAGGTCGTCCTCGCTGAACGGCTCGTCGATCATGGAGTAGTTCTGCTCGAGCTGATCGCTCGTACTGAAGCCGGCCAGGACGACGGCCTGGTCGTGCCGGCCGACGCAGAACCGCAGGGCCACTCGTGCAAGTGCGGCCGGATCAGCGCCGAAGCGCCGCCGTAGGGGCTCAAGACCATCGTGGACCGCTGCCAGTTGCTCGGCGCTGAGCTGATGGCCCGAGGGCATGAGCACGGGTGCGGAGTGGGGCGGGGCGCCATATTTGCCGGTGAGCAGGCCACGGGCGAGCGGCTCACAGATCAGGACCGGAAGCTGCTTGCGCGCGGCGTACGCGAACAGGTCCTCGCCGGAAATGGTGGGCGCGACGCTCAGCCCGTTGTAGCGCACCGCCAGGACGTCGGGCTCCATGGCCTCCAGTACGTGGGCCATGCGTGCGCCGGCGGCTGGATCGCCTGCACTCGATTCGATCGGCAGCGACAGCCCGACGGCGCGGATAACTTGCCGGGTGCGCAGGTCCTTCAGGGTGACTGCCGTGTCGGCGAGGAAACAGTCCCCTGGGCCGAAACCGTCATCGAGCAGGACCACGTCAAGGTAGTCGGTCTGCAGGTTCTCCAACGTCTGTTCCAGCTGGTGCCGCAGGTGCGGTGGCGCATACCGATGTGCGGCTGTGCCGCGGAATGACACCCGCGTCGAGATGCAGACCTGGTCGCGATCGTGCGCCAGGGCCTGTCCCACAAGTCGCTGGCTGTGCCCGAGACCGTAGATGTCGGCCGTGTCGAAGACGGTCGCCCCGCGCTTGACTGCCCGCTGGAGGCCGTCGCGCGCATCGTCGTCCTGGAGGGCGCTGCGACGGGCGGATGACCCGGAACCCGTGACCCGGCCGCCGATCGGCCGGCAGCCGACCCCGAGGGGGTGCACGGTCATGCCCGCCAACGAGCGGGGGGACAACGTCACGGTGTGCTCGCTTTCATGCGGGCCGTTCGGGCAGAGGGGCTCCGTCAACTGGAGGTCTTCAGCTCCTAGTTGGTGGACCCGGTACACCCCACAGTGCCCGTTCGCATGCAATGGCGCAGCACTCAACCAGTCCCACTTCGGTCCCACATTCGCAGCCACCCAACGAGCCCTTTGGTCCCGTATTACCCGCATATCAGAGCAATCCAGCGCTCGTCGACAGGTCGTGAGATTTGGAAGTCCGGTACCGATGTGGGACTTCGGCCAGATGGACTGATGACATTTCCAGCCACCGCTACGCCCATAACGGAGTAAATAGGGCCGTCATGGTGAGACGGGTACCGGCCAAATGGGACAGAAGTGAGACCCCTGAAACGGTGGAATCGCGCGTGACGGGGCGCCAGAGTGGGGCTTCCCCGCGGCAGCAAGGCCACTCGGTCGGCCGCGGTCGTGAGCGAGACATTCCCATGCCGTACGCCGGACTCGGCGTACTCCCCATATTTCAGAGGACCTGTGCGCCCGCATGCCCGACACCGACGTTGAGCACCGCGATGAGCCGGCTGCCAGCCGCTCCCACGCCCTGCACTGCCGGGCCGTCCTTTCGGCGGCGGCCGTCACGCCCGGCCGTATATCCAGGCCTCGCATCGCCCAGACAGCGCGCACGCGGCGCCCCGGATTCGCCCCGCGTCACCGCCGGCTTGCCTGCACGGCACCCCAGCGAGCCGGCCGGTGCTATGCCGCCGAGGCGCCGCCACCGTGTGCGCCACGGGGCTCGCGCCCCCAGTCCACCGCCCTGCCCTCGAAAGCGGAATCTCCCACCGTGGCCGTCAACACCTCCGCCTTGTCCCGGGAATTGCCCGCCGGATTCCTCCCAGCCGCCGCTCTGGCTCAGCCCTCCGCCCTCGGCGGTCACGCCAGCTGGGCGCGCAGGCTGGCCCAGGCATTTCGGCGCCCGGAACAACCGGACACCTGGCCCCCGAACCTTCTCTCCCGCGAGGGCCCGGAGTTCGAAGGCGTCCAGCTACTGGGGGACGCATGGCGCAGCCCCGTCGCGACCGCCGTGCGACTCGGTCGGCACTTCGACCTGGTCGAGGTGTCCGAGGCCGTCGCCTCCCATGCCTGGCACCACCTCCGGCGGCGCGGGGTCCAGTGCGGAGCTGTCCTCGCCGCTGGTGACCGGTGGAGTTTTGTCGTTCCGGCACGATCCGCGCACCTTCCGTGGCCGGTCGGGGCCAGGTATCTGACCGGCTGCTTCGTGTCCATTCCGGCCCGCTGCGCCCGTGACGAGACGCACGGCCTGTGGTGGATCAGCCGTCCCCCATCCGGGCCGTTCACCCCTCCGCACGCGTTGGTTCCCGCCTTGGAACACGTTGCCGGCGCGCCCTCAGGCACGCCGCGCGTTCCCGATCCGGCGTGGCCGCCCACCGCCGGCCGCCTGTCCCCTCCTTTGCGTTCGTCCGGCGTGTGAAAGGCAGATGACGTGGTGCTCTCCTCAGCCGGACAGATGCCCGATGTACCCGCCGAGGCGGTCTTGAACGTGTCCGGCGGACGCCCGTTGCGCGGCCGCTACCGGGTGCAGGGCAGCAAGAACGCGGCGCTACACCTGATTGCTGCCGCCCTCCTTGCCGACGCCCCGGTCACCGTGCGTCGCGCCCCGGACATCGTTGATCTCGTCGTATACGAGCGGCTGCTGCAGTACTCCGGCTGGCACGCCGCGATGGACGCGAACCGATCCACGTTCACGCTCGAACCGACCGGGCAGATCCGTCACGAGGTCCACTCTGCCCTGGGTGGGCTGGTGAGGACGACGCCCGTCCTGGCTGCCGCCCTGCTGGCGCGCACCGGCAGAGTCACGTGGCCTCGCGCCGGCGGAGACGCCTTCTGTCCCCGCCCCACCGACCGCCACGAGGCCGTCATGCGGGCAGCGGGAGCGGTGCTCGAGTCCCACGGTTCTGGCATCACGGCGACCTGTCCTACCGGGCTGTGGCCGTTCCGCGTCGACGTCGCCACTCGGTTCGGCGCCAGCAGGGGCGCCACCGTGACGGCGCTGCTGCTCGCGGCCCGGGTCCGGGGCAACTCCCTGATCATCAACCCGAGCCATGAGCCCGAGGTCCGGGAGACGGTCGCCTTTCTCGGCCAGCGCGGCGTCATCGTCGACCAGGACGAGGAGGGGCTCCACGTCGCCGGCAGTGACTGGATTGCCGGTGGCGAGGTCGACGTGCCTGGCGATCGCGACGAGGCCGCCACGGTGATCTGCGCGGCCGCGGCGACCGGCGGTGAGGTGCACCTTGAGGGCATCGCGCTCCACGAGCTGACCGAGGGCCTGACCGAGGTCCTCACGAGGACGGGCATCTCGCTCAGCGCGGCCGGCGCCCAGTGCGTCGAAGCGAAGTCCGCCGGGCCGCTGAACGGAGTCGAAGCGGTCACAGGTGAAGGCCTTCTGCCGAGCAACGCCGGACCGCCGCTCGCGGCGATGCTGACCCAGGCCAGGAGCGACTCAGTCATCACCGAGGGCGTGTACCCGTCCCGCGACACCCACATCGCCCCGTTGAGCCGATTCGGCGCCCACATCTCATCCGCCGGTCCGGTCATCCGCGTCCGCAGTGGCGCGAAGCTGCGTGCCACCGACACGGAGGTCGGCGACATCCGTGGCGCCGCGGCCGTCGTCATCGCCGCCCTCGTGGCACAGGGGACATCGGTCCTGCATGTGGGCCACCCGGTGTGGCGCGGCTACCAGCACCTCACCAGCGGCCTTCAAGCCCTCGGCGCCGATCTCACCGTTGAGCGCCAGGAGGACTGAACCACCGACCCGTTGGTCCGCCTGCCACAGGGGCAAGCCATCGCCCTACACCCCTTCGCTCTCTCCCGACGCCGACTCTGCGCGGACGCGCTGCGCACGGGCGACGCATCACCGAGTGATCTCCTCATAGAAAGGACCATCGTGGCCGGCTATTTAGCCCGTACCCGCCAGGACCCACGAGCAGAGACCGCCTTCCACCTCGCCGCCGAGTGGAGCCCCGGCCAGACCACCGACGGCGTGGACGCCCTGAGCCACGCCGTCAACGTGGCCAACACGCTGGGCCGGTACACCCCGGACGCCCCGCCGCAGGTGGTCGCCGCGTGTCTGCTGCACGCCGTTCCCCAGTGGCCCATGGCCGACGAGGCAGTCCACGAGCTCGTCGAGGCCCGGTGCGGGGTGGAGGCACGGCTGCTGCTGGAGGCGCTCCGCGCCGAGAGGGCTGTCCTGACGGATCCCTCCGGACGCGGTGTGGAGGGACACCTGCGGCTGCTGCGGACGATGCCGTGGCTCACGCACGCCACGCTCACTTTCAAGATCGTCACCTTCCGGTACCTAACCGGGCGCACCGTGCCACGGCGTGACGACGAGCCGGCCGGGGGGCCGTTCAGCTCTCCGGACAGCCAGGTGCCCTACCTGCGTCAGTTGCACGCTCTCGCCGTCGCAGTCGTGCCCCAGATGATGGGCGACGCCTACGCCCGGCTCCTGGATCAGTGCCTGCCCGTGACCGCCGCCGCTCCGAGCCGATAGGGACGAGACCTCGTGTACGTGATGCGCCGGGTGAGCACTGCGGATCTGGAGCCGGTCACCGCCATGATCGAAGAGCGGGAGCGGTGGCTGCGTGAGCGCGGCAAACACAGCTACGGCCAGCCCAACGCCGTGCTCGGTCTCATCGGCCAGCCGGACGCGACCGCCACGGTCATCGGCCTCTTCAAGGAGCAGGACGAGCCGGTCGTCCTTGGATGCAGCGTGCTGTTCTGCTCCGCTTCCGCCGCCCCCGGCTGGACGTCCGCCGAGCGGCGTGAGCGTGCCTGGATCATGACAATGACCCACACCCACCCGGCATTTCGCCGCGACCGGATCGGGTGGCTGATGACGATGTGGGTCAGCGACTACGCCGCACGGCGGCCCGACCCGCCGGAGTGGGTGCGGTGCCGGGTGCCCGAACCGCTGATGGCCCACTACCGCGACCAATTGGGCTGGCAGCTGGTCCGCACCAACCGTGACCAGGAGCTCGGGCAAGTCTCCCTGATGCAGCGCCGCCCGGAATCGAGCCACGGTGCGTCGGCTCTCATCACCAGCCTGCCCGTGGAGGTGCCGTGACCGTCGTGACCACCCCGAGCATCCTGCCGCCGTCCCCCCTGGACACCCGAAAGACGTCCCGCATCGAGGACTTCGCGCTCATCGGGGACATGAAGAGCACCGCGCTGGTCGGCCTGGACGGATCGGTGGACTGGCTGTGCCTTCCCCGCTTCGATTCGCCCGCGGTCTTCGCCGGCCTGCTCGGCACCGAGGAGCACGGCTTCTGGCGCATCGGCCCCGCCCACGCCGACGACGCCCCGCCGCCTGCTACCCGGCGCCGCTACCGCGGCGACTCCCTGATCCTTGAGACCGAATGGGACACCGCGCACGGCACAGTCCGGGTCATCGACTTCATGCCCCCAGGTGACGGCGCCCCCCAGCTGATCCGCATCGTGGAGGGCATCTCGGGCCGCGTCCCGATGCGCTCGGCAATGCGAGCGCGTTTCGCGTACGGCCGGGTCGTGCCGACGGTGCACACCCACGAGGAGCGCACGGTGGCCGTGGCCGGCCCGGACTCGGTGTGGTTCGACACGGAGGCGGAAACCTACAACAAGTCCCAGACGACGTATGCCGACTTCTTGGTGACGCCGGGTGACCGGATGGCGTTCACCATCTCGTGGCAGCCCTCGCATCAGGAACCGCCTGCGGTGCCGGTTCCCGAGGCCTCGCTGGAAGCGACGGAGGACTTCTGGCTCGCGTGGATCGAGCACTGTTCCTACGACGGGCCCTACCGCGACGCGGTGGTCCGCTCGCTGATCACGCTCAAGGCCCTGACGTTCACGTCGACCGGCGCCATGGTCGCGGCCCCGACCACCTCTCTGCCGGAGGAGATCGGCGGCGTCCGCAACTGGGACTACCGGTATGTGTGGCTGCGGGACTCCGCGCTGGGCATGTCCTCGCTCGTACGCACCGGCTTCCGCGACGAGGCCCGCGCCTGGCGCGCCTGGCTGCTGCGCACCGTTGCCGGGGACCCGGAGAACCTTCAGATCATGTACGGCCTCGCCGGCGAACGTGACCTGCCAGAGGCCGAACTCGGCTGGCTCCCGGGCTACGAGAACTCGGTGCCCGTGCGGGTCGGCAACGCTGCGGCGAAGCAGCTCCAGCTCGATGTCTACGGCGAGGTGGCCGATGCCCTGTACCTCGCCGGCCGGTGGGGCCTGGACAGCGATCCCGACAGCACTCAGCTACTGATCACCCTCGTCACGGTGCTGGAGACCCAGTGGGACCAGCCCGATGAAGGGATCTGGGAAGTCCGCGGCCCGCGCCGTCATTTCGTCCACTCGAAGGTGATGGCCTGGACCGCAGTCGACCGCGCTATCCGCCTCGTTGAGGCCGGCCACGCGCACGGCCCGCTCGCCCGGTGGAGGAAGCTGCGCACGGCGATCCACCAGGACGTGTGCGCGAGGGGCTTCGACCGCGGACGCAACACGTTCACCCAGTCCTACGACTCCACCGACCTGGACGCCGCCCTTCTGATGATCCCGCAGGTCGGCTTCCTGCCACCGGACGACAAACGGGTCATCGGGACGGTCGAGGCGATCCAGCGTGAGCTGTCGACCAGGGACGGATTCCTGCTGCGCTACACCACTGCGGGGGCGCGTCCCGGTGTGGACGGCCTGCCGGGCGACGAGGGTGCCTTCCTCCTCTGTACTTTCTGGCTCGTCGAGGCCCTGGCGACGATCGGCCGCCTCGAGGAGGCGCACCTCCTGTTCGGGCGACTCCTGCGCCTGCGCAACGACGTCGGCCTGCTGGCCGAGGAGTGGGATCCCCACCTCCAGCGGCAGACCGGTAACTTCCCGCAGGCCTTCTCCCACACGGGACTCATCAACGCCGCCTGGACGCTGAGCCGTTACTCCGCTGCCTCGCGAGGTATCCCGGCCCAGAGCACTACCGGGCACGACCTCCTGTGTGGGGCCGCATCGCTCGGCGGAGGTCTGCTGTGAGCGTCGCCCTTGATGCCTGCTGTCTCGTGCTGACGCTGCTGCCCGCGCTCCCCTGGGTGATGGCGGCCGTCGCCTGCGAGCAGGCTCGCTACAGCCTGCCGTCCGCCGGCTTCCGCGCCGACCAAGACGCCAGGGTGTCCGAGCCCTGGGCACCGGTGCCAGCCGGGGACCGCGAAGCGAGCAACGCGGCATGAGCGGGAACCAGATCGGCGGCCAGGCCCGCCTGACGGGGTTCACGGTGCAGGCCGGCCGCATCTACGGAGGCGTCCACCACCACGTGTCGGCCGTGCCCTTGCCGATTCCCCGGCAGCTCCCGCCATGTGCGCGGCACTTCACGGATCGGGAAGCGGACCGGCGCGCCCTGGACGACGCGCGGGATGCTGGCGCTCGTCTCCATGTCATCAGCGGTATCGGCGGAGTCGGAAAGAGCGCGCTGGCCGTGCGATGGCTCTTGGACAGTGCCTACGACGGCGGTCAGTTGTACGTCGACCTGTCCGGCCCGGAGCAGTCCATCCGCCCCGAAGCGGTCCTGCGGCGATGGCTGCGAGCCTTCGGCATCGACCGTCCTCCCGCCCAACTCGGGGAGCTGACCGGTCTGTGGCGGTCGGTCACGGCTAGCCGGTCGGTCGCGGTCCTCATCGACGGTGCGACCGACGCCGGACAGGTCCGCCCGCTTCTGCCGGCCGCAGAAGACAGTTCGACCGTGGTGACCAGCCGGAGCGCCCTGGCGGACCTGGCCGTTGACGGCGCCGTTTGCCACCCGCTGCGGCCCCTCGCCCAGCAGGCAGCCATCCAGCTCCTCGCCTCCCTCGCGGGACAGGACCGGATCGAGGCCGCACCCCTCGACGCCGCCCGCCTGGCCGACCGGTGCTTTCGCCTTCCGCTCCCGCTGGTCCTGGTCGGCGCCCGCCTGGCTTCGCGCCCCCAGCACTCCGTCGCCGCCATCACCGATGGCCTGGCTCACCGCGGCCTTCCCGCCGACACCTACCGTGAGGACCCCGCCCGCATGATCACCAACACGGCACTCGACGGCGCCTACCAGGAGCTGGAGGAGGAGGCGCAGCGTATCTACCGCTGGTTGGGCCTGCTCCCGACCGGCGACGTCGACCCGGACCTGACAGCGGCGGTCTGCGAGCTGCCGCCGGCGCGGGCGGTGCGGGGGCTGGAAATCCTCGCCGAAGAGCAGCTCCTGGAGCCGCTGGCCGAGCGCGGCGGCCGCGCCCGGTACCGGCTGATCCCCTCCGCCCGCGACCACGCCCGGCAGCTGGCGCTCCAGCACGACCCGGAAGAGGAACGCGTCCTTGGACTGCGCCGTCTCTGCGAGTGGATGCTGGCGATCTCCACGCAGGCCCAGCTCCGCCTCACCCCGGCTCAGGCAACCCTCTGGCAGTCGACGGTGACCGAACTGCCGCCCGATCAGGCCCCCTTCCACGGCGACGGTGAGGCTCTGGCTTGGCTGGAGTCGCACGAGGGGCACCTCCTGGAAGTGCTGCGCGCGGCGGAGGCCGCCGGCTGGGACGACCTGGTGTGGCCGCTGGTCGACACTTTCTGGCCGCTGTTCCTTCGACGGCACCCCTACGAGCTGTGGGCGGCCGCCCACGAGATCGGACTCGCTGCCGCGCGCCGCGCGGGCAACGCGGCGGCGGTACGGCAGATGCTTCTCTCCGGGGCGATCGGCCTGAATGCGGCGGGGCGGGTGGTGGACGCCATCCGCTGGTACGGCGAGGCGTGTGACGCGGCCCGCGATGCGGGCGATCTCCGGGACGAGGGCCAAGCGCTCCTTGGCCTGGGCTCGTGCCACAGCGACGCCGGGATGCCGGAGCAGGCCCGTCCGTTTCTGACCCGGGCCATCGCGCTGTGGCGTTCCTGCGGCTACCCGCGCGGGGTCGCCCTGGCGAACATCATCCTGGGCGAGATCGACCTCGCCGAGGCCCCCGGCCGCGCGCTGGAGGTGTTCGCCGAGGCGCGCGCCGACCTGCTGGAGGTCAACGATCCGTACGACGCCGCCCGCGCACTCACCCTCCTGGGCCACGCCCGGGTTCTGACCGGCGACGCTGAGACCGGCATCCGCGAGATGATGTCGGGTCTTGCCGCGCTCGCCGACGCCGGCAGCACCCGCTGGCAAGCCCGCGCGCTGGAATGGCTCGGTGACGCGCACCGCGGCACGGGCGATGCCGTCCAGGCACGCGAGTACTACCAGCAGGCCGAGCGGCTGTATGAGGGGATGCGCCCGGCCGACGCCGAGCGGGTCCGCGCTCTGGCGGCCGGCCTGTGACCGCGGCACAGCCCGCATCTGGTGAGAGCGCCTGTCCGGCCCCGGCCGCAGGCCTGATCCAGCCGGGCACCGCCAACATCATCTCAGGCGGCACCCTGGTGGGGCCCACCGTCCAGGCCGGCCTCATCCACGGCGGAGTCCACGTCCACGCAGCACGCGCCACGCTGCCCGTCCCCCGCCAGCTGCTGCCGGTGCCCGCCGCGTTCACCGACCGGATCGACGACGTGCAGCGGCTGACGGCCCGCCTGGACCGGATGCCCGTCGGTTCCATCGGGATCGCTGTGATCAGCGGGCCGAGCGGCATCGGCAAGAGCGCGCTGGCGACGCGGCTGCTGCACGAGCTCAGCGATCGGTTTCCCGGCGGACAGCTGTATGCGGATCTTCGCGGCTATGCGCCCGAATCCCTGGCCCGGCCCGCGGAGATCCTCGGCCGCTTCCTGCGCGCACTGCGTCCGGACGCGCGGCCCGCGGCCGTCGAGGAGACAGCGACGTGGTGGCGTTCGGTCACAGCCGAGCGGCCGATGGGCATCCTGCTCGACAACGTCGTGGACGCCGACCATCTCCGCGCGCTCCTGCCCGGCGGGAGCGGCCACATCATCGTGGCCACGAGCCGGGAGCACCTGGCGAGCCTCGCCGGTGACGGCGCGGTCCTCCACCGCCTCGGCCCTCTCGATCCGGCCGCTGCCCTGGAGTACCTGACCTTCTGCCTGGGCGAGGACCGGATCGGCCGGGAACCTGCGGCTGCCCGGGAGATCGCCAACCTGTGCGCCGGGCTGCCGATGGCACTGGCACTGGCGGTCACCGAGCTGGCAGCACATCCCGGCCGCTCCCTCGCCGCGATGACGACGACGCTCAGCGGCAACCACAACCTGCTGCGTCGCTCCCGTCCTTCACTCAACCGTCAGGAGGCGGCCGTGTCCGCGGCCCTCGATCACGCGTATGCGGCGTTGCCGGGCGATACCCCGGCCGCCATGGTGTACCGCCGTCTGGGCAGCCTGTTCGTTCTGGACGTGGACGCGGCGCTGACCGCTGCCGTCTGCGGCCTCACCCATGCGGACGCCGCAGAGCAGCTCCGGGTCTTGCGGGCCGCTCACCTCCTCGAGTCTGTTCCCGGCCGCGAGCACCCGGTGCGCGGAGCCGTCTACCGGTTCCACGACGCGGCCCGCGTCCACGCGCGAAGCCAAGCCCAGGCCGAGGCCGCCGGCGGCGAACTCGACGAGGTCCTGCGCCGAGCCCTGGACTTCTTTCTCGCCAACACCACCGCGGCCGAGGCCATCGTTACGCCCACGCACCGCATCGTCGCCCGCGACTACGCCCATCCGCTCGTGGAGCCGCTCGCCTTCGACGGCGAGGAGGGGACGGCCCTGGCATGGCTGGTTGCGCAACGGGACAACCTGTTTGCGGCGATCCGCGCGGCCCACGCTGGGCAGCTCGACACCTCGCTGTATCAACTGGCGCATGCCCTATGGCCGTTGCTGAGGGCCACGCACGACTATCCCCTGTGGTTCGAATCCCACTCACTCGGGCTTCAGGCCGCCCGCCGCTGCGGAGACCGGGTTGCCGAGCGGGAACTGCTGGGCACCTCGGCGGTGGGGCTGCGCGGCGCCGGGCGTTTCGATCAGGCCGCACAGGCGTTCACCGAGGTCCTCTCGCTCGCCCGTGCCGACCAGGACCAGCGCGCTGAGGCGCAGGCGCTGCACGAACTCGGCTCCGTTGCCCTGGAGACCGACCGGCTGGGAGAGGCCGAGTCCCTCCTCCTCGAGGCGAGGGCGCTGCGGGTAGCCCTCAGCCGCACCAGCCAGGAGAAACGGGACCGCATCACCTTCCAGCGCAGTGTGGCGATCACCGACGTCTGCCTGGGGCAGGTCCTCCTCAAGGCCTGCCGCCCGGCTGAGGCCATCGAGACGCTCGCCTCAGCCCGCAGCACCCTGCTCGACGTTCGCGATCCCCTCGACGCCGGCCGAGATCTCGACACCCGGGATCCGCTCGATGCCGGCCGGGCACTCGCCTGGCTCGCCCGCGCCTACGCCGAGGCGGGCGACCTCACAGCAGGCGAAGCGCAGGGCCGGGACGCCGTCGCCGAGTTCGACCAACTCGACGTCACCCGCTGGCGCGCCCGCAGCCGCGAGCTGCTCGGCCACACCCTCCACGCTGCTTCCAAGCGGGACGAAGCGCGCGCCAGTTACCGGGAGGCCATCCAGCTCTACGAGCGGGTGAGCCGCCGCGACGCCCGCCGGGTGCAGCAGGCCCTGAGCCGAGCCGCCTGAGCACCCGACCGGGCCGCCACGCCCCAACCACATCCCAACAGAGCGCAGACCACACAGTCGGCTCAGTTATCGACCGCCCGCCACGCGGTGAAACTACGGAGAGTTCAGTTCGTTGGAGATATCGTCGCCCGCCCTGGTGGAGGGCCCGCAGCCGCTTCCGGCCCAACCCGGCCGTCCGCCCGGCGCCACAGGCCGGGACCAGCCGTACCACGTGCTGACCACGGGGTGTCCGCCGTACCCGGGCGTCGCCCGGCACGCCAGGTGGGGCCTGCCGGTCTACCGCGGGCGGCGGCTTCCGCCCGCACTCGCCGACTTCGCCGCTCCCCGCCACTCGTGGGAGCGGCTGGTCCAGGACGTCCTCAACGGCGTACCACCGGCGTCGGCGCGGGAGCGGAAACAGCCGGAGCTGCGGGACTACCAGCGGCCCCGGGTGGAGAAGATGCGGGCCGCGTACTCCTTGGGGGCTCCGGGCTTTCTGCTGGCCGATCCGACCGGGTCCGGCAAGACGCCGATGGCCATCACCACGGTGTCCGGCCTGCCGGTGCAGCTGGTGCTCGTGGTGACCAAGCTCAGCGTGGTGCCGGCCTGGAGGGCCGCGATCGACTTCTTCGGCACCGGCGCGCAACGCTGGGTGGTGATCAACCCCGAGCAGATGTGGAGGCTGTTCGAGCACCCGTGGCATCCGCTGGCGACGCTTCCCGTGGACGAGGCCGCAGCGATCGCGGCGCAGTCGGGGCGGTGCCGGGTCGACTTCGGGGCGGTGATCACGGACGAGTCCCACATTCTCGCGGACCCGATGTCGATCCGCTCGCGCCTGCACGCCCGGATCATGGACCGGGCGGACGGAGAGCGTCCCTGGTGGCTGCGGCTGTCGGCGACTCCCTTCACCGCTCCGCACGAGACGCGCTACGTCGCCGACCTGATCGCGCACGTCACCGGCGCCGAGGAGCCGGGCGATGTCGACCGCAGTGCCTATCTCGACTGGCTGCGCGAGTGCGGGTTCGAGCTGATTACCGATACCGGCGGCCGGTGGCACCACGTCGACAACGCCCACGATGTGGAGCGGGTCAAGGAACTGCTCTACGACAGTGCCGTCGGGGCGAGTTCCTCCCCCCAGGAACTCGGGCTGCCGGACCAGGCCCGCGAGCTGCGCCCGGTGGAGCTGTCGGCGGACGACCGCCGCAAGTACGCGCAGGCGTGGCACGAGTTCCGCCAGGAGGTCGGTCTCGCCACCGACGATGAGACCGCGCTGCACGGCGACGGGCGGCAGGCCGCGCTGCGCCGAGTGCAACGGGCCTCCTTCCTCAAGACGGCTCATGTCGCCGCGGTCGTCGCGGACCTCGTCGCGGAGGGCTACCAGGTCTGCGTCCCCACCTGGTTCCTGGAGACGGTGCACGCGCTGGTCGAGCACATCTCATGGGAGCTCAAATCCCGCGAACTGCCCCACCGGGTCGTGGACATCACCGGTGAAGACGTCGGCCTTCGGGAGCGCAAGCGGCAGGCCTTCCAGCTGGGCCGGTGCAAGGTCGTGGTCTTCAACGCGCTGGAAGGAATCAACCTGCACGCCGGCGAGCGCAATCTCGACGGCGAAGGCACCCACGCCACCACCGCGCCCCGGGCCACGGTGGTCGCGGACGTCCTCACCGGCGGCAAGCGCACCCTGCAGGCCGAAGGACGCGCCTCGCGCGACGGACAGCACGCCCTGGCGGTCTACGTCTACGTCCCCGGAACGACCGAGGAGGCCTGGCTGGCGCGGATGCTGCGATCCGCGGCCAACACCCAGGCCCTGGCCCGCACGAGCGCGGACGCCAGAGCGCTCACCGAACTCGCCGACCAGCTCGACGCGCACGCCGGCACGACCGCGGAGGTGCCGGCATGAGCGGGCGTCCGAGCTTCAGCCTCGCCCAGCGCCCCTGGATCACCGCCCTCGACGACACGGGCCGCACCCTGTTGTGTTCCCTGGCCGAGGTGTTGGAGAACGCCGGCCGCCTGCGGCTCGGGGCCCCCGACCCCCTGCTGTGGGGGGCCACCGCCCGCCTGCTGACAGCCGTCGCCTACAGCGCGGGCTGCGCGCCCACCGACGACACCGCCTACTGGGACAACATCAACGCCGGCATCGACCTGTCCGCGGCCGTGGCGTGGGTGCACGACCACGCGGCGGACTTGGACCTGTTCGCGCCCGACCGGCCGCTGTTCCAGGACGCCGCCCTCCACGGCCTCGCGGGTCTTCCCGAGGCGACCGTGCCGGTGCTGTATCTCGACCTGACCGCGGCGAGCGGGCGCCCGCTGCTGTCCGACCACCGCCACCTGCACACCTCCGTTCCCGTCGACGGGCGCCGGGCCGCGGAGCTGCTGCTGGTCCAGCAGACGTGGGCGGTGGGCGGGCGGATCTCCGCCAAGACTGCCGTGTTCGGCCCGGGCTGCAACTTCGGCCGGCCGACCGCTGCTTCCGGCGGCGTGATGTGGCAGCCAGCCGGGAGCGTCGCCGAGATGCTTGCCTGGCGGCTCATGCCCGTGTCCGGCGGCCCCGGCCGCGGGCAGTGGACCTACACGCCGCGCGTTGCGGGCACCGCCGAGTTCTTGCCCGAGAGCGAGTGCGACGGCCTGAACTGGATGACCCGGCGCATGCTGCTGCTGCCCGACGCCGACGGCATGGTCGCCCGGGCGATGGTGTCCGCCACGGCAGCCGCGACGTCGTCGGCACCGAGCAGGGCAAACAGCTGTCCGCGGAAGGGATCGCCTCCGACGACGACGTCGCCCCGCTGCTGGCGTTGTGGAGCACGGCCCCGCCGGGCAGTTGGGCCCATGCCGCGCGCACGGCGATCACCGCGACCGGCCGGGCGCCCGACGTGGTGGCCATGGGGCCTGGCCACGAGCAACCGGAAGATCCTTCACCAGCAGCTGATCCACATTCCGGGCTCGGCTTTGGCCGATCCGCGTAGCCCGGACGCTGCCTTGGCCGTCATGTCCTTCCGGCGGCGGGCAGCCCGCGTGACACCCAGCCGCCGCGACGACCCGGCCACCGGGACGGTCCTGCCGCCCGCGTTCGGGTCCTCCGCCCTGCTCCAGGAGGATTTCTTGAACCTGCCCGGCCCCCAGCGGGACCAGCTGCTGTTCCAACAGGCCACGTCCGCGCCCAGTGGCGACCCCGTCCGTGACGGTATGCGCACCGCGGCACTGGCCGCCGCGGCCCTGACCGGGACGGGCGCCGAAGACGACGACCTGTTCACCGAGGTATCCCGTCCGCCCTCGCTGCCCTCGCCCGGTGCCGACGACAGCCCTGGACAAAATCCCGCGTACGCCGACTCTCCCGGGCAGGCCCTGGCGGTGCAGATGGGCCGGTGGCTGGCCAGCTCGCACATGCGCTCCGTGGTCTCCGATCTGGAGCGCTGGGCCAGAAACCCTCAGCCGGACAACCCGGCGATCGCCCTGGTCACCCGGCCGCTCGCCCCCGAGCACCACCAGGCCGCTCTCCAGACCGCCGCGCTGATGGCCGTCCATCACCGCACCAACCGGCGTGCCCCGCTCTACGGCAGGGCAGACCTCCCCCGGCTCATGCGGGCCTTCGGTTCCGGCGGGCGCTTCGGCCCCGCCCACCCCGCCACCCGCGCCACCCTCCAAGTCATGGTCCGCACCACCTCCGTCGACGCCCTGCGCCCCCACCTCGGCCGGCTGATCCGCTACGCGGCCAGCCGGCAGATGGCCCCGCGCTGGAGCAGCCTCTTCGACGACCTCGCCGGCTGGGACCGCGAGGTACGCGAGCGCTGGTCCCAGCTGTTCTTCACCGCCCCCACCCGGCGCACCGCACCCCCATCCGGCGCCACCACCCCGACCGTGAACGACCAGGACAAGGACCCGATCACCGCATGACCACCCCTGTGTTGGCGCCCTCCGCCGCCCCGTACCGGACGATCGACACCACCGCTGCTGCTGGCGACTTCGTCGTCGTGCACAGCCTGACGACCGTGGCCGGGGTCTGCCTCAACCGGGACATGGACGGGCTGCCCAAGACGCTGCTGTTCGGCGGCACCGAACGGCTGCGGGTCTCCTCCCAGGCCCTGATCAGGCCCGCCCGGACCTGGATCCGCGCCCAGAGCATGGTGGACGAGCAAGGCGTGAGCTCTCGCCTCCTGCCCTACCAGACCGCGCTCAGCCTCCAGGAACGGGGCATCGACCCCGCGGACGCCGTGCCCGCCGCCCTCCTGGTCGTGCTCGCGACCGGCATCAGCGTCGATCCGGCCGAGCCCGACAAGACCCGGGCCATGACCTATGTCCCCGCCGCCGCCCCCACGCGGCTGGCCGAGGTGATGCTGACGTACTGGGACGACACCAGCGTTGCGCGCAAGGAGATGGAGACGCGCATCGCCACCGCCATGCGCAACGGCCCCCGGGCCCGCGGCCGGAAGAAGCCCCCGCCGGAGGACACCCCGGCAACCGACCTCACCGACTCCCTGCCCGACGTCATGGTCGCGGCTGCCCGCAAGGCCTTCGCCCCCGGCCTGGCCCTGGAGATCGCTCTCTTCGGGCGCTTCCTCGCCGAGATACCCGGCGGCAGGATCCGCTCCGCGGTCTCCGTCGCCCACGCCCTGTCCGTCGACCCGCACGTCCTGCTCACCGACGAATTCACCGCCCTCGACGACTGGAACACCGGCGGCATCATCGGCAGCGTCGGCATGCTCGGAGCTCAGCACCTGTCCTCCGGCACCCTCTACCGCTGGGCCTGCCTCAACCGCCGCCAGCTGCGCGAGAACCTCGCCGCCTCCGGCGCCAGCCACGACGAGGTGGAGGAAGCCGCGCAGCGTGCCGAGCACCTGTTCACCACGGCGATCACCTACACCCTGCCCAACGCCCGCAGCAGCCGCACCGGATCTGCGGCCCTGCCCACCCTGTCCATCGCCGCGACCAGCGACATCGCACTGACCGCAGCCGCCGCCTACGAGACGGCCATCGACCCGCCGGCCGGCGAAGAAGCCGCCGAACGGCTCACCGCCTACCTCACCAGCGCCGCACACCTCAACGGCGGCACCGCGCGCTGGCTCTCGCCCACCGGAGCCGACGCCCCGCCCCTGCCCGACGTCCTCACCGTGGAGGGACACTGACATGCACACCGTGCTGCTGCGCCTGTCCGCCCCCATGCAGTCGTGGGGCACGACCTCCCAGTGGGAAGAACGCGCCACCACCGTCCGCCCGACCAAATCCGGCGTGATCGGCATCGTCGCCAACGCCCTCGGCTACCAGCTCGACGACGACCTCAGCGCCCTCGCCACGCTGCAGTTCGCCGTCCGCGCCGACCGCCCCGGCCGCACCGCCGTGGACCACCAGACCGCCGGAGGCGGCCATCCCGCCCCCGCCACCCGGATCCCCTCGGCATACGGCGCTCCCCGCAACCTCGAGCCGGACCCCGCCGGCACCCTGCAGGCCAACGAAACCGCCACCGGCCGCACGACCGTCCTGATCATCAAGCAGTACGTCGCCGACGCAGCCTTCCTCGCCGGCCTCAGCACTCCCGACAAGGACCTCGCCGAGGAGATCGCCGCTGCCCTGACCCGGCCCGCCCGGCCGCTCTACCTCGGCCGGCGCTCCTGCCCGCCCGCCCACCCGATCTACCACAGCACCACCCACCTCCCCCCGGAAACCTGGCCCGAACAGATCGCCCTGCTCGCCGAGGCCTCCGACCCCCACCCCCAGGTGTGGACCGAGACACCGCCCGGCCCGGGGACCATCGCCAGCCCCGAACAAGTCCCCACGACCTTCCAGGAACGCGACCACCGGCTGCTGCACCTGGAACTGCGCCGCGTCCGCCCTGCCACCCCACAGCCCCCGGGAGGCGCCGCGTGACCAGCCCGTCCGTCGCCCCGATGGCCGTCGTGTCCGGTTACAACGGCTGGCGATCCGCTCTCGCCCTGCCAGCCGCCGAACAGAACGAGTGCCTCGACGTCCACCGGCTCCACCAACTCGTCCTCGCCGGCTTCCGCGACCCCGCACTGAGTACGGCGGTCCCCGCCGAGCGGCCGCCCCTCGTCCTGTACGCCGCGGACCGCGGCCCGGCCCACCCGGACGCCGAGCAGCGCCGGGTCGCCGGCCCGCCCAAGGCCGTCGTCGTCCAGTCCCCCGACCGGCCGGACTGGCAGCCGCTGCTCGACAGCGGCCGCCTGAGCCAGGCGAGCACATTCCCCGTCGAGTACGAGTACGGGCTGGGCCAAGAGGTGGACCTCCGGGTCATCGCCAACCCCTCGTACCGCGACACCACCACCCGGCGCCGCCTCTCCCTGTCCACCGTCGCCGAATGCGGATCCTGGCTGCGCCGCCGCCTTGCCGCCGAAGGCGTCGACGTCGCCCCCCACCACATCCAGGTCGGTGAACGGGAACGGATCACCGGCATCAAGGGCGGCAACCACGCCATCACCGTGATCTCCAGGACGTTCCGGGCGCGGGGAACGGTGCAGAGCCCTGACGCCTTCCACCGAGCGCTCGCCGAGGGGCTCGGCCCCGCGAAGGCCTACGGCTGCGGTCTGCTGCTCACCAAGCCACTCACCGACGAGGCCTGGTAACACCATGACCCGGACACGGTGCCGAGCCCGGGATGGTGTCCCGCTGAGTGGTGTAGCTGGTCAAGGTTCGTGAATGCGCGGGTGTCTGCCCGGGGCGTGCACCCGCTGCTGCTGCCTGCTCCCTGAACAAGGGCAGGCCATCGCGCAAGTCTCCCTGGTGAACGGGCAGTTCAACCGGAGGAGTGCACGATGGCCTTGTCCCAGTCTGACCTGATGCGACTGCTTCAGTCACTACGTACGGCCGACGGAGTTGAGACGATCAGGATGCTGTGCGAGCGCATCCTGCAGGAACTCATCGAGGCCGAGGCGACCGAGACCATCGGTGCCGCCCCGGGCGAGCACTCAAGCGAGCGCACGACCTGGCGCAACGGTCACCGTGACCGGCTACTGACCACGCAGGCCGGCGACCTGGACCTGAAGATCCCCAAAGTGCGGACCGGGTCGTTCTTCCCTTCGCTGCTCGAGCGGCGCCGGCGCATCGATCGGGCCCTGTTCGCCGTGGTGATGGAGGCATACGTGCACGGCGTCTCGACCCGCTCGGTCGACGACCTGGTCAAAGCACTCGGGGCGGACAGCGGCATTTCGAAGTCGCAGGTGTCACGGATCTGCGGCGAACTGGACGAAGAACTGGTTGCGTTCAAGGAACGGCCGCTGGACCACACCGTCTTTCCTTACGTCTTCCTCGACGCGACCTACTGCAAGGCCCGGGTGAACCACCGGATCGTGTCCCAGGCCGTGGTCATCGGCACCGGTATCTCCGTGACCGGTCACCGCGAGATCCTCGGGCTGATGGTCGGCGACAGCGAGTCGAAGCCGTTCTGGACGAAGTTCCTGCGTTCCTTACGGGCCCGCGGCCTGGAGAACGTCCAGCTGGTCATCTCCGACAGCCACAGCGGCCTGGTGGCCGCGATCCGCACCGTCTTCCTCGGCTCCGCCTGGCAAAGGTGCCGGGTCCACTTCGTCCGGGACGTCTTCGGCGTGATCGAAAAGGGTTCAGGAGAGATGGTCGCCGCGACCATCCGCACCGTCTTCGCGCAGACCACCGGCGAGGCCGTCCGCACCCAGCTGAACGTGGTGGCCGACATGCTCGGACGGCAGTTCCCCCAGGTCAAGAGGATGCTGCTGGACGCCGCGGTCGACATCACCGCCTTCGCCGACTTCCCGCCCACGCACTGGAAGAAGATCTGGTCCACCAACCCGCTGGAACGGCTGAACCGGGAGATCAAACGGCGGGCTGACGTCGTCCAGGTCTTCCCCAACCCCGCAGCCCTCGACCGGCTCGCCGCCGCGGTCCTGGCCGAACTCCACGACGAATGGCAGGTCTTCGACCGCCGCTATCTCTCCGAAGCCTCCATGGCCGAACTCCTCACGACGCAGCCGACCGCGGACGATCACCAGTTTCCGCCACAGCAGAAACCGAATCAGCTCGACCAGTGACTACACCACTCGGCGGGACACCATCGAGCCCGGACCGACCGGCTCTCCCCTCACCCCTGTGGAGGTTGGGCTGAACTCAAGTCTGCGCGCGTTCGTCCGTACAGCGAAGAGGCCTCCTCACTCCGGTGGGGCTGTACCCGAACGCCGCATCCTGGCCGTCCTGATCTACGCCCTCTCCCCACAGGTGTGGGGCTGCTCCCGAGAGCGTCAGCAACGCCACGCTGACTTCTTCCCCATCACGATGGGGCATCCCCTGACCTGGTCGGCACCCCGTCGCCTTGGCGATCCCATCGCCGCTCCGGCGACGTTGCGCTGGAGACCTTCCTTCGCGCCGCTCCCACGTTCGCCCGACGGCCAGCTCGCCGGGCGCCGCCACGCTCCCTTCCGCCGCTGCCGCGTTGCGACCGATCCGACTTTCGTGTGCCACCGCACCCTGAACGAGAGGGCCACCTCGTGTCATCAGCACTACTCCCGCGTACCTGCGGTGCACGCATCGCCGTCACCACGGACTTACGCGCCCACGCACTTGCCGCCCGTCCTGACATTCCAGGGATGCCACGAGGCTCCGTCCTCTGCGAGTTGACGGAGCACGGCCCAGAGCAGCACGCGGGCCGCATCCGCCCGCTCGCGCGCCCCGAGGGCGGGGCGGTGTGGGCCACCTGGACCACACCGGATGAAGTCGTCTGCCTCGCCCTGTACGACTGCGGCAAGCGCAGCAAGGAGCAGGGGCGACCGTGTTCCCTGTTCGGTGCCCATCTGGGCCCCTGCTCGTTCGCCCGCGATGACGCCTTGGTGGAGGACCCTGCGCGGGTCGCGCGCATCGACGCCGCGCTGGGCGTGCTGGCCGAGGCCGACCAGCACGACAAGCTGGCTGTCCAAACGGCTGCCCACGATGCCACCCTCCTCACCTGGGACGAATTGCGCGCCCGCCATGTCTGGACCAGGCTGCCGGCCTGCGACCAGGCCGCGATGTACCGGCTCCTCGCCCGCGCCGACTCCCTTCGCGCGACACGCTCGTCCGTCGCAAGCACGGCGAGCGAACTCACGGTCGACGTCGCACAGATGACACGGCTGTGGGAGCCCTCCTCGCCGCAGCGACTACCCGACGGGGACACCGCCGCAGCCCTCCTCGGCACTCTCGATCGCCTTCCCCCGGAATGGCGCACTGTGGTGTTGGGCGGCCAGCGTGAAAACCGCTACCAGGCCCGGATGCCGCTCGACGAAGCCGTGGCCTGGGCCGGCCGCCACAGCTCCGAGGGACTGGGCCCGCCGCCCGCCGAAGACGACTGGACCGCCGAGTGGGACCGCAAGGAAGACGAAAGGCAGGGAGCGACCACCAGCGGACGGCTCGCGAATCTACCGACCGGCTGGCAGGTCGATGCGGTGCGCCGCATCGCGCGCGGCGGTGACGCGCTCGGCACCGTCGCCAACGCTGACCTCAGCATCAACGTGATCCGCCTCTACGGCGTCGACCGGGCCGCGTCCGACACCGGGCCAACCAACCTCCACATGGCTTCCGTTCGAGCCGATCCGCAGAACGCCTGAGGCGAAGGGCAACACAGATGATCGTGTGGATCAGTGGTGCGTACGGCGTGGGGAAGACAACGCTCGCCACCGCTCTCGCCGGCGAGCTTCCCGGCGCGGTTGTTGCCGATCTCGAGCCCATCAGCCGCGCCATCCGGGAGACGCTGCGAGGCCACCCCTGCGCGTGGCAGGACCACCAACGCTGCCCGCCGTGGGACGCGACCGTGGTGGTCTTTCTCGCCGGTCTGCACGCCTACGTCGGCGGCCCGGTCATCGTGCCGATGACCGTCGTCGACCAGGACCTGCTGGCCGCGCTGCTGACAGTCCTGAGCGAGTCGGCGGACGTACACCACCTCGTGTTGCACGCCGACCCCACGGTACTCAAAGAGCGCATCATCTCCGCCCGCACGCCCGGCGAGGGCTCGATCGATGCCGCCGCAAGACGCGCGGACCGGCTGCGTCACCTGGACAGCGGCTGCTGCGCAGCCGTGAGCGGGCTCCACGCCAGCGGTCACATCATCGACACGAGCATGCTCACCCACCAGCAGGTCCTCACCTCTGCGCTCGCCTACCTCGCCAGCAGAAAAGCCACGGCCCATACGGCGTGCGGGGACGGGCAGATGCCGCGATGACCGGGACCAGACGAGGCGGCCATGCCGACATCGGTGACGCAGCGGCGACTTGCGCAGAGGACCGGCATCCAGCAGCTGGTCTCGCCTCAGCCGTACTGCCACTGCCGGCCGGTGTCTCGATATTCCTCGACCGGGATCGGCAGGACGCCGGGACGCATGCGCTCCCGGTAGAGGACGCCGCCGAGGTGGTCGAGTTCGTGGGCGACGAGGCGGGCCATGCCGTGGGTGAAGCGGGACAACCGGGTGCTGCCGTCGAGGTCGTCGTGCGCGACAACGATGCTCAGGGCACGGGGAACGCGGCCTCGGACGTCAAAGAAACTGAGGCAGCCCTCGAACTGCTCGTCCTGGTCGGCGGAGGACTCCTCGATCGTGGCGTTGATCAGCACGACCGGGTCGGCGGCCGGATCCGGAGGGATGACCACTGCGGCGGAACGATCGATGCCGAGTTGGGGGGCGGCGATTCCCATTCCCTTGCCGAACGTGTGCAGTTTCCGGACCCGGTCGATGGCGCCGAGGAGTTCACCGACGATGCGCCCGGCCTCGTCTGCTTCGGCTGGCAGGTCGAACGGGCGCGCTGGGGTGACGAGGACGGGAGCGCCGTCCTGGATGATGCCGGCGTTCGCCATGGCCTGGCTCGCGGAGAGAGTGCTCACAGAGGCGTTCTCTTTCGTGTCGGGTCCCGCCTTGAGGCGCCACTCCAGGCGGTACCGGGCATGCAGGGGTGGATCCATCGTCGCCCAGGTGAAGACGGTGCGATCTCCTCGTGTGGTGGCTTGAGGCTGGGTCCGCAGTGGTGCGAGGTCCGCGCTCAGGGATGTCTCGGTCCCCCAGACGGCCGGCTCGGCTGCGGAGGGAAAGGCGAGTTCCACGGTGAGGCGACGCGTCGGCAACCGGACGGCTCGTTGGAACCAAGGGCCCCATTTGCCAGCGCTCACACTGTAGGAGTAGGTGATCTCCGCTTCCTGGCCCGGATAGAGAGGGAAGCGGCGGGTTGGGCTCTGGAACTTCAACCAGAGTTCCTTGACGGCGTCGCGGTCGTGTTTGACGGTCCACTCCATCGGCTCGTCGCTGCAGTGAGCCTGAAGGCCGAGTTCATCCCAGGTCAAAGGGTTGCTGCGATACAGAGCGTTGGAGCGTTCTGGTTCCTCGGGGTAGCGGTCCACGGCGATACGCACGAGGTAGCGGCTGACGGGATCGGTGCCGTCGTTGCGCAGCAACCGGCGCATCCGCAGGTGGAAAGTGCTGCCGTCGAAGTCCAGGGCTGCGTCGTCCTCCAGGACCAGCAGGCCTGTGCTGGCTGTCGACTCGCTCTGTTCGGCCGCCGACGGGGAAGCGTCGCTGCCCTGCCATGCCGTCCACAGGGCGCCGCCGGCGTCAAGTTCCGTGTCCGCCCGGCGGGCGAGGGCGGGACTGCCGTGTTCGCGGCCCGCCTCGAGATGGCTGATGTACGAGCGGTCGACGTTGAGCCGGTCCGCCAACGCCTTCTTGGACAGCCCGCGATTCGTGCGCCAACGCGTGAGCTCCGCGGCAAACACTCCGCGCTCGATCTCCAACGACTGTTCTCCTTCGTGGAGTTGAACACGATCGTGAGTGAGTGCTCCTCACCCTCACCTCATCCTGCCCGGCGGGAGCTCAATGGTGCCAGGCGTTGGTCATGGTCGTCATCGTCACCGCGGCCGCCGCCCTTCACCGGTGGTGGCGGACGTCCACGGAGCAATCGGTTCAGATTCAGATAGCTGTCTATTTCGGCAAGGTCTCACCCTCTCGGGAGGACTCGCTGTGGCCAACTGCGCGATCCTGGAACGCTCATGAGTGAGCGCTCGACGTCTGTTCGTCGAAATGAACGCTTGTGGTGGTGGATTCACCAAACCGGTTTGAGCTACGCCGCATTCGCACGCGAATTATGGATGACTGCTGAGTTGAATGGGCGTTCCGACCTACGACCGGATCGGTCACGCATAGGTCACTGGGTCAATGACGGACAGACGCCGCAGCATCCGATGCCGGACTATCTCGCACAGACACTCTCGCGCCTGTCCGGCTGCACCGTGACTGTGGCCGACCTGGGGCTCTCATGCGGCCCGCAGTCTGGAGTCGAGCGCCTCGGAGTCGTCGATATGGCGACAGCCTTCTCACGAAGCGTCGTCTCCACGGACCTGTCGTCCTCGGAGATTGACGAGCTTGAATCGGGTATCGACGCGTTGGCCCTGGCCTACCCGACTCGTAGGCCGGAGGAGTTGTGGGATGAGGCGATGGAACACCGCCAGCGCGCCCACGTCCTACTGCATCATCGGCGGCACACCCTCCGGGAGGGACGTGAGATCGCCCGGTGTGCGGGAATGCTGTCCGTCGTCCTCGCCTGGCTGTCTCACGACGGGGGACACCAGCAGGCCGTGGAAGCATGGGCGGTGGACGCAACCGCGCACGGACAACAGGCCGATGCTCCTGAAGTGATCGCGTGGGCCGAGGACGTTCTCGCCACGGACGCGTTGTACGACAACCGGCCCCTGGACGCGCTGACCGCCGCGACTCGCGGACTGGCCGTGGCACCGCGTTCGGGTGACGCCTCCATTCGCCTCATCGCGCAGGTGGCCCGTGCGCAGGCGTGCTTGGGAAACGCTGAGGGCTTCGCCGATGCGGCCCGGCGCGCCGAGGCTCTCTGCTCAAACCTCACAGCGTGCTGGAGCGGTCTCTTCAGAGTCGATAGGGCCCTTATCGGCTCCTTCAATGCCTCGTCATATCTCTGGCTGGATCGGCCCCGTGAAGCGCAGTCGGCAGCGTTGGACTCCATAAGCCACTACCGCTCTCTGGAGGCGCCCGCGGTCGCGCCCACCCGCCTGGCGGTGGCCGAACTCGACCTCGCGCTGGCGCAGACAGCTCTGGGAGAGCCGGACGAGGCTGTACGGGCCGGTCTGTCAGCGCTCGGCGGTGAGCGTCTGGTCCATGCCATCGTCGGTCGGGCCGAGTACCTGGGCCGCGAATTGCGCCGCCGACATCCGGCCCGGACGAGTGTCACAGAATTCCTGGAACTGGTGCACGGCTTGCGGAACGCGCTGGAAAGCACTCCGGGTCGGTGACCGAAGAGCGCGCCTTTCGCATTCCACTGTTCGCGGATACTGCCGCAATCTCGTCCGGTGTTCCATCTGTTTGATGGCATGGGAAGCAGGGACATAGTTGATAAATCACGCCGCTCAGCGCACTAGGCCAGGGCCTGGGGCCGCCGTCGTCTTCGACTGTGACGGTTTGCTGATCACAACCGAGGTGGCCTGGGATCTCGCTTACGATGCGATCTTTGCTCAGCATGGTGCCGCGGTCGACGAAGCCGACAGGGACCGTCTGAGGGGCCTTGACCTCACCGCGGTCGGGCTATTCCTGGCTGAACGGCTCCATCGCCCAGCCTCCTCTTCGGCTCTGGCCGAAGAGGCCCTCGATCTGATGCGCAGCCACGTCGACAGGGTCATCGCACCCATGCCCGGGGCCACTCAGCTGGTTGCCGAGTTGGCCGGCACCCGTCCCGTTGCCGTGGCGTCCAACGCGCCAACCGACGTCGTCGAGGCACATCTGCGCAGGTTCTTCGACCTCTCGGGCGTCGTCATCGTCGGAGGTGACATGGTGGACGCGCCCAAGCCACAGCCGGATGTCTACCTGGCCGCTTGCGCCGCTCTCGCCTCGGATCCGGCTGACACCTGGGCACTTGAAGACTCTGCCACGGGCGCTGCAGCGGCCCTGGCCGCGGGCCTCTGCGTCGTAGGGGTGCCACACACGGCAGGCTCGTTCTTCCCCTGCCACATGCGGGTCGGTTCGCTCGACGACCCTCATCTCCGGCAGGCCCTCCTCGGCGAAACCACCTCCGGTACACGCTGATCCCGGCGCCGGTCCCCGACGGGACCGGCGCTCATCCAGACGCGCTCCCGCGACAGCCCCAGCTGGCCGGCTGGCGTACACCGTGAGCGGTCCCGCGAGACGTGAGTGATCGTGTCGGCCGTTGCGCGGCGCGCCACAGCGCGCCACAACGGGCCACGGAGCCTCCCCAATCCGCCACAGCGCGCGCCCTACCCAGGCCACAGCTTCTTGAGGTCTCCTTGCGGCAGTAAGCAGCTCAGTCGGGACAGGCCGCCCAGTCAGGGCAGGCCACGGACTGCCAATGGCCGTTCCCCCGTACCGATGACCCGAGCGTGCTGGGCGGCAGCCCAGCCGAAGGGAGGGCTCGACTCCGTGAAACCGAGTGCCTTGGACACTGTCGTTTGCGACGTGGGCGGCGTGATCATCAGGTTCGATACCGGCGTCGCGCAGCAGATCGAAGCGCGGCACGATCTAGACAGCGGATCGCTCCTGGCCGCTGCCTTGAAGTCTCCTCCTGGCCGCCAGGCCATGGCCGGCGAGATGACCCACGAGGACTGGAAGCAGGCCATGACCGGCCTGGTGGGAGAGTCCGCGATCGACGAGTGGCTCGCCTACCACGGCGAGCTGGACGCGGAAGTGGTGGCACTGCTGAAGAAATCCAGAGGTGCTGGGGCCCGTGTCGTGCTCCTCTCCAACGCGACTGCCCGGCTGCACGACGACCTGGCATTTCACGGACTCTCGGACCTGGCGGACCGCGTCTTTTGCTCGGCCGAGATGGGGCTGGTCAAACCAAATCCGCGTTGCTTTCGTGAGGCCGCGCAGCGAGCGGGGTTCGCACTGGAGCGGGCGCTGTACGCCGACGACACTGCCTCCTGGGTGGAAGCCGGAGTTCGTCTCGGTATGACCGGCCACCTCTTCAGCACGGCCAAGGCGCTGCGGGACACTCTGGAGTCGACGGGACTGGTGTCATGACCACACACCAGTCCCCACCGCCGGAGATCGTGATCAGTGTCATCGTGGCGACAGCCCGCGATCACGGGTGCCGACGCCTGGTACAGGCCGTGCGGGAGCAGTTCGCGGCCGCGGCATGCGCGTACGAGATCGTCCTCGTCCTCGACGGCTGCCCGCGCTACAGCTGGCTCACCGATCACGGTCCAGACCTCCGTGTCATCGTCCTCCCCGAGCGGCAGGGAATCGCCCGTGCCCGTAACACCGGGATCGCCGCCAGCCGGGGCCAGTTGCTGGCCTTCCTCGACGACGACTGCGTGCCGGCGCCGACTTGGCTGGGTGAGCTGCTGCGCATGAGCAGCGAGCACCCCGAGAAGGCGGCGTTCGGCGGACGCGTGATCGGGACCGACCCGTCGAACCTGTACAGCCAGCTGCGGGACGGCATCTACTACTACGAAACGTTCGGCCCCTGGTACACCGACAGCTCCGCGGCCGCGGACGTGATCGGCGCCCCGTACGTGAACGGCGGGAACTGCGCCTACCGGCGTGAGGCGCTCCTGGCCAGCGAGGGCTTCGACGCTCTACTGCCCGCCTACAGCGACGTGGAGCTGGGCCGGCGCCTGCTACTGCGGCAGCGAGCGGTGCTCAGCCCGCGCATGGCCATTCACCATGATCACCCCAGTGACTTTCGACAGTACATGCTGCGCTGCTGGCGCAGCGGGCGGGCACGGGGCTTGTTGTGGTGGCACCGCCAGTACCGGGAGGACTCGCCTGCGGCCGTCGCCGCCGCGGTCGCGACGAATCTCATGTGGCACAACGCCGTCCACCGGCGGCGCCGGATCACTGACTCGCCCGCCCGGGTGGTGGCAGTGCTGACCTGTCAGGAGATTGTTCATGGCATCGGATACGCGTGCGCGCTCCTCACGAGTCTCGTTGGCGGCCAGCGTGCTGGCGGCCTCCCTCGTGACGCGGAGGGTGCTGGAGTCGCGTCAGGTACGCCGTAGCCTCAGTGCCGGCCGCCGCGCAGCGGGCTCCGGGACGGGGTCTGCTCTCTCGGGCGGCGCGCGGGTGGTGTGTGTCGTGCCGATGTACGAGGAGACCGCGCTCGCCGAGGACACCGTCCGGTTCTGGCGGCACGCCCTGCGGGCGAAGACTGTCGACTCGGTGGTGCTGGTGACGACCGTCAAGGAAACGGCATCAGGTGGGGCGAGTACGCACACTCTGCTCCGGGAGGTCCTCGCCGCCGGCGCCGAGGACCACGAGGACCTGGTGCTCCTGCACTGCCAGGAGGTCTGCCCCTACCGTGCCGCGCAGCTGGACATGGCCGTCGCGTGGGCGCGGGATCGGTTCGCGTCCGCTGATGAGGCGAACGAGCTGTGGATCGGCGTCTACAACGCCGACTCCCGGCCGCACCTGGACACGTTCGACGAACTGCGCTCGGCGATCGGCGCCGCTCCCGGGGTGCGTGTCTTCCAGCAGCTGGTCGACTACGTCGTCCCGGACCGCGAAGGCACCGGTGCAGTGGCGGCGGGCAACGCGGTGCTCCAGACCTGGTGGACTTTGTCGCACTACGTCGCCCGGAACGAGCGAGGGCGCCGCGGCGACTCGCTGTGGTCGCGGACCTCACCGTTTTCGACGTTCGGGCACGGAGAGTTCATCCGCGCGGACTTCCTCCAGATGATCGGCGGATTTCCGCGGTACGCCTACGCCGACGGGCTCCTGCTCGGCTGGGTGGCCCGCCTCGCGCGTGAGCCGATCGGTCTGCTGGCCAACCGCGACGTGGCCGAGGTCCCCCGCACGGGGCGTGACCTCGTCCTGCAGCAGACCGCCTGGTTACGGGGCCTTCTGAACTTCGGCGTCACCGTGGAATGGTGCCGTGAACAGAACCTGCTGCGGCTTCCGGCCACCGAGGTCAGCCTGCTCAAAGCCCGCCACCTGGCCATTCCCGTGGCGTGGGGGCTGAGTACGGCGGCGGTGGCCACAGGGATTGTGGCCGAAGTGCACCGGGTGATTCGCAGGCGAAGCCCTGCGGCCGATCTTGCCGCGATGGCAGCATTGGCTGCCTATCCGGTGATCCCCGGCCTGGTGGCCACGACGCAGCAGCAGCGCGCCATGGGCCGTGGTCGGCGGGTTGCCGGAGTGCTGGCATCCTGGCCCATGGAAGGGCTGGCTTTCTGGCCGGCCCTGTACGGACACGTTCGGCACGGCCAGCAGGCCCCGGCCAAGACGCCCCGGTAGGCGGTAGGAGGGATGGACGGCTGTGTCGGCCGAGGAGAGCGAGCGGCTGCTGAGCGACGCGCTGGCGTGCGCGATGCAGACGTGGCAGCCGTCGGGCTACGGCTTCGAACCGGTGGCCGGCGGCACGATGGCCGCGGTATGGCGAGGCGTCTCACCGTCGCCGACGCTGCCGGACGTCGCCGTGCGGCTGACTCCCAAGCCGGAGGCGCTCATCCGGAGGATTGCCGCGCTGGTCGACGGGGTCACGAGCGTCGAGACCCCTCAAACCTTGGCGGTCGGCACGATCACGACCGCGGACGGACCGCGGACCGTGCACGTGTGCACGTGGATCGGCAAGGGCGGCGCGGACCGCAGCGACCCCTACGGGCTGGGCCAGGACCTCGCCCGGCTGCACACAGACCTGACACGGCCCGGGGCCGGCGACTTCACCGACCGCCGCCTGTCCTTCGAGCGCGGACCGATCCCCGCCTCCGACCAGGACCTGCCGCCCTGGTACGTGGCCCGGCACCTGTGGCGGGACCGCATCCTGCCCCAGCTGGCCCAGAGCCAGGCGTCCCTGCGGCCCCAGCCCATCCACGGAGACATGCACTGGGACAACGTCGTGGCCGGCAGCAGCGGCGGCGGGTTCGGCTTCATCGACTTCGACAAAGTCATGTGCGCCCCTCCGGTCTTCGATCTCGCCAAACTCCTGGCCACCGGCTTCTTCGTGCACCGCGACGGCCGGGCCCACTACCGACAGTCACGGGCCGCGGACCTCCTGGCCGGCTATCGCAGCATCCGGCCGCTGAGGCCCGCCGAGGTCACCGCCATCGAGGGCTTCGCCGTGATCTTGAACGAGGAGATCGCACGCCTCGGCCACGCCTACGGCGTGGACGCCTACCGCCGCCAGGCCGATGCCGTCGGATCCTGGTGGACCTCCCGGCGGCGCCAGCGCCCCCTGGACCCGCTCGGTCTTCGCGAACCGGCGGCCGAGCCCACCGGGCAGCAGCTGTTCCTCCCTGACATCGACAGCTAGTCCCGAGAACCCGCCAGGCGGCACGGCCGCCCCCCAGACACGCGCGCCCGCGCCCGGGCGATCGGGCCCCGCACCCCACGCACCCTGTCATGCCCATGCACGTCTTCGCGTACGGAGTGTCATGCGATCACTACTCATAGGAGTCGGCAGCCACGGTGGCGACACACTGCTGCCCGCTGCCTGCTCCGCCGGAATCCCCTTGTCCGCCCTGGTCGACCGGGACGCCCCGCGGGCCAGCCAGCTCGCCGCGCAATGGATGATCCCCCAGGTCTACGCGACGGCCGACCAGGTCGACAGCAGCACCTTCGACACCGCCCTCATCGCGCTTCCCGTCACCGAGCAGGCCGCACACGCCGCCTGGGCCCTGAAGGCCGGGCTCCACACCTTCGTGGAGAAGCCGCCGGCCCCGGACCTGCGGGGCCTGCACTCCCTGATCGAACTCGCGCAGCAGTCCGACGCCGTCTGCTGCGTCGGCATGAACTTCCGCTGGGCCGAGGGCATCCGCAAGCTCATCGAAGCCCTCGAATCCGGAACCTACGGCACCGCCACCTGCGTACGGGTCGAGCACGTCGCCCGCAAGCCGGTGACGAGCTTCAGTGCGGAACTCTCCCTGGAGGCCAGCCTCTTCGCCGCCCAGGGCATCCACGCCATCGACCTGGCCCAGATGCTGATGCCGGGAACCACCGGCACCGCCGGCCAGATGATCTCGGTGGACCGCGGACGCCTGTGCGCCATGGGCGCCACCAACCCCAAGGCGGGAACGCGGCTGGAGGTGCTGTTCGGCAGCTGCGCGGCCGCCTTCTACCACTCCGTCCACGTCACCACCTCGCGCGGCGACATGTTCCACCTGCGGGACCTCTCCGAGCTCCAGCTGCGCCCCAGCGGAGGCGACCCGCACGTCACCGAATACCCGGGCGTCCGCGTCCTGTGGCGCCGCTCGCCCGGCTCGGACGGCTACACCCATGCCGGATACGGGCCCGAACTGGCCGCCTTCCGGGACCTCCTGAACGGCGAGGCACCGCACCGCCTGGCGCGCCTGGAGGACCTGCTGCCCGTCTACGAGGCGTTCGACGCCCTGCTGACCTCGGAGGGCCTGGGATGGACGGCGTAACCGAGAAGTACCTCCACGACGCCATCGCCGCCGGCGGCACGGGCAACGCGGACGCCGTCCGCGCTCTCGAAGCCCGGCTCGGCGCGCTCGTCGGCGCCCCGTACACGCTGTGCGTCTCCAGCGGCACCGCCGCGCTGATCAGCGCCCTGTACGCGGTGGGCGTCCGCCCCGGCGCGAGGGTGGCCGTCTCGGCCCTGGGCCCGTCGATGACCGGACTGGCCGTGGCCGCCCTCGGGGCGCAGCCGGTGTTCATCGACTGCCGCCCCGGCTCCTTCGGCCTGGCCCCGCAGTCGCTGAGCGAGGCGGCCAAGGCGGGCCCGCTCGCCGCCGTGGTCCCCGTTCCGATGTGGGGCTACTGGGACGAGGACCCCCAGGTGCTCGCCGACCTCCGCCAGCGCGGAATCCCGGTGATCGTCGACGCCGCGCAAGCGCCGTTGTTGCGGCTTGAACCGCAGGCGCTGGCCGACGTCGCCGACGTGATCTGCCTGAGCCTGCACGGACGCAAGCCGATCAAGGCCGGCGAGGGCGGCGCCTGCCTCACCCGCAGCACAGCAGTCGCCGACAAGATCCTCGCGGTGCGCAACTTCGGCCAGGTGGCGGAGTTCTCCGGCACACGGGTGGATCCCACGGGCCCCTTCGGCAGCCGGCTCGGCACCAACTTCAAGATCAACGGTGTGGGGGCGGCCTGGTGCCTGGGCCAGCTGGAAGACCCTGGCGCACTGCGCGCCCGCCACGCACAGTTGAGGGCGGCCGCGCGCACCGTGTTCGACGGCACCGGCATCGCCTGGCACGAGGCCCCGCACAGCAGCGACGTTGCCGAGCACGGCGGGTACGGCCTGGTCGCCCTCTGCCGCGACCCCGAGGACGCGGCCCGCATGGCCCACCGCCTCACGGCCGGCGGCGTGGAGGTCGACACCCTCCGCTACGCCTACGCACCCATGCACACCAGTGCGTGCTTCACCGCCGACGACGTCCGCACGCCGGCCGCGCACGACCTGACGTCGATCGCGGTGGCCTGCCGTCTCGAAGCGTTCCTCGCCCCATCTGCCGTCGGAGGTTGACATGAAGGTTGGCATCATCGGCATGGGCCACGTGGGGGCCTCCATGCACACCCTCTTCGCGCGCCACGCCGACCTGGTCACCTACGACCAGAAGGACGGCGATACCTACCCGCAACGCGCCCTGCAGGCATGCGACTTCGCCGTGGTGTGCGTGAACACCCCGGCCGGCCCCGGCGGGGAGTGCGACGTGTCCCACGTCTTCGACGCCGTCAAGCGCGTCCCCGCACAGCGGGTGATGCTGAAGTCCACCGTCCCGCCCGGCACCACCGCGCAGCTCGCCGAGGCCACGGGCAAGGAGATCTGCTTCAGCCCTGAGTACGTCGGGGAGAGCACCTACTTCAACCCGGTCTGCGACGACCCGCTGACCATGCCGTTCGTCATTCTCGGCGGTGAGCAGGCGATCCGCGGCTACTTCCTCGACGCGCTCGTGCCCATCCTGGGACCGACGAAGGCCTACTTCCAGTGCACCGCGGCCGAGGCCGAGGTCATCAAGTATATGGAGAACGCGTTCTTCGCCACCAAGGTCACGTTCGTCAACGAGTTCCGCGAGATCGCCGAGGCCTTCGGCGCCGACTGGCACACCGTGCGCGAAGGGTGGCTGCTGGACCCGCGCGTCGAGCCGTCCCACACGGCGGTGTTCGCCAACGCCCCCGGCTTCGGCGGCAAGTGCCTGCCCAAGGACATGACCGCCATCATCGCCGCGGCGCGCGCGGTCGGTGCGAGCGCCGATCTGCTCAGCCAGGTCGTGCGCAGCAACGAACGGCTCCGCGCCGCCCTCTAGCCGCCCCGCTGCCCGGCCGGGACCGGCCGGGCAGCCGCCCCGTGGGAGCCGACCATGCCCGCGCCCGTCATCATCGGCGTCAACTATCACCGGATCGGCGAGGTGGATCCCGCCAACCCCTACCACCGCCTCCACACCGTGCCGCTCGAGGTCTTCGCCCGCCAGCTCGACTGGATGCGTGCTCGCGGCGCGATCGTCTCCCCGGATCAGGCCCGCGCCGCCGACCTGCCGGCCGACGTCAACTTCGTGGTGTGCTTCGACGACGTGCCGGTCTCCGCACTCACCGGCATCGGACTATTGCGCTCGCAGGGCCTTCCGGTGACGCTCTCGCCCGCCGGGGTGCTCGCCGACGACGGACTGGGATGGCGCGACAAGGTCTACGCCATCGAGAAGTACGCCGATCCCGAGCACATCGCCCAGCACGTCGCCGACCACCTCCCGGAAGCCGCCCGCCGGGAGAGCACCTTCTACCACCTCACCAAGAGCGCCGACCTCGATCCCGACCGGGTGCGCACCCGGCTGATCGACCCGCTGTACGCGTCCGTCCAGGACCGCGCGGCCCCGTTCTTCGCCGAACGCGGCTACCTCACCTGGCCCCAGCTGCGGGACCTCGCGCGCGATCCCCAGGTCACGGTGGCCAACCACACCTACCAGCACGACAACCTCGCCGCCCTCGGCCGTGACGCCGTGCGCGCCGAAGTCGCGCGCGCCCACACCCACTCCACCCGCCAGATGAGAGCGTCCGCCCGGTACTTCACCGTCCCCTTCGGCCGCCTGACGCAGGAACTCGCCCTGGACCTGCTCGATCCACTCATCTCCCTGGGCTATGAGGGCATCCTCTGGGTCGGCTCCGGCGGAGTGAGCGTCCACGGCCCCTACCAGCACCAGGTCCTGCACCTGATCCGGGTGCACGCGGCCGAGACGGCCCACGGGTTCGCCGATCAGGTGGACGCCGCGGTCCGCGGCGCGACCCGCGCGGCCATCTGGCAGGTGCCGGAAGTGGCGCACCACCGGCCGGTACAGATCCTCGAAGGAAGCAGCGCCCGCCGTGCGGGGACGCTCGAGATGGTGCTGCGCCAGGGCAAGGACCACGCCAGCGATCCGGCGTACTTCCACCACCAGTTCACGGCCAACCCCTACCGCGGGACCCGCGCCGACTACCGCACGGTCGAGGCCGACGGCTATCCCGAAGCCATCGCGTACCACTTCCACACCACCTTCGCCGTGGACGGACAGCGGGTGCCGGGCATCTACCTGTCCGGCTGGCGCAAACTCCCCCACGCGCACGCCACGGCCGCAGGCCGGCTGCTGCGCGCGCTCCTTGATCACGAGCCGATTGTCGGCGTCTACCGGCCCAACCCAGAGATCCACACCGCCTTCCGGGCCTGGCACCGCATCCGCGTCACCCAGCTCGACCTGCCCGCCTCGCCCCACCGCCGCGCGACCGGCCCGTCCGCATGGAGCGCCCAGGAGAGCAGCGCGTTCCCCGCCGACTACGAAGACCTGTGCGCGGCATCCGTCCAGCGCGCGGGCTTCACGGTGGCCCGCGACAGCTCCTACTACCACTGGCGGCACGCAACCTATCCCGCGGCCCCGGCCACCTTCCTCGCCGTACGCAGCGCGGGCCGGCCCACCGGCATCGCGGTCACGCTCCATCTGCGCAAGGTCACCCACGTCGTTGACTTCCACCTCGCAACCAACGAGGACGCGGACCACCTGCTCGCCGCGGTCCGGACGCACGCCGCCGACCACGGCTGCGCGGCCGTCCGCTGGGAGACCACCAACGCCCCGCTCATCCACACCGCCGTCGAGCACCACGGAGCGACCACCACCACCTACGACAACTTCTACCGCTTCAACTCCTCACGGCGCGCCTCCCACGGCGTCGCGCTACCTGGCGAGCGCTGGAGCGACCTGCAACTGCATGAGACCGCCACCACCAGCGACGTCCTACCTCGGTGAGGAGGCTCCCTATGTACACCGTCGCAGATCTCGTCTTGGCCAACGCCCGCACCCGGCCGGAGAAGACAGCCGTCATCGACGGCAACGACACGGTCAGCTACGGCCAACTCGCTGACCATGCATGGCACTTGGTGGGAGGCCTGCAGGGCCTTCTCCCCGCGGGTTCCCGTGTTGTGCTGCTCCTGCCGCGCTCGGCCGACACGCTCGCCGTGTACTTCGCGGCGCACCTGGCCGGCCTCGTCCCGGTGATCGCCCACGAACAGCTCCGTACCCGCCAGCTCGCGCACATTGTCGACCACGCCGAAGCGGGCCTCGCCCTCACCACCGACCGCCTGGCCGCGCGGCTGAGCACCTGTCTGCCGCCGCAGCGCATCCTGACGGTGCCGGGCCTCGCTGCCTCGCCACCGGCGGCACAGCCGGTCCGTCCGCGCGTCATCGGCCGGGATCTCGCCGGTCTGATCTACACGTCCGGCTCCACCGGCAGGGCCAAAGGCGTCATGCTCAGCCATGACAACCTCCTCGCCGGTGCCGAGATCGTCGCCGACTACCTCGAGCTGACGCCGAAGGACCGCACGCTCGCCCTGATGCCGCTCTCCTTCGACTACGGGCTGAACCAGGTGCTGGCCACGTTCCACGCGGGCGGCACCGTCGTGATCCAGCGCTCCTCCTTCGCCCCGGACATCTGCCAGACACTCCTTGCCCACGAGGTGACCGGGCTGGCCGGGGTGCCCACCCTGTGGAGCGACCTGCTGCGAGCCGGCTCCCCCTTCGTCACCGCCCGCTACCCCGCACTGCGCTATCTCACCAACACGGGCGGTGCCTTGACGCCCGCCGCCGTTCAGGCGCTTTGCTCCGCCCAGCCCCAGCTGGCGGTCTTCGCGATGTACGGACTCACCGAGGCCTTCCGCAGCACCTACCTCGCCCCGGGCCGGCTCCAGGAGAAGCCGGCCTCCGTGGGCCGTGCCATCCCCGACTGCCAGGTCGACGTCGTGGACGACGAAGGCCGGCCCTGTCCCCCGGGCGAGGTCGGCGAAGTGGTGCACCGCGGTCCGACGGTCGCGCTGGGGTACTGGCGCGACCCCGAAGCCACCGCCCGCGTCTTCCGGTCTCGCCCCGGGCTGCGGCCCCCGCTGCAGGAGACCGTCGTGTACTCCGGCGACCTCGGCTACACCGACGCCGAGGGCGACCTGTACATCACGGGCCGCCTCGACGAACTGACCAAGATCCACGGGATTCGCGTCACCCCCACGGAAGTCGAGACGGAGGTATCGGCTGCCGGTCTGACCGCGGCCGCGGTCGCGGTGTTCGTCGCCGATCCCTCCGGTGCCTCGGAGCCGCGCCTCCTCCTCGCCGTGCAGCCCCGGGAGTCCTCTTTCAGCGTCGACGCCCTGCACGCGTACTGCGCCGCCGAACTGCCGCCGCACATGCGTCCTGGGCGCATCGAGGTCCTCGACGAACTCCCGCGCACACCGCACGGAAAGCCCGACCGCCAGCGCATCCGTGCCTTCCTGACGAGCGAGGGAGCCGACCGATGAGACCTGCGCACAGCGAACTCCTCACGCCCCTGGAGGAGTTCACCCAGCTCCACGGGGCCACCGTGCGCCGCTTCGGACGACGCGCGGTCGATTTGGCCTTCCCCAACCCGCAGTTCCTGGCCGACCCCCGCCCCTATGAGGTGCTCGCCTCCCTCGCCGCCCAGGCGGGCCCGCTCGATCTGCGCTACAGCCCCTTCGGCGGGTTCACTCCCGTGCGCCGTCGGCTGGCCGGCGCCCTCGCCAAGGAGCACGCTCTGCCCTACGCCTGGAGCGACATCATCATGACGCCGGGCGCCACGATTGCCCTCCGCGTCGCCCTCCATGCGCTCTTTGCCCCTGGCGACCACATCATCTTGATCAGCCCTTGCTGGATGGACTACCCCCTGTACCTCACCGACCTCGGCCTCTCCTACACCCTGGTGTCCAGCACGCACGACAAGCGCCTCGACCCGCACGCCATCGCACAGGCCTGGACGCCCAGCACCCGAGGCGTGATCATCTCCCAGCCAGCCAGTCCTAGCGGGGTGATTCACGACCACACCGAACTGCAGCAGCTGTCCGTCGTCCTTAAACGGCACGCACGAGCGAAGCCACCGCTGCTCATTGCTGATGAGGCCCACGCTCACCAGGTCTGGGACAACACGCCGTGCCCGGCTCCGGCCGCGTACTACGCCCATACCCTCACGGTGCGGTCGTTCGGCAAGGCCTGGGAGATGCAGGGACAGCGCACCGGCTGCGTCGCCGTCTCACCCCGCCTCGAGCCCCGCAGCGAGACCACTACGGCGCTCCTGCGGCAGATGCGGATCGGCGGGCACTGCGCGCCGACCGCTCTGACCCAGCAGCTCGCAGCGGCCCTGTGCGAGACCGCCCCTGATCTGAAAGGCCTCGCCGATCTGCAGCATCATGCACGTCAGCAGCTACACGCGGCCGGCATCACCGTCCTGGACACCCACGCCACGCGGTTCCTCTACGCACGCTGTCCGCGCGCCGACGATCGGGCCTTCGTCTCTCAGCTGGCCGACCGCGGGGTCCTCGTGATGCCGTCATCGCTCTTCCACGAGCGCGGCTGGTTCCGCATCGCCCTCAACCTTGGCGTGCCGGACCTCGACCGTGCCCTAGCGACCATTGGCGAGGAGTGCGCCCGTGCTTGAAACGCACCTGCCCGTCACGAACGCATGCTGGACACCATCTGAGGGCGCACACTCCGGGAGCGTGACGCCGGACATGGCGCGCATGCTCCTCGGGCGCTTCGCCGATGTCCGCCAGGACGGAGGCCAGGTGATCGCACTGCGTGATCCCCTCGGCCTGAACAAGCTGTACGCCGCCTTCCACCCCGACGCCGGCGTCATCGCGGCGAACTACCTGATCGATCTCGTCAGGGCCGGGACCAGCTTCACCGACATCTACGCCATCCCCCCGGGCAGCGTGGTCACGCTCGACCCGCAGCACCGTACGGGTGCGGTGCGCCGCTTCGCCGCACTGCCCGGCCGTGCCGGATCTGATCGCACGGTGGGAGAGCTGGCTGCGGAGATCATCGCGCTCCTCGACCAGGGCATGCAGCACCTCGCGGCCGCACACCCCGACCTCCCCGTCGCCGTCTGCCTGTCCGGCGGTGCGGACAGCTCCGTCATCGCCTCCTACGCGCGCCGGCACTTTCCCCAATCCGTCGCGTACTCCTACTGCCTCGACGCCCGGCCGCTGAGCGAGGATGCTATCGCAGCCCGGGCCGTCGCCGACCACCTCGGCCTGCCCTGGCGTCTGGTGCGCGCCGACCGCCAGGCCCTGCTCGACACGATTCCTGCCGCCCTGCTCCACGGCCAGGACTGGCGCGACTTCAATGTCCACGCCGGCATCGTCAACGAGGTCCTGGCCGCGGCCATCGCAACCGACCACCCGGCCGGAGCGCTTGTCCTCACCGGCGATCTGATGAACGAGTTCCTCGCCGACTACACCCCCGTGACCCACGACGGCATCGACTACTACCGGCTGCCGCGCCTGTCACCGGACCGACTGCGGATCCACCTCGCGCGGGGTCTGCAGACGGGTGACCGCGAAGTCGGAGTGTTCGCCGCGCACGGGCTGACCGTCGTACAACCCTACGGCTGGGCCGTCTCCCCGCTTCTCGCCCTGTCGGAACCCGTCAGCAAGCCACAGCTCATGATGGCGCTCGCGCGCGGCACGCTGCCGGCAGCGGTACTTCAGCGGCCCAAACTCCGTGCGCAGATCGGGGATCGCAACGCCGAGACCGGTGTCCTGCCCCAACTGCTCCGCGCCGGCATCGACCAACAGAGCCTCGAAGACCACTTCCGACGGACCCTGGGCATCCGATCACCGCTGGAGCTGCGCACCACCGTTCGAGGCGGCGTTCACCAGCCCGTCCCCGCACCCCGTATCCCTGCGGAAGGCCATCATGAGTCCCTCACCAGCTGATATCGCTGCCAGCATCGAAGCATTCATCCGGCGCGAAGCCTCGGTGGCCGACGACGACCTCGGCTTCAGCCGACAGGTGAACCTGTTCGACGCCGGATACCTCGATTCCCTGACGGTGGTGGCGCTGACCGTCCACATCGAAGAGGCACTCAGTACCCCGATCAGCGACACCGATCTCTTCGATCCCCGATTCGCCACGATCGACGGCATGGCCGAACTCGTTGCCGAGCGCGCCGGCCGGACCGCGGACGCAGCGCCCGGCATCACCGCCGACTCGTGATGCCGACGGGATGCTCGCCCTCCGGCCCCGGGGCACCCGGGCTCTCCGCGTTTCGGCCAAGATCGGCTTCATCTCGGGCCAGTCCGGGCAAGGGTCGTTGCATCCCACACGCCCCACCGCCCCCGTCCTTTGGCGGAAGTGAGCGCGTCTTAAAAACGTGCGTTCGAAGACCCTTCCACCTCGTTGAGCCATACGCACTCGAACTATCACGCGACAGGAACAGGAGGAGCCGTTGGCCCCGGCCCAGGACAGCACACCGGAACTCGCGCAGGGTCCGGCTGATCCCGCCTCGCCCGGAGCAGCGGCCTCAGCACGCACGTCGCCGCGCGTCGTCCAGGACCCGGGCACAGCGCGGGAGGCTATGGTCGCCCGGCTCGAGGAGGCGGGCGTTCTGCGGCCGGGCCCGGTGCGCAACGCCCTCCTCGCGATCCGGCGCGAAGTGCTGATTCCCCAGGCCTATGTGCGGCGCAGTCAGCCCGGCGAGGAGCCGCCACGGTGGGACCTGCTGGACTGGGCGGAGCCGGCCTACCGCGACGAGCTGCTCGCTTTGCTGTACGGCGGGGAGAGCGTGCTCGTCCAGCACGCCGGCGAACGGCTCCTCGGCCGGGTCCCGGGTCCGAGGTCCGGGGGCGCGATCACGGCGATGTCGAGCGTGGTGGACATGACCGCCGGGCTCCTACAGAGCCTGGACCTCCGGCCGGGGCAGCGGGTACTGGATATCGGCACCGGCGCCGCCGTGACCGCGGCAGTCGCTTGTTGGATCTGCGGCGATCGGACCGTGGTCACGCTGGATCGCGATTCACATCTCACCGAGGCAGCGCAGGCGCGTCTGGCCGGTCTCGGCTACCGGCCGAGGGCGGTGACCGGGGACGGGGCGGCCGGCTGGCCAGCCGGCGGACCGTACGAGCGGATCTTCGTCTCGTACGCCGTTCCCAGGGTGCCTTCGGCCTGGGTGGACCAACTCGCTCCGGGCGGGCATGCGATGGCGACCCTCAGCGGCACGTCGCCGTCGTGGCCCGGCCTGGCGATCATCACCGCCACGTCCGGCGGCCGCGTACGAGGGGAACTACGTCCGGTGGAGTTCGGGCATCGGCCCGGTCATGGATTCGAGCGGCTATGCATTTCACGGGAGTTCCTCGACCGGATCGAGGCCGGGGACGGGACCCGCGTCGTCCACACCAGCACAGCGCCTCCACCGGACGGGGCCCGCGGATTCTGGCTTGCTCTCGATCACTTGCGGCCCGGGCTGGTCCGCAACTGGTCTGCCGGCCACGTGGTCATCGGGGCCCCGGCCTGTGGTTCATGGCTCACCGCCCGGGCTACTGGAGCCGACTGCTGGAGTCTGACGGCCTGTGGGCCTCGGGACATCTGGGGAGAAATCCAGGACGTCGCCGGTCTCTGGAGGGCCGCAGGTGAGCCGTCCACCTACCAGCTGCACGTCGAGGACACCCAGCAGTGGGTCACCGCTGGCGCTGCCACGGCAGAACTCTCCTGGTCGCTTCCCAACACCGACGTCATGGGCGCTGAGGAGGAGCAATGACCGCTCGCGGAACCCGGGCTCCTACCGCCCTGCTCCAGCAGGGAGCTCCTGCTCGCGGCCCGGACGACGACCACCCCAACTCGTTCGGGCCCTGCCCCCGCAGCTACCAGGCCCGCTGTTCCCCGACCTTCGAGAGGTGCTGACATGCCGCCCGCCCGATCCGACATCAGCGCTCTCGTGCAGATGTACCTGACGCGCCATCCTTCCGAACAGGGCGCGGTGGAACCGTTGTTGACGCTGCTCGAAGGAGTGGAGGACCCGACGAGCCGCGCCACGATGCCAGCGCACATCACGTGCAGTGCCGTGGTGATTGACCGGGATCGGCGTGTGCTGCACATCCTTCATAGGGCGAGCGGTCTGATCCTCGTCCCTGGCGGTCATCCCGAGCCGGGGGATCGCACGTTGCGCGCCGCGGCGGTGCGCGAGGTGGGCGAGGAGACCGGGATCAAGGCAGGCAGTCTGTGCCTGACCCCGCAGCTTCTCGGTGTCCCGATCGATATCGACTTTCAGGACATCGAGGCCCGCCCGGACAAGGGAGAGCCGCCGCACCGGCATTACGACGTACGGTTCGCCTTCTACCTGGTCGGAGAGCAGCCCGAGCTCGTTCTGCAGGAGGCGGAGGTCGCAGGAGCCGAGTGGCGCGGATTCGACACGGTCAGCTCCCCGACACTGCGCGCCAAGCTGCTGTCTTCAGGGCTCGACGGCCGGCCGGCGGCGGTGAACGCCTCGGCGCTGATCTTCGACGACGCCGGCCGATATCTGCTTCATCTGCGCGATCATCTGCCGGACATTTGGGAGCCAGGGGCATTCGACTTGCTCGGCGGCGGCAGCGAGCCGCAGGACGTGACGCTCGAAGACACGGTCCGGCGCGAACTCGGCGAGGAAGTCCCCGATCTTGTCATCCCGGACCTGGAACCCTTCGCAGTGGAGTGGGCCACCGGCACCGACGGGCTATGCGTACCAATCCAGGTGTTCGCCGGCCGCTGGAACGGCGACCCCGACCGTCTGCGCCTCACCGAGGGCGTCTTGCTGCGCTGGTTCGCGCCCGAGATGCTGCACCGTCTGCGGCTGAGCCCGGCAACACGCGACCTGCTGCTCCGGCACGCGGCACACCGCTCCGCCCTCCTCGGCCAAGACCACCGCCCCGAGCAGCGGAACGACACCGGGCACGGCCTTCTCGTCGCCGACCACACGCCCGTGGGTGCCACCGTGCCGGGTCCGCGCACGGGAGGAGTGCCGCGTCTGGCAGTTCCGGCCGATGCGGGCGAGATCGCCCGTCTGCGATCCGAACTCATCCTGTCCGAGCCGCTGGACGAGGACTGGCTGTCCACCTGCCGCGATCACCTCGCCGCGCGCCTTATCCCGGGCGGGGACGCCCGGGCCTACGTCGTCGACGCCCCGGAGGGCGGGCTCGTCTCCTGTGCTCTCGCTCTTGTCGGTGCCGTACTCCCCGCTCCCCGGTACCCCAAGGGGCTGGCCGCGCGGATCCAAGCCGTCGCCACCGTTCCCGGTTACCGCCGCCGCGGCTACGCCAAGGCCGCGCTGACCGCGCTGCTCGCGCATCTGGAAGGGGACGGCGTGACGCTCTACGAACTGCACGCCTCCGACGAGTCAGCCCCGCTGTACGCCGCGCTTGGTTTCGCCAAGGACCCGGCCCTGATGCGGATGACCCGGACCCCGTCCTCAGCTCACGCAACCGCGCCCGGGACCTGACCGGCGCCGAATCCGAGCACCACAGCGACAGCCGATCACTACACCACACGATCAGGAGCAGCTCCGTGGCTTATGTCCGCCGGGACCAGTGGGACCAGCACTACGCGCAGGACCGGGGCTTTCGCCGGGTCGGCCAGGCCGAGAAGGCTCTGCTGGCCGAGCACGTTCCCGCGCCGGCCAACGGCCGGGCGCTGGACGCGGGTTGTGGCACCGGGGAGCTGGCCGCCTACCTGGGCGAACTCGGCTACCTCGTCGATGCCGTCGACTTCGCCGACAGCGCGCTGGCCCGGGCCGATCGGGCGGACACGGTAGGCGTGCGGTGGCTGTGCCTGGACGTCGCCCACGACGACCCGGGCGAGCTGAGCGAGGACGGATACGACCTGATCACTCTCCGCCTGGTGTATCCCTTCCTCGGCGACCGGCAGCGGGTCATGCACGCGCTCGCCGGACGGCTGCGTCCGGGCGGCGCGATCGTGGTGATCACTCCCCTGGCTGCGGGCACCCCAGCAGACCGGCGCGACATCGCGCTGGACGAGGACGAGGTCCGGGTGCTGACCGAGAGGTGGCAGACCGTGGAGCGGTTCGACGCCGACGGCCTGGCGGTGCTCGTCCTGCGCAACGCCTTGCGGGAGTTCACCGCGGTGGAGAAGGAGGGGGCGCCGTCGGCGCAGGCGGTCGCCGGAGCGTGCATGGTGATCACCGACGCCTTCGGGCGGGTGCTGCTGGGACGCTCCAGCGACGGTGTCTGGGAGCTGCCCGGAGGGGGCGTGGAGCCGGGCGAGGACTTCCCCACGGCGGCCGTGCGCGAGCTGGCCGAGGAGGCCGGGCTGAACTGCCGTATCGAGGACGCCCATTTGGTGGCGGTCCTCCAGGACGACCGGGGCCTCCTGCGGCGGCTGTCCGGCGTGGTGCGCGCCGTCGCCTGGTCCGGTGAACCGGCCGTCCCCGACCAGGAGCGCCACCGGTTCGCACGGTGGGAGTGGCACGATCTGCACACACTGGCCGCTCTCGGCCCGATCTTCTCGCCGAGCGCCCAAGCGCTGAATCTCGTGTGGCCGGGCGTGCTGCCGGGCCTGCCGCCCGTGCACGCCTACCCGGTGGCCGGCCGGCGTCCGCCGGTCCCTGGCGAACCGCCGCAGGCGGCGCGGCTGCGGCACGAGATGACCGAACAGATCCTCCGGCGCGGGTACCGCCTGTCGGCACCGGTCCTGGAAGCACTGCGCGGCGTGCCCCGCCACCGGTACGCGCCCGAGGTCCCCCTGGAGACGGCGTACGACGACGATCTCGCCGTCGTCACCCTCAGGAACCAGGAGGGGCGGGCGGTCAGCAGCGTCTCCGCCGCGTGGTTGCAGGGCATCATGATCGACGGCCTTCGCCCGCAGCCCGGGATGACGACGCTGGAGGTCGGCTCGGGCGGCTTCAACGCCGAGCTCCTCGCCCACGTCGCCGGCCGGCGCGGGCGCGTGGTCACGGTCGACCTCGACCCGTATGTGGTGCACCGAACCCAGCAGTTGACGGCCGAGGCCGGCAGCGGCCGCGTCACCGCGCTCCTCGGCGACGGGGCGCTCGGAGCACCGGCCCATGTCCCCGCCGACGGCTTCGACGGCATTGTGATCACCTACAACGTGTGGGACCTCGCACCGGCGTGGCGCGAGCAGCTCGCCGAGGGCGGCTACCTCGTCATTCCGCTGGAAATGCACGGCTACACCCGCGCGATCGCCCTGCAAAAGCGCGGGAGCATGCTTGAGGCGGGTCCCGGCGATTGGACGTTCTGCGGGTTCATCCGCGACCGGGGATCCGCCGCCCGCACCACCCCCACCGTCGATCTGCCCGGCGGACTTCAACTCCGCTTCGAGGACGGGATCCCGGTAGACACCACCGGCCTGGACCAGGCGGTGCAACGGCCTCGCCACGAACTCGGCACGGGCGTGCGTGTGGCTGGCGGCGAATCGTTCGAGACCCTGCAACTGCTCCTCGCCACCACGCTGGACGGGTTCTGCCGACTCGCGATGGACGGCGAGCGCGACGGCGGCCTGGCCGCCGTGCCGCGCGGCGCGGACGCGGCCGCCCTGGTGAGTGAAGGGTCTCTGGCGTATCTGACCCACGTCCTGGTCAAGGACGGGGACACCCCTGCCGAGCGGCTCAGCGAGTTCATCGTCCACGCCTTCGGCCCCGCTGGCGAGGGCCTCGCCCAGCGGATGGCCGCCCGGGTCCGCGATTGGGACTGCACCGTCCGCGGCGCGGGCTACCCCCACGTGACCGTGCACCCGGCCGGCACAGCGGACCAGGACCTGCCCGCGGGCCATGTGCTGGACAAGGCGGATTCCCGGCTGGTCTTCCGCTGGCCCGCCCTGGACAGCAGCGCCACGGTCAGTACAACAGCGGGGGACCTGACGAGCGCCGCAGACCTCCGGTGATCGTGTGGATCACCCTCGTGCGGTCACGCACTGCCTCCACGCCAACGGTCACGTCATCAGCACCACCGGCCTCCCCCCACGAACAGCCCCGCGCGGCCGATTCGGCGCCCCGACCCGTACTTCCTGAAGGAGACACCCCACCGTGCACGGAATCTGGGACACCATCCACCGACTCGCCCGCCGCTTCAACGAACACGACGCCGCGCTCGGTCTGAACCAAGACGAGCAGTGGAGCCTGCAAGTCCTCAAGATCGCCGAGGAGACCGGGGAAGCCTCCCAGGCGGTCATCGGCGCCCGCGGCATCAACCCCCGTAAAGGGACCGCGCCATGGGAGGACGCTCATGCGGAAGTCGCGGATGTAGCCATCACGGCCCTGGTCGCCCTGGCCCGCATGCGCCCCGACGACGCTGCGGAGTACCTCGACCGGCATCTGGCCGCCAAGTCGGCAAAATTCCTTCTCTCGGGTCCCGCGTCAGTCCCGGCCCCGGCGGAGCCGGCATGAGCAACTGCCGTTCGACACCGCAGCAAGGACCGAGCCGCGCACGAGCGCTGAACCTGCTGGATGAGGTCGAAGGAGGCTGTGCGTGACGGCTTCCGATGAACCACTCCCCCATACCGCCGTGTCCTCGGAGCCGGTGGCCGCCGAGGACACGGTCAACCGGGACCTCGTGTTGTTCAACAACGGGCTAGCAGCCGGGGTGCTGGGCGGCGCGGTCACGTCCGTCGCGCTGCCCAGCCTGGCTCTGATCACGCTGAGGGCGACGCCGCTGGAGATGAGCGTGCTCTACGCCGCCCAGCGGTTCCCGCCGGCGGTGACGGCCCTGCTGTGCGGGGCACTGGTCGACCGGCACCGCAAACTCGTCTTGCTGACCTGGGGCAAGGTGGTGGGCGGAATCCTGTTGCTGTGCGTGCCGCTCGCCGCCTACCTCGATTGGTTGTCGCTGCCGCTGCTGTGTGTCGTCGGCCTCCTGCTCGCCGCCGTCAACGACGTCTCCTCCACGGCCGGGATCAGCTATCTGCCTTCCCTCGCGCGGGGTGACAAGCTCGCGTCCGCCAACTCGAAGATGGGTGCCCTGTTCTCCTTCACGGACGCCGCGGGCAGCTACCTCGCCTCTGGCCTGATCGCGCTGCTCGGTACGAGCCGCGCCATCGTCGCCGACGTCGCCTCGTACTTCATCAGCGCGGCGTGCATGACGCGGATCCGTACGCCGGAGCCGCCGCCGAGCCCACGGCCGGCGGACAGCACCCTGTGGCGGGAGATCCGCGACGGGCTGCGCTACACCGCCCGGCACCCGGTGCTCTGGCCGCTCGTGCTGTCCAACACGGCTTTGTCGCTGGCGATGACTGCCTGGGATGTCCTCTACCTCATCTACGTGATCCGGGAGTTGCACTGGTCGCCGGTTGCCCTGGCCGTGGTCATGGGGTGCGCGAGCGTCGGCGGCGTCGTGGGCGCGCTGGCCGGCCGACGGCTCGCCCGCCCGCGAGGCACGTGGTGGGGTGTCGGCCCGCTCCTGCTGTGCGCGCTCGCCCTGCAGCCGCTCATCCTGGTGCCGGTGCTCTTCGCCGAGCCGGGCCTTGTGTGGCAGATCATCATCGGGGGGTGCGTCACCGTCCGGTTCGCCGGGGCGACCGCGCACGGCTCGACCCAGCGCTCGGTACGTCAGGGCGTGTGCGATCCCCGCTACCAAGGGCGACAGCAGTCGATCGGCACATGGGTGACGTTCGGCCCGAGGTTCCTCAGCGCCCTCGCTGCCGGCGCGCTCGTCTCCGTGATCGGTCTCGGCCCGTCGATGGCCGTCGCGGCGACCGCCACGGCCGGGGGATTCCTCGTCCTGGCCCACCCCCCCGTCCGGCGCCTTCGGACCATGCCGACACCCGGTGAAGGGTGAGGGCGCTCCCTGATCACCGGCCGCGTGAACCCACACCCGTCGGCGTGCTACCGGCAGACCCGCACAGCTTCTACCGTGAGTAGTCGCGGCAGAACACATCGCAACGAACCTGTCCCAGGAGGACACTTTGATCGACCGTCGCCACGTGCTTTCCGTGGGCACAGCTCTCGGGACGACGATGCTGCTGCCCGGCACGGCCGTGGCCGCCTCCGCCCCGGATCTGAGCACCCTTCAGCGCCAACTTGTCGTCGCACGTGCCCAGTTCCGCTCCGCGCACTACGCCGACCTCGCCGAAGCCCTTCCGCGCCTGCGCCGAGACGCGCTGGCTGCTCAGGCCCACACGACCGGTGCACGCCGTCAGGCGGCGAGCGCCCTACTCGCCAGGGTTCACATCCTGGCGAGCGAACTTGCGGTGAAGTCTGGTGCCAGCGACGAGGCGTGGGAACGCGCCCGGTCTGCCGTCGCGGCAGGCGAGTCCTCGGGAAACGTGATCGTGCTGGCCGAGGCCACACGCGTCTGCGCTACCCCTCTCCGGCGCCAGGGACGGGCCGCTGACGCGGTGCTGCTCCTACAGGACATGATCACGGCGTTGACCGGCGCCGCCTCCAGCACCCCTGAGCCCCCGCTCGTTTCGGCGACGGGCTCCCTGGCGCTCACGGCCGCCTACTCCGCTGCCCTCGAAGGCCGAAGGACCACGGCCCTGTCCCTGATGGAGATGGCCGCCGACGCTGCCGGCCGGCTGGCACGGACCCCGCAGTCGTACTCGGGCGGCCTCACCGCAGGTCAAGTCCAGCTGTACCAGGTCGGGGTGCATCACCTCCTCGGCCAGGACATCGCCGCCGTGCGGGCCGCCCAGCGACTCCACCCCAGCACGCTGCCGACCGGCGAACGCCGGGCCAGGCTCGGAACCGACACCGCGCGCGCATTGATCGCTGTGGGGGACTACGAGCGCGCGCTCACGGCTCTGCACGCAGTGGAGGAAGCAGCCTCGGAAGAGGCTTCCCGACCGTCGGTCCGTGCCTTGACCCGTGAGCTGCTCGTACGGCGCCCTCGCCTGACCGGCTTGAAGACCTTCGCGGCACGCACCGGCGCCGAGCCCCTGTAATCAAGGCTCCGCGGGCGTACCCGACCGGCACGCGGCCGGCCGTATCGCCCCGCCGTGAGCGTCTCTCGATGCCCAGCGGCTCACCGACTCCTCCCGGATCGCCTCGGCGACCCTGCCGACCAACCCACCCTGACAAGGTGCACCATCCGTGATCACATCCGCTTCGCCGTCCATGCCGTCAATACTCGGCGTCTTCGCTCACCCGGACGACGAATGTCTCCTCGCAGGCGGGGTCCTCGCCCAGCATGCCGCCGGAGGTGCACGCACAGGGGTCGTCACCGCCACGTGGGCGCCGGACAGTCACCGGGCGGACGAGCTTGCGGAGGCACTGGCCGTCCTCGGTGCTGGCCGACCGCGGATGCTCGGGTACGGCGATGCCCGCAACACCTCGTCGGCGCCCGGGCGCCCTCGTCTCTGCGACGCGTCCCTGGACGAGGTCATTCTCCAACTGGTGGCGCAGCTGCGGGAGTTCCGTCCCGACATCGTGGTCACCCATGACGCCATCGGCCAGCTGACCGGCCATCCGGACCACCGCCACACGCACCGGGTGACCCTGCTCGCGGTGGAGGCCGCCGGTCTCGCGCACCTCTACCCGGAGGCCGGTGAGCCCTGGCAGACCCGCGCCCTCTACGCAGCCACCCACCCGCACTCCGGGGTCGGTGACCTGGGACCGCTGCTGGCCGGCGTCGGCAAGACCGTACTGTCCGTCCCGGAGGCGTACGTGACCGCGGCCGTCGATGTGACGCCCTGGGCGGAACAGAAATGGCGCGCGATCCTCGCGCATCGCGGCGAGGTCGCACGTGAGCGCCCGTTGCCCGGCATCCTGGCCCGCCTGCCCGAGGACAACCGCCGCAGGATCATCTCCACCGAGTACTTCACGCGCCTCGCACCCGGGCCCGTCCCAGGCGATCCGCTTCAGCTGACGCCCTGACGCTTCAGAACGACCACGTCACGCACCGGCTCCGCCTCCAGTGAACACATCCGCTACTGAACCCGAATCGACCCGAGGATCCTCATGACGAGCACATCCCGCGCCGCCGACGCCCAGCGAGCTGAAGAAGCCGAGGGACGTACCGGCGGCTGCCTGTGCGGCCGCATCCGCTTCACCACCCGGGGTCCGGCCGTCTTCGCCCACACCTGCGCCTGCAAGCACTGCCAGAAGCTCGGCGGCACCCCCTTGATGTGGTGGGTGGGATTCGCGACGGTCACCTGGACCGGCGAGAGCGAGCCGACCTGGTACGAGACCTTCGAAGGCGAGGCGAAGCGCGGCTTCTGCCCGACCTGCGGCAGCCGCGTCGCGGCGATCGACAGCGACATCCCGGAGATCGGCATCAACGTCACCGCCCTCGACGACACCAGCGGCACAGACCTTGTGCCCATCCACGCATCCTTCCACGACAACGCCGTACGCTGGCTGCCCCCGGTGCCGGAGACCGAGCACAGCGCGGCAGAGTCGGCCTGACAGGAGCTGCTCGTCCGAACCCTTGGGTGGCCGTCCCACGCCTTCGATAGCCGCGTCCCCTCACATAGGGGCTTCTGATCCCAGGGCGCAGACGCTTTCCTCCAACGTCCTTCCTGTCCTGGAACTGCACATTGGTGCGAATGTCAGTGGCGGGCACTAGCGTCGGTACGTGCGTGACATGACAGCGGTGAGTGCAGCGGCAGGTTGGCTGCTACTGGTCGGCCTCACGGTGGTCGGCTTGATGGTGGTTCTCGCGGATGGGCGCCTGCGCTGGTACCCGTCCAGTCTCCTGCACTGGTTCATGGTCATCGGGCTGGCACAGGGCCCGTACGGGCTGCTGCTCGCCGGCGGGCTCATCCCGCAGGCCGAAACGCCGGCCGTTCGCATGGTGATGCTGCGGTGTGGCTCCTCGGCATCGCCTTCGCGGTTTGGAGGGGCAGGCTCGTCGTGCTCGGCGTATGGGCGGATCGCCAGCTCATCCGCATTCTGGGCGACCTCAATGCCCTCCCCCGGGTTACCGCGCTGCACCGACGAGCCGAGGCCGCGGATGAGCGGGAGTCGCTTGTCCAGCAGGCCCGTACCGCGCTACAGCGGCGCCGTGGCCGTGTGGCGCTGGTGTCGCTCGAGAAAGTGCTCGAGCAGATGAAGGCGGACCACGGCGCCAACGACGAGTGGTCGGAGCTCCGCTCCCGGATCCGCGCGCTGGTCACCAACTTCGTCGGTGGATCACAGACCAGCGGGGCGTCTCCTGTCGCATGACTGGTCTTTGCACCGGTTGACGGCCATCACCCTGCTGCGTGCGACGACTTCGCTCCGGCGTAGCTGCTGATCACGATGTCCCGTGTACGAGACCTGGGAGCAGTTGGGCGCGGCCGCCGGGCCCCCGCTCATGCCCTCTCAGCGGTCAGAGTGACGGCGACGGCCGACCCTCGGTCGCGTACGGCGCCAAGGAGTCTGTGGAGCTCCGTATGGTCTGGGTACTGCGCGAGAAGGTCGTCCGGATCGACCCCGACAAACACGTGGCCCGGATTGGTGTCCGCGAACTGGCCGAACCGCTCCTTGGCCGCGTCGGCCCCCAGCTCTCGGCACTCGATGGTGTGAAGAGCGTGCCGCAGCCGGGCGATGACGTCGTCGGCATCCGCGTCGGACAGCAAGGGCGGTTTGCCTCGCCCCATCGCTCCGAAGAACGTCGCGGTGCCGGAAGGCGTGTGCCTCATGGTCGTCCACTCTCCTGGTCTCGGTCGTGCTCAGGCTGCCGTGGGCAGGAGTATCTCCTCCAGGACCTGCCAGTGGTACGCCCCCTCTACCCGCCACATCTCGACCATCTGCACGCGGTCCACGAGCAGCGGCACGGGCGGTAGGAGGCGCAAGGTCTCGACCGCCGCGCGGACTTCGGACGCCGGCAGAGGCCGGTTGCAGTAGGCGATGCCGAGGTGAGGACGCAGATAACCGCTGGAGTCCATGGGCGGCAGGCCGATGGTGCTGCTTGCCCGGGCCAGCCGGGAGTGGAGGGTGATCACGGGTGTCCACGGGGCCACGCTGTAGCGCACCGCGCCTCGCGACGCCGTCATCGGGATGGCACTCAACGGGAATCCGGGCGGAAGGCGGTGTCGGCGGACCTCGGCGGCAAGGTTGGTCAGCTGGGAGCGGGGCAGGGCGTCGGCGACGCCGATGCGGCCGAGGGTCAGGTGCAGGCTCCGCATGCCGATCGCGTCGAAGCAGAGGTGACGGATGGCTTCCTGGCACTGTCGGACGTGGTCGACAAGGAGCGGCGTGGAGAAGGTGAGCAGCCAGTAGACCGCGCGCATCCCCGGCCGCCAGCTCGGCCGGTCCCAGTGGTTGACCATGCTGGTGACCTCGTCGAACGCATGCCAGTCGTGGGCCGCGACGGCCCAGGCGCTGTCGGGGTCCGGCGGTGGATCTGCGGGGAACGACGCCGGGTGAGGCACCAGTCGTATGGTCACGGTGATTCCTTTTCCGGGCTTCGACTGCGAGACCATGACGGGGGCACGGCCCAGGAGCCCGCCCCGTACGGGCTCGGTCGTCCTACGTGCGGCCTGCGAGGTGTCCCTGGGCTTCTCGTGGGCGCCAGACCATCCCGTCGGGGAGATCTCGACATCACCTGGTCCAGCCGTTCACGTCGAAACGCTGGAAAAGGGCCGGCAGGAACTCGTGCAGGAGGCCCCGTGCGTATTCGGCGTCCTTGAGTTCGTCGTGGCCGAACCGGAAGACCTCGTAGCCTCTGAGCTTGAGGTCACGGTCGCCGGCCACCATCTCGGCGTACTTGGAGCTGTCGGGGACCTGGCCGTCGTCTCGGGTGTAGTGCTGGGACCCGTCGACCTCGAAAACGATGCGCTGCCCGTGGGGCAGGAGGAGCAGGAAATCCATGCGGGAGCGAAGCAGTGCTTCGGGGCCCCGCTCGCGCACGGTCTTGTGGTCCCAGTGGAGCCAGACCTCGGGCAGGAGTGCCGGGAGGTCGTAGACGGCGGGTCCGAGAATCTGGTGATAGAGCTCGAAGAGGTTGCGCTGTCCTGGGGAGTTGCCGGGCAGACTGCGGCGGAGCCGGTGGTAGAGGGTCTTCTTGGCTTCGGCTTCGCTGGAGATCTGTTGGGTGTCTTGCCACCAGCTCTGGAGGTCTCGCCAGCGGATGCCGTCGCCCGTGATTTCGCGGTCGTAGACGAGGACGTTGTCGGGGTCGCCGACGATCTCGATGTCGTTGTCCACCGCGGACAGGAAGCGGATATCCGGCTTGGTGAGCGAGGCGAAGATGACGTTCTTCGGCCGTCGATTGTCGGCGAGGCGGGTTGAGACCATGGTGAAGCGCGGGTAGCCCCCGTCGGTCCCGGTCTCGCGCAGCTCGATCCCAGCGCTGCGGAGCCGCTCGTTGATCACGTCCACGAGTTGACGCTGGGCGGGTTCGTCGAGGAGGACGTCTGCGGAGACAGCCCCTTCTAGGAACCGGGCGAACCGTGCGTCACCGGCTTCGAACGCCCTCAGGTTCTCGAAGAGATCTTCAGCCGACCAGTCTTCCTGGTTGCGGAAGACGTGTTGCTGGATGAGCTGTCTGAGGCTCGGAGTGCGGTTGGCGGTAGGGAGCAGCAAGTCAGCGAGGGATTCCTCGGGGTCGAGCACCCAGAAGCGCTCCAGCAGCGCCATGAACCGGGCTTGGTTGCGGGCCATGGCCGTCAGGTCCAGAGCGCGTGCCAGCTCGCGCCGAATCCTCTTCGGTATTTCCGGGGGCGACGACTCCGCCCACAACAGGTCCTCTATCCCATTGCGCGTTGCGGCGTTCAGGTTCCCTTGCGCCAGGATGCGTTCCGCTACGCGGGGAAGGTCGCTGTCGGACGTCTGCGCGAAACTCCGTTCGATCCGTACCCGCAGCGACCCTTCCTCCTTGGGTACGTGCGGCATGGCCAACTCTTCAAATGCCGCGTTGAGCGTGGCGTGCGTGTTTCCACTGAGGCGGCGCGAGACCACTTCGCCCACCAGCTGCCGAAGTGCCGAGCGATCCCTGCTGTCGACCATCCGACGATGATCCCAGAGCGTCATCAGGCAGTCAGCGGTCTCGGCAAGCCAGAAGCTGTGTGGGCGCCCGTCGAGAACCAGGTGCTGTTCAGCGCGGGTTGCGCGGGGCCCACCACACCGGCGCCTGGCCGAGGCGGTTTTGTGGGTCACAGCCGCCGGTTGGTTGGCTGATCTTCCCATGATTAGGGGGGGACAGTAGTGGCAGCGAGCGTCGCAGCGACCGAGCCGGAACACCTGAAGTCGTTGATCATCAGCACCGCGCAGGACCTCTGGGAGGACAAGGACGCCCTGAGCACGTTCCTGAACGTGGTCCGGCGCAGCGAGGGTTCGCCAGGCTGGCTGACCCTCTGGAACAGTCCGAGGTCCGGCCCGCGAAAGCCACCTTCTACGGTGTGAAGAGCACTGAGTTCCAGGAGAAGTAACGCCCGGCGGCCGAGGGCATCCGGCTACCGGTCGCGCAGGGCACGACGAGCGGCCTTGTATGCGGTGGCGGGGTTGTCCGAGGGGCCGGGGGCGGGCCGCCAGGTGCCGTGCCAGTCGGTGAACGGGTACCACAGGCCGTCGGCGCCGAGGCGGAGTTGGATGCGGGCGGCCTCATCGGTGAGCTGGTTGTCCCGGCTGACGAGGGAGGCGAGCCGTGCGGGCCGGTGCGGCTGAATCGCCGCCTCGGCGTGCGCGAGCATCTCCGCGTCGGCGGCCAGGGGCCATAGTGCGACTTCGACGCCTGCCGCTCCGCCGTATTCGTGGGCGAGGGCGAGGTCGCGCATCTGGAGGGTGGACAGGCCCAGCTGCTCGGCGGCGTGTTCGAGGTAGCGCCGGTGGGCGGGGTCGGCTAGCAGACGGGCGGTGTCCTGGACGGGGTCGTCGGCGGCCGGGAGCGGGCGGCCGGCCAGGAGTGCCGAGGCCCGTACGGCGGCGTCCCGGGTCAGCAGGCGCAGGGCCTGGGCGGTGGGTCCCGGGGCCGGAGGGTCGGACCGCAGACCGTCCAGCAGCGGAGCCGGCACCGTTTGGCTGGTGCGGGCATGGGCTGGGCGGGTGGGGCGGGCATTGAACCGGCCGAAGGCATGGTGTGCGTCGGTCCCGGTCCGCGTCTGCTCCGGTCCCCGGGCCGGAGCGGGATCCGTGGGCTTGCGTCCCCGGACCATGGTGCGCAGCTGCTTCGTGGAGCCGCCGCGCAGGGTGAGGAGGACTCCGGGGTTGGCGCGTACGTGCTGGGCGACGCGGTAGCCGACGGCGACGCTGTGCGGGCAGATGCCGGGGTCGGGGCGGCAGCTGCAGGTGAAGGTGATGTCGCCGGGCGCGGGCGCGATGCGGATGACGTCGGCGTTGTCGGTGATGGTGTCGGGCAGCCGGCCGGCGGCGATGACGTCGGTGTGCTCGTCCGAGGCGGCGATGGCCTGGTAGATGCGCTCCCACTCGTGGCTCTGGAGCGGGCTGATGGTCAGGCAGGGCTGGTGGGGGCGTGCGGCGTTGGGCATGGTGAGGGTCGTTTTGGCGGTGCCGTGGTTGATGTGGACCTGGCCGATGTCCGCTCTGGTCAGCAGGCGTTCGCCGGTCAGGAGCATCACCGGGTCGGAGGCCGCGGCCTCGAAGGCGGTGAGCCAGGCATCCACCCAGCCGTGGGTGGCGGAGGTCGGGGCATGGTCGGCGGTGGTCACGGGCGGCTCCTGAGGGAAACGAGCTGGGCCAGTTCCTGGTCGTCGAGGTCGGCGAGCGCCTTCTCGCCGCCGGCCAGGACGGCGTCGCTCAGCCCGCGCTTGTGGACGAGCAGGGCGGCGATGCGGTCCTCGAGCGTGGCGTCGTTGAGGAGCTGATGCACTTGGACTTGCCGGTGTTGTCCGATTCGGTGGGCGCGGTCGGTGGCCTGGTCCTCGATCGCGGGGTTCCACTGCTGGTCGAAGTGGATCACGTGGGTGGCGCGGGTGAGGTTGAGGCCGACGCCGGCTGCCTTGACGGACAGGATCAGGATCGGGGTGTCGCCGGCCTGAAAGGCGTCGATGAGGCGCTGGCGCGTACGCACGGGCGTGCCGCCGTGCAGAAACTCCGGTCGCATCCCACGCGCGGACAGATGCGCCTGGAGGAGTCGACCCATCTCTACATAGCTGCTGAAGATCAGCGCGGACTCGCCCAAGGTGCTGATCTGGTCGAGGAGTTCGTCCAGGGCGGCGAGCTTCGCCGAGCGGGCCGCGAACGCGCCCGGGCCTGCGTCCGGGTCGAAGGGCTCCTTCAGATAGTGGGCCGGGTGGTTGCAGACCTGGCGCAGTGCGGTGATCAGCTTCACCACCAGGCCGTGGCGGGCGATTCCCGTGGAGCCGCGGACGGCGTCGAGGGTTTCTCGGACCGCCGCCTCATACAGGGCGGCCTGTTCGCGGGTGAGCTGGACGATCCGCCTCGAGTGGATTTTGTCGGGGAGTTCGGGCGCGATGCCGGGATCGCTCTTGCGGCGGCGCAGCAGGAAGGGGCTGATGAGGCGGCCGAGCAGTTGGGCCTTCTCGCCGGTCGTATCCCGTTCGGCGTCGCGGCCGTAGCGGGTGCGGAACGTGGCGCGGGTGCCGAGCAGGCCGGGGTTGGCCCAGTCCATGATCGCCCAGAGTTCCTCGAGCCGGTTCTCGACCGGAGTGCCGGTCATGGCCAGCGGCACGGCGCACGTGAGGGTACGCAGCGCCTGGGCGGCGAGGCTGTCGGGGTTCTTCACGCTCTGCGCCTCGTCAGCGACGACCATGTCCCACTGCGTCGCCGCGAGGAGCTCGGCATCGCGCTGAAGGACGCCGTAGGTGGTCACCACCACGCTGGTGTCGGTGACCGCGCCGAGCGTGCGGCCCGTCCCGTGGTAGGCGATTGTCTTCAACTCGGGGGCAAACTTGGCCAGTTCGCGCATCCAGTTGGTCACCAGGCTGGCGCGGGCGATGACCAGGGTGGGCTTGCGCGCCCCGGTCTGCTGGCGGTGGCAGATGAGGGAGATCGCGGTGAGGGTCTTGCCCAGGCCCATGTCGTCGGCGAGGACCGCGCCGAAGCCGAGGTCGGTCAGGCGGGCCAGCCAGGTCAGGCCGCGGTGCTGGTAGCCGCGCAGCTGCGCGCGCAGTCCGTCCGGGACGGGGACGAGAGGGGCGTCGGAGCTGCTGGTGCGCAGGGCGGTGATGAGGTCGGCGAGGCCGCCGGCCGCTTCACACGCGTAGGCCTGGCCGTCGACGGTGATCGTGCCGGACAGCACGGCGCCGAGGGCGTCGATCCCGGTGAGTGAGTCGAGTTGGCGGTGGGCGGCGTGCCGGGCGGTGGCCGGATCGAGCAGGACCCAGGTGTCGCGTAGCCGCATCAGCGGGCGGGCGGCCTCGGCCAGGGCGTCCATCTCGGCCTCGGTCAGCGGCTGCCCATTCAGGGCGATCTGCCACGAGAAATCGAGCAGTTGAGCCAGGCCGAGGCGGGTGGCGCCGGTAGCCGAGCGGGCGCCGACGACCGTGCGGGTGGTGAGGGCGTCGATCAGGTCGGCCGGCCAGCGCACGGCAAGTCCGGGCATGCCGTCGGCACCGAACTCGGCCAGCTGGGCCACCTCGGCCAGGCTCAGTCGCATCCCGGCGGGTTGAGGCTGACCGGCGAGGCGTTCGGCGGCCGGCCACACGGTGGCGCACCGGCGCAGGGCGCGCTGGATCCGGCGCCGCAGCACCACCGTCCCGGCGGCCGGCTCGGACCAGAGCGTGCCGGCTGGCTCCGGCGATCCGGTGTCGTCGTCGCGGTGCACCAGGAGCGTGGCGCGCAGCTGCTGGGCGTCGGCGTCTGCCTCGTTCGGCGCCTCGATGGCGAGGAGCAGACGCGGCGCCGGGCCGGGTTCGGCGGTCTCCTCGAGATCGTCCGCCCACTGCTGCAGGTCCGGGTGGAGTGGCTGGGCGGGCGTGGTGAAGGGGTGCGTGCCGAAGAGCGCACGCGCGCCCGGCGTGGCGACGAACGTGTCGGCCAGGGTGGTCAGGACCGTGTCGACGGCGTCGTCCGCGTGCGGGATGCGCAGCGTCGTCGGGTCATCGGCGGGCAGGGCCTCGCAGTGCGCGTGAGGTGGCAGGTCCTCGACGAGGCAGTCCAGCACCGTTCGGTCCGTGCCGGTGATCGGCCCGACGCGCCACACACCGGAGCCGTCGTGGCCGACGGCCGGGTGAGCCCGGCCGTCGGCGAGGAGCTGCAGGCCGAAGCGGAGCACCTCCGCCCATGCGGCCGCCGACGGGTGCACCCCGGTGGAGGGATGCTCCACTGCGATCAGCGCGTCGACGGCGAGCGGGAGGGGCAGCGCCCAGCCGGCCACCTGGGCTCGCCGGGCCTCCGACCCGCAGGCGAGCGCCAGTTCGTGTACGGCTTCCGCCATCGGCGCCGGCAGGACGGCGGGTGGCATCGCCGCACCGTCGTCCCGGTAGAACAGGAAACAGGTCGCCCGGCCGGGTACGGGCCGGATCAGGGTCAGCGCGCAGCCAGCCGCCAAGGCCTCGGCCACCGCCAACTCCCCACTCAGGTGCACCAGCTCCCCGGTGCGCTGGACGGGCACCACCGGCGTAACCGCCATGGCCGGGGCCAGTTCCCCCTCCCCCGCCGTCTCCGGGCCGGTCTCGGCTTCCGTCTCGGAGGGGGCTGGTGCCGGGGATGCGACGGGAGCCTCGGCGGGTTCGGAACGGCTCTGGCGGATCACAACGAGCAGGGCCTCGGCCGCGTTCATCCGGGCGTCCGACTTGTTCCCACCCCGTCCATCGGCCTGGACCGCCGTGCCGCGGACCTCGCACGAGCCCGTACAGCGGAACCGGGGTTTCTTCGGGGTGCCGATGGACTCGTACGTCCACTCGGGCTTGGTGATCACGTCGTCGAGCTTGAGCTGGTTGAGGTCCATCAGCGCGTTCGTACGCCGCTGGTCGGCCGCTGCCTTGCCGCCGGCAGCCTGCGCGGACGGCTTGTCCGGTTCGGGCTCGTCGGGCAGACGGACCTCCGGCTCGGGCAGTGCGGTCAACGCCGCCAGCAGGCTGACCGCCGCGCGGTGCCTGCCCGCTTTACGGCCCCGGGCCCGCTGCACGTTGCCGCGCACTTCCCCGGCGCCGCCGTCGCACCGCGCCGTGATCACGTGCCGGTGCTCGGCGTCTTCGAGCACCTCGTCGTAGGAGAACTGCTCGAGCTGAAGGTCCTTGGCGCGCATGGCCAGGAGCGCGGCCGCGTACCCGGATCGCTGGGCAACGACGTCGAGCATCGCGCTGCGGGCCTGCTGCCAGCCCGGGCCGGCCGCGGTGAAGAGCAGGGCGTACATGTGGCGGTGCTGGTACTGCCCGTGCTCGGCGCGCCCGAGGAGGTCCTCCAGCAGGAGGGGACGGGGCGCGGGCGCGGTGATGTCCTCGGCGAGCAGGAACTCGAAGGTGTCCACGCCCAGTCCGCCGCGGCCCAACCGCTCGTGGCGCGGTGGCGGCACCGAGGAGGCGTCGAACGGGTCGGTGGCGCCGGCCAGGTAGGCCAGCATGCTGGTCATCGCCGCGTCGCGGGCCTGCTGCTTGCTCTGCCCCCAGCGTTCGGGGCCGGTGACCTCGTGACCGGGCAGGCCGACCCGGGCCTGCGCGGCGCCGGACGTGTCGGTGAAGGCGAGCGGCGGCCACATCTCGAGCTGGACGTGCAGCTGGAGGACCTGGCGTACCGTCTCCGGGTTCGCCGCCACCGCCGTCATCACCAACTCCCGCACCGGCGACCAGGACTCTTCGTCGTCGGCGACGAGCAGGACCATCCGCAGGTCACGCAGCGACATCATCCCCGCCGTCGTACGCCGTACCACTTCGGCTCGTACGGCTCTCGACAACCGGCCGTGCACACACGCGGACTTGAGGTGCTCGGACCAGGCGTTCGCGTCGAGTGTGCTCAGCGTCGACGGTGGGACGGCTTCCCCGCTCGTGCCGGTGCGGTCGGTGCGTTCATCGGTGGGCCAGCCGTGACGCGCAGTCGTCAACATCCCTCCCTGCTTCAGGTCCGTGTCCAGGCATTCTGCCGCGTCCGGCTACCTGCGCGGGCAGGGACACGAGTCCCCGCTACCCGCGTATGCGACGGTTCTGATCGCCACGGATGCGCCCACCGAGGCCAGGCCCCGAGGTCCAGGAGCGCGCGACGGCTCCACACCGTGAGGCGCCCGCCTGGAAAGGAAGCGTCAGTGTCGGTGCCGCGCCGTAGCGTGTGCCCCCATGAACTTCCAGTACATACCGCCGGTCCCGGCACAGCAGATCCGGCAGCTGCCCACGCGGGATGTCGCGCTCCTTCTTCTGCGGCACCTCGCCAGCGGCACCGGATATCTGCAGTACGCGAGCACGATGGGTTCGGCACGGCAGGCGTTCCAGGAAGAGCCGGACATGGACACGCTCGTGAACCGTCTGTCCGATGCCTGGTGTTGGCTGGAGGCGAACGCACTGCTGTCCCGGGAACCCAGCCAGTCCGAGGCGTTCCGCCGGATCTCCGACGACGGCAGGGCCTTGGCGAAGGACCCGCAGGGCATCACGCGGTTCGAAGCCCGCGAGCGGCTGTCGGGCCCGCTCCACCCGGCCCTGGAAGACACGGTGCGCACCAATTTTGACCTGGGGGACTACGAGACGGCGTGCTTCGCCGCGATGAAGGCGGTCGAGGTCTCAGTCCGGGACGCCTCCGGACTCGACAACTCCCTGGTCGGCGTGAAGCTGATGCGTGCGGCGTTCCAGCCGCATCAGAACGGCAAAGTCGGCGGGCCGCTCGCCGACGCCGGAGCCGAGGGCGGTGAACAGGAGGCCGCGTCCGCGCTGTTCGCCGGCGCCATGGGCGCGTACAAGAATCCCGCCAGTCACCGTACCGTCGACTTCGACGATCCGATCGAAGCCGCCGAGATCATCCAGTTCGCCGACCTGCTGCTGCGCCAGGTCGAACGCGCCAAGCGCCGCCAGGCCGCGGTGACGGCACAGGGCGGCTCGCCTGGCTGACCCTGTCGGCGGTACGGGTGGTGACCTCTGCTGGCCGGTCGCGTTGTAGAGCCCGTGCCGAAGTCCTCCTCCGCATCGCCCGCACCGCCCGCGCCAGCAGTGAGAAGCACGGTCCCCCCTCCTCTGCTGACGATCCAGCAGGGGGAGGCCGCGCGCCGCCTCCTGAGCCATGTGGCGTCCGTGCGGCTCGCCGGTGCCGACGCGCAACTGCTCGCGGTGGTGATTGCCATCCGTGCGGCCCGGGCCGGGTCGGGGAACATCACCGGCCAGGACCTGGACTTCCTGCGCCTGGGAGATACGCCGGCAGCCGTTGCCGAGCTCGCATCGTTGGGTTGGCAGTTCGCCGGCGACCTCCTGGACGGCGACCGCGAGACTCCGGTCGCCGTGACCGTGCCCGGTCTTGCTGACGCACTGCCGATCAGCAGGACCGCACGCTCCCGCGTCTCGGGATGGATCACCCGCACGCTCGCCTCCAAGACGGTCAAGAAGGCCTCGCCGTCCGCGCGGCTGGCGGCGCTGTTCCTGGCTGCCCACAGCTCCAACGACCGCTACGGCGCAGTCCCACCAGAGCTGCCGGAGCACTGCCGCGCGGCGCTGCCCGAGCTGCTGGACCGAGGATTCCTCGCAGAACTGGCCGACGGCCGGTATCTGCTGGACGAAGACGCACGGCGCCTGTCGGGCATGCACCCGCGCTCTCACGACAGCACGGCGCTGGTGCGGCTGCGGTGGCAGGCTTGGAAGGACGGCGTGAGCCCGGCGCTGCGCCGCCACGCCGAAAATGTTGAGCACTGCCCGCTGTGCACGCCGCCGCTGGAGCAGGTGGCGTCGGCCTTCATGCGGCCGGCCGTGCCGATGCAGATCCCGCTACGCGTCCGCAATGCCTACGGTGCGTGGAAGGACTCCCATCCCGACCGGGGCCCGCATGCCCTGCAGTTCGCCGCCGCGTTCCGGGCCCAGCACCAGCACGGCCCGTCCCTCAAGCAGCTGTGCGAGGGCATGGGCTGGCAGATCGAGTCGCGTGAACTGCGCAGTTTCATCGTCCAGCGGCTGATCACCAACGAGTGGCTGACCAACACCGCGCCCGTGCCGTGGACGCTGCGCCCGGGGAAGGCCGCCCAAACGGACAGGACCCCGGCAACGGTGCTCAGTTCCAGCACCCGGTGAATCTCTTGCCCGGGCCGTTGCCAGGTTCTGGACCATCGAAGGAACCGCCGTGGAGGTGAGTCAGGCGTGACGAGAGCTGTAGCGCCGGCCGTCCGGGAAAAGGCCCGCAGCCGTACCTGTCCGGACTGCCGTGCAGCACCGGGCGAGAAATGCGCGCCTGACCGGGCCGGGCGCTCCCAGTTGCACCGGGGCCGGATCCGGGACGCCGAACAGGCCATGCAGGTGCCCGTGTACCGCATCCTACCGCCGGACGCCGACCGTCACTGCATGCCTCTGGACCCCGACTGCGCCGACACTCTGGTGGTGTCGCTGCACAAGGACGTGGTCGCGGAGCTGGCCCGCTCCCATTACGAGGCCGCGGCGCTGCTGTGGCTCGTACTGGAACAGGCCGGACAGGAGCGGGCCACCGTGCTGGACGTCAAGAACTTCCAGGTGGCGTTCTTCCTGATGCCGCTCGACTACCTGGCGCCTGCTGAAGTCCTGGAGGCAGTCGACCGGCTGGCCGCCCGAGGCTTCGTCGAACGGGCCGGCGACAGGGGCGTGCGCGTCAACTCCCTGGCGGCCTGCGTCATCGAGCGGCGCGAGCTGCCCGCCCGGTTGCTCATGGAGTGGAACGCGGCCAAAGCCTCCTGGGAGGGAGCCCCGATGCCGGCACCGCCTGTTGCGGTGCCCGCTACGTCCCAGCCCTGACGACACGCCGCCAGCGCGGCACCGCGGGTTGGCCGGTGGAACCGGCGACCGCCTCTAGCCTCAGCGCATGGCCTTGAGCACCGATGAACGCTCCCTGCTGACACTGATCACGAACTCCCCCGACCCGGTAGTGATGTCCGACTTTTTCCACCAGCTGAGTCCGCCGGCTCCCGGCATGAACGAACACCATCCCGGTCACGAAGAGTGGCTCCTGCGCCAAATCGAGTGGCACAGCGTCTCCGTCGAGCTGTGGCAGCGAGACCTCGTCCGCGTCGTCGTGCCGGCTAACGGGGAACGCGGTGACATGGTCGAACCCACCGAGGCCGGCCGCGCCGCCCTGGCCGCCTAACGCTCCGCACCCACCCTCTCAGCCACCAGGAGATGCAGCATGCCGTCCGCCCACAGGGCCACTCTGCGGCCCGCCGGACTTGAGCTCAGCGAAGTCGAGTTCACCTTCGGCAGCTCGTTCCCCCACCCCCGGGAGCGGGCTATCCGGGAAGGGTACGGCTTCGAGATCGAGCTTCCGGCTGTACTCGATCTGCTCACCGGCATCGATGACGGCGTCCTGAAAGCAGGAGACGTCAAAGACCTCCTGCTGCACGTGGTCGACGGCATGTATCCGCGGGCTGACTGCTGGTGCTACGAGAGCGACGAGGACAAGCTGGCCTGGTGCCGGCGGGACGGCACCTGCCAGACCTGCGACCGTCACCGGGACGCCTTCGCGAAATCCCTGGCCCTGGCGGCCGAGCGGTGGCGACGCTGGACGCTGCCCGACCAGTACCCCTACGCCACAGGTAACGCCAAGGGACTGCACGAGGTCGGCTGCCACATTCTGCGGCAGGGCATGCCACAGGAGTTCAGCCCGCCAGCCGCCGATGATGCCGAAGCGCTGCGTTCCTTCGCCCACCGAAAGGACGCCTACGACCGGCCGCCGACGGGCCTCAAGCCGAGCTACCACGTCCCCTTCCACGCCATGACGACTGCCGAGACCCGAGCGTGGATGGAACGGAACACCGGCCCCAAAGGGGGCCGCTACTACCACCGCTGCGAGCGGTGCGCCCCCACCCCATGACCAAGTCCTGGCCATGTACTGCGTGCCGATTGTGTGACTTCGCTCCCCGCCGGGTCTTTCCTCGACCGTCCCCTCGTTTACCTACTGATCTCTGCGGAGTGTTGTCGGGTGACGCGTAATGATCCCTGCGGTACGCACGTCTGGGCGCCGGCAGCCCGACCCCGCGCTGGTGTCACGTGCGGATCTGATGGGGCAGTGCACCAGCCCGGGACTGCTTCAGGTACCAGCTGATCTCGTTGGGGAACTGGTCGGCGAAGCGCAGGAGCCGTTCCAGGACGCCTTCGTACAACGGGTCCGTGCCCAGGCGGTCGAACTCGGTGAGCCGCCCCGCCCACAGAGCAGCCGTGTCCGTCGGCACGCCGTCGCCGAGCTCCGCAGCACACTCGACGACGCCCTCCACCGAACGGAGAAGTTCATGGCGGTCTTTTTCGTGCCGGTCCCGGAACGTGGGCTCTCGTGCGATCAGCAGGTCGGTGCACGGGATCGACAAGGCATCGCGCAGCTGGCCGAGGGCCGGCTCTTCGCACAGCTCCGTCACCGCGGCCGCCGTCAGGGCGGGCCGGCCGCCCACGACACGGTCCAGGATGCTGGTCCCGAGCACCGCGGCCGCGCTCGCGTAGCGCCAGGCGAGCAACCCGACGCCACGCTCGTAGCGGTCGGCCAGACGGCCAAGCCGGTGCACGGCGTCGGGGTGGTGGGTCAGGGCCCGGCCCTGCGTGTACACCGCCGCGTTCTCCTCCAGCCGGTAGCAGCGGTTGGTCATGGCGAGCGCGGACTCGTACTCGTGCCGCAGGTCCTGCAACGTGACGTGCAGGGAGCGCAGCGCCTCGACCTCGAGCGCAGTCAGCGGCGCCGCATCGGTGAATACCGGGAAATCCATCGGGGTGTCGTCTCCTCACGACGCTGTCGGATGTCGCTGGCCATGGCGCCGGTGTTCTCGCCCAGCGCTCGTGCGCCGGCTTTCGTCGACCGGTGTCCCGTCTCGATGCACTATCCAAGCCGAGCCAGCCATCCGGCGTAGTCGGAACCAGCCGAACGCTGATCTTCTGGTGCGCGCGCAGGGCACGCCGCCCTGATAATCCCGCTCCCTCAGCCACTGGGCCGGGGGCTCACGGGTGTCAATACTCTTTTGGGTCTTCGCGGGCCCGCCACTCCCGGCGGGCGTACGCGCGTACAGCGTCGCGCTCCATCTCCGTGCAGCCTTCCCGCAACGGCGGCGGGATGTCGCCGCTGCGGCTCGTGCCGTGGCGCAGGTCGGTGCTCCGCCAGGTGGCTGGCGACGCTGGAGGCGTCCGTGCGCAGCTCATCCCCTTCCTCTGGCCCGCCGGGCTCCTCTTTGTAGGGCCAGGGCAGGTAGCCGCCCGGCGGGTGGCACAGGGCGAGCACGTCCAGGGCAACGGCCGTCTCCAGCAGCTCATCGCGGTACTCCATCACCTGCAGGCCAACGGCGGACAGCACCCGGTCCTGATCACCCTGCTCGTGCGCGACGGCCAGGTCCTTGCGATCCATGATGTGGCCGTAGAGCAGGGCCGGAATGAGCTCGGAGATGCGAACCAGGTGTTCGCCGTACACGGCCTGCGCCGCCCGGCTGGTCACCCAGCCCGGCCACGGCTCAACTGGGGACGCTCGGTGCGGGATCATGCATGCCACGCTAGCGGCCGCCTGTGACATCCGGGCCGGACACCGGACAGGGCCTCCCGCATCGGATCGTCGGCAAGTCGCTTTACTGGCATGGCTGTTGGGTGGCCAGGTGAAAGGTACCCAGCCAAGGAAGATGTGGTCGGCGGCGCCGTAGCGCAGGACGTCGTTGGGTCCGGTCCCGGAGACCGGCTCGAACATCGTGGAGACACCCACCAGCAGCCCGTTGTGAGGCCGGCACGCTTTGATGGTCTCCGGGTCCGCCGACGACGTTGTGCCCGTCTAGGCCTGCGTCGATGTGGCTGGGCGATCCGACCAGCCGGGCGCGGGGCGGGGCCTGGTCGGCCACCCACTTGTCGAGGACCAGCTCGCGGCCAATCGGGCGGAACCCCCGGGCCCGCCAGTGCCGTTCGGTGGTCACCGTCCAGCGGTCGCCGCCGGAGGCCCTGCTGCCGGGCATCCTGTGCCGCTGCCGGCAGCGGCACACGGCCGGTCGGCACACTGCCCGACTGCGGTCCCGAAATGACGGAGATCGAGCTCTTGCCGCCCAGCCGCCAGCCTGAACGCGTGTGCGTGTCACGGGTGTTGGTGCGCGGTCTTTCCACTACAGTGCGGCGCGTGCGACATGCGCGAGCCTGGGACCCCGACGTGTCCTGGGTCGGCCGACAACAAGGCGCCCCGAAGCGGGCTTGAGCCTTATTGCGCTGTCTGAGTGGCCGTTGCTGAGCCCGTGGCTGATGCCTCGAGAGCTCGATTGTTGAGCCCACGAACCCCTGATTCCGAGCTCACCGGGATGAACAGCCGTAGTGCGGCCCTGGCAAGGCACCGAGACCAGTGAACGTCGGCACGGCCTCAGCAAGATCCCACGTACACGAACGTGGTGGTCGGGCTGAGTGCCGTTGCACCCAAGGTCCGGCCACCGGAAAGGTCATCCGGACCGATGTCCAACCCGTCGTTCAGCGTCAAAGTGCTGCTGGTCGTGATCTGCGCTCTGGTCTCCATAATCGTGGCCACTGGCGCCGGCATCCTCACCCACACCACCGGCGCGTCACTGGCCGAGACTGTCCTCTCCGCAGGAGGTGCCTTCGCTGTCTCCATGGGGCTCTCCTTGACCACCTTGGCCGCGCTGGGCCTGGTCTGACAGCCGCCATGGCAGCTGGGCCGCCGCGGGAAGGTCTGCGTACGGCCCAGCTGTCCACCATCGCGACGTGCTCAAGGCGTCGGCCGCGGCCCGTACCGGACAGCGACGTTCGTCCCGGCTCCTGGGCACTCGTGCTCTTCGACGGCGTGTCAGGCGCGTGGACTTCCCACACGGGGCTCTGCGCAGCGCGCGCGTAGCGAGATCGGCAGTGTGGTGGTGGTCTGGGTCGGTGAGGGCGATGACCAGGTCGGCGTTCCTGCCGATCATCTGCCGGTTGTGCCTGCGTGCGGCGTCCCGGCCTCGGTTCTTGGCCCTCCGCCAGGGGTGGGGATCACGAAAGTGTCCTGGCCTGGCCCGCCTCCACCGCCGCCTCGTCTGCGGGCGATCCACGCCGCGGCCGTCACGGCAGCGGCGACGTCCACGAGGTACTCGGCTGCGAACTGGCTGAGGACGTTCATGCCCCGCTCCCGGCGATGTTGGTGAGCGAGCCCCGCGTGACCCGGGCGGCCGCAGTCCGCTCCTCGAAGCGTCGGCCCAGCCGGCGCAGCTTGCGACGGACACTGTCCGCGTCGGCGGCGGTGACGCCGGCCAGGTCGGCAGCCTCCGCCCACGAGGCGCGCCCGGACTGCGCCCAGGCCCGGACGACCTGCTGCTCGTCCGGCGAGAGCTGCGAGAACACGCAGGCCGCAGGGGCGGTGTCCGGCTCCCACAGCACCGAGGGCCCGTCGTGGGCGGCGCGGTCGGCGAGCACGTCGATGAGCGTGCCGCCGCCGGGGACGGGGTGGTCGAGCGACAGGAGCCGCCCGCCGGCCGCCTTGCGCCGCCACAGCGGCTGCAACTGGCGGTGCACCACGGACGACTCCCGCTTCAGCTGCTCCAGGCCGAGGGCGCCGGCGTCGTCGACGAGGTGCTGGTCCAGCAGGTCCACCCAGCTGCCTAGCAACGCCGTCGAGACCGCCTCCAGCCACTCGGTGTCGGGGTTCGGGACGCCGAGCCACATGCTGACGAACTCGGCGACCGCCGGCTTCCACCCGTCCACGGTCCGGCTCTCGAGGATCGCCTGACGGGCATTGAGGGCGGCGAAGACGCCCAGCCGGGCCCGGACAGCCTCGGCACTGTAGGGGGCCCGCTTCGCCTGGACCACCATCGTGCGCAGCTGTCCGTCGACCTGCTGAACCCAGGTGAAGTCGGCTCCACGCTCCCGGGGTTCCGTCGTCGCGGCGCTGCCCAGGAAGGCGATCGAGTAGATCGTCTCCGCCGGCGCCGTCCCGAGGCCTCTTTCGGCAGGCCTGCGGCTGGCGAGTGCGCGCCGGGCCGCGGCGAGTTCGGCCCGCACGTGGCGGGGCAGATGCGCCACCCGGACGTGGGGAACAGCGACGAGGTCGGCCGACGGCTGAGGGCCGCTTGGGCCGGACGGCTTCGTGGGAGCGCCGTCGTGGATGGTCATCGGGGTTGTACTCCTTGCTGATCGGTACGAGCGTTCACCCCTCGGCACCGGCAGGACGCCCGTCCGGCTAAGAATCTTCCGACCGGCATGTGGTCTGCATCACACGCCGATGGCGGTGGGCTGGTCGCGGTACGGGCGGTGTCAGACCCGCCGCTTACGATGCGCTCATGCCCGACCAGAACGTTTTCGACTTCCCCAAGGTCCTCTTCGACGCCCGCCGGGAACTGCATGAGATCCACGCCGAGCTCCGCACGATTCAAGCGGAGAGGCCCTGGTCGGTCGAGCCGAACGACGGCTGGGACGACTCCGCCAAGTGGTATCCCTCCGTCCGGCCCGCGACCGAAGGCTGGAGCGCCGAGGACACTACGGCGTACACGGCCCTGCAAGAACGAGCCCGGGAACTGAGCGCGTTCGTGATCACCCACAAGTTCTGGGGCGAAGTCGCCGCCGCCGAACGCGCCGACGCGCGGTCCAAGCTGATCCACGCCACCCAGCCGGCCCCGGCCGAGCCCGCGACAACCGGCTGAGAAGTGGACCGGGCCCCGGCGAGCAGCACACCGCGTGACCCGCGTCGCCCCGACGATCACAGCCGTGCCTGCCCAGCGCCCGCCCAACACCTCCGGTAAGACCCGCGCCGGGCACGGCAGTTCGCCACCGTACGGTGCAAGCCGTATCACGCCGACCCCGCCCCCGCGCCGACCGCGACCGTGTCCTCGTCGAGCGGGCGGCCCGCCAGGTCGGAACACCGCTCGCTCCACGCCGGCGGCCTCTCGCGCGGCAGTGCCGCGGCCCGCGCCCGGGCCAGGTCGCCGAGGAACTCGCGCAACAGGTCCTGAGCCACCCGCTCCCGCGCCTTCGCAGCGGCCTTCTCGGCCCGCTCGCGGTTCTTCTCCGTCGGGAACATGCCGTGCAGCGTCATCCGCCGGACATGAGCGGCCTCCATCTCGGCCGGCCCGGACTCCCGCAGCCGCTGAAGGGCCCGCTGCCTGCGCTGTTCGAGGACCTTCTGGGCCAGGTCCTTCTCGGCGAACGCCCGGCACACCGGATCACCGGCGCCGTCCGGCGCCCCGGCACCCCGGACGACCGCCCACGTGTCCTCGCCGACCTGCGCCGTCAGCGCCGCCACCGCCTGGGGATCGTCCACGTCGGCCCGTACCGCGACGGCGATGTCGACCGCCTGGTCGACCAGGGCCTTGGTGGACCGGCTCAGCGAGCACACCGGGCACAGCCCGGCGGCCTCGGTGCGACCGCAGTCCTCACACGGACGCGCCGCCCGCCGCTCCTTCTCCTCGGCCAGCTGCGCCTTCTGCTCCTCGACGGCCGCGTAGAAGGCAACTTGGCGTTCCGCCGCCCGTTCCCAGCGCACCGCATCCACCGCGCTCTGGTAGTCGAACTTCGCACGCAGCGCCTCCTCGTAGGCCCCGCGCCACTCCCCCGCAGCCACCTGCGGATGCTGGGCCGCGACCTCGGTCGCGACGATCTGGCGCAGGCCACGCCGATCTCCGATCAGACAGTCGCAACTGGGGCAGGTGCCGCCGGAGTCGATGCGGATCCCGTCGTCGCACAGGTTCGACCAGCACCCGTTGTTCTGCGGCAGCCCCCGCCGGATCAGCCAGGCCGCCAGGTCCTGCACCGGGGTTCGCTGCCGGTCGAGCCGGCGCTTGAGCCGCTCGGCCAGCCGACGCTCGGCCACACCCTCGCTGTCTCCCACGAAGCTGCGCAGCCGCACCAGCTCCCGACGCACGGTCTTCGCCAGCCACGCCCCGGTCGACGCCCGCCCCAGCCCGGCCCACAGCCACGCCACTGGAGCCAGAGCCACCGTCAGGTCGTCCGGTACCCCAACCGGCCGCACCGACCCGCCAGTTCGCACCGGCGAGCCCCACCCCCATCCCGTCGACGCGCTGAGCTGTTCCCCGCGAAGCGGGACCGCCCCACCGGCCGCAGCGTCAAGAACCTCCGTCGCCCCGGGGAGATCCTCGTACGCGCCCGCGCGTTCCCGCAGCGGGTCCTCGCCCAAGACGGCAGAGCCGGAAAAGCAGTCCAGATCACCCGCAGATGAAGAAGAGAGAGTAACCACCGGTGGGTGGGCAGCGTGGGGGCCTGCAGCAACCGCCTCCCCTGAACTACCATCAACACCCGTCTTCACCTGCGACGATGCCTCGACTTCTGGCTCCTGAACCCCACATGCAGCAGGAACCTCGACCGGAACATCCTCGAAGCTCAGCTGCGCCCAGCCATCCCCCGCCAGCACCAGGCTCTCGCGCTCCCCCTCCTCGCCACACCGCGCGCACCCGGCACCCGCATCCAGCTCCTCCGGGGCCGCGGAAGCCGACGAGCCTGACGCATCCTCAACTGACTGCTCGGGCGCAGGCTTCGACGCTGTCCGAGCACGCTGGTACGCGTCCCGGATCGCCGGCACCAGCAGTCGATCTTCCCCGTACCGCTCCGGCCGGTCCCACGCCACACCTCCCAGCACCAGCAACCGCTTCAGAACCGGACGGGCCTCGTCGACGGAGCAGCCCAGCAGCTTGGCCACCGTCGCCTCGGAGCGGGTGTAGCCCTTCGGGAGACGCCCCGGTGCCATCGGCACCCCGCCATCGGCACGGGCGCTCAACGCCAGCAGCAGCATGGCCAAACGGTCGGTGGCCGACCCTCTCCCCCGCCGCTTCGCGAGGAATCCCGCCGGCGTCGCAGGCCGGTCCCGCGGCGCCCAGCCCGGGCACAGCACCGCCTCGCAGAAGCGAAGGAACGTCGCGAGGTCCCGCCGGCTCAACAGCGACAGCGGATTCAACCCCTGCTGACCACGCGCCTCCTTGAGCGGCAGCAGCTCGAAATCCAGCGCGTGCGTCCAACCGGCCGAGTCTCGAGCGGGAACGCACGTCGCGATCCCGCTGGCCCGGACATCAGGTACAACCGTGTGCAGAACGTGCGAGACCCCGTAGCCCAGCCAGCCGGCCAGATCCCGGGACATCGTGATCACGTGCGCGGACGCCGCCGGCGCCTTCGCGAGCACCAGGACTGAGGTGAGACGTACGGGATCGCTCGCCCCATCCAGACGCGGGTCAGCAAAGAGGGTCCACACAGACGAGAGCAGCGCGCTGCGCATGCTCCGCGTGAGAACAAGAGGCTCGTTGGAAGTGAGCACAGACCCCTCGCCATCCTTCACACCATCTGACGCAGACGGCACGGTCGAGGACGACGAGGACGGAGGAACTGGTGAACGGGCGGACGCACGATTTCGGTCTGCTTCGGGCACGACTACGCCAGCCCTCGTACGGGTAGCTATGATGGGCTCCAGTCGAGGAGGTACGAGGGAAACTCACATCGCCAACCGGCACCGCCTGGGCAGGTAGGGAAGCCGGACGCGCGACACGTATTCAGCTAGGGATGTGGAGTAACGCTCACCTCCTCGATGTGACTGGCCCGGGATTGTGGAGTCCCGGGCCAGCAGTTTTTGTGCTCAGCCGGAGTTTCTGCGCACAAGTTCTAGGCCGCGGCGGACTGATCCAGGCCGGGGTCCTCGGTCGCGGTGTCGGCGCTGGCAGAGGCAACGACTCCCTGCCCCGCTAGCCTGTGGGTCGCTGGGACCTCGTAGCCCTTGGGGAGAGTGGCAATCCACTCGCCGAGCGGAATGGCGTAGGCACACCTCCGCCCGAGGACGTCGATGACGTACTGGGCTCGTTCGCCAAGGGTGTTGGTGACCTTAGGAACCTCGTCCTGCACTACCCAGAGCACAGTGTCCCGGGTGGTTCGGATGTCCGTGATGGAGTCGCGGGCGGTGTTCACCACGAGTGGCAGGCCGACCTCGAGAGTCCTCGACTGACTCCTCGAACGCTTGTTGCCCGGCCAAACGAGCTGATCTACGACAGCCAGAACTTGAACCACGATGACGTCTTCGCCGTCGAGGGAAGCCGGACTGATCAACCCAAGTTCGGTTGCCTTTTTGACCCAGATGCGATTGAGCTTCGCGGCCGTTGCCAGCGACGCCGGCGTGATGCGCCCCGCCACGTCAGGCCCTCCTCACGGTGAATCCATCTGTCCAATTGATCACCGGTCACACTATCGCAGTCGAGGCCCAGTTTGTGTCACGTCGTAGCAACTTGGCGTGTCGGTCAGTTCGGTGTTTCGGCAGGTTCTCGCCCTGGAGGTCCGTTTTTTGGCGTCATAAACGTGATGCGCCGCAGCACTGGAGCGTGGCCCAGTAAGACCCGTAGATCCATAGATAGAAGAGAGCAGAGATAAGTGTGTAGATACCTACAGACCTACTGGCATGCCTACTTGAGTCCCTACTGACATCCCTACAAAGCACGAACGGCAGGAGATGCCCAAAACGAAGGGGCCACCTCCCGAGTCGGGAGGTGGCCCCTTCGTCTTGCGCTTAGCTCTCGAACGTCAGCGGACCCTCGCTCGCGAGATCCTGCAAGTAGCGTGCGAGCACAGCAGAGTAGATGTGATAGCCGGTTCTCGCCTTTCCTGCCGCTTTGAGGTGATTCGACAAGGGGCGGACGATGTCGAGCACCTCGGGGCTCACTCGATAGGACGACTGCTGTCCTTCGGGGATGCGGCGAGCTCCCATGTCTCGGAGGAAGGCCTCGGCGAGATCGAGTTGCTCTTCGAGCGTGGCGGGCAGGTGCATGGCCATCGCGGCGTTGACGTACTGCGCCGACGTAAGTGACAACCCAGTCGCCGCGCTATCTTCGGCGGCGCGCTTGTTCATCTGAGTGATCTGGTCGGGCGTGAAGCGGAAGGGATGCGCTGCCCACTCCTTCTTCCGCAGCCGCAGGTCGATCACACTCTCGGTGTACGACTTCTCGAGGATCTGCTGAGCGGTCTGACGACGTCGGCCACGCGGTGTCGCAGAGCGCTTCTTGGCGTCGGCCTGCTTCGCGTCGTTAGCTTCGTCGGTGTGGTCGTCGTCGCCATCTTCTACGTCGGCGTTCGCGGAGTGATCGCTTGCGGGCGTGAGTTGGGTGCCTTGATCAGGCCCGGTGACAGCACCGTTCGCCTCAGCAGCGACTTGAGGCTCTTCGCTACGCACGAGCTGAGAGGTGGCGGTCGTGGACTGAGGTCCAGCAGGTGCGTCGGCGATGTCGCTGGCTGGCTCCGGCGTGCTGTCCGGCGTGGTGCTTCGATCTCCGGGAATCTCGGGAAGTTCTGACTCCGGAGCCTTTGAGGCGAGCTCGGAAGAGTCGGTAGTCGGTGCTACCGCGGCGTCGGCCGCCGTGTCACGGCTGTCCGGCGTTGCGGCGCCGCTGGCCGACGGAGCATCGTCGGATGTAGAGGGACCCGGAATGACTCCTTGGCCTCCACCGATGTACGACCTGCTTACCGTCTCCTTTACGCCGCTTAGCGCCGGGTTGTTCAGGAGGGCCCCGTTGCCTTCGGGGCGTCGGAGAGCGGAGATGCGCTTCGACGCCGCCTTCTTTGCTGTCTTCTTGGCCGGGGTCTCAGACATCCGCTGCCTCCTCACCTGCGTCGGGCAGCTGCGCAATCGGCCAGGACGCCTCCGGTGCGTCCATGCGGTCAATGACCTCCTGGAGGAGGTCCGTGTACTGCTTGCCACACGACTGGTTGGGGTGCTGGAGGACGGCTGGCTTTCCGTCGAAGTAGGCCCGAGAGATGCGCCGATCCCGCCGGATATCCGTCACGTAGGGGTACAGGCTGCCATTGATCATCATGTCGAGGATGTTGAGGTCCTCTATGGTCCAAGCCGACTCAGGGTTAGACCGGTTCATGAACGCTCCGAGGAAGCGTGGCTTGCACTCGCCGGCAGTGAGGTTCTCGACAGCCTGAACGGCCTCTTTGAGAATCATCGCCCCCTTGATCGTGGGGTACTCCGGGTTTACGAGGCTGATGACGTGGTCGGCCGCGGCCAGGCCGACGGCGTTGAGGGACGAGACAGCAGGCGGTGTGTCGATGAGGATGTAGTCGAACTCGCCCGAGAACTCGTGGAGCAGCCGGCGCCTGAGGACTGGTGTGTCGGAATACGGCCTCGTGACGAATGCGTTCTGCGCCGCAGTCATCGTCGATTCCTCAGACGCGAGTACGCACAGACGGCCGCCGTCATACTCGCTCACGAGTTCACTTCGGTCGTACATGATCTTTGCGAGGGGGTCGCGGCCGCCCGCCTTCGTGAGTGAGTCGGTAAGGGCGAGCCCCAAAGACCGCCGGATCTCGTCCTCGGAAACGAGGTTGACCCCAAGCGCCGATCCTGCCTGAGCTTGCGGCTCGAGGTCGATGATGAGGACGTTTGCCCCGTCCATGGCCAGTCGGCAGCCAAGGTTGACCACCGTGCTCGTCTTGCCAACCCCTCCCTTCTGCGTAGCGATCGCCAAGACGATGGTCATGGTGGATGCCTTTCACTGTGAGGAGGTTTGACCGTTTATGTGTGCCACGCCGCGACTCGCTGCGGGTCTGCTGTAGCCAGCCTGAGACTTGGAAGTCTCGCGAAAATTGGGGCGTTCGCGACACTTCTGTATCCCGGCTTGTGGTGTAGCGGGCCTTCAGATGCTACGTCGTGACACGAGGAAGATAACAGGAATGATTGGGGTGTAGGGCGGGACCCGCGCTTCCGCGTGTCACGTTGGGGGCCGAGCGGTGCTGACGAGGTGAACTCGTACGCTCGGTGATTCGCGGTTGGGGAAGAGGGTCTGTGCTGTCCAGGCTGTAGTGACGGACTGGAGTGGCCCCTGGGAGGGTCGGACTGTTGGAGCATCGAGCGTCGGAGGGGTAGCTGGTTGGGAAGGGTGGGTGCACCAGGGGTCGCCAAGGAGGCCTGTGAGGCCTGACGGGCAGAGGCGGATGGGGAACCTCAGGTGCACCGTGGCAAGCAAGTAAATGGTCAGGCATTGAGAGAGATCTGTAGCTACTTAGATCCCTACAGGCCTACTTGGCACCCTGTATAGATCTCTACCTAGATCCCTACCTAGATCCCTACAGGGCTACTCGCCTGCCTACTTGCATCCCTACAAAGATCCCTACAAGGATCAATGGGTACGTGGCCGAGTCTCAAACTCGTCCAGAAGTTACTCGGATCTGCGCTCGCAAACGTCAGGCCTGACGAGCGGACGAGCCAACATTCCAGCCAAGTAGCGACACGGCCAGGCAACATTCGGAGTGACGCGAGTAGGGGCGACCGGGCATGCTTCCTTAATCGGCGCGCAGCTTCCATGCCTAGTCACTCACCTGCGGGGTGAGTTGACTCCCTCAGGAGCAAGGAGACATCCACCCCTCAACTGTGGAGGGTTGATGGCACGGCACGGTTGCCAGCTGGCTACGTTCGTAGCCGCCGAAGAACCAGAGAAGGAAAGACCTCAGCACTACGAATGCTGGAGTCTTTCAGTATCAAGGTGAAGCAATAAAAAACTCCACCGGAGACCAGCTAGTCGAGCGCGTGAGCAGTCCACCGACTTCGCAACTGCTCGCAGCTTGACGTGAACCGAAGCTGTAAGCCACATCGACAAGAGGGCGCGCCGAAACAGTAACGAAGGAAGGTAACTTCGCAACCGACCGAACAAGAGCAACGGCAATGGAGTCATGGGAGACCTTGTGGCACCGCTTCGTCAAAGCTGAGGAAAGATGCCCCACTACAGGCTTGCTAGCTGGGCAGTACGCCAGATCACGAACCACGATGCTCCTGCTGTTCGACCCTTCAGATCTGCTTGGATGCCAACTTCAGCCTTGACGGAGGAATTGAGCGCCGTGCTGCCACAGATGGTGGACACCTGGGGGTGCTCGACGCCTAGAGTGGTCGCCTCGAAGCTGCTCCCAGCTTGCAGCGTAGTGCGACCGGCGAGACTGTCGTCGTCGACGGAACAGCCCACTACGTGTCTGTGGAGCAGCGCTGGAAGAGGTCCTGCATAAGCCTCGGGGGCTCCTCGGCGTCGTCCAGCACGACGTCACCGTTGGGCCACCCCAGGAGCACTCCAGCCTCGCCAGGGCTCTCGTGCGCGGCGGGTTGAGGGGAGCCGAGGCGCAGCATCTGAGGAATGGGAAACAGGTGCCACACCTCATGTCACACGCGAACCAGTTTCGACACCCCTAGTAGGTGATGCGGCCGAGGAGGCCGCACTGGACCTTGGAGGGGTGACCGTGCTGCTTACACAGCAAGAGACGAAGGCTCCGACTCGACTTGCCGTGCCCGTGGGGACTAGCGCTGGGGAGGAGATGACGCTCGGTCTGGCCTGGGATGGCGAGCACGTTCTGATCAGCGGGGGAGCTGGCACAGGTAAGACGGTGATAGCCGGGCGGGTCGCGGCGGCGGCCAGGGCGTCGGGATGGCCTGTGACGGTGTTGGACGGTCTGCGGGAACCGGTGCCCGATGCGTTGCCTGGAGGGATCTTGGATGTGATGCAGGCGATCGCTGACGGGGCGACGGGGGAGCCGTGCGTTGTGGTCGTCGACCACGCCGAGGTGACTGCGGCGCGAGAGTTGGCGGCGCTGATGTCGGCGCCTGGTGCGCACGTCGTATTGGTGACGCATCCCAGCACGGAGGCAGCGCCGGCGCAGTGGATCCCGGACGACCCTGACGCCGGGTGGCCGATGAGGCTGTTGCGGTTCGGCCACCGGATCTGGATGGGTCCCGGTCGCGTGGGCCTGGATGTGCCGCGCTTTCTGCAGGTTCCGGAAACGCTCGGACTGATGAGGCGGGCAGCGGGATCAGTGGCGGGCAGTGGTGTGTACGCGTCGGCAGGCCTTGGGCCGACCCGGTTTGCCCCGCTGCCATTGGGGTGAGGGCCGACGGCTACGGGCCGGCACGCTATGAGGTGCTTGCGTACGCCCTGGCGGCAGGCCGGCCGGGGAAGGATCCTGGGGTGCCGACACCGTGTCGTCGCGCCGGGAGGACTCGATGCGTACCCGGGAGATCCAGGTTGGGGAGACGTACATGGTCTGTGTGCCCCAGCGGCTTCCGCCTCGTATGCGGGATCGGAGGCCTGCTACCCGCGAGGAGTTCACCGCTGGCCTCAGGCTGCACCTGTACCGCGGGAACCGGTTCGATCTCACCGTCACTGCCGTCGACCCGGTGGAACGCACGGTTGACGGCTACGAGACGTCGACGACGAGCCGTGTGCGCCTGGCGCTCACCCTCGAGCAGGCCATCACCCTGGGCCTGCCCGATATCACCGGTCATTACGAGATCGAGGGCACGCTCCACGACGTCGAGGCGAACGCGCCGGTCGAGCTGCCCACTAGTTGTGCCTACACGTTCATCCCGACGCGCTGGTTGCTGCCGCTGGGCACGCCGACAGTGCTGTCGGAGTGGTCGATCGCCTTCTACCGGTATTACGTGCGCAGGGACGCCACCGGGATGACCCTGCCGGAGGTGAGTGCCGCTGCCGAGGAGAGCCAGGAGAAGGAGCGCAACCTCGCCGGGCGGGCGCTGGACAACTACCGGGCCGAGGAATGCCTGCGGTCGGCGGAGGTCGAGCACGCCGAGTGGCGCCGGATCGAAGCGGTGATGCGCCAGAGCGCCATGACCAGCTACTCCCCGAAGGACGATCCCGAGCTGTCCGAGGGTGACCTCGAACAGCCCCGACCCTGACCCCGGGCTCCGGCCCGGCCCGGTTCGGCCAGGTGAGCGAGCCGACCTCGGTGGGCAGCGGGTGGGCGGGGGAGTGGTGGTGCGGTGGGTTATGCCGCGCTCTGGACGGGAAGGGCGGCCACGGCTGCCTGTCTGGCGGACTCCAGCGCCTTGGTGAACGTCGAGGCGACGACGGCAGCCTCGTCGGTCAGTGCCTCGATCTCGGCGACCGCCAGGTCGTCGGCCGCGGTGCGGGCCAGCAGGTCGAGGAGCTCGTCGCTGCCCGCGGCCAGCCGCTCGATCTCCCGAAGTTTGGCGTAGCGGGCATCGGCCTCGGCGACCTGTTCGGCGTACGCCTCCAGTGCCGCCACCCGCCGCTCGATGCCTCGCAGGCTCGTCTCGAGCATGCGTTGGCGAGAGGTGAGCAGCCCGGCCACCGTTGCGTTGTCCGTCTGCTGCGGCGCCCTTTGATCCTTGCGTGCCACTCGGCTGTAGTCCCGCAGGCCTTGGGCGATCACCCACTCCTGCCGGGGGAAGGCCGCCTCGTTGCGCTGGGCGTCGAGCCACTTCTCGCGGTGCACTCTGGAGTCGAGTACGGCCGTCATCGCCTGCCGGGCCCGGGCCAGGAGCTCCTGGGCGTCCGCGGTCAGATCCTCCGGATGCACGAGGTGCGCCTGGGCGGTGGCGAGCCGGCGGAACTGCCGGTTGTAGAGCGCCCGGTCGGCGACCAGGCCGGCGCACACTAGGGTCACGACGCCGGCGGCCAGCGGCCACACGGACAGCAGCGTGTGCACCAGGTCGACGGCCTTCTGTAGCAGATGGTCCTGCGCGCCGACGATGGTGGAGGTGTCCGCGGCGGGATCCGCGACCTCGAGGCGACCGGTCCACGACCACACCGCGGCGGCACTCGCCACTCCCGCTCCGCCGCGCGCCAGAAGCGGGACGGCAGCGCGCAGTGGGTTGACCGGTGGGCCCGCATACCGGCGAGGGTCCTCCATCGCCTGCCGCAGGACCTTCTGGGTCGTGTCCGAGAGTTCCGCATCCGGGTCGAGGACCGGGCGCGGCGTGCTGCCCGCCGGCTTCTTGGTCTCCGTCACCGCTTCCTCCCCCTGTACGACCACACCCGCTCGCGCCGTGCACGGGCCCGTCCCGGCGGCGACCACGCGGTCACGGGAGCGGGCTGCCGTGTCCGGTCAGCCCCACGGTACGTGATCGCCATTCGACGCCAACTCGGCCGGAACTTCGGGTACTTCATGCCAGACCGAGCCCACGAGCCCGTGACGCGGCGGGCGGCCGACCGCAGCGGGGGAGGGGGAGTCTTGGCCAACGATCTCGTGTTCACCGGCCGACGGGCGGCCGGGGGCGGTACGTTGGCCGTGGGCCCCGGCAGCCGCGTCATCCCCCGTACGCAGCTGCCGGGGCCCCTTCGCGCCCGACGGCATCGGGCACCACGGACTTCCTGCCGCGCACATGTTCATCGCCTCGTCGGGCGAGGCCTCCCGCCGGGCGGGCCGCCAGGAGCAGGTCGCCTCCCGGCCTGCTGGCCCTGGAAGTGCAGGGTGCCCGTGTGGCGGGAGAAGGTCTGGCCGGACAGCCGTACCGCCGGTCATGATCACCGTATGGGTGCAAGCGCGTGGGATACCGAGACCAAGCGGCCGATCCATGTCGATCAGGGGGTTGAGGGCCTGCCGATCGGCCTGGCCGGCGGCCGATACCTGTGCCGGGCCTGCACGGATCCGCTGATCCTCAAGGGAGCCAAGCCGGAAGCGAAGGTCACGCCGCATTTCGCCCACCAGGGAGGAGGCCCGTGCCGGCTGCCCGACCGGGAGGCGGAGATCGACGCGGACGATGAGGTCGTCATCCAGCTGAGCCACCAGATCCGTGCCCTGCCCGGCGTCACCGGCTGCACCCTCGCCTCTCCCGGGGACGACCCTCACCAGCCGATCGGGCTGCCGCCGGTCGTCGTCGCGCAGTGCGGCGAGACCACCGTGGTCATCGAACGACCCGGAACACTCCCCAGCCCGCAGGCCGTACGCCGGCGCATCCTCGCTGTACGCGACCATCATGCCGGCGCCGCACACGTCTGGTTCCTGCGCCGCGACCTCGGCCAGTTCGGCGAACTCCCCAGCCACACGGTCCGCTTGGGCGGACGCGACGTCGAGCACCAGCGCGTCGCCCCCACCGAGCAGCAGCTGGCCATCCTCGACGCCGGCGGGCACGTGTACTGGCTCGACGGGAAACTCGTGCTGGTGTCCTACGGCTACCACGCCTTCCGGCACCCGGCCCGCCCCGAGCAGGACTGGACGGCCTGGCCGAAGTGGCCGCGTCGCAAGGACCCCCGGGACGACTGGCGGATCAGCAAGCCCCGTCCGGCTCCGACTGCGGACTGCTGGGGCCTGGTCTCGATCGCCCTGTCCTCCCTGACCCGCACCCGGGCGGCCTTCCACCCGGCCGACGCGCACAAGATCATGGACGAGCTGTATGTCGCCCAGGAGGGCCGCTACCGCTGGCGCGACCGACGAGCCCGCGAGGTGTATGCCGAACGGAACGCCCCACGCCCTCCGCGACCTGCCGCTCCGGTCCCGGCGGCCGAGGCCCCGGCCGCCACGACGGAACCGGCCACCGTCGCCGAGCTTCCGCAGTCGCCAGAAGCGACCGGCCGGCAGGATGCCGAGGCACCGGCACCGTCAGCTGACCTGCCGCAGGACTTCCCGCCTCCGCCTGCGGCCCCGCCCACGATCCCTCCGCCACCGCAGGATCCGCCCGCCGTGTCCCCGGTGCCTCGGCAACGGCGGTGGACAGATGCTCTGCGCGTGCTGCGCCGACGACGCGGGCAGTGACGTGCCTCAGGGGAAGGGCTCGTCCGCCGTGCGCGAGCCGGCAGGCCATGTGCGCGTGCGGCAGGGTGCTTGTGTACGGGGGGGGAGTGCACATCTTCTTGGACGAGGAGTTGCGACTCCCACACACTGCTGAGGACGCGTCGCTAAGCTGGGGCAATACGCCAACGGCCGGTTGCGCACCGGCCGAAGCCGCGCCCCGGCCCATGAACGGGACGCACCACGGCAAAGGTGCCCGGTCCCGCACCATCAGGGGGCCGGCCGAGCTGCATCAGTGCGCGAGGCAACACCGCCCACCGCGGTTGCTGGACTGCACGCTGTTCTCCGTTGCGCTTCGACCTTCACGCGCATCCGGATCATGGGGCCGAGCGCGAGAGATGTGAGAGACGCGGCCATGACCAAGGACCACGCGCGGAAGAACACCGCCCGCAGCCGCCAGGATCGCGCCGGGAGCGCGTACACGTCGGCGAACGCCAATACGCTCCACGATCACCCCGGACCACGGTTCTCCACGGTGGCCGGGGCCGCCTTCGAGACCGACCACGATGCCGACATGAGCAAGGCCGCGGCGCTCCTCGCCGCCCGCCTCGCAGCCTGCGAGCCCTGCCAGAAGCGGCTGACCACGCGGATCCTCAAAGGCGATCTCCTGGTCCTCGCCGCTCTCGCCGCCAACCTGCCCCCGATCCCGCCGCCCGGCGTCCGCAGCGGCACGCGCACCATCTACCCCGTGCTCAGCACCGGCAGCGGCGTGCTCATCCTCGGCATCATCGGGGCCATGCCCCGCCGCGAGCGGGCCGACCTCCTGGCGGACGCCATCGACCACTGGGCCGACCTGGCGCCCACGCTCGATGCCGCCGCGGCCTCGCCCGAGCAGGCGGACCCCTCCCGGGTCATCATCGACCTGGGCCTTCCCTCCGAGCCGCCGCGCGCAGACGGAGACCCCCCACGCATCTGGGAGTTCAACTTCACCCTCCCCGCACCCCCGCCCCGGCCGGCCGGCAACGGCCCCCACGAGCACTCCTTCGCACTGGCGCCCGTCGACCTCGTCAGCTACCGCCTCGTCCACGCCCCGGACATGGCCGCGGCGGCGGCACTGGTCGGAGCCGTCGCCGACCGGTGCGGTGACTGCCAAAGCCGCCTGTTCGACGACGTCCTCGACGACGACCCGATCCTGCTCGCCGAGCTGGCACGCACCGTCTACAGCCAGTTCGACGACATCGGGGAGACGGCCTCACCGGCCGCCCGCTCCTTCTTCCCCCGCGTACGGCAGGCCGGGCAGACCGGCGACGCCGAACCGCTCCTCGCCGCGATCGAGGGGATGGACCACGACCATCGTTCCGACCTGCTGAACGAAACCCTGGACTTCTGGGCCTTCATCGTCCGCGGCGCCGACCTGACCCGGCTCAACCGCCGCGGCCGCCGCCGCTAAGTAGGCCTTGAGCCCGGCTACGCTCCTCGGGCTGCGGCGACCAGGGGTTCCGCCCCACCCGAGGAGGGCCAGCAGGCGCCTACTTCGCCTTCTTCCGACTCACCCAGCTGGAAATGGTCATCGTGAGCAGAGTGGACAAGACGTCGGCTGTCGAGAGGGCCTGAGGAAGGAGCGACGCCTTGGGCGAGACGTGCCTCGGCAGCGGGTTGGGCGGGAATCGCACCTCCAGCTCCTGCCGCCAGTTGGTCCACGTGTTGGGAACCCGGCTGACCTCCTCGCCGGTGAGGGCCCGGGGAGGCTGGCTGTGCAGGACTGACATCCGTGCGCCGTTGCCATCCTGGGTCACGAGTACGCGGGTTACCAGGGCGTTCGCCGCGGGGGCCAGCCACGGTCCGGTCAGCATCATCAAGCCGGAGGCGAACCACCGGACCGTGGCTGTGTACCAGTCCTGTCCGCCGATGCGGTGGGCAGTCATGTCCGAGACGCCGTCGAAGGTGATGGTGGGCGGATCGAACCACCCCAGCGCGGAGCGGGCTTCCCCCGCACCCTCGCCGTCGTCGAGCGGGGTGTAGGCGAGCCGACGGTTCAGCCATCCCGTGTCGTCGTTGGGGTCGTTCGCCGGCAGGTGGTCCGACAGAGCCTCAGCAACCCGCTCGATCCACTCCTCGCCTGCCAGGAGCGCAGGAAGGAAGCCCTCGTCCAGCTCGGCGGGCTTCGCGAAGATCTCCACGACGCTGTCGAGGGAGGTGAGGTGAACGAAACGGTCCTCAATGCCTGCGAGGTCCCTCTTCATCGGCTCCGGGTACTCAGTGCCGGTGCCGAAGTCCTTCGTGTTCGCGCTGACGAAGTAGACCGTCTCGTCCTCGTGGTCGCGTGCGTACTCGACGGCCGTCAGCCATATCGCAGCGTCACGGGAACCGGTCTTATCGCCCTTCCCGAGCCGCTTGCACGGCGCGAGGACATTGGACTCACGGAAGAGCGCGGTCCGTAGTGCCTCCGCGCTCGGCTCGATCACTTCGACCATCTGCCGGTACACGTCCCGCCAGTGCTCCCGGTGCCGCTCCGTGTCGGCCCGGCCGAGGCTGGGCACCCCTCCCCACGGAACGTGCCGCTCCAGCTGGGCGATCGCCGACGTCGCCGAAGCGTGCGCCGCGACGTAGTCCAGAGTCCGCTGTGAAGCCAGCTCCTCCAGGACCACCGACGGGACAGCGACGCGGATATCGGCCGCCGCGAGCGCCCGGAGGAGGTCGGCGGTGCTGTTGTCCAGCGTCACGCCCCAGAGCATGTTGGTGTCCAGAATGATCAAGGGTGGTGGCTCCGTCCCCTCCGGTCCTACTCGTACCGGCTCACCCTCTCAAGATCACAGCCTTGGGCGCAGCAGGATTCGCCATCAGTGACGCCGGCGCACCTCGCGGTGCACGCAGGCCAGCACTCCACGGCGAGGGCGACGCCTTCATCGGTGCGGGGTCGTCCAGTCAGCGTCGCCGTCGAGAATGTCTCCGGGTGCCAGTCCACCAGCACCGCGCGTGGTTCGGGTATCCCTCGCGGCGTCCTCCACATCTCTCAGTTTCTGGTGGCCCTTCAACGCTCTGGCGGTGACCTGGCCGTCGTGTCCGGTCAACAGGACCGGACACGGCCTCGCGTCCGCCCTCAACCGGGTGTTCACCAGGGCAGATAGAGGCGCTGGCACGGCGGTCGGCGGGCAACACGACGGCGGACGTCCCGCCAGCTCGCGGCCTTCCGGAACAAAAAGGCCCTCGCGGGATGTCACACCGTTGGCATATTCCACACCCCTAGTGGCTGTTAGTGCACATCTGCCACTCATCTGTGAGGAGTCTCCGATGACCGTGCCCGGCTCGACGACAGCCATCCCGCTCGACCCGCTGACGACCGCGTTGGTCCTGCCGGACGGCACCGTGCACAGCCGCGGCACGCTGCTGTCCGGCCAGGACGGCGAGCAGGAGCTGCTCAGCGAGGCGTGGCTCTTTCCGCGCGAGCAGGCGACGAATCTGCAGCGGCCGGTCCGGGTCAGCATCGGTCGGCCCTCGGGATCGGTGGAGACGTACCTGCTGTCCGCGGATGGCACGACCGCGGCCGTGGAGGCGCATCCGCCCGCCGCCGTCCTCGAGCCGCCGGACCCGCGGTGGGATGACGGCATGCCCCAGCACAGTGCCATGCTCGAGACCGCCCGGGCGGCCGAGCGGGCCGGCGACTGGTCGGCGGCCCAGGTCGCCGCCGAGCGGCTCGCCGTCCACGTCCACAACGACCTCGGCGATCAGCACCCGCACACCGTGCTCGCCCGCGAGCTCCAGGGCCACTTCGCGGTCCGCGCCCGGGACTGGGCCAGTGCCGCCCGCCTGCACACCAGCGCCGCCGCAGGACGCAACCGGCTGCTTGCCCCGACTGAGGCGACCGCGCGCACGCTCAAGAACGCCGTGTACGCCTGGATGCAGGCCCCCGTGGACAAGGACCTCACCGAGACCGGCTACACCCTCGCTCATCTGCTCGTGCGGGTCGCGCCGGGCAGCCCGGGTCCCATAGCCGCCGTCCTCAGCCGTCTCGGATCCACCGGGAGGCCGTAGACGCACACCCGCAAGGCACCGCTCCCGGATGACACCGTCCGCCGCCTCGCGGCAGATGAGACAACTGCATGATGCCGGTGGCCAGGCGTTGCGCGCGCGGCACGGTCGAAGATCAGTCGACGTCCAGCCGGCGGCGTACGTCGGCGGCGGTCTGCTCGGTCAGCGCCGCGACGATCTGCGGGTGCTCGGTATCGAACGCGGCGAGCGCGTCGACGGCCTCCGCGTACGCGGCCTCGTTCCTGGGCTGTTGATCGCGGTAGTAGGCCCCTGGGTCTCCGCCCTCGTCGTCGTGGGCGCTCGCCCGCTGGTCCGCTGGTCCGCGTCACCGTCGAGCACGGCCTCCGCCGCAGCCGCGAGGCGGGCGCGCTCGGCGACCAGCACCTTCCCCTCCGGTGAGTGCAGGACGGTCGTACGGGCGGCCTCCGCCATCTCCCGTTCGGCCTGGCCGCGGCGCCATGCCTCAAGCTGTTGCCCTTCGGGGGAGCGGTCGAAGGCCGCTTTGGCCGCGTCGCCCAGGGCACTCAGCCGCGACACCTCCTCCGGCGTGAACCACAGCGCCGCCGGAAACGCGGGAATCAGATGCGTGCACCCGGACGGCCTGTCCCCGATTGCGACGCCGCGCTCGGACGCGTCGTACAGCCAGCCGGAGGCGATCCGTTGGCCGTCGTCGTCGACAGCCTCGTAGCTGACGGCCCCGAACAGGGTGATCAGCGGGGTGACGTGTGCGGTACGGCCGTCGGCGAGGGGTTTGCTGAAGGTGTCCATGAGGCTCTCCGTGCCAGGGTGGGATGACGACAACAGTGCTCCGTCCCTTTGCCCGTGGCAGAGGGACGCACGTTGCGTTGCGATCCTCACCCCGGCAGCCGTGCCGGGCGTTTGGCCCACCGAGGCTGTGGGCGTGCCACTGCGCGTACCGCGCGGGGATGCGGCGCGTTGACCACCGCACGGGCAATCGTACGCCCGCGGCGTCGCCCTCACGGGCGGTTCACGGTGTGGAGGACGGGACAGATGAGGGCCGCGCCGGGAACGCCGATGGCGCCGATGCAAAGAGGAGAAAGGAAACATTCCGGAACGGCTACCGCGGGGGCCGATCCTCGTCGATCCTGATGCCATGGACACGATCCCCGACGACCTCAGCGGGCTGTACGACGACGGGCACATCCAGTGCGTCGTCATCTCCTACGGCGACGGACATCGTGACGCGCCCACCGGCTCCGCCATGCTGGTCGACGCCCGCCCTCTGCCCAACCCCGTTGAGGACCCGGAGGTGCGCGAGAGCGTGCTTCATGCCACCGGGCTGGACCGTGAGGTCCGCCGGTACGTCATGGCAACGCCCCGCGCACGGCGCCTCGTTCGTCAGGGAGCCGAGCAAGTCCTGCTGTTGCTGCGGGCGGACAGCCTCGGCAGGTGGGCCGGCGGGCAACGGTCCCGGGTCGACGTCCACGTGGTCTGTGAGGGCGGCAAGTACCAGTCGGTTGCCGTAGCGGAGGAAATCGCCGCCTACCTCCGGGCTGCCGGCGTCGGCTGTGAGACGGAGCACCGGCACATTGACCGCCCCCTTCTGGCCGCGTGACCTCTGCCGCCGGGAGGCAGAGCAGGACGGCGAGTTCGGAAGGGCCGATCACGCACCACGCTCTCGCAGCCACGAGAGGAATCCGGTCGCGTGGACCTGGTCCAGGGTGACCGCCAGGCCCCGGCTGGGACCATCGAACTCCATGCTGAGGCCGTCGGTGGTGTTCTTCAGTCCGTGCGGGCCGAGCCAGGAGTTCACCAGTTCCAACAGGGCGCCCGACCCCGCGGCGTCGGTGGTGAGAGAGAGCCGCACCGTGAGCCGGTCGGGATCGATATCCATCCTGTCCCGGCAGCCGGGCACCTCGCCCGCCAGGCCGGCCAAGAGTGGCACCAGGTCGGGGAACTGCGCGCCGAAGGCGTCCGCGTTCGCCTGAGCCGTGGCCACACGCTCAAGGTGGCGGACGACGAGCTGCTCGGCGCTGGCCCGCAGCTCTCGGTCGCCGATGTCCGTCAGCCGGTGTACGGGCTGCCGGTCGGCGAGCGCGGAGGGCAGCGGGCCGGGGTGGAACCCGTGTTCGCGCGGGCACTCGTCGGCGTCGCGGAGGGTCAGGCTGGTCAGGTTCAGCGCGGGCGTGAGCGTGAGGGTCCACCCCTCGGGAAGCTCGACGGTCTGCGCGGCGGGGGAAGCGTCACAGGGCATGGGGGCTATTCCTGTTCTCTCGTTCGTGAAGGGCCCGGCCGACCAGGGGAGGGGTACGGCCGGCTGGGCGTTCAGATCAGTCGGATCGCGTCGGCGTCGTCGGCGATGACGAGCATGAGGCGGCGGTGGGCGTGCGGCGCGTCCCAGTCGACGCTGAGCTGCCGCACGAGGGGGTGAGGGTCCCAGCGGGTGACGGTGCCCGTGGCACCCGCCGGGAGGGGATCGTGCTCATCGGCGCAGCGCACGACCTCGATGCGGCCACCCGCGGTGAACTCGGCTTCCATCAGGTCTCCTTCGGGCGGCAAGCGGCGCCGGGACGGCTGCGCCGCGCGCGAGCCGGGGCGGAGGTCAGGGCTCGCGCGGGGCGGGCACGGCGGCCTCTGCCTCGGGGTGGACGGTGAGCAGCTGGCGCATCGCCGTCCCGGCCTCGGCGCCGTGCCCCGCGGCAACCGCCTCGACGATCCGGACGTGGTGCACCACGGACGCGTTGCCGAAGCAGTCGCAGCCGGTGAGGGGCGGGCCGGAGGCCCGGAGCGCGCCGGAGACGATCTCGGCGAGGTGCGTGAGCATCTGGTTGCCCGCGGCGTCGAGGAGCAGCGCGTGGAACTCCGCATCCGCCCGCGAGAAGCCCTCCGCGTCGCCCTGGGCCATGGCCTGGGCCATCGTCACGGCAACGTTGCTGAGCCGCTGGTGGAATTCCTCCTGCCCGTGCTCTGCGGCCAGTCGGGCGGCGAGGGGCTCGATCATCCAGCGCAGTTCGGCCAGCTCGCGACGCTGCTCCTCGCGCTGAGGACTGCTGGCCCGCCACTCGACGACGTCAGGATCGAACAGGCTCCAGTCACTGACCGGACGGACGCGGGTGCCGACATTAGGGCGGGCGCTGACCAGGCCCTTGGCCTCCAGGACCCGCAGCGACTCGCGGACGACCGTGCGGGAGACCTCGAACGCTTCCCCGATGTCCTCCGGAACGAGCGGGCGGTCCGCGCCGATGTCGCCGCAGACGATCATCTGGCCCAGCTGCTGGACGACTTGCCCGTGCAGCCCGCGCCCGCGGCTGCGCGCGGAACGCCGGCCCGGAGAGCCGAAGAGGGAGCCCGCGCCGTCCGGGGCGGGTACACCGGCGTGACGGGCGCCGTGGGTGCCCGAGCCGGTGTCCTGGTCGGCGCCTGCGCTGTCCGAGGGCGCGTCCTGCTGCGGCTGGGCGGTCTGCATGTGCGTCATGAGTGAACTCCTGCGATGTGGGCGCACCGGCGTGCGCCAGGCGAGAGGGGTGCACCTGATCGGTAATCACCAAGTTACCCGATTGAAAAGAAGTAAGCAATTCACTTCTCGTGGTTTCCGTCGTTCGGCGGCGTGGACTGCTCGGCGGGCTCCGGGGGCTCGGTCCCGCTCGGCACGCTCGGCGCGCCGTAGTAGTCCCCGAAGACGGTGACGCCGCCGCGGCCCTCGAGTTGGGCGAGCAGGCCTGCGGCGGCGATCCCGCTGACGAAGTCGTCCGCGGTTCGCACCACCGTGTCCCGGGCCCGCCCGGTCCGCGGGGTGCGATCGCTGAACTGAAGGGCGTCGCCGCGCCCGCCGAGGGAAACGCCGGCCCTCTTGGCCTCGCTCGTCAGCCAGGCGATCGCCTGTGCCCGCGAGTAGCCCCAGCTTTTGAGCTTGTACGCGAGATCCGCGGACCGCAGCGGCACGGCGAAGGAGAGGAGCGTCCGCAACTCCTCGATGACATCGGGTGGTTCGGGCTGGCGCATCACGCACCGCCTTTCCGTGTATCGGACGTATCGGACCGTCCGGCGGGACTGAATTCGAGGCAGGACAAGCTGGGCGCCAGCGGGTCGCGGGGTACGCGGCCTCGCGACAGCGAGCGGCAGCTTCGTGCGGGTCGGGAAGCGACGGGTGCGGGCGCGGCGGCGGGCGAAGCCTGGTGTGCGGCCTTTCGGAGCGGACGCGCCCCGGCAAGCGGCCGGGGCGCGTCCGGGCGGCGGGTCAGATCAGGTGCGGGACGGCAGTGAGCAGCAGGTCCGCGCCGAGGCGGCCGAACTCGGCGGCGACGCGGCGGTTGTCGTCCGGGCAGTCGGCCGGCTCGTCCCCGGCCGAAAGCGCAATGCACCCCTTCGCGTCCCCGAAGCCGCCGAACTCGACCCTCCGGTCGTCGAGCGGGCGGAGCTGAGGGAACCGGTTGCTCAGGTGACGGGTGAAGACGCTCCCGGCACCGTCGGACTGGTGACCCTCGGCCGGGGGCAGCAGGACGGGCAGCGCGTCATACAGGCCGCCCACGGGACCGGCATAGGAGAGGGTGAAGTTCCCGGTGGGGGTGAGGACCCACAAACCCCACCGGGCACCGGTGTGGTCCATCCACACGATGCCGACGCCGTCGCCTCGCGGCACGGGGGCGGGGCGCGCACCGTGGTCGATGAGGGCGAACCCCACCTCGTTCAGCTCTGCCGCCTTGTCGATGATGACCTGATGCCAGCCGTGGGCGTGCACGGTCACGTTGGCGGCCTCTCGCTCCAGACGGGGCAAGACGGAGCCCAGGACGCGCGCGGCAAGCACCGCAGCGGGGTCGGGCCCAGACGCGTCGACGACGATCTCAGGGGTGACGGCGAACAGGTCCTGCCGGTCGGCGAACACCTCGATCACGCCCCCCGACTCGGCGATGACCAGGGCTCGATCCCCGCTGGTGATGCGGGACGTCGCGGCGTTGGGTCGGACGCTGTACGGCGCGGGCGCGACCTGCCATGCCTGGCCCCGGCGCGCGGGGAGCAAAGCGGCGAGCCGGGCGGCGGTTACGGCGTGCGAGACGGCATGAGGCACAGCGAAGTTCCTTCGTTTCGGGGCGGATCCGGCGCGGTGAGCTCCGGCCGATACAGGGGTCGCACGGGTGGTGCTTGCCTCGCGCTCCGGGGGCGATCGTCCGTCCGAGCCCCGGAGCAGAAGAGCCGGCGGCACCGTTCTGCGGGACGGCCGAGCGAGCGCCGTCAGATCATCAAGATACATTGAAATATAGAAGTAAGCAATATTTGAATCATGGTGGTGTACGGAACGGCCGCATGCCGACTGCGGCGCAGCGAGGCCCCGGCGCGGTAAAGTCGCGCCAAGGTGGTGCGCCCGCCTGGTCCGTGCCGTGGATGCCCATGCCATCCGGCGCTCAGGACCGCAAGGACTGCCGAGCCCAGCTCGGCGAAGGTCTCAGACCCAGCGCGAAGTTGACCCGCCGTGTGTTCCCTCACTGATGGCGGCATGGGAGTCAGGAAGCGAAGGAACGATGCCCGAGCGCAATCGTGCCGTACAGCGAGCGGCCCGCAGGATGCGAGACCGGCAGACCGGCGGCACCTACACCGACGCACGCGGCGTGGTCCGTTCCGGAGGCCGACGTTCACCGATCCCGCGCTGCCCCTCGATGCTGTCGACTGGGGTGTGGTCCCGCTACGGACGGTGGATCTTCGGCACGGACGACTGGCAGCGGTGGGCCGTTCGCACTCCGTGTGGCCGTGTCCAGACGCCACGGGACGCGGCTGCCGCCGGCCTCGTCGCGCGCCCGGAGCTCGCCCTCACCCAGTGCCTGCATCACGGCCCCGGTCCGGACAGCACGACGTGCCCGACCGTCGGGTCCCCGGGATCGGCGTACTACTCGGTCTTCTGGTGGCACGCCAAGACGGCCGTGCTCCCGTTCGCCTTCGACGAGCCGTACGTCGTTCACGGGCCGTTGACAGAAGCCGACGACATCGACGTGATCGTGCCCGGCATCACCCGGCCCCTGGCCGACACCGGCACCTGACGCCGAGGGCATCCTTGCGGACAGTGGCTGGTCGGGGTGCGAAAGCGCTGCACCGCCGCACCGGCTCCGCACGCCGCTGTGAGTACGGGGCCCGGTCGAAACGCGGAGCAGTACGCGGCCCGGAGGAGGACCTCCTCCGGGCCGCGTACTGCTCCGCGTTTCGCGCAATCGAGTCGTGTTCCCACCGAACCGCGTCGTCTTTGCTTCTGCGTCAGCTCGCTCAATCTCGAAGCTGCGTTTCGGGGAGGATCTGGATGTGCTTGGTCACCTCATCAAGCGCATCCCTGGCCAAGCCCAGAAACGCCTTCCGCTCGGCTACGAATCTCATGCCGGCCTCGTGCACGTTGTCGCCCCCGTTGGGGTGGCCGTCCGCCGCGACTGCTTCCGCGTACTCCCGAACGTCTTGGACGAGGGAGGACAACTGATCGACGAGGTTGTGGGCTGCTTCCGCGACGGCCTCGGGGCCCTCCAGCACCACCACCAGTCCCGCGCTCTCGGCATCCTTGAACTTCAGCCTGATCGCGGCGCTCCGCGTCTCGTCGAGCGGGACCGGAGCGTGCCCGGCGCGCAACTCACGGAAGAAGGCCTGGTTGTCCCGGTCAGCGTTGCCCAGCGCTTCGAGGAATGAGAGATAGGCAGCCTGTCGGCGTTCACGGCGCCATCGCTGATGCTCGACCCGCAGGTCATTCAGCTGTACCCGCTCCTGTGATCTTTCTCTGCGCCGTTCCGTACGAGCTGCGATGAAGGCGGTGAGGGCGGCCCCCATGACGGTTCCCAGCACGCCCACGGCCGATACCAAGATGGCGGTCATATCTGCGTTCTTCCCTGACGGAGTGCGCACCTACGCCGACATGGGGTCGCCCCACCGGACCGAGTCCACGCCTCTCACTCAATCCATGCCAGGCAGGTCAGCGCCTCATGGACGCCTGCCCTCGTCGAGACGAGGAAGCGTCCGCCAGCTGGCGAAGCGCCGCCCTCATCGAGGTCGGACGACCATCTGGTTCACAACGAGCTCTCCCCGTCGCCCTGCGGGCGGGGATTGCGTTCGAGCCGTTCCTGGAGTTCGACCGCGTAGTCCACGGCGGCGTGGTGCCGGTAGACGGACTCGTAACCTCCGCCGCGTCGGTCCCGCAGGTCCTGCGCGAAGTGTGCCGCGAGTGTCCCGGGCCCGAACGGCGAGGAGACGGCCTCGATGTACTCCAGCAAGTGCGCGAGTGCCTCGAGTTCGCTGGCGCGCACCGGCAGGTCGAAGATCGGATCTGGACCCTGAGCTGCGAGGGAAGCGAGCACACGGCGTTGATAGGCAACGGCCTGAGCCTGGGTGAAGCGCGGTCCGGGCAGATGTGAGGGGGCCTCGGCGGGCGGCACGTGAGGAGCCAGGCGCTTGAGCAGCTCGGGGAAGTCGCGGCCCTCCTGGCGGTAGTACGGGCGCTCTGTGCTGCCGCCCTCGACGTCGGCGAAGGACTGGCCCGGCTCGGCGTAGGGGCCGCAGGCATGCACCGCACGGACGGGGATGCTCTCGGCCAGCAGCTGCTCGGCGACCGCGGTGACGTAGTGCCGGGCGTGGAAGGCGAGTTCCTTCGCCGTGTGGGCATCTGTGGCCATGGAAGGTGCCTCTCGTGTAGGGGATCTCCGTGGTGACAACGGCCGAACCGGGGAGAAGGGCCCGCCCCGCCCTCTCCGGCCCGGTGCCGAGACGCCCGGCCCGCGGCGAGGCCGGCGCGGTGGCAGCTACATGACGCTGACCATGACGGTCTCGCCGGAGGGCAGCCGGCCGCGGGCATCGAGCCCGGCCTCGCCCTCGCGGCACCGCCACAGACCGGTCGTGCCCGCCGCGGCCAGGCGCAGCGTCTCCCCGGGATCGCCGTCGCTCTCCACGACGAGCTGGACGGTCAGTCGTTCCTCGTCGTCCTGCGCCACGAGTTCGCAGACATCGACGCAACGGGTGGACAGTGCCCGGCCCCAGGGCGCCAGCGCGCGCAGCAGCGCCGCAGTCGCCTCCGTGGAGGTGGTACGGCAGGGCCGAGGCCGGCTGATGGTGGGGTGGGTGCCGACCAGAAGGAACCGGGAGCCCGGAAGCTCCGCGCTGAAGGTGTAAGTCGCCGCGGCAGCCCCCAGGTTGGAGTGCGTCGGTGTGGCACCGGTGGCGGCGGCGAGACGGTCGACACTCGCACGCTGATCAGCCAGCGGAACGCCGGGCGTGAACGTGATGCGGACGTCCCGGCCGCCGACGGCGACGTGCAGCGGCTCCAGGGGGCCGGCGCTGTCCAGCAGGCTGGCGGCGGTCTCCAGCAGGTCGGCGAGATCGTGTCGCATGCCCGCAATTGTTCCGGGCCGCCGCTCGCCGCGCCATGCCGTCACGCAACTCCTCACGGAAAGAACTGATTTCACCGTGCGTCGGCCGACAGCCGCGGAGCGGACCGCCATGCCGCGGCAGATGGCCTGGTCTCACGTGTCGTGGAGGGTGAGCAGGACCGGCGGGCGACCGTAGATGCTGCTGAGCGCGTCGACAGCCGCGCGCCCGGTGTCAGTGAGGTCGTCGAGGCCTGCGCTCCAGAACCCGTCGAAGCAGTCGTGCATCGGTGCCTGAGGGGCGAATCCCGGCTTACGCGGCGCCCAGGTCGCTCCCGTCGTGCCGAGCAGGACGAAGGCGAGGAGGTCCTCGGAGCGTTCGGCGATCTCCATGTCGGGGTCGTCCAGATCCGGGAACACCTGGCGCCACGGCTCCTGCGGGCCACAGGGTTCCTCGACGAGTACGGCCTGCACGGACAGACCTGCACAGCACACCACCATCGGTTCGTCGGGGCGCTGCTCGGGCCACACGGCGTAGACGCTGGTTCCGCACGCTCCGTAGCTGTCGAGATGGACCGGCCACGCGATGCATCCAGTCATCGCCGTGCGGTCCATGCGGTGCAAAGGAATGGCAACGCGGGGTGCCGTTGGACCCGGCAGTGACACATTACGCCATCAAAAATAATTAAGAAATCTCTTGAAAGGCTAGATCTCTGGCTCGGCGTATGTGTAAATAGAAGTAAGCAATGCACTTCGGGGTTGGCGGATCTCACGAGCCGCATGTGTGCCCGCTCGGCGACGCAGCGGCCAGCTCGAGCTTCACGAGGTCACCCCACGTCACGGCACCTGCTTCTGGATCCACGGCGGCCGCAGTGAAGCCCAGAGCGCGGCACCCCCCTTTTACGAAGGAACTATGCGATGGCTACTGCACCGTCCCGACGCCCCCGCTTCACTCTCCACGACGCCCGGCGAGCAGACACCCGCGCCTTCATGAACCTGATCGCGATGGCAGATCCCGGCCATCCCGACCCGTTCGGGGAGGCCCGGCAGCTTCTGGCACTCCCGCACCAACCACCCCTGTCCCATCCGGGCCTGAACTTGTGCCTGCTCGCCCGCGACGGCCGCGGGGCACCGGTCGGCGCGCTGCTGGCCGGAGTCCCGCGCTGGGTCCTCGAGCATCCCGGCATCGCCCACGACATCGTCCTGACGGGGACAATGGTGGAGAAGATCGGCATGATCCACGGAGTGGCGGTTCGCCCCGGCCACCGTGGCCGAGGCATCGGCCGAGCCCTCATCGCCCATGCCGAGCAGCGCTTCACCCGCGCCGGATATGACCTGATGACCCTCAACCACGATGGCGACCACGACAGGTACTACACACACCTGGGGTACACCGTCACCGACATGCTGGTGATCAACCTCCCGGTCGGCCTGGTCGCACAGACCACCGACGACACCCGGATGTGCGCCAAGCCCCTCAACCCCCGGGTGAAAGTGACCGACGTACCCGGAGCGCCCGCCCCCATCATCACCGGCGTTCTCCCTGGTACCGACATCCCCAAGCACGCCTGGTTCGACGGCCGGACCCTCCATATGTGACAAGCCCCGCGCACAGTACGGGCTGCCCCAACCAGCCCCGGGCGGCGGCCGGGACGCATCGCCGGTGACACCGGCATCAACGCCCCGGCCGCCCCGTCATGGCGACAGCCACAGGCCCAGGGCAGTCCGCACGAGCTCCCTCACCACGACCGACACCACCCACCCTCCGGCGGTCCTCAGCGCCTCGCGCCGCCATGCCTGGTCACGCCACTTCGCCGTGAACTTCCTCATCGCCAGCCCCTCCTCGAATCCCGGCCCCGCTGACCGGCGTGAACACCACTGATCCCGTTCGGCCCGGGGTTCAGCGACCCCCAGGCCCGCCGAACGGGACGTCGACGCAGGCCACACCTGGTGGAATTGGTGTTCAGCGGAGGTTCAAAGTGAACGGGGGACACATGGACGACCGGCCCGCGGCCGAGCACCTGGCGCGTGCACTGAGGGAGCTCAAGGCGAAGGCCGGCAGCCCGTCGTACGACACGATCGCGGCGTGGGGCCAGCGGCAGAATCCCGCCGTGAACCTGAGCAAGAGCAAACTCAGCCCGTGGTTCAACGGCATCAGCGTGCCCGCCGACGGCCGGCCCTTCACCACGCTCGTGGAGCTGCTCGAGGCCCGAGCCCTGCAGAAGTCCCGCACTCCCAAGCGAGGGGTCCCCGCGTGGCGGACGATGCGGGACGCCGCCGACCAGGAACGCCGCCGGGCCGCGTCAGGCGGCTCCGCCCCGGCACCGGGAGCCATCCCGTCCGCGAGAGGCGCCGCCGAGGCCCCGCCTCCGGCGGCCGGCGACGCCGACAAAGCCGGCCGCCTGCTGCGACTGCTTCCGCCGGACGGCCTCTGGCAGAGCTGGCTACGCAAGGCCGAGACCATGTTCCGGGTCCCGCTGGACGTGAGTAACGCCGTGTGTGACGCCCTGCCCGCCCTGGAGGACGACCAGTTCACGTACGTCGACCCCGAACTCCAGCCCGCCCACGAGGCCATGCTGGCGGGACTGAGGGCACTGTGCTTGGAACTGAACGGCATGACGGACATCTCCGACGAAGGCCCGCAGGTGCTGGAGATCAGCCACCCAGGCACCGCCGTGGAACGCAACGACCTCAACCGCCAGGCGTGCACGGCCCGGGACCGATTCCTGTCCGTCTACTGGCAGTTGGTCAACCTGCTCAACGGCAGAGGCATCGCCAGCCCGAAGGACATCCCGGAATCGCCCCCAGGCCTCGGCTCCGGGCCCCTCGACATCACCGTCGAGCTTCAAGCCGGCTACACGATGGCCCACGGCGGCGTGGCGCTGCTGCCGATCGAGGTCGCCGGCAAGGTGAGCTCCGAGGCCTTCTCCGGGCCGTACTTCTTCGGGGTCCGAGCAGCCAACCGTGGCCCCATCGGCGTCCAGATCGCGACGGTCGGCATCGACATCGACTGCGGCGGCGAAATCCAGCTCCCGTACCTGTTCCCCGCCCTCGGGCCCGACGGCAAGCAACTCGAATTCGACCTGGGCAGCTACGCCGGCGGGCACGCTGTGGCCAACGCCGCCGAGCTCGGCCACAGCTTCCGCATGATCGCCGAGAAAGGCGGGACGCCTCAGCGGGTGCGCGCCTTCGCACGTGCAGGATCCGGCACCCTCTTCCACGGCTCCTGGATCCCGGCGCCCGACCTACTGCCCTTCCTGACAACTGTCTTTACCGAGTAGGTCAGCAGAAGACCGACCTCATCCTCCCAGCGTGGTGGCCGTTCATGCGCGGGCGGGGTGCCTGGGGCCGTACCACTCGATCAGGTGGACCCCACGAACTTCGCTCAGTTCAGGTGGCGCCCCGGCCTATGCTGCATGGCGTGCCTGACCTCAACGAACAGCAGGCGGGGGAGCTGGCCGCGGCCGCCGACGCTGCCGCTGTGCTTCCATCACAGCGCTCCGTCGTTCCCGTGTTGTGCCGAATGGCCGCTGCAGACCCGGTGACCGGTCGGGCGGCTAACACGGCATTGCTGCTGGAGCTCGTGCGTGGCGACGAGGCCGACCTGCGCGCCGCCTTCGAGATCGCCGGCCGGATGCTGGCCGGAGACACCCGGCCGGACGGTCTGGTCGTCTCCGTAGGGAATGCCGCCGACGATCCGATGATGCTGTTGGCGCAAGAGATCATCCAGATGAGCTTGTCCGGCGAGCCGGACCGTGCCTGGGAACACGTCCAACAGACGCCGCTCGCCCGGCGGGCGGCGGTCCTTTCCATCTTGATCGCCTTCCTCAACTACCGCTTCGCCGGGCTCGACCCGCTCGCCCTCGCCGCCGCAGAGTAGAAGCGCTCGTCGACCCGCACCTGCACAGTCGCGGTACAAATCCACCGGGCGCTCGGTGGTTCACACGACTAGGTTATGGAGCGACGTCCGCTCAACTCGGGGAATCTCCATGCCACTTGAACGCCCGGTCATCAACAGCAGCGTGCCGCATTCCGCCCGGATCTGGAACTACTGGCTCGGCGGCAAGGACCACTACGAGATAGACGAGGAGGTCGGCGACCAGATCGCAAGTGCCAATCCCGAGATCCTCGACATCGCCGTGGCACAGCGGGCGTTCCTCGTCCGGGCGGTGGAGTACCTCGTCGGCGAGGCCGGCATCCGGCAGTTCCTGGACGTGGGTACCGGCCTTCCCACCGCGAACAACACCCACGAAGTCGCCCAGCGACTCGTCCCCGAGACCAGGATCGTCTACGTCGATCACGACCCCGTCGTCCTGGCCCACGCCGCGGCGCTGCTCACCAGCACGCCCGAAGGGGCGACGGACTACATTGACGCCGACCTGCGCGACCCCGAGGCCATCCTGGAGCAGGCCGCCAGAACACTGGACTTCACGCAGCCGGTCGCACTGATACTGCTGGGCATCACGGCCCACATCACCGACGACACCGTCTATGACCTCGTCGGCCGACTGTTGAATGCTCTGCCCTCCGGCAGCTACCTCGTGCTGTGCGACGACACCGAGGTCTTCAACCCGCAGCAGATGCGCGAGATGATCGAGCAGTGGAACGCGGCGAGCGACAACCCCCGCATCAACCGCAGCCCGGAGGAACTCGCCCGGTTCTTCGAGGGCCTGGAGCTGCTGGACCCTGGTGTCGTCTCCGTCTCCCAGTGGCGTCCCGTCCAGTCCGGCGAGCCAACTGCCGAGGTCGACGACTTCGGCGCTGTGGCGCGCAAGCCGTAGCGTCAACTTTCTGGCGCCGGCGCGCCGACGTCCAAACTGGGACTTCGAACTGCCCCGCGCGCCACCGTCCGGTTGTTGCCCGGCCGTGTCGTCGTCCTCGCCCGACCAGTGTCCGCTGGTCGGGCCAGAGCACCTCGGCGCGTTCGTGACGGGAGCCGCCGGGGGAGGACCGTCCAGGCGGCGATCTCGGTCAGGGCGGACTACCTCATGCGGGCATGCGACGTTCGCACTATCCGCCACTTGGCATGACACCTTCAATATCTGGTTCTCAGGAGCGTTGCTCGCGGCACACCCTCTGCGGTGCAGTTGTGTCAGCCTCCCAGCATGCGTGCGGCCTTCGCGTGCATCCCGATGGCGACGTTCGCGTAGCGGCGAAGCCCTTGTCTGTAGCAGCGCTTGCAGGGCCTCCGCGGGTCACCCGTCTTCCTGGCCTTGTGCGGGCATCCTGCTTCGACTCTCTGTTTGATGGTTCGGAGGACTTCCTCGTTTCTAGCCGCCTCGGCCGGTGTGTTATCCGCCAGGTCTAGCTCCAGCCGGGCGGCGAGCGCCTCGCCGCCGGGCGACAGGGGTGTTTTCAGCGCCAGTGTTTGCGGGCAGTGCCGGTTGAGGTCGGCTAGGGCCAGGGTGGCGAGCCCGCGGCCGCGGAACCAGTCCTTCACGTAGATCACTTCCACGGCGAGGCGGCCGGTGTCGAACGACAGGAAGCCGGCGTCCTCGCCCTCGCATCGCAGGAGTGCGGTGGAGAGGTACCCGGCTACCGGATTGCCGAAGGCCATCTCGCCGACGCGATCGAACTCGTCGAGGAGGTAGCTGGTGAACATGCTTTCCAGGCTGGTGACGTCGCCCGTCCTGAGGGCGTTGTATCCCTCAAGGATGATGCCCTCCGCAAGTTGGACGGCCACAGGACTTCTCCTCACGAGCAGGGTCTATAGAAGTGCGTCGGTGGCCGCGCCATGCGGCGGCACGGCTCGGGGCGGGCGCTCCGTCACACCCAGAAGGGGCCGCCCCGCTCGGCCAGAGCGGTCGGCGTGGGTGTGCTCGTGAGGATGGCGTGGCGCCACAAGACGGGGCTGGCGAACTGGGCCTCGTTGATTTCGTGCGGATTGTGCTGCCACTGGGCCAGGTGCTCGGCGACTGCGGCGAGGGTGGAGGCATCCCAGGGTTCCAGGTTCAGGTTCGCGGCCCGTAGACCGTGGACTGCGTCATGGGCGTGGTGGGCGCTGACTGAGATCACGGGGGTGTCGGCGTCGATCCTGGTGTCCAGTGCGGCGGCCGCTTCCCGCAGAGGCTCCTCTGCTGGGCCGGACGGCAGTCGCGACAACGCGTCGGACAGCACCCGGGCCTCAGCGGTGTTGAGCGAAATGGTGGCGCTGCCGCTGAACACGTGGTGGAAGACGCGAAGGAGTACGTCCGTGAGGCGGGGCTTGACACGCCGGTCGAACAGGCAGTGGGCGCACAGCCAGGACATGGGGACGAACGGTGGGCGTGGGCGAGGCATCCGCCCGATGGTCTCGCCGGCCGCGACGGGGGCGGCGCACAGGGTGCAGGACGTATCCGTGAGGGCCGCCTTGGTGTGGATCGGTGTGGGCAGGCCGCCGGGTTCGACTTTCGGGGGGTACGCGTACACGGCGTAGGAGGCCGGGTCGGCCAGCCAGGCCGCGGCCTGCACGATGGCATCGCGCAGTTGCTCGTCGGTTGCAGCGGCCCGACTGGGGGCATCCATCCAGTCGTTGAGGTGGTGCTGCAGGAGCGGGATGGGCTCGCGTAGCGCCTGGGCGAGCGGGCCCACGTAGGTGCTGAGAAGGTTTCGCAGCTCGGCCCCGTGCAGCTGTTCAAGGTCGGTGCGGGGCATGGCGGTTCGGGCTGTGGGCATCGACGCGGGGTTCTCCAGCCACTGCTCGGCGTGGGTGAGGGCGGCTCCGAGCTGGGCCAGCGAGATGTTCTTCCTCGTCGTCACGCCGATGGCCCTGTTGAGGATGGCGTTGACGGTACGCCCATGCTGGCGCGTGGCCGTGGCGAGCTGGTCCACCCGCCAGTTGAGTCGCTGCCGGGCGCGGTTCTCGGTCAGCAGCGTCAGCGGCTCGCAGACCCGGCACGGGATGTTCAGCGCGCTCGCCGGGTGCTCGCCGCACTGTCCGCAGACGAAGCCCGGGCAATGCGCACACAGCCGATCGGTGTCCGGGTCGGAGGTCCCTCGGAAGGCGGCGGGGGGAAGTTCCTGGCACCGTTGATCCCAAAGGGATTGGCAGGAGCGGGTGCAGGACTCCTGTGCCGCGGCGGCGCCGGCCTGGTCGACGAGGGCTTCGCGCACGGTGGGCAGCAGCAGCGTCGCCTCGATGGCCGAGTCCGGGTGCCACTGTTCGGTGAGCGCGGCCCGGTAGGCGGCCAGCAGTCGGCTGTCGCTGCTGCCTTCGACCTTGTGGTGTTCGCGGTTGTCCAGGCAGCCGCACGGCAGACGCTCGGCGTATCCCCAGAACGTGGCGCCGAAGACTCCGCACTGGGGGCACATCGTCCACTGGTAGGGCTCGTCGTCATAGCTGCGCATGCCGGAGGCTTCGAACATCTGCCACGGCCCGTACTCGTCGTCCGGGAACAGCAGGCCCTCGGCCAGCAGAGGCAGCCCATGCCACTCCTCCGGCACTTCCACCGGCAGGCAGTGCTCAGCCTTCTTGCCCCAGTAAGCAGCGGCCCAGTGGTCGCTGCCCGCGGCCGCCATCGCGAAGCGGCCCCACCATGCCGGGGCCTGCGGCTCGGCGTTGAACCAGATCCGCTGCTGAGGCAGCCAGAACGTCGGCGTCCGAGGGGTGCCCTGCGTGTCGTTGAAGGTGACCGGCTCGTAGGCCCAGGGAATCCGCAGGTGATCGAAGAAGATCGACCACCGCGCATGGAGCTCCGTGCGGAACTTCGCCGTAACCACCTCGTACGCCATGGGCGCTCCTGCCGGACAGGGGACTCGCTCTGTAGCGCTCACCCTGGCCCCAGCCCGCCCGTTGCACGGCCACTCGTCACCCCTCCAGCCCAAGCTCTTCCCCCTGCTGAGGGACGGACTGCACCGGCGAGTGGACAGCAGCCCAACCCAGTTCGGCCGGTCGGGGTCGTGTCCGACGGGCTGTGAGCGCGTCGTCCGGGCCGGTCGTGTCGTGACCGAGATGGTGCGGACGGCGTGGTCCCCGGTCAGCCGAACCCCTGGTGACTTCGGCGTATCGCGCGCGTTGTCCCACCGTGCCCGCCAGGCCGAGTGCGCCCCTGGGGGCTTGTCGGGAGGTAGTGGTGAGTCGAGCTGTGCCGCCGGCCGTCCGTGAGCGGGCCCGCGCCCGGAGTTGTCCGGACTGCCGCGCCGCGCCGGGGGAGAAGTGCGCGCCCGATCGGGCCGGCCGCTCGCAGCTGCATCGCGGGCGGATCTGGGACGCCCGGCGTGCGCTGGAGCCCATGCCGCCCCACCGGATCCTGCCGCCGCGCTCGGATCGCATGTACATGGAGCTGGACTCGACTGACGCTGACACGCTGGTGGTGTCCTGGCACAAGGATGCCCTGGAGGCTCTGGCGGCCTACCCGTACGAGGCCGCGGCCCTGCTGTGGCTGGCCCTGAAACAGGCGGAGGTGTTCCGGCCCGACGGCCCGAAGACGAACAACTTCGGGCTGGCGCTCATCCTCATGCCGATCTACTTCCTCACCGCCGGCGAGGTCGGCGAAGCCGTCGAGCGGCTCATCGCACGAGGTTTCCTCGAGCGTGCAGACGAGGACAGCGTCTACATCGACCCCGTCGCGATTCGCGTGATCGGCCGGCGAGAGCTGTCTGCCCGGTTTCGCATGGACTGGAACGCGGAGAAGGCCAGCGCACCAGTCCCGGGGCAGCTCGATGAGGCAGATGGGGAGACATCCGCGGGATGACGGACGGGTGGTCCCGCCCGTCAGGAGGACATACCGGGTACGGCACGGGCGAGCGGTTCCGGGTCTCCGTAGAGGGCGGAGTGCAGCGCAGCCGCGAGTTCGCGGGCTCGTTGCTCACTCGCGACGCCGTTCAGCTGCACGTAGTCCGGGCCCGCCGACGCGTGGTTGCGCACCTCACGGTTAAGGAGCAGGCGGACGACGGCCTTGCGGATGATGCAGGCCGCGGCCACCGTGACGACGTGCCCCGGGGCCCTGTCGGTCTTCACGGTCCAGGACCGACCGCGCCGCTCGATGCCGACGTAGGTGACGCCCGCGTCCTTGGCAGCTTTATATGCGGCGTTGAACCTCTCGGTCCCCGTGGCGTCCGGAACCTGGTCCGCCGGACAGGGAATCGGCAGCAACTGCATAGGGGCATCGTGGCAGGAGGCAAGGTTCCCTTGCCGCAGGCCTGGCAGGAGATTTCCATGCGTTCGCGGCCTACCGCCGCCTGGACGGGCAGAGTGAACCTGATTGGCGGATAGCTGCCGTCGCCGACTGATCGTTGCCGGGACATGGGACGACACAAGCCGGGCAAGCCCCGCCGGCCCCGCCGTGGCGCCGCCCTCCACCATGGCGCGGCCCCCCGTCTGCGCGAGCTGCAGCCCCCGGGCGCAATCTACGAAGAGTGGGTCCATGTGGAGCGGGACATGGATCCCTCCGTCGCAGTGGCTGATGACCGGCTGGATGAGGACGCCAGGGACCTCATGGCGCGAATGGCCCGGCTCGGGCCGTTGTACGGTTACGAGCTGCCGATGGCCGCACTCCTGCTCGATGAAGCCATGGACACGGGCAAGCTCGGACTCATTGTCGGCGACAACGAGGGCATGCTGTTGCCTCTTGAGGAACTCGCTGGCCGGCTCGGTCCCACGCAAACGGACCCCCAAGACGACGTTCGAGTCTCTGTGCACCGCCTGCACGCGGCCGGCGCCCTCCTGGTCGAAGAACACGAGGGCACCCCTCTACTGCGCGTGGTGGCTGGCAGGCCGCGCACACCTGGCGACCGCTGGGTGTTCCAGGACTCGCCGGAGAGCGCGAACGTTCCAGGTGTCTGCATGCCCGCCCAGGCCAGTGACCAACTCAGCGCCGACGAGCTGGGTGCGCTCATGTACATCCGGCTGTGCAGGGCCGAGTTGCGCGAGCCCGATCCCCAGGAGTACTCCGAGCTTGGGGCCGTGGACGGCCCGGACCAAGCCCGACGGCTATTCGCCACCGTGACCGCCAGCGGCCTGGCGGACTACCGAGGCTGTGAAGCGTGCCCGGCCGGACACCTGTGTTCGCGCCAGGGACGCTGAAGACCGGCGCGTGCAACGGGGGCGGGGCGCGCCCAGAGAGTCCGGCCGCCGGTGGGAGAAGTTCGCGCGTCGCGGCGCGGGAATCGGGTTGCTATTCATCGGAGGGAAGAGTCATGCCAAAAAAGCGGAAGAAGGACCGGAAGCGGTGTAAGCGGCGCGTGCCGGTTCAGGTCACGCCAGCGGCCGAGGCCGACGGGGTCGTCGACGAAGACGAATGGGACGAGGCCGAGGCAGACGAAGATCGCGACATCTTCCACTGCTTCACGCAGGACTACCCCACGCCCGCCGATGCGGTGCGAGCAGCACGCTCGGGGGAGAAGGTGGAGTGGCACGGGCGGATCGAGGGCGGTCTGATGCGGCACCGCGTACTCGCCGACGGGGACCCGGTCGTTGAGCAGGCCGTCTTCATGGACGGTTTCCTTGCCTCAGCCGCCTGCTGCGGTTGGATTCAGGCCGAGGACAGGGCGGAAGCGGAGCGTGGAATCCTCACCACCCTCACCGAGCTGCACGACATCTGCCGGCCCGTCCTTGAAGCGGAGATCCGCGCCGCCCGGCCTGGGTACCGAGCGAGACATCTGCATGCCTTCTCGGAAGCAGCAGTTGACACCCCCCTGAGGTTCCCCAGGTTCGGCCTTCGCACGACGTACGCCGCTCGGGAGGTGGCCGTCTGGGAGCAGACACGCGATCCGGCCACCTGGAACATGGCCTTGTCCTTCGCCTCGTTCCTGGGATTCGACGAGAAGATCCCCGAACTCACGAGGGACGCGCTGACCGCCAGACTTCAACGCAACGGTGTGCCAGTGAACCGATGTGCCCGTTGCGGGGTGCCCCTCACCAATCGGCATCCTCGGTGGAATGGTGTGTGGACGTGGCCAATCGCCGAGATCGGAACTCTGTGCGAGGTCCCCTCTGACGTCAACGACCACGACGGCGTCTACATGTTCAGCGACGGTGACTTCGGCTACCCCCACCAGCCCGAGCCCTCCATCTGACCGTCCGGTCGTGCGACTGTCCATGCGTGCCCGGCAGCCGTACAGCGGGACGGTCGCGCCGTTGGTCTGATCGCTCTACAGGGGATCGGGGCCGCAGATCGCGCAGCGCCGCTTCTTGCTGTTCTTCTGCCGCAGTTCCTCGGCCGTGAACAGGTAGGGCAGACGCGGCCAGTAGAACCCGCCGTTGCGGGCGTGCGGCCGCGCGGCCGCCAGTTGCGCCATGCTTTTCTCTGGTGAGTTGAGCGTGGGGCAGTCCCAGCGGTGCAGCCGCGCCGCGTGCTGGCCAATCGCGTAAGTGGCGCCGCCCTCCAGCTGCTGCTTCCACCGCGCGATGTCCTGCTCGGCGCTGGCTTCGACACGGCAAATGCCGTCACACGTACGGCACAGGCCCTTGAGGTACCCACAGGAGCAGTCGCCGCACTCCTCGCACGGAACGCAGACGTGGCTGCGCTGCTCGGGCAGCAGCGGCAGCTGGTGCACGGTCACGACCCGTTCCTGACCGTGATGATCGGCGTACTCCACCACTCCGGCCTCGATGAGCTCATCCAGGTATGGGCGCAACTCGCCGATGTCCTGAACGCCGACGAGGGCGGCGACGTCTTTCATGGTCACGTCATCGTCGTCGACCGATGCCAGCAGGACGGCATACAGAAGCCGGCTGATGCTGCTCAGTTTGCTGTTGAGGAGCGTGTCGCGGTGAACGGTCACCACGGGCATGGTGCGGGCTCGGTAGACAGGCATGCCGTATTCCTCCTGGCGTGCTGGGTGCTGTGGAAGACGGGGTGTTCAGGCACCCAGGAAGAGCTGGGGAAGCTGCCCGACCATGTCCAGGGCTGCCGCGTAGTTGACCCGGGCCTGTTTGATCAGGCGGACATCCGCGACCAGGTCCGCGTACAGCTCACGGGCCTCTTTGCCTCGCTGCTCGTAGAGAGCTCGCAGCTTGATCTCGGCCTCCTCAACCTTGGCGTCGTACCGCTGGGAAGCGACCGTCGGATATGCCGAAGAGCGGCCGCCGGCCATCCAGGCCCGGTTCTTCCGGGCCTCGCGGAGGTTCTGGAGTTCTTCGGAACAGGGCAGGATCACCTTCGTTTCCTCGATGGTGGTCACGACCTCTCCGTCCCGGATGAGGTCGAACACCTTGCCCTGGAAGAAGTCGTTGCACCCCAGGTGTGTTTCGAGTCCGCACGCGTCCAGGAAGTGCCTGCCCGCGCGGGACCGCGGTTCATACGATGCACCGGGACGCAGGTTGAAGTCGGCGTCCTGGACCCGCTTGGGGGCATTCCAGACGGCCAACTTGCCGTCCGTCTCGTGCAATACGTGCCAGTGCCCGTTCCCATATCCGCTGTGGCAGCATTTCTGCTCCAGGACGATGCCCCACGCCCTGCCCTGCACCGAGCAGTCGTCCTCGGCGAGCATGCTCCGACGGGGCAACTGGCTGTAGATCGACTTCGGCATCCGCTTGCCGTTGACGGACATGACCTTGATGGTCACGGTGGCCTCTTCGACACCAAGCTCCATGCCCGGAGAACGCCGACTGCAGCAACGACGACTCGGCGATGTGGACCAGTTACCGCTTTTGGCCCATGCACGTGAGTCGACCGCAGGGCTCGGCCGGCTGCGGCTACGGATGCTCGGTTGCGCGAGGAACGTCAGGATGGCCGACCTGGACGTCAGTGATCCCGACCTTCTTCCCTTGCGTCCCCCTCAAGAGACATGAAGCGCGACCGACTGATCAGCGAATCGATTGAGGGCTACGCGGGCTCGACGAGCTGCCCCGTCTTCGTCGTCTTGCACTGGTAGAGGAAGAACGGACCGCCACGCTGGGACAGCACGGTGGGGTATTCGGTGAGCGCGAGGACCTGCTGGCGGAAGCGCCAGCCCGTTCCATACCGCGAGGACCGCACGTTCGCGGGGTTGGTCGCCCATTCGGCCAGGTGCTGGACCAGGGCGGAGAGCATCTCGCCGTCCTGCACCGTTGTGGTGGGCGAGGCGACAGCCTCCTGCAGCACCGCGACGATGGTGTGTGCGGTCTGCGCGCTGAGCCAGGTAGTCGGCTTTCCGTCCATATCGCCAGCCCGTAGCCGCACCAGGGTGTTCTCCAGCGGATCGGCCGCCCACGGCTTGCTGTTCGCGAGAGCCGGATCCTCGGTCAGCCACTCCAGCAGCACGCCGCACTCGATCCCGTTCAGTCCGACCCCGTCGCCGGCGAACAGAGCGTGGAAGACCCGCAGCAGTACATCGCGACGGCGCGGCTGATGGCGCCGCTGCACGAGGCAGTGCCAGCACAGCCAGCCCATCGGGATGTAGGGGAGTTCCTCCGGGGACGGCGGTCGGCCGATCAGTTCACCGACGTTGTATCCGTCGCCGCAAAGTCCGCAGGTGCCCGCCGTGCTGGCCGGCTTGACCAAGCGAGGCCGGGGAAGCCGGGCGATGCCTGCTGGCCGGTCCACCCTGGTGACGCGTCGTAGGCGTGCACGGTAGGCGCCTCCGCCTTCCTGCTCACACACACGGAGCTCCCGGAGTACTTCCCGCAAGTCGTGGTCGTCGGCGTCGGACAGCCAGGGCAGGTTCACCAGCTTGAGCAGACGGCGCCGCAGGACCTGTGGATCCTCGCCGACGGTCGCCGACAGCGCGTCGACGGCCTTGGCCACGTGATGTCGCAGTTCGGTGCCAGCCAGTTCCGCCTCGTTGCCGCACGGCAGAACTTCCTCGACTCCGAACAGGGTCATCGCTTGGGTCCGTCTCTCTCCGCGGGCTCTTCGCCCACACCCTGCACCTGCTGCCCGGGCCCCAATGAACGTCGCCACCCGTTCGATGGAACAGAAGTCACCCAGTTGGCGCAGTGAGGTCGTAGCCGCCGTCGGACCAGCGAGCCTGGGTGTGAGGCGCTGGCTGTGGGCCATGGACCGCGGGGAACGAACAGGCCGCGGCCCCCCGAAGTGGGAGTCGAAACAAGGATCAGCAGGCCTCGTGCTGTCGCCCTTCTACCGCCCGCAGTTCGGCGGTGACCCTGCGGATCCGGTCGGCCGGGAATATCCCGGGCCGCAGCCAAGTCCCGACCATGACGTTCTCGCTCGGGACCAGCCATACCGGCACCTCGCTGAGCACCGCACGCAGCGCCATATCCGAGGTGCCTCCGCTCGCCGGGGCAAAGTGGTCGTGAAAAGCGACGACGAGCCGGGGGCGCTCGTTCAGCAGCATCCGTGTGTTGCGCTCAGGGCCGGCCATCCGCCACCGGTCGGGGCGAGCCTCCTTCTCGGCCGCCCAGTCCACCGGATAGCAACGGTGCCGGTCTCTGCCGAGGCCGTTGTGGCGACACCACTCGTGGGCGGCCCGGTCCGCGCCGGTCGCGGCCCCTTCAATGACGACCAGGTCCTGGCCGTAGCGGTTGGTGAACCGGTCGAGGACGGCTTCGACCGTTTGTGGCCACGGCCAGCGGCGGCTTCCGCACACCAGCACCCTCGGCTCGACCAGCTCCAGCATTGCTGCACCACCCTTCCCCGTCAGCGTGCCATCAGACCCGGACAGGACGCGCCAGGAGCGCAGTGATCGTCCGGTGACGTCCGCGGCCGGCCGATGGCGTCGTCCTGCGCAGAAGGGCAGCCCGAGTATCGCCTCCCCGAAGGACGGGGGAGGGGAGAGTGGCGGTCGAGCGCATCTGGCTGGATGTCCCCTGGAGAGGCCCAGGCCCAGGCGAAGGCGAGGCCGCCGGGGCCGGTGGGATCCGGACGCCAAGCGCCGGTACACGCGCCCCGGGCCACCTGCCGTGTCGATCTGGTCCCCGGCGACCCCTGCAGCGGCTCCCAGCTGCCCCCGGTCTGCTGCCTGACCAGTCCATTTCTGCCCTGGGTGCCCTTCGCGCCAGCTTGTCCGGCTTGCGCTGTCAGCGGAGGGAGGTAGGGTCCTCGCGCATGACCGATGAGACTGCACCCCTGCGCCGCAAGCCCCCGCGCCCCAAGCCGCTGGCCGAGGAGGTACGGCGGGTTCTGGCCAGCATCGGTCTGCCCGGATCGGATACCGCCGAGCGTGACCGTGCCCACGGCGTCATCGTCACCGACGCGGAAGACGGCGCGGTGTTCGTAGAGTGGTTCACCTCCCGCACTCTGCGTGAGACGGCCGCTACCGAACAGCGCGAGGCCATCATCCAGGGCCCGGCGGCCCTCCTCCACCGCGACGGCCGCAGCCACATGCACGACGCGATCGCCGCGGTCCTGCGTGCACACGGCAACATGAAGACCGACGTACTCGCGGACCAAGGGGTGCTGGTCAAACGCCTGCCCGACATCCCGATGCCCGAGCCGACCTCATCGGCCCTGCCGCCCACCGTGGGCGAGGCGCTGTCAGAGGCGCCCACGCCGATGCGGGGCTTCCTCATCTCGGAGGACGAGGAGGACGGCGACCGGTAGGCGCTCGCACCCGCCCGACTACCCCGGCGTCGTGAAACGGGGCGTCGGGAGCGACGCCGCTTCGGCGGGTGGCCGAAGGCATGAGGCCGACGCACCGCCTGCGGCCAGCCCAGCACTTCAGACGCACACACTGCCCCTGCCGGCACATCGGCCTCGTTCTCACCCCCCCACGCCGCTGGCGAGGACTCACAGCGGCAGAAGCGCCGGCCGGGGTCAGGAGCCGAGTACCGTCTTGATCTCCGTCTCCCAGACGGTGTAGGCGCGGTCGACGTGCAGGGCCGCCAGATACGCGGACAGCCGGGCGTCCTCGGCATCGGCCATTGCATCGCGGGCGAGGATGGCACGCGCCTGAGCCAGCCGGTCCTTCACCCGCCACCACTGCCGGTCGACCCCGGCCTTCTCCTGGACGGTCTCGTACAGGGCCTGCAGCGCGTAGCGGACCGAGCGCACGTCGCCCGGAGCCACGTCCAGACGGGGAATGGTGGGGTCGAGGGTGGTCCGGCCCCAGGTGTTGATCCGCAGAACAATCCGCCGCAACGAGACCTCCGCCGTCGGGATGCCGAAGGCGGAGTCGTCAGCGGCGGGCGCCTCCTGGCCGGGATGGGCCGGAGCATTCGGCGTCAGGGCGAGCAGGCCGGCCTGTTCCAGCAGCCGGGCCATGGGCCCGCAGGCGTCCTCGACCTGGTGGAACGGGCAGTATTCCGTGATCAACACGGGCCTTTCACAACACGGCGGTCAGCAGAGCCGGACATGCTAAGGCAGTCCGTCTGCCGGTATGACACGCCCGCCTTCCACTGCTTTCAGTCGAGTTGTGGCTACGATGCGCGTGCAGCGCTTCGGCGCTGATTCTTTGCAGCGTGGGCGGTGTCGGCGTGTACATCGTGTCGGCATCGCCGCGTTGCGGTACAAATCGCCTCCATGTCGAGGACCATCCCCACTCCGCCCCAGCCGGCACGTGTGATTGCACGCAGGCGCAATGGTGCCGCTCGGCGCGTCGAGATCTCCGCTCAAGAGATCGAGGAAGCCTTCCGGCTCCTGCAGTACGTGCCCAGTCCTGAGGCCCGTCAGCTACAGGAGAAGTTCGGGGCCGTTCTCCGGCCCGTGTGCCTCTGGGCATCGTCGCGCACGGCGCGGCACTCCAACTATCCGGCCTGGGGCCACTGCGGGGCGTTTGTCGGCGCACCGAACGAGCGCTGCGTCGAGCACCAATGGCCGCTGCCCGCCGACGTCCCGGATCCCTTTCCGGACCGGTGCGTCGTGACTCTGGACGAGGAACTTGAGGACTCCCGCTGGGTGCGCTACTCCGGCGGGCTGCGCTGCCCGTTCAACCGACGTGCGGGAAGCGACCGGTGCGCACATCACGATCCCCGCGACAGCGAACTGTGCGGCTACCCCGTGGACGACGGCGGTACCTGTACGACCCCCCAGGGAGTCTTCGCGTGCCGCGACCACCGGTATGGGAGACTCGCGGGCTTCAGGAGCCGGCTCGAACAGTTGCCGTTGACACTGGATTGCAGCTTCTGCGGTGCCGCCTCGGGCGCGGGCTGCAGGAATGGGAACGGCCGAGCTGTCGCGTTCCACAAAAAGCGCGTCAACGCCATCCAGGGCTCGCAGGAGCATCAGGAGCTGTCCGCCACGATCGAGTGGTTGAGCCTGTGAGCGGCTCCGCGGCGTCCACTTCCTCCCACGCGCACTGACGTCTGCCAGAGCAGGGGCAGGCGAGAGGACAGGCGTGCGCCCGTCCTCCTGACAGGTGAACCGCACGGTCCCGGTCCTGCCCCCGAACGAGGTGGTCACCGTGGCCGCGTTCTGGTTCTCCTGGCTGACCGCCGTGCACAGGAGCGCGCTGGTCAACGGCGTCCTGTCCCAGACCGTGGCAGGCGTTGTCCGCCAGACGCTGCGCACGACAGGGATGGTTTGCTAACCATCGCCTTATTTCTCCGTGTTCCTCCGTGAAGGTTGAGATGGCCCCTGTACCACCCAATTCCACCGTCCGTGTGCCACACCCGGCGTCCGGTTCCCGTGTTGCTCTCGAGTCGGTGGATCCGCAGGTCTTCTCCCGGCTATTGGAGGCAGCGTGGGCAAACCGGTACTTGCCTCCCGAGGTCGCCGCCGAGGCCGCCGCACGCGGGGGGTCTGGACGCCTCGGCATCAGGGATCTGCGTCTGCTGCTGATGCGGGCCTCATCGCTCCCCTCCGCCCAGGCGGCTGTCTCCGGGGCGTGGGCGATTGTCTCGGCACGCCCTGAGCTGGCCACCTCTGTGCTCCATACGCACTGCCAGGACATCGGCGCTCCGTCGGCCTTCGTGATCCGTGAGGTGCCTAGCGCGAACCCGAAGCTGTTCAGCGCTCAAGCCGGGTGGCGGCAGCCTGGCTCGAGCGCCCATGGCGCCGTGGTGACGCGCCCCAGTCGCAAGGTTGCCCATCAGTGCGCGGCCGTGAGCCTGCTCGGTCACCTCTGCGGTGCCGAGCCGATCGAGCAGGACAGCACCATTACCGGTTGGGTGCCGGCCGGCCGCTTCTCGTCGGCTTCGCCACCGGCCCAGGCCCGCGATGTGTCCTTCCCGACCCGCCTTCAACAGGCTCTGGACCGCCCCCAGATCGCGCCGGCGGAAGTGGCCGAGATCGTGTTGCGGATCAATGCGGGAGAGCTGATCCCGCGTGACCTGCACGCCGTTCTGTTCACCGCCCGGGCCGCGGCATGGCAGCCCGCTCGCGAGGCGGCCCTGGCGGCGGCTTGTGATCCCGGCGTCGCTGTGGCCGTGCTGACCCTGCATCAGTCACTGCTTCACGGGCCGACGCCTTCCTATACGGAGGAGGTACGCAAGAGTGAGCCGCCGCTTTTCCGTGTGCGCGCTACCTGCGTTATCGACGGAGAGCAGGTCAGCGAGCTCGGTCCATGGCGCAACACCAAGCGGCAGGCACGCGGAGCAGCCGCAACCCGGCTGCTGGCCCAGCTGGCCGGCCTGCCGGTGCAAGCGCCGCCTCCGGTCCAGGGTGAGGGGCCACGTCCTGCGACGCCGGGCAACAGCCCCGCGTCGGAGACGGATCCGCAGGAGCAGTTGAAAGTACTGGCCGAAGCCGGTGCGATCAGCGAGATCGTCTTCATAGGGGCGCCCGGCATCACGGGGCTGGAGCCGTTGTTCGTGTGCGTCGCTGCCTGCGTACACCGCGGTGAGCTGCTCACCGTCACAGTGCGGGGACTTGGCCGTTCCAGCACGCGGTTGTCGGCCGCTCGTCAACTGCTGAGTAGCGTCCAGCGCGCCATGAAGGCAGGCCGCGGTCTGCGCCTGGGCCGCATCCCGGTGCCGGAGCTCGGCGGCAAGAACCCGCTGATGCTCCTGAACGAGCTCAAACAGACCGGCAAGATCAGCAAGTTGCGCATTGAGGACCCCGAGGAGGACTCCGCCGGATTCGTCGCACGGATCACCTGCAAGGTGCACGCCGAGTGGCTGGAGACCCTCGGCCATGGGCCCAACAAGCGCGAAGCGCAACGTCAAGCCGCAGAGTCCATGATCGAACTGCTGGCCACTCCGGTGGAGGGGCGAAGCCACGATCAGAAGGCTCCCACCGCTCCTGATCCGGCGGCCGCGGCGGCCACCAGCACGGGAGCCGTCGGCGCCCACCGCAATCCGGCCGGTCCCCTCGCGGACCGCGATGAGGCGGCAGCCGCCGAGGACACACTCGTCGAACTGCTGCAGCAGGACACGGAGATCACCATCGATCTGCAGGACGGCGCCGGCCGCTTCCTGCTCTACCGGGCCGACGGCATCCCGTTGCAGGCCACCTGCCACAAGCCGATCAGATGCTGCACGGCCGACCTCGTCCTGCCTGGCCAGGGCCTCGCGGTCGGCCCTCGTCCGGTGGAATGCTGGCAGGTGCCCATGCGGCTGCTGGCCAACGCCATGGCCCGGACATCCGACGACGACAAGATCGCCCCGTCCGTCCAGCTGTGGCATCAGGTGATCCAGCTGGGGCTGGCCGTGGTGGCCGACGGCCGGGTGTACCCGACTCTGGACAGCAACGGCGCCGACGTGTGGCGCTTGGGCCCGCTCAACGAACACGAGCGCCAGCGCGCACGGCAACTGCGCCAGGCCATGGTGCCTCCCGCGCACTGCGGGGCAGCCACCGACACCCGGCCCTACCTCCTGTGGGCGCCGCGCGTCGCGATCCGCGCCGGGCTCGACGCGGTCGCCGAGGCGATGCTGCGCGGCCCCGGTACCTCAGCGGTCCTGGGACACACCCCGTTCACGGCCCCCATCCCGCAGCAGCAGCGCAGCAGCGCACTGCACCAGTGGGCCGATCGCGCCGAAGACAATCGCGCCGAGGCACCGGCCGTGGACCTGAAGCTGTCCGTACAGGCCCCGAAGAAGGGCAGCCCCAACGACACGGAACTGCTGTGGGCCGAACTGCTGGTCGCCCAGCCCACCGCGGAGAGCCGTGAACAGCAACTCTTCCGTCGGGTTACGCAGGTGGCCGGCGACGACGCACTGGTGGGACACATCCGCCGACGGCTGCGGCGTATCGCCGAGGTATGGGAGCCGGCCAGACGACTCCTCGAGTGCCCGGTACCCGACCGGTTCACACTGCTCGCCGGCGAGGCCATCCTGCTCCTGGGCGCCACACGGGATCAACTGGAGCGGGCCGGCCTGAGCGTGCACTGGCACCAGCAGTGGACCGACCTGCTGCGCACCCGCGCAGTAGTCGGGGGACGGCCCGACGCGCCCGCCGCCGTACCCCGGCCGCGGTTCTCCCTCGACGACGTACTGGACGGCCGGTGGCAGATGTCGCTCGGCGACGCCGACCTCTCCGACCAGGAGATGGACGACCTCGCCCAGGCACCGCGGCCGCTGACCAAGGTCCGGGACCAATGGGTGTTGGTCGACGAAGACACCGCCCGCCGAGCCGCCGACCGCCGCATCGGCCCGATCTCCCCGGAACAAGCCCTACGAGCCTCCCTGATTGGGCACATCGACGTCGACGGACAGGCCATGCCCTGCGAGCCGACGGCCGCTCTCGCCGACCTCGTTGCCTTCCTGCGCACCGGCTCCCGCACGACCCCCGTCCCCGCGCCAGAAGCCTTGCAGGCAACCATGCGCGACTACCAGCATCTGGGCCTGGCCTGGCTGGCGAACACCACCAGCGCGGGCTTCGGCGCGATGCTCGCCGACGACATGGGCCTGGGTAAAACCCTGACCGCTCTGGCGCTGCACCTGCACCGGCGGGAATCCACGTCCGGCGCCACCGGACCGACCCTGATCGTCTGCCCGGCCTCCGTCGTCATCACCTGGGAGCGGGAAGTCCACCGGTTCGCCCCGACCGTGCCGACCCTGCGCTACCTGGGAGCCGACCGCACCCTCGAAGACGCCACCTCTCGTACGATCGTCATTACGAGCTATGAGACGCTCCGCCGCGACGTCGACCTGCTGGCTCTGCTGGCCTTCGACCTGGTCGTCGCCGACGAAGCCCAGATGGTCAAAAACCACCGCACCGCCACCGCCCACGCCCTGCGCCGCATCAAGACCACCGTCCGGGTGGCCCTGACCGGCACCCCGGTGGAGAACAACCTCACCGAGGCGTGGGCCCTCATGGACTGGCTCAACCCCGGCCTGTTCGGAACACAGCGCGTCTTCCGCGACCAGTTCGCCCGCCCCATCGAGGACAACATCGCCGACACCGAGCGAACCACCCGGTTGTCCGGCCTCATGAGCGCGTTCATGCTGCGCCGCCGCAAGAGCGACCCGGGCATCCTGACCGAACTGCCGCCCAAGGACATCCGGCCACGCATCGTCAGCCTCAGCACCGAACAGATCCAGCTCTACCAACAGACAGCAGACGACACGTTCCAGGAGATCCGCGACGCCCAAGGAGTACACCGCAAAGGCCTGTTGCTGGAGTTGTTCAACAAACTGCAGCAGATCTGCAACTCACCCGCCCAGTACCGCAAAGACCCCCTGGACGACGACTACGACCCCGAGCAGGCGGCATCCCGTTCCGGCAAGATCGGCGCGCTCGACGACCTACTGCCCGTCTTGACGGCCCCCGGCGAATCCGCCCTGATCTTCACCCGGTACCGAACCATGGCCAAGCTCCTCCTACTGCACCTGCGCAGCCACGGCCACGACCCGCTCTACTACAGCGGCGACATCCCCTCCGTACGCGAACGCCAGCGCATCATCGACACCTTCCAGGCCCGCTCCGGCCAGCTCATGGTGATGACCGTCAAAGCCGGCGGCACCGGCCTCACCCTCACCCAGGCCAACCACGTCGTGCTCTTCGACCGCCCCTGGAATCCGGCCAAGGAGAACCAGGCCATCGACCGCGCCCATCGCCTGGGCCAGCAGCGCACCGTCACCGTGCACCCGCTCATCACGGAGAACACCCTGGAGGACCGCGTCGACGAACTCCTCAAGCACAAACGGGCCCTCGCCGACGCCGTGCTCGCCGACGGCTACTCCGCCCTCACCGAACTGACCGACGACCAGATCATCGACCTGATCGCCCTGGGAGCACAGCGATGACCCCGAACGCATGGGCCCACACCTGGGAGACCATCCTGCGGGCCTCCCTCAACGACGAAGCCCTCTGGCTCGCCGGCCACAACGACCTGTCTGCGGGCGGCCTCACCCACCTCACCCTCGAACCCGGCCGAGTCACCGCCACCGCCACCGACCGGCACCACACCACACCAGCACACCCGACGATCACCATGCCGGTCCTCACCGACGACCAGACCACGGCCTGGCAATCTGCCTCCCCCGCCTGCGGCCACCACCAGGCCATCCTCACCGGCAAGCTCCCCGAATGCCTGACAAATCCGGCTCACACCGGCGGCGTACCCACCCAGCCCGCGCCCGAAGAGATCACCTTCAGCTGTGACTGCGGAATCGCACCGTGCCGCCACATCGCCGCCCTCACCCACGCCGTCACCGCACGCCTGACCACCCGCCCAGCCGACTTCGCCACGCTGCGCGGACTCCCCGAACACCCCCCGCAACACCGCCCCGCCACCAGCACGGACCAGCCGGTCACCACCACCCGCACGACACCCGGCGGAAAGGTCCACATCCCCGCCCACCACGCATGGGCCTGGTATCGCGAGTGCTCCGAACCGCCACTGCTGCCCACCTACACCCCCGACCTGACCGACGAACCGGTCCCAAACCTCCCGGCACCAACGGCTCCTCCCGCACCTGCACCAGAGCCGGAGCAGATCCACGCACTCATCAGCGACGCCGCGGCACAGGCGCGGGCGCACCTACGGAACGCGACTCAGCTGGAGTGCGCACTACATGAGGACGCACTCCGCCTGGCGGCAGTGCTGCCAGGCGTCCGGCTACCCGAGACGGCCGAGCGTCTGGCCATCGATGTGGCCGATCTACGAGAACAGATCTCGGCGTACACACCGACCTACTCGGCGGCACTGACCGGCCACCTTCGTGTACGGGTCGAGGCGCCGGCCGAAGGCCCGGGCACCGCGGCGTTTCCTCCAACGTGAGCGGCGGCTCCACCAACGGCCAGCGGTAACAAGAGATCAGCAGGCCTCGTACAACACCCGGGCCGCGTCAGCGGGACGGTCGCCGACAAAGCGCTCGTGCTCCAAGCGGGCTGTTTCCAGCAGGCGCTGCCATGACGTAACAGTCGGCCGACGGCGAAGGAGCGCCCGTCGCTCGCGCTCGGTCATTCCGCCCCAGATGCCGTGCTCGATGCGCTGGTCCAGGGCGTAGGCCAGGCATTCGGTGCGCACGGGGCAGCCGGTACACACGGCCTTCGCCCGGTTTTGCGCAGCTCCCTCAACGAACAGTTCGTCCGGGTCGGCGCTCTTGCACAGCCCGCGGCCGCTCCAGTCGGTATCCGTTATCACCTCGGCACCGTCCCCTCCCCGATTCGGCCAGCAGCTACGCCCGGCTATGCGGCAGGCATGTGACAGTACGCGAGACCGGTGCTGCGCGTTCAGCAGCGGAAGAGCGCCCAACTCCTTCGAGTGACGCGGGCTTGCCACAGAGTGAGCCGGGGCTGTAACGGCGATTGAAGCGGGGATGTCGTCGGCGAACCCCTCGCTCGCTGTCCGGACATCGCGAGGCGCTGCGGCTCCGGGCGTTCGGGGGCGTGCTTAACGACGGCCACGAAGCATCGACTGGCCTCATCGCGCCCGCGCCTGGCCCGGAAGATGTTGTACGGTGGGCCAACCGACGCGGGGTGGAGCAGCTCGGTAGCTCGCTGGGCTCATAACCCAGAGGTCGCAGGTTCAAATCCTGTCCCCGCTACTGGAGTTCGGCCTCCGCCGCAGTGAGCGGCGGAGGCCGACGTCTTTCTCGGGCGCGTCGGTCCACCGCCGAAATCACCCCTAGATGTCACACGCGTCTGGGATTCGGCACCCCTATGGAGGCGACAACCACCGACTCCATGGAGCACACGTGTCCCACCACCCTGTCCGGGCCGACCGGGTATGGCCGTTCCACCGCGGCTGCCTGGCACACCCCGCCGAGACGATCACAGCGATCCGGCAGCTGATCAGCCGCGCCGAATCGCTCACCGCCGACAGCCCGCCGTACGACCTCGCCCGGTGGCGCGCCACCGCCCTCGTGGTGCTCTCGGCGCTCTGCCCACCCGACGACCTTGTCTGGAAGCTGCTTCGGCCCGACACCGCTGGGAGCGCAACCCCCTATCCCCCGAGCGACCAGGTCTTCGCGGAAGGGTGGGGAACCACGCTCGGCGTCCTCGAAGGCCTCGTCGCCCCTCTGCCGCCCGCCCACCAGACGGAGCCCCTTCGACCCCCGGAACGGATGTCGACCGCAACCCCCGGCCCCGGGCTCTACCGCCCCGCACTGCGCAAGGACGACGACCCCCTCCAGACCCTCGCCGCCGCAGGCCCGGTCATCCGTCTCCTCGGACCGGCCGAGGTCCTCGGCACCGACGGGCCCCACCCCGACGGCCCCGACCTCCGCCGGGTCGTCGAAGCGGCCGCCTTCATCCACCTGTGCCCCGGAGGTGACACGGGCCGCTTCAACCGCGCCCTGTGGCCACAGCACCCGATCAACACACGCACCCGCGACCACCTCGCCGCCCAGCTACGCGGTTGGATCGGCGACGACCGCTTCACCGAGCGCCCCCAGGGCGGATATGCCTTCACCGACGCGGTGACGAGCGACTGGGCCCAGTTCCAGCAGCACGTCCGCAACGCCCAGAACGCCCCCGGCCCGTACGGAGACCAGGCTCTGCGCCAGGCCCTCGACCTGGTCCAGGGACCGCCCTGCACCGACCTGCCCCACAAGGATCCGGACGGGTGGGCCGCACCGCACACCCACGCGATGACCATCCTCATCGTCGACGCCGCACTCCAGCTCATGCAGCGCTGCCTGGCCGCGGGTGATCTCACCGGCGCTGCATGGGCCGGCGGCCGCGCCATGCTCGTGACCCCCGCCCCCGAGGCGTTGCACCTCAGCATCCAACTGAGCCGCCTCACCGCCGGCGAGATCGGCGCCGGTCAGACGGCCCGTACGGCCCTGGAGACGCTGAGGGCCACCCTCGACGCCACCCGCCCCGTCGGCACCCCCGCGGCCCACACCCCCGGCCCCGCCAGCCCGTCCCCGGGCACGGCGACCTCGCCGTCGCACGCCGCGGCGCCCCTTGTCCGCTACTTCGGCGCCGTCGAACTCGTCGGCGCCACAGGACCGGTCGGCTCCAACCGTGTTCGGCGCCTGACGGAGTACGCCGCCTACCTCCACCTCCACCCCGGCTCCCGCTACCAGGACCTCGACCGAGCCCTGTGGCCGGGCAAGGACATCTTCAGCAACACCCGCAACGCGGCCACGAGCCACCTGCGGAAGTGGATCGGCGCCGAGTACTTCCCCGACGCCAGCTCCGAAGGCGGATACGCATTCACCCCAGCGGTCACCAGCGACTGGAACCAGTTCCAAGCCCACCTCCAGGCGGCCCAGAACGCCCCCGACGGTGAAGCCGAGTTCGCCCTGCAGCAGGCGCTCGAGCTCGTGCGCGGCCGCCCCTTCGCCGGCACCAGCCCCGGCGGGTTCACCTGGGCGGCCCGCCTGGCCCACGACATGTCCAAGGCGATCATCGACGCCGCGCACGACCTCACCCACCGCCGCCTGGCTGCCGGCGACATCGACGGAGCCCTGTGGGCGGCCGGCCAGGGCCTGCTGGCCACCCCGCGCACCGCATACGACCGCGTCGAGTCCTTCCGCATCGACGCCCCCACCGACCGGACCACCGCAGCACACCAGGCCGCCACGGACCTGAGCCACCTGAAGGACACCCTCGGCACCGCCGCGCACCTCGTGGCCGTCGACCAGCCGGCCTGAAACGACGCCGGCCTGACACCGGTCGAGCCGTCGTCCCGCCGCTCACGGTGCCCCCGGCCCGCCGCCGCTGCCCCCACCGGGGCCGCGGCGGCTCGGCGAGCGCCGAGCCAGAGACGAGGCGAAGTGCGTGAACATCCGCGCCCGTACCGGTCCGCGGGCCGAGCGCAGGGCCGCGAGGAGACCGGCGAGCAGGACCAGCGGCCGGACCCAGCGGGTCAGACACACCAGCACCAGGATCACGGCAGGCACATGGGCGTCAGCCGTGAACAGGGAAGACACCATCGACGCGGACCTCTCCATCCGTTGTGAATCAACACGGCCCATGACATCTCAAGCCCGTATCCTTGCCTCGGAGAACTTCGCGGGGTTGTATTCGTCGCGTGCCCCGAACCCTGCCGACCGGCGCCGACGCCGAGCTCATCGCGCTCCTGGCCGCGCGGGGGGTGAAGGTGTCGGGGTACCAGCTCGAGCGCTGGCGTGCCCAGGGCCTGCTGCCCCGCAACCCGTACCGCTCCCTGGGCCGCGGCCGCGGCCGAGCCGCCCACCTGACCCCGGAGATCATCGCCACCGCCGAGCTGCTGGGACGCACTTCCCGCCAGGGCCGCAAGAACGCCGACCTCACCGAACTCGTCAAAGGCATGAGCGCCCAGAACCCCGCCGTCGTACGCGCCGCCTGCATCACCGGGCTAACCGACCTCGCCCACCAGACCGGAGCCGGGCCCGAAGCCGGCGCCCAGGACCGCCTCGACGCCGCCGCTCAACTCGCCCGCACGCAACGGCACTACGGCGGCCTGCACAACGAGCTGCGCGCCCTCGTCGCCGAGCACGGACTCGACGTCGACGATGTCCCCGAACTCCCGCCGACAGATCGCCCCGCGCTCCTCGAACTCGCTCTCCGCCTGTTCTCCTCCGGCCGCGACGAAGTCGGCCTCGACGAGATCGCCGACGCCCTCGGCGCCGCCTGGAACTGGCCTCAGGACACGGTTGAGGAGATGCAGCGCTCCCTCGCCCGCAGCGAGATCGAGGCCCGCAGCCGCGGCGAGGACCCCTGGGACGACCTCCCGCCCGTCCACGACGCCCACAGCCTGATCGCCGCTGTTCAGGACTGCGCGGACACCGAACTGCTGCACACCGCCGAGACCGTGACCACGACCAGCTCCTACCAGATGATGGCGACCCTCGGCAGTCTGGCTGGCCTGGCCCAGCCCACCCTTCCCCTGGCCGTCAGCCCAGAGGCGGCCAAGACCATGCTCCGCCACCCCATCTGGCTCACCTGGGGCCAGTCCAACTCGCAAGCCGGCGCCTTCAGTAACGCGAGCCAGGCCTTCGCCATCGCCGTCGGCCTGCGCACACCAGGGTTCATCGACCGCCTGGCCGACTACCGGGACTTCCTGCGCGGCCTCCTGCGACTCGACGAGCTCGCCATCCAGCTGCAACCGAGCGCCGCGTCCACGGCACCGTCGGCTCCCGGGGATGTGGGTCCCAGGTGATCCCGGGGACGGGCATGCTGGTGACACTCCTGGTGGAGCGTGGAAGGAAACAGGGGCGATCATGACGAAGGACTCTGCTGATCAACGCGTGCAGGACGCCCTGCGACGGCACAAAGTCTGGCGTACCTCGTGGTGGGTGGAGACTGCCCTCTCAGCGGTGATGTCCGACCCGGAAGTCCGGCGTCTGGCGGGAGAGATCGAGCAGGAGGAGTTCCGGCTCGGCCAGGAGCTCAGTACCCGCCTCCAGCCTTTTCAGGAGCGATACGACCGGGCAGTCACCGACTGTGAGGTGGAGCTGTTCAGCCGGATCTGCCCGGGCAAGCACGCTCGGTGGGGGCGGATCTGCCTCATGGACGCAGACCACGAGATGACGGTGGAGCCGCATTGGGGACGCACCGCCGACGGCCGCCTCATCGCATGGGTGGGAAGCGCCCCGGACGACTGAAGGCCCACGGCGGTCAGCGACGCCGGCGACGCGGCAGCACAACGGCCACGGCCAGAGCGACCACGGGCCACACGCCCATGCCGCCGGCCACGGCGCCGACCGCCGGCACGTGACCTTCCCTGGACAGCAGGATGAAGGCGATACAGCCGTTGATCAGGCCGGAGGTCGAGGCGAGATCGGACCGCAACCAGTCCCGCGGAACCACCTGTTCCACCAGGGAGCGCACCGCGATCGAGCAGCCGACGAGCACCGGCCCCGCCACGGTTCCGCCCACCAGCGCTGCCCACCAGGGCGCCGGGGACCACACAAGGAGCCCGACGAGCGTCCCGGCCGCCACCAGCAGAGCGGCGAACAGGCCGACCGCACTCAGATCCACCTCCCGCTGACCCGGCCGGTGTGACGATGCGGGCGCCATGGGCGCCTCCAGCGCGTAGCCCACGGCGACCAGTCCGCCGAGGCCGGCCGCCAGAGCCACCTGCGCGATGCCGGGAAGGCCGGTGAACAGCGCGAGTTGGGCGGCGACGATCAGGCCCGTGACTGCGCCCGCCGAGCACACGACCGACCCTGGAGCCGGCCGTGCCGGAGACGCCGGCCGGGTGTGGTGCTTGGTGGGCAGGACTGCGGTGACGGGGATCGCCGGCGCCACCGGGACTCTGCGCCGAGCCGGCGCAGGGGCGGTGATCGTGCGCGCCGCGGCAGCCCCGGCAGACGCCGGCTCCTGGAGACGGGTACGCACCGCACGCAACCGCTCGGCGACCGCCACCGCCGTCCCCGGGCGGTCCTCCGGCCGCTTGCTCAGCAACTCGCCGATCAGGCACTCCAGCTCGGCAGGAACGTCACCACGGTGAATGACGACCGGCTCCGGTTGCCGGTCAAGGTGCTGGGCCAGCAGCGCCCAGCCCGTACCGGTGAACGGTGGCACGCCCGCGAGGAGCTCGTACAGCAGGCACCCCAGGGAGTACAGGTCGCTGCGGGCGTCGAGGTCCTTCGCCCCGCGGATCTGCTCGGGCGACATGTACGTCGGGGTGCCGATTGCCGTCCCCGTCGCGGTCAGCGTGCGGGTGTGCTCCGCGGCCCGGGCGATACCGAAGTCGCAGATCTTGATCTGGCCGTGCGGGGAGGTGAGCAGGATGTTGCCGGGCTTGATGTCGCGGTGGATCACGCCCGCGGTGTGGGCGGCCTGCAGGCCCCGGCAGATCTGCTCGGCCCAGTCCAGCACGTCGTCGAGTGGCGGGACGCCGTCGGCGACGGCGTGGTGCAGCGGCTGCCCGTCGACCAGCTCCATCACGAGAAAGGCCACCGGCCGCCCGTCCACCACGGCCTCGCCGTGGTCGTGCACGGTGACGATGTGCGGATGGTTCAGCCGCGCGGCGGCGCGCGCCTCCCGGTGGAGCCGCAGTGCCAGATGGTCGCCGGATCCGTTCGCCGGTGTGCTCACCTTGACGGCCACCAGCCGGCCGAGGCGTTCGTCGAGTGCCCGCCAGACGTCTCCCATGCCGCCGGTCCCGAGGAGCTCGAGCAGCCGGTACCGGTCGGCCAGGATCGTGCCCATCGCCCTTCCCCCATCTCCCGCACGCTGTCGGCCCGCACCCGGATCGGCGCGCAGCACGTGCTCAGCCCTGCAGCGTACGTAAACGCCCCGCCACCCCTCCGGATCCGCCGTACCGGGGAGCGCGGCTGTACGCGAGCGGGTCTCGTCTTCGGGTGGCATACGTGACAATGAGGACGGGGGAGGACCAGCGAGTTCGGGGGTGCGCATGTTCGGCAAGTGGCTGGAGCAGGAGCCGGTGGAGCAGCCGGAGGGCGAGCTGCACTACGAAGCCCTCGTCGAGTCCGGAGAACTCGGTGACGAGGAACTGATGGACCAGCTCGGCCACGATGTGGCCCGCAACTACCTCAGCCCCAGCGAGCTCGCGCTCGTCTTCGACGACCTGGGGTCCCCGGAGGTCGCCGACTACCTGCGCGCCAACAAGTTCCCCACCCGGGTCGCGGTGCGGCACGGCGACTTCGGAGAGATCGTCACCGCCGCCCTCTACCGGAGGGTGCGCCGCTGGTGCGTGCCGATTCTCAAGCTCCGCTATAAGCAGACCCCGAACCAGGCCGTACAGGGCACGGACGTACTCGCCTTCCGCTTCCGCCAGACGCCTCCGGTGATCGCCGTGCCCGAGGTCAAGACCCGCGCCACACGCAAACGGGACCTGGGGAAGGAGGCGTACGACAGCCTGGAGAAGGTCCTCGTCCGCTTGGACGAGAGCATTCACTTCGCGATGGTCCGCTGCGCTGAGCGCGACCACCAGTTCCTGGTACGCCATCTCGCCGGCCTGCTGCGCCGCCCCAAGGAACGGGTGGTGGAGCGGCACATGGTCTTCGTGCACGATGCCCAGGCATGGAAGGACGACGTCGTCGACATCCTCGCGGGCGTGGTGACCCAGCCCACCGAACTGACGGTCGTCAAGATCAGCGGCCTGCAGGCGTTCGTCGCCCGAGTCTTCGAAGCCGCCGAGACCGGCGCCGGCCCCCGTCGTACCGAGACCAGCGAGGACACCGCGGCGTGAAGGACTACAACGGCACCCTCCACCGGCTCGGCGAGGAAGTGCTCACCGACGGCGACGCCGCCCCGGGTCTGCGCGCCCAGCTGCGCTCGCACGTCCTGGGCGACCAGATCAGCCTCGAAGGCGCCCCCGTCGCCTACACCTACGACCTCGACGGCATGCGCAACGGCCTGACCCTCGCCCGGCTGGGCCAGCTCACCCGCACCCCGCGCGAACGCCGCACAGATCCCGGCCCGCTGACCGAGATCGCCGAGGCGTACGCCGACCTCGCCGACCGGTACGAGGCCGCGCACCCCCAGCGCGTGGAACTGCTGGCGATCGCCGCGACGATGTGGAGCCTGGCCGGCTACCAGGCCAACGCCGCCACCCTCGCCGTCGCCTTCACCCGCGAGGCACGGTCCCTGTTCGCCCTCGGCGAGAACGAGGTCTTCGAGACACCGACCACGGCCTCTCCGTACCGGATCGCCGAACTGACCGGCGCCGTCCTGCGCCGTGACCTCGACGAGGTCTCGCGCCTGGGCCAGCAGACCGCCGACGACCTTCGCGGCCTGGGACAGCGGCTCCTGGGGGAAACCGCCGAGGGACGTGCCGATGTGGCGGACGCCGCCGTGCTCGCCGCCTACGGCCTCGCCGGACGCGCCGCACGCAACCTCGCCGCCCTGTGGCGCACCGGCAACCGGGCCGCCGGCCACACGGCCGTCGCCGACCTGCGCAAGGCCGCCTCCATCCTGCTGGACGCCTCGGTGGCCGACACCTGGACCCTGATCGACTCCCTCGCCCACGTCGCCGAGGACATCGTCGCCACCTCGCCCTGGCTGCTGCTGCGCCGCGCGGCCACCTGGGGCCGCCTGTGGGAGCACTACCTCAAGGCCCTGATCGTCGCCGAGCGGCCCGTCATCCAGGTATGGCCCTCCCAACGCGCCGCCCTGGACGCCGGCCTGGTCGACGCCGCAGCACGGAACATGGCGGTGACCATGCCCACCTCGGCGGGCAAGACCCACATCGCCGAGTGGGCCATCCTGCACGCCCTCGCCCCCCGGCCCGGCGACGAGAACCGCTGGTGGCTCGTCTCCCGGCTCGCCGTCTACGTCGTCCCCACCCGAGCCCTCGCCGCCCAGGTCGAGAGACACCTGGCCGAGAGCCTCGAACTGCTCGGCCTGAGGGTCTCCTCCCTCTTCGGCGGCGCCGAGCACGTCCGCTACGAGATGCAACTCCTGGACTTCACCGACGTCCTCGTCGTCACCAGCGAAAAACTCGACCTGCTGCTGCGCAACATGCCCGAACTCTCCTCGCGCCTCGCCCTGGTCCTCGTCGATGAGGGCCACGCCATCGACCGCTCCGAGCGCGGACTGCGCCTGGAGATGCTGCTGACCCGTATCCGCCGCACCGCCCCGGCCGCCCGCCTCCTCCTGCTCTCTGCGGTCCTGCCCAACGGCGAGGACCTCGCCCGCTGGCTCGACCCCGACGCCGACGCCACCAACCTGGCCAAGATCAACTGGTCGCCCTCCCGGCTGAGAATGGGGGTCTTTTCCTGGCGCGGCCGCGAGGCCGACGGACAACAGGGCGCCATCGACTACGGCAACGGCGGCAACGGCGACTTCTTTCTCCCCCGCGTCCTGACCCGGCACAAGAAGCGCGTCAACCTCTTCCCCAGCGCGCCCAAGGACGTCGCCGCGGCCCTGGCCCTGCACTTCGACCGGCTCGGCCCCGTCCTCATCGCCCAGCCCACCAAGGTCAAGGCCCGCGCCGCAGCCAAGGCGCTGGGCGAGGCACTGAAGAAACAGGGCGCTCCGAAACTCGGCACCGCGGACGGATCCTTCAGCGCCGAGGTCGCACGGCGCCGCCTGGAAGCCTCCGCCGAGATCGGCCGGCACATCGGCAACAACCACGAGCTGGCCCTCATGGTCCTCGGCGGCTACGCCTACCACCACGCCGAGGTCCCCCAGGCCGTCCGCAACTGCCTCGAGCGCGCCTACCGCAACGGCGCGCTCCGGGTCCTGTGCGCGACCAGCACCCTGTCCCAGGGCATGAACCTGCCCACCAAGACCGTCCTCGTCCCGGACACCTGGCGCGGCCAGGGCGAGCGGGTCAGCGTCCGCGACTTCTGGAACACCGCCGGACGGGCCGGCCGCGCCGGCCAGGAGACCGAGGGCCACGTCGTACTGATCGCCAAGGACTCCAGCGCCGCCCAGGAACTACGCCGTCACTACCTGGACCGGGACAGGATCGAACCGGTCGTCTCCACGATCGGCTGGCTCTACTACGAACTGGTCATCGCCCGTCTCGGCCACCGGCCCGGCGCCGGCGAGGACCTCACGGCGCTGGACCTGGCCGACCCCGCCGGCGGGAAACTGGCCGAGTGGGCCGAGGGACTGGACATCCAGCTCCTGGCCCTGCTCGCCGAGGAGGTCGTCGACACCCCCGACCAGCACCTCCTCGAGCAGGCCGCCCAGGCCCTCCTCGGCGACACCCTCGCCGCACACCAACTCGGAGCCCAGGACTGGTCCCTGGCCCCGCTGGCCCGCTTCTCCGCCCGCCGCGTCGCAGCCATCGCCCAGCGCCTGCCCGACCGGCCCGCACGCGCCGCGATCGTCCGCTCCGGCCTCAGCGTCCAGGGCGGCACCGACGCACTCGCCGCCGCCGAACAGATCCAGACCGTCCTCGACGTACGCCCCGAACTGCTCACCCCCGAGCACTGGCCCCACCTGCAACGTCTCATCCTGACCCTCGCCGCCAACGTGCACGAAGTCCAGCGCGGCATCCGCCAGAAGAAGGTCGCCGCCCCCGCACTCCTCCCCCTGGCCGCCGACTGGATCGCCGGCCACCCGGCAGCCGACCTCCACCAGAGGCACCACGGCAACCTGCTCACCCCCGACATCACCGCGACGACCAGCGCGATCGACAAGATCATCGTCCAGGACCTCGCCTGGGTCGTCTCCGCGCTGCTCCAGATCCTCGAACTCCGGCGCGGCGTCCCCGCCGAGGGCCACCTGGCCGCCCTCCCTGCCATGATCAAATACGGGGTCAGCAGCCCCGCCGCCTGCTACGCCTCCAGCATCGGCATCCACGACCGCGCCACCGCGACCACCCTCGCCACCAACTGCCCCTACCCGGAGCCGACCTTCCGCCAGTTCCTCGACTGGCTCAGCCAGCTCACCACCGACGAGATCACCACCCTCACCGACCCCGACACCGCCCGTCTCCTCATCCGCAGCACCGAACGCCGCAGCCCCCGCGCCACCCAGGCCGCGATCCTCAGCGGCACCGGGACCTTCACCTGCCCTCTGCGCGGCGTCCGCCACAGCGGCAACGACACCCACCTCGCGCAGCTGCCGGCCGGCACCCCCCTCGACCTCGTCCGCGACCCCGGCAACGAGGCCGACCCGAACGCCATCCAGGTCCAACACCAAGGGGTCTTCCTCGGATGGATCGCCCGGGAGATCGCCCGCCCGCTCGCCCTCGCCCTCGACGAGGACCCCACACCCCACATCTACACACAGCTCACCACCGACGCCCGCTCGATCGCACAGCACAACGGCGCCGACCAGCTCCACAGCCACAACGCGGTCACCCTGACCATCATGCTCGCCCCCCGGTAACCGCCCGCGCCGCCCAACGCCGGCGGCACGCGGCCGGGGGCGGTTCCGATCCGGCGACGGAACGCCGAACGCCGGGGGCAGGCACCCACAGTGCCCGCCCCCGACGCTCCATCCCCGCCTGATCTCCTACACGTCCGAGGCAGCCGCTCCGGCCTGCTGCGCCAGTAGATCATGGACCGCCTGCTCGCCGTAGCACTGCGCGAGCAGCCAGAGCTGCGCCTCCAGGCCCTTGTTGTTGACCGCGGTGGCCCGCTCGTCCCCGTCGTCGTGCACGGCGTCGAAGGCGCCATGGGCGGTCAGATCCGGGTGGACGCCGCTGTTGTGCTGCTGGGAGCTGACCGCGTGCAGTGCCGCGATGACGTGTTCGTCGAGATCGGTCGGATCGACCCGCAGTTCCTCGGCCCGCTTGACCAGACGGGAGGAGATCAGCTCCCGCTTGATGTCGTAGACGGTCTGCGGGGACGGCATGCGATTCCTCGACTGCGCCGTTCCGGCCGGGGGAGCGGTGATGTCCTCCGGCTCCGGCAGCTTCCACGAGCCGCTCACCGGGTCGTACACGGCCCTCGTGGCGTACCGCTCGATGAGGTCCGCCTGCTCGGCCGTCAGACCCTGGCCGCGCTCCGCGGGGTAGAACACGTCGGCGCTGCCGGAAGTCAGGCTCCGCGGGCCGTTGACGCCTCCCAGGCGGTTCAGCTTCCACAGCACCAGGCCCTGGTGGTCCGGTGAGCTGGCGGTCAGCCCGTACTCGTCCCGTGTTCCGCTCGGGATAAGGGCTGTGGCGCAGCGGACCCACATACCCGGGCGGAGCGCTTCGAAGCCGATGGGTGAACTGGGCATGAGCCGTACCTCCGATGATGCGACATCCGTGGGCGAGCGTGACGCCGCACCCGAGGGAAACAATACATCTGAAAAAATAAGTAAGAAACCATCGATTGATGGGTGCCCACGCTGACCGACCGTGTGTCTGCCGGTCGGCGGCCTTCACTCTTCAACGTCACGGATGGCGCAGTTGTGGCGTCCGTCGTCGTACTCGAAGGCTGCCGTGAAGTCCGCCTTCGATCCGATCCAGCTACTGGATGCCCCTGGAGTGGCAGGAGTGGAATCGCAGTCCGGATCGCCGTTCAGCCACTCCCAGAGGTCGTCCGCGACTTCGTGGAGGCGGTCATCCTCCAGTGAGACGTAGAACTGGGAGTTCCCCCCGACTCCAGCGCTGTCGAAGTACTCCCACACGCACACCAGTGACAGGCCGGTCGCCTCCGCAAGGCGGTCGAACACCCGGTTTACATCGTCGGCGTCGTAGCCATCCACCATGTAGCCGCGCAGATCCTCAAGATCATCCGGGATGTCGTCTGGGGAGGCGGCCAGCCGGTGCGTCTCCTCCTGCAAGGTCGTCATGTGTTCGTCGAACGCCTCCTGGAGCATGCGGGCGTCGAGGGGCGTGCGGGTCGTCCACTCGCAGCCCGAGCACGATCCTGCGTAGAGCTGGCGTGCGTCATCGTCGGCCGGCTCGCTCAGCATCCGGTGCTGAGACCGGATGTCGTCCATCAGCGGATCGTCGGTGTAGTACGGGGTTACGCCTGACATATGGCGTTCCTCCTCCATCGGAGCCGGGCTTCTGGTCCTTGACGCGCTCAGTCCCAGCCCGGCATCGGGAGCAGGGAGGCGTTGATGAAGGGATCGGCAATTCGCGGGACGCCGGGCCACGACTCCTGTGCGGCGGAACGCGTCTGCGGTGGACCGGGAGGCGGTGGGAGATTCGGGGGGAGCGCAGGCCGACGCCCTACGGCGTGGCGCTAGAGCAGAGCCTGAGCCGCAGCGGTGGTCCGGCAATCGGCGTCCCCGGGGAAGCGGTGCCCGGGGTCGGGCCAGAGGGCTTGCCAGATCGCGGGGAGGGCGGGAAGGTCCGGGAAGAGTGCGCCGATCACGGGGAAGCGCGCGCTGTCGCTGACGGGGCGGAGCCGGATGCTGTAGCCGTCGTGGAGCAGGCCGTCAACGGCTAGTCCTTCGGCGGGAGTTGTGCCGCGCTCCGCCAGTGCCTCCGCGAGGAGGCCAAGCACGTCGCTCGCAATTCCGGGCAGCCCGCTGAACGCGAGCTCGTAGCCGTGGGTGACATGCAGGCCGACGGTGTAGGCGTACGGCGGCTGCCCGCTGTCGGGGACCGGGAAGATGTGCGGCACGGCGTAACCGCGCGCGGCCACCTGCTCGGCAAGTCTCTGGAGGTATCGGTCGTGGCGGGTCATGCGAGGTAGCCGTCCAGGTGCAGAGTTTCGGAGTCGTCCGAGTCAAGGCCCTCGGAGGCGTTGACGTCTTCGAAGAGCCACGGACGGACCCGGGGTGCCGTGGCTTCGCGCTTCACCGCCCCGTCCCTTCCGTCGTAGAAGGGTCCACGCCAGTGACGTGCAGACTGCTGAGACACGGGAGGGACGCGAGGATCCGATGGATCTCGTACGGCGTATAACGGCCCTTCTTGGTCCGGCCGGTGAGCCGCAGCCACAGCTCCACGGACACGGCCGGAACGTGGTGATCACGGGAGTTGATGTAGTCGGCGGGCGGGCACATGTACTGCACGTCGTCCACCACCGTGGTCAGTTCCCCGAGCGCGATCCGTGCGTGACGCGGAGGGAGCGGCAGCCCTCCGATGTCCCACTCGAATGCGGCGGTGTACTCGACTTCATCGGCCGGGATGCCGAGGTCGAACGCGACGGCCACCTTCATCGGAATTCTCTCCTTGGGGTTGGTGATGCTTCCGTGTGCGGGCGAGGTGAACTCGACCCGATCATCACGATACATTGATAAAAAGAAGTAGGCAATCTAGCGAGCGACGGAATAGGCATCAGTCGGTGACCGGCTCGAAGCCCTGGACCTCGTCGACGAGATCGGCATCGTCATCGCGGGCGTACTCCTCATAAGCGCGCTGGACGGCGTCGCGGTGGCTGTCCACGTCGAAGTCGCAGGCCCAGGCCGTCGATTTGGTCTGGTCGCCGACGAGGGCATCGATGGCTGCTTGGTCTCCGTCCGAGACCTGGTGGGAGGACGTGACCACAAGGCGGCCTCGGTCGTCCCAATGCCCGAGCAGTAGCGTCGACATGAGATGTTGCGGTCCTTTCGGCTCGGACAACCCGGGTCAGGGCGGCAGGGGCGGGGCAGGCGTCGAAGTGGTGCGTCAGCGTGACCACGAGCCGTCAGTGCACTTCTGGGTCACGTACGTCTCGAACCGCCCGCGCAGTTTCATGCGTGTCCCTCCTCGGTCAGCAGCAGCGCCATGCGCTGCCCGATCGCGTAGGCCTCGGAGGTGCGGTCGACCTCGACACCTTGCGTCACACCCTGTCGCAGCCCTTCGACGAGAGCGGCGAGCCATGGCGCGCGGTCGGCCGGCGGCATCTCGTACAGCAGCGGCAGGAGGGGGGTGCGCAGGACGAGGGCGGCCGAACGGTCGGTGTCGCCGTAGCCGGGGCCGTCGTAGGAGGCGAGAGGCGGAATGGGCTGGGGCACGTGATGGGTCCTGTCCAGTCGGGCGGTCATGCGGTGAATGGATCCGCCGGCAGTTGGATGCGCGCGGCGATGGAATGGAGGACGGTGGCAGGGTCCGAAGCCCGGATGGGCTGCGGGTATTGGATCAGGCGAACTCGACGCCGCGACCGACCATCTCCCACCAGAGCCTTCCGGCGTAGCTGCCGAGCACGGCGAGAGACGTCACGTTGCTTGTGCGGGTCATGCCGTCCAACGCGGTGCAGAGGCTGACGATCAGGTCATCGGTTGAGGCCTTGGTGAGATCGCTGTCGTCGGGAAGGTTCTTGCCGCTGGGATGGCGTTCCCCTCCCGTGTGCCGCTTGGCCGGTCTTCCCCCAAGGAAGCTCAGAGAGTGCGAAGCCTTGACCGTGAGGTCCGCGTCGGCGCACTGCTGCTCTGCCTCCCACTGGTCGAACTCGGCAGGGGACATGATGTCGAAGGTCGTCCGGTCCGGGTCGTCAACGAGGATGAGCGCAACGCTCGTCCCCTGCGCGGTGAGACGGCCTCCCCTGCCGTCCTCGTCCGCAACGATCAGGCGAAGGCGGACGAACTTGGCCAACGTGTCCGCGCGTGCCACGGCGACCGCGCCATGGCCGATCGTGTAGCCGAACCGAAGGCAATTGCGCTGTGTCTCCGTGAGACGGATCTTCATGGGCGACTCCTTGTCGTAGGGCCACGTTCCGTCAGGCGGTGGCGGCGGGTTCGGAGACCGGCTCAGTGGCGCGCAAGGCGGCGAGCAACGGCGCGACGAACGTCCGGGCGGCGGCGAGGGCGGGCGGGCTCCAGTAAGGGGAGTGGGCGAGGTAGTGCCACATGGCCTCCGTCACGGGGACGTCGGCCTTGCCCTCGCAGCCCTTGACCTTGCCGGGCTCGAACGCGCCGGTGATGTCGACGCGGAAGCCGTCGGGCCGTACCACCACGAGGTGTTCAAGCTGGCACGAGCAGACCTCACCGAACATCACGTCGTCGCAGGCGTCCGCGTCCTCGCAACACGCCGGGTCGATGAAGACGGCCATCGGCCAGCCGGTCTCCTCGGACAGTGCACGGGCGAAGGCGTGGCACTGACCGTACGAGAACGCGAGCTCAGCGGCCCGGTCCAGGAGACCGAGCGTGACCGTGTGCCGGGCACCGTTCAGCCCGGGCAGGGCCACGCGCAGCCCGCCTTCGGGCGCGGGAGTGGTGGTCATCAGCAGGACCTTCTCTGAGCCGCGCCCCGCCGGCCGGGCACCAGGGCGCGGAGGAACGGGCATCACGAACGCGGACGCGGCGCGCTGTAGGGGCGAACCAGCGTCGGCGATTCCTCGTCGATCAGCCCCCACCAGTCGGGGCGCGCGGCGGCTGACAGGAGCAGACACTGTTCCTCGGACGGCGCGTCCTCGTTGGGGAGACCGTCCGGCGTCCAGTCGAAGGTGTGTCCCGTCTGGTACAGGCCCTGGATAGCCCGCGACAGCGTTCGCGGGTCCGCCGGATCCACCTGCCCCCAGGCATCCATCAGCGGGGAGTCATCCGGAAGGGCGGGAAGGAGCGCATCGTCGTCGCCGAACTCGAACAGGATCTTGCCGTCGCCGTCGTGGATGCTGATGATCCCCATGAAGTCGCGGGTGTCGTTCTCGTTGAGCACCAGGTACGCGGCGCTGCCACAGTACTGGGCACTGAGGGTGTCGGCGATCAGGCGGGCAAGTGCACGGCCCTGGTTGCGAAGCCGCTGTGTCGTGTCGACGAAGCGGGGCCACGTGATCGGCCAGCTCGGCACCTCGGCGTCCAGGAGGGGGATGCCCAGCGGCGTGCGATTCAGGTTCTCCTCGCCCGGGTGCATCGCGGGCGTCGCAAGGTAGTCGATGCCGAGGGCGGCGTCGATGCGCTGTGCGAGGCTCTCCACGCTGCCCGGGAGCTGCGGGTCCAGGTCGCCCCAGAGTTCGGCCAACTCCTGGGGTACTGGCTTGGGGAACGGCTCGTAGTCGGCGTAGGGGGAGAAGGTGATCAGGTCAGTGCCCTCCGCGTCGCGGACTGCCATGAGGTACACCTCCTCGTCGTCCGCCGAGCGGTGCAGCACCAGATGCGCGGCGTCGGGGCGCACTGGAGACGGACCGTGGCGCCGATCAATCTGACCATGGAGCGCGCGACGGGCCGTACAGCCTCCTCGGCCTCGTCGAGGTCGGTGAGAGGGGCGAGCCGGGCATCGTGGATGTTGGTGATCATGCGGGTGAATCCTTCGTGGTCGGTGGATCTCGCGGGTCACGGGCTGACGATGGAGGCAGGGACGCCGGTCGTCAGGGGCCTGCGGTTACCCCCAGCGCTGCGAGCAGTTGGCGCAGCTTGTCGTGCTGGACGGCCAGGAGCTGTCGCTGAGCGACGGTCAGTTGGGTCTGGCCGTTGGAGGTTCCCTCCTCGTAGTAGGAGGCGAGGCTGTTGCTCAGATCATCGGCGGCCCGATGGGCTGTCCAGACGGCCGAGAGATCGGACATCGCGGGTTCTTCCTTCAGGGCCGGGCGAACGCGGACCGCGCGTAGGGCGTTTCGCGTCGATGCGGCGGCGGGATCGGGGAGACGGTCTGCGTCTCCGCCCCAACAGGAACCATTCTACCCCCTGAAAAAGAAGTAAGCAATCAACTTGCAGGTGTTGTCGGTGCCGCCCGGCACAATGGGACGGAACCATCCGACCGGGACCGGCGTGCGAGAGGTGACCGATGGGGGAAGCGGTCGGCGGCAAGAGCCCCGTGGCGCAATGGGAGGCCATCGACGACGCGCACTCCCTTTCAACGCCGCCCGACAGGATCGCTCCGCCGCTGGTGACCACCGCCCCGCTACAGCTCAACATCCACGAGCTCGGGTGGGACAACTTCGAAAAACTGGTCACCGAGATCGTGCGCAAGGTCGAAGGCCGTGAGGCCCGACGCCACGGCCGCCCGGGCCAGTCGCAAGAGGGCATCGACATCGTCGGCTTCCATCCCGATGCCCCGACCCGCGTCTACCAGGCGAAGAACTACGCGAGGTTCACCGCCGGCGTTCTTCAGCGGGCGGTGGAGAAGTACGCCTCGGGCAGCCGACCCTACGATGCCCGCGAACTGGTCATCGCCACGTCCGACGACACCAGCGACACGGAACTGCTCCGTGTGCTCTCGGAATTGAGGAAGAAGCACGCCGACCTGTCGATCGACCTGTGGGGGCGCCAAGAGCTCTCGGACATGCTCTACGACCACCCGCGCACCGTGACGAAGTTCTTCGGCCCTGCATCAGCCGACGCCTTCTGCCGACCAGCCGCCTCCACCGGGCAGACCCCCGAGGCCCTGGAGCAGCTTGCCGCAGCAGGCATGGAACGCATGGTGGCCCGCTGGATCGCCGCCGGAACCGAACCCGCGACCGCGGTCAAGTGCGCCCAGGACCCCTCCCTGGGCGATCCCCACCAGCGGTGGAACGACATCCCGCCGACCGGCCTCACCGTGATCGAAGGGGACTTCGGCTCGGGCAAGTCGCTGGCCGTGGAGCGCCTGCACGCCGCCGACATCGCCGCCGCCCGAAAGGATCCCGCAGCCCCGATCCCGGTATTCCTGTCCGCGAGGGACGTACGCGCCGACCTCGGACGCGCCGTCAGAGAAGCCGCGGCCCTTGTTGGCACCCCGGCCGCCCGGCCGGTCCGGGCCGTACTGGACGGGCTGGACGAGCCAGGCCCGGAACGCTCCGAGGACCTGCTGGCCCAGGCCCGGGCGCTGACCGCCATGCACCCGACCTGGAGCATCATCGCCTCCGCCCGTCCCGGCCTCCGCCTCACCGACAAGGAGCAGCGCATCTGCGAGCCGCTGTCACCGGAGGCCGTGGACGCCCTGGTCGAGCGGCTGGGAGGACATCCGGGAGCACTCGACGGCGTCTCCGCCGAGGTACGACAAGCCCTGCGGCGCCCCCTGTTCACGGTCATCGGGGCGGCCCTGCAGCGCGAGGACCGCCGCCTTCCAGGCCGGCCACTGGCGTTCCTGGAGGCGCTCGCCGAGCGCGGCATCCGTCTGTCCGGCAGGCCTGAGTCACACGCCCGGCGGCTGCTGACCCGCCTCGCCGCAGCGACCGTCGCAGGCGGCGGCCGGGCAGCCGCAGCCCAGTTGGGCGACACCGGCGACACCGACACCGTACTCGCCACGCGCCTGGTCGTCCTGCGCGGACGTACGCTGCAGTTCGCCCTCCCCGTCCTGGAGCAGTACTTCGCCGGACAAGCAGTCCTGGCCGGCCTGCTCCCGGACACCGTCCTGACCGACCCCCACCTCACGGCCCTGTGGCGGGGCGGGCTCGCCCTCGCCATCGCCGCGGGCGACTGGGACCAGGGCACCGATCTCGTTGAGCGACTCGCCGCGAGACAGCCCGGCGCCGCCGCCTGGATCGTCCACCACGCCGTCCCCGGGCACTCCGACCTCACGGACGACGCCGGCACGACGGCACCCTTCCTGCCCGACACCGAGGTGACCCGCCGCATGCAGCAGGCATTGGACACCTGGACGGCGCGCCTGGCACCCGCCTCCCGCCTGCTGTACGGGCCCTACCAAGGCCCACTGACCATCGACGCCCGCCTGGACGGCGGCCGACTCAGCGCGCACCTGCTGCGCCGTGACGGCGACGACACCCCCGCGCTGCGCATTCCCGCCGAGCACCGCTGGATCGAAGCAGACCGCCGGCACCGGCCCCTGCAGGGCTGGCACGGGCCGGTGGCGGCCGACCACGGAGCCTGGCCCTGGCACTGGGCCCTCGACGTCATCGCCGACCGGCTCACCGGCCTCTGCTCCTTTCAGGAGTTCGCCCTTCCCGACAGCCGACCGCACACCGCCGAGCGCCTCTGGCTGACCGCCAAGACACTGCTCGACCGCCACAACCACGACCACGCCCCGCTGCCCGCCGACGACGTTCTCACGGCAATCCGTTCCGCCCTGGGCAAGCACCCCAACGCCGTGAGGATCGGCTACAACAACCGGCTCCGCACCAACCCCGCCGAACTCCGCCACCTTCAGCACACCCTGGAACAGGGCACGGGGATGAGCAGCGACGGCATGCTCCACCGCCCCTACGCAGAACCCGATGCCGACGAAGGGATGTGGATCTGGGGCGACTACTCACCCCAGCAACTCCACCGACTCGCCCAACAGGTACTCACGGCCGCGTTCGAGATCTACACCGCCCTCGTGACCACGTGGTTTCCCACCCTGCACGACACCCTTGGACTCACCGCCAGGCCAATACGGATCGCCGGCTCCCTCTACACGCACGGCGCCGACGAGACGCCGGCGCTCGTCCTGCGCCTGGCCACCCGCGCCCCCGGCGCGGACCCCGTTGATCTTCGCCTGTACGCAGGAGGCAACTCCGGCATCAACCCCGATGACTTGCTACCCGTCCCCGAGGAACCGACCACGGCTACGGGCTGGGCAAGGCCCCGCACTACCGATGCGCCCATCTCCCACCCCGAGCTCTACGGAGACACCCCAGCCATCGACTACGCCTACCTCTGGCTCCAGGACGACCTCGCCCGTCTCCACCTCGCAAAAGCGCCGCAGTCGCCCGGAGGACTCTGAGCCTGCCGGACAGGCCATGCCAGCCCGTCATGAAGCATCACGGCCCATCCGCCGGACGACGGCTGGTAGCCTCCGGGTGGCTAGACGCGTACTGCCGCCCACGCCAGCTCCCACGCAGCAGGCGAAAACGGGTCAAGGTCCCAGCGGGCCCGCGCCTCCCGAAGTCCATCGTGTATCGAGCGACAGGGCGGTCGAGCGTGGGCGGAACCGCCGGAAGCCGAGACCACGATGCCCAAGTTCCAGAACCGATTCGCCGGCGTTGCGCGTCAGATCCAGGCCACTGCCGACATCAGGTACACCGACGCCCTGAAGCTGTTCGAACTCGACCGCGACGAACTGGTCCTGGCCGAGGCGCTGCGCACGGCCGGACTCGGGGATGCCGCCGCCGTCCTGACCGGCGTCACGTTCGTCTGCGCGGAGAGCACCGCCTGGTACGACGCCTTCGGCGAGGTCGAGAGCCTCTACTACGAGACCGACCCACACAAGGTCAAGCGGGTAGGCGAGGCGTGCAGGGGGGCGGCGGAGGCGGTGATGCGCCGAGCGGGCTTCCCGGAGGTCGACTTCGAACCGGAGGCGGAGGTCCTTCACGCTGCGTTCCTCGCGCTGTGCCAGGCGGGAACCGTCTCGGACGGGGAAGCGCTGGCACGTGCCGCGCTCGGCGTGTTCGACCGAGAACCCCTGATGTGCTCCGACATCGTCCGGTCCAGGGGCCGTCGCCCCTTCACATACCAGACCGCGAGTGAGCTGACCGGCCCCGATACGGCGTCAGCACTCGCAGCCCGGAAGGCTGCTCGTGCCATGGCCGCTGCGTCTCGGGTCAAGAAGAGCGCCGATGAGGAGTGGTACGAGGCTGCCCAGTTGATGGTGGCCGCGGCGTGGTACGCGAGCGTGGCCGCCGGCCGGCCGCCGCTGCACAACCTTCCGGCGTTCCAGGACTTCTACCGAGGGGAGATGGACGGCCCTGTCGACGACTTCCCGGACCCGATCCGACGCGGTGAGGCACCGGGTCCCCGCTAGGAATCCGAGGAAGCCGCACCACACCGTGAGGGGATCCACGTGGGTGGGAGCGCCGCTCTGCCCATTTGGCCGCCGTGTTCAGCTGACCAGGCGGAGGCGTTGCTGGAGCCGACACGCCCCGTAGCCGCCCGGCCTGAAGTGTCCGTCGGCATCAGACCGTGGTGGCTGGGGCGGGGGACGGGACTTGGAGGCGGTCGAGGAGCTGACCGTAGGTCATCATTTCGTCTGCGGGGCCGTAGTCGAGAGCCTCGAGCAGGGCCTTCCAGCGTTCCGGCTGAGTGCCGCACTGGGCCAGCAGGTGGGGGAGCGCGATGTTGGGCTCGGTGCGGGTGAGGACTTCGTCGGCGGGCAGTTGGCGTAGGTGGTGAAGCGTGTGGTGGCGGGATTCGAGGATCGCCCGGTACACCTCGCGGTCCGTCCACAGGCCGTCGGTCTCGGGCGCGTCCAGCCAGGACTGCAGTACGGCGCCCGGGTCGGGGTGGCTGTCGAGTTCCTCGTCGGTCAGCAGGCGCAGCACGGCCTCGGTGTCGTCGGCCGGGGCGAGCGCGGCCGCGGCCGTGTGCAGCCAGTCGGGGACGTCGTTCTGGTGGCCGATCCAGGAGAGTTCGAGCGGGTGCAGCGCAGGAAGGGTGTCGGTGACCGCGGTGCGTGGTGTGTGCGGGTTGCCGGCCAGGGCGAGCAGCGCGGCGACCCGTCGGTGCTGGTAGTTCCTTTCCAGGAGGCGGACCGGTGTGAGCAGGTCGGTGCCTTCGGTGACGCGGGCCAGGCGGGGGCTGGGCGGGCTGGAGACGACGGTCGGCTGGTCCACTGAGGTGAGGAGTGCGCACGCCTTGGCCAGGTGGGTGGCGTTGACGCTGAGCCGGGCGAGGTCCTCGGCCACCGGGAGGACCGTGTGCCGGGCGTTGTCGTTGCGGGACCGGGTGAGCAGGCGTCCGCGGCGCACGCATTCGTCGACTGCCGCGTGCAGCTGCTCGGCTGCGATGTCGACGAGGCCGGGGTTGTTGCCGACTCGTTCCGCGATGCGGTGGAGCCGGTGGCGGGCGGTCACGCTCGGCTTGGGCAGGCCGGCCATCTCCGGCAGACACAGCGCGGGCAGACAGGCCCGCAGCAGGGCTGTGTCGAGTGCCGGCCCGGGTTCCGGCTGTTCGACCGGAGCGTCTTCTGCACCTCGGAGGTGGTCGCCGCCCGACGTCATCAGGCGGTTGCGGCGGGCCTCCACCTCGGCGTGGTCCAGCAGGAGGTGCTGGACGGCCGTGCCGAGCGTGGGGTGTTTGACCAGAGCGGGCCACCGCTCGGGACAGGTCGAGAGGATGCGCCAGGGGGCACCTTCGCCGAAATCGTGGGGTAGCCCCAGGTCAGGGCGTTCCAGGATCTTCCAGCCCTCGTGCCGGCCGGGGTTTTGCAGGAGACGGGCGAACGGGGTGAGGGCGTACTCCAGCACCGCGTCAAGGAGGGCGGGTGGCACGGGCGGGAACGGCTCGGCATCCGGGCGGTAGCGGTGGGGATTCCACTCGGTGACAACACGTTCAAGATCGGTGTCCTGGAAGTGGCAGAGCAGCTCGATCGCACGGTCGATCTGGTCAGCGTGGCGGGCCAGGCCGATGACCAGCTCGGGTGTCGGGCGGTGTGTGCTCAGGATCGCCGGCAGATCGGCAGCAGTGACCACGCCCTGGCCGGCGAGGTCGGCGAGTTGCTTGTCCTCAGCCTGGTGAAGGAGCTGGCGGCGCAGGGCGGGGTCGGCCGCGCGTCGCAGCAGAACGGGCAGCGCCTCGGCGAAGGCCTTCTTGCGCCACTCCTCCCCGCGGCTGTCCACGCCGTAGGGGGCGCGAGCGGGCGTGCACAGCGCCTCGATCACTGAGGGCAGCGCTTGGTCCGGCAGCTCCTCGGTGACGGCAAGCTGCTGCCACAGCGAGAACGTCCGAACGTTCACCATGCTCGACCCCTCCCAGGATGCGACCCCGTGTGACCGGCTGGTCACGGCATTGCCTGAGGCGACGGTACGCGGCGCAGGTCGCCCACCGGTCCGGAACGGTGTAATACGCCGTCAAATGGCGCCGGGAGGCCGTCTCTTCGGTCGCCCGCCGAGGGGAACAGGGCTACTGGCAGGATGAGTTGGAGTGAAAGGCGGGGAGTTCTTGCGGGACGACAGGCGGCAGATTCAGACGGCAGTGCTGGGCAGCGCGGACTCCGATGAGCCGCTGATGCTGCCGCTCGAGGCGATCGAAGTGGATGCCTTCCGGCGCATTCACGAACACGACACCTTCTGGTGCGGACTGCTGCTCGGGGGCTGCGGCGGCCAGTTGACCACCAAGCTTTACACGGACCGCGCCTGTCACTTCGCGCACCACCCAGACCCGGACGGCCGACCCCACGCCTGCCGGCGCCGCGCCCGCGGCGTGAACAGCGCCGACCACCTGTATGTGAAGTCCGCAGCCGCCGCCTGGCTGCGCGACCGCGGCGAACAGGCCCGCTTCGACTTCACCCAGCCCGATGGCGCACCGGTCGGCTCCGTCGTGGACATCCGCTTCAAGAACCGCGGACTGCGGGTGCACCTGGATGAGACGGTGCCCCCGGTGTGGGACGGAGAGTACGAGCCGGTGCTGGCTGTGTCGGTGCCGGTGGACGGCGCCACCCTGGCCCACCGCTGGTACGTCCACCGCATCCGTCTGGACAGCGAAGGCACCACCCGCCAGGTCCGTATCGGAACCGAGGCCTTCGCCAGGGAGATCGAGTGGTACGGCCTGGGCCAGTGCGAAGTGACGGAGCGAGGGCTGTCGACGCCGGCGGTCGAGCGGATCGTGCAGTCCCGCACGACGCCTCCTCCCACGCGGTGGTCTCCGAGCAGACCCCGGAAGGGGCCAGACGCCGATGCCCGGGCCCGGGGACTGATGCGCCGGTTGGCCGATGCCCTGAAGGTCGACTCCGTCATCATGGTGCGCCGAGTGTGCCGCGAGATCGCCGAACTGACAGGAGTGAGCGAGGAAGTACACCGGGAACTGGCGACCGCGGTTGAAGAGGCCCAGCGCTGGCTGGATGAACAGGCCGAAGCCCGCCATGACCTGTTCGCCCGCCTGGACCAGGCGGCGACCGAGGAGGACGCCAAGCAGGTGCGGGATCTCCTGATCCTCGTCAACGCGACCGCCGCAGCTGACCGTACCGAGGCCGAGGACGCCATCGTGGAGAAGGCCACCGAGTTCTTCGCCGGCCTCGCCCACGCCGCCCATGAGCAGATCGAGGCGGAGGCCGCAGCCGAGCGAGCCGCGGGGGAGGCTGCTGCCCGCGTGCGTAGCACTCTCAAGAGCCTACGCCGCCATGATGCCTACACGTACGACCTGCGCCCTCAAGTGGAGATTCTCCTGCGGTCGGCGGCAGCGTCGGGTGACCGGCTAACCGCCCGCCAGGCGGCAGAAGTTGACGTCTGGAAGAAGCGCGCGGCCGACGGAGTCCCTCCCAGACCGCTGTACAAGCAGGTGGCCCGACGGTACTGGATCCAACGCAGCTGTCCCCGCTGCCAAGCCGGGAAGGGCAAGGACTGCGTGTTCGCCGAGGGGACCAACGCCGGCACGGTACGCGAGTTCCCCCACGATGAGCGGCTGCAGCCGATCGTGGACGAACGGAAGGCCAGGGAGAAGGCGATTCCGCGCCCGTGGCGCGTGTACGACATCACCTGCCCAGATTGCGGCCGGGGTTACAACGCGCCTTGCAAGAGCCCGTCCGGCCCGCACCGTTCCCGCGTCGAATTGGCCAAGGAGTACACCCGTCTCCGCAAACCCCCGCCGAAGAGGTAGGCAGAGACCAAGGCTTCCGAACCGGGGAGCCGTCTCGGACGAGCTCGTTGAGATGCGTCCAGGGGGCCGTGACGTCGCGAGCTCGCCTCGCGCGACGGTCTTGGCCGGCCCCGGTCCCGGATCGAGCACGGCCCGGGGGTCAGGTCTCGCCGCGGGACCGGGCGGCACTGATGGCCAGCTCGGTCTCCGTGCGGACGAGGAGCTCCAGGGCGGCCGTTGTGCGAGGGGCTTGCTCACGAACGGCACCCGACAGACGGAGGTGAGCGGCCAAACGCACGTCGCTCAGCGCGGCTTCCGAAACAGTCAGGCCGTACACCGCGGCCGGGTCCGCGAAGTTCGTCAGGCGCCACAGCTCTTCGGCGGTCAGAGGACCGCCCTGCGTGGCGGCGTCGAACGAGGCCTGCACGTCCGGTGGCGGCTTGTCAGGATCGTCCAGGATCGTCTGGAGCACGAGGCGCAGATCGTCGGGGTCCACGCGAACCGACTCGTTGAAGTCGAGGTGGAGCATCAAGGCCTTCCTTCATGAAGCCGGGTCCGGGACGAGGAACGGACGTCGTGAGTCCCGCACGCCCGTCCCCAGGTGAACGAGGAACCGCCGTGCCGGTCACCGGCCCCGCCGCTTGATCACTGCAGTGATGACGAAGGCCTGCTCAGCCCCATCAGCGCTTCCCACAGGAGGTCGCGGTGGACCTGCTGCGGAGGGTGCCCGGCGGGCAGGCCGCAGCTCCCCAACCCGTGGCCGGCGGGCCGCTGTGCCCATGCGCCGCAACGCGGGGGCTCAGTGTCGTCGACTCAGCGGTAGTCCATGGCGTGGTGGTGATGCGGGACGCCGTCGTGCCCACGCTCCAGATCACACGACCAGGGATCCCACTCGGATACGGGCGGGTGAACCTCCAGGGCGGGGCACAGGCGCTGGCGGTCGGCCCTCCTGAACCTCAGGGCGAACCCGTAGCCCGAGACCAACGCGGGAGCTGGCTCGCAGCCGTAGCCAGCCTGCTGCAGCGCCCGCTCGCATACGGGGCCGATCTCGTGCGACTCGAACGCCAGGCGGGCGACTCCACCGCTTGACCAGTCCTCGTTGGCCCGGACGAAGACCACCGCGTGCGGTTCGTCGCAGCCGAGGTGCTCCCCGATCGCCTCGTCGAGGAGGTGATGGACGAAGTCGCCCTCGGCGTACGGCGCGTAGCCCGACCGGCGTGGTCGGCCCGACGTGGTAACCGCTGGCAGAGGGCTCCCGCTTTCGGTGACCGCCACGTCGTGCAGACGCGTGGGAGGTATGAAGCGGGGCGGGCCGCTCGTGCGTGCATCGACCACCGGGACACCCTGGTCGGTGCTCGGGCCGATGACACGTAGAAACGAGACCTCGCTTCGTCGGCAAGACCGGAACAACCGGCCGACTCTCGGCATCGGCTTCTCTCCTTCTCAAGCCCGACCCGGCGCCGTGTACGTATGACGGGGACTCCAACCGCCACAGCCGACGTTGGCAGAGGTGCTCCCCGTGGGCCACGAGGAGCCTACCGGCCAGCGGCAGCCGCTCGGCGACTGCACCGCCACGACGGAAGCCCACGATCATCGCCATGCCGTCGCTGCCCAGGCGGGCGCGGACTGTGAGATCCGCATGGGGAGAGGGCGCGTACGGTGTGCGGCTGCCCCTCGGCAATGCGATGGCCCACGGCCAACGGGCCGGGAGCGCAGAAGGGCATGACCAGCTGGCTTCGGCCTCAGCGTCGTCTTCGTCTCCGAGGCTTGCAGAGATCGGGTCTTTTTGGACGGCAAGCACGTCTGTTGGGGGCGAAGTCGCTTATTCCGCTGCGAATGTGGCGGTGAAGGTGTCGTGGCCGTCGGCAGGCCAGTCCCCGCCGGTCATGATGGAGAGGTGGACGTGGAAGAGAGGGCAGTGGACGTGCGCGGGGAAGCTGTCGGGAGGAACGTCGTCCGGTACCAAGATCATCAGCAACTCGCCGCACACGATGCAGTCGGTCTCCGCGTACCGAAGTTCGCCCGCCGTCCACTTGGGGTACCGCCGCTTCCAGGAGTGACCGCAACCCGTCGTGAAGCGCGTACCAATCACGGTCCGTCGCATGTCTCCTGCCTCCAATGGACTAGGTGGTTTCGCCTCGGAAGGTGTCGTGTGCTCCGGCCGGACCATCGGGCCCGGTGCCGTACCCTTCGCGGAGGCGGTGAACGTCAGGAGCCGTGAGTTTCCTTTGCGGCAGGTGTCCCGCAGTGGCTGAGTCGGCTCGACGCGTCAGCGGGCCCCGTGTCGTAGCGCTACAACACCTGCCCGGCTCGGGCGTCACCGCTGAGCCAGTAGTAATTCGTACCCCTGGTCGAGGCCGGGGGTGGCCTCGACCAGGAGGCTGACGCCGACAGGTCTCCATCCTGTGTCCCCGCCTTTCGGCGGTGCTCTCTGCGGTTGAGCTACAGCGTCCGCGGGTGCCGCGCCCCTTTCGAATAGGGGCGCGGCAGGCCTCCCCCCGCAAGGGGGAGGGGCAGGGACCCCGGCCGGGCTGTACGCGGAATGCGTCTGTCACACAGCCCGGCCGGGAGTCGGTGGGGGAGGGGCCTGGCCGGAGCGAGGGGGGAGTCGCCCGGCCAGGAGCTTGGGTGGACGAGCTGCTCCCCGCCGTTCCAACACGTCCAGCGTACCCGATAAAAAAGAGTTATGCAATATAGTTAGGGTGTGGGCTTGCGCGCCACCAACACGGTCACACATCCGGGGCGAGGTCGAAGATCTCCGGGATCTCCCCAGGCGATGTCGGTGGCTACCGATAGCGTGATCGCTGTGATGGTGGGCACCGACGAAACGCGGCTGGTAGTACTACGCGGCAACAGCGCCTCAGGGAAGAGCTCCGTCGCGGACGGCCTCCGCGGAAAATTCGGCCGTGGCCTGGCCCTCGTCGGTCAGGACAACCTCCGCCGGATTGTGCTCCGCGAGCGGGACCGCCCCGGGGCGGCGAACATCGGCCTGATCGACCTGACGGCCCGCTACGCCTTGGACGCCGGATATCACGTCGTGGTTGAAGGCATCCTGTACGCCGACCGCTACGGCGACATGCTCGCCCGGCTGCGTGCCGACCACCGCGGCCCGACCCACAGCTACTACTTGCACGTGCCGTTCCGCGAAACCCTCGCCCGCCACGCCACCAAGCCGATCGCCAACGACGTCAACGAGGCACAGCTGCGCGACTGGTACCGGGAACTCGATCTGTTGCCCGGCGCAGTCGAGGCCATCATCGACGCCAACAGCAAGCTCGCCGAGACGGTCGAGCGCATCATGCTCGACACGGGCCTGGTCAGTCTTCCCCCACTCGAACCCTGACCCGTCCGGCGCCCTGAAGCGGGCGAGTCGCTTGTGGCGGCACAGGGCCAGCGGAGGCCTGCCATCAGGTCCTGAGGGCAGGGATGTTCCCCGATCACTCCAGGTCCTCCCATGTCCACCGGGGTGCAGGCGTCCCATCAGGCTCCCGCCCGAACCGATAGCGCTCCCGTCGGTCACCGGATGCGATGAACACTTCGAAGCGCCCCGCAGCGGTAAGCCGCTCGACCAGCGCGGCGGACTGCTTCCGCGCGCCGGTCTTCAGTAGTTCCCGCTGCAGGAGCGCGACGGCCCACATGGCCTCCAAGGAGGCGTGGGCGGCGGCGCGCTCTGCTAGCACGGCGGCCTGCTGGTGAGCCCCGGCCCGCTCCAGTGCTTTCAGCAGACGGGCTGCGACCCACGGGTCGGCCAGGGCGGTATCAGCGGTGTGCGCGGCGGCGCGCTTCGCCAGCGCAGCGGCCTGCTGACGGGCTTCAGCCTTGCGCAACTCCTCCAGCAGGTCGGCCACGCCGACCGGCTCATCGAGGGTGACGTGGACAGCGGGATCACGATCGAGTAGGACGGCGACTTGATCCTCCATCCCAGCCGTCAGCAGTACACCGAGCAGGCGGGCCACTGCCCGCGGATTCCCGAGGTCGGCAAGCGGGACGTGCTGTTCGGCCGATGCCAGGGCGTGCTCCTTCTCTCCGGCTCCGCGAAACGACATCAGCTGCATGGCCAATTGGGCCGGGTCACGAAGATCGGGTTCTGTCCGGGCGGAGGGTGGCTCGTTCACTCCAGCCTCAGACGAGGAGGCGGCTGAGGGTTGGAGGGCCGCGTAAGCATCGGCACGATTCGCCAGCACAGCGGCCTGCTCATGGGCACCAGCATCCTGGAGTTCCCTCAGCAGCCGCCTGACGGCCGACGAATCGTAGAGCGCCATGTGAGAAGCGGCCCGTTTGGCCAGCGCGAGGGCCTGCTCGTCTGCCCCGGCTCTCAACAACGCATCCATCAGCTTGATCACTCCGATGGGAGGCCTGAAAGAGCACTGGGCAATGGCGCGTTCCGCCAGCGCGTCGATTTGCTCATGCGCAGCGGCCATCAGGAACTCCTCCACCAGCCAGTGCACGTTGTAGGGATAGTCGACGGCGACGTGGGATGCGGGGTCACGGCCCAGCAAGACAACGGTTTCGTCTTCCGCCCCGGCCTCCCGAAGCTCCTTTAGGAGTCGGCTTACAGCCACCGGATTGTCGAGGGTGCAGTCGGCGACGGCGCGCCGTGCCAGCGCGGCGGCCACCTGGTGTGCCCCGGCCGCCCGGAGCGCGCCGAGCAGTCTGGCTGCGTCCGACGGCTGGTGGAGGGCAATGTGGGCTGCCGCCCAGTTGGCAGCCTGGTCGTCACGTGGGTGGAGGGCGTGGAGCGCTTCGACCAGGCGGATGGCTGCCTGGGCGTCTCCCTGGGCGGTGGCGCGTTTGTACAGTTGCGCGGCATCGCGGTACAAGCCGCGGGTCCAGGCGGCGTAACCGAGTGCAGTCAGGTTGCCGCCGTGGGCATGGACGGCGGCCGCGGTCCAGAAATCGACGGGAGGGATCTGGTCGGCGCGAACCCGGCGGCCATGCTGGTCGAGATAGTCAGCAAGTTGGTATCGCGGTTCGTGCGCGGCCTGGATGGACTGTCCAGCAGCAGGCCGGGGAGCGGCGCGGGTCCGCTGGCCGCGAGAAGCCCTGGTTTTGACGGGGACGAAGATGCCGGGGATGCCTTTAGCCGGCGCGGTGCCATAGGCAAGGGCCGTCTGCAACCAGTCGTCGTGTGTCTGCGCCCACTCCGTGTCGGAGAGGTAGCTGGGCGCGGCTTCGGCCAGCCACGCCAGTGGGATGTGCGGTCCGGCGCCGAGGCGGCGGGCGTCCATCGCAGCGTGCACCAGAGCCCTGGTTGCCGGTGGCGCCGCCCGATAGCGGTCCATGAGGAACGGGACACCAGCCAGGTACTGCGTAATCTGACCGTCGCGGGCACATTCGGCGGCCTCCGCGAGTCGCGGGTCGGTGTCGGCTGCGTGAGCCACCGCGGCAAGGTCGGCGCTGGTGAACGCCTCCGGTACATCGATCTTGTGTCCGTCGAGTAGTTCAGCGGCCTGGGCATGCGCACCGCGGGTGGTCAGGGCGTCCCAGTGCGGTGACCAGAGGGTGGCCAGCACCAAGACCGGCGCACGCGCAGGGTCGTTCAGCAGGTTCCGCAAACCGGCGGCGACCTGTTCGCCACCCGAATCTGCCCCCAGGTAGTTCTGGGCCTCGTTCAGCCACACCACGGTGTGCGGGGCCACGTCGTCCAGTTCGGCCAAAACGGCGTCGGGGCGGGTGGGATAGATGGGATGCCACAGCCGCCATGCGCCCTTGACGGTGAGCGGTCGGACCGCTTCCCACAGCGCCCGGGTCTTGCCGGTGGAGGACCCGCCGACCAGCACCGCGATACCACTGCGCCCGCTCGCTGCGGCATCAACCACCGACCGCAGCGACGCGTCGAACTTCCGCTCGATATAGGCCGGTAGCACACCGAGCCGGTCACGGGCGGCACCAGTGTCGAGTGCCGGGTGGACCTCCAAGTCGTCTACGACGAGCTGACCGTCGAAGTCCCCGATCGGCCGACCCGCCCCCGGGCCATCCCTGTCTCGATCCACAGACGGCGAACTCGGGCGGCCATCTCCTGCTCGTCCGCAGCGGCTCGGCGGGCCAGGGCCACCATGACGGAGACCGCATCGGCCTGGTGGGGCGGCTGCACCGAATCGCAGATGATGCGGCGGACCGTATCCCTGCTCGGCGCCCCCGGCAGATCGTCGTCGGCTGCGACGGTCGCAGCGATCTCGTCCAGGCTCGGGGCACCTGCCGCGAGATACATCTCGTAGAGCAGACCCTTCAACTCCCGCAGCGGACGCGGCCATCCCACCCGCGCTCGATCGAGCGGCCGCGGCCGTCTGGCTGGCCCCTTCCCCGTGTCGCGACTCATCGCACCATCATGTCCCGCGTCGGACCACAGCAGAGCATGAACAGGCTCAACGCCCTGACCAGGCGGAGTGTTTGTCGCAACTGAGAGTCGCCCTACGGGCCGGCCGCGAACGCCGCGTACTCCTCCCACTCCGCCGGGGCGTGGCCGGGGTGCGCCCGCTCGTACGCGGCCAGGCGCGGATGCCACACGGACAGGACCGGGCGAAGGCCACGGGTGAGGATGGCCATGGCCAGCCAGTGGACGGGCAGCCCATCCGCCGGGGGCGGTGGGTCGGCCGTCGGCTGGTCCCGGTACATGGCGAAGAGGGCGTAGAGGGAGTTGAGGGTGTTCCGCGGCGTACCGCCGCCGTCAGCGTCGAGCCGTCGCCCGATGCGTGGTGCCGCCTGGAAGAACATCCGGGTCGCGGCCTCCCGGGCCCTCGCGTCCGACGTGATCGTGAATTCGCCCTCAGGAAGCGTGACATGGGTTCGGCGCACGTGTGGGTGTCTCACCGCGCGAACGTACCAACCGGCTCGGTGGGACATCGACGAAAGGTGTCCGCTGGGTGGCTCGACATCCGGGGATGCTCCGCCCGCCCTCAAGGACATCTGTGAGACTCGCGGTTGAGCGGGAAGTGACGTACCGGCGCTTCGCCGACGCTCACAGGGCCTGCTCCAGGACACCGGGGCAACCTTCCGCTCCCGGGGCGGAGCCCCGCGCCGCACCGAGCCCCGACTCGCGGGCCCGGGCGTGCGGTGGAGGCATGGCGAGGTGGGAGCCGAGCTACTTCCAGGCGGAGGACATCGCGGTCCGGCGCCTGACCTAAAGCGTGTTGCAGAAGGCTGCGATCAGGGCATTTCCCTTGTATGCGTGGGGTGTTGAGGGCTGATTCGTTGTGGGTGGAGACGTTCACGGGGTTGCGGATGAAGCAGTTCGAGCGGTTGCTGAAGGTGGTGCGGGAGCGGGGTGGCGACGGGCCGCGGCTCGGTCGCCCGTGGTGTCTGCCGCTCGCCGACCGGGTGCTGGTGGTAGCGGTCTACTACCGGACGAACCTGACCATGCGCCAGCTCGCGCCACTGTTCTCAGTCTCGCCGGCGACGGTGTGCAGGGTGATCCAGCGGCTCGGGCCCCTCCTCGCGCTCGAGCCGGTCTCCCGTCCGGTCGATGCCGCGGACCGGCTGTGGATCGTGGACGGCACGCTTGTCCCGGTCCGTGACCGCACGGTCGGTGCGTCGAGCCGCAACTACCGGTTCTCCGCGAACGTGCAGGTCATCATCGATGCTGACACGCGCCTGGTCGTGGCCACCGCCCGTCCGGCCCCGGGCAACAAGGCCGACGCCCACGTGTGGCGCAACTCCGGCCTGCCGCAGCAGTGCCAGGGCATCACCGTGCTCGGCGACGGCGCCTACATCAACACCGGCCTGGTCGTCCCGCACCGCAAACGACCCGGCCGGCCCCTGCTGGCCGGCGAAGAAGCCGACAACGCGGAACATCGCCGGGTCCGTGCGCGGGTCGAGCATGCGATCGGCCGACTGAAGAACTACAAGATCCTCCGCGACTGCCGACAGCACGGCGACGGCCTCCACCACGCGGTCCAGGCCGTCGCCCACATGCACAACCTCGTCCTCGCCTCGTGATCAGAACAGCCGTGACCGGGCTTTGACCTGAAAAGTCACGGCCATCTGCAACACGCTTTAGGGTGCGTTTCGAAAGTGCTGGTCACAGCCACTCGTTGATGGCTGCGACCAGCACGGTCGCTTCGTAGCGGACGGCGAGCTTGTCGTATCTCGTGGCGACCGCACGGTGCCGTTTCAGGCGGTTGATTCCGCACTCCACCGCGTGGCGCTGCTTGTAGTCGTCCTTGTCGAACTTCGGTGGCCGGCCGCCGTGGGAACCGCGTTTCTTTCGGTTGGCGATCTGGTCGCGCTTCTCCGGGATCGTGCAGCGGATGCCACGTTTGCGCAGGTAGTCGCGGTTCGCGCGGGAGCCGTACGCCTTGTCGGCACGGACCTTGTCCGGCCGGGTGCGCGGGCGGCCCGGCCCGAGCCGGGGCACCCGGATACGACCCAGGACCACCCGGAACTGCGGCGAGTCGCCGCGCTGTCCGGCCGTGATGACCAGTGACATCGGCTTCTGGGCCTGCTCGACCGCCAGGTGAAGCTTGGTGGTCAGCCCGCCCCGGGAACGTCCGAGCCCGTGATCGTCGGGCTCGGTGAACACACCACCTGGCGGCTCGATCTGCAGATCCCCTTTTTGCGGGCACCTGCCGCATGCTGGTGGGCACGGGCGATGGTCGAGTCCACCGAGACGTCCCAGGTGATCAGCCCCTCGGCGTCGGCCTGTGCCTGCAGCTGTTCGAAGATGCGGTGCCAGGTGCCGTCCCGCTGCCAGCGCCGGAACAGGCCGTAGACCGTCTCCCACGGACCGTACCGCTCAGGCACGTCCCGACAGGGAGCACCGGCGCGGGTGCGCCAGCGTATGCCGTCTATCAACTGCCGCTTGGTGTGCACCGGTGGCCGTCCAGGCTTCTTGCCGACCGGGAGCAAGGGCTCCAGCTTCGCCCACTGTGCATTCGTCAGATCATGCCGCCCCACGAAGTGGATCTTGACACATCAAGATCCACTTCTGAAACGCACCCTAGCAGCTGTGGTCCCCGTCCGATGACTGCCCGCAGCCGGGACAGTCCACCGGCGCCGCCTCCGCAGTCCGCACCGTAATCCTGACCAGGTCCTCGCTCCCGCCCGGTGCCGGTAGCGCGGTGCCCGGCATGCACATGAACTCAGGTGTACGCCGACATCAGTCAGTGATGACGGTTACTGGCAGCGAATCCAGGCCACGCAGGATGTTGTTGAAGTGGCGGACCGGCTCGCCGGCCTCGATGTGGGACACGCTGCGCAGCAGCGCCCGCAGGATCGCCTCGCCCTCCAGGCGGGCCAGCGCCTGCCCCGCGCAGCCGTGCAGGCCGTAGCCGAAGCCGAGGTGGTCGAGGTTGTCACGGGTGATGTCGAAGCGGTCGGCGTCCGCCCATTTACGTTCGTCGCGGTTGGCGGATCCGTAGAGAACCGCCAACCGGGCACCGGCCGGCACGGTGACGTCTCCGACGGACCAGTCGACACGTGCCGTCCGTCCGAACACCTGGACCGATGACTCGTAGCGCACCACCTCCCGGAACGCCTGGGGGACCAGGGACGGGGCCGCTCGCAGCGCGTCCCACTGGTCGGGGTGCTGAGCCATCAGCCAGACGGTGTGGCCGATCGCGTGCACCGTGGTGTCCATCCCTGCCGTGACGTAGGTCATGACCAGCCATGGAGCGACGGCCTCCGGGATCTCCCCGGCGTCGACGGCGTCGTACACCGCCCTGCCCATGCTGCCCTCGGTCAGCGCCGCACGCGTCGCACCGGCCATCACGTACTCGGCCAGCTCGGGCAGCCGCGGGAACGACGCCTGAGTCCGGGCGTTGTCGGGTCCGAAGCAGTTGAAGTTCGCGTCGAGAAGGGGAAGCAACCGCTCGCGCCCCTCGTGCGGCAGACCGATCAGATCGCCGACGACCTCGACGGGGAACCAGCGCGCGAGATCGGTCACCGCGTCGAAGGAGCCCTTCGCGACGAGGCGGTCGACCAGGAGTTCCGCACGCCGGGTGATGTCGGGTGCCAGATCGCGCAGCGCGCGAGGAGCCAGGCGGGCGGACAGAACACCTCGCAACTGGTCGTGCAGCGGCGGGTCCGCGCGCAGGATCCCGTCCCCGATGTAGTGGTTGAACTGTTCGTTCAGCGCGACGTCGGCGGACGAGAAGGCTTCCCAGTCGCCGAGCACGCGGCGTGCCTCCTCATAGCGTGCGACGGCGAAGACATCGGAGTGTTCCAGGTAGACCACCGGTCCCGCATCACGGAGTGCACGGTAGACCGGGTAGGGATCGGCCATGACCTCCTCGGAGAAGATGTCGGCGTCCGACCGGGGGGAATTGACAGGGGAGGGCACTGCGGCCTCCTTCAGTGAGCCAGCACCTGCTGGGCGAGTTTGGCGAGTCTGGGCGCCGACATGGGGTAGTTCACCGCGGCCGCCGTGTCGTAGCCGCGCTCCTGCCCGGCGGCGCGCCAGGCGAGGAGGACACGCCGGTCGGCGAGGGATCCGTCGATCACCGTGGGCTCCCCGACGGGAGGCAGGTGACCGGTCAGCCGGACCTTCAGGCCGAACGCCTCGGTCCAGAAGAACGGTGGAGTGGTGGCGGCTGCCGCGCCGGCCGGCTCCCGTCCGAGCAGGGTGGCGGCGGCGGTCCTGGCTTGTGACAGCGCGTTCGACCAGTGCGGGCTGCGCACACAGCGCCCGTCGGCACGGCGGACGGAGACTACGTCCCCGGCAGCGACGATGCCGGGAGCGACACGGCACTCGTCATCGACCACGACTCCGCCGTCGAGACGTATACCGCTGCCGTGCAGCCATTCCGTGTTGGGTATGTCGCCCACGGCGGTGACGACGATGTCGGCTTCCGCGAGCAGTGTGCCGTCGGCCGACAGCAGCCGGTCGGGGGTGCCGTCCTTGAAGCCGACCGTGACGCCCCCGGGAACGACACGAATCCGTGCCCCCTGCTCTGCGGCCGCGTCCAGCACCATGCCGGACAGCAGGGAGCCGAGACGGCCGGCCAGCGGACTGACCCCGTCGACAACGGTGACGGACTTGCCGAGGCTCGCGGCCGAGGAGGCGACCTCCATGCCCAGGAAGCCGCCACCTGCCACCACGACTTCCTGCGCTCCGTCCAGCCGCTGCCGCAGGCCGATGGCGTCGTCCAGGGTGCGCACAGTGAGCTCGCTGTCCGCGCCCGCGGTGGTCAGACGCCGGGCGCGGGCGCCGGTGGCGATGACCAGGCCGTCGTAGTGCAGGCTTTCGCCACCTGCCAGTTCGACGACGTTGCGCGAGCGGTCGAGGCCGACCGCGGCGACACCACGGAGCATCGAGACGTCGTCGAGGACGGGCAGGAAGACGCTGTCGTCGGGTGCGGCACCGACCAGTACATCCTTCGACAACGGCGGTCGCGTGTAGGGCCGGTGGGTCTCGTCGCCGAGCAGAGTGATCTCACCGTCGAAGCCGAAGCCGCGCAGCGCGGCGGCGCAGGCGCACCCGGCCTGCGACGCCCCGACGACGACGATGTGGCGCCGAGCGGTCATGCCGGTGCCGACGCGGTGCGGACGCTGAGAGCCGCTACGGGGCAGGCACGCACCGCGGCCTCAGCGAGAGGCTTCTGCGTCGGCGATATCCCGGCCACATCGATGACGGGTACGTCGTCCTCGTCGAGGTGCAGCAGCTCTGGGGCGGCCTGCTCGCACATTCCGTAGCCCTCGCACCGGCCCCTGTCGACCGACAGGTGGCCCGTTTTTTCCGGTTGCTCCATTGCAACTCCCGAATCTCTATCGGCCAGCAGCGCGCAAGCGGGACGATTCGGACCGATCGCTCCCGCGTCCTGCCGCGGCGCCTGCCTGATCACTGGGAAATGAGAATTGATAGACCTGATATTCAAGCCATGCGTCCGACTAGACAGGACCATAGAGAGGGGCTCTGTGCGTCGACGGCACGGGCGTCCTCGATGTCAGCCTTGGGAAGTGAAGAGTTCCGCATACGGCTGCATGGCGGACAATCCGCTGCCGTCGGCGGTGAAGTCGAGGAGCGTCCGCCACATCAGCCCCACCCGGTGGTCCGCCCACACGGCTTGAACGGGATCGATGCGGAAGAACGCCTGCTGCCCTTCTTCCGGCCCCTTGACCTGGTCGAACATTCCCGACGTGGCGGCCCACGGGAACTGCTCGCGGCTGAGCCGGGCCGCCAGGGCGATCTCGTCCGGCGCGACGACCAGGGCCGCCCGCCCCTTGACCTGGAGGGAACGGGTCTCGAAGCGTTCGTCGTAGCCCCCCGACGGAAGGTGGCTCACGACGTAGCTGACCCGCCCGTCTTTGACCATCTCCGAGCGCTTGCGGGTCCGGGCGAAGGTGTGCATGTAGACACGCAGCCCGTCGGCGGCGATGTGCATCGTGGATACGGACGGGGCTCCAGTCCCGTCCAGCACCGCCAGTGCCGCGATCTCCTCGGTGCGGAGGAGATCGGTGATCGCTCCTTCGATCTGCTCCAGGCTCGGCTCGGTACGCGGCATGAGGCCTCCAACGGGTGGGCTCCAACGGGTGGAAAGGTGCGCCCATCTCTAGCGCCGCGACCGAGATAACAGGACAATGGTCCTTCTATGCAAGACACGTGCGCTCAGATGTTCCTCGCATCCGTCGGCACCGCCCCTGCCTCATTCCCCGCCGACGGCTGTGGCCGTGTCGTGCTCGGCGACAAGCCGCAGGAGGGTCTCCTCGTCCCGTTCGTCGAGGGCGTCGACCATCGCGGCATGCAGCCTCCAGCGGTCGCGGATGTGCCGCGCGAGAGGAACGCCAGCCTGTGGCCGGACCTCCAGGGCGTGACGTTCGACCAGCTCCAGGAGGGCCACGTAGAGCGAGCACAGGAGGGGGTTCGGAGTGATGTCGGCGACCCTGGCATGCAGGCGCCAGTTGGCCCGCACGAACTCGCCTGCGTCACCCTCGGCCGCCGCCGCGGCCATGGCCTCCAGGCGCACCCGGAGGTCCTTGATGTCGGCCGGCGAGGCGTGCCACAGCGCGTCCTGCCACAGCAGCGGCTCAAGAGCGTTGCGGATGCGCAGCGCCTGTGCCACATCACCCGGGGAGGCGTCCAGGGCCAGAACGGAGTGGGCGAGCCGTGTCATCGGGGTCTGCTCGGCAGCGAACAGGCCGCCTCCCGGACCGCGCTGGACCGTCACCACTCCCCGGACCTGGAGCAGGCGCAGCGTCTCGTTGAACGTCCCGACGGACACCCCGCAACGGGACCGGAGTTCCTCCTTCGTGCCCAGACGTGTGCCCGGAGCGACCCGCGCGGCCAGTTCGGCCACGGCGTCCGCCGCCGCCTCGGCGCGGGACGCACCCCCCGCCTGCCCCCACTCGGCCCGCCGCAAGGCCGGCGGATCCACCCCCCTGCCCGCATCCGCACCTTCGCGCCGGGCGTCTCCGCTCCGTGCCGCCACAGCCAACTCCGCTCCTCGACCGACTCCGGAAAATCATTATGACGAATACAGTCGCACCTCTTGACGCCCCGCGTAACCCGGATGCAGCATCACCGTAATCATTATGACGAATGGAGATCCTTATGGTCCCCTCCTTCGGTGAGCAGGCATTCCGCGATCTCATGGCCGGTGTCTGCGCCCCGGTCACGATCGTCACCGCCACGGCGGAGGGTCTCCCCTACGGCACGACGGTCAGCGCCTTCGCCTCACTGTCGCTGCGGCCGCCCATGGTGACCGTGGCTCTCGACCGCGCATCCCAGGTCCTGTCCCGTATCACCGCCACGGGACGCTTCGGTGTGAACGTCCTCGCCCGGACCCAGGACGACCTCGCCCTGGGTTTCGCCCGCCGCGGGGCCGACCGCTTCGCCGGCGTGGACTGGCACTTCGACCACGGCCTTCCACGGCTCGGCTCGGCCCCGGGATGGCTGGCGTGCGAGGTGACCGAAGCCGTGGAGGGCGGCGACCACCTGCTGGTCCTCGGCTCGGTCACGCATGCGGAGACGACGCCGGCCGCGCCGCTCGTCTACGGGCACCGCACCTTCGGCACCCATTCCGCCTTCGCCGACCGCCCGCGCCGCACGATCGGGGAACTCGTCGCCGCCTGCGCGCGCTGATCCTTCCTCCCACCCGGACCAGGGACCGCTGTCCCGCCGATGACAGAAAGAGCGCACACCGATGACGACTCATGAGGACCTCGTCGCCCGCGCCGCAGCCCTACGGCCGCTGCTGCGTGAGCACGCGGCGGCCACGGAGACCGCCCGCCGGGTACCGGACCCGGTGATCGACGCCATCGCCGACGCCGGCCTGTTCAAGCTCGCCACTCCCCGTCGGTACGGCGGTCACCAGACGTCTATGCGCACCATGCTCGACGTGTCGGCCACCCTGGCCGAGGGCGACGGCTCCACCTCCTGGGTGGTCACCCTCGTCAACGTGTGCAACTGGCTCACCAGCCTCTTCCCCTCCAAGGCCCAGGACGACGTCTTCGGCGCCAACCCGGACGCCCGGGTCACCGGGGTGCTCAGCCCGACCTCCACGACGGCCCGGGTCGACGGCGGATGGCAGGTCTCGGGTCGCTGGTACTACAACTCGGGCTCCTCGCACTCCGACTGGGCCGTGCTCGGTGTCCCTCTCACGGACGAGGGCGGCGCCGTGGTCGACCAGGGGCTCGCGCTCGTGCCCCGCGGTGACCTCACGCTGGAGGACACCTGGTTCGTCGCGGGGATGAAGGGCACCGCGAGCAACTGTCTGATCGCCGAGGACATCTTCGTGCCCGAGCACCGGGTCATGTCCGTGCCGGCCGCCATCGAGGGCCGCTATCCGACAGAGCACACGGACGAAGTGCTGTCGCGTTCGGCCTTCGTGCCCATCCTGGCCCTGGTCCTGGCCGGCCCTCAACTGGGGCTGGGCCGCGCGGCGCTGGAGTACGTCACGGAGAAGGCCGCGCGCAAGCCGATCTCGTACACCTTCTACGAGACGCAGGCCGAGTCGGTCGCCGTGCAGCTGCAGATCGCCGAGGCGGCCCTGCGGATCGACACCGCGACGCTGCACGCGCAGCGCGCCGCCTCCGAGATCGACCAGGCGGCACAGCAGGGCACGTATCTCGACTTCACCCAGCGCGCCCGCGTGCGGGCGGACACCGGCTGGGCCATCCAGAACGTGCTGGAAGCGATCAACACCCTCGTCAGCGTGCACGGCGCCGGCTCCTTCGCCGACGTCAATCCACTGCAGCGGATCTGGCGGGACGCCAACACCGCGGGCCGGCACGCGGTCGCCGCGCCGACGGTGGCGTTCGAGGTGTACGGCAAGGCCCTGCTCGGCATCGACGAGAAGATCACCCCCCTCGTGTGACCAGTCCCGTACGACACCCCCCACCCCTCAGAGGAGCAGCACGTGCGTACCGCCAACCTGTCCGGCCGTCTCGTCATCATCACGGACGACGACACCGCCGTCGATGTCGAGCAGGCCAGCGACGGCCAGTTCGGTCCCGACCCGCAGGGGGTCTACGAGCGCTGGACCGCCTTCCGCGAGTGGGCCGCGAGCGCCGAGCTGCCCGCGGGTCGGCCCTTCGCCGCCTCGGAGCTCGGCTCGCCGGCCCCCGCTCCGCGGCAGGTGCTCGCCGTAGGGCTCAACTACCGCGCGCACGCGGACGAGTCCGGTTTCGCCGCCCCCGACACCCTGCCGCCCGTGTTCACCAAGTACGTCTCCAGCATCACGGGCCCCGTCACCGAAGTGGAACTCCCCGCAGGAGGCCACACGGACTGGGAGGTCGAGCTCGTCGCCGTCATCGGCGAGCCGGCCCACCAGGTCGGTGAGGACGACGCCTGGTTGTACATCGCGGGACTCACCGTGGGCCAGGACATCTCGGAGCGCGTCACCCAACTCACGGGGCCTGCGCCTCAGTTCGGCCTGGGCAAGTCTTTCCCCGGGTTCACCCCGATGGGGCCGTACCTGGTCACGCCGGATGCTCTGGCCGACAGCGACGACCTCGAACTGGGTTGCTCGATCAACGGCGAGGAGGTGCAGAAGGGCCGGACCAGGGACCTCATCTTCTCCGTGCCCGCGCTGGTGTCCCGGTTGTCGGCTGTCCTTCCCCTGCTGCCCGGTGACGTCATCTTCACGGGCACCCCGGCGGGTGTCGGAATGGGCCGTACTCCGCAGCGCTGGCTCGCCGACGGCGACGTTCTCGTGAGCTACGTCCAGGGCATCGGCGAGCTCCGGCAGACCTTTCGCGCCTGAAGCCGGCTCACCCACGACCACACAGTTTCCGCGTTCAGGAGTTCACCATGGCCCTGCACCGTCTGTCCTCGATCGTCATGGGTGTCCCCAACACCGCCCAGACCGCCGCCTACTACACCGACTTCGGGCTCGCGCCCGAAGCGGACGGCTGGTTCGGGACGCGTGACGGAGGGCGCCAGCTCCGCGTCGTCCACGCGCCCACGCGCCGTCTCGTCGAGATCGCCGTGGGCGTCGACTCCCCGGACGACCTCTCCGCCACCGCTGCCCGGCTGGACCGGCTCGGGGTTCCCGTCGAGCGGGAGGCCGGCACCCTCACCGCATACGAGAAGATCACCGGCGTCCGCGCCGTCCTCAGGGTGGAACCCCGCGTCGCCCAGCCCGAGACGCCGCGCACTCCTTACAACGGTCCCGGCCGCATGGAGCGCGTCGGAGCCAGGGCCCCCGGCACCCTGCGCGCCGATCCCGTCCGACCCCGGAAGCTGGGCCACGCGGTCCTGGGCACCACCGACTTCGAGGCCACCACCGGCTTCTTCCGCGACGGCCTCGGCTTCAAGGTCTCCGACCTGATGGGCGACGTCGGCGCCTTCCTGCGCTGCTCCACCGACCACCACAACGTCCTCGTGCTCGCCGCCCCGGTGGCGTTCCTCCACCACACCTCCTGGCAGGTCGACGACGTGGACGAGGTGGGCCGCGGTGCCATGGCCATGCTGGAGGAGCACCCCGAGCGCCACGTCTGGGGGCTGGGACGTCACCACGCCGGTTCCAACTTCTTCTGGTACCTGAAGGACCCCGCCGGCAACTTCTCCGAGTACTACTCGGACCTGGACTGCATCGTCGACGACCATCTGTGGAAGCCGGAGGTCTTCGAGGGCGCCAAGGGACTGTTCAACTGGGGGCCGCCCCCGCCGCCCTCGTTCATCAAGCCCGACGATCTGGCCGGGCTGATGACCGGCTCACACAGCGCCTGACCTGCACTGGGAGGAGTTCACATGATCGAGCTCAAGGACCTCGACCACTCGGCCCCGTTCCTGGCGCAACTCCAGGGCCCGGACGACGGAGGGCCCGTCACCCTCGTCAACACCTTCCTGGCTCCAGAAGGAGAGACCGACAAGGTCATCGACGTCTGGCGACAGGACTCCGTGATCATGAAAGCGCAGCCCGGTTTCGTCTCCGCCCAGTTGTACCGGGGTATCGGCGACAGCCGCCTTCTGACGAACGTGGCCGTCTGGGAGACCCTGGGCTCGCTCAGAGACGCGTTCCTGACCGAGGAGTTCCAGAGCACGCTCACGCTCTACCCGGACGGCTCGGTTTCCCACCCGGTCGTGATGCGCGCAGTAGCGGTGCCGGGAGTGTGCGTCGCCTGAACCCCGGGCTCCCGGACATCCGGCCTGATCGCCGATCCGCACCAGGCCCGTACCGGCGATCAGGCCGGATGGCCGGGTCAGTCCCCGATGACCGCCATCTGGCCGCTGATGAGTTCGGCGGTACGGCGGACCGCTGCGACCACCTCGTCGAGCCGGCGGTCCGGGACCCGGTGCTCCAGTGCGGCGATGCTCAGCGCGGCCACCACGGCCCCGGACGATCCGTGGATGGGGGCGGCGATACCGAGGATGTCGGCGTCGAGTTCGCCCCGGCTGACGGTGAATCCGTCCTGCCGGATCTGAGCGAGCCGTGCCATGAGATCGTCGACGTCCGTCATCGTGCGCGCGGTGAACCGCTGCAGTCTCTGAGCTTCCAGCAGCTCACGGCACTCCTGCTCGGGCAGCCAGGCGAGCAGCGCCAGAGCGGAGGCCCCCGCGTTGGCCGGGAGCACGCTGCCGCGTTCGTAGGAGATCCGCACCGGATGCTCCGCCTCGCATCGTTCCACGCAGATGGCGGAGCCTCCGGCACGGCGGGTCAGCAGTACCGTCTCGCCGACCTTCGCACACAGCTCCCGCATCAGGGGCAGGGCGATCTCCGACAGCCCGTACCCCCGACGGGCCAGGCGCGCCAGCTCCAGCACCCGCAGGCCGAGCCGGAACCCGCCCCGGGGGTCCTCTTCCAGGAACCCGCTGCCGACCAGGCTCTGGAGATAGCGGTAAGCGGTCGAGCGTGCTGTCCCCAGAGCGGTCGCCACCTCCTGGCCGGAGAGGGACAGCTTGTCCTCCGAGAACAGTCCCAGGATGTCCAGTGCCCGGTCCGCGGTCGAGTTGCGTTCCCGGTACTGACCCTGTGGAGCAGCCTTTTCTGACGTACGTCCTGTCATGCAGGACATCGTACGGGTACCGTGTGCGGCTTTCCGACGCTCAGCCGATCCCCATGCGCGCCACTTGCCCTGAGAGGGCTTCCGCCGCCTGGCACACGGCCTCGATGTGGCGCGGCACTTCCCTTTCCGGTACCCGGTGAGAGAAGGCCGCGACGCTGAGGGCCCCGACGACGCCGCCGTTCTCCCCCCGCACCGGAGCCGCGATCCCGAGCACGTCAGGGTCGACTTCGCCACGGCCCACCGCGTATCCCTGTTCGCGGATCTCCGCAAGGTGGGCACGCAGCGCCGCGGGGTCGGCGAGGGTGGCTTCGGTGTAGCGGGGCAGCGGGCCGGCCAGGAGTTCGTCGAGTTCTGCCGCCGGCGCCCAGGCGAGCAGGGCCAGTGCGGAAGCTCCCGCGTTGATGGCCAGGACCTCCCCGCGCTCGTAGGAAAGGCGCAGTGAAGTGCCCGCGTCCTCGCGTTCCAGGCATACGACCGTGCCGCCGGTTCTCCGGGTGAGCAGCGCGGGCATACCGGTGTGCTGCACCAGTTTCCGCATGATGGGCCGCGCCAGGTCCGACAGCCCCACGCCCTTGCGCGCCAGACGCGCGAGATCGACGACCCGGGGCCCGAGCCGGAAGCCCGAGCCGTCCTGCTCCTCCAGGAAGCCGTTGCCGGTCAGGCTCTGCAGGTACCGGTAGGCGGTCGACCGGGCCACCCCGAGACGGATCGCCACGTCGGCGGCGGAGAGGACGAGCCGGTCGTCGTCGAACATGAGGAGGATGTCCAGCGCCCGGTCGGCGGTGGCGTTACGCCCTCGACGCCCCTGCCTCATTCCCGCATCATGAGAAGTGGATCCTGGCATGCAGGCAACCTAGCAGGGGTGCGAGGGTGCCGGCTCCGAGCTACTGGACCGGCTGATAGGTGGCGCCGCCGTCGCTGAGCAGCCGCTCGGCCTCCGCGTAGATCTCCTCCGGTGAGAGGCTGAAGTCGATGCTCTTGCGGAACGGCTGCCGTACGTCCCGCTCGATGCGCAGGTAGACCTCGTTGCGGTTCCCCTCGGGGTCGAAGAAGTAGATCCCGAAGGCGTTGCCGTGCGTCACCTCCTGCTGGACCTTCACCCCCTCCTCCTCGAACCGCCGGTGGAAGGTCCTGAGGTCCTCGATCGACTCCACGCGCCAGGAGATCTGGTGCTGCTGCTTGTCACCGATGGGAGAGGTCCGTCCGGACTGGAGCACGAACTCGTGGTGCTCCTCGTCGGGCCGCGCGCTGAAGAAGACGATCTGCAGGCCCTCGTCCTCGTCCGTCACGCTCAGCCCCATGACGCGCTCGTAGAAGTCCCGCATCTTCGGCAGGTCGTAGACCCACAGCCCGGTGTGACCGAGTCCGGTGATAGCCATGCCGCCACTTCCTTCATGTCTCACTTAACAGGACATCTATCCTGCTATTCGCAACTAGAGTACGATCGGCCTCGGCATCAGTCAATGAAGGAAGAGGTGCACCAGGCATGCGACTGGCGACTTTGCGGACGGGCGACGGAACCCGGGCCGCCCGGCGTGACGGGGACTCCTACGTCCTGCTCCCCCATGCGGATGTGGGGGAGCTGCTGAACTCCGGTGAGGACTGGGCCCGGGCGGGCGCCACTGCCGGAAGCGAGCGCGTCGACGCCGCTGAGGCCGTCTTCGCCCCGGTGGTGCCGCACCCCAACAAGATCATCTGCCTCGGGCTGAACTACGCCACGCACATCAAGGAGATGGGGCGGGACACCCCGCGCTATCCCACCCTGTTCGCGAAGTACGACGGCTCTCTCATCGGTGCCGGTGACACGGTCACCCTGCCCACGGTGAGCGACACCGTGGACTGGGAGGCGGAACTGGCCTTTGTCATCGGCCGGACCGCCCGCCACGTCCCGAAGGCCGAGGCCCTTGATTTCGTGGCCGGCTACACCGTCGCCAACGACGTGACCGTGCGCGAGTACCAGCGCCGCACCCGGGAGTTCCTGGCGGGCAAGACCTTCGAGGCGACCACACCCCTCGGGCCTGCACTGGTCACCGCGGACGAGTTCGGTGGCAAGGAGCCGGACCTGGAGATCCGCTGCGAGGTGGACGGCGAGGTGATGCAGATTTCCCGCACGTCGGACCTGCTGTTCGGGATCGCCGACATCGTCGCGTACATCAGCGACATCATCACGCTGCTGCCGGGCGACGTGATCCTGTCCGGCACGCCGGGAGGTGTCGGCGACGGGCGTGACCCCAAGGTCTACCTCAAGGAGGGCCAGATCCTCAGGACCGTCATCGAGGGCCTGGGCGAGACCCGCAACGTGTGCGTCCGCGAGACACGAGGCTGAGGCCCGCCCCGCCGTGCGGAGCTGACGACGTCGAGCTCCGCACGCGCATTGGAAAATCCGGCCTCCCTCACGACATCGCGCCGCGGCCGGTGTTGCCGGCGGCGGCGCGAAGGTGGCGTCCGCTGTGCGAGGGCTCCCATGCCGCACCATGGGAGCCCTCGTCAGCAGGCGCGGGGGGTGTGGACCAGATGCTTGATCTCCTGGAACTCCGCCAGAGCCCGGGGGCCGTTGAGCCTACCGACGCCGCTCTGCTTGAAGCCGCCCTCTTCGAACTGGTCGCGGATCACGCCCCAGCCGTTGATCCAGACCGTCCCGGCGTCGAGGCGCCGCCCGACCCGCAGCGGCCGGTCGACGTCCCGGCTCCAGACCGAGGCGGCCAGACCGTACTCAGTGGCGTTCGCTCGATGAACGGCATCCTCCTCGTCGTCGAACACCTCGAAGGTGGCGACCGGACCGAACACCTCCCGCTGAATGAGCGGGGCCGCGAGGTCGTCCACTTCCACCAGACTCGGCCGCACGTAGGCGTCGTCACCGTCCGGCTCCAGCAACCCGCCTCGTACAAGAACCCGGCCGTAGCCGGCGGATTCGGCGACCAAGGAGTCGATACGCAGGGCCTGCGCCCGGTCGATGACCGGACCCATGGCTGCTCCCGGATCCGCGTCCGGGCCGACCGCGACCGCCTCCAGAGCCGTGATCAGCCGCCCGCGGAGCTCGTCGGCCACGGACCGCTGGACCAGGATGCGGCTGCCGGCCATGCAGAACTGCCCGGAGAAGGTGGTGACGGCAGCGGTGAGCACGGGAACGGCCGCGTCCAGGTCGGCGTCGTCGAAGACGACCATCGGGGACTTGCCGCCCAGTTCGAGCGAGCAGCCCTTCAGATGCCGGGCGGCCTGCGCCATGATGACGCGGCCGACGGCGGTCGAGCCGGTATAGCTGACGACGTCGGTACCGGGATCGGAGACAAGAAGGGGCGCGCCCTCGTTCCCCGACTCGGTGAAAGCGTTGACGACACCGGCCGGCAACGCGGTGGTCTCCGCGATGATCTCGTACAGCAGGCCGTTGGTCAGCGCGGTCTGAGCGGGCATCTTCATGGCCACGGTGCAGCCGGCGGCTAGGGCCGGGGCGAAGGAGCGAACTGCCAGGATGACGGGAGAGTTCCACGGGACGATGACGGCGGCGACGCCGACGGGCTGGTGGATCGTCATCGAGTAGCTGTGCGGGCTGGTCTCCGCGGCGCGGCCGGTGTCGGTGAGCGCGAGGGCTGCGTTGTAGCGCAGCTTGGGGATCGCGGCATCGATCTCCATGGCCGCGTCCGCTCGTCGTTTGCCGTTCTCGAGGGACAGAAGGTGGACGAGTTCGTCGCGGCGAGCGGCCATCCGGTCGGCGAGTTCTGACAGGGCGCTCGCCCTCAGCTGCCGGTCGTGGGCCCAGGAGGTCTCGCTGAAGGCGCGGCGGGCGGCGTCTATGGCGTGGCGGGCGCTGACGGCACCGGCATCGGCGAAGATGCCGATGGCCTGTCCAGTGGCCGGCGCACAGGAGGTGCCTGTCGCGTGCCCGTCGCGCCACCGTCCGTCGATCAGGTTGCGGGCGTGCGGCAGGCTCATCGTTCTTCCCCTGTCCGGTTGTCGAAGCAGATGACCGGTTTGATGGTGTGCCCGGAGCGGGCGTCGGTCACCGCTTGGTGCAGCCGGTCTTCGGCGTAGAAGCGGACGAACTTCTCGTAGGGCAGGCGGCCTTGGCGTGCCAGGTCGATGAGGGCGGGGATGAAGGTGGTGCGGTCGCTGCCGCCCTCGGTGACACCGCGGATGGTGCGGCCGTCGATGAGGGCGTTGATGTCGAAGGAAGCCCGGCTGCCGGCGGAGGGGGCGACGGTTCCGTCGGCGGCGATGGCTGTGGCGGCGAGCTCCAGCAGTGCGGGGACGCCGGTGGTTTCCACGATGTACGTCAGGCCGCCGGGACCGGCCAGGTCGGCGAGACGGGACTGGAGATCTTCCTTGCTGCTGTCGATGGTGTGGGTGGCGCCGAGTTCGGTGGCAAGGGCCAGCCGCGACGGGACGACGTCCACGGCCACGATGGTGCGGGCGGGAGTGAGACGGGCCGCCATGACGGCGGACAGTCCCACTGCCCCGGCGCCGAAGACGGCCACGCTGTCACCGTAGTGGGGCTTGAGCAGGTTCAGGATCGCTCCGGCTCCGGTCTGGATCCCGCAGCCGACGGGTGCCATCAGGCTGAGTTCTTCCTCGTCTGCGACGTCGACTCGGACGACGCTCTGCGCGGAGACGACGGCGTGCCGGGCCAGCGAGGACTGTCCGAAGAACAGGCCGCCGAGCGGTGCGCCGTCCTCGGTGCGGATCGGTGTGGTGGAGTAGTCGACTGCGTGGTCGACGCCCTGGCCGTGGGTGAGGTCCCGTACGGCGTGTCGGGCGGCGTCGAGGTCGTCGGTGACGACCACCTCGGCACTGCAGGCGGTGCGCAGAGCGTCGGCTCGCTCAGCGTGTCGGGTGGTGGCGATGACGCGCAGGCCGAAGAGCTGGGCGAGTTGGATGGTGGCCAGGCCCATCGGGCCGGCGGCTCCGGTCACGAGCAGGGTGTCGCCCGCGGTGACGCGCAGCCGGTCACGCAGGACGCGGTGGCTGGTGCCGTAGGGCCACAGGGTGACCGCTGCCTGTTCCAGGTCGACGTGGTCGGGCACCGGCAGGAAGAGCCGCTCGTCGCGCACTACGTACGCGGCGTAGGCGCCCGGGCCCTGATGGCCGGGGATGGCGATGCCCGTGGAGAGGTTCCCCAGGCCCCGGTAGGTCCGGGGCATAGGGGTTCTCGGGGTGGACGACTGCCGCTACCCGGTCGCCCACGTGCAGCAGCCGGGTGTCAGGCCCCGCAGCGACGACCGTTCCTGCGGCTTCCCGCCCCAGTTGCTGGGGCAGAGGAAAAGGGGTGCGGCCCGGGAGCTTCGTGCCGGGCTGCAGTCCGCGGCGGTACTTCAGGTCCCAGCCCGAGACGGCGGCGGCGTCGACGGCCACCAGCACGTCGGTGGGGCCCAGGGCGGGCAGGGGACGCTGTTCGTGGACGAGCTGCTCAGGGCCGCCGTGTTCGTAGACCCATACGGCGGCCGTGGTCGTCGGGATCGAGGTCACCGGGTGTTCCTGCGCAATGCCTCGGCAACGGCAGGAATGTCGTCGGGTCCCATGACGGCAGCGATGTAACGGTCGGGCTTGACCAGGACGAACCGGTTACGGGCAGCGGCGAGAGCTTCCTCCAGGCGGCCGTCCGCGTCCGCGACAGCTTCGCGTGCTGCCGTCGCCGGTGGCAGCCGGTCGTCCAGCAGCACGTCGATCCGCTTGATTTCGAGCTTGTCGTCCGGCCATTGGGTGCCGTCGAGGCACTGCCAGGCGGCATCTGGGACGTTGATGCCCAGCAGAGCGAAGGACTGGCCGAGGACCTGGTCGAACCACTGGGGGTGCAGGCTCGGTGGGACCAGGACCCGTGGCTGGGGGAGCTGGGTGCCCGTCAGCGCGTGGTCTCCGACAACCAGGCCGGCCTCGTGCCGGGCATGGGGACGGAACCGCATCTCGGTGAGGTAGCGGCGCCCCGGTGGTATGCGCAGGAGAGTACGGGCGGCGATGTCCCTGACCAGGGCGCGGCGTCGGTCGGTGGTCATGACGACGTCACCGAGCCGTTCCGAGTAGCGGACCATCGCGGTGGCGTGCGGGCGCCGCTCCGCCTCGTAGGTGTCGAGCAGGCTCTCTCCGGCACGGCCGTGCCACACGTCGTCGATCTTCCACGCGACGTTCGCGGCGTCCCGGACACCGGAGTTGAGCCCTTGGCCGGCGAAGGGCGGCATCATGTGCGCGGCGTCACCGAGCAGCAGGACGTGCCCGTCGCGCCACCGGTCGGCGACGACGGCGTTGAAGGCGTACGCGGTACAGCGTTCCACCTGGTCCTCGGTCAGAGGACGGTAGGGCGCGACGAGTCTGCGCAGGGTCTCGAAGTCGGGGCTCGTTCCCTTCTCGCCCTCACCGGGGTGCAGGAGGAACTCGTAACGGCAGCGGCCGCCGCGGCCGGGCACGATCACCGTGGGCCGGTCGGGGGTGCCGTGGTGCATGCCGTAGCGCTCGTCGTGGTGGTCGCCGGTGGTGTCGGCGACCAGCCAGACCTCCTGGTGGCTGGTGCCGGTCATGTCGATGCCGTGCAGCTCTCGCACGGTGGAGCGGCCACCGTCACAGGCCAGGACCCAGCTGACCGGCAGATCTTCCGTCTCCGTTTCACCGGGTTCCCGGATCGCGGCGGTGGCACCGGTGCCGTCTGGATTCTCCGTCACGGAGACCAGCTCGGTGGCGAAGCGGATGTCCGCCTGGGGACGGGACTTCAGCTCGTCCAGGAGGAGCTTTTCCAGTTCGGGCTGGGCGAACTGGTTCTTGAACGGGAAGCCGAGACGGTAGGGCTCCGGGCCGCGGGCGTGGAAGAGCGGCCGGCCCTTGCGGTCGTAGTAGCGGGTGCCGGTGCCCGGTACGACGATCTCCAGGACCTTGTCCGCCAGACCTGCCGTCTGCAGGGTTCGCAGGGACTCGTCGTCCAGGCTGATGGCTTTGGCCTCGTCGCTGGTGGAGGCGTTGCGCTCGACGAGGATGAGTGGCACGCCGCGGGCCGCGAGGAGGTTCGCCACGGTCAGGCCGACAGGACCGCCGCCCACGACGAGCACGGGAAGCTGTGCCGCGGTCACGGGTTGACCACCGCCATCCAGATCGGCTCCGTCCGGTTCTGCAGCGCGGCGACGGCTTCGTTCGCCTCGGCCAGTGGGTAGCGGTGGGTGATGAGCTCCTCCGCGTCCAGTGCGCCCCGCGCGAGCAGGGTGAGAGCTTCCCGGGCGTCCGTGCGCGTGCAGGCGCGGGTGCCGACGATGCGCCAGCAGTTGACCATGACGGCCATCATGGGAAGCATCAGCGGGCTGCGGTTGGCGCCCATGTGCACGAGGCTTCCGCCGGTCGCCAGGGCGGCGAGCGCCTGGGAGGTGGCGGGCCCTTCCGGTACGAAGTCGAGGACCGCGTCCGCGCCCTGCGGGACCAGCGCGCGCAGGGCGCGGGTGAGGCCGCCTTCCTTCGCCCAGTTCGAGGGCAGTTCCTTCAGTGCCACGATGTCGGTGTGTACGTCACCTGCGAGCGGCCGGACCGCGTTCAGCCGCTCGGTGCTGCGTCCGACGAGGATGAGACGGGAGACGCCGAAGTGCCGGGCGAGCTTGACGGTGGCAGTGCCCATGGTGCCGGTGGCGGCGGTGACCACGAGGGTGGCGCCCAGCGGCAGGTCGGCGCATTTGAGGGCGCGTATGGCGTTGGCGAGGTCGTGGACCTTGGCGCCGACGTCGAAGGACACGGTGTCGGGCAGGGTGTCGACGAGCCAGTGCGGTACGCGGATGTACTCGGCCAGTCCGCCGTCGTGGTAGCGGTCGTACAGCGGCATGGGAAGGTCGCCGAACGCGGCGTGGCCGATCATCGCCTGCTGCGGGCACATCATGTCCCGGTCGGAGCGGCAGTATCCGCAGGTCCGGCAGTTGAGGTTGGGGTGCACCCGCACGCGGGTGCCGATGCCGATCCCCTCCACCTCGCTGCCCACGGCGGCGATGGTGCCGGCGGCCTCGTGCCCGAGTGTGGTGGGCAGGTGCTTGAAGGCGCCCTGGGCGAGCAGGGTCATCATCCCGGGGGCGAGGCCGGCGGAGGCCACTTTCACCAGGACGTCCTGGGGTCCCGGGTCAGGGAGGGCGATCTTGTGCAGGTGCAGCGCGTCGGAGCCCTTCTGGGCGCGCGCGGCGAGCATGGCGTTCATGATGTGCGGCTCCTACGTCGTTTCAGTGCTGCAGCACGGCCAGGCGTTCTGGGGTGTACGGCTCGGCGGTCCTGGTCGTCTCGGCGATCTGCGGGAGCTCGCGGTCGGCAAACAGGGCGATGTGCTCGCTGGCCTCGGCGCACACGCTGGTGTACGCGATACCGAGCGGGATCCGGACGAAGTCGCCCGGCCCCAGCTCGGCGATGCCGCGCTGGCTGACCAGAGTGCGGCGGCCGCTGATCTGGTACTGAATCTCGTCGGCGTCCAGGGTGCGCCGGTAGACACGCTCGCTCTCGGGCCGCAGCCGCACGGAACCCAGGCGGAAGCCGGCGGAGCGATACAGCCAGGTCATGCCGACTTCGTCGGGCCCGGTGAGGACAGTGAGGCGTTCCTTCTCGGCGTGTACCTGTTCCAGCAGTCGCCGTTCGTCGACGGGGGCGACGGTGATGTCATGGCCGGGCGTGCCCATGCACTGGGTGACTGCCTCGTTGAGGTTGCCCGGTTCCCAGCCGGGGAAGGGCGGGAACACCGCTTCGGAGCGCCGGAGTGGGGCGCGTTCCTCCCTGACGGGAGCGGGCGTGTAGAAGAGCAGGTGGCTCTCGCGCCGCCCGTAGTTGTCGTGGGCGACACCGCGGGGCAGCCGGGAGAACTCCCCGGACCGGTGCTCGACGACCCCTAGTTCGGTCATCAGGGTGCGCTCGCCGGCGATCTGATAGGAGATCTCGTCGACGTCGCAGTTGCGGTGGTAGAAGGGCTGCCGGTTGTCCATCGTCTGCCATTCGACGCGGACCTGGGCGCTCTCGTAGACGCCGCGCGGCGGGGCGAACGGCACGGACTCGTACGCCTGGGGGAAGTGCACCACGCTCAGCGGCTCGTGATCCCTCCAGAGCTTCACCGGGAAGGGGTTGGGGTGCGGAGGGGACAGCAGAAGGTGCTCGTCCCGCTCGATCGTGCGGGAGGGTTCGTCGGAGCAGACGACCGCGACGACTTCGGTGACAGTACCCATGAAACGTCCTTGTTTCGTCGGGAGGAAAGTGGTCAGGAGGCTGCGGGCAGGTACTCGTCGAGGAAGGCGTGGGTGCGCTGCCAGGCGGTCTTGGCGCTGTCCTCGACGTACATGTGCGGGCGGGCGTCGCAGGCAAAGGCGTGCCCGGCGCCTTCGTATACGTAGCTCTCGAAGTGGACGTCCGCGGCGGTGAGGGCTTCCGAGATGGCCGCTACCTGGTCGCTGGGGATGGTGGGGTCCTGGGCGCCGACGTGGAGCATCATGGGGGCGTCGATGTTCGCGGCCCGGTCCAGGACCGCGTGCGGTCCGGCCGCGATGCCCGGGCCGTAGAAGACGACGGTGGCGCCGAGGCCGCGGATGCCGGTGGCGGCGGTGAAGGCGGCGCGGCCGCCGAAGCAGAACCCGTGGATCGCTGTGCGGGAGGCGGGCACGTTCTCCTTCTCGGCGAGGTGCGTCAGGACGGCTTCGACGTCGGTGACGATCGCGTCCGGCCCGATGGCACCGATCAGCGGCATGGCCTCGGCGTGCTGCTCGTAGGCGAGGGTGCCGACACCGTTGCGGTGGAACAGGTCCGGGGCCAGGGCGAGGAAGCCGCGCGCGGCGTAGCGGCGCGCGATGTCCTGGATGTGGTCGTTGACCCCGAACGCCTCCTGCAGGACGACCACAGCCCGGTTCGTGGGCTGGGCGGGCCGCGCGACGAAGACGCGCATCGGTCCGTCCCCGGTGGAGACCGTGGTCCAGTCGGTGGCTGCGGCGGAGTTGGGCTGGTCGCTCATGGCGCGAATCCTTTGCTGTGATCTGGTGGGAACGGTGCGACAGGGACGCACCCGCTGAAAGGTCAGGAAATGACGTCGAGCGTGGCGGCCGCCTGCCGGACGAGATAGCGGTAACCGGCCTCCAGCTGGCTGTCGGGCCAGCACTGGGCACGTTTGGCGCGGGCCTCTGTCGCGTCGGAGTGGATGACCGTCTGACCGGCCGCCTGGGCCCGCAGCTGGATGGCGCAGGCGCTGTCGAGCAGTACGGCGTGCATGACGGCCGCCGCGGCGGAGTGTCCGGCGGCCACGAGCCCGTGCTTGGGCATGAGGGCGGCGGGGGCCTCACCAAGAGCCGTGGCGAGCTTTTCTCCCAGCTCGGGAGTACTGACGAGCCCTCCTGTCTCCCTGAACCTCGGCACATCCTCGCCCCCGAACAGGGCGCCCTCGTGGGAAATCGGCAGGAGGGGCACATCGAGGGCGGCGAACGCGATGGCCGACACCGCGTGGGTGTGCACGCTGCAGTGCGCTTCCGGGCGAGCGCGCAGCACCTCGAGGTGGATGTGGCACTCCTTGTGCGGAGTCCCGTCGCCGATGAGCACCTCGGCGTCGTACGAGACGAGCTGCAGCCGGTCGTCGCGGACTTCTTCCAGGCCCCAGCCCGGGGCCTTGATCCAGATGCCACGGCCGTCCGGGTCGCGCACGGCGGCGTGCCCCCAGACCATGTCGCCCTGGCCGGCCGCGGCCAGAGCATGGGAGGCTTCCACGGCGAGCCTGCGGGCCTGGGCGGGTGTCATGCGGTGGGCAGGGCGTCGTAGTAGCGGGCGGCGCCGGGGTGCAGGGGGATCGTGGTCCTGCCCATGGTGACGGGGTCGAGCGGGTAGGTGATGGGGCTGCGTTCCGGAGCCAGGTGCCGGTACTGCCCCTCGATGAGGTGCCGCGTCTCCCCCAGCACCCACGCGATGGCGTAGGCCACGTCCTCGGCCAGGTCGGCGCGGGTACACACGAGGAAGTCCGAGAAGTCGAGGGTCTTGAAGGACGTCCGGCCGGGGAAGTACTCGTCGTCGACGACTGCCGCGGGCCAGCCGAAGTCGTCATGGAGGCTGTCCAGGACGTCGTCCTCGACTTCGAGGAAGTTGAAATGGCGGCCGATCTCCTGCCACGCGGGCAGCATGACGGCCTCATGGACGATGGCGTTCGCCCGTCCCTCCGTCGCATGGTCCAACGACTCGAACGGCCGCTCGTCCTCGAGCAGTTCGCCGCCCCAGCCGACCACGTCGACGCCCGCACGCGTCAGCAGTTCATGGGCGGCCAACCCCACGTGGTTGACACCGTCGTGGACAGAGGTCGCGAGCCGCAGGGCAGGCTTGCTCTGCCGCAGCTCGGCGAAAGTGGTGACGCCGAGGTCCTTGTGCACGGCCACGACCAGGCGGTCCCGCTGCGGCACCACACCGAGAGCGCGCAGCTCCGGGAAGGACTCGTCCGCGTAGACGCCACGGCCGTCGAGCGCCGCGGCGGCGAAGGCGGCCGGCGTGGTGAGGGCGACCTGCACCTCTCCCCGTCCCACGGCCCGTACCGCGTCACTGAAGCCCCTGCTGTTCCACGTGGCGATCCGCGTGTGGGGCCCGCAGCGGTCCGCGAGCTCCTGGGCGATCCATCCACAGACCCGGTGCAGGTTCGCGGTGCCCCAGTCGCCGCGCAGATGCAGGGTGAGAGAGCGTTCGATCTTCGGTTCGGCCGGGCGGCCGGTCGAAGCTTCAGAGGGACTCATGACGGCTCCAGTCCTGAATAAGAGGACTCGTGTCCTGCTTTACGGTCAGCATAGAAGGCGAAACGCCAAGATGCGAGAGAGGCGGTGTGTAAATCTAGGGCTATACCTCTAGCATTAGAGTCATCCTCTTCACCTTCTCCCGTCAAGCCGCCCGCAGTCGACCGCGGCCCGACCGTCAATACGGCTCTAGCTTTAGAGGTATGGTGGCTGCGTGAGCGAGCGAGAGCCCGAACGGCTACCCGATGACCTGATCCGCCTCGCGTGGACGCTGCACCGGGCACTCCGCCAGCGCCAGACGCCGCCGACCGGCCAGTCAGTCCGCCCGCTCGCCCAAGTGGAGGTCCTGCGCCTCATCGACAGCCGGCCGGGGATCAGTGTCCGCGAGATCGCCACCGCCCTGAGTATGCAACCTAACAACGTGAGCACCCTTGTCACCCAGCTGACCCGCGACGGCTTCATCGACCGCCGCCCCAGCGCACACGACCGACGGTTCGTGGAGCTGCACCCCACCGGAAAGATGATCACCGCCGGCGGTGAAGTGAACGAGAGCCTGAGCAAGGCGATCGCGGAGGCTCTGCAGCAGCTACCGGCCGGGGCCGAGCAGCGCATCAGTGCCGCACTGCCTGACCTGTGGGAACTTGCGCGCACCTTGGCGCCGACCCCGTAGGTGACGCTGCCCACCCCGCAGCAACACCCCGTGCCTGGTCAGACCTAATGACTCTAACCCTAGAGCTATGCAGATATAGCTTCCTCTGCCACCAGGGAATCATCCAATGCCCTCTGCTTCTCCTGACCACTCCGCGGTCACCACAGCCGCACGCCTACTCCGTACCCCTCAGGTGTGGCTCGTCCCGGCGGGACTCCTCACCCTCGCGCTCTGCCTCATCACCCTGCTCTTCAACGGCAGCGTCGCCAATCCCGGCGCCGACCTCAGAGACGCCCCGATCGGCCTGGTCAGCTTGGACAAGGGCGTCTCCACCAAGGAGGCCGGGCACCAGAACGTAGGACGGCAGGTCGCGGCAGGCATCGCCGCACAGCCGCAGAAGCCTCACAAGTCGGTGGAGTGGAGACCTTCACCTCCCTCGCCGAGGTGAAGCAGGCGATCGGACGAAACGAGCTGTTCGCGGCCGTCGTCCTGCCGCAGGACTACAGCACCAAAATGCTCGGCCTCCTGGGCACCGCCCCGCAGAAGCCGACGGTCACGGTTCTCACCAACCACGGTGCGGGGTCCATGGCTTCCTCGATCGGTGAACAGATCGCCGAAAGTGCCGTCCGTGGTGCCTCGTCGGGAGCCGCGACGGGAATCCTGCAGCAGTCGCAGAAGGCAGGAGCCTCGGTGCCGGCCGCGAACCAGACGCTCCTGCGGGACCCGGTCTCCGTCACCACACAGGCCGGAGCGCCCCTCGGTGACCGCACGGGCCAGGGCATGACCGCGTTCTTCTACGCGCTGCTGCTGATGATGTCCGGCTTCCTCGGAGCCAATCTCATCCACGGAACGACCGACTCCGCACTCGGCTACAGCGCGAACGAGTTGGGCCCCAAGAGGCACCTGGCCCTGCCGCAGCACATCAACCGGCGCCAGACCCTCCTGGCCAAGTACCTCATCATGGTCGGCGCATCCGCCGTCATGTCCGCCGCCATCCTGGCTGTGTCCACGTTCGCTCTCCACCTCGACCTGCCGCATTCACTGCTGCTCTGGGTGTTCGGCACCGCTGCGGCCTCCGCGGTGGGCATCGGCACCCTCACCGTGCTGGCCGCCCTCGGCGGACCGGGCATCGTCGCCGCGATGATCTTCTTCGTCGCGGCCGCGATCCCCACCTCGGGTGGTGCCATCCCCTTGCAGGCGATGCCCCCGTTCTGGCAGTTCCTGGCCCAGTTCGAGCCACAGCGGGCCATCTCCGACGGAACACGCGCCATCATGTACTTCGACGCACAGGCCGCCGCGGGGCTCGACCGTGCCTGGATCACGCTGGGCGCCGGCCTCCTGGCCAGTCTGCTGATCGGCTTCGGCGTGACCTGGCTCTACGACCGCAAGGGCTGGCACCGGATCCACCCCCACACGCTCACCCGCCTGCGCCAGTTCCTTCACCAAGACCACGACGCAGCTCGTGCCACCAGCACGACAACCGCCTGATCACCAGAATCCCCACGCCGCATGGAGCGTGGGGCGGTCGTCGGGGAGCAGGGGACGGCACTCCCGGCGGCCACAGCCGACCCTCCAGAGGGTCGGCGAGTGATGCAGTCCCAGCCGACGAGCTCGGCTGGGACTGCGTTCTTCCATCGCCAGCTCCTTGCTTGTCGTCTGGATGTTCGGCTAGGCGGTGGGGCGTGGACTGCTTGCGGCGAGGTCGTTGAGGGCGCCGTTCACGACGTACCAGGAGACGTTGAGGGTGTCGCGGTCGGGGATGTGGGCTTCGCGGTACTCGCGGTGGGGGTGGACGAAGTTGCGGTAGTCGCGCAGGGCGTGGCTGAAGTTCGTCACGTCCGCGTCGATTCAGCCCGCGTCGTGACAGATGTCGATCAGCTCTCCGAGGCTGATCTTCTCGGCGCCCTTCCTGCCCAGCAGTGTGGCGTCCCGTTCCTGGACGGGCGCCTTCGAGGAGGCTGCCGAGCATGATCACGGCGGCGACGTGGGCGCCGTTGGCGAAGCAGGTGCGTGCCTCGTCGAGGCGGCGCCCGAGCAGGGTGGCCATGCGGGGGTCGCCGATGATGTCGGACATGGTGGCCTTGAGTTCGACCGGGGCGTGCTGGCCGGGGTGGGCGAGTGCGGGGTCGCAGGGCAGGAGGCGTGGTCTGCCGCCGGGGTTTTCCAGGCGGAGTCCTTCGTGGACGAGGAAGGTGTTGACGGCCGTGAGGACCTTCGGGAGCTGGTCGGGTTCGTCGTAGTACTCGCGTGCGTCGGCGAGCCGGAGGAGGACCTTCTCCAGTTCGCTGGGTTGGGTACGGCGTTCCAGGAGGCGGTCGAGAGTCCATTCGGCGCGGGACTCTCCGTCGAAGTCCGGTACGTCGCGCCAGCCGGCGTTCTCAAGGAACTGGGCGATCTCGAACGCTCTGCGGTAGAAGAGGTGGTCGTCGCCGCAGATGACGCGAGCGAGCTCCTTGAGCGTGTTGGTGTCCAGCAGACCCGACAGGGCTCCCGGGGCGTGGGTCATGCGAAAAGCTCCATGTCGTCGTTCGTGCGGGGGGCGCTGTCCGGTTCTACGTCGTCCTCGACCTCTGCGGCCGCCAGGTGCTGTCCGTCGGCGTCGGACGTCTCGTCGGTGTCGCTGTCGTCCGGTCCGTCCGGCAGAGCGAGCGGGGTCCAGGGCGCAGCGTCGGTGGGTGTGGTGGCGGGGCGGGAGTAGTCGGCCGGGCGGATGTCCAGGCGGTCCAGTTCGTCCCACAGGCCGCTCAGTGCCTCGTCCGCGTCGAAGCGGAACTCGCTTTCCCGTACGCGCCAGAAGCGCCAGCCCACCCGGCGCAGCTCACGGTCGCGCTGGTGGTCCCTTTCGATCTGCTCGCGTGTGGTGTGGTGGAAGTAGTCGCCGTCGCACTCCACGGCGAGTCGTCCCCGGGCGCCGACGACGACCAGGTCGATGTGCTTGGTGCCGGCGGGGTACTGGGGCAGGACGTGGTAGCCGCGTTCCTTCAGCTTCAGATAGACCTCCTGCTCGAACAGCGACTGGAACGCGGCGTTGCGCACACCTGGCCGGACGGGGCCGATGTCGTGGCCCGCGGCGAGTGCCGCGGGCGGGTTGTCCATGTACGTCAGCAGGTTGAATCGCAGATCGTTCGACCTCAGGCGGTCGGGCGGCACGGAGTAGAAGAGCCACATCTGGTCCTGGGCACGGCTGGCCGCGACGTTGTACGCCTGCTGCTCGCTGCGGGGGCCGCCGGCGACGCGCGGTGGATCGGTGACGACCATCGACAGGAGGATGACGTGCCGCTCGTCGCCCTGGAAGGACGCCGCGTTGCCCACCCGGATGCGGTGGTGCTCACGAGTGGTCGCCGAGATCCGCTTCTCGATCAGGGTCTGCAGGAGTTTGGTCTGCCCGAAGCCCTGCAGCACGATCACCCCGATCGTCTTGTCCTGGTAGGCCGGGTCGGCAGTCAGCCGTTCCAGGGTGTCGACGATCGCTTCCGCTTCCTTGGGGTTGTGGATGCGGCCTTCCCGGCCCACGGTCGCGGCGTCCTCGACGTAGGTGGTGCGCAGCGGTTCCAGCCGCTCGCCGCCGTACTGCCGCAGTGGGAGGAGTTTGTTGTCGTAGAAGGTGCTGGACGACCAGTTGATGGTCTCCGGTACGCAGCGGAAGTGAACCGCCCCGGGTTCGGTAGAGATCTCAGATTGTGGTTGTGACCTGGGGTTTCGTGGATTCCATGTAGTGATTGGCCTCGTACTCGACGGGAGGAACGTGGCCTATCTCACCGTGGAGGCGCCGGTGGTTGTACCAGTCGACCCACTCGGCGGTGGCCAACTCGACCTGGGAGAGCGACTTCCAGGGCCGCTTGGGTTTGATCAACTCGGTCTTGTACAGACCGATCGTCGACTCCATCAGGGCGTTCTCGTACGCGTCCCCGACTGATCCGATACTCGCGGCGATGCCGGCCGCGTCGAGGTGTTCGGCGAGGCGGAACGACGTGTACTGCGACCCGGCATCGGAGTGGTGGATCAGCTGCCCGGGAGTGTGCGGGCGGTCCTCGCGGTCGCGCTGCCACAGGGCCATCTCCAGTGCATCCAGGACAAGTTGGGTTTCCTTGGATGTGGAGGCAGACCAGCCGACGATGCGCCGGGAGAAGGTATCCACGACGAAAGAGACGTAGACGACACCGTTCCAGGCGGCGACGTGCGTGAAGTCGGCGACCCAGCAGCGGTTCGGGGCACGGGCGACGAAGTCGCGGTCGAGAAGGTCCGGAGCCCGCCCGGCGGCCGGATCGCTGATCGTCGTGATCACCTTCTTGCCGCGGACGGCGCCGGTGATGCCGAGTTCGCGCATCAGACGCTCGACGGTGCAGCGGGCCACCGTATGTCCCTGCCGGTTCAGCTCGCGCCAGATCTTCCGGGCCCCGTACACACGGTAGTTGGACGTGTAGACCTCCTGGATCCGCTCTCTGAGTTCCTCATCGCGCACGGAACGGGCGGAGGGAGTTTCAAGGCGTTTCTTGTGGGCGTAATACGTGGAAGGGGCGATCTTGCAGTCGTGCTCGGTGAGCGTCCTGCAGATCGGCTCGACGCCGCCGAAGCGGTCCCGGTGCTCGTCGATGAACGCTACGAGCGTGTGTGTGGCCGGTCGAGCTCGGCCGCGAAGAAACTCGCCGCGGCCTTCAGGATCTCATTCGCCCGCTTGAGTTCGGCGTTCTCCTTCTTCAACGCCTTGAGCTGGGCGGACTCCTCCGTCGTCGTCCCCGGACGCTGGCCGCCGTCGATCTCATGCTGCTTCACCCAGTTCCGCAGCGTCTCGCGGGAGCCGATGCCGAGCTTCTCTGCCACCGCCTGCAGGGCGGCCGTCTCGTTCGGGTAGTCGTCGCGCACCTCGGCGACCATGCGCACCGCACGACGGCGGAGCTCAAGCGGGTAACGGGAAGGTCGTGCCATGACTCGATCCTGAACGGAAAATCCCGGGTTCCCGGGGCAGGCAGGAGCGTCCGGGCGGCATCTGTCGGACGGTGAGTGGGACGGGAGTGGCGGTCAGGCAGCGGGAGTGAGCGTGACCTGGTGGCCGAGAGCGGTCAACTGGCGGACGAGATCACGGGTTCGGCGGGCCGGGTCGTGCAGGTGTTGGTGGTGGTCGGGACCATGGTCGTGATAGGAGCTGTCCGGATCGGCGAGCAGGTGCCAGACGATGACCAGGATCGAGCGCGCGACCGCGACGAGTGCCTTCTTGTGTCCGCGGCGCTTGACGATTCTTCGGTAGCGGGCGCCCAGGAAGGTGTCGGTGCGCGAGGCGGCCATGGCCGCCTCGCCGAGGGCGCCCTTGAGCCAGGGGTTGCCTTTGCCGGTCCGGCCCGGCGCGGTCTTGGCACCGGACTGGACGGTGCGCGGGCACAGCTTCGCCCAGGACGCCAGATGGTCCGCGGTGGGGAAGATGCGGATGTCCGGGCCGAGTTCGGCGAGCAGGATCTGCGCGGTGGCCGGCCCGACGCCGGGAATGGCGTCCAGCCGTTGCACCAGGCCCGGTGCGGGACGGTCCTCGCCGCCGTCGGGGCCGGGCAGGTCCTCGATCGCGTGCGTGATCCGGGCGGACAGTTTCTCGATCTGGACGGTGAGGTGGTCGATGGTGTCCAGCAGGGTCCGGTACATGAAGGCGTGGTGTTCTTCGAACTGCCCGGTCAGGGCCTGAGCGAGGGCGTTCTTCTTGCCGGCCATCCGGCCGCGGGCCATCTGGGCCAGCAGGCGCGGATCGCGTTCTCCGGAGATCATCGCCTCCATCATGGCCCGTCCGGAGACCCCGAAGATGTCGGTGGCCACGGTAGACAGCTTGACCTGGGCGTCCTCCAGGAGCTTCTCGACGCGCTGCTTGTGCCGGGTGCGCTCCTCGGTCAGCACGGTGCGGGTGCGCGTCAGGTCCCGCAGCTGCCGCACGGGCTTGGGCGGCACGAACGAGGGCCGCAGCATGCCCCGTTCCGTCAGCTTCGCCAGCCACACCGCGTCCAGCTTGTCGGTCTTGGGCCGCCCCGGCACGTTCTTCACATCGCGGGCGTTGACCAGCCAGCACTCCAGCCCGCGGGCCTCCAGAAGGAAGAAGAACGGCTTCCAGTACGCGCCGGTGGCCTCCATCACCACCCGGGTCACCCCCTGGCACAGCAAACGGTCGCCGAGTTCGAGGATTGCGTTCGTGGTCGCGACGACGCTCCAGACCTCCTGCACCCGGCGGCCTTCGCGCCGCTCGTGCGGCAGGCGCATGCACACCATTCCCGACGCCTTGGCCAGTCGATCGCGGCCACCCGTTCCACCAGTTCCTCGGTTCGATCGATCTCTCCGCTCTCCACGGCCACCCCTTTCCGCTCGCACCGGCAGGTGGCGGCCGCCCAGGAGCGGGAGGGGACAGCGGGAGTCTGAACGGCGTGCTCGAAGGCAACAGTGCACAACCCCTCGGGCCGGCTCCGGCATCAGACTTTCACGCGGGCTCGTCAGGCCCAAGGCTCGACCGACGTCAAGGGGCGGCCGCCACCCCCAATTTTCACGGCCGCAGGGCGTCACCGCAGGGAGATGAGGACTTTCATGAAATCGAGTGGTATGCCCCGGTTCTAATGGAGTCGGGTTGCTGGACAATTGACGATCCAGCAGCCTTCGGAGGCCGTGATGCCCCGCAGCTATCCGCCCGAGTTCCGCCGCAAGGTCCTCGATCTCGTCGCATCCGGAAGGAAGGTCGCCGAGGTAGCCCAGCTCCTTGGCATCAGCGATCAGACGATCTACGTCTGGCGGCGCCAACACCTCATCGACACCGGACAGTTGCCCGGCACGAACAGCAGCGAGCTGTCCGAACTGGCTGCGGCCCGCAAGCGTATCGCCGAGCTGGAGGCCGAGTTGGCCATCCACCGGCGAGCTGCCGAACTGCTGGGTGAGGTGACGTCCCCAAAAGGCGGTTCGAAGCCATCCGCGTGATGGCCCGTGAACACCTGCCAGTGCAGCTGGCCTGCCGAGTGCTGCACGTTGCGGAGTCCGGTTACTACGCCTGGCGGGACCGGCCGCCATCGAACCGCCTGGTCAAGCACGCCTGGCTGACCGAGGCCATCGTGGGCATCCACGCCGCCTCCCGGGGCACCTACGGCTCCCGCCGGGTGCACGCCGAACTCGGCCTGGGCCTGCGCATCCATGTCAGCCACGGCACTGTTGAGCTGCTGATGCAGCGCGCCGGCCTGCACGGTCTGCCCGGCAACCGACGCCCCCGCGCCAAGCACGTGACCCCATCCGTCGCCGATCTGGTGGAGCGGAACTTCACTCGTCACGCCCGGGACCAGCTATGGGTCACGGACATCACCGAGCACCCCACCTTTGAGGGCAAGGTGTACTGCGCGGTCGTCCTGGACACGTTCTCGCGGCGTGTGGTGGGCTGGTCGATCGACGCCTCACCCACCGCGGCGCTGACCACCAACGCCCTGGCCATGGCCATCGGCAACCGTTCCCCGCGGCCGGGTGGCACCATCATCCACTCCGATCACGGAGTGCAGTTCGGGTCCTGGGCGTTCACCCAGCGCGCGAGGGCCTCCGGCCTGCTGCCCTCGATGGGCTCCATCGGGGACTGCGTGGACAACGCGATGATGGAGTCCTTCTGGGCCCGGGTCCAGGTCGAACTGCTCAACCGCAGACGGTGGCGGACCCGCCTGGAGCTGTCCACCGCGCTCTTCGAGTACCTGGAAATCTTCCATAACCGACAGCGCAGGCACTCCGCGCTGGGCATGCTCAGCCCGGTGGAGTACGAACTCCGCACCCCGCCAGTAGCCTGAAACCAAGCAACTCGACTCCACCCAACTCGGGGCAGTCCGGAGTCTCCATTCGAGCCGGGGCGGTTCACCCCCGTCGGCTCCCCGGTTGGCGGGAGGCGTACGCGACGGTCTGTCGCGTGATGTCCCCGCCGGGCCGACATCGAAGCAGGCTGATGGTGGTGGGCCAGTAGTAGCCGCAGCCCTGCTGGCCGGCATCGGTGCAGATGCCGGCCTCAGGCATTGCTTGGATGTGGTCGGCGACGGCCTTCATGCCGCCCGGCCACAGGGCTTCGTCGAAGGTGATGGTGCCGTCGGCGTTGCGGTCGCCCTGCGGCCAGCCGTCGTCGTGGCTGATGTACGCGTAGCCGGCCGCGGCCATTCAGAGGAGAACCAGGCGTCCGTCTGCTGCTTGATGGCGTCGAAGTCGATGCTGCCGACGGAGCTGTTCCAGGAGGCCGAGCCTATCGGCGGCGGGGTGGCCCGATCTGGCCGGTGCTGACGAGGGTCGGCTCGGCGGACAGCGGTGGCGCCGGCTCGTGGCCGGCCAGGGGTGTCAGGCCGGCCAGGCCGAGGGCGAGGAGGCGCACGGTGATGCGTCCGGCCCGGTTCCGCGCGGAGGTGTACTACGAGGCAGGGGTGCCTCTCAAGGTCAGTACCCGACCCGGAATGTCGCGTCCTGCCGGTCCGTGGTGGTGGAGATCGTGCCGATGCTCAGCACGAAGTTCGCGTGGCGAATGTAGCGGTTCGGGTAGTTGTATGACCGGAACGACGCCCAGCTCTCGTCCGCCAGGCCCGGTGTACGGTAGAAGGTCGCGTCGGCGGCGAATCCCGACGTGCCGTCGTTCACGTCCACTTGGAGCGCGTACTTGTAGTGCCGCAGGTAACGGCTCGGGTAGTTGACCGACCGGAAGGAGACCCCGGAGCTGTCGGCGAGCCCCGGGACCAGGGTCCACTGCGAGTCCGTGTACGGCGTGATCGGGTACTCGTCGATCCGGCCCACGAAGTTGGCGTGGCGGATGTAACGGTTCGGGTAGTTGTACGACTTGAGCCGGTTCCAGGTCGGGGTGCCCCACTTCGCGAGCAGGTTGTCGTACTCGGTCGTGGTGATCGTCGTGATGCCGCAGTGCTTGGAGTTGACCGGCTGGGTGTAGGTCCTCTGGTCGAGGGGAGCCCAGGTGGCCGAGGCGAGGTCGGTGGACTGCCAGGCGTAGAAGACGCCGTTGGGCCTGTAGTTGTCGCCCCACAGGTACCAGGTGTTGGATGTCAGGGACTTGACCACGGTCGGGGCTTCGGTGTTGCCGTTGTGTGACGCGCCTTCGTTGGCGCTGAACTCGGTGAAGCTGCCCGGGTCCAGGGAGGTGGACCGGGCTGCCACCAGCTTGTCGACCTTCTTGAAGAAGAGGTAGTTGTAGCCGCCCACGCTCAGGGCCATGTCGCCGTCGATGACTTCGTATCCGGGGTCGAAGAACACCTGCGGGGCGGAGGCGGTGACGAAGTCGCTGGTGTAGTTGACCATGATCACGTTGTGGCCGCTGGAGTTCACCGAGGAGTAGATGACTGCGTACTGGCCGCGGCCGGCGTCCCAGAACGCCTCGGGCGCCCAGCTGTGGGTCTCCATGTCGTGCAGCTTCATGCGCCGGTAGCCGGTGAAGGTGCGCAGGTCGGCGGAGTCCCAGACGTGGATGTACTGGCTGTTGTAGCTCCAGTTGGTGCCCTTGAGGTCGGTGGCGAGCACGACGAACGTGCCGTCCTGCTTGCGCAGGACGAACGGGTCGCGCAGGCCGACGGCGCCCTCGGTGGGGGAGGCCACGGCGTTGTTCTGGTTGAGCGGCATCCACTCGAGCGCGTCGGTGCTGACGGCCAGGTGCAGGTTGTAGTCGGTGCCGCTGCCGCGGTTGTTCGTCTCGGTGAAGTACACCATCGCGTACGCCGAGTCGGCCGCGTGGGCGGTCCCCGAGCCGAGGGTCAGGGCGAGCGGGACGGCGGCGGACATGCCCAGAAGGGCTCGACGGGACAGATGCGGGTTTGTACTCATCTTGTGCTCCGATGCGATGTGCGGGGTCCGAAATTGCCGATATTTCGAACAAAGTTCGGAAAATCGATCAGAATGTAGGGTCTTGCCATAGGAGCGTCAACCGTCCTGACATGCTCTTTGTGATTCCTGTGTCGCAGCGTGCGAACCGGCGGGGCCCGGGATCCACTTGTGTCGATCAGCGCCTACACCCCGGCGGGACAGAGGTGTGTTCCGGCGGGGACCGCTGAGGGCCGGGCCTCGTTGATGTTGTGGACGAGGTTGCCGGCCAGCGGGAGGTTGGCCCTGCCCCAGTCGGTGTTGGACAGCTTGGTCTGCAGTCGCTGCTCATCCGGTCCAGAGTGACCAGGCCCGGCTTGTCCCAGCCGCCGTCGCTCCAGGCCTCCGGCAGCTCGCCACAGCGGCGGAAGGGCGGAGATCCTGCCCCTCGCCGAGCACCGGCCAGAGACAGGGCCTCCGCTGCTCAGGGGCGACAGGTCACCAGTGGATGTGGAAGGTCCCGTAGTCCCGCACCTTGATGTTGTCCGCCCAGGAGCCCCACCTCTTGTTGGGATCCCAGCGGAACGCCTTTACATTTGACCTCGGGCAGCGGCTCTCCTGCGCCGGCGCGTTGATGTAGGCGCCGACGAAGTCACCGCTCCGCCACCGGCGCTCGACCACGCTGATGGGCCGGGCGAACTGGCCCGGCTTGTAGAAGACCCCGGACGTATAGGTCATCGTGGTGGAGGAGCTCCGGTTGTACCCCCCGACGATCGACGCCATCGCGGTGAACGGCTCCTTCTTCGCCTCGCCCCCGATGGTCATCCCGATCGACCACTGGTACGACGTCGTCTTGCTGACGGCCTTGGTGTACGAGCAGTTTGCCGCGGCGTTCCACGGGCACCTTTCTTCCGGCCCGCGCCATACCCAGTCCTGCCAGGTATTGGCAGCCTGCTGACGCGCTACGGCCTTGGTGATCCTGTTGAACCTCGTGTCCGCGGCCTTCCTGATGTCCGGCCCGTTGTTGTTGAGGCAGACGATGACTTCCGCCGCCGAGGCCTGGCCGGACCCGGTGAAGAGCAAGAGGGGTGCCAGAACGGCCACGGCGAGGGGCGACCATCGACGGAGCAGGTTCCGCTTGGGCCGCATGGTGGATTCGCCACTTCTTCGGGCACGGCGTTGCACGAGCATTGCCACTCCTGTGTGTCTGGGCGTCAGCGCACTTCCAGTGGGCTCTTGCTGCTGACGCAGCTGGATCTGCGGCCGAAGGTGCCACCCAGCAGGTTGTTCAGCACCCCCTGTCATCAGGGTGAACAATCCCGTGTACTGGGTGGGCTCCCGGATTTGACAGGCGGGGGCACTTGCTTCGCAGGGGCGGACTGGAGGGGCTCGCTCGGCAGGCACTCGTCTCCGCCTCACCGAGCAGCACACCTGTCGCGATGGCGAAGGCGGGCGGCATGCCGATCACTACGGTGACGAGCCGAGAAGTCACGTACGAGAAGTGCGGCGTGCTGAGGGCGCCGATCTTGGCGTCGCCGAAATGCGCTTCGACGGGGGCAGCTTCACCAAGCGCCTGCAGCCGCCCAGCGCAACTTGTCCCTCGCTCACATGGTGGCCCGAAGGTGGCTGACGGTGACGAAGTGGTAGCCGCGGGCGGTGAGGGTACGTAGGATCTCGGGGATGGCGGCGACCGACGTGGCGTGGATGTCGTGCATGAGGACGACGTCGTTGCGCTTCACCTTGGCGACGACGCTCTGGGCGATCTTCGTGGCGTCGGGGTACTTCCAATCCTCGGTGTCCAGGGTCCACAGCACGGGGGAGAGCTCGGTGGCGCCGCGGACGGTGCTGTTGATGGCGCCGTAGGGCGGGCGGAAGAGGGTGGGGGTCTTGCCGGTCGCGGCCTTGATCGCGGCGCTGGTGTGGTTCAGCTGGTAGGTGACCTGCTCGGGGGTGAGTTTGGTCGGGGTGGCTCCAGGAGTGGTTGCCCACCTCGTGGCCGGCGCGGGCCTCGGCGCGCACCAGTTCGGCGTGGGCGGCGACGTTCTGGCCGACCACGAAGAAGGTGGCCCGGGCGCGGTATTGCGCGAGGTACGTCAGCAGGGTCGCGGTCTCCGGGACGGCGGGGCCGTCGTCGAAGGTCAGGGCGACGCAGTGGACCTTGGCGCAGTCGGTGTCGTCGTCATCGGAGGCCGTGTGCGTCGGCACGGCGGGCGTCGGCGTCGCGCTCGCCCCGAGGTCGAGTGCGCGGGACGGCTGTTCGGTCTGCTGCTGGGTGCGCTTGCCGAAGCCGGACAGCCAGGGGGTGACCGTCGCCTTGGAGAAGGCCACGACGTAGCGGCCGGCGGGGGCGGCGCCGACCTGGTCCCGGTCGAAGGTCACCCGCAGTCCGCCGTCGGCGGAGAAGGCCATGTCGTCCAGGATGGCGAGGAGGTTCGACCGGTCGGCGAACGCCTCGTCCACCGTGGCGGCGTCTGTGCCGTCCCGTCCCTTGAGCTGCTTCTTCAAGGCGGCGACGAAGTCGTCACGGGAGCCGTCTGCGACGAGTGCGAGCGCGGTGCGGTACACGCCCGCCTTGCCGTCGTACCAGTAGGTGCGGGTGCTCAGTCCGTCCCCTGCCGAGGTGGTCCTGCGTGGTGGTCCGGACGCCGAGGACGTCCCCGGAGGCGACCAGGAACTGGTGGCTGATGTTGAGTTCGCGGCCGTCGCCGGCCGTGGTCGCGTCGTCGCAGCCGGAGCGGAAGGTCGCCAGGCGCTGCTCCACGTCCTTCTTCATCGCGTCCGTCGTCGCGGTCGCGCCGGGCACGTCCGGGTAGCTGGTCGCGAAGGGGCAGGAGCTGTTCTCGCTGCTGTCGTTGACGATCCGCAGCCCTTTGATCTTCGAGGGATCCACGGCCCGCGCCGGCGAGGCGGCGGAGGACGGTCCGGGCCGCGCTCCGGCGGTCGCGGAGTCCGATGCCCCGGAGGATCCGGACGAGCAGGCCGCCGTCAGCGAGAGCGAGCCGAGCAGCAGGAGGGCGGGGAACAGGAGGCGTGTGCGCATGGGACCAGAACCTGGTTTAGGGGGCTTATCGGGCTCCGATCGTCCAGGTCAGGGGTGTTTTTCAGCGACCGTCGCGGTCACTGTGAACAAAAAGGTCCCGCTCTTCGCGTGCGCTTCGCCGCTCAGCGTGTCGTGGGGCACACCTGTCGGTACGGCGCGTCGGGGACGTACGTCCGCCACTGCGCCTTGGTGAGTCCTCCGCCGGACCGGTCGCACAGGAGGCGGGCGACCTCGTCCGGGCCGACCGGGTGGCGCTGGAGCAGCACGTACGGGCCGCCGGCGTAGAGGGTGGCGCCGTCGTGGGTGAAGGCGAGGGTGTCGACTTCGTCGCCGGGTGTGGGCAGGTCGCTGCCGAGGAGCCGTTGTCCGGCGGTGTCCCACAGGCGCAGGGTGCCGTTGTGGCCGCCCACGGCGAGGGTGGCGCCGTCGGGGGAGAAGGCGAGCGCGTCCACGGCCTCGGGTTCGCCGCGCGAGACGGTGTCGGAGGTGCCGGTCAGGATGCCCAGACGGTGGCGGAGTTCTCCGTCCCACAGGGTCACGTGCCCGGTGGAGTCGCCGACGGCGAGTCGGGTGCCGTCGGGGCTGAAGGCCAGCGCGGTGACCTGCTGGCCGTCGGCCAGGGCGCGCCCGCTCACGCGACCGGAGGGCAGCTCGGCGTACCGGTCGGCGGAGCCGGCGACCAGCCGGCCGTCGGGCCGCAGGGCGAGCCTGCCCGCGTCGAGGCCGCCCAGGGTGGCCGTGCGGCGGTGGGCAGCGGTGTCCCAGACCTCGGCCGTGCTGCCGCCGCTGGTGGAGCGCGCGGCCAGCAGCGTCCGGCCGCCGGAACCGAGGGCGAGCGCGGAGACCATGCGGTCCGCCGCACCGGATGTCTCGAACGACGTACGGACCCGGTGCGCGGGGACGTCCCAGACGCTGAAGCGCTGCCGCAGGGAGCCGTGCGAGGAGACCGTGTCGGCGACGGCGAGGGACCGGCCGTCCGGACTGAAGGCAAACTGCGGGGGCCCTTCGTCGCCGTCGGTCGGCAGGGGGCCGAGCGTGGTGTGGGAGAGGACCGTCCCGGTGCGGGTGGAGCGGAGTTCGAAGCGGTATCCGGTGCCGGAGCGGGTGGCGGTGGCCAGAACGGTGCCGTCCGGGCCGAGGGCGGTCGTGTCGGCCGGGGTGCTCTGCCAGTGGGCTTCCATGCGGTCGCTCAAGTCGTAGGTGCGGACCGTGGCGCCGTCGAGGTAGCGCAGCGTCCGACCCCTGCCCGAGGTCCAGGTCAGCCCTCTCACCTCGGCGCCGGCCAGCGGCGTATGGAAAACCCGCCAGCCGCCTCCGGTCAGCTGCCACACGGCGATCTCCTGGTCGTCCACCGTGGCCAGGAACCGCCCGTCCGGGGAGAGGGCGGCATCGGTGAATCCGGTGACGCCGCCGCTGTCGAAGGCGGCGACCTCCCGTCCGCCGGTGACGTCCCAGACCGTGACCGCGGTCCCGAAGACGGCGGCCAGGCGCCGTCTGTCCCCGCTGAACCGCAGCAGACGGGAGCCGCCGTCAGCCCCGGAGCCGGTGCCGCAGACGGTGCCGCCCGCCTTCTCCCAGTCGCCCGTCAGCCGCCTGCCGTGGACGGTGTCCCACACCTGGGGCGAGCCGTCGGCAGGGCACAGGGCGAGCAGGCGGCCGTCCGGGCCGAACGCGGCTGTGGTGAGGTCGCGCGGCATGTTCGTGGTGAACACAACCTTGCCGTCCCCGGTCCGGTACACCCGCACCGGGCCCGGACCGTCCGGCGGCCGGGTGGCGTAGGCGCTGCCATCGGGCGCTGCCCAGTACGGCGCGTCGCCCAGCTGGGCGACCGGTTCGCGTGCGGCGAGATTCCACAGCTCGTTGCCGTCCTGACCCGTGACGACGAGGGAACGGGCGTCGGGACCGGCGTCGGACACCTCCGTGCCGCCGGGCAGTCCGTAGGTGGCGGTGACGCGGTGGTCCGCCACATCCCAGAGCGTCACCTTGGCGCCCGTGACGGTGACGAGGGTGCGGCCCTGAGCGGTGAGGAAACGCCGGCCGCTCTCGCCCGTCTGCGGGTCGGTGAAGGCGTCCCGCTCCGGCCGGGCCAGGGCGTCGAGCAGGGCCGAGCGGGACTCGGTCAGCGGGGCGAGCCGCCAGGCGGCGACGGAGAGCAGGGCGGCCGTGCGGGGGTCGGCGGAGCGCAGGCCGTCGGCCACCCCGGCCAGACGGCGGGCGGCTGCCTTGGCCGCCTCTTCCTCGCCGGTCCGGTTGCTCTGCCAGGCCAGCAGGCCCGCGGCCAGCGCGAGCATGAGGAACGCGGACAGACCCACGGTGAGCAGGCGGGTACGGCGCGCGGTCCGCGTCTCGGTCTCCCGCTCGGCGTCGCGCGCGGCACGGGAGGCGTCGAGGAAGGCCCGCTCCAGCTCGGCCAGGTCGAGGTCGTCGTCGGGCCGCCCGGTGAACAGTTCCTCGGCCTGGGTCAGCCGCGCCCCCCGGTACAGCGCGCCGGCGTCACGGTCCAGCTGCTCCCAGGACCCGGCCGACTCCCCGAGCATCCGCTGCGCGCGCAGCCGCCCGCGGCCCTCCTCGATCCAGCCGGCCAGCCGGGGCCAGCCGGTGATCAGCACCTCGTGGGCCAGCTCGACGGTGTCGCCGTCCAGGGTGACCAGCCGGGCGGCGGCGAGGCGTTCCAGGACGTCCTGCGCGTCGGGCCCCAGCTCGGCCCGGGACGCCGGGCGGCGCGTGTCGGCGGCGCCGTCCCCGGGGGTGATCAGCCGCAGCAGGATGCGGCGGGCGATGCGGGCCTGCTCCGGTGAGAGGTCGCCGTAGACCTGCTCGGCGGTCGCGGCGATCGCACCGTGCACGCCGCCCGCCTCCTCGTACGCGGCGAGGGTGAGGGTACGGCCGCGGCGTCGGCGCCAGGTCTCCAGCAGGGCGTGCGAGAGCATCGGCAGGGCGCCGGGCTGGTCGGTGACCTCGTCGATGACGCGGGCGGTCAGCGCGCGCTCCACGTTCAGACCCTCGGCGGCCGCGGGCTGCGTGATCACGTCCCGCAGCTCGTCCCGGCTCATCGGCCCGACCAGCAGGTTCGCGCGGCTGACCGCTTCGGCCAGCTCCTGGTGGGCGCCGCAGTGGCCGTAGAAGTCGCCGCGTACGGCGATGGCCACGCGCAGCCGGCTCTCGCAGGCATGGGCGCGCAGCAGGAGGTCGAGGAAGCGATCGCGTTCCTCTCGGTCGTGGCAGAGGGTGAACACTTCCTCGAACTGGTCGACGAGCACCCAGGTGTCCAGGTCGCCGTCCTTCGGGAGGAGGGCTTCCTCGTGCGTGTGCGCGGGCTGTTCACCCGGCGTGAGCACGCGGATCACCGCCGGGCGGTCGGCGCGCTGCTCCTGCCGCAGGGCCGGGATCAGCCCGGCCCGCAGCAGCGACGACTTGCCGCTGCCGGAGGGGCCGAACACTGCCGCGAACCGGTGCGCACGCACCAGGCCCAGCAGCTCGCCGACCTGCCTGTCCCGGCCGAAGAACAGGTCGCTGTCACCCGGCTCGAACCGGGCCAGCCCCCGGTACGGGGCCCGCTCCTCGGCCGAGGGCGCCCGCACCTGCGCGTCCGCCTCCTGCCAGCGCCGCTCCCACTCGTCGGGGTCGGCGTCCAGCACCTGGGCGTACGCCCGCACCACCGCGAGCGAGGGCAGCTGGTCGCCGGCCGCCGCCTGGGACAGGGCGGTCGTCGAGTAGCCCGCGCGCTCGGCCATCTCGCGGTACGGCGGCGTGCCCGCCTTCTCCCGCAGCAGGCGCAACTCGTGCGCCAGCCGCTGCACCGGCCCTGCATCCGGGTCCAGCGGCTTCTCGCGTCGTCCCACCGGGCCGTACCTTTCGACCTGCAAAACACGCCAGTGATCGGCGCCCAACCTACGTGCGGCTGCCGAGCAGGGGCAATTCCGGCCCAGTACGCGGACGAGGCACCGACACGGACGTGCCCCCGGCCTGCCGGCCGGGGGCACGTCGCGGAACCGCCGTGAGGCTAGTGCCGCGGCAGGCAACGTTCGCCCCGTCGCGACGCCCGGCACGCGCCCCCACCCTCGAACCGGCTTCGCCCGGCTCGGGCGGGGGGACCCCCTTCGCCGCACCGGCCGAAAGCCCAAGTACGTCCAGTACGAGGACTTCCGGCCGGCACGCCGAGAGCACACACCGGACGCCGCTCCTTGACGGGCAAACGTTGCCTGCCACGGCACTAGTGTGCTGCGCCAGAAATCCTGATGGTTATTTACTACCCTGTTGCCATGTCGCATCCCGGGCCTTCTGCTGTGGAGATCACGCTGTCCGAGGCCGAGCGTGCCGAGTTGGTGCGCCGGACGGAATTGCCGCACCGGCGCTCGGCCGAGAAGGCCCGTATCATCCTGGCGTGCGCTGACGGCATGTCAAACGCGGGGGTGGCGCGGGTCGTCGGTGTTCAGGCCAAGACGGTGGGCAAGTGGCGGCGGGCTTTCGCCGCGGAGCGGATGGCCGGGCTTGAGGACGCCGGCTGGATCGGCCGGCCGAAGGCCGACCTGGTCCTGGAAGAGGCTGAGCGCAGGCAGCTGACGCAGTGGGCGCGGCAGGCGAAGACCGCCCAGTTCCTCGCGCTGCGGGCCAAGATCGTGCTGCGCTGCGCGGAGGGCGGGACGAACCAGCAGGCCGCTGCCGACCTCGGCATCGACAGGTCGACCGTGGACCGCTGGCGGGCCCGGTTCGTTGCCGAACGCCTCGACGGTCTGCACGACGAGCCCCGCTCGGGCCGGCCGCCCTCGGTCCTCCTCGACCGGGTCGAGGAAGTCATCGTGGCCACCCTGGAGTCCACTCCGGGCAGGGACACGCACTGGTCACGGGCCTCGATGGCGCAGCGCACCGGCCTGTCGAAGTCGACCATCGGCCGGATCTGGAAGAAGTTCGACCTCAAGCCCCACCTGCAGGACTCCTTCAAACTGTCCACCGATCCGCGGTTCGTCGCCAAGGTCGTCGACGTCGTCGGCCTGTACCACCACCCGCCCGAGAAGGCGGTCGTGCTCTGTGTGGACGAGAAGTCCCAGATCCAGGCACTGGACCGCTCGCAGCCGGTCCTGCCGATGATGCCGGGCATGCCCGAACGCCGCACCCACGACTACCTGCGGCACGGCATCACCAGCCTGTTCGCCGCCTTCAACATCACTGACGGCACCGTCATATCCCAACTCCACCGCCGCCATCGTGCGATTGAGTTCAAGAAGTTCCTGGTCCGGATCGACAAGGCGGTGCCCACCGGACTCGACGTCCACATCGTCTGCGACAACTACGCCACCCACAACACTGCCGAGATCAAGACGTGGCTGGGCAAACACCCGCGCTTCCACATCCACTTCACCCCCACCGGCTCCTCCTGGATGAACCAGGTCGAGCGGTGGTTCGGCCTGCTGACCGACAAGCTCATCCGCCGCGGCGTCCACAAGTCCGTGAAGGCCCTGGAGAACGACATCACCGCATGGATCGACACCTGGAACGAGAACCCACGGCCCTTCACCTGGACCAAGACCGCCGACGAGATCCTCAACTCCCTCGCCGACTACCTCACCAAGGTCGGAACCGTCAGCCAGAAAACAGAGCAGAACTAACCATCAGGATTTCTGGCGCAGCACACTAGGC
>NZ_KQ948675.1:0-127166 GCF_001514145.1 Streptomyces canus
CGCAGCGATGGAGTCCGCGTTGTCCTTGGTGACGAAGGCCGGGCCGGTCAGCACCGGCTGTTCGCCACCGCCGCTGAAGTTGCCGTTGTTCTTGTAGAGCCACAGCGCGTCGACGGCGAGATAGCCCTGGAGGTAGGGCTGCTGGTCGACGGCGAACTCGACAGTGCCGTTCTGGACAGCGGTGACGAGGTCCTTGTTGAGGTCGAAGGTCGCGACCTTGGCCTTGCTGCCGGCGTCCTTGACGGACTGGATGGCGGTCAGGGCGAAGGGAGCGCCGAGAGTGACGACCTGGTCGATGCTGGAGTCCTGCTGGAGTTTGGCGGTGATGGTGGACTTCACGGAGGGCATGTCGGTGCCGGTGACGTAGATCTTGTCGGTCTTGCCCTTGAAGCCCTTGGCGAGGCCCGCACAGCGGGATTCCAGGGCGACCTGGCCCTGGGACTGGACGACGCACAGGGCGTGCTTGGCGCCGAGGGTGTTGAGGCGTTCGCCGAAGGCCTGGCCGGCGATGTTCTCGTCCTGGCCGAAGTACTCCAGCATGCCCAGCTGCTTCCAGTCGTCCAGGCCGGAGTTGAAGCCCGTGACCGGGATGCCGGCCTTCTCGGCCTTGGCGACGACGGCCTTCATGGCGTCGGGCTTGGCGGCGGTCAGGGCGATGCCGTCGACTTTCTGGTCGATGGCGTTCTGGACCAGGTTGGCCTGGGCGCCGGCGCTGGGGTCGGCGGAGTAGACGAGCTTGATGTTGTCCTTGGCGGCAGCGGCCTGAGCGCCCTTGCGAATGAGGTCCCAGAAGGTGTCTCCCGGCTCGGCGTGGGTGATCATGGCGATGGTCATCCGCGGAGTGCTCGCCTTGCCCGCGGAGGCGCCGTCCGCGCTGTTGTCCTCGGACTGCTTGCCGCCGGAGCTGCTGGAACAGCCGGCGGCGAGCAGGGTGCCCGCCAGGACGGTCGCGGCCAGGGCGGCGGCTCGGTGGTTTCTGTGCATGTCCCTTGCACCTCGCTGTGCTGTTCGAATGGGAATGAGGATCCGGCGTCGACAAAGGGGTTCCGCCCGGTCCGGAGAGCGCGGGCAGGCGGCTTGGAGCGCCTTGTGCGGCGGGAGATGTTGTCGCGGCAGCTATGGGTGTGGGCCGCGCATCGGGCTACTAGAGCGCGTTACTAGTGCGCGCTAGGTGGTCGTACTATGAAATGCCCCGCTGGTGATGTCAATAGATTTGTCAGGACGTATCGACAAGCTCCGCTGGTCGCCGGAGTTCCTGGCGGGCGGTGGGCCGTGGCCGTCGCCCCAGGCGGCTGATCGTGCGTAGGGGCTCGTGTGCTTCTCGTGCCGTCAGGTGGACCGTGTCCGAACCGTCCGGTGGTGCAAGGTGGATGGTTTCTCCGGGCGGGAGTTCGTCGTCGGCGCGTTCCGTGAGCAGCGCTTTGCCCGGCGTCTCGGCGTGGGCGGGCGCCTGTCGGCCCAGGCGGTTGATGGTGCGTAGGGGCTCGTGTGCTTCTCGTGCCGTCAGGTGGACCGTGTCCGAACCGTCCGGTTGTGCAAGGTGGATGGTCTCGCCGAGCGCGTCCGACGCCTCGTCGGGATACGGCCGCACCGCGCGGACACACCGGTCGCTGTCCGGATGGCTGGTCCCGGTGAGCAGGGCGCGGATCCCGACGCTGTAGAGGAATCGGTCACGTCGGTACGGACCCGGCCGCACTCCACGAGGGTCTGGAGGAGGGTGTACACGCTGCTGCGCGGCACGCCCAACGCCTCGGTGAGTTCGCGCAGCCGTGCAGGCCGTCGCCCCGCGCGGCGAGCTGTCCGAGCGCCGCGACGGTACGGACCGCCGACTTCCCCTCGGGTACGCCCGCGCGCTGCGACACGGGCCGATCGCAGGGCGATTCGTGCACACCCCATTGACCCCCGGTGATTGCTACATCTAGCCTGCGTCCTCATATGTAGACAACGTCTTTGTATGCGGATCGCGTTCAGCAGAGTGACCTGAAGGGATGCTCCGGTGAACGCGCCTCACCGCACTGCCAGTTCAAAGGAGAACTGACACATGCCGCTCGTCGTGGTCGGGATCAGCGTCCTCGTCCTGCTCTTTCTGATGACGAAGCTGAGACTGAACGGCTTCGTCGCACTCCTCCTGGTCGCCGTGAGCGTCGCCCTGGTGCAGGGGATAGGCCTGGAGGAGATCCCGGACGTCCTCTCCGAGGGCATCGGGGACCAGATCGGCGACACGATGCTCACCATCGGGCTCGGCGCCATGGTCGGCCGCGTGATGGGGGATTCCGGCGCCGCGCAACGGATCGCCGGCAAGCTCCTCGACGTCTGCGGCCCGCGCTGGGTGCAGGTCGCCATGGTGCTGTCCGCGATGCTCATCGGCGTGACGATGTTCTACGAGGTCGCCTTCGTGATCATCGTGCCGGTCGCCTTCACCCTCGTCCGGGTCACCCGGGTGAACCTCCTCTGGGTGGGGCTGCCGATGTCGATCGCCCTGTCCACCATGCACAGTTTCCTGCCGCCCCACCCGGGCCCCACGGCCGTGGCCGCCACCTTCCACGCCTCCGTCGGACTGACCCTGTTCTACGGCCTGTTCATCGCGGTCCCCGTCGGCGCGTTCATCGCGCTGCTGTGGCCACGCCTGCCGTTCGTCCGGCGGATGAACCCCGAGATCCCCAAGGGCCTGGTCAGCGAACGGGTCTTCGAGGAGGAGGAGATGCCCGGCATGGGCTGGTCGCTGGCGGTGGCCCTGCTGCCCGTCGTGCTCATCGCCGGTGCCGCGGTGACCGACCTGGCCACCTCGGGCGACAGCGCCGGGCTGCACTTCGTCGCCTTCATCGGCTCCGCGCCGATCGCCCTGCTGCTGACGCTGCTCGTGGCCGTCTGGGTCTTCGGGCCGCGCATGGGGCGCAGCCTGGCCGAGGTCAGCACCTCGTGCAAGGAGGCCGCCCAGGCGATGGCGATGATCCTGCTGGTCATCGGCGCGGGCGGTGCCTTCAAGAACGTCCTCGTCGAGGGCGGGATATCCGACTACATCAAGGACGCGACCGACGGCTGGTCCATCTCGCCGATCATCCTGGCCTGGCTGATCGCCGCGATCCTGCGGGTGGCGCTCGGCTCCGCGACCGTCGCCGTCGTCACCGCCTCCGGCGTGGCACTGCCGCTGCTCGCGGGAAGCGGGGTCCACGCCGAGGTCATGGTGCTCGCCGTCTCCTGCGGGTCGATCGCCTTCTCACACGTCAACGACCCGGGCTTCTGGATGTTCAAGGAGTACTTCAACCTGTCCGTCATCGACGCGATCAAGGCGCGCACGACCTACACGACGGTACTCGCGATCCTGGGCCTCGGCGGTGTACTGGTCCTGGAACAGGTGCTGGACGCCCTGAATGTCTGACCTCTCCCTCATCTCTCGTCAGAAGGACACCGTCTCACCATGAGCCAGCCCGTCGTCACGAAGTTCTCCGTCCACCCCGTCGCCGGCCGGGACTCCATGCTCCTGAACCTCTCCGGCGCCCACGCGCCGTACTTCACCCGGAACGTCGTCGTCCTCGAGGACTCCGAGGGGCGTACCGGCCTCGGCGAGGTGCCGGGCGGCGACGGCATCACACGGACCCTCCGCGACGCCGAGCGCCTGGTCGTCGGGGCCCGCGTCGGCGACTACAAGCGCGTCCTGCGCACGATCCACGACACCTTCGCCGACCGTGACTCGGGCGGTCGCGGCGCCCAGACCTTCGATCTGCGGACGACCGTGCACGCGGTCACCGCCGTTGAGTCGGCGCTCCTGGACCTGCTCGGACAGCACCTCGACGTCCCGGTCGCGGCGTTGCTCGGCGACGGCCGACAGCGCGATGCGGTACGGGTCCTGGGCTACCTCTTCTACGTCGGCGACCCTGACCGCACCGACCTCCCCTACGTCCGCGAGCCCGGCGCGGAAGCGGAGTGGTACCGCATCCGGCGCCAGGAGGCACTGACCCCCGAGGCGATCGTCCGCCAGGCCGAGGCCACCTACGACCACTACGGCTTCCGCGACTTCAAGCTCAAGGGCGGTGTCCTGCCGGGCAGCGAGGAGGTGAAGGCCGTACACGCGCTCAAGGACCGGTTCCCCGAGGCCCGGATCACCCTCGATCCGAACGGTGCCTGGTCCCTGCGCGAGGCGGTCGAGCTGTGCCGTCCGCTCGTCGGCACGCTCGCCTATGCCGAGGATCCGTGCGGTGCGGAAGGCGGTTACTCGGGCCGGGAGATCCTCGCCGAGTTCCGCCGGGCCACCGGGCTGCCCACCGCGACCAACATGATCGCCACGGACTGGCGGCAGCTGACCCACGCCCTGGCCCTGCAGTCGGTGTCCATCCCGCTCGCCGATCCGCACTTCTGGACCATGCAGGGCTCGGTCCGGGTCGCGCAGCTGTGCCATGCCATGGGGCTGACCTGGGGCTGCCACTCCAACAACCATTTCGACATCTCGCTCGCGATGATGGCGCACTGCGGTGCCGCCGCCCCGGGTGAGTACAACGCCCTCGACACCCACTGGATCTGGCAGGAAGGTCTGGAACGGCTCACCGTCGAACCACCGCGGATCACCGGCGGCGAGGTCGCCGTCCCGGACACGCCCGGCCTCGGGGTCCGCCTGGACCGCGACCGGCTCCGGGCCGCTCAGGAACTGCACGAGGAGGTGGCCTCGGCGGGCCGTGACGATGCCGCCGGGATGCAGTATCTGATCAAGGGCTGGACGTTCGACGCGAAGCGTCCGTGCCTGGTGCGCTGAGTCCCGCGTGCGCTGACTGCTGGGCGCTGAGTTCCGCGCGCGCCGAAGTCGTTGACATGGTCAAGACAGCTCATTAGCATCCGTGAAGCCTTGGAAAGCGCTTTCCAGTTCATGCCTCGACTTCCCCCCACGGGATCCACCCCCCACAAGAGGACCCCCACATGAACCCACGAAAGACCGCAGTGGCAGCAGCGCTCGCCACCCTGCTCCTGGCCGGCCCCGGCATCGCCCAGGCCGCCCCGCCCGCCGCGCCCGCCGCGCCCGCACCCCGGGAACAGGTCGCGGCGGCCACCATCACCTGGACCCTGGAGCGGGCTGGCAACCCCACCGCGGACCAGCAGGCGGCGTACACCCTCATCACCTCGGCGATGAACGCCGCCGTGGCCCGCTACAACAACCTCAGCGACCTGGGGAAGTCCATCACGGTCCGCTACGACACGAGCGTGCCCACCGCGGACGGCAACCTCAACGGAACCATCCGCTTCGGCAGCAACCGCAGTTACATGACCGAGCGGACCGCTCTGCACGAGATCGCCCACACCATCGGGGTGGGCACGAGCCCGGGCTGGTCCTCCCTCGGTGGCAGTGGCACCTGGACGGGTGCTCAGGCGACCGCTCTCGTCCGGCAGTTCGACGGTTCCTCGGCCAAGTTGTCCACCGGCGGCGGGCACTTCTGGCCGTACGGCCTCAACTACGAGAACGAGTTCTCCGGCACGGCGGCCGACCGCCACGTGCAGATCGTCGCCGCGATGGTGCGTGACGGTCTGTGAGCTGAGGGGCTGGTGTCCGGGGGCGAAAAACCGCTCCCGGACCCGGTGTTCGGGCGCAGGACCGGCACCTTCGGGGAAGGGCCCTTGTCGACCGGCACCTCTCCCGCGCACTGGAGGCTCCCTTGGACGCCCACGGCACACCTGACACCTTCCGGCCCGGTCCGCTCTCCCGCCGCAGATTCCTCCAGGCCGCCGGTGTCACCGCCACCGCCGTCGCGGCCGCGGGTACCCCCGCCTCGGCCGCCCCCTCCCACTCGGTCACCCTCTCCCTGACCGCCGCCACCGGCGGTTCCGCGACGCTCTCCCCGGCCGGCGACCGGCTCGTGGCCGAAGTACAGAACGTGCTCTGGTCGATTCCGCGTAACGGTGGCACCGCCTTCGCGCTCACCTCGCCCGGCCTCGAACCCACCCGCCCGCAGTTCTCGCCCGACGGCGACCGCCTCGTCGTGTGCGCCTACCGCGGCGGCGGCTTCCACCTCTGGACGCTGCGGTCCGACGGCAGCGACTTACGGCAGCTCACCGACGGGCCCTGGGACGACCGCGGCCCCGCCTGGTCGCCGGACGGCACCCGGATCGCGTTCGCCTCCGAGCGCGGCGGCGACACCGTGGTCGGCAGCCCGTACCGCATCTGGGTCGTCGACGTGCGCTCCGGCGCGCTGACCCGGCTCACCGGACGCGCCGCCCAGCAGGGCCCGGCGCAGGGCGGTGCCTGGGAGGACTTCGACCCCACATGGTCGGCGGACGGCGAGCACGTGCTGTTCGTGCGCGCGGCCGTCACCACCACGGGCACCCTGCGCGCCGACACCGTCGCCTCGGTCGCCGCCGACGGGTCGGGACCGGTCACCGTCGAGCACACCGACGACTCCGGCGCCCAGCTCATGACCCCGGCCGTCTCACCCGGCGGCCGCCTCGCGTATCTGCGCACCACGCCCGCACCCAGCGCCTCGTGCACCCTCGTCGTGGACGGCACGCCGATCGCCGTCGACGGAGACGTCCTTCCGGCGCCGCCACGCTGGACCGACGGCGAACGGCTCCTGCTCGCGGTGGACGGCCACTTCCGCCTCGCGGACCCCGAGGCGCCCGCGGCGGCGGAGGAGATCCCGTTCAGAGCCGCGATGCCCGTGCAACGGCCCCGCTACCGCGGCAAGGCGTACGACTTCGAGGGCGCCGGCACCCGGCCCGTGCGCGCCCTGCATCTGCCCGCCCTCTCGCCCGACGGCCGCAGCGTCGCCTTCGCCGCGCTCAACTCCCTGTGGACCGCCCGGACATCGGGCGGGCACGCACCCCGCAGGGTGCTCCAGGTCCCGCACACCCGCTATGTGCTGGGGCCGACCTGGACACCCGACGGCACGGGGCTGGTCTTCGCCGACGACCGGGACGGACTGTTCGCCGTACGGCGCCGGGACCTCGACTCCGGCGAGGAGACCGTGCTGGCCGACGGCGGCCGGGTCTTCCCCGCCCTCTCGCCCGACGGGACCCGGCTGGCCTGCCTTGACATGTCCGGCAACCTCGTCGTGCGCGACCTGCCCGACGGCAGCGAACGGACCCTCGTCGCACCGCTCGGCGCGGGCGGTCTGCCCGGCCGCCCCAGCTGGTCTCCCGACGGGCGGTACATCGCCCTGTGCGATCGCAACCGGCTCAACCAGCGCTTCCGCGAGGGCTACAACCTCATCCGGGTCGTCGACACCACCACCGGCAGCGCCGCCCTGCACGCCCTCGCCCCGCACACCTCCCTCTCCGACCGCTACGACTCCGGCCCGGTCTGGTCGCCGGACGGCCGCTGGATGGCCGTGGTCGCCGAGTCCGCTCTGTGGCTGCTGCCGGTCCGCCCGGACGGAACCCCCGACGGTGAGCCGCGCCGCCTCACCACCGAGCCCGCCGACCACCCCTCCTGGTCCGCCGACGCCCGCACCCTGCTCTACCTCTCCGCCGGCACCCTGCGCCTGATCGACGTCCGCAGCGGCAAGACCCGTACCGTCAAGGTGCCGTTGGACTACCGGCGTCCCCGCCCCGCCGACACCCTCGTGCACGCCGGCCGCTTCTGGGACGGCACCGGACCGGTCGTCCGCGAGGACATCGACATCCTGATCCGTGACGGCCGTATCGCGGACATCTCCCCGCACCGCACCGGGCGATCGGCCGCACGCCGGGTCGACGCGAGCGACCGCACCGTGCTCCCAGGACTCTGGGACGCGCATACCCACCCGTGGCAGAGCACCTACGGCGGACGCCAGACCGCGCTCCAACTCGCCTACGGCATCACGACCGCCGTCTCCCTGGGAGGCTTCGCCTACGAGCAGGCCCGTATCCGCGAGGCGGTCGCCGCCGGGGCACTCGCCGGGCCGCGACTGCTGGCCACCGGTGAACTGCTCGACGGGGCCCGCGTCGCCTACAGCATGGGCCGCGCGCACCGCACCCCCGAGGGACTGCGGCGCTCGCTGGAGCGCGGGGCGGCACTGGACTGGGACTTCGTGAAGACGTACGTCCGCGCCCCGGGCTGGGTGATGAAGGAGGCCGCGGACTTCGCGCACGAGCGGCTCGGTGTGCGCAGCGGCAGCCATCTCTGTACGCCGGGCGTGCAGCTCGGGCAGGACCTGACGACCCATCTGCAGGCCACGCAGCGGCTGGAGTTCGGACACGCGACCACCGCCACGGGTCGTGTCCATGAGGATGTCCAGGAGATCTACACCACGGCAGGTTTCCATCTCGTCGCCACCCCGTTCACCGCGCTCGCCCTGCTGGGAGCGGACCCCGCGCTCGCGGAGGACCGCCGTGTCACCTCCCTGATGCCGCCGTGGGACACCGCGTTGGTCCGCCAGCAGGCCGGGCAGCCGCCCACGGCAGCTCAACTGGCCACTCTGGACCGAGAGGTGGCCGTGTACCGGCGCATCCTGGCCGACGGCGGTCAGATCGCGCTCGGCACGGACCAGCCGCTTGTGCCGGTCGGTCTGCATCTGCACCTCGCCCTGCGGGCGCTGCACCGCGGCGGGCTGTCTCCCGCCGAGACCCTGCGCACCGCCACCCTGCTGCCCGCCCGCGTGTTCGGCGCCGATGCCGACCTGGGCACGCTGGAGGAGGGCAAGCTCGCCGATCTCACGGTCGTGGACGGTGACCCCTTCACCGACTTCCACACCCTGATCCGCACGGTGGCGGTGCTGCGCGGAGGTGTGCCCTTCGAGCAGGCGGACCTCGTGGACGCCCTCGACCCCGTGCGGCGCTCCGGGGTGTCCTCCGACGCGACCTCCGAGGCGGAATGGCTGGGGGTGAGCGAACAGATGCGGCGTGACGGATGCTGCGATCCGGGAGCCGCGCTGTGAAAGATACCGGGCGATGCGGGTCTGACGGCTGGACCCCTACGGGCCCCTGGATCTGACTTGTCCGATTCCTGTGCGGCGCGCACTCTGGGTCTGTGAGGCACCTCACCGCGCGAATTGAGCAAGAATGGCCACTTTTGATCAAGGGAACGGTCACAGCGGGTGGTCATCCGATGTCGCGACGGTCACCCTCAGTCTGGACGGCGTGGTCACAGGGTGGAGCGAGGGCGCTCGACGACTGCTGGGCCACCGAGCCCCGGAGGTCGTAGGGCGCGCCGCGACGGATCTGCTCCTCGGTGAGGGAGCTCCCGGGGCGGCAGGGCTCTCCCTCACCGGCTCCCAGGAATGGAGGGGCACGGCGGCACTGCGGCATCGTGACGGCCACCGCGTCGAAACGGCCCTGCACGCCCAGCCGTCGCTGGGCGGCGACGGCACGGCCCACTCCTTCGTCGTGGCCCTCTCCCCGGGCCCCGACCGATCCATGGTGGAGTGGGCCTTCGACCAGGCCTCCATCGCGCTCTCCACCCACAGCGTGACGTCCGGCTCGTGGCACCGGAACGCGACGGCGGAGAGTGGGGAGCGGGGGGCTGGGGCCGAGGGAGGCGCGCGATCGGCTGGGGTCGCTGGTGGAGCGCGATCGGTTGGGGTTGAGGGGGGAGTGCGACCGGCTGGGGTCGAGGGAGACGCGCGACCGGCCGGGGTCGAGGGAGGCGCGCGACCGGCCGGGGGCAAGGGTGGAGCGCGAGCCGTAGGGGCCGAGGAGCGAGCGGTAGGCGCCGAGGACGGTGCGCGATCGCCAGGAGCCGAGGGCGGGGAGCCGTCGGCGCGGGGCGGAGAAGAACCTGCCGCCAGGGGCGGGGACGAGCCGGCGATGCGCCATGCCGAACGCGGAGTGGCCCTCGATGTCGGATACGAACCGCACGCGCCCGCCCCCGCCGACGAAGGCTTCCTCCGGTGTGTCCGCCGAGTCGCCGAAGAACGCGCCCCGATGCGCTACGAGTGTCTGGCCCCGGAGCCGGTCTGCGCCCCGGGCGCCGCCGTCCCCCGCAGCTCCACCCACCACCGCGCCTGGGTCATAGAGCTCTGGCCCGTCCGCGACCCCGCGACCGGTGAGGTCGTCGGCGTGGGCACCGCCGCGTTCGACAGCAGCGACCAGCACGCGGCCCGCCAGCGGCTCGCCCTGCTGCAGGAGGCCGGCACCTGCATCGGCACCACCCTGAACGTGACCCGCACCGCCCAGGAGCTCGCCGATCTCGCCGTCCCGCGCCTCGCCGACTTCGTCAGTGTGGACCTCCTCGACTCCGTGCTGCGCGGGGACGAACCCGTGCCGGGACCGGTCGACGCGGCCGTGGTGCTCCGCAGGGTCGCCCATCAGTCCGCCGCCGAGGGGGAGGGCGTCCCGGAGGCGGCCATCGACCTCGGCGGGGTGGACACCTACCCGCCGTTCTCGCCGCCCGCCCGCTGTCTGGCCGACGGGAAACCGGTGCTCAGCGGCGCGGGCGACCCCGACTTCGCCGCCTGGATCGCCGGACACGAGACGCGCACGGCACGCGTGGCGGAGTACGGGTTCCACTCCGTCATGGCCACCCCCCTGCGGGCACGGGGCATCACCCTCGGCGTCGCGGTCTTCACCCGCAATAGCGGCTCCCCGCCCTTCGAACCGGACGACCTGATCCTCGTCGAGGAACTCGCGGGCCGGGCGGCGGTCGGCGTCGACAACGCCCGCCGCTACACCCGCGAGCGCACCAACGCCCTCACCCTCCAGCGCAGCCTTCTGCCCCGGGACCTGCCCAAACAGGCGGCCGTCGAGGTGGCGTACCGCTATCTGCCCGCCGGCACCGGCGCGGGCGTGGGCGGCGACTGGTTCGACGTCGTGCCTCTGTCGGGCACCCGCGTGGCCCTGGTCGTGGGGGACGTGGTCGGGCACGGCATCCATGCCTCCGCCACGATGGGCCGGCTGCGCACCGCCGTCCGCACTCTCGCCGACGTGGACCTCCCCCCGGACGAACTCCTCACCCACCTGGACGATCTGGTCACCCACCTGTCCACGGACGAGGAGGACATCGGTCCGGACGAGCCGTACGTGGTCAGCGGCGAGATCGGCGCGACCTGTCTGTACGCCGTCTACGACCCGGTCTCCCGCGTGTGCACCTTCGCCAGCGCAGGTCACGTCCCGCCCGCCGTACTGCTCCCCGACGGCACGGCCCGGGTGGTGGAGCTGACGCCGGGGCCGTTGCTCGGCGTCGGAGGGCTGCCCTTCGAGTGCACCGAGCTGGAGCTGCCCGAGGGCAGTCTGCTGGCCTTCTGCACCGACGGTCTGGTCGAGGCGCGCGACCGTGACGTCGGCCTCGGGCTCAACCGGCTCTGCGAGTGCCTGGCCGGTCCGGTCGCCTCCCTGGAAACGACCTGCGACACCATCCTCAAGGCCCTGCTGCCCAAGAGCCCCTCCGACGACGTGGCCCTGCTCCTGGCTCGCACCCGTGCCCTGCACGCCGACCAGGTCGCCGCCTGGTCCCTGCCCTCCGACCCGTCGATCGTGGCCGACGCCCGCGCCCAGACCACCCGCCAGCTCACGGCGTGGGGGCTGGAGGAGGCGGCGTTCGTCACCGAGCTTGTGGTGAGCGAGCTGGTCACCAACGCCATCCGCTACGGCGCCGTTCCGATCGGCCTCCGGCTCATCCGAGACCGGACCCTGATCTGCGAGGTCTCCGACGCCAGCAACACCGCCCCGCATCTGCGCCGCGCCCGCACCTACGACGAAGGCGGCCGCGGGCTGCACATGGTCGCCCAGCTCACCCAGGGCTGGGGCACCCGCCAGTCCCCTATGGGCAAGACCATCTGGGCCGAACAACCCCTCCCGGACGGCTGACCATGGCAGCGCGACCCAGAACCGACGACTCCGGCGGCGGCACACACACGCTGGGACTCCTCTACCCGCCGGCCGGCCGCCTCCGTGACTACACCACCATGCAGCTCGCCTTCGTGGGTGGGGTGGCCGAGGCCGCCGCACAGCAGGGCTACGACCTGCTGCTCGCCCCCGCAGGTACCCATGACGACCCCTCGTTCCCGCGGATGATCGACGACTGGCGGGTGGACGGCGTGATCGTCATGGAGATCCGCCGTGAGGACGACCGCGTCGAGCGCCTGGCCGAGGCCGGCTTCCCCTTCGTGGCCATCGGCCGCAACCACCGGGCCGACGTGTCCGGCTGGGTCGACCTGGACTTCGCCGGCCTGGCCGGCGGCTGCGTCCAGCACCTTGCCGACCTCGGCCACCGCAGAATCGCCTTCGTCAACCGGTCCGAGCAGCTCTTCAACAGCGGCTACGGCTTTGCGCGGCTCGGCGACGAGGGCTACACCGAGACGATGAAGAAACTGCTGCTCACCCCGCACACCTACCTCTGCGGCGACGACCTCGCCTCGGGAGAGGAGGTCGTGGAGAAGATCCTGAGCGAGGACCCGGCGACGACCTCGCTGGTCACCATGAACGAAGCGGCCCTGGAAGGCGTCTACCGAGGACTCACCCGGCACGGCCGCAGCGTGCCGCGCGACTTCTCCGTCGTCGGCGTCGCGGCCAGTCCCTGGGCCGAACAGGTGAACCCGCCCCTCACCGCCGCCGAGATACCCGCCAAGGAGATGAGCCGGGTCGCCGTCGACCTGATGATGCGGCGGCTGCGCTCATCGGACTCGCCTCCCCGGCACGTCCTGCTGAAACCGCTCATCACCCTGCGCGGCAGCACGGGACGCTGCCAGCCGGTGCCGGGCTCGGAACCCGAGAACGACCTCCCCGATTTCCCCGGTTTGGAGCTGGATTTCTGATACGTCCGTTTCTGTGACCCGATCACCGAACCCTGGGAGCAGAACATGTCGTACCCCCTCGACCGCCGCGGTTTTCTCCGCGCCTCGGGCGCGACAGCGGCCGCTGCCGCCCTCGGCGCAGGCGCGTCCCTGACCTCCTGCAGCTCGGACACCTCGGGCCCGGTGACCCTCACCTGGTGGGACTACTTCACCCTGGACAACTTCCAGCCCGGAATGAACCGCCTGATCAAGGACATCGAGGCCGGCGTCCCGGATGTGCGGATCGAGCGACGGACCTTCCCGTTCGCGGAGCTGGATCGGCAGATCACCCTGGGCGCGATCTCCGGCGACCTGCCCGACATCGCCATCGTCGACAACGTCGCCATGAACACCCTGGGGGGCAGCCATCTGCTGGCCGACCTCACCGCCAGAGTGAAGAAATGGGGCCAGGCCGACCAGTACTACAAGGGACCCTGGGAGGGCTGCCAGGTAGGCGGAAAGACTCTGGGCATCCCCAACAACAGCAACTGCCTCGCCCTCTACTGCAACACCCGCATGCTCAAGTCCGCCGGTGTCGAACCCCCCACCACCTGGGACGAACTGGCCTCCACCGCCCAGAAGCTGACCAGCGGCGACCGCTACGGCCTGGCGCTGAGCGCGATCAAGACCGAGGAAGGTGTCTTCCAGTTCCTGCCGTTCCTCTGGCAGGCGGGCGGCGACCTGGACACCTTCCGCACCTACGGCGCCACCGCGCTCACCTTCCTCGACGAACTGATCGCCAAGGGTTCCCTGTCCGAACAGTGCGTGGGCTGGACCCAGCAGGACGTCAACACCCGCTTCCTCAACCAGCGCGCCGCGATGCAGATCAACGGCCCGTGGCAGATCCCCACCCTGAAGAAGGCCGCCTTCGACTGGAACGTCGTCGCCCTGCCCCGCGACAAGGAGGCCGCCACCTGCCTGGGCGGGGAGAACTGGGTCGTGATGGCGAACAGCAAGCACGTGGACAAGGCGTGGGAGGTCCTGGAGTACACGCAGCGCCCCTCGGTCCTGGTGCCGTACCTGGTGTCCTTCGGTGAACTTCCCGCCCGCAAGGACCTCGCCGACCGCGGCAGCTGGGCCTCGGACCCGGCCCTGCGGCTCTTCCTCAGCCAGCTGCCCCTGGCCCGGCCGCGCCAGTACGGCCCCCACTACGACGAGGCCTCGCAGGCCGTCGCGGAGGCGGAGCAGGCCGTGCTCACCGGATCCGCGTCCCCGTCCGCCGCGGCCAGGACCGCGGCCGGGAAGATCGACAAAGCTCTGGGCGAGCAATGAACCAGCCCTCCGCGCGCCGCCGCCGCACCGGCTACCTCTTCTGCCTGCCGGGCATGGCCTTTCTCGCCCTCTTCCTGGCCTACCCGCTCCTCTACAACGTGTGGACGTCCGTCCACGACGTCGACCTGGGGCAACTCCTCGGTGGGGCAGAGCGGTTCAACGGGTTGGACAACTACCGGGCCGTGGCCGACGACCCGGCTTTCTGGCACTCCGTACGCCTCTCCCTGGTCTTCACCCTCGGCTCGCTGCTGCTCCAGTTCTCTATCGGCTTCGCCCTGGCCCTGCTCTTCGCCCGACCGTTCCCCTTCAACGGCCTGCTGCGCTCCCTCATGCTGGTCGCCTGGCTGCTGCCCCCGGTGGTCAGCGGCACCCTCTTCCGCTGGATGCTGGACGCGGAATCCGGCGCCTACAACGCCCTGTTCCAGGCAGTCGGCCTGAGCGGTCTCTCCCACGACTGGCTCACCGACCCGTCCACCTCGATGGCGGGGGTGGTCTTCGCCAACGTCTGGGTCGGCGTGCCCTTCAACATGCTGCTGCTCCTGGTCGGACTGCACACCATCGACCCCGAACTCCACGAGGCCGCCGCCATCGACGGAGCGAGCGCTTGGCAGCGCTTCCGCCGCATCACCCTCCCGCTGATGCGGCCCGTCTCGGTGACCGTCCTGCTCCTCGGCCTTCTCTACACCTTCAAGGTCTTCGACCTCGTCTACGTGATGACCGGCGGCGGCCCCGTCGACGCCACCCGCGTCCTCTCCCTCTACGTCTACGAGGTGTTCTTCACGTTCTTCCGGTTCGGCCAGGGAGCCGCGGCCGGCCTGCTGCTGCTCGTCGTACCCCTGCTGGCAGGTGTCTGGTACGTACGACGGCTGCGGCGCGAGGACGAGGCGCCGGCGGGAGGTGCCGTATGAGACCACCGCGCCGCCCCTGGCTGTTGACCGCGACCGCCACGCTCACCACCGCTGTCTTCCTGCTGCCGGTGTACTGGATGGTGAAGACCAGCCTCACCCGGCCGGACCGCATCCAGACGCCGGACCCGCAGTGGGCACCCAGCCCCGTCACCGGCGAGAACTACTCGACCGCCCTGGGGTACGAGGGCCTGACCCGGGCCCTGTTCAACAGTCTGGTCATCTCCTGCGGGGTGGTCGCGCTCACGCTGCTTCTCGGCGTCCCGCTGGCCTACGCCCTCGCCCGCGTCCGGATGCGGGGCTCGGGCACCATGGTGCTCGCCCTCCTCGTCGCCCAGCTCCCGCCCGCCATTGTGCTGGCGGCCCCGCTGTTCATCCTCGAACGCCGGGCCGGTCTCACCGACACCTACCTGGGCCTGATCGCCGCCGACACCACGCTCACGCTGCCCTTCACGGTGATCGTGCTGCGTCCCGTGATGCGCAGCGTGTCCCCGGAGCTGGAGGAGGCGGCGCTGGTCGATGGCTGCGGACTGTCCGGTGTGCTGCTGCGGGTCGTCCTGCCGCTCATGGTGCCCGCTGTGGTCGCGGCTGCCGGACTGTCCTTCCTGATCGGCTGGGGAGAGTTCCTGTTCGGGCTCACGCTCGCCGAGGGGCCCGGCGTCCAGCCCGTCACCGTCCTGCTCAACGCCTTCATCGGGCAGCACGGGACGTCGTGGGGCGCCCTGATGGCCACCGCCACCCTCATCAGCATCCCGGTGGTCTGCGTCTTCGCCGTCTTCCAGCGGTTCATCGTCGGCGGGCTCACCGCGGGCAGCGTGAGGGGCTGAACGCCATGCATCCCCGTGACAGCGCGCCCTGGGTGGCACCGCCTCCACTCCTGATCCCGGCCGCGCCGGACCCGTTGGCCAGTGCTTCCGTCGCCTCCGCGGACGAGGCCGGTGTGACTCTCGACGTACGCACCGCGGCAGGACGTACCGGCACCCTCCGGCTGCGCCCCGCGACGGGCAACTGCCTGCGGATCACGCTGCGGTTGGACGGCGTACCCGCGGCGCCTCGGGTTTCCGTGGTCACCGCGCCGACGGACACCCGCTGCACGGTCGAACAGTCACCGGACGCCGTCACCCTCCGACTCGAGTCGCTGTGTCTCGAAGCCCGTCTGACGCCGTTCGCCATGCAGTTGACGGACCGTCACCTGCGACAGGCGACCGACGTGAGCGACCCCAGCGGACGCAGGACCGTCCTGCCCCTGGGCGTCACCGAACTCGCGGACGGCCGACTCGCCCACCACGACAGCTGGTTCACCGAGCCCGACGAGCACTTCTACGGCCTCGGCGAGCGCTTCACCGGCCCCGACCTGCGCGGCCAACGCGTCGACTGCTGGGTCGAGGACGCCCAGGGCTCGACCGGCACCCGCTCCTACAAGGCCGTCCCGTTCCTGCTCTCCAGCCGGGGCTACGCCGTCCTCGTGGACACCACCACCGCGGCCTCCTTCGACCTCGCCCACAGCAACACCGGCGCCTGGTCGCTGACCGTCCCCGACGAGGAACTCGACTACTACCTCATCACCGGCACCCCCGCCGCATGCCTGCGCACCTACCACGACCTGACCGGCCCCGCCCTGCTGCCCCCGGACTGGGCCTTCGGCCCCTGGATCTCCGGCGGCTTCCGCCCGGACAACGCGGCCGAAGTGCGCGAGCGAGCCCGTCGTATCCGCGAACTCGGCTTCCCCTGCGACGTGTTGCACATCGACACCTACTGGCAGCGGCCCAGCTGCTGGTCGGACTTGGAGTGGGACACCGAGGCGTTCCCGGACCCCCGCGGGCTGATGACCCACCTGGACGGACAGGGCTTCCGCGTCTCCCTCTGGATGAACCCGTACATCAGCGTCGACAGCCCGTACTTCGCCGAGGCGGACCGCAACGGCTGGTTCCTGCACTCCCCTTCCGGCACCACCTGGACCGGCCAGCTCTGGGGCGGCGCGCAGCCGGACTCGGCCGTCCTCGACCTGACGCATCCCGGCGCCGCCGACTGGTTCCGGGACCGCGTCCGTCAGACCCTGGCCACCGGAGTCTCGGTCCTGAAGACCGACTTCGGTGAGGCGGTGCCAGCGGAGACGGTGGCGTACGACGGCATGACCGGCGACCGGCTGCACAACCTCTACCCCCTGCTCTTCAACGACCTGGTCGCCGAGGTCACCCAGGAGGTCGCGGGCCACGGCCTGACCTGGGGCCGCTCCACCTGGACCGGCGGCCAGCGACACGGCGCCAAGTGGACCGGCGACTCCAACGCGAGCTGGCAGGACCTGGCGTCGACCTTGCGCGCGGGCCTCTCGCTCTCCTTCTCCGGTCACCCCTTCTGGAGCCACGACATCGGCGGCTTCCACGGCACACCGGATCCCGAACTCTTCGTCCGCTGGGCGCAGTTCGGCCTGCTGTCACCCCTCAGCCGGTTCCACGGCATGACGTCCCGGCTGCCCTGGGACTTCGGCGAGGAGGCGTACACGGCCGTCCTGCACGCGGCCCGGCTGCGCACGAGCCTGCTGCCGTACGTCCACCGCGCCGCCGCCGACGCGGTCCGCACCGGAGAACCGCTCGCCCGCCCCATGGCACTCGACCACCCCGATCGCCCGGACGCCCACGCGGCCGACCTCCAGTACCTGCTGGGCCCCGACCTGCTGGTCGCCCCCTTGTACGCGCCGGGTGGCCGCAGACAGGTGTGGTTCCCGCCGGGGGAGTGGCTGCCGTACGCGGGCTCCGGAGGGCCGATCACCGGCCCGGCCTGGCGTCGGGTCCGCATCCCCTTCACCGCCGCCCCGCTGTGGCTACGGGCCGGAGGGCACGTTCTGTGAGCAAGACGTCGCACACCGCCCGGCGGCGTCCGCCGACTGTCCGGGGCGCTCCCGAGGTGGGACTCTGGGACGGGAGAGGCATCCGCCGAGGGGACTCGGGAGGGCCCGATGGGACGTGACGTGCCGGCCCTGGTGTTCACGCGGGAGGACCGCCGACGGTACCGGGACAAGATGCACACCTGCCTGGACGTCCTCGCGCAGATGCTGCGCGAGTCCGGCTTCGAGAGCGAGCGGCCGCAGGTCGGGCTGGAGATCGAGCTCAACCTGGTGGGCGAGGACGGCCTCCCGGCGATGCGGAACACCGAGGTGCTCCAGGCGATCGCCGAACCCGCCTGGTCCAGCGAGCTGGGCCGCTTCAACCTGGAGATCAACATTCCGCCGCGCCGGCTCCTGTCCGGCGGCCCCGGCTCCTGGGAGCAGGAGATCCGTGACGCCCTCAACCACGCCGAGGAACGCGCCTCGGCCGTCGGCGCGCACCTGATCATGGTGGGCATCCTGCCGACGCTGGGCGAGGCGGACGTCGGCGAGACCGCCCTGTCGGGAGATCCGCGCTACCGGCTGCTGAACGAGCAGATCTTCGCGGCGCGCGGTGAGGACCTGCGCATCAAGGTGGAGGGCGTGGACCGCCTCGCGATGTACGCCGACGCCATCACCCCCGAGGCCGCCTGCACCAGCACGCAGTTCCATCTCCAGGTCGCCCCCAAGGAGTTCGCGGCCTACTGGAACGCGGCACAGGCCGTCGCGGGCGTGCAGATCGCCCTCGCGGCCAACTCGCCCTTCCTCTTCGGCAAGGAGCTGTGGCGCGAGACTCGCATCCCTCTCTTCGAGCAGGCCACCGACACCCGCCCCCAGGAGATCAAGGCGCAAGGCGTACGGCCCCGGGTGTGGTTCGGGGAGCGGTGGATCACCAGCGTCTTCGATCTCTTCGAGGAGAACGTGCGCTATTTCCCCGCGCTCCTGCCGATCTGCGACGACGAGGACCCGCAGGAAGCACTGGACAGCGGCGGTGTTCCGGAGCTCGGCGAACTGACCCTGCACAACGGCACGATCTACCGCTGGAACCGCCCGATCTACGCCGTCACCGACAGCGGCCCGCACCTGCGCATCGAGAACCGGGTCCTGCCCGCCGGGCCCACGGTGGCCGACATCATCGCCAACGGCGCCTTCTACTACGGCCTGACGCGCGCCCTGGTCGACGAGGACCGGCCGGTGTGGACGCGCATGTCCTTCTCGGTCGCCGAGGAGAACCTGCACACCGCCGCCCGTGACGGCATCGACGCCCGCCTGTACTGGCCGGGGGCGGGCGAAGTGCCGGTCACGGAACTGGTGTTGCGGCGACTGCTGCCCCTGGCCCACCGGGGCCTGGAGCTGGCCGGCATGGACGCGCAGTGGCGTGAGCCCCTGCTAGGCGTCATCGAGCAGCGTTGCGTCACCGCCCGCAACGGCGCCCTGTGGCAGGCGGAGACGGTCCACCACCTGGAGAAGGCAGGCGTGGGCGACCGTCAGGAGGCGCTGCGGCGGATGACGACGACATACATGGACTACATGCACCTCAACGCACCCGTGCACACCTGGCCGGTGGACTGATCACCGCCATTCCTGCGGAGGTGTCAGCGGCACCTGAACGGGCCGTTCCACCGACGTCGACAGCTCGATCCGCCGCCCCTCGGCCGACGAACGCAGCAAGGCGGTCATCGTCTCCAGTACATGCAGGGCGAGTTCACCGCTCGCGCGCGGTGCCCGCAGTCCGTCGGCGGTGACGAAGTCGAGCAGACCGACGCCCCGGGCGGCGCCGACGTAGCCCGCGGACGGCGAGAGCGTGCGCCACCCCTTCTCGCCCTCGCCGAGTTCGAGGAGCCGTACCTCACCGTCGAAGTTGTTCGGATCCGGGACCGTGAGAGTGCCCCTCTCGCCGTGGACCTCGATCGGCGCGGCCGTGGTGGCCACGCCGTCGAAGCTCGTCGTGATCGTCGTCAGGACCCCGCCCTCGTGTTCGAGGACCCCGGAGACATGGCTGTCCACCTCGACCGGTATCCGCTCGCCCGCGCGCGGGCCGGACCCGATGACCCGCTCGGTGCGGAGCCGGCTGGACGCACCGATCACGGCACGCACCGGACCCAGCAGATGCACCAGGGCGGACAGGTAGTACGGCCCCATGTCCAGCAGGGGGCCGCCACCGGCCGTGTAGTAGAAGTCCGGGTGGGGATGCCACCGTTCGTGGCCGGGGGTGATCATGACGGCCGAGGCGAACAGCGGGCGGCCGACGGCCCCGGCCTGCACCGCCGCCCGTGCCGTCTGGACACCGGTGCCCAGGACCGTGTCCGGAGCGCATCCCACGCCGACCGCCGCCTTCGCCGCGGCCTCCAGGACGGTGCCGGCGTCGGTGAGTTCGGCGGCCAGCGGTTTCTCGCCGTAGACGTGCTTGCCGTGGCCGATGGCACCGAGGGCGATCTCGGCGTGCGCCGCGGGGACGGTGAGGTTCAGCACCGTGTCGACGTCCGGGCTGCTCAGCAGTTCCTCGACGGACAGCGCCTGGACTCCGGGCAGTTCGGCGGCGACGGCGGCCGACCGGGAGGCGTCCAGGTCGGCGACCGCGGTGACGCGCACGGCGCGGTGGCCGACGAGCGTGTCCAGGTAGGCGCGGGAGATGACGCCGAGACCTACGACGCCGATGCGGTGCGCGTCGCCCACAGCATGCCCCTCTCGATGACGGTACGGACGTTGGGGTTCTCCAGGACGTCGAGGTTGTGCCCTGGTGTCGTCACCACGACACGTCCGGCACCCCACTGACGGGTCCAGACCGCCGGGGAGGTGACCGGCCGGTGCCAGGGCTGCCACGGCTGTGCCGGGTGGGTGGTGGTGGCCAGGACGTCGATCAGGTCGTCGTGGAGCACCCAGTACTGCTCGGTGTGCAGCTCGAAGTCCTCGATGCCCGCGGTGACGGGGTGTTCGCGGCCGAGGTCGGTGATCGTGAGGGTGTACGGCAGGAAGTTGTCCTCCTCGCCGCCCCGCCGCTCGCACGGTTCCTTGCCCGGGTGGGTCGCGAACTGGCCGCCCACCAGATGGAGGTAGTCGGAGGAGGCGCGGAACGAGTCGGCGATGCCGCCGTGCCAGCCGGTGAAGCCGGTACCGGCCATGACGGCCGTGCTCAATCCGGAGACCTGCTCGGCGGTGATCTCCGACATGGTCACGCACTGCACGACGAGGTCGGTGGCGGCCATCTCGGCGCTGTCGGCGTAGACATCGGTCGACTCCTCGATCCGGACGTCGTAGCCACTGCTCTCCAGGAAGGGCAGGAACAGCTCCGTGGCCTTGACCGGCTGATGTCCCTCCCAGCCGCCTCGGACCACCAGTGCTTTCTTACGCGTCATCTTGTTCCTTTGTCGGGCAGGACAGGTTCCTGGGGAAGATCCCCCGGACGGGCCGCGCGAAATCCACGTTCCGCGTGCCGGGATCCCGCCAACTTCGGTATTGGTATGGACCTGTCAATAATCAGCGGCTAGGCTCTCCCGAGCCACACTGAGAGCGCTCTCAGAGAACTCTGCTGTTCCACCCCCACCCCGTTGGAACGACGAAGGGCAATCTCCATGAGACGCACCAGAATCATGCGCGCGGGCCTGTCCGTGCTGCTCCTGCTCGGTGTCGGAGCGACCGCGGGCACGGTTCCCGCCACCGCCGACGAGAAGCAGCCCGCCTCGGCCGGACTCCTCACGGCGATGCAGCGGGACTTCCACCTCACGAAGACCGAAGCCGAGGCAAGGCTCGCCGCCGAACGGCGGGCCACGGCTGTGGAGTCCAAGGTCCGCCGGACGGCGGGTGCTTCGTACGGCGGCTCCTGGTTCGACGCCGACAAGGGCACGCTGACCGTCGCCGTCACCCCCGACACCTCCGCCACCGCCCTCCGTGAGATACGCGCCACCGGTGCCACGGTCCGCACCGTCACCCACAGCGCCCGCGAACTCGCCGCCACCCAGGCCCGGATCGACAAGGCCTCCGCGCCGGACGCCGTCAGCAGCTGGCACGTCGACACGAAGGCCAACACGGTGGTGGTGAACATCATCAGCGGCCGACAGGGTGACAACGATGTCCGCACGTTCGTCGCCCGCGCCCGGAAGGCGGGTCCCGTCACCGTGCGGGAGGTGGCCGCCGCACCGACCACCTTCGCCGCCGGAACCGTCGGCGGCGACCCCTACTACACCGGCAACGTCCGCTGTTCCATCGGCTTCTCGGTCTACGGCGGCTTCGTCACCGCCGGCCACTGCGACCAGCACACCGGCAGCGTCTACGGCTGGGACCGCAGTTACGTCGGCAACTTCCAGGGCTCGTCCTTCCCCGACAACGACTACGCCTGGGTCAACGTGGGCAGCGGCTGGTGGACCGTCCCGGTCGTGCTCGGCTGGGGCACCGTCTCGGACCAGCTCGTGCGCGGGTCGAACGTGGCGCCCGTCGGCTCCTCGATCTGCCGTTCGGGATCGACCACCCACTGGCACTGCGGCACGGTCCTCGCGATGAACGAGACCGTCAACTACAGCCAGGGCGCCGTGCACCAGATGACCAAGACCAGCGTCTGCGCCGAACCCGGCGACTCCGGCGGCTCGTTCATCAGCGGCGACCAGGCCCAGGGCGTGACCTCCGGCGGTTGGGGCAACTGCTCCAGCGGCGGCGAGACCTGGTTCCAGCCCGTCAACGAGATCCTCAACCGGTACGGCCTGACCCTGCACACCGCCTGATCGCAGGTGGGGGCCCGGCCTTCGGGCAGGGCCCCCGCCCTCCTTCGCTCAGGTGACGTCGGCCACCGAGAAGATCCCCGACCCGCTGACCCCGTACAGCACATCGCCCACCAGCAGCGGCGGCACCGAACTCGGCGACAGTTCCTCGAAGGAGCGGCCCGCGGTGTCGAAGGACGGATTGGTACGGCCGATCTCCTTCCCGGTCCTCGGATCGAGGGCCACGATGCTGGTGTCCGGCATCGTCACGTACAACCGGCCCGCGTGGTAGGCCGGTTCGCTGAAGACGCGCAGGTCGCGCGAGCTGGACCACAGCGGCTTGCCCTTCTTCACATCGAGGGCGAGCAGTGTCTCGTTGCCGTAGTCGAAGATGTACATGGTGTCGCCCTGCACCAGCGGCGGTGCCTCGGGCTCCACGCTCCACGGGAAGTCGATCCGGCGGGTCTTGCCGCTGCTGAGATCCTGGACGAAGAAGGCGGCGGACACGCCGGAGTCGTCCTCCCAGCGCGCGTAGTACGCCGTGCCGTCGTGGACCGTCGCCAGCCACAGGTCGCCCTTCGGGGCGTCGACACTGCCCAGCGTCCTGCCGGTCCGCACGTCGAGGCGGGCGATGCCGCCTTCGCCGCCGCGCAGATCGGCGTAGAGCGTGTCCTTGGGGCCTTCGTAGAAGGGGCTCGCCGAGGTGGAGGTCAGCTCACGCCGCCACAACTCCTTGCCCGTGCGTGGCTCGTAGGCCGCATAGCGCGCCGTGTCGGAAGGCCCGAGCTCGTCCAGGCGCACGAGAAGCACCCCGCCCAGCGCCTCGAACTGGCCGAGCGGGCCCTTCAGCCGCCACAGCCGCTCGCCGGTCTTTCCGTCGTAGGCGTCGACGCCCTGCGAGCGGTCCGCGCTGTAGACGAACACCACACCGTCATGGACGACGGGCTCACGCATCGAGAAGCTGCTGACCTGCTTGCGGCTCATGGACTTCGTCCACTCCACGTTTCCCGTCGCCGGGTTCAGCCGCATCAGGGCGACCTGTTCGGAGGCGCAGAAGACGCCCAGCGCGTCCGGAGTGCACGACGGGCCCATGCCCATCCGTGCGTCCTTCCCGTCCGACCCCAACGCGTTCTGCCAGGGCCGCCAGCCGGCCGGCGCCGTCCCGCTGGGCGCCGTCCGCGGGGCGAGAGCGTCGAACTCGTCGACCGAGCTCGCCGGCTGGTCGCCCACCACGGCGACCGCGGCCGCCCCCGCCCCGCCGAGCAGTGCCACGACGGCGACGGCGGCCCACAGCTTCCTCCCGCGGCGCCTGCGCGGGACCGTTTCGATGACACCGAGCGGCGAGGTCACGGTCTCCGTCGCCAGGATCTGCGGGGCCCGGGACGGCTCTTCGGCCGGGTTCCCCGCGGGCAGTTCCTCCGGGAGTCCCGCCAGCTCTTCCAGGACCTCGCTCGACGTCGGCCGGTCCGCGGGCTCCTTCGCCAGACAGCGCGAGACCATCGGGCGCAGCTGCTCGGGCAGTTCACCCAGCCGCGGCTCGCCGTGCACGGTGTTGTACGCGGCCAGATAGGCGTTCTCCGCCTCGAAGGGGCTGTGCCCGGTGGCCGCGTACACGAGCACCGCGCCCAGCGAGAAGACGTCGACCGCGGAGCCGACCTCGTGCGGGCGGCTGAACTGTTCCGGCGCCATGAACGGCGGCGAGCCCATCACCATGCCGGTCTGGGTGCGGACATCGCTGTCGGCCGCGCGCGAGATGCCGAAGTCGATGACGCGTACGGCCCCGTCGTCGCCCTCGCTCTCCAGCAGCAGCACATTGCTCGGCTTGAGGTCCCGGTGCACGACCTCCGCGCGGTGGATCTCCCGCAGGGCCTCGGCGAGTTCGGTGCCGAGGCGGCGCAGTGCGGGCCAGTCCAGCGGTCCCGACTCGTCGACGCACTCCGCGAGCGTACGGCCCGGCACGAACGCCGTGGCCATCCAGGGCCGTTCCGCCTCCGGGTCCGCGTCCACGACCGGTGCCGTGAACGCGCCGCTGACCCGGCGCGCGGCGGCGATCTCCTGCCGGAACCTGGCCCGGAACTCGGGGTTGTCGGCATACCGGGTGTGGACCACCTTGACGGCGACGGCCCGCCCCGACGCCGATCGGCCGAGATAGACGACACCCATGCCGCCGGTCCCGATCCGCGATTCGATCCGGTAGCCGCCGACAGACTCCGGATCGTTCTCGCGCAGGGTCACCGCGTCTCCTTCACCGCTTCTGGCCAGGACGGCTGCGGTCCGGACTCTTCTGACAGGGACCCCTCACTCTAGAGGGGCGCAGGTCCGCGAGGGACAGGGATCTCGGCCTTGCCGACCGGCCGAACCCCGCGGCATCACGGTTCTGAGGGGGAAAGGGAGGGGTCGATCCCGGCACCTGGCCCTATTCTGAGGAGGCATGAAGGGGGCTCGGGGCGGGAGTGCGTTCGGTGAAGTACCGGAATCCGAGGGATCGTTCGGTCCGCTGGTTGTCGCCGGACAGCCGATGTACCTGAGGGCGGCGCACGTCGACCTCCCCGCGGAGAACCCCGATCCGACAGTGCTGCCCACGATCACGCTGCTGGGACGCGGCTGGGCCCCCGGCGGCGATCCTGGGGAACTGCCACTGCCTCCCGGACAGTTGCTCGCGGGCCAGTACCGGCTGATCCGGCCCCTCGGCTACGGCGGCATGGGCGAGGTCTACCTCGCGCTCGACACCAAGGTCGACAACCGCGAGGTCGCCATCAAGATGCTGCACCCGGAGCAGGCGGCGGCCGCCGCGGGCGCGCTGGCCCGGGAGCGGCGGGCCCTTGTCGACCTCGGCCACGACGACATCATCCGTGTCTTCAACTACGGTCATCACCCCGAGGTCGGTGACTTCCTCGTCCTCCAGTACGTGGACGGGCTCACGCTGGAGGAGGTGCGGGCACGGGCCGAACTGAACCCCGGGGAGTTCGGTGGCCACCGCTTCCACGAGTTCGTGCTCGCCTACGGTGTGCGGATCCTGTCCGCCCTCGCGTATCTGCACGCCGACCGTCCCGGCAAGGTCTACGGCGATCTGAAGCCGGACAACGTCATGCACGACGGCACCACGACGAAGATCATCGACGTGGGCAGTGTGCGCCCGGTCGGGGCGCCGGGCATGACCACGAAGGGCTTCAGCGCACCGACCGTGGGCCCGAACGGCGAGTCCAGGGAACAGGACGACCTCTTCAGCCTGGGGGAGACCCTGCGGCGACTGAGCGGACTCGGCAGGTCGGCGGCGGATCTTGCGCGGCTGGGGGACCTCGGGAATCTGGGTGCGGCGGAGGCGCCGAGTGCGTCGGCGGTCGGGGAGGCGTTGGCTGTGGACGACGTGGCACGGGCTGCCGGGGAGGTCTTGGCCGCGGGCGGGACACCGGGCGGCCAGGGGGTTCTGGTCACCGGGGGTACGCCGGATGTCGGCCGGGCCTCGGGTGCTGAGGGGGCGCTGGGCGTCGGTGAGACAACGAGCGTCGCCCGGACGTCAAGTGGCGTTCAGGGATCCGGTGGTGAGAGCCCGATGGACGGCGGTGAGACAGCGGGTGTCGAGGATGCGCAGGACATCGGCGGGGCACCCGGCGTCGTCGGCGAAGTGTCCGTCATCGGTGCGGCGCACGCCGACGCGGCGGAGCGGCGCCCTGAAGTCCTGTCGGTGGGCCGCGACGGACCGTCTGCCCGAGTGACGCCACACCGCGACGCCACCGCCCCCGTGCCCCGTGGACTCGGTCTGCTCTCCCTCGCCCGTGTCCTGCACCGCGCGACCTCGAGCGAGCCCGCCGGACGGTTCGCCGACGCACGTGAGATGGACCAGCAATTGCGGGGTGTGTTCCGTGAGTTGAGGTCGCTGCGCACCGGCACCGAGACCTTCGAACCCTCGCCGCTCTTCCTCCAGTCCGCGTACGCCCTCGACGGCGCCCTCGGCTCCGCGCCACCCCTCGCCCACTGGGCCGCCCCCGACGCCCCGTCCCCGTTCGCCCCGCCCACTCCCACCGACGTCGCCCAGCGCCTGCCCGTCCCGCGCCCCGACCCGCACGACGAGCACCACGCCGAGCTGAGCAGGCTCGCCGACGCCGCCCCGGAGGCCCTGCTCCAGCACATCGGCGACTGGCGGGATTCCACGGAGGTCCATCTGCTGCGCTGTCGGCTGCGGTTGCGGAACCCGGCCGACGGACCCGAGGCCGCCGAACGCGAACTGCGGGCAGCCGAGGCACGGATCGGCCCCCGCCGCGCCCCGTACGACTGGCGGCTGGACTGGCACCACGGCCTGCTCGCGCTCGCCCGGGGGCAAGTCGCCGCGGCCCGGCGGCACTTCGACCGGGTGTACGCGGCGATCCCCGGCGAGTACGCGCCCAAGCTGGCCCTCGGCCACTGCGCGGAACGCCTCCGACGCCGGCACGAGGCGCTGACGTTCTACGAGGCGGTCGGACTGCGCAACCCCTCCCTGGGCAGCGCGGCCTTCGGCGCCGCACGGGCCCGCCTCGCGCTGGGCGGCGAAACGGCGCGCGAGGAGGCCGTACGCGAACTCGACGCCGTACCGCAGCACTCGCGGCACCGGACCGCCGCACGTACCGCGGCCGTGCGGATCGGGATCGAGTACGTGCGCACGGGCGAGTGCGACGACCGGGCGCCGCAGCGTTTGGGCGAGGTGCTGAGGCGCCTGGCTCTGCTCTTCCACGCGCACGGCCTGACCGACGAGGAGGCCAGGGTCCGGATGACCGTCGAGGCCTGGGAGGCCGTACAGGGCGCCCTCGTGCGCGGTGCCCTCGACGCGGCAGGCCTCGCGGCGCTCTCCTCCGGCGCAGACCCCCGACTCGGCCTCCCGCCCGACGAACACGGCCTGCGGGAGGACCTCTCCCGCCGCTATGTCACCCTCGCCCACCAGGCCGCCCGCTCCACCGCCCCCGAGGACGCGGCCGTGGCCGAAATCCTCCTGGACCGCGCCTACGAGATCCGCCCGCTCGCCTTCCGACACCACAGGGACAGCCCATGGCTCGGCAAGAGAGTCGCCCACTGGCTCCGGACGGTCGCTTACGCGCCCTCGCACAGGACACCCTCCGCCTCACGCAGGCAGTCGCCGCCGTAACCACCGAACTCGCCCGCCGTATCCTCCGCTACGCCTGGCCCTCCACCGCGGGCCACCGCAACCGCGTCTACCTGCGGGACCGGCTCCTCGCGCTGCCGCTGCTGGCCGTGGTCGCCTTCGGGGCGCTCGGCTGGGCCTACGCGGGCGTGCGCGGCGACTCCGCGTACATCCGGGAACGCACGGCGCCCGCGCTGGTCGACCTCGCGGACGCCCGGGCCTCGCTGCTCATCGCGCAGGGTGAGGCCCAGCGGAACCTCGACGAGGGGCGCGCGGCGGAACTCAGCGGACTCAGCGAGCGGTACCGGACCCGGATCGCCCGCGCCACGCAGAGCCTGAACCAGGTCACCCGCAGTGGCGCCCTCACCGTCGCGGAAGAACAGGAACTGCGGGTCGTGTCCGCGCTGGTCGTCGACTACACCAGCTGGATCGGCCGGGCCCAGGGCCATGCCACCGATCCGGTCCTGCGCGATGCCGACTTCACCTACGCGCGCAGCATGCTCTGCTCGCAGGCCCTCGCCCCGACCACCGAGAACCCCTATCCGGCCTGCCCGGCCGCCACCGGTTCCACCGCGACCTCGATCGTCGACCGGGTGACCGGTCTGGAGGAGCGGCTGCGCGCGCGGCTCGCCGACCGGGCCGCCTGGGGCGCGGACACGATCGCCGCGGCGGTGATCGCCGTGCTCGCCTTCACCCTGCTCGCCGCCGGGCTGTGGCGGACGGTGTCCTTCCTGCACCGCCGCTTCCGGATCCGACTGAGCATTCCCCTCGCGGTCGCCGCCCTGCCGCTGCTCGCGGTGCCGTTCCTGACGGCCGACGCCCTGCTCGCCCTCGACGCCCAGCACGAGACCGTCCCCGTCGCGGACGCGCTGGCCGAGCGGACCTCCCCGAAGACGGAGACGGTCGCCGAGGAACGCCCCTTCGCCGGACCGGACCCGCAGGCCATCGAGACGCTCCAGGCCAGGATCGACGACGGACTCGCCGACGGGCGGCTCGCCTTCCTCGACGGCATCGCCCCGTTCGTGTTCCCCGCGGGCCTGACCGCCGCGGCCGTGATCGCCGGTGCCCTGCACGCCTACCGCCGCGAATACCTCGTCGTCACCCGCCCGGGAGCCGTCGCATGAGCCGTCTCCTGCGCGTCCTTCTCGCGGCCTGTCTGCTCGCCCTCGTCCCCGGCTGCGGGTCAAAGACCCGCGACCCGCTGGTCGTCCTCGGTCCCTGGACCGGCGAGGAGGGCAGGGCCTTCGAAGCGGCCCTCGACGAACTGGACGACGGGACCGGGCGGACGTACACCTACGAGGGCACCCGCTCACTCCGCGAGACGCTCGTCTCGCAACTGGAGGCCGACGACCCGCCGGACGTGGCGGTCCTCAACAGCATCGGCGAACTCACCGAGTACGCCCGCCGCGACAAGCTGAAGCCCCTCGCCGAGGCGAGTGCCGAGCGTGCCTATCCGCCCTGGGCGCCGACCCTGCTGGTGGACAATCTGCGGCGCACGTACTGGGTGCCGCTGAAGGTCGACCTCAAGAGCCTCGTGTGGAGCAAAAGGGGCGCCCCGAGCGAACGGCCCACCTGGTGCGTGGGTCTCGCCTCACAGGCCACCTCCGGCTGGCCCGGCACGGACTGGATCGAGGACCTGGTGCTCCATCAGGCGGGCCCCGGCCTCTACGCCGAATGGGCCACGGGCCGACTCGACTGGCGCGACCCGGCCGTCGAACGTGCCTGGACCAGCTGGGCGCGGCTGCTCGGCAAGCGCTCCCCGGCGTCGGTCGAGCGGTCCCTGACCACGTCGTTCGAGGGTGTGTCCGACCCACGGGGAGATCCGCGCGGCCTGCTCGACTCGCCCGGCTTCGACTGCACGCACGAGCACCAGAGCGCCTTCATCCGGTACGTCTACGCGGGCGACGACGTGACCGTGGAACCGTCGGCCCGCTATCTGGACGGGCAGTCCGCGTACCGGGACGCCTTCGAGGTCGCGGGCGACATGGCCGCCGTGTTCAGCGACGACCCGGACGCCCAGGAACTCGTGGAGCGCCTCTCGAGCCCGGCCGGACGGAAGCTCTGGCGGACGGAGGCGGCTCCCGCGGTACGGCCGCTGTTCCCGGACTCGGCCGGACTGTCGCCGCCGGCATCCGCGACCCCGGTCGAGCGGGAGATCGACTCCCTGCTCACCACCCGCGCCCGCACCCTCTGCTTCGACGCCTCCGACGTCATGCCGCCCGAACTCCGGGACGCCTTCCACCGCGCGGTCCTGGAGTTCTTCCGTGACCCGACCCAGCGGCAACTCGATTCGCTGCTGAAGCAGTTGGAGACCGTACGCGTGCAGGTGAACACGGACTCCGGCACCGACCGCACGTTCCGCCCACCGCAGAACATCTGCGCGTGAGCGGTCCGCCCCGGCCCCGCCCGCGTCGTGGCGGAGCGCACGGCCGACGGCCTGAGCTGACAGGGTGGTGTCATGTGCTGGAGTGCGACAGCGGATCTCGTGGTGGGCACGGCGATCGCCTCCGTCGGAGCGGTCTGCGTGGCCCGGACCCGCCGCGCCGGGGACCTGCCCCTCGCCGCGCTGCCCCTGCTGCTCGGCGCCCATCAACTGGTGGAGGCACAGATCTGGCACACCGGCGGCGGGACCGGCGCGGCCACTGTCGCCTGGGCCGTCATCGCCCTGCCCCTGCTCGCGGTGTGGGTGCCGGTGGGCGTGTGGTGCGCGGTCCCACGCCGCACCGGACGCCGGGTGACGGCCGTGGTGGCGGTGGGCGTCGTGACCGCCGCCTTCCTCGCGCACGCTCTCGCCACCCGTCCCGTCCGGGCCGAGATCCGCGGCCACACCATGGCATACGTCATCGGACTGCCCGACGCGGAACTGCTCGTCGCGGGCTACCTGATCGCCACGGTCGGCGCACTGCTGCTCTCCGGCGACCGCCGCCTCACGGCACTGGGAATCCTGACCGGGGCGGGCGCGCTGGTGTGCTGGCTGCTGTGGCGGCTGGAGTTCGTGTCGACCTGGTGCGCGCTGGCGGCAATCAGCTCGGTGGTCCTGTACGGATGGGTGCGCACACGTCCCGCGCCGAGGCCGGTTCTGCCCGCGTGGGACGCCCGGCACTGATCAGTGCGCGCGGCGGTCCCGGGCCGGCCGCCCTTTCGTCGTCACCGGGGTCAGGTCGCCGACATGATCATGCCGGCCGCGACGCCGACCAGTGACGCGACCGCCAACGAGCGACTGCTCGGCGGCCAGGCGATCACCGTGGTCACCTCCGGCGCGTCGACGACGGGCACCGCGACGTGTTCGGGCCACTGCCAGGCACGGCTGGAGGCAGGGATGACGAGCAATGTCCTGCCGAGCGCCACGAGTTGAGCGAGCTGAGACTGGGTGCGCACCTCGGGTCCGGGCCCGTCGGGGTAGGACCCGTCGAGCCGGGGCCAGCGAGCGATCGGCAGGTCCGGCACATCCTGGACGTCCGCCAGCGTGAGCTCGGCGCGTGACGCGAGCGGATGCCCGGCGGGCACGATCGCCACCTGACCTTCGACGTAGAGGTCTTCGGAGTCGAACCCGGCGAGGTCGTCGTAGGGGTGATGCATGAGTGCCACGTCGGCGTGTCCGTCGGTGAGCAGCCGCGCCTGCTCACCGACTTCGCACAGGAGGATCTCGATCGGTGGCGCCTCCGGTTCGCTCGCCACCGCGTCGAGCAGCTGTCGCAGCACTTCGTGGGACGCCCCGGCCTTGGTCGCGAGCACCAGCGGCCGCTTCGGGTCACCGGCACGCCGCGTTCGGCGCGCGGCGGCAGCGACCGCGTCCAGGGCCGCTCCGGCCTCCCGGAGCAGCACGCCGCCGGCATCGGTGAGCGCGACTCCGCGCCGGTCCCGGTCGAGGAGCCGGACACCGAGCCGCCGCTCCAGCCTCGCGATCGCGCGGGAGAGCGGCGGTTGCGCGATCCCGAGCCGACCGGCGGCGCGTCCGAAGTGCAGTTCCTCGGCGACGGCGACGAAGTACCGAAGCTCGCGGGTCTCGAGATCGTCCACACGGACAGCCTACCGACTGATACCCGGCGAGTATCACAGTGCACCGGTTCGATATTGGACGGCGCATGAGCGGCTCGCCCAGCATGAATCGCGTGAACGACATGAAGACCGCGCTGGTCACCGGCGCGAACAAGGGAATTGGTTTCGCCATCGCACAGGGTCTCGGGACCCTCGGCTTCACGGTCGCGGTAGGAGCTCGCGACGACGACAGGCGCGAGCAGGCCGTCAAGGAACTGCAGGCCGCGGGCGTCGACGCGTTCGGGGTCGCCCTCGACGTCACCTCCGACGACAGCGTCGCCACAGCGGCGGCGACCGTCGAACAGACGGCAGGGCGTCTCGACGTACTCGTCAACAACGCGGGCGTCTCCGGCGCCATCGAAGACGGCACGCAGGATCCGACGACGCTCGACCTCGAGGTCGTCCGCACCGTCCTCGACACCAACGTCCTCGGGGTCGTCCGGGTGACGAACGCGATGCTCCCGCTGCTCAGCCGCGCGCACTCGCCGCGCATCGTCAACGTGTCGAGCAGCATGGGCTCCTTGACGCTGCAGACCGGACCGATCATGGCCGCGTACGCACCGTCGAAGTCGATGCTCAACAGCGTCACGGCGCAGTACGCCCGCAGGCTCACCGGTACGAACATCATCGTCAACGCCTGCTGCCCCGGCTATGTGGCGACCGACTTCACCGGGTTCAACGCGCCGCGGACGCCCGAGCAGGGCGCGGCGATCGCCGTCCGGCTCGCCACCCTGCCGGACGACGGACCGCGTGGCGGCTTCTTCGACGACGAGGGCGTCGTCCCCTGGTGACCCGGACGGACGGTGGCGGCAGCGACAGTGCCGGCCCCGCCGTCCCTCCCGTCCGGCGCCGGGTCGCGTCGCCGACAGGGAACATCTCCGTGGCGCGCCTGACGGTCGCGGCCCGGCACTTCGGAGGTGCCGGACCCGCTGCCCATCGGCCGCCCGCTCGACGGCATGTGCGCCTACGTCCTCGGCGGCGCCCTGAGACCGGCTCCGCCCGCCACGCTCACCTGTTCCGCCGCCGACCAGCGCAGGCGGCTCAGGCGGGCGGTCTCCCCGAGCTCTCCCGGACCACCAGTTCCGGCACGGAGACCGGACGCGGGGCGACCGGCGCCGACTCCTCCAGTACGCCATGCAGCAGGGCGAACGCGGCTCGGCCGAGGCCCGTGAAGTCCAGACGTACGGTCGTGAGGGACGGCGTCAGATAGGCGGAGTGCGGGGCGTCGTCGAACCCGGCCACGCTGACCTCGCCCGGCACCGGGCGGCCGGCCTCGTGCAGGGCGCGCAGCACACCGAGGGCGAGGTCGTCGTTGCCGCACAGGACCGCGGTGACGGACGGATCCCGGGCGAGTTCCAGGCCCGCCGCGTGGCCGCCGGCGGGGCCCCAACCGCCCTGCAGGGGAGGGGGTTCCGGAGCGCCCGCCTCTTGCACTGCCTGGCGCCAGCCGTCGGTGCGGGCGCTGGTGCGACGGGTGCTGGAGGGAATGGCGACGTAGTGCACGGTCTCGTGACCCAGGGACAGCAGATGCCGGGTCATCTCGTAGGCGGCCTTGCGGTCGTCGGTCCACACCCACGGCCGGTCGCCCGTGGGGTCGCTCGCCGGGGTCTCGACCACGCCGACGACCGGCAGCCCGGCCGGGACCGCCTCCAGGGCCCGGACGCCCGCGGGATCGTACGCGATCACGATCAGTCCGCCGCCCGCGTCCGCGGCACGCTGCACCTCCACGGTGACGGCGGCCTCGTCGGCCGATTCGAGGACGCCCACACCCACCGAGTAGCCTGCCGCGCGGGCTGCCTCCTCGACGCCCTGGAGGATCGAGGCGTAGCCGTAGTGCGTGGTGTTGGCGGTGAGCACGGTAACGGCCCTGCTGCGGCCCCTGGCCAGAGCCAGCGCGGTGGCGTTGCGCCGGAAGCCCAGCTCGTCGATGGCGGCGAGCACCCGCTCCCGCGTCGACTGCTTGACACTGGCGTGGCCGTTGATCACCCGGCTGACGGTCTGGTAGGAGACGCCGGCGGCCGCGGCGACATCCCGGATACTCGCCGAACCGCGAGTGTGACCGGTCACATTCATCCCAGGATTGTGGCCGGTCACCAGCGGATCGTCAAGAGAACGTGGGTTTGGTGAGCCGGCGGTTCGAACCCCGTCAACGGGGCCGGTACGCCCTCGGCAGCGGCATGCCGCGGTCGGCCATGATCTGCCGTACGCGGTTCGGGTAGTTGGTGATGATGCCGTCCACGCCCATGTCCATGAGTGCCTCCACGGTGGCGGGGTCGTCACAGGTCCACGGGATGACCTTCAGGCCCCGGGCGTGCGCCTCCCGGACCATCGTCCGGTCGGCGTAGAAGCGGAAGTCGGGGTCGCCGACCTTGCCGCTCTGCGGGAAGCCGTAGTTGGGGGAGAGGGCCCTCACGCCGGGGATCGTGGCGGCCGCCCTGACGAAGTCGCCGCCGTAGTCGTCGGCGTCGATCCCGCCGAGCCACGGGGACGCACCCGGCAGGCCGACCTGGAGGAAGTCGTAGTTGGTGAGCGCGATCAGGGGCCACTTCGGGGCCAGTTGGTGCATCGCCTTCAGTGCGCCCCGGTCGAAGGACTGGATGGTGACCTGGTTCTCGATGCCCGAGCGGTGGATCTCCTCGTGGACCCGCCGCACGAACAGCTCACGCGGCGCGGTCTGTTCGGGCGCGCCCGCCTCGACCTTCGTCTCGATGTTCAGCTTGACCCGCTTGGCGCGGTAGCTCTTGACCAGGTTCAGGACGTCCTTCAACTCGACCATCCGGAAGCCCTTGACCACCTCCTGCTCCGGGAAGCCGGGCAGTTGCTGGTAACCGCAGTCCATGGTCTTGATCTGAGCCAGCGTCAGATCCTTGATGTACTTGCCGACATACGGATACATCGGGTCACCGGCCGTCACCGGTCCCGTGTCACGGCACTTGACCGCGCTGATCTGCCGGTCGTGGTTGACGACGACCTTCCGGTCCCTGGTGACATGCGTGTCCAGCTCCAGCGTGGACACCCCGAGGCGCATCGCCTTGCCGAAGCCCTCCAGGGACTCCTCGGTCGTCATGCCGATGCCACCGCGGTGGGCCTGGAGGTCGAAGTGCGGTTTGGGCTTCGGCGGTCGGTGGCCGTCGTACGCCGTCGCGGGCGTGGCGGCCGACAGCGCGAGCACCGGCACCAGCGCCAGCCCGGCGAGGACACGTCTTGCGGACATCGACACCTCACTCCTATGGGTCGGGACGCCCACAGACGCTAGTGAGGACGCGCGCCGGTTCAACCCCTCGGACGTGATCCCGCCGTGAATGTCCGAGGAACGCCGTCCCTGCCGGCGGTAGGGGACGAGGTGGATCTCCCTCTCCTGGAGTGGCCCGGCACACAGCGGCGCCTGTGCCGCATCGCCGGCGACAGCTCGGCCCGCCCAGGTGGTGCTCCGTACCGGGACGCGCAGATGCCTGCCGTGCACCAGCGAGTCCTCGCCCGGGGACTTGGGCCCGCTCGGCGCGCTCTTCGACGTCGGCGACGGACTGCGCGCGGCGGACGGGCCGTCTTCGTCGTGCACGTGAACGGGCGGGAAGGCGATGGGCACGACCTCGAAGTGGCCGCCATGCCGCCGTGCGGCCAGTTCGAGGGCGCGTCCGCCGGAGACGACCGCGCCGGTCGCCAGGGGCTCACAGCAGACTCGCCCCTTCATGGACATGGACACGGCCTCGCCCTCTTGGCACCCGGGCCCGGTGAGATTGCCCGGCCCCCGCGAACACACCGCCCGGTCGTCAGGGCGTAGGGATGCCTGCCGGGCGTGCCGGGCGGCCGAGGCGGACCGGGACGCCGGGGGAGTACAGGACGCTGACCGGGGCGTCGGTCGGGGAGGGCAGGCCGGCCGCGGTGACGAGGTCCTGCTCGCAGGTGAGCAGTTCGGCGCGGTACAGGGGCCAGCGCGGATGGTCGTTGGGCAGGTAGGCCAGCGACTCGGGGCCACCGAAGAAGGCGTTGTGCATGCCCCAGCGGGCGGTGAGGAAGTGCTCCAGTTCGGTCGGTTCCCCGATGGGTTCGCCGGTCCGTACCGTGATCTGGCTCCGGGCGCCGCGCGGTCCGGGCCAGCGGCGTGAGCTGGTGTAGGTGACGGTGTCCCCGGCCGTGCGGACGCTCATCCGGGACCAGAGATACGGCAGCCGGAAGCCGACGCGTCCCATCACCACCGGGATCAGCCGGGAGGCGTCCATCGAGCGGAACACCACGCCACGCCGTCCGTGCGCGTCCACCGAGTACAGCCGCACGTTGGTCTCCGGGAAGGTCCCGAGATACGGCACTCCCGGCAGCCCCAGCCAGCCGACCCGGTGCATCCGGAACGCGACAAGGCCGACGTACGTCAGCCCGTCGTGCGTGTCGGGGACCGTGCCGCGCGGCAACAGCCCCGCCACGACCGACGGTTCGACGCCCCAGTGGAGGAAGGCGAGGTCGAGCCACTGCTGGGTGAGGAGCGGGGTCCGTATGAGCGCGGGGGCGTCCGGGGTGACGGGAGCGGGGTTCGGCACGGGGTCCAGGGTGGCAGACGCCGGTCGTGTCCGGCCCGGCGGTGTGCCGGGACGGGACGGCGCCCGCCGAGCCATGCGGCCCGGCGGACGCCGTTGCGTGCCCTCGCTGTCAGGTGCGGCGACCGGCCGGATCCTGCACCACCGTGTCCCGGCCGTCGTCGGAGACCGGTGCCGGGGCGGCCGGTGGTTCCTTCGCCCGGTCCGCGTGCCCAGGCCACCAGGCCGCGTGGCCCATGAGGGCCGTGAGGCTCGGCGTGAAGAACATCGCCATGACGAACGCGGCGACGGCGATGCCGAAGGAGACCGCGAAACCCATCTCCGTGAGCAGGACGTTGCCGGCCAGCATCATCGTGGCGAAGGTCGCCGCCAGGATGAAGCCGGCCGCCGCCACCGTGGGACCGGCATGCCGGAGCGCCATACTGGCCGCCTCGCGCGGCTCGCGGCCTTCACGGGCCTCCTCCCTCAGCCGGGCGATCATGAGGATGTTGTAGTCGGTGCCGATGGCGACCACGAAGAGATACATGATCACCGGGAGCATGAACATCAGTCCGGAGTGTCCCTGTCCCTCCTGGAAGATCCACACCGTGGCACCGAGCGTGGCGCCGAAGCCGAGGCCCACCGAGGCGATCAGGTACCAGGGGGCGACCACGCTGCGCAGCAGCAGCCCCAGGATGAGCATGATCAGCACGGCCGCGACGGGGAAGACCGTCTTGTAGTCGTGGTTGACCGCGGTGCCGATGTCCTTGTAGATCGAGGACATCCCGCCGACCACTGCCTCGGTGCCGTCCGGGGCCTCGGAGTGCGCGACGTCGCGGACCCGGCCCACCGCCTCGATGGCCTTGTCCGTCGACGCCTCGTACTTGAGGGTGACGGTGAAGTCGATGGTGGTGCCGTCCTTGTTCAACTGCGACAGGCGAGCGTTCGCCACGCCGTCCACGGCCCCGAGTTTCTTCACGTACGCGTCGAAGAGCTTGGTGTCGATCGGTTTGCCGTCGGTGCTGGAGAGATAGACGTCGGTCGGTGCGGCGGCACCCGCCGAATACGCCTTCTGCATCTCGTCCTGGACGACCATCGACTCCTTGGTCTTGGGCATGGAGCCGGCCGCCAGGTCGAACGTGGCGTTGTAGCCGAACGTCCCGAGCGACAGCGCGACCAGGACGAGTCCGGAGAGCGCGGCGGTGAGCGCCGGGCGGTTCCGCACGCCGCGGCCCAGGGCAGCGAAACGGGCGTTCTCCGGCTCGCGTTGCCAGGACTTGGACGGCCAGAAGACCTTCGGGCCGATGAGGGAGACGACGGCCGGGATCAGTGTCAGGCCCGCGATCAGGGTGACGGTGACCGCGATCGCGAGGGCCGGGCCCATCTGCTTGAGGAAGCCCAGCGTCGACAGGACCAGCGCGAGGAAGGCGATGATGACCGCTCCGGCGGCGGAGGCGATGGCCTCGCCGACCCGGTCGACCGCGTTGATCATGGCCTGCTTCGGTTCGTCACCGAGGCGCAGACGTTCGCGGTAGCGGAACATCAGGAACAGGAAGTAGTCGGTCCCCACGCCGAAGAGCACGACGATCAGGATCGACGAGATCGAGCTGTTGGCCTGGAGGTCGAACAGCTTGGTGGCGTAGGCGATCAGCCCGTTGGCGATCGCCGACACCAACCCGATCGTGATCAGGGGCAGGAACGCCAGGATCGGAGCCCGGAAGATGATCAGCAGGGTCACCAGGATGATGACGAAGGTGCCGATGCCGATCAGCGCCTCGCCACGCTTGGACGAGTCCTGCTGGTCGAGGGCCTGCGCGGCGGAACCGCCGAGCTTGACGTCGAGGTCCGTGCCCTTGGCGAGTTGCTTGACGTCCTCGCGCAACACCTCGGCCGCGTCGGCCTGTTTGGGCTGACCGGCGTTCTTGCTGTCCATCTGGACCAGGGTCAGGGCGTATCTGCCGTCCGAGGACGGCTGGCCGGGGACGACCTTCTGCACCTGGTCGATCTTCTTCTTGCCGAGCTCGGAGGTGATCCGGGCGACATCCTTCTGGTCGGCGGCGGTCAGCTTGCCGCCGTCGGTGCGCTGGTACAGCGCGATCGCGGACGGGGTGAAGGCGCTGGGGAACGCCTTCTCCTGAAGTTCCGCCGCTTTGATGGACTCGTAACTCTTGGGAAGGAAACTGCTCTCGTCACTGTTCGAGGGCAGGCTCGGGGCGGTGGCGACGATCGCCACTGCGGCGAATAACCATGCAACGATCGTCCAGACGGGATGCCGGACGACGGCGTTGCCAATACTTCGGAACATGCGGAAGGTCCTCCTGGACAGGAAGATCACCGCAACCCGGGGAGCGGTCCCTGGCATCGGCGACCCCCGGCCGTCCCTCAGGGCACTCCCCCCGTCGGACGGCCGGAATGGTTGTCTTGAGCTCTCATCCTAGGGATCACCGGTGAAGATCGCTGGAGGTGCCGTACCTTCAACTGCCGTGCCGTTCGCGGAGCCCCTCTGGAGAACCGGGGTGGGCCGCGGCTACCAGGTCGGCATCATGCTCTCGGGGTAGCGGGAGCCGGCCGACCCGCGGGGGAGGAGCTCCTGGATGCGGGCGAGGTTCTCGGGCGTGAGGTCGACGTACGCCGAGGCGACGTTCTCCTCCAGGCGGCGCGGGCTGCGGGTGCCAGGGATCGGCACGATGTCCTCGCCCTGCGCCAGCAGCCAGGCCAGGGCCAGTTGGGTCACCGCGATGCCCTTGGACTCCGCCAGAGCGGTCAGCTCACGCACCGCGGCCAGGTTCTTCTCGTAGTTCCCGGGCTGCCAGCGCTCGTCCCAGCTGCGCATGTCGTCGGCCGGGTACTCGGCGGCCGGCTTCACCGCGCCGGTGAGGAAACCGCGGCCCAGCGGCGAGTAGGGGACGAAGCCGATGCCCAGTTCGCGCACGACCGGCAGCACCTCCGCCTCAACGGCCCGCTCGAACACCGAGTACTCGGTCTGCAGCACCGACACCGGGTGCACGGCGTGGGCACGGCGGATGATGTCGGGGCCGGCCTCGCTCAGGCCGAAGTAGCGCACCTTGCCTTCGGCGATCAGCTCGCCGACCGCTCCGGCGACGTCCTCGATGGGTACGTCCGGGTCGACCCGGTGCTGGTAGAGCACGTCGATGTGGTCGGTGCCCAGGTGGCGCAGGCTGTTCTCGGTGACCTCGCGGATGTGCTCGGGGCGGCTGTTCAGGCCGAATCCGCCCACCGTCCCACCGCTCAGGTCGAAGCCGAACTTGGTGGCGAGGACGACGTCGTCGCGGACGTCCTTCACGGCCCGCCCGAGGAGCTCCTCGTTGCTGCCGGTGCCCATGCCGTACAGCTCGGCGGTGTCGAAGAGGGTGACGCCGAGTTCGTGGGCACGGCGGAGGGTGGCGATGCTGCTCTGCTCGTCCGAGGCGCCGTAGGCCATGGTCATGCCCATGGTGCCGAGGCCGACGGCGCCGACCTCCAGACCCTGGGTGCCGAGCCTGCGGTGCGGGAGGTTCCTGTCGTGCTGTGTCATGCCTCAAAGCTAGGAAACGCGGTGCCCGGGAGTCATGGGGCACCGGTCGCATAGGATTGCCTGATCCTCTCAGTCGAAGGGTGCTCTCATGCTGGACCGGCTCGCCCACGCCATCGAGCGGCACTGCCCGGGGCTGTGGTCGCAGACCGCTGTGCCCAAGCTGTCGCTGGTCTCGCTCGACGAGCTCGTGGACCCGATCGAGGTGACGTACGAGCCGATGATCTGCTTCATCGCCGACGGTGCCAAGCGCACTGCTGTGGGCGAGCGCAGCTGGATCACACCACGCGGCGAGATGGCCCTGTTCACCCTCGACCTGCCGGTCACCGCCGCCTTCGAGAAGGTGCCGTACCGCGCCGCCGTCATGCGGATCGACAGCGAGGTCCTCGCCTCCGTACAGCTGGAGCTGGCGGAGAGCGAACCGCAGCCCCCGGTGGCAGTCGCCGCGGCGGTCACCGCGCCGATGTCCCCGGAGCTCGTCGACGCGGTCACCCGCTGGGTCCAGCTGCTCGACCGTCCGGAGGACATCGGTCCGCTGGCGTCCCGCATCGAGACCGAGATCGTCTACCGGCTGCTGCGCAGCCCGCTCGCACCCGTCCTGCGGCACTGGTCGCTCGCCGACTCGACCGCCGCCCGGATCCGTACGACCGCCCGCTGGATCCGCGACCACTGCACCGAACCGCTCGGCATCGACGAGATCAGCGAGGTGGCCCGGATGAGCCCGGCCACGCTGCACCGGCACTTCAAGGCGGCCACCGGCATGAGCCCCCTGAGGTTCCAGAAGTATCTGCGGCTCCAGGAGGCCCGACGGCTGCTGTTCACCCGGGATATGACGGCGGCCCAGGTCGCCCAGGAGGTCGGATACGTCAGCGCCACCCAGTTCAACCGGGAGTACCGCCGCGCCTACGGCCTGCCGCCCGGCCGGGACGCGGCGCAGCTGCGCACCCGGCTGGCGGAGGCCCGGGAGGTGCCCCTGCTGCACGACGGGTCGGGCGCGAAGCCGTGAGGGTCGTTCGTGTGAGTGCCTTCTCGGGGTCGTACTCGTAGACCCAGCCGGTGCCCACCAGCGGGTCGGCGCCGACGGGCGCCTCGTCGCGAGCCCGCTGCTCGGGGCCGTCGGGCAGGGCGCTGGCGGGGCCCTCGCCCAGGCCTCCGCCCTGCCTGCCCGGCGCTGGCGGCGCGACCGTCGGCTGCCCGCCTCACGCTGTGCCCGCGGAGTCGCGGCCGTCGCCGCCCTGACCGGCGTGGCGCTCGAGTGCCCGCCGCGACGGCGCCGACCTGGGCCGCGGCTGCTGTGGGATGGCGCTCTTGTGGCTGTCGGTTGTGCCGTATGGCGTCGTGTCCGCGTCGACCTGGGCCGCGGCTGCGGTGGAATCGCCCTTGTGGTTGTCGGCTGTGTCGTCTCGCGTCATGTCCGCGCAGGCCCGGGCCGAGTCCGTCGCGGGATCGCGCCCTCGCGGCCGTCGGCTGTCTCGTCGTCCGCGCGGTGTCCACCGTGAAGCCGACCGCAGCCGCCGTGTCCGCGGAGGCGCGGAGCCTCGCTCGTCGCCGCGCTGACCGGCATCGCGCCGAATGACGATGTGACCGGCCGAGGCCTGGACCAGGTCCGCCACGGCATAGCCCGCCACCTCGACGGTCAGGCGTACGGCACAGGCGTGTGGCTCTCTGCCCGTGCACGCCCGCTGCAGGGCGGCCCTGTACTCCCGCTTCGCCCGCTCGGCCGGCCGCCGAGAGGGGTGCCGTGGGTAAACCTGCTGTGCTTCTGCTCACCCCGACCCCGCGATTTTACTAGGACGTCCTACTATTTTCTCAGCCCGCGTTTTTCGACGTGTCCTGGGAAGGCTCCGCCATGAGCGATCTGCATCGCCCCGTCCACCCCGTCCGCCTGGTCACCGCCTCGGCACTGTTCGACGGGCACGACGCCTCGATCAACATCATGCGGCGGATCTTCCAGTCACAGGGCGCCGAGGTCATCCATCTCGGCCACAACCGGTCCGTGCGGGAGGTCGTGGACGCGGCTCTCGAAGAGGACGCGCACGGCGTGGCGGTCTCGTCGTACCAGGGCGGACATGTCGAGTACTTCGAATACCTCGTCGCCTCACTGCGCAAACAGGGCGCCGAGCACATCCGGGTGGTGGGCGGCGGAGGCGGGGTGATCGTGCCCGAGGAGATCACCCGGCTCCGCGAGAGCGGGGTGACGATCTTCTCTCCCGAGGACGGCCAGCGGATGGGCCTCGCCGGGATGGTCAACACGGTCGTCAGGGACTGTGACTTCGACCTCTGGGACGGCAAACCGGCCGATCTCACCGCGGTCCTGGCCGGCGACCGGTTCGCGATCGCCCGAGCCGTCACCGGTGCCGAACTGGGCAAGCTGCCCCCGGAGTTCCGGCAGGAACTGCGCGCCACGGCGGCCGCGCGCCACGTGCCGGTGCTCGGCATCACCGGCACCGGCGGCTCGGGCAAGTCGTCCCTGACCGACGAGCTGGTGCGCCGGTTCCGTGTCGACCAGCGGGACGCCCTGCGCATCGCCGTGATCGCGGTCGACCCGACCCGTCGCCGCGGTGGCGGCGCGCTGCTCGGCGACCGGATCCGGATGAACTCCCTCGACGGCGACAAGGTCTTCTTCCGCAGCCTGGCCACCCGCGGCAGCCGCGAGCTGCCCGAGCACCTCTCCGACGTGATCGATGTCGTGAAGGCCGCCGGATTCGACCTGGTGATCGTGGAGACGCCGGGCATCGGCCAGGGCGACGCGGCGATCGTGCCGTTCGTAGACGCCTCGCTGTATGTGATGACGCCGGAGTTCGGTGCCGCCTCGCAGCTGGAGAAGATCGACATGCTCGACTTCGCCGACGTCGTGGCCATCAACAAGTTCGAGCGGCGCGGCGCCAAGGACGCCCTGCGCGACGTGGGCCGCCAACTGGTGCGCAACCGCGAGGCGTTCGGCAAGCGGCCCGAGGACATGCCGGTGTACGGCACCTCCGCGGCGACCTTCAACGACGACGGCGTCACCGCGCTGCACCAGCACCTCACCGCCGTCCTCGCCGAGAAGGGACTCCCGCTGCCCGAGGGCGCCCTGGCGCGGGTCGACGTACGCCACTCCTCAGGCATCCGGCAGGTGGTCCCGCCCGAGCGGGTGCGCTACCTCGCCGAGATCACCGACACCGTCCGTGGCTACCACGCCGACACCGAGCAGCTGGCCGAAGCGGCGCGGCGGGTCCAGCGGCTGGAGCTGGTCGGGGCCGAGCTCGCCGACGCCGGCTCCGATGCCGCGAACGTGCACGCGCTGCTGGAGGACGCCCGCGCGCGCCTGCCGCACGACATCGTGCGGCAGATCGAGAGCTGGCCCGCCGTGATCGCCTCCTACTCCGGCGACGAGCAGGTCGTGAAGGTCCGCGACCGGGAGATCCGCACCAAGCTGACCCGCGAGTCCCTCTCCGGCAACAAGATCCCCCGCGTGGCCCTGCCCCGCTTCACCGACCACGGCGAACTGGTGCGGTTCTGGCGCGCGGAGAACCTGCCCGGCCACTTCCCCTTCACGGCCGGGGTGTTCCCCTTCAAGCGCGACGGCGAGGACCCGGCACGGATGTTCGCCGGCGAGGGCGACCCGTTCCGCACCAACCGCCGCTTCAAGCTGCTCTCCGAGGGTCAGCCCGCCACCCGCCTGTCCACCGCCTTCGACTCGGTGACGTTGTACGGCCGCGACCCCGACGAGCGCCCCGACATCTACGGCAAGGTCGGCACCTCCGGCGTCTCGGTGGCCACCCTGGAGGACATGAAGGCGCTGTACGACGGCTTCGACCTCGTGGCGCCCACCACCTCCGTCTCCATGACCATCAACGGGCCCGCCCCGGCCGTCCTGGCGTTCTTCCTCAACACCGCCATCGACCAGCAGACCGCACGCTTCCGAGACCAGGAGGGCCGCGACCCCTCGCCCGAGGAGACGGCCCAGCTGCGCGCACACGCGCTGGCCAACGTGCGCGGCACCGTGCAGGCCGACATCCTCAAGGAGGACCAGGGCCAGAACACCTGCCTGTTCTCCACCGAGTTCAGCCTGCGGATGATGGCCGACATCCAGGAGTGGTTCATCGCGCAGAAGGTCCGCAACTTCTACTCGGTGTCCATCTCCGGCTACCACATCGCCGAGGCCGGCGCGAACCCCATCAGCCAGCTCGCCTTCACCCTGGCCAACGGCTTCACCTACGTCGAGGCCTACCTCGCCCGCGGTATGCGCATCGACGACTTCGCCCCGAACCTGTCGTTCTTCTTCTCCAACGGCATGGACCCCGAATACTCCGTGCTCGGCCGGGTCGCCCGCCGTGTCTGGGCGGTGGCGATGAAGGAGAAGTACGGCGCCGGCGAGCGCAGCCAGAAGCTGAAGTACCACGTCCAGACCTCCGGACGCTCCCTGCACGCCCAGGAGATGGACTTCAACGACATCCGCACCACCCTCCAGGCCCTCATCGCCATCTACGACAACTGCAACAGCCTGCACACCAACGCCTACGACGAGGCCGTCACCACCCCCACCGAGGACTCCGTACGACGGGCCCTGGCCATCCAGCTGATCATCAACCGGGAGTGGGGCCTGGCGATGAACGAGAACCCCCTCCAGGGGTCGTTCATCATCGACGAACTCACCGACCTGGTCGAGGAGGCCGTCCTTCAGGAATTCGAGCGGATCAGCGAACGCGGTGGCGTGCTCGGTGCGATGGAGACCGGCTACCAGCGCGGCCGCATCCAGGACGAGTCGATGCTCTACGAACAGCGCAAGCACGACGGCTCGCTGCCCCTGATCGGCGTCAACACCTTCCGCAACCCCCACGCCGACACCGCCGACCCCGTCGTCGTCGAACTCGCCCGCGCCACCGAGGAGGAGAAGCAGTCCCAGCTGGAACGCGTACGCACCTTCCACTCCCGCCACCACGACGAGGCCCGGGCCGCCCTGGACGCCCTCAAGGACGCGGCGGTACGCGGCGACAACGTGTTCGCGGTCCTCATGGAGGCCACCCGGGTCTGCTCCCTCCAGCAGATCACCGAGGCCTTCTTCGAGGTCGGGGGCCAGTACCGCCGCAACGTCTGAAGCCGGCGTCGGCCTGGTGGGTCAACCGCCCCCCACCGACCCACCCCCGACCGCGTCCACGACATGGCGCAGGAAGCCCGCCGCGGTGCCCCCGTCGCAGACGCGGTGGTCGAAGGTCAGGGACAGGCTGACGACCTTGCGCACCTCTACCCGGCCGTCCACCGCCCACGGACGGTCGGTGACACGGCCCACGCCGAGCATCGCCACCTGTGGGTGGTTGAGGAGCGGCGTGGCACCGTCGACCTCGAAGACGCCGTAGTTGTTGAGAGTGAACGTGCCGCCGGTGCGGTGCCCGACCGGCAGGGCGTCCTGCCGTGCCAGGTCGGTCAGGCGGCGCAGTTCGGCCGCGAGGGCGTCGAGGGGCAACCGGTCCGCATCCCGTACGACGGGGACGACCAGGCCCTTCGGGGTCTGCGCGGCGAAGCCGAGGTGTACCCGGGAGAGGCGGACGACCTCCCCGCGGTCACTGTCGACGCGGGAGTTGAACTCCGGGAACTCGGCGAGCCCGGTGAGACAGGCCCGGGCGAGCAGCGCCAGCAGTCCCGCCCCGCGCGAGGCCCGCTCGGCGAGCAGTCCGGTGGCGTCCACGTCCGCCCAGATCGTCACCGAGGGGGTGTCGCGATGGGCGCGGAGGAACTTCTCGGCCGTCGCCCTCATCGCCACTCGGGCATCGGACGCCTCAACTCCGCCTTCCTGACGGGCATGTGAGGGTGACCAGCGCTCCGACGCCCCCGTCCCGTACCCCGTCAGCACCGCACCCGAGGCGTTGTCAGGCTCCGCCACGGAGAGCAGCGGCGCTCCCACCCGTACGACCTCACCGGCCGGGCAGTGCAGGGCGGTCACCGTTCCCGCGAACGGACTCGGCAGCGTCACCACCGACTTGGCCGTCTCGACCTCGGCGACGACCTGGTCGTGCGCGACGGGGTCGCCCACCTCGACCTTCCACTCCAGGAGTTCGGCCTCGGTCAGGCCCTCACCCAGGTCGGGGAGGCTGAAAGTGCGGCCGGCCGCGGGCGGAACGGGACGGTCGGCGGGCCGTCCGTCGACGCCGGACAGCCGGTGCAGCCCGGCCAGCACCCGCGCGACCCCCGGAAGGTACGCGCCCTCCAGCAACGGCGGGGGATAGGGCACGTCCAGGCCCGTGACCCGCAGCACCGGTGCGCGCAGGGCGTCGAAGCACCGCTCCTGCACCAGCGCCGCGATCTCCGCGCCGACGCCGGCGAACCCCTGGGACTCGTGGACCACCAGACAACGCCCGGTGCGCCGTACGGACTCGGTGAGCGCACGGTCGTCCAGCGGAACGAGGGTGCGCAGGTCCAGCACCTCGACGTCCAGGCCGACGGCGGCGGCCTCCGCGGCGGCTGCCAGGGCCACGGCGACCGAGGGGCCGTAGGCGACAAGGGTGGCGTCGATGCCGGGACGGCGCACTGCTGCGGTGCCGAACGGCTCGGTGCGGCAGGGGAGTGCGGTCTCCTCCTTCGTCCAGTAGTGCCGCTTCGGTTCGAGGAAGATCACCGGGTCGGGGTCCTCGATCGCCTCGCGCAGCAGGGAGTAGGCGTCCGCCGTCGTCGCCGGGGTCACGACCTTCAGGCCCGCCGTGTGCGCGTAGTACGCCTCGCTGGAGTCGCTGTGGTGCTCGACGGCGCCGATGCCGCCGCCGTAAGGGATACGCACCACGATCGGGAGCCCCACCCGCCCGCGGGTCCGGTTGCGCATCTTGGCCATGTGAGAGGCGATCTGCTCGAAGGCCGGGTAGGCGAACGCGTCGAACTGCATCTCCACCACGGGCCGGAAGCCCGCCATCGCCAGCCCGATCGCGAGACCCGCGATGCCGGCCTCGCTGACCGGTGTGTCGAAGCAGCGCCGGTCGCCGAAGGCGTCCGCGAGCCCGTCGGTGATGCGGAAGACCCCGCCGAGACGGCCGACGTCCTCTCCGAAGACCAGGACACGCTCGTCCGCGGCGAGTGCGTCGCGCAGGGCGGTGTTGAAGGCCTGCGCCATCGAGGTCGGTTCCAGTGCCTGTGTCATCTCAGCGCCTTTCCAACTCGCCCTGCAGCGCCTCGCGTTGGGCGTTCAGGTGGGGGGCGGGGGTGGCGAAGACGTGGTCGAACAGGGCGGAGGAGTCCGTTTCGGGAACCTGCGCCAGCCGTTCGCGCAGCCGGGTCGCCTCCGCCTCGGCCTCTTCCGACACGGCGACGACGTCCGCGTCGCTCAGCAGGCCCCGCTCGCGCAGCGCGGCCTCCAGCCGGGCGAGCGGGTCCCGGGCCCGCCAGTGCTCCTCCTCCGCGGCCGTGCGGTAGCGGGACGGGTCGTCGGCGCTGGTGTGCGGACCGACCCGGTAGGTGTGTGCCTCCACCAGCCAGGGCCCGCCGCCCCTGCGCGCGTCCTCCACCGCGGCGGTCAGCACCGCGAGCACGGCGGCCGCGTCGTTGCCGTCCACCTGCTCCGCACGGACGCCGTAACCGATGCCCTTGTAGGCCAGGCCGGGCGCGGCGGTCTGCGCGGAGAACGGCACGGAGATGGCGTACCGATTGTTCTGCACGAGGAACACGACCGGCGCGCGCAGCACCCCGGCCAGGTTCACGGCCTCGTGGAAGTCGCCCTCGCTGGTGGCGCCGTCGCCGACCAGGGCCAGGGCCACCGTGTCGGAGCCCTTGAGGCGCTCGCCGTGGGCCAGTCCGACGGCGTGCGCGGCGTGGGTGGCCAGCGGGGTGCACTGCGGTGCCGTGCGGTGACGCATGGGGTCGTAGCCGCAGTGGGCATCGCCGCGCAGCAGGGTGAGCGTTTCGACGGGGTCGATGCCGCGGCTGACCAGCGCGACGCAGTCACGGTAGGTGGGGAACAGCCAGTCGGTCTCGCGCAGCGCGAGGGCCGCACCCACCTGACAGGCCTCCTGGCCGAGGCTCGACGGATAGACCGCGAGCCGCCCCTGGCGGGCGAGCGCCGTCGCCTGCCGGTCGAACCGGCGCCCGAGGACCATCCTGCGGTAGGCCTCCAGGAGGAGTTCGGCCGGACCCCCTTTTTCCAATTCTGGCAAAAAGGAAACCGGAACCGGGGAAGGGAGCCAGAAGGACGGTTCTTCCCATTCCGAGTCGTCCTTATGCATCGACGCATCTCCCATGTTCCGCAGTCCCTTCGTCGAGGCGTATGCGAAAGGGATGCTGTCCGCTTTCCCAACTGCGGTGCAGGGGCGGCCGGGTGAAGTGCCGTTGAACATCGATCACCCTGTTCAGCGGGGCGAACACAAGCCGGTGCGCGTCGAGCAGGCGTCGCCAAAGGGTCATGTGCGTGTCACTCCCGCTTTCCGTAACCCGGGGTCCAATTGACCGGCCAGACACGGCACTTCGGAAAGCGAGCGAAAATGTTCCGAGCGCTCCCGGGAACACGTCACTACACGGTTGTCTGTTCCTCATGCGGAACCCGCTGTGAGGACGACGGACTCATGCTCGACTGCCGTGCGTGCCGGGAACCGGCGTTCCTGCGCACCGAGTACCACGGGACGCACACCGCGAGCGCGACCGGACTGTTTCGCCACGCCCCACTGCTGCCCGTGGTGCGGACCTTCCCCGGAGTCCCGGGACCGGTGGTGTACCCGGCGGAGCGGCTCGGCCGGCTGCTCGGCCTGGACCGGCTGTGGGTGGCGTTCAACGGCCACTGGCCCGAGCGCGGGGCGCAGTTGCCCACCTGTACGTTCAAGGATCTGGAGGCCTACACCGTCCTGGGGCGGCTGCCCGCCGACCCGCCGCTCCTCGTGATCCCCTCGGCCGGGAACACCGCCGCCGCCTTCGCCTGGGCCGCCACCCGGTACCGGGTCCCGTGTCTGCTCGTCGTGCCCGCCCCGGCCCTGGAGCGGATGCGCTTCCCCGCGCCGCTCGACCCCTGCGTCCGCCTGGTCGCCCTCGACGGCGCCGCCACCTACAGCGACACCATCGCGTGCGCCGACCTGCTCGCCCGGATGCCCGGCCACCACGCCGAGGGCGGTGCGCGCAACGTCGGCCGCCGCGACGGACTGGGCACGGTCATGCTCGCCGCCGCCGAGGCCGTCGGACGCCTTCCGCAGGTCTATGTGCAGGCCGTGGGCAGCGGCACGGGCGCCATCGGCGCACACGAGGCGGCCCGCCGGATCCGCGCCGCCGGCGAGCCCCTGCCGCGGCTGCTGATGTGCCAGAACGAACCGTTCGCCGCGCTGTACGAGGCCTGGTGCCACGGCGGACAGCCGCCCGCGAGCCGCGAACTCGAACCCCTGGCCCGTGAACTCACCAACCGCCGCCCGCCGTTCGCCGTCCGCGGCGGGGTGCGGGACGCGCTGGAGGAGAGCGGCGGCCAGGTCCGATGTACGGACAACGAAGCCGCGCTCACCGCCATGGCCCTCTTCGAGGAGACCGAGGGGATCGACATCGAACCCGGCGCCGGCGTGGCCGTGGCCGCCCTCGCGGAGGCCGTACGCGACGGACAGGTGCGCCCCGACGAACTCGTGCTCCTCAACATCACCGGCGGCGGCCGCGCCCGCCAGGCCCAGGACCTCCCCCTCGTGCCCGCCGAACCCTGGCTGCGCGTCACCTGGCCGGGCGGCGAGTCCGGGCCGCGCCGCGTCGCCGAGCAGGTCGAACGTCAGCTGGCGGGCGTCGTGACCGCGGGGGCCGGCCGATGACGGACCTCTCCGCGCCTGCCGACGTGCCTCCGATGAACGACGTGTGCGTACCCGCCCGCGCCCTCGGCCTGTCCGCCGCCCAGCGCTCGATGTGGTTCGGCCAGCGCCTCGACTCCGCCGCCCGGTCCGCCTACAACGTCGGCGAGTACACCGAGATCCACGGCCCCGTCGACGTCGACCGATTCCGCACCGCCCTGTGCCAGGTCGTCGCGGCGACCGAGACCCTGCGGGCCCGCTTCACGGCCGACGGCGACGGCGTTCACCAGATCGTCGAGCCCGACCCCGCCTGGGAGTTGACCGTCGTCGACCTCAGGGATGCGACCGACCCCGTCGCCGCCGCCGACGCCTGGCGGGAGGCCGACTTCGCCGTCCCCTTCGCTCTCGAAGAGGCCCCGCTGTTCCGGTACGCGCTGCTCAGGCTCGGTGACGAGCACTGGGTCTGGTACCACTGCTACCACCACATCGCCGTCGACGGGTTCAGCTGCTCCCTCATCGCCGCCCGGGTCGCCGACACCTACACGGCCCTCGTCACGGGTACCGCGCACACCCCGCCCGAGGCCCCCCTCTCCCCTCTGGTCCAGGCGGACGAGGCCTACCGCACCGACGACCGCCGCGCGGCCGACAGCCGCCACTGGGCCGGTGTCTGCTCCGACCGCCCGGACCCGGTCGGCCTCAGTGACCACCCCCCACGGGTGAGCGACGGCTTCCTGCGCCGAACCGGTCATCTCGCCGACGCAGCAGGCGACTTGGTCCACTCGGCCGCAGCGCACACGGGCACCCGCTGGTCCCGTGTCCTGATCGCCGCGACCGCCGCCTATCTGCACCGGCTCACCGGAGCCCGGGACATCGTCCTCGGCCTCGCCGTCACCGCCCGCGAGAGCGACACCGAGCGCGCCACCCCGGGCATGGCCTCCAACGTCCTCCCGCTGCGGCTGTCCGTACGCCCTGACACCCGCGCCCACGACCTCGTACGCCAGGCCGCCGCCGCAACCCGGGAACTGCTCGCACACCAGCGGTACCGGGGCGAGGACCTGCGTCGCGAGCTGGACCAGTTCGGCGGTGACCGCAGGTTCTTCGGTCCCGTCGTCAACATCATGGCGTTCGGGCCGGAGTTGAGGTTCGCCGGGCACCCGACCACCCGCCACAACCTCTCCACGGGCCCGGTCGAGGACCTCGCCGTCAACGTCTACGAACGCGCCGACGGCAACGGCATCCGCATCGACCTCGACGCGAGCACCGCCTGCTACACGGACGCCGAACTCACCGCCCACCACCGCCGGTTCACCCACTTCGCGGAACGTTTCGCGGCCGCCGTGCTCGCTCCCGGCACCCCGGTCGGCCGGGTCGAGGTGACGCTGCCCGAGGAGTCGCAGGCGGCCCTGCTGGACGGCCCGGTGCCCCGGACGGCCACGGGAACCGTGCCCGCCCTCTTCGCGGCCCGGGTCGCCGCGACGCCCACGGCCACGGCTGTCGTCCACGGCGAACAGGCCCTCAGCTACGCCGAGCTGAACGCCCGCGCCAACCGCCTCGCACACCGCCTGCTGCGCCACGGTGTCCGCCCGGAGGACCGTGTCGCCGTCCTGACGCGCCGCTCCGCACACCTGGTCGTCGCCCTCCTCGCGGTCCTCAAGGCAGGTGCCGCCTACGTCGGCCTCGACCCCCGCGCCCCGGCCGCCCGCACCCACCGGATCCTGGACGGAACATCGGCGGCGGTCCTCCTCACGGACGGGACGTCACCGTCGTACGACTGCCAAGTGGTCCTGGTCGACGACCTGCCGTCACTCGCCACCGAGCCCGACACCGATCCCGAACTCTCGCTGCACCCAGACCAGTTGGCCTATGTCAGTCACACCTCCGGCTCCACCGGCACTCCCAAGGGCGTGGCGGTCGCCCACCGGGACGTCACGGCCCTCGCGACGGACAGTGCCTTCGCGGGCGGCGCGCACACGCGGGTCCTCGTCCACTCGCCGACAGCCTTCGACGCCTCCACCTACGAGCTGTGGGTCCCGCTGCTGAAGGGCGGCATCGCCGTGGTCGCCGGCCCGGACGAGGACGTGGACGCGGCGGCGATCAGACGGCTGACGCGTCGCCACGGGCTGACCGCGCTGTGGCTGACGGCGGGGCTGTTCCGGCTCGTCGCCGAGGAGGACCCGGGGTGCTTCACAGGGCTCCGCCAGGTCTGGGCGGGTGGCGACACGGTGCCCGCCCCTGCCGTCCGTAGAGCACTGGACGCCTGCCCGGGTCTGACGGTCACGAATGGCTACGGCCCCACCGAGACCACCACCTTCGCCACCACCCGCCCCTGCCCCGGCACTGCGGAGGTGCCGGACCCGCTGCCCATCGGCCGCCCGCTCGACGGCATGCGTGCCTACGTCCTCGACGGCGCCCTGCGACCGGCCCCGCCCGGCACGGTGGGGGAGTTGTACCTCGCCGGCCCCGGCGTGGCCCGCGGCTATCTGGACCGTCCGGACGCCAGTGCGGAGCGGTTCGTCGCCGACCCGTTCGGGCCGCCCGGCGAGCGCATGTACCGCACGGGGGATCGCGTACGGCTGACCCCCGACCGCCAACTCGCCTTCCATGGGCGGGCGGACGACCAGGTCAAGCTGCGCGGCCACCGCGTCGAACCGGCGGAGGTCGAGGCGGCCCTCGCGGGACACCCGGACGTCGAGGACGCCGTCGCCGTCGTCCGCGAGGACCGGCCCGGCGACCGCAGCCTCGTCGCCTACGCCACCGCCGCTCCGGGTGCGGAGGCGGATGCCCTGCGCGAGTACCTCGCCGGGTTCCTGCCCGCCTACCTGGTGCCCTCCGCCGTCGTCCTCCTGGACCGGCTGCCGCTGACCGCCAACGGCAAGGTGGACCGTAGGGCCCTGCCCGCCCCGGTGCGCATGGGCCGGGACGCCGGGCGCAGTGCACGTACCGCCCACGAAGAGGTGCTGTGCGCGCTGATCGCCGATGTCCTCGGTCTTCCCGACGTCGGCCCCGACGACAGCTTCTTCGCTCTCGGCGGTCACTCCCTGCACGCGCTGCGCCTCGTCCACCGCATCCGGACCGCACTGGGCACCGACCTCGGCCTGCGGGACGTCTTCGAGGCGCCGACCGCGGCGGCCCTGGCCCGGCTCCTCCCTGCCGCCGAACCGGCGCGCCCGATGCCCCCTCTGGTCAGGAGCACGGAGGACGGTGAGGCGCCGCTGTCCTCCGCCCAGCGGCGTCTGTGGTTCCTGCACCGCGCCGAGCCGACCGGCGCCGCCTACCACGTGCCCCTCGCCGTACGGCTGACCGGCGCACCCCTGGACCAGGACGCGCTGCGAGCGGCCCTGGCCGACGTCAGCGACAGGCACGAGATCCTGCGCACCGTCTATCCGGACACCGACGGCACCCCACGTTCCAGGCTGCTGGCACACGTGTCCCCCGAGCTGTCCGTCCAGCCGGTGACCGATTCCGAACTGACCCGCACGACAGCCGAGTTGGCGTCCAAGGAATTCGACCTCGCCACCGACACACCGTTCCGCGCCCACCTCCTCGCGCTGGACCCCGAGGACCACGTCCTCCTGCTGGTGCTCCATCACATCGCCGCCGACGGCTGGTCCCTGCAGCCACTCCTGCGCGACCTGGCCACCGCCTACCGGGCCCGGCGCACGGGCGAGGCCCCCGACTGGGCGCCGCTGCCCGTCCGGTACCAGGACTACGCGCGCCGGCAGCGTGCACTCCTCGCCGACGACCGCGACCGGCAACTCGCCCACTGGCGGCAGACCCTCGCGGGCCTCCCCGACGAGCTCCCGCTCCCCGTCGACCGGCCCCGCCCGGCCCGGGCCACCCACCGGGGCGGCGACATCCCCGTCCACTGGGACGCCGACCTGCACCAGCGGCTGCGCGACCTCGCCGCAGACCAGGGCGCGACGGTGTTCATGGCCGTACAGGCCGGGCTCGCCGCCCTGCTGACCCGGCTGGGCGCGGGGACCGACATCCCGCTCGGCACACCGGTCGCGGGCCGCCCCGACGAGGCCCTGGACGATCTGGTCGGCTGCTTCGTGAACACCCTCGTGCTGCGTACCGACACCTCGGGCGAGCCGTCCTTCCGCGAACTCCTCGACCGGGTGCGCGAGACCGACCTCGCCGCCCACGCCCACCAGGACCTGCCGTTCGAGCAGCTTGTCGAGGCGCTCAATCCGCCCCGCTCACCGGCCCGGCACCCGCTGTTCCAGGTGATGCTCGCCTTCCGGCCGACCGCCTCATGGCGTCTCGAACTGCCCGGCCTGCACGACCGCACCCACCCCGTGGAGACCGGTTCGACCAAGATCGACCTCACCTTCAACCTCGGCGAGCACCGGGCGTCCGACGGCACCCCGAACGGCATCGACGGCACCCTCCAGTACAGCGCCGACCTCTTCGACCGCCGCACCGCCGAGGGACTGGCCGCACGTCTGGAGCGGCTGCTGCGGGCCGCGCTCGCCGCACCGGACCGGGGAATCGGGGAGCTCGACGTCCTCGCACCGGACGAACGCCGACGTCTGCTGTCCGACCTGACCGACACCGCGCGGGACATCCCGGACACCACATTCCCCCGGATGTTCGCGCAGCAGGCGGCCCATACGCCGGACGCCCTCGCCGTGACGGACGCGCGCACCTCATTGACGTACCGCCAACTCGACTCCCGAACCGACGACTTGGCGCGCGTGCTGGTCGAGCGCGGCGCCGGTCCGGGCCGCGTCGTCGCCTTCGCGCTGCCCCGCTCCGTCGACCTGGCGGTCGCGGTCCTCGCCGTCCTCAAGGCCGGAGCCGCCTATCTCCCGCTCGACCCGGACCACCCCGCCGAGCGGACGGCCTACCTGCTGTCCGACGCCGACCCCGTCTGCGTCATCGCCCGGGAACCCGTCGACGCGGACCGCCCGCACGTGAGCCCCGACGTGACACCCGCCGACCCCACGGCCGAACTCCCCGAGGCCCGGCCCGCCGACCCGGCCTACCTGATCTACACCTCGGGGACCACCGGCCGCCCCAAGGGTGTGGTCGTCGAACACCGCAACCTCACCACCTATGTGGCCCGCTGTGCCGAGGCCTACCCGAGCCTGCGCGGCACCTCGCTGCTGCACGCCACGATGACCTTCGACGCGACCGTGACCACCCTGCACGGAGCGCTCGCCCTGGGCGGCCGGGTGCACATCGCGGCCTTCCACGAGGCGGGCACCATCGAACTGCCCGGCGGCTACAGCTTCCTCAAGGCCACCCCCAGCCACCTTCCCCTGCTGCCCGCGCTGCCCTACGACCTCTCGCCCGCCGAGGAGTTCATGCTGGGCGGCGAGGCCCTGGTCGGCGAGGCGCTGCGCGCCTGGCGTCGCGATCACCCCGCCGTACGGCTGGTCAACCACTACGGCCCCACCGAACTCACCGTCGGCTGCACCGACCACCGCATCGAGCCGGGGGAGGAGCTGCCGTCCGGGCCGGTCCCTGTGGGCCGCCCCATGTGGAACACCCGGGTGTATGTGCTCGATGCCCAGCTGAACCTCGTACCGCCGGGTGTCGAGGGCGAGCTGTATGTGGCGGGCGACCATGTGGCCCGCGGCTATTGGAGGCGCCCCGGGCTGACCTCCGAGCGTTTCGTCGCCGATCCCTTCGGGCCGCCCGGCGAGCGGATGTACCGCACCGGCGACCTGGCCGTGCGCCGCGCCGACGGCGTTCTGGAACTGCGCGGCCGGGCCGACGGACAGCTGAAGATCAGGGGGCTGCGCATCGAGCCCGGCGAGGTCGAGGGCGCGCTGACCGGCCATCCCGCCGTCGCCCAGGCCGCGGTGGTGGTGCGTGAGGACGCACCTGGCGTACGGCGCCTGGTGGGCTATGTCGTCGGGGCCGCCGCCGGTGACCTCGACGAGATCCGTGCCCATGCCGCCCGGGACCTGCCCGCGCACATGGTCCCCGAGGCGCTCCTGGCCCTCGAAGCCCTGCCCATGACCCCCAACGGCAAGCTCGACCGGACAGCCCTGCCCGCACCCGAGTCCGGCTCCGGCGAAGGCGGCGGACGGGAGCCCCGCACGACGCAGGAGGACACGCTCCGCGCGCTCTTCGCCGACGTGCTCGGGCTCTCCGTGTCCCAAGTCGGCCTGGACACCGGCTTCTTCGATCTCGGAGGCGACAGCATCACCTCCATCCATCTGGTCAGCAGGGCCCTCGCGGAGGGGCTGCGCCTGACGCCACGGGACGTGTTCGAGCAGCGCACGGTCGCGGGTCTCGCGGCAGTGGCGGCCTCCGCGCCCACCGTGGCGTCCGCCGCGCAGGACGCCCCGACGGGCGAACTGCCGCTGCCCCCGGCACTGCGACGACTGGTCGAACGGGGCGGGCCCATCGAGGCGTTCAGCCAGTCGATGCTGCTGGTCACGCCGGAAGACGCCGACGAACGGCGTCTCGGGGCCGCGCTCCAGGCCGTGATCGACCACCACGATGCCCTACGGATGCGCCTGAGCGACGACGGTACGGCGGTCATCCCCCCGCCCGGTTCCGTGGACGCCACCGGCCTGCTGGAGCGGGTCACGGTACTGGACCTCGATCGGCCCGCACCTCATCTCGACCCGAGGCGAGGTGAGTTGGTACGTGCGGTCTGGTGCGACGCGGGCCCCGGTCGCCGCGGCCGACTGCTGCTGACGATCCATCACCTCGCCGTGGACGCCGTGTCCTGGCACCTCCTGCGCACCGACCTGGCGGCGGCCTGGCGAGGAGAGGAACTCGCCCCGCAGGGCACGTCCCTCAGAGCGTGGGGCCGGCTGCTGGAACGGGAGAGCATGTCGAGGGCGGCCGAACTAGACCTGTGGCGCGGTGTGTTGGAAGACCCCGATCCCCTGCCTGCCGTGCGGTCCACGGACCTCGTGGGCCAGATGCGTCACCTCACCAGGGATCTCCCCACCGCCGGCCTGCTCACTACCGTCCCCGCGGCCTTCCACGCGGGTCCCGAGGACGTCCTGCTCGCCGCGCTCGCGACCGCCTTCGCTCGCCTGCACGGCAGGCCGGCCCTGCTCCTCGACATCGAGCGGCACGGCCGCGAGGAGATCGCCGACGGCGTCGACCCGACCCGGACGGTCGGCTGGTTCACCAGCGTCGTCCCGGCCCGCCTCGACCTGCGCGGGCTCGACCTCGACGACCCGGCGCAGATCCTCAAGGCGGTCAAGGAGCACCTGCGGGCCGCCCCCGACCACGGTCTCGGCCACGGCCTGCTCCGCCACCTCAACCCCGAGACCGCCGCCGTCCTCGCCCAACTCCCGTCCCCACAGGTCGGCTTCAACTACCTGGGCCGTAGCGCCCCCGGCGCGGACACCCCCTGGTCGGCGGCGCCCGAAGCCCTGCCCGGCACGGCACTCGGCGCCGCCCACGACCCGGCGCAGCCCGTCGCACACGGCTTGGAGATCACAGCTGTGGCCGACACCGACGGCACGCTCACCGCGACCTGGTCCTGGGTGCCGCGCCTCTGGAACGTGGACGAGGTGACCGCCCTGGCCGACGGGTGGTGCCAGGCACTGGCCGCCTTCGAAGACGCCGGCACGGACGGCGGGCACACCCCGTCCGATCTGCCCCTGGTGTCCCTGTCCCAAGCGGAGATCGACGAACTCGAAGCCGAGTTCGGAAGCGAGTGGAGGTAACCCCCGGTGACCCGGTCCGGAATCGCCGACATCCTGCCCCTGTCGCCGTTGCAGGAAGGGCTGCTCTTCCACGCCCTGTACGACGACGACCAGGCACCCGATGTCTACGCCGCCCAGCAGATCCTGGAGCTGACCGGTGACGTCGACCCCGCCGCCGTACGCGCCGCGGGCCAGGCCCTGCTCGACCGGCACCCGAATCTGCGTGCCTGCTTCCGCCGCCGCGAGGCCGCCGCGCCCCTCCAGATCGTGCCGACGGACGTCGAACTGCCGTGGTCCGACGAGGACTTGAGCTCACTCACCGATGCCGGACGCGAGGCGGCCTGGCAGCGGATCCTGGACGAGGAGCGCACCCGCCGCTTCGACCTGGCCCGGCCCCCGCTGCTGCGGTACCTGCTCGTCCGCTGGGCGCCCGACCGGCACCGCCTGGTGATCACCAACCATCACATCCTCCTCGACGGCTGGTCGAAGCAACTGCTCGTACGGGAGTTCACCGCCCTGTACGCGGGCGAGCACCCCACCGCGCTGCCCCCGACCCCGCCGTACCGGGACTACCTCACCTGGCTCTCCCGGCAGGACCGCGCCGCCGCCGGGGCCGCCTGGCAGAAGGCGCTGGAAGGCGTCGAGGATCCCACCCTCCTGGCCCCCGGGGCGGCGCCCGGTACGACGGTTCTACCGCACGAACTCGTCGTCGAACTCGGCGAGTCGGCGACCACCACCGCCGAGACCGCGGCCCGTAACCTCGGTATCACCCTCAACACCCTGGTCCAGGGCGCCTGGGGCGTGCTGCTCGGCCGCCTCACCGGCCGCACCGACACCGCCTTCGGCCAGACCGTCACCGTCCGCCCGCCCGAGCTGCGGAACGTGGCCTCGATGGTCGGCTTCTGTATCAACACCGTGCCCACCCGGGTGCGTTGGGACGACGGCGACACCGTCACCGGCTTCCTCACCGACCTCCAGGAGCGGCAGGCCGCCCTGCTCCCGCACCAGCACCTCGGCCTCGCCGACATCCGGCGCACCACCGGCACCGGCGACCTCTTCGACACCCTGCTGGCCTTCGAGAGCCACCCCACGGCCACCGGCCCCGGCGAGGACCGCGTCACCCAGCTGACCGGCCGCGACGCCACCCACTACCCCCTCACCCTCGCTGTCCTGCCCGCCCGCCGACTGGCCCTGCGTCTGTCCTACCGGCCCGACCTGTACGACGAGACCGGCGCCCGCACCCTCCTGGACCGGTTCGCCGTCGTCCTGGCTCAACTGGCAGGCGATCCGTCACGCCGGGTGGGTGCGGTGGAGGCGCTGCTGCCGGGGGAGCGGGAGCGGCTCACGGGCGCCGGCATCCAGGGCGGCGAGGCAGCCCACCCGACCGTGCCCTCCGTCGCCCTCACCGACCTTTTCGCCCGCCAGGCCGCCCGCACCCCCGACGCGACAGCGGTGGTGCACGGGGACACCCGGCTCACCTATGCCGAACTGGACACCCGTGCCACGGAGTTGGCCTCGGCGTTGGTCGCCCGAGGCGCCGCCCCCGAGCGCCTGGTCGCCCTCGCCCTGCCCCGTTCCGCCGACCTGGTCGTCGCGATCCTGGCCGTCCTGAAGACCGGTGCGGCCTACGTCCCGCTGGACCCGGAGTACCCCGGCGAGCGGCTCGCGTACATGCTCGGTGACTCCGCACCCGTCCTGTTCCTCACCACACGGGACGTGGCACCGGGCCTGCCCGCCACCGCCGTACCCGTGCTGACCCTGGAAGACGAGGGGGCGCCGGGGCGCGAGGGAGACCTCCCGTCCCTGACGGGTGATCACCTCGCCTATGTGATCTACACCTCCGGCTCCACGGGCCGGCCGAAGGGCGTCGCCGTCCCGCACGGCAATGTGGTCCGTCTGTTCGACTCCACCCGCCACTGGTTCGACTTCGGTCCGGACGACGTGTGGACGCTGTTCCACTCCTACGCCTTCGACTTCTCCGTCTGGGAGCTGTGGGGAGCGCTGCTGCACGGCGGCACTCTCGTCGTCGTACCGCACGAAGTCAGCCGGGATGCGCACGAGTTCCTGCGCCTGCTCGCCCGGGAACGGGTCACCGTCCTCAACCAGACCCCCTCGGCCTTCGGCGAGCTGGTGCGGGCCGACGCCGAACTGCCGGATATATCCGCAGAGTTGAGCCTTCGACATGTCGTCTTCGGCGGTGAGGCCCTCGACGTCACGCCCGTCGCCGAGTGGTTCACCCGGCATGCCCAGGACGCCCCCGCCCTGGTGAACATGTACGGCATCACCGAGACCACCGTCCACGTCACCGGACTCCCGCTCACCCGGGAGCGATGCGACGGCATCGGTGAGCCCATCCCGGATCTGCGCGCCTACGTCCTGGACGCCGGACTGCGACCGTTGCCGCCGGGCGCGGCCGGTGAGCTGTACGTGGCCGGCGCGGGACTGGCCCGTGGCTACCTCGGGCGACCGGGCCTGACGGCGGGCCGCTTCGTCGCGGACCCGTTCGGCGCGCCCGGCGAACGGATGTACCGCACCGGTGACCTGGCGCGCCGCACGGCCGACGGACAACTGGAGTACGCCGGCCGTGCCGACGACCAGGTCAAGATCCGGGGCTTCCGGATCGAGCTGGGTGAGGTCGAGGCGGCCCTGGCGGCCCACCCGGAGGTGTCCCGCGCGGTCGTCCTGGTCCGTGAGGGGCGGCTGGTGGGGTACGCCGTGGCCGAAGGGGCGCCCGATCCGGTGGCGCTCCGGGCCCACACCGCACGCACCCTGCCCGAGCACATGGTGCCCTCCGCGATCGTCGTCCTGGACCGGCTCCCGCTGACCGCCAACGGCAAGCTGGACCGCGCCGCCCTCCCGATCCCGGCCGCCACCATCGTCACCGGCGCCGGCACCACCCGCGCCCCGCGCACCCCGCAGGAGGAGATCCTCTGCGGCCTGTTCGCCGGTGTCCTCGGCCTGGAGGCCCACCAGGTCGGAGCGGACGACGCCTTCTTCGACCTCGGTGGCGACTCCCTGCTCGCCATGCGCCTCGCCGACCGGATCAGGACCGTGTTCGGCACCGCACTGCCCGTACGCGCCGTCTTCGAGGCCCCGACCCCGGCCGCACTGGTCACCCGTCTGGGCGAGACACGCGACGGGCACCGGCCCGCACTCCTCCCGCTGCCGAGCCGCCCCGACCCGATCCCCCTCTCCTACGGCCAGCAGCGGCTGTGGTTCATGAGCCGCCTCGACGGCGGCCACACCACCTACACCGTCCCCGCGGCCCTGCGCCTGACTGGCTCCCTGGACCGGCGGGCACTCACCGAGGCCCTCGCCGACCTCGTCGCCCGCCACGAGCCGCTGCGCACCCTCCAGCCCGACCTCCAGGGCACCCCGTACCAGCGGATCCTGGCCCCGGAGGAGGCCCGGCCACGCCCGGACCTCGTCCCCACCACCGAGGCGGAACTCCCCGCACTGCTCAAGGCGGCGGCCGGCCACCGCTTCGACCTCGCCGGCGAACCGCCCCTGCGGGTGACCCTGTACGACCTCGGCGACGACACCCACGTCCTGCTCCTGCTCGCCCACCACAGCGCCGTCGACGGCTGGTCGATGCGCCCGCTCACCCGCGACCTGGAGGCCGCCTACGCGGCCCGGTCCGAGGGGCGGGCCCCCGAGTGGCCTCCGCTGCCCGTCCAGTACGCCGACTTCGCGCACTGGCAGCGTGAGTGGCTCGGCGACGAGAACGACCCCGGCAGCCTGATGGTCGATCAGATCGACTTCTGGCGAACGGCGTTGGCCGGACTGCCCGAAGAGCTCCCGCTCCCCGCCGACCACCCGAGGCCCGCCGAACCCAGCGGCCGGGGCGACCGTACGGCCGTCGCCCTGGACCCCGCTCTCCACGCCGGCCTCGCCGACCTGGCCGCCGCGCAGCGGGTGACCCTCTTCATGGTGCTCCAGGCCGGCCTCGCCGCCGTCCTGACCCGGCTCGGCTCGGGCACCGACATACCCATCGGCACCCCCGTCGCCGGCCGGAGCGACGAGCACCTCGACGACCTCGTCGGCTTCTTCGTCAACAGCCTCACCCTGCGCACCGACACCTCCGGCAACCCCACGTTCCGTGAACTCCTCGCTCGCGTAAGGGATGTCGACCTGGCCGCCTACGCCCACCAGGACGTGCCGTTCGACCTCCTCGTGGACGCCGTCAGCCCCGAGCGGACCCTCTCCCGCCACCCCCTCTTCCAGGTCATGCTGGCCTACACCGGACACGGCGCGGACCCCGTCCCGGCCCTGCCGGGGCTGAGCGTCGCCCGCGAACCCGTGGCGACGGGGGCGGCCCGTTTCGACCTCTCCCTCTACCTCACCGAGCACCGCCACGAGGACGGCTCCCCGGCGGGCATCGACGGTGTCGCCGAGTTCAGCACCGACCTGTTCGAGCCGGAGACGGCGCGCCGGCTGGCTCAGAGGCTCATCCACTTCCTCGACGCCGTCGCCGCCCAGCCGGACCGGCGCATCGGTGACGTGGACCTCCTGGACGAGGACGAGCGGGAACGTCTCGCCGAGTGGAGTACGGGCGCCGGCACCGTGCCTTCCGAGTCCCTGGCCGAGATGTTCACCCGACAGGTGCAGGAGAGGCCCGACGCTCCCGCCCTCAACGACCTGTCGTACGCCGAACTCGACATCCGGGCGCGGGAGTTGGCTCGTGCTCTCGCCGGACGCGGCGTCGGCCCCGGCGAGCTCGTCGCCCTACAACTCCCGCGCTCCGCGGACCGAATCGTCGCCCTGCTCGCGGTGTCCCTGTCCGGCGCCGCGTTCCTCCCGGTCGACCCGGCGCTCCCCGCCGACCGCATCGCCGCCCTCCTGGCCGACGCCCGACCGGCACACGTCATCACGGATCTCGCGGACCTCACGGCGCTCCCCACGGACGGCACCCCCGCAGAACTCCCCACCGCCCACCACCCGCACCACGCCGCCTACGTCATCCACACCTCCGGCTCGACCGGTACCCCCAAGGGCGTGGTCGTCGAGAACCGCGGCCTCGCCGCCCTCGCGCGGACGCAGATCGAGCGGTTCTGGCTCGGCCCCGACAGCAGGGTGCTCCAGTTCTCGGCGCCCGGCTTCGACGCGTCCGTGATGGAGCTGCTGATGGCGTTCGCGTCCGGCGGGACCCTGGTGGTGCCGGACGTACAGGGACCGTTGCTGGGCGAGGAACTCGAACAGGAGCTGATCCAGGGCCGGATCACCCATGCCTTGATCCCGCCGACCGCCCTCGCCACCCTCCCGCCGAGCCGCCTCCCCGACCTGGAGACCCTGATCGTGGGCGCGGAGGCCTGCTCCGGCGAGCTGGTGGCCCGCTGGGCGCCCGGCCGACGGATGGCCAACGCCTACGGACCCACCGAGTCGACGGTCTGCGCGACCATCGCGGTCCCGCTCACCGGCGAGCGGACCCCGCCCATCGGCCGCCCCGTCGCCGGCACCCGGGTCCTCGTGCTGGACCCGTGGCTGCGCCCGGTGCCGCCCGGCACGCCCGGCGAGCTGTACCTCGCGGGAGCCGGTGTGGCCCGCGGTTACCTGGGCCGCCCCGAACTGACGGCCGCGCGGTTCGTCGCCGACCCCCACGGCGGCCCCGGCGACCGGATGTACCGGACAGGCGACCTGGCCCGCTGGTCGGCCGACGGACAGCTGGAGTACCTCGGCCGTGCCGACGAGCAGGTCAAGCTCCGCGGCTTCCGGATCGAACCCGGCGAGATCGAGGCCGCCCTGGCCCGCGACCCGGCCGTCGCGCAGGCGGCCGTGGTGATGCGCGAGGACGAGCCGGGGGAGCGGCGCCTGATCGCCTACGTCACCACCCGCCCCGGACATCCGCCGGCCGACCCGGCCGCACTGCGCCGGGACGCCGAGGAGACGCTCCCGGAGTACATGGTGCCCTCGGCCGTCGTCGTCCTGGACACCCTCCCGCTGACCCCCAACGGCAAGCTGGACCGCAAGGCCCTGCCCGCCCCCGGGACACCGTCGGCCGTCGAGGCGGCGGCTCGCGAGCCGAGGTCGCCCGCCGAGCGGGTGCTCGGCGAACTCTTCCGCGACCTGCTGAAGCTCCCCGGACTCACCCTCGACGAGGGCTTCTTCGCCCTCGGCGGCGACAGCATCTCCTCGATCCGGCTGGTGAGCCGGGCCGCCGAGGCCGGAGTGGTGATCAGCCCGCGGGACGTGTACGAGCACCAGACCGTGGCCGCCCTCGCGGCGGTGGCCCGCGGACCCGTGGGCGCGTCGAGCGGCGGCGCCACCGACGACGGTGTCGGACCGGTGCCGTTCACGCCCGTGATGCACTGGCTGGTGGAGCGCGGAGGGCCCATCGGCCGGCTCAGCCAGTCGGTGCTGCTGACCGTGCCCGCGAACGCCGACGCGCCCAGGCTGACCCGCAGTCTCCAGGCGCTCGTCGACCACCACGACATGCTGCGCTCCCGGCTCACCGGGAAGCGCGGCATGGAGGTCGGCCCGGTGGGCTCGGTCGCGGCCGTCGTGGACCGCCGGGACGTCAGCGGCGAGGACGACCTCCGCACCGCCGTGGCCGAGGAGTTCGACCGCGCGCTCGCCACGCTCGACCCGGTGACCGGCGCGATACTGCGGGCCGTATGGCTCGACGCGGGCCCGGACCGTCCCGGGCGGCTGCTGCTGGTCGTCCACCACCTGGCCGTGGACGGAGTGTCCTGGCGGATCCTCGTACCCGACCTGGAGACGGCCTGGAAGGCGGTCACAGCCGGGCGTGAACCCCAACTGCCGCCCGTCGGGACCTCGTTCCGCCGCTGGTCCACGCAGCTCGCCGAGGCGGCCCGTACGCCCGCCCGGGTCGCGGAGGCCAAGCTGTGGCGGCGGATGAACGACGCCCCGCGCGCCCCGTTCGGCGCCCGGCCGCTCGACCCCGCCAGGGATACCGCGGCCACCACGCAACAGCTCCGGCTGACGCTCGAACCCTCCGTGACCGGCCCGCTGCTCGGCAGTGTGCCCGCCGCGTTCCGCGCCGGACCCCAGGACGTGCTGCTCGCCGGGCTCGCCCTGGCCGTCGCCGCACGCCAGGACGTCCCGTACGTCCTCGTCGACGTCGAGGGACACGGCCGCGAGGAGATCGCCCCGAGCCTCGAACTCTCCCGTACGGTCGGCTGGTTCACCTCGCTCTACCCGGTCCACGTCGACCTGGAGGGCGTCGACCTGCGGGACGCGCTGGCCGCCGGTCCCGCCGCCGACGGTGTGGTGCGCCGGGTCGCCGACCGGACGGGTGAACTGCCGGACCGTGGACTCGGGTTCGGCCTCCTGCGGTACCTGAACCCCGACACCGTGGGCGAGTTGGCGCAGCAGCCCGCTCCCATGATCGGCTTCAACTACCTGGGCCGGTTCACCGCCCCGGCCGCCGACACCGTCACCCCGTGGACGTTCGCCCCGGAGTCCCCGGCCCTCGGCAGCGGCACCGACCCCGGCCTGGCCGCCGCCCACGCCCTCGACCTCAACGCGGTCGTCCACGACACACCTGCCGGGCCCCGACTCGTCGCCGACTGGTCCTGGCCCGACGGCGTGCTCACCGGGACCGAGGTGCGGGAGCTGGCCGAGGCCTGGTTCGCCGCCCTCACCGCGCTGGCCGACCGTGCCGCCCGCACGGCCCCGGCAGCCCCGGGCACCCTGCTGTCGGCGGAGCTCGACGCGGACGAACTAGACGAACTCGCCGCCGGCCTCGACGGCTGACCCGGACCGAAAGAGACGACGCGATGACCCAGCCCGCGCTGGCCGACGTACTGCCCCTCACCCCGCTCCAGGAGGGCCTGCTCTTCCACGCCGTGTACGAGCACGAGCGGGACGCCGCCGACGTGTACCTCGTGCAACTGGTCTTCGAACTCGAAGGCCCGGTCCACGCCGTACGGCTGCGCGCCGCCTGGCAGGCCCTCCTCGACCGCCACCCCAACCTCCGCGCCGCCTTCCGACGCCGAAAGGGCGGCGCACCCGTCCAGGTCGTCCCGCACCGCGCGACCCTGCCGTGGACCGAGACGGACATCGACTCCGAGGACGAGTGGTCCCGGCTGCTCGACACGGACCGCGACCGCGGCTTCGACCCGGCCACCCCGCCCCTGCTGCGCTGCACCCTGGCCCGCCTGGGCGACGGACGGCACCGCCTCCTCGTCACCCACCACCACATCCTGCTCGACGGCTGGTCGGTCTCCGTCCTGGTGCGTGAACTCCTGGCGCTCTACCGGGCCGACGCCGAGCTGCCGCCCGTGCCCGCCTACCGCACCTTCCTGGAGTGGCTGGGCCGCCAGGACCGCACCGCCGCGGAGACCGCCTGGCGGACGGCCCTGGACGAGGTCACAGAGCCGACCCGCCTGGCCCCGCCCGACCCCGGCCCCGGAGCGCTCGCCCAGGCCCGCGCCGAACTGCCGGAAGCCACCGGAGCGGCCCTCACCGCACTCGCCCGCAGGCTCGGCGTCACCGCCAACACCCTGGTGCAGACGGCCTGGTCGATCCTGCTCAGCAGGACGACCGGCCGCAACGACGTGGTGTTCGGCGCCACCGTCTCCGGCCGCCCCGCGGCCCTGCCCGGCGTCGAGTCGATGGTCGGGCTGTTCGTGAACACCGTGCCGGTCCGCGTCCGGCTCCGGCCCGACCGCGCACTGAGCGAGCTAATGCGTGACGTCCAGGACCGATACGTCGGCCTCCTCGACCACCATCATCTAGGCCTGGCCGACATCCAGCGCACCACAGGGCTGCCCGAACTCTTCGACACGCTCGTAGTCTTCGAGAACTACCCGGTGGACGAGGCCGCCGCGGCGGACGCCGACAGCCTCCGCATCACAGGGACGAGCGGACGCGACGCCACCCACTACCCCGTGACCCTCGTCGCCTTCCCCGGACCCCGCCTGCGCTTCCGCCTCGCCCACCGCGCCGACCTCTTCGAGGACGGCTGGGCCGACGACCGACTCGCCCATCTCGTCCACATCCTGGAGTGCATCGCCACCCACCCGGAACTCCCGCTCGGCCGCCTCGGCCTCCTGGACCCCAAGAGCGACCCCCGCCCCGACCCGGTCACCGAACCGGCCCCCGCCACCCGCACCCTCACCGACCTCTGGACCGCCCAGGCGACGGCCACCCCCGACGCGGAGGCCCTGCGAGCGGGCGGCACGAGTCTGTCGTACGGCGAACTCGACCTGCGGGCAGAGCAGTTGGCCCTCAGGCTCACCGCACTCGGCGCCGGTCCGGAACGGGTCGTCGGCATCGCCCTGCCGCGCACAACCGACCTGGTCGTGGCCGTCCTCGCCGTGCTGAAGTCGGGGGCCGCGTATCTGCCGCTCGACCCGGCGTACCCGAAGGAGCGGCTCGCGTACATCGTCGAGGATGCTCGGCCGGTGGCGGTGCTGGTCACGGAGGATACGGCGGGGGTACTGCCCGAGGGGACCGAACTGGTCCTGATCGATGGCGAAGTGACGGAGCATCAGACAGCCCGACATGCCCCGAAACCCGACAACCTCGCCTACATCACGTACACCTCCGGTTCCACCGGCCGCCCCAAGGGAGTCCTCGCCACCCACCGCAACGCCGTGGAGTTCGTGGAGTGGACCCACCGCGCCTTCGGCCCCGAGGCCCTGAAGGAGGTGCTCTTCTCCACCTCTCTCAACTTCGACGTCTCGGTGTTCGAGCTCTTCGCCCCGCTGCTGTGCGGCGGACGCGTCGAGCTCGTCGACAACCTGCTGGCCCTCACCGCCTCCGGCACCGACGCCGGGCTCATCAGCGGAGTGCCGTCGGTGATGGCCGGAGTCGCCGCGGAACGCCCGCTCGCCGCGCCGCACACCGTGGCCCTGGGTGGGGAGCCCATCCCCGCCCAGCTCCGCGAAGATCTCCGGACCGCCTTTCCCGGAGCCCGGCTGGTCAACTTCTACGGGCCCACCGAGGCGACCATCTACGCCACCGCCTGGCGCTCCGACGAGGACACGGTGGAGGGCTCACCACCCCTCGGCGACCCGCTCGCCCGCAACCGGCTCTACCTCCTCGACCAGGCTCTGCGGCCCGTCCCCGACGGAATCGTCGGCGAGGTCCACCTCGGCGGTGGCGGCCCGGCCCGTGGCTACCTCGGTCGCCCCGGCCTCACCGCAGAGCGGTTCGTCGCCGACCCGTTCGGGGTGCCGGGGGAGCGGATGTACCGCACCGGCGACCTCGCGGTCCGCGGCCGCGACGGACGGCTGCGGTTCGTCGGGCGCGCCGACCACCAGGTGAAGATCCGCGGCTTCCGCGTCGAACTCGGCGAGATCGAGGCCGCGCTCACCGCGCACCCCGCTGTCGCCCAGGCGGCGGTGACGGTACATCAGGACAGCCGCGGCGAGAAGCAGTTGGTGGCGTACGTCGTGGGCGTGGACGACCAGGACCCCTTGCGCGGAGATTTCTCCGTCACGCTCCCGCCCGAGACCGTGACGCGCGAGGAGCCGGTCCGCGGGGTCGTGTCGGGGCTCGCCCCGCTCGACGTCCCGCGTGAGCAGCCAGACCCCGCGTTCCCGTCGGCGGTCGCGCGGCCGGACGCCCTGCGCACCCACCTCACCCGCATCCTCCCCGCCCACATGGTCCCCGCCGCGTTCGTCCCCCTCCCCGCCCTCCCGCGCACCGCCAGCGGCAAGACCGACCGCACGGCCCTGCCCGACCCGTCCGCACCGGCCGTGACGGCCAGTGCCCCGCGCACCCCGTACGAGGAGCGGCTGCGGGCGATCGTCGCCGATGTCCTCGGCCTGGATCCGTCCCGCGTCGGCATCCACGACAGCTTCTTCGACCTCGGCGGCCACTCCCTGTTGACCCCCCGCCTCACCGCCCGCATCCGCACCGACCTCGGCACCGAACTGCCTCTGCGCGCGGTCTTCGACACGCCGACCGTCGCGGGGCTGGCCCAGCGGCTGCGGGGCGGCGCGTCGGGCGCGGCGCCCCTGGACGCCGTACTGCCCCTTCGCACCCGGGGCGACAAGGAACCCCTCTTCTGCCTGCCGCCGGCCTCCGGTCTCGCCTGGGGTTTCGCCGGACTCGCCCGGCACCTCGACCCCGAGCGCCCGCTGTACGGCCTCCAGTCGCAGGGGCTGATCCCCGGCCACCCCCGCTCGGGAAGCCTGCACGCGACGGTCGCCGAACACATCGCCCGCATCCGCGAGATCCAGCCCGAGGGCCCCTACCACCTGCTCGGCTACTCCATGGGCGGCCTGGTGGCGTACGACGTCGCCGTCACCCTCCAGAAGGCCGGCCACGAAGTCGCCCTCCTCGCGATGCTCGACGCCTTCCCCGGGACCTGGATCGACCGGGGCGCCCGCGTGACGGACCGGCCCGCGCTGCTGCGCAGCCTGCTCGGCATCCTGGGCCGCCCCCTGCCCGACGACACGGAGCCCCTCACCGACGCCCGCTTCGCCGAACTCGTGCGCCGCGTCCCCGACATGACCGCGAGCCTCGACGACGCCGAACTCGCCGCCCTGGTCGAGGTCACCGCCGGCAACCGGCGTCTGATGGAGGAGTTCGCCCCCACGTCGTACCGCGGTGACCTGCTGTTCTTCACGGCCGCACAGGATCCGGACACGCACCCGGAGCGCCACCACGCCTGGCAGCCGTACGTCGACGGACGCGTCGACAACCACGACCTCCCGTGCGTCCACGGGGAGATGACCCGGCCGGGCCCGCTGGAGCGGATCGGCCCCGCACTGCACACCGCGACCCTGGGGAGGAACCCCGTATGACCGCCAATCCGTTCGACGACGACACCCTTGAGCACTTCGTCCTGGTCAACGACGAGGGACAGCACTCGCTGTGGCCCGCCTTCGCCGAGATCCCGGCCGGCTGGACGGCCGTCCACGGCCGGGCGAGCCGCCAGGAGTGCCTGGAGTACGTCGAACAGCACTGGACCGACATGCGGCCCAAGAGCCTGATCCGGGCCATGGGCGAATAGAGCAGGGGGAGTCGAACGATGACCACACGGCGGACCATCGGTCCGGAAGAGCTCGACATGCTGAACCTGGCGGATCCGCGGCTGCACGCCGAGAACGAACTGTCCGCCGTGTGGCGCCACTTGAGAGAGCATGAGCCGGTCCACTGGAACCCGGCCACCGAAACGGCTCCCGGCTTCTGGGTGGTGACCCGGCACACCGACGTGACGTCGGTGTACCGCGACAACACCACCTTCACCTCCGAGGGCGGCAACGTCCTGGAAACCCTGCTCGCGGGCGGCGACTCGGCGGCCGGCCGCATGCTCGCGATCACCGACGGGGGCCGGCACCGGGAACTGCGCCGCGTCCTGATGTCCGCGTTCACCCCGGGCGCCCTTCAGCCGGTCGTGGCGAGCGTGCGCCGCACGGTCGACCGGTTGCTGCGCGAGGCCCTCGACACGGGGAACTGCGACTTCGCCGCCGACGTGGCCGCCGGCATCCCCCTCGGGGCGATCTGCGATCTGCTCGGCGTGCCCGAGAGCGACCGCGCCCATGTCCTGAGTCTGACCTCCTCGGCCCTCGGCTCCCACGACGCCGACGGCACCGCCGCCGACGCGTGGATCGCCAAGAGCGAGATCCTGCTCTATTTCGCGAACCTTGCCCGCGACCGCCGTGACAGTGGCCACGCGGACGTCATCGCGCTCCTCGCCGGAAGCAAGGTGAACGGGCTTCCGCTGGACGACGACGAGATCATGCTCAACTGCTACAGCCTGATCCTCGGCGGTGACGAGACGGCCCGGCTGTCCATGGTCGGCGCGGCCCTGGCCCTGGTGGAGCACCCCGACCAGTGGCGGGCGCTCAAGCGGGGCGACGCCGGTGTCGACACGGCCGTGGAGGAGATCCTTCGCTGGACGACCCCGGCGCTGCACTCGGGCCGCACGGCCACGACCGACACCGAGATCGCCGGCCGTCCGATCCGCAGCGGCGACATCGTGACGGTGTGGAACGCCTCCGCCAACCACGACGAGCAGGTCTTCGACGACCCCGGACGGCTCCGCCTCGACCGTACCCCCAACAAACACTGCACCTTCGCCTACGGCCCGCACTTCTGCCTGGGCGCCTACCTGGCCCGCGCGGAGATCGGAGCGGTCCTGGAGGGGCTGCGCGATCTGGTGGAGGACATGGAACAGACCGGCCCGTCGAAGCCGGTCTACTCCAACTTCCTCAGCGGCCTCGGTTCACTGCCGCTGGCCTTGAAGTGACGCTCACCCGCTGATCACCTCCTGCTCGGTCCCGGCCGGTGCCCGATGGCGCCGGAACCCCGGGAAGAGCAGGAGGAGGGCGAGTGCCGCCACGACGGTCAGGACACCGCCGCCCGTGACGGTCCACGTGACGCCGAGGGTGGCGCCGACCGTGCCGTGCAGGAGATCGCCCAGCCGTGGCCCGCCGACGGCCACCACGGTGTCGATCCCCTGGAGCCGGCCGCGCATCCCGTCGGGAACGGCGCTCTGCAGCACGGTCTTCCGGAAGACCCCCAGCGCGAGGAGCGCACCGCCGGCCGGCAGCAGCCACGCCACGGCGGAGACGAGCGAGTGGGCCAGCCCGAACCCCGCGATCGCCAGGCCCCACACGCCGACCGACACGGCCACCGCGACACCGTGGCGGCCCACGCGTGTGAAGGCCCCCGAGAACAACCCCGCCACCACACCGCCGGCCGAGACGGCGGCGTACAACACCCCGATGTCCGAAGGGTGGAAGGTCTCCGCCGCCAGTTGCGGGAACAGCGCCGTGGGCAGACCGAGGGACAGCGCGGAGAAGTCGGCGAGATAGACCACCAGCAGCGTCTGACGCCTCATCACGAACCGTACGCCGTGCGCGATCTGCCGTAGAACCGCGCCCTGTCGTCGCTCACCGCCGCCGTCCGGGGGAAGAGCCGGCAGTCGCCACACGGCCCACACCGTCGCGCAGACCGCGACCGCGTCCGCCAGATACAACGTCCTGCTGCCCACGACCGGCAGCAGGCCACCGGCCAGCAGCGGCCCGGTGATCCCGGCGGACAGGAGCACCGTCGACTGCAGCGCGTTGGCGGCCGTAAGCAACTCGGGCCGCACCAAACGCGGCGTCACGGCCCTGCTCACCGTGGAGTTGGCGCCGAACAGGGCCTGCTGGACGGCCACCAGCACGAGCAGCACGGCGACCGACCGCAGATTCGCCCACGCCTGCGCCCACAGCAGCAACGACGTCACCCCGATGCCGATCGTGGTCGTCAGCAGCACCCGCCGCCGGTCGCGTACGTCGGCGAGCGCCCCTCCCCACAGCGCCGCCGCGGCCATCGGGGCGAGACCCACCAGACCGGCCAGCCCCACGTAGGCCGACGAACCGGAGAACTCGTAGATCTGCAACGGCACGACGACCGCCGTGAGTTGAGCTCCGAGGGCGGCCACGATCCCGGCCGCCCACAATCGCCGGAACGCGCCCGCCCGCAGTGGCCGTACATCGACCAGTACCCGTTTGCTTCGCACCATGGCGCGATGCTGCGGGCTCCCCTTGGGGCAAGGTCAACCGACGTGGGCGAGCACCTGGTCGGCCAGTTCCCGCGGGGTCGACTCGCCGTCGAGGAACACCGTGTCGCCGGGCAGGGTGTCGACCGCGGCCGTACACGCCTCGATGCGGGCCTTGCACCACGCCCGCACCCGTTCCTCCTGGACGGGATCGTCGGGGAAGGAGCTCCGTGTGTCGATCCGCCGCACCAGGACCTCCGGCGCGACCTTGAGGAAGAAGTGGTGGACCACGATGTCCGCGGCCTTCAGGGCGCCGAAGATCTCGCCCAGGTAGCGGGGGTCCACCAGCGTCATGGGGACCAGGAGCGGGCGCCGGTACTCCTCGACGAGGCCGACGGCCAGGTCGGCGACCTGCCGCCGCCACAGGGGAAGGTCCTGGAAATCACCGGTCGGCACGTCCACGATCTCCCGCAGCACATAGCCGACCATCTCCGGGTCGAAGACCAGTGCTTCGGGCCACCGCGGGCGCAGTTCCTCCACGAGAGTCGTCTTCCCGCTGCCGAACGGGCCGTTCACCCAGACGATCACAGCCGCTTCCCCCTGTTCCCACGAACGCCGATCGAGTGACAGTACCGTCAGCCCCGCGGCGGCGCGCTGCTCCCCCGCACCACCAGACGCGTCGGGACGAGATCCGTACCCGGCTGTCCGCTCCCGTGCGAGCGGATCTGCTGAAGCACCTTCTGGACACAGCGATGGCCCACCTCGGCGAAGTCCTGGTGGACCGTGGTGAGCGGCGGCACGAAGAACGCCGCGTCGGGGGTGTCGTCGAAACCGACCACGCTGACGTCGTGCGGCACGGACAGCCCGTGCTCGTGGAACGCGCGCAGCAGTCCCAGCGCCATCTGGTCGTTGGCGGCGAACACGGCCGTGCAGTCCGGCGTCTCGGCGAGCACGAGCCCGGCCGCGTAACCGGACTCCGCCGACCAGTCCCCGTACAGCGCGGGCGGCACCGGCCGCCCGGCCTCCTCGAGGACCGCACGCCAGGCCTGGGCCCGCCGCTGTCCCGAGAAGGAGGCCTGCGGACCGGTCACATGCCAGACGGTCCGATGCCCCAGGCCCAGCAGATGCTGTACGGCCTGACGCGCGCCGTCCGCCTGATCGGTGTCGACCACGCTGTAGCGGTCGCCGGCGTCGGAGTCCACGACGACGACATGCACCCCGGGCGGCAGCTGGACCGTCCCGGTGTCGAGCAGATGGATCTCCATGATGACGATGACCGCGTCCACGGCCAGCTCGCCCATCCGTGTGAAGGCCCCCAGGACGTTGTCCTGCGTCGGGACGTCGATGGGGATCAGGGTGATCGCGTACCCCTCGGCCGCCGCGTGCGTGGCGATCGCCTCCACCGTGCGGCTGTTGCCGGTCGAGGACAGGCTGAACAGGATCACGCCGATGGTGTTGAACTGGCCGTACCGCAGCGCCCGCGCGGCACTGTTGGGGCGGTAACCCAGTTCCCGCATCGCCGCCAGGACCTGCTCGCGCGTGGCAGGGATCACCCCAGGGTGACCGTTGGAGACCCGCGAGACCGTCTGCGAGGAGACGCCCGCCAGCTTGGCGACGTCGGCCATGGACACGCGCTGCTTGCGCCGCCCTCCGGGCACACCGGAACCTCCCCGCTCCACCACTGCTGCCTCCTCCGTCCGCACACCAAACGTGTTGCGTGTCGCACCGGATGTTACGTGTGGGAAACCTTGACGGTCGCCGGAGCGGATGCCACGATTCCGGCGCCGTCATGTTTACGTAAACATGCTGTCATTCCGAAAGGGTTTGGTCGATGCGCAAGACCCCCGTCAGCACCCGTCGCGCCCCCAGGCTGCGTGCCTCCCTCGTCGCCGTCGCGATCGCCGCGGTCAGCGGCGCCACCCTCACCGGCAGCCCCGCCTCCGCCGCCGCGCCGACCACCGACACGACCCAGTTCAAGGGTGTCAACTGGGCCGACCCGCGGGACAACTTCGCCGACGACGAGCTCCAACTGTCGGGCCTGTCGACCTCCGACACCTACGCCCAGACATACACCAAGGCGAGCCGCATCATCTCGGCGTTCCGGGCGAACCTCGGCGCCAACACCGTCCGGCTGCCGATCAACCCGTACACCGTCAACGGCTCCTACTGGAAGTCGTACCGGGGCGTCATAGACGCCGCGACGGCCCACGGCTTCAAGGTCATCGTGTCCTACTGGGAGGGCACGGGCGACCGCAAGGACGGCTTCATCGACGACGAGGCCACCTACTGGCCGATGTGGAACACCGTGGTCAAGGCCTACAAGGGCAACTCCCGGGTCTACTTCGAGCCGATGAACGAGCCGCACGGCTACACCGACACCCAGTGGGCCGACATCGCCGCGAAGTGGCTGGACACCTACAAGTCCGTGCCGCGCAACCGGGTCTTCGTCAGCGGTGCCGGCTACAACGACCACGTCACGACCGTGTGCGCCGACCCGCGCCTGAAGGGCACCTACCTGTCGCTGCACCACTACGGCTTCTGGAAGTCGTACGCCACCTACGACGAGTGGGTGGCCGACCTCAAGGTGCGCATCGGCGACTGCGCGAACCGGACCGTGGCGGACGAGTTCGGCGCGCCGATGACGACCGGTCTGAACTACAACGTGAAGACCCCGGACGACAACTTCGTCAACTTCATCCAGGCCGTCACCGACACCTTCCGCGAGCTGAAGATGGGTTCGGTGTACTGGCCGGGCCTGCGCACCGACGACATCTACTCGGTGCAGAAGCTCGTCGGCCCGCCCAGCAAGCCGTGGCTGGAGACCACCAACCAGTCGGGCGCCGACCGCCTCGCCTGGGCCTGGGGCCGCGGAACGCCCGTCAAGGGCTGACGCCTCTCCTTGTTTCGGCCGCGGTGCCTTTCGGTGCCGCGGCCGACCGGCGTTCGCGGCGGTGTTCGGACGTGGCCGACGCGCGCCCTCCTCACGCCCTCTGGAGCTGCCCAGACTCCTTGGCAGGAGCACAGGGGGGAGGGCGCTGTGGCCAGGCGACGACGGGGTACGGCCGCTCGCGGGCGGCGGGCGCGGCAGTGGTGGTGGGGCGGCGCGGTGGGGCTGGTCCTCGTGGTGCTGTTCCGGGCGAGCGTGTGGCCGTATCTCCTGGGCGTGCTGTCGGTCGCCGCCGCCGCGGCGATCGTGTGGCGGCTGTGGCACACGGACCGGCTTCTGCGGGGCAGGGATCGTCTCTGGCGGCAGGAGGAGGCGGTGAAGGCGGGCCGCCGGACCCTGGCCGAGGTGGACGTCATGACGGGCACCGAGTTCGAGGAGCTGGTCGCGGGTCTGTGCCGGCGGGACGGGTGCACGGAGGTCCGGCGGGTGGGAGGTGCGGGTGACAACGGCGCCGATGTCCTGGGCCGGCTGCCGGACGGCCGCACGATGGTCGTCCAGTGCAAGCGCTACGCACCGAGCAGGGCGATCCCCCATCGCGAACTGCGCGATCTGCTGGGAGCCCGGGTGCACTTCCGCGCCGACGTGGCCGTCTTCGTGACGACCTCACGCTTCACCGGCCCCTCCGAGAAGTTCGCGCCGGCGCACGACATCCTCGCCGTGCACCGCGACCTCCTCGGCCTGTGGAACAACGGGGCCTCCCTCGTGTCGCTGGGCCCGGTGAACGGCCGGGGCCAGGGGGACGCACGGCATCGGGCCCGCTGGAAGAAGGCGTACGGCGGATAGGGCCCCGTCCCAGGGAGACGCAGGTCACATCCGTGCCTGTCACAATCCGCCGGGCCATTCAGTCGTAGGTGTGTAGCCATCGACCACGGCAGAAGGAGCACACCATGGAAGCCCGACTCAACGTCTTCACCAGCCCGCTGGCCGGCAAGCTGCTGAAGCACTTCGCCATGGCGGGGAAGGTGGTCACGGACTCGGGACTGCCGATGACGACCCAGGAACTGGTGAAGATCCGCGCGAGCCAGATCAACGGCTGCGGGTTCTGCCTCGACATGCACACCAAGGAGGCCGCCGCCGCGGGCGAGACCGCGCAGCGCCTCCACATGGTCGCCGCATGGCGTGAGGCCAAGGTCTTCACCGAGGCCGAGCGCGCCGCGCTGGAGCTGGCGGAGCAGGGCACTCGCCTCGCCGACGGGACCGGCGTCTCGGACGCGGTCTGGGAGAACGCCGCCAAGCACTACGACGAGGAGCAGCTCCTCGCCCTGGTCTCCCTGATCGCCGTCATCAACGCCTTCAACCGGCTGAACGTCATGACCCAGCAGCCGGCCGGCGACTACGTGGTCGGTCAGTTCGGCTGAGCCTGAGGACCTGAACCTGACGAACGGCTGACCGGCCCGGGGGCTGCAGACCCCGGGCGCGACCCGGAACCTCAGCCGGCCAGCGGGAAGTGGCAGGCCACCTGACGGCCGGAGGCCTTCGGCGTGAGCCGTGGGCGTTCCACCGCACACAGATCCTGGGCGTACGGGCAGCGCGTGCGGAACGGGCACCCCGTCGGCTTGTCCGCCGGACTGGGCACCTCACCGGTCAGCACGATGCGCTCCCGGGTCGGCCCGTCCTCCGCGAACGTCCCGTCGTCGATGTCCGGTACCGCCGACAGCAGGGCCTGCGTGTACGGATGGGCCGGGTCCGAGTACAACGCCTCCGTGCCGGCGAGCTCGACGATCTCACCGAGATACATGACGGCGATCCGGTCCGACACATGACGGACCACACCGAGATCGTGCGCGATGAAGACGTACGTCAGTCCGAACTCCTCCTGGAGATCGGCGAAGAGGTTCAGCACCTGTGCCTGGATCGACACATCCAGCGCGGACACCGGCTCGTCGGCCACGATCAGCTTCGGATTCGTCGCCAAGGCGCGTGCGATACCGATGCGTTGACGCTGACCGCCGGAGAACTCGTGCGGATAACGGTCCAGATGGGCCGCCGCCAGTCCTACGACGTCGAAGAGCTCCCGGACCCTGCGGCGGACCGCGGACGCGTTGCCGTACCGGTGCACGAGCAGCGGCTCGGCCACGATGTCCCCGGCACGACGCCGGGGGTTGAGCGAGGCCTGCGGGTCCTGGAAGACCAGTTGCATGCCCGGCCGTACCGGACGCAGCCGTCGCGCGGACAGCGTCGAGATGTCCCGACCGTCGAACTCGACGCGCCCGCTGGTGAGTTCGGTGAGCCGGACCAGACACCGGCCGAGCGTGGACTTGCCGCAGCCGGACTCCCCGACGACGCCGAGGGTTTCACCGCCGAGCACCGCCAGGGAGACCCCGTCGACGGCACGCAGCACCTGGCGTCTTCCGCGCACGGGGTAGTGCTTGGTGACGTCCGTGGCCCTGAGGAGGACCTCCCCGGCGGGCGGTGCGTCCGTGTCCACCGCCACGATGTCCTGTGCCGTCACGACGCCGCCTCCGTGTCTCTCGCGCTCACTCTCAGGCCGGCCCGGTCGCCGGAAGGCAGCCAGCAGGCGTCGAGATGGGTGTCACCTGACAGAACGGGCCGCTCCTCGCAGAGGTCGTGCCGCAGCCGGCAGCGCGGCGCGAACGCGCACCCCTCCGGAATCCCACCCGGCGCGACCGGCACGCCCGCGATGGTGGGCAGCCGCCGCAGCCGGGGACCGCCCACCCGGGGCACCGAGTCGAGCAGGCCCCAGGTGTACGGGTGCCGCGGACCGTGGAACACCGCCCGCCGCGGGCCCTCCTCGGCCGCCCGGCCGCCGTACATGACCAGCACCCGGTCGGCGATCTGGGAGACCACGCCCATGTCGTGGGTGATGAGCACCATCGCGGAGCCCCCTGCGTTGAGTTCCCGCATCAGATCGAGGATCTGCGCCTGGACCGTGACGTCCAGTGCCGTGGTCGGTTCGTCGGCGATCAGCAGTGAGGGACTGCAGGAGAGCGCCATCGCGATGACCGCGCGCTGACGCATCCCGCCGGAGAATTCGTGCGGATAGGCGTTCAATCGCGAGGCCGCGTCGGGGATGCCGACGTCCGAGAGCAGCCGGACGGCACGCGCGTGTGCTTCCTTGCGGGAGACTTGTTCGTGCGCCCGGATCGCCTCGGCGATCTGCCAGCCCACGGTGTACACCGGGGTCAGGGCGGTCATCGGGTCCTGGAAGACCATCGCGATCTCCCGGCCGCGCACCGCACGCATCTCCTTGTCGGGCAGGGCGAGCAAGTCACGTCCTCGGAAGAGGACTTCACCCGACACGGTCACGTTCGGGCTGGTCAGCAGCCGCAGCACGGCGAGCATCGACACACTCTTGCCGGAGCCCGACTCGCCGACCACGCCCAGGACTTCGCCGGGAGCGACCGAGAAGGAGAGACCGTCGACGGCGGTGACGAGACCCTGGCGGGTGCGGAAGCACACGCGCAGGTCACGTACGTCCAGCAGCGGTTCAGGCATGGCGGGCCCTCGGATCGAGTCGCGCGTACAGGATGTCCACCAGGGCGTTGGCGAGGACCACGAAGAACGCCGCGTACAGAACCGTGCCCATGATCACGGGCAGGTCCAGGTTCTGCAGGGCGTCGAAGGTGAGCTTGCCGATACCGGGCAGGCCGAAGACCACCTCGGTCAGGAGCGCGGCCCCGCCGACGAGCGCGCCGAAGTCCAGGCCGAACAGCGACACGATCGGGATCAGCGAGCAGCGCAGGGCGTGCCGGAGCAGGATCCGCCGCTCGGACAGACCCTTGGCGCGGGCCGTACGGACGTAGTCCTCGTTCAGTGCGGTGACGACCTCGCCGCGCAGCAGCCGGGCGTAGATCCCGGCGTACAGCAGGGCGAGCGTCAGCCAGGGGAAGAGCATGTGGAGCGCCCACTGGCCGGGGTCCTGGCCGAGACCGACATAGCCGGGCGGGGGTACCCAGGAGAAGAGCGAGTCGTGCAGCTGTTTCTGGGTGAGGAGGTTGACGACCTCGCCGAGCCAGTAGGCCGGGAGCGAGACGCCGACCACGCCCACCAGCATGATCAGCGGGTCGGCGGCCCGGCCGCGCAGCGTCGCCGCGGCCGTGCCCATGAGGATGCCGGCCGTCATCCAGATCAGGGCCGCGCCGATGACCAGGGACAGGGTCACGGGGGTGGCCTGGATGATCTGCGGGATGACCCGGGAGCCGCGGTTGACGAACGACTCCAGATCCCGGTCGATCAGCAGGTGACGCATCATCAGCAGATAGCGGATCGGCATCGGCCGGTCCAGGCCGAAGGAGTGCCGCACCTGGGCGAGGGTGGCCGGGTCGGCGTTGCGGCCCGCGATGCGCGCTGCCGGGTCGACTCCCGGGGTGGCGAAGAAGATCAGGAACACCAGCACGCTGATCGCGAACATCACCAGCAGGGCCGAGGCGAAGCGCTTGAGGGCGAAGACGAGCATGGTCACACCCCTCCGCGCAGCCGGGCGCTCGGGTCGAGCGCGTCGCGCACCCCGTCGCCGAGGACGTTGAGCGCGGCCGTGGTCAGGGCGATCAGCAGACCGGGCGCGATCGTCACGGCGGGCCGGGTGTAGAGGAGCCCCAGACCGTCCTCGATGATCGTGCCCCAGCTGGCGTCGGGTGGCTGGACGCCGACGGACAGGAAGGACAGCGCCGACTCGGTGAGCATGGCGAGCGCGGTCATCAGCGGGACGAACACGATCGCCGTCGGCACCACGTTCGGCAGCACCTCCCGGCGCAGGATGCGCGGGGTGGGCGCGCCGGAGCCGACGGCCGCCTGGATGTACTCCTTGTTGCGCAGCACCAGCACCTGACCGCGCAACGGCCGGGCGATGTACGGCACATAGATCGCCGCGATGATCGTGACGGGCAGCCAGAGACTTCCCGCGTCGACGGTGACAGGGCCCAGCTTGAGCCCGTTGGTGAGCAGCACCACCGACAGACAGATGGCCAGCAGATAGACCGGGAACGCCCAGACGACGTCAAGGACCCGCGAGATGACGGCGTCCACGACCCCGCCCGCGTACCCGGCGACGACTCCCACGAGCGTACCGACGACGCAGGTGAGCAGCGCCGCCGTGAACCCGATGAACAGGCTCGTACGGCCGCCGTACAGCAGACGGGCCAGCACGTCCCGGCCCTGGTTGTCGGCGCCGAGGAAGTAGTGGGCGGGGTCCCAGGTGGGGCCGATCGGGGTGACGCCGAGGCCGAGGCCGGTGCTGCTCGGGGTGAGCACCGGCACGGTCTTTCCGTCCACGACCGTCGTGCCGGACACGTGGGACTGGAAGGGGTCGGTGTGAGCGATGTGGTCCGCGTAGAGCGGGGCGCACAGGCTCGCCAGCACGACGAGGAGCAGGACCGCGGCGGCGGCCAACGCCGTCCTGTTGCGCAGCAGGTCGCCGGCGGCGGTCCGCCAGGGGCCCGGCGAGCGCCGGGCCCCTGGCGACGGGGACAGGGTCACTTCACCCACAACTGCCCGACCAGCATGTAGAACTGCTTGCTGAACTGGTAGTTGCCGACCCGCGTCGACGTGAAGTCGATCATCTTCGGGTTGATCAGCGGTACCACCGGCGACTGGGCCATGACCGACTGGTCCACGGCACCCCACTGCTTGTCGGCGCTCGCCTTGTCGGTCTGCGAGGTCTTCAGCGCCGCCTGCATCTTCGCGTCGACGCCCTTGTCGCAGAACCCGGAGATGTTGATGCTGGAGTCGCTGCCGGGGTGGTAACTCGCGCAGGAGAGCAGCACATTGAGGAAGTCGGAGGCCGCGGGATAGTCCTGGTACCAGGACGTCAGAGCCAACTGCACCTTGTTCTTGGTGTTCTGGATGTAGGTGAACTGGATGTTCCCCGACAGCGGCTTGAGCGTCGCCTTGTAGCCCAGCTGGGTGAGCAGGCTCTGCAGGTACTGCCCGATCGATTTGTTGACGTCGTCGTCCTGCGTGACGATGCCGACCTCCTGCCCCGCCGTGCCGGACTGCTTGACCAGCTCCTTGGCCTTGGCGAGGTCCGCGGCCTTCCAGGTCGTACCGCCGCCCTTGGTGTAGGCACACGATTCGACGTGCCCGGGGAAGCCGGGCGGCAGGATCGTGCACGCGGGAGAGGCGAGGTTGGTGCCGCCGTACAGCCGCACCACGGCGGACCGGTCCACGGCCCAGTTGATCGCCTGACGCGCCAACTTGTTGTTGAAGGGAGCCATGTTGACGTTGAGCGTCGCGTACCAGAACGCCGTCAGCGGGTTCACATGCGCCCGCGAGGCGTACTTGGTGCCGATCTCGTTGAGGCGGTCGGCGGGCGGCGCGTCGTACATCCAGTCCGCCTGGCCGTTCTCGATGGCGGTCACCTCGGACTCGACGGTCTGGCCGAAGGTGTAGTCGATGGCGTCGGGATAGCCCTGCGGCTCCGCCTCGCGCGACCACTCCTTGAAGTGCGGGTTGCGGACCAGCTTGAGCGCCCGGTTGGGGTCGTACGACGCCGCCATGTACGGCCCGGTCGACGGCAGCGGCTTGGTCCCGGCGTCCTTCGTCGGCGAGTCCTTCGGTACGACGACGGCGTGCGGGACCGCCAGCTTGTACTCGAACTCCGGATCCGCTGCCGTCAGGTTGATGGTGACCGTGTTGGCCTTGGCGTCACCGATCACGCCCTGGGGCAGGGTGCAGGAGGCCGGTGTCTTCAGACAGGCGTCGGCGCCGACGATGCCGTTGTAGAAGGTGCCCGCGGTGGGGCTGGAGACCTTGAAGATGCGCTGGAAGGACGCCACCACGTCGTCGGTGGTCAGGGCCTTGCCGTTGGAGAAGGTGACGCCCTTGCGGAGCGTGAAGGTGTAGGTTTTGCCGCCGTTGGTCACCTTCGGCATGGCCGTGGCCAGGTCGGGGACGACGGTGAAGGACTCCTGCCCGCCCACCTTCTTGAAGGCGAGCAGCCCGTCGTACATCGACTGGAACAACTGCCAGTACTGGAGCGTGTAGTTGACCTGCGGGTCGAAGCTGCCCGCGGCCGCGTGGGCGACGAGCTTCAGGGTTCCGCCCTTGTGCTGGGCCTGGAAGGCGGAGGAGCCCGAGGAGGAGGCGCCCGGGTCGGAGGAGGAGCCCGAGCCGGAGGAGGACGAACAGGCGGCCGCGGTGAGCGTGAGGGCGACGGTGGCGGCGGCGAGCGCGCCCCGTCTGGCATTGCGGGACATGGCTGGGAACTCCCGGGGTCAGTCGGTGGCGTCGAGGAACTCGCCGACGACCCGGAGGTAGAGCTGCTCCTCCTCGACGTGCGGCATGTGGCTCGAATGCTCGAACATGTGCCAGCGCACATCGGGGATGCGGTCGGCGAAGGGGCGGACGGTCTCCGGGGTGGCCTCGTCGAAGCGCCCGGACACCAGCAGGGTCGGCACCTCGATCAGATGCAGCCGGTCGATGACCGACCAGTCCTTGAGGGTGCCGACGACATGGAACTCATTGGGGCCGTTCATCGTGTGGTACACGGTCGGATCGGCCGCGATGTTGTCCCAAGTGGCCTGCACCTCGGGCGGATTGGGCGTCAGACGGCACACATGGCGGTCGTTGAAGACCTGTTCGGCCGCCCGGTAGTCGGGGTGGTCCGTGGTCCCGGCCGCCTCGTGGGCGTCCAGGGTGTGCTGGACCTCCTCGGGGAGTTCGGCGCGCAGTTCGGCGGCCGCCTCGAGCCACAACTCCATGGACGCGGGGGAGTCGGCGATGACCAGTCCGCGCAGCCCGGGCGGGCGGCGTACCGCGTGCTCGGCGGCGAGCATGCCGCCCCAGGACTGGCCGAGGATGTGGTAGCCGTCGGCGATGCCCAACTCCTTGAGCAGGTTGTCGAGCTCGTCGAGGAAGAGCTGGACGGTCCAGAAGTCGGCGCCCTTGCCGGGCAGATGGGTGGAGAACCCGGTGCCGAGCTGGTCGTAGTGGATCACGGGGCGGCCCTGCTCGGAGATGCCCGCGATGCTGAGCGTGTAGTGGTGGCCGGCGCCGGGCCCGCCGTGCAGGACCACCAGGGGTGTCCTGCCCGGTTCGCCCGTGATCCGGTACCAGGTGGAATGGCCGTTGAAGTCGACGGTTCCGGTGTGGTTCGGTTCGGGGATCGCCACGGGGAAGCCTCCCAGACCGGTCGGAACCAGCCGACCGCCGTCTGAAAATAGTTGGGATGTGACGGATGGATGCGATAGTGAGGGGGCAAAAGGTCAGTCCACAAGACCTTTTAGCGGGGTGAGTGCAAGACGTAACAGCGGGTTCACGTGGCCCGTGCGCGTTAACAGAAACGGCGATTCGCAGGAGGACAACTGACATCCGCACCTGAACCCGGTGACGAGTTCTCTCGCGTTCTCGACCGTGTCCTGCTCGGCGACAGTCCGTCGTCCTCGCTGCGCCCGGTCCGGGTGAACTCGGCGGTCGACGAGGTCGCCGACCGGCTGCTCACCGCGATCGCCGTCGGGGACTTCCTGCCGGGCGAGCGGCTGCCCGCCGAACGCGAGCTCACCGCACTGCTGCACGTCAGCCGACCCACCGTGCGCGAGGCGGTCGCACGCCTCCTGGCGTTGGGCGTCATCGAGATCCGCCGGGGCCGCAACGGCGGAGCGTTCGTCCGCGACAGCTGGACCGAGTCCTCCGGCGCCGCGGTCCGCCGTACGCTGCTGCCCCGCTGGGAGGAGTTCGAGCAGCTCTTCGATCTGCGCGGGCTGGTGGAGGGCATGGTGGCCGCGACGGCCGCCCGGCGGCGACGTCCCGAGGACCTGGAGCCGATGCGCGAGGCGCTGGAGGCGCACCTCTCCGCGAGCACACCCCGTGAGGAGCAGGCCGCCGACAGCGCGTTCCACCGGGCGATCTGCGCGGCCACCCACAATCCGCAGATCGCCCAGCTCAGCCGGGACCTGCTGACCCGGATCAGCCTGGGCTTCCCGATCGAGCCCTGGGGGAGAGGCGAGCGCTCCCACCATGAACAGGCCGGTCACGGGCACAGGGCGCTCTACGAGGCGGTCGCGGCGGGCGAGCCGGAGCGTGCGGAGGGGACAGCCCGGGAGCATTTCATGATCAGCGCCGAGATGATCCGGGGCGTCCTGGCCCGGGTGCGGGCGGCCGACGCTCCCTGACCGGGCTACACCTCCCGGTGATCGATCCCCAGCAGACTCGCCGCCGCCCCGAAATCAGCGCCGTGGTGCCCCACCGCCAGCGACCAGTGATGCCCCACCCCCGTGGCGCTCCACGCGTCGACCCACTCACCGGGGTCCCGGCCGAAGTCGACCCGGCTGGTGGTGTTGCCGATCTCCAGCAGCGGACCGGGGACGACCGTGCCCTCGGACGTGATGAACGACAGGCTGCCGTCGGCGTCCTGACCGAGACCGAGCAACGTGACCGGCCCCTGCCGTACGTCGAACTCCACGCTGACACCCCAGCCGCGCTTGCCGTGATAGACACCGAGGCCGCGCAGCAGCGGGTCCCGGGCACTGAGCGCCAGGTGGGCCGGCCCGTCGTGGCCCATCTCCACCACGCCGTCCTCGAAGTTCAGCGCCTGGATCTCGGTGAAGGAACCCCCGGCACCGACACTCTGCGAGGCCAACTGGGCGAGGCTGGTGCGCAGTTCGAACTCACCGGCCGCGGGTACGCCGCGGGCGGTGAGCAGGGAGGCGCCCAGGATCATCCCGGCGCCGAGTCGCTCGTGCAGCTCGCCGTCGAGGCCCCGGTGGTAGTACGCGAGGGTGTCGAGGCCGAAGTCCTCCACCAGCCGGTCGAGAGCCACCGACACGGTCGCCCCCCACGCGAAGTCCTCGTCGACCACGCTGTCGTCGACGGTGAAGATCCGCCGGGCGAGCTCCACCCGCTCCCGGGTCTCCGCCTCGGTCACCTTCTCCACCCGGTGCCTCAGATCGTCGAACTCCAGCACCTCGACGTGCGAGCCGAACGTCGCCGACAGCAGCGTCGGATCGGTCTGCACATCGAGCATCCCGGGGTACACGTGCCCCATCAGTCCGTGCCGGGCGTGCCGGAGCGCGGCCCGGACGTGCGCGGCCCGCACCCACCGCTCGACGCGCCGCCACGCCGACTCCTGCCGCAGCCAGCCCGACACCGAACGGAAGGGGACACCGGCCCGGCGGAAGACGTTGCCGACCTCCGGCACCGAGCACTGCGAGCAGTACGCCAGCCAGTCACCCGTGTCGAAGGACGCGTGGTCCATCCGCTCGGACGGCTGGAGGTCGACGACCAGCACCGGGGTGTGGGTGCGCTGCGCGATCGGCAGCACCATCGACGAGGTCAGATACGTGGTCAGGAACAGCACGATCAGATCGCAGTCGGCCCGCCGGAGTTGCTCGGCGGCGGCCGCGCCCTCCTGCGCGTCGGAGACGAACCCGGCGTCCGTCACCTCCGCGTCCAACTGGCCCAGACGGTCGGCGACATAGGCGGCCGATTCCTTCAACTGGGGCAGCAGCCCCGGGAACTGCGGCCAGTAGGTGCCGAGCCCGCCGGAGACCAGCCCGATCCTTGGCCGGCGGCGTGCCAAGGGCGGGAGCAACTCGCCCAGCACGGCTTCCCGCTCACCGGCACGCGGCGTGATGGATTCGGTCGTCGCCATGGTCGGCGCTCCTTCGGGGGTCGGTTCAGGTCTGCGCGACCTTGAGGTCCGCCGGAGCGGTGGCGGCCGGGGACGCGCGGGGAACGAGGACACGGACGATGTACACACCCGCGAGCGCCGACAGCGCCATGCAGCCGGTGATCACCCAGAGCAGCAGACCGGGGCTCCGGTCGAGCAGGGCGGGCGTGACGAACGCGACGCCCGCGAACACCCCCCGCGAGACGGCGTAGGTGATCCCCTGCGTGGTGCCCCGGGTGTCCGCGGGCAGCGTGAGCTGAGACCACACCTTGTAGTTCGCCTCGCCCGCGAAGGGATAGCACAGCTGGTAGAGGAGGTAGAAGACGAGGAAGCCGACGATGGCGCCCACGGTGAGCGAGGCGATCGCGAAGGCCGCGATCTGCAGGACCGTGGCGACGTAGAACAACCGGTCGCGCCGCGGGCCGTCGGCGATCCGGACGAAGGCGAGCGTCAGCAGCAGGCCGATCGGGAGACAGGCCAGGTTGATGCCGGTGGCCACGCTCTGCGAGGCACCGCTGACGGTGACCAGCAGATACGTCGTGAACTGCCCCATGGTGTTGGCGCCCAGGCCCCAGGTGACGTAGAAGGCGAAGGTCGCGAGCATGGGCACCAGCGCGGCACGGGTCCAGACGTTCCTGAGCGCGACACCCTGCTGCTCGGCCGGCTTCTCCATCGGGACCTGGTCCTGTGCCGGGTCCGGTCCGGTGGCCAGCTCCAGCCGCGAGCGCAGATGCCAGGTGACCAGGGCGGCGACCGCCAGATGGCCGGTGATGAGCCGTGCGCCGAGCATGCCCGTGTCCGACAGGGCGAAGCCGACGAAGACCACCACGATGATGCCCAGCATCCACATGACCTGCGTGAACGCGATGAGCCTGCCGCGGGCGTGGTCGGGGGACGCGTCCGAGACCACGGCCAGGGAGGTCGGCAGGTCGGCGCCGGCCGCGAGACCGGCGAGGAGGACACCCACCACAAGGGTGATGTCGTCGGGCGCGAGGGTGATGATGATCGCCCCGAGGGCGTAGCAGAGGATGTCCAGGTTGTAGAGGCGGCGTCGGCCGAACACGTCGGCGAGCCGTCCGCCGACCAGGGAGCCGACGGCGATGCAGATGGTGACGATCGCGCTGATCGCACCGGCCATCCAGACACCCATGTCGTAGGCGTCGCGGTAGATGGCCAGGTTGACGCCGATGCTGACGATGAGTGCGGCGTCGAGGTAGGACGCCATGCCGGAGAGGGTCGCGACCTTCCACAGGCGCTTCTCGATGGGGGGTTCCGGCTGGTTCGGGGCAGGCGAGGTTCGGGCCATGATGCGGCTCCGTCTGGGGAGAGGGGTTCCGAGCGGAGGGGGACGTCGCTGTTCTCGGCCGATGTCCAGCGACTATAAGAGGGTAAAAACGTTCCAACAAGACGTCATGCGGCCATCCGTGGAGACGACCTGACGGCCCCGCAGCTCTGGTGGGCGCCGCGGAGGTGTCCTACGGTGAGGCTGATGTAAAACGTTTTTGATCCGTGAGAGTGTCCGGGCCGTCGTCGGAAGGACCTATCCGTGATCTCTCCAGCCCTGCAACAGTTGTTCGACAACCCGCCCCGGGACTTCGGCCCCACCCCGCTGTGGTGGTGGTCGGGCGCGAAGGTCACCCGTGACCGCCTGGCCTGGCAGCTGCGCCGGTTCGCGGACGGCGGCGTCCACAACCTCGTGGTGATCAACCTGGCCCCGGCCGGCCCGACCTTCGGTGCCCGCACCGACGACCCGGTGTGGTTCGGCGAGGAGTGGTGGGCCCGCTTCACGGACGCCTGTGAGATCGCCGGGGACCTGGGCATGCGCCTGTGGTTCTACGACCAGATCGGCTTCTCCGGCGCCAACGTGCAGGGAAGCATCACCCGAGAGCACCCCGAGGCGGCGGGCCGCGCACTGTGGTCACGCCTGGCCGTCGTCTCCGGCGGCACGGTCACGCTGCAGGGCGCGGAGACGCTGCTGGGGGCGTACGACAGCGCAGGCGCGCGGTTGCCGGTCTCCGGGCAGCCCGACCCGGCGGGTCGCCAAGGACCGCCGAGGCTCGAAGTCGCCGACGGCACCGAGGTGCGCCTGGTCCTCGCCGTCCCCACCGCCTTCGACTACCTGAACCCGGCCTCTGTCGCTCTCCTGTTCGACGCCATCCATCGCGAGTACGACCGGCGCGTGCCCGAGTACCTGGGCAACGTCATCGCCGGCAGCTTCCAGGACGAACTGCCCGCCACCAACTCCTGGACCGGCCGCTTCCCCGAGGAGTTCCGGGCCCGACGCGGCTACGACCTCCTCGACCACCTCCCCGCCCTCTTCACGGGCGACGACACCACCCGGGCCCGCAAGATCCGCGCGGACTACTACGCCGTCCGTGCCGAGCTCACCGAAGAGGCGCTGTTCCGTCCCCTCGCCGCCTGGCACGACGAGCGCGGCCTGCTCCTGGGCTGCGACCAGAGCCACCCCGCCCGCTCCGGCTTCCCGGCCCAGTCGACGCAGCTCTACACGGACTACTTCCGCACCCACCGCTGGTACAGCGCCGCCGGCAGCGACCATCACGGCGACGCCAAGATCCACTCCTCGATGGCCCACCTCTACGGCCACGAGCGCGTCTGGATCGAGTCGTTCCACTCCTCCGGCTGGGGCGGCACCCTGGAGGAGACCTACGACTGGCTGCTGCCGTTCCTGCGCAGCGGCGCCAACCTGTACAACCCGCACGCCAGCTACTTCGGCACCGCGGGCGGCTGGTTCGAGTGGGCGCCGCCGTCCACCGACTGGCGCCAGCCCTACTGGCGGCAGTACCCCGCCTTCTCCCGGGCCGTCGCCCGGATCTGCTCGATCCTGTCCTGGGGCACCTACAGCGCCGACGTGGCGGTCCTGCATCCGACCGCCACCATGCAGGCCCTCATCCCCCTCGACGCCCCCGTCCAGCACTTCGGCGACGGCCGCCTGGGCGGCACCCATGCCGACGTCGACGAGACGCAGCGCCACTACCTGGAGCTGTGCGGCACCAACAACTGGCTCAGGCCCTCCGTCGGCGCCCTCGACCGCCACCGCGTCTCCTTCGACGTCATCGACGACGCCTCCGTCCAGGGGGCCAAGGCGGGCGACGGGTCCCTGCGCATCAGGGACCTGGCGTACAGCGCGATCCTTCTGCCTTCGGCGGGCGTCCTGGAGCACGAGACGGCCCGCCGACTGACCGACCTCCTCGACGCCGGCGGACGGGTCGTGGTCGTCGGCCGCCCGCCGACACAGGCGGCCGGGCTCGCCGGTGACGACTCCGTCGTGGCCGCACTTCTGGATCATCCCCGTCTGGAGCGGGTGGCCGACGCCGAGGCCGGCGCGACCGCGGTCGCCGAAGCCGCCGGATACGCGACGGGCGAGGTGCCGCTGCTCGTCAGGCGCAAGGGCGACGCGGCGGTCGCGCTGGTCACGGGGGCGTTTCCCGACGCCCGTACGCATCCGCCGAAGGGCCACCACGAGATCGACCCCGCGCGCTACGCCCGCACCTCCTCGGTCACCGTGCGGGCCCAGGTCGCCGAGGCCGAGATCTGGAACCCGGCGACCGGCACCCGCCGCCCGGGACGCGTCACCCTCGCCGACGGCGTCTCGACCATCGAGGTACCCCTTGAGGGCGCTCCCGCCGCCCTCGTCGTATGGCGCGAAGGTCCTCCGGCGGGCGCTGTGCACCCCTCGCCCATGGAGCCGCCGGAGACGACCGACCTGTCGACCGGCTGGGAGGGCCGCCTTGCTCCCACCATGGACAACACCTGGGGCGACCTTGCCCTGCCCGCCGGAGCCTCCGTCGCCGAACCGCAGATCTGGACCATGCGGTGGACCGAGACCGAAGACTCATGGGAGCAGTCGCGGGTGACGTACGGCAACCGGGTCCGCGTCCTGGCGCCCGTGCCCGCCGCACAGGCTCCGGCTCCTCTGGACCGTGCCGCCGTCGAGCAAGTCCTGCAACAAGAGCGGAAGTTGGCGCCCGCGGACTGGGCCGTCTCGCTGTACTCGTCGAGTCGCGGCATCCCGGACCCGTACGGTCTGCTCGGCAACAAAGGGCTCGTGCCGGAGGAGTTCGTGCGGGTGCCGGTACCCGTGAACGGCACCGTCGCCCGGGTCAGGGCCGTCGTGGAGACCGACCACCGGGGATCCGCCGATCTGCATGTCGGAGCGGCGGCGGTCAAACGCGTGTGGTGGAACGGCAGCCTGCTGGAGACGGGCGGCGGCTATCTGGCGTCGGCCCGGGTGGAGGTCGAACGGGCCCGCAATGTGCTCGAGTACGAGCTGTCCGACGCCCAGGACCGGCCGCAGATCATCTCGGGCGCCGCCGACACCCCGCTGAGCAGCTACTTCTGTCTGTCCCGCCCGGACGGGTTCGCGCCCCGCCCGCTGTTCATGCGCCTGCCCGACGGCGTACGACCGGACGGCAGCGTGACCTACCGCGGCCGGATCAGCCTCCCGGGGCGGGGTGCGGACGCGGTCCTCGTCGTGGGTGCCGCGGTGGGCGTGACCGTCCTGCTCGACGGAGCCGTCGTGGCACGGCAGGAGAAGGCGGAGTACTACGAGTCCGACTGGGGCGCGGTGCCGATGTTCTTCCGGCACGAACTGACGCTGAGCGGCGGCGATCACGTCCTCGACGTCGTGGCCGACAGCGTCGACGCGCGGGACGGTGTCTACGTCGACCTCGTGGCGGACACGACCGCCCTGGTCAGCGGACCGGGTTGGGCGGCCGGGACGGGGGAGTGGAGCGGGCCGACCATCGAACACGTGGGCCGGTGGGGGGAGTTGCAGCACTGCGGCGCGGCGGTACGACCGCACCCGCTGCCCGACGCCGAGTGGCTCGCCGGTGCTCCGGTGCTCGGGTCCGCCGTACTCCCGCTGCGGTCCACCGACGACCTCCGGGAGGCCGAGCAGCGCTTCCGGTTCGTTGTCCCGGCGGGGACCGTGTCGCTCGACCTGCCACTGAAGCTTCCCGCACGGGTGAGGATCAGCGACGGCGGCCCTGAACTGGCCTTCGACGGCCAGGAACTGACGTTGGATCAACCACTCGACGTGGTGACCGAGTTCGAGGTGGTCACCGCCCCGACGGCCGTTCTGCGCGGTGGCTCCGCCTGGCGGGGGCCGGCGCGGGCGCGCACGGTGCCGGCACCCATGCCGCTGGGGGAGTGGGGCGAGCTGGGACTGGGCGGATGGAGCGGAGGCGTGACCTACGCGCGGACGCTGGAGGTGCCGGCCGGACCGGACCCGGTGCTGGATCTGGGGAGGGTGCGCGGCAGTGTCGCCGTGTGCGCCGACGGTGAGCTCGTCGGCGAGGCGTTCTGCGCGCCGTACCGCTTCGAACTGCGCGGGACCGCCGGGCGTACCGTCCGCCTGGAGGTGACCGTCCACAACACCCTGGCACCGTATCTCGCCGAAGCCACGCCGACCGCGTGGGCCTTCCCCTCCCAGCTCCCCTCGGGCCTGCTGGGGCCGGTGACGCTAGAAAGGCGCGTCTGAGGAAGCCCGGGTGGAGTCCCGCAGGACCAGCCCCGGCGCGAACACCCGTGCCTCGTGGGCGTGCTCCGCGCGGGCCTCCACCTCGTCCAGGAGCATCTCCACGGCCGCCCGGCCGAGTTCCTCGACCGGCTGGCGGACCGTGGTCAGGGTCGTGCCCACGAAGCTGGCGATGTCCAGGTCGCCGTAGCCGACCACCTGGACGTCCTCGGGGATCTTCACGCCGCGCTCGCCGAGCGCCCGGCACAGACCCGCCGCGAGGAAGTCGTTGGTGCAGAACACCCCGTCGGGCAGCTCGTCGAGACTGTGGGCTATTTCGCTGCCGTACGCCACCGTCATCTCCTCGGCGACGACCTGGCCGAGGCGGGCCTCGCGCCGGGTGCGCACGGCCTGCCTGGCGCCCTGGTAGCGGTCGGCGCACTGACGGATCGTGCGCTCGCCGTTCACGACGAGGACGTCGCGCGCCCCGCGGTCCAGGAGGTGCTGCACGGCGATGCGACCGCCGGCGATGTCGTCGACGGAAACCGAACAGCCCTCCTGTGCGGGCATCGCGCGGTCCGCAAGCACCAGCGGGATACCGCGCTCGCGCAGCCGCGACAGCCGGGTGGGGTCGGCGCTGAGCGGCACCACCACCGCGCCGACCGCCCGCTGTTCGACGAGCATCGTGAAGTAGCCCTGCTCCCGCTCCGGCGCGTCCCCGCTGTCGCACAGGACGAGGGAGTAGCCGTGTTCGTACGCCGCGTCCGCGGCGCCGCGCGCGATGCGCGAGTAGAAGGAGTTGGCCACGTCCGGAAGTACCAGGCCGATCGACGAGGAATGCCCGGTACGCAGTCCGGCGGCTCCCGGATGGGGCACATAGTCGAGGGCGGCGACCGCGTCGCGGACCCGCTCGGCGGTGCGCGCGTTGACCCGCTCGGGCCGGTTCAGGACGTTCGACACGGTGGAGACCGAGACCCCGGCGGCGGCCGCGACGTCCTGGATACGGGCGGGGCGAACCGAAATGGCGTCCACCCCCTCGCTGTTCCACATGGGCGACGCAAGTCTACCCCGGCTGCGCATAAAACGTTTTCCGCACCGCTCTTTGGTGGTGGAGCGCCCGCCTTCGGAACGGCACAGCGATGGAGGGTCGGTCGCTGCGGCAGCAAATTCTGTGAAGGAATCGACGGATGGGGTGACCATGTTGCGATCGGCGAAGCCGGGAACGGGAACGTCCTGTGGAGGGTGTCCGGCTGACTGGCCGTGTTCATGTCCGGCGTGCTTCCATCCGGTGTCCCTCCTCCTCGAGGATTGCTCATGCGAAAGGAACCGCGCGCCATGAACGTCGCCCCCCACCTCGTAGCGGCCGAGCTCAACGATGCCGACCTGGACAACGTCTCCGGTGGTGTCGCCGCCGCGACCACCGCCGGTCTGCACCTCCAGGTGGCGCACCTCGAGGTCTGCGCCGACCTCGACGCCCTCGTCTCGACCGAGGGTGTCGCGGCGAGCGTCAACGCCCACGTCGGCGTCAACTGACCGAACACCTGCTGCCGGGCCCCGGATCGGACGATCCTGGGCCCGTCGTGGTCTCCGGCGGGGCGCCCGGGTGGGATTGCCGGACACGGTGCGCGAAGCCGGGCCTCGACCGGACGGTCGGTGACATGCTGTCGGCCTCGGAGTGTTTCAGGAGGCCCTCATGCACGAGCAGCCGTCCCTTCTCGCCGCCCTGGTGTCCGCCCTGCGGTCGGGTTCGATCGAAGTCGTCGATCTCACCTCGCCGTTGTCGTCGTCCACACCCGTGATCCAACTTCCGCCGCAGTTCGGCCAGACGGCCGTCTTCGAGCTGGAGGAGATCAGCCGCTACGACGACCGCGGTCCGGCCTGGTACTGGAACAACTTCCGCAGCGGCGAGCACACCGGCACCCACTTCGACGCCCCGAACCACTGGGTGACCGGAAGGGATCTCGCCGACGTGGCGTCCGTCCCGGCGCAGCGGCTGATCGCCCCCGCCGCCGTACTGGACTTCACCGCCGAGGCGGCCAAGGACCCGGACTTCCTCGTGGAGGTGGACCACGTCAAGGCCTGGGAGGAGCACAACGGGCCGCTGCCTGACGGCGGTTGGCTGCTGTTGCGCACCGGCTGGGACGCCCGCTCACACTCCCAGGAGGCCTTCCTGAACGCCGACGAGAACGGTCCGCACACGCCCGGCCTGTCCCCGGAGTGCGCCCGCTGGGTGGCCGAGGAGTCGCCCGTGATCGGCCTCGGCGTGGAGACGGTCGGCACGGACGCCGGGCGCGGGCACTCCTTCGACCCGGCCTTCCCCTGCCACTCCCATCTGATGGGGAGCGGCAAGTACGGCCTCACCCAGCTCCAGAACCTGGCCGCGCTGCCCGCGACCGGCAGCGTCGTCGTCGCGGGACCCCTGCCCATCGTCGCGGGCTCCGGCGCGCCCGCGCGCGTGCTGGCACTCGTGGAGCGGTCATGAAGGTCGCGGAGGCCGTCGGACGGGCCCTGTACACGGCCGGGGTCGAGCAGGTCTTCGGCGTCGTGGGGTCCGGCAACTTCCATCTGACCAACGCCATGGTCGCGGCCGGCGCCCACTTCGTCGCCGCCCGCCACGAGGGCGGCGCGGCGACGATGGCCGACGCGTACGCGCGCGTGAGCGGCACGGTGGCCGCGGTGAGCGTCCACCAGGGGCCTGGACTCACCAACGCGATGACGGGGATCGCCGAGGCGGCCAAGAGCCGCACACCGCTCGTCGTGGTGGCTGCCGAGGTGACCCGGCCGACCTCCAACTTCTATGTCGACCAGGAGGCGTTGGGAACGGCGGTGGGCGCGGTCCCGATGCGGGTCGCGTCGCCCGAGGACGCCGTAGGACAGGCGTGCGCGGCGGTGCGACGGGCCCTGCACGAACGACGCACGGTGCTCCTCAACCTCCCCCTGGACGTGCAGGCGGCGGACGTCCCCGACGATGCCCTCGCCCAGGCCGCACCGCCACCGCGGCGAACGGCGGTCGAGCCGTCCGCCGACGAGGTGGCGGCTCTGACCCGGGTGCTGGAGCGGGCCCGGCGGCCGGTCTTCGTGGCCGGGCGTGGTGCGCGCTCACCCGGGGCCCGGGACGCCCTCGAAGCCCTCGCCGACCGCTGCGGCGCACTGCTGGCGACCTCGGCCGTGGCGCGTGGGCTGTTCCACGACAACCCCTGGTCGCTCGACGTGTCCGGCGGTTTCGCCTCGCCCCTGGCGGCCGAACTCATCGGCGGGGCCGACGTGATCGTCGGCTGGGGATGCGCACTGAACATGTGGACCATGCGGCACGGCGCCCTCATCGGTGCGGACACGACCGTGGTGCAGGTCGACGACGACCCCTCGGCACTCGGCGCGCACCGGAAGCTGCATCTCGGGGTCACCGGCGATGTCGAACTCACCGCGCGGCACGTCCTGGCGGCCCACGGCGGGAAACGGCAGGGCCTGCGAACCCCGGGCATCGCCGAGGCCGTGGCCACGCGGGTGCGCTGGCGTGACGTGCCGTACGAAGACACGAGCACCCGTGACCGGATCGACCCCCGTACGCTCAGCATCGCGCTCGACGACATCCTCCCTGCGGAGCGGGTGATCGGCGTCGACTCCGGCAACTTCATGGGCCATCCGAGCATGTTCCTGTCGGTGCCCGACCAGGACGGCTTCTGCTTCACGCAGGCCTACCAGTCGATCGGCCTCGGTCTCGCCACGGCGATCGGCGCGGCCCTGGCCCGCCCGGACCGGCTGCCGGTGGCCGCGCTCGGCGACGGCGGCGCGCTGATGGGCGCCGCCGACCTGGACACCGTACGGCGGCTCGGGCTCCCCATGGTCGTCGTCGTGTACAACGACGACGCCTACGGAGCGGAGGTGCACCACTTCGGCCCCGACGGACACCCGCTCGACACGGTCGAGTTCCCGCCGACCGACATCGCGGCCGTGGCCCGTGGTTACGGCTTCGAGGCGGTGACCGTGCACACGCGGACGGATGTGAAGGCCGTGGAGTACTGGGTCACCGGGCCCCGGTCCGCCCCGCTCCTGATCGACGCCAAGGTGGTTCGGGACCGTGGGGCGTGGTGGCTGGAGGAGGCGTTCCGGGGGCACTAGGCGCGCCGGAAAAAGGAGGAGCGGCATTCCCCTCGCTGTGCCAGCCTGGCGGACCGGACCATCGAGGGGAGCACGGATGACCGCAGGACCTCGCCTCGCCCCGCTGCTGGACCAGTTCGACTGGTCCTGCGAACGCCTGGCCGGCCGGCTCACCGGGCCGGTCATGGACAGCGGCGACGGCTCGCGGACCCCGGTCGGGGCGCTGACCGACGACGAGTACCTCTGGGAGCCGGTGCCGGACTGCTGGTCGGTCCGTCGGCGTACGGACGGACCCGGGGCCCGGGCGGCCTTCCTGTCCGGGACCGGCGACTGGGGCCGGGACGCCGCGCCCCACCCGCACCCCGTTCCGCCGCCGTTCACGACCCTCGCATGGCGCCTGAGCCACCTCAGCGACATGCTCTTCCTGCGCGCCGACCACACGGCGGGCACCCACACCCTCACCCGCGACGACTACCGCGTCAGCGGCACCGCCGCCGAGGCGATCGCCGCCTTCGAGACGGCCGTCGGCGCCTGGCGCACGGCGCTGATCGACACCGCCGACACCGACCTCGACACCGTCGGCCGGTGCACCTACCCGCACGGCAGCGACGCCGAGGAACCGTTTCTGGACGTCGTGTGGTGGGTCAACCAGGAAGTCCTGCACCACGGCGCCGAGATCGCCCTGCTGCGCGACCTGTACCGGGAACGACAGCGCTGACCGACCCGGCCCTTCCGAACGGCCGGATCAGACCGCGGGCGCCGGGTAGGTCGGGTACTCCACGCCGGTCACGTGCTGCACGACCCGGACCACCTGGCAGGAGTAGCCGAACTCGTTGTCGTACCAGAGGTAGAGGATCGCGTTGTCGCCGTCGACCTTGGTGGCACCGGCGTCGACGATCGAGGAGTGGCGCGAGCCGATGAAGTCGCTGGAGACCGCGTCGGGGGCCGTGGTGAAGTCGATCTGGCGCTTGAGCGGGGAGGTCAGAGAGACGTCCCGGAGGTGGTCGAGAACCTCCTCGCGGGTGGTCTCACGGCCCAGGCGCAGGCTCAGGATCGCGATGGAGACGTCCGGCACCGGGACCCGGATCGAGCTGCCGGTGATCGGCGCCTTGAGGTCGGGCAGCGCCTTGGCGACGGCGGAAGCGGCGCCCGTCTCCGTGATGACCATGTTGAGCGGCGCCGAACGGCCCCGGCGGTCGGCCTTGTGGTAATTGTCCAGCAGGTTCTGGTCGTTGGTGAACGAGTGGACCGTCTCCACATGGCCGCGCAGCACGCCGTACTCGTCGGCCATCGCCTTCAGCGGCGGCACGATCGCGTTGGTGGTGCAGGACGCGCAGGACAGGATCTGCTCGTCCGGCTTGATCGTGTCGTGGTTGACCCCGTGCACGATGTTGGGGACGTCACCCTTGCCCGGCGCGGTCAGGACGACCTTGTCGATGCCGGGGCGCAGATGCTGGGAGAGGCCCTCGCGGTCGCGCCACTTGCCGGTGTTGTCGATGAGGATGGCGTTGTTGATGCCGTACGCCGTGTAGTCGACCTCGGAGGGGTCGTTCGCGTAGATCACCTTGATGGTGTTGCCGTTGGCGATGATCGCGCTCTCGGCCTCGTCGACGGTGATCGTGCCCTGGAACTGGCCGTGGATGGAGTCCCGGCGCAGCAGCGAGGCACGCTTGATGATGTCCTGGTCGCCGCCCCCGCGGACCACGATCGCGCGCAGCCTGAGGCCGTTGCCGGAACCAGCCTTCTCGATCAGCAGCCGGGCCACCAGGCGGCCGATGCGGCCGAAGCCGTAGAGGACGACGTCCCGCGGCTCACGGCGGTCGATCTTGTTGCCGCCCGTCGCGCCGGCCACGGCCTCGGCGGTGAACTCGGCCACCGACAGCCCGCGGTCGTCGGCCTGGTAGATCTCGGCGAGCCGGCCGATGTCGATCTGCGAGGGACCGAGGTCCAGCGTCGTGAGCGCCTGGACGAAGGGCAGGGTGTCGGTGACGGAGAGCTCCTCACCGGCGATCTGCCGGGCGAACCGGTGGGTCTTGAGGATGCTGACCACCGACTTGTTCACCAGGGAACGGCTGTGCAGCAGAACCGTTACGTCCCGCTCCCTGTGCAGCCTCCCGATCATCGGGATCATCGATTCCGCGATCTCCTCGCGGTTCTTCCAGTCGGTGAACGAGTCGTCCTTGACAGTCACAGAATTCTCTTTCGAGCTAGGCGGCGCTCATATGCTAACCCCCTGATGTTTTGATCGATCGCCGGGGTGTCACAGCTCACTGCCCCAGCAACCGGGGCGGTGTGACGTCCGGAACCGGCCGCAGCAGCGAGGGGTGCGCGTCGGCCACCCGTTCCTTCGTGAACGCGCCGACGATCCTGCGGGCCAGCAGCGGATCGGCCGGGAGCGTGTGCGCGGTGAACCAGCGGGCGGGCGCCGGATCGGGGGAGGGCTCGACGAACTCCGCGCCCGCGTAGTCGTCCAGCGGCGGGTCGTAGATGTAACCGCAGACCACGTCGTGCCGCACCAGCCGCTGGACGAGCGAGTCACGGTCGTGGACCAGGAGCGGCACCCGGAAGAGCGGGAGGGGCCCGTCGTGCGCAGTCCGGTCGCGCAGTGCCGGTGAGGCCCACGGTGTGCCCGCCAGCAGGGCGACCCCGGCCCTGCGCCGGGCCAGGTCCTCGTCGAGCCGGGCCATCCGCAGCTTCAGCTGGCCGCGGACCAGCGAGCCGTGCCGGGAACGGTAGCCGTGCAGATCGACACGGACCCACCGCTCGTAGGCGGTCAGGCTCGGCGCCTCCCGCGCGGAGGCGGTGAGACGTGGCGCGTGCAGGTCCATCCGGAACGCCTCGCGCTCCATCAGCCCCAGACGCTCCATCGTCCGCCACACCGGGCGCACCAGATGGAGCGAGCGGACGGCGGACCGGGCCAGCGGGCGCAGGGTCGTGGCCAGGTCCTCGCGCAGTTTGCCGGGGGTCAGGAGATCGTCCCGCAGCAGCTCCAGTTCCCGGCGCGTGCGCGCGTCCTCGACGGCGAGGAAACCGCCCGCCATCCCGGCCACGTGCTTGGACAGGCTGAACGCCGCCGCCCTGCCGAAGGTCCCGACCGGCTGTCCGGCCACATGGCTGCCGATCGCGTGCGCCGCGTCCTCGAACAGCGGGATCCCCAACTGTTCGCAGCGGCGCCGCAGTTCGAGGACCCGGTCGGGCACGCCGTACAGGTTGGTGGTCAGGACCGCGTCCACGTTGCGCCAGGTCGACTCCGGTACGGCGGCCGGGTCGATGTTGCCGTCCCACACGGACACCGGGGCCTGCACGGGGCGCAGCCCGGCCGCGAGGACCACGAACAGGATCACGTCGTCGTTCACCGGTGACATCAGCACCCGCGCCCCCGGCCGGCACCACCGCCGGAGCGCCAGGTACAGGGCCAGCCGGGCCGAGGGCGTGTAGACGCACTCGCGTCCCAGTCGCCGGGTCATCGTCGCGGCCAGCCGCGAGCCATAGGGCATCGGCACCCCTTGTGTCGATGGGCCACGGAAAGGACCGTGGAGGGGAACACACGTCGGCGCCACCTCCCGCGGAAACCGGAGGTGTGCGGGCTGTTCAGCTCGCCAGCGGTCCCGCGCTGTCGGAGTCCGAGCGGTGCCCGGAGGTGCGCAGGGTGCCGACGGTCTTCAGGAGACGGTCGGCGGGCTCGCGCAGGGCCGGGTGGGCGTTGACCGTGTTGCGCAGACCCCGCACGGGCCGGCGCCACAGACGGTGTGCCGTCGCGACCGGATGGGGACGGGTGGCGAATCCTTCCGCCACCCGCAGCTCACGGGTCTTGAGCCAGTCCTTCCACTCCTTGTCGCCGCGCCCCATGTCCATGAGCCGCGCCCCGCGCCGGCCCGCCGCCTCGGCCATCCGCAGATGCATGATCAGACCGGGGGAGTAGTACCGCAGCTCGGGGTCGTACGCGGTGAACCAGGGGGCGAACACCGTGCGCGAGGTCGGCCCGAAGTGCGCGGCCACCGGCCGGTCACCGGCGTACACCACCGAGAGGAGCCCGGTGAAGTGCTCCTCGCGGACATGGAAGAGGTCTTTCACCAGGTTCACGATCCACGGCCGCGCGAACCGGTCCATCCGGCCCGTCCGGCGGTACTGGGCGGACTTCCACTGCATCAGCGTGCGCAGCGCCCTCGGGTCGCGCTCGTCGAACACGAACCGCATCTCACCCAGGTTGCGCGTGAGCCGGCGCTCCTTCTTGAGGGTGGTCTTGGCGAGCCCCGGGTACGCGCCGCGCAGCCACTCCGGGTAACTGTCGCTGCCGACCTTCAGATCGATCACCGGGGAGGCGAACGTCCCGGTGACGTAGGGGGCGAAGGGACTCTGCTCCTCGACGAGGTGGTCGAACTCGAACACCGAGAGCCGGCACGCCTTCAGCAGCGCCCGGGCGTCCCAGGTGACCCCGGGGCGGTGCACGAGGCCCTGGCAGTCGGAGAGTCCGAGTCCGATGGCCCGGCCGACGCCGAAGGAACCCCGTTCGTACGGGAGGAAGCCCACGGCCTCTCCGCGCTGGTGCAGCACCGCCACCCGGGCGCCGCCGCGGCGGTGTCTGCCGATCCCGGCCGCGAACTCCGGTGCCAGGAACGGATTGGCGTACGCGGGCGACTCGTCCATCGCCCGGTGCCAGGCCTCGCGGAGCGAGGTGCCGAGCTCCTCGGGTCTGTGGATCGTTATGTCCGTGTCACTGCTCATGGATCGCATGGGCGACCGTTCCCCCCAATTCCCCCCACGACGCGGCGTCCGCGTCCCGCCGATCGAAGTGTCGGCAAGGACCAAACGTCGCCAAACAGTACGCATGCTGTCAAGGGTGTCTGCCGTAACGGAAGAGTGCGGATCGGATACTCCTGGTTCCCGCGGCCGGTCAAGGCAGCAGCCGGCGTTCCTTGGCGACGGCCACCGCGCCCGCCCGGGTCTCGACGCCCAACTTGCCGTAGATCCGCCCCAGATGGGTCTTGACCGTCGCCTCGCTGATGAACAGGGCTCGGGCGATCTCCCGATTGCCGAGGCCACGGGCGAGTTGCGCGAGGATCTCCTGCTCGCGTGCGGACAGGGTGGGGCGCGGGCTGCGCAGCCGGGTCAGCAGCCGGTCGGCCACCGGGGCGGACAGCGTGCTGCGGCCGGACGCGGCGTCGTGGATCGCCGTGAACAACTCCTCGGGCTGCTCGGCCTTGAGGAGATAACCGGTGGCGCCCGCCTCGATGGCCCGGGTGATGTCGGCGTCCGTGTCGAACATGGTGAGCACCAGCACGCGGGGACCCCGAGAGCCTCCCGCCGTCAACTGCCGGATCGCCGTCACCCCGTCCATGCCGTCGTCCAGTTGAAGATCCATCAGTACGACATCGGGGCCCAGGTGTGCCGCCATGGCGAGCACCTCCTCGCCGGTGGCAGCCTCCCCGACCACGTCGATGCCGTCCGCGCCGGCGAGCAGGGCGCGCAGTCCGGCGCGTACGACGGCATGGTCGTCGCAGAGCAGGAGCCGGACCGGGGACGAGGACGGCGGCGTACTCACAGGGCGGTCTCCTTGACGACGATCGGGACGGCGATCGGGACGGCGACCGACACCACGGTTCCCTCTCCGGGCGTGGACTCCACGATGAGCCCGCCACCGGCCTGGCGGGCCCGGATCCGCATGGCGGGAAGCCCGTGTCCCCGCGTCGACGACCCGGACCCCGGGGCCTCGGTGCGCTCGAACCCCCGCCCGTTGTCCGCGACATCCAGAGAGACCTGATCGTCCAGCCACGTGAGCGTGAGCGCGGCCCGGGTCGCCGCCGCGTGCTCCCGTACATTGGCCAGCGCGCCCTGGGCGATCCGCAACAGCGCCGCCGCCACCCGCTCCGGCAGCGGACCCGGATCCCCCTCGAGCCGGAACTCCACGGTCAGCCCGGGGCCGCTCTCGCGCCGGGCGAGGGCGCCGAGGGCCTCGGCGAGGGAACGCTCCGCGAGGTCCGCGGGAGCCAGGTCGTGCACGAAGCGGCGGGCCTCGGCGAGGCTGTGCGAGGTGATCTCCGCCGCCGCCCGGACATGGTCACGGGCCGCGTCCCGGTCCGAGCCCCACACCAGCTCCGCGGCCTGGAGCAGCATCCGCTGACTGGACAGCCCCTGCGCGAGGGTGTCGTGGATCTCCGCGGACAGCCGCTGGCGCTCCGCCAGGACACCGGCCCGCCGTTCGGTGGCGGCGAGTTCGTGCCGGGTGCGCACCAGGTCCTCGATCAGAACGCGCTGCCGGGCCCCCTGCCGTTGCAGATGCACCAGTACGGCCGTGGCGACCGCGGCGACGGCCGGCGGGGCCACGACCATGTTCGGGTTGAGCGGCCCGTCGGCCACCCGTATCTCCGAGACCACGACCAGCGCGGTGAGCACGGCCGCCGCGGGCACCGCGATCCTCGGCGGCAACGCGTGCAGTCCGGCGAACAACAGGGGCATCACACACCAGGTGGCACTCGGCGCGAGAACCAGCAGGACGACCCAGACAGCGGTGACCGAGCCCAGCCAGACCAGATGACGCCGGGTGGGCGGCAGTCCCGGGCGGGGCGGCGGGGCCACCAGGTGCCCGAGGACGTACAGCACACAGAAGAAGGCGAACAGCGCCACCACCCAGCCGGTGCGTGCTCCGCCCTGGTCGCGGGTCAGGAAGCGGGCGAACGACGAGCCGAGGAGCAGGAAGAACGCGCCGTGCACGATCGCGCCCAGCCAGCGCTCGTCCGGATCGGAGTGGTTCATGCTCCGTGTCTAACGTGCCGGACGCAGGACCGCATCAACCGATCGGCTGACATGCGGGTCGCCCGAACCTCTCGGCAGCTGGAGCCCGTTGACCGAGCCGGAGGGCCGGCCCCCGCACCCAGGCTGGCAGCAGAGCGACGATCTGCGAAAGGCCTCACGATGCCCGCCAAGAACCTCACCGCCAACCGCGCCGCCCTCGGCCACCGCGTCGGCTACGCCCTGCGGCACCCCGACCGCGTGCCCCGCCATGTGGCCCGCGCCGCCCGTGATCTGTGGCTGCGCCGCCGGCACCCGGACCACATCTCCTACTACCGCGCCGTGATGCGCTCCGACACCCGGAGCGACCCGGACGCGGCCGTCGGCAGCCGCAACCGGGAGCGCTGGCTGGCGCTCGGGGCGATGCAGTTCGACTACCTCCTCGGCCACGGGCTGCGTCCCGAGCACCGCATGCTGGAGATCGGCTGCGGCAACCTGCGCGGCGGCTGGCGGTTCATCCGCCACCTGGAGCCCGGGCACTACCACGGCATCGACATCTCGCCCGACATCCTCTTCGCCGCTCAGGACACGATCGTCGACATGTCTCTTCAGAAGCGGCTGCCGAACCTCACCCCGGTGCGCGACCTGACGCTGCGGTTCCTGCCGGACGCCCACTTCGACGTCGTCCACGCGCACAGCGTCTTCTCTCACTCGCCGCTCCCGGTGATCGAGGAGTGTCTGGCCCACGTCGGACGGGTGCTCGCCCCGGGCGGCTGGTTCGACTTCACCTTCGACCGCACCGAGGGCGAGGAGCACCACGTACTGCGGGAGGACTTCTACTACCGCGTCGAGACGCTCGTCGGGCTGGCAGAGAGGCACGGCCTGCGGGCCCGGTTCATGGACGACTGGGAGGAACTCCCGCACGGCCAGTCCAAGATCCGGGTGACCCACGGGGAGGCGAGCCGCTGAGGCCGGCGGAAATTTGCTGTCGCCGGGGCCGGTGAGGGCACAGACTCCTCCCATGGCTGACATGGGGGAGTTCCGGGACGCGGTCACGGCGTGGGCGGCCGGTGGCCCCGGCGACCGGGCACGCGAGCTGGCCGCACGGCTGTCCGTCCGGACCGTCGTGCTGCTCGAAGGGCCGAGTGACGTGGCGGCGGTCGACGCGCTGGCCGCGAGCCGTGGCCGGAACCTGGCCGCCGAGGGGCTCTGTGTCCTGGCGATGGGCGGGGCGATGAGCGTCGGCCGCTTCGCGGGCCTGCTCGGCCCGTCGGGCCTGGGCCTGCGTCTGACGGGACTGTGCGACGAGAGGGAACGGCCTTTCTATGCCCGGGGCTGGGAGCGGGCCGGCGCGGCACCGGACGGGTACTTCGTCTGCGCGGCGGACCTGGAGGACGAGCTGATCCGTGCGCTGGGTGTGCCACGGGTGAAGGAACTCGTGCGCGAGCAGGGCGACCTGCGCCCCCTGCAGACCTTCCTGTCCCAGCCCGCTCAGCAGGGCCGCACGGCTCAGCAGCAGTTGCGGCGCTTCCTCGGAACGAAGAAGGGACGCAAGATCCACTACGGCCGCGTCCTCGTCGAGGCCCTCGACCCCGACCGCGTACCCGCCCCGCTCGACGACCTGTTCACGGCTCTCTGACCAGGGCTCTCCCGCACGCGCTGAGCGCCGTGAGGCGTGTGTGGAGGCGAGCGCGCTCGATTACTTGCGTCAGGCAAGTGAACGAGCCGTGTGCGTGGCGTGTTCACCGATATCACCGCCCGGGGTCTTGTTAGGACAATCGCCGGGGATCTAGGGTCGACTCCGGGAGAGCAAGCGCTTTCCCCGCACGTCAGCGTCCCCTTGCCGGACGTCCGAGGAGGACCGTATGCCCCGTCCAGCCCGCCGCCGCGTAGCCGTGGTCGGCACCGGCGCCATCGTCAGCGGCAGCCATCTGTCCGCGCTCAGGGCCCACGCCGAGCGCACAGAACTGGTCGCCGCCGTCGACGTGGACCAGGGCAGACTCGACGCCTTCCGGGAACTCGCGGGCGGCGAGGTCGCCGGCTACACCTCCATGGCCGAGATGCTGGACGCCGCACGCCCCGACCTGGTCCTCATCGGCACCCCGCCGTCGCTGCACCGGGAGCAGACGGTGGCCGCCCTCAAGGCGGGCGCCTGGGCGCTGTGCGAGAAGCCGCTGACCCTGTCGCTCGCCGAGTACGACGAGATCGCGGCGGCCGAGGAGGCGTCCGGGGCCTACGCCTCCGTGGTCTTCCAGCACCGCTACGGCTCCGGCGCCGTCCACGCGCGCGAGCTGATCACGAGCGGCGAGCTGGGTGCCCCCCGCGTCGCGCACTGCCAGACCACCTGGTACCGGGACGCCGCCTACTACGCCGTACCGTGGCGCGGCACCTGGGCCAGCGAGGGCGGCGGGCCCACCATGGGCCACGGCATCCACCAGTACGACCTTCTCCTGCATCTGCTCGGCCCGTGGGCGGAGATCCGCGCGATGGCGGCCCGGCTGGTCCACGACACCGAGAGCGAGGACGTCTCCACGGCCCTCGTCCGGTTCGAGAACGGCGCCCTCGCCACCGTCGTCAACAGCGTGCTGTCACCCGACGAGGTGAGCCGCATCCGCATCGACTGCGCCGACGCGACCGTCGAACTCACCCACCTGTACGGGCACCGCAACCAGGACTGGACCTACACACCCGCCCCCCACGTGGCCGCTGACCGCGTCGACGCCTGGCGCACGCCCGCCGCCGACGTGCCCAGTTCGCACGCGGCCCAGCTCGGCGCGCTCCTCGACGCGTACGACAACGGTGTCAGGCCTCCCGGCAGCGGCGCCGACGCCCGTGCCACCCTCGAGTTCGCCGCCGCGCTCTACAAGTCCGCGTTCACGGGCCGGCCCGTGAACGCCGGCGAGATCGCGCCGGGCGACCCCTTCTACCCGGCCATGCACGGCGACCACCCCCACTGGGCCCCCAAGGAGCGCGCATGAGCATCCGCGTCAGCCACGTCCACGGCGAGCACATCGCCGTCGAGGCGGCGAACGGCACGGAGATCCTCCGCTACGTCTACCGCCCCGACCCCGAGGCCTTCGAGGCCAAGAAGCCCTACGCCCACCCGGTGCGCACCCTCGGCGGCCGCACGGTGACCGGCTACCGTCCCAACGACCACCGCTGGCACAAGGGTCTGCAGATGACCGCGAGCCATCTGTCGGGGCAGAACTTCTGGGGCGGCAACTGCTATGTCCACGGGCAGGGCTATCTGCCCCTGCCGGAGCGCGTCGGCTCGATGCGGCACGACGGTTTCCCGGTGCTGTCGGTCGAGGACGACCGGCTCACCGTCGCCGAGGAGCTCACGTGGGTGGAGAACGGCGGCAGCGAGTGGGCGCGCGAAGTGCGCGGCATCACCGTCCACTCGGTCGACGAGGAGGCCGGCTCCTGGGCGCTGGACTGGTCGATCCGCCTCACCAACACCCGCGACGAGCCGCTGGCCTTCGGTTCCCCCACCACCGCGGGCCGTGAGATGGCGGGTTACACCGGACTCCAGTGGCGCGGCCCCCGCGACTTCACCGGTGGGTCGGTCTTCGCCCCGGACACGGACGGCGACGCGGACAAGCTGATGGGCAGCCAGAGCCCCTGGCTCGCCTTCACCACCGAACACGACGACGTGGACGCCCACTCCACGCTCGTCTTCGCGCACGCCCCCGAGAACCTCGACCCGCAGCACGCGATCCACGAGTCGCACTGGTTCGTGCGCTCCGAGCCCTTCCCGACGGTCGCGTTCTCCTGGGCGTTCTTCGAGGAGTTCGAGCTGCCGCCGGGGGAGTCCTTCGAGTACCGCTACCGGCTGGTCGTGGCCGACGGCGCCTGGGACGAGGAACGCGTGTCCTCGTGTCTGGAAGGCCTGTCCTGGTGAAGCCCGGCCTTCCCCACCCGCTGCCGGGCGCCGTGGGCCTGTCCCACCTGAGCGCCTACGACTGGGAGGCCGCCGACGGCGTCTGCGGCGGCAGCCCGCATCTGCACCTGGTGTGCACGGAGGCCTATGTCGTCACCGGCGGCCGGGGCGCGGTGCAGACGCTGAGCCCCGACGGCTACCGGGAGATCCCCCTGGAGCCGGGCTCGATCGCCTGGTTCACACCGGGCACCGTGCACCGCATGGTCCAGGGCGGCGATCTGCGCATCACCGTGCTCATGCAGAACAGCGGTCTGCCCGAGGCCGGGGACGCCGTCTTCACCTTCCCGCCGGACGTGCTCGCCGACCCCTCGCGGTATGCCGAGGCCGCCCGGCTCCCGCCCGGTACGGGTCCGGAGACGGCCGCGGCCGCCCGCCGGCGCCGGGACCTCGCCGTCGAGGGCTACCTAGGCCTGCGCGAGGCACTGGTCGCCGGAGACAACGGCCCGTATCGGGAGTTCCAGCGGGCCGCCGCCCGCCTGGTACGGGACAAGGTGCCCACCTGGCGCGAGCTGTGGCGGACCGGGGCCCTGGCCACCGCGGAGCGCACCGGCGCCCAGCTCGACGCGCTGGCGGCCGGTGAACCGTCGTACCTCGGCGAGGCGACCGCCCACGAGGCCGCGCCGACCCGGCTCGGCGGCTTCGGGATGTGCGGCCGACGCGACGAGTACAACCTGCCGGGGACGACGCTGCCGTACGGCGGCGAGTAACACCGTTTGTTCTGGGGGGAGTTCCGAGGGGGGCCGTAGAAAGTCCGAGGAAGGGATGAGGTGACCTCGGCATGCCCGGACACAGGACAAAGGGGTTCTGCGCTTCGGCCGTCGCACTCGCGCTCTGCGCGCTGGCGGCCGGCTGCGGGGGATCCGGGGAATCGGTCGGCGGCGGCAAGGTCGTGCTCCGCTACACGTGGTGGGGCAACCCCGACCGCGCGGAGCGCACCGAGCAGGCCGTCGCCCTGTTCGAGAAACAGCACCCGAACGTACAGGTGCAGACGTCGTTCTCGGGTTACGACGCCTACAAGCAGAAGCTCGCCGTCCAGGCCACGGGCGGCGACGCACCCGACGTGATGCAGCTCGACTACCGCCAGATCGACCAGTACGCCTCCGGCGGGGTCCTGCTCGACCTGGCGAAGCAGAAGGCCGTGCTGCGCACCTCCGAGATCGACTCCGGGCTGCTCGCCACCGGCCGCGTGGACGGAACCCAGTACGCGATCCCGCAGGGCCGGGGCACCGAGACCGTCGTCTACGACGTCAAGACCTGGAAGGCCTCCGGGGTGCCGCTCCCCGCGCAGGGATGGACCTGGGACGACTGGGCCCGGGCCGTGCGCGCGCTCGAGAAGAAGACCGGCGAACCCGGCGCCACCGATCCCGGTCAGAGCGAGGACGCCTTCGAGGTCTGGCTGCGCGGACAGGGCAAGGCCCTCTACACCAAGGAGGGCGGACTGGGCTTCACCGCCGCCGATCTCACCAAGTGGTGGACCTTCACCGACACGTTGAGGCGCGAGGGAGCCGTCTCCCCGGCCGAGCAGACCACCCAGCTCGACGGCTCCGTGGAGAACACCCCGCTGGGCCGCGACAAGGCGGTCTCCGACACCAACTGGGACGCCCCGTCGAGCGGTTACCTCGCGATCATCCCGACCGGGATCGCACTGGCGCCCATGCCGTCCGGCTCCGACGGCACGCCAGGGCAGTACTTCAAGCCGTCGATGTTCCTCGGCGTCTCCGCCCACACCGGCCACGCCGAGGCCGCCGCCCAGCTCGTCGACTTCCTCCTCAACGACCACGACGCGGCGAAGATCCTCGGCGCCACCCGCGGCATCCCCGTCAACGAGACCATCCGCGAGGAGACAGCACCCCTCCTCAAGGACTTCGACAAAACGGTCGCCGACTACCAGGCGTCCCTGGAAGGGAAGTTGAAGGACCCGCCGCAGGCCCCGCCCTCCGGCGACAACGCCCTGCAGACCACCTTCCAGCGTGACTACGACCAGGTGTCCTACGAGCGCATGACGCCCCGCGAGGCGGCCGAGAACTACGTCACCGAGGCGAAGGCGGAGCTGAGGTCATGACCACCACCGCGATCCCGACGGGGGAGAAGCCCGCCACCGCCCCCACCACGAGGCGCCGGGCCAAGCGCGAACGCCAGGGCGCCGCCTGGGTGTTCCTCTCCCCGTGGGTCCTCGGCGCGAGCGTCCTCACCCTGCTGCCGATGGCCGTCTCGCTGTACCTGTCCTTCACCGACTACAACCTCTTCGACCCGCCCCACTGGGTGGGCCTGCGCAACTACACCCAGATGTTCACCGAGGACCCGCGCTACTGGCGTTCCGTCACGACGACCCTGATGTATGTCGTCATAGCGGTGCCGCTCCAACTGGCCCTCGCGCTGGTCGTCGCGCTCGCCCTGAAGTCCATGAAACGCGGCAAGGCCTTCTACCGGTCCGCGTTCTACGCCCCCTCGCTGCTCGGCGCCTCCATGTCCATCGCGCTCGTCTGGCGTGCCGTCTTCAACGACGGCGGCACCGTGGACAACCTGCTCGGCACCGGCGGCTGGGTCAACAGGCCCGGCTGGGCACTGCTGGCCGTCGCGCTGCTGACGGTGTGGCAGTTCGGGGCGCCGATGGTCATCTTCCTCGCCGGTCTGCAGCAGATACCCGCCGAGCTCTACGAAGCGGCGGCCGTCGACGGGGCCGGGACATGGCGCCAGTTCCTGTCCGTCACCGTCCCCATGCTGTCCCCGGTGCTCTTCTTCAACCTGGTCCTCCAGACCATCCAGGCCTTCCAGGTCTTCACACCCGCCTTCGCGGTGAGCGCGGGCAAGGGCGGCCCCGCCGACTCCACGCTCGTCTACACGATGTACCTCTACGACCGCGGTTTCGTCGCCTCCCACATGGGCTACGCCTCCGCCATGGCCTGGGTGCTGCTGCTCGTCATCGGCATCGTCACGGCGGTGCTGTTCCGCACCTCGCGTTCCTGGGTCTTCTACGCGTCCGAGGGGGAGCGATGACCTCCGTATCAACTGCCGCCGCCCGCAAGCCCGTTCGCTGGGGCCGGGTCGCCCTGCACCTCGGCTGTCTGGCTGCCCTGCTCGTGATGCTCTACCCGCTGGCCTGGCTGCTCGCCACCTCGCTCAAGCCGGCCGACGAGGTGATCGCCAGCCTCGACCTGCTGCCCCGCCACCTGGAGTGGTCGAACTACGAAACCGCCTTCGAGGGCGTCAACGACGTCTCCATCTGGCGGCTGCTGTCCAACTCGCTGCTGATCGCGGGGGGCGCGGTCCTCGGCAACGTGATCAGCTGCTCGCTCGCCGCCTACGCCTTCGCCCGGCTGCGATTCCGCTTCCGTGGCCCGATGTTCGCCTTCATGATCGCCACGATCATGCTGCCGCACCACGCGATCCTGATCCCGCAGTACATCATCTTCAACAAGCTCGGCATGGTGAACACCTACTGGCCGCTGATCCTGCCCAAGTTCCTGGCCACGGAGGCGTTCTTCGTCTTCCTCATCGTGCAGTTCATGCGCGGTCTGCCACGTGAGCTGGAGGAGGCCGCCCGCATCGACGGCTGCGGGCCCTTCCGCAGCTTCTTCCAGATCGTGCTGCCGCTGACCAGGCCCGCGCTGATCACCACGGCGATCTTCACCTTCATCTGGACCTGGAACGACTTCTTCACCCAGCTCATCTACCTCTTCGACCCGGACAAGTTCACGCTCACGCTCGCCCTCAGGTCGTTCGTGGACGCCTCCAGCCAGTCGGCGTTCGGCCCGATGTTCGCCATGTCGGTGATCGCACTGCTGCCGATCGTGCTGTTCTTCCTCGCCTTCCAGCGGTTCCTGGTGGAGGGCATGGCGAGCTCGGGACTCAAGGGATGAGCGGGATGCGTGCTCGTGAACCGGGCGAGGTCTTCGGCCCCAGGATGACCCTGTTCGCCGACATGCTGAGCGTCGGCCTGGCAACGGCCCTGGTCTGCCTGCCCGTGGTGACGGCCCCGGCCGCGCTGTCGACCGCGTGCGCGGTCCTGCGAGGTGCGGGGGAGGGGCAACCGGCCACCGCCGGCCGGTACTTCGCGGCCCTACGGCGTCGGCTGCGGGCCGGTGACCTGGGGGCGGGCGCCGTCGCCCTGGCCGGCGCGCTGCTGTTCCTGGCAGACCTGGCGCTCGCCGGGGCCGGGCTGCCGGGGGCGCCACTGTTCGCGGTGGTGGCCGCCGGTATCGGTGCGGTCGCCCTGGTGGTGGGCCTGCGGGCCTGCGCCCGCCCCGAGTCGCTCACCGACTGGCCGGCCGCCGTGCGGGAGGCGGCCCGGGACGCGGTACGGGATGTCGGCGGCAGCGCCCTGGTGCTGCTCGCCGTGGCCACGGCGGCCCTGTGTGCCTGGATGCTGGTGCCGCTGGCCTTCCTGGTGCCCGGACCGTTGGCGCTCGCGCTCACCGCCGTACATGTCCGGCTCACTGCGAGGGAGACGTTCCGCTGAGAGACGGGCGGGCAGGGGCTCCTGGTCTCGGAGTCCCTGCCCGCCCGGCCGGCCGGGTCAGGCGGCTCGGAACGACCGCAGCCGCAGCGAGTTGCCGACCACGAACACCGACGAGAACGCCATCGCCGCCCCCGCGAGCATCGGGTTGAGCAGTCCGGCCGCCGCCAGCGGCAGCGCGGCCACGTTGTACGCGAAGGCCCAGAAGAGGTTGGACCGGATCGTCCCCAGGGTGCGGCGGGCGAGGCGGATGGCGTCCGCCGCGGCCCGCAGGTCGCCCCGGACGAGGGTCAGATCGCCCGCCTCGATCGCGGCGTCCGTGCCGGTGCCCATCGCCAGGCCCAGGTCGGCCTGCGCCAGTGCGGCCGCGTCGTTGACGCCGTCACCGACCATCGCGACCGAACGGCCCTCTGCCTGAAGCCGCTTGACGACGTCCACCTTGTCCTGCGGCAGCACCTCGGCGATCACCTGCTCCGGGTCGATGCCGACCTCTCGGGCCACGGACTCGGCCACGGCCCGGTTGTCACCGGTCAGCAGGACCGGTGTGAGGGCGAGTGCGCGCAGGCGGACGATCGCCTCACGGCTGGTGTCCTTGACCGCGTCGGCGACTTCGAGCACGGCCCGCGCCTCGCCGTCCCAGGCGACCGCGATGGCGGTACGACCGAGGGCTTCCGCCTCCGACTTGACCCGCCGGAGCTCCTCGGGCAGCTCCAAGGACCAGTCGGCGAGCAGACGCTCGCGGCCGACGAGCACGGCATGACCGTCCACGATGCCCTGCACCCCGAGTCCCGGCACGTTCGCGAAGTCCTCCGGTGTGGGGAGGGAACCCAGCTTCTCCGTAGCCCCGTCGGCGACCGCGCGGGCGACCGGGTGCTCCGAGGCGTGCTCCAACGTGCCTGCCAGCCGCAGGACTTCGGCCTCGTCGGTGCCGTCTGCCGGGTGCACGGCCAGGAGGGTCATCCGGCCCGTGGTGACGGTGCCGGTCTTGTCCAGGACGACGGTGTCGACCTTGCGGGTGGACTCCAGGACCTCAGGACCCTTGATGAGGATGCCGAGTTGGGCGCCGCGCCCGGTCCCGACCAGCAGAGCGGTCGGCGTGGCGAGGCCGAGGGCGCACGGGCAGGCGATGATCAGGACGGCGACGGCGGCGGTGAACGCGGCGGCCGTACCGGCGCCGTTGCCGAGCCAGAAGCCCAGGGTGCCGAGGGCGAGTGCGATGACGACCGGCACGAACACCGCGGAGATCCGGTCCGCGAGCCGCTGAGCGGCCGCCTTGCCGTTCTGGGCGTCCTCGACCAGCTTGGCCATCCTGGCCAGTTGGGTGTCGGAGCCGACCCGGGTCGCCTCGACGACGAGCCGTCCGCCCGCGTTGAGGGTGGCGCCGGTGACGGAATCTCCGGGGGTGACCTCGACCGGCACGGACTCACCCGTGAGCATCGAGGCGTCCACGGCGGAGGAGCCCTCGACGACGGTCCCGTCGGTCGCGATCTTCTCGCCGGGACGGACGAGGAAGCGGTCGCCGACCTTCAACTCCGCGATCGGGACGGTCTCTTCGTGCCCGCCCGACTGCAGCACGGTGACGTCCTTCGCGCCCAGTTCCAGCAGCGCCTTCAGGGCCGCGCCCGCCTTGCGCTTGGATCGGGCCTCGAAGTACCGCCCGGCCAGGATGAACGCGGTGACCCCGGCCGCGGCCTCCAGATACAGGTTCCCGGTGCCGTCACCGCGGGTGATCGTCAGCTCGAAGGGGTGCTTCATACCCGGCGTGCCCGCGGTCCCGAAGAACAGCGCCCACAGCGACCAGCCGAAGGCGGCCGTCGTACCGACCGAGATCAGCGTGTCCATGGTGGCCGCGCCGTGCCGGGCATTGGTGAACGCCGCCTTGTGGAAGGGCCATCCGGCGTAGGTCACCACGGGCGCCGCCAACGTCAGGGACAGCCACTGCCAGTACTCGAACTGCAGCGCCGGGATCATCGCCATCGCGACGACGGGCACCGCCAGCAGCACGGCGGTCGCCAACCGCTCGCGCAGGGAGCGCAGTTCGTCGGGCTCTTCCTCGTCGGGAGCGGACGGCTCGGGCGGTGCCGGTTCCCGGGCCGTGTACCCGGTGTTCTCGACGGTCGCTATCAGGTCCTGGACCGAGACACCGGCGGCGTGGGTGACCTTGGCCTTCTCGGTGGCGTAGTTGACGGTGGCGGTGACCCCCTCCATCCGGTTGAGCTTCTTCTCGATGCGCGCCGCGCACGAGGCGCAGGTCATGCCGCCGATGGCCAGCTCGGTCTCGGCTGCTGCGGTGGTGGTCACGGCTGCTCCTCGTAGATACCGGGTGGGGGTATGGTGCGTCGCGACTCCTGTATACCCCCAGTGGGTATCTGGGGCAAGTCGGTCCGACGGGTTGACTTGATACCCCCTGGGGGTATGGTGAAGCGCATCGAGAGCCGCATACCGAACCGGAGGAGCCGACCATGCACGCTGGACTGAGGATCACCGCATTCGCCGCCGCACTGGCCGCGACGTTCGGCACCGCCTACGGCGTGGGCCAGGGCGTCGGCCCCGTGACCGAGGACGAGACGCCCGCCCCCCATGAGGCGCACACGGGCGACAGCGAGTCGGGGCACTCGGAGAGCCCCGGGCATTCGGGCCACGAGTCGCCCCCGGCCGGCGGACTCCAGATCTCCGAGAACGGCTACACCCTCGACCTGCAGACCCTTCGCCTCACGGCCGGACGCACCGCCGACCTCCGCTTCGCCATCCGGGGCGAGGACGGCCGCGCGGTCACCGCCTTCCGCCGGGAGCACGACAAGGAACTCCACCTCATCGTCGCCTCACGCGACCTGAACACCTACCGCCATCTGCATCCCACCCGGGCCGCCGACGGAACCTGGAGCATCCCCGTGTCGCTGCCCCGCGCGGGCGGCTACCGGGTCTTCGCGGACTTCACCCCCGAGAAGAAGGGCGCCGAGAACCTCACCCTCGGCGCGGATCTGGCCGTGTCGGGCACCTACGCACCGCAGAACCTGCCGGCGCCGAACACCACCGCCGCGACCGAGGGCTACGAGGTGAAGCTGGGCGGAGCCCTGCGCCCCGGCGCCGCCCGCGAGCTGAAGCTGACGGTCTCCCGGGGCGGCAGGCCCGTCACCGATCTCCAGCCCTATCTCGGCGCCTACGGCCACCTGGTCGCCCTGCGTTCCGGCGACCTCGCCTACCTCCACGTCCACCCGGGCGGCGAACCCGGCGACGGCTCGACCGAGCCCGGCCCGGACATCTCCTTCACGGCCACGGCGCCCAGCAGCGGCACCTACCGGCTCTTCCTCGACTTCAAGCACGAGGGCAAGGTGCACACCGCCGCGTTCACGGTCCGTGCGGGCGGAGCGGTGACAGAGGAAGAGGCTTCCGAAGAGGCCCCCCATGAGTCGTCGGCCGGGCACGGTCACTGACGAGTCTCGCGGCTCACTGGCCGATGAGGGCCCCGGCGCCCCCGACCCGGACCCGGGGGTCGCCCGCGCGCAGGGTCACCGTGAGTTCGCCGGGGCGGCCCAGGTCCTCGCCCTGGTGCAGGGTGAGGACGGCGTCCTCCGGCACCAGGCCGAGGTCACGGGCGTACGCACCGAACGCGGCGGCCGCGGCGCCGGTCGCGGGGTCCTCGACCACGCCGCCGACCGGGAACGGGTCACGGGCGTGGAACACGGTCGCCGACTCCCGCCACACCAGCTGGACCGTGGTCAGGTCCAGTCGGTGCATCAGGGTTTCGAGGCGCGGGAAGTCGTACGCCAGATCCGCGAGGCGGGCGCGTGTCGCCGCCGCGAGGACGAGATGGCGGGCGCCGGCGAACGCGATCCGGGGCGGAAACGCCGGGTCGAGATCGGTGGCCGGCCAGTCGAGCGCGGCGAGCGCCTCCGTGAGGTCGGCCTCGGCGACGTCCTCGACGTGCGGCTCGACACTGGTGAGCGTGGCCCTGACCGTCCCGTCCTCCTCGGCCACCGACACGGGCACGGTGCCGGCGCGGGTGGCGAACACCAGCTCGCCCGGGCCGATCCGCTCGGCCAGCGCGACGGCGGTCGCGACCGTGGCGTGCCCGCAGAACGACACCTCGGCCTTGGGGCTGAAGTAACGGATGGTGAACGTCCGTCCCTCCGGCCCGTCCAGTCCCTCCGGGGGCGGGGTCAGGAACGCCGACTCCGAGTAACCGAGCTCGGCGGCGATGGCCAGCATGTCGCCGTCGTCCAGGGTGGTGGCGTCCAGGACGACGCCGGCGGGGTTGCCGCCCTCGGGAGTGGTGGAGAAGGCGGTGTATCGCAGGACCTCGGGCCGCGGCGCGTTCGTCGTCATGCCGGCTGCAACGTGGGACCGGCCGACGGCTATTCCTCAGCCGAGGGCCCGGTCCAGGTTGAAGGCCGCGCTGATCAGGGCGAGATGGGTGAACGCCTGCGGGAAGTTGCCCTGCTGCTCGCCGGTGTTGCTGATCTCCTCGGCGTACAGGCCCAGATGGTTGGCGTACGTGAGCATCTTCTCGAAGGCCAGCCGTGCTTCGTCGATCCGGCCGGCGTGCACCATCGCCTCGACGTACCAGAACGAGCAGATGGAGAAGGTGCCCTCGTCCCCGCGCAGTCCGTCGGGGCTCGCCGTGGGGTCGTAGCGGTAGACGAGGGAGTCCGACACCAGCTCCTCGGTCAGCGCGTCCAGCGTGGACAGCCACTTGGGGTCGGTCGGCGCGATGAACTTGGTCAGCGGCATCATCAGTACGGCCGCGTCGAGCACATCGCCGTCCTCGTGCTGGACGAACGCCTGCCGGGTCTCCGACCAGCCGCGTTTCATGATCCGCCGGTAGATCGTGTCGCGGCACTCCCGCCAGCGGTTCAGGTCGGCGGGCAGCCCGCGCCGGTTGGCCATGCGGATCGCCCGCTCGATCGCCACCCAGCACATCAGCCGTGAGTACAGGAAGTTCTTGCGGCCGCCGCGGGTCTCCCAGATGCCCTCGTCGGGCTGGTCCCAGTTCTCGCACACCCAGTCCACCAGCGCGGACACGTCGTCCCACTGGTCGCTGGAGATCGGCTTGGCCCACTTGTCGTACAGGTAGATCGAGTCGATCAGGGCGCCGTAGATGTCGAGTTGGAGCTGGTCGGCGGCGGCGTTGCCGACCCGGACCGGCGCGGAGCCCTGATGCCCTTCCAGATGGCCGAGTTCACGCTCCGTCAGGTCGGTGCGGCCATCGATGCCGTACATGATCTGGAGCGGCCCGGAGGGGCCGTGGCCGTCCGGACTGACGTGCCGGATGAGGAAGTCCATGAACTGCTCGGCCTCGCTGGTGAAGCCGAGCCGCAGCAGCGCGTACACACAGAAGGCGGCGTCGCGCACCCACACGTACCGGTAGTCCCAGTTGCGCTCGCCGCCGAGCTGTTCGGGCAGGCTCGTCGTCGGCGCGGCCACGATGGCGCCGGTGGGCGCGTAGGTGAGCAGCTTGAGGGTGAGGGCGGAGCGGTGCACCATCTCCCGCCAGCGGCCCCGGTACTTGGAGGCGGACAGCCAGTGCCGCCAGTAGGCGACCGTGCTGGTGAACTGCTCCTCGGCCTCGGTGCGCGCGCACCGGCGCGGGGTCACCTCGCCGCCGACCTGGTCCAGCGCGAACACCGTCGACTCACCCTCGGAGAGCTTGAAGTCGGCGCGTACGTCGAGGCCTTCGGTCTCCAGCGGCACGGTCGCGGTCAGGCCCAGCGTCAGCTTGGGGGACTCGAAGACCGCGACGTCCCCGACCATGCGGAGGGTGTGCGGCTGGGCGCCGTAGTCGAAACGCGGGGCCACGCGTGTCCGGAACGGAATCGAGCCGCGTACGCACACCACTCGCCGGATCAGCCGGTGCCGCTCGGTCTCCACCGTGTCGCCGTCGACCGGCATGAAGTCCTGGACCTCGCCCACGCCGTCCTCGGTGTAGAACCGGGTGATCAGGACGTTGGTGTCGGGGAAGTAGAACTGCTTGGTCCGTGCCGGCACGGTCGCCGCGAGCTCGAAGCAGCCGCCGCGCTCCGCGTCCAGGATCGACGCGAAGACGCTCGGTGCGTCGAAGGCGGGGCAGCAGTACCAGTCGATGGTGCCGTCGGTCCCGACCAGTGCCACGCTGCGCAGGTCACCGATCAGACCGTGCTCGGCGATCGGCAGGTAGCCCGTGTGATCCCTGGGTGATCCGCTCATCGCAGCCTCCTGCGGATCAGCCTATGCAGGATCGGCCGCGGGTGTCACGAAAACGGCCTCGCACGCGAGGCGCACCACTTCTGCGTGTGAATGCTTGATTATGCTCGAAAGCTAGCTATATCTTGCAAGAGCAATCAAAGTGACAGAGAGGTACGGCATGACTCATGTCGAGGACGAGCTGACCAGCCAGCCCGGGTGCTGGACCCGGGCGGCGGCGGAGGCCGCGGGCCACGCCCACGCGCTTCCGGCGGCCGGGGAGCGGGTCGCGATCGTCGGATGCGGCACGTCGTACTTCATGGCGCAGGCCGTGGCGGCGCTGCGGGAGGGCTCGGGCCAGGGCGAGACCGACGCCTTCGCCGCGTCGGAGTTCCCGCGGGGGCGCTCGTACGACCGTGTCGTCGCCCTCACCCGCTCCGGCACGACGACCGAAGTCCTCGACCTGCTCGGGCAGTTGAAGGGCAGCACCCGCACGACCGCTCTCACCGCCGACCCCGCCACCCCCGTCATGGCCGCCGCCGACGAGGTCGTCGTCCTCGACTTCGCCGACGAACGCTCCGTCGTCCAGACGAGGTTCGCGACCACCGCCCTCACCCTGCTCCGCGCCCACCTGGGCCTGCACACCGACGCCGTCGTCGCCGACGCCCACACCGCACTCACGACTCCCCTGCCCGAAGGCCTCGTCGAGTGCACGCAGTTCACCTTCCTCGGCCGGGGCTGGACGGTGGGGCTGGCCAGCGAGGCGGGGCTGAAGATGCGCGAGGCCTCCCTCGCCTGGACCGAGGCCTATCCGGCGATGGAGTACCGCCACGGCCCGATCAGCATCACCACCCATGGCACCGCCACCTGGATGCTCGGCGCGGCACCCGAGGGGCTGGCCGAACAGGTCCGGGAGACCGGCGGACTGTGGGTGCCGGGCACCCTCGACCCCCTCGCCGAACTGGTCCGCGTGCAGCGCCTCGCGGTCGCCGTCGCCGGGGCCCGCGGCCTCGACCCGGACCAGCCCCGCCACCTCACCCGCTCGGTGATCCTCGCCCGCCCCTAGGAGACGTCGTGCCCCTGGCCACCACCGGCGAGCTCGTCACCCGCGCCGCCACCACCCGCTCCGCCGTCGCCGCCTTCAACATCATCACCCTGGAGCACGTCGAGGCCGTCATCACCGGTGCCGAGTCCCTCGACGCGCCCGTCGTGCTCCAAGTCAGCGAGAACGCCGTCAAGTTCCGCTATGGCCGGCTTCTCCCGCTCGCTCGCGCCGCCGTCGTCGCGGCCGAACGCGCCGCCGTGCCGGTCGCGTTGCACCTCGACCACGTCCAGAGCGACGACCTGCTGCGCCAGGCGGCGGACGCCGGCTTCGGTTCCGTGATGTACGACGCGGCCCACCTGCCCTACGCCGAGAACCTCGCCGCCACCCGGGCGGCGGCCGACTGGGCGCATTCCCAAGGGCTCTGGATCGAGGCCGAGTTGGGGGAAGTGGGCGGGAAGCAGGGCCGGCCCGCGCTGGACGCCCACGCCCCCGGCGCCCGCACCGACCCCGCCGAGGCCCGCGCCTTCGTCGCCGACTCCGGCGTGGACGCCCTCGCCGTGGCCATCGGCAGCGCCCACGCGATGACCCAACGCACCGCCACCCTCGACCACGACCTGCTCAAACGCCTCGCCACCACCGTGGACGTCCCCCTCGTCCTGCACGGCTCCTCCGGAGTCCGCGACGACGAACTCACCACGGCCGTCGCGGGCGGCATCGCCAAGGTCAACGTCGGCACCGCGCTGAACATCGCCATGACCGGCGCGATCCGGGAGTTCCTGGCGGCTCACCCCGAGGCGGTGGACTCGCGCAAGTACCTCAGTGTCGGGCGGGACGCCATGGCCGAGGCGGCCCGGCGGATCATCCAGCTGCTCGGGCGGTGAGGACGGGCTGGTAGAACCCGCTGGAGGCCGGATCGTGCCACCGCACGTCGAGGAATCCGGCCGTGGTCACGAACTCCGTCAGCTGTGAACGGGTCAGGGCCCAGGAGGTCGTACGGCGGACGCGGACGGCCCAGTCGTCCCCGCCGCCGTCCGCGAGCTGGAAGTGCTCCAGGTCGTAGCGTTCGCCGTCCTCGTGCCACTGCCACAGCTGGAAGGTGATCAGCCGGCCGTCGGAGTCCTCGGAGACCTGCGGAGGCGGGGCGCCGGGCCTGGTCCGCCGGATCTCGTCGTAGTCGCGAAGGGTGAGCACCAGCAGACCGCCGTCCCGCACAACCCTGCGCATGCCCGCGAGCGCGGCCTCCAGGTCCGGGGCCGTCAGCAGATGCGCCAGGGAGTTGTCGGCGCAGACGACGACGTCGAAGACGGACGACACGAACGGCAGCCGTCGCATGTCCGCGGCGGCGGCCGGCAACACTGCCCCGCGAGCCGCGGCCTCCTGGGTGGCACGTGCGGCGGCCACCGGACTGAGGTCGCTGCCGACGACCCGGTGCCCCGCGAGGGCGAGTCCGATGGCCTGGGTCCCGATGCCGCACGAGCAGTCCAGGACGCGGTGCGGACCCGGCCCCAGGTCCTCCCGCACGAGCGCTCCGAGCACGGCCGCCTGATGCGCGATGCTCACGTCCCAGTCCGCGAAGATCCGGTGGTAGTCCGGGGCCAGCGCGTCGTAGAAGGCCCGCACCGAGGGATCAGACACCCGACTCCTTCACTGCCTTGAGCACCACGAACTTCGGCCCGCCGGCGACCAGTTCACTGTTGCCGAACAGTTTTCGCAGCTTCACGTGATAGCCGAGATGGCGGTTCCCGACAACCCACAGTTCGCCGCCGGGCCGTAGCGCCCTGCGCGCTCCGGTGAACATCCGCCAGGCCGTCGCGTCGGTCGTCGCCTGGTGGGAGTGGAAGGGCGGGTTGTTGAGGACGAGGTCGACGCTGCCCGCCGGGACCCCCGCCAGACCGTCCCCGACCCGGAACTCCGCGTGCCCCGGCACGCCGTTCGCCTGGTACGTCTCCTCCGCCGAGGCCACGGCCTGGAAGGACTCGTCGACGAACAGCACCTCGGCCTCGGGGTTGGCCAGGGCCACCGCCGTACCGACGACGCCGTTGCCGCAGCCCAGGTCCACGATCCGCTGCGAGCCACGGCTCTTCGGGAGGTGCTGGAGGAAGAACCGGGTGCCGATGTCGAGCCGGTCCGCGCAGAAGACGCCCGCGTGATTGACGACGGCCCGCCCGGAGACGGCACCGATGCCGTCCGGGAGGGTGTAGCCGTACGGCCAGGGGTTGGCGGGCCGTTCGAGCGACGGCTCCGGTGTGCAGAAGATGAGCCGGGCCTTCTTCTCGGCCAGCGAGGTGCGCGTCGGCCCGAGGATCCGCTCGAACAGCTGGAGCGTCGAGGTGTGGATCTCCTTCACCATGCCGGTGCCGACGACGAGCGTGCCCTCGTGCACCGCGGGCGCCAGCCGCAGCAACTGGTCCTCCAGCAGGGCCAGGCTCTTCGGCACGCGCACCAGCAGGACGTCGACGCGGCCGGGCGGTGGGTCCTGTGTGGTGAGCAGCTGGACGGTGCCGGGCTCGACGTCGGCGCGTTCGAGGTTGGCGCGAGTCGCCTCCTGGCTGAGGAAGGAGTCGGTGATCTGGACCGGCCGGTGCGGTGCCAGGGCGGTGGCCAGCGCACCCCAGCGGTCTCCGACCACCACGACCGTGCCGGACAGGGCCACGTCCTCAGCCACGAGATGCCTCAGCAGATACTCGTCGGAGGCGTCCCAGGCGCGCAGCAGGTCACGCGGGTCCTCGGGGAAACGGGTGAGCGCGAGCTCGCCCCAGGGGGTCGTCATACGGTCGTCCATCGTGCGTCCAGGCTATCGGAGGCGCAGCTCAGGCCCGCTCGGGCAGGATGGAACCCATGGATGCCGAGCTGTTCCCCCGACCCCGCGCGGAGGTCGCGCCGGGTGCGGTGCACGTGCCGGGCTGGCTGGAGCCGGGGCGGCAGCGCGGCCTGCTGGAGGCCTGCCGGGAGTGGGCGCGCCCGCCCGCCGGACTGCGCACGGTCCGCACCCCGGGCGGCGGCACGATGACCGCGCGCCAGGTCTGTCTGGGCCGGCACTGGTACCCGTACGGCTACGCCCGCACGGTCGTCGACGGCGACGGGGCACCGGTGAAGCCCTTCCCGCACTGGCTGGGCGAGCTGGGCCGGGAAGCGGTGCGCGACGCGCTCGGTCCGCGGCAGGCGGCGTACGACATCGCACTGATCAACTTCTATGACGGCGACGCCCGCATGGGCATGCACCGCGACAGCGACGAGAAGTCGGACGCGCCCGTGGTCTCCCTGAGCCTCGGCGACACCTGCGTCTTCCGCTTCGGCAACCCCGAGACCCGGACCCGGCCCTACACGGACGTCGAACTGCGCAGCGGTGACCTGTTCGTGTTCGGCGGTCCGTCGAGACTCGCGTACCACGGGGTCCCCCGTGTGCATCCGGGCACCGCGCCGCCCGAGTTGGGGCTGACGGGACGACTGAACATCACGCTGCGGGTCAGCGGGCTCTGAGCTCGATCGCGAACGGATCATGGGAGACTCGCCCTCATGAGCGGCAAGGCGGACCCCCGGCCGGCGGGGGAAGGAACCACCTCGAGGACGCGGCTGGACCGGGGGCGCGGTGCGCTCGGGCCCGCGTTGGAGCTCGTGCACACCGGCCGCGCACCCACCCGGGCCGTGCTCACCGCCGAACTCGGGGTGACGCGGGCGACGGCCGGCGCGGTCGCCGCCGAGCTGGAGGCGCTCGGGCTGATCCGCGTCGACGCCCGGCCCACCGCGGCCGCCGGTTCGCAGGGCCGGCCCTCGCACCGCCTCGCGGTCGCCGAGGACGGTCCCGTCGTGCTGGCCGCGCAGGTCCACGCCGACGGCTTCCGGGCCGCCCTGGTCGGTCTGGGCGGTCGTATCGTCGCCACGGCCCCCGGCTGCGAGACGGTCGACGCCGACCCGGCGAAGGTCCTCGGCTCCGTCGTCGAGGCGGGCGCCGACCTGCTGCGCGCCACCGGCAGACGCTGCGTCGGCGCCGGACTCGCCGTGCCGTCCGCGGTCGCCGAACCCGACGGCCTCGCCCTCAACCCCCTGCACCTCGCCTGGCCCGCGGGCGCCCCCGTCCGCCGTATCTTCGACGAGTGCGTGCGTGCCGCAGGCATCACCGGACCGGCCTTCGCGGCCAACGACGTCAACCTCGCCGCGCTCGCCGAGCACCGGCACGGCGCGGGCCGCGGCGCCCGGGACCTGCTGTGCGTGGCGACCGGACACCGGGGCGTGGGCGGCGCCCTCGTGCTCGACGGGCGTCTGCACACGGGGAGTTCGGGCTTGGCCCTGGAAGTCGGCCACCTCACCGTGAATCCCGAGGGCCGCCCCTGCCACTGCGGCAGCCGGGGCTGTCTGGACGTCGAGGCGGACCCGCTGGCGTTCCTCACGGCGGCGGGACTCGCCCCCGGCCCCCAGCTCTCCCTGCTCCAGCAGGCCAACGACCTCGTCCGGCACCACTACGACGATCCCGCCGTCCGCGGCGCCGCGGAGGCCCTCATCGACCGCCTGGGCCTCGGTCTCGCGGGCCTGGTGAACATCCTCAACCCGGACCGGATCATCCTCGGTGGCCTCCACCGCACCCTGCTGGACGCCGACCCCGCGCGGCTGCGCGCCGTCGTCGCCGACCGCAGCCTGTGGGGGCAGAGCGGCGGCGTTCCCATCCTGGCCTGCACCCTCGACCACAACAGTCTGGTCGGGGCGGCCGAGTTGGCGTGGCAGCCGGTGCTGGACGATCCGCTGGGGGCACTGACCCATGCCTGACCTGCTGGAGGCCGGGGGACTGCGCCTGGTCGAGGTGGCGCCCCCGGTGGTCCCGGCCGAGGTGCGGACGGCCATGGACCGCGAGTGGGGCGAGGCCGTCCTGGCCAACCCGGCCCTCTTCGACGGCCCGGTGGCGGTGTGCGCGGGGCTCTCTTGGGAGGCCCCGGACAGCCTGCTCATCTCCTGGTCCCGGGTGACCTATCGGTACTTCGCGCTGCGCCGCGTCCCGGGCGCCACCGCCCCGCGGTCCCTCTTCGTCAGCGTGGTGCAGCCGACGGACGACGGATGTGTGCTGGTGGGCCGTATGTCCTCGTCCACCGTCGCGCCCGGCCGCTGGCAGTTCCCCGGCGGATCGGTGGAACCGCCCACCGGCGACGAGCCTCTGGACGAGCCCGCACTGCGCCGCCACGCGGCTGTGGAACTGGCCGAGGAGACGGGCGTCGACGTCCCGGCCGCCGACCTCACCCGGTGTCTGGTCACGCACGGCGAGGACGGACAGGTCGGTGTCCACTACCTGGCCCCGCCGTTGCCCGCGTCCTTCCTGCGGGACAGCTTCACGGCGCTGGTGGCCGCGGAGACGGCACGGGGACGCGTGTCGGAGTTCGACCGGATCACCCTCGTCGGCTCACCCGCCGAACTGCCGGACCTCTCCGGTCCGCACGTGGGCTACCTGGATCCCGTCGTCCGCTGGGCGAGCCGCCGAGTAGGCTCGTGACATGCGGATCTCCGTCTCCCGGGGTTGCCGCCGTGACCTTGGGCGCAAGGCGGTCAGCGGCAGTTCGTCGAACCATTGATGACCGTCCACACCCGCTGTCGCCCATGGCGGCAGATGTCAGAACTGATGTCAGGGTCCTGGCAGAGTCACGCCTGGTGGTTGTCCGTTTGAGTCGCCGCGGCGCGCTTGGAAGTACCTGGTCGACCGAGGCGACACCCAGGGCTGAAGTGCCGGCCCTCATATCTGGCCAGGGCGGGCTTGGTGGCGAACCCCGTGTGGTCCGGGATGCCTGCGGCCCGGCACCGGTCGGGGCCCTGAGTCCAGGAGCGTGGGATGTAGAGGCGCCGGTCGATGGCAGCGTGCCCTACCGGGGTGGAGTAGACGGGGTAGACGGCGACCTGGGCGTTTTCGATTCGACCCGCGGTCCCGGTGCACTGGCGTTGCACCCCGACGCTCGCGGTGCCCTTCTTCAGGTCACCGGTCTCGCCCACCACCAGGACGGCGTCCTGGTTGCCGAGGTGCTCGACCACGAAGTCCCGTATGTCGTCGCGGACTCCGTCGGCGTCCCAGGAGGCGCGGCTGAGCAGGTGCTGCATACCGGCCGGACTGCTGTCACCGGCATGCTCCGCGATCGTCCAGCAGTTCTTCCGCGGCAACTCTGCCAGCGGGCCCAGCACGAAGGCCCGTGCCCTGCGACGCGGCTCGACCCGGGCGAACCGCCTCGCCACCCTCGCCATCAGGTCGTCGAACACCGGCTGCCACCGGGCAGGGTCTACGCTGTGGCCCACGGCCATCGGCTGATCTTCGTCTGTCCACAGAACCGACGATGATCAACGGTGGCCGTGCCCTTTCTACGCCACCCAGCAGTACAGGTTCTCGTCTCCCTCGCGGACGGCACGGGCCAGGTCGGCCAAGCCGCTCAGGATCCACACGGCGATCTTGGGGTCGAAGACCTCGCCGTCTGCCGCCCGCTCGGCCACCCACAGCCGGCTGACTTCAGCGAGCTGGTGCTCGACGGCAGTGCACAGGGCATCTCGAAGGGTGCCGGAGACGGCGAGGACGAGCGGACCCTCGCCGTCGTCCGGGTCGACAACAGTCTCGGGCGACGGCCTGCAACGGCTGTTGGACGGAGCCACCTGGAACGCCGACGACGTCCGCGACGACCTGCAGACATACGTCGCCGGCAAGCTCGGCGAAGCCGACGGGGTCCTCATCCTCGACGACACCGGCTTCGTGAAGAAAGGCACCACCTCTGCAGGCGTGCAGCGCCAGTACTCCGGCACCGCCGGCCGCACCGAAAACTGCCAGATCGGCGTCTTCGCCGCCTACGCCACCACCCGCGGACGCGCCCTGGTGGACCGCGAGCTGTATCTGCCCAAGTCCTGGACGGACGACCGCGAACGCTGCCGCGCCGCCAAGATTCCCGATGAGAGGACCTTCGCCACCAAGCCAGAACTGGCCAGGGCCATGGTGCTGCGCGCACTCGCCTCGCCGTTGCCGATCGCCTGGGTGACCGCGGATGCCGCCTACGGCCAGGAATGGCGCTTTCGCCGGACGCTGGAAGAAACCGCCGTCGAGCGTCGAGATCTGCCCCTGGTCCACCCGGGAAGGGCTATTGCTCGAACGCCTCGGCGTGGCTCCCACCCCAGTCGGCCGTCCCCGCCTCGTCGGCTGAGCCCAGCGGACCTGGCCTGCGGAGGGCTTTCCCAATTCGGCATCCACCTCCTAGGCGCGCTGCCTCGCACCCCTCCACCGCTCACCGCTGCAGCGGGCACATCGGCCGTAAACCGGCAGTGACCTGTACCGCGTCGGAGTGGGGCCGTGTACGACGGCGGCGAGCCACAAGCACGGCGTCGGCGAGCTCGCGGACGCATCCCCGAATGCTTCGGTCCGTTCGCGGGTTTCAAAGCGCAGCTCCCCAAGGCCACGCGACCACAGAGGGTTCGGGCTGGGGGGCCTCGCGCACGAAGCGCCAAGCGGACGCCTGATCGTCGAGCAGGCCTACGACCACCAGGGCGACGTCGGCCAGGGCTCGACCCCGGTCCTGGTCTCCGACGCCTGGGAGCACGCCTTCTACCTCCACTACAAGAACTCATGCTCCGCCGACTCACTCGCGTGTCCGCCCCGACCCGCCCGCCTGGCGTCCCACACACCCGACCGGCGGGAGCATCGATGCGGCACCTCCTGGACAAGGTCGAGACTCGGCAGCAAGTGGTGAGCGAGACCGCCGCGCAGCTGGGCCAGCAGATCGCCCTGCTCAGCGAGCAACTCGCCGCCGCCGAAGCCACTCTGGACCGCCTGGAGATCACCCGAGCGGCATCGACGAAGGGCAGCCGGTGCGGCGGCGACTTGGCTGCCTGTCAAAGCCGGTCACGGGAGATGATCCTCGAGGGCTTCTGCGGGAGCCTTCCACTCCAGGTTCTTGCGCGGCCGGGAGTTGAGGAGGTCACGAACTGGCCACCGGTGAAAGACTGTTGACCCCGCCAGGTGGGGACAGAACATATCGCTTCGATCTGGAGCGCTCGGGCTGGTGGGCGGCGCGCTGGTGCTGATGGGGATGAATAGGGGCACCGGGCGGCAGGTTGACCTCCCGAAACCCGTCGGTGAAGCGTCGGCGCGGCCCAGGTGACGGGTCGGCGGTCGCGACCTGCACACTCATGTGTTGTCGTTTCCCGACTGAAGACACAGTCGCCGATGAGACTCCCGCTGTTCACCCGCCGACCTCCCCACGGCTGGTGGCCCGGACGCGCTCATCCAGTTCCTGCGCGAACTGCTGCCATGTCTCGGCGTACTTGCGCGCCAGGTCCACGACCAGGGCCCCGCAATGCGGCGGCACCGCTGAAGTCAGCTCGGACCACTCCTGCATCCCGATCGCATTCTGCTGCAGCAGGCGCAGAAGGTTCCGCCCCTCCTCTTTGTGGCGCAGTGAGGGATCTCGCAGCAACTTCTCGACGATCGAGACGGGGTTGGGCTGTACCAGCCGCACCTTCTGCTCATTGCTCGGCCTGGTGCGCTGGACCGGAACCTCTGAACCGCTGCGGGCATCGGCTGCAGCGGGCCGTACCACCGTGGGCGACTTGCCTGCTTCAAGCCGCTTGCGGACGTCGCTCACCGTCGCCGGCGCGATGCCCGCGAGACGTGCCACCTCGCGTAAGGACGCCTGCGGATACTCGGCTATCACTTCGGCGGCTCTTCGCCTGCCCTCCGCGCTACTCAGCGGGCGGACCCTGCCGTCCCTGCCGACGCGCGCGTTCAGTTGTGGCAGCCCCTCAGCTGAACGACGCCGGATGGCCGCCACGGTCTTGGCCCCCAGCCCCGAAGCCAGCCCGATTGCCCGGTCGGACATGTGCGGATGCGACGTGATGATTCTCGTGGCCGCAGCGCGACGGTCAGCCTGCTTCAGTGGAAGCCCATGCGTCACATTCGCCTGGACAGCACGCAGGAATGCATCCTCCGAACTGCCGTCGAAGAACTCGACGTCGATTGTCGCCAAGCCCTTGAGGAAGGTCGCCATCAGGCGATGCATTCCGTCGATCACCCGCATACTGCGCCGGTCAACCAGGATCGGCGGAAGTGGAACACCGATCTCTGCCAGCCTGGCGACGTGCTCCGCGTCTTGTCCCTCAAGGCGCGGGGATTCGCCGGGCAGCAGCGAAACGATCGGAACGGTCACGACCTCTCGCACTCCGGATCTGGCAGGCGTCGTCGCGGAATTCGATTCGGTGGCCATCACGTCAAGTGTACGTTCAGGCGAGACAGCCTCAGACTGATTCAAACCAACAACCCCCGTCGGCTAGAACTTAAGATCCGATTCTCATTGAATCGCAAAGAAATTGAAACGACCGCACTGAGCGCGCAATGCGTGTCCGCATCGCAAAACCTCGATCCGGGCTTTCGGCTCAGGTCGGGAAGGGCCCTGTCGCGCCCCCTCCGACGGTCGGGCAGCCACAACCGCCCGGAGCGGGGCGGGAACTCCGCGCTCCAGACGCTCGCGTGCCCCTTCATCGGTGCTCATCACCTGCATCATCAGGACGCCGAAAGCCGTTCGGCAGCTCAGATCAGGTGCGGTGTGGTGCTGCGGCGTCGGTGTCACGCCGAGGTGACGGGTTGCCGGCGCACTGGTGACACCAGAACCGATCCGGGTGCCTGCCGTGCTGCTGCGCTGCGGCCGAGGACGCCGACGAACCCTCCTGATTGCGCGGGCGGCCCTTCGGTCCGGTCCAGCACCCGTACCCACCGCCGCATCGCCGGCGTGACCACCTCTTCCACCTTGCAGTGAACGGCAGTGGTCCAGAATCCTGCTGCGGAGTTGAATGTGCGGATCGGTTTGCTGCACCTGTTGATCTGTGACCGGGTGTTGAATACGCCGATTCTTCGACGCCGTCCTCCCGGCCGGCGATACCCGGCGCTACGGCGAGCGTCACCCGCATTACGCTCGGGGAAAAAGGCTTTTCCTCACCGGGCAGCGGCTCGCGCCCGACAGGATTGCTGACCGAGAACTCCTGCGCACCCGCATCCTCGGCGGCATTGTCAGCGATTATCACTATGCCGCCTGACCAACAACGATGAATGTCCGAAACGGCTCAGTTCTGGAAGTCGTGGCACCATCAAGGTCATGGTCTGAATATAAGCAGACCGCACACCGCACCGACAGCGACCGGTCAACCTCCTGGGGAGAATTTTACGCTAGAACTACACACGCCATTTTACTTAGCGCGACGGACTGGTCACTATGTGTAATAGGCGTCTGCTTACGCTCGTAGCATCTGGCCTGTGCCATACACCTACCGAGTTCTAGGTAAGAAATTCTTTCCCAGGGGAAAAGGTTCGGCATATTCGTGCGGTGGCACGGAGAGGATCTCGCGCACCGGTTGGGAGGACTCGGCCCATGCGACCTGTCCGCCACTCGACCTCGAGAGCGAGTTCCGGATCGCGAAAACGGCGCTGTCGACG
>NZ_KQ948675.1:127700-147222 GCF_001514145.1 Streptomyces canus
ATCTTTCATTCGGATCGTGGCGGTCAGTACACGAGTCAGCAATTCGCCATCCTGGCAACGGAGTTGGGTGTCCGTCTGTCCGTCGGGCGCACCGGACAGTGCTGGGACAACGCGCTCGCCGAGTCGTTCTCCACCACCAGCAAACGGGAGTTGCTCGACACGAGAACCTGGCCCAGCCGGGCCGCGGCCCGCACCGCGATCTTCGACTTTGCCGAGAGCTGGTACAACTGGCACCGACTGCACAGCAGCCTCGGCTACCGCAGTCCCGCCGAATACGAGACCGCACTCGCAGCCTGACCACCACACCAATGGTGTCCGTCAAAGCGGAACAAGCTCACTTACCGGAAACGTGCCCAGGGCAACCGCGCATGCCAGACGGTGAACGATGTCGGAAAGCCGTGTGCGGGAGAACTGCATGCACGGTTCGAAACTGCGGGGACTGGAAACGGAACATCATTCACCGCGCCACTCCCCGACCCTACTGAGACATGCCTCAGATGCTCTGGTCGTCAGGCCCGAGGATGCCATCGATCAATGTGTTCAGTGCGGCCAGGCTCTGGGGTGACATCTTCCCGGCGCGGACCGCGAGATTACGGACGCCACCGGCCTTCAACGCCTGCAGGAGCGCCAGTTGCTCCTCGATGCGCTCGTCGGCTGTTTCGTCGAAGAAGTAGGCGACCGACACTCCGAAGTGAGAGGCGAGGGCTCCCAGTACTGCCTTGGTGGGGTTGTCGTTCCGGCCGGTACGCAGCCGGTAGAGAGTGTTACCGGCGATGACCTGCCAGCCGGCCTTGGCGTTGATCGCTTCTGCGATGGCCTCGTCCGAAGGAGGCTTCTCCCCTTGTGGGGTCGTGACCTGCCGAACGTATTCGATCTTCTCGGCAAGGCTTCGGCATGTGGTGGGTTCGCGCCCCTGGCCGGCGTAGCTCACACACCCTCCACCGGTATGGCCCTGGTAGAACTCTTTGACAGGCCATCACGGCACGCGCCAGGCCGACGTGGGTTCAGCTGCCTGATATCACACCCCCATAGTTGGATTGTGGAGACCTTGAGGTGCGGCCCATCGACGACCAGGCGCGGGCGGGCGTCGGGCGTTCAACCACGGCATTGCAGCAGTTGAACGACGTAGGGCGTGGTCCGGGAGAGGATGGCCGAGCGCGTGTCCTCCTGCCGGGTGCGTGTCCTCCGCCCCGCCTTCGACGGCCCGGCGGCCCCGAGAGGAATCTCCGCAGCCATCAGGGTCAGTCCACCTGGCGCTCCTGGCGGACATGTTCGCCTGACAGCAACTCCCTCAGGTGGCGCTCGGAGGCGTCCCAGGACCACGCCTCCTGAACCCATCGGCGGCCTTCGGCGCCCATCTCGGCGCGCTTGGGGTCGAGAAGTGTCGTCGTCAGGGCCCTGGCGATCGCCGCGGGGTCCTTCCCGTCCACCACCCGCCCGGTTGCGCCATCGAGTACGGCGTCGGGTGCGCCCCCCGAATCGCCGACGACGACGGGCAGACCGCTCGCGGAAGCTTCGAGGAACACGATCCCGAGGCCCTCGGCCTCCAGACCACCCTTACGGGTGCGGCACGGCATGGCGAAGACATCCGCAGCGGCGTAGTACGGCGGTGTTGCGGCATGCGACGTGCCGCCCGCGAAGCAGACCGAACCCCGGGCGTGGCGCTGCGCCAGCTTGCGTAGTCTGGCCTCGTCCGGCCCCTGGCCGACCAGGACCAGCACTGCCTCCGGCACGGCGCGTTGTACGAGCGGCAGGGCCCGGATCAGCATGTCCTGGCCCTTACGGCGCACCAACCGGGCAACACAGAGGATCACGCGTTTGCCGTGCAGACCGAACCGGTCGGTTATGCCTGGCCCGTCCTCACGGTCCGGCCGATACACGTCGGTGTCGACACCGGGCACGAGGCGGCTCATCCGTACGCGGGTGCCGAGAGCGGGCTCGATCCGACTGCGGGTGTACTGGCCGAGGTAGGTGACGACGTCGACGCCGTCGCCGATCCGCCGCATGACTCGACGCGCGCCAGGTGTTTTGGCCCACCAGATCTCGTGGCCGTGCGTGGTTGCCACTATCTGCCGTATGCCGCTGCGGCGCAGGGCCGGTGCCATCAGGGCGAGTGGCGCCGCGGCCCCGAACCAGACCCGGTCGCACCCGTGGGCCTCGGCGATCTGGATGGCCCTGGCGGTGACCCGGCCGGTCGGCAACAGAGTACGGCTGGAGTCGCGGATGACGGGGAACGGGAGTGTCGCGTCGAAGGCGGTGTCACCCGGCTCCCGCGAGGTGTAGACGACGACGTCATCATCCGGAACGCGTGCGGCCAACGCGTGCACGAAGGTCTCGATCCCGCCCTGCCGGGGCGGAAAGTCGTTGGTGATGACCAGGGTTGAACCCATGAGTACGTAAGTTCCTTCAGATCTGGGAAAGCGGTCGGGCGCTGAAGAGGTAGTTGCGGCAGTCGGCTGAGACGTGCGGTGTGCGCACCCAACTCCGTGCCTGCCAGCGGTACATGTCGTAGTCGAGGTCCGTGAGCCGGCGGACGAGTTCGGCGGGCTCCGTGTCGTACTTCGCGAGGTGCCGTTCCTCGATCTCCAGGAGCAGCGAGGGCCGGTGGCGAAGCAGGGTGTTCCGGGCACCGAAGAGCACCGCCGCCTCGGCCCCTTCGACATCGGCTTTGATGAAGTCGACTCTCGCCAGGGCGTGTTGTCGGCAGAGGTTGTCCACGGTCTGTACCGGGGTGGGTACCGGCCTGGAGGTGCGGAACTCGACGTTGGGGCCGGGTCCCGAGGTGCCCTCGGTAAGGTAGGCACGTCCGTGGACGGGCAGGAGGCGGCGCCGTGGCAGGCTCATGGTGCCGGATTGCGTCCGCTCACCGAGGGCTGTGCGGTGCACGGTTACGTTGCCGCAGTCGAGCAGGGTGGCGACGCTGCTCAGCCACCTGGCCGGGCCGTGAAGCGGCTCGACGCTGTGCACCTGCCCGGTCGGCCCGGTGAGCGCGGACAGACTCCAGGTGTAGAGGCCGTACTCGGCCCCGATGTCCAGGCACACAGCACCCGGGCGCACCAGGGCACGCAGGCCGGCCACCTCCTCTTCCACGAAGGGCCACTGTTCGGACGCCCAGTGCAGTGCGGTTGCCACCGACGCTACGCGGGCTCCTGGGCGCCGACGGCTGCTGGCCTGGGGAGGCGCCTGCTCGCTCGGGTCGGTCGACGTGTTTTTCATCAGAGCTCTTTCAGCGAGCAGTTGATCCGGGCAAGGGGCGGGTCGGTGGACTCTCGGTGAGAGCCGCGAGCCGCTCCCGGAGCGTGCCTGGGGGCGGCGCCGGTATGGGGAGCGCAAGCCAGGCGGGTCCAGACCGACAGGACGACGGGCAACTCGAAGTAGCCGAATCGGCTGGCCGGCGCGAGGGCGAATGCCATCGTGAGGCCAATGGCCAGGCGATCGGCGCTCTGGACGGCATCGGTCGGCGGGCGCCTGACGAGCGAGACGACCATGACGGCAGCGCTCAAGGCCAGCAGAGCAACCGCAGCCGCCCAGCCACCCGGGCCGACCGAGGCAAGCAGCCGGCCGGGCAGCGGGCTGGCCGCAGGGGTCGCCACTTTGGCCCGTCCGGTTGGGAAGGCAAGGACCTGGACGGCAATGGTCCGGGGCGCGCGGAGGACACCGGGCAGAATGAGCGCCGCCGTGACTGCCAGGGCGACGCCCGCACAACGTGCGGCAGCGCGCCCGCCGTACAACGAGACCAGCGTGGTGAGCGCGACGGGCACGGCAGGCCAGGCAGGCCATTTGAGGGAGCACGCGAAGGCGAGGACGACGCCGGCTGCAACCGGCCGTCCGCGTGCGGCCAGTGCCAGCCCGAGGCAGCATGCGCCGATCAGCGGAAGGTCGACACCACTCACGCACAGCGGCAGGGCCACGAACGGCGAGGCGATCAGGATCGTCATGGCTGTGCCCGGCGACGTTGCTTCCGGCTGCCACCGGCCCTCGACGCCGACGACGCTCGTCCGCAGGACCCTCTGGCCCGCGATCAGGCAACTCACGAAGACCGCCGCGCACCAGATTCTGCCGTCGTCGAGCAACGCCGTCACCGAGTTGCCGTCGCCCAGCAGCGCCCGGGGGAGACCGAGAAGAGCCATGCCGGGCAGATACGGGTTGTAGTCGATGACCCGACGGGGATGGGGCAGGTACGGGCTACCGGTGTGGATCAGCAGATCGGCCGAGTGTTCGATCACCGTTACTTCGGATTGCGCCTGACCGGTGAGGACCAGGAACAGTAGCGGCAGCAGGACCGCGCCGACCAGGGCCAGCAGTCCGGAGACCCTCAGCGCGTGCCGGCGCGGTGTACAGCAGGCCGCTGCGGCGGCAAGCAGGTAGCCGACGCCGGCCATGCCCCCCCACGCCCGATGAGTGGGCGTCGTGGAGGACAGCGACAAGGCACCAGCCCAAGCAGCCGCGACCAGCCAGCCCGACACCCACATCGGACGGCGGTTCCAGCGTCCTTGCCCGACTGCGGCGGTGACGGTTACGTCATCGGATCGGTCCGCGTACACCGCTTCGATCCGCGCGGCGGTGCCGGAGGACCCGCTCACAGGGCGGCCCGGCGTATCCCGACCCTGACCGTCATGGTCTGAGCGCCGACGCTGTCGTACTGCCTCTGTCCTGTCTGCCGGCCGGATGACATGCCCATGGGCGCCCGCCCGTCCCTCCAGTTGACACGGCCGCGCCTGGGGAATCTTCTGCAGAGGCCGCTGATCTGCGGAAGCCGACGCTAGACAAGATCGCTCTGCAGGCGCGTCGGCCGTCGTATCGAGGTCCCGTCCTTCTGAGGGTGGATCCGGCCGGCCGAGCCATCCCAGCGATGTACGCCTGGAGGAGAGAACGGCTGATCACCGAGGCGGATGTGGCAGCCGTGCGATCCCGACGTGGGGGTCACTCCCGACCGGCTGTGTGTTCAACTGTGCGTCTGCGCCAGTTGAACAGCCGATGCCGTAGACCCACGACAGGCAGGTAGAGGGGCCGGACGGATACGTGCGGGCCGGGGAAACAGAGTCTGTCAGGCGGCGGCCGTGCGCTCAGTGCCTGTACGAGTGCGGCCCCTGCGCCAATCTGACGCGGGGCCGCCGACCGAGCCGGTCAGGCCGGGGTCACTCGTCCGAGCCGTGGCCGGGAGCGACCAGACCGGTCTCGTAGGCGAGCACCACGGCCTGCACACGGTCGCGCAGGCCGAGCTTGGCGAGGATGCGGGCGACGTGGGTCTTCACGGTCGCCTCGGACAGGTGCAGGTGCGCGGCCAGTTCGGCGTTGCTGAGGCCGCGGGCGATCAGGTGCAGGACCTCGGACTCGCGGGCCGTCAGCGTGCCCAGGCCGCGGTGCTGCGCTGCCTTGTCCTGGCCCCCCGGCAGCGGGGTGTCCTCACGCCGGGAGAAGCGGGCGACCAGGCGCCGGGTGATGGCCGGGGCAAGCAGCGCGTCGCCCGACTGGACCATGCGGACGGCCGAGACGAGGTACTCGGGGCTGACGTCCTTGAGCAGGAAACCGCTCGCGCCCGCGTTCAGGGCGGCGTAGACGTACTGGTCCAGGTCGAAGGTGGTCAGGATGATGACCCGGGGCGCGCTGTCGGCACCGGACGCGAGGATCCGACGGGTGGCCTCGAGGCCGTCCATTTCGGGCATCCGGATGTCCATCAGCACCACGTCGGGCCGGGTGCGGCGGACCGCGTCCACGGCCGTCAGGCCGTCGTCCGCCTCCGCTGCGACGTCGATGCCCCCGGCGGTGAGGATCATCCGGAAGCCGGTGCGGACCAGGGCCTGGTCGTCGGCGATCACGACACGCAGCGGGGTGGTCACATGCCCTCCAGGTGGTTCAGGGGAATTGACGCCTTGACGCGGTAGCCGCCGGTCAGCCGCGGGCCGGTGGACAGGCTCCCGCCGTAGAGGGCGAGACGCTCGCGCAGTCCGATCAGGCCCCTGCCGCTGCCACTGGTGGCCGCTTCACCCGGGTGGCCCTCGGTGTTGAGGATCTCGACGGACAGCTCTCGCGGGCCGTAGTCGACGTGGATGACGGCGCTCGCGCCGACCGCGTGCTTGACCATGTTGGTCAGCGCCTCCTGGACCACCCGATAGGCCGTCAGTTCCATCCCGGGCGGCAGCACATGGCGTTCCCCCGTGGTGCGCAGCTCGATGTGGATGCCGGTCAGGCGCATCCGCCCGACCAGGGCCTCCAAGCCGTCGAGTTCCGGCTGCGGGGTGAGGTCGGCCTGGTCGGCCGAACTCTCACCGGAGCTGTCCATCGTCAGCAGCCCCATGACCTGGCGCAGGTCGGTCATGGCGGCGCGGCCGCCGGTCTCGATCGCCAGCAGCGCCTCCTTCGCCAGGGCGGGATCCTTGTCCACCACCATGCGGCCGGCTCCGGCCTGGATCACCATCACGCTGACGTTGTGCGTGACCACGTCGTGCAGATCGCGGGCGATCCGGGAGCGCTCGTGCTCGACGGCCTGGCGCAGCGCCTCGATCTGGTCCAGCTCCAGGGCCCGCAGGCGCGCGCGGCTCTCCTCGGCCCGCAGCGCCCACACCCGGTGCCCGACGGCCGCCACCACGACGGGAAACAGCATCAGCGCGCCCACCAGGCCGTTTGGGAAGTTCGGCAGCTTGGCCTGGGAGAACAGGCCCACCAGCACCGCGCCCGCGAACGGCAGGCTCGCCAGGGCCAGTTCGCGGTAGGGGGTGTAGGCGACCGCGCTGTACAGGGCGATCATCGTCACCATGCAGGTCACGAAGAGCACGTCCGCGTAGGCATGGCGCAGGAGCAGAGCCGCGGACAGGGCGAGCTGCGTCCACAGCGCAGCGAGTGGAGTCCGGCGCCGCAGCCCCAGCGGAGCGGCGGCGAGCGCGGCGAGCAGCGTGGCGTCCAGGGGACCGGCCGGGGCGTTGGGGGCGTTGACGCTGTAGCGGACCGCGACGAGCGCGAACACGAGCGCGACGGCGGCGTCGGCGAGCTGCCGGCGTCGTGTCAGCCCAGGGAGTGCGGCCGTCGGGCGGGTCAGGGCGACGGCCCGCCGACCCAGCCGCGCGAGCCGGGAATCCGGTTCCTCTTCCGGCGGTGGCTCGGGGGAGACTTCATGGTCCGCCTGACCTGCGGCGTCCGGCTCGCTGTTCAATCCGTACATCTCCCGACTACATCCCAAGGATGATTCCGCAGGCCATCGTCCGCGGTGGGTACCGGAAATGGCTCCCCTGACCGACGTGGCCGATCACCTCCCGACCCTAACGTCGAGGCAGTTGGGAAGAGGACATGAGAAGGAGAAAGATCGATGGCCGAGCCTGTGATCGAACTGAGCGGGGTGACCCGCCACTTTGTCGACGGGCCGGCGGCCCTGCGCGACGTGTCGCTGACTGTCCACGCAGGTGAAGCCGTGGCCATCCTCGGCCCCTCAGGCAGCGGCAAGTCCACGATGCTCAACATGATCGCGGGCCTGGACCGTCCCGACTCCGGCACCGTCAAGGTCGCCGGTGTTCGGGTGGACAAGCTCAACGAGACCGGTGCGGCCCGTTACCGCCGCGACAACATCGGCATGATCTTCCAGTTCTTCAACCTCCTCGACGACCTCACCGTCCTCGACAACGTGGTGCTCCCGGCGGAGATGACGGGCATGGCGCGCGGAAAGGCGCGCAAGCAGGCCACCGGCCTGCTGGAGACGCTCGGCATCGCCCAGCACATGCGTGCCTACCCGGGCCGGCTGTCCGGCGGTGAGCGCCAGCGCGTGGCGGTGGCGCGGGCGCTGATGAACCGCCCGGCGCTGCTCCTAGCCGACGAGCCCACCGGAGCGCTGGACTCCGCCTCCGGTGAGGAGGTGAAGGGCCTGTTGCGGGAGCTGCACGCCGACGGCCAGACCATCATCCTGGTCACGCACGACCTCACCCTCGCCCAGACCTGCGCCACCCGCACCGTCGGCATCGTCGACGGCCGGATCGCCTCCGACACCCGCACCGACGCCCCGGCCGCGGGCGCCCGGGCGCAGATGGCCCGATGAGCGCCCTCGGCAGGGTGATGGGCGCGGGCGTGCGGCGGCGCCGGGTGCAGACCACCGTCACCGGCCTCGCCGCGATGATGGCGGTGACCGCCTCCGTGCTGGGTGGTTCGCTGCTGGTCGCCTCCAACGCCCCTTTCGACCACGCCTTCGCGCGGCAGAACGGTGCCCACCTCACCGTCCAGTTCGACCCGTCCAAGGCGACCGCGCAGCAGGTCGGCGCCACCGCGCACGCAGCCGGCGTGACCGCGACCGCCGGTCCCTTCCCGACCGCCTCGGTCAACCCCACCGGCGGGCCCGGCTTGGACCTGCCCGCAGGCATGACCATGACTCCCATGGCGTTGGTCGGCCGTGCCGAGCCCAGCGGCCCTGTCGACGACGTCACCCTGACCTCGGGCCACTGGGCGTCAGGAGCAGGAGAGATCGTCGTATCGGCTGACTACGGTGGACCGCAGCTCTCCGTCGGGCAGAAGGTGGACTTCCCCAGAGCCTCCGCAGGCACCTCTGAGCTGAAGGTCGTCGGGATCGCCCGGTCCGTCAGCCACACCGCCGACGGCTGGGTCGCCCCCAGGGAGATCTCAATCCTGGCCGCGAAGGGCAGCAGCAGCGGCTTGCAGATGCTCTACCGCTTCGCCAACGCCGCGACCACCACCCAACTCGCCGCCGACCGCGCCGCCGTCGCCGCCAAGGCCCCGGCCGGCTCGATGGACGGCACCCGCACCTGGCTCAACGTCAAGGACAGCAACAACAGCAGCACCGGGATCTTCATCCCGTTCCTGACCGCCTTCGGTCTGCTCGGCGTCCTGATGTCGGTGCTGATCGTGGGGAACGTGGTCGCCGGCGCCGTCGGATCGGGCACCCGCCGCATCGGCATCCTCAAGGCCATCGGCTTCACCCCCGGTCAGGTGGTGCGCGCCTACATGGGCCAAGCGCTGATCCCCGCGGTCATCGGCACCCTGCTCGGCGCCGTCCTCGGCAATCTGGCGGCCGGTCAGGTGCTCGCCGCCACCGAGCAGGTCTACGGCACCACCTCGCTGACTGTCGCCCCCTCCGTCGACATCGCGGTGATCGCCGGCGCGCTGCTCATGGTCTCGGTGACCGCACTGGTCACCGCGTTGCGCGCCGGTCGGCTGCGCACCGTGGACGCGCTGGCCGTCGGCCGCACGCCGCGGTTCGGCCGCGGCCAGCGCGCCGCCCGGATCGCCCGGGCGCTGCCGCTGCCGCGCCCGGTGACCCTGGGTCTTGCTCAGCCCTTCGCCCGGCCGGCCCGCGCCATTGCGATGGTCACCGCGATCCTCTTCGGTGCCACAGCTGTCACCTTCGCCTTCGGCCTCGGCTCCTCGCTCCAGCGGATCCAGGACGCCAAGAAGACCTCGGCCGACGTGACCGTCCTCACGGTCGCCCCGCCGCAGCCCGGCGGCGGACCCGGCTCGGCCCCCGGCACCTCGGGGAGCGCGAGCGCCGCCACGACGAAGCCCGGCACGGTCGACACCACGGCCATGACCAAGGCGATCAAGGCGCAGCCCGGGACCCGTACGTACTTCGGTTCGGCACAGACCCAGGTGACCGCAGCCGGAACGACCGGCGCCGTGCAGGTCACCGCCTTCATCGGCGACGCCTCCTGGGGCGGCTACCAGATGGTCTCAGGGAGCTGGTTCCACCACCCCGGCGAGGCCGTCGTCCCCACCCCCTTCCTCAACGCCACCGGCGCCAAGGTCGGCGACACCGTTGTGCTCACCGACCACGGCAAGGCGGTTCCGGTGAAGATCACCGGAGAGGTCTTCGTCACGAACAACCAGGGCATGACACTGCTCACCGATGCCCGGACGCTGGCCTCCGCGGAACCGAACCTGCATGCCGCCTACTTCTCCATCTCGCTCAAGGCCGGAACCGACCCGAACCGCTACACCGACCAGCTCAACGCCGCGCTTCAGCCCACCGGCGCGATCGCCCAGGTCGGCGACAGCGGCGGGGCCAGCCAGCTGCTGATCATGCTGGACGCGCTGACGGCGCTCCTCACCCTGATGCTCGTGGTCGTCGCCGGGCTCGGTGTGCTCAACGCCGTTGTACTGGACACCCGCGAACGCATCCACGACCTCGGCGTGGTCAAGGCGCTTGGCATGACGCCGCGCCAGACCGTCTTGATGGTGATCGCCTCGGTGGTCGTCATCGGCGTGGCCGGCGGCGTGGTCGGCGTGCCGCTCGGGGTGGTGCTGCAGCGGATCGTGGTCCCGGCCATGGGCCACAGTGCGGGCCTGCGGCTGCCTGCCGCGGTGCTGGACGTGTACCACGCGCTTCCGCTGGTGCTGCTGGGCCTCGGCGGTCTGGTGATCGCGGTCCTCGGTGCGCTGCTCCCAGCCGGCTGGGCGGCCAGGACCCGCACGGCGGTCGCGCTGCGGACCGAGTAGCGCAGCGGACAAGAACAGACATCGGGTGGGCCGCTGACAGTGGCCCACCCGATGCCGCGTTCCGATGGTGCGAGTTCTGCCAGGGTGGTGCTCTGGCGGCCTGCGGTGCACTCGGGCCGGGGGCGCTGATGATCCTGCGAACCGGGCCCGGTCGGGCGCAGCAGGTGGGCGCCGCGCTGTGCCGCCGGCGCGGGAGGGGAGCGGGGCGCCGCGTCGGCTGACCATTCTGCGCCGGCGGGACCCCGGCAGCATGCGCCGGAAGGTCCCACTCCTGGCCTCCGGAAGCGCCCACTCCTGGCCTTCTGAAGGTACGCCGTTTCCGGTGTTGACAATGCTCGCCAGATCCGTGGACAGCAGCCCGCATGGGCCATTCTTCGGAACGTCGCCGCCGGCTGCGTCGCCGTCTCGCTGTTCAAGTGGCGCGACGAAGCAGTTGGACGCCTGCGCGAGCGGCGTGACCGTTGAGGCGCTGTCCGGCTCCGGGCCATAGTGGCCTCCAGCAGGGCTGCAGTGCCTGGGCGACGCAGTGTGCCCTTGGATATGTCGACGTGATTTGGTGACGCTGATTCATTGGGCCGCCCGGCGCCCCGCTGAAGCAGTCTTCGCCGAATGACCCGAGAAAGGACGACGCGGTGACGAATCCCTTTGACGACCCGGACGGCACCTTCCTGGTGCTGGTCAACCATGAGGGCCAGCACTCGCTGTGGCCTGCCTTCGCGGACGTCCCCGCCGGCTGGACCACCGTGTTCGGGCAAGCCGGGCGCCAGGAGTGCCTCGACTACATCGAGACGTCCTGGACCGACATGCGGCCCAAGAGCCTGATCGAGGCCATGGGCGGCAACTGAGGGCCACGGTCACCGTTTGTGATGCAAGACGGCCGGTCGGTGATGCGGCCTGCCCTCCCTCTTGGCAGGTGACCTCAGCTGTTCAGTCGCTGAGTCGGGACCAACGGGCTGGGCGAAAACGGCTCCGGCGGATGGCACTATCCGCAATCTGATGGGAAATCAGCTGGAGTTCTCTCCGCTGAGCGGTTCGCTCCCGCCTGCCCAGAACAGCGCTCCGACCCACACAGCGCCGCGTTCGAGGGCACGACACCGCAGTAATGGCGCCCAGGCCCGCCCGGCTCCTGCCGAGGCTGATCACGTCGGCGCCCCATGCCTCCGGCCGCTCACCGCCGACCCCGCCAGACCACAGCCGACGACCAGCCCGCCGCCGACGCGGCCGCGCGGCCGACGCACGTCCAGAAGGAGTCCTGATGATCCCCCTGTCGTTTGCTCAGCGCAGGCTGTGGTTCATCGAGCAGCTCAACGGCCCGAGTGCCACCTACAACACCTCGCTCGCGCTCCGTCTCGAGGGAGCGGTGGACCGGCAGGCCATGCAGCGGGCGCTGCTGGACGTCGTGGAGCGGCACGAAGTGCTGCGTACGGTCTTCGCCACCGCGGACGGAGAGCCCCACCAGCATGTCCTCACGATGGACGAGCTCAACTGGGAGCTGCAGACGGCCGAGGTCGCCGAGGCCGACTTCACCGAGGCCGTGACCGAGGCCATCGGCCACACCTTCAACCTCGCGGGGCAGGCGCCGATGCGGGCATGGCTGTTCACGTCTGCACCGGAGCAGCACGTGCTGCTCCTGGTGCTGCATCACATCGCGGGTGACGGATGGTCACGGGGGCCGTTGGTGAGGGACCTGTCGACGGCCTATGAGGCGCGCCGTGCGGGCCGGACACCGGGCTGGGAGCCGTTGCCGGTGCAGTACGCGGACTACGCGATGTGGCAGCGGGAACTGCTGGGGGACGCGGAGGATCCGGGGAGTCTGATGTCCCGGCAGATCGGTTACTGGCGTGAGGCCCTGGCCGGGGCCCCGGAGGAGCTGGAGCTTCCCTTCGACCGTCCGCGGCCGGTCACACCCAGCCAGGACGGCCACGCTGTTGTGCTGGAGGTGCCGACGGAGGTCCATGCCCAGTTGGTGGAGCTGGCGCGCGCAGAGGGTGTCACGCTGTTCATGGTGTTGCAGGGCGCTCTCGCGGTCCTGCTGTCCCGGCTCGGTGCAGGTACCGACATCCCGATTGGCTCCGCGATCGCCGGGCGGACCGACGAGGCGCTGAAGGATCTGGTTGGTTTCTTTGTGAACTCCCTGGTCCTGCGGACAAATTTGTCGGGGGATCCGACGTTCCGTGAGGTGCTGGGCAGGGTGCGCCGGACGAGTCTGGGGGCGTTCGCCCATCAGGACCTCCCCTTCGAGGCGCTGGTCGAGGAGCTTGCGCCGACTCGCTCGCTGGCACGGCGCAATCCGCTCTTCCAGGTCATGCTCACCCTGCAGAACGCCGGGTCCGCCTCCGCGCCTTCGGGGCTGGAGCTCGCGGGTGTGGAGTGCACGCCGCTGGTCGTCGACTCGTCGGCGGCCAAGTTCGACATCGACGTCCTGATCGGCGAACGGCACGACGCCGCGGGGCGTCCGGCGGGCATGCGTGGCAAGCTGATCGGCGCCGCGGACCTGTTCCACGCGGCATCGGTGGCCCGGATCGCCGAACGCTGGACGCACCTGCTGGCCGTGCTGGCAACCCACACCGACACCCGGCTCAGCCGCATCGGCCTGCTCGACGCAGCCGAGCGGCACCAGGTCCTGGAGGAGTGGAACGACACGGCGGTGGACATCGGCGCCGTCTCCGTACCTGGACTGATCGAGGCCCAGGTGGCGCGGACTCCCGACGCGGTCGCCCTGGTCTGCGAGGGAGTCGAGGTCACGTATGCCGAGTTGGACGGCAGGGCGAACCGACTGGCCCGCCGCCTGGTCGACCACGGGGTAGTCCCGGAGGCCCTGGTCCCGCTCCTGATGCCGCGCGGCCCGGAGATGATCGCCGCGATCCTGGCGGTGTGGAAGGCTGGCGGAGCGTATCTGCCCATCGACTCCGACTACCCGGTGGAGCGGATCCGGCTGACCCTCCAGGACGCCGCGCCGACCGTGGTGTTGGTGGCGGCCGGCACACCCTCAACCGCCGTGGCGGCGGCCGAAGGCGTCCCGCTCCTGGTCGTCGACGCCCCGGCAGCGGGCCTGCCGCTGTCTGCGGTGGAGGCCGCTCCGCTGGGGGCGGGCGAGTGCCGGGGGCCGCTCCTCTCCGATCATCCGGCGTACGTCATCTACACGTCGGGATCGACCGGACGGTCCAAGGGCGTGGTGGTCACGCACGGCGGCCTGGCGAACTATGTGGTCTGGGCTGCCGGTGCGTACGGGATGTCCGGCCGGGGCGGGTCCGCGCCGCTGCATTCGTCGCCGGCGTTCGACCTGACGGTGACGAGCATGCTGCTTCCCCTGGTCGCGGGTGCCGCCGTGGTGATCAGCCCCAAGGGAGGCGCCGAGGGCCTGACCGAGCTGCTGAACACCTCGTCGGGGTTCGGCCTGGTGAAGGTGGTCCCGGCGCACCTGCCACTCCTCGCAGAACTGGTGGCTCACGAGCGCCTGGCCGGCGCGGCACGGGCCTGGGTGGTCGGCGGTGAGGCTCTGCCGGGGTCGGTGGTGCGGGATCTGCTGGCGATGGCACCGGGTTCGGTCGTGGTCAACGAGTACGGACCGACCGAGACGGTCGTGGGGTGCTGCGTAGCCGAGGTGGTGCCGGGCCAGGAAGTCGGGGACGAGATACCGATCGGGCGGCCGATCGCCAACACACGGTTGTATGTCCTGGACGACTTCCTGCGTCCGGTGGCGGCAGGCACGGCGGGCGAGCTGTACATCTCAGGCGCCGGTCTGGCCCGTGGCTACCTGAACCGCCCGGGCCTGACCGCGGAGCGTTTCACCGCCGATCCGTTCGGCCAGGCCGGCTCGCGGATGTACCGGACCGGGGACCGGGCCCGCTGGACCGCGGATGGTCAACTGCAGTATCTGGGCCGCGCGGACGAGCAGTTGAAGATCCGTGGATTCCGGATCGAGCCGGGTGAGATCCAGGCCGTCCTGACCGCGCACCCGTCCGTGGCCCAGGCCGCGGTGATCGCCGGCGAGGACCCTCCCGGTGACAGACGCCTGGTCGCATACGTGGTCCCCAGAGCTGCGGACGTGCCAGTAGAGGACCTCCGGCGTTTCGCCGCCGAGCGGCTGCCGGAGCACATGGTCCCGGGCGCGTTCGTCGTCCTGGACACCCTGCCTCTGACGTTCAACGGCAAGCTGGACCGCAAGGCCCTGCCCGCACCCGGCCGACCCACCGGCATGGGCCGCGCAGCCTCCACCCCCATCGAGGAGATCGTGTGTGGCGCCTTCGCACATGTCCTGGGTCTGCCGAACGTCGGTGCGGACGACGACTTCTTCACCCTAGGCGGCCACTCACTGCTCGCCACGCGCCTTGTCAGCCGGCTTCGCAGGGCCCTTGGAGTGGAGCTGCCGCTCCGGGCGCTGTTCGAGGCCCGGACGCCGGCCGCCCTGGCCGCCCGCCTGCCCGGCGCGGACCAGGCCCGCTCCGACCTGACCGCCGTCGCGGAGCGACCCGAGCACGTGCCGGCCTCCTTCGCGCAGCAGCGCCTCTGGTTCCTCGATCAGCTGGAGGGCCCCAGCTCCGGCTACAACGTGCCCGTCGTGCTGCGGCTGTCGGGCGGTGTGGACCACGCGGCCATGTCGGCCGCGCTGCGAGACGTCCTGGAGCGGCACGAGGTGTTGCGCACCGTCTTCCCCACCGCTGACGGTCGCCCGTATCAGCGGGTCCTGTCCATGGACGAGCTGGACTGGGGCCTCGAGCGGGCCGACGTCGCCACAGATGACCTGGCCGACGCCGTGGCCCGGGCCAGGGGCTACGCGTTCGACCTGGCCGCCGAGGCGCCGATCAAGGCATGGCTCTTCGCTACCCCCCAGGACGAGCAGGTACTGGTCCTGGTGATCCACCACATCGCGGCCGACGGCTGGTCGATGGGCCCCCTCGGCCGTGACCTCACGGCCGCCTATGCGTCCCGCCGCGAGGGGCGTGCCCCGCAGTGGGCGCCGCTGCCGGTGCAGTACGCGGACTACGCGATCTGGCAGCTGGAACTCCTGGGCGACGACAGCGACCCCGACAGCGTGATCTCCCGTCAGCTCGCCTATTGGCGCGACACCCTCGCGGGCGCGCCCGAGGAGCTGGAGCTGCCGGTCGACCACCCCCGCCCGGCGGTCCCCAGCTATGCGGGTCACAACGTTTCACTTCAGGTCCCTGCGCAGGTGCACGAGCAGTTGGTGGAGCTCGCCCGCGCCGAAGGGGTGACGCTGTTCATGGTGCTGCAGGCCGCACTGGCGGTCCTGCTCTCCCGGCTCGGAGCCGGTACCGACATCCCCATGGGCGCGGCGGTCGCCGGCCGGGCCGACGAGGCCCTGGACGACCTGGTGGGCTGCTTCGTCAACACCCTGGTGATCCGCAATGACCTGTCCGGCGACCCGACCTTCCGCGAGGCCCTCGCCCGGGTCCGCGAAGCCGGCCTCGGCGCCTTCGCCCACCAGGACGTGCCCTTCGAGCGCATGGTCGAGAGCGTGGCGCCCTCACGCTCCCTGACGCGCGCCCCACTCTTCCAGGCGATGCTCACCCTTCAGAACCATGCCCGCGCCGGCATAGCCCTGCCCGGCCTGGAGGCGGGCACAGGCTCGACGGATCTGTCCACGTCGAGGACCACGGCGAAGTTCGACATCGACCTGACGGTCGGCGAAAACTTCGACGCCCAGGGACGACCCGCAGGGCTGCGCAGTCTGCTGACGGCGGCCGCCGACCTCTTCGAGGCGGGCACGGCGCAGCTGCTGGCAGAGCGGTGGATGCGGGTCCTCAAGGTGGTGTCCGCCGACCCGGACCGGCACCTCAGCGCTGTGAACGTGCTGGACGCGGATGAGCGTCGGCGAGTGCTGGTGGAATGGAACGACACCGCTGCCGACGTCCCGAGCGCCTCGGTGCCGGAACAAATCGAGGCCCAGGTCGCCCGGAAGCCGGACGCCATCGCCGTCGTGTGCGAGGGCGAGCAGCTCACCTACGCGGAACTCGACGCGCGAGCCGGTCGCCTGGCCCGCGAGCTGATCAGTCTCGGCGTCGGGCCCGAGTCGCTCGTAGCGCTGTCCATGGACCGCTCGGTCCGACTGGTGACCGCGATCCTGGCGGTGTGGAAAGCAGGTGCGGCTTATGTGCCGGTCGACCCGGAGTACCCGGCCGATCGCATCGCCTTCGTCCTCCAGGACGCAAGCCCGGTGCTCCTGGTGGCCGACAGCTCCGCGACCGCCGCGGTCGCGGTGGCGGCCGAGCACGGAGTGCCTTCCCTACTGGTTGACGAGCCGGCCACCGCCAACCGTCCAGCGACGCCGGCATCCGGCGAACCCGTCCGGCAGGCATCACCGCAGGGGCTGGCCTATGTGATCTACACCTCGGGGTCGACGGGCCGTCCGAAGGGTGTTGCGATCGCCCACGGCGGTCTGGCGAACGCGGTGTCCGTGTTCGGGCCGAAGTTCGGCGTGGAAACAGGTGTTGGAGTGCTGCAGTTCGCGTCGTTCAGCTTCGATGCTTCGGTGCTAGACGTCGCCGTGACGCTGACGGGCGGCGGGACGCTGGTGGTCGTCGGTTCGGGCGAGCGCGCGGACACCGCGCTCCTGGCCGAGCTGGTGCTTGAGACCGGTGTCCGCACGGCCAGTGTGGTGCCGTCCCTGCTGCGTGTGCTGGACCCGGCCGACCTGGCCGGACTTGAAACCCTGCTGGTCGGCGCGGAGGCCATCGACAGGCGGCTCGCGAGGCTGTGGGCCCGGGGGCGCCGTCTGGTCAACACCTACGGGCCGACCGAGGCAACTGTCATGGTCGCCTCCGGGGATGTCGATCCGCAGCGCGGCGGGCCGGTGCCCTTCGGCTCGCCGATCGTGAACACGCGGATGTACGTGCTGGACGAGTTCCTGACTCCCGTGGCGCCCGGCGTGGCGGGGGAGCTGTATGTGGCGGGTGCCGGCCTGGCCCGTGGTTACGTCAAGCGCCCCGGTCTCACCGCCGAGCGGTTCGTGGCGGACCCGTTCGCGGCGGACGGCTCGCGGATGTACCGGACCGGTGACCGGGTCAGGTGGACGGGCGAGGGCGAGCTGGTCTTCGTCGGTCGTGCCGATGAGCAGGTGAAGATCCGTGGTTTCCGGATCGAGCCGGGCGAGGTCCAGGCGGTCGTGGCGGAGTGCCCGTCCGTAGCGCAGGCCATCGTCGTCGTGCGGGAGGACGAGCCGGGTGACAAGCGCCTGGTGGCGTACGTCGTCGCCGGCGAAGGTGTGGAGGATCTGCGGGGCCTGCCCGGCGCTGTGCGGGCGTTCGTGTCCGGGCTGCTGCCGCAGTACATGGTCCCGGCCGCTGTCGTCGTCCTGGAGACCATCCCGCTCACGGCCAACGGCAAGGTGGACCGTCGGACACTGCCCGCGCCGGACTACTCGTCCGGAGCCTCCGGCTCGGGTCGTGGGCCCTCGACAGCACAGGAGGAGCTCCTGTGCGAGGTGTTCGCGCAGGTCCTGGGGGTCGACTCGGTCGGGGTCGATGACGACTTCTTCGCGCTGGGCGGTCACTCCCTGCTGGCGGTCTTGCTGGTGGAGCGGTTGCGGGCGCGAGGTGCGGCCTTGTCCGTCCGGGCCTTGTTCGAGACGCCCACGGTGGCGAGCCTGGCTGCTGTGGCGGCAGCCGAGCAGTTCGTGGTGCCGGCGAATGCCATCACGGACGGTGCGCGGGAGATCACGCCGCAGATGCTGCCGCTGGTGAAGCTGACCTCGGCCGAGGTCGAGCGTGTGGTGGCCGGCGTCGAGGGCGGAGCGGCGAATGTCGCCGACGTCTACCCGCTGGCGCCGCTTCAGGAAGGCATCCTCTTCCACCACCTCATGGGCGCAGACCAGGGGACCGACGCGTATGTCTCCCCCGTGGTGCTGGAGTTCGAGTCGCGGGAGCGGCTGGACGAGTTCTTCGCGGCGTTGCAGTCGGTGGTGGACCGTCATGACATCTACCGCACGGCGATCGTGTGGGAAGGGCTACGGGAGCCGGTCCAGGTGGTGTCGCGTCGGGCGGTGCTCCCGGTGGCCGAGGTGCTCCTGGACCCGTCGGCCGAGGACCGCGTGGCGACGCTGGTGGCGGCGGTGGGCTCGGTGATGGACATCGGTCGCGCTCCGTTGCTGGACGTGCACATCACGGCGGCCCGCGCTGAAGAGGACGGCCGTTGGCTGGGGATGCTGCGAATTCATCACCTGGTGCAGGACCACACCGCACTGGAGGTGATGATCGGTGAAGTCCGCGCGATCCTTAACGGTCGCGCCGCCGATCTGACGCCGTCCCTGCCGTTCCGTGAGTTCGTCGCGCAGGCACGCAGCGGGGCGGACAACGGTGCACACGAGGAGTTCTTCGCCCGCCTGCTGGGGGACGTGGACGAGCCGACCGCACCCTTCGGGCTGACCGACGCCCGCCGGGACGGCGCGGGTTCAGCGCGGGCCCGGGCGGCGCTGCCCGCTGAACTGGCAAGCCGCGTACGAGAGGTGTCCCGGCGTTCGGGCGCGAGTGCGGCGACGACACTGCACGTGGCGTGGGCGCGGGTCCTTGCCGCGGTCTCCGGCCGTTCGGACGTCGTGTTCGGTACGGTTCTGTTCGGCCGCATGAACGCCGGCGCCGGCTCGGACCGGGCGGCGGGCCTGTTCATCAACACGCTGCCGGTACGGCTGCGTGTGCATGAGGTCGGTGCGCTCGACGCCGTGGCTCAGATGCGGGGACTGCTCGCCGAGCTGTTTGAGCATGAACACGCACCCCTCGCAGTGGCACAGCAGGCCAGCGGCGTCTCACCCGACACACCCCTGTTCACCTCCCTCTTCAACTACCGGCACAGCAGCGCAGCGGTCCGCAACCAGGGCATCGAGCCCGGCTCAGACTCCGGCTTGGCGGGAGTGCGCACCGTCTTCACCCAGGAGCAGACCAACTACCCGCTGGCCGTATCGGTTGACGACAACGGCGACAGCCTCCGCTTGGTCGTCGACGCCATCGCTCCGGTCGACCCGAACGCTGTCTGTGCCCTGCTGCTGACTGCCGTGGAGAACCTTGTCGTCGCTTTGGAGCAGGCTCTGGACGGCGGTGGTGACAGGCCGTTGAGCGCGGTCGACGTGTTGGAGGCGAGT
>NZ_KQ948675.1:147592-149376 GCF_001514145.1 Streptomyces canus
GAGCGTCAGCGGATTGTGGAGCGGTGGAACGATACGGCCACTGAGGTGCCGGCTGCGACGTTGGCGGCGTTGTTGGAGGCGCGGGTGGCGCGGACTCCGGATGCGGTGGCGGTGGTGTTCGAGGGCAGCGAGTTCAGTTATGCCGAGTTGGATGCGCGTGCGAACCGGCTTGCTCGTTTCCTGCTTGCTGAGGGGGTGGGTCCGGAGTCGCTGGTCGCGGTTTCGATGGAGCGCGGTGTCGAGATGGTGGTTGCTTTGCTCGCGGTTTTGAAGGCGGGTGGGGCCTATGTGCCGGTGGATCCGGGGCTTCCGGGGGAGCGTGTCGCGGCCATGGTGGAGGATGCGGCGCCGGTTCTGGTGTTGGCGGACGGTGTCGGTGCGGGTCGTGGCATGCCGGTGGCTGTGCCGGTGGTGATCGTCGATGGGCCGGAGGGGGTGGGGTTGCTTGGTGGCTTCGGGGATGGTCCGTTGTCGGTGTCGGAGCGTGGGGTGTTGTTGCCGGAGCATCCGGCGTATGTGATGTTCACGTCGGGTTCGACGGGTCGTCCGAAGGGTGTTGCGGTCTCGCATGCGGGGATCGTGAACCGGCTGGTGTGGATGCAGGCGGCTTTTGGGCTGGCGGTTGGTGAGCGGGTGTTGCACAAGACGCCGTTCGGGTTCGATGTGTCGGTGTGGGAGTTGTTCTGGCCGTTGCTGGAGGGTGCGACGTTGGTGGTCGCTCGTCCGGGTGGTCATATGGATCCTGGTTATCTGGCTGGGTTGATGCGGCGTGAGCGGGTTGGGGTCACGCATTTCGTGCCGTCGATGTTGCAGGCTTTTCTTGCGGAGCCGCTTGCTGGGGTGTGTTCGGCGTTGCGGTTGGTGGTGTGCAGTGGTGAGGCGTTGCCGGGGGAGGTTGAGGAGCGCTTCTTCAAGGTGTTTCCCGGTACTGGTGTGGGCGCCGGCACTGGTGTGGGCGGTGGTGTGGGTGTGGAGTTGTACAACTTGTATGGGCCGACTGAGGTGTCGGTGGATGTGACGTGGTGGCGGTGCCGGCCTGGGGGTGTTGGTGGGTTGGTGCCGATCGGTGTGCCGGTGTTCAACACTCGTGTCTTTGTGCTGGATGAGTGGCTGCGTCCGGTGCCGGCGGGGGTGGGCGGTGATCTCTACCTTGCGGGTGTTCAGTTGGCGCGGGGTTATGTGGGTCGTGCGGGTCTGACGGCGGAGCGGTTTGTGGCGGATCCGTTCTCGGCTTCGGGTGAGCGGATGTATCGCACGGGTGACCGGGTGCGGTGGACGGCGGATGGTCAGCTGGTTTTCCTGGGTCGTAGTGATGAGCAGGTGAAGATCCGGGGTTTTCGTATCGAGCCGGGTGAGGTGCAGGCTGTGGTCGCCGCTCATCCGGGGGTGGTGCAGGCGGCGGTGGTGGCCCGGGAGGACACTCCGGGTGAGCGGCGGCTGGTTGCCTATGTCGTGGTTGCTGTGGACGGTGTGTTGTCCGAGGCGATCCGTGGCTTTGCTGCTGAGCGGTTGCCGGAGTACATGGTTCCCTCGGCCGTGGTGGTTCTGGACGCGCTGCCGGTGACGACCAATGGCAAGCTCGACCGCAGGGCGTTGCCGGCGCCGCAGTACGCGGGTGGGACAGGCGCCGGGCGCGGCCCGGCCACTTTCCACGAGGAGGTGCTGTGCGGCGCCTTCGCGCAGGTCCTGGGCCTGCCGAACGTCGGTGTCGATGACGACTTCTTCGCCCTGGGTGGTCACTCGCTGCTCGCGACCCGTCTGGTCAGCCGCATCCGCACGGTCCT
>NZ_KQ948675.1:149427-174020 GCF_001514145.1 Streptomyces canus
GGGGGTGGAACTGCCGCTGCGGACCCTCTTCGAGGCGCCTACGGTGGCCCAGCTCGCCGCCCGCCTTGGTACGGCCGGCCAGGCGCGTAACGCGCTCACGGTGCAGCAGCGCCCGGAACGCGTCCCCCTCTCCTTCGCGCAGCAGCGCCTGTGGTTCATCGGCCAGCTCGAAGGCCCGGGCGCCACGTACAACCTGCCCGTAGCCCTCCGCCTGTCCGGGGAGGTCGACAAGCAGGCCCTCTCGGCCGCCCTGCGGGACGTCCTGCAACGGCACGAGGTGCTGCGCACGGTCTTCGCGACCGCTGGCGGCGAGCCTTATCAGCGCATCCTCACCATGGAGGAACTGGACTGGCAGCTGCACACCCTCGACATCGACGAACCGGACCTGGCGCAGGCGGTTTCCGATGCCCAGGCCCACAGCTTCAACCTGGCGATCGACGTACCGGTGCAGGGGTGGCTGTTCTCGACCGCTGCTGCTGAGCACGTGCTGGTGCTGGTGGTGCACCACATCGCGGGTGACGGCTGGTCGATGGCACCGCTGTCCCGGGACATCGCCGCTGCCTATGCGGCGCGGCTGTCCGGTGAGGCTCCCCTGTGGGAGCCGCTGCCGGTGCAGTACGCGGACTACGCGATCTGGCAGCGGGAGCTGCTCGGCGACGACCAGGACCCGGACAGCCTGGTCTCCCAGCAGATCGCCTACTGGGGCGACACCCTCGCCGACGCCCCTGAAGAACTGGAACTGCCCTTCGACCGCCCCCGGCCGGCAGTCGCGAGCTATCAGGGTCACCGCGTGCCGCTGGAGGTCCCGGCCGAGGTCCACGCCCGACTCGTGGAGCTGGCGCACGAGGCGGGCGTGACCCTCTTCATGGTGCTGCAGGCCGCCCTCGCGGTCCTGCTCTCCCGGCTCGGAGCCGGTACGGACATCCCCATCGGCGCGGCTGTGGCCGGGCGCACCGACGAGGCGCTCGACGACCTGGTCGGGTTCTTCGTCAACACGCTCGTCATGCGGACCGATCTGTCCGGTGACCCGACGTTCCGCGAGACCCTCGCCCGGGTCCGCAAGACCGGCCTGGACGCCTACATGCACCAGGACGTGCCGTTCGAGCGACTGGTTGAGGAACTCGCCCCGACCCGCTCCCTGTCCCGGCATCCGCTGTACCAGGTGATGCTCACCCTGCAGAACAACGCGCGCAACGTCGTAGGCCTGGACGGCCTGCGGTCCGAGGGAAGTGCTGTGGCTACGCCCGGCCGGTTGGTCGCGGCGAAGTTCGACCTTGACGTGATGGTCGGTGAGGACTTCGACGCGCAAGGCAGGCCCGCGGGTCTGCACGGCACCGTGACAGCGGCGAACGACCTGTTCGACCGGGCGACTGCTCATCGCCTGACGGAGCGTTGGGCGCGGGTGCTCGACGCTGTGACCGCCGATCCGCAGGTCCGGCTGAGTGCGGTGGACGTCCAGGATGCCGGTGAGCGTGAGCTGGTGATCACGGCCTGGAACGACACCGCCGCGCCAGTGTCCGCAGGTACCGTCGCGAGGTTGTTCGAGACGCAGGCGGCCCGGACTCCCGACGCGATCGCGATCGTGTCCGACGGACTCAAGGTCTCCTATGCGGACCTGGACGCCCGCGCGAACCAGCTCGCCCGCCACCTCATCGGCCGGGGCGCCGGACCCGAGTCCGTCGTCGGCCTGTGCCTGGGCCGCGGCCCGGAGATGATCACAGCGATCCTCGCAGTGTGGAAGGCCGGTGCCGGCTACCTGCCCATCGACCCCGAGCAGGCGGTCGAGCGCACCGGATTCATGCTCACGGAAACCGGCGCCATCGTCCTGCTGGGTCTGCAGGAGACTCTGGCGCAGTTCGCCGCAGAGTCGTGGCCGACGGTGGTACTGGACGACCCCCGGACCGCCGCAACCATCGAGGCGCAGGGCACCACCAGCCCCGCCGTCACCACGTCACCCGACGGCCTGGCCTACGTGATCTACACCTCCGGCTCCACCGGAACCCCCAAGGGCGTCGCGGTCACCCACGGCTCCCTGGTCAACTACACCGAGTCCGTCCCCTCCCGGATCGGATTCGGCACGCCAGGCGGCCGCTACGCACTCCTGCAGGCCCAGGTCACCGACCTCGGCAACACCGTGCTGTTCATCAGCCTCGCCACGGGCGGCACCCTGCACATCCTCCACCACGATGCGGTCACCGACTCCGACGCTGTTGCCGACTACCTCGCTCAGCACCAGATCGACCACCTCAAGGCCGTCCCCTCCCACCTCGCCGCCCTCGGCGCGGGCGGACTGGCCCGCGTCCTGCCCACCACCTCCCTCGTCCTGGGCGGCGAAGCCGCCCCCACCAGCTGGGTGGCCGAGCTCCTCGACACCGCCGGCACACGCGGGGTGTTCAACCACTACGGCCCCACCGAGACCACCATCGGAGTCGCCACCGCCCCCATCACCAGCGACCACCTCCAGCTCCCCTCGATCCCCGTCGGCACCCCGATCGCCAACACCCGCTTCTATGTCCTCGACGAGTACCTCAACCCCGCCGCCCCTGGCGTCGCGGGCGAGCTCTACATCGCGGGCGCCGGCCTGGCCCGCGGCTACGTGCGGCGCCCCGGCCTCACCGCCGGCCGGTTCATCGCCAGCCCTTTCGCCACCGGTGAGCGGATGTACCGCACCGGCGACCGTGCCCGCTGGACCACCGACGGCCAACTCCTCTACCTCGGCCGCACGGACGACCAGGTCAAGATTCGCGGCTTCCGCATCGAACCCGGCGAGATCCAGACCGCACTCCTCGCCCACCCCGGCGTCGCTCAAGCCGCCGTCATCGCCCTCGAGGACACCACCGGCGACAAACGACTCGTCGCCTACATCACCCCCACGCCCGACAGCGTGGAGGACCTCGAAACACTCGCCGGCGCCGTTCGTGCCTTCGCCGCAGAGCACCTCCCCGAGCACATGGTCCCCTCCGCGGTCGTCAGCCTCGAGTCCCTCCCGCTGACCAGCAACGGAAAGCTCAACCGCAAGGCACTTCCCGCCGCCGACCACAGGACCGGAGCAGCCACGGACGGCCGCGCCCCGAGCACCCTCGCCGAAGAGATCCTCTGCGGCGTGTTCGCCCAGGTCCTCGGGCTGGACTCGGTCGGCGTGGACGAGGACTTCTTCGCCCTCGGGGGACACTCCCTCCTGGCGACGCGTCTCGTCAGCCGGGTCCGCGCCGTCCTGGGCGTCGAGCTGTCGCTGCGCATGCTGTTCGAGACGCCCACCGCCGCGGGACTCGCCGCCCGCCTGGACGAGGCAGGCCACGCCCGCACCCCGCTGATTCCCCAGCCGCGCCCCGAGCGCATCCCCCTCTCCTTCGCCCAGCGGCGCCTCTGGTTCCTCGAGCAGGTCGAAGGCCCAAGCTCCACGTACAACATCTCCATCGCCGTGGGACTCAGCGGCGAGGTCGACAGTTCCGCTCTCTCGGCCGCCCTACGGGATGTCCTTGATCGGCACGAGGTGCTCCGCTCGGTCTTCCCCACCGAGGACGGTGTGCCCTACCAGCGCGTTCTCACCCTGGACGAGCTGGACTGGGAGATGCAGGCAATCGAGGCCCACGAAGAGGAACTGGGGCGCAAGGTCGCGGAGGCGGCCGGGTACACCTTCGACGTCTCGGTCGAGGTACCGGTCAAGGCGTGGCTCTTCACGTCCGGCCCCGACAGGCACGTGCTGGTTCTGGTCCTGCACCACATCGCGGGCGACGGATGGTCACGCGGGCCGCTGGCCCGGGACATCGCGGCTGCCTACGCGGCCCGCCGCGGCGGCGAGGCTCCGGTGTGGGAGCCGCTGCCGGTGCAGTACGCGGACTACGCGATCTGGCAGCGGGAGCTGCTCGGCGACGATCAGGACCCGGACAGCCTGGTCTCCCAGCAGATCGCCTACTGGCGCGAGGCCCTCGCAGGCATTCCGGAGGAGCTGGAACTACCCTTCAACGACTCGGGAGCGGCGTCGGACTACCGTACCTACAGCACGCCGCTGGAGGTTTCCGCGCAGGTCCACGCACGGCTGATCGAACTGGCGCAGTCGGAGGGCGTGACGCTGTACATGGTGCTGCAGGCCGCGCTTGCGGTGCTGCTGTCCCGGCTCGGCGCCGGCACCGACATCCCCATCGGTGCGGCCATCGCCGGGCGTACCGACGAGGCGTTGGACGACCTCATCGGATTCTTCGTCAACACGCTCGTCATGCGGACCGACCTGACCGGGGACCCGACCTTCCGTGACGTCCTGGCCCGGGTCCGCGATGCCGGCCTGGGTGCCTTCGCACACCAGGACGTTCCTTTCGAGCGCCTCGTCGAGGAGTTGGCACCCGTCCGCTCCGTCTCACGCAATCCGCTGTTCCAGGTCATGCTGACGCTGCAGAACACCGTCCGCGGCGGGGCCCGGCTGTCCGGCCTGCGATCCGGCGAGGTTCCGCCAGCTGTGGCGAAGGATCTCGCCGCCGGCGCGCCGGCCGCCAAGTTCGGCATGGACCTCTCCGTCAGTGAGCGGTTCGACGACGATGGCCGGCCGGCCGGTCTCCAGGGCCACCTGGCCGTCGCCACCCGACGCCCCGACCCGGACACGGCCCGCGCCCTCGCCGAGCGTTGGGCACGCGTGCTCGCCACGGTCGGGGAAGCACCGCAGCTGAGGCTCGGTGAGGTCGACATCCTCGGCGCTGACGAACGGCGTCAGCTGCTGCTCGACTGGAACGACACCGGCATCGAGGTCCCGTCCGGGACTTTGGTGGAGCGGTTCGAGCGGCAGGTCGAGCTGACTCCCGAGGCCGCGGCAGTCGTCTCCGACTCGGTCGAGCTGACCTACGCCCAGTTGGACGCGCGGGCCAACCGGCTGGCCCGATTCCTGGTCGGCGAGGGTGTGGGACCGGAGTCGGTCGTCGCGGTCGTACAGGAACGCGGCATCGACCTGGTGGTCTCGCTGTTGGCGGTGCTCAAGGCCGGCGGCGCCTACCTGCCTGTCGACCCGAGATACCCCGCTCAGCGCATCGCGTTCCTCCTCAAGGACGCTGACGCGGCAATGGCCCTGGCCTCGAGTACGAGCGTGACCGCCCTGCCCGAGGCGGCCTCGCTGCCGGTGGTCCTGGTGGACGACCCGGCGACGACCGGGCGGCTGGGTGAACTCGCCGAATCGGCGTTGTCCCAGGCGGAGCGCACCAGCGTCCTCCTTCCGACGCACCCGGCTTACGTGATCTACACGTCGGGCTCGACCGGTACGCCCAAGGGCGTCGTGGTGCCGCACGCCGGCGCGGTCAACCTGATCGCGGCGGACGGCTGGCAGCTCGATGGCCGAAGCCGTCTGCTGCAGTTCGCCTCCGTCGGGTTCGACGCGGCGACCTGGGAACTGCTGATGGCGCTCTGGTCCGGTGCCTGCATGGTGGTGGCTCCCGCGGAGGAACTGCTGCCGGGGGCCGGACTTGCCGAGGTCATCGCCCGACACGGCGTCACGCACCTGTTGCTGGCGCCGGCCGTGCTGGAAGTGCTGGCGACCAAGGACCTGGCATCGGTCACCACTCTGCTCTCCGGCGGTGACGCGCTGAGTGCGGAGCAGGTGGCCCGCTGGGCGCCCGGCCGACGCTTCGTCAACGCCTACGGTCCGACGGAGATCACCGTCTGCGCGACCATGGCCGGTCCGCTGGCGCCCGGCGACGAGCCGTCCATCGGCCGGCCCAACGCCAACACGCAGGTCTACGTGCTCGACGAGTGGCTGACCCCGGTCGCGGCCGGAGTGGTCGGTGAGCTCTACATCGCGGGGGCCGGAGTCTCGCGCGGTTACCTTCACCGGCCCGGGTTGAGTGCGCAGCGCTTCGTGGCGAACCCCTTCGCCGGTGCGGGCGAGCGGATGTACCGGACCGGAGACCGGGTCAAGTGGACGTCCGACGGCCGCCTGGTCTTCGCGGGCCGGGCCGACGACCAGGTGAAGATCCGCGGTTTCCGGATAGAGCCGGGCGAGGTCCAGACTGTGGTCGCCGAGCAGTCCGACGTCGCCCAGGCGGTCGTGGTCGTCCGCGAGGACCCCCCCGGCGACAAGCGCCTGATCGCCTACGTGGTGGCCGCGCCGGACAGCTCCGTCGACGCCGAGCAGTTGCCGGGCGCTGTGCGGCAGTACGTCAGCCGGCAGCTGCCCGAGTACATGATCCCCGCCGCCGTAGTCGTCCTCGACGCGATGCCGCTGACGCCCAACGGCAAGCTGGACCGCAGGGCGCTGCCCGTCCCGGACCACGTGGCCGCTGAAGACCAGGCTGGCCGACGCAGTCCGGCGACCGCGCTGGAAGGGCTCATGTGCGAGGTGTTCGCGGAGGTGCTCGGCCTGGACAGCGTCGGCGTGGACGAGGACTTCTTCATGCTGGGCGGGCACTCTCTGCTGGCCGTCACGCTGGTGTCGCGCCTCCAGGCGCGCGGCGTCTCGGTCACGGTGCGCAACCTGCTGGCGGCTCCCACCGTCAGCGGGCTGATGAGCCGGATGGACCTGGGCGCGGTGAGCGACGCGCTCGACGTCCTCCTCCCGATCCGGTCGAGCGGGAACAGACCGCCGTTCTTCTGCGTCCATCCCGGCGGCGGCCTGAGCTGGTCCTACATGCCGCTGGCCCGGTTCGTCCCAGAGGACGTCCCGCTGTACGGGCTGCAGGCCCGGGGGTTGGACGGGACCAGCGAGCTGGCGCGCTCGGTGACCGAGATGGCCGAGGATTACGTCCGACAGATCCGTTCGGTCCAGCCGAGCGGCCCGTACCACCTGCTCGGCTGGTCCTTCGGCGGCATACCGGTGCACGAGATCGCGGTGCGGCTGCAGCACGACGGTGAGGAGGTCGCCGCACTGGTGATCATGGATACCTATCCGATGGTCCCGGACCCTGGGGTCCCCTCCGGCCCGGTCGACGCCGACGGGCAGCCTCTGTCCGAGGAGGCGAAGCTGGTGGAGATCAGCGAGAAGATGCGGCGTGAGGCCGGCGCCACGCTCGGCGCGATCTCGGACGAGGAGTCGATGCGACTGGCGCGGATCTTCCTCAACAACAGTGCTCTGAAGCGTGAGCACGTCCTCGGCTCGTTCCAGGGCGACGCGCTCGTTCTGGTCGCCGGGAAGGATCGTCCCAAAGCCGCCCCGACCAGCAGGGACTGGATGCCCCACGTGACCGGCGAGGTCGCCGAGGCCTGCCTTCCCTGCACGCACTCGGACATGATCCGGCCCGAGATGCTGGCGCAGGCGTGGTCCGCCATAGCGAGGTGGCTGGAGCGGGAGAACTGACGACCGCGAGGGGCCCCGCGTCTGCGGGGCCCCTCCGGCTGTTCGAGCGGAAACCTTGTCGGAGACTGCGGTGAGCCGCACGGCCGCCGGCTGCCACTCGGGAGCGTTCAACTGACCTCGCGCCGCAGTTGAACGTCCGCACCGGCCGGGACGGCCGGCTACACCCGCTGAACAGCGTCGAAGGCCGGCACCGTGCGCGACGTGCGCAAGCGGCTGCACCTGGGCCAGGATCCGGACGGCGCGTGCGCCTTCGGCGGCCGCCACTCCGCAGCAGGCGGACGGACAGGAACCGTAGAGCGCACGCCACCTGGGACTGGTGAGAGGCGGCCCGGCCGGCGCGCCCCGGCCGCTGACCGCGCGCAAATCCACGCATGCACACGGAGAAACGTCAATCCGTGTGCATCCCTTTCTGCACACTGCCTGTTCGCCCGGGCAATCGTTGAATGAACACTCGCCTCGGGTTCATAGTGATGCAGCCGAATGCTCCGGTGAATTCCAGCCTGCGCCCCAGTTCGCGGTGCGCGGCATTTCCACACTTCCGGTATTTCTGGGGGAAGACCACAGATGGATGAACAGCTGAAGTACCTGCGCTCCCGAGCAATCGTCGAACCACTGGTCGACCGGTTCTACGCATGGCTCTACACGGTCGCGCCGGTGCAGGCGGCAATGAACCTCGCATTCCTGCAGGTTCCGCTTCTCGAATCGTATCTGCAGTCCCCGCAGGTCCATGTCGCGGCGAGCAACAACCCTGAGCTGCGTGGCGGATACTTCGTCAACATCCCGGAGGAGCGCGCCGAGGAGGTGCGCGAGCTCCTCGCCACCATCAAGCGCGACCGGGCCGACATGATCCGCTTCGCCGAGGCCATCGCCGAGGGACAGGACCTCCTTCGGGCCAACGCCACCGGCTTCGACCTCACCCCTCTGTACCCTCAGCTCCCCAAGGAGCTGGGCGGTGTCGTCGAGCTGGCCTACGACACCGACAACCAGGCCGCGATCCGCTTCCTGGAGCCGCTGGCGTACAAGAGCCCGGCCTACGCCGAGGCCCGCCAGTCCGTGCAGCTCTCCCTCGAGCCCGGGGTCGAGCGCCCGTTCATCCTCAGCACCCCCCGCCTGGCCGACCCGGACGTGCTGGAGCTGCCGATCCCGTTCAACCACCCGGGCCTCGAGGAACTGTTCAAGGCCCGGGTACACGGTGCCACCCTCAGTCACCTGCGGGAGGCCCTCGGCCTCGACGACGCCCAGACCGAGCAGCTGCTCGGACTGCTGGCCGACGAGCCGAGCCTGTCCCCGGACCGGCACATCGCCGAGGGCGGGCGCATACGCTACTTCGGTCACGCCTGCCTGGTGCTGCAGACGCCCGAAGGCACCATCGTCACCGACCCGTTCATCTCGGCGGACAACTCACAGGGCGATCGCTACACCCTCGACGACCTCCCGGACTACATCGACCTGGTGCTGATCACGCACGGCCACCAGGACCACATCGTCCTGGAGACGCTGCTCCAGCTGCGCGGCCGGGTCGGCGCCATCGTCGTCCCGCGCCCCTCTCGCGGCAACCTGCCCGACCCGTCGATGGCGCTGGTCCTGCGCCACCTCGGCTTCGACACCATCGAGGTCGACGACTTCGACGAGGTGCCCTTCCCCGGCGGCAAGGTCACCGCAACGCCGTTCCTCGGCGAGCACTGCGACCTCGACATCCGCGGCAAGTCCACCTACTGGGTGGAGCTGGCCGGCCGCAAGGTCTTCGTCGGCGCGGACTCCTCCGGCATCGAGCCGAGGCTGTACCGCTACATCCGCGACCACCTGGGCAAGGCCGACCTTGCCTTCCTCGGCATGGAGTGCGACGGCGCCCCGCTGACCTGGCTCTACCAGGCGCTGCTCACCAAGCCGGTGACCAAGAAGATGAGCAACTCCCGCAAGCTCTCCGGCTCCAACGCCAAGCAGGCCGGCGACATCCTCACCGAGCTCGGTGTCGAGGAGGCGTACGTCTACGCGATGGGCGAGGAGCCGTGGCTCGGCCACGTCATGGCCACCACCTACAACGAGGACACCTACCAGATCAAGCAGATCGAGGAGTTCCTCGACTCGTGCCGCGAGCGCGGCGTCAAGGCCGGTCACCTGTACGGCCAGCAGGAGTGGCGCTGGTAGCAGCGGGCCGGCCGGCGCCGACGCGGCGCCGGCCGTACCCGCCGACAGCACCGACAGCACCGACAGCACCGACAGCACCGACAGCACCGACAGCACCGACGAGGAGGAGTCCGCCTTGCACGCTCACCAGAACCCCACGCGACCCGGGAATCAGCGGTCCCCGGTCGTCGGCGAGTGAGGCGGCCTCACCGTGCCCTTCGTCTCCGCCAACGGAATCAAGCTCCACTACCAGCGCACCGGTCAGGGCGAGCGGGTGCTCATGATCATGGGCTCGTCCGCCTCCGGCCGGGTGTGGACCATGCACCAGACCCCCGCGCTCAACCGCGCGGGCTACCAGACCCTCACCTTCGACAATCGCGGCATCCCGCCGACCGACGTCCCGCCCGGCGACTACACCCTGGAGGAGATGGTCGCCGACACCGTCGGGCTCATCGACTCCCTCGACTACGGCCCCTGCCAGGTCGTCGGCACCTCGCTCGGCGCGATGATCGCGCAGCAACTCGCGGCCGAACGCCCCGACCTGGTCCGTGGCGCCGTACTCATCGCCACCCGGGCTCGCTCCGACGCCTACCGCAAGGCGCTGACCCGTGCCGACCGGGCCCTGACGGCCGACGGGGTGCGGCTGCCGCGGGCCTACGAGGCCGTGCACCAGGTCACTCAGATGCTCTCCCCGGCCACTCTGAACGACGACCGGGCCGTCAACATGTGGCTCGACCTGCTCGAACTCACCGGTGGCGAGTCCGTCGGTGGCGGACAGAGCGGGGTCGACACCGACGCCGACCGGCGCCCGCTGCTGTCCCGGATCAGCGTGCCCTGCCGCGTCATCAGCTTCACCGACGACCTGGTCACTCCCGCCGCCCTGGGCGCCGAAGTGGCCGCGGACATCCCCGACTGCGACCACGTCGAGATCGGTTCCTGCGGCCACTGGGGCTACCTCGAGCGACCCGACGAGGTCAACCGGGCGATCACCGACTTCCTGGACAAACACAGTCTCGACCGGCACGGAGCCGGCGCCTCGGCCGTCGGCCGGCGCTGAGGCGCACCACCCAGCACGGCCAGCGGCCGTCCGTCTTCCTGGAGGTACCCCGTGACGGCGCAGGACCTGAGACCGGACCCGGACCTGGTTCCCGACCCTCCCCCGGGGGACCTCCTCGGCGGGGCGGCGCTCGACCTCGCCGATCTCCACGGCAGCCTGGCGGATCCGGTCCTCGACTCGATGACCTTCCTCAACGAGGTCACCCACCGCTACCCGGACGCGATCTCATTCGCCCCCGGACGCCCCTACGACGGCTTCTTCGACGTCGAGCAGGTCTTCGAGCACCTGCGCCGCTACCTGGACCACCTGCGCGATCTGGGCAGCGCTCCCGAGCAGATCCGCGACCAGATCTTCCAGTACGGCCCGACCGCCGGCGTGATCCGCGACCTGGTCGCCGACTCGCTCGCCCGCGACGAGAACGTCCACGTCGCCCCCGAGTCCCTGGTCATCACCGTCGGGTGCCAGGAGGCGATGCTCCTCGCCGTGCGGGCGCTGATCGCCCGGCCGGCCGACGTACTGCTCGCCTCCAGCCCCTGCTACGTCGGCATCACCGGCGTGGCCCGGCTGCTGGGCGTGCCACTCACCGTCGTCGAGGAAGGCCCGGACGGCTTCGACTGCAGCGTGCTGGAACGCACCCTGCGAGCCGAACGCGGCCAGGGGCGCCGCCCGCGCGCCCTGTACGTCATCCCCGACCACGCCAACCCCTCCGGTGCGACGATGCCGCCGGCCACCCGGCACGCCCTGCTGGATCTGAGCGAGCGCGAGGACTTCCTGATCCTGGAGGACAGCCCCTACCGGATCGTCAGCCCCGGACGGCAGCTGCCCACGCTCAAGAGCCTGGACACGCGCCGGCGCGTGGTCCAGCTGGGCTCGCTGTCGAAGACGCTCTTCCCCGGCGCCCGTGTCGGCTACGTCGTCGCGGACCAGCCCGTGCGGCGCCCCGACGGCACCACCGGGCTGCTCGCCGACGAACTGGCCAAGATCAAGAGCATGGTCACGGTGAACACCTCGCCGATCAGCCAGGCCGTCGTGGCCGGCATGCTGCTCGCCGTCGACGGCCACACCAAGGAGCTCAACACCGAGACCGCGGCTTACTACGGCCGGGCCATGCGCACCACCCTCGACGAACTCGACCATGCTCTGCCGCCGGTGCTGCGCGAGCGCCTCGGTGTGCGCTGGAACCGGCCCCAGGGGGGCTTCTTCCTCGCTGTCGACGTGCCCTTCGCGGTGGACAACGAGGCCCTCGCGCGCTCGGCGCACGAGCACGGGGTCATCTGGACCCCCATGTCCTACTTCTACCCGCAAGGCGGGGGCGAGCGCAGCCTGCGGCTCTCCGTCAGCTACCTGACCCAGGCCCAGATCACGGAAGGAGTCTCCCGGCTCACCCGATTCATCCAGGCCGAGGCGGAGGTACGGGCCTGATCGCGCCCCACCCTCCCCTGCGACCCCTCGACTCCACCCGGAGGTTCGACCCAACGTGTCCAGAACACAACTGAATCCGCCCCGCGCGGCTCGCCGTCGCTGGGGGTGGACGTTCCGATGACGCCCGGCACCGAGCTGCTCCCGAGCGACTGGGCGCAACTCACCTCGTCCGAACCACCCCGCACGCCCGTCCCGGCGCGCCTCGCCGGCATCGGCACCGCCAACACCGGCGAGTCCTACTCACAGCAGCAGCTCATCGACCACCTCGGGATCACCGACCCCAAGATCCGCTCCATCTTCCTCAACAGTGCCATCGAACGGCGCTACCTCACCATTCCCCCGCGCAACGAGCAGGGCGAGCGCCGGTCCGAGCCCCAGGGTGAACTGCTCGCCAAGCACAAGCGGCTCGCGCTCGACATGGGCGCCCGCGCGTTGCGCCGCTGCCTCGCCGACGCCGGCGCGCTGCTGTCCGACATCGACTACCTGTGCGTGGTGACCACGACGGGCTTCCTGACGCCGGGGCTGAGCGCGCTGCTCATCAAGGACTTGGGCATCGACCGCAGCTGCCACCGCGTCGACGTCGTCGGCATGGGTTGCAACGCCGGGCTCAACGCGCTCAACGCGACCAGCAGCTGGGCCGTGGCCAACCCCGGCCGGCTCGCCGTCATGGTCTGCGTCGAGGCGTGCTCGGCCGCGTACACCTTCGACTCCACCATGCGCACCGCCGTCGTGAACAGCCTCTTCGGCGACGGCTCGGCGGCGGTCGCCCTGATCGCCGATGGCAACGGCGGGCCCGGCCACTTCGCAGCCTCTCCCAGCAGGGCGGCCGGTCCCAAGCTGCTCGGGTTCTCCAGCCACCTCATCACCGAGGCCGTCGACGCCATGCGCTACGACTGGGACGACGACCAGAACCGGTTCAGCTTCTTCCTCGACCCCGGTGTGCCCTACGTGGTCGGTGCCAACGCCGAGCAGGTCGTGGACCGGCTGCTGTCCAGGGCCGGGCTGCGGCGCAGCGACATCCGTCACTGGCTGGTCCACTCCGGCGGCAAGAAGGTCATCGACGCGGTCCAGGTCAACCTCGGTCTGACCCGCCACGAACTTCGCCACACCACCGGTGTGCTGCGGGACTTCGGCAACCTGTCGAGCGGCTCGTTCCTGTTCTCCTACGAGCGCCTGCTCGAGGAAGAGGTCGTCGTGCCCGGCGACCACGGAGTGCTGATGACGATGGGCCCCGGTTCCACGATCGAAACGGCGCTGATCCAATGGTGAGTGGAGGACGAATGACGCACGACCTGGTGCTGAGGATCGACGGGGCCTTCCCGCTCACCGTGGAGACCGTCGCGGCGGTCAACGAGATCTGCGACCAGGCGGAGGACAGCGGCGGCCGGGCGCGGGTGACCGCGCACGTCTCCGGCGCCCCCGCCACACACCGTCCCGAGGGGCTGACGGTAGCCCTGGTCAGCAGGTGGGAGCGGGCGCTGCGTCGCCTCGAGCGGCTGCCGGTCGCCAGCGTCGCCGTCGCCGAGGGCGAATGCGGCGGCACCGCGCTCGACGTGCTGCTCGCCACTGACTACCGCATCGCGACCCCCACGGTCCGCCTGGTCGTTCCGGTCGAGGACGGCGACACCTGGCCCGGCATGTCCCTGTACCGGCTCGCTCAGCAGGGCGCCAGCAGCCCGGCGATCCGCCGTGCCGTTCTCTTCGGCCAACCCGTCGACGGCGACCAGGCCCTGGCGTTGCGCCTGATCGACGTGCTGGAGGACGACCTGCCCACCGCGCTCGAGAACGCCTGCGCGCTCACCGGGGCCTTCGAGGGAAGCGAACTGGCGATCCGCCGACAGCTCATGTTCGACGCGCCGACCACCAGCTTCGACGAGGCCCTCGGCGCCCACCTGGCCGCCTGCGACCGCGCGCTGCGCCGGCACACGGCAGAGGGGAGCGCGGCATGAGCCGGCTCGCCGCCCCCTTTGAACCGGCGGACGTCGCCGAGGCCGGGGCCGCGGCCAACGCGCTCCTCGCGGAGCTGGGGGCCGTCGATGCGCCGCTGCCGGAAGCCAGGCAGATCCTGGCACGGGCGGCGGAGGTGCTCGCCGCCCTGCCGCCGCGACCCGAACGGACCGCGGACCAGCGCGCCTTGGCCGCCGAGGCCCGAGTCACCGTCCGATGCCTGCGCCACGCCTTCCTCGACACCCACGTCGAGGCCGTCTACGACGAGCTGACGGACCGGCGCACCCGACACCTGCGCATCGACGAGCTGGTGCGGGCCGCCGCGGCGGCCGTGCCCGGACTGGTCCCCACCGAGGAACAGATGGCCGCCGAGCGTCACCTGCCACAGGCGGACAAGGACGGCCACGAGATCGATCAGGGCATCTTCCTCAGTGCCGTCCTGCGCTCGCCCAAGGCCGGTCCTCACCTGGTCGACGCCATGCTCCGGCCGACCGGCCGGGCACTGCGGCTGCTACCGGAGTTCACCCGGACCGGCACCGTGGACCTCGGTTCCGTCCTGCTGGAGCGCGTGGACGGCGTCGCCCGGCTCACCATGACCCGGGACGACTGCCTGAACGCCGAGGACGGGCGCCAGGTCGACGACATGGAGACCGCCGTCGACCTGGCCCTGCTCGACCCGCAGGCCGAGGTCGGACTGCTCCGCGGCGGCGTGATGACCCACCCGCGCTACAAGGGAAAGCGGGTCTTCAGCGCCGGCATCAACCTCAAGACCCTGCATGGCGGCGGCATCTCGCTGGTCGACTTCCTGCTGCGCCGGGAGCTCGGCTACATCCACAAGCTGCTGCGCGGCATGCTGGTCGAGGATGGGGCCGTGTGGCGGCCGCGCACGATCGCCAAGCCGTGGATCGCGGTCGTCGACAGCTTCGCCATCGGCGGCGGCGCGCAGCTGTTGCTGGTCTTCGACCACGTCATCGCGGCCAAGGACGCCTTCGTCAGCATCCCCGCCGCCCAGGAGGGGATCATCCCCGGGGTGTCCAACTTCCGACTCACCCGCTGCGTCGGGGCCCGGCTCTCCCGCCAGCTCATCCTGGAGGGGCGCCGGGTCTTCGCCACCGAGCCGGAGGCGGCGCTGCTCGTCGACGAGGTCCACGAGCTCGACGAGCTCGACGCCGCGATCGAGCGCAGTGTGGTGCGGATGCGCGGTGACGCCGTCGTCGCCAACCGCCGCATGCTCAACAGCGCAGAGGAGCCCGTCGACGACTTCCGCCGCTACATGGCCGACTTCGCCCTCCAGCAGGCGCTGCGCATGTACAGCGAGGACGTCATCAACAAGGTCGGCCGCTTCGCCGGCCGCGGCACCGAGCAGGTGCCGCCGCGATGACACAGAACCCGGGCGGGACCGGAACTCAGGACGACGGCGAACCGCGGGTCCGGTACGAGAAGCACGACCAGGTCGCACGGATCACGCTGAACCGGCCGGACAAGCTCAACGCGATGGACCTGCGGATGCACGCCGAGCTCGCCCGGATCTGGGACGACGTCGAGGCCGACGACGAGGTCCGGGTCGCCGTGCTCACCGGCGCGGGGGACCGTTCCTTCTCCGTCGGGCAGGACCTCACCGAGCGCGCCCGCCGCGACCTCGACGGCACGCCGCCGTCCACGTTCGGCAGCCGCGGTCAGCCGGGCTGGCCCCGGCTGACGGAACGGTTCGCACTGACCAAACCGGTCCTCGCCCGGGTCAACGGCTATGCCTTGGGTGGTGGCTTCGAGCTCTCCCTCGCCTGCGACCTGATCGTCGCGAGCGACCAGGCCGTCTTCGCCCTGCCCGAAGCCCGGCTCGGCCTGGTGGCGGGCGCCGGCGGTGTGTTCCGGCTGGCTCGGCAGCTCCCGCTGAAGACCGCCATGGGCTACCTGTTGACCGGCCGCCCCATGGACGCGACCACCGCGCTCTCCCACGGCCTGGTCAACGATGTCGTCCCGGCCGAGCGGCTGGACGACTGTGTGGACGGCTGGGTCGAGGACCTGCTGCGCAGCGCCCCGCTGTCGGTCAGGGCCATCAAGGAGGCGGCCATGCGCTCCGTCGACATGCCCCTGGAGGAGGCGTTCTCCGCGGCCTACCTCTGGGAGGAGCGGCGGCGCCGCAGCCAGGACGCGGTCGAGGGCCCGCGCGCCTTCGCCGAGAAGCGCCAACCGGTCTGGCAGGCGTGCTGAACCACGCGAGGCAAAGCCCCGGTGGCGCCGATCGACCCGGACCGGTCGATCGGCGCCACCGGGGCTTCTCCGTGACGACCCGACTCTGATCAGTCCTCTCCGCGTCCGTCCAGGCAGCGCGACAACCAGTCCGCCGCTTCGCCGAACTCGCGGTCCGTGGTGCCCGGCCGAACCGAGGGCGCCACTTGGTCGGCCCGGGGGTAGGAGCCGAGGAAGCGCACCCGCGGACAGATCCGGTGCAGACCCATCAGCGCCTCGCCCACCCGGCGGTCCGTGACATGTCCCTCCGCGTCGATTGAGAAGCAGTACTGCCCCAGCCCCTCGCCGGTCGGACGCGACTCGATGCGGCACAGGTTGACCCCGCGCACGGCCCACTCCTGCAGCAGCTCCAAGAGCGCGCCGGGGTGGTCGTCGGCGCCCCACACGACCGCCGAGGTCTTGTCCGCGCCCGTCGGCGCCGCGGTCCGGCCGCGACGGCCGACCAGCACGAAGCGCGTGGTGGCGCCCACCGCGTCGTGGACGTCGGGGGCAAGCACCTCCAGCCCGTACAGGGGCGCGGCGAACGCGCCGGCGAAGGCGCCGTCGAAGCGCCCTTCCTGGACCAGCCGTGCCCCCTCCGCGTTGGACGCTGCCGACTCCCACTGCGCGTGGGGCAGGTGCTCCGCCACCCAGCGCCGTACCTGTGGCTGCGCCACTGGGTGGCCGGTGACCGTTTTCACGTCCTCCAAGTGGCTTCCCGGCCGCACCAGCAGCGCGAAACTGATCGGCAGCAGCACCTCGCGGTAGATCATCAGCGGCCGGCCCGCCGCCAACTCGTCGAGTGTGCTGGTCACACCGCCCTCGACGGAGTTCTCTATCGGGACCAGGGCGGCTCCTGCCTCTCCGTCGCGGACGGCGTCCAGCGCCGCCGCCACCGAGACCGAGGGCACCAGCTCGCGGGTGGCCGCCTCCGGCAGGGTGCGCAGCGCGGCTTCTGTGAAGGTGCCTTCGGGCCCCAGGTAGGTGTATCGGTGAGCAGACAAGTCAGGCCTCCTGGCCCGCGGAGCGGGAAGGGTGTGGGACACGGGCTGCTCCAAGCGGGGTGCGGGGTGCGGGGTGCGGGGAGCGGGGAGGTCACAGGTGGCGCAGCAGCGCCGTCGGGTCCTCGACCGCGTCGGCGACGAACCGCAGGAACGCGGAGGCGGTGGCGCCGTCGCAGACCCGGTGGTCGAAGGTGAGGGACAGCTGCATGACGGGGCGTGCGGTCACCTCCTCACCGACGACCCAGGGTTTGCGGGCGATCCGCCCCACGCCGACCATCGCCGCCTCCGGGTGGTAGATGATCGGGGTGGCTCCGTCGACGCCGAAGATCCCGTAGTTGTTGAGGGTGAAGGTGCCTCCGGTCAGCTCGGCGGGCGTGAGCGTGCCCGCGCGGGCGGCTTCGGTCAGGCGGTCGATTTCCGACGCCAGTTCGGCCGTGGTCCGGGCCTGGGCGTCGTGCACGACGGGGACGACCAGACCTCGAGGAGTCTGGGCCGCGAAGCCGAGGTGCACAGCCGCATGACGGCGTACCCCCGTCGCCCGCCCTTGCGTGTCGGTGACCACGTCGGAGTTGAGTTCGGGGACACGCGCCAGGGCAGCAACGCAGATCCTGGCCAGCAGCGCCAGCAGACCGATCCTGTGCTGGGCGTCGCCCGTGTTCAGGGAGTCCTTCGCAGACAGCAGAGCGGCGGCGTCGACGTCGACCCAGCAGGAGGCGTCCGGCACTTCGCGCCTGCTGCGCATGAACGCCTCGGCGGCACGCCGGCCGACCACGCTCAGCGGCACGACGACCGAGTCCTGAGCCCCGCCCGAGCCTGCCGTGATCACCTGTTCCACGTCGCGGCGCAGGATCAGACCGGCGGGGCCGCTGCCCGTGAGCCGATCAAGCGCGACGCCGTGTTCGCGTGCGAGCCGGCGTACGAGCGGTGAGACGACCGCGACCGTCTGACGCCGCGTCGGCTCAGCCGGGACGGCGTCGGGGTCAGGCGGGGGGAGGACGGCACGAGGTCGCCGAAGACGGGTCGGCTGAGGGCTGGTGCCGTAGCCGACGAGCACGTTGCCCGATCCGCCGCCGTTGTCCTGCGTCGGTGCAGGCGCCGCGGAAGGTGCCTCGCTGACCGCGACGGTGATCAACGGTGCGCCGACCGGGACGACCGTCCCGTGGGGGCCGGCCAGGGTGGTGACGACGCCCGGGTAGGGGCAGGGGACTTCGACGACCGCCTTGGCCGTCTCCACCTCCGCGACCGGCTGGTCGACCCCGATGACGTCGCCGACGGTGACGAGCCAGCGGACGATCTCGGCGGAGGGGAGTCCTTCACCGAGGTCGGGGAGGGCGAATTCGCGTACCGAGGCCACGAGCGTCACTGCTCCCACTGAAGTCGGGCCACGGCGTCGAGGATCCGGTCGACACCGGGGAGGTGGTGGCGTTCCAGCATCGGCGGCGGGTAGGGGATGTCGAAGCCGGTGACCCGCAGCACGGGCGCGGCGAGGTGGTGGAAGCAGCGCTCGCTCACCCGCGCGGCGATCTCCGCGCCGAAGCCGGCGTAGCCGGAGGCCTCGTGCACGACCACGGCGCGTCCGGTCGCCCGGACCGCCGCGCAGACGGTCTCGTCGTCGAAGGGGACCAGCGAACGCAGGTCGACCACGGACAGGTCCCAGCCCTCGGCCTTCGCCGCCTCGGCGGCTTCCAGGCAGACCGGGACTGAGGGGCCGTAGGTCAGCAGAGTCGCCGAGGCGCCGGTGCGGCGGACGACCGCCCGTCCGATCGGCGGGACGGGGGTGTCGGTGGGCGCGAACTCGTCCTTGGACCAGTAGAGGCGCTTGGGCTCGAGGAAGACGACCGGGTCGTTCGAGGCGATGGCCGCGCGCAGCAGGCCGTGGGCGTCGCCCACTGTGGCCGGGGTGACGACGTGCAGGCCCGGCGTGTGCGCGTAGTAGGACTCGCTGGAGTCGCTGTGGTGCTCGACGCCGCCGATACCGCCGCCGTAGGGCACCCGGATCGTGATCGGGAGCGCTATCCGGCCGGCTGTGCGGTTGCGCATCTTCGCGACGTGCGAGACGAGTTGCTCGAAGGCCGGGTAGACGAAGGCGTCGAACTGCATCTCGACGACCGGCCGCAGGCCGTACATGGCCATGCCGACGGCCGTTCCGAGGATGCCGGCCTCGGCCAGCGGGGTGTCCAGGCAGCGTCGCGCGCCGAACTCGGCGGCCAGTCCGTCGGTGATCCGGAAGACGCCGCCGAGAGTGCCCACGTCCTCACCGAGGACGAGGACGTCGCGGTCCTCGCGCATCGCGCCCCGCAGTGCGGTGTTCAGGGCCTGCGCCATCGTCATGGTGGCGGCGTTCGTGGCCGGGCTCGTCATCGCCGCCTCTTCGGCACAGCCGTCGGCGCCCCCGCCGCGTCGGCCGTGAGCCAGGCCCGCAGTTCCGCCGCCTGCTCCCGGAGCTGGCTGGTCGGTTCGGCGTAGACGTGGGTGAACAGGGAGAGCGGATCGGGCAGGGGGTCGGTGTGGAACTCGGCGCGCATCTCGGCCGCGAGTTCCTCGGCGGCCTCGGCCGCTTCGGCGACGCCCGTGTCGTCGAGCAGGCCGTGCTCGCGCAGGTGCCGTTCGAGCACCGTGAGCGGGTCGTGGGCCTGCCAGGCGGCGACCTCCTCCGGACTGCGGTAACGGGTCGCGTCGTCGGCGTTGGTGTGCGCGTCCAGACGGTAGGTGACCGCCTCGACCAGCACCGGGCCGCAGCCCGAGCGGGCGTGTTCGACGGACTCGCTCAACACGATGTGCATCGCTGCGGCATCGTTGCCGTCGACCAGGCGGCCGCTGATGCCGTAGCCGACGGCCTTGTGCGCCAGCGTGGGCGCCGCGGACTGCTTGGCCAGCGGCACGGAGATCGCGTAGCCGTTGTTCTGCACCAGGAAGACCACCGGGGCGTTCAGCACAGCGGCGAAGTTCAGGGCCTCGTGGAAGTCGCCCTCACTGGTGCCGCCGTCGCCGACCAGCGCCATCGCGACCAGGTCGTCACCGCGCAGTTGCGCCGCGTAGGCGAGGCCGACCGCGTGCGGGGCCTGGGTGGCCAACGGCGTGGAGAGTGGGGCGACCCGGTGCTCGTAGGGGTCGTAGCCGCTGTGCGCGTCTCCGCGCAGCAGGGTCAGCGCCTCGACAGGTCTGACGCCCCGGGAGACGGCGGCCAGGGTGTCGCGGTAGCTGGGAAAGAGCCAGTCGGTCTCGCGCAGGGCGGTCGCGGCGGCGATCTCGCAGGCCTCCTGGCCGGTCGAGGCCGGATAGACGGCGAGTCTGCCCTGCTTGGTGAGAGTGGTTGCCTGCTGGTTGTAGCGGCGGCCCAGCACCAGGCGGCGGTAGAGGCCACGCAGCAGGTCGGCGTCCAGCTCGGCCGCGGCCTCCGTGCCGAGCATGCGGAACGGCTCCGGGTCGGGCAGCAGCGGTGCCGGATCCCGGCGCGGGCCGTGGGCGCCGGGCGTCCAGACGAGCACGGGCGTCGAGCTGTCGTCGAGCAAGGTCATGGGGCACCTTCGGGTGTTCGGGTTCGGGGAGGCGACCACTGTCGGCTCAGGCCGACGCGGTGGCCTCCTTGCCGGCGAACTGGGTCAGGTAAAGGTCCGCGTAGACACCCCTGCGGGCGAGCAGCTCCTCATGCGTGCCGCGCTCGCAGATCCTCCCGTCGTCGACGACCAGAATCTGGTCCGCCTCGCGAATCGTGGACAGGCGATGGGCGATCACCAGGGAGGTCCGATCGGCCAGCGCGGTCTTCAACGCCCGCTGGATCGCCGCCTCGGACTCCGAGTCCAGGTGCGCGGTGGCCTCGTCGAGCACCACCACCGGCGGGGACTTGAGCAGCAGCCGGGCCAGCGCCAGCCGCTGCTTCTCACCGCCCGAAAGGCGGTAGCCCCGGTCACCGACCACCGTGTCCAAGCCGTCAGGCAGAGCAGCGATCGCGTCCCACATCCGGGCTCCCCGGCACGCGGTGACCAGCTCGTCCTCGTCGGCATCCGGACGTGCGTACAGCAGATTGGCCCGAATGGTGTCGTGGAACAAGTGAGCGTCCTGCGTCACCACGCCGATGGTCTGCCGCAGAGACGCGAGGCTCACCTCGCGCAGATCCTGTCCGGCGATACGCACCACGCCCGACGTCGGGTCGTAGAGCCGGGGGACCAACTGGGACAGGGTGGTCTTGCCGGCGCCCGAGGGGCCCACCAGGGCGGTCAGCTTGCCGGCGGGCGCGACGAAGCTCAACTCCTTGAGCGTCCACCGCTCTTCGCCACCCTTCGAGTCGACTTGCGGCAGCGCTTCCAGCGAGGCGATCGACACCTCGTCGCTGCCCGGGTAGCGGAAGGAGACCTTGTCGAACTCGATTTCGGGGGCTGTGCCACCGTCGTTGTCGGGCAGCGCCAGGTCCGGAGCCCCGAGTCGCTCCTTGATCAACGGCTGCAGGTCGAGCACCTCGAAGATGCGGTCGAAGCTGACCAACGCGGTCATGACGTTGATGGGCACGCTGGAGAGCTGGTTGACCGGCCCGTACAGGCGCAGCAGCAGGGTCACCATCGCCACCAGCGTGCCGATCTTGAGTGTGCCGTCGATGGCGAGGACCCCGCCCAGCCCGTAGACCATGGCCGAGGTCAGCGAGGTCAGCAGGGTCGCGATGATGAAGAACATGCGGCCGTAGACCACGCCGGACACGGTGATGTCGCGGACCCTGGCCGCCTGTCCGGCGAACAGAGCCGACTCGTCCTCGGGCCGCCCGTAGAGCTTTGCCAGCATCGCCCCGGAGACGTTGAAGCGCTCGTTCATCATCGAGCCCATCTCGGCATTCAGCTGCATGCCCTGGCGGGTCAGCCGCTGCAGCCGTCTGCCGATGAACTTGACCGGCAGCAGGAGCAGCAGCGGGATCATCACCACCGAGGCGAGCGCGATCTGCCAGGAAAGCAGGAACATGGCGCCGAGTACCAGCGCGACCGTCAGCACCGTCGTCAGCGTCTGCGACAGCAGCGTGGTCACGGCCTGCTGGGCGCCGACGATGTCCGTGTTGAGTCGGCTCACCAGCGCGCCGGTCTGCGCACGGGTGAAGAAGGCCAGTGGCTGGCGCTGCACGTGGTCGAAGACTTTGGTGCGCAGCTCGTAGACGAGCCCCTCGCCGATCCGTCCGGAAAGCAGGGTCTGCACCCAGATCGCCGCTGCGTCGACCACCGCCAGACCGGCGATGCCCAGGGAGAGCTGGAGTACGACGTGAAGCCTTCCCGGCACGATGCCGTCGTCGATGACCATGCGCAGCGCGAGTGGGTTCGCCGCCGCGATGATTGCGTCCACCACGGTGGTCAGCAGCATGAGCAGAATCGCCCAGCGGAACCGCCGGACGAAGGGGATAACACGCCGCAATGTACCCTTCCTGACTTTTTGGCGCGTGATCGAATCATCGCTGAGCCTCAGGCGGGCCGGGCCCATTCCTGTGCCACCGATCATGGCCACGGCGAACGCCTCGCTCTCGTAAGGGTGGACCGGATTACGGAAACGTACTGAGTGTCGACGGAAATGGGTTGGCGGCGTCAAGAAATTAGCGGACACCGGCCCGAGGAGGCCATCACCGGACGGTTACCGCAGTTCCACGCCGTGACGCTGTTCAAGTGCCGCGATGCGTCAGTTGAACGTCCAGCCCTGCTGCAGCGCAACATTGATGACCCGCCGGGATTGGCACATAGTGGCTCGGGGTGGAACTGCAGACCTTCCGCAACCCGGCGTATGTCTTTGCAGACGTGCAGAGACCCGATGTCAAATCAAAAAGCATCGGGCACGCGACGCGCAGCCAATCATCTGAGAAAGGACGACGACGCGGTGACGAATCCGTTCGACGACCCGGATGGCAGCTTTCTGGTCCTGGTCAACCACGAAGGCCAGCACTCGCTCTGGCCCGCCTTCGCGGATGTCCCGGCCGGCTGGACCCAGGTCTTCGGCCAGGCCGGCCGTCAGGAGTGCCTCGACCACATCGAGACGTCCTGGACCGACATGCGCCCCAAGAGCTTGATCGAAGCCATGGGAAGCGCGAACTGAGCACCACCACATCGACGCATCCGACGTCGATCGTCTCCCGGGACACGGGCCGGCTCGAGTACCGGCCGCTGTCCGGGAGACGTTGACCCGTCTCCACTGATCAAACAGAGCTGGTCGGCGATGCGGCGTGCCCCAGAGGCAGCAGGCCCCAGCTGTTTCAGTCGCTGAATCGAAACGAATGGGGTGTGTGCGGCGATGGCTGCGTTTGGAAGCGACGTCCGGAATCTGATGGCCGGTCAGCTCGGTATCTGGTACGCGCAGCAGCTCGCGCCGGACAATCCCGGATACAACGTCAGCGAGTACCTCGAGATCCACGGCGACTTGGACGTGGATCTCTTCGTTGCCGCCCTGCGCCGGACCATCGATGAGGCCGAGACGCTGCGGTTGCGATTCCGCGAGGGCGCGGACGGCGCGCCCGAGCAGTTCGTCGCCGAGTCGGACGCCTACCCGATCGAGATCGTCGACCTGCGTGCCGAGGCGGACCCTCGCACCGCCGCGGAGCGGCGGATGCTCGCCGATCTGCGCATCCCGATGGACCTCGCCGCCGGGCCGCTTGCCTGCTACCTCGTCTTCCGACTCGGCGCCGACCACTTCATCTGGTACATGCGCGCCCACCACCTGGTGCTGGACGGCCACAGTACCTGGGTCGTGGCCAACCGCGTCGCCGAGGTCTACAACGCGCTCCTCGTCGGCCAGTCGCCCGACGACACCGCCCTCGCCCCGCTCGCCGTGCTCGCCGGCGCCGACGAGGCCTACCGGCACTCACCGGAGCACACCGTCGACCAGACCTTCTGGCTCGACGTCCTCGCCGACCTGCCGGAGCAGGCCGACCAGGGCAAGCTGCGCCGGCTCCCCGACGCCATCAAGCGCCACACCGACGACGTCGACCGGGCCGGCGCCGACCGGTTCAAGGAGGCCGCGCGCCGCCTCGACACCAGCTTCGCCGGCCTCGTCGTCGCCGCCGCCGTACTCTACGAGCACCGCACCAACGGCGCCCGTGACGTCGTCATCGGCCTCCCGGTCCGCGGCCGCGGCAAAGCGGTGTTCGCCGTGCCCGGCAACACTTCCAACGTCCTGCCGATCCGCGTGAGCGTCGACCCGACCACGACGCTCGCCGAGCTCGCCGGGCGCGCAAGCAGCGCCGTCCGCGAGGCGCTGCACCACCAGCAGTACCGCTACGAGGACATGCTGCGCGATCTCAAGCAGCTCGACGGGCGCTCCCTATTCAGCCTCGTGCTCAACGTCATGCCCTTCGACTACTCGATGCGCCTCGGCGGCAGCACCGCGGTCGCCCGCAACCTCTCCTCGGGCCCCATCGACGACCTCCGCATCGACGTCTACGACCGCCTCGCCGGTGACGGCATCCAGATCGACGTCGATGTCAACTGCGACATCCGCGATCCCGAGTCGGGCCGCGGTATCGCCGACTGCTTCATCCGCGTCCTGGAGTGGATCGCCACCGCCGAACCGGGCGACCCGG
>NZ_KQ948676.1:0-1161 GCF_001514145.1 Streptomyces canus
ACTACTGATCTTTTCGTAAGTTCGGTGGGTGTGGTGGCCGTGGGTGGGAGGCTGTCGGGGTGGCATATCAACCTTCCCCTTCGGTTGCCGGCTCCTGCCTTCCTCCTTTGTCGCGGCCTCAGTTGGCGGAGGCGCGTCGTGTTCGGGCAGTCGAGTTGTTCGAGGGCGGCGTCTCGAATGCGGAGATCGCGAGGGCGGTGGGGGTGTGTGCCGAGAGTGTGCGGCGTTGGCGGCGGGTGTGGGAGCAAGACGGTGCTTCGGGCCTGCGGAGACGGGCAGCCACCGGACGCCCACCCAAGCTGGACGACACCCAGGTCGAGATGGTCCGGGCCGCGTTGGAGCAAGGTGCCCAGGCTCATGGTTTCGAGGCCGACCTGTGGACCCTGGAACGAGTCGGCGCGGTCGTCACCCGGGCAACGGGGGTGGTGTTGTCGAGGGCGTCGGTGTGGCGGCTGCTGACCGGCCGGCTCGGATGGAGCCTGCAACGGCCCGAGCGGCGGGCGGTCGAGCGGGACGAGTCGGAGATCGCCCGCTGGATCGCGCACGAGTGGCCGCGCATCAAAAAGGGGCCGTGAACACACGTGCCTGGATCGTCTTCCTCGACGAATCAGGCGTCTCACTGCTCCCTCAGATCCGCCGCACCTACTCGCCCCGAGGGCGGACTCCGCTCCTGCGGCACCGCCTGAACTGGAAACGCGCGTCGATGGCCGGAGCCTTGGGCTACCACGCCACCGACCCCGATCGCGGGGCCCGCCTGTGCTTCCACCTCAAGCCCGGCAGCTACGACACCGCCGGGCTCATCGAGGTCCTGGAGCAGGTGAAGGTGTTCTACCGCGGCGAGCGAGTGGTCCTGGTCTGGGACGGCCTGTCCGCTCACTGGAGCCGGGCGATGCGGGCCTGGGTCGCCGGACAGGACTGGCTCACCCTGGAACGATTACCCGCCTACGCTCCCGAGCTGAACCCGGTGGAACTGCTGTGGTCCTCGCTCAAGAAGCGTGAACTCGCCAACCTCGCCGGCGACCACCTCGCCGATGTCGCCGACGCCACCGAGCAAGGCATCCACCGCATCAACGCCAACCCCCGACTGCCCTGGTCATTCCTCGCCCATACCGGCCTGACCATCCGCCCACCACACCCACCGAACTTACGAAAAGATCAGTA
>NZ_KQ948676.1:1569-6704 GCF_001514145.1 Streptomyces canus
GGGGTGCTTTCAGAAAGCTGGATGTTTGTGGGCGAGGGTCATGCAGTGTGCGAGCTGGAGGAAGGCGTCGTGCATGTCGTCGCGTACTTCCCAGCGGATTTGTAAGCGGCGGGGGCCATGGAGCCAGGCGAGGGCGGACTCGGCGACCCACCTGACTTTGCCCAGTCCCGAGCCGTGGGGCTGGCCGCGTCGGGCGATCTTCGGTGTGATGCCGCGCTCGCGCAGGCGGCGGCGATAGGTGTCGTGGTCGTAGCCGCGGTCGGCATACAACGTGCGGGGCTTGCGCCGGGGCCGGCCCCGCTTGCCCCGCACCGGCCCAATGCTGTCGACCAGGGGCAGGAGCTGGGTGACGTCGTTGCGGTGACCGCCGGTCAGCGACACCCGCAGCGGGATGCCGTGCGCCTCGGTCAGCGCGTGATGCTTCGAGCCCGGCCGTGCGCGGTCAACTGGGCTCGGACCGACTTTTGGGCTGCTTCGCCCCCGCTTGGCCTGCACGTGGGAGGCGTCGATGGTGGCGCGGGAGAAGTCGAGGCGGTCAGCCGCCCGCAACCTATCCAGCAGCACCCGCTGGAGTTCCTCCCACACCCCGGCCTCCTGCCACTCGGCCAGCCGCCGCCAGCACGTGGGACCCGAACCGAACCCCAACTCCTGCGGCAGGAACTCCCACTGGACACCGGTGTACAGGACGAACAGCACGCCCTGGAGCGTCTTGCGGTCATCGATCCGCTTGCGGCCCGGATACCTGTAACGACGCTCATGCCGCGGCAACAGCGGCTCGATCACCGCCCACAACTCGTCACTGACCTCCCACGGCTTCCGCCGCGCCATGGTCACACCCCACAAACGACGGGATCACATCCACCTCCACCGTGCCACAAAAGGATCATTCTGCAAGGACCCCTAAGCCCGGACATGCTCGCCCGGCGCATGTGGTGGTGGACCTGACCGCAGAGCGCGCCGTGTTCGCTATGCGCCTGATCGAGGACTCGGCCCTCCCGGGTGCAGGCGGTCATGCGGCTGATGTTCCCAGCCGTCGCACCGCGCTTGCCACTGTCGCTTGAGTTCGACCGGCGGAGCCTGGCCCAGCTGCTCACCGAGCGTTTCGGGGCACAGGCAGCCGTCTCGGAGAAGGCACTCGGCGAGGCGCTCGACGCGCTCCTTGCGGACCCCTCCGTCGCGATCACCGGCGACCCAGCGACCGTCGCGGACGCGCAACGGGCCGGAACTCGTGCGCTGCGTCTGAATGGCGAGCTGACGCTCCCCGAGCAGTCTGCCGCGATCGAATAACGGCTGCGCTCTGTGCCGGAGCTCTCCCCGGAGCCCGGGCGGGTGGACCTGATCGAACAAGAGGAACGCAAGACGCTCACGCAGGCCTACGACCGCAAGACGACGGTCACCCGCACGTACACCAGGAAGGGATTCGTCGGCCTGCTGCTCGACGAAGTGCCTGACAAATCGCCGCACACGAGATCGACCTCGACGACCCGTTCTTCCGCACTATGGGCGTGATATCACGACCGCCGCGGACATCGAGAAGATCGGGCTGTTCTCCACCGACGTGTCGATCGAGTACCGCCAGCCCGCCGATGTTCAGGGCCACAAGGCCGCCACCTTCCAACTGACCCCGCAGAGCCCCGGACCCAAACAGTTCGAGACCTACCTCAACCCATCCCGCGACCTGGACTTCCAGATCGGGATCCAGCACCACTTCGATGCGTCCTCGGGCTGGACCGGGGAGAAACAGAGCTACGAGCTGCCGCCGCGCCGCAGTCCGGACCGGACACTGCACGTGGACGCCATCGGTGTCGAGTCACGTACGACGATGAGGCGACCTTCCAACAGCACGATGTCTTCAGGGTGGTGCCCAAGGGCAGCCCGCAGCTGTGGCGCCTTTCGACTGACCCGACCCGAGCAGCGCGGCTGGACCGCCCGGTTCACCCACCACCTCAAGAACGGCACCGTGCTGGCCTCGGGACCAATACACGGCGGCGCGTCGTTCCTCCCAGTGGGACGCCCCCTTCGTAGCGGCACTGGACATCCTCGCCGTCCCTCTCTTCGCGCCCAACACTGCACGGAGCGCCTTCCTGGACATCGAGTACGAGGACGCGGCCAACTCCTACAACCGTCAGGAGCGGCTGGAGATCCCCGGCACGACAACCGCGCCCGTGCCGCTGCGCATCGCCATGCTCGATGCCACCCGGCGGACCTTCCGCCGGCGCATAACCCTGGTGACGAACGGCGCCATCACCCAGCTGGCGCCGGTAGACGGCGACGAGACGATTATTGGCCTCGGCGCGGCGCCGTGAGGGAGGCAGTCCGGTGCCTGGCCGTAGCACTCACCGGCATAACAGTCCTGCCACCGCTTCTCGACGCCGCCGTCGACCGCATGGAAGGCAGCAACTGGCCCGAAGTCGCTTCCATCTGGAGCCGGTTGACGCCGACGGCTTCCCTGTGGAGCTGGCGCCGGAGCACGCGGGGCCGCGCGGAAGCGGGAGCCTGCGGTGGACCGCCGAAGTCGCCGGACCCGAACTGCCGGAGGCCCACCAGCTGCCCCAGGCAGCCGCGCTGCTGACGGCGAGCGGCCAGGCGCCAGACCCGACCTCATCGGCAGGCTGATCGCGGGGCAGTCCCGCACCGCACTGCGTTTTGGCGCCTGGATCGGCGGCCCGGAGACCATGGGTGCGACTCCAGGGCTCAAGCTGTACCCCGAACTGGCCTCGCCCGCCGCAGGCCCTTCCCCCGCACGTCGAAGCAGCCTGGCTCCAACTGCACACCGGCACCGCGCCACGGATGCTGGGCATCGAGCCGGCCCGCGGACGGTACGAGCTCAACCTCAGGCTGCCTCACGCCGCCGGACACCCCGCTGCGCCGGCGGTCCTGGAGGACAGCCTCCCGGACAGGCTGCGCCGACTCTCGGGACGCCGACTGGGCCTCAGCATGGCCTGGACCGTCGACAGTCCGATTATCCTGACCCTGTTCGCGTCGGCCCGGACCCTGTTCCCGCTGACACCGGACGCGTTGGCCGGGCTGGCACCCGCACTGGACCGGGTCCGTGACCTCCACGTACGCCGTGCTCTGGTGGCCATCGGTCTTGACCCCGCCCGCGACGACCCGTCCATCTCGGTGGGACTGCTACCGGGCCAGCCGCCAAGCCAATGATGCATCCGACCAGACGCCATCTTCTTCTGCGGCGGCCGCGCGATGCACCACTGCGCGGGCTTCGATCTGGGCTACCGCGCAGTGTTGATCATGTACGCGGCGCAGCCACCCCTCCAAACAGGGTCGTTCACGACCGGATTGCACCTCTGGACGAGTCCCGCGGCTCAGGCGTCGACAAGGAAATCGCGATAGCAGGCGTAGATGCTCGTGTCGTCGGTGCGAGCGTTCAGGATCAGGTTCCACAGGCCGATGTGCACCTCGCCCGCGGCGGCTTGGTGCACTACGCCGTTGAGGAAGTCGATGTGGCGGCGGATGACTTCGTCGAAGGTCAACGCTCCGTTGCGGAAATTGTCGTCATCCAGCTCCTCCTCGAAGCCCGAGCCTTCGAGCTCGGGGCGCACGTGTCCCGCCACCACTGCCAGGAAATCGTCGAACGAGACACCTTCGGGAAGCCCGCCTGCAGTCTGTTGAACGTTGAAAAAATCATGACTGATGTAGTCATCGCGGTTTGATTCGTTGAGTACATGGTTGAAGATCCGACGGCTACGCTCTGCCGCACCACCGTCACCATCTACGCCGTCGAGCACGCTGAGTGCGCGTTGAGCTCTGTCTTGCCATGTCATGGTTCCACCTCGGGGTGATTGCTCGTCAGCTTTGCTCTGACCCGGATTGATCTCAGGCTCGGAAGGCGAGGATGAACAATTTGTCATCCTCGGAAGCGAGAGGGTGAGATTCATTGCGGGGTCGTCAGCCTGTCCATGCAGGGAAGGGACTCATCGCGCGCCTGACGTTCTTATCTCCGGAGGCATGATCGTTCTTACGTCCGGCGGCCGAATCACTTCAGCGATGACCCGCGTCGTCCATGAGTGGCATCCGGGCTACATTCATTGTCGGTTGCGAAGGGACCATGTGCCACCGGAGGGAGGCGGCGACCGCTGCACTCTTTGGTCGGGCTCGAAACCAGCGCGAGAAGCGCCTCTCGAATGGCTGGGTTCCGGTCGGCAACGCGTTTGCGGCCTCCGGGCCGACGAGCCCGTCCCAACGGCGCACCTGCGTCGTCGAGTTCGCGTATTCCGGCAGACACCTCAGCCTCGCGGACACCGGCGGCACGGGCGACCGTTCTGATCCCTCGTGGCCGAGCGACGGGGCTTCCGCCCCTATCAGCAGAACGACGCTGCCGCTCGTCAAGGGCGGCAGAATCGCCCCGAACTTGGCCGCCAGCACAGCCCGTTGCCCTCCAACCCGCTCATACCAGACCAACGAACCGCCGAGCGGAAAGCCACGAGTCAAGGATCTGCGCGCCCTGAGAACTCCTATCGGAGTGACTTCACGTCGCAAGCAGATGAGCCCGCATCCCAGGGTGAGGAATGCTTCGTGGATGTCGTCGCGTATCTCCAACCGGATGCGCGGGCGGCGGAACCAGTGCAGATGGGCGAACGCGCGCTCGGATCCGCTGTCTGCCGGTCCGGACGGTCAGCAGCGCGCACCTCGACTGCGGCGACACACCGGTCTGACGGATGAGCGGCGGAGGAGTCGGAATGGCTGGAGTGTGCCGAAGCATACGGGGCACGGACAGACCCGCTCGCCGCAGCGCTGCGCACTCCGCCGGATCCACCCGCCGGCCGTGAGGCTCTGCGGATGTCGCTGCGCCCAAGCCTTATCCCGAAGAGTTCCGCCAGGACGTCGTGCGGGTCGCGAGGAACCGCGGCCCGGGTGTGACGGTCGAGCAGGTGGCCACCGACTTCGGCGTCCACCCGATGACGCTGTGGAAATGGATGCGCCGCGCGGACATCGACGACGGGACCAAGCCCGGAACGACCAGCCAGGAGAACGCGGAACTGCGGGAAGCACGTCGGCGGATCAAGCTGCTGGAGCAGGAGAACGAGGTCCTGCGGCGGGCCGCGGCCTATCTGTCGCAGGCGCATCTGCCGGGAAAAGGATCTACCCGCTCGTGAAGGAGCTGGCCGTGGAGGGGG
>NZ_KQ948676.1:7221-116916 GCF_001514145.1 Streptomyces canus
GCCAAGGACAGGAAGGCCGGCCCGCCGGTGCACGACGACCTCGTGAACCGCGACTTCACTGCATCCGGCCCGAACCGGCTATGGCTCGCCGACATCACCGAACACGCCACCGGCGAAGGGAAGTTGTACCTCTGCGCGGTCAAGGACGCCTTCAGCAACAGGATCGTGGGCTACTCCATCGACGAGTCTCGCCTGGCCGTGACCGCCCTGGACAACGCCGTGGCCCGACGCGGCCAGGTCGACGGCTGCATCCTGCACAGCGATCGCGGATCGCAGGGCGGATTCAACCGGTCTTCGCAACACCAGCTTCCTGGGCCGATGGTAGGTGCTCATTCAGGGCTTCATCGGGCGTCTTCCAACCGAGCGTTTTCCGGGGCCTGCTGTTAAGGGCGTGAGCCACGGCATGGAGCTCTTCCGGCGACCACCTGGCCAGGTCGGTGCCCTTGGGAAAGTACTGGCGGAGAAGCCCGTTCGTATTCTCGTTCGTCCCGCGCTGCCAGGGGCTGTGCGGATCCGCGAAGTAGACCGCGACGCCAGTGTCGAGCTTGAACTGGGCGTGCTGGTAGAGCTCCTTGCCGCGGTCCCAGGCCAGCGACCGCCGGAGCTGTTCGGGAAGCGTTGTGATGACCGGCGTGAGTGCCTTGTTCATCGACAGTGCGCCATAGCCGGCAAGGGCGGGCCCGTTCTTGGTCCGCGGGATGGTGCCGTACCCCTCCTCGCGGGGCAGGTGGACGAGCATGGTGGACCGGGTGGTCCGCTCGACCAGCGTGCCGATCGCCGACCGGTGCAGCCCGATGATCAAGTCTCCCTCTCAGTGCCCGGGGACGGCACGGTCTTCGGCCTCGGCCGGGCGTTCGCTGATCATGACCTCCGGTTAGCCACCGCAGGTGGAACCCAAACCGTGGGGCAGGTCAACCTCACCCGAACCTGCATCAGACCCGAGGACCTGCCGTGTGTGTTCGTCAGGCTTGCCCAGCACGGTCTCGATCAGTCTTTGCTGCTCCCGTGGCAGCGCTCTGACTACACGCTCAGCAGCGGCCTGTCGATGCTCTGGTGTGGTGGTGCGTTGGGTGAGGGCGGCAACCAGCTCGGCCTTGTCCTCATCGGGCAGCGCTTGAGCCCTTTTAGCGACATCTGCCGCTACAGCGGGGGGGAGGGAGCCCCCCTGTCTGTAGGTTGCGCTGCCTCACTTGAGGGAGACTCGCTCGTGATTAGACAGGGAACCTCCTGCGTAAAATGAGGCTTTCGACTGCCCGATCGCCGCTGTGATAGGCCGCTCAACCATGACGCAGGAGGCGTGATACAGAGCGTGTCGGCCGCCGGCCGGGCCGGTCATCGAGGGGACCGGGCGGCGGCCGCATCGCGTCATCGCCTCAGACAGCTTCCCCCACATTGTCGTCGCCGTAGGACTGACTGTGATCGGCTACGGCCCCGCCTGACGGTGTCCAGGTGATGCGCCCGTGCTGGAAGGTGCTGTAGCGGGATTGCGGTGAGCCGCTCTCGTCTGAGACCGGGTAGCCGAGGTAGCTGCGCTCCCAGCCCATGCTCGCCCAGAGGTCGCGTATGGCACCGTGGACTTCGTGCGCGTCTGTCGCCGGCGTCCAGTAGACGGAACCGCCCTCGAAATGGTTGTAGCGACCGACCCCGTCAGGGGTGCCCGTCTCGTCGGTGACGGGATAGCCCAGAAAACCGCCCGTCCCGCCGAGTCGCGCGTAGCAGACCCGGATGCCGCCGTGAACCTCGTGGGCACCGGTCTGGGGCGACCAGAAGATCGATCCGTTCTGGTAGTCGCGGGATCGGCCGCGGCCGTCGGGCTCGGGACCCTCCGCCGCACCGGCCCCGGCATCGGCCGGCGCGCCGATCCACTCAACCTGCGTCCACTTGTCGTCTATCGCTGTCATGACTTCTCACCCGGCTTTCCGAATGGTTCTTGAGTGCCTGCAGAGCGGTCTTCTTCGCCCTGTCGTCAACCCTGTCGTCAAAAGCCTGAACAGCCATGCGGGTGAGCGGCCTCATGCGGTGATTCCAGTGCGGCAGCCCTGGCCTCGTTGCGCGGAATGCTGACCTCCGCACCCGGATGACACGCCCTCAGTTCGCCCACGACAACGCGTTGCCCGTTCTGCCAGATTCCCGAAGAGACCGTGCACCGACAAAGTCTGAATCCGTCACTGTCCCTCGTCTTGAGTCTGAGCCCGGGCCCCTCGGTCTGCAAACCCGAAATTCCGACTTCTCCAGTCGGTAATCGTCTCAGCTACAACGAATTGAGATAACTGTTCAACCGTTTCGCACTCAAACCGCCAGGCTTGCTGTGGTCCGGGCGCCCGGCTGGAATCCGCTGACCGCCACCCCGTCCAGTGGTCCCAGGAAGATGAATTATGTACGACATCCCGTCTCTCGCGGCAAATGGGACGGGGTGTCGGTGACGGGCTCAAGGGGCAGACGATCCTCGCGCTCCTCAGTGACCGGCAGCACGCTTACCTGCAGATCCGCGCACTCGTCACCGATCTGCTGGAGGGAGACGCCCAGGGTCCGGTCGTCCCGGTGAGCGGCGGGCCGGGCAGCGGCAAGACCGCTCTCGCGGTGCGCCTGCTCGGCTACCTGATGCGTCACCGCAACGCGAGCCTGCCGCGGTTCGTCACGCCCTCGGGAACCCTGCGCACCCACTTACTCGAAACCGCCGGCGGACACGCGGAGGCCCGTGACCTGTTCCCACCCGTCTCCTCCTTGTACAGCACCGACAGCACGCAGGGTCCGTCATCATCGACGAGGCCCAGCGCATGGCCAGGACGGACGACAGGCTGCCACCTGCCCTGACCGAGGTCCTGCGCAAGGTGCCGCTGGCCGTAGTGTTCCTCGACGAACGCCAGATCATCCGCCCCGGCGAAGGCACCACCGTGGACGAACTGCGCGACACCGCCCGGGCACTGGGCCGGACTCACCACCGCCTCAAACTGAAAGGCTCGTTCCGCTGCAACGGCTCCACCGCCTACGCCACCTGGGTGGACGATCTCCTTGGACGCAACCTGGCAGGACCGGCGGGCGCACTGCACTGGCCTTGCCCGGTCGACAATGTGCGCTGTCTGCGTGCAGTGCAATGGCGGGTGCTGGAAGCTCAGTTGATCACTTGCCAGGCCTGGTTCTGTCCACCTAGGCAGGTCCACTGCTGAAGGCGGGTGCCCTGCGGCGGTGCGGTCAGGGCGGGGTTGTGCGCGTCAAGACACTTGCCGCTGTGCAGAGAACGGATCTGCCATTGGTTGTCGGCGCGGCGCTCCAGATACCACTTCTGGTTGTTGCCGCCGTGGCAGGGCCACTGAATAACCCGCGCGCCGTCATGCGTGCCCCATCCCTCGACGTCGAGGCACTTGCCGCTGTGCGCGGCCACGATCTCGAAGATGTTCTGGTAGGCTAGGTCATTTCCGGGGCGGCGGAACGTGAAGCGCTGGTTGGCGCCGCCGGTGCCAGGCCAGGTGACAAGTCCCGCGCCGTCGGCGGTGCTGCCCTGGAACACGTCGGCGTAGAGTACCTGTTGGCCTTCTCGCTTCTTCGTGTACGCGCTTCTCAGTTTGTAGTCCCGATTGGCGTACGCAAATGGGAAGGGGACGTAGCTGTCGGGGTACACCCGGCTGTACGTCGCCTGCCAGTTGATGGGCGCACGTTCTGTCTGCTTGCGAACCGCGACGCGCTCGGCCTCCGTGACGCAGACGAAGTCCCGAGGCACGGCACGGCGTTTGACGAAACCGGGCAGGCACTGGCCGAAGGCGTCACTGCGGTCGCGGTGCAGGGCGTTCTGCGCGTTGATGATCTGGCGCTCCAGGAACTGGACGCAGACGTGGTCCTCCGTGTCCGTCGCACGCCAGACGTAGCCTGGCCGGCAGTCGTCCGGTCCATGCTGTGCCGCGCTTACCCCATGCGCGGCACCGAGACTGGCACCAGTCAGTATCCCGCCCACCAGCAGCCCGACAGTCGCAGAAGCGGAAAACGCCTTCCGGAGGCGGCGGGATGCGTACATAAGTGCTCCCAGTGCCGAAAACTGTCCCCTATTCCATGGTGCATCCACTCCTGCCTGCCCGCACGTGCACCGGCGGGGGCCTTGGGCTTCTGACACCTGAGGTATCCGCCGGAGGCGGAAGCACTGCACTGCTGTGCCAAGGCATCGGACGCTCCTGATACACGGTCACCTGCGTGCCATGGGAGGCCACGGCGCTGGGCGGGACCACGTTCCGGGGCCAGGTGTCATCAATGCGGCGGCAGCCGTTCCGCAATGGCGGTCCGAGCTGCGCCAATGATCGCCACTACTGCAATGATCCACTGCGGCCGATGAGGCGACCTCACCACCCGATGACTCAGTCCCCATCCACCAGGAACCCCTTGGCCTGCAGAGCCGCCACCATCACGGCATGCGTCGCCTCTCCCCATTGCCCGTCCTCCGCCAGCCTCTGATCCCGCTGGAAGGCGCTCACCGCGGCCCGGGTGCGCGGGCCGTCGATGCCGTCGATGGGGCCAGGGTCGTAGCCGAGGGCGGTCAGGGCTTCCTGGATGCCGCGGACGCCCGCCAGATGGAACGCCCTGGGGTGGCCTGCGCCACCGCCGGGCATCGGCGGTGAGCCGTCCTGTGGGAAGGTCACCGAGGCCGCGGTGTCGGTGCCGGTGATGCCCAGGAAGAACTCATGGAGGTCGACACCCTGGTACTGGCCGGCCGGTGCGCCGCCGATGATCTCGACGAGAGCCCAGTGGAGATGGGTTGTGGTCGGGCCACTGCGGCAGACGGTGCCCAGCGGATCGCCTCTGGCGACCGTGGAGCCGACCGTGAGTCCGGCCGGCACATCGGTGATGTGGGTGTAGTAGCCGCCCATCATGTCGTTGGGGGCGCGCATGAAGAGCTGGGCGCCGTACACCTTGGGCGTGTCGGCGGCCGGGTCGTGGGGGTTGTACCGGGTGACGTGCGCGTCGAAGGCCGCGCGGACGAGGGTGCCCTCGGCGGCGCCGAAGTCCATGCCGTACTGCTCGTACCAGTGCGGTGGCTGGTGGCCGCCGACGTTCGGTCCGCCGAGGTCGGTGGCGCCTGTCCCCGGCTGGAACGGGCCGGACATGTCGAGGGTGAACGCGGTCATGATGCCGTACCTCTCCGTCTGTTCGCCGGTGAGCCTGTGTCTTCCCCCGTCACTTCCCCCATCACTTCGCTGTCGGCGCGCAGGTCAGGCGCCGGACACGACGAAGCCCTGTGCGGAGAGCTGGGAGGCGAGCGCGGACCGGGTGTCCGAGTCGTCGAACGCTCCGTTCTCGACCAGGCCGTTGGCTGTCTGGAACTCCTTGACCTTGCCCTGGGTGAGCGGGCCGTCCACGCCGTCCTGGGTCAGCGGTGTGACGTGCAGGGCGAGAAGGGCTCCCTGGACGCCGAACACGTCCGACAAGTCCAGCACGATCTGCTCCAGCGGCAGACCCTGGGACTCCGCGTCGACGGCGAGCAGAAAGTGTGCCCGGTCCAGTTTGTTGCGGATCCTGATCGTGCCGACGTCCGGGGTGAAGTGGCATTCGTCCGCGGCCCCCGCCCAGTTCCGCACTCCCACGTGCCCCTGGAACTTCGGGAACCCGAACTTCGGGCCCATCGCCCAGCACATGCTCAGCGTGGCGAGTTGTGCGTTGGCCGGCCAGGAGCCGAATTCACCGAAGCCGTCGCGGCCGATGAGCACTGCCTCCATCTCGTCGAGCTTCTCGAAAACATGGCGGTCGATTTCGTCGTCGGCCACGTGCAGGCGGGTCAGGGGCGGCCTGAAGCTGTTGTGACCGAAGGGTGCCAGTTCCATGTGGGACTTCACGGTGTCCCATTCCTGGGCGACCTCTTCGGCTGCCGCCTCCGTGTCCGCGTCGTTGACGAGCCAGCGGAGTCTGCCCGCGGCGGCCAGTGAGTCGGCCCGCTCCTGCACGGTGGGTGCGGAATTGTCCCGTGCCGTCTGGTCGATCTTGTTGCCTATGCCGGTGCTCACATACCCTTTCACGTCCAGGTACATGAAGTTGACGCGTCCTTCCAGCGGGTCGTTGAAGGTGATCCAGTAGTCGCGGATGCTCTGGTGCATGATGCTGCCTTCCTTCCCCCGGCTCCGGCTCGCTCGGGCAGCATCCGGGCGAACAGGGGCGAGGGTGCGACGCCGAGTTCCTCTTCCAGCAGGCGGCAGAACGCCTCGTAATGGCGCACCGCCTCGCTGACGTTGCCCTCCGCGAGATGGGCTGACACGACTGCCCGGTGCGCGCTCTCCCGCAGCGGCTCCGCCCGCACGCTGGCCCATGCCGCCTCGATCGCGAGGGCCGGTCTGCCCTGCCGTATCAGGGCCTCGGCCAGTTCGTCGAGCGCGTGCAGCCGCAGCTGCCGCAGATGCTCACGCTCCAGTAGTACCCAGTCCTCGTCCCAACCGGGCAGCAGATCCTCGACGGTCAGCAGTCTCAGCGACGGCAGGGCGTGCGGCTCAGGGTCGTTGCCCTGCACGACACCGAGCGCTGTCCGGGTGAGGGCGTGGACGTCCACCCGCAGGGCGGGGGTGACCCTCAGGACGTCGCCGCAACAGCCGATCAGGGGCGGCTCGGCGCGAGGCAGCTTCCATAGCGTGGTGCGCAGGCTGCCCCTGGCACGGCCCTCGGTGACGTCGGGCCACAACGTGCCGGCGAGGACCGTACGGCACACCTGCCCCCTCAGTCCTATGAAGGCCAGGAGCCGCTGGGCGTTGCCGGACAGGTCGACATGCTTGGTGCCCAGTTCCAGACGGAACTCGCCGAGCAGTCTCAGCCGAGGAGAAGACGCCACTTTGACCGCCTCGCGCGCGCAGTTTCGCGTGGGCGCGCCTCTGCCGGGCCTTTCGCCGCATCGAGGGCGCGCGGTCGCGTTCGTCGCCTCGACTGCGACCCCCAAGACGTCGCACGGCCCGACGACGCGTACCGCTTCCTCATTTTCCGACTCCTGTTCACCCCCTGCAACCGGGCCCGGCAGAACCGCCGATGACGACGGGATGACACCGCGCTGACACCGCGTCCGTAGCGTCGGACGCGGCGCAGGAGAGGCGAGCGCGGGAGATGCCCGGCAGCCCGGCTCCAGGACCGACAGGAGGACGCCATGACGGCGACGGCGACCATCGAGGAGTTCATCTGCGTGCGGCCGGCAACGTCGACCGACTTCGACCTCGGGGCGGTGATCAACACTCTGCTTGCCCCGGTCTACGAATTGCCGGGTGCCCAGCTCATCGACCGGCTCACCGGAAACGTCGGCGTCGGCCGGCTGATCAGCGACGCCGCGAACGAGGCACCGGACGACCTCTATGCCACGACGACCGACTCGCCCGGTCTGGACAACAGGGTGTGGCCGCCGGGCGACCCGGTCGAGGCCGCCGCGGGAGCCCGGATTCCCGTCGGACTCACCTTTCCCGTGGAGGGCGCCACGACGGTCTTCCTGTGGGAGAAGGACGACAGCCCGTTCGGCAACGACGACAAGCTGGGCTCCGTCATCATCGACGAGACCGAGCAAGGACAGGGCGACCTGTCGAAGATCGCCTTCTCCGAGGAGGAGAAGTCCTGTTACTACGTCTACTACCACGTGGACTGAAGGGAGTTGGTCCATATGTCAGTGCGGGACTGGCGTTACTGCGGCAAGTGCCACGTGATGTTCTACGACGGAAATCCGGAGAAGGGCGCCTGCCCGACGGGCGGTGGCCACGAGGCCGTCGGTTACATGTTCGTCCTGCCGAACGACGTCCCCGGGACGCCCACCGCGCAGACGGACTGGCGGCGGTGCGGACGCTGCGCGGTCATGTTCTACGACGGCTATCCGGCCAAGGGCGTCTGTCCCGGAGGCGGGGGCCATGTCGCTTCCGGCAAGCACTACGTACCCCCGCACGACGTGGCCGGCACTCCGACCGCGCAGTCGGACTGGCGCTACTGCGGTAACTGCCAGGCCATGTTCTACGACGGCTACGCCGAGAAGGGGGCCTGTCCCGCCGGGGGCGGCCACTCCGCCATCGGCTACAACTTCGTCCTTCCCCATCTCGCCGATCCCCGGGCTCCTGTCCGGATCGACTAGATCCAGCGGATCGATTGGAAGGCTTCGTCATGGTCGCTGTGTCCAAGGTCCAGTTCGGCAAGCGGAACGAGGACGTACGCATCGTCCAGAAGGCCCTGATCAAGCGTGGCCGCAAGATCCCCGACGGGGCCACCGGCCTCTTCGGGGACCAGACCAAGGCCGCCTACCGGGCCGAGCAGCTCGCCCAGGGCTTCAAGGGAGCCGACGCCGACGGCGTACCGGGCCCGACCTCGCTGGCCGCCCTCGGCCGCCTCACCGGCCTCTTCCGGCTGGACGACGGGGCCGCGCCCGCGGCCGGCAACGGAAGGCTCACCCTCGGCCAGGTCACCTTCCGTGATCCCGGCGACGAGTCGGGTGCGGAGGCGATGCGGCGCTACGCCCGCAAGGCGTGCGAACTGACCGGCATGGACCCGCAGTTCGGCGTCCCGGCGCTCTCCACCATCGCCAAGCGCGAGTCCGCCAGCAATCACCCGAAGTTCCGCATCAACACGACCGACATGAACGCGCGCGGCCCGCGCGTCTCCGACGGCCACCCGCAGAACTGCTCCCGGGGCGCCACGCAGTGCATCCCGGGCACGTTCGCCACGTACCACCAGGCGGGCACGGCCAACACGCCGTACGACGTGGTCGCCTGCATGTGCGCGACGGTCAACTACGTCCGCGACCGCTACCACGTGAACAAGTCCGGTTCGAACTTCACGGCCCGTGTCCAGCAGGCGGATCCGCAGCGGGCTCCCCACTGGTACTAGGAGTTCCTCATGGTCGCCCCACCCACGGTCACCCTGTCCAACGTCCAGATCGGCAAGCGGAACGAGGACGTACGCATCGTCCAGAAGGCCCTGATCAAGCGTGGCCGCAAGATCCCCGACGGGGCCACCGGCCTCTTCGGGGACCAGACCAAGGCCGCCTACCGGGCCGAGCAGCTCGCCCAGGGCTTCAAGGGAGCCGACGCCGACGGCGTACCGGGCCCGACCTCCCTGACCACTCTCGGCCGCCTCACCGGCCTCTTCCGCGTCACGGGCGGGGCCGCGCCCGCCGCGTCACACCCCGGCCGGGTGGGCTCGCCCGTACCCGGGCACAAGGTCTCGTTCCAGTTCTACGAACGCGGCAACTACGCCTGGAAGCCCGACGGCCACGGCCGGCACACCGGGCAGGACTTCGCCGCCGACACAGGAACTCCCGTGGTCGCCGTGCGCGCCGGCACCATCACCTGGTCGAACGGCAATGGCGGAGCCTACGGCCAGTGGATCGGGCTGGCCGCGGACAACGGCCACGTCTACACCTACTGTCACCTCTCGCAGCGCAAGGTCAAGGCCGGTCAGCACGTCACCGCCGGACAGCGGCTCGGCGCCGTCGGCACCACGGGCAACTCCACCGGGCCGCACCTGCACTTCGAGATGTCCAAGGGCTCCGCCTGGTCCTACGGCAATGTCGCCAAACCCAGCTGGTGATGGAGACGAGGAACCCGTCATGACGTACCACAACCCCCACCCGGTCCCTGAAGAACCCGGCATGTTCGTGCCCGTCGAGGTCAGGGGCTGGCAGCACGGCTACGACGCGGGCCTCAGCCGGCCACCCGACGTGCCCCCCACCCCGGGAACCCGCCACCCCGGCTACATGCTGGCCTGGCAGGAGGGCGCGCACGCGGGCAACGCCGACGGGCGGGCCGAGGGATGGCGGTGGGCGTTCTTCGACAAGGACCCCCGGCCGGACATCAGCGGCGCGGAAAGCTACGGGCCGCTGGAGGACGGCGAGGGCGGCTCCGGGCAGCGCTGGCCATGCGTGGGCGAGCAGGTCCTGCAGGTCATGCTGCGGGAGTTCGCCCCGGGCGACGAGGCGGAGGACGGACTCACCGGCCGTGTGCTGGCCCGGGCCTGCACGGACAAGGGTGTCCCCCGGTTGTATCTGCCCGTCCGCCGGGACTCCTCGGAGCCCGGGGCGGAGCCGGCCGACGACCCGCTGCACGACGCGGGCTACTGGCACGGTCCCGTGTGCCAGTCCCTGGACGAAGCCGCCCGGCAGGCGCGCCCGGAAGTACCCAGCCGCGTTCCCCACTTCGGGGGCGTCGTCCGCTACGAGCCCGCGGCCGAGCACCACTTCTTCGACCTGCTCCCCCTGGACGGCCTCCTGGCCGACCGGGTCTGACCCTGAGGTGAGTGATGGGCGGCATCTTCGGACTCGATCTGGAACGGCTGGCCGACGACCGGCTCCCGGCGACGGTGGAGATCGACTCCCCGCTGCCCCCGGTGCGGCTGCGCGGCCGCCTGGAGCGCCAGCAGTTCCGCTCGTTCTCGGGCGTGCTGAGCGCGACCGTGCCCGCCACGACGGTGACCGCCTTCGGGCAGCTGGACCTAGCGGCACCGGGCGGCCCGGCATTCGTCGCGCTGCTCGGCGCCACCTTCCCCGGGCCGGGCATCCAGCTGGGCCTCGGCTTCGCGCTGAGCGGCGTCGGCGGTGTCGTGGGCGTCAACAAGGCGGTGAACCGGGACGCCCTGATCGCCGCCATCGCCGACGGCACCGCCGGTGAACTGCTCTTCCCACCCGACCCGGTGGCGGCGGCGAAACGGATCGTCCCCCGGCTGCCGGCCCTGTTCCCGACCGTGCCGGGGCGCACCGTCGTCGGGCCGATGTTCGAGATCTCGTGGGGCGGCCGAATGGTCTCCCTGTCGGCGGCCGTCGTGGCCGAGGTCCCCGACCCGGTACGGCTGTCCCTGCTCGGCATCCTGCGGGTCGCGGTGCCGGACCCGGAGGTGCCGCTGATCCAGCTCAAGGCCACCTTCGCCGGACAGTACGACAGCGCCGAGCCCAGCGCGTTCCTGATAGCGAGCCTGAGTGGTTCGCACATGGCCGGGGTGCCGCTCGACGGGGACGTGCTGGTGCTGAGCCGGGGCGGGCCCGATCCGACGTTCGTGCTCAGCGCGGGCGGCTTCCACCCGGCGTTCGCGGTCCCGCGGGGTGTGCCGGCGTTGCACCGGCTGTCGATGAACCTCTCGCCGGTACCATGGATCCAGCTGCGCTGCCAAGCGTACTTCGCGATCACCACCAACACCCTGCAGTTCGGCGCCCAGCTCTCACTGGTCGCCGAGATCGCCGACTGCGGGCTGCGCGGCCAGTTCGGGCTCGACGTCCTGGTCCACCGTGAGCCGAGCCTGTCGTTCAGCGCGCGGATGCGGGGCTCGCTGTCGGTCGAGGTGTTCGGCGAGTCCCTGGTGGGCGTCGCCTTCGACCTCACCCTGGAAGGGCCCGCGCCCTGGCACGCGGTCGGGCGCGGCAGCATCGACCTTTTCCTGTTCAGCGCCTCCTTCGACTTCGACGAACGCTGGGGCAACCCGCCGCCCGCCCTGCCAGCCCCGCCCGCGGACCTGCGGCGCAGGCTGGAAGAGGCCTTCGCCCGACCGGAGGCGTGGAGCGCGCTACCCCCCGCGGGCGGCGACCGGATCCCGGTACTGCTGTCCCCCGCCGCCAACCGGCAGATCGGCGAGGGGCGCCGGGTCCACCCGCACGGCGGTGTCGTCGCACGGCAGCGCGTCCTGCCTTTCGGGGTGGACATCGATCGCCTGGGATCGTCGCTCGTCGAACCGGCCGAGCAGTGGGACGTCGCCTCGGCCTCGCTGGGCGGCGAGGAGGCCGACGCGGGAGCAACCACAGACAGCTTCGCCCCCGGCCAGTTCCGCAGGCTCACCGACGACGAGCAGTTGGCCGCCGCCGCGTACGACACGTACCGGTCAGGAGTCCGCTTCGTCGCCGACACCTCCGAGCCGGACGAAGACGCGTTCGTCACGGCCTCTCTCGACTGGGAGACGAAGGTCGTGCCCGACCCGAACCCGACACGGGTGCTCGACCTGCTGAGGTTCCTGCGGTTGGAGGCGCTCGTGCACGCCGAGAAGATCGCGGCCACCGTCTCCCTGCGGGACCCGATCTGGTGGCCGGCCGAAATGAAAATGCTCGTGTCCCACGAGCCGCCCGTCGTGGCCGCGTCGACCTGGGCGATGACCGCGGCCCCCCTGCCCGCCTCGCCGTCGGCGACGAACGGGGAGCTGCGACTGCTGTACGCCGGTCTGGCCGGGGTGCGGCCGGTCGAGGCCTGGGAGGTGTGACCCCGATGCCCGAGGACCTGCAATTCGCCCCGTACCTGCAGAGCCCCGTCGGCGGGGCGATCCGCAGCACGGTGCCGAACGGGCCGGCGCTGCTGGATCCCGGGCTGACCCTGACCGGACCGGGCGGTGAGATCCCGGTCAGGCCGCCCGGCGACGCGCTGCGGATGCTCGGCCCCGAGGGCGTCATCGGCATCGACACCCGGCACGTCCTGCGGGTCGATCCGCCGCCCGGCATCCTGGACGCCGAGCCGAACTACCTGGCCTGCGTGGAGTTCGACGCGCCCGAACTGCCCTGGCTGTTCACACCCGCCCGGCCCGCCGACGGCATGCTGCGGCCCTGGCTGGTGCTGGTCGCCATCGAGACCGCCGGGCACCCGCTGCAGGGCGGCGGGCCACTGCCCTTCGTAGACGTCGACGCCGCGGCCCTGCCACCGCTGGACCAGTCGTGGCAGTGGGCACATGTGCAGCGCCCCGCGGGCCAGTCGGGCCCGCTGATCTCACGTCTGCTGTGCCCGCTGCATCTGAGGTCGGACACCGACTACACGGCCTGTGTCGTGCCGACCTTCCAGGGCGGGGTCGCCGCGGGACTGTCCGGCGGCCTCACCGAGGTCGACCAGCACGGCGACGCCTGGCGCCGAGACCAGGGGGGCGTCCGGTTGCCGGTCTACTACAGCTGGCAGTTCCACACCGGCGCCCCGGGCGACTTCGAGCAACTGGCCACAGCGATCGTCCCGTTGTCCGCCGAGGAACGCGGTCCGCTGTCCGGGCGCACCGTCGACATCACCGACCCCTGGCTGCACGGCCCCCCGCTGGCCTCCATCGATCCGCCCGGCACCCGGCAGACCATCACCGTGCAGGGCGTGCTCCAGCTCGTCGACTCCCCCGCCGAACAGGCCGTCACCGCCCTCGCCGACTTCGCCTCCCGCGTCGCCGGGCACATCAGCCGGGGCACCGAGGACGCCGTCGCCCCGCCGCTGTACGGCGGCCGTCCCGTCGTACGCGACGACGTCGAGGACGGTGAATCCGGGTGGCTGGCCGAGCTCAACCTGAATCCGGAGACCCGGATCGCGGCGTCTCTCGGCGCGGGCTGGGTTCGCGAGAACCAGGAGTGGCTGATGGCCCGGGCCTGGGACCAGGTCGGTGACATCCGGGAGGCCAACCGGCTGCGCAGCCGTACCGCGTTCTGCACCGCGGTCGCCGACTCCGTCTACCGGCGCAGCGTGCAGACCCTCAGCCCCGACGAGACGCTCGGGCTCGCCGCTCCGGTGGGCGACCGCGTCCGCACCGGAAGCGAACTCCCGCTGCGGACCGAGGTCGCGGTCAGCCCGGCCCCGAACGAGCTGGTCGCCCCGGCCCTGCGGCGGCTGCTGCGGCGCCGGGGGCCGGTCGCCCGCCGCGCCGGCCTCGACGGGGAGTCGTACGTCCGCCGCACGCTCAGCGGCGAACTGCTGCCGCCGCTGCCGACGGCGATGGTGACCCGGCCGGTGGAGGCCGGACAACTGGCAGGGGAGGACACCGTCGAGCTCAACGCCAAGGTGGGCACGGCCCTGCGGGCGACCGCGACCGCGCGGGGCGCCCGGACACTCAGGCTGCTGTCGGCCATGGCACCCTCGGCGTGGGCCAACGGCTTCGACACTCAGGCGGGTGCGCTCACCGCGCTCGTGGCGCGCCCGGCGGAGGGTGGGACGCCCGCCGAGGGGACGACGGGGCCGGCCGACGCACTCCGGATGTTCCAGACGCTGTCCGGCCTGGAGCTGTCCGACCTGACCGGCGACCTGTCCCCCGCGTTCGCCGAGCAGTCGCCGGACGCCGTGATGACGGTGGAGGAGCCCGACACCGCCCTGTCGTCGGACGCGTCCATGGCCGACGATCCGGGGGCCCACATCCTGCAGTTCGGTGTGCCCGTCGACGCGCCCGGGATGCGCGAGCGCCTCTCCCAGGCCTTCGACCCCGGTCCTCTGCTGGCGGCCCGGCTGGACAGCACCGTCACCTTCCTGTCCGAGGAGGCACTCGCCGTGCCCGCCTCCCCCGGCGATCCGGTCATGACCGCCCCGGACTTCCCCGCGCCCATGGCCCTGGCGCTTAAGGACACCGCCCGCGACTGGTTCCTCCCGGGCTCCGGGACGATCCCCGACGACCGGGCCGTGCTGCTCCAGGCCAACGCACCGTTCATCGCCTCGTTCATGGTCGGCGTCAACGACGAGATGAACGGCGAGATGCGCTGGCGCGAGTACCCCACCGACCTGCGCGGCAGCCCCTTCACGCACTTCTGGCCACGCCCCGACGGCGAGCCGGACGTGCCGCCCGTGCACAGCTGGGACCCGGACGGCGCGCTGAGCGTCCAGCTCACCCTGGGCGCGGGCGAGCTGGACGTGCTGCTCATCCGGGGCCGGCTCGTGCGCCGGTACCCCCAGATGGTCGTGGCCGCCGTCCCCGCCCAGTCCGTGGGCGCGGCCGACCTCGGGCAGAGCTCCTGGGAGCACCCGAAGATGCTGCTCACCCTGGATGAGCGGACCTGCGCGTACGCGTTCGTGCTGCCCGGGGACATCCACGACTGGTGGTTCGTCCTCGCCGAGAACAGCTACCGGATGCGGTTCGGCTTCGACAACCCGGTGGATCCGGCGCCGCCGTACCGGCACTGGTCGGACCTGAGCTGGCAGGTCCCGGAGGGCGGCTTCGCCGACCTCTCGGCGATGCCCGCCGTGCCGGAGCAGGAACCCCGGCCGGGCCGGTGGAACGCCGCCACCGTGGCCATGGTGAGTCTGCAACGGCCTTTCCGGGTCGTCATGTCGGCCCGCAAACTGATCGGAGACCCGCAGTGACCGTCAACCTGGAACTGGCCAAGGCCCGCCGGGCGGTCGCCGACGCCCGGATCGCGCTCGACTGGTCACGCGCCGGACTCGCCATGTATGACAAGCGCATCGAGTCCGGGGAGAGTGGCCTGGAGGCCGAACACCTCGCCCAGGGCCAGGAGGCGGCCACCAACCAGACCCGCTACCAGGCCGCCCGCGACGCCTACCACGAGCTGGCCTCCGAGGAACCGGAACTGTGGTCGGCCGACAGCCGCTCCGACCCGCTGCTGCTCCTGCCGCTGCGCCTGGAGACGGTGTACCGCAACGCCGGGGAGGCCGCGCTGGAGCTGTGGATCCGCGCCTACCCGGACGACATCCACGTCGACTCCCACGAGCCGGCCCTGACCCCGGCCGAACGCGTCGCGACGGAGGCGTACTGGTGCGAGGTCTGGGCCGCCGGCCCCCACCAGGAGCGCCGCAAGGCGGCCTGGACGCAACTCGTCGCCGCCATCGGTCCGGGCCGCGCCGCATGGGCGGTGAAAGCGCTGCGGCCGGGGCAGCAGGATCCGCCGCGGACCGAGACCCCGCCCGGCGCGAGCGCGCCCTCACCGGCTCCCTGGGCGGTGGAACCGGAGAGCCGCGACGGCCGCTGGACCCGGCCGGCGCACACGTACGCACTGCCCGACCGGCTGGTGTTCTCCGGCTACGAGACCGTCGGGGACGGGCAGATCGGACTGGTCTGGCGCGAGGAGGGCGCGCCCATCCCCGAGGTGCTCGACGTCGGCCTCGGCCCGGACAGCGCGGTGCCGCCCGGCTGGCTCAGCGACTTCGAGGAGGCCGTGCGGGTCGGCATGGGCGTCAAGGTGCTCATCGAGGGCGAGATGCGCCCCGACTTCAGCCTGGTCACCGTCGCCGGGGTGCGCGGCGGGACCTCGGAGCACACCGCTGAACTCATCGGCACCCTGCTGGACGCGCACCGCTGCACCGACGGCCTGGCGGTGCTGCCCACCGGCACGCCGACCAACAACACCGAATCCACCAAGTCGGCCTGGCGCACCTGGATGCCGCCGCCGAGCCCGGAGAAGGCCGAGGAGCAGCGCGCCGCCCTCGCCGTCCTCGGCGACCTGGCGCCTCGCAGCCCCCAGGCCGCCGCCCGCGCCGCCCGGGCCCTCGGCCCCGCCGCCGGGCGCGTGCTGGCCGAGACCGCCGACGGGCTCGACGTGGACGACCACGACCTGCTGCGCCGGCTGCACGCCGCGTTCGGCGCCATGGCCGCCGCGTCCACGAACTGGATGAACTACGACTCCGACACCCAGGTCGACCTGACCTTCCTCGTCCAGCACTTCGTCGAGCACGTGCGCGGCCGCGGGCCGCTGCCCACGCTCCGGATCGGACGGCAGCCGTACGGCATCCTGCCGGTCACCTCGCTCGACCTGTGGCACGGCACCGAAGTCGACCTGCGGATCCTGGAACACCTCCAGGGGTTCCGCACCTTCGCCGAGTCCCAGGGCTGGCGTTCACCGACGGTCGGTAACGGTGACGCCGACGAGGTGATCAACGACCTGCTGCACCGCCTGCCCGCCTCCCGGCGGCTGCGCTTCGTCCAGCAGGAACCGGTCTCCCCGCCGTTCCAGCCCGCGCCGGACACGCCGACCGGCACGATCCCGTACAGGAGCGGCTTCGCCTGGCAGCAGCCGCCCGACCCGGCGTTCCTGCCGCAGCCGCTGGAGTTCACCCTCACCGCCGAGCCCGCTCCGGAGGTGCGGGAGCTGCTCCAGGCCCACCCGCTGCGTACGCTCCTCGGCGCCCTGCAGGAGTTCGCCCACCTGCGGTCCCTCCAGCAGGAGGTGCCGCCCGAAGTCACCCAGCGGCTGTTCGACCTGGCCCCCGCCTTCGAGGGGACCCGCAGCGGCAAGCTCGGGCTCTGGTACCACCTCGCCATCATGGCCCTTCACCTGTACTACTTCCGGCTCGACCAGCGGCTGCAGTCCGGCGGCTCCGTGGACCCCGTCATCGACCTGACGGACGGTCAGGTGACGGTTCCGCCCGGCACGGTCCCCGCGTTCTTCGACTGGGCGGCCACCGCCATCGACCAGTTCGCCGTCGCCGAGGAGATGGCCGACGGTGACCTGCCCCGGCTGGAGCTCCTGCTGTGCGAGGTGCTGGACACGCAGACGCACCGCCTGGACGCCTGGATGACCTCCGTCGCCTCCGCCCGGCTGAACCGGCTGCGCCGCGACCGCCCCGACGGCACCCACCTCGGGGCGTACGGCTGGGTCACCGATCTGCGTCCCCGGGGCTTCGGCGAGGAGTCCGTGCCGACCGACCCGGAGGACGACCAGGACCCGGAGATCGTGGGAAACCCGGACGAGGACCCCCAGGCCCCGACCGACGACGAGACTGGGGCCGAGCCCGCCGAGGAAGGGACCGGGGAGAACCACGACGGCTATCTCGTGGCCCCCTCCATGCACCAGGCCACCACCGCCGCCGTCCTGCGCTCCGGGTGGCTCAGCCACGCCGACGGAGAGGCCTTCTGCGTCGACCTCCGGGCGCGCCGGGTGCGCCAGGCCCTCGCCGTCGTGGACGGCGTCCGCTCCGGCCAGACCCTGGGCGCCCTGCTGGGCTACCAACTGGAACGCGCCCTGCACGACGCCCACTTGGACGGACTGATCGCCCCCTTCCGCGCCGCGTATCCCACCCCCCACCTCGCCGAGCCGGACGCTCCCGGCGCGGAGGAGGCCCTCACCGCGACGGCCGCCCGCGACGTCGTCGACGGCCGCGCGCTCGTCGCCGACTACACGGCCCACGGCCGTCAGCTCCAGGACCTCGACTCGCTCACCGAGGCGCTCACCGACGAGAGCCGGCCACTGCTGGACCAGGCTGGTCCGCTCGTGGACGACCTGGAGGCCACCGTGGACGCGGTCGGTGACCTGCTGCTCGCCGAGAGCGTGCACCAGCTCGTCGCGGGCCATCCGCTGCGAGCCGGCGTGGCCGCCGACGGCATCGCGCGCGGCGACACGCTGCCCGAGGAGTTCGAGGTCCTGCGCACGCCCCGCGCGGCCGTCGCGCTCACCCACCGGCTCGGTCTGCTGGCCCCCTCGACCGGAACGAACGGCTGGACGTCGGACCGGCCGCTCGCCGCGCTGGAACCCGCCCTGGAACGCTGGTGCCAGACGCGGCTCGGTGACGCCGCCGACTGGACGTTCGCCTTCAGCGCCCCGGCCGCGCCCGCCCAGGCCTCCCTCGCCGATCTCGGGGTCTGCGCGCTGGACGTCGTCCTGAGCGCGGGGTTGTTCCAGGACGGCGCGGACCGGCAGCCCGACACCGTGTCCGGGGACGAGGGCGTGCTGGCGCACCGGCTGCTGCGCCGTGTCCCGGCAGGATCACGGGTCACCGACGCCGGGGCCGCCCGGTTCGCCGAACTGCACTTGCTGTGCCGGTCGCTGGCCGCTGTCCTGGCATCGGCCCGGCCGCTGCTCGTCACCGACCTCGACGCCGGCGCGGGCGACGACTGGTCGGCCGCCGACCTGCCGGAGCTCGCCGCCCGCGTCACGGCCTGGCACGGGACGGTGACCTTCGCTCTCGCCGAACTGCGCGAGCAGGTACGGGCGTTGCCGGGCACGGTCGACGAGGTCGCCCGGGTCCTGGAGACCCTCACCGACCTCGGTATGCCCGGCGCGTGGCCGTCACCGGTCCCGGAGGGCGACGATCGGGTGGAGTCGCTGCGCGGGCAGGCCGTCGCGGTGCTGAACCGCTTCGAGGCCGAGCCGCTTCCCCCGCTGCCGGGGCCGCCCCCGCAGGATCCGTCAGCCGTGCTGGAGTGGGTGACCAGGCTGCGCGCGACGATCTCCTCGGTACTCGGCCGGACCCTGCCCGTCCTGCCTGTGCTCCGCGTGCGCGGCAGCGCCGCGGCGACCGCGCTGACCGGGCCCGCCCCGCAGGAGGCCGACGAGGACGCGGTCGCGGACTGGCTGCTGGAGATGGAACGCGTCCGGCCCCAGGCACGGGCCTTCGGTGACGCGCTGACGGCCGCCGAGACGCTGGCCGGCACGGCCCCCTGCACCACCGTCGTGGCCCAGCTCCCCGCCGGGCAGCCCTGGATCGCCTGCGGCCGGGCGCCGGTGCCGTCACGCAGGCATCCCGTCCCGCACCACTGCGCGGTGCTGCGCGCCGACGGTGCGCCCGACGCCGGGAACACCGCCGGACTCATCGTGGACTCCTGGACCGAGTCCGTGCCCGAGCCCGGCGTGGGCGAGCACCCGCCGGAGGAACTGGGCGGGCTCGCCTTCCACTACAACCAGCCCGACGCCCGCGCCCCGCAGGCTCTGCTGCTGGCACTGCCGCCCGACCGCACACGCGGCTGGCGGATGGAGGACGTCCACGCCGTGGTCGAGGAGAGCTTCGCGCTCGCCCGGCTGCGCGGCATGGACCTCACCGACTTCTTCGAGCTGCGCGGCCTGCTGCCGGTGCAGTGGACCATGCCGGCACACGGATGGGGACCGCTATGACCATGTTCCGGTACGAACCCGTGCCGCGTGACACCGGCATGGACGAGGCGCTCGCCGCCCGGACCGCCGACGCCGCCTGGTTCCTCTCCCGGCAGTACGCGTTCGGGGAGTTCCGGGGCGACGACGCCGCCTCCCCGGTCACGGTCTCGCTCGCCCAGGAGTCCCACCGGCTGGACGGCTGGCGCACCGGTGCCGACGCCGAGTGGCAGCCGTACGAACCGGACACGATGGTCTTGGAGGCCCTCGTCGAACGGGAACCCGGCAACGGCCTCGACGCCCGGCTGGCGATGGCCGGCGCGCTGCGCTGGCTGCGGGCGCTGACCGCGGCCGGACTCGTCGCCCTGCTGCCGGCCTTCGCCCGGGTCTGCCCCTTCGCCACCGACGGCCCGCTGGCCCCCACCGGCTTGTCCGCCGCCGTGCGCGACCGGCTCCCCGACCCGGCCGCCCTCGCACCCTGGCTGGCCCGGCTCGCCGAGCACGACCAGACGGCCGCCAAGGAATTCGACGCGCCCGACACCGACGCCGCCCGCGAAGCCCTGGCGAGCGCGGCCGTCGCCTGGCTGTCCTGGTGGCACGCGCACGTCCCGGCCGCCGCGCCGCCCCAGCCCCCGAAGCCGCCCGAGGCCTGGAACCCCGAACGCCTGGAGTACGCCTTCGAGGTACGCGCCTCGAGTCTGCCCGGCCTCGAACTGCGCGCCGGGGAATACCACGGTGGTCACCTAGACTGGTGGGCCGTGGACGCCGACCGGGACGCCCAACTGGCGGTCGACGAAGCCGCGGTGACGCGCGAGCAGCGCACGATCGTCCCCACCCCGGCGGTGTACGGTGGCATGCCCGTGTCCCGGTTCTGGGAGATGGAGGACGCCCGCATCGACTTCGGCTCCGTCGACGCCTCACCCGCCGACCTGGGCCGGCTGATGCTCATCGCCTTCGCCACGGTCTACGGCAACGACTGGTTCTGTGTGCCGCTGCCGCTCGTCGTCGGCTCCCTGAGCCGGGTCGTGGACTGCTCCGTCCACGACGTCTTCGGCAGCGAGACACCTCTCGGACACGCCACCGCCCGCGACTTCATCAGCTGGAACCTCTTCGGACTGGGCGACCGCTCCAGCGGCGGCATCCCTCCGGCCGAGGGCATGGCGATGCCGCCCTCGCCCTGGATCTACCGGCCGACGTCCCTGCCGGACGGCCTGGAGAGCCCCGCTGTCGAATCGGTACTCCTCCTGCGCGACGAACAGGCCAACCTGGCCTGGGCCGTCGAGGAAACGGTCGCCGACCGCGCCGAGGAGCGGGTCGATCGCTACGCGCGCTGGATCGCCGCCACACCACCCCCCGCGCCGGCCCCGGACGCGGCGCAGCCGCCGGCCGAGGCCGACCCGCGCTACCTGCTGGCCACCGAAGTACCCGCCCACTGGTACCCCTTGGTGCCGCAGACCCTCGCCGACGAGGAGTCCATCCGCTTCCGTCTGGCCCGCCTGGCACGCGACGACGCCTCGCTCGAAGCTCCGCTGGGCCGGCTCCTCGCCGAGACGGCCGGCCTCTACGAGGAAGAGGTGCCGCGCTCCGGCATCCGTGTCGAGCGCAGTCGGCAGTTCACGCGGTGGCAGGACGGCTCGGCACACGCGTGGACCACGCGCCGCAAGGTGAGCGGGACCGGGGGCGGGTCGAGCGGGCTGCGGTTCGATGTGCTGAAGGACTGACTTCTGTGCTGAAAGTCTGGCTGAGACCGGCACGGACCCCGCCGGTGCGGCGGGGTCCGTGCCGGTCTCAGCCGGTCTCAGGAGTCCTCGAACAGCAGGTCCTCGGGCGGGTGGGTCATCCGCACGGTCTCACCGTTCGTGATCTCCACGACGCGGTGCAGTCCGACGCAGCGCTCGCCCGTGGACAGGATGGAGAACCGGTCACCCACGCCTGCCAGAAAGGCGGGGAAGCAGGTGAGCGGCAGCGTGCCGAGGTTGAGGTAGTCCACCAGGCGGCGGAACAGCTTGGGCAAGAGCACGGCGTCGTCCGTCAGTGAGGACAGGCCGGTCACCTTCACCCCGGTGAGGGTGACGTCGCTCGGCCACAGGCCCCGGCCCGCTGCCCGGGCCCCTTCGGCCGTGGTGGCCAACTCGGCGCGCAGGCTGGTGAACAGGCTGCGGTAGAACGTCGGGTAGGTCAGGCCCGCGGTGACCATGTGGTGGTTGAGCGTCGTCCTCAGCACGGCGGGGTCGACGTCGATCTCCCGGCCACTGTCCCCCGGGGATACGCCGCGCCCCGCCAGGGCGATGCACCGGCCGTGGACGTCGGTGCCTCGGGTTAGGACGAAGCCGGGGACCGTGTCCGGGGTGGTGGCGATCACGTTCTCGCCCTCACGCTGGACGTCGGTGAAGCCGATCCAGCTGAGCAGCTCGTCGCGCGCTGCGTGGGCGAACTGCAGGGGCTGATGGACCCGGTTGGCGCCGTAATGCGTCTCCAGTGCGTCGATCGCGTCCAGCCGCAGCTTCGCGCGGCCCGTGGCACTGTGCTCGACGGCGCGGCCGAGCCCACCGCCCACGAGGTCCCACTCGGCCGGGTCATCGGGGGTGAAGGCCACCGTGTCCCCGTCCGGCTGGGAGCCCTTGACGTCGTAGAAGCCTTTGATCAGAAGCATCGGCATGGCGACTCCTCAGGATGCCCCCCTCCGTTCAATTATGCGGCCAAACAGGGCATTTCGCACTTTGTGGAGGGCGGCGAACCTCGCCCTGCCGTCAGTTGAGCAAGCCTCGACGGCACCTCAGCCCCTGGAGTCCGGGGTCGGCTGGCGGGCCGGGCGGGCAGACCGGAGAGAGCTACTGCCACCGGCAGACCACCGGCAGGTGATCGAGGCGGTGCGCTATCTCGTCGACAACGGCATCAAGTGGCGGGCGATACCTTCCGACTTCCCGCCTTAGGGGTCCTCCGCCGAGCGCAGGGCCGTGAACCGGAGCCGAGTGCGGCTGTGGTGGACTCGCAGACGGTGAAGGCGGACGCCACCGTCGCCCTCCACGGACCGCTCAGTCACCCGCAGATCCTTCGCGATCACCGCTGTCCTCTCACCGCGGGCGAACCACCCTCCGGCCCAGTACCGGATCCGCTCACGCCACCGCCGCCGATCGGCGGTCAGCTCACCACCTTGTGCGTACCGCATACCACCACGACGAGATCGTCCGTGAGGGGGAAGGCGGATGCTCGCCACCGCCCTGGAGGCCGAAGCCAACGCGTACATAGCGGAGTTGGCCAGCCAATGCGACGATATGGGCCGACGCCTGGTCGTGCGCAACGGTTACCACCAGCCGAGGAAAGCCATCACCGCCGCCGGGAACGGTTGAGGTCAAGGCCCCGCGGGTGAACGACAAGCGCGTCAACGTGACCACCGGAGAGCGCAAGCGGTTCACCTCGGCGATTCCGCCGCCGTGGTGCCGCAAGTCCCCGAAGATCAGTGAGGTGCTGCCACTGCGCCACCTCCACGGCCTGTCCTCCGGGGACTTCGTGCCCGCACTCGAGCAGTTTCTCGGCAGCTCGGCCGGCCTCTCACCGGCCACCGTCACCGGCTCACCCAGCAGCGGCAGGCCGACCACAAAGCCTTCGGCAAGGGCGACCTGACCGGATCCGACTACGTCTATGTCTACGTCTGGCGCACGGCATCCACCTGCGCATCTGCCTCGCGGAAACCAAGTCGTGCGTCCTGGCCGTCGGCGACGGCGCACTCGGCTTCTGGAAGGCCCTGGCCGAGGTGTTCACCGACACCCGCCATAAGCATTGCTGGGTTCACAAAGCGACCAGCGTCGTCAACGCCCTGCCCAAGTCGTCCCAGGCCGGAGCCCGCAAGGCTCTCCAAAGATCTACAACGCCGAAGACCGCGAGCACGCCGCCAAGCCGTCGCCGCGTTCGAGAAAGCGTACGGCGCGAAGTGGCCCAAGACCGTCAAGGAGATCACCGATGACGTCGACGAGCTGCTTGCTTTCTACGACATCCTCTCCGAACGCTGGATCCATCTGCGGACGACGAATCCCTTCGAATCGACCTTCGCGACGGTGCGCTTGGAGACCAAGGTCACCAAGGGAGCAGGCAGCGCGGCCGCCGCTCTCGCGACGGTCCTCAAACTCGTCGAGTCCGCCCAGGCACGCCGGCGATCCGTGAACGCACCCCACCTCGTGGCCCTCGTTGGCGCCGGAGCCCGCTTCGAATGCGGCCACCTCGTCGAACCCTCCGGGACCCTGGCGGCGTGAGCAACCCCAACCGATCCACAGAATCTGACAATTGCTCGCCGCGAGCACATGAGCGACACCATCCAGGAAACCGCCGGACTGCTGTCCCACCAGCAGACCATGGACCTGAGCCCCGACACGAGAGAAACGAACTCGGGCCACACCGAAGTCCGCGGCACCCCACCGTCAACCGTGCACGAGAGCGTTGGCCCAGTTTGCCCCATACCTGACGTTGCCATATGATAGAGACAGCTGATCTCTCACACCTCACAATGCCGCTCGCACCCCACAAAGGCGCGGCTTAGAGGATCCTGGTCTGTATGTGTATACGTGCCAATTAGGGGAAGCTCCGCGGGACTTGACCCCTTACCGAAGGCACAGTTACCACATTCCTGCAACATCTCCTCCCCGGCCGAGAAATCTGGCCGACACCCGGTCCTCGATCCGACACCGCAATGCGCCACGTGGACATGGTTTCTGATCAACAAGTGAGAGGCGCGTCGGGAATGAAAATGAGCCTGCCCGAGTTGCGTACCCTCGCCACACAGGCAGGGTTCACCGGCAGCGAGACCAAAATCGCGGCGGCCGTCGCCATGGCAGAGTCCAAGGGCGACCCGGTCGTCATCGGAGACCAGCATCTGGTCGACCACAAGTGGGGGCCGTCCATAGGTCTCCTCCAGATACGCTCGCTCAAGCACCCAGGGCAGTTCTCCCCACCGGACACACTCAGGGTTGAGGCAAAGCTCAAGGATCCGCTCTACAACGCCAAGACGGCAAGGGCCATCAAAGACGCACACAACTGGAACCAATGGTCCACGTTCACGAGCGGTGCCTACAAGCAGTACATGGATGGCGGGCCCACCAACTTCGAGCCGTTCCCCGGTGCGTCGTTCTTCCACACCGGAAAGAAGTCGCCGATCATCGCCGCAACGCACCATCGACTCGTCGCCGAAGGCTGCAACCGGTACCAGTCGAGCGCCAACGCCGACGTTTGGGGACCGGGCGATGTGAAGTCCTTCGCCGCCTGGCAGCAGAAGCTCGGCTTCGAAGGCGTTGATGCCAACGGCATCCCCGGCAAGACCAGTTGGGACAAGCTACGGGTCCCCAACGTCTGAGACGTGAGCATGACGCGAATTGCCGTCTAAACCAGCAGTTCTACGCCTCGACTCAGTAGCGTCAGATTCGAAACCAGAGCATCGGTGACGCGAGCAATCTTGATCCTCAGCATCTGATCTCAACAACCCATCGAACCCGCAGCGCCATTCCCTACGGCGACGAGAGAATTCGTCCCCGGCCGCTCGTCGAACGTAGAGCTGGCGACACAAAGTTGTGGTAGCTGAAAGGATTGCGTCATGCCCGAGAAGAACTTCGGCTACGAGGATGTGAAGGCGGCCCTCGAGAAGACCGACACCGCCGACGGACCCGGCACCGACAACCTCGATACCCTTCCGGAAAGCGACTTCGTCGCCTTCGCCGAGGACGGCGTCGAGAACGACGCGGAGGCCCCCAAGTGACCGCCACCATCGCTTACGACCGTACCGTCTCGAACCTCATCGACAAACTCAGCGCAACGGGCCACGTCACCCACAAGTCCTACAAGAAGACGTCGGTCACGCTGCACCACAACGGGGGCCGACTTTCGCACCAGGATGTGCTCAACGTCTGGAAGACGCGTCCGGCTTCGGCCCACTTCGACGTGGACGCCGCCGGAGCCGTCGCTCAGTACGTCAAGGTGAACGAGTACGCCTGGGCCGTCGGCAACACGGCCGGCAACCAGCGCTCGATCAGCATCGAAATGGCGAACGCAACGCTCGCGCCCGCCTGGACGGTCACCGAGGCCACCTGGAAGAGCTCCGCACGTCTCGCCGGCTGGCTCTTCGCCAAGGTGATCGGCGAACGCCCCAGCAAGAGCAACGTCTTCTACCACCACCACTGGTCCTCGACCGCCTGCGCCGGCCCGCACATGGACAAACTCTACGACAAGGTCCTCGCGGCGACTCAGGAGGCGTACGACCACTTCAAGGATTCACATCCCGTTCCCGGGTCGGATACCGAGCCGTTCCCCGGTGCGTCGTTCTTCCACACCGAAAACAAATCGCCGATCATCGCCGCAACGCACCATCGACTCGTCACCGAAGGCTGCAACCGCTACCAGTCGAGCGCCAACTCCGACGTATGGGGCCCAGGCGATGTGAAGTCCTTCGCCGCCTGGCAGCAGAAGCTCGGCTTCGAAGGCGCTGATGCCAACGGCATCCCCGGCAAAACCAGTTGGGACAAGCTACAGGTCCCCAACGTCTGACCGTCCGCGCTGATGGCCCTATCGAGCATTACGGGCTGTCCCGCAAATAATCCAGGGCCGTGCAGACGCTCGGCTTCCCACCTCGTTCCTCCTCATCCGGTGAGTGCGAGGTCGTGAAGACGGGGGCCAGCTACTTCCTGCACGCTCCCGCGACCCACGCCGACGCCCTCGCAGCCTTCGCACCACGGGACAGACGCGAACACAGCCCGTGACTCTCGCCCCACCCACGACTGCGGGCAGCCGAACACCGACTACACGATCAACGACGCCTACCAATCCCGAGGGGGAAGTCCTCCTCGCGGAAGCCGCCATCACCTCCGAGCAGAGCGCCGGCTGCCATCTCACCGGTGGGTCCTGGTACTCGCCCTTACGACGACGCCTACTTCACCACTGCCCGCGCCCTCGACATCGACCGACTGATCCCGCTCGCCGAGGCCTGGGACTCCGACGCCTCTGCCTGGACGCTCAAGGAGCGCGAGGTGTGCGCCAACGACCTCGAAGACGCCCGCGCCCTGATCGCGGTCTCCTTCGCCTCCAACCGGTCCAAGGCCGACCAGGATCCGACCAGCCGCCGACTGGGTGGCCGTCAAACCCGCTGGCTCACCATCGACCCGGTCGAACAGACCGCGCTCGCCGACATCCTGGACAACGCCCGAACAGCACCGTCCAAGTGACGCTCGCTCGTTGACGGGCCGACGGCCGGACAGCCGCGCGCAACCCATCGCACCTGGGGCCCCCGCGCGGCATCCCATCGACGCGGACTTTGCCTACCCGTGTATACGTCCTGCAGCGGCACTGACGGCCCCGATGGGCATGCCGGTCGGCAACGCGCTTGAGGTTGCGGCGTATCCGTTCGCCGAAGGCCTCTGGGTGGGCAGCGTCGGCTTCAGTCGATCCGCCGGGCAGCCGCGTCGAGGAACGCGCGTACCGCCTGCTCGAACTCGGACTCGATCACGATGAGTTGCTGGCGGTCTTCGGCCGCGTCGATTGCGCCGACCTTGGCACGTACCGCGTTCATCAGCGGACGGAGCACCGGATCTTCCGCCACCAGTTGGAGACGGAAGTCGGCGGTGTCAGCTGCTGCCCCCAGCCTGTCGCTCTCCACCCGCGCTGCCCTGTAGGCATCCTCGTCGCGCGGGGAGGCCCGACGGCGGAACCACACCGTGATCAGGCCACGCTTGAGTTCCGACATGGCGCCGGCGTACCCGCTGTAGGCGGCCAGACGTTCCTGGCGCAGGCGGTCCTCTCGAGACGCGGCGTCCGCGCGTTCCGCGATGCGCCGCTGAAACGCGTAAGTGCTCAGTGAGCCGATCAGCGTGCCGGCCACGGCGACCATGCTGGCCAAGACAGTTTCCACAGGCGCGGTTCGACCACCTTCCATGCTGACTGGGCCGGATTGCCTCCTGAGCAGGATCTGGCCCACCGCTCGGGGGAAAGCGGCGGGCCAGGCCCTGCTCCACGGTGCCACAGCTGCACAGGCAACGTTCGCTGTGACGGTGAACTCGCGCGAACCGGAGCTGTACCGGAAGGCGCGCCACCGAAGGTCAGGCTCGTAGGAGTGGGCCTGCGGCGGCGACGAAGGCGTTGTGCGCGCCCCGGGTGAGGTCGCCGAGCCGGTCGCGGCTAGCTTGACTCTGAAGCTCCTATAGATCGTCAAGTGGCTGGAGATGTTGATGGTGCGCTGGTGAGGTGGTGGTAGACCTCTCGCGCGATGAAGCGTTTGAGGCATCTGAAGATGTCTTTCGTCTTGAGCCCTTCGAGGGTGCGTCGTGCGACGTAGTCGCGGGTGCGTGGGTCGTGACGCATGCGGACCAGGACGATGGTGTGCAGCGCGCGGTTGGCCTGGCGGTCGCCGCCGCGGTTGAGTCGATGGCGATCCGTGCGACCTGAGGATGCTGGCACGGGTGCGGCTGCGCAGAGGTGGGCGAAGGACGCCTCCGAGGCGAGCCTGTCGGGGTTGTCCCCGGCGGTGACCAGCAACTGCCCGGCGGTTTCGGTCCCGACGCCCGGTAGCGCGAGCAGGCCGGGTGCGGTGTGGGTGATCAGGGCGCGCAACTCGGCGTCCGCGTCCGCGATCTCTTCGCTCAGGTGCTGGTATCGCTTGGCCAGGCGTTTGAGTGCGAGTTTGACGGCGGCGGCCGGGGTGGTCAGATCGGAGCCGGGCCGGCTGGCGGCCAGACGGCGTATCAGCTCGGTGGTGGTTAGCGAGCGCAGTGCTTCGCGTGTCGCAGCGGGCGCGGTGATGATGAGTGATTTGAGCTGGTTGATGGTCTGGGTGCGGGCCTTGATGGCGCTGGCGCGTACCACGCGCAGTGTGCGGATTGCCTCGACCGTGCCGTCGCGGTCCTTCGGGGTGCCGTTGGCACGGCCTGAGAGCACTGCGGTAGCGGCGGCGTAGGCGTCGATGGGGTCGGATTTGCCTGCGGCGCGACGAGCTCGACGATCGGGTCGATCCACTTCGACCAGAGTCATCTCGTTGGCACGCAGGTACCGGGCCAGTTCGGCACCGAAGGATCCGGTGCCCTCCATGCCGACCGTCAGCACCTGGCCGTGCGAGCGCAGCCACGCCAGTAGGCGCCGATAGCCTTCAGGCGTGGTGGGGAACGCCTCGGTGGCCAGGTGCCGGCCGATGGTGTCGATGACGGCGGCCTGGTGGACATCGGTGTGGGTGTCGATCCCGCCGATCACTTCGATGGGCTGTGGCATGGCGGCCGAGTTTTCCTTCCGTGCGCGGTCGTGTGGACTCGCGCGTACCGGCTCGACGGAAGGACACGACTGTGATGGGACCGCCTCGGTCAAGCTCCTATGAGGTCACGATCGCCGAGCCGGTACGCGCAGTGGCACCGCTCGGCAGGTCGACGATTCAGAGTGAGGACAGCCGGAGCGTCGATCGGGGATCGGGTCAGACCCCCGAGCGGTGCCTCCCGCATCCTCACAGTCGGGGATCTTGGCGTTTCGCGGTGCGGCAGCATGGTCAACGGGCATGCTCGGGTAGTTCCGATGACCGATGCAGTTGTCGAGGTGCCCGTTGTCCCTCCGTCCACGTTCCGGTGAGCAAGTCCCGCCTCTGACTGCGCAGGTCGCGCGGGCGAGCAACCCGGGTGGCACGACGGCGATATGGGTGCGTGACCGGCTGGACGGGCTGTGCCATGACGAGGACTTCGCCGACTGGTACCCGCGTGACGGGCGTCCGGGTATCTCGCCTGCTCAACTGGCCACCGTCTGTGTGTTGCAGTTCCTGCTCGGCCTGTCGGACCGGCAGGCCGCCGAGGCGGTCCGCTGCCGCATCGACTTCAAGTACGCGATGGCCATGGAGCTGGATGACCCTGGGTTCCATCACAGCGTGCTGGCTGATTTCCGCGATCGTCTCGCCGAAGGCGACCGTGCTGACCGTCTCCTCGACCTCGCGCTGGCCCGACTCAAGGAGACCGGGCTGGTGCGCGAGCGCACCACGCAGCGTACCGATTCCACCCACGTCCTGGCCGCGGTGCGTGACCTGACCCGCCTGGAGCTGATCACCGAGGCGGTCCGCGCCGCACTCGAAGAAGTAGCCACCACGTCCCCTCACCTGCTCGACGAGCTGGTCGACGAGGGCTGGGGACTCCGCTACGGCCGGCCGGTCCGCCTGGGCAAGAACCCCACCAAGCCCAAGACCAGGATCCTTGCCGCCGGAAACGACGCGGTCCGGCTCCTGGAACACCTCTACCAGCACGGAGCCGACCGCACGTCCGGTCCTCGTGTCCAGGGCCTGCGGCGGATCATGGTGCAGAACTACCACCGTGACGCCGCAGGACACCTGCGCTGGCGCACCGCCGAGAAGGAAGGCGGACCCGGGCTGCCGCCCTCGTCCCGGACCATCGTCTCCCCCTACGACACCTCGGCCCGCTACGCACGGCACGGACACATCATCAGCTGGAAGGGGTTCTCCGCTCACCTGACCGAGACCTGTGCACCCGACGGCCCCAACGTGATCACGGACGTAGCCACCACTGCGGCCACCACCCACGACAGCCAGGTCCTGCCCGGCATCCACACCCGCCTGTCCCGCCCCGCGGGCTGCTGCCCGCCGAGCACCTGGTCGACGCCGACTACACCTCCCTGCCCCACCTGGAACAAGCCGCCCGCAAACACCAGGTCACCGTCTCCGGACCGCTGAAGAGCAACCCCACCCGCCAGCACCGCCTCAACGAGAGCTTCGCCCGGGACGACTTCCACATCGACTACGACCAGCAGCAGGTCACCTGCCCCCAGGGACAGGTCAGCGCGGGCTGGCACGGCCCCTACCCGACCTCCTCGCCCACCGCGGCCCCGCTGATCGTGGCGCGGTTCACCAAGAGCCAGTGCCGACCGTGTCCGGTCCGCACCCGGTGCACCAGCACCGCCGACAACGCCCGCACCGTGGGATTCCCCCCACGAGAACTCCGCGACCTGCAACTCCGCGTTCGCACCGAGCAACAGACGCCCGAGTGGAAGGCCCGCTACGCGGTCCGCTCCGGAGTGGAGAGCACGGTCAACGAGTTCGCCCACGGACACGGCATGCGACACTGCCGCTACCGAGGACAGGGAAAGGCCCACATCCAGCACGTCCTGACGGCCATCGCCGTGAACATCGAGCGCCTCAGCGGACTGCCACCCACCGAGGAACCCCCGACGCCCCGCCGGCCGACTGCTTTCCAGGACTACCTCGACCAGCGTGAGATTCCCCGGCTGAAGTCCTGGCGAACCTCGGGCAGTTGACCTCGACAACTCCAAGATCCCCGACAGAGTCAAGCTCAGGCCAGGCGGGCGGCTGGTGTTCATATGGCGTTCGCCGCTGTTCGCGCTGTGCACTCCCGTTGGTGGGCAGGCCGAGGCCGCTTTGCTGCGTCCGCAGTTCGGGCTGAGGGGTGAGGGGCGGGCCCGGGAGCTCGCTGCGGCCTTCCATGCCGCCCTGTACGGGGACCTGGGGCCGCTGCGCCGGGCGGTGCCCCCTGGTGACGTCGATGAACCGCGGCCGGTTGACGCCTGGGTGACCTGCTCAGCCCCGAGAGCGTTGAACCGGGCAGGACGAGTGCACCGTCGTCCTGAGGGTCCCCGGCTTGCTTCCCGCTCTGGCGCCGGGGCCATGGCAGACGTCCCTTGGCCTCACCGCCCCGGCACCAGGCCAAGGGACGTCGCGCCGACCGTATCGATGCACGGGGTGCGGTCCGGTGTCCAGAGCGCGGGCCAGGCCGTGGCCTGACGTCACGGTGCTGCAAGAAGTACTTCAGCCGTAGATCGTAATGTTTGTGTTCGCCACGACTGTCGCTGGCAGTGGCTGCTTTTGGCGCGGTGTTGTTGGCGGCCGTGCCGACCAGGCCAGTCGGTAGGTGAGGTCTGGGGCCTCAACGCCGCACGCGGTATCGCAGGTGCGTCGCGTCCTTGCCCTGGACCTGGCTCCGGCTGCGCACCGACCGCAACGCCGCCATCCAGCTCACCACCCCGAAGCTGGGCTACAACAGTGGCGCCACTCGGTCATCGAGTCGAAGAAGGCCATGCGCGCCCGCGGCATGAAAAGCCCTGACCGCGCCGAAGCCGCACTCTTCGCCGTGTACGAGCCCGAGCCGATCATCCGACCGTTCTCCTCGTCACCGGCGCGGTCTCCGCCCAGGCGACCTCCCCCAAAGCCGTGCAGCCCGACAAGGGGCCCAAGCCGACCGTCGTGCTCGTGCACGGGGCGTTCGCCGACGCCTCCGGCTTCAACGGCACCATCGCTCTGCTGCAGAAGGCCGGCTTCCCGGTCATCGCGCCCGCCAACCCGCTGCGGGACACGGCGGGCGACGCCGCCTACATCTCCAGCGTGGTGGACACCATCCCCGGACCGGTCATCCTGGCGGCCCACTCCTACGGAGGCGTCGTCATCACCAACGCCGCCCGAGGCCACGCCAACGTCAAGGCCCTGGTGTACATGGGGGCGTTCGCGCCCGACGAGGGCGAGAGCGCGCTGCAACTGGCGGGCCAGTTCCCGGGCAGTGAACTGGGCGCCGCCCTGGTCCCCCGCGCCTACCCGATTCCCGGCGGCGAACCGGGCACCGACGGCTATATCGACGCGGCGAAGTTCCGGGCCGTGTTCGCCGCGGATCTGCCCGCCTCCCAGACCCGTCTGATGGCGGCCACCCAGCGCCCCGGCAGCGTCCAGGGACTCAGCGGCCCCAGCGGCGCGCCCGCTTGGAAGGCCGTCCCGTCCTGGTATCTGATCCCGACCCAGGACAAGGTCATCCCGCCCGCCGCCCAGCGGTTCATGGCCAAACGCGCAGGCAGCAAGGTGACCGAGATCCAGTCCTCGCACGTGGTCATGATCTCCCATCCGGAAGCTGCCGCCAGGATCATCAAGGCCACCTACGTCGCCACCCGTTGAAGGAGCGAGCGCTCATGAAACCGGACACCATCGTCCTCGTCCACGGCTTCTGGGTAACGCCCCGCAGCTGGGAACACTGGATCACCCGCTACCAGTCCCAGGGCTTCCGGGTACTGGCCCCGGCCTACCCCGGCTTCGAGGTGGAGGTGGAGGCGCTCAACGCCGACCCCACCCCGATCGAGGAGCTCACCGTCCCCTCGATCATCGCGTCGCTGGAGAAGCTGATCGACGGCCTCGGAACGCAGCCGATCATCATGGGCCACTCCGCCGGCGGGGTGTTCACCCAGATCCTGCTCGACCACGGATACGGCAGCGCCGGAGTGGCCATCAACTCCGCGCCCACCGAAGGGGTGGCTACGGTTCCGCTGTCGCAGCTGAAAGCGACGTTCCCCGTGCTGAAGAACCCCGCCAACCGGCACAAGGCCGTCGGATTCACCTACGACCAGTGGCGCTACGCCTTCACCAACACCTTCCCCGAAGACGAGGCCCGCGCCCTGTACGAGCGCTATCACATCCCCGCCTCCGGCCATGTGTTCTGGGGCAGCGCGCTGGCCAACATCCACCCCGGCCACGCCGACTCGTACGTGAACTACCGCAACGACGACCGGGCTCCGCTGCTGTTCGTCTCGGGCGAGAACGACCACCTGATGCCGCCGAAGATCCAGCAGTCCAATGCCAGGCACTACAAGTCGAACACCGTCACCGACGTCGTCGAGTATCCGGGACGATGCCATCTGATGCCCACCCAGAAGGGCTGGGAGGAAATCGCCGACCACGCCCTCGCCTGGGCCCTCGACCACACCTGACCGAGAGCCGACCAACCGACCGTGGTGCCCGGCCCGCCGGGCACCACGGCCCAGGAGGCGCCCATGACGGAAGTCCGCTTCACCCACATCGGCGGCCCCACCGTCCTCATCGAGTTCGCAGGCTGGCGACTGCTGACGGACCCCACCTTCGATCCACCCGGCCGTACATACTCCTTCGGCTGGGGAACGTCCTCCCACAAACTCACCGGCCCTGCCCTGCCCCCCGAGGACATCGGACCGGTCGACGCGGTACTGCTCACCCATGACCACCACGGCGACAACCTCGACGACACCGGCCGCGCCCTCCTCGCCGACGTCACCACTGTGGTGACCACCCGTGCCGGCGCGCGCCGACTGGGCGGCACGACCGCACAGGGCCTCAAGGCCGGTCAGACCACTCGGTTGCAGGCGCCGGACCGGCCACCCATCGCCATCACCGCCACCCCCTGCCGACACGGCCCGCCCCTCAGCCGCCCCGTCGCAGGACAGGTCATCGGATTCGCCCTCACCTGGCCCGGCCAGCACCACGGACCGCTATGGATCACCGGAGACACCGTTCTGTACGGCGCCGTACGCAAGACCGCCGCCGCCCTGCGCCCCGGCACCGTCCTGATCCACCTGGGCGGCGTCCAGTTCCCCCTCACCGGCCCCACCCGCTACACCATGACGGCCGCCGACGCGCTCGACCTGTGCGAAACCATCCAGCCCAAGACCATCCATCCCGTCCACTACGAAGGCTGGCATCACTTCCGCGAAGGCCCCGAAGCCCTCACCACGAAAATGGAGGCACTGCCCTCGGAGCGCAGCAAGCCATTCACCTGGCTGCCCCCGGGCATCCCGCACCTCACCGCCGTCTGACCAAGAGCTTGGCCTTGGGCCAGTGGCGCAGGCCAACGGTAGTTCAACACGCAGAACTTGACAGGGAACAGACCCGGTCGGTGTACAGCTTGGTGGTCAGTTGCAGCCCGCAGCCTCCGAACAGCAGCCTGCACCAGAACGTGTCGTGCTCGTGACGGCGGCGGAAGGCGTCCAGCTCGATCGTCTCCAGCGGCAGCATCAGCGGCTCCTCCGAGTCCGCACCGCCGAGGACCGCCGTCTGAATCTGCCGCCTGTCACCCCGCACGAAACCCCCACCCTTCGCCCCAACTCATCTTCCCACCAACGGCGTTGGCCCTGTGGCGGACGATCGATGGACACCGACGCCGCGTCCCGGCTTCCGCGTCTGCGACGGCATCAGGGCAACCGTTCCTGGGAGGCGATCCACTCCCGGCAGGCGTAGGCGCGAACCGCATCTCGATCGGCATCAGTACAGTCCTCGTCCAGAGCTGCCGGGATGTCCCCGGTCGTACTGGTCCCGTGCTCGTGATCATGTCGAACGAGGTCGCTGGCAAGGTCGGAGGCGTCCGTGCGCAGTTCCACGCCCCAGGGCGCCCGGTCGAGGGATTCGTCGGTATAGGGGCGCGGCAGGTGGCTGCCGCGTCCGTGACACAGGGCGATCGCGTCCAGGACGGCAGCGGTCTGCAGCAGGTCGTCCCGGCACTCCAGCGCCAGGCCGCCGACCTGGGTGTCGATGAAGTCCTGGCGCCGGGCAGCGTGCGCGGCCGCCAGATCGCGGCGATCCAGGACGTGCATGTACAACAGTGCCGGGATCAGCTCGCCGATGCGGACCAGGTGCTTGCCGCACGCGGCCCGAGCCGCCCTGCTGGTCGACCAGCCCGGCCACGGCTGAGCAGGGGATGCTCGGTGTGCGCTCATGGCGCGGAAGCTACCGACCCGTCGAGGGCAGCAAGGCCGGAACGCCGCATCCGGCCAGGTTCGGCACCGCCTTTCGGCCTGGATCTGGTCAAGAGCTGTCCTGCCCATGCTCCTGGCCGCGGTGTACGCCATGCCACTTGCGTTCAGGTGGCACTACCAGGTGACGGTGAGGCGTCGCGGGGCGGCCTCAGAGCGGTCTTTGGAGACGAGGATGTCGACTTCGGACGGGCGGGTTCGGTCGAGGAGGGCGAGAGTATCGGCGTGGTATTCCAGTTCTGCGGCGATGCCGAGGTCCTCGATATCTTTAGCGCAGTTGGCGCATTCGCCCACAGCCTTACGCACCCCGCTCGTCGAGGAGCTGGGGGCCGTTGTTGCGGACGTCATTGACGGCGGTGGACACGGGCCGGGCCTGCAGGTGGCCTTCGGCCGGCTGGCCGAGCAGGGCCCGCAGCTCGTCGGGATCCTGGTGGCGGGGGTTGAGCCAGGCGTCGTAGTGGTCGGGCGTGAGGGCGAGCGGCATGCGGGGATGGACACGGCCGGCCGCGTCGGTGGCCTCGGTGGTGACGATGGTGCAGGTCATCAGCCAGGCGGCCGGGACATCGTCCTGCTGGATGGCCGGGTCGCGCCAGTACTCGTACAGCCCGGCGAGCGCCATCACCTGCTCGTCCTCGGGGTGGATGAAGTACGGCTGCTTGCGGGCCTTGCCGGTGGCCGGGTCCTCGATCCGTTCCCACTCGTAGAAGCCGTCGGCGGGCAGCAGACAGCGGCGCCGGGCGAAGGCGCGGCGGTAGGCGGGCTTCTCATGCACCGTCTCCACCCGCGCGTTGATCATCCGTGCGCCCACCTTCACGTCCTTCGCCCACGACGGCACCAGCCCCCAGCGCAGCGGCCGCAGCTCCCGCTGCACCACGTCGGTGTCCTCTTCACCGCGGGGTGCGCGCTCCAGGACCGCCCACACGTCGTCGGTCGGGGCGACGTTCCAGTTCGGCGCGAGCGTCTCCTTCGCCGGGACGTCGGGCACCTGAAAGAGCGGGGCCAACTCCTGCGGGCTGCGAGTGGAAGCGTATCGACCGCACATACCGCCACTCTTGCACCGTCGCGGCACTGCGCAACAGCGCCCGCGCCGTCGCGCGTGAGATGGCAGGCGCCGGGGAACGGCGTACGAAGGAGGCCCCAGAAGGGCTTGAACGAAAGTCCGTTTCAGCAGCTCAGAGGGTATGGCGAGATGGCTCCCGAAACGCTGTACCCCCAGGTCCGGGAACGCCGTCCGTTTGCTCGGAGCTTCGACCGGCACGAGAGGGTAGTACGTCGCCGACGGCCACCAGGGCGCGGGCGGTGTCGGTCGCCGCGCGGGTCCGGCGCTCTGCTGCGGGCAGCATGGCCGGCACCAGGCCGGCGGCGTACGCCAGGGCGCGGTCGACGTCGACGAGCTCCGGTGGATCCCGACGCCCGATGGCCGGAGTACGTCTCATTTCAGCCATGCCTCTATAACGTCCCTGCACGGAAAGGTACTTCCGTACAGGAGCATGCACCTGACATCTTGCATCCACCACTTGTTTCGTACGGCCCGGCCGGTGCCCTCAGCACGGCCGGGCCGTCTCCGGAGGACGCATTGATACCCCACATATCCAGCCGCCCTAGACGCACACTGGTGCTGGCGGCCACGCTCGGCGCCGCCCTCGCGTTCGGCGCCCCGGGCGCCCTCGCGGGCACACTCCCCGTCGTCCCCTCCACCGCGCCGGCCGCCAAGGCCCACGCTCCGGCCGCCGTGCCGGCATCCCAGAGTGCGACCTGGGTGGCCGGGACGCGCGCCTACCTCGTGATCACCGCCCCCGGTGACAGTTCGGCGGTCCGCTCGGCGATCACGGCCAACGGCGGCACCGTCTTCTCGAACTTCGACGCCATCGGCGTGATCGTCGCCCACTCGGCGTCCAGCGGATTCGCCGCCACCATACGCGGCGTCGCCGGCGTGCAGCAGGTCGGCGCCACGCGTACCTCGGACGTCCCGGCCGACGCCTACAACCCGGCACTCCCGGCCAATCCGGCCCAGGCCTCGACCCCGGCCGGAGAACCGGTCCGGGCCGACATGAGCCAGATCAAAGCCGACCAGGCCTGGGCCGTGAACCCCGGCTCCGCCTCCGTCACGGTCGGCATCCTGGACACCGGTGTGGACGACCAGCACCAGGACCTGGCGCCCAACTTCGACGCGGCCGACTCGGTCTCCTGCGCCTACGGCAAGCCCGACACCCGTGCCGGCGCGTGGCGGGACGTCGACACGCACGGCACCCACGTAGCGGGCACCATCGCCGCGGCCAAGAACGGCAAGGGCGTCGTCGGCGTGGCGCCCGGGGTGAAGATCGCCGCGGTCCGGGTCGCCGAGCCGGGCAACGCCTTCTTCTTCGCAGAGAACACCATCTGCGGCTTCGTCTGGGCCGGTGACCACGGCTTCAAGGTCACCAATAACAGCTATTACACGGACCCGTGGCAGTTCAACTGCCCGGACAACATCGACCAGGCCGCCATCATCGAGGGCGTCAAGCGCGCCCAGGAGTACGCCGAGGGCAAGGGCTCCCTCCAGATCGCCGCAGCGGGCAACGAGAACTACGACCTCGCCCACAAGACGACCGACTCCGCGAGCCCGAACGACTCGACGCCGGTCACCCGCACCATCACCAACGCCTGCCTCGACATCCCGACCGAGTTGCCGGGCGTGGTCACGGTCGCGGCCAACGGCACAGGCGTCACCAAGGCCTCGTTCTCCAACTACGGTCAGGGCGTGATCGACGTCGCGGCGCCGGGCAGCAACGTGTACTCCACCGTCCCCGGCGGCGGCTACGGCAGCAAGAGCGGAACCTCGATGGCCACCCCGCACGTGGCCGGCGTGGCGGCACTCATCGCCAGCGCCAACCCGGGCATCACCCCGGCGCAGCTCCGCGCCAAACTGGCCGAGCAGGCCAACGACATCGCCTGCCCCTCGGACAGCCGCTGCACGGGCACGACGGCCAACAACTCGTTCTTCGGCGAAGGACAGGTCGACGCCCTCAAGGCCGTCGGGACCACCCCGCCGACAGGCACGTACTTCGAGAACCTCGCGGACTTCGCCATCAACGACAACGCGACCGTGGAGAGCCCGATCGCCGTAACCGGGGTGACCGGCAACGCCCCGGCCACCCTCAAGGTGGGTGTTGACGTCAAGCACACCTACATCGGTGACCTGAAGGTCGACCTGGTGGCCCCGGACGGCACCGTCTACACGCTGCACAACCACGCCGGCGGCAGCGCCGACAACATCGCCCAGACCTACACCGTGAACGCCTCCTCCGAGGCCGCGAACGGCACCTGGAAGCTGCGCGTCAACGACAACGCCGCCTCCGACACAGGCAAGATCGACGCCTGGAACCTGACCTTCTAGCCCCGGACTTCGCGGGTCGCCGTTTCAGGTCTTGCTGAGCGCTTCAGATGTCCAGGGAGCTTGATTTGGCCAACTGAAGGCGAATGTGCGGGCGGGCGGTCACGACACTCGGTCACAGGTCTGGCAAGAGGAGCCAGACTTCGGAGAGGGCAAGGCCGTGCTTGTGGGTCACCGCCCCGCACTGGCAGCCCAACGAGATCAGGCGCCAGTCGCAGGTCACCGTCCACGGGCCGGCCTTGCCCTCACATGCCGGGCAACCGATGGTCTCGGCCGTCCACACCCCGAAAGCGGGTCTGCCGTAACGACGGAAGCGGCCCGTGTACTGGACTTGCCAGGGCTCGACCGGAGGCGTGAGCGGGACGGTCCCGGGTGGGCTCGCCGAGGCCAGCGCGGCGAACAGTGCGATCAGATCGGGGAGCAGGGCCTCGCCCGCTTCTGTCGGTGGCACGGCCGGGCCGTCCGCTGTGCCCACCGGGGTCCCGTATCTCGGGGCCGCCGCTGCGCGCGGTGGGTTCGGGGCGGTGTGCCAAGGCAGGAAGGCCCGGGCGACGGCGGCCAGGAGGGCGGCTGCGGGCGGGCTGACTGCCCCTGCGTCGAGGTGGTGGAGGGTGGTTCGCAGGAGGCGTTGGAGGCGCCGGTCCCGGTCCGTGGCCAGTGTCCGTGTGGTCGCTGCCTGTCGGGTTGGGAGCGGGGCCGTGAGGCGCGCCAGGACGCGCGCTGCTGCTTCGGAGTCCGCCGCGGCGGGGCGCCACTCCCCGGCGGCCAGGAGCTGCCGTGCCCGCCCGGCCTCACGGGTCAGGGCGCGCGTCTGCAACGGCTGCCGGCCGGAGCCTGCCCCGTGAGTCTGGTGCCCGCTCGTCATGGCCCCCCCTGTCCCCATCCCTCGTTCGTTGCTGCGACGTATCTCGCCCTCTACGAGCATGGGTGGACATCCCATCACACAGGCGGATTGGGCCCGGAGGCGCTGAGGTTCGCGTCAGGCTGCGTGGTCCTCTGTAGTGACCGGTCTGACCAGTTATGACGCTTAATTCTTGTAAGGTCGCGTGATGTGGGGTCAGGGAGCCCGGCGTCCACGACGTTTGGTGGTGGCCTGCCGGGCCTGTGTCGCGGACGACGGTTTCTCCTCGGGGGCCAGCCGTACCTCGCAGTTCACGGAGAGGCCCGGGACCGGCCATGTGTGCAGCCCCTGGCGCAGGGCGTGCTCGGCGGCGGTGGCCCGGCGTAGGGGATGGCGGCGGGTGATCTGCCCGCCCGCCTCCACCACGGCCGTCCGGGCGGGCCTCGTCCGCGCCCGCACGCCGCACGGCCGCGACGAGCTTGACGAAGCAGCGCGGGCTCAAACCGGTGAACGGAGCTATCCACGAGGGCAGCGGCCACCCGAGCCAAGCGGTCGTGTGGTGGGGCAGTTGGTGGGGTTTCGGGAGGAGTACCTGCTGGTACGCCCGCCTGGCCGCTGAAGAGCCTTCTGCGTCTGCCTGACGAGTTGGCCGATCGCACTGCTGCACGTCGCTGCGCAGGTCGCCGGCTATGTCAGCCCACTGTGGATACTTGAGCATCGACCACGGTCGTCACACGCCCCGTCTCGATGGCGTACACATGTCCCGACACACTCACCTTCGGCGGCAGCAAAGGGGACGTGAGCAGGCGCTCGACATCCTCCCGGACCGTCCTGTCCGGCTCTGCCACCTCGGACGCCCTCAGCACCCGCTCCTCGACGCCGGTCGCCTGCGCGGCCTGGCGCAGGAACGCCGAGTCGGCGAGGAACCCGGTCCCGCACTGGGTATGGTGCAGGATCGCGACCTCGAAGAGCGGACCTGTCACACCGAACAGCGCCTCGGCCAGGAAGGCCAGGTAGGCAAGGTCGTTGATCACCGACGGGGTGATCCGTCCGCCCGCGTTTCGTATCACTGGCGCGTCGCCCGGCCGGAGTCCGAGGACGGCCGCCGGATCGATCCGGTGGTCGAGGCAGGTGACGACGACCATCTGCGCGGTGGGCAGGCCCAGCGCTGCAGGGTCGTAGTCACGGACGAACTGCTCGTTGCGTTCGAGCAGGGGGGTCAACCTGGTCATGACACTTCCATCCTGCTGACGTCAGGCAACGGGGTCGCGAAGTCCCGCAGCAAGTTAGTGGACGCCGTCCACATTAGTGGGAAAAAGTGGACGGTGTCCACTATTGCTATGCTGGCTCCGTGACCCTTGGTCGACCAGCAGCGGAAGCATCTCCGGCAGAACAGCCGCGGCGACGGCCGCGCGGCGCGGTGCGGGACGGGCTGGTCACTGCCGGGCTCGAACTCGCGCGGAACGGCGGGCCGGACGCCGTGGTACTGCGCGAGGCGACGCGGATGGTGGGCGTGGTACCCAACGCCGCTTACCGCCATTTCGCCGACCGGGACGAACTCCTCGCAGCGGTGTGTGCGGCGGCGATAGGCGAGCTCGCCGATCGGATGACCGAGGGCGTGGCGAGGGTGCCCGGTGAGTACGGCGATCCTGCCGCGGCCGGCGAGCGACTGCGGGCGATCGGCACGGCCTACTTCGCGTTCACCCACGACGAGCCGGGGCTGTTCGCGACGGCGTTCGCACTGCCGCAACAGCACGCGTACGGCACGCCAGACGACGCGGCCGGGCCAGACCGCACGCCCCTGGGCCAACTCCGGGCCGCGCTGGACGAACTGGTCGACGCCGGCGTGCTCGATCCGCAGCGCCGGCCCGGGAAGGAGTACCCCATTTGGTCCACGGTGCACGGGATGGCGGTCCTGTCCGGGCAGGGGCCTTTGCGTGACTTGCCCGACGTCGATCGCCGTCAACTGGAAGAGCTCGCGCTGATGATGATCGGCGAGACCCTGAGGTAGGCCGGGAAGCGGCAACTCACGCGGTCAGTGCCGGGAACTCGACGTCGGGCCACGCGGTGCGCAGCTTGACCGGGGCACCGACCAGCCGGGCCGCCAGCACTGTTCCGGCGAACGCGGGGCCCGTCTCGATGCGTTCGGCTGGCTCAACCGCTACAACACCCGACGCCGTCACTCCCCGCCTCGGACACCGCAGCCCGATCGCCTACGAAACAGAGTTCCGAACAACACCAACTACGCTGACACCAGCCGCATAACCCGTGTCCGGGAATCGGGGTCAAGGCCCTTGCTCCTGAGGTTCACCTGGTAGGCAGCCTGACCTCGAGGGCCTCCTCCAGGCACGAGACGCTACGGTGTTTCTGGCCGAGGCGGCCCGCACCGTCGACCGCGCCGGGAATAAAGCGGCCGGGAAAGGCTCACAGGCGACGGCCCCGGCGGGCCCGCAGGTGCGCTACGCCGCGATCGCCGTCCCGGCCCCGGAGGCGGCCAGATCTTCACCAGCGCCGACGGCTGTTTGGTCAGGTCATGCAAGCGCGCACCCTCTACGATCCCGCACCCGCTTTCGCGCACACCGTCGCGCTTGCCGCGTGATCGCCTGCCCCGCCCCCATGACCAACACGGCCATGCCGATGGCGGACGCGACTTCAGCCGACCCAGGGGCCCGGGAGCTCCTCACGGATGGCCTCAAGATCGGAAATCGTGCGCCCGCGCGCGTGAATCCAGGACTGGTCCTGAAAGCCATCCCGCCGAACCAACCGGCCGGGAGCCGCATACCAGCGCACCGGTGAGTCGTCCTCGCTCGCCCACATTGGATGGTCAGGCAGGCCCACCCGGACATACCGGGCGCGGAGACCCGGCATCAACGCGTCGGGCAGCTCACAGGCGTCATAGAGGTTGTCCGCCGCGAAGAGCGACTCGCTCAGCACCAACTCGACCCACGCCAAGGACATCCGATCGAGAAAGGGAACCCAGCCCTGATGTGATTCCACCACCACGGGTGGATCGTCCTGCTCGATCTGGCTCAGGGGGATCCCCCAGCAGGCGCAGTCCTGGTTCTCCCGACGGAAGACCAGGACGCCGCCCAAGGCGTCATCGACATAAAGGCCGGATGGCCTGACCAGAGGGTCCTGCTGCCGAGTCAGGTCGTCCCGGCGACCGAAGAGCGCATAGCCCTCACTCAAAGCGGGCGGCAGCTCGAAGCCGAGATCGGCCTCCACGGCCGCCAACTCGTCAGCACTGCAGCCATCTTCCGGCTCGATCGCACGACTTATCCACGCGTCGGCGAACCAGCGCACGAACTTCCAGGCATGGGAGCGAGTACGCCCTCCACCTCGCAGAGCCACTGCCACATCAGGACCGTCCAGCACGCCGAGGACGCTATCGCCCTCCATACCCGTGCGGCGAGCCACACGAGGCCCAGACTCCCAATAGCCGACCACTCGACTTGACCTGCCAACGACATGAGATGTCTTGCTGGTCAGTCCGCCGCGGGAGCGTCCGTGTCCGTGGTCGGGCGGCTCGACGAAGACCCAGCCGTGCGGCTCCTTCTGGAGGTCCCCCCTTTTCACCGCGCCGGCGGCGTGCTGCTGGGCCCCGCAGACGGTGGAGTCGACGTGCACGTCCCAGGTGATCAAGACCTTGGCATCCGCCCCGGCCTGCAGCCGGGTGAGGATCCCCGCCCAGTTCCCGTCCCGCTGCCGACGCCGGAACATGTCATAGACCCGGTCCCACAGCCCACAGCGCTCCGGCACGTCCCGCCGGGGGCGCCCGTCCAGGTCCGCCACCGTATGCCGTCCATCAACCGCCGCCGCGTCCACGCCCGCGGACGACCCGGCTTGACGCCCCGCGGCAGCAACGGCTCAAGCCGGGCCCTCTGGCCGCTCGTCAGGTCACCACGCCCCACAAGACGTGATCATGAACTAACAAGATCTACTTGCGCAACAGACCCTGGGCGCCCTCCAAGGAGCGTTCCCCAGGTCACACCGGCAGTCCGGGCTCTGCGGGGACAACCGAAACGGCTGACCGTTCACCTACGCGTGGCTCGCAGAGGGGACAGTGTCCCCGGGCCTCACCTCAAGCCCATAGGGACGATCGTCCGGCGAAGCCCATGGAGCCGCCCGCCGAGAGGCGACCGCCCTCCGCATCCCACCACCCCACGGCCCCGGCTGGTCTCCCCCGTCCAGCCGGGGCCTTCACGTACCCCGACCAGCACCCCAGCCGTCGTGTAAGGAGGAAGAACAGACGCCTCTCAGGCTCGGTCATCAGTCGTCGGTCCAGAGACGGACCTGTCCTCCGGCCACAGACGGATGTCGTGACCGTGCCGCTTTGACAAGATGATCTCCCCTGGAAAGGGGTGCATGTGTCTCCGCGACTGTTCAACGACGACGATGTTCGCGCCCAGCTCAATGCCGGGACTGCTGTCCGGGCCGTACGGACGGCAGTCCTGGCCCGCTATGAAGGCAGCATGCAGGCGCCGCCGCGTGTGGGCGCCGATCTCGGTGACGGGCACCTCGTCTTCACTGCCGGGCATCTGCGCGAGCAAGAGGTGTTCGGCTTCCGGGCGTACGACACCCTTGTCGGTGGAGAGCAACTGGTGGCTGTTTGGAGTGCCCGGGATGGCGAGCTGTTGGCACTCGTGCATGGTGCGGAGCTTGGCGCACGGCGAACCGGTGCCATTGGCGCTGTCGCCGTGGATGTGGCCGCCAGACCTGACCCTGTCCGGGTGGGCATCGTGGGTGCGGGTACACAGGCCTGGATGCAGCTTTGGGCCATGCGCGCGGTACGAGAAGTCGAGGAGGTCGTGGTCGCGGCTCGTCGACCCGAACGTGCCGAAGCCTTCGCCCACCGGGCCACCAACGAGCTGGGGGTCAAGACGCGCGCGACAGAATCAGTCGAGGACGCTGTACGCGATCGGGATGTGGTGATCGTGGCCACGAACAGCGCGGTTCCGGTCATGGACGCTGACTGGATCGCCCCGGGAACGCATGTGACCACTCTCGGTCCCAAGACTGCCTCTCGGCATGAAGTACCCGCCGCTCTGGCCCATCGTGCCTCAGCAGTCCTCACCGACTCCCTGGCACAAGCAGCCAGTTACCCCGAACCGCACGTCTTTGCCACCGACTCCATGGTTGACCTCGGTGCCGTCCTGGCCGGGACGGTGACTGCCCGCACCGACCCCGATCAGATCACGGTCTTCTGCTCGGTCGGTCTGGCTGGCACAGAAGTTGCCCTCGCTGCCGTACTGATCACGGCCGGGCAGGCCGACCGCCCCGGCACGGGGGCGAGTTCGTCTTCGGACAGCCCGACACCTGGGGCACCCCGGACACCGAGACCGTCACCGACACCCGCCTCTACGGCACCGCCAGAGCCCGCTCCTGGGACCGGCTGCACCCCAAACTGACCCACCGCTCCTCCTGGGCAACCACCCCGACACCCTCCCCATCCTCGAAGGGACGGTGATCCGCTGGACATCGACCACCTGCCCAGTGGAGCAACACCCAAGCTGGTCTGGCTGTGGTAGTCAGGCACAGACACCACTCCGGCAGACGCCGACCGTCTCTGGCAGGCATACCTGCGACGCTTCGACATCGGGCACACCTTCCGCTCGGCCAGAACCGCGCCGACCAGGCGGATCAGAGCCGTTCGGTCGGGGAAGATGCCGACCACGTCGGTACGACGGCGGAACTCCTTGTTCAGCCGCTCCTGCGGATTGTTCGACCAGATCTGCCGCCAGATCTCGCGCGGGAACGCGTGAACGCCAGAAGATCGTGCTGCGCAGCGGGTCCGCTCCCCGTTTCCGGCGGCTGGCGGCTGGCGGCTGGCGGCTGGCGGCTGGACAAGCGGTTCAGCTTCTGCCGGCGCGGCGGCTGGCTAGTCGGGAACAGGTCCCAGCCCCGATGGCCGAGTTGGTCGGCCTCGCCGTCGACCAGTACGCGGGAGTCACGGAGCGCCCGGATATTGGTCGCCGACGTCTCGTCCGTGTTGCACCGCGCGCCGCTGTCGGAGCCATAGATCAGGTGGTCACGCGGGACCATGGCGAGTGCCGGTGCGAGACTGGCGTCGGCTCCCGCGTTTCCGGTGTCCAGGTACAGCCTGGCCAGATGCTCGCGAATCTCGTCCCGGGTGATGTTCTGAGCGTTGGGCACCCAGGGCTCCGCTCCCCGCTGCTCCAGCCGTCCGGACATCGCGGGCAGCGCTCCACCGGCGTGGGCGAGGATCACGGTCAGGTCCGGGTAGCGGCGGAACACCCCGGCGTAGAGCATGTCGACAACGCTCCGGGCGGTCTCGAACGCCCCGTCGCTCAAGGGGGCGGGGAGGCCGAGTTGCGGCGACGCGATCGCATTCGGGTGGACGAAGGCAACCGCACGGCGGCGGTTCAGCTCGGCCCACACCGGTTCCAGCCGCTCGTCGCCGGGGAACACAGTACCGGGCGCTCACCGCGTATCCGTCGGCGTGCAGGTCCGATTGGGCCCGTTCGATCTCGGCCAGCCCCGGGTCGCGAAGCAGCTCGTCGAGCTGGGCGCGTACCCACTCCTCGTGGTACCGGGCGGGCGGGGCCTCGGCGAGCTGTCCGGTCGACGAAGTCATGACACCTCCGGTCGTTCGGAAATGCGGAGGTGAGGCCCGGGTCTCCGCAACAGCCGGGCTCATGTGAGTCCGTACGAGCCGTTTCTCCTGCATCCGGTCCGGACGCCTGAGCGGTCCTGCCGTGGAACAGTGGAAGACAGGAGACACGGGGCAGTGTGGCGCCGACGGAGATGCAGGCCGGGCGAAGGAGGACGCGATGAGTCACCCTGTGCTGGCGGGTATCGACGGGTCGGAACGCAGCTCGGCGGCGGCCGACTGGGCGGCGCGGGAAGCCGCGCTGCGCGACGTTCCGCTGCGTCTGTTCCACGCCTCTCCATCGCTTCCAGGGGCGACCGTGCCGGGCCTGGCCCTGGACAGGCTGCATCACATGGGGACGCGATTGCTCCAGCGGGTGGCCGCCGCCGTCGGCGACCTCTACCCGGACGTCGAGGTGCAGGCCGAGCAGGCCGATGACGCCCCGGCCGAGGCTCTCCTCGCCGCGGCCCGCGATGCCGGGCTGCTCGTCGTCGGCACCCGGGGGACGGGCGGTTTCGACGGTCTCGCGGTCGGCTCGGTGGCCCTGCGGGTGGCAGCGGCAGCCCTGTGCCCTGTCGTGTTGGTCCCTCATCGGCCCAGCCCCTTCGGAGAGGGGGTGCAGCACGCGGCACGCGACGCCGCCCAGGTCGTGGTGGGGTTCGACGCACATCACCCGGTGAGTGAGACGGCGGACTTCGCGTTCTCAGCTGCTGAGGCACGCGGAGCACTCCTGCGGGTGGTACAGGCATGGGCGTTTCCCGCCGAGGCCGTCTCCCCGCGGACGCTGGTGGTGACCGAGGAGGACCGCGCCACCTGGGAGGATCAGGAGGTCTTGCAGCTCTCCGACACGCTTCGCGCGTGGCAGGAGAAGTACCCCCGTGTGACGGCCCGCACCGATGTCGCGCTGCTCCATCCCGCGGAAGCGCTCTTGAACGCGTCGAGGGCTGCGGACCTGCTCGTCGTAGGACGCCGCACCGACCCGCAGGCGACCGAAGGCCGACTGGGTCCGATCACGCACGCCGTACTGCACCACGCCCGCTGCCCGGTGGCGGTCGTACCGTACGCCGGATGACGGCCGACGCGAACCCCGGGGCGAAACGCCGGCCAGGTCCTGTGGCGGATCGGTGATCCGGTGAGCGCCGGGGCCGGTCAGCCGAAGAACACCTCGAACTCGTCGTACAGCGACGGATCGACCAGCTTGTTCTTCGCTGTGGCATCGGCGAGAGGGAACCGGACGATCCGGGTGCCCTGCAGGGCGACCATGACGCCGAAGTCACCGTCCTTGACCGCGTCGATGGCGTGCAGCCCGAAGCGGGTGGCCAGCCAGCGGTCGAAGGCGCTCGGGGTGCCGCCGCGCTGGATGTGACCCAGCACCGTGGTGCGGGCGTCCTTGCCGGTGCGTTCCGAGATCTCCTGCGCCAGCCATTCGCCGATGCCCGACAGCCGCACATGGCCGAACTCGTCCAGCGACCGGTCCTTGAGAATCATCTGTCCCTCCTTGGGGACGGCTCCTTCGGCCACGACGACGATCGGCGCGTAGTTGATCTTGAACCGGCTCATCACCTGCTCACAGATCTGATCGATGTCGAACGGGCGCTCCGGGATGAGGATCACGTTGGCGCCCCCCGCAATGCCGGCGTGCAGGGCGATCCACCCGGAATGCCGCCCCATCACCTCCACCACCAGGGTGCGCATGTGTGACTCGGCAGTGGTGTGGAGACGGTCGATGGCCTCCGTCGCGATACCGACGGCTGTGTCGAAGCCGAAGGTGTAGTCGGTGCCGGAGACGTCGTTGTCGATGGTTTTCGGTACGCCGACCAGCCGGATCCCCTGCCCACTCAGCTCGGTGGCCACGCCGAGCGTGTCCTCGCCGCCGATCACGACGAGTGCGTCCACGTCGTGTGTGGCAAGGGTGTCCTGCACGCGTTGCAGCCCGTCCTCATGCTTGAACGGGTTGGTGCGGGAGGAGCCGAGGATGGTCCCGCCGCGGGGGAGAATCCCCCGCACGCTGGAGATGTCCAGCGGCATGACGTCACCTTGGAGCAAACCGAGCCACCCGTCCCGGACGCCGACGAAGTCGACGGCGTATTCCTGGACGCCTTTGCGGACGACACTGCGGATCACGGCGTTGAGGCCCGGGCAGTCACCGCCACCGGTCAGGACTCCGACCTTCATGGGCTTTCTCCCATCCGCTGGTCACCCCGCTCGACTGGTCGTGGCCTTCTCGGCAATCGAGAACAGCCGTCGGGGCAACATGGACCGCCTCCTTCCAGCCTCCCTCCGTTCGATCCGCAGTGGCCACTCGACGGGCGCCGGGTCCGGGTGACTCGCTCATGGGGCTTCTGTCCAGCCTTGGCATCGGCCTCGGGTCCGATGGACAGGTGTCGACTCCCTTGGTGTGCTGTCCGGACAGGTTGGTGACGCGGCTTGCGGCCACCCGGCCACGTAGATGGGCCGACCGGCCCCGCCAGCAGGGTCGGGGCAGAGCCGAGGAGCGCGGTGTCATGGTCCGTTACGTGTACGACTCCACGCGGGCCGACCGTGACCGGGAGCGGTTCCGGAGTTCCCGATTCCAACGTCTCTCCCGTCCACCGAATTCGCTCGGGCCTGTCGGCCCTCATCGACGGCCCGGACGGGTCATGCGGTCCCATGTCCAAAACGCACGCCAGGTTCGCGTTCTCCCACACGATGCGCAACGTCGACGGCACGGACGTCGTCGAGCTGCGCGGCGAGATGGACATCCGTACGGCGCCCTCCATCACGGCACTCCTCGACGCCCTGACGGCCGGTCCACCCCCTGATCTGGTCCTGGACCTGCGCTCCACGTCCTTCATCGACTGCACTGGGCTGGGCCGGCTATGCCGGGCGCGCAACCGTGCCCTTGCACGGCACGGCCGGTTCAGGCTGGTCAGCACCAGTCCGCACTTCCTGCGGATTCTGCGCTGCGTGCACCTGGCCGGCGTCATCGAGGTGTACCCAGGCCTGTCCGCGGCTCTGGTTCAGAAGACGGTCAGTCCCGCCACCCGGAACTGATCCTCAGCACGTCCGGTGCGGAGCAGCGTTGTCCCGCAGCGGGAACGGGGTGCCCAGTACGGCGTACACGGCGGCGGTTAAGGCGGTTGCAGCAGGGACTCGCCGCCGACGGCCGACCGGAAGGTGCGATTTCTCGGCGCCGTTGCCCATCTCCGCGCAGCCGTGCGGACGTGTAGGCCGACAGGCCCTCGTGCGGTCCCACACTGCCCTCGCGGCACCGGGCGGAAGCAGTCAGGCTGGTCATGAGCACACTCGGCGACTCCTGCGCCGGGGCGAAGGAGTTGATCACCATGACGAACCTGGTGGAGTTTCCGGACCGCCCGGTCCGGGTGAACGCGCGTATCGACTCGCCACTGTCGCGATGGCTGTGGCTCGTGAAGTGGATCCTCGCCATTCCGCATTACGTGGTGCTGTTCTTCCTCTGGATCGCCTTCACCGTGGTGACCGTGATCGCGTTCTTCGCCATCCTGTTCACCGAGCGCTATCCCCGCTCCCTGTTCGACTTCAACCTGGGAGTTCTTCGCTGGAGTTGGAGGGTCTCGTACTACTCGTACGACGCCCTGGGCACCGACCGGTACCCGCCGTTCAGCTTGGGCGAGGAGCCGGACTATCCGGCCCGGCTGGACATCGACTACCCGGAGCGGCTCTCCCGCGGCCTGGTGCTGGTGAAGTGGTGGCTCCTGGCCATCCCGCATTACATGGTCATCGGCTTCTTCCTCGGCGGCGCCCACGTCGGCTGGTGGTCCGGCGGCCTGATCGCCCTGCTAACGGTTATCGCAGCCGTGATCCTGGCCTTCACCGAGAAGTATCCGAAGGATTTGTTCGACCTGATCATCGGCCTCAACCGGTGGGTCCTGCGAGTCACCGCCTACGCCGCTCTGATGACGGACAAGTACCCACCCTTCCGCCTGGACCAGGGTGGGTCGGAGACGGCCGTTCCCGAAGAAGGGGCGTGAGCGGCGTCGGTGGCGGCATTCCGATCGACGGTCCTGGCCGGTACCCATGAGTCCGAGGCACCGGGCAAGGACAAGTCGCTCGGCACCAGGAGCGGGAGCCGGCTGTCCTTTCACCTCCCGGGCGACTCCCTCACGAGTGCGCTGCCGATTCCCGCGGCCCACGCCTCGATCTGATTGAAGTCGCGGAAGTCTCCGCCTGCCCGGAGGAGACGATCTTCCGGGCGATGAACCCCTCGGCACCCTCTTCGACGCAGCCTCCGAATGTGACGTGGTCCCGGGCATCAAGCCGGATCATGATCCGGCTTGATGCCCGGGAACGGGCGGAATGTCGTGTCACCGCCTGTCGAGGACGTGGAGGCCTGTCGTGCCCCGCCTGATGCCGGACACCAGACCGCAGCGCGTCCTCGCGGCCTCGAACTTCGTCCATACCGTCGGAAGCGGCCTCTACCTCACCGCCGGAGTGCTGTATTTCACCGAGGCGGTTCACTGCCGGCAGGCCAGGTGGGGCTCGGGCTCGGCATCGCCGGTCTTCTCGCACTGGCCGTGGGCGTCGCGGTCGGCCATCTGGCCGACCGGCACGGAGCACGAGGTATCTACGCGGCCACCCTGGTGGTCCAGGCGCTGGCCACGGCCGGCTTCGTCCTGGCGGACAGCTTCTGGCTGTTCGTCCTCGCCGTCTGCGCCGCCGCCGCGGCGAAGGCGGCCGAAATCGCCGCCCGTTCCCCGCTCATCAGGCACTACGGCGGCGACCGGCCGCAGGAGTTCCGGGCCTACCTGCGTGCAGTGACCAACGTCGGCATCTCCCTCGGTGCCGTGCTGGCAGGCTGGGTCGTCCAGGTGGGCACGCTCACCGCCTATCAGCTCATGGTCATCGGCAACGCGATCGCCTTCGTGGTCTCCGCGGTGATCCTGGTCCTCCTGCCGCCCGTCGCGGCCGTCCCCGCTACCGGCGGTCCTCGCTGGATCGCCCTGCGGGACCGTCCCTACCTGCTGCTGACCGCGCTCGACGGCATCATGGCCATCCGGTTCAAGGTGCTCACCGTGGCCATCCCCCTCTGGATCGTCGACGCCACCACTGCCCCGCACTGGCTCATCTCGGCCACCATGCTCACCGGCACGCTCATCATCGTCGCCTTCCAGGTCCGGGCCAGCCGCAACGTCGATTCCCCCGCCGCCGGCGCACGCGCCTACCGCCGGGCAGGCGTGGCCTTCCTGATCGCCTGCTCTCTGATCTCGCTGTCCGCGGGCGTACCGGCGTGGGCCGCCGCAGCCCTGCTCATCGCCGCGGTGGTGATCCACACGATCGGCGAACTATGGCACTCCGCCGCGGGCTTCGAAGTCTCCTTGGCCCTCGCCCCGCCGCACGCCACCGGCCAGTACCTGGGCGTGTTCGGCCTCGGCGCCGGCCTCGCCGAAGCATTCGGGCCAGGGCTGCTCATCGCACTCTGCATCACCTGGGGCCGTCCGGGGTGGTATGTCGCGGGAGCCATGTTCGCGCTGACGGGCTTGGCAGCACCACCCGCTGTCCGCTGGGCACAACGCCAGCAGCACGCCCTGCAGGCGCAGCTCATTCCAGCGGAAAAAGCTTCAACCGCCTGATCGAGCCGAGGCGGCAGCCCAACCCCCGTTCCAACGGAGCCAACCCGCACTGCGGAGCCACCTCACGGCGCCCGATCTTCCGAATCATCCGCGAACTGAGGCCAGTTGGAGTCGCCTCTATCGAGGGAGCCGATGGAAGCCGCCCCAGCCAGTCTGCGCTTTGGGCCATCCGGCCCTGGAATCTGCCTCCTATCGCTTCGACGTTGCGCCTACAGCGGCGATGAGAGCTGCGACGGCGGAGACAAGTGCAAGCAGGGTGAACAGATGGGGGTATCCGCCGAGAGGCGGCGCCAGTGCGGCGCCGGCAAAAGGGGCCAGCGCTGAGGCGGCGGTCGCAGGTGCGGCGAGGAGTCCGGAGAGGTGGCCGTAGTACGTGATGCCCCATCGATCGGTGATGGCTGTGGCCTGTAGCAGGGTGAGGTTGCCGCGAACAGTTCCGGCAGCGACGGCGAGGGCGGCCAGCAGGGCGTACGGGCCGGGAACGAGCGCGAGTGCGGCGGTCGTGATGCCGCCGAGCGCGATGAGTGTGGTCGTACGGGCGGTTACTCCGGTGCCTCGGGCGAGGGTGGCGTACAAGGTGCGGCCGAGGGTCTGTCCGGCGCCGCCGAGGCCCAGGGCCCAGGCGGCCTCGGCGGTGGTGAAGCCGCGTTCGAGCAGGAGCGGGACCAGGGCGATGACGACCGCGTACACGCTGAATGCGGAGAGTGTCAGGGCGCAGGCCAGCATCAGGAACGGTCGGCTGCGTCCGATCCCGCCTGCTCCGCCACCGGCATGAGGAAGCGTGGCAGGTGCGGCAGGCCAGGGCCCTGTGAGAGCGAGGGCGTGAGCGGGGATGGTGACGACGGCGAGGACCAGGGCGAGGACGGCGTATGTCGCCCGCCAGCTCAGGTGGTCGGCAAGGGCCGCGGTGGCGGGGGCGAAGACGGTGGAGGCCAGGCCCCCCGCCAGGGTGACGATGGTCAGTGCGCGGACGTGGTTGGGGGCGTACCAGCGGGTTCCCGCCCGCACCCGCCCGGTCACCCGACGGACACCGGATCAAAGCCGAGCTCGACTACAGCCGCGGACCCGAGAAAACCTGGGTCTACGGGGCCTTACGCGTCCGGGACAGCCAGCAGATCACCATGACCGCTTCCTCCCGTAACAGCGTCTTCTACCAGCGGTTTCTACAACAGGTCGAGGACGCCAATCCGACCGGGGAGATCTGGATCGTCACCGACAACCTGTCCAGCCACAACAGCTTGTCCACCCGGACCTGGCTCGATGAACATCCCCGCATCCACCACGCTTTCATCCCCGTCGGCGCGTGCTGGCTCAACCTCCAGGAAGGCTGGTGGCGCATCTTCCGCAAGGCCGCCCTCGCCGGTCGGTCATTCGCCAACCCCGACGACACCGCCCAGGCCACGACCCTCGCAACCGACCAACTCAACTCTCGCGCACGCCCCTGGGCTTGGGGCCGAACCGCACCACCAACCCGCTCTCTACGACGCCGATATGTGTACCTCCTTTGAGGAATCCAGCACTAGGCCCGCCGCTCCACGGGACTCGACCTGTTGGCCAAGGCCCGCCTCCACCCGATCGAGTCAGAAGCCGACGACATCGCCCTGCCCACCAGAGCCTCTAACGAGATCACCGAGTGGCCGCCGATACACCACTCCCGCGGACGTGACCGACCTGGGCGCAACTATCCCCACGACCAGCCACCCAGCATCCCATCCTGCTGACACCCAAACCTGCATCAGACCCCCCTGTCCTTTTGAAATGCGAGCTTGCAGAAACGTGTAGGTCACATCAATAATCCACGGGCCGTAATCGATCACTGGGAGGCTTCCCCGGTCTTCATTCCAGACCGAATGGGAGCCCAGTCATGGCACAGCCTCAGGTCGGGCCCGGAACAAGTCGCCGAGCGTTCCTGCGTCGCGTCGGAGTTGCCGGTGGCGCCGGCGCCATGTTCGCCACCATGGGGGCCCTCGGCCTCGCACCCACGGCCGCCTACGCCGCAGAGAAGGAGGCACCCTTCCAGTCGCCGCGCCGCGGCGACTTCGCCCTTCAGGGACGCGGCGGCAAGCCCGCCAGAGTGGTCGTCATCGGAGGCGGCATCGCAGGTCTCACCTCGGCTTACGAGCTGGGAAAGGCCGGCTACGACTGTACGATCCTCGAGGCCCGGGACCGCGTCGGCGGCCGAAACCTCACCATCCGCGGCGGCGACAGCCTCACGGACATCAACGGCATCAGCCAGACGGCCCACTTCAGCAAGGGCCAGTACATGAATGCGGGTCCGGCCCGCCTCGCCCAATGGATGGTCACCCTCGACTACTGCCGCGAACTCGGCGTACCGATCGAGGTCTTCACCAACACCAATGCCAGTGCGCTCATCTACAACCCGGGCCAGGGCATGACGAAACCGGTCCAGTACCGGACCGCGAAGGCCGACGTGTACGGCTATGTCTCCGAGCTGCTCTCCAAGGCGACCAACGCGGGCGCTCTCGACGGCGAGTTGACGGCCGACGACAAGGAGCGGCTGCTCACCTTCCTCAAAAGCTATGGCTCGCTCGGCGCCGACTACACGTACACCGGCACCGAACACCGCGGGTTCACCGTCGCCCCCGGCGCCTCCGGCACACCCGGCGAGGAACTCGGCGCCGTTCCGTCGCTGTCGGACGTCTTCGCCTCCAACGTCGGCCGCACCTTCTCGTTCGAATTCGGCTACGACCAGGCGATGCTGATGTTCCAGCCGGTCAGCGGGATGGACCAGATACCCAAGGCTTTCGCGCGCGCCATCGGACACGAGAAGATCCGCACCGGAGCGGCCGTGACCGATATCAAGAACACCACGGACGGCGTGGTCGTCACCTACACCCAAGGCGGCCGTACCCGCGTGATCAATGCCGACTACTGCATCGCCACCCTGGCACCACATGTCCTCGCGAAGACCCCGCACAACCTCGGCACCAAGGTGCAGACCGCGCTCCTCGCCGTGAAACCCGCCAACGCCTCCAAGATCGGCCTTGAGTACAAGAGCCGGTGGTGGGAGAAGGACCTCAAGATCTTCGGCGGCATCACCGAGACCGACATGGACCTGGACCACATCTGGTACCCGTCCTATGGCCACCTCGGCGACCGTGGCCTGATCATCGGCTACTACAACACCGGTGCTCACTCAGACGTGTATTCGGCGCTCACCCCGGCCCAACGGCTGGAGCGTGCTGTCGCGCAGGGCGTCATGATCCACGGCGACAAGTACCGTACCGAGCTGGCGGCTTCGTTCTCCCACCAGTGGAAGCTCGCCCCGTACCTCCAGGGAGCCTGGCACTCGATGCCCGGAGGCCCCGACGCGCCGGCGTACGCCCCGCTCAACACGGCGCAGGGCAATGTGTACTTCGCAGGTGACTACCTGAGCTATCTCGACGCCTGGCAGCACGGGGCGATCTCCTCGGCACGCAAGATCGTCACGGAGCTCCACGCGCGCGTGCTCGCCTCCTGACCTTCTCCCTCGGCGGCGCGGTTCGATTCGGACGGGCGGGCGCCAGACAGCCGATGGTTCGCCGGTGGCTGGTCCGTATGCGGCCCGCATGGCTGCCGGTGGTCTGTCCTACGGCAACTGTCGCGGAGGCAATTACCTCATGCGAGCCGCGGTGTTGGGCCGCATGGCCAGGCGGAACCCGCCGCGACCGGAGCCATGTCAGTTCGAGTGCCTTCCTGAAAGAACGGCACGGCCGGCTCGTTGCGCAGGGCAGCTGATGCGCTCCGCGCACTTCGACGCCGCGGTTTCTTACCGGGACATGGCCTGCTCCGAGCGTGTATCAGCTGCGTAGTCAGCTGCCCTCCGGCCAGGCTTGTGCGGTGATCGCACAAGCCTGGAGAGCCGTCTCGGCACGCCGCTCGGCGTTGCGAACCTTGCGGTTGAGCGGTCATGCCTCCGGCCGCTCGACGCCGAAACGGCGAAGAGCGGCCGGAGACTGGTGTGCCCCCTCACCACCGCGCCGCCTTGAGGCAAGCGGCCGGTGGTGAGAGCGCGTCAGGCTGCGTAGGAGGCAAGCAGTTCGTTGTACTGCTTGGCGGCAATGGCCAGGTCCTCGTCGGAGAGGCCGAAGGCGGTGCCGTACACCTTGACCATCGGCTGCTGGATGTCGAACTGGCACAGCCGCAGGGTCGCCTCCCATTTGCTCAGGAGTGTCTCGATGGTGGCCTGGTTCGAGCCTTCGGGGGTGTAGTGGTCGGCGGGGACGCCGGTGGTGACGGCGACGACTGCCTTCTTGCCGGCCAGCTGCGAGGCGGAGCCGTCCATGGTGAAGGCCCAGCCAAGGGTGAAGACCTTGTCCTGCCACTGCTTGAACAGCGGGGTGGCATCCATGACCTCCTTGCCGATACGCATCCCGGCGGCGTCGTGGCGGGCCCGGGAGGGGTGGAGTCCACACTGACCGGGGACAAGTCCGCCTGCCCCTGACGGGCGGCCTCGGCGATCAGGCCTTCGAGCAGTGCGGTGAAGACACCGGCGTCCCTCCCTACCCGGAAGCGACCGTAGACCGTCGGCCACGGGCCGAACCCGCCCGGCATCTCCCGCCACTGACTGCTGGTACGGAACCGACAGATCACCCCTTCGAACTGCTCACGCAGCCGCCCAGGGTACGGCCCGTACTCGCCTATCGGCAGGAACGGATCGATCAACTTCCGCTGCTCGTCGGTGAGCTGCCTGCGTGTCACGCTCGACTTCCTACCGGATCTCCCGTCCCGATTGAGCGCTGACGGCCAGTCCGCGATCGTCGTACCGGGTCAGGCTTACCCGGTGCACGAGATCCCGTGCTGCGCGACCACCCCTCCCTACCGGCCACCCCGAGCCGTGAGGTAGGCAAGGACCGCCAGAACGCGGCGGTTGTGTTCCGCGCTGGTGCTGAGGCCCAGCTTCGCCATGATCGAGGTGACGTGGGTCTCCACGGTTCGCTCGGTCAGCCACAGCCGTCGCGCGATGCCCAGGTTGGTGTGGCCTTCGGCCATGAGAGCCAGCACTTCCCGCTCGCGGGGGGTGAGTGCAGCGAGTGGGTCGCGGTGGGTGCCGATCATGCGGGAGACGACTTCGGGGTCGAGGGCGGAGCCGCCCGCGGCGACCCGGAGCAGAGCGTCCAGGAAATCGTCCACGTCGAAGACACGGTCCTTGAGGAGATAGCCGAAACGGCCCTGGGTGACCAGTTCCACGGCGTTGCGGGTCTCGATGTGCTGGGAGAGCAGCACGATGCCGAGTTCGGGAAAGGTCTGCCGAATCTGCCGGGCGGCGCGGGCGCCGTCGTCGAGGAGGTCCGGCGGCATGCGGATGTCGATGACGGCCAGGTCGGGGCGGTTGTCGGTGACGGCGGCGACGAGCGCGGGCGCGTCGGCGGCACGGGCGACGATGTCGTGGCCGGCGTCCGCGAGCAGCCGTGCCAGTCCCTCCCGGAACAGGGCGGAGTCCTCACCGATCACGATACGCATGGCAGCACCGCCTCCACGGTCGTACCGCCGCCGGGGCTGCTGGTGATGTGCAGCAGTCCGCCGAGCGCGGCGACCCGGTCCTTGAGGCCCGAGAGCCCCGATCCTCCGCGCGGGTCGGCGCCGCCGCGCCCGTCGTCCTGGATGGTCACGCGCAGTGCCCCGTCCCCGTTCTCGCCGACGACGACTCCGATGCTTGTGGCCTCGGCGTGCTTGACGGCGTTGGTGACGGCCTCGCTGGCGACGTAGAACGCGGTGGTGGCGACGTCGTCGGGCAGCATCCGTCCGTCGAGCCGCCAGTCGAGCCGCACCGGGGCTCGTATGGCCAGGGACTCCAGGGCGGGTCCCAGCCCGTCGTCGAGGGAGCTGGGCCGCAGGCCGTGCGCGAGCTCACGCAACTCCGCGACTGCCGTGCCCAGTTCGGCCACGGCCTGGTCGAGCAGTCCGTCAACGTCGACGCTGCCGTCGTCGAGATGGCGCTGCGCGAGCCGCAGCGCCATGCCGAGGCTGACCAGCCGCGACTGGGCGCCGTCGTGCAAGTCCCGTTCCAGGCGGCGCCGTTCGCGGTATCCAATGCGCAGCAGCCGGCCGCGGCTGGCCTCCACCTCGCCGAGCGCCTGGCGCAGTTCGAGCCGCAGCCGTACGGTCTCGACGAGCAGCGCGCTGGCGGTGGCCACCTCGCGCGGGCAGGGTCCGTCGATGATCCCGATGGGGCGGCCGGCGAGCCGCACTTCGGTGCCCTGCCCCACCAGTGTGCCGGCCGTGTCGTGGAACTGGGTGCCGCCCGGCAGCAGAAACCCGACCCGCAGCCGGGGTTCGCGCAGCGCGTCGCGCAGCACCTCCTCCAGTTGCTCGGGCCGTGCCCGTCCCGCGTGTACCTCGCGCTCCAGTGCCGCCACCGCCGCCAGCGCCCGCTCCCGTACGGGATAGAAACGCCGGTCCACCCAGCGGCGTACCCGGTTCTTCACCGGTACGAGGACGACGGCGACCAGCGCCGTCACGCCGGCCGCCGCCACCGCACTCCCCCGCCCCAGGGCCAGGCCGCCCGTGAAGGAAGCGGCGCTGTAGACCGCGAGTAGTCCGGCGGTCACCAGGCCCCAGGTCACGACGGCGCTGGTGGCGCGGTCCACGTCGTACAGGTCGTGGCGCAGGATCGCGAGCGCGGTGAGCGAGGGCACACCGAGACAGAGGGCTGCCAGGCCCACCCAGATCAGTGCGGTGAGCTCGCCGAACAGCAGGTAGTTGGCCCAGCACAGCAGCAGCGTGCCGGGCAGCGCGACGACACCCAGCCCGAACCACTTCAACTGCGCCCGCTCGACCGAGTCTGCCGCGCGGTAGCGGTGGCGGATCACCAGCGCCGAGGAGACCAGCAGCACCATGAACAGCCCGAGCAGCGGCAGCAGAAGAGCCCAGACCACGGACTCGGGCAGGGTGGGCAGGGGATGCCCGTACTCCTCGAACGGCGGGTCGTACGCGGTCGGGTCGAGTGCGGCCACGAGGATGAAGACGGGCGTGACGATCAGCACGCCGTACAGCACCAGACGGGGGAAACGGCCCGGGGGCAGTCGGCCGCCGGGGAAGAAGAGCATCAGCAGCAGGACCGGCACGTACCACAGGGTCCACATCCCTGCGGCCAGCTGGTTGACCGTCTCGGCGCCCGGCAGCGGGCGGGTGAGACTCACCTGGGCGTAGGTGTCGAGGAGGGTTTCCAGCGGCGGTACCAGGCCGATGAACGTGAGCAGGAATCCCACCAGGTTGGCGGGGCGACGGCGCGAGACGAACACCCCCAGGCCGGTGGAGAGCGCGCCCGTGACCACGGCCGAGACCATCCCGAACAGCACCCCGGCCGAGACGCCGGGGGCGGCGGCCGTCAGAGCGCAGCACGCCACGATCACCACCGTGGTCAGCACGGTGGTGGCGAGCGAGAGGCGACAGGGCCAGGGCATGGCCCAACGGTAGGGGCGGAACGGGGCCCTCAGTATCCGTGCTGACACGCAGAGTTGCTCCCGTGCCAGCTCCGATGCGGTGACCGCGGCTGCTCCGGGACAGTCCAGGTACCGGCATCCACCCGGACGGGGCGGACCGCCGGACGCACCACCTTGACCCGGACCTTCACGATCCCAACGGGGAGACCGCCGTGCGCACTGTCACCGCCCGCCGCTCGCTCGCAACCCTCGCCCTCGCCCTCGCCGCCTCGTTCGCCGGCACCGTTCCCGCCATCGCGGACGCGTCGACGGCGGACGCGTGCAGGCCCATCAGCCGCAACGAGTACATCGCCGACCGCTGGCAGGAGCTCGGCGGCGCCAACGGCTCGCTCGGATGCCCGATCGACACCACGAGGAACGTCACCGTCGGCGGGGTGTGGAAGGGCAAGCGCCAGACCTTCGAGAACGGCCAGATCACCTGGCGCCCAGTCAGGGCGCCCGGATGGTCATCGCCGCCTGGGAGTGGCGCGGCTACGCCTTCGCCGACTGGGGGACGACCGCCCCGTACAGCTACGACCGCTTCCTGCTGCGCTACTACAGCTCCTACGAGCCCCGGGGAGAACAGCGCGAGCTGCGCGGCGGCACCTCCGGCCGCGCGTGGGTGCAGAAGCGCACGACGGGCAGCTACCGCTTCATCGTCGAGGGCTGCGACGACGGCACCTTCGGATCGACGTGCCGCCAGGGCTGGACGCTCTCGGCCAGCACCCGCTGAGTCGGCGTCACCACACCACACCACACCACACCAAGAGGGATGGGCATGCGAAGCATTCGGGGGACCTTGGTGGCGATCCTCGTCACCCTCGCTCTCGGCCTGACGACCACCGCCTGCACAGGCGTGTTCGCCAAGGTCGCCGTCAAGGCGGTCGCCCGCGGAGCGCCGGCCGCCGCGCCCTTCTTCTCCGAGGCGCTGCGCCTGGGGACAGACACTCTGGTCGGCGAGGCCCTCGGTCTTGAGGGCGGGACGAAGAAGGGCGACCAGCCCGGCCTGTACGGCGGCTCCCGCAACAAGACGGGCTGCGCCAAGTCCAAACTCGCCCGCTTCCTCAAGGACCCGGCACACCGCCGTAAAGCCGCGGAGTGGGCCAGGGTGCAGGGCATCGACGTCGACGACATCGAGGGCTTCGTGAAGAGGCTCACGCCCGTGGTACTGCGCAACGACACCCTCGTGAAGAACCACGACTACAAGAAGGGCAAGGCAGTCGCCTTCGACGCCCTGCTGGAAGCGGGCATCGCCGTCCTGGTCGACCTGTACGGAAAGCCGGTCGTGCAGTGCAGCTGCGGCAATCCGCTCGGCGCCTTCGAGCACGACGTCGACAAGGCCGACGTGACGTTCAAGGGCGAGAGCAAGAAGTGGACGTCGTATGACCGCGAGAAGGTCGTCAAGATCGAGCCCACGGAGGTGAAGTCGGAGGTGAAGAGCTACCAACTCGTCGACGTCGACAGGCAGGACGCAGGAATCGTACGGCTTCCGGGCACGGACGGAACGCGGGACGAACCTCTGCCGGACGACCCCGGCACCCAGGACGCCGAAGTCGCCGTTCCCACGGTGACGGACATGCCGGTTGAGGAGGCCACGCAGATCCTTACTGCGCAGGGGCTCAAGGTGCAGACGGACAGCGGGCTTTCCGGCAGCGACGGGGCCTCCGTCAGCGCCGCGCCCGGTACCGTCCTCGGCCAGAGCCCGGCGGCGGACGAGCAGGTCGCCAAGGGCACCACCGTGACACTCACCGTGGCACCCGGCGCGGAACCGTCCGTGACGGAATCGCCCTCGCCGTCCTCATCTTCCCCGCCGTCCTCGTCCTCCTCACCGACTGATGACACGGGTACGGCCATTGACACAGGTACGACGATGGTGATCGCGCTGGCGGATGCGCCGGTTCGTGAGTCCCCGTCGTCCACCAGCAGCCGGCTCAGCCGTGTCACAGCGGGAGGCCAGTACCCGGCCACCTGCTACGGCTCCGGCGAGACCACCAACGCCCACGGCTCCATGAGCGACATATGGGTGCAGCTCAGTCTCAAGTCCGGGGGCTTCGGCTGGGTTACGGCCACCGCGCTCCAAGAAGACCCGGCCGCAGGGGGCCTTGGCCAGTGCTGAGCCGTCCTCACCGCCTCACAAGAACCAACGGGGGATTCATGTACCGCAACGAGATCCAGTACGGCAGCACCACAACCGACAACACCACTCCTCGCCCCACCGCGCGCCGGGTCAGGACCCGCGCAGCCGCGATCGCTCTCGTCAGCCTCCTCGCGGCCGGCGGGGCGGCCTGTGCCGCGCCGGCCGAGCAGAGCGGCTCACCCGGCACGCCCGCCAAACAGAGCGACACCAAGGGCGGCACCAAGGACAACGGCGGTGACGACACCGCTGCGGCCGGGACGCCTGCGGCCGCGCTCGGTGGCGACTCGAACATCGTCGCCCTGGCCGGGAACTACGGGTCCGACACATGCCGGAAGGGCTACGTCTGGCGCGAGGCCCGCCCGACCGACCACGTCTGTGTCGACCCGCGGGTGCGCGATCAGGCCCGCAACGACAACGCCCAGGCCGACGCCCACCGCTCCCCCGGCAACGGCGGCAACGGTCCCGACGCCTGCGCCACCGGTTATGTCTGGCGCGACGCATACCCGGGCGACCTGGTCTGCGCCGACCCGCGGGTCCGGGAGCAGGCCCGCATCGACAACGCCCAGGCCGACGACAGGCGGGTGTCCACCCGAGTGTGGAAGTCCCGGTGGTACCCGGGGAGTCAAAGCAACGGCGACACCGGCACCAGCAGGAGCGACCAGGACATCCCGCGCATCCAGCTCAACGGCGACCACTACAACCTCGGCCAGGTCCGCCTCGTCATCCGCCGCAACAGCGACAACCGCGTCCTGTGGTCCGGCACCGTCAACGCCACCAGGCACGCGGGCTTCGCCGGCGGCAGCTTCGGCAAGCGGACCAACCTGACCGACTGCTCCGCCTACGGCCGCCCGGTGAACGGCCACGCCCAGGCCTACGACGTGATCTCCAACCGCTGGTCGGCCCGCCTGCCGGTCTCGGTCGGCTGCGCCACGCTCTGACCTGCCCTGCACGACTCCGGTGGTCATGCCGGCCCACCCACAGAGCCGCACTCGACGAGTGCGGCTCTGTGACGTCGGGTCCATACCACGCTTCCTCTTGTCCGCGCTGGAGATCAACCGAAGGAGATCAGCCCGTCCGCCCCACGCCACCGAACATGGCGACCTCCGCGGGAAGTTCGGTGGCCCTCGCCCTCCGGGTGCCGGTGGTTGCAGGAGACGGGGGTGCGGTGATCGGAATCGGCAGACGGAGCGGGCGTCCGTGGAAGCGCGGATGTGGGACGCACTGGTCGGTGTGGCGAAGCAGGCCTACACCGCTGGGCTGGGCGAGGGCGCGGTGTCTCGTCCGCTCATCATGCCGCTGGTGCGCGCGAGCTGCTCGGGATGATCTGGCTCCGCCCGATCAAGGTTGGCCAAGCTGATGTCGGCGGCCGGAGGGCATCCGGTCTGCGCGTACCCCTGAGCCAGGCGGTCGGCTGAGGAGGAACGCGTCGTGGGGATCCGGGTCGTGGCGCCAGGAGCGCATCAGGCCCGGGGCGTCGCGGGTGGCTTGAGTGAGTTCGACACGCATCCGGTCGCGCCAGCCCATCAGGTTGCGGCGCACTCCCGGATCGAGGACGACCGCGCGCACTCCTCCGGCGTAGACGAGTTCGTCACCTGCCCGGCCTTGCTCCAGCAGGCTTCCGGGCCACCATGCGCGACCGCACGCCTCGGCGACCGCTTTCAGGGCAACCGTCCGTTATCGCGCCTGCCTCCCGGCGATGCCCCTCCTGCTCGGTCGGTCAGCGCGGGAGGCGGCCCCTGGAGGCGTCACCGCATCCAGTGACCGTCGGTGCTCCATCCCAGGAAACGCCTGCTGCGGCAGGCGTCCGCCGTTCCGTCACCGCCGAAGGTGCCGCCCTCGGCGACCAGGGCCAGGCCCGTGAGGGCCGGGGCCAGACGGGGCTCGACGTGGCTGGGGTGCCGGGCCGTCTCCGCACCCAGGCCCACGATGAACCGTCGCTGCTCCTCGGGCGGACACAGGGACAGGAAGAACACCATCTGGCGCCACGCGTAGGCGGCATCCTTGATGGTGCTCAAGGGGCGCGGGTTGTGGTGGACACGAGCGGTCAGCCGGCACACGGTGACGAACGAGCGGTGCGCCAGGTCGGCCCAGCCAGGCCGTGGAGCGATGCCCACCCGGTGGACCAGCGTGGCCAGGTTGTGCGTGGTGAGGATCTGCGCCTGCTCGATCACCGTGCCGTTCGCGGCGACCGACCAGGAGCCCGGCGTCGTCCCGGCTCGCCCGGTGGCCAGCCGCGCGAACCCGGGAGAGGTCGGGGCGCGATGTGAACGGGTCGGGGCCGTGCCCGTTTCGGCGATCGCCAGATCGCGGACCTCCGCATAGTCGATGCCGTAGTACCGCTCGTACAGCGTGCCGCCCAGCAGGTCACCGGCGATCCGCGCCGCCGTCAGGAACTTCCGGCTGAACTCTCCCATGAAGATGTCGGCGGCCAGCTCCTCCACGAACGGAACGCCCAGGGCGCACTGCCTTTCCAGCACGCTGAGTTCGCGGACCAGCGGGTTGGGCAGGATGGTGCCCGGAAACGCCTGCACGGCCAGTTCGCCCAGCTGTCGCAGCACGGTCAGTGCGCCTTCGCCGTCGGACGTGCCCGATACGGCGGACCGCCGGCCGGACACCGCCCGCACCCAAGGCAGTTCCTCGATACGCACCTGCCGCTCCAGGTTGAGCAGCAGCAGGGAGCGGCGGTTGCGGAATGCCCGGTAGTGGGCGGCCATCAACGCCCGCAGCCTTTCGTCGCCGTACGCCCGCGCGGTGGCAGCGGCGACCAACTGCGGTACCAGCTCGGCCAGAACCTCGGCGGAGGGGACGACACCCCGTTCCACGAGGGTACCGAGCGGAGCGCTCAGTGCGGACACGACCACTTGCCCGATGGCGGGCGGCAGGACGGCCCCGACGGGCAGCCCTGCCGCCCGGCTCTCCTCCTCGCTCACCGGGCGAAGCAGCGGATCCACATCCGGGATGCCCGCCTGCTGGGGAAGGGCGTCGAGTCGGCGCAACACGAGCTGGGCCAGGGCGTGGTGGGAGGGCAGCTCCGCCTGCGCGGCCTGGCTGCGGCGGAGGGCCGTATGGCCTGGCGAGCCGGGCCGACCGCGCCGTCGCACCATGGACTGCACCGCGTGCCGCAACAGGCCGAGCCGACGCGCGTCCAGCGGCCGTCCGGCGACGACCTCCTCCAGCGCACCTCGCAGAATGCCCAGGTTCTCCTTGGGGTTGCGGTGCTTGGTGCAGAGCGTGTGCTCCGCGGCGAGCAGCCGGTAGCGGCCGAGCAGGACCTCGGCCCGCGCCAGCCAACCGGGGTCCGGGGCGTGTGCCAGGACCCGGCCTTCCTCGGCCGTCCGCAACCAGTGTGCGAGGAGCTCGTCTCCGAACGGCTGCCAGACGGTGAGTGCTTCTCGCTGGGTCTCGACGGCCCTGTTCGGTCGTCGTCGCTCCAGGGTGACGACCGCGTCCAGGACGGTGCGCCTGTGGACATCCGTGCCGGTGTCCGGCGCGGGGCGGTCCGTCGGACGGGGCAGGAAGCGCAGCCGGTCGGCGAACGGTTCCAGTTCCGCCAGGAGGTCCAGCGCCGCGTCCGTCTCCCCGTGCCGCACCAGCCAGGCCATGGTGAGCAGTGCCGCCTCCTCGGGGACGTCGATCCGGTAGCGGCCGCCGTCCAACAGTGCCCACAACCATGTGAATCCGGGCTCGGTGAGACAGTGGGCGAAGATCGCACGGCGCTCTGCGGGCACCCCGAAACTCCGGGCCGTCTCGGTTTCGTACGGCTGGAGCGGGCCGGCCGCGCTCGCGGTCCCTGTGGCGAAGCCGCCGCGCAGCACCTCGGGGGTGACCCAGGCCGGGAACCCCGCGACCGGGGTCCGCGAACCGATCGTGAGCCGGCCCGCGGCCATCCCTACGAGGACCTCCCGCCAGCGCTGCCCGCGCACCTCGGCGCGGCGCCGGGTGTCGGGGTCCTCATGGGTCAGCGCGGTCATGAATGCCTTGGCCAGCCGGCCTGCGGCATACGAGGGCGGCGCGGTCAGAGGCTGCTGCTCAGCGTTGTCGTTCATAAGCCGACGTGGCAGGTTCCGCCCCTGCGCCCTCCGGGTCCAGAGCCCGGTGCTCTCCTGCTGAGCTACACGTCGATGAGCTCCGAAATTAGCCGTGGAGACGGGCATGGCTCAACCGGATTTCGCCCGTCGGGCGACGCAGCCGGGGCGGCCCTCAATAACCTTGGTGCTCAACGAGGGACACGTGCCGGCGATCGAGCAGGGGATCATGAGCACCGAACTCACCTACGGGCCACCAGAATTTCCCGAGGACCGCCCCGGCGGTTACGGCGCATCACCTGCCGCCGAGTCGCCAGACGTCCTGCTCGTCGTGGCGACGATGACGGCAACGCCGTTCCTGCAGGCGATCTCCACCTACTTCGGGAACGCTCTGGCCAAGGGGATGGGTTCCAGGACGCGCGACATCATGCACCGGTTCATCCGTCGGCAGGCGCGAGCGCGTCTCGACGAGCCGTCCGACGTCGTGGATCTCATCCACCTGCGGACCGAGGACGGGTGGCTGGTCGAGATGAAGGTGACCGTCGAACCGGAGGCCCTCGCTCAGCTTCCTGAGCTGTGCGCCGCGGACGCACCGCTCGGCGGGTCCGATCGGCGCCCCGGCACGGCGGCGACGATCCGCTGGGACCACGACGGCTACTGGATCGCGGCGACGGTACGTGAGGACGGCCATCATGTCGCCTTCACCTGGGATCCAGAGGCGAAGCAATGGAGCGAGCGCACGTACCGCCGCCCCCTTCCCGTCACCACCTAGGACGCGACTCCGGGCAAGCGGCTGCGGTCGGCTTGCGCCGGTCCCGGTGAGCTCGGTCAGATACGTCCATGGACAGTGCGACAGACGATGTGGATCAGGTGATCGCAGGCGAACGGCGACTCATGGATCCACGTGTCCGCGCCTCGCGGGAGCTCGCCGGGCGACTCCTCGACCCGCGGTTCGGGAAGGTCGCTGGATCCGGGCGCCGGTGGACGTACGAGACCATGCTCGCAGAACTGCCCGATCATCCGGGTAGTTCACCTGCCGGCCGCCGGTTCGAGCCTTCGGACATCTCGGGCGCGCTGCTGGCCCCGGGGTTGGTCCATCTGACGTTCCAGAACGTCCTCGGCGAGCGCAGGACCAGGCACAGTTCGATCTGGCACAGAGGTGGCGGGGCGTGGGGTGGCGGATGTACTACCACGAGGCGACGCCTGTGCCTCCCGGCCTCCGAACCTGAGGGGCAGACTGCGTTCATGCAGCTGCCCACCGAAGCCGTTACCGCCACCGTGCTGATCGAGGTCGTACGGATCTCCGCCCTTCCCGCCAGGTGGGACGTCCCGTACCCCGGCACGGCGGTTGCTCACTGGGCCGGGAGCGAGGCCGACGCCGCCCTGGCCCTGATCGAGAGCCTGCCCGGCAGTGAACAGCACCGCTGCGGCTTCTCGCCGGGCTGGAGCGTCCGGGCCTACGACGACTCTCTCGATCTGGCGCTCTTCGAGGCGGCGTTCTGCTTCACCTGCCACGAGGTCCGCATGCGGGGAACGGCGGTGCCGCCCGCTCTGGCCACGCAGTTCTTCGACCCGGGCGCCCTGCCGGCCCGAACCCTGCTGTCTCTCTTCCGCAAGGAAGCCCCGTAGGCGACCGAGTGGATGAGCGTCACGACAGAGGCCCCGGGCGGCACGATGAAGGCCTTCTCACTCTCTCCAGGGAGCCAAGGCTGGTCAAGCAGTGTGGACGATCACGTGGTTCCCCATGGCTAACCTCACGTAATTCCCGAGGTGGCCGTCCGCCCTCGCAGCGGCCTTGGTGCTCAGACGGCAGCGTTGCGCCTCGGGAACCAGCGAAGGCAGCTGATCGTCTTCCCGGACATGCCTTCCGTTCTCATTCTTGGAGTCGATCCGAACACGGTGCCTGGTATGGACGGGGACGTGATCCGCGCGGCCCTCGACCAGGAACTGGCACGTTTCGGTGACCGTGCCATCGACGCATGAATGACGCTGATTGCGCTGGATGAGTCAGCAGAGCCCGCGATGATCGCGGCACTGTCCGAGCGCGATTGGGACGTCGTCGTCATCGGTGGCGGGATCCGCAAACCGGAACCCCTTCTGCCGCTCTTCGAGCAGGTCGTGAACCTGGTCCGAGGGCATGCGCCGAAGGCTGCGATCGCGTTCAACACCAGCGGTGGCGACAGTGTCGAAGCAGCCAAGCGGTGGCTGTGAACCCGGGCCGGCCTGGTCAGCCGTGCCCGCCCAGGTAGCCCTCGGCCGTCGCCTCTCCTGCTACCACGTCAACCCCAGTGCGGGGGGTGGGAGTTTGTGCCGCAGGAGGGAACGCGGACAACTGGGCGTGGCGTCAGGTGGCCGACGGCTTGTCGGTGGGTCCCTTCTGTCGCTTGTGTTGGGGCGGTAGCCGGGGCAGTTCATGATGATCTGGTGGCTGGCGTTGATCAGGCGGTCCAGGAGCGACTCGGCGACGACCGGGTTGGGGAAGAGCGCATACCAGTCGCTGGGCGCCCGGTTGCTGGTGATGATCAAGGACCGGCCTTGCCGCTCGGAGACGAGTTCGTAGAGGTCGTCGGCCTGGGACGGGTGCAGCTGCCGCATCGCGACGTCGTCGAGGATGAGCAGGTCGGGGCGGATGAGTTCGCGCATGCGCTTGTCCCAGGTGCGGTCCGCGTGGCCGCCGGCGAGCTCGGCCAGGATGCGGCTGGTCTTGGCGAAGCGGGCGTTGGCGCCCTGGCGGACGGCCTGGTGGCCGAGGGCCTGGGCGACGTGTGTCTTCCAGACGCCTACGGGTCCGAACAGAATGACGGACTCGCCGGAGTGGAGCCAGCGCAGGGCTGCGTGGTCACGGATCTGGGCGGCGGGCAGCTTCGGGGAAGCGTTGAAGTCGAAGCACTCCAAGGTGGCCTGCTGCTCGAACTTCGCTCTGCGCAGGCGCGGTTCGAGAGCGACGGACTCGCGGCGGGTGATCTCGCCCTGGCAGAGGACCTGAAGGAAGTCGAGGTGTCCCAGTTCGCCCTTCTGGGCCTGAGTGAGTCGGGCGTCGAGGGTTTCCAGCATCCCGGACAGCCGCAGGTTCTTGAGCGAGTCGCGCAGGGCGGTGGTCATCACACTCATCGGACGGCCTCCTGGGCGCAACCACAGTCCTGGTCGTCCTGGCTGTCGCCGGGCGTCTGGGTGGGGACGGCGGCGAACAGGCCCTCGGGGCCGTGCAGGAAGGCCGCGGCTCCGGCGTCACCGGTCTCCGGTTCCGGATCGGTCTCGGTCTCGGTCTCGGTCTCGGTCCCAGCGACCAGGATCCCCTTGACGGTGCGGTAGGACGGGTCGCCGACGGTGATCGCCTTTCTGCAAGCGGCTTCCAGACGGGCGTCGCCGTACTTCTTGCGCAGTCCGAGGACTCCCTGGGCCGCGCGGAGCCGGTAGAGGGCGCGCCGAAGTCCAGTGGCGCCGACACCGTGGAGACGATCAGGTCGAAGGAGCAGGCGAGCTCCTCGAACGTCTTCGGTCACTGGTCGCGTAGTAGTGGTCGGCGCCCAGCTTCAGGCCGTCGTCCTTCTTGCGCAGCGACGGGGAGAGGACAGTGACCTCCGCGCCGAGCGCCTTCGCGATCTTGACGCCCACGTGGCCGAGACCGCCCAGTCCGACCACAGCGACCTTTCTTGCCGGGCCCCCGCCCCACTGCTTGAGCGGCGCGTACGTGGTGATGCCCGCGCACAGCAGCGGCGCGGCGACGTCCAGGGACAGCCCATCGGGAATACGGACGACGAAGTTCTCGACGACGACGTGCGTGGCGTAGCCGCCGTAGGTGGGCTCTCCGTCACGACCGATGCCGTTGCACGTCTGGACAGCCCCCCCGGCACACAGTGCTGTTCCGGCCTTGCAGCTTTCGCACTCGCGGCAGGAGTCGACCAGACAGCCCACGCCCACCCGCTCGCCGACCTTGTACTTGGTCACCCCGGGGCCGACCTCGCAGACGACGCCCGCGATCTCGTGGCCCGGGACCATCGGGAAGATCGCCTCACCCCAGCCCTCGCGGACCTGGTGGATGTCCAAGTGGCAGATGCCCCCGAACTTGATGTCGATCAGCACATCGAACTCGCCGGCCGGGCGGCGCTCGATGGGGGCTCCATGGGAGCCTTGGCGGCGGGGGCAGCGTACGCAGCAACAGTGGTCATGCCGACGGTTCTCCTGGCTGAGGTTCCGCGCCCGGCCGCCTTCCGGCCGGACACGGTGGCCAGCGTCCCGGCCGGGCCGGTATTCACCCAGGTCACGGATTTGCGTATGCCCGCGATGCCTACCACTGGCTGGGGCAGGCTGTGTGCGTGCGACCGGGGATACTCAAGGCATGGACGAATCCCCCGAACCGGTGCACGAGCCCGCCTCCACCTCGCCGCCTCCGGCGCCGTCGATCCCGCCCGCGTCGTCTCCCATGGGCTCGACTGGGAGCAACTGCCTGACGCGCTGGCGGAGAAGCAGCTGAAGCCCGTCTTCTTACGGGACATCACCCCGGCTCCTGCCCCGAGCTGATCCCCGCCGCCCGGCCGCGGCATGCGGCCACGCACCGAGAAGCCCCGATGACATCGCCTCTGCCCCACCACTCCCCCACCAGCACCGCCCCCGGGCGACAAGACGAGGAGGAACTCCACCAGCGACGGACGGCGATCGCCAGGCGGGTCGGCGTCTCAGCCTTATCTCTTCCGGCTCTTCCCCTGACAAGAAGGCGATCTTCGGCACGCCCGCCAGTCCATGACGGACGCCTACGCACAACTGATCTCGACGCGCCCCAAACTCTCCTGACGCGGCCGCCCAGGCGCGAGGCGATGACCTGATCGGCGAACCCGTGGGAAGCGCTCCGGAAGGACGATCCGTCAGCGCACGCCCGCCGCGTCGAGCAGGGTGATCACCGTGGGCGCAATGAGCCCCGTCAGTTTGTCCGCGCCGATGCCCGCGCGGGCGCTGCCACCGTCGAAGACGAGGCTGAGCTGCCGGGCCAGCAGACCGGGATCGCTCGCCCCGGCGCGTTCGGCCTCGGCGCGGAAGAAGGCGGTCAGGTTCGCCTTGACCTGATGGGCGACCCGGCTCGCGGGGTGGCTCTGGTCCTTGAGCTCGATCTGCGCGGCCAGATAGGGGCAGCCGTAGAACTCGGGCGCGCCCGACTGCGCTTCCACCTGCTCGAAGACATGCAGGATCCGCTCCCGGGGGGAGCGGTCGTCGTCCGCCGCGGGCAGCAGCGCCGCCACGTAGGCGGAAGTGCGCCGCTCCAGACTCGCCGCGATCAGTTCGTCCTTGCTCTGGAACAGCTGGTACATGGAGCGCTTGGACACCCCCGCCGCCTTGCACAGCGCCTCGACGCCGATGTTGACGCCGTCTCGGTAGGTGAGCGTGGCCGCCGCCTCCAGCAGCCGCTCCCTGGGGCTTGGTTTCACTTCGGTGGTCATACCGCGAGGTTAACCCAAAGAGAAGCAAATGAAAACCGATCGGTTTCCATGGTGGCGTCCGCGCGGAAGCTCAGCGACGGCCCGAGGGAAGGCCGTCGCCGAGCCATGGTGGTGCACGTGCCCGTCGCCCCGGCAGGGGTGACACCCAGGGATGTGGCGAGGGTGGCCTGCGCTATGCCGGGGCCGCCGTCTTCTCGGGCGCCGTCTCCATCGGGATGCGGTGCAGCCCCTTGCGGTCATACCACCCCAGTACGCCGAAGCCGAACAGTGCGGCCGCCGCGAGTCCGGCCGCCATCATGACCCAGCCCCGCGTCAGGCCCGCGTCGCCCTGGGCGTCGTAGTAGAGGATCGAGCGGATTCCGCCGGTGATCTGGCGCAGGGGCTCGAACTCGGCGAGGAAGCGGTAGAAGCCGGGCAGTGCCTGGATGGGGGTAGTGGCGCCGGCCGTGGGTACCGCCATCCCGATGAAGACCAGCGTGACCACCAGCATGCCGGGCGTGCCGAAGACCGCGAGGAGGGTGAGCGCACCGATCCCGGTGACGGCGACGGCGCACACCGAGTACAGCCACAGCAGGGGCAGATGGGAGGCGTCCATGCCCATGATGCCGACCGCGCCCGCCATGACCAGGGTGCCCATCAGCAGGGACAGTCCGGCCATGAGGGTGCTACTGATGGCGAGGGTCTGGACCCGGGTCGCCCGGATCAGCGGGCGATGCAGGCGCAGCGGGCCCATGTCGTTGTGGGTGTAGCCGAGGGCGTGGTCGACCTGGCCGCTGATGACGTTGGCGGAAAGCATGCCGACGACCACGAGGGTAAGCGCGTAGTAGAACGCCGTCAGGCCCAGGCCGCTGTGCGAGTCGAGCGGATGGCCGTCCTTCACCGTGACGGCGGCCGGGTCGGCGAGCAGGATGCGTGCCGCGGCGGGCAGCTTCGCCTGCTGGGAGCCGGTCTGCGCGGTCAGTTGCCTGCCGAGCTGGAGCGAGGCGTGCTCAGCCGCGGTCGTCGTCGCCGTCCGGGCCAGGCTGGAGCCGATGCTGCCGGCGGACTGGTTGGTCAGCACCGTCAGCGTCGGGCGGGCCGGGGTTCCGGCGGGCGCTGTGCCGGTCAGTGCGGTGGTGGCCGAGGTGAAGTCGGCGGGAACGACGAGCGCGCCGAACAGCCTGCCCTTGCCGAGCTCCTCCTTCATCTCCTTCTGGTCCATCACCTTCCAGTCGATCTTGTCCCCGCCGGTGGTGGACTTCTTGATCGACTCGGTGATCCGAGCCCCGAGGTTGACCTGCTTGCCGCCGACGGCGGCTCCCTTGTCGGCGTTGACCAGGCCGACCGGCAGCTTGGTCATGTGATCGACCGGGTCGATGTTGGCGCCGACGTAGAAGACGGCGAACAGGAGCGCGAGTACGCCCGTGATGACGCCATTGGCGATCCACAGAGGCTTGGCGCGCAGGACGCGGAAGGGGTGAATGCCGCTCATGAAGTACGTGTCTCTCGGTCAGGGGACGCGGAACGTTTCGCCGGGGCCTGCCAGCCGCCGGTGACTTCCTTGACGGGTTTATGGGGGAAGCGGCGCCGGGCGTACTCCTGCGCGGGGGAACCCGGCAGGACGTACAGGGTTTCGTTCTTGTCCTGGAGCGGTCGTAGCACGGTGTCCATGAACGACTTGCGGTCGTCCAGGTACGGGCCCAGGACGTCCTCGCCGGCGGGGCAGACGGCAAGGCAGTAGCCGGACTTGTAGCCGGGGGGCGAGCTCAGGCTCTGCCACATGGAGGCGCTCTCGGAATCGGTGACCCGGGAGCGGTAGTCGGCGGCGTCCTCGCTGTCGGCCACGGTCTGCGCCCAGTCGGTGAACCCGCTCATGAACTCGCGGTAGTTGTGCGTGGTGCAGGCCAGGCCGTCGAAGGCGCCGTCCTTGTGGATGGCACCGACCGGGCAGGCGGCGACGCACAACTTGCAGTCGATACAGGGGTTGTAGTCCAACTTCTGCCCGTACTCGCTCACCTCGGCGTCCACCAGGACGGTCACCAGAAGGACGAAGCTGCCGAACTTCGGGTGGATGACGTTGCGGTGCAGGCCCATCACGCCGAGCCCGGCGGCCACCGCGACCGTCTTGTGCGCGACCACCCAGATCCGCTCCCGGGGGAAGCGGTCCATCTCCTGCGGGAAGCCGACGGACGGATTGAGCGCGCGGTAACCGGCGTCCTGCAGCGCCCGGGTGACCAGGCGGGCGGCGTGGTTGGCCTGCTCGTCGGTCTGGTGGAACTCCTGGTTGGCCACGCTCCGGGCCGGGGAGCGGCAATTGTCGCGGTTCATCCGGACCGCCATCGCGATCAGGGTGCGGGTGCCGGGCAGCGCGGACTGTGCGTACTCGCGCTCACCGGCCAGATCGGGGTGGTCCACGCTGACCGCGGCGGCGTCGTCCGCGCCGGCAGCCAGACACAGCTCGCGCAGCCACGCCGCGTCGATCACCTCCGGCGGGCGTGCCGCGCCACCCGCCCTGCGCCGGGCGAGTACGGCCTGCACCGACGGGTGGGCGGCCAACTTCGCCGGAAGCCTGGGACTCGGCGGTTGTCCCTCGGCGTCGCGCGCGGCAGTCATCCATGCTCCTCGTGACTCGGGTCCGGAACTCGCCCGCCTGCACGACGAGAAACCGATCAGTTTCACCACCGTAAACTGACCGGTTTTCACATGCAAGCCCGAGTTGCGGAACCGAGCCGCAGGCCCGAGTTGCCAACCACCCCCGCTCCACCCGTCTTCGAAGGGCGCCGGAACCGGTACTCCCGCCGACCGCACCCTCAGCGGCAGGCCACAGCCGGCGAGCGCGAACTCCGGCGGCTCGTTCCGGGACAGCACCAGGCAGACCAGACGGTGAGCCGCTCCCCAGACCGACAGCGCGATGACCTCGGGATCCGAGGCGGAACCGAACTGCCCGGCCCGCTGCCCGCGGCGTCGACGAGGGCCGGTACGTCTCGGCGACCCCACGCGACCTGTCCGCATCGGACGGGCACTGGGCGTCGCGGCCGAAGAAGAGGATCGCGCCAGGGTGCGGGTTGGCCATGGCGTACTCCCGATAGGTCGGCCCGAGACGGATCACGAACGTGAGCGCGTGGTAGGCGTACGCCGTCCCGGGCGCCCAGGCAGGTGCCTGCCGGGCCAGCGTGTCGGCGACCGGCTCCCAGGCGCGCAGATCCTCCGGGGTCACGTCCACCTCGGGCGCCACCAGGCCGGCCCGGTGCGCGAGAAGGTGCCGTACCGCCCCCGGCCGGGTCGTCCGCCGGACAGGCAGCGGCCAGACGCTCGACGAAGAGGCGCACGGCCTCCCGATACATGGCGCTGAGCAGACCGGCCTTGCTGCCGAACAGCGAGTGGACCGCCATGGCCGAGGCCTTCACGTCCACCTCCAGCTGTCGCGGGCTCAGCGCGACCGCGCCCCGGTCGAAAACCGTGGCGGCCGCGCGGCGCAGGAGCCGGAGCCAGAGGGCTTCGTCATACATCGTGGACCTGACCACGGCGCTATGGGACCTGCCGGCACGCCGGAACGACACCCTGAAGCCGGCCTGCCGCGACGGGTTCCTTCGATGGACTTGCACCCGGAAACCGATCGGTTTACTGTGATGGAAACCGAACGGTTTCCCCTTCTTGTGGAGGCAGTCATGACCGCTTTGAAGGACGCTGACGTCTTCGTCACCGGCGGCAGCCGGGGCATCGGCAAGGCGCTGGCGGAAGAGCTGTACGCCGAGCTGGCCAAGTAGGTCGCGGACCACAGCGGGCGCCGTAGCCCGGGCGACACCGGTGTCACCCCTCCCAGTCGAACCCGCACCCGAATCACCCATTCGCAGTTCACGCACAAGGAGTCGGCGAAATGCCCAGCCAGGAATCACGTCCCACGATCCACATCCCCGGGACCACCAGCCACACCATCGCCCCGCGCGCAGGACGACACAGCCGCGAGGGAACGCTGCGCTACCTCAAGGCGGGCACCGGTGCCCCCCTGGTCCTGCTGCACACCGTGCGCACCCAGGCCGAGCACTTCCGCCACCTCATCCCGCTGATCGCGGACCACTACACCGTGTACGCCCTCGACCTGCCGGGGATGGGCTACTCCGAGATCGTGCCCGGAGCGTCGTACGACGAGCCGGCCATGCGAGCGGGCGTCGAACGGCTCCTCACCGAACTCGACCTGCACGACGTGACGTTGGTCGGCGAGTCCATGGGGGCGGTGCTCGCCCTGACCACCGCGGCCGATCTCCCGGAACGGGTCCGGCGCGTCGTCGCGGTGAACACCTACGACTTCCGCGGCGGGATCGCCCGCTCCGGCCTCCTCGCCCGCGTGGTGGTCAGCGGTGTCCTCGCCCCCGGAGTGGGCCCGGTGATCGCCGGGGTGGAGCCCAAGCCCGCCCTCAGCAAGATCTTCCAGGGCGGCCTGGGAGACAAGAGCGCACTGCGCGAGGACTACGTGGACGAGCTGCTCCAGGTGGGCCGGCGCACCGGCTACCCGACCGTCGCCCGAGGTGTGTACCAGGCCCTGCCCAGTCTCATCGCGGCCCGCTCGCGCTACCCCGAGGTCAAGGCTCCCGTCCACCTCATCTACGGCGAGAAAGACTGGTCCCGGCCCTCGGACCGGGAGGCCGACAAGCAGCTGCTGCCGGCCGCCGACTTCACGCAGGTACCGAAGGCCGGTCACTTCATCGCCCTCGAACGGCCCGACGTACTGGCCGACCTGCTGAACACGGTGGCGTAAGCGTCCCGAGAGCGCCGTGGTCACCCCCTTTCGGGGGTGTCGCGAGAGTGGAGCCCCGATCGACCATGTCTCGCGAAGACGTCGTGGCAGGCAACGGAGCGGCACATGACGGAGATACAGATCGAGTTCGACGTACCCGTGGAGATGCGTGACGGCGCGGTGCTGCGGGCGGATGTCTACCGGCCCGGCGGCAGCGGACCGTGGCCGGTCCTGCTCAGCAGGCTGCCGTACGGGAAGCAGATGGCCCTGGCGATCGCCGTCCTCGATCCCCTGGCCGCGGCCCGGCGCGGCTTCATGGTGGTCCTCCAGGACACCCGTGGCCGGTTCGCCTCCGAGGGTGAGTGGGAGCCGTGGACGCACGAGGAGAGCGACGGGTACGACACCGTACGGTGGGCTGCCGCCCTTCCCGGCGCGAACGGCTCCGTCGGCATGATCGGCGCCAGCTATTTCGGCCACACGCAGTGGATGGCGGCGCTGTCCAAGCCGCCGGAGCTGAAGGCGATCGCACCGATGGTCACGTGGTCCGACCCGGACGACGGACTGTGGACGCGCGGCGGCGCGATCGAGCTCGGTATCACCGCGCCGTGGACCCTCATGATGGGCGCCGACGCAATGATGCGCCGGCACGGCACCGACCCCGCCACGCTCGTCGGCAGCCTCGGCAGGCTCGTGCAGGATCTCGACGGCCTGGCCGGCGGCGGCTACGGCGAACTGCCCGCCGGGCACTTCCCCGCGTTCGTCCGGCACGAACTTCCCGAGCTGGGCTACGAGCGGTCCCGGCGGGAGCCCGAGTGGGCGCGGGCCTGCCGGGTCGAGGGCCGGCACGACGAGGTCGACCTGCCCACCTTCCAGGTCGGCGGCTGGTACGACATCTTCACCCAGGGAACGCTCGACAACTTCACCGCGATGCGCCGCGCGGGCCGGTCCGCCACGCTGGTCATGGGGCCGTGGAGTCACGCCAACCAGCAGCACGTCATCGGCGACGTCAACTTCGGGTTCGCCGCGAACTCCGCCTTCATGGGCATGCGCGGCCCCCTGAACGGCCTCCAGCTCGACTGGTACCAGCGCACGATCGGCGACGGGAAGACGCTGGAGCCGGACACGGGCGAGGTGCTGCTGTTCGTCATGGGCGTCAACCAGTGGCGCGAGGAGACGGAATGGCCCCTGTCGCGGGCCGTGGACACGGACTTCCACCTGCGCGCGGACGGGCGCCTGACGCAGGAACCGCCGCCTGTCGCCGAGCAGTTCGAGGAGTTCACCTACGACCCGATGGACCCGGTGCCCACGGTCGGCGGAGCCCTGTTGCTGACCGACGACTTCCGTCCCGGGCCGCTCGACCAGACGGCAGTGGAGGCGCGCGAGGACGTCCTGGTCTTCACCACCGAACCGCTTGCCGAGGACACCGAGGTGACCGGTCGCGTGCGGGCGGTGCTCTTCGCCGCCACGGACGGCCCCTCGACCGACTGGGTGGCCCGCCTGTGTGACGTCGACGAGAACGGCGTCTCCCGTAACGTGACCGACGGCATCGTGCGGGTGCGGGCAGCGACGCCGGGCGAAGTGGCCGAGCACGTCGTGGACCTGTGGTCGACCAGCATCGTCTTCCGTGCCGGGCATCGCATACGGCTCCAGATCACCTCCAGCAACTTCCCGCGCTGGGACCGCAACCTCAACACGGGCGAACCGGAGGAGAGCGCGACCGCGGCCCGGGTGGCCCGCCAGCAGGTCTTCCACGACCCGGCCCGGCCCTCCCGCCTCGTCCTGCCGGTGGTCCCGGGCTGACAGGAAGCGGCGGGAGGGCCAACCGATCCGGTGTGGCGGTGGGCAAGGACGCCGACCGCTACCGCGGTGGCTTCGGCGAAGGGCGGCAGGCGTCCCGCTGCCCTTCGCCGATGGTCTCCCGGCAGGCACTTGGCCGTCGGCGATCTCCCCGGTGAAGCCCGACCCGCGCAACTCACTGAATCCATCAGTCGACTGGAGAGAGCTCGCGCCTGCCGTACTCGTTCACGGTGTTCCGGACACGCCCCGGGCCGGAATGTGGCGCCGGATGGGACGTCGTGGGCCACGACTGGGGCAGCGCCCTCACTGTGCACTTCGCCTCGCTGCGCCCCGACCTGGTGAGGACCTGGGCCGGCGGAGACTCGGGAATCAGCCCTGCGCTCGAGTGGATTCCCCCCCGAAGATCTGGCAGACACCCGGGCAGGAGAGCCCGCCCATCATGCCGACGAGGCCGTGAGCCGGCTGGACGCCACGATGAAGGACAACATCCTTCGCCTCGTCCGCTCGGGAATCCATACGGGGGCGGAGTGGGAGCCCGGTCCGGCGAACGTCACCAGCCCTCCCCTCGTGTTCTGGGGCAGAGACGACCAGTACCGGCCGGTGGAGTACGCCGACAGTCTCGCGGAGAACGCCAGGCCGCGAACGTCGTCCTGCTGGACAGCGGTCACTGGCCGCAGCTCCAGCAGCCGCGGAAGTCGCCGCCGCCCTGACACGGCACTGGGAAAGCGTCCCGGCTCAGCCTTTGTTCAAGCTCGCCGGGGTCACCTGACCTGCTGATCCCGGCTCGTTCGTGAGACAGCAGGACGGCCGTTTTCACGCTTCGAGGTGTCGAGCAACGTCGGACCGGCTGGTGTGCTGGGTGCGACTACCAGGCGGTCAGTGAGCCGTCGGTGTTTCGCCAGAGCGGATTGCGCCGGCGGTGGCCGCGTTCGGCCGGGGCGCGGACTGGCGCACGCCGGCAATACCGGGAGGCCACTTGCACCTGTACCGGTAGGGCGGCGTTTCGGGGTCCTGGCTGCGTGAACCGGTAGTCCGGGGTTCAGGATCCGGAGCTGTAGCGACTGAGCATGAGGGCGACGGCTTCGTCCACGATCGCGGCGTCGGTGGGTTGGGCGGGACGAAGTCGGTCCGTACGATTTGGGGCCACAGGAACTGGCTGCAGATCATGCCGAGGAATTGTTCGGCCACTTCGGATGCCGACTGGGGCTGTCCGTCGGCCGAACGGGAGTCGAGTGTGCCGGCCTGTGCCTCGGCGTCCGGGTAGTCGCGGAGCCGGTCGAAGAAGGGTCCGCGGTCGATGGCGAAGCCTGTGCCGACGATGTCGGCGAGTTCCGGCATCTGGGCAGCTCGGTGATGATCAGGCGGCACAGCGCCGCCGTGCCCGGCCATCGGCAACGAAATGGGCCGCGGACTTCGGCGATGGCCCATTGGTGTCGTCTCGGGCGGACGCCGGGTTTCACAGCTCGGGGTGGGGGTGATGCTGCTCGCAGGAGCGGGGAAGCTGCTGGTCATCCGGCATTCGGCAGGAGTGCGAGCCGTTCGAGGGCGTCTGTGATCTCGCGGGTCCAGGGCCAGTGGCGGGCAAGGCGGGCTGGCCCGACGTGCGCTCCGCAGTGCAGCCGATGTCGCCGCCCGCGCGCTCGAAGCAGCCCGGTCCCAGGTGACGGCTCGCCCGGGCGAAGAGCGGGCCGCGGAACTCGTGTGCGACCTCGCCCACCAGCTCCTCATGCTCGACGAATGGATCAAAGACGCCGACCGGGAGATCCGCGAAGCCTTCCACGTCGACGAGCGCGCCGAAGTCATTGAATCGCTCCCTGGCATGGGACCCGTCCCAGGGGCCGAGTCCCTCCACGGCCGTTGCAAAGTCGGTGATGGGCGATGTTCGTGCTGGTCACGCGGGGACGCCGAGGAGGTCCAGTGGGGCGGTGAAGGCGTCGATGACATTTCGCGGCGCACGGCGGCGATGCTGTCGTGTCCGACGTCGCGGAGGCGGCCGTGGGCGAGGGTGCGCAGGGTGGCCATGTTCTCTGGCCCGTGCCCGGTCCAGATCTTGCTGGCGTCCTCGCCGAAGGTGACGTCGCGGACGTGGTGCAGGGCTTCGATGCCCCAGTGGCCGCGCACGATCAGCGCCAGCCGGCGCGGTGATACTTGCGCCGAGGAGAGGCTGGGATTTTGCCCACCGATCGTCCAAGGTCGAGACTGGCAGCGGCCGAAACAACCTGCGGCCCCTGCACAGCGCTGAGGGACATCCCTCAGACATGGGCCGCCACTTCACTCAACGGTTACTGACTTCGGCTCGTCACCGTGAACTCTGGCGAAGTCCCTGATGGGTCTGGAGCGGTGCCTGTATCCCGTGGTGAGTGAGATACGCGGATGGGGGCGGGTTGGCTCCTGAGGGACGGCAGCGCCGAGAGACACTTCTTACGCCAAGCTCTTACCGGTAGCAATGGTCTGCCCTCATGGCTGTGTCCAGCGACGTGATCGCGGCCATGCGCCCGCCCGCCGGTTGGTTCGTCCTGGTCGGCCCGGGGTCAGCCCTCGGACGACAACGGCTCAGCACATCAGGTCCGCCTTGGAGATGCGGCCGTGGACGCCCTTGACGATGTCGACCACCTGGGAGACGTGGAAGTCGGCGGCCGCGCTGAGGTAGGCCAGGCCGACGGGGCCGGGGACGGCGAACCGGTGGGTGAGGAGGGTGAGTGCGTCGCGTACGGCGTTGCGCAGGGCCTCGTCGAGGTCGCGGTCGAGGCCCAGCACGATGTGCTCGGACGGCGTTTCCGCGAACGGTGCGCGCAGCCGGGCGGCCAGAGAGCGGGTGGCCGGGTCCGTGTGGAGCGTGAGGCGGAGGGTGGCGCGCAGGGGGGCCTCGAAGGCGGTGAGGGCGACTTCGCCGTCGCCCTGGGAGAAGTGCGGGTCGCCGACGTAGAAGAGGGCCCCGGGGACCTGGACGGGGAGGAAGAGCCGGGCGCCGGTGCCGAGGTGGCGGACGTCGATGTTCCCGCCGTGCGGGCCGGGAGGGACGGAGTGGACGGGGGATTCGGTGGCCGGGGCGACGCCCATGATGCCGAGGAAGGGGCGGAGGGGGAAGCCGAGTTGGCGGCCGTCACCGACCGGGAGCCGGCCCCGGCCGTCGTCTCCGACGGTCGCGACGATGCTGGCCGGCTCGCCCTGGGGGGTCTGCGGATATTCGCCGGGGAGGGCGCCCTTGCCGTGCCGATTGCTGATCACCCCGTAGGGAGCGCGGCGGAGCAGGGTCAGGACTTCGACCTCCAGTACGTCACCGGGCCGTGCGTCGTGCAGTGCCACGGGTCCGGTGACGACGTGCGGGCCGTGTGTCTGCGGCAGGTGTTCGCGTGCGGAGGCGGCCAGTTCGACGGCGTCGTGCAGCAGGCCGTTCGCGGCGATACCGGCCGCCCCGAAGAAGGCGGCCGGGTCGCGGCCCTGGTCTTCGAGGATGCCCTCGTGGCTGATGGTGTCGAAGGTGACGGTCTCGCCCGAGCGGACGGTCAGCGCCGGTTCGGCGGTGGCGTTGGGCAGCAGGCCCCAGTGCACCCGGGACGGGTCGGCGGCCAGGTAGTGGTCACCGTCCAGGGGGCCGAGTCCGGGTTGGAGGAGCCTCACTTCAGGGCCTCCCGCAGGGCCCCGGCGGTGAGGGTGAATCCGAAGCACTGGCGGACGTTGTAGAGGGTGGCGTCCATGCAGTACGCGGGCGAGGTGGTGGCCACCGCGTCCTGGACCATGACGACGTCGTAGCCGAGGTTCGCGGCGTCCATGAGGGTGGCCAGGACGCACTGGTCGGCGTTGACGCCGGCGAACAGCAGGGTGTCGACCCGCAGGTTGCGCAACACGCTGTCCAGTTCGGTGTCCTGGAAGCCGCTCATCCGGTACTTGGAGACATGGAGGTCGCCGTCCGCGGTCTCCAGTTCGGCGACGATCGCGGCCGAGGGGCTGCCCTGCTCCAGTACCCTGCCGCCCGGGAGCGGGGCGCCGATGCCGCCGCCGGTGCCGTCCGGGTCGTAGACATGCAGGACGCCGGGCGGGAGGTTGGCCCGGTCGGGGCGGTTGCCCCAGTTGAGCCAGACGACGGGGACGCCCGCGGCGCGCAGCGGGGGCAGCAGGCCGGCGATGACGGGGATGGGGGCGCGCGCGGGGGCCACGTCCACGCCTATGGAGGCGAGCCAGCCGTCGGGCGAGCAGAAGTCGTTCTGCATGTCGACGACGATCAGCGCGGTCGCGGCGAGGTCGGCGGTCACGGTCTGTGGCAGTGCCTCGACGGTGACGGGGTGCGGGTCGCGGTGGGGGCGGGCCAGTACGACGGTCTTGCCGTGCGCCCGCCAGGCGTTGCGGGGGTTGGGACCGATCAGGCCGTGGGCCTCAGGCATGCGCGGGGTTCCTCGAATCGGTGACGAAGTCCAGCAGGGCTCGGTCGGTGCCCCGGGCGCCCAGCGCGCACAGGCCCACGGGCAGCGAGCGCACCCGCAGCAGCGGGGCGACGACCGCCGGGAGTCCGGCCAGGGAGGCGAGGCAGGTCAGCCGGAGGGTGGCGGCACGGACGGCCTCCACCTCCTCGGGCGGCGCGTCGGCGAGAGGGGCGGGGCCACTCGTGGCGGGCAGCAGCAGGGCGGTTCCGGGCGGAAGTACGGCGTCCAGCGCCTTCCGCGCGTCGGACAGGACCTGTTCCGCCCGCGCCCGCTCGGCCGCGCTCACCCGGCGTCCGTTCTCGAAGCGCGCCGCGACATCCGGGGCGAGCGCGCCCGGGTGACGGGTGATCCACGCGCCGTGCCGCTCCCAGGCTTCGGCGGCCTGGACGGTGCGGAAGGCGGCGAACCACTCCTCCAGGTGTTCGGCGGCTCCCGTGCGCGCAGGCGCCAGGGGCAGCGCCGTACGCAGGGTCAGTGCCCGGCAGGCGGCCTCGAAGGAGGCGCGGACCTCGGGTGCCGCGAGCGACACCAGTTCCTCGTCCACCATGCATCGGGTGATCGGCGCGGTGGTGTCGCCCGGCGTCAGCAACGCCTCGGCCGCCGTCCGCAGCAGGACGGGGTCGTGGGCCAGGAGTCCGGCGGTGTCGAAGGAGGGGGCCAGCGCCAGCAGGCCCCCGTCGGGGGTGGCGCCGTGGGTGGGCCGCCAGCCGTAGAGGCCGCAGTAGGAGGCGGGCACACGGATCGAACCGGCGGTGTCGGTGGCCAGCCCCAGGTCCGCCCAGCCGCGGGCCACGGCGGCGGCAGGGCCGCTGCTGGAGCCGCCGGTGATCCGGCCGGGTGCGGCGGGGTTGGCGGGGGTGCCGTAGTGCGGGTTGGTGCCGGCGAGACTGAAGGCGAGTTCGTCGGTCTGGGCGATGCCGGTGAGTTCGGCGCCCGCGTCGAGCAGCCGCCGTACGGCGTCGGCGTGAGCGGTTTTTGGGCGGGCCTCGGCCAGCCAGGCGGGGTTGCCCGCGCCGACGCGCTGTCCCGCCACCGCGAACAGGTCCTTCACCGCGAGGCGGACATGGGCCAGCGGGCCCTGCCCGGTGGACGCCACGAGCGGCCCGTCGGCCACCCGCCACACCGCCGGGTCAGGGCGGTCGTCCGGCGCCGGCGCGGATACGGCGCTCACGTGCGCGGCGGCGATCCGCCACCCGGCGTCGGTGTGCCGCCACACCTGCGTCTGGAGCCCGCGCGTGCCGTCTTGCCGCCGTGTCTCGGCGGTCACGACCGCGACTTCCACCGTCGGCCGGACCACGTGCACCCGCTCGACCACCCGGGCGGGAGCCCCTCCCCTCCCCCGCCGGAAGTCGGCGATGGCGGTGTGGCTCACCAGGACGTTGTCGCCCTCGGCGCGCAGGGTGTCCGGGGCGTCGAGGAACCAGTGGTCCAGCCCGGTCAAGTCGTTGGCGGCGAGCGCCTGTTCGTAGGCCCAGAAGGCGGCGAAGAGATCCATGGTCACGGCGTTCCCGCTCGCAGGACGGCCAGATCCCGCTCGTCCAGGGTGGCGACCGGTCCACGCTCGATGAGATCCGCGAAGCCCTCGTCGGGGGCCATCACGGTGAGGGTGTAGAGGCGTTCGGTGGCGGACGTGTTCACGATGCGGTGCTTCGAGCCGACGGGCAGGACCAGGACGTCGCCGGGGGCGAGGTCGCGCTCGTGCTCGTCGCTGGCGGCGCGGCCGTGGCCGGCGAGCACGACGAACGTCTCGACGGACTCGGGGTGCCAGTTGAGGGGCTGGGCGCCGCCCGGTTCCCAGACCTCGAAGACGACCGTGGTGGGCGAGCCGTCCCGGGGGCCGGTGAGCACGGCGAGCTTGACGGTGTCGCCGGCGGTGATGTGGTGGGTGGTGATGTCACGCAGCGGGGTGTGCAGCGGGGCGTCGGTCATCGCGGGCTCCCTCAGGAGGTCAGGGGGCGGTCGGGCAGGAAGCGCGCGCATTCGCGCAACGCGGCGGCGGCCGCGGAGACGGACGCGTCGACGAGCTTGCGGCCGAGTTCGGGCGTGGCTCCCGTGGGATCGCCGATGAGGCCGTTGCCGGTGGCGAAGTCGTCGCTGGTCCAGCCGAAGGACACCGGCTTGCCGAAGCCGATGTGCTCGTACGCGGTGAGGTGTTCGGGGACGCTGCGGCGCGCCTGGCTCATGTCCACCAGGTCCGGGCGGAGGTGGAGCATGGCGGCGGTCTCCTTGAGTCCGCCGTGCACGCCCATGCCGAACTCCGCGGCCGGGGACGTGCCGCCCTGGTCGGCGGGGAGGGAGGCGTGCAGCAGGAAGGTGCGCAGGCCGTAGCGGGTGCGCAGTTCGCGCAGGGCGACGCCGAGCAGGGCGCTGTTGCCGCCGTGCGCGTTGAGGAAGGCCAGTCTGCGTACGGGGCCTGCGGCCAGGGAGCGGCCGAGGTCGTCGAGGACGGACAGCAGGGTGCGGGCGCTGAGCCACAGCGTGCCCGGGGACCAGGCGTGTTCGTCGGACTTGGTGTAGGCGAGGCCCGGCAGCAGCGTGATGTCGCAGCTCTCCCCCGCGAGCCGGGCGGCGCCCTCGGCGACCGCCTCGGCCATGTAGTAGTCGGTGGCGACGGGCAGATGGGGCCCGTGCTGCTCGATCGCGCCGACCGGCAGCACGGCGACGGTGTCCTCGCCGAACCGCTCGATCTCCGGGCCGCTGAGGTCGATGAACCGGGTGAAGGTCACGGCGTCTCCTCGGAAGCGGCGGGAATCTTGCCGGGGTTGAGCAGACCGAGGGGGTCGGCGGTGCGGACCGTCTCCCGTACGAGGTCGAGGCGGCGGTCGACGTACCAGTTGTGCGGGCTGTGCACGCGGACGCCCAGGGCTTCCAGGGCGGCTGTGCCGGCGTACACGGTCTGTTCGTCCTGGTAGCGGGCCATGAGCATGCCGACGGTGCCGGAGCGCATGCCCTCCAGGTGGAGCAGGGTGTCCGGGAAGACCTTCCGGATCTCGGTGGTGTCGCCGAGCAGGACGTCGCCGCCGATCTCCAGGTGGAACCAGCCGTCCTCGGCCTTCATCAGGTGGTAGGTGGGGTGGTTGAAGGACATCGAGCTGATCAGCGCGGGGCCGTCCGGTGCGGGCCGGATGTCGAGGACGCTGCCGCCGTGCGACCGGACGATCGCCCGTGCCTGGTCGACGGCCTCCTCCTCGATGATCGCGCGCACACTCAGGGCCGTGGGATCCAGCGCCGGGTCGGGCTGGTAGACCCCCACAAGGCCGGCCTCGTCCAGCGAGGCCAGGCGCGGCGCCGGTTCGAGGCGTACGAGCGCCGACAGCGCGGCGGTGGCGGACGCCCAGTCGGCGAAGGCGGCGAACAGGCCCGTCCAGGTGCGGGCCCGCTGGAGCCGTACGGTCGCGGTGGCGATGATCCCGGTGGTGCCGTAGGCGTGGATGTACGGCAGGGCCTCCGCGTCCCGGACGGTGAAGGGCTCGGCGTCTGCCGTGCAGGGCACCACCGTCAACTCCTGCACGAAACCGTCGCTGTTGGTCTTGTGCACGAGAGAGCCGGTGCCGCCGCTTCCGCCGGAGAGGAAGCCGCCGACCGTGGTGCCGAAGGTGGACGGGAACATCCACAACTCCTGGCCGAGGGTGCGGGCGTGGCTTTCGAGGTCGGACATCCTCGCCCCGGCCTCGGCGCGGATCCAGCCGTCGCCGGCGTCGAGGATCCGGCCGCAGCCGGTGAGGTCGAGGACCGCGCCGTCGTACAGGGGGATCGCCTGGCCGTAGTTTCCGGTGCCCTTGCCGCGCGGGGTGAGGGGGACGCGGTGGCGGTGGGCCAGGGCCAGGATGCCCGGGATCTGCTCGTGCGTGGAGGGGCGCAGGACGGCCTCGGCGTGGCCGGCGGGAAGGCGCGCGGACAGGATGGGCGACATGTGCGCCCAGTCGCAGGAGGCCTTCTCCCGTGCCGCCGGGTCGCGGATCACCCCGTCGGTGCCGAGGAGTTCGGTTGCCTCGGCGCAGAACTCCTCGATCCCGGGCGTGGGCCGGCGTTCCGTCATGCCCGGAGCCCGTCCGTCGTCGACGAGTTCGGTGAGTGCGGTCAGGTTTCCGGTCGTCATCACTTCAGTCCGATCGAGGGGTCGATGAACTCGTCGGTCGCCAGGTCCTGCGCGGTCAGTCCCGCCTTGACCTTGGCGCCGCTCTGCTCGACGAGTGGGGTGAAGGTCTTCAGGGCGGAGGCGACGCGCTTCGTGTCGAAGCTCCCGACGCTTCCGTCGGCCTCGTTGCCGAGGACGCCGAGCTTGACCAGCTGCTTCGCGGCAAAGGTGCCAGTGCCCTCGGAGTAGACCCAGCCGGTGTTGTACTGCTGGACCAGGTCGGCGATGAGCTTGACGGTCGCCGACGGCTCGGCCGCGTAGTCGGCGGTCGACTGCTGCAGGACGGGGACGAGCTTCTTCAGGCAGGGGCTGAGGGACGTCAACTCGCCGCTGCGCACCGAGAGGGCTTCCGGGTAGACGTTGTAGCCGACGTCCGCGAGGAGCTGGTACCTGATCGGCTTCTTCCAGGCCGACACCTCGTGCTGGTAGATGTACGGCTCGGCGGTGGCGAAGCCCTGCTGGGCGATGCCCGGGTTGGACACGAAGCGGGCGGGCGCGCCGTCGTAACTCCCGTCCAGCTGGCTCTTCTTGATCAGGCCTTTCGAGACCAGCAGCGAGGCGTAGGTGCTGCCGTTGACGTAGACGACCTTCGCGTTCGACTTCCCGATGTCCGCGATCGTCTTCCAGTCGGGGTGGGTCGCCGGGTCCCACATCAGGACCTGCGGGCTCTTCTTCATCAGCGCCGCGACGGCCGTGACCGGCTGCTTGGCGGACGCCGTGATCGCCACGTCGGTGGTGACCGTGCCGAGGGTGATGCTCTTGTCGACGTACATCTGCGAGGGGACGGTCTGGTAGCCGATGGCGGAGCCGCCGGCCCGGATCTGGATGTCGACGCCGGTGTCCTTGCCGCCGATGACCAGCGGTCCGGTGATCCGCTTCTTGTCGCTGTCGACGGTGTAGCCGGGGCCGACGAGGTTGTAGAGGGGGCCGTGTTCGGCCTCGGGCTCCCAGTCGACCTGGACGACGACCGTCTTGGGGCAGACGCCGGCCAGGTTCTGCGCGGCGGGAGCCGCCTGGAGCTTGTCGGCGGAGCCGGTGGAGGCCGTGGAGCCACCGCCACAGGCGGTGACCGATACCAGGGCGATTGCTGAGGAAACGCCCGCGATGGCGGCGCGTCTGACGGAAGAGGGCATGACTGAACTCCCTGACGGACGGGCGGGGACGAGGGAAAGGCGGGGGCGGGCTACGGCCGGTCGGCCGAGGCGTGCCAGGAGCCCACGGCGAGCCGGGCCACGAGGGTGAAGACGGCGAAGACCACGACGCCGAAGAGCGAGGCGAGGATGATCGCGGCGAACAGGTCCTCGGACTGCAACCGGGAGCGGTAGACGTCGAGCAGGGTGCCGATGCCGGGTTCGCCCTGCTTGAAGAACATGTCGCCGACGATCGCACCGATCACGGACAGGCCGGAGGAGGTGCGCAGACCGGTGAAGACCGAGGGGAGGGCGGCGGGCAGTTCGAGCTTGCGCAGCCGGGCCCAGCGGCCGGCCCGCTGGAGGGTGAACAGGTCGTGGTGGGCACGGTCGACCGACTGGATGCCGAACAAGGTGTTGGCGATCATCGGGAAGAGGGCGATCAGGACACAGACGACCACCCGGCTGGTGAAGCCGAAGCCGAACCAGAGGCCGATCAGCGGCACGATCGCGAGGATCGGCACGGTCTGCAGGACGACCGCGTACGGGTACAGGGAGCGCTCCAGCCAGCGGGCCCTGCTCATCAGCACCGCCGCCGTCACCCCCAGCACGGAGGCGATGAGCAGCCCGACGAGCGCGACCTGGGCCGTGAGCCACAGGGCCTGGAGCATCGGCTGCAGATGGGTCCAGTCGAGGAAGGAGACGGTCAGGACCTGCTGCGGGGGTGGGACGAGGAAGCGCCGGGCGGGGCTGAGCAGCAGATAGCTCGCGGCGTACCAGACGCCGATGGCCGCGCCGAGAGACCCGAGCGGCGTGAGCAGCGCGGCGGGCCGGACCCGTCGGCGGCGGCCGCGCGCCGCAGGTGCGGCCCGCGCCACGTCCGTCGTCGGTACGGGCTCTTCGGTCCGGGCGGTGACGGTGATGTCGGCGCTCACTGGAACCCTCCTCGCAGTGCCGCGGAGACCTCGCCGGCGATTCGGCCGAACTCGGGGTCGTAACGCAGCTCGGCCGGGCGGGGATGAGGGAAGGGGACGTCGAAGGAGGCGGTGATCCGCCCGGGGCGTGCCGACATCACGACGACCCTGCCGGCCAGGAAGACGGCTTCGGTCACCGAGTGGGTGATGAACAGGGCGGCGAAGCCGGTCTCGGCGTAGATGCGCTGGAGTTCCTCCTGCATGCGCAGGCGGGTCATCTCGTCGAGGGCGCCGAACGGTTCGTCGAGGAGGAACAGCAAGGGCCGGGTCATGAGGGCCCGGGCCAGGGACACGCGCATCCGCATGCCTCCGGACAACTGCCCCGGCAACTGCTTCTCGAAGCCCTCGAGGCCGACCAGCCGAAGGGCGTCCAGCGCCCGCTCGCGCCGTTCGGCCTTCGGGGTTCCGGTGAGTTCCGCGGGGAGTTCGACGTTGGCGAGGACGCTACGCCAGGGCAGCAGGGTCGGGTCCTGGAACACGTACCCGACCGAGTCGGTGGGGGCGTGGACCGTGCCGCCGGAAGCGGTGTCCAGGCCGGAGGCGAGGCGGAGCAGGGTGGACTTGCCGCAGCCCGAGGGACCCACGACGGCGACGAACTCACCTGGGGCGATGGAGAGTTCGAGGCCGGTCAGGGCGGTGGTCCCGTTGGCGAAGTGTTTGTCGACGCTCTCGAATCGCAGCGTCGCGTCGAGCGTCTCCTCGGCGATGGTCGGCACATCAGCTCCCTTCAGTGCCACAGTGCGGAATGTTGATAGCATGAACATTGATTGTTTCCGGCCAGTGTCACGGCGGTATCCATTCGTCAGGACCGGGCGGTGGGCCGGTCTCAGTAGAGTTCGCGGACCACCGACGTACGGCTGACCAGCCGCCCGCCGGCGAAGACGAGCCGCTCGGGACAGGACGCGCCGAGCACCTCCGACACGGTCTGCGCGCGCACCGCCAGAAGATCGGCGACAGCACCCTCGCACGCTCCTGCCGCGGGCAGGCCGAGGACGGCGCGGGCGCCCGCGGTGACCGCGTGCAGCGCCTCGTCCGGGGCGAGATGACCGGCCGTGACCAGCAGGGACGCGGTCTCCAGAGGATCCGCGCGGCCCACGGGGTTGAACGGGTCCCTGATGTTGTCACCACCGGCCGCGACCCGCACGCCCGCGTCCAGCAGCGCGCGTACGGCGGTGAGGCCGCGCGGGGTGGACGACGGGTGGCCGCGGCCCTGGAGGTAGAGGTTCGTGAGCGGGAGGGCGACCACCCCGATCCCGGCGGCCGCGACCTCCTTGGCCGTACGCGCCGCCTCGTCCGGTTCCACCGCGCCCAGGCTCACGCAGTGACTCGCGGTGACGCCCGGGACGAAGCCGCGCTCCCGCACGGCACGGGCGAGCAGGCGCAGGTCCCCCGCACCCGGATCGAGGGTCTCGTCCGCATGCAGGTCGACCCCGACATGGTGCTCCGCGGCGATGCGCAGGGTGCGTTCCACGGACGCGGCCGGGTCGGCGGACAGATGGGGGCAGCCGCCCAGCAGGTCCGCGCCGAGGTCGAGCGCCTGGTGCAGCAGCTCGTCCGGGGCGTCGATGTGCAGGACGGCGATCTGGAGCCGTACCCGCCCTCGGAGCTGTCTGCGCAGCCGGAGCAGGGCGCGCAGGCCGCGCAGCGGATCACCGGAGCTGTGACTGCCGTCGTCCGTCAGGAGATCCACGTGGGTCCTGACAGCCGTCACACCGTTCGCACACAGCTCGTCGACGGCCCGCCCGGCACGCTGGAACACGTCCTCCTCGGTGACCCGCGCGGCGTACGCGCGCCAGGCGGTGACGGCCGAGGGCAGGTCTCCGGGCAGGGCACCCGCCAGGTCCCAGGTCAGGGCCTTGTCCAGGTGGGCATGCGGTTCCGCGGGGGCGGGCAGGAGCAGATACCCGGTCAGGTCGATTTCCTGGGGGCCGGGGGGAAGCAGGCCGGGTGGGGCGACCCGGGCGACGAGACCGCTGTCCGGGTCGAGCAGGAGGTCACGGACGTCTCCGCCGGGCAGCCGCGCGCCGCGTAGCAGCAGAGGTGGCATGTCAGCGGTCCGTTCCGTGCGGCGCGGTGAGCACCGCGAAACCGTCGAAGTCATGACGGCGTACGGGGACGCCGAACATGTCGGTGGAGGCGTACGGGAGGGTGCGGCCGTCCCGTACGGCCGCGAACGCCTCGGCGACCCGGCCCACGAAGTTCGCCGACTCCCGGTGCCGCAGGTTGTGGCCGAGCAGCGCGGTGGTGACGGGCAACTCCGCGAGGCGGCGTGTCGAGTCGGCGAAGGCGGCGACGTCGGCGCCCGGCACATGGGCGAAGAAGGTACCGCTGATCAGCGTGTCCCCGGCCAGCAGCAGCCCGGTCTCCGGCTCCCACAGGCAGATGCCGTCCGGAGAGTGCCCGGGGGTGTGGAGGACCTTCAGGCTCCGGCCGCCCAGGCCGAGGACGTCTCCTTCCTGCAGCAGGCGGGTCGGGCGTACGGCCTCGACGCGCCAGTGGGCCAGGTCGGGGACCGGCCGCACCTCGACGCGGGAGTCCGTCAGGAAGAAACCGCCGGTGTCCAGGGCGTGGAACTCCTCGTACCGCTTGCGCAGGTCGTGCGCGAGGTGCCCGTACGCCTCCAGCCACTCGTACGGGGCCGGAGTCGTGTGCAGGGCGGCTCCGTCGGCGTGTACGGCGATGTCCTCGGCGTACGCGGCCAGGGAGGCGTTGCCGCCGCGGTGGTCGAAGTGATGGTGCGAGTTGACGACCAGCAGCGGCAGCCTGGTCAGCCGCCGCACCTGCTCGCCGATGTCGGCGATGCCCATTCCCGTGTCGTAGAGCAGGGCCGTCTCGTCGCCGAGCAGGAGGTAGCTGTTGACGTGGCCGGGCTCGCCGATCACGAAGGCACCCGGGCCGGTCTCGGCGACCTGGAACCAGTCGGGGCCGCTCACGCGGCACCGAGCGCGTGGTAGCGGCGGTCGTGGTGCACGAGCGCGGTCGGTCCGCCGGTTCCGGTCACCACGTCCTCGACGGCCGCGACGATCAGGTGGTGGTCCCCGGCCGGGAGGTCACGTACGACGCGGCACAGCACCGTGTACGAGCTGTGCGCGAGCAGCAGCGGAAGCCCGCCGCGCTCCTCGGCCGACCACTCCAGGTCCGCGAACCGGTCGGCGGTGCGGTCGGCGAAGCGCCGGGAGACATGCTCGCCGCCGGAGTGCAGGATGTTCAGCGCGAACCTGCGGCCGCCGAGCAGCGCGGGCAGCGAACGGCCGCCGCGACCCACCCCGATGGCCAGCAGTTGCGGTTCGCGGCTCAGACTCATCACGGCGGTGCTGGTGAAGCCGAGCGGGCGCCCCTCGGAGGTCAGGGCGGTGACGACACAGACACCCCCGGCCAGAGCGGCCATGGCGTCCAGGAAGGCGGAGTCCGGCGGGCAGGCGACAAAACGGTCGGAGGTGGCCGCGGCCATGGGGGCTCCCTTGGGACTGGGCGGGACGAGGAGGCACGTACGACCCGTGCGACTCGATGGACTCGGTGGAGCTCGACGACACCTAGAATGTTCGTGTCATCAACATTGAGAGTAGGGCCTCGGTGTTTCGCCGGCGTAAAACCTCTCCCTGGCCGCCTCCGGGACCTCAACGGCCCGCCGACCTCGCCCCTTAGGATTTCTGCCATGTCAGCCCAACCCGCCCACAGCACGTCGCCCGCCACCGGGGACACGGACGCGTTTCTGCGCGCCGAACTCGGCAGCGCGATCCGCAAGTTGCGCAAGGAGCGGGGCCTGACCCTCGTCCAGCTGGCCGAGCGCGCCACGCTCTCCCACCCGTTCCTCAGCCAGCTGGAGCGGGGGCTGACCCGCCCGAGCATGTCATCGCTGCACCGCATCGCCCGCGCCCTCGGCACCACCCAGCAGGCACTCATGACCGTGGCGGCGGTGCAGCATCCCGGCACCTCGGCCGACTCCGTCCACCTGGTGCGCTCGGGCGAGGGCCTGCCCGTGGCCAACCGCGGCGGCACGGCGCGCATGCTCGGGGCCCCCTCCTACTCCGCCCACCCCGTGGAGTACACCGGGGTCGGGGAGCGGTTCGACGAGTACTACGACCACCCCGGTGACGAGTTCGTCTACGTCGTGGCCGGCGAGATCGAGATCGACCTGCAGACCGCGGAGGGACCCCGTCTCCACGTGCTCGGACCGGGAGACAGCATCTACTACCCTGGCGGAACTCCCCACCGTTGGCGCGCCGTCGGTGACGGTTCACGGGTACGGCTCCTCACCGTCCAGAACGCGACGGGCGAAGCCGACCGGCATCCGTGACGCAGACATGGCCGGACGGGTCACAGGTGTCCGACCGCAGGGCATCCGGCTCACAAGGCACTTTCGTGTTTCCGCTCAAGATCCGGACACGACAGCAAGTGAAACGCGCAGGCTAGACGACCTCAACACCATGCTTGGCATCTGACCCCAAAGGGCAACACCAGTCCCGCACGGCACACAGCCAGTTCCTTCCTACGGCTTGGCTTGTGTTTTGCCGCGCAGCAGCGGCACGGCGTTCCAGACCATGTCGTGCCACCGGCTGACGGCCCGGCCGGACATGTCGTCGAGGGCCTGCCCGATGCGCTTCTGTCACGGCGTGACGGGTCACTTCGTTGATCGTCACGCGAGCCATCCTGGCAGTGACCACCGACAGCCCGGAACCCATCCGACGTTCGCCTGCCGCATCCCACCGCACCCCTTGGCGACCGATCCGCACCTCCTACTTGTTCGCACGTTTGTGCGATTTTGCGTTAGGGTGGATACCTGGAGAGGACGTAGGTCAGGGAGGGGCGAACGAAGGGACGGGAGGTTCGAGCCGTGAAATTTACTCATCTGCGCGTCGCCTCCGGTTACTCCCCCCGCTACGGCGACTCCCTCCCCGGCGCTCTCGTGCAGCGCGCTGCCGAGCGCGGGATGACGACGCTCGCACTGATCAGCGAGCCGGAGCGAGCCGCAGCCCTCGGCCGCGTGGTCGACGGCTTCATCCAAGCAGCCACCAATGTGCCCGGAGCGCAGCAGGATCCTGCTCCCCCGCCGGGTGGGCCTCAAGATCCCAACCCTGCCTGAACCGGGCCTCCCGGGCCCCTGTCGACCCTCAACTGGTGGGAAGCCACCGCAGTGATGCCAGCAGCGTCGGCCCAAGGCTGCCCGCCTGCCAGTACTGACCGATATCCCGGTGAGACTGAAGGGTGCACCGGGTTGCAGGAAGACAGAATGGCTTCCGGGTCGTGATGTCCCGTTTCGCCTTAACTGGCTTCGCAGCTAGGGCAGACTGCCGCCATGGACAAGCAGGAACTGCGGGCGCCGGCCGGAGCGGAATGGGTGCGGGTGGCGGAAGCGCGCGAAGCACTGGCCGAGGCGGTCGCCGACGTCAGACAGACGGCACTGAACGTCGATGCCTGGGAAGACATGGGCGCTGAGAATCTGCCGCAGGCGGCCTGGGATCTGGCGCACTCGACCGCGTTGCCGGACAAGGAAGCGAACGCGCGGCGGGTGTCGGAGGCGTTCACCGTGCACCCGGGCTACCTGTACTCGAAGGGGATCGACAACCTAGCGTTCGGCACCGCTGTGCAGACGATGCGCCTGGCGCTGAACGACCTGGACGCCGCCCTGAACGCCGTGCCGGACCCGGAGTAGCGGCCGCATGTCTCCACGCCGTCCACCCCGAACTCCTCTGGGCTGGGACCTGTTCGGGGATCCGTACTACAGCGAGAAGCCTGCCGGACCGCCGCCGCTGCCTGTCTACACCAGCGAGACTCTGCCCTGGAATCTGCGGACCCCCAAGCAGATCCGCGCCGAGGGACGGGAGCCGACCGGCCCTCCCGCCGGGGTGCTGTCGTGGACGCCCCAAGGCCAGTGCGCGCCGATCGAGTGCCCGGTGTGGGACGTCAACAAGGCGGTCAGGCCCCTGGATCCGGGGCCCGGCCTGGAGCTCTGACCGCTCACCGCCAGGTCCCGGCGGGCATCCCGCAAGACCCCCCGTCCAGCAGCCCTTCAAGTTCGCTGGCGCTTTCCACCTCGGCCAGATCCGGATCGAGGGCCGGATCACCTTCGCCAAGGTTCCCAAAGGCATCCGCCGACGCTTCCATGTCTGCCCGGCGCGCTGGTCGCCGAGACGCACCGTGGCCGAGGAACACTACTGGCGCGCCCAGGACGCGGCCCAGACGCCCAACCCTGACGGTGCCGCAGGACGTATGTGGCGCACCGAGCCCTACCACGGCGATCTCGCACGCACACCGGATCCTGACGATGTGACTTCGGTGTACCGCCAACTGCGCAAAGCATTCGAGGACAGCAAGCGCGCACCGGGCTCTTGCCGGGGTTCGAACGAGTCATCAGCGCCACGATGTCGTCGAAGACGCCTGCGGACTGCAGTACTCCGATCATCGCGAAGATGACTACCGCGAGCAGGATGAGCGGCAACATCCCGCTCACCCCCGACACGAGGAAGCCGGTCGGCTTGCCGTCGGTGACCGACAGGACGTCCTTCACCGACATCAGGCCGGCGGCCAGTGCCACCAGCGTGCCCGCGACGAGTCCGATCAGGGCGGTCAGGAAAGATCACGCTTGACGAACGCGACAGTCAGCAGCACCAGCACCGGGACAAGCATGACCAGGCCTCGCGGCGAGGGATCACCCGCAGCAGCCGCCGCCGCGTGCGTGCTGCCTCCGAACAGGTTGCCGGCCCCCATCCCGGCCAGATAGAAGAGCACCGCAGCGACTAGCGCGGCACTCAGCGAGTAGGGGGCCCGTGCCCGGACCACGCCGCCGACCTCGGCCAGCCCCTCACGCCGGCGGTAGCGCTGCGAGGACGCCGAGATCACGGTGGTGTCCGAGATGGGGGCCAGGTTGTCACCGAACAGCGCGCCCGAGAGCAGTGCGCCGGCCAGGAGCACCGGCTGCGCACCGACCGCCACCCCGGCTGGGTAGAGGATCGGGAAAACCGTGAACATGGTGCCGATCGAGGAGCCGGCCGCCATGGCGATGACGCACACGACCAGGAACGCGACCGCGACGTACGCTCCGCCGCTCAGGTTCAGCTCGGTGGCCAGCCACACGAATCCGCTCGATATACCGCTTGCCTTGATCATCGCCGAGACGACGCTGATCGAGAGCAGGAGAAGGAGCAGAGTCGCGGAGTTCTTCGAGGCGACGCCGTCGATGGCCCGTTCCCAGAAGGTACAGCAGCTCCGGGCGAACACGGATCCCACGAACAACGCCATCAGGCCGACGACCCCGAGAACGGTGAGGTCAAAGGTGCCGTATCCCGTGAAGAAGGCGATCACTCCGCCGATGAAAACGACCGGCGCTATGTAAGCCCCGACCTTGCCGAACCGGAACGCGAGCGACGGCCTCCCCAGCTCGGGCCCCGCCCCTGTGTCTGCGCCCGACGAACTGTCAATGGATCTGGTTTCGGTCATCGCGTCTCCTGCGTAGAGCCCTGCAGACGCCTGGTCTGATGTCCGGCGGAGCGTAACCGCGCTCACATAGGAAAGCGCAAGTGAGATGAAGGAAAAACTCCACCTTTTTGGAAAACTCCCCTTTCAAGCATCCCACCTCTGCCTTGTGCACACTTAAGTCAGCATCTACGCTGCGCTCAGTCGACCCCTCACCGACCGGGTTGATCATCCGAATGGAGCAGGAATGGCCAAGACACGAGCGGGTCGCCCCGGTGGCCTGGTGTGCCCAGTGATCACACCGGTGACGCCGCACAACGAGTTGAACGGCGACGCACTGTCCCGCCACATCGACGCACTGGTTCCGCACGTCGACGGCGTCTTCGTGTTGGGCTCCTCCGGTGAGCACCCGTGGCTTCCCGCGGATGTCGAGCGAGAAGCGGTCGCGGTCGCAGGGAAGCAGCTGGACGGGCGAGCCGCGCTGTACGTCGGCGCCGGGCAGTCAAGCGTCGATGCGACCCTGCGTACCTTCGATCAGTACGCCGACTCGGCGGCCGACTACCTGGTGGTCACTCCGCCGACCTTCTTCCCGCTCTCCGACGCCGAGACCATCGACGCGTTCGTGACCCTCGCCGATCATGCCCCCCGGCCCGTCGTCCTCTACAACATCCCCCAGTTCGCCGGGAACGGCATCTCCGCCGAAGTCCTGCGTGAGGTCGCACAGCACCCTCGGATCGTGGGCGTGAAGGACAGCAGCGGGGACCTGTCCTTGGTAGCGGCCTTCCTCAAGGCCCGTCCGTCCGACTTCGCCGTGCTGCAGGGCCGCGACCATCTGATCGCGGCCACCCTCCGGCTCGGCGGGGACGGCGCCGTAGCCGCACTGTCCAACATCGCCGCACCGCTCCTGGCCGAGCTGGTCAGCGCCAGGCAGGACACCGCCGGACACACCCGCCTCGATGCTCTGCAGGACGAGGTCGACCACCTCGGCGAGCTGCTCGCTTACGGCCTCGTGGGTGCGCTGAAGGCGAGCCTCGAACTGCTCGGGTTCCCCGTCGGCGCACCCCAGCGCCCCGCCCGCACGGTGTCCGCCGCCGAGCGGGACCAGATCGCAAAGATCCTCCACACCTTCGACGGACGCCTGCTCACAGCGTTCTGACAAACCCACCCCACCAGCGGACCCAACAAAGAGGAATCCCAGATGAACGCCCACACCGAACTCGACGCCACCATCGATCACGAGGAGGTGGTCATCCGCCGCGGCGAGCGCACCGGCCAACCCGTCATCGTCGCCGTCCACAACACCAAGCTCGGACCGGCGCTGGGCGGCGTCCGTCTGACGAAGTACGACTCCCCCGTCTCCGCAGTCGTCGACGCCCTGCGGCTGAGCCGCGCCATGACGTTCAAGGCCGCTGCCTCGAACAACGGCACCGGCGGCGGGAAGTCGGTCGTCCCGCTGCTGCCCGGCGGCCCCCAGCGGGTCGACGGCCAGTTCCGCACCAGCCTGCTGCTCGACGTCGCCGACGTCGTCCACTCGCTGGGTGGCCGCTACATCGTCGCCCCCGACGTGGGCACCGGACCGACCGAGATGCGCACCATGCGCATGCGTACGCCCTACGTCGGCGGCTACACCATCACCCCCGAGGGCATCCCCGCCACCACCCACGGCACCGCCGGTGGCGTGGAGCGGGCCCTGCTGGCCACCGCCCAGCACCTGTGGGGCACCACCAACCTCGACGGACGCACCGTCGCCGTGATCGGGTTCGGTGCCGTCGGCCGCTCCCTCACCGAGAAGCTCATCAAGCGGGGCGCCACGGTCTCGACCACTGACATCGACGAATCCCTGCGTGAGCAGGCCGAGGCCGTCGGCGCCACCTGGATCCCCCTCGATACCGCCCATGAAGCCGAGGTCGACATCCTCGCCCCCTGTGCGCTCGGCGGCACCCTCACCCCCGCGCTCGTCCCGCGACTGCGCTGCAAGGCCATCGTGGGCTCGGCCAACAACCAGCTCAGCACCGACTCCGTCGCCGACTCACTGCGCGAGCGCAACATCATCTGGACCCCGGACTTCATCGCCAACGCCGGCGGCATCCTCTACGCCAGCGGCATCGAGCTCCAGCACCTTACCCCCGAGCAGGCCGATCACCGCCTCGACGAGATCGCGGAGACGACCACCCGGGCCCTGGAGCGCAGCCACCGGGACGGCGTCACCACGCTCGCCGCCGCCTACGACCTCGCGCGCGAGCGGCTCGCCGCCGCCGAGACCATCAGGCCGCAATAGGCGGGGCCCGGTGACGGGGCCTCTGCCTGCCAATGCCGGCGGGACTGGCTGGCGTACCCATGCACAATCATGGACGTCACGCCGGTCCCCCGGCGCACTGACTACCGATGCGGTTGCTGGCCTTTGGGCCATCAGAGACACCACGGTTGCCGACCGGCGCCCTCGCGGCCACCGCTGAGTAGCGTTGGCTCTCGGGATCGCCGCCAGAAGTCTTCCGGCACGTCTGGCCGTTGAAGGCTCAGTCCAGACCGCATGATGTCCGTCGAACGTCGACACGCAGGGGTTGAACCAGGGCACGACGATCCGAAGACGCTACAGCGCAGCCGACGCCAGGCCTCAGACAGGTAGCGATCGACTGCTCTTCAACCGCGCGTTCTTCGGGTGCGAGCGGTTGAGCTCGCTGTCGGCAGGAAGATTGACTCAAGCGCCTACAGCAGGAGCTGTTCTGCAAAGCCAAGGGATCGAAGAAAAGCGCTCAGAGCGGGCCAGGAATCCGTCCATCAGAACCTGTCCCTCGCCTGCGGCTGCTTTCACCGGTCCAGCTCCGTCAAGGACACCTGGCCGCGCCGGCCCGAGCGATCACCGACGCCGACTCAAAGCGCTCCAGGCAGTCTCCAGTACATCCAGAAAGGCGCAGGCGCTCAGACGGCGCCAGGCTCTTGGAGCGGTTCGGTGCTGGCGATGGCTGGGCCAGGCACCAGTTCGAGGTCGTCCGGCGTGACGGTGTGTCCGACATTGCAGTGCAGTTCCGCGCGCACACCCGCGCCGCAATCTGCGTGGCGCAAGCGTACGGCGCCCCCGTCGGGGGCCAGGTGCCGGTCGCCCCACTGCATCAGGGCGAAGAACACTGCCATGAGCTGGTTTCCGCGGTCGGTGAGCACATAGCGTTCACGGGAGCGCTGGCCGCGCTCTTGGTAGGAGACCTTGTTGAGAAGGCCGGCGTCGACCATTTCCGTCAGACGCGCGGATGCCGTGGGCTGACTTACCTTCGCCTGACGTGCAAGATCCGTGAAATGCGTCGTGCCGTAGTAGACCTCCCGCAGGAGAATCCACGTGGACTGGTTGGAGACGAGCTCCAGGGCGAGGCGCCCTGAACAGGGAACGTCGTACCAGCTGTCGCGGTCGGTGAGGGAGTCGCGAAGTGGAGTCGGCATGGTCTCACTATACGCTTATGCACCGTGATCGAGAATCTGCGATGGCTTCTGACTTAAGGCAGCGTACGACAGGTGACTGCTTCGATCGCGCCGAGCGCACCCTGCTGTCACTGATGGAGTCCGGAGCCCTCTCACGACTTTTGACTTTTACTCCCGGGGTCGCTCTTACTGTTGCCCCTGGTGGGTTTGCCTAAAAGCACCAGGAGTCTCGCCGGCGTGGCGGGTGAAGAACTTGCCGAAGTTGGTGGGTTCGGGAAAGCCCAGGCGGCGGGCGATGGTCGCCACCGGTTCGTCGGTGTGGGCGAGCAGCCGCTGCCCTTCCAGGGCGACGCGGCCGTCGATGACGTGTTTGACGGGCTGCCCGGTGGCGGCCATGCAGGCGCGGGTCAGGGTCTTGACTGTGTAACCGAGGCGGTGGGCGTAGTCGGCGGCCCGGCGCGTGGTGGCGTAGGAGCGTTCCAGCTCGGCGCGGAAGCGGGCGTACGCCTCGCCGCCGGAACGCGGGTCTCCCCCGCCGTCGGGGTGGGGCAGCCGGTCGATCTGCAACAGCACGGTGGCCAGCAGGAGTTGGAGGATCTCCGCCGAGACGGTGGGTTCCGGGCGGTCGTACTCGGCCCGCAGCTGGCCCAGCAGGGTCGACAGCCCCGCGTACGCGGGGCTCGCGCCGAGCTGCCAGCATGCTGACCCGTACCACTCGTTCACCAGCCGGTCGGCGCTGCTGGAGTGCGGGGGAAAGGCCGGCGTGAACAGCAGATGCGTGCCGTTCGCGGTGCCGGGCCGGACGAAGCGCTGGACCTGGCCCGGCCGGACCCACAACAGGGTGCCGGGACGGACGGGGTAGGTCACGAAGTCGATCGCATGCTCCCCGCTGCCCTCCGTGATCAGGGTGAGGGTGTGGAAGTCCACCCGGTGCACCAGGTCGGGCCGCCGGCCCCGCCGCCGCCGTCGCTCGTGCAAGGTGGCGAGATCGATGATCTCGAAACCCGGGACCCGTTCCTCGGGCGGGTTGAAGTCGAGGCGAAGGATGGCCCCGTCCGGAGCAGGGTCGGCGCCGCCAGGATCCCCGTAACGCACCACGATCTCCAGATGTCCTCGATTTACCATGCCGCGTCTTCAGCGTATCTCGCCTGCCTGCGCTTTCGCGACGAAAGTTGAGGTCGTCAAGGCGGCGCAGGGCCGCCTCCACCTCCAGGAGTCCCTCATGAACGGCACGGTCACGGTCCTCGACAAGGGCGCGGTGCGCATCCACAGCTACATGTCCCCGGCGGATACCTTCCACACCACCACTCAGTTGATCGAGACCCCGGCCCGCGTCATCGCGATCGACGCCCAGCTGCTGCCCGCCTACGCCGACGAGGCCATCGCCTACGCCCAGGGGCTCGGCAAGCCGATCGACCGCCTCATCGTCACCCACGCCCACCCGGACCACTACAACGGTGCCGCCCGCTTCGGTGCCCCCGTCCACGCCCTGGCCCAGGTCCGCGAGCAGATCATCGCCCGCGGCGACAGCCACCTGCCCACCGGACAGGTCATCCCCCTCAGCGACTTCACCCCCACCGTGGCCATCATCCCGGGCACCGAGGTCATCGACGGCGTCCCCTTCGTCTTCGAGGCCGTTTCCGGTGGCGAGGCCGCCGACGAACTGCTCATCAAGCTCCCCGACCAGCGCGTCCTGATCGCCCAGGACCTCGTCTACAACGACGTCCACCTCTACCTGGGCAACAACGACATCACCGGTTGGCAGCAGGCCGTCGACGCCCTGGCCGCCGAGTCCGGGTACGACACGATCCTCGCCGGCCACGGCGCCCCCACCGGCCCGGAGGTCTACCAGGACATCCGCCGCTATCTCGACGACGCGCGTGAGCTGCTCGGCGACGACGGCGACGCGTACAAGAAGGCGATCGTCGACAAGTACCCGGCCCACGTCGGCCCGTTCATCATCGACATCGCCAACCGCTCCCTCTTCCCGGCCGGCAACTGAGCGCCGCCGGCGTGTACCGCCCACGCCGCGCGGATCCGGGGCACTCGGCGCGGACCGCGTCCTCTGCGCTCATTGCCCCACATTGTTGATCACCCTCTTGGTCTGCTCACTTACTCACGCCCGGAGATCCGTCATGTCCCACAACCGCCTCTTCCGTCCCCGCGCCGCCGCCGTAGCCGTGGCCTCCCTCCTCGTCCTGGGTGGTACCGCCCCGGCTCTGGCCGCCTCCGGCGGCGATGCGCCCCACGCCGCCGCCTGGCATCACCGGGAACCGCTGCCCGCCAGCTACTCCATCCCCGGCGACAAGACCTACCCCGAGGGCATCGCACGCCAGCAGGGCACGCCCTTCTTCTACGTCGGCAGCACCAGCGACGGCACCATCTACCGCGGTGACGTCCACCAGAGCGCGACCCAGGTGTTCCTGCCCGGCGGAAAGGACGGACGCACCTCCGTCGCGGGCATGAAATCCGACCGCGCGGGACGGCTCATCGTCGCCGGCGGCGCCACCGGCAAGGTCTTCGTCTACGACACCCGCACCCGCACCCTGCTGCACGTGTTCGACACCGGCCGTACCGACACCTTCCTCAACGACGTGGCCCTCGCCCCCAACGGCGACGCCTACATCTCCGACTCGATCCACCCCGCGCTGTGGCACATCACCGCCGCCGAGCTGAAGAGCAAGCAGGTCCAGCAACCACTGCACGTGGGCGTGGACCTCAGCAACTCCCCGATGGTCTACGACGACGGTTTCAACGGCAACGGCCTGGTGGTCACCGGCGACGGCCGCTACGTCCTGCTCGCCGACTACAACGACTACGCCTTCTACCGCGTCGACCTGCGCACCCACCAGGTCGTCCCGGTCGACCTGGGGGGCGCCAAGGGCGTCTCCGGCGATGGCCTGGTGCTGAGGGGCAACACCCTGACCGCCGTCACCGAACTCGACCACCCCGAGGGCCAGATCAGCGTCCTGAAGCTGAGCCACGACTACACCAAGGCCGAACTCGTGCGCACGGTCCACGGCCACGGCATGCACAGCCCCTCCACGGCCGCCGTCGACGGATGCGACCTGCTGATCGTCAACTTCCAGTTCCAGATCACCGACCCGGTGCTCCCGTTCAACGTGGTGCGGGTCCACGTCTGACAGCAACCAGGCACAGGACAGGACACGAGTGCAGCGCAGTACAGGAGGAAGGACACCACCCTCATGAAGATAACCATCGTCGGTGCCGGCAACATGGCCCGAGGCATCGCCACCCGGGCTCTGGCGGGCGGACACACGGTCACCGTCACCGCCAAGGACCCCGGCAAGGCCGTACGGCTCGTCGACGAACTGCGCGGGCAGGCGACCGGCGAAGGCCGGATCGCCGCCGCCGACGCATCTGCCGTGGAAACCGCGGACATCGTGGTCCTCGCGGTCCCCTTCGAAGCCGCCAAGCAGCTCGCCGCCGCCTACGGAGAGCGGCTGAGCGGCAAGGTGCTGGTAGACATCAGCAACCCCGTCGACGCCTCCCTCGACGCACTCGTCGTCGCCCCGGGCACCTCGGCCGCCGAAGAGATCGCCGAGGCCGTCGCACCGGGCACCCGTGTCGTGAAGGCGTTCAACACCACGTTCGCCACGACCCTGATCGCCGGCGAGGTGAACGGCACTGTGCTCGACGTCTTCATCGCTGGTGACGACGAGGCCGCCCGTAAGCAGGTCGCCGACCTGGTCACCTCCGGCGGGCTGAACTCGGTCGACGTCGGCGCGCTCAGGCACGCCCGCGAGCTGGAGGGCTTCCAGCTGCTGCACATGGCCCTGCAGATCCGCGAGGCGGGCCACGGCTGGGCGAGCACGATCAAGATCGTCGCCCCCTGAGCCGTAGCAGTAGCAGTAGCACCCCATCGAGCCCCACTGCCGGCCCGCGACCCCCACGGGCCGGCAGTGGACCGTCAGCAGAACCCCACCAGGAGAACCACCCCATGCGCGTCCGTACCTCCCTGACCACCCTCGCCGCGACCGCGGTCCTGCTGGCCTCCGCGGCCACCGCAACCGCAGCGACCCAGCCCCTCTCGGCGCCGCACATCACCAACCACTTCCAGCTGGCGGCCTCGCAGCAGCCCGAGAACATCACCGTCGACCGCACCGGGGCGGCGTACCTGACCTTCTCCTTCGCCCGGCAGATCGTCCGCGTCATTCCGGGCAGCCGGCCGCACGTCCTGGCCACCCTGCCCGCCCCCGCCAAGGCGAACACCCCCAACCTGGGCAAGGCGTTCGTCGGGGGCATCGCCCGCGCCGACGACGGCACCCTGTACGTCACCTACGCCACCGGTACCGCGGACCTCACCGGCGTCTGGGTCGTACGTCCCGGTGGTCGCCCGCACCGTATCGCCGCCCTGCCCGCCGACGGGTTGCCCAACGGCCTCGCCCTTGACCAGCACACCAACAAGCTCTACGTCACGGACTCCGTGCACGGCGTCATCTACCGCCTCCCCGCGTGCGGCGGAAAGGCCACCGTCTGGGCCAAGGGCACGCAGCTGGAGCCCACCACGTTCGCCGGCGCCAACGGCCTGAAGCTGCACAACGGTTCCGTCTGGGCCACCAACCTCGACCGAGGCACCGTGCTGCGTATCCCCGTCACCGCCAAGGGCACCGCCGGAAGGATCCAGGTCCGGGCCACAGGCATGCCGTCCATCGACGACTTCGCGTTCACCGGCCACGGCGACACCCTGCTCGCCGCCCGCGACGACAACCAGGTCGACCTCGTCCGCCCCGACGGCACCCAAACCACCGTCCTCACCCTGGCCGACGGTCTTCAGACCCCCACTTCCATCGCGGTCCACGGCAGCAAGGTGTATGTCCCCAGCGCCGCCTACATGACCGGCAAGGACCCCAACCTGCTCATCGCCCGCCTCGGCCGCTGACGCGGCCGGCAGGACGCATCCCACCGGCGCCGGTGCCGCGCCGACCGCGCGGCACCGGCCCGTGCAGAACCGGCAGCACAGTGGTCCGCACGACCCGCTCTCCCCGACAGCCCTGGAACCGATATGTCCGAACACTCCCCGACCAGCAGCGCCGGGACAGCAGACACCCTCCACGCGCCGTCCCCGGACCGCCATCCGCGCCGTCTGCCCCTCGTCCTGATCCTGGGCTCCCTGACCGCGCTCGGCCCGCTCACCATCGACCTCTATCTCCCTGCCCTCCCTCAGGTCAGCGGAGATCTCCACGTCTCACAGGCCGTCACCCAGCTCACCCTCACCGCCTTCATGACCGGGATCGCCCTGGGCCAGCTGGTCATCGGGCCCCTCAGCGACACCCTCGGCAGGCGCCGTCCCCTCCTGACCGGCCTGACCGTGTACGTCGCGGCGAGCCTCCTGTGCGCCGTCGCCCCCAATCCCACGGTCCTCATCGGCATGCGCCTGGTCCAGGGCCTTGCGGGCGCCGCCGGGATCGTCATCGCCCGGGCCGTCGTCCGTGACCTGTACGACGGACTCGGCGCCGCCCGCCTGCTGTCCTCGCTGATGCTCGTCTCCGGCACCGCGCCGATCCTCGCCCCCGTGCTCGGCGCACAACTGCTGCGCCTGACCTCCTGGCGCGGCGTGTTCGTCACCCTCACCGTGCTGGGCCTGGTCATCCTCGCCGCCACCGCGACCCTGCTGACCGAGACCCTGCCGGCCGATCAGCGCCGGCGCGGCGGGCTCCCCGACACCCTGCGCACCATGCGCGACCTCGTCAAAGACGGCCGCTTCTCGGGCTATCTGCTCACCGGCAGCCTCGGCTTCGCCGCCCTGTTCGCCTACATCGCCGGTTCCTCCTTCACCCTGCAAGGGGTCTACGGCGCCTCCCCGCAGACCTACAGCCTGCTCTTCGCGCTCAACTCGGTCGGCATGGTGGCCACCGGGCAGCTCAACGGCAAACTGCTCCTGGGCCGTTTCCCCTCGCATCGCATCCTGGGGGCGGGCCTGGCCGTACTCGCCACCGCCGGCACCGCCCTGGTCGTCCTGGCCACCCTCACCCACGTGGGCCTGCCCTGGATCGCCAGCGCGCTGTTCTTCACCGCCTGCCCGGTCGGCATGATCCTGCCCACCACCACCGCCCTTTCCCTTCAGCGTGCCCCGCACGCGGCGGGCAGCGCCTCAGCGCTCCTGGGCACCACACAGTTCCTCATGGGAGCCCTCGCGCCCGCCCTCGCCGGTCTCGGCGACCAGGGCACCGCCCTGCCCATGGCCCTGTCGGTGCTCGGCCTCGCGCTGGCCGCAACGGTCTGCTTCCTGGCCCTGTGCCGCCCAAGGCGTCCCATTTCGGCCCCGCTGGCCCAGTAAGCCCGCGAACCAGCCAATGCCGTCGCACTCGTTCGCGCATACGGACACCTTAAGGAAACGAGCCTGCCCCCATGCAGCGGCGTGCTCCTCAACGACGCCAAGCTCGTCGATAGCGACGGCTTCGAAATTCCCCTCCAGTTCGTCAGCGATGGAGAAACTGCGCAGTACGTAGTGGAGTTCGCCATCCCAGATGACTTCGATCTGCCTGACCATCCTGGGACGGTGGACATCACCGTTGAAGTGGGCAACTCCTCACCGACCAGTTTCACCAAGCCCGCGGCTCTCCCCATAGAGTGGCCGGACTCCGCCTCCGCGTCCGCAGGCAGCGCCCAACAGTGAGCGAGCCTCGCAGAATCCGGTGGTGGCGTGCGCTCGCGTCCGAGGCTCGTGAGGTGCTGAACCGGGCCGGTCGGCCACGGCAGCCGCCACCGGACCCGGCGGGCGCTGCTGACCCTGAACCGGATCCCGTACCAAACCCGTCACCGAGTCCCGCCTCACCACCGACACCCAATCCGACGCCCGATCCTGAGCCCGATCAGTCCGCAGAGCCGGAGCTGGCATCCGGCAAGGCCGGTTGGGCGGAGCTGGTGGGCACTGTGGGATCCCTCATCTCGCTGCTCACCGCCGTGCTTTTCTACTTCGGATGGGCCAGCACTGACGCCGAGACCCAGGCGCTGGGGCTGCGTGACACGGTGTTCCACTTCTCCACCAGCGACTACCTCCTGCGCAGTGTCGACGCCTTGTACATCCCCGCCTGGATCGCGGCCACCGCTGCCTTGGCCGCCATGGGGCTTCACCACCTGGTCGAGCGCGATCCCGCCCATGCACAGCGGGTGTGGCGACCACTCCGCTTTGCCTGGCTGCCCTTGCTCGCATTGATCCCTTTGTGTCCGCTCGCCCCGGCGGCCTTGGACCTGGTCATCCCGCTCGCGACCATCGTTGGATTCCTGTCCGCGGCCTACGCGCGCACGCGGCCACCGGATCCGGGTACGCCGCTGACGGCACGGCAGCAGAACGCGGAACGCCTGCGCAAGCGCCGCCTGTGGGCGCTGACCCTGTTGATCAGCGTGCTCTCACTCTTTGCCGCCGTCTCCGCCTACGCGGGCATTGTCGGCCGGGTCGGGCAGCCGAGACCACCGGCACCGTCGATGATCAGTTCCCGGCAGTCGTCGTCTTCAGCAAGGACGACCTCATGATTCGCGGGGGCGGCAGCTGCATCTTCCAGATCACGACGAAGGGCAGCGCCTACCGATACCGCTACGCCGGACTGCGGCTCTTCTACATCTCCGGCGACCGCACGTTCCTCGTTCCGCGGTACTGGAGCCCGGGGGCCGGCACCCTCTTTGTCCTCCAGGAGGGCGACGGTCATCGCATCGAGTACGTCAGCGGGTACGGCTACCGCGCGCATGAATGCCCATAGGAGATCGGTCAGGGCGCCGCGGCTCATGCGCGCAGCAGCCCAAGGTCTTGCTCTCGATGGAAGCAGAGGGCTACGTGGGGGCGGGGCGAGCAGGTTGGGATTCTCGCGTCCTCCTGGAACACGGATGATGACGACGAGGCAGGGTTCAGCTTCGCCGACACGTTGGACGGGTTCGATCCAGATGCTGTCGAACAGGTTGGCGGCGCCTTCGGTTGGCGGACCGACTCTGCCTGCAGGGCATCCTGTACGTCCTCTACAACGACATAGCCTGACAACTCCTGTCGCTGGAGCTGGGGTTCGGCTCCGGGCAGACCTGCTGGCGACGCCTGAAGCGCTGGCAGCAGGCAGGGGTCTTCGACCAGCTGCACCGGATCCTGCTGGCCGAACTGAACGCGGCCGACCACCTCGACTGGTCGAGGGCTTGCGTGGACGGCTCTCATATCCGCGCGAAAAAACGGGGGCTCCGACACCGGTCCGTCGCCGGTCGACCGGCGGAAGACAGGCAGCAAACACCACTTGATCTGCGACGGACTCGGCACTCCGCTCAAGTTCATCACGACCGCGGCGAACGTCAACGACGTCAACCAGACCCTCGCCCTGGTCGACGGCATGCCGCCCGTAGCCGGCCACGCAGACGCCCCGATGCCCTGCTCGGCGACAAGGGCTACAACTCCAACGCCAACCGCGACGAGTTTCGCAAACGCCGGATCCTGCCGGTCATCTCCCGCAAGGGCGCCCCGAACATCCAGGGTATGGGCAAGCTCCGCTACGTCGTGGAGCAGACCTTCGCCCTGCTCCACCACTTCAAAAGGCTCGCCGTCCGATGGGAACGCCGCACCGAACTCCACGACGCATTCGTATCCCTGGCCTGCAGCCTCATCTGCTGGCGACGTCTCAACAGGCCCGAATCATGAGGGTTCAGAAGGGGAGCGGTTCCGCGTCCAGTGACTCCGTGTATCCCAGGGCCCACCGCGCGGGGACTTCCTCGCAGATCGCCTCCAGGTCGGCCCTGGTCCGGCCCCGGACGTGCAGCCAACTGTGGGCGCCCAAGCCGTCTTGGCGCAGCAACTGCCCCGGGGCAGAGAACCAACGCACTGGGTAGTCCTCCGTTCCCGTCCACATCGGGTAGTCGGGCAGTGCGACCCGCTGGAAGCGTTCGGGCACCGCCCCAAGTAGGTCCGCCGGCAGCTCGCACGCGTTGTACAGCCGACCTCCACCGCCGAACAGTGCCTCGCTCAGTACGAGCTCGACGCAGGCCAGAGACACCCGGTCCAAGAACGGCACCCAGCCGTGCCGCGCCTGGACGAGCACCGGCGGATCGTCCTGGTCGAGGTCGCGCAGGCGCATGCCCCAGAAGGCGCGTCCCTGGTTTTCGCTGCGGAAGACGAGGACACCGCCGCACTCGTCATGAACGAACATCTCGGTGGGCGGCAGCAGCGGATCCTGGTTGGCGATCAGGCCGGACCGCGTGCCCAGGAGCGTGTAGAACTCGCGCAGCGCGGTCGGCAGGGAGCAGCCGAGCGTCGCCTCGCCCGCGCCAGTTCCGCTGCCGGCGTGCCGTCGTTCTCGGTCAGCGGCACGTCCCAAGCAGCGGCGAAGCCGCGGATGAATGCCCACGCCCGCTCCCGGTCGGTGATTCCGGAGCCTAGAGCCTGGGCCACGTCGAACACGCCAGTCATGCCGCGAACCGTACCGGAAGCACACGCCACATCACCCAGAGACGATCAGGCAGCCAGTGAGAGCAGCCCTACCGGGCCAGTCCGAGGCTCTGATGGATCCCCCGAGGTAAGCATGAATCCGACGAACGCTTTGACCTGACCACACTCGCCAAGATCGTGTTACGAGCTCTCAAGGACCTAGGGTCTGTGTGTGGTTGTGATCAAGCAGTGTGACTGAGCGCCCGAGTTGACCGGCCTTCCTGCTCTCTGCCTTCTCCGGAGGGGTGTCGGAAGTCTGTCGGCAGTGTCCGTGATCTGTCGGCGGCATGTCGGTGGAGGTTGCGACCTTGGGCGGGTTGGTGCTCCCCATGAGCACGCTGCCCCAGAGCGCTAGGAGTATGTCATCGTGTCTTCCGCAACCCAGAGTCGACCGTGGGACGTTCACCGGCTGCCGTCTGCCGAGGGCAGGATCTTCCTGGTCACTGGGGGTAACGCCGGGATCGGCTACTTCGCCGCGGAGCAGCTCGCCGCCACCGGCGCCGTCGTCGTACTCGGCAGCCGTGACGCCGCGAAGGCCAACGCCGCCATGGCCTCGATCCGCTCGCGCGTCTCCGGCGCGCATGTGCGGCACCTTCAACTGGACCTCGCCGACCTGTCATCCCTGAAGACCGCCGTGGACAGGCTGGACCTCGATCATCTCGACGCGGTGGTCTACAACGCAGGGGTCGCGCTCGACGACCTGCCGCGTCGAGAGACCGAGGACGGACACGAGCTGATGTTCGGCACCAACCACCTTGGCCACTTCGCGCTCACCCAGTGGCTGGCCCCCCTGCTGTCCGCGGCGTCGGCGGGCCGCATCGTGACGGTGGGAAGCTTCGTGGCGCGGTCCGAGCGACTGGACCTGGGCGATCTGCAGTCGACCCAGGACTATCGGCCCAAGCGCACCTACGGACGATCGAAGCTGGCGCAGATGTGCTTCGGCTTCGAACTCGATCGCCGCCTGCGTGCCGTCGGCAGCACGGTGCTCAGTGTGGTGGCCCACCCCGGCGGCGCACTGGACTCCCTCACCCCGTCCCGCCCGCCGGTACACGTGACAACCCCCGGTGAGCGGCTGCGAGCCTTGCCCGCCGGGCTCTTGGTGCAGGGCAAGGACGCCGGAGCATGGCCCGTCGTCCGTGCCGTCCTCGACTCGGAGGTGCAGGGAGGGCAGCTGTGGGGGCCGAGGGCCTTCGGCCTGCGTGGCGTACCACGGCGTGAGCCCGTCCCCTCTCACATGGCCGACCCAGCCGTCGCCACTCGCCTGTGGGCCGCCAGCGGTGAGCTGGCCGGCACCGATCCGCATCTCGGCTTTCGGTAGGCCCAAACCGCACCCAGGGCGGCCATCCGGTGGCCAACTGCCTTCGGGATGGCCACCTTGATGTTGCGTTTGCGCAGGTAGGCGCGGTTACCGCGGGACGAGTAGGCCTGGTCTGCGGCGACCGCGTCGGGCAGCGTGCGGGGGCGGCCGGCAGGCAGACGGACCCGCACCTTCTGCAGCACGGGTACGAACTGCGGACTGTCGGCGGCCTGTCCCGCGGTCAGGACGAGCGACAACGGACGGCACGGCGTCGAGAGACTGGTGCGCGGTGAAGTCGGGGACCTGGGCGATCACCCGGCCGGTGGCCGGATCGTGGACGTCGAAGGTGCCGGTCACGCCCGGTGCGGCGAGGTGGAGGTTGGCCAGGACCCTGTCGGAGTCGGCGAGGACAGTGAGGTCGGCGTCGGGGAGGGTGCGCATGGTGGTCACTTGGCTTCCTGGGCGGAGAGGACGGTGTCGATGGCGGCCATAAGCTGCCGGAACTCGCCGTTGGTGGAGTTGACTTCCTCCTCCGCCTAAAGGCGGGGGTTTCCAGCGGTCGCCCGCTGGGGTTCCTGCTTCACCGACGACTGCCCCGTCCGGGAGGACTCCCTTT
>NZ_KQ948676.1:117617-125654 GCF_001514145.1 Streptomyces canus
GTGTCCTGGCACAGCAGGGACACGAACCAGCGACCCGCCGCGTCCCGGGACACCGTCACCGTGGTCGGCTCCGTCGGGCAGGGGCCGCGACCAGCGGATGTCCAGGGGCTGCGTCATCTTCGCCAACGTCAGCTGTCCGTCGCGCCAGGTGAAGGCGCTGCGGGTGTACTCGGCCGACGCGCGGGACTTCTTGCGGCTCTTGTAGCGCGGGTACTTCGCGCGCTGGGCGAAGAAGTTCCCGAACGCCGTCTGAAGATGGCGCAGCGCCTGCTGCAGCGGGACCGAGGACACCTCCGTCAGGAAGGCCAGTTCCTCGGTCTTCTTCCACTCCGTGAGCGCGGCCGAGGACTGCACATAGGAGATGCGGCGCTGCTCGCCGTACCAGGCCCGGGTGCGCTCCTCGAGCGCCTTGTTGTAGACGAGGCGGACACAACCGAACGTGCGCGACAGCTCAGCCGCCTGCTCGCCAGTGGGGTAAAAGCGGTACCTGAACGCCCGCTTGACCCGCTCCGCCATACCTCACACCGTATCAACCCCTATGCGAGCGGCGGGCGTCGGCCACTGGACGGCGCACGCCGGTCCGCCCTGCCGGCGAACCGGCTCCCCCTGCCCTGCTCCGCAGGAGCTTCGCTTCCTCCCCGGCCTGAAGGCCGGCGTATCCACGAAGGACAGAGCCGATGAGAGGACGTCCTAGAGTCGCCCGGGACACCCGACCACGCCGACAAGAGATACGACCACGGCCATCTGCGGCGATGGTTACGTGGACGCGGCATCAGGCACCGCACCGCACGCAAAGAATGCCTCCGGCCATTGCGGGAACAAGAGGGTCAGGGATCCCTGTTCTCGCTGACCGGAGGCACTTTCTCGACCTCGGGGGCAAGGTAATCGATCACCTCGCTTGAAAGCCCGAGGTCAGCTATAGACGTTCATTTCTGCTCGACTCGACTCGCTGGCCGTCCGCTATGGAAGAGACCTTGGTCCAGTCGGTTCCGTTCGTGGAGACGTACACGTCCGCACTTCGCGCATAGTCGCCGATGTTGCTGCCGGAATCCAGCAGGATCTTGTCGAACGTCTGCGTCTGCCCCATGTCGATCTGGATCCAGAGACCGTCGTACTGGCCTGTTCCGGAGCTGTACCGGGTGTCGGAATTGCCGTCCAACATGTTGGTGGGACCGTCGTCGTACGGGCTTGTGTCCGAGGTCGTTGCCGTCCATCCCGCCCGCGACAGTGCGGGGCCCAGGTCTATGCCGTCGAAGGTGGCTCCACCTGCGTCCGCTCCGCCGGCTCCGTTCACGGAGACCTTGTATGTCCCCACCGGAAGTCCGCTCGGCACGTACGCGCTGATGCTCGTGTCCGACCAGCTGTCGATTTCGGCGAGGAGTTTCCCGAAACGCACCGTACCCAGCCCTTGCGCGTCACCGAAATGGGAACCGCTGATCGTGAACTTGGCACGTGGTATGCCTTGCTTCGGCTTCAGGCCGCTGACGACCGGTGCGGGGAAGCCTGACAGCTTCTGTGTGGTGAACATCGCCGACGTCCCGCTCGGCAGGGTGTACATGTACGAGCCGTCGGCGGACACGGGGAAGCCCCGGCTGCCGGCGGTGCCCTTGAACACCGCGGTGACCTGCGTCCCTTCCGGACTGGTCCATGTCTTCAGCTGGAGGCCCTTGGGCACCGCGGTCGGGACCGCGATCGAACCGGTGCCGCTCGAGGATCCGTACACGTGGATTTCGGCGGTACTCCACCAGAAACCGGATGCCGCGACACATTCATGGACTACATGTCCGTGACGCTGACTCGACGCCGGTCGGTGTCGCTCATCCGGCCTGACACTCGACGGCCTTGTCTGCCGGGCGGGCCACGGCGTCGGATTGTCCGGGCGTGGTCATGGACGTGTTGATGGGGCGGCAGCCGATGGCCCGGGCAAGGCGTCGACGAGGCTGAGGAGTCCGTGCAGTGCCGGTGTGGCTTCTGCGGACGGGTGGGCCAGGGCGAGGTCCACGGTGGGCATGGGTGCGGTCACATGCTTGAGCCGGACTCCTGGTATGCGCAGTGCGCGGGCGCGTCCCTCGGGCACCGGGGCGATGCCGGTGCCGGCGGCGACGCTGAGGAGGAGTTGTTCGTCGTCGGGTTCTTCCCGCACGATGCGCGGCCCGTGGGCGGGCCATAGCTGCCGGGTGATCAGGTCGTGCATTCCGGGGGCGTTCTCGCGCGGCCAGAGGATCACTGGTTCGGTGGCGATGTGGCTGCGGGTGATCCTGCGTTCGCGCGCGAGGGGATGGTTGGCGGGGACGGCCATGAGGAGTTCCTCGCGGGCGATGTGCCGGCACTCCAGCCCCGTGTTGTCCAGCGGGGGACGGACGAAGGCGGCGTCCAGCTTCCCGGCGAGCAGTTCGGTGATGTTGTGTGCGGTCCACCCTGTCCGTACGACGAGATCGACATTCGGATGATGGGTACGGAACGCGGCGATGAGCGCGTCGACGGGACCGCCGCGGGCCGATCGCGTCAGGGCCAGGCGCAGTTGTCCCTGCCGTCCGCTGACGGCGGCCCGGATGCGTTCCTGTGACGCGTCCGCGTGGGCCAGCAGTTCACCGGCTTCGCGGGCCACGACCTCGCCGACGGCCGTCAACCGGCAGCCCCGGCTACCGCGTTCGAGCAGCGGAGCGCCGATGTCCCGCTCCAGCGCTCTGATCTGCTGACTCAGGGCGGGCTGGGCGATGTGCAGCCGATGCGCGGCCCGCGTGAAGTTCAACTCCTCCGACAGCACCAGGAAGTACCGCAGCCGCCGCAAGTCCATCCCCCAACGATAAGTGATTCTTATGGTGCTGGCCATGACTGGTCTTGGACAGTGCGCCAACTTGCCGCCGACAGTGGAACGCACACGGTTCGGCCATCAAGGGGGAGGCATGGGAGACAGGTTCGACGCGGTCGTCGTCGGCGCCGGGGTCATCGGGCTCACCACCGCCCTGCGCCTGCAGCAGGCCGGTGCGCGCGTCGCCGTGCTCACGGCCGAGCCGCCGGGCGAGACGACGTCCTCCGTCGCCGCGGCCGTCTGGTATCCGACCCGCACGCGGTTCGAGCCGCGCGTACTGGACTGGGCCACCCGCACCTACGACGAGTTCGCCCGCCAGGCGGTGGACGGGGTGCCCGGCGTGGTCATGCGCCGTACCCGGATGCTGCTGCGCGGCGAGAGTCACGACGTCCCCTGGTGGGCCGCGGCCATCCCTCGCCTGCGCACCCTGCGTGGGGACGAGGTGCAGGGCCCGTTCACCGGAGGCTGGGCGTTCACCGTTCCTACCGTGGAGATGGCCCACTACCTGCCCTGGCTCCAACAGACCTTCTCCACGGCGGGCGGTACGCTGATCCGTCGCCGCATCGACGCCCTGGAACAGGCGGGCGTATGGGCTCCCGCGGTGGTGAACGCCTCCGGACTGGCCGCCCGCGCCCTGTGCGGCGACACCGAAGTACACCCGGCACGAGGGCAGTTGGTCCTCGTCGCCAACCCGGGGCTGCACACCTCCCTGCGCGACGAGGACAACGCCGACGGCCACACCTACGTCCACCCCCGCAGCACGGACATCGTCCTCGGCGGCACCTTCGAGGTCGGCGAATGGGACACCACGCCGTCCCCGGCCACCGCTGCCGCGATCCTGCGCCGCTGCACCGACCTGCTGCCGGAACTGGCCGGCGCCCCGGTCCTCGGCCACCAGGTGGGCCTCCGGCCCTGGCGAGACGGCGGCGTCCGCCTGGAGGCCGACCCGCACCCTCACGGCCGGATACGACGGCTGGTGCACAACTACGGCCACGGAGGCGCCGGAGTCACCCTGGCCTGGGGCTGCGCGGACGCCGCGACCGCCCTGGTCGCCCGGGCCGTTCGACCGGGCTGAGCCGCCTCCGCTCGCCACTCCCCTTCGTACGGCCCCGCACGTGCCCCCGCATCGCTGCCCCGCTCACACTGATCCGCTCGTACTGCTCCCCTTCTCAAGGACTGGGTGTGCGCCGATGGAATCCACCGAACCAGCAGAGATCACCACTCCCGCCACGGCGTCTGGTGGGACACGACCGCATCCCGGTCGGCCGCCGGTGAAGCTCCCCGCCACAGTTCGGCGCCGCACCCTGTTGCTCGCCGCGCTCGGGGCGAGTGCCGTCGCCGTCCCGCTCGCGGTGATCAAGTCGAGAACCGACGACGCCGCACCCCGCAACGTCGTATTCACCCTTCCCGACGGCCACGCCACCTGCGTGGCGTTCAGCCCGGACGGAAAGACCCTGGCCACCGGCCTGTCCGCACTCCAGGGCACGGACAGCATGCTGCGGTTGTGGAACGTGTCCGAGGGCACCTCGACCGCACCCTGGCCCGACCAGATCGAAGACGTGACGAAGTTGGCGTTCAGCCCGGACGGCAAGACCCTGGCCACGACCGGCGCCTTCGCCGTGTCCCTGTGGAACATCGCCGATCACACCGGCATGGCCCTGCCCCATCCCCAGCTCACCCTGGACCTGGCGTTCGCCCCGGACGGCCAGACCCTGGCTACCGGCTGCCGGGACGGCGCGGCCCGGCTGTGGGACCTGCCCACCCGCACCGTAACCAGCACGCTGACGATTCAGGGCATAGCAGTGGTCAACGCGGTGGCCTTCAGCCCGGATGGCCAGACCCTGGCCATCGGCAGCGCGGACCTCACCGAAAGCCCGGTGCGGCTGTGGGACCTGCGCACCCGCACGGTCGCGGCCACCCTCAACGCCCCACTCTGGCACGGCTTCAAGCCTGTCGCGTTCAGCCCCGACGGCAGAAGCCTGGCCACCGGCAGCGCCGACAACATCGTGCGCGTGTGGGACGCGGCAACCGGCACCGTCCAGGCCACGCTCAGCGGCCACACCGGCCCGGTGACGACGGTGGCTTTCAGCCCGGACGGAAACACCCTGGCCACCGGCGGCGATGACAGGACGGTGCGGTTGTGGGACACGAGCACACTCGATGTCGCACCCATCGACACCCTCACCGGCCACACCGACAAGGTGACATCGGTGGCCTTCAGTCCGGACGGCAAGACCCTGGCCTCGGCCGGCCTCGACGCCACGGTGCGGCTGTGGCCCAACCGGTGATCCCGCCCCGGCCACGCACAACTCCCCCGGAAACCAACCCGATCGACCATGGACGGTACCCAGTCATGGCTGTCAGAGATGTGGAGCCCGCGCCCAAAACGATGTTGCGCGGCAGAGGTGGAACCGCGCACCTGCGGCGTGAGAGCGTCGTGCTCGACCGGGCGGGGATCCGACTGGTCATCCCACTTGAGGCGATCGAGAGCGCGCATGTCACCTTGGACAGGCGCCCCACCGCCGCGATCTCGCTGAACTCGACGGCCACCAGTGCCGAACGGACCACGGTCTGCACGATCAGCTCCCGCAACACCGAGGAAGTGGGCGCCTTCGTCAACGCCGTCAACGCGGCGCTCCCACAACGGGACGGGGCCGAAAGACGCGTCGACGGCGCGGCCTTGGTGAAGGCGCAAGAGCGCCCCCTCACACCCAAGAGAGAGCGCCTACCGATCATGTCCCCGGCCGAGGCACGGGCCTGCGCCGGGTTCGCCTGCCTCTTCACCCTCGGCCTGCTGCCCCCCGCGCTGGCGGGCGACGGACACCTCGCCCGGTTGTGGACCGGCGGCTTCCCGGCGGTCGTGATGGGCTGCGTCATCGCCCACGGCACCTGGCGCGCCACGGTGACATGGTGGCTGCTGCACCGCTACGGCGTGACGACCGACGCCAGAAACGCCAGCCACTACCCCCGCTCCGACGTCAACCACCCGGGAACCGTGGTGTACGCGTTCACCGACACCAGCGGCACTTCTCACACATTCGAACGTACGGGCCCGGCGTCGGCGCCCGACAAGAGGATCGCCTACGACCCTGCCAGACCCGACTTCGCCAGGGGGCCGGCACAACCGTGGGCCAGGACCCTGATCCTGCTGCTCCGCCTCCTGCTCGGCGTGCCGGTCACGCTCGCCATGGCGGCCTTCCTGGTGTGGTACTTCACCACCGCGATGCATGCGTAGAGCTCGTAAAAGGATGATGGCCGGCTCCTCTTGAGGCACCTCCAGCAGATCAGGCTGCACGCCAACGAGACGAACGCATCGTGGAGCTCGGTTCGGCGTTCCCAGCGGACGGCAAGGCGCTTGAACGAGCTCCTTGAGAAGCTCTGGGGCGCCCTCACACCTGAGCTCCTCGTGGTGATGGCGGTCTTCGAGCCGGGACGGCTGGCCGATGCCGCCATCCGCCACGAGGTGTCTGCTTGGGTGTGACCAGCTGTCGGGAGAGGCGAGTTGGGCCTCGACGTCTGCGACGCGGCGGTCTTGGAAGCGGAGGTTGGAGCGGGCGGCCTTGAGTCGTTCGTCGAAGGTGCGGTTGTCGGCGGTGAGCTGCCGGACCCGCTGTTTGAGGATGGTGTTCTCGGTGGTGATCCGCTGGATGGCCTCCTCGGTCCATTCGGCTTCCAAGTCGCGGATCTGGCCGAGGAGTTCTCCGATGCAGGTGCGCTGGGTGCGGATCTCGGCGTGGGCGTCCTTGAGGGCGTCCTCGGCGTTCAGCGCGCGTTCGCGCCAGGTCGTCTCGCGTTCGTCGTCCTGCTCGACGAGGATCCCCGCACGTAGTCCGCCGACCTCCGTCATGGCCGCAGAGATGGCGGCCCGGGCGTCGGGGTTGTCATACAGGAAGGTGCGCGAGACGTCTGCTCGGCGGGCGACGGCGGCGACGCTGACTGGGGCCTTCTCCCATCGCAGTCGGGCGATGGCCTCGTAAACGCGCTGGAGGGCTGCTTCGGTTCCCTGACGGCGGGCTGCCAGGGCCGGGGCCGTGCGCGGTGCGGGGACGGTGGCGAGGGTCATCCGACGACGCTGCGATGCAGCGTCTCGTTGAAGAGGCGCGAGCCGTCAGACAGCACGCAGGTGTAGGGGCCGCCACCGGCCCGTCAGGCTCTGCGGCTGCCGGGTTTCAACTGGTGAAAGTGCAGCAGCGATCGATAGAAGTCTCTCGGCCCGGAGCTCGCCGAGTTCGCATGCTTCAGCGAGGGCCTCAGTGACGAAGACACGCAGGACCACGGCCGCCGCACCGTCGGCGGCCCTCGCGTGCAAGTCCCGCCCGGCGCGCAACCCTGCGAGGGCGCCCCGCTCCCCGACCGCGTCCGCGCCGCCCAGCCCACCCTCCCCCTCCTCAACTCCAGCCAGGGCACAGGCGAAGGGGGTCGCAACGGGATGTCAGCGACCAGCCGTTCGGCTTCTTCTGGCCGTCGACCTCCGCGGACCCGGTCTTCGCGCCGACGTTTCGACCACACCGAACGCCCGCCGTGACCTGGGCGGACTCCAGGACGCCGTGACGACCTCTACCGCAACACCCAGCGCCACCTCTACCGCAACACCTAGAAGACGCCAGGACCGGAGAATGCTGCGGGCCCCGGCGCGTCGTGCCAGGCATGAGGGAGATTCTTGGACGCGCACGTGGCAGAGCCGGGCCTGGCTGTGGTGGCCGCGGCCACCGATGACGAGACCGCGCTCGCGGTCCAGGAGCTGCTCGCCGCTCGGTGCGCGATCACACCGGCGGACCGTACGCCCCGGAAACCCGGCGAGCCCGGTGCACGGCTGCACTGCTTCCTGGACCTGCGCCAGGAGCCCGGCTCGTAGCACTGCGGCCGTGACCACGCCCGGCTGGCAGCCGTGGTCGGGGCCATGGTCAGGGCTGGCGGCATGCCTGATGCAGCCGCCAGCACTCACGCCTGCAAGGATCAGGCGGTCCGTCGAGGTCGGCCATCGCACTCCAGTACATGAGAATCATTCGCCAAAGCATGCAACCGTACGACCCTCACATATGTCTCATACTATGACCACCAGTCCCCGACGTCTCATAAGGGGGCGTCATGTACACCCGCCATTGCCTCACGGCCATCACCGCGAGCGCACTCCTCCTGGCCGGCACCGCGGCGTCGACCTCTGCCGCCGCCGCATCCCCGGCACCGTCCACGAGTCTCGTGGTCAACGCCAGAATCGCCGGTCA
>NZ_KQ948676.1:125962-172369 GCF_001514145.1 Streptomyces canus
GGCCGCGTTCGACAGCAAGCCCTCCTACACGACGAAGCAGCTGCACCGCCCCGAGCGCTTCGTCCTCGACATCGCCCACCGCAACACCTGCCGTCCCTCGCACTGAGGTGCATTGACGGATGCTGGGGTCGCGCACCGCCTCACACGATGGGCGACACCGGGTGTATCTCATCAGCGGCGTGTCCCGTACGGTCGTGGACCCGCTGGACCGCCGCTGCCGACGGCGGCTCCACACGCACCCGCCGGCCACCGCGACGGTCGACCGGCTCATGCACCACGCTCACATCGTCGTCACCCAGGGTGACAGCTACCGGCTCACCCAGGCCACCAGCGGACAGGGGGTGAAGCCCTTCAGCTGACCCGACCGACCCGAGGGCGGGGAACTGTCTGGCCGCCACCGGGGACATCTCGATGGCCGCCGGCGGGGCGAACTCCTGGCCGCCTACGGGGAGAACGAAATGGCCGTTGACAACCGGGCCGTGCGATGCCGATGTGACGTCCTGCGGTGGCTTCCCGCCTGGTTTCAAACGGTCTCGCGCGGTCGGGCGTTGGCACAACCGATCCACTTGGATCCAACGGCGAACGAACCAGGCCTATGAGCGGCTCTTCAGGTGCTTCCCTCGTACCGTGAGGGGCCGGGCACAGCGAGGGGGGTGTCATGGATCCGATCGCGATGGCAGCTGGGACGGCTCTGATCGGCGCAATGGCCACGGACGCGTGGCGGCAGGTGCGCACGCGCGTGGTCGAGTGGTGGCGTACGGCTCGACCGGACCAGGCCGAGTACGTCCACAGGGAGCTCACCGACGCGCACACCGAGGTGATCGAGGCGCGCCAGGAGGACAACGAAGGCCGCGAGCAGGACCTGATCACGAACTGGCAGACGCGGCTGCAGATGCTGCTGCGTGCGAACCCAGCACTTGCGGAACAGCTTCGGGTGCTCCTGAACGACCATCTCATTCCCGCTTTGCCGACACGGGAGCAGCACGCGGTGGCGTCACAGGTGATGAAGGCGACCGCCACCGGTCACGGCCGGGTGTACCAGGCAGGGCGGGACCAGAACATCACCGAGCGATGACGCACACGAGCGACCCCGCGGAGGAAGAGCCACAGGTCCGACAGCAAGCCACTGCAGCGGACCAGGCCCGCATCTTTCAGGCTGGGCGAGACCAGAACATCGCAGAGCGGGACCTGCACATTCATACCGGCCGCCAGCGCAAGGTCTTCGTCAAGTACCTCGTGCAACTGCCGCGCAGCATCAAGGTGGTACTGCTCCTGCTGCTCTGCGTGGCTCTCATCGCCGGCGGGGGGTGGATCGCCTCACGGTGGATTCTTCCCGAGGTCGCCCCCACGTACCGCACGCAGTTCCTCGTCGACACGGCGAGAGGCACAGGCCCTCGCGGATTGGCCGACGTCGCCGCCTCCATGCGGACGACGGTGGGCAACTCCGGGGACAGTGACGCGCTCTCCCTGCGCGCATTCGGCGGTGCGTGCGGGGAGAGCGACAACACCCGGCGTCTGACCGACTTCGCGACCGGTGAGCGGCCAGAACTCGTACGGGCCGCGGAAGGTCTCCGCGCCGCCGGGGAACCCACCCTGGTGCGCGGCATCGTGGAAGCCGTGCAGGACTTCTCCCGGCCGTTCGATCTCGCCGCCACACAGATGAACCGCGTCATCGTCATCACCCGTCACGGTACTGACGCGTGCGACGACGACATCGCTTTCGTGGAGAACGAGATCCGGGAGCGGATCCGTGCGGCAGGGCTGCGACTGGAGTTCCGGCTGATCGGCTACCAGGTGCCCAAGGCACAGCGCGAGCGGTTGCGCCGGATCGCCGCGGGCGCCCGGGCCCCGGATCCGGTGCTCGCCGACACGCCTCAGGAGCTGCAGACTGCCGTGGACTGGTACGCCAACGATGAGCCGGTCATGCGCGGGGCCCGGAAGGTCATCGACGCGCTCAATCCGGCCGCCGAACAAGTCGACGCGGCCGTGCGAGCGATCGACGGGGGCCGGTTCGAAGCCGCCGAGAAGCACCTGGGTACCGCACGCGGGGCGGACGCCCGCGTCAGTTCGGTGCTTGAGGACCTGGCCGGCCGCACCAAGAAGGCGACCGAAGCCGACATCCACGCGCGTGCCGCACGGCTTCGTGACCGGCAACGGCGCGTCATCGCGGCCGCCGGTGAACTATTGGACGCCGAACGGTCCGGGGCTGCCGGGAGCTCGTACCACAGGGCGGCCTACGGGAGAGCCGCTGACGCCTACAACACGGAGGTTGAAGCCTTGAACATGACACTCGCCAAGCTGCGTGACGCAGCCCCGGTTGCCTCGTGACGCGCCGGGAATCCACGGACGACATGAACGATATGAACGACGGGGAGACCGGGAAGGCCGGGAGGCTCGTGGAGGCAGTCGCTGCGGACGGGGCCGGCACACTCCCGGGGCGTTCCGCAGTGCCCCGGACGTCCCAGCGGCGCAAGGTGATCACGGCGTTTATCACGGTCTTATTGCTGCTTCTGGCGGCCGCCGTGTTCTTCGTGTACCGCTCGACACCGGACCATCGGACCGCCTTCCTCGTCGACGCGTCCGTCCCCGTGCCCGCCGCTGCGGAGCGCCGTGGGGCAGACTTCGCAGCCGTCGCCCGTGCCGTCGGTTCGGCGACCCAGAACGCGGGGGAGGACGACGCCCTGTCGCTGCGCAGGTTCGGAGGAGTCTGTGGCGGTTCGGGGAACACGTCGCAAGTCGTCCGCAGCGGAACCGGCCGTGGACGCGAGATCGCCGATTCCGTCCGCGATCTGACTCCCGGCGGACAGGCGACGCTGGGCAGTGGAATCGCCGCCGTGATCGACGACTTCGACGGTCCCTACCCGTTCCGGGGAGAGAAGAGCAATCGCATCATCGTGGTCACAAGCAGTGGCAGGGACGCCTGCACGTCGGATCAGCGTGCGCTACTCAAGGACGCGCACGACAAGGCGAAGGACGCCGGGGTGCGGTTGGAATTCAGGTTCGTCGGCTACAAGGTGCCCGCCAACGAGAGGGCCGACCTACGGCAGCTCGCGGACGCCGTAGGCGCTCCCGCGCCGCGCTTCGCGAGCACACCCCGTGTTCTCGCCCCCGTGCTCCGGAAACTGATGCTGCCGAAGGAGGACGAAGCCCGGAAGGTGGCGGAACCCAGCAGCCCCAGTGCGCCAGAGACGTCCGCACGCCCGGAACACCCCTTCGTGGTCGGGCTCTTCACTGGTTGGGCGGTCAATGTCAGCGGTACGCCGGTGCGTTGCGCCGCGACGACCAATGCGACCGCTGATCGAGAGTGCCGGTTCACGATGCGCGAGGGCGACCGCCTCACCCTGCGGGCCGCCGTCAGCGGCCCCAACCCCAATCCGATGGGTGACCTGGCCGAGCAGAACAACCCGTACTACCGGCCAAGTAAAACGCCCTACTGGTACGGCTGCGACGAGGGCCACAGGTCGCGTACCTGCACGGTCACGATGACCAGGGAACGAGTCGAGACCAGCAAGCGATGGGCGGACGGCGCCTCGTCGCCCACGGGCATGGCCGCCAGTCGGCTACTGGCCTGCGTGACGACCGAGGAGCCGTCGGTGATGACCCTTGCTCGCACCTGCGCCGCGCTGACCGGATCCGAGGCACCGCCGGACCCTGAGATCACCTACGCCGACGGTTCGACAAACTGAGCGGTGTCCGGGGCGGTGTCCGTTCGGGCCAAAGGCTTGCAGGGAATCAAGGTGTTGCTTCCCGTCCTGAAGCTCGTTGGTGTGGTCTGCGCATCCCGGACGAGACCCGTGACCAGCTCGCTGTGAAGTGCGCAGTATTGCTCCCACATCTGGAGCGATCTCACCGACACTTTGGCCCTCCACGGCGACTTTAAGCGCGGCCGCCCGCCCCGGCTCGCCTTCCCCGACCAGGTCCTGGCAGCCGTCCTTCACCTGCGGGCCGCCCTGGCCGCGGAACCCCTCGCCGTGCTGTTCGGCAGCAGTCGGACCGCTACGCACCGCACCCTGCTGAAGATCAGGACGCTGCTGAAGGCGCACAGCATCGTCATCCTGCCGGCGGCTACTCCGCCCTCTGCCCTCACAGCCCTCCAGGCTCGGGTTCGAGCCCTGAGCAGCGACACCAGCAGCATGATCAAGACAACGCGTTAATGATCTGCAAGGCCTTACCTCACCCCCGCCCAGGTCGAGCGGGCCCAGCGCGTCCACGGCATCACGCTGCTCGGCCCGATCCTCGCCGACCACAGCCGCCAGGCCAAGGAAGGTTCGGGCTTCGACAAGGCCGCCTTCACCATCGACTGGGTCAACGAGCAGGCCATCTGCCCGCGCGGTGCGACGAGTGCGTCCTGGACGCGGCTGAATATCTCCGGCCACACCTATCTTCAGGCCCGCTTCGCCGAGAGAGACTGCCGGCCCTGCCCCGACCGTGCCCGGTGCACCTCCTCCGCCACTCGCCCCCGCTCCGTCGCGGTACTGCCGCGGCCGCTGCACGAGATCCAGATGCGCAACCGGCTCGACCAGCAGACCGAGCAGTGGCAACGCCGGTACGCGATCCGCGCCGGCAGCGAGGACACCCTCTCGCAGAACGTCCGCGCTCACGGCCTGCGCAGAAGCCGCTGTCGAGGCCTGGCCCGCACCCACGTGCAGCACGTCCTGACCGCCATGGCCTGCAACCTCAGCCGTCTCGCCGACTGGTACGACACCACCTCATCGGCCCGGCGAGCACCCCGCTTTCAAACCCTCTGCAACACAGCGGGATTCGCGATCACCTGACCGCCCAAGATCACCAACAGAGTCACGGCATTGAACTTGGACCGGAACGCGGCCCGCGTTTTCGGGAGTCGCTGCCGTCAGGGTGGCCAGCATCCTGACCGGGACGATGCCGGCGGATCGGACCGGTGAAGTCCGGCGTTCCCCCAGGTCACCCGATTGTTGCCGCCCCGGAAGAGGGATTGAGCAACAACGTCGGGCACTTCAGGATCGGAAGAGTTCCGCCCCGCCCGGCGATCCAGCGACCCGAATACGCCGGCCCCGGCAGGGACGGTTCCCCGGGCGGCACCCGCACACACCGCCGCGTTCCCGATACAGACAAAGCATCCATAAGGAGCTTATTCGTGCTGACCTGGTTCACCGGGCGTCCGCTTCAACGGGTGCCGATACGCACACTCATCATCACGGTGCTCGTCACCGCCCTGGCCGCCACCCTCCTCGACGCCTCCTTCGGCAGCCGCCTGTCCGACGCGGCCAGGAAGACGTCCACCTCGGTCACGCAACTCTGCGAGGGGACGGTCGACGCGGTCGAGGCCGCCTACCGCGCACAGGCACGGCCGGTGGCGAACGGGCCCGTCGTCCAGAGCGCGGCCTACGACTCCGGCTCCTCCACGGCCACGGTCTCCGCCACCTCGTACGCGCTCACCGCGCACCAGGTGACGGTCCTCGCCTCCAAGAAGCAGGAGGCCGTCACCGACTGCACGGGCAAGCTGCACAAGGTGACACAGGCCAAGTGGTCCTACCTGTCGGCGCGGGCGGTGGAGATCGCCGCGGACGCGGTCATCACCATCCTCGGCTCCACGCTGATCTGCTCGCTCACCGGCCCGGCCGGCTGCAAGTGGGGTGTGCGGTTCGCGTCCTTCGTCGGCGGGTTCGTCGGCGCGCTGGCCTTCCAGTACCTGACCGACGGCTACCTGAACTGGAAGAGCGTCGGCGGTGCCTTCTTCGACGCGACCGTCTCCATGCTGACCTTCTCAGGCCTCGACAAGCTGGACGAGTCCTACGTCGGCAAGGGCGTCCGGGCCACCCTGCAGAGCGCCGGGCAGGCCCTGAAGTCCATCGGCGCCCGCATCGGCAGCGCGGGCCCGAACATGGTCGGCAGCATCAAGAACGCGCTGAACTACATCATGATCCACAACTGGGGCGCCTTCCCGGTCGCCTACTCCGGCGGCGGTTCGGTCGAGCCGGTCATCGCCGAGAAGCGCGGCCAGCCGATCGCCGACGGGGTGCAGTTCCGCATCCCCTCCCACGCCTCCGGCCGCGACGTGCACGACGACCTGTACTCGGGCAGCTACAACACCCCGTACTACAACTGGGACGTCGCCGAGACCCCGCACATCAACAGCGACGGCGCCATCGGCTACCTGATCGGCCAGGGCGGCAAGTGCCTGACCAACACCAGCTACAACGTCGCCCTCACCCCCTGCAACTACAGCGACTCGCGCCAGTGGTGGTACGCCGACGGTGACGAGCTCATGGCCTCCAACGGCAAGTGCCTGGCCGAGGACGCCACCCACCAGCAGCGGTGGGCGGTCTCCTGCGACGGACTCAGCTACGCCGCGAACCCGAACAACAAGGACGACCAGTTCCTGATCACCCCGCCCGGCGGTACCTACATCCCTGACACGGTCTTCAACTGGAAGAGCCACATCTCGGTGTACGAGCACGCGTAAACCCCCGCGGTGCCGTTCCCGGCCCGGTGACCAACGTCACCGGGCCGGGCATTGTCGTCGCCTGGCGCGGTCGGTCATAGTTCGTGACCAAGATTGTTTTTGAGGGGATTTTCCGGGAGTTCCATTGGGTCGTCCAGAACGTCCGGTCGATCCAGGTGCCGGTCCGGTCCAGCTGTTCGCCCATGAACTGCGCCTGCTGCGGCAGAAGGCGGGCAGCCCCTCGTACCGCGCGATGGCCCACCGTACGGGCCTGTCGGTGTCCGCGCTCTCGCGCGCCGCCGCGGGTGAACGGTTGCCCTCGGCCGCGGTGGTCTCCGCCTACGTGGAGGCGTGCGACGGGGACCCGGACGTGTGGGAACCGCGCCGCAGCGCGGCCGCCGAGGAGGCCGCGGAGACGCAGGAAGCGTCTCCCGGCGGGGCCGACGGTGACACCACCTCGCCGTACCGCGGACTCGCCCGCTTCGAACCCGGCGACCGCGACCTCTTCTTCGGGCGTGAGCGGCTCGTCGCTGAACTGCTCGGCCTCGTGTGCGAGCGCCGGTTCGCGGCCGTGTTCGGCGCGTCCGGCAGCGGCAAGTCGTCGCTGCTGCGGGCGGGACTGATCCCCGCCGTCCAGGAGGCCGCCGGGGAGCGCGGGCGGCCCGCTGTCGTACGGATCCTCACACCGGGTGAGCGGCCCGCCGCCACCTACGGCCATCTGCTGGCACCCGGGGACGGCGACCCCGACAGCTGGCTGATCGTCGACCAGTTCGAGGAGGTCTTCACGATCTGCCGGGACCGCGCCGAGCGCACCCGGTTCATCGACCTGCTGCTGTCGGCCAGGGAGCCGGACTCCCGGCTGCACGTGGTGATCGCCATGCGGGCCGACTTCTACGGGCAGTGCGCCGACCACCCCGGGCTCGCCGACGTGCTGCGCCACTGCGGGCTGCTCATCGGGCCGATGTCCGCGACCGAGCTGCGGGAGACGGTCACGGGGCCCGCCGCCGTCGCCGGGCTCGTCGTCGAACGCGAGCTGACCGCCCGGATCGTCGAGGAGGTCGTCGACCGGCCCGGCGCGCTGCCCATGCTCTCGCACGCCCTGCTGGAGACCTGGCGGCGCCGGCGCGGCCGTATCCTCACCCTCGCCGCGTACGAGGCGGCCGGCGGTGTCCAGGGCGCGATCGCCGCGACCGCGGAGCACGCGTACGGAGCGCTGTCGCCCGGTCGGGCGGACACCGCGCAGAAGCTGCTGTTGCGGTTGATCACGCCCGGCGAGGGCGTACCCGACACCAGGCGCTCGGTCACCCGCGCGGAACTGGACGACTGGGGCGATCCCGAACTTCCCGCGGTCGTCGAACGGCTGGCCGCCGCCCGGCTGCTCGCCCTCGACGGCGACACGGTGGAACTGGGCCACGAGGCGCTCATCACCAGCTGGCCGCGGCTCGGCCGGTGGATCGACGAGAACCGGGGGCGGCTGATCGCCCATCGGCGCCTCGGCGAGGACGTACGAACGTGGCTGGACCTGGGACGTGACGGCGGGGCGCTGTACCGGGGGGTGCGGCTCGAGCGGGCGGTGGAGTTGTTCGGGACGCCGGACACCGGATGGCGTCCCGTCCTCACCGCTCCCGAACGCGCCTTCCTGACCGCCGCGCTGCGGGCCCGCGACGACGAGCGGCGCGCGGTGAGCCGTACCCGGCGAAGAATCCGGCGGCTGGTCACCGCGGCCGCCGCGCTGCTCGCACTCGCGCTGGTGATCGGGCTGGTCGCCTGGCAGCAGCACGACACCGAGCTGCGGGACGCCCGGGCCGCGGCCGCCCAGCGGGTCGCCGAGGTCGCCGACAGCATGCGCACCACCGATCCCCGCACCGCCATGCTACTGGGGCTGGCCGCCTGGCGGATCGCCGCGCTCCCCGAGAGCCGGGCCGCACTGCTCGCCGCGCCGACCCAGTCCGAGCGCGACGCGTTCACGGATCCCGGGCCGGGCGGCGGCAGCGCCGAACGGTTCCTCGTCCGCTCGGGACGGGTCCTGCTGAGCGTCAGCGGCCGCACCTGGCACACCTGGAACACCGTCACCCACCGGGCGATCGCCTCCGGTCGGCTGCCCGTCGACAGCCTGCGTATCGAGGCGGCGAGCCGCGACGGCAAGGTCCTGGCCCTCGACAGCGATGCGGGCGTACGGCTGTGGAACCTGGCCACCGGCCGGTGGACCGGAAGCACGGCGGTCGACGCGGGTGCGGAGATCGACCCTGGTGCGGCGATCGCCTCTGATGCGGAGATCGTCACCTTCGACGCCGCCGCCGACGCCTACCTGCTCAGCTCCGTCAACGAACCGCGCGTCGAACTGCGCGCCCTCTCCGGCGGCCGCCTGCTGTTCCGGGCGGCGGCGGGCTCCGAGACGAACGTGGCCACCACGGGGGACGGCCGCCTGGTCGCCGTCTGCCCCACCCGCGGCACCATCCAGATCCACGACACGTCCAACGGCCGTACGCTGTCCGGCGGTTGGACGAAGAAAACGGCGGCGGGCAACTGCGGCGACGACAACTCCCGTCTCGTGTTCGACTCCGGCGGGCACCGGCTCGCGGTGGTCTCCGGCGCGGACGTGCGGGTGTGGGACCTCGCGTCGGGTCGGGAGACCGCCACGTTCGACGCCCCGGACTCCGAGTCCGTCGCGTTCAGCCCGGACGGCGCCTTCCTCGCCGCCGCCGGCCCGGCACAGCTCACCGTCTGGCGCCTGTCCGCACCCGGCGCGCCCGTTTTCCGTCATTCCCTCGACGGCCGCCGCATCCGGGGCGATCTCGCCTGGGACCCGCGCGGATCCGCACTGCGCTACCTCGAAGGCGGCACAGTCCACACCCTCGACCTGGGTCCGGCCGTCACCGCCGCCTGGCGGGACACGGCACTGGCCGACGCACTGCTCAGCCCCGACGGCCGTACGCTCGCCACCGCCGAACAGCGGCCCGGCGGCTATGTCTTCCGGCTCCTGGACCCAGCCACCGGCCGTACCGTGCGCACCCTGCCCACCGCCGCGTTCCCCGTGCCCGCCGACAGCGCCGGGCCGGTGACGGCCGCCGACGCCCAGCCGCTGATGACGTTCGGCCCGGACGGCACGGCCTTCGCCTACGGCGTCACCGCGCCGGACCGCGGCACCTCGGCACAACCGGTCACGCTGTGGGACGTCCGCGGCGCCCGCGTACGGACGACGCTGGACCTCGCGGCCTCCTCCGCCATGTCCGCCGCCGTCGAGGAACTCGCCCTGGGCCCCGGCGGACGCCTCCTCGTGGCCGTCCGGGACACCACCGCCGGCACGACGGACGCCGAAGTGTGGGACACCGCGAGCCACCGCAGAACCGCCGCCCTCGGAAACCTCGACGCCACGGCCCTCGCACTGCGCCCCGACGGCGGCCTGCTCGTCGGCGGCGACCGGGTGGCGGCCCCGCCCTCCGGCCGCAGCACGCCCCGGACCCTGGGGCTCGGGCAGGAGACGGAGGCGGTGGCGTTCAGTGCGGACGGCTCCCGGGTGGCGGTCGGTGACGCGTCCGGCCGGGTCGCCCTGTGGGACGGCAGCCTCGGCCACCGGCTCGGCGTCCTGCCCAACACCTTCCCGGCCCCCGTCGGCAGCGGCGACCCGGAAGCCGTGGCCGCGCTCGCCTTCAGCCCCGACGGCGCCACTCTCGCAGTCGCGGGAGATTCCGGAACCCTCCAGCTCTGGGACACCGCGAACCGGCAGCCCCTCGGCAGCGGCCTCACCACACCCGGCGAGGCCATCACCTCCCTCGCCTTCACGGCGGACGGCACCTCGCTCTACGCCACCAGCCTCCACTCCCCCGTCCAGCGCTACCGGGTGACCCCTGCTTACGCAGCCACCTGGATCTGCGCCCACACGGACACGAGGTTGTCAGTGGCCGAGTGGTATACGTACATTCCGGACGCGTCGTATCGGGACGTGTGTCCGGGCAAGGGTTGAGGTGGCTTCGTAGGTGACAGCGGGCTCTGGTCCACTTCGTGTGGTCGCTTACGCAGGGTGACCGTTGATCTTCGCGCGGAGCCGGTTGAGCTCGTCCGAAATCGCCAGGCTGGACGGTGATGTGGTCGACAGTCCTTTGCTGTGAACAAAGTGCTGCCACAGCTGGAGGAGCTGTTGTTCTCCTCGGTCGAGGGCGTGTTGCTGGAGTCGGTCGAGGTGACCGACACGGTCGTCCGGGTTCAGGCATGGCGCATCTCCATCGACGCGCCCTGGGCATTCGGATCAACATCACCTCGGTCAGTGCCCACTATGCCGATCACCTGCGGAGGGCGGAGGCCACGCTCGCCGTGATGCCGCAGGAGGTCATGGACTCGACGTTCGAGTTCTCCGCCATGCCGCTGTTCGAGGACAGCTATGTCGCGCCGGCCCGGGCCGAGCATCCCGAGGTGGGAGAGCGCCTGACGCGTCAGCAGATGAGCGAGCTGCCATACGTCATGTTCGACCCGCCTGGACAGGTGTCCATCGTGGAGAAACAGATGGACGACCACGGCATCAAACGCAACACCGAAGTGTCGACGACCAGCATGCTCGCGGCGCCCTTCCTGCTTCCGGCACCAGGTTGTTCGCAATGATCCAGCGCCGGCTGGCGGAGAAGGTGGTGCAGATGACCGAAGCCCGGATCGTGCAGCCCGCTGTGCGGCTGAATGGACTGCACGAGAACCTGTACTGGCCGCGGCAGTTCAACAATGCCCCGGGCCACCGCTGGCTGCGGGAGCAGATTGCCTACATCGCCACGGGCCTGTCTTCAGGACATCAGTAGCAGTGATGTCCTGCTCCGCTGCGGCCGCAGGGTGCCCGGGACCTGGGCGGATTCCAGCGATCATCGCAACACGGTGATCATTCCAGTGTTGCGACGAGCTTAGCGAAGAGGTCTGCGGGGGTCTGCCAGCCGAGAGTCCGGCGGGGGCGGCTGTTGAGTTCGGCGGCGACGAAGGCGAGGTCCTCGGCGCTGACGATGGACAGGTCGGTGCTCTTCGGGAAGTACTGGCGCAGCAGGCCGTTGGTGTTCTCGTTCGAGCCGCGCTGCCAGGGGCTGGCAGGCTCGCAGAAGCAGACGGGAATGCCGGTGGCGCGGGTGACCTCGTCGTGACGGCTCATCTCGCTGCCCTGATCCCAGGTCAACGAGTGGGCGAGTCCGGCGGGCAGGTCCGCGAAGGCGTGCAGGAGCGCATCGCGGACGTTCTCGGCGGAGCGGTTGTCGGGGAGATGGAGGAGCTTGACGTAGCGGGTGGTGCGGTCGACCAGGGTTCCGATCGCGGAGCGGTTGGCCGTGCCGACGATCAGGTCGCCTTCCCAGTGCCCGGCGACCGCTCGGTCGTCAACTTCCGCCGGCCGATGGCTGATCAGCGTTCCCGGGTCGATGAACCGAGTGGCGCGCTGGGCAGCACGCCGACGACGCCGACGCGCGGGCCGGCCGGTGCGCAAGGTGCCGGCCGTGCGCTCCAGGCCGCCGCGGTGCGGCAGGTAGACGGCCTGGTAGATGGTCTCGTGCACCAGGTGACGGTCGGGTTCGTCCGGGAAGGCTGCGCGCAGGGCCTGGCAGATCTGCTCCGGGCTCCAACGCCGGTCCAGGCGCTGCTGGATGAACTCCTTCAGCTCCGGATCACGCCGTACCTTCCCCTCCTTGGAACGGGCGCGGCGTACGGACGCCCGACGCTGGGCCTGGAAGGGGTGGTACATACCGGTACGCGGGTCGCGGTTACGGCGCACCTCCCGGCTGATCGTGGCCGGGTCCCGGCCAAGTTCCCGGGCGATGGCGCGCAAGGACTTCTTGGCCCGCAACAGGTCGGCGATGACGATCCGCTCGTCCTCCGACAAGAACCGCTCGGAGACCGCGTCGGACTCCCTTACCTCGGTGATCGGCAGGTAGACGCGCACGTTGCCGGCCCGGTCGACGACCTTCCTTCCGTACCTCCAGCGGTTCCCGGTCTTACGGTTGATTCCCACCTCTCGGCACGCGGCCGAGTTGCTCATCCCCTGCGCCATGAGGCGAAGGTATTGATCACGCTTGTCCGCCAACGGCGCAGGTCCGGGCTTCTTCGGCATCCGACGCGGCTTGGTCATCGCAACAACCCCGAGGGTCAGGTGTTGCAACCACCTCTAGAACCCAAGCCGGAAGAGTGGGGCCACATCAGACCGTTGATGCCACACAGGCCGAGAATGTCGCTGTGCCCCTCGGCAGTGACCGCCAGGGCCACGTAGATCGGCCTGTGTGCCACTTGGCCATCGCGAATCTTGACGTTGATAGCGTCTATGAAGACGACCGGGCAGACCCAGTCGAGCGGCCGGATCTGCCATTCGGCCATGCCCTTGACGAAGCGGGCCCGTTCCGCAGCGTCCGGCCCGTTGGCGTCACTGGACCCATGGGCGGCGGCCCCGTCGGACCCGGCGGCGCCGTCGGTCTCCGCGGGAAACTGCGCCGTGGCGGGCGCAGCGCCGTTCAGTTCGGTCTGCCACCTGTCGAACGTCGCGGCTTCCTCCTCGGAGCGCTGATGGGCCGGTCCAGTTCACGGGATGAAGTCACGCAGGTGAAGTGCATGTGACGAAGCCGTTGACGGAATCATTGCCCCTGCTTATCTTCTGATCGAATCTGCGAACAAGGTTCGAAATTACGGACAGGGACGGTCCCGCATGCCTAAGATGTCAGAGCAGCTCCCCTCCAGGCGCCACAGATCCCTGATCCTCTGCGTGCTCGCCGTACTGATCGCCATGGTGTCGGCGACGACCCCGGCCACCGCCGCCGAGGGCCGCCCGTACACCAACCCGGTCAAGTCGGCCAAGGGGGCCGACCCCTGGCTCGAGTACTACAACGGCAACTACTACCTGGTCACCACGTCCTTCACCGGTGTGCTGACCATGCGGAAGTCACCGACCCTGGCCGGACTCTCCACCGCCGCCAGCGTCCAGGTCTGGAGTGACACCACCCCCACCCGCAACACCAACATCTGGGCGCCCGAGCTGCACTTCCTCGACGGCCACTGGTACCTGTACTACTCCGCCGGGCAGAGCGGTGTCGCCTGTTGCGACTCCCAGCGCACCCACGTCCTGGAGAGCGCGGGCACCGACCCGATGGGCCCGTACACCTACAAGAACCAGCTCAGCGGCTCCAACCTGACCCCCGGCGGCTGGCTCATCGACGCCACCGTCCTCGAGAACAACAACAACCTGTACCTGATCGGCAGCGGCTTCATCAACGGCAGCAAGCAGAGCCTGGTCATCGCGCCGATGAGCAACCCGTACACGCTGGCCAGCAGCACCTTCACCATCATCTCCAGCCCCACCGCGAGCTGGGAGACATCGGGCGGCGCGGTCAACGAGGGACCCGAGCCGCTCTACCACGACGGCCGCACCTTCCTCACCTTCTCCGCCAGCCACTGCCAGACCGCGGACTACAAGCTGGGCCAGCTGGAGCTCACCGGCACCGACCCGCTCAGCCCCGCCTCCTGGTCGAAGAAGTCCACGCCGGTCTTCCAGCGCAATGACGCGGCGGGTGTCTACGGCCCCGGCCACAACGGCTTCTTCACCTCGCCGGACGGCACCGAGAACTGGATCGTCTACCACGCCAACGACTCCGCGAACGGCGGCTGCGGCAACGGCCGTACGACGCGGGCGCAGAAGTTCACCTGGAACGCGGACGGCACGCCGAACTTCGGCACCCCGGTCGCGCTCGGCACCACGCTGCCCGGCCCCTCGGGCGAGACGGCGACGACCCCGACCGCGTACACCCTGGTGAACCGCAACAGCGGCAAGTGCCTGGACGTCGAGGGCGGCAACGCCACGGACGGCACCAACATCTTCCAGTGGAGCTGCACCGGCGGAGCCAACCAGAAGTGGCGCGTCGAGGACCTCGGCAACGACACCAGCCGGCTGGTCAATGTCGCCACCGGCAAGGTCATGGACACCGCGAGCTGCGCGACGGCCGACGGCACGGACATCGCCCAGTGGTCCTGGCTGAACAACAACTGCCAGAAGTTCCGACTGGTCTACACGGCCACCGGCGACTACGTGCGGATCGTGAACGAGAACAGCGGCAAGGTCGCCGACGTCGCGAACTGCGGCACCACGAACGGGACCGACGTACGGCTGTGGACCTGGCTGAACAACAACTGCCAGCAGTGGCGCCTCGTCCCCACGACCTGACCTCCCTCCGCACCCCGTGATCTGGAGAAACTCCTTGAGACGCAACGCCGTACGGCTGCTCACGGCCGTCCTCTTCGCCCTGGTGGGCTGTCTCGCCGGGCCCGGCACCGCCGCCCACGCGGCCGGGCCCGACTCGCCCGCCGTGACCTACACCAACCCGATCGCCGAGAAGCGCGCCGACCCGCACATCTTCAAGCACACCGACGGCTACTACTACTTCACCGCGACCGTCCCCGAGTACGACCGCATCGTGCTGCGCCGCGCCACCACCATCCAGGGCCTGTCGACGGCCCCCGAGACCACGATCTGGACCAAGCACGCCAGCGGCGTGATGGGCAACCACATCTGGGCGCCGGAGATCCACTACATCGACGGCAAGTGGTACGTGTACTTCGCCGCCGGTTCCACCAGTGACCAGTGGGCGATCCGCATGTACGTCCTGGAGGGCACCGGAGCCAACCCGCTCACCGCGGCCTGGGCCGAGAAGGGCCAGATCAAGACGACGTGGGAGAGCTTCTCCCTCGACGCCACCACCTTCGCCGTGGGCGGCGTCCGCTACCTCGCCTGGGCCCAGCGCAACCCGGCCGAGAACAACAACACCAGCCTGTTCATCGCGAAGCTGGCCAACCCCTGGACGATCACCGGCACTCCGGCGGAGATCTCCCAGCCGACCCTGTCCTGGGAGACGATCGGCTACAAAGTCAACGAGGGCCCCGCGGTGATCCAGCACGGTGGCAAGGTCTTCATGACCTACTCGGCCAGCGCGACCGACGCCAACTACTGCCTCGGCATGCTGACCGCCTCCGCGACGGCCGACCTGACCAGCCCGGCGTCCTGGACCAAGGGCTCCCAGCCGGTGCTCAGGACGAGCGAGGCGACCTCGCAGTACGGACCGGGCCACAACTCCTTCACCGTCTCCGAGGACGGCAAGTCCGACATCCTCGTCTACCACGACCGCAACTACAAGGACATCACCGGAGACCCGCTGAACGACCCCAACCGCCGCACCCGCGTGCAGAAGGTGTCCTGGAAGGCCGACGGCACCCCCGACTTCGGCATCCCGGTCGCCGACGGAGTCACCCCGCTGCGCTTCTCGTCGTACAACTTCGCGGACCGCTTCATCCGCCACTTCGACTACCGCGGCCGCATCGACGCCAACGTCAGCCCGCTGGCGGACTCGCAGTTCCGCGTGGTCACGGGCCTGACCGGCAGCGGCACCGTGTCGCTCGAGTCGGCCAACTTCCCCGGCTACTACCTACGGAGCAACGCGAGTTTCGAGGTCCGGCTGGAGAAGAACGACAGCACGGCGCAGTTCGCGTCCGACGCCACCTTCTCCAAGCGGGCGGGTCTGTCCGACTCCGCCGGCGTCTCCTACGAGTCCTACGGCTCACCAGGCCGCTACGTCCGCCACTTCAACTACCTGCTGTACGTGCAGACGCCGAGCACGGCCACGGACCGGGCGGACGCCACGTTCTACGCCCAGTAACACCTGCGGACGGCCCTCGCCGGGACCGCGGACCGGTGCCGACGGCAGCCTCCATGGGGCAGCGGCGCAGCGGCGCCAAGACGGCGTTGTCCTCGTGGATGCCGGTCATCTGCGTACGCAACTGCGTACGCGAAACCCCACCCTTCTGCATCTACGGGTGCGTTAGGGTGGGGTCGCAGGCTTAGTTGCAGGCTTTGTTTTCAATCGGGTCTGTGCCTAGAAAACGGGGCCCCCGCCGCAGCAACGGCAGAGGCCCCGCATATTCAGACGCCGTTCCCAGCTCAGTGAGAATGAGCTGGGGGCGGCGTCAGTTGTAAGGCCAGGCCCATGTGTGAACCATCTGCCCGACCCAGAACGCAGTGGCCGACACCGGCGCCATCCAGAGTCGGACGCGTCTGCGCATCTTCTTCCAGTTCACCGGCCTTGGCCGTGCGTGCTTCCCCATTGAATTCCCCTCGGGACGGTGGGACCGACACCTGTTGTCGGACCCCCGGCCGGGCAGCCCGCCAGTGCGGTCCCCTCCGAAGGTTCTTCTCTTGGAAGCAGGACCAACTTACATGGCGTCAGTGACTCTCATGGGCCGTTTGGGAACGCTGGGTTGGGACTGCGATCAGCACAGCGTTACCCGGCCGGGCGGCCGGTTCCGTGCTGTCTTCCCGGCTGAACACTGGAGATTTTCCAGAAACCACTCATGTGACCACATTCAGGGAAACCGGGCGGCCGGGCGGCCGGATAGCGCATCGCGACCGTCAACTTTCTGAGTGTGGCGCACCTCACTGGAGGATCCGCACTGGGGACACAACGGCGGCGGCGAGCCGATCGCGTGGGTGGGCAGCGCTCCCAATGACTGGTGAGTGCACCCGGCTGTGTTGAGATACTCAGCGCATGGCGCTTATCCGCAGGATGTCCGGGGCCGACCGCTCGATGACCGCGGACCTTCTGGCATCGGAGGGCCTTGGGCCCGATGGCGACTTCTTCAGCGCCGATGGAATAGACGTCCTCGTGGCCCACAACAACGGTCGGATCATGGGAGTGGTGGAGTACGACCTTACCTGCGACTTCGGGCGGGAACAGGGACGGGCCGGTCATCTCGGAGAGCAGGCGTGGATCTACAGCGTCATGGTTGCTGCCTCTGAGCGGCGCGGCGGTCTCGGACGGGCGTTGCCGACCGAAGTTGCCCAGCGGGCTCAGGAAGCCGGCCGCACGTTCCTCGCTCTGGCTCCTCAGGACGGCACCGATGTGCTCGGCCGACGTGCGTTTTTCCAAGCGTGCGGATTGACGCTGATCGAACCCGAGACGCCAGGAGCGGCCTGGGTATGCCCAATTACCGACGTCATGCGCCGGAACATCCCAGAAGCCCGGCCCCGCTGAGGGCCTACAGGGCTGGCGCACACAGGACTTACAGCGGCTAACAGAAGGGGCGCTGGGGCCTGCGCTTACAGGTATCCCGGATCGCCGTCGGCGTTGGACCCTGTCAGGGAGCGCTCCAGCAGCTCAGAAACTGCCTTAGGTCATCGGCCACCTTGTCGAGCTCCGGTTCGTCCAGCGACGCCGTCCGCGTCCGGCAAACGGCCCCATCGGGCCCCGCGACATAGATCAGGCCCGCCGCCGATCGAGCCGATGGCCAGGCCAGGTGGCTGCGACGTCGTTCAGCGGCCCAGGCATGTTGACTTCGAGCGGCCCCAGTTGGTGAAGGTTGTGTAGCTTCCCGACGTCCTGAAGTGGCCCCGGGAATTGGCTTGCGCTGGGACCACCCGCGGCGCGGTCAGCTCCGTGTGGTTGAGAACGGCATGGCGTCGGCCCATTCGGGCCAGCACGTGGGGGGGCGCCCAGGCTGGAGGCCCGCAGGAGTGCGTCGAAGTCGTCGGTCGGCATGGAGTCCGCGGGCTGGACCTCCGTGTCGTACCTCCGAGCGGTCATCGCGTTTCTCCCTTCCGCTGGATGGGCTGTGCAGAGGTCTTCGTCAGCCGGATACGGATCCGGCTGGTCCTACGTTCCAAGGTTTTCTCGGTGAGTCCTACGCGTTGTGCCGCCTCGCGTTGGGTGTATCCCATCGCGCGCAAGCACAGTGCCTCGCGGACCTGTGGATCGTGGATCTGCTCCAGCAGCCGCAGGCATTCGTCGTGCACAGCCGCAGCGTTGACGGGGTCCGTGCCGGGCTGGACGGGGATCTGCGTCAGGGCGTCTCCCGGGCGTTACGTCCTGGTGCCCGATGCAGTTCGGTATACCGCAGGACACGGTCGTCATACCAGCGATTGCAGACCGGGCGGAACGAGCGCAGTGTGGCACCGACGAAGTAGGTGGTCAGGGAGGCGCCGTCGCCCGGGCTCCATCTGCCGCGGACCAGGCCGTACTCGGTGAACAATGCGCTGCCGTCGATCACAGCGCCGGTGGCGATCTCGCGCCGGTCTCCGCTGTCCAGTCGGTAGCGCGGCGATAGTGCGGGATGGGACGGCCGGCCTGAGCGTAGCGGTCGAAGATACTCTCGGAGACATTCCCGGGACTCATCCATTTCCGAGCGTGAACTGGACCGGCTGGAGCAGCAGTCGCGGTAGCACCACTTGTAGGCGCAGCACCGCACTCTCGTCAGCGCGTCGGCGCGTTGTCCCCACCGGATGTGCCGCCGCCTGGCGGCGGGGCCGCCATGGCCTACGGCGGCGCACGGCACCGTTGACGATCATGATGGTGTGGCGGGACCAATCGGCGTGACAGGACTTGCACACGGCCTTGATCCAGCCGTGCGGGGTGTCATCGCGTCGTCGGCGGCGTCCTGTTACCCCGCAGAACTCGCAGACGGTTTTCCCCAGGGGAGGTATGACGGGCGGGTGGTTCGGACCGTCGGGGAGCCCTGTCAGCCTCGCTCCCACAGCGGCAACCGGAACATGGCGTAGGTGAACTTGCCGCTGATACGCCCTGCGGTGTCGAAGTGGAACACGTCCACACCGTGCCATTGCATGCGGCCGCCGTAGCGCGCACGAGCGAACAGGCGCAGCGGCAACGGGACATGCTGGCCGGACTCTCCGCTCATGTCGAGCCGGCAGGCCCAGCGGATCGTGGCGCGCCGGTTCGGCTCGTCGATGATCTTGTCGTACACGGCGAAGTGCATGGCGCCGTAGCGCCCGGCGAAGTGCGGCTCGAATTCTTTGCGGATCGCCGCGATGCCACGTCGCTCCGGAAGGTGGCCGGGCAGGTACACGGCGTCGTCGGCGAAGAAGGACATGACCTTGTCAAGATCGGGGCTCGGCTCGTTGAAGGCGGCAACGAAGTCGTCAATGGTCTGACTGAGGTTGGTCGAGGTGACGGAGATGGTCTTTCACTCCCGGAGCGCGATGGGGTTGTCGGATGCCGGGACATTAACAGAACACTCGTCCCTTAACAAGAGATGGGTGTTCTGTTAGATCTGGACTAGGATGAACGGTCATGTCAGCGCCATTCCAGCGGGCTCGACGCCCTGATCAGAAGGACCAGCGCCGTGAGGCCATCCTCACCGCCGCTCGGGAGCTCGCCGAGCGTTCCGGCGTGGCCAGGGTCAGCCTGCAGGACATCGCCACCGCGGTCGGACTCGCCAAGTCCAACGTGTTGCGCTACTTCGGCACGCGTGAGGAGATCTACCTGCATCTGCTGATGAGCGCGGGTTCTGAGTGGGCGAGCGTGGTCAGTGCCCGGTTGCAAGAAGTGAGTGGGACCGAGGCAACAGCCGGCGTTCTCGCGGATGCCTTCGTGGACCGTCCGTTCTACTGTGATTTGACCACGCACGCGGAGACGATGCTCGAGCACAATGTGTCCGTGGAGGTGCTAAAGGTCTTCAAGAGGTGGGCCATCGACACCTACTGGGCGATCGGCCGGCACATCTCCGCCGCCTGCCCGGAACTGACCCCCGCCGATGGCGCCGCACTCGTGATGACAGCCAGCGCTTTCGTCGCGAAGCTGTTTCCCATCACCCGTCCGCCTGAGGCGCTGCGTGAACTGTACGCGCGCGAGCCGGAGATCGCGCGGGCGTTCCCGCCGTTCCGCCCCACGCTGAAACGCATGGTGGCGGCCACTGCAGCCGGCCTGCCTCTGGTGCGACAGTAGACGACTGAAAGGGTGTCAACAGGCGGGGGATGAGATCCGGTTGCGGCTGCGAGGTCCGCGAGCCGGGACCGGGCCGACCGCGACGGCAGCTGGCTGCGCAAGAGGATCCTGCCCCTACGTCGAACAGGCCCGGCACACCAACCTGATGCACGGGCGAAGAGCGACTGCTATCTGCGGGGACTGATGGTGGATGGGTGGCGCAAGTCCATCCAGGCCATGGCGGAGCGGCTGGCGGACGGCAACGAGCAGAAAACCTGCAGCAGTTCGTGAACCAGTCGACGTGGGATCCGGTGCCGGTGCGGCGGCGGATCGCGGAGCGGATGGTGCCGCGAATCGGCCCGGATGCCTGGGCCATCGACTACATGTCGTTCCCCAAGGACGGGAAGATATCGGTGGCGGTCGCGCCCCAGTACTGCGGAGCCTTGGGCAAGCAGGCCAATTGCCAGGTCGCGGTGAGCGTGCACGCGGTCTCCGACACCGCGTCCTGTCCGCTGCAGTGGCGCCTGTTCGTGCCCCAGGAGTGGGCGGACGACCCGGCCCGCCGACGCGAGACGGGGGTCCCTGAGGAGTTCGGGCACCGGGAGAAGTGGCGCCTGGCCTTGGATGTCCTGGACGAGCCGGCCAGTTGGGGTCTGGTGCCGCCGGTGGTGGTGGCCGACGCCGGCTACGGGCAGAACGCCGACTTCCGCGACGGGCTGGAACGTCGGAGCATCGGCTACGTGATGGCGATCCGCTCGGATGTGACCGTCCACCCGCACGATGCCGTGCCCACTGCCCCGCCCTGGTCCGGCAACGGCCGCAAGCCCCGGCCCCGCTACCGCGACAAGCCGTCCCCGGTGGCCGCGCTCGGGGCGGACCAGGGGCGGCAGGCCTTCACTGAGGTGACCTGGCGGGAAGGCTCCCGCGGGCCGATGCGTTCGCATTTGTTGTCCCTGCGGGTGCGACCGGCCGGGGTCAGCCCAAACCCAAGAGCCAACGCAACCTAACGGAGGCCTATGAGTTGGAGGCTTCTATGTCACCACTCATCACGATACCGTCCGTAACGCACATCATGCGCACGCGCGGAACCGCGGGTCAGGGGCTTTTCGGAGCCGGTTCAGGGATCCCAACACCCTCCGCATGATGCGGAGTTCACGCGGCCGCCCGGAGGGTGTCGCGCCAGACTGGGGCAGGCGTGATCGGGCGCCGGCAATCAGCCTCGGCGAGCACGGCGGCCAGCCCTCGGCTTGGCTGCGGAACGTTTCTGGTAGCGGCCTCACCAGAGTTGGGTGAGACGCTCCCGAGCGATGGACCTCCCACCTTGGAGCCCGGCAACTCCCGGCCTGGACCGGCTCCGACTTCCGACCTCCCCCTCACTCCATAGCCCCCAGAATGCCGTCCCACAGACGTGACCGTGCCTCCAGCGCCTGCGTCGCCGTCTCTACTGCCTCCTCCCAGCGCTTGTCGTCCGTGCCGCAGAGGTCGGCGACCATCTGCATGGCCATGGGGGTGTGTTCCTCGCCGTCGACCTCGATGTGTCGGGCGAGGTAGTCGCAGAAGAGCGGGAAGCGTTCCGTGCCCTCCTTCTTGATCACCTGGTCGAACATGTCCGGGATCAGGTCCTCGCGGGAGAAGGCGAAGGCGGCGGCGCGGCAGTGCAGCGGACGTTTCTCGATGATGCCGAAGGTGGTGCGGACGAACTCGGCGGCGGGGTCCGGGACTTGGGCCCCGCGCAGCGCCGCCTGCACACCGTGTCCCTCGGCCAGCAGGGCGAGGAATGCGTCGATCCGGGTGATGTCGGCGCCGGCCTCGGTCATGCCGGCACGGTACAGCTCGAAGTGACTCGTGAAACCACCGTTCAGTTCGTCGCTCTCCTCGACCAGCACGATGTCGTTGATGAGCCGCCGGCTGACCTCCGAGCCGCGCGGCACCCAGGGGACGTCGACACAGGTCAGTTCGCGTTGCAGGGACTTCAGCAAGGACATGAAGTCCCATACCGCGAAGACATGGTGAGTCATGAACGTCGCCATGTTCTCGCGGCTGTCGATGCGCTGGTAAATCGGGTGCGCGGTCACTTCTTTCCGCGCGGATTCGATCACCGAACGAGCCCTGTCGATTCCCTCGTGCCGCATATCCCAGTCGTACCTGGACATGATTCTCCTTCTGTCGGGAGAACGATCCTGCAGCCCTTGAAGACCACCCTGCAAGCACTTTCCGGAATTCGGGAAGTGCTACCTCGAGTACGGCTCAACAGACTGCACCAAGGCAACCAAAAATAGATAAAAGCCACGATACGGACAATCGAAAAACTTCGTTGAAGATTTGAACGTGCCGTGAAGACTTTGCGTACCTGTCCGTGTGACCAGTAATCACGTCACCGTCACCGTGGCCTTTCAAGTGGCGCCGGGCCGCGGGCCCGACTTCCCACCGTGGGCGTGGGGGATGTCGAACGCGAGTGCCCAGCAACGAGGTTTTCCGGGAGGCGGCGTACTTGTCGACGGAGAGGCGGAGTGGCATGTCGTCCATCGCTTCGCCAGTGAGGGAACCGTCCGGTCCTGGGAGGACTCCACCGCGCGGGCCCAGTGGGACGTACAGGCCGCGGACTTCGCCCGGCAGACCGGGCACAGGAGCATGCGGGGTTCCAAGGTGTGGTTCGACTCGCAGACCGCCACACCGAAGACACTCCGCCGGCTAAGTGGCAACTGTGGTTTGTGAACACGAGCGCGGTGTTTCCGCCGGTTCTCCTGTTCCATCTGATCATTCTTCCTTATCTGGGCGGTCTCAATCCGCTCGTCCGCACGTTTCTGTTGTGCCTGTGTGTGACGGCTCTCGTCACCTGGATTCTCATGCCGCGGCTCCAGCGTTTCCTCAAGAAATGGCTGTACCCGCCGCTTCAGGCATTCCGTGGACGATATGAAAGAGGGACCGCATAGGTTCGGTGCGAGCCAAGGGAGGTGGGCGGGTGAAGACCCTGCTCATCAACAATTACGACTCGTACACATACAACCTGTTTCAGCTGATCGCCGAGGCCAACGGCGAGGAACCGGTGGTGATCCGCAATGACGCCACGGGCGGGATTCCGGATCTCGCGGAATTCGACAATGAGCCTTACCAACTTCAAGGCCGGGTTGGAGATCGGCTCGTGTAGCCTCCGGCGCATGTCTTCCGCGCTGGACCGCGCGATGATCGACAAGATTGCGGCCGAGATCGACGATGAGCTGATCGGGATGCGCCGCGACATCCACCGGCCGCCCGATCTTGCCGGTGAGGAGCGGCGCGCGTGGGCGGCCATGGTGTGGTGGGTGCTCGACGGTGCAGGTGAGGGCCCGACCGTCGCCTACCGGGCCGACATGGACGCGGTCGACGACGAACTGTTCGACTTTGCCTTCGCCTCGCAGGTCCCGGGGGCAGCCCACCTGTGCGGCCACGACCTGCACACGGCGATCGGGGTGGGTATCGCCTTGGTCCTCGCACGGCTGCGGAAGCAGCTGAACGGCCGGGTCGTCTTCGCCTTCCAGCCGGCCGAGGAGACGGGCGAGGGCGCCCGGGCGATGATCGAGGACGGGGTCCTGGAGCGGACCGCGCCGCGGGAGATCTACGCGCTGCACTGCGGCTCCAATCCAGTCGGCACGTTCGCGGTCGGGCCGGGTCAGCCGGGGCAAGACCGCTTCCGGATCGAGCTGGCGGGGTCAGGCGCCGCCGACAACGACGCCAAGCGGCTCGTCGCCATGATCGACGGATTGTCGACTGTCGGGCGCCCGCAGACGCCCGGACAGCTCCAGCAAGGGCTCGGCCCCCGCATTTCGGAGGGACACGCGCGCTGATCTGCCAGCGGCAGAACAGCGGCCTGGCCGGGCTCGACGATCACTACAGTCCAGTCTCATGACGGCGATTACGACGCGTACGGTCGAGTACCCGGCGGACGGTTTGACGATGATCGGGCACCTCGCGCTCCCGGCCGGTGTCGACCGCCGGCCCGCGGTGCTGCTCGGACCAGAGGGCATGGGGCTTAGCGACGTCGAGCGCCGCCGGGCCGATGCTCTCGCCGAGCTGGGATACGTAGCGCTGGCCTTCGACCTTCACGGCGGGCGCTATGTGGGCGACCCCGAAGAGATGCTGGCCCGTTGCCTGCCGCTGCTCGCTGATCCCGACCGGATGCGCGGCATCGGTCATGCGGCGCTCGAGGTGTTGCGCGCCGAATCGCGGGCCGACCCCGACCGGATCGCCGCCGTCGGCTACGGCACCGGGGGCGCCATCGGGCTGGAACTCGGGCGCGGCGGCGTCAACCTGCGCGCGATCGGAACTGTCAACGCACTGACCACGGGTCGACCGGGCGAGGCAGCGCGCATTCGCTGCCCGGTGTGGGCCGGGGTCGGGTCGGAAGACCCGATCATGTCGCCCGCGCAACGGAACGCGTTCACCGCCGAGATGCAGGCCGCGGGCGTCGACTGGCGCCTCGCTGTCTACGGCGGCGCCTTGCACGCCTTTCATCACCCGCCGGTCGACCACCCCGTGGTCCCCGGCGTCGGCTACCACCCACAGCACGCGCAGCGAGCCTGGCGCGACGTCGTCGACCTGCTCGCCGAGTGCCTGCCCGTGACGGAGGATCTGGGGGCATGACCCAGGCAAACAGCCTGGCGCCAGGCCTGGTCCGCGTCGTGCACTGACAGTCCCCTCCCCTCAAGTCCGCACAGCCCTCAGCCCGAACCAGCGACCAGTGCCTCGCCGAGCGGGGTGCGGCGGTAGAGCACGGACCGTCCGGACCGGGCGCGGACGAGCAGTCCCGCGCCTCGCAGGATGGCGAGGTGGTCTCCTACCGCGCCGGGTGCCATGGCGAGGCTTCGGGCGAGGTGGCTGGTACTGGCCGGGGCGTCCAACGCCAACAGCAGCCGGGCTCGGGCCCGGCCGACGAGAGCGGTCAGGGCATCCGGTCTGGGGACGCTCTCCTGTTCGCCCCATAGGGCGGCGGTGCCGCGGGCATGATAGATCAAGGTTCTGGGCCGTGCACCTCGACGCCCTCGGGAAAGACGACGGCGTCCGGGCACTCGCCCTCCATCCCGGCAAAATCATCACTGGGCTCCAGCGGGAGATGCCCTTCCAGGAGCAGATCGACCGCGGCTGGGTGGACGAGCACGGCAACGTCATCGGCGATGGTTTCAAGACCGCCTCCCAGGGAGCCGCCACCGGCCTGTGGGCCGCCACGTCCCCGCTCCTCGCCGGCTGCGGCGGCCTCTATCTGGAGGACTGCGACGTTGCGCATGTCTCCGCACCCGGCACCCCCATGGATGACGGGGGCGTCCGCGCATACGCCATCGACCCCGACGAGGCGGCCCGGCCCTGGGCCCTGTCTCTCGCCGTGACCGGCGCCACGCCGATCACCCGATGAACCCACGCTCTGCATATACCGTGCTGCCCGCCGCTGTGGCGGGCAGCATGGTGCGGACCGTCCTCGGGCCGATCACGGCTACATCGGTCAGACATGTCCGGTGTTCCGCCACCAGAGCATGTGCCTCCAAGTGGGTCATCACGCAAGCCGCCCCTCACTCCGCCGTCACACCGAAGCGACACAAGCGGGCAACCCCGATCGACGTGGCCACCCCAACCACGCCCTTGCGCTGTTCTCCGCCGAGGCGGCCACGCCTGTCTCCGTCCGTCATCGCGGCGTCCCATCGCCCTGCAGGGCACACCGCTGAAGGGTCATGGTTCCGAAGCCCCGTCAGCTCGGAGCGTGCCCTTTGTTGAGTGCGTCGGCCGTGCGGTCGCCGAGCTGGGGGGTGCGAAGGGTGGCCCGCGTGTTCCCACGTTGTAACGCGTGGGCGATGGCGCGCGCTTCGATGCCCGCCTGGCGAAGGACGCCCGTGAGGGGATTGGTGTATCCGGCGAAGTGAAGGCGCGGGGCTGCGGGATGGTGCTGTGCCCCTACGGCGAGGGGGTGCCCGGCCTCGTCGAGTACGCCCAGGGGCTGTCCCACCACCGGTGTGCGCAAGGGTGGTGAGGTCGGTGTCGTGCTGCGCCAAGTCGACATCGGCGGTGACGCCGATGAGAGGTCCGACTACCGCCCCGCCGAGCGCAAAGCCCGGCCGCACACGGGTGGCGGGTCTGCATCATGTGAATGCGTGCACGACGCCAACGTCCGGGCCAGCACACATCGGGTCGGCTACTGCTCGCCCAGACTGGTGGCGTGTTGATCCACCTCGATGTCCGAGCGCTGTACGCCGGTGAATCGTGTGGGCCGGAAGGCCCCGAGGAGGTCCTGCTCCTGATCGGTTGTGATCTCGGCCGCGACCAGGCGTCCCAGAATCGGCGCCAGGGTGACCCCGCTGTGCGAGACGAGGCAGTAGACGCGGGACTGCGCGGAGGCATAGCCGGCGACGGTGTGGCCGTCCGCGGGCAGTGACCGCAGGCCGATGCGCAGGTCGATCTCCGGTGCCCGGCCCGGGTCGGGCAGCAGTGTGGAGAACCGTCGGGCGAGGGTGCTTGCGATGTCCCCGTCCGCGGACGGGGGGTCTGCCGGATCGACGTGGGCGTTCAGATCGAGAGCCTGCAGGACGGTATGCCCGCCGGCCTCGGGGCGGAGGTTGAGGCCGGGACTGTGGATCACGCAGCGCAGGTCGAGTTGTGGTGACCTGGCGTACCCGAGCAGGCCGACGGTCTGCGCTCCGCGACCGGCATCCGTGACCATGGGAACGTCGATCCCGGCCCGTGCGGCGAGACGTTCTGTCCAACGGCCTGCCGCCAGGACGACTCGATCGCCTGTGCGGACCTCGCCCCCGGCCAGGGTGACGGATACTCGGTCAGGCCCGTCGTTGATGGCTACGACCTCGCCGATCGCGAACGTGGCTCCGTGCTGCTCGGCGTCCGCCAGCAGGCTGTTCACCAAACGGTCCGGGAGAACGTATCCCTCGCTGGGGAAGTGTGCGATGGACGTGATGGTCGCCGGGATGCGGAGGCCGCCTGCGGTACGCGCCGCTTCGTCGGGGGTGACCCAGTGTGCGGGGTAGCCGAGTGCCTGCAGTCGTTCCACGTTGTCGGCGAGCCGCTGCTCGTTTGCGGCGTCCGCCCACTGCAGCGCTCCGCTGGGGAAGTACGACGGCGCGCCGCGCAGTTGCCCGGCGAGCCTCGCGTGCTCCTCCATCCCCGCGAGGTTCAGCCGGTGGTAGTCCGGGTCGGGCTTCCGGCTGGAGTTGGTCCAGGCGAAGGTGGTCGCGGTCGTGCCGGTGCCGGCTCCCCGCTGATCGAGCAGGAGAACGTCCTCGCCGGCGACGGCAACCTGCCTCGCGACGCTCACGCCCAGCACGCCGGCACCGACGATGATGACCTTCATGGTGTGCGCTTCCTTTCTGGCAGCGGCATGCTGCTCACATGGCGGGGACCGGCAACTCCAGGAAGAACTCGGCGGTTCCCGGACGGACGAGGGTCGTCACCACCTCCACGGTGCTGCCGTCATCGGCACGCAACTCCCTGCGCCTCATCAGCGCGGGCGTTCCGGTCTCGCTGTGCAGCCATGCGGCGTCGTGCTCGTCGAGGGCGACCGGGTCGAGGAAGAGCCGGATCGAGTCGATCGGTACTCCCCTGCGCTGCAGATACGGGAGGGTGACGAGGTCTTCGAGGTTCTCGTTCAGCAGGTCGGGGGCGGCCGCGAAGAGGACGACGTGCCGCTCGACCGACTGCGGCTCCTCGCGTACGTTCAGTTTGCGGCGGACCAGTTCCACTACGGCTGTGTCGGCGGAGGCGCCAGGGAGGGTCAGGATGGCGTCGGCGGCCCTGACGATCCGCGCGGAAACCACTTCGTGTCTGCCCGGCGCACCCTTTGCGGCTGCCGCAGGAGTGACGAAGTTAAGCAGATTGATCTGCCGCGTCACGTCCGCCACGAACGATCCGTGGCGCCGCCGGCGGATTGCCAGCCCCGCCTCGGCCAGGTCGTTGAGGACCCGTTGGGCGGTGGCACGACTGACGCCGTACTCGGCGGAGATGTCCATCTCGCTTGGCAGACGCGAGCCAGGCGGGAGGGCCCCGGACAGGATCTTCGCTTCGAACTCTCGCCTGATCTGTACATAGAGTGGCACGGTCATGGCTAGACCGTACATTCACTCGATTGACTGGTAAGAGTGAGCTGACCAGCCCAGCCTTCAGCGTCCGAGCCTCATGGGCGGGGTGCTGTTCCCGATCTGCCCCGCAGAGGTGCCGGGCGGGTTCGACGGTGACCACGGAGCCGAGCCGACGACGGTGCCGGCGCGGCTGCGCCTGGAGCCTGCCGGACCGCCAATGACGGGCGATCGGCCCCGCCTTCACCGATTCGCTGAAGATACGCCGGGCGCCGTCACGGCCGGCGCCGTTCCCACGGTGGAGATCCTTTTCAGCCGGTAATCGAGCCCCGGAGGGCTGGACCCTTGCCTGATTCGTCATGTCGGTCTCCCGCCCGATCTACACGCGACCAGCAACCTTCTCTAGACCGTACAATCAGATAATTGACCGGTCAATACGAGCAAGAAGATCTACTCAGCAACCATCTTTCTCAGCCGGCGCAGACCGCGATCGGTGAAGACGCTGCTCCGCGAGGCCAGGGAGAGGAAGGCCAGTGCCACCTGCCTGGTGGCCAACTCGTACGAGGCTGGGAACCATTGAATTCTTCCCGGCAACGTGACGGTTGCGATGCGTGCGGTCGATGCGCTCCGAGCCGGGTGACCTGGCGTCAGATAGGGGTGAAGCCCCAGTAGGAACAGGTCTGCGAAGATCAAGTTCCGTACAGCCAGCGGCTTCACGCGTTGACCAGCATCACCTACACCGCCGTGCTCGATGTCGGCAGGGAGACCGCCGAGGCTCTGACCCGGCTCGTGCGCGAGCACCACGACCGGCTCGGCACCCGCAAGAACACCGGGCCTTGGGCGTCTTCAAGCAGGGCATCCTCGTCCTGCGGTGGTTCGTCGACGGGACCCGCTTGGCCCAACTCGCCCGGGCCAACCAGATCTCGGTGGCCACCGCCTACCGCTATCTGCACGAGGGACTGACCGTGCTCGCCGACCATGCCCCGGACCTGTCCACGGCGCTGGAGCGGGCAGCCGCCGCCCTCCCCCGGCGCTGTCTGGACGACGGTTCGCTGCGCGAGCGGGACGACGCGGCGGCGATGCGGGTCGCCGAGCCGGGGCGGGAGACGCCCGCCGTGCCGCGCCGGTGGCACCAGGAGGAAGTCACGGCCCCGACGGCTGCCGAGTGCAGGCATCCGTCGGGGCGCACGGTCGTGACGAAGAACGTCAAGGTGGAGCCGAAAGCCCCCTCGGCCGTCTGTCCGGTTACAGGCCCCAGCCCCAACGCAGTTGTGCCACGCCCGAGGAGTTGTTCACCGCCAGTCCGCTGCCGCTCTGCCGGGTGATCGAATAGCTGTCGCCCGAGCGCAGGCCGGGCCAGTAGACGACGCCCATCTGACGGGACCTCGTCAGGTCCGTGGTGGCGGCGAAGTACGCGGTGAAGGTGTTGCCGTCCTGGTTCCCGCCGTAGTAGTTCAGCCCGGTCGTCATCGGGGCACCGGCCTCGTCGATGATGGTGCGGGACGAGTACGAGCCGAGCCGGTTGCTCAGGTTGGTGGTCCACGCCGAGCGGGTCGTGTCCGAGGCCCAGTATCCGTAGAAGTGCAGCGACAGCAGCGTGCCGTTCAGGGCGCTGGCCGCTCCGACGCCCGTGACGTTGTCGTTGTAACCGGTGCCGCTGATGAGGACCCGCCCGCGGGGGGTGCTCGAATGCCGGGACAGCCACGACGAGCAGAGCGACACCCAGTCGTTCAGGCTGTAACCGAACGGCTCGTTCATCGGTTCGAAGTAAACGTTGCCGTTGCTGCCGTAGTCGCTGATGACCTTGTCCCACATGGTGTTCCACGCGTTCATGTCATCGACTTTGCCGTCCTTGTTCGCTTCCCAGTAGCCGAAGATGACCTTCATGCCGTGGGACAGGGCCGAGTCGGCGGCGCCCTTGTACCGCCCCCACCAGTCCGAGTTGACGCTCTGCGGGTTGATCGGCAGCCGCACGGTGTTCGCGCCGAGCTGCTGCTGGAAGCCGCTGATGATGCCGTCGGCCTTGGAGCGGACGCTGTCGTAGCTGTCGCCGGCCGTGAGGCCGGTCGGGATCACCCAGCCGTCCACGTAATTGTCGCGGCTGTCCGCCCAGTTGACTCCGCGGAAGGAGTTGGTGGCGGCGGATGCGCCATGGGAAACCGTCAGCAGTGGCGCGAGGAGTGCTGCGATCAGGAAGGCCCGCAGACGGGCGCGAGAGCGGAGGCGATTCACACGAACTCCATTGTTCGATTGCTCGATGTTTACGTAAACATCCGTCCTGACGTGGGGCTACCGAGTCGAAGACGGGGAGGTTTCTGCATGCTGATCCTCCATCGATTCAGTGTCAAGAGCCTGTCAGGAGCCGTATCCCGCGTGACAGCGGCGGGTTGAGGCGGGCGACGAATGGGTGCTCACCAGCGGATGGCGTCTGAGCTCAGCTGACTGGAATGGGGACGTCCCTGGTACGACGGCCTCACACAGTTCTTCGAGGCTGCTGCCAGGGCGGACGCCGCGATGCTCGTCTGGTTGGACTGACGGGCCCGGTCAGCTGTCAGACCTCAGCTTGGGGAGCTGATCGGGCCCTCCACGACTGCCGCCCTGCCTCCCGGGCCACCGCCGTTCGGCGGGTGCGGTCGGGCAGGCGATCGCCGGGACAGCCGGCCATGGAGCGCGCCCGCAGCGGTCGACATCGACCAGCTCCAACGGCGGATCGCCCGCCGTGAACAGGACCTCGCTGAGAAGCGGGGCGAGCTCGAAGAGCGGACGGAGAAAGTTGATGCAGCACGGGCAGCGAACCGGGAGTTGACCCGCGCGTTGAACCAGGGATCATGACGTCTTTGCTCTTCTTTGCCTGCAGGAGCATCTGTTCCCGCATCTGCGGTCGGTGACGACAGAAAGATCTCGGCCAACCCTCTTTCCCGAGTACATCGTTGGCACCTCGAAACGTCGGTTGGAGCACCTACCGTCCCGGTGTCACGAGCCCTGTCTCGTAAGCCACCACCACGGCCTGGGCCCGGCTGTTCAGGTCCAGCTTGGCCATGGTGCGGTTGAGGTGGGTCTTGACCGTCGCCTCGCTGATGCAGAGCCGGTCGGCGATCTCCGGGTTGGACAGGCCGCGTGCGATGAGTTCGAGGACCTCGACCTCCCGGGTGGTCAATGCGCCCAGGTCCGGCGGAGGTTGGGCGCGCGGCTCGGAGGAGGCCCGGTAGGCGAAGGCTTCGACCAGTCGCCGGGTCACGGTGGGCGCGAACAGGGCGTCGCCGGCGGCAACCGCGGCCACCGCGGCCAGCAGCCGCTCGGGACCTGAGTCCTTGATCAGAAACCCCGACGCTCCGGCCCGCAACGCCCCGTACACATACTCGTCGAGGTCGAAGGTGGTCAGGACCAGCACCCGGGGTACGGGGGCGGCCAACTCGGCGAGGATGCGCCGAGTGGCCTCGATGCCGTTCATGCCGGGCATGCGGATGTCCATCAGGATCACGTCGGGCCGCGTCTTGGCGGCCAGTCGCACCGCTTCCTGGCCGTCTCCCGCCTCGCCGACGGCCTCGAAACCGGGCGCGGCATCGAGCAGGCCGACGAGCCCGGCGCGGATGAGGAACTGATCGTCGACGACTAGGACTCTGGTCATCCCTTGAGTTCGCCCCTCCACCGTGCGGCAGTCGCCGACGTCGGCAGGGTCAGGCGGACCGCGAAACCCCCCTCGGCGCGTGGGCCGACGCGGATCGTCCCGCCGTAGAGCTTGGCTCGCTCCCGCATGCCGATCAAGCCCTGGCCGCCACCCTCCGACACTCTGGCCGGAATGACCCCCTCTCCGTCGTTGGTGACGCTGACGGTCAGTCCGTGCTGGGTGTAGCGGAGTTGCACCTGCGCGCCGGCATGGCGGGTGTGTTTGAGGACGTTGGTCAGGGCCTCCTGGACGACGCGGTAGGCGCACAACTCGACGCCGGGCGGCAGCGGACGCACAATGCCCTCGACGCTCAGCTCGACGGGGACACCGCCGGCCCGGACGCGCTGCACGAGATCGTCGAGCCGGGCGAGGGTGGGCATGGGCGCGGCCGACTCGGCGCCGCCCAGGTCGTCTTCCCGCAGGACCTTCAGCATGCGCCGCAACTCCTCGAGCGCCTCCGTGCTGGTGTCCTCGATGGTGCCCAGCGCGCCCCGGGCCGTTGCGGCATCGGAGTCGAGGACGAACCGGGCCAGGCCCGCCTGCACGGAGATCACCGACATGTGGTGAGCGACAATGTCGTGCAGTTCCCGCGCTATGCGCCCGCGTTCGGCGGCGACCTCCTGGCGGGCCCGCTCAGCCTGCTCGGCCCGCAACTGCTCGGCCAGTTCTTGGGAGCGGCGGGCAAGCGTGCCGGACCACACCAGCACCGAGCAGTACAGCAGTGCCTGACCCACGACCACCCCCAAGGACAGCTGGTCACTGACCACACCGGCGTACACCCACTTGGCGGTCATCCCCGCCGCGCAGCCGACGGCGATCCGCACCGAGTACACCGACGCCACCGTGTACAGGGCGAGCAGCGAGCCGAACGCGGACGCCACCGGCCAGTACCCCAGGCCGATATAGACGACGCCGACCATCTGTACGGCCACGAAGACCACCAGCGGTGCCCTGCGCCGCAGGGCGACGGGCAACTGCGCCAGGATGAGCAGCGCATAAGCGGTCGTGTCGGGTTCCGGCCAGCCCTGCGTCACCGACCCCTGTCCCAGCCGGACGGCCGCCGCAGCCATGGCGAGCGCGATCAGTGAGTCGACGACCACCGGCCGGGGCGTACGCATGCGCATCACCGCAGCGTAACGCCGGTACTCACCCCGCGGCGTCAACCCTCCGCAGTACCACGAAAGTTGAAGGAACGGCTACCGCGGAAGTTGCAGGCACTACGCGGCTACCGCGCACGGTGGAGCGGGAGTTCCACCTGGCGTGCGACGCGACAGCTGCGCCGCCGCCTCTACCGTCATGGCATACCGGCACCGCCCGACCAGCGGAGCCACACGGTCCGCGGGCTGTTCGGGGGGCCCAACGGGGAACCCGGCCCGCGGCCGGAAGGAGCCAGCATGACGATACGGAAGATCGTGTCCGGATGGTCGGCGTTCGCAGCGATAGGCATCGTCGTGGCCAGTGCCCCATCTGCGGCTGCCGAGCCGGCTGTGCACGGGTGTGCCTATCCGCGGGTGTGCTTCTACCTGACGGAAGCCCAATGGAACGCCAACAGCCCGACGGCCGCCTACCAGGATGCGGATTACAACCAGACGCTCGGCTCCAACAGCAAAGGGGCGGACGTTGTCTACAACTCGCGCAACGACGACACGGTCCTTCTCCGGGTCGGCAGCACAAACAACGCCATCTGCCTCAACCCGAACGGCGCCGTGGACAACGACGCATCTGTCACGGTAACGGCGATCCGAATCCGGTCCACGCCGGCTAAGTGCAGCGGCATCTTCGAGACCTGGCCGTCGAGCTGATCGCACCAAGGCCCGGCCCCGATGTGGCCCGGGGCTAACCACCGGCCCTCGCCTGGACAGGCGAGGGAGTGTTCAACGCAACGGGGAGGGATTTTGAAGATCAAAACTCGGGCCTCAAGGCCGAAGAGGCTGGCAGTACTCGCCGTATCGAGCGCCGCTGCCCTCATTGGCCTCACGGCCGCTCCGGCCGAGGCTCATACCTACAACCTGAGCACAACCGGCGCGGCGGGTGCAGTTGACTACTCTGCCAACGGTACGTGGGACATCTACGCCCGCGACACTCTCACCGACGGCCACTGTGCTCGCTTTCAGGTGAAAGACTGGGACGACACCAGTTGGCGCTGGTACGACGACATGGTCTGCACGTCCACGGAACAGTGGGTAAGTATCGTGCAATCGGGCTGGTCCGTCCGCATATGCCGGACCGGAATCGGAAACTGCTCTGCGGCCCTCAAGCTTTGAGCCGAGGGACCTGGCGCGAATACCAAGACCCGCACCCTGTGGTGCGGGTCTTCCCGCACCACTATCGGCGACCGCAATGAACGGGGCTGGCGTCGGCGGCTTGGTCAGTGCCGTGGATGGCCAGGAGCTGCTCCGCCGTGTGGCGGCCGCTGACCGTCATCTGCATCGCGTTCGCGCCACGTGTTGGGGGCCACCTTGAGCTTCGCGTAGATCGCGCGCTGGGAGGCCCCGGAAGTCCCCCGCCCAGGCCGGGCCACCCAGGAGCAGGCCAATCTGCTCGGTGTCAGCCGCGGGGATCCGGTCCTCGTCATCGAGCGGACCTACTACGACGGCGACGGCCGCGCAGTGGAGACCGCCGACATCACCGTCCCCGACGCCCGCTGGGAAGTCGCCTATGAATTCGGGGTGGACGCCCGGTAACACTGTACGGGGCGAAACGATCTCACCAGACCTTTCCATGGGGGACGTTCTGTCCGGAAGCCGCAGGGCGCGCACGGTGCGGAACCCAGGCCGCCGCGGTGCCGCGCCCTTGCCTGCCGGACCGTGTCGCGGAGGCACCCACGCAACCGTCTCGGGTCCACGCCCTCGGCGGCCGGTCCGGACAGCGCCCTGACCGCGGTCCGCGGCCGTCTCCCCGTCCCGTGCACGGTGAGGCCGACGGTGCGCGGCTCGGTGAGTCCGGCCTGCGGAAACCGCCTATTCCCGTGGCCGAAGGGGGCATTGGCACTCCCCGGCCACAGGATTCCCTTGAACCGCTTTCCGCGCAACGCTCACTCTGATCACTGGCTTCCGCTCACCAGGCCGGAAGCGTCGTCAGTGTTCAAGGGGAGGACGCCACCCATGCGAAGACACCACGCCTTCTGGGCCGTGGCAGGAGCGGCCGGACTGCTCACGGGCGCGATCACGCCCGCCGCGGCCGGTTCCGGATCGCAGGTCACCGCACCGGAATCCACGCCCGTGCGGAGCGGCGCCGGGACCGGTGCGACGAGTACGCAGACCGTCACCCTCATCACCGGTGACACCGTGTCCCTCAGCGCCGGACCGGACGGCAAGTACGCCGTCGACGTCCGGCGCGGCAAGGGCCGCGAGGCCGCCACCTTCCTGTCCAGCGAGAAGGACGGCGAGGTCAGTGTCCTACCGTCGGACGCGGTCCCGCTCGTGAACGCGGGCCGTCTCGACCCGGCCCTCTTCAACGTCACCCAGCTGGTGAAGCAGGGGTACGCCGACGCGAAGACCGGCGACACCCCGGTGATCGCGACGTACACGAAGGGCAACGCGACCCCCGACGGCGCTCGCCGGATACTCAAGCTGCCCACAATCGACGGCGCCGCGCTCAGCGCCCGGAAGTCGACCGCCTTCTGGGCGGACATCGCCCCCGCGCTCGGCACCGGACCCACCACGAAGGCCGCGAAGCAACTCGGCGAGGGCATCGACAAGATCTGGCTCGACGGCAGGGTCGAGGCATCCCTGGACGTGAGCGTGCCGCAGATCGGCGCGCCCGAGGTGTGGAAGTCGGGCTACGACGGCAAGGGCGTCAAGGTCGCCGTCCTGGACACGGGCGTGGACGCCGGTCATCCGGATCTCGCGGGGAGGATCGCCGAGTCGACGAGCTTCGTGCCGGGCCAGGCAGTGCAGGACGGCCACGGTCACGGCACCCATGTGGCGTCCACGATCGTCGGCTCGGGCGCGGCCTCGGACGGCAGGCGCAAGGGTGTGGCACCGGGCGCGGAGCTGCTGGTCGGCAAGGTGCTGGGCAACGACGGCCGCGGCCAGGACTCCTGGATCATCGCAGGCATGGAGTGGGCCGCGCACTCCGGCGCGAAGATCGTGTCGATGTCGCTGGGCGGTGACGCGTCCGGCCCCTCGGACGTGCTGAGTGAGACCGTCGACGAGCTGTCCGCGTCCACCGGCACCCTTTTCGTGATCGCGGCAGGCAACTCCGGCCCGTCCGAGCAGACCATCGGCACCCCGGGCATCGCCGACTCGGCGCTGACGGTCGGCGCGGTCGACAAGTCCGACAAGCTCGCCTCGTTCTCCAGCCGAGGCCCGCGCCTCGGCGACTCCGCGGTCAAGCCCGAGATCACCGCACCGGGCGCGGCCATCACCGCAGCCCGCGCGGCGGGCACCACCATGGGCACGCCGGTCGACGACTACTACACGACGTCGAGCGGCACCTCGATGGCCACCCCGCACGTCGCGGGCGCCGCCGCGCTGGTCGCCCAGGCCCATCCGGACTGGACGGGACAGCAGCTCAAGCAGGCGCTGGCGACCACCGCGAAGACGAACACCGTCAACTCCGTGTTCGAGCAGGGCGACGGCCGGGTCGACGCCGTACGGGCCGTCAACCAGGGCGTCTTCGCGACACCGGCGCTGAGCTTCGGCACGTTCGAGGAGAGCGACACCGAGACCGACAGCAAGGACATCACCTACACCAACACCACCGACAAAGCGGTGGAGTTGAAGGTCTCCTCGTCGCTCCCGGACGTCGCCCTGAACGCGGACACCGTGACCGTCCCGGCGAAGGGCACCGCCACCGTCGGCGTCACGGTCGACCCGGCCCAGGAGGCGACGGGCCGGTACACGGGCCACGTCACCGCAAGCGCCGACGGCGTCCAGGTCACCACCGCCATCGGCTTCGAGAAGCTGGCGAAGACCTACGACCTGAAGGTGTCGCTGGTGGGCCGGGACGGCAAGCCGTCCACCGGGGCGTCGATCTTCATGCTCCAGGAACTGAACGGCGCGTACCCGGACACGTACGGGTTCCTGGGCAGCGGCTACACCTTCAAGGTGCCGGCCGGTACGTACAGCATGGCGTCCTGGATCTCGCAGCGGGACGCGGCCGGACTGGAGGTCGCCACCTCGGTCGTCGGCGATCCGGAGATCAAGGTCGACGGCGACACCGCGGTCGTCCTCGACGCCCGTACGGCGGTGGAGATCAAGCCGAAGACCAAGGAGGACTCCGAGTTCCAGGGCTTCAGCACCAACTGGCACCGGGAGGGCCCGGGCGGTGCCTGGGGGCTGACCTACAGCCAGGGCTGGTGGACCGACCACCTCTACGTGGCGCCCACCAAGAAGGTCACCCAGGGCATGTTCGAGTTCGCCCCGAAGTTCCGGCTGTACGCGAAGGAGCTGACGGCGAGCGTCACCAGCCCCGAGAAGTACGCCCTGCCCCTCGACTACGCGCAGACGTCCACCGGCTTCCCGGTGAAGATCAACGGTGACCGCACGGTCCGGGCGGTGGACGCGGGCAGCGGCACCGCGGCCGACTTCGACGGACTCGACGTCAAGGGCAAGGTGGCGGTCGTCCGGGTGGGCGCCGGCGCGACGGCGGACGAGGCACTGGCCAACGCCACCGCGGCCGGGGCCGGTTACGTCCTCGCCTACCACGAGACGCCCGGGTACTGGATCTCCTGGGTGAAGAGCGCGACCATCCCGCTGATGACGGCCACCGGCGAGGACGGCGCAAAGCTCGGTGCCCTGCTCAAGAGCGGGAAGAAGGTCAACCTGAGGCTGAAGGGCACCGCGGTCAGCCCGTACGTGTACAGCGTGATGTTCCCGCAGACGGGCGCCGTCTCGGCCAACCAGACGTACAACCTGAACGGCTCCAACACGGTGAAGCAGACGGTTCGCTACCACGCGGGCCGGGCCGGCCAGGTCGGCAAGGACGCCGTGTACCGGTACCGTCCCTGGCAGAAAGCCGACATCGCGACCACCAACAACGTGCGGCTCGGCACGAAGCGCACCGAGTACTACAACGTCTCCGACACTCGGATCTGGCACACGGTCTATCCCGACTCGAACGCGACCAAGTCCCAGTGGGATTCCCTGCAGACCTTCGACAAGGCGGGCAGGCTGCCCACCGAGGACTGGCTGCGCCCGGTCGTCCGCCCGGCGGCCAGTGAGAACTACGGCCTCTCCCAGCGCACCGGCGACAAACTCACCTTCTCGATCCCGGAGTTGAGTGACTCCACGCCGGGTCACTACGGCTCGGTGGACAACGTCCAGGACACCGCGAAGGGCACGCTGTACGCGGACGGACAGCTGGTCGGCGACACCGCGCTCGGCGGCCTCGGCACCTTCGACGTCCCGGCGGCGAAGGCCTCGTACCGCCTCGTGCTCGACGCCCGGCGCACGGCCGACTGGGCCGCGTACTCCACCGGCACCCACACCGAGTGGTCCTTCGCCTCGGCGCACACGGACCAGCGGACGGCGCTGCCGCTGCTCTCGGTCGACTACGACGTGGACGGGCTCGACCTCCTGGGCCGTGCCGAAGTGCGACACACGTCGAAGCTCGGGCTCTCCGTCCGGAACCAGTCGGGCAGCGTCACCGCCAGTTCCCTGCAGGCCTGGGTCTCCTACGACGACGGCACGTCCTGGAAGGAGGTGAAGGTGAAGCGCGGCGAGGCGGAACTCAAGCACCCGAAGGGCGCCGGGTTCGTGTCGCTGCGCGTGCGGGCCGCCGACCGGAACGGCAACGCGGTCGACCAGACCGTGCTGCGGGCGTTCGGCCTGAGGTAGACGGACCGACGTGGATGGCCTGAAGGAGACGGCCTGAAGTGAACGGCGTCCCAGGCCGGGACAAACGGCCTTAACAAAGATCGCCTACCGTGCCGAGCCATGGTGAACACGGCGTACGACACGGCAGACCAGACCCCTGCCGCGAGCCCCTGGGCCGCGGTGGGGGTCTCCGCGTTCGACGAGCTGCTGTACCAGGCCATCCTCAACCAACCCGACGCCGGCGCGGCCGGCTGGGCGTTGCTGACCGGTGCCTCCCCGGGCCGGGTCCGTGAGGCCTGCAACCGGCTGCTCACGCTCGGGCTGCTGCAACCACCGGACTCCATGGGCGGGTTACGAGCCGTCGACCCCCGGGTGGCGATCCGCGCGCTGATCCGGCGGCGCGAGACCGAGTCCGAGCTGCTGGCCGCCACCGCCGAGGAGATGGCGACCGCGTACGAGGCGGGGCTGCTGCGCGAGGAACCGTCCCGGCTGGTCGAGGTGGCCTCCGGCGAGGGCGCCATCGCGGCACGTCTGGAGGAGATGTACGCGCGCGCGGAGCACGAGGTGTGCCTTTTCGACACACCGCCGTATCTCGCCCCGGCCGGTCCGCAGGTGGACCTCCAGGCCGATCTGCTCCGCCGCGGGATCGTCTCCCGCGGGATCTACGCGGCGTCCGCCCTGGAGGATCCCAACGCCCTGTCCCGCGCCTTGAGGATGGTCGAACTCGGTGAGCAGGCCCGGGTGTTGCCGTCTGTCCCGCTCAAGCTGCTGGTGGTTGACGGGTGCCGGGCGCTGCTGCCGCTGACCGCTTCCGTGGCCGGCGGCTACTGTGCCGTCGTGGTGTGGCACTCCGCGGTGACCGAGGCCCTGCAGAAGCTGTTCGAGATGGCCTGGCAGCAGGCGATTCCGCTGGGCCAGGCGGCCGACGACGGTGAACTCTCGGAGAGCGACAGAACGTTGACCCGGCTGCTGGCGGCCGGAATGAAGGACGAAGCGGTGGCTCGCCATCTGGGAGTGAGTCTGCGGACCCTGCGGCGGCGGGTGAGCGAGTTGCAGGAGCGGCTGGGGGCGACGAGCAGGTTCCAGCTGGGGATGCGGGCTTCTCAACGCGGCTGGGTATAGCCGCTGCGGCCCCGTGAGGCGAAGGGCCGCACTCCGGCCGGGAGCGCGGCCCGGACGCGGCCGGACTGCCGCTGCAGCCGATCGCGGCGGGCCGTCCCCACTCCGCCCCACCCAACTCGGGACCGTCCGGAGCCTCCATCAGACCCGAAGCGCTTCACGGCCGGTGCACTCCCGACAGGTGGACGTTCCGAACTGCAGGAGCCGCGCTCCTACTTCACGGACCCGGCCAACGAACTACGCCGTGTAAAGGACCGGTTCACCAGTCCCAGGTCACATCGACGGATCAGAGGCCGAGGTGTCCGATGCCCTCCCGGATGGTGATCTCCGTGCCGAACGGCTTGGAAAGCCGCTGCAGACGTAGCAGGATCCGCTGCGCGGTGGGCCGGGCGGCGAGCCGGGGAATGCCACGGTCAGCATCGCGCGGGCCTTGGTGCCGCTGCTGGTGACGGTGAGGATCTCCTTCCCAAAACGACGGCTTCTGGCGGTGCCACCATGCGCCTGTGCACCGGCACCGGTTGCCATGTCTTCGTGCGACAACGGGGCGCCGCGAAGTGGCGCCCCGTCGCGGTGTCGTCGTCGCCGGTCAGTCGGCCGGCGTCAGGGCGACCTCGGCGCTGCCCGAGAGGGACGGCAGGCCGTCCGGGGGCGTGTCGGTGTAGGTGGCGTTGAAGACCGCCTTGAGGTTGTCCGAACCGGAGTGACCGCCGTCCACGAACGTCTTGAACGATCCGGAGCAGCCGTTGCTCGTCGACAGCGGGTGTCCGTGCGAGTCGTGGCCCAGGATGAACGAGACGCTGACCTTCGCGCAGTCCACCGGCTGGTCGTCGGTGACGGTGACCTGCCAGGTGACCGTGTCACCCCAGTGGAACGCAGTGCCGCCGTGCGGGGCCGGGTCGGTGGTGAGCGAGACGACCGGCGCCTTGTTGCCGACGACGACGGGAACGGACGCGGAGGCCGAACGCCCGGTGCTGTCGGTGACCTTCAGCGTGGCGTCGTAGACGCCGTTCTTGGTGAACGTGTGCTTCGGGTTCGCCTCCCTGGAGTCCACGGTGCCGTCGGCGTCGAAGTCCCAGGCGTAGCGGAGGGCGTCGCCGTCGGCGTCCTTCGTGCCGGCGCTGGAGAACTGGACGGTGAGCGGGCTGGTGCCGTTGACCAGGTCCGCGGCGACCTTGGGCTCCGGGGTGCGGTTGCCCCGGGTGAAGTCGATGCGGGAGAGCTGGGCCTCGGGCAGCTCCGCGAAGTACCCGGTGCCGTACTCCAGGACGTACAAGGCGCCGTCTGGGCCGAACTCGGCGTCGATCGGGCCGTCCGTCGTGATCGTGGGGATCGCGTCCTCGATCTTGAGGACCTGGTTCTTCTTGCCGAGGGTGATGGCCTTCATCTGGTCGCGGGTCCACTCGTAGAAGAGCGGTTTGCCGTCGAAGTACTGGGGCCAGCGGTTCTGGGCCTTGTTGCGCTGGTCGTACTGGTACACCGGGCCGCCCATGGGGCCGATGCCGCCCGTGCCGAGTTCCGGGAACTCCGCCGAGGCCCCGTAGCCGTACACGATTTCCGCGTCGGTGACCGGCGGCAGCTCGCTGCGGCCGGTGTTGTGGCGCGAGTCGTTGACGGGCTTGGCGCAGTTGAAGGCGCCGCTCGACTTCTGGGTGGCGAAGTCGTAGTCCTGGTACGGCATGTCCTGGGTCACGCAGAAGGGCCAGCCGTAGTTGGCGGGGCGGTCGATGACCATCCAGCGCCCGTGGCCTGCGGGGCCGCGGTCGGGATTGGCGTTGTTGGCGTCGGGCGAGTAGTCGCCGACGTAGACCTCGCCGGTCTTGTCGTCCACTCCGAAGCGGAACGGGTTGCGCAGACCCATGGCGTAGATCTCGGGACGGGTCTTCGCGGTGCCCGGCGCGAAGAGGTTGCCACGCGGTATCTGGTATCCGCCGCCGGGCTTGACCTGGATGCGCAGGACCTTGCCGCGCAGGTCGTTGGTGTTGCCCGCGGTGCGCCGCGCGTCGTAGGCCGGGTTGCGGTCGGGGCGGTCGTCGAGCGGGGCGTAGCCGTCGGAGGAGAACGGGTTGGAGTCGTCGCCGGTCGACAGGAAGAGGTTGCCCTTGCGGTCGAAGTCGATCTTGCCGCCGACATGGCAGCAGATGCCGCGGTCGGCCGGTACGTCGATGACCTTCTGCTCGGTGGCGAAGTCGAGCTTGTCGCCCGCGAGTTTGAACCGCGACAGGCGGGTGACGCCCTTGTACTTGGCGAAGTCCTCGGCCGTGCCGAACTGCGGTGCGTCCCCTTCGTTGACTCCCGGCGTGGCCGGGTCGTCCATGGGGGTGGCGAGGCGGGGCGAGTAGTAGAGGTAGACCCAGTGGTTCTTGGCGAAGCCGGGATCGACGGCGATGCCCTGTACGCCTTCTTCGTCGTGCTGGTAGAGCCCTGCGGGGCTCTTCTTCATGTCGGCGGCAAGGAAGTTCACACCGCTCTTGGGGTCGTGGATGCGGACCTCTCCCGTGCGCGCCGTGTGCAGCACCCGCCGGTCGGGGAGGACGGCGAGGGCCATGGGCTCGCCCGGGCGGTCGTTGAGGGTGACCTTCTGGAAGTTTGACGAAGCCGGCGGTGCGGGGTCCGGTTTGGCGGCCTGCGCTGGGGAGAGGGGCAGGAGCCCGACGGCTCCTGCCAACGCAGCCGCCCCCACGAGGGTGACGATCCGTCTGTTGCGCATTCAGAACTCCTTTGGTCTGGCCGGCGGGTGAAAAGCCAGGCGGAATGCGTGAGTTGGACGCTAGGACGCCCACTTTCAACTCGTCAAGGACAAAGTTTCAATAATCCCAAGGAAAGTTTGTCCTGGTTGTTTCCCGTCCTTTCGGGCATGCCCGGGGACCCGCCCGACGCCAGGACGCCGGGCGGGCAACCGCGGATGACGCTCCGTCAGTGGCGGGCGCGCAGGGCCGCGAGGTTCTCGTAGCCGATGCGGGCGAAGTCCAGGGACTGGCCGGGCACGCTCTCGCTGGGCGCGTTGTCCTGCTCGACCATCGGGTTGCGGTAGTTCTTCGCCCCTACCCGGGTGAAGAACCGCCGGTAGTCGATGTCACCCGTGCCGAACGGCACCATGTCGTAGCCCAGGCCGCTCTGGAGGTTGACGACACCGTCCTTGGCGTGGAAGAGCGGGAAGCGGGTGCTGTTGCGCTCCACGAGTGCGGCCGGGTCGAAGACGCGCTCGCGCTGCGAGCCGTCGTGGGCGGTGTACGTGTGGAACTTGTACTGCGCCACGTGCGCCCAGAAGACGTCCAGCTCCAGATAGACGCTCCTGCGGTCCGTCACCTTCAGGAAGTACTCCAGCTTCCTGATGCCGGAACTGCGGGTCGGCCGGCCCTGGGAGTCGAGCGGGCCACCGTCGAGCAGGAAGTCGTAGGCGCTGTCGTGGTTGTGGGTGTAGAGCTTGATGCCCTCGCGGCAGGCGAGGGCGCCCAGGGTGTTCCACTTCTGCGCGGCGACGTCCCAGTCGGCCCGGTAGGGGGTGTTGGTGGGGTCGGCGCCGGTCCCCATGTGCTCCATGCCGAGGAGGTTGGCGATCTCCAGCCAGCGCTTGAAGGTGTCCCGGTCGGACGACGTCAGCGGCCAGGAGGGCGGGATGTAACCGTGGCTGCCCTGCGCCCGCAGTCCGTACTCGTCGAGCCAGGAGCGCAGGAGCTTCGCGCCCTGAACCGTGCCCAGATCGGCGCCACCGGGCGCGTTGGCGTGCTGGCCGTAGCCGGCGAACTCCACCTGGCGATAGCCGAAGCGCGACAGCTGCTTGAACACCTCGCGGAAGCCGGAGGGCAGGTCTGAGGCCAGCGGGTCGCGGCCGATGGCGTCCCGGACGGTGTAGAGAATGATGCCGCGCTTGTGCGGTGGGACCAGGGCGGAACGGCCACGGTCATGACCGGCGGATTCCGATCTGTTCTGCGCCAGTGCGGGCGCGGCGCCGAAGACCGGGGCTGCGATCGCCGCCCCGGTGACGGCCGTGCAGGTGCTGAGGAAGCGGCGGCGGCTGACGCCGAGTGTGCGGCGCAGGGCATCGCCGGTGACGGCTTCGTCGTTGAACGCGGTCACAGTGGTTCTCTCTTTCGTCGTCGCGGTGCTGCGGGTGCCTTACGGCTTTCGCCTCCGGCGAGGCCGGCGAGCCGCAGGCGAAGGGACTTCACTTCGGCGGCCGCTCCGCGGCCGGATACTGCGCGGGGGGTGGAGAGCAGGACGAGCGGACGGTTGTCGTCGCTCGTGGGGAGGCGGCCGTGGCTGCCGCGAACGGGTGACGGGCCGGGGAGTACGACCGCCATGCGACAAGGCAGGCGGTGCTTCTTGCGGGCCGGCGCGGGAGCCGCCTGCCTGGACCTACTGGATCCAGAAGCAGGGGTCGAGCGGGTCCATGAACGGTTCGATCGGGTCGTGGCGTCCGGGAGCTTGCCGCCGGCGACCGGGCCCTTGCGCTGCCGCCACAGCGGTACGTCGCCGCGCTCGCGGAAGCCGGCCGCGAGACCGGGGGCGAGCGGGTCGAGGTGCATGTGGTCGAACGTGAGTCCGGCGCCGCCGTAGCCCAGGTCCGCGAGCAGGCCGAGGGCGTCGTCGAGACGGAGGCCGGTGACGCCGTAGGTGCCGTGACCGAGGTGGAGCCGCCGCCGGCCGCTCATGTGGGGCTGCCCTTCCGGGCGAGCGCGCGGGCCATGGGTACCAGTCCCAGCACGGCCGGAGGGGTGAGGCTCGCACCGGATCGGGCGGCGAGCGTCGCCTGGAGCGGGATCATGGCGCGAATCCCCGTGCCCCGGTCGGGCCGCAGACCGGTGGCGGCGGCATCGGCGAGCGCGTCGCCGCGCATGGCCAACGGCGCGGAGATGCACATCAGTTCAGGCCGGTCCAGCAACCGTGCCCGTCGTCCGCGCCCGGCAAGGGGGGCTGCGGGGTTCTGGTCGTCGCCGGGTCGGGCGGACTTCTGGGTGCGTGCCGCTGCGGATGGGGCGAGGATGGCCAGGAGGAACCGCATCACCGCGCCTCCCGCAGGCGGTCGGCGAACGACAGCAGCGCGGTGAACTGCTCCGAGAGACCCGACGGGCCCGCGTCGGGGTCCTTGAAGTAGAAGCCCAGCTCCGTGAGCGGGCCGGACAGGCCCGCCTCGTGGGCGCGGGCGACCAGGCGGGCCAGGTCCAGGACGAGCGGTGCGGCCAGGGCCGAGTCGCAGCCCTGCCAGATGGTCTGCAGGATCATGCGCGAGCCGAGGAAGCCCTCGAAGGCGATGTGATCCCAGGCGGTCTTCCAGTCGCCGAGCACCGGGACGTCGTCGATGTGCACCTCGCCCTGCGGTGTGTGCCCGAGGATGTCGGCCAGGACGCGCTCCTTGCCGGCGTTCTTCGCCGCGGCCGCACCCGGGTCGGCCAGGGCCGCCCCGTCACCACCACCCAGCAGATTGGTGCCGGACCAGGCGCGGACCTCGAGGGCACGCTGGACGAACATCGGGGCGAGCACAGCTCGCAACAGGGTCTGGCCGGTCTTGCCGTCACGGCCCGCGTAGGGCAGTGCGCCCGCCGCGGCGGCAGCCGTGAGGGCCGGGGTGCGCAACCCGGTGGACGGCGTGAAGTTGACGTAGGGGCAGCCCGCTCGCACGGCGGCGGCCGCGTAGAGGGAACTGGGTGGCAGTCGTAAGGCGTCGGGGGCGGGCAGCGGCTCGGTGGAGGAGACGTTGACGACCACCACCCGTGCCAGTGCGTTGCGCACGCGGAACGAGGTGAGGTCGGCCGCGAAGTCCGCGATGAGTTCCTCGTCGCTTCGCGTGTCGCCGGGGAGCGGGCCGCCGAGCCGTGTCTCCTCGTCCGCGGCCTGGAGTTCGGCGCGCACGGCGGGGACGAGCCCGTGCGGCAGGACGCCCGCGTCGGTGAGGTGTTCGGCCCGCTTGGGCAGCGGGCAGTGGGCGGTGTCATGGCCGCCGAAGACGAGTGAGGGCAGGGGCGGCAGGCCTGTGCCGTCGAAGTGTGCGGTCTCGGTGACCATGCCCGTCGGCGGCTGCAGCCCTGCGGTGATCGCCGCACATCCGGCGACGGCTGTGGTGGCGACCGATCCGCGGGCTCCGACGAACCAGACACCGGTGCGTGCGGTCCGCCCGCCGGTCTGGGGCTCCGATGCGTTCCCGTCGTGGTCCACGGGCTGCCTCCCTGCCATGTCGAGGTTCCGATGTGGTTGGAGGACGGTGGCAGGGGCTCGAGGGCCTCCCGCCCACCGTCGGCGTTGGGACGGCTTTGGCCGCGGCACGGAGAGCTGCTCCGTGATGCGCGCGGTTGCGGCGTGCGAGGGGCGGCAACGGGCCGCCGCTGAGAAATGCGCGGTGCCTGAGGGGTTCTTGGCCCTGCGCTGTGCAGGGTCGTCCTCGGTTGGTCGGTCGAACGAAGGGTGCGCCGTACGGCCTTGAGGGGCCGTCAGTCCCGGACCGCTGTGTGGTGCCTGTGCACGAACTGGACCGTAGCCCCGTTCGTCCTCGACCGGAACCCCTTGCGCAGCGAAACAACGAACTTCTTCCAGATCCAGGACAAAGCCGTGTTCGGGCAGCCCGGATGGGCCCGGCGGCTCTCCCGTTACAGTTCGTCAGCACTCCCACCGGGAGTGGGCGGTTCCGGCTTCCGCCTCCTGTTGCGGAGCGCCTAGTTGTCGGCACCTCCGAAGGCAGCGTCGAAGGAGGCGG
>NZ_KQ948677.1 GCF_001514145.1 Streptomyces canus
GGGGGCGGTCTCAGCCGGACGCGAAGATCGTCTTCTTCTGGCGCTCGATCGAGGACAGCAGGCTGTCGATCCCCTTGGGATCGCGGATGAACTTCTGCAGCGCGGGCTGCATGACCGTCGAGGTGAAGTCCGGTCGGCTGTCACGGTCCATGAACTGCGTGAGGTGCTTCGCGCCGCTGATCATCTCGTACGCCTTCTTCTGGAGGGCGCTGTAGGCGGAGGTGTCGGCCTTCGAGGAGGCGGCGATGAGGCTCGGGTCGGCCTTCAGGTAGGTCTCCTCGGCCTCCGGCGTGCCGAGGAATTCGAGCAGCTTGACGGAACCGGCGTGGTTCTTGGGCTTCTTGCTGAGCATGATGCCGTCGGTCGGCGCCTCGACGGTGTCCTGCCCGTACGCCGGGTCGATCTCGGGGAAGGCGAAGAAGTCGAGGTCGTCCAGGTCCGCCTTGTTGGTGAACTGCTGGGCCACGAACATGCCGAGCATATACATGCCGGCCTTCTTCGCCACCAGCGTCTGGGCGGCGTCCTGCCAGGTACGGCCGACCGCGCCTTCCTGGTGGTAGGGGAGGGTCTCGGCCCAGGTGTCGAAGACCTTGCGGACCTTCGCGTCGGTCCACGAAGCCTTGCCCGCCATCAGCTCGACGTGGAAGTCGTAGCCGTTGAGACGGAAGTTGATCTGGTCGAAGGAGCCCATGGCCGGCCAGGCGTCCTTGTCGCCGAACGCGATCGGGACCAGGCCGTCCTTCTTCATCTGCTTGCACAGGGCGATGTACGCGTCCCACGTGGTGGGGACCTCGTAGCCGTACTTCTGGAAGACGCTCTTGCGGTAGAAGACCGCCCACGGCGACGTGGTCAGCGGCACCAGGTAGTACTTGCCGTCCTGCCCCTTGCTCAGGTCGTGCATCGCCGGAGGGAAGTTGCCGCCGATCGTCTTCCACACGTCGTCGATCGGGGTGGCCAGACCCTTGGCCGCGAAGAACTGCATCCGGTATCCGGCGAACCACTGGAACACGTCGTCCGGCGTTCCCTGGAGGTAGGAGTTGATCTGCTCCTGGAAGGTGTTGTGGTCCTTGGTGTTGATGGCGACCTTGATCCCGGACTGCTTCGTGAAGGCTGCGTAGACGTCGCCGTACGCCTTCTTCGGGACGGCGTCTGACGCGTTGGAGCCGACGGTGACGGTCTTGGTGTCCGACGAGGCGGAACTGCCGGCGCAGGCACTCAGCAGGGGGATGCCGGCACCCAGGACCGCGGCTCCGCCGAGTCCGCGGAGCACGGTGCGGCGGCTGGTTCCGGACATGGGCTGACCGAGGGAGGAACGGTGCATTTCGGCTCCTACAGGGCTGGCGGTACCCAGGTATGGCACGTCAGCCGGACGGTGGGTATGACGGAGGGCGGGTCGTCGAGGGACCGTTTGCAGGTCAGTCGAGAGCCAGAATCCAACACGATCGAACAAACGCGATCGTCGGACGCCAGGAAGCGTGAACGCTCCGTGGACTCACTGTCAAGACTTTCCGTCTGGTAATCCATGAGGGGCCGGCTTCGTTCGCAAGCCCGATGTGGCGCCAACCGGACCGGACGGACGGGGCTGACATGGTCGGCCATCGAACTGCCGCGGACCCGCCAACCGGCGCTTGATCTGCAGGAATGCATGACGGGCACGCCTTCCTTTGACGCCTCAAGCGCCTCGCTCCGCCAGCCCGCGGACCTCGATGTCCGTCGCATCGCGGGCAAGTGGCGTTGCGCGGACTCTTGACGTGTGCTCGGCCGATGACTACACATTGACCGCGCGGTCAGACCGCGCGGTCAGGTAACTTGACTTCGTTCGATGGAGAACACGGCCATGGGGAGACTTCATGACAACAGGGCTGGAGCGCGGTGCGGGCTCCGCCGCGCCGCGTAGTGAGGATGTGGCCAGGCTGGCCGGCGTCTCACGCAAGACGGTCTCCCGGGTCCTCAACAACGAGCCGTATGTCTCCGAGGAGTCCCGCCGACGCGTCCTGGCGGCCGCAGAGGAACTCGGCTACCGGCTGAACCACGCGGCCAGGGCACTGGCCTCCGGCCGTACCCGGTCCATCGGTGTGGTCGCCCTGGCAACAGCCGGGTACGGAACCGCCTCCCTGCTCGTGGGCATCGAACAGGCCGTACGGGACGCCGGTTACGCGCTGCGCGTGGTCAACACCCCGGACGGCGACCCGCACAGCATCGCCGGCGCGCTGGAATCACTCCTGGAGCAGGGCGTGGACGGCATCGTCGTCTCCGTACCCATCGTCGAGGGCGAAGTCCCGCTCGGCGTGGACGTGCCGGTCCTCTTCGTCGGCGCGCCACCCGCCTTCACCGCCGCCCGCACCCTGTCCGTCGGCGTGGGCGCCCATGAGCTGGCACGTGCGGCCACGGAACACCTGCTGGACCTGGGGCATGCGACCGTCCATCACCTCGCCGGGCCGCGCCGCTGGTACGCCACCAAGGACCGTATCGAGGGATGGCAGGCGGCGCTGGCGGACCGGGGCGCGCACGAGCCGCCCGTGCTGAACGGCGACTGGTCGGCGGCCTCCGGGTATACCGCGGGCCTCGGGCTGGCCTCGGACCGCTTGGTGACCGCGGTGTTCGCCGCCGGTGACGAGATGGCCATCGGCCTGATCCACGGCCTGCGGGAAAGCGGTCGTCGGGTGCCGGAAGATGTCAGTGTCGTCGGTTTCGACGGCAACCCCGTCTTCGCCTACGTCTCCCCGCCCCTGACCACCGTCCGTCAGCCCTTCGAAGCCGCGTCGAGCGAGGGAATCCGGCTTCTCCTCCACGCCATCGAGAAGCCTGACACCGACCTGCCGCCCGCGAACGACCCACCCGTCGAACTCGTCGTCCGCGGCTCGACGGCACCCCCGCCCTCCCTCTGACCCACCCCACCCCCTCGCACCACCGCTCCGGCACACCCACACGCCGAGGCGCTCCACCTTCGCCGTTTCCGCGCTTGTCGCGCCGCGCCCCTGCGCGCGCAGCCGCGCCCGGCAGTGTTGCCCGGCTGCCCCCCGGGCCACGCGCCCAACAAACCCCGCCGCGTCACTCCGAGCCGTTCCGAGCCGGCGGACACCGAACACACCTTCCCCTGGGAGCCGCAATGTCCCCTGCGCAGCCAGCCGCCAGACCCGGCGTCGCTCCGCTTTCCCGTCCCGTCTCCTTCCTGTCCCTGGCCTTCATCCTGCTCGTCTCGGTGATGACCCTGGTCATACCCGCCGGCCGGGCAGACGCCCTGGCCCGTCCCTCGCAGACGATGTACACCCCGCCGTCGGGTGCGCCCTCGCCCGGGTCGCTCTACCCGCGGGCGATGCGGATGCAGCACAACGGCTCCGCCAACGGCACCATCCTCGCGACGTTCGAGCAGTACACCACCGGCACGCCGGTCCTTCCGATCTACCGCAGTACGGACAACGGCAACTCCTGGTCGAAGATCTCCGAGGTTGCCGACACGCAGAACGGCTGGGGCATGCGCTGGGAGCCCGAGCTGTTCGAACTGCCCACGGCGGTGGGCAACTTCCCCGCAGGGACCATCCTGGCCGCCGGTGCCTCCGTCCCCTCCGACCGCTCGGCCATCAAGATCGACGTCTATGCCAGCACCGACCGCGGGCAGTCCTGGACCTTCGTCAGCAACATCGCCACCGGCGGCCCGGCGTTCGACACGAACGGCAACACCCCCGTATGGGAGCCGTTCTTCCTCTACGCCAACGGAAAGCTGATCGTCTACTACTCCGACCAGCGCGACCCCGACCACGGCCAGAAGGTCGTGCACCAGGTCACCACCGACCTGCACACCTGGGGTCCGGTCGTGGACGACGTGGCGATGCCCACCTACAGCCAGCGCCCGGGCATGCCCACCGTCGCGAAGCTGCCCAACGGCAACTACGTCATGACGTATGAGTACGGCGGCTCGCCCTCGGGCAACTTCGCCGTCTACTACAAGATCTCCGCCGACCCGGAGGCCTTCAACTCCGTCACGGGCATCCCCCTGCAAGCGACGGACGGCACGATACCCACCAGCACCCCGTACATCACGTGGCTGCCCACCGGCGGTCCGAACGGCACGCTGGTCGTCGGCGCCTACAGCACCAGCGACCTGTTCCTCAACACCCAGAACGGTGCCGCGAACACCTGGACGCGCATCAGCTCCAACGTCGCCGGCGGCTACAGCCGGGGCATGGTGCCCCTGTCCGACGGCCACAGCCTGCTCGTGCTCAGTGGCGGCAGCGGAGGCCCCAACCTCTCCAACCCCGTCACCTACAGCACCATCGACCTGGGCGGCGGCATCTCCGACGGTGCCACCTACACCGTGGCGAACGCGGGCAGCAACCTCATGCTGAGCATCGCGGGCGGCTCCACCGCCAACGGCACGAACGCCACCCAGCAGAACGCCGACAACGCCACCGACCAGCAGTGGCGCTTCGTACAGCAGAGCTCCGGCTACTTCAAGATCCTCAACGTCGCCAGCGGCAAGGTCCTCGGCGTGGAGAACCAGTCCACCGCCGACGGAGCCAAGATCCTCCAGTGGGACGACAACGGCACCCTGGACCACGAGTGGGCCGTCGCCCCGAACCCGGCCGGCGGGTACAGCCTCACCAACCGGGTGACCGGCAAGTACCTGGAGATCCCGAACGCCTCCACCGCCACCGGGACTGCCGCCGGCCAGTGGAGCGGGACCAGCTGTGCCTGCCAGCGCTGGAACGTCACCCAGACCGCTCTGCCGGCGCTGGGCACCGGGCAGTACGTCCTCGTCAACAAGAACAGCGGGAAGTACCTGGACATCCCGCAGGGTTCGACGGCCACCAACACGGCAGCCCAGCAGTGGCAGAACTCGGCATGTTTCTGCCAGCTGTTCACCTTCCAGTCCGCCGGCGGCGGAGCCTGGACCGTCAGGAACGCCAACAGCAACCTGAACCTGGACATCCGTAGCGGCTCCACCACCGCCGGAGCCGCCGTCGTCCAGAACACGCCGTCCACCGCGAACTCACAGAAATGGACCCTCACCGACGCGGGCAACGGCTACTACGAACTCAAGAATGTGGGCAGCGGCTTCAACGCCGCCGTCGCCCAGTCCTCCACCACCAACGGCGCGGCAGTCGTGCAGTGGAACGATCTGAACATCGACGACCAGTTCTGGAAGATCGTGCGCATCAACTGAACGGTTTGACGAAGGGTCTTCTGCCGGCTCGGGATCGCGATGCGAACCGAGTGGCAGGAGACCCTGGGGCGCCGTCCCCTACGTACGTGATCGGTACGGTGGTACCGGGACGACGAGAGGGGCAGCGCGGCTGTGGATGAGGAAGCGGAGATCAGGACGGCGAAGGAGGCCGCCGACCATGAGCTCATCCTGGCGTTCGGACGGTTGCAGGGGGCGGCGAACCGACTGGAGTACATCCTCGGCCGGGCCCTTGAGGTGGAGTGCGGCATCAGCCACCTGGTCTTCGAGGTGCTGCTGATCCTCGGGCGGGCGAGTGAGCCGGGGCTTTCCATGCGGGCCGTCGCGCAGGAGCAGGTCCTGACCACCGGCGGTGCCACCCGGCTGGTGGATCGCATGGAGACGGCCGGCCTCGTGACGCGCGTGGAGTCCCCTGGCGACCGGCGCGGAAAGCTGGTGCGGCTGACCCCGCTGGGCGAGGAGACAGCCGTACGCGCTGCCAGGGTGCACCTGGAGAACATCAAGCGGTACTTCGTGGAGCCGCTCCCGGCGGCCGACCGCGAGCGGTTCGCGGAGGATCTGCGCATCCTCAGCCACACGGCCCGGGACGTACTGCCTCGACTTCCCTGACCTGCGGACCGGTGGTAGCGCAGATCCAATGGCATGGAGTGCTCGCCTGTGCCCCAGATCACACGAGTCGAGAAATATCTGACGAGTCAGTTACTGTTTGATCAGATGAATCGCTCGCAGTCGGCGGGCGCCCCTCTCTGCCGAGGTCCTCGATGAAGCTCGTCTACGTCTTCGACGCCTACTGCGGCTGGTCGCACGGATTCACTGCGACCCTGCGCGAGATCACCACGCGCCACCCCGACCTGCCGGTCGAGGTCGTCTCCGGCGGTCTGTTCACCGGCGGCCGCCGGGTCCCCATCCGTGAATTCGGCTACGTCCAGGGGGCCAACGCCCAGATCGCCGAGCAGACCGGTGCCGAGTTCGGCGAGGCCTACGAACGACTGATCGCCGACGGTTCGTTCGTGATGGACTCCGAGGCCGCCGCCCGTGGCGTCGCAGCCCTGCGGCAGGTGGCTCCCGACCGCGCGGCGGAGCTGGCCACGGCCTTGCAGCACGCCTTCTACGTCGACGGCCTGAGCCTGTCGGAGGCGGCCACGTACCGGACAGTCGCCCAGGCGGCCGGGCTCGACGCGGATGCCGTCGTCGCCGCCTTCGAAGCGCCCGAGGCGCAGACCGCGGCCCGCGCCGACTTCCGCCGCGCGGCCCAGCACGGAGTCTCCAGCTTCCCCACCCTCCTCGCCATCGACGACGAGCACATCGTCCCCCTGGCACTCGGACACGCCACCGCGGACGAGGTGGACCGGCGTCTCGCAAACCTCAACTGACCCCGCAACCCTCCACCCCTCCAAGGAGCCCCGAGCATGAGCACCCTCGACTACAAGATCCTCGACCTCGACTTCCCCGCCGGATCCAAGAACAAGACCGCCACCCTCGTCACCGGCGACACCGATGCCCTGCTGGTGGACGCCGCGTTCACCCGCGCCGACGGCCACCGCCTGGCCGCCGCGGTCCTCGACTCCGGCAAGAAGCTCACCACCGTCTTCGTCTCCCACGCCGACCCCGACTTCTATTTCGGCGCCGAGGTGATCGCCGACGCCTTCCCCGACGCGGTGTTCGTCGCCACCCCGATCGTCATCGAGCACATCCAGCACTCCTACGAGGGCAAGCTGAAGGCGTGGGCGGCCCTCGGCCCGAACCTGCCCACCCGCCTGGTCGACCTCAGCCCTCTGACCGGCGACCTCACCCTGGAGGGGCACCGCTTCGAGCTCAAGGGCGGCCCCGCGGGTCTGCCCGACCGCCACTACCTGTGGCAGGCGGAGTCCCGCGCCCTGCTCGGCGGCGTCCTGCTGTTCCAGCAGGAGCACGTCTGGGTCGCCGACACCGCCACCCCCGAGTCCCGCGCGACCTGGATCGACCTGCTCGACGAGATGGCCGCCCTCGACCCGCAGCTCGTCGTCCCCGGTCACCGCCTGCCCGACACCGCCGCCGACGCCTCCGCCATCACCGCCACCCGCGACTACCTGCTGGCCTTCGAGGAGGAACTCGGCAAGGCGGCCGACGGCGCCGCGCTGACCGAGGCGCTCGTGGCCCGCTACCCGGACAACGGCATGCTGATCGCCGCCCAGATCGGCGCGAAGGTCGCCAAGGGCGAGATGAAGTGGGGCTGACCATGAGCGAGTTCGCCACCTCCACCGCACCCGCCGACGTCGTACGGCGCCAGTACCTGGCGTCCGCCGCCGGGGACCTCGAGGCCCTGCGGGCCACCCTCGCCCCGGACGTGGAGTGGACCGAGATGGCCGGCTTCCCCCTGGCCGGCACCTACCGCACCCCCGACGGCGTCACCGCCAACGTCATGGAACAGCTCGGCAAGGACTGGGACGGCTGGACCGCCCATGACGACACCTACGTCGTCGACGGCGAGAACGTCGTCGTCCTCGCCCGCTACACCGCGACCAACAAGGCCACCGGCAAGCGGATCAACGTGCGGGTCGCCCACCACTTCGTCGTACGCGGCGGACTCATCGTCCGCTTCGAGCAGTTCGTCGACACCGCACTCGTCCGCGACGCCATGACCGGCTGACGCGTTTCCGTTCCATCCGCATGGCAGGAGAACTGCATGTCCGCTGACGACAACAAGGCACTCGTGATCGCCTTCTACGAGCAGGCGTTCAACGACTACCAGCCGGAACAGGCCGCCGAAGCCCACCTCGGTGAGACCTACATCCAGCACAACCCCGAGGCGCAGGACAGTCCGCAGGCGTTCGTCGGCTATGTCCACTGGCTGCGCGGGCAGTTTCCCGACCTGCGCCTGGACATCAAGCGCGCGGTCGCCGAAGGGGATCTGGTGGTCACCCATAGCAACCTGCACCTCAAGCCCGGCGACCGCGGCATGGCCGTCGCGGACTTCTGGCGCGTCGTCGACGGGAAGATCGTCGAGCACTGGGACGTGATCCAGGAGGTGCCGGAGAAGAGCGCCAACGACAACACCATGTTCTGAGGTCCGCGGTGGCATCCGCGCCGGGATCGGGTGCGGATGCCCCTGGATCTTCGGCCCGCCGCGGGAACGGCCCACTGCGCGGCGTAACTTCCCGCGCCGTGCAGTTGACCGGCAGCAACCCGGACCTGCGGTGGAGTTCCCGGGACCTGTGCCGTCGCTGATGCCGGGTCGACGCCGCGGTCGCACCAGCCGCGCTCGACCATTTTCAGCCTGCTCGGCATGCACAGGCATTTCCTGATGTTCTCTCAACCCCCGCACCGAGGGTTCCCATCGGCCACCGGGTCCACGGCGCGAGGCCCCGACAGGGGAGAGCGGGGTGTCGCGCCTGTTTCCGAACCACCGTGAAGGCCTGGTGCGGCTCGGGATGCGGTGCGACGAGACGTCACAGACGTTGCCGCGCCTCGCGCCGCCGCCGCTGTTCGGTCGGGTCCGGGACCGGTGCGGCGAGCAACAGGCGTTGGGTGTAAGGGTGTTCGGGGGTCGTGGTGACCTCGCCCGCCGGTCCGGTCTCGACGATGTTGCCCTGGTGGATGACGCTCACGCGGTGGCTCACGTGCCGGATGACCGTGAGGTCGTGCGAGATGAAGAGGTAGGCGACGCCGGTGCGCCGCTGGATGTCGACGAGGAGATCGAGGACGCGGGCCTGGGTGGTGAGGTCGAGCGCGGAGACGGGTTCGTCGCACACGATGAGCCGCGGTGCGGGAGCCAGGGCGCGGGCGATCGCGACGCGCTGTCGCTGGCCGCCGCTGAACTCCCGCGGCAGCCGCTGTGAGGCGTTCTTCGGCAACCCCACCTGGTCGAGCAGTTCCGCCACCCGGTGCCGGGCCTCACCCGCCGCGGTGCCCTGCACGATCAGCGGTTCGCTGAGGATGTCCCCGATGGTGAGGCCCGGGTTGAGGGAGGAGTAGGGGTCCTGGAACACCACCTGGATGTCCCGGGCCAAAGCACGGCGCTCCTTGCGTCCGGCGCGGGTGATGTCGTGGCCCTGGAAGCGGACCGTGCCGCCACTGGGCGCGACCAGACCGAGCACGGAGCGGCCGATGGTCGTCTTCCCGGACCCCGACTCGCCGACGACGCCCAGCGTCTCGCCCTGCCCCACGGTGAGCGACACACCGTGCAGGACCTCGTGCGGGCGGCCTCTGAAGCCCCGCCCCGGGTAGGCGACGCGCAGGTCGCCCACCTCCAGCACTGTGCTCATCGCTTCTCCGTTTCGAGTGCGTCCGCGGAGGCGGCCGGCGGGTCGGTGCGCAGCGTGGTCTCGTCGAGGACGGAGTTCAGGAGTCCCCGCGTGTACGGGTGCTTCGGCACGGCGAACAGCTCCTCCGTCGTGCCGGTCTCGACGACCGTGCCCTCCCGCATGACGGCCACGCGGCCGCAGATGTCCGCGACCACACCGAAGTTGTGGGTCACGAGCAGTACGGCCATGTTCAGATCCTTCTGCAGGTCGCGCAGGAGGTCGAGGACCTCCGCCTGGACGGTGACGTCGAGGGCGGTGGTCGGTTCGTCGGCGATGAGCAGCAGGGGTCGACCGGCGACGGCGCCGGCGATGAGGACGCGCTGTGCCATGCCGCCGGAGATCTGGTGCGGATACGAGCGGAAGGTGCGTTCGGGGTCGGGAATGCCGCACCTGGCGAGCAGTGCCAGGACCCGCTTGCGGGCCTCACCCCTGGACATGGGCATCGCGGCCCGCACGCCCTCGACGAGCTGGGCGCCCACCGTGCAGGACGGGTCCAGGTTGGACATCGGCTCCTGGGGGACGTACGCGATGGACGTCCCCCGTACAGCGCGCAGTTCGCGCTCACTCAGGCCGAGCAACTCGCGGCCGTCGAGCCGGATCGAGCCGCGTATGACGACCGCTTCAGCGGGCAGCACCCCGAGCGCGGCGAACGCGGTCTGCGTCTTGCCGGAGCCGGACTCGCCGACCAGGCCGAGGGTCTCCCCGGCGGCCACGCTCAGGGTGACGCCGCTGACGACTTCCTTCAGTTCGCCGGTCGGCGTCGGGTAGGCGATCGCCAGGTCGTTCACGGTGAGCAGTTTGGTGACGGCGTCACCCTCCGCGGCAGGCGGCCGGTACCCGGTGGTGGTCACGATCCGGACCGGCTGGGGACGCCCGCCCTCCAAGGCGTCCCGCAGCGCGTTGCCCAGGAGCACCAGCGAAGCGGTGATGATCCCGAGCACGAGGCTCGGCCACAGGAACTGCAGTGGCTCCTCGTACAGGTTGGTGAAGCCCTCGGAGATCATCGCGCCGAAGCTGGGCACGGTGCTTGAGCCCAGGCCCAGGAAGGCCAGGCCCGACTGGACGGCGATGGAGGAACCGGCGAGGAACGCGGTGGCGATGATCACCGGGCCGCGCACCACGGTGAGCACGTGCCGTCGCAGGATGCGCCGGTCGGGCAGTCCGGAGACCCGGGCGGCGTCGACGTAGAGCTCGTTCTTCACGCCGAGGACGAGATTGCGCACGAGCCGGTAGATGCCGGGGGAGAGCAGTACCCCGAAGACGACCATGGTGGCCCGGTAGTCGCCCTTGGTGACCGGCATCAGGATGATGAGCAGGAGCAGCCCGGGGAACGTCATGATCAGACTGAAGAGCCATTCGGCGGCGCCGCTGACCCGCCTCCCGAAGTATCCGCCGATCAGCCCGGACGTGATCCCGATCGCGAGCGCGATGCTCGCGCCGATGAGCGCCGAGACCACGCTGGTGTTGATGGAGTACAGGAGTCTGGCGAGGATGTCGCGGCCGCTTTTGTCCCCGCCGAGCAGGTAGCCGTGGTCGCCGATGCCGACGTTGACCGCGTCCAGGTTCGCCTGGTTGGCACCGTGGTCGGTGAGGGCCGGCGCGAGCAGACCGAGCAGGACGACGACGGTCAGCAGGCTCGCGCTGACCATGGCCTGGGGGTCGGTGAGGAGGCGCCGCAGGGCCGGCCTGCGCCGTGCGTCCGTACGCGCTGTGGTCAACGGACCATCCTCGCCTTCGGGTTGAGCCAGCCGCCCAGCAGGTCGACAACGAGGTTGACGGCCACGACGAGCAGCACACCGAACAGACTGATGCCCATGATGATCGGTACGTCGCCCTGCAAGGAGGCGTTGAACGCGTACTGACCAAAGCCGGGCAGCGCGAAGATCTGCTCGATGATCAGGGCCCCGCCGAGCATCTGGAGGAACTCCAGGGAGAGCACGGTCAGGGCCGGTCCCGCGGCATTGCGCAGGGCGTGCCGCAGCACGATGGAGTGGGTGGGGATGCCCCGGGTGCGCAGCGTACGGACGTAGTCCTTGCGCAGTTCGCCGATCATGGCGCCGCGGATCTGCGAGGTCAGACCGGCGACGCCGCCCATCATCAGGGCGACCACGGGGATGGCGATGCTGCCGGCCCAGCGGCTCGGGCTCTCGCTGAAATCGGTGTATCCGGTGGCCGGAAACACATGCATCTTGATGGCGAACACGTAGACCAGCGCGATGGCGACGAGCAGGCTCGGGACGACATAGCCGATCATCGCGGCGCCCTGTGCGAACCGGTCGACGGCGCCGCCGCGTGCGGCGGCGGCCACACCGAGCGCGACGCTGATGACCGAGGTGGCCAGCAGCGCGACCACGACGATCGACAGGGTGACGCCCAGCCGGGCGGTGATGGCAGAGCGGACCGGTTCGCTGGTGAAGTACGAGGCGCCGAGGTCGCCGCGGACGGCGTGCGCGAGCCAGTCGGCGTACTGGACGGCCACGGGCCGGTCGAGGCCCATCTGCGCTTTTTGGGCGGCGATTTGATGCGGGGCGGCGCCGTTGCCGAGGACACTGCCCGCGACGTCGTCGAAGGACGTGCTGAGCAGCAGAAACGTGATCATGGTCACCAGGACCGCGAGCGCGAGGCCCGCGGTCAGGCGACGCAGCAGATAGACCGTCATGGGCGCGGACTCACTCTCCGGACTGCTGCGAGGAGCCGGCGACGCCGAACTGCCGGATGGTGGACATCGTGGAGGAGCCGTCGCCGAGGTAGGTGATGCCCTTCTTGGTGGCCCAGTCGCTGCCGAGATGGAAGACGGGCGCCAGCCAGGCGTTCTCGACGCCGAACTCGTTGATCTTCCGGTAGATTCCGGCGGCCTTCGCCGGGTCGAGTTCCCGGGCGGCCTGGCCGAGAAGTTCGGTCAGCTTCGGGTCGGTGGTGCGGAAGACGTTGCGGAAGCCGGTCGGGGTGTAGAAGCTGCGGGTCATGATCGCGTCGGAGGCGAGGCCCTCGACGAGCAGGAACATCGGGTACTTGCCCGACGCGACGGCTGACGCGGTTTGCTGCGCGGGCACCGGTTCCCAGGTCGCCTTGATGCCGATGTCGGCGAGCGCCTGGGTGAAGATCGGCTCGAAGCTCTTGGTGAAGACCAGGCTTGGCATGGTGACCGAGAAGCCGTTCGGGTAACCGGCCTCGGAAAGCAGCTTCTCGGCCCCGGCGACGTCATACGGGTACAGCTTGTTGAGCGTTTGGTCATAGGCCCCGCCCTGGGGGTTGAACAACTGGTCGGTGGCCTTGCCGGAACCGCGCAGCACCTGTGTGACGATCTTCTGCCGGTCGAAGGCCATATTGATGGCCTTGCGGACGCGCAGGTCGCCGAGCGGCTTCAACTTGGTACCGGCGCGGTCGGCGAGGACGAGGAAGGCACCCGCGGTCGCCTTCACGTGCGTGATCTGGAAGCCGGCCGCCTTGAGCGCGGGTAGCTGAGAGACGTCGGCGGTGCCGGCGTTGGTCTCGCCCGCCTTGAGGGCGTTGGCCGAGGCGGTCGGATCGGTGATCACGCGGATCTTGACCGTCCGGAACGGATACGCCTTCTTGTTCCAGTAGTCGTCGCGCCGCTTGAGGACGTACACGGAGCCGTTGACCGTGGCCTTCGTGTCCAGGATGTACGGGCCCGAGCCGACCGGGTTCAGGGCGCTGCTCTTGTTCGCCATCGTCTTCGGGTCGCCGATCACGCCGGGCGATGTCGACAGGGCGCCGAGCAGCGAGGCGTCGGGCTGCTTGAGCTCGATGACCACCGTCGAGGCGTCGGGGGCTTCGACCGCGGAGACGGAGGATAGCGACAGCTGGCTCTGACCCGGCGTCGACCGGATGCGCTCCAGGGTGGCCTTCACCGCGTTCGCGTCGACCGGATCGCCGGAGCTGAACTTCATGCCCTGGCGGATCTTCAGCGTCAGCGTGCGCCCGTCCTTCGCGTACGACCAGCTCTGCGCGGCGCCGGGATGCAACTCGCCCTTGTTGTCCTGGAGGAGCAGCGTGTCGAAGATCGAGTCCCAGACGTAGGTCTGCTGGCCCTCGATGAGCTGGGCGGGGTCGAACGAGTTGGGGGTGCCGAGGATGGACAGTGCGAGGGTCACGTCGGTGCCGGAGTTCGACGTGGCGGCCGGGGTGCTGTCGCAGGCCGCTGTGGCCGTCGCCAGCACTGCGACGGCCACAGCGGCCGCCAGGGCCTGCGAGAGCTGTCGCGGCGGTCGGCCGGGCCGGGGGTGCGAGGAGCGGATGCGCATGAGTGGATTCCTTCGTCCTGGAACCTGAAGAGCCGAGGCCTTCGTCAGTGCGTCGGTGTGTCGGTGCGGTCATGCACGGGTGCACGAGAGGGCCGATGCACGTGTGGGGATGTGCGACGGGGCCCGTGAGGCCGGCATGCGGGTGGTCAAGGACGCTGCGGCGGTCGCGGATCCGCCGAGTGGTCCAGTCGCGTGAACAGTTACCACGTGGTTGAATTTCATTCGGAAGGTAAGCCCCGGCGGGAGGTGCGGGAAGATGGGAGACTCTGTTCGTGACCAGAGCGTTACCTGGCGCGAAATCGCCGTGGCCCGCCCCTTGTGCTCGCGACGGTCGCCGCCCACACTGCCGAGCAGGCAAAATGCTAAGTCTTGGAAGGTTTTGAGAATCGTGATGCGGGATTCGAGAAGAGGAAGCGCACTGTGACCCAGGCCAAGGCCCGCGGCCCGTACACCAAGACCCCCGCCAGACGGGCCGAGATCGTCCGGGCGGCGCGTGAGAGCTTCGCGGAACACGGATTCACGAAGGCTTCGCTGCGTGACATCGCCGAGCGGGCCGGCATCACCCATGCCGGGCTGCTGCATCACTTCCGCAACAAGGACGACCTCCTGGCCGCCGTGCTCGCCGAACGCGACGCCGAGGAGCGGCAGTACGCCGAGTCACAGGTGCCGGACATGGACCATCTGGCGCCGTACCTCGGCGACCTGCTGCGCCACCATCAGAAGGCCCCCGAACTGATGCGCCTGTGGATCGAGCTCGCGGCGGCCGCCTCCCGCCCGGAGCACCCCGCGCACGACTACTTCGCGCAGCGCTACGCCTGGGGACGCGAACAGTTCGCCCAAGGCATGAGCGGGAAGGCCGATCGCGGAGAACTGAACGAAGCGCTCGCCCCCGAACATGCGGCCACGCTGCTCCAAGCCGTGCTCAACGGCCTGCAATTGCAGTGGCTGCTGGACCAGGATCTCGACATCGTCGGGCCGGTCCGGGCCTTCATGCGGATGACCTTCCCGCAGGTCGCAGAGCCGGAGGACGAAGAATGAGCCCCGGTCGCCTCGGCGGCCAGCTGTGCAGCGTGATCGCGGCTCTGGACGCCGACTGCGCGGTGGCCCACGTCCCCTGACGAACTGCTTGCCGCGGCACGTGAGTTACGCGCGGATCTGAGTGAGGCCGGCCACGGCGTCAGTTCCGTACACATCGCCGTTCCGGCCGAGGCTGGTCCGTCGCGAAGCCCAACCGGCGTAGCGAGCCGGTGTGGAGGCGATGCGAGACGCTGTCCGGCCTGCGGACCGCTCCGCACGACCACCCGCCCCGGCGGCGGGCTGCCCGCGGCGACACCGTCGGCGGGTCGGCTCCCGGCCACCGCGGTCATCGGGCGTCACCAGTGACGGGCCCCTCGCGGTTGAGGCCGTCTCAACTCGCCTTCCCCACACGCCCGGTGGCGCTGAACCTGCCGGGTCCCACAAGCCCCTCGATCGTGCCGTCGGGGAAGACGATGCGGGCGGTGGTGGCCGGTGGGACGTCGACCGTGATGGTGAGGGTGCCGCCGGTCGTGTTCCAGTCGACGGCGATCGTGCCCTGCGGGGACTCGTGGGTGCCCCGGGCCCACGGCACGGACGGGTGCGGGACGGGCGCGACCTCGAAGGACTCCCAGGCGATCGACCCTGGCGTCTGCCGCAGTCCCAGGGTGTGGGTGTGCAGGAAGCGGATCACCGCGCCCTTGCTGTAGTGGTTGAGCGAGTCGTGGGCCGTGCCGTTGTCGTCGATGCCCTCCCAGTCCTCCCAGATGGTGGTCGCGCCGCGATCGAGCATGTACAGCCAGGAGGGTGCGGTGCGCTGGAGGAGCAACTCGTAGGCGACGTCGGCGTGGCCGGTGTCGCCCAGGACGAGGAGCAGATCGCCGGTCGAGAGGAAACCGGTGGTGAGGTGGGTGCCGGCGGCGCGGATCAGCTCGACCAGCCGCGCGGCGGAAGCCTCGCGCAGCTCGTCGGAGACGAGCCCGAAGGAGAGTGCGCGCACATAACCGGCCTGCGTGTCGCCGGCGGTGCGTCCGTCGGGGGAGAGGAACTCGGTGCGCCATGCGTCACGGACCCGCTCGGCGATCGCGGCGTAGCGGTCCGACTCTTCGATGCGCCCCAGCGCCCGGCCGACGCGGGCCACGGTCGCCGTCGAGCGGTACAGGAACGCCGTGCCCACCTCGCCCTTGTCGGCCATGAACCAGGCGGCGGGATCGTCCATGACCGGGTCGACACGGGTGCCGTCGGCCGCCTTCGACTTGGGCTCGGTCCACTCTCCCCAGTGGAAGGAGCCGTCCCAGAGGTACTGCTCGTGCGGCAGCGGTTCAGCCGAACGCTCGACCCGGGACGGATGGCGGGCGGTGCGGGCGGTCGTGAGCGCCCACTCCACCCAGCGGACCATCGCCGCCCAGTTCTCGGCGAGGATCTCCCGGTCGCCGTACGCCTCGTACAGCTCCCACGGGACGGCGACGACGGCGTCTCCCCAGCCGGCCGAGCCGGTCATCAGGGCGAACTGGTCGTCCAGGTGGTGTTTGATCCGGCGCCCGTCCGGCGAGAAGTTGGCGATCCGGCCGTCGGGCAACTGGTCGTCGCGCACGGAGCGCAGCCATTTGCGGCTGAAGCCCAGGACGTCGTACAGGCGTGTCGCGGTGGGAGTGAAGACCTGGTAGTCGCCGGTCCAGGCGAGGCGTTCGCGTGTCGGGCAGTCCGTGGGCACGTCGACGGCGTTGCCGCGGAAGCTCCACTCGGCGATCTCGTGGAGGCGGTCGAGGTCGTCGTGACCGCACGCGAAGGTGCCGGTGCGGCGCAGGTCGGAGTGGACGACCCGCATGACGAGGCGCTCCGGGTCCAGAGGGGCGCCGTCGCGCCGGATGCGGGCGTACCGGAAGCCGTGCACGGTATGACGCGGCTCGAACGTCTCAGCCCCTCCCGCGGAGACGGCCACGTCGCGCTGGACGAAGGGGATGGGGGCCTGCCCGGGGCGCGTCGAGTCCAGGTGAGTGGTCGTCAGGTCGCCGTCCGGGCCGAGGTGCTCGCCGTGGTCGACGATCGTGCGGGTGCCGGCCGGGCCGAGGCCGCCCAGGGCGATCCACCCGGAGGCGTTCTGGCCGAAGTCGGCGATCCACACGCCGTCTTCGCGCTGTTCGACCGACTGCGCCGGGCGCGACTCGACCACGCGGACCGGGGGTGCCGGCGACCAGTCGACCTCGGGCGCCTCCACATGGTCGACGAGGACGGGCCGCCCGGTCCCGGGGCGCACGCGGAAGTCGGTGGTCTGGCCGTCCATGAGGTCGGCCCGGGTGATGGCCGACTCCGCGCTCGTCCACGTCCCGTCGGTGCGGACGACCTGCCGTGCACCGTCCTCGTAGACGAGGTGCAGTTCGGCCCGCGCTCCGGGCACCGTGCCCCAGCCGGCCGGGAGGCGGAAGGCGCCGACCTGGCCCCGGTACCAGCCGTCGGACAGCAGGATCTCGACCCGGTTGTCGCCCGTGTCGACGGCGGCTGTGACGTCGTAGGCCTGGGCGTACAGCGTGCGGTCGTACGAGGTGGACCCCGGCGACAATTCGGTGGTGCCGGCCCGCTCGCCGTTGACGTACGCCTCGTACACCCCGAGCGCCGTCGCGTACAGCCGCGCCGAGCGCACCCCGGAGCGCGCCTCGAACCGGGCCGACAGGACGTATGCGGGCCGTCTGCCGTATCCGCGGTCACCGGACTCGGCGGGGCTGATCCAGCGCGCCCGCCAGTCGGTGGCGAGCAGACCGCTCTCGAACGTGTGCCACTGCGACCACGGCGATTCGCCGTCGGGGCCGAGCGCCCGGAGCCGCCAGGCCACCCGGCGCCTGCTGTACAGCGCCGCCCACGGCCAGGGGAGGAAGCGGTGCCCGCCCACGGCGGTGGTCACGGCGGCCCGCGCCTCGCCGTCGACGGTGCACTCCACCTCGTACGCCACCGGGCGGGCCGCGTCCGACGGCGGCTTCCACGACAGCCGGGGCGTGGGCCCGGACACGAGGAAGGCGTCCCCGCCGCTGTCGATGGCCAGGTCGTACGGTGCGTCGCGCATGGTGTGCCTTCTCGGAACTCGGTGGACGGAACACTTCTCGGGACGCCGGGCGGGAGCAGCCGCTACCGCACCGACTTGATCTTGAACTTGACGATGAGTCCGCCGACCAGTGCCAGGACCGCGCCGATCAGATAGAGCTGGGTGTAGTTCTTCTCGCCCCCTGCACCGACGCCCAGGGTGATGACGAGCGGGGCGATCAGCGGGGCGACGGCGCTGGGGATCTTCTGCGCGAACCCGACGACGGCGAGGTAGCGGCCCGCCTCGGCCCGGTCCGGCAGGACGGCGAACACGATCGCCTGGTCGACGGCGCCGAACACCGCGATGGCGAACTGCATCAGTACGGCGCCGACGACCAGCTGGGGCAGCGAGTGGGCGAACGCCTCGGTGACGGCCCCGGCGACGAACACCGCGGAACCGATCAGGGCGAACAGCTTGCGCCGGCCGAGCTTGTCGGAGAGGAAGCCGCCCCCGATGGCGCCCCCCGCCGCGGCCACCACACCGATGGTCCCGATGACCGCCACGATCCCGGCGACCTCCTTGACCGGCAGATCGAGCCGCTGCGCGTAGAAAAAGGTGCCGAACGTCGTGTTGAAGTACAGCCCCATGAAGAACACGAAGCGGCCGAGCCAGTTCCAGCCGAAGTCCGGGTACCTGCGGGGGTTGAAGCCGTAGCTGGTGACCATGCTCCGCAGCGTCACGCCGGTGGTGTGCACCAGCGCGCGGGAGTCGCCCTCGGGCCTGAACACCGGGAACAGCACCACCAGGGCGGCGCCCAGGACGCCGGGGACCAGGAACACCAGGAACGTGCTGGAGGCCACCGCGTAGGCGAGGCCGATGCCGACCACCGGGGCGATCTGGGTCATGACGCTGGTCAGGGCGGAGACCCGGCCCCGCTGCTCCTCGGGCACCCGGTCGGCCTGGACGTTCTGGATGGCCTGCCCGGTGGTGGACCAGCCGATCATGCCGACGACCCAGGCCAGGCCCAGCAGGAGAACGGACGGCGCGAGCGCGACTGCGACGAGCGCGGCGGTGCCGAGCAGGGTGCCGCCGATCATGAAGGGGGTCCGGCGGCCGAGCCGGGAACGAGTCCGGTCGCTCCAGAGGCCGATCAGGGGGCTGAGGACCAGGTAGACGACCTGGGCGGAGCCGGTGACGTACCCGAGTTGCTCCTCGTGCCCGGGGGCGAGGTCGTCGATCCGCACCGCGAGCGAGTAGGACAGGGGGACCATGAGGGCCAGGGAGCCACCGAAACTGGCGATCATCAGCCACAGGAGATAGCCCCTGCCCACCCTCCGCATCGGCGGTGCCTCGATCTCCGGCGCGGGGGGCGGCTCGGGGGGACCTCCGACGGCGTCCCGCGTTGTCGCCTTCGCAAGGGGAACCACCACGCTGACGTCCCGGTCGTCGTGAGGCATGCGCACTCCTTTGTCACATGATCGCTAGGGGCGGTGGCAACCCGTGGGGGAGAAGGCGGGCACGCGGGGTGCGGGCCGTACTGGACGGGGCCGGAACACCGGCCGTGTCGGGCGCTGGGGAACCCGGTCGCGGACGCCGCGGGGAGTGGTGGTTCCAGCTGCTCGGCGAGGAGCCGTGGTGCGAAGCGGTCCCGGCGGCTCCGGCACCACAGTCGCTCTACGAACGCCCCGGGGGCGGGCGTTGCCGCGGACCGGGCGGTGTCCGCCGCCGATGACGTGGTCGCCGTAGGCCGCGCGACCTGCGGACGGCATCCGGCCACGGCGTCGGCATCCCGTGATGACGCCCCTGCGCGTCCTCCGGCCCCCTCACCGCCGTCTCCTGAACCGGTGTCCCGGGGCGCCGATGCCAACAGCGCACGGCAGGGAATCGGGGTCCCCTCGCGCAGTCGCGGATGTCAGTCGGCCGAGACCTGCCCGGGCTTTCGACCGCCCAGTGGGAGCCAGCGCCCGCGCAGGGCGAACGCGGCCGACTTCGGCTTCCGGTCGCGGGTGAACACGCCCTTCTTGTTGCCATCGACGCGGTGGATGCCTGGGGAGGTCTGGAAGTCGGCGAAGTTCCATACGTGCTCGCCGACGAACTCGGGGATGCGGTCGAAGACCCGGTGGTACATGGCGAGGAAGTCGCTCTGGTACTCCTCGCTCCAGGGGGTGTCCCAGACGGAGTGCAGGCCCGGCTGGGTGTCGGCGCCGTACTCGGACATCATGACCGGCTTGCCGAAGCGCTGGACCCAGCCGCGCAGATCCTGCTCCAGATAGCCCTCGGAGGTCGCGAGGTCGCCCGTGAACAGGTACCAGCCGTAGTAGCGGTTGATGCTCAGGACGTCGAACAGGTCGCCGATCCGGTCGTTCTGCGGGGTCGCGAACATGACGGCGGCGTAGGTGAGTGGCCGGGTCGGGTCGAGCTTGCGGGCCAGTTCGACCAGCGGCTCGAAGTACTCGCGGGCTCCCTCCTCGTTGGAGGCGGGCTCGTTGGCGAGGCACCACATGACCACGCTCGGGTGGTTCCTGTCCCGTTCGATCAGCTCCCGCAGGTGCTGGGCGTGGACGTCCCGCGTGGTCCCGCCGAAGTTCTCCGGTGCGAACGTCGGGGTCGGTGGAACGCCGGTGAGCCCGCCCTGGACCCCCAGGTTGAGGCCGACGGCGGCGGTCTCGTCGATGACGACGATGCCGTGCCGGTCGGCGAAGTCCAGAACCTCCTCGGCGTAGGGGTAGTGGGAGGTACGGAAGGAGTTGGCGCCGGTCCACTGCATGAGCTGGAAGTCGTGGACGAGGTAGGCGTCGTCGTGGCCCTTGCCCCGGACGGGGGTGTCCTCGTGCTTGCCGAAGCCGGTGAAGTAGAAGGGTTCGCCGTTGATGAGGAAGTCGGTGCCGCGCACCTCGACGGTACGGACACCGAAGGGCTGGGTGTAGCTGTCGACGGTCTCGCCGTCCACGGCCAACTCCACGACGAGGTCATAGAGGTAGGCCGCGCCCGGCTGCCAGAGCGTGACGTCTTCGATGCGCAGGGCGCCCTCGGGGCCTTCTCCCTCAGCTACGGTCCGGCCGGCCTCGTCCACCGCGCGCACCCGCACGGTGACCGTGTCGGTGTGCTCGCCGGCGGTCTCCACGCGGTAGCCGACGGTACCGGCCGCGCCGTCCCGTCCGGTGACCACGATGACGTCCTCGACGAAGGTCGTCGGCGTGCTGTACAGGCGGACCGGGCGCGCGATGCCCGCGTAGTTGTAGAAGTCGTGCAGATACGACTGCCGTTCGCGGCCGTCGGGGCCGGTCGTGACGGTGCCGGGCGGGATCGTCACGTTCGTCAGCCGGTTGTCGACGCCGACCGTCAGCCGGAACGCGGCGCCGGGGCGGACGATCCCGGTCAGGTCCGCCTCGAACGGCGTGTAGCCGCCGGTGTGTTCGGCCACGAGCCGCTCGTCCACGTAGACCTGCGCGGCGTGGGTGACCGAGCCGAAGCGCAGGACCACGCGCTCGCCGGTCCAGCCGCGCGGCACGCGCACGTCGCGCTGGTACCAGACGACGCCGACGTGGTCACGGATCTCCGGGTCCACGAACAGGTCGTTGTAGCTGGCGGGCACGGGCACTTCGAGCGGCGGGGCGAGCCGTGACGCCCATGGGGTGGCGCCGGCCCGGGTGCCGGGAGCGAACCGCCACAGGCCGTCGAGGCCGACGAGGTCGCGGGTGGGGGTGGTACGGGGCGAGAGCATGGAGTTCCTACCGGGGGCTCGGTGCGGTCGGGGTGGTCGGGGCGGCGTGGCGGTCACGTCGTTTCACCGGCGTCGGCGAGGAGCGTGCTGCCCGTCATGAAGGCCGAGAGGTCGCTCGCGCAGAACAGCACCACCCGGGCGATGTCGTCCGGCACACCGAGCCGGCCGAGCGGGCCCGGCCGCATCACGGACAGGAGCGCCTCGGAGTCCAGCGGCACACCGGCCGCCGCGGCCGCCGCCATGTTGCCCTCGGTCGGCACGAAGGTGGGTGCGACGCCCAGCACACGGATGCCGAACGGGGCGAACTCCAGGGCGAGTTGCCGGGTGAGGCCGCGGGCCGCGTGTTTGGAGCCGACGTACGCCGCGAGCCCGGGGGCCGTCCCGCGGAACCCGGCCGTGGAGACGACGTTGACGATGACACCCCCGTGCCCGGCCTCGCTCATCCGGCGCGCGGCCTCGCGGGAGCCGAGGAAGACCCCGCGGGTGTTGACGGCGAACACCTTGTCGAAGGCCTGGTCGGACATCTTCAGCGCGGGCACGCTGGGGAAGATCCCGGCGTTGTTCACCCAGATGTCGATCCCGCCGAGCTCCCGGACCGCGAGGTCGGCGGCGGCCACGACGCTGTCGGGGTCGGTGACGTCCAGACGGGCGGCCAGGGCGCGGCCCCGACCCCGGGCGCCGAGGTCCTCGGCGACGGCGGTGGCGAGCTCGTCCTGGATGTCCGCGACGAGCACGTCCGCTCCCGCTTCGGCCAGCCGCTCCGCGACGGCCCGGCCGAGCCCCCGGCCCGCGCCGGTCACGACGGCGCGCCGCCCGGACAGCGAGACGAGTTCGGCCAGGGACTTCGACGAGACGTCGGGTACGGATACCTGCACGATGTTCCTCCGAGTGCCGGTGCGGTCAGATCCGGCCGCGGCGGGCGGTCTCGCCCAGCCAGGCCAGCGAGGGCTTGGGGCGGCGCTCGAACGTCTCGCGGTCGACCGCGACCAGGCCGAACGTCGGCGCCCAGTGGCCCCACTCGTAGTTGTCGAGCAGGCTCCAGTGCAGATAGCCGCGTACGTCCACCCCGTCGGCGATCGCCTTGCCGAGGTGCTCCAGGGCCTCGCCCGTGTAGGCGATACGGCGGGTGTCGTCGCCGGTGGCGATGCCGTTCTCGGTGATCAGGATCGGCAGGCCACCGGTGACCTCGGCGGTGTGCCGTACCGCGATGCTCAGCGCGTCGGGCCGGTAGGCGGTTCCCACGAGCGTGTTGTCCGGGTGCGGCGGATAGGGCTCGATGCCCTCCGGGCCGACCCACTGGCTGGAGTACGACTGCACACCCACGAAGTCGTCTCCGCGTGACCCCTCCAGGTAGAGGTCCTCCCAGACGTGCTCCAGCTCCCGCTTCTTCTCCTCCGCCCCCGGACGGGCCACGAAGGCGCGATTGGCGACCGTCCAGCCGACCTTGGCGCCGGTGCGCTCGCGCACCACCTCCCGAGCGGCCTGGTGCGCCTCGACGAGCGCCGCGCCGATGACCGGGTCGGGGGCCGGCAGCGGCGGACGTGGGCCCTCGTTGTCGAGGGTGGGGCTCTGCCACTCTCCGTCGGCCTGCGGACTCTGCAGGGCCCGCGCCATGCCGGCCATGATGGCCAGCATGTTCGGCTCGTTCATGGTGACGATCCACTCGACGCCTTCGAGGATCTGCGCGACCGTCTCGACGTACGTCCGGAACCGGTCGACCGCGCGCTCGCCGAGCCAGCCGCCCTCCTGGGCGAACCAGAGCGGGCTGGTGAAGTGGTGCAGGGTCACGACCGGCGTCAGGCCGAGCTCGAACGCCGTCTCGATCATGCGCCGGTAGTGGGCGAGTTCGGCCCGCGAGAACATGCCGGGGATCGGCTCGATCCGTGCCCACTCGATGCCGAAGCGATAGGCGTTGAGCCCCGCGTCGGCCAGCAGCCGCATGTCCTCGCGGTACAGGTGGTAGCTGTCGCAGGCGTCGCCGCTGCGCTCCATGCCCGGGATGCGTCCCTCGTTCGCCCAGAAGTCGCTGTTGAGGTTGTTGCCTTCGATCTGGTGCGGTGCGGTGGATGCGCCCCAGAGGAATCCGGGAGCGAGTTCGGTCATCGTGGAGTGCCTTCCTGACGCCAACAGTTACCATGTGGTTGGTTTTCGCTGGAACGTAGACCGGGATCGTGAGGCGGGGAAGGGCGCAGGGTGGTTTCGTAACCTGAGCGTTACACGAGGGAGTGTTGGCGGACCCGGGCGTGGGTGAGCTGGCCGGGCTCGGCCGGCTTCTCCCAGGGGCGGCGGAGGTCCGCGGTCGACGGTCGGGACCGTCCGGGCCGGGGGCCATGCGGTGTGGCCAGGTCGATGTCGTGTTCGACGTGATCGGCGGCGACATCCTCGACCGCTCGGCTGCCCTCGTACGCCCCGGCGGCACGCTCGTCAGCATCGCCCATCAGCCCACCGTGCGCCCCGACGACGGGCAGACCGTGTTCTTCGTCGTGGAACCCGACCGCGTACGCCTCGCCGACCTCGCCCGGCGTCTGCGGGACGGCCGGCTGCGGGTGCGCGTCGGTGAGGTGCGGTCGCTTGCCGACGCGCCCGCCGCCTTCACCTCGCGACAGCGTGTCCCCGGCCGGACGATCATTCGGGTCGCCGAGGACTGAGAGCAGCAGGGGCGACGTGATCGGCGGCGTCCAGGTACAAGCCACCCCTGCCACTGCACTTGCGAGCTTGCCGCCGGGCCGTACACGTCCGGACCGAAGGGCGTGTCCGGCCCGGCGGGTGTCAGTCGCCCGGGTGGGAGAGCTCGATGTCGTGGCTTTCCACGCCCGAGCCGTACACGGTCACCTGGGTGGCCTTCGGCGGGTAGCCGCCCGCCGTGACCGTGTACTCGCCACCGTCCAGATCGGTGAAGGCGTAGCCACCGTCCTCGCCGGTGGTCGCGGTGGCCACCACGTTGCCGGCCGTGTCGATGAGCGTGACCCGCGCGTCGTTCAGCGGCCGGCCCGCGGCTTGGACCATGCCCCGTACATGCAGGCCGGGGGAGAGTTCGAGCTCGGTCCTGGTGACGCCCTGCGCGGCGATCTCGACGGGCAGCGCGATCGGCCGGTAGCCGGCCGCGGTCACCGCGAGGGTCAACTGGCCGGGCACCAGGACGCCGAAGCCGAAGGTGCCGTCAGTGTCGGAGAGCCCGGCGGCGAGCACATCGCCGCGCACGTCGGCCGCGACCACCATGGCGCCGGCGACCGGCTTCCCGAGGTCGGCCGACCTGACCGTGCCGAACAGGCCGCTGGTGCCGGAGAGCCGGATGTCGTAGGAGACCGGCTCGCCGCCGACCACGACCGTGGACGCCTGCGGCTGGTAGCCCTCGGCGGAGGCGATGAGCACGTAGCTTCCCGCGCCCGGCGCGTCCACCGCGTACGCACCGTCCGAATGGGCCACCATGCGGCCCACCTGCCGCCCGCCCAGCGAGATCAGGGTGATGACCGCCCGCGGCACGGGTGCCGACTCGGCGCCGATGACGCGCCCGCTGACCGCGACGCCGATGGAGGATCGGACGGCGGCCGGGCTCGGCACCTTCGCGTCGTGCTCGGTGTGCTCGGCGTTCTCCTGGGTCCCGTCCTCCCGGCCGCGGAGGCCGAACGCAGCCAAGGCGGCTCCCACGAGGGCGAGGATGCCGGTGACCAGGACGGCGGTGTGGACGCCGTTCATGAAGGCGGTGTGGCTGCCCTCCACCACGGCCGCCCGGAGCTGGGCGGGCATCGCGTCGGAGACCGGGGCGACACCCATCGCGACCGCGTCCTTCGCCTCCTCGAAGCGAGCGGCCGCCGAGTGGGGCACGCCGGCCTCGGTCAGTGAGTCCGTGAGCGTGGAGCCGACGCGGCTGCTGATGAGGGAGACGAGCACCGAGGTGCCGAGCGCGCCGCCGACCTGGAGCGAAGTGGCCTGCAGGCCACCCGCGATACCGCCGTCCTTGACGGGGGCGTTGCCGACGATCGCGTCGGAGGACGCGGCCATCACGATGCCGACGCCGAGACCGAGCGCGACGAACGGCGGCCACATGGCGGCGTACGAGGAGTCGGCGCTCCACGCGAGCATCGTGAAGGCGGCGCCGGCCTGGAGCACCATCCCGAGCGGCATGGTCAGGCGTGGGCCGAACTTCTCGGTGAGCTTCGCGCCGAGCGGCGAGGCCACCATGGAGGCGAGGCTGAGCGGCAGGGTGCGCACACCGGACTCGACGGGCGTGAAGCCGTGCACGTTCTGCAGGTACAGCATCACGAAGAAGATCGCGCCGAGCAGGACGAAGAAGTTCAGCGCGGTGACGAACACACCGATGGTCAGGGCCGGGTTGCGGAACAGCCGCATCGGCAGGAGAGGATGCGCGACGCGCGTCTCGTACCAGCCGAAGAGGACCAGGACGACGATACCGCCGACGATCGCGCCGAGTGTGCCGGCCGAAGTCCAGCCCCACGTCTCGCCCTTGACGACGCCGAAGACGACGGCGATCAGTCCGAGCGCGAGCAGCACCACGCCGGGCACGTCGAACTTCTCGCTCGCCGCCGCCTCGTTCCTGGACTGCGGCAGCACGACGAGACCGAAGACCAGGGCGATCACGCCGATGGGGGCGTTGATGTAGAAGACGGACTCCCAGTTGACATGCTGGACGAGCAGTCCGCCGACGATCGGGCCGAGCGCGGTGGCGACGGACGAGATCATGGCCCAGATGCCGACCGCCATGCCGAACTTCTTCGGCGGGAACACCGCACGCAGCAACGCCAGGGTGTTGGGCATGAGCATCGCGCCGAAGAGGCCCTGCAGGGCCCGGAAGGCGATGACACCTTCGACGGAGCCGGCGAGGCCTATCGCGACGGACGCGAGGGTGAATCCGACGACGCCGACGAGGTAGACCGTGCGGCGCCCGAAGCGGTCGCCGAGCTTGCCGCCGAGGATGAGGGCGGCGGCGAGGGCGAGCAGATAGGAGTTGGTGACCCACTGCAGTTCGGCGGTGGTGGCGTTGAGGTCGCGGGCGATCTCGGCGTTGGCGATCGAGACGACTGAGCCGTCGAGACCGACCATGAACAGGCCGAGCCCGACGGCGATCAGCGTCAGCCAGGGATTGGCGCGAAGACCACGCGGGTGGTGGTGGGATACGGGACTGGGCGCTGTGGAAACAGCGGTGACAGACATGTGTGAGCTGTGTCCTCGGGACGTGAGGCGCGCGGCTGGGGCGCGTGGACATGTGGGGGCGAGCTGTGAGGAGGGCTGCGCAGGGGCCGTCACACCCGGCCCTGCCGCAGCAGCGGCAAGGGCAGCAGGCGTATGGCGCCCGGACCGAACGGTCAGGCGGCGGAGTGGTCGCGCAGGCGCCGGGTGAGAGCCTCGAGGGCGCCGAGCGCCGAGCCGAGGGCGTCGCGGTCGCCGTCCGTGAGAGTCCGCAGCGCGGCCGCGAGCTGTCGCGCCGCGACGTCCTCGGCCTGGCGGATGCGTTGACGCGCCTTGGCGGTGACACGCAGGTGCGCGACGCGCTTGTCGGTGTCGTCCTGGTGCCGTTCCAGCAGGCCCGCCTCGGTGAGGCGGGTGACCAGGGCGCTGACGTTGTTCGGCATCATCCGCAGCGCGCCGGCAGCCTTGTGGACGGTCGCGCCGTCGTGCTCGGCGACGTACTGGAGCAGGGCCAACTGCCGCTCGGGGAGCCTGGGATACGGCAGTCGCCGGTCGATGCTCTGTTTGACGTACCGGTTCAGCGCGGGCAGGCACGCCACGAGGCCTGCGGCCACCTGGTCGACGCCCTGGCTCGGAGGAGCCTCACTGGTTCCGGTCACGACATCAAGTTACCTATGAAAAGAAACCTATGTCAAAATACTGAACTGGCGGGGCGGGGCGTCAGACAGTGCTGGCCGGTGGGGCCCACCGGCGGGTGCGGGGCACCGCGCCGGCGATGCCGTAGTCCTTCTTGAGCGTCTCGGGGATCGCATAGTGCATGACGCGTCCACGGGTGAGGGAGGACAGTTCGAGGACCGTGGTGAGGTGGCCGAGGCGGTCCAGGGCCCAGGCGCCGAGCGGGGAGCGGTCCTCGATCGTCTCCAGGACGCCGAGGAGGTGGGGCACGGCTTTGACGACGGTGTCCCACGAGGTGCGCGGCACGTGGAGCCAGTCGGCGCAGGTGTCGCCGATGAGGTGACGCATGAGCGCGGAGACGACGGGGTCGAAGAAGGTGCCGGGCACCACCTCCTCGTAGAGGGCGATCAGCTGTTCGGTCAGGTGGGCGCCTTCCTCGGAGGGGCCCATGTGCCGGACCATGTACAGGTCGAGGAACCGACGGGCCTCGTCCAGGGTTCGCGGTACGGCGTCCTGGTCGACGCCCAGCATGGCGCCGACGACGCGCCACGCGTAGTAGTACGCTTCCGCGCCCTCGGTCGACATGTGGATGCCGAGGCGGTGCAGACTGTCCAGGACGAGCAGGGAGAAGAACATCTGCCCGCCGATCATGTCCTCCTGGCAGATGGGCGTCCCGAGGGCCGCGGTGTCCCAGCTGTTCTCGCGGGTGAGGTGGTGGCGGATGGAGGCGTGCAGGAGGCGTACCTTCTGGGCGGCCGGGATGAAGCGGCTGCCGGCCTCGAACGCGTCGGGCTGCATCAGATGGACGGTGAACTGCCCGGTCTCCGCCATCCGTTTGGACGGGTACTTCAGGCCGTGACTGGCCGACAGCAGCTTTGCCACGTGCGGGACGACGTAGCAGGCGGGCATCGAGGCGAAGGACAGCGCGGTGGAGATGTGCACGTTGTTGTCGATGAAGAACAGCCGGGCCTTCTCCATCTCCGACCAGTCCACCCAGGACGGCGGAGTGCGGGTGGCTTCGAGGTACTCACGCGCGACGTCCGGCAGACCGTCCGGCAGGGGAGCGCCGGCGGTGGAGACGTATCGCATCAGGGTGTTGAACGTGCCCACCTCCCCGCGTGCGAACAGCTCGGCGACGGTGGCATCGGCGAGTTCGTCCCCGGTTCGCCGCAGGGCGTCCAGCGATGCGTCGGTGTAGGGCATGGCAGGTTCCTCGTCTTCCTTTGGAGCGTCCACGACAGGCGGGAGCGGCGGCTGCCGGGAGGGCAGGGCTCTCGCTGGATGCGAGCGGTCAGGACAGGCGTACCGCCGCGGAATGGGCCAGCGCGGTCAGTCCGCCGGCGGCGTGCGCAGGGAGATCCAGTGCGTGGAGGGCGCAGAGAGCCTCCTCGACCCGTGCCTCGATCATGCCCTCGATGCGGTCGGGTGCCCTCAGCCGGCGCATCACCTCGCGCACCGTGTCCAGCCCGGTCCCGTCCGGGTCGTCCCGGCCCAGCAGCGTGTGCAGCAACTCCCGCTCCGCGTCGTCGGCGAGACGCCATGTCTCCGCCAGCAGCGCGGTGGGCCGTCGGCCGCGCACATCGTCGGCATTGGCCTTGCCGGTGAGCTCGGGATCTCCGAACAGCCCGAGCAGGTCGTCCCGCAGCTGGAACGCCTCTCCCAGCGGCAGCCCGTACGCGGAGTAGCCCTCGCGCAGCCGCACGCCCGCGCCGGCCAGCGCACCACCGATCAACAGGGGCTGTTCGACGGTGTACTTGGCGGTCTTGTACCGGATCACCTTCAGTGACGCCTCGGTGTCCGGACCGGCACCGGTACGCAGGATCTCCAGACACTCGCCCGCGATCAGCTCACGGGCCATCACCGCCCACAACGGGCGGGCCCGGACGAGATACGCGGCGGGCAGACCACTGGCGGCGAACAACTGCCCGGCCAGCGCCATCAGCAGGTCTCCCACGAGCATCGCCAACGACCGCCCGGCGGCATCGGCGTCGGGACGATTCCCTACGGCCCCGCGCAGGGCGACGTGGGTCGTGGGCCGGCCGTGCCGCAGCGGGCTGTCGTCGATGAGGTCGTCGTGCACGACCGCGGCGGCATGCACCAGCTCCATCGAGGCAGCCGCCCGCACCAGCGCGTCGCTGTCCGGCTGCCCCACCGCCCGCCACCCCCAGTAGCAGAACGCCGCCCGCAGCCGCTTGCCGTGCGCGACCGCCGCCTCCAGTCTCTCGGCCACGGCACCGAGCATCGGATCGACCGCCGCGAACTCATCGGCCTCCCGCGCGACGAACCGCCGCAGCACCTCGTCCACGCGGGCCTTGAACAGGGTCGGCTCCCACCGCTCATACGCCACCGGCGGCCTTCCGGGCCAGGGCACGCTGGGCGAGGATCTCCAAGTGGGCCGGGGGCACGCCCGCATACCGGTCCAGCACCAGACGCCCACGCGCCACGAGTTCGCGCTCCGCCTCCCCGGCCAGCTCGGTGGCGTCCGACCGGCGCAACAGCCCCCGCACCGTCCCCAGGGCCGAACCCACTGTGCTCACCGCCAGATCGGCCAGTCCGGCAGCCAGCAGGAGTGCTTGGCTGTCGCTGTTCATGCCTCCGGGCGGTCCCGCTTCTCGCGTCACGCCGTCTCCCTCGTCCGTCGTACGGCCAGGCGACCCTGGGCACACACCGCCCGTCCGAGCATCGCGTCACGCAGGATGCGACCGTGGAAGAACTCACGATCGAGTGATCTCGTCGCTCTCCCGTGCGGATCCAGCGGTTCCCTCCGAAGAGACCCCTCAGCGGCGCGTGCTTCCGCCGTCCGCGACGACGATCTGCCCCGTGATGAACGCGGCGTCGTCAGAGGCGAGAAACGCCACGACGCCCGAGACGTCGGCCGGCATCTGCACACGCTTGATGTTCTGCATCCGCACGGTCTGCTCGAAGAAGAACTCGCTTGTGTTCTGCGCGGCCGTGGCCGTGCGGACCAGGCTCGCCGCGACGCCGTTGACGGTGATGTGGTGAGCGGCGAGGTTGGCGGCCAGGACAGAGGTGAGTCCGTTCAGCGCGCCCTTGGCGGAGACGTAGGAGACGAAGGGAGGCGGCGGAGTCCAGTAGCTCGACGACGTGATGTTGATGATCCGTCCCGCCCCGGACTCCTTCAGATCGGGCAGGAACGCCCTGGAGGCCAGGAAGGGGCCGTCCACGTTGACGGCGAAGGTGCGACGCCACTCGTCGAAGGTCACGTGATCGATATCGGCCGGCAGAACGACGGCTGCGTTGTTCACCAGGATGTCGGCGGCGCCGAGTTCACGTCGGACCCGGGCGGCGAACCCCTGTACCGCGTCCTCGTCCGAGACGTCGACCTCGTCGCTGAAGAACCGCTGACCGGTCTGCGTGACGAGGTTCCGCGTCTCGTCGGCCGGATCGATGTCCGCTACCGCGATGTCCGCGCCCTCCGCCGCGAGCCTGCGGGCGATCTCCTGCCCGATGCCCGTACTGCCCCCGGTCACGACGGCAGTCCTGCCCGTCAGCCTCCCAGTCATGAGTCACCACTCCTTCCGGGCGGCCACGCCAAGGCCGTCCTGCACGGATGGTGCGCTGGGAGACCGCGGATCAGCGGCGGCTTGTTCGTCTAATGAACATGAGCGTTGAGCGTGACGGGGGTCGTTCCTACCTTGACGCTGCTCGGCGGGTCGGCCACCGCGCCGAGCGTCCTGAATCAGGTCCGGTGGAAGGGCGGCGCGGAGGCACTCCGCAAGGCTCAGGGGCGGCACGGCAGCGGTGTTGCCGGGATGACCGCGACAAAAGCACCCACAGCAGGGTCCGGCAGCGGACGCCGGTCCCACAGCAGCGCTTCACGCCAAGGAGTCGTCCATGGTTCAGATCGATTCACCCAAGGCGGTAGAGGGAGAGGGTGGCAGATACACCCTGACCTCGGGCACCCTGGCCGCGGTGGTTCTCGCCGTGTGCCTCGCGCAGATGGCCCTTGCCGTCCCCTCGCTCATCAACGGGCTGATCCAGCAGGATCTCGCGCCGTCCTCGGCCCAACTGACCTGGATCACCGACGCCTTCATGCTTCCCGTGGCCGCGCTGGAGCTGGGCTTCGGTGTGTTCGGTGACCTGTTCGGGCGTAAGCGTCTGCTCGTGGGGGGCGCCGCGCTCATCGCGGTCGGCTCGACCCTCGCGGTCCTGGTGCCTGGTTCGGGATACTCGACCGACACCCGGGTGTCGTTGTTGATCCTCGCTCAGCTTCTCAGCGGCATCGGGGCCGCGGCCATCTTCCCGACGAGCCTCGCCATGGTGGCGGCCGGCACGCACACCACCGCCACCCGCGCGCGTGGCGTGGCGATCTGGGCCGCCGCGCTGTCGATCGGCGGCTTCCTCGGACCGCTGCTGGCAGGCCTCTCCACCAAGATCCACAGCGGCTGGGCCGGGAACGCGAACTGGCGCTGGGCCTACGTCGGTGTCCTCGTCATCGCCGCGGTGAGCGCGCTCCTGTCGCTGGCCGTCGCCCGCAACTCCTCCTCGCCCGAGGGCCGGTCCCTCGACTGGCCTGGGCAGATCACCTCCGCACTCGGCCTGTTCGCTCTGCTCTACGCCGTGATCCAGGGCTCCGAGAGCGGCTGGGCGAGCCCGCAGATCGTCATCGCGTTCCTCGCCGCAGCCGTGCTCCTCGGGCTGTTCGTCTTCGTGGAGAACCGCGCGGACGCGCCCCTCCTTCTCCTGAGCGTGTTCAAGAACCGGGCGTTCGCCGTGAACTCGGTGGTCACCGTGATCGGGATGTTCGGCTTCCTCGCCATCATGTACTCGACCAGTATCCGCCTCACCATCATCCAGGGAATCAGCCCGCTGAAGGCCTCCGTCGCCTACCTCTTCTTCGGAGGCATCGGCCTCGTGCAGCTGCCCCTCACCTCCAAGCTGCTCGAGCGGTACAACCCCCGATGGGTCCTCTTCAGTGGCCTGACCCTCATCGGCGCCAGTGGGCTGTGGTTCGCCGCCATTCCGACCAGCAACCGGGCACTGTCCTCCATCTTCGGGCCGCTGATCCTCGCCGGCGTCGGCTCGGCATTGGCCTTCGCCGCCATCAGCGCGGTCGCGGTCAACACGTTGCCCAACCACCTCGCCGGCATGGCAAGCGGTGCCACGAGCACGTTCCGGGACCTCGGGTTCGCGCTCGGCCCCGCGATCATGGGGGCTGTCGCACTGAGCCAGGCCGCCAAGGAGATCTCCCGCAACCTGGCGGACAATCCGACCCTGAGCAAGGCCTACGCGGCTTTCCAGGCCGCTCCGGCCCATGCTCCCGCGGATCAGAAGCCGCAGTTGGAGGCGGCGGTGCACGCCGTGGGCTCGGGGCCGCTCGGCGCCAACTCGGTGCCGGGCAGCATCACTTCGCCGGACGGTCACGTCATCCCCTTCAACCCGCTCAAGGACGTCGCTTTCCACGCCCTCAGCAGCAGCTACTCCCTGGCGTTCGTCCTCGGTGGCGTGGCCGCTCTGGTGGCGGCGGCGCTCACCCTCGTGGGCGGGCACGGTGGCGTGGACCAGGTGCACCTCGACGACGACCCGCACACCCTCGACGGCTGACCGCCCGACGAGCACGCCGGCGCCGGGACAACCGGAGCGCTCGCCGCGACTCCCCGAAAGCGGTAGTCGCGGCGGGTTGTGGCGTACAAGAGAACGATCAACCGACACACTCGGACAGGAGGCGCACCATGACCACGACACACCCGGGGACGAGCAGGAACGACGTCCGGACACCGGCCACGGTCGCCGAGGCGGAGGCCGAGTGGCTCGTCGCGATCACGAAGGGAGACGAGGAACAGCGTGAACTCATGCTTCCCGACTGCGTGATCGTCCACGGCCCGGTCGGGAACGTCCATGAACGGGAGCGCTTCCTCGGCTGCAACGCGTCCATGGGACCCACCGTCGAGGCGGAGACCAGCGGGGTGACCTGCCGGGTGCGGGGCGGACGGGCCATCGCGACGTGCTTCCAGAAGATGCGCATCCGGCGCCTGCCCGACCTGCCGCCCTTCCTGGTTCAGGCCGTGGCCACCCGGGTGTGGCTCTCGACCGACGAGGGCTGGCGCCTCGGCCACATGCAGCTCTCCCGGCGGCGACCGTCGGCATGACGCGCATGACGTGCCGGTTTCCTCGCCCCGCGAGAGGTCACGAGGTGCGAATGGGGATGCCCGGCCTCCAGCCGAGACTCCTGGACAACCCCAGTCCGCTCGCGACCAGCGAGGGAACGGCCGCCTGCAGTTTGATCGAGCCCGCGGCCACCACGACGGAGAGGGCCGCGACGACTTTGCCGCGGCCGTCGACGATGCGCGTCGCGACCGACTCGGCCCCTTCGCTCAGCTCTTCCTTGACGACCACCGTTCCGGTCGAGCGACAGGACGCCAGCTGGCCACGGAGTTCGGCCGGGTCCACGATCGTTCTGGGCGTGAAGCGTCGCAGTCTTCCGGCCAACACCTCATCGATGAACGCCGGACTGCTGTGGCTCAGCAGTACCTTGCCGACGCCCGAGCAGTGCAGGGGCAGCTGGCCGCCGACCTGTGAGGTCAGACCGACGGCGTTGACGGCCGACAAGCGCTCGATGATCACGGCCTGGTCGCCCTGGAGGACGGCCAGCTGCACATGCTGGCGAAGAGCCGTGTACAGGTCCTCCACGAACGGCTGCGCGGCGCTGCGCAGCGTCTCGGCGCGTGGTGCGAGCGTCCCGAGGCGCCACAGCGGCAGGCCGATCGCGAAGCGGTTGTCGCTGGTGCGCTCCAGCGCGCCCGCCTCCACGAGTTCCAGCGTCAGACGTCTGGCGGTGGCGTGCGGCATGCCGGTGCGCCGGACCAGGTCGGCGAGGGTCAGCTCGGTGTTGTTGGGGTCGAAGGCGAACAGCAGATCCCAGAGTCGGGAGCTGACAGTGCGTCCTGGCTCGTTCGCGCGAGGCATGGGCCTCTCCTTCATCCGGTGCGGCGCAGGTGACTCTACCTTCTATGTTCGTTGGATGGATGAAGGTGTTCTTTCAGTGCGCATGTTGCCGGACGCTTGCAGGCAGCCAGTCACCACCTCGCCAGAGGTCAACGGGAGTGAAAGAGCATGATGACTAGGGAAGCAGGCCCCAGGATCGCGATCCTCGGTGGCGGCATCGGAGGCCTCGCTGCCGCGGCCTTCCTCCGCGACAAGGGCTTCCACAGTGACGTCTACGAGCAGGCCGCAGCCCTCACCGAGGTCGGTGCCGGTCTGGTGATCGCCCCCAACGCCGCCCGCCTGATCCGGCGTCTCGGCGTGCTGGACCGGTTCATCGAGCGCGCGGTGCAGATGGAGATCGGCTGGGAGTTCCGGCGCTGGGAGGACGGCACCGTCCTCTCCGCGGAGAACCTCCAGGACGGGTGCAAACGCCTGTACGGCGAGCACACCTACACCGCCCACCGTGCCGATCTGCTGAATGCCTTGAGGTCGGCCGTCCCCGAGGACTCGCTCCACCTCGGCAGGCGCTGCGTCTCGGTCGAGTTCGAAGGCGACCAGGCGGTGCTGCGGTTCGAGGACGGCGACACAGTTCGCCCGGACATCCTCATCGGTGCCGACGGAGTCCACTCACGCGTGCGAAGCGCGATCGTCGGGCCGACTCGGACCAGGGAGTCGGGCATCTGCGCCTTCCGGGCCCTCGTACCGGCGCGCAAGGCACCCGAATTCGCCAGGCGGCGCGCCCAGACCCTCTGGATCGGCCCCGACCACCACCTCGTGCACTACCCGGTCTCCGGCGGGGACTATGTCAACCTCGTCGCCTTCGCACCGGCGGGTGCCAACAGTGTCGAGTCGTGGACGGCCACCGCGACGGTCCGGGAACTGCTCGACGAGTTCGACGGCTGGGATCCGCGTCTGGTGGAGCTGATCAGGTCGGCCGACACGCCGGGACGCTGGGCGTTGCTCGACCGCGAGCCCCTCGACCACTGGAACCGCGGCAACGCGACCCTGCTGGGTGACGCGGCCCACCCGATGTTCCCGTTCTTCGCCCAGGGCGCTGCCCAGGCGATCGAGGACGGCGCGGTCCTGGCCCTCTGTCTCGCGGAGGACCCGGACAGCCCGTTGGCGGCGCTGGGACGCTACGAAGAACTCCGGCGACGCCGCACAGCGCGCTTGCAGGAGGTGTCGCACGGACGGTCCCACATCAACCACCTCCCGGACGGCCCTGAGCAGCAGGCGCGCGACCTGGCGTACTCGCAGGCGGACCCCCTCAGGGCCAACGGCTGGATCTACGAGTACGACCCCGAGATCGCCGTCTCGGCCTCGGTGTGAATCAGCCCCGACGCTCCCGCCCGGCGGGCCCGGTCGACGGGTCTCGACCTTCCCCTGCCGAACAAGGCGTTGACCATCCAACGAACACGGCCATTGTCGTCCCCCGGGCCACACCCGAGACTCCGGTACGGACGGCCCGTGACATGGCCCTGTTCCCCATGACCACTGTCGAATCCCTGAGTACGTCCCGAAGGGCGGATCACCCAATGGCACCCGCAACCGGTAGTGGGCTCGTCGTGCGAACGCTGCAGCGAGCCGGAGTCAACGTCGCCTTCGGCCTGCCCGGAGCACATATCGACGGCATCCTCCAGGACGCCCTGGACGCCAAGCTCCGGATCGTCGACGTGCGCCACGAGATGAACGCCGGCCACGCGGCCGAGGGCTATGCGCGCGTCACCGGCAACCTGGGAGTGGCCGTCGTCACGGCCGGCGGCGGCTTCACCAACGTCCTGACCTCTGTCGCCAACGCCCATCTGGACCGAACCCCGGTCCTCTACATCGTGGGCTCCGGGCCTCTTGAGACGGACCAGGTCAACGACCAGCAGGCCGGGTTCGACCAGGTGGCGATGGCAACCCCGGTGACCAAGTTCGCGCACCGCGTCACCCGTACCGAGCTGATCCCCCGCCTGGTCGCGCAGGCGATCCGGATCGCTCAGTCGGAGCCCAAGGGGCCGGTGCTCCTCGACCTTCCCTGGGACGTCCTGCGCCAGCAGACCGACGTCGAAGAGGCCGAGGACTACCGCGTCGAGATCGACGGCAGCGGCATCGCCTCCGCCGACGGCGTCGATCGGATCGTCGAGGCGCTCAGCGCAGCCGAGCGGCCGATCGCGCTGGTCGGCAAGTCCTTCGTCACCGCCGACGCACGGGCCCGGTTGCACGAGTTCGCCGCCCGCACCGGAGTGCCCCTCTTCTCCGACTGGGAGGGTCTCGGGGCGATCGTCGGCTCCGAGCGGCACGTCGGTCTCCTCCAGAGCCTGGCCACCGTCCCCGAGGACGAGCGGCCCGATCTGGTCCTGCTGCTGGGGCTGCGCTTCGGAATGGCCACCCAGTTCGGCACGGGCAGACTGCTCCCGAAGAGCGCGCGGATCTTCCAGATCGACCCCGACGGCCGTGAACTCGGCCGTCTGCAGGAGGTCGAACTCGGCATCCAGGCCGACGCGGTCGGCTCGGTCGGCGTGCTGAACGAGCGCCTGGGCGACAACCCCGTGCCCCCCGGGCGGGACGACTGGCTGAAGACCCTGCGGGACATCTCGGCCACCCGACGATCCGCGCTCGCCGCCGAGACCGAGGAGCACGGGGACGACGCGATCCACCCCTACCTCGCGGTCCGCACGATCGCCGAGAGCGTCCCCGAGAACGCCACCGTGGTCGTCGACGGCGCCCTGACCGAGCTGTGGCTCTCCGAGACGATCGCCCTCGCCCCGCTGGCCCACTACCTCGGGCACGGCTACCTCAGCTCGATGGGAAGCAACTTCGGCGTGGCCGTCGGAGCGCAGTACGCGACCCCCGACAAGGCGACCATCCTCGTCACCGGCGACGGCGCCGTCGGCTACAGCCTCGCCGAGTTCGACACCCTCGTCCGCGCGGGACTCCCGGTCATCGTGATCGTCCTCAACAACCAGGCCTGGGGCGCCACCCTGCACACCCAGCAGTTCTTCTTCGGACAGGACCGCGTCACCAACAACCGCCTGCAGAACGGCTCCTACAGCGGCGTGGCACGAGCTCTGGGTGCGGACGGTGTCGACGTCACGGAGATCGACCAGCTCCGCCCGGCGATCGAGGCCGCCCTCGCGGCCCGCCGACCGACCTGCATCGACGTGCGCGTGAGCCTCGCGCCCATTCCGCCTGAGGAGCGCGTCCTGAACGGCGGAGCTCCGTTCGGCGGCATCGAGATCGACGCATGAACCGCCACTCCTGCCCCCCCACGAAGGAGAACCATGAACGACACGACTGACGTCGGAACCCACGATCGGACCGTCGAGGACCGGCGTCAGCGTTTCCTCGGGAAGACATGCCCCGTCACCGGCGGCAACTGGGACTGGCAGCCGCACAGGCGTTCGCGCGCGAGGGCGCAAGAGTGGTCATCATCGCGCGCGACCCCGACCAACTGAAGATCGCGAGCGGTCTGATCGGCAAGGGCACGATCGCCGTGGCAGCAGACCTCTCCTCGCCGGCCGGCATCAAGGCCGCCGTCACGGAGGTCGCCGCACAAGTCGACCACGTCGATGCCGCGTTCCTCAATGCCGGGCAGGCGGGCATCAGTCGACTCGGACGGGTCGCGACCTCTGCGGGACTTCGCGGAGTTGCTGCCGGCCTGACTCGACGCGGCCCGCCTTCCTGTCGAAGGCCGGACGAACGCTGCGGACGACCGGTCGTCCGCAGCGTTCGCCGTCGTTGCCCGTGGACCGCTACTGGCCGTTGGTGAGTTCGATGTAGGTGTTGCCGGTGACCGGGCGGTGGTCGTAGGTGCCGGTGACGGCGGCGCTGCCTTCGTAGCCGGGTCCGGGGACCGTCAGTTCCTGGTTCTTGGCGTAGACGGTGACGTTCAGCTTGGCTTGCTCGCCCGGGATGGTGACCTTCCAGCGCGTGGGGTAGCTCTTGCCGGTGGTCGGGCTGGTCCAGAGGGTGGACTCGTCGGGTGCAAGGGTCGCCTCGGCAACGGTCTGGGTGCCGTCGGGCTTCAGGATGGTCGCGAAGTCGGTCTTCTTGCCGTCGTACTTCTGGTTCCAGACGCTGATCTTGTCGCCGTTGGACAGGTTGAGGTTCATCCAGGACCAGGAGGCGCGGCCCGTGCTGATGTCGGGGAGGGGTCCCCACTGGCGGTCCACCCAGGACTGCCCGCGGACCTTCTCGGCGCGGCCGCCCAGGGTCAGGGTCCCGGAGGTGTCCACGGTGGGCAGGGCGTACTCGTAGTTCGAGTACTGCGCGTCGCCGAACATGGGGAAGTACCCCGTTCCCATGTTGTAGAGGGTGCTTCCGCGGGGGCGGAACGTGACGTCGATGGTCCCCTCGGGGACCTTCGCGCGCAGCTTCATCTCCTTGCTGTCGCCCGTCCAGGTGATGTTGTCGGTGTGGATGTCCACGCCCTGCTTGTCGGACAGGCCCGTCGCGGGAGGCAGAGCGATCTCCGACTTCGTGTACCAGCCGGTGTCCTCGTTGACGATCGACACCCGGGAGACGGCGCCTCCTTGCTTGCCGAAGCCCGAGTTCAGGTAGTGGGCCAGGAACCCGTACCGGTGGCCCCCGGCGGTCACGTGCGCGGTCACGTACCAGGACTGGTTGGCCTGGCCGGGGTCATAGGTGAGGCCTGCGACGGGGTCGACGAGGACCGGGAGTCCGGTCTGGGTCAGTCCCTTCGCGGAGGCGGTGCGGTGCGCTGCGGTCGAGTCGGCGGCGGTCGTCGCCGTGGCCGGTCCTCCCGAGGCGAGGGTGAGTGAGGCGATGAGCGCGGACGCGATGGCGGCCGCGCCGACGGTGGTCTTACGCATGGGGACTCCTTGCGCGGAGGTTCTGCACGGATGCACAGAGGATGTGTGTACGAAACGGTTTCGTACTATCGGTGGTTACGGTTGTGCGTGGAGGGGGGCTTGTTGCATGGAGAGAGGGGTGGTCGGGAGCGTCCGCCCGATGGCGTGTGCGGCTGCCCGTAGGTGCGCCGTACGGACGGTCCGAAGTATTATCCGACAGGTGTCAGTTTATCTGGTGCCGGGCAGGTGTCAACCGGTGATCGGGCAGGGACCGCTGCAACGACTCCCGGTGAGGTGCCGACCTCGGACAATGCTCAGGCACGCAGATCCGGGCGGCTACGCTGATCCGACCGGCGGGTACGGCCCCGTACAGCCGGCTGAGGAGGACACGTGGGAGGCAGGTCGAGTACCACTCGACGCCCGGGGCGACCCAGCGGGGATTCCGCAGCGGTGCCCGCGGAGCGGGACGTCCTGCTGCGGGGCCTGGAAGCGTTCTCGGAGCTGGGATACGACCGGGCGTCGGCGCGGGAGCTCGCGCGCCGTCTCGAGGTCAGCCACACCTTCATCAACGACCGCTATGGGTCCAAGGCGGCCTTCTGGCGTGCGGTGGTGGACGCCGCGCTCGGGGAGCAGCTGACACGTATGGCGCCGGCCCCACGCGGGAGCGATGACGGGGACGTGGTGCGGCAGTTCGTCACGGAGTTCTACCGCGTCAACATCGGCGAACCGTACCTGGCCTTGCTGCTGGCAGATGAACTCGCACGGGACACGGAGCGGTTGGACTATCTCTACCAGCGTTACATCGAGCCGACGCTGGCCCTCGTCGTGCCCAGTATCGAGAGGCTGATGGCATCCGGGAGCATGGCACGGGTCCCGATGGACGTCCTGTTCTTCGCCATCATCGCTCCCGTGGCAGGACTGGTGCAGGAGCCTTTCGCCCGGCGCCTGGGCCGCCCCGAGCACCTGTCACGGACGGACCGTCTCGCCAGGGCGGAGGCCCTGGCCGGCCTGGTGGTGGCCGGCCTGCTGGCCCCGGGCGACGCGAAGCGTCGGTAGGCAGGTCATACGCCCTTGGGGGCGAGCACGATGTCGAAGCGCACCCGGCTCCACGTGCCGTCGACGACGCGGCCGTCGGGCGTCGGCGTACCGGCGGGCTGCTGCTCGAACCGCTTGATCAGTGAGTCCTTCACGCCGAAGACGGTGTCCTTGCGGCCGATCGGGTCGCCCTCGGGGAAGATGTGCGTCACCAGCGTGCGGGCCCCTTCGTGGGACACCATGAAGTGCAGGTGGCTGGCGCGCAGCGGTGAGCGGCCGACCGCTTCCAGCATCTTGCCGACGGGTCCGTCGTCGGGGATGGGGTACGGCGTCGGGGTGAGGCCCCAGAAGCGGTAGCTGCCGTCGGCCGCGGAGAAGAGGTGGGCCCGGCCGGCGCGTTTGCCGGCCTCGTACTGCACGTCGTACAGCCCGTCCTCGTCGGCCTCCCAGACCTCGATGAGCGCGCCGGCGAGCGGGGTGCCGTCGGTGTCGGTGACGGTGCCCTCGACCCAGCAGGGCTCGCCGGGGGCGCCGAAGGCCAGGTCGTCGCCGAGTTCGATGGCGGGGGAGTCCTCGACGAAGAACGGCCCGAAGACGGTGGCCTCGGTCGCGCCCTTGTAGGCCTGGTTGTTGACGTTGATGGTCTGCATGCTCGCGCCGAGGGTGTCGGAGAGCAGGATGAACTCCTGCCGGACCTCGTCGGTGATGTGGCCGGCCTTGGTGAGGAAGTCGATCGCCGTCCCCCACTCCTCCTCGGTCAGCCGGACCTCGCGGATGAAGGAGTGCAGGTGCTTGACCAGGGAGGTCATGAGTTCCTGCAGCCGCGGATCCTGGCACGCGTCGAAGGAGGCCAGGACGTTGTCGACGAGCTGCTGCTCGACCGCCTGCTGCTCCGGCGACACCTCGCGGTAGATGGTGCCGTGGGCCCCGGCCTGGGCCGAGCCGGGGTTGACATAGGTAGCCATGACGGCCTCCTTCAGTTGATCGGGTCGCCGGCCCACGCCGCCTTGAGCAGCGCGGTCAGGTTCGCGTCGGTGACGGGGGCCGGGTTGTTGTCGGGGATCGCCTTCATGATCGAACCCAGCGCCTTGGCGATGCCGTCCTCGGGCATGCCGTAGTCGCGCAGTGCCCTCGGCGCGTCGAGGGCACTGCGCAGGGTGGCCAGGCCGGCGCCGGCCTTCTGGGAGCCGAATGCCTGGGCGATACGGGACTCCGCCTCGGGAGCGTGCGGGGCGTTGAAGGCCAGCACGTAGGGCAGCACGACCGCGTGGGTCTGTGCGTGCGGGAGGTTGAACATGCCGCCGAGGACGTGGCAGATCTTGTGATGCATCCCGGAGCCGGCCGAGGCGAACGCGACGGCGGCGAGGTAGGCGCCGTACAGCGTCTGCTCGATGCCCTCGACGCCGGTCGAGTCGTCGGCCACCGCCGGCAGACCGGTCGCGAGTGCGCGGATGCCCTCCTGCGCCAGTGCCCGGTCGATCGGGTCGGCACGCGGTCCCCACATCGAGTCCACGCAGTGCGCCATCGCGTTCAGGCCGCTGGCGACGGTCATCTCGCCGGGCAGGGAGGTGAGCAGACCGGCGTCGTAGACGACCGAGGCGGGCAGCACCTTGTCGTCCACGCCGGTCGTCTTGGTCTCGCCTTCGGTCAGTCCCCACACGTTGGTCGCCTCGGAGCCCGCGTAGGTGGTGGGCACCGCGACGATCGGCAGCCCGGTGGTCAGCGCCACCGCCTTGGCCAGCCCCGTGGTCGAGCCACCGCCGACACTGACCAGGACGTCCGCTCCCGCGTCTGCCGCCGCCCGGAGGGCTCGCGCCGCGACCTCGACCGGTACGTGCATCACGACCTCCTCGTGACGCAGGACGACCGGGATCTCCTTGGCGATCGGGTCGGCCAGTTCCTTCTCGCGGTCCGACGCGATCAACATGACCTTGGAGCCGCCGAGTGCCTCGACCTCCGCCGCCACGGCGGCGGGTGACTCCCCGGCCGCGAAGACCACCCGCTGGGGAAGGGTCGCGTGGGTGAACTTCATCAGGCCTCCACCAGCCATTGCTTGCCTTCGCCGTAGAGCTCCTCGACGGCTGGGCCGGTGAGGCCGGGAAGCCCGTCCTTCACCGTGAAACCCGCCTTGGTCTGCAGGTAGGCCAAGTGCCGGTAGCCGGTCGGGAACCGGTCCAGGAGTTCCGGGTCCAAGGTGAGCGAGGCGGCGGGGTCCACGACGTCGAGCCGGTCCTTCTCGTAGATCGGCTGCCTGCGCACCAGGGTCCAGTGACCCTCGTGGCGGGAGAGGAAGTCGTAGAAGCGGCCGGTGCACAGGACATCGACCTCGACACCGTCGACGCTCGCGCGCTGATTGATCGTCATCTTCGTCTGGGCGATGGCTCGGTCGCCGACGATGTCCGCGGTGTGGCCGCCCAGGAAGTGCAGGATGCTGACGCCGTTCTCGAAGCCCTCGCGGCTGGCCTTGATGAAGTCGGTGGCGCTGCCCTGGAACCAGGTGGCGCTCATCCAGCCGTCACGCGGATGCCAGACCGTGGCGAAGCGGCCCCAGTCCCCGGCGTCGCGCCACAGCGCCCAGTTCTCGATGAGCCGCCGTATCTCGTGGCGGTCGTTGTCGGCCTGCGACATTTTGACTCCTCGGAGGGGTGGAGATGCTGGTACAGGGGCTCGTCAGACGGACCGGAAGAACTCCTCCAGCTCTCGGTCGAGCCGCTGGGATGCCTCTGTTTCTCGGGCGTCCGCCAGCCATGCCGCTCCCACCGCCGGGCTGAAGGCCGCGGCAAGGCACCACAGGCAGGGGAGCACGGACCGGAGGCGCGGCGCACGCCGTGTCACGTGCGCAGTACGACCTCGTCGCATCCTCAGATGGGGTAGTGGCGTGATCCCGACTGGATGGTGATCCAGCGCAACTCGGTGAACTCCTCCAGTGCGGCGCGGGACCCGAACCGGCCCCAGCCGCTGGCGCCGACACCGCCGAAGGGCATCTGGGGTTCGTCGTGCACGGTGGCGCCGTTGATGTGGCAGATGCCGGACCTGATCCGGCGGGCCACGTCGAGGGCGGCGGCCGCGTCCCTGCCGAAGACCGCGGCGGAGAGTCCGTACTCGGTGTCGTTGGCGACCGCGACGGCCTCGTCGGTCGAATCCACCTCGATGATCGAGACCACCGGTCCGAAGGACTCCTCGCTGTAGACGCGCATGTCCGGAGTAACCCCGCGCAGCACGGTGGGCTGCACGAACAGGCCGTCGGCCGTGCCACCGGCCAGGACCTGCGCGCCCTTGGCGCGGGCGTCCTCGATCAACGCGACCACGTGGTCGCGGGCGGCGCCGTGGACCAGCGGACCGATCTGTGAGGTGGGATCGCTCGGGGGGCCGACGACCAGCTTGGAAGCACGCTCGGCCAGACGGGAGGAGAGCTCGTCGGCGACAGTTCTGTCGACGATGACGCGCTCGGTCGACATACAGATCTCGCCCTGGTTCATGAAGGCACCGAAGCTGGCCGCGGCGGCGGCCTCTTCCAGATCTGCGTCGGGAAGCACCAGGAAAGGCGCCTTGCCGCCGAGTTCGAGGACCACACGGGTCAGGTGGCGACCGCCGAGCTCGCCGATGACACGGCCGACCCTGCTGGATCCGGTGAAGTTCACGCGCGTCACGGCGGGGTGGGCGATCAGAGCCTCGACGACGCTCGGGCCGTCCTTGGGGGCGTTGCTGATGAGGTTGACCGCTCCGGCGGGCACGCCGGCGTCGTGCAGCACCTGCACGATGGCGGCCTGGGTGAGCGGCGTCTGCTCGGAGGACTTGAGGACCACGGTGTTGCCCCACACCAGCGGCCACACGATGGCGCGTACGCCGAGGATCAGCGGTGCGTTCCACGGTGCGATGCCGACGACGACGCCGACCGGCTGACGTACGCCGAGGGCGGTGAGGCCGGGCACGTCCGACGGGATGACCTCGCCGACGGCCGCGTACGCCTGGGCTGCCGCCTCGACGAACATGCCCTTCGCGACATGCACGTTGAAGCCGCACCAGGGCAGAGTGGCACCCATCTCGCGGCTCATCGTGGCCACGATCTCGTCGGTGCGCTCGCCGAGCAGGACGGCCGCACGCTCCAGAACCGACCGCCGTGCGGCCGGCGGAAGGGCCGACCACTCCGGAAGGACCGCCGCCGCCGCGTCCACCGCGTGGTTGACATCCTCGACGGAGGCCGCGGCGACCCGTGCGATCGGTTCGCCGGTCAGGGCCTCGGTTGTCTCGAAGTAGCGGCCGTCCTTGGCCGCGACGTGCTCACCCGCGATGAAGAGGTCACTGGTGCGGACCGCGCCGGATGTGGGTGCCGTGATCTCAGTGGCTGACATGTGTTGCCTCATTTCCACAACAGCGGCGATCGCGGCATGAACCATGTATGTCGATCGCCGCAGGAACCATGTACCTCGAACTCTCCATGACCGGCGGCACGCCCTGAACCCTCCTGTCCATTCATCGAACAGCGGCGTGAGGGTCGTGCCGCCGGCCTTGCGGGACGTCAGACCGGCGGAAACCGCCTGCCCATGACCATGTGCGCCAGGCGCCAGCCCTCCGCGGTCTCCTCCCAGACCTTCGTCACGGTCTCCTGCATCGGGAACGGCGGGAGGTTCTCGTCGAGGACGGTGTACATATCGTGGAAGCACGTGGTGATCGCGGTGTTGCCACGCACAGTGATCTCGAGCTCCGTGGCCTTCGCGGAGACGGAGCGGCGGCGGGCCACATGAAAACGGGCCCAGGTCTCCCGGTCGTCGACCATTCCGACCGGGCCATGGACGACGCGGCTGTCCTCGAGCATGAGGGGGATCAACGCTTCTTCGCCCTCGACGAGAGCCACGAGCCATGCGGCCTCTGCCTGCTCGATCGCCTGGACGGCGTCGGTGGTTGCGTTGGACGTGGTGGTCATAGGTCCAGCTCCAGAATCGGTGAATGTGCTCGCGAGGAGCACGTGGTGAACATGCCGTCGGCGCGCTCACGATCGGTCAGGATGTCGTCGCGGTGGTCGGGTTCTCCGGCGAGTACGCGCACGATGCACTCACCGCAGATTCCCTGCTGGCAGGAGTAGGGGGCGTCGACGCCGTTGGCGAGCAGGACGTCGAGAACGCTCTCGCCGTCCCTGATCTCGTACTCGCCGCCGGCCTTGGCGAGCCGCACTGTGAAAGTCCCGCCGGCCGCGTGCGCGGCGGTGTCCTCCACGGGCGCGAAGCGCTCCTTGTGGATCGCTTCGGAGGGCCATCCCGCTCCGAGTGCGGAGGAGATCACGAAGTCCATGAAGCCCCCGGGACCGCAGACGTAGAGCGCCGTTTCGGGGTCGGGGCCGCCGACGTCGGTGGCGGTGCTGAATCGCTGGTCAGCCGGTCCGTCGTCGAAGTGGAGCCGAACACGGGGGTTGCGCTCCAACTCCTCGACGAACGCCGAATCCGCCCGGCTCCGGCCGCAGTAGTGCAACTCGTACTCCGCGTCCCTGGCTTCGAGCGCGTGCGCCATCGCCAGCAGGGGAGTGACACCGATACCGCCGGCCACCAGCAGATGGCGACGTGCCTCGTCCGAGACCCCGAACCTGTTGCGCGGACGTGAGATCCGCAGCCTGTCGCCCTCACGGAGCTGGTGCATCCCCAGCGAGCCGCCGCGCGAGGCCGCCTCGGCCAACACGGCCAGCCGATAGCGGGTGCGGTCGTGCGGCGGCCCGCACAGGGAGTACTGACGGACCAGCCCGGCGGCACTGTCCACGAGGACGTCGACATGGGCACCGGCGGCGAACTCCGGGAGCTCGGCTCCGTCGCGACCGACCAGGTCGAGCACCACGATCCGGGCGGTCGCGTCGCGCCGGGCGACCACGATGGTGTCGAACCACTCGTTGCTCATGGTTCTGGCTCAGACGGCGGCGGCCGCGGCGTCGTCGCCTGCCGGGCGCTTGCCGAGGGTGAAGAGGCCGGTCTCGACGCGGTGGACCTCCGACGGGTCGCGGACGATGTTGATCGGGTCGCGCCCGGCCTCGACGTCGTCGGCCATCGAGAGAAGCATGCGACGCAGCATGACGACGCCGCGGTCCCCGGTGGCCAGGGTCTCCTCGGAGTCCAGGGTGATCGCTCCCTGTGAGCCCTGGGCCTCCGTGTCGCCGGGGAACTTCTGGCGCTCCTCGTCGGTCAGCTCGTGGTTCTGCTTGCCGTTCTGCGTGATGCCGATGACGAAGCGGACCATGCGCTCGGGGTCGTTCGTGCGGATCGAGAAGAAGACGCGGTGGCTGGTGTCGTCGGAGGGCACGACCCACAGCAGCTGGTCCGACCGTCCGTCGGGCGTGGGCTTCACGTAGTCCGGCAGGCCGAAGACGTTGGGCAGGTGCTGATCGACCGCGAAGCCGTACTCGGTGACCTCGCCGTCCTCGCCCTCCATCTCGAACCGCTGGGTGTATTTCACGCCGTGGTCGGTGCGCTCGTACGTCAGGCGCTCGGCGATGGTGGCCGGGTCGAAGAAGTTCTCGGGGTAGCCGAAGGTGCCGGTGCCCAGCATCTGGTAGCCGCTGTGCGTGGAGTGGAGCCAGGTGACGTGCGTCGGGTCGGCGGAGTTCTCGTAGATGTTGAGCCAGCTGAAGTCCGTCGGCATGCCGAGGACTGCCGCGTGCGGGACCGGCCAGCTGGCGAAGTACTTCTCGTCCTCGGCGGGGTCCTCCAGCGCGTCGTAGCGGGGGAGTTCGGGCTTGAGCTCGGGCGGGCCCATGTAGACGAAGACCAGGCCGTAGCGCTCGGCTACGGGGTACCACGGCTGACGGGCGGCGTCGCGCCTGCGTCCCAGGCCCGGCTCGCAGGCCTGCTCGATGCAGCGGCCCTGGACGTCGAACTTCCAGCCGTGGTAGCAGCAGCGGATGCCGTCGTCCTCGACACGGCCGTAGAAGAGGCTGGCGCCACGGTGGGTGCAGCGCTCGATCACGACACCGGGGTTGCCCTGTCCGTCCCGGAACACGACCAGGTCCTCGCCCAGTACGCGGGTCTTCTGCGGCAGGGCGCCGGCGACGAGCGTTTCCGAGCTGGCGATCGGGTGCCAGTAGCGGCGCAGCGCCTCGCCCATGGGAGTTCCGGGCCCGACCTCGCGCAGCCGGGCGTTGTACGAGGGCTTCGGGCGACCGTAGGCCGTGCCGGTGTCGACTTCTGACGTGGTGGTCATCGTGCTGTCTCCCGTGCGGCTCGGGCGCACAGCCAGTGGCGCGCGCAGGGCAGGGGAGACCACCTGCGAGGGCACCGCCATGTGCGACTCGAATAGGATTGTTAATTCACATTCGCATTTCACTTCGCCGTGCGTCAAGAGTCACGTTCAGTGCTCCCTCGGACCGGGAGGGGTGGCCCGATGGCGGCCTCGGTCGCGGGTCGGTCGGGCATGTTGCCGTCCATGCCCGAGGTGTATGGCCCCTGGCTGCCTTTACGCTGGGGCGGTGAGTACCGAACCGACACTCGACCTGCCCCCGGCGCAGCAGGCGCGCAGCCGGCTGACTCAGCAGCGGATCCTGGAGGCGGGTACGGCCCTCCTCGAAGAGGGCGGTACCGAGGCGCTCACTGTCGCCGCTGTTGCTTCTCGGGCGGGCGTCTCGGTGGGCAGCGTCTATCGGCGGTTCGGTGACAAGGACCGCCTGCTCGCGGCGCTGCAGCACGACATGATCGACCAGTTTCGCGCCGACATCATTCACCGCTTCGCTCCACTGCGCACGGATCCGACCGCGCTGGTCGCCTCGGCGGTCACCGGGCTCACCGAGACGTATCGGGCGCATGAGCGTCTGATGCGCGTCTTTCTGGCCGCGGGCGCCACCGATGCCGCCGTGGCTCGGGTCGGGTCCGAGGCCGCCATGGACGCCAAGCGTGTCTTCCGGCAGTTCTTGGAGCCGATCGTGCCGGTGATCGATGCGCCGGAGCCGGAGTTGCGCCTGGACGTCGTCTATCGCTTGATCTATGGGGCCTGTCAGAACCGCGTGCTGTATGGCGAACTGTTCGAGTCCGACCGGCCGCTGACGTGGTGCCAGCTCTCCGACGAGCTCGTGGGGGTCGCCTGCCTGTACCTCCTCGGCGTACCGGCGCAGTGAGCTCGGGGCCCGTGATGTGAATGCGAGGATCGCTTCACATTTTCGCCGGGCGGCGACATACTGGGCGCTCGGTCGTCGAGGAAAGGACCCGCTCCATGCGAGAGCCGCTCAGCTATGAGATCGCGCACGGCGCCGCACTGGCCGCTCTCGAAGCTGGAAGGGCCGACGGGCACAAGGTGTGTGCTGTCGTGGTCAACCGAAGTGGCGTCACGAAGGTCCTTCTCAGCGACGACGGCGTTGGCCTCCTCGGCGTGGAGACCGCGCGACGCAAGGCCTACACGTCGGCCGTGAGTGGCGTCCCCACGGCCAAGTTCGCCGCATTCGCCGCGTCCCCGCAGATGCAGGTGGCGCCTCCCCACCTGGTCGATGCCAACCTTCTGCCGGTCGCCGGCGGCGTGCCGATCGTGACGGTCGACGGGGAGGTCATCGGTGCGATTGGCGTGGGCGGGGCGGACGACGTCACCGACGACCGCATCGCGCAGCAGGCTCGTGATTCCGTCGCGAAGATCGTTGCGTAGGTCGTTGCCTGGGGCCTGCCCCCTGGTCGGTGCGGCGGCTGGGCTGAGCGTCGCTGCCGTCGTCGCGACCCTGTGCGGCTGATCTCCGGTTCCGGTCGGCGTGACCTCGCATTGCTCGCCCGCCGCTCCCGGGAACCTTGACCCGGTTCGATGCGATGACGACGCTGCTCAAGCGGCAGGGTGAGCTGGAGTTCGCTGTCGAAGCACGTGTGTAGGACTCATGCCGAGGCCGGACGCAGTGGCGATCGTGACTCGCGCTTTGTCGCATGAGGCGGCGGCTCTCCCTGTTTTCGGGTCGGAGCCGGTCGCGGATCGGCCGTCTGGACTCCGGCGCGACGCCGGCCCCGCGGCCTGGCGCCTTCCGGGCGGCTGTGCATCTCGTTGGGCGACGCCGTTGCCCGGGGGTGTTCGATATGCGCGAGAAGCGAAAGTAGTGAGAAGCGCCGGCAGCCGGCCGTACGAGCCGGCTTGTCTTTGTGTTCGCTCCGCGAGGCGCGCCGGCTTCGGGGAGTCGGCGTGCCTGAGCCCACGGGTGGGCGCCCGGCCGGTGTGAGGGGCTCAGCCGCGGTCGCCGTCGCTGTGGTCGGGGTCGATGGCGTGCAGGATGCGCCGGCCGATGTGGGAGAGCTGTTTGACCTGCGCCTTGGTCAACGGGTCGAACACCAGGCGGCGCACTTCGGCGACGTGGCCGGGAGCGGCGCTGACGATCTTCTCGTATCCCTCGTCGGTCAGGGTGGCCAGGGTGTAGCGGCCGTCGGCCGGATCGGGGCGGCGATGGGCGTACCCCTTGCGTTCGAGACGGGCCACGACCTGAGAAAGACGGGAAAGCGAGCCCTCGGCGTACGCGGCGAGCGCGCTCATGCGCAGTTCCCGCTGCGGCGACTCCGACAGTGCCGCCATCACGCCGTACTCGAAGTGCGTCAGCCCTTCGTCGCGCAGTTGCGTGTCGAGTGCGTGTTCCAGGCGCCGCATGACGCCCATCAAGCCGAGCCAGGCGCGGCGCTCCTCCTCGTCAAGCCAGCGGGGCGCCACGTCAGTGGGGGTGTTCGTCATGCCCTCCAATGTACCGATGCTTCATGCTTGAAGTGAATCCACCTCCTCTTCACTTGAAGCTTGAAGTCATTGCGGCTAGTTTTGAGTTAACGCTTGAAGTGACTGCCCGGGTGTTCCGTGCAGCATCGAAGCCTTGAGGAGTCCTCCCGTGAAGCTGCTCGTACTCGGTGCCACCGGTGCCACCGGGCGCCTGGTCGTCGACCGGGCCCTGGCAGCGGGCCACACCGTGCGTGCGCTCGTCCGCTCACCCCAGAAGCTGGACGCCCGGCCCGGCCTCGACGTGGTTGCCGGGCAGGCGACCGACGTCGGTGACGTCACGCAGGCCATGTCGGGCGTGGGCGCGGTGATCGGTACGCTCGGCGCCGCCGGCGGAACCGTCATCACCGACGCCACGCAGGCCGTCATAGCCGGTGACGCCACCACCGGCGTCACCCGGCTCGTGGAGCTCTCCTCCTTCGCCGTGCTGCGCGAGCGCCTGAGCGCGCCCGCCAAGCTCATGTCCAGCACGGCCATGGGCGCCATGGTCAAGGACAAGGCTGCCGCCGAGGACGCGCTGCGTGCCAGCGACCTCGACTACACCCTCGTCCACGCCGTCCGCCTCACGAACGGCCCCGCCACAGGCGTCACCAAGCTGCTGCCCGAGTCGGCCACCCTGCGCATGGGGGACACGATCAGCCGTGCCGACGTCGCCGCCTGGATGCTCACCGCGCTCACCGACACGACCACCAGCCGCCGCTCTGTCGTCATCGCCGGCTGACCCGACCCGTTTTCCCTGCCGCCTCCCCACCCGATCTGGAGAATCACCATGAGCCACCAGCTCGCCACCCGCCCGGCCCGCCCCGGCGGTCTCGTCGTCGCAGGCGGTCTGATCGGTACCGCTGTCGTGGCGGTCGCCGTCAACGCCGTCGTCGCCGCGATAGCTCACGCCGCCGGCGCCTCGGACGACTTCGAGGCCCTCCAACTGCCTGCCTACGCCGTCCTCACCGTTTTCGGAGTCTTGGCTGCCGCTGCCGCCTGGGCGATCATCCGCGCGCGCTCGGCGGACCCGGCCCGGCTGCTGCGCACCCTGGTGCCCGTCGTCCTGATCGTCAGCCTGATCCCGGACATCATGGTCGGCGTCTCCGACAGTCGGCCCGGCACCAGTTGGGGTGCCGTCATCGCCTTGATGGTCATGCACGTCGTCGTCGCCGTCATCGCCGTCCCTGCTTACCGGCGGCTCCTGCCCCTCCCCGCCACCCAGGGCTGACCACCCAACATGCCGGGGCGACTGTCCCGGTCCCCCCTTCATGTCCCACTTCCCGCGCAGGCACATCTGCGTCCTCTCGAGAAGAGTGCGAAGCCCACATGGAAATCTCCGTAGCGGTCCCCACGGCAACCCTCCTGAAGAAGCGGTCCGGACGTGCGGCGTTGATCGCCGCGGCGGCCGTCCTGGTCTCGGCGCCGTACGCGTCCGCGGCGACGGAGCAGCCGTCCCCGAAACCGGTCGTCACCGATGTGAAGGCCCTCGCCGCACTCGACTTCACCGCCGGCGACTCCCCGGAGAACATCACTGTCAACCCGGACAACTCGCTGACCGTCTCCACGCTGGGCGGGCACACTGCGGCGGGAGAGCACCCGGCACTGTTGCGGATCGACCCGTCCGGGCGCAGCACGGTGATCGTGGCAGGACAACAGGGCGACGCATTCAGCGGCATCACGCGCGACCACGACGGCACCACCTATTACAACGTGGTCTCTGATGACGCCTCCCGAGCCGGCATATGGAAGCTGCCCCCGGGCGGCGCCCCTCGCCGCGTCGCCGCTCTGCCCACCGACGGACTCCCCAACGGCCTGGCCCTCGACCCCGCCGGGCGCACCCTGTACGTGGCCGACAGCAACAAAGGCACGGTCTGGGCCGTCCCGGCCTCCGGCGGAAAGGCGACCGCCTGGCTGACCGACCCCGCCCTCGCGCCCGACCCGTCCGTCCCGTTCGGCGCGAACGGGCTCCGCTTCCACAGAGGCGCCGTCTGGGTCTCCAACAGCGCGCAGGGCACCCTGCTGCGCATCCCGGTCACCGCCACCGGAGCCCCGGGCCGGATCCACACCGTGACCAGCGGCCTCACCAGCGTCGACGACTTCAACTTCCTCAACGACCGCACCGACGTGCTGTTCGCCGCGCAGAACGGCCTCAACCAGGTCGCGGTCGTCCACCCCGACGGGACCACCGAGACCGTCCTGACCGCCTCGGACGGCCTCGCTTCACCCACCTCCGTCGCGGTACGCGGAAACCGGCTCTACATCACCAACGCCGGTTTCGCCGAGCCCCACGACGCGAAGGTGCAGCGCGCAAGGATCAACCCCGCCGTACTGAACTGCGGCCCGGCCTCCTGAACCTGCCGCTGCCGGGATCCGCAGCAGTGCCTGCTGCGGATCCCGGCAACCAGGTCAGCCGAATTGAATGATCACAATGAACGGCCGGAAGTGACCGGGATCCGATCGAAGATGGTGCTCGTACAGGTCCACCCGGCCGCTCCGTCAGCGACGTGCTGACCCCTTCAGACGCCGATCCGGGCCCAGACTCTTCGAGCTGCCCGACGAGACCGTGGCGAGCACCGGCCAACTTGCTGGTGTGGATGAGTTTCCGCGCAGGCCTGGCCCGGCAATGCGCGACTGCTTTGCGACGGCAGCTCCGCAGGCCGGCGCGCACAGGGCTCACCGAGTCACCCCACGCCGCCAGGTAGGATCGCCGCGCCGAGCGGGGCCCACCCCGGCGTCGGTGAACGTCTCAGAACATCGCCCGGATGATTCCCACGGTGCGCGCCAGGTGCGGCTCGGAGCGGTCCGCGCGGTGGGCCACTGCCAGTTCCACGCGTGCGTCGGCCCCGGTCAGCGGTCGGTAGGCGACGCCGTCGAGCGCCAGCGCGGTCACGGGTTCGGGCACGACGGCGACGCCGAGGCCGCCGGCCACGAGCGTGACCAGCGTCGAGGTCTCGCCGACCTCGTGGCGGATGTGCGGCTCGACGCCCGCGTCGCGCAGCAGCCCCAGCACCACGTCGTACATCACCGACCGGCGGTCGGCGGAGTGCACGATCAGGTCGGCACCGGCCAGGTCCGCCGCCCGCAGCCGTTTCCTGCGGGCGAGCGGGTGGTCGGCCGGTACGGCGACGACGAGCCGGTCCCGACGCAGTGTGTGCACGGTGAGGGAGAGGTCGGCGGCCACAGGGCGCAGCAGTGCGACGTCGATCGCGCCGGTGCGCAGCGCCGCGACCTGGTCGGGCGCGAGCATCTCGCCGCGGAAGGAGAAGTCGACGCCGGGAAGCTCCTCCGTGAGCCGCCGCGAGAGCGCGGGCAGAACGCTGTACGTCGCCGAGCCCACGCAACCGATCGCCAGGTGGCCCACCGAGCCGGCGGCGACGAGCCGTGCGTGCTGGGCGGCCTCGTCGACGTCGGCGAGGATCGCGCGCGCCCGCTCCAGGTAGGCCCGGCCGGCCTCGGTGAGGTCGACGCGGCGTGTGGTGCGGTGGAGCAGCTGTACGCCGAGCTCGGTTTCGAGCTGGCGGATCTGCTGGGACAGCGGCGGCTGGGCCATGTGGAGCCGCTCGGCGGCACGACCGAAGTGGCGCTCCTCGGCCACCGCCACGAAGTACCGCAGGTGGCGCAGATCCATATGTCGTCCATATCAATCGGCTCGGATATGCGTACTTCAGAATATCGCGGCCGGGGATTAGCGTCGCTGCCATGAGTGCTTTCCTGTACGCCGCGACACGCACGCCGTTCGGCCGCTTCAACGGCGCGCTGGCCGGGGTGCGCCCCGACGACCTCGCCGCCGCCGCGATCACCTCGACGCTCGCCCGGGTGCCGGGCCTCGACCCCGCCGCCATCGACGACGTGGTGTGGGGCAACGCCAACGGCGCCGGTGAGGACAACCGCAACATCGGCCGCATGGCGGCGCTGCTCGCCGGGCTCCCGGTGAGCGTGCCCGGCACCACCGTCAACCGGCTGTGCGGGTCGAGCCTCGACGCGGCGATGACGGCGAGCCGCACGATCGAGTCCGGCGACGCCGAGGTGGTGCTGACCGGCGGCGTGGAGTCCATGACACGTGCGCCGTGGGTGCTGCCGAAGTCGGCGAAGCCGTTCCCGGCCGGCGATGTCACCGCGGTCTCCACCACGCTCGGCTGGCGGCTGGTCAACCCACGGATGCCGAAGGAGTGGACGGTCAGCCTCGGCGAGGCCAACGAACAGCTCCAGGAGCGCTTCGGCATCCCCCGCGAACGGCAGGACGAGTTCGCCGCCCGCTCCCACCAACTCGCCCACGCAGCTTGGGAATCGGGCTTCTACGACGACCTGGTGACACCGGTCGAGGGCGCCGACCTGGCCCGCGACGAGGGCATCCGGGCCGGATCCACGCCGGAGGTGCTGGCCGGACTGCGGCCCGTCTTCCGTACGGCGGAGCAGGGCGGCACCATCACCGCGGGCAACGCCAGCCCGCTCAACGACGGTGCCTCCGCGGTGCTGTTGGGCAGCGAGAAGGCCGCGGCCACGATCGGGGCCGACCCGATCGCCCGCATCGCAGGGCGCGGTGTGATGGCGCTGGAGCCGCAGGCCTTCGGCTACGCCCCGGTCGAGGCCGCCAACCGTGCGCTGGCCCGGGCCGGGATCGGCTGGGACCAGGTGGGCGCGGTCGAGCTCAATGAGGCCTTCGCCGTGCAGTCGCTGGCCTGCGTCGACGCGTGGAAGATCGACCCCGCCATCGTCAACCAGAAGGGCGGCGCCATCGCGATCGGGCATCCGCTGGGCGCCTCGGGCGGCCGCGTCCTCGCCACGCTGGCCAAGGTGCTGCGCGAGACGGGGCAGCGCTACGGCGTCGCCGCGATCTGCATCGGGGTCGGTCAGGGCCTGGCCGTCGTGCTCGAGAACTGCGCTGTCACGGGGGCGGACCGATGAGCCGCGCGGAGATCCTCGAAAGCACCGACGCGGCGGTCGCCGGGATCGAGGACGGCTCCACGATCCTCGTCGGCGGCTTCGGCCTGGCCGGGATGCCGTTCGATCTGATCGACGCGCTCATCCGGCAGGGCGCGAACGACCTCACGATCGTGTCCAACAACGCCGGAAACGGTGACGTCGGGCTGGCCGCGCTGCTGGCCGCCGGCCGGGTGCGCAAGGTGCTGTGCTCGTTTCCGCGTCAGGCCGACTCCTGGGTCTTCGACGGCCTCTACCGCGAGGGGAAGATCGAGCTCGAGGTGGTGCCGCAGGGCAACCTCGCCGAGCGGATGCGCGCCGCCGGTGCCGGCATCGGCGCCTTCTACTGCCCGACCGCGGTCGGCACACCGCTGGCCGAAGGTAAGGAGGAGCGCGAGATCGACGGCCGCAGGTACCTGCTGGAATACCCCATCAAGGGCGACTACGCGCTGATCGGCGCGCACGTCGCGGACGCGATGGGCAACCTCGTCTACCGGAAGACCGCCCGCAACTTCGGACCGGTCATGGCCACGGCCGCCACGACGACCATCGTCCAGGTCGACGAGGTCGTCGAGCCCGGCAAGCTCGACCCCGAGGCCGTCGTCACCCCGTCCATCTACGTCGACCGGATCGTCCAGGTCGAGGCCCGCCGCTACACCGTCCAGGGGGCACGATGACCATCACGCCAAACGATCAGGTGCGCGCCGACCACCTGCTCTCGATGGACGAACTGGCCGCCGTCATCGCACGCGACATTCCGTCCGGCGCCTTCGTCAACCTCGGCATCGGGCAGCCCACCAAGATCGCCGACCATCTGCCGGCCGGCTCCGGGGTGGTGCTGCACACCGAGAACGGCATGCTCAACATGGGCCCGAAGGCCGAGGGCGACGCGGTCGACCCCGACCTGACCAACGCCGGCAAGGTCCCGGTGACCGAACTGCCGGGAGCGGCGTACTTCCACCACGCCGACTCCTTCGCCATGATGCGCGGCGGGCACCTCGACGTCTGCGTCCTCGGGGCCTACCAGGTCGCCTTCGACGGCGACCTCGCCAACTGGACCACCGGCAAACCCGAGGACATCCCCGCCGTCGGCGGCGCCATGGACCTCGCCATCGGCGCCAAGGACGTCTACGTGATGATGACGCTCTTCACCCGCTCCGGCGAACCGAAGCTCGTGCCACGGTGCACCTACCCGCTCACCGGCGTCGGCTGCGTCAGCCGCGTCTACACCGACCACGGCGTCTTCGACGTCGGCCCCGACGGCGTACGGATCCGGGAGACGTACGGCGTCAGCGCCCACGAGCTCGCGGAACGACTCGGCATCCAGCTGTCGTAGACCGCTTTCTTGCCGCACCGCCCGGACTGTGCCGGGTTCCGGCGGAAGGCGATCACCCGGCTGGCCGGCCGCCACCGCTCTCCCGGCCGCTGAACAGTGTCAACCAGGTCGGGGTCGTCCACTCCGACGGGAGCACCGAGACCGTCCTGACCGCCTTGCTTCACCCACCTCGGTCGCGGTACGCGGAGACCCGGCTCCGCCGTACTGGACTGCGGTCCTGTTCTGGGTGACCGCGAGTGTCGGGCGGGGTCGCCGGACCCCGACCCTTGTCACGTGCCGCGAAAAGTGGACAACGCCGAGCAGTAACGGGACAGCGCGTCGGCACGAGACGCCTGGAGTGACGATGAGGCGCACGGTGCCGTGAGTCGGAGGTGAGTCACGGAGGTGGCAGTGGACCGCGGCCGATGTCGTCGTAGCGCCGTGGCGTGTCAGGTGTTCCAGGGGTCCGTTCGCAGGTGGCGGTCGAAGAAGCGCTCGATCAGCTGGGGGGTCAGCCGCACGGAGCCCTCGGCGTCCGGGAAGTGGGAGGACCGCACCGTGGCCGTCCTGGGGTTCAGTTCCCAGGCGCCGGTGTTGAGGAGGCCGTGGTCGGCGCCGTGCACCAGCAGCAGATGGGACTCGGCGCCCGCGGCGACCAGGGTGTCGTGGAGGCGGCGGCTCTGGGCGGGGCCGATGAGCAGGTCGGCGTCGCCGTGCAGGAGGAGCACGGGCGGTACCCGCGGGTGGGCCTGCCGGGCCGGGCTGGCCTCGACTGCGGCGGCGGCATGGTTCGACGGCGGGCCGCCCAGCAGACCCCACGCCGGATCGGAGCGATCCACGCCCAGCATTCCACCGGGCAGCGCGTCCTCATCGAGCCGGAGCAGGTCGGTCGGGGGATAGCCCGCCACCACCGCGCGTACGCCGGGTGCCGCGGGGGAGCCTTCGGCGTCGGTGGCGAAGGCCGTGAGCAGGGCGAGGTGTGCGCCGGACGAGCTGCCCCACAGGCCGATCGACGCCGGGTCCAGGCCGTGGGTGTCCGCGAGGTCGTGCAGGTGGTTCAACGCGGCCTGGACGTCGTGCAGTTGCGCGGGCCAGACGGCGACCTCGGAGGAGCGGTACTCGATGTCCGCCATGGCGTATCCGCGTTCGGCGAAGAGCCGGGGCAAGTGGGGTCCGTAGCCCCGGCGTTGATGCCGCCAGCCGCCACCCGGCAGCCATACGATCACGGGGGTGGGGGCCGTCGAGGACGTCGTGGGCAGGTACAGATCCATCCGCAGGTCCGCGCCCGGTGCCGCGCCGTACGCGACGTCGCGCACCACCCGGACGGGAGTCGGGTCGACCTTCTCGGGCGGTAGCGGTGCCTGGCTGAGCCCTTCCATGAAGCGGCCCATGACGGCGGCGTTGTTCCCCGCCACGTCCGTCAGGTCCACGGTGTGCGGCTGCTGTGGGGATTCACTGGTCACCTGCTGGTCCTGTCCTGGTCATGGCGAGAAGGGGGAGGGCACGACGCTTGTGTTCACGGTGTTCGTCGAGCCGTTGCCGGTAGTGCGGTGCGAGCCTGTCCGGAGTCCAGTCGAAGTCGTCCGCCAGCCGCACGTCCACCGCGGACACTCCGGTCAGAGCCGTGAGCCGGACCTGGGCCTCGGTCGCGAACGAGCCGATGAGCACGCAGCTTGGCTCGGTCACGCCGACGGTGACCGCGATGCGCTGACCGCCGGCGCCGTCGTCCTGTACACGAACGTCACCGACGAGTCCCATGTCGTCGAGTCCGGCGGGGACTCCCGCGGTGATGCTGCACGGATCGACGATCTCGTTGAGCGTCGCGCGGACCTGGGCTTCCGTGACCGTCATCGGGCACCCGCCAGTACCTCGTCGACCGGGGCGACCCGTCCGCCCCACGGCTCCTGGAGTTCGGTGGTGTCGAACTCGTCGCCGCGGATGCGTGCGCGGAGGTCCTTCTCGTCGATGCCGTGCATCCGCAGGAAGTTGCGGCCGAGGATGTCGGCCCTGATCTCCTTGGTGAGCTCGGGCATCCCGTACTCCTCGATCAGGTCACGGGGCATCTCGAAGTTCCAGAACGCCTCGATCGCCGGCCGGGGGTGGACGGCGTCGCAGCCGGTCGCCCAGATGATCCGCTCGGCGGCACCGGCCTGCAGGAAGGCACCCATCGCCTGGGCGAAGCGGCGGGGCGCGTAGACCGCCATGAACGACGTGGCCTCCAGGTTGACCCATATGTTGCGGAAGGACTCCAGCTGAAGGGCCGTCTCCTCGACGAAGGCCATGCCGCCGTGGACGACTTCGAAGGTGAGGTCGGGGAAGGCCAGCGCGGCGGCTTCCACGTCGCTCATCCCGAGGGCGGAGGTCGGACCGGGCCCGACCGGGAGGGCCTTGTGGATGGCCACGACCTTCAGACCGTGCTGCCGGGCCCGCTCCAGCAGCGGGAAGCAGACCTCCGGGTCACCCATGTCCAGCGCGGTCACCCGGCCCTCGACGACGTCGATCGGATAGAGCTTGAGGGCGTTGACGCGGTGCTTCTCCACCAGCTCGTCCACCCGGTCCAGGGCGCCGGGGCGCAGCGGGGACACCGCGCCGTAGATGAGCACGCGCTCCGGCCACTTCTCGCGCATCTCCAGGCCGACGCTCAGCGCCGAGCCCCCGTCCCGGAAGTGGCCGTAGATGGGCGTCTCGTGGTAGGCGATCACATCGGTCTGGCTCTCCGCGAGCAGGGCCCGGCCGATGATGTCCGCGCCCGCTCCCTGCATGTAGGTGGAGCGCTCGAGGGTGTACTCGGGGCCGCTGACCCGCTTGTGCAGGCCGTAGAGGTGCTCGGCGATGGCCGCCCCGATGTGCGGGTTGACGCAGTTCTCGGGCCGGAAGTTGTAGTTGTGGGCCACGCCCTCGACGACGAGGAAGTCCTCGATCACGGTCGTTCTCCTTTGATGTCACGGGTGGCAGGGGCGCTCACGCGATCAGGTCCTTCAGGCCTTCCAGGGCGCGGGAGGCGAGTCGTTCGTCGGTCTCGGCGTCGGCTCCGCCGACGCCGACGGCACCGATGACCTCGCCGTCGTCCACGGTGATGGGCACCCCGCCCGGTACGGCGAGGAGGTCTGCGTCGACGAGTTGCACGGGCGCGACCGCCATCGCGGGTGACGCGGCGAAAGCGGCGAACGTCGAGGTCGGCACGCCGGTGACGGCGGCGGTGTAGGCCTTGCGGCGCGCGGTCTCGATCCCGATGGGGCCGACTCCGTCGTCGCTGAGCAGCACCTTGGTGATGCCGCTGCGGTTGACGACCGCCACGCAGATCCGCGCCCCCTCGGCCCGGGCCGCGTCCAGCGCGGCCTCGGCCGCCTTGTGCGCGATGGCGTACGACAGCGGTTCCCTCATCCCGCGGTCCTCTCATGGAGCGGGGCGCCGGAGGCTGCCGGGATCCCGCGGATCAGGTCCGAGGCCTTCTCCGCCACGGCGATGACGGTGGCGTTGATGTTCGCGCCGGGCACGGTCGGCAGCACCGACGCGTCGACGACACGCAGCCCGTCGATGCCGCGCACCCGCAGCTCGGGGTCGACGACCGCGGCCTCGGAGGTGCCGATGGCGCAGGTGCCGCAGGCGTGGTTGGCGGAGTAACCGGTCTCGCGCAGATAGCGCTCGAAGTCGGCGTCGGTGCGCACGTCGGGGCCCGGTGCGAGCTCGGCCCGGATCATCGGGGAGACCTCGGGGCTGCGCAGGAGGGCCAGCGTGGTGCGTACGGTCTCCCGCAGCGCGGCGACGTCCTCCGGCTCGGTGAGCAGGTTGAACGTGATCCGCGGCGGGGCGGCAGGGTCGGCGGAGCCCAGCCTGACCTCGCCGCGGCTGCGGGGGGTCGCGACGGCGTTGAGGGCGACGCAGTGCCGGTTCTTCAGCGGCCGGATGCCGGGGAACCACGGCCGGGCGTCGAAACCGCCGCCCAGGATGCCGAGGAACCCGTCGGGGCGGTCCAGGTCGGGGCGGGTGCGAATGTACGCGGAGAGGAACTCGGGCATCCCGGCCAGCGGACCGTTCCCCGTGAGCAACCAGCGGAGCGCGCCCACCGCCGCGCGGTCGACGCGCAGGTGCTCGTGGAAGGTCACCGGATCCTTGACGTCGAACAGCACGGGAGCCGCCGGGTGGTCCTGGAGGTTGGCGCCGACGCCGGCCAGGTCCGCCACCGGTTCGATGCCGTGCCCGCGCAGGTGATCCGCCGGTCCGATGCCCGAACGCATCAGCAGCTGCGGCGAGTTGTAGACACCCGCGCAGACCACGACTTCGCGCGCCGCGCGGATCACCCGGCTCTGTCCGCCCTTCACGACGCGGACGCCCGTCACGTGTCCCCGGTCGAGCACGAGCGTGTCCACCAGCACCCCGGTGAGCAGCGCGAGGCCGGAGCGTCGCCGTAGCGCGGGGCGCAGGTACGCTGCGGCGGTGCTGTGCCGTCGTCCGCGGTGGATGGCGTTCTCGACCTGGCCTGCTCCGGTGGGGTCCCCGCTCTGGGTGTCGTCGGGGAACTCGATGCCCAGCGATCGGGCGGCGCGGTCCAGACGGCGGCCGAAGGGACCTCGCCGGACCGTGGTCGACACGGTGACGGGTCCGTACCCGCCGTGGTGCTCGGTGTCCCCGCGCCAGCTGCTCTCCGAGCGGCGGAAGTACGGCAGCAGGTCATCCCAACCCCAGCCTGCCGCACCGGACTTGACCCAGTCGTCGTAGTCGAGGCGGTGCGCGCGGACATGGGTCGAGCCGTTGATCGATCCGGTGCCGCCGACCAGCCGGCCACGCGGGACCGGGATACGCCTGCCGTTCAGGCCCGGCTCGGGCTCCGACTCGTAACCCCAGCCGATGTCCTCGCGTCCCGACAACAGTCCGACCCCGAGGGGGAGTTGAACGAGCAGGCCGCGGTCCGCGGGCGGGCCGGCCTCGATCAGCAGCACCCGTGTCCCGGTGTCCGCGGACAGGCGCGCGGCGAGGACGCAGCCGGCCGTACCCGCGCCGACGACGACGTAGTCGTACTCGGTGCCGTGCCCGGCGCTCATACGGAGGGTCCTGCGGTGGGTCCGGACATCTCGTCTCCTTCGGCTCTGGAGCGAACGCGCGCTGGAGGAGCTACGGAAATTCGCGGGGAGGCGGTCGCCGGCTCGGCACGTTCTCAGGTGTTGTCGCGAGGTGTGGCGGAGTCCGTGAGCGGGTCGTCACCTCGGTGCCGGGTCACCGTAACAAGGGCGTCCGGCGATCCGACAGGGGTCTGCAAGTAATTCATCAAACCAGGTCGGAGCCATTGACAGTTTTTCATCAGGGCCGTACAACGGCATGAACGCCGCAGGGGTGCACACCGCTCGCCGTGCCTGTCCGTCCCTGTCCGAGCGTGCCGGAGAGCCGCCGCACGCTCGTGCCATAACGCCTCGCGACAGCGCGAAGCAACCTCGACCGCGGGCCGTCCGACCCCTCGAACGGCCCTCGTCCAAGCGTCCCCACTGCCTCAACGCCGAGGAGATGGTCCACATGACCGACACGACCGTGCCCGACACGGGAACCGGCTACGGCCGTAAGCCCTCCTCCCACGACGCCCGCCTGACCGAGGTCGGCCCCGGCACCCCGATGGGCGAGGCGCTGCGCCGCCACTGGCAGCCGATCGCCAGCTCCACCGCCCTGACCAGCAACGTTCCGCACCGCGTGCGCCTGCTGGGCGAGAACCTGATCGTCTTCCGGGACGGCCGGGGCCGCCCCGGCGTCGTCTTCGAGCGGTGCGCGCACCGCGGCAGCAGCCTCTTCTACGGCCGCATCGAGGAGGATGGCATCCGCTGCTGCTACCACGGCTGGAAGTTCGACGTGCAGGGCCACTGCTTGGACCAGGCCTGCGAAATCGACGGCGGCAAGCGCCGCAATCTCGCACGTCAGCCGTGGTATCCGGTGGAGGAGGCCTACGGCCTGGTCTTCGTCTACATGGGCCCGCCCGAGCTCAGGCCCCTGCTGCCGCGCTACGACAGCCTCGAACCCCTGGGCGAGGGTGAGAGCTACCACACCAGCTGGATGGTGCCCGGCGCCGAGGTCATCGGCCTGGAGCAGGACTACAACTGGCTCCAGCTGTTCGAGAACGCCGTCGACCCCGTGCACGCGGCGTGGCTGCACTCCAACCACAGCGGGTTCCAGTTCCAGGGCACCGGCACGACCGGCTTCCCCGAGCACTACTACGACCACCGCACCGCAGCCGAGCGCACCACCTACCACCGCACCGACAACGGCGTGAAGTACATCTGGCGCTACCAGGACGCCAAGGGCGAGGGTGGCGCGCCCGTCGACCTGGAGTGGTCGGTGGAGTGCATGCTGCCCAACATCATCGCGCTGCCCGACTTCATCCGCTCGACCCCCGACGTCCGCAACGACATGCTGATCTGGGTCGTCCCCGCCGACGACACCCACCACCGGCTGGTCTTCTCCATCCGCTCCGCCGACCCCGAGCGGGCCACGTCCTTCATGTTCGGCATCAAGCAGAACGGCAAGGACGGCTGGCAGCTCAGCGAGGAGGAGAAGCAGCGCTTCCCCGGCGACTACGAGGCCCAGTGGTCACAGGGCCCCATCACCCAGCACTCCGAGGAGACCCTGGCGCCGTCCGACAAGGGCGTCGTCATGCTCCGGCGCATGCTGCGCACGATGCTGGACGATGTCGAGGCCGGACGCACCCCGCTCGGCGCCGCCACCCCCGGCGAGCCGGTCCGCCGCGTGGAAGCAGGCCTCTCCATCCGGCCGGAGGCGCCCACAGGAACGGACCGGGCGGCAGCGCCCACGGCGGCAGGGGCGTGACCGAAGCGTGAGCACCACCTGGACGGACGCGGTCGTCGTGGCCCGCTACGACGCCACGCCGAGAATCGCGGTCTTCGACCTCGCCCGGGCCGACGGCGACGAGCTCTGGGAGCACGAGCCCGGCGCCCACATCGACGTACAGGTCGGTACGGCGGGACTGATCCGGCAGTACTCCCTGTGCGGGCCACCGGGCATCCGCAAGCAGTACCGGCTCGCGGTCCTCGACGAGCCCGCCTCGCGCGGCGGTTCACGCGCCATGCACGCCCTCGCCGAGGGCGACACTCTGCGCATCGCCGCACCGCGCAACCGCTTCGGCCTGACGTCCGCGCGCCGGCACGTGCTTCTCGCGGGCGGCATCGGCATCACCCCCCTGCTGTCGATGGCCCAGAGCCTCGACGCCACCGGGGGCGACTACCACCTGCACTACTGCGCACGCAGCCGGAGCGAGGCAGCCTTCCTCGCCGACCTGGAGAACCACCCGCGGGTCACCCTCCACTTCGACGACGAGCCCCCGGAGCAACGCCTGGACCTGGGAAGTGACTTGGGGGACCCCGCTCCCGGGACCGCGGTCTACGTCTGCGGTCCCGGCGGGTTCATGGACTACGCGCTGGGGTGGGCGGCCGAGCTCGGATGGCCCGCGTCCGCCCTGCACAAGGAGCGCTTCAGCGCCTCGTCGACGGCCGCGGCCGAGCGCGGCGGGGGAGGGGAGGGCGGATTCACCGTGCGCGTGTCCTCCACGGGAGCGGAGTACCTCGTCCCCGGGGACCAGAGCGTCCTGGACGTCCTGCTGGCGAACGGTGTCGAGGCGCCCAACTCGTGCGGACAGGGCATCTGCGGCGAATGCATCGTGCGGGTGCGCGCCGGTGAGCCCGACCACCGGGACGACGTCCTGACCGACGAGGAGCGCGGGGAGGGTCTGTTCACCCCGTGCTCGTCCCGGTCGAAGTCCCCGATCCTGGAGCTGGAGCTTTGACCACCTCATCGACCGTGGCGAAAGACCTCGCCGTCTCCGCCCCCGTCCCCGCCTCCGCTCCCGCCACGGTCGAGGAGGCCGAGGCCGCCTGGCTCGCCGCACAGACCCTCCCGGACCCGGAACCGGCGCTCCGCGCTCTGATGCATCCCGACTGCGTGATCGTGCACTCTGCGGTGGGCCACATCCACGGCGTGGACGACTGGCTGCGGTACGCGGCACGCCTGGGCCGTACCAGTCAGGTGGACACCCTTGACGTGACCGTCCAGCGCTTCGGCACCACGGCCGTGGTCAGCTGTCTCCAGGAGATGCGGGTCGCCTTCGTGCCCGAGCTGGCCCCGTTCGTCATCCAGGCCGCCGTCACCCGGGTCTGGGTGCGCTCCCCGTCGGGCGGCTGGCAGCTGGCGCACCTCCAGATGGCCCGGCGGCTGCCGCCCGGCTGAGCGGCGTACGGATTCCCGGAACCTTGGGGTCCGGTGGTCGTCAGTCCTGGGGCTCGCCGTCCACCGGCGAGCCCTCGTCCTGTGCCTCCTGTGCCTCTTGCGTCGCCGTTGTCGCTTCGGCGAGCGCGGAGACGATCCGGCCCACCTGCTCCGCGTAGTGGTCGATGAACTCCGGTGATTCTGGGTCCTGTTGGCAGAGTTCACTGGCGATCCACGGGATGGCCACCGGAGCGATCGAGGCGGCGAAGAAGACGAGGGCCACGGCCCCCACGTCGAGGTCGCTCCGGAATTCACCGCGCGCCTGCCGCTCGCGCAGTTCCTCGACGTGCTTGAACAGCTCGGCGGCCCGCTCGTCTTCGGCGGGCGGGCGCGTGCCGGGCTCTTCGCGCGTGAGCGTGTGCACCCACCGCGGGTCCTCGTGCGCCCAGTGGACGTAGCGCCGCGCGGCATCCGCGAAGGTGCGGGCCTGGCTGACGCGCATGGACTCCTCGAGCCACTGATCGCTCAGCGCCTCGTACAGTCCTCGTTTGCCCCCGAAGTAGTAGGTGATCAGCTGATGGCTGACGCCGGCCGACTCCGCGATCCGTACGACCCGGGCCCCGTCGAAACCATGGGTGCCGAACTCCGTTGCGGCGGCGGACAGGATGGCCCGCCGGGTGCCCACCGGGTCACGTTGACGACCGCGATCATCGGGGTGCCTCCGGCGCTGCTGCCTGCCGGACGCCGCTCCCGACTTTCCTGATGTCGTCTCTTCCCCTGTCACAGGGACGACCTTACCGGCGGCCTTGTTGGACAGGCCAACTACTGGCGGCGTCCGTTGTGCCCACCGCCTCGGCAGCGGTCATGGGCCGGCGGGGCAGCACCTGTTTGCTTGCAGTCGAAGGGCACCCGGCTCCACATGCCGTCGATGACCCGGCCCCCGATGTCGGCGTGCCGGCGGGCTGCTGCCCATGACCAAGCTGAAGATCATCATCGCGAGCACCCGGCCGGGCCGGATCGGCCTGACCATCGGTGAGTGGTTCGAGAGCCACGCCAAGGAACACGGCGGATTCGACGACATCGAGCTGGTGGACCTGGCCGAGGTCGACCTGCCGTTCATGGGCGAGCCGCACCACCCGCGCCTGGGTACGTACACTCACCAGCACACCCGTGACTGGAGCGCCAAGGTCGCGGAGGCGGACGCCTTCGTGTTCGTGATGCCGGAGTACAACTTCGGCTACAACGCCGAGTTGAAGAACGCTATCGACTTCCTGCACCGAGAGTGGCAGTACAAGCCGGTCGGCCTGGTCAGCTACGGCGGTGTCTCGGCCGGCACCCGGGCCGCGCAGATGATCAAGCAGGTCGTTACCACCTTGAAAATGACACCGGCCGTCGAGTCGGTGTCGGTTCCCTTCGCGCACCAACTCATCGACGAGGAAAGGGGCTTGGTTGCGAACGATGTCATGAGCGGATCCGCGACAGCGATGCTTGACGAACTCGTGCGCGTCGACGAGGCCTTGCGCGCACCGCGCTCGACCACGACGGCGTGATCTGCGTCAGTCGCGCGGTCGGCCGGGACGTTCTCGCCAGGCTGGCAGCCGCCCCGGGGCACGCTCGCTGAGGCGAGCCCCTGCCGCTCGGCGTCCCGCTGAGCGGCAGGGGCCCCGCCTGCTGGGCCCGCCGGCGAAGTCACCGGGCTGCGAGTCATCCGCGTGACTTACGTCAGGCAGGGTCGCGGAGAGACGCCTGAGAAGGCCTACGGCGGCAGCGGAGCTGTGGCCAGGCCAGGCGCGATCCGCTGCGGGACGGTGTCGGCCACGGCGTGGCGAAGCCTACGTCTTTTCGTGGTGAACTCCGGACCCGTGATGGCAGGCCCTACGACTCCACCCTCATAGGGTCTCCGAGGACCCGCGCGCGGTGCCGGGCGGGGCTGCCGCCGCGGCGTGTTGCCAGAAAGCCTGGGCGAGGGCGTCGGCCCCGCGTGCCAGCAGGCCTACGTCCACGCCGACGGCGGTGAACGTGGTCCCGAGATCGATGCACCGTCGCGCGAACGTGGGGTTGGTCGTCAGGACGCCGGCCGGTTTGCCCGCCGCAAGCACGCGTCCGATTGCCTTCTCCACCGCCTCGATGACGCCGGGCGCGTTCGGGTCTCCGGGGTGACCGAGGCTGGCGGCCAGGTCGCTGGGGCCGATGAAGATCCCGTCCACGCCGTCGACGGACGCGATCTGCCCGATCTGCTCAAGGGCGTGCCGCGATTCGACCTGGATGAGCACGCACAGTTCGGTGTGCGCAAGTTCGGCATAGTCCTTGACCCGACCGAACCGGGTCGCTCTGGTCAGTGCCGCCACGCCGCGGACGCCCGTGGGGGCGTAACGGGTGGCGGCGACGGCGGCGCGCGCTTCTTCGGCCGACTCGACCTGCGGAATCAGCAGTGACTGCGCGCCGACATCCAGGAGCCGCTTGACCACGACGGGATCGTTGACCGGGGGACGCACCACCGGCGAGCAGGGGTAGGGGGCGACCGCCTGGAGCTGTGAGAGCACGGTCGCGACATCGGCGTGCGAGTGTTCGGTGTCGAGAAGCAGCCAGTCGAAGCCGGCGCCGGCGACGATCTCGGCGGGATACGGATCTGCCAACGAGCACCACATGCCGATCATCTGCTCGCCTCGGGCAAGCGCCGCTTTGAACGCGTTCGGCGGCAGGGGCCACTGGCCCGGTGAGGGCCGCGATGCGCCGGCCGGCGCGTGGTGCACGGTCACCGGAACGCCACCCCTATCGAGCCCAACGGGCCGAAGTCGGCGTGGATGACGGTGTTCGATTCGACCGAGACGGGTCGGGTGAACGAGCCCGACAGCAGCAGCTGGCCGGCTTCAAGATGCCGACCGACCGCGGCGAGCTTGTTCCCGAGCCAGGCGATGCCCGCCGCCGGGTGTCCCATGACGGCGGCCGAGACCCCGGACTCCTCGATCACCCCGTCCTTCGCCAATGTCGCGGCCACCCACCGGACGTCGAGGTCCATCGGGCGCACGACCCGCCCACCGACGACCATCGCCGCGGCGGCGGCGTTGTCCGCGATGGTGTCGGTGATCGCGCGCGGTACCTCGGTGCGGTAGTCGATGACCTCGAGCGCGGGGACGATGTACTCCGTCGCCCGCAGGACGTCGTGGACGCGCAGGTTCGGCCCGTACAGGTCCGCGCCGAGCACGAACGCGAGCTCGACCTCCAGTCTGGGCTTCGTGTAGCGGCTCACGTCGAGACAGGCGCCGTCGTTGACGACCATGTCGTCGGTGAGGAAACCGTAGTCGGGTTCCGTCATCTGCGAGGCCATCTGCATGGCACGAGACGTCAGACCGATCTTGTGCCCGACGAGCCGGGCTCCGGCCGCCACCCGCTCCGCAGCCCACAGTTGCTGGATGGCATAGGCATCGACGATCTCGAGATCGGGATAGGTCAAGCTGAGCTGGGTGATCGGTTGACGATCATGGTCGGCCTGCATGAGGGCAGCCGCGGCTGCGCGACGTTCTGCTTCGGTGATCACCGGTTTCCTCTCGGGAGGTGCGGGGTGGCGTCGCGCGGCGTTCGGGTGAAGCAGGGCAGGCCCCTGCCGGGCGATGGCATGGTCACGTCACATGCGGTCCGGCGTCGTGTCGCGCTTGGCCGACACGGGCGGCGTCGGCAGCCAGGCCTCGCCCGGCTCGACGACGAAGGTGAACTCCAGGCTGTACCAGGGTTCGGTTACGTCCGTGTCCGGCGCCGGCTCGTTCTCGTGGCGCACATATGTGCCGATGAGGCGCTGTACGACACCGAACTGCGCGTCGGACTCCAGAATGGGGTCGTCGTGGCTGTAGAGCTGGGACGCGATCGTCTTGTATCCCGGTGTGTAGATCAGCGCATGCAGATGCGCCGGCCGGAAGGGGTGGCGCTTGAGCGCGGTCAGGAGATCGCCCACCGGCCCGTCTGCCGGTATCGGGTAGCCGGAAGGCTTGATGCTGCGGAAGGCGAACACACCTTCCTCGTCGCTGAAGAAATTGCCGCGCAGATTCCACTCGGCCTGCTCGGGGTCCTGGTTTTCGTACAGGCCGGCCGGTGATGCGTGCCAGATGTCGACTGCCGCGCCTGCGACCGCGTTTCCCTTGGTGTCGACGATTCGGCCGGTGAAGAACAGTGGTGGTCCCCCGGTGGGCGAGCGGACGATCGATTCGCCGTTGTTCATGGTCGGACTGCCCTGGCGCCAGAACGGGCCGAGCAGGTTCGCCGAGGTGGGCTTGTCCTCGGTGCCGTTGTTCATCAGGGACACCAGCGTCGACAGGCCCAGCGAGCCCGCCATCAGCCTGACCTCGTTGTGGCTGGGCGTCGTGAGCCGGCCGAGCCGGGTCACGATGGTGATGGCGGTGTCGAACTCCTCCTCGGTCAGCCGTACTTCGCGGGCGAAATCGTGCAGATGGCGCACCAGCGCCTGGATGACTTCCTTGACACGCGGGTCGCCGGCCCGTTCCGTCTCGGCAAGCACGGCCGCGGTGAGTTGGGCTTCGTCCTGGATGATCACGTCGGTGTCCCCTCGCGACGGTCGGCTGCCGATCGCGGCAGGCGGTCACACGCGAGTATCCGAAGGCCGTCCTGCCCGCACAACGCCGCTGTCCGTCCAGTGAACATGGGGGCGCCGCGACCGGTGCCACCCTGAACGCAACCATTGTGCTTCGCCCGTGCCATTCGTAAGCTTTCCACTTGGAAGGTATTGAATCGTTTCAATTCCTTCTGCTCACGAAAGGAACGATCCGTGGACGAGGACAACAGAAGTGCTCTGAGCCGCCGGCACATGATCGGCATCATGACCGCGGCGGCCGGAGCTTCCCTCCCGCTCGCCGCCGCGCCGTATGCCCGGGCGGCGGGCGGACACGTTGCCGCACCGGCCGGGCTGCAGGTGAACTCCCGCACCGAGCCGCTGGGCACCGAGACCGAGCCGACCTTCAGCTGGGTGCCCCCGGTCGCCAGGCAGAGCGCGTACGAGATCCGGGTCGGCACCGCCCCTGGCACCGAGGACGTCTGGCGCAGCGGCAAGGTGGCGAGCTCCGACAGCACCGGAGTCGCCTACGGCGGCGGGGCTCTGACTGCGGAGCGGGCGTACTTCTGGAGAGTGCGGACCTGGGACGAGAAGGGCACCCCCGGACCGTGGAGTGAGCCCGCGAGCTGGGAGACCGGGCTGGCGAAGGGCGACAAGGGCTGGTCGGGTGCGCAGTGGATCGGGGGGCGTCAGCCCCAGGACCACGATTGGCGTGACCTCACCGGGACGGTCGTCTTCCGCGGCGGCGCGGACCCCACCGCCGGCCTGTCCCTGCTGTTGCGCGCCGAACCCATCGGCAAGACCTGGGGCGAGGGCCTGAACTGGACTGTCACGCAGAGCGGCGACGCCATGCGGCTAGTCATGGCGACCCGTCACTACGCCGGCAACACCTGGATCGACGACGGCACCTCCGAGCCCGACTGGGGCGTGAACCACTACGACCCCCAGAGCGAGACCAACCCCACCACCGCGGGCACCCGCACCGTCCCCGTGGCGACAGTCACGATCCCCGCCTCGACCGGCCTGACCAAGAACACCTGGGCCACCCGCGACCACACCGTCCAGGTCAAGGCCGTGGGCCTCACCGTCACCACCACGGTCAACGGCGTCGAGGTCGACAGCCGCACCCTCACCGGCGACCAGATCCGCCGCCACGGCAGCTTCGGCTTCGCCGGCGGCACCAGCGCCACCATCCGCAACGTCAAGGTGACCGGCACCGGCGCCCCCGACTTCGCCGTCGACCTCACCACCGGCGCCAATCCCTTCGAGGCCGGCATCGGCACGCTCTCGGGCCTGACCTTCGCGCCGAAGAACCCGTTCATCCCCGCCAAGAACGCGATTCTCCCCATCGCCAACCCGGCACCCCTGCTGCGCCGCGCCTTCACCCTGCCCCGCGGCCGCCGCGTCTCCAGGGCCCGCCTGCATCTGAGCGCCGCCGGGAACGTCACCTTCACCGTCAACGGCGACCTCATCACCGTCGACGGCAAGCGGGCGACCCGCGACCACACCAACGTGCCCCGCCTCCTGACCGACCAGAGCACCTACGACCGCACGGTCCTGTACGACACCTTTGACGTCACCGGGCTGCTCCGGGATGGCCGCGAGAACGTCGTCGCCGCCGAACTGGGCCGTGGCTGGTACGGGGTGACGACTCCTCAGGAGTGGTACTGGCAACTCGCCCCGTACAGCGGCGCGCCCCGCCTGCGCGCAAAGCTCGTCGTGACGTACACCGACGGCTCCGCCACCACCCTCGTCACCGACAAGGACTGGCTCACCACGGACGGGCCCACGACCTTCGACTCGGTCTACTCGGGCGAGAAGTACGATGCCCGCCGCGCCGACGAGTTGGGGGAGTGGCGCTCAACAGGCCACCGCACGGGCCGTGACTGGCGCCCGGCCACCGTGCTGATCCCGCCGGGCAGTTGCTCGGGACCGTCGCCCGAGTACCACGGCGCACTCCCCGCCACGACGATCCCCGACGGCTTCCGACCGGCGGCTGTTCGCGCCCACGAGGCGGAACCGGTGCTGGTCAACCAGACCCTGCGCCCGATATCACTCACCGAGACGGCACTCGGTTCGGGCGTCTGGGTCCTGGACTACGGCCAGATCATGACCGGCCTCGTACGGCTGTCCCTCACCGGTATCCACTCCGACAGGGAGGGCCTCACCCTCCGTATCCGGGGTGGCAACCGCATCAGCGGCGGCGACGGCACGGCCTCCTCCCCGTTCTCCGTGGAGGAGGAGAACTTCCAGCACGACGCCAATCTCCAAACGCACTACTACACGCTGGGCCGCCGGCCGACGCAGACCTGGGAACAGCAGTTCAGCCACTTCGGCTTCCGCTACCTGGAGGTCATGAACCTCGAGGCCGTTCTCGGCCGGACCCCCGACCTCACCCGGGACGCCGACGTCCTGACCGTCGGCGTCGCCCGCTCCGGCTTCGCCCGCACCGGCACCTTCACCACCGACAACGCCCTGCTCAACCGCCTCCACCGCAACCTGGAGTGGGCCGAACAGAACAACCTCGTACAGAAGCCCACCGACACGCCGTCCCGCGAGAAGAACGGCTGGACCGGCGACGCCATGGCCAGTTCCGAGTCCGAATCCCTCACCTGGGACGTCAACGCCGTCCTCACCAACTACCTGCGCCACTTCCCCGACACACAGATCTCCACCGGCCAGCTGCCCATGTTCGTACCGATCGCCAAGGGCGGATACGGCTACGACCACACCCCCGGCTGGAACGCCACATGGAAGGCGGTCCCGGCCTGGGACTCGGCGTACTTCGTCATCCCGAGGGAGCTGCACACGTACTACGGCAACAGCAGTCTCTTCGCCGAGCTGTACGACCACCAGGACACCCTCCTGAAGTACTACGAGACGCTGTTCACCGCCGAGAACGGCTACAAGTACGAGGCCTCGCTCGGGGCCTACTCCGGTGCCGAGGCCCCCGGCAGCAACGCCGTCATCAGCCTCGCGTGCTACATCCACTTCTGCGACTACATGGACGAGGTCGGCCGCAGGCTGGGCCGTACCGAACGGGCCGCCCACTACGCCCAGTTGGCACGCACCCTGCGCAGAGCGTTCATCGGCGACTACTGGGACGCCTCACAGGGGTACTTCACCCAGGGCAGCATCTCCAGCGAGAACGCCATGGCCATTGCCTTCGACCTGGTCCCCGGCTCCGACCTCGACCCCGGCGATCCCCGATACCTGCCAGGCACCAAGCCGCTCGCCGAGAACAAGAAGGCCCTCGCCAAGCTGCTCGCCGACCGCATCACGTCCGCCGGACAGCACCTCCAGAACGACATGTACGGCTCGCGCTACGAGTTCAACATCCTCAGCGAGTACGGCTACACGGACACCGCGCTGAAGGCCGTCACCCAGACCGGCGTGCCCGGCTACGTGTACCAGATCGCCAAGGGCGCCACCTCGCTGTGGGAGCAGTGGACCGACCGGCTCTCCGTCGACCACCACTACCGCTCCAACGTGGCCACCTGGTTCTACCAGAGCCTGGCCGGCATCAGGCCGACGTCAACCGCCTACGAGACGCTGCGCATCCGCCCGTACATCCCCGCGGCCGCCGTCAACAGCCGGGTCCCGGAGAACACCGAGGACACCGACCTGTCGCCTGCGCTCCTGAACCATGTCAGCGCCTCGATCGACACCGTGCGCGGCAAGGTGTCCTCGCAATGGCGGCGCCGCCAGGACGGCCGGATCGACCTCGCGGTGACCATCCCGTACAACACGGCGGCCGAGATCTGGGTCCCCACCCAGGACAAGCCCGTCACCGCGCCCCGGGGTGCCACCCACGTACGTGACGACACCTCGGGCGGCGCGCCGTACAAGGTCTACCGGGTCTTTGCAGGGTCCCACCGCTTCAACGGCGGCTGACCCCCGACCGCACCGACCGCCGCACCGTGCCGAGTCGGCGCTCTCGGCACGGTGCGGCCTCGCGCGACCAGGCGGTGTACCGCCTCGGTGCCTGGCGGGGACCTCACCGCGGCAGATCGGCCAACCGCGGCGGGGTCTCCTGGCTGCTGCGCTGCCCGCGGCGAACGGTCATGTACGCGGCGAGGGCGAGGACCGCGGCAAGGGCGATGAGGGTGCAGACGGCACCCCATCCCAGCTGGACGTAGGCGCGGGTGCCGAGCCATGACCCTGCGCTGCCGCCGAGGAACGCGCAGGTCATGTAGCCGGTGTTCAGACGGCTGCGGGCCTCGGGGCGCAGTGCGAAGATGCGGGCCTGGTTGGCGACTTGACCGCACTGCACCGCCACGTCCAGAAGGAGCAGTCCGAATGCGAGCGCCACCAGCCCCACGGCTCCACCCAGCGCGCCCGCGCTGAGCACCGCCGCCGCGGCGAGGGCGGCCAGGATGCACCACAGGTTCACCCGGTCGGCGCCGAGCCGGTCGACCCAGCGGCCGGCCGCCGGGGCGCAGAACATGCTGCCCGCCCCGATCAGGGCCAGCAGCCCCACGGCCTGGGTGCCCATGCCGTAGCGCGGTCCGGTGACGAGCAGGGCCAGCGCGGTCCAGGCCGCGCTGAACCCGCCGAAGAGGGTGACCTGGAAGAGCACGGAGCGCCTTAGCTCCCGCTCGTCGCGCAGCATCCGCAGGGTGTCGGCGAGCAGGGTTGGGTAGCGGTCGTGCACGGCCGGTGCGTTGCCCGGCAGGGCGAGGCCGAGGACGACGGCCAGCAGCCCGGTGAGCACGGCGGCGACAAGGTACGGGGCGCGCCAGCCCAGGTGCTCGCCCAGTACGCCGCCGAAGGTGCGGGCCAGCAGGATGCCGCCGATCAGGCCCGCCTGGAGGGTGCCGATCACACTGCCGCGCCGGTCGGACTCGACCAGACCCGCGGCCATGGGCAGCAGGAGCTGCGGAACCACGGTCGCCACGCCCACCACGGCACCTGCCGCCAGGAGGAGGCCGGTGGCCGGGGCGAGACCGGCGACGAGGAGGGCTGCCCCGGTCGTCGCGAGCAGGCCGGTGATCAGCGGGCGGCGGGGGAGGCGGTCGCCGAGGGGCACCAGCAGAAAGATTCCGACGGCGTAACCGAGTTGGGTCACCGTCGCCACGATCGCCGCCGTGGCCGGCGTGACGCCGAGACCGTCGGCGATGAGGGGGGTGAGGGCCTGGGGGAAGTAGACGTTCGCCACGCCGACGCCACAGGCCAGTGCCATCAGGAGAGGCAGCTTGCGGGACATCACTCAGCTCCAACCGAACGAACTGGATGGTTCGGTCATCGAGCGTGGCACGCACCATTGAAATTCGTCAAACGAACCAGTTCGTTACCATCGGTTGCATGGCATACGACTCCACGGCGACCAAAGAACGCATCCTCGCGGCGGCGACCACGGAGTTCGCCGCGCACGGCGTCGCCGGCGCCCGGGTGGACCGTATCGCCGCCGCGGCCAAGGCCAACAAGCGTGCGATCTACGACTACTTCGGCGACAAGAACAAGCTATTCGCCGTCGTCGTCGAACGCACCCTGGCCGACCTCGCCGAGGCCGTCCCACCCAGCGACGACCTGCCCGGCTACGCCGAGCGCCTCTTCGACTACCACCGCGCCCACCCCGAGGCCCTGCGGCTGGTGATGTGGGAGGCCCTGGAGATCGGCGAGGAGCCCGTCCCGGCGGAAGAAGCCCGCACCCGTCACTACCAGGACAAGATCGACGCCGCCGAATCCGACGGGCCGGACGGCGACGCGCGGACCCGCGTGTTCTTCACCCTCGCCCTGGCCGGCTGGAGCATCGCCATGCCCCAGCTGCGGCGCATGGTCCTCGGCCCCGACCACAGCCTCGACGACCTCCGCGACGAGGTCGCCCGGTCCGTACGAGCGCTGCCGGCAGGGGGAGGGGCGCCCGGGCGGAACCGGCAACGGTGACGCAGCCGCAGCGGGGAGCCGAGCACCACCAACGCACGCTCCGGCAAGTGGCTCCAAGAGCCGCCGCCGACCTCACCCGAGGGCGCGGCGACGTGTCGGACGACGAAGCCGGACCCCGCGCGGCGGCAGGACAGCGGCATGGAGGAGCATCTGCTCAGCCACTGTGCCACCGTCTGCCTGTGAGGGACCATCATGCGTTCTGCCCGCCGTACCGTGCCGCCCATCCTGCTCACCAGTCTGCTGCTGGCGGGCTGTTCACCCGTCTCCCTCGGCACGTCGACGTCGTCCGGGACGCAGAGTCCGGTGACGGGAGCGCCGACCGGCTCGGCGCGGGCGATCGCGGTGGGGGCGGGACCGCAGAAGCACTACACGGTGCAAAAGCAGCCGGCCGCGGGCTCCTGCCACTACCGGTACCTCAAGGGGGAACCGCTGGAGGATCCGGCCTGCACGCCGGGCGCGATATCCCCGGCGGTCACTCAGGCGAACCTGGCCTCGACGATCTGCCGCAAGGGCGGCTACACCTCCGGGGTGCGCCCCTCCACGTACGTGACGGGCAAAGAGAAGAAGCTCAACGCCGCCTCCTACGGCTTCACCGGACGCATGGGGGATGCCGAGTACGACCACCTGATCAGCCTGCAGTTGGGCGGGGACCCCAACGACTACCGCAACCTGTGGGTCGAGCCGGCCGACCCCGGCCACAAGAAGGGCTCCGGGGTCAACAACGCGAAGGACCCGGTGGAGACGAAGCTGCACACCGCGGTCTGCAAGGGCACAGTCACCCTCGCCGCCGCACAGCAGGCGATCGTCACCGACTGGACCACGGCCCTGAGCACGCTTCACCTCGCCTGAAAGGCGGCCAGGGAAGGGGCGAGATCGGGGTCGCGCGGACTGTCGGCGCACGAAAGCCCCGGCTGGACGGGGGAGACCAGCCGGGGCCGTGTGCGGTGGCGTGCGGAGGGCGGTCGCCTCTCGGCGAAAGGCTCCATGGGGCTTCAGCCGAACGATCGTCCCCATGGGCTATAGGTGAGGCCCGGGGACACTGTCCCCCCCCACCAGCCACATACGGATGAACGGCCAACCAGCTCCGGTTGTTCCCCGCCCCCGTCCCACAGCCGCTGTGAGCTGCGGCACGCCGCACGCCCAGCACGGCGGGCAGCCGAGGAACTCGTCGCTGAGGGCGGCGAATTCGTCTGGTCGCGGCTGAGTGCTGCCAGGCCTGCTCGTTCCAGCATGTGCGCGACAGGAGTACTGGCTTGTGCTGCAGCTGAGCTCGGGTGCGGGTGCGGGTGCGGTGCGGGGGCGGGAATCGAGAACCGCGGCTATGACGGTCCAAGCCTTGGCAGGGTCGGCGGGCGGGCTTGCCCCGGATCGCTTGCTCCCGCTCCGCCGCCCCGTAGACGGAGAACATCACCAGTGACGCGGAATCCCACGCCGTAGACCGTGGGGGCTCGGTGGCGGCGAGAATTATCCTCGGACCCATGATCGAGACTGAGCGGCTGCTCCTGCGGCCTCTGCGTGTGTCCGACGTAGACGTTTTCGTCGAGCTTCATGCCGACCCGCAGGTCAACCGCTTCGTCGGGTCCTTCTCGCGTCAGCAAGCACTCGAACGCCTCACTGCGATCGAGCGGCAGTGGGCTGAGCGAGGCCATGGTCTGTGCGCGATCGAGCTGAAGTCGAGCGGGGAGTTCATCGGTCGAAGCGGCCTGCAGTACTGGGAGCAGTTCGATGAGGTGGAACTGGGGTGGACGCTTCGAGCGGATCACTGGGGGCACGGGTTTGCGACCGAGGCCGCTCTAGCGTGTCTGGACTGGGGGTTCGCCGAGCTTGACGACGACTACTTCACGGCTCTCATCCGGGCGGGCAATGACGCCTCGGTGCGGGTGGCCGCGCGCCTGGGGTTCGCGCCGCGTCGAGAGGACCATCTGCAGGGCCGCCCCGTCACGGTGTATGCCCTGGACCGCCCGGCCGAACTGCGCGCTTGTTGAGTCGCTTGAGCATCTTGAAAGCCACGTGGCCTTTGACGAGGCCCCTTGCCGCCGGGCCGGGTGACCGTGCGTCACATAGAGAGCGAGAAGAGCCGTAATGGCACTGAGGGCCAGTGGGCACCGTCGCGCAGAGGCGTCACCATGGTCCGCAGCGGCATGGTCACCAGGCGGTTTTCGGGTTGTTCGACCAGTACGTCCGTATCGAGCGGGTGCCATCCGAGGCGACGGTAGAGCGGCACGAGGGGAGGCCGGCAGAACAGGAGTGCATGCTGAGGACCCATCGTGCGGGTGTGCTCCAGTGCAGCTGTGACGACGAGCCGAGCCAGGCTCCGACCTTGCATACCGGGGGCGACGGCCACCCCGCCGACTCCCACCACCTCTGTCTCGGCATCACCGATAGCGACAGGCAGTCGCCGCAGGCCGGTGTGTCCGCCTTCGTGTACTGGGGGAGCCGCACCACATACGGTGCCGCAGCTGATCGGTTGTCAGACATGCCCCCACCATGATCACCCTGCCGGGCGGTGGCCAAGTCCACTCATCCGGCGATACCTACGTCAATCGGCGGCCGTGGCGCAGCTCATGGGGTTCCTGTAGTGGACTGACTCACCCCGGAGCGGAACTGCCGCACGAGCGTTCTCGGGTCCCGTACCGCCTGCCACAGGCCCATCGACAGCAGCGCCAGGCTGATGGCGAAGCAGACCCAGAACACGAACTGGGTGCCGGTCGCGAGGTGGTGGGTGCTGCCGTCCTCGTAGCGGCAGTACGCCTGTGGGGGAAACGCCTTCGAGACACCGACGCCCCCGTAGTACATGGAGCACGGGTCCTCGCCGGGGTCCTTGAGCGTGTCGTCCGCCGTGACCACCAGCAGCCAGGCCAGCGCCGCCACCGGAACCGTGCCGAACACGATCATCTTCGCCCAGATCGGCAGGCGAGGGTGGCCGAGGAGCCCAAGCAGCGCGATCAGGACGACCACGAACACCGCGGCGACGGCCACTGCGGTGAACAGCCTCTTGTACACCTCCTCAAGAAGCCAGATGACTCCTGCCACCGGGGGCGCGGTGAGGAGGACGACCTTGATCCCGGATGCCGTACGCGGGTGCGCGAGAAGGTACACGACGAGCGCGCACGCGATCAGGGCGAGGAGCGCGATCACGGACGTGCGGTGGTGCCGGCCGGTTCCCGGTGCGTTTCGTCCTTGCGCCACGCACCGACGCCGAGCTCTCCGGTCGTCCCGAGGTCGAGTTCCGGTGTCACCGTCACGGGATCGGCCGCGGGCGTGGCCCATACACGGGCGTAGGGCGCGTTCACCGGTTCGCCGGCCTGGGTGGTGTTCCGCCAGGCCAGTTCGGCCAGCGCAGCCTCACCCGGACGCAGGACGACCGGCTGCGGTCTGCCGTCCCCACCAAGGCCGGTACTGATCTGATCGGTCCCCTGGAGGATTTGTACGCCATCCACGGTGTGGTGGTCCTCGTCCTGGATCGTGAGCTTCGGGTAGCCCTTGAGCCGTAGGGGCCCGGTACCGCAGTTGACCAGGTGCAGGCCGACGACGCGCAGCCCCATGGCCGCGTCCCCCTGGTCGGCGTAGAGGCGCATGCCCGACTTCGGGCACGTTCCCGAGGCGGACGGCACCTCGGCTTCTGGAACGCTACGTGTCTTGATCACCTCAATGCCCGTCACCTCGGGTGCGTTCCCGACCGGTTCCCCCATGACGACGGTGCCCTTGACGGTCCGCCCCGGCCCGACCGCCTCGACGGTGTGTTCCACGTTGTCGACCGCGCCTCCGGAGCCCGAGAGGAACCCGAAGGTCAGCGTGTACGTGGCGGTCTCCGCCTGCCGGTTGGTCAGTTCGAAGACCGCGCTGTAGGCGACTCCCGCGCAGCCGCCGTCCGGGCCCCAGGCGTACAGCGCGGTGATCTTGACGCCGTCCTCGGCCGTACCTCCGACGGAGGGCAGGGGGAGCGCGGTCGGCGTGCCGGAGGGACGAACGGACGGTTCTGAGGACGGCGGACTGCCGTACCGGGAGAGGCCCGACGGGCACAGTGCCTCGGTCCGGACCGGGCCGCCGCCGGCACCTCCGCCCGGCGAGACGCTCTGGGACCCGCAGGCGGCGAGCAGCAGGGCGGCGGCGAGGACGGCGGGAGCGGTGCGGGAGGCGGTGGACATCCGCCCACCACACCAGGGGGACGCCCTCGTGGGCTGTGGCGGAGCCCACACCTCCGGTCACAGCGCTGTCACAGATCACTCTGGAACAGCGCCTGCGCACGGGCTTCTTCCTCCAGGCCGGTCGCGTGATCGCCCAGCGCGGCCAGGGCAGTTGCGGCGACGGCGCGGGCCGAGACCTCGTAGAGCGGTTTCCCGCGTCGCCGAAGCCGCCGCCGCTGCGTACGCAACTGCCCGCGCCGCCCCTGGTCGTGCTGGGCCAGGGCGAACTCCACCTGGCCCAGCAGGACATGAGAGTGCACGGCCCCGCGGAGGCCAGGGAGGGAGCCCACACCCACCGGTTCGTGTGGGGCGTGGTGGCTCCCGGCCGGGCTCAGATACGGCGCACGGTGTGGAGTGTCTTGGCGTAGGTCCCTGAGTCGTCGAGCAGGGACGCACCGCCCAGGTCGGACATGGTGGGCCCGTTGGCCGTCTTGCGGCTGGAGAGGAAGCGGCGTCCGCCGGCGTCGTCGAGACCCACGTAGATGCCGACGTGGTCGAGGGTCGGGCTGACCCCGTCGTCACCGGAGTCGGCGTTGAACAGCACCAGGTCGCCGGGCTGGAGCAGGGCCGCGGCCTGCGGGGTGGCCCCGGTGGCACGGTCGACGACCACGCCCGGCGCGTAGTCGGCGATGTGCCGGGACTTGCGCGGGATCCGCGTGCCCGAGGTGTCCTCCTCCGCGGCCAGGGGCAAGCCCAGGTGGTAGCCGTAGACCATGCGCGTGTAGCCCGAGCAGTCGAGGTTGCCGACCTGCTTGCTGGACGGCCCCTTGTACGTGCCGTCCGGGAAGGTCCAGCCGACCTTCATGTACTCGTGGAAGTCGGCGCCCTCGAGCCGGTAGCCCTGCGGGTCGAGATAGCCGTACCCGGCCTCGCCCAGCACTTGCTTGCCCTGGGCCGGTCCGGCGCCGGCCGTGACCGTCGCAGCGCCGCCGAGGAACATCGCGGCGTACGCGAGGACGTCCGGGACGGTGGATCCGGCCCAGCCGCGGATCGTCTGCTCCAGCTCGGCCGTCCAGGTACCGTCGAACGGCTCCGGCAGCAGACGCACCCAGTCACCGTGGGCGACGGTCAGCAGGACCGCCCAGTTCGCGGCGTCCACCTCGAGGCGGCTCACGGACAGGCGGACCGGCAGGTTGGTGCAGCCCTCGTTGGCCAAGGCGCGCAGACCCACCCGGCCCTTGGTCAACGAGGGCGTGGAGTCGTTGAGGTCGAAGGCCCACGAAGATGGTTCGGCCGACGCGGACGGCCAGGCCTTCGCCTGGATCCGGGCACTCTCCCGCCGCACCCGGATCGTCCAGTCGGATCCTGCCTGCACACCCGTGGCCTGTGTGACCGCCGTTCCCAGCGCGGTCACGTCGTTGTCGACCTCCTTCTCCAACCGCATCTCGACCGCACCGGAGGTGAGGAAGGACAGCCGCGCCCGGTAGTGATTCTGGGTGCTGACGTAGCCGAAGGTCAGCGCGAACGAACAGGCCTGTCCGGTCGGGACCTTGTCGAACCTGGCCGTGCAGCGCACGTCGACGTCGGTGATGTGCTCGTCGAGCAGGCTGGCGTGCCGGCTGTACCCGGCGGTCGTGAGGTCGATGATCCCGGTGCCCGGCACGACCGAGAAGTCGGTCTTGAAGGTGTCGGACGTGATCCACCTGCCGCCGCCGGGAGAGGTGCCCCAGTACACCCGCTCCTCCTTGTCCAGCGCGAGATCCGGCAGTGTCCGCTGGAATTCCTCCGAGAAGGGCCGCTTGTTCTCCGCGAACGTCCGCTGCGGGCCGGGCAGTACGACGGTTCGCGCGCCGTGCGTCAGCAGCGCGACGCGCTTGCCGCCGGAGGTGACCTCGGTGCGGGCCGGGGTGCCGGCGAGCACGGTGGTGGTGAGCGGGGTCGTGAGGGCCACCGGGGTGAAGTACGTGGCGTCCAAGGGCGCCATGCGCACCCACGAACGGGCCGAGGACAGGCCATCCGGCCCCGGGAAGGCCGGCACGTCCGTGACCGCGGCGGCACGTGCCGGGGCTGCGGCCAGTCCCGTGAGCGGGGCGGCGGCAGAGGCCGCGAAGGCGGCGAGGAGTCTTCGTCGAGATGTGTCAGACATGTGCTTCATGATCCGTTGCCACCCACCGAGTCGTCACGGCGTGGGTATGAATCAGCCAGGGCCACTACCGACACACGGGGGCGGCACAGGCTCGACAGCATCAGAAGCAACCAGAGACTGAGGAAGATCACCCGGGCATGGTTCTGGGAAGGCATGTTCGACGCGGTGGCCGGTGGTGTACTACTGGTCGCGCCCGCTCTCAGGCTGTGCCGTCATCCAACTCGCCTGCCTGGCCTGCCGGGCGGTCACCCTGATCCCGGTCGCGTGGCCGGGACGGGCGGCGACGCCACAGGATGTCGCTGGTTTCTCCGATCTCCATCAGGGTCTGACGGTGGCTACCGTCTGCGGTTCGTGGACCTTCGGTGTGTTCCCGGGCGCGGGCCTGCTCGTCTTCTTCGATGTGGACGTGAACACCCCGCCGTGGGCCGCCGTGTTCTTCTCGGGGACAGCCCTTATGGCGGCCTGTGTCGCGAGCCTGGATGTCGAGCAGCGCCAGGTCGATGTCCGGTTCCGTACCGCTCGACGCGAGGCGGCGGCACCTCATGCGACCGGCTCGCCGCCCATGTGACCTGCTACCGCTGTCTCATCGAATGGGTTCGTTCGCTGCCGGAATGTGCCCCAGGAGTCCTGGGGGCCGAGCTCATCCGGCGAATCCCGGCACGTCTGCGTCCGGTCGGGTCTCCCGAACTCGTACGAAGCGAACCGGGTGCCGGTACCCCACGTTCGTGCCGCTGGGCGGTCCGGCGCCGGGGCAGGCGGAAGTCGGTGCTTCCGCCTGGGGCTGACCGCGCGCGTCGGCTCAGTTCAGTGCGGTGAGGGCGTCGAGGGGGTCGGCCGGTTCGGCGCGGGTTGTGTAGTCGGTGTTGACGAAGGCCCAGCGGAGCACGCCGTCGCGGTTGATGACGTAGGGCACGGGCAGCGGGAGGGTGCGCGGGTGGCCGCCGTTGACGCGCTGGAGGTCGAAGCCGAGCTTGTCGTAGACGGTGGCGAGGTCGTCGGGGAGGTCGAAGGCGAGGCCGTACTGCTTTGCGGTGTCGGAGCCGATGTCGCTGAGGATGTCGAAGGCGAGGTCGTGCTTCTCCGTGAGGGTGAGGGACTCGTCGGGGACCTGCGGGGAGACGGCCACCAGGCGGGCGCCGCGGGCGGTGATGGCCTCGTGGTGCTGCTGGAGGGAGCGCAGGGCGAGGTTGCAGTACGGGCACCAGGCGCCGCGGTAGAAGGTCAGGACGACAGGGCCGTCGGTGAGCAGGTCGTCCAGGGCCAGGCTCTGCCCGGTCGCGGAGGGGAGGGTGAAGCGTGGGGCCTGCGCGCCGACGGTCGGGGCGCGGTCCGGATCACCGCCCCGTTCGAAATGGTTGTCACCGCAAGTACCGGGTTGAGAGGCTCGACGAGTTCCTTGGTGGCGACGGCCACGAGGCGCGCGGGCGCACTACCGGCCAGCAGCGCGCTCACGTACTCGATGGCCTCCGCAGGCGAGAACATTGGCAGCCTCTGGCGCAGTGTCCGCACAGCGTGCATGCGTCCGCGCGCAGCCGCGACTCCACGGAGCGCATCGTGCAGGTCGTCTACTTCGGTGCGCACCGGCAGCCCACGTATCCGGGCCCGGTAGTCGGTCTCCCACTCCCCAGTTTTCGCGGAGACGACGCCGATCTGGTGCAGTCCCCCGTCGACGCGGTCGACCAGGTACGGCCCATTGCCGATCAGCATGTGCCCCCGGTTCCGAGTGCGTACGAACTCCTCGGACTGCCAGAAGAGGATCCACACCAGTTCGTGCTCCACTACACGGACCACAGCCATCCGCAACGCGTCCACACTCACTGCCCGCCACTGCTGATAGTCATGCTCCAGCTGTTCTTCGACAGCCCGAACGGCGGCGTCTCGCTCGATCACACGTGCAGCATCCCGTACCGGCCCTTCTGCCGACCAGCGAATTCGCACGGCCCAGCGCCACGTGCGAGGGGCTGATAGACCTTCCTGCTCAGGAATACGACAGCTGCGGAACAAGTGCGCTGCGCCCGTACCGCTCCGTCCCCGCTACGGAAAGCCGCCCCGCCACACCGGCCGCACCGCCTGATCGCGGCAATGACTCAGACGGCCTCCTTGCGAGGCGCGCGGCGCCGGGTCAGGCGGGTGCGGAGGCCGAGCCGTCCGCCGGTGACGACCAGGGCGACGATCAGGACGAGACCGGTGAACAGGCTGGGGGCCCACTGGGCGGAGGTCGCCAGGCCGAGGCCCACCGTCCCGGTGCCCAGCAGGAGGATTGCGATGACCGTCCCCCAGGAGTTGAAGCGGCCCGCGCGGAGCTGGGTGGCGCCGACGAAGGCGGCGGCGTACGACGACAGCAGATAGGGCGTGCCGGCCTCCGGAGAGCCGGAGCCGATCTGTGAGGCGAAGACGACGCCCGCGCATCCGGCGATCGCCGAGGACGCGACGAGGGTGAGGAAGCGAAGCCGGTCGGTGGGTACGCCCTGCAGGCGTGCGGCGTCCGAGTTGAAGCCCGTCGCGTACAGGCGGCGCCCGCTCGCGGTGTGCTCCAGGACGAACCACAGCGCGACCGCCACCACCAGGAGGTAGAGGACGGGGATGGTGAAGCCGCCCGCGCTCTTCTGCCCGATGCTCGCGAAGGGTTCGCGCAGGAGTTTGACGCCGGTGATCGACGTGCCGTCGGTGAACATCGTGATGAAGGCCTGGATGAGCGACCCGGTCGCCAGTGTCGCGATGAACGAGTCGACCCGCAGCGTCACCACGACGATTCCGTTGATCACGCCGATCACCAGGGCGGTGCCCAGGGCGAGGGCGATCGCGCCCCCGGCGCCGATGTCCGTGGAAATGATCACCTTGGCGGTGATGACTCCGGTCAGCGACATCGTGTAGGCGATCGACAGGTCGAAGACGCGCGCGGCCAGCGGCGGCACCACGCTCAACGCCACCAGGCCGGTCACCGCGTTGCTGTTGAGCACCTGCTGGAACGTCTGCCAGGTGGGAAACGTGTCCGGCGCCCAGAACGAGAACACCACGATGATCACGATCCACACGTAGACCGCGCCGATGTTCGTGAAGGACAGACCCGTCAGCGCACGGCGTCCCAGCGGGGGTCGAGTCGGCGGCGCGGCGGGTGGCGCCTCGGTCGGCTCGCCCACGGACGGGCCGGTGCCGGTGGGGTCGGCGGCGGTGGTGCTCATGCTTCGGTTCCTTCCATGGCATGGACGAGCGTCGGCTCGGTGATGGCGTCACCGGCGATCTCCCGGACGACCTGGCCGTCGCGCAGTACGAGGACCCGGGTGCACAGGGCGAGCAGGTCGCCCACGTCGGACGAGGAGACGATGACGCCGAGTCCTTGGGCCGCCTGCTCCTTGATCAGGTCGTAGAGCTGCAGCCGGGTGGCGATGTCGACACCGGCCGTCGGCTCGCACAGCACCAAAACCTCGGGTTCGAGGGCCAGGCAGCGGGCCATCACGACCTTCTGCTGGTTGCCGCCGCTGAGTGTGGTGATGGGTGCGTGGCGGCCGGCGGTACGGATCCCGACCCGTTCCACCCAGTCGTCGACGACTGCGGCCTCGTGCCGGCCGTCGAGGATGCGCCGCCCCGTACGGAGCCGGGACAGCAGGGGCAGCGTGAGGTTCTCGGCGACGCTGAAATCGGCGATCACACCGTGGGCCGCTCGGTCGCCGGGTACCAGGGGGATGCCGAGGCGTGCGGCGCGGGAGGCGTCGGACCATTCCGGCGACCGGGCGGGACAGCGCAACTGCCCTTGTACGTCACCGGGCCAGGCGCCGGTCACGACGTACGGCAGCACGTCGTGACCGGAACCGGCGAGCCCGGTGACACCGAGCAGTTCACCGCGGGCGAGGGAGAAGCCGAGCCCCCGGAGCGGACCGCCGGTCAACTCCCGCGCCTCCAAGGCGGATTCGCCGGACCGCAATGTCGCCGGGACCTTCGGGCGCTCGGCGGAACGCTCCGTCGCCTCGCCGGCCATGAGGGAGGCGAGGCTCTGCGGCGTCAGCCCCCGCACGGGCCGGGTGGCGATGCGCCGGCCGCCGCGGATGACGGTCACCCGGTCCGCCACCTGGAAGATCTCGTCGAGGCGGTGCGACACGTACAGCACGCTCGCCCCGCCCCGCCGTACCTCCCGCACGATGTCCAGGAGCTTGCCGACCTCGCCCGGCGGGAGTACGGCGGTCGGTTCGTCCAGGACCAGCAGGCCCTGGTCGGCCTCCCAGCCCTGGAGTGCGGCGGCGATGGCCACCACCGTGCGCTGCACGGGTGTGGCGTCCACCAGGGGGCGGCGCACGTCGATGTCCAGGCCGAACCGGTGGACGAGTTCCACCGTGCGCTGCTCCTGCTCGCGCCAGCGGATGTTGCCGAGGCGGCTGCGGGCGAAGCCCCGGCTGAGCGCCAGGTTGTCCATCGCGCTCAACTCGCCCACCAGGCCCAGCTCCTGATGGACGAAGCGCAGCCGGTCGTGGTCCGAGCCGAGGTCGAAGGGCTCACCGTCCAGCCGGGCGTCGGCTCCCGCGTCGGCCTGGTGGTAGCCGGCGAGGATCTTGATGAGGGTCGACTTGCCGGAGCCGTTGGGGCCGACCAGGGCGTGGATCTCGCCCTGCGCGATGTCCAGATCGACGTCCCGCAGCGCCTGGGTCCCGCCGAAGCGCTTGGACAGTCCGGTGATGCTCAGCACCGGGCTTGTCGTCACTGTGTCCGTCATCCCGATCACGACCTGCCTTGTACGGCCAGGCTTTCGACGCCGGTGGCCGGGTTCGTGCGACCTGTCATGAGGTCCGCGAGCCGTTCGGCGGCGGCGATGGTCGGCAGGTTGGTGTTGGCCCGCGGCACCTCGGGGAAGACCGAGGCGTCGGCGACCCACAGGCCTTCGACGCCGAGCACGCGGCCGGCCGGGTCGACCACCGTGCGCGGGTCGTCGGGCGCGCCCATGCGGCAGGTGCCGCAGATGTGGCCGGTGTCACCGATGGTGTGCAGCAGCCACCGGTCGATGGCGGTGTCGTCCGTGAGCGCGTCGGTGCCCGTGCCGGCGAGGTCGACGGCGATGTGCTCGAAGGCGGTGTCGAACGCACCGGACCGGATCAGCTCCAGGCAGCGGTGGACGCCGTTCCGCATCCGTGTCAGGTCGCCGGGGTCGTTCAGCAGGTTCTGTTCGATGACGGGGTGGACGTCCGGGTCGGGTGAGGCCAGGCGCAGGGTGCCGCGGGAGAACTCCTGGTTGGCCCACAGGCACAGCAGCCCGGGGCCGCCCGAGGCGTGGCCGCCGCCCGCACCGCCCCAGGTGCCGCGGGCTCCGTCGGCCACCAGGTGCGAGTCGTTCATGTCGGGAAGGGCGAGGGTCTGGTTGATCGACACGATCATCATGTCGTTCTCGCTCGCGCCCGCCAGATCGGACGAGTAGCGCACACAGCAGTTGGTCTGCCGTTCGTCCAGGCCGGGCCGTGCCTCGGGGCGCTGGTGGAGCCAGAACAGCGCCAGCGGGTGCTCCTGCATGCCCTCACCGACCGGCAGCGACGCCACCCGGCCGCCCGGTCCGATGCCGGAACGCAGCAGGATCGAGGGGGAGTTCACGGCCCCGGCGCAGAGCACGACCCGCGCGGCGCGGACCTGCGTCCAGGTGCCGTCGACGCGCACCCGCACACCCACCGCGCGACCGCCCTCGACGATCACCTGATCGACCGTGGCGTCCCCCACGATCCGCAGGTTCGGCCGCTGCCGGGCGGGCTCCAGGTAGCCGTCGTTGGCGGTGACCCGAGCGCCGTCGCGGGAGTTGATGCCGTAGGGCGAAACGCCGGTGCCCGTGGGCCCGTTGTGGTCGTCGCACCACGGGTGGCCGATGTTCAGGGCGGCTTCGGCGAGTGCATGGTCGGCGGGGCCCCACGCCTCCCGCCCGAGCCGCTGCACCGGGATCGGCCCGTCGGCGCCGTGGTGGGGCCGGTCGCCGAAGTCCGCGTCGCTCTCCATGCGCCGCAGGTACGGCAGCATCTCCTCGTACGACCAGCCGGGACAGCCGTAGGACGCCCAGCGGTCGTAGTCGTCCGGCAGCGCACGGATGGCGATCATCCCGTTCACCGACGACGAACCGCCCAGACCCCGCCCGCGCACATGCGGGCGGCGCTCTTGAGCGGTGCTGCGCCGCGATTCCAGACCGGGCCACTGGAACGGAGCGCACGCCGTCTCGTCCAGTGCCCGCCAGCCGTTCATGCTGCGCATCTCGGGCGGGGCGTCGGCGGACCGCCAGTCCGGGCCGGCCTCCAGGAGCACGACCTCCTGGGCGGGGTCCTCGCTCAGCCGGGCGGCCAGCACGCATCCCGCGCTGCCACCGCCGACGACCACCCAGTCGGCCTCGATCACGTTGCCCATCACGCGCCCACCTCCACTCGCGGGCTCTCGGGGACGGTCAGGTCCTTCTCCAGTGGGCGGGAACGTATGAGATGGAGCAGCTGTGTGGACATGCGGTGACTCCCATATGCGCCGTGTCGCGCGATCGGGTCGTGAGCCAAGCTGAAGTAGCTTCAGTGCTGCGAAGCGTCAGTGCGGTGGCGGGACGTCGGGAAGGGACGTCAGCTCTTGCCCCACAGCTTCTTGAACTGTGCCTGGTAGTCCTCGACGAGCGGGAACTGCGTCTTCGTCGAGATCAGGTTGTCCTTGTCGATGAGCATGAACGGCAGCTGGGCGTCCTGTGTCACCTTCATCGACTGGCCGGTGAAGTGCCGTGCCAGCCCGTCGGCCTGCGCCCACGCGTTCTCGATGTTGTTGAACGCGACGGCGGCCTGCGTCTGACCCGACTCGATGTACTGGTAGTTGGTGGACTCGCCGACGTTGACGATCGTGTGGACCTTGTTCTGCAGTCCGGCGGCCCGCAGCGCGGCCGGCACGCCCACGTTGAGCAGGGCGAGCGAGAAGACGATGTGGGTGACCTTGGGGTGTGCGCGGACGTAGGAGACCACGCGGTCCGGCATGTCCTTGCCGATGGCGGTGATCGGCACGTCGACCTTGTCGTAGCCGCAGCCCGCGCACCACTTCTCGTAGTCGCTGCGGAAGGTGTCGGCGACCGGCTTGAGGATGCCGTACGTCGGCATGTCGAAGTAGACGGTGTCGGCGTCGCCTCCGCTGTCGGAGGTCACCCAGGAGGCCATGATCTTGCCCTCGACGTCCACGACGTCGGGCCCGTCGATGAGCATGCTGATGCCGTCGCCCGCGGTGTCGTCCGTGGAGGACTCGACGACGGGGATGTCCAGGTCCTTGAGCTGCTTCAACTGCTTGGCGAACACGCTGCGCGGGAATCCGGAGGCGATGACCGCGTCGGGCTTGTCGCGCACGGCCTGCGTCCAGGCGGCCTGGACCGACTGCGGGGTGCCCTGGGTGGGGATCTTGTTGACGCTCCAGCCGAGCACCTTGGCGGCCTCGGTGAAGTAGTTCGCCAGGTCCTGGCAGGACTGCACGCCGCACAGGATGAAGTCGATCTTCTTGCCGGTCGGGACCGGCTTGCCCACCGGCTGCGTGATGCCGATGCTCGTCGGTCGCTTCGAGTACTGGGCGAGGACTTCCTCGGCCGCCTTGACGCCGGCGGAGTTGCCGTCGGCTGCCTTGGCCGAGGTCCCGGCGTCGGCGTTGCCGCCGCACGCCGCCAGGGCGAGGAGCGCGGCGGTGGTGAACAGGGCCGTTGTGACGCGGGTGCGGCCCTTGGAGCTGGTTCTGCGACGACTCATGGCACTTCTCCTGTCGACCGGGCTACGACTCACGCCGTGCCTCCATGCCGTGCAACCTGAGTTCAGTTCAGGTGAATGTAAGCGTGTCGGGTCCGGCAGGCAACAGTCGTGCACACGATTGATCGCGTCTCTTCAACCAGCGTCGATCGGCGGGGAGCCAGGAGGCGCGTGTCAGTCGGGCAGCAGAACCGCCCGGCCGCGCACCCGCCCCCGGCGCAGGAGGCCGAACGCCTCGGGGGCCGCGGACAACGGGAATTGCTCCGTCTCGACATGGAGTGAACCCGCCCGTGCCAGGGCGATGACCTCGGCGAGTTCGGGGCGGGTGCCCCAGAACGGCAGAGAGAGCCGAAAGCCCGCGGGAAGGAATCCCGGCTTGCGTACCGTCAGCCGGCCGCCGCCGCTGCCGACCACGGCCAGTTCCCCGCCGGGGCGCAGCAGTTGGACGGCGAGGGCGAACGTGGCCTCGTTGCCGACGAAGTCGAGTACGGCGTCGACCCCCACACCGCCGGTCTCCGCCCTGAGTACCTTGGCCGTGTCCGCCCCCATCGGGACGCCGAGATGCGCACCGGACCGCAGGGCGAGCTCCACCGCCTCCTTGCGGATGTCGACCGCCAGCACCCGGCTCGGAGTGGTCGCACGCACCATCTGGACCGCCAGGTGCCCCAGTCCGCCGACGCCGATGACCAGCGCGACGCTGCCTTGGCCGAGCGCGTGCCGCACTCCGGCGAGAGCGTGATACGACGTCAGGCCCGCATCGGAGAGCGGCGCCGCCTGCGCGGCGGGCAGGTCGCCGATCGGCACCAGATGGCGGGCGGAGGGCACGAGGAGGTACTCCGCCATCCCGCCGTCCCGGCCGAGCCCGACCCCGTGCCAGTTGAGGGCGCTCCGGCGGTCGCAGTAGTTGTCCCGACCGGCGGCACAGCGGGTGCAGTTCCCGCAGCCCCAAGGGCCGTAGACCACCACACGTTCACCCGTCGCCGTTCCTTCGGCGTCGGGGCCGACCGCCGCCACATGGCCGGCGACCTCGTGGCCGAGGGTGAACGGCGGCCGGTAGGGGAGTGCTCCCTCGGCCGCGTCGATGACATGGACGTCGGACTGGCAGAGCCCCGCGGCTTCCACTCGCACCAGTACCTCGGTCCCGCGTGGGATGGGGCGCTCCAGCGCGGCGAGCGCCGGTTCCCGTCCCCATTCAGTCAGCCGCACCGCTTGCATGGACACCGTCCCGGGTCTTGTCAGTTGGCCGATGGCGACGGTAACAGAGATGAAGTCAGTTCAGTAACGATTGGGTCGGCGCCGCAATGCGGCCGAGAGGGAGTGCGCGGGATGGACGGGAACGAGCGAGGGGCCCGGTTCGAGGGCAGTGTCGCACTGGTGACGGGTGCCGCCTCCGGAATGGGGGCAGCGGTCGCCAGGCAGCTGGCCGCCGAGGGGGCGCGGGCCGTGGTCGTCGCGGACGTGAACGGTGAGGGGGCCGAGGTCGTCGCCAAGGAGCTGGCGGCCGGCCGTGCGGTGCCGCTCGACGTGGCGGACGCCGCCGCGGTCGACGCGGTCGTCGACGACGTAGTGCGCGAACACGGGCGGCTGGACGTCGTCGTGCACGCCGCGGGCGTCGACGACCCGCAGGCCAAGCAGCTCATTGCGGACGCCCTTGTCGAGGGGCGGCCCATCGAGGTGACCGACCGGCTCGACGACGCGGCCTGGCGGCGCGTCACACGCGTCAACCTGGACGGCGCCTTCCATCTACTGCGAGCCGCGGTACGGGCGATGCGGCCGTTGGGAGCGGGTGCGATCGTCGTCATCGGCTCCTCCTCGGCCTTCGACACCCCGGTCGGATATCCCCACTACGCGGCCTCCAAAGCGGGGGTGCACGCCTTGAGTCAGGCGGTGGCCAAGGAGGTCATCGCTTCCGGGATCCGGGTGAACGTGGTCGCGCCCGGCCCCACGGAGACCGGCATGGCGGCACGCACGCCCGAGATCCTGCGCAGCGGTTTCGCCGACCCCCGGGTGCGCCCTTACGCGACGCCCGAGGAGATCGCAGACATCGCCCTGTTCCTCGCGAGCGAGGCCTCGGCAAATCTGGTCGGCGCCGTGCTGCTGGCCAACGGCGGCCGTTTCACGACCTGACCGGGGCGGGGCGGGCGGACGCGCGCGCAGGGATCCATACCGTCGGTCCCGGCGGGGTCGTCGGCCCCGGCTCGCCATGGTCGACGGCGGTCGAATCAACTCGTGCACGGGTATTGCCCCTCCCCGGCCCGTTGCTTACGGTTCATGAATTGAGTTCAGTTTGTCATGCGCGCAGGCGACGCTGAGTGCGCCGGGCGCGCGGGTCTGGGTGCGAGGAGACGGTCGACGTGGATCAGTTCCTGCTCATCCTGGTGAGCGGTCTCGCCAGCGGTGCGGTGTACGGCCTGATGGGCCTCGGGCTGGTGATCATTTACAGGGCGACCGACGTGGTCAACTTCGCCCTCGCCAGCCTGGCGACCGTCGGGCTGTACGCGGCACTGGCGCTGAGCGAACGCGGTCTGCCCCTGCTGTTGGCCGCCGTGGCCGCGATCGTCACGACCGCCGCGGTCGGCCTGGTCGCCCGGGAAGCGGTCATCAGGCCGCTCGCACAGGGCGAACTCCTCTCGGCGCTCGTCATGACCATGGGCGTCTCGCTCATCGCGGAGAGCACCATCAGCACGATCTGGGACGACCAGCCACGGCTTTTCCCGAGCCTGGTGGAAGGGTCCGTCTCCCTCGGAAGCGCCGCCGTGCCGGCACAGAGCCTGCTCACCATCGCGGTGGCCGCCGTCGCCATGGCCCTGGTGGCGTATCTCTTCGGTCGCACCAGCATCGGTACCGCGATGCGCGCCGTCGCCGAGTCCGCCGACACCGCACGGATCCTCGGCCTCGGTTCCCAGCGCATCGCCCGGATCGCCTGGGCCCTCGGGCTCGGCCTCGCGGCGCTCGCCGCCTTCCTGTACGCCCCCCGGGCCGGACTGGTGCCGACCGTGCTCAGCGCACCGCTGTTCCGCGCCTTCGCCGGGATCTTCCTCGGCGGACTGACCAGCATGTACGGGGCCGTCATCGGCGGACTGACGGTCGGTGTCCTGGACAACCTGGCCGCAGGTTATGTCTCGGCCGGCTACCGCGACACGTTCGTCTTCTCGTTCACCATCCTCGTGCTGCTGATCCGCCCGCAGGGGCTGTTCGGCGTACGCACCTTCCAGCGGGTCTGAGGGAGCGGTACATGTCCTTCGTCAGTCGTTCCGGCAACTCCCTCGTCAGCCGTTCCATCCTCTCGCTCGTCAGTCGTTCCACCGTCGCCAAGGCGGCGCTCGGGCCACTCGCCGCGACAGTGCTCCTCATCGTGCTGAATACCGGGGCCATTCCGCCCTACCAGGCGTATTCCGTGGGTCTCGCGGCCGTCTACACGATCCTCGTCCTCTCGGTGAATCTCCTCGCCGGATGGGCCGGCATCTGGTCGATCGCCCACCCCGCATTCTTCGCCCTGGGCGCCTACTTCGCGGCGTACGGCAGCACACACGGCTGGTCACTGGAGCTCGTGCTGCTCGGCGCGACCGTGTGCGCCGCGGGTTTCGGGGCCTTCCTGGGGGCCGCGGGGGCCCGCTTCTCGATGCTGTACGTCGCGCTGCTCACCCTCGCGTTCACCATGGTGTCGCTGGAGGTCATGGGCCAGTGGACCGCAGTGACCGGCGGCGACCAGGGCATTCCGATGGAGAAACTGCACAGCGCGCTGGGCCTGGGCACGCTGGCCAGCGCCGGCACCCAGGCGCAGTACCTCGCGGTAGGTGCGGCCGGGATCGCGCTCGCCGTGGCCGCGGTGGCCCGGCCCAGCGCCCTGCGGATGCGACTGGTCGCCGCCAAGTCCCATCCGATGGCCGCCCGTTCGATCGGAATCGCACCCGAGGCCCAGTCCGCGCTCGCCTTCGCGGTCAGTGCCGTGTTCACCGCACTGGCGGGTGTGCTGCTCGCCCTGGTCGTCGGATTCGTCAGCCCCGACCCCTTCTCCTTGGCACTCGCGATCGCGCTCATCTCCGCGTGCGTGCTCGGCGGCGCGGGCACGCTGCTGGGCGCGGTCGTCGGCGGGGCGTATCTGACCTGGGCCCCTACGGTGGCCGAAAGCGCGGGAGTGGCACAGCCGATCCTTCAGGGGGTCGTCCTCATCGCCGCGTTGCTCTTCCTGCCGGGCGGAGTGGTGCTCTTCCTCGGACGGACCGCGCGCCGACTGCTGCGACGTCCGTCCGCGCGCCCCGCGCCACCGGTGGAGCCGCCCGAAGAGTCCCCGCAGCGCGTACCGGCACCGTCGGCAACCGCGGACGAAGTGCTGCGCCTTGAGGACATCGCGGTCACCTTCGGCGGGCTCAAGGCGCTCGAGGGCGCCTCCTTGTCCGTGCGGGCCGGCGAGACCCTCGCCGTCATCGGGCCCAACGGCGCCGGAAAGACGACCCTGTTGAACGTCCTGTCCGGACTCGTCGGGGGCGGACGGGTGGCGGGCAGCGCCCACTACGCGGGCAAGCCCCTGCTGAAGAGCCGTGCCACCACCCGCCGCCGGCTCGGCATCGGGCGCACCTTCCAGCACGCCGAGACGTTCCCCGAGCTCACCGTCCTGGAGAACGTGCTCTGCACCCGCCGCCGTATCACCGCGCACGACCGGGACAGGGCCACCGAACTCCTGGACCGCTTCGGTCTCGCGCACGTCGCGGACCGCTACCCGGCCGAGCTGCCGTTCGGCCTGCACAAGCGCCTCGACCTCGCCCGGGCACTCGCCGAGGAACCCGGCCTGCTCATCCTGGACGAGCCGTTCGGCGGCCTCGACGCCACCGAACGCACGCTGCTGACACGGCAGATCGTGCGGCAACAGGAACACGGCACAGCCGTCGTGATCATCGACCACGTCCTCGACGACCTGTTCGCCGTCGCCCACCGGGTGGTCGCCTTCGACTTCGGCCGGCCCATCGGCGAGGGCGACCCCGGCGACATCCTGGACGACCCCCGAGTGCGCTCCTCCTACCTCGGCGAGGGCGGCACACGGGACGAACTCCCCGCCCGCGACGGCACCGAGAACCCCGCCGTGCACCTCGACGCAGTGGACCACGCCTACGGCGGGGTCACCGCGCTGCGCGAGGTCGGCCTCACCGTCCCCCGGGGCAGCGTGCTCGGAGTCGTCGGCGCCAACGGCGCGGGCAAGAGCACCCTGGGCCGGATCCTGCACGGGACCCTCCCGCCCACCCGGGGCCGACGCAAGGCCGCGGGCGAGCTGCGCACCGCGCTGGTGCCCGAGGGCCGCGCCCTGTTCAAGACACTGTCCCTGCGCGAGAACCTGGAGGTCGCCGCCTACGCCGCCGGCATCCGGGGGGCCGAGCTGCGAGCGCGGCTCGCGGAGACCACGCAGTGGCTGCCGCCGCGACTGCGCGAGCGCATGGGGATGCCGGCCGCCGGGCTCTCCGGGGGCGAGCAGCAGGTCCTGGCGATCGCCCGGGCCCTGATGGCACGGCCGGACCTGCTGATCGTCGACGAACCGGCGCTCGGCCTGTCTCCCGCGATGGTCGACGAGGTGTACGCCCGCATCGGCCGACTCACCCACGAGGGCATGACGATCGTCCTGCTGGAGCAGTCCCTCGGCCGCGCCGCGTCCGCCTGCCACGAGGTTGTCGTGCTGCACGAGGGAGGCATCGCGGTCCGTGGCGAACCCGCCGACCCGAGCTTCCTCGCCCGCGCCGAACAGGCCTACTTCGACGGGGAGGACGATGCCGCCGTACCCGTCCCACAACGCTGAGACGGCCCACATCCCGTAGCGAGGTTTCCTTTTGCCCCTGAGGAGAGTGGCGTGCGCACAGAAGACGTGGATCTGCTGATCATCGGCGCGGGAATGGCGGGACTGACCGCCGGCGCCCGCGCCGTCCGAAGCGGCCTGTCCGTCGCGATCGTCGAGATCGGCGCGGACGTCGGCGGCTCGGCACGCTTCGCCGGCTACGCCTGGACCGCCCCGAACCACGAGGTCATGGACCAGCACAATCCCCGCGGAGACCGCGAGCTGAAGCGCGCGCTGGTGGACCGCTTCGCCGACGGCATCTCCTGGATCCGCTCCCTCGGAGTGGAGGCCAAGGACGCACAACGCGTCCTCAGCTTCGGCCGCGGGCACCAGTTCGACACCAACCACTACATCGACACCTGCCGACGACTGATCGTCGAAGGCGGTGGCCGACTCCTGCTGGAGACCGACACCGAACAGCTGGTGGTGGAGCGGGGAGCCGTGGTCGGAGCGCACCTGAGAGCGGCCGACGGTACCCGCAGCCATGTGCGCGCCCGCACCACACTCCTCGCGACCGGCGGTTACCAGGGCGACCCCGCCCTCCGCACCGCGCACGTGCACCCCCACGCCGACCGGATGCAGCTCCGTTCCAACCCGCACAGCCGCGGCGGCGGTTACCGGCTGGCCACCCAGGCCGGCGCGGCGACCGGTCACGACGACGCCGGTTTCTACGGCCACCTCATTCCCAGCGGCATCCCCTTCGCGGGTCCGGCCGACTTCGTCGACATGTCGCTTTACTACAGCGAGCACGCCCTTCTCCTCAATCTGCGGGGCGAGCGGTTCGTCGACGAGACGCTGGGCGACCACCTCACGGCCATGGCACTGCTCGACCAGCCCGAAAGCCGCGGCCTCCTGATCGCCGACGCCCGCGTCTTCCGCGACTGGATCACCGGCTCGTACGTCGAGGGTGCCGTCGCCGTCGACAAGTTCGCCCTCGCGAGCAAGCGCGGAGGCCGGGTCGGACTCGCCGAGGACCTCGACGAACTGGCCTACCTGCCCGAGGAATGGGGCTATCACGGCGAGACCGTCCGCAACGCCGTCAAGCTGTTCAACGAGCAGGCCTCGTCAGGATCGGCGCCCTCGCCGGGCCGGGAGCTTGATTACCTGCCGCTGGACGAACCGCCGTACTACGTCATCGAGACGGCGCCCGCCATCACCTTCCCGTTCCACGGCGTACGCATCGACGACCAGGCCCGCGTGCTCGGCCAAGACGGACGGCCGATCCCGGGCCTCCTCGCCGCCGGATCGGACACCGGCGGCCTGTGGCACCGCGCGTACGCGGGCGGCCTCGCCTCCGCCCTGGTCTTCGGCCTCACGGCCGCGGACACCGCCACCGAACCGACTCACCGTCCTTGACCATGCCGGTCGACGACCTCACCACCCTTGCAGGAGTCAAAGATGACAACGATCGATCACAAGGCCTTCTTCATCGACGGGGCGTGGAGAGCGGCCTCAGGCACGGACCGCTTCGACGTGATCTCACCGAGGTCGGAGCGGCGCATCGGGAGTGTCCCGGCCGCCTCGAAGGAGGACATCGACGCCGCGGTCGCCGCGGCGCGGCGCGCGTTCGACGAAGGGGAGTGGCCCCGGCTCACCCCCGCGGAGCGAGCCGGCTACCTCTCGCGTCTGGCCGACGGGATCGAGAGGCGGCAGACCGAGCTCGCCGAGCTGATCACCGAAGAACTCGGCTGCACGTTGTTCCTGTCGCAGGTCTACCAGGCGGTGTCGCCTGTCATGAGCTTCAACTACGCCGCTGAGATCGGCCGAAGCCTGCAGACCGCCGAGGTGCGCATCAGCGACCTCTCCTCGCTCGCCGGCAAGTCGGCAGGCGGCAGCATCATCCCCATGGCGGGTGCCAGCCTGGTCGTCAAGGAGCCCGTGGGCGTGGTCGCCAGCTTCCCGGCGTACAACTTCGCGCTCCCGGCGATCGGCCAGAAGGCCGGTCCGGCGATGGTCGCGGGCTGCACCGTCATCGTCAAGGTCACCGAACCCAACCCGCTGGCGATCTTCGTCATCGGTGAGATCTGTGAGGAGATCGGCTTGCCGCCCGGTGTCCTGAACATCGTCGCGGCGCGCGCTCCGGAGTCCGAGTACCTGGTGCGCCACCCCGGTGTGGACATGGTCAGCTTCACCGGCTCGGCCGAGGTCGGCGCCAAGATCGCGGCGGCCTGCGGAGAACTCGTCCGACCGTGCGTGCTGGAGCTCGGTGGCAAGTCCGCGGCCATCGTCCTCGAGGACGCGAAGCTCGAGGACGTGCTGCCCACCCTCGTCGGGGCCACCGCCGGCACCAACGCGGGCCAGAGCTGCGTCGCCCTGTCGCGGCTCCTGGTCCCGGAGTCCCAGTACCGCGCCTATGCGGAGGCCCTGGCCGACGGCTTCGCGTCGCTCAAGGTCGGCGACCCCATGGAAGCCGACACCGTGGTCGGACCGCTGGTCACTTCCCGCCAACGGGAACGCGTCGAGTACTACGTCGATGTGGCCCGCAAGGAGGGCGCGACGATCGCCTACGGTGGCCGCCGCCCGTCGCACATGGAGCGCGGCTGGTACTACGAGCCGACACTCGTCACCGACGCCCACAACGACATGAGGGTCTCCAGGGAGGAGATCTTCGGACCCGTCGCCTCGCTCATCCCGCACCGGGGTGAGGACGACGCCATCCGCATCGCCAACGACAGTGACCTGGGGCTGGCGGGCTCCGTGTTCACGGCGGACGCGGCACACGGCTTCGAGGTCGCCCGACGCGTGCGCACCGGCACGTTCTCGGTCAACACGTTCGCAGCCGACCTGGGCTCGCCGTTCGGCGGGTTCAAGAAGTCGGGGATCGGCCGCGAGCACGGTCCCTACGCCGTGGAGGAGTACCTGCAGACGAAGACGATCTCGATCGACCCGAGCCAACAGCTTCCGGAGTCGGTCACCAGGAACGTTCCCTACGGCACCGGACCTGGGACGCGCGGCTCCTCCAACTGACTTCAGCCATCGACCAGTTGCCCACTCCCGCTCCGCCACCCGAGCACGATGGAGACTCCATGTACCACCGTCACCCCGACATCGACCCCCAGCTGCTGTCCGAGACCGAGGAACAGCGGGAACTGCGCACGGTCCTGCGGGACTTCTTCACCGAGGAGAGCGGCCCGGAGGATGTCCGTAAGCACCTGGCCACCCCGCGCGGACACGACGAGAAGCTGTGGGCGCGGCTCGCGGGCGAGATCGGGGTGCATGGGCTGGCGATTCCGGAGGAGTTCGGCGGGTCCGGCTTCACCTTCGCCGAACTGGCCGTGGCGCTGGAGGAATCAGGGCGTGCGCTGTACTGCGCGCCGCTGCTCCCCACGGTGGTCCTCGCCGCGCACGCCTTGCTGAACAGCGGGGACCAGCAGGCGTGCGAGCGCTATCTGCCGCGGATCGCGGACGGCACGCTCACCGCGACGGTGGCCGGGTTCGACGAGGCCGAGCCCGGCGTCGTCGCCGAGCGGAGCGGGCAAGGGTGGGTGCTGCGCGGGGCGGCCGACTTCGTACTGGACGGAGCCGGCGCGGATCTGATCGTGGTCCGGGCCCAAACCCCGGAGGGCGCCCGGCTGTTCGCCTGCGAGCCAGCCGCGGACACCTGCCCGCGGACACCTCGCCGTGTCCTGGACGAGACGCGCCGCCAGGCGCTGGTGGAGTTCCGTGGCGCACCGGCCACACCCGTGGGCGAGTCGGGTGAGGTGACGGCGGCACTCGACGCCGGGCGGGCCGCGCTCGCCGCCGAGCAGGTCGGCGGCAGCGGCCACGCGCTGGACGCCACTGTTCAATTCGTCGCCCAGCGCGAGCAGTTCGGGCGCCCCATCGGCTCCTTCCAGGCGGTCAAGCACCGGCTGTCCGACCTGCTGGTCGCACTGGAGGCGGCACGCTCGGCATCCGCGTACGCGACCGCCTGCGTGGCCCTCGCGTCACCGCAACTGCCGGTGGCCGCGAGCGCCGCTGCCGCGGTCTGCTCCGAGACCTACCGTCTGGCCACGGCCGAATACGTCCAGCTGCACGGCGGGATCGGCTTCACCTGGGAGCACCCGGCACACCTCTACGTGCGCAGGGCACGCAGCAGCGAGGTGCTGTTCGGCACAGCGGACCAGCACCGCACCCGGCTCGCCGAACTCGTCGGCCTCACCACGCGACCCGCGGCCTGAGCAGGCACGGAGTTTTCCATGACGCCCAGCACCGACCTCACCCTCGCCACGCCGTTCACCCTCGGTGATCTCACCCTCCGCAACCGCTTGGTCGCCACCGCCCACGCCATCGCCGCCGTCGCCGACGGCGCCCCCACCGACACCGACGCGGCCTACTGGCGGCGCCTCGCGCGGGGCGGCGCCGGGATGGTGATCACCGGAGGCACGGCCGTGGCGCCCGAGTCGACCCTGCCGCAGCGCTACCTGACGGAGGCATGGCGCCCCGAGATCAAGGACGCCGTACGCCGCCGGGCCGAGGCCATCACCGAAGGCGGCGCCATCGCCGTCGCGCAGCTTGTCCACCTCGGCCGCGAGACCCTCGGCGCGGGCACCTACTACCCACCAGTCTCCGCCTCCGCCGTTCGTTCCCCTCGTGAGGCGACCGCGCCCCACCCGCTGAGTACGGAGGAGGTACGCCGAGTCGTCGACGCCTTCCGCGTCTCGGCGGCGAACAGTGTGCAGGCCGGCTTCCACGGCGTCGAACTGCACGCGGGCCACGGCTACTTGCTCGCCCAGTTCCTGTCCCGCGTGAACAACACCCGCGACGACGAGTACGGCGACCGTATCGCCCTGCTCGCCCAGGTGATCGACGCCATCCGCACCGAGATCGGCCGACTCCCCATCGGCGTACGGGTGTCGGTGGAGCCCGGTGACAACTCCGGGCTCGGCCTGGACGACCTGACCGAGCTGCTTCCGCGCCTGTATGACGCATCGCCCTTCGCCTACGCCAACGTCACCACCGGCGTCCGCAACACCTACGTCCCCGGCATGGCCAGCACCCGCCCGCCCCTGCTGGAGTCGGTGGCACGGCTGCGTACGGCGATCGCGGTGCCGTTGCTGATCAGCCAGGGGTTCCGGTCGGTGGCCGACATCGAGCGGGCGCTGGACTCGGGGGCCGACCTGGTGGGCATGGCACGGCCCTTCATGGCGGACCCGGACTTCGCCCGCAAGGTGATCGCGGGCGACGAGCGCTCCGTACGCCCCTGCACGGGCTGCAACGAGGGCTGCCGGACCTTCGAGCCCACCGGATCGTGCTCGGTGAACCCGGAGCTCGGCCCGCCGGGAGCCAGGTCCCGCCCGGCCGTACCGCTGTTGCTGACCCGGCGCGCATCCCGCACCGGACCCGTCGCCGTTCTCGGCGCGGGCCCCGCGGGCATGGAGTGCGCCATGGCCCTCGCCCGTACCGGCGCCGAGGTCGGCGTCTTCGACAGCGCCCGCCAGACCGGCGGCCAGGCCCGCCTCGCCGCACTCGCCGCGCACCGCTCCGGCTGGCAGAAGCTCGTCGCCTACCAGCGCGACCAGCTCGCCGACCTCGGTGTGCGCGTGCGGCTCGGCACGTCCGTGACCTCCGCCGAACTGGCCGAGTACGCCCAGCTCGTGCTCGCCACCGGCGCAGAGGAGACGGACGTCCCCGTCCCGGGCGAGCTGCGCACGCTCACCAGCACGGACTTCCTCGACCAGTACGCCGACCTCGTGCCGGGTGCGCCCAGGGTGGCCGTCCTGGACGACGGCTTCGGCTGGTGGCAGGGCATCGGCGCCGTGGAGAGCGCGCTGGCGGCGGGTGCTCGCGAGGTCACGGTCATCACCCCCGGCGCCGGGTTCGCGATGGGCCTGTCACCGGAGAACCGCACTCAGTTGATGAACCGTCTGTCCGGCGCGCCGCTCCGTATCGCCGTGCTGAACACCGTGACGGCCACGACGGCCGGCGAACTGCGCCTGCGCAACGTCATGGACGGTCACGAGACCCGCCTCGCCGCCGACATCCTGGTGACCGTCGGCGAACGCCGCCCGCGACGCCCGGACTTCACGGCGGCCGACGGTCAGACCGTCCGCGCGATCGGCGACTGCGTCGTGCCACGCCGCATCGCGCACGCCCTCGCGGAGGGGCGTGCGGCTGCGGAGGCGGTCGCGTCGGGGGCACCGTGAGCAAGCGATCGTGTGTGAGCCGGCCACTGGACTGCCAGCGGTCGGCTCACACAAAGGAATGGCGTCTGTTCAGGCCTCGTAACCGTAGACCCCACGGCCGCTCTTGCGGCCCAGGTGGCTGGCGACGACCATCCGGGCGGGCTCAGCGGGGGAGCGCGTACAAGGGCTCCTTGAACTCGTCGTAGATCGAGTCCGCGACGGCCTGCGCCGTGTTCAGGCCGATCAGGTCGAGCAGCCGCAGCGGGCCCATCGGGTGGGCGCAGCCCAGCTCCAAGCCGCTGTCGATGTCCTCGGGCCGGGCGGCCCCGGACTCGACCATGCGGATCGCGGCGAGCAGATACGGCACCAGGAGCGCGTTGACCGGGAACCCGGACCGGTCGGGCGCCTGGATGACCTCCTTGCCGAGTTGCCCGCCGTCTCGTTCGTGGCCAGTACCAGGATCCGCTCCCGAGGGAACCCCAGATGTTCGAACAGCTCCCGGCTCCCGGCGAAATCATCGAACGGAGCGTCGAGGATGCACACGTCGGTGCACACCACCGGTGATCACATGTTCAGCAGGTTCAGACCGTCCGTCTGGATGGACTGGATCACCAGCATGCCGAGCAGCGCCGACCACACCGAGCCACGCCCACCGAACAGCGACGTACCACCGATGACGGCCGCCGCGATGGCGAGCATCAGCGTGGTGCCGGGTCACGCGCGCGGTCATGTCTGCGTCGCCCGTGGACGTCGGCGCCCGCTGGATCCTGCACGCGGGCGACGCCTTCTTCCACCACGGCACGCTCGACGGCCGCTCCCCGGTCCCCGCGTCCCTGCGCGCCATGGAGCGGATGGTCGCGTACGACATCAAGCGCGTCCGCGCCAACCACGCCCGCCTCGCCGAGCTGTACCGGCGGGGCGAACCCGACCTCGTGATCGTGAATTCCCACGACGGGCACTTCTGGAGAAGACGCGCGCAGGACACACTGCGTGAGCCGGACGGAACGCCCACCGGGCGAGGCCGGGGCGCCGAACGGCCGTGGGCCGTGCGGTGAAGTCCAGGATGGATCATGCTCAGCCGGCGTCTGGCCCGTACCTACGAGCCCCAGGTCGACATCGCTAAAATCAAAGTGCCCTTCTCAGGACTGCAGTTGGGTGAAGAGGGTCGGCAGGTCGATGAGGCCCCAGTGGTCTGTGAGCTTCCCGTCGGCCACCTTGAACATGCGGACCTCCAGCACCTTGATCGATCGGCCGGTGGCGGGAGTGCCGTTGAAGGGCCCGGTGTTCGTGCCGGTGAGGACGAAGGTGATCGCGAACCAATCGTCCTCGGCGACGACACGGACCGGCGTGGCGGCGAAGTCGGGGACCGCGTCGAGGAACGACGCCAGCACCGTGCGGGTCTCCTCGACGCCTGTGGTGGTGCCGTCGGCGGCGTGGTTGCGGAAGTCCGGCGCGTACAGGGTGAACAGGGCGTCGAGGTCACGCAGGTTGACGCGCCTGACGTACTCATCGGCAAGTCGGTGCGTGTCGGCGGTGGACGTTCGGGTCTCGTTCGAGGAAGGCATGTGCTTCTCCAATGTGGGTGGACGGACGGCACCGCCCTGGTGATGGACAGCGGAATCGGGTCGAGTCGTGAGGTGCCTCGGTCACCGTCGGCTCCGGGCCAGGGGGCGCTCGGCGGTGATGATCGGCAGTCGGAGCGGGCGGCACTTCGCACGGTCAGCAGGTGTCTCTGATCCGATGTCTGCGGTCTGCGGCCCGAGTCGCATGCCGACGTTTCGGTCGGCGTGGTCAGCCGGCGAGGAAGTTGGCCACCTCGGTGGTGAAGGCCTTGACGTGCTGGAACAGGAAGGCGTGCCCGGCGTCGCTGTAAAGGACCAGGGTGGCCGAGGCGAGGTGCTGGACGGCGACGTAGGAGGCAAGGGCGGGGGCTATCACGTCGTGGACGCCGTTGGCGTACAGGACGGGCTGCTTGATGGCCTCCAGGTTCGCCCGTACCTGCTCGAAGGGAACCGCCATGTACTTGGCGATGGCCTCGCGTTGGCGCGCAGCCGCTGTATCGGACACCGCAGGCCCCCCGGCAGCCAGTCGTGTCGAGACCTTGGTGAGGTGCTCGACCCCGGCCGCGTGGCCCGCGTCGGTCTCGGGGAAGAACAGGAAGAGCAGGTCGTCCGCGCCGGCGTCGGGCTTGGCCATGATGCCCTGCACCTTCTCCGGCAAGGGCGACGCCCCGGGCACGCGGCCCGGACTGCTGCCCGCCACGACCAGTTTGCGGACGAGGCCGGGCCGCCTCAGCGTCACGTGCTGGGCCACGAAGCCGCCCATGGACCATCCGAGCAGATCGATCTGCGCCAGGCCGAGGGCCTCGATGAATTCGATGGCGCCGTCGGCGAATCCTTCGACGGTGTCGCGCGGTTCGCCGGTCGTGTAGCCGATCCCGACGTTGTCGAAGAGGATCACGTCGTGGTCGGCGGCCAGGAGATCCAGGAACTCCGGGTCCCAAGAGTCGATGGTGCCGCGGAAGCCGCTCACCAGGACCAGGGGGACGCCGCCCGGTGGCCCCATCCGCCGGTAGGTGAACGTCGCGGAAGGGCCTTCCACGGACAGGTCCTCGGCCTTGTCCGCCAGATAGGTACTCATGAGTGTGCTTCTCCCTTTTGCCGGTGTGCCTGAGAGATGTGGTCTGTTGGGGAGGGCGTGAGCCGGCCGCTTTGTCGGCTTGCGGATCTCTTGGCGGTCACGGCCGGGGGTCGGTGGTTACCGCGACGATTGCCCTGGCGACGGTTGCGTGTCCCTCGCCGTCCTGTGGCGCCGCTGCCCACACGTCGATGGCGCGACGGCGCGGGAGTGGGACACCGGACATCGGCAGCCACTCAGCTCGATGCTGATTCCTGGGCGGCCGCTCTCAGGGGAGCTGCGGGTAGAGCACGGAGACGCCTCCGGCCAGTGCGGCCTGCGCCTGGCGCGAGGCCTCGTCCGCGACGATCTCGTAGGCGCCGTTGGCGACGCCGTCGACGGCGATCCGGGCGATGTCGGTGGGGTCGGACTTGGGCGCGTCGACGGCTCGGACCATGTCGGTGTCCATGTAGCCGACGTGCAGACCGGCCACACGGATTCCCCGGTCGGCGAGTTGCACGCGCAGGGCGTTGGTCAGCGACCGCTCCGCGGCCTTGGCGGCGCTGTAGGCACCGGACTGCGGGAAGCGGAACCAGGACAGGACGGACAGGATGGTCAGAATTGCGCCGCGGCCGTTCGCCGTGCCCCAGGCGGATTTCTCCAGGTCCGCGGTCAGTAGGTCGGCGCCGGTGGGGGAGCCCGCGTTGTTGACAAGGACGGTCACGTCGCCGGTGGCCTCGGCGGCCGCCGCGACGGAGGCGGGGTCGGTGATGTCGAGCGAGATCGGCTTGGCGCCGGGCAGGTCGACCTGGTCGGGGTGCGGGCGCCGGCGTAGACGGTGGCGCCGCGGCTGAGCAGTTCGGCGGCGAGTGCCCGGCCGAGGCCCCGGTTGGCTCCGGTGACAAACCGGCAGTCGTATCAGGCGGCACTTCGCACGGTCAGTCGATGCCTCAACTCTGCTCGCGGCTCGCGTGCCAGCCGTCCGTCGGCGCTACGGACATCGGCCACCCCTTCGCTACGGCCGGCCCGGCTCAGCCGCTTGTGACCTGCGCGGGTTTCAGGTGGCTGACCAGGAACTCGGTCTGATCGGCGACCAGTTGCTCGAATGCCTTTCCGAAGTAGAAGTCGAAATGCCCGGCATCATAGTGACGAACGTCGCCGCGCGGTGCCTGACGTACGTAGCTTTCGGTCCGCGCGGGTGGGGCGACCGAATCGGTTGTGCTGATGCAGACGAGGATCGGCGCGGCGATACGCTTGGCCGCTCGGCCTGGCCGATACCGGATGATGTTGATCAAGCTGCGGGCCGCGGCGCGGTTGACCCACTGGTAGCCGTCGGGCACCAACGCCAGCATTCCGGGCAGCGCGTCGGGTGCGGTCATCAGACCCAGTTGACCGGGAGCTGCCGCGACCGGAACGGTGACCGGCTCCTTCCCGCGCGCCGCTGCGAGGAAGTCGCGGGCCAGGACGCCCGCCAGGACCAGGGTCTCTCGTATTCCGAGCGCGCCGGCCGAAGCCGGCCCGTCGGTGAAGGGGCACTGGGCGACCGCGGCACACAGTTCCGGATGCCGGGCGGCGACGGCGATGGCGTGGCCCCCGCCCAGCGAACTGCCCCACACCGCCACCCGTTTCCGGTCGACTTCGGGGAGACCGGCCGCGTACTCGAGGGCGGCATCCCAGTCGGCCAGTTGCCCGGTCATGGACAACACCTGGCGCGGTCCGCCGCCGCTGTCCCCGAGATTGCGGTAGGTGAATACCAACACCGCCAACCCGGTGGCGGCGAATCGTTCGGCGTAGGGCGCCAGCCCCATCTCCCGGGTGGCGCCGAGGCCGTGCCCCATCACGACGACCGGCACGGGCGCGGGGGAGGCGGTGTCCGGCACGTACAGCCAGGCCGAGCAGTACGCGTCATCCGAGGCGAACTGGACGGTGCGCCGGCTGAACTTCGTGGACACCTCTTGTGTCATGCCGTCACTTCCTCTTTGTCGCCTGTGGCGGTTCCGCGCTGGAGGGCGGCGGCATAGCCGCCGGGCTGGTACAGCGGCAGCTCACCGTTCTCCACCGTGTCGCGCACGTAACCCTTCATGAGTTCCTGCGCCTTCGGCTGCGGCAGGGAGGCGAGGAACTCGGAGCGTTCGAGGTGCAGCCCGTCGGCCATCGACAACGAGCCGCCCACGTTCACCGCCCGCTTGACGGCCGCGATCGCCTCAGTCGGCCGCGCCGCGAGATGAGCGGCTCGTTCGACGGCCCGGGACATGAGCTGATCGGCCGGCACGATCTCGTCGATGGCCCCGACGGCGAGTGCCTCCTCCGCGGGGAACGGCCGACCTTCCAGGATCGCCACCAGCCCACGGTGGAGACCGATGAGCCGAGGCATACGCTGGGTGCCACCGGAGCCGGGCGGAATGCCCATCAGGATCTCCGGATGGCCGATGAAATGATCGCCCTCAGCCATCAGACGCAGGTCGCAGGCCCACGAGATCTCGGCGCCTATACCCAGCGCAGACCCGTTGAGGGCCGCTACAAAGATCGTGGAACTGGTGGCCATGCGGAGATACGCCGTGTGCAGGTCATCGAGCTGGATGCCCCCCATCAACGGCGTTTTGCCCGCCGCCCACCGGGTGAGCCGGTATCGGGCCGCCCAATGGGCGATCTTCGCCACCGCGCTCGTGATCCGTGTGCTCACGGGGGGAATCGCCGATCCGTCCTCCTGTAGCCAGCTGATTTCGGCATGGCTGATGAAACGGCTGGGATGCGACCCGGTGAACACCACGGCGCGAATGGCCGGATCGCGGTCGGCGCGCCGGACGAGCTCGATGAACTCAGGAGCGTCATCGCGCCCGAAGAGGCCCAGCGCATCAGGGGCGAGCCGGGCGATGATCACCCCGCCCTCGTGCTCCTCGATCTTGATGCGTGGCTGCGCAGCGGCTTGCTGAGACATGAGCGTCGACTCCTTCTGAGCCCCGTCACGGGGCAGAGGGGCACTGCGCACGGTGCGCATGATCCTCATGGCCAAGCGCAGGAGCCCACGTCTTGTGCCGTGGACGCTCGCTCGACTCGCCTCCTACCGTAACTCAATAAATCATAGTGACCAACTATTTTTTTCATAGCTTCTCGTTCGATTTCTGCGATGATGGGAACGGAACGAGTTCACGAGGAGGACATGGGTATGAGCGGCTGGTCGGAGATCACGAGCACGGAGTGCCCCATCGCGCGGTCGAGCGCGGTGATCGGGGACCGCTGGACGCTCGTGATCATGCGCGAGCTGACCATGGGCAACCGCCGCTTCGACTCGCTGCAGGTCCAGACCCTGGCTTCGCCGCAGATGCTGACCAACCGCCTCAAGCGGCTGGAGGCCGACGGCATGCTCGAGCGCCGCGCCTACAGCGTGAAACCCCGCCGCTACGAGTACCACCTGACCGCCAAGGGCGAGGCCTTCGCCTCGGTGCTGCTCGCCCTGCGGGCATGGGGCGAGACATGGTGCAAGGAGCCCGGGGAAGGGATTGCCGTCCATCACCTCCACAAGACATGCGGGCGCGAGGTGGGCCTGAGCGGCACCGTGTGTGAAGGGTGCGGCGAGCCCTTCACCATGGACGACGTGACAGGTGAACTCAGCGCCGCCTTCGCCCAGGAACGCGAGGCCAGGAGCACAGCCGCCAGGCAGGATGCCGAGACCCGCCCAACCTGACGTCGCGCCTTCCTGACCTGGTCCGATGAGCCTTGCTGAGGGTTTGTCAGGCGGTGTCGGTGGGGTAGCCGGTGCAGCCGGGCCTCGCCGCCGCCGTAGAAGGTGGTGGTGCCGGGGGTGTTCAGTTGCGCACCAGTGCGGATGCGCTCGACCAGCAACAGCTTGCGGAGGGTGTGCAGGGGTTCGTCGCCGTGGACGATGTGCAGGTAGGCGAGGTCGAGCCGGGCGAGGGCGGAGTACAGCCCGTGGGCGTTGCTCTCGGCAATGCCCTCTGGCGGAGTTCGACACGACTCACGCCGCTCACGCCACCTGGCGCGGAGCCTTCGTCGACCTCTACCTGTCGTGCGAGCACCGTGACCAGCTCGGCACCGGTTGGTCCGCCGCGATATGCCCGGGCCACTGCGGGCACGGAACTGTCTGAGAAGATCCTGCAATCGACCCACAGAGGCGAGGTCGAGGCCAGGCCCCCCGGCAGCGGATCAGCACTGAGCCCGTCCTCGTATCCCTGGACCGGCGACCGACGCGACTGGGTGACAGCCGCAAGGCGCGCGCAGTACGCAGGAACCCGTGGCGCCGGAGACGGCCCTGCCTTCTAGGACAGTTCGCGTTTGAGGATCTTCCCGGTGGCGGTCATGGGCAAGGCGTCGACGAACTCCACGATGCGCGGGTACTTGTAACCGGCGAATTGCTCTCTTCCCCAGGCTGTCAGCTCGGCCTCAGTCGTACGGTCGCCGGCCTTCTTGACGACGACGGCCTTGATCTCTTCCCCGTGACTCAGGTGCGGAACTCCGATCACAGCGACCAAGGAGACCGCGGGGTGCTCCATGAGCACCTCCTCGAGCTCGCGCGGGTAGACGTTGAACCCGCCGCGAATGATCATGTCCTTGGACCGGTCGACGACGAAGTAGAAGCCGTCCGCGTCCTTGCGAGCCAGATCTCCGGTGCGGAACCATCCCTGGTTGATGGCCTCCGTGGTGGCCTCGGCGCGCTTGTAATAGCCCTTCATGATGTTGTAGCCCTTGATCGCGATCTCCCCGACCGCCCCGGGGTCGTCCTCCACCTCCGACCAGTCATCGTTGATGAGCTTCATCTGGACCCCGGCGATGGGCCGGCCGATCGATCCGACACGGGGCTCCTCGCCGTACGTGGCGAATGACGCGATGGCCACCGTCTCCGAGAGCCCGTAGCCCTCGAGGATCGTCACGCCGAAGCGCTCCTTGAACTCTTGGTGGATCTTCGCGGGAAGCGCGGAACCACCGGACACGGCGATGCGCAGGTTGGCGGCCAGTCGGGCGACGTCGACGCTGTCGTCGAGTGCCTCCAGCAGGCCCCAGTACATGGTCGGTACGCCGCCGAAGAACGTCACGTCATGATCGCGCATGAGCTCCAGCGCCTGGCGGGCGGAGAACCTCGGTTGCAGGACGAGTGTGCCGCCGAACCCGATGGCGCCGTTCTGGATGACCATCTGGCCGAAGGCATGGAAGAGCGGAAGGACGCACAGGTAGACGTCGGGTGTCGCGGGGTCCGACGCGAAGAGCTGGACGCCGGCTCGGGCGATGTCGTACACGTTCCGGTGTCTGAGTTCCGCACCCTTGGGCTGCCCGGTGGTCCCGGACGTGTAGAGGATGACCGCAGTGTCGTCGTCGGTACGCCCGACCGTCTCGAACGTCTCTGGCTGCCCGGCGACAGCGGCAGCATAGAGCTGGTCCGGGGCGACGCCGTCCACAGATGCGCCGCTGCCGATGAGGAAGAAGTGCGCGGCCCGATCGGCGGCCTGGAAGGCGGACCATGCCTCGCGCCCGATCGGGAGCTCTGGACTGCCTTCGACAGCGAAGTACACCGTCGCGTCGGAGTCGTTGAGGTGGTAGGCGATCTCGCGCGCCTTGAGGAGCACGTTCAACGGCACGACCACCGCGCCGGCCTTGAGGATCCCGAAGTAGATCGTCGTGAACTGCGGGATGTTCGTGCAGGACACGGCGACCTTCTCGCCGGGGCGAACGCCGCGCTCGATCAGCAGGTTCGCCACCCGGTTCGACGCCGTGTCGAGTTCGGCGTAGGAGATCCGATCGCCACCGAAGACGATCGCCGTGCGCGCCGGGTATCCCGACGCGGTGCGGGTCAGTAGGCCGGACACGTTCCGGGTCGAGCTCGTCATCGATGGCTCCTGGTCTTTGCTTGCTTTGCTTGGTCGGGGCACCGCGCTGGTCCTGAGGTCAGGTGGTCAGGAAGTCCTCGCCTTCACGCGCGTCGAGGCGTCCGAGGATGCTCTGGACGGTGCGATCACGCGCCAGGCCGGCGTCCAGCCCGGGTGCGATGAGGCCGCGGACCTTCGAGACCACGGTCCATCTGCGCGGACGAAACACCTGCACATCCCGGCGACGCAGGCCCTCGACGATGGCTCGCGCCGCTTGTTCGGGGCTGATGCGCTTGCGCAGGAACCTCGGTTGGGTGTCGAGCAGTTCCTGGGCCACTGGATCCTCGTCGAGGCCCTGCCGGGTCATGTCCGTGTTGATCACCGCGAAGTACGCGGTCGTGACGCTGACGTCATGAGCGGCGAGTTCGACCCGCAGTCCACGGCCGAGCTGCTCGACCGCTGCCTTGCTCATCGCGTACGGGATGGCGCCGGCCCCGTTGACGAAGGCGAACACCGATGAGACGAGTACGAGCCGACCACGGTTCTCGATGAGGCCCGGAAGGGCGGCACGGACCGTGTTGAGCGCACCCCCGACGTTCACGTCGAAGAGTCGATCGACCAGCGAAGGCGAAGACGCCCGGAGGGTCGCGCCCCGCCCGAGTACACCTGCGTTCGCGATCACGATGTCCAGGCGGCCGGTGTCCCTGACGACGGTCTCGGCCGCTCGGGTCATGTCCGCGAGGTCGGTCACATCGCCGGTCAGGTAGGTGACCCGTTCGTCGATCGCCTCGCCCGCAGCCGGGAGGTGCAGATCGATCACGAAGACCCGAGCACCGGCCGCGGTCAGCGCCCGCGCGGTCGCCGCGCCCAGGCCCCGGCCGCCGCCGGTGACGAGGGCTACTTTTCCTGCGATCGACCTGTCGGGCCTAGTCATCGAGGAACTCGAGAACCTCGGGGACGAACTCCCGGTGGTACTGGAAGACGCCGCCGTGACCGGCGTTCGGGTAGATCTTCAGGCGGGCGTTCGGGATCCGGCGGGCCATGTCGGCCGAGTTGCTGCTCGCGACCATGAGGTCGTGATCACCGTTGGCGACGAAGACCGGCTGGGTGATCACCGAGAGGTCGTCGGGTGCGTGCAGTCCGGCCGAGCGGATGGCCTTCAGCTGCGCGCGTCGAGCCTGCAGGGAGATTTTGTCGTCGCGGTTCTGGGTGCGTTCCTTGAGCCGGGCGAGGTAGTCCTTCGCGGCCCGCTTGCCCTCGGCGTCGCGCGGGAAGAACAGGAATGTCCTGGCGTCTTTCAGGGTGAGCGCGGACTTGACGTACGCCCCGGCCGCGACCTTGTTGATCTCCTTGATGCCGCCGCCTCCGCGAGGGCCAGTGCCGGCCAGGATGATCCGGCGCACGAGCTCGGGTGCCTGCAGGGCCACCATCTGTGCGACTCCGCCGCCGAGCGAGAACCCGAGGAGGTCGACCTTCTCGAGTCCCATCGCCCGGATGAAGGCAACGGCGTCGCGGCCCATGTCCGCGATGTCGGTCGGCACGGACCCCCCGGACGCGCCGACCCCGCGGTTGTCGAACGTGATCACCCGGCGACGGGCAGCGATGCCGTCGATGATCCTCGGGTCCCAGTCGTCAAGGACAGCCATCAGGTGGTGCAGGAACACCACCGGAACACCACCGGTCGGACCGAGCTCTCGGTAGGCGAACGGCACGCCGCCGACGTCGATGGTGCGGTTGGGTACGTCGATCCACTTCATGCTCTTCGTCACCTTCATCTGACCTCACCGGATACGGCGCGAGGACCGCGGCTCCGTGCAGTTGTATTACGATCGGTCTTCTTACGGTTGTAATAGATACACGTCGGAATGGGGCGGCGGCAAGGGCTCTGCACCCACTGAGTGGGAGTTGTCACCGAAGCTCCGGTCCGGCCAACCGTCGCGAAGGCGTTTCGACCCTGCGCGCTCTTCGTGTGCCAGTCGCCGGCGGCGCGCGGTGATACTCGCCCAAGTCGTGACCGGGCAGACGAGCTCACCCGGCGCGAGTCAGCGCCATCTCGAGGGGACCTATGCAGGAGACGCCGGCGGTAGGTGCGCCTGGCGCTCCGAGATCTCTGCCGAACCCGGGGCGATTCAGTTCTTCATGATCCGCGAGTCGGGGTCGGTGAAGCTGACTTGGCTTGGGCTGCGCCTGGGCGGCGGCTTTCCCGTCGGAAGTGGTGACGGCCTGCTCGTCGCTGTTGCCGGCGCGGGCATGCCTGCAATCGTTGCCGGGGGCCTCGAACTCGATTCTTGCGCGGGCGGCCTTCAGTCTGGCGAGACACTTTTCGCGGCGGTCGAGCTCGGCGGGCAGGTCCACCTGCTTGCGGTCGGGGCCGACGGCCTGGTCCTCGGCCTCGTCGGTGGCTTCCGCGTCGGCAGTCAGGGCCTGTTCCGCCGGAGCGGCGATCTCGGCTTAAGGACCTGCTCTTACTCGCTGATCAGGCGGCCGTAGCAATCACCATGTGGTTGGAGGCGTTCGCTTCGACATCGGTGCCGTCCAGGGCGGCTACGGCAAGGCGCTTCGGGGCGGCACCGCGGCGCCGCGTCCGCACGCCGATCACCTCCCAACGGCCTGACCCGCCGCCTACCGAATCTTGGGGAGCCCGCGCACCAACAGGATCGGTCTGGTGCGCGGGCTTGGGTGGCGTGGTGTCAGAATCGGCCGGGGGTGCGGCCGAGGGTGTTCTGGGGGTCGGCGGGGTTGGGGCCTTGTACTGCTCCGACGTACAGCTCGACCTGGGACTTGAACCGATCGACAGCGGCGCGGTCGCTCATGAACTTCGGAAAGTCGAGGGGGTTGGTGGTGGGGTAGTCGGCGAGGGGCTTCAGCCCCATGGGCGGGGCGACATCGGCGCGTACCGACCAGGTGAAGCTCGCGATGATGTTCTGCTGAGTCTGTTGGGAGAGCAGCCAGCTCATGAACAGTTTGGCGGTGGCCTTGTGCGGGGACCGTCGGAAGATGGCGGCGCGCTGCGCCCAGGACGGGAACCGGTCGTGGCGGGGCAGCACCTGAACGCTGTTGGGGCTCGTGCCCCCTGCTCCGGCCGGGCTGGCAAGGTAGGTGCCGTCAATCACGCCGCTGATTGATCCCAGCAGGCCGCGGACGTATGTGGGCCGCTGCGCGGCGAACTTGTCCAGCCAGTCCCAGCCGTACTGGTCGATGAACAGCTTGTACTGGAAGAGCACCGCGTCGTCGTCGTTGGGCCAGGTGGAGACGATCCTGTTGGTGAAGACGGGGCTGAGCAGGTCGGTGGCACGGAAGTCGTTCGGGTCGGCCGGCGCCTGATGGATGCCGACGATCGGGGCGAACACCCCGTAGTAGGCGCTTGCCCAGTGGCCATCGGGGTCCTTGGCGTTGTCGAACACGTTGTCCCAGCCGACGGGGCGGTATCGCAGGAGTTCGCCCATGGCCTTCCAACGGTCGAAGTCGTGTGTGGTCTGCAGGATTGCGACGTCGGCGACCAGCTTGCCGGTGGCGAGTTGATTGTCGATGCGCGCGTCGTGGTACTTGCTCAGGTCGGTGATCGTGTTGACCTGGATGCCGGGGAACTGCGCAAGGAAGGCCTGCGGGATGAAGTCGAAGAATCCGGGGGCGTCGCCGCCCATGTAGAGGGTCACCCGTCCGCCTTCGTCCCTGGCGGTGCGGTACAGGGCCTGGAGCTGTTCCTGTTCGCCGACCGCCGCGTCGCTGGAGGGAGCGGCGGAGGCCGCGTTCGAGGTCATGGTCTGAAGACCGGCCGCGGCCGTGCCGAGCGCCGCGGCCCGGAGGAGCGTCCTCCTGCTGAATCCCATCGTGGGTACCTCTCGCTTCGCCATTGGCTTCAAATTTGAAGTCGATGGCCAAGGTACTCTCGACTTAAAATTTGAACAAGGAGGTTGAGGCGTGGGTTACACGCGATGGTTGACCGGCGAGGAGACGCGGGCCTGGATGGCGTTCTTCAGCGCCGCCGCGCTGCTGAACCGGCGCCTTGACCAGCAGCTGAAGGACGACGCCGATCTGACGCACGTGCAGTACGAAATCCTGTCCAGGCTCTCCGGAGCCGTGGGCCACGAGCTGCGTATGACGGAACTCGCCGAGTCGGTGTACGCCTCCCAGAGCGGTGTGACGTACCAGATCACCCAACTGGAGAAGGCGGGGCTGGTGCGGCGTCGGATCTGTCCGAGCGGCCCCCGTGCCGTGTACGCCGTCCTTACCGACGCCGGTTTGGCCACGATCGAGCGGGCGGCCCCGGGTCATGTGACCGCGGTTCGCGAGTTGCTCATCGACGTCCTGACCCCCGAGCAGCTCACTGCCTTGGCCGACGGTCTGGGCAGGGCCCGCGACCGCATGCTGGGACAGTGAGTCGGCACTTGGCACAGCATCTGGATGGGGAGGTCAGGCAGGCACGATACTTCGTCGCCGTCGCCCAGGAGCTGCGCGTCGGTCGGGCGGCGGCGCGCCTGCACATGTCGCAGCCACCGCTGTCGCAGGCGATCCTGGGGCTAAAGCGGGAGTTGGGCGTTCAACTGTTGCATCGCGACAGCCGGCAGGTGAGCTGATCCAGGCCGGCGACGTGCTGCTGCGGTACTGCCGGCGCTGCCGGCAGCTGGTCCGGGACACCGACCGGGCCCGCAGTGGAGAAGACCGCGTGCTTCCGGGCCTCGGTGTAGGCAGTGAGCCGCACTCGCCGGATCTCCTTCACCTCTTTCAGGAGCGCCAGCTCGATGCCGTCCTCGTCGACTATGTAGCCGGACGAGTCGGAGCAGGCCACGACCTTCCCACCGAGGGCGTGGACCTTCTCGATCGCGTACAGAGCGACGTTACCGGAGCCGGAGACGACGACGGTGGTGCCGTCGAAGGCGCGCCCGCGGGCGCGCAGCATTCCCCGAAGGAAGTAGACGAGGCCGTAGCCGGTGGCCTCCGTGCGGGCGTAGGAGCCGCCCCACCCGGTGCTCTTGCCTGTCAGGACGCCCGCCTCGAAGCGATTGGTGAGGCGCTTGCACTGCCCGAAGAGATAGCCGATCTCGCGGGAGCCCACGCCGATGTCACCGGCCGGCACGTCGGTGTGCTCACCGAGGTGACGATGGAGCTCGGTCATGAAGGACTGGCAGAAGCGCATGATTTCGGTGTCCGAACGGCCCTTGGGGTCGAAGTCACTGCCACCTTCCCCGCCGCCGAGGCCGAGGCCGGTGGCTCAATCCGGAAACCCCGGTTGACCCGGACTGTCCCATGGTCGTCGGTCCAGGGCACCCGGAAGATGATCTGCCGTTCCGGCTCACACATGCGCTCCACGATGCGGGCGTCCACGTACTCCGGGTGGTCGTCCAGCACCGGCGTGAGTGCCTGGAGGACCTCGCGGGCCGCCTGGTGGAACTCGGGTTCTCCGGGATTGCGGCGTACGAGGTCCGCGAGGACGGCGTCGAGGTGGTTGCTGGCGTTCACACGGTGTCCTTGGTCTTCAGGTGTGTGTCAGATCCAGCAGAACCTTGGAGGCGACCGTGCGGTCGTGGGCGATGTCGAAGGCCGCCTGTGCGTCGGGCAGCGGGAAGGTGTGGGTCACGATGGCGTCGACGGGCAGGGGGCCGGCGAGCAGTTCGATCGCCTCGTCGAACTCGGTGTCGAACCGGAAGGCGCCGCGCAGTTCCAGTTCGCGAGTGACGGTGATGTTCCCGAGCAGCGGAACCTCGCCGGGGGGCAGCAGCCCGAGGAGGACGACCGTGCCACCCCGGCCGGTCCGCTCCACACAGGCCCGCAGCCCTGCGGGAGCTCCGGACGCCTCCACCGAAACGTCGAACGGGGCTCCCCAGACTGGGGCGTCCGGCTCGTCCGCGCGGACGAGCCCGGTGGCGCCGCAGGCCCTTGCGATCCGCAGCGGCGTGTCCATCAGATCGCTCACCACGATCTCGACGGCACCCTTGTGGTGCAGGACCGCGGTGACGAGACAGCCGATCGGCCCCGCGCCGGTGACCAGTACACGCTTGCCGCGTACGTCGCCCGCCCGTCGTACCGCATGCAGTGCCACGGACAGCGGCTCGGCCAGTACCGCGCGGCGCAGGTCGAGCGTCGGCGGAAGGGCACGGATCTGTGCGCCCGGGACTGTGACGTGCTGGGCGAACCCGCCCTGGACGTGCGGCGTGCGGGCGGCGCTGCCGAGGTAGCGGGTGTCGGCACAGACGTTGCGCCGGCCGGAACTGCACTCGGTGCAGTGGCCGCATGGGGTGGCCGGGTGGACGGCCACCGGGGTGCCCACGGCCGGGCCGTCGGCACCTGGACCGAGGGCGGCCACGTGGCCCACGATCTCGTGGCCCAGCACCATTGGCTCCCGGATGGTGAAGTCACCGACGCGGCCGTGGCGGTAGTAGTGCAGGTCGGATCCGCAGATGCCGCCGAAGGCGACAGTGACGGCCACCTCTCCGGGACCGGGCGCGGACGGCGTGAACTCCTCGACGCGGAAGTCCCCTGTCTTGTGGATGACGCAGGCGTGCATGGTGGAGGTTTCCTTCTCGATCAGAGGACGGAGAGCATGCCGCCGTCCACGTAGAGGACCTGTCCGTTGACGAAGTCCGACGCGGGGGAGGAGAGGAAGATCAGGGCTCCGACGAGGTCTTCGACCTTGCCCCAGCGGCCGGCAGGCGTGCGCCCTCGGACCCAGGCGCTGAACTCCTCGTCGGCCACCAGGGCCGACGTCAGTTCTGTCTCGAAGTACCCCGGGCCGATGCCGTTGACCTGGATACCGAGGGGTCCGAGGTCCGCGCACATGCCTTTGGTGAGCATTTTCAGACCGCCCTTGGTGGCCGCGTATGGCGCGATTCCGGGCCGGACCACCTCGCTCTGCAGCGAACAGACGTTCACGATCTTGCCGTGGCCACGAGGGGCCATGCGCCGCGCGACCTCCCGGCCGACGAGGAAGGCGCTGGTGAGATTGGTGTCGAGCAGGCGGTGCCAGTCCTCGTAGGTGAACTCCAGCAGCGGGGCGCGGAACTGTGCGCCTGTGTTGTTCACCAGGATGGCGATCGGGCCCGTTTCTTCCTCGACGTCGGCGACGCCGGCGGCAACCGCTGCCGGATCCGTCGCATCGAACGCGGCGACGTGCACCCGGCCGCCGTGCACGGCGGCGAACTCGGCGCGCGTCGTCTCCAGCGCCACGGCGTCACGGCCGTTGAGGACGACCGTGCATCCGGCCTCCAGCAGCCCCGCGGCGAGGGCCTTGCCGATGCCACGACTGGAGCCGGTCACCAGGGCGGTCTTTCCAGCGATGTCGAACGCGGGGTGGCTCATGCGTGCACCCCGCCCGGAACGGCCGTGGTGCCGGGCAGCGGTGTACGTGCGGGGCGGTCCTGGAGGACGTCGAGGATGTTGTCGACGGCCAGGTCCACCATGGCGGCGCGGGTGCTGTCCGTCGCCGATCCGATGTGCGGCAGGGTGACGATGTACGGCTCGGCGACCAGTGGGGACAGCTCCTCGCCCATCGGCTCGCGCTCGAACACATCGAGGCCGACGGAGTGCAGTCCGCCCTCCTGGATCGCCTTGAGCAGTGCCTGCTCGTCGACGACGCCGCCGCGTGAGGTGCTGACCAGAGTCGCCGTGGGCTTCATCGCCGCGAGTTCCCGGTGGGAGATCAGATGCCGCGTCTCCTCCGTGAGCGGTACGTGCAGCGAGAGGATGTCGGCCTCGGCCAGCAGCGTCTCCAGGCTCACCGAGGTCGAGAGGGCGTCGTCCGCCGCGTACGGATCGTGATGGATCACACGCATGCCGAAGCCCTGGGCGCGGCGGGCCACCGCACGGCCGATCTGCCCGTAGCCGATGAGGCCGACGGTGGCTCCGTGGATGTCGAGGCCCAGGTAGTCGTTCATCCGGAACAGGTCCCACTCGCCCCGCGCCAAGCTCGCGGCGGCGGCACCGAGCCGTCGGCGGGCCGCGAGGATCAGGGCGAAGGTGAGGTCGGCGGTGGTCTCCGCAAGGACACCTGGCGTGTGGGTGACGACGATGCCGCGCTCGGCGGCGGCGGCTCGGTCCACGTTGTCGAAGCCCATGCTGGCGAGCGCGATCACGCGCAGTGACGGGCCGGCGGCGTCCATCAGCGCGGCGTCCATCGGATCGTTGCCCAGGGCGAGGATGCCGGTGCTCCCGGGGGCGATCGCGGCGAGCTCGTCGGGACCGGGCTTGGCGGGGTCTTGCCAGAAGACCACCTCCGTATCGTCGGCCAGCCGCTGCAACCCGAAACCAGGCAGTTCTTGTCGGGTGGCGAGCACGCGAATTGTCATCTGTAACTCCAGTGCCGAATCAAGCCCTGCCGGCCGGGCGGGAGGTTTTGGCACACGCTAACCACCGTCTGCGCCGGGTACAAATAGCAATTCGGTGTGACGCTATTGGTGACTCTTATCCTCGTCAGAACGGTCGTGGATGGCTCTCACCAGCTCCAGGAAAAGGTCGTGCACCGCCAGTGCCGGTTCGGAGAGCGGCTGGTTGTCGGACATGACCAGGGAGAGCTTGACCTGGATCACCGGGTCGACGATGCGGCGCACGCTCAGGGAGCGGACGTCGAGGATCGCGCGGGCTGCGGACCAGGGCAGCACGGTGGCGCCGAGGCCGGCGTCCACGGCGTTCACGAGGGTGAGGGCGGACTCGACCTCGCCGACCACGTTCGGTTCCAGCGACGCCTGCTGGAAGGCGGCGTCCACCACCTGCCGGATGGTGTGGATCCGGCTGGGCAGCAGCAGGGGGACGTGCTCCAGCCGGTGCAGGCTCACATCTCCTTCTCGCGGCGTGCCGGTGCCGTCCTCGGCCCCGATCAGGAACAGATCCTCCGTGCGCAGGTGCTCGAACTGCACACCGCGCAGAGGGCCCGCCCCGTAGATGAACGCCATGTCCATCCGGCCAGTCATGATCGCCTCGCTGATGACTCCGCCGAAGTTCTCGTTGACGTGCAACAGGATGTCGGGGTAGCGCTCGCGCACGCTCTTCAACAGGGGCAGTGCGAGCGCCGCACCCAGGCTGTACGGGGCCAGGCCCACCGAGACACTGCCGGCAGGGGCGCGGCCCGAGACCCTGACCGCCGCATGAGCGAGGTCGACCTGCCGCAGGATCAGCTGCGCGTGGCGGTACAGGGCTCGGCCCGCCTCGGTCGGTGCGACCCCGCGTTTGCTGCGGATCAGCAGCTGTTGCCCGAACTGCGCCTCCAAGGCTGAGAGCTGCTGGCTCAGCGCGGGCTGGGCAATGTGCAGGATGTCGGCTGCGCGTGTAATGCTCCCCGCATCGATGATCTTGATGAACGAGTAGAGCCGTCTGGTGTCCATGGGGGAGCCTTCCGGTCGATCGGAGTCACATCGTAGGAAGCCACCAGGGCGGAGCACAGACTCCCGGGGGCCCGGCTGTGGGCTGCGTCATACCGATCCGCGATAACGCCAAACAGAACAGGTATTGGTGGTCGGGTGAGTATCCGATTAAGTTGAGCGGAACATCGCCCGTGGAGCTGCTCGAAGGCGAGCATCCGGCAATTCGTCCAGGAATTATCTCCATCGTTTCGTTATTCGTGCTTTCCGCAACCGGAGAATTCGAGCTCTCATGCGGAGTGCGTGACGGTGCTTGGCGATTTCATCCCCTTCTCTCCCGGAGGACGCCTTGACCCACATGGTTGATCTCGTCGCCGATCTCGGCGAGGGGTTCGGCGCCTACACGATGGGCGACGACGAAGCCCTCCTGGAACTGCTCACATCAGCCAATGTCGCCTGCGGCTTCCACGCCGGCGATCCGCGCATCATGGACGCGACCGTCCGCGGGTGCGTGGACAGGAACGTGGCCGTCGGCGCCCATCCGAGCTTCCCGGACCTGGCCGGCTTCGGCCGACGCGCCATGGACCTCACGCCCGAGGAGGTACGCACGGACGTTCTGTACCAGGTCGGCGCCTTGCAAGCGTTCGCCACGGCGTACGGCACCCGGGTACGGCACGTCGCTCCGCACGGGCGGCTGGGCAACCTGGTGGCCCTCCGGGCGGACTACGCCAAGGCCGTCGTGGACGCCGTGTCCTCCCTCGACGACTCGATGATCGTGCTCGCCCAGGACGGCGAACTGGCCGAAGCCGCTCGGGACCGCGGCCTGCGTGTCGGTGTCGTCGGCATCGCCGACCGGGCCTACCGGGACGACGGCACCCTCGTGCCCCGCTCCGAGCCCGGCGCGGTGATCCACGACGCGGACGAGATCGCCCGTCGCACCCTGCGCATGGTGACCGAGGGCGTCGTCAGCAGCATCGGGGGGAAGGACCTATCGGTCGCCTGCGACACCGTCCTCCTGCACGGCGACACCCCCGGTGCCATCGCTCTGGCCGGCCGTATCCGGGCCGAACTCCTTGCCGCGGGCGTCCACATCACCAGTCTCGAAGAGGTTCTGAACGGCAAAGGCCACTGACATGCACAACAACGTCGTGATCACGGACTGTGGTGACTCCGGCCTGATCGCCCGGGCCGTGGGCCTGGGCACCGAGGAGGGCTGGCAGCTCGTCCACGCCTTGGCGGACGCGCTCGACGCCGTACAACTCTCTGGCGTGCACGGCCTCGTACCCACCTACGACACCCTGCTCGTGGAATTCGACTGCACCAGCACGGACCACGACACCCTGCGCAGCATCCTGTGGCACGAGGCCGCACGATTCGCCTCGGCGGCCCGCCGCACCAGGGAACCTCGACGTTTCGTGGTACCCGTCGTGTACGGCGGTGAGCACGGCCCCGACCTGCCCGAGGTCGCCGATCAGCTCGGTCTGACCGCGAGCGAGGTCGTCGACCTGCACACCGGCTCCGATCTCACGGTGCGCTGCCTCGGCGCCCCCGCCGGTGCGCCGATGATGGACGGCCCGCCTTTCCCCGCGCCCATACCGCGACTGGCGTCACCCCGCGTCCGGGTCGAGCCCGGCTGCGTGGCGGTTGCCGGCCGCCAGGCCGTGATCTGCCCGATGCCCTCGCCCGGAGGCTGGCCGCTCATCGGCCGTACCCCCGTGAGCGTTCTCGACCTGCGCAGCGACCCGCTCACCGCGTACTTCCCCGGAGACACGTTCCGATTCGTCGCGATCAGCCCCGACGAGTGGGATGACTACGCCGACACCCCTTTGGCGGCCTGCCATGGCTGAGACCCTCGTGATCCGTACCCCCGGCCTCACCACAGTGCAGGACCTGGGCCGGGTCGGACGCTCCCGCTACGGGTTGCCCGCCAACGGGGCCTGCGACCAGCACTCGGCGCGCGTCGCCAACGTGTTGTGCGGCAACGACGATCGGGCACCGCTGCTGGAGATCACCGCCCTGGACTTCGCGTGCACCCCGTCCAGCGACATCCTCATCGCCGTGACGGGGGCCCCGGCGGACCTCACCGTGGCCGGAGTCCTCCGCCCGCAGTGGGAACCGGTCTCCGTCCGGGCGGGCGACACCATCCGGGTGAGCAACATTCGGCAAGGGCTGCGCGTCTACCTGGCCGTACTCGGCTCCTTCGAGGCCGACTACCTCCAGGGCAGCTGCGCCCCGGACACCGTCCTCGGCTTCGGCACCGGCCTGAATACAGGAGACGAACTGGTCCTGCCGGCGTCCTGCCCGCCCGTCGCCCACCCGTTCTCCGGCATCCCGCTGTTCCGCCTCCACGCGCCCGTCCCACGACTCTCCTCCCCGTGGACGATCGACGTCACCGACGGCCCCGACCGGGCCGACTTCGGGGACACCGGAGCCCGCCTCTTCGCGGCGCCCTTCACCGTCACCCCGCAGAGCAACCACATCGGCCTGCGTCTGCGGGGCGACGTACCTCGGCGTGTCACCAAGGGCGAGATACTCTCCCGCGGCGTACCCATCGGGGCCATCGAGGTACCGGCAGGGGACGAACTCCTCGTGCTCCACCGCGGCCGCGGCGTCACGGCCGGCTATCCCGTCCTCGCCGTGGTCACCGCCACCGGTCTGTCCGCACTGGGACAAGTCCGTCCCGGACAGGCCATCAGCTTCCGCCACCGCACGCTGGACCAGGCGATCACCGCCTACCGCGCGCAGCGCAACGCCGTCGATGCGCTGAGGACCCGCGTCCACAGCGCGTTCGCGGCCCTGCGCATACCCGTTCCCGTCTGCAGCTGACCACGATTTCCCAGCTGTTCCTGGCCGCCCCGCACGCAGCCGCCCGTCCCTGCACCAACGCCTGCGCCAGACAGGAGACGCCATGAGCACCGTGGCCGCTCAACCGGTCCCCAACACCGTCGACCCGAAAACCGCTCGCAGGATCACCCTCGCCGGATGCGTCGGCATCTTCGCCGAGCTCTACGACAACGGCATCTTCGGCTTCATGGCCGGCACGCTGGCCGCCGTCTTCTTCCCCGGCTCCGAGAACGCCGTGCAACTCGTCTTCCTCGGCTACGCCGTCTCCTTCTTCTTCCGCCCGCTCGGCGGCGTCATCTGCGGCCACCTCGGCGACCGCATCGGACGCCGGCGCATGCTGGTCTTCGTCATCATGCTGATCAGCGTCGCCACGGCGGCCATCGGCCTCCTGCCGACCTACGCCAGCATCGGCATCGCGGCGCCCGTCCTGCTCATCCTGCTGCGCATAGCCCAGGGCTTCTCCGTCGGAGGCGAGGCGTCAGGTGCGATGAGTTTCCTCGCCGAGCACGCACCGGAGGGCAAGCGCGGCCTCTACACCAGCTACGCGCAGATCGCCTCGTTCCTCTCCCTGCTCACCGGCACACTCATCGCCGCCGCCATGACCAGCGGGCTCGGCGCCGAGCGCATGGAGTCCTGGGGCTGGCGCATCCCCTTCCTCCTCGCCGTCCCGCTGGGCATCACCGGCATCTACATCCGCAAGCGCATCACGGACACCCCGAACTTCACCCGCCTGCGTGAGGAGGGCAGCCTGGCCAAGAACCCGCTCAAGGAGGCGTTCTCCTCCGCGGAACACCGCCGCGCCATGCTGCTGGCCCTGTTCATACCGCTGATGAACGGCTCCGGGTACTACGTCCTGTTCAGCTACATGCCCACCTTCATGAACACCGAACTGCACTTCGGCAAGGTCCAGAGCCTCCTCGTCACCGCCTCCAGCCTGGTCGCCATCTGCATCGCCATCCCTTACATGGGACGGCTATCCGACAGGGTGGGCCGCAAGAAGGTCATCGCAACAGCCGCGATCGCCATGGCCGTCGTCGGCATCCCTTGTTACCTGCTGATCGGAACCGGCAACCTGGCTCTCGCCGTCCTCGGCGCCTGCATCATGGCCGTGGTCTTCGCGGGACACACCGGCGTCATCCACATCCTTCTCGTGGAGCTCTTCCCCACCCGCGTGCGCTACTCCGCGTACGGCCTGGGCTACAACGTCTCCTCGGCCCTCTTCGGCGGCACCGCGCCCCTGCTGATGACCTGGCTCATCGCCACCACCGGCAACGTCAACATGCCGGCCTTCTACGCGGTCCTCACCGCCCTCGGCACCCTCGCGGCGGTCTCGGTGGTCAAGGACCGGGCACACCTCCCGCTGCGCGACGCCTGACCGGCACCGGCACCCGCACCCCCACCTCCAAGGAGTACACCTTCATGCCCATCTCCGACTACAGGACCGCCCTCGTCACCGGAGCGTCCACCGGAATCGGAGCCGTGGTCGTCGAACGGCTGGCCAAGCGCGGTCTCGAAGTCCACGCCGTAGCTCGCAACGCCGAACGCCTGCGGGCCCTCGCGGACGCCACCGGCTGCATTCCGCACGCCGTCGACATCACCGACACCGAGGCGCTGACCGCAGTGCTGGACGGCCTGGAGGTCGACGTCCTCGTCAACAACGCCGGTGTCTCCCGCACCGGCAACATCCTGACCGCCGACGAGTTCGCCGTCGACGAGCAGATCGCCGTGAACATCCAGGCCGTCCTGCACCTCGTAAGGCTTCTGATGCCCGGAATGGTCGAGCGCGACCGCGGACACATCGTCAACATCAGCTCCATCGCCGGCGTCTACAACTTCGGCGGAAACACGATCTACCACGCCACCAAGGCGGCCGTGCACACGCTCTCCCGCCAGCTGCGCGTCGACGGCTACGGCCGCCGTGTCCGCGTCACCGAGATCTGCCCCGGCCGTGTGGAGACGGAGATCTTCGGCCGGCTGCTCGGCGACATGGAGGCCGCCCAGCGCCAGTTCTACGACGGCTACGAGTCCCTCAAGCCGGAGGACATCGCCGACGCCATCGAGTTCGCCGTCGACTCCCCGCGGCACGTGAACATCGGCCACGTCGAGATCCTGCCCACCTTCCAGGTCCCCGGCGGCCTGAACTTCGAACGTCGCGAGGGCTGAGAACGATGTCCCCCACCCGCACCACCGCGGCACGTGTACGCCGCATCAACCCCTCGCCCAGTACGGCGGCGGCGCAGCGTGTGCGTGAACTCAAGAGCCAGGGGCTCACCATCCTCGACCTCACGGTCGGCGAACCCGACTTCGACACTCCCGCCCACGTCAGGGCGGCGGCGGTCCGGGCGATCGAGGAGGGAGAGACCAAGTACACGCCCGTCAACGGCACACCGCGGCTGCGGGCCGCGATCGCCCAGAAGCTCCGCCTGCGCCACGGCCTGGAGTACACGGACGCACAGCTCACCGTCGGCGGCGGCGCCAAGCAGGTGATCTTCCTCGCCCTGATGGCCACCCTGGACGAGGGCGACGAGGTCGTCGTACCCGCCCCGTACTGGGTGTCGTACCCGGACATGGTGCTCGCCAACGACGGCACCCCCGTCATCGTCCCCTGCTCCGAGGCGGACGGCTTCAAGCTGACGCCACGGCGGCTGCGTTCGGCACTCACCGACCGCACCCGCTGGGTGATCCTCAACACCCCCGGCAATCCCACCGGCGCCGCCTACACCACGGACGAACTGCGCGCGCTCGCCGAGGTGCTGCTGGAGCACCCGGGGGTGCGGGTCCTCACCGACGAGATCTACGACGAGATCTGGTACGCGGACGGGGAGAACCGGTCCCTGGCCGCGGTCGAACCGCGCCTGGCCGACCGGGTGTTCCTCACCAACGGCGTGTCCAAGACCTACGCGATGACCGGCTGGCGGATCGGCTACGGAGCCGGACCCGTCGACCTCGTGACCGCGGTCAACACGCTGCAGTCGCAGATCTCCTCCTGCCCGTCCTCCGTCAGCCAGGCGGCCGCCGCCGCGGCCCTTACCGGTCCGCAGCAGTTCGTCGCGGAGACCGTCCGCGTCTACCGGAGCCGGCGCGACACCACCGTCAAACTCGTCAACGACATTCCCCACCTGAGCTGCACCTCCCCAGCCGGTGGCTTCTACCTGCTCGTGAACTGCGCCGACGCCATCGGACTGCGCACGCCCGACGGCGAGCGGATCGAGAACGACGAGCAGTTCGCCCGCTACCTCCTCGACAGCCAACAGGTCGCCGTGATCCACGGCACCGCCTACGGGGCCCCCGGCTACTTCCGCATCTCCTTCGCCACCTCCACGGACGTTCTCACCGAGGCATGCGCGCGCATCGCCGCCGCCTGCGCCGCCCTGACTCCGGCCGTGTCCGCCTGAAAGGCATTCCATGCTCCACATCAATACGAAGTTCGAGCGCCCCGACCCCCATCTCGTCAAGCAGCTGAGCACCTTCTCCTCCGCGACGATCCACGAGGCGCAGGGCCGGCTCGGTGCACTCGACTCGACCATCAAGCCGGTCGACCATCGCATGAAGCTGTGCGGTCCGGCATTCACCGTCGTCTGCGCACCGCGGGACAACCTGATGCTCCAGACGGCGATCCACTACGCCGGCCCCGGCGACGTCATCGTCGTGTCGGGCGGCGCCTATGCCGAGGCCGGCTCCTTCGGGGACGTCCTGGCCAACGCGTGCCAGGCGAAGGGGCTCGGCGGCCTGATCACCGACACCGGCGTCCGTGACACGCAGGACCTGCGGGCTCTCGGATTCCCCGTGTTCTCCCACAGCGTCTGCATCAAGGGCACCGTCAAGGAGACCGTCGGCCCGGTCTGCGAGCCGATCACCATCGGCGGCCAGGTGGTCCGCCCCGGAGACGTTGTCAGCGCGGACGCCGACGGTGTGGTGGTCGTCCGGTGCGAGAACCTCGCCGAGGTGATCGCGGCTTCGCAGCGGCGGGTTGACACCGAGGCGGAGTTCATCGCCGCGTACCGGTCCGGCAAGACGGTGGCAGAGATCTGCAACCTGATGCCGATCCTTGCCGCGAAGGGCGTAATGATCGGGGAGTAGGTCCTGTCCGGCATGTGGGTGAGCCGGGACTCGTGCATGGTTGGCGTCGGGGTGCCGGGAATCCAAGAGGTCATCGCCAGGGCCGATGGCCGCTGGCGGATCGAGGAGGACAACGAGATCAACAAGCAGCTTGTCGGCCTGGCTCGTACCAGGTCCGCAGGTGGGCCCCCTGGCACCGTCACGTCAAGCTTGCATGCCGGCCACCGCGTTCGCAGCGTCCAACGCGCCGCCATCCCCGAACCCGACCAGACCCTCGAACCCGAGCTGGATACCGGCCCGGAGCAGGCGCCTGATCAGGGAAAAGCTCCGGGCATCGACGGCCTGGCCGCCACCCACCTCAACCCTGGCTGGGGTGGTTCACGAGGCGGTGCGCTCGCAGGGCATATTCGCCGGTGCGGACCAGTGGATACGGCGAGCCGAGGGCGATCACGTCCGCCAGGAGCCGTGTGTGCAGCTCCGGCATGTCCGTCACGCGGCTGCCCGGGTGCGGGAGGCGAGTTGGGGGAAGGCGTCTTCCCATACGGCGCGCATGGTGCGGCCGACGAGGGTGCGCAGCACCGGCCACAGCTGGAGGAGCAGATCCTGCTCCATTATGGCGGCCGGAGACGTTGCGAGGGTAACGATGTGCGAGCAGCGAGCAGCGAGCGGGAGCGGATCCCCGGGTGAGCTGGTGGCCGCAGTCTGCGCAGCCCTGAGCAGGACGGACTCTCAGCCTTGACGCTCGTTTGACGATCTGGATGTCTGCACGAAGGACGATGAGCCGAGAAACCAGCTCTGACCAGTGCTTTTCTGGGATTCGTTCATGCCGACGTCTTCCGATGACGGAAGACGTCGACCTTCACCTCCCGGTTCTCGGCGACCGCCTCGACGACGCCCTGCCAGTCGGCCAGGTCACCCAGGTCATGGGTGAACGACAGCTGGGCCAGGGGCTGGTCGCGGTCGGCCTCGCAAGCTTGCCGCGCCGCGGGCCGCGGCCCAGGGACGCCGTGACGCGCTCGCGGCGGGCCGCGGCCAGCTCAGGAATCGACTCGGCGACGGTGACGTCGAGGCCGCGTAGCGCGGCCACCTCGGCGATGCCGGAGCCCATGAGTCCGCAGCCGGCGATGCCGAGGCGGGAGATGTCAGGCACCGCCGACGCGGTCGAGGTGCGATCTTTCGGTCGGTGGAAGCCGGAAGCGGATGTGGGCCGGATTGAGCCTTTCTCTGCTGAACCGAAGTAGGTGAGGGTCTCAAGCATTCTATTGAAGTCAGTTCAGTTCAGTGACAACCTCGGGAGTGTCTTACGGGACCGACACCGAGGAGGAAGCATGCTGGCCGCAAGGCTGTACGGAGCCAAGGATCTGCGGATCGAGGAGATGCCCGAGCCCGAGCCGGGGCCGGGCGAGGTGAAGATCCGCGTGGCGCACGCGGGCATCTGCGGCACGGATGTGCACGAGTACTTCGAGACGCCGCGGGCCACGCACGTGCCCAACCCGCTCACCGGCGCCACGCTCCCGCAGACCCTGGGCCACGAGTTCGCCGGGACGGTGGTGACCTGCGGGAAAGGGGTCGACCGGGTCGCCCCCGGCGCCAGGGTCTGCGTACGGCCGATCCGCACCTGCGGAGTGTGCCCACGCTGCACGTCGGGGCTCTCCCACCTGTGCAAGGAGCTGGCGGCGATCGGTGTGACCGCCCCGGGCGGCGGTCTCGCGCAGTACGTGGTCGTGCCGGCCGACTCCGTGCATCAACTCCCGGACGGTGTCCCGCTGGAGCAGGGCGCCCTGGTGGAGCCGATGGCGGTGGCCCTGAACGCGGTGGAGCGGGCCCGTGTGCCCCGCGGCGGCAGCGCGCTGGTGACGGGAGCGGGCGCGGTAGGGATGGGCGCGTTGTTCGCCTTCAAGGCGCAGGGTGTCGAGGACGTGCTGATGGCGGAGCCCTCGCCGTCACGCCGTGCGGCAGCCGAACGGCACGGGGCCCGGGTGCTCGACCCCGGCGCGGTCGACGTGGCCGCGGAGGTGATGGCCTTCACCGGGGGCCGTGGCGTGGACGCCGCCGTCGAATGCTCGGGCCGGGCCGATGCCCTGAACGCCGCGATCCGCTCGCTGGCCGCCCGGGCGCCGGTGGTGATGGTGGCCCTGTACTCCGGCCCGGTGGCCATCGATGCGTCCGTCGTACGCCTGGCCGAACTCGCCCTGCTCGGCTGCGAGGCCTACCCGGACGGGGTCTTCGAGAGGGTCATCGAGCACATGGCGAGCGGTCACTACCCGACGGACGGCTGGCTCGACCACATCCCCCTCCACGACGCCCTCGCCGGGCTGCACGACGTCCGGGACGCGCGACGGCTCAAGGTCCTCGTGGACATTCCGGGCGGTAGCGGCAGCTGAGCAGGCGGACCTGTGGATGTCCTCCGGGGCAATCTCGGCACGGGGGTTGACAGTGGATCACCCCCTCCGCAGACTCGTAGTGAATTCAGTTCAGTTTGGAGGATCTGAGATGGCAGTGGAAGACGAAATCCAGTTCGAGCGTGACGGTCATGTCGCCCGCGTCTGGCTGAACCGACCGTGGAAGAAGAACTGCGTCACGGTGCCGATCCTGGACCGCCTCGACGAGATCATCACCGAGGTCGACGAGGACCCCGAGCTGCGAGTCCTGGTGTTCCGCGGTCGCGGCGGCACCTTCTGCTCGGGGTTCGACCTCGACAGCCTGAAGGCCGACTTCGTCGGCAAGTCGAACGCCATCGACGTCGCGGTGAAGTCCGCGAAGGTCTGCGACCGGCTCTACTCGATGAAGACCCCCTCGGTCGCGGTCCTGGAGGGCTACGTCACCGCGGGCGGTTTCGAGATCATGATCTCCTGCGACTTCGCCATCTCCGCGGACGACGCCAAGATCGGCGACTTCCACATCCGCCGCTCGCTGTTCGGCGGCGCGGGCCCGATCTACCGCGTGCCGCGCATGATCGGCATCCGCAAGACCAAGGAGCTGATGCTCACCGGCAAGCTGCTGTCCGGCATCGAGGCCGCCGAGTTCGGCCTGATCAACAAGTCCGCCCCGGCCGACAAGCTGGACGAGACGGTCGAGGACTTCATCGGTGACCTCACCGACAAGAGCCCGTTCACGATGTGGCTCACCAAGATGACCATCGACCGCAGCCTGGACGCCGACACCCAGTCGCTGATGGTGATGGAGCACCTCGCCGTGGGCGTGGCGCTCAACTCCGAGGACGCCGCCGAGGGTGTCTCGGCGTTCCTGGAGAAGCGCGAGCCGAAGTGGCAGGGGCGCTGATCCGCGTGACCACGGATCCGCGCAGTCCGGCGACCGCACTCCAGGGCTCACGCTGCTCCGGCTGCTCGGTGTCGGTCTACCCCGCGGGCGACGCGTGTCCGCGCTGCGGAGGGCCGGCCGCCCCGGCGGCCCTGTCCGGCGCGGGCACCCTGTGGACCTGGACGGTGCAGCGCTACGCACCCAAGTCACCGCCGTATCAGGTCCCACCGGGCGGCTTCGTACCGTTCGCGCTCGGCTACGTCGAACTGCCCGACGGCGTACGGGTGGCCGCCGTCCTGGACGTCGACGACTTCGAGGAGGTCCGCATCGGCATGCCCCTCATGGTGACCGCGGGTGAAGGGGTTCCGCGAGCCCGCCCCACCACCGGCCACAAGGGGAGCTCATGAGCGCCGACGTCCTGATCTGCGGTGCCGGGCGCACCCCGTTCGGCCGCACGGAGGCAAGCGGTCGCCAACTGGCCGTCGGAGCGGTGAACAGCGCTCTGGCGGATGCCGGAATCGAGTGGGCGCGAGTGGGAGCGGCGTTCGGCGGCAGCGACAGCGCGGGGCTCGCCGACACCCTGGTGGCCCAACTCGGCCTCACCGGGCTGCCGTTCGTCAACGTCAAGAACGGCTGCGCGACCGGCGGCAGTGCCCTGGTCTCCGCCGTGAACGCGATCCGCTCCGGCATGGCGGACGTCGTCCTCGCCGTCGGCTTCGACAAGCACCCGCGCGGCGCCTTCGACCCACGCCCCGAGGACTGGGGACTGGGCGCCGAGTACGGCAGCGATGGACTGATGGTGACCACCCAGTTCTTCGGCATGAAGATCCAGCGCTACATGCACGACCACGGAATCACGCCGCAGACCCTCGCTCTGGTCGCCGAGAAGGCGTACCGCAACGGAGGACTGACCCCCGAGGCATGGCGGCGCAAGCCGGTCTCCGCCGAGGAGATCCTCGACTCCGGAATGGTCAGCGATCCACTGACCCGCTTCATGTTCTGCTCGCCGGGAGCGGGCGCCGCCGCGCTGGTCCTGTGCTCGCCCGGGGTCGCCCGCACCCTGGACGGCCCGTCGGTCACCCTGCGCTCGGCGGCCGTACGCACCCGCCGCTTCGGCTCGTTCGAGGTGTTCAGCCCCTGGATCCCTGGGGGCGACCTCACCAGCGTCAGCCGCGACGCCTCCGCCGCCGCCTTCGAGGAGGCGGGGCTCGGTCCCAGTGACGTGGACGTGTGCCAGCTCCAGGACACCGAGAGCGGCGCCGAGATCATGCACATGGCCGAGTGCGGGTTCTGCGAGAACGGGGAACAGGAGCGGCTGATCGCCTCGGGCGCCACCGAGATCGGCGGCACCCTGCCCGTCAACACCGACGGCGGCTGCATCGCCAACGGCGAACCCATCGGCGCCTCGGGACTGCGCCAGGTCTACGAGATCGTCCAGCAGCTGCGCGGCCGGGCCGGCGAACGCCAGGTCCACGGCGGACCCAGGGTCGGCTTCACCCATGTGTACGGCGCCCCGGGCGTGAGCGCCTGCACGGTGCTGTCCCGCTGATCCCCGTCGGAAGCCGTGACGGAAGTGTCCGCGACACAAGGATCCGCGACGGAGGAAGGAGAGGAAGGACATGACCGGTATTCCGGACCCCGACGCGTTCCGCGCGCAGGCCCGGCAGTGGCTCGCCACGGTCGCCGGCCCGCGCACCGCCGACGGGGCGTGGGGCAGCGGCTCCGACTCCGTCGCCGTGTTCGAGAACTGGACGCAGCAGCAGGAACGCGAGCACACCGCCCGCACCAAGGAATGGGAACGCACCCGGTACGACCAGGGCTGGGGCGCGCTCAACTGGCAGACCGCGTACGGAGGCCGTGAGCTGCCCGCGTACTACGAGCAGCTCTACCGCACCGAAGAAGCGGCCTTCGACGTGCCGCACCGCACCGAGATCTTCCCCGTGACCCAGCAGCTCGTCGCCCCCGCCATCGGCATCTGGGGCACCGACGAGCAGAAGGCGCGCTGGCTGCGGCCCATGCTGCGCACGGACGAGCTGGCCTGCCAGCTCTTCTCCGAGACCGAGGCGGGATCCGACCTTGCCGCGGTCCGCACGAGGGCGGTGCATGAAGGCGACCACTGGGTTTTGCGGGGCCACAAGGTGTGGACCTCCGGGGCCGGGGTCGCGACCTGGGGGGTCGCGGTGTGCCGCACCGACCCGGACGTACGCAAGCACGCCGGCATCACCGTCTTCCTGGTGCGCATGGACGCGCCGGGCGTGACCGTACGGCCCATCCAGCAGATGACCGGCGGGGCCAGCTTCAACGAGGTCTACCTCGACGACGTGACCGTGCCCGACACCGACCGGCTGGGACCGGTCGGCGAGGGCTGGCGGGTCACGCTGAGTGTGCTGGCCGCCGAACGGCTCGACTCCGGAAACCTGGGCCTCGACAACGCCGACCGAGCCCTGGACCTGGCCAGGAACCTGCCCCGCCCGCTCACCGGCGGCGAACAGCGCCAAGCCGCCGACCTCTACCTCCGCGCCCTCGTGCAGCGGCTCATCGGGCTGCGGGTGACCGGCGCCCTCGTCGCCGGACGCGAACCCGGAGCCGAGGCCTCGGTCGGCAAGCTGTACGCCACCGAGACCATGCGCCGCACCAGCGACCTGGTGTCCGAGCTGCTCGGACCGCGCCTCGTCGCCGACACGGGGGAGTGGGGCACCTACGCCTGGACCGAGCACCTGCTCGGCGCGCCCGGGTACAGCATCGCGGGCGGTACCGACGAGATCCAGCACAACATCCTCGCCGAGCGTGTGCTCGGCCTGCCCAAGGAGCCCCTCCGATGAGCACGGCCACGCAGGTGTCGGAGCTGGCCGCACGGGTCCGTGACGCTCTCGCCCGCCGCCATCCCGGGGCGCCCGTGGGCGAGTTGAGGACCCTGCCCGGCGGCCACTCCGGGCTGACGTACTCGGTGACCGCGGGCGAGGCGGCGTACGTCATCAAGGCGGTGCCTCCCGGACAGCGGCCCGTCGGGCGCAACGACGTCCTGCGCCAGGCACGGGTCCTGGGAGCGCTCGCCGGAACCGCGGTGCCGGTGCCGGGCGTCGCCGCCGTCGACGAGAGCCAACCGGCCTGGTTCGCCATGGACTTCGCCGCCGGTGAGGCCGTCGAACCCGTCCTGGACGAACCCGGGGTACCCGCCGCCACGGCCCGGGCACGCATGTTGCAGATCGCCTCCGTGCTGCGGCGGCTGCACGAGACCGACATCGCCACACCCGGCCTCGACGCGCCCGAACCACTCGACGCCGCCGGTGAACTGGAGCGGTGGAGCCGCACGCTGCACGCCGTACCGTCCGAACTGCGGCCGGGAGGCGAGGAGTTGCTCAAGCGCCTCGCCGACGACGTGCCCGACGGCCTCCCGCCGGTGCTGCTGCACGGCGACTTCCGGCTCGGGAACGTGCTGTGCGTCGGCGAGCGCGCGGTGGCCGTCGTCGACTGGGAGATCTGGAGCGTCGGCGACCCACGCATCGACCTCGGCTGGTTCCTGCTCTTCGCCGACCACCGCAACTTCCCGCAGCTGGGCCGCGCCGTAGCCGGCCTGCCCACCGAGGCCGAACTCCTCGACGCCTACGGCGGGGGCGGCCCCGCGCTGCCCGCGATGGACTGGTTCCGCGCCCTGGGTCGCATGAAGATGGCCGCGATCATGGGCCACAACCTGCGCCGCCACCGCGAGGGCAAGCACCACGACCCGGACCAGGAGCGACTGCCGCCCACCATCGCCGCGATGATCCGCACGGCGCGCGACATCCTCGGCTGAACCCGGACCCGCCAGGCACACCCCAGCATGAGGAGCAACTCGTGGATTTCGGATTCTCGCCCCGGGCGAGTGAACTCCAGGACCGTATGCGGTCGTTCATGGAACAGCACGTCTTCCCCGCGGAGGCCGTCTACGACCGGCAGCTGGCCGAGGCGGACGACCCGCACGCGCTGCCGCCGGTGATGACCGAGCTGAAGGAGAAGGCACGCGCCGAGGGCCTGTGGAACCTCTTCATGGCACACGGCGACTGGGGCGCGGGGCTCACCAACCTCGAATACGCGCCCCTCATGGAACTGGCGGGCCGCTCCATCATCGGCCCCGAGGTGTTCAACTGCTCGGCACCCGACACCGGCAACATGGAACTGCTCGCGCTGTACGGCACCCCCGCGCAGCAGGAGCGCTGGCTGCGGCCCCTGCTGGAGGCCGAGATCCGGTCCTGCTTCGCGATGACCGAGCCCGAGGTCGCCAGCTCCGACGCCCGCAACATCCGCACCCGCATCACCCGCGACGGCGACAGCTATGTCGTCAACGGCCGCAAGTGGTACACCTCCGGGATCCTCGACCCCGACTGCAAGCTGATCATCCTGATGGGCAAGACCGACCCGGACGCGCCCACCTACCGCCAGCAGAGCATGCTGCTCATTCCCCGCGACACACCTGGCGTCACCGTCCTGCGCGACCTGCCGATGTTCGGCTACACCGACCGGTGCGGCCACGGCGAGGTGCTCTTCGAGAACGTCCGGGTGCCCGTGGAGTACATCCTCGGAGGTGAGGGCGACGGATTCGCCATCGCCCAGGGGCGGCTCGGCCCCGGACGCATGCACTACGCGATGCGCGCCGTGGGTTTCGCCGAGCGCGCCCTGCAGCTGATGTGCGAACGCGCCACCGAACGCGTCGCCTTCGGCGGGCCCCTCGCCGACCGCGGCGTGGTGCGCGAGTGGATCGCCCGCAGCCGTATCGAGATCGAACAACTACGGCTGCTGGTGCTGAAGTCGGCCTGGCTGATGGACAGCGTCGGCAACGCCGCCGCCCGGATGGAGGTCGCCGCGATCAAGGTGGCGGCGCTGGAGGTCGCCCACAAGGTGGTCGACCGCGCGGTCCAGGCACACGGTGCCGCGGGGGTCAGCGACGACACCGTACTGGCCCGGCTGTTCTCCATCACCCGGGCACTGAAGATCGCCGACGGGCCCGACGAGGTGCACCTGCGCACCGTCGCTCGCCAGGAACTCGCCCGGTACCGGAAAACCGATCCGAAGGCCGAACGGCAGACGACCGACACGAAGGCAGGGGCAGCGTGAGCGCCAACACCCTCGACGGCAAGGTGGCCGTCATCACCGGCGGATCCCGCGGCATCGGCCTCGGCATCGCCACCGCCTACCGGGCGGCCGGCGCGCATGTGGTCATAGCGGCGCGGAAGGCGGCCGGACTGGCCGAGGCGCGCGAGGAACTGCTGCGCGTCAAGGGCGACGGCGACCTCCACACCGTGGTCGCCAACGCCGGCGAACCCGACCAGGCAGAGGCCTGCGTCGACGAGACCATGGCCCGATTCGGACGCGTCGACATCCTCGTCAACAACGCGGCGACCAACCCGTACCACGGCGATCTGCTCGACCTGGATCTGCCGCGGGCGGAGAAGACGGTACGGGTCAACCAGTACGGGATGATCGCCTGGACCCGCTGCGCCTGGCGCGCCTGGATGGCCGAGCACGGGGGAGCGGTCGTCAACATCGCCTCTGTCGGCGGACTGATCGTCGACCCGCACATCGGCTACTACAACGCCACCAAGGCGGCCATGCTCCACATGACCCGGCAGTTGGCCTACGAACTCGGGCCGCGAGCGCGGGTGAACGCCATCGCCCCCGGCCTGATCAAGACCGAACTGGCCCGTGCGGTGTGGGAGGTCCGCGAGACCGTCCTCACCGCCAAGCTGCCGATGCGGCGCCTGGGCACGGTGGAGGACGTGGCGAACGCGGCGCTGTTCCTGGCCTCCGACGCCTCTTCCTGGATGACCGGCCAGACCCTGGTGCTTGACGGGGGCGCGACCGCGTTGCCGATCGGGGTGGACGAGTGAGCGCGCCTCGACCCGCCGGTGATCTCTTCTCGCTGAAGGGCAGGACGGCCATCGTCACCGGCGCGTCCTCCGGCCTGGGCGCCAGGTTCGCGAGTGTCCTCGCGCAGGCCGGCGCCACCGTGTTCGCCGCCGCCCGCCGCATCGACAGGCTGAAGTCACTCGCCGACTCCGACGCGCGCATCCACCCGGTCGCCTGCGACGTGGCTGTGGAGTCCGACCGTACGAGGCTCGTCGAGACGGCGCTGACCGTCACCGGCCGCATCGACATCCTCGTCAACAACGCGGCGACGTCAGGCGAGACCCGTGCCGAGGACGAGTCCGCGGACGCCTTCACCGACGTCCTCGGCGTCAACCTCACCGCGCCGTTCCATCTGGCCCGGCTGACAGCTGAGGCCCCGGCGAGTGGCGGCAGGAGCATCATCAACGTCTCCTCCATCCTCGGCCTGGTCTCGGCCGCACCCCTCGGCGGCGCGAGCTACTCCGCGTCCAAGGCCGGCCTCATCGGCCTGACCCGTGAGCTGGCCGGACAGTGGGGCCGTAGCGGAACCCGCGTCAACGCGCTCGCCCCGGGCTGGTTCCGCACCGAGATGACCGCGGACCTCTTCGGCGACGAGCGCTCCAGCCGCTGGGTCGAACGCAACACCCTGCTGCACCGCGGCGGCGACGGCCACGAACTCGACGGCGCATTGCTGTTCCTCGCCTCGGACGCGTCCTCGTACTGCACCGGCCAGGTCCTGACCATCGACGGCGGATGGACCGCGCGGTGAGGGGCACCGGATCGGGTGCGGGGGAGCGGGCGACGGCGGGCGCCGGATCGGATGCGAGGAACCACGCGGCGGCGGGCGACGGACCGGGCGCGGGGGGCCCCGGGACGGCGGATGTCGGTTCGGGTGCCGCGGATCGGGCTACGGCGGGCGTCAGCCGACATCCGGCGGATCGTGCGGTGGTGGGCGATGGAGCGGGCGTGGGGGAGCGCGGGACGGCTGATGTCGGTTCGGGCGTCGCGGATCGGGCTACGGCGGGCGTCAGCCGACATCCGGCGGATCGCGCGGTGGCGGGCAATGGACCCGGCGCGGGAGAGCACGGGACGGCTGATGTTGGTCCGGGTGCCGCGATTCGCCCTACGACCGGCCTCAGCCCGCGCCCAGCGGATTCCGCGGCGAGCGTCGGCGTAGAGATCCAGGACGACGGCCTCGCCCGCGTCACCCTGCGCCGGGGCCACGCGGGCAACGCCATCGACCTCGCGACGGCGCGCGGGCTCCTCGCCGCGGCACGGGCCTGCGAACGTGCGGCCGTACGGGCCGTGCTGCTCACCGGTGAGGGGAAGTCCTTCTGTGTCGGCGGCGACCTCAGGGAGTTCTCCCGGCTCACCGGCGAAGCCCTGGAGAAGCACCTCGTCGCGGTGACCGACGCGCTCCACGACGCCCTGCGCACATTCGCCTCGATCGACGCGCCCATGGTGGCCGCCGTCCAGGGCGCCGTCGCCGGCGCGGGTATCGGCCTTGCCGCGGCCGCCGACGTGACTCTCGCGGCCGACGACGTCACGTTCACCGCCGCGTACACCAGCATCGGCTACTCGCCTGACGCCGGGGTGAGCTGGCAGCTGCCCCGCCTCGTCGGGCCCAAGCGGGCGGTGGAGATGTTGCTGACGAACCGTCGTGTACCGGCCGCGGAAGCCGCCACGATCGGTCTGGTGAGCCGTGTCGTCCCGTCCGGCGAACTCGCCGCCGAGGCCGAGGGGACCGCCCGGGCCCTGCGCCGCGGCCCCACCTCGGCCTTCGGCGTCACCCGCCGTCTCGTCGCCTCCGGTCAGACGGCGGATCTCGCCCGGCATCTCGACGACGAGGCCGCCGCGCTCGCCGCCGCGGCCGCCTCGGACGAGGGCCGCGAGGGCGTCGCCGCGTTCCTCGACAAGCGGGCGCCCGACTTCACGCGTATCCCGTCCAGGCCCTGATCACTCAAGCGATCACTCAACTCGTCCCCGAACCATGGGAGCCCACCGTGTCGGAAGCATTCATCGTCGGGGCTGTCCGGACCCCGGTAGGCCGCCGCAAGGGCACGCTCAGCGGCGTGCATCCGGCCGATCTCGGCGCCCATGTGCTGCGTGCCCTCCTGGAACGTACGGGAGCCGACCCGGACGCGGTCGAGGACGTGTACTTCGGCTGTGTCAGCCAGATCGGGGCCCAGACCGGAAACATCGCCCGCACCGCCTGGCTGTCGGCGGGGCTGCCCCAGCACGTACCCGGGACCACCATCGACCGTCAGTGCGGCTCCTCCCAGCAGGCCGTGCATTTCGCCGCCCAGGCGGTCGGTTCCGGCGCCGCCGACCTGGTGGTCGCGGGCGGGGTGGAGGTGATGAGCCTGGTGCCGATAGCCAGCCCCATGTTCGTCGGCGAACAGGCGGGTATGGGCAGTCCCTTCGCGGGGGACGGCTGGCGCGAACACTTCGGGGACCAGGAAGTCTCGCAGTTCCGTGGCGCCGAGCTGATCGCCGAGAAGTGGGGCGTCTCCCGCGAGGACATGGAGCGGTTCGCGCTCACCAGCCACCAGCGGGCCCTCGCCGCGCAAGCCGGCGGAACCTTCGACGAGGAGATCAGCCCGGCCTTCGGACTCTCCGCCGACGAGGGCCCGCGCGCCGACACCACGCTCGAGAAGATGGCGGGACTGAAGACCCTCACCGAGGACGGGCGGCTGACGGCCGCCGTCGCCAGCCAGATCTCCGACGGTGCCGCCGCCCTGCTCATCGCCTCCGAGGACGCGGTCCGCCGTCACGGTCTGACCCCCCTGGCCCGCGTGCACACCATGGCGGTGGTCGGCTCCGACCCCATCCACATGCTCACGGGGCCCATCCCGGCCACCGAGAAGGTCCTGGACAAGGCCGGCCTGTCCATAGGCGACATCGACCTGGTCGAGATCAACGAGGCCTTCGCCTCCGTCGTCCTCGCCTGGCAGAGGGAGATCGGCGCCGATCAGGAGCGGGTCAACGCCTTCGGCGGGGCGATCGCGCTCGGGCATCCGCTCGGCGCCACGGGCGCCCGCCTGATGACCACGCTCGTCCACCAGCTGCGCAGGACCGGTGGACGCTACGGTCTGCAGACGATGTGTGAGGGCGGCGGGATGGCCAACGCGACCGTGCTCGAACGCCTCTGACCGGCCGTGCTCGACGCCTCTGACCGGATCTGATTGGCAACTGAGTTCAACTTGGGTCTACTCTCGGGTACGGACACGGTGGGTGACGGCCATGGAGAGGGAGCATGACGAGGATCGTTGAACCGGAGGCGGGACCGCGGTCCAAGCGCGCGGCCATTCTCACGGCAGCGGTGGACTGTTTCGGTGAGACCGGCTTCGAGGCCACCAAGTGGTCGACGGTGGCGGAGCGCGTCGGCATCGGGCAGACGGCGCTCTACCACTACTTCGAGTCGAAGACCCACTGCCTGCTCACCATCATGCGGGTGGAACTGCAGCGCTCCCACGACCGCTTCGTGGAGGCGACGAAGGACGCCGCGGACCCCGTCGAGGCGCTTCGGGCAGCGGTCCGCGCGGCCTACGACGTGTCACCGCAGGAGGTCCTGCAGATGCGCATTCTGCAGAACCACATGGACCTGTTGTCCGGTTCGCGCAGGTCCAAGCGCGAGGAGGACGAACGGGTCGCGGCCCGTCAGCTGGTCCAGGTCGTCGAGCGGGACTGGACGAATCTGCTCGTCAAGGGCATGTCCCAGGGCTCCTTCCCGCTGCGTGACGCACAACTGCTCGGTGCGAGCGTGCTCGGGCTGATCGTCAGCGTGTGGCGGTGGTACCGGCCGTCAGGACCGACCCCGCTCTCGGAGGTCAGCGAGCTGATCGAGGGCGCCTGCGTCCGGATGGTCGCCTCCTGACGCGCTGAGCGGTCACCGCACCTCGCGGCCCTCCGACGGACACCCCGTCGGAGGGCCGCACTGCTTTCTCCCTACATGACGAGCCATTGCCAGGGCTGTTTCCGCGGGATTAAAATCCAAACTGAACTGAACTTAACTCAGGTTGATCTGAGGAGGGGTCTTGCGACGACGCACGACACGCTCGCTCATCGCCGCAGCCACCGCCCTGCTCGCCCTGGCGGTGAGCGCCTGCGGCACCCAAGGCCCCGCGGCCCGGGACGACGTCATCAGGATCGGCGCGTGGTACCCGCTCACGGGAGCCGTCGCCTCGTTCGGCATCCCCGAGAGAGCCGGCGCCGACGCGTACTTCAAGTCGGTCAACGCCCGGGGCGGGATCAACGGACGCAAGATCGATTGGGTCGTCAAGGACAACGCCTTCGATCCGCAGCAGACCGTGCAGATCGCCCGCCGGCTCGTCGACCAGGACGGAGTGGTGGCGATCGTCGCCACCAACGGCACCGCCCAGTCCCAGGCCACCTTCCCCTTCGTCCTCGAGCAGTCGAAGGTCCCCGTCCTCAACACCCTGGGCGGAGACGCCTCCTGGTACCAGCCGGCCCGCGACGGCCTGTTCGGCATGCAGACCCTCTACGAGGACCAGGCGTCGGCGCTCGGGCAGTGGGCGGCGCAAGACGGGGCGAAGAAGGTGCTCGTCGTGCACAGCGACCCCGCGGCGTTCGTGAACGTCGCCAAGGAGATCGGTCCCGCCGCCCGCAAGACCGATCCGTCGGTCCGGGTCAAAAGCCTGTCGGTCAAGTTCCAGACCACCGACTACAGCCCGGTGATCAGCAAGGTGAAGCGTGAGAAACCCGACGCCGTCGTGGTGATCCTCGCCGCCGCCGAGGCCGCGTCCTACCTGAAGGAAGCCAAGCTGCAGGGGCTGTCGACACCCGTGTACGGCTACGCTCCGGTCGCGGCGCAGTCCACCCTCACTCTCGCGGGCAAGGCGGCCGAAGGTGTCAAGGCGGTGCAACTGGTGAAGTCACCCAACGACGACGACCCGGCCATCAAGGAGTTCCGTTCCGCGATGGCGAAGTACGAGCGCGGGCAGCCGGCCGACTTCATCACCCTGTGGGGCTGGGCCGCGGCCAAAGCGTTCGTCGAGATCGCCCGGACCATCGACGGTCCGATCACGTCCGAGGCGCTGACCGTCGCGTACCAGAAGGCCCGAGCGGTCGACACCGGCGTCGCACCAGTCCTGAACTTCTCGGTGGCGCACCATCTCGGCACCCGCGACGTACAGAAGGTCGTCGTCAGGGACGGCCGCTGGGAGTCGCAGGGTGACTTCTTCACCCCGCCCTCCCGTGACTGAATCCCCGATCGCAACTGATCCCGCCCGCGACTGAAACAGCCGTTCCCCGCTTGGAGAGGACTCCCATGGCCGGCGTAATCCGCGACTACATGGCCCGTATGGACAGTGACGACCCTCGTCAGGCACTCGAACTCCTTGTGCCGGACTTCCGATTCCTGATCGCCCTGCCCGGCCGCGAGGCGACGGGGACCACCAGGGACGACTTCGCCGCCTACATCGCCGGCCGCAACGCCGTCGAGAGGGGACACAAAATCCTCCGGCACAGTTCCGACGGCGATCTGGAGACCGTGTACGGAGTGGTCACCGAGTCCGGGAAGACCGTCGGCTCCTTCCTCTCGGCCGCCGTCGTCACACCCGACGGGCGCATGGCCCGCTACCAGTCGTACTTCAGCACCACCTACGACCTCATCGACCGGCCGGACTAGCCGCGCCACCCCGGCAGCCACCCACCCATCCCCGGGAGCCGATATGACCGACACCTCCACCGACACCTCCACAGACGCCGCCCCCGCACCCTTCCTCACCGCCTGGTTCGACATCCTCGACAGTGAGGAACCGACCCGGATCCTCGACCTGATCAGCGACGACTTCACCCTCTCCATCCTGTTCTCCACCGGCGACGGCAACGCGACCGACTTCGCCGGGGACCGAGCCGCCCTCGTCGGCTACCTCGAACAGCGCGAGAAGGGCACCCGCACCCACCATCTCCTGTCCGCGACCACCCTCGGCCAGGACGAGCTCTTCCTCGGCGAGGTGCGGCGCGGGGGAGTGCCCGAGGCGAGTTTCGTCGCCGCGGGCCGGGTGGACGACCACGGACGTCTGCAGCGCCTGCTGATCGGCCGGTCGTCCGAGATCCGCTTCACCTGAGCCCCACCCGATTCGGATTCGCTGCACCTGCAAAATCCGCTTCGACCGGACACCCACGGAGGACCGTCATGTACAACCTCGTCCTGCTGGCCGCCAGGCCCCCGGAGTGGACGCACGAGCAGTTCATCGACTGGTGGCGCGGCGACCACGCGGAACTGACCTACCGCCTGCCCGGGCTTCGCGCCTGGCGGCACACCGAGATCGACCAGGCGCTGGAGCCGCGGTCGGAGGGCTGGGACGGGATCTCCGTGCTCAGCTTCGACTCCCCGCAGGACCTGAAGAAGGCCCTCGCGAGCCAGGAGTGGGCGGACGCGATCGCGCAGGTCGGTGACATGAAAGGCCGCCGCATCGCGGTGATGGGACACGAGGCGCAGCTCTTCGGCGGCTGAGACCGTTCTTCGGCTCCCTCAGTCCGGCATGCGCGGGGCATGCACCACAGCGTTCAACACATCGTTCTTCATGGAGTTCGGCCAGCGTAGCGAGGAAGCGGGATGCGACAGGTAGTGCGGGAGTTCCAACAAAGGGCCGAGCAGGCGGACTTCGTCGCCGTCATCGACGACGATGGCAGTCATACGGCGCGCGAGCTGCTCGCCGAGGCCGGCCGGCTCGCCGAAGCGATGTTCCCCGGCGGCCCGGGCGGCACCGTCATGCTCCAGGCCGACAACTCATGGCGTACCGTCGCAGGCTCCCTGGCCGTGGGACTGCGCGGCGGGGTCCTCGCGGTCGTCAACCGGCACACCACACATGCCGAGTTCGCCGCGGCCTACGAGGACATCCGCCCCGACGCGGTCGTCGCCGAGGCCTCGGCGAGTGACGAATGGGGGCTCCCCGAACTGCTGCCGGGCCCGGTGGACGCGGTGCTCGACGGCTGGACCTGCCGTGCCACGCCCGGTCCGCGTGAAGTGTCACGGTGGTCCGGCGGCGTCCTCATCGGGCTGACCTCCGGCTCGACCGGGCGTCCCAAGGGCGTGGTGCAGTCCGAGGAGGCCCTCCGCTACGCCTGCGCCAGCACGATCGACATCAACGGCCTGGCCCCCGGCGACGCGGTGGCCGCGATCGTGCCGCTGTCGTCGACGGCCGCCTACTGCTTCGGCGTCTACCTCTCCCTGCTGCTGGGCGGCCCGCTCGTCCTGACCTCGAAGTGGGACCGTGCCCTCGCGCTGCGGCGGATGGCAGAGACCGAGGTGCGCTGGACCATGTGCGTACCGACGATGGCGCTGCAGATGGGGGCCGAGGCGGCCGGATCCGGTGCGCTCTCGGGAGTCCGCGCCATCACCGTCGGCGGCGGCCCCATGGACCGTGGCGCCCTGGCACGTGCCGAACGGTCACTGGGCACCAAGATCCTGCGCGTCTTCGGCATGTCGGAGTGCCTCGGCCACACCTCGCCCCGCCCCGACGACCCCGAGGAGATCCGGCTCGGCAGGGACGGCCGCCCCTTCCCGGGCACGCACCTGCGCGCACTGACCCCCGACGGTGCCGAGGCCGGACCGGGCGTCACCGGCCGGGCACAGGTCCGAGGCCCCTCGCTGTTCGTCGGCTACGCCCGCGACGGCCGCGTCGAGCGGCCGGAACTGACCGAGGACGGCTTCTTCCCGACCGGCGACCTGCTCCTGACCCACGAGGACGGCACCGTCAGCATCATGGGCCGCGAGAAGGACATCATCATCCGCGGCGGCCGCAACATCGACATCACCGAGATCGAGCGGGCGGTCGCCGGGTACCCGCGCGTGGCCAGGGCCTGCGTCGCCGCGGTCCCGGACGAGGTGCTCGGCGAGCGCGTCGCGCTGCTGGTCGTCACCGAGGACGGACACGGCATCGACCTGGCCGAGGTGACCGGACATCTGGAGAGCGTCGGACTGTCCAAGGCCAAGTGGCCCGAGTTCGTGTACGACGTCGAGGAGTTGCCGCAGACCAAGGTCGGCAAACTCGACCGGAGCGGAGCCCGCGAACTCGCCCACCGGCTACGGACGGGCACACCCGACTCGGCCTGATCAAAGGCGATCCGGCTTGACCAGAGGACAGACCCGGCGGGGTCGCCCCGCCGGGTCCGATCCCCAGCGAAACAGCAGCAGCATTGGAGAATCATGACAGCGCGGTTCGACCAGGGCCCATGGGCCGCAGCCGGAGTCCAGACCGTCCAGCCCGGAGTGCACCGCGTTCCCCTGCCACTGCCCAACGACGGCCTGCACGCCGTCAACGTCTATCTGCTGGAGGATCTCGCCGAGGACGACGGCATCGTCATGATCGACGGAGGCTGGGCGATCCCCGAGGCGCGCAAAGCGCTCGAGGAGGCGCTGGCCGCCATCGGGCGCGACCTCGGCGACATCAGCCACATCCTGGTCACCCACATCCACCGTGACCACTACACCAACGCCGTGGAGCTGCGCCGCCTGCTGGGCTCGCGGGTCTACCTGGGCGCGGGCGAACGGCCGGGCCTGGAGATGCTCGACAGGCTGCGCAGCGACGAACCCGCCGGCTCACTGGAGACGCTGCGCAGGGGAGGAGCGGCCGAACTCGCCGAACAGATCCAGGCGATGGACCACGGCGGCTACGACCCCAGCGTGTGGGAGGCCCCCGACCAGTGGCTCGGAGCGGAAACGCTCCGCTTCGGCGACAACGAGCTGCGCGTCGTACCGACCCCCGGGCACACCAAGGGACACGTGGTCTTCCTGGACGAACGGCGCGGACTGCTGTTCGCCGGCGACCACGTCCTTCCGCACATCACCCCGTCCATCGGCTTCGAGCTGACCGAAGCGGGCGGGCGCCCCCTCGCCGACTACCTGGACTCGCTGCGGTTGATGACGCGGTACGCCGACACCCGACTGCTGCCCGCGCACGGGCCGGTCACCGACAGCGCCCACACCCGCGTCGCCGAACTGCTCACCCACCACGACGACCGGCTGGCCAAGAGCCTGACAGCGCTGGGCGAGGACACCCTCGACGCGCACGCGGTGGCGCGCAAGCTGGGCTGGACGCGCCGCGAAGTGCCGTTCGGCGACCTCAACGCCTTCAACCAGATGCTCGCCGTGAACGAGACGGCGGCCCACCTGGACGTCCTCGTCCTGCGCGGACGCGCCACGGTGGCGTTCGTGGGCGGGGTGAACCAGTACGCACGCGTGCGCTGAACACGGCACGTGCCCAGGGGGAGGGGCTCGGCCATCGCCCCGCCCCTCCTTCTTTGTCGGCAGACCATGCCGGCGGGCCTCGTCAGCGGGCCGTCCAGCCGCCGTCCACGTACAGCTCGGATCCCGTGATGAACGTCGCGTCCTGGGAGGCCAGGAACGCCACCGCGCCCGCGACCTCGTCGGGCCGGCCCAGCCGCCCCATCGGGGTGCCCTCGACCATGGCGGTGTGCCGGGGCGTGCCCCGCCACAGTTCCCGGGACAGGGGCGTCTCGATGAAACCGGGGTGGATCGAGTTGACGCGGACACCACGCGTGGCCCAGTGAAGTGCCGCGTTCTTCGTCATCAGGCGGACCGCGCCTTTCGCGGCGTGGTACGAGAACTGGCTGCCGAAGCCGCCGACGGTGCCGAAGATCGACGCGATGTTGACGATCGAGCCACCGCCGGAGCGTTCGATCGCGGGACCGGCGTGCTTCATGCCGAGCCACACACCGCCCTGGGTGACGGCGATGACCTTGTCCCAGGACTCCTGGGTCTCCGTCTCGACCGTCCGCATCTCGGCGATGCCCGCGTTGTTGACCAGCACCGACAGCCCGCCCAGCTCGTCGACCACCCGCTTGACCGCGCCGCGCCACGCCTCCTCGTCGCTTACGTCCAGCGCGAGGCCGAGCGCCCGCTCCCCGTCACTCGTCAGCTCCTTCGCCAGGTCGTCGCAGCGACCGGCGTCCACGTCCGTCACCACCACCGTCGCGCCCTCCGCGGCGAGCCGGTGCGAGACGGCGTGTCCGATGCCGCCGGTCGCACCGGTGACCAGGGCGATCTGTCCGGACAGTCGGTCTCCCACGGGCTCTCCTCGGTTCGGTGTGTGCGCGGTCGCGGTCATGGCAGCAGCTCCAGCCCCGAGCGCAGCAGCGCGGGGACCGCAGACCCGACCCGCTCGAAGCCGGTGCCGACGGTCTGTCCCGCGAGGTAGCGGGCGTGGATGCCCTCCGCGATGACGGCGAGCTTGAAACAGGCCAGGGCCTGGTAGTAGGGCAGGGCGTCGATGTCGCGGCCGGACCTTGCGGCGTACCGCGCGGCCAGTTCGGGGGCGGCGGGGAAGCCGGCGTTGGCCGTCGGGACGTGCCGTGCCGCGAGGACCGGCTCGCAGGTCGGATCCCAGTACATGAGGAGCATGCCGAGATCGGCGAGGGGATCACCGAGCGTGGCCATCTCCCAGTCGACGATCGCCGCGATCCGGCCGAAGCCGTCGGGCGCCAGGATGGTGTTGTCCAGGCGGTAGTCGCCGTGCACGATCGCCGGAGCGCCACTGACGGGCACGGCGCGGGCGAGCCTGCCGTGCAGTTCGTCGACGTCGGGCAGCGAACGCGTGGCGACCTTCTCCCACTGCCCGCGCCAGCGCCTCACCTGACGCTCCAGATAGCCGTCCGGCCGGCCGAAGTCACCGAGCCCCACGGCGAAGGCGTCCACGGAGTGGAGTGCCACCAGCGCATCGACGAGCGCGTCGGCGGTCCGTCGCGCCTCGGCGGGTGGCAGTACGGCTGCGTCGTCGCCGTCGCGCAGCACCGTCCCCTCCACGAAGTCGACGACGCAGAACGGCGCGCCGATCACCTCCGGGTCCCGGCACGACAGCACTGCGCGGGCGACGGGCACCCCGGTACCACCGAGGGCGGCGACGACGCGGTACTCGCGGTCCATGTCGTGCGCGGTGGGGGTCAGTACCCCCAGCGGGGGCCGGCGCAGCACCCAGCGGTGCGTCCCGTCGGTCACCTCGTACGTCAGATTGGAGCGCCCGCCCTGGAGCAGCCGGATCCTCAGCGGGCCGGCGCACTCGGGGACATGGCGGTCGAAGTACCGCTGCAGTGCGGGCACGTCGACGCCGACCACGGCAGCCTCGGACGCGGTCACCGTGCGGCCACCCGCTCCCGCGCCGCCCGCACCGCACGCTTGGCGATGGCCCACCGGTGGGTCTCGGAAGGACCGTCGTAGATCCGGAACGGACGCACCTCCCGGTACAGCCGCGACAGCGGGGCGTCCCCCGAGATGCCGAGCGCGCCGCACACCTGCACGGAGCGGTCGACGACCCGGTTGACCGCCTCGGAGACGTATGTCTTGGCGATCGAGGTGTGCTGGGCGGCCGAGCGGCCCTGGTCCAGTTCCCAGCAGGCCCGCCACAGCACCGCGCGGCTGGTCTCGATGTCGATCTCGGAGTCGGCCAACAGCTGCTGCACCATGCCGAGTTCGGCCAGCGGTTTGCCGAAGGCCGATCGCTCCGTCGCCCGCTCGAGGGCGATGTCCTGCGCCCGCCGGGCCACGCCGAGCCAGCGCATGCAGTGCGTCATACGGGCGGGCCCGAGGCGCACCTGCGCGTATGTGAATCCCTGGTCCACCTCGCCCAGGACGGCGCTGTCGGCTACTTCGCAGCTCTCGAAGAGGATCTCGCTGTGGCCGCCGAACAGGCCCTGGTCCAGGGTCTCGATATTGCGGACGATCTTCATTCCCGGGTTGTCGGCGTCGACGAGGAACATCGTCGCGCCGCCCGCGTCGCCCGGTCCGCCGCTGGTGCGGGCCATGCAGATGGCGAAGGCCGCCCCGTCGGCGCCGCTGATGAACCACTTGCGTCCGTCGATCCGCCAGCCGCCGTCGACCCGGGTCGCGGTGGTGCCGAGGGCGCGCGGATCGGAACCGGCGCCGGGCGCCGGCTCGGTCATCGCGAAGCAGGACCGGACCTCACCCGCGGCCAGCGGCCGCAGGTAGCGCTCCTTCTGTTCGTCCGTGGCGACCACTTCGAGCAGATGTGTGTTGCCCTCGTCGGGTGCCGCGCAGTTCAGCGCCAGCGGCCCGAGCAGCGAGTACCCCGCCGCCTCGAACACCACGGCCTGGCCGCACAGGTCGAGCCCGAGCCCGCCCCATTCCGTGCCGACGTGGGGTGCGAACACCCCCACGTCGCGGGCCGCCCGCTGGAGCCGGCGGCGCAGTGGCTCCGGACCGGCGTGGACGTTCCCGTCGCACGCCCGCTCCTCGGGGATCACCACATCCTGTACGAACGCGGTGGTGCGCCGAGCGACGTCGGCGACCCTCTCGTCGATCTCGAACCCGATGGGCATGTTCACTCCCGAGCTTGGCTACTGACCATTAGCCATCTCAAGGGGGAAGGGGGCGGCATGTCAAGAGCCCCGGCTATAGTGGCTGCTCAGGCAGACAGATTCGGCTAATGGTCGGTAGCTTCAGGAGTTGGCGTGAGTTCAGCCCAGAGCGAGGGGCACGGGAGGTCGCACAGCGCATCCCGTAGCGGGTCGTACGAGCGGCCGCACCGGCCGGCCCGGGCCGACGGCGCACCCGTCACCGACCGCCGGTCGGCGATCCGGCAGGCCGCGCTTCGCCTCTTCGCCGCGCAGGGCTACCGGTCCACGACCATGGCCGACATCGGAGCCGCCGTGGGCATCCGAGGCCCGAGCCTCTACAAGCACGTGACCTCCAAGCACGAACTGCTGGCCGAGATCATGATCGGCACGATGGAACAGCTCATCGCCGACAACATCGTGGCCGTCTCCGGCATCGACGACGTCCGGGAACAACTGCGCCGCTCCGTGGAGGCGCACATCCGCTACCACGCCCGCCACCGCCTGGAGGCCTTCGTCGGCAACCGCGAGATCGGCAGCCTGGACCAGCCCGACCAGGACCGGGTGCTCGGCCGCCGCAGCGACTACGAACGCCGCTTCCGCGAACTCATCGAGCAGGGGGCCGCCGAGGGCGCCTTCCACGTACAGTCGGCCCGCATCGCCTCGTACTCGATCCTCGACATGGGCATCGGCGTCGCCAGCTGGTTCCACGAGGGCGGCGAGTTCTCCGTCGATCAACTCGCCTACCAGTACGGCGACATCGCCCTGCGCATCGCGGGAGCACGCCCGCACGGTGGCACGTCGGTGGGGGAGGAGCCGGGGTCGCTGCGCTGAGCCCACCGTGTCGAGGGGCCGACAGGTGGTGGACGGCGAAGGCGATGGTCTGAGGATGTCGAGAACGTGCCAACGGCTCCGTCCCAGGGACATCAGCGGCCACCACCAGCCGCACGACGAAAAGGGAGAAACCCAGCATGGCCATTCAGCGCATGGACAACGTCGGCATCGTCGTAGAGGACATGGACGCCGCCATCGCGTTCTTCGTGGAACTCGGAATGGAGCTGGAGGGCAGGGGGGAGGTCGAGGGCCTCTTCGCCGACCAGTGCACCGGACTCGACGGCGTGCACTGCGACATCGCGATGGTCCGGACCCCGGACGGGCGCAGCCGCCTCGAGCTCGCGAAGTACCGCAGCCCCGCGGTGATCAGCGCCGGGCCACGCAACCGACCGCACAACATTCTGGGCACGCACCGCGTCATGTTCGCCGTCGACGACATCGAGGACACGGTTGCCCGCCTGCGCCCGCACGGCGCCGAACTCGTCGGCGAGATCGCCCGGTTCGAGGACAGCTATCTGCTCTGCTACCTCCGCGGCCCTGAGGGCATCATCGTCGGACTGGCCGAGCAACTGCACTGAGAAGAAGAGACTTTTGCAGCGTCAGTAGACAGGAGCCCGGTGACGTGAGGCCGGCTTGCGGGCCAGGATTTGAAGACCGGCCGATGTGTTGCCGTTCATGGTGGTCACGGTGGTTCGGCGGGTGTCGATGGTCTCGAACCCGGCGAGCAGAGAGGTGAACCAGTCGTCCGGATGGTGACGGCACACTGCGCCGTCGCCGGTCTCGAACACCCCGTAGGCGCCGTAGGCCTCGGCGAACCTCGCGTAGCGGTCACGGTTGCGCTGGTCGCTTTGCAGCGGCAGGTCGCTGAGGTAGAGCAGTGCGCCGGGCTTGAGCACACGGTGCAGCTCGCCGATCAGCAGCCGCTGTGCGTCGTCGCTCGGGATGCAGGTCAGCACTGCGAAGAGCAGGACCACGTCGATGCTCGCGTCCGGGCAGGCGAGTGCCGGCGGAGTGTCCAGCACCGCGAAGCGCATCGCGGGGTGCAGGCTGCGGGCCCGGGCGATCATCCCCGGCGATGTGTCGACGCCGCAGAGGTTGTCAAAGCCCTGCTGTTCCAGCGCGTCCAGGGTTCGGCCGTAGCCGCAGCCGTAGTCGAGGATCGCGGCGCTGCGTTCGAGGTTGTCCAGCCACGGTGTGTGCAGGGGATGCGTGAACCGCTTCGTCGTCGCGGCGGCGTCCCCATAGGCGGTCTGGCTGTCGAGGTCGGACATGGTGGATGCCTCCCATGGGCTGGAGCACGAACACCGCATGATGGCCGAGGGCCTGGCCGAACTGGGCCGCCCCGCCCCCTCGCGCGCCGACCACGCCGCCACCTACGGCCCCGACGGCATGGTCTTCGTCGGCAGCCCCGACGAGATCACCGACCGCATCCTCCACCTGCACGAACTGCTCGGCCACATCCGCCAGATCCTCCAGATGGACGTCGGCGGCATGCCCCAACGCGACTTCCTCCGCGCCATCGAACTCCTCGGCACGAAAGTGCTCCCGCAGATCCGCGCAGAGCTGGTGCAACCGTGAGCTGTAGGCGGGGTGGTGCAGGTATCTGACGGAGTGTCACAGAACCGCCGGAAAATGTTCAGCAGTTCCGACACTGCCCTGGCGCAGTCCTTGTTCGATGCAGGGGGCGGGCTCCGAATTCCGGCTTCCAGCCCCAGCCGTCCGCCCGGTGCGGTGACGACCCGGTCCACCGAGTCAGGAAGACGGGCCGATCCCGTTGCCGGGCGACGTGCGGTCGAACCAGACCCGCGTCTCTTCTGCGGTCAGGACGCGGGTCAGCTGGGCCGTGCCGGGGAGGTGCGGAAAGAACCGGTCCGCGTTCCAACTGCGCTGGTACGCCGGCTCGTCGAGCACGAGCAGGCGGCGTCCCTCCACCACAGGTATGTCGTCGGGCAGCCCCTCGTTCCAGATTTGCCGGCCGTCCGGGGCGAGGAGTTCGAAAGCCCCGGTCGCGATGGTCTGGGTACGTCCCTGGGCGGGCTCGGGCTCCGTGGCCAGGCGGACGCTCTGCGCCGAAGGCGCAGTGCCGGGCACGTGGCCGCCGCCGACGAGGACGTGGGCGAGCAGCGTGTGCAACTGGAAGTTGTCCCCGATGCCCCCGATCCGTACCTCGAAGCCGGTCCCGGTGGGTCTGTGCAGCACCACAAGGAGCTCATCGTCCAGAACCGCCAGCGCGTAAGCCAGGCATTTGAGGTCGTGCCGCTCCAGGGCCGCAAGGTCCCGGCAGACGGGGAGGATCGCGGAGGCGTGCCGGCGGCGCACCTCGGCGCTGCGGCACAGCACGGCCAGCGCGGGCGGCTGCCACGTGTCGACCGAGCACCAGGCCAGCGCCAGCCGCGTGGCCTCGTACACGTCGCCACCGATGCGGGACAGGAGCGCGTCGTCAATGATCTTCTCGTCCGCCTCCGGCAGTTCGTCCTCGGCCGCGCCGGTGGCGGTCCAGCGGCGGACGAACTCCAGGGCGTCGAGCAGGTCCTGATGGACGCTGCCGAGGATCGGCTCGGCGCAGGCCACCGGATCGGCCCCGCGCTCGACGCACAAGCCGGCCGCTGTCGCCAGCATCGGCCGCGGGCCGATAGGCGGGAAGGCGGGGAGCAGCGCCGCCAAGCGAGGCCCAGCCAGAACGCGTTCAGCGTCTGACGCCGACTGCACACCATGCATCACAGCGGTGAAGGCACGCCCGGTGCGGTCGCCATCGCGAGCGGCCACCGCCCCTTCCAGCTCTGACACGGTGTCGGCGAAGACCGGAGTCTCCCGCTTCCTCTTGAAGATCACCGGCCCACCCTAGGCCCGAGATCTGCCCGGCGTCATCAGGCCGAGACCGTTCGCAGGAGTCGGGCGAGCCAGTCGGTGCGGGTTCGGCGGGCTGTGGCCGAGATGTCGGCCTGCGGGTACAGGGCGTCGAACCCGTGGAACCCGCCCGCCCAGACGTGGAGTTCGGCCTGGCCACCGGCCGCCCAGATGCGGGTGGCGTAGTCGGTGTCCTCGTCTCGGAAGACTTCGGCGGAGCCGGTGTCGATGTAGCTGGTGGGCAGGCCCGAGAGGTCCTCGGCCAACGCCGGCGAGACGTGCTGCGGCACCTCGTCGTCAGTGAGGTCGCCGAGGACGGCGCGCCATGCGAACTCGTTCATCTCGCGGGTCCAGATGCCGGGCCCGCCGGAGTACTGGCCGCTGGAGGTACTGGTGTTGCGGTGGTCGAGCATCGGGCAGATCAGCATCTGTGCGGCGATCGCAGGGGTGCCGAGGTCGCGAGCCAGCAGGGTCACACCGGCGGCGAGGCCGCCGCCCGCGCTGGCGCCGGCGACGACGATCCGGGCGGGGTCGATGCCCAGTTCTTCGGCGTGTTCGGAGAGCCAGAGCAGTCCGTGGTAGCAGTCGTCGACGAGGGCAGTGCCGGTGGCCTCGGGGGCCAGCCGGTAGTCCACGGAGACCACGACCGCGCCGAACTCGTAGAGCCACTCCAGCGGGATGTCGATCTGCGAGAAGCGGTCGCCCATGACCATCCCGCCGCCGTGCATCCAGTAGATGCAGGGTGCGGCGGTGGTGCGATCGGTGTCCGCGGGGTTGAAGACCGACAAGGGGATCGGGGCGCCGTCCTTGGCGGGCACGGTGACCTCGCGCCGGTCGACCCGGCGGTGGGCGAGCAGGGACTCGACAGGCGTCGAGGGGAGTTGACGCAGGTGCTCGAGGACTTCCGGACTGAGTTGGGACAGCAACGGCATGTCGGCGAGCAGTTCACTCAGTTCGGGGTCCAGGGCGGGTCGTGCTGCGGTCATGATCGATGCCTTTCGCGGGGTCGTGCCGGACAGTCATACGGGGTGGGTGCCGCCTCGGCAGGTGCCGAAGCGGCAGGCCGGGGGATCCGGGGTTCAGAAGGCTGCCTTGCCGCGGACCGGGACGTAGTCGGTGTACTCCGACTCCGTGGCCAGCAGTCCCTCGATCTGCGCCACGATGGCCCGGGCGGCTTCGCCGGCGAAGATCCGGTGGTGGTCCTCTTCGCTGGTCCAGCCCTCGGTGACGTGGACGACGTCGGGGGCGGACGCCGACCGGGAGACGAGGTAGACGACGCAGTGCTCGCTCGCGCCGGGGCTGCCCTCGTCCAGGCCGGTCAGCAGCAGGTCGACCAGTTGGTCGCCCATTCCGGTCCTGGCGGTCAGGGTGGCGTTGAATCCGTACGTGGCAATCATGGCGGCCTTCTTCTGCTTCGGTGGAGTGCGGTGATTCCATTCAACTGGCGTGACCTGCGGAAACGTTAGAACGATGCTCGCCGCTACTTGCACAATCCTCGCGACTGCGGGAGCCCGGACGGCGAACGGTGCTGCAATGGACGCATGCACCTCGAAGAGCTCCGCACCCTGCTGGCCCGGCATGCCCGCCCCGACTGGACCACGGCCATCGACGGTGTCCTGATCTCGAAGGTCGACCAGCCGGATCCGCCGGCGCCCTCCATGTCGGGCACGGTGCTCGCGGTCATCGCCCAGGGCGCCAAACGCCTCGCGCTGGGCGACCGCATCTACGAGTACGGCGCCGGTCAGTACCTGGTCGCATCCGTCGACCTGCCTGTCACCGGGCAGTTCACCCGGGCCGACCCCGAGCGGCCGGCCCTCGGCTTCGGACTCACGCTGGAACCGTCAGCCATCGCCGAACTGCTGCTGCAGGCCGGTCCCGGCGACACCCCCCGCGCCGGCATGGGCGCGCCGTCGGGGATCGCCGTCAGCGACTCCCCGCCCGCGCTGCTCGACGCGGCGGTCCGGCTGCTGCGCCTGCTCGACGAACCCCGCGACCGCGCCGTACTGGCCCCGTTGGTCAAACGCGAGATCCTGTGGCGCCTGATCACCGGCGAACAGGGCGCGGCGGTGCGCCAGCTCGGCCTCGCCGACAGCGGCCTCAGCCATGTCTCCCGGGCCGTGCGTTGGATCCGCGAGCACTACGCCGAGCCTTTCCGGGTCGAGGACGTGGCACGCCTGTCGGGCATGAGCGTCTCCGCGTTCTACCGCAACTTCCAGGCGGTGACCGCGATGAGTCCCATCCAGTTCCAGAAACAGATCCGGCTCCAGGAAGCCCGGCTACTGCTCGCCACCCACCCCGGCGACGTCACCGGAGTCGGCCACCGCGTCGGCTACGACAACCCGTCGCAGTTCAGCCGCGAGTACCGCCGTCAGTTCGGCGCACCGCCGAGCCGGGACGCGGCCCGACTGCGGAACACCGCACGCACCCCCGCGAGCGTCCTTCCCTGAGCGGGCGGCACCACTGAGGAGGATCGTGCAAGAGGAAGCGAGGATAGTTCTACTATTACCGCAGGTCAGAGGCTTTCAATGGGAGCAACAGTTCTTCCGCGGTGCAGGAAAATGCCTGTCCATCGGAGGATCCCCCCATCGCAAAGGCCACAGCATGAAGACAGTTCTGATCACTGGTGCCTCCTCCGGATACGGGCGGGCTACCGCTCTCTACTTCCACTCGCAGGGGTGGAACGTCATCGCCACGATGCGCACGCCGCGTGCCGGCATCCTGCCCGAGTCGGACCGGCTCCGCGTCGTCGAACTCGACGTGACCAAGCCCGAGACCATCGCCGCCGCGTTCGAGGCAGCCGGGCCCGTCGACGTCCTCGTCAACAACGCGGGCGTCCCATCGATGAGCGTGTTCGAGGACACCCCCATGGCCCGCGTGCGGGAAGTCTTCGAAACCAACACGTTCGGTGTGATGGCGACGACGCAGGCGGTACTGCCCCAGTTCCGTGAGCGCGGCTCCGGCGTGGTGGTCAATGTGACCTCCAGCGTGGTGCTGGGCCACATGCCGCTCTCGGCCGTCTACAAGGCGAGCAAGATGGCCGTCGAGGGGTTCACCGCCTCCCTCGCGCTCGAGCTTGCACCCTTCGGTGTGCAGGCCAAGACGGTCCAGCCCGGTGCCTGCCTGACGACGAACTTCGCGGCCGGCGCGACCAAGGGCGCCTCGCCGGACGAACTGGTGCCCGCGCCGTACGCACCATGGGCGAAGCAGGCCATGGGCGGCTTCACGAGCCAGGACCTGTTCACCAAGGAGAGCGACGTTGCCGAGACGGTATGGCGAGCCGCGCACGACACGACCGGCCGGCTGCGGTTCCCGGCCGGTCCCGACGCGGTCCGGCTGGCCGAGGCGAAGTGATCATCCGGTAGGCATGCTGACGCCGCACCGATCCCAGGAACCGGCCCGGCGCTCATGCACCGGGTCGGCTCGCCGTCCGGCGCCCACCCGATTCCCGCGCCTGCCTTGCCGCGCTTCCGCGCTCCGCCGCGCCGCGAACCGGCTTGGACCCGCCGCCAGTTCCTCTCCCCGGGGAAGACCAGGGTGAGGGAGCGTCGGCGCTCGCCCGGTTGGGGTCGGCAGTGTGGGCGCAGTCCGCGAGCCAGGCGCGGATCGCTGCGTCCAGCGCGTCGCCGTCGATGCGCTGCAGTACGCGCCGCACGGTGGCCTCGGCCGGAGCGCATCTCACTGTCCGGCTCGCGCACGGTGCCGCCGAGCCGGGCGAGCAGGCCGGGCGGGGCGTCGGCGGCCCATTCCGCGATCGCCGCGGGGGACGTGATCCCGGCAAGGACCGCGCAGGCAGCCAGAGCCAGGACGAAGACCAACGGGTGGCGCCGGCCCCTGGCCCGGCGTGGATCGGGCACGGGGGCCGGACGGACCAGGAGCCCGGCATGGCCGACAGGCAAGGGCGGGGCAGCGTCGGCGAGTTGGCCCAGGCCGACAGTGATGGGCGATGACGAGCGCGCAGGCACGGTCTTCCATCATGGTGATCAGGGACTCGACACCTCATGATCACCGGCAGCCGTGCGTGCCTTCGTCTCCTCCCGGACAATCAACCGTCAGCATCACGAGCCATCCGATCGCCCATCGAACCGGATGCTCCACGAGAACGACGGAGCTACGCGGACACCGCGACCACGTGCTTGCCCACGACGCCGCCGCGCTCGAATGACTGATGCGCCGCGGCGATGTCTGCGAGCGGGTACACGCTGTCGACCACCGGGCGCAGCGCACCAGAAGTGACGTGATCCGCCAGATCACGCAGCACGGCCGTGTCGGGATTGGCGCTGAAGGTGCGGATGCGGCGGGAACCGTACACGCTCGACGCCGCGATCGCGGCCAGGGCGCCGGCCGACAGCCCGACGGTGACCATCCGGCCGCCCTTGGTCAACCGGCTTCGGTAGCAGTTCAGTTCCGAGCCGACCGTGTCGACGATGACGTCGAAGGGGCCGATGTGGTCCGAGGTGGTGGAGCCATAGTCGAGGACCTCGTCGGCACCGAGGTCGGTGAGCACATGGGCGTGGCGGTCGCGGGCCAGCGCGGTAACGTGGCAGCCCAGCGCATGTGCCAGTTGCAGGGCGGCGGTGCCGACTCCGCCCGCCGCGCCCCGGACCAGGACCCGCTCCCCGCTCGCGACATGCACGGTGTCCCGCAGCGCGATCAGCGCCGTCGCGCCCGCGACGACCAGGGAGGCCGCGTCAACCGGCGAGATGCCCGCCGGGGCGGGCGCGATGCGGTCCGCAGGGACCACCACGTACTCGGCCGCCCCACCGGTGGTGTGCCGCTGCCGGGGATGCACCATGCCCCACACCCGTTCCCCGACCCGGTAATCCTCGACATCGGCACCGGTCGCGGCGACGACGCCCGCGAAGTCCAGCCCCACACCGATCGGGAAGCGGCGTCCCGACACGATCTTCAACTCCCCGGCGCGGACAAGCACGTCGTGGCCGTTCACGCTGGAAGCCTCGACCGACACCAGTACCTCGCCCGCACCGGGAGCGGGCCGGTCGACGTCGTTGACCCGCAGGACATCCACGGTGCCATAACCCGTGATCTGAGCGGTCTTCATGTCGCTGTCCTTCCGTGGTCGGCTGTTGTGGATCCGATCCTGGACCCTGCTCGCGACATCACGGTCGTTCGCCTCTTCCTGGGACTGCCAGACCCACCCTCACTGGCCGCGCCCGAGACATACTGTCGCCGTGACCGATGCCTCGCTCGAAGTGACCGACGATCCCCGACGCGAACTCGCCGAATTCCTGCGGACCCGACGAACGCGGTTGCGACCCCAGGATGTCGGCCTGGAACCCGGCCCGAGGAGGCGCGTCGCCGGGCTGCGGCGTGAGGAACTGGCCCTGCTGGCCGGGGTGAGCGCGGACTACTACCAGCGCATGGAGCAGGGACGCGACGTGCGGCCCTCCGACCAGGTTCTGGACGCCCTCGCGCGCGCCCTCAACTTCTCTGCCGAGGAGTCCCGGCACCTGCACAGCCTCGCCGCCGCCGCGCGCACGCCCGCCCGCCGCCCACGACGACACGCGCCGGAGGTGGTACCGCCCACCACGTTGCGGCTGCTGCGTACCATGCCCGCACCCGCAGTGGTCATCGGCCGCTTCCTGGACGTGTTGGCCTGGAGCCCGCTGGCCGGTGCCCTGCTGGGCGAGTTCACCGAGCGGCCGCAGATGGAGCGGAACCTGCTGTCGCTACTGCTGCACCCGGAAGCCGACCAGGCATGCCCGGAGCGGGCAGCCACCGTCGCCGAGTTGACCGCGATGCTGCGTACGCAGGTCGCCGCCGATCCGGGGCACCCGCGCGCCGTGGAGCTGGTCGGTGAACTCGCGGTCCGCAGCGATGAGTTCGCGACCTTGTGGGCCCGCCATGACGTGGAGGAAACGACACGCGGCCGGATGCGCGTCAACCACCCGCTGGTCGGGGAGCTGAACCTGGACTGGGACGCCTACCCGATGCCGGGTGCTTCAGGGCCGATGCTGATCGTCTATACCGCCGAGGAAGGCGGGCCCGACGACGAGCGACTCCAACTGCTCGCCGGGCTGCTCGACGCCCCCGGCCCGGCGTCGGCGTCCGCCCAACAGCGGTCGCCCGACACGCCGGCCGGGCCTGCCTGACGATTCCGGTCGGCGTGCGTCCACGAGATTCACCATGTCGGAGACGTCACCTACGCCGAGGACGTCTCCCGCATACGCACCGGCACGGCGCCCCGGGCATGGCCGCCCTGCGGAACCTGACCATCGGCGCACACCGGCTCACCGACCGCAGCAACATCGCCGCCGGCCTCCGCCACCACGCATGCGACACCACCCGCCCCTCACCACTTTGGGCATCACATGATCAAACTGGACACCCCGCGAGAACGACGCAGCCATGCGGCCTGACCCATCTCGGCGTGCGTCGCTGCTGATGCTGATGGCGAAGTCGAGGCACCGGAAGCCGGAGAGTGGGCGCGTCGAATTGCTTGAGCACGTGCCAGTGCCCGGCGGCGGTGACGTCTCCGGTCAGCGGGGCCGGATCGTCGTCGGACTCCGCGATGCCGGAGGCTGTCGTGCATCACCTCGGTGACGACGTCGCAGTGCGAGCGGCCGCAGACGATGATGTCGGAGACGCCCAGCTCGTCGACCGCGTACTCGATCGTCCTGGACTCGCCGGTCCGGTGTCTTCGTGTCGTAGGGCGGTATCACCCCTCCATACGTGCGCAGTTCGAAGAGGTTTCCGGGCCGGGCGGCGGTGAGCAGGGCGGGCACGATGCGGGCGTCGGAGCAGGAGATGAGCATGGCCCGCGGCCGGTGGTGCTGGGTGAGGCCGGCCAGGTGCAGCGTGTGGAGTGCCGCACGGGCACGGAAGGCACGCACCTGGTCGATCAGGTACTGCATGCTGTGGTCTCCCCGCGCCGTCAGTCGGACAACCGGGCATCGATGAGCGCCTTGAACGCTTCATAGGATGGAGTCCGGCCAGATCTTCCTGGAGGCTGCCCCCGCAGATGTCGACCCGGACGCGCTGGGCGACAACCTCGTCGCCCAACCGGCCGTCGTCGAGGTGCACGACCTGCTCGTCTGGCAGATCACCTCCGGCCAGTCCGCCCTCTCCGCGCACGTCCTGGTCGAGCCCGGCGGCGGCTGCCACGCCGTCCGCCGCGACCTGGAGGAACTCCTCCAGCACGACTACGGCATCACCCACACCACGCTCCAGGTCGACCACACCCCGGAACAGTTCCTGCAGGTCGCCCTGGCCGGCGAAGGAGGCGGCGACGCCGCGCACCGCGAGGACCCGCACGGCCCCCATCCACCGGGACAGGCCACACAAGCACTGACCTTCGGGCCAGCCCGCGCCGGTGACCCCGCCGATCACAGCTTCCGTGGTGACTTGGGATCACTGTGGGAGTGTCGGTATTCGAGGGTTGCGGTATTCGCCCGCAGGGCGAGACTCCCACACCCGGCCCGGTCACGTCAGCGGTGACAAGGCGTACAGCTCTCCCCGCACCGGGCACTGTCTGCGCGAAGGCGCCGGATCACGAAGAAGACCGACCTCTTGCGGTGAGCCCGCGCAGGCGCTCGCGCTCCGGTGAAAGGCTCACCCGGCGCTACGGGGTTCACGGCGCCGGTACGGCACCGATCTGCTGCATCACCCCGAGGAGGTCGGGCTGGCCTCGTTCGCCGATGATCCGGCTGTCGGCCAGGTAGTAGAAGTTCATGGCCTGCACCGAGATCTTGTTGCCGCTCGCCGGGATCCCGAAGAATTCACCGTCGTGGGTTCCCCGCATGGTGAACCGCGCGGCCACGGTGTCGCCTTCGGTGACCGTCTCCTCCAGCGTCCATTGGACGTCCGGGAAGCCGCCGCGCATCATCCCGAGGACTTCCATATACCCATCGGGCCCCCGCAGTGGTTCCGGGTGACTGGGTGCGTGGAACACCGCGTCCGGAGAAATGACCTCGCGGGCGAGATCCTCGTTGCCCGTGTTGATGAACTCGACGAAGCGGTTCATCACTGACTCGGTGGACTGCGACGGCATCTTGCTGTGCCTCTCCAGAGACGTTTGGGCGGGAACCTGGCGAGCGTAACATCGAATCGATGTTCACATCGATTCGATGCCTGCGTGCGAAGATGGACTCATGCTGGAACTCGCGATACTCGGCTTCCTGGCCGAGACCCCCCTGCCCGGACACGAGCTGCGCCGCCGCATCTCACAGCTGACCGGCTATACGCGGCCGGTCAGTGACGGCAGCCTTTATCCGGCGATCAACCGTCTGACCAAGGCGGGCTTGATAGAGCGGCGCGCCGACCCGGCCGCCGGGGCGGCCCGGTACGTGCTCAGCCTGACCGCGGCCGGACGGGCCGACATGCTTCAGCGCCTGCGCAAGCCCGCCGACCACGAGATCACCGACTTCACCCGGTTCTACGTCGTCCTGGCCTTCCTCTCCCACCTGCCCGACGTGGCCGAACAGCACGCGGTGCTGCGCAGACGGCTGGAGTTCCTGGAAGAACCGGCGAGCTTCTTCTACGACAACGAGCGGCCCCTGCGTGCCGAGGAGATCGCCGACCCCTACCGGCGGGGCATGCTGCTCACCGCCCGCGCCACCAGCCGCGCCGAACGGACCTGGCTGCGCGAGACCCTCGGGGAGAAGCCGCCCGCATTCGGCGCCGCATGCACCGACGGCGATCTGCATGCGCCCGCCGCTCCCGCGAGCTGACTGCCCACGGAGGTACCCCGATGCTTGCTTCCTGGTACGACGCCCAGGGACCCGCCGCCGATGTCCTGCACGTCGGTGAACTCCCTGATCCCGTCCCCGGCCCCGGCGAGGTCCGCGTCCGCGTCACCGTCTCGGGTGTCAACCCCGGCGACACCAAGAAACGGCGCGGCTGGCTCGGCTCGTCCATGCCCTTCCCGCGGGTGATCCCGCACAGCGACGCCGCCGGAGTCATCGACGCCGTGGGCGCCCAAGTCGACGCCCGCCGCGTCGGACAGCGGGTCTGGGTCTACGGCGCCCAGTCCTACCGCTCCTTCGGCACAGCTGCTCAGTACACCGTCGTACCCGACCACCAAGCCGTACCTCTGCCAGATCATCTGAGTGATGAACTGGGGGCAAGCCTCGGCATCCCCGGCATCACCGCCCACCGCACCGTCTTCGCCGACGGCCCGGTCGACGGCCAACTGGTCCTGGTCCACGGAGTCCTTGGCGGTGTCGGCTCCCTGGCCGCCCAGCTCGCCCACTGGGCCGGCGCGACTGTGATCGCGACCGTCCGCCGCACCGCGGACCTCGACCGCGTCGACCCGGCCGTCGTCTCCCACGCCGTCGCCCTGGACACCGGGGAGCCCGCCGCTGCCATCCGCGCGTACGCGCCGCGGGGCGTCGACCGGATCATCGAGGTCGCGCTGTCCGACAACGCCGATCTCGACAACGCCGTCGCCGCCAACAACGCCGTCATCGCCGCCTACGCCACCCGCACGGACCGCACTGAGATCCCCTTCTGGCCGCTGCTGTTCAACAACGTCACCTTGCGGCTGCTCGGCAGCGACGACTTCCCCGCCGAGGCCAAGCGCCAGGCCGCCCGCGACCTCACCTCCGCCGCCGCCGTCGGCGCCCTCACCGTCGCCGTCGGCGACCGTCACCCCCTGGACGACATCGCCAAGGCCCACGACCACGTCGACGCCGGCGGTGGCCACGGCCGCATCCTGGTCACCATCCCCCAATAGCGCAGACTCGGAACACTGCCCCGCTCAACCGCCTAACCCTGCGGGGCGGCCCGTCGCGCTGCCAGGCATTCGGACCAGTTCCCGCCGGCGAGGGTGGCCCAGCGGTCGGCTGTCTTGGGGCGGAGGCCGGGCAGGTCGGCGATGACCATGGGCGGCAGGTCTACGAGGGCGTCCATCATGGCAGGGTTCCGTGCTTCATCTCACTCAGCCGTCACGGTCTCCATGCACTGCCGACCGGGCGATGAAAGCACCGCCACTCGGCAGATCCAAGTCGTTACGGCTCTCGTCGACCGCGCACTGTGCTCCGCTCGTCGATCGCTGACGTCTGGATGAACAGCACTCGCCAACCACGCTGAACGGAGTCGCTGCAACGAACCCGCACAGCGCGCCGTGCCCGCCGGCCAAGCTGAACAGCCGCACTTCGAACGATGCCCGAACACGGCCTCCGTCTGATCCTGTGCTCCGACCAAAGAGGCACTGACCCGCCGTACTGCCGCATGCACCTGCGCACCGGGTTCTCCGCGCGGGAATGAACTACCGACAACGCCCCGGCCGCAGGGGCGACGCGGGGACATGCATGTCAGGGCTCTGTCGAGTCTGTCCAGCCAGCCGTCAGATCCGTCACGGAAGGAAGCGCGCGGACCACCGGGGTTCCACCAGACCCCATTCGGCGTCCCATTGCGCGTACCTTCTCCGGTTCAGGACCAGGCGCATGCCCGCCCCGGCCGCGTAGGATCCGGCGGCCACGCCGAACGCCGCCATAGTGCCCACCAGCCAGCCACTGGTCCTCGCGTTGAGCGTGGTCGTCGGAGGATCGGTGACATGTCCGTCACGAGTCACCCACACACGTACGGTGGAGCCCTTGGGAGTTCCCGGCTTCACCAGCGCCGCTCCCGTCCGCACGACACCGTTGAGGTCGGTCCAGCGAACCGGCGCCGGTCGCTTCACCCAGTCGCCACCCTCGGCGGTCGACGTCAGCCGGGCTGTGACGTGGTGCCGCTCCGCTGCCTGGGTCCGCACGGTGTGCATCGACGCTTCGTACGCTGTCAGTCCCGCGCTGACGGCGGCTGCCGGCAGCCCGAGGACGAGAACGACCATCAGCAGACGGCGCATCCAGCACTCGAACGTGTCGGACGCACGCCTCAGGGCGTTCCGGCCCTTGGCCGCGTGATCGCCGCGCCTCGGCGGCTGACCGGGGGTGGATGGCGAACCTTGTGTGCTCATGACCCGCCTTCCAACAATCCGCCGACCGTCCCCCTCCACCTGCTCCCACCGTTGAACGGCAGCGGGATCGGGGCACGGGGCTTAGGGTCCCTGTCGGGCCGTCGGTCCTATCTGGGGAACGACCGCGACGGGGTACGGCGCGTGAGGCAGTGAGTAGCGCCTGATTGATCAGACCCAGCTGCAGTCCCGGGTGCCCCTGTCTTCTTCATGCGCCGACGACCAGCAGGTCTGCCGACGCCGCGTCCAGCAATGCTCGGCGCGCCGGGCACTCGAACGCCTTGGGACTCGCCCGGGCGTCGCGATACCGCTGGGTCATGCCGCGCAGGGCGTCGTCGAGCACCTGACACGGCGGGCGCCGATGGGCCTCCAGGGCGTACGACGACGGTGTGGGCCGAGGGGTGAGGGACCTGAGCGGTGGGTTCCAGGTATGCACCGCCGTCAGCCGGCAGCTCCGCACCTGGGCCTTGTCGGCGAGGGCAGCGGCCTCGTGCAGCACCTCGCTCGACAGTTGCACCCTGGGAATTGTCTCCCCGGCGCGCTCCGGGCCAGCACTGGTCACGTCGGAAGGCTCGCGTTCATCGGCAGTTGCCTGCACAAGTGCAAGCGACAGCCCGTGCCGGGCCGCCCCGGCCGCGGCCAAGTCCACCGCCTCCAGGCTCGATTCGGGTCCGTCGATGCCGACCACCAAGGGAATCGCCACCGCACCCGTCTCCTCTCGTGGCGGGTGCCGCGTGCCTGCCCTCCCCCTTACGGCTCCACATGCGCCGGGGAGGATATTGGGGTACTCCTCGAAGGAGAGAAGCACCACGCTCGGCATGTCGGCGACGTCCGGAGAATGCACGCCATCGGACTCGTTCACCGTCACCCACCGTCGTATCCAGTTTCGTACGAGACGGAGGCCGCCGCCATGCAGCCAGTCATCACCGTGGGCCTCGACGGCTCACCCGAGAGCCTCGCAGCCGCCCGCTGGGCCGCCGACGAGGCCGACAAGCGCAAACTCACGCTGCGCCTGATGCACGCGTGGCCACTGCTGTTGCCGGAATCGGCCCGCGTCCCTTCAGAAGTCGATCAGAACTACTGGGCGAAGCGCTTCGTTCACACCGCGCGCGCGGAACTGGAATCCAGCCACCCGGGTCTGACGATCATCGGGAGCCTGGTGGCCGACGACGCCCGGAAGGCTCTGCTCCAGGCGGCGTCGGAATCCGAGCTGATCGTGCTCGGCTCACGGGGGCTGGACTCCGTCGGAAGCTACTTCCTGGGTGACGTCAGCATGCCGGTCGTTGCCCGGACGGAGCGGCCGGTGGTCCTGGTCCGCACCGGATACGGGACAGCGCAGCCGACGCCGGCGAGCCGTGTGGTCGTGGCATTGAAATCCCACGGACCCAGCGACGAGCTGCTCGACTTCGCCTTCCACACCGCCGCGGTCAGAGAGGTTCCGCTCCTGGCCGTGCACGGCCAAAGCGTGCCGCTCCACGCGCGCGTGCCCTGGGGCGTGGACCACGCCGTCGCCGAAGAGATGACACGGGACGCGCAGCAGGAGTTGGCCAAGGCCCTCCACCGCTGGCGCGAGAAGTACCCGCAGGTGGACGCGGCCCACGCCGTCCGGCTCGAGACTCCCGCGAAGGCCGTCGTGCATGCTGCCGAAGGCGCCGCGCTGCTCGTCGTCGGCCGGCGCACACACCGGCACGAGATGGCACCTCACCTGGGCCACGTGACTCATGCCGCCATCCATCACGGGCGCTGCCCCATCGCCGTCGTCCCGCATGTCTGAGCGGCCACCCGGCAGCCGCACGCCGTGGGGGCACTGGCCAGGCCCCAGTCTGCCGCCGCCCTTACATGGGACCGGACCGACGGGAGACGAACCACGATTCGGCGGCCCGTATCCCCGGTGCCGATGCCGCCGAAGTGCCGAGGAAGGTGATCGCAGAGCTGTCCGAAGAAGCAGGCGCCTGCATCGCCATCGAGGCCTCGCAGGTCCGTGACCTCACTGGGCGCGCTGTCCGACACGGAGGACGCTCAGGTAACGGCGTGCTGCTCGGTCGCCCATCCGCGTGCGGATGCGCTCGGCGACGGCATCGAGCAGGGGCTCGCGAACATCGCGGTCGAGCCTCCGGTACGGCGACTGCGAGCGAAGGAGATCGGCAAAGCCGTCCCCGTCGAACCACTGAACGGTCGGATACCAGCGCACGAGCGTTGGGCCGAACAATCCTCCGGGATCGTCGACCAGGCCCCAGCCCTCGTCGGTGCCCCGCACGTCTTCTTCGAGTGGCGGATGACCCCAAGCAGGGTTCCCGGGGCAGAACCGCTCGTGGAGATCGGCGGTCTCGGCATACACCTCCGGCTCTCCCGGCCGACGGACCACGACGTGGCCGAGCAGCGCCATCCAGCCTCCGGGATGGAGCATGTCGTGCGCTCGCTGCCAGCCAATCGTCGGGTCGACCCAGTGCCACGACGACGCAGCCACGAGGACATCGAAGCGTCGACCGCGGTTGTCCCACTCCTCAAACGTCGAAGTCTCGACTTCGACGTTGCGGAAGGAGGCGACCCGGTGGCGAGCGAGCGCGGCCAGGTCCGGGCCCGGTTCGAGGGCAGTCACTGAGTACCCGAGCGCTGCCAGCGAGCGCGTCGCCTGACCGGTACCGCAGCCCACCTCCAGCACCGACGACCGTTCGCCCATGCCGGTGACGGCACCAAGGTCCGCGAACAACTCGTCGGGGTATCCCGGCCGGACCCGGTCGTAGAGCTCCGGCACCTCGTTGAACACCCGGCCGAGGGCGTGTCGATTTGGGCGCATCTCCGGATCACCAGTCACGAATGCACAACCTTTGGCTTCCTCCCCCGCCTAGGGCGGGGGTTTCCAGCGGTCGCCCGCTGGGGTTCCTGCTTCACCGACGACTGCCCCGTCCGGGGGGACTCCCTTTGAGGTCTTACACCGTCTCCACAGGCAGACGCCGCCAGCCCGGCGGCCAGGA
>NZ_KQ948678.1 GCF_001514145.1 Streptomyces canus
TCCTTTTAGAGCTCTGGCTCTTGGGCACGCAGCCCAAGAGCCAGAGCTTTTTTGCGTTGAGGTAGGGTCAGGGAGCATCGTTGGCACGTTTCCCACAGGAGGCCCCCGGGTGGAGGTCCAGGAGACCCGCGTCCAGACGGACCGGGTCCTCACCATCCCCAACATCCTCAGCATGGCGAGGCTCGTTGGGGTGCCGCTCTTCCTGTGGCTGATCCTCAGGCCCGAGTTCGGAGGGCCGAAGAGTGACACCTGGGCGTTGCTGGTACTCGCTCTGAGCGGGATCAGCGACTACCTGGACGGCAAGCTCGCCCGACGGTGGAACCAGATCAGCAGCCTTGGCCGGCTGCTGGACCCCGCGGCCGACCGGCTCTACATTCTCTCGACTCTGGTCGGTCTCACCTGGCGCGAGATTCTGCCAATCTGGTTGACGGCTGCACTGCTCCTGCGAGAGCTGGTTCTCCTGGTGATGGTGGGCATCCTCAGGCGCCACGGTTATCCCCCACCGCAGGTGAACTTCCTTGGCAAGGCTGCCACCTTCAACCTGATGTACGCCTTCCCGCTGCTCCTGCTCAGTGACGGATCTGGATGGATCTCGTCACTCGCTGCTATTTTCGGATGGGCGTTCGCAGGATGGGGTACAACGCTGTACTGGTGGGCAGGAGTGCTCTACGTGGTACAAGTCCGCCGCCTGGTCCGTGCGGACGCCAAGGCCGACTGAACCCCGCCCATTGGCACGGCCGTGGCGGCTCGATGGCCCCCGGCAGAAAAGTGCGGGACAATCTGGACGGGTGAAGTCGGCTAGACCGTCGTCTCTTAAGGAGGACGCTTCCGACATGAAGGCCGTCGTGATGGCCGGAGGCGAAGGCACACGCCTTCGTCCCATGACCTCGAGCATGCCCAAGCCGCTCCTGCCGGTGGTAAACCGGCCGATCATGGAGCACGTGCTGCGGCTGCTCAAAAGGCATGGGCTCAACGAGACCGTCGTCACCGTCCAGTTCCTGGCCTCACTGGTCAAGAACTACTTCGGTGACGGTGAAGAGCTCGGAATGGAGCTCTCCTATGCCAATGAGGAGAAGCCACTCGGTACCGCCGGAAGCGTCAAGAACGCCGAAGAGGCGTTGAAGGACGACGCTTTTCTCGTCATCTCCGGTGATGCTCTGACCGACTTCGACCTCACCGAGCTCATCAACTTCCACAAGGAAAAGGGTGCGCTGGTCACCGTCTGTCTGACGCGTGTGCCCAATCCGCTCGAATTCGGCATCACCATCGTCGACGAGGAAGGCAAGGTCGAGCGCTTCCTGGAGAAGCCCACCTGGGGGCAGGTCTTCTCGGACACCGTGAACACGGGCATCTACGTCATGGAGCCCGAGGTCTTCGACTATGTCGAGCCCGATGTGCCCGTGGACTGGTCCGGCGATGTCTTCCCGCAGCTGATGAAGGAAGGCAAGCCGATCTACGGCTATATCGCAGAGGGCTACTGGGAGGACGTCGGCACGCACGAGAGCTATGTGAAGGCGCAGGCCGACGTCCTGGAGGGCAAGGTCGACGTCGAGATCGACGGCTTCGAGCTCTCCCCGGGCGTGTGGGTGGCCGAGGGTGCAGAGGTGCATCCCGACGCCGTTCTCCGTGGTCCGCTGTACATCGGGGACTACGCGAAGGTGGAGGCCGGCGCCGAGATCCGCGAGCACACCGTCGTGGGCTCGAACGTCGTCGTGAAGAGCGGCGCCTTTCTGCACAAGGCCGTCGTGCACGACAACGTGTACGTCGGGCAGCAGAGCAATCTGCGTGGCTGTGTCGTCGGGAAGAACACCGACATCATGCGCGCGGCTCGTATCGAGGACGGCGCGGTCATCGGTGACGAGTGCCTCGTCGGCGAGGAATCGATTATCCAGGGGAATGTGCGGGTCTACCCGTTCAAGACCATCGAAGCCGGTGCCTTCGTCAACACCTCGGTCATCTGGGAGTCCAGGGGCCAGGCGCATCTCTTCGGCGCCCGGGGAGTCTCCGGCATCCTGAACGTCGAGATCACCCCGGAGCTCGCGGTACGGCTCGCCGGCGCCTACGCGACGACCCTCAAGAAGGGGTCGACCGTCACCACCGCCCGTGACCACTCCCGTGGCGCGCGGGCACTGAAGCGGGCGGTCATCTCCGCTCTGCAGGCCAGCGCCATCGACGTACGCGACCTGGAAAACGTACCGCTGCCCGTGGCGCGGCAGCAGACCGCTCGCGGGAGCGCCGGCGGCATCATGATCCGGACCACGCCCGGGGTGCCCGACTCCGTCGACATCATGTTCTTCGACGGGCGGGGCGCGGACCTTTCTCAGGGCAGTCAGCGGAAGCTGGATCGGGTGTTCGCGCGACAGGAGTACCGGCGTGCGTTCCCTGGTGAGATCGGAGACCTGCACTTCCCGGCGAGTGTTTTCGATTCGTACACCGGTTCACTGTTGCGGAACGTCGACATCACCGGGATTTCCGAGTCGGGGCTGAAGGTCGTCGTCGACGCGTCCAACGGCAGTGCCGGTCTGGTGCTGCCCAGCCTGCTCGGGAAACTCGGCGTGGACTCGCTGACCATCAACCCGGGGCTCGACGAGTCCAGGCCGACGGAGACGGCCGACGCCCGCCGGTCGGGTCTGATGCGGCTGGGTGAGATCGTGGCGTCCGCGCGGGCCGCGTTCGGGGTGCGGTTCGACCCCGTCGGTGAGCGGCTGTCCCTCGTGGACGAGAAGGGGCGGATCATCGAGGATGACCGGGCGCTGCTCGTCATGCTCGATCTCGTCGCTGCCGAGCGGCGCAGCGGCCGTGTGGCGCTGCCCGTGACCACCACGCGGATCGCCGAGCAGGTGGCGGCGTACCACGGCACGCAGGTGGAGTGGACGACCACCTCGCCCGACGACCTCACCCGGGTCGGACGCGACGACTCGACGATCTTCGGTGGTGACGGCAAGGGCGCCTTCATCATCCCGGAGTTCAGCAGTGTCTTCGACGGTGCGGCGGCCTTCGTACGGTTGATCGGGCTGGTGGCGCGGACGCAGCTCACGCTCAGCCAGATCGACGCACGGATTCCGCGGGCGCATGTCCTCAAGCGGGACCTGGCGACCCCGTGGGCCGTCAAGGGACTGGTGATGCGCAGGGTCGTGGAGGCGGCGGGCGATCGCTTTGTCGACACGACCGACGGTGTCCGGGTCGTGGAGACCGACGGACGCTGGGTGATGGTGCTGCCGGACCCGGCGGAGGCGGTCACCCATCTGTGGGCCGAGGGGCCCGATGACGCGTCCGCGCAGGCCCTGCTGGACGAATGGTCGGCGGTCGTGGACAGCGCCGGCCGCTGAGGCCCGCACGCGCGCGTGCCGGACAGATGTCCCCAAGGGGGGCCTGTCCGGCACGCCGATGGGGCCATTCGGAGGTAGGGGTCGCGACGTGCGACGATGTGCGGCATGCCGCAGCAGCCCCCCATTCGGAGCACCCCCACGCGCCCCGCGCGCCCGGACGCCTCCATGTCGCTGCTCACCAACGTCATGGACCACAGCCTCGACGACGGGTACGCCGAGGCTGCGGCCCGCAAGAAGGCCGCCGGTGACGGCGGGCTGCCCAAGACCTTGCGGGCGAGGCTGGGGCTCGCTGTCGGCCTCGTCCTAGCCGCTCTTGTGGTCACCGTGGGTGCGGCGCAGGCGCGGGTGGCGGCTCCGGTCGTGGCCAAGGAGCGCGAGGAGCTCATCGACCGTATCGACCGCGAGACCGAGGCGGCGGACAAGCTCGAGGAGAGCGTCGACCAGCTGCGCGACGACGTGAGCACGCGGCAGCGCGAGGCGCTCAGGCAGAGTGGCGACAGCGGCCAGGCCGACCTCGTGGGCATCCTGTCGGGCGCGGTGGAGGTGCACGGCCCGGGCGTCAAACTGGTGGTGAACGACGCCAAGGAGGCCAGCACGGGCGGCGACGGGAATCCGCGTGAGACGTCGGGGTTCTCCGACACCGGCCGGGTGCGCGACCGTGACATGCAGCGGGTGGTGAACGGGCTGTGGGAGTCGGGCGCGGAGGCCGTCTCCATCAACGGGCAGCGGCTGACCGCGCTGTCGGCGATCAGGGCAGCGGGTGACGCGATACTGGTCGACAACAAGCCGCTGGTTCCGCCGTATACGGTGCTTGCGGTGGGGGACGGGCAGCGGCTGAGCACCAGGTTCCAGGACAGTGCCGACGGGCTGTATCTGCACGCCCTGCAGGAGAACTACGGCATCCGGACCGCCATCTCCGTGGAGGACGACCTCCGGCTGCCGGCCGCACCGAGTGTGATCGTACGTACAGCAGAGCCGAGAACTGAGAAGGGCACATCGTGATCGCCGTACTGGGCCTCGTCGTGGGAGTCGTGGCCGGCCTCTTGGTCCGGCCTGAGGTTCCGGCGGTCGTCGAGCCTTATTTGCCGATCGCCGTGGTGGCGGCGCTCGACGCCGTCTTCGGGGGCCTGCGGGCCATGCTCGACGGCATCTTCGACGACAAGGTCTTCGTCGTGTCGTTCCTGTCGAACGTGGTCGTGGCCGCGTTGATCGTGTTCCTGGGCGACAAGTTGGGCGTGGGCGCCCAGCTCTCGACCGGTGTCGTCGTCGTGCTCGGCATCCGGATCTTCTCGAACGCCGCGGCGATCCGTCGACACGTCTTCCGGGCGTGAGGCCGATGAGCGAGCAGGAAGAGACTCCCGGCAACAGGCTGCGCAAGGAACTGCCCGAGGAACTCCCGGAGACCCCGTCGGAGGAGGCGGAGACCACGGCGTCTGAGCCAGGGCTGACCGGCCGTCAGCGACTGGTGAAGGGGTTGTGGCCGCCGCGCGCGACCCGGGCCCAACTCATCGTCGCGGTGCTGTTGTTCGGCCTCGGATTCGGCCTCGCCGTCCAGGTGGCCTCGAACAGCGACAGCGACAGTGCGCTGCGGGGGGCGCGGCAGGAGGATCTCGTGCGCATCCTCGATGAACTGGGCGACCGTACTCAGCGTCTTCAAGACGAGAAGCAGGGCCTCGAGAACCAGCGGGACGAGCTGGAGAACAGCTCCGACCAGGCCGAGGAGGCCCGCAAGCAGACGGTCGAGAAGGAGCGGCAACTCGGCATCCTCGCGGGCACGGTGGCCGCGCAGGGGCCGGGCATCACGATGACGATCGACGACACCAGGGGGGCGGTCGAGGCGGACATGCTGCTCGACGCGATCCAGGAGCTGCGCGCGGCTGGCGCGGAGGCGATCCAGGTGAACGGTGTACGGGTCGTCGCCAACACCTTTCTGTCGGACTCGGGCAAGAGCGTGAGTGTCGACGGGAACAAGATCACCGCACCTTTTCGTTTCAAGGTCATCGGCAATCCGCAGGACCTCGAACCGGCGCTCAACATCCCTGGAGGCGTGGTGCAGACTCTTGAGAAGGAGCAGGCCACCGTTACCGTCGAGAGGTCGGACAAGATCGTCGTGGATGCCTTGCGAGCGGCGAAGCGGCCTGACTACGCTCGGTCGTCCCCCCGGTGAACCGGGGGTGCATGGGGGGCGTCCGGCCAGGGCATGAGGTTGCGGGGGGTCGCCGCACCGAATGGGTGGTGCGTGGTGGAAACTGTCTGGTGGAAACGGACGTTGTGAGGATGTCCGGGTCGACCGGTGTGTTCAATCAGGGTTCGTCCTGCCCCACGGGCGGGTCTGTTTCGGTCAAGGGGAATCGCCCGTGAAGTTGTTTGCGAAGTTGTTCGGCAAGAGCGCGCGAGAAGGTAGCGACAACGCGACCGCTCGTCACCGCGCACAGCCCGACGCCGAGGGCCAGCGCCCGCTGTTCCGGGACCAGGTGGGCGGCCCGGGTGGCGACGTTTCCGGAGGTCAGGGCGTGCCGTCTGTTGACCCTGCCCAGTCCGGCGGCATAGGTTTCGGGCAGCCGTCAACCTCAAGTACGGGTGGAGGGTTTTCCCCTATGTCGGCCCTGGTGTGTACGAGGTGCGGTAACCGCAACGCGGAGAACAGCCGCTTCTGCTCCAACTGCGGCGCCCCGCTGCGGGCGGGGGCCGTGCCCGAGCGTCCCTCGGAGACGACCTCCACCATCTCCATCTCGGGACTCGAGGCGTACGACTCCGAGGTCACCGGCCAGACGCAGATGCCGGCGCTCTCCCCGGAGGCGCAGGCTGCCGTCGACGCGCTGCCGCTGGGCTCGGCGCTCCTGGTCGTGCGTCGTGGGCCGAACTCGGGCAGTCGCTTCCTGCTGGACGGCGAGCTGACCACGGCCGGCCGTCACCCGCAGAGCGACATCTTCCTCGACGACGTCACGGTCTCGCGCCGGCATGTGGAGTTCCGCCGCGGCCAGGACGGCTCGTTCACGGTGTCGGACGTGGGCAGTCTCAACGGCACGTACGTCAACCGTGAGCGGATCGACTCGGTCGCTCTGAACAACGGCGACGAGGTGCAGATCGGCAAGTACCGGCTGGTCTTCTACGCGAGCCAGCAGGGCTACTGACCCTCCCAGGGAAGGTCCATGCTTCAAACACCGAGCGGCGGTGCCGGACACGGCACCGCCGCGACGGACAGTGGGCTGATGAGCATCGGCACGGTGCTGAACGTGCTGCGCGACGAGTTCCCCGAAGTCACGATCTCCAAGATCCGTTTTCTGGAGTCCGAGGGCCTCATAGAGCCGCAGCGGACCCCCTCCGGGTATCGCAAGTTCAGCGAGCGGGATGTCGAGCGCCTCGGTCATGTCCTGAGGATGCAGCGGGACCACTATCTGCCGCTCAAGGTGATCAGAGAGCATCTGGACGCCATGGAGCGGGGCGAGGCCGTCGCGCTGCCCACCGTCGGCCGCCAGCGGGACGGGGAGACGGTCCTGGAGGTCCCTGAAGGCCCCACAGCCGTCCGGATAGGCCGGGCCGAGTTGCTGGCCGCCGCCGAGATCGGCGAGTCGGAGCTGGCGGAGTGGGAGTCGTACGGGCTCATCACGCCTTTTCCGGACGGGGCCTACGACGCCGAGGCGGTCACCGTGGCCGCGCTTGTCGTCGAGCTCGGCAGATTCGGGATCGAGCCGCGGCATCTGCGTGCGATGAAGGCCGCCGCAGATCGTGAGGCCGGGCTGGTGGACCAGGTCGTGGCCCCGTTGAAACGCCACCGCAACCCGCAGACCCGCGCACACGCGGAAGCGCGCGCCAAGGAACTCGCCGGGCTGACGGTGAAGCTGCACGCGGCGCTCGTGCAGACCGCGCTCGGGGTACGCCTGCCCTGAGGGTGGCCGGGCACCGGATCGTCCCCCGTTTCCTGCCCGACTACCCAAACGTCCCGGGCACGGCCTAGGGTTGCTGTGTGAACGAGCTCGATGTCGTAGGTGTCCGGGTCGAAATGCCCTCCAACCAACCGATCGTGCTCCTGCGTGAAGTGGGAGGCGACCGCTACCTCCCCATCTGGATCGGGCCGGGGGAGGCGACTGCGATCGCCTTCGCGCAGCAGGGCATGGCCCCCGCACGACCGCTGACCCACGACCTGTTCAAGGACGTGCTGGAGGCGGTCGGCCAGGAGCTCACCGAAGTGCGCATCACGGATCTGCGTGAGGGCGTCTTCTACGCGGAGCTGGTGTTCGCCAGCGGGGTCGAGGTGAGCGCGCGGCCGTCCGACGCCATAGCGCTGGCCCTGCGCACCGGGACGCCGATCTACGGCAGCGACGGAGTGCTCGACGACGCCGGCATCGCGATTCCGGACGAGCAGGAGGACGAAGTGGAGAAGTTCCGCGAGTTCCTCGACCAGATCTCCCCCGAGGACTTCGGCACCAGCAGTCAGTGAGGCGGCCGCGGCCGATCCGGCGGATCAGTGGTCCGCGACGGGTCGGCCGTGTCCGGTCGTCACTGAAATGCTGGCATTTGCCACCGGCGCGTGAGAGCGTCCTGCGGCCCGCCAGGAGCGCATTCGGCTAGCCTTTCCCCGCGGTGGGGTACGGGAAACCACTCCTAGGGTGATTATCACTCGGCGTGCCGAGTGTGGCGATCGTTGACGCACCCCTGGTGACTGCCTACCGTCGAGAAGGCAGGTCAAGGACGGAGGTCGGCGTGAGAAGCAGCGGCGACGGTACGGCTGGGGGTGCCCCCGGACGGAGTCTCGGGGCAGGCGGCCCGTACCCGCTTCACGGCAGCCCGTTTCAGGGCAGCGCGGCCGATCACGCTCCGCAGCGACCGGCGGCCGTGCCGAGCAGCGGAGGGGCGACGTCCATGGCGTCCGAGCAGATCGGCTATCGCGGCCCTACGGCGTGCGCGGCGGCAGGCATCACCTACCGGCAACTCGACTACTGGGCGCGCACCGGCCTCGTCGAGCCGAGCGTGCGGCCCGCCCACGGGTCGGGGACGCAGCGGCTCTACAGCTTCAGGGACGTCGTCGTCCTGAAGATCGTCAAGCGGTTCCTCGACACCGGTGTGTCGCTGCAGAACATCCGCACCACGGTCCAGCACCTGCGTGAGCGGGGATTCCAGGACCTGGAGCGGATGACGCTCATGAGCGACGGCGCCACGGTCTACGAGTGCACCTCGCCCGATGAGGTCCACGCGCTGCTCCAGGGCGGCCAGGGCATCTTCGGGATCGCCGTGGGTGTCGTGTGGCGGGACGTCGAGAGCGCCCTTTCACAGCTGCACGGGGAGCGCATCGACACCGGGGAGACACTCGTCGGGCACAACCCCGCGGACGAGCTGGCGCGGCGGCGCAACCGGGCGGTCTGAAGCCTGCCCCGCTCGCTCGGGCGGAGCATTGTCAGTGGCGTAGGGCAGCATCGGACATGTGAGAAAAGCGCCCACGATCCTGCATCTCGACATGGATGCCTTCTACGCCTCGGCGGAGCAGGCGTCCAAGCCGAGTCTGCGCGGGAAGGCTGTCGTCGTGGGCGGGCTGGGGCCGCGGGGTGTGGTGGCCACCGCCTCCTACGAGGCCCGGGTGTTCGGGGTGCACTCGGCGATGCCCATGGGCCAGGCGAGGCGGCTCGCGCCGAATGCCGCGTATCTGGTGCCGCGCTTCGGTTTCTACAAGGCGATCAGCGAGCAGGTGATGCGGCTGCTGCGGGAGCTGTCGCCGCTGGTGGAGCCGCTGAGCCTGGACGAGGCGTTCGTGGATCTGGAGGCCGGGGGAACGGCCTGGGACGAGGCGTCGGCGCGGCTGGCCGGGGCGAAGCTGCGGGCCGACATACGGGCCGTCACGGGGCTCACGGGGTCGGTGGGGCTGGCCGCGTCCAAGATGCTCGCGAAGATCGGCTCCGAACAGGCCAAGCCGGACGGGCTGGTGGTGATCGAGCCGGGGACCGAGCGGGCGCTTCTCGGGCCGATGTCGGTGCGGATCCTGCCGGGTGTGGGGCCCGCGACCGGCGATCATCTGAGGCGTGCCGGGATCCATACGGTCGACGAGATCGTGGAGGCGGGCGAGGACGAGCTCGTACGACTGCTCGGCAAGGCCCATGGGCACGGGCTGTACGCCATGGCGCTGGCGTACGACGAGCGGCCCGTGGTGGCTGAGCGGGAGACCAAGTCCGTGTCGGTCGAGGACACGTACGACGTGGACATCCATGACCGCGTGCGGGTCAGCCTGGAGGTGCAGCGGCTGGCGGACCGCTGTGTGCGGAGGCTGCGGGGGGCCGGGCTGTCGGGGCGGACCATCGTGCTGAAGGTGCGGCGCTACGACTTCTCGACGTTGACGCGGTCCGAGACCTTGCGGGGACCCACCGATGACCCGGCGGTCGTGCGGGAGGCTGCCCTGCGGTTGCTGGAGGGCGTGGACTCCACGGGGGGTGTGCGGTTGCTGGGAGTGGGGGTGAGCGGACTCGCCGACTTCACTCAGGAGGATCTGTTCGCCCAGGCCGCGGGGGAGCGGGTGGAGTCGGCGGCCGAGGAGGAGGTCGACGAGGTGGCCGTTCCCGAGGTGACGGCGGCTGCTGAGCGGCGGTGGGTCGCCGGGCACGATGTGCGGCATGCCGAGTACGGGCACGGTTGGGTGCAGGGGAGCGGGCTGGGGCGGGTGACCGTGCGGTTCGAGACGCCGGATTCGGAGCCGGGGCGGGTGCGGACGTTTCTTGTCGAGGATCCTGCGCTGGAGCCCGCTGAGCCGTTGCCCCTGACAGAGGAGGTGCCGGGCGCTCAGGCCTCCGCGTCCTCCGTGCCCGCCAGCTTGCCGAAGTCCCGGTCGGGGAACGGGGGCGGTGCGGCCACGTCGAGACCGTAGTGGTGGTAGAGCTGGAGTTCCTGGTCGGGGGAGAGGTGGCGGCCCACGCCGAAGTCGGGGGCCTCTTTGATGAGGGCGCGGTCGAAGGGTACGTGCAGGGTGCCGTCGACCAGTTCGCTCGGGCCCAAGGGGACGAAGGCGTCCCGGGAGAAGAGGCCGGTGCGTATGGCAGCCCACTCCGGCACGCCGGTCGCGTCGTCGAGGTAGACCTCGTCGACGGTCCCGATCTTGGTGCCGTTGCGGTCGAACGCCTTGCGGCCGATCAGGTTGCGCGGATCGATGTCGGTCTGCACGGGCCCTCCACTTGGTCGCAACTCATCCGAAGCGGTCGTAAGCACTACGAAAGAGCACATCGGGGTGTGCGGCCACTCGAAGACCCGTGCGGTGAGCTCGCTGGTAGGCTTGCCAGCGGCTGCTGACCCCGCGCGGGAGAGTCCTCCAGACAACATCGGAGGCGCCGAAGGAGCAAATCCTCCCCGGAATCTCTCAGGCTCACGTACCGCGCGGACGAGGTCACTCTGGAAAGCAGAGCGGGTATCGACAGCTTCCGCTCTCACCGACGGTGCAAGCCGGCGGCCTTCGGGCGGCCCGGTGAAGCTCTCAGGTTGAGATGACAGAGGGGGAGGCCGTCGGGGTACCCGCGCCGGGGTACCCCTCGCAGGTCGTGTCAGACCAGGAGGCCTCCGCAATGACCGCCCCTCGCATTCCGCTCTCCGAGCTCGAACAGGGCATTCCGTTCGAGCAGCGTCACATCGGCCCTGATCATGAGGCGCGGGCGAAGATGCTCGCGCAGGTCGGCTACGGCTCGCTGGACGAGCTCACCGCCGCCGCGGTGCCGGATGTGATCAAGAACGCCGATGCCCTGGAGCTGCCCGGCGGACGGACCGAGGCCGAGGTGCTGGCCGAGCTGCGGTCGCTGGCCGACCGGAACCAGGTGCTCGATTCCATGATCGGACTCGGCTACTACGGCACCTTCACTCCGCCCGTCATCCTGCGCAACGTCATGGAGAACCCGGCCTGGTACACCGCCTACACGCCGTACCAGCCGGAGATCTCGCAGGGACGCCTCGAGGCACTGCTCAACTTCCAGACCATGGTCGCCGACCTCACCGGGCTGCCCACCTCCGGCGCCTCGCTGCTCGACGAGGGGACCGCGGCGGCCGAGGCCCTGGCTCTGTCCCGCCGCATGGGGAAGAACAAGAAGGGGCTCTTCCTCGTCGACGCCGACACCCTGCCGCAGACCATCGCCGTGATCGAGACCCGGGCCGAGCCGACCGGTGTCGAGGTCGTGGTCGCCGACCTCGGCGACGGGATCCCGGCCGAGGTCGCCGGACGTGAGATCAACGGGGTGCTCGTCCAGTACCCCGGCGCCTCCGGGGCCGTACGCGACATCAAGCCGCTCATCGACCAGGCTCATGAGCTCGGCGCGCTCGTGACCGTGGCCGCCGATCTGCTCGCGCTGACCCTGCTGAAGTCGCCGGGTGAGCTCGGGGCGGACATCGCGGTCGGTACCACGCAGCGGTTCGGTGTGCCGATGGGGTTCGGCGGGCCGCACGCCGGCTACATGGCCGTACACGAGAAGTTCGCCAGGAGCCTGCCCGGGCGGCTCGTCGGTGTGTCCGTGGACGCGGACGGGAACAAGGCCTACCGGCTCGCGCTGCAGACACGTGAGCAGCACATTCGTCGGGAGAAGGCGACCAGCAACATCTGCACCGCGCAGGTGCTGCTCGCGGTCATGGCCGGGATGTACGCCGTCTACCACGGGCCCGAGGGGCTCAAGGGCATCGCGCGGCGGACCCACCGGTACGCGACCATCCTTGCCGCGGGCCTGACGGCCGGTGGGGTCGAGGTCGTGCACGGTTCGTACTTCGACACGCTCACCGCGCGCGTGCCCGCGAGGGCCGCCGAGGTCGTCTCCGCCGCGCGGCGGAACGGCGTCAACCTGCACCTCGTCGACGCCGACCACGTGTCCGTCGCGTGCGACGAGACCACCGCGCGGGCCCAGGTGGGTGCCGTGTGGAACGCGTTCGGCGTCGAGGCCGACATCGAGGCGCTGGACGCGGCCTGCGAGGAGGCGCTGCCGGACGCGCTGCTGCGCGACGACGACTTCCTCACCCACCCCGTCTTCCACCAGTACCGCTCCGAGACCTCGATGCTGCGCTACCTGCGTCGGCTCGCCGACCGCGACTACGCGCTCGACCGCGGCATGATCCCGCTGGGCTCCTGCACCATGAAGCTCAACGCGACCACGGAGATGGAGCCGGTCACCTGGCCCGAGTTCGGGCAGATGCACCCCTTCGCGCCCGCCGAGCAGGCGCAGGGCTATCTGACGCTGATCCGGGAGCTGGAGGAGCGGCTCGCCGAGGTCACCGGGTATGACAACGTGTCGCTGCAGCCGAACGCCGGGTCGCAGGGCGAGCTGGCCGGGCTGCTCGCGGTACGCGCATATCACCGGGCGAACGGTGACGAGCAGCGGACCGTGTGTCTCATCCCGTCCTCGGCGCACGGGACCAACGCCGCGAGCGCCGTCATGGCCGGGATGAAGGTCGTCGTCGTGAAGACCGCTGGGGACGGCGAGATCGACGTCGACGACCTGCGCGCGAAGATCGAGCAGCACCGGGACGAGCTGTCCGTGCTCATGATCACGTATCCCTCGACGCACGGGGTGTTCGAGGAGCACGTCGCCGACATCTGCGCGCAGGTGCATGAGGCCGGCGGGCAGGTGTACGTCGACGGGGCCAACCTCAACGCGCTCGTGGGGCTGGCCAAGCCGGGGCACTTCGGCGGTGACGTCTCCCACCTGAATCTGCACAAGACGTTCTGCATTCCGCACGGCGGCGGTGGCCCGGGTGTGGGCCCTGTCGGCGTACGGGCGCACCTGGCGCCGTATCTGCCGAACCACCCGATGCAGCCCGCGGCCGGCCCGGAGACGGGCGTCGGGCCGATCTCGGCCGCGCCCTGGGGTTCCGCGGGGATCCTGCCGATCTCGTGGGCGTACGTCCGGCTCATGGGCGGTGAGGGGCTGAAGCGGGCCACGCAGGTGGCGGTGCTCTCCGCCAACTACATCGCCAAGCGGCTCGAGCCGCACTACCCGGTGCTCTACACCGGCCCCGGCGGGCTGGTCGCGCACGAGTGCATCATCGATCTGCGGCCGCTCACCAAGGCGACCGGGGTGAGCGTCGACGATGTGGCCAAGCGGCTCATCGACTACGGCTTCCACGCCCCGACCATGTCGTTCCCGGTGGCCGGGACGCTGATGATCGAGCCGACCGAGTCCGAGGACCTGACCGAACTCGACCGGTTCTGCGAGGCGATGATCGCCATCCGTGCGGAGATCGAGAAGGTCGGTTCCGGGGAGTGGGCCGCCGAGGACAACCCCCTGCGGAACGCTCCGCACACCGCCGGTGCGCTGGGCGGCGAGTGGGAGCACGCGTACACGCGCGAGGAGGCCGTGTTCCCGGCCGGGGTGTCGGTGGCGGACAAGTACTGGCCGCCGGTGCGGCGGATCGACCAGGCCTTCGGCGACCGGAACCTGGTGTGCTCGTGCCCGCCGCTGGACGCGTACGAGGACTGACCCGAGGTGATGAGGGCCCCGTTTCGGCGGGGCCCTTTTCCTTTACGCCGTGGCCAGTGACACCTCTGTCGACTTGATCAGGGCGACGACCGGGACACCGGCGACGAGGGCGAGGTCGGTCGCGGCGTCCGCGGTGATCGCGGAGGTGAGTACGCCTCCCTCGACAGCGATCTTGACGGTGGCCATGGCGGCTCCGGTGGCGACGGCGGTGACCGTGCCGGGGAGCTGGTTGCGGATGGACACGATCGGGACCGGGGCGGTGGCGAGGGAGACCTCCGTCGACTTCACCAGGGCGCGTACGGGCGAGCCCTGGGTGAGGCCGAGTTCGGCGACGGACTCGACGGTGATCGCGGCTGTGAGGTCCTGGCCGCCGTCGAGGCGGATCCTGACGGTTGCCATGGCCTCGCCCGGGGTGACGGCGGTGACGGTGCCGGGGAGCTGGTTGCGGATGCTCAGGGTCATGGGCAGCAACGTAGGGCGTGTGGTGGGCCGTGGCGGGGATGTGTACGGTCGCGCCGTTTGGGCGGATCACGAGCCTCGGTGGGCGACGGTGTCAGCCCGTGTGGACTCGGGGGCGGCGAGGGCGGTCCGGTTCTGCTTCTCGGAGGACCTCCCGGGTGACCGGGGCCACCTCGCCCTGGCCGAAGAGGAAGAAGCGGAGGAAGTTGGCGAAGGGGTTGCCCTCGGTCCACTCGAAGTAGATGTGGGGGGTGCAGCCGGTGGTGTCGCGGACGTGGAGGAGAAGGGCGGCGAGGGCGTTGGGGATGGAGGAGGACTCCAGGGTCAGTACGCGGTAGCGGTTGTGGAGGACCTCGCCCCGGACCGTCAGGCTCGCCTCGAATTCCGAGGGGTCCAGGACCGTGACCTCCACGAACACGAAGTCCTCGCCGGGGATGTCGTTGTCCTCGCGGATCTGCTCGATCTTGTCGCGGTACTCGGCCTTGTCGCGCTGGTCGGGCTCGTTGGCGATGAAGCGCATCTTGCGGCTGGCCATGTCCCGGATGAAACGTTCCGCCATGTCGTCGAGCGTCACGTCGGTCACGCGGAGTTCGAAGGCGCGGGCCAGGCGGGACAGGAGAGAGACCAGGATGATGCCGGCGATGAAGCAGGCGCCGATCTTCACGCCGTCGGGGCGTTCGATGACGTTGACGACGGTCGTGTAGAGGAACACGGCGGAGATGACGGCGAAGCCGACGGTCCAGTTGCGCTGCCCGGCCTTGCGGGCGGCGATGGTCACCGCGATCGCCGCCGAGCTGATCAGCACCAGCACGCCGGTGGCGTACGCGCCGCCCTGGGCGTCGACGTCGGCGTCGAAGATCCAGGTGACCAGGAAGGCGATCAGAGTGAAGACGACGACCATGGGGCGCACGGCGCGGGCCCAGTGCGGGGCCATGCCGTAGCGGGGCAGGTAGCGCGGCATCAGGTTGAGCAGGCCCGCCATCGCGGAGGCGCCGGCGAACCACAGGATGGCGATGGTCGAGACGTCGTAGACCGTGCCGAAGACGCCACCGAGGTAGTGGTGGGCGAGGTAGGCCAGGGCGCGGCCGTTGGCCGGGCCGCCCGACTCGAAGTCCTTCTCGGGGATGAGGAGGGTGGTGATGAAGCTGGTGGCGATCAGGAAGCAGCTCATCACGATGGCGGCGGTGGTGAGCAGCTTCTTGGTGTCGCGGATCCGGCCCTCGGGGTTCTCCTCGGTGTCGTCCGGGTCGCCCTTGACGTGTGGCATGACGGCGACGCCCGTCTCGAAGCCGGAGAGGCCGAGGGCGAGCTTGGGGAAGACGATCAGGGCCACGCCGATCATCACGAAGACGTTGCCGTGCTCGGCCGTCAGAGCGCTGGACCAGTCGGTGACGACATGGCCCGCGGTGATGATGTGCCACAGGCCGACGAGCACCACGACGACATTGAGGGCGAGGTAGATGCCCACCAGGGCGACGGCGACGCCGATCGCCTCCAGGAAGCCCTTGAGGAACACCGCCCCGAGCAGGGCGACCAGGAAGAGGGTGATCAGCATCTTGTGGTCGTGCAGGGTGCTGGTCAGGTGCGGGTTCTCGATCAGATGGGTGGAGGCGTCGGCCGCGGACAGGGTGATGGTGATCAGGAAGTCGGTGGCGGCGAAGCCGAGCAGGGTGAGGACGAAGAGCTTGCCCTGCCAGAACGACAGCAGCCGTTCCAGCATGGAGATCGAGCCCTCGCCGCGGGGGCTCTCCTCGGCCACCCGGCGGTACACGGGCAGGGCGCCCGCGAGGGTGACGATCACGAGGACGATCGTCGCGATGGGGGAGAGCAGGCCGGCCGCGAGGGCGGCGATGCCGGGCTGGTAGCCGAGGGTGGAGAAGTAGTCGACGCCGGTCAGGCACATGACCCGCCACCAGCGCTGGCCCTGGTGGGCGGGTTCCGGGGCGGCGTGGGGGCCCGTGTGGCCGCCGTCCCTGCCCATGTCGGACAGACCCTCCAGCATCCAGGAGCGCAGGCGACTGGAAGGAGGGTGTTCGGTGGTGGCCATCGGGGGCGCTCCTGCGGTGCGGTTCAGCGGGGTTCCGGCCGCCCGGCTGACGGCGGGACCAGCGTAAGCGGAGAGTGACGTCTTGGCCCACGGATGGAGGGTGCCAGGGCGTCAAGCTTCCGTTAAGACTCGCTCTGCGAAGGTCTGTGACGGGCGACGGTGCAGCTGTGGGGCTCTTACCTGGCCGGTGGGCCTGTGTGTGCGGGCGGGCGGGGGTGGACACGCAGCGTCATGGGGGGCGTAGCAGTTCAGGTGACAGGCCGTCTCCGTTGCCGTAAGGGGGCCGCCAAAGATTATCCTCGTACGGTCCTTCCGTAAGGTTCGCCCAATAGATCGAATGTTTCGGTGGAATGGAGGGACCGAAGCGCATACGGACGTAAGGCAGCCCGGTGATCGGCGGCTTCCACCCGGATCCCGGAATCTGCCAGTGGGCGGGGGTTGGAGGGGCGGCGGGCGGCAGCGTCCTCGGTCGGGCAGGGTGGCGCTGCGACAGGCTCCGTGAGGGCCCCGCACCGCGACGCCGAGATGCCGGGGAGAGGCGAGCGGGATCGCCCGGATCGGGCCGGTGCGGCAGTTCCTCGCGAGGCGTGCCCGTCGAGGAGGAGCCGCCCGCCCTGACCGTCAGATCGGCACCGGCCGTCTGCTGCCCTCAACGGGCCTGCAGCAGCCGTGCATTTGCGTCCCCGACCTGCTCGTCCTCGGCGCCGGCGGTGTCTCTTCAGCCGAGCGCGACGACCGCCGTCTCTCCCCGCAGGGGGTGGAGGGCTTCACCGGGCCGGGCGATCGGCATGGCGTCAGCGAGGGCGCCGTGGCCTTCGACTGGTTCGACTCCTCAACATTCCCTGTGCACAAGGGGTTGCCACCGTTTGGCAGCTGTCTCTAGGGTGCGGCAGCAGCGAAGCTTTCTGGATCAACTCCGAAACTTTCGGACCGCAGGACGGACAAGGACGGCTCCGTCCCGTACCCAAGGAGCGCATCATGGGCGACCCGGCACTGTCCCGCCGTGGCTTTCTGGCGGCATCCGCCGCGGCCGGTCTGGGCATGACGACACTGACCGGCTGTGGCGGCGACTCGGACGGAGGATCGTCCGACGGGACGACCACGGTGGAGTGGTGGAACATCTCCACCACCGAGCCGGCGAAGAGTGTCTGGGCGGCCCTCGCCAAGAAGTTCGAGGCCGCGAACCCCAAGGTCAAGATAAAGATCGTCCAGCTGGAGAACGACGCCTACAAGTCGAAGATGACGGCGCTGACCGCCTCCGGGAAGCTCCCCGACATCTTCCACACCTGGGGCGGCGGCGTCCTCAAGCAGCAGGTCGACGCGGGGCTCGTCGAGGACCTGACCGACCGGACCAAGCCGTGGGCCGACGGTCTGCTGAAGGTCACCAAGGAGCCGTACATCCTCGACGACAAGGTCTACGGCATCCCGTTCGACATGGGCATGATCGGGTTCTGGTACAACAAGGCGCTCTTCAAGCAGGCCGGCGTCAGCGAGCCGCCCACCACCTGGGGCGGGTTCCTGGAGGCCGTGAGCAAGCTGAAGTCCAAGAACATCACGCCCATCGCCCTCGCGGGCAAGGAGAAGTGGCCCGGCATGTACTACTGGGCGTACCTCGCGATGCGCACCGCCGGCATCGACGCCCTCCAAAAGGCCAGTGAGGACAAGGACTTCACCGCTGCCGGGTTCGTCCAGGCAGGCCGGCACCTCAAGGAACTCGTGGACCTCCAGCCCTTCCAGAAGGGGTTCCTCAACGCCGCCTACTCCACCCCCACCGGCCAGGCGGCCGCCGTCGGCAACGGCAAGGCGGCCATGGAACTCATGGGCCAGTGGGCGCCGGCCGTTCAGGCCGACTCCGGCAAGGGCCTCGGCAACGACCTGGGCTTCTTCCCCTTCCCTGCGGTCGAGGGCGGCAAGGGTGCCATCACCGAGGTGTTCGGCGGAGGCGGCGGACACGCCCTGCGCCGGGGTGCCCCGCAGGCGGCGGTCGACTTCCTGAAGTTCTTCGCCTCCGAGGCCACCGAGCTGGAACTGGTCAAGAAGACCAGCATCCTTCCCGTGCTCCCGAACGCGGAGAAGGCCATGACCGACCCCAACCTCAAGCTCGTACAGGCGCAGTTGAAGGCCGCCACCGGCTTCCAGCTCTATCTCGACCAGGCGTACGCGCCCGCCGTGGGCCAGGAGGTCAACGACAGCGTGGCCGCGCTGATCGCCGGCTCCAAGTCCCCGGAACAGGTCGCCCAGTCGATCACGCAGACCGCGAAGGAAGAGCAGTAGCCCGCGATGACCTCCACGTTCCTCGCAGACAAGCGGAGCGGTCCGGGCACCGATCTCCCGCCCCCGGAATCGGTCAGGGCCCGGGGGCGGGGCCGGCGGCGCGTCATGCACTGGCTGACCGCGGTCAGTTTCCAACTGCCCGCCCTGGTGCTGTTCATCGGCATGGTCCTGCTGCCGATGCTGTTCGCGCTGTACGCCGCCTTCTTCCGCTGGGGCGGCTTCGGCATGCCCTCCGACTACGTCGGCACGGACAACTTCACCCAGCTCTTCGACAACCCCGTTTTCCTGGGCGACCTGTGGCGCTGCCTCGTCCTGGTCGTGCTGTCCCTCGCGTTCCAACTGCCGTTCGCGCTCGCCATGGCGGTCCTGCTCAACCAGAAACTGCGCGGCAGAGCCGTCTACCGGATGCTGTTCTTCGCGCCCTACGTCCTGTCCGAGGCGATCACCGGCGTGCTGTTCAGCATGGTCTTCGCCCCGGACTCCGGACTCGCCGACCACATCTTCGGCGCGGTCGGCCTGGACGGCGTGGGCGGGCTGTGGTTCGCCGATCCCTCCTACGTCATGGCGACGCTCTTCCTGGTCATGATGTGGAAGTACTTCGGCTTCCACATGATGCTCTACCTGGCCGGACTCCAGTCCATCCCACGGGAGTTGACCGAGGCGGCCCTCATCGACGGTGCCGGCGCCTGGCAGCGGTTCCGCAACGTCACCCTGCCGCTCCTCGCGCCCACCCTGCGGATCAGCATCTTCCTGTCCGTCATCGGTTCGATCCAGCTCTTCGACCTGGTGTGGGTGGTCACCCAGGGCGGCCCCGACCACCACTCCGAGACCATGGCCGTGACCATGTTCCAGTACGGCTTCAAGCGCTACCAGGTCGGCTACGCCAGCGCGATCAGCGTCGTCATGTTCGGCATCTGCCTCGTCTTCGCCCTCGCCTACCAGCGGTTCGTGCTCCGCCGCGACCTCGAAGGGGCCACCACGACGATGAGGGGGGACGGCAAGTGACCGCCCGCAAGACCACCGCACGGACCCTGCCCCTGCACGTGATCCTCGTCGCCGTCGGCGCGGTGATGGTCGTACCCCTGGTGTACGCCGTCCTGTCCGGGTTCAAGTCCACCGACGAGCTCTCCAGCAACCCCTTCGGACTGCCGGACCACTGGCGGACGGGCAACTACACCGACATCCTGGCCGGCGGGGACTTCTGGCGGCTGCTCGGCAGCAGCACGCTGATCGCCGTCGGTACGACCGTGTTGGTGGTCGCCGCCTCCGCGCTGGCCGCGTTCTCCTTCGCGCGGTTCGCCTTCCGGGGACGGGAGGCGCTGTTCACACTCTTCACGATGGGGCTGATGTTCCCCTTCGCGGTGGCGGTGCTGCCGCTGTTCCTGTTGCTGCGCTCGCTCGGTCTGCTGGACAACCCGCTGGGCGTGATCCTGCCGCAGGCCGCCTTCGGGCTGCCGATGACGATCATCATCCTGCGCGCCTTCTTCCGGGAGATCCCCGGGGAGTTGGAGGAGGCGGCCACTCTCGACGGGTGCAGCCCGTTCGGGTTCTTCTGGCGCGTCCTGCTGCCGATGGCACGGCCCGCGCTCGGCACCGTCTCGGTGCTGGCGGTCGTCACCAGCTGGAACAACTTCATGCTGCCGCTGCTGGTGTTCACCGACAACACGTGGTGGACGCTCCCCATCGGTGTGCAGCAGTTCCAGGGCCAGTACTCCGCGGAGTACGCCCGCGTCTTCGCCTATCTCGTCCTGGCGATGGTTCCCGCCCTCGCCTTCTACTCGGTCGCCGAGCGCCAGCTCGTCGGCGGCCTCACCGCCGGTGCCACGAAGGGCTGACCCCGGCGCTTCGAAAAGTACGGCTCACCCCGCCCGCACGTGAGGAGTCGCACCATGCGCAAGAACCGTCTCAGACTCGCCGGAGTCCTGGCCGCAGTGGTGGTCGCGGCCACCGCTCCCACCGCCCAGGCCCACGGCAAACCGGCCACCCTCGCCGACCTCGCCCAGCGTCACGGCCGCTACTTCGGCAGCGCCACCGACAATCCCGAACTCGTCGACGAGCCGTACAAGAAGATCCTCGGCAGCGAGTTCGACCAGATCACGCCGGGCAACGGCATGAAGTGGTATGCCACCGAACCCGAGCAGGGGGTCTTCGACTGGACCAACGGCGACGAGATCGTGAACCTCGCCCGCGCGAACCACCAGAAGGTGCGCGGCCACACCCTCGTGTGGCACAGCCAGTTGCCCGACTGGATCACCTCGCGCGAGTGGACGGCGGCCGAGCTGCGGCCCGTCCTGAAGAAGCACATCCAGACCGAGGTGCGGCACTACCGGGGCAAGGTCTTCGCCTGGGACGTCGTCAACGAGGCCTTCAACGAGGACGGCACCTACCGCGAGACCGTCTTCTACAAGACCCTCGGCCCCGGCTACATCGCCGACGCCCTGCGCTGGGCCCGACAGGCCGACCCCAAGGTCAAGCTCTACCTCAACGACTACAACATCGAGGGGATCGGGGCGAAGAGCGACGCCTACTACACCCTGGCCAAGGAGCTGAAGGCGCAGGGCGTCCCGCTCGACGGCATCGGTCTCCAGGCCCACCTGGCGCTCCAGTACGGCTATCCGACCACGCTGGAGGACAACCTCCGCCGCTTCTCCAAGCTGGGCCTCGACACCGCGCTCACCGAGGTCGACATCCGGATGATCCTGCCCGCGACCGAGGAGAAACTGGCCCAACAGGCACAGTGGTACGCCGACTTGACCGATGCCTGTCTCGCGGTGCGCCGGTGTGTCGGGATCACCATCTGGGACTACACCGACAAGTACAGCTGGATACCCGCCTTCTTCGAGGGCCAGGGGGCCGCGCTGCCCTGGGACGAGCAGCTCCAGCCGAAGCCGGCGTACTACGCGATCCGGGCGGCGCTGAAGTAGGGGGCGGCGGGGACTGCGGCGACTCCCGTCGGCTCGTCGACGGCCGCTGCAGCCGGGCCCTGACCGGAGAACCCCGCTCCGGGCGACTCGGATCGGCCGCGCTGGTGGCCGACTTGGGGAGCCAGGGCGCCACCTGCCGGGGCCGCGGTGGGCCGGCCACCGGGGCGCCGTCGACAGGGACGGCGGGACACGCTCCCGGCCCACCTCCCTGGGGGCCTCTCTCCGAGACCGGGACCGCTTCGCCGGCGGGAGGGTCGCCTCTGACGGTGCACCCGAGGGCCTGACCTGCGGGTCCGGCCGGTGGTGCGGGTCAGCGGGCGTGCTCGAGCCCGGGTGGGCGACCTGATCCACCGGCGGGTGGCCCGGTGGTGCGGGGTCCAACGGGCGTGCTCGCGTCTGCCGGGTGGGCGGCCTGATCCACCGGCGGGCTGTGGTCCGTCAAGGGATGGCCCGGTGGTGCGTGCTCGCGGTAGGTGATCTCGCGTCTGCTGGGAGGGCGCCTGATCCACCGGCGGGCTGTGGGTCGTCAGCGGGTGGCCCGGTGGTGCGGGGTCCAACGGGCGTGCTCGCGTCTGCCGCGAGGAAAGGCCTGACCCCACGCACGGGCCGTGGGTCGTCAGCGGGTGGTGGCCCGGTGGTGCGGGTCCGGCGGGCGTGCGCGCGTCTGTCGGGTGGGCGGCTTGACCCACCTGACGGGCCGTGGTCCGTCAGCGGATGACCGGTGGTGCGGTGCTCGATCGCACCACCAGTTCCGTGCCCAGCTCCACGCGCGGTGAGTCCGGGCGTTCACCGCGGGCCAGTTCGAGGACCGTGCGGGCGGCCAGCTTGCCCATGTCGGCGAGCGGCTGGCGGACGGTCGTCAGCGGAGGTGCCGACCAGCGGACTTCCGGAAGGTCGTCGAAGCCCACCAGACTCATGTCCTCCGGCACCCTCAGCCCGCGTCTCCTCAGCGCCTCGATCGCGCCGAGGGCCATCTGGTCGCTGGCCGCGAAGACGGCGGTCGGCGGCTCGGGCAGCTCCAGGAGCTTCTCGCAGCCGGCGAAGCCGGACTCCGGGTGGAAGTCGCCGGGTACGACCAGGGACTCGTCGAGGGTGAGCCCCGCACCCTCGAGAGCGGCGCGGTAGCCGTCGTAGCGCGCCCGCGAGCACAGCAGCCGGGGCGGCCCTGCGATCAGGCCGATCCTGAGGTGGCCCAGCGACAGCAGATGCTCGGTGGCCGCGAGCCCTCCCGACCAGTTGGCGGCGCCGATGGTGGGCGCGTCCAGTGCGGGGGAGCCGGCCGGGTCGACGACCACCAGCGGGACGCCCAGGGCGCGCAGCTCGTCGTGGAGGACCATGTCCAGCGCCGAGGTGACGAGAACGACCCCGTCGGAGGCGCGGGCGCGCAGATTGCGCATCCACTCGCGTGCAGCGCCCGAGCGGCCGTGGATCGCGGAGACGACGGTGCCGACGCCCTCCGCGTGGGCGACCTCCTCGACACCGCGGATGATCTCCACGGCCCAGGGGCTGTCGAGGTCGTTGAAGACCAGGTCGAGCAGGGCGGCGCGGGTGCCGGGGGCCGCGGGGCGCTTGCGGTAGCCGTACTTCTGGAGCAGCTCCTCGACGCGGGCGCGGGTGCGCGGGGACACGTCCGACCGGCCGTTGACCACCCGGGACACCGTCGGCACCGAGACTCCGGCCTGCCGGGCGATCTCCGTGATGGTGACCTTGCCCCGGGGCTCGGCGCCGGCCTTGCCTGCTGTCACTTGCCCACCTCCGCGTACAAGCCTCGAAACTTCCAGGAGTCTTCCGGAAAAGTGGGGTCATATACAAGGCGTCACAGGGAGTGATCGCCGTGGGACATGCGTCGGGGCCGGTGCACAGACAGCCGCTGCGAGCCGGCCCCTCAGATCTCCGGGCGATACGGCGACCGCCCGGGCGTTTTCAGGCGGCCGCCACCGCGAGCGGGCGGTGCGGGGCGATGACCCGGCCGTCGGGCAGGAGCTCACCGGTGTCCTCGAAGAGCAGAACGCCGTTGCACAGCAGGCTCCAGCCCTGCTCCGGGTGGTGCGCCACGAGGCGGGCGGACTCCCGGTCGGCGGAGGCGGCGGTGGGACACGGTGGCTGGTGCTGGCACATTGGTGGGATCTTTCGCTGTGTTGTGGTCATGACGTCCCCCGTTGCGATAACTCAGTCGGAACCCAGTGTTGCCCTACGGGCGTCAATCCGCAGGTATTTCGCATCACCACTTCTTCACAGGTTGGAGACGCGTCACCCGGCCGGACGGTTCATCCCAACTGCACTGTCCCTTCGGATGGTTCGCAGTGGCCGGAAAGGGCTAGTCCACCTGGAGTCCGGCCCGGGTTCGGCTCGTCCGAGCAATTGTGCGCTCGTACGAGCAAATGGTCTTCTGTGCGATCCCTGGGGATTGTGTACGACCCTAATGGCACCGGAAACAAAGCCGTACCCCGCTACCCGGAATTCGGGGCGGGGTACGAGGGGCGTGGGCGATACGCGCGGACGAGGTTTCAGGCGGGCGAGCCCAGCAGTGGGGCCGGAGTCACCCGGTGGGCCAGTACCGGGAGCAGCTCGGCTGCCCGGTGCGGGCGGTGGGCGGCGATGCCGGGCGGAGCCGGTGCCAGGGGGACGAGCAGGTCGGTGGCGGCGAGGCGGCCGGTGGCGGCGTCCGCCGCGCAGTCGCCGTGCAGCCAGAGCGCGAGCATGTACAGGCCCGGGATCGACAGCAGACGCGGCTGGTACGGCTGCTGCATCACCTCGGCCTGACGCAGTGCCCGCTCGGTGGACGCGATGTAGGGGCCCTCGAAGAAGTGCGAGAACGCCCAGCCGTCCGGGGTCAGCATGGTCTCGGCCGCGGCCACCGAGCGATCGCCGCAGCGGATCAGGAAACGCCACCCGGTCAGCCGGGTGGCGTTCCCGTCCAGGACGTGTACGGGTAGCGGGAGCTCGGGTGTGACGGGTCCCTGGGCGCGGAGCAGGGAGGGGGTCCGGGCCTCGCGTACCGCGGTGGGCGAGGCGAGTGCGGTGAGGACGGAGCGAAGTGCTGGGGCGGGAGCCGGGGGGACATGCAGCGGCATGGTGGGTCGCCTCTCATTCGACAGGCACGGTGGCGCGAGGGCGGGGGCGGACGGCGCTGTCAGCTCACGAAGGTCAGAGAGGCGGGGGCCGGGGTCCGGTGACGCGGATGCGGATGAGGACTGCGGTACGTCACCTGACGGCAGGATCCAGGACCGCGGGTGCCAACCCTCTGCCTTGTTCGCGAAGTTTATACGACATGTGTTCAGACAGTGTTTCGTCTAGCCGCTTCCAGCGCGCGGGGCAAGGGGCCATTCGGTCGGTGATACGCGAGAATGATCCCGATACCGTGACTCTTCGCGGGCGGTGACCTCGGGAAATGCTCGGGAAGTGGTCGGCCAATTTTCGTCGGCGTTTTTCACGAGTTCTTCGGGGCACTCGAAACTGCTGAGTGCTCCATGCCGAGTGAATGTGCCACCGGTCACTTCCGACAGGGTAGCGCGCTCGGGGCCGACGCGGGACGTTACCGATCGTTCCGGCTGGGCATCATCCCACCTGACTCATGACGCATCGAGGAGGGACCCTTCGATGGGGGAGAAGGTCGTGGCAGGCCGGTTCGACCTGTCCGATCGCCAGCGCTACCGCGACAAGCTCCGCAGGTGCCTGACGGGGCTGGAGCGGCTCCTGGCGGAGCAGCGGTTCGATCGTCCCCAGAACCTGATGGGGCTGGAGATCGAATTGAATCTGGTCGGCGCCGACGGTATGCCGAGAATGCTGAATGGAGAGGTCCTCGAACGCATCGCAAGCCGAGATTTCCAAACAGAACTCGCCATGTTCAACCTGGAAGTCAACATAGCCCCACACAGGTTGGGTGGCAGGGTATTCGACCGGCTCGCCGAGGAACTGCGGACCTCGCTGGCGTATGCCGACCGCAAAGCGGGCGAGGTCGACGCGGGAATCGTGATGATCGGCATTCTGCCCACCCTCGACCGGGACGACCTGGTCTCCTCCAACCTGTCCGACGTCGACCGCTACACCCTCCTCAACGACCAGATCGTGGCCGCCCGCGGTGAGGACTTCATCCTCGACATCGACGGGGTGGAACGCCTCACCTGCACGTCGAAGTCGATCGCCCCGGAGGCCGCCTGCACCTCCGTGCAACTGCACCTCCAGGTCACGCCGGGGCGTTTCGCCGACGTGTGGAACGCCGCGCAGGCGGTGGCCGGCGTGCAGATAGCCGTCGGTGCCAACTCGCCCTTCCTCTTCGGGCGTGAGCTGTGGTGCGAGTCCCGCCCGCCGCTCTTCCAGCAGTCCACGGACACCCGTCCGCCCGAGCTGCAGGCCCAGGGGGTGCGGCCGCGCACCTGGTTCGGCGAGCGGTGGATCTCCTCGGCGTACGACCTCTTCGAGGAGAACCTGCGCTACTTCCCGGCCCTGCTGCCGATCTGCGACGAGGAGGACCCGCTGGAGGTCCTCGACCAGGGCGGAGTGCCCTCCCTCGCCGAGCTCGTCCTGCACAACGGCACGGTGTACCGCTGGAACCGGCCCGTCTACGGCATCGCCGACGGCGTCCCGCACCTGCGCGTCGAGAACCGCGTGCTGCCCGCCGGCCCCACCATCACGGACGTCATCGCCAACGCGGCCTTCTACTACGGCCTCGTCCGCGCCCTCGCCGAGGAGCCGCGGCCGGTGTGGACCAGGCTGCCCTTCGAGGCGGCCGCGGCCAACTTCGACGCGGCCTGCCGGTACGGCATCGACGCGCGCATGGTCTGGCCCCGGCGCGGTCGCCACGGCGGCACGGTCGAGGTCGACGCGGTGACCCTCGTACGCGACGAACTGCTGCCGCTCGCCGACGCGGGCCTCGCCGGGTGGGGCGTCGAGCCCGCCGACCGGGACCTCTACCTCGGGGTGATCGAGGAGCGGTGCCGGCGCCGGGCCAACGGGGCGTCCTGGCAGACCGCGACGTTCCACCGGGCACTGGAGGCGGGACTGTCGCGGGACGCGGCACTGGCGGCCACGACACGGCGGTACGGCGAGCTCATGCACCAGGGAGAGCCGGTGCACACCTGGCCGGTGGGGCTGCCGGAGCCGGTGCCGCTGGGGTGAGGGCCTGGGTGAGGCGCGGAGTCAGTCGCCGGCGCTGCCGCCCTGGGCGCCCGCGGCCACGATCGCCTTCAGGATCACCGTGTGGATCTGGGCGGGGTCGTTGACCTGTTGGCCGGAGCCGCCGGTGGCCTCGGCGAGCTGTTCGGCCTCCGCGCGGTCGGCGTCGGGGCCCACCGCGATCACGATCAGGGGGACCGGACGTTCGGGGCTGGAGAGTTTCTCCAGTTCGGAGACCAACGCTCCGCGCGAGATGCTGCCGGGGTCCTGGTTGACGCCGTCGGTCAGGACGACCAGCGCGTTGAACTTGCCCTCGGCGTAGGAGGAGGTCGCCGACTTGTAAGCGGCGAGCGTGGTGTCGTACAACCCCGTCGCTCCGCCCGGCACCGGCTCCAGACCGCCGAACGCCGCGGACAGCCGCTCTCGTTGGGTGCCGGTCCCGTCCGCGCTGTCGCCCAGACGGTCCGTCGGCACCAGGACCTTGTAGTCCTTGTCGCCGTCGAGCTTGGTGGAGAACTCCCACAGGCCGATCTCGTCCTCCTGGGTGAAGGTCGCGAGCGCCTGGAGGAGGGACGCCTTGGTGACGTCCATCCGGGAGCGGCCGGTGCCCGGCACGGCCTCCGACATGGAGGACGACGCGTCCACGACCGTGGTGATCCGCGCACTCTGCACGGTGATCGTCCAGGTGCCGAGGGCCTCCTGGAGCGCCGCCGCAGAGGCGGGCTCCCCGGCGGGTTCCGCATACGGCTGCGGCACCTCGCCACCGGCCTTCGCGACCAGCGTCTTCGACACCTGGTCGTCGGAGGTGCGGAACCCCCGGTCCGTCAGCAGCTGTTCCTGCTCGGGCTTGCGCAGGTATGTCATGAACCGGATCGCCGCGCGGCTCTCGTCGGTGGTCAGCCGTGTCTCGTCGACCAGCGCGTAGGGATAGTCCAGGCGCGGTGAGCCATCCTTGGGATAGAAGAAGTCCAGGCCGTGCCCGGACTCCGCCGAGGAGTTGTGGGCGAAGGCCGCCTGCTCGGACAGGACCAGCGCCTGATTGCGCTTCGGATTGCCCTGCTCGGTGCCCGAGGCGTCCCGCGGCAGGGTCTCCACGAGCTGGCCGTCGCTGTCGGAGATGCGCTGGGAGAGCGTCTTCATCATGGCCGCGGCCTGCGTCTCCCCGCCCGCGGCCTTCCCCGCCGCACTCGTGAGCCGGGTGAGGGCGAGCAGCCCGGTCGCGCTGCGCGCGGGGTCGGCGGCGCCCAGCTTGAGGGAGTCGTCCCGCAGGGTGGCGCCCGCCAGTTCGAGCCAGCCGTACGTCTTCTTCGGCCAGCCCAGTGACTTCGCGGCGGCCGGCACCATCGCCATCCCGACCGGGCTGGAGGCCACGTTGCCGACCCGGGCCACCTCCGTCGCGTCGCTGTCCGCGGAGATCTGCTCCACCCACACGTCCGAGTCCGGCACCCATACCTGCACGCCGGGGTCCTTGCCGGCCGCGAGCGTGTCCCTGACCTTGTACGACTCGCGCGCGGTCACGGTGATGTCGACGCAGCGTCCGTCGGAGGTGAGGCTCTCGTCGCGGGCCCGCTCGGCAGCGCTGCGCAGGGCGGGGGCGACGTCGGGGGAGGCGGCGAGCTCGAGCCGTACCGCATCGTCCCGGCAGGAGGAGCCGAAGGAGAGCAGACCGCCCTGGACGGCGGCGGCCGTCCCGCCGGCGACGGTCAGGACGAGGGCCGTCGCGATGGCCACGGTACGGCGGCGCGCGCGTGGGCGGGGGTCGCTGCCGCCCGCCCCATACTGATCGGGCAAGCTGTGACGTCCCATGGCGGTGGTGCCCTCCCCTGTCGATTTCCGTGCCGGCACGGCCGTATACGGCAGGAAAGAGGGAGGCACGCCCCCGTACGGCGTCCGTCCCCCCGACGGCCTTGCGCACGATCTTCGTCATTTCTTTCGAAGGACCCTAGCGGGGCGGGGATGGGGATGAGGCTGGATTACTCAACTGGAGGCAGGTGTGCAGGCGGAGGAAGGGGCAGTGGCCGATTCTTTTCCGCAGAGGGCGCTCTCACGGAGATTTTTCCGTGACGAGACGCTGCTCGTACTGGGGCTTTCGCTCGGTGCGAGTGGTGTGTCCGCCCTGATCAGTTTTGTCGGGTCGGTCACCAAACCAGGGGGGCTCAAGGACCAGGCCGCGACTCTCAACGCCTCGGCCGCGCCGGGCCGTCCCTGGCTGGATCTCGCCTGGCAGCTCTTCGGGATCGCGTCGGCCCTGGTGCCCGTGCTGCTCGTCGCGCACCTCCTGCTGCGCGAGGGGCAGAGCCTGAGAACCCTCGGCTTCGACCGCACCCGGCCCGGGCCCGACCTCGCCCGCGGGGCCGGGATCGCGGCCGTGATCGGCAGCACCGGTATCGCTTTCTACCTGGCCGCGCGTGGTCTGGGCTTCAACCTCACCGTGGTGCCCGAGGCGCTGCCGGACGTGTGGTGGAAGTACCCCGTGCTGATCCTCTCGGCGATGCAGAACGCGATCCTCGAAGAGGTGATCGTCGTCGGTTATCTGCTGCGCCGGCTCCACCAGTTGGGCTGGAGCCCGGGCACCGCGCTGGTGGCCAGTTCCGTACTGCGGGGCAGCTACCACCTCTACCAGGGCATCGGCGGCTTCATCGGCAACATGGTGATGGGCGTGGTGTTCGTCTACCTGTACCGCCGGTGGGGGCGCGTGGGCCCCCTGGTGGTGGCGCATTCCCTGCTCGACATCGGGGCGTTCGTGGGCTACGCGCTCCTCGCGGGGAAGGTGGGCTGGCTGCCCACCGCGTGATCAGGCGAGCAGCTCGCCCTCGATGACCGTGACCGCGCTGCCGGTCAGCAGCGTGCGCCCGCCGCGAAGCCCGGTGCGGACCCGGCCGGAGCGCGGCGAGGCCTGCAGTCCGGTGAGATCCGTACGGCCGAGACGCTCGGACCAGTAGGGGGCCAGAGCGGTGTGGGCGCTGCCGGTGACCGGGTCCTCGTCGATGCCGACGTTCGGGAAGAAGCAGCGGGAGACGAAGTCGTAGCCCAGGTCCGGGTTCTCGGCGCGGGCCGTGGCGATGACGCCGCGCTCCGAATAGGCGGCCAGGGCCTTGAGGTCCGGGCGCAGGGCGTGGACGGATTTCTCGTCGGGCAGTTCGAGCAGCAGGTCACCGATGTTCGGGCCGGTGTCGAAGGCGGTGAGCGGCTCGGCGCCCAGCGCCTCGGCGACCCCTTCGGGGAGTTCGACCGGGGTCAGCGGGGCTGTCGGGAAGTCGAGGGTGATCGAGCCGTCCTCGCCCGGTGTCGCGATGAGGACACCGCTGCGGGTGGCGAACCGCACCGGGCCCTCGTGGGCGCCGGTGCTGTACAGGACGTGGGCCGTGGCGAGCGTCGCGTGTCCGCACATGTTCACCTCGGTGGCGGGCGTGAACCAACGCAGCGCCCAGTCGGCCTCGCCGTCCCCGGGGAGCCGGTGCGCGAAGGCCGTCTCGGCGTGGTTGACCTCCAGGGCGATGTTCTGGAGCCGGTTGTCGTCCGGGAAGGCGTTCTCCAGGAGCAGGACGCCGGCCGGGTTGCCGGTGAAGGGGCGGGCGGTGAAGGCGTCGACGATTCGGATACGCATGCTCCGACGGTACGAGGTGATCTTGCGGCCTGGACAAGGCCAATCCGGGGTCGCTGGACCGTTTTCCGTGCCGGGATCCGGGTCGTGGAGGGAGGCACCCTGAACGCCGAGGTCCTCGTGACGACTGCTCGACGTGCTTGCTCCGGACGTCGTCCCGGTGAGCGACGGCGGCGGCGTCAAGAGGCCGCGCCGGGGGAGTGTCCGTCTGCCCATTGCGCTCTCGGCGGCGAGCATCCATTATCAGGAATCCTGTTAGTTTAACCTTGCAGCGATGGGTGTTCAGTCATGGCGTTCAGCCCCCGAATCCAGGCCAGAGGGATCCAGCTCCTGCTCGGTCGCGTGATGTCCCGTGTACACAAGGACCTGCACTTCACCGACATCCCGGCGCGCACCGAGAGCCTCCGGGTGGAGACCGGTGCCGGACCGGTGACGTGCACCGTCTACCGTCCGCCGGCCACCACGGACACCCCCGCGCCCGTGTACGTCAACTTCCACGGCGGCGGGTTCGTGGTCGCCCGGCCCGAGCAGGACGACCACATCTGCCGCTACATAGCCGCCACGGCCGGTTGCGTCGTGATCAACGTCGACTACGCGGTCTCGCCGCAGCGGCCGTTCCCCGCACCTGTCACCCAGGCCTACGACGTCACTGCGTGGGTCGCCGAGAACGGCGCCGCCGGTGGCTGGGACGGTTCGCGGCTCGCCGTGGGCGGACACAGTGCCGGGGCCAACCTGACCGCCGCGGTCTGCCGGCTGGCCAGGGAACGCGGCACCTTCTCGCCCCGGCTCCAGATCCTCGACTCAGCGCCGCTTGACCAGGTCGCCGATCCGGCCACCAAGCGGTCTCTCATCGCCAAGCCGCTGCTCACTCCGCAGATCATGCGGATCTTCACCGCCGCCTATGTCCCCGATCCCGCCGACCGCGCCCACCCCCTCGCCTCGCCCGCCCTCGCCGACGACCTTGCGGGTCTTCCTCCCGCCCTGGTCATCACGGCGGAGAACGACCGCCTGCGTGACGAGGGGGACGCCTACGCCAAGGCTCTGGAGGCCGCCGGGGTCCCGGTCACCCACCGCGTCTTCGAGGGCGTGGACCACTACTTCACCCACACGGGCCCGGCGCCGGCCGGAAAGGAAGCCATCGACCTGATGGCCACCGCGTTGCGCGACGCCTTGGGGTGAGCTTCCCGTCCCCTTTGAGACTCAGGCGCGGGCGACTGAACCTCCTGTGACCCGCGCGGGGGCGGCGCCCCAGGCCGCCCGGTCGTCCCGCTCCCAAGCTCCACTCCTCGCCAGTCCCGTGCCGACCATCGCCGAGCGGTCGAGGTGCGCACGAACCCCCCTTCGCGCCGTGGCGCCCGCGACGAGCGTCGATCCGGCTCGCGGGCGTCGGTGCCGCCCTGCAGGCAGCCGCAGGGTCGTGCAGACACCAGCCCCGGAGTGACGCTCACCGCGTGACCAGCCGCGTGACCAGCGGAGCAGCCATCCCGTACTCGGTTCACCGAAGGGGCCTTGCCATGCGATCGGTTCCGATATATCGTTGAAGCATCGCGACAGATCAACGATGGAATGGAGTGATTGCGATGCGTTCCCACGGATTCGAGCGTGGACATGGTGGAGCCGGTCGTCGGGGCCGCGGTGGTCCCGAGAGCCTGCGAGGTGCCTTCGGGCCCTTCGGTCCCGGTGGCCCTGGTGGCCCTGGTGGCCCCGGCTTCGGAGGGCCGGGCTTCGGCCCCGGGCCCTGGGGGCCGAGGGGGCGGGGCGGACCCAGGGGGAGGGCGCGGCGCGGAGACGTGCGGGCCTCGATCCTGGCCCTGCTCAAGGACCGGCCCATGCACGGTTACGAGATGATCCAGGAGATCGCCGAGCGCAGCGGCGGGGCGTGGAAGCCCAGCCCCGGCTCGGTGTACCCCACCCTCCAGTTGCTGGAGGACGAGGGACTGATCGCCAGTGAGAGCGAGGGCGGCAAGAAGCTGTTCGCGCTCACCGAGGCCGGCCGTACCGCGGCCGACGAGGGCCCCGACGCGCCGTGGGAGGAAGCCTCCCGTGGCATCGACTTCGAGGCGCTCGGCGAGATCCGGCAGGCCGGCTTCGGTCTGATGGAGGCCTTCGGTCAGGTCTGGAAGACCGGCAGCAAGGAACAGCGCGAGAAGGCGCTGGCCGTCATCAACGAGGCCCGCAAGAAGCTGTACCTCATCCTCGCCGACGAGGACTGAGCCGAGGCCGGGCAGTCGTACGGCGATCAGAAGGCGCCCCGTGGAGCGATCCGCGGGGCGCCTTCCTGTGTGCGGCTCACATGTGCAGCGCTCACTTGTGCGGTGCTCGCTCCACCAGCCCGGCCAGCTTCCGCAGCGACTCGTTCAGTGCGGCGGTCCCCGAGTCCTTCAGCTTGCCCGCCATCAGCGAGACGGCGGCGCCCGTGAACTCGCCGTCGATGCGGACCGTGGTGGCGTCGCCGTCGGGGGTCAGGGTGTAGCGCGTGGCGACGCTCACCGCCATCGGACCCTTGCCCCGGATGGCGAACAGCCGGGCGGGCTCCACCTGGTCGATCGTCCACTCGACCTCGGCGGGGAAGCCCATCAGCTTCATGTTCTCCTGGAAGGTTCCGCCCGGTTCCAGAACCGTCGGGCCGCCCTTGGGGAAACTGGTGTGGGTCGCGTTCCACTCCCCGTACGCGGACCAGTCGGTGAGCTGGGCCCAGACCTTCTCCGCGGGTGCCGGGATGCGTGCCTCCGCGCTGATTTCCGCCATGCGGCCACCTCTTCGTGTCGGGCTGTGGTGTCGCGGAAAGTAGCCGCAGGGGGCGCAACATTCAATACTGATGAACCGTCAGAAAGCGTTGAGGTGCGTTCAGCCCACCTGCCGTATCCCCGCCGCGTCGTGGGCGGCGCACGCCCACCGGGGCGGAAAGGCTTGATCTCATCCGTAAGGAGGAGATTCCGGCCCCGGCGTCCGCTCTCCGTGGGACGCGAAGATGCTTCCCCTCGGGGATGACCCCATTCGGTGGGGCTGATGAGGTGGGGGATGTGCACCCCCGTATCCCCCGGCAGTCGGCCCGCGAACAGACCGGCCCGCCGCCCGTCAGTCCGGACGGCGCTGTCAGGCTCAGCGCGGAACTGACAGCGGTGGTGTCCGGTGCCCGCAGGCGCGCGCTGCGGGACGGGGACCGGCAGATCGACACGGCCCATCTGCTGCACTCACTGCTGGACGCCGACGCCGAGGCGTACGCCGTCTTCGACGCGGAACCCCAGTTGCCGAGGCTCCTCGGTTATCTCGTGCAGCGCAGCATCGGCTACGGACTGCGCTGGCAGGGCAGCATCGAGGACTCCGGCGCCGTCCCCGCGGTCACGACGACCGAGGGCCTCTCGCCGCTCGCCGCGGGCGCGATGGAATACGCCCGCGCCCGGGCCGAGCGCCGCGCCGACGGACCCGCCCGCGGGATCGATCTGCTCGCGGCGATCCTGGTGGACCCCGAGTCCCGGGCCGTCGAGGTGCTGACCCGGGCGGGAATCGACGCCCGTGCCGTGTCCGCGCGGATCGACGACCGTCTGCCCGGCGGCCTGTGGGGCGGCCCGCCACGGTCCAGCCGCTGAGACAGGAGTCATCGAGGGTGACGCTCATGTCCTGCCCTGTCATCATGGGTCGGTGCATACGTCTGAGAGCAGCAGGGCCAGTGAGGGCAAGGGCGTCGGACTCGGTCTCGCGCTGGTGTCCGCGCTCGCCTTCGGCGGGTCCGGGGTGGCGGCCAAGCCGTTGATCGAGGCGGGCCTCGATCCGCTGCACGTGGTGTGGCTGAGGGTGGCGGGTGCCGCCCTGGTGATGCTGCCGCTCGCCGTCCGCCACCGCGCGCTGCTGCGCAGCCGTCCCGCCCTGCTCGCCGGCTTCGGGCTGCTCGGCGTGGCCGGCGTGCAGGCTTTCTACTTCGCCTCGATCTCCCGCATCCCCGTCGGTGTCGCCCTGCTCGTCGAGTACCTCGCCCCCGCCCTGGTGCTCGGCTGGGTGCGGTTCGTGCAGCGACGGCCCGTCACCCGTGCCGCCGCGCTCGGCGTGGTCCTCGCCGTCGGCGGGCTCGCGTGTGTCGTCGAGGTCTGGTCGGGTCTGAGTTTCGACGCCCTCGGACTGCTCCTCGCGCTGGGCGCCGCCTGCTGCCAGGTCGGCTACTTCGTCCTGTCCGACCAGGGCAGCGACTCCGGCGAAGTCCCCGATCCGCTCGGCGTGATCGCGTACGGCCTTCTCGTCGGAACCGCCGTCCTGACCGTCGTGGCCCGCCCCTGGACGATGGACTTCTCCGTCCTCGCGCAGCGCGCCGACATGAACGGCACCCCGGTCGCGGCCGGCCTGCTGCTCGGCTGGATCGTGCTGATCGCCACCGTCCTCGCCTACGTCACCGGCGTGGTGTCGGTGCGCAGGCTCTCACCGGCGATAGCCGGGGTCGTGGCCTGTCTCGAAGCGGTCGTCGCGACCGTCCTCGCCTGGGTGCTGCTCGGTGAACACCTCTCGGCGCCGCAGATCGTGGGCGGCGCGGTGGTCCTGCTCGGCGCCTTCATCGCGCAGTCCTCGACCCCGGCCAAGGGCTCCGTGGAACCGGTCGCGACCGGTGGCGCCGAAAGTCGGTTGTCCACCCGGGAGAACGCCGCCTAGGCTCCCGGCTCATGCACACGCGCACGTTCATCGTTTCTCCGCCGGCCGCCTGAGGCGGGCCCTCCGGAGACCACGCCCGGCCATGCCGCCGGGCTGAACGGTGCTGCCCGCAGACGAAGTCCGCGGACCCCGCCACCGAGCGGGTGTCCTCTTCCGAACTTCCGCGCCTCGGCGCATCTGCGGAGAGAACACGTGTCGCATGCTTCTTCAGGCCTGCCCGTCGGGCGAGGCCTCATCTATCTGATCGTCGCCGGCACCACCTGGGGCACCGCGGGAGCGGTCGCCTCGCTGGCCTACCGGACCAGTGACCTGGGCCCGGTGTCCCTGTCCTTCTGGCGCTGCACGGCCGGACTTGCGGTGCTGCTCGCCGTCCGTCCCGTACGGCCACGCGCGCGTACGGCCGTCTCGGAACCGCTCGGCCGCAAGACCCTGCGGGTCGGCGCGTCGGGCGTGGGTCTCGCGGTGTTCCAGACCGCCTACTTCGCCGCCGTACGGTCCACCGGGCTCGCCGTGGCCACCGTCATCACCCTCGGCGCCGGCCCCGTACTCATCGCGATCGGGGCACGATTCGCCCTGGGGGAGCGGCTCGGGCGCAGCGGAGTCGTGGCCGTCGGCGGAGCCCTCGCCGGACTCGTGGTGCTGGTGCTGGGCGGCGCGGAGGCTTCCGTACGTCCCCTGGGCGTACTGCTCGGGCTGCTCTCGGCGGCCGGCTGCTGTGTGATGACCCTGATCACGCGCGCGGCCCGGGCGGAGTCCTCCGGAACGTCCGTGGGGGTGTTCGCGATCGCCGGCCTCTGCCTGCTGCCCCTCGCGCAGGCCGAGGGCCTGGTGCCGCACACGGCCCGACCAGGCCTGCTCCTCCTCCTGTTGGTCTACCTGGCGACCGTCCCCACGGCACTCGCCTACGCCCTCTACTTCGCGGCCGCCGCGGTCGTCCGCTCCACCACCGTCTCCGTGATCATGCTGCTCGAACCGGTGAGCGCGGCGGTGCTGGCCGTCCTGCTGTTCGGCGAGCGCCTCACTTGGACCACCGTGCTCGGCACCTTGCTGATGCTGGGCGCGGTCGCGGGGCTCGCGGTGACGGAGGCGCGTGTGCCCGCATGACGAACCGAGGGGGTCCTTCTGTCCGGAAGGGCCCCCGGCTCAGACCCGCTGCCGCCGGAGCAGATGCTCGCGCGCTGCCGCGTCCCCGGGGCCGTCCCGGTCCGCCAGCCCGTCCGCGATCCGGTCCTGCACCTGAGCCGTCCGCTTGCCGGCGTACTTGAACTTCGCCCGCACACCGGTCACTTCGAGCCGCAGCCCGCGAATCCCCGACAGCTGCCTCCCGAACGGCACCTCGCCCGCCGCCACCGGCGCGGTGCCGCCCTCCGGCTGGAAGTGACCGACCTGATGGTTCAGGAGTACGGCCTTCTCGTCCGGGTCGTCCACCACATGGGCCCGGCAACGCAGTTGGACCGCCGCGTAGAGGCTCGTGGGCGTGCCGTGTTCGGACGGAACGTCCGGGTCGGCCTGCCACGGGCCCGGGACGTACGCGTAGTCGTCGACCACGCTCAGCACGACGTCCGGGCTCGTCTCCAGTGCGCCCCACAGCGGGTTGGGCCGCGCGAGGTGTGTCAGGACCTCGCCCCGCGAGGGGTCGTAGGCGAAATGCAGCGGCTGGACGAACGGGGGCTCGCCCGCAGGGCCGTTGACGGCGAGCTGCCCGAAGTCGTGCACGGACAGCCACTGCTGCCACTCGGCGTCGTCGCGGGCCGCGTCCCAGGGATGGATCAGCATCACAGCACCGCCAGGTAGTCCGGGACCTCGGTGCCGGGGGCCAGGCCGTCGTCGGCGACCGGGGTGCCGTAGCCCTTGCTCAGCGGGACCACACCGGCCCAGTGGGGGAGTGCGAGGTCCTCCGGCTCGTCGTTGACCCCGCCGGTGCGGAGCTTGGCGGAGACCTCGTCGAGGTCGAGGCGGATGACGGCGGTGGCGGCAAGTTCCTTCTTGTTGGCGGGGCGGGAGTCGAGAGCGCGGCCCGGCACCACATGGTCGACCAGCGCGTCGAGGGCGAGGCGCTTCTCCTCGGGGTCCGTGACGTCGTACGCGAGTCCGTGCACCACCACGGACCGGTAGTTCATCGAGTGGTGGAAGGCCGAGCGGGCCAGGATCAGCGCGTCGACGTGCGTGACCGTCAGGCAGACCGGCAGTCCCGGGTCGGCCTGGCCGGTCATCCGCAGCGGGCGCGAACCCGTCGAGCCGTGGACGTAGAGCCGCTCGCCCACCCGGCCGTACAGCGTGGGCAGGACCACCGGGGCGCCGTCCCGGACGAAGCCGAGGTGGCAGACGTAGCCCTCGTCGAGTATCGAGTGCACCAGTTCCCTGTCGTACGAGGCGCGGCCGGGGGAGCGCGTCGGGACGGTGCGGTCGGTCGGCGCGTAGGCGGTCGGCTCCGGCGTGGTCGCGGTGGTCCCCTGCATTGCGTTCTCCATTGCACTAGTGCATAATTCGCTTTGTGCTAGGAGAATATCGGATCGAAGGTCGACGCGCATCGGAGATCGCCGCGAGCGTCGAGAGCGCGGTGGGTGCCGGAGAGCTGACGCCGGGGCAACTGCTGCCTCCCATGCGGGAGTTGGCGCTGCAGCTCGGGGTGAATCCCAATACGGTCGCGGCCGCCTACCGCACCCTGCGTGAGCGCGGGGTCATCGAGACCGCCGGGCGAAGGGGCAGCCGGGTCCGGTCGAAGCCGGCCACCACGGGACGCGACTACATCAGGGTGGAGGTCCCGGCGGGGGTGCGGGACGTGGCGAACGGCAACCCGGACCCGGCGCTGCTGCCCCCGCTGGCGCCGGCCTTCGCCGCCGCCGCGGAACAGGGCGACCGGGAGCCGGTCCTGTACGGAGAGGCGACCGTGGACCCTGAGCTCGCGCGCCTGGCGCGGGAGGCGCTGGATGCGGACGGCGTTCCGGAGGGTCCTCTCGCCGTCGCCTCCGGCTCCCTGGACGTGATCGAGCGCGTCCTGGCCGCCCACCTCAAGCCGGGCGACACGGTCGCGGTGGAGGACCCCGGCTGGGGCAGCCTCCTCGACCTGGTCCCGGCACTCGGCCTGCGCGTCGCCCCGGTGGGCGTGGACGACGAGGGCCCGCGCGCCGACGACGTACGCAAGGCCCTGGAGTCGGGCGCCCGCGCCCTGATCATCACCGACCGGGCCCAGAACCCGACCGGTGCCTCGGTGACCGCCACGCGTGCGCGTGCCCTGCGCGCCGTCCTCGAGGACCACCCGGACATCCTCCTCATCGAGGACGACCACGGCCACGGCATCGTCGACCTGCCCCTGCACCCGCTGGCCGGAGTCACCCGCCACTGGGCCTTCGTCCGCTCGGTGGCCAAGGCCTACGGCCCCGATCTGCGCCTGGCCGTCCTCACCGGCGACGAGGTCACCGTCGACCGCGTCCACGGCCGCCATCGGCTGGGCCCCGGCTGGGTCAGCCGCATCACCCAGCGGGCAGTGGTGCAGCTGTGGGCCGAGGGCGTACTGGACACGGCGGAGGTGGCGGCGGCGTACCGCGAGCGCCGCGACCGGCTGATCGGCGCACTCGCGGAACGCGGAGTCGAGGCGTACGGCCGCAGCGGCCTCAACGTATGGATCCCGGTCCCGGACGAGACGGGCGCGGTGTCCCGCCTGCTGCACGCGGGGTGGGCCGTGGCCCCCGGCGCCCGCTTCAGAATGAGCGCACCGCAGGGGATCCGCGTGACGGTGTCGGCGTTGGTGACGACGGAGGTGCCCCACCTGGCGGACGCGATCGCGAGGGCCTTGGGTCCGTCGCCGACCCGGAGCCATGTTTAAGGGGAAGGTGAGCTGCCTGCAGGGGCGGGTGCGGGGAACCGCATCTGAGTGAGCGCTGCCCCCGCGAGCACGATCACCGCGCCCACGGGCGTCGACCAGCTCAATGACTCGCCGAGCACCGCGACCCCCGCTCCCGTGGCGATGACCGGAATGAAGTACGTGACCATCTGCGCGGTGGTCGGCCCCACTTCGGCGACCAGGCCGTACTGGAGCAGCAGCGCCAGCCCCGTCCCCAGCGCACCCAGCGCCGCGATCGCCAGCAGCGGCAGCACATCGACATGGGTGGGTATCCCGGAGAACAGCGAAGTGACGACCGCCAGTTGAACCGTGGCCAACAGCAACTGCGCCCCCATCAGGGATATGTGGGAGTACCCCGCGCCGGCCAGAGTCCGACGAACGTAGATCCACCCGATCGGATAGCTGAGCGAGGCCAGCAGAGCCATCGCCGTCCCCCTGCCGTCCAGCCCGCTGAACCCCTGCCAGGCCCCGAGGACCGTCAGCACCCCCAGGAACCCGAGCCCGAGCCCGGCGACCCGCACGCGCGTGGGCCGGTCCTCGGACAGCGCGACCACGGACAGAACCATCCCCCACAGCGGCGAGGTCGCGTTGCAGATCCCCGCCAGCGTGGACGGGATCGTCAACTCCGCGTAGGCGAAGAGCGAGAACGGCAGCGCGTTGAGCAGGAACCCCGCGACCGCCAGATGAGCCCATGTCCGCACCCCGCGAGGGAGCCGCTCCCGCCGCACCGTCATCGCCGCCGCGAGCACCAGCGTCCCGAACACCAGTCGCCCGAGCGTGACCTGGAAGGGCGCGTACCCCTCGGTGCCCACCTTGATGAGAAGAAAGCTGAACCCCCAGATCAGTGAGAGGACGCCGAAGCGCAGACGCCAGTCGAGGGCGGGGCGGCGGATGGCCCGCGGCGGGGCTCCGGTGACGGTCGCGGTGGTCATGCCGGCCACGATCCGGCACATGATCTCGTAGCGCAAGCGAGTTTTTGAGCGAGATATCTCGTAGTATTGCTTACATGTTGAACCTGGAGCGCCTGCGCACCCTCGACGCCCTCGCCCGGCACGGCTCGGTCAGCGGCGCCGCCGAGGGCCTGCACATCACGACCTCGGCCGTCTCGCAGCAGATGTCGAAGCTGGAGCGCGAGGTCGGCCAGCAGCTCCTCGCCAAGAACGGCCGGGGGGTGCGGCTCACCGACGCCGGCCGGCTCCTCGCCGACCACGCGGCACGCATCCTGTCCCAGGTGGAACTCGCCCAGTCCGACCTGGAGGCCCAACGTGGCCAGGTGGTGGGGGAGTTGAGGCTTGCCGCGTTCCCGACCGCCGCACGCGGACTGTTCCCCGGCGCGCTCGCGGGCCTGCGCTCGGCGCATCCGGGCCTGCGGATCAGCTCGAGCGAGATGGAGCCGGAATCGGCGGTCCTCGCCGTGATCCGCGGTGACTACGACCTCGCGGTCGTCCTGGACTGGTACAACAAGCCGCTGCCCATGCCCGACGGGCTGGTGAAGGCCTCGATCGTCGACGACACGGCCGACGTGGCGATGCCCGCGACCCACCGCCACGCGCACCGGAGCGAGGTCGACCTGGAGGACTTCGCCGACGACGACTGGGTCACCTGGGGGGAGAGCGAGTTCTGCCACGAGTGGTTGATGCACACCCTCCGCTCCAAGGGCATCGAACCCCGTGTCGCGCACCGCGCGGAGGAGCATCCGACCCAACTCGCCCTGGTCGGCGCCGGACTCGGCGTGTGCGTGGCGCCCCGGCTCGGGCGCGGGCCGATCCCGGAGGGCGTTCGGACCGTGCCCGTGCGGCAGTCGGTCAGCCGGCACATCTACGCGGTGTGGCGCGCGGACGCCGACCGCCGCCCGTCGATCCGGGCGGCGGTCGAGGCACTGAAGTCGGCGGCGGTGAAGGCCGTTTGAGCGCCGTTTCTCTCCTCCCGCAGTCGGTCTCGTCCGCCGGACAGCCCTACGCCGGGCCCAGCTTGCGGAAGTCCCAGGAGACGATCTTCTCGGGGGTCAGCCGTATCCAGGCGTGCCGGCCGTCGTGCGGCATCTCCTCCAGGCGGAAGTTCTTGCGGGCGAACAGCGTTTCCGGGACGTCGAGTTCCGCGCGCAGCTCTCCGGTGCGCGGAGCCTCGCCCACGAAGTCCACCGTCCCGGACAACTCCACGCCCTGCAGCTCGTCGTACTCCTCACCCGTGTCGACCACGATCGCGACCCGTGGATCGCGGCGCAGATCGGTCCAGCGCTTGCTGCGCACGACGGAGTACAGCCACAACGAGGTGCCGTCCCAGGCGAACCAGAGCGTGCTCACATGCGGAGCGCCATCGGCGGAGACCGTGGCGACCCGGCAGGTGCGCTGGCTGGTCAGGAACTCGTCCAGCTCGCCCGGCGTCATCATGATCTTCCGGCCGCGGCGCTGAGTGACGGTCATGCGTCCCCCCTCTTTCTCTCACGTCGTGTCAGAGGAGAGATCCTCTGACATCACGTCAGAAAAGGATGGGTCGTCTTCCGTCCCGACGCAATGGTGGCTACTGTCACCGGCTCCGGGCCGTCGGCGACCAGGGGGAACCGTGCCGTCGTACGAACAACTCAGCGAACTCCTCGCTCCCGAGAGCACCGTCCTGCTCACCGTCGAATGCCAGCAGGGCGTCGTCGGACCGGAGAGCGCGCTGCCCGAACTCGCCCGTGAGGCGCGGACCTCGGGTGTGCTCGCCAACGTCGCCCGACTGGTCGACGCCGCGCACGGGAACGGGGTCCAGGTGATCCACGCGATCGCCGAACGCCGTCCGGACGGGCGCGGCGCCAACCATAACGCCCGCCTCTTCCGAGCCGCCGAACGCATGCCCGTCCAGCAGCTGGCCGGGACCACCGCGGTGCGGGTGGCGGCCCCGATCGAGGTGAGCGAGGAGGACTTCGTCGTACGACGGCTGCACGGCCTGTCGCCGATCCAGGGCACCGAGGTCGACGCGCTCCTGCGCAACCTCGGCTGCCGCACCCTGGTGGTGACCGGAGTCTCCGCCAACGTGGCCGTCCCGAACGCGGTGTTCGACGCCGTGAACCGCGGTTACACCGCCGTGGTGGTGACGGACGCCATCGCCGGGGTGCCCTCCGACTACACCCCGGCGATGATCCGTCACACGCTCGCCCTCGTGGCCACCCTCGCCACCACGGACGAGGTGCTGACCTGTCTGGGACGACCCCGCCGCCCCGGGCGGGTCTGACCCCTCATGCGAGTGAGATCGAGTCGCCGCTGACGGTGATCTTCTCCTCGGGCAGCGGCTGGGTCGCCGGCCCCTTCTTCACGCTGCCGTCGCTCACCGAGAACTCGCTCTTGTGGCACGGACAGGTGATGACCCCGTTGGTGATGCCCGTCACCGCACACCCCTGGTGGGTGCACTTCGACGAGAACGCCTTGAACTCGCCCGCCGTGGGCTGGGTGACCACCACGCCCGAGTCCTTGAAGATCTTGCCGCCGCCCTCGGGGATGTCCGAGGTCTTCGCGAGGACACTGCCGCCGGCGGCAGAATCCGACGACGACGAGGAGGATGAGGAGTCGTCCTCCGACCCGCACGCGTTCAGGGTGAGGGCGAGTCCTGCCGCGCCGACCGCCGCCACGACGACCCGGCGACTGGGGGCCGATGCGGGATGAATCGATTCGCTGGCCATTCTGACGTCCCCTTCCACGGAATCCTTGAACTGTCCTGAGGTACGGCCCCGGAGTGCCCGTTGTTCAGACACCCCCCAGTAACCTGGGGCGATGCTCAAGGAAGCCATCGCGACCCGCTACATCACGCCTCTGCGCGAGGGCGGCTCGCTGCCGGGGCTCGTCGAGGCCGACGACCGAGGGACGTACGTCATCAAGTTCACCGGTGCAGGTCAGGGACGTAAGACGCTGGTCGCCGAGGTGGTGGCCGGGGAGCTCGCCCGCAGGCTGGGCTTCCGGGTGCCGCGGCTCGTGACGCTCGACCTCGACCCTGACCTGGGGCTCGGTGAGCCCGACGAGCGGGTGCAGGAGCTGCTGAAGTCCAGCGGCGGCACCAACCTCGGCATGGACTTCCTCTCCGGAGCGCTCGGCTTCGACCCGCTGGCCTTCCCGGTCGGCCCGGAGGAGGCCGGCCGGATCGTCTGGTTCGACGCGCTGGTCAACAACGTCGACCGCTCCTGGCGCAACCCCAACCTGCTGTGGTGGCGGGGCGAGGTGTGGCTCATCGACCACGGCGCGACCATGATCTGGCAGCACAACTGGCCCGGCGCCGAGAAGTCCGCCGCCCGTCCCTACGACGCCTCGGACCACGTCCTGAAGCCCTTCGCCCCGGATGTCGCCGCGGCCACCGCCGAACTGGCCCCCCGCGTCACCGAGGACCTCCTCGCCGAGGTCACCGCCGAGATCCCGGACGCCTGGCTGGCCGGCGAACCCGGCTTCGAGTCGCCGGACGACCTCCGGCGGACCTACGCACGGCCGCTGCTTGCGCGCGCGGCCGTCGTCCATGAGCGGATCGAGGGGATCAAGTGACCGAGCGCCACATCATCAGGGGCGGCCGCACCGACGACCGCGAGGTCTTCGAATACGCCCTGCTGCGGGTCGTGCCCCGCGTCGAACGCGGCGAGTGCATGAACGCGGGAGTGCTCGTGTACTGCCGCGCGAAGGCCTACGTCGGCGTGCGCACTCATCTCGACGAGGCCCGGCTGCGGGCGCTCGACCCGGACGCGGACGTGGCCGGTGTCCGAGCCGCGCTGCACGCCGTCGAGGGGGTCTGCGCCGGCGGTGAGGGGGCCGGGCAGGCCGCCCGCGACGACGCCGGACGGCGCTTCCGGTGGCTGATCGCGCCCCGCTCCACCGTGGTCCAGCCGGGCCCCGTGCACACCGGGCTCACCGCCGATCCGGCCGCCGAACCGGAGCGTCTGCTCGATCTGCTGGTCAGGTAATGGATCACACCCGGCTCGTGGGACGTTGACACCGCGTGCCATGGCTTCTAGCGTCACGTCTGCTGAAGGTACTAAGCGGTCGCTCACCGAATGGGCCGTACATTCTCAGGTCGATTTCCCCAGGTCGATTTCTCAAGGGCGAGGAGAACCAGCAATGTCCACCACAGAGCAGCGGGTAGCCGTGGTCACGGGTGCCGCACGCGGCATCGGCGCCGCCACCGCCGTACGACTGGCGGCCGAGGGGCGCGCGGTCGCCGTGATCGATCTCGACGAGGCCGCCTGCAAGGACACCGTGGAGAAGATCACCGCGGCCGGCGGCCGGGCGATCGCGGTCGGCGCGGACGTCTCCGACGAGGCCCAGGTGCAGGCCGCCATCGCGCGCGTGGCCGAGGAGCTCGGCGCGCCGACGATCCTCGTGAACAACGCGGGCGTGCTGCGCGACAACCTGCTGTTCAAGATGAGCGTCTCCGACTGGGACACCGTCCTGAACGTGCACCTCAGGGGCTCGTTCCTGGTCACCAAGGCCATCCAGAAGCACATGGTGGACGCGGGCTTCGGCCGGATCGTCAACCTGTCCTCGTCCTCCGCCCTCGGCAACCGCGGCCAGGCCAACTACTCCGCCGCCAAGGCCGGTCTCCAGGGCTTCACCAAGACGCTCGCCATCGAGCTCGGCAAGTTCGGCATCACCGCCAACGCCGTCGCCCCCGGCTTCATCGCCACCGACATGACCGCCGCGACCGCCGCGCGTGTCGGCATGGGCTTCGAGGAGTTCAAGGCCGCGGCCGCCACCCAGATCCCGGTCGCGCGCGTGGGCGAGCCCGACGACATCGCCAACGCCATCGCCTTCTTCACGGGCGAGGCGGCCGGATTCGTCTCCGGCCAGGTCCTGTACGTCGCCGGCGGACCGCTCGACTAGGGAAACGGGACCATGACTTCGCAACTCCCCGAGCTTTCGGGCAAGGTCGCGCTCATCACGGGCGCCAGCCGCGGCATCGGCTACGGCATCGCCGAGGCGCTCGTCGCACGCGGTGACCGGGTGGTCATCACCGGCCGCACCGAGGACTCCCTCAAGGAGGCCGTCGAGCAGCTCGGCGCCGAGCGTGCCGTCTACGTGGCGGGCAAGGCGCACGACGAGGCGCACCAGTCCGCCGCCGTCGAGCGCGCCATGGAGGCCTTCGGGCGCGTCGACTACCTGGTCAACAACGCCGGAACCAACCCGGTGTTCGGGCCGATCGCCGACCTCGACCTGAATGTGGCGCGCAAGGTCTTCGAGACCAACGTGATCTCCGCGCTCGGCTTCGCCCAGAAGACCTGGTACGCCTGGCAGAAGGACAACGGCGGCGCGATCGTCAACATCGCCTCGGTCGCGGGCATCGCGCCCTCGCCCTTCATCGCCGCGTACGGCGTCAGCAAGGCCGCGCTGATCAACCTCACCCAGCAGCTCGCGCACGAGTTCGCGCCGGGGGTGCGGGTCAACGCGATCGCCCCCGCCGTCGTGAAGACCAAGTTCGCGTCGGCCCTGTACGAGGGCCGGGAGGCGGAGGCCGCCGCGTCCTACCCGCTGGCCCGGCTCGGCGTGCCCTCCGACATCGGCGGCGCCGCGGCCTTCCTCACCTCGGCGCAGTCCGACTGGGTCACCGGCCAGACGCTGGTCGTCGACGGCGGCATCTTCCTCAACGCGGGAGTGAGCTGACCCTCGTCGTCTCGGCACGGGCGCCCGTTGACACCGACGGCGCCCGTGTCGACACACAAAAGCCTCACAGGGGATTTACAGGGTCATCACGCTGAGGTGATCAAGCTCCCTGTGGACGAACCGGTTGAGTGTGCGTGGCGCTGCGGTATGTTTTGCCGACTCTCGGCACGGCATTTCGAGGAGCAAGCGCGTGTTCAAGCGGAACCGATACCTGCCGCCCCTCGCGGCCCTCGTGTCCATATCCACGGTGGCCGGATGTGGGGTGTTCTCCTCGGACTCCTCCGACGGCGGGAAGGCGATCATCGTGGGGACCACCAGTGCCCCGGCCACGCTGGACCCCGCGGCCTCCTGGGACAACTCCTGGGAACTGTTCCGCAACGTCTATCAGACGCTCCTGAACTACTCCCCCGGTGCCTCCGACCCCGAACCCGACGCGGCCGAGAGCTGTGAGTTCACGGACACGTCGAGCACCGTGTACAGCTGCACCCTGCGCGAGGGTCTGAAGTTCTCCAACGGGCACACACTGGACGCCAAGGCCGTCAAGTACTCCATCGACCGGATCAAGAAGATCAACCTCAACGGCGGCCCCGCCGGCCTGCTGGGAACGCTCTCCCGGGTGCAGGTGAAGGGCGACCGCGAGGTCGTCTTCCACCTCAGCCAGCCCGACGCCACCTTCCCCCTGGTGCTCACCACGCCGGCCATGTCGATCGTGGACCCCGAGGAGTACTCCGCGACCGCGATCCGCAAGGACGGGAAGATCAGCGGCTCGGGGCCCTACAGCCTCGACTCCTTCAAGGAGGGCGAGAAGGCCGAGCTCGTCCGCAACGACAACTACAAGGGCATAGCGGACCTCAAGAACGACGCCGTCACCATCCGCTACTTCCAGCGGTCGGACGAGATGGTCAAGGCCCTCAAGGACAAGGAGATCTCGGTCGTGTACCGCGGTCTCGGGGCCTCCGACACCGTCGACATCGAGACCAACCAGCAGAAGGAGGGGCTCCAGCTTGTGGAGAACCCCACCACCGAGATCAGCTACCTGGTGTTCAACCCCAGCGACCCGTGGTCCGCGAAGCCCGCGGTCCGCAAGGCCGTCGCCCAGGTCGTCGACCGCCCGGCGCTCGTGCACTTCGTCTACAAGGACACCGTCGAGCCGCTGTACTCGATGGTGCCGGCCGGTCTCACCGGCCACACCACGGGCTTCTTCGACGACTTCGGGGACCCCAGCGTGGCCAAGGCCAAACGTTTCCTCAGGGACGCGGGGATCACCGAGCGCGTCCCGCTGACCCTCTGGTACACCAGCGACCGCTACGGCTCGACGACCAAGCCCGCCTTCCAGGAGCTGAAGCGGCAGCTGGAGGCCTCCGGGCTCTTCAAGATCACCTTGAAGAGCCGCCCGTGGAAGACCTACGTCGAGGGCTACCAGAAGGGCGAGTACCCGGTGTTCGGGCGCGGCTGGTTCCCCGACTTCCACGACGCCGACAACTTCATCGCGCCCTTCGTGGGTCAGCAGAACGCGCTCGGCACCCCCTACGACGCCCCCGAGATCACCGGCAAGCTGCTGCCCGAGTCGCGCGCGGAGAGCGACCGCGGGGCGGTGGGGCCGCAGATCGAGGAAGCCCAGCAGGTCTTCGTGGACGACACCCGGCTGGTGCCGCTGTGGCAGGGCAAGCAGTACGTGGCCGCGAACGAGGAGATCGCCGGTCTCGAGAAGGTCATCGACCCGGCGACCATGATGACGATGTGGGAGCTGTACTGGAAGACCAGCTGGTAGGACTCGGGCCCGGCCCTCACGGCACGGACTGTCAGTGGTCGCCTGTAGGTTCTGAAGCCTGCAAGTGACCGCACATCGTGAGGACGTTGACGTGACCGACACCGCCATGCTGCCCGAGTCCTGGCGCGGGGTTCTGGGCGACGAACTGCAGCAGCCGTACTTCAAGGAGCTGACGGAGTTCGTCGAGGACGAGCGGGCGAAGGGTCCCGTCTACCCGCCGCGCGAGGAGGTCTTCGCCGCCCTCGACGCGACACCGTACGACCAGGTGAAGGTCCTGATCCTCGGTCAGGACCCGTACCACGGCGAGGGCCAGGGCCACGGCCTGTGCTTCTCGGTCCGCCCGGGCGTCAGGACCCCGCCCTCCCTCCGGAACATCTACAAGGAGATGAAGGAGGAGCTGGGCCTGGAGATCCCGGACAACGGCTACCTCATGCCGTGGGCCCAGCAGGGCGTTCTGCTGCTCAACGCGGTCCTCACGGTCCGCGCAGGCGAGGCCAACTCGCACAAGGGCAAGGGCTGGGAGAAGTTCACCGACGCGGTGATCCGCGCGGTGGCCGAGCGGCCCGACCCGGCCGTCTTCGTGCTGTGGGGCAACTACGCGCAGAAGAAGCTCCCCCTGATCGACGAGAGCCGGCACGTCGTGGTCAAGGGCGCGCACCCCTCGCCGCTGTCGGCGAAGAAGTTCTTCGGCTCCCGCCCGTTCACGCAGATCGACGAGGCGGTCGCCCGGCAGGGCCACGAGCCCATCGACTGGACGATCCCGAACCTCGGCTGACCCGTCCGCCGGGCCGGTGCCGCACGGCCCCGGTCCGGTCCCGCCTGACCTCGATCGTCGGTGGCGGCGGCTAGCGTCGGCAGGGACAGGGGACGACAGCCGACAAGGGCCCGGAGGACGCTTTGACGGAGCGACAGGAGCAGGCGGCGCCGGACACCGTGATGACCCGGATCGGGCAGGTCGTCATGCTGTGTCACGCGGGGGACCGCGAGGAGGCCCGGCACCGCTTCCTGGCCCTGTGGGCGGAGATCGGCGAGGACGGCGACGCGTTGCACCGCTGCACCCTGGCGCACTACATGGCCGACGCCCAGGACGATCCTTGCGACGAACTCGCCTGGGACCTCAGGGCGTTGACGGCCGCCGAGGAACTCACCGAGGACCGGCCGGCCCGGCACGAGGGCGCGCTCGCCGTGCGCGCCCTCTACCCCTCCTTGCACCTCAACCTGGCCGCCGACTATGTGCGGCTCGCCCGCACGGACGCCGCCCGCACCCATCTGCGCCGGGCTCGAAGAGCGGCGGACGCCCTGGGGGAGGACAGCTACAGCGACGGTGTGCGGGCGGCGATCAACAGGCTGGAGCTACGGCTCGGCGAGGGCGGATCCGCCGCTGACGGACGGTGGGGTCCGCCGAGGCAGCGGCCCTGAGACCGGGATGCCTCAACGCCCGTACGTCTGGTCGCAGATGACCGACTCGGGGCTGCCCGCCTGCCAGCCGCCGTACTTCCTGCCGAGCGCACAGACGTCCTTCGGGCCCTTGGGAACCGACTTGGGGACCGACCTGGCCACGTCCGGGATCTCGACCCGGGGCGGCCGGTAGTGTCCGACGTCCGGGTGCCGAGGCGCAGGATGTGCCGGGTGCGCGGGATGCCGTGAATGTCCCGGACGCGCCTGTGCGGGCTGTCGGGGCTGCGGCGGCGCGGGAGCCGCCGCGGTCCCCGTGGCGCTGTCGCGCGGCGCGGCTCCCTCCGGTTTCGCGGACCGGGACGGGTCGATCATGGACAGTGCCTCCTGGGCCGGGGCCTGCACGATCTGCGGCTGCGCCTGACCGTCCGGTCGGGCGTCCACCGGTTCCGGCAGCCGTGACGGTGCCGCCGTCGGCGGCGGCCCGGACACAGGTGGACGCTGGACCGTCACACAGCCGGTGAGGGCCGAGACAGCCACGGTGACCAGGAGCGTTGCGGTAGTCGTGGTTCGATGCACCCGCGCCACTCTGCTGGTTGGGGCGACCGCGGCGACAGCGGACGAGCGGAGGATGCCCCGCACGAGTGATCTCCGCCCCCGTACGGTGTGCTCCGGCCTCCCGATGCTGACGTCAATCGCCGGTGACGCCGTCGATACGCTCGCGGATCAGGTCGGCATGGCCGTTGTGGCGGGCGTACTCCTCGATCATGTGGGTGTAGAGCCAGCGCAGGTTGAACCGCTCTCCGGTCCGGCGGTGCTTGCCCACGGTGATGTCGTCCAGACCGAAGCGGGCCGCGTTCTGCCGGCTCTTCTCGATCTCGGCCTGCCAGGTGCCGTGCGCCTCCTGCCAGGTGTCGGCCTCCGTGAGACGGAACTCGCCGTCCGGGTCGGCCTCGGTGTAGTAGATCGGCGCCGCGTCCTCGTCGGTCAGGACCCGGCGGAACCAGCTGCGCTCCACCTCCGCCATGTGCCGCACCAGGCCCATCAGGGAGAGCGTGGACGGTTCCACCGAGGCGGTCCTGAGCTGGGCGTCGGTCAGGCCTTCGCACTTCCAGGCGAGGGTCTGCCGGTGGTAGTCCAGCCAGCCCTCCAGCATGCTGCGTTCGTCGGCGGTGGTCGCGGGTTCGGCGCGCTGAGTCGTCATACTCGCATCCTGACCCAGCTCACCCCTCACCACCAGCGAATTCCCGGTCGCCGACCGGGGCCCGCCGCGGCCGCCGTATGCTTCCGGAAAGGCTTGGGCCGGACAAACTGGAGGGGTCCACGTGAAGGTCGGCTGCATCGGACTCGGTGACATCGCGCAGAAGGCGTATCTGCCGGTGCTCGGCGGCCGGCCCGGCGTCGAACTGCACGTGCAGACGCGGACGCCGGCCACGCTGACCCGGGTCGCGGACGGTCTCCACCTTCCCGACGGGCAACGGCACCAGGACCTCGACTCGCTGCTCGCCCAGGACCTCGACGCCGCCTTCGTGCACGCGCCCACGAGCGTGCACCCCGACATCGTCGCGCGGCTGCTGGAGGCGGGCGTACCGACGTACGTCGACAAGCCGCTCGCCTACGAACTCGCCGACTCCGAACGGCTGGTGGCGCTCGCCGAGCAGCGGAACACGAGTCTGGCCGTCGGGTTCAACCGGCGGTTCGCCCCCGGATACGCGCAGTGCGCCGAGCATCCGCGCGAGCTGATCCTCATGCAGAAGAACCGGATCGGGCTCCCGGAGGAGCCGCGCGCGATGATCCTCGACGACTTCATCCACGTCGTCGACACCCTGCGGTTCCTGGTGCCGGGGCCGGTCGACGACGTGACGGTACGCGCGCGCGTGGAGGACGGACTGCTGCACCACGTCGTGCTCCAGCTCGCCGGGGACGGCTTCACCGCGCTCGGGGTGATGAACCGGCTCAGCGGCTCGGCCGAGGAGATCCTGGAGGTGTCCGGACAGGACACCAAGCGGCAGGTGCTCAATCTGGCCGAGGTGATCGACCACAAGGGCCAGCCGACCGTGCGGCGGCGCGGCGACTGGGTGCCGGTGGCCCGGCAGCGCGGCATCGAGCAGGCGGTGCTCGCCTTCCTCGACGCCGTGCGCGCGGGAAAGGTGCTCAGCGCCCGGGACGCGCTGGCGACCCATGAGCTGTGCGAGCGGGTGGTACACGCGGTTCAGGAGCGGTCCGCCTGAATCGCCGGCCCAGCTGGGCGGCGCACCACGCGGCGAGGATCAGCAGGGCCGCGTGCACCGGCCAGTCGCCGAAGCGGACGTACGGCGTCGTCCCGGTCGCCAGCGGTACGTCGTACACGCGCGAGGTGCTGGAGTCGGTGCCGATCCACCGGCCGACGCGCTGTCCGCTCGCGTCGTAGACGGCGGAGACGCCGGTCAGGGTCGAGTGCACCATCGGGCGGCCCGTCTCGGCGGCGCGCAGGGCGGCGAGCGAGGCGTGCTGCTCGGGAGCCCAGCTCTGCTGGAAGGACGAGGTCGCCGACTGGGCGATCAGCAACTGGGCGCCGTCCTCGGCGAGATGGCGGCTCATGTCGGGGAACGCCGACTCGAAGCACACCATCGGCCCGACCTTCAGACCGTGACCGACGTCCATCACGACCTGCTCGGAACCGTGCCTGCGGTTCTCGCCCGCCGCCTTGCCGACCGAGGTGGCCCAGCCGAGCAGCGAGCGGGCCGGGATGTACTCGCCGAAGGGGACGAGCCGCATCTTGTCGTAGCGGTCGCCGGTGAGTCCGCCGGGGCCCACGAGCACCGAACTCTTGTAGATGCCAGGCTTGTCGGAGCGGCGGGCGTCCACGTTGACGAGGATGTCGGCGCCGGTCTCCTCGGAGAGCGCCGCGATCCGCTTCGCCAGGTCGGGCCGGTCGCCGAGGTCGAAGCCGACACTGCTCTCACCCCACACGACCAGGTCGACGTCCTGCGCGGCGAGGTCGCGGGTCAGCTGTTCCTGGCGGGCGAAGCGCCGGTCGGGGCCGTCGATGACACCGGGCTGGACGACCGCGATCCGTGTCGTCCCCCCGGTGTCGGGGCGCGGTGACCACATCCAGGCCGCCGAGGTCACGGCGGCCGTGGCGACCAGACCCGCCACCGCGGGGACCCTGGACTCACGGACCGTCGCCAACACGGCGACCGCCACATTGACGGCCACGATCAGGAAGCTGAGCAGCCACACCCCGCCCACCGAGGCCAGCCGCAGCGCCGGTTCCACCTCCCACTGGCTGGAGCCGAGTACGCCCCACGGGCCGCCGAGCCCCTGCCAGGAGCGGACGAGTTCGATACCGAGCCAGCCCGACGGCAGCACGGCGAGCGCCGCCGCGGTCCGGCCGCGCGAGGGCGTCCCGGCCAGGAAGTGCCGCACCAGCGCGCCCCACGGCGCCCACAGCGCGCCGAGCAGGGCGCCGATGACGAAGATGAACACACTCAGGCTCGGCAGCAGCCAGTGGTGCATCCCCACCATGAACCCGAAACCGCCGGCCCAGCCGTCGTACGCCGCCCGTCTCGCCGTGGGAGCCGAGCGGATCAGCACGATCCAGGGGACGAGGGCGACGTAGGCGAACCACCACAGGGACGGTGCCGGGAACGCGAGTACGGGGAGAGCGCCTGCCACCGTGGCGACGATCGAGCGCCGCCACGGGGAGGCGAGCCAGTGGCCGAACGTGTTCATACGGCGCCTCCTACCCCGTGGGTGACTCCAGTGTGCGTGTGGTGGACCACCCCGAGGGCGTCGGCTCAGTTGATCACAGGTGCGGGCCGAGGTTCCGGCAGTCGCCGCCATTTCTCCTGTACGACGACCTCGCGCAGCCGCCAGCCGTCGTCCGTGCGCAGCAGAGCGAAGGCGTAGCGGCCGCCGCAGACGAAGTCGGGGGCGGTGGAGGCGGTGCCGTCGTCGGCGAGGCGCATCGGGTTGATGTAGTCGGCCTGGACGCGGGCCGTGTCGCCGGTGTCCTGGTCCAGGGTGCCGAACCGGACGCGGCGGTTGACGATCAGATGCTGGCGCATCGAGAACAGCCGCAGGCTCTCCGCGAGCCATGCGGCGACCTTGCGCGCGTCTCCCTCCACGCCGCCCGCCGAGCGGTAGTCGGCCCGCCCGTCGGGGGTGAACAGTCCTCGGTACGCCTCCCAGTCGCCGTCGTCCACGGCCACGGCGTAGTCGGTGACGAGAGCGTCCACGGTCAGCCGGTCCATCACGGTCGCGAGCTCCACACGCTGCGTCATCGGCTCAGTGTTGGGCATGGGGCGGGCCGCGCCAAGGGGCGTGCGATGACATTCGGAGGGCGGGTCGGGGGTGATCGGGGGGAGGGGTGGTCGAGGGACGGGGTGATCGGGGGAGGGGATGGGTCGAGGGTGGGGGGTCAGCCGTCGGCCAGGACGTCCTCCGGCCAGGCGGCCGAGTGCGGGCCGAACTTGTTCTCCGCCGCGAGGGCGACCAGGCGGGCGTTGCGCGCCTCGGCCTCGGGGCCGTCCGGGAGGTGGTAGTCGTGGCCGGCGCGGGCGGAACCGGCCTGCACGGACGTGGCGGCCGGGACCCGCCTGCGGACGTACCGGTCGAGCGCTTCGGGCACCTCGTCGGGCGCCGCGCCGGTGAGGCAGTCGCCGAGCACGGCCGCGTCCATGATGGCCTGGGCCGCGCCCTGTGCCTGGAACGGCACCATCGCGTGCGCGCTGTCGCCGAGCAGGGTCACTCGGCCGACGTGCCAGCGGGTGAGCGGGGCGCGCGTGTAGATGCCGTAGCGCAGGACCTGCCCCGCGCGGTCGAGGACGGTCAGCAACCGGGGGTCCCAGCCGGAGAACGTGCGCAGCTGCTCGCCGGGTTCCGCCCGGGCGGTCCACGACTCCTGGGCCGCCTGGTCCGTCACGAACACGGCGACGACGTTGAGCAGTTCGCCACGGCGCAGCCAGTAGTGGACGACGTGACGGCCCGGGCCGAGCCAGCCCGCGTACTCCGGGAGGTCCAGGTCGGCGACCTCGGCGGCGGGGAGCAGGGCCCGGTAGGCGACGGTGTGCGAGAACACCGCCTCGTCCGCGCCGAAGAGCCACTGGCGGGCGGCCGAGCGGATGCCGTCGGCGGCCACGACGAGGTCGGCGTCCAGACGGTCACCGCTCGCCGTGGTCACGTGGGCCGCGGTGTCGTCCTGGTCGATCCCCACGACGGCGGTGCCCAGGCGCAGCGACGCGGGCGGTACGGCGGCGGCCAGGGCCTGTTGGAGGTCGGCCCGGTGGACCTGGAGGTACGGCGCCCCGAACTCCTCCTCGGCCGCACGGCCGATGACATAGCGGCAGATCTCGCGGCCGTCGGACCAGGTGCGGAAGCTCACGTGGGCCGGGCGCGTGGACTGCTCCGCGACGGCGTCGAGCAGGTCCAGGCGGCGTAGTACGCGCGTGGCGTTGGGGGCGAGCTGGATGCCGGCGCCGATCTCGGTGAGCCGGCGCGCCTGCTCGACGAGCGTCACCTCATGTCCTGCCCGGCGCAGGCTCAGTGTCGCGGTCAGTCCACCGATGCCCGCGCCCACGACGATCGCTCTCATGGCATGACCTCACTTCGACGGTCGTACCGGCCGGCTCGGGGGACGTGGGCTCAGGCGGCCTCGATGACGTCACTGCGGATCGCGGCCGCCCACTCGACCACCAACAGCTCGTATTCCGCGCGTTCCTGTGCCGACAGCGTGCCTCCGGCGCGCATCCAGAGCGCCCGGATCTGCTCGTTCACCTCGGCAGCAGACCGCACGGAACCACGGGTCAGGGAATCGGGGGACATGCGCACAAGCCTAGGCGCAAGCACTGACAGTCCGCTACCGGACGGCTACGCAGAACGTATGCGATTGGTCACGGCTTTTCGGGGCGCGCGCCCCGGTGCCGGGGCCGGGTCAGCCGACCCAGACGACCACACACCAACCGCGATGGGCGGCCTCCCGGTAGAACCGCCGCATCGCAGCCAGGTGTTCGACCAGGTGGGCGCGCCCACGTCGATGGCGTCGAGCCCCTGCGCGATGTCGGCGACGGCAGTGGGCCCGAGCAGGCGCGGCGGGTCCGCGAAACCGTCGTACACCTTCTCGTGGTCGAGGAAGCTGACATCGCCGTCCGGATCGCCGGAAACCGCGCGTTCGAGCGGGGCAGCCACCGTGCCCGGGGCAGTGGCGGACGAGGCCCCACACCGCCCAGCCCGCGTCGGTGTGTGTCAGCCCGCGGACTCCGCCGCATGCGGGCTCAGGGCGCCCATCGTGACCAGGGCGATGATGACGACGCCCAGGGCGATGCGGTACCAGACGAAGGGCATGAAGCTCTTGGTCGAGATGAACTTCATGAACGAGTTCATGTCGAGGTTCTGAGCGGCTCTGACCTGCTGTTTCCACCACTCGTCAAGATTGAATGGGAGAGCAGTAGGAGATGGCACTTTCCAGTGCTCTCCCTCGCCGGCCATGAAGCGCAGCCACCTGGTTTGCAGCGGGAATCAATCATGGAGATACAGCACGCGCTTGAAGGCAGCATGGCGGCGAACGAGCTGCCGCCCGGGGTCAGGATGAGTGAGCAATTCCGGGCAGCGGCAACGGAATCCGCATTGCAGCTCCGTGCCCACATTGCGCGACTCGAAGACGCGAACTGGCCGCCAGCGTGTTGGAGTGGCTGGAGCCACACCGAAGCGCGGCAGCAGCCCGGACGGAGCTCGACGCCCTTCAGGACCGCCTGAGCCGCCATCTCCGAGGGCTCTACGCGGATCGGTAGGCAGTAGGACTGCCACGATCAGACAAGCAACAATCGCCTGTAGTCGGTGAGTACTTCGCGTACCTCGGGCACGTCCTACGTGCGCTCCGAGGAGAGTTCCCCGGATGCGTCGATGACGTTCCTGGCCTCTTCGGCGGCCTGCTCGGGCTCGTTCGCGTCGGCCAGGGCACCGTGAGCCACGACCGGAACGGGGCGACCTCTGGGCGTGGGTGGCGCCGTAGCGTCCCAGCACGTTCTGGAGCAGCGGCACCGCGCGGAGCGGACGGTGCGACTCGGTGGAAACGCGGGTGTCCATGACCTCCAGCTCCTTGCGGTTCACCCAGTACGCCCGCGAGGGCGCCGGAGGGCCGTCAGTGGCGTCGAGGGCGGCGTGCAGCCCGAAACGGCGTGCGTGCGCGTCGGCGTCGTGGACTTCTCCTGGGTGCCCCCGGTGCGAAGAGAGCCGGACTTGGAGCGTGAGAGTGGACGTGGCGTCGCGCTCGTTACAGCTCTCGGAGGACTGGGGGAACCGATCCGCTACCGTGGGGGAAAATGTGATCGGTCCGACGATGCTGGCATCCGGCTATAGCCGGATGTCGCGGGTCCAGGCTGTGGAGCGGCCCGGCGAACTGGTCTTGCATGCAGTGGCGTAGCACCGCCAGACCCAGGCGTTCTTCCAGCGTCGAATTTCGATCTCTGCTCCCTTGCACCGCCCGCACTTCGGGGGCCGGGCGAAAGTCTCCGCGTGTTCATGGGCGAGTAGCTTTCGGGCGAAGTAGCCGCCGCGCATCGTTAGCATGACTTCGCGTGTGTTGCTTTGTGAGAGTGCGTTGAGGCTGCCGAGCATGACGGTGTGTTCGTCGATCACTGCGATTTTCTGGTGCATGACATGGATGGGGACAACGGTCTGGGCGACGGTGCGTAGGTCTGCGATGAGTGCCTGACTGGCCTCTCTTCTCTGGAGTTGGTCGGTGTCGTCTCGGATGAACACGGTGATGCGTACGCCGCGGTCGGCCGCTGCTTTGAGTTCAGGGAGCAGGGAGCGGATCCGGTTGGCCACCCATGGTGCCCAGAGCCACAGGGATTGTTTTGCCTGTCGGATCTCGGTGGTGAAGGTGAGGTAGAAGTCGCGTTCGTCGTCGATGTCGGTCACTTCGACGTGCCGACTGAGGACTTCGGCGAGGGCGATGCCGAACTCTCCGCGATGGGCCGGTGGCGTGTGTGGCGGGGTGATGAGGTGTTTGGCAGGCAGTACCCGGACACCGTGGGTGCCGACTAGGGCGTCGAGTTCAGCGAGGGCTGTTCCCGTCCGGGCCCCGCTGACGCGTTGTCCGCTGGCGATGACGTAGAGGCGGGTTCTGACGCGGGTGACGGCGACGTTGAACAGGCGCACGCCGTTGCGTCTCCACTCGTCTGCGCCGGGCTGGCGGTGGGCGAGAGCCATCCACAGTTCGCGGCTGTCCGCGTTGCCTTCCACGGTGTCGAAGATGACGACGTCGAACTCCCGGCCCTGGAACCTGTGTGCCGTTCCGACTTCGGCCAGCGGACGGCTACCGGAGCCTTCGACATCTCGTAGTGCTTCCAAGGTGGCTTCGGCCTGGACCCCGTATGGGGTGACGATTCCTGCTTCTTCGCCCTGTTCGCGGTGCAGTTCCACCAGAGCCCGCGCGAGGAGAGAGCCGGCGGGCCACCAGCCTTTGCGGCTGCCGGTCAAGTGGGCTCGGGCCAGCTCGTGCAGGCCGTCGGTGTCGATCAGCACGATCTCGGGATCGCTGTCGGGCCGCTCTGAAAGTGTCTGGGAGCCGCCGCGCAGCATTCCCCCGTAGGCAAGACCGTTGGCCAGTTTCATCACGGCTGGGCCGAAGCGATGCTGTTCGGTCAAGGTGACGCAGGCCGGGTGTGCCTGGGCATCCGCGGGTTCGAAGATGCCGCAGTGCTGAAAGACGTCGGGGAGCAGCCATTTTTTGATGTCGTCGCGTTCCTGCTCCTTGAGCCCGCTCGGGATGACGGGGCCGAGCTGCATGAAATCGCCGAGCAGGACGGCAGCTCTGCTGGCTTTGCCGGTGGCCAGGAGCACCTCGGGCAGAGCGGCTGCGCCGGCCTCATCGACCAGGACCACGTCGTAAGGGCCTTCGAAGACTGCCCGGTTGGAACGGAACCGGGCCAGTGTGGTGGCGACCAGCTTGGCGCTCTTGATGATCTCGCCCTGGGCGTTGCGTGCCAGCCGCTCGTATTCCTCCTGGGCGTTCTGGTACTGCTGCTCCAGCTGCGGCTTACGGGCGCTGTCGGCGGCCACAAGTGGACGGAGGCGTTCGGCCCGGTCGTGCAGGGTCGGCCAGTTCTTCTTCGCGGCCCGTTCGGTCAGCGTCTGGGCCTGTTGCGCTGCGACAGCCGCCGCGGTGGCCTGGTTCTTTTCCCGCTCGGCCGAGGTACACAGTCTGTGTGCCCGCTCTGCTGCCGCCCGTGTGGCGTTGGCTTCTGTGTCGAGGTGCCGGATCTGTTCCCGGCTGAGCGGGACGGAGTCGGACAGCGCCGTGATTTTGGCATCGAGTGCAGAGATCCGGGCGGCGGCGGTATGGTGCGCACTGCTGGCGCGCTGCCTCCGCCTGCTCTTCGGCGTCAGCCAGTTGCTCCTGGAGTGCGACCAGCTTCTCGCGCGCACGCCAGCGGGCCACCGACCCCTTCGCCTCCCACTGCTTCACCTGATTGCGCAGGGGTCGGCACTCCTCAGCGGCCAGCAACGCATCAGCTGCTCGGTGTTCTGCAGCCTGCCGGACCCTGGCCGACTCGTCGCAGAGCCGGTTCACCTCGCGCCATACCTCGCGCGAGGGCTCTGCTGCGGCAGCCCGGTCCGACGCCACCTTCGCCGCCTCCGCAGTTTCGGCCATGTCGCGAGCGGCCTGCGCGTAGCGGTCGTCGGCCGCGTCGCTGCGGGCCAGCGCGGAGGCCAGGTCCTGCTCGGGCGTGCGCAGCAGTTGCAGTGCAGCGAAGTATCCGGCCGAGTCGAACCCGGCGAGTGCAGCGTCCATGGCGGCAAGTTGACCGGCGCGGTCGCGGATGTCGACCAGCTCAGCTTCCACGGCGCTACGGCGCTGAGCCGTCTGCGCTAATCGGGTTCGGACCATGAGCGGCAGCGACACCGAAGGGTCTTCCGCCACCTCTTTAAGATGCGGCGGGCCCACACGGACGATCTCACCCGGACTGTGGCGTTTTTCCCGCACCACCCCGAGCAGGGCGTTATCCACAGCGATATTGGTCGCAGAGACCAGCAGCACCCGCTCGCCCCGCGCGATCAGGTCACCGATGGCGCGTTTGAGGACCGTGGTCTTACCGGTCCCCGGCGGCCCCCACACCAGATGAACCCCTTCACCCAGGCACGCCCGGTAGGCGTCTGCCTGGGCCGGGTGGAATCCAGGAGGGTCCAGCTCCGCTCCCGGAGCCCCGCCGATACTGCGGGCTGCCAGGGCTGCGGCCAGCGGGTGTTCGCCCAGTTGGGCGATGCCGTCGCGCAGGGCCTCGATGAGGAAGGTGGGCGGCTGCTTCAGCATCCACAGGTGAGCGTCGGTGATGTCGGCGAACTCGGCCACACGCAAGGTGAGCAGGGACCCGTTCTGCACCGTCTCGGAGACGCTGAAGCCGTCCTTCTCGATCGCCCTGTCGTGGGGCCCGGCCAGCCGCAGGCTGTCCAACTGGTCCGGCCCGATGTCAGTGCCGCGCAAGTCCACCGCGTACTGGCCGGGTTCACCGGTCCGGGCCGCCCGCCCGATCCGCTGCCAGCGCGCTGTTCTCCCTGCGCCTCCCTCCAAGGCGATCCATTCGCCGAGTGCCGCCGTGATCTCCTCACGCCACCCCACGTACTGTCCCCCAGCCCTGCCCCGCTTCGGACTGGCAGACCTACCCAGTTGCGCGGTGCAACATGCCGGGCCCCCGCGTCCGTGTCCTGGTCACCGGCGACGAACTCGTCCGTACCGGCCGCCCTGGCCCCGGCCGGGTACGCGACGCACTGGGCCCACTGCTGCCCCCGCTGATCGATGGCCTGGGCGGCGAGACGACCGACGTACGCCATGTGCCCGACCATCCCGCCCGGTCACTGGCCACCGCCATCCACACCACCTCCGACACCGACGTCACGGTGGTGACCGGCTCCACCTCGGTCGGTGCCACCGACCAACTGCGGGTGCTGCTGGCAGAGAGTGGCGCCCGGTGGATCGTGGACACGGTTGCCTGCCGCCCCGGCCATCCGCAACTGCTCGCCCAACTCCCGAACGGCCACTGGATCCTGGGCCTGCCCGGCAACCCGTACGCCGCCCTGACTGCCGCACACACCCTGCTCGCCCCGCTCCTCGCGGGCTTGACGGGACGTCCGTTGCCCGCCCTGCCCCGCATCCCACTGGCCGGCGACATCCGCACCGCCCCCGGGCGCACCCGCCTCCTCCCGGTCACCTGGGACGGCGCCACCGCACGCCCCGTCGGCGGCCACCGCCCCGCGTTCCTGCACGGCGCCGCCCTCGCTGACGCGCTGGCCGCCGTACCGCCGCACTGGAGTGCCGGCGACCCGGTGCCGCTGATCCTGCTCTCCTGAGCCTCTGGCCTCGTCTTTCAGGGCCAGAGCAGCTCGTGCCTCCAGCCGGTGCCGGTGGTGTCCCTGCGGTACATCACCCTGTAATGGACCCGGTCGGTACTCGCCTCCCAGAACTCGACCTCGGTGGGGGTGATGGCGTACAGGGTCCAGGTCGCCGGGCACGGCACCACGCCCGGGTAGAGCGTCTCGAGCCGTTCGAGCTCGTCCAGCGCCGCCTGCCGGTCGGGGAGCGGACCGGGTCGGTGGAGGTGAGCGGCGAGCCGGGAACCTCGCCCCCGCTCGGCGAAGTCCCTCTCCGAGGCGGTGCGGCCCTGGTCGGCCGCAGTGCCCGCGATCCGTACCTGCCGACCGGTCACCGGCCAGTGGAAGTGGGCCGCCACGTGCGGATTCGCGGCGATGTCGAGGCCCTTGCGGCTGTCGGACGGGGTCGCGAAGAACAGGGAGTCGTCGTCGATGTCCTTGACGATCAGAACCCGGCTGGACGGCACCCCCGACGCATCGACCGTGCACAGACTCATGGAGTGCGGTTCCGGCTGGCCCGCAGCGCCGGCTGCGAGGATCCACTCGCCGATCGCGGACAACGGGTTGTCCGGGAGGCCGTACCCCTGGAAACGGCCGCCACCCACGTCCGCGAACACCGGAATCGACCTGAGCTTGTCGCGCATCGTCTCGGGCACGTGCAGGACACCCACCTTTCCCCGTGGCTGTTCTCGGTTGCCGAGAAACGATCTGGCAGCCTACCTTCGGGCCCATGGCGGACGACGAACCCACGCGCGCGGCACGACTGCTGGACGCCCAGGCCAAGGCCGAACGGCTCTTCACGGAGATCGAAAAGCGCGGTCTCATCGCGCCGGGTCAGGGCGAGCGGGCAGCGACCGCGTCCGGGACCTGGCGAACGAGCTGTTCGGCACGACCCGGCACTGGCACAAGCGGATCGTGCGCTCCGGACCCAACACACTGAAGCCCTACCGTGAGAACCCACCGGACCGGATGATCGGCGCGGACGACATCGTGTTCGCCGACTTCGGGCCGATCTTCGAGGAGTACGAGGCCGACTTCGGCCGGACATTCGTGCTGGGCGACGACCCCGTCAAGCACCGGCTGCGCGACGACCTGCCGAGGGTCTTCGCGGCCGGGCGGGAGTTCTTCGAGACCGACCCGGACATCACCGGGGCGCGGCTGTACGCCGAGGTCGAGCGGCTCGCGAAAGAGGCCGGGTGGGAGCTGGGCGGCTGGCATGCCGGGCACCTGGTAGGGGAGTTCCCGCACGAGAAGATCGACGGCGCGGACACGGAGTCGTACATCGCCCCCGCCAACGACACCCCGCTGCGGCGCACCGACAAGGCAGGGCGCTCCTGCCACTGGATCCTGGAGATCCATCTCATCGACCAGGAACGGGAGTTCGGAGGCTTCTACGAGGAACTGCTCACCCTCGGCTGATCCGTCGCCCCGGCTCCGTCAGGGGCCAGCCACACGGTCCTGCGTCAGCGGGAGCTCGGACTTACCCTCAGCAGGCGCGCGGCCTGCCCCATGCTGTACGTCGGCACACCCGAAGCCTGGAGCCGCATCCCGCCGTGGAGGACGATCATGCTGCTGCGCCAGCTGGAGTACCTCGTCGCGCTCGCCCGGGAACACCACTTCGCCCGCGCGGCAGCCGCCTGCTACGTCTCCCAGCCCTCGCTGTCCGCCGCGATCCGCCGCCTCGAACACGAACTGGACGTACCAATCGTGCGGCGCGGCAGACGCTACGAAGGCCTCACCCCCGAAGGAGAGGTCGTCCTCGCCTGGGCACACCGCATCCTCGCCGAACAAGACGCCCTGCAACAGGAGTTGTCGGCCCTGCGCGGCGGCCTGACCGGCACCCTGCGCCTCGGCATCGTCCCCACCGCACTGCCCGCCGCCTCCCTCCTCACCACCCCCTTCTGCGACCAGCACCCCAGAGCCAGGGTCTCCCTGGAGTCCCTGTCCTCCGCTGACATCACCCACAAACTGACCGAATTCGAACTCGACGCCGCGATGACGTACCTCGACGACGACACCCTGCGCCAGGTGCGCCGCTTCCCGCTGTACGAGGAGCGATACGTACTCCTCACCCCGGTCGACGGCCCACTCGCCGACGCGACCCGGGCACGCTGGTCGCAGGCCGCCACCCTGCCGCTGTGCCTACTGAACCCGCGGATGCGCAACCGCCGCATCATCGACGAGTGCTTCGCCGCCGACGATGCCACCGCCACACCCGCCATCGAGTCGGACAGCGTCGCCGGGCTCTACACACACCTGCCCGCCGGCCGCTGGTCCAGCGTCATCTCGCACGCGTGGCTGCACATGTTCGGCGTACCGGACGGCATGCGGGTGGTGCCCCTGGACGGGCCCGCGCGCGGACCACGGGTCGGACTGGTCGTCGCTGGCGGCGAACCGCAGTCGGTACTGGCGCAGGCACTGCTCAAGGTGGCACGGGAGGCACGGGTACGGGACGCACTGGACGAGTTGCTGCGGACGCACCTGGAAGGCGCCGGCCCCCGCTGATAGTCGAGGGCTATCCCGGCATAGCGAAGTTCGCTTTGACCAGGGCGGTCGACCCCGGGGATCGTGAACAGCACTTTCCAGCAACGCAGTTGAGGAGCCGTGACCATGGCCAAGGTGCTCTGCGTCCTGTACGACGACCCCACCGGCGGACACCCCACCACATACGCCCGGGACGACCTCCCCGTGATCGACCACTACCCCGGCGGCCAGACCACCCCCACCCCCGAGGCCGTCGACTTCACCCCGGGCCACCTGCTCGGCAGCGTCTCCGGGGAACTCGGCTTGCGTGCCTTCCTGGAGAAGGCCGGGCACACCCTCGTCGTCACCTCCGACAAGGACGGCGACGGCTCCGTCTTCGACCGCGAACTGCCCGACGCGGACGTCGTGATCTCGCAGCCGTTCTGGCCCGCGTACCTGACCCCCGAGCGCATGGCCGCCGCGAAGAACCTCAAGCTCGCCATCACCGCGGGCATCGGCTCCGACCACGTCGACCTCGACGCCGCGATCGCCCACGGCGTGACGGTCGCCGAGGTGACGTACTGCAACAGCATCAGCGTCGCCGAACACGTGGTGATGATGACGCTGTCGCTCGTCCGCAACTACTTGCCCTCGCACCAGGTGGTCCTCGACGGCGGCTGGAACATCGCCGACTGCGTGGCCCGCTCCTACGACCTGGAAGGCATGCACGTCGGAACGGTCGCCGCAGGCCGCATCGGCCTCGCGGTCCTGCGCCGCCTCGCCCCCTTCGACGTGAAACTGCACTACACGGACCGCCACCGGCTGCCGCGCGAGGTGGAGGAGGAGCTGAACCTGACCTTCCATCCGACAACCGCCGACATGGTCCCGCACTGCGACCTCGTCACGATCAACGCGCCGCTCCACCCGGAGACCGAGGGCCTCTTCGGCGACGAACTGCTGGCCACGATGAAACGCGGCGCCCACCTCATCAACACGGCCCGCGCAAAGATCGTCGACCAGGACGCAATCGAACGCGCCCTGCGCAGCGGCCAGCTGGCGGGCTACGCGGGCGACGTCTGGTATCCTCAGCCCGCCCCCGCCGACCACCCTTGGCGCACCATGCCTCACCACGGGATGACCCCGCACATCTCCGGCTCCTCCCTCTCCGCACAGGCCCGCTACGCGGCCGGCACCCGCGAGATTTTGGAGTCTTGGCTGTCGGGCAGCCCGATCCGCGGCGAGTACCTGATCGTCGAAGGAGGCGCCCTGGCCGGCACCGGCGCCCACTCCTACTCGGTCACCCACTGACGCGAACTGCGGCTGTCACACCGGCGCTCGCAGATCCGCTGGTGTGGCAGCGTGAGGGTGCGGCACAGTCCTGGACTGCGACGACTTGCCGCAGCGGCCCCGCTCCTCAGCACCGGGTGCAGGGCCTCTGTGCGGGGGAATGGGAATCCGCTGCGCGAAGTTCCGACCGCGTCTGCTGAGCTGTAGTGACAGTCGGGATTCCCTATCGGGCAGGCCCCCTCAGGGAACGACAGGGACCACAAAGGGACCGCAAGGACAGGAACCAACCGACAAGGACCGCGCAAGGCCGACACAGGTGCACACGTCTGACCTGCAAGAACGGCGTGATTCGACACTGATCGGCAAGGACCGCCAAGATCCTCAAAGGACTCATAATCCGTCGGCCGTGGGTTCGAGTCCCACCCGCCCCACTGTGCAGGTCTGTGACCTGCGGAAACGTCTCAGCAGGGGTGCGGATTCAGGACTTTGGTGCAACGAGACAAAATCCGCTGCTCGTGACTTCAACTCTAGGGCTGCAGGCGTGAGTTTGAATCGCTCTGACCTGCTCTGATGTGATGGCTTGGGCGTTGGGCACGCTTCCGTGGCCGACGTTTTCGAGGCCTGGACGCGCGATTCTGGACGCCGGCTGGACGCGAGGAATCGCAAGTGCCGTCTGGTGATCTTCGAGTCGGCCTTCTGCCCGGGTGGCGTGTGGGTGCGACGGGCCGCGCGAGAGGGCTGTGGCCGAGGCGAGCACCGGGATAACGGCCGGTACAGGAAACGGCCCAGCGCGCCCTTGCCTCATGCCGTGGCGTGCGCGCCCCTGTCGCGTTGTGACACGGCCAGGTAACCGACAAATCCGATGATCGCTGCCGTCCAGGCGAGGGTGACCGGTCCCAGGCCGAAGTCGAGGCCACCGCGGGTGCGGGAAATTGCCATCCAGTCGGCGAGCGAGGCTCCGAGGGGGCGCGTGATGACGTACGCGGTCCAGAAGGCGGTCACTGCGCCCAGGGTGCCGAAGCGGTGGGCCAGGGCGGGTGCGCAGATGGCGGCGGCGAAGAGGGCGACCGAGCCCAGGTAGCCGAAGCCGATGGTGGCGGTCAGGTCGCCTGCGGCGGTGCCGAGGGCGAAGGTCGCGAGGACGGCCGCCCAGTAGAACGCCTCGCGGCGGCGAGTCCGGACGGTGTGGATGGAAAGGGTGCGCTCGCTCGCGTACCAGAGGGCGAAGACCGCGGCCAGTGCGGTGAGGAAGGCTGGTGTCGACACGGCGTAGGGCACGCCGAGGCCGACGTGCAGGACGTCGGCGGCCATGGTGCCGAACACGCTGACCATGACGACGGCCGTCCAGTAGGCCCAGGCGACGTACCGGCGGAGAGCGAACTGGACGGCCAGGGAGGCCGCCAGGGCGAGGCCGCCGAGCGCGACCGCCGGAATCGGGCCGAGCGTGCGGGCCAGGAGGTCGGACGCCGTCTCGCCCATTCCGGTGGTCAGCACCTTGATGATCCAGAAGTAGACGGTCACGTGCGGCACCTTGTTTGCCAGTTGGCGTACGGGGGCGAGGGGGTGTTCATCGAGGACGGGCTCTGCGGTCATGATCCGCACGATCGCACTTCGAGCATGAACGCAACCTGAACGGTGCACGGGCAGCCGAGATCACTGGGGCTCGTCGGCACTACGCCGTTCGGGCCTGTCGCGGGGGCTGCAGCCTGCCAACCCCCTCACCTTGGTGAGGTGAGGGGCGCCTTCTCACCCGCCTCTAACCGACGAACCGTACTGTGAGATGTTCTCCTACGAAATGTAGGAGAACATGGTTCCGGGGCGCGTGACGACGAAAGGTGCAGGATGGCCGACAGCTCGAACGTCACGACGACCAGTGCCCTTCGCACCGGCTTCCCACCGCGGACCGCCCGGCCTCGGGGCCGGTGGGGCGAACCTTGGCTCGCGGCCGTCGCGGGGGCTTTCACGCTTGCCCAGCTCGTCCTCGTACGACCTGATCTCGGTCTCGGCTGGGACGAGACGGTCTACGTCAGCCAGGTCAGCGGCCAAGTTCCCGCCGCCTTCTTCAGCGCGCCTCGCGCCCACGGCATCTCTCTCCTCGTCGCGCCGATTGCGTCGTGGTCCGACTCCACCATTGTTCTGCGGGTCTACCTGGTGGTTCTCTCCGGTCTGGTCCTCTACGTGGCCCTGCGCGTCTGGCGAGCTCACGTCATGCCGCGCGTCCTCGCCCAGCCCGGCGACCCGCCGCCCGCCTACGCGCGCACCTGGTCCAGGGAGCGGGCCGGCGTTCACCACGCCTACGTCGCTCCATTCGTCCGGCAGGGGCGGTGACCGCGGTGACTGTGTCCGGCAGCGTGAGCGTGACCGCCAGCAGGCGCCACTACGTGCGGCTGGGCATCACCCTCGCGGTGCTCGTCGCCTCCGTCGGCATGCTCGCGGCGCATCGGGCCACCCTCGACAGCGGTACCGACCAACTGGCCGCCGCCGACGGGGAATGGCTGGTGCTCGCCTGCTTCGCCACTGTCGCCACGTGGGTGTGCGCGGCTGTGGCGCAGCAGGGGGCGGTCATCGAGCGGCTGCCGAAGGGACGGCTGGTGGCCGCTCAGTTCGCGGCGTGCGCCGCCAACCACATCCTGCCCGCAGGGGCGGGGGCGAGCCTGGTCAACCTGCGGTTCCTGACGCGGTGCGGCCTGTCCACCAGGCGCTCGGCGACCGCGCTGGCTGTGAAGGCGGCGGTCGGCGGGATCGTCCGGTGCGTGCTGGGCGTCGTCCTGCTGGTGGCATCACCGGGCGCTGTCCCGCTGTCGGCGCGGGTCCCACACGTGCTGGTCCTGGCGCCGGTGGCGGCGGCAGGCGTCGTGCCGGCGGTGGTGGCCAGCGGTCGGCTCAGGCGGGCGGTGGGGCGGGCCGTGACCGACGTGCGGGAGGTGCATCGCTCCCGAGGGCGGGCCTGCGCGCTGTGGGGCGGCTCGGTCGCGTTCGCGTTGCTGCACGCGGGCGTGGTCGTCGCTGTGGTCCACGCCCTCGGTCTCGCGTTGCCCACGAGCCATGTGGTGATGGCCTACCTTGTTGCCAGCGGCGCGGCGGCCCTGCTCCCCACGCCCGGTGGACTGGGGTCGCTGGACGCCGCGCTCGCCTTCGCGCTCACGGCCGCCGGGGCACCGGGGCACACGGCGATCTCGGCGGTCATCGGCTATCGCCTGCTCACCGGATGGCTGCCGATGGCACCGGGACTGCTGGTCCTGGGGTTGCTGGCCCGCCGTTCGGCGCTGTGAGCCGGTGGCGGTGCTCGCAACCCTCGTGCCGCCAGAACCAGCCGTCGACCGTGACGACACACCCGTGCCTGGCCTGGCCTGGTCCAGCGCCTCCTAGCCCCTGACCGCCGTCAACACGTTCTCCTCGAAGGGGCCGCCCTTGACCGTGACCTCCTTCACCGTGCCGATGCCCTTCACGTAGTACTTGTTGTCCACGACCCCGGGCTCCAGCGGCGTCCATTCCTTCGTGCGCAGGGCCCCGGTGAAGGTCTTGTACGGGACGGACACGCGCGACGTCAGGTCCAGGACCTGGAAGCGGTCCTCGGCCTGGCCGGGGTAGTACTCCTGCTGTCCGGCAGCGCCGGGTACGGGGTGGGCGGGCAGGAAGATGCCCGGGCGGGCGCCGTCACGGCCTGCGCGCCAGGTGCCCTCGGTGGAGAGCATGTTGCCGTGGGCGTCGAGTTCGGCGGTGTCCTCGCCGAAGTACCAGACGTTCCCGGCGGCGTCCTGGGCGTAGTAGTCGCGGGTGGCCTCGTGGAGGGTGCGGCCGGTGTAGAGGCGGTCCTCGACGACGCGGCAGGGGATGCCGGTGATCTTCTCGGTCTCGCGGGTGGCGGTGAGGTACTCCGTGGATTTGGCACCGTCCTTGATGCCGCTGTAGACCAGCGTCCGGCCGGGCGGGAGCGGGAACCACGGGTTGTCGACGGTCGCCGAGAAGCTGCGGGGAGCGGGAGTGGTCGTCGTCGGTGCCGCGGGTTGGTGGCTTGAGCTTCCCGAACCCGGGGAACAGGCCGTCAGCACGACCGTGGCCGTGCAGCCGGCGACGACGGTGAGGACCAGTGCGCCGCGTTTCGATCCTTTGCTTATCATCGGGACTCCCTCGTCGAACTGTGGGTTCGAGCCTGCTCGCGAGTGGCTAAGGGGACCCTGAAACGGTCCCCACGAGCCCCTGAGGGGTGCGGTCGGATCGACTCAGCGTCTCCTTAGCCACCCCCCACTACGCTGGACACCAGCAGGGCCTGCGCGAGGAGGCGCCATGCGGATTCTCGTGGTCGAGGACGAAGCGCCCATGGCCGAGCTGCTGCGGCGCTGCCTGACGGAGAACGGCTTCGCGGTCGACGTGGCCGCCACCGGCGAGGACGGCCTCTGGTACGCCGGGGAGACCGACTACGACGTGATCGTCCTGGACGTGATGCTGCCGGGCACCGACGGGTTCGGTGTGCTGCGTGAGATCCGCGCCGCCGGCCGGTGGGCGCCCGTCCTGCTGCTCACCGCACGGGACGCCGTCGAGGACCGGGTGCGCGGTCTGGATCTGGGCGCGGACGACTACCTCGTCAAGCCCTTCGCACTCGCCGAACTATTGTCCCGGCTGCGCGCGCTGATGCGCCGGGGCGCCCGCGAACGGCCCGCCGTGCTCACCGTCGGCGACCTCAGCCTCGATCCAGCGACCCGCTCCGTGGCCCGTGACGGTACGCCGATCACCTTGACGGCCAAGGAGTTCGCGCTGCTGGAGTGCCTGATGCGGCGGCCCGGCCAGGTGCTGTCCAAGGCCGAACTCATCGGACACGTCTGGGACTTCACCTTCGACGCGGACTCGAACGTCGTGGAGGTGTACGTGGGCTACCTGCGGCAGAAGATCGACCGGCCCTTCGGACGGCGGTCACTACGCACCAGCCGGGGCGCCGGCTACTGGCTGAGAGACGACCGCAAGGACGATGCGAACCGCAAGGACGATGCGGATCATGCGCGCCCTGTTGGCTAGGCTCCCCGTCCGTCTCCCCCTCCGGCTCCGCCTGACCCTCGCCTTCTGTCTGGCGATGGCGACGGTGCTCACCGCCCTGGGTGCCTTCCTCTACACCCGGATGGGCACCGAACTGACCCGTGCCGTCGACCTCGACCTGCGCGCACGGGCCGCTGCCACCGTCGGCTCCCTGGCCCAGCGCGAACGGGCCCCGCTGGACGCGGGCAGTGGACTCATCGACCCCGACGAGTCGTTCGGCCAGATCCTCACGCTGCACGGTGACGTCGTCGAGACCACCCCGGCCGTCGCAGCCGCGCCCATGCTGTCGCCCGGCACCGCACGGACCGTCAACGAGCCGGTCTTCCTCAGCCGCCATGTCGTGGGCATCGACGACCCGGCCCGACTGCTCGCCCTGCCCGTCCGTCTGCCGGGGACGGTCGAACAGCCCGCCGTCCTCGTCGTCGGCGCACCGCTCGGCGACCGCGCGGAGGCACTGGACCGGCTGCTGCTCCTGCTGCTCATCGGCGGGCCGCTCGCCCTGGCGGCGTCCTCGTACGCGGGCTGGCTGCTGGCGGGCGCGGCCCTGCGACCGGTCGGGCGAATCCGCCGGGAAGCCGCCGCGATCTCCGAGACCGAGCCGGAACGGCGCCTGACCGTTCCACCGACCGGGGACGAACTGGCCCGTCTCGCGCACACCCTCAACGCCATGCTCGCGCGCCTCCAGGAAGCACTGGAACGCGAGCACCGTTTCGTCGACACCGCCGGACACGAGCTGCGCACCCCGCTGGCCCTGCTGCGGGCCGAGCTCGAGCTGGCCACGGCACGCCCGCGCGACCGCGCCGAACTCGAAGCCGCCCTACGTTCCGCCGCCACCGAGACCGACCGGCTCGTCGGGCTCGCCGAGGACCTCCTCGTCCTGGCCCGCACCCGACAGGGTCGGCTCCCACTGCGCCGCGAACCGGTGCCCCTGCCACGACTGCTCACCGACGCGGCCGAGGCGTTCCGCGCCCGCGCGACCGCTGAGGGTGCGACGCTCACCGTGGAGACGTTTGCGGCCCCCGAGGCAACCGCCGACGCCGATCCGGTACGGCTGCGCCAAGTCCTGCACAACCTCCTCGACAACGCCCTGCGCCACTCCGGCCCGTCGGGGCCCGGCCGCATCGTCCTGAGCACCGAACGAGCGGACAGTGCCGTGAAGTTGTGCGTGGGTGACGAGGGCCAGGGCTTCCCGCCGGCCATGCTCGCCGGGCCACCGTCGGGCTCGTCGGCCGACGAGAGTGCCGGTGGGCTCGGCCTCGCCATTGTCGCCATGATCGCCGCGGCACACGGCGGCCGGGTGAGCCTGGCCAACCGTCCGTCGGGCGGGGCTCTCGTCACCGTGAGCCTGATCGCCGCGCCAGTACAGGGAAGCGGTGCCGAGTGCCCGAGTGCTGCGGTCGGCTCGTGCGCGGGGCCGGCCGAGGCAACTGGCGAACGCGGAGCACACTCCTCGCCGAGCAGCGGCGCGGAGTCCACGCATCCGAGGCCAATGTAGAAGACGGTCAGGCCTCCGCGCAGATTTCTGGCCGGAGTCAGGCAGGGCGTCCGCGTGGCCTTCCTTTCCTGACGGCTTGTGACGGCGAGGTCGCGGCTACGGCGCACAGCGGGCGTGCGGGGCCGCCCAGGTGGATGTCACCTGGGCGGCGTCCTGCCGGGCGGGGGGTTCAGCCGGTCGGTCCTGCCGGGGTCGTGGTGGTCTTGAAGCCCTCGGTCTTGTTGGCCTGGAGGGCGAAGTCGTTGGTGAACGTCTTGCTGAGGTCCACCGACCCCTTCACATTGCCGACCAGTTTCTCCGTCGCCAGGGAGGTCTTCGGGCCGCCGGCCGGCATGATGCCGTCCGGGAGGAACTGACCCTTGTCCTCGGTCAGTGCCTGGATGTAGTCGGCCTTGGTCACCAGTTGGTTCGACACGAACGACGTCGGCAGTTTGTTCGCGATGTCGGACGCGCTGTGGGTGTTGATCCAGTGCATGGTGGCGACGAGCGCGTCGACAGCAGTGGGGCGGTGCTCAAGGGCAGGCCGGTGACGGTGCCGATCGGCACGGTGTGGTCGCGGCGCAGCCACAGGCCAGGGCCGGGCAGGAGGAGGGCGGCGACGTAGGACAGCACGACGGCCCGGCCGAGCCGACGGCGCAGCCAGGCCGTCATCCCGTCAGCAGGCGGTTGGGCGACAGTCGGGCGGCTCAAGGCGGCCTTCTTCCATAGCGGTGGACGGGGCGGGGCGGAACGCCGCCATGCAGGAGCCGTGATCATGAGTCGTCATGGACTCATAGTGCTCGGGAGAGGCGGATGGGGCAGCCGGTGACGTACGGCAGTCAGGATGCGTTCAGGTGTCCCGTGGCACGGTCGGGCCTCATGACATACGAGACCTCACAGACGCCCGGGCCCTCGGCGGCCGACCCCCAGGTGTCACCCTCCGGTCGTCGACTGGGCTGGAACAAGGTGCCCGAAGTCACCGTCTACTTCTGGGTCATCAAGGTGCTGTGCACGACGGTCGGCGAGACCGCGGCCGACCTGCTCAACGAGAAGGCCGGTCTCGGCCTGACCGGTGTGTCGGTGCTGATGAGCGCCTTGCTGGCGGTCGTCCTGGTCGTGCAGTTCCGCACCAGCGCCTACCGTGCGGGGGTGTACTGGACGGCCGTCGCCCTGATCAGCGTCGTCGGCACGCTGATCAGCGACAACCTGACCGACAACATGGGCGTACCGCTGGAGACCAGCACCACCGTCTTCGCGATCATCCTCGCGATCGTCTTCGTGGTCTGGTACCGGCGTGAGCGGACGCTGTCCATCCACCACATCGACACCACGAGCCGCGAGTCCTACTACTGGCTCGCCGTCCTGTTCACCTTCGCCCTCGGCACCGCGGCCGGTGACCTGGTCTCCGAGCGCATGAACCTGGGCTGCTGGCTCTCCGCGGTCCTGTTCGGCCTGGCCATCGCCGCGGTCGCCCTCGCGCACTTCAAGCTCGGCCTGGACGTGGTGTGGAGCTTCTGGATCGCCTACATCCTCACTCGTCCGCTGGGCGCGTCCATCGGCGACTACCTCTCCCAGCCCACCGGTGACGGCGGCCGGGGCCTGGGCACCGTCATCACCAGTGCGCTGTTCCTCACGGTCATCCTCGGCCTGGTCATCTATCTCTCGGTGACCCGAAAGGACGTGGCGCAGCCGCAGCACGCCGCCCGACACGCGGCCTGAGCAGGCACGCGGCAGTCGTTCAGGATGCGTTCAGGGTGGCGCTGCCAGGGTCGGTTCCGGCGATCACCTTTCGGAGTCGCCTGATTGCACAGGGTGCTTGTTCGTGTCGCGGTCGGGCGCCCTGCTGTTCGACCGCATGGGAGCCCCCCACCTTGCAGAAACCGGAAATGCTCACCGATCTCGACGTGGCGAGCACGACGAAGTCGGTCATGAAGAAACTCCCCGAGGTCACCCTGGCGTTCTGGATCATGAAGATCGCCGCGACCACCCTCGGCGAGACGGCCGGCGACCTCTTCGCGCAGACCCTGAAACTCGGCTACTTCCTCACCACGATCGCCCTGTTCGTGCTCTTCGTGGTGACACTGGTCGTCCAGCTCAGGGCCGGCCACTACAACCCGTTCTTCTACTGGACGGTGATCCTGTCGACCAGCATGGCGGGCACCACGATGTCCGACTTCATGAACCGTGACGCGAGCGCCAAGTACCTCTCGGGCGGGGCCACTTCACTCGGCTGGGGTCCGCAGGGCCTCGGCCTGGGCTATCCGAGCGGTGCCGCGATCCTCGTCTCGATCCTGCTGGTGATCTTCGCCGTCTGGAAGGCGACCGGGATGACCTTCCGGATCCGCGACATCGTCACCTTCCGCGGCGAGGCCCTGTTCTGGTCGGCGATCCTCGTCTCCAACACCCTCGGTACCTCCATGGGCGACTTCCTCTCCGACAGCTCCGGCCTCGGTTACGCCGGCGGCGCGCTGCTCGTGACGGGCGCACTGGCCGTCCTCGTCCTGCTGGTGAAGGTGCCGGTCGTGCCGAACGTGCTGCTGTTCTGGATCGCCTTCGTGCTCACCCGGCCCCTCGGTGCGACCGCCGGGGACTTTCTGACCAAGCCGGTTGCCAAGGGCGGCCTGGACCTCGGAACTGTGGGATCTTCCGTCGTGCTGCTGGCCGTTCTGGTCGGGCTGATGGCCTACGCGCAGGTGCAGGAGCGCAGAACACCGCAGATGACGGAGCGGGAGTCGGTCGCCCGGCGGGCCGACTGAATCACGTCATCCGGCGGGCAGGTCGACCAGGAAACGTGCTCCGGGTGTGTGCTCGGGGTCGTGGGAGACCTCGCCGCCGACGGCGCGGGCCAGGCGTCGCGCGAGCGGCAGTCCCAGGCCTGCCCCGTCGTGCCCGTCGCCCGAGTCCGCGCGCCGGCCGGGCTGGAAGAGATCGTCGAGGAACTCCTCCGGTACGCCAGGACCGTCGTCGGTGACGTCGATGCGGACGCCGCCAAGCAACTGCCTTGCGGACACGGTCACCGTGGCGCCGGCGTAGCGAGCGGCATTGGTCAGCAGCGGGCTGACGATGCGTTCGAGAAGAGCGGAAGCGACGCCCGCCTCAATCTGCTGGTCCGGCACGTCGACGACGGTCTTCAGCTCCTTCCGTGCGTCGAGGTCCTCGACCAGCCGACGCAGCACGGGAGCGACAGCGGTGGTACCGACGGCCGTGGTGGTGTTCTGCGCGCCTTCGCGGGCGTCGTTCAACAGCGTGTCGCAGATGGTGCGCATGGACTGGGCGGCCTCCGCGATCGCCTCGTGGGTGGCCTCGGTCTCGGCGGCCGAGCGAGGGCGGGCCCGCCACCAGTCGAGCTCGACGACGATCCGGGTGAGCGGGGTGCGCAGTTCGTGGGACAACTCCGCGGTCAGCTGCTGCTCGTGACGCAGTACGGTGCGGATGCGGTCCAGCAGTGCGTCCAACGAGGTGCCCAGGCGGGCCAGTTCGGCCGGCTGGTCCGCGGCGCCGAAACGCTGGTCGGAACCGACGGCGCTCCACTGGGTGGCCTGGTCGGTCATGGTGCGCACGGGGCGCAGCGCCCGCCCGACGGCCAGCCGCGTCAGCGCGTAGGTGCACGCGAGCATGACAGCGTCCAGGATCAGCGAGCCCGACAGCAGGGTGTCGGCGGAGCTGCGGTAGGGGGCGAGATCCGTGGCCGTGATGACGGTGGCGGTGCTGCGGAGGCCGGACACGGGTTGGGAGCAGAGGCGGACGAAACGGGGGTTGTCGGTTTGCATGGTCGCGCAGACCGGGCTGCCCCGCGCGGCGAGCCGGTCGGCGGCGTGGGTGAGCGCACTGTCGGCCCTGGCGGACGGCGGTTTCTCCAGCAGGCGTGTCCCGGCGTAGATCCACACGTTCGCGTCGAGCAGGCTGTCGTTGACGGTCTCCAGGACCCGCACTCGGGGCCCGCTGGTGTCGACGGTGGTGGCGACGGCGGCGGCGCGGTTGCGCAGTTCGTCGTCAGCCTGGTGCTGGAGGTGCCGGTCCATCGCGGTGTTGAACACGACGGTCAGCACGGTCATCAGAAGCGCGGCGGTGGTCAGGGCCACGAGCGAGAGCCGACCGCGCAGCGTGCGGGGCGCCAGACGGCGCGCGAGCCCGTTCATGACAGCCGGTGCCCGATCCCGCGTGTCGTGGTGAGGCCGAGGCCGCTGCCCGCTTCGCGCAGCTTGCGGCGCAGTCGGCTCAGATACTGGTCGAGGGTGTTGTCGCTGACCTGGGCGCCGTCCGGCCAGGCGGCCCTGACCAGGTCGCGGCGGGACACGAGGGTCCCGCCTGCGGCCATGAGCGTGGCCAGCAGTCGGAACTCCGTGGGAGACAGGTCGATATGGACGTCGCCGACGTGTGCGCTGTGCCGGGTCGCGTCCAGGACCAGGTCTCCGGCGGTGGCCACGGTCGCGGGTGCGGCCCGTTTGAGTGCGGCCCTCAGCCGGGCGACGAGTTCGGCGAGATGGAACGGCTTGGACAGGTAGTCGTCGGCTCCGGCGGAGAACCCGGACAGCCGGTCGGTGAGGTGATGGCGGGCCGTCAGGAAGATGATCGGGGCGGCGAACCCGCCCGCGCGCAGCGCCTGGCAGACGTCCCGGCCGTCCGCGTCGGGCAGCCCGACGTCCAGGACGATGGCCGCGATGTCGTCGGTGGCCAGCCGCAGGGCGGTGGCGCCGTCGGCGGCGGGCACGGGGTCGAAGTCCTCGTCGAGCAGGCCGCGACGCAGCACGTCACGCAGGGCGTGATCGTCCTCGACGACCAGGATCTTGTGGCGCATGGCCTTCCGTTGGATTGTCCGGCGCACGGGGCGTGCCGGAGACGAACGATGCGGGCAGCCACCGGATCATCGCGTACAGGCAGACTCCGAGCCATCCGGTGGCGAACAGCCAGCCTCCGATGACGTCGGTGAACCAGTGAACGCCGAGATAGACCCGGGACAGGCCCACCAGCACGCCCCAGCACCCGATGACGACCCGGAGTGGGGTGGCGCCGCTCGGGGCGCGCAGTGAGACCGCGACGATCAGCAGACCGGCAGTGAGGGCCGCTGTGGTGGTGTGTCCCGAGGGGAACGCCCAACCGCCCGCGGACGCCGCCCAGTCGGCACGGGCGGGACGCTGCCGCTGGACGACTGCCATCACCCCGTAGCGCAGCGCCTGACCGGTTCCCAGACAGGCAAGGCCCAGTGCGGCGGCCCCCATCCGTCGCCGCACGGTTCGTCCCGCGACCATGCCGGCCAACGCGGCGAGGACGTAAGGGACGGCACCGCTGCCGGTATCGGTCACCCCTCGGGCCAGCGCCCCGGCGACGTCCGGCCGATGGCCGAGCGACCAGGCCAGGAGCCCGCCGTCCGACCACAGCTGAGCGCCGTCCTGGCCGAGCACCACCATCGTGAGGACGCCGAACGCCACCCAAGCGCCGAGACCGACCGCCCCGGCCAGGTCGGCGGCGTCGCGCCGGTTCATGAGGCGCTCAGCAGCTGGCGCAGGCGGCTGGAGGCGATCCACCGGTCCACCGATCGCGACCACCGTCGCAGCATGAGCATCGACATCAGTGCGACGAGGCCACCGACCAGCGCGCCGGCCATGACGTCGTGCGGATAGTGCGCGCCGACCCACACCCGTGAGACTGCCATCGCCAGGGCCGCCACTGCCGCCACCGCTCCCAGCCGACGCGAGACGAAGAGCAGGGCCACGGCAGCGGCGGCGGCGATCGCCGTGTGGTTGCTGGGGAAGGACCAGTCGCCGGGCGCCGGACACGTCTCCAGCGTCTTCACCCGAAGGCTCTGGCACGGCCGGTCCTCGCGCACCGCCAGCTTCACCAGGGCATCCACGCCATACGCAACGACCACGACCACCGGTACGGCCAGCGCCCTCACCGCAGCCGCATGCCCATCCCGTCGAGCGAACCACCAGCCGACTAGCGCGAGCATGGCGAACACCGCGAGCCCGTACGTCGACCAGAACGACACCGCTCCGTCCAGCCAGGCCGGCGCATGCCGGGCCAGACGCACCACATCCAGATACGCGGGGCCGTCGACAGACGACCCGTCGAAAGCCGTGATCACCTGCGTCCCCCCTCGGGCCGGCCATCCCGCCGAGCCTTGTACACCTCGGCAGCCAGGGGGATCAGAGACACGAAAATGATCAACGCCACCAGCGGGAGCAGGTAACGATCGACGTTCGGGATCGACGAGCCCAGCGCGTACCCCGCGAGGGTGAGTCCGAGGCTCCACACGAGCCCGCCGATGATCTGCCACAGCGTGAACGTCCGCACCGGTACCTCCAGCGCGCCGGCCATCGGATTGAGTACGGTCCGCACCACCGGCACGAAACGGGCCAGCGCGATCGCCTTCGCGTGTCCGTATCGCTCCAGCAGTTCCTCGGCGCGTTTCGCACCCTCGTGCAGACGCTGCGAGCGGCTACGGGCCAGCAGTGCTCCACCCGCCTTCCGGCCGAGCACATAGCCGCACTGCGCCCCGGCCAGAGACCCTGCCGCCGCCGCGACCAGGAGCGGCCCCAGCGACAGGTGCACACTCCCCTGCGCCGAGCCCGTGCACAGCAGACCGGCCGTGAAGAGCAGCGAGTCGCCGGGCAGGAAGAAGCCGACCAGCAGCCCTGTCTCGGCGAACATCACCACCCCGACGCCCAGCACGCCGAACGCCGCCAGCAGCGAATGAGCGTCCAGCACGTTCACGGCCAGCTGTGATGCCGGATGGATCGGTGTGGTCATGGCGAGGATGCCTTTCCGGTGACCCTGTGTCTGCGATTCGTCCATCCGCGTGCACGTGGCCTGGAGGGAACCGCACTCGCCGAGCTTACATCTACAAGATGTAGTAGATGTTCTGTGGGTGACCGGACGCAAACGGTCACTACAACGAAAGCCGAGACAGAGGAGCCGGGCGTCATGGGCGACACCTCTCGCACAGGGACCGGCACCTGGACCTTGCGGCGCGCGGCCACGAACCCGACGGCGCCACCCCCGACCCGGGCGTCCGGTGCCCCGGGCGCCGGGCCCCAGCAGTTGCATCGAGGGATGACCCTCGTGGCCACGATCAGCCTGTTCATCAGGACACGGGCCGCCTGGACGACCGCGATGGCCTCACGGCCCACATCCCGGCTGCTCCTTCCGCGATCCTGTAGCGAGGGCGCCAGGCGGGCGTACACGCACGGGCACGCCTGGCGAAGCCGCGGCAGCTGCTGGCGAGGTGTGTTGCCGAGCCCGTACCCCGACTGTTCGGCATTCGTGCTGGTCAGCCGTGGTCGCGCAGCGGGCCGACGCCGTAGCCCCGTTCCTGACAGGTGTCGAGGATCCGGGGCAGCGCGCCCAGCGTCGAGCGCCAGGCGCCGGGGGCGGAGGTGCAGTCCGAGTCGTGCAGCAGGATCGTGCCGCCGCCGTCCAGGTCGGCGGTGACGGTGCGGTGGACGGTGCGCGGGGTGGCGCGTGCCGTCCAGTCCTCCCCCCAGCAGGTCCACAGCACCGGGGTCAGGTCGAGGCGGCGGGCCGCGAGGTGGGCCGCGGTGGACATGACGCCGTACGGGGGCCGGAAGAGTGTGGGCTGCCGTCCGGTGATCGCGGCGACGGTGTCGCGGGCCCGGCGGAAGTCGTCATAGGTGGCACGCGGGCCACGCAGCAGGAGGGGGCGGTGCAGCCAGCCGTGGACGGCGACCTCGTGACCGGCCGCCGCGATCTCGCGGACCAGGCCGGGGGAGCGGTGTGCCTCGCCGCCGAGCAGGAAGAACGTGGCGTGCACTCCGCGCCCGGCGAGCAGCCGTAGAAAGTGCGGCGTGGAGCGGGGGTCGGGGCCGTCGTCGAAGGTCAGGGCGATGTGGTTCATGCGGCCGCGGCCCGAGAGGCGGGGCATGAGGCGGTTGCGCAGCGGTCCGAAGGTGGAGACGACGGGTGCGGCGTGGGCGGCGGCGAGGACGGGTACGGCGGCGAGGGCGGCCGTGCGCAGCGTCGGGGCGATGTTCACGAGTGGTCGTCTTCCGGCGGGGAGGTGTGCTCGGGTGGGAAGCCGTCCGGGTCGAGGCGGTGGCTGATGGCGTGGACGAGGTCGGGACCGTCGTAGGTCGTCGCCACCCCGGTGGCGACGGCGCCGGCCCACACGACGGACGCGAGGACGGCCGTGGCGGCGAGCCGGCGCGTCGTACGGTGCCGGGGTGCAACCGGACGAAAACCCCGGTCGGGGAGTCCGGACCGGTGCACGCGCGCAATCTCGGCCGTCGGGCAGCCGTCGGGGGACTGAGCGAACAGGGCGAATCCCGTTGCCCGTTGCCGACGTCCGAGCGGGCCGTCGATCAGCTCGCACAGCACCGCCTTGAGGTCGGCCGGGTCGCGTATCCAGACGGCTGCGCCGGCTTCGTCCAGGGCGGCGGCGTTGGTCAGCCCGTGCCCGGGTATGCAGCGATAACTGGCCACGGGCAGGCCGCAGGCGAATGCCTCCAGCGAGGTGAGCCCGCCGGCGTTCTGGACGAGGACGTCGGCGGCGTGCATCAGGGAGGGCATGTCGTCGACCCAGCCGAAGGCATGGTCGATGCCGTCGGCGCGCAGCTGCTCGGCCAGGGCCTCGTTGCGGCCGCAGACGACGACCGGGAAGGCGGCGCCGCAGTCACGCAGCTCCCGGGCCACCGTACGGACCGAGCCCACCCCCCAGGACCCGGCGACCAGCAGAGCCAGCGGGGCGTGGGACGGCAGCCCGAACCTCTCCCGGGCGCGGCCACGCCCCCGTACGTCGCAGGGCCGGAAACGAGGGTCCGTGACCGGCCCGCGCACGCGCACGTCCCGGGCCCCGGCCGTGCGCGCCTGGGCGGCGGGCACGGCGTGAGCGGCGAGGTGGACGTCCACACCCGGCGCGACCCACAGCGGATGCACCGAGAAGTCGGTCAGATAGGTGAGGACCGGCACGGCCAGTCGACCGTCCAGGCGCAGGTTGCCCAGGACTCGGCTGGCCCCGGGGTAGGTGGAGACGACGGCGTCGGTGCCCGGCGGCAGGGCGCGCAGTACCCGGTCCTGTGCCGTGCGCAGCAGCGCCCGCGCCACCGGGCCGCCACCCCCGGCGCGCTCGGTGCTGGAGTAGATCCGCTGGTAGGCCCAGGGGGCTCGCACCAGCATCCGATGATAGCCCTCCTGGACGGTGCGGCCCAGGTGGGCGGGGAGCAGGTCCAGCAGGTCGAGGCGGTCCACGGTGTAGCCCTGCGCGGCGAGACGGCGGGCGAGCTCGGCGGCGGCACCGTCGTGACCGGCTCCCACGCTCGCGGAGACGATCGCGACCCGTCCCGCGCCGGGCGTCGCGGCGGACTGCGGAGGAGGCGTGCCCGTGAGTGTGTGTCTGAGCGCCGTGCTCGCGCGGTGGGGCATGGGTTTCCTCCGCAGGGGACGGGAGCGGCGGAACTCTACGAGTTGTAGTAGTTCGTGGTTTGAAGCTCGGAGCATACCTTCTACAACTAGTAGGAGGTGGCCGGGTAGCCTGTGCGGACGGACAGCGAACGGAGGCATCCGGTGGAGGAGCGAGAGGGCGGCGGCGCCCGTGGGGCGTCCGGCAGGCGAGGCCGCGGCGAACTGGAGAGTGATGTCCTCGCCGCGCTCTGGGCCGCCGACGGCCCGCTGACCGCCGGCCAGGTCCGGGAAGCGCTGCCGGGCGACCTGGCCTACACGACCGTCCTGACCATCCTGTCCCGGCTGCACGACAAGGAGATGCTGGTCCGGCACCGCGAGGGCCGCGGCTACGCCTACGAGCCGGTGCGGGACGAGGCGTCGCACACCGCCCAGCGCATGCGGTCGCTGCTCGAGGGTGGTTCCGACCGCGAGGCGGTCCTGGCCCGCTTCGTCTCGGAACTGTCCGAGCAGGACGAGCACGTGTTGCATCAGCTCCTGTCCGGGCACGATGCGCGCGCCGAGGACGATCACTCCGGAGGGAGGGCGTAAAGCCGTGCTGCTCAGCGTCTACATTCCGTTCGCGGTCACGGCAGTGCTCGCTGTGCTGGCGCCCCGACTGACCCCCCTGCTGCCCCCGCGTCCCGCCGCCTGGGCGCTGGCCTGCGCCGCGCTCGTCACCTCCGTCGGCTGGGCGGGCGCACTGGCCCTGCTGGCGTTCACCGGTGTGGCGCAGATCCCGGAGGTCGCGGAGCAGGGCCGCTGGTCGGTGACCGCGCTGCGCGCCGAGGACCCGGTGTACCTGGTCGTCGCGGTTGCCAGCGCGCTGCTGCTGACCGCGGGCACCGTCTCGCTGGGCATCGCCGCCGTACGGCAGACCCGGCACGTCGTCCGGGCGCGGCGGGAGTGTGCCCGGCTACCACAGACGGAGCTGGTGGTACTGGACGACGACGCCCCGATCGCGTTCGCATTGCCCGGAAAGCCGGGACGCGTCGTCGTCTCCCGCGGGATGCTGCGCTGCCTCGGCGACCGGGAGCGCGCGGCCCTGCTTGCGCACGAGCGAGCCCATCTGCGAGGGCGCCATCACCTCTTCCAGGGCTTGTGGCTGCTCGCGGCGGCCTTGAACCCAGTGCTGCGACCGTTGGCCGTCGCGGGCGAGTTCGTCCTGGAACGCTGGGCCGACGAGGAGGCCGCGGCCCGGGTCGGCGACCGCACGGTAGTCGCCCACGCCGTCGGCCGTGCCGCCCTGGCATCCGCCGGTGCGCCCCGCCCCGCGGCCCTGGCCGCGACCGGCGGGGTGGTGCCGCAGCGTGTGCGCGCCCTGCTGGCCCCGCCACCCGCACGCCGGAGGCTGCCGCTGATGGCAGGCGGCTTGCTTCTGGCCGTGTGCTGCGCGAGCCTCGTCAATGCCGCGTCCGACAGCGACCGGATGGTGGACAGCGCGCAGTGCGCGGCATACGCAGCTGCCCCGAGCGCACCATCGGGGGAAGACCACCGGCACGAACCCGACATCTGCCGCCGGTGACGCGGGCACCTGTTTCCGGAGCACCGCTCGTAGCGAAGCGGCGCCGGGCCCTGTCGGCTACACGGTCCAAGTCGTGAGCGGACCATGACCGAGACGGTCCTTGGTGTCACGTGCGCCGCGCAGGGCGCGGGAGCAGTCGCGCTGGTGGGCAGGATGAAGTCGATGACGGCTCGACGATCAGGCGGGTCTGGGTGGCCTCGAACTGCCTCGTGTCTCGCTGGTAACAGCAGAACATCAGGGCCATGCCGAGGTTGCCGACGATGCCGATCCCGCGGTCGTAGCTGCAGCCCCGGCGCAGGATGCGGGAGCTGTCGGTCTCGGTGAGGCGGGTGCGGGCGGCGAGTGGGGGCGCCGGTCCGGAGCTTCATGAACATGGGGATGATCCGGGTGGCCTGGTAGCTGTCACCTCTGGCCCACGCGGACGCACGGCGGTGCCGCCGGCCGGGATGAGGCGGTCGGCTGAGTGTCCGCGCGCCGGAAGGAGAATCCGCTGCCCGCCGGTTCGGAGCTTGCGTCGCCAGGACCGAGCCGGCGCCGCCGATGGCGGGAGCGATTGGGAAACCGCTGGTGGGGAACACCACACGGGCCGGCTTGGCCGCTCGGACGGCGGTGAGGATGTTGCCCGCGAAGATCTGGCGGTCCTCTTCCGAAGCGACGAGCAGGTGGAAGAACACCCCTGCGGCACTGCGGCACTGCGGTAGGCGTCGGTCAGGTCGGCGGGGAGGGTCTGGATCGGCACCGCGACGAGGAGCTGAGGCCTGCCGCCGTCCGTCAGATGCCAGCCAGCGCCACGCCTGCCGCAGACTCACGTCCGCCGACTCGGCAATGAGCCTCATGTGCGCGGTGGTCAGCTCCCCCGACTCCCGCAGCCTGAGGCCGAGGCGGAAGAGACCGGCTCACCGGAGAAGCCCGAACGCAGGCGTTTCCGGATCACCGAAGAGATCATCGATGTCCTCGCCGACTACCGAGGCAACGTCAAGCGCGCCCACGAGCATCTGGTGCGTGAGGCCAAGAAGGCGGGGGAGAGGCCGATCGGTCTGACTACACTGCACGACGCCATCGCCCGTGACCTTGACCCCGGTTTCATGGCCGGGCTGCGGGAAGGCATCCCAGCTGCCCGCGGTTTCGATCCTGCCTTCCGGCGCCCGACGGTCGCCCGCAACCAGGTGTGGGAAGGGGATCATAAGCAGGCCCCGACCGTCGTGATGATGCCCGACAAGGAGCTGTCGAACGTGTGGGTGACGTGGTTCGAGGACCGTGGCACCAGCAACGTGATGGGCTGGGCGGTCACCGCCGGCTCTGCGCACCGCGGATCGGTCCTGGCGGCCGTACGGGCTTCCGTGTTGCGCGAACCCCCTTACGGGCCCGCTGGCGGGCTGCCGCACCTGGTGCGGGCCGACGGCGGCTCCGACTTCATGTCCAAAACCGTCCGGCGGACCTTCGGCCTGCTCGGTGTGCCGATGCACAAGGTGCGCAGCGCCCGTCACAAGGGCGGGATCGAGCGGCTGAACGGCACCAGCATGACCCGGTTCTTCGATGACCTGCCCCGCTACACCAAGGCACCCCTGCTTGACCACAGGCGCCGCGTTGGCGACCAGGACCCGCCGCTGACCTTCGAGGCGTGCGTCCACAAGCTGCGCCAGTGGGTTGAGGAGCACAACACCCAGCACGTCCTCAAACGCACCGGAATGACACCGCTTCAGACGTGGCTGAGCGACCCCACCGAGATCCGGCCCGAGCCCAGCCCGGAAGAACTGCGTGGCTTCATGTTGGAGAGCGACAACAAGGTACACAAGGTCACCAGTCACGGAGTGGAGTTCCGCAACCGCTACTACATGCCCGAGAAGGGTGTGGGACGCATCGGTCTGGAGCCGCGCGTGCGGTGGATGCCCACCACGACCACGAGATCGACCTCTATACCTTCCGTAGCAACCGCTATCTCGGCCGGGCCTTCCTCAGTAACGAGGTCAGCGAGGAGATGCGCAAGGAAGTCCTTAGCGAGCGCGACGAGCACAGCGAGGTGCTGCGCCAGGCCTTGAAACGCTCCGCCGAACGCAGGCGGGAACGCCACCTGCCCTCCACTCAGCCCGAACTCCCCGTCCGTGCCATCCGCATGACGGAACAGGAGGCACGCGCCGAACTGGAAGGCACCACCCCATCCACACCGCCGCGACGGCGCGAACAGCCCTACCAGCCCCTGACCCCGCTCCCGCCAACCTGGCGGCGCCCCGGTCAGACCCCTGCTCCTTCAACGGAGGACGACGCATCATGACCACCGCTCCGAAACGCAAGCACATGCCCAAACGCCGTGCTGTGCCGGACGCAGGCCAGCCCGCCACCCCGCCGCGCCGCCGACCCGACCTGCGTCCGCAGTTCTTCCTTGGCCTCGAGGACTCCACCCTGGTCGCCACTGACACCCTGTTACAGATCAAAGACACCGTCATCGACACCGTCGAGTCGAAGGCCATGTCCGTCATCTAGGCGACGCAGGGCTCGGCAAGAGCTTCAGCACCCGCGCCACGATCCAGGAAATGAACCCGGACCTGATCCTCCCCCTGGACTTCGCCCGCTCCCGCCCCGGCCCGAAAGACCTTGCGCGAGGAGCTGTTCCACCAGATGAACCTCAGCTGCAAGATGCCCGGTACCCCCACCGCGTTCGACAAACTACTGCGCGAGACTCTGCCGCGGCGGCCGTACGTGATCGTGTGCGACGAGGCCCAGCAGTACCGGCGGGAGAACTTCGAGTTCCTGCGCAAACTGTGGGACAACTGCGACCCCAAGCCCGCCATCCTGTTCGTCGGCGGCCGTGAGGCCTACGAGACCCTACAGAGCGACCCGGCTCTTGCATCCAGGATCTACATCCGCCTGGAGATCCTGGCCATGACCGAGGACGAAGTCCTCCACGCCGTACCCGACTCCCACCCCGCGTGGCGGGACGTCGACGAGGCACTGCTGAAGCGGATCGACACCCAGTACACCCTCTTCTCCTTCCGCGAGTGGGTCAAGGTGACCAAACACGTACTGAAAGGCATGGAGCACTTCGGCGCCGAGAAGGTCGACGACCGCATCGTCGACTGGGCTCTGGCCCGGTGCTGACCGAGGCGGCCTTGCGAGAGGACGCGGCCACGCAGCTGTTCCCTCTCGCAGACACGCCCGCGCCCCAGGAACTGCACTTCCTCAGCCTGGCCGGGGCCCGCACCGTCGTCACCCCCGGCCTCACCGCAATCAGGCACGCGTTCACCGACGCTCACCAGCAACAGCGCTTCCTGAGCGTGCTGGGCGACGTTGGCGTCGGCGTCGGCAAGACCTTCGCCGTCCACACCACCGCCCTCACCTCCTTCCCCGACGCACACCTCCTGCTCCGATTGGGAGCCCGACCAGGACCGGCCGATCTACGCGCCCACCTACACCACACCCTCAGACTGAAAGGCGCCCCGCCCACCGACCCGGCTGCCACCGACTCCCTCATCCGCCGCGCACTCAGCGCCGGACCGCGCATCGTGACCGTCGACGAAGCCGACCGGATACCCGACGCCTGCTTCGAGTACCTCCGCTTCCTGCACGACGACCTTCCCGGCGGACTCTGCGTGGTCCCTGATCGCCGGGCAGCGTGGTGAACGGGCCCTGCGGGCCCAGCAGATGCTGCACGCCCGCACTGCGGCCTGGCTGACCCTCCAGCCCCTCACCCGCGACCAGATCCCTCGCACCATTGCCGCCCTGCACCCGCTCTGGCACACCGTGGCACCTGATCACCTCTGGGCGCTCGATGGCCACTTCGCCCACGGCAGCCTGCGCCGCTGGACCTTGCTGACCCACCACGTCCGGCGCGCCCTGATCACCACCGGTGCCACCAGCCCCGACCCCGGCCTGCTGCAGCAGGTCGTCGGCCGCATCGACACCTCACGCCACCCATGACCTCACCCGCCCGCACTGCCGTATCGCGGGCATGCACCCAAATCCGTCGGCACACAGCATGCCCTCACCCCACCGCCCACATAGGCATCTTGAGTGTCGTTGAACACGGCGCGGCGCTCGCCGACTTCGACCATGCCCTCGAACTCGACCCCGAGCAGGAGCCGGGTCTGGGGAGGCTGTGCCGGAGCGGTCGTGCCTGCCTCGGTGGTGGATCATCCTGCGCTGGCGGACGAGACGCAGTTGTTAGCCGCCCCGGCTCAGATGGGTCTGACCGCGTTGGCCGACGTGGCCGTCCGGCCGGTCCTGGGCGTGCCCTTTCCTCTGGTGACGACGCCGACTGCTTTGGCCTATGCGGCCCGTGTGGGTGTGGACTTGGAGGCGCCCGCCGCCGAGAATCTGGTGCCGGATGAGGCGCGCTGGCGGGACGGGGTCACCCAGCGGGCCAGCACCGCGCTGCTGGACTGGCTGCACCCTGCATCACCGCAGGACACGCTCGCCCTGCTCGATCCTGCGGCAGCCCGATGCGTGCGCCTGGACCGTGACCGTCTTTGGGCCGAGCCGGTGGTGGTTGTCGGGGGCCGGCCGGAGGATTTCGTGCTGGCCCAGCTCGCCGGCCTGGTCCACGGCCCGTGTATGTGGCTTCCGTGGCAGGACCCGAGCCCGTTCACGATCATGGGCCGCTTCCCGCGCTGGAGGGGGCCAGGCACGATCCGGGTCACCAGTGCCTCGATGTCCGTGGAGGATGTTGCGGCGCGGATGCATACGATGTGGGACCGGCGGCCGCGCGCCTTCATCAACGGCAAGGAGGCGGACGACAAGGCATTCGTCTGCGTGCCGGTGGAGGACCTGCGCACCCGCGGAAACAGCCTTTACGTGCATGAGCAGGCGTGGGATCTGCCGCGTTCGCTGCCGGCCATCGTGTTGCCGGACGGCTCGCTGGAGGCGGCCCTGGGGCTGCCTGCGGAGGTTCCGCCCGGGCTCGATGCCGCCCGGGATAAGTGGCAGGTCCTGCTGGTTGCTTCGGACCACCCGCTGCCACCGCACCTTGACCGGTGCCACGCTGCACGCCGGGCAGGGCAACTCGTGGGAGGCGTTGGTGCGGGCCGCGGACGGGGGCATCACCTACTCCTCCCACCGCTTCGACTTCGTCCCCCATGGTGCCTCCCTTGCGGGCACGTTGGCCGCACCACGGTTGCGGTGGCCGAGCCTGCCGGCCGTTCTGGCCTGGCGGCCCAGCCCCACCGTGTGCAGCCGAGTGCCGCGAGCAAACGGGCGGCCGTGGCCGAACGCCTTCTCGGCTCCCGCACAGCCCTCGAGGATCTTGCCGCTGGCCCCGGATGGGACCTTTTGCAGACGTTCCTGCCCGGCCAGCAGCATCCTGGCCAGCCCGAGGACGGCTGGTGGTTCTTGAAGACCTCGGTGGTGATGACCTTCCTCGCCCTGGCCGCCACCCCCCTCGTACCCGAATGGGACACCCCGCAGCGGCGTGCCCAGGTGGACGAATGGACCAGACAGGGAATCCTGCGCAGAGGGCTGGTCCTGGGCTGCGAGGAGTGCCCGGCTTTCGAGTTCTACCCCCTGGAGGAGATCGCACAGCACTACCGCTGCCGCCGCTGCGGCGCCGGCAACGACCTCGTCCAGGCACGCTGGAGGACGGACACCAGCGAACCCGAGTGGGCCTACGAACTGCACCTGGCTGTTGCCGAACTCATCGACAACAACGCCCACGCGCCCCTGCAGGCCACCCGCTACCTGCGCCGCCAGGGCAGGGGCATGCGCCGCCCCCTGATGGCAGCGGAATTCGAGATCCTGCGCGACGGCGACCCTTCGTTGAGATGGACTTCGCCCTGGCCGACGCCGACGAAATCTGGCTCGGCGAAGCGAAGAAGACCAACGCCCTGGGCGACGTCCACCGCGACATCAAAAGAGAGCTGTGCAAACTCCTCGACGGTTGCCAGGCGGTCGCCGCGCATCGCCTCGTCCTCGCCACCGCCGCTCCAGCATGGAACACCGCCACTCTGACGGTGGCCAGACGCGAACTGCACGGCCTGCGCACGGCCGGCAAGTACGCCCCCGACGTCTACCTCCTCACCGCCGTGAGCTCCTCCGCGCCAGCCTTCGAACCCCTCACCCCGACTCAAGACCGAATGCCCGAGCGGCAGTAGTTGCTGTCCGGCACCTCACGCCGGGCACGACCGATGGACGACCTCTGCAGGAGCGGGGCGGGCAGACCGGCCGATGGCGCTCATAGCAGCAAGAAGGCCAACCCATCCGAAAATTAGGCTACTTGGTGCTGAAGTCATGGTGCTGGCCCTAACATCCCCTTTGTGACGATGCGGGCCCGGTGTACGAACCTACGGCGGTGTCATGACGAGTACCAACCAAGCTCCACAGCCGCAAGACGACTCAGCCGCTGGCGAGAAAAAGCAATGGCGAGAATTACTCTTCTCACTGCCGGGACTGATCGTGACTACGGTTGTTGTCGGCGTCGCCTCCTGGGCCGTCACTTACCTCACCACCGCAATGGAGACCTGGGGCAAGGACGCCGAGTCAGTCGTCACCGTCTCCGTCGAGACAAACCCGGCGAAGATCGGGGGATTCAGTGACCAAAGCATCGTCGGTGTCGTGCCGATCGGCACACGGCCGGCAACCGGGCCGGGTGGGGGATGCTCCACCTTTCACGACTGGCTGACGAAGAATGGTGGGGTGGACGCTGGGAAGAGCAAATTACAAGTCGCTGTGCAAGGAAGCGCGTCACATCAGGTCCAGATCAACAACCTCCGGGTCATCGTCGTAAAACGAGACAAGCCGCCGCCAACTGTCGGGCTGACGTGCCCCTCGGCCGGTAACGCGAACCTCCGCCCCATCGACATTGACCTTGACCAAGCCCTGCCGCGCGCCAAGTACAAGGCGACAGATGGCCGCCCATTCGGCTTCACGGTCAATAAAGGGGAGATCGAGACCTTCTTGGTGACCGCCCTGGCCAAACACGCCCGCTACGCCTGGTACCTGGAACTCGACGTTACCTCGGAGGGTAAAACGTCCACTCTGCGTGTGGACAACAAAGGGAAGCCCTTCCGGACCGCCCCGCTACCGAACCCACCCATGTGGTCGTGGGACTACGACAGCACCTGGACGGGTTCCGACCAGCGCCTCCGTGTAGGTGAAGCCTTTATCCAACCCAAGCCGTCGAAGGGGAGCACGGGGTGAAACGTGCGCACGGAATCACCGCTGGTCTCCACCTCCACTCCCGAGGGTTGCGCACCCTGGCTGTGGCGCTGGTGCTGCTCGCGGCGATCGGGGCCGGTGTTGGGGTGGCCCTTTGGAACCCCCACAAAGGGCCCGGTGGCCATAGTCAACGCTCGGAGCAGGCTGAGCCAAGGCCGCGCTTCTTCCTGAGTGAGTTGCCGACCGTTGGACAGGATCGAGTGACGGCCGTCGCGGCCATCAGCCAACGGCTGTTCGTCCTGGGCACGTCGGCGGGAAAGGTGCACCTCGTTTCCCTGGACGACGCCACTGCCCCGCAGTTGCTGACTTCTGTCCCCGGAGGCGTGGAGGATCTACACGTCTCACGTGACCGCAGCACGGTGGCCGCAGTCTCGGACACCGGATTCATACGCGCCGTAAAGATTCGGGGCGGTGCTCCGAAGGACTTTAAAATTGACCCCGACGAAGCCGCTGGCACCCTAAGCCGGTCCGGACAGACATTTGTCTACGGAAACTTCGACATCCACCTGGTGAACGTCGCGACGGGCCTATCGATTGCCTACCCGGACAAGCCGCCCCCGGACAGTGGGCGTACGGCGTACGAAGACTGGGCCGTCACGGACGACGGTCGACTTCTCGCCGCCAGCTTGGAGGGCGTTGAGACCTGGCGCACCGGAAATCCCCGTTACACAGCCAAGCCTGCGACCTGTCAGTGCGCGGCCAATGGCGTAAAGCTCAGCGATGACGGGCAACTCGCGATTTTCGGCACAGCCGACGGGCACGCGGTGACAGTCGATGTGGAAACACGTACTGTCCTGCACGACAAGACGGTATCCGCACTCCCCGATGATCATATTTTCGAGGTGGCTGTGCTCGGATCCGGTCGGTACTACGCAGCTGGCACATCGTCCAGCCGCGCTGTCATGTGGGAGGCGGAGAAGCAACAGACCGTCTGGGATCACACGTTCTCCCAGCAAGACGTCAGTACTGTCTCCGCCGTTCCGGGTAGCGACTCCTTGCTTGTCGTGACTACCCCGCACGAGGAAGAGGGCGGGCTCCGCGCCTGGATCGTCAGCAGGACGTAGCGGGTGGCCGAGAGGACGGAGGGGCCGAAGAGGCTGTGGGAGCGGCTGTCCGGCTGGCAGCGGGACCAGGTCGAGGCGGCCGCGAAGGCGGAGGTGACGCGGCTGGCGGGCATGCTGGAGCAGTCAGAGGCGGCGCCGCGGCTGCTGGCAGACCGGCTGGAGAAACCGGCGGCGAGGCACTGGTCGACCGCCCGTACCCATGGCTGATCCGCCGCGGCCTGGTGCAGCGTCAGGCGTGCTCGGACCGCCGGTACGACGACGGGATCCGGCTGGACACCGGCGGCGAGTGCGAGAACTGCAACAACGTGATCCACACGCGACGTACCCGGCAGGCGAAGATCGCGGCACAGGTCGACCGGGAGCTGCCCCGGCCTGGCCGGCGGCGAGCGCCACCGAGTCCTCGAGGACCGGCTGCGCGAGCACACCGCGCTCGAAGCGGAACAGACCCGGCGCAGACATGCTCGCGCGGTCGTTGAGGTGGAGGGGCGGCGGGCAGCCGCCGCACGACGCAGGGAACGGCAGGAAGCGCGGGCGTTGTGTCGCAGAGCGGCGGCGATGTTGGTCACGCCGGCCAGCCGCAGGGCGCCGATGGCGAGGTTGCGCCAGGTGGTCCCGCTCACAGTCCCGCTCGCCCGCTGGGGGCTGTCCTCGTGATGGGAGCGGAGAGGCGGGGGCCGAGGTGGCGACCCGATCCGGCCGGAGATCCCCGAGGGCCGTGACTCGGCGAGGTGGAACCGGAACCGAGCCGGCTCATCGTCGGAGGTGGTCGCGGATTCCGCTTTTCTGCGACCCCACCCAGAAATCGTGCCTCCGTCACGCTTCCATCCCCGGCCATGTCCATGGCAGAACTTCTCGCTGTCCGACCGACGTCCCGGACACCCCATCCGGGCAAGGGTCCAACAGCCCGTGCGTCGTGACTCGTCCGGCATCTGACGGACCGGTGACCCCAGGACGACGGTGGTATTGAGTCTCGGGGGAGTCCCGTCGCGGCGGGCCCGTACGGCAGGCGGAGCGGTGCTGCAGGGATGCGGCCGCGTGGGGCTGTGGGCGCCACGACGGCCGGGAAGGCGACTGCAACGGCGTAGTGCGATCCGTTCGGCGTGCTGTTCATCGAGGAGACGGATCATGGAGGAGACGGCTCACGAATGCCCCGGTCGGTGGTCCTGGTCGCGGCGGGAAGGGACTGGGAGCCGCGATGGATGGGATTGCGGGTCTTGGCTGTGTCGGTGGTGTCCAGGGGTCGGCCGAGACGGCGCGAGTTCGTCGCCGCATCTCAGGACGGCGTCTCAGGCAGTGCTTGTTTGCGCAGTTCAGGGCGGGTGGGATGGTTGCGTCGTTGCGGGTTGTGCGGTGGTGGTTGCGGTGGGCCCTTGGTGTCTTTGAAGCTGTGGGTGTCGCACCGGCCGGGGTGGATTGAGGTTCCGGTAGCAGCCTGGTGACGACTCCCGCCTTGTGCCTGCGTACCGGGCATCTGTGTGCCCGGTTGCCCGACGGGCGGCGTCCTGCGGCGCCCGTCGCCCCCGCGACCTTTCGGGGTGGGGACATCCGGCCGACTCGTGCCCGCTCGGGCGGTCAGACCGTCATGTCCTCGGAGCGGACGCACGGGCGGCGAGACGTCAGCGGGCGCGTCGGTGGGAAGCCGGCGCGGGCCGGGAGCGACCTCTTACGGACCACTAACCAAGAAGGAAGACACGACATGAGCAGGAACACCCACACACGTCGTCGTTCGGGCCGCCGTGCGGCGTTCGCCTCCGGTCTCGTCCTGGCCGTCGGGCTCGGTGTGTCGGCGCAGGTGGCGGCGCAGGCCGCTGTCCCGGCCCCCGCCCCCGCCAAGGCATCCGTGAAGGCGCCCGCCGCGCTGCGGTCTGTCAGTGGCTTCAACGGTGACGTGGTGACTCAGGTTGCCGACTTCTACGGCGCGTACATCGACGCGAAGGACGATGCCCAGGGCCCGGACGCCGCGCTGGTCAAGGCGCTGCGCGCGCACTACCTGACGCCCGCCTTCGCCAAGCAGTTGGCGGCCTGGGAGAAGAAGAACAAGGTGGACGGTCTTCTGCGTGCCCAGAACGTCCCGGTGGACTGGACGGTGAGTGAGGTCGGCAACGGCCTCGACGTCGTCGTCACCCTGACCTTCGGCGGCGGGGAGTCGCCGACGACGACCAGGCTCGTCGTGAAGCAGGAGCCGACCGGCCAGATCACCGGCATCCGCACCATGAGCATCGCCTCCGCGAAGGCGTTCGCGAAGTCGTCCGCCGCGGTGCGGTCGGTCAGTGGCCAGACCGGTGACTCGGTAACCCAGGTTGCCGACTTCTACGGCGCGTACGTCGACGCGAAAGACGCCCCCATGGGCCCGGACGCCGCGCTGGTCAAGGCGCTGCGCGCGCACTACCTGACGCCCGCCTTCGCCAAGCAGTTGGGGGCCTGGGAGAAGAAGAACAAGGTGGACGGTGTCCTGCGTGCCCAGAACGTTCCGGTGGACTGGACGGTGAGCGAGGGTGTCAACAGCGGCGAGATCGTCGTAACCCACAGCTTCGGCGGCGGGGAGTCGCCGACGGTGAGGACCGACCTCGTCGTGAAGCTGGAGCCGGTGTTCGGCGACGTCACCGACATCCGCACGACGAGCGCCCGCTGACGGCTCACACCGGCCGGCCACTCCGCGGTGCACCGGGATGGCGGGCGCCGGACCCGTTGGTGGTGCCTGGGGTGCTGGGGGTGGCCGCGGTAGAGCGGGTTCGGCAACTGGCCAATTCGGCACGGGAGGCGGACGACGGTGGTGTCTGCGCTGGGGGATTTTGCAGCCGGACAGACGTGCGAGCTGCGCTGCCCCTCCCCGGCCTCGCCCGGTCCCACCGTCGGCGAGGCCGAACAAGGCCTTGCTCCCGCCGGGTTGTGCTGCCGGGCGGGCTGCGTGAGCTGTTGCATCGTCAGTCGCCCATCGACGCCATGTTGGCGGCGGGGATCGGGACCCAGCGGCCGGGGTGGTAATTGAAGCGGTCGTACCGGTAGCCAGGCAGTCCTTTGGTGCTGGTGGTGCGGAAGGGGCGGCCGTGGTCGTCGATGCGGACCGTGCCGGTGCGGCCTTGCGAGGACCAGTCGAGGTTGAGGTACCAGTCGCAGGTGCAGGACTCGTTGAGCGAGGAGACCACCAGGACTTCGGGTTCCTGTAGGGACACCCGGTAGGGGAAGTCGATCGCGGGGATCGGCTTGCCCGCCGCGTTGTCGCCGGGCATCGAACGGGCCAAGGGCTGGTACGCGTCGAGGTTCACGGAGAAGAAGCGGGGGACGATGCCGGCGCCGCAGCCGTCGCTCAAGGAGTAGACGGTGCCCCGGCCGGCGGAGGGGGTGACGCGGTTGACCACGCGCACGTGCAGGGCCTCCAGGACGACGGCGGCGGAGCCGCGTCCCTGCACCGTAATCCGCACGCCGGTGGAGCCACCGTGCACCGCCCGCTGGGAGGCGACCCACGCTGCGATGTCCTCCGGGTGTGGCGGCGGCGGGACCTGCCGCGGTGACTTGGCGACGACGTACGCTTCGCCGCAACCGCTGAGTCCGGGTGTGTGGGAGTTGGCGGTCCAGGTGAGGGGGGCCACCGGTGGGGCCGTATCGGCGTGGGTCGACGACTCACCGCCGAAGGAAAAGGGTCCGGCAACGGAAGAGGTGAGACCGGCGAGCGCGAGGGCGAGCGAGACCGCCAGCGCCGTCGATCGCACGGGCCGCCGTCGGGGGCGGCCGGCGTGGGGACGCGGGTCGGCCGGTGGGGCCGGCTCGGGTGCCTCGGCCGCCGGGCTGCTGTGACTAGCAGACGTGGACGTGGCTGAGGCCGCGGTGCTCGTGGTGTCGCGGGGCGTGGGTGCCCGCCGGGCATCGGAGGGGTGTGATCGCTGCCGTGCCGCGACTGCCACGATCCACCGGCGGTGCAGCTCGGTGCGTTCTTCGGGGGAGGCACCGCAGAGTACGGCGAACCGCTCGATGCCGGCGAAGTCCTGCGGGACTGCTTCCCCGGAGCAGTAGCGGTGCAGGGTGGAGGCGTGCATGCCCAGTCGGCGGGCCAGTGCCGCGTAGCTGCGGTCGGTACCCTCCTTCAGACGCGTCAGCAGTACCGCGAACTCCGCTACGTCATCGTGGATCGAATCCATGTGGTCCGTACTCGTATCCGTTTGTCGGCCCGTGCAGGCCTGTCCCGATGGGGCACGGCATCCCCGGCACTCCCCCCATATCTGCACGCCGATACGCCTGGGATGGTTCCAGGGTTACGAAGCGTGATCTTGTTTCGGAGGACCTGGGCCTCTCGGAGTCGTCGCGGTCCCTCGATCCGTGAGCGGGGCTTGTTCGAAACCGTGCGCGGAACTCCTTGCAGACCAGTTGAGCCGAGCCGCAGGGGCGTATGCCGCCTGAGTGTGAGGTGGCCTCCACCGCAGCACAAGCGCAACAAGAGCTAACGAGGGAGCCCGCCCGGTGAGCCGACGCCTCTGCCGAAGAGCCCTTTCACAACTCGATCAGCTCGCCTTCCCGCCCCGAGAAGAACCGCTCAACGCCGAGAGCCCACATATGACCGCGGCTACCACGAACGTGGGCGCGCCCCTTTTCCCCGTCGCCCACTCGTACCCGAGGTACAGCATCACCAGCAGGTTGAACGTCATCACCAGCGCCGAGCCGAGCACGAAGACCTTCATCACGGACGCCGACACTCTTCCTTCCGCCAGCGGCAACCCCGTCACCGTCAGAGCGGCTACGTACAGCACCGCGTTCACCAGCACCAAGGCCAGCAGCACGACTCCCCCACCCCTGCACGACAGCAGACGGCCTGAACCTACCGCCGCGCCAACAGCCCACGGAACCCTCTCGGGGAGCCAAGGACTCCCCAGCAAGAACCGTGATGGAGCATCGAGCGCACGGCGTCATGGTCAGCGCATCCGACGTGCGCCCCCATCGACAAAGACCCCTCGGCAGACGTTCCCGCTATCGAGAAGCAGCGTTGCGGAGGCGCCGTCACCAGGCCAGTTGACCTGCTGAAACGGACTTCCGCTCAAGCCCCCCGTGAGCCGAGAGGCCGACGGGCGCGCCGAATGGCAAGGAGAACGTTCACCGTGGTCGACATCATCGAGATCTACGTGCACTGGTACGCGGGCCGGTCCAAGAGTCAGGTGTCCGCCTCGCTGGAGGTAGACCACGGCGAGCCGATGCTCATACCGACGCCAGGCCGTTTGTCCAGATAGACGCGGTGTGCTGTGAAGTGGACCCTGCACCGCCGACTCGCCACGCTCGCCTGCAGCCTCTCAATCGGGGCACACACCCTCTTTCCTCAGGTGAGCTGTGAGGGCATGAGTCGGTAAGACGGAGCTCGCGGCCGCGCTCCATGGATGTCGTTCAGCCGGCCCGGAGGACCTCGTTGCGCAGTGCGCGCAGCAGGGTCAGGGCGTCCTGGTTGTCGGCGTCGGTGAACGCGTGGATCGCCGGGAGGATGGATCCGGCGATCAGCTTCGCGGTGGCGGGGTCGTCGCCTGCGAGAGCGGGGGGTGAGGGATTCCGGGAACTTCCTGCAGGCGGCGCTCGCCTGCCTCCATGATCCTTACGTGGCAGCATTCCTACAGCGGCGTCAGGCTCCGCATGGACGGTATACGCCGAACCTATGGTCGGTCTGGCTCGTCGCCCTCCTGGCCCTCAGCGTCGTCGGCGTCCTCAGCTTCGGGCTCTACCACGGCATCTACCACCTATTCGCGGATGCCGCTCACAATCAGACACCGCGCAAGCTGGTCGACATCAACGACGTCATCAAGACAACCGTCACCGTCCTGACGCTCACCGGAGCCGTTCTCGCCGGTATCTACGCCTACCGCAAGCAACTCCTCGCCGAGGGAGACGCGCACCGCGCGGATGCCAGCCAGCTCGCCGACCGCTACACCACGGCGTCTGAACAGCTCGGTCACGAACGGGCCGCAGTGCGCCTCGCTGGCGTCTACGCCCTCGCCCGGCTCGCAGACGACTGGCAGGAACAACGGCAGGTCTGCGTCGATGTGCTGTGCGCTTACCTCCGAATGCCCTACGAAGCCAACCCGACGGCAGCAGGGCACAAGGAAGGCGAACGCGAAGTCCGGCACACCATTATTCGTGTCATCCGTGACCACCTCCAGCAGCCGGAGGAACGCACATCGTGGACAGACTGCGACCTTGACTTCACCGGTGCCGTCTTCGACGGTGGCGATTTCTCGGGTAGCCACTTTCGCAGCAGGGTTGTCTTCACTGGCGCGACGTTCGGCAGCGGCAGAGTCGCTTTCAAAGCCGCAACGTTTAGCGGCGCCATCGACTTCAAGGGCGCAACGTTCAACGGCGCCAAAGTGGACTTCGGCGATGCAACGTTCAGTGGCGGCGGAGTTTACTTCGGCGGCGCAATGTTCAGTGACGGTCAGGTGCACTTCCTCGGCGCAACGTTCAGTGACGGCCAGGTCCACTTCGGTCTGGCTGAATTTAGCGGGGCCACGGTCGACTTCAGCCTGGCGGCGTTCAGCGGCGGCAAGGTCAATTTCAGCGGCGCGACAGTCAGCAATGGCGTCGTCGGCTTCAGACACGTGGCGTTCAGCGGCGCCAGGGTCACCTTCAGCAGAGCGGCGTTCAGCGGCGGCACCATCAACTTTAGCAGAGCAGCGTTCAGCGGCGGCACCGTCAGCTTCAAAGGCGCGGCGTTCAGCGGCGCCAGGGCCACCTTCCGCAGAGCGGTGTTCAGCAGCGGCACCGTCGACATCGGTAGCGCGGAGTTCAGCGGCGGCGCCGTTATTTTCACCGATGCGAGGCTTCTCGGTGGCACAGTTGACTTCGCCAACACCACATTCAACGGCACTGCCGTGTCTTGGGGGCCTGTGCCGCATCCGCCGGATGCTTAGGTGCTGCGGTCTGCTGTCCGGGCTGAGTCCGAGACCTCATAGCGGCCTTGTGAGGAGGCGGCTGGACGGCTCCGGCCCCTCTGAAGGGCGTGCGGCCAAGTGAGAGGCTGAACACACCCGGTGGCTGGGCGAATGACGCGATCGTGATGGTCACGAAGTGCCGACCAGACCCGTTTTTTTCAGGGAGCCCCAACACCCGCCGCGGCCGCGCTCGACTGCCAGACCTCGGCACTCTACCCAACTGCCGTATCTCCTTTCCGAGGATGACGAGGTGGTTTCACGGATCATCGCCGTAGAGGAGGAGCACAGCGGTGAGCCTCTCACTCCGGCTGAAGATTCAATTCCATCGAAGCGCCTATGGCTCGCCGGATCGCGTCAGTGCTCTGGTTATAGGAGTTGGGAGTCTGACGCAGGATCAGCTGGCCCTGTCTCAGGGTTCCGGCTTCGATTCACCCGGATCGCCCAGGCTCGTAGCAGCAAGGCGACCACTACATAAGCGGCAATCGCGGCGAAGTCCGAGACGAAGTACTCGGTACCCGCGTCAGAGGGAATGACCGCCAGAGTCACGGCGGTCCAGACAAGGGCGGCGTAATAACACAGGCGGATCACCTCCGCGGATAGGCTGTGGAAGCGGTAGATCAGGAACACGTTCCTGGCTGACAGGGCAGCCCTCTGGGGTTCAGGAACAGTCCGGGCCTGGGCAACGAGCGCTGATGCCTCATCGAGCCAGACAAGGCCGCGATTCTTTGCCGCGTCGCGGTGGTCGGCCTGCGGATTCAGGGTGTCCAGGGCTCTCCACCAGTCCATGACGAAGGCCACTTGCTGCGCTGCATCCTCGAGCAGAATCCTGCGACGACCGTGCCGGAAACGGCGCGAGCGCCATTCCTGAAACATGACGCCAAGCACGGTGACAGCGGCTGTAGCGGCCGCTGCAAGGACGCTGCTGAAGGCCGCAGTATCGGATGCAGCCACCAGTTCCGGCTCCATAGAGGGTCTTCTCCGCACATCGTGAGGGGAGCCGGCGATGAGCAGGCACGCATTCCTGTCTTCCTGTCCGGCACTCCCTGGATGATCTCCAGAGGTACAGGCAGTCTCGTGAGTCGCCGCGCCAGACAAACGCTGCCTCGCCCAATCGGACGACGGATGTTCACCGCGGAAACGACCTCCGTGCCGACCGCGACGGTGAAGCTGAGGAGTAGGTGGTCCAGGAGAGGGTCCCGGCCGCGCACAGGGTGGCCCGGGCCAAAGGGGGTGGGTCAAACGCCGGAGAGTTTCTTGGCGGCCTCCAGCGCCTGGTGGCGCGAGGTGACCGCGTCGCGGCGCATGGGGGAGTCCCGCCTCCGCGTTTGCACGGACCGCGATCCACGGCAGCTACGAGCCCGGCGAACGGTTCATGACCCGCGACGCGATCGCCCGGAAGTTCGGGATCGGCACCAAGGAAGCGGCGGCCGCGGTGCGCCAGCTGGTCGCCGAAGCGCTGCTCGGTGCCGACGACGATCCGGGCGGGCGGCAGCCCGGCCAGGTCCGCGAACAGGGGCGAGACCTCCGGGCTACGGCTGCTCCCCCATCCCCGGTGTGAACAGCTCATAGCCGCCCCGAAGCGTGTCGGCATTGCTCAGCAGCTGTCGGGGGCCAAACCTCCGCTGGCTTGGTGTCATCGACAGGTCGTAGGGGCCGAAGAGCAGGTGAGCTGCCCGGAACGCGCCGGTGATGCCGTGCCGGTGGCGAAGGCGCAGCAGCGTCACGACACTGAGGTGAGCACCGGCCGATTCACCGCCGATCAGCAGCCGGTCGGTACCGAACTCGGCCGCGGCGTGTTTCACCAGCCACCGGGCAGCCGCTTCGCAGTCGTCGGGCCCGGCGGGGAACGGGTGTTCCGGCGCGAGGCGGTAGTCCACGCTCACCACGGCGAGCCGCCAAAGCCGCTCGTCCTGTCCGTCCGCGGACCCGAACGCCCAGCCGCCTCCGTGGATGTGCAGGTACACGCCGTCGACGTGGTCCGGCACGAAGACCCGTACCTTCACTGCGCCCTCAACGACGCGGTCTTGGCCGTGCGGCAGTCTTACCGGTGGCGTGTCGCCGCCGAGCCGGTTGCGCCGCAGGAGCGCCAGCGTGGCGGCGCTCGGCGCCTGCCCGCGAGCTGGACGGCTCGCGGCGGCAGCCTCAAATTGCTCGTTGAACCCCAGGGTCTCGGGGAGGCAGTCCTCATCTGTGATCGTCATGCCGTCGACAGTCTCAGCGGCCCGCGACAACGCCCTGTCACCCTTTCCTTGTGAACTGCGTCATGCTCCTGCCGTGCTCCTGGTGTGATCGGCATCGAACACCGGGTTGGTGCAAGGTGGCCACACGTCGGCCGCCTGCGGTGACATGTCCGATCAGCACGGGGAGATCTGATGGCAGAGCCGGTCAGGGTGCGCAGGCTGTCCGAACAGGAGGGGCAGACTCTGCAGCGGATCGTGCTGCGGGGCAATACCAGCACGGTGCGGTTCCGCAGGGCCATGATGCTGCTGGCATCGGCGGGCGACAACAGCGTCCCGGTCATCGCGAGACTCGTTCAGGCTGACCAGGGCACCGTCCGCGGCGTCATCCACCGCTTCAACCAGATCGGTCTGGCCTGTCTGGACCCCCGGTGGGCGGGCGGCCGTCCCCGCCAACTCAGTCCTGATGACGAGAACTTCGTCGTCCAGACGGCCAAGACCCGCCCACGCAAGCTCGACCAGCCCTTCACTCGCTGGTCGATCCGCAAGCTCGCCGCCTACCTGCGCAAGGTGCACGGGCGGGGCATCCGCATCGGCCGGGAGGCCCTGCGCTGTCTGTTGGCCCGCCGCGGGATCACCTTCCAGCGCGCCAAGACCTGGAAGGAATCCACCGATCCCGAGCGCGACGTCAAGCTCGACCGGATCGAGCACGTCCTCGCACTCGACGAGTTCGGGCCACTCGGGATCCGCCCGACCGGCGGGTCCTGCTGGGCCGAGCGGGGTCGCCCGCACCGGGTGCCGGCGACCTATCACCGCACCCACGGGGTCACCTACTTCCATGGCTGTTACGCGGTCGGCGACGACACCTTGTGGGGCGTCAACCGCCGTCCCAAGGGCGCCGCCCAGTCCCTGGCCGCGCTGAAGTCCATCCGGGCCGCGCGACCGGACGGCGCCCCGATCTACGTGATCTTGGACAACCTCTCCGCCCACAAGGGCAGCAAGATCCGCCGGTGGGCCCGGAAGAACAAGGTCGAGTTGTGCTTCACCCCGACGAATGCGTCCTGGGCCAACCCGATAGAAGCCCACTTCGGCCCGCTGCGGCAGTTCACCCTGGCCAACTCCCACCATCCGAATCACACCGTCCAGACCCGCGAACTGCACCGATATCTGCGCTGGCGCAACACCAACGCCCGAAACCCCGACGTCCTGGCCGCCCAACGCCGTGAACGTGCCCGCATCCGCAGCGAGAAAGGCATTCGTTGGGGCGGGCGCCCCCTCACCACGGCGGCCTGACCACGCCAACCCGGCGAACCTTCCCGGTCACGGCATTAAGGAACGGGCGGTCCTCTGCCGCGAGCTGGGAATCATGAGGTGTGCATCAACTGAGCAGTGTGCAGGGTGAGTTGTGCGCGGCGGCTGCGCCGGGGATGCTGACTTGTGGCGTGTCGCGCGACGTGTCAGCAAACGGGGGAGTCCATGGCTGCTGTGCGGGGGAGCGATGTCCTCGAGGCGTCGCAGGTGCGGATCTGCCCGGCTGCTGGTGAGGTGGTGGGCGCCGGGTTCCTCGTCGCCGCCGATGTGGTGTGCACCTGCGCCCATGTCGTCGCCAGGGCACTCGGGGTGGCGGACGCCGCGGAGCAGGCGCCAGGCAAGCCGGTGGATCTCGACTTTCCACTACTGGGCGGCGGCCCCCGGGCGCGGGCGACCGTGGTGTCCTGGCGGCGCGGCGGGGCGGACGTCGCGCTGCTGCGGCTCGACGCGGTCGTCGAGGGCGCCCGGCCGGTGCAGTTGGTCGACGGCACCGGCGTATGGGGGCACACGTTCCGGGCATTCGGCTACCCGACCGGCGCCGACCGTGGCGTATGGGCCTCGGGCACGCTCCGCGCCGGGCAAGGCTCGGGCTGGGTGCAGATGGAGGCGCAGGGGCCGGGGCCCCGCATCACGGAAGGGTTCAGCGGGTCGCCGGTCTGGGACGACGCGCAGGACGGCGTCGTCGGGATGACGGTTGCCGCGCACCAGGGCGAGCGCACCGCGTATCTGTTGCCGTCGGCCGAGCTGGTCGACGAACGGACCCTGCCGCCGCGCTGCCCGTTCCAGGGGCTCGCGGCGTTCACCGAGGACGACGCGGAGTTCTTCCACGGCCGCGACAGCGACACCACCCGCGTGCACACGGCCGTGCGCAGGCGGCCGGTGACCCTGGTGGCCGGGCCCTCGGGGTGCGGCAAGTCGTCCCTCGTGCGAGCAGGAGTGCTACCCCGGCTGCGGGCCGAGGCCATGAGCGTGACCGAGCTGCGGCCCGTGCCCGGGGTGCGAGCGGCCGCCGTGCTCGCCCGGGCGCTGACCGGCGTCTTGGAGCCGGGACTCGGCGAGGTCGAACGGCTTGCCAAAGCCGAGGAGCTGACAGGGCTCCTGGAGACCCGCGCCGATGTGCCCGCCGAGCTGCGCGGCCGGGTACTCTCCCGCGGACGATGCGCCGGGCACGTCCTCTTCGTCGATCAGCTCGAGGAGTATGCGGGGGCTGAACCGGACGCCGCGCGCGGCCTGTTCGCTCTGCTCGCCGCCCTGGCAGGCAAGGACGGCGAGGCCGCCCTGCGAGTCGTCGCCACCGCGCGGCCCGACTCCCTCGACGCTCTGGTGACGGCCAACACATCCGACCTCGTCAGCGACGCCGTGCAGTTCCTTGCGCCGCTGGCCGCCGACGACTTGGAGCGGGCGATAACCGCGCCCGTCGATGCCGTGCCGGGGCTGTGGTTCGAGCCAGGGCTGCCGGAGCGGATCGTCGCGGACGCGGGCGACGAACCCGGGCGGATGCCGCTGGTCCAGTTCGCCCTGACCGAGCTGTGGAAGCGCCGCACCCGCTCGATGCTGACTCACGCCGCCTACGCCGAGATGGGCGGCGTCGCGGGCGCGCTCGTCACATACGCGGACGACGCCCTCGCCGGGCTGACGGCGGCCCAACAAGACTGTGCCCGCCGACTGTTCGTGCAACTGGCCCGGCCCAGCGACGGGGACACGTTCTCCCGCAGGCCCACCCGCACCGCCGACCTCGCCCCCGAACTCCTCGGCTTGGCACGGGAACTGGCCCCCGGCAAGCTCGTCGTCCTCTCCCGTTCTCCGGGTGGCGCCGAGCAGGAGGAGATCGTCGACCTGGCGCACGAGGCGCTCACCAAGCTCTGGCCGCGCCTGAGACAATGGCTCGTCGACTCACGGGGCTTCCGCTCCTGGCAGGAACAACTGCGGGCCGACCTGCACCGCTGGCAGACGCAACGCCACGAGCCCACCCGCCTTCTGAGCGGAACCGACCTGGCCGAGGCCGACCGCAGGCTGGCCGAGCACCCCGAGGACATCTCCGCCGACGAGCGCGGCTACATCCTGCTCAGCCGCCGCCACGCCCGGCGCGGCGCTCGCCTCCGACAGGCCGCCGTCGGGGCGCTGGCCGTTCTCACGGTGCTCGCCGTCGTCTTGGCGCTCTCCACCTATCAGAGCCTGAAGCGCACCGAGCAGCAGTTGCGCACCCAGGCCGCGGGCCTGCTCGCCCAGGCCGCTGAGGACCGTCCGGGCAGCGACCCCGCGACCGCGCTGCAGCTCGCCCTGGCCGGGTGGAGGACCAAGCAGACCGACAAGACCCGCCAGGCCCTGATGGACCAGTACGCGCGAGGGCAGTATCTGGTGGGCAGCTACCCGTCGGTGTGGAAGGGCCGGGTCACCGGCATGGACGCCACCCCGGACGGCCGCACCCTGGTCGTGCAGTCCAAGCCAGGCGGCGGTGACCGGTCGACGATCACCGTGGTCACGGGAGTTCTCCAGGGCAAGCCCTCGGGACGGCAGCTGAGCGGTGTCCCCGCAGGGGTGCTGAGGACCGCCGTTAGCCCCGACGGCCGCTACTTCGCGGCAACCGCGGGCGAAGGGGTGAAGCTGTGGCGGCTGAGCGCCCCCAGGCACCCCGCGAGCCTGGAAGTCGCCGATCACGACCTCCCGGAGAAGGCCGGCGCAAGCCTGGACTTCAGCAGCGACGGAAAGAGGCTGCTGCGGACGACCGATGACAACTCCATGGAGTGTTACAACGGCACCCAGTCATGCGTCCCGGCCTTCGCCGAGGCGTGGCAGGTACCCTCCGGCGCCCCCATCGACGTGCCGGACGAGCTCGTCCCCAAGACCGGGCTGTATGACGCCGCCTTCGCCTCCGACGCGGACACTGTCGTCACGATCAGCTACACCCCGAAGCAGCGCGGCAAAACCATCGAGGCAAGGGACCTCACCACCGGTCGGCTGCGATACACCTTCACCACCGGAGACCAGGACGGCGGGCAACTGGTGGCCGGCGGCGAACTCCTCGTCAGCGGGAACGCCCCTGCCCGTTACGCACAAGCGCTTGGCCGCACCCCTGGCCAGAAGACCAAGCTGCCCGCCGCCCTGGATGAGCAGGACGCCACGTCACGCTACGGCGTCGACGGCACAGCGGGCACCTTTGGGCTCTCGGCCGGAGGCTACGCAGAATCAACCCTGACCGACGCACGCACCGGACACACCTACCGCACCCGCATCCCCACCTCGGGCGACACTCCCGCCGCGTACGACGGTGTCGCCGCGGTGCCGAGCACGCACGGCGAACTCACCGTCCTCGTGCCCATCGGCACGGCGCTGATGGCGGTGCGCGCCGAGCGGGCCGGTGGCGAAGGGCTCCAGGAAGACTCCGGAACGGGGAAGTCCGCCGTGTCGCCGGACGGGCGTTACATCGCCCGGGCCACCGACCGCCGGCTCGAAGTCCTCGACGCCTCCCGTACCCGCCACCAGTCGGTGCCGCTGCCGCTGCACGCGAACACGGCGAACTGGATACCCACATGGACCGCCGACTCCAAGAGGATCGTGGTGTGGGGCGAGGGCGGCAACCTCTACCGCTCCTACGCGGTACAGGACCTGAGCGACAGCGTGCCGCTCGACGAAGTCGTGCCGGGCGCCAAGGCACTGGACCACATTGACGAGTTGCGGGGCGGGGAAGTGGACAGCGTCGCCCCCTTGCAGGGCAGCGACATTGTTCTGCTGACCGTGGAGGGCAAGATCACCCGCATCGATGCCGCCGACGCGACCGTACTCACCAGGCCCTTCCTCGTCCACCCCGCACCGAACTGGGCCGGCATCGGCTTCACCAACGAAATCGGCGCGCGCGGCCAACTCCTGTCCCGTCCAGGACATCCCGGGCAGGTCGTCGCGGTCACCAGGACGGGAACCCTACGCGGCGAGATCCTGCTATGGGACGTCCGTGCCCCGCGGCGCATCACGACACTCAACGGCCCTACGATCACCGTGCCGTTCAGCACCGAAACTCTCACTACAGCGTTTACCTTCAACGCGGACGGCTCAAGCCTTGCTGTGCAGAACTCCGACGGTCAGCTGCGTGTGTGGGACGTCGACCGCAACAAGAAACGGGTGCTCAACGCGATCCGCTCAGCCAGCGACACACTGATCGGGTTCGGGCAGGCCGACAGCATCATCACGTACCTCTACGGCAAGAAGCAGGTCCAGATCTACGAACAAGCGGGTGACGGCACCTTCGAAACCCTGCCCATCGAGGGCGACGACTGGACAGCGGGATTCGTGAACGGCCACCGTCTCACCATCGAAACCGGCCGACTGCGCCAGACCTTCGATCTGCGCCCCGACGTACAGTTCCGCACCCTGTGCGCTGCCGCAGGACGGGACTACACCAAAGCCGAACGCGAGCTGCTGCCGGAGGGCACCCCATCGGAACCGCCCTGCGCCTGACAGGCCCCACGAGCGTCGTATGCCGCAGGGGGGCGCCCCCCAACTGCCACGATCTTGTAACTGAGTTGCTTACGGCCCGACCACCGAGCGTCCCTTCTGCACAATTCTGCTCATGACCGGTTCACAGGAGTTCCGCCTCGAGGACGGTACAACGGTGCGTTTCCTGCTCGCGGGGGAAGGCCCACCCGCCCTGGAGGAAGACGACGTCCCGGACGGCATCGGCCCGCTCGTCCCCGTGGCCCGGCGCGGTCAGGCCATCGCCGCCGTAGCCGCCGATGTGCTGCGCAGCACCCTCAAGCCGCTCGGCCCCCTAGTCCAGGAGGTGCACGACGCGGTGAGCGCCGGGGCCACACCGCCGACCGAGGTCGCCGTCACCTTCGGTGTGCAACTCGGACAGGACCTGAAGCTGGGCATCGCGAACGGCAGCGGGCAGGCGCATCTGACGGTCACCGCTACCTGGAAGCCCGGAACGTGACAGATCCTCGTCCATAGCCCTGGACGCCGTGCCTCAGGCGACGCGGTCCAGGGCCGGAGCCTGGGCGCATCCGGGTCGGCGAGTGCCGACTCCACCACGGCGTCGAAGCCCATCTCGCGACCATGGGCTTCGACGGCGACCTGCCACCGCGCGGTGTCGCTGCGCACCAAGGCTCCGGCTGCGCAGCCGGCTCTCCGACGCACTCAGCGGCGCGGAGCTGCTGCCGGTATGGTTCGCACCGAAGGGACGTTGCGTGCGCTGGAATGGACACCTAGCGGCTATGGCTTGGCAGCAGCAGGGACCTTCGGCCTCTACCTCTATGAATTCGACCCTGGCACTCAACCGACCAATTGAATTTCACCGGGTGGCGCATTTCTCTCCTCACCTACCGAACAGAGGGAGGTCGTTGGTCGCGAGATCCGTTCGAATTGCTGGTACCGGGTACGTATTTCTCCCCTGCGGTATTCCCTTGGTGAGTGGTGTCGGATCGAAGGGTTCGTCAGTGCGCAGGGCCAGCCCGGCAGTAACCTCCTGTGCCGGTGTGCGACTTTTTTTGGGGGGCTCGTGGCCGGGAGTCGGTGGCCGGGACTAGCTGCGTCGGCCGTGATCACGGCGGTGGTCAGTGCGGTGACGTCGTTGGCGGAGAACGCGGCCACCGGTCAGGACCGGTGGCCGGGTCCGCTTGACCAGGTTCGGCGGCACGCGTGGATCGTCCTCGGAGTGGGCCTGACGCTGGCACTGCTGCTAACCCTGTATGCGCTGTTCAATGACTCCGGGTCCTCGGTAGCGGCTGAGGACCCGCCCGCACCAGCGCCGCCGGAGATTCCTCGCTGGGTGGTCGACCGCGCGCAAGTCAGGGTCGTGGTGGGTGAACTACTGCGCCGTCGGGGCCAGGGATCGGTGGGGATTACGGCCACTGCGGGGCTGACCGGTGCGGGCGGTTTCGGGAAGACCACGCTAGCGGAGGTTGTGTGGGCCGACCGTCGGATTCGGCGCCGGTTCCGGGGGCGGATTTACCGCATCACCTTGGGCCTGGACGTGCGCAGTCGGGCTGAGATCACCGCGAAGGTGGCCGAGGCAACCCGGTTCATCACCGGGGATACCACGGTCTTTGACGACCCGGACCTGGCAGGTGCCCACTTGGGACGGCTGCTCGATGCACGTCCGCCGATGCTGCTGCTCCTGGACGATGTGTGGAACGCTGAGCAGCTGGCGCCGTTCCTGATCGGCGGTGCGAAGTGCCGGCGGCTGATCACCACGCGGCTGCCGGAGTTGCTTCCGAGCGGCGCGTTCCGGGTGAAGGTCGACGAGATGTCCGCCGTCCAGGCGCGGCAGGTCCTGGGGTTCGGGCTGCCCGGTGGGCTGTCGGAGGACACCGCGCTCGGTCTGCTGCGAGCGACCGGGCGGTGGCCGCTGCTACTGCGGATCTGTAACCAGTACGTGCACCGCCGCATGGACACCGGCTTGGCGGCCGATGACGCGGCGGCCGAGATACTCGGGCAGTTGCGCCAGGAGGGGCCGGCGGGCCTGGATCCGGGTGTGGCGGTGGATCTGAACCATCCGCGCTCCCGGCAGACCGCAGTGGCCGCGGCGGTCGAGGCCGGCGCAGCGCTGTTGCCGCCTGGCGGGTTCGAGCGCTTCACGGAGCTGGGTGTCTTCGCGGAGGACGAGTCCATCCCTGTCGACCTCGTCACGCTCCTATGGCAGGGAACGGGTGCGCTGCGCCCGGGGCAGTCTAGGGACCTGTGTGCGGCGCTTGGCGGACTGTCCCTGCTGGAGCTGGAGCTGGACCCGGCCCGCGGCGGCCGCATCCGCCTCCACGACGTTATCCGCGACCTCCTCCGCTCGCGCCTGGGCGACGCGCACCTGGAACGAGTGAACGGCGCGTTGGTCGACGCCGTTGCCGCGAACCTGCCCCTGGCCGAGCCGCAGCCGGGTGGCGGCACCGGGCCGGTGCGTGCGTGGTGGCAGCACCCCGACGAATACCTGCCCGACCATCTCATCACCCACATCCTGGACGCCGGACGTGCCAGCGAGGCGGAAGCGCTGGCGCTCGACCTGCGGTGGATCGAACGGCGTCTGGCGCAGGGCGGGGCGACTGCACCCCTGGCCGACCTGGATCAGATCCCCACCGCCTCGGCCCATCAGGCCGCCATCGACTTGGCCCGGACCGCCCATCTCCTTGCACCGATCGCTCCCGACCATGCCCTGGGCGCCGTCCTCCGTAGCCGGCTAGCCGGATATGACAACTGGCTGCCCCAGGCGAGCGCTTGGCGGTCCACCAGCCCCGCGCTCTATAACCGGTGCCCGCTGCCCGACATGCCCGACTCCGCGCAGATCCGCGTACTGACCGGCCATACCGGCCCGGTGAGTGCGTTGGCGATTTCCCCGGACGGCACATGGCTTGCCACCGGCGGCGATGACCGCACAGTGCGTATCTGGGATGCGGTCACCGGGCACATCACTGCCACCCTGACCGGCCATACCGGCCCGGTGAGTGCGTTGGCGATTTCCCCGGACGGTACTTGGCTTGCCACCGGCGGCGATGACCGCACAGTGCGTATCTGGGATGCGGCTACCGGACACATCACTGCCACCCTGACCGCCCACGTTGGCCGGGTGTATGCAGTGGCGATTTCTCCCGATGGCACTTGGCTCGCCACTGGCGACAACTACGGTGCGGTGAGGATCTGGGATGCGGCCACAGGACAGACCACCACCACTCTGACCGGCCGCGATGGCCGGGTGTATGCGGTGGCGATTTCCCCGGACGGTAAATGGCTCGCCACCCGTGCCGACGGCACGGTACGAATCTGGGATGCGGCCACCGGGCAGAGTACCGCCACCCTGACCGGCCACGCCGGCCCTGTGTATGCCGTGGCGATCTCCTCTGACGGGACCTGGCTCGCCACCAGCAGCCGCGACCGCACAGTGCGTATCTGGGATACGGCCACCAGGCGAACCACCACCACCCTGACCGGCCAAACCGGTCGGGTGATTGCGCTGGCGATTTCTCCCGATGGCACTTGGCTCGCCACTGGCGACAACAACGGTGCGGTGAGGATCTGGGATGCGGCCACTGGACAGATCACCGCCACCCTGACCGGCCACACCGACCCTGTGTACGCGGCGGCGATCTCCCCCGACGGCACCTGGCTCGCCACCGTCGCCGACGGCACAGTACGAATCTGGGATACGACCACGCGCGGAACAGCCGGAGCGTTGACCGGCCACACAAGCCGGGTGAACGCGGTAGCGATTCCCGCCACCAGCAGCCGAGGCCGCACAGTGCGATTCTCGGAGGCGGCCACCGGGCGAAGAACCACCACGCTTGCCGTCCACGCGATGGCGATTTCCCCGGACGGCACTTGGCTCGCCACTGGCGACAACAACGGTGCGGTGAGGATCTGGGATGCGGCCACTGGACAGATCACCGCCACCCTGACCGGCCACACCGACCCTGTGTACGCGGTGGCGATTTCTCCCAATGGCACTTGGCTCGCCACTGGCGACAAGACCGGTGTGGTGAGGATCTGGGATGCGGCCACTGGACAGATCACCGCCACCCTGACCGGCCACGTCGGCCGCGTGTATGCCGTGGCGATTTCCCCGGACGGCACTTGGCTCGCCACTGGCGACAACTACGGTGCGGTGAGGATCTGGGATGCGGCCACCGGACAGATCACCGCCACCCTGACCGGCCACGGCAGCGGGGTGAATGCCGTGGCGATTTCCCCGGACGGCACTTGGCTCGCCACTGGCGACAACTACGGTGCGGTGAGGATCTGGGATGCGGCCACCGGACAGATCACCGCCACCCTGACCGGCCACGGCGACCGGGTGAGTGCGGTGGCGATTTCCCCGGACGGCACATGGCTCGCTACCGGCGACAACTACGGTGCGGTGAGGATCTGGGATGCAGCCGCCGACCACACCGCCACCACCATCGTCGGCCACAGCGGCTGGGTGAGTGCGGTGGCGATTTCCCCGGACGGCACATGGCTCGCCACCAGCAGCGTCGACCGCACAGTGCGAATCTGGAACCCCTTGTCAGGGGATCTGGCAACAACGATGCGAACCGAAGGAGGGCTGCGGGCGCTGGATTGGACGCCTACTAGCGACGGCTTGGCGACAGCCGGGGATTTTGGTCTATACCTGTACGACTTCGACCCTGGATCTCCACCGGCTGCCTGAATCTCACTGGCCAGCGGAATTCTCCCTCTCGCCGAACAACGGGACCTCAATGCCTGTGAGGTCCGCCCGCATAGCTGGTATCGGGTACGTATTCATCCCCTGCGGTATTCCGTTGGCGGGTGGTGTCAGATGGGTGTGTCAATTTAACGGCTGATCTTGGTTGTTGATGGTCAGTTGTTGCTCGGGGTCAGGCGGCCTTCGAAGGCGATCTGGAACGCGTTGAGAGGTGCTTTCCAGCGCATGGTCCACCGCTTGCGGCCCTTCCCGGTCGGATCCAGGCTCATCAGCGCCATGTAGATGCACTTGAGGGCGGCGGCCTCGTTGGGGAAGTGCCCGCGGGCCCGAACGGCCCTGCGTATGCGGGCGTTGACGCTCTCGATCGCGTTCGTGCTGCAGATGACCTTACGGATCTCAACGTCGAAGGAGAGGAAGGGCACGAACTCGGCCCAGGCGTCCGACCACAGCTTCACGATCGCCGGATACTTGCCTCCCCACGCCTCCTGGAACTCCAGGAACCGCTCCGTTGCCGCGTCCTCGCTGGGCGCGGTGTAGACGGGCTTGAGGGCTTTGGCGACCTTGTCCCAGTCCTGGCGGGCGGCGTAACGGAACGAGTTCCGTAGCAGGTGCACCACGCACGTCTGGACGATCGTGCGAGGCCAGACGGTTTCCACGGCCTCGGGAAGTCCCTTCAGCCCATCGCAGACCAGCATCAGCGCGTCGTCCAAGCCGCGGTTCTTCAGCTCGGTGAACACGTGCAGCCAGTACTTGGCGCCCTCGCCGCCGTCGCCGGCCCAGATGCCGAGGATGTCGCGGGTGCCGTCCACCGTCACCGCCATCACCACGTAGACCGGACGGTTCGCGACCTTCCCGTCCCTGATCTTGACGTTGATCGCATCGACGAATAAAACGGGGTAAACACGGTCGAGGGGTCGGTTCTGCCATTCGGCCATGCCCTCCATCACCTTGTCGGTGATGGTGGAGATGGTCTGCTTGGACACCTCGGCCCCGTAGACCTCGGCCAGGTGTGCGGCGATCTCGCCGTGCGTGAGCCCTTTCGCGGACAACGACAGAACCATCTCATCGACCCCGGTCAGCCTCCGCTGCCGCTTCTTGACGATCTCTGGCTCGAACGTGCCCGAGGTGTCACGCGGGACCTTCACCTCGACCGGCCCGACGTCGGTCAGCACCGTCTTGGCCCGGCTCCCGTTGCGGGAGTTGCCACTGCCCCGGCCGGCCGCGTCGTGCTTCTCATAGCCGAGGTGATCCGTGATCTCACCTTCCAGGGCCGACTCCAGGACCCGCTTGGTCAGCTGCTGCAGCAGCCCACCCTGCCCCGTCAGCTGCAGCCCCTCCGACCGGGCCCGCTCCACCAGCATCGCGACCAACTGCTCGTCGGACACAGGCGCAGACTGTCCCAACTGGGCACTCTCCAAAGGCTCCACGGTCCCCAACTCCACAGCGGTATCAGTCACTTGACGTCTCTCCCATGATCGTCGGATCCGCCGTTAGATTTACACTCCCGAATGGGGCTCCGAGATTCTGGTCGAGATCGGCCAGGAACCTCTCGGCGCGGCGAGCGAAGAGGTGGGCCCCGCGTTCGCCGGATCGGGTGCGGGCTTCGTCGGCGGCGGCTCGCACGACATCGACGGGTTCGCCGCGGGCCTGCAGCAGGCGCGCGCGCAGTAGCAGGAGAAGCCCTTCGGCGTAGCGTTGGCCGTGGGCTTTGATGGCCTGGTCGGCCTGGTCGAGGGCGGAAGCGGCCCGGTCGGGCAGCTCGGCTGCCAGCCACATCTCGGCGACCAGTCCGTACCAGTAGGCGAGGCCCCATCTCGGCGGGTCGGCCAGGGTCGCGGCCAGGAGCTGTTCGGCCTTGGCCGCGGCGCCGGCCGGGTCATCGCCGGTGAGGGCACGGGCCCAGTACCAGTCCAGCCGTATATAGGTTTCCTGGGCGACACCGGGAAGGTCGGCGCTGGCCGCGACCCACCGTTCGGTCGCTTGCATCGCCCAGTCCGCGTCACCGGCCATCGAGGCGGCCATGGTCTGGTAACGGGTCCAGCCCGACATCTCGAAAAGGTCACCCTCGGCCTGGTACACCGTGCCGAGCAGGGACCGCCCCGTCTCGACATCGCCATGCAGCGAGGTAATGACCCCCAAATAGCCGATCCACTCATCGGGGATCCGCCAGCGTCCACGGTCGTCACGGCGTCGAATCGGGACACCCCCGACCTGGTCGGCAAGGTGGTACAGACTTTCTTGAGCCGGTCCCGGGTGCGGGTCGGCCGAGTTCGCGAGCAGCGAGGCAACATCGTCCGCAGTGGTACGGCCCAGCCAGCTGAAACACTGATACGCCGCGCCGATGTCGCCGATATCCCAGTGGTACAGGCCCCAGGCCTGCCGGCCGTACGCCTGGATTTTCGGGTCCGCGGACGCCTGGCCTTGCTCATGCAGCCGGCGAGCCCACATCCCACGGTCTTTCTCGGTGGAGACGTAGGCCCCGGTCATCCGATAGAAGAGAAACTCGGCCTCGGCCGTCTCGCGGCCGAGTCTGCGGGCCAAGTATGCGCCCCGTTCCAGCAGATCGTACGTCGAGCCGCCCATTCCCGGAGGCTCGACGGCGAGGAGGTTGAGCAGCGCCAGGACGGACAGTTCGATCTCCAGCAGCCCTGCTGTCCGGGCGATCTGGATGGCCGATTCCAGGTTCCGATAGGCGGCCGCGAACGCGAGCTTGGTCGCCGCGCGGCGACCGGCGCGTGCCAGTGCCTTCGCGGTGCGACCCGGGTCGGCCAGGGGGCCGGCGGCCCACAGGTGGTAGGCGAGGCGTTCGGCGACGGACTCGTCGTCGGCGTGGATGGGTTCGAGGGCGTCGGCGACACACAGATGCAGCTGGACGGCCTGCTGCCGCGCGGTGGTCTCGGTGATCGACTCGCGGATCAGGTCGTGCGCGAAGTGCCACGAGAACGGGTCTTGCGGCTTGGCCTCCAGGAGACCGAGTTCTTGCAGCGGTTCGAGGCGTTCGAGGCACTCCGCGATCTCGACGCCCATCGTGCGGGCGAGCAGGTCGAGGTCCACGTCGCGGCCGATGACCGCGGCGGTGCGCAGCAGGCCGTGAGCGCTGTCGTCGAGGCCGGTCATCCGATCACGGACGACGTCTCGCACGGTGGCCGGCACGCCGGCTGGTGCGGATGCGCCGCCGTCGCCGAGCGAACCGCCCTCGCTGAGCAGCCGGGACAGCTCCTGGACGAAGAACGGATTGCCGGCGGTGCGAGCATGGATGCCGCGGGCGACTTCGGCGCCGGGCTCGCGGCCAGTTTCGCGGCGGATGAGCTCGGTCACGTCGGTCAGGCCGAGCGGGCCGAGCCGGATCCTGCGGTGGCCGGGCAGCCGGCCGGCCGTGGCCAGGACCCGCGACAGGCTGGAGCCGGGTGCGGGTGCGCGATCGCGTAGCGCTCCGATGATCACCGTGCCGGTGGGCGGCCGGGCCGTCAGGTGGCCGAACAACTGGAGTGAGGCGGCGTCGGCCCACTGCAGGTCATCGACGATCAGCAGCATGGGCTGTTGCGCCGAGGCCTGCCCGACGACGGTGACGACCTGCTCGAACAGGCGGAACTGTGCACGGCTGTCGGGAATCGCCGACCCGGTGGCGTAGTCGTCTGGAGATTGGAGGAGTGCGCCGAGCTCGCTGGCGAGCCACTTCTCCCGCAACGGTGCGGGCAGGCTGTCGAGAATCGGGCGGAGTGTCTGTTCCCAGGGCCACATTGACGGTGTTCCGTCGCCTTCCAGGCACGAACCCCAAACGACCAGCGCGCCACGCCGACTCGCTTCTGCAGCGATCTCCTGCAGTAGCCGGGTCTTGCCCACGCCCGGCTCCCCTTGGACGATGCCGAGCGCCGCACTGCCGGTGAAAGCCTTCTCGACGGCTTGGCGCAGTACGGCGAGTTCCTCGACCCTGCCGACGAGGCCGGCTTCCTTCCGCGCCGAAGCGCCGGCCGTACTCGCCACGGGCGGCGAGGTCTGGGGCTGCGTCAGCACTTGCAGGTGTGCGGCCCGTATTTCCGGACCGGGATCGATGCCGAGTTCGTCGGCGAGGCAGGCGCGGACGCTGTGGTACGCCGACAGTGCCTCGGCCCGGCGTCCCGCGGCCCCCAGGGTGGTGATGAGACCGGCGTGGACGGGTTCGTGGAACGGCGAGGTCGATGCGGCGAGTTGCAGCGCCGACAGCACCGATGCCGGTCGGCGCAGCGACACGGCCAGCTTGGCCGCTTCGGTGCACGCGGTGTGGAACTCGTCGTCGAGACCGGTGAAGATCGGCAGTGCGGTCGACCTGTGGGTGAACCCGTCGCCCGCCCGACCCCGCCAGAGACCGAGCGCTTCGACATAGCGGTCGAGCGCCGTTTCCTGGCGTTGCTGTGCCATGGCCTCTTTGGCGGTCGCAACGAGTTCTCGGAAGGTGAGGAGGTCCAGGGCGCCGGGGGCGGCGGAGAACAGATAGGCGTTGCCGCGGCGGTGCAGGTAGGAGCCGGTTTCACGGGCGGGGATCGCGGGTTCGAGCAGTCGCCGCAACGCGCCGACGTATTTGTGGATGATGTTGAGCGCGCTGTTGGGTACGTCATCGCCCCAGATCAGGTCGATCAGCTCGCTCGTGCTGGTCGGCTGGCCGGCGCGGGCCAGCAGCAGCGCCAGGAGGTATGCCTGTTGTGGTGGCCCGGCATCCAGTTCGACACCGTCGCGCCAGATCCGTAGCGGGCCCAAGATCTGCAGATATGGTGAGGATCGGCCGGCCGGCTGATCCTCACCGCCAGAGGGGACTACGGGGACTGACACCGCGGTACCTCTCGCCTCCGGAGCGGCCATCGCTGGAAGCTTATCGTTTCGCTCCCGTCCGGCGGGAGTGACTTCCGAGGTGCAGACGGGAGCCGTTCCGGACGCCGAGCCGACGCTATATCAAGCCGTTCCGTCGGTGGGTTCCGGCTGGGCGTCGGGCGTGTAGAGCTCTTCCTCGCTGACGACCGGTGCGGCGGTTTCTTCAGGACGTCCGACTCGCGTGGCCGAGCCGAACAGGTGGCCGCGCGCCGGCCGCACGGGGGCGAAGGAGGCGAAGCCCCGACGGCTCGGGATGTCGTCATACACCGCCTCCATACCGCCGCGGATCAGGTACGTTTCGTGCCAGAATCCGGTGCCGCCGCTGTCGCGCAGGAAATCTCGCCACCAGCGCCGGTGCGGTTCGGACCGCGCCCATGACAAGAGCGAAGGCAGGTCGCGCCAGTACTGGCGGATGCCGACGTGCATGGGGAACAGCGACCACAGCAGCGACTCGTGCGACAGCAGGCCTTCCGGCTGGTCTTTCCCGGATTGACCGATCTGCGGGCCGTAGCCGGCCAAGGTGCGTAGGCCGTAGAGCCGATTGACTCGCATACCGAGGTAGACGACCACGAGGTCGGGATACGGAGTGAGGTCGACTGTCTGCCGATTGACGCGCGTAGGCATCGCTGGTGCCTCCTTGGCTCGTTGGGTGACGAGCCAAAGCTAGTGACGGGCACGGAATGGACACTTGACGTCGACTGAATGCGCGGGCGGCGGCATCCGTGCGGTCGCACTCAGCTGTGGAGTTCGGCGAGCAGGCCGCCGACGCGTGCGCACAGCAACCCTCTGCCCAGGCGGAGTTTGCAAACGTTGGATCGCGGTCCCCGGAGGGGTCCACTCCACGTCAATTGGAGGGCGCCGGTCTCTCGGTATGCGGCGGCGTTAATTGAAGGACCGCTACTACAAGACATCCCGCAAGTACCAGTTCCAGCGGGACCAACACCCACGCAGTGCAACGGCGTTGCCGCCGAGCGGCGTAGGGGATTTCCACGGTTGAGTGCGCGGGTCCCGCCTCCTGGCGTGCACCCGTCGGCTGGTGAAATTCCCTACTCAACTGTAGTCATTACGTTCGGCAGATGGTCTTGAACTCGTCCGCGAGGTGGCCGAGCGGCTGCCGCAGGAACTGATCGAGGCCGAGGGGAGTGTGAAGATCAGGGACCACGCCGGCTGGCGACCTCAAGCTCGCGATCCCGAAGCTGCGGCGGGCAGTTTCTCCCCCGTCCCTACAGGAGAGCCACGCTCGAAGTTGGCCCGCGTGACATCCGCCGATGTAGACACTCAGCCATCACCCCACTGCGGTGATCGTTCCGGCCAGAGCGCTGCATGCCCTGGTAGGGCGTGTGCCGCGGGCGGTTCGCAGGGGCGTGTGATCCGCCCACATCACGTCCGCATGATCTTCCAGGCTTGCTGGGGCTTCGATGGGCCCCACGGACCAAGACTGCGCCGACCAGCCCTGGCGGATGCCGCTCGGACAGATCACTCCCTTACCTCTGAAACTCCCCACCATGTTGCTGGAGTGGTGGAGTTGAACGTGAACAGCAGGCGTCGGCGCTGGTGCTGTTCGTTCAGGCTTCGGCTGTCTGCGCTTTTGCTTGTCGATCCGCGCCTGGCCATTCCTCGTGATTTCCCTGTAGCTCAAGGCGGTTCAGTTCCTCGCGGGACGGACGCCTACTCCTTCGCCGCACTCAGCCGCTGGGCCGCCGTATCCCCGCGGCGGCCGACCGGCACGACACCCGTCGCGGCAGCGAGGCCGTATGCGGGCATGTCGTCGTACACCGTTTCGTAGGAGCCTGCCGGGACGATGAACGTCTCGTGCCAGATACCCACGTGTCCCTTCCCGGCACGTGCTCGTCGGTTGAACGCCGTCCATGCGGGCCGGTGTTCCTTGTCCTGCTGGTGGGCGTACGCGAGGAGCCGTTCCTTGTCGGTTCAGTACTGGACGACGTAGAACTCCCGGAGCCCTCCGTAGAGCACCTTGTAGCCGAGCAGCCCGCTGCTCTTCTCCTGTGAGAGCTCGCGCAGCATGCGTGGCATCGACATGAAGGTCGGCAACCAGCTGGAGAATGCCAGGAGTCGGTTGATGCGCAGCCCGATGTGGAAGACGACGACATCGCCTTCGGCGGCGGCAGTGTTGCGACCCGGAACCACTTTCCCGGACATGATCCTGCTCTGGGACTCGTTGCGATGGTTCAGATCATGACCGGGCGAGTGATCGGAACTTCGAACGAATCGCCAAGAAGTGGATCAGCAGCCCGATACCCCAGCCCAGAATCGACCACAGAGGCCAGAAGAAGTGGTCGGATGTGAGAATCGCCCACAGCACCACCTGGGCTGCATTGGCGATGACGTACCAGAAAAGGTGGATCCGCAGGCCCCACCTCATGGCCTTTTCGCTCTTGTGCATTTTCCCTCCCGTGGATCATCGGATCGAGGTCTGCTCCCGCACGGCCGTCTCGATGAGGCCCACCGCCGCACCCGGCCGGGAGACGAACACCATGTGCGAAGCACCCTCGACCACCTGGGTCTTCGCGCCGGAGCGCTGGGCCATGAACTCCTGCGTCGCCGGGGGGATGATCCTGTCGGCGCCGCTGATCAGGTTGTAGTTCGGGATCGTGTGCCACGCCTGTGGACCGGTGGCGGGCTCGCCCAGGGCGGCGCCGGTGGCCGGGCGTTGCGTGATCGAGTAGAAGGCGGCCTCCTCCGCGGACACGTCGGCCGCGAAATGGGGGTGAAAGACCTTCGGGTCGATGTAGAGGTCCACCTGTCCGTCGGGCAGCGGCACCGGCTTCAGGGACTCGCCCACGGTGCTGCCCGGGAACTTCTCGACCAGTGCCTGCGCGCTCTCGCCCGTCTCCGGCACGAACGCCGCCAGGTAGACCAGTGCCTTCACTTTCGTGTTTCCCGCGGCGGCAGTTGAGATGACCGCACCGCCGTACGAGTGCCCGACCAGCACGATCGGTCCCTCGATGCTGTCCAGCAGCGCCCTGACCTGAGCCGCGTCAAAGGCGAGCCCCCGCAGTGGATTCGGCGCGGCGACCACTGGATGGCCGTCGGCGACAAGTCGCTTGGCGACGGCGTTGAAGCCGCTGCCGTCGGCAAAGGCTCCGTGTACGAGCACGATCGTCGGATTCCCGCTCACCATGGGCCAACCTTTCCTTCGGATGACGGCCGACAGAAAGCTATGGCGTCGCACTGGACGGGAATTGAATGCGCCCGGGACCTGGTTCCGGGCGGGCTTCACTGGTCATTCAGTCGACGTCAAGCCGGTTCGACCAATCTGAGCGCCTCGGAGGACAGACGACTGGGGGTGCCGATGGGGTCGGACGAGGAAGTCGATGTCGTTGTGATCGGGTCGGGTATGGGCGGTCTCGCGGCGGCGCGCACGATCGCGCAGTTCGGCGGGAAACGCGTTCTCGTCCTCGAACAGCACTACACGCTCGGCGGGATGACGCAGGAGTTCTCCCGCGCCGGCCGATACCGCTTCGGCACCGGGCTGCATTACATGAGTGCGAGCGCCGGCCCGTTCCTCGGGTTCATGACGGACGGAAGGGCGCAGCTCTCGCCCCTGCCGGACGAGTACGACGCGCTGCACTTCCCGGGGTTCGATTTCGCCGTCCCCGCCGGGAAGGAGCGGTTCCGTGAGCGTCTGAAGGAACGGTTCCCTGCCGAGTCCGACGCGATCGACCGATTCTTCCGGACCACGCGCTGGGCCATGGCCGGGCTGACCGCGCGCAATGTCCTCGCATCGTTCCCCGACGGCGTACGAAAAGCGGGCGCGCCCATCGTCGAGCGGCTCTTCCCGTCGGCCTTCCGATCGTTGCGGGACCAGGTCTCCCGCAGCTTCCGCGATCCGCGTCTGCGGGCCGTGCTGGCCGCGCGATGGGGGCTGTACGGCACTCCGCCGGCGTCGAGCGCGTTCGGGTATCACGCGGCGGTCCCGCTGACCTTCTTCATGGAAGGCACCGCACACCCCGTGGGCGGCCCGCAGGAACTCAACCGGGTCGTGCTGGACATGCTGCGGCGGTACGGCGTGGTGCTGCGCTCCCGGCAGAGGGTGCACGAAGTCGTCGTCGAGGGCGGCAAAGTGGCCGGCGTCGACGTCGAGGACACCACCACCGGCCGCCGCTACCGGGTGCGGGCGGACACCGTCGTCTCGGCGACCGGAGTGCGCAACACGTATGCCCTGATCGGGAAGAGCCACGAACTGGCGGATCTGCCCGAGGAACGGTCGGCGGTCATGCTGTTTCTCGGACTGGACCGGTCGCCGGCCGAGTTCGGACTGCGCGGCGAGAACCACTGGTTCATGCCGGATCTCGACGACCACGACGGCGTTCAACGCCTTCCTGGGGAAGGCACGCTGTACGTGTCGTTCGCGTCGCTCAACAATCCGGCCGCCCGGTTCCACACGGTGGAGCTGCTGGAACTCGTCGATCCCAAGGTGGTCGACGAGTGGCGCGGGACGTCCGGGAACGAGCGGCCCGAAAGCTACCGGAAGTTCAAGGACGAGCTGACCGGGCGGCTGATCGCCCGCCTGGAGGAACGCTGGCCCGGATTCCGGGAGACGATCGCGTTCGCCGAACTGGCGACGCCGCTGTCGTTCGAGACCTATCAGCACAGCGTGCGGGGATCCTTCTACGGACTCGCAGCGACTCCCCAGCGGTTGCGCTCGGCGCGGGCGGGATGCCGTACTCCGGTCAAGGGCCTCTTCGTGGCCGGGCAGGACGCCTGGGGGTCCGGCGTCGTGGGGGCGCTGGCCGGCGGGTTGATGGCGGCGAACGCTGTCCTGAAACCGCGGCAGCTCGGGACGATGTGGCAGGCCATCCGTTCCGGCGGAACGACCCGGGATCCGGCCACGCCCTGGGAAGGCTATCTGCGCGTGGCCGGCATCGAGGTGCTGACCCCGACGGTCCGGAGGATCCGCTTCGAACCCCTGGACGGGGGCGTGGTGCCGTTCTCGTTCACCGCCGGGCAGTATGTGAAGGTCGAACTGCCCGTCGCCGTCGAGCCGATCGAACGGTCGTACTCGATCTGCAGCGGTCCGGGGGAGAGCGGCTTCTTCGAGATCGCGGTGAAGCACGAGCCGGACGGGCTGGGTTCGGGGTTCCTGCATGAGGAACTGGAGGTAGGGCTGGCGTTGCGGGTGAGCGGCCCGCACGGTGAGTTCATCTGGGAGCCGGGCACCGACGCTGAAACGCTCCTGCTCATCGCCGGGGGCGTCGGGATCACCCCGCTGATGAGTGTGCTGCTCGCGGCCGCCGACGTCGGTCACACGGGGCGGATCGTCCTGCTGGCGAGCTACCGGACCGAGGCCGAGGTGCTGTTCGGGCCGGAGATCGAGGCGCTGCGGTCACGGTTGCCGGGGCTGGAGGTGTCGGTCTTCGCGACCGATCGACAAGGGCGGATCGGCTACGACGAGTTGCTGCCCCACGCGGGCCCGGCGACCCGCGTGCACCTGTGCGGGCCGGCGCCCATGATGCAGGACCTGATCGGTCGCCTGAGAGAACTGGGGGTGCCGCCAGAGGCCATCCGCACCGAGGCGTTCGTGTCGGGCCGGAGCAAGGAGACCCGCCGGGAGAAGGCGCACACCATTGCTGCCGCCGCTGCGGCGGCCGGTGTCACGGAGTTCGTGATCGGCACGGATGGCGGTGGCCCGGCGTTCTCGTGCAGCCCCGGGCAGTCGGTCCTCGACGCCGCCAACGCCGTCGGCGTCGCGCTGCCCCAGTCGTGCGGCGAAGGCGCCTGCGGTACCTGTCGGGTGCGGGTGCTCTCCGGCGCCTACGAGACCGACGACCGGGGGATGTTCTCCGCCGACGAGTTGGCGGCCGGCTGGCGGCTGGCCTGCCAGACACTGCCCACCGAGGACCTGGTGATCGGCCAGTAGGGCGGAACCGGTGAGCGTTACTGCATGTGCCGGTGGCGCATGGCCCGTCGGGAGGTATCCGCCGCGATGGTGACGGTCATCTCTGGTCGTTTCTGGTTGTTTGCTTTGCCTTTCCAGTCAGCAATTCTTGGTAATCGCTTTGTCTGCCACGGAACTTGAGCGACCATGGACGGCGAATGGCGGCGAAGGCCGGCCAAGGCTGGGAACGGGAAAAGGAATGACTTCCTCCGCTGCGTCTCTGCGGCTGCAGGTTCTCGGTCCGTTGCGGATCTGGCGCGACGGCGTCGAACTGGACCCCGGCCCTCGGCAGCAGTCGTATCTGCTCGCGATCCTGCTCGCCCGCGCGGGCAAGCCGATCAGTACGAGCGAGTTGGTCGACCTGATCTGGGCCGAGGACGTCCCGGCCTCGGCGGTCAACATTCTCCAGAAGTACGTCGGCGCGTTGCGACGGCTGTTCGAGCCTCTGCTGCCCGTCCGTGAAGCCGGTTCGTTCCTCCACCGTCGCGGCAATTCCTACCTCTTCGTCGCCGGCTCAGCCACGCTGGACCTCGTCGCCTTCCGTGAACTCGTCGATGCCGCCAGGGCTGCGCTGACTCGGCACGAGCACGAGGCGGCCCTCGATCACTACGTCGGAGCGCTCGGGCTCTGGCACGGCTCGGCGGGCGACGGTATCGCCGAGGGAACGCTCGCCGCGACCGTTTTCGCCGCACTCGACAACGAGTTCTACGAAGCGTGCACGGCGGCGGCGGGCCTTGCCGTGTCGACAGGCCAACCGGAGCGGGTGCTCGCGGCTCTGCAACTGGCCGCATCGATGGCACCGTTCAACGAAGCCGTGCTGGCCAGTCTCATCGGCGTGCTCGGCGCCGCAGGCCGCCAGGCGGAGGCGCTGTCGGTGTTCCGCCAGGCCCGCGACCGGCTCGCCGAGGAACTCGGCATCGACCCGGGTCCGGCGCTGGAGGATGCCCAGCGGCGGATTCTCACGCAGACCCCGGCGTCGACGCTTGCGCGGAAGACGGACGAGGAGGTCGGGCGGACCACGGGGGCCACCTTGATCGGCCGGGCCGAGGAACTCGCCACGCTCCGGCGCGTCGTGGAGCGCGCACTCGCCGGCGACAACGCGATCGGCGTCGTCGAAGGCGAACCGGGCGCGGGCAAGACCCGGCTCCTGGAGGAGGCCGCCGCCGAGGCGGGCCGGCTGGGCGCACTCACCGTCTGGGGCTCCTGCCTGGAGGGCGAGGGGACACCGGCGATGTGGCCATGGGAGCAGGCGCTGAGCCAGGTCGTCCACAGTCTGCCCGCTGCGGCGAGCGAACAGTGGCTCACCGGCGGGCTGGGCAGCCTCCTCGCGACGCGGGACGACGCTACGCGGGAACTCCCCGACGGCAACGCCCAGTTCCGGCTGTTCGAGCAGGTCGTCGCCCTCGTCGGACAGGCCTCGGCGCGACGGCCGATGCTCCTGATACTCGATGATCTCCAGTGGGCCGACGTCACCTCCCTGCAGTTGTTGCAGCACCTGGCGGAACGGCTGCCCCAGGGCGCCGCGCTCATCGGCGCGCTACGTGACCGCGCACCCACACTCAGCCCTGACCTTTCCCGGGTGCTGGCCGCTGCCAGTCGACGCCCCGGCCACCGCAGGTTCCGCCTCGGCCCGCTCGACCCGGCCGACGTGGCCGAACTCATCCGCAACGAGGCGGGCCAGGATCCCGGCGACGCCGTCGCCCGCGCCATTCACGCCCGTACCTCCGGCAATCCGTTCTTCGTCCGCGAACTGTCCCGGTTGCTCAGCGGGGTCGGTGCGATCGGCGACGGGGACGCGTCCGCAGCGGCCGGGGTCCCCTCCACCGTCCACGACGTCGTCCGCGACCGGATGTCCGGGCTCGACGACCACGCCCGCGACCTGCTGCGGGTGGCCGCCCTCATAGGCCGCGACGTCGACCTCAGGCTGCTGTCCCGCGCCACCGGTGTGGACGTCGCGGACTGTCTGGACCGCCTGGAACCGCTGCATACGCTCGGGCTGCTCGAACCCGGACCGCAGGATCCGTCCTCACTCCGCTTCGCGCACGACCTGGTGCGCGAGTCGGTCTCCGAGACCGCGACGACACAGCAGGTCACCCGGTTGCATCTGCGCGTCGCGGACGCCCTCGAACAGATCCACGCCGACGACGAGGACGTCGCCGAACGCCTCGCGTACCACCTGTGGGCCGCCGGCCCCCTCGCCGAGCCCGGTCGCACCGCGCAGGCGCTGATCCGTGCCGGCCGCCGCGCGGCGGCCAAGCTCGCCTTCGAGTCCGCCAACCGACAGCTGCGCTCCGCCGTACAGGTCACCCGGGCTTCAGGACTCATGGAGCTGGAGTTCTCCGCCCTCACGCTGCTTGCCATCGTCGTCAGACGACAGTCGGGATACGACGCCTCGACCTTCGATCTGCTGGGGCGCGCCGAATACCTGGCCCGCACCCTCGGCCGGGAGGCGGAGGCCGCAGACTTCCTCTTCATCCGGCTGATGGGCGCCTACACCTCCATCGAGAAGGACCGCGGGCAGTTGGCCCGCCGCATGCACGAGCTCGGTCAGGCGTCCTCCGCCCCCGCCGTCCGACGCTACGGCCGGCAGGCCTGGGGCCTGCACCAGTGGGACATCGGCAACATCGGCGAGGCATACCGGGCCTTCAGCAAGGAGGATGTCGCCGCGGACGGCGACACCGTCGCCCCGGACAAAGAGACACCGCTCCGGCGGGACGGCAGCATTCCCGGGGAAGGACCCGGCTGGCGGGCCGTCATGACCGCGCTGCACGGTGATGCCGACACGGCGCTGGCCTTCGTCGACACCTGGGACACCCCGGGGGACCCGTACGCGGCCTCGGTCTGGGTCTACTACACGACCATGATCGCTTCCATGGCCGGGGACGCCGAAACGGCACGGCGAGCCGGCGAGCGGTGGGTCGCCGCCGGCCTCGCCCGCCTCAGTGCCCACATCGATCACTACATCCGGCAGTTCTGGTGCTGGGCGCGCGCCCTCACCGGCGAGGATCCGGCCGGAGCCGCGGCCGAGGCCGAGGAACTCCTGGCCGCCCACCTGCTCGATCCGCCGCAATGGGGCATTGCCTACCACTACGCACTGATCGCCGAGATGTGGCTGGCAGCCGGATCGCCCGACCGAGCCGAAGCCGCTCTCGACCGAGCCGACCAGGCAATCTGGGACTACGGCCAGCGCTACGCCGAAGGGCTGCTCCTGCTGCTGAAGGCGCGCCTGCTGCAGGCCCGCGGTGCACCCCTCACCGCTGTCCGGGCCGCCGCCGAACGCGCCTACAGCCAATCCACCGCACGTGAGGCGCACTTGTTCGCGCGACGTGCCGAACGACTCCTCTCCGGACCGGAGGCAATGCATGACCGCAGGCCCTGATGAGGAACAGAGCGGGCTGACGGCCCTGGCCCGTGGGCTCTCGGCGCCGAAGGGCTTTGTCGATGCCAGCCTGGCCGCCCCTGCCCCCGGAACCATTCGCCTGCTGGGTGGCATCCCCGCGCCCGAGGCTCTGCCCGGTGAGGCGATCGGCCGGGCATCGGCGCAGCTGTGGCAGGACCCCGACGCCGCGATCGCGTCCCTCCAGTACTCGCCGGCGCGCGGATCCGCCGCGCTGTGCGACTGGATCGCGAAGCGGGAGGGCGTCGACCCGAGCCGGATCGTGGTGACGAACGGTGGCATGCACGGCCTCGCACTGGCGGTGCTGACCGTGGTCGAACGCGGTGCCACCGTCGCGGTGGACGATCCGGTGTTCCCGGGTTTCCTGTGGGCCCTGGAGGTGGCGACGACGCGGATCCTGCCGGTACCGGTCGTGGCCGACGGCTTCGATGTCGAACACCTCGCCCGGCGGCTCGCCGACGGCGCCCGGATCGCCGCCGCCTACACCGTGCCGGACTTCCACAACCCCGCCCAGGTCAGTCTCTCGGCGCCGAAGCGACAGGCACTGGTCGAGCTCGCCGAGCGGTACGGCTTCTACGTGATCATCGACGATCCGTATCGCGAACTGCGCTTCGGCGGCCAGGACCAGGGTGTCACGGTCTTCCACCAGTCGGATCGGGCGATCCACGTCAACACCTTCACCAAGACCCTCGGCCCCGGCTGGCGCGTGGGCTGGCTGGTGCTGCCGGACCACCTCGTGGACCCGGTGATCCGGCTGCGCAACCGCCTCGACGTACACACATCCTCGGTGACCCAGGCGATAGTCGAGAGGCTGCTCACCGACGACCCCCAATGCTTCGACCGGATCGTGCGCGGCGCCACCGCGCTGTACCAGGAACGCGCCGGCGTGCTGATCGACGCCCTGCAGGAACAACTCCCGGGCGCCTTCGACATCGTGGCCCCCGAAGGCGGGCTGTTCCTCTGGCCCCGGCTCACCGACGACGCCGTGGACCCGGCGGCGCTGTTCCGGCGGGCGGCCGCCCACGGCGTGCTCTACCAGCCGGGCGAGTTCTTCGCGGCGGACCCCCGGCAGCGGCGGCCTTCGGACCGGCACCTGCGATTCGCCTACAGCGACCGCACTCCGGAAGAACTGCGGGAGGCCGTACGCCGACTGGCCGTGGCTTTCTGAGGAGGCAAGCGAGCAACGACAGTCCCCTTGGCGGACTACCGGAAGGCTTCTGATGACCAACGTTCGGCTCCCCCTCCGCGCACTCGTCCCGTTCGCCGCCGGTTCGATCGGCATGGGCATCTGGGTCACCGTGCCCGGCATCTTCCTGCTGTACTTCCTGACCGATGTGCTGGCCGTGCGGCCGGACGCGGCCGGCCTCGCGCTGCTCCTGCCGAATGTCGCCAATGTCGTGCTGCACCCGTGGGTGGGCCGGATCTCCGATGCCAACCTGGCCACCATCGGTCACCGCCGGCAACTGATGTCGGTCGGCTGCGTTGTGGTGCTCGCCTTCGTGGCCATGTTCGCCGTGCCGTCGGACCTGCACGGGACAACCGCTGCGATATGGGTCGCGGTGGCGCTGGTCACCGGCAACCTGCTCTACTCGTGCTACCAGGTCTCCTATCTCGCCACACCGGCCGACCTGGGCATCGGTTACCACGAGCGGACCCGCCTCATGGGCTACCGCAGTGTCGTGATCACCGTGAGCGTCCTGCTCGCCGGAGTGGCCGCGCCGGTGGTCGCCGGCGACGATCCGGGCGTCGGCGCCTATACGAGAATGGCTCTGTGGCTCGGCGCGGTCATGTTCGCGGCGATGCTGGTCGGCATCACCGGCGTCGCGCATCTCAACCGGGCCGCGCCGGGCACCCCGGCCGGGCCCGGGCGCCGGGGCGGGCTGGTGGTGGCGCTGCGCGACCGGCAGTTCCGTGCGCTGACCGCGTCGTATCTGACCGTCGGGATCACGATGCACCTGGTACTGGCCGCCATGCCGTACTTCGCCGAGTACGAGCTGGGCCGCTCCGCGCTCACGACCGTGCTTATCGCGGCGTTCATGGGGCCGGCGGTCCTGACCACGCCCCTGTGGGTACTGGTGGCCCGGCGTCTCGGCAAGCAGCGCAGCCTGCTCGCCGCCCAGGCCGCGTTCGTGGGCGGTTCGCTGGTGCTGGCCCTGGGCGCCGCGGCCGGTCTGCCGCTGCTGATCGCAGCCGTGGCCGTGCTGGGCGTCGCGTTCGCCGCGATGCAATTGATGCCGCTGTCGATGGTGCCCGACGTCATCGCCGCCGCCGGGCCGGCCGGTGCCGCCGGCGCGGGCAGCTACACCGGCGTGTGGACCGCCGCCGAGGCCACCGGCGGCGCGTTGGGGCCGTACGTGTACTCGGCCTGCCTGGCCGCGGGCGGGTTCGTGGCCAGTGGCGCGGGTGAGCACACCACGCAGTCTCCCGGCGCGCTGGCGGCCGTCCGCTATGGCTTCACCTTGGTGCCAGCCGTCCTCATGACGATCGCCATCGTGCTGCAACGCCGGTACACCTTGGACAAGCGCGCCCACCCTGCGGCGCCGAGTGCCGTCGCCCAGGAAAAGGCGGAGGGGCAACGGAACTAATGGTGAAGCGGCTCCTGTAGGGCCCCGGATTTCCGTTCAGTGCTCGTCAAGTAACCGGTCCTGCGTTCATCAGCGAGGACACCGGATACCGAAGTAGATATCGACGACGACAACGTGCCGGGCGCTGCGACCCGGCCCAGCAGGAGGGCCCCCTTCGGCGCGATCTGCGGCTGATGGCGGCCGGGATGCTCGCGATGATGACCGCGCTCCACGGTGACACCGACGCGGCGCTGGCCTTGCTCGACACGATGGAGGCCGCCGCGGGGGACGATCCCTACGTGATCACGGTCTGGGCGACCTACTCCGCACGGGTCGCCGCGTTGATCGGCGCCCCCGTGCGGGCACGTCGCGGGGCTGAGCGCGGGATCGCCGCGGACCCCGCGTTCTCGTTCGGCTTACTCGGCGACTACCTGCGGCTGGTCCGGTGCTGGGCACGAGCCGTGACCGGCGGGGATCCGGTCGGCGTAGCCGTGGAGGCGCACGACCTGATCGTCGCGTCGCTCTCCGAGCCGCCACGCTCGGGCCTGGCCACCTGGTACGGGCTCCTCGGCGAGATGTGGCCGGCGGCGGGAAAGCTGGACGAGGCCGACGCGGCGCTCGGCCGGGCGGACTCGGCCATCGACACGTACGGCCAGCGCTACGCCGAAAGCCTGCTGCTTCTGCTCCGGACACGGGTGCTGCGGGCACGCGGCGAGCCGGTCGCCCCCCTCCGGGCCGTCGCCGAGCGGGCGCACGCACTGTCCGTCGAGCGCGACGCCCACCTGGTCGCCCGCCGTGCCGAGGAACTGATGGCCGAGCACTGGGCAGCGACGATCCGCAACGCCGCAATCGCCAGCAGCCACCTCGTCGGCGTCACGGCTGGGCAGTTGACGGTTCCCGACCGGGGACCGGCACGTCGAAGCAGTTCAGCACCATCGCGATGAGGCAGTAGCTGCCGATGAGGAAAACGAGCTCGCCGACCCCATCAGGGCCCAGCAACTGCGTGGCCCGGTCGTATGTGGAGTCCGGCAGTATGCGCCCCGAGGTCAACGCCTTCGCGACGTCGTGGGCGACGGCCTGCTCGTCACTCAGCCCGGAGGGCCGCCCGCCCGCCGCCAGCGTCGCGATCTGTGCCGCCGCAAGACCGACCTCGTCTGCGGTCTGCTCGTGCGCGTACAGCAGGTACCGGGCGCCGTAAGCGGCGCCGACGGTGAGGATCGCCACCTCGCGGACGACGGGGTCGAGGTGAGCCTCGGCCGCGACCGCACGCTGCAGAAACAGCGCCGGAACCCCGAACGCGGGGAAGTGCAGCATCGCCGCGAACGGCCCGACGAGCGCACCGTCGTCGTCGAGGATGACGACGCGGCCCTGCTCCTCGGTGACGAGGCCGGCGATGCCGTCATGCACCTCGCGGAGTGAGGGGTCGAGCTCATCGGGTGGGATGGGGCGAATACGCATACGATGCTCCTCCTTCTCAGAGTCCGTCGGTGTACTGGCCGTCGATGAGTACGAAGGCGACCCGGCAGTTCGCGGCCGACCGGTTCGCCCATGCGTGGTTGGTGCCGCGCTGGATCACGATGTCCCCGGTGCGGACGATGGTCTCGCCCTCGTCGAGGATCAGCGTGAGCTCGCCCTCGACGACGATCCCGTAGTCGATCGTCTGCGTGCGATGCATCAACGGATGCGGGGCGCCGGCGTCGGACCGTGTGGCGTCGGCACCGTCCATCTCCCCGAACTTCTCGGCCGCCTCCGCCCCCGTCAGGTTCCGGATCCGGTCGTCCTCCGGAGGGAAGTCGATCACCCGGATACGAGTGCCACGCTCGGGAGGTCCGAGCACCAGACCGTTCTCCGCCGGCTCACCCGACTGCCGGTCGATGACGGCCGGCGTCTGGCGTGTGTTCCACACCTCGTAGAAGGTCGGGCCACCAGGCCCGCCGATCTCCACCACGCGAGTCGGCGGCGCGTCCTGCGTGATCACCGCACGGCCGGACCCGTCATGGCCGGTCACGATTCTTCGGAACGGTAGTACGGAGCTCATGGGGTAAGTCCTGCTCTTCTCAGCCGATGTGGGCATTCGAGGTCATCGCGTCAGCGGGGTAAGCGGCCCGCTGGGCATGGAATCCGCCGCGCACCGAAAGACTGGCGCCCGCCAGTTGACGTGGAGTTGACCGTCCGTGGACGGCGCCCCGATGTCCGTAAAGTCTGCTTTGGTGTTCGTATCGGGCGATCAGGTCCCGTTGGGAGGGGTCGCCGCGATTGCGGCTGTCACTCTGGTCGATTCTGGTTGCTTGCTTTGTGTTTCCAGTCGGAAATCTTTGGTAATCGCTTTGCCTGCCTCGGGACTTGGGCGACCGCGGACGGCGGATGGCGGCGAAGGCCGGCCAAGGCTGGGAACGGGAGAATGGCTTCCTCCGCTGGGTCTCTGCGGCTGCAGGTTCTCGGTCCGTTGCGGCTGGCGCGACGGTGTCGAGCTGGATCCCGGCCCTCGGCAGCGGTCGTATCTGCTCGCGATCCTGCTCGCGCGCGGGCAAGTCGATCAGTACGAGCGAGCTGATCGACCTGATCTGGGGCGACGGCGCCCCCTCCAGTGCCTTGAACATTCTTCAGAAGTACGTCTGCGCGTTGCGACGGCTGGTCGATCCGCCGCAATGGGGCATCGCCTACCACTGGGCGCTGCTCGCCGAGATGTGGCTGGCAGCCGGATCGCCCGACCGGGCCGAAGCCGCTCTCGACCGAGTTGACCAGACCATGCGGGACTACGGCCAGCGCTACGCCGAGCCGCCGAACGACTCCTCCCAGGACCGGGGGCCATGCCTGACCGCGGGCCCTGAGGGGCAGAGCGGCCCAGGAATGAGAAGCGGGGACAAACTTAATTTCGCCGGCGGGTATTCCGCCGACGTGTATTCCGGCTTTGCGCGAAGGCATGCTTGACAACAACGGAATCGGTGCCCGGATTTCTGTTCAGTGCTCGTCAAGTGGGCGGCTTTACGCTGACCGCGATCACCACCGAGAACACCGGATACCGAAGGGTATACAACCATGACGACAACTCGCCGGGGGCTGTTGGCCGGATCCGCCGCGGTCGTGGTGGGCGCCGCACTCGACGCGCCCGCCGCGCAGGCACACACCGGAAGCGGCAGTGGCAGCGGCCAGAAGCCCACCGTCGTACTCGTGCACGGCGCGTTCGCCGACGCCTCCGGCTGGAACGGGGTCGCCTCCCGGCTCATCCGTGACGGCTATCCGGTCATCGCACCGCCCAACCCACTGCGCAGCGTGTCCTCCGACTCCGCCTATCTGGCCGGCATCCTCGCGACCCTCAGCGGCCCGATCGTCCTCGTCGCGCACTCCTACGGCGGGATCGTCGTCACCAACGCCGCGACCGGCAACCCGAACGTGAAGGCGCTGGTCTACGTTGCCGCGTTCGTGCCCGACCAGGGGGAGACGCTGCTGGGCCTGCAGACGAAGTACCCGGGAAGCAGACTCAGCGAGGAGGCGCTGGACTTCCGTCCCTACGGTGAGGGACTCGTCGACGGCTACATCAAGAAGGAGCTCTTCCACGACGTGTTCGCCGGGGACCTGCCGAAGGCGACCGCCGGGCTGATGTGGGCCGGCCAGCGGCCGGCGGACGTGCGCACCCTCGGGGAGCCGTCCGGCGTCCCGGCCTGGAAGACCATTCCGTCCTGGTATCTCGTGGGCCGCGACGACCAGGTGCTGCCCCCGGCGGCGCAGCGGTTCATGGCGCGCCGGGCCGGCGCGCACACCTTCGAGGCCGACACCTCGCATGTTGTGATGATCGCGCAGCCCGCGGCGACGGCCGCCCTCGTCAAGCGCGCCGCGCGCTGACACCACCGAGCCGACGAGGCCGGCAGGGGCCGGCGATGTTCGAGGGGCTGGGGCGGACGGTGGGTGATCGGGCCGGCTGCGGCCTTCCTGGCGCTCGGCGGCATTGATCCCCCCGTCCCGCACCGGCCCGTACGCCGTCCAACCGACCCTCCTGCCGAGGACGAGACGATGCATCAGCACGCATACGACAGTCAGTGCACCGCCGAGGAGAAGCGGCACACCACCGCGAAGTCGCCCATCAGGAATCCGAAGCTGACGTTGTTCGCACTGGCGTTGGGCACCTTCGCGATCGGCGCCGGCGAGTTCGGCAGCAACGGCATCATCCAGCTGTTCGCGTCCGATCTGGACGTGTCCGTTCCGGTCGCGACCTACGCGATCACCGCGTATGCCTTCGGGGTGATGATCGGCTCTCCGGCGATCACCCTGCTCGCCGCCCGGGTCAACCGGCGCACCCTGCTGCTCGGCTTGATCGGGCTGTTCCTGGTCGGCAACGGGCTCTCCGCCCTGGCGCCGGACATCGTGCTGTTCGTCGTCTTCCGGTTTGTCACCGGCAGCGTGCAGGGAGCGTTCTTCGGCGCCGGGGCCGTCGTCGCCGCGTACGTGTACGGGCCGGGCAAGGGCGGCAAGGCGTTCGCCACCGTGATGGGAGGACTCACCGTCGCCACCATCGCCGGGTCGCCGCTCGGCACCTTCATCGGCCAGCACGCCGGCTGGCGCGCCATGTACGGGACCGTGGTCGCCGTCGGCCTGCTCGCCGGAGCCGCCCTGGTGGCCTGGCTGCCGCGCACCGACGACCTGCGCGGCAGCTCCCTCACGGGCGAACTGGGCGCCCTCAGGCGGCGGGACGTCTGGCTGATGGTCACCGTCGCGGCGCTCGGCATCTCCAGCATCTTCGCCGTCTACACGTTCATCGGCCCGTTCGTCACCGACGCGGCGCTGCGGGACTCCTCGCTCATCCCGATCGCGCTCGCCGTCTTCGGCCTGGGCATGGCGGTCGGCAACCAGGTCGGCGGACGTGTCGCCGACCGGTACGAGAACCGCGGTCTGGTCCTGGGCTACGGCGGTGCTCTGGTGTTCCTCGTACTGATCGGTGTGTCAGGCAGCAACCTGGTGGTTCTGCTGCCCTGCCTCTTCGGCGTCGGCGCCACCATGATGTTAGCCATCCCCACCATCCAGGTCCGGCTGACCGGTTTCGCGCCGGACGCCCCCACCCTGATGGGAACGCTCAACCTGGCCGCCCTCAACCTGGCCAACTGCCTCGGCGCGATCGGTGGCGCCGTCGCCCTCGACGCTGGCTGGGGGACCCTGTCCACCGTGTGGGCCGGCTTCGTCCTCACCACCGTCGGTCTGCTCCTGTATGTCACGACCGTCGCCCGAGTGAAGCCGGCGCCCGTTCCGGTTCGCGCCTGAAACAGCCCTACACGGAGGAATCACGTGAACGACGGTGCGGCAGAGCGCGGGCCGGTCCTGGACGACGAACAGTTCCGCCAACTCGCCGAGTACGGTGAGGTGGAGCACGCCGAGCCCGGCCGGGACCTGTACACGTCCGGCGACGACACCTACGACTTCTTCCTGCTCCGGTCGGCGACCGTGGACATCGTCCGGGATGCGACGGCGATCGAGCCGGAGCGTCTGATCTACCGGGGCGGCCCCGGAGACTTCCTCGGCGAGCTCAACCTGCTGACCGGTCAGCACGTCTACCTGACCGCCCGGGTGGTGATCGCCGGGATGGTCGTCCGGATCCGGTCGGCGATGCTGCGCCGGGCCCTCGCCGAGCAGGTCGACATCGCCGACACCCTGATCGAGGCGTTCAGGGAACGGCGCGAGGTGATCCGCGGGGCGGCAGGCAACGCCCTGGAGATCGTCGGCCGGCCGTACGCCGCGGAGACGCTCGAACTACGCACCTATGCGGCGCAGATGCTCCTGCCGAACTCCTGGCTCGACGCGGCCTCGCACCCCGGACGCTCGCTGATGAGACGGGCGGGGCTCGGCGAGGACGACCTCCCGGCCGCGATGGTCAACGGTTCGCTGCTGAGGCGCGCGACACCCAGAGCTGTTGCCGAGGTGCTCGGTCTCACCTATCGAGCCGACGGGCGCCCGGTCGATCTCGTCGTGGTGGGCGCCGGCCCGGCGGGTCTGGCCGCCGCCGTGTACGGGGCGTCCGAGGGCCTCGTCACCGTACTGCTGGACCGCGCCGGGCTCGGCGGCCAGGCCGCCAAGAGCGCCCGCATCGAGAACTACCTGGGCTTCCCGCACGGAGTCAGCGGCGAAAGCCTGACCCGTATGGCGATGGTCCAGGCGCTCAAGTTCAGCGTACGGATCCACTCGCCCTGCGCGGTCGCCGGCCTGGACCTCTCCGACGAGCGGCGACCGGCCGTCCTGCTGGAGGACGGCACACGCATCCGGTGTCGCGCGGTGATCGCCGCGACCGGGGCCCACTACCGCCACCTCGACCTGCCGCAGTGGACGACCTTCGAGAAGTCCGGTTGCGTCCGGTACGCCGCGACCGAGCTGGACGTCCGAGGCTATGAGGACCAGCCGGTGACGGTCGTCGGCGGCGCCAACTCGGCCGGGCAGGCGGCCCTTTCCCTCGCCGGCCGTGGTGCGACAGTGAATCTGATCGTCCGCGGTACCGATCTCGGAGCCCGGATGTCGTCCTACCTGACCGACCGGATCCGGGCGCATGCGCGGATCCAGGTCCACACCGGCAGCACCATCCGCGAACTGGGCGGCGACGACACCCTCGCGTCGATCGTCGCCGAGAGGTCCGACGGGCGGCGGGACCGGCTGGCCTGCCGCGCCCTGTTCTGCTTCATCGGCGCCGACCCGGTGTCGGGCTGGCTGGACGGCGTGGCCAAGGACCACCACGGCTTCGTCCTCACGGACAGCCGGTCCGGTACGGCCCTGCCGTTCCAGACGAGCGCACCCCGGGTCTTCGCGGTCGGTGACCTGCGCGCGGGCTCGACGAAAAGAGTGGCCACCGCGGTCGGTGACGGTGCCGGCGCCGTCTCCTCCGTCCACGCGGCTCTCGCCGACGACTGACGCATCATTGACCGTGTTCCGGCACACCGTGAAACGTATGTGGGACCCGAGGTCCGGCTGGAAGGAGAAGTCGTACTCGTCGAGCGTTTTGTGGTGCGGCAACTTCGACAGCCGCAGGCCCTGCTGGAACGTGAGATTCCGTCGTGTGTCCGCAGAGTGGAGCGGATGCGGCACGAGGTCACTTGGGCAGTTCTCCGCCCGCTGGTCGACGTCCTGGTGAAGAAGGTGAAAGCGGTGCGCCGGGCAGCCGATGCCGTCCGGCTACACGGCCCGGCCGTCATCCCGCACAAGGACATGGGGATAGGACCCGATAGGCTGCTTCACCTGGAAAGTGCCTCCGACAGGGGCGGGAACAAGGACCTCAGCAATCCTCATTCTCGCTGGTCAGAGGCACTTTCTACTTCCCTGACCGTCTGCCGGACAGCCCGCTTCATGAAAGCGCGAGGCTAAGGTGAAGAGAGCCGTTGCCTGTGGCGGAGACAACTGAGTTGCCGAACTGCGCTTCCTCCAGGGCGAGTTGCTGCGATCATCCACGTGTCACCCGGTGAGCGACACGAACAGAGACATCAGCATGACGTGGCCCTACGCGGCACTAGCCAAGGAAGCAGCCAAGCGCGGAGGGCCCCAAGCACTGCGTTACTTCTACCTCGGGACGCCGGTGCGCAGCCACGGGGACAGCAACCGTCGAAGTCGACCTCGTCGACGGCATGTACGCCCACCCCTACGCCCTGCCCAGGCCCACACTCAGACCCGGACAACTCGCACCCAGGGAGACTTACCCCCTGACCGTTGAGCAGGTGCCGCTCTTTCCCTCAGGGACGTATTGCGCCGAGGCGGCACAGGCCGAAGTCACCGCGCTGGTCGACGACCTGGCGGACGGCGGAACCGGCATGGTGCAGGCCGCATCGCTCCTGGCGAATCAGCTGGTCCACACCTTCGGGATCCCCGAGGCTCACTGCATCACCGCCGCGGGTGAACTCCGTCTCGCGGCATGGCAGTCGGAACAGCGCGAGACCATCAGTGCCTGGGCGCAGCAGCAATCTATCGCGGCAACGGAGTAGCAGCTGCCATGACGGGGGAGTCTGATAACCCCGGCCGCGTTCACCGTTCTAGGCAGCCTCGACCGGCGCGAGGACCAGCAGGCGGCCCATCGCCGCCAGCCCCGACGGCTCGACCCGGTAGTACACCCAGGTGCCGCGCCGCTCGGAGGTCAGCAGCCCGGCATCCTTGAGCCTCTTCAGACCCTCGGCCGCACCCTGTACGCAGCCCTTGCCCACCGCACCGCAGCAACGGCCCGCACCACGATGCTGATCGTGCTCGGTGGCCTGACCTCCGCCGCCTTCGCCGTCGTACCCGACCCGTACGCCCTGCTCATCTCGCCGTGTCGGTCGTGGCCGGCATGGTCCGCGGCAACCTCACTCTGCTGCAGGCGACCGCCCTTACCGACCGCTGGGGCGCAACGCACTACGGACGCCTCTCCGGGCTCCTTGCAGCACCGGCCACCGCCGCCGCAGCCCTCGCACCGTTCGTCGGCACCGTCCTCGCCGCACCCCTGGGCGGCTACGGACCGCTCTTCTTCCTCCTCGCCACCGTCTCCGTGGCCGCCGCCCTCACCGTGCTGTGGACACGGCCCCGAACGCCACTGAGGGACTTTCGCAAACGGTCCGTGAAGCGGCGCTCAGTACCGGTCTTCTGTAGGACGAGCCGCTAGGTAGCTGTTCCAGTCGCGGGCTGCTCTGCGGGTCCACTGCAGGGCTGCGCTGATGCTGATGCCGAGGGTGTCGCTGAGCACTGACGCGGGCAGGTCTGCGGCCAGTGCGAGCAGAGCGGTGTTCCGGCTGGGGCGGGCGGGCAAGCAGTGGAGACGCATCTTGCGCGCGAGGGCGGGCGCTGAGTGGTGGGTCCCAGCGGCGTAGCCGGGGAGAAGCCAGCCCGGACGCGGCGTGATGCGACCCACCGCCGAGATCGGTTCGGTGTGGTCGGCCTGACGCTGCAGAAGCTGGTGGACGGCGGGCGGCAGTGCCACGGGATGCTCGCCTATGCGCAGGTGGGGCGTGTTGCCGCCCGTGAGGTCGGCGTGCGTGAGGACAGTGATTCGTGTGATCGGCATTCCGTACAGCAGCATGAGGGCCCCGGTCACCCGCACATCCAGGGGAAGCGCTTCGTTATGCAGGCAGCGTCGCAGGTGTGTCCAGTGCTCGGATTCGCTCCACCAGCAGTGGGGTTCATCGCGGGGGCGGTCGCTGATCTCAAGGTTCCCGGTGAGACGGCGCTCGTGGGCCCAGCGCAGGAACATCCGGACATGGCGGCGATCCCGGCGCTCGGACAGCCACGTGTCGATGTCGCCTTGAGTAAGGCTGGCCAGCGGTATGTCGTGGTCGTCCAGCCAGGTGAGAAACGCGGCAGTGCAGCGAATGGCATTGCGGACCGCTGCCGCGCTGGCCGGCGTGAAGCGCCCTCGTGCCGCCCGTCGTCGGGCCCGTCGCAAGAGGGCCCATTCTGCGTAGATGTGCAGGGTGCGGCGGTGTTGCGCCGGTAGCGGCGCGAGTGCGCGCTCCAGCCAGGGCTGCAAACCTGCCAGGGGCTCATTGCGTGCCGGAAGGGCGCCGAGGTGGACGAGAGTGGCTCGCAGCAACGCCGGCCCCTGTCCGGATCCGGCCGAGTCAAGCGTTTCGTGGGTGAGCGGGAGATCGTCATCGACCAGGCGGCGCAGGCATGCGGCTCCACCGCGCGGCTTGTCCAGCCAGACCAGGATCGAACGCGCTCTGGGGGCGCGCACCAACGCCTCAAGCAGCGGCCGGACTTCTGCGGGCACTTCGCCGCGGCTGCTGCGGAATTCGGTGGCGCGGCGGTCACGCAACACGCAGCGGGCGCAGCGCGCACCACGTTCGGTTTCTCGGCCCGAACCGCAGGTCGAGCACAGATAGGCGTTGGGGGCGCCGGAGCACACTCCGCAGGTACCCCGTCCACCCGGGCCCGGACCGATCAAGGGCCGGGTGCGGCCGCATGTCGCGCACGGACGTCTCGGCGACGCCTGAATTCGTTCGACAGACTTTGACGTGTTTCATGAGACAGTCCAGCGGTGGTCTTGCCGGAAGGGACTGCGGCGGTGCCGAACTGCCTAGTGAAGCTATGGCGAGCTGTTGGTGCTGGTGCTCTCGCGCTGGGCAGTCAGGATGGCTGGACTTGGTCGAAGAGGGCGAGGGCTTCGGCGGGGTCCGGGCTCACGAGGCGTTCCAGACCGGCCGTCGTGATCTTCGCCCACCTGCTGGCCCGTGCCCACATTTGTTCCTCGAAGGCGTGGATGGCCCCGTTCAGATCTTCAGGGCCGGTGGCGATGGACTCGGCGAGTTCGGCGCCTTCCAGCATCGCGAGGTTCGCGCCCGCCCCGAGTGGGGGCATCAGGTGAGCGGCGTCGCCCAGTAGCGTCACCCCGGGGACGTGGGTCCAGGTGTGGGACACGGGCAGGACGTAGAGGGGGCGGTGGACGAAGGCGTTGCCGTGGTGGAGGAGGTCGAGGACGGGGGCGGCCCAGCCGTCGAACAGAGCCAGCAGGCTCGATCGCGCGGCCTCGGCGTCGGCCAGGTCCAGGTTCGCGTGCCAGTCCAGCGGAGCGCGGAACTGGGCGTACACCTTGACGTGGCCGCCGCTGTTGCGTTGGGCGACGAGCTTTCGGTTCACGCCGTACACGGCCACGGAACCGTCGCCGATCAACCGGGCGAGGTCGGGCTGGCGGGTGTCGACGTCGTCGAGGGAGGTCTCGACTGAGGTGATGCCGGTGTAGTGCGGCGTCACCGACGAGACTGCTGGGCGGATCCGGGACCAGGCACCGTCCGCGCCGACCACGAGGTCGAACGTTTGCTGTCGCCCGTCCGCGAAATGGACCAGTACGCCGTCCCGGGTCCCCGGCACCACGTGAGTCACGCCCCGTCCCCACTGGACGTCGAGAGGGCCGAGCAACAGGTCACGGAGTTGCCCGCGGTCGATCTCGGGATTGGCCCGGTCATCTGGACGGGGTCGCCAGTCGCGCAGGACGGTTCCGTCCGTGTCCAGGATGCGCATGGCCTGCCCCTCGGGACGGGACAGCGCCTGGAACTCCGCCAGCAGCCCCGCCTTGTCCAGCGCGAGCTGGCCCAGCCCTTCGTGCAGGTCCAGCGTGCCGCCCGGGGGTCGGGCATCGGGGGCGGGATCGCGTTCGAGGACGGTGACGGGGTAGCCATGGCGGTGAAGGACACGGGCGAAGGTGAGGCCGGCAGGACCGCTCCCGACCACGGCGATGCGTTGTCTCATGTCGATACACTGTATTTGTACAATACGCTGCATCGCAACAGTACGATGTGCCCATGACTGTCTGGGACCGGCCGGAGCCGCCGACTCGCCCCGTGCCGCTCGATCGGGAGCGGATCGTCGCCGCCGCCATCGCGCTGGCCGACGAGGGCGGGTTGGAGGCGGTGTCGTTGCGCAAGGTCGCCGCCCGGCTGAACGCCGGCCCGATGCGGCTGTACGGATACATCTCCACCAAGGAGGAGCTGTTCGACCTCATGGTGGACGAGGTCTACGCCGAGATCCTCCCCGAGGAGCAGCCCGGTGACTGGCGGGAGGCGCTGCGTGTCCTCGCCCACCGCACCAGGCAGGCAGCTCTCCGTCACGAATGGCTGGCCGACCTGCTCGGCCGCCGCCCGGCCCTGGGCCCGAACGGCCTCGCCGTGACCGAGGCCACGCTGGCCGCCCTCGACGGCCTCACCGACATCGACACCGTCATGCGAGCCGTGGAGACGGTCAGCGCCTACTTCACCGGGGCGATCAGGCGCGAGGTCACGAACCTGCGGGCCGAGCGCGCCACGGGCCTGTCCAAGCGCGACTGGCAGCGCGCCCACGGCCCGCATGTGACAAGAATGCTGGCCACGGGCCGCTTCCCGGCACTGGCCAAGGCCGTGTACGACGGCACGGACGTGGACGCAGAGACATCCTTCGCGACCGGCCTGGACTGGGTCCTCGACGCCGTGGCCGTCAGGCTCACCACGCCGCCGCCGTGACGCTTTGCTCTTGCCCGAGCGTCAGTCGTGGGCATGATGCCGGTGATCATCTCGCACTGCGTGCCCGCGATCGAGAGGGACCACGACGGCTGACCTTTTCGCGAGTTGCTCGCGGAGGGCCGTGGCCTCGGCGACCAGGGCCGCGATGACCGTGGCGGCGGCGTCGACTTCGTGTTGGAGTCGTTGTCGCTCGTGTCGGTTGTCTCGCAGTTGGCGGCGGAGGCGGGCGATCTCCGCGGCCTGGGCCTGGTCGTGTTTGCTTGCTGCGCTCTGGCTGACGTGCTTATCCCAGTCGACGAGCACTGCGATTGCCCGGTTCATCGTGGCCCGGCTGACGCCCGCCTCCCGCCAGAGGTTCTGCTTCGTGAGCTTGCCGTCGGTGCGGATGGGTCGACCAGTGAAGAGCCGTTCCATGGCCTCTCGAAGGGCCTTCTCGGCCGTGGCGGAGAGGCCGGGCGGGGTTGCGGCGGTCAGGCTTCTCCCGCCTTGGTGAGCGCGATCTCGACGTCGCGGACCTGCTGGTCGATCAGGGCTCTGCGGTTCGCCGGGAGTGTGGGGAGGTTCCGCAGTTTGGTCAGGGAGGCGTGCTCGGCCTGCCAGATAGGCAGGTGCTCTGGGGCGATGATGCTGTTGCTGCAGCGTGCGGGCTGGCAGCGGTCGCTAAGTGGCCCTCGGTGTCCTGGGGGCACGATGGCATCTTCGAGGCACTTCGCGCCGACGGGATTATTCTCGTCCAGGGTGCAGTGGTTGAGTTTTCCGAACCGGATCGATAGGTGCGTGCGTTTGAGCAGGCCGTGTTCGACGCGAATGTCCCCCCCTCGGCGACGCACTACTGGCAGACGATCGAGGAGACTCGATGGCGGCCCAGTCCCGGTCCCAGGCGGCGTCACCGACCACCTCCTCAGGCACCAGACGCCGGGCGAACAGAGCTGACAGCTCTGCCTGACTCAATCCAGCGACCTGGCCGACCTTCCAGACCTTCCGCTGGTCGGTGAAGAACAGCTGCACGTGACCCCACAGGCATGCGTCACCACTCTGGCAACGTGCAGTCTTTCGGTGCCGGTCGGAGGTGTGCTGGGAGATGCCTCGATGTCACTCGGATGAGACAACTTCAAGTGTCTGGAGAACCGTCCCACTTGGGCTCTCCCGCACACATGGGTGGCAGGGCCGGGTCGGACACGGGGGTGGCGAGCATCGGTTTCGGCAGTGTCCACGTCACAGCCCCATGCCTTCCACCCGGCCTGTCGGTCCGCAAACCGAGCGGCGCGTGCACACCCGACCGCCGGCCCGACCATGAGCCCGACCATGGCTGGTCAGCGGGACGCGGCCACCCACGGGGTTACGAGTCGGGTTCCTGGCGTAGGTCCAGGAAGCAGCGCAGCCGTACGCCGGGCTCGCCGGGCTGCCGGGTTGTACGGTCCGCCGGTGCGATCGCGCACCGCGCGGCGAGCAGTTCCTGGACCGCGAGCGTGGTCTCGTCATCAGCTGCGGCGACCTCCACCACAGCCAGGCCCGGCTCCGCCACGTGCGCGTCCAAGATCTCCCTCATGCCTGGCACTACGCGCCGCAGCCCGCAGAAGTTCTCCGCCGCCGGCGTCTTCACCCGACCGAGTAGGGTCCCGGCCGATACGGTTACCCGCCCGCCGCTCTGCCCTTCATGGCCCGGGTTGCGCTGGGTGTTGCGGTGGAGGTTGCGCGAGGCGTTGCGGTGGAGGTTGCGCAGGCCGTCACGGCGTCGAAGTACCTGAACAACCGGGCCGAGAACAGCCACCAGCCCACCAGGCAACGCGAACGCGCGATGAAAGGCTTCCGCTCCGTGGGCGGAGCACAGCGGTTTCTGTCCGCGTTCAGCGGCATCTCACCCCACTTCCGACCCAGCCGCCACCTGATGACCGCTGCCACCCACCGAGCCGAGATGAGCATCCGCTTCGCGATCCGGGACCAGATCACCGGCACCGCCGGACAGCCCACCGCGCCGCGAGCACACAGCCGGAACCCGACACGACCACGCCCCGGCACACCGTCAGACACCCACACACCCAACAACGTGACAGCGCCCGCTGGGGTGCTCGTTCCAGCGGGGCACGAGAGCCATCGCGGTGGATCCCTGCAGCACCGGATGCCCGGCCGAAGGATCGGCGAGATAGCCGGCACGCAAGGACGCGGGCTCGGCATCCGTGAACATCTTGCTCAGCGTTTCGATCTTCTGGGCGAGGCGCTCTGCGGCGTCCATCGGCGCTCCCGTCGTGCGTGTGACCACTTGCCGTGAACTACCAGCTGCCGGTGTCACGTTGTGATTTCAGTGTTGGTCTCGTGGGCCGGGCGGGCCAAGCGCATATACGCGGTCCTCCCGATATTTCTGGGGGGCAGCGGAGTCGGTGCAGGATGCCGACGACGCCGTTGAGCAGGAAGAGCAGTCCGATGGTGGCGAGGTCCCGGTAGCCCTCGGCCCACAGGCTCAGATGGATCGCGGCCATCGCCGCCGACAGCCCGGCGCCGGCCAGGCGCAGGATCAGCCTCGCGGCCGCTCTGTTAGTAGGCACTGCCCGAAGAGGTGTTTTTGTCGGACGGTGCCGGGGACCCGCCGACGCTGATCTCCGTCTTCATACCGAGGTCCTTGTGTCCGTCGACCGGGCAGTAGACCTCGTACGAGCCAGACTTCAGCGTCACCGTGAGGGTCGTGGACTGACCCGGATCCACCGTCTTGCTGCGGTTCTCGCCGCCGTTGCCCTCGATCTCCAGGGCGTGTACGTGTGAGCCCGTGTTCTTAGCGGTGAAGGTGTACTGGCCGGGCTGGAACTTCTCCGTCGAGAGCTTGATGTGGAAGTCGGACAGCTCTGCCGTGACCTGGGCGCCGTGGCTGGCGCTGGCGCTGGCGCTGTTGTCGTTGCTGTTGCTGCTGCCGTTGCCACCGCCTCCACAGGCTGCGAGCAGGGCGGTCAGGCCGCCGGCGGCCACGCCGAGGACAATGCGGCGGTGGATGTGCGAGGTGGTCATGAGTCGGTCCTCCGGGTTGTCCCCCCTGCAAGAGGTACGACGCTGCCGGGCCGAAGGATTGCGGCCCGCTGGATCGCGCGGGTGGAGAATGGACGTATGGCAATCCTTTCCGGGCGTCGGAACGTATCCCTGGTATGTGGCGTATGGGCCTCTTTCTCGGGCGGGTCCCCGACGAGGCACTGCTCACCGGTCTGACGACGGGCGATCCGGAACTCGCCGTCGCGTTTGTGCGCCGTTACCAGCGCACGGTCTTCGGCGTCGCTCTCGCCGTCCTGGGCGACCCCCAACTCGCCGAGGACGTCGCCCAGCAGACCTTCGAGCGGGCCTGGCGGCACGCACAGGTGTACGACCCTCGTCGCGGCTCTGTGCGGTCTTGGCTGATGGCGATCGCGCACAACCTCGCGATCGACGCGGTACGGGCCCGGCGGGCGAGCCCGGTCGACCCGGAGGACCTGGACGCGCTGCTCGGCATCGTGACCGAGACGCCCGAGCGGCAGGCGCTCGCCGACGACAGCGCAGAGCGGGTCCGGCGAGCGGTGGCGGAGCTGCCCCTGGAGCAGGCGCGGGCCTTGGTGATGGCCGGGATCTACGGGATGACGGCGCGGGAGGTCGCGGACGCGGAGGACGTTCCGCTGGGAACGGCGAAGACCCGGATCCGGACCGGGACGCTCAAGGTACGAGCCCTCCTCGAAGCGGCGGAGAAGCGGTGAGCGGCATGGAGTGCGAGCGGCTGCGGGAGCTGGACGCCGAGTTGGCGCTCGGGGTCCTGCCTGCCCGCGAGCGCGCCGAGGCGGTCGCCCACCTGGACCGCTGCCCGAACTGCCGGGAGCACGTTAAGCGGCTGACGGTGGTCGGCGACGGTCTGCTCGCGCTGCTACCGGGCGCCGAGCCGCCGGTCGGTTTCGAGAGCCGGGTCGTACGGGCCCTGGGCGCCGCGCCCGCGCCGAAGCGGCGCAGGCACCGGCTAGGGCTGGCGGCGGCCGCCGCGGCCCTGGCCTGCGGTTTCGGCGGATGGGCGATCGGCACGGTGGTCGAGGCCGCGCCACCGCCGGTCTCACAGCGGACGGACGGCGGCCTACGGGCGGCGGCCCTGGTCTCCGACGGCCACGTGGTGGGCCGCATCTACGCCCAGGCCGGTGACGAGGGCTGGGTGTACATGTCCGTCGATCTGGACGGGAACGGGAGGGGCCCGGTGCGCTGTCTGCTCGTACACGCCGACGGATCGACGGTCCCGGTGGGTTCCTTCCCACTCAAGGACGGCTACGGATACTGGGGCACACCGGCCGCGACCGACCCGACGACACTGGCCGGCGCCCGCCTGATGGCCCCGGACGGAAGCGTCTTGGCCACGGCGAGCCTCCCGACGGGCTAGCTAGGCAAGTCACATGTCGGTGATCTCCGTGCAGGCGGGCCTGGCCCGGTTCGTCGTTCACTCCGACACGGCGACGGCCCACGACGCGCTCCGCATCATCGAGGACACCAGCGGGGAAGCCCTGGAGGACGTCTGACGGTGTGGCGGTCCAGCAGTGGCACAAGGGAGCGTGGTTCCACCGCTCACAGGCACGCTGGTGCACCATGTGCCTACGCAGCAACGACAGTCGCTGGCTCCTGCCTTGGAAACTTCCCTGGTCGTTCGCGTGCGTTGACCACGCTGTGTACATGTGGAGCCTCCGCCAACTTGAAGTGGCTGGTCAGGGTGCTGGCGTGACTCTGCTCCGGGGTGTTCGTGCTGGTCGTGGGCGGCAGTCTGCGGCGTAGATCGCCTGTCAGCGGTGGCGCTGCGCGGCTGCGGGGAAGAGGTCGAAGGCGCGGTGGCCGAGTGCATCGACTTCTCGCGGCGTGAGGACGTGGGAGTTCTGGAGCGCGTCGATGTTGCGTTTCATGTTGTTCTGGTTCGAGCAGGGGACTCCGGCGTCGGCGCCGTAGACGAGGTGGTCGCGGGGCACCATCGTGACTGCTGCGGCGAGGTTGGCGTCTGTGCCGGACGCGGCGGTGTCGAGGTAGAGCTTCGCCAGGTCGGTGCGGATGTCATCGGCGGTCAGGCCCAGTGGGTTGAATACGTACTCCTCCGCACCAAGCAGTCCGAGGCGACCGGAGAGCGCGGGCAGGGCGCCGCCGCAGTGGGCGAGGACGACCGTGAGGCGGGGGTACCGGCGGAAGAATCCGGTGTAGAGGAGGTCCACGACGGTCCGGGTGGTCTCGAAGGGCAATTCGACCAGGACAGAGGTTTGCCGGAACGGAGGCGCCACGGCGCTCGGATGGATGAACAGGGCGGCCGAGCGCCGGTCGAGCTCCTCCCACACCGGCGCCAGACGCGGGTCTCCGAGCGGGACACCTGACCGACGGGTGGTCAGCAGGTAGCCGTCGGGGTGTGTTTCCGTGTCGCCGCGCGCGATCTCGGCCAGAGCCGCGTCCGGGTCGTCGGTGGGCAGGCCGGCGAGCAGGCCGAAGCGGCCGGGGTGGTCGGCGACTAGCTGGGCGCCGTAGTCGTTCCAGGCGCGCAGCTGTGGCAGTGGGGAATCGACGGGTACCGGGCTGAGCATCTGCACGGCGATGCCCAGGCGATCCATCGTGGCGAGCATCGTCTCGGGTCGCCAGTGGTAGGGCTCGGGCGCCAGGAGGTGTGCATCCCTCAGCTGTCGCCATTGGGTCTCACGCTCCTCCGCCGTGGTCGGTGGGGTGAAATGCGCGTGGATGTCCACCCAGCCGTTGACCTTGCCCATGATGCGTTCTCCCTCGAATCAAGCTGCACTCAAGTGCAACTACCTTGATGGTTGCACGGGAGTGCAACAATGTCCAGATGAGGCAGACGGAGGGCGAGAAGCAGGACGGGAGGACGCGCAATGCCCAGGCCAACCGGGAGCGCGTCTATACGGCAGCGATCAAGGTGTTCGCTGCGCGCGGCTACGACGCCGCCACAATGGACGAGATCGCGGCAGAAGCCGGGGTGTCACGGCGGACCGCGTTCAATCACTTCCCTGCGAAATCCGACATCGCCACTGAGTGGGCAGTGCGAGGCGGGGAATCGGCCTTCGCCCTGGTGCGCGACGTCGACCGCATCACCTCTGCCGCCGACCGGGTCCGGGCCTATTTCCATGAGCTGGCCCTCACGGCGGAGCTGAACTGGGACGAGACCCGGCAGATGACAACCGGACTGCTGCGCGGATATGGCGTATCACCCCACCGCTCGCAGCTCTCAGCGGAACTGCGTGATTGGCTGCGTGACTGCCTGCAGGAGCGGCCGGGCAACACACCGACACCCTCTGCCGATCCCGCCCTGGCCGTGGACGTGCTCTACGACGTCTTCCAGGGCGCAGTCATGCGATGGCTGCCCCAAGAGGCTGCGCCGCACGGGATGTTCACGGCCGAGGTGGACACCGCGATCGCGCTCGTGCTGGCCGGATTCGCGAGTGACGCCGACCACGCATAGACAGATGTCTGCGAGCCGGGACACCGGGTCGTTCACCGAGCTGATCGAGCAGATACCGGCCGGGGCCCGGATCACCGGGCGGCTGCGGGCTGCGTCCGGGCGGCGCATGAGGGACGCCGGCTCTCCAGCCGCCCGCCGAATCGGCGCCCGGAACCACGCTCGAAATCGGTCGGCGGATCGGGCTGGGAGAACCCGGTGCCGGATGGTGGAACGGACCGGCGGCGGAAGCGCGGGGCCTCCCTACTGTCTCCGGCATGAGAGAGGTGCTCGTCGACATCACCGATCGGATCATGACGATCGTCATCAACCGCCCTGAGGCCCGCAATACCGTCACCATGGCCGTCTCGGTGGCTTGCTCCGAGGCGCTCGACGAACTCGACGAACTCGACGCCCTCGACGACCTCGCCGTCGGAGTCATCACCGGCGCCGACGGTAACTTCTGCGCCGGTATGGACCTCAAGGGGTTTCTGCGCGGCGAGCGCCCGTCGCTGCCGGGCCGCGGCTTCGCGGGCCTGACCCGACCCCTCCAGCAAGCCGCCGCCACCACTCGCATCGGCCAGGCCCCCTTCATCACCGACAAGGAGAAGATGTCCCGCCCCGACGTGCCGAACTGCCCCGGCTTCTCAGGCGGGCATGACGGGTCCTCAGTGAGTCGGCTGACGAAGGGATCGCGTACGCGAGACGCGTGGCGAGCGCAATTGCAGCCGCCGGTAGCATGCGCCTCGTACCGCACAGATCGACTTTCCCACCGCCTCGTCGGCGGCATGCGCAGGAGAGGTTGAACCGTGAATGTACTCGCCGAGATCGTCGCCGGGGTCCGCGAGGATCTTCAAGAGCGCATGGGCAAGGTGCCCCTCGACGAGCTCAAGGAACTCGCCGCGCTCGTGCCTCAGGCGAAGGATGGCGTGGCCGCCCTGCGCGGCGACGGCGTCCGCGTGATCTGCGAGGTCAAGCGGTCCAGCCCGGCCAAGGGCGCGCTCGCCGCGATCGCCGACCCGGCCGCGCTGGCCTCCCAGTACGCGGCCGGCGGCGCAGCAGCGATCTCGGTCCTGACCGAACAGCGTCGCTTCAAAGGCTCCCTGTCCGACCTTGCGGCCGTCCGCGCCGCCGTAGACACACCACTGCTGCGCAAGGACTTCATCGTCACCGCCTACCAGCTGTGGGAGGCCCGCGCCCACGGCGCCGACCTGGCCCTGTTGATCGTGGCCTCGCTGGACCAACCCACCCTGGTCGCGCTGATCGAGCAGGCCCACGCCGTCGGACTGACCCCGCTCGTCGAGGTACACGACCAGCAGGAGGCAGCCCGCGCCGTCGACGCCGGTGCCCGCGTCATCGGAGTCAACGCCCGCGACCTGAAGACCCTTCAGGTTGACCGGGACACCTTCGCCCGAGTCGTCCCCGCGATCCCGGATCACATCGTGAAGGTCGCGGCCTCCGCGGTACGCGGCCCGCGGGACCTCATCGCCTACGCCGACCACGGCGCGGACGCGGTCCTCGTGGGCGAGGCCCTGGTCACCGGCTCCGACCCCCAGGCCGTCGTCGCGGACCTGGTGGCCGCCGGCATTCGCCACTGACGCCCAGCCCACTCCAGCGTCCAGCCTTCGTACAGGCGACGACCACGACATCCTGCGCGACCGGCTCGACATCCGATGGCATGACCCGACTGGTCAGTGAAGTCGATCCCCCACGATCGCTTTGGAGATGTCGAGGGCGAGGCGTGGGGTGACGAGCAGTCCGTCACCTTGGCGCTCAGGTCTTCAGGGGTAGGCTCACGTGCGCGTGTCCTCACCGGATCCGGCCGGCTTCGCACCGCCCGCTGTTCGCGTCGTTGTCACAGACGGGACAGGCCGATGGTTCACGGCTTCTGCACGGTCGGCCGGTCGGCGTAGTCAACCGTTTCCGCAGGTGCCAGTGCTCATCAAGTCGCGGATTCTGCAGATTCAATGTGAATGCGGACCTGCCGCAGGAGTGCGTCGGCCCGTCCCTCGACCTCAGCGGCATCCTTGGCCGGCTTGTCCGCCGGTGACTCGTCCGACAGTGGCCAGTGCGCTGACAGGTGTGGTGTCCCGGTCGATCTGACCGACGCGCTCGGACTGGCGCGGCAAGAGGCTCTACCGGGGCGCGCTCCCGGCCTTGGACCGGCCGTCCGAGAGGGAGAGGACGGCCGATTCTCGGGCCGCTTCAGCCTAGTTCGGTCAGTCGCCGTACGGCCGGGGCTGCGAAGGTCTCCATCCAGCGCGAGGTGGCGCCCAGATGCGGCGAGATGATGACCGTGTCGATGCCAAGCTCGGCGTACGGCTCGATGTCGTGGGTGAAGCCGTCCATGTCCTCCTCGGTGGCGGCCGCTCCGGAGTACGTGATCGTCCGGCGGACGGTGTCGTAGTCGCGGTCTGCCTCGTCGCAGTGGCCGCGCAGTACGTCGAGCTTGTGCGCGACGTACTCGGGCGAGGTGGCGAACAGGTTGCAGGCGTCGCCGTACCGGGCGACGAGCCGCAGCGTCTTTTTCTCCCCACCGCCGCCGATCATGATCTCCGGGTGCGGAGAGCTCACCGGCGGCGGGACGCACAGGGTTTCGGCGAGCTGGTAGTGGCGGCCCTCGAAGGGCCCGTTGGCGTCCGGGTCCCACATCTGCAGGCAGATCCGCAGGGTTTCCTCCAGCCGTTCGAACCGCTCGGCGAGCGGCGGGTAGGGCACGCCCAGGCCGTGGTGCTCACGGTCGTACCAGGCGGCTCCGATACCGAGGGTGGCGCGGCCGCCGGAGAGCACGTCGAGCGTGGTGGCGACCTTGGCGAGCAGCCCCGGGTGGCGGTACGTCACCCCGGTGACCAGGGCGCCCAGTCGCACGGTGGAGGTGTGGGCGGCCAGATAGGCGAGGGCCGTGTAGGCCTCCAGCATGGGTGCCTCGGCGCCGCCGTTGAACTCCATCTGGAAGTAGTGGTCCATCACCGACAGCCGGTTGACGCCGGCAGCCTCCGCCGCTGCTCCCGCGGCGGCCAGCTCTGCCGCCAGGGCACGACCGCCCTCGGGGTGGTCGAACCGGTTGATGTGCACGCCGACGTGCATGTCCGTCTCCGTTCAGTGTCTTCTCGGGTGGCCGGGGCCTTCGGCGGCACTCGGTACGGTCGCGAGCGGCCGGCGGGGGTTCCTGGGTGTCAAACCGTGCCGCCTCTCCCGCCCGGTGGGCGGTGTTCCCAGAGCGTTTCTCCCTGGAGTTCCAGGACGAGGGTGCCGGAGTCGTTGGTGAGGGCGCCCCGGCTGCGGACGACGGCGGTGCCGTCGTCGCGGGGGCGTACCTCCACAATCTCCATCGAGCCGTGCAGCACGTCCCGGGGGCGGACCGGCGCCAGCATGCGCAGGGATGTGATCTCCCGGCCGGCGATGACGGCGGCGCGGGAGAAGACCGCGTCCACCAGGAGGCGTTGCAGGACCGCCACGGTGTGGAAACCGCTGGCGATGAGGCCCCCGAAACGGCTTGCGGCCGCCGCGGCCTCGTCCGTGTGCAGCGGCAACGGGTCGAAGCGCCGGCCGAAGTCGAGGATCTCCTCCTTGGAGACCCTGGCGCTGCCCAGGTCGAACACGACTCCGGGGCGAAGGTCCTCGGCGTACAGCCGCACGGCGCTCACCACCGGTCCGACGTCCACGCCGGCCCTCCCGTGCCTTGGCATGGGCTGAACCGGTGGATGTGCGTGCCGAGTGGCATGCGGGTCTCCGTTCATCTCATCCTGGTGGGGTGGTCGTCGGCGATGGCTTGTGCTCGCCGGCTACGGGGCGAGGGCGGTGATCTCCGCACTGTCCAGCCAGGTGGCGTGGACACCGAACGGCACCCGCTGCGGCAGATGCAGCCGGGCCAGTTCGGTCATGGTCCTGGCGTCGATGACGACGAGTTCGGCGCGGTGGTCGTCCATCAGCAGGTCGAGGAGGTAGCCGTCGTCCTCGCTGCTCGCCGTGGGCCTGGGAACGAACAGGGCCTCACCGCCGTACATGTCGCCGTAGTCGAGGTAGCCGAGTTCCTTCTCCTCGACGAGGTCGTACTTGAGGACCCCCTTGCCCATATAGCCGTCACCGTGCTCGTCGAGCAGGTAGCAGTAGCGGCTGGTCCTTCCGACGTGGCTCAGATTGAGGCTGGGCCGCTCGTAGCCGTGGTCGATCAGCAGCCGGTCGTCGGTGACCTCCCCGGTGTCCAGGTCCAGCACCCAGGTCCTGACCTGGGCGGGCGGTTCCTCGGGGGTGTGGATCGGAACGCTCGACGGATAGGACGGGAAGACGGGGGAGTAGAGCACGATCTCCCGCGAGCCGCGCGGGCCTTGGCGCTCCCAGGCGTTGATGACGTGCCAGACGGTGCCGGCCTGGCCGGTGGTGAACCAGCGCACCTCGGTGTCCGGTCCGAAGTCACGGGGGAGAACGCCCCACCGCAGCCGGTGGCCGGCATCGTGGCGGAAGACGCTGCCTTCCGGGCCGAGCAGACCGCCGGGATCCCGGCGGACGGAGATGTCGGGGAACACGAGGTGGTTCTCGGTCAGGAAGAAGTCGTGCAGCCAGCCCATCTCGCCCGTGTCCGGCGTCTGCCGGTGCACGACCTGCTGTGCGGCGAGTTCTCCCTTGTGGAGCAGCCCGGCGATGATCTGTCCGGACGGCTCGACGCTGAGGTTGTACACGTCGCCGTTGTCCGGGTTGATGCGCGGGTGCGCGGAGAACGGGCCTTCCCACTCCCCCGCCCACGTCTCCAGCCGGCCGCGGCCGTCCACGATCAGACGGCCGTTCTCGACGCGCGTGTCGAGGACGAACGCGTAACCCGTTTCCTGAAGGCAGTACAGGCGCCCGTGGTGGTACCGGATCGACGTCGAGCCCGGGGTCCGTTCGAGGGGGCCGAGGGCGGGGATCAGACCTTGGCGGATCTTCTCCTCCGTCAGGGCGATCCGGTCCGCGCCCGGCCTGCCGGAGACCAGGTCGGAGAACTCCGGGTACGACTCCCGGCCGGCCGCACGCTCGGCCTCGAACCGCGGGGTGCGGACGTAGGAGTTCGAGTACGTGGCACTCCCCGACGAGATCTGGATCTGGTGGAGCATCCCGGCGCCCGAGAAGGCATGGAGCCGGATATGGCCCTTGTCGAACTGGGAGTTGGTGCCGTTGCGCAGGTACGCGCCGTCCAGGTCGGCGGGCAGCTCACCGCTCACCCGGACCGGAACGTGGGCCAGTTCCCGGCGCACGGGCCGGTATCCCGGAACGTTGTACACGCTGTCCCGGTTGTGATTCTCCAGATCAAGCGCGGCGTCGATGCGCCGTTCCTCTTCCTCGATCGCGGAGACGGACGAGACGGTCACGAGATCACTCCTTGCTGCTGAGAGGGCATGCGAAACCGCGCCCCCTGCGTGCATCGGGCTGTGGAGTACGAGCGGCTGCACCGGTCCAGCGCCCCACATGATGTCCGGACGGGGACCGGGCGACTGTCAGTCGAGTTCCGTGACGAACCGGTGGAGCAGGCGGCTGAACGTCTCGACGTCCTCGTCCGGCCAGTGGTCGAGCCGTTCCTGGAGTTCCTTGCGCTGGTGCTGTCTGACGCGCGCCAGGCGGGCCCGGCCGGTGTCGGTGAGTTCCAGCAACTTGGTCCTGGGGCGCGACGGATGGGCCACCCGGCGCAGCAGACCGTCCTCCTCCAGCTGGGACAGCTGACGGCTGACGGTGGACTTCTCCAGCCCGTACCGCTCCGCCAGGTCGGAGGCGGTGGGCAGAGGGAAGGTGCCCACATACGACAGCATCGTGTACGCGACGAAGGGCAGGTCGTCGTACATGTTGTTCGCCCGCACCCTGGAGTTTCGGGAGAACAGAATGATCGCCTCGTGGATCACATCAACGGGCTTGCTCCGTGCTGCCATGACGTCATCATGGAGTTGTGCGAAGCAACTGTCAAGGTTGTATCGTGCAACTCAAAATGGGTGGAACCAAGCACGAGGGCCGTGGACATGAGTGTGCTGCAACTGGATGCCCGCACTGCCTGAGGTTCCCCTCCTAATGACCAGCTGGATCACCCGCCGCCCCGACCGGCTCGACGACTACCAGGCCCAGCAGCTCAAGCAGATTCTCGCCCGCCGCGCTGGAGGTCGCGGGGATCGTCGACGGGCTCCGGCCACCGGATTCGCGGGCGGACCTGACGTACGGCCGGGTGATCGAGGTACTGGTGGCGAACCGGCTGACCGCTCCCGCGCCGCTGTTCCGCGTCGGGCACTGGGTGTACTCGTGTGGGGCCGTCAAGGGTCTTGGCGGAGGCCGATGCGGTGTCCCAGCTGGTGCATTGACGGGTCTCATCGGTGTCTTGCTCGGGGCTTGGGCGATCAGCGTCGTTGTCGCGTCCGGCCGGTGGCAGCAAAATGTGTCCACAGGGACACCACCGGAACTCGAAGATGTCCATGGCGAGACGCTTAAGAGGTCGTTTCCTTTGGTGTGATCGTTCGTTGATCGGTGCATGGCGGATCTGGTTGAGCGGCTGGTCCCGGACGAGTTGTGGGTGCTGTTCCGGCGGGTGGTGCCGCCGACGGTGGTGATACGTCCGCAGGGCGGTGGTCGGCGTCGAGCGGGTGACCGCGAAGCCCTGGCGGCGATCATCTTCGTGGCGACATCGGGCTGCACCTGGCGGCAACTGCCGCCGGTGTTCGGCCCGGCCTGGCCCACGGTCTACCGCCGGTTCACCCAGTGGAGCCGGGACCGCGTCTGGGCCAGGCTCTACCGCGTGATCCTCGACGAAATCGGAGCGCGGGGCGAGCTGGACTGGTCCCGGTGCGCGATCGACTCGGTCAGTCTGCGGGCCGCAAAAGGGGGCCACTGACGGGACCGAATCCGACCGACCGCGGCAAACTGGGATCGAAAATCCATCTGATCTGCGACCGCAATGGGCTGCCGCTGTCCCTGGGCATCTCCGGTGCGAACATGCACGACAGCCTGGGCCTGGAGCCGCTCGTGCGCGGCATCCCACTCATCCGATCCCGCCGCGGGCCCCGGCGCCGGAAGCCGGCGAAATTGCACGCCGACAAGGGGTACGACTACGACCACCTGCGGCGATGGCTGCGCCGGCGGGGCATCCGTCCTCGCATCGCCCGCAAGGGCATCGAGTCCCCACAGCGGCTGGGCCGACACCGCTGGGTGGTCGAGAGAACCGTGTCCTGGCTGGCCGGCTGCCGACGCCTCCACCGACGCTACGAACTCAAGGCCGAACACTTCCTCGCCTTCGTCGCCATCGCCGCGGCCCTCATCGGTTGCCGTCGGCTCACCCAACACCGCACGTCCCTGGCCCCCGATCAGCTGACCTGCCCAAGCGACACCTGGGCGTAGTCCGCATCCCGGAACACGAACACGGTCGGCTCCGTGTCGTACTCGTGCCGCAGATAGCCCCCGTACCCCGGGACCGCGATGTGCGGAGCCACCAGTGTCAGCACGGCATCAAGCAGCGGCAGATTGTCGTCGATCGAGTAGTTGCGGGCGAAGACTTCCCACATCGGACGGCCGAGTCCGTCCACCCTCTCCGATCTCCGCATGGTCGCCATGTCTCCTCCCGGCAGCTCACTGCTGGGATACGTAAGGAACAGAGGCCAAGGATGCTCCTCCTCGTCAAGGCCCTCGGGGCAGTCGGAGTCCAGGCCCAAATGCCAACGGCAGGCTGCCAGCTCAGCCTCTGGGGTGTCGCTGCGCAGGAAGCAGGACAAGACGATCTCGTAACGCTCACTCATGCCGCGCATTATGAGGCCGCTCGCCGACATCAACGGCTCAACGGCGATCACCCGCACACCTACCGGTGCGAGCCCTCACCAGGACCATCGCCAAAGGAAACGACTTC
>NZ_KQ948679.1:0-58702 GCF_001514145.1 Streptomyces canus
GGGTGAGAACATGTGCTCCGCTTATCATTGGCAAGAGATCATGTGAAAGGGAAGTACCGTCGAACGTTATCGTGAAGCCGTGCACCGTGAGGGTATTGGAGCCGCGGCCTTCGAGGAACGCGTCGCATGTATCCGGGTAATTGAGAAGGCCGTCTGAGCTGACCGTGAAATGGAAGGTTGCCGCGAGGCCCGACGCCACTTGGAAGCTGTAGTCGCCCGGCGCCACATGAAGAGTGGGCGCGTCGGCGCCTTCGATAAACCCAGAATTATGCTCGGGGATCACGAAGCGGGTGTGAGACAAGCTGCTGGTGTCGATGCGTATGTCGATCATTCGTCACCCTCCTTACCCAATCTGAAAGTTGCTCAGGGTAATAAGATGTTCAAGGGGGTGAATGACTGTTGCATGATGTCTTGTCAGCCTGCCATCCGATCAAGAAGATCACAACTCGGTTTGCGCACGGGCAACGCTCTACCGGTTGAAGCGTCGGTTGGTACGGCCTGCTTAAGGGGTCAGAATGATCACAGATGGCCAGGACACGCATTCACCTCCGCAGTGACCGTAGCCGAGGATTCCGCCTGGGTAACCAGACTTTCACCGCTCGGCCAAGTCGCACTACAGCAAGGAGACAGGGTCCAGTCCTGGGCAAACATGCCAGCGGACCCGCACGCAATCTCACCCAGTACGCGAGCCCACCGCCCCCTTCAGGCTGAGCTCGGCTCCTCCCAAAGTAGCCACCGACCCTTCCGGAACTCTGAACACATAGACTTGACAGGGAAGGAGCACCACCACCGGCTGCTGCGCGAGGTCGGCGCGACCGACGCCGCTCACCTGCGCGGCCTGGTGCCCGGTCAGAAGGTCCTGGTCGCCGGAGTGCGGGCCTCCACGCAGACGCCCCCAATCCAATCTGGGAAACGGGTCATCTTCTGCACCCTGGAGGACGGCTCGGGCCTGGTGGATATCGCCTTCTTCGAGGACTCCCACGAAGCCTGCGCGCACACCGTGTTCCACTCCGGGCTGCTGCTGGTCCGCGGCACGGTTGAGGCCCGCGGCCCGCGCCGCACCGTGGTCGGCGAGATGGCCTGGGACCTGGACGAGGTGGCCGCCGCCCGCCGCGACCACGGGCCCCAGGCCGCCCTCGACCTCCTCGGCCGCACCACCCCCTCCCCCACCCCCGCAGGCTCGGCCACCCCGCAACGCACCCTCGCCGACGGCACCGCCGGGGCCCGCCTGCACCCCTACGCGGATCTCCAGCCCGCCGGCACCCGCTCAGCAGACCTGCGCCGGCTCGGCCACCGGAGCCAGGGAAGCGCGGGGTGATCCCTATGGGCCGTCACATCCTCCACCTGCGTTTCGACCTCCCGGCCGAACCGGACGCCGAACTTGCCGAGCGGGTGCGACGCTTGCTCGAGGGCATCACGCCCCGCGTGCAGATGATCGAGCCGGATATGGCCGTCCTCGACCTCACCGATGCGCTGCCGTACTGGAAGCTTCTCTTGGGGCTCTGAGGCCCGTGGCCCAGAAGTCGTACCTGCGCGTCTCGCTGAGGTTCTTGCTGCTGCTCACGCACCAGCCCTTGCCGAGGTTGGCCGTCACGCGCCACACGAGGGTGTCGGTGTTGGCGTAATAGACGGACACCTTGGGCGCGAAGCCGTCGGCCCTGGTGTCGCAGACGGTGAGTTTGTCACCATTCGCTACAAACTGCGCCGTACCGCGCTTTACGCCGTCCACGTCGACCATCGCCTTGGGGCCGAAGGAGCCCGCCTGGGCAACGCCGCTCGTCAGCATGAGGCAGGAGGCAACCGCCGCGCCAAGCCCCAGGGTTCGGGCGGCTACGGTCTTCCGGATCTTCATCTTGGTTCCGATCTGCGAGTCGTTCTGCTGAAGGCACAGGGGGGAGGAACGGGTTGGACGCGGCGGAGCGCGCGCGAAAGGCTGACGCATTAGCTGACGGAGGTCAGCGCGGTGGCGAGGAGCCAGATCGCTGCGGCCAGGGGGATGAGAGCGACGTACGCCTGGGGGCGCCGGAGGACCGGGGCGCCGGGGTCGGCCTGCGGACGGCCGGGCAGCGGGACGGACGGCGGCAGGCGCCGCAGTCGCCGGGCGGCGGCGGCGTTGGACACCAGCGCCGCGGGGGCGTAGATCAGCAGGGAAAGTGGGTTCCACCAGCCCAGGCACAGGGTCCGGACAGTGAGTTTGCGGACGAGGGTGATGCCGCACGGCCGGCAGAAGGGGCCATCGATGGCCTGCCAGCGCATCAGCACCAGCAGGCCCTGGTGGGAGCGCACGGTGACTGAGGCGACCTCAGCCGCGGCGCACGTGCGGCAGCGAGTTGCCAGATCGAGTGCGGGGTTGTCGACGCTGTGCCAGGCCACGGGAGGTGTGGCATCCGCACGTTGCGCGGCATTGCGCGTGTACCAGTCGGGAAACGTGTATTCCGGGACGAAGCCGTCGTCGGCGTTGGTGTGGGGATGGGGGAGGCTCACGAATGGATCTCCGGATCGCATCGGGTCAGCGGGCTCAGGCCGCGGCCCGGTGTGCCCGGCGGACGGCCTGGGCGAAGTCGCGGCACACGGCTGCAGCGGCAGGGGCGGGAGTGCCGGAGTGGGCCTGCATACGGCGGATGACGGCGGAGCCGACCACCACTGCGTCCGAGAACCCCGCGGCCAGGGCTGCCTGTTTGGGTGAGCTGATGCCGATTCCGGTGGCGACCGGCAGGCCAGTGGCCTCGCGGAGGTGGCGTACGAGGCGCGGCAGGTGAGGACTGAGCGGGCGGCGGGTACCGGTCAGCCCCGGCGTGGCGGGGGCGTAGACCATGCCGGTCGTCGTCTCGCGGAGCTCGGCGAGACGCGCAGCAGATGCGTGGCGTGGAGCCAAAGAGACGGTGTACAGGCCGGCCTCGGTGGCGACCTCGTGCCAGAGCGCCGCCGAAGCCGGGGGGAGGTCAGGTACGAGCACCCCCGCGCCGCCGGCGGCGGCCAACTCCCTCGCGAAGACTTGCGGGCCGTGGCAACGGATCGGCTCCCAATACGACATGACCAGCAGGGCCGTACTAGTGCGGGCCGTGAGCTCTACGGCGGTTGCGAACAGGTCCCGCATCTGGAAGCCGTCCGAGAGTGCTTGCGCAGCGGCTTGCTGGATCACCGGTCCGTCCATGCGGGGACGAGGGTGCGGAACTCCCAGCTCCAGCACGTCAGCATGGTCGGCCGCCACGAGCAGGGCGTCGCGACTTGCCGCACGGCTCGGGTAGCCGACGGGCAGGTAGATCGCGAGTGCAGCGCGATGCTCTTCGCGGGTGATCGCAAGGGCGTAGTCGAGACGGGCGGCAGACCAGGACAGGGGTGAGGTGCGCATGACGGCCTCTCGGGTGTGCCAGATCAGGCGGGACAGCTGTGGCGAGGGCGAAGGGGAAGCAGCTGACCGGGTCGGATGGAGCCCGGCGTGGGGCAAGGAGCCCCAGCCGACCCGGGGGGGGGAGGTCGGGCGCCCGTTGCGGGTACATGGCGGTTCGGCCGAGAACCGAGTCAGTTCCCTGGGAGGCCCACCGGTCGCTGGCGGTTCAGGCCTTCGGCGAGGCCGCGTAGCCCCACGACTTGTAGCCGCCGCAGCACTGATGCCAGTCCAGGAGGAGCGTGCCGTCGGCGTACGCCTTCGTGGAGTTGACCTTGGCCTTGATCGTGCCGGTCGTGTACGAGCCGGAGTTGGCGCTGGTCTCCAGCTTCTCCTCGATGTTGAAGTCCTTCTTCGCCACTGTCGGGTCGGTGCCGGCGACCGACTTCTTCAGCACCAGGCGGTACTTGGCGCCGTCGAAGATGTTCGGGTGGGTGTTATTGAATGTCGGCCCATCCCACTTGATGGTGGCCTTGCCGTAGACGTAGGACCCGCTGCGCGCCGCGCAGTTCTGGACGGTGATCTTCCAGTTGTCAGGCCACGGACCTGAGTAGTTGGCCGTGTCGATGGTGTGGGAGCTCTTGGAGCAGTGCCAGCTCAGGGCAGATGCCGGGGCGGCGGACAGCATCGTCGCGGTGCCGGCTACGGCCGCGACGGCGAGGAGTCCGGATCCCGCGCGGCGGGTGAAGCGGTGGTGCGTCCATGGACGGCGCACGGCAACCTCCTGTTGAGGGTGCTGGGGCCCCAGCCCAGGACGTTGCGCCCAGTCCTGCTGTGAGCAGAACAGGTGCGGCTATCCTGATGCGAGGCGTGCGACAACACGCCTCTGTGTCACCCCAGCAGGTTCGTGGTTCGAGCTCTGGGTGCGGGCGGCTCTCGCGAGCCGCCACTGGTGGCCGTGTTCTGCGACAACAGGACACGGCCACATTCAGTTGTTTGCTGAGCGTGACTCGCAACGAGTCGAAGGCGGGGCGTGCCTCTCCTGCGACAACAGGAGAGGCATGTCCCTGCCAGCCATCCAGATGGGCGGCGCACGGGCCTGGGGGCCCGAGGTGTCCTGGCTCACGCGCCCTGGAATGCGTGAGTCTCGGAGACGTTCGCCGCCTCCCCGACCCTCAAAACAAGGTCAGTCACCTGGTTTGGTTACAGAGACTCAATCATGTGCGGTGCGAAAGAATCAACGGCGGCGTAGTGCGCGCAGTGATGATGCGACTAACCTCATCGCTTACTGTCCGCACACAGAGACCTCTCACGCGCTGTGAGTGGTTTTGTCTCGGTCGGGCCCTGCAGTCCGGCAGTGGGCGGTGACCGGTTTGGAACTCAGGAGGCACGGTGGCACGGCAGCCAGTTCAAGCCCGAGCGCGGGCGAAGTACGACGCGATCTTTAAAGCTGCCGCAGAGCTGTTCGCCGAGCAGGGGTTCGCCGCGACGTCGGTCGACCAGATCCTGGATCGGGCGGGCGCCTCCAGGGGGTCCTTGTACAACCTCTGGAAAGACAAGGACGAGCTCGCGTACAGCGTGGTCACCGAGTCGCTGATCATTGACTCGATCACTCCGGCCTCGCCCCTCTTGCAGAGTGTCGTCGACGCGTCGATTCTCCTGGCGGTGCTGACGCCTCGTGTGACGGTGATCAGGGCGGCGAACCGGCTGGCGACGGAACAGGGGAAGGCCTTCTTCGGGTACCTCTGGCGGGCGTACACCCCGGTGATCACGGAGCTGATGACGCATGCCAGGGATCTGGGCGAGCTCCAGCCGGGAGTGGAACCCGGTGACTGGGCCGGCCTGTGGATCGACGCGTGGGTCGGTCTGGACCTGCGCTTCAGGGAGAACTACGACGAGCTGGCGGCTGCGGTGGCCGTGCTGAACCAGCAGATGGTGCGATCCGTGGCGACGCCGGAGACGCTGGCGCAGTTGCAGCTCTCCGTCGGACGTGGCCACGAGCTGATCCCCACCTCCCAGCATGCTGAGGCCTATTTCGCCTCCCTGCAGGAGGACTTGAAGGCGAAGCGCGAGGCCGCACCGGAGTCCACAAGCTGATCCGCGGGGCGCGCGTTTTCGGGGGCAGCGGGCTGCACCCCCCGAAAACGCGCCTTGCTGTGCGTCAGCCCAGCCGGACGGGGATCCTCGTGAATCCGTTGGCGATGAAGGAGGGCGGCTGAGGCAGCTGCGCGGTGTCGGCCGCCAGGCGGGCCTTGGGGAAGCGGTTCAGCCAGCGGGAGACGGCAATGGTTACTTCGCGCCGGGCCAGCGGGGCGCCCGGGCATACGTGCGGTCCGTGGCCGAACGCGAGGTGCTTGCGGCGGGTCGGCCGGCGGACGTCGTAGGCGCCGGGTGTGGTGTGGACGTTCGGATCTATGCCGACGGCCGCGGTGTGGATCAGGATCGGTTCGCCTTTCCGGAACATCTGGCCGCTTTCGGCATCTTCGAAATCGCGGACGGCGAAACGCAGGGGGACGCTGGCTGCCGGGGGCTGCAGTCGCAGGCTTTCGTCCAGAGCGTCGTCCAGGGAGACCTCCCCGCTGACCACGAGAGCGCGCTGAGCCGGCCGCGTCAGCAGGTGCACGATCAGCGTGCCGATGGCGTGCACCGTGGTTTCCGTGGCCGCGATGACGACCAGCATCAACTGCGCCAGGAGTTCTTCGTCGGACAGCGGGTCGTCGGCCTGTCCGGCCGCGCGGATCAAGTCACTGACGAGGTCGTCACCGAGCTGGGCGCGCCTGGCGGCCACTATCTCCCCCAGCAGCGCCAGCACCGTGTCCATGGAGCGCTGCATGTCCCCGGGGCCTGCCGAGGTGTCGAACAGTCCCGTCGCTGCACGGCCGAACTGGCCCATGAGTGAGGACGGCACGCCCATCAGCCGCGTGATGACCTGTTGCGGGATCCGCAGGGCGAAGCTGGGCACCAGGTCCACGATGCCGGAGTCGGCCGCGAGGACTTCCAGGTCGTCGAGGGCCTCCTCGACGATGGCTTCGATCACTGGTGTCATCTCGCGCACCCGGCGAGGCGTGAGGCCGGCCTGGATCGGGGTGCGCAGCCGAGTGTGCTCCTCCCCTTCAGCGTTGAGGGCGTTGCGGGGTCCGGCCCACTGACGGAGCACGCCGTCCACGGCAAGGCTGCCGTCGCGGAAGCCGGGCCAGTGGTCCGCGTTGCGACTGACGTCGCTTCCCGCGGCGAGGCGCTGGGCGAGGTCGTAGGCGACAACCACCCGGGCCTGCACACCGCCCGGCAGCACGGCCACAGGGGCGGGGCCGTACACCTGCAGGGTGCTGCCCTCGGCGGCGTTGCTCCGTCCAGGGACGGACCCCTTCAGGTGGAACGGGCACCCACTGGGGGCGGCTGAGGACGGCCCCAGTCGGTGCGTGGCAGGGGGGTGGATCCTGAGCGCTGCGGGGGTGCCGGAGGTGGTGTCGGCACCTTCCGGATTCTCGATGACGGTCACGCGGTGAGCTCCTGACTTTGCTACGCAGAGTGACATACGTACAACCCTTCCTGTCCCGTGCAAATCAAACAGAAGGGGTGTCTGCGCTTAAAGGGATCATCTTTGCAATTGCACCCAAAGAGGAAATGGACGTGAGGTGATGCATGTGGCGCCGTTCCAAATTGGGTGACTCACATGATTTGATTTGCGTTCATCGTCAAGGCCGGTGAGCCGATTAGCAACGGCCCGTACTCCGGGCGCAGTGTGACTGCGAAGAACGTTGCAAGAACGCTCGACAGCACGGGAGAAGCGAGTGAGGAGCCGAAAGCCCGAGCACGACTACGAGCACGTGTGGCAGTGGCTGCTGCGGTACTACCGCGGCAAGATGACGCGGCCGGATGCCGGGCTGCCCCCGCTGGTGAGCAGGCGGGGCGGACCGCGTTCCCCTGGTCTGCGCCAGGTCGACGTGGATGTTCTCCTCGGCGGCGGAGCCGGCGTCTACGCGAAGGTCGAGAACAACGACTTCCGGCCCCAGCCCGAGCTTTTCCTGCGCATCACCGAGCTCCTCAAGTTCAGCCCCTACCACCTGCGCATCGCCTACCTGGATCTGTACGGGGCCGAACCGGTACTGCCGGTAGAACAGCCGTCGCCGCACTGGCGGCAGGTGCTCGCCGGGCAGAGCGAGATGGCATGCGCACTCATGCCCGACGGGCACGTGGTGGCCGCGAACGACCCCTTCACGCAGCTGTTCGCGACGGGCCGGCCGCCGACGAGCTTCTGGCGCTGGACCTTGTGGTCCGAGGAGGCCCGCGAAGTCCTCGTCGACCGGGAGAAGTGGGTCGCATGCCTGGTGACCGAGCTGCGGCTGGCCCGGCACCGCTACCCCGATGACCGTGCGGTGCAGAGGATCTGCGCGGACATGGAACGCGATCCGCGTCTTCAGCAGCTCACCGAGTCGCGCGTCGGCCTGGACAACCAGGAACTCCCGTTGCACCACCGGACGCGAGGACCGGGCACGGCGCGGTTCATGGCGTCTCACACCCCTGCCGGCCTCAGCGTCTGGACCCTTTTGTTCGAGGCCACCACCTAGCACGCCGGAGCACGCCGCCGATGGGAGGAGACCGACCGATGCACGTGCTGTTACCGGACGACATGGAATTTCTGGTCCGGTTCACCGAGATCGACAACCCTCTGCTGACCAGCCTGCGCGACTGCACCTTGATGGAGCTCTACCTGGATCAGGCCGAACTCATCCGCGACGCCTTCAACACCTGGCGCACGATCCACCAGAGACTGCCCGCCGTGCTCAAGTGGGAGGAACTCCCCGACGACGGGGCACCACCGCAGTCGGGCGGGTACGTGCTGCACAGCCCCAGGGGAAAGCAGCTGACCAGCCTGTACGCCGTGGAGGTGAGTCCCGCACATCTGCAGACCCTCCGGGACTGCTACACCATGCTGGCCGGAGCGGAGCAGGCGGGCTACGGCCCGCTGGCGAACGCCCTCCACGCCGTACAGCGGACCTCGGACAATCAACGCAAGCGTCTTCTCGACGGCTACCGCAGGGTGGTCGAGGTCCTCGAACTCAAGGCCCCCTACAACCTGGTCGAGTCCCTGAAGCGCGCCACGCCCACCGGGCCGCAGGCACCGGCCGTCGGCATCACCCTCAACGGCGAGGAGCACGACTCCTATCAGAAGCTGTGCAAGGGCATGGTGGCCGTGCTGAGCGCCGGGGACAGCTTTGCCAACTTCCAGCACGGCCGGATGTATGCCTGACCTGCGGCCCGCGACACACAGTCGACACCGGGCGAGGTCATGCCGGGACGAGGGAAGCGGGCCGGTCGATGCGCAGCATGGGATGGTCCTCCAAGAGCTCGCCGGGCACGGCGAAGGCCTCCGTGAGCATCAGGGCGTGGGGAGCCAGGGCCCCGACGGCGGCCTCCACCGCATCCGGCAGCGCACGGACCTGCTCCGTGGTCAGCCGCTCGTGCGCGAGCAGTTCGCCGCTGTGCGCGGCCACGTAGCGCAGGGCGAACAGCCGGTGCAGGTCGTGCAGAAGCAGGCTTGCCTGCGGGTCGGCGGCCTGCTTGGCCGCGGTGAGGAGTTCCTGCGCGGCCAGCCGGTTTACGTGCGCCTCGACCAGGGCCGTCGCAGAACGGGAGGTGCCGTTCCAGCGGTCCATGGGTGAGCCGACCCGTCGGGCACGCAGCCGCCCGCGGGCCCGTTCGTGACGGATGCGCTCCAGGTCCGCCAGCAGGGCGTTCAGATGCGCCGGCTCCTGCAGCGCCCACTCGGCGGGATCGGTCGCACCGGGCGGTTGCGGGGTGAAGCCGCCCATCAGCATCTCCCCCGCGGCCTTGACCCAGATGACGAGGTTGTCCCCCTCCGCGGTGATGGTGCCTTCGTTGGCAGCCAGCTGGCCGGCTATCCCGTTCGCCAGCGCCAGCCCCTGTCCCCCGCACCGCTCCCGGCACTCCGTCATGACCTGCCGCGCCTGCCATGTGATCCATCCCTTGGCCATGGCCACCAGGCGCTCGGCATCGGAGCGCTCCGGCTGCTCGGCCTGAGTCCAGCGCGCAACTGCGGCCCGGTGCAGCAACGTGGCCGCGTACGTGGTGGCCACGGCTGCGATCAGTGGCCCGTGGTGGCTGCGGTGGGCCATCAAAGGGACTCTCTGTTTCTTGGTCATCCCGGAGGTGATCCGCTGGTGGCCGTGGCGCACGGCAACAGTCAGGGCGTGCCGGGTCACCCCCAGGCTGGAGGCGCTCATGCACAACTTGCCGACCGTGACGCGGCCGATGGACCGCAGGAACCGTTTGCGAGGGCTGCCCAGGGTGCTGGTGAACGTGCCGTCGGCGCTGAGCCGGCCGTGATCGCCCTGCAGTAACGCCTCGTACGGCAGGCGGACCCCATGGAACGAGGTGGCGCAGTGATCAACCGGGCTGCTGGCCGTTTCGGGAAGCAACTCCACCTCGACGCCCGGCAGATGACGACCCTGCGCGTCGGTCAACGGGGTCAGGAACAGGAAGACCCCCTCGTTCTTCCCGTCGATCATCAGGCGTGCGGCCACCACAGCGTCCTTCGGGCCGCCCGCCGCAGACGTGTTGGGCATCCACTTGCGCGCCCCCCGCGTCGGGGTGCTGAGCACGAAACCGCCCGTGGTCCGGTCGAACGTCGCGGTTGTCTCCATCTGAGCAGCGTCGTTGCCGTGCGCCTGCTCGGTGCACAAGAACGTGCCGATCCGCTCCATGCGGAAGTACGGGCCCAGGTCACGGTCGCCTTGATCGTGATCCAGCAGGCTCCCGAGGAAGAGGTTGAAGTGAATGCTGGCGATGGTGCCCGTGCCCGCGTCCACAGTGCCCACCCATTCGTGCAGGGCAGTCAGCGCATTGGTGTCGCAGGCCAGGGCACCCGGGTCGGCGACCGCCTCGTTCACGATACGAAGCCGCTGGTAGGACAGCTCTACGCGTGCCTGGTGCGTCAGCCCTTCCTGAAATGAGAAGAGGGACGAGCCGAACAGGTTCTTCCAGGGCCCGTGGAGCTGATCGGCGCGGGGGCCGAAGAGGGCATGTCTGAGTGAGGCCAGGGAGTCGGGAGCTTCAGACAGAGGAGAAGCGGTCACAGGGGCAACCTAGTCTTCAGAACCCGCCCGCCACATCATGATCATAACCACGATTCGAGCGGCGCTTTTCGTGGTAGATACCCGTTCAACGGTCTGCTCAATACCGTGAGTTGAGATGCCCGCATAGCAGCGTACTGGCTCGACTGCGGGGACGGCGCACCTCATGTGTTCCCGAGCAGGGCCGCAGCTGTCAAGCCGCGCGGCATGCGCTGGGCCGACGCCGGCCGCGGAGAGCGGTTGGAACACAGCGGCCTCCCCGGCGCGATCTGATCCTCGCGGCGACACTGGCGCGGCTATAGCAACGGGCCGCCCTCGTCTGCAGGGGACGTCTTGCGGCCATTCCGCGGCTGGACGGGGATGTGGTGTTCCTTGCGCAGCTGGGTCTGGATGATGGGGCCGACCCGGAGCTTGGCGTAGATCTCGCGCTGTGTGGCTCCAGCCCGCAACATGGTCACGGCCTGCTCTTCGAGGTCGTCGAGCTCTTCACGGGAGCGTCGGGTACGGCCGACCGGCACGGCAATGCCCCGCTGGACGCGGACACGGGCGACGGCCCTATAGCTGGTCTGCAGACGTCGCTTGATCTCTTCGACGGTCATTCCGTCTTGGAGTAACTCGGCGATCTGCTCGTCACGCTGCTCGCGCTCTTCGGGAAGGTTATTCACCGCGGCCTCCTGGCCTGCCGTGCGCTGTGACGGCCGCCGGCCTGCGGCGTGGACACGGCGGGCGTGGGCTCAGAAGGTTGCGACTGCGCTGCCGCGTCGAGCTTGCTGGCCATGATGTTGAAGGTCGTGGACCAGGTCCGGGTGAGGGTGCGGGAGATCTGCAACGCCGTGAGGCAGCCCACGAGGGCGGGAGTGAGGATCGTCGCCGCGGGGACGAGCGCGACGAACCAGACGTTGGACATGCGGCTCCTGGTTATCAGGGCGTGGTCCCTCAAGAGGGCTGGTGAAGCCCGCCGCCGAGCGGGGAGTTGAGGCCCGACAGAGGGGCGGGGCCCGTGCGCGGCCCCTGCACGGTCAGGGGCCGCGCACGGGGGCTTACGCGGGTTCGGCGACGGCAGACTCTCCGGCGTCGACGTCCTCCACCGGCGCGGGAGGTCCGAGACGGACGGGCAAGTGGGTGTGCCCGTTGGTGATGATGCTGGGCAGGGGCTCCAGCTCGTCGGGGTCGACGGCGAGGCTCAGGCGCGGGAAGCGCGCGAAGAGTTCCTGGAGGGCTATGCGCAGCTCGATGCGGGCGAGCTCCATGCCCACGCACAGGTGTGCGCCGTGGCCGAACGCGAGATGCTCGCCGGTGGTGGGCCGGGTGACGTCGAATTCGTCGGCGCGCTCCCCGTGCACCTTCCGGTCGCGGCCGACGGCCGCGTAGTTGATGGCGATGGCGTCACCGCGGGCGAAGGTGATGCCGGTGGGCTCGTCGTGCAGGTCCTCGGCCGCGAACCTGAGGATGATCGTGGCGACGGGAGCCTGATGGCGCAGGCACTCGTCGACGACTTGGCTCCACGGCAGGGTTCCGCTCGTGGCCAGGGCCAGCTGGTCGGGGTGAGTGGTCAGGTTGACGACGGCGTGGTCGATCGCGTTGACGGTCGTCTCGTGTCCGGCGCCAATGAGCAGGAGGAAACTGTCAGCGAGTTCGGTCCCGCTGATCTCGCCCGCGTCATGGGCGGCGATGAGCTGGGAGGTGATGTCGTCGGCCTGGTTGCGCCGCTTGTAGCCGATCAGCTTGTTGATGAGCTCGTAGATGCGGACCATCGCGAAGTGGCCCTCTTCGGGGCTGGTCGTGGTGATGAACAGGGCGCCGACCGAGTCCCGGAAGTCGTCGTGGAACTGGTCCGGGACGCCCAAGATCAGGTTGACCACTTGGAGGGGCAGCCGCCACGCGAACCGTGCCCGCAGGTCCACTACGTCGTCGGGGCCGGTGACGGCGAGCTCGTCGAGCAGGGTGCGGGTGACGTCGGTGATCTGCGGGGCCAGGGCGCGGACGCGGCGCGGGCTGAACGCGGCGGCCAGGGGGCGCCGCAGCCGCTTGTGTTCTGAGCCGTACGCGGTCAGGGCGTTGCGGACGTCGACCCAGATCCGCAGAGGCCAGTCGTCGGGGATCTCGCGGTTGATGTAGGCCGGCCAGTGCTGATATGCGTCCTTGCTGATCTTGGGGTGGGAGAGGAGGCGCCGGATGAGGTCGGCGTCGGTGACCGTCCAGGCGGGGATGCCGCCGGGCAGGATGACGCGGGCGGCGGGTCCGGCCTCGCGCAGGGCGGCGGTCTCGCCGTGGATGTCGCTTCCGGTCGGATCGAGGAGGTAGTGCCAGCGATCGGAGGAGGCGGGGGGCGCGGAAGTGGGGAGCGTGGTCATGCTGCTGCGGTCCTTCCGGATCGGGTGGGGTGGGGGGTGGCGCGCTGGAATCGCACGGGCAGCGCGGCGGGACCGGCGATGAAGGTGCCGGGCATCGGGGGGACCTGGTCGGCGGGGATGGCCAGAGTCAGGCTGGGCAGACGGTCCAGGGCCCGCTCGACGGCCGTCTCGCAGATCACGCGCGCCAGGTCGGGTGCGGCGCACGCGTGCGCCCCGGCAGAGAACGCGAGGTGCCCGCGGTTGCCGGTGCGCGCGCCGGGGGGCAGGCCGAGAGTGAGGGCGGGATCGGCATTGGCTGCGGCGAAGGAGACCAGGATCGGAATTCCGGGCTGGACCTGGACCCCCTCGACGACCTGAACGCCCTGCGCGTACAGGGGGCAATAGTTCGGGACGGGCGGGTCCTGCCACAGCACGTCGTCGAGAGCAGCGGATACCGGGTGCACGCCGGTGTGGACGTCGCCGGCGAACCGGTCGTCGGTGAGGATCCGCAGCAGTCCGGACGCGATGAGCTTGGCGGGGGGCGGGCCTGCCGCACCGAACAGGAGGATGAGGGTGGGCACGAGTTCGCCGTCGGTCAGGCCTGCGGCGATCAGTGAGCTGACGACGTCCCGCCCGGGATAGTTCCGTTTGTGCCGGATCAGTTCCAGGCACGCCTGTTCCAGGGCCGCGTTGGCCTCGGCCGCGTCGGGCCCGGCGAGGAACAGCCGGGTGACCGTGCGAACGATCTGATCGCCGATCGGGGGCGGGGACTGGTACATCGCGTTGACCGTCAGCATGGGCAGCACGTCGCAGTACTGGGCCACCAGGTCAGCTGTACCGATGGGCGCGATCTCGTCGATCAGATGGTCGGCGATCTCTGTGACGGTGCGGGTCAGCTGATGGGTGTCGACCGTCCCGAGCGCCGACGTGAGCGCCCCGCGCAGACGCAGGTGCTCGTCGCCGTCCTTCCACAGCGCGTTGTCGCGCGGGCCCATCATCATCAGGGCAGGGCTGGTGGGCGGCACGTCACCGCGGCGCAGGGCCTCCCAGTGGTTCGGATCCTTCCTGAACCGCCGCGGGTTGTTGCGCAGCAGGTACATTGCGGCGCGGAACGACACGGCGAGGTAGCCCCAGACGCCGGGTTCGATCTCGACGGGCGCCACCGGGCCTTGGGCCCTCAGCCGTTCGTAGGTGCCGTGCGGGTTGTCGCTGAACGGGCGGCCGTAGATCGGCAACGGTCCGTTGTGGGCGGGCTGGTACACCGGGCACTGCCCGGCGCCCTGCTGGGCGGGGTAGGTCATCGCACGGGCTCCGGGAGCTTGGTCAGGAGATGCTGCACGAGGGCGATCAGCGCATCGCGGGTGCTGAGGCGGGAGCGGGCGTCGCAGAACACGAGCGGGATGCTCGGGGCGAGCTCCATGACCTCGCGCAGCCGCTCCTCGGTGTAGCGGTCGGCGCCGTCGAACTCGTTGACGGCGATCACATAGGTCAGGCCGAGTTCCTCGACGAGGTCGAGGATCGGATACGTCTCCGCGAGGTGCCGCGGGTCGCACAGCACGAGGGCGCCCAGCGCACCGTGGGCCAGGTCTTCGAGGATGTCGAAGAAGCGGGTCTGGCCGGGGGCACCGAACAGGTAGAGGACCAGTTCCTCATTCAGGTTCACGCGGCCGAAGTCCATGGCCACGGTCGTGGTCGTCTTATGGGGGAGGTCGGCGCGGTCGATGCCGCTGCCCGCGGTCGTCATCACCTCTTCCGTCTTGATGGGGCGGATCTCGGAGACGGCTTGCACCGCTGTGGTCTTACCGGCGCCCATGTGGCCGACGATCAGGATCTTCACGGTGCGCTCGTTGCCGCGCAGCACCGGTCCAGGGTCGGAGTCAGAGTCGATGTAGTCCTGCAAGGACTGCCTCCAAGGTGTTTCGATCAGGGCCTTCGGCGGGGCCGTCGGTGATGCGCCGCCCGGACGCGGCGATGTGGCCGGACTCGATGAGGTCGCAGAGCAGGACACGGATCACGGCCAAGGGCAGGTGCAGGAACGCGCCGAGCTCGATGACGGACTGGGCGCCGCGCGCGAGATGGCCGAGGATCTTGTTCTGTTCCTCGTTGAGGTCGGACCGGCTGAGGTAGGGGGCCGACGACGACAGGCTGATCAGCGTGATCTGGTCGAGGGTGTTGCGGGTGGGCGAGGACCGGCCGCCCGTGACCACGTACGTTGCGACCAGCCGGTCACCGCCTCGACGGCGGGCCGTCATCCCTGCGTTGAGGGCTCGCGTGGTGCCACGGACAGGGGGTCACCGAGACGTTCGACGGTCTTTTCCATCCGGTACGAGATCGCCTCGATGTCCACCTGGCTGCCGGCCGACACCACCAGGTGGCTGCCAGAGCCGGCGGCGATCACGAACAGGTACCCGTCCTGGTACTGGACCATGGTCTGCTGCCACACGGTGTTGTCCTCCGTGACGAATTCACCGGCGCTGCGGCTGAGGGACTGAAGCCCGGACACACTCGCCGCGATCCGGTCGGCGAGGTTCCTGTTCACGCCGTCCGAGGACGCCACGGTCAGGCCGTCAGCGGACAGCACCAGCGCATGCCGGGCGTGGAGGATGTCGAGCAGCTCATTGAGAATCCAGCTGAGGTTGGGGCGGGCTGCTTGCGTCATCGGGGGGACTCCTCACTCGTGGGGGAAGGGTTGGACATTTGGGGGTCGTCCGCGGTCTGAGGGGCGTCCGCGTGGATGCCGCTGGTGGCCCGGACGAATGCGGCAAGCCCGCGCCCGGACCCGGTCGGCGGGGGCTCGGCCCCGGCCAGCGGTCGCCGCGGCCGGATCGTGTCCTGACTGGCAGGCCGCCCGGAGTTCCGCTTGGCGAGCCCGTCGTGGGTGATCTCGTAGGGGCCTGCGGCGGCGACCGTGCTCGGGTCGGCTTGGCGGACCGGCGCCGCGGGCGCCGTCTGCTGCACCGGGGCAGGGGCCGTCTCTGCAGGGGGCGGCGCATCGGCGAGCAGCGCCTGAGGCAGGAACACGACGGCCCGCACACCGCCGTAGTGAGAGGCGTCATCGAGATAGACGCGGAAGCCGTACCTGCGGGCGAGCACGCCGGCGCCGAGGAGCCCGAAGCTGGGCGGGTTGCGCAGCTCGGTGAGCCGGAACGAGCCGTCCCCGGACAGCCGCCGCTTGGCCTCCAGTTCGGCCTCGGCACTCATCCCGGCCCCGGCGTCGTGGATCTCGATGCTGACGCCCTGGGCTCCCTCGACGAGCCGTACGTCCACCGGCGTGGACGGGGCGCTGTGCCGGGCCGCGTTGTCGAGGAGTTCGGCGAGGACCAGGACGACGGGCTCGACGTTTCGGTCAGCGAGGTACAGGCCGGATGCGCGGGGCGGCCGAACGCGCTGGTAGTCGCGGATGCGGGACATGGCGCCCCTGATCGCATCGTTCAGGGGGACGTTGTCCCTCTGGCGACCGGGCCAGGTGCCTGCGATCACGCCGAGAACCTGCAGCCGGCGAAGGAGCTGGTTGCCCGCGTGGTCGACGGGCTGGACCAGGGCCAGGACCCGCTCATCGTCCTCGGCGTCCAGCAGATTGGAGATCGCGCTCTGCTGCTCGTAGAGGAGGGCCTGCACGGACTTGACGCAGGCGCGCACTGTGGACCGGGTGGCCTCCTCCGCCTTCCGGGATGCCCCGTCCATCAGGGCACCAACCTGTTTGAGGACCGATTCGTAGGCGGCAGCCGTGACGGTGCTGTTCAGCTCCGGGTGGAGCAGCCCGCCGAAGCTGGGCGGGGTGCCGTGCTGCAGCGCGTATGCCAGGGCGGGCAGCCTGGAGTCGGCGAGCTGACGGGCCTCCTCATCCCGCGCGGCGATCAGGCGGTCGGCCTCAGCGGCCCGCCGTTCGGCGTCGGCCGCCCTCTTGTCGGCAGCCTTGCGTCGGGCCCGGTAGTGCAGAGCGGCCCCGCCAACAGCGGTGAGGGGGACGTAGGGCGTCCACAGGAGCACGTCATGTATCAGGGACATCAGATCCTCGTGACGGATGGACAGCAGATGGGTGGGAGAAGGGAGATCACCCGAGCAGGGGCAGCAGGGGGTGCAGCACCAGGGGCGCGGTGTAGGCGCGGCCGCCGTGGACCGTGTTGCCCATGCGGGCCCACCGCAGTTCCTCGCACGCCGTGAGTAAGGGCGGCACCTGGAGCGTCCCGCTGTCGAAGTGCCGGGCGGGCGGGGGCCATTGGGCGCCTAGCCCGGAACCGGGTGGCAAGAACAGCACCCACTCGCCGCGGCGGGCCATGGCCGCACCGATGGGGTGAGGGCGGCAGTGCGCGAGGCGGTCGACAGCCTGCCGGGCCTGTTTCTCGGGCAGTACAACGATGTCGAAATCGGCCCCGACCTTCACGTTCAGGGGGCGTGAGGCCAGGTGCGCGGCCGGCAGTATGTCGGCCAGAGTGGGGGGCTGCCCGTGTGCGCCGCGTGGCTGTCCGGCTGGGCCGGTCGCGTGCGTAAGGGGGGCCGCGCCCACGTGTTCAGATATGGCTATGGGTGGCATCGCAAGAGTCCTCGCAGGGGGCAGCGGCGACGGTGCCCTGGGGGGTGTGGACGGGAGGGGTCGTGCTTGCGGGGAGGGTGAGGCAGGCCGCCACGGCCGTACCGCGGCCGCACGGGTTCACCGTGTAGCGGCTGGCGAGTGTGTCGACGATGAGGAGACCGCGGCCGTGCTCGTCGTCGGCGTGCGCCGGGTTGGTCTTGATGGGCCGGCGGGGCCCCTGGTCGGCGCAGAACACCCACACGTCGTCGGCGGTCAGGATCATGCCCACCGTCACGCGGTCGTTCGGGGCGTGCAGGAGGGCGTTGGTCGCCAGTTCCGACACGATCAGTGTCAGGTCCTGGATGGCTTGTGGCGGGATGTTCCACCGTCGGCATGTCTGCGTCACCAGGTGGCGGGCGTCAGCCGGGGTGGCCTTTGAGTGGCCGGGCAGCTGCCAGGTCATCCGCCGGGTGTTCGTCCCGCTTGAGGTGCGCTGCGGGGGCACGGGCTGCGGGCGGGGCGGAACACGTTGTGGCTCGGTCCAGAGCACGGGAAGCATTTCCTGCCTGCTCCAGCTGCTCGGCGGGGGGTGCACGCTCATCTCGTGAATTCCTGACAGGTTTCCCGGGGAGGTCTCATCGGGGACCGTGGGCAGCGTGTGCGGTGCGATCTGCGGTTCGTGGGCGGGAATCGGGTCTTCGTGGCGGCCCTGCCCGTCGACGGGTGCGGGCTGGGCTCCCAGCTGCGGCAGGTGATGGCGGAGACCGTCCCTGTGTTCGGCAGGTGGGGACGCACTGGTGTGCTGGTCGCCCGCGGGGCCGGTCATGTGAGGCCCTCCCCCGGCGGCAGGACTGCGCGCACCGTCTTGCCGAGGCCGTCGGGGGCGAGGAACCACAGCAGTTCCGCTCCCAGGTCGAGGGCGTCGCGCAGACCGCGGCCGCGCTCTCCGCTCAGAGCGGCGTGCGCGTCAGGGAAGCTCGGGTTGGGGTCCTCGACGTCGATGAGCAGGTTTCCCTCATCGGTGAAGGAGAGGTGGATGTGCATCGTGGCCGGGGCCTTGTTGGCGGGCCGGCCGTGTGCCACGGCGTTGGCGGCGAGGCGGGCGAGGACCTCGACGGCGGCGTCCACGTCGCCGGGCCACCGCCGCATCGACAGACGCATCCGCGCCAGCACCTTCAGCTGGCGCACACTGCCCGGAGCCAGGTCGTAGGTGCCGGACCATACGGCGGCGGGCCCTGGCAGCGGCGGCGCACCAAGGTACACGGCGAACGCCGACTGGTCGATGATGAAGGTCCGCAGCGAGAGGCGGTCTGCGGAGCGGCTGGCGACTTCCTGCTCGCTCTGCGCGATCAGCCCGGTGGCGCTGCCGTCCCTCAGGGCGCGTTCGATCGCGTGCCATCCGGTCCGGCCGCGGCGCGAGGTGGCGAGCGGGGCCAGATCGTATGCCTCGTGGATGACCGTCCAGCCTTGCGCGGCGGCGAAGGTGTTCAGGGCGGCCAGCGTTCGGTTGGCGGACTCTGCCTCGGCGGCGCAGGTGTAGAGCACGACGTGCGCCCCACGGGCGGGGCGGCCGACGATGCTGCTGGTGGGCGGGAGCGAGGCGCTTTGCCCGACCGAGCCTCGGGTGTCGATTTCCGCCCAGACCACTGAGGTGCGGTCTTTCCTAAAGTCGTGCCCGTAACGGTCCGATGCCTTCTGAAGGAGGCGGAAGAGGTCCGACAGGAGATCGTCGCTGATGGTGGACGGCACCTGGGCCTCGATCCGGAGGTAGCCGAGCTCCTGGCTTTCGACCGGACTCGCACCTAGCGCCTGCAGCATCGAGACAATCGCGGTGGCCTGGGCGTTCGGCGAGTTCACGGATCTCTCCCGTGCACGATTGATCACGTACAGTAGATTTAATGCATTAGCTTGGACCTGATGCATTAAATTGTCAATCGAGTCGCCCGAACCCGGGCATCTAGGAGCCGCTGACCAGTACGGAGTCCGCGTATGGGCCACGAGGAGCCGCCGCAGCACGAGGTCGTCGCCAACGACCTGCGCCGTCGACTCGACAGCGGCGAATGGGGTGTTGGAGAAAGGCTTCCCTCCCGCGCACGCCTGGCCGAGGAGTACGGGGTCGGCGCAAACGTCATGCAGAAGGCCCAGGAGCGGCTCATCGCCGAAGGCCGACTGCAGGGCCGCGCCGGATCCGGCACGTTCGTCGCCGAGCTCCGCGAACGCCGCCGCATGATCCGCTCCCGCCACCGGGAGCGCCGCCGCGGCAGTCCGTTCCGGGCAGACATGGCCGAACTCGGCCGCGAGGGAACCTGGGAGGCACACTCCGAAGCCCGCACACCCGCCCCGCACGACATCGCCCAGAGACTGGGTATCGAGCCCGGCGACCCGTGCGTCCGCACCAGCTACGAGTTCCTCGCCGACGCCCAGCCCGCCCAGCTCTCCCTGCCCTGGGAACCGATGGCGATCACAGGCGACACCCCCATCCTGCTGCCCGAGATGGGCCCGCTCGCCGGCAAAGGCGTCGTCGAACGGATGCGCTCCATCGGCGTCGACATCGTCTCCGCGCTGGAAGTCCCCCGCCCCGGCCGCGCCACCCAGGAGCAGGCCAACCTGCTCGGGATCGGCCGCGGGGACTTGGTCCTCGTCATCGAGCGGACCTACTACGACGGCGACGGCCGCGCGGTGGAGACCGCCGACATCACCGTCCCACACGCCCGTTGGGAAGTTGCCTACGAGTTCGGAGTGGACGCCGCCCGGTAGGACCGCAGGGGCCGCCACCATCTCACCAGCCCCTGCCACCGGGGGCCCGGTCTCGCCTGGGCTCAGTGCGCCCACGGCGCGGAACCCGCAACTCGCGCATCGAATCGGCAGGTTGCGCCTGCCGCCCGGGCCATCGCCGCACCGCGTCCCTCAGCGCCGCGCGCAGCGCGGCTACAGGCGTCAGGCCCTGCGATCGCTCGATCAGCCAGTAGGGACCGGGAGGTGCCTCCTTGCCGTCCGCGGGCAACACCACGTCCGTGCAGGATGCGCGAGCGCCCAGGTGGTACGGCAGCCAGTGGGTGGCATCGGCGGGGACGAGAAAGGACAAGGTGGCAGCGCCCGGCACCGGGTTCACGCTGACCGCGCCCGGCGCAGTCAGCTGCTCCAGCGCCTGCAGCGCAAGGAACTGGCAGACCGTGATGACGTCGACCTCGTCGGCCGCAGTCGTGTCCCACCGGCTCGACCGAGCCATCCCGTCGCAGCCCATGCGGTTGCCTCCTCCACCCGCGGATCACGTGACGGTAGAGCCGGGCAGGGCGCCGTGGGCGAACTGAGAGTTCGCAATATCCGGAGCCCCCTCTCCCTCTCTATGGGCATCGGTGATGGCTGGTTGGTCCACTGAGCGACACGGAGCACGGCGATGCCCGCAGCCCGCTCCAAACTGTGTGACTCACACGGTTTAAGGCGTCCATCGTCATGGCCGGTGAGCCGATTAGCAACGGCCGGCCTACTGGGCGCAGTGTCACTGCGAACGCGCGAACCGTGTCGAGAGTGAGGCACCTCGAGTCGCGGTTGGCCTCAGTGGGCCGTCTCCCCCTCGGCATAGCCCGGTCCGGATCCGCTGGCTGGCGGCGGAGTCCGGTTCGAGCAAGTCTCCTGCTGCGCCTCCCTCAGGCGCGCTCCAGCCGATTGGCGAGGGCGTCGACCTTGCGGCGAAATGTGGGACGTACCCGAAGCTGCAGATCCCGGACCATGGCCCTGGCGACGGGGCTGCGGGAAAGGTCTTTCGGGGCGAGGTCCTCCAGGCCGAGCAGGTGCACCAGGACCGCGACGTCGTCGCGGCGCTGGTGATAGCAGCGGGCCACCTCGAGGCCGAAGGTGAACTGCCGCTCCCTGCTGGGCAGTCGGCTGGTGTCGACCTGGTCGGCCAGCCGTAGCCCTTCGCCTGCCTCACCGGCGAGCATCTCGACGCTCATCGTGCAGCGCCAGTTGGTGGGGCCGAACACCGTCCACTGGATGTTGCCCTCCCCCGCGGTCCGGGCGAGCGGCAGGGCCCGCTGTTCCAGCCGCCGGCGGGCTTGCTGCAATTTGCTGGGAGGCTGCGGGACATGCGCTGTGCGACGCGTTCGTGCCTGCTCCATGGCGCCTGGTGCTCGGCCGACCAGGCATCGTGCCTGACTCGATCTCGTCGTCGGCGGGTCAGTGCCGAGGTACCCGAGGAAGGATCATCCGGCCAGCACGACGGGGCGCACGGGTGCACCATGTTCGAGGACGCCGGTGACGAGGTCGGCGAGACCAAGCGGGTAGACCGTGTCGGCCGTGGTGTTCAGTTCGGCGAGGGGCCACCAGCGGTGTTCGCGGATGTTGTCGGGCTGCGAGGCCCGGGCCGGGTCGACGGCGGCCGCGGGGATGCGGGCGAGGAAGTACTTCTCCACTTGGCGGACTTCGCGGCCGCCGACAAGGTGGTCCTTGCTGCGTTCCGCGAGCTGGTCCCCGAGCTCGACCTCCTTCTCGTCGATACCGAGCTCTTCACCCAGCTCGCGGAGTACGGCCGCGCTGTGGTCTCCCTTGTCTTCGTCCTCGAGGGAGCCGCCGGGCGTCGCCCAGAAGCCGCCGTTCTCGTCGTAGCGCAGCAACAGGACGCGGTCCTGGTCGTCGAGGACGATGGCGCGGGCGGCTTCCCTCAGCGGCGGAGTGGAGGTCATGTCCTCAGTTTGGCAGCGTCTGGGAGGGGATCAGGACCGCTCCACGACGTATTCGCCAATGCAGGCCGCGTCCAGGTCGCAGGCCTGGAATGTGGCGAGTGCGTGGGCGGGGGTCTCGACGATGGGTTCGCGGTCGTTGTAGCTGGTGTTCAGGACGACGGGCACGCCGGTGAGCTGGTAGAAGTGCTCGATCAGTGCTCCGTAGACGGGTGCGACGGTGGGGTCGACGGTCTGGACGCGGGCGGTGCCGTCGACGTGTACGACTCCGGCGATCTTGTCGGCGTGGTCGGGGCGGACAGGCGGGGCGAGCAGCATAAACGGGCTGGACACGTCCAGATCGAACCAGGCGCCCGCGTGGTGGGCGAGGACGGCCGGTGCGAATGGCCTGAACGGTTCGCGGTGCTTGATCCTCTGGTTGAGGGCGTCGGAGCTGTCGCGGGTGCGGGGATCGGCGAGGATGCTGCGGGCCCCCAGCGCACGGGGCCCGAGTTCGCTGCCGCCCTGGAACCAGCCGATGATCTTCCCGTCGGCGATCATCTGGGCGGCCGTGCGGGCGATGTCACTCTCGCGCCGCCATGTGAACGGCGTGCGCCGGCGTTCGACCAGGCCGGAGCGGGGGTCACGGCGCAGAGCCTGTTCGATCTCTTCGCCAGCGTAGTCGCGGCCGAAGTAGTCACTGTGCAGAGTGCGCTTGGGCAGTTCACCGGTGAGGCGGTGCCAGGCATAGAGGGCGCAGCCGAGGGCCTGGCCGCGGTCGGATGCGGCGGGCGGGGCGAAGTAGCCGGTGACCTCGGGCAGACGGCGGAGCTTGTCGGCGGCGACGCAGTTGAGGGCGACGCCGCCGGCGAAGCACAAGTCGGGCAGGCCGGTGGTGGCGAGCGTCTGGGTGGCGAGCGTGCACAGGGCGCGCTCGGTCTGGTCCTGGACGTAGGCGGCCGCGTGGGCGGCCAGTCCGTGCGCACCGAGGCTGCCGTACGGGCCGAAGTCGAACCCGGTCCGCCTCGCGAGGTCGGCGATGCCAGGGGCGTGGGTGTGGGTGAGTCGTCCGTGGACCTGGGTGTCCACGACGTCGAACAGCGGGGCGGGGTAGAGGCCCGGGTCGCCGTACGCCGCGAGGGCCATGGTCTTGCCGGCCTCCTGCTCATGCCAGCCGAGGTGGTTGGTGAAGGCCTCGTAGGTTGCGCCAATCCCGCCCGCCCTGGGCCTGGTGGGCGGGTTGCCGCCCTGGCGCTCGATGCCGTCGGGGGTCGCGGCGTAGTAGGTCTCGGTGTCGTTGTTGTTGCCGGCGCCGTCGACGACCAGCACGGTCGCCTCCTCGTACGGGCTGAGGCAGTAGGCGGTGTACGCGTGGCTGAGATGGTGGTCGACCGGCACGATCCGCTCGCGGTCGATACCGAGGTGCGTGAGGCTGGTCTCGGTCCGGGTGGGCGGGGTGCGGCCGATGCCGCTGACGGCGACCAGGTCGACGTCGGCGAGGGTGAGGTTGGCCGCGCGCAGGCAGTACAGGAGCGAAGCGGCGAAGCCGGGGCTGTAGCGGGTGCGGTTGAGGCGTTCCTCGCCGATCGCGACTATCACGCTTTCGGTGATCAGTGCGGCGCCGCCGTCGTGGCCGAGGTTGATGCCGACGACGCAGGGGGTGGTGCGGCTCATCAGGCGGCCCTTCGGTCGGGGGCGGCGAGCGGGTTCCACAGGCGGTTGCGCCCGGCCGGGTCGCGGTGCAGGGTGCCGAGTTGGCAGAGCTGGACGGTGCCGCCGCGGTGGTCGATCGCTGGGGTGAAGGGGTGGCCGAGGGCTTCCAGCCCGCCGAGTTGGGTGTAGGCATCGGTGAACTGCTCATCCAGCGGCGGCCGCGGGTTGGGGGCGGCTGCGGAGGTGAGGTGGCGCGCGGTCTGGTCGAGGCCTGCGTCCGCGAGGACGCCGGCGACTTGGGCGAGGACCGCTTGCGGGGTGGCCCCGTCGGTGTTGATGATCGCGGGTGGCGTCGGGCACAGCGTGGGGGCGATGTCGGTGTAGAAGGTGTGCAGCCGCTCCAGCAGGCCTTCGTCGAACCACTGTTTCCAGCGCGGCAGTTCGGCCACTTTTCCGCGGCGGGTCAGGCTCTGGTCGGGGCTGACCAGGAGGATCGCGGTGAGGACTGCCTCCGGGACTTCGGGAGCGATGCGGCGGGCGTAGAAGTCACGTGCGACCGTGTAGGGCAGGGAGTCCTGGGCGTGGGTGGCGTAGCAGTAGGCCAGCGCCCCGAGGTGGTTGCGGTCGGCGATGAGCAGACGGGTTGCCTCGTCGGTGACCAGGCGGCGCATGGCCCGGGCCTTGTCGAGTTCGTGCCGCAGGAACCACAGGGTGTGTCCGGCCGGACTGGGGTGGATGGGGGCGGACAGGCCGGTGGCGAGGCGGGCGTTGGGCTCGGTGATCCACATCGTGTCGTCGCCGAGAGCGCACACCATGCGGGCGAGCAGGGAGGTCTTGCCCGCTCCGGGCGGGCCGTCCAGGACCAGTACGGGGGCGTCGTGGGCCACGATCAGGTGTCCTTCCGTGTGCGGGTGAGGCCTGCCAGTGCGAGGGCGAGGTCCTCGACGCGCAGCGCGAGGTCGGCGCTGGTCGGCAGGTCGGCGGGGTGCTGCCCGCACAGGCGGGCGTCGACGGCCGCCCACATGGCGGCGAACGGATCGGCGAAGCCGCTCTGTGTGCCGTCGGCGGTGGTGAGCTGGGTGGTGGCGGCCGGCTCGTAGGGGCGGGCGAAGTCGATGGTGGCGGCCGCTGACTGGTCGGCGAAGTGGATCTGCTCGTGGAAGGTCCCGGCCGGGGTGGCGCTGATGACCAGGGTGAACGGCTCCCCCGCGGGCCCGTGCAGGAGCGCGTGGACGGATTGCCCGGCGGGGTCGAGGTGGCACGCGGTGGCGGTGGTGCCGGGGACGGCCAGGACGAGTGCGGTCAGCAGGTGGTAGCCCTGCCACAGCAGGATCTGCAGCGCGGTCACCTGGGACGGGGCGAGGTGGTCGGGGACGGGTTGGGGCGGGTCGTCGGTGAACGTGTACGGCGTGAACCCGGGAGGGAGCAGGCGGCGGCGCGCGGCTTCGTCGACGCCGTCGGCCTTCACCAGCCAGCCTCCGGTGGGTTCGGGCACGTGGGCGAGGGCGGCGTGCAGCGCCGGGTCGTGGGCGCGCATCGCGCCGACCTCCAGCAGCAGACCAGCATCGCGGGCCCGCTCGGCGAGCTTGCGGGTGCGGATGACGTCCAGGCAGACGGGTTTCTCGGTGACGACGTGGACGCCGGCATCGAGGGCTTCCTCGATGAGGTCCTCGTGGACGCCGGTCAGCACGACCAGCACGTCGGCGTCGGCCAGGAGGTCGCCGACCCGGGTCGCGGTGCGGGGCACGGCGAAGTGCTGCTGTGCGGTGCCGGCCCGGGTGGGGTCGCGGTCAGCGACTGCGATCACGTCGAACGTGTCGGAGGCCGCGAGCAGCGGGAGGTGCAGGCCGAAGGCGGCGGCGCCGCATCCGGCAACCGCGAGCCGCCACGGGCGGGCGGGCGCGTTGAGGGTGGGGGTCATCGGGATGCCTCCGCGAGGGTCCAGCAGCGGGTGGCCGCGTGGTGGGACTGGCGGGCGATCTCGCCTGCGGGCAGCGCCCGCAGCTCGGGGTTGAACAGCTCCACGCTCACCGGCCCGGCGTACCCCACCTGGTCCAGGGCGTCGGCGAGGGCCGGCCACTCCAGCGCCCCGTCGCCCGGGAACAGGCTTTGTGCATCGGTGAGTTCGCCGACGGTGCGGTGGGCGGGGGTGTCGGCGATCTGTACGTGCGTGATGCGGTCCCGGCCAAGAGCGGTGATGTGGCCCGGGTCGGCGCCGGCGGCCACCCAGTGGAAGGAGTCCACCAACACACCTGCGTTCTCAGCGCCGGTGTCGTCCAGCAGTTCGGCGAGTTGGGGCAGGCTGTCGACGACCGGGTGCGGGCCGTCCAGCTCGGGCGGCAGCCCGGTGCGGATGCTGACGGCCTCGACGGCGAGCCGCACGCCGTACGCGGCGGCCGCGGCGGCGAGCTCGGCGATCCGCTCCCGCGCGACGGCCCGTGCCTCGGTGGTCGCCAGCGGGGAGCGGGGGTTGAGGACGGTCGTGGCGACGGTGCAGCCCAGTTCGGCCATGGTTTCCAGCCGGCTGGACAGACCGTCCAGGCAGGATCGGTAGGTGTCCGGGGCGACCAGCAGCGGGGCGGGCACGACCGGCCCGGCGGGCAGGATGCCGCTCGCGGCCGCCACGCTCACTCCCATCTCCTGCAGCAGGTCGCGCGAGGGCCCGGTGCCGTGGGATTGGGCCTGCTGGATGGAGACTTCGACCGTGGGGAATCCGGCGCCCGCCGCCAGGGCCAGGAACTGCTCCAGCGGGATTCCGGAGAGGGTGGCCGGGTTGAGGCAGGGCACGAACCGCCCGGCAGCGTCAGTGCGGGGCGCGGTCATGCCGTGGCCAGCTTCCCGTCCAGCAGCTGCTCGCGCAGCGTGCCCAGGTCCGCCATCACGTCGGCGATCACCCGCCGGACGTCGGCCTTGCCGAGGGGGTGGGGACCGGGGGTCTGCACGATCACCTGCCAGGGATCGGTCAGGTCCCGGCCGGACTGGGAGACAAGCACGACCGCGCAGTCCAGCCCGGTCTCCTCGTGCAGACGGCGGGCGGCCTCGGCGGCGGCCAGGTTATACAGCTTGCCGACGTGGTAGACGGGGTTCTTCCCGGAGACACCTTCGGCGGACCAGGGCCTGAGCATGCTGATCAGGCCGTTGGCCCGGTTGCCGCGTCCGACGACGCCTTCGTCGCCGGACTCGATCGACGAGCCGGTCGCCGTCAGATACAGCTCCGGACGGGTGTCGTCGTCGCGGGTGTTGATGGCCACGGTCACCTGGTGCTCGGGTGCGATCGTGGACGCGAGGTGGGTGATCAGGTCGCGGGCCTGGGTCCGGCGGGTGATGTAGGTGTCCAGGTCCGCCGTCTCGCGGGCGATCTGCGGCACGCAGGCCGTCAGCTGCACGCTTGTGCCGTGCCGGACGACCATGAGCTTGATGTCGGTGCCGTAGTAGGGGTGTTCGGCGCGGAACGCCTCGCTCGTCAGCTGCTCCTCGACGCCGAGGGCGAGCTGCTCGGCGATGCCCAGCGGCCAGTAGGCGACGCCGGCTGAAGTGTCGTTGCTGAACATGCGGTGGCGTTCGGCGAGGTCGTCGAGGGTGCGCGGGGCGAACCATCGCTGGCGGGAGGCCTCGCGCTGGGCGGCTTCCGGGGCGTGGACGGCGCCAGGGCTGGAGGCCTGCGTCAGCCGCGGCCGTACGTCGACCCAGCGGTCGACGTCGAGCAGCGGCAGAGCACTCGCGAGATAGTCGCGCGCGGCCGTGGTGACGATGTCGGCGACCGGGATGGTGTGGTCGCCGAGGGCGGCGGTGATGCGCCCGTTGACCAGGACCTGGATGGGCGCGGTGAGCTCGCCGTGGCCGAAGCGGACGTCGGCGGCCCCGCCGAGCAGGGACGTCTTGTCCGTGTTGTGGTGCAGGATCGCGCCGAACTCCTCGAGGCAGTAGCGGCTGTAGGCGCGGGAGATCGCCTCGGCCACGCCGTCGGCGAGGGTGTCGGGGTGGCCGGCGCCCTTGCGCTCGACGACCTCGGCGCCCAGCGGGGTGGAGGCGGCGGGCAGACCGGTGGTGGTGATCACGTCCATGCGGGGGACTCCTTCGTCGGGGCGTGCTGGGCGAGGGCGATGGGGCGGCGGCCGAGCAGGCGCAGCCGTCCGCGTTCGAGGTGGTAGGCGCCGATCCGGACCAGGTCGCGGGCGCCTTCGACGGCGTGGGCGCGGTCCAGGAAGGTCCACCCGGCGGCCAGGTTGATGACGGCGGCGTGTACCGCTTCGCGGCCGGCCTGGATCGCGGCGGGTTCCACGAGCACGCTCAGGTGCATCCGGGCGACGCACACGCCGTGCCCGGCGCCCTGGCGCAGGAAGTACTTGAGGGTGGTCTCGGGGCGGTAGACGGGGTGGGAGGCGACGGCGGACGGCTCGATGAGGGTGTGGTGGCCGGCCTGGCGGGCCCGGTCGATGAATTCGAGATCCTCGCAGTCGCCCATCCACCGGCCCCGGCGCCCGAGATCGGTACGGAACAGACCGATATCGAGAGCGGTCTGGCGGTGGAAGAGCAGGTTGCAGCCGGTGACCCAGTACGGCCACACGGCCAGCTCCCGGCCCTCGGGCCAGTCCACAGCGCCGTGGCACTCGCGCAGCGCCTTCGTCAACACCGTGACCTGGCCGCCCGGGTAGGTCACGTGGGTACGGCCACCGACGGCAAACACCTCTTCGTCCTCGATCGCGCCGACGAGCGCCTGCAGCCAGCCGGGCTCGGGGAGGATGTCGGGGTCGGTGACGGCGACGTACCGGCCGAGCGCCGCGCAGATCCCGCGGTTGCGGCCCGCGCTCAGGCCCGGCGTCGGCTCGTACAGCACCCGCACGGTGAACGGCCAGTCGCCGTCGCGGATCGCATCCGCGATCGGCCGGATCGGTCCGGGCAGGTCGTTGTCCACGATCACGGCCTCGAACCGGGCGGCCGGCAACGTCTGCCTGGACAGCGCGGCCAGCAGACTCCTCAGGCTCGCGGTGTTGCCCCGGGCGCTGACCACGACGGAGACCAACGGTTCCTGAGCAGGTGTCATCAGTGCTCCCTCTCGTTCGAACTGGGCAGGTGGGGTGCCGCAGGCGGCTGCGACACGAACGAGAATGGGCTCAACTGTTCGACGTCGTCGACCGGTTGAGGGGGGTCCCGTGGGGGTCCCGCCTTCGCAAAGGAGTCACCAGTCCTGTGCGCTGAGTGATTGGATGGAGACGTGGAAGACACCACCGACCACCCGTTGGCTGTGGCGCGCCGTGCGGCCGGCAAGACGATGGAGGAACTCGTCTCCGGAATCCATGCCGCCGCCGCGCGGCGGAATCTGCGCTCAGGGACCGATGAAGCGCGGGTGCGTAAATGGCAGCGCGGCGTCCGACCCAGCGAGGAATCCCAGATCTACATCGCCGAAGCACTCGGCTGGCCCGCTGACATCGTCCGCGCCGACGACTGGCCGAACTGGCTGCCGCTCACCGCCAACGGGGTGGTCCCCCTCGGCCCCCACAGCTCCGTGCCCGCCCTGAGAGAGGCCCAGCGAACAGCGATGGAACGCCGCACCTTCCTGACCATCTCCGGCGCCGCCCTGTCCGCCCTGGCCGCGGAATGGGCCGGCGGCCCCGCAGACGCGCTCGCACAGGCCCACGACGGCAAACCCGTCGGCGAAGACCTCGTCCACTCCCTGGAGAACTCCACCCAGCATCTCGCGGGCCTGTCCACCGAGGAGCGACAGCACACCCCCGCACTCCTGGACGCCCACCTCGCCACGGTGACCGAACTGCTCGAACACGGCCGCTACACGCCCGCCCTCGGGCTGCGCCTGCACACGCTGGCCGCCTCCCTCTCCCAGACCGTCGCCTGGCACGCCTTCGACCTTCGCCGTCACACCCACGCGAGCCAGAGCTGGGTCGCGGGCCTGCACAACGCCCACGCGGCCGGCGATCACGACATGGGCGCCGGGCTCCTGGGGGACCTCGCCTACCAGGCTGCCTGGCGCCACGATCACACCACCGCAGCCAGCATCCTCAACTACGCCCTGACCCGCGTGCAGAATCCCGCCGCCCGCTGCCTGCTCCAATTGCGCCTGGCCCGCACCCTCGCCGCACGCGGCGACCGCAGTGAACGCAGCGCCGTGCTGAGAGCTCTCACCGCCGCCGAGCACCACCTCAACGACGCCGGCACCGACCGGCCCGCCTGGTGCGCCTGGGTATCCGAGGCCGACCTCGCCGTCGACTCCGGACAAGCCCTCCTCGACCTCGGCGACACCAGCCGCGCCCACCAGCTCATCAGCGAAGGCGAACGCCTGCTGCCGCCCGCCCGGGACAAAACGAGAGGCGTCTTCCTCGCCTACCGCGCCGCCAGCTACCTCGACCTGAAGGAACCCGAACCCGCCGCGGCCGCCGCAACCCAGTCCCTGCTCCTGGCCCGCCGCATCGGAGCACCCCGCTGCGCCCGCCTCATCGACGACCTGCTCCCCCGCTTCGAGCCCTACACCCGCGCGCAAGGCGTACCGGAACTGTTCCAACTCGCCGCTGCCTAGACCGAGATGTGACTCGGCTCGCACGGTCACAGAGATTGAGAGCCCAAGAGGATCCCGACGAACGCGCCGGCCAGGAGAAACGGGCCGAACGGGATCGCCGTCGTGCGTCCGGCGCGCCGCGCGAGAATGAGACCGACGCCGTACAGCGCACCGAACAGGTATCCGGCGAAGGTGCCGATCAGCAGGATGCCCCAGCCGTACCAGCCCAGGACGGCCCCGAGCGCAGGTGCGAGTTTCACATCGCCGAAGCCGAAGCCCCTGGGGTTGATCAGGAAGAGCACGAAGTAGCAGGCGCCGAGCGTGAGAGAGCCGATCAGCGCGGTGCGCCAGTTGCCGCCGGCACTGGGCAGCAGCGCGGCCCCTCCGAGCCCGGCGAGCGCGGACGCCGTGAGCGGCAGGACCACCACGTCGGGAAGACGGTGCACCGCGAAATCGACCGCGGCGAGGAGCAGAGCGATCGGGGCGAGCAGCAGCCACACCAGCAACTCGGGACGCCCTCCGGTGGCCACCGCCAGTACGGCACAGACCACAGCCATCACCAGGGCGATAACAGGCGTACTCGGCCCGAACGTATCCCCCTCGGTGCAGCGGCCCCGCCCCAGCCACCCGTTCCAGACTGTGCCGAGAGAGTGCCCCGCCGGGCAGGCCGTTCGCCACGCCTCCTCAGGCAGTACGGAGAGACGGTAAGCCGCGCGCGGTATGAGCAGGCCGGTGCCGGCGCCCCACAGGGCCGCTGTCGCGATGATCCAGAACGTCTCCACCGGAGGGAGCCTATGCTCAGCCCGGCCGGTGTCGCGGACGGCCCGTACCGGGCGTGCACCTCAGCCCCAGGTCTTGAGCGCCTCCGCGACCTGACGGACGTCGCGGCGTCCCGCGACGATTTCGGCGACCAGCGTGATCGCCTCCTGGCTGCCGACTTTGACCTGGATGCCGCTGGCGTGGAGATACGCGTAGGCGACCTGTGCGGCGAACAGTTCGTTCGAGTGTTCAAGGGCCGGGATCCGTGCGAGGGCGTGGAGGAGCGCGGCGGCACGGTGGTGTACGGCCGGGTAGACCAGGGTTCCCATGACTTCGTGCCGGTGGCGTGCGACGGCGGCGGCCAGCGCACCGTAATCGGTGACGTCGGGGTCGCCGGGTACGAGGTTCTGCGCGATGTCCAGCAGCCAGCGCTCATCAATGAGCACCACAGGGGGCATCAGGCGGCGTGGCTGCTGGGGCCGGTCCCGAAGCGGTCGACGAAGGCCTGCCCGTGCTCCTCAACGAAGGCCTTCGCTCCCTCGAGGAACCGGGTCCGCGCGAGGTCGGCGGTCAGCCGACGGCTCGCGTACTGATCTGGGTCTTCACGATCATCGGCGGCACGACGCTGCAGTTCTTCGAACGTCTCATCGTCTACCTCGATGCGGATCTCCTTCGCCATGCCCCCCACGGTAGCCGGACCATGGCCCTGCCGGGGAGGGGATGAGCGCAGCGGCCGGCCGAAAGCAAGGAGTCCTCGAGAACGGCCCGCCAAGCGACAAATCAGGTGGAAGTGAGGCAGAAGAAAGGGGCAATGGCCGTTAGACGGCGGGGTGCCCCTCAATTTGCCAGTGAACGTACCGTGTGATCGTCGACGGGCTGGTGGATCTTCACGCGTGGGGCCGCCGACCGGTCCATCGACCTGTCGTGGTCTTAAGAGACTGACAGTCGTAGCACGAGCTGTCATCAGGCGAGCGTGACCTCGACGGGCAACTTCTTGATGCCGTTGACGAAGTTGGAGCGGACGCGCGGCACGTCACCGGCCAGGCGGATACCGGCGATGCGCGGGATCAGTTCCTCGAACATGATGCGGATCTCGGTGCGGGCGAGAAGGTTGCCCAGGCACAAGTGGGGGCTGCCCTTGCCGAAGGTGACGTGGTCGTTGTGCTGCCGGGCCACGTCGAGGTCGTAGGGGTTGCCGAAGATCTCCTCGTCGCGGTTGCCGGAGGCGTACCACATGACGACCTTGTCGCCCTCCTTGATCCGCTTGCCGCGGAGTTCGACGTCCCGGGTCGCCGTGCGCCGGAAGTGGTAGACCGGGGAGGCCCAGCGCAGGAACTCCTCGACCGCGGTCGGGATCAGGGACGGGTCGCCCTTCAGCCTCGCCAGCTGATCGGGGTGTTGCAGCAGGGCCAGCATGGAGTGGGAGATGGTGTGCCGGGTGGTCTCATTGCCGGCCACCACCAGGAGCAGGAAGTAGTTGTCGAAGTCCTGCGCGGACAGCGGGATGCCGTCGCGTGGGGTCGAGTTGACCAGTTTTGACACCAGGTCGGTACCGTCGCCGCCGCGCCGCTGCCGGGCCAGCTCCCGGCCGTACTCGAAGACCTCCAGCGAGGCGGGTGAGCGGAAGGGCAGATCGCGGTACTTCTCGCTCTCAGCGCTGTGCAGGAGCACGTCCGCGTAGTCCGGGTCGGTGTTGCCGATGATGCGGTTGCCCCAGTCGATGAGCTGCTGGTTGTCCTCCGGCGGTACGTCGAGGAGGCGGGCCAGCACGTTGATCGGGAAGTCCGCGGAGACATCGGCGACGAAGTCGAACGTCCCCTTGGCGAGGGCCGCGTCCAGGGTCTGCGCCGTCAGCCCGCGCAGGAAGTCGCTGTAGCTGTTGATGACACCGGCGCCGAAGTGCCGCTGGATCACGCTGCGCAGGGCGCGGTGGCGGACGCCGTCCATCTCCAGGATGGAGGCCCGCTTCTTGATCTGGTCGTCGTCGACCTCCTCGAGGTTGACGAACCGCGTCGAGGTGAAGGTCTCCGCGTCGCGGTCGACGGTGGCGATGTCCGCGTGCCGGGTCACCGCCCAGAAACCGGAGTTGGGGGCCTGTTCGGGCTGCCAGTGCACCGGGTCCTCGCGGCGCAGGGTATGGAACATCCGCCAGGGCGTCACCCCGTCGGTGAAGTTGTCGAGGTCGGCGAGATCGACGTCCGCCAGGGGCATCGGCTCGTTCACGGCTGGGGTCAGGATCTCGGTCATGACTGGCTCCTCGACGTCACAGGTGGTAGGCGTATTCGGTGAACTCCCAGTCGGTGACATGCCGTTGGAAGCGGTCTACCTCGTTGCGCTTGTAGGTGAGGTAGGAAGTGGTGAAGTCCTTGCCAAGCAGCCCGGCCAGGTCGGTGTCGGCCTCCAGGGCGTCGAGCGCGGCGGGCAGGTCCATGGGCAGCACGGCCGCTTTCGAGGTGTCGTAGCCATAGCCCCTCAGCGGGGCGGGGGGCTCCTGCCCGGCGAGGACGCCCAGGAGAGCGGCAGCTGCGGTGGCGGCGATGGCCAGGTAGGGGTTGGCGCTCGCGTCCCCGAGGCGCAGTTCCAGCCGGGCGCCGGAGCCCCGCTCGGGCGGGATGCGCACCATCGCGCTGCGGTTGTCCAGCCCCCAGTCGATCAGCCAGGGGGCGAGCGTGTCGGGGCCGAAGCGCTTGTACGAGTTCACCGTCGGGTTGACCAGTGCGGCCAGGGCGGGCGCGTGGGCCAGCACACCCGCGATCGCGTGCCGGGCGGTGTCCGACAGCCCGTGGGCGCCGCCGGGGTCGTCGAAGGTGTTGCGGTCGTCGGCGCCGGCACAGGAGAGGTGCAGGTGGAAACCGGAGCCACCGGCGTCGTTGAAGGGCTTCGCCATGAAGGTGGCGAGCCTGCCCTCACGCCGCGCCAGCTCCTTGATCGCTGCCTTGAAACGGAAGGCCCGGTCCGCGGCGGACAGGGCGTCGGAGTGGAGCAGGTTGATCTCGAACTGCCCGCCGTCGAACTCGTGGTTCCCGCTGATGACCCCGAGGTCCAGGTCGCGGAGCTGCCGCAGGGTGCGCAGCAGGTGGTTGTCCAGGTCGGCGCGCAGACCGGCCGTGTAGACAGCTCCCGGTGTGCCGGCGTAGCGCTGCCAGCCGCCCGCCGGGTCCGGGTCGCACAGGAAGTACTCCAGCTCGGGTCCGACGACCGGGCTCAGCCCGTGCTCCTCGCACCGGCCGAGGACGGTCCGCAGCAGGTCGCGCGGTGACTCGGGGGCCGGAACCCCGGTGGCCGGGTCGAGGATGTCGCCGAGACAGGCGGCGACGCCGGGCTCCCAGGGCAGGGCGGTCAGGGTGGAGAGGTCCGGCCGTACGCAGATGTCCGGCAGGCCGGCGTCCAGGCCGCCGGAGACCGGGACCACGTCCCCCTGGGGGCTGGTGTGGTAGACCGCCCGGCAGAAGGCGAGCCCGTGTTCCACGGCCCGGGGCAGTTCCTCGAGCAGCACGTCGCGGGCCCGGTCCGTGCCGATCAGGTCGGGATACGTCACCCGCACCACGTCGATGCCGTCGGCGGCGAGCCGTTCCATGTGGCGGCGGACTTCTGACAGGTCTTGAGCGCTCACCGTTGTCTCCTCGGGCGGCTGTCGGGTCACCTCCGGACGGCGGGTCCGGCAGATGGGGTGGCTTGGTGGGACCGGCGGGGCGCGGTGGCAGGAGCAAGCCTCCGGCATGTCATTTGACATCAAACGGTATGGAGGGAAGCGACCCTCCCGCAAGAGGTCGAGGCCAATAATTTATCCATCCGGATAGGTATTGACCAGAGGGCAGGGCGCACCTACCTTGTTTGATGTCAAACGAGTTAAGGGTGCGGTCTCCACAGTGATCGCCGCACCCCTTTGGCCTGGGTCCGATCCCTTGCGACCGGGCCCCCACCCCCTTCGCCCCCGCGCTTTCAGGAGGACCGGCCATGAAGGTCGTCGTCGACATGAACAAGTGCCAGGACCACGGTCAGTGCGCCTTCGCCGCTCCGGACGTCTTCTCCATGGACGAGACCGGGCACCTGCTGTACGTCTCCGACCCCGACGACGCCCTGCGCGACGAGGTCGAGGAGGCCGCCGACGTGTGTCCGCTGCAGGCCATCCGGATCGAGGCCTGACTCCCATGACCGCACGCATCGTCGTCGCGGGCGGCTCGATGGGCGGACTGCGGGCCGCCGAACAGCTGCGTGCGGCGGGCTGGACGGGGGCCGTCACTGTCGTCGGCGACGAGCCCCACATGCCCTACAACCGGCCACCACTGTCCAAGGAGGTCCTGGCCGGCAGGGCCCCGTTCGCGTCACTGGCCTTCACCCCGAAGGCGGCCGCCGCCGACGTGGAGTGGCGGCTCGGCACCAGGGTCGTCTCCGCACGGCTCACCGAGCGGACCGTCGCACTCGACGACGGACCGCCCCTCTCCTACGACGGTCTCGTCGTCGCCACCGGCATGCACCCCCGGCGTCTGCGCTGCCCCGGGCCGCTCACGGGTCGTCACACGGTCCGCACCCTCACCGACGCCCAGGGACTGCGGGACGAACTCAACCGCCCCGACGTGCGGGTGGTCGTGGTGGGGGCCGGGTTCATCGGCTGTGAGGTCGCCGCCACGGCCGTCGGGCTGGGCGTGCGTGAGGTGACCGTCGTCGATCCACTGCCCCTGCCCATGGTCGCACCGCTCGGCGAGCTGCTCGGCAGGGCGCTGCTGAAGCGGCACCAGGAGCGCGGGGTGCGGTTCGCGCTCGGCACCGGAGTGGCCGGCTTCGAGGGCGAGGACCGTGTCACGGGTGTCGTGCTGAGCGACGGCACCGTGCTGCCCGCCGACGTGGTGGTTGAGTCGGTCGGCTCGGCCGCCAACGTCGAATGGCTGGAGGGCAACGGCCTCGACCTGTCCGACGGAGTGCTCACCTGCGGGCAGCTACGGGTCGGCGGACGGCCGGAAGTGGTCGCCGTCGGCGATGTCGCCCGTTTCCCCAACGCCCGCTACGACGGCGTACCGCGCCGTGTGGAGCACTGGTCGATCCCCACCGACACCGCAAAGCACGCCGCCAAGGCGCTCGTCGCCCATCTCACCGGTACGGAAGCCGAGTTCGCCCCCTTCGCGCCGTTGCCCACCTTCTGGAGCGACCAGCACGAGTTCCGGCTCCAGTCCTTCGGCGCACCGACCCTCGGCCTCGACGACGTCCGCGTCCTCGACGGCGACGAGGACGGTGACGTTCTCGTGGGCTACCACACCGGCGGGCGGCTGGTCGGCGTCGTCGCGCTCGGCGGTCAGGCCGCCGCGATGGGCGCCGCCCGGTATCGCGCCCAGTTGCTCAAGCAGCCCGCACTCACCGCATAAGGAACTCTGTCATGTCCTCTGTCCGTGGCTACTTCTTCCCCAAGACAGCGAGCGGTGCCGCGTCGCTGATCCCGTCGCCGCCCTGGCGCTACTCCGGCGACCTGCTCACCGTCGAGTACCGGACCGACCCGGCGCGGGTGCGTGAACTGCTGCCCGAGCCGCTGGCGTTGGCTGACGAGGATCCGGGCGCGGTCGCCCTGATCTGGGCCGACTGGCAGTCCTGCTCCGGGGCCGGCGGCGAGCTGCTGGACCCCGTGCTCTCCCAGTACAAGGAGGCGTTCGCGGTCGTCCGCTGCATGTACAAGGGGCAGACCTACACGCGCTGCGTCTACATCTGGGTCGACAAGGACTTCGCCATCGCCCGGGGACTGCACCAGGGGTATCCGAAGAAGCTCGGGTCCATTCACCAAACGCGTCCGCATCCGTACGGGCCCGCTCCGCGGATCGAGGCGGGCGCGCGGTTCGGGGCGACGCTCGCCGCCGCGGACCGGCGGCTCGCCCAGGCGGTGGTCACACTGCGGGAGCCGTCGGAGACGAACGGGTTCGTCAACGCGCATCCCATGGCCCATCACCGGTGGCTGCCGTCGATCGAGAAGGGGAAAGGGCTCGCGCTGGACGAGCTGATCGAATCGGGCGCGTCCTCTGTCGAAGGTGGTCAACCATGGCTTGGCGACGCCGAGTTGGAGCTCTTCGAGGCGCCCACGGAGGAGTTGGCCCGGCTGGAGATTCGTGAGCCGATTGCTGCGTACTACCGGCAGGTCGGGGTGGTGTGGGACGGCGGGCGGCTGCTGGAGGTCGGTACGTCGGAAGCGGCTGCCGGGTGAGGCCAGTGGGCCGCTGCGGCTTGTTCGTGGCTGGTCGCGCCCGCGCGGTGGCAGCCGCAAATCGAGCACAGCCCCGCGCCCCCAGGTGGGTGCAGTCCCCCTTCGTTCAAATGGAGCCCTTCCATGACTGAGAAGATCACCGTCGCCGGTGTCCGCGTTGATACCCGGCACTGGATCGGTGGCGAGCGCGTCGCCTCCACCGAAACGTTCACCGATGTGTCGCCTATCGATGGCAGCGCGATCGGTGAGATCGCCCGAGGCGGACCTGCCGAGGCCGGCAGAGCGGTCGCCGCCGCCAAAGCCGCCTTCCCCGCCTGGGCCGCCACCTCGCGCGCCGAACGCGCCCGCATTCTCCACGGCATCGCCGACGGCGTGGAGACGCGGATCGAGGAGCTCGCGATCGTCGAGACCACCGACAACGGGGCCCTTCTGCGCTCGCACCGCCGGGGCGTGATGCCCCGTGTGGCGCACAACTTCCGGTTCTTCGCGGACTGGTTGCTGAAGCTGGAGCACGAGGACTTCGAGACGCGCGGGCACACGAACCATGTGAGCTGGGACCCGGCAGGGCCCTCCGTGCTGATCACGCCATGGAACGCGCCTTTGATGCTGGCCACGTGGAAGGTCGCACCAGCCCTCGCGGCCGGCAACACCGTCATTCTCAAGCCCGCCGAGTGGTCCCCGCTGACCGCCTCGCTGCTCGCCGACATCGCCGCCGAGGCGGGACTGCCCGCAGGCGTGCTGAACATCGTCCAGGGCTACGGCTCCGAGATCGGCGACGCCCTCACCTCGCACCCGGACGTGCGCCGGATAAGCTTCACCGGCTCGGTGCCCACCGCCAAGCGGATCGCCGCCTCGGCCGCGGCCAACCTCACCCCGCTCAGCCTCGAACTCGGCGGAAAGTCACCGCTGTTGGTGTTCGCCGACGCCGACCTCGACCTCGCGGTCGACCTCGCGGTGGAGCAGTACGACAACGCCGGACAGGTGTGCCTGGCGGCCACCCGATTCCTGGTCGAGGAGTCGATCGCGGAGGAGCTCACTCGGCGTTTTGTCGACAAGGCGATCCGTCTCCGGCAGGGCGACCCGCGCGACGAGGCCACCGACATCGGACCCAACATCCATCCCCGCCAGCTGGAGAAGATCGACGGGTTCGTGCAGCGGGCGATCGAGGCGGGGGCGCGTGCGGTCGTCGGCGGGCACCGCAAGGACGGGCAGTTCTACGCTCCGACCCTGCTCGCCGACGTCGCTCAGGACTCGGAGATCGTCCAGGAGGAGGTCTTCGGCCCGGTTCTGACCCTGCAGACCTTCGCGACCGAGGAAGAAGCGGTCCGTCTCGCCAACGACACCCGCTTCGGGCTGGCCGCCACCGTCGCCACCGGCGACCCCGAGCGCGCCGAACGCGTCACCGCGCGGCTGGTGGCCGGCACCGTCTGGGTCAACTGCTTCTTCGTACGGGACCTCCAGGCCCCCTTCGGCGGCTCCCGCCATTCCGGCGTCGGCCGCGAGGGCGGCACCTGGAGCTTCGACTTCTACTGCGACGTCAAGAACACCGTGACCGCACCGAACGGATGGAAGAACCATGGGTGAGATCGTCGGGGCGGGACTGCTCGCCCATGTGCCCACCATCGTCCTCCCGGAAGCCGATCGGCTGGAACTGAACGAGGGCAAGGAGATCACCCTCGTCACCGGGCTTCAGGAGCTGCGCCGGGAGGTGTTCGAGCGTGAGGACTACGACACCGTGGTCGTCCTCGACTCCCACTGGGCGACCACCGTCGAGTTCGTGGTCACCGCACAGCAGCGCCGAGCCGGCCTGTTCACCTCCGAGGAACTGCCGCGCGGCATGTGCCGGATGCCGTACGACTTCCCCGGTGATCCCGAACTCGCCCGCAACATCGAGAGGTTCGCCGACGAGCACGGCACCTGGATCACCGGGATCGACGACGACCACCTGCCGGTCTACTACGCCACCATCAACCTCTGGAAGTTCCTCGGTGAGGGGCTGCCGGACAAGCGGTGGGTGACCATCGGGGTCTGCCAGACCGGCGATATGGAGGACCATCTGCGGCTCGGCCGGGCGCTGGCCGACGGTATCGCCGCCACCCCGGGCCGCCGCGTCCTGCTGATCGCCTCCGGCGCGCTGTCGCACACCTTCTGGCCGCTGCGCGAGATCCGCGACCACGAGGCCAGCGACCCGGTGCACATCCGCACCCCGCAGGCCCGGGAGGCGGACTGCGAGCGCATCGCCTGGTTCAAGGAGGGCCGTCACGACAAGGTCCTCGACACCATGGACGAGTTCTGGAAGTACAAGCCGGAGGCGAAGTTCTTCCACTACCTGATGATGGCCGGCGCCCTCGGCGAGCAGAACTGCGTCGCCAAGGCCAGGCAGTACGGCGAGTACGAGAATTCCGTCGGCACCGGTCAGGTGCACCTGTGGTTCGACCGTCCGGCCGACGGCTGGACCGGCACTGCTCCGCCCGCAGCCCCGTCCCCGCGCACTCCGCACAGCCGTCACTAGGAGCCCCGTCATGCCCGAATACCGCCGCATCCTCCTGGACGGCGCCGCCGTCCAGGTCACCGTCGATGGGGACAAACTCGTCGCCGGAGACGGCCGCCGCGTCAAGACCGACGAGGCGCATCACCTGCCGCCGGTCGTCCCGTCCAAGGTGATCGCCGTCCACCTCAACCACCGCAGTCGCGTCGACGAGTTCCGCATCCAACTCCCCGACACACCCACCTACTTCCACAAGCCGGCCTCCGCCCTCAACTCCCACAGGGGTGCGATCGTCCGCCCCGAGGGCTGCAAGTGGCTCAACTACGAGGGCGAGGTGGCCATCGTCATCGGGCGGACCGCGCGGAACATCGCGCCGGAGGAGGCTGGAGAGTACGTCGCGGGCTACACCGTCGCCAACGACTACGGTTTGCATGACTTCCGTGACACCGACGCCGGTTCCATGCTCCGCGTAAAGGGCTCGGACACGCTCTGCCCGCTGGGTCCGGGGCTCGTCACCGACTGGGACTTCCGCGGCAAGAGCCTGCGCACCTACGTCAACGGCCAGGTGGTGCAGGACGGTTCGACCGACGAGATGCAGTGGGACATGCACTACCTCGTCGCCGACATCGCCCGCACCATCACCCTCCACCCCGGTGACGTGCTGCTGTCCGGCACCCCCGCCAACTCCCGTCCCGTACAGCCCGGCGACGTCGTAGAGGTAGAGGTCGAGGGACTGGGCCGCCTGACCAACCACATCGTCACCGGCCCCACCCCGATCCGCACCGACGTCGGCGCCCAGCCCACCGAGTCCGAGGAGGTGCTGTCCACCGCGCTCGGCGGTGACTGGGAGTTCCGCGGCGTCCGTGCCCCCCGTCGGTAGAGGCCAGGGCCCGCGCCCGGCGGGTAGGGTCGCGACCATGACCGAGCCCGCCGAGACCTCACAGCAACCCGGCGCCCGCGCGAGCAGGCGGCTGGGCTACGGGGAGGGGCGCGAGGCCCTGCTCAAGGCCGCGGTGCGGGTCGTGGGCCGGCGCGGACTGCGCCATCTCACCTACCGCGCCGTCGCCGAGGAGGCCGGCGTCACCCATGGCCTCGTCGTCCACCACTTCGGCTCCCGTGACGCGCTGATCGAGGAGTCCCTCGCCTACGCCGTACGCACCAGCCTGTCCAGCAGCCTGCTGGAGCCCGGTACCGGCCGGCCCGAGGACTTCGTCAGCGGGCTGCCGGCCATGGTGGAGGACGACGCGGACGGCCAGGCGTACCAGTACGAACTGCTGCTGGAGGCCCGCCGCCGCCCCGAACTGCTGCCGCAGGTGCGTGCGCTGTACGACGAGTATTTCGACGCCTCCCGGCGCGAGCTGGACCGCATCCTGCCCGAGGGGGCCGCACCGGCCTTCAACCGGCTGGTCTTCGCCGCGTTGGACGGACTCGTACTGCACCAGCTGACCGGCATCGGGGGCCGCGCGGAGACCGAGGCCGCCCTGGCCGAGCTGCGCTCCCTCCTACGTGCGCTGGGCAGCCGCGACTGAGTGTGCCGACATGGCCCCCGTCGCGTCTGCGGCGGGGGCTTTCCCATGTTCTGGGGGGTGGTTTCCGCGGCGTAAATTCCTTCCCCCGACCCCTTGCCAGATGGATAGTTCCGGCTCACCATGAGGCAACTCGTTTGACTCAAAACGACATCTCTCCCCCTTCCCTTCAGCAGGTGATCCGAGTGGACAGTCAGACGGTCGACGCCTCTTCGCAGACAGAAGAGGGCACCCGCTCCACGGCAACCCTCAAACGCAACGCCCTGGGTGTCCTGGGCATCCTCTTCTTCGTCCTGTCCGCCCAGGCACCGCTCACCGGCATCGCGGGCGCCGTCCCGATCGCCGTCGCCGTGGGCAACGGCCCCGGAGTCCCGGCCGCCTACGCCGTCGCCGGCGCGGTGATCCTGTTGTTCTCCGTGGGGTTCGTGACCATGGGACGGCACGTGGTGAACGCGGGCGCCTTCTACACGTACATCGGCAAGGGCCTCGGCCGGACCACGGGCAGCGGCAGCGCCGCGGTGGCCCTGTTCGCCTACTGTACGGTCCAGGCCGCGATCTACGGCCTGTACGGGGCGACCGTGAGCGGTCTGGTCGAGCACTACTCCGGCGGCCACGTGGCCTGGTGGGTCTGGGCGCTGGTCACCATGGTCGTCGTCCAGGTGCTGGGCGCCGCAGGCATCGAGCTCGGCGCCAAGGTGCTCGCCGTGTTCGTGCTGGCCGAGTTCAGCATCCTGCTCGTCTTCGCCCTGGTCACCCTGGTGAAGGGCGGTGGGCCCGAGGGCCTCGCCGTCACCGAGACCTTCTCGCCGGACGCCGTGATGGACGGCGCGCCGGGCGTGGCCCTCATGTTCGCCGTCGCGTCGATGTTCGGCTTCGAGGCCACCGCGATCTACGGCGAGGAGGCCCGCGAGCCCCACAGGACCGTGCCCCGGGCAACCTACCTGTCGGTGGCCGTGGTCACCGGCTTCTTCGTCTTCGTCTCATGGATGCTGATCTCCGCGTACGGGCCCTCGAAGGCCACCGCGGCCGCGGGCCGGGCGCTGGAGGGCGGCGACTCGACGCTTTTCGTCTTCGCGCCGATCGCCGACCAGTTCGGCGGCTGGGTCAACGACGTCCTGCCGATCCTGCTGGCCACCTCCCTCTTCGCCGGCATCCTCGCCTTCCATAACTCCGCCAACCGCTACCTGTTCTCCCTCAGCCGCGAGGGCCTGCTGCCGGGCCGGCTGCGCACCCTCAACCGACGCCGGTCGCCGTGGGCGGCGGGCCTGGTGCAGACCGTGATCGCGGTGCTGCTGGTCGTGCCGTTCGCCCTCGCGGGCAAGGACCCGGTTTTGACCCTGTTCTCCTGGTTCAGCGGCGTCGGCGTCCTCGCCTGCATGCTGCTGTACTTCCTGACATCGATCTCGGTGATCGTCTTCTTCCGCCGGGAGCGGCTCGACACCCGGCTGTGGCACACCCTGATCGCCCCCGCCCTCGGTGCGGCCGGCATCGCGGGAGTGATCTGGGTGGTGCTCGCCAACTTCACGACCCTCATCGGCGGCGACCCCGCCACGGCCACGTGGCTCGTCCTCGCCGTCCCGGCAGTACTGCTGCTGGGGGCCGCAGCCGCCCGCCTGGTCCGCACCCGCTGACCCGCCCGCACTCGGCCCGGCTCCCACGCGGAGCCGGGCCCCGGAACGAGGAACCCCATGCTGGACGCCACCCACGACGACCTCCTGCACCGCGCCAAGGCCCTCGACCTGCCCGCCCACCACCACATCGACGGCACCGACGAGCCCGGCGGCGGCACCACCTTCCCCGTCGTCTCACCCCGGGACGGCCAGACCCTCACCCACGTCGCCGACGCGACCGGGGCCGAGGTCGACCTCGCCGTCGCCGCCGCACGTCGCGCCTTCGACTCCGGCCCCTGGCCACGCCTGGCCCCGGCCGACCGCGGCCGTGTCCTGCTGCGGATGGCCGAACTCCTGGAGGAGGAACGGGAGAAGCTCGCCCTCACCATCACCCTGGAGATGGGCAAACCCGTCGCTGACGCGTACGCCATCGAACTGCGCGCCGCGATCAATACCTTCCGCTGGTACGGCCAGCTCGCGGACAAGCTCACCGACGAGTTGCCGCACACCGCCACCGATGTCCTCGCCCTCATCACGCGTGAACCGGCGGGCGTGGTCGGCGCGGTCGTCCCGTGGAACTTCCCTCTGACCCTCGCGAGCTGGAAGGTGGCGCCCGCGCTGGCGGCCGGCTGCACCGTCGTCCTCAAGCCGTCGGAGTACTCGCCCCTGTCGGCCCTTCTCCTCGGCCGCATCGGCACCGAGGCCGGCCTTCCGGCGGGTGTCCTGAACGTCGTCACCGGCGACGGCCCCGTCGCCGGCCGTGCGCTCGGCCTGCATCCCGGTGTCGACGTGCTGGCGTTCACCGGCTCCACCGCCGTCGGCCGGCACTTCCTGCACTATGCCGCCGACTCCAATCTCAAGCGGGTCTGGCTGGAACTGGGCGGAAAGTCACCGAACATCATCCTCCCCGATGCCCCCGATCTGGACCGGGCCGCGGCCACCGCCGCCTGGGGCATCTTCTTCAATCAGGGTGAGATGTGCACCGCCCCCTCCCGGCTCCTGGTCCACTCCTCGATCGCCGAGCAGGTGACGGAAGCCGTCGTGCGGCGCGCCGAGGAACTCCGGGTGGGCGACCCCCTGGACCCGGCGACCGAGATGGGCGCGCTGGTCAGGCAGGCGCACCTGGACCGCGTGAGCGACCACATCGCCGCCGGTCTCGCGGCCGGTGCCCGCCTGCGGACCGGTGGCGAACGCACCCTGACGGACACCGGAGGAAGCTACCTGCGGCCGACGGTCCTCGACCGGGTCGAACCCGGCTTGCGGCTGGCCCGCGAGGAGATCTTCGGCCCGGTGCTGTCCGTCCTGGCCTTCGACGACCTGGACGAGGCGGTCCGGCTGGCCAACGACACCGAGTACGGCCTCGCCGCCGGACTGTGGACCTCCGACCTGTCCACCGCGCACCAGGTCTCCCGCGTCCTGAAAGCCGGCACGGTCTGGGTGAACTGCTACGAGGAGGGCGACCTGACCGTCCCGTTCGGCGGCATGAAGCAGTCCGGCAACGGCCGTGACAAGTCCGCCCACGCCCTGGAGAAGTACACCGAACTCAAGACCACCTGGATCCAGCTGTGACCCGCCCGCTCATCGCTGTTCCGGCGCGCATCTCCGCGACGGCCTCCGCCCTGCGCTTCGCCGCCGAGGCCAACGCGCGCATGCTGATCGAGGCCGTGTGGCGGGCCGGCGGCGAACCCGTGAGCATCCACCCCGCCGACACGGAGACGGCCACCCGCCTCGCCCGCTTCGACGGCCTGCTCCTGCCCGGCGGCGGCGACCTGGCCCCGCACCGCTACGGCGCCGCCGACACCCACGACACCGTCTACGACGTCGACGGCCTCCAGGACACCTTCGACCTCGATGCCGCCCGCGCCGCCCTGGACCTGGGCCTGCCGCTGCTGGCGATCTGCCGCGGCCTCCAGGTGGTCAACGTGGCCCTCGGCGGCACCCTGGAACAGGACATGGGAGGCCCGGAGTCGGACCACCGGCACCGCGTCCACCCCGTGACCGTCAAGCCCGACAGCACCCTGAATTCGGCCGTCGGCGCTGAGAAGGCGGACGTCTCCTGCTACCACCACCAGCGCGTCGACCGCCTGGGTGCCGGCCTGACCATCACCGCCACGGCGGCGGACGGCACCGTGGAAGGCGTCGAACTGCCCTGTTCCCGCGGCTGGTTCACGGCCGTGCAGTGGCACCCGGAGGACACGGCCCACGCCGATCCGGTCCAGCAGGCGCTGTTCGAGGCGCTGGTGCGGTCCGCCGCCGGCGAGACCGTCTGAGGCCGGTGTCAGGCCCGCGGCCGGCGCCCGCTGCGTCGCGGCGCGGGCTCGGCGCCGTCCAGCAAAGTCTGCCGCCGTTCCTCACCGTTCTCCTCCACGTGCACCACGACCCGGCGCAGCCCCTCCGCGAGGCTGCGGCACTCGGCGTCACTGAGGCCCGCGGTGACGAAGGCCTCCTCCTCGTTGAACGCCGGGAACACCCGGCGCATGAGTTCCTCGCCCTCGTCGGTGAGGCTCAGCAGCACCAGCCGCCCATCGGTCGGATGGCCCGCCCGCCGCACCAGCCCACGGGACTCCAGCGTGCGCGCCACACCGGTGAGCGTCCCCTTGGAGACCCCCGCCTCCTCCGCCACATGCCGGGTCTCCGACTCGCCCCACACCCACACCACCCACAGCACGACGAACGCCGTCCAGGTCAGATCCGAGCCGCGCAGCACCGAGTTCTCCAGATGCTGCCGTACCGCGGAGGCCGCCCGGTAGATGTTCGCCACGGCGGCCATCTGTTCCCGGCGGATCGGGAAACCCCCGAGCTTCGCGTCCGCGAGCTTCTCGGCTTCGGTGATGGATCGCTGGCCGGGCACGGGCGGCTCCTTCGTGTTGTTCGGGATCAAATTGTACGAAGAGAAAGGGCAACCGGACATGACACCGCCCCGCCGCGACACTCCCCGCATGCTGCTCGTCCTCAGTGAGAACTGGACCCTGACGGGAGGCCGGGCCGATCTGCCCGCCGCCGTACGGTGGGCCCGCGAGGCCGAGGACGCCGGCTTCGACGCCGTCATGGTCAGCGAGCACATCGTCCTCGGACCCGACGCGGCAGCCGCCGGGATCATGGGCAACCCCCGTGCATACGCGCTCCCGGGCAACCAGGACCCGTACACCCCCTGGCCCGGCTCCCTGTCCCTGCTGGCGGCGATCGCCGCGGTCACCGAACGCATCCGGCTGGCCGCCGCGGCCGTCCTCGCACCCCTGCGCCACCCGCTGGCGCTCGCCCGGGAACTGGGCACCCTCGACCTGCTCAGCGAGGGCAGGCTGGTGGTGCAGCCAACGGTGAGCTGGAGCAGTGACGAGTACACGGCCCTCGGGGTGCCGTTCGGCCGGCGCGGAAAGCTCCTCGACGAGCACCTGGAGGTCTGGGCGAAGGCATGGGGCCCCTCGCCCCTGTCGCACGACGGCCCGAACTACCCCTTCCGGGACGTGTACTTCGAGCCCAAGGCGTACCGGCCCGACGGCCCCCGGCTGTGGTTCGGCGGACAGCGCCTGCACGGCCCGGTGCTGCGGCGGCTCGTACGCCACGGGCACGGCTTCCACCCGCTCGGCCGGCCAACCCCCGAGGACCTGAAGGCACTCAAGGACGCTCTGACCGGGGCGGGCCGTGACATCGCCGATCTGGAGATGGTCGGCGGCACCCAGGCCGTGTTCCCCGACGATCGCTCACCGGCCGACCTCGCGGCGGCCCTGGCCTCGATTCCCGAGCAGCTGGAGAGCGGCTTCACGACCTTCTGCATCAAGCCGAACCAGTTCATCGACGACCGGGACGGCGTCGGGCCGTTCTGTCGTGAGGTCATGCGCCGCGTGGAGGCCCTGACCTCCTGATCCCGCGACGGGCTCCTGCACCCCGCCCTGGACGGCTCACCGCTCCACGAAGCGGATCACCTGTTCCGGGGCCGGGCGCAGCAGCCCGTCGCGGACCGCGAGGGCCGTGGCCTCGGCCCGGGAGACGGCACCGGTCTTGCGCAGCAGGTGCTCCATATGCGTGTGCACGGTCCGTGGTGACAGATACAGCGCCTGCGCGATGGCCTGATTGGTCTGCCCCGTGGCCGCCCGGGTGAGCACGTCCAGCTCCCTCGGGCTGAGTCCGTACGGCAGCTCGGTGGGTGTCTCGACCACCAGCACGGCGTGCGCGATCGGCCCCGACCGGTGCCGGTGCAGGACGACCCGATGCCAGGCCCCCTCGGCCGGCCGAAGCAGGCGCAGCCGTCGCCCGCCCGTGTCGGCGAAGGCCCGAAGCAGCTCATGGAACGCCGGGTCCCGCAAGGCCCGTACGCGCTCCCGCCCCGGTACGTCGATCACCCCGCCGTCCACCACCAGGCTCGCCGCACTCTCCGGCGCGAGGTCCTCCAGATCACCGGCCCGCGGCACCGGGTCGGCCAGGGCCGCCAGGGCCGGGAGGACGGAGGCGAGCAGCCACCGCGCGTCGGTGTCGTACGCGTGCGCGTCCGAGGCGGACAGATGCACCAGGCCCACCAGCCGGCCGTGCCGGCGCAGCGCCCCGGTCACTCCGTCGCGGAAGCCCGCGGGCCGGACGCGTTCGGCGTAGAACCATCCGTCCCGGAAGCTGCCGGCGGTGTCCTCGGAGATCGACGGCGGCAGTTCCTGACGTACGACGTTCTCGTACCACGGGGTTCCGACGAACTCGGCGGCCAGGTCCTGTGAGGCCGTGGCAGTGTAGCCGATGCCCGCCACCTGGACGTGGGTGCCGGTGAACGGGTCGAGAGCCAGCAAGGTCGCCGCGTCGAGGGGCAGGGCGCGGGCCAGTTGGCGCAGCGCTTCGGCGCCTGCGGCCACACTGTCGTGCTCGCGGGTGAGCATGCCGATCCGTGTGGCGGCCGCGATCTGGCGGTGGTGGAGCATGCGAGCCTCCGGGGCCCGGGACCTCAACTAGGTCGTTTGAGCCCTAACGATATGACGGGAGGCTGTCTGCGACAAGGCGTCGACGCCACCGTGACCGAAACGAGCCTGCGCGCTGAACTCCCCGCGCGGTGATTTCGCCGTACCCGATCGGTATTTCTACGGATGGTGGCGCGGCGGCGTCAGGTCTTTCCTGTTCGGCACACCACTCGCCACCACCTGACGCCCGCCGCTCGCGGGCCCGTCCCTCGGAGAGCCCCGCCATGAACACTCCCCCATCGAGCCCGCGCCCGACAGCCTCCCGCAGACGATTTCTCACGCTGTCCGCCGGCGCTCTCGCCACCACGGCACTGACCGCCACCGGCTGTTCGGCCCCCGAGAAGACGTCCGCCTCGGGACGGGCCTCCGCAACGGTCGGCAAGGACCTGACGAAGATCGGGCTGGACTATCCCTTCACCCAGCTCCCGCTGTACTCGACCCTGGTCAAGCTGTCGAAGGCCGCCGCCAAGAAGCACGGCATCTCCCTGCTCACCACGAGCGACAACGCCGGCGCCGACACCCAGGCCACCAACCTCAAGACCTGGGTCACGCAGCAGGTCCCCGCGATCGTGTCCTTCCCAATGGTCTTCGAGGCCGCCGAGCCGATCGCCCGACAGGCCCTGGACGCGGGCCTGATCTGGGTGACGTACGGCGGCTCCCTCGAGAGCCAGAGCGCCGACATCAAGTTCAGCTTCCGCGAGGGCGGAACCCTGCTGGGCACGGCGGCGGCGCGGTGGGCCGAGGAACAGCTCGGCGGCAAGGGCAAGATCGCCTTCCTCACCGACAGCACCATCGAGCTGGGCCGCGAACGCACCAAGGGCATGATCGACGCGTTCACCAAGGCCGCCCCCGGCATCGACGTCGTGGCACAGGAACAGGCCATCGACCCTGACACCGGCCTGTCGAGGACCAAGGCGCTCCTCGCCAAGCACCCCGACCTCAACCTCGTTCTCGGCATCACCGACGCCGCCGCGTACGGCGCCTTCAAAGCCCTTCAGCAGGCCGGCCGGTCCACAGACGACGCGAAGACCTTCGTCGGCGGACAGGACGGTTCGGCACCCTCCCTGCTCGCGGTCAAGCAGGGCACCTTCTACCGCGCCTCGGCCGCACTCGCGCCGAACGACATCGCGGCGGCCATCGTCGACGTTCCCCGGGCGGTCGCCGCCGGGAAGGCCGACCCCAGTGCGGAGGTGCCGATCACCCTGGTCCAGCGCGGTGACACGGCCGAGATCGACCGACTGCTCGCCCAGAACGCATAGGGCCCTGCCATGACGACCCCCAACCTCCGCATCCGCGGACTGACCAAGTCCTTCGGCGGAGTCAAGGCCCTCGCCGAGGTGGACCTCACCGTCCCAGCGGGCCAGGTGCATGCCCTGCTCGGCCACAACGGCGCCGGCAAGTCCACCCTCATCAAGTGCCTGGGCGGCGCCTTCCCACCCGACTCCGGCACGATCGAGATCGGCGGGACGACCCGTACGCGGCTGACTCCGCGCGAGTCGATCGCCGCGGGCGTGGCGATCATCTACCAGACGCTGAGCGTGGTCGACGCGCTCACGGTCGCCGAGAACATCTTCCTCGGGCAGGAGTGGACCCGGTACGGCCGTGTCGACAGAAGCTCCCAGGAGAAGGCCGCCGCCGGGCTGCTGAAGCGGGTCGCCGCCACCTGCTCCCCGCGCGACCGTGTGGGCGACCTGCCCACGGGACAGCGCCAGTTGGTGGAGATCGCCAAGGCCCTGAGCCGCAGCGCGTCCGTGCTGGTCCTGGACGAGCCCACCGCGGCGCTGTCCGGCGCCGAGAGCGACGCCCTGGCCGCACGGGTCGAGGATCTGCGCGCCGAGGGGCTGGCCATCGTCTACGTCACCCACCTGCTGTCCGAGGTGGAGCGGCTCGCCGACGCGGTGACCGTGCTGCGCGACGGCCGCGTCACCCACCACTCGCCCGTCTCCGGGCTCTCGCGCGGCGACCTCGTCGCGGCCATCGCGGGCCGCCCCCACCAGGAGCCCGCGCGGCCCGCACCCGGTCCCGCCCGCCCCGCCGCGCCACCCCGCCTGGTCGTCGACGGCCTGCACGGACCCGGCTTCGGTCCCGTCAGTCTCACCGTCGGCGCGGGCGAGCGCGTCGGCCTCTTCGGACTCATCGGTTCAGGGCGTACACGCCTGTTGGAGACCCTCTTCGGCAGGCGAAGGGCGGGCGGCGGCACGATCCGGGTCGGGGAGCGCACCGTGGCCCCGGCCAGGCCCTCGCGGGCCCTCGCGGCCGGGATCGCCCTGGTGCCCGCGGACCGGCGGGCGCAGGCCCTCTTCCCGTCACTCACCGCCCAGGACAACGTGCTCCTGCCGACGATCCGGCCCCTCGCCCGCACGGGTGTACGGGCACTGCACGCCGAGCGGCGCGTCTTCGGATCTCTGGCCGAGGCCGTCGGACTGCGGCCCGCCCGTCCCGGGCTACAGGCCGGCACATTCTCCGGCGGCAACCAGCAGAAGCTGGTCCTCGGCCGCTGGATCAACTCCGCCCGGCACGTCGAGGTCCTGCTGCTCGACGAGCCGACCCAGGGTGTCGACGTCGGCGCCCGGCACGAGATCTACCAGGTGGTGACAGGTCTGGCCGAAGAACGCGGCACGGCCGTGCTGTTCGCCTCGAACGACCCCGAGGAAGTCGTCGCCCTCGCCGACCGCTGCCTGATCGTCGCCGACGGCCAGGTGATCGGCGAGCTGTCCGGCACCGGCCTCACCGAGCAGGCCCTGCTGTCAGCCGTCCATGCCCCGGCTCCCACGGCCGACGCCGCCTCGGACCGGGGAGAGCGTCCGGACCCGGGCGGCCCAACAACTTACGGAGCAGCATGACCACCGCCGACACCGTCCTGTCCCGCCCCCGTGTCCGTGTCCTGGCCACGGGCGGCCTGACCGCCGTACGACGTCACCCCCTGATCGTCGTACTCGCCGCGATGGTGCTGGTCTTCCAGCTCTCCACCGGCAGCTTCCTCGCCCCGGCCAACCTCAGCGGCATCGCCACCGACGCCGCCACCCTGGCCATCGTCGCCGTACCGCTGGCGCTGCTAGTCATCAGCGGCTACCTCGACCTGTCGGTCGGGTCCACGCTCGCCCTGGGCGGACTCGTCGCAGGCCGGCTGGCGAGCGAGGGACAGCCGCCCGTCGTCGCCGTCCTGGGCGCACTTGCGGCGGGTGGCGCGGTCGGCGCCGTGAACGGCGTGCTCTGCTGCCGGCTCGGTTTGTCGCCGTTCATCGTGACCCTGGGCATGCTGACGGCGGTACGCGGGCTCGCGCAGCAGCTCTTCCCGTTGCCGCTGAGCGGATTCGGCTCGGGCTTCGCGTGGCTGGGCGGGGCGAAGATCGCCGGGATCGCCGCGCCGGTCGCCATCGCGGTACTCGTCCTGGCCGCGGGTGCCCTCTTCCTCGCGTTCACCCCGTCCGGGCGGCACGTGTTCGCCATCGGCGTCAACCGGGAGGCGGCCCACCTGTCCGGGATCAACATCCGCCGTATGCCCTTCGCACTGTTCGTGGTCACCGGTGCGGCCGCCGCGCTGGCGGGGGCCATCAAGGCGTCGGTGCTGGACAGCGTGGTCGCGGGCACCTCCGGCGCCGGGTTCGAACTGGCCGTGCTGACCGCCGTCCTGATCGGCGGGGTCGCCCTCACCGGCGGTTCGGGCTCGATCCTCGGCGTGCTGCTCGGCGTGCTCTTCCTCGGCGGGCTGCAGAACGGCCTCACCCTGCTGAACGTGCCGACGTTCTGGCAGCAGATGACCCAGGGCGTGGCTCTGGTGGCAGGTGCCGCGCTGGCGTACCTCGCACCACGGACCGGACGCTGACCATGTGCCCTTCGGCTCCCTTCCACTCCCCCTCAGAAAGGCCTGCCGTGCGCGAGAACGCTCCCACCCTCATCCTGACCGGAGGGCAGGTCCTCACCGTCGACCGCGACTTCACCGTCGCGGAGGGCGTGGCCGTACGCGGCCGGGACATCGTCGCCGTCGGCACGGACGCCGAGATGCGCGCGCTCGCCGGGTCCACGACCCGGGTCGTGGAACTGGGCGGGCGGACCGTCCTGCCCGGCATCAACGACTCGCACTTGCACGGTGCCGCCTACGGGATGACCAAGCCCCCGTTCGCCCTGGACGTCGGCCATCCGTCGGTGGGTTCGATCGCCGACATCGCCGCGGTCGTCGGCACGGCGGCGCGCGCCACCCCGCCGGGAGAGTGGCTCGTCGGCCTCGGCTGGGACCCCGGCTACCTCGCCGAGTGCCTCGCGGACCAGGGGCGCTTCCCGCACCGCAGGGACCTGGACGCGGTGGCCCCGGACCATCCGGTCTGCCTGACCGACTTCTCCTCCCACATGGTCTGGGCCAACACCGCGGCCCTGCGCGCCTGTGGTGTCGACCGGGACACCGTCGCGCCGCCCGGCGGCGTCATCGACCTGGGCACCGAAGGGGAGCCCACCGGCATCCTGCGCGAGGCCGCCCAGCGGCTCGTCCAGGCGGCCCTGCCGTCCCCGACGACCGCCCAGCGCCGGCAGGCCATCCAAGGCGTGATCCGCGAACTCCACTCCCGGGGCATCACCAGCTACACCGAGCCCGGCCTCGGGCCCGGCGGCGCCGGAACCCTGTTCGGCGGCCTGAGCACCGAGAACTGGACCGCGTACGCCGAACTGGCCGCCGAGGGCCTGCTCGACGCCCGGGTGAGCGTACTGCTGCTGCCCGCACCGATGGGCGGCTCCGCCGACGACGTACGCAGGGGCCTGGCCGCACTGCACCGCCCGGCGTCCGCCGACCCACGGCTGCTGAACGCCATCGGCGTCAAGATTTTCGCCGACGGGGTGCCCCCGAACCGCACGGCCTGGATGAACGAGCCCTACCCGGACGGCGGCCACGGCGCGCTGTGCGTGCACGGCGAGAGCCCCGCACTCCAGGTGGCGGAGCTGCGCGAGATGATCCGCCTCGCGCACGAGGCCGGGTTCCAGCTCGGCGTGCACGTCACCGGCGACCGGGCCATCGACACCGTCGTGGACGCCTTCATCGCCGCCGACGAGGCCGCACCCCGCCCCGACGCCCGCCACTACGTCATCCACGGTGACTTCATCAGCCCGGACAGCCTGGCCAAACTCGCCACACACGGCTACGGCGTCAACATGAACCCCGGGATCAAGTGGACCATCGCCGACCTCATGGACGAGGTCGTCGGGCCCGCACGCTCGGCCTACCAATGGCCCGTGCGGTCGGCGACGGAGGCCGGAGTCACCGTCTGCTCCAGCTCCGACGCGCCGATCACCGAGCCCGACTGGCGCCAGGGCGTGGCGTCGATGATGCTGCGTGAGTCCAAGGCCAGCGGCCGGCAGAGCGGCCCCGACCAGTGCGTGCCGCTCGCCGACGCCCTGCGCGCCTACACGGCCAACGCGGCCTGGCAGGACTTCGCCGACGACTGGAAGGGCACAATCGCACCCGGCAAGGCCGCCGACCTCTGCGTCCTCGACCGCCCCCTGCTCGACCTCGACCCGCACGACCTGACACGGGTGGAGGTGGACCTCACCGTGTTCGACGGGCGCGTGGTCCACGAACGGTGATTTCCTCAGCGGGAGTGCGCGGGCCGGGGGCGTCCTTCTGCGATGGGTGCGGACCCTCACGGACGCGGGCAAGAAGATCGTCCGGGCGGAAGCGGAGCATCCCTCGTTGTGCTCCTTGTATGGGGCGCTGACCCTGACGCCGTGCGGATGGCATGGCGGGAGGGCGAGCTGAGCGGTGTGACGGTCGTGTTCGCGGCGGCGTGTGCGCTGTGGCTGGTGCTATGGCGCAGGCGTACCGGTCGCGGCCGGCCGGCATGGCCGCTTGTGGTGCTGCTGTGCTGTGTCGCTGTTGCGCTGGTCATGGCTGCCATGACCGGTTGACGGGCGCAGGCAGGTGGGGCTTCTCGTTCTTGTGGGCGGTCTACGACTTCTTCCGCCGCTGGCGGGCCTGCGACTACGTGCGTGAACTGCACGAACGCCTGCGCCGCACGGCGAGGGAACGCTCAGGCCGCAACGCCGAGCCCAGTGCGGGAGTCATCGGCAGTCAGTCGGTGGACGCCTCCGAGACCGTCGGCGAGGACAGCCGCGGTTACGGCGGCGGCAAGTCACGCGACGGACGCAAGCGTCACGTCCTGACCGATACCGAGGGTCTGCTCCTCGAGGTCACCGTGATCACGGCCGACGTGCTCCAAGGCCAGTAGGGTTTTAGAAGTGACGTACAGCATCTGACCAGGCACTTTGCGACTCCCAGCGATCACGACAAGCGCGGACCCCATGGCACTGCGCATGCTCTACCTGGTCTTCCTCCGACTCCTCGGACTGCTCCTGCTGCTCACCCGCTCTCAGCAGACCAAGGACGCCGAGCTGCTCGCGCTGCGCCACGAGAACGCGGTGCTGCGCCGCCAGCTCGGCGTCCGGCCACACAAAGGGGGGCTCACACCGGACCTTCGCCGGTCGACCGGGCCCGGCCCGGAAGCAAGCACCACGTGATAGTCGACCGGCATGGCACTCCGTTGGTCGTCTCGCTGACCAGCGGGAATCGTCACGATGTCACTCAGCTGATGCCCCTGCTGGACGCGATGCCAGCATCCGCGGGGTTCGAGGGCGGCCACGTCACCGACCAGGCCGGCTGTTCGCCGACCGCGGCTACGACTACGACAAGTACCGTCGGCTTCTCCAGGCCCGCGGCATCACACGGAAGTTCGCCCGGAAAGGCACCGCGCATGGCTCCGGACTGGGCAAGACCCGCTGGGTCGTCGAGCGGACCTTCGCCTGGCTCCACCAGTTCAAGCGACTCCAGATCCGCTACGAGATACGCGCCGACCTCCACCTCGGACTGCTCCAACTCGCCTGCAGCATCATCTGCTTGAGAAGACTCCGAACCTCATTCTGAAACGATCCGTAAGGGCGTCGAGCGCCGTCCGGGCTGCTGCCGCCCGCAACACGACTTGCGAGAATGCTTCCTGCACGCACGTTTCGATCAGGGGTGGGTTCGTTGGTCTGGTGGGCGGAAAGGTTCCTCTGGGACGGGGAGCGTCCTGAGTGGACATGGGTCCCATTGAAGTCCGTTGGGCCCATACGGTTCGGTCAGAGCAAGGAGGAAGTCTCTGCCGCTCTGGGCGAGCCGATCACGGCATGGGACGCCAAGAAGTTCGCGCGATGGTATCCCTTCGAAAGGGTTGGCATCGACACCTACTACGACCAGGCGACCCAGGCTCTGGCTGCAGTAGCTGTCGACGCCTGCCGGGGCCCACAGGTCAGCCTCGACGGCACTCCTCTGGTTGGCCGGCTGCCCTCGGAACTCGAACTGTGGCTCGAAAAAACCGCGTCAACGCTTGAGGATCCGACTCTGCCCGAGTACGTCGATGGCCTGCGCTTCGGGCCGCGCGGGGAACCGTATCTCCTCAGCCTGGGACTGGTCCTGCGCTGCCAGCAGAACGGTGACCACGCCCGCTGCCGCCCAGTGTTCCTTGCGCCTCAGTGGGCCATGCAAGGCCAGGAATGGATCGAGGACTTGATCCCCGACACGGAGTGGCTGACGTATTGAGCGATGCCCAACCTCACACTGATGCGTGGTGAAGCACGAGGACGGCCTTCACCACGTCGGTGATTCGGTTGGTGCTGCAGCGGAGCTTCCGCAGGAGCCTCCAACATTTGAGGGTGGCCATGGCGCGTTCGCCCAGGCTGCGGATCTTGTCGTGATCGCGGTTGTGACGCCGACACCAGCCGCGCAGGTTCTTGCCCCTGAATGGGACGCGGACAGCATGCCCTGCGCCCTGATATGCCTAATAGGCACTGTGGGTTGGCAGTTGTCAGTCCTGGCAGGGGCCGCGCGAGACGTCTGGGCTGTATGCAGCGCCTGGGAGTGCTTCGACAAGAGGGACGCGTGCACGGCCTCTGCCGATTCGAGCTCGGTGGTCATACCGTGCCGTGGTTCGAGCCGTTCCCAGAAACACCTCCCGATCAGCCGGAGCCGTGGAGCTCTTCACGAGAGCGAGGACCCTGGACGCTGCTGGGGCCACGGACGGCTGATGGGGTGGTGCGCCCGCGAGCGCTTCTATTAGGTCGCCGGGTGGTCCTGCCACGGCCCGACACCGACGGACGGGAAAGCCCGAAAGGAGCGCGCGGTGGATGTGACCTGCGGAATCGACTGGGCTGAGGATCACGTGCGCCACGAGGCGCTTGAAGTCGAGCGGAGGTGAAAGACCTTCGACTCCTGGCCGTCGCAGCGGTCGGGTGAAGCTGGGGGCAGCCTGATCCGGGAGACGCCGGGGAGGGTGGGAGCAGCCCTGACAACGCCGGGACGTGCCAGTACTGCCAGATGGTGCGGGTCCGGTCAGCGAGACGGGAAGGTGTACGAGAGGAACCGGTGTCTGACGCCCCTTAACGGCCCACCAGCTCAAATCTGGCGGATATGGGCTGGTCGCGGCGCGTACCTGCTCCTCGTGCGAGAGCGGGTAACTCCTGGTCGCCATGTGATCAACGGCCAGGAGGCCACGGTGAATGTCTGCGGCGTAGTCGTGGCGATGCCGCAGGGGTAGAGCTGGGCACCTCACCCGTCGATCGACTTTCAAGTGAACGTGGGAACCGTCCGGTGTCGTCCTCGCCCCGCGCAGCCAGCGCAGCGGAAGGACAGGCACGTCGTCAGCCGACGGCGCCGGGCGGGGCGGAGGCTCCGTAGTAGTCCGAGGCCGGGAAAGCCGGCCGCATGGCGAAGGGAGCCAGCAAGTCAGTAGTGGAAGTACTGGAAGACCAGGAGGCCGCTGGTGAATACGAGTGATCCGCTGCTCGGCACGTTCCGGGCCGAGCGACGGGTACTGGAGATCCAGACCAAGCTGCACCGTTGGGCGAACGACGATCCTCATCGTCGGTTCGACGATCTGTACAACCTCGTCTGTGATCCCGCGTTCCTGGCCATGGCCTGGGAGCGGGTTGCGGGGAACAAGGGCGCACGCTCGGCCGGAGCGGACGGCATGACCGTCACCTTCGTCCGGGAACGGATCGGCGAGGTGCAGTTCCTCGCCGAGCTGCGGGAGCAGTTGAAGTCCCGCAGTTTCCGCCCAATGCCGGTCAGGGAACGGATGATCCCCAAGCCGGGGTCGCGCAAGCGGCGCCGCCTCGGGATTCCGACCGTGGCCGACCGGGTGGTCCAGGCGGCCTTGAAGCTGGTGCTGGAGCCGATTTTCGAGGCGGACTTTGCGCCGTGCTCGTACGGCTTCCGCCCCAACCGGCGGGCGCATGCTGCGATGGCCGAGACGCGCTTTCTGGCATCCAAGACGTACGGGTGCTGGAGGGCGACATCACGGCGTGCTTCGACGAGATCTCGCACTCGGCCCTGATGGACCGGGTGCGGGCTCGGATCGGGGACAAGCGCGTGCTCACGCTGGTGAAGGCGTTCTTGAAGGCGTGCATCCTCACCGAGGTTGGCACCTCCAAGGAGACGGTCACCGGCACCCCGCAGGGCGGGATTCTTTCGCCGCTGCTGGCAGATCACGGGTCCGCTCACCGAGCTCCACGACCGGCTGCGCGACAAGGCCGCCAGAAGGACGGCCGTTCTCCGGATCCGACGGCTGCCACCGTCGACTCACAGTCGGTGAGGGCGGCGGCGAACATCCCGTGCTCCACCTCCGGCTGGGACGGCGGGTAGAAAGTGGGCGGCCGCAAGCGGCACCTGGTGGTGGACTGCCTCGGCCTCGTCCTGGCCGTGTGTGACCACGGCGAGTGTGCAGGACCGCGACGCCGCCGCCCCACTGCTGGAGTGGCTTTGCAAGACGTACTTCTCCATCCGCCTGGTGTGGGCGGACGGCGGCTGTGCCGGGCGCTTGGTCGACTGGGCGGCCGAGAAACTCCAGCTCACTCTCGACATCGTCAAGCGCACTGACGACACGACAGGGTTCGTGGTGCTGCCGCGCAGGTGGGTCGTGGAGAGAACGCTGAGGTGGCTGATGCGTTCGCGCCGCCTGGTGCGTGGCTACGAGACGCTGCCCGCCATGCACGAGGCCATGGTGCTGTGGTCGATGACCATGGTCATGAGCGGCCGCCTGGCCGGACGCCGCCCCGGTGCTTTCAGCCGGCCGCCGGCACCGCGAGCGCGGTGAACACCCCCGGCCGCCTCTGCAGGGCCCAGCCCCGGTCCACCAGGCGTTTCGCCTTCGACCGCAGCCCCTCGACCTTCGCCGGGACCGCCTGAAGGCCGAGGGCCACGGCCAGCTGCTGGCAGCGCGTCCCCTCCCGGCCTGCCGATTCCAGCACTGTCAACGATCCGCTGGTAGTCCGCCGCGAGCACCGACGTCGGCATGCCTTCACTCCGGTGCGGCACCGGCGAACCCGTCATCGCGCCCCGCGCCGGCTCCGCGACTGCCGAAGGCGGTTCGGCCAGCACCTCGGCCACCGTCGCCCGGGCATCCACCAGCCGCTCAAGAGCGCGCTCAGCCGCACCGAGCGCGGCCTGCACCCGCTCGGCCTCCTCCCGCAACCCCGCTATCTCTTCCCGGACCCTTTTCTCCCGGGCCTCCAGCAAACCGAGCACCGATGGCACCAGCCACCTCCACGAGACAGACAAGCGGACGAACCACGCCCATCTGTCCCGCCACCGAACGGAGTTCATACACACCTACCCCGAACCAACCGATCACGTTCGGAAAGCGGATGGCGTCTCAGACAGCTGCCGGTGCGGGGAAGACCAGCGCTCGGAGAGTGTCCAGCCAGGGGGGCGCAGCCCGGCGCGGTTCATGTCCCGGTCGACGCCCACAGGCACAGACACGGCGGGGAAGCGATAGCGGGTCTCCGATGTCACGCTCCAGGACCGGCCGAGGGCGGCGCCCCGGCGGGGGCGGCCCGTAGCCCGGCACGATCGCACTCCAGTACATGAGATTCATTCGCCAAAGCATGCAACCGTACGACCCTCACATATGTCTCATACTGTGACCACCAGTCCCCGACGTCTCATAAGGGGGCGTCATGTACACCCGCCATTGCCTCACGGCCATCACCGCGAGCGCACTCCTCCTGGCCGGCACCGCGGCGTCGACCTCTGCCGCCGCCGCATCCCCGGCACCGTCCACGAGTCTCGTGGTCAACGCCAGAATCGCCGGTCG
>NZ_KQ948679.1:59336-116026 GCF_001514145.1 Streptomyces canus
AGCCGCGTTCGACAGCAAGCCCTCCTACACGACGAAGCAGCTGCACCGCCCCGAGCGCTTCGTCCTCGACATCGCCCACCGCAACACCTGCCGTTCCTCGCACTGAGGTGCATTGACGGATGCTGCGGTCGCGCACCGCCTTACACGATGGGCGGCACCGGGTGTGTCTCGTCAGCGGCGTGTCCCGTACGGTCGTGGACCCGCTGGACCGCCGCTGCCGACGGCGGCTCCACACGCATCCGCCGGCCACCGATCACACAGGCGGCGACGACACGACCCCACGACGCTGTCTGGACATGTGCTCAGCATCAGATCGGGGTCGGCGTCCGTGGTGAACCGCGCCGGGCCTGATGGAGGCTCCGGACTGTCCCGAGTTCGGTGGAGTCGAGCTGCCTGCCTCATCGCAGCGGAACGGCTCGAGGTCGTGCACGAGTCCGTTCTGACTGAGTTTTTGGTCGGGTGGTTCGTGTTTGGTCCCGGGTCAGGTTCCGCGCCGGTTCGGGATGGCTTCGCCGGTGAGTCCGCGGGCCATGAGGTCGATCATCGCGAGGTGGATCATGGCTTCGGAGCGGTGCGGGTGGCGTTCATAGTCGCGGGCTAGTCGTCCGTGGTGCATGAGCCGGCCGATGCTGTGTTCAATGGTCCACCGTCTCGGGATGATCGTGAGCCCGCGGGTGCCGGGCGGGCGTTGGACGGGGTGGACGTCGATGCCGAGGCGGGCGCCGTGGTCGATGGCGGTGGTGCGGTAGCCGGCGTCCACCCAGGCCTTGGTGATGTGCGGGTGGGCGGCGGAGATGCGGGTCAGCAGGGTCACGCCGGCCGCGGTGTCGGAGACGCTGGCGGCGGTGACCAGAGCGGTCAGCAGCAGGCCGAGGGTGTCGCAGCCGAGATGGCGTTTGCACCCGATGATCCGTTTCCCGGCGTCCGTGCCCTGGTCCGCGAGGTGCACGTTGGCGGAGGTCGTGACGGTCTGCGAATCCAGCACGCAGGCCGACGGTTCGGCGTCACGGCCTTCGGCTTCGCGGACCAGGCGCCGCAGCAGGCCTGTGAGCTGCTCGAACACACCGTCCTGCTGCCACTTGGCGAAGTTTCCCCCACCGACGTCTCCCGCTGGACGTCACCGCCGCAATGACGGCGGCGCGGTGTGGAGGCCCCCGCCGAGTGCAACCGGCTGGCCAAGCGCCCCGATCCCCTCGCCCGCCGCCCGCCGCCCGCCGCCCGCCGCCCGGCGCCCGCCGCCCGCCGCCCGGAACGAACTGCTCGCGCGCGGAAGTGGTAGTGACGGACCCGGGGTCAGGTCCAGGAGGGGAGAGGAGGGGCTGCCGGGGTCACTGGCGGCCCCTCCTCGCACTCCGGAGGCGACTGATCTTGATCTGTGGCGGTGACAGCTCCGAACAAAGGATGCGGGGGGAACGCTGCGGCAGGCAGGTGAATCTGTCAGACGGACGGCTTTGGACCGGATGCGCTCTTCGCTGATGGGGGCCAGTGTCGAGCTGAGCCGAGGAGGCGCGATGGACCGAGGAACCGGATCTCAGAGGAGAGGTGACACGCAAGGGCGGCGAGGAGAGTCCGCGGACGACCCGGAGCTGGACCAGTTGCTCGTCCACGCCGCTGATGGCGACGAAGAGGCCTTCGCCGGACTGTACGAGGCCCTGGTGCACACGGTGATGGGGCTGGCGTGCCGTGTGGTGCAGGACAAGGCCCAGGCGGAGGAGGTTACCCAGGACGTGATGGTGGAGGTGTGGCGGACCGCCAAGCAGTTCCAGCCGGCGCGCGGAGCCGCCCGGAACTGGGTGCTGACCCTCGCGCACCGCCGCGCGGTGGACCGGGTGCGGTCCGTCACCGCGGGCCGCGCCCGCGAGCTGCGTGCCGCGGTCCGGGAACAGGAACGGTCCTTCGACACCGTCGCCGAAGAGGTCGAGGTGCGGGAGGAACAGCGCGTGGTCTTCCGCTGCCTGACCCAGCTGGCCCGTGAGCTGAGGCTCCCCCTGGTGCTGGCCTACTACGAGGGGCTGACGTACGCGGAGGTCGCCGAGGCCCTCTCGACGCCGCCGGGAACAATCAAGTCACGGATGCGTCAGGGGCTGAAGCGCCTGTACGACTGTATGGAGGCCGGTTCGTGAACCTCACCGACGACCCGCATTTCGATGTCGGCGCGTATGTGCTGCACGCGTTGCCGGCCGATGAGGAAGCTGCCTTCGAGAACCACCTGGCCTCTTGTATCCCCTGCCGTCGGGAGGTCGAACGATTGTCCAAGGTGACCGTCGGGTTGGGTGCAGCCGAGACGAGCGCGCCCTCGGCAGACCTGCGCCGCCGGGTGCTCGACCAGATCGCCACCGTGCGTCAGGTTCAGTCCGACGCATTCGCGTCTCGGCGCCGACGCCGTGGGCAGCGGGGTGTGAAGCTGGCGCTGGCCGCGTCCGTGGCGGCAGCCGTGGCTCTCGGAGGTGTCGCCTGGTGGCAGAGCTCCGAGGCCGAAACCGCGCGTGAGCAGTCCGCCCAGGACCGTGCCGAGTACCGGCAACTCGCCGATGTGCTGACCGCCCCCGACGCCACGATCAGTACCCATGAGCTCGCGCGCGGCGGGACCGCGAGCGTGGTCGCCTCCCGGGCGCAGGGCCGGTCCGCCTTCATCGGCTCCGGGCTGCCGCCGCTCACCGACGACCGGGTCTACCAACTCTGGTACGCCGAATCGGGGCGGTACCGGCCAGCGGGACTGCTGTCCACCGCGGGCGGACGTGAGGCACGTGTCCTGGACGGGCCCCTCGGTGGGGCCACTGGCGTCTGCGTCACGGTGGAACCGGCCGGTGGCTCCCGCCAGCCCACCACACACCCCCTCGGCGTCATCTCCGTCCCCGCGTGACGATCACTGTTCGGCCACCGCGACGGCGGCCGCGCATCCCCTCCCCACCGCCACGTCGTCGATGCTCCAGCCCGGCACCCGGCGGGGCCCGTGCGCGGACGCGCCGAGGTGGTCGAAGCGGAGGTCACGTCCGAGTCCGGTACCGAGCCCTTTCAGATACGCCTCCTTGCGTGTCCACACGCGGGCGAAGGCGGCGGGGCGCTGGTCCGGCGGGCACGCGGCGAGCTCGGCGGCCTCCCGGGGATGCAGCGTCGCCGTGAGCGCGGAGACGACGTCGGAGGCGGGCATCCGCTCGATGTCCGCGCCGACCGCTGTATCCGCGAAGGCGAGCAGGCAGAAACCACCGGTACGGGAGACGGAGAAGCACAGAGGCACGCCGGGCACGTCGGGACGGCCGTGCGGGGCCCGGCACAGGGGGCATGCTTGCCGTACCAGCGTCACGTCCGACGGCTCGACCCCGAGGTAGGCGCCGAGGAGCATACGTAGGCACACATGGGCGACCCGGTAGCCCTCCCTGTCCGCCACCCGGTGAAGTGTCGCGGCCCGCGCCCTTTCCCGGCTGTCCAGCAGTGTGCCGGCGAGCGGGGTCACGGCGCCGCGGAGGTCCTCCACCCGTGCCAGCCACAGCCGGGGCCGGCCGGGGCGAGGCGGCTCCGGAGGCCGGGCCCAGGCGACGGGTGTCAGCCGCTCGGGGCGCAGGACCGGTCGCACGGGAAGGAGGCACATGTCCGGCCGCCTACGGTCGGTCGGAGGGCGCCCGCACTGCGGGGTGGTCCTCGATCGCGTCACTGCCGTACAGGGCCTGCACCCAGTTGCTCTGGTAGATCGTGTCTAGATAGCGCTCACCGAGGTCTGGGGCGATCGCGACGGGCGTGAGCCTCTGCGTTCCGTGCCGGGCGAGCCAGCTCGTCGCCCCGCTGACGACCGTGCCGGTCGACCCGCCGAACAGGAAGCCCCTCCTCGCCAGGTTCCGGCAGGTACGGATGGCATCGGCCTCCTCGACGCGGACCGCCTCGTCGACGTATCTCTCGTCGAGCAGGGGCGGCCGGAGGCTCATGCCGAGGCCGGGGATCATCCGCCGTCCGGGCGGGTCGCCGAAGATCGCGGAGCCGACGCTGTCCACCGCGACGATCCGCACCGGCCGGTGCCAGGAGCGGAACCAGCGGGCGCAGCCCATCAGCGTGCCGGTCGTGCCGACGCCGATGAACAGGACGTCCAGGAGCGGGAACCAGCGGGCGATGGCCGGGGCCGTCCTGAGGTAGTGCGCCCGCCAGTTGTCGGGGTTGGTGTACTGACTCAGCCACACGTAGCGGTCGTCCGCGGCGCACAGACCGCGCAGGTGCGCCAGCCGAGCGCCCAGCAGACCGCCCGTGGCGTGCTCGTCGGAGACGACGTGGACGTGGCTGCCCAGGGCCTCCATCATCAGCCGGGTGGCGAGGTTGCATCGGGAGTCCGTCACGCAGACGAAGCGGTAGCCCTTGCTCGCGGCGATCATGCTCAACGCCACGCCGAGATTGCCGGAGGAGGACTCGATCAGGATCGAGTCCCGCCGGAGTGTTCCGCTGCGCTCGGCTGACTCCACCATCTCGGTCGCGGCCTTCAGCTTGATCGAACCCGCGAAGTTGAAGCCCTCGCACTTGAGGAAGAGCCGGTGGCCCGTCATCGGCTGCAGGTCGACGTACAGGTCCTCCTCGTTGAAGGCGTGGGGGACGGATATGACAGGCACGATGGTCTCCTCGTACAGGCCCGACGGTGGACGGGTTCCGCCCTCAGCCGTGCCGGCTCAGTTCGTGAAAGAAGTGGTCGATGACCCGCAGTTCGCCGGATCGGGCCACCTCGTCGTAGACATAGCTGCCGACCGCGAGGTCCAGCACGCCCAGGCCGAACGGTGAGAAGACCGCCGGACGGTCGGCCGGGACCGTCACGCGGCCGGCCATCACGTCGTCGAGCGTGCCGAGCAGGAAGTCGCGGTTGCCGGTGAGGCGTTCGGTGAGGTGCGGTGAGGTGGCGGCCCTGAGGCAGTGGTCGATGTCGTCGACGACGTTGGTGGCGCTGAGGAGCACCTGCGGCGCGAGGTCGCGCAGCGACACGTGCAGCACCACCGGGTTGTGCCGGAACCAGGACGGCTCGGTGATGTGCGGCCGGTCGGCGACCGTGGCGAAGACGATCAGGTCACTGAGCCGGATCAGCTCCTCGGCGCTGCGGTGCACGGTGACGCGTCCGACGGCTCCGGACTGCTCCAGGTAGGTGCGGAAGCCGGCGGCGCTGGCGGGGGACAGATCATGCACACCGATGGCGTCGAAGGACCAGCCGGTGCCCTCCAGGTACGTGTGGATGTAGCGGGCGATCAGACCCGCCCCGACGAACCCCAGCCGGGCGGGGCGCGCCCGTCCCCTGCTGAGCCGGTCTGCGGCCGACGCGGCGGACGCCGCGGTCCTGGCGGCGCTGATGACCGAGCTCTCCATGCAGGCGAAGGGGTAGCCGGTGGTGGGGTCGTTGAGGATGAGGACGGCTGACGCCCGGGGGATGCCCGAGGCGACGTTGGCGGGGAAGCTGGAGATCCATTTCAGTCCGTCCACCCGGCCCTCGCCGCCGAGCGAGGCGGGCAGGGCGATGATCCGTGATGTCGGCCGGTCGGGGAAGCGCAGGAAGGAGGACGGCGGGTTGACCGTACGGCCGGTGCCGTGCAGGCGGTATGCCGCCTCGACGACCTCCACCACGGTCTTCTCCCGGCCCTGGAGCACTTCTTTGACCTGGCTTCCGGGGACGACGGCGAAGGACGGCACGGCCGGGGTGTCCGTCCGGGCGGTCTGCGGTCCGGTGTGCAGGGTGGTCATGCCGCTTCCCTCCCCGTCCGCAGTCCCAGAAGGCCGGGGCGCACAGGGTCGGCCATCGCCACCACGATGTTCCGCGGCCCCCGGTACGCCTCCCGGCTGTGCGCGGTGCGGATGTTGTCCACGAGCATCAGGTCCCCACGCTGCCAGGACCGGCGTGCGGTGTGGGCTTCGTACGTCTTGTTGATCTGCTCGACGACGTCCGGGGGCACCGGATCGCCGTTGCCGTAACGGGTGTTGAAGGGCAGCCCGTCCGGTCCGTACTCCTCGATCAGGAACTCCCTGACCTCGGGTGCCATCGTCCACTCGTTCAGGAACGCGATCTGGTTGAACCAGCAGTGCCGGCCTGAGGAGGGGTGCCGCAGGACGGCGGGCCGGTGCTGGCGCGTCCGCAGCGAACCGTCCGGCTGCCAGGACCAGTCGATCGCGTGGGCACGGCAGTAGGCCTCGACCGCGTCGCGGTCGTCGGTGCCGAAGGACTGACCGAGCGTCGCGCCGATCCCCTCGTTGTACACCCGGTCGAGCAGCCAGCCCTCCCGGGCGAAACGGTCGACGAGTTCGGCGGGCAGCGCGTACAGCACCGCGGTGGCGTCGGCCACCGCGGTGGCACCGCCTTCGACGGGCGGCTCCAGACACGCGAACATCAACAGGCCGGGACACTCGAAGGCGTAGCTGAGTTCGTGGTGCATGCACATGGGCTGGTTGGGCGGCCATGCCGACGACGAGTAGACGCCGTCCGCGTGGCGGTCGCGGGCGGCGAACGCCTCGCGTTCCGCCACGGGCCGCTCGGCCACCTGGCGCAGGACCGACTCGACGTCGGCCGGGGAGCGCATGCCGAGGCCTCGGACGACGAGCGCCCCCCGCTCGGCGACGAGTTCACGCAGCGCGTCCCGTCGGCCGGCTGCCCAGGCCGCCGCGTCCGCGGCGTTCGGGGTGTCTGCGGCATCGAGTACCGGAAGGCCGTCCGGAGTCGGTGCCGTGGTGGCCCTGTGCTTGCGGAAGTGTGCCGACAGCATGTCGGTCTCCTCTCGTACTCCTCGTGTCCGTCACGGTTTTCCGCCGGTCCGGCTGTCGATCAGCTCGGCCAGGTCGGCCAGTACGGGACGGCCGACGAGGTCGCGCGGGGAGATCACCCGGCCCAGCGAGACCGCTAGCCGTACCGCCGACAGGGAAGTGCCGCCCAGGTCGAAGAAGTTGTCGTCCCGGCGGATCCGTCCGGGCGGCAGTCCGAGTTCCGCCGCCCATCGCGCCGCGAGCCGCCGTTCGGCCCGCGTCCGCGGGGCGCCAAGGGCATCCCGGGCCGGACCGAGGTCCTCGGCGAGCGCCGCGAGGGCCTTGCGGTCGGTCTTGCCGTTGGCTGTGAGCGGCAGGCGGTCCAGCCGGTGGAAGGACGCCGGGATCATGTACGCGGGGAGCAGGTCCGCGAGCCGCTCGCGCAGGTCCTCGGCGGTCACCGCACACGCGCTCGTGCAGAAGGCCGCCAGCTGGCGGCCGTGCCCTTCCGCGCCGGTCACCACGACCGTGCAGTCCGTGACACCGGGCACGCGCAGCAGCGCGTTCTCGACCTCGCCGATCTCGACCCGGAACCCCCGGATCTTCACCTGCGCGTCCCGGCGGCCGAGGAACTCCAGCTTCCCGTCGGGCCGCCAGCGGCCGAAGTCTCCCCCACGGTAGAGCCGTTGGCCGGGGCGGTGGGGGTCGGCCAGGTAGGCGAGCCGGGTGCGTTCGGCGTCGTTGACGTAGCCGCGGCCGACACACACCCCGGAGAAGACGATCGCACCGGGCGCCCCGAGCGGAACCGGACGCAGGTTCTCGTCGACGACGTACTGGTGCACGTTGGCGACGGGTCGGCCGAGTGGGATCCGGTCGGTGGCGGGCGCCCGGTCCATTACCTCGTGGTTGGTGTCGTCGGACGTCTCGGTCAGCCCGTAGGCGTTGACCAGCCGCACGGCGGGACCGGTGACGAACCACCGCTGCACCAGCTCCCCGCGCAGCGCCTCGCCGGTGACGGACACGCACCGCAGGTCCGGCAGGTCCCGGGGGCTGCGCCCCAGCGCGGACAGGATGACGTCGAGATAGGACGGCACCACCTGCAGGACGTTGACGCGCCCCTCGGTGATCCGGTCCAGGAACCGGTCCGCGTCAAGGATGGCGTCCTGCTCGACCAGCAGGGTCCGCCCGCCCGTCAGCAGCCCCGCCAGCAACTGCCACAGCGAGATGTCGAAGCACTGCGAGGCCGTCTGGGCCACCACGGTGCCCTCGCCGATACCCAGGTCGTCGATCTTGGCGTACAGGTGGTTGAGCAGGCCTGCGTGCTCGCACATCGCGCCCTTCGGCTCACCGGTGGACCCGGAGGTGAAGAAGACGTACGCGAGCCGGCCCGCCGCTATGTCAAGGCCGAGGTCCGTTCCGTCGGTGGCCCGGTCGGTGACGTCCGGGACGATCAGCCGCCGGGTCCCGGGGAGCGATACGAGCGCCCGGTCCAGCTGCGTGGTGCTGTCCGGTTCGGTGACGACGTACGAGCAGTCGGCGCGGCTGAGCATCGCGCTGATGCGGCCGCCCGGGTGACGCGGGTCGACGGGCAGGTACGCGGCGCCGGCCTTGAGGACACCGAGCACGCCGGCCGCCCAGTGGAGGTCGCGCTCGGTCACCACGGCGACCGTGTCCTCGGGGGCGAGCCCCTCGGCCAGCAGGGCGCGAGCCAGCCGGTTGGCCCGCATGTTGAGGTCCGCGTACGTCCACTCGCAGCCCTGGTGGACCACGGCGACGGCGTCCGGATGCCTGCGCACTCGCTCCTCGAACAGTTCGTGGAACCGGCGGTCCGGCAGCGCACGGCGCGGCCCCGCCAGCCCCTCGAGCTGGAACCGGAGTTCGTCCGCGGACAGCAGGCTGCGCCGGTGACGAGGGGCGTCGGGGTCTGCGGCGATCGCTGCCAGCGCGGCGAGATGGTATCCGCCGACCCGGGCGGCGCAGTCCGCGTCCAGCAGGTCCGTCCGGTGCCGCAGGCGCAGCACGAGCCGGCCACGCTCCTCACCCGCCCAAACGCCGAGCAGCGCGCCACCGTCCACCGGGACGGTGACCTCGTGCCCGGCCGCGAACACCACTTCAGGGCCCTCCCGGGACGGTGTGCTGGTCCCGGGCGACAGCGCCGCCGCCTCGGCCCGCCGGGCATCCAGCACCAGACGGCGCCAGGTGCCTGGCCCGGCCGTCAGCTCGAAGGGCAGTGGCCGGGGCCGGCCCGGGGCCAGATAGCCGCTGCGCACATCGGGATCACCCGAGAGCAGGGCGAGCACCTGCGCGTGTGCCGCGAGGAGGATCGCGGTGAGCGGCACGCCGAGTTCACGGGCCCGCCGGCGCAGGGCCGCCGTCACTTCGCCAGGGACGCGCCTGACGTGCTCCCCCGTACCGGGCATCGGCTCCTTCGCCCATCGGGGCGCGGCCGTGAATCCGCCCTCGACCCGGCTGTCGTATCCGGGGACGCGGGCGTCGGTCGCTGTCGCTGCCATCACCGCACACCTCCGCTTTCGTCGAGGGCCGGGCGGGCCGGATTCCCCACCCAGCGGGTGTGCTCGGGGACCGACTCGCCCTTCATGAGGAAGCAGTCGGCCCCCAGCACAGCGCCGTCGCCGACGGTCACGCCGTAGTGCACGAACGCTCCGACGGCGAGGGTGCAGCCGGCACCGAGGGCACTGCGGTCCGACTTGAACGTGCCGTCCTCCTGGGAGTGGCACTGCACGACACTGCCCGCGTTGAGGGTGCAGCCGTCCCCGATGCGGACCATGGGGCGCTCCGTCAGAGCGCAGCCGTCGTCGAAGACCCGCGCCCCGATCCGGACGCCCAGCATGCGCCACACGACGCTCTTGAACGGCGTGCCGTCGAGGATGTGCAGATACGTCTCGGACGGCACCTTCCAGTACCGCTCACGACGCCAGAAGCGGCGGTCGTAGATCGAGCAGAACAATGGCTCCGGAGGGTGCGCCGCCGTGACGGCCCGCTCGAGGAGGACGTAGTAGAGGAGGGTGAACGGCAGCAGGACAGCGTTGGCGAGCGCGAGGACCGCTGGGCCCCACGCCGGGTACAGGCTCGCGGCGAGCACGAAGAGCAGGACGACGCAGAAGAAGAACAGCCATCCCGTGAGCAGGTGACATGCCATGGTGACGGCGTTGTGCCGGTTCTTGGCCGCGAGGCTGCGGCGCAGACCGCTGCCGTCCTTGAGTTCGTCGAAGGTACTGTCCCGCGCCACCGACCGCGGGATCTCGAAGCAGGGAGAGCCGAGAAGTCCCACATCGTGCCGGATCGGTCCACTGACGGGGACCGCCACCTTGGTGGCCAGGAGGCAGTTGTCGCCGGTCCGGCCCCCGGAGGGGTAGGCGATCCGGTTCCCGAGGAAGTTGTGCGCCCCGATCGCGGTCCGCGACAGGCGGAAGGAGGTGCTGGAGTACTCGGCGTTCATCAGGGACAGTCCGTCCGCGACCATGGTCCCGGTGCCGACCCTGCTCAGAGAGGGGCTCTCGTGCTTGACCGCTGTGCCGAAGTTCGAGCCGGTCTGCTCCACGGGGGCGAGGCGGTAGCCGACCCAGCGCAGGTAGTGCACGATGCAACTGCTGTCGCCGAACAGACGGGTCAGGGACTTCCTGTTCGTCATCACGACGATCGTCCGGTGCACGGTGTGGTGGAAGCCGAAGAGCGGGTACGTCCGGCCGGGCCGGACGAACCTGCCGAGCAGCCGTGGGACGGTGGCCAGGACCGCGAGAGCGGCGATCACGCCGCCGAAGAAGACCACGATCGTGACCACCAGCAGGTCGACGTAGAGGACCGTCGCCCCGCCTGCCTTCATCACCGCGGATCCCTCCAGCACTCGGGAGAGCAGCACATCCAGGCAGCCCACCGCCAGCGGCACGTACACCAGGAGCGCCACGAGCAAGAGCAGGACACCGTGGACCGCTCGCCGTGCGGTGCCGCACCGGGCGGGCTCCACCTCCGGGAAGTCGCTGTCCGCGGGCTGGGCCGGAGAGCCGTGCCAGTGCTCGCCATCGGGGACCGCCTGGCCGGTGTGCAGGGAGGAGGCGTGCCCCAGCCGGGATCCGTCGCCGAGCCGGCTCCCGATGTCCAGCACCGTCGCCTCGCTGACGACCGCGTCCCGGCCCAGGGTGACCTGCCCTGTCTCGATCACGCCGTCGGCCGCGTGGTAGCAGCTGAGCAGCGCGTCCTTGCGGACGAGTGCGCCGTCACCGACGGTCAGCAGGTCGGTGCAGACGGGGGCGGAGCGCGAAAGGATCGTCACTCCTCTGCCGATCCGCGCACCGAGGGCCCGCAGGAAGAGCGGGTAGAGCGGCGATCCGACGAACAGGACCAGCGGGCTCGATCGGATCAGCGTCTTGACCAGCCAGAACCGGAAGTAGGCAAGACTCCAGACGTGGAACCTGCGTGGCGTGAACCGGCCGATCAGCAGCCACTTGGCCATCACTGGCAGGGCGCACAGCACGATGAGCAGCGCGGCGCCGAATTGGACGCTCCGCAGGTATGCGTCGAGCAGGTACGCCTGCGCGGAGATCCATTCGTAGCCCTGGGCGGAGACGACGGCGAGGAGAAGGGCGTAGCCGAGGAAGGCCAGAAGCTGGAGTGCCCCGCAGAGCACACGGTGCGGGCGGCCGGTCGGCGGAGCGGGCTCCTGGGCCATGGCTCTGGGCAGTTCCGATGGGCTGAGGGCCTCGGTTTCGCCTGGTGGTGGAGGCGCGCTGTCGACAAGCGCGGCTGCCAGTCCGCCGGCGGTCGGATGCTGGTAGATGTCGCGCATCGACACGTGCGGCAGGTCCGCGCGGTTCCTCACCCGCGCGCAGAAGTGCGCCATCACCAGGGAGTCGGCGCCGAGATCATCGAAGAAGTCGCTGTCGACACGCACCTCGTCCAGGTGCGCGACCTCCGCCAGCAACCCGGCGAGCCGCTCGGCGACAACGGACACCACGGCTGGATCCGGCGGCGCTTCGCGGAGCCGGGCCTCCTCCACGAGGCCCCTTTCCACCTCCTGGAGCTGCTGTCCCGCCATGAGAGGACCCCCTCGGCTGCCGACTGTCGTGTGTTCCGCCTCACTGGGGGTTCGTAGCCGGGCAGCCAAGGTATGGATGTCCAGGCGTTCTTCTCGAAACGCGAGCGGCTGTCTCACCAGCCGGATGCCTCACAGACGGCGATCGGAGCGCATCGGCCACCGGCGACTCGGCCGGCGGCGGCCAGGGACTGCTTGCCCGCCGGACGCAGAGTCAGCACGGTGAACCGTGAGGTCATACTGCCTTTGATGCCCTGCCGCCAGGTCACCTCGGTGAACTGGTTCCCGCTGGTCTCGGCAGCGTGGAGCGAGATTGCTTGTGGCGGAGTCTGTCCGCGGCGCCCTTGCCGCTCGTTCACCTTCACCCCGCCGCCTTGCCAATTGGCGGGGCTCCGGCTCGAGCTCCGATTCCCGCTCCTGACCACCCAACCAGCCATCGACCGTGCTCGCGGCGGCCCGCTGGCCCTCGGGCCCGACGTACACCGCGTCGGGGCGTACTTGGCCACAGCCGGGCACGTCGCTGAACGCCGCCCGCTCATCGTGGTTCCCGGTCGCGTAGAACACCGACGCGCCCCGCTCCAGGGGGTTAACCGCCCACGAGCTCACGCGTAACCTCGCGCGATCCATCGTCCGCCACGTCTCCCGTGACAACGAGTGCATCGAGGTCAGTTGTCCGATACACACCTCGACCGCGCTGGCGACCCGGAGCCCGATGGGGCCGATGGCACGGTGGCGCTTCGATAGATGCTCGACGACTTGGTCCATTTACGCTTCATCCCGTGAGGCTGACCCTTCTCGGATGGACGCCCCGGAGTGCACCGGCGATGCCAGCGGCTTAGCTTCGCAGTGCTATGCCGCGGGCCGCCCGGACGCGGCGCGTCCACGCGGCGAAAGGAAACTCCATGGCAGTCGTGATGACCTTTTCCTGGCCCGAGATCACACGCGACGTTTACGACGCGGTACGCCAGAAGGTGCGCTGGGAAGAAGACGCACCGGACGGGTGCGTGCTGCATGCCGCCTGGTTCGTTCACGGCGGCCTCAACGTGATGGACATCTGGGAGTCGGAGGACCACTTCAACCGGTTCATCGAGGCCAGGATCGCCCCTGTACTCAAGGGCGAACTGGGCGTGCAAAGCGACCCCGAGCCGAAGTTCTACCCCCTGCACCGGCGCTTCGTCGCCCCTGGGATCAGCGGCGCCAGCTCCTGAGGTACGCCTTCCGCGTACGGGGCAGCGTCAGCAACGCCTCGTCATCCTTCGCCCCGCAGAACCACACCAACGCCACCGTCACGGACTTCGCAGACTCCGACCGCGAAGACGTCAAGGTGCGCTCCGTGATCTTCTCTGCATGACGACGCACGCCAGCCGCCCCAGTGCGAGCCTTGCGCTCTTGGCACTGGGGCTTGGACTGAGCTTGGCGTTTATCCTCGCGGGTCACTCGACCTGCTGATCTGCGGTTCTTCCCGGGACAGCAGGGGCGGCCGTTCTCCACGCTTCGAGATGTCGAGTCACGAAGCACGAGAGAACGGCCGCTGTGTATGAGTCTCCCGGTCGGCGCGCCCGCGGGCGACGCATTGGGCATCCTGTCCCGCTTTCGTGTCGAGTTCTACGAATGTCTCTACGCCCGAGCGGACGCGCTCTTCGAGCTCACGGACGCGGTGTTGTGCGCGGACGGGCCGGTGCAGACCCTGGTCGAGCTGTCGCTGGCCATCGAGCACCGGCGCGGGCATGGCGCGCTGTACGCGGCTTTGGACCGCGGTTGGCTGGAGCCGACGCGGTTGCGCCGCACGCTGGCCGGCCTGCCGCTGCCGAAGGCGGCCGACGGGCGGATCGTGCTGGCTGTGGACGTGAGCAACTGGCTCCGTCCCGATGCCCCGACCAGCGACGACCGGCTGTTCTGCCACGTCTACGGACGTGGTGACCGCAAGACGGACCAGTTCGTGCCGGGCTGGCCGTACTCCTTCGTGGCCGCGCTGGAGTCCGGCCGCACCTCCTGGGTCGCGCTGCTGGACGCCGTGCGCCTGGGGCCCGCCGACGACGCGACGCTCGCCACCACTACCCAACTGCGCGACGTCGTCGAGCGGTTGACGCACGCCGGGCACTGGCGGCCGGGCGACCTGGAGATCCTGATCGTGATGGACGCCGGTTACGACGTCACCTACCTCTCCCACGCTCTGGCCGACCTGCCGGTCGTGCTGGTCGGGCGCCTGCGCTCGGACCGGGTCATGCTCCGTGACGCAGGCCCCGCACGTTCCGGCCCGAAGGGCGGGCGGCCCCGCCGGCACGGCGGCGTCCTCACCTTCGCCAAGCCCGACAGCTGGCACCAGCCCGACGTCACCACAGCTACGGACACCACCCGCTACGGCAAGGCCGAGGCGATGGCCTGGGACCGGATGCACCCCAGACTCACCCACCGCGGTCCATGGCTGGACCACGCCGAGGAGGAACTTCCCGTCCTGCACGGCACGTTGGTGCGGCTGCAGGTCGAGCGACTGCCGGGCGACCGCGACCCGAAACCGGTCTGGCTGTGGTGCTCGGCCACCGCCGCGACACCGGTGGCTGTGGACCGCTGGTGGCAGTCCTTCCTCCGCAGATTCGATCTTGAGCACACCTTCAGGCTCCTGAAGCAGACGCTCGGCTGGACCGCACCGAAGATCCGCCACGCCGACAGCGCCGACCTGTGGACCTGGCTCATCATCGCCGCCCACACTCAGCTCCGCCTCGCCCGCCCCCTCACCGAGGACCTGCGCCGTCCCTGGGAGCGACCTGCCGAGCCCCGCCGCCTCACTCCAGCCCGCGTCCGCCGGGGGTTTCGCAACGTCCGCGCGACTGCGGCGAGGCTGTCGCACGGCTCCTGCCCGGTGAACGTCAAGAGCGATTCGTTGTTCGGTTCCGAGGACCAGGGAGGCGTCGGAGTCTTGGCTGGTGGGGCGGAACTTCTTGTCGTGCGACCGTGAATGTGATCTTGAGATGCCGGGGGATGTGCGGGAGTGGCTGCCGCCCGAGCACCTGTGCTGGAAGGTGCTCGACGTCGTCGAGCTACTTGACCTGTCGGCGTTCGAGAAGAGCTACCGTGACGACGGGCGGGGCGGGGTGGCCTACCCTCCCGCGAGCCTGATCGCGTTGCTCCTGTACTGCTACAGCAAGGGAGTGCGTTCCTCCCGTCGCATCGAGCAGGCTTGCTGGGACGACGTGGGCTGCCGAATCATCACCGCGAACCGCCGAGTGGACCACTCCACCCTCGCGCGGTTCGTACGACGCCACCGTGCCGCCTTGAACTCGCTGTTCGTGCAGGTGTTGTCGCTTTGCGGCCGACGTGGCCTGGTCGATCTCTCGGCGGTGGCCGTGGACGGCTCACCGATAGAGGCGAACGCCTCACGCGACGCCAACCAGCGGCTCCAGCGCCTGGAGGAGACCATCTCCCAGTGCGAGAAAGAGATCCACGCGCTGATGGAGGATGCAGTAGACCACGCGCTCAGCGTCGAGGCCGATGGCTCGGAAGCACAGGGCGATGGCGAGGATGCATGCGACAACTGGCCTCGCCTGTCCCGGCTGTGCGACCGGCTCGCCAGGGCCCACTTGGCCAGGGACAGACTGCACGAACGGGCTATGCCTTCACCCACCGAGATCCGGATCAAGGTCGAAGCCGCCGAGCGGATGGTGGCTCGTGCGGAGAAGCGCCTGGCCACCGAGGCCGAGGCTCACCAGGAGAAGCTGAAGAAGTACGAGCTCCGCGTCCGAGAGGACCGGGCGGCAGGACGTCGTGGAGCGAACGGACGGCCCCCGGTCCCGATGGAGCACAAGACCGTCCTCGTTCGCCAGCGAACGCGCCTGGTGAAGATGCGGGCCTGGCTGGAGCGGGCCCGCACACCCCGACCGGCCCCCTCCCCGGAGGCCCGTGCCTGCCTGAGCGATCCCGACTCCCGGCTGATTCCCGGCAAATGCGGCGGCTACCTGCAGGGATACAACATCCAGATCGTGTGCGCCCGCCGTCAATTCCTGCTGGCCATCGAAGCGCACGACAATCCCTCGGACAGGACGGCCCTTATTCCGATGGTGAAGAAGACCCAGCACAATCACCAGGCCGCACGGCTCCCCGGCGACATCCAACTCTGGCTCGCCGGCAGCGGCTACGCCTCCGCCGCGTCCTTCGAGGCCCTCGCCGATCTCCCGCTGCTGGTGTCGGTCACCAGCGATGCAGACCAGGCAGGCTTTCCCGCGAAGCGTCAGCAGGCCCCTGCAGGCCAGCAGGACATGGCGGCCCGCCTCGCCACCCCAACCGGACGGGCCCAGTACCGTCAGCGCAGTGCCCTGGTCGAGCCGGGATTCGCCCAGATCTTCCAGCGCTTCGGACGACACCTCAACTACCGCGGCCGCCAGGCGGTGGACGCCGAGATCAAGCTCCTCGGCACGGTGCACAACTTCAACAAGCTCATCAACCACACGCCCGAGAAGCACTCTTGACGTTCACCGGGCAGGAGCCGTGCGACAGCCTCCGGCCCGTCCGGCAGCCGCACCGAAACCGTCCAAGCCAGGCCCGGGACGGCCGCCCGGCTCGAAGAACAAGCACCGGGCCACACGCCACGACGTCGGCAAGACCGTCAAACGCGCTGAGTCGATCAAGGAACACCAAGCCCGCCGAGGATAAACGCCAAGCTGAGAAGCCGTATCCCAACCGAACGTGATGCCTTGATTCCTGCTGGTCAGGCATGGTTTCGGGCGTGCGACCCTGGCGGGAGACAGGGCATTCGCGCTGCCTGGCCACCGTGTTCGGATGATCCGGGTTAATCCCGTCGAGTGCCAGCCCGCGGGCAGCGACAGCCGGCGGCGGCTCGCGAAGTCGTCCGGGCTCGTTCGACCAGGCCCACGATGCGGGTGACACGCTGCTGCGGGAACGCCCCTGGCATCACTGCAGGCCGCGATCGAGAACACCGGCATCCTACTCAGCACTCCGGGTGCGGCCTGCTCCCAGTCGATGACTCCGGTGGCCATGTTGTGGCCCTCGAAGCGGTCGACGCTGCTCGGCTTGAGGGGCATTGACCGCTCCAACCGCGAGATAGTGCTGCACGAACGTCATGGCAACACCCGGCGCGCAACGCCCTGACAGCCCCTGCATGCCCGGCTGTCGTGTCGTATGGACCGGGACTCGGCTGAAGTCCCATGCTCTGGTGCCCTTCTCCAGGTACGACGAATGGCGCCGCAGGACCGACACCTGGCGCTTGTCCGGCGTCGTCGGGTGGGGCGCGGTCTGTGCCTTTCGGGACGCGGCGAACACAACCACTGCTCCTCAGCTCTCGCTGTCCGCATGCCAAGGAAGCACCGCGTTGTGGGGGCTGCCCCAAGAGCGGCATGTGCCCGCCTCGTATGGCTACGCCGGGGGCGTCGCTCCGCGCCGCAGCCACGTCACCGCCCGGTCGAGCAGCGCCCTCCCTCGGGTGAAGGCGCCAGGACCAGCGAACCGGCCCTGCACACCGAGGCGTCGCCACCCATCTGGCCAGCACAGCGAGTCCGAGGAGACGGGCCCGCATGCCTGGGTGGCCTGGAATTCGGGCGTCGGCGGCAGCATCGACGACACCGATCCGTTCGCCGCCGAACCCTGCTGGCTGGTCGACGACGGCGACGACGACCTCCCCGTCTCCGCCTCACGGTGAGCCGCGTGCGCTGAGCCTCAGCCGGACGGAGCCAGTTCCCGGCTTACGGACCAACCGTGCAGGGCCTGCTTGTCCCTGAAGTTTCCGACGTTGGTGTCGACCGGGTCGTCGGTGTACTGGTGGAACAGCCACGGGTGCCGAATGTCGGGCCGACCGGGCCTTCCGTTGTAGTGGGCGATCCAGAGGCCGTCCCCGGCGAAGGACGTACTGTCACGGTGCAGCCAGAAAGCCCGGTTGCAGTACAGGACCGTCTTGTGTCCGGCCGCCTTCCGCTGCACCCGCTTGATCCAGTTGTCCTTGAAGGAGTTGGAGACGTCGCCGTCCTCCCAGTCGAGGGCGAGAATATCCCCCTTCGCCAGACTGATCTTGGAAAGGAAGTAGTCAGCCTGAGCTTCCATGGAGCCGGGCCGGGCGAAGTGATAGAAACCGGTCACCAGTCCGGCGTCTCGTGCGGTCTTTCGCTGAGCGATCCACTTGGGGTTTGTGTAGGTGGTTCCCTCCGTGATTTTGATGAATACGAAGGCGAATCCGTCGGTGTGGTATTTCTCCGGCTGGTATGACGAGACGTCGATTCCTCTGATGGTCATAGTCGGCTCCTCAGTGCGCGGCGAGGCGGCCTGGCGACCCGCGCGCGCATGATGTCCATCGTGAACCTTGGGGTTGATCTTGCCGAGCTGCCACTCCAGGTGACCGATCACGCTGTCGGAGCCCCAGCCATACGCACGGCAGATTGCGTGCCCGCCTTGGAACCTGTTGTTGCGGTTGTCCGGTGGCCCATTTCGTCCGAGACGGGATAGCGGAGGAAGGAGCATTCCCATCCCATCCGCGGCCACAGGTCGCGGATGTCGCCGTGAACTTCATGGGCGCCTGTGTTCGGCGTCCAGTAGATCGAGCCGCCCTCGAAGTCACGTGAACTGCCGCGCCCGTCGGGATTCGGACCTTCCTGACTGCCGGCCCCGACGTCGACCGGTGCGCCGATCCAGGGGATCTGACCCCACTTCTCATCGATGGCCGTCATGGAGTTCTCCCAGCTCAGTTACGGTCTGTTTTCATTCTCGCGCGGTGCACCGACCTCGGCATCTCGATCATCCCGCCCGGCGGGAACGTCACGCAGGCACCGAAATTGCCGTCCCCGTGCGCGCCTCGAGGCGGCTCCCGCCACCGGTGAGCCGTGCGGACTCCTCCTACCTGCCACAGGAGTTGCTGTGCACGGAGACCGCGGCCTGACCGACCGTTCCGGAAGCCCCGGTGATGCCACGCAAAACAGTGCTGCCGTGCGCCCCCCTGCCGCAGAGCCGCACCGCTCAGTGACGGCGGTCCCAGAACGGGGTGTCCCAGCGTTGTTCCCTGCGGTACTGTGCGGCCCTTGTCTCCAGGTACTCGGCGTGAACGGCTGTCATGCGGCGTGCGTACGCCGCCATGGCATCGGTGTCACCGCCCTCGGCGGCCAGGATCGCCCGCGCCCCCACCAGGCCGGTGGCCAATGCGGTGACGATCCCCCGGGCAGCCAGCGGGTCCGTCGCGGTGGCGGCGTCTCCCACCGCCACCCAGCCCCGGCCGGCCGCAGGAGTGGCGCAGGCCGAGCCGGCGGCGAACACCCGCAGCCGGCGCGACGGTTGCTCCCGGCCGGCGATCCGTTCCCGGATATGACCGGCACGCTGTGCCTGGGCCCACCACACGTCCCGATCCAGCAGGCGTACCCCGGCGAGGAGATCGGCGTCGGTCATGGCCATGAGAACCCGCTCACCCCCGGGTAGCGATGCGGTGTACCACCAGCCCCAGCGAGTGGCCTGCACCAGCGAAGTTCGGTCCGGACAGGCGGCCTGCTTCGGCGGGCCCAACAGCGCAGCGACCGCGATCAGTCGGTCGGAACGGGTGCGCCCCGCCCCGACGCGACGAGCCAGCCGAGCGGCCCGCCCCGTGGCGTCCACCAAGTGGCCCGCCTCCAGCACATCGCCCTCGCCGGTGGCGATCTGCCAGCGGCTCCGATGCCGGCGAGCGTCGCGCACATGTCCGGCGTGCCAGAGAGCACCACCGGCAAGGGTCGCTTCGACCAGGGCGGCGTCGAACCGGGTGCGGTCCAGATGCCATCCCTCGCCGTACGGACCGAGCCCGTGGTCCGCCGCGGTGAGCGCATCCTGGCCCCAGGCGGCCTGGTTGCCGTAGCAGGGAGCGTGCCCGTCGCCGGTGAGCCCGTTGAGCACTCCCAGCCGTTCGAGAAGCGGGCGGGCGGTGGGAGCGAGACTCTCCCCGACCCGCCAGTCGGGGGAGGTCCTCGGCGAGACGAGGACGACGCTCGCCCCTGCCCGGACGAGGGGCAGCGCGGCGGCACACCCGGCGGGGCCTGCGCCGGCGACGAGAACGTCGAAGCGCCGGCTCCTCTCGCAGCCGCTCGACCCGCCGCTGTTCAACGCACCGCTCCCGCCTGTGCCCGGCCTACCCGGTCTCATGGTCGGTTTCGTTCTGTCTCGACCAGCATCGGGCTGCCGCTGGGGCCGGGCCGGCCGACGACGAACCCGAGAGTGCTCCACTTCTCGACCATCTCGTTCATACCTTTTTCTGCGTTTTCACCGTCGCCGATACCGCGGTCCCACTCCTGGAACGCCGCGGCCGCTGCGTCCTGCACCAGCCCGTCGTGTGCCGGCTCGGGAAGGACTTCATCGGGGCGGGAAGCCGGCCACCAGTGGTCCATGCACATGTAGAAGTCGGCCTGCCAGGGCAGGGCCATGTACTTGGTGACATCTCCGGCGACCAGATCTTCGCGCAGCCGGAAGGGCGCCGCCCAAGTGGACTGCTGGTCAGCGATGTACGTCATCTCGATGCCTGGGAAGAATCCACCGCCGCTCGCTGTCTCCAGCGCAGCCCGCACCAGGGCGTGGGGCTGGTCAGCCGGCGCGATAGCCTCGAAAGGAATCGGGGCGGGCACCCCTGTCCAGTCGGCCAGGAAGTCGCCGGCGGCCCAGCGTTGCATCCGCGCGTACTGGCCGGGCAACAGCGCCAGCCACGTCCGTGGCCGGTTCGGCTGAGCGTCCCCGTCATCACCGGAGAGCACGGGCATGAACCCCGCGTTGGCCTGGCTTACGTCGTCCACCAGTCCGGGCTTGCGCAACCTCTTGAAGACGGCCTGACGCGCAACGGCGTCGTCTGGGGCGTTCGACGACAACCGGGCGAGGCGGGCCGGCGTGAGGAAGTTGCGCCGGGGATCGCCGTGCATCGCTCGCGCGCTCTTGTTGACCCATGCCAACGCGACCGGGCGGGCGAGCAGCGGGTAGACGTCGCGGGTGAAGGAGACTTCCGGCGGCGTGGGCAGTCCGCCCGACACGCGGGCGGCCTCCAGCGCGACGTCGTATAGGGTGACCACGCTCGGTACTCCGTTGGCGTAATCGGGCGGGGCCACCACGACCCGGGCCGAGGTCACTGGGACCTGACGCCCGTCTGGGCTCAGGCGCACGGTGGCGCTGACCGTGCCGTCCGAGGTGTCGTCGTACCAGGAGTCGTTGTTGGCGTAGTGGCTGAGCGGATTGGCGGGCTTGACCGAAGCGGACGTGCCGAAGCCGCCGAGGACGAGCAGTCGGCCGGCCTCGTCGGTGCGCAGTTCGCCCAGCGGTACCGGGGTGCCCAGGAAGGTCCCGGTGTCGAACCTGGCGTCCGTGCCGTCCTGGGACGGACCGGTCACGCTGCGCGGCCCCGGCCGGATGACCAGCCGCGCCCGAGCGGCGGGATCAGTGGGATCGATGTGCTGATTACGGCGGTTGGAGTCGGCGGTGGACTCATGGAAGCGCCCGGCGAACTTGAACCACTCACCCTTGGCATTGGCCAGTTCGGCGGTCCACACGATCTGCGCTTCGGCCGACGTGAGCTCGCCCAGGACGGTGCCGGCCCGGTCATAGCCGTACATACGGAACCGGGCGGCCTGACGTTTGATCCGCCCGTCGGCGTCCTTGAAACCGCCGGACGGACTCGGCGGGACCCCAGGGGTCTCAGGGCCGTTGAAGAAGCCGTCGGGGCTGTTGCCTACCCGCGCGATGCCGATCGTGGGATGGATCTCGCAGCGTGCGACGTCATCGAGATTCATGGCAGCTCCCGGTGAAGGGTTCGGGCATTCGGAGGGAGCGTGACGCTGCCCCGGCTCAGCCGGGTGCGGAGCACATGACGACGTCCCGGAGCAGCTCTCCCTTGTCGACACCGCTGCCGTCCTCACGAGGTGCGGCAACGCTGAGAGTTCGCTCGCTACCCGCTCAGGCCCGGCGATACGGAGGACGGAGATCCATCGTCCCCCCGATCGTGGGTGGTGGCAATCTGGTGGTGATCCGGCGCAGCCCAGGTACCGACCTGCGTTCCGAGGCGATGTCCGGGGCCGAGTGGCAACTGGTCGCTTCAGGTGAACCGCATTGCGCGCCTGGCACATCGCGGCGGGTCGACCTGTTCTTCTGGGCGGGTGTGCCGCGCCGAACGGCGACCATGAGGAGGAAACATGCGCGTGACCAACCTCGGCAACGAATCCTCTCAGTACACCGCCGCCAGGGAAGAACTGCGCCGGGCGGAGACCGAGCTGATGCGCCAGCGCGAGCACGTCGCCGAGCTGAAGCGACGCCTGCCCGAGGGCCCGGTCGTCGAGGACTATCTGTTCCACGAGGGGCCGACCGACCTGGCGGCCGGGGACGATCCGGTGCGCGAGGTCCGGCTCAGCGAGCTCTTCTCCGGCCCTGACCGGCCGCTGATGCTCTACCACTTCATGTACGGAAAGGAACAGGACCGGCCCTGCGCCTCGTGCACGATGTCGATCGACGGCTTCCATTCGGTCGCCGACCACCTGGCCGGCACCCTTGACTTCGCCGTCGTGGCCGCCGCCGAGCTGCCCGCGCTGCGCGCGTATGCCAGGGACCGGGGCTGGACGGGGTTGCGGCTACTCAGCGCAGCACCGAGCCGCTTCAAGTACGACCTGGGCAGCGAGGACTCCGCCGGTGGTCAGGACGCCACCGTGTCGGTGTTCACCCGCGACGAAGGCGGTGCGGTGCGCCACTTTTACAGCACCCGTGTGCGGATGGCCGACGGCAACGGCCAGCAGGCCACCGACCTGCTCAGCCCCGTCTGGCACCTGCTCGATCTCACCCCACAAGGCCGTGGCGACTGGTATCCCCGGCTCTCCTGGTGACGGTCGGAGGGTGCCGCTGCGTCAGTGAGGAGTCAGATCGCCGGTTTCAAAGTACAGCTCGGTGCCGGCCTCGACCTCGACCGTCACATGCCCGCCGCTGACCGCGGCGACGGCAGCCGCTCGTTCCCGTTCCCTGAGCTTCCCGCCGAGCTCGTCCGGACGACCGGTGACGGTGACCTCGATGCCATGGCGCAGCTGGTCGTCGGACACGTCCAGGCCCTGGACGTCGGCCGTCATCAGGTGATCGAACTCCTGATGGCTCGCGGGCTGGAAGGGGCCGGTGATCAAATGCGCCAGGAACCGCTCCGGCCCCTTGCCGAACAGGAGGTACGTCAGCTCCTCCCGCTGCTGGTCGGCCGCGGTGAACTTGTGGTGGGTGACCACATCGACCACGTCCACCACGACATCGGAGGCGATCTCGACAGGCGTCTCGGGATGGGCTTCCGGCTGTTCGAAGTGGTTGCGGAACAGGCTCCCGGTGAACGAGGTGCGGGCGGGCGGTTCGCCCGCCTCGCCGGGATAGAGGTCGGACAGCGCGAACATCTCGGGTGCGAAGGTGTAGAACCGGGCTTCCGGGTGCGCCTTGCGGTCGTTGCGATACGCACGCTGGAAGGACCCGAAGGACCCTTCCAGGATCAGCTGCGTGTTGTGCGGTTCATGAGCCATCGGCAGGTGGGAAAGGAAGGGGGTGTCGTCACCCACCACCGCCATACCGTGGAAGGAAGGGGCTTCGGGTTCCGGGTGTCCGCCTGCGTGGTGCATGTGGCCGCTGTGCTCGTCCATGACTTTCCACCTGTTCGATCGGACCCGCCGGGGGGATGCTGTCGGATGGCGGCGGTGTGTGGATGAAGAGCGCGGTCGAGGATCCCTCGTGCGGGAACGACCGGCTCCAGGTGCGCGAAGTGTCCTGGCGCACCTACGCCCCTCTCTCAAGGATGTGTCCGGCCGGGGCGCGACGCATCTTGGGACGCCAGCCCCGAGCAGGGCCGGATTTCCACCCGCCCTCAAGGCATCAGGGCGCCTCAAGGCACCGTGGACGAGGGGAGTTTGAGCCGGATCGGTGCCAGGGAGGGGACGCGCTGCGCGCGCCGGCGCGACCCGCACCGCCGGGCATGGACCATCGAGGCACACAGAACCGTTGGGATGGCCTTCAGTCTGGACAGCCGTATCCTCGCCACCGGCCGGCTACGACGGGACACCACGCTTGTGGGATGCGGACACCAGCGAACTGCGCACCGCGCTCACCCAGCACACCGCAGCAATGAATGCCATGGCCTTCAGCCCCGACGGTCGCACCCTCGCCGGCAGTTACGCCGGGACGGTACGGCCGTGGGACGTCGTCACCTCTCTCGACCCCGCCCGGGCTATCAAGCAGATCTGCCACACCTTCAACCGCGACCTCACTCAGCAGGAACGCGCGGTCTACCCTCCCGGCGAATCAGCGGACCATGTATGCCTATCTGACTGATGCCGTGTCCTTCAGCAGAGGATCCACCCCTTGCCCCCGCACCCTGCCCCACCCGCGTCTGCACCCGCACGCACCGCTTGGCCGAGTGCAGGGGCGACCGGGCCGGCCCGGTCGCCGTAGTGGCCCTCGCCGACGCCACCGTTGCGCTCGTAGACGTTCAGGACGCCGCCGGAGAACATGCACGTCTCGCGCGACTGCTCGCCCGGGTCCTGGACCGCTTTCCGGATCAACTCGACCAGCCCGTACGCACCCTGGACCTGATGGACGACGAGGAACGCGACACCGCCACGGCGTACGAGTCTGGCCCCCTGCGCGCCGACCACCCGTGCCACGAGGCTCGCCCGGCACCTGCCGAACGGCCGAACGCGCCCGCCGTGCCCCGGCCAGGGAGGCTCCCGTTAGCGTCGCCGCGCCCAGGTTGACGTGGGTGAGGTCGGCTTGTCTGAGTTGAGCGCCGGCTAGGTGATTCGGTACGGGTGAGGGCGGTGAGGGCCGCCTGTACGTCGGCTGCTGGTTCGGCCGGAAGGTCGTTGTCTGGATCTTCGGGGTGACTGACTTCCTCGGGTTGTTGTCGGCTGCTGGGTGAGGAGCAGTCTGGTGCCGGCCAGGCAGCCGTCGATGAGGTCGGGCTGGAAATGGATATGACGTAAGCCTCGGCGGAGGGTGGGTTCGAGGTGCTCGTCGTCGGTGAAGGCGGTGTTGGCCAGGGGCCCGCGCCGTAACAGGGACCAGACACCCTCGACCAGGTTCAAATCCGGTGCATAGAAGGGCAGTTGGATGATGGTGAGCCAGTCGTGTGCGGCCGCGCACTCGCGCACCCCGGCTGCCCGGTGGGTGTCGAGATTGATGCCCCTCAGCTTGGGCAGTTTCGGCGGCCCAGCAAAGGCGGAGCGCATCCATCCCGCCCTCTCGCCAGGCACGACCCAAGCGCTCCACCGACCGCTCACTCACCCGCAGATCCTTCGCGATCACCGCAGTGCTCTCACTACGGCCGAACCGCTCCCGTGCCTCGCAGCGGATCCGCTCACGAAGCCGCCGCCTCTCGGCGGTCAGCCCGCCAATCTGCGGGTACCGCATGCCACCGGCCTACCGCAGGGATCACCACCCGTCACCACCCCCGACAACACACCGAGGAGGTCAGTAGGAGCTGGTGCGGCTTTCGCCGCACGGTGGCGGATGGAGTGGCAGAGGGCGCGAACCGCGTCGGTGGCCTGGGACGCGCTGCAGGACTACCTCGACGCCCGTATGGAGGGGTGGCTGTTCCAGACGGCGATCGGCGGTCAGCTCCGTGGGCGGGCAGAACAACACAGTCGGCAAATCGGTCCGAGACCCCCAGGTGCCCGCCGCGTGACGGACGTCGCGTGGGAGGGGACCGGTCAGGCGAGCCGGCCGGCGGCCGCCACCAAGGCGGTGAGTACGCGGCGGGTCTTGTTCTCGGCGTGCTCGGAGAGGGGCACCCCGCGTTCCCGTACCGCCTCCTGGAGTTTCCGCTGCTTGCGCTCGGCCCGTGCCGTGAACGTCTCCCGATCGTCCTCATCCTTGGGTTTCACCCGGATCGAGACCTCCAGGAACTCCAAGCCGGTCACCGACCACACCTCCAGATCGGCCTTCAGGTCGTCGAGCGGGACGTCCTCGATCTTCGTCGACAGGACCGGCCCCAGCGCGACCAACCCGTCGAGCCGGACGGAGGACGCACAGGTATGCAGGAACTGGTCCTGCACCGCGTCCATCGCCGCGGCGGCATCGGCGCCCCGCTCCACCGCGTCGCCCAGCGTTCCAGGAGGGCAGTCGCGTCCCAGAGAGGCCGCCAGCACGCGGCCGTTCCTCGACCAGTCCTCCTCGATCCGGTAGGTGAAGGGTCCCGCTTCGAAGGCGTCGGAGAACCGGCCGACCAGTTGCTCTTGGTCGCATGGACGCAGCTTGACCGTCAGATCCTCCGATGCGCCGCCCAGTCTGAAGCGCACGATCACGCCGTTGTCCAGCAACGGGACCCGCCCCTCGGCGGCCCCTTGCCGGTCCTCTGCGAACCAGATCCGGCGCGAGGTCAGCGCACCCCGCGAACTCCCCAGAGCCGACAGCGCACCGGGCACATCGCCCTCGACGTTGACCTTGATCTCGGCCGGAAGCAGGCTCATGACATCGCTCCTGTACGGGTTTCAAGGGTGCAAAACTAACGTTTTCAGGATATCTCCTCCCCCCTGCACAGGCGCGGTGTCTGTCTCGGGCCGTGAACGCCGGCACCGCGTCGCGCCAGATGCTTGCTCTGGAGGGACCCGTCCGCACCCTGATGCGCACACCGCCCGACGGGAGCGGACACATCCCACGGGCCGGAGTTCCGCTGCGTCGAGGACGAGCCGTGACGCCGAATTTCAGCGTGCCTGCTCCCCTGCCGCCGGCTCCCCTTCCTCGAGGTAGAACTCCCGCCCCATGACGAGCCGCAGGTCGCTTCGGCCGACACGTCGCCGAGGAAGCCCACCGCGACCCGGCCGCCCTCTCGCAATCCGTCGTCCGGCCGTCGGGCCTTGCGGCGATCGCGTGGGCCGGCCCCTTCCGCAGCACTTCGTCAGTGAGCTCGGCACGCAAGGCACCGGCGGCCTGCCGCATCGCAACGACGTGGTCGAAGTCCGGGGGCATGGTGACGAGGTGCGCGAGGAATTCTTCGTCACCCTTGCCGAAGGCCAGGCAGTCAGGTCCGTGGGGCGGACGGCGTGGTGGTCGAACCGCCCGACGCGAACCACGTGTCACACCCCGACCGTCACCGGGTCCAGTCGTGTCGGCTGGAACATCCTGCTGCCTGAACTCTGAACGCCGACAACAAGGACTACCCGCCCCAGTTCGTACGGCGGGTCGGCCGACGATGCGTAGCTGACGGTGGGTCTGGAAACCAGCGGGGGACGCGAATTAACCGTTGGGCGAGTTATGTGAAGTCGCAAATTTGTGGCCGCTCCGCACCAGGGAAACGCAATGTGGCGTCAAGCCCGGAACATGCCATGATGGACATGTCGGACAACTCACATCATGACGCTGCGATGGATGAAATGGTTACCGCCCCGGCGGACCGTATGCGGCCGCTTCGGGGGGGGCATACGCCTGTACCTGCGCGGGCGGACCGCGTGCGGGGTTGGGCGCCCTCGCGGCGAGGAACAGACTCCCCTGGCTTAAGGAGTACCGCCATGACCAGCGAATTTCGACACCACTGCATTGTCCCTCCGTATCTGCTCGAAAGATTGCTGAAAGATGATGACGGCGAGGTCCGCCAGGCCGCGCTGAACACCATGCTCACCACTGCCCACCTGCGGGGCGAGCGAGCAGTCCGAGCAGCCTTCCCCGGTCTCGCCACTCCCGGCAACGCTCGTAGGACGATCTACGACTGCCGGAACACCACGTCTCTGCCCTTCGCTGTTCTGGCGCGGTCCGAGGACGGGCCGGAAGCGGCCGACGTCTCCGTCAACCGGGCATTCGACGTACTCGGCAAGACGCGGGATTTCTTCCAGCGGGTGTTCGCCCGGAACTCGATCGACGGTCACGGGATGCGCCTGGACGGATACGTCCACTACGGCTACGAGTTCGCCAATGCCTTCTGGGACGGGCGCCAAATGGTGTTCGGCGACGGGGACGGTCGCGTCTTCTCCGACCTCACGGGCTCGATTTCCGTGATCGCCCATGAACTGGGACACGGGGTGACCGAGCACACCACGGGGCTCGAATATCACAACCAGTCCGGAGCCCTCAACGAGTCCATGTCGGACGTGTTCGGGGCGATGGTCGAGCAGTGGACGCTGGGTCAGACGGCCGAGCAGGCGGACTGGCTGATCGGCCGTGAGGTCTTCACGCCTCAGATCGAGGCCGACGCGCTGCGGTCGATGAAGGCTCCCGGGCATGCGTGGAACACCGAGAAGTTCGGCAAGGACCCCCAGCCGGACCACATGTCCAAGTACGTCAACATGCCCGACACCTACGAGGGAGACTGGGGTGCGGTGCACTACAACTCCGGTATTCCGAACAAGGCGTTCTACCTGACGGCAGCGACCATCGGCGGATACTCCTGGGAGGCACCAGGACTCATCTGGTACGAGGCCCTCAAGGCATCCAACAGCGAGACGCGGTTCCAGGAGTTCGCGGACACCACGTACCGGAAGGCCGGAGAGCTGTACGAGACCGGCAGCGCCGAACAGATGGCCGTGCTCGGGGCGTGGCAGGAGGTCGGCATCTCGATCACCGGGGTCTCGGCCGGGCTCGCAAGGGCGCGCAACCGCCCAGCCGGCAAGAACGGGGACGCGACCGCGGCAGTCAGGGCGCTGACGGCCCAGGTGCAGGAGCTGAGCCGGGACGTGGCCACGCTCAAGGGACGTGCGACGGCCGGCGGTTGACGTCGAGGTACCCGGCGGCCGACGCCGGGTACCTCTGCGGGAACAGCGTAGGCGGCGGACGGCTGAGAGGTGCCATGAAGGTCACTTTGGCGACGCACGGCGGACTGGCGGCACCGGTCCTCGCCAGCCTCCCGCCGGACGTGGTGGACACCCATGCCCTACCCGAGAGTGATGCGGCCGAGTTGTCCAGGCTGGTAGCCGCGGCCGTTCCGGCAAGTGCGGCGGCTGCGGGAAACCCGGAGCCCCCCAAACGCGCACCGGATGCCATGAGCCACTCGATCACGGTCGAGGAGGGCGGCCACTCGTCCGTACTCGTCCAGTCGGACGCGGACATGTCCCCGGAGTTCGCGGCCTTGCTGCGATGGCTCAAGGAGCATGTCGCGCGGGATTGAGGGAGGAATCGAGGCACGTCGCCGTACGCCGCGGACGGCGACGTGCGCCGTGGCTGTCCGGGTGAGCTGTTGGCAGCACTGCGATGGCGCCGACCTCGGCGCCCTGAACACGTGTCACACCCAGGTGATCTGGCCGTGAATCCTCGCCTGTGGCGGGAAGAGCAAGGCTCCCTCCGCCGTGTGCGTGACGACCTCGATCTGTGGCGCCCTGCCCCAAAGGTGTCTCGGGTGACCGAGGAATCTCCGCATCGTTCAGATCTCGCGCACGCCGCGGTAGTTCAACTACTGCAGCGCGGCGCGTCCAGGATGCTGACGGCGAATCCTTTGAAGCGGGGCATCTTGCGGTGCCCTGGGACGAGCGCGGCCTGCTTCGCCGCCAAGATGGCCCTGGAACTCGGCAACTCCGACCCCGAGGTGGCACGCATCGCCCACGCCACCTTCTCCGTGGTCGCGACGGCGGTGGCCGAGTGCGTCCGAGCGGCGCAGCGCAGCGGCGACATCGATCCCGACGCCGATCCCGACGACCTTGCATCTGCTGACCATCATCCGCGGGCTCGATGTCGCAGACGCGTCCGGCCACAGTCTCGCCCGCCTGACCTCGAATTGCGGAGAGCGCGTTCGCACTCCTGCCTCGCCGGCGCCACCGCGAATAGGGGCGCGGCCGGCCTCGTCGCGCAGGCATCTGATGCGGTCGGCCCCCTTCGACGCTGCGGCGACACGGCCCGAGGGTTTGCGCGCGGCGGTCGTCTGGGTGGTTGGCGAAGAACTTCGCCCGGATTCAGTCGAGTTACTCCCCCGCATGCACGGGACGATCTCGTCGCCCACGTCATGGCCGACCAACTGCGCACGCAGATCGCCGCGTACGGCACTCTGCGGCCCGGCCGCCCTGGACTTGAGGACCTCGTTCGCGAGTACCTGTCGCCCGAGCACCGGGACCACCCGGGCACCGGATGCCCCTCCGCCGCCCTGCTCGACGAGATCGGCCGCTGCGAGGACGGGACCAAGCAGGCCTACACCGACGGCGCACGGCACATCGTCGACGAGATCGCCGCCCGCCTGTCACCCGAGGACCCGCAGTCCGCTCGCGCGCCCTGCTGGAGGCCGCGGAGGAAAGCTGACTTGACGTCGGGCCGTGGGACGTGAGTGACGACCGTCGGCCGCAGGGCAGCGAACTGCTGGATCTCGGGGGCCTGTTGGTGCCGACGGAGCGGTCCTGGAACGCCGCCACAGCTTCCTCCACGCCCCCTGTCCGGCTCCGCCAGTACTCAAGGTTGGCGCGAGCGGCGAGGGTGTCGGGATGCTGCGGGCCCAGCACGTGGATCATGTCGGGCAGCAGGACTGCGAACTCCGAGACGGCACCCGCTATGTCCCCCGCCCTGCCCGTCCAGTGCCCGAGGCTGAAGCGGGCGGTGAGAACCTGCGGGTGGCCGGGTCCGAGGGCGGCGGTGAGGCTGATGATGAGCTGCTGAAAGTACTCGCAAGATGCTGTCACCTGGCCTGATTCGGCGAGGCTGCGTCCGGAGCGGATCAGCACCTGCTGGGTGCCGAGGTGGTCAAGGCCTTCGCGTCCCCCGACGGTCAGGACGATGGTGTTGGCGCGCAGCGCCTGCGCGTATGCGGTGTCGCGTTCGATGTCGGGCCAGACGGCCAGGAGCGCGTCCGCGCATGCTTGCGCGAGGTCCTCGCGCTGTCGGCGGGTGAGGGTCTCGCGGACGGCTCGCTGGATGAGCTGATGGACCCGCACCGCGGTGTGCGGGGTCTCGAGCGTGTGGTCGACGAGGTTGAGCCGGTGCAGCACCCGCAAGGCGGCCTCTGCGTCCTCGGCCGGAACCGGTGCCGCCTGCCTTGTTCCCGCTGGATCGGCGAGGAAGGCGGGGTCGGACGTGAGGACGGCCTGGGGGATGCCGTTGGAGTCGAGCATCGCTGACAGCTGAATCAAGCGGCGAGCGACGCCGGCCGGTGGCAGCGCGTCGGCGCGGTCGAGGGACAACGACCATGCGGCGGCCACACCGTGGGTCTGGTCGTCGGGCAGCGTCGCGGGCTGGTGGTCGGCCATGCTGCGCGCGCGGTCGCGCAAGCGGCCGCGGTACTCGGTGCTGCTCATGCCGGCATCGATGAGGTAGGCGGCAGCCTGGGACAGCGCCAGCGGCAGACAGCCCAGTTCCTCGGCCAGTGCGGCGAGTTCGCCCTCTGGTTCAGTCCGGCCATGGTGTGCCAGGGATGCGGCCAGGTAGCCGGTGGCCTCGGCAGCGGTGAACAGACCGACCGGGACCAGACGCCGCTCCCTGCCGGTCAGGGCCGCATCGCGGGCGCGGGTCGTCACCAGAGTCCGCCCGTGGGGACTGTCCGGAGGCCACAGCCCAGTCAGGTCAGCCGGGTCGCTGAGGTCGTCCAGCACCACCAGCCACCGGGCCGGCCGCGGAACCGCGACCGTCTCCAGCCACTCCAGAAACCGGTGCGCGGCCGTCTCTCCGTCCTCCGGATCGGCGTGCAGAATCATCGCCGCGGCTCGGACGTAGGCGTCGATGACGGCTTGACGGCTGACGGCGGTCACCCACACCCGCACTTCCACGTCACCGGCCGCCAGCATCTGCCGGGCCTGCCAGGCGGCCAGTTGAGTCTTGCCTACCCCACCCATCCCGGTGAGCACCTGGCACCGTGCCTGCGTATCTCCACCCGTCGGCGGCCACTCCAACTCCGCAGCCTGCGCGCGGTTCTGAAAGCAGTCCGCTGCCCTCGGCACCACCCCGACCCGCACCGGCCACTGCGTCTGCATCGGCGGCAAGTGCACATTCTGATGGACGGTGTTGATCGACTGCGCGGTGACAGTGCCCCCGGACGCCGAGAAGACCGAGTAGGCAAGGCCTTCACTGCCCTCAGGCCGCACTGGTCTGGAGGGGGACGGAGGGGCGCCGGACGCGCCTATCCCTGAGACGGGCCCGGCACCGGAGGGTTTACGGTCACGTTTCCCATCCGCACGGCCGCTACCCCGCCGTCTGCGTGGAAGGTAACACCGCCTGTGATCGCGATCCGGTCCCCGGTATGCGCTGCTTCCGAAGCGGCGAAGGCGGCCTGTACGGCTTCCACGGCCTGATGCAGTGCCGTCGCAAGCTCCGGGTCACCTTCCACCGCCTCGGCCAGGGCGAGCGTCACACGTTCACGGGCCTCCTGCGAGATCTCCCCGGCTTCACCGGCGGTCTCTGCCCGCCGCAACGCGTCGTCGTCCCCCAACGCCCGGCTCACCAAGGCGTGAACCCGCTCCATCCCCACGTCCACGGCACGGTCGACCTCCCCATCGGCGTGGCGCCCCGCACGCCGTAGCTTCTGTCCCAGGTAGGCCAGCGCATATCCGACCGCGACTTCTACGCCCAGCATCCGATCCCCCGTTATGTTTTCCGCGGTCCTGCAAGAGGACCGCTGGCCTCCGGGCCCGGCATGACTGTTCCCCCCTGTCGAACGGATGACCTGGGGGGTGGTGTCACCGGGCCCGAGAGGCGCCGTTGGAGACGCTGATGAGAGGTCCGACTACCGCCTGGCCCGGCGTCGGCGTCAGGACCGCCGCCGCTTTGCTGGTCACCGTCGGCGACGGCACCAGCTTCCCCACCGCCGCCCACCTGGCCTCCTACGCCGGCCTGGCCCCGACGACCAAGTCGTCGGGGACCTCGATCCACGGCGAACACGCGCCCAGAGGCGGCAACCGGCAGCTCAAGCGGGCGATGTTCCTGTCCGCATTCGCTGCACTGCACGATCCTGCCTCCCGCAGCTACTACGACCGATGCCGGTCCCGCGGAAAGACCCACACCCAGGCACTTCTCCGCCTGGCCCGTCAGCGGATCAACGTGCTGTTCGCGATGCTCCGCGACGGCACCTTCTACGAACCCCGAGCCCCACGCCTCGCTTGACGAAAGACATAGAGGCACCCCCCCCCATGAAGCTGCTCGTACTCGGTGCCACCGGTGCCACCGGGCGCCTGGTCGTTGATCAGTCCTTGGCCTCGGGTCACACTGTGCGCGCGCTCGTCCGCTCACCTTAGAAGTTGGATGCTCAGCCCGGCCTCGACGTGGTTTCCGGGCAGGCCACCGACGCCGGTGACGTCGCACGGGCCATGGCCGGCGTCGACGCGGTGATCAGTACGCTCGGCGCCACCGGCGTCACCCGGTTCCTGGAGCTGTCCTCCTTCGCCGTGCTGCGCGAGCGACTGAGCGGACCCGCCAAGCTCATGTCCAGCACAGCCATGGGCGCCATCGTCAAGGACAAGGCGGCCGCCGAGAACGCTCTGCGCGCCATCGACCTCGACTACACCCTCGTCCACTCCGTCCGCCTCACCAACGGTCCCGCCACAGGCGCCGCCAAGCCGCTGCCCGAGTCGGCCATCCTGCGCATGAGGGACACCATTAGCCGCGCCGACGTCGCCACCTGGATGCTCTCGCGTTCACCGACACCACCACCAGCCGCCGCTCATTCGTCATAGCCAGCTGACCCCACCCGCTTCCCTGCCCCGCCCCTACTCGATCCGGAGAAACACCATGAGCCACCAGCTCGCCGCCCACCCGGCCCGCCGCCCCAGAGGCCTCGTCGTCGCGGGCGGCTTGATCGGCGCCGCTGCCGTCGCCGTCGCCATCAACGCCATCGTCGCCGCGACAGCCCACGCCGTCGGCGCCTCGGACGATTTCGAGGCTCTCCAACTCCCCGCCTATGCCGTTCTCACCGTCTTCGGCGTCCTGGTCGCCGCTGCCGCCTGGGCGATAATCCGCGCGCGCTCGGCGCGCCCGGCCCGGCTGCTGCGCACCCTCGTGCCCGTCGTCCTGATCGTCAGTTTGACCCCGGACATCATGGTCGGCGTCTCCGATAGTCGGCCCCGCACCAGTTGGGGCGCCGTCATCGCCTTGATGGTCATGCACGTCGTTGTCGCTGCCGTCGCCGTCCCCGCCTACCGGCGACTCCTCCCCCTCCCCGCCACCCAGGGCTGACGTAACCCACCGCCGGGACGCGGCTCGCCGCATCCCGGCGCTTTTTGCATTGTCACGCCCGAGTGTGAGGTCTGAGAGGGAATTTGATCTAGCCGTATTGCCCTGTATGCCCTAGTAGATTCCTCATCAGGTGCATAACATACGAAACGACACCGACCTGGCGAGGAACGTACTAGATAGGACGTAAACGGCAATCCGCCTACTTCAAACGTCCCCCAAGAGCACCATGGGCACCAGCAGCCCAGCCCGTCACCGCCAATGGCACGCCGCCGCGGTGACCTGCTGTTCGCTGCTGAGTTCTTCCGCGATCGGCCCCAGTTTGCGGCCGGGGCGTGCGGGTGCCGGGCGCAGAGGTGGTGGTGCAGGTGGCTCGATGGGCGTGGTCACGGGGCGCCGCCCTCCTTGTCCGGGACCGCCGCCACGCGGTGTCCTGAGGCTGGGGCGGTCTGCTGCCGCGCCGCGAGAACGATCTGGTGCACCGTCAGCCCGAGGGCCGGGGCGAGTGTGGCGATCGCGGCCACCTGGCCCATCGCCACCATCACAACGCTCCAGGCGAACACCGTCGCCGTCGCCGTGATGATCAGGACCTGCTTGGTCATCGCACTCCTTCAGGGTCGGCCGATGCCCGGGCGGCCATCCGGAAACCGCCAGGGGTCCCCGGACGGTGGGTGCCGAGGCCGCCGCCGGGGAGGTCAACCAGCATGGCCACAGATGGAGTTGCTACGCCACGTGATCGCGAAATCACGGAACAATGACAGTCACGGGACGGCACCCGGACGAGCAGACCTGACCATTCCGGCGCAGGTAGCGCCCAAGACGAGGCGCCTCAGAGTGGAAGTTCCCGGTTTTCCTTGCAATCGGGTCGTCCACCCCCGTCAATGGAAGCAGGACACCCCTGGTGTCGGCCTTCCATCCGGAAGGGCCCGCTCCCGTGCCGAGAACTTGGGGAGCGAGCATCTGGCTCTCGCCTGGCTGCTGTTGGAGGCCAGGCGAGAGCCGAAAGCAGTCCGTCAGGACAGCAGGACGGTAGCCCACGGCACTGACACTCCCCCAGATTCCGCTCTGCGACCGCCAACAGGCGGTACCCACCGCATCGAACACCTGCCCTCACGGACTCAAGCGGGCCTTCCCCAAGTGCGGAGCCACTCAGCTGGACCGACGAAATCCTCATCGATGACCCTGAGGACGTCGCGAACGCCCTCGAGGCGCTGAAGGCCGCCGCCTTGGGCAAAGCCCGCGGTTCGCACCCCGCACCGGGTGCGCGCACCACCGTCATGTAGTGCGCACCGCGCCGGTCGGTGAGGTGGCGTCAGGCCGCGCGAACGGCATCACAGGCGGCATGGCACCCGCGCATCAGGCCGGGCGCGCGGCGTTCTCGGCGAACCCTCCCGGCTCCGTGGCGGGCGCCTGCCGCTGCCGACCATGGTCAACGAGCGGAACCGCACCGGGCGCAGCGAGAACGAGTGCGTGTGCTGACGATCGACGCACGGACACAGCGGCCGGCACTCCCCCGTCACGGTCCACTTGCTTTATGGGATGCCTCGCCCACTTATGGGCGCATTGAGCTTTAATTTCATAGTTGATGATGGTATAGGCCTGTCCAGGGTTCCGCACTCGAACGGAGAACGCCCCACATGCGCATTCGCAAGCTCCTGACCGTAACCGCCATGGCTGCCGCAGCAGTCTTCGGCAGCATTGGCTCAGCCACCGCCGGGGACGAAGAGATCAGCGGCCGCATCGTTCAATCCGCTTCCGGGAATGACCAGCCAGAGCATGTCGGACATGAAATGCCGAGCTCGTTGCCTGAGCACGGCGTGAATCGAATCGGGGGCATTTCCGACCAACGAGAGACTCCGGCCGCAGAGAGTTCTGATCAAGAAGCAGGCGAAGGCCTCCTTAGCCGGCTGTTCGGCTGACTGGCTGTTCTCTATCCGCTCGCGTGGTCGGTGGGGTTCGAACAGCACGCTGACTCGGGTGAGTTAGCCGGTCGGCAGGCATGGAAGAAGGGCAACCGGCCGCTGCGGCCGTAGACCGGTCCGCGCTGGTCGGTGCGTCGGGCCGGAGCCAGTGGGTGACGTCCACCGCCAGGACCAGGCGCCCGTCGGCGGCCTCGGGCTGCGGCAGCCCGGCCAGCACCTGCCGCAGCCGCGGCACGTCGACGTTCCCGCTGTTCAACGCGTCGTACATGGCGCCGTGCCCGCGCCGGTGCTCGGCCGTCAGCGTCAGCTCCACCGGCGTGGTCACCGGGCCGTCCGCGCACAGCAACGCGTCGGTCGGCGCTGTCACGTTGTTGGGTGGGTAGGCGCCTGATGGCGCGTCGTGGCGTGGTGGAGCCCGGTTCCGGGCTGTGGTCAGGCCGCAGTGGCGAGGCCGGTGACGCCGGTGATCTGCTCTCAGATTGCGACGCGGACGGTCATCTCGGCTCGGTAGCCGGAGGCCGTCATCAGGTGGCGGCGGGGTCGGAAGTGGGGTGAGATCCCGCTGAACGCGGACAGGAATTGCTGGGCCCCGCCCACTGAGCGAAAGCCTTTCATCGCCCGTTCGCGCTGCCTGGTGGGCTGGTGGCTGTTCTCCGCCCGGTTGTTCAGGTACTTCGACTGGCGGTGCTCGACGCAGGGCATGACCTCGCGGTGGGCGGCGCCGTAGGAGCGGAGCTTGTCGGTGACGATCACCCGCGGCACCCCACCGGTCCTCTTTAATAGTCTGCGGAGGAACCGCCTGGCCGCAGCCTTGTCCCGGCGATTCTGCACCAGGATGTCCAGCACGTTGCCGTCCTGGTCGACGGCCCGCCACAGGTACCGCTGCTCACCGTTGATCTTGATGAAGACTTCGTCCAGGTGCCATTTGTCACCAGGCCGAGAATGTCGGCGGCGCAGCGCGCCTGCGTAGGCCTGCCCGAACTTGCCGCACCAGCGGCGCACCGTCTCGTAGGAGACGACGATCCCGCGCTCGAACATGAGCTCCTCGACCTCGCGGAACGACAGCGGGAAGCGGAAGTACAGCCACACACAGTGGGAGATGACCTCGACCGGGTACCGGTGCCCCTTGTACGACAGCGACACGGTCCCCCACAGATAGCCTCCTCCAGCACGACCAACCAGAAGATCATCCCACCCAGCCAACCAACGTGACAGCGCCATCCGCAGCGAGCCCGGGTGGCGGTGACCTCCTGCGCGTACGGCCGGAATGGCTCCTGGGCGAAGTAGGGGTCGCCCCGTTCCGGTCGCGTATCCGGTCGGGCAGCGCCGCACTGTCACCTACCGTGCGGCTGACGCTGACTTGTACGGCCAGGCCGTTGAAGACCCCGTCGAATTCGGGGCCGGCGGAGACCCGGCCGCCGGTGGGCTTCAGCCCGAGGAGGCCGTTGTAGGCGGCGGGGACGCGGATCGAACGGCGGCGGTGGCGTCTGCGATCGGACCACTCCGGCTACGGCGGCAGCGCCCGCGCCTCCGCTGGACCTACGCGCTCTGCGCTGCGGGTCCAGCGAGTTGCGGTCGCGTCGTACGGCACTCCGTCGTGCTGTTGCAGGCCATCTCCAGTGTCGCGGGGCGCCCGAACGTCGCCAGGCCGGCGCGCCGGAGGCGGCATGGAAGCCGAGACGCTTCGGATGCCACCCACCGTGCGGTGCCTCAGGTCTGGTTCTCGCCACCGTCGACGTAGACATTCGCGCCGACGACGTAGCTGCTCTGGTCCGAGGCCAGGAAGGCCACGACCGCCGCGGCCTCGCCGGGCTGGCCCATGCGGCCCTTGGGCACGGTTGCGGCGACCTGCTCCTTGATGGCCCGGGCGGTCTCCTCGTCTGCGAAGGCGGCGGTGCCCCCGGGAGTCTCGATCCATGCTGGCGAGATCACGTTGACCCGGATGCCACGGCCCTTGAGTTCGGTGGACCACGTCCGCGCGAAGGACCGGACGGCCGCCTTCGAGGCCGCGTACGCGCCGAACGCCTCCATTCCGCGGTCAGCAGCCGTCGAACCGACCAGGACGATCGAGGCTCCGTCGTTGAGCAGCGGCAGCGCCTTCTGCACGGTGAACAGCGTGCCTCGGGTGTTGACCGCGAAGGTCTGGTCGAAGTGCTCCTCAGTGGTCTGTTCCAGCGTCATGAACGAGCCGATCGCCGCGTTCGCCACGAGCACGTCCAGATTCTGGCCTCGCGCCCGGACCGCCTCGTAGAGCCGGTCCAGGTCCTCCGGTTTCCCGATGTCGCCGACGACCGCGGTGGCCCGGTCCGTTCCGATGGTCTTGACGGCGGCCTCCAGCTCGGCCTCTCGTCGCCCGGTGACGAACACGTACGCACCCTCGTCCGCCAGCCGTACGGCGGTGGCCAGACCGATACCGGAGCTGCCCCCGGTGACGACCGCCGTCTTGCCTTCCAGCTGTCCCATGTTGGTGTCTCCGTCACGTTCTCGTTGCCGATCCTTCGACATCGATGGTGCAGGAGATCGCGGATACTATCCATGACGCAGAGTCCACAGTTCTTTACGTATCGTCCAGGAAGGGTCGTCGGTGCTCGGATTCGGGGATCCAGTGGCGGACGCGATCAGCCTGCTCCGGCCCCGCACGGTGATCGGGCCCAGCCTCCGGGCCGCGGGAGAGTGGGCCTTGGGCTTCGACACGTTCTTGCACGTACGGATCGGCGGCCTCGTTCGCGGCACGTGCTGGCTGATCCTCGAAGGGCACGAGCCGGTGCTCCTGCATGAGGGTGACACCTTCATGCTGGGCAACCCGCCGCCCTACGTGCTGGCCAGCACGCTCGACGCGAGCCCGCGCCCTGCGGAGCAGGTGTGGGCGGGCGCCGAAGACGGGTTCGCGCGGATCGGCCCGGAGGCCGAGGAGGACCTCTACCTCTGCGTCGGGCACATCGCGTTCGACGACAAGAACGCGGCCCTCCTGACCGATCTTCTGCCGCCGCTCGTGATCGTCCGCGTAGCCGATCCTCACGGCGGGCGGCTCGCGCAGCTGATCGATCTCCTGGCCACCGAAGCCGGGGTCTCCGCCGCCGGCGGCCCGCTGGTGCAGAACCACCTCGCACAGATCCTGCTCGTGCACATGCTGCGTGCCCACGCCGCTCAGACAGACCGGCCCACCGGGTGGCTGGGCGCCCTGAACGAGGACGGCATCGGTGCCGCCCTGCGCGCCATGCACGCGGACGTGGCCCACTCCTGGAGCCTCAAGGAGCTCGCCGGGATCAGCCACATGTCGCGTTCCGCGTTCGCCCAGGCCTTCAAGAGCCACGTCGGGGTCCCGCCGTTGGAATACCTGATCCAATGGCGCATGAGCCTCGCGCGCGACGCCCTCGCCCGCGACACTCTGTCGATCTCCGAGCTCGCACGCGCCACGGGCTACCAGTCCGAGAGCGCGTTCAGCACCGCGTTCCGCCGCGTGCTCGGCTCATCGCCCGCACAGTTCCGGAACCAGGCACGACCGCCGGGGCACTCGGCCGCGAACGGAAGCTGAGTATCTCGCGGTGGCAAAACTCCTCCGGACGCCCGCCCCGCTTCAGCAGCCAGGCCGGCACCGGCATCGCGGCGCGGACCTCGGCCCACTCCGCATCCGTTATGTCACTCGGGTAGCAGCCTGCCCGCCGTCCCGGAGCGAGCGAACCGAACCGGTGCACGTAGCAGTCACACCCAGGGGTGACCGCGGTGGACGCATACGCAGAGATACTGCTCAACTGATCAGGCAACGGGCTTCCTTGGTCGTGCTGGTGTCGTAACCGCGTCACTACCAAGGGACCCGTTCTCTCATGCCCGCGACCGCACCCGAACCTCCGTCCAGATAAGCACTCGCTGCCGCTCGAACAAGATCCGGTTTGCCACAACGCACTCAGTCGAAAGCGTCGGTCATGCAGTCCACCAGGCAGTCAGCAGCCTCATAGCGCTGACGGAGGGCGGCAGCTGCTTCTTCGCGCTCCACAAAGAGGTACCCGTAGTGCTGGCGCGCCACCCTGGTCACGTCTCCGACCGTGACGATGGCCGGTTCGCCGTGTGCGGCCCGTCGACGCGCTCCGGCGATTGCCATGTCCGCAGAGCGCAGCAGGTTTCTGGAACGATCCCGGATCACTGCTGCCTGGGCGCGTTTCGCCGAGAGGGGACGCAGGACATGTCCTCTCCAGACGTAGCCGGCGGCGACAAGGATGAGACCGAGCGCTACGAACAGGAGCCCGCCTGGGGCGTGAGGTCGCATCTATCCAGTCTTCACCACTCGCGTGGTGATCGTCATGCCCGCGTCGGCGGCCGATTGTCGGAGCGACTTGGTGTCAGTGAGCCCTTGCACAACGCACGAGGCTCCCGTGCCGTTGAGGGAGGTGTTCGAAGTCTCAACCCACAGACGCAGGAGCCGCGTTGGTTCCCTATTCTGCCTGTGAGCATGGAGAGTGCCATCTGCGGTGCGGTCTGGCCCATATTCTGCCTGGCTCCGTCTGGGATGCCCTGAGTGCGATCTGTCGTCCGTGCCGGGGATGGTGCAGCCACCGGGTGGCATGCGTGTCCGCATAGGGGCTTTGCCTCGGCATCGTCACAGGTCTGACCGCCCTGCCGTCGGGTGTGCTGCCGTCCGGAGACGGAGGGGAGATGGCGGCCGTGACTGTTGGTGCAAGGGGATCCGATCAGACGGAGATCGTCTTCGGTGTCGACACGCACAAAGACTGCCATGTGGTGGTAGTCCTCAGCATGCTCGGAACGGTGCTCGGTAGCCGGTCGTTTGCGACTACAGCTGCCGGCTACCGCAGTTTGCTGGCCTGGGTCGAAACCATGGGTCGGATCAACCGGGCCGGAGTGGAAGGCACAGGTTCGTACGGCGCTGGCCTGGCCCGCAGTCTGCGTGCGGCCGGTGTGCAGGTCGTTGAGGTCAACCGTCCGAACCGCGCGATGCGCCGGCGGCGTGGCAAGAGCGACACCGTGGACGCGGAAGCCGCTGCCCGCGCGGTACTGGGCGGTGAGGCGACTGTCGTGCCCAAGCGTGGTGACGGTCCGGTCGAGGCAATCAGAATCCTGAAGATCGCCAAGGATTCTGCCGCCAAGGCCCGCGTCCAGGCCATCAATCAGCTCAGGGCCGTGTTGGTCAACGCCGAACCGGCCGTGCGGGAACCGCTGGAGAAGCTGACCCTGCCCCAACTCGTTGCGCGCTGCGCGGCGCTGCACCATGACGGTCCAAATCCGGCTGAGGCTGCCGTCACCGACACCTTGGGCCGACTCTCCCGCCGCATCCAGTTCCTCGAAGCTGAGATTGGCGATGCCCGCCGGCAGATGACCGTCCTCGTCCAGCAGACGGCGCCCGACCTGCTGCAGGTCAACGGCATCGGAAGCGCCGTCTGCCCCTCGTCCTGATCCTGGGCTCCCTGACCGCGCTCGGCCCGCTCACCATCGACCTCTATGTTCCAGTGGCGCGTAGGTGGCGCCTTCACCTACCCGACGGTCGCCCCCTCCCCGTTCTCCCCCGAAGAACGGAAACCTCCGAAACTGCCCGCAGAGACACCGAGTTCGACCGGCTTTGGAGGGTCGGCACGCCTTCCAGACCCAACTGGCCAACTCGAACGCTCAGTGGCCACCTGACGTGCTCAGTCACGACAATGTGACTGAGCACTTCAGGTGGCGGACTTCGCCGACTGCGGCGCTCAGCAGGTGCCCAGGTGTCCCCGACAACCAGGTGACGCTGAAAACCGCGAGCCATTCGGTCACCGTCCAGGCAGGATGCCCTCTGTGAACCATGTCCTGTGCGGACTGGCTGCCAATGCCGCCCTGCCGTCCGAGCTGGTCGACCGGCTGATCAAGGTTGCGGACGCTGACATCGCCGCGGACCTCGCTCGTCGCGCGGATCTTAGCCATGCGCAGGCGCTTGCCCTGGCATCGCGCGTCGAGGAGAGCGCTGTCTGGCTTGCGTACGAGGGTCGGCTGACCACCGCCGACATCGATCCTGTGGCACAGCCGCACGCCGCCCTCGCCTTGCTCTGCGAGCATGTTGACAGCCCGGAGTGGGCGCGCCTCTTCGCGGCAGATCCATTCTTCGAGCGCCGGGAGAAGCTGGCTGCCTGTCCCTGTCTCCCGTCCGACGTGGTGGAGACGCTCGCCGCGGACTCGGACGTACGGGTCGTGGCGGAGCTCGCCTTGTGGACGACGCCGGAAGTAGCCGTCAGACTTGCGGGGCATCCGCATGCCGAGGTCCGCCGGGCGGTGGCGGCCAACGAGGCGACGCCCCCGGCCCTACTGGCGGCACTGCTCACCAGCGAGGACTTGCCGCCCGCGCTGCGATGCCTGGTCTGCGACCGTGAAGAGACGCCGTTCGTGCACGAGGCGCAATGCCCGCGAAACGACTGCGATCTGCTGCCGGGCGACTCCTGTGACGGCACCCACGAGTCCACCGTGCACGAGACACAGCGGATGGCACTGCAGAACCCGGCCACACCCACCGGTGCCGTCGTCCGCTTCGTCAACCACCCTTCTCCGCTGCTTCGCTGGGCACTCGCCGCTCGCTGCGACCTGCCGTCGGAGGTGTACGGACAGCTCGCCGTGGACCCCCACACCGGTGTCCGAGCCGACCTCGCCGGAAATCCCGCGATCGAGGACGCTCTCATCCGAGCGCTGGCCGGCGACCGTGGCCACGATGTGCAGCGCAGGCTCGCCCACAATCCGCGCGTGCCGCTCGACGTGCTCATCCGCCTGGCCGGCACCACCAAGATCGGCGCAATCCTGCTGCCGCGGATTGCCGCCGCTTCTCCCGCCGAGGTTGAGGAGCTGGCCCAGTCGCCCGAACCGGCCGCACGGATGCTCGTGGCTCAACGACGCGATCTGCCGCCCGCGATACGCGACGCGCTGGCCACCGACCCCGACGCGAAAGTGGTCAAGTCCATCGCTTCGCACCCAGGCCTTTCCGAACCGCAGTTGCGCGCCATGGTCGCCCGGCACGGAGTCCGCGTCATCGCCAAGGTTGCGGCCAACCCGGACGCGACTCCGGCACTGCTGGAGGATCTGACCCGGCACGAACCCCCGGTACACAAAGCGTTCCGCGAGGTCGCCCGGCATCGCAACGCGACGGGCCCGGCGCTGCACCACTGCTTGGCAGACAGGCAGGCGCGGGCCTTGGCCGCCCGCCATCCGGCTCTTGCGCCGCAAGTCATCGCGGAGCTGCTCACCGACACCGACTGGCAGGTGGTGGAAGCCGCGGCCGCCAACCCGTCGCTGCCGCTCGCCGTGATGTCGGATCTCGTACCCCAGCTGTAATGGCTCAGCTCGCCGGATGAAACGCTCCCCGCCAACTCAACTGCTCACCCGCCAGCTGAAGTGCTCAGTCACAAGAGGTGTGACTGAGCGTCTCAGTTGGCGAGTTGAGCGTGCGGGGCGGTCCGCAAAGGCTGGACACCGGAGCTGGACCGCGGCCTCGGCCCTAGTCCTACATCCTCGACCACACAGTGTGAGGTAGAGCCACATCCGCTGCTGCGTCCGTCGACGTGCGATCGGGGTCGCGCTCTGCGACGTGACGGGAGACCGCGTCCACGTCTGTGCGGGCGCACCACTCCGATGCGGCCAAACCGGGACGAGCGCGACGGGTGAGGCGGCTGCGATGCGCCGTCGGTGGCTGGGCGCAGGTCTTCCTCAAATGCGGGTTGGCTCGAGAGGGCGGGGGAACGGCAGGGGCAGATGCGGGTCGATCCTTGGGGGAGGCATGGCACAGCAGAACAGCCAGGACCATGATGCCGAGATCATCGCTCTGCTCATGCGGGAGTACGAGTCGCTGCGGGCGGAGATCGCCCAGCGTGTGACGTCGAGGATGCAGATTCTCGGTTTCTCGGGAGTGATCGCTGCCCTCGTCGCGGGAACGGGCGGAGTCTCGCTGCACAGGCCCTCGGCGTACATCGCCGTCGCCACGCTCCTGCTGGGTGTCCTGTGGCTCAGGGACTGCAACCAGGGGATTCAACGCATTGGCAAACATCTGCGGGACGTGGAAGAGGAGGTGAACAGCCTGGCCACGCGTGCATACGGCAGCAGTGCGCTGTCGTGGGAGACGAAGCGGCACGTGGGTCGGCAGCACGAGCGGCCAGTGTGGCGTTTTCTGGGCCGACTGGGCGGCTGGACCGGCCGCCACTGAGTCATTCCAGCTCACCCGAGCAGTCGATGCCCCCGCTTCAGTCGCCAAATCGAGCGCTCACCCGCCAGCCGAAGCGCTCCGTCGAGTTGCCGCGGCCGCGAGCTCCCTTAGCCTCGGGCTTTCACGAACCGGGCGGTCCACGGCTTGATCACAGCTGCGAGAAGTACTCCTGACCAGCGGCATCGGGGCTTGCCGAGGGTCCGGTTGGGTGCGAGGAGAGAAGCACCCCTCAGGTGAAGCGGGCGTACCCCCTTGCCCCCGGGTACTCCCCGGTCGCCGTCGCGTGTCCGTCCATGCTCGCAGTGATGAGGTCGCCCGCACGGTAAAGAACGGGACCCGGGGTGCGGTCAGGGTCGTTTGCCTCATCACCATCGTGTGGTGGAATCCGCGTAGCCAACCTCGCGGAGTTACCCGAGCAGGTTGTCCGACGAGTGGCCCCAAGAGCAGAAAGTGCCCCTGACCAGCGAGAATGAGGATTGTCTAGGCCCTCGTTCCCGCGTCCGTCGGAGGCACTTTCCAGGTGAGTAAGCGTATCGGGTTGTACCCGCGTGTCCGCGTCGAGGGCAGTGGCAACAGGGCCGTCTCGCAGGCCGGAGTGGTGCTGATGGTCGAGACCGTCCGCAAGGTGGGGCTGGACACCACGATATCGGCGGCGCTGACGCCGTGGCGCAAGCCGCGGACGGTGCATGATCCGGGCAAGATCCTTCTGGATGTGGCCCTGGCCGTCGCGCTCGGCGGAGACTGCCTGGCCGACATCGGCATGCTGCGGGCCGAGCCGGCCGTGTTCGGCTCGGTGGCCTCCGATCCGACGGTCTCCCGTCTCGTCGACGCGCTCGCCGCGTCCGGTGCGAAGGCTCTTGCGGCGATCCGGGACGCACGCTCCGAAGTGCGGTCGCGGGTCTGGGAGTTGGCCGGTGGAGGCAGTCCGGCCGCCGACGGCCAGGTGATTGTGGACATCGACGGGGTGCTGGTCCTTGCGCACTCCGAGAAGCAGGACGCCACCGCGACCTGGAAGAAGACCTTCGGCCACCATCCGCTCGTCGCGTTCGTCGACCACGGCCCAGCCGGGTCCGGAGAGCCGGTGGCTGCCCTGCTGCGGCCCGGCAACGCCGGCTCCAACACCGCGAGCGATCACATCGCGACCGCCCAACTCGCCCTGGCACAAATGCCGAAACACCTGCGGCGAGGCCGGCAGACCTTGATCCGCACCGACTCCGCCGGCGGCACCCACGCCTTCCTCGACTGGCTCTCCAGGCCGGGCCGGTGGTTGTCGTATTCCGTCGGCATGACCATCACCGATGCCATCCACCAGGCCGTACTGAAGATCCCGAAGAAGGCGTGGACGCCGGCCTACGAAGCGGGCGACACCGAGCGGCCCGGCGCCTGGGTCGCGGAGATCACCGACATGCCCGACCTGAGCACCTGGCCGAAAGGGATGTGGCTGGTCGTCCGCAAGGAACGGCCGCACCCCGGCGCCCAGTTGCGCTTCACCGACCTCGACGGACTACGGCTGACCTAATGGGCAATCAAGCGGGTCATCACCAACCGACTCCGGAGCCGAGAACTCTCACCGCGGTAGGCCGTGGGGCCCGCTGCCAGTTCGGCGGCGAGGGCGGGACAGGAAAGCCATGCGTCTGACCTGAGGCACGACCTCTGGAAGCAGAGCTGGAACTCATGCTCCGTTTTCCTGTGCACGGCAACGGCCCGCGCCGTTCTGGCGGCCGCGCCCACCCCCGCAGAAGCCGCCAGGACCGGCCCTCGGGCTGACGGTGCACCAGATCGTTCTCGCGGCGCGGCAGCAGACCGCCCCAGCCTCAGGACACTAGCTTGCACGTCGCACACAGTTGAGCCAGGCGACCATCAGGCTTCACGAGAGTGATCGCGGACGTTCTGGCGCCGAGGCCGCCGCCGGGGAGGTCAACCAGCATGGCCACAGATGGAGTTGCTACGCCACGTGATCGCGAAATCACGGAACAATGACAGTCACGGGACGGCACCCGGACGAGCAGACCTGACCATGCCGGCGCAGGTAGCGCCCAAGACGAGGCGCCTCAGAGTGGAAGTTCCCGGTTTTCCTTGCAATCGGGTCGTCCACCCCCGTCAATGGAAGCAGGACACTCCTGGTGTCGGCCTTCCATCCGGAAGGGCCCGCTCCCGTGCCGAGAACTTGGGGAGCGCGCATCTGGCTCTCGCCTTGCCGCTGCTGGAGGCCAGGCGAGAGCCGAAAGCAGTCCGTCAGGACAGCAGGACGGTAGCCCACGGCACTGACACTCCCCCAGATTCCGCTCTGCGACCGCCACCACAGGCCAGTCCCCGCCGTATCGAGCCCCTGCCCTGACGTGTCCCGCAGCACAGAGATGACGGCCGGGGTGGCGTCCGTTTTCCGTCCGTGTCTCGCGCGTGCCTATTCACTCTTTCCGCCCGGCGATGACCATAGACAGGGCGGCCTCCGGCCAGCCGTACGCGGCCGCGCCGGATACACCGTGCCTTCTGTCCCGGCCGCTGCGAGTCAGGACGGTTCTCTACCGGCGGCGTCCGAACAGGCGTCGGTTCTTCTTCGCCTCCGCTTCGGCCGCCTCGCGCACGGCGGCCTCTTCCGCCAGGCGGCGCGCGACGCGTTCGGCTTCGGCGCGACGGCGTCTTCCTTAGTGAGTCTCACTCAGCAGGTCGGAGTGCTGCGGTCGAGGCGGTTGGGCGTATGCGGGCCCGTACACGATCTCCCAGACGCCGTCGGGGTGTTCGAGGACGTCCATGCGTGCGTGCCGCTTCAGGTCGCGCAGCCGTTGGCGGAGTTCGTCCGGGGAGAGCTGGGCGTGCAGGGCGAGGACCGGGATGTCGCCGGGCCGCAGTTCCAGCCCCATGACCTCGGGGACATCCTCGGGCCTGCGGGCGTCGCCCGGCGTATGGGTGCGCTTGGCCAGCAGCACGAACACCCGCCGCGCGATGTCGTCCGCGATCTGGAGGCCTGCGGACGCACTCAACCGCGTGCGTGCTCACGTACGGACTCCCCTTCCAGGAGTGGCGATCAATAGCGTGGATACGCCGCCGGTGTGGTGGGCGGGAGGGGGATTTCGTCGAGGCGAAGCCAATGCTCCTGCCCTGTGGCGTCAGGCAGCCGGAAGCGGAAGTCACGCGCCGCATCCACTTGGTGGTCGGCGTCTGCGACAACGCGGAGCAGCGCCCGCAGGCGCGGGTACGGTGCTTGGCGGGCCCGGCCGATGACCTCGGGGTCACGAAGCGCGAGGAGCATGAGCGAGGCGAGATTGATCCCGGCTCGCCGGTGGTTGGCCACGTGGACGGAGACGTAGGGCTGGTCGTCGCGCAGGAGCGAGGCGAGCGGCTCGGCGAGCACGGTGTAGCGCAGCAGCAGATCGCCACGCTGCACCAGGAGCCGGGAGTGCGGGGGCATCAGTTCGCCGGGGCCTATCTCCTCGCTGGCGGCGGCAGTTCTGCCGATCAGCGGCCCCTGCTCGAGGGCTGCGATCTGCGGGAACTGTTCCACGGTCGCGTCCACCATGCGCTGTGAGTCGGGCAGGACGAGCAGACAGTGGCCGTGGAAGACCGTGCCGTCCTCGCTCCAGGACTGCTCGGACGTACGAAAGACTTCCTCGCCGCCTTCCTGGTTTCGGATGTTCAGGTCGACGGGCTGGAGTTCCGAGCGGATGCCGTACTGTCCGAACGCGTGCCGCAGGGCCAGCGCCGCGTCGACGCAAATGTTCGACGGCGCTCCCACTTCTTCGGCGATCGATGCCCACAGGTGCGGCAGGAGCAGTTCGACCAGTTGGTGCGGCGGGGCCTGCTCCAGCAAGGTGGCCTGCATGCCGAGGTTGCCCTTGAGGGGCAGCGCCCCCATCGGCCGTGATGCCGCACGCTGCGTCGGGACGACAGGCTGGCGGGCAGGCCGCTGTTGCGGAGAGCGGTGTCGGCGGCCACGCTGCTTCTTCCCCTTGTTCCCCATGCGCAGAGCGTATGCGGCCGAACTCCCCTGCAACAGAAGGCCGTTCTGGCCCGCGTTCGCGCGGGGCCGCGCATCTGGCTGAGCCGCTGATCACTCACGTCAGCGGTCGATCGGGAGGACCCGGTCCAGGCCGCTCTCGCGCAGGATCTGCTGGACCGTGTCGTCCAGGGCACTGGCCGCGTCGATGACGGTCTCCAGGTCACCGGGCAGCAGGTCCTTGTCCCGATGCCAGTCGCGCAGTTGGACCTCGGTGACGTGCGCCAGGTACTCGGCATCGGGCTTCGTCGCGTGCCGGACCAGCGTCTCCTCGAAGGGCACGTGGAGGTAGTAGCACCGGGAGACGCCGCGGTGGGCGCGCAGCAGGTCCTGCAGCATCGCGCCATAGCGGTCCGCGTACAGGATGCCCTCCACGACCACGTGGAAGGCGTTGTCCAGGGCGTAGCGGGCGGTGAGGTCGATCAGCCCGATGTTCGCTCCACCGGGCCGGTCGCGTTCGCGCAGCACGATCCGGCGCAGGTTGTCCTGGCCGACGATCGCGAGGTTGCGGCCGAACTTCTCGCGTAGGCCGGCCGCGACGGATGATTTCCCTGACGCACTATTTCCGCGCAAAACAATCAAGCGCGTGTCTTCTGTTCCCACCACGTCCGCACCCTAGCTGCGGTCACTGCCGGCGACGATGCGACCGTCTTCGTCGTCCAAGACCTGGTCGCCGCCAACTACGCGATCGCACCCGGCGTGTGCTGTTCTGACACGTTGGTGACGCGGCTTGCTGGAGTGTGACCGCTGATTCCGGCGTGGGGTCGTCGGCCCGCAGGCTGAGAAACAGGAGGGGTTCTCGAACGGAGGTGACCTGCACGAACGGGACAGGAGATCGGAGCTACTTCGGCTCGGGGAACACTGGACGGCCGCTCAGCCGTCCAGAAGCTCGTCGGCCTCTGAGGACCAGCTGAGCCCGCGTCGTCAGGGCGCCATGGGCTCCGCAGGGGCTTCCGTCTGAACGATTGCCCCTCGCGCCAGCGTCTCCAGATCTCATCCTGCTGAGCCGGCGAAAACCCGTAGTCACCCACCTGTGCCTCCACGATCACATGATCATCCGTGGGTGGTGCGTTGATCACTTAAGGGTGCCATCGCTTGCCGACACTCATGCAGTGGTTCCGACGACCACGTCGACGGCGTGGCGCCGGTGTGCTGCGAAGAGGTCGAGGGCGGTGTTGGTGTCCCGGGCGCGCAGTGCGGTGACGAGTCCGTGGTGCTCAGGCGGGATGCAGTCGAGGTAGCCGGCGGTGCTGCGGCTGATCCTGGTCAGCAAGAACAGGTGGACCTGGCACCGTATGCCGTCCCAGGCGTCGGCGAGGCGCTGGTGCCCTGCGGCGGCGAACACCGCGTCGTGGAAGGCGATGTCCAGGCGCACCATCTCGTGCGCATCGCTGGCCCGCTCCATCATGTCGGCCGTCTTCGCGATGGACGCGAGGTCCTCGTCCGAGGCGTGGGCGATCACCTGCCGTACGGCGAGGTCCTCCAGCGCGCCGCGCAGGCTGTCGAGCTCAGCCACGTCCTCTGCGGACAGCGTCGTCACCGTCGTGCCCCGGTGCCACGCACAGTGCACCAGGCCCTCGCGCTCCAGCAGCCTCAGCGCCTCGCGCACCGGGCCGCGGCTGACGCCCAGCTCGCCGGACAGCTCCACCTCGCGCAGCTGCTCGCCCGGGGCGTAGGCCCCGTTGAAGATGGCCTCGCGGATACGGTCCGCAACCTCGTCAGCCAGACCCCGGCGGCGAGCCGGGGCCACCTTGCCCTGATCACTCATGCCTGAATTGCACCTCCTCCACCGATGACCTAATGTTAACATTCAGACGTTGTCGTGATGTCAACATTAGGACAAGCCGAGCAGGATCGCCCATGGGCCGCTCCGCTCCCCGGCAGGAAGGCAGTGCCATGACCGTTCTCGACTCCCCGATCCCCCGCTTCCACCTGGCCGTGCCGGTCGACGACCTGGCTGCCGCGCGCCGCTTCTACGGCGACGTCCTGGGCCTGGAGCAGGGCCGCAGTGCGGACACGTGGGTGGACTGGAATCTGCACGGCCATCAGTTCGTCACGCACCTCGCGCCGGAGCGCGCGCAGCGCATACACAACCCGGTCGACGGCCACGATGTACCCGTGCCGCACTTCGGTCTGGTTCTGACGGTCGAGGCCTTCCAGGAGTTTGCCGAGCGGCTGCGGGCGGCGGGCACCGAGTTCGTCATCGAGCCGTACGTGCGTTTCGCGGGCCAGAAGGGCGAGCAGTGGACGATGTTCCTCCTCGACCCGGCCGGCAACGCGCTGGAGTTCAAGGCGTTCGCCGATGACTCCCAGGTTTTCGCCGCCTGACCGGCGGCCGGCACCACCCACCCCCATACGCGAAAGACGGGACGAGCTCATGAAGGTGTTCCAGATCGGCGCCGCCGGAGGAGTCGGCCGCCGCCTTACTCAACTCCTCACCGCACGTGGTGACTTTGTGACCGGCATGCACCGCGGGCCCGCTCAGGGTGAGACGGTGCGGGCGGCCGGCGGGACCCCGGTGGTCGGTGATCTCATCGCCGACTCGGTCGAGGATCTGGCCGGCAAGATGCGCGGCCATGACGCCGTGGTCTTCTCGGCCGGCGCACATGGCACCGGTCAGGACAAGACGACCCTGATCGACGGCCGTGGCCTTCAAAAGGCCGCCGACGCGGCCGCGCTGGCCGGGGCGGCGCGGTTCGTCCTCGTCTCGGTGTTCCCCGACGCGCTGCGCGACGGGACACGTAGTGAGGGCTTCGAGCACTACATCAAGGTCAAGAAAACCGCCGACGTCTATCTGACGCGCACCGATCTGGACTGGCTGATCGTCCGTCCCGGAACCCTTCTGGACACCCCCGGCACCGGCCGGGTCACCGCCGGTCCCGCCGTCGAGTACGGCGACGTGCACCGCGACGATGTCGCCGCGTTCCTCGACGCCGCCCTGCACGCGCCTGCCCTCAGCCGCGTGATCGTCGAACTCACCTCCGGTGACACCCCCGTCGCGGACGCCGTCACCCGCCTCGCGGCCGCCTGAGCTCACACTTGCACCTCAAGCACAGAACCATGAGCAAGGAGAAGCACCATGACCGCTATCGATTCCTACAGCCACGACGTCTCCGGTGAGAAGGAGTTCGGTTTCGCCCAGGCCATCAAGGTCGGCGACACGATCTACGTCTCCGGGCAGCTCTCGCACGACGAGCAGGGCAACTTCCTCTACCCGGGCGACTTCAACGCCCAGCTGAAGCAGTCCTACGCCAACTTCGAGAAGGTGCTCGCCCACTACGGCGCCACCCGTAACCAGGTCGTCTCCGAGACCCAGTTCATCGTGGACCTGCCGCGGTAAAACATGGCGATGGCCGCGGCGAACCTGGCCTACTTCGGTGACCACCGCCCCACCAGCTCCACCATCGGCGTCGCGTCGCTGTTCTTCCCGGGCCAGCTCATCGAGGTCAACTTCGTCCTCGACACCCGCCTGCCGGCCTGATCATGAAGGTCGTGATCGCAGGAGGGCACGGCAAGATCGCCCTTCTCCTGGAGCAGCTGCTGTCCCGGCGCGGCGATGCGGTCACCGGCCTCATCCGAAACCCGGCCCAGGCCGAGGCGTTGGAGGAGGCCAGGGCCCAGGCCCGGCTCGTGGATCTGGAGAAGGCCACCGGCGGCGAGGTCGCCCGGCATCTGACGGGTGCCGCCGCGTGGGGTTTCGCCGCCGGGGCGGGTCCCGGGAGTTCGGTAGGCCGTAAGGACAGCGTGGACCGCGGCGCGGCGATCCTGTTGTCGGACGCCGCCGAGAGCGCCGGAGACAGACGCTGCCTGCTACTCTCCGCCATGGCGCCGATCTGCGGGTTGTCGACGACGAGGGCCTCGACCCGGTCTTCCCTACCAATCTGCGGGCCAAGCTCGCGGCCGAGAACGCCATCCGGTCCCGGACCGCGCTCCAGGCGATGATCGTCCGCTCGACGACACCCCCGGCACCGGCCAGGTCACGCTCGCCCAGCAGACCGGCCCCGGCTCCATCTCCCGGGCCGATGTCGCCGCCATCCTGCTGGCGCTGCTCGACGAACCGCGTCTGAACGACCGGACCGTCGAGGTCATCAGGGGCGCCGCCCCCCATCGCGGACGCCGTGGCAGCCCACGCCGCCCGCTGAACCGGCGCTCCGCATCTCAACTCATCTCCCCGTCGACGGCGTTGTCCCGGCCGGCAATGCCCCACCTGAAAGAGAAACACCGTGAGCACTCTGTTCACCCCCCTCAAGCTGCGCTCCCTCCAGATACCCAACCGGGTGTGGATGTCGCCGATGTGCATGTACTCCGCCGCCCCCACGGGCCCGGAGACCGGCGCGCCGACCGACTTCCACCTCGCCCACCTGGCCTCACGCGCCGCCGGTGGCGCGGGCCTGGTCATGGCCGAGGCCACCGGGGTCCGTCCCGACGGGCGGATCAGTCCCTGGGACCTGGGCCTGTGGAATGACCACCAGCAGGAGGCGTTCTCCCGGATCACCGCGGCCATCAAGGCGCACGGCGCCGTCCCGGCGATCCAGCTCGCCCACGCGGGCCGTAAGGCGTCGGTGGACAAGCCCTGGCTGTCCGACCGGTGCGTACCCGAGAGCCAGGGCGGATGGCAGAGGGTGGCGCCCAGCGCGGTCGCGTACGACGACCTGCCCGTCCCGCACGAACTGACCGTGGCCGAGATCCAGCAGCTCGTAGCCGACTTCGCCGACTCCGCCAAGCGCGCCCTGGCCGCCGGCTTTCAGGTCGCCGAGGTGCACGGCGCCCACGGCTACCTCATCAACTCCTTCCTCTCCCCGGTCTCCAACCACCGCACCGACGCCTACGGCGGCAGCTTCGAGAACCGGATCCGCTTCGCCCTGGAGGTCGTCGACGCGGTGCGCGCCGTGTGGACCGCCGAGCTGCCGGTCTTCTTCCGCACCTCGGCGACCGACTGGCTGACCGAGAACCCCGAGGACACCCGCGAGGGCTGGACCGGTGAGGACACCGTCCGCCTCGCCAAGGAACTGACCGCTCACGGCGTCGACCTGCTCGACGTCTCGACCGGCGGCATGGTCCGAGACGCGAAGATCGTCGCCAGGCCGAACTACCAGGTCCCCTTCGCCGCCCAGGCCCGCAACCAGGTCGGTATCCCCGCCGCCGCCGTCGGCATTATCACCGACCCCCACCAGGCCGAAGAGATCATCACGTCCGGGCAGGCGGACGCCGTCCTGCTTGGCCGTGAACTGCTGCGCGACCCCTACTGGCCGCAGCACGCCGCCCTCGCACTCGGCGCCGAGCCGCGCTGGCCCGACCAGTACGCCTACGTCGTCCAGCGCCGCAAGCGCTGACCCTCAAGCCACCCTCCTGACCACCAGCCGTCTGCCTCACCAGGCACGATGCGTTGCACCACCTCCCTAGGAGATTGCACGATGGCCGAGCGCCGCAGAGTTCTGTTCGTGACCGACCTCGCCTACCCAGCCCGGGGGCGGCGCTACTGCGACGAGGACATCTTCCTGACCTCCCGACTGCGCGACGGCTTCGACATCGCCCTGTGCCACCCGCTGGATGCCGCCGCCCTGATGGACGCCTTCGACGTGGTCGTGGTCCGCAACAGCGGGCCCGTGCTGCACTACCAGAAGGAGTACGACGCCTTCCGGGAGCAGGCCATGGTCCGTGGCATCCGGGTCTACAACCCGCTGTCCGGCCGGGGCGACATGGCCGGCAAGCAGTACCTGCTGGACCTGACCGCCGCCGGATACCCTGTCATCCCCACCATCGACCGGCCCGAGGACCTGCACCTGCTGCCCGAGGCAGGCCAGTACGCGGTCAAGCCGAAAGCGGGCGCGGACTCCATCGGCCTGACCTTCGTGCCCCGAGAGCAGCTGAGCGACCTGGCCTACGGCGACATCCTGGTCCAGCCGCGCATCGACTTCCGCTACGAGGTGTCCTTCTGTTACGTCGACGACGCCTTCCAGTACGCCCTTCACGCCCCCGATCCCGAGCGGCGCTGGGTCCTTGAGCCCTACGAGCCCACCGACGCCGACCTGGCCTTCGCCCGGCCCTTCATCGACTGGAACACCCTCGACCACGGCATCCAGCGCGTGGACGCCTGCCGCACCCAGGAAGGCGAGCTACTCCTCGTCGAACTGGAGGACCTCAACCCCTACCTGTCCCTGGACTTGGTCTCCGACCGGACCCGTGACGCGTTCTTGGCGAGCATGACAGCATCCCTCCACCGGTTCCTGGACGCTCAGCCCCGCGCCTGAGGTGGCATACGAGCCCTCAAGAGAGCGCTGTCACGTTGGTTGACCGGGTGGGATGATCTTCTGGTTGATCGTGCTGGAGGGGGCTATCCGTGGAGGCGGTGTCGCCCTCGTACAAGGGGCACCGGTACCCGGTCGAGGTCATCTCCCACTGCGTGTGGCTGTACCACCGCTTCCCGCTCAGCTTCCGCGAGGTCGAGGAGCTCATGCTCGAGCGCGGGATCGTCGTCTCGTACGAGACGATCCGCCGCTGGTGCGGCAAGTTCGGGCAGGCCTACGCAAACGCGCTGCGCCGCCGGGAGCCCCAGGCCGGGGACAAGTGGCACCTGGACGAGGTCTTCATCAAGATCAATGGGGAGCAGAAGTACCTGTGGCGGGCCGTGGACCAGTACGGCAACGTCCTGGACATCCTCGTGCAGAACCGGCGGGACAAGTCCGCCGCCAGGCGCTTCCTGCGCCGTCTGATGAAGAAGACGTGCGCGGTGCCGCGGGTGATCGTCACCGACAAGCTCCGCTCCTACGGCGCGGCCCACCGCGAGGTCATGCCTTCCGTCGAACACCGGCAGTCGAAGTACCTGAACAACCGGGCCGAGAACAGCCACCAGCCCACCAGGCAACGCGAACGCGCGATGAAAGGCTTCCGCTCCCTGGGCGGAGCACAGCGGTTTCTGTCCGCGTTCAGCGGCATCTCACCCCACTTCCGACCCAGCCGCCACCTGATGACCGCTGCCACCCACCGAGCCGAGATGAGCATCCGCTTCGCGATCTGGGACCAGATCACCGGCACCGCCGGACAGCCCACCGCGCCGTGAGCACACAGCCGGAACCCGACACGACCACGCCCCGGCACACCGTCAGACACCCACACACCCAACAACGTGACAGCGCCCGCGCGCGGCCGCGGCGGCCGGGGCCGCGTCTCACGTGCGCACCGGATTGCCGGCGGCGACGGTGCACTCGTGGATCGGCTGAGTGAACACGCCACGGAGCGCCGGACGTCGTCCATTGCCTCCCGCAGCCCGGCCGCTGTCACCTCTTGGCCGCGGGCCGCGCTGAGCGGCGGCTGCACCGGCTCGGCGAGGTCGTCCTGGTTCTGGTCGCGCTCGCCCGCCCCCGTTATGTTTTTCGCGGTCCTGCAAGAGGGCCGCTGGCCTCCGGGCCCGGCATGACTTTTGCCCCCTGTCGAGCACATGACCTGGGGGGTGGTGTCACCGGGTCTGAGGGGTGCCGTCGGAGACGCTGATGAGAGGTCCGACCGCCGCCCGGCCGGGCGCAACGCCTGGTCGTTCGCGGGCGGCAGGTCTGCATAACGTGGATGCGCGAGAACGGCCCCGACGCCCAGGTCAGCACCGGTATCGAGCAAGTGGGGGCATGGTGATCGACACCAGCGGCGTGGGGGTCTTCCTCGGCCTGGACGTCGGCAAGAGCACGCACCACGGCCACGGGCTGACCCCGGCCGGGAAGAAAGTCTTCGACAAGCCCCTGCCCAACAGCGAGCCGAAGCTGCGAGCCGTCTTCGAGAAACTGGCCGAGAAGTTCGGCACCGTCCTGGTGATCGTGGATCAGCCCGCCTCGATCGGCGCCCTGCCGTTGACCGTTGCCCGCGATGCGGGCTGCCTGGTCGCCTACCTGCCTGGACTCGCGATGCGCCGGATCGCCGACCTCTACCCGGGCGAGGCGAAGACCGACGCCAGGGACGCCGCAGTGATCGCGGACGCCGCCCGCGCCATGCCACACACGCTGCGCTCCCTCGAACTGACCGACGAGATAACCGCCGAGCTCACCGTCCTCGTGGGCTTCGACCAGGACCTCGCCGCCGAGGCCACCCGCACCTCCAACCGGATACGCGGCCTGCTCACCCAGTTCCACCCCAGCCTGGAACGCGTCCTCGGTCCCCGCCTCGATCACCAGGCTGTCACCTGGCTGCTGGAGCGTTACGGATCCCCGGCCGCCCTGCGGAAAGCCGGCCGTCGCAGACTCGTCGAACTGATCCGCCCCAAGGCCCCACGCATGGCCACCCGGCTGATCGACGACATCTTCGACGCGCTCGACGAACAGACCGTCGTCGTTCCGGGCACTGGCACCCTCGACATCGTGATCCCGTCCCTGGCCCGCTCGCTCGCGGCCGTCCACGACCAACGCCGAGCACTGGAAGCCCAGATCAACGAGCTGCTGGGGGCCCACCCTCTTTCCCAGGTCCTGACGTCGCTGCCCGGCGTCGGCGTCAGGACCGCCGCAGTTCTCCTGGTCACCGTCGGCGACGGCACCGGCTTCCCCACCGCCGCCCACCTCGCCTCATACGCCGGCCTTGCCCCGACCACGAAGCAGTCGGGCACCTCTATCCACGGCGAACACGCGCCCAGAGGCGGCAACCGGCAGCTCAAACGCGCGATGTTCCTCTCCGCGTTCGCTGCCCTGCATGACCCCGCTTCCCGCACCTACTACGACCGCTGCCGGGCCCGCGGCAAGACCCACACACAGGCCCTCCTCCGCCTGGCCCGGCAACGCATCAGCGTCCTGTTCGCCATGCTCCGCGACGGAACCTTCTACGAACCACGTCTCCCCGAAACGGTCGCCGCATGACCAGCTCGGGCTTGACGAAGGACATAGAGGCACCCCCCCC
>NZ_KQ948680.1 GCF_001514145.1 Streptomyces canus
GGGACAACCCGGCTCTACGGCAGTTGCGCGACCTTCATTTCCATCACGCGGACAAGGACGCGGTGATCGCGTACTCGAAGCGGAGCGGCTCGAACACGGTTCTGGTGGTCGTGAACCTCGATCCGCACCACACCCAGGAGGCCACGGTCTCGTTGGACATGCCGCAACTCGGCCTGGAATGGCACGAGTCGGTGCCGGTGCGCGACGAGCTCACCGGTGAGACCTATCACTGGGGCAGGGCGAACTACGTGCGTCTCGAACCGGGCACTCGCCCCGCGCACATCCTCACCGTCCTGCGACCGTCCACCCCGCAGATCGGAGGGTCACCCACAACATGATCGTCAACGAGCCCGTCCACGACACCTTCGAGGACACCCCTGCCAAGGACCGGGACCCGGACTGGTTCAAGCGGGCCGTCTTCTACGAGGTCCTCGTCCGCTCCTTCCAGGACAGCAACGGCGACGGCGTCGGCGACCTCAAGGGCCTGACCGCCAAACTCGACTACTTGCAGTGGCTGGGCGTCGACTGCCTGTGGCTGCCGCCGTTCTTCAAATCTCCACTCAGGGACGGCGGCTACGACGTCTCCGACTACACCGCCGTCCTGCCGGAGTTCGGTGACCTCGCCGACTTCGTGGAGTTCGTCGACGCCGCCCATCACCGCGGCATGCGCGTGATCATCGACTTCGTCATGAACCACACCAGCGACCAGCACCCGTGGTTCCAGGAGTCCCGGGCCAACCCCGACGGTCCCTACGGCGACTACTACGTGTGGGCCGACGACGACAAGCAGTACCAGGACGCCCGGATCATCTTCGTCGACACCGAGGCCTCCAACTGGACCTTCGACCCGGTCCGCAAGCAGTACTACTGGCACCGCTTCTTCTCCCACCAGCCGGACCTCAACTACGAGAACCCGGCCGTGCAGGAGGAGATGATCTCCGCCCTGCGGTTCTGGCTGGACCTGGGCATCGACGGCTTCCGCCTCGACGCGGTGCCCTACCTGTACCAGGAGGAGGGCACCAACTGCGAGAACCTGCCGGCGACCCATGAGTTCCTCAAGCGGGTCCGCAAGGAGATCGACGCCTCCTATCCGGACACGGTGGTGCTGGCGGAGGCGAACCAGTGGCCGGAGGACGTCGTCGACTACTTCGGCGACTTCGAGAGCGGCGGCGACGAATGCCACATGGCGTTCCACTTCCCGGTGATGCCCCGCATCTTCATGGCGGTCCGCCGCGAATCCCGCTACCCCGTCTCCGAAATCCTCGCCAAGACCCCGGCCATCCCGTCGAACTGCCAGTGGGGCATCTTCCTGCGCAACCACGACGAGCTGACCCTGGAGATGGTCACCGACGAGGAACGCGACTACATGTGGGCCGAATACGCGAAGGACCCGCGTATGCGCGCCAACATCGGCATCCGCCGGCGGCTCGCCCCCCTCCTCGACAACGACCGCAACCAGATCGAGCTCTTCACCGCCCTGCTGCTGTCCCTGCCCGGCTCGCCGATCCTCTACTACGGCGACGAGATCGGCATGGGCGACAACATCTGGCTCGGCGACCGCGACGCCGTACGCACCCCGATGCAGTGGACACCGGACCGTAACGCAGGGTTTTCCTCCTGCGACCCCGGGCGGCTCTATCTGCCGACCATCATGGACCCCGTCCACGGCTACCAGGTCACCAATGTCGAGGCGTCGATGGCGTCGCCCTCGTCGTTGCTGCACTGGACCCGCCGGATGATCGAGATCCGCAAGCAGAACGTCGCCTTCGGCCTCGGCTCCTACACCGAGCTCCCGTCGTCGAACCCGGCGGTGATCGCGTTCCTGAGGGAGTACGAGGACGATCTGGTCCTGTGCGTGCACAACTTCTCCCGGTTCGCGCAGCCGACGGAGCTGGATCTGAGTGCCTTCAACGGACGGCACCCGGTCGAGCTGTTCGGTGGGGTGCGGTTCCCGGCCATCGGTGAGCTGCCGTACTTGCTGACCCTCGCCGGGCACGGCTTCTACTGGTTCCGGCTCCGCAAGGACGCTGTTTAGCCGATGAGGACCCGGGCGAGTCGGTTTCCACCGCCCCGCCCGGGGCACGCATCAGTAACACCCCGATCAGCCAGCCCGGGGAAAGGACGCCACGCCATGTCGGAAGCCGTCACCCGTACCGCCACGACAAGTCCAGGCCTCCTCGCCTCGCTTGATCCACTTCTGCGCGAGTGGTTGCCGCGGCAGCGCTGGTTCGCGGGCAAGGGGCGCCCGGTCACCGGGTTCTCGCTGGTGGCGGCCACCGAGCTGCTGCCGCCCACGGCCAAGCTCGGTCTGTACCACCTGCTGGTGCGTGCCCACCAGCCGCTCACCGTGGGCGCCCCGACGCACCCCGGGGACTGCTACCAGCTCCTCATAGGCCTGCGCGAGGCGCTGCCGCCCCGGCTGGCGCCCGCGCTGATCGGCCATGTCGAGGAGGGCCCGCTCACCGGCCGTACCGCGTACGACGCCCTCTACGACCCACTGCCCGCCGAACTGCTCCTGGAAGCGATCCGCTCCGGGAACCGGATCGGCGGGCTGTCTTTCGAGCGGGACCCGCACCAGGAGATCCGGGAGGGTCTGGTGGCCCGGGTGATGACCGCCGAGCAGTCGAATTCGTCGATCGTCTACGGAGATACGTTCATCCTGAAACTCCTGCGCCGGGTCGTGCCCGGCGTCAACCCCGACCTGGAGCTGCCGCGGGCCCTGGCCCGGGAGGGTTGCCCCCGGGTGCCCGCGCCGACGGGGTGGCTGCAGGCGGAGCTGGCCGGAGAGCCGTACACCCTCGCGGTGCTCCAGCCCTTCGTGCAGGGCGCTTCGGACGGCTGGGAGCTGGCCCTGCGGGAGCTCGCCAAGGGCGAGGACTTCAGCGCCGAGGCGCATGCCCTCGGGCGGGCCACCGCCGAGGTGCACACCGCGCTCGCCCGGGCGCTGCCGACCGTGACGCTGGGGCACCAGCAGCTGCATCTGCTCGTCGACGGCATGATCGAGCGGCTTGAGGCGGCCGTACAGGCGGTCCCCGCGCTCCGGCCGTACGCGCCGGGCCTGCGCTCCGCGTTCACCGCGCTGGGAGATCTCGCCGCCGAGGGCACCACCTGGACCGCCCAGCGCATCCACGGCGACCTCCACCTCGGCCAGTGTCTGCGCTCGGCGACCGGGCACTGGTCGCTGATCGACTTCGAGGGCGAGCCGTCCAAGCCGCTCTCCGAACGCCGGCTGCCGCACCCCACGGCGCGGGACATCGCCGGGATGCTGCGCTCCTTCGACTACGCGGCACACTCGACCGACCTGCCGGTACCGGGCTGGGCCGAGGCGTGCCGGGCCGCGTACTGTTCCGGATACGCCGAGGTCAGCGGCGTGGACCCGCGGACCGATCCGGTGCTGCTGCGCGCGTACGAGACCGACAAGGCGATCTACGAGGTCGTCTACGAGGCCCGGCACCGCCCGGACTGGCTGCAGGTACCGATGGCCGCGGTGGCGCGGTACGCGTCGTCCGACCCGATCTGACCCGACCTGACCTTCGCCGAGGAGGCTCCGCCAGTGACCCCCCGCCCCACCCCCAGCGGTTCGGACCCGAAGAAGTCTGCCGCGAAAGCGGCGAAGACCGTGAAGAAGGCCGCGGAGAAGGGGGTGACCAAGAAGACCGCCGCGAAGAACCCGGATCCGGTGGCCGAGAAGGCGCCCGCGAAGAAGGCCGTGGCGAAGAAGGCCGCCGAGAAGAACGCCGTCAGCAAGTCGGTCACCAAGAAGACCGCCGCGAAGACCGCGAAGAAGGGGACCGCGAAGGCGAAGAAGGTCGCCGCACCGGTCCCGGCGTCGCCACCGGAGGTACCCGCGGCGATCCCGGTCTCACCGGAGGTACCCGCCGCCGACCGCGACCGGCTGCTGTCGGGCACCCACCACGACCCGCACGGGGTGCTCGGCGCGCACGCGGTCCCCGGCGGGGTGGCCTTCCGGGTGTTCCGCCCGTACGCCCGGGCCGTCACGGTCGTGGCCGGGGACGTGCGGGCCGAGCTGCACGACGACGGCGGCGGCTTCTTCTCCGGCCTGCTGGCGCTGCTCGAGGTCCCGCCCTACCAGCTGCTCGTGGAGTACGAGGGGACGGTCCAGGACACGGAGGACGCGTACGGCTTCCTGCCCGCGCTGGGCGACCTCGACCTGCATCTGATCGGCGAGGGCCGGCACGAGCAGCTGTGGACGGCGCTGGGCGCGCAGCCCATGACCCACCAGGGCGTGACGGGCACCCGCTTCACGGTGTGGGCGCCGAACGCGCGCGGTGTGCGGGTGGCGGGCACCTTCAACTTCTGGGACGGGTCGGCGTTCGCGATGCGCTCGCTCGGCTCCACCGGCGTCTGGGAGCTGTTCGTGCCCGGTGTCGGCGAGGGTGAGCTGTACAAGTTCGAGATCACCCGTCCCGACGGCTCCAAGACCCAACGCGCGGACCCGCTGGCCCGCCGCACGGAGGTCCCGCCCAACACGTCCTCGATCATCCACGCCTCGCACCACGAGTGGAAGGACGCGGAATGGCTGGCCCGCCGTGCGGAGGGCGCCCCCGCGCACGAGGCCCCCTTCTCGGTGTACGAGATCCATCTGCCGTCCTGGCGACCCGGACTGACGTATCGTCAGCTCGCCGAGCAGCTCCCCGCGTACGTCAAGGACCTCGGCTTCACCCACGTCGAGCTGATGCCGGTCGCCGAGCACCCCTTCGGCGGCTCCTGGGGCTACCAGGTCACCGGCTTCTACGCGCCCACGGCCCGCCTGGGCACCCCCGACGACTTCAAGTACCTCGTCGACGCCCTCCACCAGGCCGGTATCGGCGTACTGATGGACTGGGTGCCGGCTCACTTCCCGCGCGACGACTGGGCGCTCGCCGAGTTCGACGGCCGCACCCTGTACGAACACGAGGACCCGCTGCGCGCGGCCCACCCCGACTGGGGGACGCTGGAGTTCGACTACGGCCGCCGTGAGGTCCGCAACTTCCTGGTGGCGAACGCCGTTTACTGGTGCGAGGAGTTCCACATCGACGGCCTGCGGGTCGACGCGGTCGCCTCGATGCTCTACCTCGACTACTCGCGCGAGCCGGGCCAGTGGGTCCCGAACGTGCACGGCGGCCGGGAGAACCTGGACGCGGTGGACTTCCTCCAGGAGATGAACGCGACGGTCTACCGGCGGGTCCCGGGCGTGGTGACGATCGCGGAGGAGTCCACGGCCTGGGACGGGGTCACCCGCGCGACGCACCACATGGGTCCGGGCGGCTTCGGCGGTCTCGGCTTCGGCCTGAAGTGGAACATGGGCTGGATGCACGACTCGCTGGACTACATGTCCCATGAACCCGTGCACCGCAAGTACCACCACCACGAGATGACGTTCTCGATGGTGTACGCGTACAGCGAGAACTACGTCCTGCCGATCTCCCACGACGAGGTCGTGCACGGCAAAGGCTCACTGGTCTCCAAGATGCCGGGCGACTGGTGGCAGCAGCGGGCCAATCTCCGTGCCTACCTGGCCTTCATGTGGGCCCATCCCGGTAAGCAACTCCTCTTCATGGGCCAGGAGTTCGCCCAGGGCGCGGAGTGGTCGGAGGCGCGCGGTCCCGACTGGTGGCTCCTGAGCCCGGGGTACGGCGCGGAGGCCGATCACCGGGGCGTCCGTGACCTGGTCCGCGACCTGAACGTCGTCTACCGCCACACCCCGGCCCTCTGGCAGCGCGACACGGACCCGTCGGGCTTCCAGTGGATCGTGGGTGACGCGTCCGAGGACAACGTCTTCGCCTTCCTCCGCTACGACGCGGAGGGGTCCCCGCTCCTCGCGGTCTCCAACCTCTCCCCCGTGGTCCGCCCCAACTACCGCCTGGGCGCCCCGGACGACGTCCCGGCCTGGCTGGAGTCCCTGAACACCGACCTCGCCAAGTACGGCGGCGGCGACGTCACCAACCCCGACATCGTGAAGCCGGACCCCCAGGCCTGGCACGGCCGCCCGGCCAGCATCCAGCTCACCCTGCCCCCGCTGGGGACGGTGTGGCTGCGGCCGGCCTGAACCGCGCCCGCTCACCCTGCGCCAGGCAAAGGTGGAATCCCTTACGGAAGGATCCGGTCTTCTTCCTTGCCTCCGGGCATGAGCCGCCGAAGCACCGTGAGCAGCCGTCGGGCGTATCCGTCGGCGGTCGGCGCGGTGGACGGATCGGCCGGTTCCGGCCGCGGCGCCTTTAGCACCCCCTCGCGCAGTTCGTAGCGCACCGGCAGCAGTCTGAGGCCCCGCACCACCGGCCCCGACCGCCAGGGCAACTGGTCGGGCGGCAGGGTGAGTTCCGCGCGCGCGAAGTGGTCGAGGACGCGTCCGACCGCGGTCGCCACGATCATCCCGCCCAACTCACGCGCCGCGCTGGGGCATTGATGCGGCCCGGCCCCCCACCCCAGATGCGCCCGGGTGGACACTGTCGACCCCACCAGGTGGGACGAGCTGATCGCCAGCAGGTCACGATGGGCAGCCGCGGCGGAGGGGGACACCGCGTCCCCCGCCCGCACCCACACCTCCCCCAGCCGCACGTCCCGCGCGGCGAACCGGAAGCACATGTTGGCCACCGGAGGATTCGCCAGCGCCGCCCGGTTGACCGTTTCTCCCAGCTGCCCGGCCGAAAGGCTCCGCCGGACCGTCGCGTTCCCCCGCAGCACCTCCAGCAGTGTGTTGAGCACCATGTTCCCGGTGATGTCGTTCAGATACACGGCGTTCATGAACAGCTCCCGCCCGAGCTGCTCGTCGCTCAACCCCGGATCCGCGAGCAGCATGTAGGACGTGAGATCGTCACCCGGCCGGGCCCTGCGATGCGCGGCGAGACGGGTGAAGGCTCCCAGGGCACGCGCCGTCGCGGGCCCCGAGTCCGGCCCCCCGTCCAGCATCCGCCACAGATCCATGACCAGCTCGTCGCCCAACTCCACAGGACAGCCGAACAGCTTGGTCGTGACCATGAGCAGCAAGGGCCGCGTGTACTGCGCCCCGAGATCCGCGAACCCCACGGACCCGGACTCCGCCGCCAGCATCCCGACCAGCTCGTCGGCGTACCGTGCGACGGCGGCCCGCAGCTGCCACCCCTCCGGACTCCGCGCGTCCTGGAAGGGGCTCAGCGCCGAGTGATGGGTGCGCCGGGCCCCCAGATGCTCGTCGTCGTCCATGAACATCATCTGCCGTACCTCGTAACCGGCCAGCAACGGCCAGCCCTGCGGCAGCCGCCCCTCGGCCCGCGCCCGCCAGTACCGGATGTCCCGCCGCCACAGACTCTCGTTCCGCAGCACCTCGGTGACCTCGGTGTACCCGAGTACCAGCCACACCGGCACCCCCATCAGACCGACCGGCGCGACCGGCCCGTAGGTGCTGCGCAGGCGTTCGTACACCGCGCCGGGGTCGACGTCGAACTCGGCGGTGAGCAGCGGCTCGACGGGCAGCGACCCGAGCGTGGGGCCGTCGGCCGGCGGGGTCGCGTGGGAGTGGGCTTCCATACCGCACACGCTTACCGCACCGGCCGTGCACACGCAGTGACCATGACAGGAACTGTTACGGCTCGGTGATCCCCGATACGGATGTGTCGGCCAGCGCCTTCGGCAGCCGGCCCGTGTGCAGCACCCCCAGCCGCTGGGTCGCCCGGGTCAGCGCCACATAGAGGTCGCTCGTGCCGTACAGCCCCGGCTCGACCACGAGCACGGAGTCGAATTCGAGCCCCTTCGACTGCCGGGGGTCGAGGAGTACGACGGTCCGCGTCAGATCCGGCTCCGCGCCCGCGGTCACCCCGTCGAGCCGGGCCGCCAGCCTGCGGTGCAGATGACGCGGGGCGATGACCGCGAGCCGCCCCTCGGCGGGGGTCAGCTCCTTCACCGCCTCCGCGACCGCGCCGGGGAGGTCGTCCGTGGCGCGCACCCACGGCCGTTCCCCTGTCGACCGCACCGAACTCGGCGGCTCGAAGCCGGGGTCCGAGGCCCGCACCACGGCGGCCGCGAGCTCCATGATCTCGGCCGGGGTGCGGTAGTTGACGCCCAATCGGGCGTGCTCCCAGCGGTCCTCGACGTACGGCTCCAGGATCTTCTGCCAGGAACCCACACCCGCCGCCTCCGCGGTCTGCGCCGGGTCGCCGACCAGGGTCATCGAACGGGTCGGGCTGCGCCGCATGAGCAGCCGCCAGGCCATGGGCGACAACTCCTGCGCCTCGTCGACGATGATGTGCCCGAACGCCCAGGTGCGGTCGGCCGCCGCGCGCTCGGCGGCGCTGCGGTGGTCGTCCTCCTCCTGCCGTTCGGCGAACCGCTCGGCGTCGATGATGTCGTGCGCGGACAGGACCTCGGAGTCCTCCTCGTCCTTGTCGTCGAACTCGTAGGTCCGCGAGGCGTACGACACGTCCAGCACGCCCTGCGCATAGGCGATCTGCGTCTCCCGCTCGCGCTCGGCCCGGGCCCGGGCCAGCCGCTCGTCCACGCCGAGGAGTTCGGCCGCCTCGTCGAGCAGGGGGACGTCCGCCACCGTCCAACCCCGGGTCACCGGGCGGCGGATGGCGGCCGCGTCCTCGTCGGGGAGGTAGCCGACCGGATCGGCGAGGAAGTCCGCGACCAGCCGCTGCGGGGTCAGACGTGGCCACAACTGGTCGATGGCGGCCCAGACTTCGGGGTTCTCGGCGAGTTCATCGCGGATCTGCGTGATGTCGCTCGGGTCCAGCAGATTCGTCCCGTCGAACGGGTCCGTGCCGATGCGTTCGGCGACCATGTCGGTGAGCGTGTTGAGGATGTGGCCCTCGAAGTGCTCACGGGCCGCGTTGTGCGGCAGCCGGGCGGCCCGGGTGCGCTCGCGGGCGACCTTCACCAGGCCGTCGTCGAGCATGAGGATCTCGCGGTCGTGCTCGATCGCGATCACCGGGTCGGGCAGGGCCTGCCAGTCGCGTACGACGTCGGCGAGGACGTCCGCCATGGCGGCACGCCCCTTCACCGCGGCCGCCGCGCGGCTGTCGGTCGCCGTCGCCTTCACCCCGGGGAAGAGCTCCCCGACCGTCGCGAGCAGCACGCCGGTCTCGCCCAGCGAGGGCAGCACCTCGCCGATGTAACCGAGGAAGGCGGGGTTGGGCCCGACGATCAGCACGGCACGCTTGGCCAGCAACTCCCGGTGTTCGTAGAGGAGATACGCGGCCCGGTGCAGGGCGACGGCCGTCTTGCCGGTGCCCGGGCCGCCCTCGACCACCAGCACCCCGCGGTGGGGGGCACGGATGATCTCGTCCTGCTCGGCCTGGATGGTCTGCACGATGTCGCTCATGCGGCCGGTGCGGGCGGAGTTGAGCGCGGCGAGCAGCACGGCGTCGCCGGTCGGGTCCTCGTGACCGGTCCGTTCCTGGTCGCCCAGGTCGAGGATCTCGTCGTGCAGGTCGGTCACCCGGCGGCCCTCGGTGCCGATGTGCCGGCGGCGGCGCAGGCCCATCGGGGTGTGACCGGTGGCCAGGTAGAAGGGGCGGGCGACGCCGGCTCGCCAGTCGATGAGGATCGGGGTGCGTTCGGCGTCCTCGGCGCGCAGTCCGATCCGGCCGATGTGGTGGGTGGTGCCCGAGGTGAGGTCGATCCGGCCGAAGCAGAGCGAGCCGTCGACCGCGTTCAGCGCGGCCAGCAGCCCCGAGCGCTCGGCGACCAGGATGTCCCGCTCCAGGCGCGCCTGCATGGGGGTGTTGCCCTGGGCGAGCGCGTCCGTGACGGAGACCTCGGTGTCGCCGCGCAGGGCGTCCACATGTGCGTACAGCCCGTCGATGAATTCCTGCTCCTGCCGCAATTCATCGTCCGGAAAACCGGTGTTTGACAATTCCACTCCCGCCCGGATATACTGTGCTCACTGAGCTTCTTTGCGACCCAATACATATGAAGTCGCGAATCATTGAATATACGCAGAGAAATCCCCCGAGCGCAATCGCTCGGGGGATTTCTCTGTATTGCGTCAGGTCACAGGACGTCCGTCAGCTCCTCCAGCAGCCGCCGCTTGGGCCTCGCCCCCACCATCGACCGCACGGGCTCCCCGCCCCGGAACACCATGAAGGTGGGCATCGACAGCACCTTGTAGGCGTTCGTGGTCAGCGGATTGGTGTCGACGTCCAGTTGGACCACCTTGAGCCGCTCGCCCTCCTCCGCGGCGAGAGCCGTCAGCACCGGCTTCATCTGCCGGCACGGCGGACACCAGTCGGCGGTGAACTCCACCAGCACCGGCAGCTCCGAGCCGAGCACCTCCGTCTCGAAGTCCGTGTCCGTCACTTCTGCCACACCCGCTGCCCTGATCACCTGTGGATCCCTCCCAGTTCGCACTGCGGCTCCGGACCACCCGGAACCTCCGCGTCGGCGGCCAGCCCGTCCCGCGCCCGCTCGGCCCGCTCCAGCTGCTGCCCGACCTGGGCCCGCACGGACTGCAACTCACCGATCAGCGCGTCCAGTTCACCGAGCTTGCGCCGGTAGACCGCGAGCGAGGCGGGGCACGCATCGCCCTCGGGATGACCGGCCCGCAGACACTCCACGAACGGCCGCGTCTCCTCCAGGTCGAACCCGAAGTCCTGGAGCGTCCGTATCTGCCGGAGCAGCTTCAGGTCGTCCTCGTCGTAGGTCCGGTATCCGTTGTGGCCGCGCCGCGCGGGCAGCAGGCCCCGCGCCTCGTAGTAGCGCAGCGTCCGCGTCGTGGTCCCGGCCCGTGCGGCCAGCTCGCCGATTCGCATGCCCACGAACGTAGTCCTTGACGCCGACGTCAAGGCAAGAGCGGTTTGCGCTGCACCGGAGAGGTCAGCACGATCGACGTCGTCGTGCGGCCCAGGGTGGAGACCTCTTCCAGGACGTCCTCCAGGTGGACCGTGTCCCGGACGGCGACCTTGAGGATCCAGCAGTCCTCGCCGACCACGTGGTGCACCTCGGTGACCTCGGGGCGCTCCATCAGCTCCAGGGTCCTCGGATGCCTGAGGTTGTAGCCGCCGTGCGGGCTGACCCGGATGAACGCCTGGATGCCGTAGCCGAGCCGGGCCGGGACCACGTGGGCGCCGTAGCCGCTGATCACGCCCGCCGCCTCGAGCCGCCGCACCCGCTCGGTGACCGCCGCCGGGCTCAGCCGCACCCTGCGGCCCAGCTCGCTGAGCTTGATCCGGCCGTCGCTCTGGAGGAGCTCCAGGATCTGCCGGTCCAGCGCGTCGAAGGCCACCGAGGTTTCGTCGGCGGTGGCGCGCAGATGCCATGGTTCTTTCGGTGGTACTTCCCGAACTCCCATGGTTCCCCCTTCAATACGTGGACATACGCCGGGAGAATTATGGTCATGGAAACCCCACGAGAGGTATTGGTCATCGGCGGCAGCCGTTACTTCGGCAAGCGGCTGATCGCACGGCTGCTGGCCGCGGGCGACCGGGTCACGGTCCTCAACCGGGGCTCGTCCGCACCCCCTCGCGGGGCGGTTCACCTGGTCGCGGACCGCGACGACGAAGGCTCGTTGCGCAGCGCTCTGGGCTCCCGCACGTTCGATGTCGTCGTCGACCAGGTCTGCTACACCCCGCGCCAGGCGGCGGTCGCCCGCCGGGTCTTCGCCGGACGCACCCGCCGCTATGTGATGACCTCGACCGTGGAGGTGTACGAGTACGAGGACTCGATCGCCCTCGTCCGGGAGGACGCCGTCGACCCGGCGACCGTACCCGTCGATCTCGGACTTCCCTGGGACGACCCCGAATTCCTCGACTCCCATTACGGAGAAGGAAAGCGACAGGCGGAATCCGTGTTCGCCGCCGACGCCGTATTTCCCTTTACGACCGTCCGCGTGGCCCATGTCCTGGGCGGGGACGACGACTTCACCGGGCGGCTCGCCCATTACGCGGACCGTATCCGCACCGGCGAGCCCATCGCCGTCCCGGTGGACAACCAGCCCGCCACCTACATCCACGTCGAGGAGATCGCCGACTTCCTCGCCTGGACGGTGGGCCAGGACTTCACCGGCCCCGTCAACGCGGCCTCCCACGGGCTGCTGGGCACGGAGGAGTTGTGCAGGGCGGTGGCCGCGCACTTCCCCGAGGGGAAGACCGTCCTCCAACTGGTCGAGCTCGGCGAGGTCTCACCGTTCTCCTTCACCCGCTCCTACGGCATGGACAACTTCCGCGCCACCCGCCTCGGGTTCACCTTCGGCGACGCACGGCAATGGCTACCACGGGCGGTGGCCGAGACACTCGGCACCGCCGCCTGAGATCCGGTACGGCACCCTGGGGTTGGGCTGCGGGCGAACGCGATCGGCCTGGGCACGGCATACGGCCAACGACCCGGCGTGGCGCGTGAGGTGGTTACCGATTCGTCGTGGCGCGCGGGGTGGCGAACGGTTCGTCGTGGCGCGAGCGGCTGCAACTCCCCAGGGGCGCGGGGAACTGCGCGACCAGCCCCCACCGGCCCGCACCCGCCCAACAACCTGACCCGGCACCCCCACAGGCGCCCCGCCCAAGCCCGGCGCAGCTGCGCGAGGCGCTGACGCTGCTCCCGGAGATCACCGACCCGTGGGCCCGGGGGCGTGACCCGATGCGCTGAGCTCGCTCAGCCCGCCGGCCTCCTCCACCTCCAGCAGCGACGCGCTCTGCCGTTCCTCCTCGAAGGCCCGGTGACCGCCGCGGAGGCCGAACAGACGCTTGGCCAGCAGGATGTAGAGGACGGCGAGGATGTTGAGGAACAGTGTGGCGATCTTCAACCAGCTGATGCGCTCGGTGAGTTCGTAGATCTCCAACGGCAGGAAGGCGGCGGTCGCGACCACCGTCAGGTACTCAGCCCAGCGCTTGGCGTACCAGAGGCCGACCGCCTCGACGAGCTCGATGACGGCGTACGCCAGCAGCAGCACGGCCACGAGGACAAGGGTGTGGTGCTCGTACCCGAACGTCTTCTGGACGGTGCCGACGACCGGTGAGTGGTCGAGGTCGTAGTGGAAGTGCCGGAACACCGGCCGGAAGACGTCCAGATACTCGTCGAAGAGCCGGCGCACCGCGTCCTGGCTGTTGCTGAACTTCCACACCGCCACCGCGGCCAGCACGATGAACACCCCGCGCACCGCCCGTTCGAGCGCGAGGAAGCGCAGGATGAACAGGTCCCTGAGCACCTTGCCGCGCGGCACGAGGGGCGCGTGGTCCGCGGGCCCCGAGCCGTGCGGCTCGCCGAGGGCGAAGTCGCCGCAGCGCAGGCAGCGCCACACCCCGCCCAGGGCGGTCTCGGCGTACAGCCGGTCCCGGAGGAGGGGCTCGTCCGGCGCGTACGTCACATGGCCGCGGCGTGCACAGGTGCGCCGGTCCCAGTCGATCTTCATCCCCCGTGTGCCTCCGATGGAAAAGCGTGCCGTCCGGGGACGGCACGCTAGTGGGGCCGGGTAAGAGTTCGGTGAGTCAGCGGGTGCCGACCAGCTCCTTCTCCTCAGCGTTCTGAGCAGCGGGCTCCGCGGCCTTGCGACCGGGCAGCAGCACCGCGACCACCACCGTGCCGACGCCCAGCACGATCGCCCCGATCAGGCTGGTGTGCGCCACCGCGTCGGAGAAGGACGAGCCGACCGCGTCCGCCATCTGCCGGGCACCGGAGGCCAGCTGCCCGGCCTGTGCCTTCAGCTGGGCCGCCTGCTGGGGGTCGGTGGCCCGGGCGGCCTGCGCGGCGACCTGCTGGGCCCGCTCGCCGATGCCCTGCGCGACCGTGTATCCGGCTCCGACCGAGTCCTGCGCCGCGTCCAGCGTCGAGGCGGGAAGCTTGCTGCCGGCGGTGGCGTCGGAGAGGTGGTCCGCGTACGAGGTGGCCAGCAGCGAGCCGAGGATCGCGATGCCGAGCGAGCCGCCGAGCTCGATCGAGGTGTCGTTCACCGCGCCGCCGACGCCCAGTTCGGACTCGGGGAAGGCTCCCATGATCGCGTCCGTGGCGGGCGAGAGGGCGAGGCCGATCGCCAGGCCCAGCACCATCAGGGGCGCGACGAAATCGCCGTACGACGAACCCGCGTCGATCCGGGTGAGCAGGGCGAGGGCCGCCGTGCCGCCGACCATGCCCGCGGTGACCGTCCACTTCATGCCGACCCGCGGGGTGAGGAACCCGGTCAGGGCCGAGCCGACGAAGACCGCGCCGGCCAGCGGCAGCATGCGCAGGCCGGTCTCCAGGGCGCTGTAGCCGAGCACGAACTGGAGGTGCTGGGTGAGGTAGTAGAAGGCGCCGAAGACGGCCAGGAAGAACAGGGCGACGGCGAGGTTGGAGCCCGCGAAGCCGCGGTCGGTGAAGCGGCGGACGTCGACGAGGGGGCGCGGATGGCGCAGCTCCCACACGACGAAGAGCACCAGACCGACGGCCGCGACCCCGGCGGCGGCAAGAGCCTTGGCGTGCCAGCCGAAGTGCGGGCCCTCGATGATCATGTAGATCAGGGCGCCGATCCACACGACCGACAGCAGACCGCCGACGTAGTCGATACGACCGTGCTTCGCGGCCCTGGACGGCGGGACGAGGACGAGAGCGGCGACGACGGCGACGGCCGCGATCGGGACGTTGATCAGGAACGTGGACGTCCAGGCGTGGTGCTCCAGGAGTGCGCCCGCGACCAGCGGACCGGCCGCGATCGCCACGCCGGAGGTGGCGGTCCACACGGTGATCGCCTTGGCCCGCTCACCGCGCGGGAAGGTCGCGGCGAGCAGGGACAGCGTGGCCGGCATGATCATCGCGGCGCCGGTGCCCATCACCGCGCGGGCCGCGATGACCGTCGTGGCACTGTCGGCGAGGTAGCCGAAGACCGCGCCGCCCCCGAACACTCCGAGCCCCAGCAGCAGCGCCCCGCGGCGGCTGTACTTGTCGCCGATCGCGCCGAACAGCAGCATCAGCGCGGCGTACGGGACGGTGTAGCCGTCGATCACCCACTGGAGGTCGGCGCTGGACAGACCGAGGTCCTCGGTCATGTCGGGGGCCGCGACCGTGAGGGCGGTGTTCGCCATCACGATGATCAGCAGGCTGAGGCAGAGGACGAGGAGTGCCCACCAGCGGCGGGCGTAGGGGCGCTCCATCTTCTCGACCGGTTCGGTCATGACGAGTCGCATGGCAGGGGTGGCCTTCCTCGGCAGACTTGCACAGTGATGTGCATTTGCTCAACGCTGCGCAATGTACGCCTGCTGCACAACCATGTGCAAGTTCAGTCGGGGAGGGGCACAATGACGCCCATGACCACGGGCCACTCACCTCGCGCCGAAGCCAACCGCCGCCACATCCTCGATGTCGCACTCACCGAGCTGCTGCGCGACCCCGACGCGTCCATGGACCAGATCGCGCGCGCCGCGGGTGTCGTACGACGGACCGTGTACGGCCACTTCCCGAGCCGTGAGGCGCTGATCGGCACGCTCGTCGACGGGGCCGTGGAGGCGGTGGCGGCCGCGCACGCGGCGGGACGCGAGGGGGCCGAGGACCTGGCGCAGGCCGTGGCGGGCTCCGTGCTCGCGGTCTGGGAGGTCGCCGACCGCTATCGCATCCTGGTCGCGCTCGCCCAGCGCAGCGTCACCGTGCAGGGCATCCGCGAGCGCCTCGCCCCCGTGCGCGAGGCCTGCACCGAGCTGCTCCGGCGCGGCCTGGACACGGGCGTCTTCGTCTCACCGCTGCCCGCGCCCGCGCTGGCGTACGTCCACGAGCAGATGATGTTCGCGGTGATGGAGGCGGTGAACGACGGGCTGCTGGACGCGGAAGAGGCGGGCCGCTCCACCGCGGTCACCGTTCTGACCGCGGCGGGCGTACCCGCCTCTCTGGCCACCGCGCTGGTGGCGAAACTGAGCGACTGAGCTGTTCTTCGGGGAGTGGGTCCGGGCGGCCGAGCTACGGGGGAGTACTCGGCCGCCCGGGGCGGGAGCCGGGCCCGGGTTCAGGTCGGGCCCGGCTCAGCTCTGTGTGGCCGTTCGGCCACCGGCGTCCGGCCGCTCAGGCCTTGGCCAGCTCCTTCTCGCCGCCCTGCTCGGGGATGTCCGCCGAGACCGCGTCGTCATCGTGGTCGAGGAGCGTCTTCTCGTCGAAGGGCAGGTGACCGGCGAGCACCTGGTCGACGCGCTCGCGGTCGATCTCCTTGGTCCAGGTGCCGATCAGGACGGTGGCGACGGCGTTGCCCGCGAAGTTGGTCAGGGCGCGCGCCTCGCTCATGAAGCGGTCGATGCCGACGATCAGGCCGATGCCGTCCACCAGCGCGGGCTTGTGCGACTGGAGACCGCCGGCCAGGGTCGCGAGACCGGCACCGGTGACACCGGCGGCGCCCTTCGAGGCGACGAACAGGAAGAGCAGCAGCGGGATCTGCTCACCGATCGACATCGGCGTGCCCATGGCGTCGGCGATGAACAGCGAGGCCATGGTCATGTAGATCATGGTGCCGTCGAGGTTGAAGGAGTAACCGGTCGGGACCGTGATGCCGACGACCGGCTTGCTGATGCCCAGGTGCTCCATCTTCGCGATGAGCCTCGGCAGCGCGGACTCGGAGGACGAGGTCGACAGGATCAGCAGGAACTCACGGCCCAGGTACTTGAAGAGCGTGAGGATGTTCAGGCCCGCGATGATCCGCAGCAGGGTGCCGAGCACGATGATCACGAACAGGAAGCAGGTGATGTAGAAGCCGACCATCAGGAGCGCGAGGTCCTTGAGCGCGTCCACGCCCGCGGAACCCACGACGGCTGCCATCGCGCCGAAGGCGCCGATCGGGGCGGCCCACATCACCATGGCGAGGATGCGGAAGACGAGCCGCTGGATGTGCTCGACACCGCGCAGGACCGGTGCTCCGGCCGGACCCATGGCCTGCAGCGCGAAACCGGCGAGCAGGGCGATCAGCAGGGTCTGGAGCACCTCGCCCTCGGTGAAGGCGGAGACGAACGTGGTCGGGATGATGCCGAGCAGGAACTCGGTGGTGTCCTTGGCCTCCGCGTCGACCTGCGCATGGCCGACGTCCTTGACCGCGTCGGTCACGGCGAGGCCGGTACCCGGGTCCAGGATGTTGCCGACGACCAGGCCGATGCCCAGCGCGACCAGCGACATGATCGTGAAGTAGAGGAGCGCGATACCGCCGACGGCGCCGACCTTGGCGGCCTTCCGTACCGATCCGATACCGAGCACGATCGTGCAGAAGATGATCGGCGAGATCATCATCTTGATCAGGTTCACAAACCCGGTACCGATGGGCTTGAGCTCCACGGCGAAGTCGGGTGCGACCAGGCCGACCGTGATACCGAGGGCGACCGCGACGATCACCGCGATGTAGAGGTAGTGAGTGCGGTCCTTTTTGACTGCGGGTGCCGTATCGGGGGTGCTGGCGGCCACGGCTGCCCTCCTTGACGTCTTCGTCGGCATGACCGGCGTGCGGCTCACGTCCGGGCTTTGAAGGAATGCCGTGACTATCTCCCGCCCTGTGAGGGCGGTCACCCTTCCGTTCATTTAGTTCACAATCAGCCAGGGAGGCAGACTGACGACATGCGCATCCCCGTACCGAGACCCCGCAGCCTCGCGGCCCAGCTCTTCGCCATGCAGGCCGTGCTGATCGCCGTGGTCGTGGCGGGGTACGCGCTGTTCACGTACGTCAGTGACCGCGGTCAGGCCGAGGAGGCGGCGCGGGTTCAGGCCAGGGCCGTGGCGCGGGCGGTCGCGGACTCCCCGTCGGTGCGCGAGGCGATCGGCACGCCGAAACCCACGGCCGCACTTCAGCCCTACGCGCTGCGGGTCATGGCCGACACCGAGGTCGACTTCGTCACGATCATGAGTCCGCAGGGCATCCGCTGGACCCACCCCGACCCGGACCAGATCGGCAAGCACTTCCTGGGCAACACCGAACGTGCGCTCAAGGGCGAGACCTTCACGGAGACCTACACCGGCACCCTGGGCGCCTCGGTCCGCGCGGTCACCCCGGTCAAGGACGACAACGGGAAGGTCATCGGCCTGGTCAGCGCCGGTATACAGGTCGAGAAGATCAGCGAGCGGGTGCAGGGCCAGCTCACCGCCCTGCTCGCCGTCGCGGGCGGCGCGCTCGCGCTCGGCGCCATCGGCACGTACGTCGTCAACGCCCGCCTGCGCCGCCACACGCACGGCATGAACGCGGCCGAGCTCAGCAGGATGCACGACTATCACCAGGCCGCCCTGCACGCGGTACGCGAGGGGCTGCTGATGCTGGACGGGCAGTACCGTGTCGCGCTGATCAACGACGGCGGACGGGAGTTGCTGGGGGTGTCCCCGCAGGACAGGGTGATCGGGCGGTCGGTTGCCGATCTCGGGCTGCCGGCGCCGCTGACGGGTGCGCTGCTCGCCTCGGAGCCACGGGTCGACGAGGTGCATCTGACGTCCTCGCGGGTGCTGGTCGTCAACACCTCCCCGGTCTCCGGCGGAGAGCAGCGCGGCACCGTGGTGACCCTGCGCGATGTGACCGAACTCCAGTCCCTGATGGGCGAGCTGGACTCCGAGCGGGGCTTCACCCAGGCGTTGCGCTCCCAGGCCCACGAGGCGGCGAACCGGCTGCACACGGTCGTCTCCCTGATCGAACTGGGCCGCGCGGAGCAGGCGGTGGACTTCGCGACCGCCGAACTGGAGCTGGCGCAGGCGCTGACCGACCAGGTCGTGGCGGCGGTCGGCGAGCCCGTCCTGGCCGCCCTGCTGCTGGGCAAGACCGCGCAGGCGAACGAACGCGGCGTGGAGTTGGTCGTGTCGGAGGACAGCCGCCTGGACGACGGGCTGCTGCCGGAGAGCCTTCCGGCCCGGGACCTGGTCACGATCCTCGGCAACCTCATCGACAACGCGGTGGACGCGGCGCAGGGCAGCGTGCGGGCGCGGGTGACGGTGACGGCGTACGCCGATCCGGACCGCTCGGAACTGGTGCTGCGGGTGTCCGACACCGGGGCCGGGGTGGACCCGGCGCACGCGGAGGCGGTCTTCGAACGGGGCTTCTCGACGAAGCCGGCGGGTCCGGGCGGGCGCGGGCTCGGCCTGGCGCTCGTCCGGCAGGCGGTCAACCGCTGCAAGGGCACCCTGACCGTGACGGAGGCCGAAGGGGGCGGCGCCGAGTTCGAGGTACGGCTGCCCCTGGGGGGCGAATCCAGTGGCCCTGAGGATGCCACGGCCCCGGAGGACACGACGACTCTGGAGAGCGCCACCGTCGCTGAGGGCGCCATGGCCGCGGGGAGGGCCACCGCGCCCGATGACTCCACCGCGCCCGAACACGCCACGGCCCCCAAGAACGACAAGACCGCAGACAGCACCACCGACCCCGAGCACACCACGGCCCCGGAGACCGCCACCGGCCCGGAAGCCCTCACCGCCCCCAAGACCCCCAGGGCCACAGACACCACCACCGACCCCAAACACACCACGGCCCCGGAGACCGCCACCACCCCCGACAACACGACGGCTCCCGAGCACGCCACCGGCCCGGAAACCCTCACCGCCCCCAAGACCCCCAAGGCCGCAGACAGCGCTACGGTCCCCCACGGTGCCACGGCCCCCGGAGGCGACGTATGACCACCCAGCAGCCCATCCGTGTCCTGGTCGTCGAGGACGACCCGGTCGCCGCCGACGCGCACGTCCTGTACGTCAACCGCGTCACCGGCTTCACGGCCGTGGGCAAGGCGCACACGGGCGCGGAGGCCCGCCGTCTCCTGGACCGCACGGCCGTCGACCTGCTCCTGCTCGACCTGCATCTGCCGGACGGGCACGGCCTCCAACTGGCCCGTCAGCTGCGCGCGGCCGGACACCAGGCGGACGTGATAGCGGTGACCTCGGCCCGGGATCTGACGGTCGTCCGCGAGGGCGTCTCGCTGGGTGTCGTGCAGTACGTGCTGAAGCCGTTCACCTTCGCCACCCTGCGCGACCGGTTGATCCGGTACGCGGAGTTCCATGCGTCGGCCGGTGAGGCGAGCGGTCAGGACGAGGTGGACCGCGCGCTGGCCACGCTCCGGGCCCCGGGCCCGGCCGCCCTGCCCAAAGGGCTCAGCGCCCCGACCCTGGAGCGGGTGACGGTGGCCCTGCGGGACTGCGCGGAGGGGCTCACCGCGACCGGCCTGGCCGAGGTGGTCGGGATCTCCCGGATCACGGCCCGCCGCTACCTGGAACACCTGGTCGACGCGGGCCGGGCGGCACGCAGTCCGCAGTACGGGACGGTGGGGCGGCCGGAGTTGCAGTACCGGTGGGTCAGGGGGCAGGGGCAGCAGTAGGTCCGGGGTCGGTAAGTCCGAGCCCGTGCACGGTCATTGACGGGACTAGACCACTCCTCTTACGTTCACACGGCAGCCGTCCCGGCCACAACGACGTGAGCCCGTAGGAGGTCATGCCCGTGCGCCCCACCGCCGTACTCCCCTCCCTGCTCGCCACCGCCCTCGCCGCATCCGCCCTCACCGCCTGCGGCGGTTCCGGCAGCGATCCGGACACCGTGAAGGTCTCGTTCAAGCAGTCCACGGACAACTCGATCCACGTCATGGACGACTACCTCGCGGACATGAAGAAGCAGTTCGAGAAGGCGAACCCCGGCAAGAAGGTCGAGCTCGTCCCGATCAAGGCCCCGGACTCGGAGTACTACACCAAGCTGCAGCAGATGCTCCGCTCCGCGAAAACCGCCCCCGACCTGGTCTACGAGGACACCTTCCTCATCAACTCCGACATCACCAGCGGGTACTTGAAGCCCCTCGACGCCTACCTCGCCAAATGGCCCGACTGGAACCGGTTCATCGACACCGCGAAGGCCGCCGCCAAAGCCGAGGACGGCAAGACGTACGGCGTCCCGGACGGCACGGACACCCGGGGTCTCTGGTACGACAAGGGGATCTTCGCCAAGGCCGGCCTGCCCGCCGACTGGCAGCCGAAGACCTGGGACGAGGTCCTCGACGCCGCCCGCACCATCAAGCGCAGGGTCCCGGACGTCACCCCCCTCAACGTCTACACCGGCAAACCCGCGGGTGAGGCCGCCGCCATGCAGGGCTTCGAGATGCTGCTGTACGGGACCGAGGACCGTCTGTACGACGATGCCGCGAAGAAGTGGATCGCCGGCAGCCAGGGCTTCGAGGACGCCCTCTCCTTCGTCGAGACCGTCTACCGGGAGAAGCTCGGCCCGGACGTGTCCACCGCCCTCGACCCCAACATCCAGACCATCGTCCGGGGCGACCTGCTGCCCAAGGGCAAGCTCGGCATCAATCTCGACGGTTCCTGGCTCCCGCAGGACTGGCTGCCCGGCAGCGGACACGAATGGCCCGAGTGGTCGAGCAAGCTGGGGCTCGCGTACATGCCGACCCAGCACGGCCAGGCCCCCGGCAAGGTGAGCATGTCCGGCGGCTGGACCTGGGCCGTCCCCGCCAAGGCGGCCAACCCCGACCTCGCCTTCGAGTTCATCAGAACGATGCAGACCAAGGCCAACGCCCAGAAGTGGTACATCGCCAACTCGGGCATCTCGGTACGCGAGGACGTGGCCGCGGACCCCGCGTACGCCAAGGCCCAGCCCGGCATCAAGTTCTTCACCGATCTGGTCGCCAGCACCCACTACCGGCCCGCCTACCCGGCGTACCCGAAGGTCTCCACCGCGATCCAGGAGGCGATGGAGGGCGTGACGACCGGTGACACCTCCGTCGAGGAGGCGGCCCGGAACTACGACGACTCGCTCAAGGAGGCCACGGACGACCAAGTGATAGAAAAGTGAACCGGCGCTCCCTCGCCCGCGCCCTCCCGGTCACGCCCGCACTCGTCCTGCTGCTCCTCTTCCTCGCCGGTCCCATCGCCTACTGCGCCTACATCGCCTTCACCGACCTGCAGTTGACCGGTCAGGCCGAGTCGTCCTTCGTCGGCTTCGAGAACTTCCGCACGGCCTTCCAGGACGAGGAGTTCCTCAACGCCGTATGGCTGACGCTGGTGTTCACGGTCGTGTCGTCGCTGATCGGGCAGAACACGCTGGGCCTGGCCCTGGCGGCGCTCATGCAGCGCGCCTCGAAGCCCGTGCGCACACTCACCGGAGGCATCGTCATCACCGCGTGGGTGCTCCCGGAGGTCGTCGCGGGGTTCCTCCTCTACGCCTTCTTCCGCAAGGAGGGCACTCTGAACGCCCTGCTCGACCTGCTCCATCTCCCGTCCCAGAACTGGCTGTTCACCCTGCCGATCCTGGCGGTGTCCTTCGCGAACGTCTGGCGCGGCACCGCCTTCTCGATGCTGGTCTACACAGCGGCGCTCGGCGAGATACCGAAGGAGATCACGGAGGCCGCCGAGGTCGACGGCGCCGGCGGCTGGCGCCGGATGTGGCACATCACCCTGCCGATGATCCGGCGCTCCATCGGCACGAACCTGATGCTCAACACCCTCCAGACGCTGTCGGTCTTCGGGCTGATCTGGGTGATGACGAGGGGCGGGCCGGGCGACAAGAGCCAGACCCTGCCCCTGTTCATGTACGAACAGGCCTTCCAGAACAGCATGATCGGCTACGGCACCGCGGTGGCCCTGCTGCTGCTCCTGGTGGGGTCCGTTTTCTCCGTGGTCTATATGCGCCTGCTGCGGACGGAGGTCTGACCATGGCCGCCACGCATCTCGCCGACCGCCGCCGCAACCGCCGACTGGCCGCCGACGCGGGCCTGTTGGCGGTCGCCGCCGCGTTCGTGCTGCCGCTCGCCTGGGTGGTCCTCTCGGCCCTCGATCCGCACGCCGACCTGAGGGTGAAGGCCCCCGACGGCATCACCCTCGAGAACTTCGACGCGATCCTGACCTCCGACATCACCTTCACCCCGCTGCTCAACAGCCTGATCCTGTGCGGCGGGGCGACCCTGCTGACGGTGGTCTGCGCGGCCCTCGCGGCCTATCCGCTGTCCCGCTTCAGCTCCCGTCTCAACCGGCCCTTCCTGCTGTCGATCCTCTTCGCGACCAGCCTGCCCATCACGGCGATCATGGTGCCGGTGTACGCCCTGTTCGTGCAGGTCGACCTGATCGACACCCTCCAGGGCACCATCCTCTTCTTCGCTGCCTCCCAACTCCCCTTCGCCATCTGGCTGATGAAGAACTTCATGGACGGCGTCCCGAAGGAACTGGAGGAGGCGGCCTGGACGGACGGTGCGGGCTCCCTCCAGTCGCTCACCAGGATCGTGCTGCCCCTGATGGGCCCCGGCGTCGCGGTCGTGACGGTCTTCTCCTTCGTCATGATGTGGGGCAACTTCTTCGTGCCGTTCATGCTGCTGCTCACCCCGGACCAGATGCCTGCGTCCGTGAGCATCAACGAGTTCTTCGGCAACCGCGGGATGGTGGCGTACGGGCAGCTCGCCGCGTTCTCGATCGTCTACTCGACGCCGGTGATCCTGCTGTACGTACTGATCGCCCGGCGGCTGGGCGGGGGCTTCGCACTGGGCGGAGCGGTCAAGGGATGACCCGGCTCACGAAGGGAGCACCCCGGGCCGGAACGGCTCCACTCCCACGACTCTGCGCACCCGCACCGGCGCGATCAGCAGCATCACCCGCCGCTCCCCCTCAAGAAGCCACGGATACCGCTCCTCGCCGATGTACTTCCGCGTGAGCCGGTCCATGGAGCGCTCCGCCTCCTCGCCCTCCACGAACCGCACCACCCGGCCCCGGATCTCGACGCGGTCGTAGGGGTTGTCGGGGTCGTGGTGGGAGAGGGAAACGTTCGGATTGCGCCGCAGGTTTTCCTCCTTCACACGTCCGATCGCCGTGTTGACCATGACGTACTCACCTTCGAGATCCGCCCACATGGGCGAGACCTGCGGCGCTCCGTCCGGACCGACGGTCGCCAGATGCCAGAAGTTCGGCGCCAGCAGCCGCTCGCGAATATGCCCCTCTACCTTGCCATTCACTTCGTACACGAAGATCACACCTCTTTCCGGCCACCCGTCCGGGCGCCCGGCGCCATCCTCGCCACCGCGCCCGCACCGCCGACAGACGATCTTCGGCCAGCCCGAACGTGCAGCCGAAACCGTAGATTCCCACAATCCGTGATCCTGGCCGAACAGACCGTAGTCACCGGACGTCCGTTTCCCTAACTTGTGGGCCGTGCGCCGACCCCCAGCCCTGCCGAACCAGCCCGGACCGCCCTTCGACAACCTCACCGCCCGCAGACTCCGTGTCGCTCTCGGCATGGGGCCCGAGCACGTGGCCTACGGGCTGCGCGTCTCGTACGGGCTCCCCTACGTCGCCCCGGATCTCGTCGTCGCCTGGGAGCGCGGGACCGTGTGCCCCACCAGTCCGGAACTCACCGCTCTCGCGGGCGTGTTGTGGTGCTCCCCCGGTGAACTCATCGGCCGTCCCCGCACCCTGCGCGAACACCGCGTCGCGCGCGGCATCGCCCCCGAGGACGTCGCCCGCGCCGTGGGGCTCGAACTGCTCGCCTACCTCGCCATGGAGGAGCACGACGAGTGGCGCGGCACCGACCGCCAGTCCGCCGCCCTCGCCGACCTGCTGGAGCTGAACCTGCCGGACTTCGTCGCCGTCACGGGACGCGAGAAGCGGCTCGCCGAGTGTCTGCGCGGCGCGGTCGGCACCCGCTGGCAGGCCTACGTCCGTCAGGTGGCGAAGATCGTGCCCCTGGACCGGCGGGTGGTGGAGGAGACTCTCATGGATCTGCACCGGCAGTACCAGGGGCAGATGGTGTCCACCCTGAGCTGGGGCGGGGGCGGCGAGCGCGCCGGTGAGGCCGGCCAGGAGTTCCTGGACGAGATCATGGAGCGGTTCTGGGAGGCGGTCGAGACACGGCCGTAGCACGACGACCGCCCGGACGCATGCCTAGAAGACCGACTCCGCCTCGTCCATCCGGTCCTTCGGGACCGTCTTCAGCTCGGTGACCGCCTCGGCGAGCGGCACCATCACGATGTCGGTGCCCTTGAGCGCGGTCATCCTGCCGAACTGGCCCCGGTGCGCGGCCTCCACCGCGTGCCAGCCGAAGCGGGTGGCGAGGACCCTGTCGTACGCGGTGGGCACGCCGCCGCGCTGCACATGTCCGAGGATGACCGGCTTGGCCTCCTTGCCGAGCCGGCGCTCGAGCTCGTACGCCAGGGCCGTGCCGATGCCCTGGAAGCGCTCGTGGCCGAACTTGTCGATCTCGCCCGTGCCGTAGTCCATGCTGCCCTCGGCGGGGTGGGCGCCCTCGGCGACGCAGACGACCGCGAACTTCTTGCCGCGGGCGAAGCGCTCCTCGACCATTTTGACCAGGTCGGCCGGGTCGAAGGGGCGCTCGGGCAGGCAGATGCCGTGGGCGCCGGCGGCCATGCCGGACTCCAGGGCGATCCAGCCCGCGTGCCGCCCCATGACCTCGACGACCATCACGCGCTGGTGGGACTCGGCGGTGGTCTTGAGGCGGTCCATGGCCTCGGTGGCGACACCGACCGCGGTGTCGAAGCCGAAGGTGCGGTCGGTGGAGGAGATGTCGTTGTCGATCGTCTTCGGGACGCCGACGACCGGGAGACCGGCGTCGAACAGCATGCGGGCGGCCGTGAGGGTGCCCTCGCCGCCGATCGGGATCAGCGCGTCGATGCCGAACTCGTGGATCATGTCGGAGGCGCTCTCGCACGCCTCGCGCAGCCGGTCGCGCTCCAGGCGGGAGGAGCCGAGGATGGTGCCGCCGCGGGCCAGGATGCCGCTGACGCTGTCCAGGTCGAGGGCGCGGTAGCGGCCGTCCAGGAGGCCGGAGTAGCCGTCCTCGAAGCCGATGACCTCGTCGCCGTAGTTGTCGACCGCTCGGTGCACGACCGACCGGATCACTGCGTTCAGACCAGGGCAGTCGCCGCCTGCGGTGAGAACTCCGATGCGCATCGTGCTGTGTCTCCTGCTCGCTGTTGATACCGGTGAGCCGATTCCGATTGTTTCACGTCCCGCACGGGGCGGACGCACCCCGTGCTGCCGGGCGCCTTATCCATCGTCCGGGGTATTGTCAAGAGGGTTTCCGCTCACCTCGGTGGGCGATTTTCATGACAGCGACTTTTCCGAAGGCGACGGAACGGAGATCACGCGTGACCCGCAGCGTGTACGTGACCGGGATCGACCGCGGCGACGGCCGCCAGGTCGTCGAACTGGGGGTCATGGAGCTGCTGACCCGCCAGGTCGACCGGGTGGGGGTGTTCCGGCCGCTGGTGCACCACAGTCCCGACCGGCTCTTCGAGCTGCTGCGCGCCCGCTACCGGCTCACCCAGGACCCGGCCACCGTCTACGGCCTCGACTACCACGAGGCCTCCGCGCTGCAGGCCGAGCAGGGCACCGACGAGCTGGTCTCCACCCTGGTCGACCGCTTCCACCTGGTGGCCCGCGACTACGACGTCGTCCTGGTTCTCGGCACCGACTTCGCCGACACCCAGCTCCCGGACGAGCTCTCCCTCAACGCCCGGCTGGCCAACGAGTTCGGCGCCTCCGTGATCCCGGTCGTGGGCGGTCGGGGGCAGGCCGCCGAGTCGGTGCTCGCCGAGACCCGCAACGCCTACCGGGCCTACGACGGTCTGGGCTGCGACGTCCTCGCCATGGTCACCAACCGGGTGGTCCGGGAGGACCGGGACGAGATCGCCGAGCGGCTCTCGGGCCGCCTGCCCGTGCCCTGTTACGTCGTGCCGGACGATCCCGCCCTGGCCGCGCCCACCGTCGCCCAGATCGGCCAGGCCCTCGGTGCCCGGGTGGTCCTCGGCGACGACTCCGGGCTCGCCCGGGACGCCCTGGACTTCGTCTTCGGCGGCGCGATGCTGCCGAACTTCCTGAAGGCCCTGACCCCGGGCTGCCTGGTGGTCACCCCGGGCGACCGCGCGGACCTGGTCGTCGGCTCGCTCGCCGCGCACAGCGCCGGCACCCCGCCGATAGCCGGTGTGCTGCTCACCCTGAACGAGGTCCCGGGCGACGACGTCCTCACCCTCGCCGCCCGCCTGGCACCCGGCACCCCGGTACTCTCGGTGACCGGCACCAGCTTCCCCACCGCCGCCGAACTCTTCGCGCTGGAAGGGAAGCTGAACGCGGCCACGCCCCGCAAGGCGGAGACCGCGCTCGGTCTCTTCGAGCGGTACGCCGACACCGCCGACCTCGCCCGCCGGGTCTCCGCGCCGAGCAGCGACCGCCTCACCCCGATGATGTTCGAGCACAAGCTCCTGGAGACGGCCCGCTCCGACAAGCGCCGTGTCGTCCTGCCCGAGGGCACCGAGCCGCGCGTCCTGCACGCCGCCGAGGTCCTGCTGCGCCGGGGTGTGTGCGACCTCACCCTGCTCGGCCCGGTCGACCAGATCCGCAAGAAGGCCGCCGACCTCGGCATCGACCTCGGCGACTGCCAGTTGATCGACCCTGCGACCTCCGAACTGCGCGACGCCTTCGCCGAGAAGTACGCGGCGCTCAGGGCCCACAAGGGCGTCACGGTCGAGCTGGCCTACGACGTCGTCTCCGACGTGAACTACTTCGGCACCCTGATGGTCCAGGAGGGCCTCGCCGACGGCATGGTGTCCGGCTCGGTGCACTCCACCGCGGCGACCATCCGCCCCGCCTTCGAGATCATCAAGACCAAGCCGGACGCCGACATCGTCTCGTCGGTCTTCTTCATGTGCCTCGCCGACAAGGTGCTGGTGTACGGCGACTGTGCCGTGAACCCCGACCCCGACGCCGTGCAGCTCGCCGACATCGCCATCCAGTCGGCCGCGACCGCCGAGCAGTTCGGCGTGGAGCCGCGGATCGCGATGCTGTCGTACTCCACCGGTACGTCCGGTTCGGGCGCCGACGTCGACAAGGTGCGCGAGGCCACCGAGCTGGTACGGCAGCGGCGGCCCGACCTCAAGATCGAGGGGCCGATCCAGTACGACGCGGCCGTCGAGCCGACCGTGGCCGAGACCAAGCTGCCGGGCTCCGAAGTCGCGGGCCAGGCCAGCGTGTTGATCTTCCCCGACCTCAACACCGGTAACAACACCTACAAGGCCGTGCAGCGTTCGGCCGGCGCGATCGCCGTCGGGCCGGTGCTCCAGGGTCTGCGCAAGCCCGTCAACGACCTGTCCCGGGGCGCTCTCGTCTCGGACATCGTCAACACCGTCGCCATCACGGCGATCCAGGCCCAGATCCCGACTCCCGCCACAGAAAAGGCCACCGCCCAGTGAGCGCCACCCGCGTCCTCGTCCTCAACTCCGGCTCCTCGTCCGTGAAGTACCAGCTGCTCGACATGCGGGACAGCAGCCGGCTGGCGGCGGGGCTCGTCGAGCGCATCGGTGAGCAGTCCTCTCGGCTCAAGCACACGCCGCTGGCGACCGGCGGAGACCCGCGCGAGTGGACCGGCCCGATCGCCGACCACGACGCCGCGCTGAAGGCCGTATCCGAAGAACTGTCGAAGGACGGGCTCGGCCTCGACTCCCCCGAGTTGGTCGCGATAGGCCACCGTGTGGTGCACGGCGGCAAGACCTTCACCGAGCCGACGGTGATCGACGAGACCGTGCTCGCCGAGATCGAGCGGCTGATCCCGGTCGCCCCGCTGCACAACCCGGCCAACCTCACCGGCATCCGCACCGCGCGGGCGCTGCGCCCGGACCTGCCCCAGGTCGCCGTCTTCGACACCGCGTTCCACACCACGATGCCCGAGTCGGCCGCGCGCTACGCGATCGACGTGGCGACCGCCGACGCGCACCGCATCCGGCGCTACGGCTTCCACGGCACCTCGCACGCCTACGTGTCCCGGGCGACCGCGAAGCTGCTGGGCAAGGCACCCGAGGACGTCAACGTGATCGTGCTGCACCTGGGCAACGGCGCGAGCGCCTCCGCGGTCCGGGGCGGCAGGTGCGTGGACACCTCCATGGGGCTGACGCCTTTGGAGGGACTCGTGATGGGTACGCGCTCCGGAGACACCGATCCGGCCGTCATCTTCCATTTGGCGCGCGTTGGCAAAATGTCCATCGACGAAATCGACACTCTTCTCAACAAGAAGAGCGGACTGGTCGGCCTCTGCGGTGACAACGACATGCGGGAGATTCAGCGCCGGATCGACGAGGGCGACGAGCAGGCCGAGCTCGCCTTCGACATCTACATTCACCGTCTGAAGAAGTACATCGGCGCCTATTACGCCGTTCTCGGTACGGTGGACGCGATCGCGTTCACCGCCGGGGTCGGCGAGAACGCGGCGCCGGTGCGGGAGGCCGCCGTGGCGGGCCTGGAGACCCTGGGCCCGGCGGTGGACCGCGAGCTCAACGCCGTACGGAGCGACGAACCGCGGCTGATCTCGCCCGCCGACGCACGGGTGAAGGTCGCCGTGGTGCCGACCGACGAAGAACTGGAAATCGCGACGCAGACCTACGCACTGGTCTCGCGGCATTGATTTGCGGCTCCACCGCGTGGCGACTGAGCGGTAACCCAGCTGAGCGACGTTCCGCCCATTTGTATCTTCCGCCAGACGGAATATTCCGCAGCGAAACAAACCGATAGGATCGCCCCATGCGCCGTTCGAAAATCGTCTGTACTCTCGGCCCCGCGGTCGACTCCCACGAGATGCTGGTCTCGCTGATCGAAGCCGGCATGAACGTGGCCCGTTTCAACTTCAGCCACGGCACGCACGCCGAGCACCAGGGGCGGTACGACCGCGTCCGTGCCGCCGCCAAGGAGACCGGCCGGGCCATCGGTGTCCTCGCCGACCTGCAGGGCCCGAAGATCCGCCTGGAGACCTTCGCCGAAGGTCCGGTGGAGCTGGAGCGCGGTGACGAGTTCGTCATCACCGCCGAGGACGTCCCGGGTGACAAGACCATCTGCGGGACGACCTACAAGGGCCTGCCCGGTGACGTCTCCCGCGGCGACCAGATCCTCATCAACGACGGCAACGTCGAGCTGAAGGTCCTGGATGTCGAGGGCCCGCGGGTCAAGACGATGGTCATCGAGGGCGGTGTCGTCTCCGACCACAAGGGCATCAACCTGCCCGGCGCGGCGGTGAACGTCCCGGCGCTGAGCGAGAAGGACATCGAGGACCTCCGCTTCGCGCTGCGCATGGGCTGCGACATGGTCGCGCTGTCCTTCGTCCGGGACGCCAAGGACGTCGACGACGTCCACCGCGTGATGGACGAGGAGGGCCGCCGGGTCCCCGTCATCGCCAAGGTGGAGAAGCCGCAGGCGGTGGACAACATGGAGAGCGTCGTGATGGCGTTCGACGCCGTCATGGTGGCCCGTGGCGACCTGGCCGTCGAGTACCCGCTCGAGAAGGTCCCCATGGTGCAGAAGCGCCTGATCGAGCTGTGCCGCCGCAACGCCAAGCCGGTGATCGTGGCGACCCAGATGATGGAGTCGATGATCACCAACTCCCGCCCGACCCGCGCCGAGGCCTCCGACGTGGCCAACGCGATCCTGGACGGCGCGGACGCGGTCATGCTGTCGGCGGAGTCGAGCGTGGGCGCGTACCCGATCGAGACCGTCAAGACGATGTCGAAGATCGTCGTCGCGGCCGAGCAGGAGCTGATGTCGAAGGGCCTGCAGCCGCTGGTCCCGGGCAAGAAGCCCCGCACCCAGGGCGGTTCGGTGGCCCGCGCGGCCTGCGAGATCGCCGACTTCCTCGGCGGCCGCGGCCTGGTGGCCTTCACCCAGTCCGGCGACACCGCCCGGCGCCTTTCGCGCTACCGCGCGCAGCAGCCGATCATCGCCTTCACCACGGACGAGAACACCCGCAACCAGCTGGCGCTCAGCTGGGGCGTGGAGTCGCACGTGGTGCCGTTCGTGAACACCACGGACGAGATGGTCGACATGGTCGACCAGGAGATCGCCAAGATCAACCGCTTCAACCCGGGCGAGATCGTCATCATCACCGCCGGCTCACCCCCCGGCGTCGCGGGGACGACCAACATGCTGCGGGTGCACCACATCGGCGGCGCGCAGTAGGAATCCGTACGACATCGAGGGCGCCCCCTGTGGCAGGGGGCGCCCTCGATGCGTGTACTCAGCCGATCGTGCCGGCGTCCGCGGGGAAGTCCGGGGGCCAGGGCAGGGGGGCGTCGTACAGGGCCCCTCAGGGCTCACATACGCGCTGAGGGCGCCCTCTGTTGAAGAGGACACCCTCAGCGTGTGTGCGGCTCCCGGAAGGGTTCGTGTGGGGCGTCGGTCAGCTCTCGCTGTACTGGCGCATCCCGGGCACGGTCAGCGTCCCGCCGTACTGGGCGGCCTGCTGGACGGTCACATTGGTGAAGTAGATGATCGGGATGTTCAGCGGCGGAGGGCTGTCCGGGCTGAACGTGATCGGGATCAGCCCCAGCAGGTTGCCGGAGATGCTCTCGGTGTACATGATCGTCTTGTCGCCGGTGATCGTGGACTTCGTGCCCTTGCCCGCCTGCACGTGGTACGTCGTGCCCTGCTCGGTGACGGTCTGGTGGAGGTCACCGATCTCGGTGCCGCCGGAGATGACGTACTTCAGCACCTTCTTGGTCTTGCCGCTCGCGGTCCTGACCTTGACGACACCCTGGTAGTCGGCTCCCTTGAGCAGCAGCGAACTGGCCTTGAGGGTCCAGGCGTTGTCCGCCACCGTCACACCGGGCTCGGTGTCGCCCACGTCGTCCGTGGCGGCCGGGCAGTCCTCCGGGTCCGTGCTGGAACTCGCCGACGGGCTCGGGGAGGCCGTGGCGTCCGCCGCCGCCTCCTCGGCCGCCTTGGTGGTGTCCTCCACGGCCTTGGTGGTGTCCTTCGCCGCCTTGGACGCCGTGTCGGTCGTGTCCTTCACGGTGTTCTTCACCGTGTCGGTGACCTTGTCGGTCGTCTCCTTGACGGTGTCCCCCGCGCTGTCGTCCGCGCTCTTGGACGCCGAGGCCGAAGGGGTCGGCGTAGGGCTGGCACCGGACGCATCCCCGGAGCCGGAGCCGCCCGTGAAGATCCCGGTGATCGCGTCGCCGATGTCCGTCAGGAGGTTGCCGTCGTCGCTCGCGGAGGCCGAGGGGGACGCCGTGGCGGTGTCGGAGCTTCCGGAGGAGGAGCTGCTCTCCTCCTTGCTCGCGGAGGCGGACGGCGTGGGCGTGGGCGTGGCCTTGTCGTCGGACCCCGAATCCGACGAGGAGTCGCCGGAGTTCGAGCCGGAGCCCGACCCCGAGCCGGAGGAGGCCGACGGGGACGGTGTCGCCGTGGTGTCGTCGGTGGCCGGTGACGAACTCGCCGAGGCGGACGGGGAGGCGCTGCCGCTCAGTGCCGCGACACAGTCCTTGTACTCGTCCGCCGTCAGGCTCTTCGCGCTCGGCGCGTCATCGGCCAGCGCGAGCGTCGGCGTGAACCCGATGCCCATGAGAACGGCCGTCGGCATCGCCGCCATGGCTATCGCCTTGCCGGCCGGCATGTGGAACCTGGTGATCAGCGGCTTCTTGGGTGCCGCGTGGCGGGGCCCGGATCTCGCACGGGACGCGTCCACGTCAGCCCCGTGGGTCGCCTCGTCAGCCGGCACTGTGCCTCCCGTTCGCCCCGTTGACCGGGCTCGTTCCTGACAGATCGTTCGGCTCGCCCACCGGGTCCACCGGCCGCAGGAGCGTGGTGTCGTAGTCCGTGGCCTCGGGCGCGCCGCCCTCACCGCTCGTGTCCTGGGCGGCCGACTCCTCCGCGGGCGGTACGCCCGGCGCCCACGCCACGGCCATCGCCCCGCCGAACAGCGCGAAGAGGAAGCCGACGATGAAGCCGCCGAAGTTGGAGACGGGGAGGGACACCAGCCCGAGCATGATCGCCGCGACACCCGCGAAGGTGCGTACGTGCTTCTGGAACCAGAGGGTGATGCCCAGGACGACGAGCAGTACGCCGATGATCAGGGATCCTGCGCCCGCCGTGGTGGCCATGGCGATGGTCAGGCCACCGAGCTTGAGGTGCGCATACGGGAAGTACATGATCGGAAGTCCGCTGATCATGACGAACAGTCCCGCCCAGAACGGGCGGGTGCCCCGCCAGGCGCGGAACTGCTGCCTCCGGTGGGCGAACTGGCCGGGCGCGGCAGGACTCTCGGCGCTCATGGAAAACAGCTCCCTGGTGCGGCGTTGCTCTTGATGACGGTGTTTCGCGATGAAGAAAGTGGGGGGATGCGAAAGCGACGGGCGGGAGATGGCGGGCGGGGGACCGTAACGGCTCCCCCGCCCGTCACTGAGCGCCTAGTAGCACTCGATCCCGTCGCCGCTGCCCCAGCTCAGACCCATGTGGAGGTCGGAGAGCTTGAAGGTGCCGGCCGTGGTGGCCCACGCCGTCTGCTTCACATCGGTCAGCACGGCCTTGTCGGCCTGCTGGGCGAACCCGAACGGGTTGGACTGCTCCCCGTCCGCGGTCTTGGGCTTCGGGGTGTTCCCCTTGGTGGTCCCGGCGGGGACACCGATGTTGATGCCCGAGAACACGGCATCTTTCGCGTCGAGGTTGGCGACATCGATGTAGATCTTGTCGGCCTCGACCGCCGTGCCCTTGTCACCCGCGGTCAGCTTCAGGGTGACCGACTTGTTCAGGAACGGAACCGGGGTGACCACGGACTGGCACATGTTGGTGATCGTGGCGTGGTCGAACGCCGACACCGACACCGGGTGCGCCTGGTCCTTGCCGTCAAGACCCTTGCCGGAGTCTATGGCTCCGTACTGGTTCATGTCGTAGCCGACGAGCTGGCCGGCCCGGACCTTGAACTCCTGCCCCGACACACTGAACGACGCGGCAAGCGCGCCCTGCGCGAGGGCGACACCTATCACAGCCGTGGCGGCAACGCTGGGCACCATGACCACAGCGAACCGCTTCCATCTTGTCCCGCCACGCACCTGGGACTCCATATTTCCTCCTTCTCGGACGTACATCTCCTGGCCCTGACTGCCCCTGTCGAAAGGACGGCTCAGCCGGGCAGGGATGGGAGAAGTGCTACGTCCTCGGGAAGGAGAGCGCCTGCACTCGGAGGCGCCAATTGCGCACCGATCACCGGCGATCACCCCCGAGCGACAACCACTGGTCGCGCCTGACACGCATCACGCACAACCTTGCTGGACAGGCTCCGCCGTGTGGGCGAAGACCCCCCTGTCCAAGAGCCGGCGCACCTGCCGCCGACCCTGCTCGGTGGGGACCCAAGGAATCCCGCCGCCCGACCGGCTGTCGGGGTACGGGAAAGGACCGAGCGTCGCCGATCGTGGTGCATTCTCGCCGCCCGCACAAGGGGCTTCGTTACTCGGTAGTAACGGCCGGATAACCGAACAACGACCCGCTGGTCTCGGTCGACGACGCTCGGTGGCAAACAGGGGGAGGACAAAGCAGTTGATCGATGGACAGAATCCGACAGATCAACGGCCCTGACTTACTGGAAGTAACAGCGGCCGCGTTTACCAAGTTTTGGCAAAGCGCGGCCGCAGTGACGTTCTGACGGCAAATCTTTCACTCCGGCAACACATGCCGTGGTGTTTAGCAACTGGTCAGAACCGGGCTCGCGCCCCGCTCGGACCCCCCGCTCAGAACAGGGCGCGGGAGAGCGCCCTGCGGGCCGCCGACACCCTCGGATCGTCGGCGCCGACCACCTCGAAGAGCTCAAGTAGCCGAATCCGTACGGTGTCCCGCTCGTCACCCGCCGTGCGCCGCACGGTGTCGATGAGCCGCCCGAACGCGTCCTCGACATGACCGCCGACCAGATCCAGGTCGGCGGCGGCGATCTGCGCCCGTGCGTCACCCGGCTTCTCGGCCGCCTCCTTGCGCACCTGCTGCGGGTCGAGGCCCTGCACCCGGTGGAGCAACTCGGCCTGAGCGAGCCCCAGTTTGGCCTCGCTGTTACCGGGGTCGTCACTCAGTACGTTCTTGTACGCCTGGACGGCACCGCCGAAGTCCCCTGCGTCCAGGGCGTGTACGGCGGCTTCGAGGAGTGCGTCGTACGGTCCCGCGGGCACGGCCGCGGGCTCTGGGGCGGCACCGGGGTCGGCGTCCGGGTCGACCGCGAGACCGGTCAGCCCGAAGCGCTGCTCGGCGACCTGCACCAACTGGTCCAGGGTCTGCTGGATCTGCTCCTTGCCTGCCGCGCCCTGGAAGAGCGGCAGGGCCTGGCCGGCGACGACGGCGAACACGGCCGGGATGCCCTGCACCCCGAACTGCTGCATCAGCATCTGGTTGGCGTCGACGTCGATCTTGGCGAGGAGCAGGCGTCCGTTGTACTCGACGACGAGCTGCTCCAGGACGGGGCTCAGCTGCTTGCAGGGCTCGCACCACTCGGCCCAGAAGTCGATGACGACCGGGACCTCGGTGGACCGCTGCAGGACATCGCGCTCGAAGCCCGCCTCGTCTACGTCGATGACGAGATCGGCCGGGGAGACGGCACCCGGGCCGCCGCCCTGCCGTGCGGCTTCGGCGCGCGCCTGCTCCGCCTTCGCCTTGGCCTCCTGGGCCGCCTTCACCGCGGCGAGGTCGACGACTCCGCTCATGGACATGTTCCGTGGCTGCATGCGTCTATCCTCCCCCGTGGGCGCGCGTCTGTGAAAAGCGATGTGAAAGCCGGTCGTGCAGCGCGGCCCTGACGCCGGGTCCCCACCCCGCGCCGTGCGTACCACCGCTCGCTTACGTCCGTCGCGAGCTTTCGCTACGAGTCGTAGCGTAATGGCACCGAGTGCCTGCCCGGAACCCCGCCCCGGTGATCTCTCTCACTGCGACCGAGAACCGCCCGTTATGGTCGGAGGATGCAGAGCCGCACCCCCGCCCCACGCGCCACAGGGCGCCCGCGCAGCGCCGCCGCGGACACCGCGATCCTCGCGGCGACGAGGGCGGCGCTGGTGGAGCTGGGCTGGTCGAAGCTCACGCTGGGAGATGTGGCTACCCGTGCGGGGGTCGCGAAAACCACCCTCTACCGCCGCTGGGCCGGCAAGAACGAACTCGTCGTCGACGCGGTGGCCGAACTCTTCGACGAACTGGAACTCCCCGACAGCGGGACCCTCGCCGCGGACATCGAGGGCGTCGTCCTCCAGTTCGCGGCGATCCTGGCGCGACCGGAGGCCCAGAACGGGCTGATGGCGGTGGTCGCGGAGTCGTGCCGCGACGACGCGCTGCGCGAACGCATCCGGTCGTCGATCGTCGACCGCCAGAAGCGTCTGGTCCTCGAGGGCCGGGAACGCGCCCAGGCCCGGGGCGAACTCCCGCCGGAGGCCGACCCCTTGGAAGCGGCCCGCACGGTCGACCTGATCTTCGACATGGTGGCGGGTGCGGTGGTCCACCGCACCCTGGTCAGCGCGGAACCGGCGGACGCGGCATGGGTCCACGGCTTCACCCAGGTGCTGTTGACGGGCTTGACGGGACCGGCCGTGGAGTGAGGCGCGTGGGCGCGGTCAGAACCCGGCCGGCTCCATGTACACCCCCCACTCGTCCCGCAGCACCCCGCAGATCTCCCCGAGTGTCGCCTCCGACCGCACCGCGGCCAGCATCGGCTCGATCATGTTGGACCCGTCGCGGGCGGCAACGAGCATGCCGTCCAGGGCAGTTCGCACCCCCGCCTCGTCCCGGGCGGCCCTACGACCGCTCAGCACCCGCACCTGCTCCCGCTCCACCTCGTGACTCACCCGCAGGATCTCCAGGTCGCCGGTGACCGAGCCATGGTGGACGTTCACCCCCACGACCCTCTTCTCGCCCTTCTCCAGGGCCTGTTGGTACCGGAAGGCCGACTCGGCGATCTCGCCCGTGAACCAGCCGTCCTCGATGCCGCGCAGGATGCCGGAGGTGACGGGCCCGATGGGGTGCCGCCCGTCGGGGTGCGCCCTGAGCCCGCGCTCCTTGATCTGCTCGAAGATCTTCTCCGCGTCCGCCTCGATCCGGTCCGTCAGCTGCTCGACGAACCAGGAACCGCCCAGCGGGTCGGCCACGCTCGCCACCCCGGTCTCCTCCATGAGCACCTGCTGGGTGCGCAGCGCGATCTCCGCGGCCTGCTCGGAGGGGAGCGCGAGCGTCTCGTCCAGCGCGTTGGTGTGCAGGGAGTTGGTCCCGCCCAGGACCGCGGCCAGCGCCTCGACCGCCGTACGCACCACGTTGTTGTACGGCTGCTGCGCGGTCAGCGAGACGCCCGCGGTCTGGGTGTGGAACCGCAGCCACTGCGCCTTCTCGGAGCGCGCCCCGTACACGTCCCGCATCCACCGCGCCCAAATGCGCCGCGCCGCCCGGAACTTGGCGATCTCCTCGAAGAAGTCGACGTGCGCGTCGAAGAAGAAGGAGAGGCCGGGCGCGAACACGTCGACGTCCAGCCCGCGCGACAGCCCCAGCTCCACGTACCCGAAGCCGTCCGCGAGCGTGTACGCCAGTTCCTGCGCCGCCGTGGAACCGGCCTCACGGATGTGGTACCCGGAGACGGACAGCGGCTTGTAGGCGGGGATGCCGGCCGCGCAGTACTCCATCAGGTCGCCGATCAGGCGCAGGTGCGGCTCGGGCTGGAAGAGCCACTCCTTCTGCGCGATGTACTCCTTGAAGATGTCCGTCTGGAGCGTGCCGTTGAGGACGGCGGGATCCACGCCCTGCCGCTCGGCCGCGACCAGGTACATGCAGAAGACGGGGACGGCCGGTCCGCTGATCGTCATCGACGTCGTGACGTCACCCAGCGGAATGTCCTGGAACAGGACCTCCATGTCCGCCGCCGAGTCGATGGCGACCCCGCAGTGCCCGACCTCGCCGAGGGACCGGGGGTCGTCGGAGTCCCGCCCCATCAGCGTCGGCATGTCGAAGGCGACCGACAGGCCGCCGCCTCCGTTGGCGAGGATCTTCTTGTACCGCTCGTTGGTCTGCTCGGCGTTCCCGAACCCGGCGAACTGGCGGATGGTCCACGTCCGCCCCCGGTAGCCCGTCGGATACAGCCCGCGCGTGAAGGGGTACTCCCCGGGCCACCCGATCCGCTCGAAGCCCTCGTACGCGTCCCCCGGCCGCGGCCCGTACACCGGCTCCACGGGATCACCCGAGAGCGTCGTGAAGTCGGCCTCACGCTTACGCGAGGCGTCGTACCGGGCCTGCCAGCGTCGGCGGCCCTCTTCGATGGCGTCAGCGTCCATACCTTCGAAGTTACTAGGACGTCCGAGTAAACGTCGAAGGACGACCGCCGTACGCGTGTTGTACGGCGGTGGGGGCTACGCCTTGACGGGTGCGGGGGCCTGTTCGGTGAACTTGCCCTCCAGCTCGCGGCTGATCTTCCGCTCCACGAAGAAGGCGGCCGTCGGAATCGTCCCGGCGAGCAGCACCCACACCTGCTTGAGGATGGGCCACCTCGCCTTGGAGCCCAGGTCGAAGGCGAAGACCAGGTAGACCACGTACAGCCAGCCGTGCGCGATGGCGACGACGCGGGTGACGTCCGCGGCGCCGTCGATGTCCAGGCCGTACTTGGCGATCATGCTCAGGCACAGCAGGACCAGCAGCACACCGGTGACGTAGGCCAGGACGCGGTAGCGGGTCAGCACGCTCTTTTTCATGCCTACGAGCGTAACCACGCGTTCCGGGCGATCTTCCCGCGGGTCAGTCCTCGTCGAAGTCGTGCGCGGCGACCCTCAGCGGCCGCAGCATCGCGAAGATCTCCGCGCACTCCTCGGCGTCGTACACGCCGAGCCCGAAGTCCATCGCCATGAGGTCACGTGTGGCGGCCTCGACGACTTCGCGGCCCTTGTCGGTGATGGAGGCGAGGGTGCCGCGGCCGTCGTGGGGATTCGGACGCTTGTCGACGAGACCGGACCTGACCAGGCGGTCCACGGTGTTGGTGACCGAGGTGGGATGCACCATCAGCCGCTCACCGATCTTCGACATCGGCAGCTCGCCGGCCTTGGAGAAGTTGAGCAGCACCAGCGCCTCGTACCGCGCGAACGTCAGCCCGTACGGCTTGACCACGGCGTCGACCTCAGCGAGCAGGATCTGGTGCGCACGCATGATGGAGGTGATCGCGGACATGGACGGCACGTTTCCCCAGCGCTGCTTCCAGAGTTCGTCGGCGCGGGCGATGGGGTCGAAGGGAAGACTGAGCGGCTTCGGCACGGCAACGACCTTACCGGCCGGTCACATCGTGGTCAGCACCGTCTCGCCTTTCAGACGGTTGCCTCCGGCGGGGGTTGCCTGCGGCGGCCTGTGCGGGTTCGGCGGGGGCGGGCGTTGTGCGCAGTTCCCCGCGCCCCTGGATGCCTGCGGCGCAGCTGCGGCCCCGGTGGGGGCTGGTGTAGCGCGTGCGGGTGTGTTGTGGGTGGGGGGTGCGGCGAACGGTCCGTCGTGGTGCGGGTGACTGCAACTCCCCAGGGGCGCGGGGCTGTATCGATGTGCGGCTACCGCCGCGCGGGCGCGACCAGCCCCCACTCACCCACACCCGCACCCGCCCGACAACCGACCCCGGCACTCCCGTAGGCGCCCGGCCTAAGCCCCGCGCACGCAACCCGTCACCGACATCACCAGGGAGTACAGAGATGTCGTGGCCGCGATGAACATCCGGTTCCCCTTCGGTCCGCCGAAAGTCACGTTGGCCACCGGCTCCGGGACGCGGATGCGGCCGATCAGCGTGCCGTCGGGGGCGTAGCAGTGGATGCCGTCGGCCAGGGCGGCAGCCCACAGGCGGCCCTCGTCGTCGAAGCGGATGTTGTCGAAGTGGACGCCCTCCCGGGCCTCGGCGAAGACCTTGCCGCCCGAGAGCGTGCCGTCGGCGTGGATGTCGTACTCGTGGATCCGCGCCGCCCGCGAGTCGGAGACGTACAGCCGCTGCTCGTCGGGGGACAGGATCACCCCGTTGGGCCCGTCCAGCCCGTCGGCGGCGAGAGACACGTCGCCCGTGGCCGGATCGATCCGGTACACATGGCACGCGCCGATCTCGGACTCGGCCCGGTGCCCCTCGTAGTCGCTGAGGATGCCGAAGTCCGGGTCGGAGAACCAGATCGTGCCGTCGGAGCGTACGACGGAGTCGTTCGGGCTGTTCAGGCGCTTGCCTTGGTAGCGCTCGGCCAGCACGGTCATCGTGCCGTCGGGCTCGGTGCGGGTCACGCGGCGGTTGCCCTGTTCGCAGCTGAGGAGGCGGCCCCGGCCGTCGACGGTGTTGCCGTTGATGTTGCCTGCCGGGGTGCGGAAGACGCCGACCGTGCCGGTGGTCTCGTCCCAGCGCAGGAGGCGGTCGTTCGGGATGTCGCTCCAGATCAGCTGCCGCCAGGCGGGCAGATAGACGGGGCCCTCGGCCCAGCGGCAGTCGTCGTACAGGACCTCCAGCCTGCTGTCGCCGTTGGTACAGGGGCGGAAGCGGTCGTCCAGGATCTCGTAGAGGCTGTCGGAGCCGGGCATGGTGTCCTCCTCGGGTCAGGGGTGGGACGGGGTCAGCGGCGGCCGGTCCTGCGGAGGTGGTGGCGCACCGCGCGCTGGGCGACCGGGCCCAGGTCCTCCAGCGCGGCGACGAGTGCGCCGAGTTGTTCCAGGGCGTCCAGGGCCGCGGTGGCGCCGGACGCGTCGACCCCTTCGTACAGCTCGATGCCCACGAAGGAGGCGGCCACCGCGCGGGCCAGGCCCGCGGGGTCGGCGAACTCTCCGAAGGGCGTGGCCGCGAGGACCCTGGTGAGGACCTTCTCGATCTCGGTGATCCACAGCTCCAGGCCCGCCGCGGTGGCCGGGCCGAGGGTGGCGTGGGTCTGGGCGCCGGCCAGCAGCTGGCCGAGGAGGGCCACGTGGCCTCCGGCGCGCTCCTCCTCGTGGACCTGCCGTCCCACCGCGAGGAGTTCGGACAGCGAGGTCACGGCGGCCATCCGTGCCCGGTAGCGGGACACCGCGCGCTCCGCGCCGTAGTGGCAGGCCGCCGCGAGGAGTTCGTCGACCGAGCCGAAGTGGTAGAAGACCAGGGCCTGGTTGACCCCGGCGGTCGCCGCGACCGTGCGGGCGGACGTCTTGGCGATGCCCTGCTCGGTGAGGGTGCGCAGGGCGCCTTCCAGGAGTTTGGTCTTGGTCTCCACGGACTTGGCGGACTCGGGGCTCATGCGCGTGCCTCCTCGCGCACGGGGCGGAGACCGGGGCGGACTCCGCAGGCGGTGATGTCGCTGTACGTCGCCTCGAAGGAGCCCTCGTAGCCGAAGAGGGGGCCGAAGTAACGGTTGACGACCCGGACGCTGATGCGGAAACGGTCAGCCCTGTCGTCGTACGACTCCCTCACCTCCGCCGTCGCGCCGATCAGCTCGGGCACCCGGACGTCCACCACGCCCTCCCGGAACCGGTGCTCCCCGGAGCGGATCAGCAGTGAGCCGTCGGGCTCGGCGTGGAAGTGGAGCTCGCTGGCCAGGTGCTGGTGGGTACCGAGGTAGTCGAGGATGCGGTCTCCCTTGGGGCTCAGCACCATCTGGGCGTCGAAGCGGCGGGGGCGGCCGGGCAGGTGGAAGGTGCGCACGAAGGTCACCGTCTCACGGCCGTAGGTGTCCGCGTAGGGCACGTTCTCGATCACGAACGGCACGTTCCGGCCCGGTCTCGGTACCAGGATGTTGCGGGTCGTACCGAGGGCCAGGAAGGGCTTCACGAAGGCCCCGCCGTGCCAGATGCGGTCCATCACACCCCGGCCGGTGCACGCCTCACCGGTCGTCAGGCCGACCGAGAAGCGGCGCTGGAGCTGAGGGTGCAGGCGGTCGAAGTCGGCGCCCATCACGGTGCGGAACATCGAGGTCATCGCGGCGTCTCCAGGGTGCGAAGGACACGCGGTGCACGCACGCGTGTGGCGGGCCGGCGCAGACAGCGGCGGGCGGCCGGGGTGCCGGGCAGGGGTGATGTGAACAGGGCCAGCGAGATGACGACGGCGAGGAGGAGTGGCGAGACGTAGGCCATCGACGCCGCCAGGGGGCCGAAGAGGTGCAGGAAGCGCTCCAGGCCGAGTCCGGCGGCGCCGACGATCACGACGAGGGTGCGGACGAGGAGCTCGGCGAGCCAGTTCCGCAGCGCGCGCTCCGGGGTGATCCCGCGCTCCAGCCACAGGCGCAGCCGGTCGAAGGACCAGGCCGTCGCCCAGCCGATCACGGGGCGGAAGAGCAGGCGGTCGGTCACGGCGCCGACGCGGCCCCAGCGCGGGCGGTAGTCGTATCCGGTGAGGAAGGTGACGCCGTCGCCGTCGCCGTCGGGGAGGTAGCGCCAGTAGCCGCTGCCCTCCGCGAGGAGCGAGAGCGGGTGCGGGGAGGAGAAGCGCAGGGCGGAGGTGCGGGTGCCGTCGGGGCGTTCCCGCTCCCCCGCGGAGACTCCCGTGCCGGCGACGGTGAGACCGGGCAGCACCCGGGTGGCGTACCGGAAGCGCTGCGGCTCGCCGTCCGCGCGCGGGAGGTGGGTGATCCGGGTGAAGCGGAGGTCCCAGCGCTGGTGCTGGGACGGTTCCTGTGTCCGAGTCCAGAGATCGTCGAGATCGGCGCGGATGCGTGCCTCGATGTAAAGCCCCATTGATACCCCCAGGTGAGCTCGCTATTTGAGCGATCGCTCAAACACCCTGAGGAGGAACGTACCATGCTTTTGAGCGATCGCTCAAACAGGAGGTACGAGAAAACCCCGGCCCGCGCGGGCCGGGGTTCGTGCGTCGTGGTGAGGCCGGGGTCAGTCGGCGAGGTGCCGTTCCACCGTCTCCACCTTGGAGGTCAGACCGTCCGTCACCCCGGGGCGGATGTCCGCCTTGAGCACCAGCGAGACGCGTGGCGCCCGCGCCTCCACGGCGGCCACGGCACGCTTGACGACCTCCATGACCTCGTCCCACTCTCCCTCGATCGAGGTGAACATGGCGTCGGTGCGGTTCGGCAGGCCTGACTCCCGGACGACCCGCACCGCGTCGGCGACGTACTCCCCCACGTCCTCGCCGACCCCCAGCGGGGTCACGGAGAAGGCGACGATCATGCGTTCACGACCCCTTCCTTGCGGGCGCGCGAGGCGATGACCGCGTCCTCGGCCTCGCGCTTGAGCCTGCGCTCGGCGAAGAAGCCGCCGGTGGGCAGCACGGAGAGCACGAAGTACCAGATGCCCGTCTTCGCGGACCACTTGGTGCGGTTCCAGGCGTCGAACCAGAAGATCACGTACAGGATGAACAGGACGCCGTGGACCATGCCCATCACCGGCACGGCGTTGAAGTCCGTGGTCCGCTTCAGCACCGAGCAGACGAGCAGGAGCAGGAACGAGACCGCCTCGGGAGCGGAGATCAGGCGGAGGCGTCGGATGGCGGAGGCTGTCTTGAGGTCCACGGGTCACCTTCGGTGGGAGGTACGTCGACAGTTTGTGAACGCACGCACAAGCGTCCGCCCATTGTGACAAACGGTTCCGGGTAGCCGGGGCACGGGGTCCGACTGCGGGTCCGTTGTGGCTCGCGCGGTTCCCCGCGCCCCTGGGTCGGACAGGTGCACGCACGTGCAGACGCGTACGGCGGCGAGGGGACGGGGTGGGGGTGTCCGCCCGCAGCGGCCGGCGTCCGACACCGAGCACCGCTGAAGCACCAGCAGCCGCCGGACCGAGGACGGACACCCCCCACCCCGGCCCCGACCCACAACACACCCGCACGCGCTACACGCACCCCCACCGAAGCCGAAACGGGCCGCCGCAGGCACTCAGGGGCGCGGGGAACTGCGCACAACGCCCGCCCCCACCCCACCCGAACCCGCACAGGCCGCCGCAGGCACCCCGCACCCTAAGGGACCACTCAGGGTGCGGCTCCACCCGCAGGACCTGTTGGCAGGGCCCTGCGCCCGCTACCTTCACTCCGTGGCGATGTTCCGACTTCAAGGCAGCAAGGTGCTCGCCGTCGACATGACCGGGGACGCCGTGAAGGCGAAGAACGGCTCGATGGTCGCGTACGACGGGCAGATGACGTTCAAGAAGATGAGCGGCGGTGGTGAGGGGATCCGGGGGATGGTGACCCGGCGGATCACCGGCGAGCAGATGACCGTGATGGAGGTGTCGGGGCACGGGACGTGCTGGTTCGCGGACCGGGCCTCGGAGATCAACCTCGTCGGCCTCCAGGGGGACAAGCTGTACGTGGAGTCGAGCAACCTGCTCGCGACCGACGCCGGACTCCGGACCGGCACCAGCTTCACCGGCCTGCGCGGCGCCTCACAGGGCAACGGCCTGTTCACGACCACGGTCGAGGGCCACGGCCAGGCCGCGATCATGTCGGACGGCCCGGCGGTCGTCCTGCGGGTCAGCCGCCAGTACCCGCTGACCGTCGACCCCGGCGCCTACATCGCCCACCAGGGCAACCTCAGCCAGTCCTTCCAGTCCGGTGTGACGTTCCGCACATTCATGGGCGAGGGTGGCGGCGAGGCCTTCCAGATCCGCTTCGAGGGCGACGGCCTGGTGTACGTCCAGCCCAGCGAGCGGAACACGATCGCGGGGGATGTGTGACATGCCCTTCAGCGAGATCAACTCCAAGATGGTCGAGGCGACCGTCCTGCCGGGCCAGCGGTTGTTCAGCCAGCGCGGCGCGATGCTGGCGTACCGGGGCGAGGTGTCCTTCACCCCGAACCTCCAGGGCGGCCAGGGCGGCGTCATGTCGATGATCGGCCGCCGCGTGGCCAACGAGGACACGCCCCTGATGACCGTCGAGGGCAGCGGCACCGTCCTGTTCGGGCACGGTGGCCACCACGTCCAGATCATCAACCTCACCGGCGACACCCTGTACGTCGAGGCGGACCGCCTGCTCGCCTTCGAGGGCACCCTGCAGCAGGGCACCATGTTCATGGGCTCGCAGGGCGGCGTCATGGGCATGGTGCGCGGCCAGATCAGCGGCCAGGGCCTCTTCACCACCACGCTCAAGGGACACGGCTCGGTGGCCGTCATGGCCCACGGCGGGGTCTTCGAGGTCCCCGTCACCCCGCAGCGCCCGGTCCACGTCGACCCGCAGGCCTACGTCGCCCATCACGGCGACGTCCGCAACAAGCTGTCGACGGCGCTCGGCTGGCGCGACATGGTGGGCCGCGGCTCCGGCGAGGCCTTCCAACTGGAGCTCAGCGGGAACGGCGTGGTGTACGTCCAGGCCTCGGAGGAGAAGCTGTGAGCCACTACCCGGGCGCGGGCCCCACCGTGCACGACCCCATGACGCTGCCTTCGGACGACAACGTCAACAACTACACCTTCTGCGTGGAGCTCAAAGGGAGCCAGTGGTTCCTGCAGAAGGGGAAGATGATCGCCTACTACGGTCAGATGGATTTCAACGGCATCGGACACGGCCGCCTCGACGGTCTCATCCGTACGTCCTTCCATTCGCCTCTGCACGCAAGCGACTGGGTCGTGGCGCAGGGCTCGGGCAAGATGCTCCTCGCCGACCGGGCCTTCGACGTGAACTCCTACGACCTCGAGGACGGCAACCTGACCATTCGCTCGGGCAACCTGCTCGCTTTTCAGCCAAGTCTCGCGTTGAAGCAGTCGATCGTGCCGGGCTTCCTGACGCTCATCGGAACCGGAAAGTTCGTGGCCGCCTCCAACGGCCCGGTGGTGTTCATGGAGCCCCCGATCCGGGTGGACCCGCAAGCGCTTGTGGGCTGGGCCGACTGCCCCTCGCCGTGCCACCACTACGACCACGGCTACATGACGGGTCTGATGGGCGGTCTACGTGCGATGACGGGCCTCGGCGGGGCCTCTGGGGAAGAGCACCAGTTCGAGTTCGTGGGGGCCGGCACCGTACTGCTCCAGTCGACGGAGGTCCTGATGGCCGAACAGGCCGTCGGAGCGACTCCGCAGCAGGCCGGAGTACCCGGCGGACACGGGGCACCCACAGGGCATCCACAGCAGCCGGGGGCACCGCGCCTTCCCGGACAGCTGGGGGACCTCCAGCGTCGCTTCGGGCTGTGAGCGGTAGTCTGCGGAGTGTGACATCGAACGCGTGCGCACAGTCACACCACCCTCATTAGTTCGCCTTTCAACTTCTTAGGTAGACTTCATTCATGGAGACCGAGACGGCCACGCGCTGGCTGACCGATGCGGAGCAGTGCGCCTGGCGCACCCACCTGGAGGTCAACAGGCTGTTGACGTATCAGCTCGAGAGGGACCTTCAGCCGTTCGGCCTGACGATGAACGACTACGAGATCCTGGTCAATCTCTCCGAGTCGGAGGGCGTACGGATGCGGATGAGCGACCTCGCCTCCGCCACCCTCCAGTCCAAGAGCCGGCTCTCGCACCAGATCACCCGCATGGAGAACGCGGACCTGGTCCGGCGCGAGAACTGCGAGTCCGACCGCCGCGGCCTGTACGCGGTCCTGACCGAGCACGGCATGGAGACGATGAAGAAGGTCGCGCCCCATCATGTGGCGTCTGTGCGGAGGCACTTCATCGACCTCGTGCCGGCTGAGTCCCTGACCGAACTGGACAAGGCCCTCAAGCCGATCGCGGAGCACTTGCGGGGGCAGCGAGGGCGCCCCTGACACCGGGGCCCGATCAGGCGATCGGCAGGCGGAGTTCGAACAGAGCTCCGCCTGTCGGCGCGTCCCGCACCGTCAGCGTCCCACCATGCCGAGTGGCGACGTCACGGGCGATGGCGAGTCCGAGCCCGGCGCCGCCGTCGTCCCGCGCCCGCGCCTCGTCCAGCCGCACGAACCGCTCGAAGATCCGCTCCCGGTCCCCGGCCGGCACCCCGTCCCCGTCGTCGCCGACCTCGACCACGGCATCCCGGTCACCGTCCCGTCGTACCGTCACCACGACCGCCGACCGCGCGTGCCGTCCCGCGTTGTCCAGCAGGTTGTCGAGCACGCGCTCCAACTGCCCCCGGGACCCCGTCACTTCCACGGCGTCCGCCCGCACCGTCACCCCGGCCCGCCCGGCGGCCCGCTCCCGGGCCAGCGCCGCCAGCGCGACCCGCGCGCCGGCGCCCCGCTCCCCCGCGTCCAGGCGAGCCAGCAACAGCAGGTCCGCCGCGAGGTGCTGCAGCCGTACGGTGTCCTCGACCGCCCCGTCCAGGTCCAGCAACTCGGGATGCGCGGCGGCCACTTCGAGCTGGGTGCGCAGCGAGGCGATCGGGCTGCGCAGTTCGTGCGAGGCGTCGGCGACGAACCGGCGCTGGCGCTCGACGGAGGTCTCCAGCGCGGCCAGCGTCTCGTTGGTGGTGCGGGCGAGTCGGGCCACCTCGTCGTGGGTGTCCGGCACCGGGACGCGGCGGGCGAGGTCCTCGGAGGCGGTGATCGCGGCCATTTCCTGGCGGATGGCCTCGACCGGACGAAGGGCGCGACGAGTGACCGCCCAGGTCACCCAGGCGACCACCGCGAGGAGCACGGGCAGGCCGATGAGCATGACCGTGGCGGCGGTGTGCACGGCGTCCTGCTGGGCCTGGAGCGAGGCGCCGGCGTACACCCGGACCGTTCGGTCACTCCGGTCCGTGACCTCGACCTGGGCGAACCGGTACGCGACGCTCTCGCCGTCCACGGTGGCCCGGCCCTGCCCATGCCAGGTGATCTCACCGACCTCACCGACCTCGGGGTCGTCCTCGTCGTCGTCCCGCCCCGCGTCGGGGCTCGAAACGGGAGTGACGTCGGGGGCGCCGGTGCCGCTGATCGCCTCCAGGTCCTCGCTCACCGCGAGCACCCGCCCGTCCCGGTCGACCACCTGGACCGGATGGTCCCCGTCCAGGTCGAGCTCCCGGTACGGCACGCCCTGCGCGATCTGCGTCGCCACGTTGCGGGCGGCGCTGTCGGCGGCCGTGTCCGCCTGGCCCGCGAGGTTGCTGCGCAGCGACAGCAGGACGACGGCGCCCGCGGCGACCAGGGCCACTGCCACCACCGCGGTCGCGGCCAGCGTGGCCCGGGCCCGGACCGAGCCGAACAGGCGCCTCATCTCGCGGACTCCAGCCGGTACCCGGCACCGCGGACCGTGTGGATGAGGCCCGCGTCCAGCTTGCGGCGCAAGGTGCTGACGTAGACCTCGACGATGTTGGGGTCGCCGTCGTACGCGAAGTCCCAGACGTGCTCCAGGATCTGCGCCTTGGAGACCACCTCGCCGGCCCGCACCGCGAGTTGTTCCAGGACCGAGAACTCCTTGGCGGTGAGGGTGACCTCGTCGTCGTCGAGGAAGACCCGGCGGGCGGCGGTGTCGATCCTCAGCCCACCGAGTTCGAGCACCGGCGACGCCCCGGCGCCCTGCCCGCGTCGACGCAGCAGCGCCTTGATCCGGGCGACCAGGACGACATAGGAGAAGGGCTTGGTCAGATAGTCGTCGGCGCCGGTGTCCAGGCCCTCGGCCTCGTCGTACTCGCCGTCCTTGGCGGTGAGCATCAGGATCGGCACCTCGTGGCCCGCGGCCCGTAGGGCGGCGCAGACCCGGTAGCCGTTGAGGCCGGGCAGCATGATGTCGAGGATCACCAGGTCGTACGACCCCTCGGTGGCCCGGTGCAGCCCCTCCCGGCCGTCGTGGACGACATCGACGGCGTAGCCCTCGGCGGTGAGGCCCTTGGCGAGGGACAGGGCTAGGCGGCGTTCGTCCTCGACGATCAGCAGGCGCATGCGTACAGGGTGGCAAAGCGAACCTGAAGGCGCCTTCAGGGGGCTTCAGGTCACGTTCAGCTCCCCTCCGGCAGCGTGGTTGTCGTCGAAAGCGAACGAAGCAGAACGGCTCTGGAGGAATCCTCATGAAGCGCAACATCGTCATCGCCACCCTCACCGCCGCCGCGCTGGCAACCGGCGGCACCGTCGCGGCCTTCGCCGCGGGCGACGACGAGGCGACGGCGACGCAGCGCCAGACCAACACGAGCGCCCAGGCGGCCACGGACCGCGACGACGCAGACGACGACGCCACCGAGGACCGTACGGCGGTCCGTGGCGCCGACGTCACCGCCGCCGAGGCGATCGCGGCCGCCCTGAAGCACACGCCGGGCACCGCCGTCTCGGCCGACCTGGACGACGACGGCGCCGACGCGTGGAAGGTGAGCGTCGTCAAGGGCGACGGCACCGAGTACGACGTACGGATCGCCCCCGACTCCGGCAAGGTCCTCGGCGCCCAGCGTGACACCGACGACGACCAGGACGGCGACGACCGTGCCGAACTCGCCGCGGTGAAGGGCGCGAAGACGGACGCCCGTGAGGCCGCGCTGGCCGCCGCGCACAAGGGCACCGTGACCGAGGTCGGCATCGACGACGACAATGGCACCGTGGCCTGGTCGGCGGAGACCGTGAAGGGCACCGGGCACGGCGAGTGGAACATCGCCCTCGACACGGGCAAGGTCACCCAGGACCGGGACGACGACGGCGACGACGCCTGACCCGGCCGTCACGCGACAGGCGTGGCCTCCCGATCCGTACCGCTGCGAAGGGCGCCCCTCCCCCGGGCGCCCTTCGTCATGACCAGCACCGCCGTCACGGCGACCACCCCGCCCGTCAGCGCGAAACACACGGTCACCGGCAGTTGTCCCGCCAGGGCTCCCGCCACGGCCGTTCCGCCCGTACTCCCCGCGTTGACGGCCGTGTTGACCCACGCGCCGGCCTGCGTGCGGGACTCGGGGGCGACCGCCGCGTCGGCGATGAGATACGCGGTGGTCAGGGTCGGCGACACGAAGAACCCGGCGCCGGCCATGACCAGGGCGAGGGTGCCGAGGCCCGGTGCGAGCCCGGCGCCGACGAGCGCGAGGCCCAGACAGGCCGTCAGCAGCGCCAGCCGGGTCCGGGCGGGCGTGCGCCAGTTCACCGCGCCGTTGAGCATCCCGCCGACCGCGCTTCCGGCCGACAGCGCGGCGAGTACCCAGGCCACGCTCGCACCTCCGTGATGATGCCGCTCGGCGAACACGACGACGAGCAGGTCGAGCACACCGAGCGCGAGACCCACGGCCGCTGCGGCCACGACGGGACGGCCGACCCGGCGCAGTACGCGCCGGCCGCCGCTGTCCCGTCGAGGAGAAGAACCCGCGGGTCGCACGGCCCGTACCGCGGGCGACCGTATGAAGCCGGCCGTCCCCGCGACCATCAGGGCGGCGCCGACGACGATCCCGACGGCCGGCGCGGCGGCCCCGACGAGGACGCCCACCAGCAGCGGGCCCGAGACGAAGAGCAGTTCCTCGGCCACCCCGTCGAGGCTGTACGCCCGCTGGAGCAGCGCCTTGTCGTCCTGGGCGAGCCGTGCCCACACGGCCCGCATGGTCGGTCCGAGCGGCGGGACGCAGGCTCCCGCGAGGGCGGTGAGGGTGCCGAGGAGGACGGGGGGTGCGCCGGGGCGCCAGACGGCCGCGGTGAGCAGGGCGAGCAGCAGGACGTAGGCCGAGAGCAGGGGGACGAGCGCCCGCGGCGGCCCGAAGCGGTCGATCAGGGCGGCCCGCGCGGGCGCCAGGAAGACGACGGTGGCACCGAAGAGCGCCATCACGGCACCCGCCACCGCGTACGAGCCCGAGGCGCGGGTCACGGCGAGCATCACGGACAGCGGGACGACGCCGTACGACAGCCTGCCGAGCAGGGCGGTGGCGAAGGTACGGCGGGCATGCGGAATGCGCAGCACCCGCGCATAGGAGGCAGACATGGGTGAGTTCCTCGAAGGAGGCGTGGGAGGGGACACCGAGGAGCCACGGGAGCGGGTGTGCTTCAACCGTGGCCCGGTGCGGCCCTACGCCAATGAGAGGAACATGACGGTCAACGTATCAGGGGCTCAGCCCCGGGTCAGGCCTTCGACCAGTTCGTCCGCCGCGCGGTAGGGGTCCAGTTCACCGGCGACGATCCGCTCCGCGAGCGCGTCCAGGCGCCGGTCGCCCCTGAGGTCGCCGATGCGTTCGCGCAGGGCGGTGACGGCGATGGTCTCGACCTCGTGGGCGGCGCGGGTGCGGCGGCGCTCGGCGAGGACGCCGCGCTCCTCCATCCAGGCGCGGTGCTTCTCCAGGGCTTCCACGACCTCGTCGATGCCCTCGGCGCGGGCGGCGACCGTCTTGACGATCGGCGGGCGCCAGTCGCCGGGGCCGCGGGACTCGCCCAGGCCCAGCATGTGGTTGAGCTCGCGGGCGGTCGCGTCGGCGCCGTCACGGTCGGCCTTGTTGACGACGTACACGTCGCCGATCTCCAGGATTCCGGCCTTGGCGGCCTGGATGCCGTCGCCCATCCCGGGGGCCAGCAGCACCACGGACGTGTCCGCCTGGGCGGCGATCTCCACCTCGGACTGGCCGACGCCGACCGTCTCGACGAGGATCACGTCGCAGCCGGCCGCGTCCAGGACCCGGATGGCCTGCGGGGCGGCCCAGGCGAGCCCGCCGAGGTGGCCGCGGGTCGCCATGGAGCGGATGTAGACGCCGGGGTCGGAGGCGTGCTCCGACATGCGCACCCGGTCGCCGAGCAGGGCACCGCCGGAGAACGGCGAGGACGGGTCGACGGCCAGGACGCCGACCCGCCTGCCCTGCTTGCGGTAGGCGGTCACGAGAGCCGAGGTGGACGTCGACTTACCCACCCCCGGCGAGCCCGTCAGGCCCACCACGTACGCGTTGCCCGTGAGCGGGGCGAGCGTCGCCATGACCTCCCTGAGCTGCGGGGACGCTCCCTCCACGAGGGAGATCAGCCGGGCCACGGCCCGTGGGCGGCCCTCCCTGGCCTGGGCCACCAGGGTGGAGACGTCCTGCATCACAGCTCCGTTCGCCTGAAAACGCGCTTCGCCCGGAAACGTACGGGGACTCAGGCCTTGGGTACCCGCACGACGAGCGCGTCACCCTGACCGCCGCCACCGCACAGCGCGGCCGCGCCGACACCGCCGCCACGCCGCTTGAGCTCCAGGGCGAGGTGCAGGACGAGCCGGGCGCCGGACATGCCGATGGGGTGGCCGAGGGCGATGGCGCCGCCGTTCACGTTCACCTTTTCGGTGGATACGCCGAGGTCCTTCATCGACTGGACCGCGACGGCCGCGAACGCCTCGTTGATCTCGATCAGGTCGAGGTCGGAGACCTCCAGGCCCTCCTTCTTGAGGGCGTGCAGGATCGCGTTGGACGGCTGGGACTGCAGGGAGTTGTCCGGGCCGGCCACATTGCCGTGGGCGCCGATCTCGGCGATCCACTCGAGGCCGAGCTCCTGCGCCTTGGCCTTGCTCATCACGACCACGGCCGCCGCACCGTCCGAGATCTGCGAGGAGGTTCCGGCGGTGATGGTGCCGTCCTTGGTGAACGCGGGGCGCAGCTTGCCCAGGGACTCGGCCGTGGTGTCGGCGCGGATGCCCTCGTCCTTGCTGAAGACGACCGGCTCGCCCTTGCGCTGCGGGATCTCGACCGGGGTGATCTCGGCCTCGAAGATGCCGTTCTTCTGTGCGGCGGCGGCCCGCTGGTGGGACAGGGCGGCGATCTCGTCCTGCTCGGGGCGCCGGATGCCGAGGCGGGTGTTGTGCGTCTCGGTCGACTGGCCCATGGGGATGTTCTCCCAGGGGTCGGTCAGGCCGTCGTGGGCCATCGCGTCGAGCATCTCGATCGCGCCGTACTTGAAGCCCTCGCGGGACTTCGGGAGCAGGTGGGGGGCGTTGGTCATGGACTCCTGGCCGCCCGCGACGACGACGTCGAACTCGCCGGCGCGGATCAGCTGGTCGGCCAGCGCGATCGCGTCGAGGCCCGAGAGACACACCTTGTTGATGGTCAGCGCCGGGACGTTCATCGGGATGCCGGCCTTGACCGCGGCCTGGCGGGCCGGGATCTGACCGGCGCCGGCCTGGAGGACCTGGCCCATGATGACGTACTGCACCTGGTCGCCGCCGATCCCCGCACGGTCGAGGGCGGCCTTGATCGCGAAGCCGCCGAGGTCGGCTCCGGAGAAGGACTTCAGCGAGCCCAGCAACCGCCCCATGGGCGTACGGGCGCCCGCGACGATCACCGAGGTCGTGCTGTTCGATCCAGACATGAGCTGCGATCCCCTTACCGGCTGCACTGCCGAGGAGTGAACGAGGGTTTACTTAAAATGTACTGAGTGGCACTCCGTGCCGTCATCGCCCCGTCGGTGTGATCGCGCGCACGTTGCGTAACCATCCCGGGAGCGCTGCACTGACAACATGCTGACGCGAATCGACCACATCGGGATCGCCTGCTTCGACCTCGACAAGACCGTCGAGTTCTACCGGGCCACCTACGGCTTCGAGGTGTTCCACTCCGAGGTCAACGAGGAGCAGGGCGTGCGCGAGGCCATGCTCAAGATCAACGAAACCTCCGACGGCGGCGCCTCCTACCTGCAGCTTCTGGAGCCGACCCGCCCCGACTCGACCGTCGCCAAGTGGCTGGACAAGAACGGCGAGGGCGTCCACCACATCGCTTTCGGTACGGCGGACGTGGACACGGAGGCCGCGGACATCAAGGACAAGGGCGTACGCGTCCTGTACGAGGAGCCGCGACGCGGCTCCATGGGGTCACGGATCACCTTCCTGCACCCAAAGGATTGCCACGGCGTACTGACAGAACTGGTCACTTCGGTGCCTGTTGAGTCACCTGAGCACTGACCCTCGTACATATGGGCCGGTAGGGTTGGGGGCGGTCGCCGCTCTTACCAGGGCGACCGGGTCCTGCCCATGGCGGCAGAACCGAGCCGGGGTCCGGGTTTCGGGGGGCGAGCGGCGGGCAGCAGCCCATGCTCCGCCGTTGATCTGACACCATTCCCCGGGGGCCCCGTTCGGCGGATGGACAGGGCTCGTCAGGAGAGACTTGCGACCAGGGGACGGATGGGACCGCGCAGTGCGGGGCTACGAACGCCAGGAGCGAGAGCCGGCGGCTGACGTCGACCACCTCTCTCGGTTCGAGGCCGAGATGGAGCGGCTGAAGACCGAGCGGGAAAAGGCGATCCAGCACGCCGAGGACCTCGGCTACCAGGTCGAGGTGCTGCGCGCCAAGTTGCACGAGGCGCGGCGCACCCTCATGTCCCGGCCCGAATTCGGCGGCGGGGACATCGGCTACCAGGCCGAACAGTTGCTGCGCAACGCCCAGATCCAGGCCGACCAGTTGCGCCAGGACGCCGAGCGCGAACTGAGCCAGGTCCGCGCCCAGACCCAGCGCATCCTCCAGGAGCACGCCGAACAGGCCGCGCGTCTGCAAGCGGAGCTGCACCAGGAGGCCGTCACCCGACGTCAGCAGCTCGACCAGGAGCTGGCCGAGCGCCGGCAGACCGTCGAGTCGCACGTCAACGAGAACGTGGCGTGGGCCGAGCAGCTGCGCGCCCGCAGCGAGTCGCAGGCCCGACGGCTCCTGGAGGAGTCCCGTGCCGAGGCCGAGCAGGCCATGGCGGCCGCCCGTGCCGAGGCCGAGCGGGTCACCTCCGAGGCCCGCCAGCGTCTGCAGAGCGAGGCCGAGACCGCCCGCGCGGAGGCCGAACAGCTGCTGCGCCGCGCCCGCGCGGACGCCGAGCGCCTGCTCGACACCGCCTCCACGCAGGCCCAGGAGGCCACCGACCACGCCGAGCAGCTGCGTACGTCCACGGCGACCGAGTCGGACAGCGCCCGCCGCCAGGCCACCGAGCTCAGCCGGGCCGCCGAACAGCGGATGACGGAGGCCGAGGAGGCGCTGCGCAAGGCGCAGGCCGAGGCCGAGAAGGTGCTCACCGAGGCGAAGTCGGCCGCCGAGAAGACGCTCGCGAGCGCGGAGTCGGCCAACGAACAGCGCACCCGCACGGCCAAGGAGCAGGTCGCCCGGCTGGTCACCGAGGCCAGCCAGGAGGCCGAGGCGACCAAGGAGGCCGCCGAGCAGATCGTCGCGGACGCCCGCGCCGAGGCCGAGAAGATCGTCACCGAGGCCGCCGAGAAGGCCCGCACGCTCACCGCCGAGGAGAGCGCGACCCAGCTGTCGAAGGCGGCCAAGACCGCCGAGGACGTCCTCAACAAGGCGCAGGAGGACGCGCAGCGGACCACCAGGGCCGCCGCCGAGGAGGCCGAGCGGATCCGTCGCGAGGCGGAGACCGAGGCGGACCGGCTGCGCGCCGAGGCGCACGACATCGCCGAGCAGCTCAAGGGCACGGCGAAGGACGACACCAAGGAGTACCGCGCCAAGACGGTCGAGCTGCAGGAGGAGGCCCGCCGGCTGCGCGGCGAGGCCGAGCAGCTGCGCGCCGACGCGGTCGGCGAGGGCGAGAAGATCCGCGCGGAGGCCCGCAAGGAGGCCGTCCAGCAGATCGAGGAGGCGGCCAAGACCGCCGAGGAGCTGCTCTCCAAGGCGAAGGCGGACGCCGACGAGCTGCGCCAGACCGCCACCACGGACAGCGAGAAGGTCCGCACCGAGGCCATCGAGCGCGCCACCACGCTGCGCCGGCAGGCGGAGGAGACCCTCCAGCGGACCCGTCAGGAGGCCGATCGGCACCGCGAGGAGGCCGTCGAGCAGTCCGAGGAGATCAAGGCCGACGCCGAGCGCGCCGCGCGCGAGCTGCACGAGGAGACCGAGCGGGCCATAGAGGCCCGTCGTGCCGAGGCCGCAGACGAACTGACCCGGCTGCACGCCGAGGCCGAGGAGCGTCTCGCCGCCGCCGAGCGGGCCCTCACGGAGGCCCGTGAGGAGGCCGCGCGGATCCGCCGCGAGGCCGCCGAGGAGACCGACCGGCTGCGCGGCGAGGCCGCCGAGCGGATCCGCACCCTGCACCAGCAGGCCGAGGCGGAGGCCGACCGGCTGCGCACCGAGGCCGCGTCCGACGCGTCCGCCTCCCGGGCCGAGGGCGAGGCCGTCGCCGTACGGCTGCGTTCCGAGGCCGCCGCGGAGGCGGAGCGGCTCAAGTCCGAGGCGCAGGACACCGCGGACCGGGTCCGGGCGGAGGCGCAGGCCGCGGCGGAGCGGCTCGCCACCGAGGCGTCCGAGACACTGGCCGCCGCCCAGGAGGAGGCCAACCGGCGCCGCCGGGAGGCCGAGGAGTATCTCGGCTCGGCGCGCCAGGAGGCCGACCAGGAGCGTGAGCGGGCCCGCGAGCAGAGCGAGGAGCTGCTGGCCTCGGCGCGCAACCGCGTGGAGGAGGCCCAGGCCGAGGCCGTACGGCTGGTCGAGGAGGCGGACCGGCGAGCCAACGAGATGGTGTCGGCCGCCGAGCAGCACGCCCAGCAGGTGCGGGACTCGGTCGCCGGGCTGCACGAGCAGGCGCAGGAGGAGATCACCGGACTGCGCTCGGCCGCCGAGCACGTGGCCGACCGTACCCGGCGCGAGGCTCAGGAGGAGGCCGACCGGGTCCGCTCGGACGCCTACTCCGAGCGGGAGCGGGCCAGCGAGGACGCGGCCCGGATCCGGCGCGAGGCCACCGCGGAGACGGACGCCGCCAAGTCCCTTGCCGAGCGCACCGTTTCGGAGGCGATCGCGGAGGCGGAGCGGCTCAGGTCGGAGTCGACCGAGTACGCCCAGCGGGCGCGCACCGAGGCCTCGGACGCCATCGCCCAGGCCGAGCAGGACGCCTCCCGCACCCGGGCCGAGGCCCGCGAGGACGCCAACCGCATCCGCTCGGACGCGGCGACGCAGGCCGACACCCTCATCACCGAGGCGCGCAGCGAGGCGGAGCGGCTCACCGAGGAGACCATCAACGACACCGACCGGCTGCGCACGGAGACGGTCGCCGAGGCCGAGCGGGTGCGCGCCGAGTCGGTCGCCAAGGCCGAGCAGCTGATCGGGGACGCGTCCGGGGACGCGGAGCGGCTGCGTGCCGAGGCCGCCGCGACGGTCGGGCAGGCCCAGCAGCACGCGGAGCGGATCCGCAGCGAGGCCGAGCGGGTCAGGGCGGACGCGGCGGCCGCGGCCGAGGAACTGGTCAACTCCGCACGCGCGGAGGCCGATCGCACCCTCGACGAGGCCCGCCAGGACGCCAACAAGCGGCGTTCCGAGGCGGCCGAGCAGGTCGACACGCTCATCACGGAGACCGCCGCCGAGGCGGACAAGCTGCTCAGCGAGGCGCAGCAGCAGTCGCTCAAGACCACCGCTGACGCGGAGGCGCAGGCCGACACCATGGTGGGCGCGGCCCGCAAGGAGGCCGACCGGCTGGTGTCCGAGGCGACGGTCGAGGGCAACGCGCGCGTGGAGAAGGCCCGCACGGACGCGGACGAACTGCTCGTCGGTGCCCGCCGGGACGCCACCGCGATAAGGGAGCGCGCCGAGGAGCTGCGCGACCGGATCACGGGCGAGATCGAGGCGCTGCACGAGCGGGCCCGCCGTGAGGCCGCGGAGACCATGAAGTCGACCGGCGACCGCTGCGACGCGCTCATCAAGGCCTCGGAGGAGCAGCTCGCCAAGGCCCAGGCGAAGGCCAAGGAGCTGGTCTCGGAGGCCAATTCGGAGGCCGGCAAGGTGCGTATCGCCGCGGTCAAGAAGGCCGAGGGGCTCCTCAAGGAGGCCGAGCAGAAGAAGGCCACCCTGGTCCGGGAGGCCGAGGAGCTCAAGGCCGAGGCGATCCGCGAGGCGAAGCGCACGGTCGAGGAGGGCAAGCGCGAGCTCGAGGTCCTCGTCCGCCGCCGCGAGGACATCAACACCGAGATCTCCCGTGTCCAGGATGTCCTGGAGGCATTGGAGTCCTTCGAGGCCCCGTCGGCGGGCAAGGACGGCGGCGTCAAGGCGGGAGCCGCGGTCGGCGCCCCTCGTTCGGGTAAGCCCTCGGACAGCTGACCGACTGGTCGGAATCCGGTGCCGTCTGGGGCCTTTGACCAAGTTTTTGGCAAGCCGTCCCAGGGTTAGCCACTCAAAAGGGGTGTCATTCTCCAGATCAAACACGTATCCGCTCGATGACACACCGCTTCGGCCCCTAGGATTCCCCCTATCACCTCACCGGTCTCATTTGACAGGAACCCCATGAGCGACACTTCCCCCTACGGCTTCGAGCTTGTGCGGCGTGGGTACGACCGCGCTCAGGTGGACGAACGGATCTCCAAGCTCGTCTCCGACCGTGACAGCGCTCTCTCCCGCATCACCGCCCTGGAGAAGCGCATCGAGGAGCTCCACCTCGAGACGCAGAACGCCCAGGCCCAGGTCTCCGACGCCGAGCCGTCGTACGCCGGCCTCGGCGCGCGTGTCGAGAAGATCCTCCGCCTCGCCGAGGAGGAGGCCAAGGACCTGCGCGAGGAGGCCCGTCGCGCGGCCGAGCAGCACCGAGAACTCGCCGAGTCGGCGGCCCAGCAGGTCCGCAACGACGCAGAATCGTTCGCTGCGGAGCGCAAGGCCAAGGCCGAGGACGAGGGCGTCCGTATTGTCGAGAAGGCCAAGAGCGATTCCTCTCAGCTCCGTCAGGAGGCGCAGAAGGACGCGCAGCAGAAGCGCGAGGAGGCGGACGCCCTCTTCGAGGAGACCCGCGCCAAGGCCGCGCAGGCCGCCGCCGACTTCGAGACGAACCTCGCCAAGCGCCGCGAGCAGTCCGAGCGCGACCTGGCCTCGCGTCAGCAGAAGGCGGAGAAGCGTCTCGCGGAGATCGAGCACCGCGCGGAGCAGCTGCGCCTGGAGGCCGAGAAGCTGCGCACCGACGCCGAGCGTCGCGCCCGCCAGACGGTGGAGACCGCGCAGCGCCAGGCCGAGGACATCGTGGCCGACGCCAACGCCAAGGCCGACCGCATCCGTTCGGAATCCGAGCGGGAGCTCGCGGCTCTGACGAACCGTCGCGACTCGATCAACGCCCAGCTGACGAACGTCCGCGAGATGCTCGCCACGCTCACGGGTGCCGCGGTGGCCGCCGCCGGCAGCCCGGCCGACGACGAGCCGATCTCCCGTGGGGTTCCGGCCCAGCAGTCCCGGTAACACCGCCTGACAGCTCATCAAGGGCCCGCACCTTCTCCCCCGACAGGTGCGGGCCTTTGGCGTGTCCTCGGGTCACCGGTGCACGAGGGGCAGGAAGACGTCGTCGACGATCTCTTCCAGGGTGTCTTCAGTGACCGGTTCCCGGCTCAGCAGAATCTCGTGCCGCAGGAGATCCGCCGGCAGCGTCAGCACTCGTCGGGGGAGGTCGGCCGTCGGGATCTCGCCGCGCTCGGCCGCCCGCTCGACGGCGGTCCGCAACACCCCCCGCATGATGCCGAAGAATGACGGGTCGACGTCCCGGGCCTCGGCGAGCAGCCCGTGGAGCGTGTCCGGACCGATCTGCCGCTGCCGCCCGGCGCCGGCCCGCAGCACCTCCAGTACGTCCCCGCGCAACGACCCGGTGTCCGGCACCCGGTCGGCGATCGACCCCGTGCGCTGCCGCATCGCGGCGATGACCAGTTCGGCGCGGTTGCTCCAGCGCCGGTAGAGGACCTGTTTCCCGGTTCGGGCCCGTGCGGCGACCCCCTCCATGGTCAGGCGGGCGTAGCCGACCGCTTCCAACTCGGCCCAGGCCGCGTCCAGCAGATCGGCCTCCAGAGCGGCACCGCGCCGCCGCGTGGTCTCGCCGGGCATCGGCACACCCTCCCGCTTAAGAGACCTTGCGTCTCCTACTGGCACGAGCCTATCGTGGCCGTAAGAGACGCAACGTCTCCTAAGGAGCCTCATGCCCACCGGATCCCGCCTCGACCCCGCTGTCCTCAAACTCGCCGGCATCCTCGCCCTCGGCGCCCTCACCCCCCTTCTCGACTCGACGATCGTCTCCATCGCCCTGCACACCCTCAGCCGCGATCTGAACACCTCCACGGCCGCCGCCCAGTGGGTGAGCACCGCCTATCTGCTGGCCCTCGCGATGGTGGTCCCGGTCTCCGGCTGGGCCGTGGAGCGCTTCGGCGCCCGCCGGGTCTGGCTCGGCTCGCTCACGCTCTTCCTCACCGGATCCGTGCTGTGCGGGCTCGCCTGGAACATCGGCTCACTGATCGTCTTCCGGATCCTCCAGGGCGTCGGCGCCGGACCGATGCTCCCGATGATGCAGACCCTGGTCATGCGCGCCGCCGGCGGACGCGACCTGGGCCGCCTGATGGCCGTCGTCACCCTGCCCGCCCTGGTCGTACCGATCCTCGGACCGGTGCTGGGCGGCCTGATCGTCGGTCATCTCAGCTGGCGCTGGATCTTCTACGTCAACCTGCCCGTCTGCCTGCTCGCGCTCGCCCTGGCCGTTCGGGGCGTGCCGAAGGACACCCGGCGCCCCGGACACCGCCTCGACCTCACCGGGCTGCTGCTCCTCTCCCCCGGCCTGGCCCTGCTCGTCTACGGCCTGACGGAGACCGGTGCCGTCCGGGAGACGGCGATTGCCGTGGGCGCCGTTCTCACCGCCCTGTTCGCGGTCCACGCCCTGCGCACCCCCGAACCCCTCGTCGACCTCCGCCTGTTCGGCGACCGCGGCTTCGCCGTCTCCTCGTCGCTGATGTTCCTGAGCGGACTCGCCCTGTACGGCGGGATGTTCCTCCTGCCGCTCTACTACCAGCAGGCGCGTGGCCAGGGCGTGATCGCGGCCGGGCTGCTGCTCGCGCCACAGGGGCTCGGCAGTCTGCTGGCCCGGGTGACGGGACCGCTCACCGACCGTGTGGGCGCCCGTCCGGTCGTGGTGGCCGGGACACTGCTGACCGCACTGGGCACGCTGCCGTTCGTCCTTCGGCACCCGATGCCCGCCCTCCTCCCCCTCGCCCTCGTCATACGGGGGTTCGGGATGAGCGCCGCCAACCTGGCCGTCATGGTCGGCGCCTACCAGGGACTCGACCACACGCGCGTGCCGCACGCGAGCACCGCCGTCCGGATCGTGCAGCAACTCGGCGGCTCCTTCGGCACCGCGGTCCTCGCCGCCGTACTCGCCCAGGGCGGCTTCCCCCGCGCCTTCCTCTGGTCGACGGCTTTCACATTCTTTGCCTCTCTCGTCGGTCTCCGTTTGCCCACAGGATTGGCATCTGCCGAACCCCGCACCTAGCGTGGTCCGCATGATCGAGCTAGCGGGGTTGACGAAGCGGTACGGCGAGAAGGTGGCGGTCAACAATCTGACCTTCACCGTCAGACCGGGCATCGTCACGGGCTTCCTCGGTCCCAACGGCGCCGGCAAGTCCACCACCATGCGCATGATGCTGGGCCTGGACCGGCCCACCGCCGGGGACGTCCGCATCGACGGCAAGCACTACGACCAGCTCAAGGACCCGCTCACCTACATCGGCGCCCTGCTGGACGCCAAGGCCATGCACGGCGGGCGCAGCGCCTTCAACCACCTGCTGTGTCTCGCGCAGAGCAACGGCATCCCGAAGAAGCGGGTGGACGAGGTCCTCGACACGGTCGGTCTCACCGCCGTCGCGCGGAAGAAGGCCAAGGGCTTCTCGCTCGGCATGGGCCAGCGGCTCGGCATCGCGGGCGCGTTGCTCGGTGACCCGCAGATCCTGATGTTCGACGAGCCGGTCAACGGGCTCGACCCCGAGGGCATCCACTGGATCCGCAACCTGATGAAGTCCCTTGCCGCGCAGGGCCGTACGGTCTTCGTCTCCTCCCACCTCATGAGCGAGATGGCGCTGACCGCCGACCACCTCGTCGTCATCGGCCAGGGGCGGCTGCTCGCCGACACCTCCATGGCCGACTTCATCGCGCAGAACTCGCGGTCCTACGTCCGCATCCGCACCCCGCAGCGCGAGCGGCTGCTCGACGTGCTGCACGCGGCCGGGGTCACCGTCGTGGAGACCGGCAACGGCACGCTGGAGGTCGACGGAAGCAAGTCCGAGTACATCGGCGAGCTGGCCGCACAGCACCAGCTCGTGCTGCACGAGCTGAGTCCCCAACAGGCCTCCCTGGAGGAGGCGTTCATGCAGCTGACCGCGGAGTCGGTCGAGTACCACGCCCACAGCGACACACCCGTCGACGCACCGCTGCCGCCCCAGCAGCAGTGGGGCGACGGCTGGAAGGGGAAGTGACCATGGCGGCGACCCAGGTCATCCGCTCCGAGTGGACCAAGATCCGGTCGGTGGCCTCCACGGTGTGGACGCTCTCCCTCGCCGTGGTGGTCACCATCGGACTCGGCATCCTGATCTCGGCCCTGTCGAAGAACGAGTTCGACAACATGAGCCGCGAGGACAAGCTCTCGTTCGACCCGACCTTCATCAGCTTCGCCGGGATGAGCCTCGGGCAGCTCGCGATGATCGTGTTCGGGGTGCTCGTCGTCTCGAACGAGTACAGCACCGGCATGATCCGCACCTCGCTGGCCGCCGTGCCGCAGCGCGGCAGCTTCCTGGTCAGCAAGATCGCGGTCGCCACCGGGCTCTCGCTGGCCGTCGGCCTCGTCACCAGCTTCCTCACGTTCTTCCTCGGGCAGGCGATGCTCGGGTCGCACCGTGCGGAGATCGGTGACCCGGGCGTGCTGCGGGCCGTGATCGGCGGCGGCGTCTACATGACCCTCATCGCGATGTTCTCGATGGGCGTCGCCGCGATGCTGCGCTCGCCGATGCTGTCGCTGGGCATCCTGATGCCGTTCTTCTTCCTCATCTCCAACATCCTCGGCAACGTCTCGGCGACCAAGAAGATCGGCCGGTACCTGCCCGACCAGGCCGGCAGCAAGATCATGCAGGTGGTCACGCCGATCAACGACGACACTCCCTACGGCCCCTGGGGCGGGCTCGGGATCATGGCGCTGTGGGTGGCGGCGGCGCTGATCGGCGGTTATGTCCTGTTGAAGAAGCGGGACGCGTGACGCGACGAGCCTTTGCTTTCATTTGAGCGGAACCGTCAGCGCCCCGATAAGCTCCTAACCCTTACGGGGGGCGTGTGCCCCGCTGTCCTGAACCTTGCGATGGGTGCGGAGCATGATCGAGGCAGTCGGCCTGACCAAGCGCTATGGCGACAAGACCGCTGTGTACAACCTTTCCTTCCAGGTACGTCCCGGTGCCGTCACCGGCTTCCTGGGCCCCAACGGCTCGGGCAAGTCGACGACCATGCGGATGATCCTCGGCCTGGACAACCCCACCTCGGGGCAGGTGACGATCGGCGGCTACCCGTATCGCAGGCTGCCCAACGCGGCCCGGCAGGTCGGCGCGCTCCTCGACGCCAAGGCGGTGCACGGCGGGCGGGCCGCCCGTAACCACCTGCTGTGCCTGGCCCAGCTGTCCGGGATCCCGGCCCGCAGGGTGGACGAGGTGCTGGGCGTGGTCGGCCTCCAGGACGTGGCCAGGAAGCGTTCCAAGGGCTTCTCCCTCGGCATGGGGCAGCGGCTCGGGATCGCGGCCGCGCTGCTCGGCGACCCCCAGGTGCTGCTCTTCGACGAGCCGGTCAACGGGCTCGACCCCGAGGGCATCCTGTGGGTGCGCAACCTCATGAAGGCGCTCGCGGCGGAGGGCCGTACGGTCTTCGTCTCCTCCCACCTCATGAGCGAGATGGCGCTGACCGCGGACCATCTCATCGTCATCGGACGCGGGCAGCTGCTCGCCGACATGAACATCCAGGACTTCATCGCCGCGAACTCCGCGGGCTTCGCGCGGGTGCGGACGCCGGACACCGAGCCGCAGCTGCGCGAGAAGCTGTCGGCCGCGATCACCGAGGCGGGCGGGCACGTCCTGCCCGAGCAGGACGGGGCGCTGCGGGTCACGGGACTGGCCCTCCCCCGCATCAGCGACATCGCGCACGACACGGACGTACGCCTGTGGGAGCTGTCGCCGCACCAGGCCTCGCTGGAGGAGGCCTACATGCGGATGACGCAGGGCGCGGTGGACTACCGCTCGACCATCGACCAGAAGGCGGGGCTGATGCAGCCCCTGCCGCCGGGCGCGCAGCCCCCCATGCCGGTCCCGGGCCAGGGCCAGCCGGGCTGGTACGCCCCGCCGCCGCCCCAGCAGGGCGGGCAGCCGTTCGCAGCCCCGCAGGGGCAGGCGCAGGCGGGCCCGTACGGCGGTCCTGGCGCCGGCACGCCCAATCCGTACGCCCAGGCGGGCCCCGCGGCTCGCCAGGGCCTGCCTCAGCCGCCCTTCCAGGCGCCGGCGGCTCCGCCCTCCGCCGCCCCGCCCGGAGGAGCCTTCCCGACCGCACCCGCGCCGCAGCCGCAGACCGCCGCTCCTGCGCCGCAGGCCTCCGCTCCCGCCACCCCGACCAAGCCCGAGGACGTCCGATGAGCACCCCGCAGCCCTCGATGCCGCAGGCCCAGGCCGCCGTGCCGAACCGGCAGCCGGCGGACGGGTCGTCGTACCCCGGTTACACCTCGCCGATTCCCGTCGTGCGCACCCATCTCGGGAACGCCATCGCGTCGGAGTGGACGAAGATCCGGACGGTGCGGTCGACGATCTGGACGCTGGGCGTGTTCGTGCTGCTCGTGATCGGGATCGGGGTCGGCGTCGCCGCGCTGGTCGCGGCCAACGCCTCCCCCGAGGACCTGAACAACGACAGTCCGCTGTCGTTGGGCTTCTTCGGGCTGCTGCTCGGCAGCATGTGCGTCATCACGCTCGGTGTGCTGACCACGGCCTCGGAGTACGGCACCGGAATGATCCGTACGACGATGGTCGCCTGCCCCTCCCGCGGCCGCGTCCTCACGGCGAAGGCGGTCGTGTTCTTCGCCGTCGCCTTCGTGACCACCCTCGTCTCGGTCCTCGTCGTCGCCCTCGCGGACGTGGCCCTGCTGGACGGAGCCCGGACCCCGACCGGCCAGGAGTGGCTGAAGGGCACCATCGGCATCTCGCTCTACATCGCCCTGCTCGGCCTGTTCTCGCTGATCATCGGCTCGATCATCCGGCACTCGGCGGGCGCGATCACCATCATGATCGGTGTCGTGCTGGCCCCGCTGGTCATCGCGCTGTTCATGGTCGCGCGGTCCCTGGAGGGCCTGCGCCAGGCATTGTTCGAGTACTCCATCCCGAACCAGCTCAGCGTGTTCTACTCCAACTCCCTCACCGACAGCGGCCCCTCGGGCTGGGACCCGCTGTGGATCATCGTCGGCGTGACGGCCGCGGCGTTCGCCTGCGCCTTCGCCCTGCTGGAGAAGCGGGACGTCTGATCCCCTAGAACCTCGGCGCGTTACGGGACCGCTGCACCCGCGTGGTGCGGCGGTCCCGTGCGTTCCAGCACGCCTTGTGCCAGTGTCTGCGCTCGTCGACACCCGAGTGGTCCGGCCAGGCCACGATGTGCGGGACTCCGTCCGGGATCATCTGGTCGCAGCCCGGACAGCGGTACGTCTTGCCCTGCGCGCTCGCCCCCGCCACATGCCGGACGTTCCAGTCCTCGCCCTGCCAGTGCGTCGAGGACTGGAAGCCGCCGTAGCGGCCGGAACGGTCGTCCTCGGCACTCCGGCCGGCCGAGTCCGACGAACCGGAACCCTTGGGTCGGTTGCGACGCGGGGACACAGGACACCTCACGGGGCTATACAGGGAGCAGGGACCGCGTCCAGCCTACGCGGCACGAGGCGGGGTACGCGTAGGGCACCAACCCCCACAAGTGCCCCTCCGGGGCGACCCATTCTGCAGACAATCGGCAAATCTCTCCGCCAGGCCGTGTCCTCGGCACGTGTCAGACGGTTATGCCGAGTGGGGGAGCTCCGTGTCGGAGCCAAGGAAGCAGGAAAAGCACATGCACGTTGGAAGTTTCGTGTTGGCCGCCCAGTTCCCGGGGCAGGGCCAGGGAGAGGCGCTGCACCGCGCGGTCCGCTCGGCCGAGGTCGCGGAGGAGGCCGGACTCGACACGGTCTGGCTGGCAGAACACCACTTCGTGCCCTACGGCACCTGCCCGTCGGCGATCACCCTGGCGGCCCTGCTGCTGGGCCGCACCCACCGTATCCGCGTGGGCACCGCCGTGAGCGTGCTGCCCACGGCCCACCCCGTCGCCCTCGGCGAACAGGCCGCGCTGCTGCACATGACGAGCGGCGGGCGCTTCTCGCTGGGCGTGGGGCGCGGCGGCCCGTGGGTCGACCTGGAGGTGTTCGGGTCGGGACTTCAGGCGTACGAGAAGGGGTTCCCGGAATCACTCGATCTGCTGGTGCGCTGGCTGCGCGAACCCTCCGTCGGAGCCGACGGCGAGCGCTTCCGCTTCCGTGAAGTGCCCGTCGTACCACGGCCGTCGGAGTCCCTCACGGAAGCGGACGGTCCCGAGGTGATCGTCGCCTGCACCTCCCCGGCGAGCGTCCGGCTGGCCGCCGAGCGCGGGCTGCCGATGCTGCTCGGGATGCATGTCGGGGACGAGGAGAAGGCGGAGATGGTCGCCCTGTGGCGCAGGCAGGCGCGCGCCGCCGGACACGCGCCGGAGACGGTCCTGGACGCGCCCCATGTCTCGGCCGGCGTCTGCCAGATCGCGGACCGGCGCACGGACGCGGTGGAGGCCCTGGTGAAGGCGATGCCGGGCTGGCTCAGGCAGGGACTCGGCGCCCATGTCACGGTCGACGGCCGTGCACGGCAGATGCGCGATCCGGTGGCCTACACCGAATTGCTCTGCGGGCTGCACCCGGTGGGGACCCCGCGACTGTGCGCCGACCGCCTCGCGGCGACCAGCGAACGGACGGGTGTCTCCCGCTTCGCCCTGCTCGTCGAGGGCTCGGGAGACCTGGCGGCCACCGAGGAGAACGTACGGCGGCTGGGTGCGGAAGTGCTGCCGCATCTGACCTGAAACGGAACAACCCTGCCCGGCGGGAGCTTGCCGCCCCGGTACTGATGCACCTCCCGCGTACGGAGCGGCAAGCAAGCGGCGCCGCGTCAGCAGTCCCGGAACTCCGGAGACTGGTTCAGCAGCTGACTGCGCACCGAGGTGAAGCGGACCAGCGTCTCGTCGACCGAGGAGTCCAACGGGAACACCGCCACCCGGTGGCAGTTCTGGAAGGCCAGCCGCACACCGAAGTGCCGCTGAAGCGCGCCGCGTATCGCGTCACTCGCAAGCGCACGCAGCAGCTGACCGCGTGCCTGCTCGTCCGGCGGGGGCGTCTGGTTGTCGGCGAAGTTGCCGCCGTCGACCTTCAGCTGGGCCACCAGGGAGCTGATCATCTCCCATGCGTAGGGCAGGGAGGTCCGGACGCAGTCGACGAATTCCGCTTCGTCGACCTCGCCTCGCTCGGCCTTCTCGAGTAGGGCCGGTGAGACGTCGAGCGACATGGGTTCTCCTCTCGCACCCCCGATTCCTCAGGGGTTGCCGGACAGATGAGGGAGTTCGCGATGCCGGACACGCTCAGTACACGCCTCGCGACCTCCCGTTTACTACGGTAGGCAACCGCCGGTGACGGCACCAGGAGAATGCGAACAAAGGGCACTCCCAACAGGCCCACAATCGGCCACAAGTGAACAGGGTTTCTCCACAGCCTTACGGGCCGAATCGCGTGGACATGCGCCCGTCGAGTAGCGTTGCCGACCATGCGTCTCGTCATTGCCCGGTGTTCCGTCGACTACGCGGGCCGGCTCACCGCCCACCTGCCCTCGGCCCCCCGTCTGATCCTGGTGAAGGCGGACGGCAGCGTCTCCATCCACGCCGACGACCGGGCCTACAAGCCCCTGAACTGGATGTCGCCGCCCTGCACGTTGAAGGAGGGGACCGGCGACGAGCAAGGCGTCTGGACCGTCATCAACAAGGCGGGCGAGAAGCTCATCATCACGATGGAGGAGGTTCTCCACGACTCCTCGCACGAACTCGGCGTGGATCCCGGCCTGATCAAGGACGGCGTGGAAGCACACCTCCAGGAGCTGCTCGCCGACCGCATCGAAACGCTCGGCGACGGCTACACCCTGATCCGCCGCGAGTACATGACGGCCATCGGCCCGGTCGACATCCTGTGCCGGGACGCCGACGGCCAGACGGTCGCGGTGGAGATCAAGCGGCGCGGCGAGATCGACGGCGTCGAGCAACTCACCCGCTACCTCGACCTCTTGAACCGCGACCCCCATCTCGCTCCGGTCCGCGGCATCTTCGCCGCCCAGGAGATCAAGCCCCAGGCCCGTGTCCTGGCGACCGACCGCGGTATCGGCTGCCACGTCATGGACTACGACGCGCTGCGGGGCATCGAGGACGACAAGCTGCGGCTGTTCTGACAGCGCCTCTTCCTCTACGACGACGAGGGCCGGGTCCGATACGTGGACCCGGCCCTCTGGTGTCGCGCTGTGCGTCAGATGACCTGCGCCGAGTTGCTCGGTGAGCTCACGGTGCTGCTCTGCGGGGCACTGGCCGAGCTGCTGGTCTCCACCGGGGTGGTGGAGGCGGGGCCGCTGGCCGAGTTGGAGTTGGTCGGGGTCGTGTCGGTCGGGGTGGCTGTGGGCGTGCTCGACGGCGGTTCCGACGTACCGGACGGCGTCGACGACGGGGATCCGGGCCCCGTCGGCGTGGACGGCGTCGACGGACTCGTCGACGGCTTGGGCGTCGTCGGCTTCGGCGAGCTCGGCGTGCCGCTCCCCGGACGCTGCGTCCCACTCGGCCTGTCCGAAGGCTCCGCCACATCCGTGGGCGTCGGATCGTCCGAAGTCCCGTACGTCCCATCGGGCCCCGGGTCGGTCGGACGGGACGTCGCCGTGCCGGTGTCCCCGGGGTTGTCGTCGTTCTTCGGGACGTCGGCGCCGAGGTTGCCGTCGTCGATGCCGACGCTGGCCGACGGGTTGACGCCCACCTCGTTGGACGGGGAGTTCGGGTCGTTGTCGGAGGTGGCGCCCAGCGTCACGACCGTGCCGAGCACCGCGACCAGCAGCGCACCCGCGCCGGCCGCGACGAGGTTGCGCTTGGCGAGGCCCTTGAGTCCGCCGCGGGCCTTGCGCGAGGGCGCGGGCGTGGAGGGTGAGCGGTGGACGACGATCGTCTGCGAGTCTGCGGGCAGCTGGAGGGGCGGGAAGGCCGCGGGAACTCCCCCGGGCGGTGAGGCGGACTCGTCGTACCGGGCGTCGGGCACCTCCTCGCCCGCTGTCGCGCCGAGGACCGCGGCCAGGCCGGGCGCGCTGCCGTCCCGGTCGGAGACCAGGGTGAGGGCGCGGCGGCCGGCGACGGTGCCGCGCTTGTCGGCGATGGCTCCGCGCAGGCCGATGGAGGCCTCCAGTTCGGCGCGGGCCCGGTCGAGCTGTCCGCCGCAGAGCGCGAGGATGCCGAGCTCGTGGTGGAAGTAGGCCTGTTCGGACACCTCACCGGCGAGCTGGGCGGCCTCGGAACCGGCGCGCAGCGAACGCTCCCAGGCACCCCAGTGGCCGCCGGCGGCGAACGCGGGCGCCGCCGTGCGGGCGAGCTGCACCGTGACGGCTTGCTCGCCCTCGTCGGGCATGGTGGTGACCGGGACCAGGACGGCGAGGGCGGCCAGCAGGGCGTCTGCCTCCGCGCACACCCGCTCGGGGGTGACCGAGGGGTGCCCGGCCCACCAGTTGTAGTGCTGGGCGGCGGTGAGGGCGAGGCTCTCGGGGTCGTCGCCGTATCCGGCGGCTTCCAGCTGGGCGAGGACACCGGCGGCGAGCCGGTAGCGGGAGCCGACCGGGGAGACCAGACCGCAGTCCGCAAGCTCACCGAGGGCGGCGTCCGCGTGGGTGTCGCCGATCAGCGCGGGCAGGTGCGCCTGGTGGGGCACCTCGCCGCCGAGCGCGACGGCGAACCGCAGGGTGGCGCGGGCGGATTCGCTCAGCCGGGAGGCGAGCAGCGGGGCGGGGGCCGCGGCCTCGCCGAGCGCGGGCAGGGGTATCTCCTCGCCCTCGTCGGAGGTGAACGGGGCGTCGACCGGGGCCGCGTCCGCGAAGACGCCGAACTCGTCGACGGCGTTCGCCCCGGCCCGCAGCATGTCGCGCTGCCTGAGCAGAGCACCCGCCTGGACGAAGCGCAGGGGCAGACCCTCGGACTCGAACCAGAGGTCGCCCGCCCAGTTCGACTCCTCTTCCGTCAGCACCCGGCCGACGGAACGCTCCAGGAGCTCCACACCGTCGGCGCGCTCCAGGCCGCTGAGGAAGATCTCCTCGACGGCGGAGTCGGCCGAGGGCGCGGGCACGTCGGGCGTCGCGCCGATCACGAACGCGCACTCGGGGGTGGCGTCCAGCAGTTCGTCGAGGGCCGCGCCGCCGAACTCGATGTCGTCGAGGACGACGACCGCGCCGATCTCCCGCACGCAGGAGAGAAGCTCGTCCCGGTCGGGGCGGTGCAGGGGCGAGGTGAAGACGGCGTAGAAGAGGTCGTACAGCAGCTCGCTCGCCGTGCGGTTGAAGCCGGTGAGGCGGACCACCCCGTCGGGAGCGAGGTCGCCGCAGTCCTCGGCGACGAGGTCGAGGAGGCTGGTGCGGCCGGAGCCGGCGGGGCCGGTCAGGCGCACCGAGCGGCCGCGGGCGAGCAGCCGCACGAGTCGTTCGCGCTCGTCCTGGCGGGCCAGGAGCGACAGCGCGGTGCGGGACGGTCCGGGTGGGACGGGCGGGCGGGCCGCCCGGTCCACCTCGGCGCGTTCGGCGGCGCCGTATCTCTCGGGCCGTCCGGGCCGCTCGCCGGGCGGGCAGGCCTCTATCTCGCTGCCGTCGACGGGGTTGACGGTCAGCAGGAAGTCACCGGCGACGAGCTGCACGGTGCGGGCGAGCGTGGGCGAGTGCTGGCCGAAGTCCGTGGTGAGGGAGTCCCTGGGAGGCCGCTGACGCGGCGAGCCACCGTCGTCGTCATGGCCGTACTCCTCGGGTCCCCGGTTGTTCGGGTCCATAGGTTCAAGCCCCCCAAAAGCGTCTCGTGTGCCGTCAGTGGCCCCTCCCGGCCTGCAGCACACTGCGCTGTCGCTTCTGGTCCGGGCCCGCTGGAAGGGATACAGACAGCAGGCGACCGAACCCTAAACCTTCGCACAGTATCTACGACAGCCCGGGGTCCCGCGCCGTCCGAGACGTCACAGTCTCGTGAGGATTGCGCGCGGGATACGTTTCGCCTGGGTGGCCGGGGTCACACGCGGGGCAGTGACTCCACCCCGATGCCGCCCTCGATCGCCAGGATGCGGTGCAGTCGGGTGGCGACCAGGAGGCGCTGCATCTGCGGCGGTACGTCGCGCAGCACCAGCCGGCGACCGCAGCGACCGGCCCTGCGGTGCGCCCCCATGATCACCCCGAGCCCGGTGGCGTCCCAGGAATCCAGCTCGGACAGGTCGAGCACCAGGTCGCCGGCTCCGTCGTCGACGGCCGAGTGCAGGACCGTACGGGCGTCCGCCGCGCTGCGGACGTCGAGGCGGCCCCCGACGACCAGCTCGGCGTGGTCGCCCCTGATGTACATATGCGCTCCCCGTGAGTGCGTGTAGTACTCCACGATCTGATGTCCAGTGATGACACCTCTGACTGCGTTGAGCGGTCGGAGGTTGCCGTCTGTAAGCGAACCGATACCGAATTCACCCTCGAGTGTGAAACCTGAGGGGCTTGTGCGGTTTCAGTGCTTGTAGAAGCCCTGCCCGCTCTTGCGTCCGATGTCACCGGCGTCCACCATCCGGCGCATCAGCTCCGGCGGGGCGAACTTCTCGTCCTGGGACTCGGTGTAGATGTTGCTGGTGGCGTGCAGCAGGATGTCGACGCCGGTCAGGTCCGCCGTGGCGAGCGGCCCCATGGCGTGGCCGAAGCCCAGCTTGCAGGCGAGGTCGATGTCCTCGGCGGTCGCGACGCCCGACTCGTAGAGCTTGGTCGCCTCGACGACGAGGGCGGAGATGAGACGGGTGGTCACGAACCCCGCCACGTCCCTGTTCACGACGATGCAGGTCTTGCCGACCGACTCGGCGAACTCCCGCGCGGCGGCGAGGGTTTCGTCGCTCGTCTTGTAGCCGCGGACCAGCTCGACGAGCTGCATCATCGGCACCGGCGAGAAGAAGTGCACCCCGACGACCCGCTCCGGGTGCTCGGTGGCCGCCGCGATCTTGGTGATCGGGATCGCGGAGGTGTTGGAGGCGAGCACGGCGTCCGCGCGGACGATCTTGTCCAGCGTGCGGAAGATCTCGTGCTTGACTTCGAGCTTCTCGAAGACGGCCTCGACGACGATGTCGGCGTCGGCGGCCGCGTCCAGGTCGGTGGTCGCGGTGATCCGGGCGAGGGCGGCGTCGGCGTCGTGCGCCTCCAGCCTGCCCTTGCTCACGAACTTGTCGTACGAAGCCTTGATGCCGTCGGTGCCGCGCTTCAGCGCTTCGTCGGTGACGTCCCTGAGGACCACGTCCCAGCCCGCCTGAGCGGAGACCTGGGCGATGCCGGAACCCATCAGGCCGGCGCCGATGACGGCAAGCTTCCGTGCCACTGTTGCGACTCCCCTTTGAAACGCCTTACACCCTGTTTACGTTGCCTCTTCGGCGGACCCTAGCGCTCGTGAGGTGCTGTGTGACCGGTTAGTAATGCGCGTCACGTCTCATCTGACGGACATCACACCGGCAGCTGTCACTAGTGGTCTCGTACGGCGTAGTTGAGCACCTTATCGCTCAACAGCTCCTCCTTCTCGTCGAGAAGCACGAGCACCTCTCGTGCCACTTCGTCCGGATTGCGTCCGGCGGCCGATCTGACCGGCGATCAGGCCTCCTCCCGGCTCGCCTCGACGGCCGGAGCGTACTTACGCTGACCTCATGGTCAATCTGACGCGCATCTACACCAGGACCGGCGACCAGGGCACCACCGCCCTCGGCGACATGAGCAGGGTCGCCAAGACCGATCTGCGGATCTCCGCGTACGCGGACACCAACGAGGCGAACGCGGTGATCGGCACGGCGATCGCCCTGGGCGGTCTCGAGGAGGAGGTCGTCAAGGTCCTCACCCGTGTACAGAACGACCTGTTCGATGTCGGCGCCGATCTCTCGACGCCCGTCGTCGAGAACCCCGAGTTCCCACCCCTGCGTGTCGAGCAGTTCTACGTCGACAAGCTGGAGGCGGACTGCGACCGCTTCAACGAGCGGCTGGAGAAGCTCCGCTCCTTCATCCTCCCGGGCGGCACCCCGGGCGCGGCCCTGCTCCACCAGGCCTGCACGGTCGTACGCCGCGCCGAGCGCTCGACGTGGGCAGCGCTGGAGGTCCACGGCGAGGCGATGAACCCGCTCACGGCGACCTACCTGAACCGCCTGTCCGACCTGCTGTTCATCCTGGCCCGTACGGCCAACAAGGACGTCGGGGACGTGCTCTGGGTCCCGGGCGGGGAGCGTTAGCGCCCGCGCTTGGGGAACAGCGTGTAGCTGCCGGCGATGACCACGTTGATGCCGATCAGCCAGAGCATGCGTTGCTGCCAGGCGCGCAGCGAGTCGGTCTGCCCGTCGCCGACGTACCAGACCGCGGCCTGGAGCAGAGCCACGGCGACGACCGCGGCGAGGATCCAGCGGCCCGCGACCTTCCACTCGTGAACGGCGCGGGCCGTGCCGTACCTCGGCGCCTTCACCGGCGGCGGGCCGCCCGCGAACCGGTGGGCGACCCAGGCGTCCGCCCACTTGATCGTGGAGTGACCGAGGCCCACGGTGAAACCGATGTAGACGGCGGCCAGGCCGTGCTTCCAGTCGGGCTCGGCACCGTTCCTGAGATCGATCGCGGTGACCGTGAACAGCACGAGCTCCAGCAACGGCTCGCACAGCAGCAGGGCCAGCCCGACGCGCGGCATGCGCAGCCCGTAACGGAAGGTCAGCCCGGCTGCCAGCAGCACCCAGAAGGCCACCTCACACGCGACGATCAGTCCGACGATCACGACCGCTCCCTTCGTCCGCTCTCCAGGCTCCCGGCGCGCGCGATCCCTTGCGTCGTCGCCGGTGACGAAACCGCCGTACATCGAAAGATGCAGTCCAGGACCGTTCCCGGGCATCACGCGCGGCGCGCGGACACCGTGTTGGATGGAGTCATGGCCCTCCCCCGCCCGCACCGCTTCGACGTCTACATCGCGGCCGGCGGGCTGCTCGGCGGCCTGCTGCTGGTGGGCATCGGTCTGGGCACCCGGCCGTCCAGCGACCCGATGACCCTCTTCGACGGCCCCTGGCCGGTTCTCGTGCCGCTCACCGTGCTGGCCGGCTGCGAACTGCTGCGCCGGACGGCGCCCCGCACGGCCCTGCTGACCGGCACCGCCGCGATCTGCGCCGACCTCGTGACCCAGGGCAGCCTCGCCACGATCCTGATGTTCACCGATGTCGTCTACGCGGCCGTGCTCTACGGCCCGCTCGCCTCGGCCCGCCGCATCCAGTGGATCACCGGTCTGCTGACCGTGGCCGGGACGCTGGTGCCGTTCGCGGTGTGGCGGGTGCCGGAGGCACTGCTGATCGGCGTGGTCGTCGGTGTCGTGGCGTACGCGCCGGCCGCCACCGGGTGGATCGTGCGCAACCACCGTGACGCCGCCGAGGCCGCCCGGCTGCGCGCCGAACAGACCGCGCTGCTCGCCGAGATGGACCGCACGCAGGCCGTCACCGCCGAACGCGCCCGGATGGCACGGGAGTTGCACGACATGGTCGCCAACCATCTGTCGGCGATCGCCATCCACTCCACTGCCGCGCTGTCCATCGACGACCCCGCGACCTCCCGGGAGGCGCTCTCGGTGATCCGGGAGAACAGCGTCGACGGGCTCGCCGAGATGCGCCGGCTGATCGGCATCCTGCGCGCCGGCGACCACGAGCCCGCCGCCGTCCCCACCCTCGACGGTCTCACCGCTCTCGTCGACGGCGCCCGCGCCAACGGCCTGGACGTCACCCTGGACGCCGGCCACCACGACGCCGTGCCCGCTCCCGTCGAACTCGCCGCCTACCGCATCGTCCAGGAGTCCCTGACCAACGCCCTCAAGCACGCGTGTCCGGGCCGGGTCAGAGTGAGCCTCGCGGAGCGGGACGGTGAGCTGACCGTCGCGGTGAGCAGTCCGTACGGCGACCGGGACGGACCTCGCGCCCCCGGTTCCGGCGCCGGGCTGGTCGGGATGCGCGAGCGGGCCGCGTTGCTCGGCGGCACGTTCGACGCCGGTCCCGACGGGCCGCACTGGACCGTACGCGCCACCCTGCCCCTGCGTGAAGGAGTCCTTGAATGATCCGCGTCCTCGTCGCCGAGGACCAGTCCGCCGTCCGCGCCGGGCTGGTCCTCATTCTGCGCAGCGCCCCCGGCATCGAGGTGGTCGGCGAGGCGGCGGACGGTGAGCAGGCGGTGGCGCTGGCCCGTGAGTTGAGGCCGGACCTCGTGCTGATGGACGTTCAGATGCCGCGTCTGGACGGGGTGTCGGCGACCCGGCAGGTCGTCGGGGAAGGGCTCGCGGACGTCCTGGTGCTGACCACCTTCGATCTCGACGAGTACGTGTTCGGGGCCCTGCGGGCCGGGGCCGCCGGTTTCCTGCTGAAGAACACGGAGGCCAAGGACCTCATCGCCGCCGTGCGCACGGTGGCACGGGGAGAGGGAATCGTCGCCCCTGCCGTCACCCGGCGTCTGATCGCCGAGTTCGCCGCCAGGCCGGTCCGCGGGACGAACGCCGACCCGGCCGTCCTGGACACCCTCACCCGCCGGGAACGCGAAGTGCTGTCCTGTCTCGGCGAGGGACTGTCCAACGCCGCGATCGCCGGCCGCCTCGACATGGCGGAGGCCACGGTGAAGACGCACGTCAGCCGTCTGCTGGGGAAGCTGGAGCTGCGCAGCCGGGTGCAAGCGGCCGTACTGGCACAGGAGTTGGGCGTCTAGTTGCCTCTTGCACCAGAGTGGTCCAGACCTATTGACCCGTGGTCCAGACCTTTCTATTCTCGCGGCACCGTGGGTGTGAAGGCTCAGTCACGCCCCCAACTCCCCTAGGAGGCGCACGATGCGCTTCAGACACAGAGCCGCGGCAGGATTCGCGACGCTGTTGCTCCCCTTCGCCGGCCTGGTCGGCCTCGCGAGCCCCGCCCAGGCCGCGGCATCCGCCACCGCCACCTACGCCAAGACCCAGGACTGGGGCACCGGCTTCGAAGGCAAGTGGACGGTGAAGAACACCGGTACCACCAGCCTCAGTTCCTGGACCGTCGAGTGGGACTTCCCCTCCGGCACCTCCGTCACCTCGGCCTGGGACGCCGACGTCACCTCGTCCGGCACCCACTGGACCGCCAAGAACAAGTCCTGGAACGGCTCCCTCGCCCCCGGGGCCTCCGTCTCCTTCGGCTTCAACGGCGCCGGCAGCGGGTCCCCCGCCAACTGCAAGTTGAACGGCGGCAGTTGCGACGGCGGCAGCACTCCAGGAGACGCGGCCCCGTCGGCCCCCGGCACCCCCACCGCCTCCGGCATCACCAACACCTCGGTGAAGCTGGCCTGGAGCGCCGCCACCGACGACAAGGGCATCAAGAACTACGACGTGCTGCGTGACGGTGCCAAGGTGGCGACCGTGACGACGACCTCGTACACGGACACCGGTCTGACCGCCGGCACCGGCTACTCCTACACGGTCCAGGCCCGTGACACCGCCGACCAGACCGGACCGGCCAGCGGCGCGGTCGCCGTGCACACCACCGGCGGCACCACCGACCCGCCGCCCACCGGCTCCAAGGTCAAGCTCGGTTACTTCACCGAGTGGGGCGTCTACGGCCGCAACTACCACGTCAAGAACCTGGTGACCTCGGGCTCCGCCTCGAAGATCACGCACATCAACTACGCCTTCGGCAACGTCAAGGACGGCAAGTGCGTCGTCGACGACACCTACGCCGCCTACGACAAGGCGTACACCGCCGACCAGTCCGTCAGCGGCGTCGCCGACACCTGGGACCAGCCGCTGCGCGGCAACTTCAACCAGCTGCGTGAGCTCAAGGCCAAGTACCCACACATCAAGGTGCTCTACTCCTTCGGCGGCTGGACCTACTCCGGCGGCTTCGCGCAGGCCGCGGCCAACCCCGCCGCCTTCGCCGCCTCCTGCAAGTCGGTCATCGAGGACCCGCGCTGGGCGGATGTCTTCGACGGCATCGACATCGACTGGGAATACCCGAACGCCTGCGGTCTGACCTGCGACACGAGCGGGGCCGCCGCCTTCAAGAACCTGATGGGGGCGCTGCGTTCGGAGTTCGGCCCCAGCTACCTGGTCACCGCGGCCATCACGGCCGACGGCTCCTCCGGCGGCAAGATCGACGCGGCCGACTACGGCGGCGCCTCCCAGTACGTCGACTGGTACAACGTGATGACGTACGACTACTTCGGCGCCTTCGACGCGGACGGCCCGACCGCCCCGCACTCCCCGCTCACCTCGTACGCCGGGATCCCGACGGCGGGCTTCAACTCGGCCGATGCGATCGCCAAGCTGAAGTCGAAGGGCGTGGCCTCGAACAAGCTGCTGCTCGGCATCGGCTTCTACGGCCGCGGCTGGACCGGCGTCACCCAGGCCGCCCCCGGCGGCTCGGCGACCGGCGCGGCACCCGGAACCTACGAGGCGGGCATCGAGGACTACAAGGTCCTCAAGACGTCCTGCCCCACCACCGGCACCGTCGCCGGCACGGCGTACGCCTACTGCGGAAACAACTGGTGGTCCTACGACACCCCCGCGACGATCGCCGGCAAGATGACCTGGGCCAAGAACCAGGGCCTGGGCGGCGCGTTCTTCTGGGAGTTCAGCGGCGACACCGGTAACGGAGAGCTGGTGAGCGCCATCAGCAGCGGGCTGTCGTAACCGAATCGCCAGGCGACATTGACGCTCCCCCAGACTTCGTCCGGGGGACCCCCACCCGGCGAGTGAACGCGGCTACGCCACGTTCACTCGCTGTCCGGGCGGGGCTGCCTCCAGCCACGCGAGGAAACCGGTCAGCGCGTCTTCGCTCATCGCGAGCTCGAGACGCGTGCCGCGGTGCAGACAGGTCAGCACGATGTGGTCGGAGAGCAGCGCCAGCTCCTCCTCGCCCTCGGGGAGGCGACGGCCGGCGACCTCGATCGCGGCGCGCTCCAGCACCCGGCGCGGGCGATAGGCGTAGGAGAAGACGCGGTACCACTCGACACGGTCTCCGTTGTAGCGGGCGACGCCGTAGCTCCAGCCTTTGCCGCTGGTGTCGGTCTTCTCCGGCACGTCCCAGCGCAGGGAACAGTCGAAGGTGCCACCGGAGCGCTGGATGAGTCTGCGCCGCAGACCGAAGACGAACAGCCCCAGCACCACCAAGGCCACGACGATTCCGCACACAGTCAGAGCGAGGACCATCGACACCGACCTCCTCGTCTCCTAGGTACCTTCAATAGGTAACGGAACGGAAAAAACATCCAGATCTGCCTCAGCCGCGACCGGCTCCGGATCACTCCGGTGCCGGCCGCGGCTGAGGAACGTCATACGGCTCCGCGCTGGTTCAGCGCGCAGTCGCCGCACGCAGTCGTACGTCCGCGCGACGCTCGGCGGCGGCGTCGCCCTCCGCCTTCGCGCGCTCCAGCTCCCGCTCCGCGCGCTGGACGTCGATCTCGTCCGACAGCTCGGCGATCTCGGCCAGCAGCGACAGCTTGTTGTCCGCGAACGAGATGAAACCGCCGTGCACCGCGGCGACGACCGTCCCGCCATCACTCGTACGGATGGTCACCGGGCCCGACTCCAGCACACCGAGCAGCGGCTGGTGACCGGGCATGACGCCGATGTCGCCGGACGTGGTGCGCGCGACGACCAGGGTGGCCTCGCCGGACCAGACCTCTCGGTCGGCCGCGACCAGCGCGACGTGCAGCTCAGCAGCCAAGGTGGCTCCTCGGGTCACCACCCGGCGGTTCGGCCGGGTGTTGGTTACAAGTCTAGTGGGCGTGAGTGAGGGGGCGGGACGTGCCCCGCCCCCTCGAGCGTGAACCACAGGGTTCACTCAGAACTCAGTGAGTTCAGGAGACGCCGAGCTCCTTGGCGTTGGCCTTGAGGTCCTCGATGCCACCGCACAGGAAGAACGCCTGCTCCGGGAAGTGGTCGTAGTCGCCGTCGATGATCGCGTTGAACGCGGTGATCGACTCGTCCAGCGGCACGTCCGAGCCGTCCACGCCGGTGAACTGCTTGGCGACGTGGGTGTTCTGGGACAGGAAGCGCTCCACGCGGCGGGCACGCTGGACGACCAGCTTGTCCTCCTCGCCGAGCTCGTCGATGCCGAGGATGGCGATGATGTCCTGGAGGTCCTTGTACTTCTGCAGGACACCCTTGACACGCATGGCCGTGTTGTAGTGGTCCGCCGAGATGTAGCGCGGGTCCAGGATCCGGGACGTGGAGTCCAGCGGGTCCACGGCCGGGTAGATGCCCTTCTCGGAGATCGGACGGGAGAGAACCGTCGTCGCGTCGAGGTGGGCGAACGTGGTGGCCGGGGCCGGGTCGGTCAGGTCGTCCGCGGGGACGTAGATCGCCTGCATCGAGGTGATCGAGTGACCACGGGTCGAGGTGATGCGCTCCTGGAGGAGACCCATCTCGTCGGCCAGGTTCGGCTGGTAGCCCACCGCGGAGGGCATCCGGCCGAGCAGGGTCGAGACCTCGGAACCGGCCTGCGTGAAGCGGAAGATGTTGTCGATGAAGAACAGCACGTCCTGCTTCTGCACATCGCGGAAGTACTCCGCCATGGTCAGACCGGCGAGGGCCACGCGCAGACGGGTGCCCGGGGGCTCGTCCATCTGGCCGAAGACCAGGGCGGTCTTGTCGATGACGCCCGACTCCGCCATCTCCTCGATGAGGTCGTTGCCCTCACGGGTGCGCTCACCGACACCGGCGAACACGGAGACACCGTCGTGGTTGTTGGCGACGCGGTAGATCATCTCCTGGATGAGCACCGTCTTGCCGACGCCGGCACCACCGAACAGACCGATCTTTCCACCCTTGACGTACGGGGTGAGAAGGTCGATGACCTTGACGCCGGTCTCGAACATCTCGGTCTTCGACTCGAGCTCGTCGAAGTTCGGGGCCTTGCGGTGGATGCCCCAGCGCTCGCCCTCGTACTTCTCGTCGGTGTTCAGCACCTCACCGAGGGTGTTGAACACCTTGCCCTTGGTGAAGTCGCCGACCGGCACGGTGATGGAGGCACCGGTGTCGGTGACCGCGGCCTGGCGGACCAGACCGTCGGTGGGCTGCATGGAGATGGTGCGGACCAGGCCGTCACCCAGGTGCTGGGCGACCTCCAGGGTCAGCGTCTTCTTCGCACCGTCGAGGGCCGGGTCGGCTACCTCCACGTGCAGAGCGTTGTAGATCTCCGGCATCGCGTCGACGGGGAATTCCACGTCGACGACCGGGCCGATGACCCGGGCGACGCGGCCCGTGGCAGCGGCCGTCTCAACTGTCGTCGTCATTACCTGTCACTCCCCGCGGACGCGTCGGCCAGGGCTGCGGAGCCACCGACGATCTCGCTGATTTCCTGGGTGATTTCGGCCTGGCGGGCCGCGTTGGCAAGTCGGGAGAGGCTGGTGATCAGGTCTCCCGCGTTGTCGGTGGCCGACTTCATCGCGCGCCGCGTGGCGGCGTGCTTGGAGGCGGCCGACTGGAGCAGCGCGTTGTAGATACGGCTCTCGACGTAGCGCGGCAGAAGGGCGTCGAGGACGTCCTCCGCCGAGGGCTCGAAGTCGTACAACGGGAGGATCTCGCCCTGGGGGGCGGCCTCCTTCGCCACGTCTTCGAGGCTGAGCGGGAGCAGACGGTCGTCGAGCGCCGTCTGCGTCATCATCGAGACGAACTCGGTGAAGACGATGTGGAGCTCGTCCACGCCGCCCTCGGCCGTGTCCTTCTCGATGGCCTCGATCAGCGGCGCCGCGACCTTCTTGGCGTCCGCGTACGTGGGCTGGTCGGTGAAGCCGCCCCACGACTCCGTGATCTTGCGCTCACGGAAGTTGTAGTGCGCGACACCACGGCGGCCGACGATGTAGATCTCGACCTCCTTGCCCTCGCGCTCCAGCCGCTCGGTGAGCTTCTCCGCCGTCTTGATGGCGCTGGAGTTGAAGGCACCGGCAAGACCACGGTCGCTCGTCAGGAGCAGCACCGCGGACCGCACGACCGTCTCGGCCTGCGTGGTCAGCGGGTGCTTCGTGTTCGAACCGGTACCAACCGCCGTGACCGCACGCGTCAGTTCCTGCGCGTACGGCGTGGAGGCCGCCACCTTGCGCTGCGCCTTGACGACGCGCGAGGCGGCGATCATCTCCATCGCCTTGGTGATCTTCTTGGTCGCGGTGACGGATCGGATGCGACGCTTGTAGACCCGGAGCTGGGCTCCCATGAGTCAGGTCCCTTCCGTCGTCACTTGGCCGTGGCGGCCGGCGCGTCTTCGCCGAGAAGCTTGCCGTCCGAGGTCTCGAACTGCTTCTTGAAGTCCGCGATGCCGTCGGCGATGGCGGTGAGCGTGTCGTCCGACATCTTGCCGCCCTCCTTGATGGAGGTCATGAGGCCCTGCTCCTTGCGGTGCAGGTACTCCAGCAGCTCCTTCTCGAAGCGGCGGATGTCGGAGACCGGTACCTCGTCCAGCTTGCCGGTGGTGGCCGCCCAGATGGAGACGACCTGGTCCTCGGTGGCCATCGGCTGGTACTGAGCCTGCTTGAGCAGCTCGACCAGTCGCTGACCGCGCTCCAGCTGCGCCTTCGACGCGGCGTCCAGGTCGGAACCGAAGGCGGCGAACGCCTCCAGCTCACGGTACTGGGCGAGGTCCAGGCGCAGACGGCCGGAAACCTGCTTCATCGCCTTGTGCTGCGCGGAACCACCGACTCGGGAGACGGAGATACCGACGTTCAGCGCGGGGCGCTGACCGGCGTTGAACAGGTCCGACTCCAGGAAGCACTGGCCGTCGGTGATGGAGATGACGTTGGTCGGGATGAACGCCGAGACGTCGTTGGCCTTGGTCTCGACGATCGGCAGACCGGTCATCGAGCCGGCACCCAGCTCGTCGGAGAGCTTGGCGCAGCGCTCCAGCAGACGGGAGTGCAGGTAGAAGACGTCACCCGGGTAGGCCTCACGGCCCGGCGGGCGGCGCAGCAGGAGGGACACGGCGCGGTAGGCGTCGGCCTGCTTCGAGAGGTCGTCGAAGATGATGAGGACGTGCTTGCCCTCGTACATCCACTGCTGGCCGATGGCCGAACCGGTGTACGGCGCCAGGTACTTGAAGCCGGCAGGGTCGGACGCCGGGGCGGCGACGATGGTCGTGTACTCCAGCGCGCCGGCCTCTTCCAGGGCGCCACGCACGGAGGCGATGGTCGAGCCCTTCTGACCGATGGCGACGTAGACGCAGCGGACCTGCTTCTTCGGGTCGCCGGAGCGCCAGTTGTCGCGCTGGTTGATGATCGTGTCGACGGCCAGGGCGGTCTTGCCGGTCTGACGGTCACCGATGACCAGCTGACGCTGGCCACGGCCGATCGGGGTCATCGCGTCGACGGCCTTGTAGCCGGTCTCCATCGGCTCGTGCACCGACTTACGGGCCATGACGCCCGGAGCCTGCAGCTCAAGGGCACGACGACCGCTGGTCTCGATCTCGCCGAGGCCGTCGATCGGGTTGCCGAGCGGGTCGACGACGCGGCCGAGGTAGCCCTCGCCGACGGCCACGGAGAGGACCTCACCGGTACGGGAGACCGGCTGACCCTCCTCGATGCCGCTGAACTCACCGAGGACGACGCAGCCGATCTCGCGCTCTTCCAGGTTGAGCGCGAGGCCGAGGGTGCCGTCCTCGAACTTCAGCAGTTCGTTGGCCATGGCCGAGGGCAGACCCTCGACCTTCGCGATGCCGTCGCCGGCAAGGGTGACCGTACCGACCTCCTCGCGCGAGGCCGCGTCCGGCTTGTACGACTGGACGAAGTTCTCCAGCGCGTCCCGGATCTCCTCCGGCCGGATCGTGAGCTCCGCCATCTGGGTTCCCTGCTCTCCTTGTTGGGCCCGAAGTTTCACTTTGGGGGTCTGGGGTCGGCCCCCAGGATTCTTCATGTACGGCCCAACCAGGGCCGTCGTAAGTACGTACTGCTATGAAGTTGCTGTCAGCCCGCCAGGCGGCGGCCGGCGTCCTCGATGCGGTCCGCGAGGGAGCCGTTGATGACCTCGTCGCCGACCTGCACCCGGATCCCGCCGAGGACCTCGGGGTCCACGTCGAGGTTGAGGTGCATCTGGCGGCCGTAGAGCTTCGCCAGGGCACCGCCCAGACGCTGCTTCTGCTGGTCGCTCAGCGGAACCGCCGAGGTGACGACGGCCACCATGCGGTCCCGGCGCTCGGCGGCGAGCTTGGACAGGGACTCCAGTCCCGCCTCCAGGCTACGTCCCCGGGGCGCGGCCACAAGGCGCGTCACCAGACGTTCGGTCGTCGCATCGGCGCGGCCGCCGAGCAGGCTGCCGAGCAGCTCACGCTTGGCCGGGGCCGTTGCGGCGCGGTCGGTCAGCGCGGCGCGCAGCTCGGTGTTCGAGACGACGATCCGGCCGAAACGGAACAGCTCGTCCTCGACGTTGTCGAGCTTGCCCCGCTGCTGCGCGGCGGTGAGGTCGGCGGCGTCGGCCAGCTCCTCCAGCGCGTCCACCAGGTCACGCGAGCGCGACCAGCGGGAGCGCACCATGCCGGACACCAGGTCGGTGGCGGGGCCGCCGACCTGCGTGCCGATCAGGCGCTGGGCCAGTTCGGCCTTGGCCTCGCCGGGCTGCGCCGGGTCGGTCAGGACCCGACGCAGCGACACCTCGCGGTCGAGCAGCGCGGTGACGGCGGCCAGCTCGTCGGCGAGCGAGCCGGCGTCCACGGACGTGTTGTCCGTCAGCGCGTCGAGACGCTCGCGTGCGGCTGCCAGGGCATCGCGGCTCGCTCCGTTCATCGCGCGGCCTCGGCCTTCTCCTCGAGGTCGTCGAGGAAGCGGTCGATCACGCGGCTCTGCCGGGCGTGGTCCTCGAGGGACTCACCGACGAGCTTGCCGGCCAGGTCGGTGGCGAGCTTGCCGACGTCCTGGCGCAGCGCGGACGAGGCGGCCTTGCGGTCGGCCTCGATCTGCGCGTGACCGGCGGCGACGATCTCCTCGCGCTGCCGCTGGCCTTCCGCGCGCATCTCGGCGATGAGCGTGGCGCCCTGCTCCTGAGCCTCCTGGCGCAGGCGCGCGGCCTCGTGGCGGGCCTCGGCGAGCTGTGCCTTGTACTGCTCAAGGACGCTCTGGGCCTCGGTCTGCGCGGCCTCGGCCTTCTCGATACCGCCCTCGATGGCCTCGCGACGCTCGTCCAGAACCTTGTTGATGTTCGGGAGGAGCTTCTTCGCCAGGAAGCCGAAGACGATGACGAAGGCGATCAGGCCGATGACGAGCTCGGGGATCGGCGGGACGAGGGGATTCTCCATCTCCTCGGCCGCGATCGTGAGCAGCGGGCTCATGTGTATGCCTTTCGTCTAGTCGGCTGGTCTGTGATCAGCGATCAGTAGCCGTAGACGAACGGCATGACCAGACCGATCAGGGCCAGCGCCTCACAGAAGGCGAAGCCGAGGATCTGGTTGGCGCGGATCAGGCCGGCCGCCTCGGGCTGACGGGCCAGGGCCTGGGTGCCGTTACCGAAGATGATGCCGACGCCGACGCCGGGGCCGATCGCGGCGAGGCCGTAACCGATGGAGCCGAGGGAGCCTTCGACAGCAGCAAGGGTCTGGGACATGCCAGTTCTTCCTTTTCTTTACGGACCGGTGGGGGTTGGCCACCGGACGATTCGTGGAGGTCGGGTGCGGGTGGCTCAGTGGTGCTCGGCCAGGGCGCCCTGGATGTAGGTGCAGGTCAGCAGGACGAACACGTAGGCCTGCAGGGCCTGGATGAACAGCTCGAAGGCCGTCATCACCACGGTCATGATGAACGAGACACCCGCGTAGGCGATGCCGATGCCGTTCAGCAGGTACCAGCTGGCGATCGTGAAGAGCAGCAGCAGGGTGTGACCGGCAAACATGTTGGCGAAGAGTCGCACGGCGTGGGTGAACGGGCGGATCAGGATGTTCGAGAAGAACTCGATCAGCATCGCCAGCGGAAGCACCGGGCCGAGCGACTTGTCGTAGCCCGTCACGTTCTTGAAGAAGCCGACGAAACCGTGCCGCTTGAAGGTCAGCGACACCCACAGGACGTAGACGATCAGGGCCAGTACCAGCGGGTACGAGATGATCGACGTGACCGGGAACTGAGCGATCGGAACGATGGACCAGAGGTTCATCATCCAGACGAAGAAGAAGAGCGAGACGACGAGGGGTACGTACTTCTCGCCCTCCTTCTTGCCGATGGTCTCGTAGACGACTCCACGGCGGATGAAGTCGTAGCCCGCCTCGGCCACCATCTGGAGCTTGCCGGGGACGACCTGCGGCTTGCGGAAGGCGGCCCAGAAGAACCCGACGATGATGATCGACCCGAGGAGCGCCAGGAGCATCGTCTTGTTGAAGTACACGTTGCTGTCCCCGTCGCCCCAGATGGGCTCGAACAGGAACGAGTGCAGGCCGGGAGAGGGGAAGCCACAGCCGTCAAAGATGTGGCAATCGGTCTCGAAGGCGAGCACCTGCGTCGGGTCAGCACTCACCGCGGGCTCCTTCAGCGTGACGCATGGGTACGGCAACCTCGTTGTGTCGGCGCGGCATACTGTCGCGGTTCGGCACGGGACTGGTGTTACGGATGTGGGGGCGGCTGGTGGGCATCTCGCCTCGCGATTGAGCAGGCGTCAGCTCAGATGCCCGCGCCCGCGATGCCGCAGTTGGCACCGGACGATAGCAGGAGATCTCAGGCGTCTTTATCCCGGCCCTACCCCTCACGACGAATGCTCCGATTTATCGGGCTCGACGTAGAGGATCTTGGACTTCATGTGCGCACGGGTCTGCGCGGCGATCCACGCGAGGGTGCCGGCGACCAGCGTGAACGCGAAGGCCTTGGGGTGGAAGAGCGTGGTGTTCTTGAACGCGGCCATGAAGACGAAAAGCAGCAGGATCTGCGTCGCGTACAGCATCAGGCCCATCGCCTGGAACAGGTGCGGAAGCGATTTGGCGGTGCGCTGCAGGATGTACAGACCGAGACCCATGAACAGGATCACGATCACCGTCGCGACAGCCGACCCGATCGCACCCTTGCCACCGACGACCAAGCCGCTGACGACGGCGGCGATCGCGCCGACGGCAGCCGTGGGCACGGCGGCCTGAGCCAGGATCCGGACGTCGTTGGACGGCATGGCGGCAACTCCGCTTTCAAAGGGGGGGTGTGTCGTCATGGACGAGCGTAGTCCCGGGCTGAGGGTGACCCTCACGCCGAGGGACCGTCGCACTACGGTCCTTCGGCTCCGCCCTGGGTTCTCGTGAACCGTATCACAAACTATTTGATGCGGTCTTTACCTAGAAGGTGTGCTCGCTGTCACACATGAGAGTGAAGCTGCACGTCTGTGCAGAAACGTGGTCGACTTGTCTGGTATAAGGGCAGTTTGTCGCCCCGTCGAACTCCCACGCGTTGGCAATGCTTTAGTCAGATTCTTACCTTGGCGGTCAGCGCGAGGTCTCGGCCTTACGCCTCTCCGGGGCGTGCGCACGCGACCTCAGCGCGGTGGCGCCGTTGACGCCCGCCACCCCGACGGCGACCGGGGTGCGCTGCTCCACCTCCACGGCCTCCACGGACTCCGCGGCCACGGGACGCCGACGGCGGTAGCGCGGCGGCACGATGGTCTGGGCCCACATCGGGACGCGCGGGGTGAAGCGCGGCAGCAGGAGCAGCACGAGACCGATCGCGCTGAGGAACACGACGCCGAGCACGATCCACATGGACGCGGAGTTCACCGAGTAGGCGAGCGAGCCGAACGCGATCAGCGCCGACCAGAAGTACATGATCCACACCGCGCGGCTGTGCGAGTGCCCGATCTCCAGGAGCCGGTGGTGCAGGTGCCCGCGGTCGGCGGCGAACGGCGACTGGCCGCGCCAGGTACGGCGCACGATGGCCGAGATCAGGTCGGCGGCCGGCACCGCGATGATGCTCAGCGGCAGCAGCAGCGGGATGTAGACGGGGACCGTCTGGTGCACGGCCGCCTTCTCGGACCCGGCGAACAGCTTCAGGGCGTCCGGGTCGATCTGCCCGGTGATGGAGATCGCGCCCGCCGCCAGCACCAGGCCGATGAGCATCGAGCCGGAGTCGCCCATGAAGATCCGCGCGGGGTGCATGTTGTGCGGCAGGAAGCCCAGGCACATGCCCATCAGGATCGCCGAGAACAGCGTCGCCGGGGCGGCGGCCTCGATGCCGTACGAGTACCAGATCCGGTAGGCGTACAGGAAGAACGCCGCCGCCGCGATGCAGACCATGCCGGCCGCGAGACCGTCGAGGCCGTCGACGAAGTTCACCGCGTTGATGGTGATGACGACGAGCGCGACCGTCAGCAGGGTGCCCTGCCACTGGGTCAGCGCGACCGAGCCGACGCTGGGGATGGGCAGCCACAGGATCGTCAGACCCTGCATGACCATCACGCCCGCGGCGATCATCTGGCCGCCCAGCTTGATCAGGGCGTCGATCTCGAACTTGTCGTCCAGGACACCGATCAGCCAGATCAGGGCCGCCCCGGAGAGCAGGGCGCGCGGTTCGTTCGACTTCTCGAAGACCTCGCTGAGGTTGGTCAGGTGGTCGGCGACCAGCAGGCCCGCGCACAGTCCGAAGAACATGGCGATACCGCCGAGCCTCGGAGTCGGTTCCCGGTGCACGTCACGGGCCCTGATCTCCGGCATCGCTCCGGCCACGATCGCGAACTTCCGTACCGGCCCTGTCAGCAGATACGTCACCGCGGCCGTGATGCAGAGCGTCAGCAGGTATTCACGCACAGGCTTCCCCACAGGTCTCGCTGGCCATCTCAGCCCCACACACTAGCGACGCACGCATACGGTTGGGGACTTCCGGGTAGAGCCGATGGTTGCACGTGCGGCTGTGCCCGCAGGTGCGGATACCCCCGCTCAGGCCGGATAGGGCGGAAATCCGCCGACCAGATCCCGTACTTCTTCACGTGCCGGGACGCTCTCGACCTCACCGCGCAACACCCCCGCGAGCAGGGCGGCGATCCTCGCCATCTCCTTCTCGGCCATGCCCTGGGTGGTGACGGCAGCGGTGCCGAGGCGCAGCCCGCGGGTCTCCGCGTGAGGCAGCGCACAGCAGTCGAGCACCAGGCCCGCGGCCGCGAGCCGTCCCCTCGCCGTGCGTCCGTCGACGCCGAGGGGCGCGGGATCGGCCGTCACCAGGTGGGTGTCGGTCCCGCCGGTGGTGACGACGAGCCCCTCGGCGGCCAGCGCGGCCGCGAGGATCCTCGCATTGGCCACCACCTGATGGGCGTACACGGTGAACGCCGGTGTCGCCGCCTCGCCGAACGCGACCGCCTTGGCCGCGATGGTGTGCATCTGCGCGCCGCCCTGCGTGAACGGGAAGACGGCCCGGTCGACCCGCTCGGCCAGTTCGCCGCCGCAGAGGATCATTCCGCCGCGGGGGCCGCGCAGCACCTTGTGCGTGGTGGCGCAGACGACGTCGGCGTACGGCACCGGACTGGGCGCCGCTCCCCCGGCGACGAGCCCGATGGGATGCGCGGCGTCGGCGATCAGATACGCGCCCACCTCGTCGGCGACCTCGCGGAAGAAGGCGTAGTCGATGTGCCGGGGATAGGCGATGGAGCCGCACACGATCGCCTTGGGCCGGTGCGTGCGGGCCAGTGTCCGGACCTGGTCGTGGTCGATGAGCCCGGTCTCGGCGTCGACGCCGTAGCCGACGAAGTCGAACCAGCGGCCGGAGAAGTTGGCGGGCGAGCCGTGGGTGAGGTGGCCGCCGTAGGGCAGGCCGAGGGCCAGGACGGTGTCGCCGGGGCGCAGGAGCGCGGCGTAGGCGGCCAGGACCGCCGAAGAGCCGGAGTGGGACTGCACGTTGGCGTGCTCGGCGCCGAACAGGGACTTCGCCCGCTCCACCGCCAGCCGCTCGGCGACGTCCACGATCTCGCAGCCGCCGTGGTGCCGGGCGCCCGGATAACCCTCGGCGTACTTGTTGGCCAGCGGCGAGCCCAGCGCGGCCAGTACGGCCGGGGAGCAGAAGTTCTCGGCGGCGATGAGCTGAAGCGTCGACGACTGCCGGTCGAGCTCCCCGAGCAGGATCTCGGCCAGCTCGGGGTCCTGCCGCGCGAGGACGTCGGTGGTCTGGGGCGCATGGGTGACCGACATGGTGGACTCCGGGGCGTCGACGGTGACGTACGTCCAATGTAGGCCCGGGGCCCGTGGGGTGCCCGGTCGTTACGTCCTTGCGGGTACACCCGTGAGCGCGGTGACGACAGGATCCAGCGCCTCGTTCAGCCCCATCCCCGACGCGCCCCTCGCACCGCTCGGCCCTGGCGGGCCTCCCGGGCTTCGGGCCGCTGCGTCGGACTCCGTCCGCCGGCTCGGGTCCCGCCCTGCGTCACGCGCGCGCAGGAACCCCCGTCAGCGCCGTCACCACCGGATCCAGCGCCTCGTTTATCTCGTCCCCGATCGAGCGGAAGAAGGGCAGCGGTGCTCCGTACGGGTCGAAGACCTCGTCGGCCTCGGCGGTCGGGGCCAGGAGCCACCCGCGTAGAGCCGCCGCCGCGCGGACCAGGGCGCGTGCGCGGATCACCAGGCCCTCCTCGAGGGGCGGCAGGGTCGCCGTGTCTATCGCCTTCACCAGACGGGTGAACTCCTTCAGCGTGAAGGTGCGCAGGCCCGCCGAGTGGCCCATCGAGATCACCTGCTGACGGTGGTCGCGGGTGGCGGTCAGGACCAGGTCCGCCATGATCACGTGTTCGTCCAGCAGTTCCCGGCCCATGAAGCCGGAGGGGTCCGCGCCGAACTCGGCAAGCACGGTTTCCGCGTTGGCCTCCATCGGCGCGCCCTCGTGACCCCAGGTCCCCGCGCTCTCCACGACCAGGCCGCCCCACAGCGGGTCGCCGAGCCGGTCCGCCAGGGCATGCCGGGTCAGCCGCTCGGTGATCGGCGAGCGGCACACGTTGCCGGTGCTGACGTGGAGGATGCGGAAGCTGTCGAGCGGGAGCCCTGTGAAGGTCCGCGTCTCTTCCCCGTCCCATATGCCACGCCCCGCGTCAGGGGCCGTCAATTCGCCACCTCGAGGTCGGGTACGACCTTCCTGAGCTCTTCGGCGGAGATCGCGCCCGCACGGAGCAGCAGGGGCACCTCACGGGTGACGTCGACGATCGAGGACGGCACGATGCCGGGGGTGGGGCCGCCGTCGAGGTACACCGAGACCGAGTCGCCGAGCATCTCCTGGGCCGCGTCGCAGTTCTCCGGTGCCGGATGACCGGTCAGGTTGGCGGAGGAGACCGCCATGGGGCCGACCTCGGTCAGCAGCTCGATGGCGACCGGGTGCAGCGGCATACGGACGGCCACCGTGCCCCTCGTGTCACCCAGGTCCCACTGCAGGGACGGCTGGTGCTTGGCGACGAGGGTGAGCGCGCCCGGCCAGAAGGCGTCGACGAGCTCCCAGGCCAGCTCGGAGAAGTCGGTGACGAGACCATGGAGGGTGTTCGGGGAGCCGATCAGCACGGGGGTGGGCATGTTGCGGCCCCGGCCCTTGGCCTCCAGGAGGTCGGAGACGGCCTCGGAGGAGAACGCGTCGGCGCCGATGCCGTACACCGTGTCGGTCGGGAGGACCACGAGCTCGCCACGGCGGACGGCGGACGCGGCTTCGCGCAGACCGGTCGTGCGGTCCGTCGCGTCGTTGGTGTCGTATCGCCGTGCCATATCTAGCGGGCCTCCTCGTACACGTACTGCTCTGAAGTCTGGGGAGTGCGGCTCACGGCATCGCCCTGCGGGCCGTCGCGAACCTGGGGCGGTTGTTGAGGTCGGGGTGGTCGGCCGCGTCGGCCCAGCCCCGTTCCTCGGTGAAGATCCACGGCACCTGGCCGCCCTGGGTGTCGGCGTGCTCGATGACGACGACGCCGCCCGGGCGCAGGAGCCGGTGTGCGGTCCGTTCCAGACCGCGGATGAGGTCGAGGCCGTCCTCCCCCGAGAACAGGGCGAGTTCGGGATCGTAGTCCCGCGCCTCGGGAGCGACGTACTCCCACTCGGTGAGCGGGATGTAGGGCGGGTTGGAGATGACCAGGTCGACATGGCCGTCGAGGTCGGGGAAGGCGTCCAGGGCGTTGCCCTGCCGCAGGTCGACCCGCGACCCCTCGACGTTCTTACGGGTCCACCGCAGGGCTTCCTCGGACAGCTCCACGGCGTGCACGCGGGAGCGCGGGACCTCCTGGGCCAGGGCGAGCGCGATGGCGCCGGAGCCGGTGCACAGGTCGACGATGCACGGCTCGACGACGTCCATCGCGCGTACGGCGTCTATGGCCCAGCCGACCACGGACTCGGTCTCGGGCCGCGGCACGAACACACCGGGGCCCACCTGGAGTTCGAGGTACCGGAAGTAGGCGAGCCCGGTGATGTGCTGGAGCGGCTCGCGCTGCTCACGGCGTGCGATGGTCTCCCAGTAGCGGGCATCGAAGTCCGCGTCCTTCACGGAGTGCAGCTCGCCCCGCTTCACGCCGTGCACGAACGCGGCGAGCTCCTCCGCGTCGTTGCGCGGCGAGGGCACGCCGGCGTCGGCCAGCCGCTGGGTGGCCTGGGCCACCTCTGCGAGCAGCAGGTTCACGCAAGTCCTCCGTGTCGTACTCGGTACTGGGTCGTGCGTAGGTACCTCTTTACGCGGCCGCCAGCTTCGCCGCCGAGTCCGCGTCGACGCAGGCCTGGATCACCGCGTCGAGGTCGCCGTCCAGGACCTGGTCCAGGTTGTACGACTTGAAGCCGACACGGTGGTCCGAGATGCGGTTCTCCGGGAAGTTGTACGTGCGGATCTTCTCGGAGCGGTCGACGGTGCGGACCTGGCTGCGCCGGGCGTCGGCGGCATTCCTCTCCGCTTCCTCCTGCGCCGCCGCGAGCAGCCTGGAGCGCAGGATACGCAAGGCCTGCTCCTTGTTCTGCAGCTGGCTCTTCTCGTTCTGGCAGGAGGCGACGACTCCGGTGGGAATGTGCGTGATGCGCACGGCGGAGTCGGTGGTGTTGACGGACTGCCCGCCGGGTCCGGAGGAGCGGTAGACGTCGATGCGGAGGTCGTTGGGGTTGATCTCGACGTCGACCTCCTCCGCCTCGGGGGTGACCAGCACACCGGCCGCGGAGGTGTGGATACGGCCCTGGGACTCGGTCGCCGGGACGCGCTGCACGCGGTGCACGCCGCCCTCGTACTTCATCCGGGCCCAGACGCCCTGGCCGGGCTCGGTGGCGCCCTGGCCGCCCTTGGTCTTCACGGCGACCTGGACGTCCTTGTAGCCGCCCAGCTCGGACTCGGTGGCGTCGATGATCTCGGTCTTCCAGCCGACGCGCTCGGCGTACCGGAGATACATGCGCAGCAGGTCGCCGGCGAACAGCGCGGACTCGTCGCCGCCCGCGCCCGCCTTGATCTCGAGGATGACGTCCTTGTCGTCGCTGGGGTCGCGCGGGACGAGGAGGAGCCGCAGCTTCTCCGTCAGCTCCTCGCGGGCCTTCTCCAGCTCCTTGACCTCGGCGGCGAACTCCGGGTCGTCGGCGCCCAGTTCGCGCGCGGTCTCGATGTCGTCGCCGGTCTGCTTCCAGGAGCGGTACGTGGCGACGATCGGGGTGAGCTCGGCGTAGCGCTTGTTCAGCTTGCGCGCGTTGGCCTGGTCGGAGTGGACCGACGGGTCGGCGAGCTTCGTCTCCAGGTCGGCGTGCTCACCGACGAGTTCCTCGACGGCCTCGAACATCTCAGGGCTCCTGTACTGCGGATGAAGGGGGAAGGCGGGCGACCAAAAACGCCGGTCCCGGCGCACTCCGAGGAGTGCGGCGTGGACCGGCGCTGGTGGCTCGCTACTTCTTGGCAGCAGCCTTGCCGAAGCGGGCCTCGAAGCGGGCCACACGGCCACCGGTGTCGAGGATCTTCTGCTTGCCCGTGTAGAACGGGTGGCACTCGGAGCAGACCTCGGCGCGGATGGCGCCGCTCTGGATCGTGCTACGGGTGGTGAACGACGCGCCACAGGTGCAGCTGACCTGCGTCTCGACGTACTCGGGGTGGATGTCGCGCTTCAAGGTGTCTCCTAGTTTCGGGAGGGCACCGGGTCGCCGCCGCGGGCTGCGGGGGCGTGAACCGGGGCCGACGTACCAGTCTGCCAGGACTGGCCGCATCCCCCAAAACGAGGGGGCCCCGCGATCTATTCCCAGCCCTCGGCAGAGGGTGTCCTACGACGTGACGACGCCCTTGGCCTGGCCCGTCGCGGTGCCTTCGGTGGCCGACTTCGGGATCGTCCGGTCGTTCTCCAGCGCCGTCCAGATCTGCTGGGCCTTGGTCTTCTGCACGAGCACGCGGTTGGGGTTCGCCGGGTCGTAGCGGACCGGCATCGTGACCATGGTCATGTCCGACGGGCTGATGTGCTTGAGGCCGCTCGCGAAGGAGACCAGGGAGTTGACCGAGCCGAGGTCGGAGTCGGTGGTGACGGCCTTGGTGGCGGTGTTCGCGAGGTCGTACAGCTTCTTGGGGCTGGTCAGCACGCCGACGCTCTTGACCTGCTTGACCAGCGCCTTGATGAAGGCCTGCTGGAGCTGGATACGGCCGAGGTCCGAACCGTCGCCGACGCCGTGCCGGGTGCGGACGAGACCGAGGGCCTGGGCGCCGGTGAGTTCGTGCGGGCCGGCCTTGAGGTCCAGGTGGCTGTCGGTGTCCTTGATGTCCTTGGTCGTGGTGACCGTGACCCCGCCGAGTTCGTCGACCAGCTTCTCGAAGCCGCTGAAGTCGACCTCCAGGTAGTGGTCCATGCGGATGTCGGTCATGGACTCGACGGTCTTGACGGCACAGGCCGCGCCCCCGGTCGTGTACGCGGAGTTGAACATGACGTCCGACGCGGCGTCGTGGTCCTTGCCGTCGGTGTCGGTGCACTCGGGGCGGTCGATCAAGGTGTCGCGCGGGATGGAGACCACGGTGGCCTTCTTGTGGCCTTCGTACACGTGGATGATCATCGCGGTGTCGGAGCGGGCGCTGCCGTCGTCGGTGCCGCCGCCGAGCTTCTTGTTGGAGCCGGAGCGGGTGTCCGAACCCAGGACGAGGATGTTCTCGGAGCCGTTGTCGACCTTCGTGGGCCGCTCACTGCCGAGGACCTGGTCGATGTCGACGCTCTTGATGTTGCCGTTGAGCTTGAAGTACAGGTAGCCCGCCCCGGTACCGCCCAGCACGACGATCCCCGCGGCGATCCAGGCCGTGATCAGCAGGCCTTTTCGCCCCTTGCTGCGGGGTTTGCGACGACGTCCTTTGCCACTGCCCTCGGCTGACATGCGCTCCTCGAATCTCGTCCGGTCGGTTACCCCCTGTTTTCAGGGTCAGACGTGGTCACAAAAAGACCCGTACCGCACCATGTTCGCTCCGCCTGGTCAGACGGCGAAACTCGAGAAAGGGTTGCACAACGTGCTGTGACCGCCACGTGAAGCAGCGGTCACAGCACGTCACAGAAGGATCAGGGCAAGCCCTGTTCACCAGCGGTTTCAGCCAAAGATGTCGTACTGCTGGAAACCGGTCCCCAGGCTGGCCCTTGTGGCAAAGATCTCGCTGGTCGCCTTGCCGGTGCCCTTGTACAGATAGAGCGTGCCGGCCGTGGTACGGGCCACGAGGTCGGCCCTGCCGTCGCCGGTGATGTCACCGACGGCGTCGAAGGCGTTGTAGCCGCTCCAGTTCGTGCGCACCTTGACCCGGGCGGCGAAGACGCCCGTGCCGGACTTGCCGGTGCCCTTGTACAGGTAGAGGTCGCCGGTGCTCTTGTTGCGGGCGAGGACGTCCGCCTTGCCGTCGCCGGTGAAGTCGCCGTGGCCGAGCAGCTGGTTGTACTGGCTCCAGCCGCCGCCGACCCGCACCCGGGCCGCGAAGCTGCCGTCGCCCTTGCCGGGGTAGATCCACAGGACGCCCGCGGAGTCGACGGAGAGCAGGTCGGGCTTGTAGTCGCCGGTGACATCGCCCGGGGTGACGATCCGGGTACGGGTCTTCCAGTCGGTGAAGACCTTCTTCGGGTCGGCCCAGGCCCCGCCGGTGGACGACGGGACGAACCGCAGCCAATAGACGTCACCGGTGGCGGAGACGCGGTACACGAGGTCCTGGTAGCCGTCCCGGTTCAGGTCGGTCTGCCGGACGAGGTTCACCCCGTTCCAGTCACCCCAGGACAGCCGGGCGGCGAGGGTGGTGCCCTTGGAGTCCAGCTCGTAGCCGACCTTGGTGGAGGACTTGCGCACCCACAGGTCGGCCTTGTGGTCGAAGCTGAGGTTGGTGTCGTCGACGCGCGGATAGGCGGCGCCGACGTACTTGCTGACCTTGGTGAAGACGCTGTAGGCGCCCTTGGCGACGCAGTCCGTCACGTTCCAGGAGACGACGCCGACGATCCGGCCGTTCACGACGAGGGGGCCGCCGGAGTCACCGCTGCAGATGGCGGTCGTACCGGAGTCGCGGCCGCTGGCGGGCGGTCCGGCGCAGGTCATGTGCCCCTTGATGAACCAGGAGCCGTAGGCCGCGGCGCAGGTCGCGTCCGACTTGATGGGCAGCGTGGCCGTCTTCAGCGTCGGGGAGACGGCGTCGCTGGTGGAGCTGGTACGGCCCCAGCCGTAGACCTTGGCGCTCTTGGCACCGGTCGTGGCGGGGTCGTACGAGGCGGTGTCGGTCGACGTCGTCATGCGGATGGGGGTGGCCTTGACGGGGGTCGCCAGGGTCAGGACAGCGATGTCGTTGTCGATGGTGTCCGCGTTGTACGACGGGTGGTACCACTGCCGCAGCACGCCCGTGGCGGTACCGCCGTGCAGGTCGCCGTCCTCGGAAAGGAGCTGGGTGGCCCCGGTGACAACGAAGCCGCCCTTGGCCCAGTCGGCGCCCTTGACGCAGTGCGCGGCGGTGAGGATCTTCGTCGGCGCGATCACGGCACCGCCGCAGAAGAAGCCGGTGTCGTCACTGGTGTCGGTGGTGCCCTGGTCGTCGGTGTACCAGAGCTGGGCCATCCACGGGGCCGAGCTGATGGTGGTCGTCGTACCGCCGATGATCATCGGCGAGATGGTGGTGTCGACCGTGCCACCGCTCGTCGGCGTCCGGGTCGCGGTGCGGGAGGTGTCCACGACCGCGGCTGCCTCGGCGACCCGCTGCTCCAGCTCGGCCTGCGACGGCGTGGAGGCGGTGGCGGCGGCCTTGACCGGTGCCTGCGGCTCGGGCACGACGGTGGCGGCGTTGGCCGACGTGGCCAGCAGCGCGGCGGCGGCCACGGCGACGGGCAGAGCGATCCGCAGCCGCCGTCTGTGGCGCCCGGTGCCTCCGGACATGGATATGCCCATGCAAGTCCCCCCTAGGGATCAGAAGTTCAGAGATCGAAAATTCGACCGAAGAGCGCGATCCTAAACCAAAGAGGACCGCCCCCCGGCAAAAGGGGACGGTCCTCTTCGCGAACGCTTGACGTCAGTCGCCGTTGCCCGGCGTGGGCGTCGTCTTCTGGATCTGCATCAGGAACTCGGCGTTCGACTTCGTCTGCTTCATCTTGTCGAGAAGCAGCTCGACCGCCTGCTGCTGGTCGAGGGCGTGCAGCACCCGGCGCAGCTTCCATACGATCCCGAGCTCGTCGGGAGCGAGCAGGATCTCTTCCTTACGGGTACCGGACGCGTCGACGTCCACCGCCGGGAAGATGCGCTTGTCGGCGAGCTTGCGGTCGAGCTTGAGCTCGGCGTTGCCCGTGCCCTTGAACTCCTCGAAGATGACCTCGTCCATGCGGGACCCGGTGTCCACCAGCGCGGTGGCGAGGATGGTCAGCGAGCCGCCGTCCTCGATGTTGCGGGCCGCACCGAAGAAGCGCTTCGGCGGGTACAGGGCGGTCGAGTCGACACCACCGGACAGGATGCGGCCGGAGGCGGGCGCGGCGAGGTTGTACGCACGGCCCAGACGCGTGATGGAGTCGAGCAGCACGACCACGTCGTGGCCCAGCTCCACCAGACGCTTGGCGCGCTCGATGGCGAGCTCGGCGACCGTGGTGTGGTCCTCGGCCGGACGGTCGAAGGTCGAGGAGATGACCTCGCCCTTGACCGACCGCTGCATGTCGGTGACCTCTTCCGGACGCTCGTCGACCAGGACGACCATCAGGTGGCACTCGGGGTTGTTGTGCGTGATCGCGTTGGCGATGGCCTGCATGATCATGGTCTTGCCGGTCTTCGGCGGGGCCACGATCAGACCACGCTGGCCCTTACCGATCGGCGCGACGAGGTCGATGATGCGGGTGGTGAGGATGCCGGGGTCCGTCTCCAGGCGGAGGCGGTCCTGCGGGTACAGCGGGGTGAGCTTGTTGAACTCCGGGCGGCCACGGCCGTGTTCGGGCGCCATGCCGTTGACGGAGTCGAGCCGCACCAGCGCGTTGAACTTCTCGCGCCGCTCGCCTTCCTTGGGCTGACGCACCGCACCGGTGACGTGGTCGCCCTTGCGCAGGCCGTTCTTGCGGACCTGGGCGAGGGAGACGTACACGTCGTTGGGGCCCGGCAGGTAGCCCGACGTACGGATGAAGGCGTAGTTGTCGAGGATGTCCAGGATGCCCGCGACCGGGATCAGGACGTCGTCCTCGTTGATCTGCGGCTCGCCCGCGCCACCGATCTCGTCACGGCCACGACGGCCACGGCGGTCCCGGTAACGGCCCCGGCGGCCGCGGCGGCCGCCCTCGAAGTCGTCGTCGTCCTGCGGACCGTTGTCGCGCTGCTGACGGTCCTGGCGGTCCGGACGGCCGCCGCCCTGCTGCTGGTTCTGCTGCTGGCGCTGACCGCCCTGGCCCTGCTGGTCGTCGCTCTTGCGACGGTCCCCGCGGTCGCCCCGCTCGCCGCGGTCACGGCCGCGGTCGCGGTCACGGCGGTCGCGGCGGCCTCGGCCGTCGCCGTCACCGGCGTCGCCCTGCGGCTGCTGCTGCGCCGGCGTCTCGGCCTTGGGCTCGCTCTTCGCCTCGGCCACGACCGTCTCGGGGCTGCCCGCGGGGGCGCCGGCGTCGGCGGTGGCGCGGCGACGACGGCGCTCCGCGGGAGCGTCGTCGCTGGCCGGCTGTCCGGGGATCTCGATCTGCTGCTGGGCCACGGCCTTCTCGGCAGGGGCCTCGGCCTTCGCCTCCGCCTTCTTCTCGGCGGCATCGCCCGTACGGGCCTTGGAGGTGGCGCGGCGCTTCGGCTTGGTCTCGGTGGCGTCCCCGGCGGGCGAAGACGCGGCCTTGGGAGCGGCGGCACCTCCCCCGGCCTGCGCCTCCTTGATGACCTCGATCAGCTGGCTCTTGCGCATACGCGCGGTGCCCCTGATACCGAGGCCGGATGCGACCTGCTGCAGCTCGGCCAGCACCATGCCGTCGAGGCCGGTACCGCGGCGCCGCCGGGAGCCGGCACCGGTGGCAGGCGCGGAGGCGTCCGTGGAGGGCGCGGCAGCGGTCTCCTCGACACGTGCGCCCATCAGATCGGTGGTGTCGCTCACGAAGGGTCCTTCCCTGGAGCGGACGTCGGCCTGTCTGGCTCGGCGACCGTTTGTGCTGTCCGACGTCGGTCCCATCCTTGTGGACCGTGCCGGGGCGGTGGTCCGCCTGAGTGGCGGAGGAATGTGGTGACGGCGCTTCCGAGAGCCGTGGCACTGAGTGTCCGTGTCACGTGGCTTGGTCACACCGGTTCCGGAGCGTGCCCGGCAAGTCGCTCAGTGCTCGCGTACGAGGTACTGCCCATGTACGTCGTACGGAACGCTGTGCGGCTTGGGAGGCTCCCGGAAGAATGTCTGTCCCGGACGGGGACGTGAAGCACCTCGCCATGGTGGGGTCGGGTGCAGACTTGAGATTAACACTACCGGATCCAACAAACATTCCCCCTCTCGAAATCCGGCACACGCCGGATCTCACATGTCACTGGCGGCCGCGAGCGGGAGCACACAGGCCCCCTGGGCGTCGAGCTCCAGCCGGTTGGCGGCCCAGCCCTCGCCCGCCAGATGGGCCACCTTGTCGGCGCTGTCGGCGTCGACCAGCGCGAGCACGGTGGGCCCTGCCCCTGAGATGACTGCCGGGACTCCGTCGGCCCGCAGCCGCTCCACCAGCGCGGCGCTCTCCGGCATGGCCGGAGCGCGGTATTCCTGGTGGAGACGGTCCTCGGTGGCCGGCAGCAGCAGCCCGGGGCGCCTGGTGAGGGCCTCGACGAGCAGCGCGGCACGGCCGGCGTTGGCGGCGGCGTCGACGTGCGGCACGGTGCGCGGGAGCAGTCCGCGCGCGGTCGCGGTCAGGACGGGCTTTCCGGGCACGAAAACCACCGGAACGATGGAATCGTCGGGCTCCAGCCGGATCGCCCGGGCGGCGCCGGCCTCCATCCAGGCGACCGTGAAGCCGCCCAGCAGACACGGGGCCACGTTGTCGGGGTGGCCCTCGATCTCGGTGGCGAGCTCCAGCAGCGCGGTGTCGTCGAGCCGGGCCTCGCCGCCTATGGTCACGGCGCGCGCGGCGACGATTCCGGCGCAGATGGCGGCCGAGGAGGAGCCGAGGCCCCGGCCGTGCGGGATGCGGTTGGCGCAGACGATCTCCAGGCCGCGCGGCTGGCCGCCCAGCAGGTCGAAGGCGGTGCGCAGGGAGCGTACGAGAAGGTGGTTTTCGTCACGCGGGAGCGTCTCGCTCCCCTCCCCCGCGATGTCGATGTGCAGCCCTGAGTCGGCCACCCGGACGACGACGTCGTCGTAGAGCCCCAGCGAGAGGCCGAGGGCGTCGAAGCCCGGGCCGAGGTTGGCGCTGGTGGCGGGGACGCGCACCCGGACGGCGGCGGCGCGGAATGCGGGACCGGCCATCTCTCGATGACTCTCCTTGAGCTGCGTGATTGTCGAATGACATTCGATGACGTACGAAGACCCGGCCGACCGCGGAGACGACGCGGCACCCCGCTGTACGCGAGGGCATATGCAGCGGGCGGGTTCGGTACAGCCTATCGAAGGAAGGTTCTGTGGCGACATAGGGCGCACAGGAGGCGCACGATGCGTGTCGTAAGCCCCCTGTGCCCCCCTCCTAGGGAATCCCTGCTCGGACGACGCGGACCTTGTCCTCAGGCCAGCCCGAGGCGCTCGGCCGCCGTGGCCGCGTCGACCGGGACGGTGACCGGCTGCGGGGCGCCCGCGACGGCCCAGTCGGGGTCCTTGAGACCGTTGCCGGTGACCGTGCACACGATCCGCTGGCCCGGGTCGACCTTGCCCTGCTCGGCGGCCTTCAGCAGACCGGCCACGGACGCGGCGGAGGCGGGCTCCACGAAGACACCCTCCTGAGCGGCCAACAGCCGGTAGGCGCGCAGGATCTCACGGTCCGTCACCTCGTCGATGAACCCGCCGGACTCCTCCTTCGCCGCGAGGGCGTACTGCCAGGAGGCGGGGTTGCCGATACGGATGGCGGTGGCGATGGTCGACGGGTCCTTGACGATCTCGCCGCGCACGATCGGGGCACTGCCGGAGGCCTGGAAGCCCCACATCCGGGGCGTCCTGGCGGCCACCCCGTCGGCGGCGTACTCCTTGTAGCCCTTCCAGTACGCCGTGATGTTGCCGGCGTTGCCGACCGGGAGGACGTGGATGTCGGGCGCGTCACCGAGCATGTCGACGATCTCGAAGGCGGCGGTCTTCTGGCCCTCGATGCGCACCGGGTTGACCGAATTGACCAGCGCCACGGGGTAGTTGTCGCTCAGCGCGCGGGCCAGGGTGAGGCAGTCGTCGAAGTTTCCGTCGACCTGGAGGATCTTCGCGCCGTGGATGAGCGCCTGGCCCATCTTGCCGAGCGCGATCTTCCCTCGCGGAACGAGTACGGCGGAGACCATGCCCGCGCGCACCGCGTAGGCGGCGGCGCTCGCCGACGTGTTGCCGGTGGAGGCGCAGATGACCGCCTTCGCGCCCTCCTCCTTGGCCCGCGTGATCGCCATGGTCATACCGCGGTCCTTGAAGGACCCGGTGGGGTTGGCGCCCTCCACCTTGAGGTGGACCTCGCACCCGGTGCGCTCGGAGAGCACCTGCGCGGGCACGAGGGGCGTGCCGCCCTCGCGGAGCGTCACGACCGGCGTGGTGTCGGAGACGGGCAACCGGTCCCGGTACTCCTCGATGATTCCGCGCCACTGGTGGGTCATTGCTCGTTACTCTCCTTCAACCCGCATGATGCTGGCGACACCCCGCACGGTGTCGAGCTTGCGCAACGCCTCGACGGTCCCGCCCAGGGCGGCGTCGGACGCGCGGTGCGTGACGACGACGAGAGAGGCCTCGCCGTCCTTCCCCTGCTGCCGAACGGTATCGATGGACACCCCGTGCTCGGCGAACACGGTCGCGACCTGGGCGAGAACACCCGGTTTGTCCGCCACGTCGAGGCTGATGTGGTAGCGCGTGACGACCTCACCCATTCCCGAGACGGGCAGGGCGGTGTACGCGGACTCACCCGGTCCGGTCGTGCCGCTGAGCCGGTTGCGGCAGACGGCGACGAGGTCGCCGAGGACGGCGGAGGCGGTGGGAGCGCCGCCCGCGCCCGGGCCGTAGAACATCAGCTGGCCGGAGGCGTCGGACTCGACGAACACGGCGTTGTACGCGCCGCGCACGGAGGCCAGCGGGTGGCTCAGCGGGATCATCGCGGGGTGCACGCGCGCGGTGACGGACTGCCCGTCCTCGGCGCGCTCACAGATGGCGAGCAGCTTGATGGTGCAGCCCATGTTCTTCGCGGAGGCGAAGTCGGCCGCGGTGACCTCGGTCATGCCCTCGCGGTAGACGTCGTCGAGACGCACGCGCGTGTGGAAGGCGATTCCGGCGAGGATGGCGGCCTTGGCGGCGGCGTCGAACCCCTCGACGTCGGCGGTCGGGTCCGCTTCCGCGTACCCGAGCGCCGTGGCCTCGTCGAGGGCCTCCTGGTAGCCGGCGCCCGTGGAGTCCATCTTGTCGAGGATGAAGTTGGTCGTCCCGTTGACGATGCCGAGCACGCGGTTCACCTTGTCGCCGGCGAGGGACTCGCGCAGCGGACGGATCAGCGGGATGGCACCGGCGACGGCGGCCTCGTAATAGAGGTCCTTGCCGTGCTGTCCGGCCGCGGCGTGGAGGGCGGCGCCGTCCTGGGCGAGGAGCGCCTTGTTGGCGGAGACGACGGAGGCGCCGTGCTCGAAGGCGGTGGTGATGAGGGTGCGGGCGGGCTCGATGCCGCCGATGACCTCGACCACGACGTCGATGTCCCCGCGTTTGACGAGGGCGGTGGCGTCGGTGGTGACGAGTTCCTGCGGAATGCCCTCACGGAGCTTGGAGGGCCGCCGTACCGCGACCCCCGCGAGCTCGACGGGGGCCCCGATGCGGGCGGCGAGGTCGTCGGCGTGCGTCGTCATGATGCGCGCCACTTCTGAGCCGACCACTCCACAGCCCAGCAGCGCCACCTTCAGCGGACGCGTACGCATCATCCGACCTCGTTTCCTCATACCGTCTACGGTGGGACCAGTCTCACTCACCGGACGGGAGTTTCTGCCCCTCGTCCGGATTATGAGACATCTATTTCATTTGTACGGGGGGCGAAGACCGTAGATCTTCCTCCTCCGCTTTTCCTTGTCCGCTTTCCTTGCCGCTTTCCTTCTCCGCTTTCCGGTCATCCGACGTCGAGCCGCAGAAGGTCCTCCTCCGTCTCACGGCGGACGATGACCCGGGACTCGCCCTCGTGGACGGAGACCACCGGCGGACGCAGCACGTGGTTGTAATTGCTCGCCATGGAACGGCAGTAGGCGCCCGTCGCCGGTACGGCGATGAGGTCACCCGGTGCCAGGTCGGCCGGCAGGAACGCGTCCTTGACCACGATGTCCCCGCTCTCGCAGTGCTTGCCGACGACGCGGGCGAGCATGGGCGCGGCGTCACTGGTCCTGGACACGAGGGCGACGGTGTACTCGGCGTCGTACAGCGCGGTGCGGATGTTGTCGGACATGCCGCCGTCGACGGAGACGTAGGTGCGCAGCCCGTCGAGGGGCTTGATGGTGCCGACCTCGTAGAGCGTGAACGCGGTGGGGCCGACGATGGCACGCCCGGGCTCGACGGAGATCCTCGGGGTCCGCAGCCTGGCGGCCTCGCACTCCCTCGTGACGATCTCGGTCAGCGCCTTGGCGATCTCGTGCGGCTCGCGGGGGTCGTCGTCGCTGGTGTAGGCGATGCCGAGGCCACCACCGAGGTCGATCTCCGGAAGCTCGACACCGTGCTCGTCACGGACGTCCTTGAGCAGCCCGACCACCCGATGTGCCGCGACCTCGAAGCCGGACATGTCGAAGATCTGCGACCCGATGTGGGAGTGGATCCCGATGAGCTCCAGACCGTCGAGCTTGAGCGCCCGCCGCACGGCCTCGGCGGCCTGTCCGCCGGCGAGCGGAATGCCGAACTTCTGGTCCTCGTGAGCGGTGGCGATGAACTCGTGGGTGTGAGCCTCGACGCCGACGGTGATACGGATCTGGACCCGTTGGCGCTTCCCCAGGCTCTGGGCGATGTGGGCGACGCGGACGATCTCCTGGAAGGAGTCGAGGACGATGCGTCCGACGCCGTTCTCGATGGCCCTGGTGATCTCTTCGCTGGACTTGTTGTTGCCGTGGAAGGCGATGCGGTCGGCGGGCATTCCTGCGGAGAGAGCGGTGGCGAGCTCGCCGCCGGAGCAGACGTCGAGGTTGAGCCCCTCTTCGTCCAGCCAGCGCACGACGGCACGGGAGAGGAACGCCTTGCCGGCGTAGAAGACGTCGGCATCGGTTCCGAAGGCACCGCGCCACGCCCGCGCCCGGGCCCGGAAGTCGGCCTCGTCGACGACGTAGGCGGGGGTGCCGTGCTCCTCGGCGAGGGTCTTGACGTCGATGCCGCCGACGGTGACGACGCCGTCCTCGTCACGGCCGACCGTCTGGGCCCAGACCTTGGGGTCGAGGGTATTGAGATCGGCGGGCGGCGCGGAGTAGTGGCCTTCGGGAAGGACGTCGGCGTGCCGGGGCCCGGCGGGATGTGCGGAACGGCTCATCTTCTTGACTGGCTCTCTAGAGGTGTTCGGGTGCGTCGATGCCGAGCAGGGACAGGCCACCGGCCAGCACCGCCCCGGCGGCTTCGGCGAGCGCGAGCCGGGCACGGTGGGCGGCCGAGGGTTTCTCCGCACCACGGGGAAGGACGGCGGCGAGAAAGGGGAGAACGGCATCGGCGACGGTGACGAGGTGCCGGGCCAGGCGGTCGGGGGCGTGGTGCGCGGCGGCCGCCTGGAGGACGCGGGGGTGATCGGCGAGGGCGTGCCACAGGGCGGTCGTGTCGTGAGTGTCCTGTACGACGGTTTCCGGTGCGGCTGCCTGTGTGCCCCGTAGGCCTGTGTCCCCGGGCTCGGCGTGGAAGCCCAGGTCGGCGGCGTTGCGGGTGAGCGCCCGGGTGCGGGCGTGGGCGTAACGGACCCGGAAGAGAGGGTTGCTCTCGCGCTGGACCAGGTGATCGGCGGTGATGCGGGGCCGGTCGTGGAGGGCGGGGTGGAGAAGGGCCCAGCGGGCGGCGTCCCGGCCGAGGGGGGTGGGGTCGGCGGGGGGCGCCGCCGGTACGGGGCGCAGGTTGACGTCGACGTCGAGGGGAGCGGGGGCGTCGGGGGTCGCCGGTACGGGGCGCAGGTTGACGTCGAGGGGAGCGAGGGCGTCGGGGGTCGCCGGTACGGGGCGCGCGTTGACGTCGGAGGGGGCGGGGGCGTCGGGGGTGCCGTACGCGTCGATGTCGACGCCGAGGATGTCGGCCCACTCGGGCTCAGGCCTGCCGGCACAGCTGGTCCGGACGAGGGTGCCCTGGGAGCGGAGGATGCGGGCGACGGCGTCCATGACGACGACGGCGCGGACCTCGTGGGGGGCGTGCAGCTGCACGAGGCGGTCGGCGGGCCGGTCGGTGGGCCGGTCGGTGGGCCGGTCGGTGTGACCGTACCGGTGACCGCTCTGCAGGATCTCCCGCACGAGGGCCGTCTCGGTCCCCCGCAGGCTGATGTTGAGGAACCCGGGTCCGGTGACGACGACCGCGCTGATGCCGTCCGTCCGGACGAGGCGCTCCCGGAGGATCTCGGCGACCCGGAGCGGCGGCTGCCCGGCGGGCCGGGCGAGCTGGAGGGCGACGCTGGTGGCGTAGTCACCACAGCCACCGGGCCCCGGGGGCGTGACGCTCGTCTGCCCCGGCACGGCCACGTCCAGCTCCCCGTCGTCGACAGCACGACGCACCGCGCGCAGCACGGTACGGGAGAGCTCGACGGGGGTCACGGGACAAGCGTAGGGGAGGAGGGGGGTGGGAAGGCGAGCGGGTTTGGGCGGGAGTCCGGGATGTGGACGGTCGAACTTTCGCGGGCGGGGGGTCAAGGGGGATAGGGAATGTCCGCCCTACGGGGAGGTCGGTGTGTGTCACTGAGAACCGCTGTCCCAAGGTGCTGTGATCAGCCGCCGGCGCGACCGGCCCGCTCGGCCTCTCCGCCCCCGAGGACACCACCGACCAGTCGACCGTCCTCGACGTCGGGACCGGGAACCCGCCCTTGCGCGCTCTCCTCCATCAACTGCCGTACGAGCCGCACGAGTTCGGCGGGCTCGAAGGGCTTGGCGAGGAAGGCGTCGACGCCGGCGTCGAGACCGCTGTCGACCTCGTGCTGCGTACAGGCACTGACGATGGCGAGGGGAAGGTGAGCCGTCCGGGGGTCGGAACGCAGCCGCGCGGCGGTCCGCAGACCGTCCAGCCGGGGCATGACCACATCGAGGGTCACGACATCGGGCCGCACCTGATGAACAACATCCAGACACTCGACACCATCGGCCGCGGTCACGACCTCGAGACCCTCCAGCTCGAGATTGACCCTGATCAACTGCCGGATGACCTTGTTGTCGTCCACAACAAGCACCCGACCCGACGCGCCTGGCACAACTCGAGAGTAGGTGCGGACCGGCCACCGCGTCCGGGTTTTCCCCACTTCCACCCCGCCCGGGAACCCACACCGGGGCGCCGCCACGAAACCCGTTCCTGATCACCCCGAGGGAGCTGGTAGTGTTCTACCCGTCGCCGCGAGCCACCAACTCCGCGCCTGACACGCCCCCGTAGCTCAGGGGATAGAGCAACGGCCTCCGGAGCCGTGTGCGCAGGTTCGAATCCTGCCGGGGGCACTCGCCAGTCAGCCAGCGTGAATCATGCGCTGACCAGTGCGGATGCCGACATGAGAGAGCGGGAGTCAGTCTCACTGACTCCCGCTCTCTCTCGTTGTCTCTCAGCGTTCACGCACTATCTGCGATACACGCGCTACACCCTCGTGTCGGCAGCCGACCATGACCGGCTTCCTAAACCATCGACGCTTCCAGGCACTTTCTGTCATCATCCAACAATGGCCGCAAATCAGGAACCATCATCTCGCTCGGCCAGAAAACGCATGCTACCCACGAAACAAACCGAGCGAGCTGCCGTCAACGCGACAAGGGCATTCTTGGAGGATCATGAGTGCGTTGTCCAGGAGGTGGATACCGGCAATGACTACGGGAAAGATCTTCTCGTGGACCTCACCGAGAATCTTGAGATAACCGGCGAGTCCATAGCCATCCAAGTAAAGGGGGGCGCCAGTTTCTTCCGAGCAGGAAATTGGGGAATTCCCGCCAAGTCGGCGGATTTGCGCCTATGGCTCGATTCATCCATACCAATTTTCGGATTAGTGCACGATCCCGCCACGAACGAGATTCACTGGATGAACCTCAGTGCCTACGTGCGCGAGGACATGGTGGCTTACCGCGAGTTTAGACCGACGGGAAAAAGCGGGGGCGGCGCAGCGAACGAACTGACAGGCCACTTCTTAGTTTTCCCGAAGAAACAGATACTCAACCATGAGACGTGGCCGCATTTCCGAGAATCCGCACGAGCTTACTTGGTGAGATCCGGAGGGCACACTCTTCTCAACCTCGTAGACGTCGACCCGTGGAAGCAGGAAGCAGCGGTGGCGGACTGCTTCGCGCTGGGACGCGGAGACGCGCGGGCGCTCCTGATGCTAAGGCAATTGATCGAGCGACTTCCAGGACCAGCTCTGTGCCTAGCTGCGAGAGTGCTCTCCCACTGCATCAGCCACCCCGATATTTTCTGGCACGAAGGTAACTGGATCCCACAACGCACCCGAAAATCAATTGCCTCGACTTTCTCGTGGACGCCTCGGGAAATCTTCCACACGATCAGGGAAGTAGATTCGCAAGACGAGCCAGAAAAGTGGCAAAGAGGGTCCAGCGGACAATGCCTTTTCCTGCTCCTACTCACGGACGAAGAACTTACCGCGAAACTTCCCGAGGCGGTACAGATAGCCTGTTCAGCAGACGAGACGCAAGCTGCCGTCATCATGCTTTATCTATATCAATACCGCATGGCGACTGAATCCAAGCCGAAAGAACAGCTACTGGAAGCGATCGAAGAGATCGTGGACGCCAACCCGAAACTCGCAGACGAACTCCTGACTTGGGAGCTCCACGGGGTCATCACAGAGCACGGATCGGCAGATATCTTCTAGGAACAGCAGTGATTTGGGGAAACGATGACCTTCCCCAAATCACTGGGCGCTAGTCCCCGTCTTCTCTCAGCGCCAAGTCAATTCGGGCATTAGCCATTTCCTCGTGGCCATCGATGCAGACGTGGTACCGGCGGTGGATCACCTCGGGTGAGTTGCCGACCCGTCGGGCCACTTCCGCGATCGGCACCCCGGCATTCAGCCACCGCGTGATGCAGGCGTGCCGCAGATCGTACGGGCGGCCGGCCAACGGTGAGGCGACGCGCTCAGGCGGGAGGGCGTACTCGCGCGCTTCCTCCCACACTCGCCAGTAGGTGGATACGCCGTTTTTTGGGTGCCTGGTGACGCGGTGACGCAGAGCTTCCCTACTTAGGAAAAAAGAGGGGGGTGGTTCTTACTGGTGCAGTGCGCCTCAGATCGTGAAGAACGAGCCGCTTCGCGGCGCGACTATGGGCAGCGGCTAGCCGCCGAAACAGCAAGAAGAGCACCCCGCGCCCGCCCTGGTGCTCTTCTTGCTTGCGCAGAACGCAACCACGGCTCTTCAGAGGGGGCGGACGTGGTGCGCCGGCCCCGGGCGCCCCTCCTGAAGAGCCGTGGTTGGCCACACAGAGCGGGAGGGGCCCGGCGGCGCGCACCCATGCCTGCCGTCTGCCCCTTGGAAGGCTCTCGGACGCCTTCCAAGGGGGCATCCCCAGCCCCGTAGGCGGACCCGCGCGAGCGCAGCGAGCCGCCAAGGGACGCGCGGCCGTAGGCCGCTCCTTCTTGCTCTTCCTCAGCAGCCGACCACCCCATATGGCGGGGCCGACCGGCTAGCAGCGCCCCCCAGAGACGCCTCACGAGCCGGATTCCACATAGCATTCCTCGGCGCCGAGCTTCTTGAAGAGATCTCTCTGCTCACTTCCAACCGCGCTGGTTTCTTCCAGCGCCTCATCAAAAAGATTCTCGACCTCACCTTGATCAACAGTATTCCGCAGATCGTACGCAATCTGAAAAATCATTTCACTGCTGCGATCAAGGCTAGCAACGAGCTTATCAACCTCCTCTTTATTTCCTTTTGGCCTTCCAATCCCACTCAGACCAGCTTTACCCTGCCGCACTCTATCACCCAATTGATCCAACTCGCGTGCGACCTTTTCCCGCTGACTCTGAAACTGGCTACTCGAAAGTGAATCTGACTCATACGCAAATTGCTGGAAAGAATTCCACGTACTGAGCGCCGAGGATAGATTGAAGGATCTATCGCAGACTGCATTAGCCTTGGTCCGCCAGTCGGCAAGCGAGATCTCCTTGGGGCCCCAACGGTCCACTACAAGTAGCACTCCGGCTAGGACGCCAGCAGCACTCGCCGCCACACCCATCCATGTCACAAGGCGCCTTGACAGACTCTTCGATGGGGGCTCTTCGTCAGTTTCAGCTCGCCTTTCGTCCATGCGGTCATGCATCCCAACGCGTCGCCACTCATTATCCGGGGAGGCAACATTTCCCTCGTTCGCCCTGAAGACTCCTTCTCAGCCATGCGGTCCACGACCCACGGCTCTTAGGCAAGCTCGTCCACGCGCGGGGGTTGCCCGGAGTTCCGGTGGTAGCGCGCTCGACAAGAAGGCGCCTTGGTGCCCCTCTCCGAGGCGCCGCACGGCTCGATTCCGGGGATCTGCCCAGACGGCTCGCTAACCGCTAACGTGCTGGTCACCAGCGGTTTTGGTCGCTAGCGGGGTCGCTAACGTTAGCGGTCCCTGCCGCTAGCGCTAGGGGCTCTTCAGGGGCCCGAGCCGAGCTGTCTGCGGGCCGTCCGAGGGTGGCCGTAGCCGCTACCGCTACCCCTTCCCGCTACCCCAACCAGCGCTCCGACCTGCACGGTAGCGGCGGTAGCGGAAGTAGCGCCCCCTGGAGGAGGGGGCGGCGGACGCAGGACGGCGGGAGCTCCCAGCGACCGTAGGCGCCTGAGGGTCGCCCGCCCGAAGGGCGGTCCTTCCTGCCCTTCGGGCCGTCGCACGACGGCCCGGCAGATGCCCTTTACCCGCCCTACCTCGCAGCACAGAGGGCACTACCTGCCCCTCTACCGGGGTAAGGCCCCCCGTCTACCCAACGGCCCTCACGGAGTGCCGCTCCGGTCCGGCTGTACGGCACGGCGGAGCGGGGCGGATGCGGGACGCCCCCCTCTACCCGACTCCACAGCCGGGGTCCCAAGCAGTAAGCGGAATCTCTTCGGAGGCAGCCCAGGGAGGCAGAGACACCCGCTGGCGGTGGCCCTCAGAAGGGGGTTTCTCGGGATTGACCTGCACGCCTCCCCGCCTCCCTGATCGTTGATCTATGCAGGTCAGATACGGAGAGGCAGCCCAGGGAGGCACTCAGGGAGAACTCCCCGCCTCCCTGGCGCCTCCCCGTGGAAACGGAATGCTTTCGGCGCCTTTCGGAGGGCGCGTCGTCGCGCCCGTGGGCCCGCCGGGCGCGTCGTCGCGCCCGTGGGCCCGCCGGGCGGGCGTTTCACGGAGTCGCGACATCTGTCGCTCCAACTCCGCTTCGCACTATCTGCGATACACAAGCGCATCGCCCGAGTCTCGTGATCAAGGAATCCGATGGTCAGAGCCCATACGCAAGCTCAACTCTGCTTGTGCTCCGGAGCCGTGCCGTGCCCCGGTAGCGCCGGCTGCCTGCGCTCCGGCCAGCTGTGCACACAGCGACGTATCGCGCCCCTTGCGGAACGCCGAACGGCGGCCAGAGCCGCGACAGGACGTCGGCGACTTCAGCCAAGCGACTAGCGCGACCTGCATAGGCCTTCGTCAAGCCCACTTCATGATCAGAAGCATCTGACCTGCATATTTACTGGAAAGTTCGATCATCACCAACGGTGCGGGACTGAGGGCTTGACGGCAGTGCTACCTTGGTACCAGAACAGGTACCAGATTGGAGTTGACCATGCCTGCACTGAACGTCACTTTCACTGACGACGAGATGGCCACGCTCCGCGACCAGGCGGCAAAGGAGGATGTCAGTATGAAGGCACTGGCGCACGACGCCGTCCTGGCTGAGGTCCACCGGCGCAAGGTGACCGCTGCCGCTATCAGGACTGCCCGTATCTCCGCAGGCCTGAACAAGCGCCTCGCCAACAAGTAAGGAACCTCCGCCATAACCGAGTACCTGGACGCCAACGACGTCATCCAGATCGCGGAGATCACCCTTGGCGGCCAAGTTGGCGTACGCGACTGGGGGCTACTGCAAAGCGCCGTCGGTCGCCCTCAGACCAGCGTGTTCGGCGAGGATGCCTACCCGACGCTCTTCGAAAAGGCAGCAGCTCTGCTGCACTCCATCTCCAGCAATCACAGCCTGGTAGACGGGAACAAGCGCACTGGGTGGGCATCCGCCATCGTCTTCCTAGACATCAACGGACATCCGCTGAAGGAACCTCTGGACGAGGACGCGGCTGAGGAGTTCGTGTTGGCAGTGGCCCAGTCTCAGTTGTCGAACCCGGAGATCGCTGGCCGCTTGCAGGGATTCGTTGCTTAGCAGACCCAGCCAAGCCTCGACACACTGAGCGTTTTCAACTCGGCCATCGATCGGGTGACGCCAACAGGGTGCGCAACGCACGAGGCTCCCGTGCCGTTGGGGGAGGTGTTCGAAGTCTCAACCCACAGGCACAGGAGCCGCGTTGGTTCCGGTAT
>NZ_KQ948681.1 GCF_001514145.1 Streptomyces canus
CCGGTCCTGGGCGTACAATCGAAACCGCGATGACCAGATCGTTGAAATTCTTCGGTTTGAGTCTCGGAAGCATCGACATCTGCGCTCTTGATTCAACCTGGAAAACTCCGTGAGTTTCCGCGTGCGCGATCATCGAATACACATCCGGGTCGTCCGGGGGGATCGATGAGAGATCATATTCGACGCCGTGGTGCTCGCATATCAGATCGCATGCCGTGTGCAGGGCCGACAAAATCCCCAGTCCGAGGATGTCAATTTTCAGGAAGCCTGCTGCCGCGCAGTCATCTTTATCGCCCTGCAGAACCGATCTTCCCTTTGCGGTAGCCCACTCGACGGGCATGAATTCGGCTATTCTGCGGCGGGTGAGAACCATTCCGCCCGAGTGTACACCGAGGTGGCGCGGGAGCGTGTACAGCTGGGATGCGAGGTTCCGGACGTCGTCCGGGATCTCGGCTTCCTTGCCCGGCGGCTCGTGGTGGATGTGCCGTGTCATCTCGTCGATGCGTGCGGCCGGATATCCGAGAACCCGCGCGGAATCCCGGACGGCCAGGCGCGGCTGGTAGCTGATGATGTTCGCGACCTGAGCGGCGTGATCCCGGCTGTAGCGCTCGTAAATGTACTGGATGACTTCTTCGCGGCGGCCGTTCTCGAAATCCACGTCTATATCCGGGTCCGTCTTCTCCAGGTGAAGAAAGCGTTCGAAGAGAAGACCGTGGCGGATCGGGTCGACGCCGGTCACGCCGAGCACATAGCAGACCACGGAGCTGGCGGCCGATCCGCGGCCCTGGCACCATATATTCGACCGTCGTGCGAAGTCGCAGATATCGGCCACAATGAGAAAGTAGCCCGCCATTTTCATGGATTTGATCATGGTGAGTTCGTGGTCGAGCTGCCGCCACGCGGCCCGTGCGGACGGCTCGCCGCGTGGTCCGAACCGGCGCGTACACGCCTGTTCTGCCAGATGCCGCAGCCACGAATCCTCGTCGTACCCGTCCGGGGTGTCGAAGCCGGGCAGCTCGGGCCGCAGCCGGCCCAGGTCGACCACACTGGCGCGGCCGAGCTCGACGGTGGCCTGCCACACCCCGGGGTAGCGGGCCAGCGCGCGGGCCATCTCGTCGCCGGAGCGCAGGTGCGCGGTCGGCGCCGGCATCACCACCCCCGCCGCCCGCTCCAGGTCCTCCCGCCGGCGCAGCGCGGCCAGCGCCTGGGCCAGCGGGGCCTGCCGGGGCCGGGCATGGCGCACCGCACCGGATGCCACCACCGGGCAGCCCACCCGCCGCGCCGCGACGTACGTCAGGTCGTTGCGCGTCGAATCCAGCGGCAAGAAGTGGTTCACGATCTCGGCGAACACACTGCCCGCGCCGAACACCTCCATCAGCCGCTCGAGGCGGCGGGCGATCCCCACGACATCGCCGGCCTCGTTGTGCGCCTCCGGCGCCAGGCACCCCGGCAGCACGGCCCAGTGCCCGCCGGCCGCGGCCTCGGCGAGCGCGGACAGGTCGTAGCGCGGCGCACCCTTGGCCCCGGCCAGCTGCGCCGCGCTGATCGCCACCGACAACCGGGAGAACCCCTCCAGGTCCCGCGCGATCACCACCGGAGTCCCCAACTCCGCATCGTGCAGGGACAGCTCGGCGCCGTACACCGTGCCGATCCCCGCCTGCGCTGCGGCCTCGGCCAGGCGCCGCGCCCCGTACAGGCCGTCGCGGTCGGTGAGCGCCAGGCTGGTGATGCCGAGCCGGGCCGCCTCCTCGGCCAACGCGCCCACATCCGACGCCCCCTCCAGGAAGGAAAAGGACGAGTGCACGTGCAGCTCGGCCCACTCCCGCTCCCCGCTCCCGCGGTCCGGTTCGGCCGTACGGGGCGGCAGCGGGAGGAGGGCGGCGAAGCGGTCAGCCATAAAAGGCCTCCGCCAGCCACTGGCTCCGGCTGATCACCAGCAGCCACGCACGGCCGTCCTGCGTGGTCACCTGCATCCGGGCGATACGCCGGGCCCGCCCCGGCTCCCACCACTGCTCCAGCACAGGCCACGGCCCGGCCCAGCCGGTCACCGCCGCCTCGCCGTGCCCCTCGATCCGCAGCACAGCCGGCGCCGACGGCACCTCCAGCCGGGCCGAGACCTCCACCAGCGACCCGCGCGCATCCGTGAGCACCGCAGGCAGCGGACGGGCGAACACCATGGCCGGGTGCGGAGCGGGCAGGCGGCCCGGCCACGGGCCCGCCGGACGCCGACGGACCAGGTCGTCATCCCCGAAGGGGATCCGCCGCACCCGCTCGGCCGGACCGCGGCCGCCGCCGAACTCGACGCGCCTGACGGCCTGGTGGCCGAGCAGCGCCTGGAGCCGAGCGGCCGCCCGCTCCACCTCCTCCGGAGTGAGGGCCTCGCCGAACAACGCCTGCTGGCGCCCCGAAGCCGCACTCAGCGCCTCCGGACGCAGCACCAGCTTGGCGATGCCGCCCGCCACGTCCCCGCCGAACGCTCCGGCGTCCGCCCATGCCTGCAGCACGCCGCGGACCCGCTCGGCCACCGCCAGCGCCGACAGACGGCCCTCGTGACGAAAGACCCGGCTCAATCCCGCCCCGCCGCCTGCGAGTTCGACCGCGACTTCCAACCGGGCGCAGGTCAGTGCGGCCTGCCCCAGCCGCTCATGCAACTGCTCGGCCAACGCCTTCGCCACGAACGTGACCGGCTCGATCCGCTGCTCGGGCGGCTCGAAGGCTTGCGCCACCCCATACCGCTCTCCGGCCGGCAGGGCCGTCAACGGGCGAGCCTCCACGCCGCCCGCCGTACGGTGCGCGTCCGCCGCAGCAGCCCCGAACCGGGCCGCGACCCGTTCCTCGGGCAGGGCCGCGAAGGCTCCCACCGTCCTCACACCGAGCCGCTCTAGCAGTGCGGCCAGCCGTGGCAGACCGAGCACGCCCACGGGATAGGGAGCGAGGAACCCGGCCGTGGCGCCGGCCGTCACAATGCGGTCCTGCCGAGCGGCCAGTGCGGCCGCGAACACCGTGTCCGCCATCCCCACTAGCGCAAGATGCCCGCACTCGGCCACCGCCGCGCGCAGCCGGTCCGCCAACTCCTCTTCACCGCCCCAGTACCGGGCCGGCCCCCTCGACGGCGCCGCCACAAGCCCCGGCCGGATCACTTCGAGCTGCGCCAGAACGTGCTCCTCCAAGTGACGCACCACGGGCTCGAACGCCCGAATCTCCGCCTCGAGGTCGCGGTCCACCACCCGCAGTTCCGCACACCGGCCCTGCGCCACCCGCACGCGCATCCGCCGTCGCACGCCCGCCGCCCGTGCGGCCGCCGAGCACGCCAGGACCACGCCCTTGGACACGACGGCAACGGCGGCCTCCGGCTCCGCTTCGGCCACCACGACCGGCCAGTTCGGCACCCACAGCGCCACCACTCTGCCCACCGCGGCTCACCCCACTACCCGCAGGGCAGCCCGCCCCGCCGCAGGCACACGCACACCAGAGGTCGGCTCCCCGGTCGGCTTCGCGATGGCCGTCACCGACCCGTCGGGCCCGGGAAGCCACAGATCCGCCTGCCGCGGGCGTGCCGCCGCACCGCGGCCCGTCGAGGTGACCGTCACGCGACGCCCCCGCAGAACCCCGAATCCGTGCTCAACCCCGACCCACACCGGAGAGCTCACCTGCAGGGACAGGTCCGCGCCCTCCCACGGCTGCACGGTCAGAAGCACCGCGCCACTGCGCCGCATGATCGCGGCCAGCCGCCGCGCGATGCGGGCCGGCGCCGGGGGCACCGGGCCCGTCAATACCACCGGCACCGCTTCGAGGAGGGTCGCCAATACCTGCGGCCACTGCCGCCCCGGCTCGTCGACCCACAGACCGGCGCCCACGTCCAGTCCGGCATCGGCGGCCGCGAGCGCCCCCAGGTCGGGCAGTCCGACGGCTGCCCAGCCGGCGGATTCCGCCGAGACCTCTGCCGCGAGGGCCAGCAGCAGCGGCATGTCCCCGCCAGCGCTCACCGCCGTTCCGGGGCGGACGTGGCCGCCGGGCAGCAACGCACCGAGCGGCGACTCTGCCGGATCACCAGCGCCGCCTTGCTCCGTCTGCTCGATCGCCACCGGTCCCGCATGCACACCATCGAATTTCGGTCATCAGTTCGATTAATGCAAGTCGAACGCATGAGCGAGCATGAAAGAGTGATCTTCTGATGTCCTATGTCAGGTATGCGGCTTTTTGAAGCAATTGATGCTGCCCGCGCGTAGGCCGCGGCAGACGGACCGCAACTCGTCAGCCGATGATTCCGGACAGGAGACGGAGTAATCCAGGAGCGTGCGGGGGGCCTCAGGATCCTGCCTGGTCGGGCACCTTCGAGGCGGGATCGGTGAGGAGCTGCCGGTCGACCGACTCGTCGAACGGACTCACCAGCGGCTTCAGCGGCCTGTGCCCCCGCTCCACGATCGCGTCGATCGCCGAGCGCTTCCATACGATCCCGACGTCGCTCCCCTCGGCGATACGGCCGCTGTAGATGCCCACCAGATCCCAGACCGGGCCCGTTCTGCGCACACCGTCGGCCGCCAAGTACGTGGTGTGCGCGTCGGCATAGAAGACCACCGGAGAACCGGACTGGCCGGGACGCGCACGGCAGTCGATAAGAGTGCTGGGCAGGTCCTCCCAGTCCATTCCCGGCGGCCAGGCAACCGTTCCCCTGGCCCACACACCGATGGATGCGCTCGCACGGAACGGATCGAAGCCGATCGGGTAGCCGATGACGAACATTTCCGTGGTCAGATCCACGCGCGCACACGCCGGGCCTGCGGCCGAGTAGGCGATGAGATCGAGGTTCTCCTCAGACTCCGAAGGCAGAGGGTAGGCGACGACGTCGACGTCCTTGCCGTGATCAGGGTGCTCGAGCCACAGCGGCCGGCCATCCTCGTCACCGAGCTCCAGCACCAGGGCCGTCCACCGCAACGTCGGCCCCGCCATCTGCACCAGCACTCGGAGCGCACTGATCTCTGCGCCACTGGGCCGATCGTTGTCCTTGCTGTTGCGCCCGGTCACCACATGACGATTCGTGATCAGGAACGGCTCTCCCGCACGGTTGCGTACGACGAACGCCGTCGCTGCCCGGCCACGCTCGACCGTCGCCATGGGCGAGAGGGGCTGAACGTAGAGCGAGGCAAGCGCGGGCACCTCCAATACCCGGCGCGAGCCGCTGCTCAGGCCGTCGTCGACACGTCGGGAGGAGGCATCCGTTGTCATGGCGAGAGGATATGCGGCGGGTCTACGGCCGCACCTCTCCCGCAGGGGGCACCCCGAAGCTGAGCGAATCCACAGTGCGCGCCTGAATCACCGGGCCGTGCTGCACGCCACCGCTGATCGTGTTGTGGACTTCCACGACGTGCTGGTCGTTCTGGCGGGGTGCCAATTCGTCTAGCACTGCCCGCAGTTCGGACGCGGCGGCAGGATCGGCCAGCAACGTACGCCGCAAACGCGTACGCCACTCAGCCTGGACATCCGAGACGGTCTGCTCATCGCCGGACTCCATCGCCGCCGTCAGTTCTCCGCGCGAGGTCTCCAGCTGCCCTTCGATCGATTCCTCCCCAGCGCCGGCACGGCGGGAAAAGAACGAGACGATGCGGTCACGCGCACGTCCCCAGGAATCCGTTGCCATCTGCTGAACGACTGCTGTAGCACCTGCGGCAGCCAGCGCCATCAACTCCGCTTCCATCAAACCCCCTTCGCAGCAGCTGAGGCGGCCACCGTACTCCCTTACGCAGGCCAGGACAGGGGGCGGTCGACCGTGGCCCACCGCGGCGACCGGGCCGTCGCCGACACCCTTACCGCGAGCTACGCCCGCCCGGCGCCACCAGCCGCACCAGCACCCCGCCCAACGGTCCGCCTCTCGACGGGCGCTCTGGTCGCGGTTCCGCCAGCGCGGTGCGCGGTGATGGACGCGAGTGTGGCGCGTGTGGTGGGCGCGGCGGCCCGGGGGCCGTGGCCGGCGGCTGGGTCTCCGTTCTCGGTCAAGGGCGCCAGCAGCAACGGCAGTTGCAGTCCGACCGAGAGCATCGGTGTGAAGCTGCGCGTCGGGAGGCCTATAGCGCGTGTATCGCGAGCACGAAGCTGCTGTCGGCGGCCTGGTGGCGGTTCTCCAGCCTGGTCTGGGACGAGCAGTCCACGTCGGAGCAGCGGCGAGCTTCCTTCACCGAGGTGCACGAGGCGTGGGTCCGGTTCAGCACCGCAGTCGCGTCCGTCGCCGTCGCCGGGCCGGTGTCCGCCGCAGAGGCGGCAGATGAGTTACGTGTGGCCATGTACGACTGGGAGAAGGCCGGCATGGACTGGTTCGCGGCGGCCCTGCGTGAGGGACACGGTCGGCTCCCTGAATGCGACGAGCGCTTCAAGCAGGCGTGGCAGGCGAAACGCGCTCCTGACCGCGCCTTCCAGCAGGCCGCGCGGAAGGCCCTGGGCACGGACCAGCCATAGCGAGATCCCCTTCGACGTCCACCGCCGCGCCGCGTTCGGAGTCCGTCATGAGCACAGCTATCGTGATGGCACTTTTGCCACTAGATTTGACGTCATGACTGCCATCACTCTGCGGATCCCCGACGCCATGGACAAACCGCTGCGCGACGCCGCAGCCGGCGCCCCGTCGCTGAACGACTACATCTTGCGCGCCGTCCGGCGGCAGATGACCCTCGACGCCGCCCGCAAGCTCGTCTCCATCGCTCCCCTCGACCTGGCAGGTGAGGGCGACGCCCTGTGACCATCCGCAAGGGTGACGTGTGGGACGTCGACACCGGCAAGGGCACCCGTACCGTCCTCATCGTCAGCCTTGACGGGCTCGCTGAGGCCTACAGCGCTGTCGTTGCCCTGGTACTCCACGCTCCGGCACAGCACCCCGACACGGCGATGAGTGTCCATCTGACCACTCCGGTCGACGCCTCCCTCGTCGCCGTCAACCTCCTCCAGCTCTCCGCCATCCGCTTCGAAACTGGCACGCTGCACGGCAATATCGGCCCCGAACAGCAAGAACTCGTCGACAATGCCCTCCGCGCGGTCCTCGACCTGTAGACGGCACGCCGCCCGCGAACGGCTGCGAGGGAGCGAGCTGTGCTCGCGGGGCGTCCCATGGGGATATGGCCGTCTCCACGATCGTCCCGATGCGATCACGTTCAGCTCGTGACCTCTCTGCACCCGCTCCGAGGCGAACGTCCGTTCCGTGCGCAAAGCCCTGTCTGAGTCCATTGACCGGGCGACACTGCTCACCGTCGCCCGCTTTCGGTGGAGGACGTTGACCATGCCCCCCACCTGGTCCCTGCCGGAGCCGATGCTTGCCACTCCCACACCCGGCCCCACGCTCCACCCCGGGCACGCGGCCGAGCCGAAGTGGGACGGCTACCGGGCACTGCTGGGTCGGTGGACCGGCGACCGGGTCATGATCCGTTCCCGCAGCGGAGGGAACCTGACGCCGGCGTTTCCCGAGATCGTTGCTGCCGCCTCCGAACTGCCAGACGACACCGCACTCGATGGGGAGCTGGTCGTGTGGGAGGACGACCGGCTGGCCTTCGAGCGTCTTCAGCAGCGTGCGCACCGCAGGGCGGCGACCGCTGCGCGTGCGGCCGAGCAGTGGCCGGCCCACTTCGTCGCCTTCGACCTGCTCCGGGCGGGCACCGACCTGACCTCGCAGCCGTACAGGACTCGCCGCGCGGCGCTCGAACGGCTCTTCGCCGACCACAGCTTGCAAGCTCCGTGGACGCTGTGTCCCTCCACTACCGACCCGAAGAAGGCCGCCGAGTGGTTGGAGTGGTCGGCGGTCGGGCTGGAGGGGCTCGTCTTCAAGCGCCTTGATCAGCAGTATGTCTCCGGCTTCAGGGCGTGGCGGAAGTACCGGTTCCGGCACACGACCGAGGCCGTAGTAGGCGCGGTCACTGGCGCCCCGACCGCTCCCACTACGGCCCTGCTCGGTCGCCTCGACGCCAGCGGAAGACTCCAGTACGTGGGCCGCACCACCGCCTTGAACCTGTCCGTCCGCCAGGCCCTGGCCGCCGAGCTCCAACCGGGTGGGACCGCGCACCCATGGACTGGATGGACCTTCTCCGCCGGATGGGGCTCACGTGAACAACTTGCCGTACAGCTGGTCGAGCCGGTCATGGTCGCCGAGATCGCGGTCGACGTGTCCCGGGATGCGGCCGGGCGCTGGCGGCACCCGGTCAGACTGGAACGCGTCAGGAGCGATCTGATTCCTGACGATGTCCCGCTGTTCGGGAAGGACGCCTGATCTTCGTCGGCTGGCCGCCGACCGCGCCTCGGTGCGGACGGACAGGTCCTGCGCGGACTGGGCGGCAGGGGACCAAAGGTGGGATGGGCCGGACGTCGGCGACCATGCCCAGGGACCCGACCAGAGACGTATACGCCGTCGTTGCTCGCGGAAGCACGGGCCCTGTACTAGGCGGAGGCGATGCGGTTGGCGTCCCTCAGCGCGTTGATCAAGGAAACGGTCTCGGGGGCGGCGTCGCATCCGCTTTCCAGAGCGATGCGGTTGAGTTGCTGGGCGGTGCGTTCCAGGCCGGCCTGGTCGCCGGTTTCGCTGTAGATGGTGAAGAGGTCCCGGTAGAGCAGTTCCGACTGGACGTCGCAGGTCAGGCCCTTTCCTGCCGAGGTCGCGGCCGCCCGGTAGTCGCCGGCGGCCATGCGGCGGACGGTGAGTTCGTGGGCGACGTCGACGACGGCGGAGATCATCTCCTGGATGTCCTGCTCGGCCCAGACGTACTTGGACTGGTCGATGTTGGAGAACGGCCTGCCGCGGACGAGGGCGAGCGCCTGGGCGAGGGCGATGTCGGCGTCGGAGCCGGTGTGGTGCATGCCGTAGCGGTAGAGCTCCTGGAACTGCGCCCAGTCGCTGGTGACTTGGTCGTTGAAGGCGTACACGCCGCCGGCGATGGGGGGCAGGTAGGCGCCCTGCGGGTCGTCGGCCGGCAGCCGGGGGTCGCGGCCGAGCCAGGTCCGCAGTTTGCTGACCATGGAGTTGCGGGCGTTGGCCAGGATCCGCTGGCCGGGCCAGACCGCCTCGTCGAGCTCGTGACGGGTGCCGCCGGGGTGCAGGACCATCCAGGCGGCGATCTCGGTCAGTGCGTTGCGGCGGTAGGACTCCACCTTGCCCAGCGTGCCGACGACGTCGACGGGGCCGAGCACGCGGATCTGTGGAGCGGCCGGCGGATCCGGCGGCGTGGTCAGGGCGGCCAGCACGCTGGAGGTGGACGCGGTGACCCGCGGGGCCGGTCGGCTGGGCGCCTCCTCCTGCCCCCTGCTGCCGGACTGCGTGGCGGGCGCGAGCGCGGATGCCTCCTCGGTCTCCGGGTCCGGGGCGCCGTCGGGCTCCTCGGTGCCGGTCGGGGCCGGCTGCTGTTCCTCCAGGACTTCGGTGAGGACCTGCCCGAAGTCAGCGTTCCCCGCGGGCTTCTCGCCGTCGCCCGTCTCCGGGGCGTCGCCGTACGCCTCGCCGTGCGGGTCGTCTTCCTCGTGCGGATCCGGTTCGACCGGCTCCTCGTCGTAGCCGCCGGTGTGGTCGGGGACGCCCTGGGCGGCCAGCGACAGGCCGGAGACCGTCGGCGCCAGGGCGCTCATGCCGGGAAGGGCGGTGGCCAGGTCCTCGCCCGCTTTGGACATGGTCACGCTCACGATGCCCGGCACCGGCTGGGCGGCGCCGGTCTCCGGAGCGAGGGCGGAGTCGGCCGGCGCGGGGAGCGGGACGGGGCCGTTGGGCGCCGGCGTGCCGTCGGGGGCGTGCGTCCAGGCCGGGGCGGGGACGTCGTCGGTGCGGTTCGCGGTGCTCAGCAGCTGCAGGAGCGGCTGGTAGGTCTCGTCGTCCACGCGCTGGAGGTCGACGGCCAGTTCGTGACCGGGGAGTTGGACCGCGTCTCCGGGCGTCGCGGGGAGAGTCCAGGAGCTGGGCATCTGGGGCGCGGCGTCGGCTGCGGTGATCACGGCGATGGCGGTGCGGGGCCGTGAGGCGAGCAGGTCGGCCAGGACGTCGGCGTCGGCCTGGCTCGGCACGCCGGGGCACAGGAGGATCTTGGGGATCCAGGTGTCGCCGCCGTCGTCGGTCAGTCGTGCCGCGGGCAGGTGGTCGAGGTCGGCGGCGCCGAGGGCGCCGCGCTGGAAGGCGTCGTGGGCCACGAGTTCGTTGACGGCGTCGGTGACCTGGTCGTGGTACTCGACGTGCGCGGGGAAGACCGAGGCGAGTTCTTCGCCGATGCCGGCCAGGATGACGGTGGCGTCGTCGGTGAGCTGGGAGTTGGCCAGTTCGAGGGCCAGGGCGAGCAGGACGGCGCGCACGTCCGTGCTGGTGCCGCCCAGGCGCAGCAGCCCGACGGACTCCAGGTTGACCAGGACGGGGTCGTTGCCCTCGGTCTTGCCGAGGCTGACCAGTGCCGGGTAGGGGGCGGTGACGTCGCGGGCTTCGTCGGGGGTGAGGAGATGGGCGCCGCGGGCGGGGCACCACCACACGTCGGGCTGGCCGTCGAGAAGGGCGAACGGGGCGACGGGCGGGGTGGGGGCGGCCAGGTGCAGGGCGATGCCCTTGCTGGTGATGCGGACGGCGTCGACCTCGGGCAGCGGCCGGCCGGCCTGGGCGCAGTTGGCGGCCAGGGTGCGCAGCGCGAGGCCGACGAGGTCGAGGCCGCTGGCGTCGGAGGCGGCCCGCAGCTCCTGCTCGACGTCGGCGGCCGGGGTGTTGGGGTCGGGCATGGGGATGCGCCGCTTGTGCCGGCGGCGGCGCTGCTGCTGGGCCCGCCGGGCGCCGAGGACTGCGAGGACGGCCGCGGCGAACAGGCTGGTCACCGCGACGGCGGTGGTGAGAACGGAGGAGTCCTCTGCCTGGTCGTCGGCGGGTTCGTCGCCGGCGGTCTCGGGGGCGGCGGTGTCGTGCGGGGCGGCGGTGGCCGGGGTGTGCGGTGCGGTGCTGGCCTCGGGGGCTGCCGTGTCGGGGGTGGCGCTGGCCTCGGGCGCGGAGGTTTGCGGAGCGGGAGTCGATGCCTCCGCCTCCGGCTTGTCCTGCTGGCCTTCGGCGTGGCCGGTGCCCTGCTGCGTGTCGTCCGGGGCGGTCGGGGTGTCGGCGTGCGGTGCGTCCGGAGTGCCTTCCCGGTCGTCCTGCTCGGGCGCGGAGGGAGTCTGCGGCGGGGCGCTCTCGCCGGTGTCGGCCTGCGGGTTGGGCAGATCGAGCTTCCAGCCCGGGTAGATCTTGTCGGGGTCGCTGAAGGTGCGGCCGTCGGCCTGCTGGTGGCCTTCGTTGAGCTCGGCGATCTCGGGGTACGCGTCGGCGTCGCCCAGCTCCTCCTCGGCGATCCCGGAGAGCGTCTCGCCGGGCCGGACGGTGTGGGTGTCGGTCCCGGTCTGCGGCGCCAGGCCAGTTGAGGCGTTCCAGTCGTCGGGCATGGCGAGCTTCCAGCCCGGCTGCAGGACGCCGCGGGTGGAGAACCGGGTGCCGTCCACCATGGTCTTGCCGTTGTTCAGGGCCGCGATCTCCCGCCAGCGGGTGGCGTCCCCGAGCTCCTGGAAGGCGATCTTGGACAGGCTGTCGCGGGGCTCGACCGTGTAGCCCTTTGCGCGGGTCGTCTGGGCCGGGGACGTGGCGGAGGCGGGCGTGGCGGCTGCTGTCTCCGTTCCGGCGGTGATGGGGGCGCTCACGCTGGTCGGCGCCACCGGGGTGGCGTTGGTGGCCGCGGAGGCGGGGGAGGCGATGGCGGTGCCGGTGGGCAGCAGGATCAGGACGCCGCCGACGAGGAGGGCGGCAAGCCGCTGGACGCCGAAGGCGGGGACGTGGACGTCGGGCCGGCGCCCGCGCAGCTGTGCGGGGATCTCCAGCAGGGTGCATACGGCGAAGACCAGCCAGCCGATCCACCCGCCGGCCAGGACGACGGCGAAGAAGGGCGCGCCGAGGTTGCGGGTGGTCAGCAGGCCCGTTATCTCGTCGACTGAGATGCCGTCCGGCAGCAGGACCCTGGTCAGGAACCACAAAAGCACCGGCAGCCCGGCCAGCAGGGCCACCAGGGCCACCAGGCTGGCCAGGCTGCGGACGACGTCGACGGCCCGGATCTTCTGCTTGGTGCGGGAGCGGGACGAGGTCATGGCAGGCTCAATTCTCCGGTGCGCCGACGCCGTGCAGCAGTTCGGCCGAGGCGTGGCCTTCGACGTCGAGGGTGGACTGGCCGATGATCTGCAGGAAGACCGTGCGGCGCTGGGTGGTCACGTCGACGTTGATGGTCGTGCCGTCCGCGTCGAAGGTGACCGTGCCCTTCACCCCGGCGTTGGCGAGGTAGCGGCGGGCCTCGCGGGCGGCGGCGGCCGTGTCCAGGACGACGGCGTCGCCGGTGATGGCCTGGGCGGGGTCGATGGCCTGGCCGCCGGCCCGGGCGGCCTCGGCGGCGACGGCATCGGCGTGCTCGATGTCGCGCAACTTGCCCCCCAGGTCGAACGCGATGCCGATCATGATGAACATCGGGATGACCATCATGATCCACCACAGTGACAGGGACCCTCGGTCACTGCGCAAGATATCCCGGCGCCGGAGATGTTCGTCGGTGGTCTTCATCGCTGCCTGTACTTGTCGATCACGGAGGTGAATTCGGACTCGACGGTCTTGCTGCCGAAGCCGGTGCCGAGGTCGGCGAGGTTCACGGTGCAGGTGACCTTGGCGGTCACGGCGCCGTAGGCGCCCAGCGGCGCGGAGAACCCGGAGGTGTCGACGGTGATGCGGGTGCTCTTGCAGCGCAGCTTCTGGTCGCTGAGAGTGGCGGCGGCCGCCGCGCGGGCGTTCGCCGCGGCTTCGCCGGCGTCTCGGGCGATGGAGGCCTCGCGGGCCGCGTCCGCGGCGGCCGCGTCCACGGCCTGGTCGGCCGTGACGATCCGTCCTCCGGCAAAGGCGATCATCAGCACGAAGATGGCGGCTGGCACCCACAGCACGAACTCCACGGCGACGCGGCCGCGGTCATCCCCGAGCCGGGGCCCGCGACGCGCCGGCCGCTGCCTGGCGGTCACGGATTTGTCCACCTCTCCACGGGGCCGGTGGCGCGCTCGGACACCGTGATGTTCAGGCCGATCACGGACTGGGCCTTGCCCGTGACGGTGAACTCCACGCGCTGGCCCGTCGTGCCGGCCGTGCTCACGCGGGGGTTGATCAGCGTGTCCCCGATGCGGTCGAGGACGTGGTCGGCGCGTTCGACGCCCTCGCCGAGCTCGTCGCCGTAGCCGCGGGCCCCGGCGACGCCTTCACGGGCGGCGGTGGTGGCCGCGGACTTCGCGAAGTACACGTTGCACGCATCCACCACCATGAACACCAGCAGCAGGACGGCGGGGAAGCACCACAGCATCTCTATGGAGGCGTCGCCGTCGTCGTCTCTGAGCCGGCGCCGTACGCGCCGCGCGAGTGCGGGAAGGTCCATCACAGCCCAGTCATGTCGTCGAGCTTGCTCTGGCCGAGGGTCTTGAACGCGGCGATCGCGAGCGCGGCGAAGGCCACGATCCCGACGATCCACATGATCATGGAGATGTTGTTGTCGCCGCGGTCGTCGTCGGCACGGGCGTCGGCGATGTTCCGGGCGGCCGCGCCGAGCAGCCGCTCGACCTGGGCGTGGGCAGCGACCGCGAGGCGCAGGGGGAGGTTGTTCATGAGCAGTAACTCCTTCAGTTCACAAGGTCAGACGAGGAAGATGCGCAGGACGGCCGGGAAGCCGAAGAACACCAGCAGGACCATCGACAGCAGGGTCACCGGCACGATCAAGCTCTCGCTGGCCGCGTTCGCCCGCGCCTGGTCGGCGGCGGCCTGTTCGTTGGCCAAGCTCTCGGCGCGGCTGCGCAGCGTGGAGTAGATGGCAGCGCCGTCGGTGCCGGCGCTGGAGACGATGTCGGCGATGTCCTCGGCCGCGGGGACGTCGAGTTCTTCGGCGATGCGGCGCAGGGCCTCCCAGGCGGGCACCCGGTCGAGGCGGGCCTGCAGCAGGGCACCTTGGATCCGGCGGAACACCCAGCCGGAGCCGACCTCGGCGGGCCGCTCCAGGGTGTCCTGGGCGCCGGAGGAGGAGACCCGCTCCATCGCGGCGAGTTCGGCGTAGGCCATGATCGCCTGGGTGGCCTCGGCGCGGGCCCGGGAGGCCCGCTTGGCGAGCTGGGCGTCGGGAACGAACCACATGCCCACGCCCGCGAGCAGCCCGACCAGTCCGGTCAGGACGAGCGGCAGCTGGATGTCGGCCAAGGCGAGGATCAGGGTGAACATCGACGGCAGCAGCAGGCCGACGCCGAAGTGCAGCACCTTGGCGCCGAAGAACTCCCCGACCCGCTCGCCGACCAGGTTCAGGTTCTTCACCGGCACGGTGATGCCGGGCCAGTCCTTGACGCGGCCGGCGACCAGGTCGCCGATGCGCTCCAGCAGCGGGGCCTGCCCGTCCGCCCGGCGTACGGGAGCCACCGCCGGGCCGTGCAGCCGTTCCAGGGCGGGGCCCAGGGCGGGTTCGGCCGGGAAGAGCTCGCGGATGACCAGGAAGAGGCCGAGGCCGAAGCCGGCACCGACCGCGATCGCGAGAGCTAGCGGGGTCATACCGCCACCACCTCCTCGTGCTGCTCGGTGCGGCCTGCGGAATCGGCCTGGTCGCCGAGGAAGCCGGGCAGCGGCTTGTCGGCGCCCAGCTGGCTCATCCACCAGAACAGGGCCATGACCGAGGCCATCAGCACCACCATCACGACCATGCCGATCGGCGTTCCGTAGGGGGCGACGTAGGACTTGTTGAAGCTGAAGCCGAGGATGACGGCCACCGTGATGGCGCAGATCCACCGGGTGGTGGTGCGGTGCTTGGCCCGGTCGGCCTCCACGTCCCGGCGGCGGCGCACGACGTCCTTGGTGCGGTCGCCGAGATCGGACAGCACATCGGCCAGACCCGGTCCGCGGTCCTTCATCCGCAGCAGCAGGGCCGCGGCCACCAGGTCGGCGCGGGGGTCGCCCAGCGCCTGGGCGAACGCGGTCAGCGCATCGCGGGCCTCCACCCGCGACTGGAGCCGCACCGCCAGGTCGGCCACCTCGCGCTCGATCTGCTTCGGCGCGGTACGCACCGAGGTGGCGATCGCGTCCTCGATACCGGTACCGGTCTTGACCAGGTCGGAGAGGCGCTTGGTCCACTGCGCGAGCGCGTCGAGGCGCTCGATCTGTTCGTTCGCCGCCTTGTTGGGGTTCAGCAGCCACGGGAGGAAGAAGGTCGTGCCGGCGACCAGCAGCGCCGACGGAAGCCATCCCGTGATCAGCCAGACCAGCATCGCGGCGCCGGCCGCGGCGGTGATCTGAAGGCGCAGTCGGCGCCGGGCCTGCGGCGGGCGGGCCCGCTTGACCTTCACCGGGCGCGCCACGGCGGGCGCCGTCGTGCCACGAAGGCCCGCGATCAGCAGCCACAGTCCGCCGGCCAGGCCGGCGGAGACGATTCCGGCGATCAGCACGCCCATCTACGCCACCCCCCGCCGTTCCGCGGCCGGCCAGGAGCCGACACCGGTGTAGGAGGTCAGCCAGTCGGGGTTGAAGCCCACCTGCATCAGCTCGTCCAGGCAGGCCGGGTGCGTGCCGGTCGGCACCGCCCGCAGGTCACCGGGACGCGGCGCGAAGATCTTGTTGGTCGAGGGGGCGCCGGACAGTTCGCTGAACTCGCCGGTCACCTCCAGGACCTGGGAGACGTAGCGCTGCTTGCGGCCGCCGCGCTCGGACTGGTCGTCCATGTGGATGTGCACGATGAAGTCCAGCGCCATCCCCGAGGTCAGGTAGGCCAGTTCCTGCGTCATCCCGCCGCCGTGCTGGATGCACAGCTGCGCGATACGGGAGAACACCGCGTCGGCCCTCTTGACGTGGATCGTGCACAGCGAACCGCCTTCACCGGCGGACATCGCCTGCAGCATGGGCACGATCTCGCGGGAACGGACCTCTCCGACGATCATGCGGCGCAGCATCATGCGCAGCGACGGGGCGATGAGGTCGGCGAGTTCGATCTCACCGACTTCCCGGCCGTCGACCCGCTCGCCGTTGCCCTCACGGGCCTCCATCGGCACGACCTGCTGGAGGTGACCGATCTCGTGCAGGAAAAGCTCGTACTCGGTCTCCAGGGTGCCCACGCGTTCCTGGGGGTCGATCTCCCTCGCGAGCGCGATGAGCATCGTCGTCTTGCCCACGCCCTGAGTGCCGCTGATCATGATGTTCTTCCGGGCCGCCATGGCGGCCTTGAGGAAGTGCAGCAGGCTGTGGTCGATCGTCCCGGTCTCGGCCAGCTTCTCCAGCGTCACGTCACGGATGCGCTGCTTGCGTACGACAACGTGCGGCCGGTGGGTGACCTCGATCATCGCCTGCAGTCGGGAGGTGTCCGACAGACGAAGCGCCAAGGTGGGCTTGTGTTTGGACAGACTGCGCTCGCCGGCACCGTGGCGTCGGCCGAGCATCTGCAGGAATTCGACGAGTTCCTCATCGGATTCCGCGATCGGGTCGACGAGCTGGTTGGGGCGGTCGGCGTAGTCGATCCACACCTGGTCACAGCCGTTGATCAGGATGTTCTCGACGCCGGGGTCGTCGAGGTAGGGCTGCAGACGCCCGTGGGCGAACTGCGCGTTGAACACGGCCTGGGCCAGGCTGCTCTCGTCCTCGGGCGTCGGCGACACCTGGCGCACGGCCGCGAAGTCGGCGGCCCACCGCGCCACGAGGTCGTAGATGTGACTCCAGCCGAGCTGCTCGGCGTCCTCGGCCGGCATCTCACGCTTGTGCTTCTCCTTGTAGGCCGCGTGCTCGGGCGCCATCAGGCGGCTGAGGTCGTCGCGCAGCGACCGCACCGTGCCCCAGTCCCACAGCCGGCGCAGGCCTGTAGCGCGGCCGGGGCCAGCCGCCGGAACCGGCGCCGCGGCGGTGCCCGGCGAGAACGCGGAGGCGGCGCCGGCGGTGGACGCGGGGGCGGCCAGGGGGTAGGACTCGGGCCCCGCAGCGGGGTACAGAGGTCTGCCACGCTGCGTCATGCGTTGCTCCCCTTCAGTCGGTCGAGTGCGGTCAGGGGACGCAGGCCGGGCGTGTGCAGACGCTGCTGCTCCTGCACGGCCAGGTTCTGGAGCTTGCCGGACATCACCGCGGCAGCCCGCAGCAGCTGCGACTTGCCGAAGCCGCGGCCGCCGTCGCCGCCGTGGGTGAGGACCTGGGCGGCCTTGGGATCGAAGGGCAGCTCGGCGAAGACGGGCAGCTCGAGCTTCTCCGCGATGTCCCGCGGCGAGTAGGGGCCGTCGTCGATCACGATGAGTCCGAGGCGGGTGGCCTCCCGGCCGTGGTCCATGAGCATCTTGCGCAGCGCCTGGACCCGCGGCTTCGCGGCGTGGGTGGAGCGCAGGGTGCGCCGTACGACCACGGCGGTGATGTCCGCGCTGCGGGCGACCGCGTTGGCCGCGCCGGTCGCGCCGGAGCGGCCGAGGTCGATCAGGACGTCGTGGCCGGGCTCCTGGTGCTGGAGGCGGTCGGCGAAGAACTGCCCCAGCCGGGGCCAGGTCTGGTGCAGTCCGGCAGCCTGGGCCGGGTCGGTGAGCCCGGGCAGCAGCAGCCGCTCGAGGGACCCCGGCTCGGAGAGGTCCATCACCTGATGCCAGAAGTCCTGCTCGAGGTGGCCGCGGCGGTCGGAGACCTGCAGATGGTGCAGGCCGAAGTCGCCCAGAACGCGGGACTCGAGGTAGCCCGCCGCGACCGACCCGCCGTCCGGGTCGCACTCGGCCAGCAGGACCCGGCGCCCGTCACGCAACGGCCAGGTGAGCAAGGCGGCCAGGGCGGTCGCGGTGACTCCGGGCCCGCCGCTCGCACCGCTGAAAGCGATCACTGCCATCGGTGGTCAGCTCCCCGAATCCGGGACGATGACGAGGGTGACCGCGTCGTCGGCGGCCCACTGGGCGAGCGTGGTGCCGTCGATCGAGTTGACGGCCAGGTCGACCACGCGGTCGCCCGAGTTGTCCGCGGCGCTGACTTGGATGACGGTGGCCTGCAGGCGCTCCGCCTTGCTGTCCGCGTCGTCGCCGCTGGCGGCCGCCGATTCCTTCGGGGTGTGCACGGCCTCGACCTTCTGCCCGGGATCCAGACGGGTCGCCGGGAGACGCGAGAGGGTCACGCCCACGAGCTGCTCGCCAGCCTTGACCAGCGGATCATCGGTCACGGACGAGGCGGTGAGCAGGCTGCCCTCCTCCAGGCCGACCGTGGTCCGCTTGCCGATCAGCTTCTTCAGGTCGTCGGCCGGCACCGGCTTGAGCGCCGGATCGGTGGCGATGCGCGCCTCGACGAGGTCCTCGGCCTTCAGCTCCGCGCCCATCGGCACGTCGCGGGCGACGGCGACCACGGCCTCGCGGTCGCTGGTGGCCAGCCACAGCCAGCCGCCGCCGGCCCCGCTGACCGCGATGAGGGCGACGCCCAGGGCGATCCAGCTCGAGCGGCGGCGCCTGACGACGGGCTGGCGCACCAGCGGCCGGGGCGCAGGCACCCCGGCGGCGTCCTGGGCCGGGTTCGTGGCGGTGGTGCTCATACCAAAAGTTCCTTCGGACGGGAGCGGTTCACGGCTTGGCGACGACCTGGGCCTCGCCCACGGTCAGCTGAACGGTTGCCGAATCACGGGTGGTGGTCAGGTCGCCCTGCTGGCCGCCGCCCTCCCAGTGAATGGCCCAGGTGGTGGTGGCCTTGACGTTGAAGGCGTCCTCGGACTGACCGGCGGAGGTCTTCGTGTAGCGGTAACCGCAGTCGGGGGAGGCCTCGCCGCCGTACTCCTTCTTGTACGGCGTGCCCGCCGTGGTGCAGACCTCGGCGCCGCCGTCGCCCATGTCGTAGACGATCTTCTTGACCGTGGCGGTCGCGGTGACGGTGATGCCGGGCGCGGACGCGCTCTCCGTGACCGGACCCCAGGTGCTGGCGCTCTTGTTGTTCCAGATCCACACGGGCATGCCGACCAGGCCCGTCTTGCCCTCGCCCGGGGCGGTGCCGATGTCCGCGCCGAGCAGCCGCATCTTCTTGATGGCCTCCTGGGCCAGTTCCTCCGGCGTGGGGCCGCCGCCGAAACCGGGCGGCGGGTTCAGGCTCCAGGTCGTACCGCCGGTGAGCTCCCGGCCAAGACCGGGGCAGGTGCGGTTGTAGACCTTGCCCTTCGCGCGCTCCTCCTTGCCCGCGGGAGCACCGGTCATGTAGTCCCACTCGGGGGAATCCGGGTCCGGCTGCGGGTCCACCAGATCCCAGTAGCACTCGTCCGAGGAGTTGAACCACCCCACGCCTTCGCGATAGCAGGGGACCTCGCCGACGATCTTGCCGTCAGGGTTCTTCCAGTTGATCACGCACTTCGCGCTGCCACCGCCGCCCGTGCTTCCCCCGCCGGCGGAGTCACCGCCCCCGCCGCCGGAGCCGCCGCTGCCGGCGGATCCCCCTCCGCCGGCGTTGATGTCGCAGTCCGGGACGAGTTCGGGGCAGGTCACCCCGCCGCTCGGGTCGCCGTCGGCGAGCGCGGCGCCGCCGGGCACCGTGGCGGCCAGGAGTATCGCGGCCAGGACAGCGCCCGTGACCGCGAGCGGTCTGCTCGCGCTCAGCATGTGCTGTCCTTGTCTATCGTGGAGTCGATGATCAGCCACTGCCTGCCGGTCCACTGGACCTTGGACGTCTGCGTGTGACGGCGGTTGTCGCCCTCGAGCTCCGACTTCTTGCCGGTCTTCTTGTTCTCGGGCACGAAGTTGGTGCTGTCCACGCAGTCCACGACCGTGGCCGTCTTCGGGTCCGTGCCGATCGAGAGCGCGGTGACCTTCGGCGACAGCTTCGGCTCGCCCTTCACCACCAGGTCGTTGTCCTGGTAGTAGATCGCGGCGACGCGCACCTTCGCCAGCGCCTTGTCGCCGGCGTACTTGGTCAGCTCCGTGCCCTTGAACGAGCCGGAGCCGTAGATCTTGGCCGTCTCCTTCCACATCCCCCGGTAGACGGCCAGGATCTCGTCCGTGGCCTCCTGGCTGGGGTCCGGGGACGGAGTGGCCGATGCCGTCGGGGACGGGCTGGCGCTGGAGGCGGTCTTGGAGTCGTCGCTGGATGAGCAGCCGGCCAGCAGGGCGGTGGCGGCGAGCAGCGCGACGGCGCCGGCGGTCCCGCGAAGACGATGCCGGCGCCGACCAGTGCGGAGCGGGTGTGCCACGGTCATATCCCCCTCAATGTGTGGTCAGGAGCACTCGGATTAACGGGAGTTAGCCTCGCGGCGACGGCGCCCGGGGCGCCGTTCGGCCTGTCGTACGCGGTGCGGTCTGCTGGCCCCGGCGAGACCGGAGGGGTAGCGAGCCTACGCCGCAGGCGATACAGCAGTCACGGTGTTTTCGCCGGGTGAGGCGGCCGGCCGTCGGCCGGAAAGGCCCGTGCGTGCCGACTTCAGGGCCCGGCGCAGCCGGGGGACCCGTGTGCCCAACACGTGGGCGGCCTTGGGGATCAGTCCGTCCTCCAGACGGGACCGTCCGCGCTCGACCCGGGACCAGCGGCTGGCGGCTATGCCCAGCAGGACGGCCACCTCGCGCTGGGTCAGACCCGCGGCCAGGCGTAGCCGGACCACGTCCTCGGACGCCTCGGCCTTGAGCAGGGCCGAGACCTCGATGCCCAGCGCGGCCGCCAGGGCCCGGACGGTGCTCAACTGAGGCCGTCGGCGCCCCTGTTCGTACAGGCAGATGTGGGTCGGTCCGATCCTCGCCCCGTATGCCCGTGCGAGAGCCGCCAGAGCGGGCTGGGACAGACGTGCGGAGGTGCGCAGGCATACCAGCGCCGCGGGGTCGAAGTCGGTGATGCCGCGGCCGGCCACCCGGGCCCCACCTCCCCTGTTCTGTCCCCGCAGGCGTCGCTGCTGTCCCCCGGCCGCCGGCGGCCCGGAACCGAGTTGGCGGGGCGGCGCAGACGGGTGCCTCGTCCGATGGTCTGACGGACGGGAGGATAGCGATCGCACAGTCGACGCACAGGATTCCTGTGACGCCAGGGTGAACCCCGAACCGGTCGTTCCGGGCGGGCGCGCCGTAGAAGGCGGCAGCCGTCGGCCCCGGGCCCGGCATCGGCGTCCCCCCTCCCGCTGCGCCAAAGTCCCCAACCAGTCGTTCCTTGACTGATTCTGAGCGGTAACTTACCCGACCCTGACACGGGCGTTTCCGCACGTCAAGATCCATTCGCAGCGGCAACTTCCGCTCTTTTCTTGTTTGTCCACACTTGTCATCTACGGCTCCAAGATCCCGGAATGTGAATCCTGTCGGCTCTGCCGTTGCGCCCCCGCTCCGCACCCTCGCTCGGTCAACCCGCCAGGTCGTCAAGGGCATCGGTCGGCCATCGGCCACCCCGCGCACGCGATGCGGCTGCCCGGGCGCGAGTGCCCACGCCTGTCTGTAAGGACCCACAACTGTGGGTGACATCACGTCTTCTCCACAACATCGGGGCCCGCGGGCTGGTCGCTGCCGCGAACGCTGCGGCGCGCGGCCCCGCCCACGGCAGTGAGGCAGCCGGTGACGCCCACAGCGATGTGGAACAGGGCGCACGCGGCGGCGATCAACGCCCCGAGCGCGCCGGGGACGACGACCAGCCGTCCCCACGGAGCAGGCAGGTAAGCGGCCGTGACGACGGTTCCCGCACAGCTCATCGCCAGCACGGACCACAGGACGCCGCGCGCGAGCGGCTGGGCGACGGCCGGCCGCCCGGCCTGGCGGACAGGGACCTCGCTACGCATGCGCTTCACCCGCCCACAGGACGACGGCGGTCGGGTCGCCAGCCCGGGCCACGGCGGTCCGGGCGTACCGCAGCCCGGCGGCCAGGTTCGCCAGCTCGTCCGCGACGTCGTCGAGCACCCCGACCGGCGCGGCCTGCTGGACGAGGCGCTCCTGACGCGTGCCCTGGTACGCCCTCCTGTCGGCCCCTCGCACGGGCCGCGGCCCGGCATCCCTGCTCAAGTCCCCCTCCAGCAGGGCCCTGCTGCGCACGGCCGCCACCGCCGAGACGGCCAGGTGCCGGTAGCTGTCCTCGTAGTCCTTCAGCAGCGCGGGCGCTTCGGGGTTCCCCTCGGCAGCGGCCGCCACCAGGCCGACGGCGTCCCACAGGTACCGGTGCCCGAGCGAGTGCGCACGCTCCAGCTCCGGGCTCGGCGCTGCCGCGGCCGCCCGCTCGATCATCTGCTGGGTGGTGAGCAGACGGCAGACCCGGAAGACCTCCGGGAGGTCGCCGCTGACGATCCTGACCTGCTGCCGCGCCGCCGCTGCCGCGCCGGCGGGCACGCCCCACGCCAGCGCGATCCCACAGACCGCTGCCCACAGCAGGCCGTGCCCGCCGGGGACGTGGCGAGCCAGGAGTGGTCCGGTGAACAGCAGGGTCAGCAGGAAGACCCCAAGCCGGACCACGCTGAGACTCACGGGCAGCTCCCAGCCGTTGGCGCGGCGCACCTGAGGGGCCGGCTGACGCCCCCACACCGCGCGGGCCAGGAACGTCCGCCAGCCGCCGATGCCCAGGGGAGCGAAGACACCGATCTCGGCGGGGTAGGCGTCTTCCAGGTCGGCGCGGCCCGACGGGCACTCCCACCGGATCCACCCGCGTCCCGTGTTCTCCAGGGGCTGCCCGAGGTGGTGAAGGGCGTTGAAACTCATGTCGGGGTGGGCCGCCAGTGCCTCGGCGTGCCGGCGGACCGCTATCCGCCGCTCGCGGTCCCACCGTTGGCGGTCCCCGCCGAACGGAAGCGGCCACAGGTCCAGTTGGGCGCTCTCCGGCGGAACGTGGCTCGCGCGGGCGTCGGCGGGGGCGGTGGCGTGGAACGAGAAATGACCCGGCATGGTGGAGGCTCCTCGTGAAGACGGTGTGGGGTGCGCGTCATCACATAGGGGTGCCAATTCGGGGATCCGTGTGACACCGGAAGCCGGACTTCTTGCCCAGGCACCGTCGCAGGTCGGCGCCGGGCGGACCGCTCTGCGACCAGAAGCGGTCGATCTCCGTTCGCTTTCACTCGACTTCTGGCTGAAGTGAAGGGATGCGCTCGCCTTCCGGTTGGTTGTGGTCGGCGCCGTTCCGGAGCGCACAGGGCGGGGACGCTCAGATGGGTACACGTGTGTCCTGTCCCAGGGGAGCGAGCGAGCCGTGAACGTTGACCATCGCCATGAGCGTGATATTGCCCGCGAGTTGGGCAGTCCGGCTCCTTACGACCCGACCTGGCTGAACGGTCAGGGTCGCGCCCTGGACGTGGACAGCAGTGCGGTGGCCCGGTTGTACGGGGCCGCCCAGGACGGCTGCGATGTCTGCCGCGAGGACCTGCTGGAGCAACTGGGCCGAGACCCGGGACAGGTGGCCGCGCTGGCCCTGTGGGCCTGCACACACGTGATGGAGGTCTTCAACGACCTGCCCATGGAGATGCTGGAGCGTGGCGACCCCGCCTTCCGACAGCTGGCACGGGCCTACTCCAACAGCACTTTCCAGCACGGCTTCGAGGTACGCGAACTCACTGATCTGCACGAGGTCTGCCAGCGTCTGGACCGGCACGCCCTCCAGCCCGCCGCGGAGCGGGCTCTTCAGGTGCTGATCGCAGAGCCAGCCGATCCGGTTCTGTTCGGCTCCCTGACCGGCGCCTATACGCCCGGCGACGAGGAGGACGCCCAGGACTACTCCCTCACAAGGCAGTTCGTCGGCTCGGAAGTCGTCATCACCCTCACCCCGCAGGTTGACTGAGACCACCCGCGCCGCGGCGGCCGGGCCCTGAGCACTTCCGGCTGCCACATCACGCTCGCGCAGAATCCCGTCCCTGCGGCGGTCAATCTCCGCTGTCACAATCCGGGTTCGGTCCACCTTCGACGGCAACGGACACCCTGGTCGGAACCCGGTCGTCCGACCCGCTCTTACAGGGCGGCGGTGAAGTCCGTGCGGTGAGCCGCGGTGTAGGCGTACTCCCGCTCGGACCAGCGGATGCGCTCGGTGATCTGGTGGGGTTCGGCGAGTTGCGGGCCGGGACGCGTCATCTGGCTGCTCCACCAGCGGGCGTTGCGTTCCTGCCGGTCGAGCATGGCGTCGACGAGTCGGGCACGGTCCTTGGCGTCGAGCCCGTAGGCGTCCGCCAGGACACGGACCTGCAGGGCCTGGGCCGCGGCCGGCGGCGCGTCCTCCCGCGACGACACGGCCCAGGTCCACGCCATGTAGCCCAGGTCCTCCAGAGGCTCGCCGGGGGGCGGCGGTGTCCCAGTCGATGAGCGCGACCGGCACCTCGTCTTGGAACACCGCGTTGTTCGGACCCGGGTCGTGGTGGCAGATCACTGGGTGGTGCCCGGCCAGGTGGCTGCCCCGGGTGGCGTCGTGCAGGGCGCGGAGCAAGGCGCCAGCCGTGGCGATCTGGAGGTCGCTCCAGCGCTGGAAGCGCGCGGGGACCCGGCCGGGCACGTAGCTGAGTACATCGCGGCCGGCCTCGTCGACACCGAGGTGGCGAGGGGCGCCGGTGAAGCCCTGCCGCTGCAGGTGGCCGAGCAGCTGCGCCACGAACGGTGAGGCCGGGGTCGTCGGCCGCCGGACGGTGTCACCGGCCTTGACCACACCAGGGGTGATCCGCCCGCCGGACAGCGGCTCCTCGTTCTCCATGCCCTCATCCTGCCCGCTCCCGATCCGCCAGGTGTGCCTTCGGCTCAGGCCTGCCCGGATAGGGGGGAGGTCACTTGGCCTGGCCGTCGAACGTGGCGCGGGTGCCGTCACGTTCGACGGCCTCGACGGTGACCGGGCCGGGTACGGCGGTGGCCGGCAGCTGCAGCTGGACGGTCTGGGTCGCGGTCCGGCGCGGTGCGATGGGCGCGTCCGCGTAGTCCAGTACCGGCCGGGCCGTGGCGGCCAGGGCCAGGTCGTCTCCCGTCAGCACGCGCACGGTGACGTCCAGGCCCGGCTTCGACTCGGGCTGGTCGTTGACGACGGTCAGGTCCAGCGTGGCCGACCGCCGGCCGTTCTCGGTGGCGTTGAGGGTGAGCGCCGAGATCCTCAGCCGCTTGTCGTACCAGGAGCCCAGCGGCAGCACGGCTCCGGCGGACGACGGGGCCGTGGGCGACGGGTCGGACGAGGCCTGGGCGGTGCCGGGCAGGGACCCTTCGAAGAAGACCGCCTCGGCCTGGGCCAGCCCCTCTTCGGTGGTCTCGGCGGTCACGGTGGCCCGCTGCCCGGCCGCCTGCGCGGGAACGGCGATTCCGAGGTCGGCGGTGAAGCGGGCGCCGGGCTTGACCTTCGTGTCCTCATCGGGGTCCGGCAGTCCGCTCAGCCCGGTGTCGTGGAACAGCACCGCCGGCCGTCCCAGGTCGCCGTAGCGCACGGTCACCGTGGTGTCCGGGAGCAGCGCGATCTCCGGGCCGGTGTTGGTGAACACGGCCTTCGTCCGGAGCGTCTGCCATCCCGTGGGCACGTCCTGGGCCGACGAGGTGGGTTCCGTCTTCTCGAACGGCTCCAGTGACAACTTCCAGGATTCGTCCGCCACCGTCACCGAGCTGCCGATCGCGGCTATCCCCTCGGGAAGCGCGCCCACCTGGTCGGCCGCGGCGGAGGTCCGCGAGGCTTCGGGTGCGGAGGAGGTGTTCGACGAGCAGCCGACCGCCAGCAACGCTGTCAGCACGGCCAGTGCAGCGGCTTTGCTCTTACGCATGGTCGGCATGGCAGCCTCTCGGTCTCGAAGTAGTCCTTCAACAGGGATCATGCCAAAGCGAGTTCCGACGGAACCGCGTCAGCGGTTGATCTTGGCTGAACGTGATCGTGCACGAAGGGCGCCCGGCCTCGGTGTACTCAGATCGTGCGGATGGACGGGAAGCGCCGGGGTCCTGGCTCGCTCACACCCGGGCGCAGGGCGTGGGCGACGTAGCACGAGATGCGGGCCCCGGAGTGGAATGTGACCTTGAGCCCGTACGGGACGGCTCCTCGTACCGGCCGGGCGCCGTAGACCTCCACGTCACGGATCCGCCGGTCCTGACTGCCGGTCAGTACAGCGGCGAGGTACTCCTCGACCGCGGCCAGCGCCGTTGTGCCGTGAGCCGGAAGCATCACCGGCGGAGTGGCAGGCGGAGGCGGACCCAGCGGGTCTGCGGACGGCCGCGGCTGGCCAGAGCTGACGATCTGGAGGTAGATCGTCGCCCCGGTCGGCAGCGTCATCCGCAGGCCGACCCGGCTGACGGTGTAGCCGGCCTCGGAGAAGGTGGCGACGCCGACGACAGCGGACGGGTCCTGCTCCACCAGACTCTTGAGGAAGGTCTCGAACTCGTGCGCGTTCACCGGGCCTCCGCCGCACTGGTGACGGTCGTGGCGCCCGGACCGGACCGGCCGGCTGCCGCCGGCTGGTGGGCGACGAGGTGCTCGCCGCATCCGGCCTGCGCCCGTCGGCTGTCCACCAGGGCGGGCATCAGCTGTTCTCCTTGCCGTTGGGACGGGCGACCTGTTCGTAGGGCTCGTCCGGGTGCGGATATTGCGGCTGCTGCGCGGCGTCGAAGCCGCGCCGGTGCGCCGCATCGGCGCGGAGGACGAAGAACGACTCCTCGTCCTCTCCTCGGTTCCCGAACACGTACTCGTAGCAGCCCTCTCCGTAGTGGTGCCGCCTGCGGACCGGGGCGCCCTCGAGCAGGCCGGAGCACCAGTCGGCCGCCTCGTCGCGGGAGGCTTGGACGCGCACGACTCCGTCGTCCATGTCGCAGACGATCCACGGGACGCGGCCGCCCGGCGCGCAGTACTGGTGGCGGAAGGAGTCCAGGGACGGAAAGTCCTGCTCGCTGCGGCCGGCCGGGAATGTCCCGCGGAGGTCCTTGCCCTTCCAGAAGCGGACGCGCCGGTCGGTGCCGTACCGGGCGGGGCGCAGTTCGTACCGTCCGTCGGAGGTGACGTAGCCGTCGAAGCCCGTGGCGCGCATCAACGTGCGGGGCTTGATGGGCGGCGGCACGGTGCCGGTGGTCATTTCTGCTCCAGGTAGCGGGCGATGCGGGTGGTGGTGGGGTCGAGGTATTTGCGTTGCGTCGTGGCGTGGACGATGCGGCCGTTGACGGCGAAGGTGAGCCGGAGGTACCCGCGGCCGTGCTTGCGCAGCATCACGGTTCCGCCGAGCTCCTCGCGCTGGGTGATACGCCAACCGGCCCAGACGGCCTCCGTGAGGACACGCACCTCGTTGGCGCTGGTGCCGTCGCGGTCTTCCAGGGTGGCGACCGCGGGGACCGGGAGGCCGGCGGAGACGGTGGCGGGCGGGTTGGAGGCGAAGGGCTCCGGCCCGGCCGAGGCGGGAGTGAGCATGCCGTCCGCGATGCCGCCCTCGCGGGCCTGCTTCCAGCGGCAGCCGTAGCAAGTGCGTGTGATGTCCCGGCACCCGGCGTGCACCAGGCCCTCGCAGCGCATGCAGCGCACACGCCGAACGGATGCGGAGTCCTGCCCGCACGAGTCACAGGAATGGATCTGGCTCACTCGGAGCTCCCTTGGGTCGGGTGGGCGTCGTGGAGGGGGCCCGTCGTCTCGGGCGGCGCAGCCTTGCCGGTCACTGTCCGGACCAGTTGACGGATCCGGGCTCAACACCTCGTCGATGCGTTGCCTGGCGGCAGGCCGCCAGCGGGCTTCGGCCCGGCTCCCGCGCGTGTCCGGGGGAGTCCGCGTGTTCCCCGGACCGGGCGTCGGCCGGACGGGTGTACGGGGCGTTGTTGCGGGTTACGGGTTCCTTCGGCCGCGGCTGCCCTGGTGACGGGGCATCGTGAGGCAGAAAACGAATAGCGCGGTGATCGCCACGCCGACGACTACGCCGGCAGCGACCGGGGTGCTGGGCTCGATAAACCACACGCTCCCAAGAGCCACGGCAGCACTCGGGAGTCCGAAACGCCACGCCCAAGCCGTCCACGCTGCACGTACGGCGGTGCTGCGGTTCATGTCTGCTCTCCTCACTGTGGCCTGACACTCCCTCAGGCCGACGTCGCCGGGGACAGCCCCACCGCGAACAAGATACATTACTAAAAATAAATACGCAATTCTCTGAAGTGTGAGGGGCCTTGGGATTGCGACGGGGGAGCGGGACCGTGCCGCCACTTGTCCACGGCGGCGACGGGCGTCATCGGATCAGTATTGGCCGCGGCAGGCGGTGTACCCCAGCAGGGCATGGCGGAGGGGGTGAGCACGACCTGCGGTCCGTGCCGATGCGGAAACCCGCGCAGGCGGTGCGCCATCCGACCCGGGCGGCCGCCCGTTCCTCGCCTCACCAGTCCCAGCCCTTTTCGCGCGCCTGCTGAGCCTCACGCTCGCGGATCTCCTTCGCCTTCGCCCGGCCCAGGTTGGCCAGCTTCACGTCGCGGTGCCCGGCAGGGTCCTTCTGCTGTGGATTCACCGGGATCACCCCGGTGCCCGGCTCCTGGCCCTCCTTCAGCAGTTCCCGCTTCGTCCAGTACGGGTCGACCCAACGGAGGGACTCCAGGGACTTGCGCGGCCCGTGGTGGACGACCTTGTAGTGCCCAACGCGGTGCTGAGGCCCGTACTCCGCCCCCGTTGGCACTGACACCCCGTCGCGTGCGCTCTGCTGCTGGGCACGGACGCGGTTTGCGTGGAGCTGGGGGCCGATGTGCCACCCCACCCGCACATAGAACGGATCACGCGTGGGTGCCTGCCGCTTCTTGCCCTTGACCGCCGGTGCGGGCGGCGGCTCCTGCACGTCCCGGTTGTCGCAGCACAGGTACGTCATCACCGACATCAGGCCCGACAGGATCTGGCGCACCATCTTCTTCTCTGTACCGTTCGTGGTGGTGCCGTGCCAGGCGTTCGTCTGGTCGATGACGTCGTCCAGGGTGAACGGCTCCTCGGTGGAGGGCAGCCGGAACAGCGGCGTGACGGCGTCGTTGTACTCGTCGGGCCCGGGGTCGCTCCACTCGATCCACGGCATGACCACCAGCCCCTCCGACCGCTTGTCGGTGGTGGGACAGAACGACTGCCCGATGTGCCCGGTCAGGAAGTACGCACGGATCAGACCCTCACGCCCGTTGGTCGAGCGAAACGGCCACGGGCGCGGGAGCGGCACCATCGGGCTGATGTGCGGCAGCCGCTGGAACAGCCCGCCCGGCAACTTCCCCTTGAGATCGGCTCGGTAGAGGGCGGCGGCCATCTCCGGATTGATGTCGTAGGCGATGCGTCCCTGGTGGCGCCACAGGTCCACCACGGCGTACCGCGCGATGTGATCCGTCAGCGACACCAGGTCGTCCCGGGGGACCTGTGCCCGGACGGCGTGGGACCACCCGCTCGGTTCGCCGCGCCGCATCCGCCTGACGTTCTCCTGGGCGCCGGGAATGGGGCTCAGGTCAGCCCACAGCCGGTTCGTGCTCGCGAGGATGCGTTCTACCGCGTTATTCGTCTCCTGGGCCCGGCGCATTCGCGCCGACGGCCTGGCCGCCTTGGCCACCGTGAACCTCCTCGGGTGCGCGCGGGTTCGCCCTGGGTGCCTGGCACTTGGCGGCGTCCGGCACGGATGGTGATCAGAGCGGCCGTTCGGTGAGCGGGCCGTGGTAGTAGTCCAGGGCCGGGATGTCCAGGGCGTACTCCGGCTCGCCCTCCCGGACGAACTGAGGGGAGGGGGTGTCGGGAACGCCGGGCGGCTCGGGGTCCCACGTTCCGTTGTGGGTCCATGTGTCCCCGGCCTCGTCGACATAAGCCCGGTCGGTGCGGTACGTGCGACCTTCGTAGACATACGTCGTCGGGGCGGACTCCCCGACCTTGTGGAGGATGCCGATCCTGTTGACCAGCTCCTTCAGCGATGCCGTCGCATCGCCCTCGACAGCGGCTGCGATCGGCATGCCCTCGGCGTTGGTGATCCCGGTCATCTCCCAGATCCGGCCCTCGAAGTCCTTGTACTGCGTCCCCGCAGCGCTGTCCCAGTCGGCGCCGTCGAGCTGGTAGACGGGCGGGGCGAGGCGCAGTGCGGCCGATGCGGGCATGGCTACTCCCTGGGGGATGGCTGAAGTGGATAGCCGGAGGCGAACCGGCCAGAATCACCATACCCGCAAAAAAATAAGTAAGCAATATAACTGGCTCACGCCGGTGTACGGGCGTTGAGGACACGTCCCGAGTCCCTCGGCAGGCCGAGGGACAGCGGCTGCGATCGAAGCCATGGACAGGGATGTGACGGGGTGACACCCTTTCCCGGCACCCGTGAGGGCGCCGCTGGTGAGCGCCGCTCGGTAGGCTGGCGACCGTCGTAGGTGCCCCACGCCCTGAGGGCCAGCGGACAGGTCTGCCGTCGGCGCCTTCTCGCACGTCGCGAACGCGGCACTCAGCGCCTACTCGGCCTCGACAATCCATTTCCCGGCGAACTTCCACGCCCGCTGCGCGCCCCAAGGAGCGGTCCGAACAAGCCCGTGAGGGACTCCACGGTTACGACCAGGGCAAAGCCGGGGTCCAGTACGCGCCGGTCGCCCATGACGCTGTCGCGGTGGTCGCCGGGCTGCCAGGTGACACGAACCCACGGGCCACCGGGCCCGGTGTGGACCTTGACCGTACCGACGGTGCGTGTCTCCAGACGGACAGCGGCGATCACGTCCATGCCGACGGCCAGCCTGTCCGCGCGCACCGCGACGGCGGACCCTTGCGCGTACGCGACGAACGTGTCGGCGAGGAACTCCGCCATGCCGGAATCGAGCGGCCCCGTGAGATCCTCAAGAGCCGGCGGATGCACGACCAGGTGCTTCAAGCGCTCCGTCGCCGTCCGGGCCGAGTACATCTCCGCCACGCTCCACCCGGCCGACCGCAGGATTCGCGCATACCGGCCCAGCGCATCCCGCCGCGACGCGCGCTCCATCCCGCGACGCCTGGCGTCACGGCGGGACCTCACGGACTCCTCGAACTCCCCGTCGAGGTAGAACAAGACTCGCACGCACCCCTCGGCGCCGTGCTCCGGCACCAGGAACGCCCCCTGCGCGCTGCGGTCGCCCACCTTGTCGGTGAGCACCGCCAGCGCCTCTGCGGCTCCCTCCAGCGCCCCCAGGGCCGCGCGGATCGACGGCCGCGCCTCCTCGTACTCCGGAAGCGTCCCGACGTACTTCGTGTTGCTGCTCACTTGTGGTTCCTCTCCTCGTGGTCTCCGGCGGTGTCGCCGATATCGGGCCGCACGGCCTCGTTACGTCGCCCGCCGCACCACGGCGAACGGACGCGAATTCTGGATTCTCTGGACCGCCGCTGGGGGGCGTTCCGGTCGTGGGCGGCACCGCCCAGCTCGCCGAACCCGTCGAGGTGTTGCTCCGCGGCCGCGACCTTTCTCAGGTCGGGCAGGTGGCGCGCCAAGTCCTCGTCGAGGCCGCGAGGCATGGATCCGAGCGCGGCGTGTACGGGCCGGGTACCAATCGCGTTCGGGAAGGCGAGGACATGCGGGACGTCTGCGGTGGCCAGGGGCTCGGTCAGTCGGTGTATCCCATCTCAGCGAGCCGCTGCCACATGCGGGCGCCGGCGGCGTCGGATGCGGCCTGCACCTCTGCGAGAGAGACGGCGTACTTCTCCTCCCACAATCGGTAGCGGTCGTGCAGTTGGACCAGGCGGCGCCGCAGGCGGTCGTTGATCTCGTCCTGGAGCCGGTCGCGCAGGACTCCGAGAACGAGCAGGCGTTCTCCGTTGCGCGCACCCAGGTCCCGCCGCTCCCGCATGGTGTCGTCGATGTTGTGGGGCTCGGCGGTGAGTTCGGGTGCCAAGGCCCGCACCAGGAGATGGTCGGACGCGGCACGGCGCTCGGCAGCCGACGGCCGCCGAGGCCTGGCGCGGGTGGGGCCCGCAATCGGCTCCACGAGGTCGCGGACGTCCTGGAGCCATTCGTCGACGAGCCCCACGTACCCGTTGTGCAGCAAGGAAGCGATGTCGTGGCGCGAAGCGTCCCACCAGGTCGCGAAGGCGCCGGCCAGGGCGTCGTGGTCAAGAGGTCCGATCGGACCGAGACGGCCCTGCAGGGAGGCGAGCATGGCCTCCCGCGCGATTCCGGCGTGCACATGGCCCGTGCCGGCGCGGCTGCCGGCAGCGAGCGAGTCGAGGCCGCCGACGGCGGTGTCCTCCCACCACGTCGCGAAGGCTGCGTGCAGCCGGGCTTCGCACGGCGCGGTCAACGCCTGGAAACGGTCGGCGTCCGGGCGCTCGCTCTCCGGGAGGAAGTCGAGGTACTCGGTGTCCGCATCGTCAGGCCGCTCGGCGAAGAGATCCTTCGCGGTCAGCCCGTAGGCGTCCAGAAGTCCATGGTGCGCGTCGATCTCGGCGCGCGGCATTCCGCCGTACAGGTGCGCGCGGACGTCCTGCGGTTCGGGCGGAGGCTGGTTGTCGACGTACCGCCGGATGTTCAGGTTGTCGCCGTTGTCCGCCAGTTCGCGGCGGTCGACGACGCGGGCGAAGCCGGGTACGTCGACGGCTGCGTGGAAGGCCGCGGCGACTTTCGCGATGTGCTCCGGCAGCATCACGTTGCGAGAGCGCTCTGCCCGGTGCTCTTGGTCGGCGTTGATGATCAGTACCTTGCCCACCAGCTCGGGACGCTTCGCCCCCGCCGACCGCAGGACCAGAATGCACGCAGGAACGGACGTGGCGGTGAACTGCCCCGCCGGCAGGCCGATGACCGCCTCGATCGCGTCAGCGTCCAACAGTGCGCTGCGGATCTCCGCCTCGGCGCGGTCGCGGAAGAGCGGGCCGTGCGGGAGCACGGTGACCACGCTGCCCCCGCGGTCGCGGACGGCGTAGAGCATGTGCTGGACGAACATCCAGTCGGCTCGCCCCTTCTCGGGCGCCGTCCCGTACGGCATGCGCTCGGCCGCGTCGGCGAGGGTCTCGCGGGAGTAGTCCATGGAGAACGGCGGGTTGCTCAGCACCAGGTCGAAACAGCTGCCGTGCTGGGGATCGGCCAGGGTGTCACCCGTGCGCAGATCGAAGTGGCGGACACCGCGAAGGGACAGGTTCATCGCCGCCATCGCGGTGGCCCGTGGATTGGCGTCCTGCCCGGCGAGCATGAGGGCTCCGACGTCACCGGTGTGCTCGGCGACGTACTGGGCCGCCTGGATGAGCATGCCGCCGGAACCTACGCAGGGGTCGTAGACATGGGCGCCGGCGGAAGGGCGGGCCAGTTCGGTCATGAGCCGGACCACCGGGCCGGGGGTGAAGTACTCGCCACCGGCCGACGGGGAGGAGAACCTGGCGAGCAGGGTCTCGTACGCGGCGCCGATCATGTCCGGGTAGGCCAGGGCATCCTGATGCAGGGGGATGGCCGAGAAGCGGTCGATGAGGGCGCGCAGCCGGCGATCGGCGTGGGCAGCGTCAGCGCCATGGATGCGGGAGAAGTCCACGTGGGCGAAGGCGTCCCTGAGCTGCGGGTGGGCGGCCGCCATCGCGGACAACGCGGGGGATAGGCAGCGCTCCGCGATGCGGTCGGTGGCGGCCGCGATCCGGTCCCACCGGGCGGCCGGCGGGACGTACAGGCTCCCTGCTCGCTCGTGGGCTTCCGGGGAATCCGCGGTGTGTGCCGCCTGTTCGGCGTTGCTGCCCCGGGCCGTGGCGGCAGCGAGAATCCGCCTCCGGGCGCGTTCGAAGTCGTCGTTGGAGTGCTTCAGAAAGACCAGCGGCAGCAGATAGTCCTGATATTGGTGCGGGCTCAGCGGACCGCGCAGCACCTCGGCGGCGCCCAACAGGTGCCTCTCGAGCTGCGAGAGCGACAACGGCATGACGGACTTCCTTTGCACTGCCCCTGGGCAGCAGGATCAGAAGTGCCCGGCCGTGAGCCGGGGCACCGAAGTGGTCTGGTGTGGAAGGCCGGAACGCCCGGGTGGGCTCCGGCCCGAGCCGTCGCCGGCCCGTGGCCGTGGTCGACCAGTCAGCCCGTCGACCACGTGGGCGGCCTCGGGCCGACGCGGCACTCCCGAGAGGGTTGTGGTGGCTAGCCGACCCGTCCGGGCCGGCCGGGTTCGCGAACCACGTCACGACCGGGAGCGCGTCGCCGGCCGGAGCGCCCGGCTCGGGCTACTGCCGGGTCACGCGGTCGGCAGCTGGACGACGGTTCCGCCGGACACGGCCAGGGTGATGAGGTCGACCAGCATCTGGCGAACCACCACCGGGTCAGCTGCCTCGGGGTCGTGGCGGCCAGCGGCCGCGGCGAGCAGCACCGTCAGCGCCTCGGCCGCGGCGAAGGAGTCGTCCGTCGCGCCGGGCGAAGACGGACGGGTGGTGATCGCGTACTCCAGGTGTCCCAGGAGGCCGGAGAGCGCGCGGCGGCGGATCTCGGTGAACCGGCTGTCGCCCTCGGCCGCCCGCAGGTCGACCACTCGCAGGACCACCTCGTGCTCCCGCCAGAAGGCGAAGACGGCGTCCACCGTGCTCCCGGCGGCGCGACGCCCGCCGCCCCACCAGCTGCCGATCTCCGCGTAGATCAGTCCGTCGCTTCCCTCCTGCGCCGCGGGCCGGGCCAGCTCCAGGACGGCTGCGTCGACGTCCGCGAAGTACTGATAGAAGGTCGCGGGCGAGGTACGCGCGCGACGGGCGACATCGATCACTCTCGTCGCGTGATAGCCGGACTCGGCCAGCAGCTCCTTGAGGCAGAGCAGCAGTTGGCTGCGGGTCTTCAGGCCGCGTGCCCCGATCGGGCGCCCTGCGGTGGTCCGGATCTCCTCGGTCATGTCACTTCCTGTTCGGTGATCGCTCACGGATTCGATGGGGTGGGCGCCGGCCCGGCCCTTGCGGAGCCGGGCCGGCGGAGGCCGCCGTCTCATCCAGACCCGGCCTCCCGCCACGGGGCGTGTTCGCCCCCGCGATGTCGGTCAGGGCCGGGCCAGCGCCGCTGTGATGTCGTCAACGGACATGACGGCCTGGGCCGCTCCGTCCCGGATCAGCGTGTTTGTCCCCGCAGACAGGGACGACGTGATGGGCCCCGGCACCGCCAGCAGAGGGCGACCCTCCACCCGCGGAGTGTTCGCCGTGCGGCTGCCAATGGCCGCTTCGACCACGACCACCGCCGACGTGAGAGCGGTCATGAGCCACTGCCGCTGATTCGCACGGGCGGAGCTCAGCGGTACCCCGGGCGCGCACAGACTGACCACCAGGCCGCCCGAGCTGAGAATCCAGCGCTCGTGCCGGAGCATGGCCTCGCCGTAGGGGCCCGTCACCCCGCCCGCGTGCACTCCGATGGGCGTTGCGGCAGCCTCGCCCCGTACGAGCGCACCAGCGAGCGCCGCTCCGTCCGCGCCATGCCCGATGGCCGCCACAACGGTGACATCCCGGTCAGCCAGACCGCCCGCCAGGTACCCGGCGATGTGCTTGCCGTAGTCAGACGCGGCCCTCGACCCCGTGACGGCCACCGCCGTACCGGCCAGCTCGGCCAGGGACGCCGTGCCCCTGACCCACAGGCCCAGTGGCGCGTCCTCGCCCAGCGCCCGCAGCGTTTCGGGCCAGTCGATGTCCTCAGGTACGACATAGCGCGCGCCGTCGGCCTCGGCGTGGGCCAGGAGCGCCTCACCGTCGAACGTGGCGATCGACTCGAACGCCTGACGCCCGAAGCCGCCCCGCTCGGAGGTCTCGCGCAGACTCCCAAGGACGTCCACCGCCGGCTCGCCCTTCAACAGACGGGCCGTCGTTCCCCCGCCGTAGACGTGCGCCAGGGAGAGCCGTGCGATCCGCTCGGCGCGCGAAGCGCCCTGGGCCACGCGAAGCAGGCTGCGGGCCACGCTCCAGCACCCGTAGAACTCCGGAGTGTTCGGCGCGGCAGTGCGCAGCTGCGCGAGGAGGGCCTCGGGAATACGGAGGTCATCACGAAGTTCCATGCGTGCGATCTGCCGCAGCAGAACGCTGCGGTCGCTGCCTTCCATGTGGGCCACTGCCTGGCGGATGATCTCCTGCCGCTCGGCGGCTACCGCTTTCGAGTCGCGCGTGCTGCCCATGTGCACCTCCGTGATCGCTGTATGCCGCTGCCGACAGCCCCTCGGAGAGGGCCGGGCGGCAGCGTTGGCGGGGACAGCCCATGTGGCTGCCAGGCAAGGACGTCGGGGAACCCCAACGCCCACAACAGTACACACAAAAAAATAAGTAAGCAATTCCTGTTGAATGGTCAGTCACTCGCGAGGCCGACGAGCTTCTGCAACAGGGCGCGGGCGTGCACGGCCCGGGTGCCGGCATCCACGTCAGAGGCCCGCTCGATCAGATCCGAAGCCTCCCGGGCGAGGGTGTCCAGCCTGCGCAGCCGCGACTCTTCCGCGAGCGGATTCAGCTTGCGGCTGCGCTCGTCGCCCGCCGACCCGCCTCCGTGGCGCACCATGCATTCCTTGGATGTCAGGCGGAACTCTTGCTGAAGGCCTGCTTCCCACACCACCCATGGCCGCATGTCGCGCTCGCTGCGCGGCACGTGCTTGACGGTTTGGTTGCTGACGATCTCGACGATCTGTTCGCCGCGGTTCATCGCGTCGACCAGCATCTGCGTACGGGTGGCCATGGGAAGTCGTTCCTTTGCGGTTCGGTGGCGCCGCAGGGGGCGCCGCTGTCGAGGTGCGGCAGTCCACCGGCCCGGCGCGCGTGGGGTGGTGGGCGCCAACCCGCCCGCGCGGGAGCGGAATGCGCGCCGCTGCGCGGACGGCCAGGAGGGAAAGGATGTTCGCTACGCGCTGGTGGCGATCGCAGCGAGGGCTCCGGCCGGGCTGTCCGACCTGGACACGATCTGCGTCGCGCCGGGACCGCCCCACAGGGTCCAGACGTCCCCGTCCAGGCGAGGCTGCCAGGTCAGATCCCAGAACGTGCGGTCATCCTTGCTGATCCGCCACCGTCCCCGCTGGACGGAGCGCGCGGTGACTCCGTCCGGGAGCGCGCTGACCTCCGGGGCGGGTCCGTACATCCGCTCGACGAACGCGAGGTACGCGCCGGTCGGCTCGATCGGAGTGCGAGCGGTGAGGTCATCGATCTCGGACCATCCGCCGTCCAGGCGGTAGCCGCGTTCCGCGATGATCTGCCCGGCAGCCGTGCGCAGCGGTCCGCACTCGTACGACCACTCACCCGGCAGGGGAACCGCATTGCGGTCATCCTCGACGGCCCCTGACTTGCCCAGCAGCCGCAGCGTGGCCGTGCGAAGCTGCGCGTTCACGCGGATCTCGGCCGTGACAGGCCTGGTGTTCTCCTCGCCGCGTCGGGCGCGCGCCAGCCGTTCAGCGTCGGTCAACTTCATGTGCGGTGTCCTTCTGCGAGGTGGTTCGATCATGTGTCGATCGGAGGACGAACCGAGCCCGCCCCGACTCGGGTGGGATTACGGATCCGATCGGGGCGGCTGGCGCCCGGCCTCGTGGGTGAGCTGTCGGTCCTGCCGGGGAGTTGGTGCGTTGGCGGGCGACGGCCGCGGTGCTGTCCGGGGCTCGACCTGGGTCGAGCCGAGACGGACGGAACTTCGCCGGTGCCGGTCAGTAGATGTGGCGCCCGTCGGGCACCACGCGGCCCACCAGTCGCCACGGAGGCCCGTCGGTGAGCACGCTCGTGGGGCAGCGGTCCGCCCTGTGGCGCGGCACTTCGACGTCTGAGTCCGAGTAGAAGTACATGGTCAAAGGGCACTTCGTGCCATGCGTGCAGCCCTCACGCTCGGCGGTGAAGACGTGGTACACGTCCGGGGAGGTGGGGATTGCGGTGCGGAAACGCTCGGCGACTCGTCGGCCGTAGGTCTGCGGGTCCTCATGGCGGGTGCGACCACCCCACAGATGTATCCCGTAGACGAACGTCGTCTGCCCGTCCCGGTCGAGCCGCCAGCGCAGTGCGGAGCCGTATCGCGGGTTGTCCGGTGCGTTCTCGTCCGCACCGGCCGGTATCGCACCGGTCATGTCCAGCACGGTCTCCCGCACGCCCGTGAATGCCTGGGGAACCGCGAGCGCCCAGTGCGTCTTGCCGCTGTCACCGAACTCGTACCGCCACCGCCGCCGTGCCTGTGTTCCCCGCTTGCGCTGCTTAAAGAGCGGCTTGTTGCGCTTCATCGAGCTCTTCCCTCCGTCGACACCAACCGCACACAAAGATACATGCGGAAAAAGAAGTTAGCAATATGCGCAAGGCGATGTGGGGCCGCCCGCCGGCTGACAGAACCTCATCAACGGGCGGACGGCCCGGCAAAGGGGGTCGGCACGGCCGCGCAGTGCCGGTCCGCCGGGCCTGCTGGCAGACCTCAGTCCGTCGCGTGATGGGGATGGCCCACCTGCGGCTGTGTCCCCTCGGGGTGGACACCGTGCGGCCAGCGGCAGGTGATGCTCTCGCGGTGCGCGCCGCGGTGCTCTTCGCACAAGACCGTATTGTCGGCCGGCGCAGGACGGGGAGGGATCGGGATGACCACCTGCGGGACGCCGCGTTCGGCTTCGTCGTCCGCGTGCTGTTCCAGGGCCGTCGAGAGCGCTGTGCCGTGGATGTTGAGCGGCCGGGTGTCGCCGTCGTGGTAGGTGACGAGGGCGGTGTCGGCGTAGCTGATCCAGCCGTCGTCGTCCCTGCTGGTCTCGACGGTAACGGAAATGACGGCTTTCCCTGTGGATTCGCGGTCGGCGAGGGCTTCGGTGGCGGCGGACGTGAGCTCGCTGATGTCCATGTCTAGGTCTCCTGGTGATGGGCTCGGATTACGGATGTCGGCGCTGGGCGCCCTACTGAGACGGCTCGGGGGGAGGCGGCGGCGCGGGCAGCGCACCTGCTGCGGTGACCAAGTGGCTTCTCACCCAGCGGTGGTGTGTTCCTCGAAACCGGAGGCGGCCTGCTTCCACCACGACTCGCGCAGTGCGGAGTGCTCGCAGGCCTGCTTGCACAGGCCCCGGTGCTCGCCCATCCCGCCCGTGAGAGGAGTGAGCAGATGGGGAACGGAGGGGCGGAGCAGGGCAGCGTACTCCTGGCCGCCGAGGAAGATCACGTCCGCGTCGTCCAGGCCGAGCGCGGCGGTGTCGCGAGTCATCCTCTCCGCGGTGACGGCCTTTTCATCGCCGATCGTCACGTCATACGGGTGCAGAGGGCGTGTCAGCGGCACCAGGCCGTGCCGGGCGGACATGATGCGGATCAGGGAGTGGTGGGTCAGGGCGTCGGCCGCGGCCCGCAGGGACCGGTGGTACTGGCCCACGTACAGCTCCCCGGCCGGCCAGCCCTGCCGCTGACCCGGTGGAATCGGACGCTTTTCCGATCCGCACGCGATGATGACGACTCGTCGGCGCCGTACGTCGACGTTGCCGCGCTGCCGGGCATACTGCCGGCCGAGCGGGGTCAGGTACAGCGAGCGGCCCGTCTCCTCCCACGTCACCGGCCCGTCGTCGTACGGCTGGGGGCGGATTCCGGCGTATCCGGCGTTGTGGACGGCGCGCAGCGTCGTCCCGAGGAACCACGGTTCTCCCTTGTGGTAGGCCTCGTCGTCGCGGCCGGCGACGAGTTGGTCGGGGCGCCGGGCGGCGGTGATGACGGCTTCGTGTTGGCGTGCGGGCAGCTTGCGCAGGACGGCGGGGGCGGAGGCCACGGGCGGGGCGTCGCCGTGCTCGTCCTGCCACTGCTTCAGGGCTCTCCGGCCCGCAGCGGTCATCCGGTGCGCGCCGCTGCCGTCGTGGTGCGGGACGACCAGGCTGTCGGCCCGCAGGCGGGCCATCGCGGCGGCGTGGCCGGTGACGACGCCGTCCTCGTGCTCGGCGAGGATGGCGGCGCCGGTGGGGCTCAGGGTGCTCATGAGGTGCTTCTTTCGGATCGGGTGCGGTCAGGACGGCCAGGGGGCAAGCAGCGTCAAGTCGTTCGTCTCGGCACGACGCTGGTCGACGGCCTCAGCGGCCGTGATTCGGTCGGCGTGCCAGCGGTCTGCCGTGTGTCCGCTGGGGCGCCGGCAGCGTCGGCCCGGCTCGGCCCGGCAGCGAAGGCAGGGCAGCGAGCCCGGGCAGGTGTATCCGTCGACGAGGGAGTCGCAGGTGGGGCAGCGGCCGCTGCGCAGGGGCCGGCCGGCCCGGTCGACGAGGACGTTGGCGAGGAGCAGCTGCTGGTATTCGCGAAGGTAGACAGGTGCCGGCACCGGCTGGGTGACGGATACCTCGTCGGCCTCACGCGGGGACATCGGGTCCCTTCCTCCTCTGGTAGTGGGCGGCCAGGACCCGGGAGGCGAGGACGGCGGGCGGTTCGGTGTAGGTCAGCATGTCGTCGCCGACGGAGGATTCGACGACGTCGAACAGGCCCCAGCGCTGGGCGCCACGCTTCAAGGACTTGTGCAGAGCCGTCGTGTCGGTCAGCAGGATGCGCCCGGGACTTCCGGTCGCCGTCGCCAGTCTCGGCACGCTGATGCCGCCCGCGTTCGTACCTGCGGCGAGAGCTGCGTACGAAAGGCACGCGTACGCCACCGCGGCATCGGGAGCTCTGCGCCCGGCCTGCCGGTTCACCGACAGTTCGTGGCTGCGATCGCGTCGGTTGAAGTCAGCCTGCGGCGCGCTCCCCAGGACCCCGAGATCGCGGAACGGATTGGTCAGGACGTCTTCGATACTGGCCCGCGGCTGGTCGGGGGAAGCAACGGTCGGCGCGTACATGGTGACCAGGCACGAGATGTCCCGGGCGACCGTGCTGTCGGCGGGCACCCGCCAGCCGGCGTCCTCCGCGGCCCGGCGTACCAGCTCGCGCAACTCGGCCCGGGTGTAGCGGAACCGCCCGGGCTGCGCGATCAGGAAGTGCCAGGTGGGCACGGCGCACGGCACGGCGCTCAGCAGCCACCAGTGGAGCACCCAGTAGGTGGCGACGTCCTCCATATAGGGATCGGCGCCGTCTTCGTCGAGCAGCCAACGCCCCCGTGCGGTCGGCTCCAGCGCACGGCCGTCAGAGGACGCGACGAGGCCGAAGGCCTGCGCCCAGAAGCGCATTGCCCCGACCTGGCTGGCGCCGACGCCGAGCGTGATGTGGATGTCGGGACGCTGGAACGCCAGCGGGTCGGCCCGGAGGGCTTCATGGACTTTCAACAGCCATCCGTAGCGCGGCGGATAGCCGTGGTGCTGTCCGAAGGCGGGAACACAACCGGAGAAGTCGGCGAGAGGGGAGCGGGACATGACAAGGTCCTCCTCAGCAGGGGAGAGGCGCCGGTCAGCGGGACCGGGTGAACATGCGAGGGCCAGAGGGCCAGACGATCGTCACGTCCAGCTCGTGCAGCAGATCGACCAGGTCCGGGCTCGGAAGAGCGGGCAGTAGCACCAGACGGGTGGGGACCGGGGTGAAGAAGCGCGCGACGAGCAGGACTTCGCCCAGCGCACCCAGGACGGTGTTCGCCGCCTCGGAGCCTCGCGCCACCACAACTTCGTGGCGGGTGACGTCGAACAGGTCGACACTGAGCACATCGTCCTCTGCGATCTGAATCAGATAGCCGGCCACCTCCGCCTCGTGCGACGCGCGGATGAAGTCGTCGTATCCGACCAGCAGCTCATTCACTACGCGCCGTTGGGGACTTACCGCATGCGGGCCCACCCTGCGGATGAGCTCGGTCCTGGGGGCGCCGCGATGAAGGCGGTTTCCGGGCGAGGAGGCGGAAGACATCGTTCTCTCTCCGATGGTGGGAGGGGTAAGAGGGGTGCTGCGCTTCCGCACTGCCCCCGCCCGTGCCGACGCGGGGGCGGTGCGGCACTCCGGGTCAGTCCTTGGCCAGGGCGTCCTTCCCGACGGAACGAGCGAAGTCGACGGTCTCCTCCCTGAAGGCGCGGCGCGCGACCTGGGCGACGGCGCCAGCGATGTGGGCGCAGTCCTCGGCGAGGGTGGAACCGGCAGACGCGCCGTCGAGGGTGGTCACGTACTCGCCCTGTTCGTCGTAGAGCGAGGCGCCCCACACGTCGTCGTGCTGCGAAGCCGGCCGGTCGGCGTGCTCTCCGGACGAGATCAGGAAGTGCGGTCCCTCGTAGGTCTCCTCCTCGGAGGCCTCCTGAGTGAGCGAGACGGCCAGCGAGGTGAACCCGCCTTCTCCGCCGTCGTAGGCGGAGAAGCCGTACACGGCGAGAGCGGCGCGCAGCGCATCTCCCTCACTGTGCGGGAGGGCAATGTCGGTGGGAACCAGCTCGATACGCAAAGCGGGCGCAGCGACGTACAGCCGGCCGTGGGCGTCCCGCAGGACGTACGTCTGCTCCTGGCGGGACCATGCCGTGAGGATCGAGCGGGCCCGGGTGCGGCTCACGGTGCCGTTGTACGTCTCATGCCAGAACGGATCCGGGCTGTCGGAGTTGGGCCTGAGTACGGTGATCGTGTAGCCCGGGGCATCAACGATCTTCTTGGCGAAGGGGAAGAGCAGGGCGACGGGCATGGGCTCGCCCGTACCGATGGCCGGACGGTCCAGCCAGGCCCGCTCCCGTGTCACGGACTCGTGGGCGATGAGGGCGGCGGCGAGGAGCGCTGAAGCGTACTGGTGCTCGCGTTCGAGACGCAGGCCCGCTTCGGCGAGTTCGGCGCGTTCGTCCTCCTTTCCCTCGGCCGGCGGGTAGCAGGCGCTGTACTTGGCCTGCTTGTCCTGCTGTGCGCGGTTGTGGTCGAGCGCCTGATCCACCTGCTGCACGCGCAGCTGGGCGTCGCGGACCTCGGCGCTGGTCGCTTCCGCGGCTTCGTCGAGCAGGATGCGCTGGGTCTGGGTGCGGGCCATCTGGGCGAGGCGGCCGGGAGTGGTCATGGGTTGCTCCGTTTTCTGACAGGGCGGCGCTACAGGAAGGCGCGGCCGGAGAGTTGAGACCGAGAACGAGGTCCGGGCAATGCCGCGGAGCGGGCTTCCTGCGCCCGAGCGGGAGCGCCAGCAGGACGCATCGTGTCGCGGACCGTTTCGGCTGGGCTGAGCTTGATCCGGAAAGCGGTTCCGGGACCGTGAGCTCAGCCGCTCAGGATGCCGGGCGGGTGGATTGCGGGCAGTCAGTCCGAGGCGAGGGTGAGGGTAATGATCTTGGCTAGCTTGGTGACCGGCTCGTCGTCGAGAGTGAAGGACACCCTGCCGAAGGCGGCTTGCGCGGTGCCCCGATCGCGGTCGTCAGGGTGGACGATTGCGAAATCGGAGTCTTCCGCGTTCAGCTCCTCGTAGCTGGGCCAGGGCTCGGCGTGGCACGACTCGCAGTCCTCACCGTGGCCGCAGCCTTCCTGGTCGTGTACCCAGGTGCGGACGCGCTCGTACGCTTCCGGGGTTACCTGGATCAGCCGCATGCGGGCTCGGTCGCCGTGGCTCGTAGAGAGGATGTCGGCGGTCAATCGACCAGCCGTAAGACGACACCAGACACCGGAGTGGGCCTCGGGCAAGTGGATCGTGCCCTCGGTACCGATGGCCTGCGCGAGGACCGTGGCAGCAGCGTACGCGGCGGCGCGGCTCGCGGCTTTGGCAGCGTCGACTGCCATCTGCAGAGCGGACATGCCGTTGGCCTTCATAAGGTCGGGTACTGAGGCGCGGTGCATGGCGTTCCCATCTGTTGACGCTGACGGAGTGCGGGGGACCCACTGGAACGATCAGGGCCGACGACGGGATGCAGTAGCCGGTACTGCGAGCGGGCCTCGGTGCCGTCCCAGAAGGTGTGTGGCCAGAGCGGGTTCTTGATCAGGTGAGTTTGGGGCTCATGGAAGGCTGTGCTCCTGCGGCGAGGGCGCGCAGCTCGGCTTCTGACATGGGCTCGGCGGAGGAGGAGGCGAGGACCCAGCCGCGTACGGCGGCGCTCTGATCCGGGTAGCGCGAGCGGACGACGAGCGTGCCGCCGCCGGTCGCCATGGCGAGGGCGATCAGCTTCGCGGCTCTCTTCTGCCGCTCCCGCCGGAACCCTTCGGCGGATTCGGCTGGTACCCCGGCCTCCAGCCGGAGGGCGTCTGCCTGTTCGGTCACCCGGTGCGAGTTGATGTCCGCCGTGACCGTCGCGGTGTGGGCGCCGGGACCGGCCGCGTCGTAGGCGGCATCGAGGAGCGCGAGCGCCTTGTCCTCGACAGTGACGATCTTGATCAGGTGGTCGGGAATGCCGCAGTAGGCGGCGTAGTCGCGGGCGGCACGGAGCGCCCCGTCCGCAGTCCGGTATCCGGCCGTGACCGGCGTTCCCTCGCTGTTGAACGCGACGAACCCGCCCGAGCCGCTGGTGACGCCCCGGTGGAAGCCGCCGTCGATGCGCGCGGTCAGCTTCGGGTACTGGGCGCTCGTCAGGTGGTAGACGCCGACGTTCTCCAAATCGGCGTCCGGCGTGAGCAGGAACTCGACCTCTTCGTCTGCGGGAATCGGGGGCGTCGCCCAGACGCCCATGTTGGTACGGCGGACGTCGGTGAACCCCGCCGCTTCCAGACAGGCGGCGATGCCGTCGACGAGCGCGTCCCAGCGCTTGCCGGGCCCGGCCGACTTGGGCCGCCACGTGTGGCACTTCTGCGGGCTGTCCATGGACAGCTGCACCGAGGCACGACCGTTCGCCCCGCCGTGCGCCACGAACACCGCGTGACCGCCCGGCGCGAGGTCGTCGGTGTCGGGGAAGTCCTCGACGGGCAGCGCCTCACGGGCGGCCCGCACGTACCAGGCGGGCGCTCCCTCGTGGTAGCGGGGCTGGGCGGTGACGCTGGCCTTGACCGGCATGGGCTTTCCTTCGAGACGTAAGGGGGAGGGGCCCGGCCCCGCTAAGGGCCGGGCAACTACGGGCGGGTCAGCGCTGGTCCGCACCGGCCGTGCTGTCGGGTGCGGGCTGGTAGACGTCGCACGCGGGGAAGTTCCGCTTGAGGTCCGGGCCGCGTCGCCGAGTGGCCTTGCGGGAGCACTTCAGGCGGGGCGGGCCGTCGTCGACCTGGCGGGAGGTCAGGAAGGCGCAGTCGCCGCACTGGAAGTCGCGTGCGAGCGGGCGGAGCGTGGCCGGGTGCACGCCTCGGTCGAAGTGCTGGCGTATCGCGCCCCGGCCAGCGGCGGCGTCGGGAACGGCGGTCCAACCCGGTGTCTGGTTCATCAGCGTGTGGCCCTTCGTGGAGAACGGGTGTGCGGTGGCGCCGTGCGCGCCGCCCTCGCAACACACCCCACAGTACACACCAAAAAAGAATTAAGCAATCCTCTAGTTGTTGGTGGGGTGCTCGGCCAAGGTGTTGCGGCGAGCGATCGCACGGTCCCGCTCCTCGCGGGCCTGGGCGAGGCCGGAATCGCGGGTAAGGGCGTCTGCGCAGGCGATCAACACACCGTCGCCGAGCCCCCAGAGCAGGGAGTTGGCCGCGAGAACGGCGGCGCTCAACGGGTCGATCTCGACTCCGACCCACTCGCGGGCCGCGGGGTCCTTGCCCTGCCACCGCAGGTGTGCGGCCTGCGCGCGCCACATGTTGCCGCTGCCCGCCGCCGGCTCGCCGATCTGCTGGTCGCCCGGAGCGCCGACATTCAGCATGTCGGCGCCGAAGTCCACGATCACGTCCGGCGTGTGGAACGCGCCGCGGGCGGACTTCGACTCACGCCCGCGCAGCCTCTGCATGAGCCGCCCGAGGAGATCTGTCGCCAGGCGGCGGTCGGGGTCGGCTCCGAGTTCGAGAAGACCGTCACGGAACAGCAGGTGGACCAGCTCGGTCACCTCCGCCGCCGTCTGATCGGACACGGAATCGAGCCACAGGTGCAGCAGGCCCGCCCGTTCCACGAGGAAGGGGTGCCTGAACCACAGGTGCGTCCACATGTGCCGCATCGTCGTGACGAGTTGCGCCGGCCGCAGGGAAGCGATCAGCCGGGCTGCTTCTGGGGCTCCGGGATCGGCGTGGGGCAGCAGCGCGACCGTCGCGACGGTCCCCAACGGGATCTCCAGCCCGGATGCGGACGGCCAGACGGCGACGACGGTGTCGATGATCCGGCGCGCGTGTTCGTCCGCCTCCGGGAGGAACGCCTTGCGGGCGTGGGCCGATGGCAGCCACGAGACTTCGTCGAACGGGATGCCTTCCGGGTGCTCGCCGGGCTGCTGTTGTGACGGCATCGGGGATCTCCTTCTCGTGTTGTTGGGAGCTCAAGTCGATCGTCCGCGCGGCCGGCTTCGGCGTGGCGCTGGCGCCGGCTCCTGGAGTGCGCCCTGCGGGCAGCCGTACGCCGTGGCGGACCGTCTTGTCCGGGTGCGGATGGCGCGGGCCGCCGCGCGACGTGGTCAAAATACATTGACAGAAAGAATTAGACAATTGATTGGTTAAGGGGTGCCGTGTTCACGGCGGTAGGCCTCTGCCCCGCGGAACCGATCCAGAGCAAGCCGGAAGTGCACCTCTTCCTCAATCGCCCGCCACACCAGGCCCTGTGAGGGGTCGTCGGGAAGGTGAGGTTCGCCCTGGTTGCCGCGGATCACGGTGACGGTGTCGCTGTGCGGCCGTCGGGCCTGATGGAGCATGATCACCGTGGGCGTGCCATGGCCTGGGATGTAGCAGCCGGACGTATCGATGATCCACTGCGCGTCCCACTGGGGCAGGTAGGCCTCCACGAACCGGCGCCCGTACTCCCTCTTCATCCAGGCGTTCGTGGTCAGTTGAGCGATGCGCCCGGTCTCGGGCACCGCGAGCTCGAACATGAGCTGGCAAAACGGCAGCGCCAGCGAGAACTTGCCCGTGGCCACCTGCGGGTAGGCGGCCCGGATCCGGTCGCGCACGCCGGCGTCCGACATGGTGATGTAGGGCGGGTTGCCGACGACGGCGTGGTAGGAGCCTCGGCGCAGCAGCGGCTCGGTGGTGTCGAGGAGCGAGTCCGCGCAAGCCACCTGCACAGGCCAGGACGCCGGGACCTGGTCGATGCGCCGGCCCAGGATCGAGGCGGTGGCAGCCAGCAGGCGGTAGCGGGCCAGCACGGCTGCGTACGGATCGAGGTCAACCCCGCAGACGGCCTCAAGGGCACGCTCGACCGACCGCACCGTCGGTACATGCCCCGTCGGCGCCCGGCCGTAGGGACGGTGTGTACGGACAGAGTGGAACGCGGACATCAGGATGTGCCCGGTGCCGCAGGACGGATCGATCATCCGCACATGGTCGGGCCCGGCCTCCTCGATTCCCGGCGTGAGCGCGAGCTCCAGCAGCAGCTCGGCGATCCACGGAGGTGTCTGGCATAGGGCACGTGTTTTACGCGCTTCGGCGGACAGCGCCTGATAGCCATCACCGAGGACATACCCGTCGACACGGGGGCCCTCGTCTGACGCCGGGTGCCGCGCCCAGAAGTCCGCGGTGCGCTCCCACGCGGCCGAGCTCACCGTGCTCGCCCACACGGGGACGACCTGCGGGTCGGCGAGCGCCTCGAGCGCCGGATGGGCGTCGGCGAGGACTCCCAGTGCCTTGCGGGTGCCGTCCGGGCTGGAGGCGAAGGCGATGTCGTCTCCGAGCAGACCGTGCTGCCGGGCGTGCTGAACGAGGGCGATGGTGTGTGCCCAGGACACCGCGGCGCGGGGGACGACATCGCGGCCCAGGTCCTGGACCAGGCGCTCGTAGTCGCGGGCGGACGGGACAGGGGACATGACGGGTTCTCCGATCGATGGTCGACCGGGGTTGTCCGGGCCGGGACGTCGTTCCGGCCCGGGCAACCCGGGGGTGGTTCAGGAGCTGGGAGGAGGCGTGGGGCCGTTGTCCGGCTGGTGTTCGCAGAGCAGGGCGACGATCCGGGAGGCCGACACGGCGGCAGCCGACTTCAGGCGCTGGCCGGAGGAGAGGTGCCACCGGCGGTGGGGCGCTCCGCCGGGCACCAGGTGGTTGGGCAGTGCCGAGGCGGTCCACTCCGCGCCGCCCGGATCGGTGAGGCGGTAGGACGCGGACGCCGGCTGATCCCATGAGCCCTGCAGCTCGAAGGGGATCCCGGCCTGGGCGAGTGCCGCTTCGAGGGCCTGGTGGCGAACGTTCGTCCAAGCGGCGGGGGTTCGGTCGTGCGGATTCATATGCGGGGCTCTTTCTGGGGATTCGGCTTGTCGGTGGTTCGGGGCCGCGTGGGCGAGGATCAGTTGTTCGTTGTGGCGCTGGTCGCGACGGAGCGGCCCAGTTCGGTCAGATAGGGGCGGCGCGGTGGGCGCCCGACGCCGGTGTCGCCGTCGTCCGGATAGCTGTTGCCGTCGTCGTCCAGGAAGTGCACGAGACGGAATTTCGCGAGCTTGGCGTAGGTCTGCCAGGCGACCTTGGACGGGAGCAGCCCGTCCGGCTCCGCGCTGGTGAGAGCCCTTCGCTGAGAATCGCTGAGCAGCGCGAGGAAGCCGGTGTGGGTGATGACGTACCGCCGGGCGCCCGGCACGTCCCCGCCAGCCGACGCGTACGTGCCCCCTGCGGAACCGGCGTAGGGGTGCCGCCTTCCAGCCGCGCTCTGGTCCGTTGCGCTGGGTTGCCCGGCCGACTCCTGGGCTGGGATCAGGCCCTCGGGTGCGGGCCGTGCGAAGCCGTTGGACAGGGTCTGTTGGAGGACGTCCTCGCGGATGCGGATCGGCAGGAGACCCTGCGGATGTTCGGCGGCCGCGGTCAGATGTCGGCCGGCGGCGCCGGCGAGCTGTGAAGACATGAGGGATTCCCTTTCATCCGGGGAGCGGGTCGGCCGCGCCGGCAGACGCGGCGGCGATGACCTACGGGAGCTAGTCGGCGATCAGCTCGTCGAGCACGTCAGCGAGGGGAGGAAGGGCGGCCGCGTCCTGGACCCGCAGTTCGGGGCACGAGAAGGGTCAGCGCAGCTTCAGCCGGTCACAGAAGTGCCGTCCGACGTAGCCTTCCGGAACTCGGGCTCCGGCCCGCCATGCGTCGGTGAGGACGGCGTTCAGGGTGCGCTTGTCGTCGTCGGCGTGCGGGCCCAGATGCGGGCGGGTGACCCGCTTGGGGAGCCTGGAGAGCGGCCATTCGCCGATCCGGTGGGGCGGGAAGACGGTCCTTCCCCGCCTGATGGGGCCCTCGTGCCGGTGCCCCTTGGCGGTGTGGACGGAGCCGATGCGGGCGATCCCGCCGCCCGAATTCACCCTGACGTACGCGGCCTCGGGGTACAGCTCGGCGAGGAGCGCGCGGACGGTGCCGAGCACCGCCTCGGCGCTCTGTCGGGCTGCCGCACGAGCGGCATCCATCTCGCTGAGGGCATCGGTCTGCACGTCGTCCACGGTCGGGTTCTCCGTTCGCTGCGGGAGTCCTGGGGCCACCGGCAGCAAGTCGTTGGTGATGGTCGGAAGCTCATCGGGGGCGAGGGCCCACGTCGAGACCCGGTGACATCACGCTACACCCATAAAAAGAATTAAACAATCTCACTTGTGGAGATAGTGAGTGCCCCGCCTTGTGCGGCCGCGGGCTTGTACCCGTAGTGGATGAGCAAGGCCTTACACAGCGATCGGACACCGCCCTCCTCCCAGGGGCCGGGGCGTTGCCCGGACTCGGGCAACCCGGCGGGCGCCTGCCAGGACACGCTGACCTCGGGTCCGTGTGCCCCGACGGTGACACCGCTGTCTGCCGACTCGTTTCCGCCGGCCGTACGGACGTGGCGGGCGAGCATGCGCTGGATGTCACCTGCGAGTTCACGGGCCGCCGAGGTGCCCTCGCGCAGGGACTGAGTGAGCCGCTGGGTCTCCTGGTCGCTGATGGGGTGGAACACCATGCTGCCGGCTGCCCCGCCGAGAATCACGACGGTGTCCTGCTCGCCGTGAAGCACCTTGGCCTTCCCGGCCGTGACGGCGAGTCTGCGAAGGTCGGCACCGGTCAGGGGCTGCCGCTGCCCATGAGTGGGGCCGGCATGGCCGATGGCGAGAGCGCGGTAGTGCTCGGCGCGCACGACGGCCTGGGCGTGGCGGGCGTCCTCAAGCCGACTGGCAAGTTCGTTCCTTCCGGGTCCGGTCGACGCCGCGTACGCGTCCAGACGCCGCACGACCTCCTCGGCTAAGCCCGCCTGGAGGCCGGGGCCGGCGTGCTCGCATTCCGCCTCCGCGGAACGGCAGATCCAGTCGATCACCTGCGGCAGGTACGGAGCGCGGAACGGCCGCGCAACCGCCAGGGCGAGCAATTCCTCGGCGGTCGTCACGGACGTGGCGAGAATCGGCATAACGGGCTCCGGAAGCCTGCGCGCTGCGGTGGCCATCAGGGGGTACCCAGCGCGACGACAATGTCGGTTGAGGCGTGCGGGTCAGCGAGAGATGAGGTGCCGAGCGTCGATCAGCTCCCCGCCCGAGATCTTCTCCAGACTGGTCCATCGGGCACATAGCGCCATCACGTCCTCGGAGCCGTCTGAAAGCCGGACGCGGACCGGGTCGTGGGCGAAAGTCCGGGCGAGAAAGAAAGTGCTCGCGCGCTCCTCGGAGATCAGGGGCGAAGTCGGCTCGGCGGTGCTGGTCTTTCGGTATCGGGCGTTCGGTGAGAGCAGGAACGGGCACCCCGCGACTGGGTGGGTGGCGGCGAAAAGCGCGCACTCGACGCACATCGGGGGATCCACGGTCAGGTGGCTCTCCACCACCTGCGGCCCTCCGATCACCGCCCTGACCAGCTGAAGAGGACGGCTGCAGATCCCGCAGAGCTGCTCGATGATGGCCTTGGCCCTCCGGGAACCGTCGAGGTCGGAGAAGTCCGGGACCCCGTCGTCGCCGATGGAGGTGACGAAGGTGATCGGATAGCCGCGGCGGTCCCTGGGAAGCGCGGCGATCTGTGGCGGCAGCTGCGCGGCCAAACGGCGTGCGATGGCGTCCGTGTCGGGGGCCATGGAACAACTCCTTCAGGTACGAGGACGAGAGGCGTGAGCAGGGCCGCGCCCAGCAACTGCCGGTCGCAGGCGGGGAGGACGGAGGGGGTGTCCGGGGGCAGGGAGATCCTCAGGCCGGCAACTGCGGCGCGCGCTCGGCCAGCCACACTGGGGCGGGCAGACGCTCAGGGTCGTGCGGGACGGCGAGGAAGAACTCCAGGACTCCCAGGTACGGGGCGAACGGGTGCCCGAAGGGGAACGTGGAGCGCCGCAGTGCGCGCTCGTCCGTCATGTCCGTGATCCGGTCCTCCGCCAGGGCGTACGACTGGGTGAGCGCGACTTCTGTACGTTCGCCGTTCGCGTGCAGTACCGGGCACACCTTCAGAGCGTAGGCGGCGCAGAGTTCATGGAGCGGCGGCTCCAGGTAGTACCGGGCGTTGGTCTCGCCGATGAAGACCAGCTGGGCCGTGGGATCGATGGACCGAGTGCACAGGCCGCACTTCCGCTGGAGCATGAACTCCCGCTGCCGTACTGGACATTGCTCACCGAACTTCGGTGTACCGCGCCCTGGCGTGCACTGGCAGGTGAGGTGCCCGCCCCACTCGTGGTCCTGGGCAACGAGGAGCGAACCGTCGTCGTCGGCCTCGTACCAGGCGATATTGCCGGGAACTGGACGCCCGGCACTGTTGCGGGGGAGTCGGGCGACATCAAAAGGCATGGGGATGCTGCGCCACGAGGGCGTCATCGGTCACTCCAGTGAGGAATCAGAGGGCTGGAAAGGGCATTCGGGGCCAACGGGGCCCTGAGAGCGGGCTGTTGACGCCGTCAGTGATGGGAACGGTGCAAGGCGGAGCGCGGCTGGTGGTGCTCCTGCCTCGCGCATCCCGTCGCGGCCGCTTGCCGCAACAAGGGACACGATACACATGGAAAAATAGTTAAGCAATATTGACGGGCTGGCTTCGGCATGTCAGGCTGTTAACACGAAGCCGGGATTCCAGCAGTTCAGGGCGGCGCGGGCCAAGCCCGCCCCCTTACACCCCGGCCACCGACGCTCGCACCTACCGCGAGCCCACGGCCCAGCAGCTCTCCACATCCAGCCGTACCCCCTGGCGCACTCGCCGGCCCCCTCGTGAGGAGACCCGTATGTCCCGTGTCCGTCCCGCCCACCACACCGAGCCCCTCTGGACGCTGGCTCCGCGTCTTGACGCGCTGAGCACCGACCGGGCCGCCGGTGTCCTCCTAGGCGCGGCAGTGGGCGACGCCCTCGGCGTGCCTTACGAGTTCAAACCCCGCCTCCGCGACGACCAGCAGCCACGGATGATCGGCGGCGGCCTCGGCCCTTACGCCCCCGGCGAGTACTCCGACGACACGCAGATGCACACGTGCATCGCCGAAGTCGCGGCCACCGGACGGGACTTGCGCGATGCGGAAGCGCTCGACGCGATCGCCGCCAACTTCCTCGGCTGGATCAGCGGCGGCGCGAGCGACGTCGGATCCCAGACCCGGTCCGTCCTCCGCGCCGCTCGCCAGGGCCAGGGAGCCCCCGGGGCCGCCATGCTGGAGGCCTCGCGCCGCTTCACCGCCACCCACGCCCGCAGCGCCGGAAACGGCAGCCTCATGCGCACGGGCATCGTGGCCCTGGCGTACCTCGACGACCCCCAAGCCATGGCGGAGGCTGCCGCGACCGTCAGCGAACTCACTCACGCCGACCCGGACTGCCTCGACGCCTGTGTCCTGTGGTGCTCCGGCATCCGCGCGGCCGTGCTGCACGGCACCTTCGACGGCGTCCGGGAAGGGCTGGAACTCCTGCCCGAGGACCGGCGGCGGATGTGGGCGGCCCGGCTGGACGAGGCGGAGGCCAACCCGCCGCATCACTTCACCCACAACGGCTGGGTGGTGCACGCCCTCCAGGCCGCATGGTCCGCGATCACCCGCACCGCCGTCCCCGAACTGAGTCCTACCGATGGCAGCTTCCCGGCCGAGCACTTCCGCCTCGCCCTGGAGGCGGCCGTGCGGGCCGGGACCGACACGGACACCGTGGCCGCGATCGCGGGGGCGCTGCTCGGCGCCCGGTGGGGCTGCTCGGCGATCCCGCTGGAGTGGCAGCAGGCCGTCAACGGCTGGCCCCACAACACCGCACCCGATCTCGTCCGGCTTGCCGTCCTCACTGCCCAGGATGGCCAGGAAGACTCCGACGGCTGGCCCTTGGCGCCGCGCGTGCCCGCCCCGCCCGCTTCCCGCCGGGCCCGGGCCGTGCTGCATCCGGACGACCCGGGCCTGTGGCTCGGCAACCTGGCTGTGACCGCCTACGAGGGCCCCGCTCCGGTGGACGCCGTGGTGTCCCTGTGCCGGGTCGGCACCGGCCCGATCCTCATGGACACGGACGTCGAGCACCACCGTGTATGGCTGGTCGACAAGGACGGCCAGAACGCCAACCTCCACTACGCCATGGACCAGGCGGCCCGGGAGGTTCTGAGACTGCGCCGTGAGGGCAAGCGTGTGCTGCTGCACTGCGTGGCGGGCGAGAGCCGCACTCCCGCCATCGCGGCGATCTACAGCTTCCTGGCGTACGGCACCGATCCGGGCGCGGCGCTGCACGACCTTCACCGCAAGATGCGAGGACGGTGGCGGCTTCCGGCGCACGTGGAGATGTACGACGCGGTGTACGAACTGACCACCGGCGACGTCCCGCCGCACAAGCCGCGAAAGAGGTCCTGGAGGTCCATGGTGGCGCCCTGGACTTCGTGATCCGGAGTCAGCACAGCGGTGCGGGCCTGCCCAGAAGCGAGTCTTCTCGGGCAGGCCCGCACCGCTGTGTGCTCAGCCGCAGGGGCAGCTGGTCTAGCGCCGGCGGCCCTTACGACGTTTCGCGAGATCGTCGTAGATCGTTTTCCGGAGCCACATTTCCTTGAGCACGGGCGGCTTCTTGCGGTCGCCGGGGCGCCGATCCGGTGGAGGAACCTGCCCGCGGTTTTTGTAGGAGTGCATCGTGGAACGGGCGACGGGCTTCCCGCGCGTCGCGTTGCCCATGATCTCGCGGTATTCGTCGATGTCGAGCAGGTCGCCCGGATTCCCCTCCGGCGGCGGCTTCACCCACACCGGGCCTGCCCCGGTGTACTCCGCCCAGGCCTGAGGGCGCTTCTTCTGCACCCAGTCGTCGACCTCTGTTGCGTCCCACAGGCCGTCGTCACCGGCCGCAGGGAAGCCTTCGGCTTTCATCCAGTGCCCAATCCCCGACTCGGTCATGCGGTACCGCTGCGCGAGACCGTCCTTGCCCAGTCTTGTCGCTCCGGCAGCACTCTCCGGTTGCTCCTCGGCCTCGTCCGCTTCCTCAGCAGAGGAAGCCGTGTCCGGTTCGGCCGGCGCCGGTGTATGTCCCGGCCAGGACTGCGGGCGGTTGTGGCGCACCCAGGTGTCCACCTGCTGCGCATCCCAGCCGCCCCCCGCCAAGGGGGAGGGGAAGTTGAGCAGTCCTGTCCAGTTGTCCACCGTCCGGGGCGTCACGTCGTAAGTGGCGCAGATGCCAGCATGGTCGATCTTGCCGCTCCTGGTCATCCGCGGCTCTCCCCTCGGGCCACCTTGGAGCCGCGGGGCCGGCCCGTGGCCGGACGCCGGACAAAGCGGTACGCGGTGGACCGGTACCACATCGGCTCGTCGACGGCCGGTTCCTCGCCGTCGCCGGGGACCCGGTCGGGCCGCGGCATCCGCCCGTCCGACTGGTAGACCTGCAGCGTCGAGGCCTTCGGTGCCGGCCGGCCGCGGGCTGCGGTGTCGATCGCCCGGATCTGCTCGAGCGTCAGCAGGTCCTCCTCGTCACCGCCCGGCAGCTCGAGATCGTCACGCAGCCCTCCGGTCGCCTGGGCCTTCCGCTCGGAACCAGCCTGCTCCGCGCCGGACGTGCCCGTGCGGCGGGTGGCCGGCCTGGACCGGATGAAGCCGTACGCGGTGGACCGGTACCACATCGGCTCGTCGACGGCCGGTTCCTCGCCGTCGCCGGGGACCCGGTCGGGCCGCGGCATCCGCCCGTCCCGCTGGTAGATCTTCAACGTCGCGGGCTGTGGTGCTGGCCGGCCGCGGGCTGCGGTGTCGATCGCCCGGATCTGCTCGAGCGTCAGGAGGTCCTGGTCGTCACCGCCCGGCAGCTCGAGATCGCCAGCCGCCTGCGGCTGCTGCTCGGAAGCGGGCTGCTCCCCGACCGTCGTCTGGCGGCGGGTCCTGCGTGGCCGATTGAGGTACGCATAGGCGGTCGACCGGAACCACCTGTCCTCGTTGACTTCGGGTTTTTGCCCGTCGCCCGCCTTGCGGTCCGGCCTCGCCAGGGTCCCCTTGGAGATATATGTCCGCAGGGTCCGTACGTCGGTCGCATCGCGGTGGAAGGCCCGCCCCTCGAGCTCGCCGATCCGCTGCAGGGTCAGCAAGTCGCGAGCGTCGCCGGCCGGCAGGCCCAACGGATTGCGCCCCTTCTGCCCCTTGATCCATACGCCCGGAAAATTCTTACGCAGCCACTCGTCCACCTCGTCCTCGTCGTACACGTCCGCCTTGCCGGCCCGGTCGACTGGATCCGGGAAGCTCTCCTCGCCGGTCCACTTGTAGGCGGTGTCCCGGTGTACGTCATACCGCTCGCTGATGAGGGTGACGTTCGTGTGCTTCTGTTCGGAACCTTCAGGAATCATGACGTCTCCAAGGGCCGGCGCGGCCTTCTCCAGGGTTGCCGGCCGCCGTACAGCGGGGGCGTATTCTCGTGGTCCCGGCCGGCGGAGCTTGCCAGGGTCGTGCGGGCGGTGCGAGTGGTGTGGCCGCAGGGGCCCCACCAACAGAGCAAGGTACATAGAAAAATAGAATTGTGCAATCCTCTCGGGTGTGTCGGGCGGTATCCGCGCGCCGCCGGCACGCCATCGTGGGCTGCGGCGGTCACACACCGCCGAAGCCCACGATGACGTGCATGCCAAGTACTTCCACCCGAGGGGGCTGCCGCCTCAACCCGCCGGGGTCAGGACGGGGCAAGCCTCCGCTTTCTTCGCTGCCCGCTGCTTCCTGGCCTCCCGCTCCGCGTCCAACTTCCGCTGCAGACTGCCGAAGGTCTCCAGCCCCTGGCGTTTGAGCAGATGCTTGATGGGGTTCGCCGGGATCCCTACACGCTCGGGCCCCAGCACGGCCAGCAGATCGGATTCAGTCTGGTCCGAGTAGCCGGCGGCCTCAAGCGCCTCGACGTTGTGGAAGACCTCGGCGTGCCGCTCCGATTCAAGATCAAGCATGTAGTCCTCAGTGCCGCCGAGGCTGTAGCACCACAGGAAGTTCCCGGGCGGGCCGGGCTCCACCAGCCGACGGAAGCGGCTGACGGCCTTGGTGTAGCAGTAGAACCGCACTCCATCGGGGGCACTCCGCATGATGCGGAGCCAGGCAGCGAGGTAGTCGTCACTGAAGAAGTCGCCGCTGTCGTGCAGCCGGATCCATTTGCCCTGGTAGCGCTTGTGCTTGAGCTCCTCGGACATCTGCTGTTCCCACTCATCGAGCGTGTCCAGGATCATCTTCAGATTCCGTTCATGGGCCTCGAGCACATTGCGGAATCGGTAGGTACCGGTCCGGGCGTAGCACAACCGCGCGCACGCCCCGGCCTCCGGGCACGTGTTGTACGTCCGCCCGTCGTCGAGGCGCCCCGCGAAGGCCGGCAACGGCCAGTTGAAGATGCCTTCCTGGCGGAGCTGCCGGTTCTGGGTGAGCAGCCACTTGCGGGGTCCGGACTTGGTGTCGGTCATCAGGGTTCACTCCAGGTCAGCTGTCGGTGTCGGAAGAAGGCGAAGCGGAGGCGGGAGGCTTCAGGCCGGGGCACCCCTCGTGGATGGCGGTGCACGCGTGGACCCCGAGAGCGGTGACACCTCCTTCGGCCCGGGCCAGGAGCGCGAACGCCCTGGCCAGCGCAGTGCGGGAGGACCGGCGGTGTTTGCCGCCGAACTGCAAGTCGTCGCCGTGGTTGGCGATCTGCTCCAGTGCCGCGTCCCGGGCCTGATTGATCTGTTCGTCCGTGGCCGACGCCAATTCCGCGATGAACAGAGGGATGAGGCCGGCAAGGAAGTCGGCCAAACGCTCGGGGAAGGCGCCGGTCCAGGGGGCGTGTTCGTAGTGCGGCTGCTGGTTCGGAATGGGAACCCGGACGACACGATCGAACGGGCCGTGGGAGGTGGAAGGTGCGCTGCCGGGCGGGTCGTTGTGCACAGGAGGCTCGATTCATGCAGGGCGCCCCCGACTCGAGTGAGTCGGGGGCGCTCAGGTGGTCCGCCTGGTTCCGGAGCCGGTGCTCTTCCGGCTCCAGGCGGTGCTGTGGGGCAAAAGGCCGGCGAACGGCGCCGGCATTGCCGTGATGGGCTCGCGAGTCCGCGCTCAGCCGAGGTGGCGCAGAGCCTCCTCGCTCACAAGGACACGCCCCTTCGGGGCACCGGCCAGTTCCGCGCCCGCTCGCGTCAGCAGCTCCACCGTGCGGGAGAACGAGGTACGCGGCACCGTGCGCAGCAGCAGCGCAGCAACGCCTTCTCGGAAGGCATAGATTCCGGGCGAGCCTGGCAATGCATGGAGCATGCCGCTGAGGATCACCTCCGCGAGGTGACTCGGGCACGGAGTCGTCCCGAGCGACTTCTGCACCAACTGCATCACCGGCAAATGCGGGACGCCCACCGCCAAGTGACCGGCGAGACCGAACGCTTCGGCAGAAGCGGTCGAGCGGAAGCGGAGGACGAGTTCCTCAGCAGTGAGCTCAACCGGGGAGACGGAACCTTCGACCGAGAGGGCAGCGGGCAGAACGTAGGCGACCGCCCCCGAGATCTCCGCCCCCTCGGCGCCGCTGATCAGCGCGAACCAGTTCTCCAACCACACGGCGGAGGACTCCAGAACCGGGATCAGGACACTGTCCGCTCCCGGCTCCGGCACGCCGTCGTAAGCCGTGAAGCTCAGTGCGGCGTTCGCGGCCCCGGCGGACGGAGCCCAGATCCGACCCGGCGCCCCCGGCAACGCGGTGCGCCGCCACATGCGCTCCGGCAGCGGCTGGACGACCGCGACCGGCCGAACGCGCGCCCAGCTACGCAAAGTCCCGTACCAACGAACGGCGGCCGGGCCGGGATACCACTGCGGGCCGGAGCAGTCACTGAGCACGAGCGTGACCGTACGGTCGTCCTCGACTTGGCGCCCGCGCAGCGTGCCGTCAGCCTTGAGGACGGACACCGTCACGCTCTGGAAGTGACCGGCCTGGGCCAGGGACTGACGCAGACTCCGCAGCAGCGGCCGCCACATGGTCATCGTGGGCCCAGCGTCGAAGACAAGCTGGAGTCGGTACGCCGGGCCGCTGCTTCGGGAAAGGGCGGTGGTCGTCCGCACGTTCACGTCGTCTCCTTGGGGCCTCGGGGAGGGGCGAGGCCCGGACCGGCCGGAGGGAGTCAGTCCGGGCCTCGCGGCCCCGGCCGCCGAGGGGGAGTTGCGCGGCCAGGGCGAGCCGCGTGAAGCGGCTCCTTCGAAATGGTCTTGCGATCGGGCTCTCCCGCCCTCACAAAAACCACTCTACACACTAAAAAAGAAGTAGGCAATACCTCGAATTCTTGGGATGCTGAGACGGCGAACGGGGTGAAGGGTGCGCAGGGGAAGGCGCCGCCGGCTCGAAGCCGGCGGCGCGTGGGGGAGTTGGGTCCTGTCGGCTGGGGCGGGGTTCCGTCTAGCCGCTGACGAGGGAGCAGTCGCGGCGGTGTACGGGCGACGTGCGGAAGGAGGGGGCCTCGGAGGTGTCGTCGCGATCCATGAGCCAGTCCCCGAAGTCCGCCTGGCTGTTGATCGTGACGGACGGAACCGGCGCGCCACAGTCGGGGCACGGTGCGATCAGGCTGAATGTCAGCCGCCCGGGGGTCTCGTACGTGCCGATGAAGAAGTAGGCGCGCCGTCCTTGTGACAGCTGGATGCGTGCCGCGCGAAAGTGCTGCGCCCCGGGGAACAGGGGGTGGTTGAGGTCCTCGTAGACGCCGAGCCTGACGTCGCCCGGCAGGCGGAGGCGGTGACGGAGGGCAGCCTCGACTCCCGCGTGCTCGGATGGGGCACGCAGGATCGAGGGCTCCGTTCCGTGGTCCGTGACCGCCCGTCCGTCTGCTCGATCCAGGGCGGCATGTCGTGCGGCGGCTTCGATCGCCTCCATGCTGGTGATGGTTGCCTCGCGCACCGTGTCTCCTTTGGCTGTCCGTGGCCTGGAGTGCCCCCCGGGGGACTCCAGGCCTCTGGCCCGGACTCGTAGGCGGGTCGGGTCAACCGCTCGAAGCGGCTCAACTGGGTGGCGTTGTGGGCGACTATCCGCTCCACAACGCAATCCACAGTACCCACTTAAAAAGAAGTAAGCAATATAACTGGCGGTGGTGAGGAGACTCGCTGGCTGGTGAAGGGTCAGGCGACGAGTGTGCCCACCATGTCGAGGACATTCTGGGCCCGGTCGAAGGCCACCTGCTTGTGGCCGTACGAAGGCCAGCGCAGATGCATCACCTCATGGGCGAACACCCTGTCGGCGGCCTCCCTGGTCGGCACGTGGGTCAGGTTGACCGCCATCAGAGGTATGTCGAGACGGCTGTCGTGCTCACCGAGAAAGACCTGCGCCGCGTAGTGGGCGTGGAACGTCAGCCCGGTGACCTGGGAGTACCGGGCCAGATCGAAGGTCAGGGCGAAGGGGAGTTGCGACGCCTCCATGAACAACTCCGCCCGCGTTCTGAGCCATCGGGGATCCACGGCCTGCACGCACTCGACTACAGGCAGAGGGCTGACCAGAGCCTCGTGCCGGGCCATGGTGAGCGGGTGCCCTTTGTGGAGCGTCACAGCAGGCCTCCTTCCGGGGCGTTGGACAAGCGCAGGGGCAGATCGCAGAGAGCGGCCGGCGTGTTGAAGTGCGCCGCCAGCTGTTCCGGGAGGCGGCGTTCGAGTAGCAGAGGGCCATGCGCCTGCCGGGCTGTCACAGCCTGGGTGTGCCCGGCCAGGACGACCGCCTCGGCGCTGGCGCCGAAGGTCGCGCTCACCAGTTCGGCCACCTGCGGGTCCAGTGTCCTGGTCCGGCCCGGGTCGAGCACGGCGCTTCGTGACATGCCAGCGTGTTCGGCGGGGTCGGCCGGCCTCAGGCCGGCGGCCGGCCGAAGACCGCGCAGCACGGCGGTGCCCGCGGACCGCAGACCACCGGGTGCCCAAAGGAGCGCGGCGGCCAGACAGCTCAGAGTCCGGTGCTGCGGCTCCAGACGTCGGCCGTCGAATCCGTTGAGGCCTCGTCGCTGGGCCCGCACACTGTCACCTCCCTCGTCTCTGCTTCGGCCAGCCCTCTGGCCGGGGCGCGGCCGGCGAGGCGCCGGCCGCGATCTCATCATGCCAAGACGCCGGCGACGGGCTCCCGGGCCGGCCTCGATCAAGAGAACTGCCCATGCCAGGAGTCGCCTTCCAAGGTGGCGAGCTGCTGTTCCTCCTCCCGGGTGAGCCGGTTGAGGAAGTCGTCCCAGTGTTCGATCTTGGCCAGCTCCTCGCCCTCGGCCGGTTGGATCCGGGCCGTCTCGCCCGAACGCAGCTGCATGATGACGTCGCCGTTGTCGTCTAGATGCGCCTCGGTCCATTCCAGCGCGCGCCGCCGGGTCTGGTTGAGGTTGAACACGAAGCCGAGGTCAGGGGAGGTCTGTCCGCCGACCAGGGGCCGGATCCATATCAGTTGGTCAGGCTCAGGTTCGGCCCGGAAGTGGCGGGCCAGGGGCTGGCGAAACACTTCGGTTCCGTCGGGATCGATGACGACCAGTTGAGCGCCGGCGTCCACCGGGTCCCCGGTGCTGCTGTGGTTGCCGGCGAGCAGGTCGGCGAAGCGTGTCTGCCAGTCGGTAGTCATGTGCGTGATCTCCTTGTTGATGACGGGACGAACGGGGGTCAGTGGGCCGTCTGGACCACGTCCTCGACGGCCTTGCCGCGCAGGTGGGTAATGCCGCGCTTCTTGAAGAACTCCAGCATCTCGGTGCGCTCGTGCGCGTACTCGCACATGATCCGGCTGGGGGCCTCGGCGCCCAACAGATCGATGCCGTCGCGGAACATGATCTCGTTGTTGCTCTGCGAGAACGACGCGATCTTCATGGGGTCGCGGGTCATGCCGTGCATGCTCTTGCCGCCCGCGGGGTTGATCGCGCCGTAGTGGTCTCCGTCGTAGGCGTAGTAGTCCGACCGGCGCATGAGGACGGACGGGTCGTCCCAGATCAGTCGGCCACCCCCTGGGCTGGAGGGTGTGTTCTTGACGCGCAGGAAGACGCTGTTGGCGCCGCCGCTGTACTTGTCCGCAGCCTCCGACATGCCGACACCGCCGCCGATACCCATGACCGACCGCTTCTCGGTGGAGGCCAGCACGCCGGTCGCGAAGAGCTTCGTCATCTCTCCGCCGCCGATGTTGTGGGTCAGAGACTTCCCGGAGAACGCCTTGCTGACCTCGGCCGCGTTGCCGGCTACGTCGAACCGCGACCAGGTCAGCCAGCCGCCGCTGGTGGCCGGGGTCGGGTCATACCCGGAGCTGGCGGCCAGCGCGTCACCGCTGTCGAAGCCGGTGGCCTTGGCGACCGCCTCGCGCAGCACCGCGACCTTCTTGGGCAGCACCGTCTTGGCCGCTTCGAGCTGGATGCGCTTGACCTGGTAATGAAGCGCATCCTCGTCCAGTCCGATGAGAGAGGAGGCCTGCTGGTGGACGAGCTCCTGCACCTGCAGGTCCTCCAGTCCCTTGGCCTCGGCGAACGCCGCTTTCACCGCGGCGCCTTTGTCCAGTCCCTGGGCTGCGACGTTGTTGGTCAGGTACGTCCACTCGCCCTCGGATGCGGTCATCGGCGCGTTCACCAGGTGAAGCTGCTCCAGGCGGTCCACGAGTTCTTTGCCGTGCCCACCGCCCACCGGGGCATGGACCTCGAGCTGGCCCCGCATCGAGAACTCGGTCTTCGAGGGGTCATTCGCCGCGTACGGCCGGTACACCGCGCTCCAGCCGTCACCGAGGTCGACCGAGTACTCCTTGCCGTTGGCCTTGCTGCGGGACGTGCCGTCCCACGACGACTCGCCGGTCTGCGGGTCCAGCTGCGCCTTGATCCGGCTGGCGTCGCGCAATTGGGCAGCGAGCGTGCCCGGCTCCGGTTCGTCGGCCGGTGCAGGGATCTGCTTGGTGACGGTCTTGGTGACCATGTGCCCGAACTGCTCGAAGTGCGGCATGGTCTCGCCGCCGTTGTTGATCTTCTCGCCGACGACGTTTAGCTGGTCCAGGTAGTACTGGGCCATCTCCTTCTCGGCGTCGCTCAGGTCAGCGGAGGACAGCACGCTGTTGACGGCATCCAGGGCCTGCTGGTGTTTCTGGATCGAGGCCTCGGACATCGGCAGGTTGTCCTTCAGCTTGTGCTGAACCGACGTGGTCGCCTTGGTGACCAGTTCACCGAGCTGCTTCTCCTTGTCCAGCGCGAGGCGCTCCTTGACCTCTTCCTCGACTTCCACGTCCACCATCTTGGTCCCGGACACGGATAGCGCCTCGAGCAGCTTGCTCTCTGCCTCCTCGGACACGTGGGCGAGCAGGACCTCGCGGGGGCCGTCGGCGGAGGCGTAGGCGACCAGCGTGGCCTGCGAGTTGATGAAGTCCTCCCCTCCGACCAGGACCGGAGTGCCGGTCGCAACGCCGACGGGCGGCTCGTCGGGCACCGGGGTGAGCGGAGGATCCGTTTCCTCCTCGTCGGGCTCTTCGACCTGGACCTCTTCGGCCGACAGCCCAGAGGCATCAACGCCGTCCTCGTTGGCCGGCTGGTCGCCTTCGACCGCTTGCTGGTCCGCCGCCGACTCCTCCAGGCCCTCGCTCGGCGGCTCCGCCCCGACCTCGCCCGAGTGCGCAGGTTCCGCCGCCACCTCGGTGGTGTCCTCACCCGCGCTGCCTGCGGAGTCTCCGGCCGATGCCGACGCGCCACCGTCCTCCTCGGGTATCGCCGCTTCGGCAGGAGGCTCGGTCGCCGGTGCGGTGCTCTGGAGAAGCTCGGTCTCCCATTCCGTCAAAGTCGCAGGCTCGGGCGGGGGCTCCGTCCCGAGGGCGACCGGAGCGGACGGCGAGTCGGTGGTCACCGTCGGCGAGACGGCGTACGAGGCGTGACTGCTCTTGGAGTTGGTTCCCATCACTTAGCCCCGTGCTTCAGGGAGGCCGCGGTCGGCATGTTCAGCTCCTTGACGAAGAAGTTGGTGAACGACTCCCGCAGGCTCTGCTTGCGCTGGACGGCGTGGTCCAGGAAGGCCTCGGCGATCTGCTCGCTGCTGACCTTGGCCGACGGGATGCCGTGCTTCTTGGCGGCCGCCTTGCGCATCGTCGGCACCCAGTGGACGCCGGCCTTGACGCCCTCGTGGGCGGTGGAGTGCAGCATCGAGCGCCACTGGGAGTCGGGGATCGCTTCGAAGTTCTTGATAATCGGGTGCGCCACGGCGGGGTTGACCTTGATGCCGTCGCCGAGGCCTCCCGACAGTGCCGCCTGGTACAGCTTCTGGTGCACCGGGTCGTAGGAACCGCCTCCCGACGGGGCGTACCCCAACGCGAGTTGGTCCTGCCCGTAGTGCTTGAACGCCTGGCCGAGGTCGCACCGGACGAGGCCGCCCGAGGCGGTGCGCAGTACGTTCGCCTGATGGCCGTCGTGATCACCGACGAGCCAGGCTCCCACGTGCGAACGGACGATGGCGTCCACCTCCGACTGGGACCAGTTCTGCGGCTCCGAGGCGAAGTGGTGCGTGTCCTTGAGCAGCGGCTGGACGCTGCCGCTCTTGCCCTCGACGTTCTTGACGTACACCGGCACCGAGGGCAGGCCGCCCAGCGACAGGGCGTGCGAGGCCGCGGATTCCGCGTGCGCGATCGCCCCGCCATCCTTGTCGGCCTTGAACAGCCATGCGGAGCCGTCCGGGGCGTCGTGGAGAGACTTGGCGTAGGTGCCCCCGAGATTCGCGGTCTTGCCGGGCCCGAACGACCAGGAGCCGACCACGTCCGCGTCGATACGCGCGGGCACATCCTGAGTGGTGGCCTTGACCTGCTGGAGGTTGGCCACCAGGGCCTGGACCTTGGCATTGAAGGAACCCGGCGGCGCCGGCTTGACCGGGGCCTTGGGAACGGAGCCGGCCGCAGGGGAAGGCGTCGGCGTCTCGGCGAGCTTCTTGGCCTGCTCAGGGCTTGCACCCATGCTCAGCGCCGCCGCCTCCTTGGCCTCCTTCGTCAGCCCGCCCGCCTGGGATGGCGACGGCGTCGAGGAGGCGGGAGCGGACGACGGCGAGGACCCGGAGGTGATCAGCTTGCTCTGCAAGGCCTTGACGGCTTCGTCGGACGCCAGGCCGTTGTCCACTCCGGCCGGGGGACCGGTCTTCTTCTTCGCCGCCGCGGCCGCGACCTTCGCGTTGATTTCCTCTTTGTCCAGGGCCGGGTTGAAGCTCGAGGCGATGAAGCTGGTGACGTGCGCGCGGGCCGCCTTGTCCGCGTCCGGCATTCCCATCTGCTCGGCCACCTCACGCAGGTCGCCGAGCTTCTGCTCTTTGGCCCACGCGTTGAACTCGTTGGTGAGCGCCTTGGGGGCCACGGTGTGCGACGTGAGCAGCCCGGGATTGCCCATGGAGATATCGCTCGCCGGCTGCAGTACGCCGTGGATCCATCCCTGAGCATCCGTCTGCAGTGTGTGGAGCTCGCCCGTGCTCGTCGCCCACTCCGCGACCTGGGCCGCCGCCTCCGGATTCCCCTCCAGGTCGGGAAGGGCGAGAGGGCTGCTGAGATCGGGCTTGGCCGCGGAATGGACGTCCAGGGCTTTGTCCAGCGCGGCCAGCTGGTCCTGCCGCGCCTGTGACTTGGCCTTCAGGGCCTCCTTCTCGGTCTCCGCGGTGCCGGTGCGCAGCAGGTCGACGATCTCTCGCGGCTTGAGGTGCTGAGCGTCTGCGAGGGACATGTCCCCCGCAGCAACGGCGTCCTGGACCAGCGGGAGGACCGTGGAGGTGCTGATCTTCGCGATCTCCAGAGGGTCCCCGGTCCACACCTTGTAGCCGGCCTGGATTTCCTCCAGGTCCGGCATCTGCGGGCACTGGGCCGTGAGGACCTGCTTCTCCGCTTGCAGCAGGTTCTGCAGCTTCTCACTGTCCAAGATGCCTTTGGCGTCGGCCACTTCCTGGCAGGCGGCCTCCCACGCCGTCACGGCGGCTTCGAACTGTTCCGGAGTGGCCGTCCATGTCCCTGCCGGCCCGGGGGACGGCAGCGAAGTGCCCTCGATCTGGTAGAGATCGGCGAGGGTCATCCCGCCGACGGTGCCCCCGGACAGCAACTGGTTGTAGCGCTGTAGCGCGGCGGCCTGGATCTTCTGCTTCGACGGGATCGGGTCGTCGTAGTAGGGGTCGAGCCAGTGGACCAGGGGGTGCTGGCCCGTGCCGGACAGCCCGACGAGCGCGGGGTGCTCGAATCCCTTCGCCGCGGCGATCTGCTGCAGCTCCTCCGGAGAGAGGCTGTTCAGGTACTCGAGAGACTGTGCCCGCAGGGCGTCGAGCTGGGCCTGGATCTCCTCCTCGGAGGCGCCCTCGGCCTTCATCGTCTCGATGGCTTCCTTGGCGGCCTTGATCTGCTCGGCGAAGATCTCGTACCGCTCGACGGGGTCCTCGGGCAGGTCCGGGTATCCGGCATTCCCCTCCTCGCCGCCCGCAGCGATATGGTCCAGGTTGTCCATCGCAACCATCAGGTCCGTCTTCGCGGTGACGAGTTCGTCGCTCAGCTGCTGCTCGTCCGGCGGCGCGCCGGCCCCGCTCGCCTCGACAGCCTCGGCCGTGTCGCTCGGCGCGATGGCGTACGAGGCGTGGCTGCTCTTGGAGTTGGTGCCCATCACGCGCCGTCCCGGGGCGGAAGGACCGGAATGACCTCGGCCAGGAGCTGGTCGAGGACGAGCTCGGCGGCGTGCCGCAGGTCGGCGGCGCCCGGGGGGACGTCGGTGAGGGAGAGCTGGCAGACGCCGTTCTCCTCCTGCCAGCGATCGACCTTCTCCGGTGTGACGCCTTCGGCGAGGCGCTCACGCCAGGGGTTGGCCTCGTCATAGACCAGCGGGACCCACACGACGTGTTGCGCGGGGTCCGCATCGGGCGCGGCGTCGAGTGCCAGAACGGCCACCGGGTCCACTGCCATGCCGAGAGCCGGATGCCACACCGTGAGGATCGACAGCTGCCAGGTGGCGGGAGCCGGGACAGCCAGCGACTCTGGCGCCGAGGGCTCCGGCTTCGGTGACGTGGGTGTCGACATCTTGAGGCTCCTCCCGTGGGTTTCGCCTCATAGGGGTGCGAAAATCCGCCGCCGTGTGACATCCACGGCGGCGGATTCTTGTGATTTTCCGATTTACGAGGGTTGGCGGCCCGGCAGAAGTGAGGCCATGAACTGCACGGTGGCCGCGAAGGCGTCCGCCGGCCGAGCGTGGATGTCCTCGCGCCCGTTCGCGGTCATGATCGCTCCGTGCAGGGCGTATTGATGCGGGTTCTGGCTGATCAGGGTCAAGCGGTTCCCGAAGAGCGCCACGACCTGGGCGATCCGGTCGACGCGGGACAGGCCGGTGAGGATCACCGGGAGATCGGCGGGCAGGTTCTCGGCGAGCCAGTACAGGCCGGGCAGGGCCCAGGTGTCCCAGTTGCTGTTCTCCCGCACCGTCTGTACGTTCACGGCGATGGCCGGCGGGGGCGCGTCCTCGATCCAGGCGATGTACCGCTTGAGGTCCTCCAGGCGGAACCAGTACACGTTGGGGACCGCGGCCACGCCGGCGTCGGCGAATTCCTGGGCGATCAACAGGCAGCGACGCATGTTCAGCAGGTGCTCGGTGCGGGGCCAGTTGCCGTAGATCGAGTAGTTCGGGGAGAGCACGAGGTCCCATCCCTGTGAGGCGATCTCCTCGACCAGGCCGTCGCGCTTGCGGTAGGTCCAGAAGGCCTCCACAAGGGGATCTTCGCCGTAGCCGACGAGCACGGCCTTCTGGTCATCCCGCAGGGCGAGCGCCTCGCGGGCCGACTTGCCGGCGAACCGCGGGTAGATCGTGTGAGTGTCCGGGCTGAAGACCCGGCGCATCCCGACTCCGTAGGCCGGCCACCGCAGGCTCGCGTCGAGCTGGGTCACGGCGGAGCCGTCGGTCATCGGAACGAACGCCGGCAGGTCGGGCAGCTCGCCGTCGATCACGATGTCGTCAAAGGCGAGTGTGCCGCCGACGTCGCCCATCCACCGGGCGATGTCGGTACGGCTTCCGCAGCGGATCGGGCAGCCGCCGCACGCGTTCGTGGGCGCCCCGGCCTCGGTCGCCGCGCATCCGCAGTAGGAGCAGTCGGAATTGCTCCCCGAACACAGCGGCTCCACCGTGGCCGGGCCGCCGCGCCCGTCCGGACCGGTCCAGAAGGCGCACGTACGGCAGTCGCAGCCGCGGCCCGGCAGCGGCAGTCCGACACGGGGCGTGGGCAGGGAAGTGAGGGTCATGCGGCGTGCTCGCTCTCTTCGAGGCGAGGCATCTCCTCGCCGAGGTACTGGTTGAGTTCGCGGGTGGCAAGGCGCAGCGAGCCGAGGTCGTACCGGCCGACCTGTCGGCCGGTACGTAGTTCCGCGAGCAGGGCCCGCAGGCCGTCCAGCGCGCCCCGGACCACCGCCGCGTCCGCCTGCGGCGCCGGTGGTTCGGGCTCCCCGGCAACCTCGGGCTCTGCTGGCTGCACGAGAGTCCGAGGCTCACCAAGTGCCGAGGAGACCGTGGGTGTACCGCTGTTGGTCTCGGACACGTCGTGAGACGACGGCGCCTCGGTCTCCTGCCCGGCCTCCTCCTCCGGCACCGGGTCGGGAACGCGCGTGAGGGCGGCGCGGCGGCTGGCATTCGCCTGCTCCTGACGGACCTCGGCGGTTTCGATGATCTGCTCCGGCTCGAGCTCCGGCGACGTCAGACCGACGTTCACCGCGGTGGGCAGCAGGTGGAGCCGCGAAGAGTTCTTGAGCGCCGCCCAGATCTCCGAGGCGGCCGACTCGCGGCCGCGCAGAAGCGCGGCGAAGCGAATGCGCGTGTTGAGACGGATGGCGGCTTCGTCCATCTCCTCGGTCAGGTCACGCGGCAGTTCCCGGAAGGCACGCACGAGTTCGGTGGCCTTGCGCTCGGTCAGCTGAAGGCCGAGCCGGGTGAGGACTTCCGACCAGGGCGCGGCACAGGACTGGTCGGTCCCGCGGATCCTCTCCAAGGCCTTGAACCGCTCGACCGAGTCCGTGATCCCGTAGACCTCCGCCGGCACCGGCTTGCCGGCCCGCAGCAGTTTGCCGACCAGGACGGCACACCGCTGGTACATCAGCGCGGCCGCCTGTTCCCCAGGGCGCAGCGGTTCACGGGCGAAGTTCTCGACGAACCGCCACATATGGCGCTCTTCGTCGCTGAGGGGACCGGGGCAGACCACCGCGGGCAGCGCGGCGAAGTGCGGGTTGTCCGGCAGATGTGCGGCACCCCACCGCATGGCGCGCAGCCGTCGCTCGCCGGTGACCAGGCGGATCACCGGCGCGCGATCAGCGACCGCGATCTCTTCGGCGAGGACGGGCTCGAGCATGCCGACGACCGACATGCTCGAGATCAGGTCGGACAGCTCCTCGGGGGCAGTCGCGTCCCCCGGCTTGCGGCCCTGCGGCTCGGTGAAGGCAGCGCCGGGACCCTGCAGGGGCAGCATCTCGAAACGCCGCTGCCGCAGCTTGGCGCTGCGCTGCAGAATCTCGGCGAGCTGGATCATGTTGCTGCCGGCGGGCGCCGCGTCCTCCAGGGTGGAGGTGCTCATGGGCTGGGTGTCCTCCCTACGGCGGATCCTGGCACGGCCCGAACAGGCCGGCCCGGATCACTGGGCGTGCTTGAGGTACAGGTCGGTAAGTGGCGGACGGTCCTCCGGCGTGCCCCGCAGCAGCACGGTGAAGATCGGCTCGAACGGCCCGCGGTCCTGGAGCAGTTGAAGCGTGGTGACGCCGATCTGCAGGCGCCCCGCGAGCCGGGACAGGCGAGGGTCGGCCCGCGTGAGGGCGTACAGGTCGGCGGTTCGCGCCTCGAGCCGGGCCGGCAGGGTCCGCGTTCGCGGCCCGTCCAGAACGACCAGAAGCCGAGGGAAGACCGGGTAGGTGTACTGCCAGGCCGGACGGCTTGAGGCCGCCGAGCGGCGGGAGCGGTCCGGATGCTGCGGGACGTACTCGAACAGGCGCCCATAGGCGGCGACTTTCGCGGCCAGCCGCGCCGTGGTCATCGTGGCCCGGTCGACCTCGATGAACGTCGTGAGCATCTTCCGCCGTCCATGGGAGAGGTCCACGTAGTGCAGGACCGCGTCGGAGATGACGTGGTCGTCCTCCACCCGGCGCTGCCCGTCGCGGATCCGGTGCGCGACCTCGGGCGTCCAGTCCAGGGGCCCGCACTCGTGTCCCAGGCGCGCCGCGTGGCGGACGAATGCCAGTCCGGCCGCGTTCACAGCCAGCGTGTGGGCCTGACGCGAGCCGGCGACCGACTCGGGTGTGACGCGGTAGAGACGAGATGGCAACTCCCCTGCTTCTTCTACCGCGGCCGCGCCGATCTCGGTGAGAAACCACAGGTAGGGCAGGTTCCGCCGGTTCGGGCCCCGAGCCTCGCCCTGGGCCCGCATCCGATGCACCAGACCCGCGTTGCGCAGCTCGTTGAGCTGGTTGAGCAGGTAGACCGGGCGGGAGGCCTGGGGCGTGAGCAGCTGGTGCATTTGGGGCGTCGACATCACGCGGTGCTGGTACAGCACGTCCAGGGCCATCTTGGCCAGGGACGTGAAGCTCTTGTGGCGCACCGGTACGACGGCGCTCTCGGTGAGGATGGTCATGCGAGTTCCGTATCCGTGCTGGCGGGTCCGCTGGCGGAGCTCGGGTGGGGCGCCGGGCTGCTGACGACGGTGCCCGGCTTGTCGGAGACGCGGTCAGCGCCGGCTCCCGAGGCCGACGGGCCGCTGCCCGGCGCGGGCTTGCCGGCTGGCTGCTGGTCATCCGGGTCGGTGTCATCCGGGGGCGGCGCCGGGAGCTTGCTGACGAACCCCTTGATCCGGTTGTCGAGCCTGCGCAGGTCGTCGAGGATGTCGCGGACCCTCCGGCGCTGGAGGTTCTCATCGACGGCCGCCGACAGCGCGGGCAGATCCTTTTCCCGGTAGTACTCGGCGTAGAGCTCGTCGACGCTGGCTCCGCGGACACGGAACGGATCGGTGGGTCCGTCCTCCAGCGTCACGGACATCACGTAGTTGTAGCGCTGCAGCTGGGTGATCGTGTACGGGTCGACCAGCTTGCCCCACCGGCGCGTGACCATCTGGGCCTCGTCGACATCGGATCCTGTCGTCGACAGCAACGAGAGGTTCTGCAGCAAGCCCTGACGGGTCGTGGGCGTCAGCCGCTGAGCCATCTGCGTCATGGCGAGGAGCTTCACCTTGAACTTCCGCAGCTGCTCCGCGATCTGCGCGAGAGTCCCCTTCGAGGCGCCGTCGACGGCGGTGAGCTCGTCGATGAACGCGTAGAAGTCCTTGCGCTGATCCGCCGGCACGTCGCGCCGCGCGAGGCCGGCCCGGAACAGGTCGTAAATCAGCAGGGAGCTGATGATCCGGTCGGTGTCTCCGGTGCCCGAGGTGCAGATGAACACGATCTTCCCGGTGTCCATGGCGGTCCGGATGTCGTAGCTCGACGTGCTGGAACCGAGCAGCGCCTTGATGGCGTTCGACGAGTCCAGCCGCTCAATGATGTTCGTGACCACCGGCATTGCATCCCCGGGGTACTTGGGGAATGTCTTGGTCCAGAAGTCCCGCAGCTCCTTCGACAGGTAGGGCACGATCGTGTCGCGCCACTCCTCGTCACTGAGGACAGTCCGGATCTGGAAGACCGTCGGTGCCAGCCCGGGCTGGTTGTTCCGGGCGAGCAGAAGTGACAGCTCCACCAGCGACTTCACGGCATTGGTCAGGATGGTCTTCGCACGTCCGGCCGAGTCTCCCCAGTTCAAAGCACTGGAGAACCCCGTGACGATGTACTGCACGATGTCGGGGATATCCGCCTCATGGCGATTCTGCATCGACAGCGGGTTCCACGAGGCGACCATCCTGTCCAGGTCGGGAGAGGTCAGGTCGATCTCCCAGATCCGGTCCATCAGGTGGTCGTGCGCGAGGTACGGGCGGGCGCGCTGCCAGCCGTCCCCGTGCGGATCAAGGAAGAGGACGCCGTGACCGCAGTGCGCGAGCGCGATCGCCTGGACCAGCGACATTTCCGTCTTACCGAAGCCGGCCTTGCCCAGGGACAGCGCGAACAGCAAGTAGACGAGCGGCACGCCAGCCAGACGCTCGCCCCCTCCTGGCTTTGGGACCCAGCCCAGCGGCATCAGATCCGGCTGGCCGGTCCACGTGGGAAGGTTGGCCGGGGGAGGCGGCACCGTACCTCCGGAACGGGCGATGTTCGCCGCCGAGTTGTGCTTGGTGGGCGGCTTCAGCAGCCCGGCGATCTCGGCCGCGGTCACCCAGCCGTGGCGACGCGGACTGAACGCCCCCGTCTCGAAACGGCTGTCGAAGCTGCGCCGGTACAGCAGCGAGTCGGACCGCACCCGGGTGACGCCGAGGTTGAGGCCGACCGGGCGCAGATGGTTCTCGCCAGACCATGCCTCGAGCGCGGCCAGGACCTGATCGAGCAGCAGCCGCGCCCTGTGCGGGTCGGCGGAGCAGGTGCGAACCAACAGCTGGAGGTCGAACACCGGGGCCGCACCGGGAAGGAACTTGCCCATGGCGGCCTTCATGTCCGAAGTCCGCGTAATCCGGAGCATGGAGTGCCGACGCGACGCAGGACGTCGGCCCTGGTTGCCGCGCATCTCGGCCGCGACCTCAGCGCCGATCGCGGACAGGCCCTCCAGACTGAAACCGGTGCCCGGCTGGCGCGGGAGCCCGGGTATGGCGGGCATGTCGCTGGGACGCCGCCGGGCCGCGGCAAGCAGCCGGCTTCGTTTCCTGCCGACCTTCGCCGGCGAGACCGGCACGAGGTCCAGGACCAGGTCAGCGCGTTCGCCGAGGTCTTCCCGGACGTCGGCTACCGCGGAGGCCATGGCCTGCAGCGGGTCGGGCTTGAGGGGCATGTCGCGCAGGGCGAGGTGATCCGGCAGGGCCAGGGCCAGCTCGGCGCGGGCCACATGGATCTTCCTGGAGGACGGACGGCGTGGAGGCGGTGTGTCCTTGGAGAGGGGCACCGGCGGGCCGGGCTGTTCGGGAGACTGCGTCATTGCGTGTCCTTCAGTACGGGCGGGCTGTCACGCGGCCGCGGCCGCGACGACGGGCTGGGCGGCCTTGGGCGTGACGCCCAGGCGGATCTTCGGCGGCTCGGTCTGGCCGGCATCACCGGTGACCGCTCGCAATTCGCAGTTCGCGTAGCCCTGGTGACGCAGGACCGAGACCGCCCGGGTGGGGCCTTCGACACGCAGGGTCAGCGGGCCGCCGGTCGACATCAGCCGCACGCGCACGGCCGTGCCGCGCGCGGGCAGCAGCCAGCGGGAGGCGTTCTGCTGAGCCCGTGCGAGCTGCTGGGCGAACCGCAGCACGTCCTCCAGCACCGGGTCGAAGCCGGTGGTAGGCAGCACTTCGACCGCGGACCGGTCTCGCAGCGTCGGACGGCTCAGCAGCCACCGAGCCAGCTGCCCGACGACCACGCCGACGGCGGCCAGGGTGAGGACCCACCAGGCGTTCCCCAGAGCCCAGTCCATGGCGGTCTGCCCGTACTGCGGCAGCTTCCCGGCTGTGTCGATCAGCTCGTCGATCACGTCATTCGTCGTCATCGTGGCCTCACCGGCGTCCGGCGGGGCGGACGGGGACGGCACGGGACATCGGGTACCTCCTGAAGGCCTTCGGGGTGGCGGATGTCTATAGGGGTGTCGAAACGCGCCGCCGTGTGACATCGGGTGAACCGTCTTTTCGGAATCGCGAGGGCTGCAGGGGCGCGGACCGTGCGGAGGCCGGCGCACGCCGTTCCACGAAGGGGCGTCTTGGCGGCCCTGAAGACCCGGTGGCAGGATTTGTCCGCTGGCTGCCGACCAGGCAACCGCAACGAGGCAGCCCGAATGCCGCCGGTTAGCCGATGTGCCGCATGGCGACGATCTGCGACGTCCAGTAGGAGAGCGGCTTGATCCGCACCTTCATCCCGGTCCGCGGTGCGTCAATGACCTGACCATTGCCGAGATAGAGAGCCACGTGGTTGGGGCTCGCTCCGCTGCCCTCGGAGAAGAGAAGATCTCCCGGGCGCAGGTCGTTCACGGAGCGGACGGGGCTGCCTTCATTCACCTGGTCGTAGGTGGTGCGAGGCAGATTGACGCCGGCCGCCGACCACGCCATCTTCACCAGGCTCGAGCAATCACAGCCGTTGCCGCTCTTGCGGTCGTAGGGCCGCTTGCAGTTGCCGCCCCACTGGTAATAGGTGCCCAGAGCATCCTGAGCGGCGGCGACGACGCGACCGGTCTTCCCCGACCCGGTGACGGTGCCGCTCCCCTCCTGGACCGCATCGGTCCACTTAGCGGCGAGATCGCGGATCTTCTTCACGTAGTTCCGGGTCTCGTCGTACGGCGGGATCCCTTTGTACTTCTGGACCGCGTACGGGCCGGCGTTGTAGGCCGCGAGCATGTTGTCGGTGGCGTCGCCAGGAACCTCATCGACCAGTCCGGCGAGGTAGCAGTCGTAGGCGACCGCGGCCGGCACGGCGTCAGCCGGGTCCCACACGTCCTTGTCGCCGTCCTTGTCGCCGTCGACGCCGTGCGCCTTCCACGTGCCGGGGATGAACTGCGCGATCCCGTCCGCGATCGGAGCACCGGTGTTCGGGTCCTTGGACTGGGCGTCCGGGTTGAAGCCGCTCTCGCTGTAGAGCTGAGCGGCGATCAGTGCGGGCGTGACCTCGGAGCATCCGTACTCGCTGATGCCCTGGTTGATCAGGTCGACGAGCCAATCGGGGACGCCGGCGCCGTCGGAGATGCTGCCGCCGAACCCGGCGTTCTGCAGGTCGTCGCTGCTGTTGTCGCTGCCGATGACGTAGGCGATGCCCATCAGCAGCACGCCGATCAGGATGCAGAAGGACAGGGCCAGGTACCCGATCGTCTTGAGGAACTTGTTCACCGGGCGCCCTTACGCGTTGGGGAGCGCGGTCACGCGCCAGCCGGAGGAGTCCTGGCGCAGTTCCAAAGCGAGCTGTTCCCTGCTGTGCTGAGCCGCTTTCTTCTCGGGTGCGACCACCAGGTCGTAGAAGACCCGGGCATAGGCAAGGTGATTGCTGGGAGCCGGGGCGCCGTCGGGCAGCTCGACGCCGGTGACCTTGGCTGTGACACGGGTGCCGGTGGCCTTCCATTCCTGCCACTGATGCGCCGAGCGGGTGTTCGTCTCGCGCAGGTCGGTGGCGAGGTCGCCGCTCGCGTACGCAGCGGCCCGGCCGCCGGCGTCGCTGAAGGAGGTGTCCCGCCGGGCGTCGTGGCTGGCCCACGCGATGGTGAACTCGCGGGCCACGTCAGCGGCCTCGGGCGGCAGGGCTGCCGTCGACGTCGTACTCGGGGTGGGAGAAGTCGACGAGGGCGCGGTGGCCGATGGCTGAGGGCTGGCTGGCTCTTCTTCGGTGGCCGGGATGGCCCGGTTGGTCGTCGAGGGAGCCGCGATAGCGCCATCGGAGGGGGACGTGTCCGCCGGGGTAACCAGCAGCGCGACGCCGAGAACCGCCAGGACCGCGGCGGCCACGAACAAGGCGATCGTGCCGGCGGCACGCGGCCGGCCGGGCGCAGGAGCGGACATGAAAACCCCCGTGACATGACTAAGGAAGAGGAGGAGGAGAGGCGGGCTGCGTTCCGGGGCGCAGGGCGCGCCCCGGAACGCTGATCAGCTGGACCGCCGAGGCGGCCCGGCGGGACGCGTGGCGCGGCGGACGCTGCGCACGCGGGCAGGTGGGGCAGGTGGCGCGTCGTCGCCCTTCTTCGTCGGTGGCGTTGCGGCGGCCGAGGCCACCGCGGAGGCGGCACCGCTGGGCGCCGACGGCGGCGTGGAGGCGCTCGTGGACGGCGAGGCCGAGCCCGTCGCCGGGGGCGCACCGGGTGTGCGGGGTGCGGCCGCGGAGATCCTGGGGCCGGACCTACTGCTCGCCTGGGCAGTACCGAACGTGGCGGCGAAGCCCAGTTGGGCGTTGGCGCTGCTGCGCGCGACGAACCGGCTCGCGGTGGCGACATTGCGCCGGTACTCGTCTGCGAAGGCCTTGGCTCCGTCGACCTTCTGCCCGACGCGGTTGGCAGCCTGGTCCTTGGCGGCGGTGAGTTGCGTCCTGACCTGGTTGGCGCGGGCCGCCGCCGCGGCGCCGCCCCGCTTGGTCGCTGCCACACCGCGGGGAATGCCGACCGGGGCGCCGACAGTCGCCAGGGCCGTGAACTTCGTGGCCTTCCAGCCGTACTTGGCCGTCGCGGCCGCGACCTTGCCGGTCGCCATCGTGGCCCGGCCGCCGCGGCTCTGGGACATCTTGTTGGCCGCGGCGGTGGCCAGCCGCTTGCGCAGCGCCTGCTTGGCCGCGCCCTGGGCCGCCACCTTGGCCGCGGCCGAGGCTCCGCCCGTGCCGACCGCCGCGGCCGCGTTGGTCGCCAGCCGCGCGGCGGCCCGGACTCGTCCGCCCTTGCGGCGGTTCTGCGGGGGACCGACCCACATCTGCTTGGCGCTGCGGCCGGCCCGTCCGATCGGGCGGGACACCTTGCGAGCCTCACCCTTCGCCTCACCGAACAGCTGCTTGAGCCCGGGTGCGGTCTCGGCGTAGCGGCCGAAGGAGTTGAACACGGACTGACGGCTGCCGCCCACCCGGGCGTTGGCCAGGCGTCGGTTCAGGTTGACGGCGACCTGCCGGGCGGTCTCCTTGATCTTCTTCTGGCCGACGAGGCCTGCGACCGCGGCGATGTCGATGACGATGAATTTGACCGCGAGGACCTTGCCGGTATCGGCGTCGATCAGCGCCAGGATGACCACGATGAAGACGCCCAGGAATAGGACCGCGAGGGCAACGCCGAGGATCGCCTTGGTGATCGCCGAGAACCAGCGCCACAGCACGGCGCGGCCGCCGCCGGGCAGGATGCCGGCGGCCAGGGCCCAGTGGCCGCGGATGCCTTCGAAGGCGACCCAGCCCTGGGAGACGAGGAAGGTGCCGGTGACCAGGACCATGAGGATCGACACGATGACCGCGGCCAGGGCCACGAACGCTGCGGAGAATGTCTGGTCGGCGGAGGCCTTCTTGGCGTCGCCGTCCTTGACCTTGCACACCTTGGTGAAGTGCTCGCCTGCGTTGAGCAGTTGGTCGTTGTAGGTGGCCCCGCCTTCGGTGTTCTGCAGGTTCGCCTCGGCGTCGAAGAAGTTCAGGCCACGCTGCTCGTAGTTGTATTTGATCAGCGAGGCCTGGGCGAAGGCCTTCGAGCACTCGCCCTCGAAGGTCTTGCCGTACAGCATCAGCTGGGTCGGCTTGACGATGAACGCGTCGACGAGCGCGTTGGTGATCGGCCGGCTCACCTCCTTGGACGTGGCCTGCCCGTCGGGGTCGTTCGACAGGATGAGTGCCGATACCTCGAGCGAGAAGTCTCTTGTCTTGCCCAGCAGCCCGTCTTCGGACAGCAGCATCGTCGACCCGCCCGGGGCCGGCTCGTCGTGCGTCCCGAGCAGAACCTGGGCCGGCGACATGAGCACGGTGGTCGCGAGCGCCGCCACCACCAGCGACATCCCGGCCTCGGCGAAGCCGCGGCTGCGCTGCTTGAACAGGATGTGCCAGGCTGCGTAGGCGAACGCGAAGACCAGGAAGAGGGCGGGCAGGCCGAGCCGGTTGATGACCTGGTCGCGCAGGGTCGTGGCGATGTCGTCGGCCGGCCCCACCATGATCTTGGCGAGGCCGAAGCCGAGCGCCCAGTCGATCAACCAGCAGCTGAACCCCACAAACCACTTGCACACGCCGAAGAACAGCTGCGCGAGGATGTTCCACAGCTTCAGGTCGATGTCGTTCCAGTCGCCGGTGTCGGCGTCCACGCTGTACGCGGAGATGGGTACGCCGTACTCGTCGGTGACATTGAACGGCTGCAACAGACCGTCGCTGGCGTCGGCAGGGGTCTTGCTCAGGTCCTCGATCGGCTTGTTGTCCGGGTTCGCGCCTGGCGTGACCCCGGGCCGGGGCTCCATCGGGTCGTACGTGTCCTCGTCGCTCGGCTTGTCCGTGCTGCCGCCGGTTCCGGGCGTCGGAGACGGGGTGGACCCGGGCGCCGTGGGAGCGGTGCCGGGCGTGGGGTTGGGCTCCGGGTCGGCGAAGGCAACGGTCCCGGCCAGGGCCAGGAACAGCGCCAGCGGTATGGCGATCAGCCAGAGCCGCAGGGCGCGCCGCGAGAGCCGTGGCCGGCGGGGCGGCTTCACGCGAGGGCCTCCTCAAGCGGCAGGACCTCGACCGCGGCGCCCGCGTCCTCGTGCTGGCCGGGGGTGGTGTGGATGGCCTCGGCCGCCGGCTCGTCGGCGGGGATGAGGACCTTCATGCCGGCGATCCGCTTACGCAGGTCGCGGTAGAGGCACTCGCCGGCGCGCAGCTGCCGCTCGGTGTCGGAGAGGTTCAGCGGGCTGAGGTTCTCGGTGATGAGCTTGATCATCTCCGGGTCGGCAGGGTCCAGGTCGAGGAACTCCAGGCAGCGGGCGGCCAGCGGCTTGCTGCGGTGCCGGAAGACGAAGATGTGGCTCAGCAGGGCGCGGATCTTGTCGCCGATCTCGCTCTTCGGCCCGATGTCGTAGGGGTCGTGGCTGCCAGCGAATGCGCCGGCGTTGTGCTTGCGGCCGTCGGCGATGATCTCGAGCAGCAGGTTGGAGCCCTCTGCGCTCGAAGTCAGCCACCAGCACTCGTCCAGGAACACGCCGCAGAATTCCTGGGGGTTGGCGAAGCTGATCTCCCGGCACAGGGCCGTCATCAGGTACATCAGCCGCCAGCCGAACCTCTTTTCCACCTCGAGGGAAGGCAGGCGGTGTTCGGAGAGGTCTTCCTTGCTGGGAAGGCCCAGACGGTCGACGGCGAACACGATCGAGTCGGCGTTGGTGATCTGTACGACCGGCAGGGTCGGGTCGAAGATCACCCGGCCGAGGTCCTTTTTGGCCAGGGAGCGCATCTTGCGCACCAGTTCGCTGGCGGCGGCGCGCACGGCTGCGTCGTTGGGTTCGTCCGGGTCGACCGTCTTGGCCCGCTCGGCCAGGGTGGTGATCAGGGCGGTCATGCCGGGATTGGGGCCCAGGCGGGTGGCTTCGATGGCGTCCGCGAGCGTGACGCCCTCGACGGACATGGACGCGATGTCGAGCAGCGGAGTCAGGAAGCTCTCGCAGTACCGCGCGGCCCGCGGCCCGCGGAAGACGCGCAGGGGGTCGAGGCTGACGCCGGCGGTCTCGTCCACCCGGATGATCTGGGTGGTGCCCGGGCATGCGACGGCGAAGCGGCTCCACTCCTGCTGCGGGGTGCGGTCGATGACCAGGGCGCGGCCCCGGCTGCCGGCGGACCCCTCGCGGTGGCCGGTGGACAGGATCGAGTACATCGCCGTCTTCATGGCGACGCTCTTGCCGGATCCCAGCTCGCCGACGAAGGCCGCGGAGGCGGAGGCGTTGACCCTCGGGCCGTGGCTGAAGTCGATCAATACCGGCCGCACGCCTCCGCCGCTGAGCTGCAGCCCGTACAGCGAGCCGGAGTCGTCGCCCAGGCCGGCGCCGCAGAACGGCATCGCCATCGCGAAGTCGCGCGCCAGCATGTACTGGGTGAAGTCGAGCAGGGGCTTGGGGGTGCGGGTTCCGGGGAGCATCGCGTGGAAGAGCGCGACCTGGTCGCCGATTGGGCGCACCATCGTGTAGTCGTTGCCGCCGAAGTGGTTCTGCAGCAAGGCGGCCTTCTCGTTGGCCTCGTCCGGGGTCGCTCCCCACACGCAGGTGGCGATGGACGCCCGGATCTCCACCTCGGTGGAGGAGGCGGTCAGCCGGTCGCGGTACTCGTCCAGCGCGAACGACGCCTTGTCCAACGACGCCGGCACGCCTGCGGTCTCGCCGTCGTATTCGGTGCGCTGGTGGGCGAGCTCCCGCTGCTGCCGGCGGCTCTTGGGCTCGGCCTTGGAACCGGACTCGATGTGCATCCGGACCGTCCAGTCGACGGGGAAGCCGAAGTCGTCCAGGGCGGCGAGGTATTCGCTGCCGGGGAACCGGAATGCCTCGGGCATCTCGGACAGGACGGAGAAGGCCTGGTAGCTCGAGCCGTGCTCGGTGGTGGCCTTCAAGTACCGGCGGCGGAACGGGTTGGTGGGGCCCTTGCTCTCCCGATCGCCGCGGCCTCCTTCGTCGAGGATGACCTGAGTGTGGGCCGCGGTGGTGTGGCCGCGGCTGCGCAGGGCGCGGGGCGCGCCGTCCTCCGGCAGCAGCGGCTCCTCCAGTCCGCGGCGGGCGCTGTGCCCGTAGATCCAGAGGATCTCCGCCTCGGTGGCCGGCCGGAGCCTGACGCCGGAGGGCCAGGACGCGGACATACGGCGGGCCTGCTTGAGGCGTTCGGACTCCTCGCGGACGCTCACCGGCGGCACCGGCAGCCCGAGGGCGGACATCACTTCGGCATGGGCCGAAGAGGCCACGGCCCGGGTGGTCTGCTTGAAGTCGGTGTGGGCCAGCGGCAGGGCCAGGAAGTCGATCCGGCCGGTGAGTTCGAGCTCCTCCAGCTGGTCGAGGACCTTCAGGCTGAGATCGATGTACTCCGGCGACTTGTCCCAGTCGACGCCCGAGGTCATGCGCTTGACCACGGAGGCCGCGTCCACCTGCGGGCACAGGCTCAGCAACAGGACCTCACCGCGCAGCGCCTTGAACAGTGACTCGAGCGCGTCGAGCCGCTCCCTCTTCGTCGCGCGGGAGGCGTGCGTGTAGTTGTCGGTGTCGACACGCCATACGCCCCACACGGTGGCGTTGGTGGTCCAGATCAGATGGCCGCTGATGTGACGGACAGGAAGGCGCATGGCGTCGGTCCTCGATGAGAGAAGGCAGGTCTTACTGGGCGGAGCGCCGGGCGTCGAGGGAGGCGAGCAGCTCCTCCAGCTGGGTGCGCGGGGCGGCATCAGGCCGGTCGGCCGGGGCGGATACGGCGGCCACGGCCGGCACGGGCTGCGGCCGGCGGGCCGACCGGGCGGAGACGGGAAGCGCCAGCGGCGCCACACGAGCAGCCGAAGCCTGCGGCACCGGTGCCGCGCCGGCAGGCGTGAGGATGCGGACGGTGCAGTGGCCTCGGACAAGACGCGGCCGCGGGGTGTGCTGCGGCCGGCCGGCGAGCCGGCCATCGGCGGGCGTGGAGGTGTAGACGAGGAGGCTGCGCAGGGCGCGCGCCGGATCCCGGCCGTCGATCCGCGCCCAGCGCAGCACCCACGCCAGCCCCCACGGGAACGCGATCATGATCAGGACGTTGCCGACCCCGAAGTGCGCCCACAGGCTCTGCGTCAGGGTGAGCGCCGCGAACACGACGACCATCGTCACGATCTGGGTGATCGTGTAGGGGCCGCCCGGGAGCCGTCCGGCTCCCGGGAGCTTGCCGATGACCAGCGGGTGCTTGCGCGCCCGGGTGTAGGAGTGGCCGACCAGCTCCTCTTCGGAGGCGCTCACAGTGACCGCCCACTGGAGGAGTTGGGGGGAAGCTGGAGGACGTGCGAGGTCGGTGCGGAGCCGGTGTCCTCGATCTCGGAGCCGACCTTGGTCTGCAGGATCGGCAGGTTGGCGATGCCCCACAGCACCATCGCGCCGAGGAGGAAGGCGACCAGGGTGGCCACCCAGCTCTTCGTCTTCCAGTACGCCATGGCGATGGCGACCAGGACCATGGCGCCGACCACCAGCTTCACCAGGGTGGTGATCTGGTTCGTCTTGAGCGTGGCCCAGTCCATGATGTCGCCGGCCAGGACGACGGTGTGCGGGTCGGACAGGGTGTGCATGTGCGTTGCCTTTCGTGAGATCGGGTCAGGAGGCCGACGGCGACGGGGAGGCGGTCGCCGAGTCGCCGTCCGTGGTGGCGGGTGTGCTGGGGACGGCTGAGGGCGTGCTGCTCGGGCCGAGCGCCGGGGCGTCGTCGAGGGCCGAGACCTCCCAGCGGCCGGCACGGGCCTGCAGGGTCAGGGCGTAGGCCAGCGGGAAGGTGTTGCCGTCGCTGTCGGTGGCGTCGACGGTGACCAGCAGCTGCCGCTTGGATCCGTCGGCCGGCACCGTCTGGTCGGCGCTGTCACCGGAGTTGTCCTCGACATCGGTGATCTTGACCTCGGTGTAGGGCGCGGGCGTGACCGGCTGGAGCTCGACGCCGGGGGAGGTGTAGCGGTCCAGCTCGCCGTTCCCGGCCAGGAAGGCGTTGAGGAACGAGGCCGCGGTCTGCGTGGCCGGGTCCGAGGTGCCGCTGCCGCGGGAGGTTCCGTAGCCGAGGCCGCCCGGCGTGAGTGCCTCGGGCGCGGCCACCTGCGCCGGCAGTGACACCGCGGTGTACCCGACCTCTGCGCCGGTGTCGGCTGCCCCGCCGGCCGATCGGGGGCCGATCGCCTGGATCGCGACCCGGTAGTACTGGACGCCCGCGTCGCGGTAGGAGTCCTTCGAGGTCTTGGCCGCGATGCTGGCCGCGACGGTCACCGACCAGTAGCCCGGGCTGATCTCGTGCGAGGCGATCGCCGCGGTGCGCGTTGCCGTACGCGTGCCGGGGTCGTGGGTGAGTGCCACCGAGCCCGCGTAGTACGGGGCGAGGTTCTTCTCCGTGCCCTCGCCCGCCTCCAGGTAGGCCGCGACGAAGAGCTGGGCGAAGCCGGACGGCCCGGTGTCGGAGGCCTGCCGGGTCTGCGGGGCGGTCTTGGTCGCTCCTTGGCTCGGAGACGCGGAGGAGAGCAGGGCAGCTGAACCCAGCAGCGGGCCGGCGGCGATGACGACCCAGATGCCGAAGCGCGCGAGCCGGGCCATCCCGGACATGCCGGCGACGCTGGACTGCCAGCCGGTCTCGTCGTCCTCGCCGGTGCGGTGGCCGGCGGACTCGTCCTGGACGTAGGTCTCGGCCCAGTCCGCTTCTGCTGCTCGTCGACGGCGGAACATCACGATGCCCTCCGCGCGACCTGGCTGCCGAGCAGGGCGCTGATCCGCTCCCGCAGTTCGTCGGGACTGCGGGACAACAGCGCCTCCCAGGACTGCAGTGCCGGTTCCGACTCGCTGTCCATGAAGGCGCGCAGGTCCTGGTGGACCTGACGGTCCAGCGGGTTCTGGACGAGCGCGGTGGCGAGCACGGTCAGACGACGCCGGGCCCGGGCAACGCGCTCCTCGTCGTCGTCGAGCGGTGGGACGGAGGGACCGTGCGGGTGGGGAAGCGTGGACACAGCGGTACTCCCGGTCGGATCAGTGGAGGGGGATGGGTGCGCCTGGGCGCCGATCAACCACTAGGGGTGTGGTTTTGACCCGCCGTGTGACATCCGGCGGGGACGAAGTTCAGGCCGCGGCCAGGTAGTAGGCGTCCAGGTCGGCGCAGCGCAGCGGCCGCACCGCGCGACTGGCGCGCTGGCGCAGGCGGGCGCCCTCGGCCCCCATGGCCCTGGTGGTGCGGATCGGACGCCCCGAATCGTCCGAGGAGGCCAGGTAGTAGGCGGTGATCCGCTGGGCGTCGGAGACCGAGAGCGCTTCGGCATCGACCGCCCACATCACGAGAGCGAGAAGGTCTGCGCGGGGATCGTCGGCGGCCAGCTCCGGCTCGTCCTCGCCCACCAGCTCGAGCTCGGCCGCCCGGGCCAGCAGCTCGGCCAGCGAGGCCTGCACGTGAGGGTCCTCCACCGCGGGAGGCATCACCCGGATGCGCCGGTCGCCGGCGAGCGGAGACACCGAAGCGGCGATCCTGCGCAACTCGCCGCGGCTGTCGAAGTCGGCGGCCAGGGTTGCCTGGGCGAGCGAGAGGGTGTCCATGGAGAGGTTCGCGAAGATCCCGTGCGGCCGCCGCGCGACCGGGTAGGTCCGCACCACCTCGAACAGGCAGCTGAGAACCGTGGAGAACAGGTCGTCCCAGTCGATCGCGGAATGCATCTGCGTCCGGGCAATCGAGATCGCCTTGGGCAGCAGAGCGCGCACCACGATCCGCCAGGCGAGCTGCCCGTCGAACGTCTCCGCGGTGGCCCGTTCCAGGAGCACCGCGAGAGCGCGGTCGTACCCGTCGAAGTCGCCCCGGCGACGGAACGCCGTCAGCCGGTCGATCACGTCCTGGGGAACGGCGATCCCCTCGAACTCCGGGTGCTGTGCCGCCCACGCAGCGACGTGGTCGGCGGCACGCAGGTCGCGGCCGAGGACTTCCCAGTCACGGTTCATGCGCTGGACCGTGCCGTTGGAGCCGTACTCGGACTCGGAGGAGCCGGCGGCGAAAGAGCTGTGATTCTTGGTGGCCACGTCCGTGTCCGTCCTTTCACGTCATCCGGTGGGGATGGCGCTCACGCTCTCCGGACCCCCCTTGTCGTCGGCCTGATCACGGCGCGCAGCGGAAGCTGTCAAGGCAAAACGCACGGCGGCGGAGGACACCGCGAGTCGGACAAGGGGACCGGCGACAAGGGGTGCGCACCACTCGACAAGGGGCGCCGACAAGGGGTGCGCGCACCGCACCGCCGCACGGCATCCGACGGTGCGGTGGTGCGGTGCGGTGGTGCGGTCCGCACGCGGTCGCGCACCGGCCGCCTCCCGGTGGTGCGCCGAGCCGGCCGGGGCGGTGCGCACGGGTACGCACTCCTCGGTGCGGAGCCGCTGCGCACCACCGGGAGGAGCGCCGCTCGACCCGCCTGCCCTCCGTACGGACCGTGACCGCGCAGAGCCGAGGGAGGGAGGAGAAATCTCCGTCCCCCCGGGCCGGCATCCGCCTGCGCCCCCGAGGCCGGCGGAGCACCGTCCCACACGCGAACAAGGCCGGAGGCCACGCTCGGCACGGCGAAACCGCTCCTTGGCCGACTCGACAAGGGGTGGTCAGGCCGTCGACAAGGGGTACGCCGTCAGGACGCAGGACTCGACAAGGGGTCACGGCGCCGTCGGCCGAACTCGACAAGGGGTACGGCGCGGAACTCGACAAGGGGTTCCTCCGACACGACCGCCGCCTCGACAAGGGGGCTGCCGTACTGCTCCCGTACCTCGACAAGGGGTGCACGCGGACACGCTGTGTGACGCCCAGGGAGCGCCGTCTTCGTCGGCTCGGTTGCCCGCACCGTCCCTCCGACGGCCCCGCACCGGCCCCGGTTGGACGGAACTGGATCATGTCCCGCACCGGTGCGGTGCGGACCGCCAAGGCCGCGCACCGCACCGGTGCGGGAACGTGGTGCGGTGCGCACGCCGGCCACCAGCCGCACCGCGGCGCACCGGTGCGGTGCGCCGCCCACGAAGATCAGACGGGTGGTACGCCGCCCCATCCGGCGCACCGCGCACCGGCCGCGCCCGGGTCGACGCGGTGCGGTCGTGCGCACTGTGACCCGGAGCCGCACCCGCACCCGGCGGCGATGCGGTGCGGGCAGTTCGTCCGCCGAGCCCGCTTCACACGGCGGCGGCCGACGGCGCCGACCGGTAGGCCCGATCCGGTGCGTCGGCCTTCGACTCCGCGCCGCGCAGCGGCCCGGGCAGCCGAGCCCCACCGCGGTCATGCAGGCCGGAGCGGACCGTGCGTGACGCGCGCGCCAGCGGGGTGCCACCGGGTGCGGAGTACCGAAAGCCGCTCCGACAGCAGGTAGCGCGCCGTGCGTTCGCGGGCCTGTTCGGCGGCCTCGTCCGCCGCACGCTCGGCATCCGCACGCGTGCGGTACCGGTGCGCGCCACGCATCCGTGCCGCGAACGCCAGGTCGGCCTCCGCCGCAGCCACCTCGCCGTGAGCCAGCAGGGCCAACGCTGAACGGCGGGAGGTGAAGACCGCGGTCTCCGCGATCAGCCGGGCCAGCGACGCCACCTCGTCACGGGTGGCTCCGTCAGCGCGAACGCGAGCACTCGCCTCTTCGACCTCGCGCCGCAGGGCCACTTCGGCCTGGACGACCATCCGCTCGACGTCGCTGAGGTTGTCCACCTCGGCCTGCCCGGCGGCCTGCGTCAGTGCCGCTTCGCGGATCTCCGCCTCGGCAGAGCGCCAGGTCGCGCACGCCGTGCACAAGCCCGCCGCATCCGGCGCATCACACCCGGCACACGGCACCGCACGACGGGCCTGTTCGGCTGCTTCGGCCTCGGCCCGCACCTGAGCGATGGCCGCCTGACGAGCGGCCCGCTCGACGGTCGCCCGCGCATGCCGGACCCGCACCTGCTCGGCCTCCCTGGCCACCGCCTCGCGCAGCCGCGCGTCGACCGCTGCCCGACGCGCGGCCGGCGGAGCACCCGCCATCTCGGCATCGACGTCGGCCTCGACGCGACGGCGCAGCGCTCGCCGGTCCGCAACCCGGTACTCGCAGGTCTCGCACGGACCGCCGCCGTCCAGGCGAAGGCCCTCGTCGCAGCGCACATCCGTGCAGTCCGGGCGACGAGGAAGCCCTCGCCGCATCAGCCAGCCCACCACGTTGCGGACTTCTCCCGGGCCGCCCTGGTCCGCGAGCCGTCGGGCCAGCCGTCGGGCCAGCACCCCGCCGGCGTGCGCAGGTCCGGCCTGACCAGCTACCACCTCGAGCTCGGCTCGTACGGCGGCCGCGACCTTCGACCGGGCACCAGGGTGGCTCAACCGCGCCCACAGCAGTTCCACCGGCGCCAGAACATCCTGGAGATCACGCGGCGGCCGCGGAACCCGCCCTTGGCACACCTCGCCTGCGTCGGCACCATCGCCCCGCTGGGAGTCGGAGGCTCCGGTCCGTCCCGGCTGCCGGTCCTGCTCATCCACCGCGGAATCCCTGGGCTGTTCCCCGCGAAGCGGGCGCCCCGCACCGACCACCAGCGTCAGCCGGGGAACTTCCTGCCAAGCGGCGGGGGCGTCCTCGCGCACACCCGCGCGCTCCGGCCGATCACCGGACCCAAGACGGCCTTCGCCGGAAAACCCCCCATCAGCAGCAACTTCAACCACCTCATCAGCCACAGGAGCGTGGCCAGTGTGGTGCTGTGCACTACCGGCGAGGTCTGCCGCACCCGCGCTGAACCCGTCGCCACGATCGGACTGCCCAGTTCCCCCATGGGCCGAGACCTGATGATCGGCCTCAAGATCCCCGAGTGCAGTACCGGCGAGGTCTGAAACGACGGACATCGCACGCTCGGCTCCACCCTTCGGCGCACCCAGAACAGGACCACGACCGTGAGCCTCGGCGACCGGAACCAGGCGCACCCGCGACGTCTGGTGCAGACGCGAGGCAGTCTCCCGGCGCACAACTTCAACGACACCGTGCTCCCTCAGCCGGCCCAAGACCTTGCCGCCGGCCTCCGGCGTGCAGCCCAGCAGCCGGGCAACCGTTGCCGCAGGGCGCCCCCGGCCGGTGTCCACGGTGCCCGGGCACAGCTGCAGCCAGCCCCGCTGTCCCGTCGACAGCACCATCAGCAGCAGCCCCAGCCGGTCCGTCGAGGCACCCCGCCCCGTACGCCCGGCCAACATCCCGGCCGGCACGGGATCCTTGCCCTTCGGCGTCCATCCCGGCCCGAACAGGACCTCGCACAGGCGCAGCAGTACCGCGAGTTCCTGCCTCGACAGCGCCAGGGGATGCCGCCGGTCGCCCGCCTGCTGGGCGCGGTGCATCGGCACAATCCGGCAGTCGAGACCGGTGGGATGACCTTGTTCGTTCGTCACCACATCCGAGTCGAGCACCTGCGCCTTCCGCAAGCGCGGAAGCACGGTGTGCGCCACCGACGACCGAGATACCCCCAACCACCGCCCGAGCTCCATCGCCCAGATCGATGTGTGGAAGTCCCGCCGGGCGTCCGCCTTCGCCATCAGCACCACGGCGCCCAGGCGCACCGAATCCAGGGCGCCCGCCAGAGCCGGATCACCCACCAGTGCACGGACGGCGCCCAGCAGACGACCGCGCATCGTCTTGGTCAACTGGAGGGGATTGCCGACCTCGAGGTACGTGACCGGTCCGGCCTGCGCGGGACGGCGCCGCGAACGAAGTCGCCGCGGCACCGGAACGTCCGGAGGCGATGGCCGTCGCCCCGGGCCGGCTGCCGACCGGGCGGCAACGGAAGCATGCGGAAATGGCGCCTCCGCCGGGGCGGAAGCCGGCTTATGACGTGGGAGCGGGTCGTCGGTCAGAGCTAGGCTGGGCACACTTCTCCTGGCACAGCGGCTTCAGGGTGACGGCCGTCGCAGCTGCGCTGGGTCTGCAGCCCCGCTGGTGCACCCGGCGGGGCTGTTGAGTTGTGGGCTGAATGCGTTCCTCGACGCGGTCAGAGCTGGTGTGTCAGCCCATAGGGGTGCGCGCGAGCAGGACGGTGTGACAGAAAAGCCCGGGCGACTTGCGATCAGTCGTCCACAGGCAACGCCGTCATCCCGCAGCCCGCGATGGCCGAAGGCGGCGCCTCGCGCTCGACCGCGAAGGGACGGTCAGGCGACCGCGGTCACGGCAGCCGGCCTGCAGGACAGCGGCTTCGCCATGAGCCCGGCGCACTTGTCCCTCGTACGCGGGGAGGCGGCACGGCTGTGGGGGTAGGCCGCGAGATGGCGGAGCCGGCCGGTCCGGAAACGCCGATGCACCGTGGACCGGACCGGGCCATGGGCACGCACGCGCGGTGACGAAACGGCGACAAAGGAGTAAATGGTGGCCGAGATCAGCGTGCGCGGGCAGCGCTCAAGCTGACAAAGGGCATGACGGTACTGCAAGATGTACTCCGTTCCTCGAACCGAGCACGCCGAAAGCACTGAAGACGCCGCTGGCGGGCTCGACCCTCGAGGGGCTGCTGCTGTAAGGGCAGTGATCATCAGGTTGGAGGACCTGATCTTCGCTCGACGGAGCTGCTAACTCCGGCTGGGCGGTGAGGGCCGGTGGAGGAGCGCTAACTCCGAAACCGGCAGCGGTGGGGCGGGAGCGGCCTTCGCCAAAAGGCGCCCGCCCAGCATTTCTACGACATTCCGTCCCCCCTACTGGGGGCGGTGCGCCCGTAGCGCGGATCCCCTTATGTCAGGGCCCGCTCGGGCGGCGCGACCCAAGGCCCGGAAGGTCCCCGGTACACCCGGGCGCTGTTACCGGAGCGCTGCGTCACACGACACCGCCTCATCGGCTATTCGATTCGCTCAGCCCCGAATGGAGTCCCACTCGGGGCATTCGTCGCGTCTGAGTTACTGGAGATCGACTGGGGGTCAGCCTATCCCCAACTGTCCCGCAAGTGCACAGACCTTGGCGGGCGCCCCTGGCAAGTGCCACTGCGTGCCAAGCGCCGGCTGTCACGGGGACTTGAAGGGCGAGGGCACGCTCCCGCCGCTTCGTGAAAAAAGCACCCTATCCGCGCGTATCGTCATCAACTCGCAGCAGACCGGGCGGTCTTCGGAAAAGGAGATGCGCCGTATGACGTGCACCGGGGAGCCGCCCGACCTCAGCAACTGGGCCTCCTCGGCGGCTGCTTCGCGCGCGGACAGGTGGCTGATGTGGCCGGTCTCGCCGAAGCCGTGCTCGGCGAGGACCTGCATCTCGTCGACGGACTCCGGCGAGGTGAGCACCCGTGCGTCGTCAACCACGAACGCCGGGAAGTGCAGGTGGCGAAGGGCCCAGGGGGCGCCGTCGTACTCAAGGACCGACTGGCGCACCACCACGTTCATCTCGGCCTGGCCGCCGAGGGCGCGCGCGATCTCATCGGTGGCGTGCCTGCGTTCGACCTTCAGGCCGGTGCCGGCGCCCAGGGCGTCCACGTCGACGGGCAGGACGCGCCCGGTGGTTCGCCAGCGCACGGCGATGGTCGAGGCCGGGCGCAGCACGCGGCTCCCCTTGTAGGGGATGACCTCGATGAGGCCTTCGGCCTCGAGCAGCTTCAGTGCCTCGCCGACGGTGTTGAAGGCCACCCCGCACAGCCGGGCCAGCTCGCGCTGCCCAGGCAGGAAATCCCCCGGCCCGAAGGTGCCTTTGAGGATGTCTGCGCGGATCGCGGCGGCAGCGCGCTCGCGCGGGGCGGGGGTCGGCATGCGCACATCTTGCCGCACTCGCCAGCGCTCACTCGGCACCTGGTCCTCGATTCCCTTGACGTGATCGACATCAGCATGCATCCTGTGACTCAACTGAATCAAATCAGATGAGTCAGTGGAGATCATCTGAACCTCACTGGTGGACGGCGTACACCGTCCATCGTCCGCCCCCTACACCGGAGATGACCACGAATGACCAGCACGTCCGCGCGCCCCCGCCTGGCTGCCGGCCAGACCACGGACAAGGACATCGCGTCTTTCCTGGCCCACACCGAGCCGGTCGACGCCCTTGCCCAGGACGGCTACCTGGCCGGCCATGACGGCAGGGCGATTGCCCAGCAGCTGCGCCGGCCGGGCCTCGTGCGGGCCCTGACCTTCTCCGTCTGCCACAGCGCCCGGCCGGACACCGACCGCTTCTACCAGGACGACGAAGAAGAGGCGGCCCAATGGCGCCGGCGCCGTACGCAGACCATTCGCGATCACTGCGCCGTCTGCCCGGTCCGGGCAGCATGCGCCGAGCTCGCCCTCAGGGACGAGGACGTCCACGGCGTCCGCGGCGGACTGCCGGAGGAGAAGCTCGCGTTGCGGCTCGCCACCGACGCCGACCGCCTGGGGAAGGCACGCGCCGCAGACGACCGCGTCGAGCGGCTCCGGTCCGTCCGGCTCGACGCCGAGCGAGAAGTGCACCGCGTCGCCCTCATGCACACCGGCGGCTCGGTGCCGGCGGCGAAGCGGGCCGAGAACAACGACGAGGTCCGCACGGCGGTTCAGGAGCGCGACGCCGCTAAGAAGGCCCACCGCACGGAGAACGGCTGGACGGTCGCGGCCTGAGCGGCCCCGCCCCGCCGATCACACAAAAGCCAAGACGGCCCCGGGATTGCCCCCCGAGGCCGCAGCAGGTCGACCAACTCAGAAGGAAGGTGACGACCGCATGGCCATCATGTCAGACAAGCCCACCGCCCCGTCCCGCGAGGGAAGCAGGCAGATTGTCGCCGGCGGGCGGATGCGCCGCCCGGCACAGTGCACCCTGACCATCGCGCCGACGGTACTGAGTGCTCACGGCTACCGCGATCAGGCCCACGCTCACCGCGCCGGCATGTGTGCCCGCCTCTTCTCCGCGGCACGCCGCGGCCTCGTGGACACCCGATGACCGCCGCCGCGCGAGCGACCCCGTCCCTCGACGGCCCGCTCGCCAACGAACAGGACCTGGACGACGCGCTCTTCGGCCCCTACGACGAGGACGCGAACGGCGAGGAGTGATCCGGCGGGCGCCGGTACGGAAGGTCAGCCCTCCGCGCGTTCGGTACCGAGGGCCGGGGATCACCGACCAACTGCCCGCTGACAACCCGCCGTCCAGCACCGGTCGCCGGCATCCCGGCCGGAGGCCGCCAATCACCAGCCATCTTGCGAGTACGGAGGATCCATGGACTGGCGTCACAACGCCGTTTGTCGCGAAGAGGACCCCGAGCTCTTCTTCCCCATCGGCACGACCGGGCCCGCCTTGATCCAGATCGAGGAGGCCAAGTCCGTCTGCCGTCGCTGCCCCGTGTCCGGGCAGTGCGGGCAGTGGGCGCTCGAGTCCGGACAGGACTCCGGCGTCTGGGGCGGACTCAGCGAAGACGAGCGCCGCCGGATGAAGCGCCGCGCCGCCCGAAACCGGGCCCGCCAGGCAGCCGCCTGACAACCGGCCGACCCGGCCGACAGCTTACGACACCACAACGGCAAAGCCGGGCCCTCCGCCAGCGATTGAGGTGCTGAGCGAAGGGCCCCGCCCCCGGCTGCAACCAGGGGCTTCCCCGTAACACCTCACTAGCCGAGGAGCACGGAACATGCAGCACCCTACGACGTCAGGCACCCGCCTGAATGCGCAGTTCACCCAATCCACCAGCCCGGCCGGCCTCCGCGTCATGGGCGGTGAACGCTGATGCCGCGCAACAACAACGTCGACCGCGGCCGCCGGTTCGCCTGGGCCGACCCGTCCCAGTTCGGCAGCAGGGGCAACACGATGGGGCGCCCCGCAAAGACAACACGTGCCGCCGCCAACCAGGGCGAGGACTTCCGCACGGGAACGCCCGCGCCCCGGCGCGGTTTCCTCGGACGCCGAGGAGACCGCTGATGGCCTGGCTCGACCGCTACTTCGACAACGGATCCCCGGCCAAGAGCGCCGCCCGCGTCACCCCCGAGCGCACCGACGCCACCCGCACGGAGGCACGCAAGGCCGCAGGGCGCCTCGGTGCCCTCTCGAGCATCGGCAAGAAGCCCGCCCAGCAGTGAGCGAGCCCAACCCACCGCACCCGTCGGACGAGGACCTCCTGCGCGCGGACCGCGTGGATGACCCACGCGCCACCACCGCGTCGGCGGCTGCTCGTCCGACGGCCCGGGCACCAGCCTCGCCGCCGGCCCGCGCGAGCCCCCCATCCGGTCAACAACTACTTCCCGCCCGCAGAAAGGACGATCCGGTGAGCACCGCCACCCACGCACCGCCGTTGAAGAAGGGGGCGTGGCCGCGTACCAAGAGCCGTCCGGCACCACGTCGCGTCAGGCAGCTGACGCGTACGGAGAAGTGCGCCGTCGTCTTCTCGGTGCTGGCCTTCATCGGCGCCGGTGTCGCCGGATTCTGGTCCTCCTTCGACGGTGTGCGCGCCTGGGCCGCGCACAGGGCGGCCTTCGAGTACGCCGCCCTGGTCCCGCTCGCCATCGACTTGCTCATCCCGGCCAGCGGTGTGCTGGCCATGGTCCTCATCCGTGTGGACATGGAACTGCCGTGGCTGCGGTTCGCCCCATGGGCGCTCACCGCGGCCACCGTCTACCTCAATGCCAGCTCCGTACCCGACATCCCGGGAGACGGAATCACTGGGCCCCCGCTCTCGGCCCAGGTGGCCCACGGACTCATGGCGGGCATCTGGGCCATGTGCTCCGAGGTCGGGATCCACGTCTACAAGGCCCACTCCAAGATCGAATCCGGGCAGCGGATGGCCCGCATCCGACGCTCCCGCTGGTTCCTTTCACCGATCCGCACCGCCCTGCTGTGGCGCCGCATGGTCCTGTGGGAGATCCGCAGCTACGAAGTGGCCCTGCAGCTCGAGCACCAGAGGCTCCTGGAGGTGGCGCGACTCAAGCGTGAACACGGCCGACTCCGGTGGCGGTGGAGGGCTCCGCTGGAGGAGCGCGTCCGGCTCACACTCGGCGTCCCGGTCTCCGCTGCCGTCGCCGATCCGACCGACTCGCGGAGCGATCCGACCTCCGTAGCGGAATCGGTTCACCTCAGTCGGACCGAGGAGAGGCAGTCGGACCCGACACAGCCGGTCGGACCGACCTCGGCCCCCGGGGAGTCGGACGAGTCAGCCGGGTCGGACCCGGCCCGGTCGGTCGGACCGACCCCCACAACCCGGGAGTCGGACTCGTCGGCTGACGCTGTGTACCCGGTCGGTCGGATCGGTCTGGCCGGCAGCCCGGGTCCGACCGACTGGGCTCGAGCCGTAGAGTCGGGCGCTCTCTTCCAGAAGCCTTCCGCGCCGGCCGGTCCGACCGCAGACCCGACCTCGCAGGTCAGCGACGAGTCGGTCGGACCGGACCCGATCCAGTCGGACGACGAGCCGACGCCGACCAGCACGGATGAGACTCCCGCCGAGTCGGACCCGAAGGCAGACGAGCCGACCGGTCCGACCCCGCGCAGGACGACCAAGTCGTTGCCCGAAGTCATCGACGAGGCCCGCATCCAGCTGTCCGACGTGCCGACGGCCGCCCTCACCGAGGAACGGATCCGGCGGGTCATGGGATGCGGTGCCTCCCGAGCCAGGCGCATCCGGGACCAGCTCAAAACGGAGCGTGCGAAAGCGGCCTCCGACCCGGAGCGCGGAACCGGATGACCGCAGACCAGCGGTCCGACTCCCCGCCCGCCCCCTCGCTGCGCGGAGTCGGACCGTTCACGCCGCACGGAGGTGCTGCCTTCGACCATCCGGCGGACCTCGCATTCCCCCAGCCCCCACCCGGCGCGCCCTCGCCGTCTGATCGCCGTACGGAAGGCCTTCCCGTGTTACTCCGCTTGCTGCTTCGCCGCCCCCTCCTGCGACGTCGCGCGCGCCTCGGCGCCGGCGCGGAACCGGAAACCCGCACCGTCATGCCCCGCTCCAGCCCTGTTCACGAGCTGTCCAGCGCGGACCGCCTGGACCACGGGCCACTGCCCGCGACGGCACCGCCGCCCGGGCAGGACGACGCCGAACGCGCCGTACGCGCCTGGCTCCACCGAGACCAGTACGGCCTGCCCGACACCCCGGCCAAGGAGTCCCACTGATGCCCGGCGTCGAACACACCAACGCCTTCACCAAGCAGACCGACACGGCGAGGGCCTCGCTGACCGGCGACCCCGCCGCGGGCGACGGTGGGTGCTGTGCCGGCTGCCCGATCGCCGCAGGGTGCGCCCTGGCCAGCGACGTCTACGTCACCTGCCCGATCACCGGCAGCACGCCGCCTCCGGCCCCGCCCGCCGGCGTTCCCGAACTGGCCGGCTCGGAACTGCAGCCGGATGCGGATCCGGGAACCAACTGGAGCGACGTGGCCAGTCGGGGTGTGGAGACGGCAGTCTCCGCGGCCTTCGGCTTCGGATGGCTCGACGCCCTGATTGCCATCGTCCAGCGCTCGGACGGCACGGACGCCCAGGGCAACCCCGTCGACTGGGGCCGGTTGCAGCCCCGGCGCAACGGGCTGTCGATCTTGTTCGTCTCCTTCGTCCCCCTCGGTGAGCACACCGCCGCCGCCTGGGTCGCCCAGGGCCTTACCGAGGCGACCGACGCCTACCTGCACTACGGCCTCGGAGCGGTGTTCATGCCGCTGGGAGCCGGCCTCGTCGTGCTGCCGGTGCTCGCGTGCCGCGAGATGAACGGCGTGTTCGGCGCGCTGTGCCGTGGCGCGACCGGCCTGGTGGCCCTCGCCGCCCGCATCGCCTGCAAGTTCCTGACCTCACGGCTGGGGTGGATCGTCACCCGCCCTGCCCTGTGGGCCGGCGGGATCGGCCCGCTCCTTCTCAGCTGGCGTTTCATCGTTTCTCGTCTCACCGGAGCCTGATCGTGTTCGACAACCACGTTGCCAACGGCACCTTCGGAACCCTCGCCTTCGGAGTGCTCACGCTCGTCGTGATCGCGGCCGGGTTCAAGTACAAGCTGCTGCGCCGCAAGAAGACCATCGTCTTCGTCGCCCTGGGCGTCCTCGCCGTCACCGTCAACTCCGGCGGCCTGCTCGGCGAAGTCGCCGGCGCCCTGCGCCTGGGCATGAACGTCGCCGGCGAGCAGGGAATCAACGGGTTGGCCGGCGCGAAGACGCCGGCCAACCCCCCGACCACCCAGGTCACCCCCGTCACCGCGTTCGGCGCCCTCCTCGGCCTGGCCATCCTCGCCTGGTACGGCATCAAGCTCTACGCGGCCAAGGGCAAGCCGGAGGACTGGAAGGAGATGATCGGCGGCGTCATCGTCGGCGTCTGCTCCGGCACCGGCGTCGGGTTCCTCGGGATCGCGCTCAACAGTGGCGTCATCGTCAGCAACAACGTCGGCTTCTACGTCTTCGGCGGCTGACCCTGCGGGCCGTGACGGTCCCCCACACCCCCCGAAGCCGGGGTGTGGCGGGCCGCCCTGGCCCGGACGCCCCACGTCCAGCCGCACCTCACACCCCCTACCCGGTCCCCAGCGATCGGCCCGCCCCACCGCCCAGCGACGGAGGAGTCCATGAGCACCGCCCACGAACCGCGCCCCCGTGACCTTGAGGTCGACGACGGCGAGCACGGGGCGGCCGCGACCGTTGCCGAGGCGCCAACCAGCGACGACGACCAGAACGACGACAGCGAGCGGACCAACCACGCGGCGGCCAGGCGCTGCGCGCACCACGCCGCAACCGTCCTCCGCCTCGTATCCGGCCACACCGGCCCCGGCCTGCGCCACGGCTGGGACGCCCTCATGCACTGGACGACCGTCGCCTACATGTCGGACGAGGAGATCCGGCGCCGGCTCGTCAAGAAGCACCTCGACACCTACATCGCCGACCGTGACGCCACACGGTCCAACATCAACCGGCTCAGCAAGAAGACCGGCAAAATGGCCCGGGAAGCCGTGACCTTCGGCCTCACGCCCGAAGAGGCCGCCCGCCTCCGGGCGACCAACACCGAACTCCAGCGCCAGCGCCGGGCCGGCACCGCCCTGGCACGGATCCCCTTCGACGCGGAGACAGCCCAGCCCACCGAGGCGCAGATCCGCCGCCACCGCACCGTCCAGAGCCTGGCCCGCTTCGCCGGCGTCCTCCTGCCTGCGGGCGCAGCCACCATCGGCCTGATCGTCGCCGCCCCCACCGCTGGCCTCATCGCCTTGCCCCTCCTGGCCGGCGCGGCCTGGTGGCTCGGTCGGCACCCCGTGGAGCTGACCCAGCGGCCGCTCCCCGCCGACCTGGTCGGCCCTGCGGAACTCGAGCCGCTCCTCCTCGACGCCGATGACGACCCCGACGCCGCCGAGCTCGAGGATGAGGGCCCCTACGCGATCGCCAACGCCACTACGCCGGAGGAGGCCGAAGAAGCCCTGCGGCGGGCGATCATCCACGAGGGCGAAGACGTCGAGTCCGTCACCGACGCCCGGCGCGAGCCGTGGGGCTGGTCCGTCCGCGTCACCTTCCGCACCGGCTCACCCGACGACCTCAACAAGGAAGACACTTACAAAGGCCTGGTCACCCTGTTGCGCGTGCGCCGCAACGGCCTGCTCATCGAAGGCGACCCGGACGACGGCGCGGCCTGCACCGTACGCATCCTCATGCGCCATCCCTTCACCGCCGAGCTGGTGGGCGACGTCCCGTACAGGGCTCCACTCTCTGCCTCGATCACCGACGTCTTCGACTTCGGGGTCGCCATGGACGCCACCCCCCTCGCCTACGCCCTCGCCGGACTGATGCTGCTCATGGTGGCCGACTCCGGCGGCGGCAAATCCGGCATCATGCTCGCGATGGCCGAAGCCGTCACCTCCACACGCGACGCGGTCGTCGTCAACGTGGACCCGGTGGGGACCGGCGTCGACGCACTCGGGCCGGCGATCACCCTGAGCGCCTGCATGGACGACGACACCATCTGCGCCCTCCTGGAGTTCTTCCTCGCCCTGTGCTCCGCCCGAGCCCGACTACGCGCCACGTACGGATGGGGCAACCTCTGGCGCGTCTCATCCGAACACCCGGCGTTCTGCCTGTTCGTCGACGAGTGGCCCCAGCTCTCCCCCCGCGCCAAGGCCCTGCTGATCCGGCTCCTGCTCCTCGGCCGCAAGGAGGCGATCTGGGTGTACGGCGGCAGCCAGTACGGCACCAAGGACCACCTGGGCGAGGCGATCGGTCCCAAGCTCTCGGCGAAGCTGATCGGCGCCAGCCGCCGCGTCGACGTCACCGAACTGCTCGGCGCCGGCGCGCTCGCTGAGGGCTACCGAGCGGACCTGATCCGTCCGGCCACACACAACGCCCGCAACGATGCGGGCCAGATGTACGCGCAGGGCCTGGCCGGCATGTCCGACCGCCCCATGCGATATCAGGTACGCGAGATCCACGCCGACTACGCCGCCAGAGTCGGCGCCGAGCGAGCAGCTGCCGGGCTCCCGGACGTCACCCACACCCTCGCCGAGGCCGGCATGCTCGATGCCTGGCTCGAACTCCAGGAAACCTGCGCGAACAACACCGTGATGCCCGCCGGCCGAGCCCGCGCCCCGGAGATCCTGCTCACCATCCGCGACGCGTTCATGCGTGAGAACGACCCGACGTACATGACGCTCGATCAACTCCACGGTCACCTCCGCCGAGCCGCTCCCGACCCCTGGGAGCAGTGGGACGGCCTGCCCAACCATGACCGCCTGCGCGAGCTCGGCAAATCCCTCCGCCGGTCGCTCGACGACGCGGACGTCGCGCTGTCCTCGCAACGCATCCGCGAGGTGGAGGGCAAGCCCCGCGGCTACTACCTCACCGACGTACAGGAGGCTCTCGACCACGCGACGTGATCGCCTTCCGATTGGCATCTGATCGGCTCAGCATCGGCGCCGATCGAAGATCCATTCCCGACCTGCAGAAACCAATCCCTCCAATCAAGATCGCTACCCCGGGGATCCGGCGCGGATGGCCGCCCAGGACACCGCAGCCGGCCCGACGGCGGGGCAGGCAACGGGCGCGAGCGCCCGAGGCCGTGCGCCAAGAGACCTCCGCCGAACCGACCCGGCTGTCGATTTCTTACTTCTTTACAGAGGTGTGTTCCGGTCGACGGGGTGCGGCCATGACGCCCCTTCCGCGCTGTCACACGCTTCGCCGAAAACGCACCCCTATAACCGCCACCCGTGCCAACACACGACCAAGGGATACGCACATGGACCATCACCACCCGCTTCCAGAACACGCCGTTGCGCCCTACGGACACGAACGTCCCTCCATGCGGCGGCTCATCCTCGAAGCCCGGTGGGCTTCCTACCAGCACCGCTCAGCACTCGAACACGATCCGGACGCTCCGAGCACCACAGGCCTCGGCCGAGCAAGGACTCTGCACCTCGGTGTTCTCCACGACGTCCTCGCCCTCCGCGGGACCGAGGACGCGGACGCCTACGACACCGCACAAACCTGCGGAGACACCCTGCGGCACCTCGACGACGCCGACATCACGACGACCGGCATCGACTACCTCCGCCAGCAGTACGCCCAGGCCCACCAACTGGGCACGGTGACGGGCAATCAGTTCGCACCACTGCTCAGGCATGTCTTCCCCGAGCCCATCGACCTGGACGTCAGCTATCCCGCCACCTCGGATCTCATCCACCAGATGTGCGACGCCTACCACTGGTCCAAGATCAGGAATCCCGCACTACCACCTGCCGACGCGGCCACCGAAGCGCGCAGGCACCTGATCTGCCAGGGCCTCCTCCTCGACTTCGCGGCCGCCCTTACCCCCGCCGACACCGCAGCCGCCGCAGCCGCCGTCGAAGCCGGCCACGCCCTGCGGGCCCGCGACGGCCGCCCGACATCCACCGATCAGAATGCCCGGGCGTACCTTCTCGACGCCTACCGCGAGCTGAAGCCGGACGAGGAGCTTGATGCACATCCCTTCGACTGCCCCGGTGGATGCGGAGGCGACGGCATCGTACTGACGACGGTGACCTGGGAGTACCAGGGCGACGGAATCTACGTGCCGGTGTACCAGGAACCCGTCGATTGCGACAGCGGTGATCCGGAGGCGCACAGCGTGAACTGCCAGACCTGCAAGGGTCACGGATACACGTACTCGCGCGGGGAACGCCAGCTCTGCTTCGGATAGGTGACGGCACCATGCGAATCGCCATCAACATCACTGGTGCCTCCCCGGCCGCCTTGCTCACTGCCTCTTGACCAGTCACCCACCAAGGAGAACAGCATGACCACCGAGGCGAGTCCCGCCCTCTGGGTCGGGACCTTCCACGGGCATCACAGTGGGACCAAGGTCGTCGCCACCGCGACCCGCACCGACTCCGCCCCGCTCCCGTACGGCTGGGACTGCTCCTGCGGGATCGGTCAGCGATTCCCCACCGAGGACGGCATCTTCGACAGCGCATGGCGTCATACCCACCCGCCCCGGTGGCGCTCCTGGGCCCGCCGGGTGCCCCTCCTGGGGCGCCTGGTTCAGCCCACGCCCCGGCTCAAGCACCCGCAGACGCCTGAGTGGTGAGAGGCCGCGCCGTCCCCGCTGGCATGCAAGCCTGCTTCCTCGGCGGCGGCCTGGCCGTCTGGCTCACCGCCGTCGGCCCCCGATGCGCCACCGGCGCCGCACCGATCCCGGTCCCTCGCGCACGAGAGGGTGAACTCGCGGACATGGTGGCGCTCGCCGGGTGAGAGCTCCTTCAGGACCCCGGCGACGCTCCGTTCACCGCGCGGTTCATCAAGGCCTGCACCCGGCACCAACATGAAGCGGGCCCCGTCCTCGGACGGGGCCCGCTTCATTGGAGCTCAGTCCGACGACTGACCGGCGCTGACAGCAAGGGAGAAGCTGCGGGGGCTGCGGGGAGGGAGAAGTCTCCCTCCCCGCAGCCCCCGCAGCGTCACGGGCTGTTCCCGCGGGCACACCAGGGAGGACAGAGAAGTCTCCCCCTCATCGCGGGCCGGTCAGGAGACCCTCCGGGCAGACCGGGGGGAGAAGTCTCTCCCCCCGGAACCTGAGCGCTGATCAGAACTGAGGGGAGTGAAATCTCCCTTCCCCTTGTGGCCACCGGCATGAGAACCGGAGAGACGACCCCGGCTGCCCGGCCCTGCGGGACGCACCTTCACCCAGATGATCAAGGTTGCCGCTCGTATTGCCTCTCGTAGTGCTCTTCCTGGTGCCTCTCGTAGTGCCTCTCCTATTGCGTCTCGTAGTGCCTCGGACCGGTGCGCCCGACGGCCAAAGCCGCTGATCAGTGGCTCAGACAAGGGGTTCTCCTCATGCCGACTACTTCCCTACGAGCCTGCGAGGCACGGCCCTGGGACGTGCGAAGAGCAACAAGAACAGGCGAGGGATAGGCGAGCCACAACAGCGAAGAGCCGGCGGAGGTGAGAGCAGAGATGGGACCAAGGACAGAACAGACGACAAGTACAGAGGACGAGACAACAGCGATGGGCGGGAGGAGACCGGGAGCGAGTGTGAGGCAGACGGGCGAGCAACGAGGGACAGGGCGGGGGATCGGCGAATGCAGATGAGCGAGCGGGTTGGTGATCGCGCCGGTCGTCCGGTGCGGGGTGGATCGGTGGCGGCTGGCGGGGACGATGCCGAAGGCCGGACGCTAGCGCTGCGCCCCGCTCACCGGTGGTGAGCGGGGCGGGGGGAGAGGGGGGCGGCGCGCGATCGGATTTAGTCGACTCGGGAGCTGGCGTCCTTGATGAGGGCGCGGCCGACGGAACCGGCCGCCTGCGCCGGGGACAGCCCGGAACCGAGGGCGCAGATGTAGCGAGTGGCGATGACATCGTGGGCCTCGGGGGTGCTGAGGGCGGTCATGACGGTGGCGGGGCGCAATCCCCACTTCTGGGCTATCAGGGTTGCGGCCGTGACGACGATGAACGCCACGATGTCGGGCAGGCTGCCCGGGGTGGGAGTGTCGGACATGGAGATGTCCTCTCTGGGAGATGGCGGTTCGGCCCCTCGCGAGGCGAGGGGCCGAACCGGGCGGGCGGGGGGACTACTTCGTGAGGTCGGCGCGCTCGGCGATGAGGTCTTCCCTCTTGCACTGGAGGGCGAGGATCTGGCCCGTGAGCTGAACGGCGGGGGCCATGTCGGGGGTGATGTCGTCGCTCTGCGGGGCGGTGGTGGCCGGGAGCTCGTCGCGCTGCTTGGTGAGCTCGTCGATCCGCTCGCCGATGGACATGATCTTGCAGCTCAGGTCGTCGGCCTTCTTCGCGATCGCCTCGGCGCGCTGGGGAGCGAGGGTGGCGGTGTAGGTCGCGGTGAGCTGGTCGTAGTCGTCGCGAGCCTGCCAGTTGCGGACGAGGGCCGTGACGAGGTCGGCGGTACGGGCGGAGGTGTTGAGCGTCGCGCCACCGGCGCTCGTGCCGGTGCCGGTGGAGGCTCCGGCCAGGTCGCGCAGCCGGAACACGGAGGTCTCGTCGACGAGGTCGGCCGGGTTGACCAGCTGGTGGCCGACCACGTAGGGGAGGCTGGCGCTGCCGAGGACGGGGACGTTCGTGCGCTGGTGGCGGTCGGTGGGCGACCCACCACCGAACTGGATGTTGACCAGACCATCGACCTCCGGGAAGGCGTGGTAGTCGGGGTGGATCACGAAGGTGCCGACGGGAAACGCGCCCATCTGACCGACCCGCTTGACGTCGTAGACCGCCTCACCGTGCTCGCCGATGCTGACCTCGGCGGTGTAGTAGCGGCCAGCGGCGGTCTTCAGGGTCTCGGTCATGGTGTCCTCCTGGACAAGGTGGTGGTAGGGGCGGGGTGTTCCCTGCGCCCTTCGATGTCTCCACTCTACACACAGAAAAAGAATTAAGCAATACCTAGAATTGTTCGCACGTCCTCGCAGGTCAGCGGCAGGGGCGGGGGTCCTGTGACACGCGTCCGTGGCGGGACGGCCGGGACGTAAGAGGCCGGGCACTTGATCGCGGGGAGGGGTGATTTCTCCGTAGGATCCGCCGTCGGCAAGGACTCAGATGGGCCGTCTCCGGCGGCAGTCGCCGCACCGTCACCGGCGCCGGAGGGGAGCGCAGTGTTCCGCCTCGGTTGTCCGCCGTCCGGCCACGCGTCGACTGGCTGGGTAGCGCACGGTCGGCACCGCCCCGGGGGAGTGAAGTCTCTGGTCGCGAGGGCCGCTTGGACATCTCGCACGACTCATCCGCTCTCGGCTGGGACAGCCGCGCGGAACGCCGCGACCACGTCCGCCGTACTGCGCCCCGGCTCGTTCCCCCACATCAGGACCGTGCCACGGAGATGCCTGGCCAACACCCAGCCGGTCATGTCATCGACAGCCACCAGCGGGCCCTCGGTGATGTGCTCGACGAACAGGCACCACGCAGACTCCGCTTCCCCATACGCCGCCCATGCCTCCCGGCCGTCCGCAGGGTTCGGCTTCGCCGCGACGAACGCCCGGTCCAGGGCGTGCAGTGCGGTGCACGCCGAACTGCCCGCGAATCCGGCCGGATCATGCGACTCCAGACCCGGCCGGTGCCCGACGTCCTCCAGATGCGTCGCCGCCCACGCCAGCACGCCCCCGACGGAACCGCGATGCATCCGGGCCATGGGCCGCCCTGGCCGAGCGGCGGCCGTTGCGGCCGACTCGGCCAGCCCGGCAGCCTCACGGAGCACCTCGACCACCTCGTCCCGCGTACGGTCGCCCTGCGAACCCCACTGATGCACGACGTGCCGACGGTGCCGGTACTCGTCCGGCCAATCCGAGTCGTGCAGCACGGCACCCCCGGCAACCAAGTCGGACAGGGTGTCCAGGGCGAGGCGCTGCGCGGCGTACAACGCCGGATAGTCGTACGTCCGGCCGGAGCTGCGCCGGCTGTCCCCGCCCGCGACATCCAGGGCGCCGAGAATGCCCGGGGTGAGCAGGCGCGTAGCAGTGACTCCCCGATCGTGACCGAACTTGTCGCCGTCGCGGCCGTTATGGAATCCACGGGCCTTGACGTGCGCGGCCGCCCAATTCAGCAGGTCGGGCGCGTTCGTCGGGAGAACGGTGGATTCGGCGCTGTATCGCATGTGTTCCTCCAGAGTTGAGGGGGAGGCGTTCACGCCGCGAACCCGGTCTCTGCTGACGGTTCCGTTTGTCGCGCGGCGCTCCGAGGGCAGAGCGATCGGGACACCGCCGAGCTGTCCCGCTCCTGGCGACTGAGGACGCTGCTCTGAGGGCTTCAAATGGGTGTGACGCCGTCCTGGATGGCGGTGGTGCAGTAGTAGTGCTTGCCGGTATTGCTGGCGCTGTGGTCGGCGCGGATGGCGCATGGGATGGTGCCGCAGGTGGGGATGGCGCGGTTGGCGCGCATTTCTTCGCCCAGTCCGTAGAGCCGGTATTCCCGTGCGTTCTCGTTGCAGTAGACGCACGCGCGGGGCGTGCGAAAGTGGGGCATACCAATCCTTCGACGCGACGGTCCCGTACGCGCGAATCCCTAAAGGGGCTCGCGGCCCGGGATGGGTTACTTCGAGGGGAAGCACTTGAAGCAGAGGCGGACGGTGCCGCGCCCAAGGCGTTCCTCCACCTCCGACTTGGTGTACCTCAGAGAGGCAACGCCGCCGCAAATGACGTCACCGATGTACCAGCAGTGGCTTCTATGGATCAGCCTTGGAGGCCCGGGCGCATCATGTAGGCGGGTGACGTAGCGAGAGAGCACCAGTTTGAGTTCTTCAAGCAAGAGCATGAGATTTCCGATCGTCAGTACGAGCACAGCACCACAGTGCGTGGATCGCTGCAGCCCAGCTGCGCCTGGGGCAACGCGCAGGGTCCTGCGACAGTTGGTTAGACGGCGGCCCAGCCGAAGAACACCCAGCCCTCAATCTCAGCGGTGCTCTCCGCAAGTACGGGAATGGCGCCCGCAGGATCCCACTTCCAAAAGCCGTCGTCAGGGCCGCCGAGCAACTTGTCGGCGAGCCCCTCGGCTTCCTTAAGCGGCATGCCCGTTGGTGTGACGATCTTGTAGCTATCCTTCGTGGCAAGCGTTCCGCTGCGGTCTGCCGATACGCCGTCGTCCTCCGCTTCCTCTGTGGCGCGGGTGTGTGCCGCACGGAACGCCTGGTCTACGTCGGTGCCGTTCTCATATTCGTTGAAGCCTTGGGCGCCCATGGCGGGTTTCCCTTCTTTGCGTGCGGAGCGGAGGATTGAGCGGCTATGCGCGCTCCTCGGCGTCTTCCAGGTCGTTCATGGCGAAGATCCAGGCCAGACGCTCGGTTGATCCCGGCTCGCCGTACGGAAGGCCGGTGTCGGGGCACATCGGCTCGGTTCCGCCGGTGGTCTCGGTGACGTCAGGGGCGGAGGCCCGGCGTGACCTGCCAAAGTTCTTGAACATGGCGCCCCTCTCGGGCGGAACGGTGGAGCCGGGTGTGTTCCTCGGCGGCAACGTCTCCAACATACACCGATAAAAAGAAGTAGGCAATTTGCAGAATCTTCCTCCCTGCCCCCCGCGCCCGCTCCTATCGCCTCGCTCCTCCCGCCACCTCTCCGCCCCTGCTTCCCTCGTGTTACGTGTCGTGTGGCGTGTCTGGTGTGGTCGTGTGGCGGGTGGTCTTACGCGGATGGGAGTGCTGCTGGTGTCGGGGAGG
>NZ_KQ948682.1:0-96933 GCF_001514145.1 Streptomyces canus
GGCGGTTCCGACTCTATCAGATCCTTTCGGGCCTGATTCCCAGTCAGCGGGGCTTGTCTTCCCGGCCGTTGGGCCGTTCCGACGTCTCAAACCTTAGCGGACTCTCGCTGCGGTCCCAAATCGAGGGCCGCACCCCAATCGAATTGAATTCGGGCACACCGAATTCATCCCGACTGGGAGATCGTTCTGATGATTTGAGTGGCCGCTTGCGCGGCGGAGGCGCTACTACAGAACCGTTACGGCTCCGTGGCAACCCGAAGAACTCTACGGATCCGACATGTGGCTGTCAAGCACCCTCTGTCAAGATCTTTTAGTCGAGGTCGCTGAGCCGCCCACCGGCGTCCGGCTGTGCGTGCTCCACCCTACGCAGAAGCCGGGTGAGGACATCCCCGAGGGTGTTGCGCTCCTCGGCGGACAGATCCTGGAGCAGGTCCTCCTCGAAGACGGTGGCGAGTCGCATCGCCTCCAGCCACTTCTCGCGGCCTTCGGCGGTCAGCTCCACGATCACGCGGACGCGATTGGCCTCGTCCCGCTCCCGGGTCACCAGTCCCTCGGCAAGCATGCGGTCGATGCGGTGGGTCATCGCGGCCGGCGTGAGACCGAGGCGCTTCGCGAGATCGCTGGGACCCATCCGATAGGGGGCGCCGGAGAGCACGAGCGCCTTGAGGACCTCCCACTCGGCGTTGCTGATGCCGAGATCTGCGGTCTGACGGCCGTAAGCGACGTTCATACGGCGGTTCAGACGGGAGAGCGCCGAGACGATCTGCTCGACCTGGGGGTCGAGGTCCTGGAACTCGCGCTGGTAGGCGGCGATCTGCTCTTCGAGCGTCGGCTCGGGGACGCCAGGAGTCTCGGCCATGGCCGCAGTATGGCACGCACCTCCTTTGCCTTGAAGTCCTTCACTATGTACTCTTTAGCTTCGAACTTTAGCTTTGAAGTCTTCACTCCTAACTAGTGAGAGAGGTGAACGTGACCAGGGAGATGGGCGCAGCGATGCGCCGGATCCACGTGGGCAACGCACTCAGCGCGTTCGGGCTCGGTTTCACCGTCCCCTACCTGTACGTCTATGTGGCGCAGGTGCGTGGTCTGGGAGCCATGACGGCGGGGCTCGTCCTCGCCGTCTTCGCCGTGGCGGCACTGATGGTGCTGCCGTTCGCCGGGCGGGCCATCGTCCGGCGAGGCCCGCTGCCGGTACTGCTCGTCGCCCTGATCACGGCCGCGCTCGGGGCACTGAGCCTCGGCCTCGCGGGCCATGCCGAGACCGTGCTGCTGTCGGCGGCCGCGCTGGGGGCCGGTCAGGCAGTCATGCAGCCGGCACTGGCGACGATGATCGTGGACTGCTCCACCTCTGAGACGCGGTCCCGGGCCTTCGCGACGCAGTTCTTCCTGCAGAACCTCGGACTCGGCGTCGGGGGTCTCATCGGCGGGCATCTCGTCGACACGTCGAGCGCCGCGTCCTTCACCGTGCTGTTCTCGATCGAGGCGGCGGTGTTCCTGCTGCTGGTGGTCGTGATGGCGACTCTGCGGCTGCCGCACGCGCCCCGCATCGAGGGCGCGCCGCCCCAGTCCGCCAAGGGCAGCTGGAAGCAGCTGCTCGGCAACCGCGCCATGGTGCAGCTGTGCGTGTTGGGCTTCGTTTTGTTCTTCGCCTGTTACGGACAGTTCGAGTCCGGGCTGAGCGCCTTCGGCGTGGAGGCCGCCGGCATCTCCCCCTCCGCGATGGGGACGGCTCTGGCCGCCAACACCGCGATGATCGTGGTGGCGCAGTTCGCCGTGCTGAAGTTCGTGGAGCGGCGGAGGCGGTCACGGGTGATCGCCGCGGTCGGGATCATCTGGTCCGTGGCGTGGATCGTGGCGGGCTACGCGGGCCTCGGGCACGGCAGCCAGGAGATGGCCACGGCCGCCTTCGTCTCGACGTACGCCTTGTTCGGACTGGGCGAGGCGATGCTGTCGCCGACGGTGGCCCCGCTGGTCGCCGATCTGGCGCCGGAGGGAATGGCGGGCCAGTACAACTCCGCCTTCGCCCTGGTGAAGCAGCTCGCCCTGGCGGTGGGCCCGGCGGTCGGCGGCCCTATGGGTGCCTCCCTGCATACGCCGTACATCGTGACGTTCCTGCTGTTCTCGCTGGGGATCACCTACCTGGCCGTCCGACTGGGCAGGCAGCTGACCCCCGTACAGAACCAGCCGTCACTGCGGAAGAGCCGAGTGGTGGCCCAGGGTGGAGCGACATCGGAGTCCGTGGCCGCCTAGCTGCAACCCCCTAGGGGCGCGGGGACAACCCGCGCCCGGCAGCGATCCGCACCCCTACGGCGCTACCCCCTTCGGCAACACGAACTCGCACCAGACCGCCTTCCCGCCCCCCGGTGTCCTCCGAGACCCCCAGTTCGACGCGATGGTCGCCACGATGGCGATCCCCCGACCGGACTCGTCACCGGGTTCGGCCCGTCGACGCCGGGGCAGATGGTCGTCCCCGTCCGTCACTTCGACGATCAGGCGCCGGTCGGTACGGCGGAGTCGCAACCGCATGGGCGGGGTCCCGTGCTGCAGGGAGTTGGCCACCAGCTCGCTCACGGCCAGCACGCCCAGATCATGCAGCTCCACCGGGAACCGCCAGCTCGTCAGCACGCCGGAGGCGAACGCACGCGCGCGTGGAGCCGCCTCGACCCCGCCCAGCAGTTCCAACGCGGCGTTGCGGAAGAGATCGCCGTCGGGGCCCGTGTGGGCCGGGTGCTGGAGGACCATGACGGCCACGTCGTCGTCGTGTTCCGCGGTGACGCCGGCCGAGCGGACCAGACGGTCGCAGATCACCTGGGGGGTGCCGGTCGCGCCGGCCAGGGCGCGCTCCAGCGCGGCGATGCCCTCGTCCAGATCCTCGTCGCGGCGTTCGACGAGGCCATCCGTGTAGAGCACCGCCGTGGAACCGGGGCCGAGCGGGATGGAGCCCGAGGCGTGCATCCAGCCGCCGGTGCCCAGCGGCGGGCCGGTGGGTTCGTCGGCGCGCAGGACGACGCCGCTCTCGTCGCGGACCAGGATGGGCAGGTGACCGGCCGAGGCGTAGACCAGCTTGCCCTCGTTCGGGTCGTGGATGGCGTACGCGCACGTGGCGATCTGGTTGGCGTCGATCTCCATGGCGAGGCCGTCCAGGAGCTGGAGGATCTCGTGCGGGGGCAGGTCCAGGCGGGCGTACGCCCTGACGGCCGTGCGGAGCTGGCCCATGACCGCCGCCGCGCGGACCCCTCGGCCCATGACGTCGCCGATGACCAGGGCCGTGCGGCCGCCGCCGAGCGTGATGACGTCGTACCAGTCGCCGCCGACCGCGGCCTCCGTGCCGCCGGGCAGGTAGGTGGCGGCGATGCGCAGGTCGTCCGGTTCCTCGAGCTCCTGGGGGAGCAGGCTGCGCTGGAGAGTCACGGCGGTCTCGCGCTGGCGGCGTTCGCTGGCCCGGAGGCGCTCGGCGGCCTCGGCGTGGTCGGTGACGTCGGTCGCGAATACGAGGACACCGCTGCCACCGCCACCGCCCCCGTGTCCTTCCGTCACCGGGGTGCAGGTGAAGGTGTAGGAGCGGCCGTCCGGGGCCTTGCGGGACTTGACGGTGCGGGGCTTGCCGCTGCGCAGGACCTGGTCGAGGAGCGGGAGGAGGCCGATCTCGTCGAGCTCCGGGAGGGCTCGGCGGGCCGGTTCGCCGGTGGGGCGCAGGCCGAAGGCGACCACATAGGCGTCGTTGACGTAGGCGAGGCGGTGGTCGGGGCCGTGGACGAGGGCGACGAGGGCGGGGACGCGGTCGAGGACCGCGCGTACGGGGAGTTCGTCGACGGCGGGGACGGGCACGGTCAGTTGTTCGGCGCGGGCCGCGGGGACGGCGCCCTCGCTCAGGCGGTCCTCGGTGACCACATCGGCGGTCCGCGCTGCGGCGCGGCGCTGCGTTCCGGGGAGGCGGGCGCTCCAGCGCGTGAAGTTCACGAATCCTTGCCTCGTGTCGTCGTCTTCGGCGTCTTCGGGCCTGCTCCGGGCCCGGCCGGTGGGCTGGGGACGGCAGCCCGGGGGTGCAGCACGGTGGGAAAACCTCTTGGTTCGAGGGACGGGCGGCTGCCCGCCCGAAGTCGGGCACCAGTCTGGCAGGGTGACCGACCGGGCGACATTCGTCAGACGCCGGGGCGGTCCGTGGAGTTCCTCGGTCCGGTCAGGACGACCCCTTCGGGTCGTTCGTCGGGTCGTGAGGATGCTTTCCACCGGCCGCGAGTTCGAACTCCGCTCGGGGATGTTCGAGTGAACCGAGGGAGACGATCTCCCTCTTGAAGAGCCCCGACAGGGTCCATTCGGCCAGGACGCGGGCCTTGCGGTTGAAGGTCGGGACCCTGCTGAGGTGGTAGACGCGGTGCATGAACCAGGCAGGGTAGCCCTTCAGCTTGCGTCCGTAGACGTACGCGACACCTTTGTGGAGTCCCAGGGAGGCCACCGAGCCGACGTACTTGTGGGAGTACGTGTCCAGGGGCTCGCCCCGCAGCGCGTGCGCGATGTTGTCGCCGAGGACCCTGGCCTGGCGGACGGCGTGCTGGGCGTTGGGGGCCGTCTCCTTGCCGGGCTCCTCGGCGGTGACGTCGGGGACGGCGGCCGCGTCGCCGGCCGCCCACGCGTGCGTGGTGCCCTCGACGGTGAGCTGGGGGGTGCACTTCAGCCGCCCGCGCTCATTGAGGGGAAGGTCGGTGGCGGCCAGGAGCGGGCTGGGTTTGACGCCGGCCGTCCACACGACCGTACGCGTGGGAAAGCGGTTGCCGTCGCTGAGGACGGCCACGCGGTCCACGCAGGACTCGAGTCGGGTGTTCAGGCGTGCGTCGATGTTGCGGCGGCGCAGTTCGCTGACCGTGTAGCGGCCCATCTCCTCGCCGACCTCGGGAAGGATGCGGTCGGAGGCCTCGACGAGGATCCACTTCATGTCCTCGGGACGGACGTTGTGGTAGTAGCGCGCGGTGTAGCGGGCCATGTCCTCCAGCTCGCCGAGCGCCTCCACGCCCGCGTAGCCGCCGCCGACGAACACGAAGGTGAGAGCCGCGTCGCGGATCGCGGGGTCGCGGGTGGAGGAGGCGATGTCCATCTGCTCGATGACGTGGTTGCGCAGGCCGATGGCCTCCTCGACCGTTTTGAACCCGATGCCGTGGTCGGCGAGTCCGGGAATCGGCAGCGTGCGCGCGATCGAACCCGGGGCGAGGACGAGTTCGTCGTACGACAGCTGCTCGCCGCCCGTCCGCTCCTCCTCGGTGGCGAGGGTGGTGACGGAGGCGGTGCGCTTGGCGTGGTCGATCGCGGTGGCCTCGCCGACGACGACACGGCAGCGGTCGAGGACGCGGCGCAGTGGTACGACGACATGACGCGGGGAGATGTTTCCAGCGGCCGCTTCGGGCAGGAACGGCTGGTAGGTCATGTACGGGTTGGGCGTGACGATCATGATCTCGACTTCGCCCCGGTCGAGTTCCCGTTTCAGCCTGCGCTGCAGACGCAGAGCCGTGTACATCCCGACGTAGCCGCCGCCGACAACCAGAATGCGCGCACGTTCCTTCACCATCCCATGACGCACCCGTCGCTTGAGTTTGTCCACAGCCTCGACAAATTGTGTGACCGGAGTTCATCGGCGCGCCGGGTTGGCCGGATCTCCGGAGTGCGTGGAAGGTGCGCAGGTCAAGGGGTGTGCGCCGGGCGGGCGGAGGGGGTGCAATCGGGGCGTTTGCCACCCGTACTCCGATCGGGGGGCGCTCCGTGCGGAACCTGCCCCTTCTGAATTGACCCCCACTCAACTATGTTCGTGTGTCGACGGGGTGTAGGGGGATGCGCTCCGGGTCCGCGACGGGCGGACTCGCGAAACGGGCTTGTTCCGCACGCTCCGGCTTTCGATGGCGGGGAGAGTCTCCGGGGGGAGACGTCATTACCGGGGGATTATTTATGCACATTCAGGACTCTCATTGGTCTACCGCGTCCGCCATCGCACCCGGTGGCGGGGCGATGGGCGGCGCGATGGGTTCGGCGATGAGCGCGGCGGGCAACGGACGTGACGGATCGCGTTCGGCCCCGCTGCGCGTGGACGCACAGCGCAACCTGGAACACGTACTGCGCGCGGCGCGCGAGGTCTTCGGTGAGCTGGGCTACGGCGCGCCGATGGAGGACGTGGCGCGGCGCGCCCGGGTCGGTGTCGGCACGGTGTACCGGCGCTTCCCGAGCAAGGACGTCCTGGTCCGGCGCATAGCCGAGGAGGAGACCTCCCGGCTGACCGACCAGGCGCGCGCGGCGCTCGGCCAGGAGGACGAGCCGTGGTCGGCGCTGTCACGTTTCCTGCGCACGTCGGTCGCGTCCGGTGCCGGGCGACTGCTGCCGCCGCAGGTGCTGCGGGTCGGGGTCGCCGACGAGGGCACCGACGGCTACGACGGGACGCGGGTGCCGCAGCAGCGGACGACGCCGGGCTCCGGCGAGCTGCGGCTGGTGCCGGAGGAGGCCCCGATGGTCTCCCCCGACGACGACGCCGGGGCGGCGGCGCTGCTGGAGGTCGTGGGCCGGCTCGTGGACCGCGCGCGTGCGGCCGGTGAGCTGCGGACCGACGTGTCGGTGTCGGACGTCCTGCTGGTGATCGCGACCGCGGCGCCCTCGCTCCCGGACGCGGCGCAGCAGGCGGCCGCCTCGGCGCGGCTGCTGGACATCCTGCTGGAGGGGTTGCGGTCCCGGCCGGTGTGACTCGAAAGGGTGACAACGGGGTGCGGTCGTTTGACGTCCGCACCCCGGAACATTCCTGCGCTTTCCGGGCGGGCGAACCAACTCCTGCACCAGCCGCGGCAGTTGAGTCTTCCCCGGACGGGTGATCCTCAGTGCTGCCGTGCCGGAAGTCCCCACGGATGAGTGGATGCTCCATACGGCAGAGCACTGACCAAAAGCCAATATGGCACTCTGACCCGGTGTTCGGGACTGGTTGGGCCGGCGGCGGGGGCATTCCGCGATGAGCGTTGACGGGCGGAACGAACCCCTTGGCGAGGGCGACGGGGAAGCCGAGGGCACCCCACAGGTGCCGGGCCAGGGCGGCCCCGCCGGGATCCCGCAGGGCGGCATCCCGGCACAGGGCGGCGAACCCGTCGAGGGCAACGTCCCGGCGCAGCGCGACCGGCGCCAGGACGGCAGTGTCCTTCCTCTGCCCAGGGAGATGCCGCTGTCCGACGCCGATCTGATCGACCGGATGCGCTCCGGCGACGACACGGCGTACGAGGCGCTCTACCGGCGCCACGCGGGGGCGGTGCGCCGCTACGCCCGCACCTGCTGCCGCGACGGACACACCGCGGACGACCTCACCGCCGAGGTCTTCGCCCGCATGCTGCAGGCCGTACGCGGCGGCCACGGCCCCGAGCACGCCGTGCGCCCGTATCTGCTCACCAGCATCCGCCGTGTCGCCGCCGGCTGGACGAAGTCGGCGAGGCAGGAGCAGCTCGTCGACGACTTCGCGGTGTTCGCCGCGCAGGCCACGCGTTCGTCCGAGGTCTCCGACAACGACACCTCCGACCTGGGCGCCGATGTGCGCGCGATGCACGTGGCCGAGCAGTCCATGGCCATGCAGGCCTTCCGGTCGCTGCCCGAGCGCTGGCAGGCCGTGCTGTGGCACACCGAGGTCGAGGACGAGTCGCCGAGCGAGGTCGCCACGCTCTTCGGGCTCGACGCCAACGGCACGCGCGTGCTGGCCAGCCGCGCCCGCGAGGGTCTCAAGCAGGCGTACCTCCAGGCCCACGTCAGCGCCACCCTCGCCGCCGACGAGGAGTGCGCCCGCTACGCCGACCGGCTGGGCGCCTACGCCCGCGGCGGCCTGCGCACCCGCGCCGAGCGAGGTCTGCGCAAGCACCTGGAGGAGTGCGTCAAGTGCCGCCTGGCCGCGGGCCAGATCAAGGAAGTCGCCGGCGGTATCCCGGCCGTCGTACCGATCGCGGTCATCGGCTGGTTCGGGGCCGCCGGGTACGCCAAGGCCCTCGGGCTCATCGCGGGCGGCGCCGGGGCGGGAGCGGCCGGTGCCGCGGGCGCGGCCGCCGCGGCGAGCGGGGGCTCCTCGGGCGGGGCGGGAGCCGGCGGCGCAGCGGCCTCGGAGGGGCTGGGCGCGCCGGTGAAGGCCGGTATCGCGGCCGGTGTGGTCGCCGTGGCGGCCGCCGCGGTGGCGCTCGCGCTGATCGGCGACGACAGCCCGGCCAGGAAGCCGGACGCCAAGCCGCCCGCGTCCGCGCCGGTGGTCGAGCCGGCCGACCCCGCGCCCACGCCTTCCCCGGCGAAGCCCGAGCCGGCGCCTCCCATGGCCCCCGTGGCGGCCGCACCGTCCCCGGAGCCGACACCGCCCCCCACTGCCACACCGGCCCACAAGCCAACCCCCACTCCCACGCCGACCACCACCCCGAAACCGACACCGCCCCCGAAGCCCACGCCCACGCCCACGCCCACGCCCACCCCCACGCCGACTCCCCCGCCCCCTCCGGCCGTCTACCAGTGGAGCGAGCTGGCCTACGACGTCTCCGGCGACGGCAGCGAGCCCGAGATGCGGATCGGCGAGAGCAGCTGGGTGTGGCAGCGCTACGGCGTCTCGGTCGCCGACCAGGAGTTCGCCCACGGAGTGACGGTGCACGGCCGCTCCTCCGTCACGATCGACCTCAACCGCGCCTGCTCCTCGTACGAAGCGATGGTCGGCGTCGACGACATGACGCTGGGCCTCGGCAAGGTGTACTTCTCCGTCTACGCCGACGGGGTACGGCTGTGGAGGTCCGGGCTGGTCGAGGGCGGCGACCGGGCCGTGCCCGTGCAGGTGAACCTCGCCGGGCGCAGGACCGTACGCCTGGTGGTCGAGCCGCACAGCCCCGTCGACGACCTCATGCTCGCGGACTGGGCGGAGTCGAAGTTCAGGTGTTCATAGCGCGCCGCGCCCGCGCCGCCCCGTCGAGTTCGGCGAGGGCCTCGTCCGGGGTGAGGGCCGAGCCCCGGGCGTGTTCCGCCGCGTAGCGCACGGGGCCCAGGCCGGTGCGGGAGGTGGCCTCCGCTCGCTCCGCCTCGACGCGTTCGGGGTGCGGGCGACTGTCGCCGCCGCGCCAGCGCTCCGCGGCGCCGAGCAACCGGACCGCGCGCGGGAGGTCGCCGAGGTCACAGAGCAGGGCCGCCGCGCCGTCCACGAGCGCCGCCACGACCGTGTCGGAACACCGCTTCTCGATCGCCTCGCGGACGGTGTCCGCCAGCAGGGGCAGGCCGTGCTCCGGGCCCGACTCGGCGGCCGTCACCATCGCGGCGACCGAGTTCAGCATCACCGTGAACTGGGGTGGCGGGGACGCCTGACCGATCTGCTCGCGCACCGCGTCGACCCACTCGCGCGCGCGGGCGGTGTCCTTGTCCTCCAGGGCGATGTGGGCCCGCATCAGCCTGACGAAGGCCCGGGTCTCCGGAACGCCGTACCGGTCACCCGCGGCGCTCGCCTCGTCCAGGGTGGTCAGCGCGGTGGAGCGGTCGCCGGTGCGGTACGCGACCTCGGCGAGCCGGGCGATGAGGAACGGCGTCTCGGCGTACGCCCCCACCTCGTAGGCGAGGCGCAGTGCCTCCTCGTACTCCTCCTTGGCGTCGGCGGGGCGGCCGCGGGCCATGGCAGCCTCGCCGGCCGCGCTGCTGACCTGGGCCCGCAGCCAGCGGTCGCCCACGAGGCGGCTGAGCACCCGGAGTTCGTCCAGGTCGTCGTCCACACCGGTCAGGCCGCCCGGGGAGTCGACCACCAGGTGGGTGCGGAACATCAGGGTGACGGCCACGGCCCAGTCGTCCCCGTGGGCTCGGCAGTGGCCCACGGCGGTGTCCATCAGGGGACGGATGTCCACCGCGTCCTTCAGCATGAGCCCGATCATGGGCCAGACGATGCCGGGGAGGCGGGCGGCGTCGGTGCCGCCCTGGGCGAAGTGGTCGCGGACGAGTTCCACATAGCGGCGCAGTCGGGGGTCCAGGTCGCCGTTCATGGGCTCTGTCTCGGCCTTGAGGAAGAGGTGGAGCATCCGCAGGTTCATGCGTAGGCGGTGCGCCGGGTGGTTCGTCTCGGTGTGCGGGGCGGTGAGGTAGGCGTCGATCGGGTCCTCGGCTTCGCCATCGGACCGGAGGTGGTGCGTGCCCGTCATGGCCGCCCTGTCCAGGGCCACCCCCAGGCGCAGGATCCTGTCCACCCAGGTGATTCCCTCGCGGCGGTAGTTGCGCAGCCACCAGAACCAGCCCATGGCGAGGACCAGGGCACCGGCCTGCCCCTCGTCGCCCGCGGTGAGCGTGCGGTCGACGGCCGCGCGGATGTTGTCCAGCTCGGTCTCCAGACGGGAGATCCACGGGAGCTGTCCGGCCGAACGCAGTTGTGGTTCGGCCTCCTCGACGAGCGCGCGCACCCACGCGCGGTGCCTGAGCTCGGCGGCGGCGCGCAGCTCGGGGCGCTCGGCGGCGCGCTCGACGGCGTACTCGTGGATGGTCTCCAGCAGGCGGTAGCGCATGCCGTCGGAGCCGTCCCACTCGTGGGGGGTGGCCACGATCAGGGACTTGTCCACGAGAGCGCCCAGGAGCTCCGCGGCGGGCCCGGTGCACACGGCCTCCGCCGCTTCCAGCTCCCAGCCGCCCGCGAACACGGACACCTCGCACAGCAGTTGCCGTTCCCGCTCGTCCAGCAGCTCCCAGGACCAGTCGACGACGGCCCGCAGGGTCTGCTGGCGGGGCAGGACGGTACGGCTGCCGGAGGTCAGCAGGCGGAAACGGTCGTCGAGGCGGTCGGCGATCTGGCGGGGGGTGAGCAGGCGCAGCCGGGCCGCCGCCAGTTCGATGGCGAGCGGCAGCCCGTCGAGGCGCCGGCAGATCTCGGCGACGGCCTCCTGGTCGGCGAGCACGGCGGCCGCGTCGGGGCGGACGGCGGCGGCGCGCTCGGCGAACAGGCGGTGCGCCTGGTCGGGGAGGAGGGGTTCGACCGGGCGCACGGACTCGCCCGGCACGCCCAGGGGTTCACGGCTGGTGGCGAGGACGGTGAGGCCCGGGCAGCGGGTGAGGAGGGTCTCCGCGAGGCGCGCCGCCGCCTCGATGACATGTTCGCAGTTGTCAAGGATCAGGAGCTCGCTGCGCTGGGCGCAGTACTCGACGAGCAGGGCGATCGGGTCGTCCTGCGGGGCCGTCAGCTCGGTGGTCATGAGCACGGTCTCGCGCAGACCGAGCGCGCTGACCACCGCGCCGGGCACCGCCTCCGGCCGGTCGAGCGGGGCGAGCTCGACCAGCCACGCCTGCGGGAGCCCGGCGGCGGCTTCCTCGGCGAGGCGGGTCTTTCCGGATCCGCCCGGTCCGGTGAGGGTGACGAGGCGGGCCCTGTGCAATTCGGAACGGATGGCGTCGAGTTCGGGTTCCCGGCCCACGAAAGAGGTAAGGCGCGGACGAAGGTTGCCGGTGCGTTCGGCACGGGGGCGGCCGAGAGGGGCCGTGAGCAGTTCGGCGTGCAGGTCTCGCAACTCCGCGCCCGGGTCGGTGCCGAGTCCGTCGGCGAGCGCGCGGCGGGCGGTCTCGTAGGCGGCGAGGGCGTCGGCGCCTCGGCCGGTGTCGCGCAGGGCGCGGATGAGCAGAACGTGCAGCGGCTCGTCGTACGGATGCGCGCCGGTCAGCTCCTTCAGTTCCGGTACGACGTCCTGGGCACGGCCGAGCAGCAGGTCCGCTTCGATCCGGGCCCGGGTGGCCTCCAGGCGCAGTGTCTCGGGGCGGATCGCTGCGGTGCGGTCGGGGAGGTCGGCGAGGGCGTCACCGCGCCACAGGGCGAGGGCCGCCGTGAGGTTCCGCGCGGCCGTCCGTGCGTCCCGGTGGGCCAGGGCGACGGTTCCCTGCCGTACGAGGCGCTCGAAGACATACAGGTCCACGTCGTCCTCGGTGGCGGCCAGCCGGTAGCCGCCGGGTTCGGAGACGATCGTGTCCCTGCCGACGGTACGGCGGAGACGGCCGACCAGTGCCTGGAGGGCGGCCGGGGCGTCCTGGGGCGGCTCCTGACCCCAGACCTCGTCGATCAGGGTCTCGGGGCTCGCGGTACGGCCGGGTCGGAGGGCGAGGGCGGCGAGCAGGGTGCGCACGCGGGGGCCGCCGAGGGGTATGCCGGCGCCGTGATCGTCCGCCGCCTCGGTCACGCCCAGGATTCTGTACCGCACCGGTTCATTGTCACCGGGTTCCTGCCACCGGCTGCGCCTTTTCGCCGGGTGGCGCCTCAGGATGTGCCGGGTCGGGTTGTCGGGCGCGTGCGGGTGAGTGGGGCTGGTCGCGCAGTTCCCCGCGCCCCTGGGGAGTTGCAGTCACCCGCGCCACAACGGACCGGTCCTCGCCCCCCGCCACGACGGGCCGTTCGCCGTACCGCGCGCCCCGACGGGCCGGTAGCCGCGTACGACGGCAAGGGGCCGGGGTGGGGGGTGTCCGCCCGCAGCGGCCGGCGTCCGTTATCCAGTACAGCCGAAGCAACAGCAATCGCCGGACCGAGGACGGATACCCCCCACCCCGGCCCCGACCCACAACACACCCGCACGCGCTACACCAGCCCCCACCGAAGCCGAAACAGGCCGCCGCAGGCATCCAGGGGCGCGGGGAACTGCGCACAACGCCCGCCCCCACCGAACCCGCACCCGCTCAACCGCCGGAGGCCCCCGCTCCCAACGCCCCCCGCTGCGGCCGGATCCCCGCCGGCACCGCACGCGCGCGTGCCGGGGTTCCGGTCCAGCACGTGCCCCGGCGGGCCAGCAGCCGGCCCAGCCACAGCTCCAGCGAGACCAGGTCCGCCAGGCCGTCCAGCGGCAGGGGTTCGCCCTCCGCCGCCGCCCGGAGCGCCTTGCGGACCACCCGGGCCTCCACCAGACCCGCCTGTGCCAGCAGCGGTGTGCCGAACAGGGACATCAAGGAGTCCGCCGCCACCCGCAGCCCCGTACGGGTCGCCGCGGCCGAGGACGCGTGGGAGGGGGCACCCCAGCCGGGCGGGAGGTCGGAGACACCGGCGCCCTCCAGGACCGTACGGAGGATTTCCGCACGGGCCCCCGGCCGGACCCGCAGCGCCTCCGGAAGGGCACGGCAGGCACGCACCACCTGGTTGTCCAGGAACGGCGCGTGCAGCCGCTGGGAGCGGATCTCCACGGCCTGCTCCAGGACGCGGAGATCAGACGCGTGACGCGCGAGTGCCGCACGCGCGCGGAAATCGCCGGGATGCTGCCCGGGACCCACCCCGGATCGATGCGTGGCCCCCTGCAGGCGAACCGATACTTCAGCCAGCGCCTCCCCTGTCAGCCAACGCGCCGCAGGCCCCGGTCTGGCCCAGGTGAGCGCGGCGAGAGACGCCCCCACCGCACCCCCGGGCTCGTCGAAACGCTGGTGCATGAGCCGGTCCGCCAACATCTCCAGACCGACCCGGTACGGCGTACGGGCCAGCCGCCGCGCAGCGCCGTACACGCGCGCGGGGACGAGCACGGAACCGTCCGCCTTGGCCAGGGCGGCCACCGGCCTGACCAGATGGCGCCGCTTGCGGTCCATCAGCAGGTCCGCGAGGCGCGCCGGATGGGCGTCCAGTACCTGCCGGGCCCCGTACCCCGTGAAGTGGTCGGCGCTGCCCGCGGCCAGCCGGGCACGGTGTCGCGCGGCCGTCACCAGGCACGGCCCGGGTTCGTCCGTCAGCGGCCCGTCCAGTTCGGCGTAGGGAAGCGTTTCCTCGCCGCCGGTCACCACCACATGGTGCAGCCGAGGATTCGCCGCGAGCGTCCCCGCCCGTTCCAGCTCGGCCTCCCGCCCGCCCACGGCCAGGTCGTTGAAGGTGACCGCGAGCAACCGCTCCCCGGCCCCGGTGCCGTGCCCCAGGACCGTCCCCGGCATCCCGGGCAGTCCGGCGGCCAGCAGGGCGAGCGTCCCGGACGCGGGCCCCCCGGACAGGTCGGCGCCGATCCCCGGCACCGGCATCCCGCGCGCGGCACGGCGTTCGGCGGGCCCCATGCCGGGCACGGGACCGGGGTCGATGTCGGGCACGTGCCGGGGCGCGGAGAGCCGGGCACGCACCGCCTCGACCAGAGCGTCCCGCACACCGTCGACCGCGCTGTCCGGGTCGGCGGAAGGCGCGGCGACCGCGAGGGAGGCGACCGGCTCGTAGCCGGCGATCTCGCGCGCGCCGTTGCGCAGGATCAGCGCGTGACCCGGCGGGATGCGCCGCACACCCTCGTAAGGCGTGGAGTCGTGGAGCGCGGCCGGTACGTCGGGGGCGGCGAGCAGCGCGGCGAGGTGCCCGAAGTCGAGGTTGGCCTCGATGAGGTCGGCCAGCGGCAGGGCCGCGGTCGCGTAGGCCGTACCGCCGGCCCACGGCGTGTAGAACACCGGCCGCGCGCCCGCCAGATCGCCGCCCACGGTGATCCGGCGGCCCACCTGGACCACCGCCGTGTACGCCCCCGACCAGGCCGTCAGATGCCGAAGTGCCCCTCCGCGCGCGGCGAGCAGTCCGACCCGCAGCTGTTCGTCGGAGGCCCCGCAGGTGCCGAGGACAGCGATGCGGGTCTGCGCGTCGACCGTGACCACGCGCACCTCGTCGGGGCGCCAGTCGCCGACCGCCCACAGCGGATCCGGGTCGCCCCACAGCAGGTGGGAACCCACCGGGTGCACGGTCTCGCCGTCGCTTCCGGTCGCCCCCGCCGTCCCGATTCCGGAGACGCCCGCGGCGGTGCTGCTCCATCCCACCAACCACCGCATCGACGCCTCCACAGGCTGTGGACAACCAGTGCACCGTACGAACCGGTCACCATGCTGCCATGAAGGAAGCGTGCCGGAGGGCCGGTGGAGCCGCTTGAGATGCGGGGAACGCGCCCCTGTGAACACCCGCGTGCGCCTGCGAACACCCGCGCGGGGCAAGGGGCGTACGACGCGAATGCGCCCCCGATACGCTCCCCCAAAACGCCTAACGCGCCCTCAACTACCATGGTAGGAGGGCTGATCACCCGAGAAGACGAGGGTCTGTTTTCAGCCAAATCGGCGTCACGGGGACAGGCTCGCGCACGCTCCGTACACAGTCCGCGCGCCGCACGACAGGCGCGCAGCCCGGGAGACGCCACTTCGCCCCCCGGGCCCGTCCGCCGCCCGCGGGGATGTAGGCGGCGGTGTCCCCCAGCCCACTGGATCCAGTACAGCGGGCCGACCCACGCATCATCCATGGAAGCGCTCCCCCGTTGGCCGGAGAAGAGCGCACGGACAGGCGCACGGCCACACAACGGGAGCACGACACAACTGCGCGTATCGGACCCGTACTTCAGTACGGACCACAATCCCGCCATCCGGAACAATGCCTCTTAACGCTTGGGATGCGGCGAACTACGCTGGGTTTACGAATGCCGCGTGGTTATGCCAGCGCGGCAGCCGTCTGTGTCGAGGGGTGGCGCATGTCCAGGGAGCAACGCGGGCCGAACGAAAAACTCGGCACCGTTCTCGCCCTCGCGGGAATCAGCAACGCAGGACTCGCGCGTCGCGTCAACGATCTTGGCGCTCAACGCGGGTTGACTCTTCGCTACGACAAGACGTCGGTGGCGCGCTGGGTGTCGAAGGGAATGGTGCCGCAAGGTGCGGCGCCACACCTCATCGCCGCCGCCATCGGCCAGAAGCTCGGCCGCCCGGTGCCGCTCCACGAGATCGGCCTGGCGGACGCGGATCCCGCGCCGGAGGTGGGCCTCGCCTTCCCCAGGGACGTCGGACAGGCCGTCAGGTCGGCCACGGAGCTCTACCGTCTCGACCTCGCCGGCCGCCGGTCGGGCGCGGGCGGCATCTGGCAGTCCCTCGCCGGTTCGTTCGCAGTGAGCGCATACGCAACGCCCGCCTCACGGTGGCTGATAACCCCGGCCGACAGTTCGGTCGCGCGCGAGGTGAACCACTCCGAGGACTCCGGCGCACCGCTCAAAGTCGGCCACAGCGACGTGCAGAAGCTACGGGAGGCCGCCGAGGACGCCAGGCGCTGGGACTCCAAGTACGGAGGCGGCGACTGGCGTTCGTCCATGGTGCCGGAGTGTTTGAGGGTGGAGGCGGCACCGCTGCTGCTCGGCTCGTACTCCGACGAGGTGGGCCGGGCACTGTTCGGGGCCTCCGCCGAACTCACCCGTCTCGCCGGCTGGATGGCCTTCGACACGGGCCAGCAGGAGGCGGCACAGCGGTACTACATCCAGGCACTGCGGCTGGCCCGGGCCGCCGCCGACGTACCTCTCGGCGGGTATGTGCTGGCGTCGATGTCGTTGCAGGCGACCTACCGAGGCTTCGGCGACGAGGGCGTCGATCTCGCGCAGGCCGCGCTGGAACGCAACCGGGGGCTGGCGACGGCCCGCACCATGAGTTTCTTCCGGCTCGTCGAGGCGCGGGCACACGCGCGTGCGGGTGACGCCGCCGCGGCCGGAGCGGCGCTCAAGGCGGCCGAGGGGTGGCTGGAGCGGTCCCGGGACGGGGACAACGATCCGTCGTGGCTCGGCTTCTACTCGTACGACCGGTTCGCCGCCGACGCGGCCGAGTGCTACCGGGATCTGAAGGCACCGCGTCAGGTGCGACGGTTCACGGAGCAGGCGCTGTCGAAGCCGACGGAGGAGTTCGTACGGTCGCACGGGCTCCGTCTCGTCGTCTCGGCGGTCGCCGAGCTCGAGTCGGGCAATCTCGACGCGGCGTGCGAGCAAGGCGTGCGGGCGGTGGAGGTCGCGGGGCGGATCTCCTCGGCCCGTACCACCGAGTACGTGAAGGATCTGCTCCATCGGCTGGAGCCGTACGGTGATGAGCCGCGGGTGGTGGAGCTTCGGGAGCGGGCCCGGCCGCTGCTGATGGCTCCGGCCTGAGCTCCGGAGGCCGTCACCGCCCCCGCGTTTGAAGTGACTGTCAGTGGTGCAGTGCACTATCGGGTGTGGGAGGTGGTGCAGGTGTCGACGGGGATCGCTTACGACTGTGACGTGCTCGTGGTCGGTGGGGGCATTGTCGGGTTGTCCACGGCGTATGCGATCACACGCAGCGCGCCCGGTACCCGGGTCGTCGTGCTGGAGAAGGAGGCGGGGCCCGCTCGGCATCAGACCGGGCGCAACAGCGGGGTGATCCACAGCGGGATCTACTACCGGCCCGGGTCGCTCAAGGCCCAATACGCGGCGCGGGGTGCCGCCGAGATGGTCAAGTTCTGCGCGGAGTACGGCATCGCTCACGCCGTCACCGGCAAGCTGATCGTCGCCACCGAGCGCAGCGAGCTGCCGCGCCTGCACGGCCTGGTGCAGCGCGGACGGGAGAACGGCATTCCGGTGCGCGAGCTGGGCGCCGCCCAGATCGCGGAGTACGAACCCGAGGTCGAGGGGCTCGCCGCCATACACGTCGGGACGACCGGCGTGTGCGACTTCGTCGGGGTCGCGCGGCAGCTGGCCGAGGCGTCGGGCGCGGAGATCCGGTACGGCGCCGAGGTGCGGCGGATCGACCGGCGGCCGGAGCTCGGGGTCGCCGTGCTGACGGACGCCGGGGACGTCGTACGGGCGCGGGTGCTGGTGAACTGCGCCGGGCTGCACTGCGACGAGGTGGCCCGGCTGACCGGGGACGAGCCGGGGATGCGGATCGTGCCCTTCCGGGGGGAGTACTACTCGCTGGCACGGCCCGAGCTGGTGCGGGGACTGGTGTATCCGGTGCCGGATCCGGCGTTTCCGTTCCTCGGGGTGCATCTCACGCGCGGGATCGACGGGGGCGTGCACATCGGGCCCAACGCGGTGCCGGCACTGGCCCGTGAGGGGTACGACTGGGGGACGGTACGGCCTCGGGAGCTGGCGGCGACGCTGGCCTGGCCGGGGTCGTGGCAGATAGCCCGGCGGCACTGGCGGTACGGCACGGGGGAGCTGCGGCGCTCGGTTTCTCGGAGGGCCTTCACCACGGCTGTGCGCAGGCTGCTGCCTGCCGTCACGGCGGATGATCTGGTGCCTTCGGCGGCCGGGGTGCGGGCCCAGGCGGTGCTCCGTGACGGCACACTGGTGGACGACTTCCTGATCCGCGAGGGAGCTCGGGCGGTCCATGTGCTGAACGCACCCTCGCCCGCGGCGACGGCTTCCCTGCCGATCGGCCGGGAGGTGGCCCGACGGGCACTGGAGACGCTGCGCTCGGCGTGACGGGTGCGGGCGCCGCCACCCCGTCCGTGACGCCCTCGACACCGAGACCGGGACAGGACGGGCCCGAAGCGGCTGCCCCGGCCGCCGCCACCCGCCCATGGCGACCCGGACACGACTGCCCTGGACACTGCCCCCCGGACAGAACGGGTCCGACGCGGCTGCCCCCGGACGCCACCCGGACGGGATGGGCCTGGACGCGGCTGCCCCGGACCCCGCCACCCGCCCATGACGGACCCCGGCCACGACTGCCCCGGACCCCGCCACCCGCCCATGACGACCCGGACGCGACTGCCCTGGACACTGCCCCCCGGACAGAACGGGTCCGACGCGGCTGCCCCCGGACGCCACCCGGACGGGATGGGCCTGGACGCGGCTGCCCCGGACGCCGGGCTATCTGCCACGACCCCGGCCACGACGACTCATACGCCCCGCCCCCGACATGACAGCCCAGACACCCCGCCCCGCACGTGACAACCGGAACATCCCTGAGCCGCGTTCGTCACCGAGGTCACCGTAAAATCGACTCCACTGTGTCTGACTCCCTCAACGCCCCCGATGCCCAGCGGTCCCGGCCCGCCGCCGGCGAGTCCGTCCTGCATGTCCCCGGTGCCCCCGTTCGGCACACCCGGGCCAAAGGGGAGCCGCGGTTTCCCGACGGGCCCAGTGCCGACCCCGCGGGATCGCACTTCGAGCGGCGGATCCGGAGTTTTCAACCGCGCCGGAGCCGGGTGACGGCGGGGCAGGCGGACGCCTTGCAGCGGCTGTGGCCCACGTGGGGCCTCGACATCGACGGGCAGCGCACGGTCGACTTCGGCGAGATGTTCGGCAACGACCACCCGGTCGTGCTGGAGATCGGCTTCGGCATGGGTGAGGCCACCGCGCAGATGGCCGCCGCGGAGCCGGGGATCAACATCCTCGCCGTCGATGTGCACACCCCTGGCCAGGGGAACCTCCTCAATCTCGCCGAGCAGCAGAAGCTGTCCAACGTCCGGGTCGGCAACGGCGACGCCATCATCCTGCTGCGCGAGATGCTCACCGAGGACTCGCTCGACGGGCTGCGCGTCTACTTCCCGGACCCCTGGCCCAAGAAGCGGCACCACAAGCGGCGGCTGATCCAGCCGGAGTTCCTGGACCTGGCAGCGACGCGGCTGAGGCCGGGGGCGCTGGTGCACTGCGCGACCGACTGGGAACCGTACGCCGAACAGATGCTCGAGGTGCTCACGGCGCATGCCGACTTCGAGAACACACAGGCAGACGGCGGTTTTGCGTCGCGTCCCGACTTCCGGCCGCTGACTCGTTTCGAGGGCCAGGGACTGGACAAAGGACATGTCGTGAACGACCTGCTGTTCCGCCGCGTACAGCACGGCGACCGACCCGACCAGTCCCCCACCGGCGCCTGATCACCCGTCCCGCCTGCGGGCGGCGCCTCTGTCTCGTTAAGGTCGATGCTGTGGCCACCTGTCCCCCGTATCCGACGCACCCCGGTGACCCCACCGGTGGCGCCGCGCTGCGGCATGCGCACTGGTGGCAGCGGAAATGGGTGCGCTACGGCGCCCTGATCACACTCCTCGCGCTGTCCGGGCTCGTCATCCTCGCCCTGGTCCGTCAGCAGACCGGCACCGAGGGGTTCCTGGTCGGACTGGGCCTCGCCGTGCTGCCCGTACCGCTGCTCATAGCCGCGTTCCGCTGGCTCGACCGGGTCGAACCGGGCCCCTGGCGCAATCTGCTGTTCGCCTTCGCCTGGGGCGCCTGCGCGGCGGCGCTGATAGCGATCATCGCCAACAGTTTCGCGACGAAATGGATAGCGACGGCGACCGCCGATCCGACCGGCGCCGACACCCTCGGCGCGACCGTGATAGCGCCGATCGTCGAGGAGTCCGCCAAGGCCGCCGCCGTTCTGCTGGTCTTCCTGTTCCGCAGACGGGACTTCACCGGGATCGTCGACGGGGTGGTGATAGCGGGGGTCACCGCCACCGGCTTCGCCTTCACCGAGAACATCCTCTACCTCGGCACCGCCTTCGGCACCGACCAGCTCAACGGCGACGGCGGCATCGCCTCCGTCACCGCCGCGACCTTCTTCGTGCGTGTCGTGATGTCACCGTTCGCGCACCCCCTCTTCACCGTCCTCACCGGCATCGGCTTCGGCATCTCCGCGCTCTCGGCGGAACGCCAGCACGTACGGCGGGTGCTCGTCCCGCTGTCCGGTCTGCTGCTCGCGATGGGCATGCACGCGATGTGGAACGGCTCCTCGACGCTCGGGGAGTACGGGTTCTTCGCGGTGTACGCGATGTTCATGGTGCCGGCGTTCGCGCTGCTGACCTGGCTGGTCATCTGGACGCGGCAGCGGGAGCTGAGAACCGTGCGCGAGGAGCTGCCCGCGTACGCCGTCGCCGGGTGGCTGGCGCCGACCGAGCCGTATGTACTGGGCTCGATGCGGGCGCGACGGATGGCGCGGGAGCACGCGCGGCGGCAGTTCGGCGGGCGACCTGCGGCACGGGCGGTCTCGCAGTACGAGGCGTACGCGACGTCCTTGGCGTTCCTGCGGCGCCGGGGACGGCTCGGGCGGGCGAACCCCGACTTCGTCGTACGGGAACGGGAGTTGCTGCACGAGCTGTGGCGCCGGCGGGACGTCGCGCGGCCCGCGCTGGACCACGCCGCCCGGATGACGGCGCCGCCGGTACCGGTGACCGCCCCGCCCTGGCCGGTGTACGGGGTGTACGGCTATTCGCCGCACCCGGTCCAGCCGGCCCAACCGACGGTGCCGTACCCCGCGTACAACCCGTACCGGACGTAGCTCGACCACAGCAGGAACCGTGGGCGCCCTGCTCGGCGCGGCCGCCCTCGCGGCGTCCGGTGCGGTGCCCGCCACGGCGGCCACCGCACGCAATGGCCACTTCGCCGCGCGGACCGCGACGCCGGCGGCTCAGAGCCCGCCACCGCCGGCTGGGCCCTGCGCCCGTGTCAGGCCGACGCCTCCGTCAGGCGAGCCGTCTCCTGCTCCGTCAGCGCCAGCTCCGCCACCCCCAGCAGCGCCGGCAGCTGTTCCACCGTACGAGCGGAAGCGATCGGGGCCGCGACCGTCGGCCGGGACGCGAGCCAGGCGAGGGCGACCGTGGCGACCGGGACGCGGTGGGACTCGGCGATGTCGTCCAGGGCCGCGAGCACCTTCCGGCCGCGGTCGGTGTCCAGGTGCTTGCCGGCGCCCGCCGCGGCCCGCGGGCTGTCGACGGTCGCGCCGGGGCGGTACTTGCCGGTGAGGAACCCGGAGGCGAGGGCGTAGTACGGGACGGCGGCGAGGCCCTCGCGCGCGGCCACCGCCTCCAGCTCGCCCTCGTAGGTGTCACGGGAGACCAGGTTGTACTGGGGCTGCAGGGCGACATAGCGCGCCAGGCCCTCGCGGTCCGAGAAGGCCAGGGACTCCGCCAGGCGCGCGGCGGAGATGTTGGAGGCGCCGATCGCCCGCACCTTGCCCGCCTTCACCAGCTCGTCCAGCGCGCCGATGATCTCCTCGACCGGCACCTCGGTCTTGTCGAAGTGGGTGTAGTAGAGGTCTATGTGGTCGGTGCCCAGGCGCTGCAGCGAGGCGTCGGCGGCGGCCTTGATGTTGGTGGCCGTGAGGCCGGGGAAGTCGGGGTGCTGGCTGACCTTCGTGGCGATGACGACGTCGTCGCGGTTGCCCCGCGCCGCCACCCACTTGCCGATGAGGGTCTCGGACTCGCCACCTGAATTGCCGTCGACCCAGTGCGAGTACGAGTCGGCCGTGTCGAGGAAGTTGCCGCCCGCGGCGGCGTACGCGTCGAGGACGGCGAAGGACTGGGACTCGTCGGCCGTCCAGCCGAACACGTTGCCGCCGAGGGAGAGCGGGAAGACCTCGAGGTCGGAGGAGCCGAGCTTGCGAAGCGGAGAAACAGTCATGTCCTACGTCAACGCAAGCCCCGGACGCCCGTCTTCCGCAACGGCCGCAAAATCGCCGTAAACCTCAGGGGTTGAGACCCTTGCCGCGCAGCCACGCCATCGGGTCGATCCCGTCGGCCGAGCCGCCCGGGTGGACCTCCAGGTGCAGGTGCGCGCCGGTCACGTTGCCCGTGGCGCCCACGCGGCCGATGACGTCACCGGTGCCGACCTTCTGGCCGACGCTGACGCTGATCGAGGACTGGTGGCAGAACCACAGCTCGGTTCCGTCGTCGAGGGTCAGGATCGTGCGGTAGCCGTAGGAACCGGCCCAGCCGGCCTCGGTGATGGTGCCGCTGTGGATGGCCTTGATGAGCGTGCCCGTGGGCGCGGCGAAGTCGAGGCCCGTGTGGTAGCCGGAGGACCACAGGGAGCCGGCCTGACCGAAGGTGCCCGTGATGGTGTACGACGAGGTCGGCAGCGTGTACTGCTTGGCGAGCTCGGCCAGGCGCGCGGCCTCGGCCTTCTTCGCGGCCGCCTCCTCCGCCTCCTTCTTCGCGGCGGCGGCCTTCTCCTGAGCGTCCTTCTCCGCCTTGGCGGCGGCCGCGTCGGCCTCCTTCTCGGCGGCGGCCGCGACGGCCTGGGCGGCCTTGGTGTCGATCTGGTCCTGCTGCCGCTCGGCCTGGGCCAGGATGCGCGAGCGCAGTGCCTCACCGGCGTCCGAGGTGCCCTTGGCGGTGTCGACGGTGGTGGCGCCGACGCTGCTGAAGGCGCTCGTGTCGTCCGCGGCGGAGTCGGAGTCGTCCGAGATGAGCGAACCCACGGAGGGCAGGTCGGGCATGGAGATCGTGACCGGCGGCTTGCCGGTGTTGGCGCTGGCCATCCCGCCCGCGCTGACGGCGGCTATGACACCGACGCCCAGAACGGTGGAGCTGCGGGCGAAGCCCCCGCCACGCTGCTTGGCGACGCGATGCCGGCCACGTACGGCGGGGAGGGTCTCCGCGGTGGGGTTCCACTCCCCCAACGGGGCCTCGTCGTCGGCGCGGTAGCCGCCGTACACCAGTGTGTCGGTACTGCGCTGACCGGGCTCGAACGGAGCCTCAGGGGCAGGCGGGTTCGCCACGTGGGCGCACTCCTTTCCTTCCTTCTCGCCTACCGGGTTAGCTGACGGGTTCGGAGCAGGAAGGTCTCCTACGCGCGTATACCCACCGTGCTGCCACGGCGGAGTACGAGCGATTCACCCCAAGTTGGTGGTTCCCCGGTTCCCTTGCGGAATTCGGCGCGTGAGCACGGAGCCATCTCTTGTGACGGCTGGGACGACCGCGCTGCGTTATCGAACGTTAATAGACCCGGGGGCCCGATTCCAAGCTGTTCCGCTTGATCATTAACGAAATCCCGCAGGACTTACGGCCCATGAACGGTGAAAAACGGGCGAGTTGACCTCGCCTCAGGCAACTCACAGGTTTTGACGGCGCGTCAGTGGTTAAGCGGAGGGCGGTCACCCGCTCACCCCACGTCACGAAGGCCGTCGCACGGCGAGCAGCGCCAGGTCGTCGGTGAGGAAGCCACCGGAATGCCGGCGCGCCTCCCCCACGAGGGCGGCGAGCAGCGCGCCGGGCTCCCGGAAGGCGCGGCCGACCAGCCGCGCCTCGGGGTCGTAGAACCGCCCGTTCCCGTCCCGTGCCTCGGACAGTCCGTCCGTATACAGCAGCAGCGTGGCCCCGCCGGGGAAGCCGTACTCCTCGCGCCGGTCCGGCCAGGTGCCCAGGTCGCCCATGCCGAGCGGCAGTGCGGGGTCCCGGGCGGTCAGCGCCCACACCCTGCCGTCCGGGTGCAGCAACAGGGGCGGCGGGTGCCCACGGTTGACGATCCGTACGACCCCGTCGTCGTGCGGGAGTTCGGCGAGGACGGCCGTGGTGAACCCCTCGTAGACCTCGACGCTGTCCCGCCGCGTCGCCTCCCGCGCCAGCGCCCGCTCCAGCCGCCGGGCGACGGCCTCCAGCGTGGTCTCCTGCTCGGCGGCCTCCCGGAACGCGCCGATGACGATCGCGACGGCCGCCACCGCCCCCATCCCCTTGCCGCGCACGTCCCCGACGATCATCCGTACGCCGTGCGGGCTGTCCTGCACGGCGTACAGGTCGCCGCCGATGAACGCGTCCGCCTGGGCCGCCTCGTAGCGCACCGCGATGTCGAACCCGCCGATCCGCCCGGCGGGCCCGGGCAGCACCGCCCGCTGGGCGGCCTCGGCGATCTCGCGCTGGGAGGCGAGCCGTTCGCTGCTGCGGCGGACGAGGAGATTGATGAGGACCGCGAGGACGGCGACCGTCACCACGGTGACAGTCTCGGTGACGGCGTCGACTTCGAGGACGATGCCGAGCCGCAGGTGGACCGCGAGGACGACGAGGACGGTCGCGGCGCCGGTGAGCACTGTGCCGCGCCGGGAGTAGAGCGGGGCCGCGACCAGGGGCGCGGCGGTGAAGAGGGGCGCGGCGGAGAACTGGGACGGTGTGAGGTAGTCGTAGCACCCACCCGCGACGAGCAGCAGCGCCGGGAGCAGGCGAACGAACATGCGCGCGTACGAGATCGGCCCCTCCTGCTCCACACCTCCAGGTTTCCCGGAGCGGGAGCGGGGGGCGAGCCGGGTGGCCCGACCGGGGGAAACACTCAGGGCCGGAGTCCAGTTACTGGACTCCGGCCCTGAGCCTTGAGTAGCGGGGACAGGATTTGAACCTGCGACCTCTGGGTTATGAGCCCAGCGAGCTACCGAGCTGCTCCACCCCGCGTCGTTGTGTGACCAGCATACGTCATCCGCGGGGTGGTTCGCGCCAGGGTTGTTCCGGAGGCGGCCGGGCCGCTCGGCGGGTGAGTCCGGGGACTATGCGGCCAAGAGGGGACGGCGGGGGTGCGGCGCAGGTCCGGTCGGACCGGTCGCCCCGGCGAGGGCGGTGGAGATCGACAAGCCGTGACGAGCCTGGAGCAGATCGACGACGGGGGCACTGAAGCTCTCTCCCGGCCGGGAGGGCTGGAACGCCCACCGGAACTGGGTCCGCGACCACGGGGACGGTGAGGAGGCCGCCCGGGCCCCGATGGTGTAGCGGGCTACACCGTGCTCCCGGGCCCGATCATCTAGCGTGAGCCGCATGTGGAAGTCGGTGCAGCGTGCGGCGATGGCGACCGTGCACCTCGTGGTGGCCGCGGTGATGTGCTTCGGCGTGTACATCTTCATCACCGTGCTGCTGATCGCCGCCATCGGTACGGTCGCCGTGGTCGGCTGCTGGCTGCTGCCCGAGGCCGTGCTGCTGATACGGCGGATCGCCGGCGCCAAGCGCAACCTGACCGCTCTGTGGACGGGCCGGGAGATCCCCGAGGCGTACACGCCGATGACCGGCACGCTCCGCGAGCGGCTGAGGATTTCCGTGCGGGACCCCGGCACCCTCAGGGACTTCCGCTGGATGGTCTCCTATTACCTCTACGGCGCCCTCCTCGCCCTCGCCCTCCCGCTGTGGCCCCTCGGCCTGGTGGTCGACGGTGTGTGGGCCGGGGTCCTGCGCCGCGACCCGGTCGTCCTGCCGCTCATCGTGAGGCTCGCGGACACCGAGGCCCGTTGGTCGACCGCACTGCTCATGCCCTCCCCGAAGGCCAGGCTGGCCCGGCGGGTCGAGGAGCTGAAGGAGACCCGGGCCGACGCCATCGCCGCACACGAGGCCGAACTGCGCCGCATCGAGCGGGACCTGCACGACGGCGCCCAGGCCAACCTCGTGGCGCTCTCGATGCGGATCGGACTCGCCAAGCGGGCCTACGACCGTGACCCCGACGCCGCCCGCAGACTGCTGGACGACGCCCAGGACCAGGCCGAACAGGCGCTGACGGAGCTGCGGCAGGTGGTGCGCGGCATCCATCCGCCGATCCTCACCGACCGGGGCCTCGTCGGTGCGGTGCGGGCCCTGGCGTCGAGCAGCGGGCTCACGGTCGGCGTCGAGGTCGGCGGTCTGGAGGCGGGCACCCGGGCGCCCGCGGCGGTGGAGGCCGCGGCCTACTTCGTGGTCGCCGAGTCCCTCACCAATGTCGCCAAGTACAGCGGGGCGGACCGTGCCGAGGTCCGGCTCGCCCGTACCCGGCGCGGCCTGACCGTACGGGTGCGGGACGAGGGCCGGGGCGGCGCCGACGAGTCCGCGGGTTCAGGGCTGCTCGGGATGCGGCGCAGGGTCGCCGCGCTCGACGGGACCTTCGACGTGACCAGCCCCGCCGGGGGCCCGACCGTGATCGATGTGGAGCTGCCGTGCGTGTGGTGATCGCCGAGGACAACGCCCTCCTGAGAGAGGGGCTCGTCCTCCTGCTGACGTCCTCCGGGCACGAGGTGGTGGCCGTCGTCGGCACCGGTCCGGAGATCCTGCCCGCTGTGCTGGAGCAACGGCCCGACGTGGCGGTGCTCGACGTGCGCATGCCGCCCGGCTTCCGCGACGAGGGGCTGCGGGCCGCCCTCGAGGCGCGGGAGCGGATCCCCGGACTCCCTGTGCTGGTGCTCTCGCAGTACGTCGAGGAGTCGTACGCCGCCGAACTGCTCGGCGGTGGCAGCAGCGGGGTCGGCTACCTGCTGAAGGACCGGGTCGGCCGGGTCGACGAGTTCCTCGACGCGCTGGAGCGGGTCGCGGCCGGCGGCACCGCGCTCGACCCCGAGGTCGTCACCGAACTGCTCACCCGCCGCCGCGACACCCCCCTCGACTCCCTCACGCCGCGCGAGCGCGAGGTGCTGAAGCTGATGGCCGAGGGCCACGACAACACCACCATCGCGAAGACCCTCGTCGTCACCGAGCGCGCGGTCAGCAAACACATCGGCAACGTCTTCCTCAAGCTGGGCCTGCCGCCGAGCGACAGCGGCCACCGGCGGGTGCTGGCGGTACTGGCCTATCTGGCGCACACGCCCAAGTGACGCTCACCCGACGCCGAGCTCGGTCAACTCCCCCAGCGGCAGCGTGTGCTGGGTCTGCAGGACCTTCGCGCGCAGGTACCGGACGTTGTGGGCGGTGGTGAAGACGCCGGTGGGGACACGGTCGCGGACGTCGATGCCGAGGTCGCGCAACTGGCCTGCCTTGTCGGGGTTGTTGGAGAGCAGGTCGAGCTCCCCGATGCCCAGGGACCGGAGCATCTGCGCGGCCGCCGTGTAGTCGCGGGCGTCCTCGGGCAGGCCCAGCGCGGTGTTAGCGGCATAGGTGTCGAGGCCCTGGTCCTGAAGGGCGTACGCGTCGAGCTTGTTGTAGAGGCCGATGCCGCGGCCCTCCTGGCGGAGGTAGAGCAGGACACCGCCGCGCTCGGCGATGCGCTCGACCGCCTCGCGCAGCTGCGGGCCGCAGTCGCAGCGGGCGGAGCCGAAGACGTCGCCGGTGAGGCACTCGGAGTGCAGGCGCACCAGGGGGACGGGGCCCGGGTCGCCGAGGACGACGGCGAGGTGCTCCTGGCCGTCGGTCAGGCCGTGGAAGGTGACGAGCTCGGCGTCTACGCGGTAGCCGTCCCCGAAGCGCAGCGGGACGCGGACGCGGGAGCGCTGGGTGGCGGCGGGCAGGTCGGGCATGCGGGTACTCCGGTTCGTAGGCATACCTGCTTCAGATTTGAAGCAGTTCTACTGATCCGAGACCCTACCCCATGCTTTAAATTTGAAGCAATGGATTTATGGCGCGCGTCACGCGGAGCGTTCCTCAGGAGCAGGACGGGGACGAGCGCCGGCGCCAGGGGACCTCCTCGGAGCCGCCACCCTCCCCCTGGAGCCCTTCGGTGACGCTCGTGAAGATCTCCTCCAGCTGCCCCACCTGCTCGGGGGTGAGCCGGTCGAAGAGCGCGGCACGGACCGTCTCCACATGCCCGGGTGCCGCCTGCTCCAGCACCGCCATACCCTCGTCCGTGAGGACCGCGACGCTGCCGCGCTTGTCCCACTGGCAGCTCTCGCGCCGCACCAGCCCGTCCTTCTCCAGCCGGGCGACGGCGTACGTCAGCCGGGGCCGGGTGATCTTCAGCCCCTCGGCGAGCTCGGTCATCCGAAGCCGTCGCTCCGGCACCTCGGAGAGGTTGGCCAGGATGGAGTAGTACACGTGCGGCATGCCGGCCTCCTGTTGGAGCTGCCGGTCGATGGTGTCCTCCAGGAGGACCGAGGCCGCGATGTACGCGCGCCAGGCGCGTTGCTCGTCGGGGCTGAGCCAGCGGGTCGTCATGCCCCCAGTGTAGGTTTGCTTCAAACTTGAACCAAGCCCCGCCATCCGTTTTCGAGAGGGACAGCCCCGATGCCCCATCCCTACGTCCTCCTCTCCGCCGCGGTCTCCCTCGACGGCTACCTCGACGACACCGGTCCCGACCGGCTCCTGCTGTCCAGCCCGGCCGACTTCGACCGCGTCGACGAGGTCCGCGCCTCCGTGGACGCCATCCTCATCGGCGCGGGCACGATCCGCGCCGACAACCCCCGCCTGCTGGTGAACTCCGAGGCACGCCGCGCGGCCCGGGTCGCCGCCGGGAAGCCGCCGTACCCCCTGAAGGTCACGGTCAGCGGCTCGGGAGACCTGGACCCGTCCGCGAACTTCTGGCACACGGGCGGCGAGAAGCTCGTCTGTACGACGGACAAGGGCGCGGAGCGGGCCCGCTCCCTGGGTCTCGCGGCCGACGTGGTCTCTCTCGGTCCCGAACTGGACTGGCACCGCCTGCTGGAGCACCTGCACGAGGAGCGCGGCGTGGACCGCCTGATGGTGGAAGGCGGCGGCCGGGTCCACACCCAGCTCCTCCAGCAGGGCCTGGCGGACGAGCTGCAACTGGTCCTCGCCCCCCTCTTCGTGGGCACCCCGGACGCCCCCCGCCTCTTCGGCCCGGGCACCTACCAGGCAGGCCGCCTCCGCCTGGTGGAGTCCCGCCGGATCGAGGACGTGGTCCTCATGCGCTACGAACCCACCGCCCCCGGTACGGGCCTGCACCCGTCCCCCGCGGACCGCCACTGGCTCTCCCTGGCCTGCGAGCTGGCGACCCGGTGCCCGCCCTCACGGACGGCGTTCAGCGTGGGCGCGGTGGTGGTGGCAGCCGACGGCACGGAGCTGGCCCGCGGCCACTCCCGGGAGGCCGGCGATCCGGTGGTCCACGCCGAGGAGGCGGCCCTGGCGAAGATCGATCCGGCCGACCCCCGCCTGGCCACGGCCACGGTGTACACGAGCCTGGAACCCTGTACCCGGCGGGCGTCCCGCCCCTTCCCCTGTGCCCGGCTGATCCTGGACGCGGGAGTACGCCGGGTGGTGACGGCGTGGCGGGAGCCGGACACGTTCGTGGCGGGAGCCGACGGGACGGGGTTGCTCACGGGGGCGGGCGTGGACGTGGTGCTGCTGGGCGAGTACGAGGGCCGCGCGAAGGCACCCAACCGCCACCTGCTGTGAACCCGCGCCCCGCGGCTGTCAGCCGATGGCGTACGCCCGGTACACCGTCTCCACCGAACGGTCCCCGGCGGCGTCGGTCACCTCGGAGCGCAGGGCGACCGCACCGGACGCCGGGTTGTGGACGGACGCCTGCCAGGTCGAGCCGGAGTGCTTGACGGTCGCCGCCCTCCAGGTCTTGCCGCCGTCGGCGGACGACCAGACCCGCACGGACCTGGCGGTCACCGCGGTGAACTTCACATCCGGGCCCTGGGAACCGCGCCCGGCTGTCACGTCGACCGTGGTGGTGCTGTTCGCCGCGGCCTGGTTGTGGCTGTTCAGACCGGTCGGGAGGAAGCGGGTCATGAAGACCGGCGCGACCATCGCCTTGTTCGGGTCGGCCTTGAAGTGCCAGTCGAGGGTGGCGCGCGAGGACAGCATTCCGGCGGGGAAGGTGATGCCGGGGCGGTAGCGATGGGCGTCGACCGTCAGGTCGTACCAGCCGACCGAGTGGATGCCGGCGGAGAACTCGGCGTCGCCGGTACCCCAGTTGGTCAGGGTCTGCTTCTTGACGGTGGTGCTGCCCTTGGACAGGACCACCGTCTCCTTCGTCGGGTCGGCCCCGTTGACCCCGACGTCGGGGTCGCCGATCAGGGCGTCCGGGATGAAGGTGACGGACTTGTTCCTGATCACCGGCAGGTAGTGCATCGGGCTCCACGCGGCCCGGCCGAAGGACTGGGTGAAGCTCTGTCCCGCCTTCAGCGTCCTGACCTTCGGGAAACCGCCGCCGACGTCGTCGCCGTTGCTCGCGATGAGGTCGTCGCGTGGCTGCCAGGTCCCCGGAGTCACATGGACGGTGGCGCTGTACGGTGCGCTGTCGTCGCGGACCTCTGTCATCAGGTCGGTCGTGCAGTTGTCGGTGCTGGGCGTCGCCTGGAGCGCGGTGTCGTTCTGACGGGCCATCTGCGTGCCGCTGCGCACCGAGAAGCGCATCGTGGCCAGCCCCGACCGCTTGAACGACCCGCCGGGGGCGGCCGGGATGCCCGTGGTGTTCTTCACGGCGACGTAGCTGTCGTTGCCCGACCACTGCGCCAGGTACCCGAACTGCAGCAGCTTGGAGGAGTTCGGGATGGCGTAGAGGGATCCCTGGTAGTTCCCGCCTCCCGAACTGAAGGCGGAGGGCAGGTCGCTGACGGTGGCGGCGCACACCTGCGCGCTGATCCGCGGCGGGCCGGTCACGTCGGCGGGCGTGTCGAGGGACACCTTGACCGCCTTGCCCTTGCGCGCGTCGAGCGTCACCGAGGTGCTGCCCGACACCTGGACGACCTGCGCGCCGATGGTGTCGGTACCCAGCCCGTCCGTGGCCTGCTCCCAGATGTCGGTCATCGCGAGGTAGCGCCCCGCCGGCAGGCTGATCCGCTTGCCCGACGTGACGCTGTACGTCTGCCCGGACGGCACGGCGACGACGGTGACCGTCGTCGAGACCTTGGCGCCGTGTCGCCCCAGCGTGGTGACGGCCAGTGAGCCCGACGCCGCCTGCGCGGAAACCGCGGAAACGGCCAGCGGCACCAGCGCGGCCACCCCGACGAAAGCGAGCGATCTCCGTCGCACCATCTTCAACTCCCCCTCCGGACCCCCAAGGCGGGCCAAGCCTAGGCACGCCACGGACATGGCGGATCAAAGCGGGGAGATACGTCTGATCAAGCTGTGGCCAAGAAGTGTCATGGAAAAAACGTCGGGGCCGCGCGGCGTGCGCCGCGCGGCCCCGACGTCACGAGAGAGGTCAGGCAGGGGTGATGTTCTCCGCCTGCGGGCCCTTCTGACCCTGAACGACGTCGAACGTCACGGTCTGGCCCTCCTGGAGCTCACGGAAGCCCGAGGAGTTGATCGCGGAGTAGTGCGCGAAGACGTCCGGACCGCCGCCGTCCTGGGCGATGAAGCCGAAGCCCTTCTCCGCGTTGAACCACTTCACAGTTCCCGAAGCCATAGTCATGCCTTCCAGTCGATGAACGCCCTCCCCCTGTGGGGAAGACGGAGGTGATCGCCCTGGTCCCTGCGGCACAGCACAGCAAAGCGCCCACACCTAAGGCGTGGGCAAGGGGAACTCCGAACCACGACAGCTGGCACAGACGCTACCGGTCCGCACCCGCCGCCACCATAGGAAACGGCCGCGTCGTATGAGCGGCGTCTTATGAAGGGTCGCGTCCGTCCCGTCGGTCAGACGGACAGAGGGGTGCCGGTGCCGAGCAGTGCGGAGGCCCGCTGCAACGCGCTGTCGCCGTGCGCCGGTGCGGCCGCGGGAAGGGCGCGGCAGGTGAAGCCGAGCTGGGACATGGCCCGAAGGACCTCGCCGGCACTGAAATCGCGGCGGTCCTGACGGGTGATGACCTGACCGACCTGCTTGAGCGGATAGTGGCGTCGTCCGATGATCACGGACTCACCGGTGACCGGTTCGGGTTTCACACCCTTCATCGATTCCAGCACGCCGCTCTTGGTCAGGTCGAACGGGAAGCGGGCGATGACACAGCGCATGATGCCTCACAGGGAGAAGGGGAGACGAGGAGACGGTGCCGGGACAGCAGTGAACCGGCTCAGCGGAAGAGGGCGAGGAGCCCGTTGCCGTCGGTGACGTCGCGCAGGCGGATGCGGTCCGTGTAGCCGAGGCTGTCGCGAACGGCGGTGAGCCGGGCCCGGGTGACCAGGCCGACGCGCCGGCCGTCCTCGTCACAGACGACCAGACGGCCCGTACGGGCGGCCACCATCACGGACAGCGCCACCTCAACGGTCATGTCCCCCCAGACCCGTGGCCCGGCCACGTCCCTGGTGTCGGCCGGCGTGCCGTGCCCGGGGTGGGCGTTCACGGGGCGGGTCTGCGTCTGGACCAGCGTCAAAGAGTGCCTCCTGCGAAGATGGGCCGGTTTCCTGATCACGAAGGTGCTAGGCCGCCGCAACGACGGCGGACTGCCGTACGGACCCACGGCGGGCCGCCGAGGCGGGACGGCGTCGACCGCGTGAGGTGGCGCCGCGCTTCTTGGGGCGTTCGACGACCGGTGCGGTGATGACCACCGGGACGCCGGACGGGGCCTGGGCGCCGGTGATGCGGTGCAGGGCCTCGTCACCGACGCGGACCTGGGTGGTCAGCGGAGTGATACCGGCCGCAGCCATGAGGCGTGTCATGTCGCGGCGCTGGTTCGGGGTGACCAGGGTGACGACGCTGCCGGACTCGCCGGCGCGGGCCGTACGGCCGCCGCGGTGCAGGTAGTCCTTGTGGTCGGTCGGCGGGTCGACGTTGACGACGAGGTCGAGGTTGTCGACGTGGATGCCGCGCGCCGCGACGTTGGTCGCCACCAGCACGTTGACGTGCCCGGTCTTGAACTGCGTCAGCGTGCGGGTGCGCTGCGGCTGGGACTTGCCGCCGTGCAGGGCCGCGGCCCGTACACCGCTGTTCAGGAGGTGCTCCGTGAGGCGGTCGACGGCGTGCTTGGTGTCGAGGAACATGATCACGCGGCCGTCGCGGGCGGCGATCTCCGTGGTGGCCGTGTGCTTGTCGGCGCCGTGGACATGCAGCACGTGGTGTTCCATCGTCGTGACCGCGCCGGCGGAGGGATCGACGGAGTGCACGACGGGGTCGCTGAGGTAACGCCGCACGAGAAGGTCGACGTTGCGGTCGAGGGTGGCGGAGAACAGCATGCGCTGACCCTCAGGGCGTACCTGGTCGAGCAGGGCGGTGACCTGGGGCATGAAGCCCATGTCGGCCATCTGGTCGGCCTCGTCGAGGACCGTGATGGAGACCTGGTCCAGCCGGCAGTCGCCGCGGTCGATGAGGTCCTTGAGGCGTCCCGGGGTGGCGACGACGACCTCGGCGCCCCCGCGCAGGGCGCTCGCCTGCCGGCTGATCGACATCCCGCCCACGACCGTGGCGAGCCGCAGCCTCACGGAGCGGGCGTACGGGGTGAGTGCGTCGGTGACCTGCTGGGCCAACTCACGCGTCGGTACGAGGATCAGCCCCAGCGGCTGCCCGGCCTCGGCGCGTCGACCGGCCGTACGGGCCAGCAGCGCCAGTCCGAAGGCGAGGGTCTTGCCGGAGCCGGTGCGGCCGCGGCCGAGGACGTCACGGCCGGCCAGGGAGTTCGGCAGGGTCGCCGCCTGGATCGGGAACGGTACGGTCACGCCCTCCGAGCCGAGCGCGGCCAGCAGTTCCCCGGGCATGTCGAGATCGGCGAAGTTCTCCACGGCGGGCAGCGCGGGGGTGACGGAGTGGGGAAGGGCGAACTCCCCCTGTACCGCGGCGGGTCGGCGGCCCTGACCACCGGAACGGCTCGGCCCGCCGGACCGGCGCGGCGCCGGCGAACCGAACCGGCCGCCACTCCTTCCGGAGTCGGCACTGCCGTTACGGGTGCGGGCGAAGCGGTCGTTCGTGCGTGTGCGGTTCATGCGGAACCTTCCTCGATTGCGGCACATATCAAGGAATTCCCGCAGCGATGAGCAGCACGGTGAATTGCAAGAAAAGGCCGGTGGAACGCGACAGCGAATCTCGCCGACGGCAAATTCGTACGGGCACGGGAAAACACTGCGGGAAACGCCGGAAATGCGAGCAGCTGGGGCCCGCACCCCGAAGGATGCGGGCCCCAGCTGCAAGTGCGTGTGCGCGTCAGGCGGGAACGATGTTCTCGGCCGTCGGGCCCTTCTGGCCCTGCGCGATGTCGAAGGTCACCTTCTGGCCTTCGAGCAGCTCCCGGAAGCCTTGGGCGGCGATGTTCGAGTAGTGGGCGAACACGTCAGCGCCGCCACCGTCCTGCTCGATGAAGCCGAAGCCCTTTTCCGCGTTGAACCATTTCACGGTACCGGCAGCCATGCCATATCTCCTTTGGGGGTGCGTACGGAATCCGCACTGCGCGAATCCCGTGTCGCCGCGATGATCACCCCGCCCGGAAAAGACCGGACATAAAAAGCGCTCCCAGTGGCTCAGAAGCCGACTGGACGCACTTGAAGTTTCGGGAACCACAACTGCAACTGAGATCGACAGTAGCACACAACAACCGCCCGTCCGCGGTGGAGAGTTCCATTCCAATTATCGCGACAAGGAACCTGTCTGCACGTTCCGTCAAAATCTGACCTCGCGGGCACAGGTATTTTTTTTGAAATGAGAATTGGGCGTGCTTCCCGCGCGGCACGTTCATGGCGGCCGCCTCACGGACCGACGATCAGGTGGCTGGTCCGACCGGCCCGATCGGCGCGGTCGGACTGTCGGGGGACGGCTGTGAACACGGCGGGGGCGCCGCCTTCGTATTCCCATGCCTCGTCCGGGTCCAGTGGCTTGTCGGTCGGACGACGCCGTGCCGGGCCTCCTCCGCGGCGATGAGCGCGCTCGCGGTCAGAGGCGGGCCGTCGTGCTCGGACGCGGCAGCCATCAGCCGGGCCGCCGACTCCGCCCCGGTCTCCGGCGGGATGATCAGCAGGTCCCAGCGGCCAATGCCGTAGGAGAGCAGCAGCAGCTTGTGCGGGTCGATTTCCGGGGTGAACGAGCCGACCTTGACGACGGGTTGACGGCGATGCGCGTGATGCGCCCCCACGAGGGGGCCAACACGTCGGTCAGAGAGGGTAGTTCACTGAGCAGATCCCGGGAGCGGGGCCACCAGGCACCGTTCAGGAGTCCACGGGATGCGCCGTCGGTCTCGGGGGTGCGGCAGGGTGGGGTACAAGGTCGCCGACATGATGCGGGCCCGTCTCCGGGCCGCCTCTGCGGCGACCCGGGTTTCATCTCTCGCCGAGAACGACCCGGCGTGAAAGCCGGTGTGCGGCATGCCCTCGGTATGTTCCACAGTACTCCGCGCTCCGCCGCGACGCGGAGCAGTGGCTGCCTAGAGGTGGAGCAGTCGCTGGGTGATCTCCCGGTCCGGACCGGTACGAGCCACCCAGCGGGCAGTCGCCGTCCACTGAGCCCGGTACCCCCCGTTCTTCCAGGTAATCCGGGAATTCCTGCGCCGTGTCGTGTGATTCACGCTGAAAACGGCGCCGGTGCGCCGGTGCCCCGCCTCCTGGGGAGCGTGTGGGCGTTGCATGCCGCCGTAGGCAGGGACGGCATGGCGCACACCGGCCCTCGCGGCAGCTCCCGACAGGTGTCAGACAGCCATCCACGCCGGGGCGAACGCGCCGACCTCGCACGCTATCCGCAGCCTCCGGGCAGGACTACGCTGCGTGATGAGGCCCCAGTCCCCGGTATCGATGCTGTGTCCCGCTCCCGGGAGGCCCACCGTGTTCGTCCCACTCCTCATCCTCATCGCGGTCCTGTTCGGCTTCGGCTTCCTCAATCCTCTCTGGTGGGCCGCCGCGGTCCTGGTCTACGGCGCCACCCGCCACAACCACGGTCGCGGCGGAGGCCGGGGCCGTGGCGGCGGTTCCGATTTCGGCGACTACCGGAACTACCGGGAGCTCCGAGATCGTCGGGAACGCTGGGATCGCCGCTACGGCCGTCAGAACCGGGCGCGCTGGCGGCACGAGGACCGCCGAGACCACGAACGCCGCAGGTGACCCGTTCACCGCCCCAGCGGACACGTGTTCCTGCGACCCCGGTGCGGCCGGAGAACGGCGGTTTGGCCGAGGCCCACGATCGGGCTCCGTGCCCCGTGCCCGGGCGTGGGTCAGGCTCCTGACTGCTCGCTGACGGCGTCCGTGCTGCACAGCGGATGGCTCGGCGCGGTCCTGGACATCGCCGACACCCCGGCCCCGCCGACCGGCAGCGCGGCCACGGCCGCCGTGCACACATCCACTCCACCGATCGTGGCACGGTGCGCGCGCATATCCGACGCGCTGCGCGGTACTCACCGACGTGAGGCCGGGCGGCTGACGGCCGCCCGAGCCCGGCACTCCGCGCACCGCCCGAGGAGGTGGCTCGCATGACGGAGCCGAACGGTTCAACTCTGCACAAGCCCGGTCCGGACGAACCCCGCGCCCGCCAGGGCACAGCGCTCCCGGTGGCGCCGGAGCCCCGCGGCAAAACGACCATCGCGGACGGGGTGGTGGAGAAGATAACCGGGATCGCCGCACGGGAGGTCCCCGGCATCAACACGCTGGGCGGTGGCTTCACCCGCACCATGGGAGCCATGCGCGAGCGGGTTCCAGGGGGACACGCGAGCGCCGGGCGCGGCGTCGAGGTCGAGGTCGGTGAGAAGCAGACCGCCATCGACCTCCAGGTCGTCGTGGAGTACGGGATGAGCATCATCGACGTCACCGCGGACGTCCGGGAGAACGTGATCGCGGCGGTGGAACGGATGACGGGCCTGGAAGTCGTCGAGCTGAACATCGCGGTCAACGACGTCCACCTGCCGGACGAGGACACACCGGACACCAGCGAGGGGCGCGTGCAGTAGGACGATGTCCGCCCGCCTGTACCCGAAAACGAAGCAGCACCCGACCCGACCGAAGCCGACTCAGGCGCTGCGTAGCAGGTCAGAGGGGTACCCCCGTCACCCGCACCGTAGGCCCTGTGGGACTCGAACCCACAACCAATGGATTAAAAGTCCACTGCTCTGCCAATTGAGCTAAGGGCCCAGGCGATGTTGCCTCCCCGAGCATAGCGGGACGTGGCCGTGTCTCCGATCGGGTATCGGGGACACGGCCGCGTCGAGGCGGCGGAACGGGGTGGAAGGTCAGGGATCGACCGGTTCGGGAGCGTTCACGCGGGCCGCCTCGCGGGCCCTGGTGCGTTCGTGATCAGGGTTCAGGAACCAGTGGCGGGCCGAGGCCACCCACCAGGTCCAGGCGAAGCCGAGGACGACCAGGACGGCGATGGGGGCGTAGTTGAAGGTCTCCCAGGTGACCGGGGAGACCTGCGGAAGCATGAACAGCACCGTGATGACGGCGACCCACGCCACCGAGACCACGCCGATCGCACGCGACCAGCCGCCCAGGTGCCACGGTCCGCGGTCGAAGGCGTCACCCTTGCGCAGCCGCAGCAACGTCGGGATGACGTAGGCGATGTAGAGGCCGATGACGGCGATGGACGTCACCGCCGCGTACGCGGTCACATTGATCAGGTACGGCAGACCAAGCACCAGCGCTCCGCCCGCCGCCAGCCACACCGCCGCCACCGGGGTCCGGGTGCGGGGGCTCACCGTGTGCCACAGGTGCGAGAACGGCAGCGCGCCGTCGCGTGAGAAGGCGTAGATCATGCGGCTGTTGGCGGTCACCGAGGCCATCCCGCAGAACAACTGGGCACCGATGACGACCAGCAGCAGGAGTTTGCCGGCCGTGGCGCCGAGGGCGTCGAGGAGGATCTGGGCCGGCGGCGCGCCCGTCGGGGAGTTCAGCGCCCCGTCGTAGGACTGGATCGCGAAGGTGAAGCCCAGCAGCAGGACGAAGCCCGCTATCCACGACGTCCAGATCGACTGGACGATGCCCTTCGGGCCGGCCGTCGACGCGTCGTGGGTCTCCTCGGTCATGTGGGCCGAGGCGTCGTAGCCGGTGAAGGTGTACTGGGCCATCAGGAGACCGAGCAGGACCACGTAGAAGCTGCTGCCCCAGCCCGTGTTGTTCACGAACTCGCCGAAGACGAAGGACGCCGACTGGTGGTGGTCCGGGGCGAAGGTGAGGGCTCCGACGATCACCGCCACGCCGACCACGTGCCACCACACGCTCACGCTGTTCAGCAGGGCCACGATCCGTACGCCGAAGGTGTTCAGCAGGCCGTGCAGGATCAGGATCGCGGCGAACAGCAGCACGGTCCGGCCGGGCGTCACCTCGAAGTCGAACTGCAGGTTCAGATAGGCCCCGAGGAAGGAAGCGGCGCCGAAGTCGATGCCCGCCGTCACCGCCACCTGGCCGAGCACGTTGAACCAGCCCGTGAACCACGCCCAGGCGGCCGCGGACCGGGGCGGCGCCAGGCGGTGGGCCCAGAAGTACAGGCCCGCGGACGTCGGGTACGCCGAACAGATCTCGGCCATCGACAGGCCGACGAACAGGGTCATCAGGCCTACGGCGACCCAGCCCCAGGTGATCACGGCCGGACCGCCCGTGTTCATCCCGAAGAGATAGAGCGTCAGGCAGCCCGACAGGACCGAGATGATCGTGAAGGAGACCGCGTAGTTGGAGAACGCCGACATGCGGCGGGCCAGGACCTGCGTGTAGCCGAGCTGGGCAAGCCGTTCTTCGTCAGAGAGCCCACTCGCTATGCCGTCATCTGTCATGCCCCCAGCGATTCCCATCCCGGGGGCGTGACACACGTCACAACTTGGCTGAGAAGAGCCCTTCTAGAAAAGGCCCTTGTAGCCCTGCCAACCGCTCGCGATCTTCACCCGCGCCCCGAACGACCCCTTGCCGTTGCCGTTGTTGCGCCAGACGTTCCCGCCGCTGTCCCGGGAGACCAGGTCGGCCTTGCCGTCCCCGGTGATGTCACCGACGCCGACGATCACGTTGTAGGAGCCGCCCCAGTTGGTGAACACCTTCACCCGCGCCGCGAACGTGCCGTTGCCCTTGCCGTAGTACCGATACACGTTGTTCGACTTGTCCTGGGCGAGCAGATCGCCGATGCCGTCGCCGTTCAGGTCCCCGGCGCCCACGACCTTCTTGTACGTCTTCCAGTTGTCGTACAGCTTCACACGGGCGGAGAGCTTCCCCGAGCTGGTGCCCTTGTACAGGTACACCGCCCCGGTGGAGGTGTTCCGCGCGATCAGGTCCGGACGGCCGTCCTTGGTGACGTCACCGGGCGCGGTCAGCACGTCGTACTGGTTCCAGCCGGACGTGCCCAGCGAGGTGTACGGCGTCGACGGCTTCAGCGCGGCACCGCAGCCGGGCTTGTACAGGCGCAGGGCGCCACTGCTCGGCCGCACCAGAACGTCGTTGCAGCGGTCACCGCTCAGGTCACCGAAGGGCACCGCCTTGACCGACGTGGGCCAGCCGCTCGCGCTCACCTTCCCGGAGAACGTGCCCTTGCCGTTGCTCTGCTGGAAGGTCAGCGCGCCGGAGGAGTTGAGGGTGAGGAGCTCACCGAAGCCGTCGTCGCCCACGTGGTCGCGACGGACCGCCGTGCCCTTCACCAGCTTGACCGTGCCGGTCACCGTCAGCGGGGCGCCGACGCCGTCCGCCGGGGTGACGGTGACGGTCCAGTCGTAGGAACCGTTCGGCAGGTACGCGTCCCCGGTCCCCTTGGGGTCGAGACCGCTCCAGCCGACGTTCAGCTCACCCCTCGCGGCCGTGCCGTCCACTCGGTCGCCGTAGACCTTGCCGGTCGCACGGTTGCGCACCGTGACGTCCCAGCCGGAGGTCGGCTTCGACAGCAGCAGGGTGGTCAGGGTGTCGGGGATCGTGTCGAACGTGTGCGCCTTGACGGACGACGCCTTGGCGGCCGGGGCGAGCAGCCGCAGCGGCTGCTGCGGCACCCCGGACGGCACCAGGTGCACCTGCTCCTTCCCGTCGACGTAGGCCGCGTTGGCGCCCGACTCGTCGACCGTCCAGCGCACGTCACGCTGCGAGACCCCGGTGTCCGGCAGATCGCCGATCACCCGGCTCGCGGGCGTCCCACCGGCGACCGTGGTGAGTGTCAGCTTGCCGGCCTGCTTGTCGTGCGTGACGACGTACCCGTCACCGAGCTTGGCCTCGCCCGTCGGCACGGACACGGACTGCTTCGCCGTACGGTCGTAGACGCCGGCCTTCCCGTCACACGTCCAGTACAGATAGCGGCCCAGCGCCTGGAGTTCGGTGGGCGTGCATCCCGCGTCGGTCGTCAGGGTCTCGGTCGTCTTCTTCGCCGTCAGGTCGTACGCGGTGACGGCGCCCGGGGTGGTACCCGCGGTCCACAGCACGTCGCCGGACAGGGCCGCTGCGCCGGGGCTGCGGGTGACGACCGGAGCGCCGTCGTCGTCGAGCCGGAGGGCGTACTGCGTGGTGGGCGCCGTGAAGAGGAGGTAACGGCCCGAGACGTCGGTGACCCGCCCGCCCGTAGGAAGGCCGGTGCGCTCCCAGACGCCGTCGTCGCCCGGGCCGTGGACGCTGATCCGGTCGGAGGTCTCGTCGTGCGAGAGCCAGACGATACGGCCGTCCGCGGTGCCGTTGACCTGGCCGCAGGCCACGTCCGTGTCGGTGCAGACGGGGTGGACCACGTCGGTGGTGAAGTTGCTGCGCTCACCGAAGGCGGGGGTGCCGGACGCGGCTACGGTCCGCGACCAGTCGGCACGCGTCCACTCCCGGTAGTAGTCCATACCGACGAGCCGCCCCTGCTCCAGGGACAGCCCCTGGATCGGCAGCGCCGGCTTGGGCAGGGGCTTGACCAGGGTGACGACAGGCGGACCGCCGTCCGCGCCCGGGGTGAGGCGCTGGATGCCCTGCTCCCCGGTGCCGTTGCCGATCTTCACGGCGGTGCCGTCGTGGCCGGCCGCGATCCCGTTCTGCGAGGTCCGCAGCAGGGTCACCGGCGCACCGCCGGCCAGGGGCTGCGCGGTCGTCGAATTGACCCCGTTGACCAGCCAGTCACCGACCACGGCGAGGTTGTAGGTGGCGTTCGCCCCGTCGCTGACGCCCGCGAGCCTGAGCTCCACGGGGGCAACCGACAGGTCCCGCGGCAGCACCAGAACCGTGGCCTTGTCGAGGGCGTGGACGACGACGTGGCCGCCGCCCAGGCTCACCCTGGAGTACGAAACGGGGAGCGGGCCGCTCCAGCCCCGCACCTCACCGGTCGCGCGGTCCACCGCGGCCAGCCCCGGCTCCCCGGCCACCGAGGCACGGAAGTACAGCATCCCGGAATCCGCACCGGCGGCCGGCCCGAGCACGAGACCGGCCGGTCCGCCCGTGACGGCCAGATCGGCGGTGGTCCCGTCCGGTCCCGGCGTCAGGAGGTGCATCTGCCGGCTGGACGTGCCGTCCTCGGCCGTCACATTCCGGTAGCCGATCGTGAGGTTGTCGTACGACGTGACGTAGGCGAGTCCGTCCGGGATCCGCAGGCTGCGGCTGGTGCCGTCCGTCGCGTCCCAGAAGTCGACACGGTCCGCGGACTTGTACGCCAGGACGTCGGTGCCGGTCGTCCCTAGGGCCGTGCCCGCGGGCGCCGCCGGAACGCTCACCGACTCGCCGTCCGCGTAACGCGTCCACAGCAGTCCGCCGCGGCCCTCCAACGTGTGGAAGACACCCTGCGCACCGGCGGCGTCATGACCAGTGCCGGTCGACGGCGACCGGAACGCCGCCGAGAGTCCGTAGTCCCGGAGCGCCGCCGGCACCACTGTCTCCTGCGGCCCGTCCGCGACGGCCGTCGACGGCAGCAGCGGGCTCAGACCGGCCGCCAGTACGGCGGAAGCGGCGACGAGACGCAGACGTACGGTGGCATGACGAGCCAAGGAAGACCCCCTAAGAAGGAGACGGACGGCCCACCGGCGTGCGGTGTCCCTGGCCCCCCGGCCATCACGCCCGTCTCATAAGTGGGCTGATCTTACCTTCTCTTCACCTTGACGGAGAGCCCTTTCTGTCGGGGCACACACGTGACACGACAAACGCCGTGGCCCCCCGTCAGATACGACGGGGGGCCACGGCGTTCACTTCTCAGAGGCGTCAGCCGTTGCGCTTCCAGCGCGGCTTGTCGTCGCGGCGGCCGAAGGAGGAGCCGGCCGGGCGGTCGTCACGACGGCCGTGCGGGCGGTCGTGGCCGCCGGAGCGGAAGCCGCCACCGGTGGGGCGGTCGCCCTGACGGTCACGGTTGAAGGGACGGTCGCTGCCCCGGTGGGTGGACGGACGCTCGTCACGACGGTCGCGGTTGAAACCGCCGCCGGTGGGGCGGTCGTCACGGCGGAAGCCGCCCGAGGGACGCTCGTCACGACGGTCACGGTTGAACCCACCGCCGGTGGGGCGGTCGTCACGACGGTCGCGGTTGAAGCCACCCGAGGGGCGGTCGTCACGGCGGAAGCCGCCCGAGGGACGCTCGTCACGACGGTCGCGGTTGAACCCACCGCCGGTGGGGCGGTCGTCACGGCGGTCGCGGTTGAAGCCGCCACCCGAGGGACGGTCGTCACGACGCTCGAAGGAACGGCCACCACGGTCGTCACGGCGGAACCCGCCCCGCTCGCCGTCACGGCGGTCGCGGTTGAAGCCGCCACGGTCGTCACGACGCTCGAAGGAACGGCCACCACGGTCGTCCCGACGGTCGTCACGACGCTCGTAGTTGCCCCGCTCGTCACGGCGCTGACGCGGCTGCTCGTACGCGGGACGCTCGGCGGGCTGCTCGGAAACCGCGGCCTCGGCCTCAGCCGCCTCCACGGCCTCGGCCACCACGGCCTGCGCCTCGGCGACCGCCGTCTCCGGGTCCTCACCGCGCTCGCGGGCGGCCCGGGCGACCAGGCGGTCGGCCTCCTCGCGCAGCTCGGTCGCGCGCCGCTGCGCCCGCTCGAGCTCCTTGGTGAGCTGGGCGACCTCGCGCTCGGCCTGCTGAGCCGCGTTGGCCGCGGACTCGGACTGGACCTCGGTCATCGAACGGGCGCCGGTGATCTCGGCGACCTCGGGCTCGAAGGCGGTACCGGAGTTGATGATGTGACGCCCGGCGTCGACGCCCGCGTCCTCCATCAGCCGGAAGATCTGCCGGCGCTGGTGCGGCAGCGACAGGGACACGACCGTGCCGGTGCGGCCCGCGCGAGCGGTACGGCCGGCGCGGTGCAGGTAGTCCTTGTGGTCACCGGCGGGGTCGACGTTCAGGACGAGGTCGATGCCGTCGACGTGGATGCCACGGGCGGCGACGTCGGTCGCGACGAGCGCGTTGACGTAGCCCTTCTTGAAGTCCTCCAGCACACGGGTACGGGCGCCCTGCGTCATACCGCCGTGCAGCGCGTCGGCCTTCACACCGGAGTCGCACAGCTGCTCGGCGATACGGTCGGCGCCCAGCTGGGTCCGGACGAAGATGATGGTGCGGCCCTTGCGGGAGGCGATGGCCGCGGTGACCGGCGCCTTGTCCTTGGGCTTCACGATCAGGATGTGGTGCGACATGGTCGTGACGTTGCCCTGGGCGCTGTCGACCTCGTGCGTGACCGGGTTGCTCAGGTAGCGCTTGACCAACGTGGAGATCTCGTTCTCCATCGTGGCCGAGAACAGCATCCGCTGGCCGCCGGCCGGGACCTGGTCGAGCAGCTCGGTGACCTCGGGCAGGAAGCCCAGGTCGGACATCTGGTCGGCCTCGTCGATGACGGCGACCTCGATGTCCTGCAGGGAGCAGGCGCCGCGGTTGATGAGGTCACGCAGCCGGCCCGGAGTGGCGACGAGCACGTCGACACCGCGCTCCAGGGCGTAGATCTGGTTGCTCATGGACGTACCGCCGCAGACGACCTTCATCTTCAGGCCCAGGACGTCGCCGTAGGGCTGCAGCGCGTCCGCGACCTGCATCGCGAGCTCACGCGTCGGGGTGAGGATGACGGCGCGCGGCCGGTGCTTCTCGGTGCGGCCGCCGGAGAGGCGGGCCAGGGTCGGCAGACCGAAGGAGAGGGTCTTGCCGGAGCCGGTGCGGCCACGGCCGAGGATGTCCTTGCCGGCCAGGGCGTCCGGGATGGTCGCGGCCTGGATCGGGAAGGGGGTGGTCACGCCGTTCTGGGCGAGCTTGCGCACAACGCCCTCGGGGAGACCGAGGTCCGCGAAGGTGACCTCGACAGTCTCCTCCGTGCCCTCGTTCTCGGGCACGACGACGTGATCAGTACTGGAAATGGACATGCGTATGCGAAACCTTCCGGAGTCTCGTCGGCACGCGCCCGTCAACTCCGTGATTCGCAATACGACCGCCTCTATGCGGTCAGCCACGGTAAGGGAGAGAACGCGCCACACGGCGCGCTTCTGCTTTGGCGCCGGGCAAATGATCAAACGATCTATAACCATACGCACCCATCGCCCCCGAAGGCAAACCGATCCCCTCGTATGTATCCGAGGTCACTCGGGGCCTTTCACGGGGTCCGTCACACCGGCGACCCGGCCGTGGGCGCCGGCTCCCGCCCGCTCAGCTGCGGGCCCGTCTCCGGCTGCGCCGACGACGACGGTTCGGCGGGCGGCGGCGACGGCGTGGGCGACGCGGGCGGCTCGCTGGACGGCGGCGGCTCCGGATCGGGCGTATGTGTGGGTGCCGGGTCGCTCCTCGTCGCCGACGGCACCGGCTGAACCGACGTCCCCGGCTTCGCCCCCGCGGAGGCCGACGCACTCGCCGAGGCCGACGCCGGTGGGGACGCCGGCTCCTCGCCGCGCTTCCCCTTGTGCTTGCCGCGCTTGCCGTCCGGGCCCGCCCCGCCGAGCCCCACGGAACCGCCCGAGCCAGCGGATCCCCCGTCCGGCGCCTCATCGCCCCGCTCACCGGCGGAGTGCGACGGCTTCGCGCCGTCGTCTCCGCCGTCCCCGCCCACGCTCATGCAGCCCGCGGCGGCGGCGACGGCCATGACCGTGGCGGCCAGACGGACGGGTACGTACAAGGGGCGCACGAGCAGCCACCTCCGAGGGCGGTCGTCAAGAAGTCAACCTGCCCAACTCCCGCCGCCCACAAGAGGACACGCGCCCCGTTCGAAACGGACTCAGCCGTAGCCGAGTGCGTGCAGCCGCGCGTCGTCGATCCCGAAGTGATGGGCGATCTCATGCACGACCGTCACCTCGGTCTCCGCGACGACGTCCTCCCGGGAATCACACATCCGGAGCGTCGGCCCCCGGTAGATCGTGATGCGGTCCGGCAGCACCCCGGCATACCACTCGCCCCGGTCGGTCAGTGGAGTGCCCTCGTACAGCCCGAGCAGCTCGGGATCGTCCGCCGGCGGTTCGTCCTCGACGAACACCGCGACGTTGTCCATCAGCCGCGTCAACTCCGGCGGAATCCGGTCCAGGGCCTCGGCGACCAGTTCCTCGAACTCCTCGCGCGTCATCTCCAGCACAAGCGCATTCTCCAGTACGACCATCCGTACGAGAGTCATGAGCACGCCCGCATATCCACGAGCGGACTTGGGCATACGGGACCAATGGCCCGCGTCCCCGCCGCAGTCCTGAACGCCCGGAGCATCCTGAACGCCCTACGCAAGCCCCCGCGAGCCCTCGCCCGCCAGTACGGCAGGCGCCGATCCCACCCGTCCGTCGAGCTCGTCCACCAGCCGCACCCCTGGACCCGCGCCCTCGGCCTGGTCGCCGTCGTCCTCCTGGGCGCATGGCTCGGTCTGCTGATCGTCGGCAACGTCCGGGTCCCGGTCGGCCCCATGAACACGACGATGACCCTGCGCCCGTCCCTCTCCGGCGGCACGAAGATCAACGTGTCCCCGCTCGGCGCGCTCCAGCTGGACAGCCACCACGCGCCCGTCCGCCTCGACGTCAACGTCGACCAGCTCGACCCGGAACGCTCCCAGGCCCTCGTCGACCACCCCGAGCGCCTCTCCGGCCTCCAGGACGAGGTCGCGACGGACGTCGAACACGGCACCCTCGACCTGGCCGTCCGCTCCGTCGTCGCGGTGGTGTCGGGCGCCACGGCCCTCGGCCTCGCCGTCTACCGCCGCCCGCGCCGGGCCCTCGCGGCCGGCGGCCTCGCCCTGACCCTCCTGGCGGCCTGCGGCGGCACGGCGTACGCCACCTGGAACCCGGAATCCGTCCTGGAGCCGAAGTTCTCGGGGCTGCTGTCCTCCGCCCCTTCCCTGGTCGGCAACGCGCGCAGCATCGTCACCGAATTCGACGTCTACCAGAAGGAGTTGGCCCGCCTGGTGACGAACGTGACGAAGCTCTACGACGCCACGTCCACCCTCCCCGCCTACCAGCCGGACCCCACCACCATCCGGGTCCTGCACGTCTCCGACATCCATCTCAACCCCGCGAGCTGGAAGATCATCGCCTCGCTGGTGGAGCAGTACAAGGTCGACGTGATCGTCGACTCCGGCGACACCATGGACCACGGCACGGCGGCGGAGAACGGCTTCCTGGACCCGATCCCCGACCTCGGCGCGCCCTACGTCTGGGTCCGCGGCAACCACGACTCCCTCACCACCCAGCGCTACATGGAGGGCCTGAAGCGGGTCCACGTCCTGGACAACGGCAAGGCGGAGACGATCGCCGGCCTGCGGTTCGCGGGCATCGGCGACCCCCAGTTCACCCCCGACCGTTCCACGAATCCCGGTGCCGACGAGTCCCAGGAGGCAGCGGGCGACCGCCTGGCCGCGGCCCTGCGCGAGCAACGGGCCGCGGGCACGCCGGTCGACCTCGCGATCGCCCACGAGCCCTCGGCGGCCCGCGAGGTCGACGGCGAGGTCCCGATGATCCTGTCGGGCCACCTCCACCACCAGGAGATGGAGGTCATGAAGAAGGGCACGCGACTGCGGGTGGAGGGCTCCACCGGCGGCAGCGGGCTACGGGCCGTCGAGGGCAAGTACCCCGACCCCATCGAGGCCTCGATCCTCTACATGGACCGCGACACCCGCCGTCTGCAGGCCTGGGACGAGATCAAACTCGGCGGCCTCGGCCTCACGACGGCGGAGGTCAGCCGCCACCTCCCGGAGGACAACCAGCCGGGAGCGACACCCTCGCCCACGGGTTCGCCCAGCGGCTCACCCACGGGCACCCCCTAAACCGTTTTGGCGATACCTCCCGGCATCCCATATGCTTCTCACGTCCCCGACGCGCTGAGAAGCGCCCAGGCGGGCCGATAGCCCTCATCGTCTAGCGGCCTAGGACGCCGCCCTTTCAAGGCGGTAGCACGGGTTCGAATCCCGTTGGGGGCACGCATCACCGTGTGCGACACTGTTCGTGCACAACGCTTGGTCCTGTGGAGCAGTTTGGAGTGCTCGCCACCCTGTCAAGGTGGAGGCCGCGGGTTCAAATCCCGTCAGGACCGCTGAGGTTTCCCCGGAAACCTCGCGGCTGGGTAGCTCAGTTGGTACGAGCGACCGCCTGAAAAGCGGTAGGTCGCCGGTTCGACCCCGGCCCCAGCCACAGCACAGACCCCGATCTCCGGATCGGGGTCTTGTTGTATGTGAACGTGCAGGCGAACCACCGGGGACAAAACCGTTCGCCAGTAATTTCCCGGGGATGAGATCCTGGATCGCGTATGTCTACGCACCCTGCCCCCGCCCCCGGTACCCCCGCCTTCGGGGATCTCGCCGCCCGCCTGACCGAGCTGTCCCTGCGCGACGCGCACCGGCTCGGGCGCAGGCTCGAAGGCGCGCGCAAGATCCGCAAGCCGGAGGCGCGGGCCGCCGTGCTGTCCGAGATCGAGGCGGAGGCCGGCAAGGGCCAGGAGCGCGTGCGTGCGCGCCGTGCGCGCGTGCCCGCCGTGTCCTATCCCGAGCAGCTTCCGGTCAGCCAGAAGAAGGACGACATCGCGGCCGCCATCCGCGATCACCAGGTCGTGATCGTCGCCGGTGAGACTGGTTCCGGCAAGACCACTCAGATCCCGAAGATCTGCCTGGAGCTCGGCCGGGGCGTGAAGGGCATGATCGGGCACACCCAGCCCCGTCGTATCGCCGCCCGCACGGTCGCCGAGCGGGTCGCCGAGGAGCTGGACACCCCGCTCGGCGAGGCCGTCGGCTGGAAGGTGCGGTTCACCGACCAGGTGAACCAGGACGCGACCTTCGTGAAGCTGATGACGGACGGCATCCTGCTCGCCGAGATCCAGACCGACCGCGAGCTGCGCGCCTACGACACGATCATCATCGACGAGGCCCACGAGCGGTCCCTCAACATCGACTTCCTGCTCGGGTATCTGGCCCAGCTGCTGCCGAAGCGCCCCGACCTCAAGGTCGTCATCACCTCGGCGACCATCGACCCCGAGCGGTTCTCCCGGCACTTCGGTGACGCCCCGATCGTCGAGGTCAGCGGGCGGACGTATCCGGTGGAGGTGCGCTACCGCCCGCTCCTCGAAGACGACTCCGACGACGCCGACCGCGACCAGATCACCGCGATCTGCGACGCCGTCGAGGAGCTCCAGGGCGAGGGCAAGGGCGACATCCTCGTCTTCCTCTCCGGCGAGCGTGAGATCCGCGACACCGCGGACGCGCTGGTGAAGAAGAACTACCGCTTCACCGAGGTCCTGCCCCTGTACGCCCGCCTCTCGCACGCCGAGCAGCACCGCGTCTTCCAGCAGCACACCGGGCGCAGGATCGTTCTGGCGACCAACGTCGCCGAGACCTCCCTCACCGTCCCGGGCATCAAGTACGTGATCGACCCCGGCTTCGCCCGGATCAGCCGCTACAGCCACCGCACCAAGGTCCAGCGGCTGCCCATCGAGCCGGTCTCGCAGGCCAGCGCCAACCAGCGCAAGGGCCGCTGCGGCCGTACGTCGGACGGCATCTGCATCCGCCTGTACAGCGAGGAGGACTTCAACGGCAGGCCGGAGTTCACGGACGCCGAGATCCTGCGGACGAACCTCGCCTCCGTCATCCTCCAGATGACCGCCGCCGGCCTCGGCGACATCGAGAAGTTCCCGTTCATCGACCCGCCGGACCACCGCAACATCCGCGACGGCGTCCAGCTCCTCCAGGAACTGGGCGCGTTGGACCCGGCGCAGAAGGACGTACGCAAGCGGCTGACCGACACCGGCCGCAAACTCGCCCAGCTGCCCGTCGACCCGCGCCTGGCCCGTATGGTCCTGGAGGCCGACAAGAACGGCTGTGTGCGCGAGGTCATGGTCATAGCCGCCGCGCTCTCCATCCAGGACCCGCGCGAGCGCCCGGCCGACAAGCAGACCCAGGCCGACCAGCAGCATGCCCGCTTCAAGGACGAGACCAGCGACTTCCTCGCCTATCTCAACCTGTGGCGCTATGTCCGCGAGCAGCAGAAGGAGCGCGGATCGTCGTCCTTCCGCCGGATGTGCAAGCAGGAGTACCTGAACTTCCTGCGCATCCGCGAGTGGCAGGACATCTACTCCCAACTGCGCACGGTCGCCAAGCAGATGGGCATCCATCTCAACGAGGACGACGCGCCCGACCAGAGCGTCCACGTCTCCCTCCTCGCCGGACTGCTCTCGCACATCGGCATGAAAGATGTGAAGGACGGCAACAAGAACGAGTATCTCGGCGCCCGGAGCGCCAAGTTCGCGATCTTCCCGGGCTCGGCGCTCTTCAAGAAGCAGCCGCGGTTCGTCATGTCGGCGGAGCTGGTGGAGACCTCACGCCTGTGGGCGCGCGTCAACGCGAAGATCGAGCCGGAGTGGGTCGAGCCGCTCGCCGAGCACCTGCTGAAGCGGACGTACTCCGAACCGCACTGGGAGAAGGACCAGGCCGCGGTGATGGCGTACGAGAAGGTCACGCTGTACGGCGTGCCGATCGTCGCCCAGCGGAAGGTGAACTACGGCCGTATCGACCCGGAGTCGAGCCGTGAGCTCTTCATCCGCAACGCCCTCGTCGAGGGTGACTGGCGCACCCACCACAAGTTCTTCGCCGACAACCGCAAGCTCCTCAGCGAGGTCGAGGAGTTGGAGCACCGGGCGCGGCGCCGGGACATCGTGGTCGACGACGACACGCTGTTCGACTTCTACGACCAGCGGGTGCCCGAACACGTGGTGTCCGGGGCGCACTTCGACTCCTGGTGGAAGCGCAAGCGCCACGAGCAGGAGGACTACCTCGACTTCGAGCGCGCGATGCTCATCCGGGAGTCGGCGGAGGCGGTCACGAAGGCCGACTATCCCGACTCGTGGCGGCAGGGGCCTCTGAAGTTCCGGGTGACCTACCAGTTCGAGCCGGGCGCGGACGCGGACGGTGTGACGGTCCACATCCCGCTCCAGGTCCTGAACCAGGTGACGGACGACGGCTTCGACTGGCAGATCCCGGGTCTGCGGGAGGAGCTGGTGACGGAGCTGATCCGTTCCCTGCCCAAGCCGATCCGTCGCAACTACGTACCGGCGCCGAACTTCGCGCGGCGCTTCCTGGATACGGCCGTCCCCCTCCAGGAGCCCTTGACGGTCACGATGGCCCGCGAACTGAAGCGCATGGTCGGCGTGCCGTTCGACGCGGAGGACTTCGACTGGACGCGGGTCCCGGAGCATCTGCGGATCACCTTCCGGATCGTCGACGAGCGGCGCCGGAATCTGGCCGAGGACAAGGACCTGGAGGCGTTGCGGCAAAAGCTCAGGCCGAAGGCGCGCCAGGCCCTGTCCCAGGCGGCGGCCGCGACCGCGTCCCGCGAGGGCGGCGAGTCCCTGGAGCGCAAGGGCCTGACGGACTGGACGATCGGCACGCTCACGCGCGTCTTCGAGACCCGTCGCGCCGGCCAGCCGGTGAAGGCGTACCCGGCGCTGGTGGACGACGGTGACACCGTCTCGGTCCGGCTCTTCGACACGGAGGCGGAGCAGGCCGAGGCGATGTGGAAGGGCACGCGGCGGCTGATCGTGCGCAACATCCCGGTGAGTCCGGCGAAGTTCGCGTCCGAGAAGCTGACGAACCCCCAGAAGCTCGCCCTGTCGTCGAATCCGCACGGCTCGATCCAGGCGCTGTTCGACGACTGCGCGACCGCTGCGGCGGACAAGCTGATCGGGGACTTCGGGGGGCCGACGTGGGACGAGGAGTCGTACCGGAAGCTGTACGACAAGGTGCGCGCCGAGATCGTCGACACCACCGTCCGTACGGTCGGGCAGGTGCAGCAGGTGCTCGCCGCCTGGCAGGCCTGTGAGCGGCGCCTGAAGACCGTACGGAGCCCGGCGCTGCTGGCGAACCTGGCGGACGTACGGGCGCAGTTGGACGCGCTGGTGAAGCCGGGGTTCGTGACGGCGACGGGGTTGCGCCGGCTGCCCGACCTGATGCGTTACCTGGTCGCCGCGGACCGCCGTCTCCAGCAGATGCCGACGAACGTCCAGCGGGACACGACCCGTATGGAGAAGGTCCACGAGATGCAGGACGAGTACGCCTGGCTCCTGGAACAGCTTCCGCAGGGTCGGCCGGTGCCTCAGCAGGTTCTGGACGTCCGCTGGATGATCGAGGAGCTGCGGGTCAGCTATTTCGCCCACGCGCTCGGCACGGCGTACCCGATCTCCGACAAGCGGATCGTGAAGACGATCGACACGCTGGCGCCGTGACGGCTCCCGCACACAGGGTGAGTTCGACCAGGACCTCCCTGCTCCTGTACAGTCCTTCTCGCAGCGCAACGCAGCAGTAAGCGCCGCGAAACCTGGTCCTGTGGAGCAGTTTGGAGTGCTCGCCACCCTGTCAAGGTGGAGGCCGCGGGTTCAAATCCCGTCAGGACCGCAGTTGGAAGTCAGGCCCGCATCCCGGGAACGGGGAGCGGGCCTTCTTCGTGTGTGTACGCCGGGTCCAGGCAAGCTCTCAGACTGTCCGACGCTTGAGCACGAGGCCGTGCGTGAGGTGCCGGCGGCGTCCACGCCATCTTGACGGCGTCGCGTCGCACCGGTACCCAGAAACCAGGCCCCCGTTCCCAGCGGAGCCCGGAGGTGGCGTATGGCGGCAACGGCCAGGCACGAGACGCGGGCACTGTTGCGCGCACACCTGGCGGCCGCGTCGTCGTACCGGCATCTGACCCGCCATTGCCCGATCTGCCACCGCCTGTTGCGGCTGGCGATGGATTCCGCCCCAGGGACCGCGCCGGCCCCGGACGAGGCCGTCGAGGACGAAAGCCCCTCCCCGGCGTGACCCTCGACCCCAACCCCCGCCCCACCGACGGGAGTCCGGGACGCGTGCCTCCTTTAGCGCACGGGAGTCAGGGGTAACAAGGACTCTGGCATGTGACGGGAGTCACCGCATGAGTTTCTGAAACCGTGGAACTTACCCCTCCCCTACAACAGGTCAATTTAATATGTGCAATTGCACTCTCGTTCGCACGCCTGCCAGGGGCCCCTCACAGGAGATCCGACACCCCTCCCCAGACTCCGACAAGCCCGCTCACAGGGCTGCCGATCGCCCATCCTGCACGCACAAAAAAGATCGCGCTGGACTCGGCGGAGTCCAGCGCGATCGACGACGAGGTGGAGAATGGGCCCTGTTGGGGCAGGACCCGCGTCGCTTGGAGCCAGGGTTCGGGCAGCGCGGCCAACTGGGGGGCCAGCCGGTTTGCCCGGTTATTCAGTTGTTCAGGCCTCGCTGCGCTGCTGCGGGATGCCCGCGAGCAGAGCGCGGACCTCGGCCTCGCGGTAACGGCGGTGCCCGCCGAGCGTACGGATCGACGTGAGCTTGCCGGCCTTCGCCCACCGCGTGACCGTCTTCGGGTCCACGCGGAACATCGTGGCGACCTCAGCCGGGGTCAGCAGCGGCTCGGCATCAGGGGTGCGAGCGGTCATGAGCGGCCTCCTCGGGAGAACCGATCGTTCTCGGTTCTTTCCTCTAAATTCTGCACCTTGACCCGCGTTGCCCGAAATGGCGGATGCGGGTCGAGTCGGTTATAGGACGAACGGCTTGTCCTCGGCACTACAACTACACCATCCGTCCAGCCGCGTCGGCCAAACCGATGGAATTGCCCCCCAGGTGTTCATCGGCGACGGAAGCCGATGGACCATGCCATAGCGGACAGTCACGCCACTGTGACGATCAGTCACAGAGCGATCAGGAGTCACCAGACCCCCCAAAGCGGAACCTCCCCCGGGCCCCTTGTCCTATTTTGGCACGAGGAGGGGCAAGAGATGCAAGAGCCGGGTACGTGCGGTCCGTCACGCTTGACACTCCGTGAGGTGTACGCCCGGATCGGGACCTACGTCCCCTTGTCGGTGAGACTTCAGGGGAAGCTGACACCTTGAGCGAGGACGAAACCCCAAAACGGGCGTCAGGTCAAACGCCAGTTCGTGACATGGCGCACATTCAGTTCGCCGAGCGCCGGTCCCTGATGCCCCGCCAGCGCTCCACGAGCCGCCCGTAGGCCTCGCCCGCCGCGGCCCCGTCGCCGTGCCTGAGCGCCTCGATGCCCTCGGCCACGTCCGCCGCCGAGTGGTCGTCCTCCAGCTCGCCCGGCGGCAGCACATGCACCAGACCGCCGTAGTCGAGCTCGACCAGCGAGCGCGGATGGAACTCCTCCAGCCAGCGCCCCACGTCGATCAGACCGTCGATGAGCGGTCCCTCGTCGATGGCGTCCTTGAGGGCCCGCAGACCCCGAGCCACACGCCGCCGGGCCTGCACCATGGGCGTCCGGTAGCGCAGCATCGGCGGGATCTCACCGGAACCCTTGTCGAAGCGCCGCTCCTCGTCGGAGACGAGCACGAACCAGTTCAGCGGCACCTGCCAGGTCGCGGTGCGGATCCAGGGCCGGGCGTCCGGGTTCCGGGCGAGCCAGCGCTCGTAGTCCTGGGCGGTCTGGCGGCGTACGACCTCGGGCAGCACCGCGTCGAGGACCGGCCCCGGCAGCTCCTCCCCGAGCTCCTCCAGGGCCAGCCAGCCGCGCAGCCGAGTGCGCCACGGGCACACGCACACCACGCCGTCCACGTCGAGCACGAAGGCGTCGCTGCTCTCGTGCACCGGCACCGGGACCGGCGGGGTGGGCACCAGGTCGGCCAGGGAGCGACGCAGTTCGTCCTGGTACGACGGACGCTCCGGGCGGCGGGCGTAACGGGCCCAGTGACTGCGCTCGGGCTCGGGGAAGGCGGCCAGCGGTTCGTACACGCGCAGATAGGTCGCGTACGGGACGATCACCGAGGACACCTTGGGCACGCCTGCTCTCTCCCCCGCCGCCTGCCGGGAAAACCTGCGAAACCCGCACACAAACGTGCGGGAAAACTATGCAAATCGTCGCACGCCCGTCCCCCGGGAGGAGGTGATCCTGAGCACTGCACGGTCATGGGCCGCCACAAGCCCTAATCTCGTGCTCACAGGTCCCGCCACCCTTACGGGCGCCTGTGTCCCATCGCCGCAATGTACCCAGGAGTCACCACAGTGACCGACGTAACCGGCGCCGCTGCCGACGTGCTGCACACCCTGTTCCACTCGGACCAGGGCGGCCATGAGCAGGTCGTGCTCTGCCAGGACCGCAAGAGCGGCCTCAAGGCCGTCATCGCCCTCCACTCCACCGCGCTCGGCCCCGCCCTCGGCGGGACCCGCTTCTACCCGTACGCGAGCGAGCAGGAGGCCGTCGCCGACGCGCTGAACCTCGCGCGCGGGATGTCGTACAAGAACGCCATGGCCGGGCTCGGCCACGGCGGCGGCAAGGCCGTGATCATCGGCGACCCGGAGCGCGACAAGAGCGAGGACCTGCTCCTCGCCTACGGCCGCTTCGTGGCCTCGCTCGGCGGCCGCTACGTCACCGCGTGCGACGTCGGCACGTACGTCGCCGACATGGACGTCGTCGCACGCGAGTGCCGCTGGACCACCGGCCGCTCCCCCGAGAACGGCGGCGCCGGCGACTCCTCCGTCCTCACCGCCTTCGGCGTCTACCAGGGCATGCGGGCCAGCGCACAGCACCTGTGGGGCGACCCCTCGCTGCGTGACCGCAGGATCGGCGTCGCGGGCGTCGGCAAGGTCGGGCACCACCTGGTGGAGCACCTCGTCGAGGAGGGCGCCGAGGTCCTGATCACGGACGTACGCCAGGAGGCCGTGGAGCGGATCGCCGGCCGGCACCCCTCCGTCTCCCCCGTCGCCGACACCGGCACGCTGATCCGGACCGAGGGTCTCGACATCTACGCCCCCTGCGCGCTCGGCGGAGCCCTGAACGACGTCTCCGTGCCCGCGCTGACCGCGAGGATCGTCTGCGGGGCCGCCAACAACCAGCTAGAGCACCCGGGCGTGGAGAAGGACCTCGCCGACCGCGGGATCCTCTACGCGCCGGACTACGTGGTGAACGCCGGAGGGGTCATCCAGGTCGCCGACGAACTGCACGGGTTCGACTTCGAACGGTGCCGGGCGAAGGCCGCGAAGATCTTCGACACCACCCTGACGATCTTCGCACGTGCGAAGGAAGACGGGATTCCGCCGGCCGCCGCGGCCGACCGGATCGCCGAGCAGCGGATGCACGAGGCGGCCACGAAACCGGTGCGCTGACGTTTGACCGGTACCCGTCGGCGCACACTTAGAGAGAACTCTCACGTTCGTCGGCGGGTCGGCCGCGAAGAAGTGGTTAAAATCGCGGTTGACCAGCGGGGACGGGGCTCCCCGAGGGTTCTGGGCCAGGGCACGTGCTGCGGGCGACGTACCGTATGGGCGTGGGCTCAGGTACCGTGGAAGCCCTACGGACCGGTCTCTCTGCGGAGAGTCCGTTCTAGATCATGAACGCGTGTCAAGACTCTGGGGCCACCGAGCCCCGTATTCGAGGGGGTCGAGCCATGGGGCGCGGCCGGGCAAAGGCCAAGCAGACGAAGGTCGCCCGCCAGCTGAAGTACAGCAGCGGCGGGACTGACCTGTCGCGTCTGGCCAATGAGCTGGGCGCTTCGACTTCGAGTCAGCCGCCGAATGGCGAGCCGTTCGAAGACGACGACGAGGAAGACGACCCGTACGCCCAGTACGCGGATCTCTACAACGACGACGAGGACGAGGACGACGAGTCCGGTCCTGCGTCTCAACGCCGCGGAGCTTGACGACCCAGCTGTGCGTTAACCCGGTCCGGGGTGGTCCACACCACCGGACCGGGTTTTGCGCTGCCTGTCGGTTCCTCAGGCGTAGTCACCGACGAGCTCGGCACCCGTGGTGTGGTCACCGCGATCCGTGATCTCGCCCGCGACCCATGACTCGACCCCGCGGTCGGCCAGGGTGGCCAGGGCGACGTCCGCCGACTCCTCGGGCACGATCGCGATCATGCCGACGCCCATGTTCAGGGTCTTCTCCAGCTCCAGGCGCTCGACCTGACCGGTCCTGCCGACGAGGTCGAAGACCGGGCCCGGGGTCCAGGTGGTGCGGTCCACGACGGCGTGCAGGCCGTCGGGGATCACACGGGCCAGGTTGGCCGCCAGACCGCCGCCGGTGACGTGCGAGAAGGCGTGCACCTGGGCCGTGCGGATCAGGGCCAGGCAGTCCAGTGAGTAGATCTTGGTGGGCTCCAGGAGCTCCTCGCCGAGGGTGCGGCCGAGTTCGTCGATCCGGGCGTCCAGGGCGAAGCCCGCCTGGTTCAGGAGCACATGCCGCACGAGCGAGTACCCGTTCGAGTGAAGACCCGAGGCCGCCATGGCGATGACCGCGTCACCCTTACGGATGCGATCCGCGCCGAGCAGCCGGTCGGCCTCCACGACACCCGTACCGGCGCCGGCGACGTCGAAGTCGTCCGGGCCGAGCAGACCCGGGTGCTCGGCCGTCTCGCCGCCCACCAGGGCGCAGCCGGCGAGCACACAGCCCTCGGCGATGCCCTTGACGATCGCGGCGACCCGCTCGGGGTGGACCTTGCCGACGCAGATGTAGTCGGTCATGAACAGCGGCTCGGCGCCGCACACCACGATGTCGTCCATGACCATCGCGACCAGGTCGTGGCCGATGGTGTCGTAGACGCCCAGCTGGCGCGCGATGTCGACCTTGGTGCCCACGCCGTCGGTGGCGGAGGCGAGCAGGGGACGCTCGTAGCGCTTGAGGGCGGAGGCGTCGAAGAGGCCGGCGAAACCGCCGAGGCCGCCGAGGACCTCGGGGCGCTGGGTCTTCTTCACCCACTCCTTCATCAGCTCTACGGCGCGGTCGCCCGCCTCGATGTCGACGCCCGCGGCTGCGTAGCTGGCACCAGTTGTCTCAGACATGGCAGTAGAGAACCTTCGTGTCGTACGGCAGGTATGACGGGCTGCCTACGGGCGACGGATCGCGTCGGCCGCGGCCGTGGCGGCGGGCCCTGCGGCCAGCTCGGTCTCCAGGAGCTGCTTGCCGAGCAGCTCGGGGTCCGGGAGCTCCATCGGGTACTCGCCGTCGAAGCAGGCGCGGCAGAGGTTCGGCTTGGCGATGGTGGTCGCCTCGATCATGCCGTCGATGGAGATGTACGCCAGGGAGTCGGCGCCGAGCGAGGTGCCGATCTCGTCGATGGTCATGCCGTTGGCGATGAGCTCGGCGCGGGTGGCGAAGTCGATGCCGAAGAAGCAGGGCCACTTCACGGGGGGCGAGGAGATCCGGATGTGGACCTCGGCGGCGCCCGCCTCGCGGAGCATGCGAACCAGGGCGCGCTGGGTGTTGCCGCGGACGATCGAGTCGTCGACGACGACCAGACGCTTGCCCTTGATGACTTCCTTGAGCGGGTTCAGCTTCAGGCGGATGCCGAGCTGGCGAATGGTCTGGGAGGGCTGGATGAACGTACGGCCGACGTAGGCGTTCTTCACCAGGCCCGCGCCGAAGGGGATGCCGGAGGCTTCCGCGTAGCCGATGGCCGCCGGGGTGCCCGATTCCGGGGTCGCTATGACCAGGTCGGCGTCGACGGGCGCTTCCTTGGCGAGCTTGCGGCCCATCTCCACGCGGGAGAGGTACACGTTCCGGCCGGCGATGTCGGTGTCGGGGCGCGCCAGATAGACGTACTCGAAGACACAGCCCTTGGGCTTCGCTTCCGCGAATCGGGAGGTGCGCAGGCCGTTCTCGTCGATGGCGACGAACTCGCCCGGCTCGATCTCGCGGACGTAGCTCGCGCCGCAGATGTCGAGGGCGGCGGACTCGGAGGCGACGACCCAGCCGCGCTCCAGGCGGCCGAGGACCAGCGGGCGGATGCCCTGCGGGTCGCGGGCGGCGTAGAGGGTGTGCTCGTCCATGAAGACGAGGGAGAAGGCGCCGCGCACCTTCGGGAGGACGGAGTGGGCCGCCTCCTCGATGGTCAGGGGCTTGCCGTCCTCGTCGACCTGGGCCGCGAGGAGCGCGGTGAGCAGGTCGGTGTCGTTGGTGGCGGCCACACGCGGGCTGCGGCCCTCCTGCTTGGGCAGGTCGGCGACCATCTCGGCGAGCTGCGCCGTGTTGACCAGGTTGCCGTTGTGGCCGAGCGCGATGGAACCGTGCGCGGTGGCACGGAATGTCGGCTGGGCATTCTCCCAGGTGGAGGCACCAGTGGTCGAGTAGCGGGCGTGACCGACCGCAAGGTGACCCTGGAGCGAACCGAGAGAGGTCTCGTCGAAGACCTGGGAAACGAGGCCCATGTCCTTGAAGACGAGGATCTGGGAGCCATTGCTGACCGCGATTCCCGCGGATTCCTGGCCCCGATGCTGGAGGGCGTAGAGCCCGAAGTACGTGAGCTTGGCGACCTCTTCGCCCGGAGCCCAGACACCGAAGACGCCACAAGCGTCCTGGGGGCCCTTCTCACCGGGGAGCAGGTCGTGGTTGAGTCGTCCGTCACCACGTGGCACGGCTCCGAGTGTAGGCGAGATCGACCACTGGTCCGAATTCGTGGAGAGTGGGCTTTCTTACTCCACGTGGGCCGTAACGCTCTCGCCGGAGGCATCGGTGATCTTCAGGGAATCCTGTTTCTGCTGGTAGGAGACCTTGCCGGAGAGGATTTCGGCGAGCTCGCGCTCGGCCTTCATCACCGGGCCCTCACACATCATGCGCGTGGTCGCGAGGCGCCCGAACTCGATGGTGCCGTCCTTGACGGTGGCCCTGCCGTTGAAGGTGTTGCAGCCGAGGCTGCCGGTGACGGTGTTGTTCCTGGTGAGGGTGAGGTAGGCGGTCTCGCCGAGGGACCAGCGAGTGCCCTTGAGGGCGGGGGCCTTCTCCTCGCGCAGGGTGATGGTGTCGTTCTGCGGGCTGGTCAGCGTGAGGGTCCTGGCACCTGACGGCCCCTTCAGCTCGGCCTCGAGGTCGTTGTCGAAGACGCCGACGAACTTCTCCTCGAACCTCCCCAGCGCCCCTCCGCAGCCGATGAGTGTCATGGCGAGGTCGGAGACCTTCACGGTGTCGCCCTGGATGTCCACATCCGCACCGATGCTGTTGCAGCCCACGGAACCACCGGACGTCCCGCCGCCGACGTCCGGTTCGGCGGCGCCGGGCTTGAAGTCGATGTGGGCGTGCCTGCGAGCACCCTTCTCGGGCAGGACGTAGTCCTTGCCGTCGACGGTGACCTTCCGGGGCACCCAGGAGGTGTCCGCGATGGTGGAGACGTCCTCGGTCCCGGTCCCCACGGTCTCCGTGCCACAGGCGGCCAGGACGGTGGTCCCGGCCAGGGCTGCGGCCGCGTACTTGGCGTGTGTCGTCCGCTTCATGACTCTTTGACGCACGAGCCCCGTGAAGGGTTCAGCTCATCAGCGGGAGCAGTCCGCCCAGGTCCGCCCGATCCCCGCTCGCGCTGACCTTGGCCGCGTCGAGCGCGTCCTTCCAGGTCAGCCGCCCGGTGGCGAGCCGGATCCAGGTCAGCGGGTCGGTCTCGACGACGTTCGGCGGGGTGCCGCGGGTGTGCTTCGGCCCCTCGACGCACTGCACGACGGCGTACGGCGGCACCCGCACCTCGGTCGAACCGCCGGGCGCCTTCGCGGCGAGGGCGTCGGCGAGGAGGCGCGTGCAGGCGGCGAGGGCCTGACGGTCGTAGAGGATGTCGAGGCCGGCGACGGCGGCGCTCAGGTCGTCGGTGTGGACGACGAGTTCGACGGTGCGGGTGACCAAATAGTCGGCGAGTGGCAGCGCGCCGGCGTTGGTCTCCAGGAGCCGGGTGCCGGGGTGGGTGTCCAGCAGCTCGGTCAGGGTCCGGTCGACGTCGGTGAGGTAGGCGTCGAGGTCGGGGTGCCGCTGGGCCAGGCCCCGGGTGAAGTCGGCGATGGCCGCGGAGCTGGCGGAGGTGGCGAACGGCCAGTCGAGCAGCACGGCGTCCTGCCGCGCGGGCGCGGGCCGGTCCAGGGCCCGGTGGACGGCCGTGACCGCCATCCCGATGTGCGCGACCAGCTCCCGTACGGTCCACTCCCCCAGCCGCGTCCGCAGCGCCAGTTGCTCGGGGGTCAACGTGCGTACGGCCTCCCGTACGTTCCCGAGCTGGGCCTGGACGGCCGTGCGGATCTTGGCGGGGTCGTAGGCGCGGGCGCGCTTCCTGGCCGTGGGCATGACGGTGAGCCTAGTCGGCGCGGAAGTCGGACATGGAGGGAAGCCCCGCGAAGGCCCCTCCCGTCACAACGACGGGCGGGGCCTTCGGAGTCGTACGGCCGCGGCCTACTTGAGCAGGGCCGGGATCGTGTCCTCGTGCGCCCGGCGCAGCTCCTCCAGGGGCAGTTCGAACTCGCCTTGGAGCTCGACGGTGTCCCCGTCCACGACACCGATGCGGGTGACCGGCAGGCCACGCGCACCGCACATGTCGTTGAAGCGGAGTTCCTCCGAGCGCGGTACGGCGACGACCGCGCGGCCCGCCGACTCGGAGAAGAGGAGGGTGAAGGCGTCCAGCCCGTCCGGTACGACCAGACGCGCGCCCTTGCCGCCGAGCAGCGCCGACTCCACGACCGCCTGGATCAGGCCGCCGTCGGAGAGGTCGTGCGCGGAGTCGATCATCCCGTCGCGGGAGGCGGAGATCAGGATCTCGGCGAGCAGGCGCTCGCGCTCCAGGTCGACCTTCGGGGGCAGGCCGCCGAGGTGGTCGTGGATCACCTGGGACCAGGCCGAACCGCCGAACTCCTCCCGGGTGTCGCCGAGGAGGTAGATCAGCTGGCCCTCCTCCTGGAAGGCGACCGGCGTACGGCGGGCGACGTCGTCGATCACACCGAGGACCGCGACCACGGGGGTCGGGTGGATGGCGACCTCGCCCGTCTGGTTGTACAAGGACACGTTGCCGCCCGTGACCGGCGTGCCCAACTGCAGGCAGCCGTCGGCCAGTCCGCGGATCGCCTCCGCGAACTGCCACATCACGGCCGGGTCCTCGGGGGAGCCGAAGTTCAGGCAGTCCGAGACGGCGAGCGGCTTGGCACCGGTCGTCGCCACGTTGCGGTACGCCTCCGCCAGCGCCAGCTGCGCGCCGGTGTACGGGTCCAGCTTCGCGTAACGGCCGTTGCCGTCCGTCGCGATCGCCACGCCCAGACCCGTCGACTCGTCGATGCGGATCATGCCGGAGTCCTCCGGCTGGGCCAGCACGGTGTTGCCCTGCACGAAGTGGTCGTACTGCGAGGTGATCCACTTCTTGGAGGCCTGGTTCGGGGAGGACACCAGCTGCAGGACCTGGTCCTTCAGTTCCTCGCTCGAAGCCGGCCGCGGCAGCTTGTTCGCGTCGTCCGCCTGGAGCTCGTCCTGCCAGGACGGGCGGGCGTACGGGCGCTCGTAGACCGGGCCGTCGTGCGCGACCGTGCGCGGGTCGACGTCGACGATCTTGCCGCCGTGCCAGTAGATCTCCAGGCGGTCGCCGTCGGTGACCTCACCGATGACGGTGGCGATGACGTCCCACTTGTCGCAGATCTCCAGGAACCGGTCGACCTTCTCCGGCTCGACGACCGCGCACATGCGTTCCTGCGACTCGCTCATGAGGATTTCCTCGGGCGAGAGCGTCGAGTCGCGCAGGGGTACGTCGTCCAGCGTCACGCGCATGCCGCCGGAGCCGTTCGACGCCAGCTCTGACGTGGCACAGGACAGGCCCGCCGCGCCCAGGTCCTGGATGCCGACGACCAGCTTCTCCTGGAACGCCTCCAGGGTGCACTCGATGAGGAGCTTCTCCTGGAAGGGGTCGCCGACCTGCACGGCCGGACGCTTCGACGGCTTGGCGTCGTCGAAGGTCTCCGAGGCCAGGATCGACGCGCCGCCGATGCCGTCACCGCCCGTGCGGGCCCCGTACAGGATGACCTTGTTGCCCGCGCCGGACGCCTTCGCGAGGTGGATGTCCTCGTGCCGCATGACGCCGATGGCACCGGCGTTGACCAGCGGGTTGCCCTGGTAGCAGGCGTCGAAGACGACCTCGCCGCCGATGTTCGGCAGGCCCAGGCAGTTGCCGTAGCCGCCGATGCCGGCGACGACGCCGGGGAGCACGCGCTTGGTGTCCGGGTGGTCGGCAGCGCCGAAGCGCAGGGGGTCGACCACGGCCACCGGCCGCGCGCCCATCGCGATGATGTCGCGGACGATGCCGCCGACACCCGTGGCCGCGCCCTGGTAGGGCTCGACGTACGACGGGTGGTTGTGCGACTCGACCTTGAAGGTGACCGCGTAACCCTGGCCGACGTCCACGACGCCCGCGTTCTCGCCGATACCGACGAGCAGGGCGTCGGACTGCGGGGCCTTCTCGCCGAACTGGCGCAGGTGCACCTTGGAGGACTTGTAGCTGCAGTGCTCGGACCACATGACGGAGTACATGGCGAGCTCGGCACCGGTGGGCCGGCGGCCGAGGATCTCCACGACCCGCTCGTACTCGTCCTTCTTCAGCCCGAGTTCGGCCCAGGGCAGCTCGACGTCGGGGGTCGCGGCCGCGTGCTCGACCGTGTCCAGAGGCGTCCGGCTCATGCGTTGACCAGCTTCTTGAGGATCGAGGTGAAGAAGGGGAGGCCGTCGGTGCGGCCGGTGCCGATGAGCGGCTCCACGGCGTGCTCCGGGTGCGGCATCAGGCCTACGACGTTGCCCGCCTCGTTGGTGATGCCGGCGATGTCCCGCAGCGAGCCGTTCGGGTTGAAGTCGAGGTACCGGAACGCGACCCGGCCCTCGGCCTCCAGCTTGTCGAGGGTGTACTCGTCGGCGACGTACCGGCCGTCCATGTTCTTCAGCGGGATGTTGATCTCCTGGCCGGCCGAGTAGTCGGTCGTCCAGGCGGTGTCCGCGTTCTCCACCCGCAACTTCTGGTCGCGGCAGATGAAGTGGAGGTGGTCGTTGCCGAGCATCCCGCCCGGGAGGAGGTGGGCCTCGGTGAGGATCTGGAAGCCGTTGCAGATGCCGAGAACCGGCAGTCCGGCCTTCGCCTGCTCGATGAGGGGCTCCATCACCGGCGAGAAGCGCGCGATGGCACCGGCGCGCAGATAGTCGCCGTAGGAGAAACCGCCGCACAGCACCACGGCGTCGACCTGGTGGAGGTCCTTGTCCTTGTGCCAGAGGGCGACCGGTTCGGCGCCCGCGAGGCGGATCGCGCGCTGCGTGTCCCGGTCGTCGAGGCTGCCCGGGAAAGTGACGACGCCAATACGAGCGGTCACTTCGCGGCCTCCGCGACTTCCTCCACCTTGACGGTGAAGTCCTCGATCACGGTGTTGGCGAGGAAGGATTCCGCAAGATCGTGGATGCGGGCGAGCGCGGCCTCATCGACCGGTCCGTCAACTTCCAGTTCGAATCGCTTTCCCTGACGTACGTCGGAGATGCCGTCGAAACCCAGTCGCGGCAGTGCACGCTGCACCGCCTGGCCCTGGGGGTCGAGGATCTCCGGCTTGAGCATGACGTCGACTACGACGCGTGCCACTGGCACTCCCGGTGGTGTGGTGCTGAGCAGGTTCCTTCAGACTACCCGCACAAAATTTCTACGCGCGTTGAGTTGGAGGAATCTACGTGACGGCCATCACGGCCCATCCTCGGGGCGGACGTCCGTGAAAATTTCCCGGAAAGATCTCAGATCGACACCCGATACCTATTGCGCTCGGACACGCGGAAGGATTTAGTCGAGCTTCACAATGCATTGTCGGGCACTGTACAAATGAATTGACAGCGTGCCGCACGAAGGGACCGATATTCGTGGCGCAGAAGGTCGTGGTCACTCTCTTTGACGACATCGACGGCTCGGAAGCGGCGGAAACGATCGCCTTCGGACTCGACGGCAAGTCGTACGAGATCGACCTGAATCAAGCCAATGCCAAGAAACTGCGTAAGGCACTCGAGCCCTACGTGGAGGCCGGCCGCAAGCGGTCCAGGTCCGGCAAGGCGTACCGGCAGACCGAGGTCGCTCCCGACCCGGCGGCGGTCAGGGCCTGGGCCCAGGCCAACAAGATGGACGTCCCCGCCCGCGGACGGATCCCCAAGAAGGTCTACGAGGCGTTCTCCGAGGCGCAGTAGGGCTGTCGACGCCGGGTCACCCGCCCCTCGGGTCAACCGACTTGCGTTGCACCCCACCTGGTCAGCTAGAGTCTGGAGCACGCCGAGGGGCGAGGCCGAAAAGGCCCAGCTCACGGAGTACACGCGGGTGTAGTTCAGTAGTAGAACATCCCCCTTCCAGGGGGAAGGCGCAGTGTGCAATTCCTGTCACCCGCTCTGCATCGCCGTCCGGACCACTGTGGTGGATCGGGTAGGATGGTGCTCGCGCCGATCGGTGAGAGCCGGTCGGAGGCAATGCGGACGTAGCTCAGTTGGTAGAGCGCAACCTTGCCAAGGTTGAGGTCGCCAGTTCGAACCTGGTCGTCCGCTCCATGAAGAAGACCCCGGTCATCGCGACCGGGGTCTTTTTTCATGTCCGGTGCGCCGTCTGACATTTGTCACACGGAGTGGTGACAGCGCGCACTGCTGTCGCATCCGGTCCACCGGGACGCTGGCTTCATGAACACCGACGAACACGAACACGTGATTGAGGTCACCGGCCTGCGGCGTGTGTACGGGGGCGGGTTCGAGGCCGTGCGCGGGATCAGCTTCGCCGTGGACCGCGGAGAGGTCTTCGCCCTGCTCGGCACCAATGGCGCCGGCAAGACCTCCACCGTCGAACTCCTCGAAGGGCTCGCCCCGCCGTCCGACGGGCGGATCCGCGTCCTGGGCCATGACCCGTACACGGAGCGGGCCGCCGTACGACCGCGTACCGGGGTGATGCTCCAGGAGGGCGGCTTCCCGTCCGAGCTGACCGTCGACGAGACCGCGCGGATGTGGGCGGGCTGCGTCAGCGGGGCCCGGCCGCCGCTGGAGGTGCTGGAACTCGTCGGGCTCGCGCGGCGGACCGGCGTACGGGTCAAGCAGTTGTCCGGAGGCGAGCGGCGGCGTCTCGACCTGGCGCTCGCGCTGCTCGGCGACCCCGAGGTGCTGTTCCTCGACGAGCCGACGACCGGCCTCGACGCCGAAGGACGCCGGGACACCTGGGAATTGGTGCGGACGCTGCGGGACCGCGGGACAACCGTGCTGCTCACCACGCACTACCTGGAGGAGGCCGAGGATCTCGCCGACCGGCTGGCGATCCTCCACGAGGGACGGATCGCGGCCACGGGGACACCGGCCGAGGTGACCGCCGCGCAGCCGGCGCGCATCTCGTTCGAGCTGCCGGAGGGGTACTTCGTGGGGGACCTGCCACCGCTCGGGGAGCTGGGGGTGAGCGGGCATGAGATCGACGGCAACGTCGTACGGCTGCGGACGCGGGAGTTGCAGCGGACGGCCACCGGACTGCTGGTGTGGGCCGAGCGGGCCGGGGTCGAGCTGCGGCGGCTCGATGTGCGGTCGGCCTCGCTGGAGGAGGCGTTCCTGGGGATCGCGGCGCGTGAGGAGGTCGCGGTATGAGCACGGTCACCACTCCCGCGAGCAGGCTGGGCGCCCTCGCCCGGGCCGAGTTCACGCTGCTCGGACGCAGCAAGGCCACGCTCGTCGCGGCTGTGCTGGTGCCGCTCGCGCTGCCGTTCAGCCTGCGGTCCGTCGTGGACGACATGGACGTCGAGGAGGCCGGGCTGAGCGTCGGCCTGGTCCTGCTGCCGGCCGCGGTCGGCTTCGCCCTGTTGTTCGGTGTGTACGGCGCCCTCGTCGCGATCTACACCTCCCGGCGCGAGGAACTGGTGCTCAAGCGGCTGCGCACCGGGGAGCTGCGGGACGTCGAGATCCTCTGCGGCACCGCGCTGCCGATCGGCGCGACCGGGCTCACGCAGTCCCTGGTGCTGGTGGCCGCGAGCACGGTCCTGCTCGACGTGCCCGCGCCGCACGCGCCCCATCTCGCCGCCCTGGGACTGCTGCTGGGTCTGGTGCTGTGCGCCGCGCTCGCGGCCGTGACGGCGGCCGTGACCCGGACCGTGGAGAGCGCGCAGGTCACCACGCTGCCGTTCGTGATCATCTCGATGGTCCTCTCGGGCGTCGCCGTACCCCTGGAAATGCTGCCCGACACATTCGCGTCGGTGTGCGAGCTGCTGCCGCTGTCGCCCGTGATCACCCTGGTCCGCGGCGGCTGGGCGGGCACTCTCTCGGCGTACGAGGCCCTGGGCGCCATCGGGACCGCGGTGGCCTGGACCGTGCTGGCCGTGTTTGCTGTACAGCGGTGGTTCCGGTGGGAGCCGAGGCGCTGACGTACGGGGAGAGCATGCGCGAGGCAGGGGGATGGTGGCGGCGGAAGAGCACGCCGGCGAAGGTGGAGACGTACACGCGCTGGTCGTTCCACTTCTTCGCGCTGATCTACGTCGCCTCGGTCGGCCTGCCGGTCTTCGGGGAGGTGACGGGGCAGCTCGCGGTCTGGCTGGTGCTGCTGGTGTGCGCGCATGCCGTGGTGTGTGCGGTGACCGCGTCGCGGGCGCTCGACTGGACGCGTGGGCGGCGCGAGCAGCCGGTGCGGACGCTGTGGGTGCTCGGGGCGGTCACGCTCGCCATCTCCGTCGCGGTGATCGGCATCGCCGAGCGGGGTCCGGACGACGAGGGTCTCGACATGGCGGCGGGCGCGGTCTTCGTGGGCGTGCTGACCTTCGCGGCCGGTATCGGCGCGCTCGGCGTCCGCAGGCGACGGCGTGTGCTCGCGCTCGTGGGCGGCTTCGCCGCGGGCGCCGCGCTCGGTGGCTTTCCTCTGGGTTACGCCGTCCCGCAGTCACTGGTCACCGGGATGGTGGTGCTGGTCGCCGCCGGATTCCTCGCCTTCACCTCCGTCTTCTCCGTCTGGCTCCTGAACGCCGTCTACGAACTCGACACGGCCCGCGAGACCCGCGCGCGGCTCGCCGTCGCCGAGGAACGGCTGCGGTTCGGGCGGGACCTGCACGACGTGATGGGGCGGAACCTGGCCGTGATCGCACTGAAGAGCGAACTGGCCGTGCAGCTGGCGCGTCGAGGACGGGACGAGGCCGTGGACCAGATGACCGAGGTGCAGCGGATCGCGCACGAGACGCAGCGCGAGGTGCGGGATGTCGTACGGGGGTACCGGGAGGCCGATCTCGGGATCGAACTCACCGGAGCGCAAGGGGTGTTGACCGCCGCGGGCATCACCTGCACGGTCACCGGGGAGCCGAACGGGCTGCCCGCCGAGGTGCAGTCGGCGCTCGGCTGGGTGGTGCGGGAGGCCACCACGAACGTCCTGCGGCACGGGGACGCCAAGCTGTGCGTGGTGGCCCTGCGGAGAGAGGGGGAGCGGGTGGTGCTCACCGTGGAGAACGACGGGGCGGCGTCGCGGCCACCGGGCACCGGCGGCTCCGGACTCGCCGGACTACGGGAACGTCTCGCGGTCGTGGCCGGGACGCTGGCGGCGGGACCTGTCCGGGAGGGTGTGTTCCGGCTGATGGCGGAGGTGCCGCTGGTGGCGGCGAAGGGGGACTCCTGACTGTGCGCATGGCGATGGAGGGGACGGACTCGTGACCGTGCGCGTGATGCCGGAGGTGGGCTCGTGATCGTGCACGTGGGTGTGGGAGGGGATGGGCCGTGACCGTGCGCGTGGTGTACCGGAGGTGGGCTCGTGACCGTAGGCGTGGTGTGGGAGGGGATGGGCTCGTGACCGGACGCGTGGTGTCGTCGGGGGTGGGGTCGTGAGTGTGCGGGTGTTGCTCGCCGATGACGAGCATCTGATTCGGGGCGCGCTCGCCGCTCTGCTCTCCCTGGAGGACGATCTCGCGATCGTCGCGGAGGCGGCGACCGGTCCCGAAGCGCTGGCGATGGCCCGGGCGCATGAGCCCGACGTGGCCGTACTCGATCTCCAGATGCCCGGCGCGGACGGTGTGAAGGTCGCCACATCCCTGCGGAGCGAACTGCCCTCGTGCAAGGTGCTGATCGTCACCAGCCACGGGCGGCCCGGGCACCTCAAGCGGGCGCTGGAGGCCGGTGTGCGGGGGTTCGTTCCGAAGACCGTGAGCGCGCAGCGGCTCGCGGAGATCATCCGCACGGTGCACGAGGGAAACCGCTACGTCGACCCCGAGTTGGCCGCCGACGCGATCTCCGCCGGGGCCTCCCCCCTGACCGCGCGGGAGGCCGAGGTGCTGGAACTCGCCGCCGACGGGGCGCCCGTCGCGGAGATCGCCGAACGGGCCGCGCTGTCGCAGGGGACCGTACGGAACTATCTGTCGTCGGCCGTCTCCAAGCTGGGGGCGGAAAACCGGCACACGGCCGTGCGGCTCGCGCGCGAGCGAGGTTGGGTATAGTGGTTCTCGCGCCACGGCGCAGGCGAACGTAGCTCAGTTGGTAGAGCGCAACCTTGCCAAGGTTGAGGTCGCGAGTTCGAACCTCGTCGTTCGCTCCATTGAAAAGCCCCCCGGTTCTCACCGGGGGGCTTTTCCGTTACGACCAGCTCGTGCCCGTCAGACGCTCGTACGCCTCGATGTACTTGGCGCGGGTGCGGTCCACGACCTCCTGCGGCAGCGGCGGCGGGGGCTGCTCGCTCTTCCTGTCCCAGCCGGACTCCGCCGAGGTCAGCCAGTCCCGCACGAACTGCTTGTCGTACGACGGCTGCGCGTGCCCCGGCTCCCACTGATCGGCCGGCCAGAAGCGGGAGGAGTCCGGGGTGAGGACCTCGTCCGCGACGACGAGGGTCTCCCCGTCGAAGCCGAACTCGAACTTGGTGTCCGCGAGGATGATCCCGCGGTCCCGGGCGATGTCCCGGCCGCGCGAGTACACCGCGAGGGTCGCCTGGCGCAGCTGGGCCGCGGTGTCGGCGCCGACCTGGCGGGCGACCTCCTCGTAGGAGACGTTCTCGTCGTGCTCGCCGACGGCGGCCTTGGTGGCCGGAGTGAAGATCGGGGCGGGCAGCTCGCTGCCGTCGACCAGGCCCTCGGGGAGGGCGAGGCCGCAGACCGTGCGGGACTCGTTGTACTCGAGCAGTCCGGAGCCGGTGAGGTAGCCGCGGGCGACGGCTTCCACGGGGACCATCCGGAGCGACTTGCAGACCAGGGTGCGGCCCGCCCAGTCGGCGGGTGCGCCTTCCGGTACGGCCGTACTCAGGACGTGGTTCGGCAGCAGGTCGGCGATCTGGTCGAACCACCACAGGGACAGCTGGGTGAGGACGCGGCCCTTGTCGGGGATCTCGGTCGGCAGCACCCAGTCGAAGGCGGAGATACGGTCACTGGCGACCATCACGAGGTCGCCCGCCTCGTTCTGGTACAGCTCGCGCACCTTGCCGGTGTGCAGGTGCACCAGGCCCGGAACCTGGAGCGGCTCGGGCTTTTCTACGAATCCGGACACGGTTCCTCCCCGTGATTATGTCCAACGGGTCGATTGTCCCGTACGGGGCGCTGACCTTGGACTTGGGGTGCGCTGAGAAAGCGGTGGGTGGACTGCAGGGTGAACTCAGTCACGCTTGCAGATGCGGTCCAGGAGGTTGGCGGTGGCGCGCTGGACGCGGGTGTCGACGTGGCCCGGGCGGTCCAGTGCCGGGGACCAGGCGAAGGTGCCTGCGGCGAAGACCAGGGCGCCGGAGGGGGCGCGGTAGAGGGACGTCTCCTGGTGGCGGAGGGCGCCCTCGCTGTCGGCGTACGGCGAGTGGGCGAGCAGGATGCGGTCGTCGTGCTCCGGCAGTGGGGTGCGCGGGAAGTAGCGGTCGGCCTCGCCCGCGACCAGGCCGGGGAGTTCGTCGCCCTCCTGGGCGCCGGTCGCCTCCCACAGCCAGTGCTCGGCGTTGCGGACGATCAGGGGGTGGGGCTCGGGCACCCTTCCCGCGTACTGGATGCCGACCACCTGCTGTTCGGGGCGGTCGACTTCGCGCCAGAGCGTCGGTTTGCCCGGGCCCCTGCGTTTGCGGCAGGTCAGCAGACGGTCGGGGACACCGGACGGCGAGGGGGCCAACTCGACCTGCCAGTACATGGTGTTGGCGGACAGGAAGACCAGGGAGGTGCCGCAGTCGCGGGCTCGCTCGACCGTGCGGCGCATGGCCGTCGACCAGTACTCGTCGTGGCCGGGGAAGACCAGGCCTCGGTACCGGGTGAGGTCGAGCCGGCCGGCGTGCAGGTCGCGGGCGTCGGCGTAGGCGAGGTCGTAGCCGTAGCGCTCGGCGAAGCGGATGAAGTCGTAGGCGTGGCCGACGTGCATCGGCAGGCCCGCGCCCGCGTACGGCCGGTCGAAGGAGACCGTGGTCGCGGCGTCGGCCTCGCCGAGGAGCCGGCCCTGTTCGTCCCAGGCGTGGTAGAGGCTGGCGCCGGTGCGGCCGTCCTCGGGATAGAGGTTGTACGCCTGCCAGGTGACGTCGGGCAGGAGGAGCAGTAAGTCCGCGGGATGGTTCTCGCGGACCGTGAAGGGGATGTGGGAGCGGTAGCCGTCGGCGGTGGTGAGGACGGCGACGTACGCGCCGACGCTCCAGTAGGACGGGATCTGCAGCCGCCAGGACAGCCACCAGTGGTGGCAGGAGACCGTGCGGTCCGCGGCCAGTGGCGAGGGCTGGACGATGCCGGAGAGGCGGGGGCTGGTGGTGATCTTCGCCGCGCCGTCGCCGCCGTAGTGGCCGATGCGGTAGATGTCGACAGCGAACTCCTGCGGCGGGTCAACGGTGATGTGGAAGTCGACGGCCTCACCGGGGGCGACCGCGCCGGTCGAGGTGAAGCCCTTGATCTGGCGGCGGACGTCGTCGGCCGAGCGGGGGCCGCCGCCGGGGGCGGAGCGGGGGGAGGGGATGCGCGGGGCGCCCTCCTTCGGGGTGTGGGCGGGGTCCGTCTCGACGTACCACGGGACCACCTGGCCGGTGTCGTCGAAGTACGTCTCACTGCCGCGCAGCCAGGGGACGGGGCCCTGGCCGAAGGGGTCCGTCACGGCGTGCGCGAGTGCTCCCGACTCCCAGCGGCGGATGTGCTCCGGTCCTGGGCCCATGGTCGCTCCCCTCCCTCGTGCCCCCGTTGTTCGTCCTGGCCGGTGTCCTGTGCCGGCACAAGCCCTTGCCATGTGCGCGATCGGTCTCAGCACATCACATTCCGCACTCGGGCTGTCACTATTCGTTGCGAATTGGCCGAAAGTGGAAGCGGGGACTCCGGATTCGTCAGACGAGGCGGACCGGCTTCTCGGGGCGTATCCCCGATTTGACCAGCCAGGCGCGCAGAGGGGCCGGGTCGCCGTCCTCCACGAGGCTGAGGACGCGGGGGGTGAGGTCCGCGGCGCGTTCGCCGTTGATGAGGAGGGACGGGCCGTCGAGCCAGTCCAGGCCCGGGGCGGCGCCGGCGGTGTCGATCGCGGCGCAGCAGACCATCGCGGTGACGTGGTCGGTGAGGAGTTCTCGGGCGCTGCGGGGTGGCTGGAGCGGGAAGAGGGGGAGGGCGGTGTCGTCCCAGGGGGTGGCGTCGGGCGTGCTGCGGGACTGGGGGGCGGCGGCTTCCTCACGGGCGAGCTCGGCGGTGAGCGCCGCGGCGAGGGTCTCGGCTTCGCCGTCTGCGCTTCCGCCTACGGCATCTGCACCACCGGCGTCACATTCGTCATCGGCTGCGGGTGTCCCGTGGGGGGCGGCAGCGGTCTCACGTTCGGCTGCTGCGGGGTCGTCCGGTGGCACGGGGTGGTGGTGCGGTCCGGCCGCGAGGGCGTCGGCCGGGGGCGGGGGGTGCGGTGCAGTCGGCGGGGCGTCAGCCGGGGAGGGAGCGTGCGGTGCAGCCGCCGGGACGTCAACCGGGGGCGAGGCATGCGGTGCAGCCGCCGGGACGTCAACCGGGGGCGAGGCATGCGGTGCAGCCGCCGGGACGTCAACCGGGGAGGGAGCGTGCGGTGCAGCCGCCGGGACGTCAACCGGGGAGGGAGCGTGCGGTGCAGCCGCCTGTGCGTCGGCCGAGGCCGGTTCACGGTGCGGGTCCGCCGCCATGGCACCGTCCGGTGGAGGCGGTACGGGGGCGGCGGTCGCGGGCGCGTCCGCCTGAGCCGCCGATTCGTGCTGCACGGCTCCGGCGTCGTCCGGGGAGGCGGGTCCACCGGTCCTCGCCACATCGTCGGTCGGCGGAACCGGGGTGAGGTCTGTGGAAGCGGGGTCCTGCGCGGGTGTTGCGGGCTTGGCGGGTGCGAGGCCGTCCGCGGCCGCCCGCGCCGGCCCCTGCTCGCGCCTGTGCTCGACAGTGTCGGTGTCGTCCGCCGAGGTCAGTCCACCGCCGGCCGCCGTGGTGGTGGGGGCGGGCGAGTACGTGGGTGTCGAGGTGGCGGGTCGGTCGGCTGCCAGGGGGTGTGGAGTGGGGCCGGTGTGCCCGGGAGCCGAGAGGTGGGCCAGGACTCGGGAAAGGGTGGGGCCGTGGGACTCCGGCGGGGCTGCTCCCGGGGTGCGGCTGACGCCCTGGGCGTCGAGGACTCGGTGGAGGCGGGCCGCGTCCAGGCGCCACTTCCGGTCCACGACCTCTTCCGGGTACTCCTGCCAGTCCACCGGGGACCAGTCCTGGCCGGTCTCCGCGGGGCCGCCGTGGAAGAGGCGGGCGGCGAGGAGCGAGGCTGCCTCGTCGACCGCGCCGGGCTCTTCGAGCAGGTCGCAGGCGGGGCGCTCACCCAGGCGGGAGGCGAAACCCTCGGCCAGTCGGTCGCGGCGGGACAGCTCGGTCAGCGCGGCCACCACACCGGCGTCCAGGCGGGAAGGCCAGCGGCCCATCCGCCAGGCGGGGAGCGCGACCCGGGTCAGCAGCCGGTCCCAGCCCGCGTACGCCAGGCCCACCTGTTCCTGGGCCACGATCCGGAGGCCGTAGTCCACAGCCTGTGCACGCTCGGCGGCCGCGGCCGCGACTCCGCGCTCCATCTGGGTCGCGTGCTCCCGGCAGCTGCGCAGGAGGAGGCGGGCCACCCAAGCGACACCCGCGCACATCACACGGGTGAGTGGACAGCGGCCCGGGACGGAGCCGACGGCCACGGCCGCGTCCAGACCTCGCACGAATCGGCGGGCCGCCGCTATGTCGGGGTGAGCCGAGGGGCCCGTACCGGCGACGACCGGGGCGAGGACCGCGCGCAGTTCGCCGACGCGCATCCACCACAGGAACGGCGAGCCGATGACCAGCACCGGTGCGGCCGGGACACGGCGGTGGGAACTGCGGACGCCCGCGATCTCGTCGTCCCGGCCCTTCTGCGGGGGCGGGCCGTGGGCGGGGTGGGTGCGGTCCTCCAGCCAGCTGTCGCAGTCAGGGGTGAGCGCTATCGCGGAGGGGGCGGGGACGTCCAGGCGGTCGGCGAGGTCGCGCACCATGCGGTACAGGTCGGGCGCGGACTCCTCGGCGATCGCGACGGTCGGACTGACGGCGGGGCGGGCGCGGGCGACGACCAGGGCCACGGCTCCGGCGGCGAGCAGCACCACGGCCCCGAGAACGGTCATGGCCAGGCGGGCGCTGTCCCAGAACCCGCCCACGAGATGACTGGTGGAACCTCCGGCGAGCAGCACCACGGCCACCGCCGCGGGCAGCAGCGCCACGGCCAGCGCACGGCTGCGGATGCGCAGCACGGCGAGGGCCCGGGAGCGCGCGGCCTGCGCGGCCACCTCGACACCGATACCGGTCATGACCGGACCTCACCCCCTCCCTGCCGTCCTGAATGCCCAGCTGTCCTGGCGTTGCTCACTCCCCCACTGTGGCACCCGTCACTGACATCGCAATGCCGGTGGGCCAAGTGCCGGACCGCTTGCGCCGCACCCTAGTTGGGCCCCGGGCGCCCGTCAGCCGTATGGAGCCCCGGTCACTCGATGGAATGGCTTTGGGGAAAGGTGGATGACGTACAGCAAAGATCAGGCCCCGAATCCTTAGACGGATCCGGGGCCGGTCGGGTTGTTCGGCAGCGGGGGGTTTCGCCCCGGTTTCCGAGCTTCTCAGGCTCCGGACGCCGCCTTCGCCGCGATGTCCGTCCGGTGCTGGGAACCGTCGAGCCGGATACGGGCCACCGCCCGGTACGCGCGCTCGCGGGCCTCGGTGAGGTCCTTCCCGGACGCCGTGACCGACAGGACGCGGCCGCCGGCGCTGACGACGGCGTCGCCGTCCCGCTTGGTGCCGGCGTGCAGGACGTACGTGTGCGGGGCGTCCTCGGCGGCCACCTCGTCGAGGCCGGTGATCGGGTCGCCGGTGCGCGGGGTGGCGGGGTAGTTGTGCGAGGCGACGACCACGGTGACCGCGGCGTCCTCACTCCAGCGCAGCGGCTCCAGGTCGGCCAGGTTGCCGGTGGCCGCGGCGAGCAGGATACCGGCCAGCGGGGTCTCGAGGCGGGCCAGGACGACCTGGGTCTCGGGGTCGCCGAAGCGGGCGTTGAACTCGATGACCCGCACGCCTCGCGAGGTGATCGCGAGACCGGCGTAGAGCAGGCCGGAGAAGGGGGTGCCGCGGCGGCGCATCTCGTCGACCGTCGGCTGCAGGACCGTCTGCATGACCTCGTCGACCAGCTTGGGGTCGGCCCAGGGCAACGGGGAGTAGGCGCCCATGCCGCCGGTGTTCGGTCCTTCGTCGCCGTCAAGGGCGCGCTTGAAGTCCTGGGCCGGCTGGAGGGGCAGAACGGTGTCGCCGTCGGTGATGGCGAAGAGGGAGACCTCCGGCCCGTCCAGGAACTCCTCGATGACGACCCGGTCGCAGGCGTTGGCGTGCGCTGCCGCGGCCTCGATGTCGCTGGTCACGACGACGCCCTTGCCCGCGGCGAGACCGTCGTCCTTGACGACGTACGGGGCGCCGAAGGCGTCGAGGGCCGCGGCGACCTCCTCGGGGGTCGTGCAGACGTACGAGCGGGCGGTCGGGACCCCGGCCGCGGCCATGACCTCCTTGGCGAAGGCCTTCGAGCCCTCGAGCTGCGCGGCCTCCCCGGACGGGCCGAAGACCGGGATGCCGACCTCGCGCACGGCGTCGGAGACCCCCGCGACGAGCGGGGCCTCCGGGCCTACGACGACCAGGTCGGCACCGAGCCGCTGCGCGAGTGCGGCCACCGCCACGCCGTCGAGGGCGTCGACGGGGTGCAGCTCGGCGACCTCGGCGATGCCGGCGTTGCCGGGTGCGCAGTGCAGGGCACTGACGTCGGGGTCGAGGGACAGGGAGTGGCACAGGGCGTGTTCGCGGGCGCCGTTACCGATGACGAGGACCTTCACGGGGGTCAGCCTAACGGGGTTTTTGTGGGGGGTTCCTAAGGGGTGGAGGGAGGAGAGTCGTAGGTTCCTCCAAGACGACCTCTCGCGCGAGTCCCTCCGTCGTCCCCTTATTCGTTTTATTTCGCCTTATTCGTTGGTGATCTCCTCCACCACGGTCGCCCCGAGCTCGCGCACGATCAGTTCGCGGCCCGAGAGGGCGGCCTCGTTGAGATCGGGGTCGTCGTCCTCGGGGATGTCGTCCTCGATGGAGACCGGCGGGGGTTCCGGCGCGGACCGCTGCGGGGCAGGGGCCGGTGTGGGAGCCGGCGTCGGCGTGGACCGGGCCGCCGGGGCGGGCGCCGGCTGGGGGGAGGACGGGGCCTGGGGGGCCGGGGCGCCGTAGCCGGCCGTGCTTCCGGTGCCGTAGCCGCCGGCGTTGCCGCCTCCGCCGTAGCCCCCGCCACCGCCGCCGTTGAAGCCGCCGGATGCCGGGGGCGCCCCTCCGCCGCCCGACGGGTCGATGACGGCCTCGATCTTCCACTGGACGTTGAACTGCTCGCCCAGCGCCTGCCGCAGCACCTCTTCGCTGCCGCTGCTCGCGAAGTTGTCGCGGGCGCCGGCGTTCACGAAGCCGAGCTGGAGGGTGGTGCCGTCGAAGCCGGCCACGTGGGCGTTCTGGCTGAGCAGGATCCACGTGAAGCGGCGGCGGTTCTTGACGGCTTCCAGGATGTTGGGCCAGAGCTGGCGGGGGTCGGGGCCACCGGTCGGCGGGGCGTAGGCGCCCGGTCCGGGTGCGGGGGCCGCGGGGGCGGGCTGGGCCGGTCCCGGTGTCGCCGGCCGCTGCGGTGCGGGCGCCTGGGGCTGGCCGCCGCCTGCCGGGGCCGGGGTGGGCCAGCCACCGGGACGCCGGCCGCCGCCGACGGGGGCGGCGGCGGGCCAGGCTCCGGGGGTGGGAGCGGGATCCGACGCAGCGGCTGGGGGCGGTGTGGCGGACGGCTGCTGGTGTTGCGGCCGGTCCGAGTGGCCGGTGGAGGGCTGGGCCGTGGGTGCACCGTGCGCCGGGCCGGTGTGGGGGTCGCCGGTGTGGAGGTCGGGAGACGAACCCTGGGTCGGACCGGCGGGCGAGTCAGGGGCCCGGTCGGCGGTCGGCGCCGAGTCGGCCGTAGCGCCGGGGAATCCGCCCGCGCCACCGGCTCCGGCCGGAACGCCGCCACCTGGGGCGCCACCGCCGAAGCCTCCGCCACCGGGTGTGCCCGCGCCCGAGGCTCGGACCGCCGCACGCGCCGCGGCCGGGCCGCCACCGGGCGGGAGCGGTGCAGGTGGCGGGACGGCGGCCGTTGAGGCACCCGTGGCATGCGAGGCACCAGGGATGCCTTGGACGCCCGGGGCACCCAGGGCCGCTCCCCCGTGGGCTTCCGGCCCTGGCACGTACCCCATCGCGGGGGCGCCGCCGGCCGAGAAGTTCACGCCCCGCTCGATGCGGTCGAGGCGGGCCATCACCGAGCGCTCGTCCCCATAGGCCGCGGGGAGCAGCACGCGCGCGCAGATGAGCTCCAACTGGAGACGGGGCGAGTTGGCGCCGCGCATCTCGGTGAGGCCTGCGTTGACGAGGTCGGCGGCGCGGCTCAGCTCGGCCGCGCCGAACGTGCCGGCCTGGGCCTGCATGCGTTCGATGACGTCGGCGGGGGCGTCGATGAGCCCCTTCTCGGCGGCGTCGGGAACAGCGGCGAGGATGACCAGGTCCCGCAGCCGCTCCAGCAGATCGGTGACGAAGCGGCGCGGGTCGTTGCCCCCCTCGATGACGCGGTCGACGACCTCGAAGGCGGCGGCGCCGTCACCGGTGGCGAAGGCCTCGACGACGGAGTCGAGGAGAGAGCCGTCGGTGTAGCCGAGGAGGGACGTGGCCATGGCATACGTCACACCCTCCTCCTTGGCCCCGGCGAGCAGCTGGTCCATGACGGACATGGAGTCACGCACGGAGCCCTGGCCTGCCCGCACGACGAGGGGCAGGACGCCGTCCTCGACGGGGATGTCCTCCTTGCCGCACACCTCGCCGAGGTAGTCCCGCAGGGTGCCGGGCGGGACGAGCCGGAAGGGGTAGTGATGGGTTCGCGACCGGATCGTCCCGATGACCTTCTCGGGCTCGGTGGTGGCGAAGATGAACTTGAGGTGCTCCGGGGGCTCCTCGACGACCTTCAGCAACGCGTTGAACCCTGCCGACGTGACCATGTGGGCCTCGTCGATGATGTAGATCTTGTAGCGGCTGCTCGCGGGCCCGAAGAAGGCCTTTTCGCGCAGCTCACGGGCGTCGTCCACACCACCGTGGGAGGCGGCGTCGATCTCGATGACGTCGATGGAACCCGGGCCGTTGCGTGCGAGGTCCTGGCAGGACTGGCACTCACCGCAGGGGGTGGGGGTGGGGCCCTGCACGCAGTTCAGGCACCTGGCGAGGATGCGGGCGCTGGTCGTCTTGCCGCATCCGCGCGGACCGCTGAACAGGTACGCGTGATTGACCCGGTTGTTCCGCAGCGCCTGCTGCAGCGGGTCGGTGACATGCTCCTGCCCGATGACCTCGGCGAAGGACTCCGGGCGATAGCGGCGGTACAACGCGAGAGACGACACGCATACGAGGTTATAGGCGCCCACTGACACCGGGGCCCGCGCGTGCGCTCCGCCGGGAACGCAAGCGCCCCCCACGCACCCGCCAGAGCCGACCTACCCTTGCTGCCTTCCGGCCCTGGGGGAGTTCAGTCAGATAGCGCCGCGTGAGGGGCTGCCCAAACAGTACCCGATGGCAGCGGGTGGGAACGAGTTCGCGAGCACTCCTCAACGTCTTGTATTGTTTGCGGCGGAGGATTCGCCTAGAGGCCTAGGGCGCACGCTTGGAAAGCGTGTTGGGGGCAACCCCTCACGAGTTCGAATCTCGTATCCTCCGCCAGTGCCTCACCGGGCACGATGTCGAAGGGCCCCACCGTTCGCGGTGGGGCCCTTCGACGGTTGCAGTCTCATCTACAGTCTCAACGCGATCCCGCGGAGCCGTCCGGGCCGCCCTCGTCGGCAGCCTTGGCCACCTCCCAGATGAGACCGCCGACCCGCTGCGCCACGTCGGCCAGGATGCCTCCCGTCACGTGCTGGTAGCGGGCCGCCATCGCCGTGGACGACCACCCCATGATCTGCATCACCACTCGTTCCGGAACGCCGAGGATGAGCAGGACCGTGGCGGCGGTATGCCGGGCATCCCGCACCTTGGCGTCAGTCAGCAGTTGCTTCCACACGTCGTAGTCCGTGCTGGGCACCAGCGGCTCACCCACGGGGGACGTGAAGACGAAACCGGTCTCGTTCCACTCCTTCGCGGCGATCAGACGCTCTCGGTCCTGCTCCTTGCGGTGCAGCTCCAGGAGTCTGGCCAATTCGCCAGGCACACCGATCACCCGGCGACCGGCCTTGGACTTGGTGTTGGCCGTGTCCTCGTTCTTCCTGACTCGCTGCTTGCAATACCCGGGCTTCCGGCCGCACTCTCCCCCGCAGCCGTGCAGGTACTTCGGCCGCAGCCTGTTCTTCCTCACGCGGAGAATGCCGTTCTGAAGGTCGACATCCGACCAGCGCAGTCCGAGGGCTTCGCCCTGCCGTAGTCCCAGGGCGAGAGCGATGGACCAGCGGGCACTGTTGCGCAGCTTGGCCGCCTCGGAGAGGAGACGCTGCACTTCCTCGATGTCGTACGGCTCCACCTCCTCTTCCTCGATCCTGGGAGGCACTGCGAGCGTCGCAACGTTCCGGGTCACGTGGCCCCGGCGAAGAGCATGGTTCAGAGCCGTACGCATCGTGCGGTGCGCCTGGTGAGCCGTGGCAGCCTTGCTGCCGTTGAGCTGCATCTTTGTGTAGAAGCGTTCCAGGTGCTCGGGCTCCAACTTGTCCAGCCGGTGTGCGCCCACACCAGGAATCAAGTGCACCCGAACGGCCACCTCGTACCCGGCATAGGTGTTCTCCCGCACTGACGGCTTGGCGATCTCCTCCACCCAATGCAGCAGCCACGCCTGTACGGTCCACGGCCGGCCAGGCTTACGAACCTTCCCCTCGTCGCGCTGCTTCTCCAGCGCACGGACTTTCTTGATGACCTCCGCTTCACTGACCTTGCTACTGACGTGACGACGGTCGGGCTTCCCGTCATCACAGACGCCGACGGTGACCCGGCCGTGCCAGTAACCGTCTTTGCCGAAGTAGATGGACGATGCGCCGTCCGGGCGCTTGGCGCGCTTGGCCATGGGACTCCTTACGCGACTGCGTTGGTGGATATCGACTGCATGCGCTGAGCAAGGAAGTCGCTGAGCGCTTGGACGGGAACTCGACGGGACCGACCGATCGGCACGGTCTGCACGGCGCCATCTCGAATGAGGGCGTACATCGTGGTTCGGCCGATGCTCAGCCGACGGGCGGCTTCCTCCACCCTCACCGCGAGGAGGGTGGGGTCGAAGTCGTCTTCTGAGAGGTCGACTTCGGTACGGACTACGGCGAGCTTGCGTGTCTGGTCGCCTGTCACGGGGCACGACTCCTTGCTTCTCAGGGGCCTTACGGAGGTAGCGGATGCGCGTGTCTGTCCGAGGTTCGGATTTCTGCGTCATCGCGTCTCGCCCGTCATTTGTGGCCCTGACCTGCGGCTATGCGGTGACGCGGGCAGTTGGGGGCGTGTCACAGGGTGGGACGGGGATCTGTCACCTGTGACGCGGATGACGGGCTGTGACGCTGGGTCGGGCCGTCTGCGTCACGGTCGAAACTGCTGGTCAATGACCAGGTTCGGCTGGCTTGTGACGTGGGTGACGCAGGTTCTCTTCTCTTAGGAAAAAAGGGAGGGGTGGTGTCTGTGGTGGTGCGCGGCTCAGAACGCGAATGCGGAGCCGCGCAGCGGCACGCCTGTGCAGCGGCGGCACGCCGCCGAACAACAAGAGGAGCACCAGCCGCCGGGCGGGGTGCTCCTCTTGCTTGTCCGGCCGGTGCGGTCAGAACGCCGTTTCCTGCTTGGTAAGGGCGAGTGCGGCGGCCCGGGTCATCTCGATGTAGCGGGCGGCGCTGGTGCGTCCCCAGTCGACGAGCACGCCGCGGGCGGCAAGGGTCGGTTGCAGCCGCTTGAGGCGGTCGGAGAGAACCTTGCCGGTGGTGGGCCAGCCCTTGGGCAGGGGACGGCACTCCTCACCGCTGTAGAGGGTGGTGAGGCAGTGCAGCCATTCCGAGGACGTCATGCGGACGTCCGCTCCCTCATCGAGTCCGGCCGCGTGCTTCAACACGGTCTGCGCGAGCAGGTCACCTTCGATGACGTCGTCGTTGAGGTCATCGAGGCTCGCCCGATACGCGGCCAGCGAGCCGAAGCCGGTCGCCGCATCGAGCTGCGCGCAGAGGTGGGCGAAGTCGGCCATCCGCAGGTCGGTGGGGGTGTCCGCCTGAGCGGCCCGCACCTTGACGGTCAGGTCCAGCAGGGAGCCGAGAACGACGGGCAGGATCTCCGCGTACTCGGCCCACAGCTCTGCCTCGGTGCGCCGCACCCTGGGCCGCACGAGACGCAGCGGCAGGAGGCGTTCGGCGAGGTCGGGGCGGATGACGCCGACGTCGATACCGGTCAGCAGCATGGGGCGCCGGTAGCGGGAGCGGACGACGTCACCATCGGTGAACAGCGCGCGCTTGATGCTCTCGGCACCGGTCACGATGCAGCACATGAGGTCGGACAGGTCCGGGGGCAGGTGGGAGAGGTTGTCCAGGGCGGTGACCCATCCGGCAGCAACGGCCGTGATCATGTTCTCTTCGTCCTTGGGGGCCCGGCGCAGGTCGCCGCTCATCCCTTCGATGATCCGTACGAGCATCCGGCCGCCGGTGGACTTGCCCGCCCCCTGGGGGCCGGTGAGGAAGGGTGCGGGGACGGGCACGGAGGGTTCCAGGCAGCCGATCAGCCAGGCGATGGCTAGGCATTCGGTCTCTGCGCCGGCGAAGTTGCACAGGCGCAGCAGGAGGTCGATGCCCTTGCCGTTGGTGTCCTTGGCCGGCAGGGGGAGCTCTCCGGTGAGCTGGGTGCGCCGCCAGCAGACTTCCTGCGGGTCGGGGGTGAGGATGTCCCATCCCGTGGGGTGGATGCGGACGGACCTGCCGTCATTGCGGCCCAAGTCGAGCCACGTTGCGCCGTCGAATCCGGGGGCGACGCGGATGTGGGTGGGCTGTACGTCCTCGGTCAGCGCGAGTGCTTCGATCAAGTCCAGTGCCTCCTTGAGTGCCGTGCCGTTGAACACGCCGATGCCGTCCTTGTAGAGGCCGACCATGAGTTCTTGGCGGTGGCTGCCGGTGGTGCCCTGGGAGCGGATGGGCCGGGCGACGGGGTGGCCGTTGCGCTGTGCGTAGACGGTGCCGTCGATGGTGCGGAAGTACCGGAAGTGCGCTTGTGCGTAGTCGGTGATGATCTGGCGGGCCGGAGTCTTCTCGTCCTCGGACACGGTCACATCCCCAGTGCGGTGCGGGCATTGGTCCACGCGTCGGTGCAGTGCCTCACCGATTCGCCCTTGGCCTGCGCGGCCGTGAACAGCCGCGCAATGTGGGTGTCGGTGAGACAGCCGCACCCGCCATGCGTCGAGAGCACGGCGAGGAACGTCCGGTAGACGGTGGCGTGCACCGCACTGCGAGCAGCGGTGATCTGCTGCTCCGCCATGGCGATCCCACGCTCCAGATAGGTGGGTGTGCGGTGGCGGCACTCCCCCGGTACGCCCTTGAGGGGCGCTGAGAGCGTCTGTGGCGCCCTGCGGGCAGGGACGGGCTCCTTTATTACTGTCAGGGCTCGCACAGTGTCCGGGAGAGCGGCCATGGCGCCGGTGCCGGATCCGAGCCAACGGGCGTATGCCATAAGGGACTTGATGTCGACGCCGGGCCGTACGGCGTTGGCGGACTGCATGACGCCCTGGTAGAGCCAGTGCTCACCCCGGGTGGTGCGCACTGTGCGGGTGACGGGCAGGTTCGTACGGGCCCACATGATGGCTTCCGCGTTGTCGAGGTCGACGACGGTCAGGCCGGCGCCGCCCGGGTGGTAAGCCACCGCCTCTGCCTCACGCCACGTCGGTGCCCATGCTGGGGAGTTCAGGACAACGGGGTCGGTGGTGGCGGCGGCCCAGGCGTGGCACGGGCGGGGGCAGGTGCAGGGGCCAGGAATCTTCATGTTGGGCCGGCCGCCGCACGCGTTGCGGGCGCAGGTGCGGCAGTTCCCGAACGGCACCTTCCCGGCTCGCAGCGGCAGCGGCGGCACGCCGGTCGTAGCGAGGTGAAGCGCGGTGCGCAGATGGCTGTCGACGATGCTCACGCGACCGCCCCCAGCTCGGGGGTGAGGGTGGCGAGGAACGCGGCGCCGATCCATTCGGTGTAGGCGGGCGGCAGGGCCTCCCGGAGCCGTAGGCGGTCGGTGGTCCAGTCGATGCGCTTCGCGGCGCGGATCTCGTCCACGGTGGCCTTACCGCCGCCCTCGCCGTACGCGGCCGCATAGGGGCCCTCGCGGTACTCGCCGTGGCGCCAACCGCGCACGTAGCCACGGTGCTTGGGGTGCGCCGGTTGGGCGGTAGTCCAGCGGCCGAGTTCGAAGTAGCGGCGCACGAGCACCCCGAGTCCGAACTGTTCGCCGCACAGGCGCAGGTCTTTGCGGACCTCGGAGCCGGCCACGTTCTCCATCACGAACGGCTGGCCGGTGGCTTCCAGAGCGGCCCGGGTCGGGGCGATGAGCCGGGGGTAGGTGCGGCCGATCGCGGCGTTGCGGGCGGCGTTGGTGCCCTTGGTCGGGGCGCCCTCGCCCTGGCACGGCGGTGAGGCGTGGATGAAGTCGAATTCGTGGCCGTGGGCCCGGATGAACTCGATGGCGTCACCTTGGTGGAAGACGTCGCCGCAGTAGTCCGGCTGCGCCTGAATGTCCACGCCTGTGATGTGGACGCGGGGGCCGAACGCGCGCCGGTAGCCGGCGGTGGCGCCGCCGATGCAGCAGTAGGCGTCCAGAACGCGGAAGCGTCGGAAGGCCTTCGATACTCGCCGGATGTCAGTGGGTTGGGTCATGCTTGACCTCTCCAGTTCTGTGGTTGAGCTGGGGTGAGGGGCAGCCGCGGTCTTTTGCCGAAAGAGCGGCTGCCCCGGCCTGTGGGATGAGGAGGGCGCACTGGAATGCGCACCGGGCCAGCTCTTAGCTGTCACGCATCGGGGGGATGCTGTGGGAAGTACCGCTATCGCGCTAGTTGCAGCGGTCGTAGGTGTCACCGGGACCCTGCTCGCGCCCGTCCTGGCCCAGAGATCCGGGGCGAAGACGCAGCAGGCAGAGTTCGAGCACCAGCAGCAGGCAGCTCACGCGCTGTGGGAACGCGAGCAACGGCAGGCGGAATTCGCCATGCGCCGGGCTTGCTACATCGAGACGAACGCGGCGTTCCGCCACTACCGCATGCAGCTGATGAATTATCTGTGGGATGTGCACCGCAATGGGGTCACCGAAGCGGACAGTGAACGGCTGGAAGCGGCCCGCCATGCGCACCATGACGCATTCGCCGAAGCCCAGATGGTCGCCTCACCAGCTGTGCTTGGCCAGCTCGATGACGCGTCCAGGGCACTGTCCGAGGGATACCGCAGGACCAAGTGCCTGGAGGAAGGCAACCCCGATGAGGGCGACACCCTCGAAGTGATCCAGGAATACCTTGGATGGATCTGGGAGCGCTGGAAGGAGACGCGCGCTGTCATGCGTGCTGATCTGGGAGTGCCCAACTCCCCGATGTAGCCGCCCGGCGCAGGCGCCCGGTAGCTACCTGATGCCTGCCGGCGGGGCGATGGCGGGCAAGAGATCTGGCTGGGGCGGCCCCGGATCTTTGCCGATATGGAGGGCCGCCCTTGGCGAGACTGGACGTTGCCGGGTGGTTCGTTATTCGATCAGTGGCTCTGGGTAGTGCTCGGGTACTTTCGACCTGGGGGATCGAGTGGCCGACATATTCGGGGTGATTGCGTCCATCGGTGTCGTGGCCTCGTTGCTTGTTTCTGCCTGGCAGACGCGAGAACTCACACGCCAGACAGCGATCAACAACGGAATCGCCGGAGCTACAGCTCGGTACAACGGACTTGAACGGCTGCACTACGTCGAGAGCTTCATCGCCGCAGCGCCTGAGCTGCACGGCTACTTCTATGGCGGCCTCGACCTGCCGGCGGAGGGCAATGAGCGATGGCGCGTTCTCAATCTTCTGCGCATGCTCGCCGATACCGTGGACTACGGACTCATGGTCAACGACCTCAACCCTGAGATCCGCAGCTCCGACGGGTGGCAGGATTACGCCCTCCTGCTGCGTGCGTCGTCTCCCGCCTTCGTCTACGTGGTGAACGAACATCCGAACTGGTGGGCAGCACTTTCTGAGCATTGGGCGGCCAACCCGATCGCGGGTAACTGAGTCAGCCGAAGTGGTTGCGCTTGAAGATCGCTTTGCGGATGTTGACCGTGGTCCCGCCCGGGTGGCCGTGGGGCTTGAAGATCTGCACGGCGATCCAGCCGCCGAAGATGACGGCGGCGAGGGTGATGAGCTGAGTGATCAGCGCGGTCAGGGCGGTGATGAAGGTGGTGAGCAGGAGCAGGCCGCCGCACACGGCGAGGAAGCCGACGCCCCCGAGGGCGACGTTGACGGCCGCGCGGGATACGGGCGGCTTGGCCGCGAGGGGTTCGGGCTGTGCGGGGTTGACGGCGTAGCCGGTGACGACGCGGCCGTCCGGGAGGACGATGCTCGCGACCGCGGGTACGGCGCCCGGTTGCACGGCAACCATCGGACCGGGAACCATGACGGCGGGTGGAAGCGGGGCCGGGTGATGGACTTCCACGGCCCCCTGTACGGGCGCGTGACGGGCAGGTTCGGGGTACATGCGGAATCCCTTCCGTACATGGGCCAGGGAGGGAGGGACACCCCCTTGGAGGGGTGCTGTGGAGGGGGTTTCAGGGGCCTGGCCTGGGGTGCCTCCCTACCTCCCTGATTGATCATTTACGCAGGTCAGGGCCAGGGAGGCGGGTCAGGGAGGGGGTTGGGGGTGTATCCCCGCATCCCCGTCCCGGGCGTGTGCGCCTCCCTGCTATCCGACGACGGAAGCGGAACTTTCGTCGTCGCGATTGGCGAGAGCGCGCAGGACGTGATCGCGGTGGACGACCATGCGTCGGTTGGACTTCTTGGGCTCCTCGCCCTCGGCCTCCAGCACTCGCTTGAGGTCGCCGAACGTCCAGGCGCCGTAGGCGTCCTCGTTGAGCGCGGCGAGCCGCTTGAGGATGTCGAGGGTGAGCAGACGCGAGGCGTCGCCGATCACGTGCGCGATGTCGGCGAGGGCATCACGCTGCTCACTGCGCTCGATGAGGGTCAGGGTGGTGATGCCGTCGCGCATGGCCTTGGCGCGGTCGGTGATGGCGGTGGCGCCGTCGTCGTCGATGAAGTGCGTGCGCACCGTGATGGACGCCTGGCCGGCCGGGATGGCGATGCCGTCCGAGGCGACCACCAGGGTTCCCTTGTCCAGCCCGGGACGCAGCAGGTTCGGGGCGGCGCCGCCGTCGACCGCCTTGTCCCCCAGCGCCATCCGGGCCTGCGACTCCGTGCCGAGGGCGAGGGAGGCGCGGGTGTGGGCGCCCTCGCGCACGAGCTTGGGAAGGTTCTGGTCGGTGGGGTCCTGGGTGCCCTCCCACATCAGCACGTTGACCACGCGGCCCTGGTTGTGGACCTTGCGCACCGCCATGAAGTAGCGGGAGGTGGCCTTGGAGCCGCCGTAGGGCTTCTTGTCGTCGTCGACGGCCGGGCACATGAACGCCACCTGCGCCTCGTCGACCAGCCCGATCAGCGGCGGGAAGACGATGCTCGGGTCCAGGCGGCGCTGTTCCATGCGCCGTTCCATCTCCGCCACCAGGCCCTCAATCATCTCGGTCGCCTCGATCACGTGCTCATCGGTCGGCCCTTGGATGAGGACGGTGGCCAGGCCCTCGAACATGGCCCAGTCGCCGGCGCCCTTGAGGTCGGCGATGCGGAACTCCACCGTCTTGTCGAGGACCGCCCACAGGGCCAGGGCCCGCAGGGCGGCCGTCTTGCCCTGGTTGGACAGACCGGTGATGAGCAGGTGCCGCTGATACAGCGACAGAGCGGCAGCATCGCCGCGCAGAGCTCCACGACGTCATTCCTTGCCCTGCGTAATCCTTCCAAATGGCATCTCGATAAGTATGATGCGACTTACTCTTTGAGGGACGGCAGGCAAGCAATGACACGAGCAGAGCAGCATGGCGACGATGCAGCACCAAACTCCGCAGAGACTGCGGTCGACGGTTCAACTCCCCCGACTCAAAGCGAGGTAGACACCACAGAAGAAGAAAAGGAGGGCGCCAGAAGGCGGCACGCCTGGAGAGAGTCACCACAGCGCAAACGGACACAAAGACTCGCAAAATTCATCCTTTTCGGGACGCCAATTGCAGGAGCTGTAGGCGCAATTTGCGCAGCGACACTTTGGCGTGATAGCCATGCTCCAAATAAAAATGCACTGGGTGCATCCATTTGTGTAGTCATTTGGCTCTATCTTGGCACATTTGCCGTCTGGACAAATCGCCGCCAAATGCGGCGCGAGTTCGAGGATCGCACAATTTTAGGCCTCGCCGAGAATGAACTCCGCAAGGCGGAGAGTGAAATCAGTGCCGGAGCTACAGATTTCACGTCGCTTTGGAGAGCCACACAGAAGCGCCTGGATTACTACCATAAGATCGCAACCACTCAGGCTGAACGCAGTTTTCTGTATGGTCAGATTGCAGCCGGTGCCGGGTTTTCGTTGATTGTCATCTGCGCCGTAATCGCGGGCCTTTCTGGATCCGCTACAGCATCCATCGTTGCTGGTGCTACGGGAATTACAGGTGCGAGCCTGGGTGCCTATATTGGTGCTACATTCATGAAGACGCAAGAAAGTGCCACAACGCAACTAAGGGCCTATTTTCTTCAACCGCTTGAGTTTTCGAAATTTCTTGCCGCGGAGAGGCTATTGAGACATCTCGATGAAGAGAATCGCCAAGAAGCCACTCGTGTCCTCATCGCGGCCATTTCCTGTGCCCCAGTAGCTGGCTCAGCAGAGGTCGTCACCAATACTTCTGGCGATACCTCAGGGACACCAGAGAATAAAAGCGTTTGACGTCAACGGCGTACTGAAACGGGGATGTAGAACCTCAACGGAGTGCAGCAGCCGCAACGGCCGTCGTAGCTTGTTCTGGTCGACAGCATCGGCAGCGTGGCTGAGGCCAGTGGGGGTGCAGCGAAACATACGCGCGCCTGATCGGTCGGCGCGCCAGGCGCCTGAGGCCGTCATCATCCAAAGCGGAGCGGTCTGCGCACCACGTCATCGGCTTCGGAACGTCACGTCCCACTGTTACGACGGCGACAGAGTTTATGCGGGCCGCTCCACACGCTGTCAGGGCGCGTGGGAAGGCCCGCCCATCGGGCTTATCGGCGGTCAACCGTCCCGGTGTCGTCCACCTGCTCGCCTTCCGCCTGGGAAGGCTCAGTCCTGGGGACATCTGGGTGCATGGCCGCACGTTCGGCAGGATCGTCCCGCTCGCCCTCAGCCTGGGAGGGCGTGTGCGAGTACAGCCACGGTTCGTAGTCCGAGTCCGAGGCGCCGGTTTTCATGGCAGGCCTCCTTGGTCGCTTGCCTTCCATGCTCCTCCTCGGACCGCAGCAGAGCTAGGGCGGTAGCCAGCTCCGGACGAGACGTGGACGAGAAGTCGGCGTTTTGAATGCTGGACGCACATTCCTGCTGGTCGGATGGGGTGCGAGCGAGTGATCTTGAGGGGACTGTAAATCCGCCGTCAGAGGCGTCCCAGGGTGACCACCCAGCCGGCCGGGACCGCAGTACGTCTCAGGTCAACTTGCGCAGCCCAGTGTCAGTGGCCGTAGCTACTTTCCGGGCGTGGATGAACTCTTGAACGACGTGCTCAGCCTTCAGAGTGCAGGCGGGGGCCGGGGAAGGTGTCCTCTTTGGATAGAGAGGGCCCCTTTGCCGATGTCTGCTGCCACAATGCCTGGGGCAGGTGAAGGAGGGGGTTCAATGCTCGCGGAGACGGCGGCGTTGCGGCTGGGTACGACCGTGGCGAACGCGGCGGGGCGGCTTTGGCTGGGAGGCAAGCAGCGGGAGCAGGAGCGCTTGCTGTCGATGGAGGAACTGGTCCGGGTACGGGTGTCCGGGATACGTCTCCAGCGCGAGGTCAAGCAGCAGTTCGACCAGATCACCAACGCGGTGTTCGACCGGCTGGAACCGTTCCTGAAGCACGCGTTCCAGCGATTGGAAGAAGGCGGTCGTCAAGCGGTGATCGACGCCGTGTCCGACATGTTCACCCAGGCGGACCTCTCAGACGAGGCACTCTTAGCCGCGAATGCTCAGCCAGCCGAGCTCATTCGCTACATCACCGGTTCTGTGAGTGCGCCTGTCGGCCTGAATGAAACTGAAAGCCGCCTGTACGAGGTGCTCTTCGCCGAGTGCGTTGAGTACTACGTACGCATTGTGCGCAGCCTGCCAGTCTTCGAGGAGCGGGTAGCGGGGGAAGTGCTGGCGCGGACAGCCACGTTGGGCGCTGAGGTGGCGCGAATCCTGGAACGTCTCCCGGACCGTTCACTGTTTGCGCCGGACGGCACGGACCATGACACGGCCTTCCGCCGTACATACCTGGAACTGGTCAGTAGGGACCTCGACGAGGTGGAGCTGTTCCGACGTATATCTGACCATGCAACCGCACCACGTGTACGGCTCTCCGTTGCGTACGTGAGCCTGCGGGCCACCGGAGACGACGGGAAGCGCCGACGTGCCGCCCGTTCCTCCCCACTAACCAGGCCCGAGATGAGCTACTGGGAAGAAGCCGGGGGCGAGAGCTCCGGCATGCGGGTCGAGGCCGCGCTGAGTGGCGCGTCCCGGGTATTGCTACGGGGCGAGGCCGGCTCGGGCAAAACGACCTTGCTGCGCTGGCTGGCCGTCATGGCAGCGCGCGGGGCTTTCACGGGTGAGCTGGCCAACTGGAACGGGCTCACCCCCATCTTCATTAAGCTCCGTGAGTACAGCGGCCGCACGCCGCCCAACCCGGAGGCGATGCTCGACGGAATCGCCGGGCCCATTACTGGGATTATGCCCAGGGGATGGGTCGAGCGGCAGCTCGACGGCGGCACGGCACTGCTATTGATTGATGGAGTGGACGAGCTGCTCGACCGGGACCGCCGGGTGGTGCGAGACTGGCTGCACAAGTTGCTGGGGCAGTACGACGGCGTACGGGTAGTCGTCACCTCGCGCCCTGCGGCTGCCGGCGCGGATTGGCTTCGCCGTGAGGACTTCACAGCCCTCCATCTAGACCGGATGACGCCACCGGATTTGGCGGCATTCGTACGGCAGTGGCACCAGGCTTTACGCGAGCTAGGCGGCGAACTGCCTTGTGCCGTAGATGAACTTCCTGAGTACGAACAGTCCCTGCTCACCAGTCTGAAGGACAGAGCGCATCTGCAATCGCTGGCAGGTACGCCGCTGCTGGCGGCCATGCTGTGTGCGATGCACCTGAACAGGGGCCGCCAACTGCCGCGGGATCGCATGGAGCTGTATCGCAATGCTCTGCACACCCTGGTCCACGACCGGGACGCGGATCGTAATGTGCCGAGCGCGGTCGACAGCAAGCTCAGCCTCGGCGACAAACTCGTCATACTGAGAGACCTCGCGTGGCGATTGTCGGACAACAACCGCAGTGAGATTGCCCTGGAGAAGGCGGCTGCGTATGTCGCGGCGAAGCTGAGGGCGATGCGTCACCTGGACGTTCTGGACGGCGACCAGGTTTTGGAACAGCTACGGCATCGCTCAGGAATCCTCCGGTCCCCGGCCGAGGGGCGTATGGACTTCGTGCACCGTACCTTCCAGGAGTACCTCGCCGCTGAGGAGGCCGCGGAGGAGGACCGCATTGGCAACCTGGTCGGCCGAGCACATCTAGATCTATGGCGGGAGACGATCATCATGGCGGCTGGCCATGCCAATACTCGCCAGCGGGAAGAGCTGCTCGGTGGCATCCTCAGCCGCGCCGATGAAGAACCCCGGCATGCGCGCACGTTGCGACTGCTGGCAGCAGCGTGCCAGGAGACGTTGCCTTCCGTGAAGAATGAGCTTGCGGTGCGTCTGGACGAGGCTGTGACCAAGCTGCTTCCGGCAAGGCGGAAAACGGATCCGCCCGCGCTGGCGGCGGTGGGGCCCAGCCTGCTTCGCTGGTTGCCGCGATCGCTGGAGCAGCTGAGTGAGAATGGCGCGCGACAGACAGTGCGGACTGTAGCGCTGATCGGCGGCGAGGAGTCCCTGGAACTGCTGGCGGGATATGTGGGGGACGATCGTGAGGGGGTGGTCAATGAACTCATCCATGCATGGGACTACTTCGATGCAGACACATACGCCGACGTAGTTCTGTCTCGGCTACAGCTGGCGGGACACCAAGTGGTGCTCAATCATTCCGGCCAACTGCATGCAGCGAGCCGGTTGCGTTCGCTGGAAGATGTACGAATAGATCACCCTGTACGAGGGCTCGAGTTTCTTGCCGAGTTGCCACCCCTCCGCCAACTGTGGGTGCTCACGTTGTCTGAAGGAGCCGACCTCTCCTACCTCCAGGTCCATCCAGGACTGGAACACCTCATGCTGTGGGGCAGCGGGCCGATGAGAGGAACATCCGTTCTCTCGGACCTCCCGGAACTGAGCTGGGTGGGGCTTCCCTTGTCCGGGGACCTGGATCTGAACACGTTGCGCCTGATTCCCAAGCTCAAGGTTCTCAACCTCTCCCGAACTGAGGGGCAAGACCTGAGCCCGCTTGCCACCCTTACGAGCCTGCGGGACCTGCACGTGGTCGGGTATGACGAGTGCGCGCCGATAGGTTTGGAGGAACTCGCAGGAATGACCCGTCTCGAAAGCCTGTGGCTCTACGACCACGACGTAAACGCTTGGCTTGCAGCACTCAAGAGCTCCCCGCCTTCGTTGACCGAACTGTATCTGAGCCGCTGCATTCTGCCCCGCGACCATCACGCCTTCGCGCAGTTCGACAACCTTGAACTGGTGAGTCTCACCGAGTGTCGTACTCCCGACGGTGCGATCATCTCCGCCCTGGACATCCCTGGGGTGCAGACTTTGTTCGAGTGACACACCGCAGCCTCGGATTCCCATAGGGGATTGGGCCGTTACACCTGAAAGGCAATCGAGCTCACCGAACTGCGAATGTCTTCGACCTATGGAGGGATGGGATGCTGGAGGGCTACCCGTGCAAGCCCATCAATGACATGAAGGTCAGGAGCCTCCAGCGGCAGGCTGAACGTGCGTTTCCCTCCACACCGGTCCATCTGGTTCCACCCTCCCGCGAGTACCCGGACACTGAGAGTCTGTGGGCCATGTGTGGGCCAGACGCATCGGGGGGCGCGTCTTGTGCCCTTGCCTTGCAGGTCAGGCAGTGTCAGCCCCGCGATCGTGTATCGGTCTTGAAAGCCGTCACGCTCTGATCGGTCAGGCTTTCCCTACGCCATCAAGGCCCGCGCACGGCGCGGGCGCGCGCCGCCTCTGCGGCGCGGCCTGCCTCCTGTCTCCGCCCCGGCTGGCCGCGCCCGGCGGCGCGCTGCGTGCAGCGGGCAGAGCAGAGAAAACCCTCTATGGCTGAGGCCGGTCGGCTCCACGGCTTTAGCCACCTCCCCGGTCCGGGTCCCGCGTCGAGCAAGACCAGGGGGCCACTCGTGCACATTGCGGGCAGGTCCAAAGCCTGCCCGAGTTGCCAACCAGCGTACGGCCCCCTGGTCATGCTCGACCCCAGACCGGGCAGGCCACCGGCCAAAGCCGTTCCGCCGACCTTCTTCACTCATCTGCACGACATAGGGCGGCTGAGACCTCTAGAGTAGCGATCCCATAAATAGAGTCTTCGATCGAGGGCGCGATTCAATGACGGATCCCGAAATCAGGAACCCTGAAAGCAACCGCCTTAAAGCAGGGCTCACAGAAGAGGTTCTAACAGACGCAATCGAGAAATCTGGATACCCCCTACAGAGCACTGTCTTCGAACTACTAGAAAGCGATTTTCACGTCCAGCAAGAGTGGGGATTCCGCGATCGCATTACAGGCGAGATGCGATCCTGTGACCTGATGGCCATGAAGGAGCTCGACGCTCCACCAGCTAAGGCTTCTCGAATCCGCACGTCACTGACAGTTCTCATCGAGTGTAAGCAGTCAGACCTACCGTATGTTTTCTTTTCATCCACTCGGTCACCGTGGCGTCTAACCCTTCCTCAGGTGACTGGCCTTAGACAGGAGGAGGTGAAGATCTCGACCGATGATTCACTGTCCACTTGGACCTATTCCGTGATGCGGGCACTTGAGCTCTCTGGAGAACCATTCATGAGCCGGGATGGTTTCTCAATCATGAGCAAGTGCGCCCGCAAGGGTCCGAAGCTAGAACTGTCGGGAACAGACGCATACAACGGCATTGTAATGCCCCTGGCAAGCGCGGCTAATCACTTCTCTGCCTCGTCTGCACCCAAAGACACGTTTCACTGGTTCGAGGCACACCTACTCTGCGTCGTGGCAGTTCTCGATGCACCCATGATAGAGGCGAAAACAACCTCCGCTGGCACGGAGCTGACCTTCACTCCATGGTGCCGACTTTTTCGCCATGAGCCCGAGGATCCGGGCACCTTCATGGGGCACACAGGGAAAACGCTGGCGATCGACGTCGTACACAAAGACTTCTTTAGGGAATACCTGACGGAGCATCTAGTCCCATTCGGGCGGACCTTCTCGGAGCGAGCAGTGCGCCATCACGAGGTACTCGCTACCGGTAAAGCCTTTGCTTCAGGGATGAATGCGAACGACAGTTCCCGCCTTTGTGAGCGACTGCAACCACCTAGGCTAATTCGCAAACCAACATCGAGACGAGGGTCACGTCGTCGGGAATCGGGCGAGAGTAGCGGGTGAGCCACACAGGCCTTGCACCCCAGCAACTGCGCGACAACGCCGACACACAGCGGCGAACAAGCGCGGACGTCTGCGGACCATCACAGCAGGTGAGAGACGTACAAGCCCAAGGCCGAGCCCAGACCCCAAGTTGCTTCGAGACGAAGCGGTCAGAATCGACAGGCACGCGAGGAGGGGGCGGTGCTCCGGCATGGACTACAGTCCCGAGGCGAACCCGGGGGCCTTTCAGATCCCGCCCCCCTTAGACCGCGGACCATGACGGTTCTCTGACCGGCCTCAGTGCAAGCCACCCTAACGATGGCCACTGACATCCACGCCTAAGGCGTTGTCCACCGAACCGCGGACCATCTGTGGACAGAACCGGCCCGAGCAAGCGGCTGCGAGGCTCTGACCAGCCACTTTTCCTGGGACCGAAGGGCCCTCCGGAGCCGTGTGCCGTTTAGCAGCGAAGGACAGCAGTCGTTTGAAGGCAGAAGAGCTCCGAGCCTGCCCCCATGTTCAGCGCAGGGCCTGTGGGCCATGTGTGGGCCAAGGCACTGGAAGACTGGGCCAATTGTTGCATCGGTGCAGGTCAGAGCGGGGATGAACCGTGACATCGCGACGCTCTTGAAAAGCTGTGGCGACGCCTGCAGCAGGTGTGTTCAGGTGCCCGGGCGTGTACCGGATCAGAAGACTCCTGGGCTCGGGTATGGATCGTTGGCGAAGTGCGTCAGGACGCTGGCCATTGGTCGTGTCCTATGCGGTTGATGGATTGATGCCCGTGGCTGCGACTGTCCCGCTACGCTCATTATGAGCAACAGGGGGCGGTATGACGGGTGTTGAGATCGCGGTAGGCTGCGTGTTCGCGTGGGCGGTACGCAAGGGCCGCCGGGTGGCGGCGCGTGCCGATGCTGAACTGGACCTGGCTCTCGACGGGGCGATGGATCGCGTGCACGGCGTTGTGGCCCGGCGGCTGGGCGATGACCCGGAGCTGGAGCGGCTGGAGGCGGAGGCTGCGGCCGGCCAGGCCGAGCCGAGTGCTCTGACCCGGCAGCGTGTCGAGGCCGCTGTCTCCCGGGCTGCGGAGCAGGATGCTGGTTTCGCGCGGGATCTGGATGAGGCGGTGGCCGCTGTGCAGGAGGCCGCGCGGGCGGCGGGCGGTGTAGTGGCCGGTGCCTACGGTCTGGCGGTGGGCGGTGACCTGTCGGTGAAGGCGGAGGGTGGGTCCATCGCGGCGGGTGTGGCCAACATCCGGGATGGGGTGCGGCTGGGAAACCCTCAGGAGCCGGGTACGGACCGGTCCTGACCGAACCCGGCAAGCAAGACACCCCACCACCGGGCGTACAGGCCAGCAATGGTTCACTTGCCGCGCGCGACTTCCGAGCCCGCAACGTCTACTTCGGCGATGCTCGGTCCGCCCCCGAACCCGCCGCGGTCACGGTGGCGCCGCCGCTGGGCCTGCGCGATCCACGCCGCCCGCTGCGGGGCCGCGATGCACTGATCGAGCAGGTGGAATCGGCGCTGTCCGTTCCGGGAAGCCCGCGGATGCAGGTGCTATGCGGAATGGGCGGTTCCGGGAAGACCTCGATCGCCCTGGAGCTGGTTCACCGAAGGCTGGGCTGCGAGCAGCAGGTGTGGTGGGTCGATGCACGCCAGGCCACCACGCTTGAGGCTGGACTGCGGGCAGTTGCCCGGCAGACCGGCGCACCCGACGAGCAGTTGCGGGCTGGAGACGCGGCGGACGCGCTGTGGCGGTATTTGGCGCAGTACGAGCGTCCCTGGCTGCTGGTGGTGGACAACGCGGACGAGCCGGCGCTGCTGGACGGTGCCGGAGGGCTGAGTAAGGGAACCGGCTGGATTCGGCGCCCGGCCAACAGCGCTGGCAGCGTCCTGATCACCACCCGCGACAGCACCCCCCACACGTGGGGCACCGCCTGCACGCTACATTCGGTGCACCCCCTGATCGGCGACGACCTTACGGACGCTGCACAGATTCTGCGCGATCACGCGGGCACGATGGCAGGTCCCCCGGATGATGCCCGACGCCTGGCCCAACGCCTGGGAGGGCTTCCCCTGGCCCTGCGCCTCGCCGGTACCTATCTCGCCGACGCCAACACGGTGCCGGCCGCCTACCGTGAGCCAGACACGCCCATAGATTTCTGTTCCTACCAGGCGGCGCTGGACCGCGGCCTAGAACTCGTGGACCACGGCAACGTCATTGCACAGGCCTGGGACATGTCCTTGAATCTGCTGGACCAACGCGGCATGCCCTTGGCCCGACCGCTGCTGCGACTGATCGCCACATTCGCTGATGCCCCACTGCCATACACCCTGCTCCTGACACCGGAAACGCTGGCCTTCGCCGGGGAGCTAGGACATCTTGACGGACCTGGTGTGTGGAGGCTGCTCTCGGCCCTGAGCGGCCTCGGCCTGGTAGACCTCTCACCCACCACGGGCTCCAATGCCCTGCCCACGTTGCGCGTACATCCGCTGGTCCGAGGTGCAAGTCTCGACCAAACTGCACTCAGTGCAGCCGTCACTGCACTGCACAGCGCGGCGTTCGCAGGCGGAAGCGGGATACCTGAAGAACCGGACTACTGGGGTCACTGGCGGCTCCTGCAACCCCATGCCCTGGACCTCTTCCATCGAGCCACGGTCACCGAACTGCCCGATCAGACAATCCATAGCGCGGCACGCACGGCCAATCGCGCTGCCCGATACTTGCTAGCCATGGGCCTGTACGACCAGGCGCGCAGCGAGTTCGAGGCTATCCTCGCCCACGAGCGCGTCGGCCTCGGCGACACCCACCCAAGCACCCTCGCCGCGCGGCACGGCCTTGCCCGGGTGCTGCGGGAGCAGGGTGAGTTGGACCAGGCGCGCAGTGAGTTCGAGGCCCTCCTCGCCCACGAGCGCGTCAGCCTCGGCGACACCCACCCAAGCACCCTCACCACCCGCCACGGCCTTGCCCGGGTGCTGCGGGAGCAGGGTGAGTTGGACCAGGCGCGCAGTGAGTTCGAGGCCGTCCTCGCCCACCAGCGCGTCAGCCTCCGCGACACCCACCCATACATCCTCACCACCCGTCACGAACTCGCCCGGGTGCTGCATGATCAGGGTGAGTTGGACCAGGCGCGCAGTGAGTTCGAGGCTATCCTCGCCCACCGGCGCGTCAGCCTCGGCGACACCCACCCAAGCACCCTCGCCGCGCGGCACAACCTTGCCCGGTTGCTGCATGATCAGGGTGAGTTGGACCAGGCGCGCAGTGAGTTCGAGGCCGTCCTCGCCCACGAGCGCGTCAGCCTCCGCGACACCCACCCATACATCCTCACCACCCGTCACGAACTCGCCCGGGTGCTGCATGATCAGGGTGAGTTGGACCAGGCGCGCAGTGAGTTCGAGGCCGTCCTCGCCCACCGGCGCGCAAGATTCGGCGACACCCACCCAAGCACCCTCACCACCCGCCACGGCCTTGCCCGGGTGCTGCGGGAGCAGGGTGAGTTGGACCAGGCGCGCAGTGAGTTCGAGGCCCTCCTCGCCCACCAGCGCGTCAGCCTCGGCGACACCCACCCAGACACCCTCACCACACAGCGAGAACTCGGTGACCTTCAACAGCCTCGTGTCGTCGACTGACAAGACCAGGAAGACGACTCAGAGGCTGCTCTCTGGGCCATACGTGGGCCAGCGCTCTCCTCAATCTGCCACATCGGGCCATAGACGCAGGTCAAAAGAGGTGGCAGTGGTGGTGACGCGACGCTCTTGAAAGCCGTTGCGGTCCGAGCGCGGCAGTATCTTCCCTGCTTCATCGAGCGCGGCAGTATCTTCCCTGCTTCATCAAGGCCCTCGCA
>NZ_KQ948682.1:97388-101728 GCF_001514145.1 Streptomyces canus
CGGCGCGCTCGGCGGCTGCGGGCAGAAGGTAGGAGACACCCTCTGTGGCTGGGGCGGTCGGCTCCACGGCTTTTAGGTGGTCGATCCGGCTTGGGCGTCTCCAGTATGGATTGCCATGGCTGCTCTGCGGCTGCCGAACAAGGTCTGGAGCGATTCCTGGATGGCTTCCCGATCTAGATACGTTTCCTGCGCCAGAAGCAGGCGGGCTGCGGCTTCAACCTCACCCCATGCCCGTCGGCTTTCCCTGTTGGCTGCGCGCCTCACGTCACTACGCAGAAAGCCAGCCCCTGCTGAGAGCCCGGCGGAGACCAGGGCTAGCCACGCCGCGGGGACACGGGCATCTGCTGACGCCAGCCCAGCGGCTCCGGAGATGCCAGCGAGTACTGCAGCCGGGAAGCCAAGCGCGACGTCGATGGTCGACCAAAAGCGCACTCGTAGATCGGCGCCGCGCACTCGACGCTCCGCTTCTTCCAGCAACCGTTCGACCTCAACTCGCAGGCGCGTCACCTGCGCTTGCGAGTCGTCAGGATGGTGCGCGCTGCCTCCGGCCACGGCCTCAGGATCTCAGCCAAGGTGCCACAGCGGTAGGTGATGGCTCGAACGATCACGTTCGCGTTCGGTTGAGATACGGCTTTTTAGGCAGCCACTTTGGGGCGAGCCTCCAAGATCATGGCCCCAACGTCGTGCCTTAACGGGCAGGTCCACAGACTGCCCGACTCGCCGGAAGCTACGGGGCCATGATCACTCGCGCCAAAGCAGCTCCGTAAGTTGTTCGGTGGCCCGGGAGGGCCGGATGTGGCTTCAAAGCAGCTTGCCGACCGTGGCTTGGCTGGAGTGGCCGTCCGGCCCTTCGGGGCGCCCTGGTCGCTGATTGAAATGCGTGGAATGCGTCGCTGTTTACGGAGCTGACGACGGGGTGTCCTACGGGCCCGATGGCAGGAAACTCGGCTGCGGGAGGGACACGTGAGCAAACAGCGGGCCCGGATATGGGTCGGTATCGACGCGGGCAAGGGCCATCACTGGGCTGCGGTGGTCGACGAGACCGGCGCAACCTTGCGGTCGAAGAAGATCGAGAATGATGAGTCGGCGATCCTGACCGCGCTCGGCGAGATCCTGGACCTGGCCGATGAGGTGCACTGGGCGGTGGACATCTCCAGCAGGTCCTCCACCCTGTTGCTCGCGTTGCTGGCAGCCCACGGACAGCAGGCCGTCTACGTGCCTGGCCGCACGGTCAACCGCATGGCCGGCGCTTACCGGGGCGAGGCCAAGACGGATGCCCGCGACGCCTACGTCATTGCCGAAACCGCCCGCCACCGCCGGGACTTCGCCACCCTCGACGTGCCCGCGCAGTTGGCCGCCGACCTCGCGCTCCTGACTGCCCACCGAACCGACCTGATCACCGACCGGGTGCGGATGGTCAATCGGCTTCGCGACGTGCTCACCGGCATGTTCCCCGCCCTGGAGCGGGCCTTCGACTACTCGGCCCGCAAGGGCGCGCTGGTGCTGCTGACCGGCTACCCGACGTCAGCCGCCCTCCGGCGACGCGGCTTGTCCCGCCTGACGGCCTGGCTCGTCAATCGAGGCGTCCGCAACGCGGACAGCGTTGCCGCCACGGCCGTGGAAGCGGCCCAGGCCCAGCAGACCGCACTGCCCGGCGAGGACGCCGCCGCGCAGATCGTCGCCGACCTGGCAACACAGATCCTGGCCCTGGACGACCGGCTCAAGCGCCTCGACCGGCGGATCCGCGACACTTTCCGCACCCACCCACAGGCCGAGATCATCGAGTCCCTGCCCGGCATGGGCTCCATCCTCGGAGCTGAGTTCGTCGTCGCTGCGGGCGATTTGACCGCCTATACCGACGCCGGCCATCTGGCCTCAGCAGCCGGACTCGTACCGGTCCCACGCGATTCCGGCCGCCGCACCGGCAACCTGCACCGGCCCAAGCGCTACAGCCGCCGTCTGCGCAGGGTCTTCTACCTGTCCGCGCAGACCAGCATCATCCGCGACGGCCCCAACCGGGAGTACTACCTCAAAAAGCGCGGAGAGGGCTGCAAACACGTCCAGGCCATCATCGCCCTCGCACGACGACGGACCAGTGTCCTCTGGGCTCTGCTACGCGACAACCGGACCTTCACCCCCGTCCCGCCCACCGCGCAGGCGGCTTGACTCCGTCACTGAAACTCCGTCGAACCCATCGCGGATGATGAGGAGTCGCATCGCGCTGCCGCCAACAGAGGACAAATGATCAAAATCGAATACCGCCAGACCGGCCCCTATGTGGACCAAGGCCAAGAGAACCGCGAAGGAGTGGACCTCGCCGTGGTCAGCCGTTCTGACCTGCGCTGGCACTACTTCCTGTCGGACCTTACGTTCACGATCGGCGAGGCCGAGCTGGCACCGCCGTGGTCGTGGACGCCCGTTTTCGACTTCCTGTGGTCGATGAAGGGTGCAATCGAACACTTGGAGCGGGGCGAGCGGACGACGATCGGCTTCACGGAGAACACCGAGCTGATCAACTTCCTCCCGGAAGGCGAGAAGGTACGGGTCTCATGCACATACGCAACGACAGAGGCCGTCTGTGAGCGCGTCGATCTGAAGAACGCCTGGCTGGCCCTCCGAGAAGCCGTGCTGACGCAGCTCGGCGTTGAGTACCCAAGACTCGCGGCCAACCCAGTACTCGCGGAGCTCCGGCTCTGACTGCCTAACCCGAGGCGCCCCGGCACCTCGCTCTGAACGACACAGACCACGGCAGCGCGGCTGAGGCCGGTTGGGGTGCAGCGAGGCACACGCGCGCCTGATCGGTCGACCCAGCCGCCGTCGTGGCTGACTTTCGTCGGCTGAGGCACAAACGATCCCGAGAGGAGGCGCCGTCCTCACCAGGCGGAGGCGCCCACGGGGCTTGACTCGGTCATTGAAACTCCAGCCCAAAGCCGTTATGCCGACCTCTCACTTCTCCCGGTCAGATCTTCTGGTTGAGCTCTTCTGGAACTCACGCTCCGCTCCACGTACGTTATCCAGGACATCCTTACCCTGTCGATCTACCAGCCGCGTGACACTCTCTTGCAGTATGCCAAACAGGATCGCCCAAGCAATAATCTGCGGCCCACTATCCAGATTTGAAAGCCCCGGAACGAATCCGCCGTGGATCAGAACAAGACCCATTAGGGCAGCCAAGGCCCCTACCGGGATCCGAAGGAGTACTAGCATCAAGGGGACGGAATAAGGAGTAGACGTCCCCTGAATCCCTTTCAGGGAGACTGCCGCCGCGAAGGCCGCCGCAGCTGAACCAAATGCCATTACGATCAACATATCCTGACCGGTAGCCGAGCTGCCAATCGGGCAAACTTGTTTTTTGTTCGGGTCTGGAGTGAAGCAGATGTTTGACGCTATCGACGATGGAGACAAAAACCCCCAGAAGATGAACACTCCAGCGATTACCGCCGTTGCTATCACGGATACCAGCAGTATATTTCGAAAACTCCGAGCTTTTGCTCTCTCCGTCTCTTCTGCCATCTGAGCAGCAAGCAACGTAGTGACGGCGAGCCCACGCAGCTCTTCGGTGAGCTTGTCGCCGTTATTCTGGAGCTGCGCCTCCAGCTTGGCGCGGCGAGGATCTTCGGCACCCAGATGCTGTCGGGCGTTTGCCAGCACGAATGGGCCCAATTCGCCCAGCTCTTCCTTAGGGGTGAGGCGAAGAATCTTTGTTTCCGCTCTGTGTATATTTGCAAATGCTCGATCGATATCCGCCCCAGTAATTATGGACCATGGGTTTTTTTTGCGATCCGCTGCCTGTCGCGCAGCATCGAGATGCGTTTCAATCTTGGCTGCAATTTCTTCCTCATACTGCGCGAGCCCCTGAGGCCTGAGCGACTTAATGCGGTTGAGTTGACACTGCAATTCTGCTATGTGTGCAACGGTACTTTGCCACCATGAGGATCTAGCGTATCCAGCAACATCTTTATCCGCATCCAGAACTGTGTTCTTGGTGGATGACATGACTGCCACCTCCCCTCATTTCTGGAGGTAATCAGTTTTGCCTCGGATTGAACTACCTGCGCGCACCGCTCCGCATATTTCATGCTAATGGCGTTGTAGCCTAGGCGCATCTCGAAAGCGTTATAGCGCCGTCGATGATTCAAGCATTGAGAGGTGAAATCGTTGAAAAATCAGCATTTGCGGTGAAATGTAGTGAGCTTGAACTCGGGTTGCCGTCGCCGTCACGCATAGTCCTTGTTCAGCGGCGGGGGAGCAGGACTTACTGACATCCATGTCTGACATCAACGACAGCAGACAGCGGTGGCCAGCAGCGCTCCCCGACAGCGCCTGTCAGGTTGGCTGGT
>NZ_KQ948683.1 GCF_001514145.1 Streptomyces canus
GCTTGCGGGTTCCGGACCCGCGCTGACCGACACCGTGCTCCTGGACGGCGGCGGGCTGTCATCCAGGGCCCCACGGCTCGACGCGGAGGAGCTCGTGCCCCTGCTGGACCTCGGAAATGCGTCGCTTCTGGATGAGGGGGGTCCGGCGAACCGGTTCGGCCCATCTGAGGGGAAAAGAACCGCTTGCCGTGCGTATCGGTGGCTCAGCTGTAGAGGTTCTTCTGCCAGCGGTGCCTGGCCAGCAGCGCGAGTTCCTCAGCGGTCAGCGGCGGTGCGTCGGCGATCGCCGCGTCGCGTTCCACGTTCGTCAGGGACCGCATCCCGACGATGACCGTGGAGACCGCCTGGCCGGCGAGTGCGAACCGCAACGCGGTGGACGCCAGCTCATCGACGCCGAGGTCAAGGTCGGCGAGGAGCGTGTCCACCCGCTTCTCGACCTGGTCGGGCCGGTCCTCCCGGAAGTACCAGTTGCGCCAGTCGCCTTCGGGGAACGTGACCCCCGAGCGGATCAAGCCCGTCAAAGCGCCCTCGTCGAGTGCGACCCGTGCGATCACCCCCACGCCGTACTCCTCGCAGGCCTGGCAACAGCGCGTCGGACGGGGCCTGTTCGATGATGTTGTGGATCACCTGGACAGTGTCCAGCACCCCGGTCCGCAGCACCGTGAGCACGTTGTCTGGCCGGTGGTCCTTGACGGAGATCCCGAAGAGCCTGATCTTGCCCTCCTGTTTGAGGGCGTCCACCGTCTCCAGCAGGTCGCCGCGGCCGGTCCACTCGTCCTCCTAGGTGTGCAGCTGGAGCAGGTCGACGTGGTCGCGGCCCAGTTCGCGCAGACTGGTCTCAAGGCTCTCGCGCAGGTGCGAGCTCGGGAACGTCTCCATGACGTCGAGTCCGCTGGGCTCCAGCGGAACCGGGACCTTGGGCCGGGCCTTCGTCGCCACGTACACGCCTTCGCCGCCGCCCGGGAGTTCCTTGAGCGCACGGCCGACGACGCGCTCGCTGCGGTCGTACCCTCTGGCCGTGTCGATGAAGGTGACGCCCAGGTCGAGGGCGCGGTGCAGGGCACGGACTGCGGAGTCGTCGTCGGCGCCGACCCACGCCCCCTGCCCCAACCCCCAGGCCCCGTAACCGATTTCCGACACGGTCAGGTCGGTACGGCCGAGTTCTCGATAACGCATGTGATGTTCAGACTCCTTTGCTGTCGTCAGCGTCGGACGGAGGTGTGGCACCGGCCGTCCAGGACACAGGATTCAGATCGAGCCGGACGGGCTCGTCGCGGTCGCAGTGCAACGTGCCGTCGACGGCCCGCGCGGCGGCGACCTGGAGTGAGGAGCGGCGAGTGGCGTAGGTGTCGTCCTCCGCGGCGTCACCCACGCGCCCCGGGTGGGTGAAGTAGAAGACGTAGGCCGTCTCGCCCTGGACGACCACATCGGCGTGGAGGCCGATGGTCTCGTCGTCGGGGCGGCTGCCCGGCTTGTCGAGGATCAGGCCCTGGTGTTCCCAGGTGGTCAGGTCGTCGGAGCGCAGCACGCCCTGGCCGCGCCACTCGTCGACGAGCATCCAGTAGTGGCCCCCGAGTTCGAAGACGTTGGGGCCCTCATGCGGGCGATGGCCGACGGCGAGGCCGGTGGGGTGCCACTGGTACAGGTCGGGGCTGTCGGCGGCATAGGTGAGCGAGCCGCGGCGGCCGTCCTTGAACCACATGCGCCAGCCGCCGCCCGGCAGCGGGAACACGCAGGCGTCGATGACTCCGTCGGATCCGAGGTCCACAGGGCCGTGATGGGTCCAGTTCAGCAGGTCGGGGCTGGTGTAGTGGTGGATGGCGGCGGCGCCGTTCCAGTCGTCGCGGATGCCGCGGATGTAGCTGACGTACATGTGGTAAAGGCCGTCGTGCCAGATGATCTCCGGTGCCCAGAAGGTGTTGCGGCCCCACTCGGTCTCCAGGCCGGGCAGCGTGCCCCGGTAGGTCCAGGTGCGTCCGCCGTCCGCCGAGGCGGCGACGCCCAGGTCGGTGCCGTACACCCAGGAGACACCGGGGCCGGGGGCGGTGGTGCGGCGATTGGTGTAGACGAGCCACCATTCGCCCGTCTGGCGGTTGAAGACGGCGACGGGGTCGGCGGCTCCGTCGTGGATCGGGTCACGGAAGAGCGGGGCACGGGCCACGCGGTTCACGGGGGTCTCCCTTGTTCGTGCTCGTGCGGTGCGGCGGGTTCAGCCGCCCGTCGACTCCCGGACCACCAGCGAGAAATCGCCGACGAGGTCCCGGTGCCCCGTCGACGGCTGGATCTGCTCGATGCGCCTGGTGAGGAGGTCGACCGCGCGTTCGGCCATGCCGTCGTGGTCCGGGTCCACGGTGGAGAGGGAAGGGATGAAGAACTCGCTCTCCGAGACGTTGTCGAAGCCGATCACCTTGACCTGCTCAGGCACCTGGATCCCGGCGTCTGCCAGCCCCCGCAGCACACCCATGGCCAGGGAGTCGGTGATGCAGAACACCCCGTCGAAGTCGAGCCCGCTCCGAGCCATCACCCGGGCACGCTGCGCGCCCTCCCGCATGCCGAACCTGCCCACCTGCTGGATCAGGGTCGGGTCCGATGGCAGGCCCGCGGCCTCCAGTGCCTGCCGGTAGCCGGTGAGCCGGAGGCTGGAGGTGTCGACCTCCTCCACGGCCCCGCACAGGATCGCGATGCGCCGGCAGCCCCGCTCGACCAGGTGGCGGGTGGCCGCCCGGGCCGCTTCCAGGTTGGGCATGGCGACGTGATCCACGGGACCTCCGAAGATCCGGTCGCCGAGGACGACCACCGGGTGGTCCACCTTGAGACGCTCGGAATCGGCCTGGCTCATGCCGGCGGCGGTGAGGATGAGCCCGTCGTACTGGTGGTTGCGCGACAGGGACAGCGCGTCCAGCTCGTTCTCCCGGGAGGCGGTCTGCTCGATGCCCACCCGGAGATTGCGCCGCTCGGCGGCGGCGATGATGCCGGCGGCCAGCCGTCCGTAGTAGGGGCTGTTGACCTCGGGGACGGCGAGCCCGATGACCCCGGTGCGGCCCTTGCGCAGGTTGCGGGCGGCGAGGTTGACCCGGTAGTCGAGCCGGGCCATCGCCTCCAGGACCTTCTCGCGCGTCGACGGGCGGACGTTCGGATGGTCGTTGATGACGTTCGACACGGTCATCGGCGAGACTCCGGCCTCTTTCGCCACGTCCTGGATCGTTACCACGCTTGCCCCCGGTCTGCGGTGCTGAGATCCCCCGACTCCATTACACCTCGGTCTGGCTCTCCCCGAACGAGGGCCGAGGCCCGGGCCGGGCGAGGTGCGCCGGGCGGACTGAGATGGTGGACGGCCAAGCCGTGGGCAGGCAGGTCGGCGGTCAGAGTCGTGCGCAGTGCTCCTGCTGGGCTGTGCGTCCTCGGCACGACTGTGTGACACGCAGTGGTGCTCTCTGTGGTCCGCTCAGGTTTTTGTGGCACTTTCCCGTGGCTGTCCGTCCGTGAGGTGCAGGAACATGATCGTGCCCCGGGTAACGTCCGTGTCAATGCGAGGCCGGTGAGCGCAGCAATCGCGCTCCCGGTCTCCCTGAGAATCCGCCGCGTGCCCAGGAAAGCGACGCGGGGTCTCCGCCCCGCCCGGGTCCACACCGGAGCGGGCAGAGTTCGGCGGGGCGGATGCCCTAGCCTCCGAAGCGCCACGGGCGGCAGGTGCCGCACACGATGAGCACCCGCACCGCACCCGGTGGCGACGGCCCACGGTCCACCGGCGGGCGTCCACACCCAGCCCGGCACGACGGACCGCCTCCCGGCACCCGGGAAAACCCGGGATCGCCCAAGGAACCTCAGCCCATCAGCGTGGTTCAGGCCGTGGTCGCCGGAGTTCCACTCGTCTACGGAGTCGGTGCCGACGATCTCGTCGGCGGTCCAGCCGGTACCCGCCGCGGGCAGCCGGGCGGCCACGGCACGGTGCGGGATGCCGCGCATGATGTGCGGGCCGAACCGCAGCCGGAGTCGGTGCACACTGGCGGCCGGCGCCGCGATTCCCGCGCCGCCCGCCGCCGAGGGAAACTCGTGCGGCGCGGGTGGCCGACGGCCGTGGCCGTTGAGGACCGGCGGAGAGTCAGGGTTGTAGCTGTGGGCACGGGCGGTCGGCTCGTACGACCGGGTTTCCCCGACGACGGTGCCCCAGCCGTGGGCCGACAGGTGCTCGTGCAGGAATACCACGTTGCCGAGGACCTCTTCGTCGGTGACGGTGGTGCCATGGCAGTCCCTTCTGTTCCAGCCCGTCGGTGGACGCAGGCGCAGCTCGGGGATCGGGCGTGCGGGTGCGGTCACGGTCGGTCGCTTCCGATACGGGTGCGCAGGACGGTGAAGGAGTGCGGCGCCACGGCGCAGTCCGGCCCGGTCAGCCGGTCGTGGGCCGGGGTGGCCGGGGCAGGGCCGAAACGGCTGTCGGCGTCCGGGGAGACGGTGAGGGTGGTGCGCGCGTAGCCGGTGTCGCCCTCGGCGCCGGACAGTCGGACGCGGACCGTGGCGGCTTCCGGCGTGGTGTTCGCGATCTTGACGATCACCTCGCCGGTGGCGCTGTCGCGGACGGCCGAGACGGCGAAGACCTCGGGCTGGGGCCGGACGTCCTCGACGTCGTGGACCAGTTCGCCGTCGCGGTAGCACCGGATGCGCCGGCCGTCGACCTCGACCCGCAGGTCGTACCAGTGGCCGCTCTCGACCGGCTCGGCCCGGCGTTCGCTGAGTTCGTCCGGTACGCCGTCGTCCACGCGCTGCAGCCACGTCGAACGGTTCTCCCAGCCGCCGAGCGTCCAGTGGCACCAGTTTCCCGGCGATGTTCCGGCGAAGCCCAGGACGAAGCCCTCGGCACCGTCCGTCTTCCGGGCCCGTACGGACAGGACGTACGACGGTCCTTTCACCCCGTCCGGCAGCAGCAGCCTGGCATCCGTTCCGGTCGCGGTCTGCCGGACACCGCCCTCACCGTACGGCTCCCATGTGCCGGACTCGGCCTGCCAGCCGCCGAAGTCCGGGGCTCGCTCGGGCTCACCATTCAAGGGGCCGAGGAACACGTCCGTGAACTCCGCGCGTGTGTCGGTGCCGGTTCCGATGTGGACCGTGTGCCGTGGGGTCTGCGGAGCGGACGGCTCTTGGGGTGCGCGGGTGACCGTGACGGGCAGTGCGGTGTCGCCCGAGTTCACCGAGTGCATCTGCTGGACGTGGTAGTTGAGGGTGGGCCAGACGTTCGTGTTGTCGAAGTAGATCAGGTCGGGCAGCCACTGGGTGTGGTCGCGCTTGGCAAGCAGCGGGGCGTAGGAGGCCAGGCGCACCACGTCGCCGTTGCGTTCCATGGCGATCATGTAGGCCGCTTCGGCGATCGCGCTGAGGCCGTGGTTGCGCCAGCTGCCATACTCGCCGATGTAGAGGTGGGGGCCGCCCCGGTCCATCGTCTCGAAGCGGCGGGTGTTCTCCAGGAGCCAGCGGGGCGATTTGTAGGAGTGCTCGTCGACGACGGGAACGTTCCGCTCGCGGGCGAAGGCCCAGCCGTTCTCCCAGTCCTCGCCGAAGGTGGACGGGCCGAGGGTGCCAATGACCGTGATCTCGGGGTGGTGCTCGCGCAAGGCGTCGTGGATGCGGGAGAAGCGGTCGCGGAAGGTGTCGGTGATGGTGTCCTCGTTGCCCACGCCCAGGTACTCCAGGCCGAACGGTTCGGGGTGCCCGGCGGCGGCACGCACGGCTCCCCAGGGTGAGTCGGCGGGGCCGTTGGCCCACTCCACCAGGGCCAGCACCTCCGCGATATAGGAGTCCATGTCCTCGTCGGGTATGCCCGCCTGGCCGGTCACGTCGCTGTTCTGGCAGCAGACCCCGGCCGGCACGACGGGCAGCGGCTTGGCGCCGATGTCCTCGCAGAACTGGAAGTACTCGTAGTAGCCGAGGCCCATCGACTGGTGGTAGTGCCAGATGTTGAACTGCTGGCGGCGCTCGTGCAGCGGGCCGACGGTCTCGGACCAGCGGTACATGTTGCCGAGCCCCTGACCGTGGGCTAGACAACCGCCCGGGAAGCGCAGGAACTTGGGCTTCAGGTCGGCGATCGCCTGCGCCAGGTCGGCACGCAGACCGCCCGGCCGGTTCCGGAAGGTGGCCTGCGGGAAGAGCGAGACCATGTCCAGGTGGACGGTCCCGGTCCCGGTCGCGGTGAGGGTGAATCGGGCGTCCGGGTCGGTGGCCTCGCAGGTGATGACCGCCGCGTGCCGCTGCCAGGACCCATCCACGGGTCCCAGCTCCACCCGGCCGTGCACCCGGCTGCCGTCCCGGCTCTCGATCTGCGCCACCAGCCGGACCACGGTGCCGTGGGCCAGGCGGGCGAAGGCGCTCACGTCGTAGGTCTCGCCCGCCCGGACGGGGATACCGTCGAAGCCCTCGTTGCGCAGGCCCGCCCCGAGGCCCGCCGTACCGGTGGTGGCCGTGTGCAGGACCGCGTAGTGCGGGTTGACCGCGTGCAGTGGGTCGTCGGTGGAGACCGTGAGCCATCCGGCGGCGCCGTCCCGCTCCAGCAGGTCCCACGCGGTGAGGGCGTGCCAGTCCGGGTGGTCGGCGGGGCCGTACTCGAAGGACCTGTTCTGCACCAGCTCGGCGTACAGCCCGCCGTCCGCCGCGTAGTTGAGGTCCTCGAAGAACGCGCCGAACAGGTCGGGCGAGATGGCGGTGCCCGGGGCCCGAGTGTCCACCTCAACGACCGTCTCGACAGGGGGGTTGGCGTCGGGCACGGAGATACTCCTGCGTGGGTGTGGCGTTGCGTGAACGGTGTGACGGGCGGCCCCGCGGGGGAGCGCGGGGCCGCCCGGGACTACTTGGCGTACATCAGCGTGCCGAAGCCGAGCTGGTCGTAGCCAGTGCTTTCGGAGCCGTAGTCGCCGCCTCCGCCCTCGGTCCCGACGAGGTCGTAGTACATGGACGAGATGTACTTGTCGTCCAGATACAGGCGCCGGTTGTAGTGGAAGTGAAGCTGTGCCCACACCGGGCGGATTTGACCGCGGCTGGCGTCACCGATCACCGTCTGGGATGCGGTGGCGCAGCTCTGTCCGGTGCCCCAGGTGTAGGTGGTGAAGGGGACGTCCTGGCCGATGTTGTACTTGGCGACGTACTGCGCGGCCTTCATGAACCTCCGGCCGTCGTAGCCGTACAGGTCCTCGCCCTGGTTCCAGGCCATCTCGCAGATGGCGCCCATCTGGCCCATGCCCATGACGGTGTGTCCCTGGTCGCGGCCGGACTCCTGCCACTGCCCGAGGGCGTAGCCGTCGCTGTCCGTGTACAGGTACGGCACGGCGTGGGCGATGGCGCCGTTGCCCGCGCCGGACTTGAAGTAGGTGACGGCCTGGTCGTACTTGGCGCTGTCCTCGTTGAGGATGCCGATGGCCAGGACCGAGGCGATGTTGCACAGGTCCCAGTTGGCCCAGTAGTTGGTGATGCAGGCGCCGTTGTGGTTGGTCAGGAAGTCGTTGTTGAGGGGGTAGAAGACGCGTTCCATCATCTCCTGGGCCGCGGCGAGGTCGAATCCGGCGTAGTCGCGCATCAGCTCGCAGGCGTTGGCGAACTGCCAGCCGTAGATGCCGGCGGCGAGGAACCGGTCGGCGTTGCCGGTGACCTCGGTCAGCGTGGTCGACCACGCGTTGAGGATGCCGGCGGCGCAGACGGCGTTCGCCTCGGTGCCTTTGACCTTCCAGCGCAGCGCGTTCTGGTAGGCGGCTGCGATGTCGTTGTAGAGCAGGCTGTAGTTCTGTCCGGTGCCGCCGCGGATGATGGTGGCGGTGGCCCGGTTGGTCCAGGTGGACTGGGAGTGGGAGTTGGCGGTCAGCTTGTTCCAGCCGGACAGCCAGGGGTCGATGCCGGCGGCGACCCGGACCTTGGCCCGGTTGATGTCGCCGGCGTTGTGCAGCATGCCGGGGTGCGCCCAGACGGACGGTGCGGCGGCAAGGGCCAGGTTGCGGGCACCGTGCCGCTTGCCGGCGGCGTCGGCCGAGCCCACGGAGGCGGCCCCGAGTGCGCCGGCGAGAGCGGCTCCGCCGGCGGCGCGCAGGATGCCTCGGCGGCTCAGCAGCTCGCCGCGGAGGGGTTGCGGTGTGTTTTGGTCGAGTGGGGGGAGATCGTTGCGGCTCATGGGATGTGCATCTCCAATCAAGCGGGCCCCGACCGGCTCTGGCCGGGGGTGATGCTGACTTGATCGAACTGCGTGGTGCCGAGGGTCAGCGGGCTGCGGGAGCAGACCACGAAACCCACGTAGTAGGGGGCGTCACCGAAGCCGGGGATGTCTCCCGCGGCGAGGGGGGTCCAGGTGACGCCGTCATCGGTGGAGGCGTAGGCGGTGAAGGCGGTCCCGGTGCGCTTCAGCCGCAGCAGGCAGGGGGTGGTGACCGCACCGTTGCCCGTGAAGGCCGATCGTCCGGCCACCGTGGTGCGGAGCATGAGCTGTGCGGTGGTGCCGCCGGTGACGATCGCCCCGGCCGCCTGGTCGAACGGCGACAGGGACTTGGCCATCAGCAGGCCCACCCGGTCGGCGGTGGCGCCGGTGCGGGAGACCAGGCGGGCGGTGACCTCGCAGTCGCCGGTGACGGGCCGGCGTACGAACTGGCCTGTCATTCCCTGGTTGTTGACGGTCAGGTCCACCCCGGCACCGCGCACGGTGAAGGTCCCGTCGGCGCACGACGTGCTGCCGGGGGTACGGATCGCGACCACGCCCAGCGTCCCGAAGGCGCGCTCGTCGAGGACCACGTCACCGAGGTCGCCGTACGTCCAGGGGGACGGCGGGGGTGTGCCGACGGTGAGGGTGAGGGTTCCGGTGCCGTCGCCGGCCGCGTTGCCCGCGGTGGTCCCGACGATGAACTCGCCGGTCTCGTTGGGGGTTCCGGAGATCAGGCCGGTGCGCTTGTCGATGCGCAGGCCGTCGGGGAGGCCGTCCGCGGTGAAGCGTACGGGTTCGTGTGAGGCGCGCAGGAAGTGCCGGAACGGAACGCCCTTGTTGGCGAACGCCATTGCGGCAGAGATGAGTTGGGGCGTGGAGGGCGCTGGCATGGAGGCCGCCGCCGACTCCGAGAGCGGGCCGCGTCCGCCGGCGTTCGTCTTCGCGACGACGTAGTGGTACGCCGTTGCGGGCGTGCCGGTGGCGTCCGCGTGCCGGATGCGGGTGCCGAAGCCGACGGGGCCGATGCCGGTCGCGATGGTGTGGTAAGGGCCGTCGGCGTCGGTGGCGCGCAGCACCTTGTAGCGGGCGGAGAGGTCCGGGTCGGTCCAGGCCAGCTCGACGGCGTCCGCACCGGCGGTCGCCGTGAGGCCGATGGCGGCACCGGCGGGGCGGGGCACGGACCACACCTCTCCCGACTCCGAGGTCACGGTGACGTTGTCGAAGGCACCGGTGCCGGTCTCGGCGTAGGCCTCGTCGACGCCGAGGCACGAGGTCAGGACCAGCCCCGCGCACGCGGTGTGCCCCAACCCGACCTCGGTGGTGCCGACTTCGGTCCAGCGGATGCCGTCCGGGGAGATCGCGCCGGTGCAGCGGCGGCCCTTGCGGGTGACGCGGACCCAGTACGGCGTACGCAGCCGGTAGCCGTCGCCCGCGCCCTCGACGTACGGGGCCTCCAGCGGGGTCGCCGACTCCGGCAGGGTGCCGAGACTGGAGATCGGGAAGGACGCGTTCACCGTGATCGCGTCCTGCTGGGAGGGCGGCACGGGGGTGCTGCCGGTCGCGGAGACGTCAGCGCCGGCTGAGGGGCGTACGGTCCACACGCCGCTCCAGGTGTGCAGCGGCAGTCCCTGGATCAGCATCGAGGCATGGGCGGCGTCCGCGTCGAGGCCCGCCCGGACGGTGACGCCGATCTTGGAGTACTGCGAGCTGAGCGGCCACACGATCCGCGCGGTGACCGTGCCGTCCCCGCGCAGCGGGAGATGGACGAGGCGGTGGGTGTCGGCGGTGCCGGACGCCTCCAGGACGAACCGCTCGCCGTCGAAGGCCGCGGAGCCGGGGATCTCCACCTCGCCGACGTCCCGGGTGGCCCAGGGCTCGGGGAGACCGGCGGTGGCGGCCGCGAGGCTCGAAGTGGCGCTGGTGCCCAGGGAGTTGGTGGCGGTGACGGTGTAGTAGTAGGTACGCCCGGACCGTACGCCGTCGTCCGCGTACGACGTCCCGTCGACCGCCGACGCGATCTCCTCGTACTCCCCTTCGGGTCTGGCCGCCCGGCGGACGGTGTACGTCGTCGCCCCCACGGACGGCAGCCACGCCACGGTGACCGACGTGCCGGCGCCGACCGCGGTGACGCCGGACGGTGCCGTCGGCACGGCCGGATCCGGCGCCTTCGTGCCGGCGTAGGCGAAGGTCCCCCAGCCGGGCAGGTCGTCGTTGCCGCCCTCGACGACCCGCGTGCCGCCGGTGCCGCGGAAGACGGCCGCCCTGGTGTACGGGGTGTCGAGGCCGCGCACTCCCGCGTAGTGAGCGTAGTACATCTCGTAGATCGGCGGCAGATTGCCGCGGACCTTCTCCGAGACGGTCGTCTTGATGTACTTGCCGGTGCGGTCGAGGTCGGGGGCAAAGGAGACGTCGCCGCCGAGGTTGTAGCGGGCGGCGTACTCGGCGTTCGCGAGGATGCGGTGGTCGTCGAAGGCCCACAGGTCCACGCCCTGGTTCCAGGCGACCTGCGCGGCGTCGCCCATCAGGCCGACGGCGAGCTGCTCGTGGGCCTGGTCACGGCCGGACTCCTGGCCCTGGCCGCCGGCAGTGACGACACGGCCCCGGACGCTGCCGTTGCCGGCGCCGGCCGCGGCGAACCGCAGCGCGTCCTCGAAGAGAGTGCGCTCCTCGCAGAACACGCCGATGGCGAGGATGGACTGAAGAGCCGTCAGGTCCCAGTTGCCGTTGGCGTAGAGCATGTACCCGGAGACGGCCGGATACCAGACGTCCAGGAAGGACCGCTCGCAGCGCGCGATGTCCGCGGCCGCCCAGCCGTCATAACCGCTGTGCCTCAGCAGTTCGGCCGCGTTGACGAACTTGAAGGCCTGCAGGCCCGCGCCGAGCGGCCCGTCCGCACCGGTGATCATGGTGAGGGAGGCCGACCAGGCGCTCAGGATGTCGCGGGCCTTGTCCGCGTGGGCGCGCTCGCCGGTGACACACCACATCAGCGCGTTCTGGTAGGCGGCGGCCGCGTCGGCGGGGGCCTGGTTCTGGAAGTTGGCGGGACCGCGGCCCCAGGAGGTGATCTGCCCGGTGTTCTGGACGGCGTACGTCGACTTCGAGCGGGCGTGGGCGGCGAGGGCGAGGTAGCCGTCGTAGACCGGCGACTCCTTTGCGGCCACCGCGGCCTGCATGCGGGCCAGGTCGTCGGCGGTGTGCAGGAGGCCGGGGTGGGCGAAGCCGCCGGCTCCGGCGTCGATCTGTGCGGCCGCCCGGGCGGCGCCGGGCACGAGCAGTCCGCTCGCGCCCGCCGCCAGCAACAGGGCCGCCGTGCCGCCGAGGAAACCCCGGCGGCTGGTGGCGGGAAGGCTCATGACGCGGCGGCCGCCTCGGCCTGGGCGGTGGTCAGGAACTTCATGTTGGTCACGTGCTCGTTGGCGTGCCACTGCACCATGTCGGTGGTGTAGTACCAGGTGGGCTTGCGCATCGTGTCGGCGATGACCAGGCCGTTGACCACCAGGTTCTCGAAGGTGACGTTCTTGATGGCGTGGTCGGCGTCGTAGCCGAGGAACAGCGACGGGTGGGCGTGGGTGCCCGTGTAGGTGAGGTTCTTGATGTAGACGTCCTCGATGCCGCGGCCGACCGAGGTGTTGTACTTCTTGTTGTACATGATCCTGAAGTTGAGGAGCTGGCCCCAGCGGAAGTCCTCGACCCGTACGTCCTCGATGCGGATGTTCTTGATCAGGTTGGAGTCGCCGGCGTTGAGGGCGATGCAGCCCTGGTAGTTCATCTGGGGCTCGCGGTGGTCGACGATGTCGACGTTCTTGATGACGATGTTCTCGATCATCTCCGGGTTGTCACTGTTGCCGTGCGTGCCGATGTTGACCGGGTGCGCGACGTCCGCCCACAGGGTGGCGTTCTCGATGGTGACGTTGCGGGTGTCGCCGTACCACTCGCCGCGGTGGGCGTAGATGGAGTGGCAGTCGTCGGAGCTGCGGACGAAGCAGCCGTTGTAGGTGATGTTCTTGGAGCTGTAGAGGGGGAGGCCGTCACCCCACTGTCCCCACGTGAACACGCGGACCTTCTTGACCAGGCCGCCATCGGCCTCCCAGCAGCCCAGGCCGTTGCCGAGCAGGATGACGTCCTCGACGCGGATGTTCTTGCTGCGTTCGAGCTGGACGCCGCCGATGTTGCCTCTCGGCCGCAGCACGCCGCGGCCGCGGAGGGATGCCTTCTCGGCTCCCCTGAAGTTGATCTGCCCGGTGACGACGGCGCCGCCCGCCAGGTAGACGGTCTTGCCGCTGGGGACGAGAAGGATGTCGCCGGGGATCGAGTGCGTACCGGGGCCGAAGTAGATGACGTCCGGGTCGTCCGCGGCCGGCACGTTGTGTTCGACGCGGTTGGTGATGACGTGCAGGCAGTCGAAGATCTCGTCGTTGATCTGGACGACGACGTCCTTCGGCTCGTCGAGGGTGAACCGCACGGTGTCACCGAGGAGTTCGGGCTTGATGCCGTGCGAGTCCGGACGCACCCGGGCCTTGGTGGTGCCACCCTTGAGGTAGGTGACCTCCAGCTCCACGGTGTCCTGGAAGTCGAAGTACACCAGCGACGAACCCCAGACCTTGCCGGAGCCGGTGGTGGCGTTGATCTCCTTGACACCATGCTCGTAGCAGGCGAGCGTCTGCCACTCGCCGTCGGGGGCGGTGCGCACCCGCACCTTGAAGGTTCCTCTGGTGCCCACGCCGGTCGGTATCGGGTAGGTGACCAGCTTCGGCTTGGGGGCGGTGTCGCCGTCCGCCGTGCCGTCGGCGTGGGCCGCCGTCGCGGTCAGGGAGGACAGTCCGGCGGCAAGGGCGGCGGCTCCCGCGGCCTGGAGGGTTCTGCGGCGGGTCAGGTCCGTGCTCATGTGCGGCTCCTTGTCAGGATGAAATATGGCTGGGAACGGGTTTCTTGAGGCCGGGGCCGACGGCCGGCAGCGGTGCGCGGCCGGCCCGGCCCAGGTGGATCACAGCGCTGGGTAGGTCAGCCCAGCGGCGCCCGGACGGTGACGAACGAGTGGGGCGGCAATGTCAGGGTGAGCCCCTGCTCGGTCACCTTCAGGTCGTCGAAGGGGCGCGGGCTGACCGCCTCCGGTGTGCCAGGAGTGTTGTGGTCCTGGAGGCGGCCGGCGGTCAGGATGCGGGCGGTCGGCTCGCCTGTGGTGCGGCCGCGCAGGTCGAGGGTCACCTCGACGGGCTCTTCGGCGTCGAGGTTGGACAGCGAGATCAGCACCGCCCCGTCCTTGACGCTGGCGGAGGCGGACAGGGTCTCCAGCTCCGTGTCCCCGACCGTGCGGCGGGTGTCGTCGCCGCCCAGGTGCACGGCGAGCGAGGTGGCGTCCTGGTGGCCCTTGTTCATCTCGAAGACGTGATACGTCGGGGTCAGGACCAGCGCATCGCCGTCGGTGAGGATCATCGCCTGCAGGACGTTGACGGTCTGGGCGATGTTCGCCATGTACAGGCGCGCGGCGTGCTTGTGGAAGATGTCGAAGTGCGTGGAGGCGACAAGCGCGTCGCGCAGGGAGTTCTGCTGGAACAGGAAGCCCGGGTTGGTGCCCGGCTCGACGTCCCACCATGTGCCCCACTCGTCCAGGACCAGGCCGACCGTACGCCCCCGGTCGTAGATGTCCATGACCGTGGAGTGGCCGGTGAGGATGGTGTCGATCTTCCGGGCCGCGACCATGGTCCGGTAGTAGTCGGCAGTGTCGAAGTCGGTGGCACTGCCCTTCGCCTCCCACGGGCCGGCGATCGTGTAGTAGTGCACGGACAGGCCCTGGAAGAAGTTCTTCGGGGTGGCCTCGCAGCCGAAGCAGCTGATCTGCTGCATCAGCGTCTCGGTCCACTTGTAGTCGTCGTTGGAAGCGCCGGACGCGATGCGGTAGAGCTTGTTGTCGCCATGGTCACGGCAGTACGTCGCGTACTGCCGGGCCAGGTCGGCGGAGTACTCGGCGCGCATGTTGCCGCCACAGCCCCAGGTCTCGTTGCCGATACCCCAGAACCTCACGCGCCACGGCTCGTCACGGCCGTTGGCCCGGCGCAGCCTGGCCATCGGACTGTCGCCGTCGCGGGTGAGGTACTCGACCCACTCACTCATCTCCTGCACGGTGCCGGAGCCGACGTTGCCGCTGACGTAGGGCTCGGTGTCCAGGAGTTCACACAGGGCCATGAACTCGTGGGTGCCGAAGTGATTGTTCTCCTCAACGTCGCCCCAGTGCGTGTTGACCATCCGGGGGCGCTGGCCGCGGGGGCCGATGCCGTCCTTCCAGTGATACTCGTCGGCGAAACAGCCCCCCGGCCAGCGCAGATTGGGGATGTTCAGGGCGCGCAGAGCCTCGACGACATCGAGCCGGATGCCTCCTTCGTTGGGGATCGGCGAGTCCTCCCCCACCCAGAACCCGCCGTAGATGCAGCGGCCGAGATGCTCGGCGAAGTGGCCGTAGAGATGGCGGCTGATCGTCGGGCCCTCGATGTCGAGGTTGATGACCGCGGTGGCGTTGGGCACGGAGGTACTCCTGCAAGGGATGTGGCGGAGTGTGAGCGGGCGTGGGGCGCGGTGCGCAGCCGGAGGTGGCGCGGGGTCCCCACCCGTGGTGGCTTCGTCGGAGGCGTCACGAATGCTTAACAACCGGTTTCTTGTAGCGATACAAGAAGCTGCCATCGCGCCGCCTCAGGAGTCAAGAGGGTTGCACCAAGCTCTCGCTCGGCGGGCACGCCCGCGGTCGGACCCATGGAATACGGGGCGTTCCAACCTCTTGACACTGCCTTGGAGCCGGTCCTAGCGTTCGCCGAGCAATTACAACCGGTTTCTACCCGTGGGCGTTTCGGGGCGTCACGCCACACGGTCGAAGTACCGGACCCGCAACGCCCGGCACCCACAGTGCGGGCGGTGTCGCCGACCCCTTGCCCGCCAGGCCGCCCACCACGGCCGGGCGCACACCGGGCTTCCTTCTCTCCCGCCCCCTGCGCCTTCCTGCGCGGCAGCACCCGTCTCCCGCATCCCAGCATGCTCACCGCACGAAAGGCTGCACCGTCATGCCCGTTGCACCCAGAAGCTCCCTCGACCGGCGCCGCTTCCTCACCGCCTCCGCCGGCGCCGCCTTCACCGCTGCCGCCCTGCCCGGCTGTGCCTCCTCCGTCGACTCCGGGGGCGGTGCCAAGGGCGCCAAGGAGACGCTCACCATCATGGACGTCGCCTGGGAGAAGAAGGACAAGCAGAAAGCCGAGCAGGAGCTCGGCATGAACCTCAACATCGTCACGTACGACGTCACCAAGCTCAACGCCATGCTGGCCGGCAACAACCCGCCGGACGTGGTCCGCGGCATCGGCGCGACGGACGTGCCCTACTTCGCCGCGCGCGGTCTGATGGCCGACCTGGACACCTACTTCGCCAAGAGCGACGTGCTCAAGCCCTCCGACCTCGCCGCGGCCAACGACGTCTGGCGCTACGACAGCGAGACCAGGAAGCAGGGCACGGGTCCCCGCTACGGCATGGCCAAGGACTACTCGCAGGACTGCATGTTCTGGTACCGCACCGACATGTTCGAGGCGGCCGGACTGGAACTTCCCAGCGACACCGAACCGCTGTCCTGCGACGAGTGGCTGGACCTCGGCAAGCGACTGGTCAAGCGCAGGCTCGGCAAGGTGAAGGTGTACGGCCTGAGCGCCGGGCCCGTGGTCGCCCCCCTCACCACGATCATGTGGATGACCGCGTCCGCCGGCGGGAGTCTGTTCGCCGAGGACCTGGCCACGGTGGACTTCTCCTCGCCCGAGGCGCTCAAGGCGCTGCAGTGGTACCTGGACTACGCGAAGGCCGACATCGGCCCCAGCGTCGTCAACCCCAACCCGGACGGCTGGGACTGGCCCACCTACCAGGCCAACCGGATGGCGATGGCCAACGACGGCTACTGGTTCGGCGGGACGATCGGCGGCGACGCCAAGATCGCCGAGGTCTCGCGGTTCGCCCCCGCACCCCAGCTCGGCAGCAACCGCGTCAGCCCCTGTTTCGGCGGCACCGGCTACTGGGTCCCCAAGGGCGCCAAGAACAAGGACACCGCCTGGAAGTACTTCGAGTGGTACTTCGGCGGCAAGCTCGCCCAGGACCGCGCGACCACCGGCTGGGGCATCCCCTCCCTGAAGTCGCTGGTCCCGAAGATGCCGCAGGACACCGCGTTCCACAAGCAGTCCTACGAGGTCCAGCAGCGCGAGCTGCCCCACTTCTCGGTGCTGCCCGTCAGCCCTTATGCCCAGGTGGACGCCCTGAACGTGGTGCTCACCAAGGTGCTGCCGGACGCGGTCAAGTCCGGCACCGCGGCAGGTAAGATCGCCGACGCGCTCAACTCCCGGATCAACGACCAGCTCGCGCGGGGCAAGGAGCTGGTGGGGTGAGTACCGATCAGCTCGCCGGGCCGGACGCGCGTTCGCCGATGCGGGCGGCACTCGCCCGGCCCGGCTCGCGCCGGTCGCGCCGTCCCCGCTCCCTGCGGGCACGCCGGACCGGGGCCTTCTATGTGTTCGCCGGCCCCTGGCTGCTGGGCTTCCTGGCCATGACGGTCTTCCCGCTGGGCTACGCGCTGTGGCTGAGCTTCACCAACTCCGACGGCCTGTCCCCCAACGCCCGCTTCGTCGGCCTGTCCAACTACCGTGAGGTCTTCACCGACCCGGAGACACTGGCGTCGCTGGGCCGCACCGGCCTGTTCACCGTAATCACGGTGCCGCTGACGATCGCGGCGGGCCTCCTGCTCGCGGTGCTGCTGAACCAGCCGATCCGTGCCCGGGGCGTGTTCCGCACGCTGGTCTATCTGCCCGCCGTGGTGCCACCGGTCGGTTCTGCCCTCGTCTTCAAGCTGATCTTCGACCGTGACTCGGGCTCCGCCAACGGCCTGCTGGACCTCTTCGGCGTGAACGGACTCTCCTGGCTGGCGGATCCCTACGCCCGCTGGGTGCTGATCACGCTGACTGTGTGGGGCTGCGGGAACGTCATGATCATCTCGCTGGCGGGGCTCCAGGACATACCAGCGGAACTGCTCGACGCGGCGCGCATGGACGGGGCGAGCTGGTGGCAGTCCTTCACCCGGATCACCCTGCCCCTCCTCTCCCCCGTGCTGTTCTTCCAGCTGATCACCCAGATCATCGCCACGCTGCAGAGCTTCCTGCCGCTGCTCATCTCGGTCGACCCCACCCCCAAGGGCGTAGGGGCCGTCCCCGAGAGCAACCAGCTGATCATGATCGACGTCTTCACGCAGTACTTCTCCAACGGCCGCTACGGCTACGCCTCCGCCCTGCTCTGGGTGCTCTTCGCGTTCGTCATGGCCGTCACCTTCGTCGTCTTCAAGCTGAGCCGGGGAGTGGTCTTCTACTCCGTGGATCCCGAGCAGACACAGAACAAGCCCCGGACGATCGGAGACAGCTGATGGTCCTGGCCCGACGCAAAGTCGTCTACATGCTCCTGGTCGCGATCCTGGTGCTCATGCTCAGCCCCTTCGGCTGGCTCCTGATCAGCGCCTTCAAGGACCCCTCCGAACTGCGCGCGGTGCCCATCCACTGGTGGCCGCACCACCCGACCTTGGAGAACTTCCACCTGGCCCTGACCCTTTTCGACTTCTTCGGCTACGCCCGCAACTCGCTGACGATCGCCGGCATCTACTCGGTGCTGATCACCCTGGCCTCGGCCTGGGCCGGCTACGGCTTCGCGCGGCTGACCGGGCCCGGCAAACGGATCATCTTCGGGTTGATGCTGTCCACGATGATGACGCCGCAGATCATCACCCTCATCCCGACCTACCTGCTGTTCTCCAAGGCCGGCCTGCTCAACTCCTACGTGCCCTGGGTGCTGTGGGGACTGGCCGGCGCCCCGTACCTGATCTTCCTCTTCCGGCAGTTCTTCACCAACATGCCCAAGGAACTGGAGGAGGCGGCGATCATCGACGGCTGCGGGCAGATCCGCATCTTCTGGCGGATCTTCCTCCCGCAGTCCTGGCCCGTCATCGCCACCAGCCTGGTCCTCTCCTTCAGCTGGAGCTGGGGCGACTACATCACGCCCGCCCTGCTGCTGGACGACGACCACACCACGCTCGCGGTGAAGATGGCCACCGGCTACGTCACCGAGCAGGGCACCGGGCTCTACACCGTCGTCGGAGCGGGCGCCGTCCTGTACATCGTGCCCTCGCTGCTCCTGTTCCTGATCCTGCAGCGCAACTTCGTCACGAGCACCGCCACGTCCGGACTCAAGTGACCGGCCCGGCTCCTCGAAAAGGGGCCCCTCCACAGCCGACACCCGAGGCACCGCGGACCGGGTGGACGCTCTCGGTGTGTGGCGCCCCCGCCCCGCACCCGGCTCACGGCCATCCCCCGGCCGCCCGACGCCTCAGGGCTGCCCGCCCTGGCGCGGGCGCCGGTGACATCACCTGACTGGAGGTCATCCTCACCACGCCGGGCGGAATCGCGTACGGCCCGGTCCGCGCTATGCCCCGGACCCGGACCCGAGGCCGCGGACGGTGCCGCTGCCGCTGCCGGACAAGCGCATCGGCCTCCCCTTCGATGAGTGGAACGTCTGGTACCGGAAGCGGCCCGGCGGGCGTGTCCCCGACGACCGGCACGTGGCGCCGCGCCTCCCCGGAGGCCGTGCGCCCCGTCGTCGCCGGCTCGGTGTCCATCGCCCTCCCGCGGCACGCCGACCGGGTCACCGGCGCCGCGCCCACCCGACCCGTCGGCACCGCCCCGGTCATGGCCGAGCCCGGCAGCCCGGGGGCGGCTCACCTTCCTCGCTGCGCAACCAACTTCACGTGGCGCATTGCCCTCCTCGTCGGCGCCGCTGCTCTGGAACGTCATCCGAGGGTCACCGTCGACCATCGCCATCATCCCGATCCGAGAAGGAATCCCCAGCCATGACCATCGTCACCGCACAGGACGGCGTCCTCGAACGACGCACCCCGCACGAGGTCCTCCTCATCGAGCCCTGGGGGCCGCACTCGGTCCGGGTCCGCGCCCGCGCCGGTCACGCCCCCGACGACACACTTCCCGGCGCCCTCGACATCCCCGCCGCGTGCGCCGACGCCACCGCGACCGCGCACGCGGACGGCACCGCCCGCCTCGTCAACGGCCGCCTCACCGTAGAAGCCGACCAGGACGGCTCGCTGCGTTTCCTGCACACCGAAACGGGCCGCGAACTGCTCTCCGACAAGCGCCCCTACCAGGCGTGCCCGCAGGCGCGCTCCTACGCGCCGCTCGCCGACGGCACCCACCGCGTCGAGCAGCGCTTCGAGGCATACGACGGCGAGCGCATCCACGGCCTGGGCCAGCATCTGCACGGTTACTTCGACCAGAAGGGCCTGGTGATCGACCTGGTCCAGGGCAACACGGTGGTCACCATCCCGTTCCTGCACTCCTCCCGCGGCTACGGGCTGCTCTGGAACAACCCCGCGATGGGCAGGGTCGAGCTGGGCAGGGACGCCACCCGCTGGGTCGCCGACTCGGCCCACCAGATCGACTACTGGATCACGGCGGGCGACACCCCGGCCCAGATCATGGAGGCGTACGCCGAGGCCACCGGGCATCCGCCGCTGCTGCCCGAATGGGCCGCCGGTTTCTGGCAGTCCAAGCTGCGCTACAGCACGCAGGACGAACTCCTGGCGGTCGCCCGGGAGTACAAGGAGCGCGGGCTGCCGCTGTCGGTGATGGTCTGCGACTTCTTCCACTGGACCCACATGGGTGACTGGGACTTCGATCCCACCGACTGGCCCGACCCGGACGCCATGATCAAGGAACTGGAGTCACTCGGCATCAAGTTGGCGGTGTCTGTCTGGCCCACCGTGGATCCCGGCAGCCGCAACCACGACCCGCTGCGCGACGGCGGGCTCCTCGTCGGCGACAGCCACGGCGGTCTGCTGACCTTCCCCTGGCCCGCCCGCGGCCACGGCACGGACTACCAGCCGATGACCTACTTCGACGCCACCCATCCGGCCGCCCGCCGCCACCTCTGGCAGCAGCTGAGCGCGCACTACCACCAGCTCGGTGTCTCCGCCTTCTGGCTCGACGCCTGCGAGCCGGACCTGCCTCTCGAACTCGCCGCCCGCGCCCTCTACTCGGCGGGCCCCGGTACCCAGGTGGGCAACGTCTACGGGAAGTTCGTTGCCCGCGCCGTCGCCGAAGGCCTCAACGAGACCGGCGACGAGCGCCCGCTCAGCCTCGTCCGCTCGGCATGGGCCGGCAGCCAGCGCTACGGCGCCGCCCTGTGGTCCGGTGACATCCAGCCCACCTTCGAGTCACTGGCCCAGCAGATCCGGGCCGGGCTGAACGTCGCGATGAGCGGCATCCCGTGGTGGAACACCGACATCGGCGGCTTCCTCGGCGGCGACCCCACCGACCCGGCGTACCAGGAGTTGCTGGTCCGGTGGTTCCAGTACGGCACCTTCAGCCCCCTCATGCGGCTGCACGGCGACCGTGCGCCCAACCACCCCACCTTCTCCGCGGACATGACCGGCGGACCGAACGAGGTCTGGTCATACGGACAGCAGGCCTACCCGATCCTGACGGCGCACCTGCGCCTGCGCGAGCGGCTGCGCCCCTATCTGCTGGAGCTGTCCGACCAGGCGCACCGCACCGGGGCGCCGGTGATGCGTCCGCTGTTCTTCGGCTTCCCCGAGGACGCGCACGCCTGGACCGTCGACGACCAGTTCCTCCTCGGGCCCGATGTCCTCGTAGCGCCGGTCGCCGAAGCCGGAGTCCACAGCCGCCCCGTCTACCTCCCGGCCGGCGCACGCTGGACCGACACCGCCACCGGCGAGCTCCATGAGGGCGGCACCACTGTCGACGTTCCCGCGCCACTGGAACACATCCCGGTCTTCGTCCGCGAAGGCGCCGCCGTCGCGGACGCGTTCACGGAGTTCAGCGCCCGCTGACCTGTTCGCCTGCCCTCACAGGGCCGTGAACCGATCTGCAGCGGATGCCTTTCGCAAGCCGAGAGGTGTGGCTCCCGCCCGGAGTTCCGGCGGGAGCCACACGCATGTGAGGGAGGCTGAGGAGCGGGTCGCCGAGGTGGCACCGGATCTGGACTCAGTGCAGACACGCCCTACGACTCGGCGAGTGCGCGGGAACCCGGCGACCGGCAGCCCTGCGATCCAGCGCGGGCGGGGTCCGGGTGCGCCCACCGTCCGCGGGGGCCGTGGGATTGCACGGCCCAGGCCCACGCCGTAGGGCATCGGCAGAGTGCCGCCGGACCCGATCAGTCCGACGCCTCGCCCCGGAAAGATCGCCGCAGCGCTCAGCCCGATATGTGCGTGACGCCTCGGCGGCGCTCTGATCCTCGACACATCGTCGAACCGGTTCGACGAAGCTAGCACCGAGGAAACCGGGCGGCAATACCCGCGACACAGCGCCCTCGGCCGCACACGGGCGGCCATCCTGACCGGTTCGGGGTGATCCCGTACGTGGAATCCGGCACCTGGCCTGCCGGTAAGCGCGGGCCCTCCGCACCCCGACGTTTCCGGGCCGTTACGAGAATTTCCGTTCGAGGCGTTGACACCCACCCAGGTTGCTCCTACCTTCACTTCACGCGAACCGGTTCGACGATCGGCACCTGGCCGATTTCGCCCCCTGGAACCATCGAACCGATTCGACCGATCTCGGTAAGGAGCCTCCGTGAACATCGGTGAGATCGCCAAGCGGGCGGGTGTCTCGCGGAGCACCGTGTCCTACGCCCTGAGCGGGAAGCGCCCCGTGTCCGAGGACACCCGTCAGAAGATCCAGCGGGTCATCGACGAGCTGGGCTACCAGCCCAACGCGAGTGCACGGGCCCTGGCCAACGGCCGGACCAACACCATCGGTCTGGTCTTCCCGCCGGCCGGCAACCACTACACCGGCATGCAGCTGGACTTCATCGGCAGCGTCACCGAGGCCGCCGCGAGCTACGACTACGACGTGCTGCTCTCTCCCAGCGGCGCGGACAGCGACCGCTCCTTCCAGCGGCTGCTGGGCGAGCGACGGGTCGACGGCGCGATCCTGATGGAGATCCGGCTGGCGGACGACCGGCTCGACCACCTCACCGCGGTGGGCTTCCCCTCCGTCGCCATCGGCCGCACCGCCCACCCGGAAGGCAGCTGGTGGGTGGGCCTGGACCACACGGCACTGGCGGCGGCCTGTGTGCACCACCTCGCGGACCTGGGCCACCGCAGGATCGCCTTCGTCAACCGGCCCGAACAGCTCTTGCGGGCCGGATACGAGTCGGCCCACCGGGGTCTTGACGGATTCACCAAGGCCGCGGCGGAACGCGGCCTCACTGTCCGGACCTACTGCTGCGGGGACGATCCCGCCTCGGGCCATGCCTGTCTGGAGCGGATCCTGCACGACGACCCGGCCACCACGGCCCTGGTCACCCTGAACGAGGCCGCGCTCGGCGGACTCTACCGAGGGCTCGCCCAGGCCGGGCGTCACGTACCGCGCGACTTCTCCGTCACCGGGGTCGTGGCCAGCAGGTGGGCGGAGACGGTGACCCCGCAGCTCACCGCGGCGGACGTACCGGCCGAGCAGATGGGCCGCCTCGCCGTCGACCTACTCGTCGAGCGGCTCGACCACCCCGACACACCGGCCCGGCACCACCTGCTCACGCCGCCGATCTCGTTGCGCGCGAGCACCGCACCCGCCGGCACCACACCCACAGCCCCCGCCGCGGACCCGGGTCCCGCTTCCACACATCCCTGACCCTCCCCTTCACCTCCCGCACCCCATACCGCCGACTCCGCAACTACCACGCGGGTGCGGCGAGTCAGCAACCCTTTTTCACCCCTCCCCGGTCACACCTGTGCCGATCGCAGGGCACGCCTGTGCCAAAACCCATGAGGAACGCAATGAACACATCTGCCAGACGACGTCTCACCGCCGCGGTCCTGACCGTCCTCGCCGTCAGCTCGGGTGCCACCGCCTGCTCGTCCGGTTCCGGCAGTTCCTCGGCGAAGGATGCCGACAGCAAGACGTACACCATCTGGGACCCGTACCCGCAGTTCGACAAGACCTCGGCGTGGGCGAAGCTGCTGGACGGTTGCGGCACCAAGGCCGGGGTGAAGATCAAGCGGACCCCGTTCGACACCAGTGACCTGACGAACAAGGCGCTGCTGGCGGCGCAGCAGGACAACTCCGCGGACGTCCTCATCGTCGACAACCCGGTGGTGTCGACCCTGGCGGAGGCGGGCGTGCTGACGTCCACCGACGACAACAAACTGGATGTCTCCAAGGTCAGCCCCAACCTGCTCGCGGCGGGCCAGTCGGGCGGGAAGACGTACGGCACGCCGATCGGCGCCAACACCCTGGCCCTGTACTACAACAAGGCGGTGCTGAAGAAGGCCGGCGTGGACATAGCCTCGGTCAGGGACTGGACGTCACTGACGGCGGCGCTGGAGAAGGTCAAGAAGGCGGGCAAGAAGGGCATCACCTTCTCGGCGATCGGCACGGAGGAGGGCAGCTTCCAGTTCCTGCCCTGGTTCTGGGGTTCGGGTGCGAAGCTGACCCAGCTCGACTCGTCCGAGGGCGTCTCGGCGCTGTCGCTGTGGAAGAACTGGCTGGACAAGGGCTATGCCCCCAACTCGGTGATCAACAACACCCAGACGACCAGCTGGCAGGAGTTCGCGAGCGGCGACTACGCGTTCGCGGAGAACGGCACCTGGCAGCTCGCCAATGCCGAGAAGGCGGGCTTCGAGTACGGGGTCATTCCCGTCCCGGGCGCTTCGGGAGGCGAGGCCGCGGCCCCGACGGGCGGTGAGTTCGTCACCATCCCGGTGCAGAGTGACACCGGCCGGTACGCCACCTCGCAGAAGCTCGTGTCCTGCCTGACCAGCAGCCAGAACCTGCTCGCCACCGACACGACGCTGTCGTACGTGGCCCCCACCACCGAGGTCCAGGACGAGCAGGTGGCGGCGAACGCCGAGCTGAAGCCCTGGGTCGCCGCGGTCAAGGCGGCCAAGGGCCGCACCAGTGACGACCTGGGCACCAAGTACCCGAAGATCTCCGAGCAGATGTGGAAGGCCGTCCAGTCCGCACTCAGCGGGTCGGCGTCCCCGAAGGACGCCCTCGGCTCCGCACAGTCCGCCGTCAAGTAACCAGGACCCCGGCCAGCCGATGAAGCACACGACACCGTTGCCGGATCACCGGCCGGCGCGCGACCGGAACGGGGCGGCGACCGCCGCCCCGCCCCCGGCCCGCACCACGGCCCGGCGCCGACCCGCCTCCCCGCAGTGGGCCGCCTGGGCGTTCCTCGCCCCGGTCACCCTCTACCTCGTCCTCTTCTATGCCTATCCGCTCTACCGCAACCTCGACCTGAGCCTGCGCAACTACACCGTCCGCTCGTTCGTCCAGGGCAACGCCCCCTTCACGGGCCTGACGAACTACCGGACCGTCTTCGACGACCCGACCTTCGCCCCCGCCCTGCTGCACACCGCGGTGTTCACCGCCGTCTGCCTGGTCTTCCAGTACGCCATCGGTCTGGCGCTCGCGGTCTTCTTCCACCAGAACTTCCGGCTCTCCGCCACCCTGCGCGCCCTGTTCCTGGTGCCCTGGCTGCTGCCGCTGATCGTGTCGGCCTCGACCTGGTCGTGGATGCTCAACAGCGACTCCGGCATCGTCAACGCCGTGTTGAGCGGCCTCGGCCTCGGGCCGGTGAACTGGCTGACCTCGCCGTCCTGGTCGCTGGCCTCGGTGATCATCGCGAACATCTGGATCGGCGTCCCCTTCAACCTCGTCGTGCTCTACAGCGGTTTGCAGTCCATCCCGGCCGGCCTGTACGAGGCGGCCGCCCTGGACGGGGCGGGTGCCTGGCGGCGCTTCTGGAGCATCACCTTCCCGCTGCTGCGCCCGGTGTCCGCCATCACCCTGCTGCTCGGGCTGGTCTACACGCTCAAGGTCTTCGACATCGTATGGATCATGACCAAGGGCGGCCCGGCCGACTCCTCCACCACCTTCGCCACCTGGTCCTACCAGCTCGGCTTCGGCAACCTGCTGCCCGCCTTCGGCCCCGGCGCGGCCGTCGGCAACCTGCTCGTCGTCGCCGCCCTGGCCTTCGGCCTGGTCTACGTCCGGGTCCAGCGGAAGCAGGCACTGTCATGAGCAGCAACGACCGACGTACAGGAGGGAAGACGGCCGTCGGCCTGCTGCTGACCGCAGTCATGCTCTTCCCGGTCTACTGGATGCTCAACGTGTCCTTCACCCGCGACCAGGACATGCGCAAGAGCCCACCGGACCTGTTCCCCGCCCACGCCACCCTGGAGGGCTACCGGGCCGTCCTCGACCAGCAGTTGCCCTACCTCGGCACCAGTCTCGTCATCGGCCTCGGCACCGTGGCCCTGACCGTGGCGCTGGCGGCACCGGCCGGGTACGCCCTGGCCAAACTGCGCCCGCGCGGAGGGAGCCTGCTCAGCTTCCTCTTCCTGGTCGCCCAGATGATCCCCGGCATCATCATGGCGATGGGCTTCTACGCCATCTACCTGCAGCTCGGCCTGCTCCAGTCCGTGCCCGGCCTGATCGTCGCGGACTCCACTCTCGCAGTCCCCTTCGCCGTACTGATCTTCACGGCGTTCATGTCCGGCATCCCCGGCGAACTGCTCCAGGCCGCACAGATGGATGGCGCCGGGCCGTTGCGCACCTTCCGGTCGATCGTCCTGCCGATGAGCCGCAACGCCGTCGTCACGGTGTCGCTGTTCGCCTTTCTGTGGTCGTGGTCCGACTTCGTCTTCGCCAGCACACTCGCGGGCGGCGGCGCCCACGAGCCGATCACCCTGGGCATCTACCACTACATCGGCAACAACAACCAGCAGTGGAACGCCATCATGGCCACCGCCGTCGTGGCCTCCCTGCCCGCCGCGGTGATCCTCGTCCTCGCCCAGCGCTACGTCGCCGCCGGCGTGACCACCGGTGCCGTCAAGGACTGAGCCCATCAACCCACCACAACGACCGGCCAGTTGTCGGTCGGCTGCTGCCCCCTGCTCCAGAAACGAGTCACGCCACCATGACCGCCGCACCGACCGGCCCGGCCTTCCCCGTCCACGACATACCCTTCAGCACGCCCGGATCGTGGTTCGGCATCTCTCCCGTGCTGGCGGAGAAGACGCGCGCCGAGGACCTCCACCTCGTCTCGCACCAGAACGGCATGCACGCCGTCCTGCGCCTCCTCCCCCTCGACACGGCGACGGGCGACCGCGCCGAGACCCGCGTCGAGGCGACACCGGGCCTGCTCAGCTGGACCGGCGCGGCAGGCCGCATCGACCTCGCCTACGAGTCGCCCGACACCGTACGCATTCACGGCCAGGAGCTGGATCTTCGCGTCACCGCGGCGGCGCAGAAACTGACCCCCTTCGGCGGCACCTACTTCTACCGCGACCCGGTGGACGACGCGCACGTGTTCACCTCCTACGAGACCGGGCGCCGCTACCGGATCACCGTTCTGTCCGGCACGGTCGCCGACGTGTCCGGTTCCCAGGCCCTGGGCACAGCTGACCGCGGTCTCACGGTCATCGCCGAACCCGACGGATCATGGGAGATCGCGGTCGAGGAACTCGACAGCGCGCGACGGCCCTACCGCTCGTCGGCGACGTTCGGCGAGGTCCATGAGGCCGCGCGGCAGTCGTTCGCCGAGTTCTCCGGCACCGTCGCCCCGTGGTGCTCGGCCGTCACCCCGGCCGCCGAACTCGCCGCCTACGTCGTCTGGTCGGCGACCGTGCGCCCGGCGGGTCTGGTCACCCGGCCCGCCGTGCTGATGTCCAAGCACTGGATGGACAAGGTGTGGAGCTGGGACCACTGCTTCAACGCCCTTGCCCTGGCCCCCGGTTCCCCCGGTCTCGCCTGGGACCAGTTCTCCCTCCCCTTCGACCACCAGGACGACAGCGGCGCACTGCCCGACTCCGTCACCCACTCCGAGGTCCTCTACAACTTCGTCAAACCGCCCATCCACGGCTGGGCCTTCGGTCACCTGCGCCGCCTGCTCCCCGAGCCGCTCACCCCGGCGCAGCTGACCGAGGCGTACGACAGACTGACCCGCTGGACGGACTTCTGGCTGACCGCGCGGCGCGCATCCGGCGCCACCCTGCCCCACTACCAGCATGGAAACGACAGCGGCTGGGACAACGCCACCACCTTCGACCCCGGACGCCTCGCCGTCACCGCCGACCTCGCCGCCATGCTGATCCTCCAGCTCGACGAACTGGCCCTGCTGGCCGGCGAACTGGGCTTCCCGGACGACGCCCGGCGCCGCACCGAGACAGCCGACGCCATCCAGGCGGTACTGCTGGACGAGCTGTGGGACGGCGAACGGTTCCTGAGCCGGCCCGCTCACGGCGGAGCCCCAACCGAGAGCGCCAGCCTGCTCGACCTGATGCCGATCGTGCTCGGTGACCGCCTGCCCGCCAAGGTCCGTGACCGGCTCGCCGAACAGATCGAGACCCACCTCACCGCGTTCGGCCTGGCGACCGAACACCCCGGCTCCCCCCACTACGAGCCCGACGGCTACTGGCGCGGCCCGATCTGGGCCCCCTCCACCGTCCTCATCGAGGACGGCCTGCGCCGCGCGGGACATGAACGCCTCGCGGACGAGATCAGCGCCCGCTTCCGCGCCCTGTGCGAAACCTCCGGCTTCGCCGAGAACTTCGACGCCCTGACCGGCCAAGGACTGCGCGACCGCGCGTACACCTGGACCGCATCCAGCTACCTGCTGCTGGCCCGCGACCACCTTCGCCGCGCGGACACCGCGACCGACAGCACTGTCACCGCCACCGCCTGACCCGCGAGCGACAACCCCACCCAGACGTCCGGCACGGGGGCCGGCGCAGCAACAACCAGCCGCTCATCTCTGAAGGGACACGAGCACATGCCAAGAATCGGGCAAAGACGCTCGACCAGGGGACGCCTTCTCCACGGCATCGCCAAGTCGCTGCTCTCGCTGACCGTCATAGCCGGGGCCACCACCGTGATGGCGACGCCGGCCTCCGCCGCCACCCCCACCCTCACCGTCGACCTGGGCACCACCACCGGAGCCTTCCACGGCGGTGCCTCCGGGGCGCTGTACGGCCTGGCCGCCCCGGACGTACCGACGAACAACCTCATCGAGGGGATGGGGCTGCAGACCACCAACACCAAGTACCAGGACGGTCAGCAGCACCCCGGCTCGGACGCGCTGGAGGTCGCCAAGCCCTTCGTGGACAGCGGCGGCAAGGACGTCTACATCTACATGACGGACGTGTACCGCACGTTCTCCTACGAACGCGCCAGCTACGCCGCTTACCAGGCGGCGATGAAGACCCAGGTCGAGCAGGCGATGGCCAGCCCCTACAAGGACCGGATCGTCCTCGTCCCCTACAACGAGCCCGACGGCATGTGGTACCCCGGCATGCGCACCCAGGCAGGGCCGCTGGCCGCCTTCAACGCCGAGTGGCTGCAGACCTACAACTTCATCAAGGGCATCTGGCCCGAGGCGCGGCTGGCCGGCCCCAACCTCTCCAGCTACACCAGCTTCGCCTTCAACGGCTTCCTCACCTACTGCAAGGCCAACAACTGCCTGCCCGACGTCATGACCTGGCACACCCTGGGCAGCCCGGCGGCCGTACGCAGCACGGTCGACTCCTACCGCGCGCTGGAGACCGCCGCGGGAATCACCACACCGCTGCCCATCAACCTCAACGAGTACGCCTACCGGTACCACCTCACCGACCCCGGTCAGATGGTGCAGTGGATCTCGGCCCTCGAGGACGAGAAGGTCGACGGCAACCTGCCGTACTGGAACATCAACGGCACCCTCGGCGACTCCGCCGCCGGCCAGAACACCCCCAACGCCCAGTGGTGGCTGTACAACTGGTACAGCTCCATGAGCGGCAACACCGTCAAGGTCACCGGCGCCTCCAACAACGACGCGTACACCCTGCAGGGCCTGGCGAGCCTCGACACGGCCAAGAAGCAGGCCCGTGTCATCCTCGCCGGCGGCGGCACCAGCGGTGACTCGAACACGGTCATCCAGAACATCGACCCCGCGGTCTTCGGCAGCACCGTCCACGTCAGCGTGTTCCAGGACCGCTACAGCGGATACATCGGCGCGGCGGGCACCCCGACCCGGCTGTCCGACGCGGATGTCGCCGTCGGTTCCGACGGCTCGATCACCCTCCCCATCACCCTCGACGCCATGTCCGCGTACGAGGTGATCGTCTCCCCGGGCGGCACCGGCAGCGCCACCGCCTCCGACAACACCTGGTCGGCGTCGTACGAGGCCGAGAACGCCACCCTCAGCGGCAGCGGATACAACATCAACACCGAGGGCACGACCGGGAGCATCGCCAAGTTCGCCACTTCCGGCACCAAGGACGTCGGCGGTCTGCGCACCGGCTCCAGCACGGTGATCTCCTTCCCCGTCTCCGTGCCCACCACCGGCGACTACAACCTGTCGGTGTTCGGCAACAGCTCCGCCACGTCGACCGCCGTCAAGGGCCCGACGAACGTGTACGCACGGGTCGACGGCGGCGCCTCCACCAGGATCGACATACCGGTGGGCTTCCAGTGGGTGGTGTGGGGCCACAGCGACACCACCGTGCACCTCACCTCGGGCAGCCACACCATCACGTTGGCCACCACCGGCGACAACGGCGCGGCCACCGACGGCGACGCCATCATCGACAAGATCGACCTGCAGTACAAGGACGCCTCCGTCCAGGGCACCACGCTCTACGAGGCCGAGCAGGCCGTTCTCTCCGACAGCGGCACCGCCACCTACACGTCCCAGGGCCAGTCCGGGGCCGGTGCGGTGAACCTGACGAGCGGCAAGTCCGCGACGTTCTGGGTCTACTCCGCGCGAGACGGATACGCCGACCTGACCTCCCGCTTCCGCAACACCGGTCAGGCCGACCTCACGGTCAACGGCAAGACCGTCGACGACCAGACCCTCTCCGGGGCGACGCCCACCGCCTGGTCCACCTCCACCAACCGGGTCTATCTGGACTCCGGCATCAACAAGGTCAAGGTGACCGGCACCAGCGGCACCCTGGCCCTGGACGACCTGGCCGTCACCCCGTTCAGCGCCACCGACGCCGTCACCACCGGCAACGTCGTCACCTACCAGGCCGAGGACGGCACCCTCACCGGCACCGCGGCCGCCGACACCACCTACAGCCAGGCCGACGGCGGCGTCGTCACCGGCATCGGCGACGGAACAGCCAACTCGCTCACGCTCAACGTCGACGCGCCCTCGGCGGGCACCTACGCCATGACCATGCGCTACGCCAACGGCGAGAAGATGACCGTCAGCCGCGGCAACCCCGACATCCTGGTCGAGCACGCCGACGTCAGCGTCAACGGCGGCGACACCACCCGCGTCAACTTCGCCAACACCCTGCACTGGAACCAGTTCGCCGACTACACCGTGCCCGTGACCCTCACCAAGGGCACCAACACGGTCAAGTTCACCGCCTCACAGCTCTACAACTACGACGGCACCACCATCGGCCTGGTCTACTCCGGCGGCGGCGCCGACATCGGACAGCCGATGCGCTCCAGCTCCGCGCCGCACTTCGACGAAATCTCCTTCGCACCGCAGAGCCTGCACATCGGCGCCTCGACCGGCTTCTCCTCCACGGCCGTCGCCCAGCACAGCTCGCTCTGCCTCGAAGACCCCTCCCAGTCCAGCGCCGACGGCACCCAGTACCAGCAGAACACCTGCGGCAGCGGCCAGGAACAGGTCTTCGACTTCCACCCCGTCAGCGGCGCCACCGACACCTACACCGTCGTCAACCACTCCAGTGGCAAGTGCCTCGACATCTCCGCCTACTCCAAAGCCAACGGGGCCGCCGTCCAGCAGTGGACCTGCCACGGAGGCACCAATCAGCGGTTCAAGCTGAACGCGGTGACCGCGCTCGGCAACAGCCACGACTACCAGCTCGTCGCCGTCAACAGCGGCAAGTGCGTCGACGTCAGCGACATCTCCACCACCGCCGGCGCCCTCGTCCACCAGTGGACCTGCGACGCGACAAGCGCCCTGACCACCAAGAAGAACCAGATCTGGCGGCTGCTCGGCAAGGACTGACCAGCAACGGATTCCGCTGAGTCGCCCAGCCGGTCGACAGGAACAGGCCCCGCTCCCCTGCAGGGCCCAGGAGAGGGCCACGACACCCGGTCGTGGCCCTCTCCACATGCATACCAGCGTCTCCAGCCCCCGCCGACTGCCGTGGTGCGGCCGGGAGGGCCCCGCGCCCGGCAAACACACCGGGCCGGAGCCGGTGGGCCGCCTTCTCGCCCGTCACCCACGCCTGCTTCTGATCGTGGCGCACATGGGAACGCCGGAGTACACCGACTTCCTGGACCGCCGTGGTGTCGGACAACAGGGGGATGCGCGACTTCCTGGACCTGGCCGAGCGGTACGACGAGGTGCTCTGTGCACGACCCTGGCATTCGCGGATTTCAGCGAGCGCTTCCACCCCTTCCCGGGGACCGAACGCGGCCGGCTCGCCGACCTGGGCGATCGGATTCTGCTCGGCTCCGGGGTCCTGGCCTCCGGGGAGCTCTTGGAGATGGCGTCCAGGGCCACGAGCCTCAGGAGGCCGACGCAATTTCACCAGAGCGTCTCAGTCTTCTCGGCGCCGTCATGTCCAGCCCTGGGCAGTGGCACCGCGACCCTAGGATATTTAATTTAAGATAGGATAGATTTCTTCTGTCGAGCGCGACACGGGAGCAGGCCTTGGCGACACCACTGTTGGATCAGCCCGACGACTGGACCGAGCCCGGCGCCCACCCCGTCGTGGAGCATGTCTACCGCGTCCCTCTGGCGCTGCCCGTGGACGGACTGGCGGCGGTCAACGTCTATCTGATCGAGGATCCCGGCGGACTGGTACTGATCGACGCGGGCTGGGCCAGGCCGGAGACCGAGAAGGCGCTCGTCGAGGCACTGCAGAGCCTGGGACACGGACTCGGGGACATCGACCAGGTCATCGTGACCCACGCCCACTGGGACCACTACACCCAGGCACTGGCGTTGCGCGAATCGCTGGGCACCCGGGTGCGGGTCGGCCGGGAAGAGCGTCACACGATCGAGGGCTTCGACCTGGACGACGGGATATGGCCCCGCCAGGTCGACCTGCTGCGCGAGTGCGGTGCGCCCGGGCTGGCGGCCCTGGTGGATGCCGTGCCGGTAGAACAGCAGGACCGGGACATGCCGTTCGGCCCACCGGACGCATGGCTGTCGGACGGTGAACGGATCGTCCTAGCGGACCGCCGTCTGGACGTGCGGGCCACACCCGGCCACACCCGCGGTCATGTGGTGGTCGGGGACCCCCGCGCAGGCCTGCTGTTCTCCGGTGACCACGTACTGCCGCACATCACCCCGTCGCTGGGATTCGAACGGTCGCCGGAGAAGTACCCGCTGCGGTCCTATCTCGCCTCCCTGCGCATGGTCCGGGAACTGCCGGACGCGCTGCTGCTGCCCGCGCACGGACCCGTGACCAGGAGCGTCCACACGCGGGTGGACGAACTGATCGCGCATCATGAGGAGCGGCTGGACGAGGTGCTGCGCCAGGTGGCTTCCGGCGCGGAGACGGCCTACGCGGTGGCGCGCGCTCTGCCGTGGACCCGGCGGCAGCGCCGGCTGGACGACCTTCCACTCGTCCACCAGATGACCGCGGTGCTGGAGATCGACGCCCACCTGGACGTCCTGGCCCAGCAGGGCGCGGTCCTCTGGCAGCGTGCCGACGGAGTCCGGCGGTTCGCTCCGGTCCGTTGACCCGCCGTGCTTATCAGGCGAGCACGACGGCGTACCTCCAGTCCAGGACGTCGCGCGGCGGTTCGTCGGCGTGGACGGCGCGGACCTTCGACCGCAGATGCACCAGCCCGCCGTGACCGTCCAGCGGGTGTACGCGCTCCACGGCGACGGTGCTGTGCAGGGTGTCGCCCTCGTGGACGGGGCCGAGGTGGTCGCAGCCGTGCCACCCGGCCACGGTGACAATGGACGGGAGAGCCCGGGCCGCCTGGGCGAGGGCCACGCCGATCGTGTGGCCGCCGTAGACCAGCCGCCGGCCGCCCGCCGCGCTCTGATCGTGATGCGCCATGGCCACGTTGAGCGTCAGCCGCGCCAGCTCGGGCGCGCTCGACACGACGTCCCCGCCGCCGACCTCCCAGAGGGTCCCCTCGGCGAGGTCGGTCGGCCGGGGTCCGGCCACCCGTTGCGCGAACCGGTCGAGTCGCCATCCCTCAGCGACGGCGGCGAGCGCGGCACCGCCGGGCGCGGCACCCACCACGTCGAGGTCGGCGGCGTGGCCGGTGTCCGTGTCCGGGTTGCGCAGCGGCAGCATGGCGCAGCGCCAGAAGTCCAGCACCGGGCGGTCGTGCTGATCGGTGGTGGTGATCCTCAGGGCGGCCAGTCCGGTGGGGCGACGCCCCTCGCGCGCCCTGTTCTGGCGCAGCGCGACGACTTCCGTGGTGGTGCGCAGGGTGTCGCCGATGAGGGGGGCACGGCGCAGGACCAGCCCGCGGTAGAAGAGATTGGCCTTCACATGATGGGTGGCCAGCGTGGACTGGCCGATGGCCACGTCCCAGACCAGGGCCGGGTGCGCAAGTGGGGCCCGGCCGGTCACCGCGCGGCTCAGCTCCTCGTCCAGCGGGAGCGCGAGCCGGTCCCCCACGATCGCCTGGTGGGTGGCGGCGTGCCCGGCGGTGAGCGTCATCGCGGGTGCCCCGCCGAAGACCTGACCCACCGCCAGTTCGTCGAAGTACGGCCCCTCGGCCGTACGCTCCGTACGAGCCGTGGATGCCGTGTGCACCGTTTCCACCGTACGTTCCTCGCTCATGCCCGCGAGCCTCCCGCCTTCGCCAGTACGCGTCGCGCCGACAGCGCGACGGCCTCGTCGAGCATCCGGCCGTCCAGAGCGACGGCACCCTTGGCTTGCACCCTGCCCCGCTCCAGCGCGGCCAGCACCGCCCGTGCCCGCTCCACCTCGTCCGCCGTCGGCGTGAACGCCTCGTTCACCGGCTGGATCTGGCCGGGATGGATGACCCACTTGCCGTCGAAGCCGAGCTGCGCGGCGCGCTGCACGTGCTCGGCGAACCGCTCGTCGGCCGCCACCCCGAGATACGGCCCGTCCAGGGCGGCGAGACCCGCGCTGCGGGCTGCCGTCAGGACGCCGTCCTGGGCGCGCAGCCAGGTCTCGGCCGGGACGTCCGCCGCGCGGCCCAGTGAGGCCGCCAGGTCGGCGTAGCCGATGATCAGGGTGGTCAGCCGAGGAGTGGCCGTTACGATCTCCCGCAGGTTGGCCAGGCCGGCCGCCGTCTCGATCAGCGCCTGCACGGTGACGGGCTCGACGCGCCCGGCGGCGGCCTCAACGCCGTCCAGCAGCCGCTCCACAAATGCCAGGTCGCCGGCGGACTCCACCTTGGGCAGCACGATCGACGCCGCGCCCGCCCGGCCCGCGCAGACGATGACATCCTCATGGCACCACGGCGTCCGTGGCGCGTTGACCCGTACGGCGATCCGCGGGCCGATCTCCGCGGACCTGTTCAGCCAGGAGGCGACCAGGTCCCGCGCTCCGGCCTTGCCGGCCGGGGGCACCGAGTCCTCGATGTCGAGCACGATCTCGTCCACTGCGGATGCGGCCGCCTTCGCGATCTTGCGATCGTCCGATCCCGGCACCGACAGACACGACCTGACCGCACCAACCGGGTTGTCCTCAGCCATCCGAACCCCTCTCGTCACTTAATTTAATTTAGACTATAATCGGAGGCCAAGCAGCGGAAGCCGAGCGAGGAGACCCGTATGCCCATCCTGTCCGACGAGGAACAGGCCGTCGTCGACATCGTCCGGGAGTTCGTCGACCGGGACGTACGGCCCGTGGTGCGGGAGCTGGAGCACGCCAACGCGTATCCCGAGAAGCTGATCGAGCAGATGAAGGCACTCGGCGTCTACGGCCTGGCCATCCCCGAGCCGTACGGCGAGGCGCCGGTCTCCACATCCTGCTACGTCGGCGTGACCGAACAGCTGGCCCGGGGCTGGATGAGCCTGGCCGGAGCCATGGGCGGCCACACGGTGGTCGCCAAACTGCTGCTCGCCTTCGGTACCGAGGAGCAGAAGAACCGCTACCTGCCGAGGATGGCGACCGGCGAGGTACGGGCCACGATGGCGCTGACCGAGCCGGGCGGCGGCTCCGACCTGCAGGCGATGGGCACCGGTGCCCGCCGCCTGCCGGACGGCGGGTATGTCGTCAACGGCACCAAGACCTGGATCAGCAACGCCCGCCGTTCGCAGCTCATCGCACTGCTGTGCAAGACCGACCCCGGCGCGTCACCCCGCCACAAGGGCATCAGCGTCCTGCTCGTCGAGCACGGTCCGGGTCTCACCGTCTCGCGGGACCTGCCCAAGCTCGGCTACAAGGGTGTCGAGAGCTGCGAACTCTCCTTCGACGACTATCACGCGCCCGCCGAGGCGCTCCTGGGCGGCGTCGAGGGACACGGCTTCGCCCAGATGATGAAGGGTCTGGAGGTCGGCCGGATCCAGGTGGCCGCCCGGGCGCTCGGCGTCGGGCAGGCGGCCTTCGACGACGCGCTGCGCTACGCCCAGGAGCGCGAGAGTTTCGGCAAGCCGATCTGGAAGCACCAGTCGATCGGCAACTACCTCGCGGACATGGCCACCAAGCTCACCGCGGCCCGCCAACTGGTGCTGCACGCCGCGGAGAAGTACGACTCCGGAGGCCGCTGCGACATGGAGGCTGGCATGGCCAAGCTGTTCGCCTCCGAGACGGCGATGGAGATCGCGCTCAACGCCGTACGGATCCACGGCGGCTACGGCTACTCCACGGAGTACGAAGTCGAGCGCTACTTCCGGGACGCGCCCCTGATGATCGTCGGCGAGGGCACCAACGAGATCCAGCGCAATGTCATCGCCGCCCAGCTGATCAGCCGGGGTGGCCTCGTGTAGGGCCACGCACCAACCGCGGCACCCCGCCACCGCCGTACATCGGCGACGCCCACGTTCGCACAACCGCCCGGAGGACCAAGTGAAACTGTCGATGCTGCTGTCCAGGTACACCGGTGATCCGGTGGAGACGGCCCGGCTGGTCCGGGACCTGGAGTCGGCCGGCCTGGACATGGTGTGGGTCCCGGAGGCCTACGGCTTCGACGCCATGACGCTCGTCGGCTACCTCGCCGCGACGACCGAGCGGATGCAGATCGGGACCGGCATCGTCAACGTCTTCACCCGCACCCCCACCCTGCTGGCCATGAGCGCCGCCTCCGCGGACAGTCTCTCCCGCGGCCGCTTCGCCCTCGGCCTCGGTGCTTCAGGACCGCAGGTCGTCGAGGGCTTCCACGGCGTGCCGTTCGATCAGCCGCTGCGGCGGATCACCGAGACCATCGAGATCTGCCGCAAGGTGTGGCGCCGGGAGGCACCCCTGACGCACGACGGAAAGGTCTACCAACTCCCCCTGCCCGCCGACCGGGGAACAGGGCTCGGCAGGCCACTACGGCTGATCAACCACCCGTACCGCAACAACATCCCCGTCTACTGTGCGTCGCTGATGGAGCGCTCGCTGCGCGCGACGGCCGAACTGGCGGACGGCTGGCTGCCCTTGTTCTTCATGCCGGACAGGGCGAAGGAGGTCTTCGGACCCGCACTCGCCGCGGGGACCGCGCGCCGCTCACCCGACCTGGCACCGCTGGACATCGTCGCCGGCGGCCCGGTCGCCGTCGGCGAGAACCTCCCGGTCGACGATCTGCTCGACCGGGAACGGCCGACAGCCGCCCGGTACATCGGCGGTATGGGCGCCCGGGGCAAGAACTTCTACAACGACCTGGCCTGCCGGTACGGCTTCGAGGCCGAGGCCAAGGTCATCCAGGACCTCTACCTGGACGGCAAGCAGCGGGAGGCCGAGGCCGCAGTCCCCCGGGAGTGGCTGGTCCGTACCACGCTGATCGGGCCGCCCGGTCATGTCGCGGAACGGATCCACGCCTACCGGGAAGCTGGCGTGACCACTCTCAGCCTGGACCCGGTCGGGCCGGACCCGGCCGGCACGGTCGAGGCGGTACGGAGCCTGGTGGACCACCTATAATTGATCCGTGTCTAGAAAATCCGCGGGCAAGCCGCCGACCGAGACCTCCGACTCCAAGTCGGTGCGTACCCGCGAACGCATCCTGGACGCGGCGGCCCATGTCCTCAGCCGCAAGGGCTATGCAGGAACACGGCTGAGCGATGTGGCCGACCAGGCACAGATCCAGGCTCCCGCCATCTACTACTACTTCTCGTCCAGGGAAGTGCTGATCGAAGAGGTCATGTGGGTGGGCGTGGCCCGCCTGCGGGAACATGTCGCGGAAGCGCTCGACGCGCTTTTGGCGGACACCACCCCCATGGAACGCATCGACGCGGCCGTCGAGGAACACCTGCGCTATCAGCTGGCGATCTCGGACTTCGCCACCGCCGCGATCCGTAACGCGGGCCAAGTCCCCGAGGACATCCGCACCCGGCAGCTCGCCGAGGAGGCCAAGTACGGGGACATCTGGCGCGCACTCATCCAGGACGCCCAGAAGGCGGGCGAGCTCCGTGCCGACCTCGAACCCCGGGTCGCCCGCATGCTGATCCTGGGCGCCCTGAACTGGACGACCGAATGGTGGAATCCCCGCCAGGGCTCGCTCGACGTCGTGGTACGCACCGCGCGGTCCCTGGTGCGTCACGGCCTGGGCGCGCCGGCCGTACAGGAAGAGGGCGCTACCCCGCCGTCAGGGACGTCCCGGACCCGGCGCACGGCCGCCACGACAGGCCGAACGGCCTGAGAGGCGCTTGCGGGCAGGGCTTCCGCCCAAACCGCCGGCGTGCCGATCAAACGGACCTGAACGGATCGGACTCGCAAACCCGGAGGTCACAGGTAGAAGCATCGCTCGAGCAACGAGCCCAGCGCTCATTCGGGCAGTTCGATGACGAGCTTGCCGAAGTGCGACCCGTTCGCGAGGGTGGTCAGTGCGTCGCCCACCGATTCCAAGCCGGAGAACACGTGGTCGACCACGGGGGTCACCTGGTGCCGCCCGACCGCGCGAGCCATGTCCTCGAACAGTTCGCGCGGACCGACTGCCACGCCTCGCATGGTGACGGCACGCATGAACACCGGCGGCAGCGAAAGGTTCTCGACGACGGCGCCCGTGACCGAGCCGACCATCGCGACGGTTCCACCTCGGCGCACCGCGCGCAGCGACTCCGGCAGAGTGGCGCCTCCCCCGAGTTCGACGACGAGGTCCGCACCGGTACCGTCGAAGATCGTCCTCGCCGTTCGTCCCCATTTCGCGTCGTCGCGGTAGTTGATCAGATGGTCGGCGCCCATCTCGGAAGCGCGTGCCAGTTTCGCGTCGTCCTTGGACGTGATCGCGACCTCGGCGCCCGCGAGCTTGGCGAACCGCAGAGCGAACAGCGCCACTCCCCCGGTCCCGAGGATGAGTACGCGCCCGCCCGGCCGCAACGGCTCCGCACCGCCGAAGAGCGCGTTCCACGCTGTGACACCGGCACACGGCAAGGTCGCGGCCTCGACGGCGGACAGGTGCGCGGGAACTTCCACCAGGTCGCGCTCGTCGAAGACGACGTGCTCGGCCAGCACGCCGGGTGTCTCACCCCCGCGGGCGCCGCCGGATTCCGGTGCACGGCCGGCGATCCAGCCCGGCGCGTGGATCGGCATGACGCGGGTGCCCACCGGAAACTTCGTGGCCCCGGCGCCTGACTCGACGATGGTTCCCGCCGAGTCGGACATCGGAACCAGCGGCAAGGCCATCCTCGGGTTGTACTGTCCCGCCACGACCAGAAGATCCCTGTAGTTCAAGGACACCGCCTGGTTCCGCACGAGGACTTCACCCGGCCCCGGACCGGGCCTGTCGACACGCGTGACGGCGAGGTTCTCCACGCCCCACTTGGCGAGTTCGACACGACGCGTCTGCTGGACATCAGTGCTCATTGATCATCTCCGAACAAGAACGAGTGGTTGGTGGCATGCGACTCGCACTCGATGCGTCATGGCCGCGCAGCGGCCCGGATCGCAGCCGCGACCGGCGCCGGAGCCTCGGCCTGGGGGAAGTGCCCCGCCCGGTCGAGCGCGGTCACTGTCGCGTTCGGCAGCAACTCGGTCGCGCGTTCGAGCACGTGGCTGCCGGACACCGGGTCCCGCAGACCCCACACCAGGCTGAGGGGGCCGTTCCACGACTGCAGCGCGGTTTCCCAGCGCTCGTGGTGAACATCCCGTTCCGCGTTGTAGCGGATGAGCAGGTGCGCCAGCTTGTGCCCCTCATCGCGGGACATACCGGCCCACAGGTTGTCGAACTCCACGTCGGTCACCTTGGCGACACCACGAAGGCCATCGAGTACCGCCCGCATCCACGGGCTCGTGATGCCGCTCGCGACTCGCTCCCCGTGCTCGGGATCAGCCAGTTTCTCCTGCAGCGCCATGGGGCGGTACTCGCTGTAGACGATGGCGCAGTTCATGAGCGTCGTGCTGCTGGGATCGAATCCGAGAGCCCCGCGGTTATGGCGGTCCAGCAGCTCTTGTCCGACGATCGCGCCGTAATCGTGGCACACCAGGTTGACGCGCTCGAGCCCGAGATGGGACACGAGCTGCTCCACGATGTCGGCGGATTCGGCCACGCTGTATTCGTAGGGGTTGGGCTTGTCCGATGCGCCATAGCCCAGGAAGTCCATGGTGATGACGTCGTGGTCCGCCTCGAGGTCGGCCGCGACCGCCGCGTAGTCGTAGGACCAGGTAGGGAATCCGTGCAGCATCAGCACGCTGTGCCCGTGCCCTCGACGCCGGTAGGCGATGTGGTGACCAGCGGTCGTCACGAGCGTCTCACAGTCCGCGATCCACTTCGCGCCGGCATCGTCGGCCGAATGCGGGTACGAATCTTGCGTCTCTGCCATGAACTGCCTTTCTTTCCTTGTCAGTTGCTGGTTGGCGCGAGGTGGGCGAGCGGCCCCGTCATCAGCCGGATCCGATCTGGAGGATCAGCTTCCCGAGCGCGCGGCGATCATCAAGCGCGGCGAGGCCTTCGGCGACGTTCTCCATCGGGTAGGTCTGGCCGATCAACGGAGCGACGACGCCCTCACGAGCCATGTGAGCCAGCGCAGTCCCGATACTGCGGAAGACCTCGGGCCGTGTGTTCACGTAATGCCCCCAGGCGGCACCGATGACGGACACGTTGCGCAGCAGTACACGGTTGAGCGCCAGCGACGGGATGGTGCCATCGGCGAACCCGATGACGATCAGCCGTCCCTGCTGAGCGAGAACGCGCAGGCTTTCGCTGGTGCGCTCACCTCCCACGGGGTCGTAGACGACGTCGACGCCACGTCCACCGGTCGACCGGCGCACCTCCGCGCTCCAGTTTTCTGTCAGCACCACGTCATGAGCACCCGCACGTTGCGCGATCTCGGCCTTTTCCGCGGTCGACACGACCCCGATGACGTGCGCACCCAGGCCGCGGGCAACCTGGACCGCCGCGGTTCCCACGCCGCCGGCCGCGCCGTGCACGAGAACCGTCTCGCCGGCCTCGACCCCGCCGCGAAGGCGCAGTCCGAAGTAGGCGGTCTGGTAGTTCAGGACCAGCCCGGCGCCCTGCCCGTCGCTGAGTTCGTCCGGCAGGAGGAACGTCGATTCCTCCGGCACGAGCAGCCGCTCCCCGAAGGCCCCGAACGTGAAGGCCGCCACCCGATCGCCCGGCTGCAGCGTGCTCCCGGCCGGGGCTCGCAGAACGCGGCCGGCCGCTTCGAGCCCGAGCGTGAACGGCGGGTCGGGCTGAACCTGGTACTTGCCCTGGCTCATGAGCAGGTCGGGGAAGCAGATGCCCGCTGCGGCGACCTCGATCAGCACACCATCGCCGGGCTCAGGCTCGGGAACGTCGGCGACGACGATTCCCGACGGTCGCGCCAGCTCGGTCACTCGTACGGCACGCATCAGCCAACCTCGATTCCCGCGCTTCGCGCACAGAGTTCATCGATCAACTCGGCATATCGGTCCACGATCGACTTGCGTCGCGGGTCCCGGTCCACAGGACGATCCACCAGCGCCCGGACGGAACGCCGCGGCAGTACCGCATCGCGTGTCTCCACAGGCATGCCTCCAACTTCGATCGCATCCTACCCTATTATTCTAATCTAGAATTGATTAAGCTCCCCGGCTAGACATCGACTGAAGATGCTCGTCACAGGAAGGGAGGGAGGGAGAGTGCTCACGCAACAGCTCGGTGAGCTCGTCGACCCGGAGGGCATGCGACTGGTGGAGATCGACGAACCCGACGACGGGCGGATGGTGGCGAATCCGCACGCCGCGGGCGTCAGCCACCCCGACCTGCTCCACACCCGGGGCCTGCGCCAGAACAGGAACAAGGTGCCCTGCATCCCGGGCTCCGAGACTGCGGGCATGGTGCGCCGCGCACCTGCGGGCAGTGGGCCGGCACCGGGGCAGCCGGTCGCGGTGCCGACTCCCAGCGGGGCCTGGCAACAGGTCGTCGCGGTCGACCCCGGCCAGGTGTTCACACCGCCCGGCACCATGCCAACCCTCTCCGCCACCAGGATGCCGGCCAACTACCTCACCGGCCGCTTCGCGTTCACCCGGCGCGCCAGGACCCAGGCGGGCGAGACGGTGCTGGTGCACGGCGCAGCCGGCGGCATCGGCGCCGCCGCGCTGCACCTGCGCCACGCCCTGAGGCTGCTCAGCACCGCGGTGGTCAGCGGACCTCGCAAGACCGAGACCGCACGGACCGCCGACGCCGACATGGTCATGCGGGTGGACGGCCGGCTCGACCGGGTCCGCGAGCATACGGGCGGCCGGGACGTGGATGTCGCGCTCGACCCGGTGGACGGCGACCGGTTCGCCGACTCCCCGCGCGCCCTGGCCCCTGAAGGCGGTGAACGTGCGACAAGGGTGATCAGCGGGGGCGGGCTGCGTCGCAGCTCCACCCTTGCCACCTTCGAGTACTCGCCCTACAGTCGGGATGCCCCACCGCGTTTTTACTCTGAAATAAAATCTCACCATCCTGTTGTGGCGCGTCCGGAGTTCACCCGACATCGATCGCCGATCGAGCTCGCGGATGGCGAGGCGCTCACCTTTCGCGCTTCAGCGTGCCCTTCACAACAAGGGGAATCATGCAGTTCGACGAAGTCATCCTCGGTCGCCGTAGCACTCGGGGATACAAACCTGATCCCGTTCCTCGGGCGCTGATCGAAGAGATCATCGCCCTGGCCATGCGGGCACCGTCGTCCTTCAACTCGCAGCCCTACAACTTCTACGTGATTTCGGGCGAACCGCTCGAACGTATTCGGGCGGGCAACATCGAGCGCACCCTGGCCGGTGTTCCGGATTCGCGTGAGTTCCGCACCGCACCTGCCTATACCGGTCCACACCGTGACCGACAGATCGGCGTCGCCAAGCAGTTGTTCTCCGCGATGGGTATCGTCCGCGACGACAAGCGGATGCGCGAGGACTGGCTTATGCGCGGATTCCGGCAATTCGATGCGCCGGTCTGCGTGATCGTCACCTATGACCGTGTCATGGACAGCACCGATGACACCCCCTTCGACTGCGGCGCGGTTTCGACAGTACTGGTCAACGCAGCCTGGTCCCGCGGCCTCGGAACGGTGATCAACAGCCAAGGCATCATGCAGTCGCCGGTGGTCCGCGAACACGCCGCGATCCACGATGACCAGGTGATCCTGAAGGCGATCGCTCTGGGCTGGCCCGACGAGAGCTTTCCAGCCAATGCGGTGGTCTCGGAACGCAGATCGGTAGCAGAAGCGACCACGTTCGTCGGATTCGACGACTGAAGGTGCAGGAGGTTTATCGAAGTAGCGTTTCCGCGAGTCTGCCGAGCAGGTCCTCCAGGCCGACCGAGATCCGCACGACATCGTCCGTGATACCCACTGCCGCACGACCTTGCGGCATCGTGACCCCGTCGTCCTGACCGCTTGGAGGCGCGCGAAGCCGTCATGACTCACGACGACGTCCGCGACGTGGAGGCCCGGGTGGCCGTAGAGCCGCTGAAGGCGCCAGTCTCCGCATCAAGGGCGCTCTGCGACCGGGACCGGGACCGGATCAACGCTCGCACGAGCACCGTAAAGAAGCTGTTCCTTCGCAAGGTCGTTTCACACCTACAGCCTCAGCAACGTGCTGTTGCTCGCCCCGGCAGGCCAAGCGGTGACAGGTCCGCAAAGGCGAACAGGGCATCAAGATCGTCGGGTGCTCAACAAAAGAAGATCGCGGCCGAAGTGGGTCAGTTTTGGCCGATGTCGAACAACGTCAGGATCGGGAACCGGCGCACGATGCGTTCTTTGTCGCCACCGTTGTCGTCCACGGCGTAGATCTGACGTGCGTGCCTAGGTCGCGAGCGATGACCTGCCCCTGTCGGCCTGGTCGACGCCGTGGCGGATCCGGGGCTCGCGCTTCTCACGCACGCTGTCGACGGCGCGACGCGCCTCACAGCCGGGCCCCCACCGGCGTTGCCGTCCTCACGACGAGTTCTCCGGTGTGGAAGTTCGGCTTCGCCGGAACCCGCTGCACCTCGCCTCGAACACGGCGCCCTGACCCTGTACTTCCACAGCCACCGCGCCCACGCCGATGGGCCCCTGCAGCACGATCCGGGCACCGGCAACCCCCTGCACACCGTCGGCGGCGGCGATGGCATTCGAATCCCGTTGTCCGACTTGGACAGCAAAAGGCCCGCGGCGCAATGAGGCGACGCGGGAAACGCCAGAGGAAGGCGAGAACTATGGCCACGATCGTCTCCGGAGACCGTCGGCTCGACGCGGCGGACCTCCAGCTCAGGATCGGGCGGGCAGCCACAGGGTTCGCGGCTCTCGGCCTGGGACCGGGTTCCAGTGTCGCGTTCTGCCTGCGCAACGACATCGAGTTCTACGAGGTGAGCCTGGGCGCGGGCGTGCTCGGCGCCTACGCCGTCCCGATCAACTGGCACTTCTCGCCGGAGGAGATGCGGTACATCCTCGAGGACAGTCAGGCCAGGGTGCTCGTCATCCATGCCGACCTCCTGCCGAGGCTGCGAAGTGGCATTCCGGACGGTGTCCAGGTTCTGGTGGTCCCGACCCCCGCCGCCCTGCGAACGGCATACGGCATCGAGGAGGCCGCCGGCGCCGTCGCGCCAGGAGAGACCTGCTGGCACGACTGGGTCGACGGCTTCGCGCCCCGCAGTGAGCCGCCCAAGGAGACGCCGATGGCCGTCTTCTACACGTCGGGCACGACGGGACGTCCCAAGGGGGTGCGCCGGCCGGCCTTCACACCGGTGCAGCAGGCCGCGGTCGTACGCATGGTGTCCCTCAGCTTCGGCCTGACGATCGTCGACGATCCGGGCGAGATCGTGACCGCCGTGGCCGGGCCGACCTATCACGGCGCCCCGAACATGCACGCGTTCTTCTCGTTCCGGGCAGGGGCGAACATCGTCATCCTTCCGCGGTTCGACGGCGAGGAACTGCTGCGAGCCATCCAGGACGAGCGGATCACCCACCTCCACCTCGTTCCGGTCATGTTCAACCGGCTGCTCAAGCTTGCGCCGGAGGTGCGTGCGCGCTACGACCTCTCCTCGCTGCGGTTCGTGACCCATGCCGCCGCACCGTGCGCACCCGACGTGAAGCGAGCCATGATCGACTGGTGGGGACCCATCATCCACGAGTACTACGGCTCGACCGAGGGCGGGAACGTGACGTTCTGCGACTCGGCGGAGTCGCTGGCGCACCCCGGCACGGTGGGGCGAGCCGTCGACGGTGCCGAGATCCGCATCCTCGGCGAGGCGGGCCAAGAGCTCGGTCCGGGCGAGGTCGGCGAGATCGCCGTCCGCTACGCCGGTGTCGGTGATTTCAGCTACCACAACGCCGACGCCAAGCGCCGCGAGGTCGACCGCGACGGGCTCGTCACGGTCGGCGACGTCGGCTATCTCGACGAGGACGGGTACCTCTACATCTGCGACCGCAAGATCGACATGGTCATCTCCGGCGGGGTGAACATCTATCCGGCCGAGATCGAAGCGGTCTTGTGCGACATGCCCGGGATCGCCGACAGCGCCGTGTTCGGTATCCCCGACGAGGAGTTCGGCGAGTCGGTGTGCGCGGTGATCCAAGCCGAACCGGGCTGCGCCCCGACCGCGGAGCAGGTGCGGGCGTTCCTGCGCGAGCGGATCGCCGGCTACAAGGTGCCGCGCCGCATCGAGTTCGCTGAGACGCTCCCCCGGGAGGATTCCGGGAAGATCTTTAAACGCAAACTGCGCGCGCCCTACTGGGAGCAGGCCGGCCGCGCGATCTGAGCGGCGAAGACGATTGCGATCACACTAATCCGATCACAGTAAGGAGCCCGGGCATGGCAACACGCTCGTACTCGGCGGGACAGGCGCCGCGGTCCATCGCCGGGGCGGCGCTGCTGATCACCGGCGCGGGAAGCGGCATAGGTGCCGCCGCGGCCCGACTGTTCGCGTCGGAGGGTGCCTGGGTAGCGGTCACGGACCAGGACGCGGCAGCCGCGGAGGCGGTCGCGTCCGGCATCGCGGCCCAGGACGGGCGCGGGCGGGCCTGGCGGCTGGACGTCGCGGACGGCACCGAGATCGAGCGCGTGGTCGGCGAGGCCGCCACCGAGTTCGACGGGCTCGACTGCCTCATCAACAACGCCGGCTTCGCCCCGCAGGCCGCGATCGGCGACGCCGGCTACGAAGACGTCTGGCAGCGTGCCCTCGACGTCATGCTGACGGCGGTTCCGCGCACCGTCCGCGCCGCCCTGCCCTGGCTGCTTCGCTCACCGTTCCCCCGGATCCTCAACGTGGCCTCGACCGAGGCCTGCGCCGCCACGGCGGGCCTCACGCCCTATGCCGCGGCAAAGGCCGGTGTCACCGGCCTCACCCGCGCTCTCGCCGTCGAACTGGGCCCGGAAGGCGTGACCTGCAACTGTCTGCTTCCCGGGCCCGTCGAGACCGGGCTGACCGCCGGCATCCCCGACCAGCACAAGCAGGCGTTCGCGCGCAGACGCACCGCGCTGCGGCGCTACGGCCGGCCCGAGGAGATCGCGCACATCATGCTCGATCTGTGCCTGCCCAGCGCCTCCTACCTCACGGGCGCCACCGTCCCGGTCGACGGAGGCCTGCTCATCCGCAACGGGTGAGCAGGCCCTGACGCTGTCGGGGATCTTGGAGATTGGCAGGTCGGGTGCATGGGTGGCCGTCGGGTCCCGTCTTCCCTCACAAAGCCATTTCTGCAGCTCAACGCGGTGTTGTGGTCTCCGTGACCCCGTGATCACGCCCCCTGTAACGGTTTCGCGAACGCCAGAACTGTGCCCTGCGATGTTGCAGTGGCGGGTGGTACTTACGTCAACCCGCACCAGGGTGTAGCCCTTGCGGTGTCAGTTCGAGCGAACTGTGCTCTTCGTTGTGGGTGCTGCTGCGACGGTGAGTCTCCGTCCCACCGGAGGAGACCGAGTTGTGCATTCAGCCCCGTTCCGGCTCGGAGGTGCCGGAGCTGACCGCGAAGGTCGCCCGCGCCAGTCAACCCCCACGGCACCACCGCCATGGCCATCCGCGACCATCTCGACGGTCTTTGGCGGGACGAGGACTTCGTCGAGTGGTACCCGCGGGACGGCAAGCCAGGGCTCTCACCGGCCCAGCTGGCGACCGTGTCGGTCCTCCAGTTCCTTCTGGAGCTCTCCGACCGCCAGGCCGCCGAGGCCGTCCGCTGCCGGATCGACTTCAAATACGCCTTGGGCATGGAACTGGACGACCCCGGCTTCCACCACAGCGTCCTGACCGACTTCCGTGAGCGCCTGGCCGAGGACGGCAGGGCGGACAAGCTGCTCGACCTCGTACTGGAACAGATCAAAGTCGCCGGACTGGTCAGGGAACGAGGACGGCAGCGGACCGACTCCACCCACATCCTGAGTGCGGTCCGGGACCTGACACGCCTTGAGATGGTCACCGAGGCCATGCGAGCTGCCCTGGAGGAAATCGCACGTCAGGCACCGCAGGAGCTGGTCGGGCTGGTCACGGACGAATGGGGCGAACGCTACGGACGGGCGTCCCGGCTGGGCCGGACCCCGACCCGGCCGAAGACCCGCATCAAGAACACCGGGGACGACGTCTACCTCTTGCTGCGCTACGTCCGCACCTACCTTCGCGCACTGTGGCAGGGGCCGCAGGTCCAGGCACTACGGCAGATCTTTCTCCAGAATTACTGGGTCGACGACCGAGCACGAGTCCAGCGGCGCGAACCTGATGAGGCCGGACTACCGCCCTCGTCCACCGCGATCGTCTCGCCCTACGACCTGACCGCCCGGTACTCCCGCCGGAACGACACCCGCTGGAAGAAGTTCCTGGCCCACGTCACGGAGACCTGCGACGACGACACGGTGAACATCATCACGGACGTGACCACCACCCCGGCCACGCTCTACGACATCAGGGCCCTGCCGGCCATCCACGACCGGCTGGCCCAGCGAGACCTTCTGCCCGACGAGCATCTGGTCGACGGCGGCTACACCTCGATCGTCCAGCAGGACCAATCCGCTCGCGAGCACGGGATCACGCTGGTGGGACCGGTCCGGAAGAAGCGCATCCGCCAGTCACGCCAGGGCAACGTGTTCGACCGCGACGCCTTCACCATCGACTGGGAACGACGGCAGGTCGTCTGCCCGCAGGGCAAACCGAGCCGGGAATGGTCGACGCCTCTGTCGATCACCCCCTACACGCGGGTCAGGTTTGCCAAGGAGGACTGCGGCCAGTGCCCGGTCAAGTCCAGCTCCACCCGCGGCGACCGACGGCAGCTGAACTTCCTGCCCCAGCAGCTCTACGAACGGCAGGCTGCCGCCCGAGCCGCCCAGCAGACCACTCCCTGGAAGGCGAACTACGCGATGCGCGCCGGCATCGAGAGCACCGTCAACGAGTTCGTCAACGGCCACGGCATGCGACAAACCCGCTACCGGAGTCAGACCAAGACCCACGTCCAGCACGTCCTCACCGCCATCGCCGTCAACATCGAACGCGTCAACGCGGAACTCGCTACACCAACGGCTGAACGCCGACCTCGGACACCCACGGCCCTCCAGAACTTCCTGGACTGGCAACAGATCCCACGGCCGACCGCATGGCGCACCGCAGGGAAATCCTGACCTCCAAGATCCCCGACAGCGTCACCTACTGGTGATGAGCGGCTTCGACAGGCTGCGGCAGCCGGCCGGCCGGCCGGGCCAGCCATCTCGGGACCGGAGTCATCGGCGCAGGTGGCACCAGTGGCGCGTCCCGCGGGTCAGGCGTGCGACGACGTCATCCCGCCGTCGACCGTGATCGTCGCGCCGGTGGTGTAGCTCGACGCGTCGCCGGCCAGGTACAGCGCCGCTCCGGTGATCTCGGCCGGGGTGCCGATCCGCCCCAGCGGGAACTCCCGGCGGGCGAACTGCTCGAACGCCTCGAGGTCCCACGCCTTGGTGACGTCGGTCCGGAAAGCACCCGGCATGATGGTGTTGACCCGGACGGTCGGCCCGAAAGCGCGGGCCATGCCACCGGTGAGGACGTTCAGCCCGGCCTTCGCGGCCGCGTAGGGGAGTTCCCGTGGCGACGGTGACACGGCGCCCGCGCTGCTGATGTTGATGATGGACCCGCCGCTGCCCTGGGCCATCCGGGTGCCGACCAGGGCGGCCAACCGGAACGGGCCTTTCAGGTTCACCGCGATCACCTTGTCGAACAGTTCCTCGGTCACCTCGTCGAGCGAGGCGTACAACGGGGATACGCCGGCGTTGTTCACAAGGACGTCGATCCGGCCGAACCGCTCGTACACGGTGTCCACCAGCTCCGTACAGTCGGCCCAGCGCCCGACGTGGCAGCCCAGGCCGACAGCCTGCTGCCCGGTGTCCCGGGTGATCTGCTCGGCCAGTTCACGGCAGGCGTCCGCCTTGCGGCTGACCACGACGACGGTCGCGCCGTGCTCGGCGTAGGCCAGGCAGATCTCCCGGCCCAGCCCGCGGCTCCCGCCGGTGACGACGGCGATCCTGCCGCTCAGGTCGAACAGGTTCGTTGTCGTCATCGCCGGCTGTCCGGGTACTTGGCGAGTGCGGCTTGGCGCAGCCGGGGCAGGTGCGCGCTGGGAAACAGGTCCGGGGCGGGCTGGTAGTCCCGCAGGATCCGCTTGGCCAGTGTCGCCTCGTGCACCTCCGTCGGGCCATCCGCCAGTGCGAGCCACTCGGCTTCCATCAGCAGAGCGCCCAGGGGCAGCTCGGGGGTCACCCCCAGCGACCCGTGCAGGTGCAGGCTGCGGCGCGCGACGCGGTGGAGCATCTCCGGCATCGCCGCCTTGACCGCCGCGATGTCGCCCCGGACCTTGGCGTAGTCGTTGTGCTTGTCGATCAGCCATGCGGTGCGCAGCACCAGCAGCCGGAACTGCTCGATGTCCAGCCAGCTCTGCGCGATGCGTTCCTTCGTGGTCGACAGGTCGGCGAGCGTGCCGCCGGGAAGCAGGCGGGACAGCGCGCGCTCGCACATCAAGTCGAACGCCTTGCGTGCGGAGCCGATGGCACGCATCGCATGGTGGACGCGGCCACCGCCGAGCCGGACCTGCGCGACCTCGAATCCGCCGCCTTCCGGGCCGAGCATGGCCTGAGCCGGGAGCCGGACGTCGTCGTAGCGGACATACGCGTGCGCCGCGATCGCCGGATCCTCGCCGAACACGCCGACGTTGCGGACGATCTCCACACCGGGTGTCCCGGCGGGGACGAGGAACATCGAGGCCCCGCGGTGGATCGGCACGGACGGATCGGTGACGACCATGACGATGGTGAAGGCGGCGAACCGCGCGTTCGAGGCGAACCACTTCTCGCCGTTGAGGACCCAGTCCGTGCCGTCGCGTTCCGCGCGGCAGGTGAACATCCGCGGCTCGGCGCCGGCCTGGGGCTCGGTCATCGCATAGCAGGAGACGGTCTCTCCGTCCAGCAGCGGCTGCAGATGCCGCGCCCGCTGCTCGTCGGTCCCGTAGTGGGCGAGGATCTCGGCGTTACCGGAGTCGGGCGCCTGGCAGCCGAAGACGGTGGGCGCCCAGGCCGAGCGTCCGAGGATCTCGTTGAGGAGCGCGAGCTTGACCTGGCCGTAGCCTCCGCCGCCCAGCTCGCGCGGCAGGTGACATGCCCACAGCCCCTTCTCCCGCACCTGCCGCTTCAGTGGACGCACGGCGCGCACGGCTTCCTCGTCGGACCGGTCATAGGGGTTGGCGAAGACGTGGTCGAGCGGCTCGACCTCTTCGCGCACGAACTCCTCCGCCCAGTCGAGGAGCTTCTGGTACTGCGGATCGGTCTCGAAGCTGACCATCACAAGCCTTTCGTCATGTCGATCACGTCCTCGGCCAGAGCCAGCAGACGCAAGGTCACAGCCCGGAACGTCTTCCCCAGCTCGGCCGGTGCGTGACCCAGCACCGCACGCCCGACCGTCTCCTCGAGGATCGCGGTCAGCCGTAGGCACGCGAGCACGCGGAACCAGGACAGGTCCGCCTCGGCGGTGTCGCCGGTGAGCTGCTGGTATCGCTGGATCACCTCGTCCGGCCCCGGCATGCCGGGCAGGTCGGGCAGCCCGGGAATCGGCGGAAAACCGAGCACGGCCAGGAAATGGCCCAGATCGAGCCGAGGGTCGCCGATCGATACGAGTTCCCAGTCGACGACGGCCACGATCTGCGGGCGGGCCTGGTCGACGAGCACGTTCGCGAAATGGAAGTCACCGTGCACGAGCCCGGTCCGCATCCGCGCCGGGCGGTGCGCGCCGAGCCACTGCCCGAGTGCCTCAAGACGTGCCTGCGGCAGCGGCCGGTAGCCAGGGATCTCCGCCGTGACCGCCAGTCGCCGCAGCCACCGGGGGGCCTGCCGTTCGAGCCAGCCCTCCGGCCTACCGAGGTCGCGCAGGAGCGGGTGCGACACGTCGACATCCCGGAGCGCGACGAGCGTGTCCACCATGGCGAAGCCGAGATCACGCTGCAGCGCCGCGTCGCGGACGAAGGGCTCCGGCAACGCGGTCGCCGGATTGACGCCCGGTACCGGCTCCATCAGATAGAACGCGGCCCCGAGCACCGACTCGTCCGCGCACGCGGCCACCAGCCGGGGATGTGGCACATCCGTGTGCTCGAGCGCGTCGAGCACCGCCGCCTCGCGGAGCATCGTCGCGGAGCCGTCGGTACGTCCGGACACCGGTGGCCGCCGCAGCACGTACCGCTCCCGACCTCGCCGGAACTCGGCCACGACGTTCTGCGTGCCACCACCGAGCAGGCGGACCTCCGCCACAGGACCTGCGCCGATCCGCCGCTCGTCCATCCATCGAGCCAGCCGCGGGGCGTCGATCCCGTGCACCTGCGGCGCATCAGATACCTCGTTATAATGCACGTGCATTACAATGGCACTGGCGCGCCGGCAATGCAACTGGTGGGCAGTGTCCACGTTGCTGGTTCAGCGGCTTGCGGCCCGGCGCCCGCTCAGCACGCGCCCGGCCTCCCGGACCGCCACCCGCGGACGGAAAAGGACGGTGACCGCCCTGACGACCGAGGGCCGTGGCCGGGTGGACGGGCATCCCTGGGTCGTGGAGGTCGTCATGACCACCTCCACGACGATCCTGCCGAAGGCGCCCGCCATTCGGCCGGCGCCGCTCGCGAGGGCCGACGCCGCGGGATATTCAGCGCGGGATACTCAGGCCGATGACCTGGTCCGGGCACGCCGGGCGTCGCGAGCCCGGACCGCGCGTGCCGTCTCCGCCGAGACCGGTGCGGACAGGATCGCGGCGACGACGTCGACCGTGGCGGCCGTGACGACATCCGTGTCGGTGTCGGCCTGCGGTCCGGAGCGTGCGCAGCGGGCCATTTCGACACTGGCATAGAGCGTCGCGGAGAATCGGCGGTGGACGTGGGCAGCTCCGCGAGGCAGCAACGGATCGAGCATGCGCCGCCAGCGTTCCATGCTGTCGTCGATGTCACCGCCGGTGGGCTGGAGTGGCTCGAGCAGCGGCCGGGGCCGGTTGACGAGGTCGGCGAAGATCTGCAGGAAGGCCGGACCGCCGTCCTCGTGCAGGCACGCCGCCAGCGGGACTACGAGGGCCTCGGCGAGCGGCCGTAGTCCGGGCCGGTCACCGCACGCGTCGAGCCGCTCGTGCCGACGTACCTCGATCCCCGTCCGGTACCTTTCGACGATCGCCCGCAGGAGGCCGTCGCGATCGCCGAAGTGATGTTGCAGCGCGACCGAGTTGCGGGCACCGGCGGCGCGCGTGATCTCGCGCAGGCTGACGTTGTCGATGCCGTGCTCGGCGAACAGCCGGACACCGGCGTCCATCAGACGGTTCCGAGTCGCTTCCGATGACGGCGGCATCCGCGGTGCGCTCTCCTCGTCGGGGACATCCGAACCGGATCCTACAGCGCCGTGCCTCGCGCCCTCACGAGCAGGGATGCCCCAGGCGCGGCCAACAGGGAACGACAGGTGCTACTGACCTGGGACTACAGGGCTTGCCCAAGGTCCGCTTCGTCGTCGGGAGCGCGTAACTCCGCACCGGAACAAGCGCATCGGGTTACCCGCGTGTCCGCGTCGAAGGCGATGGCCGTGACGTCGTCTCTCAGCTGCTCGCCGTGCGGCTGGGCGAGACCGCCCGCCAACGGGCCGGACCAGGCGCGGCGATGACCACAGCCCCTGGCGGCATCACGCGGGACGCCGTCCCAGCAGCCGGCGCCCCCGGCCTCCGGCGAACGGTGACAGTTCCGTGCGCCGCGCATTCCCAGGGGCCTCGGCGTCTCCGTAACCGATCGCCGTATCGCCGTATCGCCGGGCAATGGCGGTCAGGGCCAGGGCCGACGGTGGAAGCAGGGCGGAAACGTGTACGCGGTCCCATCCGGCTTCCACCGTCTTCCGGCACAGAAGCACACCGTTCGCCTGGTCAGAGGGCCTGTTCGTCACATGCGGTCACTGGTACTCCTCCGCGTTCGCGGCCCTTCGGACGAGCGAATCCGGGGGCGTGAACCGCTCACCGTGGCGCTGCGCCAACTCCCCTGCCCTGGCCACGAAGCCGGGCAGGCCGCCCTGGTACTGATTGACGTACTGAATGACCCCGCCGGTCCACACGGGAAAGCCGATGCCGAGGACCGACCCGATGTTGGCGTCGGCGACCGAGCGCACCACGCCCTCGTCGAGGCACCGGACGGCGTCCAGCGCTTCGGCGAAGAGCATGCGCTCCTGTATGTCGATGAGCGGCACATCGGTTCCGGTGCCCCCGAAGGCGCCCTTGAGGCCCGGCCACAGGCCCTGCTTCCTGCCCTCGGCGTATTCGTGGAATCCGGCTCCGGCGGCGCGCCCCTCGCGGCCGAACTCGTCGATCATGCGGTCGAGCACAGCATCGGCCGGGTGCGCGGGCGTGTCGATGCCGGCCGCGCGGTGGGCGGCTGCGGTCTCCTCGCGGATCTTGCGCATCAGAGTCAGCGACAGTTCGTCCATGAGCGCCAGTGGCCCGACCGGGTAGCCCGCCTGCAGGGCTGCCTGCTCGATCGAGGCGGCCGGTATGCCCTCGCCGAGCAGTGCTGCGCCCTCGTTGATGAACTGCCCGATGACGCGGCTGGTGAAGAAGCCCCTGCTGTCGTTGACCACGATGGGGGTCTTGCCGATCTGCCGGGCGACATCGATCGCCTTGGCCAGTGTCGCGTCGCTGGTCTTGTCGCCGACCACGATCTCCAACAGCTTCATCTTGTCGACGGGGGAGAAGAAGTGCAGCCCGATGAAGTTCTCCGGGGCAGCCAGCCCTTCAGCCAGCCCGGTGATGGGAAGGGTGGAAGTATTCGAGGCGAGGAGTGCATCCGGAGCCAGTTGACCCGCTGTTTCCGCCATGACCTTCCTCTTCAGCCCTGGCTCCTCGAACACCGCCTCGATGAGCAGATCCGCGCCGGCGGCGTCGGCCGGATCGGCCGTCGGCGTGATCCGGGCCAGGATCTCCTCCTTCTGCTCCGGCGTGCTCCTGCCCTGCTGAACGGCTTTGTCCAGGATCCTGGCGCTGTACGCCTTGCCGCGTTCCGCCGCCTGCGGTGTCACGTCCTTGAGGACCACCTCCAGGCCGGCCTTGGCACTCACGTAGGCGATCCCGGCGCCCATCATGCCGGCGCCCAGCACGACCACCTTCCGCGCTCGGTGACGCGGGTGGCCCTCCGGCCGGTTGGCCCCCCGGTTGATCGCCTGCATGTCGAAGAACATCGACTTGACGATGTTCTTCGAGATCTGCCCGCAGATCAGGTCCACGCAGTACCGGGATTCGATCGTCAGAGCGTTGTCGAAGTCCACCTGGGCGCCCTCGACCGCGGCGCAGAGCAGGCTGTGCGCCGCGGGAGCGGGCGAGCCGTGGGACTGCTTGCGCAGTACGGCGGGCAGCGACGGCAGGACACCGGCGAGTGCGGGGCTGCCCGGGCTGCCGCCGGGAACACGGTGGCCCGGACGGTCCCACGGCTGCACAGGTTCAGGGTCGGTGGCGATCCATTCCCGGGCGGCCACGGCGAGGCGGTGCGGATCGTCGACCAGTTCGTCGACCAGTCCCCTGGCCAGCGCGTCGGCCGGACGGAACTTCCTGCCGGTCAGCAGGATCTCCTGAAGGGCGGTCACCAGCCCGAACATGCGGACCGTGCGGGTGGTGCCTCCCGCGCCCGGCAGGAGCCCCAGCGAGACTTCGGGGAGCCCGACGCCGACGCCCGGTGCGTCGACGGCGATGCGGCGGTGGCAGGCCAGCGCGATCTCGTATCCGCCGCCGAGTGCCGCACCGTTGATGGCCGCGACGACAGGGCGCCCCAGGGTCTCCAGACGCCGGAGTTGAGCCTTGACGCCGTCCAGCCGGGCGGTGATCTCAGCCGACTGGTCCGGCGTGGCACGGATCATCGAGTGGAGGTCGCCGCCGGCGAAGAAGGTCTTCTTCGCCGAGGTGATGATCACGCCTTTGACCGAGTCCCGTTCGGCGTAGAGGTGATCGATGAGGAACGGGAATTCCAGGTGGAACCGGTCGTTCACGGTATTGGCCGACTGGTCCGGGTCGTCCATGGTGACGGTGACGATGTCGTCCGCGTCTTTTTCCCAGCGGAACATCGGGTGTTCGGGGGTCGTCATCGGTGTCTCCGAGTTGTCAGCCGACCCCGAAAGGGCCGGGCGCTGCTGATCGGGTGCTGCTGACCGGCGCTCTACGGGAGTGGCCGCACGGTCCTTGAGGGTTCGGCTGCCTGCACTCGGCGGGTCTTCGACCCAGCGGCAGGGTTCACCGGACGGTGGACATCCTCGGCAGGTCCCTCACGCTGCTGGCGGTACGGCCGGCGGACCGGCTGCGTGCGCTGCCGCACCGTCACCGCATCGCGGGGCGTACTGCCGCGAGGCCAGGACTGACGCACGCAACGCTTGCGTGCCGGCCCGGGCGCGCGTCACCGGGGCCGCCGGCCCGGTGGCCGACCGGATGCGGACGGGGCATCGGCTGCGTGGCGCGGTCCTGGGATCTTCGCTGCCCGTGGCGCGGGGCCGTGCTCCTGCGGCGGAACCCGCTTCAGACGCGTTCGATGAGAGTGGCCACGCCCATGCCGCCGCCTATGCACAGAGTGATGACCGCGCGGCGGGCCTGGCGACGCTCCAGTTCGTCGACCATGGTGCCGGCCAGCATGGCTCCGGTCGCTCCCAGCGGATGCCCCATGGCGATGGCACCGCCGTTGACATTGACCTTTTCCGCAGGGATCTTGAGGTCTTTCGCGTACTTGAGCGGTACAGCGGCGAAAGCCTCGTTGATCTCGAAGAGGTCGATGTCGTCCACGGTGAGGCCGACGTGGTCGAGCAGTTTGCGGGTGGCGGGGACGGGGCCGGTCAGCATGATCGTGGGGTCGGCTCCCGATGTGGCGGTGGCGACGATACGTGCCCGAGGCGTCAGCCCGTGCTCGGCGCCGATCCGCTCGTCACCGATCAGGACCAGAGCGGCGCCGTCCACGATGCCGGAGGAGTTGCCTGCGTGGTGCACGTGCTCGATCCGCTCAACCCAGTGGTACTGCTGGAGCGCCACGGCGTCGAAGCCGCCCTTCTCGCCCAACTGCGCGAACGAGGGCTTGAGTGCCGCGAGCGAGTCGGCGGTCGTGTCCGGCCGCATGTGCTCGTCGTGGTCGAGGGTGGTGATGCCGTTGCGGTCGCGGACCGGGACGACGGACTTGGTGAAGTACCCGCCTGACCACGCGGCTGCGGCGAGCCGCTGGGACCGTTCGGCGTAGCGGTCCACCGTCTCACGCGTGAAGCCCTCGATGGTGGCGATCAGGTCGGCCGCCACTCCCTGAGGCACGAACGAGGTGACGAGGTTGGTCTCCGGGTCGTTCATCATCGCGCCGCCGTCGGAGCCCAGCGGCACCCGGGACATCGATTCGACGCCTCCGGCGATCACCAGCCGGTCCCAGCCGGAGCGCACCTTCTGCGCGGCGGTGTTGACCGCTTCCAGGCCGGAACCGCAGAAGCGGTTGAGCTGCAGGCCTGCGACGGTGTCCGGAAGCCCGGCCGCCAGGGCGGCGACGCGAGGCAGCACCCCTCCCTGGTCACCGACCGGCGACACGATTCCCAGCACCAGGTCGTCGATCGCGGCGGGGTCGAGGCCGGGGTGGCGGGTGCGCAGTTCGTCGATCAGTCCGACCACCAGGGACACGGGCTTGATCGTGTGCAGGGAGCCGGAGGTCTTGCCCCGGCCGCGCGGGGTGCGGATGGCATCGTAGATGAACGCCTCTGGCACCGTCGGTGAGTTGGGCATCGCCGTGTTTCCTTTCGAACGTGTCCCGCCTCATTCGATCTCGCCGCTGAGTGGTGCTGTGACCTGCGCAGAGACAAAGTCGCGCGAGACGCCGGGGTGCCCCGCCGCCCCACATGACGCTGTCGCTCCGATGTGGCCTCCGGGGCCGGCCGCCGCGGGCGGTGGGCTGCCTCTGTCCCGCAGCGTCCCTCGACACCGAATCGGACGGCCTCCGGTGGGACGGAGGCAAGTTCTCACAAGACCGACAAGGCGGCTTCTGATCGTGCTTGACCCCGAAGGTAGCCTAGTTAATATTCACTAGGCAAGGTGCGGCAGCGTCGGACCCGGTCGGCACCGGCGTCGCAGCGGGATGAGAGGCTGAGGTGTGGCAAGAACGACGACACCGCGCGGTGATCGCACTGGCGGGGCACGCCTGACGGCCGAGCAGCGCAGGCGGCAGCTGGCGGAGGCAGCGGCCCGGCGGTTCCACCGTCACGGCTTCCACGCGGTGGCGCTGGCCGATGTGGCCGCCGATGTCGGTGTCACGGCGCCGGCCGTCTACCGGCACTTCCGCAACAAGAAGGCACTGCTGGCGGGTGCCATCGAAAGCGGGCTCGATCTCGCGGACGCCGACCTGCTTGTCGCCGGGGAGTCGCTGGACCACCTGCTGCTCGCGCTGGCGGGGGCGGCGCTCGACCGCCGTGACATGTGGGTGCTGGTGCAACGGGAGATGCGGCACCTGGACGGCGAGGAGTTCGCGGCGGTCAAGGCCAGGTTCAACGGGTTTGTCGCCCGGTTCTCCGAGCGCCTGCACGCCGCCCGCCCCGATGCGGATCCCGGTCAGCTGGCGCTGCTGGTCACCGCGGTCTTCGCGGTACTGACGAGCCCGTCCATCAGCAGGGTGCGCATGCCGGAGGCGGCGTACCGGCGGCTCCTCACCGCCGCTGCCGCCGCGACGGCCCGGGCCGAGCTGCCGGCACCGGCACCGGCACCGGACAGCCAGGTACCAACCCGGGTGGATCGGCGGAGCGTGCCGGTGTCTCGCAGCGAGGAGTTGCTGGAGACGGCGGTCGAACTGTTCCACGATCGGGGGTACGCGGCCGTGAGCCTGGACGACATCGGCGCGGCAGTCGGAATGGCCGGGCCCAGTATCTACCACCACTTCGAGACGAAGTCCGAGCTGCTCGTCACCGCGGTCACACGGGTGGCGCGCCGGCTCACCGCCGCCCGTCCGTACGACGATGGGGCCGGCGCCCCTGACATTCTCCAAGAACTGGTGCGCAGCTACATCCGCGTCGGCGTGGAGCAGCGGCATCTCTTCGGGGTCTATGTGACCGAGGCGATCAGTCTGCCGCCCGATGCACGCCGCCGCATCGACACGGAGCTGGCCGCGAGCGTCCGGGAGTGGTCCGCGGCGCTGCGCTCGCGCCGGCCGGAGCTCAGCGCGGCTCAGAGCCAGGCACTCGTCTACGCGGCCCGCGCAATCGTCAACGACGTCGTCCGCGTCGGCCAGCTGCACACCCGACCGCGGACGGAGCCCGAACTCCAAGTCCTTCTCGGCACGGTGCTGGACACGGAACTCCCGTGACGAGCCGACCGGTGCGAGGTTCGGTGTCGCCGGTATCGCCGCATGCACCTACGGCGCGGACGGCAGACTGATCAGCCGTCATGACTTCTGGGATCCGGCGACCGTACTCGATCAGGTGGCCGCGGCCGGCTGAGGAACGGTTCCCCACGCATCTCCGGCCGGCACGCATCGGCGTACGCCCGTGTGCGACGCACGTTTGTGGGTCTCTCACGCCTGCACGGCGGCCCCCGACCCCAGCAGGTCTTCGGCGCCCTGGACTTCCCATGCCTTCAGGACTTCGGCGGTGTGCCGGCCCGGCACGGGCGGGGGCGATCCGAGGGCGGTGGGTGTGGCCGAGAAGCGCGGCGCGGGCGCCGGCTGGAGGACGCCGTCCTGTTCCACCAGCGTGCCGCGGGCCTTGAGGTGTGGGTGGTCCGCGGCCTCGCGCAGGCTCATCACCGGTGCCACGCACGCGTCCGACGCCGAGAACGCCTGGGCCCACTCGCTGCGGGTGCGGCCGGCGAACGCCTCGGCGATGCGCTCGCGCAGCCGCGGCCACCGGGTGCGGTCGTGCTGGGCGGCCGGGTCCTCGTCGAGGCCGAGGACGGCGAGCAGTTCGGCGTAGAACTTCGGCTCCATCGCGCCGACGGCCATGTGGCGGCCGTCGGAGGTCTCGTAGACCGCGTAGAACGGCGCCCCGCCGTCGAGGAGGTTGACGCCCCGTTCGTCCTGCCACATCCCCGTCGCCAGCAACATGTGCGTTCCGGCCAGCAGGTGGGCCGTGCCGTCCACGATGGCGGCGTCGACGACCTGCCCCCTGCCGGTGCGGTCGGCCTCGCGCAACGCCGCCAGGACACCGATGACCAGATACGTTGCTCCGCCGCCGAAGTCGCCGACGAGATTGAGCGGGATCTGCGGCGGTCCGCCGGCGCTGCCGATGGCGTGCAGGGCGCCCGTCAGCGCGACGTATCCGATGTCGTGCCCGGCCAGTTGGGCCATCGGCCCGTCCTGGCCCCAGCCGGTCATCCGGCCGTAGACCAGGCGGGGGTTACGGGCGAGGCAGTCCTCGGGGCCCAGGCCGAGCCGTTCGGCGACGCCCGGGCGGTAGCCCTCGATCAGTACGTCGGCCCGGGCCGCCATGTCCAGCACGGCCCGTACGGCGTCGGGCTGCTTCAGGTCGAGCAGGACGGACTTCTTCCCGCGGTTCAGGATGTCGAGGTGTTCGAAGCCGGGGAACAGCCCGCTGCCGCCCGGGCGGTCGATGCGGACCACCTCGGCACCCAGGTCCGCGAGTGTCATCGCGGCGAACGGGCCGGGGCCGAGCCCGGCGAGTTCCAGTACCCTGCATCCGGACAGCGGGCCGCCTGCCATTGTTCTCTCCCTCATGCGTGAGCGGTTTCACGGGCCTTGCGCCGCGTCTGCGCGAACGTGAGGGCGTCCGCCCACGAGGCGCCCCGGGTGATCAGTCCCCGGTACTTCATGATCTCGGTGGGCCTGTTGACGGCCAGGGCACCCACCAGCCGGTCACCGGCGCGGTAGAGCGCGACCCCGCGGTGATCCCGCTCGATGTCGCCGTCGACCACCGAGATCTCGTCCGCCTCGGGAATGCCGACGAACTGGATACGGGTGTCGTACTGGTCCGACCAGAAGTACGGCACCGTCGAGTACCCTCTGGCCGCCGCCGGGTTCAGCGCGTTGCGGGCGGCCAGGGCGCCCTGTTCGGCCGCGCTGGTCCAGTGCTCCAGGCGCATGGGCCGGTCGAAGAGCGGGTTGTGCCACCGGGCGACGTCGCCGGCCGCGTACACGCCTTCGGCTCCGGTGAAGAGCGTCTCGTCGCAGACCACGCCGTTGTCCAGGGTCAGGCCGGAACCCTCCAGCCAGTCGGTGGCGGGCACGGCTCCGGCACCGACCACCACCAGGTCGGCGTCGAGTGCGGTGCCGTCGGAGAGCCGGACCCGTTCGATGCGTCCTTCACCCTCCAGCGCGGTGACGCTCACCCCGCACCGCAGATCGGTGCCGTGGCGCAGGTGCAGTGAGGCGAGGGCACCGCCCATGGTCTCGCCGACGGCGCGCACGAGCGGGGTCGGCTGTGCCTCGACCACGACGACGTCAAGACCGCGCTTCCTGGCGGCGGCCGCGGTCTCGGCTCCGATGAAGCCGGCGCCGATCACCACCGTCCGGGCTCCCGTGTCGAGTGCCCGCCGGACGGCCACCGCGTCGTCCACGGTACGCAGCGTGTGGACACCGTCCAGGCCGCGCATGCCGGGCAGTTGACGGGCGGTCGAGCCGGTGGCGATGACCAGGGCGTCGTATCCGATGGACTGTCCGCCGACGCCGACCGCCCGGTTGCGGGTGTCGAGGAAGGTGGCGGGGGTGCCGAGCAGGAGTTCCACCCCGAGATCGGCGCGCAGCACCTCCTCGGTGCGGAAGGCCGGCATGGTCCCCTGCTCGCCGGTCGCGTCGAGGAACTCCTTGGACAGCGGCGGCCGGTCGTACGGGAGATGCCGCTCGGCGCCGACGAGGGTGATCCGCCCGTCGAAGCCGTCCTTGCGGGCGGCCTCGACGGCGCGCAGCCCGGCCAGGGAGGCGCCGACGACGACGAGGTGACCGGGGCCCATCAGGACTCCAGCCGAAGCGCCTCGGTCGGGCAGCCGGCGATGGCTTCCTCGACATCGGCGAGAGTTCCGGCCGGCACGGTCTCGGTCTTCAGCACGAGGTCTCCGGCGTCGTCCACTTCGAACACCTCGGGTGCCAGGGACTCGCAGATCCCCAGGCCCGTGCACTTGGTGCGGTCAACAATGATCTTCATCGGTGCTCCTTCACGCTCCGGTCGGCTCGCCGCCGACGCCGACCGGGTAGTGCCGCTGGATCTGCTCGACGACGAGCTTGGCGGTCTCGGCGCAGGCCGTGGTGCCGCCGTTGGCGTACTCCTTCACGGCGTCGCCGACGTTCCAGAGGTTGGGAATGGGGGTGGTGTGGGGCAGGTCGAAGCCCGCCACCGCGCGTTGCGGGGGCCAGCCGTCGCGGGTGACGACGGTGGACAGGACGCGGGCCCGGTCGAAGCCCGGGATCTGGTCGCGGAGGTCGGCCATGAGCAGTTCGGTCTCGGCCGCCTCGTCGAAGTCGCCGACGGCGGGCTGGGGTACGGCTGTTCCCACGTAGAGGTGCCAGCCTTCCGGTGCCATCTCCGGGCAGGTCGCGGTGAAGTTGGCGACGTAGCACATGCGGCGGGTTTTGGCGAAGCTGAGCAGGCCCGGTGCCGTGATCAACGGTTCCCGGCTGGCGAAGTTGACCGAGATCATCGCGCTGGGACGGTCGCCGCTGCGTACCGATGTCAGGTACCCCGCGGGGAAGTGCTGCTCACCGACCAGGCCCACGGTGGCGGCCGGGCCGGTGTCGCTCACCGCGAACCGGCAGGCGACGTGGGTGTCCTGGCCGTCGCGGGCGATGAGCGCACCGGTGACCCGGCCCGCGTCCACCGTCAGTTTCCGCACCTCGCTGTCCAGCCACACCTCGCCGCCGCCCGCGGTGATCACATCGGCGAGTGCGTTCCAGATCCCGATGGTGCCGTCGGGGCAGAAGCCGAACTTCTTGAAGGCGCTCCTGCGGGTGAAGTAGGTGAGGAAGACCCGGGCGGGCAGTTCCTCCGAGCCGACCGCGAAGACCGATCCGCACATGTTGCGGAAGACTCCGTGCACCGACTCGTTCTTGGTGTAGCGGCGGATCCAGTCGGCGGTGGACAGTGCGGTGTCCGGCAGACCGCTGTCCTCACGGGCGGCGCCGATACCGCTGAGCAGCTTGGCGCCGTGGCGGGTCAGCCTGGACAGCAGCATGCCCCAGCCGCCGCCGGTGATGTCGGCGTCCTTGCCGCCGATGCGGTAGAGGATCGGCGGATCGGCCCGGCGGACGTCGAACTCGGCGCCGACCTCCTCGAAGGTCTCCTGCGTGATGCCGCCGACCTCGATGACGATGGCGCCGTTGTTGACCTTGAAACCGTCGATCTCGTGCGTCGAGGCCCGGCCGCCCACGCGGTCGAGGCGTTCCACCACGAGGGCGCGGTAGCCGAGACGGGTCAGGCGGGCCGCGGCGAACAGGCCGCCCGCACCGGCGCCGACGACGAGGGCGTCGAAGGATTTCACGATGGTGTCTCCTGTCCGGGCCCTCAGCCCAGCGGGTTGGTGCCGAGCTCGGAGGCGTCCATGTCCGTGATGTCGGGCCAGCGGTCGGCGACGTCCTGGAGGGTCGGGGTGCCGGCGAAGGTCACGCCCTTGGAGGCGAACTGCGCCACCCGCTGGACCCGGCCGCCGCCGGCGACCAGCACCGTCCCGGTGTCGGTGCATTCGTCGGTCAGCAGATGGGCGACGACCGGCGCCACGAACTCGGCCGGAAGCCTCTCCAGCAGCTCGGCCGGGGCGACGTCCTCACTCATGCGGGTCCTGGCCAGCGGTGCGACGGCGTTGGCCAGGATGTTGTACTTGCGTCCCTCGACGGCGAGCGTGTTGACCAGGCCGACCAGACCGAGCTTGGCGGCGCCGTAGTTGGCCTGCCCGAAGTTGCCGTACAACCCGGAGGTGGAGGTCGCCATGACGACCCTGCCGTGTCCCTGCTCCCGGAAGTGCGGCCAGGCGGCCCTGGTGACGTGGAAGCCTCCGAAGAGGTGTACCTGAACTACGGCTTCCCACTGGTCGGCCGTCATCTTCACGAAGGAACTGTCGCGCAGGATGCCGGCGTTGTTCACCACGCCGTGCACGGCTCCGTACTCCTTCAGCGCGGTGCCGATCACACCCGCGGCGCCCTCCTCGGTGGCCACGCTGTCGTGGTTGGCGACCGCCTGTCCGCCCGCGGCGCGGATCTCCTCGACCACCGCGTCGGCCATCGCGCTGCCGGATCCGGTGCCGTCCCGCGCGCCGCCGAGGTCGTTGACGACGACCCGGGCGCCGTGCCGGGCCAGCAGCAGCGCGTACTCGCGCCCGAGTCCGCCGCCCGCGCCGGTCACCACGACGACCCGGTCCTGTACTCCTGACATGTGCGCGCTCCTCGTTGTTGTCATGGGTGGGGGGTGGGTTTCAGTACGAATTCGGCAGGTTCAGGCTGTGCTGGGCCACGAAGTTGAGGACCATCTCCCGGCTGACCGGCGCCGTGCGCAGCATGCGGGCGACGAACCACAGATCGGCCAGTCCGTACTCGCGCGACAGGCCGTTGCCGCCGTGGGTCTGGATCGCCTGGTCGAGCGCCTTGAGCGACGCGTCGGCCGCGGTGAACTTCGCGATGTTGGCCGCTGTCGCGGCGTTCTCGCCGGCGTCGAACATCTCCGCGCTCCGGGCCGTGGCGAGCCGGGCGAGTTCCACCCCGATATGTGCTTCGGCGAGGGGGTGGGCGATGCCCTGGTGGGCGCCGATGGGAGTCGACCAGACCTTGCGCTCGGCGGCGTAGTCGCGGGCCTTGGCCACCGCGTAGCGGCCGATGCCGTTGCTGAGCGCGGAGGCGGTGACGCGCTCCGGGTTGAGGCCGGCGAAGACCTGCCGCAGCCCCTTGCCACGCTCCCCGATGAGGGCATCGTGCTCCACCCGTACGTCGTCGAGGAAGAGGGTGAACTGCTTGTCGGGGCAGACCAGTTCGGTCTCGATCGGCTGGAAGTGCAGGCCGGGTGCGTCGACGGGGACGACGAACAGCGACAGCGGGGATGATCCGGAGGAGGACGGTGCCAGGTCACCGTCCCTGGTGACCACCAGCACCGCGTCCGCCTCGTCCAGAGCGGAGATGTAGTACTTGGCGCCCGAGACGATCCACCCTCCCCTGTCGTCTGAGCGGGCTGTAGTGGTGATCGCGTGGCTGTTGGATCCGGCGTCCGGCTCGGTGAGGGCGAACGCCATCTTCCGGCGGCCGGAGGCGAGGTCCGGCAGCCAGGCGCTCTTCATCTGCGGGGAGGCGTGGGCGGCGAGGATCGAAGCGCAGATGGCCGGCGAGATGACGGCGCTGAGCAGCGGCAGCCCGTGGGCCGACAGTTCCTCCAGCACCACGACGAGTTCCGCGAGGCCCGCTCCCCCGCCGCCGTACTCCTCGGGGAGGTGGACGCCGAGCAGCCCGGCTTCGCCGAGTTCGGCCCACAACTCCCGCACGCCGCCGTTGTTCCGGGCGCGTTCGGCGTAGTACGCGTGCCCGTAGCGGGCGGCGATCTTGGCGGTGCTCTCCCGGATCAGCCGGTGGTCGTCGCTGTCCGTGACGAATGCGGTCATCCCCACGCCCTTACCGTCCCTCGAATGTCGGCTTGCGCTTTGCGATGAAGGCGGCGACGGCCGCCGATGCGTCCGACGTCGCGGCGGTGCGCGCGATCCCGTCCGACTCGGCGGTCAGCTGCTCGGACAACGTGGCGGACCACGAGTCGCGCAGCAGCCGGCGGATCTCGCCGTAGGCCCGGGTGGGGCCGTCGGCCAGCCTCCGGGCGACGGCGAGGGCCTCGGCGGCCAGTGCGTCGGCCGGCAGCACGCGGGTCACCAGGCCCCATTCGGCGGCCTCCTGGGCGTCCAGCACCCGCTGCTCGAGGTAGAACTCAGCGGCGCGGCGCGGCCCGACGAGCCGGGGCAGGAACCAGGAGTTGCCGCCGTCACCGGACAGGCCCAGGGCCGTGAACCCGGAGGCGAACTTGGTGCCCTCGGCGGCCAGCACGATGTCCGCGCAGTACAGCAGGCCGAGCCCGCCGCCGGCGGCGGCACCGTGCACGGCGCAGACGACCGGCGCGTCGAGCCGGCTGAGGATGCGCATCGCCTCGTGGTACGGCGAGGTCATCCGGCGCAGCTTGGTGGGCAGCCCGGCGGCGGTGCTCTGGGCGAAGACGGAGATGTCGCCGCCCACGGTGAAGGCGGGGCCGTTGCCCGTGATCAGTACCGCCCGCACGCCCGGGTCGGTGGCGAGACGCTGGGCCACCTCGTACAGGTCGGCGGCCATGACCTCGTCGAGGGCGTTGCGGGTGTGCGGGCGGTCGAGCCGGATCTCGGCCAGCCCGTCGGTTACGCGGAGGTCGATGGTCGACAGACCCTGTGCGGACCCCAGGGCCGTGGTCCAGCGTGCGCTGTCCGTCAGCTGAACGAGTCCGGTGATCTGCTCCTCGTCGAAGCGCAGGAGGTGGAAGAACTCCGCGTCGAGCTTGCCTCCGCCCTCCCTGGCCGCGCCGACGTACCGGCCCAGGACCAGTACTTGTCCGTCGTCCAGGTGGCGGTACTCGGCAGGTTCCGCCCGGGCGTCGTAGCTCCTGGCGATCTGGCCCCAGAAATTCCGGCGCATGGCGTCCGGCCCGGTGTACGTCCCGCCCAGGCCCATGGGGAGCCCTTCGGTGGTGCGGCCCTCGAATTCGGGGTGCAGGATCTCGTCGAGTCGCTTCCGGTCACCACAGGCCAGCGCCTGGTAGAGCCCGGCCGCTATCGCTTCCTTCTCGTCACATTGCACGCTGACAGCCTCCACGTTTCATTAATCTAATATAGATAAAATTCTGAGGGCGGGTCAACGCCCCCGGCGGACGAATCGCTCACCCGAGGGTCGGGCCTCACCCGAGGTCGGGCCCCACCACCGAAACGAACGAGACACACCCGCCCGGCCGCCCGCCCAGGTTGTGGGTGAGGCCGAGAGTTGGATCGGCGAGCTGGCGCTCGCCCGCTTCGGCCCGGAACTGCAGCCAGCACTCGTAGAGCATCCGCAGCCCGCTCGCGCCGACCGGATGGCCGAAGGACTTCAGCCCGCCGTCCGGGTTCACCGGCAGCCGGCCGTCGAGCTGGAAGGCGCCGTCCAGGACGTCCTTCCACGCCTGGCCGCGCTCGGCGAACCCGAGGTCCTCCATCAGCACCACCTCGGTCGGTGTGAAGCAGTCGTGCACCTCGGCGAGCGAGATCTGGCTGCGCGGGTCGCTGATCCCCGCCTGCCGGTAGGCGTCGGCGGCGGAGCGGACCACCTCCGGGAAGGTGGTGTAGTCGTAGCCGGGGTCCATGGCGCCCCGGGCCGGTCCCGCGACCAGGGACAGGCCCTTCACGTACATGGGCCGGTCGGTGTACCGCAGGGCGTCCTCGGCCCGGACGATCAGCGCGCAGGCCGCGCCGTCGGAGACCCCCGAGCAGTCGAAGACCCCGAGCCGGCCCGCGACCAGGGGCGCCCGCTCGATCTTCTCCTTCGAGACCGCCGAACGGAACTGCGCCTTGGGGTTGAGGGCCCCGTTGGCGTGGTTCTTCCACGCGACGTGCGTCATCGCCTCCCGCATCGCGGCCGGTTCCACCCCGTACCGGTCGCAGTACGCCGGATCGAGCAGGGAGAAGGCGGCCGGCGCGGTCAGCGACAGTTCGGGGGCGGTGCCGTCGCCCGGCGGGTCGGAGCGCAGCAGCCCGGAGAAGCCGGAGTCCTTGAGTTTTTCCACGCCGACCGCCATCACCCGGTCGTACGCTCCCGAGGCGACCGCGTAGCAGGCGTTGCGGAAGGCCTCGGAGCCGGTGGCGCAGTAGTTCTCCACCCGGGTGACGGGTTTGTAGTCCAGGGACAGCGGACGGCTCAGCGTCATCCCGGACTGCCCGGAGCCGAGGGTGCCCAGCCAGTACGCGTCCACGTCCTCGGCGGCCAGCGCCGGGGTCGCCGCGAGACACTCCCGGGTGGCGTCGAGCAGGAGGTCGTCGGCCGAACGGTCCCAGTGCTCGCCGAATCGGGTGCATCCCATGCCGACGACCGCCACCCGGTCGCGGATGCCGTTGCTGCTCATGCCGTGCTCCCGTCCACGCTTGCCTCTTTGGTCGTACGGACCTTCCAGAAGTAGTTGTGCACTCCCTGGGCGGTGTGCAGCCGCCGGAAGACCGGTTCGACCCGGGTGCCGACGGCCAGTTGGTCCGCCGCTCCGTCAGCGATCTCCAGCGTGCAGCGACCGCCTCCGTCGAAGTCGACGACCGCGTCGATCAGCGGCGGCGAGGGCGAGTACGCGAGCCGGTCGACGGTGTACGTCGCCACTGTGCCGCGTGCTCCGGCCAGCGCCACGGGCGTCATCGCGTCCACCGCCGCGCACTCCTTGCACACCCGGGCGGGCGGCAGGTGGACGAAGGCGCACCGCTGGCACCTGCTGCCGGTGAAGGCGAACTTCCACCCTCTCCCCCGCGCCGACGGCGGACCCGCCGGACGTTCGGGCTCAGGGCGGCGCGGGGGCTCGCGGTCCAGCCACCCGCGCCAGGTCAGGTACGTTGCGTACGGGACGTCCCGGCCGCCGGCGAGCTGCTGGGCGACGGGCTCGGGCTGCCGGGCCGCGGGGAGCCGGTCGGTCGTCCGCAGCAGTACGGCGTCGCAGCCGTCCGCCGCCGAGAGCAGCAGGATCGTCTCGTCGGCGCCGGCGCGGTCGAGCGCGTCGGCCAGGGCGAGGCCCGCGTCGGCGGTGCCGGCGTGGCCGATGGGTGAGCCGCCCGCGGAAAGACGCGCGGAGAACACCTTCGTGGCACGTTTGCGGACCGCCGAGTTGGGTGAGACCAGCACGACGTGGTCGGCCTGCCCGGCGCCGGCGGCCTTCAGGGCACGCTGCCCCACGTCCTCGATCAGCGGCAGATAGCGCTCCAGGCCGAACCGTTCCTCCCACTGCTCGCCGGCCCGGTTCTCCGGGACCCGCCAGCGGTCCAGGAACTCGGCGGTCGCCGAGGTGTGAGCGAGGATCTCGGCCACCGCCGATCCCGCGTCGCCGAAGAGGAAGGCCGCCGCCCCGTCTCCCCCGTCCCGCTCGTCCGCCGAGCCGGGCCGGCCGGTGCGTACGTCGGACAGCACGGCGAGCCCGCCACCGCGCCAGGCGGCCCGCAGCGCGGCGATGCCGGAGCGTGCCGAGCCGGCCAGGTCCGCCGCGAAGGCGTCGTGCGGCAGGCCGAGCGCGGCGTGCAGGGCGGCGGCGTTGGTCTTGTCGAGGTAGGCGGGTGAGGTGGTGGCGAAGTACAGCGCGTCGGGCGCGCCGTGCCCGGGCAGGGCGCGGTGGGCCGCTTCGACGCCCATGGTGGTGCTGTCCTCGTCGAAGGAGGCGGCGATCCTCGCCCCGCGCCCCGCCTTGATGCCGAGCGCGGTGCCCAACTCCTCGGGCTGAAGGCGGTGTCGGGGGAGGTAGGCGGCGTAGGAGACGATGCCGTAGGGGCTCGGGTTCATGATGGTCACGCCGCCTCGAAGATCGCGGCCATGCCCTGGCCGCCGCCGATGCACATGGACTCCAGGGCGTACCGGCCGCCCCGGCGCCGCAGTTCGTGCAGCATCGTGGCGAGGATGCGGACCCCGGTGGCGGCGATGGGGTGGCCGAGCGAGATGCCGGAGCCGTTGACGTTGAGCCGGTCGTCGTCCTCGTCGTACGTGAGCCCCCAGCCCTTCAGGACGGCCAGGACCTGGCAGGCGAACGCCTCGTTCAGCTCGACCAGGTCCAGGTCGTCGAAGCCGAGCCCGGTTCTGGCGAACAGCTTCGCAACCGCCGGGACCGGCCCGATGCCCATCATCGAGGGCTCGCAGCCGGCCGCCGCCCAGCCGCGCAGGAACCCGATCGGCTCCAGGCCGAGTGCGTCGAGCTTGTCCTCGGCGACCACCAGGCAGGCCGCCGCGGCGTCGTTCTGCTGACTGGAGTTGCCCGCGGTGACGGTGCCGCCCGGCATCACCGTGCGCAGTTGGGCGAGGGTGTGCGGGGTGGAGTCGGGGCGGATGCCCTCGTCCCGTACGAAGGGGACGGCCTCGCCGCGTCGCTGGGGGACCTCGACCGGCACGACCTCGTCGGCGAAGCGTCCGGCTTCCCGGGCCGCGGCGGCGCGCCGGTGGCTGCGGGCCGCGTACGCGTCGGCTTCCTCCCTGGTGATCGCGTACCGCCCGGCGAGATTCTCGGCGGTCTCGACCATGCCGCTGATCGGGCCGAACCGCTCCTGCGGCTGCGAGCGTTCACGGCCGCGGTCGAGCCGGTCGTGGAGCTGTACGGAGCCGGAGCGGGTGCCCCAGCGGACGTTCGTGGAGTAGTGCTCGATGTTGCTCATGCTCTCCACGCCGCCCGCCAGCACCACATCGGCGGCGCCGGTCTGCACCATCATCGCCGCGGTGACCACGGCCTGCAGTCCGCCGCCGCAGCGCCGGTCGAGCTGGAAGCCGGGCAACGCGACCGGCAGTCCGGCGTTCAAAGCGGCCCAGCGCCCGATGCACGGGGCCTCGGAGTTGGCGTACGACTGCGCGAAGGAGACGTCCTCGATACGTTCCGGGTCGATGCCGGAGCGCTCCACCACCGCCCTGATGACGACGGCCGCCAGGTCGTGCGCGGGGAGCGGGCGCAGCGTCCCGCCGAAGGCACCGACCGGGGTGCGCAGCGGCGCGACGATCGCGGCTCGGGGCATAGCGGTCATGCCGGGGCTCCTTGCTCTTCGAGCGCGGCTTCCAGCGCCGCACGGTGGTCTGGGTGAGCGATGGCGAGCATCCGTTCACGGCGTACGCGCAGGGGTTGTCCCCGCAGGTCGGCGACCCCGTACTCGGTGACGAAGAGCCCCGCGTCGCTGCGTGAGGTGCTCACCGGGCCGGACAGCCGGGCCACCACACGACTCGCGGGGCCGGCGGTGGAGGGCAGGGCGACGACGGGCAGGCCGCCCGGTGACCTGGCGGCCCCACGCAGGAAGTCCCCTGCCCCGCCGACCGCTCCGACGTAACGCCCCCCGGCCAGTTCGGAGTTGACCTGTCCACAGAGGTCGACCTCGATGGCCGAGTTGATGGCGACCAGCCGGTGCTGCGCCGCCAGCGTCTGCGGGTCGTGGGTGTAGCCGGTGTCGCGCAGCTGGATCGCCGGGTTGCGGTGGGCGAACCGGAACAGCCGCCGGGTGCCCATCAGCAGTCCGGCGACCGCTTCGCCCCGGTCGAGCGTCTTGCGGGCGCCCGTGACGACGCCGGCCTCGATCAGGTCCATCGCCGCGTCGTTGATCAGACCTGAGTGGATGCCCAGGTCACGGCGGTCGGTCAGCAGGCCGAGCACGACCTCGGGGAGCGCGCCGACGCCGAACTGGAGCGTGGCGCCGTCGTCCACCAGGCCCGCCACCCGGGCCGCGACGCGTGCGGTGACGCTGTCCGGTGTGCCGGGCCGCAGTTCGGCGGGCGGGCGTGAGGTGCGGACCACCACGTCGAGATCGGACGCACCGAGCGTACGAGGGCCGTACGTGTACGGGACCTGGTCGTTCACCTCGGCGATCACCACCCGGGCGGTGCGCAGGGCCGGCCCCAGGTAGTCGTCGGCCAGGCCCGGGCTGTAACGGCCGTCGCCGTCGGGCGGCGGGAGCTGGATCAGCACCACGTCCGCGCGCAGAGGGCCCGCGCCGAGCAGGTTGGGGAGGCTGGAGTAGGGCGCGGGCAGCACATCCAGCCGCCCTGCCCGGTGCAGGGCCCGGTTGCCTCCGCTGCCGATGTAGGAGACGAAGGACACCAGGTCGCCGTGGTCCGGGCGGACGGTGTCGGTCGCCGGGATACCGAGGAAGCACCTGAAGTGCCCGATGTCGGCGCGCTGTTGCATCAGCCGCTCGGTCAGGGTCTGTGGCTCGGCGCATGCCTGGCCCCAGACGACGGTGTCGCCCTCCCGTATGTAGCGGGAGAGGTCGAGCGCGCCGGGTGTGACGTCGTCCATGTCCCGGCCCGTCAACTGCCCGCGTCGTCGCGCCAGCGGTGCGCCGACGGATCCAGCAGCCGGCGCAGGTCTCCGTCGGGGAGCCACACCAGGGTCTCGAGTTCGAGCGCGTCCAGATACCGGACCCGTCCGGTGCGCCGGTCCTCCAGCCGCAGCCGGGGGCCGTTGGCCGCAGTGTCGACGCTCACCGCGACCTCGGCGAATTCGCTGCCCACGGTCCCGGCCAGGGCCTGAGTCCCGGTTCCGGTTCCGGTTCCGGTTCCGGTTCCGGTTCCGGTTCCGGTTCCGGTCAGGGTCCCGCTCTCGGTCTCGGTTCCGGTCTCTGTTCCGGTTCCGGTATCAGTCTCGGTCATCGGTACGTTCCTCAGATCAGGAAGGCCAGGGTGGGCAGCGCCCGGTCGTGGTTGACCAGGACGACCTTCTTGTACGCCAGCCGAATCTGCTCGTCGACGACACGCAGCCGGTATGTGGTGCGGCCCGCCCAGGTCTCGTTGCCGCGCTCGCGGGACTCGACCACGACGAAGTTGGCGGCGACCGTGATGTCGCCCGGCTCGCCGGCCCCGTCGGCGTCGTCCAGGATCTCCACGTTGGAGACGATCCGGCGGAGGTTCGACGGCGGTGACTGCGCATAGCGCTTCCCGGTCCTGAGCTGCTTCAGGCGGGTGGAGATGCGGCTGCGGTTGTCGCTGATCACCGACATCCGCTGTCCGGGGTCGGCGTCCGGGTCGCTCGCGGGCACCCAGTAGAGGGCGTCATCGGTCCACAGCGCTTCCCAGGCGTCGTAGTCGTGCTCGTCCGCGTAGCGCGCCTCGCGGTAGAGGAACTGCTCGACCTGGCGCAGGTCCAGTTCTGTCGTAGTGGCTGATGCGGTCACTTCTCCGCCTCCATCAGGTTCCGGTAGTGCGACCAGAAGCCGCGCATGCCCGTCTCGTCGGTCGCGGTTCCGATGCGGAAGCCGTTCTCGTCGGTCCGCTCCCGCTCCACGCCCCGGCGGATGTCGACCCATTCCGGGTCGCGCAGGGCGACGCCGCGCTGGTTGCGTTCGTACATCTCGGTGTCGTCGGCGAGCAGCATTCCGGCCGGGCCCACGGAGCCGACGCACTGCGACACCATCCGCCGGTTCAGTTCGGGTGCGCCCTTGAACTGGACGGCGGTGGAGTGCTGGACACACTCCCCGGCCGAGAGCGGCTGGATGACGAAGAGCTGGATCTCGGCGATGAACAGGTTGGGGAAGATCATCACGTGCGGGGATCCCTCGATGAGGATCTCCTCGGCGGCGGGTCCGTGCAGCTCCCGCATGCGTGCCACGTAGTCGGGCACCTTGGCCTCGGTGGTGCCGAACCAGCGCATCGGCTCGGCGAAACGGCGGAACTCCGGGCGCAGGTCGTTCTCGCTGTGGCCGCCGCCCAGATCGCGGGTCACGGCGGTGGAGTTGTCGCTGTACAGGGCGCCGATCGGGCTGCCGGTGACGCTGAAGATCGAGCCGTGCACGAACTGCGGGTGGTAGCCGTCCGTCTCGTTCTCCGCCAGCAGCTTCCAGTTGGCGCGGGTGCGGTGCTTGAGAAAGCCGGCCGTCAGTTCGACCTCGCCCTCGGGCGAGAGCCGTGCGAGCCGGTCCAGCTCCCCGGCGGCGGCGCCCAGGTGTTCGGCGAGCGTCGGCCCGTCGGGGGCGAAGCTGCCGAAGACGAAGCCCTGGTGGGAGTCGACCCTGGGCACCCGCCCGAGCCCGAGCTCGACCTTTCCCTTGCCGCCGTATCCCTTGTTGTACGGGTAGCCGAGCAGCTCACCGTTGTTGCGGTAGGTCCAGCCGTGGTAGGGGCAACGGAAGGAGTTGGAGTTGCCGCTCGGCGCGTCGCACACCAGGTTGGCCCGGTGGGCGCAGCGGTTGAGCAGCAGGTGCACCTCACCGTCGCGGTCGCGGGTCATGATGACGTCCTGCGGACCGATGTTCTTGCGCACGTAGTCACCCGGTTCGGGCACCTCGCTGACGTGCCCGACGTACACCCAGGTGCGGTACCAGATGCGTTCCAGTTCCTCGGCGAAGATCTCCGGGTCGGTGTACATCGAACCGTGCACCCTTGTCGGCTGGATCAGCCGCTCGTACTTGCCTGCTGGCTCGTGTGCCGTCTCCGGCAGCGTGGCAGTCATCTCCGCCGTCCTCCAAGCGCTTCTGGGCGTACCGCGCCGGCCGGAGCCCTGCACCGTGCCGGCGGGTGCGGTGGGCAGCTCGACCGTCCGCGAACCGGACGGGCCGGTCGGACGTGTCGCTGTGGCCGATGGCCGTCCGTCGGTGATCACCAAGGGACGGCCGCCGTACCGCGCGGCGCAGGTGGCCGAGCAACCCTTTTTAATTGACTTTAGATTAAACGATCCGGGGTCGGATCGGCAACCAGGACGAGCGGGTGAGTTGTGCGACTCGTGGGCGGGCTCAGTCGAGATCGCGCAGTGTCCCGGCGGTGACGGCGTCGCGGAGCTTGAACTTCCGTACCTTGCCGGCCGGGGTGACGGGCATCTCGTCGGCGACGTACCAGTGCTGCGGGACCTTGTACTTGGCGAGGCGGGCGCGGCAGTGCTCCACCAGGGCGTCGCGCAGTCCGGCGGGCTGCTCCCCCGCCAGCCGGACGACAGCGGCGACCGCCTCGCCCATCCTCTCGTCCGGCACCGCGACGACGGCCGCTTCCAGCACGGCCTCGTGCCCCAGCAGACAGGTCTCGATCTCCACCGGCGCGATGTTCTCGCCGCCGCGGATGATCAGCTCCTTGAGCCGCCCGGTGACGGTGATCACGCCGCGCGCGTCCATGGCTCCGAGGTCACCGGTGTGCACCCAGCCTCCGGCGTCGACCGTGCGCGCGGTCGACTCCGGGTCGTGCAGGTACTCGATCATCTGCTGGTAGCCCCGTGCGCAGATCTCCCCCGGTGTGCCCAGCGGCTGCACCGCGCCGGTGACCGGATCGACGATCTTGCATTCCACCTGCGGCAGCGGCCGGCCCACCGTGTGCGTGAGGTCCTCAGGGGTGTCCGAACGCCCGGTGGCCGACAGCGTCGGCGCCAGCTCCGTCTGGCCGTACATGATGTGCACCCGGGCTCCGAACAGCTGCCGGGTCGCCTCGACCAACGCGGCGGGCACGTTCGCCCCGCCCACCGCGACCGTGCGCAGCGCGGGCGCCGTACCACCGGCGTCGCGGGCGGCCTCGACCAGCGCGCCCAGCATCGCGGGAACGCAGAACAGGACGGTGGCCTGTTCCTTCTCCATCAGTTCCAGTACGAGGGCGGGCCGGAACTGTTCGACGAGCACCATGCAGCCGCCCAGCCACAACGATCCGAGGGTGGCCACCACGCACCCGGCCGTGTGGAACATGGGCAGCGGGTTGACCTGCATCGCGCCCGGCTCGACCTCCGCCCTCTGCGCGGACAGCTTCGCGACGTTGACGAGGGAGCGGTGGCGCAGCAGCACGCCTTTGGGCAGGCCGGTGGTACCGGAGGTGTACTGCAGCATCACCGGTGCGCCGGCGTCCTGGACGTCGGCCGTGGCGGGCAGATCCCCCGACTCGGCCAGCCAGCGCTCCCGTGCGGAGAGGGAGACGACCTCGCGCAGCGCGGGGCACCGGGACCGGACAGAGGCCGCGACGGCCGCGAGGTCGTAATCGCGGCTGACGTCGGCGTGCAGGAGCACCGCGGCCCGCGAGTGGTTGACGGCGTAGACCAGTTCGTCGGCGCGCAGCACCGGGTTGAGCGCGACGAGGGTCATCCCGGCCAGCGCGGCGCCGTACTGGATGACCGGCCACTCGATGACGTTCGGCGCCCACAGGGCGACGAACTCCCCGGGCTCGGCCAGCCGCAACAAGGCGGTGGCCACCCGCCGGGCCTCGGTGTACAGGTCCCGGTAGGTCAGCCGGCGCTGCTCACCGGTGCCGTGCGCGGTGCCGACCAGGGCGAGGGCGTCGCCGTGGGTCCTGGCACGTTCGGCGAGCAGCGAGCCGACGGTGTACTCCACCAGGGGCACGCTGTCGTCTCTTGACCACTGTGATGTGGTGAGCGGCTCTCTCATTCTCAGCATCCCTTGAATACGGGCCGGCGTCGCTCGTGGAAGGCGGCAACACCTTCTGCGAAGTCCGCCGAGTCGAACAGACGGGTCTGGTGCTCGACCTCGCGGTCGAGCGCCGCGCGCGGATCGCCTGCCTGGCAGGCGCCGAGCATCATCTTGATCGCGGACAGGGCGAGGGGCGGGCCCTCGGCGATCCGTTCGGCATCGGCCAGTGCCCGGTCCAGGGCGCTCCCCGGCTCGACCAGTTCGTCGGCGAGCCCGAGAGCGAGGGCTTGCGGGCCCTGGATCCGGCGGGGCAGCAACAGCATCTGACGGGCCGCCGCGAGTCCGGTTCTGGCCGGCAGCGATACCGATATCCCCATGTCACCGGCGAGTCCGACGCCGGTGAACGCCGTGTTGAAGGACGCGTCGGACGCGGCGACGACCCGGTCGCAGGCCAGCGCGAGCGCCGCCCCGGCGCCGTACGCGAAGCCCTCGACCGCCGCCACCACCGGTGTGGGGCCGTCCCAGACGGCCCGGATCACCCGCTGGGCGGCCTGCGCCCTGGGGCGGCTCTCCTCCGGGCCCTGCCGGCGCATGGTGGAGACGTCACCACCGGAGCAGAAGGTGCCGCCGGCGCCGGTCAGCACGATCGCACGTACGGAGGTGTCGGTCATCGCGGCCTCCAGCTTCTCCGCGAGCACCACCCGCAGGGGCAGATCGATGGCGTTGCGCTTGTCCGGCCGGTTCAGGGTCAGCACACGGACCGGGCCGTGGTCCTGGAGCAGCACGATGTCGTCATCGCTGCCCTGGCCGTCATAGCTGTCCTTGCTCATGGCGTCCCCGTCACTGTCCCGTGAAGACCGGTGGCCTGCGTTCGAGCACCGCCGCCAGCCCTTCCCTGGAATCGGCGGTGCCGGAGAGTTCCGCGACCGTACGGGCCTCCTCTGACAGTCGTTCCGCCACACCGGCGCCGACGCCGCTCCACAGCAGCCGCTTGGTCGCCGCCAGCGCGAGAGGGGCACCCGTGGCGAGGTCGCGGGCGAACGCGAGGGCGTCGTCGAGCAGCCGTTCGTCCGGTACGACCCTGGTGAGCAGCCCCGCGTCCAGCGCCTCGGCGGCGGTCAGGGTGGGGTTGGTCAGCAGGATCTCCATCGCCTTGCGCAGGCCCACGAGCTGGGTCAGCGTCACCGACACGCCGGCGTCGGGCGCCATGCCGACACGTACCGCGCCCGACATGAACTTCGCCGACTCGGCGGCGATGACGAAGTCGGCCGAGCAGACCAGCCCGAAGCCGCCCCCGCCGGCCGCGAAGCCGTGCACCGCCGCGATGACCGGGGCCCGCAGGTGCAGGAGCGCGGAGGCGGCGATCTGGAGCCAGGAGGTCGCCTCCCGAAGATAGTCCGGAAGGTCTTCGCCCTTGGCGGCGAAGGTGTGGACGTCGCCGCCCGCGCAGAAGTGCCGGCCCTCTCCGGTGATCAGCACCACGCGCACCCCGGGTTCGGCGTGGCAGCGCATGACGGCCGCGTGGAGCGCCTGGAGGAACGGCACGTCCAGGCCGTTGGACGCCTCGGGGCGGTTGAGCCGCAGCCGTGCGACGCCGTCGGCGTCCAGGTCCAGGAGCACCGGCCCGGAGTCGATCAGTTTGTCCGTCATATCAGTTGCCTTTCGTGGCTTTCGCGGTGAAGGTCGTGATCCCGGCGCCCGCCGCCGCCTCGCCGATGTGGTCCAGTACCGCGGCGCGCTCCAGGGCGAGACCGTCTTCCAGCGGCAGCCGCAGCCCCTCGTGCACGAGGCGTTTGGCGGTGGAGAGCGCCTGCGGGTCCTTGCCGCCGAGCCGCTCGGCGAACTGTGCGACCGCCTCCTCGAACCCCTCGTCCGGCAGGCACCGGTAGGCCAGCCCCCAGTCGACGGCCTCGGCGCCGGTCAGCCGGTCCCCGGTGAGGATGTGCGCCAGGGCCCGCTGGCGCCCCACGAGGCGTGGCAGCCGCTGGGTGCCGCCGCCACCGGGAATCTGGCCGAAGTTCGCGTGGGTGTCGGAGATCGTGGCCCGTTCGTGCACCAGCGCGATGTCGCAGGACTGCATCAGTTCGAATCCGCCGGCCATCGCGTAGCCCTCGACCACCGCCACCACGGGGACGGGCAGGGTCGCGATCATCGCGCAGGCCCGGCCGAAGTTGTCGAAGAGCGGCGCCATGGCCGCCGGCCCCCCGGCCCGCAGCCGCTCCAGTTCCCTGAAGTCGCCGCCGACCGAGAAGTTGCCGCCCGCGCCGCGGATCAGGATGACCCGCGCCGTGGCGGCGAGTTCCGTCAGCGCGTCCCGCAGTTGGCGGCCGAGCTCGACCGTGATCGCGTTCATCGCCTCGGGACGGTCGAGCAGGATGTGGCCCACCGCACCGTCCGTGCGGGTTCGTACGACGTGTGCGACCTGGGTACTCACATCAATCGCCCGCCGCCCACTTCCAGGACCGCGCCGGTCATGTAACTCGACAGATCGGATGCGAGGAACAGGACGGCCCCGGCGACCTCCCTGGGCTGCCCCGCCCGCTTCATGGGGATGTCGGCCTCGCGTGCCGCGAAAACCTCCGGCGGCATCGCCTCGGTCATGGCGGTACGGATCAGGCCCGGCTGCACCGCGTTGACCCGGACCCCGCGGTGGGCGAGCTCCTTGGCCGCCGCCTTCGTCAGACCCACGATGCCCGCCTTGGCGGCGCTGTAGTTGGTCTGTCCGGGGTTGCCGGACTTCCCGGACAGCGAGGAGATGTTCACGATCGATCCTCGTCCGGCCTCACGCATCACCGCCGACGCCGCCCGTACGCCGAGCCAGGTCCCCTTGAGGTGAACCCCGATCACGGCGTCGAAGTCCGCGGCGCTCATCCTGCGCAGCGAGGCGTCGCGGGTGATCCCGGCGTTGTTCACCAGGATGTCCAGGGCTCCGAAACGCTCGGCGGTGTGCCGCACCGCGTTCTCCACCGACGTCTCGTCGGTGACGTCGCAGCCCAGCCCCAGTACGGAGTCCGCGTCGCCGCCGGCGATCTGGGCCGCGGCCTTCGCCGCCCGCTCGGCGTCCACATCGGCCAGGGTCACGCGCGCGCCGTGCTCGTGCAGAAGCCGGGCGATCTCCAGTCCGATCCCCTGGCCGGCGCCGGTCACGATCGCGGACCGGCCCGCCACCAGCCCGCCGGCCGGCCCGCCCATCAGCCCGCCCATCAGCCGACGTACCGCACGACGGAGTCGACCACGCAGGCGGGCTTCGTGCCGCCCTCGATCTCGATGACGGTGGACAGCTTCAGCTGGACCGCGCCGTCGAGAGGCGTCACCTCGGCGATCCGGGAGGTGGCCCGCAGCTTGGAGCCGACCGGCACGGGCGCCGGGAAGCGCACCTTGTCCAGCCCGTAGTTGACCGCCATGCGGACGCCGTCGACACGGTAGATCTGCTGCAGGAACGCCGGCAGCAGGGACAGGGTGAGCAGACCGTGGGCGATGGTGGAGCCGAAGGGTCCCTGGGCGGCGCGCTCGGCGTCCACGTGGATCCACTGGTGGTCACCGGTGGCGTCGGCGAACCGGTCGATCCGCTCCTGGTCCACCGCAACCCAGTCGCTGCTGCCGAGGGTCTCCCCCGCCGCGGTGGCGAGTTCGGGCAGGCCGTCGAAGATCTTCATGTTTCGCTCCGGGGCTGGTCAGAATTTTGAATCTAATCTAGATTCATAAATGTCGGGGGTCAACGGTTGCGAAGCGGCCGGGGTGCGAGGGAGCGGAGAGAGCATGGATCTGGGACTCGGCGGCGCGCAGGTGCTGGTCACCGGCGGCGCCTCCAACATCGGCCGCGGAATCGTGCACGGCTTCGCCGCCGAAGGCGCGCGCGTGCTGATCTGCGACATCGACGGCGACCAGGCCGCAAAGGTGCGGGCCGAGGCGCTGGAGCGCGGGGCGGCCGAGGCGGAGGTCGCCGTGGCGGACCTGGCGGTCGAAGGATCGGGCAGGGCCATGGTCGACCGGGTCGCCGAGGCGTGGGGCGGGATCGACGTACTGGTGAACAACGCGGGCCTGAGCCTGCCGGGGTTCATCGCCGAGGACACCGACCGCGACGGCTGGCGGCGCATGGTCGACGTCAATCTGTTCGGCGCCGTCGAGTGCACCCAGGGCGCACTCAACGCGATGCAGGGGGTGGGAAGCGGTTCGATCGTGTTCATCTCCAGCGACGCGGCCTTCGGCGAGATACGGCAAGGGGTGTACGGGGCGACCAAGGCCGCGCTGATCGCGCTGGCCCGCACCGTCGCCCGGGAGCACGGCCGGCACGGCATCCGGTCGAACGTCGTCTGCCCCGGACTGGTACTCCCCGAGAGCCCCGACGCGATCGGCACCCGCAGCCTGTGGGCGGTCGGCGGCCAGGACGCCGTCTTCGACGACCGGCAGATCGAGGCGGTGCGCAGGCAGATCCCGCTACGCCGGCTCACCACGGCCCAGGACGTCGCCGACGCGGTGGTCTGGGTCTCCTCGGAGCGCGCGGCCCGGCAGGTGACCGGCCAGGTCCTCTCGGTCAGCGGCGGCTACTCGATGCCGTAGGAGGCACTCTCTGTGGACACCACCAGCAGGAACAACATGACGAAACCGGTACCGGAGGCGAAGTCGGCGGCCACCCGGGACCGGATCCTCGGCGCCGCGGCGCGGGTACTGAGCCTCAAGGGCTACGCGGCGACCCGGCTCTCGGACATCGCCGACCTCGCCGGAGTGCGTACGCCCGCCGTCTACTACTACTTCCCCTCCCGCGAAGTACTGATCACCGAGGTGATGGTGGTCGGCCAGCTGCGGCTGCGGGAGCACGTCGAGACCGAGCTGGCCGCACTGCCCGCCGGCACACCACCGATGGACCGGATCTGCGCCGCCGTAAAGGCACATCTCCAGGTGGAGCTGGATCTGTCGGACTTCGCCACCGCCGTCACCCGCAACAGCGGCCAGCTGCCCGAGGAGGTACGCGCCCGGCTGCGCGAGGAGAGCGGCGCCTACCTCGCGCTGTGGCGGGACCTGCTGGCGACCGCGAAGGCCGCGGGAGCCATCAGGGACGGCCTGGACCTGCGTGCGGCTCGCATGCTGGTCATGGGCGCCCTCAACTGGACACCAGAGTGGTGGAACCCCCGGCAGGGTTCGCTGACCGGCGTCATCCGCACCGCTCAGAGCCTGGTGCGACACGGACTCGGCACGCCCTGACCTCCGGGCCCGCCGTCACCCGCATCCCCTTCCCCACTCACCCCACATCCCCTTCCACTGGAGGACCTCATGCCCGAGGCGTACATCATCGACGCGCTGCGCACCCCTGTCGGCCGGCGCGGTGGCGGCTTCGCCCGGACCCACCCGGCCGATCTCGGCGCCCACGTCATCCGTTCCCTGGTCGGGCGCGGCGACTTCGACCCGGCCGCGATCGACGACGTCATCTTCGGCTGCCTGGACCAGATCGGCTCGCAGGCCGGCGACATCGCCCGTACCTGCGCGCTGGCCGCCGGACTGCCCGAGTCGGTGCCCGGTGTGACCATCGACCGGCAGTGCGGCTCGTCCCAGCAGGCCGTGCACTTCGCCGCGCAGGCTGTCATGTCCGGCACGGCCGATCTCATCGTGGCCGGCGGCGTGCAGAAGATGAGCCAGTTCCCGATCCTGTCCGCGTTCGGCGCAGGTGAGCCCTACGGCGCCACCGACCCGTGGACCGGTTCCCAGGGCTGGCGGGAGCGCTACGGCGACCAGGAGATCTCCCAGTTCCGCGGCGCCGAGATGATCGCGGAGAAGTGGGGCCTTGAGCGGTCGGTGATGGAGGAGTTCGCGCTGGAGAGCCACCGGCGTGCCCTGGCCGCCCAGAGGGAAGGCCGCTTCGACGCCGAGATCATCCCGTTCGACGGAGTCACGGCCGACGAGGGCCCGCGTGCCGACACCACCCTGGAGAAGATGGCGGGGCTCAGGACACTGACGCCCGGCGGGCGGCTGACCGCCGCGGTGTCCAGCCAGATCTCCGACGCGTCCTCCGCGATGCTCATCGCCTCCGAACAGGCCGTACGCACACACGGGTTCACACCCCGGGCGCGTATCCACCATCTGTCGGTACGCGGCGCCGACCCCGTGATGATGCTGGCCGCGCCCATCCCGGCCACCGAGCACGCCCTGAAGAAGGCCGGGCTCACGATCGACGACATCGATCTGGTCGAGATCAACGAGGCCTTCGCCTCGGTCGTCCTCGCCTGGCAGGCCGACATCGGCGCCGACCCGGCCCGGGTCAACGTCAACGGCGGCGCCATCGCGCTCGGCCACCCGCTCGGCGCCACCGGCACCCGGCTGATGACCTCCCTGCTCAACGAACTGGAACGCACCGGCGGCCGCTACGGCCTGCAGACCATGTGCGAAGGCGGCGGCCAGGCCAATGTCACCATCATCGAGAGGCTCGGCTGACCCATGCGACGGGATCTGTACACCGAAGACCACGAGCAGTACCGCGAGACCGTCCGCGAGTTCCTCGCCCGCGAGGTCGTCCCCCACCACGACCGGTGGGAGTCCGAACGGTGGATCGACCGCAAGGTCCTCGCCACGGCCGCGCAGCAGGGAATCTACGGGCTGCAGATCGGTGAGGAATACGGCGGCGCCGCCGAGAGCGACTACCGCTACCGCATGGTCGTCTGCGAGGAGGTCGCCCGCGTCCACGCGCTGTCCTTCGGTCTCACCGTCGCCCTGCAGGACGACCTGGTGCTGCACTACCTGCTGGATCTGACCGATGACGAGCAGAAGCGGCGCTGGCTGCCCGGCTTCGGCTCCGGTCACGTCATCGGCGCACTCGCGATGACCGAACCGGGAACCGGCAGCGACCTGCGCGGTATCCGTACCTCGGCCCGCAGGGACGGCGACGACTGGATCCTGAACGGCCAGAAGACCTTCATCTCCAGCGGAATGACGGCGGACCTGGTGATCGTCGCCGCACGCACGGACCCCGACGCCGGGTCGCGCGGTTTCAGCCTCCTGGTGGTCGAGCGGGACATGCCGGGCTTCACCCGTGGCCGCAAGTTGGACAAGATCGGACTCCCCGCTCAGGACACCGCCGAGCTCTACTTCGAGGACGTACGCGTGCCGGCCGCCAACGTGCTCGGCGCCCCGGGCACGGGCCTGCAGCAGCTCATGAGCCATCTGCCCAGGGAACGGCTCGGAGTGACCGCCATGGCGATCGCCACCAGCCGGGCGATCTTCGACCTCACCCGCGACTACTGCTTCGAGCGCCGGGCATTCGGCAAACCCATCGGCGACTTCCAGCACATCCGCTTCGAACTCGCCGAGATGGCCACCGAGATCGACGTGGCGGAGGCCTACGTCGACCGCTCGGTGCACGCCTACAACGCGGGCCAGCTGACCCCGGTGGACGCGGCCAAGGGCAAGTGGTTCGTGAGCGAGCTACAGAAGCGGGTCGTCGACCGATGTCTGCAACTGCACGGCGGCTACGGCTACATGACGGAGTACCCGGTCGGCCGGGCGTACGTCGACACAAGGATCCAGACGATCTACGGCGGCACCACCGAGATCATGAAGGATCTCATCGGACGTGACCTGGCATCGAAGGGCCGCGGCTGAGGTCTGCGCCCGGGCATGCGGCGAGATGTCCCGGGACGGAATCGAGGTCGCTGCGACCACAACCTCGAAGCAAGAGCACCAGGAGGCGGCGTCGCGGCGGTGGATCGTCAAGACCGGCGCGGGCGTTGAAGGGATCACCTCGTGCGATGTCGCGGTCCCTTCACCCGGGCCGGGCGAGGTACGGGTTCGGTTGCGGGCAGCGTCGATCAGCGCTCCTGACCACCGAGGCCCTGCCCTGGCGGGAGCGTCGCGTGGAGTTACTCATCGCAGGAGGAAGTGCGAGTGCTCGCGCAGCAGCTCGGTGAACTCGCCCCGCCCGGATGACCTGCGGCCAGTGGAGATCGACAAGCAGACACCGACGGGCGGGCAGTGGTGGACCTGGATGCCGCGGCGTCGGCTACCCCGACCTGCTCCGCACGCGGGGCCCGTATCAGACCAGGAATGACCTGCCCTACGCGCCGGCAGCGGAAGCCGCGGGCATCGTGCGCTGCGTGCCCGCGGACAGTGGACCGGCGCCGGGGCAGCCGGCCGCGGTGCTGGCTCCCGATGGGAACTGGCAGCAGGTCATCGCTGTGGAGCCCGGTCAGGTGTTCGCACGACCCGGCACCGTGCCGGCCATCTCTGCCGCCGGGATGACGGCCGACTCCCTCACCGGCCACCTAGCGCCTCACCCGGCGCGCCAGGGCCCAGGCCCAGGCCCACGAGACGGTGCTGATACATGGCTCCGCCTGCGGCAGCGATACCGCAGCGCTGCCTCTATGCCGCGCCTTGGGATTGCGCAGCATCGCGGTGGTCAGCGGATCTCGCAGCACCGAGGCCGCGCGGACCGCCGGGTGCCGACCTGGTGGTGCAGATTGACGGCTGGCTCGACCGGGTCTGCGGACACATCGGCGGCCGGGGCGTGGACATCGTGCTCGACGTGGTGGGCGGGACCGGTTCGCCGTCTCCCTGCGCGCCCTCGCCATGCGCGACGGACACCAGCTCGCCTACGGACATCAAGCAGCCCAAGGCGCTGGTCACAGTGGCGGAGGCGGGCGGCGTGCTGCCCGCCTCCGAGCTGCTGCACCTCGTCCAGTCCGCCGTCGCCAGGCAGATCCACACCCTGAAGAACGAGCTGGGCACCGCCCTCTTCGAGCGCGCCCGTTCGGGCGGGCGGCCCAAGTAGCCGAGAAGCTCCTCGCCGAACGCGTCCGCTGGGCCGGAGGGATCTGGAACGGGCTCGCGCGAGCCGGCCCGCACCCGGTGTCATCACCGTCGGTCTCCTGGAAAGCACCACCGACCTGTTCTCAGGCTCCGGAGATACGGTGCGCCGCACCCTTCCAGAACCGGTCGCGGACCTGACGGCGCAGGATCTTGCCCACTCCCGACTTGGGGAGCGAGTCGACGAACTCCACGCTGGTCACCTTCTTGGTGGGACCCACCATCCGCCTGGTCTCGGCGATGATCTCCTCCTCAGTCAGCGAGCGGTCCGGATCGAGCACCACGAATGCGCGGGGAGTTTCCCCCCACTTCTCATGCGGGACGCCGATCACGCATACCTCCCGGACTCCCGGGATGGACTCGATGGCGTTCTCGAGCTGGGCGGGCCAGATGTTGTAGCCCCCAGAGATGATCATGTCCTCCTTGCGGTCCGCGAGGAACAAGACGCCATGGTCGTCGAGGTAGCCCATGTCACGAGTGAGGATGCTGCCGTCGGGGAGTATCCGGGCGGCGGTGGCCTCGGGATCCTTCCAGATCTCCTTCATGCCACCTGGTGCCTTGGCCGCGATCTCACCGATCTCGTATGGCGGCAGTGGGTTTCCCTCGTCGTCCACAACGGTGACGGTCGTGTTCGGGGTCGGCCGCCCCACAGAGCGCATGAGGCGCCGCTCCTCCTCTGTCCCGTCCGGCTTGTGCTGGTGGGGCAGGAGCATGGTGATGGTGATTGACTCACTCTGCGCGTAGAGCTGGTAAAGGACCGGGCCGAACCTCTTCAGGGCCCGCGTCATGGTCGTCTCCGATATCGGGGAGGCCGCGTAGTTGAGGCAGCGCAGACTGCTCAGATCGCGACGTTCGATATCGGGGTGGGCCAGCATCGCCTGGATCATCGTCGGCACGACCAGGGTCACCGTGGGCTTCTGCTCCTCGATGAGCTCGAGGGCGCGGCCTGCCTCGAAGCCGGGCATCACGATGATGCGACCGCCGACCTGCAGCAGCGGCCACAGCCAGAGGACGGCGGCGTGGGTGAGCTGCCCCGCGGCCAGGTAGGCGTCCCGCTCGTCGAGCTGAGGAGTCACCCATCGGTACTCGGCATTGTTGTCCAGCCACTGCTGGACGGTGTGGACGATGCCCTTGGGGCGGCCCGTCGTTCCGGCGGAGAACCGGATCACGTGGATGTCGTCGGGACCCGACACCACAGAGGGGCGGCCACTCTCCGCAGCCGCGAGGACAGCTTCGTATTCAAGGGCTCCGTCCGTGGCCGGGCCGTCGAACACGATGACGTGCTTGAGCTCCGGCAGCGAGTCGAAGTGCGGGCGGATCTCGTCGATCAGCTTCGCGTTGACCAGCATCGCCTTGGCGTCGACCAGTCCGAGCAGATAGGCGTTGACCTCACCGGTCTCATGGGCGTAGAGCCCAGCCCGCACGAACCCGCCCATGGCGATCCCGGCGATCTGCTCCGGTATCTCGAAGGCGTTCGGGCTGAGCATGGCCACCCGATCGCCCTTGACGAGGCCGAGCCCGGTGAGCATGTTCGCCAGGCGGCAGGAGCGGTCGAACAGCTCTGCGTGGGTTTGCGTCCTGCCGTCGCACCACACGGAGACCCGGTCGCCGTGGCGGACGGCAGAGTTCTGGATGATCGTTCCAAAGTCCATGGGGCGACTCCCTGATGCCGAGCCGACGCTGCACGTGAGGCTGCGGGCGCGAGAAGGAATTTTAATTTAGCTTATATTCAATTCTGAAGGCGAGGTCAACCATCTCGACAAACACGTGATGATCCGGGCCGCCTGTTATGTCGACACGAAGCGGGGTGCGACATGTCGCTGCGGCCGGAAAGCCATCAGAGGATCCCGGTCAGGACGGTGCGCACGGGACGGGCAGCGTGTCCGACGGGCACTCCGACGATGCTGATCAGGGACCGGTTGGACGTGTTACTCGAGGACGAGGAGTTCACCGGGCTCTATCCCGCAGACGGCAGGCCGGGGCTGTCGCGGGACAGCTGGCACTGGTGTCGGTGCTGCAGTTCGCGGAGAACCTCTCCGAACGGTCAGCGGACGCGGTGAGGACAAGGATCGACTGGAAGTACGCGCTCGGCCTGGAGCTGGACGATCCCGGGTTCGACCACTCGGTGCTGTGCGAGTTTCGGGCCCGGCCGGCCGAGAACGACGCTGTGGACCGGCTGCTTGAGGCGATACTGGAGCGCTTGGTCAAGGCCGACCTGCTGGCCGGGGCCGACAGCGTACCGACGCCACCCATGTGCTGGCCGCGGTGCGCATCCTCAGCCGCCTGGAGCTGGTCGGGGAGACGCTGCGGGCCGCTCTGGAGGAGCTGACCGAGGCCGCCCCCGCCTGGCTGACTCCGCTGATCGCGCCGGAGTGGGGCAGGTGCTACGGACGGAAGGTGGAGATCCGCAAGCTGCCGGGCGGGAAGGCCGCGGTGACCGAGGGGCCGAGCAGACCGGCCGGGACGGGCAGAAGATTCTCGCTGCCGCCTGGGCCGCTTCCGCCCCGCCTCGTCTGCGGTCGCTGCCGCAGGGCACGCGGACTGCTGCGCCGGCGGGACGGCCACACCCTGCCGCCAGCCCACCTGCGCTTTGACTCGCCCTACGACACCGAGGCGCACTACTGGGTCAAACGGGACACCGCCTGGAGCGGCTGCCGCGTCCATCTGACCGAAGCCTGCGACGAAGAATTCCCCGAGCTGGTGGTCCACGTGGCCACGACACACTCGACCGTCACCAACAGAGTCCTAACGTTGCACCACAAGGGACATGACCCTGGTCCCTGTCATGCACGCACGTCCAAGACGTGGTCGCCCTGAAATGCCGACGCGCTGACGTCCGGTGGGCACTCGTGCGCGACAACCGAGTCTTCACCCCCGCCCCTCCAGTCACGCAAGCGGCTTGATTCAGTCATTGACTTCGCTCTGAGCCTCTTCGCCCAGGCAGGTGACGCCCCACGACCTGCCTCGCTCCGGCGCCCCACAGCGGCGAAGCGCTCCAGAAAGGGTATGGCTGCATATTGCATCCTCTTCTTACTAACTTGTAAGTTAGATACATGACTACGCTCATGGCCGATGTGGCCGCCACAGACACCGCTGCCATCGAGGACTTCTGCGCCCGGTGGGAGAAGGCATGGAACGATCACGACGGTGACGCGGTCGCCGCGCTGTGTGCCAACGACCTCGTCTACGACGAACCCGCCCTGGGCCAGACCGCGTACGGACCGGACTCCATCCGCCGGTTCGTGAACCACATGGCGGGCATGTTCCCGGACTACTCCTTCACCCGGATGGGGCTGTACGGCGAGGTGACCCGCCGCGCCGTGCTCGTGGCCTGGCGCTTCAGCGGCACCCTCGCGGGCACCGGTCGCCGTGTCGAGTTCCACGGCGACGACCGCCTGGAGCTCGGCGAGGACGGCCTCATCCACGCCTACCGGTGCCTGTACGACTACAAGGGCGTGCTGGACCAGATCCAGGCCGCGTCGGCCCCGGTGTGAGCAAGCCCGCTCCCGTGCGCAAGCCGGCGACCGAACGGCGTGCGGAGATCATGAAGGCCGCTGACGCCGAGTTCGCCGCGAACGGTCTGGCGGGGACGCGCCTGGAAGCCATCGCTGCGAGAGTCGGTGTCTCCCACCCACGCATCGTGCAAATGTTCGGCTCGAAGCGCAGCCTGTTCCTCGATGTCGTGCACGCCGCCTTCGACCGGATCGAGGCCGCCTTCACCGATGCCGAGCCCACACTGACCGGGCTCGGCGACGCCTACGGGCGCCTGCTGCACAACGAGCACACCATCGGCCTCGTGATGCTGCAGGGCTACGCCGCGGCGGCCGACGAGACGGTGCGGGAGGCAGTCAAGCAGCGACAGCTCCAACTCCAGGAAGTCATCACCCGCTTGACGGGCGCGGACGCGATGCAGGTGCGCACCTTCTTCGCCACAGGATTAGTGCTCACCGTGTCCACGCTGCTCGAACTGCCCGAATCACGTGCCGACGCGGTGTGGGGCGCATGGATCCTCGAGCTCGCCGCCGCACCCGACGGCAGCGCGTGAACGCGGTGGCCTCATCCGGCTCGGATGAGGCCACGCGCTACCTGGTTTCGGGACTGGATATAGGTTCTTTTGCCGTCGTCTGAATGGTGGCAGTGAGGTGTCCCGGCCAGTCGGCGGTCATGGGCATGTTGGGCTGGTCGTTGTAAGGGCCTGAGTTGCCGCCCCCCGAGTGTGTGGCACCCGGGAGGCGGCCGGGGCAGACCACGGGAGTGCGGCGGAGCGGTCCGTCGCGGTCTGTCCACTTGTCACGCGACGGGTGCGGACGTATGTGTAGGGCTCCCGGCCAACTGGCTAATGGCACGCTGCGCGAGCGTCTGCTCGTGAAGGCGGCGAGCGGACTCAAGCAGGCGGATGCTGTCCGGCCCCCACATGCGGCGCAGGATGTAGCGCTCGTAGGGGCCCTGCTGCATCAGCCAGGCGATCGGCAGGAAGAGCTTTGCCGCGCGGGCGGCACGCTTGCTCTTGCGCGGGCTGAGACCCATCGAGTGGCGCATCTTGGCCGGCAGCGCGCCCATGACGGGGAGTTCGACCACTGTGGTCTGCAGCATGTACGGGATGACGGCTCGCAGGTGTGAGATGTGGAAGTTCTGCTTCACCGTGTGCATCACCAGCTTGAACCAGTCATCGCCCGTTCCGGGGGCGAGGTTGACCGTCTGACTGGGTTCGAAGAGATCCGCGTACTTCTCGTAGAGGGCCCCCAGTTCGTCCATCGAGGCGGGTATGTCCTCCTCGGGGGCGCCGACGAGTCTCATGTAGGCCGCCGACTCGGCGATGAACTGGTCGCGCTGCTCCGGAGAAAGGCGATGGGGCTTCTTGCCGTCGCGGAAGGCGAACGCCTCATACACGCGCAGCATGGGATGCATCTCCGTCAGCGCGGCCCACATGGCGTCGCGCGGCTCGCTCGCCGCGTAGCCGCCGAGCTCGGGCCGTGCGATGTCGATGACGTCGCCGACCACCTTCTTGTGGATGGCGTGGAGGTGCTTGGCCATCAGCTGGGCGGTCTTCGTGTCACCGAGCCACATGGGAGCGTGCATGCCCGAGTTGCGTGACAGCCGGTCGAACACGTCCAGCATGTTGAGCGTGCCTTCCCGCGCTTTGCGAGCCATCGGGTCGCGGTCGCGCAGGCCGGCGTTGATCGGGTTGTACCCCTTCGTCTGCACCGCACTCTGGGCGGCATTGAGGAAGACGACGGTGGCCGGGTGGAGGAGGACCTCCCAGGCGACGCTTCCGGGCCCGAAAAGGCCGTAGTCGGGGGTGCCGTCCTCGTTCAGCGATCCGCCGGCCGGCGTCGGCTCACCGAAGCGTCGCCAGCGCCGCTCCGTGCCGAGCAGGTCTTCTCTGGTGATCTTGATCTTGGCTGCCTTAGTGCCGTGGCCTGTGGCGACAGTGCTCATGACGAGTCCCTTCGTTCAACTCCCGCTTCAATTCCCGCCCGGGAATTGAAGCTGCCAGCAAGCTATGCTCGGGTGTGCGCCGCGTCAACCCCCACGAATCACGAGAGGCAGAAGCGATGAACGCCACAGAGCGGACACCGGCGACCGATGGCCGGAGGGGACGCGGGCGACGGGCGGGAATCGACCTGGAGCGCATCATCGAGGCGGCCCGCTCCCTGAACACAGGCACACTGACCATGCAGGCCGTGGCCGACAAGCTCGGAGTCGACCGCAAGGCGGTGAACCATCACGTCAGTGACAGGGAATCCCTGCTGAAGCTTCTGGCGCTCGACGCCTTCTCGAAGGGCTCACCGGGCGTTGAGATCCCAGCGGACGCCTCGTGGCAGGAGGCATGCCGCATCTACGCAACCGCCTTCACCGACCGCCTGATCGCCGCCGACGCCCTCGCCGAGCACCTCATGCCGGACGACTCGCTCTACACGCAGTTCATCGAGCCGGCTGAAGCCATCGCAAAACGGATGACAGAAGCGGGCTTCGACGACGAGGGCACGGTGCGCTGCCTCGCCCTGCTGACCAACCTCTGCTGGGCCTACGCCCACGACGCCCTCTACGTGTCACACAGCGGCGAACGCCTCCGGCCACGGCTGACACGCGAATCCGTCGAAGGACGCGACCGCCAGGCATTCGAGAACCTCGCCCGGATCGTCGAACGTGGCATCGACACCTACGACAGAAGCCAACTCGACCTGAGCATCGAGATCTTCCTTCGCGGCGCCGAGACCGTCCTCCTGCGCCGCCCCTCCGACGCACGATGACGCACGAGCAACGGACCGAGAGCTCGTCGCCGCATCGGCGGGCCCTGGGCGATGCACCGCGACGACCACCCACATACTCGCCCTGCCGTCCGCCCCGGCACGCGGCTCGGTGCCCGAATAGCTCGTTGAACTGTGCATGACGGAGGTCGGGGTGCGTGAGTTGATCGTGGCGGAGTACCGGGTCACCGTACTGTCGCCGAATGCGATCGGTGAACTCGTCGCCTGCGTAGAGCCGTTGCGGCAAGAGCAGCATCATGATCGGCGACGGCTCCGCCCCGACGGCGGGAGCCACGGGGAACACAAAAAGTCCGGGCGGGAAGTATCCACCCAGAGCCCTACTGGTATCCGATACGGGGGGTGTTATGAGAATTTATGCCCGATTCTTCCTTGGTCCGGGATGGTCGGCAGGTCGCGGCGGCGCCGGACGGCCACGGCCGGGGCTGGGTGAACAAGCCCCGCTCGGTCTCGACCAGGATCCCGCGGTCGGTCAGCCGCTTGAGCTTCAGGCGGATGCTGTTGATGTTGTTGGGTGCGACCATCAGGTCCATCGCCTCGCAGACCCGCCGCGCCCGCAGTGGATGGTCGGCCGCCATGATCTGCTGGTAGGCCGGATGGTCCGGCAGATTCGGCGGCGCGTACGGTTGCGGGTCGGGCAGCTCCAGCAGTGTCTTTCGGGTGATCCGGACTTCCTCGACGGTCCGGTCGAGTTCGTTGAGGTGTGCGGTCAGCTGCGCGATCTGCTTCTTCGTCGCCCCGGCCTGCGAGGCGACCTCTCCTTCCCGCTCCTCCAGCCGCGCCAGCACCGCTCCGAGCGTCAGCTCCCCGCCGGTCATGCGGTATGCCGCCGGCGTGATCACCCGGACAGCCGACGTAGTATCACCGCGGTCACCGCCCAGTACACCCGCCACTCCGAACTGCGAGGCAGCAGCTCGTAGCCGCGCACCAGCCTGCGGTACAACACCAAGATCCCAAGACTCGATCGACCTCGCCCTCGAAGCCCCGAATGGTGCTCTACGCGGACGATGACCACTGCGCCATGGGCCACGCCCAGCAATGGTCGGCACTGTCGACGAGATTCCGCACGACCACCTGATGCCCCACCGACGTTGAGGCCACGCAAAGAACGACTCGACGCGCTCGCTGCCGCAGATGCGGCGCATCCTCAACCGCATCGACACCCAGATCGACACCGGCCACGGGTGGCACACACCCGACGAATCCGACCGCACCGGAGGCGCTTTCACGATTCCGTCCGCGTTCTCCGCCGAGTTCGAGATCTCCCGCTACGACACCCTGGGGCTGGCCGACGGGGCCACGGTCGCCGGTGTGCCCGGCGTCGTTCCGTGACTTCATGATCTTTGAGAAACACGCCGCCGACGCCACCCGCGGCCGCAACTGTTCCCCGTGGGTGCGCGCGGCGGCGATCAATTCGCCGAGCGTGTCCGCGTGTGGCCGAGGCCGCCTACGTGCCCCGGTGAGCCGGGCCGCGTTCCTGGGTCTCCCTGTCCGGCGAGGTACCGGAGTCGCCGGCGTCGGGGTCATCCCCGTCCCAAAGGGGCTCTTCGTGTTTGGGCGGCCCCGGGGTGTGCGGTGTGTGACGGCATGGCAAACGACCTGCCAACCTTCGGCGCGGGATTTTTCACCCCGATGAATCCCGGTGCTGAACAATGTCCCGCTGCCCAGTCTCGGTCTCGCCCCGCCGGATTTCCCGGCACGGACCACGCCGGATTCCCGGCGGACCGAGCAACTGGAGACGCAGCACATGTCCCACGCAGTCAAGCGCAGCGGTAAGCCCCGCGGCCGCCACGGCAAGACCTTGCTCGTCGCGCTCAGCGCCACCGCGCTGACCGCCGGCCTGCAGGGCAGCGCCTCGGCCGCCGTGCTGACCCCGCTGACGCCGAACGCCACCGCCTTCCAGAAGAAGTACATGCCGGACTTCGACTACGACTCGGACGGCTGCTTCCCCGCGGCGGCCATCGACGCGAACGGAACCCTCAACGGCGGCCTCAAGAACAGCGGGTCGATCACCGGTGGTTGCCGGACCGGCCACCTCGGCAAGGCCAACACGTACTCGCAGTCGCTGTGCAGGAACGGCTGGTGCGCGTACGTCTACGGGCTCTACTTCGAGAAGGACCAGACGCTCAACGGCGCTGACGCCTTCGGACACCGCCACGACTGGGAGTCCGTCGTGGTCTTCCAGAAGCAAGGCTCGGAGAAGCCCAGCTACCTGGCCGCCTCCCGGCACGGTGGCTACAGCACCCACCCGATCAACGAGGTGCCCATGGACGGCAACCACGTCGAGATCGTCTACCACAAGGACGGCGCGAGCACCCACGCCTTCCGCTTCGCCAAGTGGGGAGAGGTGCCCGAGGCCTGGGGCAACGGCGGCTGGGACAAGCCGGGCCTGCTCACCCTGGACCTGATGAAGAGCGACCTGAAGACCAAGCTGTCCAACGCCACGTGGGGCAAGGCCAACTTCCCGCTGGCCGGCAACCTCGTCAGCAACATCAACAAGGCCCGGCCCTCGGCGGTCCCCGCGTTCTGACGCACGGGTCCGCACCGAGCAGCCCCCGGCGGGAACTCTCCCTGTCCGCCGGGGGCATCGCTGTGTCGGCGCTCCGGACGAACTCAGCGCAGGGTGAAGAAGATCATCGGGTTGTCCCTGCTGTCGCGGAGGGGATGGCCCAGAGCGAGGCTTCGTTTGACGTCGTTCAGACGGTGGTGCATCTCGGGGGCGTGCGCCTGGGAGGCGCTGAAGTAGGTGTTCTCCTGTTCGGCGAGCCAGCGCAGGACGACCGCGCCCTCGGTGAACGGCAGCGGCCGCCGGCCGTGGAAGACGTCGTGGACGCACACCGGTATACCCGGCCGCATGCGCGGCAGCAGGTGCTGGATGTACCAGCGGGCGAAACTCGCCGAGTGCGCCGCGTCGATGAACAGGAAGTCCGCGGTGTCCGGGATCTTCTCCAGGTTCTCCCGCGCGTCCCCCTGCGTGAACGTCCAGCGGCCGGTGGACAGCCGCTCCGGGACGTTCCGCCCGACATGGTCCACGATGTCGTACGAGTACAGGTGGCCGGTGCCGTTGTCCTTCAGGGCCTGGAGGATCCAGGTGGTGGACCAGCCGTGGAAGGTACCGATCTCAACCACCGTCTCGGGGCGGGCCTCGCGCAGCAGGAGGTAGGTGATCTCCGCCTCGATGTCGTCGAGTTGGGCCTTCAGCGAGGTCGGCGGCGCGAGCAGTACCCGCTGCTGCTCGCGGACCCGGTCGAGATCGTGGGGGTAGGTGCGGTAGAGCCGAACGATGTGGTCGATGTCGAGGTGGTGGTGCATGCGCGCTCCGTGCGAAACCGGTCTGGTTGGTCAGGGCGCGGTGACGCTAAAGCGCGAGAAGGGAAGGGCACGTCACACCCGAGTGCCAACTCCGGTGTCACACCCGGGTACTACATGCCCTGGTACTACGTGCCCGGTGCCGTCTGGGGCCTGCCGGGGGCGACCAGCCCCGACTCGTAGGCCATGACGACGAGTTGCGCCCGGTCGCGGGCAGCGAGCTTGGTGAGAAGCCGGGTCATGTGGGTCTTGACGGTCTGCTCGGCCACCACCAGCGTCTTGGCGATCTCCGCGTTGGACAGGCCCTGCGCGACCAGCAGCAGAACCTCCGTCTCGCGGGGCGTGAGGCCGTTTAGCCGCACAGACGTGTCCCGGCGCGGGACGGGGCGGCGTCGGGTCACGTCCTCGATGAGGCGGCGGGTGACGGACGGGGCGAGCAGTGCCTCACCGGCGGCGATCACCCGCACGGCCTGCACGAGTTCGGCGACCGGGGCGTTCTTGAGGAGGAGGTCGCTGGCTCCGGCGTGCAGGGCCTCGTAGACGTAGTCGTCGATGTCGAAAGTGGTCAGCATGAGCACCTTGGGACGGTGGATCACGCCGGGCGGCGGATCCAGCAGCCGCCGTGCCGCTTCGAGCCCGTCCATCTCCGGCATCCGTACGTCCATCAGCACCACGTCGGCGTGTGTGCTGCGGCTGACCTCGATGCCGAGCCGGCCGTTGGGCGCCTCACCCACGACGTCGATGTCGCCCTGCGCCGACAGCAGCGCCGCGAACCCCGAACGCACCATGTCCTGGTCGTCCACGACGACCACCCGGATCACCATGTTCATCTCTCCTGTCCCGGTCACCTGAGGAGCCCACGCGACCGGACCGCATGACGGTGCGGGCATGCGTGCGGTGGGCGTGGAGCGGGCTCCACTCTTCCCTCGCGGCAGGAGAGCCGCCTCGGCCGAACGGCCACAAGCGACCGACCGGGAGGGGCGGGACCTCGGCCGAACGGCGGATGACGGAGCGTCATGGGCCCCGGCACGGCTGCCGACCCGGTCCTCAGGGAAGGTGCGCCCCCTCCGTGGACTGCCCGTACGAACTCGCCGTCTGGATCAGCCGGCTAGGTCATCGACCGCGGAGCAGCGCGTTCGACACTCCGTGGTGCCCCTGCTCACCGGCACGGCGATGACAGCCGCGCTCCCTCTCACCGCGGCGTCCGGCCGGGCGTGCCGAGGCGGTCACGACGGCGTCTTCTCCGCCGGCAGGATCGCTACGACTTCCCAGCCCCGGCGGTCGGATCGGGGGCCCGTAGACAGCTTGCCGCCGAGCGCGGTGACCCGTTCGGTCAACCCGACCAAGCCGAAGCCGCCGCCCCGCGCGGCGGCCGGCAGCCGGGTGCCGCCACGGCCGTCGTCGCGCACCGTCACCTCCAGCGCACGGCCGTCGTGGGAAAGACCGACCGTCACCTCGGTGGCATCGGCGGCGTGCCGCCGTACGTTGGTGAGGGCCTCCTGGACGACCCGGTAGGCGGCGGCCTGCACCTCATGGGGCAGGTCGTCGGGCACCGAGGGGTCGCGGCGCAGGGCGGCTTTCGGGCCGACGGGCCCGACGAAGCCTTCCACCAGTTCGGGGAGTGCGGCCAGATCGCCCGTCGGGTGGCGGTCGGTGTCCCCAGCCGCCGGGACGTCGCGCATCAGGCCGACGGTACGGCGCATGGAGGCCAGGGCCTCGGTGGCGGCGCGTTCGACGTCCTTCAGGATCCCGGTCAGACGCTCGGGGTCCGACATGGCCAGGTGCTGGGCCACCTGCGACTGCACGAGGATCCCGGTGACATGGTGGGCCACGAAGTCGTGGAGGTCGGCCGCCATCGCGAGGCGTTCGGCCCGTTGGGTCTCGGTGACCGCCACGCGGCGGCGGTGCTCCAGCGCGCGCAGGTATCCGGCGAGTCCGGCCACCGCGCAGACCGGCAACAGCATGGTGAACGGGTTGACCGATGACTCGCCGAGGGCCTGCCGGTAGGGCAGCGCCAGAACCGCCACCGCGCCCAGAACGCCGCACACCGCCGCCCACCGCACGGGGCAGTCACGCACCGCGATCAGGAGCAGGCACAGCAGGATCGCGATCTCACCGGGGCCGGACATCGCCTCCCGGCCGGACAGGAACACGGCAGCCGTCACGGCGCCGGAGAGCACCGCGGGCACGGTGGTGCGCACCGCCACGGTGAGCCATGCAGGGCGCCGGGCGACGGGCCAAAGGAGCGCCGCCAGACCGACGGGCAGCACCACCAGCTGAGGCCACAGCGCACCCTCGTTGAGGCCCGCGAACAGCAGGTCCACGCCTGCCGCCAGCAACAGAAGGACGATGCCGAACGCCTTCAGAAAGTCCCACCGACGGCCGTCCGGTCCGGGAGGCGTACCGAGGGCACGCACGCTGCTCAGGAGATCCACGGCGTGACCCTAACCTCCCACCGGCACGGCGGGATCAGCCGAAAGGCCACTTGCCACGACGCCGCGGGCCGCGCACACCGGCCGAACGGCCGAGGCCCGGCAGGAGCACGGGTCCGGCCCGATTTTTCAGTGCCCGTGAGGACCTACTGACCAATCCCCCGCAGGCCAAGACTCGATCACGGCCGACGGCACTCCCCCGCCGACGGCTCGGGCGGCCCGTACCCACGCGCCCCCTGCGTGGGTACGGGGCCGCCCCTGCGCCCTTCATCCGGAACCATCCACCGACCTATGGGGAAGCGAGAGAGCACATTGCGGAACAGGCACAGCCGCATCGCACGAAGACTGACGGCGCGGAGTGCCGCATACGGGATACCGGCCCTGGCGGCGGTCGCCGGGCTCACCGCCACCGTCGTCACCCCAGCGGCAGCGGGCCCGTCGGCGGACCTGACGGCCACAGCGACGAGCGGATCGGCCCGGGCCGGTGCCCGGGTGACGCTGGTGACCGGTGACACCGTGAGCGTGGACGGCACGGGCAAGGTGACCGGTGTGCGGCGCGGCGAGGGCCGCGGCCACATCGGCTTCTCGATACGCCGGTTCGCCGGCCACACCTACGTCGTCCCGCAGGACGCGACGCGGCTGCTGGGCAGCGGGCGGCTGGACCGCCGCCTGTTCGACATCACGCAACTCGTCAAGGACGGCTACGACGACGCCCACCGCAAGCAGGTGCCGCTGATCGTCTCCTACCGGGGCGGCAGCGGCACCCAGGCCGTCGCCAGACGTGCCCTGGCCGCCGCCGACGCAGAGGTCGAGCGAGTGCTGCCCGCCGTCCGCGGCGAGGCACTGACCGCCGACAAGCCGGACGCCGGCGACGTGTGGCGGGCGCTGACGGACACGGTCACCGGCGACAGCGCCGTGGCCGCCGCGCCCGGTATCGACCGGGTGTGGCTCGACGGGCGGGTCGAGGCGGCCGTACAGGACAGCGGAGCCCTCGATCCCGAGGGCGGTGTCGCACAGATCGGCGCCCCCGCGGCCTGGAAACAGGGCTACGACGGCAAGGGCGTGAAGGTCGCCGTCCTGGACACCGGCGTCGACGCCACCCACCCGGACCTCAAGGGCAGCATCCTCAAGACCAAGAACTTCGCCGACTCCGACTCCGGCAGCGTCTCGACCGACGACAAGCAGGGACACGGCACCCACGTCGCCTCCACCATCGTCGGCTCCGGTGCGGAAAGCCACGGCAAGTACAAGGGTGTGGCGCCCGGTGCGAAGCTGCTGGTCGGCAAGGTCATGGACGACACCGGCGCCGGATCGGACTCGTCGATCATCGCCGGTATGCAGTGGGCCGTGGCGCAGGGCGCCAGGGTCGTCAGCATGAGCCTGGGCGACACGGACGCCCCGGGGGTGGACCCCCTGGAGAAGGCCGTGAACGACCTGTCGGCCTCCTCCCACGCCCTGTTCGTGATCGCCGCGGGCAACGACGGCCCCTCCGACACCACCGTCGGCACGCCTGGCTCGGCCGCGGCCGCGCTGACCGTCGTGGCGGTGGACCGGCACGACAAGGTCGCCGACTTCTCCAGCCGCGGCCCGACCGCGGACGGCGCGCTGAAGCCGGACATCACCGCGCCCGGCGTCGACATCGTCGCCGCGCGGGCCACCCACGGCAGCGAGGGCGAGGAGGTGGCGCCCGGGTACGTGTCGATGTCGGGCACCTCCATGGCCACCCCGCACGTCGCGGGCGCCGCCGCGATCCTCGCCCAGGAGCACCCCGACTGGACCGGCGAGCGGATCAAGGCCGCGCTGACCGCCTCGGCGAAGCCGCTGACCGGCACCACCGCGTACGAGGTCGGGGCGGGCCGGGTGGACCTGACCCGGGCGACCGGCGCCGACGTCACCACCGAGCCGGCCTCCCTCGGCTTCGGCACCGCCTCCTGGCCGCACGACGACGACCAGTCGACGTCCCGGACGCTGACGTACCGCAACTCGGGCACGAAGCCCGTCACCCTGGATCTGACCTCCGACGTCACCGGCCCCGGCGGCGGCAGCGCACCGACCGGCATGTTCACGGTCTCCCCGGCCCGGCTGACCGTCCCGGCCGGGGGCACCGCGCAGGCCACGGTGACCGCCGACACCCGGCTCGGCGGCGCCGACGGCGCCTACTCCGGCGCGGTGACCGCGAGCGGCGACGGACAGAGCGTGCGCACCGCCCTGGGCGTCATCCGTGAGGTGGAGTCGTACAAGCTGAAGCTGACCGTCACCCGCCGCGACGGCAAGCGCGACGACGCACCCGGCGTCACCGTGGCGAACCTGGACACCGGCAAGCAGTACACGCCGTTCGACGACGACAAGAACCACCCCGACGACACGGTCACCCTGCGGCTGCCCAAGGGCCACTATGTGATCGACGCCCAGACGACCGATCCCCGGGGGAAGACCGCCCTGTTGGTGGCACCCCGTCTGATGCTCGGCCACGACACCGATCTCGCCCTCGACGGGCGCAGGGCCAAGCCGGTGAAGGTCACCGCCCCGGACCGCCGGGCCACCGCGCGCGACGCGCAGGTCCTTTTCGCGGCCCGCGGCGCCGAGCCGGCCTACGACTACGTCGGCGGGAACTCCGTCGACGTCGGTGACACCGCCCTCGGCCAGATCGGTTCCGGGACCACGGCCGGTTCCTTCGTCGCCCAGTTCGGCGGGATCTGGCAGCGCACTGCCACCTCACCGACGTACAACCTCGTGACCACTCGTACCGGCTCCTTCTTCACCGGCCTGAACCGCGCCTTCTCCACCACCCGGGACATGGCCCGGGTGAACACCTCGGTCGCGACCGCCCTGACCCGGGCCACCACCGCCCCCCAGGTGAGCTGGTCCACCCCCGACTGGCCGGAGCTCGACCGGGCGTCCATCTTCTCGGAAGGCCTCCAGCGCCCGGCGCCGACCGGCGCTCTCGTGCAGTACCTGAGCACCGACCGCGGCCTGCGCTGGAACCTGGGCGCCCGGATCGCCAACGGCTCGCACAACGAGGACACGGCCTCCTTCCTCACCGCCCGCCGCTTCGAGCCGGGCCGCACGTACCGGGTCGCCTTCAACGGCGGCGTCCACGGCCCGGCCGTCGCACCGGCGTCCGGAACCGGCGCCACACGGTACGGCGGATACTCCTACATATGCGTGCCGATGTTCTCCGACGGCCCGGGCAACTTCGCCTACCTCCCGCGGACCACCGTCACCACCCGGCTCAGCTCCGGCTCCCGGGTCTTCACTTCCACCACCGACGACACCTGCCTGAGCGTCTACGGCGGCCTGCCCGCCGCGCCGACGCGCTACCGGCTGTCCATCAGCACCGACCGCACCAAGGACTACGGGACCAGCGACCACGTGGACGCGGTGTGGACCTTCACCTCCCGCGACAACGGTGAGACGAAGGGGGTCCCCTTCCCGCTCTCCGTCGTCCGCTTCCACCCGAAGCTGAGCCTGACCGACACCGCCAAGGCGGGCGCCCGCCTCAGGGTGCCACTGTCGCTGCATGGCCCGGCCGCGGCCAAGGGCCACCTGAAGTCGCTGACCGTGCGCGTGTCGTACGACGGCGGCCACACCTGGAAGACGGCCACCGTCTACACGGACCACACCGGCAAGCGGTACCTCACCCTCACCCATGCGAAGAAGCCCAGCACCGTCGCCTTCCGGGCGTCCCTGACCGACACCGACGGCAACACCGCCACGCAGACCATCCACACGGCGTACCGCACGGTG
>NZ_KQ948684.1:0-27845 GCF_001514145.1 Streptomyces canus
CGGCAGCCGAATACTCGCTCCGCTCGTTTCGCGCGTCCCCGCGCGAAAAGCAGGCCGCTTCCAGCGGCGGTTTATGGAATTGGCCTCCGGCCATTTCCATAAACCTGCGTTCCTCCGGAACGGAAAAGAAGCGGAGAGGGTTTGTGCCTCCGGCACAAAATTGGGTGATGCTGAATTGTGTTGTGTAGGTGGGGAGTTCGGGTATGGGTTGAGGGATGAATTGATGGTTCGTCATGTGTTTTACCTGGGGCGGGGGTTGGAGGGAATCTCCGATTCCCTTGGAACCGACGGGAGTTGAATGGTATTCCGTGAAGAAAAGTAAATCACGGAATACCAGAAAACCACAACGGGTCCCCTCCGGGGCCCCGTTGTCCCGACAGGAGTGAGAGAGGAGACCTGCCTCCGGCAGGCAACTGGAGAGGGCAAGGGACAGACAGCCGCTCAGAGCGTCCCTCAGCCCCGACACCCACCAGCCCCGCCCCCGCACACACGCGGCGGCTCCAGACCGCCGCGTAGCACCCACTACGAACCGCCCCGATCCCAGACGCCGCCACGTCCGACCACACCCCGCCCCCTCCCCCTCCTTCTCTTCTCTACTTGGGCAGGGAGCAGCGGCCGCAGAGGGGATGTCAGCAACCCGACCAAACCCACAACACTTGGGGTGACCAGGGACGATGCAGAGGCCGGCCGACTGGTCTATGTGAGCCATTAGGTGCGCGTTGTTGTGATGGTTTGAAGTGACGGTTGTTGTGATGGTTGTTGTGATGGTTGTTGTCGACCTCAAGAGAGCGTAGAATTATCACTGTCGCATTCGGCGAACTCGAAAGGATCAAGAGGCATGCCAACTCCCTTGGAGCAGTCACGCGGTGGACGCGTAGCGCTGGCTGCATTTGCAGCCATGCGGACCGAGTGCGAGCCATTCAGTATCGAAGGCTGGATTGCCCTCGCCCTGTCCGCCGTTGACGCTTACGCCAGCCACCACCAAGACCCGCCATTCCAGGCGCAGGCGGAAGAGAATATGGCGGACGCTCTGTCCACTCTTGGAGAAACGGCCACCGACGTTCTCCATTTCATGGACGGCAAAGTGAAGACGGTCGATCTCTACAACCGGGCGGTACGCATTGCTGCTACGGATATCTGGGGGCCCATTCCTTGCGAAAGCGAGGGAATCGCAGAAGAGGAGGCAAACGCGGCTGCATTGCTTGCCGCATTGTCGCTCGCATGCGCAGCCATGTGGGACGACACAAACAGCGTCGAAATGCTGGATGCGGCCTATCACAGGTTCACAGTCGAGGCAGAAGAAACCCGGCTGGTATTCGCCCGTCGCGTCAGGCAACTGGTGGAATCCGATGGCGCAGCAGATCTGACGCGCCGTCAACTCCGCTGAGCTTCGTAGCTCATCACCCAACAGAGGAGCGATCAGCATGCGTACCACGTATCCAGACTTCCCCTCACAGCCCGGAGTGCCGCGCGGTTCGTTCACGTGGTACGCCGTGACGGCCCGTTTCCCGAACGGACGCGAGGTCGAGGTAGGCGAGTGGCAGGGAGACCCCGAGAGCGCCGGACAGGAGGCATTGAGGGCGTACGAGCGCTACAAGCGGGCAGCGTGCGTCGAAGTCCTCTTGGACGGGTGCGTGTTCGCCTACGTGACGCACAACCCGCGCACGCACGAGAAGACCCCGTTTCTGTGCCACCCGGGGTTTTGCTGGCACCACGCGTGCGGTGAGGTCCCCCCGGACGAGTGCGGGTGCGGTGACCGGATCAAGCGAAGTGGTGGTGCACACCCCCACGAGAGCGTATAGTTATCAACGTCGGGAACGGCGGCAACCGGACCCGGCGCAACCCACCAGGCGGGGCGGCCGACCAGCCGCCCCGCACCGAACGAAGGAGAACTCTCCTATGGGGCACAACCGTCCGACGCCCGTAACCCTGCCCAACGGCGCCGAGTGGTCCGTACCGGCTGACACCCTGCGCACCCGGCGCGGCCACGACTTCTACCCCACGCTCGCCCAGCGCGCCGCTATCCCGGCGCTCTACGGCACCGAGGACATCCCGACCCCGGAGAAGGTCGTTCACCTGCACTACTTCGGCGGTGCCTGCATGAACTGGTTCGTGACCGAGCTTGACCCCTCGTGCGGTCTGGCCTTCGGATGGGCCCACATCTCAGACGGGGAGTGGGGGTACTTCCTCCTCCCCGAGCTGGAGTCCATCAGCTACGGCCCCGGACTCGTGATCGAGCGCGACCTGTACTGGGAGCCCAAGCCGGTCCGTGAGGTGCCGCAGATCGCACGCGTCGCCCGCTTCTGACCCGCACGGGCGGGGGGTGCCCGGCAAGGCGCCCCCCGCCCCTCCAGCCCACCACAGGGAGCATGCGTGTTCTACGAGGACGAGACCACGGCCGACGCGTTGCAGGCCGACCACGAAGCCCAATGGGACGCCGACCTGATCCAGGCCGAGATGGAGGCCACCGCGCGCCGTCTGGCCGCCCATGAGAAGGCCGGGTTTTGCACCCATCAGAGCGCCGTGGGATGCATCCCCGAACCGGTCTACAAGGAGCAGATCGGATTGAGGCCCGGACAACTGCGCTGCACCGACGGTTGCGGCACGGTGTTCGAGTCGGACGAGGCATGGGACGCCGCCTCAGCCGAGCCGGAATTGAACCCCGTTCCGCGCACCGGCCCCCGAGGCACCACGCCGCTCCGCCAGTCTGGCGGCATCGCGCAAAGCGGGGGTGCATGATGCGCGAAACGCCGTTTCCCCGCCCCATGACCAGTGCCGAGGCCCGCGAACTGTGGCCAATCATCGGTCGCGTCATGGCGGACAGCGCGCGTGACGTCGCCACCCGCACCGGGATCCCCCCTCAGCGCCTGCTCAACACTTTGCTCGTGACCGCGTTCTGCGTGACGTGACCGATGTGTTCATGCGAGCCAACGAGCGCGGAGCGCTCCCCAGGGAGTCTGCCGCAGAGGCTCACGCGTACCTGACTCACGCACTGCATACCTTCGTGGAACGGGCACGGGCCACCGTCCGCCCCGTTCCGCCCCGCCCATAGGCGAGCCGGACGCCCCACCGGCCGCCTGCGATGAGCGCGGAGCGCTCCCGCCCTCTCCCCCGACCGGGAGCGCTCCGCGCGCCCCCTGCCGCGTAGCGGCAGCGCGACATGCCTGCGGAGCAGGCCGCGCGCACAAGACGTCACCCTGCCGCGCCCGCACACCGGCGCCCACCCGAAAGGCCCTCTCATGCACTACTGGTGGAAGATCAAGGGCATCAGCGACGACCGCACCCAGTGCGACTGCTGCGGACTGAGCGGACTCAAACGCACGGTCGCGCTCATGCCGTTGGACGCCGAGGGAAACGAGAACGGCACCGCCGAAGACGTCGCCTACTACGGCACGTCGTGCGCCGCCAAAGCCCTGGGCTGGAGGCAGGGCAAGGTCACCTCGGCCGCCCTCACCGCCCAGCACAAGCGCAACGAACTCGACCACTACGCGCGCCGCATCATCAGCATCTACGCACCGATCGAGTCCGCCCCCACGTCCGTCCAGGCCCGTATCTTCCACCAGCGCAACCGCTACACCCACCGCCCCCCTGTGAGCTCGACGAAAGAAGTGGCGAAGCTTCTGGCCGAGGCACGCGCCCAGCTCGGCGACACCCTGACCGGCCCCGCCCGCCCCGCGCGGATCGAGGACTTCCAGCGCTTCACCGTCGTCCTCAACCGCTCCGGCAGTGTCGACGGCGTACTTCGTGTGCCGGACGAGGAGAACAAGCGCCAGGAGCAGGGCGCCGCCGCCCAGCGGCGCGCGGCCGAGATCAGGGGCAGCGTCCGTGTGGTGGCCGCACTGGACGTGGTCAGCGCTGGCGACGTGGCTATCGCCGACGACCTCACCCGCGAGTGGAACGAGAAGGCCTGGCAGGCCGCCCATGCCTAAGACAGAGACCCCGCTCTACATCGGCACCCACGTCATCTACACCGGGCGCTTCACCCAGATGCACGATCGCGTCCTGCTCGTCCTGCCCTGCATGTGGGACAGCCGTTGCGAGCACTGCAACGAGTGGGACCTGATCACCGATGACCCCGAAGCGGACCGCGAACACTTCCTCGCCGTCGACGAGTTGACGGGTGACGCCGTCAAGCACGTCGCACGAGATGAATTGAAGGTCCTGCCGTGGCACTGGCCCGCGGACGCCGTCGAGTTCAACATCAACGGCTATTGGCACGCCGCCGCCTACACCGCGCCAGGAGGCAGCAGCAGGGCCCGCACGGTGCACTTCTACACCGCAGGCGACCACATGTGGCGCACCTGGTGCTACTTCCGCGAAGTGACCCCGGAAGTGCGCCGCCTGGACCAGCAGGCCCGCCGCCGCCCCGCCTTCTGACCGCCCGCCCTCCCCACCACTCTGCCAAGGAGCGATCCGCCATGCCCGCACAGCCTCAATCTCCCTCACCCGACTCCGCTGCGGGTGACGTGCCCACCACTGCACCGGACAACTGCACCACCGCTGCGGACCTCAGCCAGGAAGGAGCGCCAGATGTGCGTGCCCGAGTCGCAGCCGGCCCCCTGCGCCGCGCCCTGAGGCTTGCCTCTCTGGCTATCCGCGCCCGGCCCGAGCAGCCCGCCCACGCAGGAGTCACCCTCACCGCCCAGGGCAGCAAACTCACCGTCGCCGCCTACCGCCCCTACGCGGACGGCGGAACCGACGTCGCCGTGACCGTGGTCGTCGAGGCCGAGCCCGGCGGCACCGGGCGCAGCACACTCGACCAGCGCGAACTGACACGCGTGCTGGACGCTGCCGTCAAGGGCGACAGCCCGGCGCAGGCCGCGCGCACATCCATCGATCTCAAGGGAGCGACCATAGCCACGCCAGACGTCGCCGTACCCGTCCGCTCCTACATCACCCCGGTAACCGCTGTGCCACCCGCGGCCCCTGTTGTCGCCACCGTCGCCGGAGGCGAGTTCTTCCGCCAGCTCACACGCATACTGCCGGTCGCGGCCAAGGACGAAACCCTTCCGATCCTGACAGGCGTCGAACTCCGAATGTCTGCTGGCACTTTGCGGCTCAGGGCGTCAGACCGGCACCGCGCCGCCGAAACCGTCATGCCCGCCCAACCCTGGGACCACCACGAGGACGCGTGCGCCTACCGCGCGCTCATCCCCAGCGACGTCCTACGCCAGATGGTGAAGTTCAGCGGCACCTATGAGGGGCCCGTGGCAATTGGCCTGCCCTCCGAAACCGTCACGACCGCCGATGTGCTCAGGGTCCCTGAGTTGTCTGTGGCCGCCCTGGAGTTCGGACCCGCCACGCTCACCGCATGGCGACTGGACGGAGTCCTGCCCCCCTCATGGTTCGGTCCGGTCGCAGACGGCGGAACCCTCACCCTGCATCGCCAGGACCTCATCCGCGCCGTCCGCAAGGCCCGGGCGATGGCCACGGCGAAGGGCGCCGCCGAGCAGTGGGCCCAGGTCAGTCTCACCCACAGCGCCGAGGAAGCAGGGGTGGTGCGCGTCACCCCGAGGCTGCCGCAGAAGCACGAGCGGGACCAGACGACCGGTACGGCTGTGCCCGCAGTATGCGGGGAGCAGGCCGCACCGCTGGGTGGCGCGCCACTGATCACCACAGGCGGCTATCTGCTGGGGGCTTTGAACGCGTTCGACAGCGATGCGGTCACCTTCCACCTGCCGCCCCAGCGCGACGGCCGCAACCACGCGCCTTTCGCGATCACCGCACACGGCGAGCAGACCGAGGAAGGCCACCGGCAGCACCTTGTACCGGTACGGCGCTCCCAAGACTGAGCAGGTTGCTTGCACCCCTCTGCGGGCGTAGAATTATGAATGTTGGAATGGGGGCGGCAACCCCCTTCCGACGCCGACCCACCACACCCTCAGAAGGAGCCTGCATGGAACCGCAAGACCTGATCATCGAAACCCCCTCAGGCCGCGTGCACGCTCACGCCGAGCCCCGAGGCGCCGACGCCGTTGTCTACACGCTCGGCGGCGCCCTGCGCGGCACCGTCCACATCACCGGCACCCACCACCCGGACCACTGGGACCAGTTCACCGCACTGCGCGCCACCTTCGGATCCGCTGACGCCATGGCCAAGGTCCCGCCCGCCGATTCCCTGCCCCGGCTGCGCAACAGCACCGCCCGGCACACCGGCTACCTCCTCGCATGGGAAGGTCCGGCCGGACCCCAGTGGGAACAGAGCCGGATCGAGTCCACGTCGGGCAGGCCGCCCTCCCCCAAGACCGAGGACACGCTCAGGACCGTCCTGCACGCCGTCACCGAGGACGCCACCCGCCGCCCGGACCGGGCCCGAATCCTCGACGCCTCACGCGTACGCCAGACCCCCGCTCTCCTGGACTTCTTCGCGCTCGCCCGCCGCAACTCGGAAGCCGACATTGCCCGCTACGGGAGTCGCGCCGCCAGCGACCGGCACCAGGCCCGGATCGTCACAGCCGCCTGGTGGACCGCAGCACGGTGGCTCACCGCGCGCCCCCACCCCCTCCTCACACTGCTACTGGCCGACCGTCCCAACTCACTCGCCCGCACGGCCCACACCCTCGCGCTGGCAGCCACCGCGAACGAGGACGCCGCCGCAGCGGAAGCCCGCCGCATGCAGCGATTCGAGGCCGAAGCCGCCTCCCTGCGCTCCCAGATGCAGCCGCGCCGACGGACCGCCGCCGCCAGCCCCACTCACTGACCCCCAGGGCGGGGGTCCGGCAGACGACCACCAGACCCCCGCCCACCCACGGAAGGACATCTCCATGCCCAGCACGACCAGCGCCCCGCGCCGCGAACTCAGCGCCGACGAGGTCACCGTGACCACCGACAAGGGCGGCCGCCCCGTAGTACTGCTGCCCGACGACATCGTCGCCGCTCTGAACACCTCATCCCGTACGGACTTCAGGGACTACGGGATCGAAGGCTCCGAGTCCCGCCACTACGCCGCCGACTCCTGGGAAGCCCACACCGTGCAGACGATCTACAGCGCCGTCACGGCCAGCCCCGGCGTCGAGGAGCGCGACAAGCGCGGCATCGAGTGCGGCTACTTCTACGGCGCCGTGATCGCCCACCGCCACTGGAACCACGAAACCCGCTGGTGGGCCGACTACGACGGACAGCGGCACGAGATGCCGATCACGGGCCTGATCACACGGCAGCGCCATCCCGGGCACCCCGAGCACATGAGCGTCTACTTCGGCGGCTCCTGAGCCCTGCGGGGCAGTGCCCGTCCACCGGCGCGCTGCCCCCGGCCCGGGCACCGCCACCGCCCGACTTCCCCTGCCGTCCGGCCGCGCCGGCCGATGACCGCAGCGGCGTGCTGCCCAGTTGGAGACCCGTGTTTCTCGTCGTCCCTGATCCCGCCCACGGTCTTGTCGCCGCCCCCGAGTCCGACACAGACCTCGATCCCTTGACCCGGCAGGCCCTCACCGCGGAGGGCTTCACCTGGCACAGCGGCATCGAGGCGTATACCCGGACGCCCGGCAGCCGCGCAGACGTCGACCGCACTGCCCTGATCCTGCGGGACCTGGGCCATTACGTGTTCGCGTCATGGACGCCCCTCTCCGGCGATTGACCGCCCTCTACGCACTACCTCAAGCCACCCCGCCCCAGCCAGCCGACACCGGTTGCCACTGACGGCAACCCATCACGGCACCGACCAGGAAAGAGCAGCCTCCATGACCGCTCCGCAGACCCCGCCCCTGCCCAACCGACGCCAGGCCCGCGGCTTTCAAAGATCAGCGGCTTGACACCCAACCGTAAAGGCGTAGAATTATCACTGTCGATTCGGGCGGCAACCCGAACCCGGCGCAACCCACCAAGTGATCAAGGAGCAATCCTCACGTGAGCACCACACTCCAGGTGACCGCAGCCCTGCTGCGCACCGATCAGATCCACGCCAACCCGCGCAACGTCCGCCACAGCCTCAACCTGGACGACGAATTCCTCACCTCCATCGCGGAGAACGGCGTCCTGGTCCCCGTCGTGGTCGTACAACTGAACGCCGACACCCCGGACGCAGAGTCCGTCTACGAGCTCAAGATGGGCCACCGCCGTCATGCGGGCGCCCGATCGGGCGGGATCGAGTCCATTCCCGCCCTCATCCTGGATCCCTCGCTGCGCGAGGCGGGTCAGGACTACATCGAGCAGCTGATCGAGAACGACGCGGCATTCCGCCGTGCCCTCAGTCCGCTGGAGCAGGCCGACGCCCTGTTCGGCGCGCTGGAGGACGGAGCGAGCGTCGCCACCGTCGCCCGCCGCACCGGCCGCAGCAAGGAACAGGTCACCCAGGCCGCCGAGGCCGCCAAGAACCTGGGCACGGGCACACGCACCGTGCTGGAGGCCAGCGACGCCTACGACCTCGACCTGGAAGTCCTCGCAGCCCTCGGTGAGTTCGACGACGACCCCGATGCCGTCGCACGCCTGATCGAGGCCCACCAGCACGGCACCTTCCCGTACCAGCTCAGCACCGAGCGCGCCGAGCGCGCCGAGCGGACCGCGCGCGAGACCCGCCGCACCGAGCTCAAGCGTGACGGCATCCGGCTGTGGGAGGACGCCAGCAACCTCCCGCCGCGCGCGCAGTGGCTTGAGGACCTGGTCGACGCCGCCGGTGAGGATCTGGACGAGACGGACCACGTCCGCTGCCCGGGACACGCCGTGGTGTGGGACGACACCGGCAGCGCGGACCCTGCCGCAGTCGCCGCCCTGTGCCTCAACCCCGCCGCCTACAGCCACTACACCCCCGGCACCGAACCCGCCGCCCAGACCACTCCCACCGCAGCGCACGCCACCAGCGACGAGGACGGCACGGACGAGGACGAGACAGAGGAGCCGGAGGCGGACGAGGAGGACGAGGAAGCGACGCGCGCGGCCACCGAGGAGGCCGAGCGGGCACGTGCCGAAGCCGAGGCCAAGGCGGCCGCCGAAACCGAGCAGCGCAGGCGCGAGCACCACCTCAAGCTCGCCGGGAACAAGGCCTACCGGGCCGCCATCGACGCCCGGCGTGCGTTCCTGCGCCAGCTGATCACCCGCAAGAGCGCTCCCAAGCCGCTTGCCGCGTGGGTGACCCAGACGCTGTTGTCCTGCCCCAAGCCCGTGCAGTCGTGGACCGGTGACACCAGCCGGTCGGCGATCCTGGCCGATCTGCTCGCCCTCAGCGCCGACGAAGGCAAGGCAGCCAGCGCCCAGGACCGGGCCACCTGGATCGGCAGCAGCGCCACGCCCACCCGTCTGCTCTTCGTCAACTTCGCGGTGATCGCCGCCAGTTATGAAAAGCGGATCGAGCGGGCGAACACGTGGCGCCAGGACCAGCCCGATTGGGACTCCGAGGAGATCCGGGCCGACGCCCGCGTGTACCTGAAGTTCCTCGCCGAACTCGGCCACCAGCTCTCTCCCGTCGAGCGCAACGTCATCGACGACACGCCGTTCGAGATCGAGGAGGAGCCCGCCGCGACGGCCCTCGACTCGGACGGCGACGAGCCCGACCAGTCCGCCGACACCGAGGACTGAGCACCCAAGCCGGGGCGCCCGAGCGGGCGCCCCGGCCCCCTCCCTCCTTGCCGTCCGGCCGCCGGCCGAGGCGGCGTCACGCCCGCGCTGCCGGCGCCTGCCCGCAGCCTGCGCCCCCTTGCCTTCTGCCGCGCGCCAGGCGCGCTGCGGCGCCCTGCCCGAAAGAGGAACCGCCGTGTACGACGACAACCTGTCCCTGATTCCCGAAGACCTTCTCCACCTGAGCACCGAGACCGCCGCCGCACTCGGCCGCGCGTGGACGGTCAAGGCCATCCTGAGCAGCCCTCTCGTGGTCCACCCCACCGGCATGCGCGTCATGGTCCACCAGAGGGACGGTCACGTGCAGCTCACCGCCCATGTGAGCCTCAGCACGGATCCGCGCACGCCAGCGGAGAAGGTCACCGCCCGTCTCCCCCTGACAGGGCACCCCAGCACAGCCCTCCGTGCGGCCGACGCGATCCGCACCCGCATCCTGCCTCGATTCGGCTGCATGGACGCCGTCGCAGCCCTGCGCGTGCTCGCCCTGCCGCTGCGCGACGCCGGAATCCCCGCCATCGCACACGGCAGCACCGGACGCACCACCGTGGAGTACCGGAGCAGGGACTTCGCCAGCACCAGCGTCGAGTTCCAGCCCGGGGAGCGGCGGCCGCTCAAGGTAGTGATCCGTTCGGCGCGCGAAGGCCACACCCACGCCGACGTCAGCATCCCGCACCTGAGCGTGCCGGAGGCCGCCCGGCTCACCGCCTCGGTGCTCCCCCGCGTCTACACACCGGTTCCGGTCCCGGACCGTCTTCCCGCCGAGGTGCACGAACTTGCCGCCCAGCTGCCCGGACTGACCGCCAGGCACGTCGTCAGCGACGTCCCCCGGCTCACCGACCTGACCGACCCCAGCGGTCACCTCAACGTGCGGCACTTCCTGTCCGTCAAGGACACCGGCACCCGTTCATGGGCCGCCGTCGGTCTGCACAACGCGCCCATCGCCACCGCCTACGCCCTGCTGTCCGCGTACGCCGCCAGCTGACCCGCCCACGGGCCCCCCGCCTTCCGGTCGGGGTGTCCGCCCGCCCTGATCACACGCACTGAACGGAGCACCATCGGTGAACACCCCCAACGACCAGCGGATGAGTGAACGCGCGGCCCGGGCTGCCCTGGCCCGCCACACCATGCCCGCAGAAGTAGGCGCCCATCTGCCGGGCTTCGACGCCGCCGACGCCTGGTCCCGGCTCACCAGCAACGGCTCGCTGAGGCACTTCCATCCCGTCCCCGCGCTCAAGGCGGCCCAGGAGACCGCACGATTCGTCATCCCCGGTGACGAGGACTGGCCGGACGGACTTCACGATCTCGGCCCCGCCTGCCCGTTGGGCCTGTGGGTGAGCGGCACGGCCCCGCTGCGGCCGCTGCTGGAACGCGCCGTCGCCCTAGTCGGCAGCAGGGCCGCCACCCCCGCCGCCATCCGAGAAGCACAAGCCTGTGGCTACGACGTGAGCGAGGGCGGCGGCACCGTCCTTGCCTCCCTCGCCTACGGCGTCGAATCCGCCGCTCACCGAGGCGCCGGGGTCGACGGCGCGCGCCTGGCCGTCATCCCCCGCGGACTGGACCGCTGTTTCCCCCGCGCCCAGGAGCCGCTGATGCGCAACATCCTCACCGGCCCCGGCAGCGGAGCCACGGTCAGCCTGTACGCGCCGGGCACAGACCCCAGCGCCGTCACCCTCAAGGCCAGCGCGGACGCCGTGGCCGCCCTCGCACGTGCGGTCGTGCTGATCGAGGGCACCCACCGGTCCGCGAGCATGCAGGCCGCCGAAGCCGCCCACCGGATACAGCGTCCCCTGTTCGCCCTGCTCCCGCGTGACGACGAGGGACACACCAGCGGCAACGCCCGTCTGATCGTCACCGGCCGAGCGAAGCCCTGCCAGGATGCCCGCGCGGCGATCGCCGCTCTGGACGACGAATCGCATGCCGCTGCCCAGCTGGTGACGGCCCTTCGCGCCCGGCAGGTGACGGCCTGGCCGGACGCCTCCCCTCTGGCCCAGTGGATCACGGTGCAGGCCGCCCCCGACCGGCGACTGCGGATCACCGCAGGTCACGCCGAAGCCCGCCGGACCGCCTACCTGGCTGCCGAGCACTCCGGTTGGCACGCCGCCGAGCTCACGCCAGGCGGCACCGGCAGGACCGTCTACCGATCCGCCTCCACCGACCTCCCCTCCGACATCGCCGCGCTGGTCTCGGTCGTACGGCAGTGGGCCGCCCAGCCCTGATCCCGCTCAGCACCACACCGCGCGCCGCCAACTCCCAAAGGAGACCCCCCATGAGCACTGAACGACTCGACCGCCTCATCGCTGAAGGCACCCAACGCACCTTCCGGCCCGTCCTGCTGCACGACGGCCACGCCTTCAGCGTCTGCATCGACCGCGGATCGGACACGGCCGCCACGGTTTGTCTGTGGCCCGGCCTCGACGCCCCCGACGGGGACGCATGGGAGAAAGAGGACCACTTCGAAGCGTTCTTGACCGGCGACGACACAGGCGGCCGCGATTTCCTGGATGTTCCCGTCCGGGACCTGCGCAGCCTCATCGAGCAGCACGGTGGTGAGGCCCCCGCCACGGACACCGAGGACGCGGCCGCATACCCGACCGCCCACCTGCGCGCGGCAGGCGTGCGCTGTGTGGAGGACGGGGGGCGCGGCGGACGTTACCTGCGGGTGCCGCTCGCCGACGGCACAACGGTGACCTTCGCCGGCACCACCGTCCGCCCCGACCGTAACCCGGACGTCAGCATCCACCACCCCGTCAGGGAGCACCTGAGCTGGAGCGCCCAGTGGAGTGACGGCGCCACCGTCTTCGCCGATGTCTACACCTCCCACGACACCGCGCGCCCGTACGTCGAAGACACTGCCGCCTTGATACACGCCGTCTGCAAGCGTGTTCGCCAGTCCGGCGGCAGCGCTCCGGAAGGAGGCCCAGGCCCGACGGCCGAGGAGCTCGCCCGCAAGACCCTCGACGAGTGGGGACTGACCGCCCACCTCGACGAGGAAGCCGGTCACACATGGCTGGTCATCGGCCACTCGGACACGGGGCGTGTTCCCGACATGGACAAGGAACCGCACATCCTGTTGTCCGTCTACAACGAGGACGACGACGAGTGGACTGTTGACCGGCCGCCAGCCCGTCCCGGCGACCAGTGGCAGGTCGTGACCGATGACGGCGCCGGAACCGAGGAGACCTTGACGATCAGTCCGGCGAACCAGCTGGACCTGTGCATCGCCACGATCGCCGAGTGGATCACCCGGCCCCGTACCTGACCGCTTCACGGTTCCCGGGCCTCGGGCACGTCCTTCTCGCCCAGGCCCGGGGACGAGTCCACCGGGCCCGTCTCCGCAGCGGCCCCTGCGCCGCCGGCCACACCCGCCGACGCCGTCTGACCTGCCTTGTTCCAGGAGGCCGTTCGCATTCAGCCCCCGACCCTGCATTTCGAGAGGTATCCCACCGTGCCGATCTACCTACGCGAACCGGAAGCCCCTGCTGGAGGCCCTGATGGGAAGGGGTGGAACCGGCTGAGTCTGAACGCCCATGGCGGCACTGGCAGTCAGTGTGCCCTGCGGCCGAGGCGCTGGGGCGCCTTGCTGGAGGCCCAGGACACCCGCCGTGCCCGCTGGGGCGGGTTCGGGCCCTGCATCGGTCGCGGCCAGTGCGACGGCTGCCCGATACTCGAGGCGTGGCGTGGGCAGTGCACCGTCGTCCCGGTCAACGCCCCGCGCGTCCTGGTACGCGTCGACCCGGTCTTTGCGCCCGACTCCTTGTTCACCGGCCCCGCCGGTCACCGCCTGTGGGTCACCACCGGCCCCAACGACGGGGATTTCCGCCACCGCAGGCCGTGGTCCTGGGAGGACGCCGCCCGTGTGCGCGGCTGGGATGTCGGCCGCCGGTACTACGACGAGCATGGTGAGGGGTTCTGGCTGGAGCGCACGGCGCGTGTTCCGGCCCTGGGCTGCGTCATCACGACCCGCGCCCGTGGCTCTTTCACCCGGCACGCCTTCCGGGTTGCCCGCTGCCGGGTCGCCCTCCTGCACTGCGCCGGGGAGTGCCACCACGATGTCGACCTGCTGAACGCGATCTCGCACGCCTGCCCCGGGCCGGAGGGCGCCAACGAGGAACGGTCTGACCTCCGTTGGACGCATGCCGCGCTCGCGACGCCGCCTCCCGCCGACAACATCCGCTTCCATGTCGACATCCGTCCCATGAGCGTGAAGATCGCCGCCATCAACGGCGGCCACTTGGAGCAGGCGCGGCTGACCTTGTCCGGGTCCGGCTGGACGGCTGAGCGCATTCGAGCGGCTGGCGACGCACTCCGCGCCCACCTCTCCCCACCCCACCTCTCCCGCCCCGCCTGCGGGCCGCCGCGCTGAAAGCGGGGAGCAGCCCGATGGCCTCCTCACAAGGCCGGACCCCGCAGGACGCGACGGTGCAGGTCAGCACGGCAGACCCGGTGGCCCCCACTTCATAAATGGCGTACAATTATCAATGTCGATCGGACGGCAATCCGGCGACGCCACCCACCACTTGGAGGACCCGTGCGCTCACCGCACAGCACACCAAGCAACCGACCGGCCCCTCTCACCCGAGAGCGGACACTGTTCACGATCACGTCCTTCGACGACGAGGGGAACAGGCTCTACAGCACCCTCCCTCTCGACGGCGCCGCAACGGCCGCCCGCTGGCACGATGACCTCGCCGACAATCCGGCAACGCAGCGGATCACCATCACCGCGAACACCATCGAGCGCACCGAGCAGCTCATCACCGTCGACGAGCTTCCCGGACCCGGCGAGCCCACGCCCCAGCCCGAACTGCCCGAGGGTGCTCACACGGCCCGGCGCTTCTACCACTTCAGCTCCGGACCCGCGGTGCTGCGCACCGGCGACGAGGCTCGTGCCTGGCTGAAGCGAACCACCGAACAGCAGCAGCAGCACCGCACCCCGCACACCGTGTACGTGAACGTTTCCCAACTGCAGCTGTTCAACGTCACGTTGATCGAGCGTGCCCGGCTGCTCACCTTCGCCGAGCTCACCGTCCTCTACTGAGCCACAGTCGGCGGCAGGGCGCGGCAACGCCCTGCCGCTCGATCAGCCCACCACGACCTCCGGAAGGGTCCTTTCGCACGTGAGCACCACCGATCCCACCCCTTCGCGGCGCCACCGGCTCGGCGAGCCCGACGCCGAATGCCGCTACCCCGTCCTGCTCGCGGACGACAAGTGCATCGGCCATGTCTTCCGCTGGCACGGCGCATGGTTCGCCATCGCCGCAGGCAGCGACACCGAAACCCGCATCGGCGACGGCCGCCTCGGCCGCGACGGTGCGCCTCAGCACCTGGTCGACGCGTTCGACGCGGGCCGTATCTCACCGCTGCCCCTGGCCGACTGCTCCCTGGCAGCTGCGGCTCCGGACGGGCCGCCGCCGCTCCTGCACCCCCGCATGCCAGCCACGGACAGCAACATCAAACACGCCCACGAAGTGCTCGCCAAGCTGGCCGAATACCGCTGGACACCGCTCGGCGGCTACCCCGGCAGCGACAACCCCTGGCTGCTGGAGTGCCAGTTCGACGGCTGGACGGGCGTGAAGTACTGGAGCCATCTGCGCGAGAGGCGCAACAGGCTGCCCAGCCCCTACCGACACCCCGGCTGCATCAGCGCCGACGAAGTGCGCGCCCGCATCGCCGCCTACCAGAAGAAGTAGCCACCGAACGCCGGGCCCGGTACAACGCCGGGCCCGGCTTCTACACCGGCACCTCCATGGCCGTCAGGCGCGGCAACGCCCGGCAGCCGACCCCACCACGAAGGACAGCCACATGCCTCCGCACACCCCGCCGCAACGCAGTGTCCCGGCCCGCTGCGCCCACCAGCCGACAACAGGCGGCCTGGTCATCCCCCTGGGTGGCGTTCACCCACGACGGTCACGTGACATTCGGCGCCCCCGACGCCGGACGGACACGCACCGCCTTCACCGCGATGCCCTGCCAGATCTGCGGCCAACCCCTCGACGAACGGGCCTTCGTGATCGTCCGCCCCACCGACGAGGCGAACGGCTACTCCCCCGAGCCTGCCCTGCATCCAGAATGCCTGCCATACACCGCCGCTCACTGCCCCATGCTCAATGGCACCGCCACCCGCTACCGCCGGCGCCCAGTCATGGCCACCCACCCGGCCGGGCGCCCCTGCAGCGACCCCGCCTGCCCATACCCCGCCTATTCCGGTGAGAGCCAGAGCCCCGCCCGCAGCGGTCAACTCGCCGAACGGTACGAGGCGTGGATGCTCCGCACCAGCGACTACCAGCTCGTCCTGAGCGGCGACCGGTCCACCGCAGGCGCCCAGGCAGACAACCCCTCCAACACCCCGGTCGGCATCAGCCTCGGCGTGGCGATCCTGCGCAAGCGGCTGCTGCGCAAGGCCGCTCTGCCCCCGGAAGCCCAGCGCGCCCTCGATCTGCTGCGCGCCCTTGGGCTCTGACCACCCGCGCCGGTGGGAGCGGTTGCGCTCCCACCGCCTGGCCCACCGGAAACAAGCCCATGACACCACCAGCCACGACACGTAAACGCCGCGTCCGCGCCGGGCACATCACGCCGGGACGGCACATCGTCCAATTCAGCGGCGGGATCGGCTCGTTCGGCGCAGCCGTCCGCGTAGCCGAGCGGTACGGGACCGACCGCCTCACTCTCCTCATAGCCGACACCGGCATCGAGGACCAGGACCTGTGGCGGTTCGCCGAGGACACCGGCCGCCTCCTGGACGTCCCCCTGACCCGGGTCCGCGACGGACGCACGCCGTGGGAGGTCTTCCACGACAAGAAGTTCCTCGGCAACGACCGCCTGGCCCCCTGCTCCCAGGTCCTCAAGCAGATTCCGTGCCGCAGGTGGATGGAAACACACGCAGATCCGGCCGACACCCTGGTGTACATCGGGATCGAGGACACACCCCGCGACCGCGCCCGGATCCCCGCCATCGCCCGCAACTGGGCTCCCTGGCAGACGCGGTTCCCGCTGTGCGGCCGCCGGGAGGAAACACTCACCAAGGACCAGCTGCTCAACGAGGCCCGCGCCCTGGGAGTCGAGCCCCCGCGGCTGTACGGGCTCGGGTTCAAGCACAACAACTGCGCCGGTATGTGCGTGAGGGCCGGACAGCGCCAGTGGCTCCACCTGCTCGACGTCATGCCCGAGCGCTACGCCGAGGCCGAGGCCGAGGAGGAGGGGCTGCGCAGCCGACTCGGGAATGTCAGCATTCTGCGCGACCGGCGAGGGGGCACAACTCGGCCCCTGCCCTTGCGTGAGCTGCGCGCCAGGGCGCGGGCAGAGGGGGGACGACGGCGCGCAAGTTGACCCCTCGAATTGAGAGCGTATAATTATCATTGTCGACTGACGGCAATCGGTCGACCCCAACCCGCCACCCGCGAAGGAAGTGACCGTGCAGCGGTACGCCCCCGCCCTCAATCCCGAGGAACTCGCCCTGATGAAGGCCCAGCTGGGTCCCATCCCGTTCATCGACCTCTTCTGCGGCTGCGGCGGCAGCAGCCGCGGCATGGAAGAGGCGGGCTATCAGCTCCTGCTGGGAATGAACCACGACCCCGTCGCCGTATGGACACACCGCACCAACCACCCCCACGCAGAGCACAAGTGCGAGAACATCAATACCTACGACAAGCGCAGACTCCCCCGCGCCCGCGTGGTCTGGGCCTCCATTTTGTGCACGGAGGCCAGCCCCAATGCCGGCGGCAAGCGCGCCCGGGGCCAGACCAGCATCAGCCTCACCGGCCAGGACCAGGGGGCCGAGGAAGCGACGTTCGTGCGCACGCGGGCATCCGCGCTGGACGTGCTCGCGCTTGCCGAACTGCACCGGCCCGACGCCCTCGTGATCGAGAACGTCATCGAGTTCGCCACCGACTGGGAACTCTTCAACTGGTGGCTGAGCGGTATGGAGCTGCTCGACTACAACGTGCAGATCGTCAGCGCCTCCTCAGCACACCTGGGCGGTGGCGACAACCTGCTGGCGCCGCAGCTCCGGGACCGCATCTACGTCGTCTTCACCCGCAAGGGCATCCCGCTGCCCGACCTCCGGGTGCGCCCGGAGGCGGTCTGCCCGCAGTGCGGGCCCGTGTTGGCCACTCAGGTATGGAATGACCCCCAGGCGCGCCGCATCGGCGCATGGGGCGAGAAGTACGAGTTCCGCTGCCCCAACCGCGGGTGCGGCCATCTGAAGCTGACACCGCTGACGCGCGCCGTCGGCGACATCATCGACTGGACCCTGCCCGGCCAGCGGGTGGGTGACGGCCGTCCCAGGCACAGGAAGTTCAAGGCCTACGCGAACGCGACCCAGGACCGGATCGCGATGGGACTCAAGAGGTACGGCACCGAACCGTTCATCGTCATGTACCGCAACAACGGCACCGCCCTGCCAATCACCGGCCCGGTCCCCACCCTCAACGCACAGGGCCGTCACCACGCGCTGATCATCCCGGCATCAACGGTGGAGGACTGCACTCTGCGGATGCTGGACGTCGAAGAACTCAAGCTCATCCAGCGCTTCCCCGCCGACTTCGTCATCCAGGGCAACCAGACCCAGGCGATCTTGCAGATCGGCAACGCAGTCAGCGTCAACGCCGCGCGCTGGTTGGGCGAACGACTTCTGCCGAGCCTCGCCCTGGCCGCCTGATCTCCACCCCCGCGGGGTCCGGAGCGGCAACTCCGCACCCCGCCCAACCCGCCGCCGAAAAGAACGAAGGAGCCTTTCCATGCAGCTCGACCCACGCCGCGGTCCGCTCTGCGTAGTCCAGGCGACGATCACCGCCGCCTCAGGGAGTGTCGAGTTCGTCTCCCTGTCCATGCCGACCGCCCCGTTCGGCACTCCTGCCTGGCAGCTGCCGAATCTCGTCTCCTACCTGCACGCCCGCTACGACCGCAAGGAAGAACCGACGGCATCGTCGTTCAGGGACCACATGCGCGGCCGGATCGCCCTGCCCTCCCCTGCTGCGGACTATCCGTACGCCGCCCTGCACGACGACCGAGTCGCCTGCCTGCTGAGCCTGGTCATCGCTCCCGGGCAGGAGAGCGCCTGGCCCCAGGCCTCGCTGGCGCTCCTCCAGCAGGAGAGCCGACCCACACGCTGCAGTTGGAGCAGCCTCGAGCACGAACGCGGGACGCTCGCCGTGCTGCGCCGCGCCCTGCGGGAGGCGCAAGCCGAGCAGCTGCGCCTGGCCGACCTGATGCGGCAAGGCGACCACCCAGCCGCAAAGGAGCTGCACGGACTGGCCGAGCGAGTCGCCGAGTGGACACGGGGCATGTATGAGATGGCGCGCGCCGCCCACACTGCCGCGCGCGCCGCTGATGCCCGGCGCGCCCTGCACAGCACCTGAGTCCCTGTCCCGGCCCGGCAGAGCGGCAGATCCCAGGGGAGGCGGTTGACACCCCAACCGAAAGAGCGCATTATTATCAACGTCGCTTCGGGTGCCGGCGAGTGGATGGCCGGCGGAAGACACCTCACGGTGTCGGCCCAGGGCGGCAACCCCGACCGAACGTCCCACCGGCCATCAAGTACTCCAACCCACCTATGGAAGGAGTACCCCCAGCATACGGGCAGTCCGCGGAACTCCTTGCGCGGACTGCCCGCGACGCCACGGAGGCACCTCATGGCACGCGCTCCCGAACCCAAGACCATCGAGGTCGGCGGCCGCATCTACGCCAACCGCGCCTGGATCGCTGCGGAAACCGGCGCGAGCATGCCCACGGTCCGGTTGTGGTACGCAAAGCGCGGTGACCAGCCCGAAGAGGTTCAGCCGGCAGACGCCCGCTTCCCGGAGAAGGGCCCACGGGTTGACCGTGAGGACTACTTCGACCTCGAACAGGTCCGCGCCTTCCACAGGTGGCTGAAGCAGTCCAAGCGGGAGAAAGTACTGCCCACCGACACGGCGCTGTACGAGGGCGACCCGGACGACCTGATCTCCATCAACGACGCAGCCGCCTACTTCCACTTCAAGAGCCCTTCCGCGATCCGCAAGTACGTGAAGGACAATCCCGGCTACTTCGCCCCCGTGGCCGGCCAGGTGGAAGGGCCGTCTGGACGACTCATCCCCGCATTCCGCCGCGGCGACCTGCAGGAATTCGACCGCCGCCGCAACGGGGACAACACCGGCCGTGCCGGCGCTCCTGGCGGCCCCCGCGCCGACCGCGGCACACGCACTCCCGAAGTCCAGCAGCGCATCGACATCGCAACCGCCTACCTCAGCAAGATCGGCGGATACCACCGCGGTGTCGCCGCGGAGCTGGCCAAGATCCACGGCGAACCCACGTGGAAGTGGGAGCGCGCGGTCAAAGCCGCCCGCGAAGAGGCGGTCGGCGGCGCCGAGTAGGACCTCATCCCCGCCGTCCGTCCACGACTGGCAGTAAGGACCGGCACGGCAGCCGCCCGCCTGCATCTGTCGCTCCGCGCGGAGCGCGTCTGGCGCATTTGCGCGAGCGTCCGTCGCAGCCCGGGCGGCTTCTGTCTGGGCGGGCGGGCCAGTGACCGCGCACCGGTCGCCTGTCCTTCTGGCACACGTCTGACGCGATGGCCTTGCGACAGCCAGCTCGTGTCTCATGGTCGCTGCCATGGTCGGCCCGACCATGACCTTCGTGTCCTCAATGTGACCGTGGTCGGGGGTTCATGGTCGGGGGTCGGGTCAGGATCGTCGTGTTTCCTCATGGTCAGCAATCGTCCTTCTGACCAGGGAGTTTATTCGTGCCTCCGGACAAGTTGACCTCACAGCGTGAGGCCGTGGTGCGACGCCGGCTGGCTGGAAGCCATGCGCCGCTGCGTACTCCTCTCACGCACGCGGGCGGGGACCGTCATTGCGGCCATCTCTATCCCTCTGTGCGACGCCGCCGCCTCCACCCGGCCACGCCTGGGGAAGCCTCGCCGATGAATTGCACTGCCGTTGCGGGCCGGTGGGGACTGCGTCGGGACGTTCTGAGATCTCCGCATCACGGGTTGGCACTTCACGCGATCAGCTGCATCGAAGGGGGACAGCATGGGCTCCACTGCCCCGAACCTGACCGGCCGCACTGACAATCCGGATGCGGGTCAGGTAGTCGACCTGGTCGCCGACCTGGTCGATGCCATCGACTGGCTCTACGACCACTGGTATCTCCTCGCGGCCGGCATCGCCGTGTGCTGGGGGGTAGGCGAGATGGCTGTGCGTCGGCTCGCCGCCCATGTCTCGGCCGAACGTATGGCCCTCGAATTGGTCCCCGGCCGCCACTTCGACCCGAGTCTGGAGGAGATCTTCCGGCGTGGCGTGCAACTTGCCCGCGCCTCCACGGCCATGCCCTGGTGGGCACCCCGGCGGGCGAAGGCCGTTCAGATCAGGATGCGCGCGGACGGCAGTACGCCGCTGCGGTATCGCATCGAAGGCCCGGCCGGCGCCCAACGCCTGCTGTCCATCACGCCCTTCGGGCCGGATGTCGTGGTCAGCCCGGCCCGACCGATCGTCGACAAGCCCCGTGACCATACGGTGCGAGCGGAGTTCATCCTGCGCGGCAAGCTCACCGCCCCACTGCGCGAGGTGCCACTCGAACCCGACCCGCTACAGCCTCTCGTCGACGCCGTGTCCGACCTGCGCGGGGAGCTCGGTGACCTCGCCGAGATCCGCCTGGACATTCAGCGTGCCCCCAAGTGGGCGCTGCGCGCGCGCCGTCTCCAGCTAATGGGCGCCGCCCGCCGCGCCGAGCGTCGCGAGTCCCAGCGGGCCGCGCGCTGGCTGCGGCAGGATGCGAGCGGAGTCGAGGACTCGCTGACCTGGCAGCTGCAGCAGCTGCTCGGTTCACGGCCCGGTGCATCGGGCGCCGGTCGGCGGCTGGTCATGCCGCCTGTGCCCCGCCGGGTCGATCCGGTGGAGGCGCTGGGCAAACTCGTCGGCGACGACCAGCTGGTGCGAGTCCAGCTGTTGGTGATGTGTGCGTCCAACGTTGAGGGCCGCGCACAGGCCCGCCTCGCTCAGCTCCAGGCCGCATTCGATGTCTTCGGCGGCCGCGCCCGGTGGGCCATGCGCGGCTGGCGGCTGGGCCCCTGGCGGGTCGGAGCCGACCACTGGCCCACCCGTGGCGCCTTCGAACGGCGCTGGACACTGGCGCACTGCCAGCCTCCCAGGGCCAACTGGGTACGGCTGGAGGAACTTGCCGGCCTGCTCAAACCGCCGACCGTTCACTGCCGTGTGCCGCTGTTCGCCGGTGATCTGCCGACGTTCGAGTTCGGCAATCCGGACCTGCTCCTGCAGGGCATCTACCGCACGCCCGACGGCCGACGCCGCCTGGTGGCCACGCACGCGGCCGAGACTCTGTTCGAGGTCGGCGTGGGCAAGGCGGGCGGCGGAAAGACCGAACGTGCACTCGCGCAGGCGATCGGCTGGGCGCATGCCGGCGGCGGACTGATGTTCCTCGATCCGCACGGCGACTCCTGGCCTCGCGCCGTCCCCTTCCTCGCCCACGACCACCTCATGCAGCGCATCGCGCTGGTCGATCTCAACGCCCACGGACCCACCGCCCAGCTCGCCTCGTGGAATCCCATCGGCATGCACCAAGGGCAAGCCGCGCACGAGGTCGTCGAGGCCACCGCGGATGCCTTCGCGGCGGCTCTCGGCTGGGACGATGCCACCGCCCCGCGTGCCCTCGCCATCCTCACCGCCGCCCTCACGGTCCTGGTCGCCGTCAACGAGATGGCCTGCCGTGCCGGACGGCCCGAGGACCAGGCCACGATCTTCCAAGCGCGGGCCCTGCTCACAGACGACGACTTCCGCATGTCGGCACTGGCGGCGGCAGGAAGCCGGCTGGATGAGGAGACCCGAGCATGGTGGGACACCACCTTTCCCGCATTGCCCGCGGACGCCTTCGGCGTCGTTCTCAACCCGATCGCCCGCCTGGCCAGCAACCCGGTCACCCGCTCCTTCCTCGGACAGCCGGACGGCGTGTACAACATCCGCGCCGCCATGGACGCACGAATGATCGTGTGGGTGTGCCCGGGCGGCAACGGCCCGACCGACCGGCTGCTGACCGCACTGCTGGCGCGGGATCTGCTGCGGGCCGTCCGCTCCCGCCGCGACACCGCAGAGGGCAAACGCGTGCCGTTCCGGGCCTACTTCGACGAGCTGATCACGCTCACCGGTGCCGCCCCGGAAACGATCGCGGCAATGTTCGAAGACTTCCGGAAGTACAAGTGCCACGTCCACGGGATGACCCAGCTGCTCTCCCGCCTTCCCGGCCCCGTACGTCAGTCCCTGCTGCAAAACGCCTCCACCCTGGCGTCAACCGCGGGCTCCCGCTCAGCGATCGCCCCGATCACCGCGGAGTGGGGAGACACGCCCGGGCCCGACATCGTCGCCACCCTGAACCGTTTTGAGCACTACATGTCGCTGACGGTCCACGGCAGCCGGGTCGGGCCCGCGCAAATCACCGGTCCGTACCTCGACGAGGTCTTCGCCGACCTGGCCCGCCCCCGCCAAGCAGCGGCCCTCGAGCGCGCCGCCCGCGCGACAGCCCAGACGGCGCCGCTGAGCGAGCTCACCGCGCGGGCCACCAGCCAGCACGGCCGCGTCGACGCCCTGGTCACCGAGCTCGCCCCCGCCGCCCCGCCCTCTCAAGTCCACCCGCCGACGACCGTCCTGCAGAAGAAGGAATACCGGTGATGTCCGCCAAGACGCTCCGACCGTCCTCAGAACCGGTCCCGAGTCCCTCGGAGCCGTTGCGTCATCAGATCCTCGCGGCGCTCGCCCAGCACCGCATCGCCACCACCAGCCAACTCCTCCTGCTGCTGCGGCCAGAAGCGACTCGCTTCGCGCTCTCCAACCCTATGAAAACGCTGCGGCAGCAAGGCCTGATCGATTACGTCGTCCTGCCCCAGTCCAACCGCACCAGGGCCTGGTTCCTCACCCCCGACGCGACCCGCCTCACCCGTGACTGGCCCGCACTGCGCGGCAGGCCTCCGTATCCCATCACCTCAGCCACCGCTGCGTCCCTGCGCACCCCGCACACCCTGACAGTGCTCCGCACTCACCTAGCCTTCGCCGCCGATGCACGCCGCCGGGGTGATGAGCACAGCCCATGGGACTGGACGCCCGAGGTCTCCCACAGCATCGGCGACGGCGAACGCGTCGTCGCCGACGCCGTCTTGCACTACACCGCCGTCGAAAACACAGAGCGTCGCAAACTCCGGGCTTTCGTTGAAGTCGACCGCTCCACCATGAGCAGCGAGCGCCTGGCCGTGAAATTGATCGACTATGCGCGCTTCTGGTCCTATCAGCCGCAGCCCATCGGCCGGCAGCGTTCACGCGCCCGGGTCCCGGCGCCTGGGCCGACGTGGCTGCGCTGGTACCCCGTCTTTCCGCGCGTCCTGTTCGTTCTGACCGCAGCCTCCCGGCAGGTCCTCAACGGACGCAGCAGCGACTTGAAAGCCATGGTCGCCCAGCATCCCCTCGTGGCCACGATGTCCCGGCAGGTACCGCTTGGTGCAGCAATTCTGGAGGACCTCGAAGAAGAGGGAGCTTCCGGCGACATATGGGTGCCGTTGGATGGCGGCGAGCCTCGTCCGTGGATGGACCTGTGAGAGACCGAAGCTGATCGAGTGCACGTCCCGCAGGTTCCTGCCGTGTCCGGGACCCTGCGCCGCGCCGACCTCGTCTCGCAGGACGGCGCGATACGCGGCGAAGTGAACACGGGGTGCTGTTCCTGCTGGTCCCGGGGCGCGTACGAAGGGGCGCCCACCTACGCTGCCCGGCAGGAGGTCGTAGTGCCGTCGTTCGCTCTGCCCGCGCCGATCGCTCTGGCACGCTCAGTCGCTGTCGGCCCGAGGCGCTGTGCTGGGCGCTCGAGCCGAAGTTATGGACAGGGTTTGCCCTTGTCCGCTGTCCTTCTTCGCAACGTGATCACCCGTTGCGGTGAATGGCCGGGCCCTGAGCCTCCGTCCTCCAGCGAGCAAGTTCATTACGGGTCCTAAGGGTTTCGCTGTCCTCGGGGCCCAGTACTCGATTTTGGTCTGGAAGTAGTTGCTCCAGATCGGCGATGGCTCCGGCTGCATCACCTGCACTCCACCGCTGGATGGCGAGGCGGTATCGGTAATAGAGAGAGTCAGGGTGGTCCGGCCCCCACTCTCGTTCTCGATCTACGGCCAACTGCTCATAGATCGGAACCTCTCTGGCTGCACTCGTCTTCGTTTGCCACTGGGCAAGGTCGTGAAGGGTGCCGACGGTGTTGGGGTGGTCGGCACCCAGCATCCGTTCCTGGTCTGTGACTACCTGTTCCAGAAGGCTACGCCGGGCAATCAGGGTGTCGGGGTGATTGGCACCCAGCACCCGCTCCCGGTCGGCGACTACCTTCTCCAGCTCGGCGATGGCTCCGGCAACATCACCCGCCCTGCCCCGCACCACGGCGAGACGGTGCCGGGTGCTGAGAGTGTCGGGGTGGTCGGTAGCCAGCATCCGTTCCTGGTCGGCGACTACCTTCTCCAGCTCGGCGATGGCTCCGGCGACATCGCCCGCCTTCCACCGCCATGTAGCAAGGCGGTGCCGAGCCTTGAGGGTGTTGGGGTGGTCGGTACCCAGCACCCGCTCATGATCGGCGACTACCTTCTCCACGGCGGTAATGGCGGCGGCGACACCTTCGGTCTCCATACGCCAACGGAGGAGGCTGAACCTGGCGGTGAGAGTGTCGGGGTGGTCGGTACCCAGCACCCGCTCCCGGTCGGCGACTACCTTCTCCAGCTCGGCGATGGCTTCGGCAACATCACCCGCTCTGCCCCGCGCAATGGCGAGGTTGTGCCGTGTACTGAGGGTGTCGGGGTGGTCGGTGCCGAGCACCCGCTCCTGGTCGGCGATCAGCTGCTTCAGATGGGCGAAGGCTCTGACCGTATCGTTCACCTCCGACCGGCAGACGGCGAGGATGTGCCGGGCGGTGAGGGGGCGGGGGTGGTTGGCGCCCAGCACCCGTTCCATGTCCGCGATCAACCGCTCCAGGTCGGCGATAGTGCCGACCACGTCCCCCGCCGTTCTCCGCATGATGGCAACGTTTTGCCGGACGATGAGGGTGCGCGGGTGGTTGGCGCCCAGCACCCGCTCCATGTCCGCGATCAACTGCTCCAGCTCGGCGATGGCGCCGGTAACATCCCCCGCCTTGTACCGCCAGGTGGCGAAGTCGTTCCGGACGACGAAGGTGTCAGGGTGGTCGGCACCCAGATGGTGCTGAGTGCTGCCAACCAGGTGCTTGAAGTAGAGGTGGGCAGCCCCAACCTGCCCAGCTTTTCCAAGGCTCCGACCGGCGCGGGGGAGTACAGGATGGGCATCGGTCGCAAACAAGGCGTCTCTGGCATGGAGAGCGAGCGCCTCTGTGTTGGCTCGCAGGGCCTGTGCGAGAGGAGTGTCGCAAGGTTCGTCCTCGGGCCATGCGGCGATCAGAGCGTCAGCCGCTGTACGTGCGAGTCGGTCACGCTGGCCCGCAGGGAGAAAGTCTCGAAGGGCGCGCTGGACAAGCTGGTGGATGCGGACTGCTTGGTGGGTGCTGCCGAGGGAGTGGTCGATCAAGCTCAGTCGGTGCAGCGCCCGCAGCACCTGGTTGGCGTCCCTGGCCGAGACCTCTGTGACATGCGTTTGCCCGAGGGCTCCGGGCTGAGCGAGGTGGGCGAGAGACGGTTGGCTGAACAGCACTGAGGCAGGGATGCCGTTGGGGTCGAGCATCGCGCAGAGTTCCAGCATGGGGCGAGCAAGCCCCACTGGGGGCAGCCGGTCGGCACGCTCAAGAGATAGGGACCATGCGGCTGCGACGGTTGAGGTCTGATCGTCGGGAAGTCCGGAGGGGTCAGGCAGTACATCTGTGAGCTGACATGACCGCTCCATGAGCAGGTCACGGTAATTGGCACAGGTCAGGCCGCTATCGACGAGGTAGGCAACGGCCTGGGACAGCGCGAGCGGCAAGTGACCGAGTGTGTTGGCAAGAGCGACGAGCTGGTCGATGGGTTCGTCACGGCTATGGGCAGCCAGAGCGGTGGTGAGGTAGGAGGTCGCCTCTTCCGCCGTGAACAAGCCGACCGGCACCATGCGGCAACCATGCCCGGTGAGCGTGGCATCGCGGCGGCGGGTGGTGATCAGAGTGCGGCCGTGCGGGCTCCTGGGAGGCCACAGATCCCGGATGTCAGCTGGGTCGGCAAGATCATCGAGCACCACCAGCCAGCGGCGCGTCATGCCAGGCTTGGGCTCCAACCAAGCCAGGAGCGCGCGCACTGCGGTCTCCGAGTCGACGGTGTCGGCACCCAATACCTCGACCGCAGCCTGCGCGTAGCTGGCGATAATCGCGTCGCGGGTAGCGGCGGTCGCCCACACGAGTAGGTCAAGTCGTCCCGTCTGCCACAAGGCACGGGCGTGATGGGCGGCAAGCTGGGTTTTCCCAGCCCCGCCCAGGCCGACCAGTACGTGGATGCCGCCGCCTCCCGGTTGTTCCAGCTGCCGGGCCGTGGCGCGGTCCTGGAAGCAGCCAGCCTCCCGCGGCAATGTGCCGACTTGGTGAGGCCAGGTCACCGTGGTCGGGGCGGCGTAGAAGGCGATCTTGTCGATCCGGTGGGCGGCGATACTGCGATCCCTAGCTGAAATACCTCCTGGGACGCCGATGGCGTCCGGTGCCAGGGTTTCGCTTGCCGGTCCGCTCAGTCCTGCGGCGGATCCGGCATCGGATGAGGGCCGATGCGTGCATCCTGGATGACAGCGGCCGCGATCGATCCCTGATCGGCGCGGATGTCCAGATGCCCCTTGACGGCCACTCCTCCCGGCCCGGCCGACACAGCGTCCCCCGGGCCTTGGTCGACCAGCAGGGCACGGAGCTGATCGGCAGCCTGATCGCGCTCTGGTCCGTCCAGGTGCTCCAGCGTTGCCTCGATGCGGGCCTGCCAGGCGGCTTCCATGCTGACCCGCGCCCTCTCCACCTGGGCCGGATCAGCGGCTTCCAGGGCGGCAGCGGTCCGGTCAAGGCGCTCCAGCTCCGCTTGCTCCCTTTGAGAGTCACCCCGCCCGAACCAGCACGCCACCGCCTCCCGGAGTCCAGTCCACGCGTCCGTACCCGCAGCCTGCACTACTGCAGTGCCCCCAGCGGCAGCCAGCGCCGTCAGTGACTCCACCAGCATCTTTCCGGCCTCCTCACATGAGCGGCCTCACTTCAACCGTAACGCTGCACAAGGTGCCCTGCAGCCCACACTGCCCGTATACCGTTCGTGGTCATCGCCGACCGTGCTCGCCCGCCGGATCATGATCGACATGACGCTGGACCGATCCCACGGACAGCCCAACAGT
>NZ_KQ948684.1:28728-79137 GCF_001514145.1 Streptomyces canus
CGCGTGGAAGGCCTGGTGAGCAAGCGGACCGACGCACCCTATGCCGCCGGCCTGACCTCGGGCTGGGTGAAGTGGCGCGAGCGCCACACCGCGGGGGTGGTGATCATCGGGGTGACCGGCAGGACACCAGCGACGCAGGCCCTCGTGCTGGGCCGGCCAACGGGCGGCCGGATGCGGGCGGTGGGCGTCAGTCTGCCGCTCACTCAACAGGTCCGCCTGGCCGTGGCGCCCCTCTTGCGCGCGGCCGGTGACGAGATGCACGAGCTGCCGGGTGGGCGGGCTGTCCGGCGCCGAACCGGTGCGCTTCCGGCCGGTCGAGCCGGAGGTCGTGGTCGAGATCGAGGCTGACCAGCCGCGGCTGGAGTTCGGCCGATATCGCCACCGGCCGCGTGTCCGACGGGTACGCGGCGACCTGACGCCCGAGATGCTCGACGACGGGTACTGACCGGAAAGGTGGCCGCATCCGCAGACCGGTATTCGCAAAGGTACCCATGGGTGCATACTCGGGGTATGGCTGATACCACCGTAAAGGTCGACTCCGAGACCAGGGACCGGTTCGCTGCGGTCGCCGCAGCCCGAGGGCAGAGCGTGCGCGCCTACCTGGCCGAGCTGGCTATAGAGGAAGAGAACCAGATCAAGCTGAGCAAGGCGACCGCCGTGTTCCGCGAGGTCACCGCACAGCCGGGGCTGGCCGAGGCGTTCGATGCGGCCTTCCCGAATGACGCTCCGCCCCGCCGGGACGCCGCGGGCCGGGCGGCCTGACCTTGGACCTGCACATCGACATCAGGTGGCTCCTGGACCGGCAGGAGGAGCTACTCGGCAAGGACCTCGGGGTTCGGGACTACTCGGGGCTGGTGGCCGCCGTGGCCCGACACCGGGTGAACACCCCGCAGTTGGACATGGGCACGCCCGACGCCTACTGGCGGGCCGCCGCACTGCTGGAACAGCTGGTACTGCTGCGTCCGCTGCCGGCCCGCAACGCGTACTTCGCGTACGGCGTCGCGGTGGCGTACATCCGGGCCTCCGGCGAGGAGATCGACGATTCCTTCGAGCTGTGGCGGGACCTGATCACCGACATCCGCGCGCTACGGCTCACCGTCTACGACATCGCCGACCGCATGCGCTCCTGGAGCAGCAACGGCTGATCCGAACGACTTCCGCCCGCAAGACCAGGCGGCGCCGAGGCTGGCGTACCGGGCCCCCGAACGGGGTCGGCGGGTGGGATGTTCCGTACCTGCACTTGCACCGTCGCGGGTGTTGGGCGCGGGCAGCATGGTGTGGAGGACCCGCAGGCCGCGCGCGCAGGCGAGCCTGCTACGGGAGCGACAGATGGAGCTCATGCGACGCCCCAGGCACACGACCTGGGGCGTCTACGTTCGTGCGTTCGGCGTGCCGCCCGCATGCACGGTGGACGAGCTGATCACCCGCCGTCATGCCTGTTGGAAGAGCGGGGGTAGCAGGCCATCGCCCGGCCAGAGATCCTGTTCGGCTACGAGGCAGGTAAGGAACGTGTCGATCTCGGCCAGAACCGCCGCACGCTCGTTGGGCCCGTAGGTGATGAGCTCGTCGGCTCCGGCGTCGAAGGCGCGTACCTGGCTGTGCGGGCCGGCGATGATGAGGGCGCGGGCGATGTCGGGGAGGCCGAGGCTGAGGGCGTCGCACTCCCCTGCACGGACGAGCTGTAGGAGGTCGGTGATGACGTTTTCCCAGTCACCGACCGCCGGCCAGTCGGCGCCGCCGCCTAGTTCGTGGGTCAGGGTGGCCAGCGGGATGATCTCGCCCGGCTGGCGCCCCCGGGTGAGTCGGTCGTGGATCCGGGCTCCGTCGGGCTGCTGCACCTGGGGGTGGAGCAGGGTGTCGGCGGCGACCAGGGTGGTGTTGATCTCCTGGGTTCCCGCGCTGGGGTAGTACGGCTCGTGTGCGAAGAGGAGGTAGACGTCCGTGGTGCGGGCTGTGTCGTCGGGCCGGGTCTGCGTCATGGGCGGGAATCCCTTCCGCGGTGATATGTCGTTGGTGGGCGGGGGTGTTGGCCGCGACGCTGGTTCGAAGCCGGGCGGAAGCGGGCCCAGGGGGCTTTCGTCGCTGCGGGGCTGGACGGCTTCGTCGGCGGTCGGCGCGGCGCGGGTGCGCTGGAGTATCTGGGCGACCTGGTCGGCGAGTTGGGCCATCAGCCGCTCCCGGTGTACGAGGCGCGTCGATGTAGTGCGGGTGTCCTGGTTCTGGAGTAGGTCAGCGGCGCCCCACAGCAGGTTGTGGCCGATCTCGGCTGAGCGGCGCAGTTCGTAGCGGTCGCTGTCGGCGGCGGCCTGGACGATGTAGGTGTGCAGGGCGGCCAGGCGCTGCAGGTAGTGGCAGGCGTCGTCTCCTTCGACGCTGCGGACGTGTGTGCGGGCCCGTTCGTCGAGCCGTTCGGGCAGGTGCTCGGTGAGCAGCGGGGCGAGCAGCATCGTTGGCAGCACGACGTCGGCGGGGATGCCGCGACTGAGGGCGAATAGGGCGGCGAAGAAGCTGACGGCCCCCATGGCGGCGGCGGAGTACCGCAGGGAGGCGGGGCTCGTGGCGGTCAGGGCGATGCGGCGGGCGGGGCGCCGGGTCAGCCAGCGCACGGCCAATCGCTGCGGAAGCGCCCGGCCGGGAGTGAAGACCCCGATCTGCGAGGGGACCTTGGGCGGGGTGCCGTCGCTGGGAACCCTCCATCCCAGCCAGCCCCATCCGGTGCGCTCGTACACGAGCGCCGGTTCGCCTGTGCCGGCGCATACGGTCTCGCGGCAGACATGGCCAAAGCGCAGAGCGCGGGAGCGTTCTTCGTCCCATCGTTGCGGATCGCGGGCGAAGGGGCGCAGCGGCTGCTGGGGTCCCGTCCCGTGTGAGTGGAGCGTGTCCGTCATGGGTTGCTCGCTTCCAGATGAAGGTCGGTCGCAGTCAGGGCAGAGGTGCAGGTGGCGCATCGGCCGTCGGCGTCGGGGTGCGCGCGACGGGGAGTCGGCCCGGGGCAGGTGCGGCACAGCGGCCAGTCGAGGCAGGTCGGGCAGAGGTCTTCACCGGGTGCGGTGCCGGGCCTGCCGCAGCCGGCGCATTCGACGAGTGCCCGGTAGGTGATCGCCTGGTCGACCGTGCGGGCGGCTGCGGGCTGCGTCGCGAAGGGCGCCGTCGTCCATGTGGCCTCGCCCGGGTCGACGTCGTCGGCGCTGGCAGTGGCAGGCGGGTAGAGCTGAGCGGAGCGCAGCCGGGCGGCGACGATCGCGCCGACGGAGGTGCGGATCTGGCTCGGCAGCGGGCGGCTGGTGATGACGTAGCGCAGTTGCTCGCCGCTCCAGCCGGCGTCCAGCATCGCCGTCACGACCCGGCCCTGGTCGTACAGGGCCTTTTCCTGCAGCAGCAGTTCGGGGTGAGCCGACCCGATCGACAGCAGCAGCCGGGTGCCAGGGTCCAGGTCCTGCGGCGGCGGGACCGTCCGCTGCGCGAGCACAGCCGCGCGGCCGCTCGTGCGCTCGCCTGGGGCGCACGGAGGGATGGAACTGGTCTTCTGCTTGTTGGTTTTCTGACTGATGGTGTTCTTAGTGGGGCGGTCAGCCAACGTAGGGTCATCCACTGGCGGAAAACCCGACTCTGGCTGCGACCTGCCGTTTTGCAGGGCGGGCAGGTCGGTGATGACGTACGCGGCCGCGCCGAGGGTTCCGTCCTCGCCGCGCTCGCGTTCCCGGACGAGGAAGCCGTGCTTCTCCAGCTCCCTTAGTCCGCTCTTGATGGCTGACTCACCGTCGCGGCCCCGGCGGGCGATGTCGGTGACGGTCATCCGCCAGCCCTCCCGGTGCGTGGAGAGCAGCCCGAACAATCCCTTGGCCTTGTAGGACAACTCGGGGGTGCGGAACAGGCCGTTGGCGATCTGGGTGAACTGATCGGCGGCCATTACGCCCCGGCAGATCCCCGCCCTGAAGCCGCCCGCGTGCCCGGCCTCCGGGGTCGCGATCGCCAGTTGCGCTTCGATCAGCGCGAAGTCCAGGGTGGCCGGGCGGTCGGTGATGCAGTAGACGATCTCGCCCAGGGTGCCGTCCGGGCGGCGCAGGCGCTCACGGATCAGGTAGCCGTGCGCCTCCAGCTCCTGCAGCCCGGTGCGTACCGCTTCCCGTCCGTCCGGGCCCAGGCGGACGAGGTCGGCGATCGTCACCTGCCAGCCGTTGGCATGCGTACTGACGTACCCAAAAATGCCCTTCGCTTTGAACGACAACTGCGAGTCACGGAACAGCCCGTTGGCAACCTGGGTGAACTGGGTGAACTGATCGGCCGCCATCACGCCCCGGCGGATCCCCGCCCCGAAGCGGCTCACCGCCGTGCCCCCGGCACCGGCCGCGCACGGCTGCCACCGCTCACCGAGGCGGGGCGGCCGGTGGTCCCGGGCGAAGAAGCGTGCATGTGTTCCATGCCGTCAGCTCACTCGCCGACCCCGACCAGGCTGACGGCCACCAGCCCCGACCATCGGTCACGATCCGGCAACACAGCCGACTAGCTGCCGTGGTCGGGCTCATGGTCGGGGCGACCACACGCCTTCAGCCATGGCGTGTAGGGGGGCGCCGCCCGGTTGCGCATCGCCGCACGACCGGTTGCACAGCGAGGCTGCGCAACCGGTCGAAGGCCGTGCGCAGTCGGATGGTGCTGAGCGGTTGCGCAGTCCGCCTGCGGCTTTCTGATCTTCTCGTGCGCAGGACCGGGTGCCGCACTGCGCAGGCTCTGCCGCGGCCCTTAGCGGCGACCGTCTGCGCACTGGTGTGCCGGTCCGTGGCCGTGGGGCAGCAAGACCTCGCTGTGGTCGTCGGCCGCGGGCTTGTGGCAGCCCGGATGCGCGGGTTCCACCTCAGGGCCGGCTGGTCCGTGGTCGGGCCGACCACGGACCCGACCATGGACTTCGTGTCCGCTTCGTGACCGTGGTCGGGGGTTCGTGGTCGGTGGTCGGGTCGGGGTCGCCCGGTTTTCTCAAGGTCAGCAAAATCCGTTCCTGACCTGGGAGTTCGTCCATGTCCCCTGGCAAGCAGGCCTCACAGAGCGAGGCCGCTGCTCCGATGGCGGCCGGTGCCCGGCTGGAGGCGATGCGCCGCCGCGTACGCCTCTCACGCCTGGCGGTCTGGACCGTCATCGCGGCCGGCCCCATCGCTCTGTGCGTTGCCGTCGCCTCTACCCCGACCACGGTCGTGGCAGCGACCGCGACCAAGCCCACCACCGTGCGCACCGCGACATCTGCCGCCGGCCCGGGCGGCTATGCGCAGGTGTTCGTCGGGGCGTGGCTGCGCAGCAGCGCGAACGACGAGACGACTGCGCAGGCTCGGCTTGCGCAGTCGATGGCGCCGGACGTCGAGCTGCCGGATCCGGCTGCCGATGCTCAATCGGCGCCGCCGTCCGTGACGGCGGTGCGCAGCGTGCAGCGCGCCGGCGGTGCGTGGTCGGTGACGGTGGCTGCGCAGTACGCAGGCGGATCGGTGCGGTACTACGCCGTGCCGGTGGCCTCGGACAGTACGGGCTCCTCGTTCACGGTGACTGGTGCGCCCGGCGTGGTGGCCGGACCGGCCCGCGCCGAGGTGCCGACGTCGTCGTACGGCGTGCTCGTCCCGGAGGGTGATCTGTCGTTGGCTGTCGGGCAGTTCCTCGCCGCCTACCTGACGGGTGCCGGTGAGGTCGACCGCTACCTCGCGCCCGGCGTGAAGCTCACCGCCGTCTCCCCCGCCCCGTACACGGCGGTCGCCGTCCAGGAGGTTTCGGCCGCCGAGGAGTCCGCGGCCGCCGAGCAGGTGCCGGCGGACGGCACGACGGTGCGGGTCCTCGCCTCGGTGGAAGCCCGGGACGCTGCCGGCCGGTGGCCGCTGGGTTACGAGCTCACGCTCAAGGCCCGCTCGGGCCGGTGGGAAGTCGCCGCGATGGAGTCCGGTACGGCTCAGGACGGGGCTGCGCGATGAACAGCGTGCACAGCCTGATGCTCGCCGGTCAGCTGAACGATCTTGGCAATTCGTGGATCGACATGCTGAAGGAGTGGGCCACGAAGGGTCTCCAGGCCGGTCTGATCTGCCTGGTAGTCGTCATCATGATCCAAAAGTTCAGCCTCAAGGCGGGGATCGGTGCCCTGCTGTTGATGGTGATCGCGCTGGGTCTGTACAACTCGCGCAACGACCTCGCGGAGATGTTCACCGACGAGGTGAAGAACCCGTCCAAGGGCGCGCCCGCCGTTCCCGGGGTCGTCCGGTCCGAACTCCCGGCCTCTGGTGACCACTCGCCGGGCGTCGGAGGCTGGCTGTGAGCGCGGCCGCCGCCCGGGTGGGCCGCTTCTACACCGCCGCCCGCCGCCATCCCTGGGTGCTGGGCAAGGTCGCCGACTGGAGGATCCCGCTCGGCCCGTACACGCCAGCGCAGATCGCGGTTGCCGTCGGCGGCGGCTTCCTTCTGGTCAAGACGATCAGCTGGTGGTCGTGGATGGGGCCGGTCCCCATCGTCGGGTGGGGTTTGGTCATCTGGATGGTGCGCCGGCCGAAGGTCCGGGGCCGTGCTCCGCTGCAGGCCGCACTCGGCTGGGTGCTGCTTGTTTGGCAGCCGCGCGGGGGGCGGATCGGCGGCCGGGCCGCCCGCGACCGCGCTGTCCACCCGTTGCTCGGCGGCTTCACCATCGAGGACGCGCCCGCGACCGGTCCGCGTCCCGCTGTGCAGGCCGCGCCCTCCCGTGCGGTTCAGCGGCATGCAGCCCGGGCGCCGCACCCGGGCCCGGCCGCAGGCCGCGCGTGCGCACCCCGCCGCACGCAGCCGGTTGCTCCCGCGGTCGCGGCAGGGCCGGTGTCGGGTGTGCAGCAGCTGCTCGCGCTCGCCCAGCAGGGGGGTGCGCGGTGAGGGTTCCGATCCGTCACATCGCCGGGCATCTGGTGTGGTCGGTGCAGGGCAGCGTGTGGGCGATCTACCGTCTGCACCCGGGTCCGGACGCTCAGGGTCGCCGCGAGGAGACCGTCCAGGGCACCTATGTGCCCGCCCCTGTCCGCGACGAACAGCTGGCAAAGATCACCCGCTTGGTGCGCTCGCTGTCCGGGGCGCCACGCCTGTATGGCATGTGTGCCCAGGTCGATCCGGGCGAGATCGCCCTCAAAATGATCGAGGGCATCGAGCCGGCCGAGCAGGCGCCCGGTGCGGGCCGGCACCCGTGGGTGGAGAACGTCGAGGCCACCCTGGATCTGCTGGACGACCAGGAGATGCACCGCCGCACCCTGTGGCTGGCCGTGCCCCTGCAGAGCGAAACAGGTGGCCTGCAGGTGTCGGCGTCCCTCGGTGCGGCGTGGGCCGAGGTCGTCCCGATGCTGGGCATGCGCCCGGCGCCGGTGGCCCGGCGCGAGGTGAGGGCCTACCGTGAGCAGGCCTCGCGGGTGGAGGCCGCGCTCGCCGGTGGCATCGCCTTCCGCCCGGCCCGCCCGGCGGAGATCGTGTGGATGATCCAGCACGCCCTCCACCGCGGCATGGCCGAGCCGTTGCTGGCGGAGGCCGAGTCCAGCGAGATGTATGGCGGGCAGGTACGCGAGGGGGTGTTGCGCTCCCCCAGCTACGCCGACCTCGGCCAGGTGCGCCTGCAGGAAGGCGGCCTCGACCCCGACCTCGACGACACGGGCGAGCTCAAGAGCATGGGCCGGATCACCCGGTCGGGCCGTAAGGCCTGGTGGCGAGTGAACACCGGCTCACCTTTGGGGCGGCGCTGGCTCCAGGTCGAGTCCGACGACGGGGTGGGTTACCAGGCGCAGTTGGCGCTGGCCGAGTGCCCGCCCGCGGTCAGCCAGGACGCCGCCGATCTGTTCGCCCAGCTGGAGATGCTGGACTTTCCCGTCGACTACACCGTCGACCTCACCCTCGTGCCCGCGGAGAGGGCCCGGGAGCAGGTGCGGCGCAAGAAGAACGAACTCGTCGACCAGGCCGACCAGTACGACGCCCGCCCCACCGGGATGCCCGCGTCCCTGACCGAGGCTGCCCGCGACCTGGGCGAGCTGGATGCCCGCCTGTCCCGCACCAGCGTGGAGGTCGAGGTGCAGTCCGTCACCGTGCTGAGCGTGTGGGGGCCGACCGCCGCCGTCTGCGACGCCCGGGCCCGGGCCCTGGCCGCGCTGCTCGGCGGCGCCGACTACCGGGCCGTGCGCCCGGCCGGCCTGCAAGAAGCCCTGTTCACCCTCGGTTTGCCCGGCACCGTACGGCCGGGGGTGGTGCGGGAGTTCACTCAGCATCAGGTCTCCGAGGACTGGGCGCTGGGCGGGGCCTTCACCGCTGCGGAGGTCGGCGACCCGAACGGGATGTTCCTCGGCATCGACCTGGACTGCGGTACCACCCGCCCCGTCATGATCAACGTGGCGGATGCGCCCAAGGTCGACGCGTCCGCGTCCATGGGGATCGTCGGGGATCTCGGTGCGGGCAAGTCAGTGATGCAGAAGCTGATCGCCGAGGCCGTGTGGGCTCGCGGCGGCTGCGCGATCTGTATCGACCGCACCCCTGTGCGCGAGTGGGCCGATTTCGCCCGCACCGCCGCGATAGGCCGCGCCCAGATCATCGACGCTGCCCAGGCCGAGGTGTCCATCGACCCGCTGCGCATGTTCGACGGGCCCGAAGGCCGCCACTACGCCCTGTCCTACCTCACCCTGCAGCTCGGCATCGGCCCGATGAGCACGAATGGAGAGGTCCTCCATCACGCCGTCGAGCAGGCCGCCCTCAGCGACGCCCCGTCCATGCACCGTGTCCTTGAGGTCCTCGAGGAGATGGCCGCGCGCGAGGCGGGCAAACGGCAGGACGCGGCCGCGACCCTCGCAGGCCTCATCCGGGTCGTCGCCACCAATTCCCTGGCCCGGATGGTGTTCGACCCGACGCTGCCACCGGTCAGGCTGGACGCCTCCAGCGCCTCCGACATGATCGTGATCACCACCACCGGTCTGAAGCTGCCGCCCAAAGCAGCCTTCGCTAATCCGGAGGTCCTGCACCAGCAACCGCTGGAAGCGCTGATCGGCCGGGCGGTGCTCTACCTGATCGCCGCGATCGCCCGGCAGACGGCGTTCGAGGACCCCGAGCGGTTCACCGCGGTGGTCCTGGACGAGCTGTACTGGCTCACCTCGTCCGCCGAAGGCACGGCCCTGGTCCACCAAATCCTCCACGACGGCCGCAAGCACGGCGCCGGGCTGTTGGCGGGCTCGCACGACGCCGAAGAACTCGGGCCCGACCGCGGCTTGATGGCCTACCGGGCACTCGCCCGCACCGCAGACCGTGAACGCGCCCGCCGCGGAATCGAGTTCGTGGGCCTTGACCCGAACGACGGCGAGCTGTTGCGGCTGGTGACCACCGGCCTGTCCCCCGTCGGCCAAAAGGGCCGGGAGGGCGAGTTCCTGCTGACCTGCCCGAGGCAGAACACCGGCCGCATCAAGGTCTCCATTCCCCGCATCCCGCGCATCACCACCTCCATCACCACCACGCCAGGACGCCGCGTGGGCGTGGCTCCGCGCTCCGCCCCTGCGGCCGGTGAGGCCGTGGGCGCCCGTCCGAAGGAGCACATCTGATGACCACTTCGTCCTGGGATCGCTCCCGGAGGATCGCCGCGGCGCTGAGCGTGATCTCCGCGATCGCCGTCGTCGGCGCCACGGTCATCCTCGCTCTCGGGGTGGGCCTGCCAGACGCGTGGTGGCCTCACACCGGACGGGCCTTCGCCGCCGACACCGCGCACCACGATCCCTGCGCCCTGATCGTGGGCCCGGCCAAGGCGCACTGCGAGCGCGGCGCCGCGACCACTGCCTCCGCCGCTCAGCACGATGTGGCCGGCGGGGCGTGGAGGCTGGTGCCTGCCGGTGCAGGTGTGGGCGCTCTCGTGGTGTGGGGGCTGCGCGGCGCCGCTGGGCAAAGGCGGCGCTGACGTGCTGCGTCCAGACCGCGCGACCCTGCGTTCCGCCGGCTTCGTCGTGCTGCTCACCGGCGTGTTTCTCATGGTGAACAGCCAGGTCGTGTACGCGGCGAGCAGCAACAGCGAGACCGGTGACCTCCTGGCGCCGCTGAACATCTCCTCCTCCGAGGGGCTGCCGATCAACGGCTACGAGTTGGGCGCGGACGGGGGCTCCATCGTCAGCTTCAAGACGCAGATCCTCGCCTTCGCGCTGTCCGGCGTGTTCACCCTCATCCGGCTCCTGGTCGGATTGGCCGGCTGGTCCATCGAGGTCGCTCTCCGGTTCCCGCTCCTGAAGATCCTCATCCGTCCGGCGCAGAAGGTCGCCGACTCCTACAACAACGTGGTCGTCGACACCCTCGGGATCAAGGGGCTCTTGCTCGCCTGGGCTTTTGTTTTTGCCGGGTTCATGATGGTGCGCGGCCGGGTCGGCCGCGGTCTCGGCGAGATCTTCCTGACCCTGCTGATCGCGGCGTTCGCCGCTTCCACCTTCGTCCGCCCCGACTACCTGCTCGCCGAGAACGGACCGCTGGGGCAGACCCAGCAGGTGGCCGCCGAGGTCGCCCAGGAGAGCGTCAACTCCTACGACTGGGGCGGCAAGATCGCCAGCACCGACCCGTGCGCGGGCATGGCCGGCAACGCCGAGATCAAATGCCTGGAGCGTGAGGGGGAAGCTCCCGTCTCCGCGGAAGACGTGGCCCGCCCCCTTCAGGACTCGATCACCAACGCGCTGATCGTCAAGCCCTACATGCTGCTGGAGTACGGGCGCGTCCTCGACCCCGCCAAGAAGTCCGACCGCAAGGCATACGCCGTCCATCTGAAATGGGTCGCCGGCGGCTACAAGGCCTACACCAGCAGCGACGACGGTGACGGCGGCGCCGACTGTTCCCTCATCGCCCCACCGGCGCGGAAGTACTGCGAGGAACAGAACCAGTCGCAGAAGGAGAGGGAAGGCAACTGCTCCTTGATCAAGGGCCCGGCCAAGGAGATCTGCATGGAGGACGGGGCCTCCCGGGATCTCACCGGCGAGCTGCCCGAACTCACCCCGGGCGGTGAACTGCTGGACACCGCACGACCCCTGGTGTCCGAGGAGGACCAGGAATTCAGCGCGTTCATGGCCGACATGAAGAAGGCCGGGGACGTCGGCAAGGCGTGCGCCGCCTACGCCGAGGAACCGACCTGGTGGCGGGTCGGCGGCGCGTTCCTGCTGATGATTGCCGCGCTGTTCATCTGCGGCATGCTCCTGTCCAGCGCGATCGTCCTGCTCGGTACCCAGGGCGTGTGCGCTGCGGCGGCGGCCGCAGGGGGTGTCACCTTCGTCGCGGGCATGCTGCCCGGCCCAGCCCGCCAATCGGTGTGGAAGTGGCTGTCCCTATGGGGCATCGCGTGCCTCGCCGTGGTCGGCATCTGCGCCTTCATTCCCTTTTTCGGGATCGCCGTCGACGCCACCATCACCAACGGTCCCGACCTGATGGTCGAACGCATCCTGCTGATCGACGTCCTCGCTATCGCTGGTGCGGCCGGGCACCGCCGTCTACTGGTGGGCATCACATCCTTCGGCCGCCGCATGGCCATGCGGATGCGTTACGCCAAGATCGGCGGCACCCACCTGCCCGGCGACACATCCGAGCTCGCCGCCGCGCTCGCCATGAACTCCCCCGCCGCCATGGCCGGTTACGGCGGCGGGCTGCGCGCCTTCGCCTCAGGTGGAGGCGGCCGGTACGGGGTGCTCGGCACCCGCCAGCGGCTGATGGGCGCACTCGCCTCCCTGGTCGACGGAGCGGGCATGCCGGTGGACACCGGCGGCATCCTCGCCGACGCCACCGCCGAAGCCGGGCGTGGTCTCGCCCCGCTCACCGCGGCCGCCGCCGTGGGCGGCCTGGGCGGGCGGCTCGGCGCCAAGGGCGCGCACTGGCTGCTCATCGGCAGGCGGCCGGAGGCGGAGCAGCTGGCCAAGTGGCGCAAGCCCACCGCCGACGGCGACCCGGACACGGGCGGGCCCGTCGACGGAGGACCCGGCTCGGGCGGCACGGGGCCGCGCCGGCCCGGTGGCCCTCCCGACCGCTACCGCGACGAAGACGGCCAGGTCGTCGACCGGGACTCCGGCCAGGTACTGCATGACCAGAACAGCGACCGCACCCTGCTGTCCACCCGCGCCCACAATCGTCTGGTCCGCTTTCGCGGCTACCGCATCCTCAACCGCGGGGGGCGCACGGCATACGGAGCGACGGCGGGTCTGCCCGCCAATGCCCGCCGGGCCAAGGCCGCAGGATCGCGCTACTCCCAGGACGCCCGACAGCAGGTACGGGTTTGGGCCAACACCGTCCGCGAGGACGGCCGGGTGTGGGCCGAGACGGGCCGTCAGGCGGCCCGCGCCAACCGGGACAACGGCGACAGCGGCGGGATGGGCCCCTTCACCAGCCGCCGCCTGCCGACCCGTCCGGCCCCGGCTTCGCCGTCGGGCAGGTCCTCCAGCTCCCCCGACCGCACCGGGTCGGCCGTGCCGCACGCAGGCGCGCCCACGGTTCCTGCGGCCTCCTCCAGCGCGGCGCCCGCCGCCTCGCCGGAGCCCCCCGTGCGGTCCGCAGGCGGAACAACCAGCGGCCCCGGCCGTGGAGATGGGCCGGACCGGGTGCGGGAGGCCATGCGGGACAGCGCAGCGGATGCAGAACGCCGGCGCCAGGCCGAGGCCTTGCGACAGATGCGACAGCGGTGGGCCAACGAGGGCGGTGAAGGCGAGTGAGCGCGTCCCGGCGCCGGCTGGGCCGGTGGGGGTGCGTGGTGGTGCTGTTGCTGCTGGCCGCCGTGTGCTGTGCCGCGCCGGTCAGCAATGCGATCAGCGCGTACGTCACCCTCAAGACGGGTGCCCAGGAGGACGGCGGGATCGCCGAGGGCGGCAGCGCCGCGGACATCCCACCGCGGATGCAGACCGCGTACAAGAAGGCCGTCCAGCAGGTCGGCAAGCATGTTCCGAAGTGCCGGGGCATGCGCTGGCCGCTCCTCGCCGGGATCGCCAAGGTCGAGTCCAACCACGCCATCGGCCGCACCATCGCCACCAACGGCGACATCACCCCGAAGATCTATGGGGTGCTCCTCAACGGCTCCGGCCAGGGCGGCAACACCACCGCCTTGACCGACACCGACAACGGCCGCTGGGACGGCACCTCGAGCGCGGAGCGTGCGGTAGGTCCCTTCCAGTTCCTGCCCTCCACCTGGGAAGGCGTCGGCAAGGACGCCAACGGCGACAAGACCGCCGACCCGCACAACGCCGATGACGCAGCGCTCGGCGCCGCGATCTACCTGTGCGGCAACGGCCGTGACCTGACGAAGCGGTCACAGCTGAAGGCCGCGATCTTCCAGTACAACCGGTCGCAGGAGTACGTCGCCAATGTGCTGGGCTGGATCGACCAGTACACGGCGGCCGCCAAGAACCCGGACCTGAAGAACGTCACGGGAAGGGTCCGCACCGTGCTCGATGCGGCGCTGTCCCAGCGCGGCGTCCCCTACTCGTGGGGCGGCGGCAACGCGAACGGCAAGTCGACCGGCATCTGCTGCTCCCCCAGCGGGAAGAGCGGCGTGGGCATCAAGGGCTTCGACTGCTCCGGGCTGGCCCAGTACGCGTACGCAAGGGTGGGCATCAGCCTGCCGCGCGTCGCGGCTGCCCAGGCTGGTGTCGGCAAGCGGATCCCGGCCGGCCTCGGCACGAGCGCGCTCAAGGCCGGTGACCTCGTCTTCTATGCCAATGCTCCCGGACGTGATGCCACGATCTATCACGTCGGGATCTACGTGGGCGGCGGAAAGATGGTCAACGCTCCCCGCCCGGGGACCGTGGTGCGCCTGGACTCCGTCAACGCGATGTCGGGTTTTGCCGGGGGAGCGCGGCTGCTGTGACCACCGCCCCGCGCTCACCGCGCCTGCTGCTGCTGAGCACCGTCATGCTCGCTATGGCGGGTGTCGCCCTGCTGGGCGGCCCGGGTCCGCAACCGGGCCCGCCGCCGACAGCGCAGACGGCCACGGATCGACCTTCGGCGGCCACAGTGCCTTCCGCTGGCAAGCCGACCGCTGGCACGGCTGTCTCCGCGACGTCCGCCGCATCGACCCCGTCGGCCGTCGAGTCCGCTCTGCCGCCGCACGGCGAGGGCGTGGCCGGCGACCCGGCCATCCAGCGGAACCTGGAGGCGGCCTGGCCCGCCGACCTTCCCGCAGGCGACGAGCGGGAGTTGCTTGCCGCCGGTCGTACTCTGCTCCGCGCGGACACCACCGGAGTCGGCCGTGCCAAATGGCCAGAGTTGTTCCCCGACTCAGGCCGCCAGGCGGTGGCCCCGGCGTTCGCCACCGCTCGCTTCCGCATCCAGGCCGCGATCGCCCGCCGCGACGGCAGCCCGGACAAGGCGGTCGTCCATCTGGTGTGGGCCGGCATGGACCGCGGCGGCACCTTCACCGATCTCCGCATCACCGACTGGGTCTTCACCCGCACAATCAAGAAGGCAACAGCGACATGGACTCCCCGGCCCCGTACCTGACGGACCGGCGCGATCACATGCCAGCTGATCCGGTACTTGGCCTGGTCGACGCCGTCGACTAGCTGTACGACCACTGGTACCTGCCCCCCCTGGTGATCGCGCGTGCTGGGGCGCGGTGAGCTTGTGGTGCATCGGCTCGCGGCGCGCGCCTCGGCCGAGCCGATGGCCCTGCAGCTCGTCTCCAACCGGCATCTCGGAGGAAGGTCTTCTGGCGAGGCGTCCAGTTCGCCCGCGCCTGGACGGCCATGAAGGACTCTGGCTCGGTAGACGCTTGGAAATATCGTTGAAGAGAGGAGCCGTTAGCAGAAGTAATGCTAGAAGTGATGGATCGAATAACTCGAATTCCGCATTCTGCTGTGACCGTGTACGTCCCGAGATGTGCGGGTGAATTCATTTTTCGCGCTGGGAAGTTGACCGGCGCATGCGTAATCTTGCCGCTACGCAAACGGATCACCGCAGCTGGACTAGGTCGCAGGGTTGGATTGCCGTCCGTCGGCGGTTCTGGTGGCGGCCAGTTCACATCGCGTCGCACGGGGAGACATCGTGGAACGTCGCGCACATCGGATTCATCACAAGACCGTCGCCTTCATCTCGCTGTGCGCTGCGCTCGTCCTGGCCGCGTGCAGTTCGTCTGACGGGACGGATGAGGCGACAGGCCAATCCCCGGGCGTCGCACAGTCCCCCACGTTGTCTGCCTCCGCCGACCCGAGGGAGACGGCGACAAGGGAATCGATCGCTGCGTACGTGGCCTATTGGCAGGAGATGGAGAAGCTGTACGCCGACCCGACCGGCAAGGGCGCGCATCTGGATCAGTACGCCGCATCCGCTGCGCTGAAGAACGCCGAGGCGGACGCGAAGCGCGCTCACGACCGCGGCCTCCTCTACACCGGCAGCGTCGCCCTCACCAACCAAACAGTCACCAAGGTGAACGTTTCGGGCAAGATACCCAATGCGACCGTGTCCAGCTGCCTGGACGTTTCCAAGTGGCAGACCGTCGATGCCAAGACCAAGAAGCCGGTGTCCCTGCCGGAGAACCGGCTGACGAAGTACCGGGTCCTCAGCACCGTGGAGAAGTACCCGGAAGGGTGGCGGGTCACCCGCGATGAGCCCCAGGGCAAGCCATGCTGACGCGCCGTATTGCCGTCAGCGCCGCTACCGTCTTGGCCACGCTCTCCATATCTGTTTCCAGCTATGCAGAGGATGACCCCAAGGGCGGCGGCGGCATCGAGTGCGGCTTGTACAACTGCGAGGTCGAGGTAGGCATCCCCAGGCAGGGCGGCGGGCAAGCAGGCGGCGGTGACGGCACCGGCGGCTCGAACGGAGGTGGCTCAGCCGGGAGCAACGACGGCGAGTTCGCGAACGTCTGCACCTATAAGCGCGCAGACCCGCAGCCGCCTGCCGGCAGCCTGGACTGGGACGGTCACACACCTGGCGACGGCGCCGTGTACGAGCAGGCGTGCACCCGGGACGGCGGAAATCTCACCGTCCTGCGGATGGTGTGGCTGGCCGACCCACCCGAGCAGGAGGCTGTCGACCCGGCCTTGCTGGCACAGCGCGCGGTCGACTCGATGACGCTGCTCGGCCCGGACATCGCCAGTCCGCGGGCAGCCGGGACGTACACGGTCGGTGTCCCGATGTGGATGTGGGTCAACCAGAGCGCCACGACCTACGGTCCCAACACCGCGACGGCGGCGGCCGGCGGTGTCACGGTCACCGCGACCGCGAAGGTGTCGAAGATCGTGTGGACGATGGGCGACGGCGCCAGCGTGACGTGCAACGGCCCCGGCACGCCCTACCAGGCCTCCGAGGGCATGGCCGAGTCGCCGACCTGCGGACACGTGTATGCCAAGACCTCAGCCGGCGCCGAGGGCGGCAAGTGCCCGGTCACCGCGACCTCGACGTGGACGATCGACTGGCAGGGCGGCGGACAGGCTGGCCAGCTCACCGAGATCCGGCAAACCAACGTGCAGGTGGCGATCGGCGAATTGCAGGTCGTCAGGTAACGCCGCCGGAAGGACAGAACGTTGAGCAAGACCCAAGAACGCACCAGCACAGCCAGCTCGAACGGCGTCCCTCAGCAGGGACATCCGGCCGGGCCGATTACTCCCCCGCGGGTATCGGCCCGCCGCCGTCGACCAGGGGTCATCGCCCTGTCGCTGGCGCTGATCGCCGCCGGAGGGGCCGGCGTTGCCGTCCTGATGCTCCAGGTCGGCAACCGCACCGAGGTGGTGACTGTCGTCCGCGACGTCCAGGTCGGCCAGGTCGTGACCGAAGACGACCTGGGCAAGGCCTCTCTTGCCCTGGATCCGTCCGTCAAGGCGGTGCACGGCACTGACATGGACTCGGTCGTGGGCAAGCGGGCCGCGGTCGAACTCAAGCCCGGCTCTCTGCTCGCCCCCTCCCAGGTGACCAAGGACTCGCTGGTGAAGGCCGGCGAGCAACTGGTGCCGATCGGGCTCAAGCCCGAGCAAGTACCGGCAACGGCGCTCGTGCCGGGCCAGAAGGTGCAGCTGGTCCACGTCCCCGCGCAAGGGCAGGCGGACAGCGGCAAAACCTCCGGCACCCCGCCGGAGACCATCGACGGCCGGGTGGTGAAAGCCTCCACCGCCGCTCCCGGCACCGGGACCGTGGTCGTCGACGTCGCCACCACCGCGGAGGAAGGCCCGACCGCCGCCGCATGGGTGTCGGCCGGCACGCTGCGCCTGGTCCTCGCTGCTCCGGACGGCACCTGATGGCGGTGATCGCGCTCGCCGGGTGCAGCGGCGCGCCCGGCGTGACCACGAGCGCTCTGGCCCTGCTGCTGTCCTGGCCCCTTGCCCCGGGCCGACGGATGATCCTCGCCGAGTGCGACCCGGACGGCGGAGCCGTGCTGCACGGTCTACTGCAGGGCTCACTCGGCGACCGGTACGGGCTGCGCAACCTCTCGGTCGCCGCCCGCAAGAACGAGTTCAGTGACGCCTTCTGGCGCCAGCTGATCGACCTCAGCAGCGAGGACGGAAGGAAGGATTCCCCGCGCGACCGGCTGCTGCTGCCCGGCATCACCGACCCCGCGCAGGCCGCGAGCCTGGGCTCGGTCTGGAAGATCCTGGCGCAGATGTTCCGCGGCATCGACGCCCAGACCCAGCACGACGTCCTGATCGATCTCGGCCGCCGCGGGGCGTACGGGCCGTCCGGCGTCCTGGCGGAGCAGGCCGACGCCGTGTTCGTCGTGGTCCGCAACACGCTGCGCTGTCTGCAGGCGGCCGAGGGGCGGGTGCGCACGCTCGAAGAGCGCGTCGGTGACGTCGGCGTCGTGATGATCGACGAGGGCCCGTATCCGGCGGGCGAGGTGCAGCGGGTTCTGCAGGTGCCGGTGGTGGCCACGATGCCGTACGCGCCGAAGGACGCCCGCGTGCTGTCCGACGGCGTCGAGCAGCCGCGCCACTTCACCAGGTCGCCGCTCATGAAGGCCGCCCGCATGGCCAGCACTCCCCTGATGCAGCGGGCCGCCATGCGCCGGGCCCGTCTCGATCCACGGGGTCTGCGCGCCGGGGGCGGGGAGGTGAACCGTGCACGGTAGGCCGCTGCACCCCGACCCGAGCGTGGCACCACCGCCTCCAACGCGGGTGCCCCACAGCAATGGCGCACCTTCGTCTGTCGGTGCTGCCTCGAGTACGCACGCGCTCGGCACCGCAGTTCCTCAGGTCACCGTCGACTACAAGGTGGCCCGGGACATCGCCTCCCAGGTCGCCAAGCAGCGCGAGGAACTGCTGAAGACCAAGCCCGATATGGACCTGGCCAGCGAGGAGCAGCGCTGCCTGAACTGGATCGCCGAGGCTGTGGCGCTGTGGTCGGACGCCCAGGCCATGACGCCGCAGGAGGACGAGGCACTGCGGCGCGCCATATACGACCAGCTCTTCAGGGCCGGCAGGCTGCAGCCGTATCTGGATGATGACCGGGTCGAGGACATCATCATCCAGGGCCCGCACGAGGTGTGGCTCGACTACGGCGACGGCGGCGTACGCCGCAAGGTGGGGCCGATCGCCGAGTCGGAACAGGAACTGCTGGAACTGCTGAGGGAGTTGGCGAGGGGCTCCGGGTACAACGAGCGCACCATCTCCACCGCGAACCCCACCCTCGCGCTGTCTTTGCAGGACGGCTCCCGTCTCCAGGCCATCACCGGGCTGGGTCCGATGACCTATGCGGTCATCCGCCGGCACCGGGTTTCCCACGCCGGTCTCGACGACCTCGTACGGCTGGGCACGATCGACCCGATTCTGCGTGACTTCCTCGGGGCGTGCGTGCGCGCAGAGAAGAACATCATGATCGCGGGGAAGCAGAAGGCGGGCAAAACGACCCTGATGCGGGCGATGCTCAAGGAGTTCGACCCGGAGTGCCGGTTCGCCACCATCCAGACCGAGGATGAGCTGTTCGCCCACGCCAACGGCTACCACCGCCAAGTCGTCTCCCTGGTCGGCCGCGAGTCCAACGGCGAGAAGGACGTCACCGGTCGCGGCGCGGGCGAGGTTACGCTGCTGGATCTGATGCATCCCGCGCTGCGGATGTCGCTGGAGCGGATCGTGGTCGGCGAGGTCCGCGGGCCCGAAGTCGTCGCGATGATGCAGGCGTTGACGAACGGGTCGGGCGGCAACCTGTGCACGATCCACGCCCGCCGCCCGGACATCATCTTCGACCGGATCGCCGAGCTGTACGCGCTCGCCCAGCAGAACCTGTCCGAGCAGCTCGCCTACCGGCAGACCGCCAACGGCCTGGACTTCATCGTCTACGTCGACATGACGGACGAGACGCAGATCGGCGGCCGCCGCCACCGCTACGTCTCCCACGTCCTGGAGCTCACCGGGATCGGCGAGAACGGCCGCCCGGCCACGAACACCATCTTCTCCCCCGGCACCGAATTCGGGGACCTGCGGGCTGTGCCGAGGATGGATCCCGGCTGCATCGACGACCTGCGCCGCGTCGGCTTCGACTCCGCCCTGCTGCAGCAGCCCTACGGTGCCTGGCAAGCGCCGCTGTCTCTGATGGTGGAGGTGCGCCGATGATCCTGTTGTTCGGGCTGCTGTGCGGCATGGCCGTCATCGGCGGGCTGGTCGGCGTGGTGGCCGGTGTCGTCGGCACCACCGGGCCGCGCCGGGCTCCGCTGGGGCAGCGCTGGAAGGTGTTGCGTGCCGGAAAGGAGCAGGGCGCGGACGTCTGGCTGCGGCGCCGGACCCTGGCGGTCTTGGCGGCCGCGGTCTTTGTGGCCGTGTGGCTGGTCTCGGGGAACTTCGTGGGCGGCGCACTGCTCGGCGCGGCCGTCATCGGAGTGCCGTGGCTGATCACCCCAGCGCAGATGGCGCAGGAGCGCATCGGCCAGCTGGAGGCGCTCAGCGAGTGGACCCAGCGGCTGGCGGGCCTGCTCCGCCTCGGCATGGGCCTGGAACAGGCGATGATCACCAGTCGGCAGGGGGCGCCGGAGGAGCTCGCCCCGCAGATCGTGAACCTGTCCGACCGGCTGCGTCTGGGCTGGCGCCCGGACGCAGCGCTCCGCGCGTTCGCCGACGAGCTCGACGACGTCACCTCGGACAAGGTGGTCGCCGCGCTCATCCTGTCCGTCAACGACCGCGGCCCGGGCCTGGCCCAGGCGCTGGAGGATTTGGCGGGCACCGTCCGTGAGGAGGTCGCCAAGAAGCGCGCCATCGAGGCGGACCGGGCCAAGCCCCGCACCACTGTGCGGTGGATGAGCATCATCACCGTGGGCATCGTGGTGGCCGGGTTCTTCGTGCCCTCCTACACGAAGCCCTACTCCACGCTGCTCGGACAGTTGGTGCTGGCGTTCCTGACCGCCGGGTTCATCGGGGTGCTCGCCCTGATGCGGCAGCTGGGGTCCTTCCGCCGCATCCCGCGCTTCCTGATCACCGACCCGTCCAGCACCGTCCGGCTGCCCGCACCTGCGGCGGAGACGGACGTGCCGGTCGCCGGCCGTGAGCCGCAAGGAGTCACCTCATGAACCTGCTTCCCGTCGTGGTGACCGGTGGCACGGTCGGTGCCGGTTTCGCGCTGCTGGTACGGGAACTCCTGCGCCCGCAGCCCGCCTTGGGAGCGGCCCTCGCCCGCAGCACCCCTGCCACGTTGACCATGCCTGAGCCGGAACTGGACCGCGAGGAGAAGTGGGGCCGGTGGCTGCTGGCCCGCCTCGAGCGTCTGCCCGGCGTCCGCATCCCCACCACCAACCTGGCCCTGCTCGGACAGGGCCAGGGCCAGTTCATGCTGAAGAAGACCGCGCTCGCTGGTCTCGGGCTGCTCTGCCCGGTGATCGCGACGATCCCGTGGATCATCGCGGGCGTCTCCCTGCCGTTCTACGTGCCCGCCGGCGTGGGACTCCTCATCGCGGGGCTGCTGTTCATCACCCCCGACCTCGCGGTTCGGGATCAGGCCAAGCGGGCACGGGAGGAATTCGCGCACGCCTTGTCCGCCTACCTTGACCTGGTCGCACTCAAGCGGGCCGCCGACGCCGGCCCGGCCGAGGCCCTGGAGAAGGCCGCCGAAGCCGGCGAGGGCTGGCCGTTTTTGTATCTGCAGGGCGCGCTGCGACGGGCCCGGCTGGAGAAGATCCCGCCCTATGAGGCGCTGATGCAGCTCGCCCATGAGTACCACCTGCCCGTCCTGGACGACGTCGCCGACATCATGCGCGGCAGCGCGACCGACGGCGCCGCCGTCTACAAAGCGCTGCGGGCCCGCACCGCGGCGCTCAACGCCGAACTGCTGGCCGCTCAGGCCGCCGAGGCGAACGCGGCCAGCGAGAAGATGACCGCGCCGGGAGCCCTCTTGGCCGTCTTGGTGATGCTGCTGATGGCTTTTCCCGCGGTGATCCGCATGTTGACCGTCTGAGACCAGCAACTCGTTCAACGCCCCAGAGAGGTAAGGAACATGAGGCACACCGCAGCCCGCACCCGCCGTGCTGTGCTCCAGGCGAGCACGCCCCCGCACCCCGGCTCCTGCACCGCGTCCCGCCAGCCGGGCCGTGGCCGCCGGGGCGCGCGTGCCCGCGTGAATCGTGGAGTCCTCCGGCTGACGACCCGAGTACACGAAAGCCTTCAGGAGGCCGCCCGCCGGCCGGACCGCGGCGACATCAGCACCACCACCATCATCATCTGGGTGGCCGCCGTCACCGGTGCCGTCCTGATCGCCGGGACCATCGCCGTCGTGATCGCCAAGTACAACGGCCAGCTCAACGGCCTGTGATGCGAGCTCCGGAGCAGCTGAAGAGCTGGTGGCAGGGGCGAAGGTGGCGCGACGACCGGGGTGACACCTCCCTCCAGATGGCGATCATCTTTCCGTTCGTGCTGCTCGCCACCGTGGCCGTCATCCAGGCCTCCATGTGGTACTACGCACGGCAGATCGCCCTGACAGCTGCCCGCGAGGGCCTCACCGCGGCCCGCGCCTACGAGTCGAACCCGGCCAATGGTGCGGCCCAGGCCCGGGACGTCCTGGGCCGGACCGCTGGGGACAGCCTGCGCGGCTACAGCGTCTTTGCCAGCAGCGACGGGCAGCGGGTGCGGGTCGCAGTGTCCGGCACGGCCCTGTCGATGATCCCGGGCCTGCCGGGCTTGCAGGTCACCCAGTCGGCATCCGGCCCCGTTGAGCGCTGGACCGTCCCGGGAGGTTGAACCACGTGCGATACACGAACCGATGGGCCGGCAGGCTCCGCAGCGAGGAGGGCAGCGCCGCGATCGAGGCTGCCATCATCCTCCCCGCGCTGATCATGTTCCTCTGCATGGCCATCGCCGGGGGCCGCATCGTCACCTCCGGCGCGAAGATCGACGCGGCAGCAGAGGACGCGGCGCGGGAGGCCTCCCTTCACCGCACAGCGGGGGCCGCGCAAGGCGCCGCACAGGCGGCAGCCGCCGAGTCCCTGACCGACCAGGGCATCACGTGCGCGTCCACCAGCGTCAACATCAACACGGGCGGTCTGAACGTACCGGTGGGACAGGTAGGAACGGTCACCGCGACCGTGACCTGCACGGTCAATCTCTCCGATCTGCTGCTTCTTGGGGTTCCCGGAGCGAAGACGCTCACGTCGACCGCCACCTCGGTCGTGGACCAGTACCGGCAGCGGGGTGACTGATGATCTTCCGTCATTCAGGCCTACGGCGAAGGCGGCTGGACGACGCCGGAGGCATCACCGTGTTCGTCGCCGTGTGCGTCATCGCGCTGATCGGGATCATCGGCGTCGCCGTCGACGGCGGCAGCACAATGCGTGCCACGGAACGCGCCGACTACCTCGCCGGTGAAGCCGCCCGGGCAGGCGGGCAAGCCATCGATCCCGCAGAGGCCATCAGCGGAACCGCGATCGTCGTGGATCCACAGGACGCAGTGGCCGCCGCCCAGGCCTACTTGGGCTCCGCCGACGCCACCGGAACGGTCAGCGTGTCCGGCGACGGCAAGACCCTCACCGTCAACATCACCAGCTCCTACGACACGAAGTTCCTGTCAGCGGTCGGGATCGGCTCCTTGCCGGTGACCGGCCAGGGCAAGGCCACCCTCCTGCATGGCGTCACCGCTCCTGAAGGAAACTGATGCGCACCACGCCCTCCCCCGCCACGACGGCCGGCCGCACCCTGGCCCGGGCCTTCAAGGCCGTGCTCAGCTTGATCGTCCTGGCTGCCGCGGTCGCCGGGCTGCCGCTGCTGCTGGCCTGGGCCACCCCGGCCATCTGGCGTGCCACCCACGACGACCTCACCCACCTGCTGGACCGGCAGGACACCGGGGCAGTGTTCCTGCTGCTACTCGCCGCGGTGGGCTGGACCGCGTGGGCCCAGTTCGCGTTCTGCACCATCCGTGAACTGATCGCGCAGCTGCGGGGCCACACCTGGCACACCCCGCGCGGCATGGGCGCCTCGCAGCGGGCCGCCGCTCTTCTGATCGGCAGCATCCTGGTCCTGCTGCCCACGAGCTCGGCTCTGGCCTCCGACACCCAGGCCGCGCCCACCACGACCGCAACCCCCACCCCCGGCCAGGCAACACCGACCGCCCAAGCCGATCAGGCCCCCGCGTCCGCGGCAAGCACCTCGACCAGCCCGTCGTTGTACACGGTGCGCGAGATGCGGCCCGCGGAAAGCCTGTGGGGCATCGCCGAACGGGAGTTGGGAGACGGCGAACGGTGGCGGGAGATCGCCGACCTGAACGAGGGCCGGACCATGGTCGATGGCCAGGTCTTCCGCGCGAACAGTTTTCTGCAGCCCGGCTGGCAGCTGGAGATGCCCGGGACAACTGCTGCCGCACCAGGCGCCCGTACACAGCTGGAGAACGGCGCCCCGGCTGCCGACGAGAAGGGCGAGCGCGTCGTCACGGTCCACGCCGGCGACTACCTGTCGAAGATCGCGGAGGAAGAGCTAGGCGACGGTGACGCGTGGCCCCGCCTGTTCGAGGCCAGCCGGGACATGCCGCAGCCGCGTGGCCTGCCCGCCATCTCCGACCCGGACGTCATCTACGCGGGACAGCAGGTCACGGTGCCCGGGGCCCAGCCCGAGCAGCCGCCCCAAGACTGCGGACACGGCGCTGAGCCGGAGAGCCGAGAAGCCACTCCCCCAGCCACACAAAAGCCCGACCAGGAGCACAAGCCGGGCGGGGGCACAGGGGACGAACAAGCACCCCCGTCCAGCAACACCGCTGCGCCTGCACCACAAGCCTCGGCCCCCAGCGCCAAGACGGGCCGACCTCCCCAGAAGGGGACCACGGAGCAGGCCGCTCCGTCAGCATCGGCCTCCGCGGCGCCCGGGCCCAGCGCCAGCGCCTCGCCCGCTCCCGCCTCACCATCATCTGAGTCGCCCGGCTCCGCTGCCTCCCCTCCCGCCACCACGGCGTCCAAGACCCCGGCGACGGCCCCGGCCAGCGGACCGCTGAACCTGCGCACCGTTCTCGGGGCCGGTGCGCTCCTGGCTGCCGCCATCACCGGAGCCCTCGCCCTGCGCAGGATTCTGCAGCGCCGCCGCCGCGGGCCCGGCGAGAAGATCGCTATCGCGCTGGAGACATCCACCGCAGAGGCACAGTTGGCGGCGGCCGCCGAGCCACACGGCGCTGCCCGCCTCGACGTGGCGCTGCGAACCCTGGCCCACCGTGCGGCTCAGGGTGAAATCACTGCGGTCATGCCGCCGCTGCGGGCAGCACGGATTGGGGCCCGCACAGTGGAGGTGCTGCCCGAGGATCTCTCCCAGGAAGCGCAGGCGCCCTTCGTCCCCGGCCAAGGCAGCTGGTGGATGCTGCCCTCAGATGCAGTCCTCCTGGACGAGGAGGCCGCCCGCGAGGTGCCGGCACCGTATCCGGGGCTGGTCACGGTCGGCAACACCGAAGCGGATGAACTTCTGCTGCTCAACCTTGCGCAGATGCCTGCGCTGCTGCTGGACGGCAACCCGCTCCACATCTCCGAGGTGTGCACCTCGCTCGCCCTGGAGCTCGGGATGAGCCCGTGGGCCAGTGACGTCGAGGTCGTGACGATCGGGTTCGGTGAGGACCTGCCGCAGCTGCTGCCCTCCGCACGGATCGCGCACATGCGGCAGGCCGCCCACGCACTGCGCGATCTGTCCGAGCGGCTGCTGGAAGCGCACCAGATGCCCGAGACCCAATATCAGCCGTATCTGCTGCTCTGCGCGTCGTCTCTGGACGCCGACACGGCCTGGCAGTTCGCCGATCTCATCGACAAGTCCGGCACGGTGCCCGTCACTCTGGTAGCCCCGGCGAGTCCGGCGGCCGCACACTTCCCCGAGGCGGAGATCCTCAACGCCTCACCCAGTGAACCGCAGAACCTCGATTACGTCGGCCTCGACATCACGGTGCAGCGCCTGGAACACGCCGCCTACATGCAGATCACCACCGTGCTGAAGGTGTCCGGGCAGCCGCCCCACCCGGCCGAGGGCCCCTGGCAGGACGTCCCGGGTGAACCCGACACCGCGCAGCAGCCAGCACCTCCCGTATCGCAGGGCGCACCGACACCGGTTGCACAGCAACCTGCGCGGGCAGCGTCGCCAGTGGACGTGGGCGGCGAAGCGTTCCCTGCTCTGCTCGCCGCCACCTCCGATCCCGCTGGGCTTCGGCTCCTGCCCGCGCCGCGGCCCCAGGCCCCCGAGTCCGTGGCCACCGCGGACACCACCGGAGAAAAAGCCGGGGAGGCTGACGACCGCGAGGACTCCGCCAAGGAACGCACGCCGGAGCCGCAGAAGTGCGAGGCGCACGACCTGCACGCGCCGGAGATCCGGGTCCTGGGCCCGGTCGAGGTGACAGGCGTGGACAGCACGGGCCACGGCCCGCGGATGGCACAACTTGCCGTCTTGTTGTTCTTCCGGCCCGGGCGCAGCGCCAACGCCTTGTGTTCGGACATGGACCCCGTCAGCCCCTGGTCGCTGAGCACCCTCAACGCCCGGCTACAGGGCCTGCGCCGCTCACTCGGGAACGACCCGTCCGGTGATCCCTACGTGCCGCGCCGCAGGACCGGCGAGAGTCCCTACCGGCTCTCCCCCGGTGTGCGCAGCGACTGGACCCGCTTCCTCCAGCTCGTCGAGCGTGCCCTGCCGCTGGGCCCGGCCGGCCTAGCCGAGCTGGAAAAGGCGCTCACTTTGGTGCGGGGCCGCCCGTTCGGCGGCAAACCCCTGCCCTGGGCCGAGCCATACCAGCAGGAAATGATCACACGCATCAGCGACGTCGCACACACCGTGGCCACCTACCGCACGCCCGCAGGCCCGCACCACGACCTCAGCGCGGCCCGCCAGGCCGTCGCCACCGGCCTCGGCGTCGACGACACAGCAGAGCTGCTCTATCGCGACTGGCTGCGGATCGAACATGCGGCCGGAAACCGGCAGGGCCTGCATACCGCCATCACACGCGTTCAACAGATCAACCGGTCACTCGACTGTGATCTTGAGACGGAGACAGAGCAGCTCATCGACGAACTCCTCCACCCCCTCACTCGACACTCCCATCGCCCATGACCCCAACCCCAGCCCGCTCCCACGCTCTTCGCACCGACCCAGCCCCGCACCTGCATCCCACCCGGCAACCGTCTACAGGACCAGGCCACAATCACCCACGCTCCACCGGACCGGGCAGGGAACGTCTCCGACCCGCCCAACAACGCCTCGTCGCAGCGATCACCGTCTGCACCTTGATCATCGCCGGCATCGGCTTCGCGGGGTCGTACGCGGCCGTCCGTGAGCTCGCCATCCAAAAGGGCTTCGGGAACTTCAGTTATGTCTTCCCGATCGGCATCGACGCGGGCATCTGTGTCCTGCTGGCCCTGGACCTGCTTCTGACGTGGATCCGGATCCCGTTCCCGCTGCTGCGTCAGACGGCGTGGCTCCTGACCGCCGCGACGATCGCCTTCAACGGCGCGGCCGCCTGGCCGGACCCGCTGGGCGTGAGCATGCACGCGGTGATCCCGATCCTGTTCGTGGTGTCGGTGGAGGCCGCCCGTCACGCGATCGGCCGGATCGCGGACATCACGGCGGACAAGCACATGGAAGGGGTCCGCCTCACCCGCTGGCTCCTGTCCCCCATACCCACGTTCCTCCTCTGGCGCCGTATGAAGCTGTGGGAGCTGCGCTCCTACGAACAGGCCATCAAACTCGAACAGGACCGGCTAGTCTACCAGGCCCGCCTCCACTCCCGCTTCGGGCGGGCCTGGCGCCGGAAGGCGCCGGTGAAATCCCTGATGCCACTGCGCCTCGCCCGCTACGGCGTCCCCCTCGCCGAGACGGCCCCGGCAGGCCTCGCGGCAGCCGGCATCGAACCGCAGCCGCACCCCTCCGCCCCCCGGCGCACTCTGGACGACACCGACACCGCCACGACTCTCGCGGACCAGCCCCGCAACCCAGCACGCCGCACGACGCACGAGCCCGCAGCCTCCGCTCACCCGCACCGCATCCCAGGAACCGGCCACACCGCACAACGGTCCGGACGGGCCACCACCCCACATGCACAAGCCGCGCCCGTACCCACCCACCCGGACGCCACCAGAGACACCGCACACCCGCGCCCCGGCACCACCACACACCATCACACTCTGGGCCCCGTACCAGCCACCCACCCAACACCGCCGCCCCCCACGCCACCGCACGCCAGCAAACGCCCCCACATCACCACAGCCGACCGCTACTACCAGGCGTGGGACACCTTCCAGCACCAACACGGCAGGGAACCAAACTCAACCGAGCTGTCCCTTTACCTCACCCAACACGGCATCCACGGCCCACACGGCCAGCCCATCAAACCCAAAGCCCTGGCCCGCTACCTCCTCCAATTCCGGATCTACCACATCTGGGCCCAGCACCGAACCCTCACCAACAACCCACCAACCGACCAAGTCGCCAAAGACCTCGCACAACACGGCATCACCGCCCAATACAACAAACCCCTCCACCCCAACGACCTCACCCCCTACCTCAACCGATTCGAACACCGCTGGCAAACCCTCAACACCCACCCCACAAACCTTGACCCTCAGAGCTCGTAACGGGTCTGTACGGTCTTCGGTGTAACTCCCGATGGGTGTGTCAATTTAACGGCCCTGTCTCACATTCGGTGGTGACGGAACGTGCTGTTATCCGAGGAGGATGCGGTGCCGGAGCAGGGTGAAGCCTGCTCGTCCGTGCATCTGGCGCGCGATCCGTTTGGTCTTGGTGTTGACGCCCTCAGTGGGGCCGTTGCTGTACGGAAGCGTGAGCCCGGCGATCACGGCGTCGATGTCCCGGTCCAGGCCCCGGGTGAAGGCGTGTAGGTGAGGCAGGTCGGCTGTTCGGACTTGGGCGATCCAGTGCGTGAGCGCATCGGCGTTGTCGGTGTGTGGTGTAAGGAGCGGTGCGAAGTCTCTGATACCTGAGGCCAGTTGGGTCATCTCGGGGCAAGCGGCGGTGAGCTTGGCCAGGAGTTCGTGCTGCTCGGGCTTGAGGTTGTCGGGTCTGGTCAGCAGCATCCGGGCGAGCCGGCGTGGCGAGATATGGCTGCGGTCGGAGTCCGCGCGGCCTTGGTTGATGTACTTGTGCAGAAGGTTCAGGCAGCCCGTGAAGCCGAGGGTCTTGATCTCTTCGAAGAGGTGTTGGACGGGGACGCCGGGGTCTTCACTTCGGCGTTTGCGCAGGTGCTCGCGGTGGGGATCGACCAGGCTTGCACGGTACTTGGGGACGCGGAGCATGCGCTCGGGCCGGTCGGCCCGGGCGTAGCGTTTGACGGTGTTCAGGGCCAGTTGCAGGCGGCGGGCGCATTCGAGCAGGCCCACGCCCTGGTCGAGCAGGCCATGAACCTGATGCCAGCGTTCGAGGGTGGTCTGCGCGCGGGGCCCGTCGTAGATCGGCGCGTCCAGTACGGTGGCCCAGCAGGTGCTGTGTGCCTTCACTTCGCTCAGGGCGGCCTCGCACAGGTTCTTCCATAAATGCCAGCGATCACCGACTTGCACCGCGTCGGGCAGAGCACGGCGGATGGCCTCGGCGTAGGTGGCTGAGCCGTCGCGGCACACGACCTCGATGCCCGGATGCCCGCGCAGCCACGCTTCCAGGGTGTCGGCCGTGCGGTCGGGCAGCACGTCGATCCGCTCATGGGTCTCGGCGTCGATCACCACGGTGGCATAGCGGTGACGTCGTCGCAGGGCGAAGTCGTCGACGCCGATCACGCGGGGCACCCGCCCGGTGGGCAACGGGATGCGCAGCAGGGTGCGCAGGGCCGTGTGACGGGACAGGCCCACCGCGAGTATCGCCAGCAAACGTGATCCCGCCCGGCCCGCTAACTCTTTGACCACGGCCTTGACCTGCCTGGTCAGACGAGCGGTGCGTCGCTGGTATCGCTCCAGCACCCCGGGCACCTGTTCGCGGAAGGTGTGGCGGCAACCTCGCGTGGGACACAGCAGACGCCGCACCCGCACACGGACCACCACCCGTCGCCCGTCGACCGGAACGTCGGCCACCGTCCGCCAGTGATAGCCGTGCACCCGTCCCGACGAGGCCCCGCACACGGGGCAGACCGCGGTGTCCAGCGGCGTCCGGGCCCGCACCACGATCCGCTCACCCTCGTCGACCACATCCTCCATGATCAGTGGGGACAGACCCGAAAACACCGTCTGCACAAGCTCGTTGACATCTATCACATGAAGGTCAACGACCCTGACAACTCTCCGTCACCACCGAATGTGAGACAGGGCCGTTGGCTGGACAGACCCGGACTCCGCTGCATTTTGCTGCCCAGGCGCAAGCTCCCTCGGTCGTCGCAGTGTTGCTGGCTGCGGAGGCTGCAGTCGATGTCGTGGTCCGTCATGGCAATTCGCCGTCGTGGAGGGCGGCGTTCTGTTCGCGGGGCGAAGGCGGGACGATTCGGCTTCTTCTGGAAGCCGGAGCTGACCCTGACCGGGACAAAGCTCATGGCGTGATCCCCAGGGCGCTGGCGGGACGGATTGCCACCTATGACGTGGCTGTTCACGTTCCGGCCGGGGACGGGACTTCCTCCTCGGGGCCGTCTGATATGCGGGCCTCGCGGCCCGAGGGGCTGGGGCTCACGCGCCCTGGAATGCATGAGTCCCGGAGACGGCCGCCACCTTCCCTACCCTCAAACAAGGTTGGTCACCTGGTTTGGCCACGGGCACTCAATCATGCGCGGTGCGAAAGAATCAACGGCGGCGTAGTGGGAGCAGTGGTGATGCGACTAACCTCATCGCTTACTGTCCGAAAGGCCAGCACTCGCAGTGATCGGTCGGTAACCGGTTGGGATCTCAGGAGGCACGGTGGCACGGCAGCCAGTCCAGGCGCGAGCCCGGGCGAAGTACGACGCAATCTTCAAAGCTGCCGCAGAGCTGTTCGCCGAGCAGGGCTTCGCCCAGACGACCGTCGACCAGATCCTCCAGCGGGCCGGCGGCCTCTCCCGGGGTTCCCTGTACAACCTCTGGAAAGACAAAGACGAACTCGCCTACACCATTGTCACCGAGTCACTCATCATGGACTCGATCACATTCGCCACACCCCGTTTGCAGAGCGTCGTCGACGCGTCGATCCTCCTGGCAGTCCTGACACCCCACGTCACGGTGATCAAAGCCGCGAACCGCCTGGCCACCGAACAAGGCAAAGCCTTCTTCGGATACCTCTGGCGCACCTACACCCCACTGATTACCGAACTGATGACACAGGCCCGCGACCTGGGCGAACTTGAGCCAGGAGTGGAACCCGCCGACTGGGCAGCACTCTGGGTCGACGCATGGGTCGGCCTGGACCTGCGCTTCAGGGAGAACTACGACGAACTGGCCACCGCAGTCGACCGGCTGAACCAGCAGATGGTCCACTCAGTAGCCGCGCCGGAGACGAAGGCAAAACTGCAGGTCTCCATCGGGCGCGGCCATGAGCTGATTCACACCTCTCAACACGCCGACGCCTACTACACCTCCCTCCAGGAACAGTTGAAGGAGGATCGCGGTTCCGCACCGAAGCCCATTGCTGCGGACTGAGCCTCTTCGAGATGGCCACCGATCAGGTAACGCTTCACGGGCCGCAGCGAGCAAGGCCTCCCGGGCTGTTGATCGAGATGTCTGACGTCTCAACCACGCTCCTCGGGAGCCTCGTCGGTCATCTATCCTGCCGCACTCGGCCTGCCGCTTGCGCTGGTGGAATGGGCGACCATGCTCGTTGTCACCCGCGAGGGTGACCGGCGCTGCAGGCTCCGCCCGTCTCAGCGAGCGATGGTGGCACTGGGGCACCCGCGTGAACACACCACCTTGGCGAAGATCGCAAGGATGTCGGGATCACCGGTCTGCCACTGCCCCGCTGCGATCAGTCGCTGAAGTAGATCGCGCAGCTGGCGGGCGGTGACGGTGGCGGTGTCGTCGCCGGGCATCAGACGCAGAGCGTCCAGCGGTGCGGTCCATGAGCTGCGGCCCGGTTCCAGTGCGCAGATGATCGAGTAGGGCCAGCCGGGGACCGGGATGTGCTGGTCCTGCCTCGGCCGTAGGCGTGGCAGGATCCACTGCGGTGAGGTGTGGGCGTCGGGCTGCAGCCAGGAGGTGACGTCGATGGCCAGTCGGCGGCCCGCGGCAGTGGTACTTCGGCCAGTGCCCGCCGCAGCCGGTCGGCATCGATGCGTCCACGGGCCACTGCCGCGCAGAGCCCTCTATGGCCGCGGCGGTGTTCACCCACCAGCGACAGCTCGGCCAGAGACCTCACCGGCCCGTCGCCGCACAGAAGGCATCAGCCAGCTCGAACAACGCGTCCGAACGAGTGGTCAGGCAGGAGTATAACTCGCCCCGGAAGCATGACAGTTGCGCCAATGCGTCAAACCGGGCGTCGTGATGGAGGAGACTCATCCTCACGGCTTTCGTTCTGAATGTGTGTGTTCCTTGGTCGAAGCACATGTTCAGACGAACGCCGCCTCCGTGTACGACAGTTGCCGGACCGAGTGATCAAGTTCGACCTGCCATTCGACGCCGAACGTTAAAGATCAAGTTACGAGCTCGTGCATGGTTGGCCGTGTCACGTCGAAGGATGCGGATCCGCCCCCGGTTCACACCCCTGAGGCGCTGGGCCTGGTGGCGGTCTGCTGGCGTGAGAGCAGTCCGGCGACGGCTTGGATGATGTCGCTCATGTGCTCGCGGCAGCCGTGGTGGCGGGCGAGGGAGCGCCAGTTCTTCAGGTGTGCGATGCCGTGCTCGACGGGGATTCGTCGTGAGGAGTGTGCCTTGCGCTGCTGCTTGTGCCGCTCCTCATACCAAGCGGGGGCGTTCTTCTTGAACTTGCGGTGGGGCGGTGTGACCACCCGGCCGCCGGTCTGCGCGCCCATGCCCTGGTAGGCGGCATCGGCGAGGAGCTCCATGAACGGGCCGTCGGCCAGAGCTTGACCAGTCCGAGCTGGCGGGCCTGGGTGATGTCGGCGCAACTGCCCGGCCGTACCGGACTGCAGAACAACACGCGCCCGTCGGCGTCCGTGAGGACCATGGCCTTCACGGCGTTCTGCTTGGTTTTGCCAGAGACGTACTTGTCCCGGTCCTTGCGGCCTGCGGCCGGGCGTCGCACACGGATCTCCGTGCCGTCGATGATGCCGGTCCGACCTTCAGAGCCCAGGTGTTCGATGACCTCGGCGAGAGTGCACAACCGGACGCCGGGCGCGACGGTGCAGCCGCGTTGCGCCAGCAGCAGCCGCACCTCGCCGATGGCATGCGTGGTGGTGGAGCGGTCCACGCCGAACCAGCAGGCCAGCACGTCATGAGTGGTGCCATGACGCAGATTCACCAGGGTCGCCAGCAGGCGGTCGACGATGACGAACTTGTACTTCGCCCCGGCTCCTACAGCCCGCCGCCGCGGCCGGGCCGCGAGCCGAGCCTAATGCTGCTAATGCCACAACGGCCCCACCTCGGCGATGAGTTCAGGGATCACATCCGGCGACAGCCCAGTGACCCAGTACTCCGCCACGATCAACTCACGCGTCCCAGCCCCCATCATGCACAGTTCAACGAGCTACCTGGGCACCGAGCCACGGCCAACCATGCACGAGCTCGTTTGACTCCGGCGGAACGGCAGATTGTCTGGGGGCTATACCAGGACTGCAGCACCAACTGGGCCGAGGCCGCAGCTCTGGCCGGCGCCCCGAGACGGAGGCCTTCGGTGAACCCATGCGGCGCAAGGCCAAACAGCTCGCCGCCGAACCGCGCCGCCGAGCCCAGCAGTTGCACCGCCCGTGGCCGGCACCTGCCCCGGCCGCGTACCGGCGGAACACCAATTCCCGTGCCCGCCGACAGAAAGTTGCGGCGATCAGCAACTCTCCGGCGTGGAACATGCGGCTGCCCGCAAGTTTTGCCGTACAGTGCCGATCACCTGTACGCGAAAGGATCATCACCATGGGAGAAGCGGCACGGCCGCTGCGCGGGCGCCGCGCAGGGCCACCACGCCAACAGCCCGGCGCCGTCAGGGCCGTTGGAGCCGACGACGGCACAGACCTCGCCCGGATGATCGCCGAGCAGTTCGGCAAAGGGCCCGTCCACGAGGTCAAGACCGTCGTCTACCGCCGGCCCCCGCACGACATGCTCGGCTCCGACGGGTAATCCCTCGTCAGCAACTACTTCCTGCGCCGCGTCCTGCCCTACTGCCTGATGCACAACATCATCAGCAAGCTCCAGGCCGCCGTCCTGTCGAACATGATCGGACGGCAGAAGAAGGGCAAGATCGAAGCCACCCACGCCGAGCTCGCCGAGGAGATCGGCGTCAAGCGCACCAGCATCGGCCACGCCCTGGACGCCCTGTGCGAGAAGAACCTCGTCCGCAAGGTCAAGAGGTCCTCCTACCAGCTCAACCCCCGCGTCGCGTATAACGGGAACGGCCAGGAACAGCGCGACTTCCTGGCCGAGCTGAGGGCGCTCGCCCTGGAATCCAAGTTCCCCGACGAACTCGCTCCCGAGCTCAGCCTGTTCCCCAGGTCTGAGGTCGGCTGACCGAAGGGATCCCCGCCATGCTCTTCCAGACCACCGGGCTGTTCGGCATGCTCTACCAGCTGCAGCTCACCCCCACGGCGATCGACGTCCTCTCGGTGATGGTCAAGCACCAGGACGCCGGCGGGAACGTGGGCATGAAGCAGGCCGAGATCGACGAGATCCTCGGCGTCGGCCAGGCTTCCATGAGCCGCGCCATGGCCCTCCTCGTCGAACGCGGCATCGTCCTGCGCTCCGGCGGCGGCCGCGGCCACCGCTACGCCCTCAACCCCGCCGTCGCCGGCTACGAGTCCCAGACCGAGCTGGAGAAGTCCATGACCGCCCAGCTCGCCGTCGGCGGCCCGCCCCCCATCAAGGTCCCTGGCTACGACAAACGGCCCCCCAAGTGCGGCAAGGGCGGCCTCAGGTCCGTCGCCTGACCAGCCCCCACAACGCAGCGAGGCCCCGGCGGGATTGCCGGGGCCTTCTGCACCTGTACGCGAAAGCGTCCACCCCCAGTATGCCCACCCTCTCCGTGACCAGCCACCCAGAAGCTCCGTCAGCCACTACTCCACCCGGGCACGGCGCCGACGTAGAAAAGTCTCAGAACGGACAGAGGGACCGACCGACCGCCTCAGTACAGGAAGAGCATGACTGAATCATTGCCCCCCGAAGCCCCCGAGAGCGCAGCGAGCGATCCGGAGGACAGCACCGGGGAAGACGAGAACGGCCCGGCGGACAACCGCCCGGCGGTCACGGCTGCCAAGGCGGTCGCCGCCTCACAGGTCGAGAAGGCAAGAAACGCCCGTCGGACTTCCGCTCGCATCGACAACTGGCGATTCGGGCTCCCTGCGGTCTTATCGTTCATAGTCGCCGTCGGAACCTTCATCTACCTGTCAGACGATGCCAGTGAGCGGGAGATGACAGGTGATGACTCCGGAGCACCTTTCAGCTGGTGGTGGCCTGTCGCGTGCCTTGGCCTCGCGATCCTCCTCGGGGTAATCCACCAGGTCCGTGCAACCAGCAGATCGGCCACTTTCGGCGAAGCCGTACGTGCCGAGGAATTCAACGTACGGATGGCCGAGCTCGACTACGTTCCTGAGACGGACGCACCGTTGTCAGCGAACCGGGCCCTTCTCCAGGAATACCACCGCCTGTCCACCGGCCAGGCGAACGCCGCCTTCAGAGTGGCGGTATGGGTGATGACGGCCACAGCCGTACTTGTCCTCGCCGGCGCCGTCACCGTGGTCCTGATCCACGACACCGCCACAGCCATCACACTCGCCTCACTGACCGCGTTCATCTCCGCTCTAAGCGGTTACGTCTCCGCGACCCTCCTCGCCACCTACCGCGTCTCCGTCGAACAAGCCCGCTTCTACTTCCGCGAGCCCCTCGCAGGCGGCTACCTCCTGGCGGCCGAGCACCTCGCCAAACGAGTCCCCGCCCCCGACCACATCCCAGCCCTCCACCGTGTGGTCGACGGGTTTATCCAGGCCGCCGTCAACGTGCCCGGGACAGCAGTCGATGCTGCAACTCCCCAAGAACTTCCTCAGGACCCCGGCACGGCACCCTGACAGCTGACTCGGAACCGGCGTTCACGCGGCGACATCCACGGGCCTCGACCCTCCTCATCATCACCCATTGGCACGCTGAACGTCTTTGTGAGCGCTCTTCAGCCACCCCCCGTGCCCTACGACTGGGCAAAGAGGCATCGCTGAGGCGCGGACTACTGCGACCATCTCGACAGCAAGGTCACCAAGGGCCATTACTCCTGACTGGGGAATCTCGCGCATGGCACACGGCACTCCACCGCCTCAACAACCCAACCCGCCGGCGTCGCTGTCCACAGGCACCGACTGGAATACATTCCTCCAAGGCCTTGTCACACCCGGTCTCATCGGCGGCTTCGGGGTCTTCGCCACCTGGTTCATCGGCCTGCCGAACCAGATCCGCCCCATCGTGCTCGGTCTGCTCGCTGTATGCGCCGCCCTGTTCTACTGGCTCAACATCCGGGCTGACCAGCCGATCCGCGCGGGCCTCACCGCAGAGGAGGCACAGGAGGAGACCAAAGAGCGTGCCCAGTTACGGCGGCGCACCATCCTCGCCACGTCGGGCAGCCTCTTCGTCCTGGTCGCACTTGCCATCTCCTGGACCGTCCCCTCGCCCAATGAAGAGGATTCGGCAAAGCGCGAAGCAGCCGATGCCAAGAACGGAGCTCCTCTGACAGGGGGTCAACTCAAATCAGCAGCGGACCGACTGGACTACGAGTTTCCGCCCAACAATGAGAAGGTTTCGCGCTGTTTTCGCGTCCGGGGCAGAGGCACCGTCCCCCAGGGATACGGCCTGTGGGTCGTTCATCAGAACAATGAGACAGACGAACGGGGGGTGGATAAGGCTGTTCCTGGCGCGTACTTCTCCCTGGTTAAAGCTAGCTATGCAGAGGACTCGAAGGAATGGGAGACGGACATCATCCGCGTCGGCAGCGAAAGTTCGAGCGAAAACGGAAAATACTACTGGGTCAGCGTCTATCTCGTCCCTCCGGTGACCAACGCTCTTCTCCAGAAACTTGGGGGCGGCAAGGGCATCACCATCAGTTCCTCGCCCAAGACGCTCAGCGATTCCATCCACGCTCCTGCTGTACGCGTCAAGCAGGTAAAAATCCACCGGACTTCAGGAACCACCTGCTGACCGAGCTCAAACATCAAAATACCTGCACTTCGTAGCGTCCTCGACCTCCTGCACAGCGGACGTCTGCCGATGGTGGCGGTCATGTGGCTGGCCACCACGGCAGTCACACGAGCCCGGTAGCCATGGAAGACGCCGAGGGGGCGGGCGGCGCTGGAGGCGAGACCGCAGTCCAGGGCCGCATGCAGGTGACACAGGCTGTCCCCCGCCGCCGACAACGCCGTAGGCGCCGATGCCCGCTTGCCCTCCGCCCCGCCGACTTCCGTCTGCGGTACCAGTGTCGGACCTCTGTGTGAGGATGCGGCGGGCTACTAACGGGAGGGCGCAGTATGGCGATCGACTGGGATCGTATCGGGCAACCGGCCTTCGACCGGCATGTCGAGGCCTTGCTGTTCAGAATGTTCGACGGCCAGGCGATCGCGGTCAACGGGCGCGGAGGTGACAGCGGCATCGACGTGATGGTCTGTACAGATGCTGGCCTGCACATCTTCCAGCTCAAGTACCACCCCGACGGCTTCCCCAGCTCCCACCGAGGCCGCCGTCCTGCGATTCAGCAGTCCTTTCACCGGGCCATGCAGCACGACCCGGTGGAGTGGACGCTCGTGGTCCCCTGCGTGCTCACCTCCTCTGAGCGTTCCTTCGTCGACAAGCTCTCTGACGGTCGGGCGGTGAAGGTGTCCGTCATGGACCGCGCGGCCCTCGACAACGGCTTCGCCGTTCACGCTGACTTGGAAGCCACGTTCACCCGAGACCAGGCCCGCGAAGCGGCCCGGGACTACGGCCGGGAGAAGGCTCTCCTGGCCGAACGGAGTGATCTGACCGAACGGGTGCGTGCTCTGGGCCGACGGGCGGACGGCATCGATCCCGACTGGACCTGGGACTTCACACGCCAGGGCGACACGGTGATCCAGACCTTGCGCGGCCAACACGCGCTCGCGCACGAAGTCAGCCCCGTCCGACTGCTCCTGACGTCCCGTGCGCAGGCAATCAGCTCTGATGTGCGCGCGGCTCTGGAACGGGCACTGGGCTACGGAATCGCTGAGGAGGTGCGCCTTGACCCCGAGGCAGTGGAGAGTCTGAGCATCGAGGGCCCGGAGTGGCTGACGGAGACCGTCACCGACGTCGGCGTGATCTGGAAACCCGTACCCCTCGCTACTGAGGCCGGTACCGCAGCCGAGATCCAGTTTTCCGACACCGACGGAACTCGGGCGGGGCGATACGCCGGGCGCCTCATCGCGGTGGGATCGGGAGGAGTAGGCAGGTCGGTGGAGGCCGACGTTCACGGCGCTCGCCTGCAGATGCTCGTCCCCTTCGATCACCAGGCGGCGGGGAACCTGAGGTACTCCTTCGACCTGGAGGGCCGGACGCCCGCCGAAGCCATGCACGTCCTGCGCCTGTACCGCAGGCTCCTGCGCGGTGGCTCATTCCAGGTCAACATCAACGGCCAAGCCGCCGGCTCCGGAACCATGGCCGGAACCGGAAGCGTCAGCGACGTCGCCGAGGTCGACAGCCTCCTGCTCTACCTCTCCGACCTGGACGTCGTGCAGCGCCACTGTGAGACTTTCTTCCCCGCCGCTGGAGTGCACCGGCCTCGAGCGCATCGACCTGCGGATCGCCCGCCTCCTCGTCGAAGGCCGCTGCGTTGCCTATCGCCCTGCCCGCACGATCACCATTACCCTCAACGGCCAAGACGATCCCGCCCTGCGAGCGGTACTGGGCCAACAGCCACAGTGCCTGCGCATCAGTCCCCCGGGATTCGAAATCACACTCAGCGGCCACAGCATGGACATCGGCCCCGTCCACCTCTTCCACGCGCGCGTCGTCGCCGATAACGGTCTCCAGGCCATCGAAGCCCTCCGCGCCGGGCGGGCCGCCGACATGAAAGTCGTCCTGCGCCCCCAGAACGGCGAGCACTACCGCATCTACCTCGCTGACGCGCCCGACGACAACCTCCCCCTCATTCCCAGCCCACTGGGACTTCCCGGCTACAACGACCCGTCCTGATCGGCCGCCGTGTGCCTCGCCAGCCGATCGGCGCTCGGCGTCGGCGGGAGGGGCTTTCGGGGCGTCACTCGACGTGCGCCCCTCCCCCTCAACATCGTTCCTGCTCAACCAGCCTGGTGCGAAGGAATTATCCGAGAGTGGCGCCGGGGGGCTCGGTAGGATCAATACCCCGACGCTCTGTCGGACACGGCGCAGCCTCCTTGGCCGCCGGTCTCCCTCGCAGTGCACCACGAGGTTTTCTTGGACACGCTCTCTTTCGCCATCCTCCCCGCCTTCGAGCAGAGCAGGATCAGTGATTTCCTAGCGGTGCTTGCCCGGCCCTGGCTCGCGTCCGGCGAGTGGCCGGTGTGGGGTCACGTCCTGCACGCCTACGACATCAGGGGTGAAGACGCCGTCGAGGTGTTCCAGTCGCTGCCACGCGTCGGGGTGGCCGGACCGTTCGGAGCAGGGTACGGCTACACCACCGGCATGCGCCCGCCCATCGGCGAGGGCGACAGAGTGCGGGTGACCGTGGCCGGCGGACTCGTCCTCCCTGAGTTGCGGGAGGCAGTGGGCGAGCCGTTCCTCCGCGTCCTTCACCACATGATCAAGCTGCACACCGACAAGCCCGCCTCAGCGAACGAGGTCACCTACGCCCAGCTGCGATCCAGTGAGTTGAGGCAGGCCGTGCCGCACCTCGCGCCCCGGTTCGTCGACGTGTTGCCCGACCTGCTCTCGTACGAGCCCGGGATCGGCAACGGCGGCAGCGCGCGCAAGGGCGACGGCAGCTGGGAGTGGAACATCACGCGCAGCGTGCTCGCATACCGCAACGTGAAGACCCTGGAGGCGTACGTCGAGAAGACGTGCGAGATCGTCACCGCGGCGGCCGCCGAGTTCACCCCGTCCGCCGCCATGGCGGCAGCGCCGGTCGTCGCTCCCCAGCGGGGCCCGTACGTCGACCTGGCCCTCCTCGACGAGCTGGAGAAGGCGGCCCAGTCGACCACATGGAACCTGGGCCGGCTCATCGCCCTGTGCAGGGAGCTGAACCACAACTACACCGCCGAGATGCCGCACGCGGCCGCCGCCATGATCCGGACGATCCTGGACCACATCCCGCCCGTCTTCAACGGGTACAAGGACTTCAAGGTCGTCGCAGCCCAGCATCCGTTCGGCAAGACCGACAAGGCACACGCACAGGAACTCGTGCGCTTCAAGGCCATCGCCGACGACGCGCTGCACCGGCAGATCGGCAAGAGCAACTCCACCCTCACCATGGACGACCTGCCCGCGCCTATCCGGCTCCGTGCGGTGCTGCGGGAGCTTCTGACGCTGCTGTGACGAAGGGCGGAACCTGCGCTCACGCCCTTACCCGACTTTCTGATACCGACTTGCGGCCACCATGGCCACCGGACACCCTTCGGCCTCACTGCGCGCGGGTTGGACTGAAGCCAGCGTGGCTGCGTCGTGGACGCGAGGCGCGTATTACTGCCGTCGGCCAGCGGGCTCCGGTAGGTGGTTGTCGTTGTGCTGCCGTTGGGGTGGATCACGGTCTGCGGTACGCCGGCGTCTGTAGGCGTCGCGCGCCGCAGTTCACCGCCAGGGCGGTGTGGGCTGTCCATCCGGGTCCAGACCATCGCGCCACCATGCACTGAAAGCTGATCCATCAGGAGGCATGTTGCGCGCGTGGCCTCGGTCGGCGACCTGGCGGAAGAAGTTTTCGGCGCCTTCCCGGTCTCCCGCCTTCTCCAGCGACAGGCCCAGCCGGTACAGAGGGTCGGGACTGCCGAGGTCATCGGCCAGCTGGGCAAGGCGCTCTGCTTCCTTCAGGTCCCCCGCCTGCTCGCGTAGCCTGACCAGGAAGTTCAGGGCGAAAACGCTGCCGCGTTCAGCGGCCTGCCGGTAGAGACTTTCAGCGCTCTCCTTGTCTCCGGTCGTTTCCCGCACGCGGCCGAGGTAGGTCATCCCGTTGGGGTCGCCGTTGTCTGCAAGCTGACGTGCCAGGCTTTCAGCGCCTTCCCTGTCGCCCATCCTCTCGCGCAACGTGACCACGCGGCGCAGGCCAGCGGACTCGCCGTTGTCCGCAGCTCGCCGGTAGAGATCCTCCGCTTCTTCCCCATCCCCTGCTCGCTCCCGCAGAACAGCCAACGGGAAGAAGGCCTCGGTGATGCCGTGTTCTACGGCTTCCCGATAGAAGGTCTCGGCACCCTTCAGATCCTTGGCCTTCTCCCGCAACTGGCCCAACCGGTAGAGGGCTTCGGTGATGCCGTGATCGGCGGCCTCCTGATAGAGCCTGTCAGCCTCCTTTACGCTCCCCGCCCTTTCGACGGAGCGCGCCAGGCTGTGTAGGGCGGCAGGCCTGCCGCGGACTGCGGCCCGCCGCGCGAGGGCTGCAGCGCCCTTCCTATCGCCCACCATGTCCCGCACCGTGACCACGCGGCACAAGGCATCAAGGTCGCCGTGGTCGTCGGCGCGCTGATAGAGCGTCTCTGCGACGGCCTGGTCTCCCCTGTCCTCTCGGATCACGGCCAGGCAGTACAGGGCATCAGCGCCGACGTGCTCGACGAGCTGTTCGTAGAGGCTCTCGGCACTCGCCCGGTCCCCAGCCTCCTCCCGCATCATGGCCAGGCGGTACAGGATGGTGGTGCTGCCGTGACCGGCGGCCAGTCGGCCCAGGGCTTCAGCACCCTCGTGGTCCCCAGCCTCCTCCCGCAACTCCGCCAGGTCGGACAGCACTTTGATATTTCCGAGGTCAGCGGCCTGCCGTGCAAGGTCGTCAGCGCCTTCCCTGTCATTCGCTGCCTCCCTCAATAGAGCCAGGTTGAAGAGGACATCGGTATCGCCGAGGTCGGCTGCCCGCCGATAGAGATTCTCAGCCTCTTCTCGGTCGTCCGTGTCCTCCCGCATCTCGGCCAGGGCATAGAGGGCGTTGACGCTGCCGAGGGAGGCCGCGCGGTGGCGGAGGTGGTGTGCCCATTCCAGGCGGTGTCGGTCCTCAGCCGCCTCGACCAGGACGTCCAGGTCATCTGGGTTGGTGAGGTGGGCGTGGGCGGCGTCCCAGAACGAGGCCGGCGGGCACAGGGAGCGGCGGGTAGAGCGGCCGTGTTCTTCGAGGTAGTCGGCGAGCCGGAACATTGTGCCCGCGGGTTGGGGTGAGGGGTGTTCGGCTGGCTGCTGCGGGCCGGGTGGGCGTCGTTGAGGGCGGGCTCGTACGCGACGTAGCGGGGCTTGTTTGCCGTGCCCTGGTGCGGCGAGTTCGGCGTAGGCCTGTTCGGCCCAGTCCTCGGTGAGTTGGTCGTAGTCGTCCTGTGAGAGGTAGTCGGGGGCCGCGTCGGTCAGGAAGGCTTGGGGGAGGTGGGGGCCGACGAAGAGGCGACGGGCGTCCATTGCAGCGTGCAGCAGGGCGCGGGCGGGTGGGGTGGCCTGCTCGTAGCGGCGCAGGAGTTCGGGGGCTCCGGCCAGGTCCTGGGTGATCCGTCCGCCGTCGCGTGCGCGCGTGAGGGCGTCGGCCAGCAGTGCGTCACCCCCCTCGGCCAGGAGGGCGGCGGCGGCCAGGGCTGCGGAGTCGAACGCGTCGGGGACGGCAACGGTGCGGCCGGTGAGCAGTTCCCGCACCCGAGTGTGAGGGTCGTTCCCGTTCGGAGCGGGCAGCGTCGTGTACCGGTCGGCGTACTCGGGCCATAGTGTGCCCAGTACCAGGACTGGGCCGCGCTGCTCGTCGGTCAGCAGGCGGTGTACGGCTGCCGCGATCCGCTCGCCGCAGGCCCGGTCGCCGAGATAGTGCTGAGCCTCGTTCAGCCACACCACGGTGCGCGGCCCGACCTGGTGCAGCTCTTCCAGCGCGGCCTCCGCCCGGGTCGGGTCGAAGGGATGCCACAACCGCCAGGGCTTCGTGGCGAGCGGCTGCACGGCCTCCCAGCACGCCCTCGTCTTGCCCGTCGAGGAGCTGCCCACCAGGACCACGATCCGGCTGCGGCCCTGGGCCGCCTCGCGTACCGCTGCGGCCAGCACTTCGTCATGTCGGCGCTCCACGTATCCCGGCAGGGCCTGCTCGCCGACCGCGATGGTGCCCGGACCGGCCGGGTGCACTTCCAGCTCGTGCGGCTCCCACTGCTCGATCGGACGCCCCGGCCCCGGCATGTCGGCCGGGTGCCCATCCGCTTCCTCCATCGCGGTCCGCCGCAACTCCAGCAGCTCCCCCGCCGACAGCTTCAACGCGCGTGCCAGACGGGCCACCGTATTCGCCGACGGAACGCCGCCGTCAAGCGCAAGAGCCTTGCCCACCGTCGCTCGGCCCAGCCCGGCTAACCCCGCGAGCTCTGTCTGGTTCAGCCTGGCCCGGGCGCGTGCCTCTTCCAGCCGTCCGTGCAGCTCAGCGAGTGCCGGGCTGCGGCTGTTGTCCGCCTCGTGCATGTGCTGGCCCCCCGGGTGGTGTGTGCGCCCGTGTTCATTTTCGTCTCGCTGAACCATGGCGCACAGGCATTCCGGGAGGTTGATCCCTGTCAACACCCACCGTGTGCAGGGAGCTTGCCGTGACCGTCGCCGTCGTCCTCCTCGCTGTCGCTGTCGTCATCGTCGTCGCGCTGATGGCAGCCGCCGGCGCCGCCACGTTGGCCCGCCTCGAGGGCAGCACCTGGCCCAGCGCCCTGACCCGTGCGGCCCTCACCTTCACCACAGTGATCACCCTCGCCGCCGCCGTCACCGCGGCCCTCACCCCCCTCCTCCCGTGAGCGCTGTGGTTCCTGGACAGCGTGGGCAGCGTCCGTTCACCGGAGAGTGACGGCGCGGCCGCGACGGCGCACCGTCGCTGCGCAGGACGTAAGCGGATCGAGCCGTCAGCATGCGCGCATGAATGATCAGTGGATTGCAGAGAGCGCGGTGTGTCCGCAGTGCCAGGGCCCAACGGAGGCCCTGTGGAGGGAACATCCGGGTGCCCACCGTCTCGATCAAGATCCGGGCGACCACGGGTGCCTCTTTCGTGACTGGGTCAGTCGTCGCTGCCGGGCGGGATGCTGGCAGCAACCACGTCCTATGCGGTCGTGCTGGCGTGGTGACAACGTGCCAGGTGCCTCGTCTGCGCCGGACGGAACGGAACCAGAGCTGGGTTGATCTTCGACTCTCCTACAACCCTCGGCCCCTGCGGACGGTCTGATCCCGCGGGCCGAATCGGCTCTCTGACTCTCGCGGGCCGCTCACGCAGTGCACTGCTGTCTACCGGCCCCCTGTTCTCACTTGGACTCACATGCGTATACGTGCTGCGGCGATCGCCGGGACCACGTCCGCCGCCCTGCTGCTGACCGCTGGGACCGGTTTTCCGGCACACGCCGATGGCCAACCGGTCATCACCAAGGTCGTGGTCAACAAGGGCAAGAACATCGTGGTCGGCCCCACCGCCGTCACCAAGTTCAGCGCCCAGGTCACGGCCACTGATCCGTCCGGCGTGATCGTGGCAGACGTGCAGCTGTGGCGCGGCCCCTCCTTCGACGACCGCACGGGCGGGATCTCCTACGACGCCCCCAACTGCCATGCCGACAGCTCCACGACCACCACCTGCACCATGAACTTCGCGGTCATGGCCGACACCCGCGACATGAGCAACGCCGTGTCCAATGGGAAAGCCGGCACCTGGCACATCTACGCCAGCGCCTTCTCCAAGGACCGCGTCCAGACCACCGTCGACTCCTGGGCGACCATCAAGGTCCAGCGAAGGTCCCAGCTGACCGCGAACGCCGCCCCCGAGCCCGTGAAGAAGGGCAAGACCCTCACCGTCACCGGAAAGCTCTCCCGCGCCAACTGGGACACCCGCAAGTACGCCGGCTACAGCGGCCAAAGGGTGAAACTCCAGTACCGGCCCAAGAACAGCAGCACCTACACCACCCTCAAGACCGTCACCACCAGCAGCACCGGCGAGTTGAAGACCACCGTCAAAGCCACCGCCGACGGCTTCTACCGCTACTCCTTCCCCGGCACCACAACCACCCCGGCCATCAACGCCGCCGGCGACCACATCGACGTGAGGTAGAGACCGCCGGGCAGGAACACCCCTGTACTTGACCGCGTCGTCCTGCGAACCTCCGCGCGGCAAGTCAGGAGGCATATTGGTCGCGGACGGTGACGTGACCGCCCGGGCACGCGCGTCATGCCCGGGCCAGCACGGCCGCCGCAGTCCGGGTCCGTTCCATGTCCCGGCCCAGGTCGAGGGATTCCAGTGCATCGACGGCCGCTGGTCGGGTCTGGTGGACAGTTCGGCCACTGGTGTGCGGTGCTACCAGAGTTCGACAGAGCACGAAGCGCACTTCCCGGTGAACCGAAGTACGTTCTTGGCGGCGTAGCGCACTCTGACTCCGGACGCCCGCGAGGTGTTCGCGGCGCACTTGGAGAGGGTTGGCAGGCGTTCGCTGGGCTCTTCGCCATCCGGGGCGGTGCCGTCCGAGGCAATGCCGTACGACCGCCCCTGACACCAGCGGATCGGCTCCGGGCCGGTCGCGCTCCCCGAACGCGGGAAGCGCCGCCGCTGTCAAGCCGCCGCCGATTGCCGGTGCTGGTTGCGGAATTGCCGCAGCAGCTCCGCCCACACCAGCAGGCAGGTCGCGGGCGCCGCGGCGGCGAACAGCATGTGCACGTCGTCCTCGCCCGCGCTGTGCGACGCCCACAGGCTCCAGGCCAGGGCCGCCAGCACTCCCACCACCGTCAGAAACCAGGAGGGCAGCTCGCGGCGGTTGTCGACGATCGCCGCCGCCGCGCCCAGACCGCCGCCGACCACCAGCCCCATGACCAGGACCGCGCGGGTCCAGTCGGGGGCCCCGATGACGCCTTCCAGTACGGGCTTCGCGTGAAGCTGCCGGTATGTGATCAGCAGGCTGCCGATATAGACGATCGCCAACGTCGTCAGGCTCAGGACTCTGATGAACTGCCCCAGCGTGCCGCGGTTTCCACCAGCCATGCTGTACCCCCCACTATGGAACAAGGCCGGAATTGGCTCTACAGGATGCCCGGTTGGGTATGAATGCGGCAGGGGGTCGCGGAAAATCCCCCGCGACGGGGCGCATGGCCACGGAACCGCCGCACTCGCAGACGAACTCCTGCAGGCCTACGGCTATCCCGAAACCGGCCTCATCACCCGCACCGGCCACCTCCAGCCCAGCCAGTTCACACAACGCACCTCCGGTGCCGTGGAACTCTGGGCACGCCAGCAGGGCCTCCAACACTAGGACCGACCGGCCCTATTGGGCCCCGGTGCCCTAGCTCAGTCATCAGCCGCAAAGTAGGTCTCGGGGAGCCGGGCGATCCCGTTTCCCCGTCCTGGGCGTCGTCGTTGGTCTGATCGAGTGATCGAGGCCAAAGGGGCGGGCGTGCGGCAAGAGTGGTCGCCAGAGGAGCTGTTGGCGAACTGGACGCTGGTAAACGGCGACTGGGAGCTGGTGGCGAACAAGAGCGGGACGACCCGGCTCGGCTTCAGCCTCTTGCTGAAGTTCTTCGAGCTGGAGGGCCGGTTCCCCGATGTGCTGGAAGAGGTCCCGCCGGCCGCGGTGGAGTACGTCGCCGATCTGGTGAAGGTCCCGGCCACCGACTTCGCGAAGTACCTGCTGGTGGGCCGGACTGCCGAGTACCACCGCAAGCAGATCCGTGAGGCCCTGGGATTTCGGCCCTCGACGGTCGCGGATGAGAAGGCGCTGGCCGAGTGGCTGGCCGTGGAGGTCTGTCCGGTCGAGCTGGTGGAGGACCGGCAGCGCGAGGCCCTGCTGGTCGAGTGCCGGGCCCGGAAGATCGAGCCGCCGGGCCGTACTCGGGTCGAGAAGGTACTCGTCGCGGCGCGGGGCAAGTGGGAGAAGACTTTCTGCGCCCGCACGATCGGCCGCCTGGGCGAGGCGGGTACGGCTCGGCTGCTGTCCCTGGTGGCTGAGGACAACGAGGCGGGCACCACCCTGCTGGCAGCGCTCAAGCGAGACCCAGGCGCGGTGGGCCTGGACTCGCTGCTGACGGAGATCACCAAGCTCAACGACGTGCGCAAGCTCGGGCTGCCCGACGAGCTGTTCACTGACTGCTCGGAGAAGCTGGTGGCCGCCTGGCGGGCACGAGCGATCAAGATGTACCCCTCGGACTTCCGCGACACGAGCGAGGACGTACGGATCACCCTGCTCGCAGCGCTGTGCTCGTCCCGGCAGGCGGAGATCACCGACGCCCTGGTCGACTTGCTGGTCGCGCTGGTCCACAAGATCAACGCTCGTGCCGAGCGGCGGGTGGAGAAACAGCTCACCGCCGAGTTGAAGAAGGTCCGCGGCAAGGAGGGCATCCTCTTCAAGCTGGCCACGGCTGCGGTCGACAAGCCCGACGAGGTCGTACGCCGGGCCCTGTTCCCGGTGGTCGGGGAGAAGACGCTCAAGGACCTGGTGGCCGAGGCGAAGGCGAATGAGAAGGTCTTCAAGGCGAAGGTCCGCACCACGCTGCGCTCCTCGTACAGCTCGTACTACCGGCAGATGCTGCCCCCGCTGCTGAACACGCTGGGCTTCAAGTGCAACAACACGGCCTACCGGCCGGTGATGGACGCGATGAAGCTGCTGAAGAAGTACGCCGATGTAGACGGCAAGACCCGCTTCTACGACAGCGTCGAGGACGAGCCGCCGATGGACGGCGTGGTGCGCAAGGACTGGCGCGAGGCGGTCGTCGACGACAAGGGCAAGGTCGAGCGCATCCCCTACGAGCTGTGCGTCCTGGTCGCGTTGCGGGACGCCCTACGGCGCCGCGAGATCCACGTCGAGGGCGCCGCCCGCTGGCGCAACCCGGAGGACGATCTGCCCGGCGACTTCGAGGCCACCCGCGCCGTGCACTACGCCGCGATCCGCCAGCCGCTGAACCCGAGGGCGTTCATCGCGGACCTGAAGAAGCGCATGACCGCGGGCCTGGACCAGCTGTCCCGCGCGCTCGCGGACGGCTCGGCAGGTGGGGTGAAGGTCACCACCCGCAAGGGCGAGCCGTGGATCACGGTTCCGAAGCTGGAGCCGCTGGCCGAGCCCACCGGCCTGGCGGCCCTCAAGGAGGAGGTCGCGCGCCGCTGGGGCGTCCTCGACCTCCTGGACGTGCTGAAGAACGCCGACTTTCTGACCGGCTTCACCGAGGAGTTCTCCTCAGTGGCCGCGTACGAGCGCATCGAGCGTGACGTCCTCCAGCGCCGTCTGCTGCTGGCCCTCTTCGCTCTGGGCACGAACATGGGTATCCGGGCGATCGTTGCGACCGGCGAGCACGGCGAGAGCGAGGCCGCGCTGCGGCACGTGCGCCGGCACTTCATCACCGTCGACAATCTCCGGGCCGCCGTCACCAGGCTGGTGAACGCCACCTTCGCCGCCCGCGACACCGCATGGTGGGGCGGTGGCACCGCGTGCGCCTCGGACTCGAAGAAGTTCGGGTCCTGGTCCTCGAACTTCATGACCGAGTACCACGCCCGCTACGGCGGCAACGGCGTGATGATCTACTGGCACGTCGAGCGGAAGAACGTCTGCATCTACTCCCAGCTCAAGAGCTGCTCGTCGTCCGAGGTGGCGGCGATGATCGAGGGCTTGCTGCGGCCCTGCACCGACGCCGAGATCGAGTCGAACTACGTCGACACGCACGGTGCGTCGGTCGTCGGGTTCGCGTTCACCGAGCTGCTGAAGAACATCGGCAGCGTCCGCCTGTACCGTCCGGACGACACCCCGCCCGGCTGGCCGACGCTCGGCGCCTCGCTGACGAGGCCGATCCGCTGGGAGCTGATCGAGCAGCAGTACGACCAGATGGTGAAGTACGCGACTGCGCTCCGGCTTGGAACGGCGGAGGCGGAGCAGGTGCTGCGGCGTTTCACACGGGGTGGCCCCAAGCACCCCACCTACCAGGCACTCGAAGAACTCGGCCGGGCCGTGCGCACGATCTTTGCCTGCGACTGTCTGGCCAGTCCCGGCCTGCGCCGCGAGATCCACGGCGGGCTCCAGGTTGTGGAGAACTGGAACAGCGCGAACACCGTGCTCCACTACGGCAAGGACGGCGCCCTGACCGGCCCCGACAAGGAGCACGCCGAGACGTCGATGCTCGCCCTGCACCTGCTCCAGTCCGCGCTCGTGCATGTCAACACCCTGCTGGTGCAGCGGGTCCTGGCTGAACCAGCATGGGCATCGAAGCTGAGCGACGAGGACCGGCGCGGTCTGACCGCGCTGTTCTGGTCGAACGTCAACCCGTACGGCACGTTCCGCCTGGACATGGACAAGCGCCTCGATCTGGGGTCGGCCATCGCCGTGCCCCGCCCTCGCACACCGACGCATCAGGCCGCCCGATCAACCTCGAAGTCACGCTGAGGGACTTCCAGGGCCTAGCCGACTTGGGAACCATCGGCGAGCCACCCCCGGCTGATGGAATGTCCGGGCGTGGCCAGGCGGCTGCCGCGTTCTGTTGCATGGCCGCCGGTGTGCCTACTTGTCGGTGATGAACGGTGCGCGGCCGATCTGGCGGGAATTTCGGTGACTCACATGTGCACGACGGAGGTCGCGTCGGGGTCGGTGGCCGGTACGCCGCGCCGGTAGAGGACGGCGGTGATGATCAGACCGCCCGTGAACAAGGCGGCCGACCACCAGTACGCGGTTGAGTAGGCCTCCAGGCTGGACTGAGCGAGGACGGCGGGGTCCTTGGGGTTCTTGCCGGCCAGGTAGTCGGCGGCGGCGCTGGTGGCGAGGGTGTTGAGCAGCGCGGTGCCCAGGGAGCCGCCGACCTGCTGCATGGTGTTGACTGCGGCGGAGGCGGCGCCGGCGTCCTCGGCGCGCACGCCGGCGGTGGCCAGGGCCAGTCCCGGGGCGATGACGAGGCCGAGGCCGAGTCCCGCTACGAGCAGCGGAAGCATGATGTCCGTCGGGTAGCTGCTGTGGAGGTCGAGGCCGGTCAGCCAGACCATGCCGGCGATGGCGGCGCCCATGCCCAGCGGCACGGTTGCCTTGGGGCCGATGCGGGGGATCAGCACCGTGGAGGCTAGCTGGGCGGCGACCCCGAGTCCGACGACCATGGGCAGGAAGGCCAGTCCGGTTTTGATGGGGGTGTAGCCGAGGCTCTGCTGCAGGTAGTAGGTGAGGAAGAGGAAGACTCCGTAGATGCCGACGGAGGTGATCAGGATGGTGAGGAAGGAGGCGCCGCGGTTTCGGTCGAGCAGGACCCGCATGGGCAACAGGGGATAGGTGGAGCGGGTCTGCCACCAGGCGAACACGCCGATCAGAACGACACCGCCGGCCAGGAAGCCCCAGGTGGTCGTGGAGCTCCAGCCGTGGGTCTCGGCGTGGGAGAAGCCGTAGACCAGGGCGAACAGGCCGGCGCTGACGAGTACAACGCCGGGGATGTCGAGGGTGGCGGTCTTGTCGCGGGTGGTGCGCTGCAGCAGAAGGACACCACCGACGAAGGCGATGGCGGCGAATGCGAGGTTGACGTAGAGGGTCCAGCGCCAGTCGAGGTATTCGGTCAGCACGCCGCCGAGCAGCAGGCCGACGGCGCCGCCGGCACCGGCGATAGCGCCGAAGACGCCGAAGGCCTTGGCTCGTTCCTTGGCATTGGTGAAGGTCGTGGTCAGCAGGGACAGCGCCGCCGGGGCGAGCAGGGCGCCGAACAGGCCCTGCGCGGCACGCGCGACGACGAGCATCTCGAAGCTGGTCGAGGCGCCTCCCAGGGCGGAGGTGCCGCCGAAGCCGACCAGCCCGGCCAGGAAGGTCGCCTTGCGGCCGAAGAGATCAGCGATGCGGCCACCGAGCAGGAGCAGGCTGCCGAAGGCGAGCGCATAGGCGGTGACGATCCACTGCCGGTCGCCGTCGGAGAAGCCCAGGTCCTTCTGCGCGGAGGGGAGGGCGATGTTCACGATGGTCGCGTCCAGGACCACCATCAGCTGGGCTACGGAGATGACACTG
>NZ_KQ948684.1:79217-80648 GCF_001514145.1 Streptomyces canus
AGAGGGCGGAATGAGAGTGCATAGGAGTTTTGTCGTCACCTGAAGGTGTGGCGGTGCGGCGTCCCGGCCGGTCGGGGGCCATGGGCATGTTGGGCTGGTCGCCGTGAGTGAGCGCAAGCCCTACAAGACCGACGTGAGCGACGAGCAGTGGGCGCTGGTCGAGCCGGTGATCGCCGCGTGGAAGGCCGCGCATCCCTCGGTCAGCGGCCATCAGGGTCGGTACGCGACGCGGGAGATCGTCAACGCACTGCTCTACCAGGGCCGGACCGGCTGCCAGTGGGAGCTGCTCCCGCACGACTTTCCGCCGCCCGGCGCGGTGAAGTACTACTTCTACACCTGGCGTGACGACGGCATCGATCAGACCATTCACGACCTGCTGCGCTGGCAGGTGCGGGAAATGGCGCGTCGGAAGGCGGACCCGAGCCTGGTGGTGCTCGATACCCAGAGCGTGCACGCGGCGGCCGGAGTGCCCGCCGGGTCGACGGGGCGTGATGCGGCAAAAAAAGTACCGGGCCGCAAGCGCGGCCTGGCCGTTGACGTTCTGGGGTTGGTGATCGCGGTGGTCGTTGTGGCCGCGTCGGCGCATGAGAACGCCGTCGGGATCGCGCTGCTGGACAAGGTCGCCGCCGACACCGACGCCGTGGAGAAAGCCCTGGTCGACCAGGGTTTCAAGAACGCCGTCGTCGCGCACGGGGAGAAGGTGGGCATCGAGGTGGAGGTCGTGGAGCGTAATCCCGCGCAGAGCGGGTTCGTTCCCCAGGCCAAGCGGTGGGTGGTGGAGCGCGCGTATGGGATCTTGATGCTGCACCGCAGGCTGGTGCGCGACTACGAGCATCTGCCCCGCAGTTCGGAGTCGCGGGTGTACTGGGCGATGACCGCGGTGATACTGCGCCGGCTGACCGGGGCGACCGTGCCGGCCTGGCGCACCGCATGACCGGCGGAGAGCTGACGCTCGGCGCGGTGCTGGCACGGCTGGAGGAGCGAGAACGGGAGATCACCGCGCAGGCCGAGACGATGCGGGAACAGATCATGCATCTGACCACACAGCTCGACGAACTCGGCCGGGCCGCCGAGGAAGTCCGGATCACCCGCAAGACACTGCTGGGGTTGCCCGACCCGCAACCGCCCGCGCCGCCGGCACCGAAGCTACCGGATCATCCGGCCTACCAGCAGATCATGGCGGTGTTCACTGCGGCCGACCATCCGCTGCGGGCCCGGCAGGTGTGCGAGGCGATGGACCTGACGGTCGCGCCCAACAACATCAACAACGTCCGCCTGAAGCTCAAACGGCTGGCCGACCGCGGAATCCTGACCGAGACCGAGCAGGGCTTGTTCACCCAGCCCCGGCCGTAATCGACCGACGGCGCCGCGATCTTCCCGCTCGCCCCACACGAAACAAAGAATCAGGCATCAGGTCTCATACCGCCCTCT
>NZ_KQ948685.1 GCF_001514145.1 Streptomyces canus
CTTACTGGTGTGTACGGGTGACCAGCAGGATTTGGTTGGGGGAGGGCTGATTGTGGGTGGTCAGGCTCTGCCATGTCAGGTGCAGCAGTGCTGCTTCCTCGGGGTGCTGGTCTGTGACACACAGGACTGCGGTGGCGGCCAGAAGGGCTGTGCGAATGCAGGCCAGCACGTGCGGATGGCCGGGCAGTCTGCGGTCGCGGACTGATAGCAGAAGTTCCAAGGTCTGCTCGACCAGCAGCTGCGCCTGCGGGAGTAGCTCCTGCCGAGTGCCGCGCAGAGCTCCTCGGAGGAGATCGTGGACCTGAGCCAGGGTGCTGGCTGGATCTTCTGGTGCCTGTCGCTCAGAGGAAAGGCGATCAGTCCCGGTGCGAACCAAGAGATCGTCGAGCCTCGTGAGCTGGAAAGGGGGTTCCGCATCGGCGGAACCCTTAAAGACAGCGAACAGGGTGCGGAGAGCGGCGAACGCGACCCTCAGCGCGCTGGCATGAGGGCTGAAGTCAAGGTCGAGATCGGGGTCGTGGGCGAGAGCGATGGCGAGGTCAAGGTCGTGCGCGAGGGTGATGGCGGGCTCGGGGACGGGGCCGTGGGCGAGAGCGTGGGCGAGGTCAAGGTCGTCGGCGACGGCGACGGCGGGCTCGTGGTCGAGGGCGTGTGCCAGGGCGGGGTCGAGAGCGCGGGCGAGGTCAAGGTCGTGTGCCAGGGCGGGGATGAGGTGGGGAGTGGGGTCAGGAGCGAGGTCGAGGTCGGGGGCGAGGTCGGGGGCGAGGTCGAGGATCAGGTTGAGGGCGAGAGCGAGGGCGGGGGCGGGGGCGGGGGCGAGGGCGAGGTCGGGATCGGGGTAGGAGGGGAAGTCGGGGTCGGGGTCGAGGTCGATGCCGAGGGCGAGGGCGAGGTCGTGGCCGCGAGCCTGGGCGCGGGCGCGGGCGGGATCGAGGTTGTGGTCGAGGGCGAACACGCGGATGAGGTCGCGGGTGAGGTCGCGGACGCGGGTGAGGTCGACGCCGCCGTCGCGGGCAAGGGCGCTGACGAGGGCGCGGATGAGGGCGAAGCTGCGGTCGAGGGCTGGGTCCAGTTGGGTGATGACAGGACCCCTGTGGAGTTCAGGGGGTGTTTTGAAGGCGGTGGCGATCACTCCGGTCCACTCCTCCACGCGTCTGCGTTGTGAGGGTCGAATGGCCCAAAGGCGCAGGTAGCGCGTAATCCGCTGCCGGTCGGCTGCGGGGAGGCTGTGGATCTGGCCGGGGCTGGGGGTGTAGGGCCAGGGGACTCCGGCGGGCTGGTGGAGCAGGGCGCGGGTGTCGCTGTGGGCCCAGACGGTATGGCGGGTCAGGTCGGCTGCCATCTCGGCGGCGGGATCAGCCAGTTCTTCGGGGGTGGGCAGCCGGTAGGAGCTGTCCCCGGTGATGGTGTTGAGCCAGGTGATGAAACGTTCGGCGTCCCCGGCGTGCATACCGGTGGCCGATGCTTCGGTGTCGGTGAGGTTCGAAGAGCGGGGGTGATGGCGTCCTTCGGCTTGTTCATCGTGGACGAACTGGCGGTACAGGGAGCGGGGAACGGGCCGGGCGCACAGAGCGGCACTGTCGCTGACAGCGATGGTCTCGTGCAGGGTGCGGGTGGCGCGGATGCCGATGAGCAGGCGCCGGCGTGCGGGGTCCTGGCCGGTCTCGGGGGACTCCAGCAGGGCTGTCAGGCGCTCGCGGGTGGTGAGGTCGACGGTCCGGGCCTGCTCGGCGCAGTCGTAGGCGAGGGCCAGGGCGGAAACGGTGCTGGCGTCCAGGCAGGCGGTGATCACGGCGGTGGCGTCGTTGCCGGCGGCCCACAGCCGGATCGTCTCGCGCCACCACGGGTTGGTGACGTTTCCGGTCAGCAGAGTGATGTCGGTGTGCTGGGTACCGAGCTGGGCGGCGGCGAGGTATTCCTGCAGGGTCAGGTGGGCGAAGCCGTAGACGCCATGCTCGCGCTCGACCAGCAGGCCACTCTTGCACGCCTCATCGAGGAACACCTCGCCCTCGACATTGCCGGGAACCTGCTGCAGAGGGTGGCGGATCGCCTCGACGGCCTCGTGCAGCGGCCAGTCCCGGACGTTCGCTTCCATCATGGCCAGCGCGAGGTGCTGGACGACGTGCTGCTTGTGCGGCCCGCTCAACCCCGTGGCATCGCTCAGGCCGCGGACTTCAGAGCGGCGGTGCAGCAGCACGTCGCACATCTCCGCATACAGTGCCGCGCGGCTGCCCGGCAGCTGGCCGCGGTAGCGGTGCACGTTCGCGGTCATCGTCAGCAGCAGCGGGTTCGCCGCCAGATCGTATAGCGCCGGCCTGTCCCGCAGCCGAGCCAGCAGATCCTCCGCATTGCGGCGCGCGGCGGCGCGCACTTCGCTTTCGGCGCCGTCGCGGGCCCGCCGCTCGATCGCGTACGACCACTGGTGCACAAACCGAGAGATCTGCTCCCTTGTGAACCGCCGCACCTGCAGGACCTCAGCCTCCGGCAGCGGATTGGACTGGTAGCCGTGCGGACGCGAGGTCACTACGTACAGGGTGCGGGGATGACGCTGGATCTGCCGTTTGATCCAGTCCACCACTCGGGCCCGGTCCTTCGCCGCGGCGACCTCGTCCAGCCCGTCCAGCAACACAACGCACCGGCCGCGATCGAGCCTGTGTTCCAGCCAGTTGGCCGGCACCTTTCCTTCCAGCCACCCGGCCGACACCGCCACCGTGCTGAGCGACGGCGGATCGTCGGCCAGCAGCGCCGTAGCGTGGTCACGTAGATACAGCAGGACCGGAAGCCGCCGTCCACGTGGCCGCCACCGGCCTTCACACAGGCCGAGCGCGGTGTTCCGGGCCAGGGTGGTCTTGCCCGACCCTGGTCCGCCGACCACCGCCAGGGCTCGGCCGCCCGTGCTCCGCTCCGCCTGCCGCATCATCGACTCCAGACTGCGGCGCTGCCCCGGTACCGCCGCGTCCTCTCCCGGTACCACCGGGCCCACATACGGTTCCCCGGCGGTGGCATGCAGCGGTTTGGGCACCAGGCTGACGTCGACGTACACCTGACGCATCCGAAGCACGTACTCGCCCTGCGTGGCGATGCCCACGGTCTCCATGTTGCGCACGTTCGCCCGCAACTGTCGTAGATATACCCGTTTGATACTGGACCCCCGCCGCTGCAGCCAGTGGTCGACGGCGTCAGCCGCCAGCTGCACCCGTCGGCCGCGCAACTCCGTCACCACGTCACCGGCGAACGCCACGGCGAAGGCGGCCACCTCGTAGGCAAGCAGTGCGGCGGCCGCAATCACCGGGTGGTGCCTAACCGCTGACCAGAACGTGGCGATACCAGCGGCAGGGATGAGCTGGGCCAGTCCCGCCAGCCCAAGACGCCGTAGTTCTGAAACCTTGCCCGCCACGGCATCCCCCCGGGTGACCGTTCGTGAACTGGATTCGTATCTGCCCTCTTTTCATACAGGCAGTGACGTCACTCCCACCCCGTCTTGACGAGAATCACCTGCGGGATTGCGAGCCGGCCCCGACCAGATGACCGACCACGATCACGAAGCCCTCCCGGACTGCTCGCCCGCCTACCAACGAATCTGCAGGCCACTACGCTGTTCCGGTCGTGGTGGGGGAGGCCGACATCCCCCCTACGCCCCCGAGTCCACGCCCAAGCAGGAAGAAGAAGAGAAGTGGGTGGGTGGGACAGGCCCCGGGCGCGGGCGAGAGGGACCAGGCGCCTGGAGGTGTTGCATTTTATTTGCGGATACGAGATCGATTTGCGCGCCACCCTAGTTCGCCAGCCTTCACTCCTGCCCGCCAGGGTGTCGGTATCGGCGGCCGTCGGCCCAGACGTAGACGTAGTCGCTGGTGGACAGATCGCGCTCGCTGAACGCGGCGTGGTCGGCCTGCCATTGCTGGGTGAGGCGGGTGACCGTCGCCGGTGAGATCCCGGCCGTCGACCCGAGGAACTGCTCCAGGGCGGGCACGAAGTCGCCAGAGGACAGGCCGTGCAGATAGAGCAGGGGCAGCACCTCGCTGATCTTCGGGGACTTGCGGCACCACGGCGGCAGGATCGTCGAGGAGAACCGCTTGCGCTCGCCGGTGCTCTCGTCGACGCGCTTGTCGTTGACCCGCGGGGCCTTCACCTCGACCGCCCCGGCCGCGGTCGTGACCTTCCTCGCCTGGTGATAGCCATTGCGGACCACCAGACGGTGCCCGTGCTCATCCCGCTTGTCGGCCAACTCGGCTATATAGGCGTTGACTTCAGCTTCCAGCGCGGCGGCCAGCATTCGCCTCGCGCCCTCGCGAACGATGTCGTCGATCAGGCGGCCGGTCCCGGTCGTTCCATCGGCATTCACTACGCTCAGCACGGGCGTGCCTTCCCGACCGACGGTGCAACGTCGGCCTACTCGATGACCAGAAGTCGATCACTCGGGAAGGTACGCCCTTCGCGTCCAATCCGAGGCCGATCCACAAGTCATGAGCATTGCTCCAGAGGGGATCGAGGACAGCGGACACCTTTGGTGGTGTCGTCCGCGTGGGGGTGGTGAGCGCCTCGCGGTCGGCGGTCCTGCGGCTCTCTGCTTGAGAGCGACCATTTGGGGCTTCGACCTGGCCCAGGGTGGCGTGTTCAGCGTCGCAGCGATCGGCGCGGGTGTTGTCCCGGATGTATGACTGGTAGTCATCGGTACTGTCTCCGGCGTGAGTTCGACATGGAGGGCGGGACAGTGACAGAACGCGGGTGCTTGCGTCTCGTCCTGGCGGGCAAGGCTCCTTCACCCGGTAGGGCCGGAAGCCCGGGGTCCGGACAGCACCGACCGAGAGGAAAGATTCCGGGGCACGACGAAGGCCCGGACACCTGGTCCGGGCCTTGCTCTGTAAAATGTCCCTAAGGGCTTGCAGATCATTAACACGTTGTCTTGATCATGCTGCTGGTGTCGTTGCCCAGGGCTCGAACCCGAGCCTGGAGGGCTGTGAGGGCAGAGGGCGGAGTGGCCGCCGGCGGGATGACGATGCTGTGCGCCTTCAGCAGCGTCCTGATCTTCAGCAGGGTGCGGTGCATAGCGGTCCGACTGCTGTCGAAGAGCACGGCGAGGGGTTCCGCGGCCAGGGCGACCCGCAGGTGAAGGACAGCTGCCAGGATCTGGTCGGGGAAGGCGAGCCGGGGCGGGCGGCCGCGCTTGACGTCGCTGTGGAGGGCCAAAGTGTCGGTGAGATCGCTCAGTTGCTGCCGGGACATGCCGGTCAGGGCGGGGTCAGACAGGAGAGCGTGGTCCCACTCAGGGGCCGGCATCTGCGGAGCCCGGTGTGCTGGGATGGCTGGGCAGGGCTGGGGGTGCAGGGCATAGTTCCAGTCGCCGTGGAAGGTGTGTCGAGTCAGTGGCAGGGACGCCATCTCCGCGTCGCCGATCTGGACTCCGGTGGGGTAGACGTTGGTGTCCAGCTCGGCCATGACACGCAGTCCGGTGCGGGTGGTGGTCGCGGCGATGGACTGGACAATCACTTCATGGCTGGTCAGCGGGCGGCCGCGCCAGTTCATGGTGATGTGCGAGAAGAGCCGGTGCTCGATCTTGTTCCACTTCGATGTGCCCGGCGGCAGGTGGCACACGGTGATCGTCAGACCTGTTTCGGCCGCGAGCCGGGCGAGTTCGAGCTTCCAGGCCCGGGTGCGGTAGCCGTTCGAGCCGCCCGCGTCGGCGGTGATGAGCAGTCGGGTCGCCTGCGGGTAGGCGACCCGCCCCTGGCCGCACCACCAGCGGCGGATCGATTCCACCGCGAATGCGGCGGTGTCGTGATCGGTGCCCACGTTGACCCAGCCGGTGTTCGCCGCCAGGTCGTAGATGCCGTACGGGACGGCCTTGCCCAGCTGGGGGTCGCGAAGTCATGGATGTTCACCGGCGCCGGATCAGCCGCAGGCCGCCACTGGCGGCCGTTGTTCTTGAACTCGCCGACGAGCTCCTTCTTCTTGGTGTCCACGCTGATCACCGGCTGGCCGGCGTCCCGGTGATCACGGGCCTGCTCGTTGAGATAGCGGAACTGGGCATCTCGGTCGGGATGTTGGCTTCCCTCGATGGTCTTGGCGTTGGCCTGCAGGCTGAAGCCTTCCTCCCGCAGCAGGTCGGCGACGGTGTCCGACACTGACTTTGTGTCCGGTCCGGGCGAGCTCCCGCGCCAGCGTGCGGGTCGACTTCACCGTCCACCGCAGTGGCGACATCGGATCGCCTCGCTCGTCCGGCTCGACAAGCGCCAGGAGAGCCGGCCGCAGCCCCGGATCGAGATCTGCGACCCTCTTGCGGCCTCCGCCCGGCCGCCGCACCCGCCCCAGAGGCTCCTCGCCGGCCTCCAACTCGGACACGCCCTTGCGGACCGTGGTCTCACTCACCGAGGCCGCCCGCGCGACGGCCCGAACACCACCGTGTCCCAGAGCACGGGCCTCTGCGGCCATCAGCAGCCGTCGCTGCCGCTCATCCAGATGCCGGAACAACACCCCGAACTTCATGGTGAGTTGGGCACAGATCTCGTCCGGGATGCGCATACCACATCAACGAGCCATGGGACGGGAAGCAACACCTTGATGATCTGCAAGCCCTAAGAGCTGTCCCGCAAAGATCTTCGGTGTGCGACGGCTGCCGCCTATGTTGCGAGGGTGAGGTTGTGTAGGCGGGCGATGCCGAGCATGGCGTGGTGTACGCCGTCGCCCTTGAGGCGGCAGTCGCGCAGGATCTTCCAGGTCTTCATGTGGGCGAAGGCATGCTCGACGCGGGCCCGGACCTGTTTGTGCGAGCGGTTGTGCTCCTGTTTCCACTCGGCGAGTTCCTCGCCGGCCCGGCGACGGTGCGGCATCACGAGTCCGGTCCCGGGGTAGCCGCCGTCGGCGATCGTCATGGTGTGGCCGACGGCGGCCTTCGCGCCGGACTCACCCCATGCCTTGCAGTCGTTGCGGTTGCCCGGCAGCGGCTGTCCTACCACAACGACCAGCCGGGTGTCGGCGTCGATAACGACCTGATGATTGGTGGAGTACCGATAGTTTTTCGACTGCTCGGCAACCCCGTGGTCGCGGGTCGGAACCAAGGTGCCGTCCACGATGAGCACGGCCTCCTTCGCGAATCGGCGCCGAGGCTGCAGGGCCAGCAGCGGTCCGAGATGATCGATGATGCGATCGACCGCGGACTTCGAGATGCCGAACAGCGGGGCGAGCTGGCGCATCGTCAAGTTCGTGCGCCAGTACGCCGTGACCAACAGTGTCCGATCGTCCAGCGACAAGCCCCACGGCCGACCCCGGTGGTGAGTATCGACACCGGCGCGACGCAACACCGTCACCAACTTCGCGAACTGGCGCGGGCTCAGCCCGGTGAACGGGGCTATCCAAGACGACTCCGACGCCGTGATCACACCAGCCATGGCAAGATCATTCCACTGGCGCTGATCCCTCCGGCCGAGGGCGGGTTCCGGATGTGAAGGCGAGAATGTCGAGGACCGCTGCGCGCAGCCTCCCGAAGTGCCGGTGCACGCCGTCGACGGCGACGGGAGTGTTGACTCCCCACACCGTCATGCCGGCACGCAGCCCGGACTGCACCCCGGAGGGGGCGTCCTCGATCACCAGACAGTCCTCGGGCTCGGCACCGAGTCGCTTGGCAGCCAGCAGATACGGGACGGGTGAGGGCTTGCCTTCCTCGACGGAGGCGGCATCCACGATGACATCCGGCACTGGCAAGCCGGTCCGGGCGAAGCGTCCGCGTACCCGGTGGTCGTAATTCGACGTCACCAACGCCCACGCTGTGGAGGGCAGAGCGTTCAGCAGCTCAGCCGCGCCATCGAAGGCCGTATATATGCCGGACCGCACATCCTCATCCTCCAGATCGTGCAGCGCGGCCAGGCACTCCCGTGGATCGCGGTCCGGAATGACCTGCGCAAAGGTCTCCATCGGCCTCGTCCGCAGCGCCACTTGGTAGACCTCGTCGGGATCCAGCCCGTATCGCTCCGCCCACGCGCGCCAAACCTGGCGCTGGTTGTCCACGGCATCGATCAACGTGCCATCGACATCAAACAGGACATACTTCTTGGCTCCGGGCGGAACAGGTTCACCGATCACGTCCCGATCATGCCATCAGGCCCTCGAGCAGGAAGTTTGCGGGACAGCCCTTAGCTGGTCGAATGCCAGTAAGGGAGTCGGAGACCTTCCGTCTACTCGCGCGCTTTCCGGGAGCGGTTGAGTGTGGCGCGCGGGTGACTGGCTAGGCCGTGTTTTAGAACCGGGCCTGTGGCCATGCCTCATGTTGGATGATCGCGGTGTGGGGCGTGGGGATCTCTCGGATGAGCAGTGGGCGGTGCTGGAACCGTTGTTGCCCGTTGTGCAGGTCGGTAGGCCGTCAGCGTGTCGACGGAGGCTGATTGACGGGATCCGCTGGCGGGTGCGAACCGGTGTGCCGTGGCGGGATCTGCCGGTGGAGTACGGGCCGTGGCAGACGGTCTATGGGCTCTTCCGCCGCTGGCAGCGGGCCGGTATCTGGGCTTTGGTGCTGACCGGGCTGCAGGCCAGGGCCGATGCGGCCGGGCTGATCACGTGGGAGGTGAACGTCGATTCCACGATCTGCCGGGCACACCAGCACGCCGCTGGTGCCCGCCGGGAGGGGCGGGCCCAGAAGGAGCCGCCCGGCGGGGTCGGCTGCGAGCCGGACGACCACGGACTCGGGCGGTCCCGGGGCGGCTGGACGAGCAAGATCCACCTGGCCTGCGACCAGGACCAGCGACCGTTGTCGCTGCTGGTCACAGCGGGCCAGCGAGGAGACAGCCCCCAGTTCGTGACCGTGCTGGAAGGCATCCGGGTGCCGCGGGCGGGTCGGGGCCGTCCGCGCAGACGGTCTCTGCGGGTGCGAGCAGACAAGGCGTACTCCTCGCGTGCCAACCGCGCCTACTTACGGCGGCGCGGCATCCGGTGCACCATCCCGGAACCGGCTGATCAGGCCGGTCATCGTAAGCGCGGGGGAAGCAGTGGTGGGCGGCCTCCGGGCTTCGACCGTGAGGACTACAAGGCCCGGCATGCCGTCGAGTGCGGCATCAACCGGCTCAAGCGCAACCGGGCGGTGGCCACACGGTTCGACAAACTCGCCGTCCGCTTCGAGGCCACGATCCACCTCGCCGCAATCAACGAATGGCTGTGACCACACGGGGCTGCCGCCTCCCATGTCATCCTGACGGCAGCTTCTGGGCAGCACGTCGGTATCAGGGGGACAACGGATCGTGGCGGCAACCTACTGCGCCGACAGCGAGAACGGGGACCACATCGACGACCCGTCCGAGGACGCCCTGTTCGAGCTCATCAGCGAACTCGACGACACGGACAACACGTTCATCGTCATTCAGCCCGACGAGGACGACCCCGTCTGGTTCGCCTCTGTGGCCGTCTGCGACGAAGGCGGCTATGAGATCGTCCTGCGCGACAGCACACGACGCGAACACAAGGTCACCACCGAAACAGACGTCGGTGCGATCGCCAACGACCTCATCATCTGGCTGGCCGCCCGCAACTTTCCCGGACGACCAACCCAGCACACCAGCACCTTCTAAAACACGGCCTAGCTGCGTCGGCCGTGATCACGGCGGTGGTCAGTGCGGTGACGTCGTTGGCAGAGAATGCGGCCACTGGTCAGGACCGGTGGCCGGGTCCGCTCGACCAGGTTCGGCGGCACGCGTGGATTGTCCTGGGCGTGGGGCTGGCCCTGGCCCTGCTGCTGGTGGTGTACACACTGTTCCGCGAGGCCAAGTCTTCGTCGGTGGCCGACGACCCACCACCGCCAGCGCCCCCGGAGATACCGCGGTGGGTCGTCGACCGTGCACAGGTCCGGCAGGTGGCGGCCGCGCTAAGCCGCCGACGGCGGTTGCGGTCGGTGGGGATCACGGCTACGGCCGGACTGCACGGCGCGGGCGGCTTCGGAAAGACCACGCTCGCGGAGATGGTGTAGGCCGACCGACGATTCCAACGCCGCTTCCGTGGGCGGATCTACCGAGTCACCCTCGGGTTGGACGTGCGCAGCCGGACGGAGATCACCGCGAAGGTGGCCGAAGCGACCCGGTTCATCACCGGGGACACCACGGTCTTCGACGACCCGGAGCTGGCCGGCGCGCACTTGGGCCGACTGCTCGACGCCCGCCCGCCAATTCTGCTGATCATTGATGACGTGTGGAGCACCGAGCAGCTCGCGCCGTTTCTGGCCGGCGGCACCAAGTGCCGTCGGTTGAATGCTCGGCGTCCACATCAAGGTCGCCGTCCAGTGGCAGCAGGCATCCGCCGGCGACTGGGCCGCCGACGTCAGCCGCCGTGTCCCGGAGAACCGATGAAACTGCCCATCACCATCCACCAAACGCGCCTCGGAGCAACGGAGTTCAAAGTCATCCGACCTGCCCGGCCACTGGTCCACACCGTGCTCATCGACCACGATCGGCACCTGGACGCCTACCTCGACCAGGACGCCGCGAGGCGAATCGGCGGTCTGTGGACGCTCGCTGCGTCCTCGCCGCGCTCACTGATACACCTGCCGATGCGCGGCAACCAGCCCCCGCCCCACGAGCTGCCTGAGAACGGCACGCGCCAGCTTGATCTCGTGCTGCTGCATCACTCGCTCCAGTTCGCGCCTTCACGCTGGAAGGAAATCCGCGGGCGACTCGGCCCGGGCCGTCCGCAGACAGTGACGCTGCCCGACCCGGGGCACACAGACGACACCGTGATCGACTACGAGGCGAGGCACCACCGGGAGAACCGGGACCTGTTCCACCAGCACCTCCACGCCGAAACCTTGTTCATGACCGGCAGCGCGAAGGTGTTCCGCGAGACTGCCCGGCACTTCTTCGACATCGCTCGAAATGGTCCCGGCTACGTCCCCGTCCACCCGAGCTACCCGCACTTCTGCACAGAGCTCCACTCCAACGACGGCATTCTCGGCAACGCGCGCGAGATGCACATCGAGTACTGCGACCAGTGGGGCTCATGACCCGACAGACAGGACGCCGCCGAGCATGACGTTCCACGATCACCTCCAGAACCTTGCCGAGACCGCCCTCGCAACCATTCCGGTCACCGGCGCCGACGATATCTACGCTCTCTCCTTCCTCATCGACAACGAGGACGACGACCCCCGCCTGCCGACCCTGACGATCGGCTACAACACCGAGGCGCAAGCCCGTCACAGCACCCAGAGCGCCTCCGACCAGGAAGAAGCCCGCTGGAACTACGCCTTCTGGATCCAGAACCAACTGACGGTGATCGGCGACCTCACCAGCGACCCCGACGGAGCCGTGGTTCGCCAGGCCTGGATCAACGAACTCGGACTTTGGTACACCGAGCCCACCGACCCCTCAGCCTGGGCCGCAACCGTCGGGCCGCTCGCCGCCCAGATCGAGGCCCACTTCAACCAGGCGTGCTGTCAGCTCGCCAAAACCCTCCACACAACCGGTGCCATCGAGAGGTACGTCGGCCGATCCGTCCCGGTGATCGTCCACGAGCTCGAGTACTACGAAGGGATCGCCCGGCGGACCGAGGCAGCCAACCCGCCCGGTCTCGCCGACGAGTTCACCGCATGGGTCCGCAGCGGCTGAGGCATTCGGACAGTTCCAATACCCGACTCCACCATTAGGCACCTCCGACTCTGGCTTCCGCGACGAGGTCGAGGCTGAAGAAGCCTTCGCCCGGGGCCAGTTTCTCGCCGAACTGGGCGCCGACGACGACCGGCCGGCTCTGACCGGTCCCGCAGGTGCGGAAGCCGAAGCCCGGCTCGCCGAGCTCGCCCGCCACACGGTCTTCGACGGCCAGGTCGTCACCGACGAAGCCCGCCTGCGCCGTATCCTCACCCGCCACGACACCCACGTGTACCCGGGCGCCTTCATCACCTGCGTCTACAACCCCGCTCGCGCCCTGTGCCGCAGCCCCGAGGCTTCCGCCGATCAACCTGTCATGGCCGACTGTCAGCCGCTGGCCTGCAGAAACACGGGGCCCGAGCCGCCCGCCGCCCCACCCCGCCTACGCCCGCGCCCCCACCCCCTGTCCCGCAGGCTCCGCCGCGCGCTCCGCCGCCGGCTGGCGCAGCAGCAGCGCAACCACCGCCCCGCCGACCACGGCCAGCACACCGGCCACGAGGAAGGTCGTGCCCAGCGCGCCGCCGACGGCCGAGTGGATCGCCGTGTCGAGGGTCGCCCGTGAGCCGACCGGGGCGGCCGCCAGGACTGCGGCGGATCCGCCGCTGGTCACGGCGTGCGCGATCTCCGCGCCGCCCGGCATGAGGGCATCGACCCGAGCGCTGAAGATGCTGCCCAGTACGCCGATGCCCGCCGCGAACCCGAGCTGACGTCCCGTGTTCACCGCGCCGGCGGCCATCCCGCCGCGCTCGCGCGGGACCGCGGCCATCGCCGCGGCGACGACCGTCGGGATCGCGATGCCGGCCCCGACCCCGATCACGGCCAGCCCGGGCAGGACCGCGGCCCATCCGGAGCTGCCGTCGAGGCCGAGCATGAGCAGATCGCCGACGCCGATGACCGCCAGGCCGCCGCCGACCGTCCAGCGGGGCGACGCGCCGTGCAGCACGCGACCCAGGCCGCCGGCCACGAAGAAGGCGATCCCGCTCAGCGGCAGCGTCACCAGACCGGCCGAGATCGCGCCGAGGTCGAGCACGGTCTGCAGCCAGATCGACACGTAGATCAGGCCGGCGAAGGCGGAGATGGAGAGCAGCGCCGCGGCGATCAGCACGAGCACGAACGAGCGGCGGCGCAGCATGGCCAGGTCGAGCATCGGCTCGGCCACGCGCCGCTCGATGGCGACGAACGCGCCCAGCGCGGCGACGCAGACGGCCAGTGCCCCGAGCGTCTGCCCGGAGCCCCAGCCCTCCTCGGCGACCCGCACCAGAGCGAAGGTCAGCGCGGCCGCGGCCAAGGTGAAGGCGCCGCCGCCGGCCCAGTCGATCCGCGGGCGCTGCGGCAGGCGCGACTCGCTGAGCGAGCGCCGGGCCATGACGATCGTCGCCAGACCGATCGGGATGTTGACGAAGAAGATCCAGCGCCAGGAGAGGCCCTGGGTGAGCAGGCCGCCCATGATCGGGCCTGCGGCGACCGCGGCACCCGAGGTCGCGCCCCAGATGCCGAAGGCGGTGCCGAGATCACGGCCGCGGTAGGCCGTGTTGAGCAGGGCGATGGTCGTCGCGAGCATCGCTGCGGCGCCCGCGCCCTGCACGAACCGCGCGGCGACCAGCAGCCCGACGGACGGCGCGATGCCGCAGACCAGCGACGCGGCGACGAACACCGCGAGGCCGACGAGGTAGGTGCGGCGACGACCGACGGCGTCGGCGATCGACCCGACGAGGAGCAGGAGCGCGGCGAGGGCGAGCGCGTAGGCGTCGACCACCCACTGCAGGCCGGTGAACGAGGCGTCCAGCGCGGTCGCCATGTCGGGCAGCGCGACGTTCACGATCGAGACGTCCAGGAGCAGCATGAACGTGCCCAGGCAGACCGCCAGCAGCGGCGTCCAGCGTCCGCGCCCGGGCGCGACAGCGGTGGGAGAAGCGGAAGAAGTCATGCGCCGATGGTCTTGCGCACCCCCGGTCGCGACCGAGCGAATCGGCGTTTCGTGTAGAATCCCGCCACAATCATGCCTGCAGAGACGGAAACTATCACCACCGACGCGCTGGACCGCCGGATCATGAGCGCCCTCCAGTTCGACGGGCGCGCCTCGTTCCGGCGCATCGCCCAGGCGCTCGGCTCCTCGGAGCAGACGGTCGCCCGCCGCTACCGGCGCCTGCGCGAGGCCGGCATCCTGCGCGTCGTCGTCCTCCCCGACCCGCGCGCGTCGCGCGAGAGCCTGTTCGTCCGCATCCGCACGGCCCCGGGCGCCGCGGAGCCGATCGGCAGCGCGCTCGCCCGCCGGCCCGACGTCTCGTGGGTCACGCTCGCCGCGGCCGGGACCGAGGTGATGTGCGCGCTGCGGGCCGACGACCCGCGCGACCGCGACGAGCTCGTCCTGAAGAACCTCCCGCGCCTGAGCCAGGTCACCGACGTCTCGACAGCCTCGCTGCTGCACGTCTTCGCCGAGACCGGCCTGAATGAGTGGCAGGGTTTCGACGCGCGCCTGGACGCCCAGGAGATCGCCGCGCTCGGCGCCCGCTCGCGCCGCCACGTCCCCGTGCGCCGAACCGCCGACGAGCCCGGCCTCACCCCCGACGACGACGCGCTCCTCGCCCCGCTCGCCGCCGACGGTCGCATCTCCTACGCCGCGCTGGCCGCCGCCACCGGGCGCAACGAGAGCGCGGTCGCCCGGCGGGTCGAGGCGCTCCTGGAGCGCGGGATGCTCTTCGTCGACGTCGAGGTCGCCTACGCCCTGATCGGGTTCCGCGCGGCCGCGACGCTCTGGCTCACCGTCGCCCCGGCCGACATCCACCGGGTCGGCAGCGAGATCGCCCTGCACCCGGAGGTCGGCTTCGTCGGCGCCGTGTCCGGCCCGGCCAGCCTCGTCGTCGCCGTCACCTGCCGCGACACCGCCGACCTGTACCGCTACATCACCGAGCGTCTGGCCCCGATCGCCGCGATCCGCCAGCACGAGGTCACGGTCACCGTGCGCCACCTCAAGCAGGCGGGCACCGTCATGGACGGCGACCGCCTGCCGCGCCTCTCGCCGTCGGTCGCGCGTCCGGCGGGAGGGTGACGGTCCTGCCGGTCGCCTGGCCTTGCGTGACTCAGCCGCTTCCGGCGTCCCACATGCCGCGTGCGGCGTCCGCGGGCGGCTCCAGGGCCTGGATGCGGCCGGCCTGTTCGCCTCGCGCCCATCAGGATCAGTACGTGCCGGTCCTCGGTGAGTGCGCGGACGGCGACGGCTTCCTGCTCGGGGGAGAGGTCCATGGGTGGGAGGGTCGCGGGTGAGCGTCGCGGCTATGTTGCATGGACGCCCGCACTGTGATGTGAGACGCATCACAGTGTGTGACGGTGGATCAGTACTTGAGAGGTGCTTGTCGGGCTGCGGCGCAATTGGTCGCGTCTGGTGAAGTGCGGTGCAGGTCAGGGGTGTTGTGGACACGATGTGGGGCGTCTTGTTGTACGCGAGCCCAATAGCGCGCTCGCTGGGGGCCGTTGCCGCAGATCAACACCGATATGGACACCTGCCGCTCACCGTTCACGGCCGCGGTATCGATCAAGCTATCAGCCTCCGCCGAGCGAGGTTATATCTACACTCTCGCTGGTCAGGGGCCCTGTGGATCTGCGGCAAGCTTGGTTCCGAGCTGCTTCGGCCGCTCATGCGGAAGGGCCGCCCCGGGCAGGGGGCGGCCCCGTGTTCCGCGCACCGGTAGTGCATCCAACGGATACGACGGAGGTTCCATCGTGGCAGATCGTCTGACGGCTCCCGAGCTGGAGGGGCCGGACCTGTTCCGGTTCAGGCGTCCCTCGCGGCACAGCATGCGGGTGTTCGGGCTCGGCATGCTGGTGGCGGCCGACCTGGGCGGGCTGGTGCCGCACGGCCCCAGTGCCGCCTGGGCGGTGGCCACGGTCGCGGTGACGGGCCTGCTGAGGGAGTGCGTCCGCAGCGGCAGGTGACACCGGCGGTTTCGGGGCGACGGTGTGCGGCGCCCCGAAACCGCCGGGCTGCGGGGCGGGTCCTTCAGGATCCACCCCGCAGCCCCGTTCCGGAGTCGAGGTGCGCCTCGGCGCTCACCTCCGCGGCCGCGGTTTCTTCGATCAGTCGGTCATGCGCAGACGGGTGCGGGGTGTGCAGTGGGGGCAGTCGTCGAATCGTCGGCGAGGAGGCGGCGTGCCTCCTCGCGGTCGACGGGGCGGTGGCGGATGCCGGAGATCATGACGCAGTCCCCGGCGTGCAGCTGGAGGGGCGGCTTTCCGGCGCGGCCGATGTACCTGGAGGCCGAGGACTCCTGGTTCTGCCTGATGGAGGCGTACAAGGACTGGGTCGGCTCCTTCCGGTGGCTTCGGCTCGGCGGCCGCCACCGCGCCCTGGGCGACTGCGAATCCGCGAGGAGAGTGTTGATCCGGATGTCCAAGGGCCGCGGCTCCACGTTCACGCCGACCGCGCCCGCGGAGGGCGATCCCGTGCCCGGACCGCCCTCCGGGACGGTCCTCGCGGTCACGGAGGTCAGCCCCACCCGCCACGACGAGTTCAACCTGAGTAGTCCTCGAGTTGGCCGTCCGGGACGGGGCTGCCGGTGAGGATGTCCCACTCGTCGCCGCGGTGTACTTGGACGGCGATGTGGATCGTGCCGTCGGGGCGGCTGCGGGTGCCGGGGAGCGGGGATCGGGCTGCGGAGGGTCTCGATGACGGGCGTGAAGGGCCGGCACCGGGCGGCTCTCCTGCGCTGTCCCTGTGTGTCAGCGGACGAGCCGTCGGGCGTCCCAGACGAGGATGGAGGCGCTGCCCAGGTGCCAGGTGGCCAGGTACCGGCCGTCGGGCGAGGTCCGCATGTGGTGGGCGCTGCCGCGGTGGTCCGGGGTGAACTCGCCGAGCAGTTCGCCGGTGTCGGTCCGGTGGAAGCGGACGGTGTCCCCCGGGACGGCGAGCCAGCGGCCGCCACCGCCGACGGCGAACGGTTGCGAGCCCGGGATGTGCAGGCGCTCCCGGCCGCCGGGCAGCGGCCCCCAGGGGCGGCGTGGACGGCCTTGGGCGAAGGTCATCAGCGTTTTGACGCGGTACGAGAGCTCGCGCCGGTATTGGAGGTCCTCGGTGGCCTCTCGGTCGGCTTTGCAGGCGGCGCGCTTGACCTGATCGAGGGTGGGGCCGTCGTACCAGCGGTACGTCCACTCGGAAACGGTCCTCGTATCCCGAGCCCCGCTGCAACCGTGGATCTCCGAGCGTTGTCTCCGACTTCATGACAGCAAACCGACGGCCGCGATCAGCCCCAGATGACCGGGAGCTACGCCTGTGGAAGGTCGGCCGGGCCCTGACCGTCACCTTCGTCGCCGCAGTGCTAGTGGCGGGAGGAATCTTCTACAGCCTGGTGGTCCTTCTGGACTTCCAAGGGATCGACCGCACCACGAAGCTCAACGCGGAGACGCTCTTCGACCTGGTGAAGCTCTCCTTCGGCGTGGTCGCCGGAGCTGGTGCGCTCGTCGCCCTGGTCGTCGCCTACCGCCGCCAGCGCGTCGACGAAGCCGGCGCCCACAGGGAAGCCACCCGGCTGCACACCGAACGCTTTTCCCAGGCCGTCGACAAACTCGGATCCGACTCCCCGGCCGTCCGGCTCGGCGGCGTCCACGCCTTGGCCGGCCTCGCCGACGACGCCCCAGACGACAGCCTGCGCCAGACCTGCATTGATGTTCTGTGTGCCTACCTCCGCCTGCCGTTCCCCACCGATCCCGGCGATCTGCTCGACCCCTTGCCCGACGGCACCTCACCCACCGACGAACGGCGCGACGCCCACCAGGACAAGAAGGACCGACACCGCGCACTTCGCGAGGTCCGGCATACGATCTTGCGCCTTATCGGAGACCGCTACCGCATTCCCGAGGGCACTCACCGCTCCTGGCAGGGCTGCAACCTGGATCTCACCGGGGTCATCATCGGCAGCATCGTGGACTTCGGCGGCGCGACGTTCTCCGGCAGCATCGTGGACTTCGGCGGCGCCACGTTCTCCGGCAGCATCGTGGACTTCGGCGGCGCCACGTTCTCCGACGGCATCGTGCGCTTCGGCGGCGCGACGTTCTCCGACGGCATCGTGCGCTTCGGCGGCGCGACGTTCTCCGACGGCACCGTGAGCTTCGGCGGCGCGACGTTCTCCGACGGCACTGTGAGCTTCGGCGGCGCGACGTTCACCGGCAGCGACATGTACTTCGGCGGCGCGACGTTCACCGGCGGCACTGTGAGCTTCGGCGGCGCGACGTTCACCGGCGGCACCGTCTACGTCGTCAACGCGACGTTCTCCGGCGGCACCGTGAGCTTCGGCGGCGCGACGTTCTCCGGCGGCGGCGTGAGCTTCAGCGACATGACGTTCTCCGGCGGCACCGTGGACTTCGTCAACGCGACGTTCACCGGCGGGAGCATGAACTTCGAGTTCACGGCTGGCCCTGCTCCGGTGGGCCTCCTCGCGGCAGTCGGCACTCCCGTGCCGTCCGAGGTCCGCCTGCGCGCCGACTGGCTTCCTCCTGGCCAGTAAACGGCGAAAGTGGTCCGTCTTCGCACGCCGTTTGTGACTGGGTGACACGGTTCTTACCGGCACGCTCACATCGGTCACGCCGACTTATGCACTACGACGATCACGAGGAGCCGGTGCCGCTTCCGCCGCCTGCGCCCGGTCCAGGCCGCAGGCGGTGACAGATCCTGGCCCACAGGGTGGGCGGCGGCTGCAGGGCGGCGCGGACCGCCCGCCCGAAGGCAGCGACGGCGGCGTCACTGCTGGCGTGGTTCTCGATATTGCTGGCGGCGGCCAGGACGGCCTCGGCGGCGTCGGCTACCTGGGCGTTGGGGTGGCGCAGCAGCGGTGCGGCGGCCGTGGCGAGGCGGAGGAGGGGTTCGCGTACGGCGGCGATCGCCTGGTTACTGGCCCGGCGCTCCCGGCTCAGGAGGTGGGCGACCTCTCCCATCCCGATGGCGAAGCTGAGTCCGTCGGTGCCGCCGGCTACCCGGCCACGGGCTGCGCCGCCGGCGCAGGCCAGGAGGGCGAGGAGGAAACTGCGGCCGCGCGAGGCCGGGCTCTCCCACAGCGTGTGATTGACGATCGCCGCAGCGCGGACATCAGCCATGGCCACGCCCAGAGCGTCGGCCTGGACCTGCAGGGCGGCCCGCTCCTCCTGCCGGTCGGCACGCGCACGGACTCGCTTGGTCAGCCAGAAGGTGAAAAGGGCGGAGAACAGGGCAATGACGAAGGCGCCGATGAACTGGGCGACTGCGTCGGCGTGATCGGATACGCCTTTCATGAGCTGGTGCACGCGCGCAGTCTGACGGGCCGGCAGGTATCCGTTCGGGTCCCGTTGCCGTCCTGCAGCGGAACCCGAACGGGATCGTTGCCCCTCCGGCTACGACGGGTCAGTGTGCGCGCTGGGGTCCAGTTCGGGGTCGGCGCCCAGCGTGTAGGTGTGGTACTCGGCGGAGCCGACGAGTTCCTCGTACATGGCGCGCGCACCGCTGGAGGTGAAGTTGCCGCGCAGCGCGGCCAGCATGTCCAGGGACAGTGCGGCGCACTGATGTTCTTCCGGCAGGCCGGGCCAATCGATCCCGCCACGCGCGATTCCGAGCAGTGAGGGGCCGGGGCCGTGAACCGGCTGCGATCCGGCACGGCCGGGCCGCGCAGGACCGTGCCTGCGCGAGGAGATCCGCTCGGAGTGCGCGTCGCGCAGGCCGTGTCAGGCCGGCAGGGACTTGACCAGTTGGGTCAGGTGATCGATGAAGGCGCCAAAGCGTTCAGGATCCGACTCGTCCAACTCGTTGAGCTCCTGGTTGGTCATCCCCATCAGGGCACGCAGCTCCTGGCCAGGGATCGGCTCGGACGAGGCGAGGCGCCCCTCTCCGGCCTGGAGGGCGGCGCGCTCTTGCTGTAGCCCGTCGCGGTGGTTGGCCTGTCTGCAGGCGGCTGAGTAAAAACGTGGGACCTGCCCGCGCGTAGGACGCCTGTTCCATGTGATCCCGCACCAGGCGCACTCGATTCGCCGAACGACTACAACCACATCTGGCCGAACTGAGCGCACCTGGCCTGCCATCCACGTCTCCTCTGCCTCGAAGTGCCGCAAGAGTTACCGCATGTACAAGGCGGGGTTCGGGTCAACCGCCAAGCGTCACACGCACGAGAGGTGCAGTCGCACTGCTGCATTCGCTTCCTGAGCCCGGGCGTGGAGCTGACCGTCCTGCCTCCCATCCGCGCGGCCGCCGGGATAAGTGACTGCCGGGCCGGTCACGCCTATTGATCAGCTCGGGCACCCCGAACGTCAACCCAGCCACAGAAGAGTCACCAATAATGAGTGAGAAACTTTGAAAACATAGTGCTTCTCTGTACTGAATAGATGAACTGTGATAGATTAGTGGGTAGTTGATTCAATCGGGAGGGTGAGTGAGTCAGTCGCCGCAGGAGGAGAGGGCGGTCAACGCGACCACGGCGCGGAACCAGCTGTACTCGCTGGTGAAGCTCGCCGAGGAGGACGGGCGCACCACGGTGATCACCAAGCACAAGGTGCGTGCCCTGCTGGCGCCGCTGGACCGGTTCCCGGCAGCCCGAAAAACCGATGCCTTCCCGGCTCACGTGCTGAGCGTGGCGCAGAGGGATTTCGGTGACCTTGTCGCGCTGGCGGCGAAGGGGCAGCCGCAGGTGCTGCTGCGGAACACCACTCCGGTCGCGGTGCTGCTCCCCGCCGACCCTCCCTCTGATGCTCCCTCGTCCGATACGGCCGCGGACTCTCGCGCGGCGACCGCAGGAGGTGCGGTGAAGGTCCAAGGCAACCAGGACCGCGGCAGTACGCCGCGCAGGCTCGCCACGCTCGGCGACGCCATCGGTTCCGTCCTCACCGACGGCCCGGCGGACGGTCCCACCTTCGGGCTGCCGGGCCTGGACGCCGCCACGGGCGGTCTGCAGCCGGGACGGCTGACGCTCGTGGCCGCCCGTCCGAGTGTCGGGGGGAGCCTGCTGGGCCTGTCCGCCGCACGCAAGACCGCGCTCGTCGAGCGCCGTACGGTCCTGTACGCGGCCTCGGGCCCGAACCGGGACGACATCTTCCGCCGGATCATCGCCGCCGAGGCTGGTGGCGAGTACGCGCGCCTGAAGCAGGGCCGTCTCACCGAGCATGAGCAGCAGGTCGCCCACCGGCTGGTCCAGGCCGGCGACCTCCTGATGATCGACGACGGCAGTGACCTGAGGGCCGAGGACATCGCGGAGACCGCCCCCCACATGCAAGGCCTGGCCCTGGTGGTCGTGGACCGGCTGCAGGCCGCCCACAGCGCCCGGCTGCCGCTGTCCGGGGACCGTCTCCCGGACGCCTCCCAGGTTCTGGCCACGCTCGCGCGCACCTTGCACGTGCCGGTCCTCGCGATCGTGGACAGCGACGATCCCGAACTCCTGGGTCTCCTGGACGCCGACATCACGCTGACGCTCACGCCGACCGAGGACCCTGCCAAGGTCCAGGTGACGGTCGCGGAACGAGACTTCGGCACGATCGGCTCCGCCTACCTGAAGCCCGACTTGATCCACGCCCGCTTCCTCGACGCCGCCGCGCCCCTCGAGCGCGCCGACAGTCCGGCGGGCCCGGGGCCCGCGGCCGCGGGCGGGACGACGGCGCTGGAACTGGCCGAAGCCGCCCTTCCCTACACGTCCGGCGGGCACCAGGGGATCCCCGCCGCCCTCACCCACGAGCTCGCCGCGTGGCGGACCGCGGTCGCGGGCGGCAACCAGGAAGCCCTGAACGAGATCCTTCCGTCGCTCCTGCAGGCCGCCGCCACGGTCACGCAGTGGCCGGACACCCATGAGGGACACCGTCTCGCCGCAGCCCTGCGCCCCTACGGCACGCCCGAGCCCGCCGACACCACCACCACAGCCGCCGGGCAGTCAGCTGCTGCCGGTGCCGCTGTCCAGGCTGAGGCGGGCAACGGGCAGACCCCGGCCGAGGTGGCGGAGGACGAGGAAGACAACGAGGACGACGAGGACGACGAGGAAGATGGTCTGGCGCCGGAGGATGAGGAGGACGAGCCCGAGGGCCATGTCTTCCCTGCCCTGAAGATCCTCAAGGACTCGGTCGGCCGCTCGAAGATGCACCCGATCCGCGTCATCCGCAAAGAGGAACGCGACAGCGGCCCGTGGCCGCTGATCAGCGAGCACATGGACGGCGAGCCCCGCTGGGTCCACCCCGACGTCACCGCCACCCGCGTTCCCCACATCCGGGCAAACGGCAGGCGCGTGCGCCGCGACCAACTCGACGTGCCCGACTCGTTCGGCGAGGGCGTGCTGTGCCTGATCGACCGCAACGGCTCGTTCCCCTCCGCCTGTTCGGCCGTCCCCCTCGCCCCGAACAAGCTCCTGCACACCGGCTCGCTCGACGCCTACGACAAGGCCGGCGCCGGCATCTACCTCATCGACATCCCCGAGTGGACCCGCACCGACATGCCCCACCCCCTGGGGCGGATCGCCGACCGGCCCGACGAAGACGGCCGAGCGTGGGTCACCACCCCCCACATCAAGCAACTGATGAAGCTCGTGAGGGACAACCACCTTCCGGCAATGCCGACCATCCACGACTCCTGGACCGGCAAGGCCAACGAGTCGCTGTTCAAGCCGTTCTACGAAGCCACCCGAAAGGCACGCACCGAACTCGTCCAGGTCGGCGGCGACCCCTACAAGGCCTACAAGACGCGCCTGTCCATCGCGCTGCGTCTGCTGTGGCCCAAGCGCCCCTCCCAGCGGTCCCCGTTCTGGCGGCCGGACTGGCGCATGAGCATGGTCGCCGAGGCTTCCGTCCGGCACTGGACGGTCGCGTTCAAGGCCGTCCAGGAAGGCCACACCCTCGTTGCACTGCGCAACGTCGACCAGGCCATCTTCTGGACCCCACCCGGCACCCCGCCGTCCACCTACCGGATCGGCACCGGCTTCGGCGAAGTCAAGAGCAAGTTCGTCCAAGCGGGCGAGACCATCCTCGAAGGTGACGACTGATGGCCGGACCCACCGGACGCGGCACCTCCCTCGGCGCCGCCCTCAACGACCTGCTGCGCTCCCAGGTCACCGCACGCCACCGGCTGTCCTCCTACAACGCCAAGCACTGGCACGCCCAGCTCTCCCAGCTCACCGCGACCCACCGCGGGCAGCAGGCCCTCGCCGACGCCGGCCTGAACGTGACGACCAAGACCCTCATCAACTGGCTGTCCGACGCCGAGTACAACATCCGCCGCAACTACCGCGACCTCATCCACACCGCGTACGAAAACGTCGCCATCGTCCCCGCCGACCCCATCCCCGACCACATCAAACGCGGCCAGTACGAGATCAGCGGCCTCGTCACCACCGGCGACGACGAACGCGAACGCGGCACCCGCGACGCCGCACCCCTGCGCATCGACGCCAGCCGCGGCCACTGGGACGCGATCGAAGCCCTCTGGCTCGCCGGCGAACTCACCGACGACGAGTTCGAGGACCACTTCATCGACGACGTCATCGTCGAAGACATCGGCGAAGGCACCGACGGCTGGCAGTTCACCGGCGGCTCCTACTCCGTCGAACTCCGTTAACAGCCCGCACCAGCGGCCGAACTACACGTTGCAGCAGGGGGAGCCACCTCATGAGCCACCATCCACCACGGCGGCCCTTACCGCTGATCGCCGTACACGCCGAGACGGCCTCGAACGCCGAGCAGCGGGTGACCGAGCTGCTCGGCGCCGCGGGCGCAAGCCCTGGTGAGGTACACACCCTCATCGCGGCCATCCGCGCCGGCGCCGTGGAAGGCGCTCAGGGCGAAGTCATCACGCTGGACACGCAAGCCCCCGCCGACACCAGAGACCAGGTCCAGGAGGGCTGGCATCGCGCCGTCGAGACGATCTCCGAGCGACTCGCCCACATCGCCGACCGCACCGTCCACCAGGCACGAACGGCGGCCGCCGTCATGGAGACACGGCCAGTCACATCCGAGTCGGAACCAAACTCCCTGCCCACCCCGGTCGACCAGGTGGGGGAGGAGCAGGTGCAGCAAGTCCTCGAGGCAGCCGAGCGGATCTTCGTGTCCCTGACCGGCTACACGGGCTTCGACCGCGACCTGTCCCAGGAGATCCTCGCAGTCGTCCTCAAGTCCGTCAGCGCCGAGCAACAGCAGGACTACGTCCAGCAGTTGGAGGCCTTCGCCGAAGCCAGCCGTGAACGCCTCGCGCAGCTGTACGGGAAGTACGGGCCAGGCGGAAAGTTCGCGGACGAGAGCCACTGCTACCTGACCCATCAGCCCGAAAGCGTCGTGGTCTGCGAGCGACTGGACACCGTCCCGATGTGGCTCGAAGCGGTGTGGAACGACGAACTCGACGCCGAGCTGACACTGGAGCGCTTCACCAAGTACTGGCGTTTCGGTCTGGGTCCCTCATGAGCGGAACCGGCGGTCGCACTCTTGACCCACGTCGACTCGACGGCGACTTCGGGGAGAGGACGAGGCCATGGCGCAGCTGAAGATCCGGGACCTGCACGAACTCCTGCGCCAGGCTCCCCGGCGAGGAGATCTTCAGCAGGACGGTATCCGGCTCGTGTACGACGGCACCGCTCTGCACATGTCCACGGCCGACGCCCCGGACACCGTGATCGCCCGCGTCGACACCTACGGGTTCACCACCGAACCGTGGGACGTGACCGCGTACCGCGCCAGCATCACCAGCACGGAGGTGTGGCTGCGCCTCCTCAACAGGGAGCACGGCGACCACCTCATCGACGTCGCCCCTTTCTGGGCCCAGCGCCCCGCCGCGATCACATTCACCGCGGGCGGGCACACGGCGGCGTTCCCGGCGATCGCCTGTCCGACTGCACCAGCCGACCGCCGGCCGTACGCGGCCGCCGTCGACGGAATCGAGTTCTGGGCAACTGCCGTGACCTGCACGTTTTTTGAGGCCCTCTCAACCCGCAACGTGAGGTCCATCACACACCGGCGTGGCGTATGGGGTACTAGGGGGTGGGGGTGGCGAGGTTCGCCCTCATCCAATGGATGAGGGCGAACCTCGCCACCCCCACCCCCTTAGAAGGCTCCGCGACCTGCCAAAACGCGGTTTGCGATCTTGTTTTCCGTGTCGTGATTCTTGAGCCGTGCCGAGGCGCCCGGCGCACCCACATCACGACAACGGTAGGAAGACTCCACCGTGTTGACGCACCTCGCCAAGCTCACCCAGGTCGTTCCCGCCTTGCTCGGGCTCCTCTGGCTCGTCGCTCTCGCGTCCAATCCGATCGCCCCGTGCGGCCCGTCCGCCGAGCACCCCGCGCAGACCATCACCGACCACCTGCGCGCCATGGCCAACCACGCCCGGGCGGTGGCGGTGCTGATCGCCCGGAAGTCCGGCGCGGGCGGCGACAGATAGGTCGCGCCCCGACGGCAGGCGCCATCCGTCGGGGCACCTCACATCGGCCGTCTGTAGGCGTTTGAGGTGCAGATCGTCGCGACGCACTTAGTTGGCGTAGAGCGGCACCCGGGATGACAGCTTGCCGCGCTGGTGCCCTGGTAGGCACGGCCCCGGTCGAGGAGTTCCGCGCGATCAGGTCCGGGTGCCCTTAACCGTGCCATGGGAGTGTTGGCGTACCGTCCGGGTCCAAGCCGTAGGGCCACAGTCTGTTACTGATTTCCGGCAACTTGGCCAGGTAGGCCAGGGCGAGGGAGAGGCCGTGGTCGACGGCCTGCCGGGCCAGGGCTTCGGCGCCCTCCCGATCCCCGGCCTCCTCCCGCAGCCTGGCCAGGTCGAACAGGGCGCCAGTGTTGCCGTGGTCGGCGGCCTGGCGTAGGAGGGCTTCGGCGCCCTCCCGGTCCCCCGCCTCCTCCCGCAGCTCGGCCAGGCGGAACAGAGCGTCGGTGTGGCCCTGGTCGGCGGCCTGCCGGGCCAGGGCTTCGGCGCCCTCCCGGTCCCCGGCCTCCTCCCGCAGCCTGGCCAGGTCGAACAGGGCGCCAGTGTTGCCGTGGTCGGCGGCCTGGCGTAGGAGGGCTTCGGCGCCCCCGCGATCCCCCGCCTCCTCCCGCATCGCGGCCAGGCGGCCAAGGGCGCCGGTGTGGCCCTGGTCGGCTGCGCGGTGCAGGAGGAGGTGGGCCCATTGCTGGCGGTGCCGGCTCCCGGCTTCGTCGGCGAGGCTCTTGAGATCCTCAGGGTGGGTGAGGTGAGTGTGGGCGGCGTGCCAGAAGGACGCGGGCGGGCACAGGTGGCGGCGGGTGGTGCGGCCGTGTTGTTCAAGGTAGTCGGCGAGCCGGAACACCGGCCCCGCCAAGGCCGGGGCCGGATGGCCGGCCGTGGCGGTGGGGGCGGGCGGGCGTCGTGGGGCCCGGGGGGTGGTGCGGCGCAGGGGGGCCTGTTTGCCGTGAACCAGTTCGGCGAGTTCGGCGAAGGCGCGTTCGGCCCAGTCGTCGGTGAGCTGGTCGTAGTCGGTGTCGGTGAGGTAGTCGGAGGCTGCGTCGGTGAGGAAGGCCTGCGGCAGGTGGAGACCGACGCCGAGGCGGCGTGCGTCCATCGCCGCTTCCAGCAGCGCCCGGGCGGGCGGGGTGGCCTGCTCGTAGCGGCGCAGGAGTTCAGGGACTCCGGCCAGGTCCTGGGTGATCCGTCCGCTGTCACGGGCGCGGGTGAGGGCGTCGGCCAGGAGCCGGTCGCCCTGTCCGGCGAGGGCGGCGGCCTCGGCCAGGGCGTTGGCGTCGAAGGCGTCCGGGACGGCCGTGGTGTGGCCGGCCAGCAGTTCCCGCACCCGGCTGTACGGATCTGGGCCGCCCGGCGTAGGCAGGGCGGTGTATCGGTGGGCGTACTCGGGCCACAAGGTCCCCAGGACCAGGACAGGCCTACGTTCCTCATCGAGCAGCAACTGGTGCACCGCGGCTGCGATCCGTTCACCGTGCGTGGGGTCGCCGAGGTAGTGCTGCGCCTCGTTCAGCCACACCACGGTGCGCGGCCCGACCCGGTGCAACTCCTCCAGTGCCGCCTCCGCGCGGGTGGGGTCGAAGGGGTGCCACAGCCTCCACCCCGCCTTGGCGAGGTCCTGGACAGCCTCCCAGCACGCCCGGGTCTTGCCCGTGGAGGAGGTTCCCACCAGCACCACGATCCGACTGCGGCCCGCATCCGCGTCCCGGACCGCGTCGGCCAGCACCTGGTCATGCGCGCGCGGCACATATTTGGGCAGGACCCGCATCGCGAGCGCCTCCGCGCTGGAGGCGGCCTTGGCCGGGCCGGCCGGGTGGACTTCCAGCTCGTGCGGCTCCCACTGGCCGATCGGCCTGCCCGGCCCCACTACGTGCACTGTGATGGTGCCCGGCTCCTTGGCCGCGGCCCGCTGCAACTCCAAAAGCTCGTCCACCGGCAGCTTCAGGGCACGGGCCAGCGCTGCCACGGTCTGCGCCGACCCGCCACCCCGGAATGCCTCCGAGACGGTCGTACGCCCCAGTCCGGCCCGGGCGGCGAGCTGCGTCTTGTTCAACCCGGCCCGGGCCAGCCCGTCGCTGAGCCTGCTGAGCAGTGCGGTGAGCGCCGCACCGCGGCCATCCTGCTTGTCGTGCACCAGGCCCGCCCCCGAGGTGGTGTGTTCGCCGGTGTTCATATTCCTCCCGCCGAACCCCGGCGTACACCGATTCCACGACCTTCGACCACGTCAACACCCCACCGTGTACAGGGAGCTTGCCGTGACCGTCGCCGTCGTCCTCCTCGCCACCGCACTCATCGTCGTCGTCGCGCTGCTGACCGGCACCGCCGCAGGCAAACTCGCCCGCATGGACGGTGCCACCTACCCCACCGCCCTCACTCGCGCCGCCACCGCCTTCGCCGCCGTCATCACCCTCGCCGCCGCGGTGACCGTGGCCATCGCCACCCTCTTCGCGTAGAGCACCTTCGCCCAGCGAACCTTTGAGCGTTAGCAGCGGAGGCCGGACGCCCGGGCGATGTCGGGGGCATTTTGAGGCCCCTCGGTCAGTGTGAGTAGGTGGATGGGGTGAGGCGGTTGCCGGTGACGATGCCGGCGAGGACGAGCCGGTCGGTGGTGGCGCCGCGGGGGCGGTGGGTGGCCAGCCAGGCGACTTCGTCGACGCGCAGGGTGCCACTGCTGCTGGTCTTGGGAGTGAGGTCGAGGACGAGGAGCTGGCCGAAGGGCGCGTTGGTGTTGGTGTACTCGGCTTCCTGGGTGAGGTACTTGCCCTCGATGTGAGCGCGGCTGTTGTCGTCGGGGTCCTGTTTCATCTCCGTCAGGTAACGCAGTGCTCCGAACTGGACCAGGACGTCGGCGCGGCCCATGCCGACGTTGTTCGTCTCCACCTGAACAATGCTGTGCAAGGGGCCGCTGAGCAGCCATTGGTGGAAGTCGCGCTGCAGGTCTGCCTCTTTGGCCTCACGCTGCCCCTTTTCGGGTTTGCGGCGGTAGTCGTAGGGCGGGTCGTCCTTCTTGCCGGTGCCGAAAATGTGGGTGCGCTCCAGGTCGGTGCGGCTTTTCAGGAACAGGAGGGTCTGGGTGAGCAGCGCGGTGAAAGTCTGTCGGACATCCCCAGTGAAGGCCTCGTGTTCTGACAATCTGACCAGGAAGCTGTCGAGCAGGGGAACGATGACGGGGTCGGTGGCCTTCAGTCGGGCGACATCGCTGTCGTAGGCGATGCCTTCGACGGCAGCGAGAGCCGTATCGTCGAGGCCTTCTGCGAGCCGTAGGGCACGAGAGAGCGGAAGTTTACGGAGCACGGTTGGTGCGATGCGATGGAGCCGCACTCTTCCCGCGTCGGCGTCCGGGTCTTCGCCGTCGGAGTCACCCTGGTCGCTACTGGACGTCTCGTGGTGCTCCCGAGCGTCGATCCGGGCGAGGATCGCTGACGCGGCGGCTCCGTCGAATACCGGGCCGGGGTAGTCCTCGGGGTGCGCTGCGGCGTGCCGCAGCGCACTGAGGAAGGCCTCCTTGCGGAGGAAGCCGTCCTCTACAGCCGGCTCAACCAGCGCGGCCAGACCGGGGGCCAGCTGACTGGTGCCGAGTGGCTGGACGGTGCGGGCAGCTCGGTAGGCGGCGAGGACCGCGTCCACAGCTCGCCAGGAGTCCATCCATACGTCGGCCGCAAACTGTTCCGCAGCGGCCCGCAACTGGAGCAGGAGTTGGGACCAGGCGACCTCGGCGGCCTGGCGCGGCTGGAGCCACGCGGGCTGGTGCGTGCCGTGCAGCCAAGCCCGACGGCGCTCCAGGGCGCGTTCGATCCGGTCGGCAGCCGATGCCACTTGATCGGCGTTGTGCGCGGTGAAGCCGAGGATGGCGTCGCACACGGCGAGGTACGCGGCGGCGTCATCGCGGGCTTCTTCTGCCGCCTCGGCCGCGGCGAAGAGGGAGCGCGCTTCGCTGATGAGGCGGCTCACGTCGGCCAGGTCGGTTGAGGACAGCGCAGTGCGCAGGCGGTCGCAGCCGAGCTCGAACAACGCGTCGACGTCTGCGGCCTCGTCGACGGACAGGTGCTGCAGCAGCTCCCGCACGGCCGTTGAGACGCGGGATTCCTGCTGCGCCCAGCAGTCCAGTGCGACGCCCAGGACGCGGGGGAGACGCTCGAGGAAGTCCTCCGGCCCGTCGGCCGGAAGTTCCTCGAGGATGTCCCAGACCTGGTAGGGGCGGACTGCGTCGGAGGCGGCGAGTCTGACGGCGCCCTCCAGGCGGGCGGCGGCTAGGAGGGGCCCGCGCTCGACCTGTTCGGTGAGCCCGTCGAGGAGTGCACCGTTGAGGGGGTTGGCGAGCGCCTTGGCAGTGGCAGGGCTGCCCAGGAGGGTTTCCAGCGACGAGGTAAGGGCCAGGACGCTGCTCTGCTGGGCGAACCCCGTGGGAAAGGCGGCGGCTGCCTGCTTCCATGCGCCGTCCGCGGCGTCGTAGGCGTGAACAATCGCTTCGGCCAAGAGGGGGGCCAGTGGGCCGGCCGCGACTTCAGGCACTTGGTCGAGCAACGTGTCCGCGGGCAGGCCGATGTCCTCGAACGTGATCGTGCGGGTTCCCGTGGTGGCCAGGTCGCTGAGGCGCTCGGCGAGCTGCGTCATGTCCCCCTCTCCCTCCACCTTCATATTCGTGTCACCACAGTGGCCGGCCCTCTGCCGCTTCGGTGATCCTGTCAGGAGGCAGAACGTCGTGGGCCAGGCCGAAGTCCGCGGTGGTGACCAGTACCTGCAACTGATTCGCCTCCGCCACGGCGTTCAGCTCGTGCAGCAGGAGGTGGATGTCGACATCCTGGATCTCTTCGGCCTTGGGGCTGTCGATCAGCAGGAGACCCGGGTGGGTGGAGACCTGGTGTGCCGCGCCCACACGCAGGAGTGCCACGATCACGGCGATCCGCAGTCTCAGCCGTTCGCCGGGCACCTGGTCGGTGAAGCTGCGCACGTGCTCGCCGTCCGAGGTCACGTCGAGGTGCGCTGCGCGGTCGATACTCACCGACTCCAAGCCGGCGAAACCGAACTTGCGCCCGAGGTCGGCAATCTCTTCGTTGAGGTCCGCGAACAGCTTGTCCGCTTCCTTCGCGTGATCGTCCTCCAGCGTCTTCGCACCGGCACGCAATACCTTGATCGCCAAGTCTTCGGCCGGATCATCGGGAGAGTCAGGCAGCTCGGGCAGAACGCTCAACGCGCCCTCCAGACGCAGCACTTCGTCTCGAGCCTTGGCGTATTCCGGCACCCGGGCTGCCGCATCCGCCCGCCGCAGCTTTTCCTGTGCCGCGTTCAGTTCCCCTGACAGGCGATTGAGCTCGGTCTCCGCCTGCTCCAATGCGTCCCTGGCCGCCTGTTCGGCCTGGGTGCTGGCTTGGAGGCGTTCTTCGGCCTCGGCCAGGACGTCTTCGGAGTCCTCGTCATCACCCTCGACGGGGCGTGCGCACACGGCGCAGCTGTGTGCGTCGATCTCCAGCTGACGCCGTTCCGCAGCGATGTCCTGATCGCACCGCGGGCACGTTGTGGGGTCCAGGCCGTGGAACAGCTGACGGGCGATCGCGCTTTCGCGGACATCGTTGAGCAGCTTCTCGTCGCGCTGCCGCTGCCCCTTGGCCTGCCGGTGGACCCGCATCAGGTCGTCCCACGCCTGCTGGCTGTCCGCCCACGAGGTCGCCAGTCGCATCGTGGTCGCGGCCAGATCAGCCAGCGACTCTTGATCGGAACCAGCTGATCCTGCTGACAGCTGCTCCAGACGGGCACGGGCTGCTGCCAAATCCTCCTCGGTCTGCTGGCGCTGCGCCGTTCGCTCTTCCTGCGCCGTTTTCGCTGCGCTCTGCCGGCGCTTGCGAGCCGTGGCCATCAGTTCCGCCTGCGTTTTGACCTTGGTCAGCACACCGGCGGCCGGCAGGTCGAGGAACACCTGCAGAAGGCGTCCCGGCAGACCGCTCATGAGTACATCGCCCAGCAATGCGGGGGAGCGGGCCGCCGGCAGGTACAGGGCGCCGAAGTAGGCGGGCCACCCGTGGGCCACGGCAGACGTCCCCTGTTTGGCACTGACGAGAGGATGCAGGTCCATCCACTTCATCATCAGCGCCTGTACCTGTTCGGCGTAGCTCTCCGAGCTCGCGGCGCGAAACAACGGCAGCACTCCCTGCGCCGGGTCCGGAGCACGGAGAGTCTCCAGCACGGCCAGATCCGGCCCGGCAAACGCGACCGCGGAAGTGATTTCCTCGTTGTCCAGGTCCAGCCGGAAGGCCATCGGCTGGCCGGCGACCGTGGCGTCGAGGTCCACCTCACACAGCCAGTGGATGGCGCCGCTCTTCTCCCGCGGAGTGCCCCGAAGACACCACGTCACCAGTTCCAGCACGCTCGACTTTCCACGCAAGTTCGATGCCACCAGGGCGGTCAGCCCGTCGCCGAACCTGAACGTGGTGTTGAACGGGCCGGGTTCAAGGGCTCCGGTGCGCACCCCCGCCACCCGCAGCCGGTGAATCCGCAACGGTCGCGGCCGCGCGGGAGGCGCACCCAGCGGAATGCCCTGGGACTCGAACACCGCCCGCACGTCATCGACCGTCACCTTCGCGCGCGCGGCGATCCGATTCTCCAGCGCAACTTCCTCAGCCATGCTCCCCCGCTTCCGCATCCCCGTCCTGTGCCTGCTTACGCAGTTCTTCCAGCCGCGCTCGCGCTCGCACGCGCACCGAACCGATCCGATCACCGCGGGCGGCCTCGGCGTACTCGCGCTGCAGGTACTGCTGTTTCTTCAGCTGGTTGCCGCCACGTCCGTCGGCCAGATCCAGCACCAGCTGAACCCGGTCCACGTAGTACTGAAAGGCGGGTGCCTCCTGAATCGCCTCGCGTGCGACCGTCCGCCCGGCCTCCAGCAGGAAGTAGTCGTGCTGCCGTACCCGGTTGACGGTCCCGCGTCGGCGACGAGCCACCAGACCAGCACTGCGCAGCACGGCGAGGGCGTCGTCCAACGGTTCGTACGCCCCGAAGTGGTGCCGCAGCATCGGATAGCACCGCACCTCCGGCTCCTCGGAATCGAGAATGCGGCCGGCCAACTCCAGCAGGCGGGCCTCGGTGGTCGCCTCATACTTCGTCAGCAGCTCATCGGCGAGATAGTCAGGATTGCGGAGCCAGAAGTCCAGCTTCTGCAGGCGGACCTGAGTGCGGACAACTCCCACAGCTGATTCCAGTCCTGGGTCAGCTCGCTCGACGTCGGACACGGGCTCACACGCCCCGTCGATGAGCAGCAGGAGCCGCACGGCATCCTGCTCCCGGCTCGTCACCCGCTCAGCGGCCTCGGGATTGGGTAGTCCTTGATCCACCGCCCCAAGGTATCGCCTGGTAGCCGTACCTGTACCCTCCGCGTACGAAAGTGGCTGTGCGTCCGCCGCCTCCACGACGGAGAGCGTTCAGCCCCTTCCGCGCGGGGTGAGACCGCGTGGGGGAGCCGGGCTTTCCGGAGGCGCGAGCTGAGGTGCTCGGGCCCAGCCGTGGGCGTGCATGGTCTCGGTCTCCCAGTCCTCGAACAACTGGGGGAGCGCCTTCGGATCGCGGTCGGCGTCGCGGTGCCATCGGATGAAGGCTCGGGCTGCGGGCCGGTGCCCGTCGCAGGCCGGGCAGAGCTCCATCCACACACCAGTCATGAGGGGCCCGTGCCAGTACAGAAGGAGTTCGCCTCCACACCGTGAACAGGGCCGGGCCGACTGATCCTCCTCACGATCGGAGGGATGCAGGCGGGCCAGCTCTTCGTCGCTGACGTCGTCAAGACTGCCGTCGAGGTTGCCGATGCGGCAGAAGTCGCCGTCGGGCCGCACGAGGTATCGCCAGGTGAAGGACATGCAGTCCCCTTCCCGTGGAGCAAGACGCGAGACCTACCGTCTGTCCGATTCGTGACCTGCGTCAAGAGGTGAGACGCATGTGCGCACGGGTCCGAGGCCGTGCTTCAACGTCGAGTCCTGCATGGTAGGCCTCGCCGACGGGTGAGAACGCACTGTTCCCCGGCATGCGCCGGCCGGACAGAACTACGCTGGCACGGTGACCCTCTTGGCGCCCCAGATTGCCCAGCTGCCTGCCGATCCATCGCTGATCAGCCTCGCTTACCACCACGAACACCCCGTCCAGGCGTACGAGTTCGAGAACACGCTGGAGGTGTGGACGGTGTCCGCCCGGATCGACGCGGACGTCCTGGCAGAGGACCTGGCCGCCTACAGCGACATGGACCAGGAATCGCTGGACGCGGTCCAGGACGTCACGGTGGGCCGCATGTCGTTCGTGCGGGTACGGATGTTCGGCCCGGACCATCCATGGGAGGCGATGGACTCCTACACCGGCGATGTCTCCCGCATCGGCGAGGTGGTCCTGGACGTCGCTGACGGCCGATGGGAGCCGGCCTTCGAGGCCGCACTCGCACACCCGGTCGGTGACCTGCTCATCATGGACCGGGTCATCCTGGAACCCTCGTGGCGCGGCCTGGGCCTGGGCCCGGTCTTGGCAGGCGCCGCGATCCGGCGCCTCTCGCAGGACTGTGTCGCGGTGGCGTGCGAGCCCGGATCGGCCGACGGCCGCGAGCTCACCGAGGAACAGCATCGCGAAGCCGCCGCCAAACTGAGCCGCGTATGGGAGCGGATCGGCTTCGAACCCTTCCAGGACGGCGTGCACATCCTGGACTGCCACCTGCAGCGGCCCCAGGACCTCCTTGCCGAACGCCAGGAAGAGTTCACCGCGCTGTGCCGCGCCTGGCGGGAGCACCGGTCGGTCAGGTGACAGCGAGTTCGGGGTGCTCCGCGTCAGGCGGAAGGGTCACACCGAGCTGATCCACGGGCATCCGGAACGCCTCCTCGTGCCGGCCGTCGAGGTTCGTGCAGGTCGCGGTCCAGCGAAGAGCGGCGGCTCCGTCGGTGGAGGGACAGCCGTACACCACGACCGGGGGCAGCAGCACGTTCGCGTGAGCGCGCAGGTCCACGGGAGGGTACGTGATCACGAGGCCCTCTTCCGACGATGTGTACTCGGGCAACCGCGAGACCGAAGGACCTCGCCTCGCCGCGGGCAGCCCAATGGAGGGGATGCCCGCCGAGACTCCCATCCTTGCGGCGAGCGTCTTGCTCCCGAACGGCGCCGGAGGCTCCGGCCAGGGAATTTCGCTCAAGTCCGGGAGAACGTCGGGGATCCGCACGATGGCCCGGTATCCCGGATCCAGCGTCGCGATCAACTGCACCTGGCGGAGCATGGCATCGGACCGGTTCTCCAGCCGCAGGACCAGCGGATCCCGCCGCAGCGCCGCTGCCTGCTCCAGCATCGGTGCCAGTCCGGCCCGGCACTTCTCCAGGTAGGCGTCCACCTCCTCCCGGTACTCCTGCGGCGTACGGAGCTCGCGCGACAGGGTGTGAGACAGGGAACTGGCGGCCACCTCCCGGAGCCGCAGCAGCCCGTCGACGGCCTGCTGTTGCTTGTCGGAAAGGGCCACACCTTCCCGTTGCCGACGCGGTCGCTGCTCGGCCTGAGGGAGCGACGCCAGCAGTGCACGACGCCGCCTCTCTACGAGGGTCTCGATCACGGAATCGGCGACCGCCACGTTCACCGCGGAGCCACCCGCGACCGCGAGACCGAGCTCCATCGCGGGCCCGCCTCGCAGCCCGCTGTTCACCAGCTGGTACACGGTGTCCGGGGGCAGGTAGCGCGTGTCGTCGCCGTGCCGCTTGGGGATCGTGACGCCGCCTGTGACGAGCTTCCCGTTCTCGTTCAGGGTCTTGGTGACCAGCGCCCAGCGAGCGCTCTCCGGGAGCGCCTGCACTTCGATCACCAGATAGCCGAGGTCAGGGTCACCGGGATCGTCGTACCAGGAGAACTCGATATCGATGGACGGGCGTACGAGGTCGGCGATGACCGCCTTGTACCGTTCGGTGTTGACCAGTCTCTTCGCGAAGGGGACCGGCTCCACCACGGCCTCGTGTAGGTCTGTCGGCCGCCGCGTCGCTTTGAAGCCGCACACGAGCAGACCGCCGGCCGCGTTGGCGAACGCCGCGACGTCCTTGGCCAGCTCGTACTTCTTTGATTCGAGGCTGAGGTCGTACGGTCCCTTGGGCCCCACTCCCTTGAAGTCCACCCACTCGGACTCCGGCATCCCCACCACTGCTTCGGGCTGCTGTTGGGCGAGCAGGGTGACGATCCTGACGCGGCTGTCGACGACGGTCATGAGGGGCAAGCCTACTGAGCGTTCGAGCCGGTCACTGGCGTCTCAGCTCCCGGTCGGTTCCACGCCGCAGGCCGAGTGGCCTTACCCAGGAAGCGGGAACAGCACGGCAGAGGCCACCAGTCCGTCCCACATGGGCGATAGGGGCCCCGGACCCCCAATAGGCCCTGGAGTCCTAGCTCAGACACCAGCCGCAAACTAGCCGGTGATCACGTGGCTGCCGTCGTGGCGGCCTGTTCGTCGTGTTCGCGCAGCATCCGCATGACGGTGGCGGGCGAGGGGTGCTGGCCCTTCTTCACGCCCGTGGTGATGACGAGCCGTTTGGCGATGTCGCGCAGGCTCATCTCCTGGTCGCGCAGGTGAAGGGCCATGGAGAGCATGGACTCGTCGGTGACGCCCGCGCCGCCGATGGTCTTGCCTCGCTTGCGGGCGGACTCGTGGCCTTCGAGGGTGCGGTCGCGGATGTACTCGCGCTCCATGCCCGACATCGCCGCGAGCACCGTGAACACGATCCCGGAGGGATCGTGCGAGCCCTTGAGTTCCCCGGTGAGGAACTCCAGACCGACGTCGCTCGCCTTCAGTTCCTCGGCGAGCATGGCGAGTTCGATGCCGCGACCGAGTCGTTTGTGTTCGTGGACGACGAGGGTGACGGCGACGCCGGAGGAGCGGATCTCCCCGGCGAGCTTCACAGCGGCCTCCAGTTCGGGGCGCAGGGTGGCGCGGGTGGAGATCTTCTCCGAGAAGACGCGCGTCACTCCGGCCTCGGTGAGGGAGTCGAGTTGTGCGTCGAGGGACTGCCGGGCGGTCGAGGTGCGGGCGTATCCGAGGCGGACGTGCCCGACTGGTTCGGCGCCGGCGCTCACCGGCCGGGGCAGCTCCGTCCAGACCGACCCCGGCTTGCGTATGGCGGGAGTCGGCACGCTCAGGGCCTTGGCGAGTTGGGGCGCGAGGCGGAAGCGGGCGGTGTGGTACTGGATGGCCACCTTGTTCTTGCCGGTCCGGCACGGGGAGCCCGCGGGGGCGGCACAGGTGGACATCGGGCAGTCGTGCGATTCCGCGCGCTTGAAGTCGTTGCTCACGACCCCGGACCGTTTCATGAGGGTGTTTCAGATGTCCAGTCGTTTGCAACAACTCATGAAACATGATCGCCGCAGGTGGCCGACCGCCCGGCTGGGTGTTTCATGAGCGACCACCTATGAAACATGCCCCGCTCCCGGGTGCCGTGCCCGTCAGGATCCGAGGGTTGCGGCGCGGTCGCGGTTGGCGCGGATTTCGTCGTGATGGTCGGCGGCCCAGCCGATCAGGGTCGTGACGATCCCGTGCAGGCTGCGGCCCAGCGGGGTGAGGGTGTACTCGACGCGCGGGGGTACTTCGGCGTAGGCGGTGCGGGTGATCAGGCCGTCCTGCTGGAGCTGGCGCAGGGTGAGGCTGAGCATGCGCTGGGAGATGCCGGGGACCTGGCGTTGCAGGTCGGTGTAGCGCAGCGGGCCGGACTCAAGGACGGCGATCAGCAGCAGGCTCCATTTGTCGCCGACGCGGTCCAGGATCTGCCGGATAAATGCCATCTGGTCTGCGGGAATGGCCGCGCACGGCCCGATCGCCGCAGCTCCCACGATGCCGGCCCCGCTGGTCGTCCCCATGACGCACATTCCTCTCCGGCACGCACACGGGTGTGCCTTTTGTAACGGCTTCCATACTGGTCCATCATGGCGTTACGCACAAGTCGTAGGAATTGGAGCTCCATGGTGAAGGTAGATATTTGGTCCGAGGTGACCTGCCCGTGGTGCGGTCTGGGCAGCCACCGTGTGGAGCGAGCCCTGGCACGGTTCGAGCATGCCGACGAGGTGGAGGTGGTCCACCACTCCTTCCCGCTCGGCGGCGTCCCCGAGGGAAGCACCTTCTCCGTCCGTGACTTTCTTCTGCGCAAGCACGGCGCCGAGGCGGCGGCCCAGCAGATCGAGGCGCTGGCGCACAGCGAGAGCCTGAGCCCGTACCGGGTGCTGGACAACCAGGTCGGCAACACCGACCTGGCCCACGAATTCCTCGCCCACGCCTCCGCCCAGGGCAGGAACCGCGAGGCATGGGACACGATCTTCCGCGCCTACTTCGGCAAGGCCCAGCCCGTCTTCTCCCTGGAGGACCTGCTGAAGCTCGCGGACGAACTCGGCCTGGAGCGCGAGCAGACCCGCCAGGTTCTCGAACGGCGCCGCTACCGGCAGCAGGTGCAGGACGATGCCCGCCAGGCCCAGCGCCTGGGCGCGCGCGGCGCCCCGTTCATCGTCATCGACGGCCGCTACGGCGTCCCCGGCGCACAGGACAGCGACACCCTGCTCGACCTGCTGCGCACGGCCTGGACCGACACCCACCCGCTCACCCCCGCCGCCGGCGACGCCCCGGTCTGCGGCCCCGACGGCTGCGCCGTCCCCGAGCGCACCTGACCCTGCCGCCCCCCTTGTTCTCCAGACTGCCGCGTGTCTCATGAGACATGCGGCCTCACGAGTTCAGGGGCTCCAGATGCCCAAATCGGGGTGTGACGGACAGTGTGTCAACGTAGGGTGAGAGTGACTGCTGCGTCGGGCCAGCAGGGTGAGTTTGTCGGGTTGGTGAAGCTTTGACCTTTATGACCGATGCCGAGCTGTGCCTGGGCCTTTCACGGCATCTCTCCGCCTACCAGATGAGTCCAGAGCGGGCTGCCCTTGAGCAGCTCGAATTCGCGGGCTGGACGTTGGATATGGCGTTCCGTCTGGAGGGCAGCACGACCAGTAGTGCCCGCCGGGTTCAGGCGATTGGACTCGACGTCGGTGTTGGGGCACGCAACCTCAAGGCTGTGCTTGCGACGATGGAAGGTCTTGATTGGATATCCATCGAGCGTGATGACACCCAGAAGTTGGTCTCTATCACGGAACGAATCCCAACTCGTGGTGATCTCATACTGGCCGCGCCAGCGCTGCTTCGGGCCATCATGGTGACTCCCGTGGAGAGCGCAGCGCTGGCTCTGCTGCGGGCCACTGCCCTGCAGCCGCTTCTGATCGATGATGCGCTTCAGGCAGCTGCGGACGCGGATGGTGTTGAGGGCGACGATGAGTGCGTGGAATCCGCTTTGCGACACCTGACGCATACTGGTTTGGTCCGGCGTGTCGGGGCTGCGGATGGTCGGGAAGTTCTCTATAACCCGAACATTTGGGTTCAGGGTGATTCGATCGCGGAGGCTGCTCTTCGAGCCGCTGATGCTAGAGCGACTCCAGAGGTGACGGCGCTCCTGCAGGAGCTTGCGGAAAGCCCTGGAATGCCTGAAGAGCACGTCACCTCGACTGAACGTAAGTGGGTCGATTTCGCAGTATCGCAGAACTTGGTGCAGCGGTCGGTGGTCCAGACGTCGGACGGCGGCGTGGAAAGAGGGTTTCTTTTCACGCCCCACCTCGGGCGAGATCCCTTTGGTGGAAACATCGCGGACGTTTCTGGGCATGTCCGTCAGTTGGTCGGCTCGATGATGTATGCGGCCACGTATGCCGAATACAAGCTCAACGCCCCAGAGCAGTTCCTGCGGTCTCTGATCAATCGAGGAGTCGCTGGCAACGCGTCCCCCATCGGGACCGATTACCCGATGCTGGAAAAGGCTGGCGTGGTGCGGGTCGTTGACGGGTATGGTGCGGGAAGGTATAGCCTTCAGTTGTTGCAGCCTGAAGTTGCTCACGATGCGCTGAAGATGCTCGATGCTCGCGAAGGGACGGGAACGGAGAGCTCTGATATCGCAGCGTTGCGGGCTCAGCGGGCATATGTACACGTCGAAAAAGAGCGTGCGCGTTTGGCTTTGACCACGGGCATAGATGAGGTAGAACAGGCAAGGCTCATCGCGGCCCTCCGCGAGGTGCCGGTTAAGCGCATGTTTGGTGGTCGAGGGTGACTTCTGAAGAGTCTCCGAAGAGCGCATCGTCCAGGTCGACTGGCGGGGGGAACGAGGCCCGCCGCAGGCCTGGACGTCCTGCGCGGGGGCGAACCGCTCCTGGGACAGCGCCCTCCGAGACTGTGGGAGGCGAGCTTGAGCGGCGGGTAGCGAGACTGGAGTTCGCCGAGGGGGCTCACACGCGCTTGCGCATTCCTGTGCCAGCAGAGGAAGCAGATGCTGGTCGCGCAGTACTCACTGACATCGATATCCTTTCCTTGGATGTCGATTCACGCTTGCGGCTTTCACGGTCCAGCCTCGAATGTAAGAGCGGAAAAGGGCAGAGCGGCGAGCCGGATACCATTCTTTGGCTCGTTGGATTCAAGCAACTACTGAAACTGGATCGAGTAACGCTTGTTCGTCAGATCGTAAGTCCGCGTGGTCAAAGTTTGGCACGCAAGCTGGACGTAACAGTTATAGACGAAGCGACAGTGGCACGCCGCGAGAAGGCTCACGCCTGGATGCCGGCGAGATTTGCGCATCTGGATGGACCAGCTTGCTTGGACGCAGAGTCCAGGACCACTGGCCAACTCAAGGGACTTCCGGATATCCCTGCCGGGCTGGCTAGATTCCTGCGCGGAGACGCATTGCTCGCCGGTTCACCCAATCTGCTTGCCGCAGTGCAGGCGTTCGGCGTTGCCGTTGGAAAGCAAGGGGTCCTTCCTGAGCCCGCTGCCGGAATACTTTCTGGGCATTCTCTGATGGCGATCCTGCTGGCAGGTATCCAGGATGCTGGGCGCTTGGATTCCTTTCCCATCAGTTCTCTTCGGAGTCGCCTTGCGAGTGCGCTGACGGTAGGTGACCCCGATGACACCTATGTATTGCCGATGCTGGAAAAGGCCGACGCGCTCATCCGGTTTATCCAAGATCGAACCCATAAAGCCTATGTTGATGCTGGGGCGGAGCCGATCAGGCTGGACGTTCCCTCTCTGAGGGACGCGATTGCTTCAACTCCTCCCTATGTTGACTATTATCTCAATTTTGTTGAGCGTCTGAGGGAGAATCCTCAAGTGGCGAGCGGATTGCTGCAGACCGCCGAGCTCGCCTGCTTCGATGCCTTGTTGGGGGATAGTGCGTGGAAGTCAGATTCCTTCTCCCACCTGTTCACCACGGAACATAAGGGCCTCCTTTTGGTCGCCTTGAAGTGTCTGGAAGAAGTCGCGGGCGCGCAGGTAGCTTCCTCGCTGCGTGATATTCATGACCTCCCGTTCCGAGGGTCCGCTGGGAAAGTTCCTGACCGTCGAGAGCCTTTTGGTCAGCCGACTCTTTATTGAGGGATGGTTCGGCCTTATTTGTCATTGGGGCCAAGCGAGGCTAGTCTTTCGACGACGTCCTTGCCCTCGGCGAAGCCGCTGCTCCAGCTTCGCTATCACTACCCAGGTAGCTCGCGCTTGGCTGAGAGGGAAGAGTGGAACGACGGCGGCTGAGCGGTTGTCTGCATGCTCGCGGAGGCGGTCCGTCTTCCCGAACCGCTGGCTCGGCTCCTGGCCGACCTCACCGCCTCCGGGCTGGAGTGCCAACCACCCGAACAGATGGCTGTTCCCCGGGACGGGACCTGGTCGGCACCTCTCCAGTAGGAGGGCAGCCGGAATACGCCAGAAACGTGCCGTAGGGATCAACCCCGACGGCGGGCGGCGGGGTCGCGCTCAGCGACGTGCCGGGCGACCGCGTCGACGCCGGGGCGAGCGTAGCGTTCCAGGGACCGTACGGAGGCGTGGCGGGAGCGGGCCAGCAGCATCGGCGTGGACGTGCCGGTCTCCGCGTCGTGCGTCAACGCACTGTGCCTGAGCCGGTGCAGTGTTCATCCCGCCAGGTCCTCGACGTCCTCGGGCCGGGCAAGCGGGTTCGCCAGCAGCCGGGTGGACTCCTCGAAGATCTCCTCCCCCCGGCGGTAGAAGAGCCGGGCCCGGCTGGTCTCCTCGCACACGTCCAGCGTCGCGGTTCCGGCTGGGGCCTTGCGGTCGGTGAGGAACAGCGGGCCGCGGGTGCGGCGGGCGATGAGGCGGGGCAGGAGCTGGGCGGTGCCGGACTGCCAGTGGATCCACTCGGTCGCGCCGCCCTTCGCGGTGATCTTGCCGCGCTTGTCCTGCGGGTACAGGTCTTCCACGTTCAGGCACAGGACCTCGTCGGCCCGTGCGGCGGACTCGTAGAGCATCTTCCAGAAGGTCTTCTCACGCAGTGAGAAGTCCAGGCGCCACAGGGCAGCTATCTGATTCTCCGCTAAGGGCCTGCCGGAGAACAACATGTGGGCGAGCAAAGCGTTGACCTGCGACATCAAGGCCAGAAACCCGCAACTTAATTCTCGGCAGGCCCTAACGACCTCGTGCACGATTGGCCGTGGCTCAGCGTTCAGGTAGCTCGTTGAACAGGGCATGGTGGGGGCTGGGGCGCGTGAGTTGATCGTGGCGGAGTACCGGATCACCGGGCTGTCGCCGACGGTGATCGCTGAACTCGTCGCTGAGGTAGGGCCGTTGTGGCACGAGCTGCATCAGGCCCGGCTTACCTCTCGGCCACGGCAGCGGGCGGTAGGAGCCGGGGCGAAGCACAAGTTCGTCTTCATCGATCGGCTGTTGGCCACGCTGGTGAGTCTGCGCCACGGCACCACGCACGACGTGCTGGCCTGCTGGTTCGGCGTGGACCGCTCCACCATCACCCGCGCCATCGGCGAGGTGCGGCCCCTGCTGGCGCAACGGGGCTGCACCGTCGCCCGGGGCATCCGGCTGCGCACTCTCGCCGAGGTCATCGAGTACCTGAGCGCCGGCGGGACCGGCATCATCGACGGCACGGAGGTCCGCGTGCGACGCCCGGCCGCAGGCCGAAAGGACCGGGACAAATTCGTCTCCGGCAAGACCAAACAGAACGCCGTGAAGTCCATGGTCCTCACGGACGCCGAGGGGCGCGTACTGTTCTGCAGCCCGGTCCGGCCCGGCAGTTGTGCCGACATCACCCAGGCCCGGCAGCTGGGACTGGCCCAGCTCCTGGCCGACGGCCCGTTCCTCGAGGTCCTCGCGGACGCCGGCTACCAGGGTATGGGCGCGCAGACCGGCGGACGCGTGCTGACACCACCACATCGCAAGTTCAAGAAGAACGCTCCAGCCTGGTACGAGGAAAGGCACGAGCAGCAGCGCAAGGCACACACCTCACGACGCATCCGCGTCGAGCACGGCATCGCACACCTCAAGAACTGGCGGGCTCTCGCCCGGCACCTTGGCCGCCGCGAACACATGAGTGACATCGTCCAAGCCATCGCCGCACTGCTCTCACACCAGCAGACCGCCACCCTCGACCACGGCCTTCGAGCGTGAACACCGACAACGCCACACACCTCGACGTGCCACGGCCAACCGTGCACGAGGTCGTAAGGGCTGTCCCGTAACTGGCGGCATGACCGTATATGTTGTCAGCCGGACGTGGGACGCGGGTCTGGCGCGCTGATATTCAAGGCGCCTACTGAGGTAGCCGGACTACGCTGGCCGAGTGATTGAGGACGGTTCCACTGACCGCGGCAGTGTCACGACAGTGCGACGGATCGGCGCGACGATCCGTAGGCCGACAGGCGCGTGGACACCTGCCGTACACGCCCTGCTGAGCCACCTGGAGGCGGTGGGATTTAGCAGGGCTCCCCGCGCGTTGGGCACCGACGGCACCGACGAGGTGCTGTCGATGCTCTATGGCGAGCCCGCATTCACGCCCTGGCCAGAAGCTTTGCGCTCCTCACACGGAGTTGGTGAGCTGGGCCGCTGGCTGCGGGGATACCACGATGCCGTCCGGACCTTCCGGCCGCCGGTCGATGCCCACTGGCAGGGCCAGGAAGAAGAGTGGCAGCCAGGCATGGTGATCCGACACGGAGACCTCGGGCCATGGAACTCGATCTGGGACGGTGGCCAGCTCATCGGCTTCATCGATTGGGACTTCGCGGCACCCGGCCACGCCATTGACGACTTGGCCCAGCTCGCCTGGTACGCCGTCCCGCTGCGGCCCATGGAGCAGCAGCGACGGGCGTCGGTCACTGGCTCCAGCACCCTGCAGGCCCGCCTTCATGCGCTCTGTACTGCTTACGGGGAACAGCCTGTAGCTGTGATCGAGGCGCTGGACGCCCTTCAGTCCCGCGAGGCCGCGCGCATCGAACGCCTCGGCAGGCAAGGCACCGAGCCATGGGCGACCTTTCTCGTCCGCGGTGACGCGGCTGAGATGTTGGCCGAGCAGTGCTGGATCCGCTCGGAGAGCGACGCACTCTTGGGCACTGGGCGCAAGTGAAAGCCTTCTCCGGCCCGTAGACCACCGATGAGATGATCTTGGTGTGGCTGGTGTGATCACGGCGTCGGAGCCGTCCTGGATAACCCCGTTCTCCGGGATGAGCCCTCGTCAGTTCAGCAAGCTGATCACCGCTCTGCGGCGTGAGGGTGCGGATCCGGTGCGCAAGGGCCGGCCGTGGAGCCTGTCTCTGGAGGACCGTGTGCTCCTGGTCGCTGCCTACTGGCGGACGAATCTGACGCTGCGCCAACTGGCTCCACTGTTCGGGGTGTCCAAGTCGGCAGCCGACCGCATCATCGACCACCTCGGGCCGTCGCTCGCGCTCCAGCAGCGCCAACGGTTCCGCAAGGACACCGTGCTGATTGTGGACGGCACCCTGGTCCCCACCCGCGACCACCAGGTGGCGGAGCAGTCGAAGAACTACCGCTACTCCACCAACCACCAGGTCGTCATCGACGCCGACACCCGGCTCGTCGTCGCCGTTGGCCGGCCACTGCCGGGCAACCGCAACGACTGCAAGGCGTGGGAACTGTCCGGAGCCAAGGATGCCGTCGGCGACACAACAGTGATCGCAGATGGCGGCTACCGAGGCACCGGCCTGGTCATCCCACACCGCCGCGAACGAGGTCAGGCCGAACTCCCGGCCTGGAAGGAGGAACACAACACCTCCCACCGCAAGGTCCGCGCCCGCGTCGAGCACGTCTTCGCCCGCATGAAGACCTGGAAGATCCTCCGCGACTGCCGCCTGAGAGGCAACGGAGTTCACCACGCCATGCTCGGCATTGCCCGCCTGCACAACCTCGTCCTTGCCGGGTGACACGGAATCCAGCAGGTCACTCAACCTGCGAAAGATCATTTACGGGACAGCCCTTAGGGCCTTGGTGCGGTCCGGCGGCGCCGGCCGCCGCTCGATGCCGATTGTGGGATCGCCTTCGATCCAGCCCTGGCGGTGCCACCAGCCGATCGCCTTGCGCGCGATGGACAGCTCGCGGTTGACGGTGTCGGCGTCCATCTCGTCCGCCCGCGCCGCCGCCAGTTCGGCCAGCACCTCCGGCAGCGCCGGGTCGTCGATCGCCGCGACGGGGAAGACGGGCGGCTTCGCGCCCCGGCGGGCGGGTCCGGTCGGCGCGGGTTCGCCGGTGAGCATCCACCCCCACGTCGTCAGCGAGATCCGGTAGATCCGCGCGGAGGACTTCGCGATGCCCGCGCCGGTGAGATACCGCTCGACCGCCGCGGTGTACGACGCCGGCGGGGCGGACAGCTGCACCACCCGGGCGCGCGGCAACCGAAGTACGCCCCCGGCCCCGAGTTTGGTCACTGGTTCGATCGTCACGCCCGCCCCGCCCCACTCAGCGCTGCCGCAGTAAATGCGTACACCTCACCCCCGGTGGCCGGAACACCCCGCCGCAGGTCGTGGTGATCACGGTAGAGGCCCTGCCGCAGTAAATCCGGTATTTACTGCGGCACCACCCTGACGAGCCAACAGGTGCGGGAGGTCCGGTAAGCAGAACCGCCGCTCATGCGTTCCCTGCACGGTGTCATACCGTCACGACGTGTGTGTGCTCGCATAGTTGGCGACACAAGAATCATGCTGGAACACGCTCCGCCTCGGAAGTGCCACTGGCCCGCTGCGCCATCAACGTCCACCACGCTCAGCTCACTCAATGGCGGAGTCGATGATTGCGGCATCCCCGGTATCAGCTCCGTCCACCTCCGCTTACTCTCCCAACAGGTGCGCCGCTCTCAGCTTGGCAAGAAGTGCGTTGAAATCAGCCCTCAGATGGTCAATGTCCAACGCGTGCGAGTCCTTCTGATCTGGCACGCACTGTGGAATCGGTTCAAGGTACTTTTTGTTTGCGGGATCATCCAAGTCATAGAGCGTCTGCCACTCTAGGCATTTATCCTCAGTCTTATCACCGACAGTTTGGCTCCAACGCGGCTCACTTTGACCGGAGACGTTGAGGTGTGGGTTCAACGGGCGCGGGTTCAATCCGTCCTCCCTGTACGCCTTCAGTCGATACAAGAAGCCATTGGCGGGCGTGGGGGGCCTCGGCTTGACGGTTTGCCCTATGCTGTAGTGCGTCCCGGGAACCCAGGGTTTACAATGCCCCTCTGACCCCCGTCCACACGCAGCCGCCACCGCCCACCCGATCGGGCCTTGGCGCGTTGCATCATTGTAAGCATTGAGAATCAGATCACCCGGGCTGTAGAAGTTGCAGCTACCCACAGTAGTAGTGTACGGATTTCCGCTATAAACAACACCGATTCGCCGCTCACCGTGATCAAATTGTCCAATCCACGCTTCCGGAAGCATCAGCGCTCCGGGAACCGGACCGTTTTCGTACGCGGTTTGATAGTACATATGGAAAGGCGTTCCACTCAGAAGGGACGTTTCAATCCTGCCCCTGCGAGCGTCAGAAGGGAGATCTGTCCGGACTTCGGTACGGAAGAGTGAATCTCCGCCGACGGGTTGCAACTTGCCGTCCACCATCATGGACTGAATATCCTGAATGATCGCGGGATTCACATTACTTCCGAGGGTGTTGGACGTTACGGGGCTAGGCGGGCATGGGCCCAAGCATTCCCATGTCACACCGTCACCTTTTGCGCCATCTTGTGTCAGGCCCCCGAACGTTGGGACCTCCGTGAACCATTCACGAGGCATACCGGTCGGGTTTGCCAAACTAGCTCCGAGAGTATGGCCGCCGACTTTTGCTTCAAATAGGTATCCTAGCGCCTTTGGGGTTGGTTGGCCTGGTTTGGGCGGGGGCGGCGTCGTCTGCTCGCCCTTATCTATATCGATCCCACCGATGACGCCCCGATAATATTGCACTTTGGAAAAGTTATTTAGCACTTTCAAAGCAGAGGGTCCATGTCCTCCACGGACGGGGCCGTAGCCCCAGTACGTTGAGTCGGGGGTGATGTCCATGTCCCCTCCGACTACAGCGATGGGCCCCTTGAATACCGCTGGTGCATCAATCTCGGCGTAGCAGCCGAGGTATACGGAGTAGGAACTACTCGGGCGTTCACAGCTGATGTTTCGGTGTTTGTTTGCTGCAGTGTGACACGAAACGAAGGTGCAGCCCAAGCGCGAATTGTCGCAAATTCCATCACGTCCATTTGATGAGGCATCAACGTTCGTAACTAGTATGGTACTGGCGTTGTCGTTGCCCAGGCTGCCGATGTCGAGCCCATTTTGGCCATTGCTGGTAAGGCGGCAATCACGTATCTGCACGCCGCTGGCGTTAACCACCGGTGCGACCTCGCTTGAGGATATCTCTATTCCGTTACGCCTGAAACTGACAACGCTCATTCTCTCAATGCATGCGCCGGTCGCCATAACCCGTATGCCATCCATCTGCGGAGCCTGGAAGGTGGCGGCAGGCGTCCCTTGAGCGGGGATCGAATGGAGGGCGAGCTGACGAAGCACGGCATAGTCCGCCCGTCCGCGAGGGGGCCTCATGGCCAATCCGGTCCCATAGCCCACCAGGGCAATTGCGCAATAAACGGTCTCCCGCGCTGTCCCCCCGCCGACTTCACCGATTTTAGTCGAGACAGAGAGGTTGAAATTTCCGGATTTGACATCTGCGAGTATGCGACTGGTTTCGTCATGATAGGCAAGGCCGGCCCCCTCCAGAATGCAACCGTTTGAGATAACGAGAGGCTTCTTAATGCGGTATTCTCCCGGCGGGAGGTAGACGACACTGCCGTCGGTAGTGCCGAGTCGCATCGCGCAGTCCAGGGCGCTTTGGATCGCGTCTGCGTCGTCGGCGTTTTCGTCGGTTTTGCCGTTTCCCACTGCTCCGAAGTCGAGCACGTTCAAGCGCGTGTCGCGGCGGGGGCGGATTGTCACCGTGCCTGAAGCATCGCAGTCGCCGATCCAGTTCGGAGCGCTCACGCATTCCTTACTTGCAGCGCGGACGAGCTGTCCCGAACTGTTGATGCCAACCGCGCCGAACCTAGGGACCGAACCTACCTCGGGGCCCAGGCTGCGAAGGGTGAAAAGACCACTTACTTGAACTTTGACGGGGTCGTTGGCACGCAACGCCGTTTCCAGCGCAACCCCGAAGAACGGACCGGTATGAAACTTCTCGGCCTCGGCAGTAGCAGGGGTGACGGTGCGTGATCCTGTGGTGCGGACCGCCTGGCCGGCATTGATGCGCTGTGCGGCTTTCATGTTTTCGATGTCCATCGGAACGTCCCTGCCGTCGAGGCTTCGTCGGTCGGACGGGTCGGCGTGAGCGCGGCCGAAGCGCGCGAGTATCCCGACCTCGGAGGCGAAGGCCGGTACCCTTCGGCAGTGCACGCAACACAACACCGTTTAGGGCCTCTTGCACTATTCGCCCTTTCCACGTTAGGCGTGATCACCGGCCTGCGCACTTCGCCAAGGCCCGATGGCCGTCCCGACCGCGATCATGCTGATCAAGACCGAGTGCATCCACGGCCGGGTGTTTCGCCACCAGGGCCGGCTCCAACTCCCTGGCCAGTACCACACCGAAGCAGTTGGGAGCACGATGCCGACATCGGCGACATGAGCGTCCTCCTCGGGATGGACGTCCGCAAGACCGCTCACCAATGGCCACGGACTCATCCCGGCCGGCAATAAGGTCTTCGACAAGCAGCTGCCCAACAGTGAGCCAAAGCTGCGGGCCGTCTTCGACAAAGTGGTTGCAGAGCGCGCCATTGGAGCTCGGGTGCCCTTTCGGCTGCACTGGCGCAGTTCATGGCACGGACCACACCGTCACGCGGCCATCCGCAGCCGCCCTACCGCTTCGTTCTCGGGCGGCTCCATGTCCAGGTGCCAGGTACCGAAGCGGCGGGTCTTGCTGGTGATGTACGGGGTGACGGTGGCCAGGTCCACCGGGTCCACCTCCCACCCCTCGTCGATGAGGTCATTGGCCACCTTCGTAATGTCCACCGCGGTATGAAAAATGAGGCAGTTCGCCAGCAGCTCGTTGAACTTGATGGTCTTCTCCTGGTGGTCCGGGTCGTTGTCCTGGAGCACGTCGGAGGCGAACATCAGCCAGTTGCTGAACTTGTGGAACGCCTCGACCTTGTTCGTCATCGCCTGGATCGACTCGCGCAGCTCCGGTTCCGACAAGAACCTGAGGAGCACGATCGTCCTCATGACCCGGCCGAGCTCGCGGTACACCTGGTAGATGCGGTTGCGCCTGGACTCGTTGCCCAGCCTGCGCAGCAGCGCGGCCGAGGACAACCGCCCGTCGCGGATCGACAGCACCACGCGCATGAGGTCCTGCCAGTGGTTCTCGATCAGCCGCCAGTTGATGACGTCCTTCTGCGGGTCGCCGAACAGCGGGTCGATGTGCTGGTACTTCATCATGGCGCTGGGCCGGTAGAAAGTCAGGTCCTTCCAGTTGCGGATGCGCGGCAGCAGCTCCACCCCGAGCATGTGCGCGAGCCCGAAGACAGGCAGCGACTGACCTTGCGTGTCCCCGTGGACGATGTCCACGGTCACCTCGGACTGGTTCTTCAACAGGCCCTCGAACAGATACACCGCCTCCCACACGCCACACGGGATGAAGTGGCTGAAGAGCGCGATATAGGTATCGGACACGTGCCTCATCGAGATGCCACCAAATCCCCCATACCGGATGTGGGACTCGGCCAGCATGTTGTTCTCCCAGGTGTCGTACTGGGAGCCGTCGATCCCGGCCTTGCCGACATCGCCCCACACGTGCGCCAGGTCGAGCTGAATGAACATGTCGATCACGTCCGCCGAGGCGGCGTTCAGCTTTTCCGCGGTGATGTGCTGGTTGCCCGCCAGTGACAGCTCGTGCACCGAGACCTTCTGCCGCATGTGCCGCGCGACCTGCGCGGGCCCCGCGTTGGTCCCGTAGCAGAAGACCGTCAGGACATAGCGGGCGAGTTTGTCGCGGATCTTCGGATCGCTTCCGGAGGCCGGGCCGAAGTGCCGCCACCACCGGATCCAGTACGCCGTGCGGGCGAGCACGTCCAGCAGGCTCCACTCCGGCAGCCGGCGCAGGATCTCCGCCTCCAGGGCCTGCGCGGACTTACGGCGGTCTTTGCCCTTGCGCGGGGTGAGCACGATTTTCCCCGACGCGGTGTCGATGGTCAGGTCCGCGTTGTCCGGGTACCCGGCGTCCACCTTCGCGGCCGTGGCGGTGAGCTTCTGCTTCAGCGCCGCGGTGAACGCCGGGGCGGTGGCGGGCAGCCCAGCCTGCTCGCAGTAGTCGGCAACCAGCGGCTCGCACGCCCGCCAGGACAGCAGCTGGTCGTGCAGGTTGGCGTACGACTGTGAGCCGATGACCGCCACGTCTCCGGTCCGCAGCTCCTGGGTGAGGTAGAAGAGCGTGCACACCTCGAAGTGCCGCCAGTTGATCTTCCCCGGCTTGTGCCTGTCGAACAGAATGCGCTGCCACATCTGCGAGGCGAAGTCGGCCGAGACCGTCTTCGTCCTCTCGGTGCCGTCCTCCTGGGCGACTGTGTGGGTCACCGGCACCCACTGGCTGCCGCGGTGCCGCATGGCCTGGCAGAACCCCACCGCCTGGAGCACCGTGTCGTCGGTGGAGGTGGCGACCATCGACAAGGTCTCGGGTCAGGTCGAGCAGAACCTTACGGTGGCTGCGGAAGTGCCGCCGCATCAGCGGCGCGTAGTTGTCGCCGTGGTGGGCGGAGACCAGTTCGTGGTCCTCCGAGAGCTTGGCCAGCCCGCCGGCCTTTTCCAGCCGCTCCAGCACCGCCTTGCCGCACTCGGCGTGCACCGCGTTCTGCTTGCGGGCACTGGTGGGGACGGTGACCGACTCCCCGTCGAAGCCGACCGCGTCCTTGGCCGCCTCCAGCACCTCACCCAGCACCGCGATCAGCCGCTCGGACTCCGCCCGGTGCCGCTCACGGATCTTCTCCAGACCCTCCTTCACCTTCTTCGTGATCGACCCCATGCGCTTGCACAGCATCGTCACCAGCTCGTCCCGGGCCCGCACCTTCGCCATGTGCAACAGACTCGCCAGCAGCGCACACCGCTTCACCATGCCGACCTTGGACATCTCGGCGGCGTCCAGCACCTTCGCCTGCCCGGCGAAGTGCTCCACCTTCCCCGGCGGAACCCCCTGAAGCCATGTCGCCGTCGCCCCCAGCGCTTCCAGCCTGTCCAGGTGGGCAAGGTGCTCGCGCAGGTGGGAGACCGTCGGCGCCTTCGCCGGGCGCTTCAGCTCGTCGAACCTGCTGCGACCGCCCGCAGGCAACCGCAGCAGTCCCAGCAACCGGGCGCGGTCGACCTCGTCCATCCGCGACACGATCGCTGCGAAGAAGTCCTCGTTCGCCTCGGTCCTGATCGCCGAGGCCATCTCGTCCAGCGTGCTGTAGCCGGGCAGCTCCATCCTCGCCTTGACCAGCTTCTCCAGCGCCACGTTGATCAGGTCGGCCGGGTTGTCCTTGGTCTGCACGGCCTCCCTAATCGCTGCCGCGGCGACCTGGCGGGCCTTCTCCATGTCGTAGGCCACGCCGATCCGTTCACGGATGAAGTCCCGCTGCCGCGCAGCCGTACGCACCGAGTCGTGCCGCGGTGACACGCTCTCGTCCTGCTCCAGCAGACCGCGCACATGCCCGACCACCAACTCCGGCACCTCGCCCAGATCCGGGAAGTAGCCCAGCTTCTGGTAGCTCTTCAGCAGCACTACCAGCGCCAGCAGATGCTCCGGCGAGCGCGCCTTGCCTCGCGCCCACGCCACCTCGGCCGTGCCGGGGGTGAACGCCTCGTGCAACTCGCGAGAGGAGATCGTGCGCTTGAACCGCGGATACGCGGTACGTTCCACCGAAGCCATGCGCCGCATGATCTCGGCCGCTCACTCATACGAAGCACACGCAGCCGAGTCGATCACAGACACCACAAGCACATGACCAGGGAAGAAGCCCCAGCCACCCCGCCGCGAATCATCGGAAGAACCCACGAACGGGTGATCCGCCGGTGGGCCAGCGAGCTTCAGATCACCACCGCAGACGGCCTACGGCACGTTTCCGGCGTATTCCGGCTGGCCTCCCAGTACGGCACTCGGCTGGCGCCTCGCCACCCAGAACATGCCCATCCGGCCCGCCCGTGCCACCGCCCTCGTCCAGCACCTGCCCCCAGCCGTCCTCGCACCAATGCTCGGCCTCCACATCGTGACCGTAGAGAAGTGGCGCCACCGCGCGGGCACTGACTGGACCGCCTACCTCAAGGCCGGACCACCGTCCCGCCGTCCGGCAGCGTCTCCACAGCCCGCCGGCTCCGCTGCGGTCAACCTCACGACCGCCACGCCGATGAGGTAACTAGCCGACGGTCATCTCACCCCCTGCTCGGGGTGGCCTCAGAATTGTCCGGCTTGATTTCCCAGGCGGTCCCGGCTCCCGCTTTGCAGCATACGGAACTTCCCCGGTCCGTCGGACACCGCCGACATGGCAGATCGGGAGGTGACGCAACATCAGGGGCACCGTGATCTGGTCGATACGTCTCAGTCCGCCTCGCGCTGCCGGGTGGTTTGGGGGCTTCACCTGATCCGGGATGCCGAAAGTCCACCGCTTCTCCAATTGGGTGCGCTCAGCGCGCGCCACCGTTCCATTCCCGTTACAGTCGCAGAGGACAAATAGAAGACAGAGGAAAGGTGCACCAATGGCCGTCGTCCCATGCCGTCGAAATGATGGCGGACTCTGCAAGGAACCAGATCTAGCAGACTCAGCTCCGGCTGCACTGGTAATGGAAGGAAATATCTCGCTGGTCTCCCAGCCTCTGATCAACCGACTATTTCCAGACGGGTTCGAGTTGGAGTCAGGCAACGGGGTATTCCTCGCTGAAATGTCTGATGAACAGTACACGGCGAACGTCTATGAAGCGATGTTCACCCCTGATCGGACACCGCTTCAGTACGCTTTGCTGGAGGCAATTGGGGATGATGATGGGGTCCTAGTGGCATGCGATTGCGGCCATCGCTACGTATACAGGATCCGCCATGTCTGATCCCAGCACGCAAGGCCAGCCGCCTGATCGCATCGCTAGAGACCCTCTTACGTATGGTGAACAGATCACAGTCGCAAGCTACGAGGAGGGCGTTAAAGCGGCTCTAGCATCAACCGACTCAGCATGCGAGAAGATTCTCACAGCAGCGATCTCGCTCACCACCGTCTACGGTGCAGTTATCGCTCTGGTGGTACCGAAGGATCAAACAACAGACTGGAAAGCAGTGCCGCCTTTTGCCGGGTTCGCGCTGGCTGTTGTGCTTTGTATGTGGGCTCAAACTCAAGGAATCAAGTTTGCTCCAGACGACGGAACGGACACACTGAAGTCACACATCACGGGGATCATTGACAAGAAGAGGAAGAAGGCGGTTGGGGCAGTTATCGTGCTCGCCATTTCGTTGATTGGCGCCGGTGTTGTAGTGAGCCTACTGTACGGCAAGGCCCCAAGCGAGGAAAAGGCACAAAAGGCCAGCATTACACTATCTCCGGAAGCGCACCGAGCCGTATCTCGAGAATGTGGGAGTATCGCGAATCCCGTGCAAGGCACGATTGAAGAAGCTGATCTGCCGACAGGTTCGGTAACGATCTCAGTGAGTGCAAAAGAGTGCCCTAATGGGACTCACAAGTTCAGCATCCCTACTCCGTCTGTGATGCTAGTCCAGATTGCTACGCCCTGACGTTGCCGCCCATTTATCTGGAACCGAGTTCGGGTGCGGATCCGCGCCCTGCCCAACGACCAGGGCGCGCCGAACAGTCTGATCGCGGCCTCCGGAAGCTCTAGTGGAGTCCGCGCGTGTTCCCGGAGGCTGCTCGGCGGCTGTGAACCTGCATCTCAGCAGGCAGATCGCCCCGTGCTCACCCTTCACCCGATGGTTAGATATCTGCAGTATTCGCAGATTCTGGGAGCGATCGCCGTAATCTGCGGCGTCGTGCCAGATTTCGAAACTCGCGTGCTGACGCTCGTGCGCCCCAGGAGTGCGCGGCATCGCCACCCGCTACGAGAAGACAGCCACGATCTACCGGGCCGGACTCCACGTCGCAAGCATCTTCCTCTGGTCCGCTCGGTGATCCAAACGAGAGCCCCTAACCCTCTCGCGCGACGATGTTCTAGGGCGGTACGGTCACATAGTGGACCGCCTGAGTTGTCACTCAGACGCATGCCTACTGCGTCGCGCGTTTACCTCATCCCAATACCCCTCAAAGGCGGCATGCCACATTTCTGGAGTCATTTCGCCACTTCCGAAGATCCCCAGACTTGCATCTTGGAACCTATTCCAGGCGACAATGAAGGCTTGGGTTTCCGTCCAGGTGAACTCTTTGTGGGCGAAGGCCATTCCTTGGAAGTAATAGTTGAGTTCCCAGCTATGCAGGGTTTGTCCCCGGAACCTGTAGTGCGCGGGATCGCCCCAGAATATGCTGTCAAACGTGCTGAGATCGAGTAAATTCTCCGGGATTTGAGGATGCATTACGGCAACCTCGTTTGCGACCAGTCGCTCCGTCTCCTCGTCTCCTACGAGTGGGTGCATGGGGTCGGGGGCAGGTGCGTTTTCGTTAGCCGCGTAAAGCGCATCCTGAGAACCTGGATCACTCGCCTCGCTTCCATCTACCAATTTAGCGATCATCGCGGCCATGCCCGGGTCGGGAGCAGGTGGTTCCAGAGGATCAGCGATGGTGATGGCCTCCTCCTTTGGTGTGTCACTCTTGGATCCACTGGAACCGCTGTCCACGACGATCTCAAGGCCTTCGTCGTCTCGGAAGGTAATGTCTCGGGGAGGGCTAAGTGGGTTGCCGTCGTCGTCCAGTCCGGTCTGCGCGTCCGATGCTGCGGCCTCTGCGCAGAGGCATTGGTCTGCGGGCTCGAAGTTTTGCAGCTTCCGGGCTTCTTGCTCTCCGGCGTCTTTTTCCACGTGCCCGGTTGAGTCCCAGGTGTTAATGGGATCCGCGCTGCCGTAGCCGTACCGGTTGAGTGCCTGCGGCCGTGCAACGTCGGCAATGACTGTGTCCGGCGCCGTGAACTGGCCGAGTTCCGGTTCGTAGAAGCGGGCGTTCATGTAAAGGAGCCTGCTTGCGGGGTCGCTGCGGTGGCCCTGCCATCGGTGCTGCTCGGGGCTCTGCAGGTTGTCCGGGCGTTCTGCTCCGAACGGCGCGTAATTGTGGCGCGCGGTGATGCGCTGTTGGGAATCGGTGACGGTGCGGGTGGAGTGCTGGTGGTCCTGTAGGAGGTAGGACACGTCGCCGCTCGCATTGCGGGTGGCGACGATCTGGTCGCCTGCCCAGTAGTAGCGGGTTAGGCCGGTGGCTGTCTGCTCAAGAAATCGGCCGAGGAAGCGGGTGATGTCCTGTCCCTCTGTCTGTTTCGCGAGTTGTCCGCTGGCGTTGTAGGAGTAAGTGCTGGTGGTCGCGCTGGTGGTGATCTGACCGGGCATGCCGTTGGGGAGCCAGTCCATCGTGAGTTGACGGCCTGAAGGGTCTTTTAGGGCCGTGAGTTGTCCGGCCTCGTCGTAGGTGCGTTGGTGTCCGGCGCTGGTTGAGGTCACGGCGTGTGCGTGATCGGCGTCTTCGTACTTGTAGGTCCCTGCGGAGAGTGTGTGGGTCACCCGTCCGAGTTCGTCGTAGGCGTAGGTCGACGGGGGCGTGCCTGGAGTCGTGCTGGTGGTGTGCCGGATGAGTCGTCCCAGTTCGTCGTATCCGTACGTCTGCGTATCGGGCTGCGGTTGAGCCGGAGTGGGGTTGTAGGTGACGGTCTGGGTGATGCGTCCGGTGGCGTCATGGTCGGTGTAGTCGGCCCTGTACAGAGGCGTAGTCGGGTTCTGTGGTGAAGTCAGAGCCTGGCTGGTGAGCCACTGGCGGTCGGGGTCGTACGTGAACGTCTCCTGGAGGCCGTTACCGTAGGTCTGCTCTGTCACGTGGCCGGCTGCGTCGCGTCGAATGTTGGTGAGGTAGGAACCGACAGAGACGAGGCGGCCGGAGTTGTCGTAGCGGTAGCGGACGTGCTCGCCGTCGGGATTGTTCGGATCGGGGTAGTGCAGATCGCTGAGGCGTCCCGCGACGTCGTAGGCGTAGCGCATTGACTGGCATACATCGTCGACGCAGTGCTTGGTGTGGGTGGGGCGGCCTGCAGCGTCGTACCAGATGCGGTCGCTGCCGGTCCCTGAGCCGAGCGGCCCGGAGCTGTAGTTGGTCAGGACCAGTCGGCCGATGCTATCGCCCTGGGGCTGGCCGGTGCGGGGATCGCGGTCATAGACCCAGCGGGAGATGTGGGCATCGTCCTTCGGCGAGACCTCCTTGAGCCCGGTGGGGCGTCCTGCCGCGTCGTAGCTCCATGTGTGGGTGCCGCGCGCGTCGGTCTCGGTGTCGAGGAGTCCGTCGGCGCGCCATTTCAGGGTGCGTAGTCCGCGGTCGGGGTCGGTGACGGTGGTAGGCCTGCCGAGTGCATCGCGGATGAGTGCTGTCTGGTCGCCGAGGGGGTTGGTGATGGTGGTCAGTTGGTCGAGGAGATCGTGATCGTATGAGGTGCTCAGGGAGGTCAGGGCGCAGGCGGGGCATAGGCGCACCTGCTGGTCGACCTTGCTGACGCGGCCGAGTCCGTCGTAGTGGGTGGTGGTGAGATTGCCGTTTTCGTCGCGGTCTTCGACCTTCCCAACTTGGTAGGCACGGCGCTGTGTGTCCCCGGAGCCGGGATGGGTGAGAGTGGTCGGGCGATGGGCTGCGTCGTAGGAATAGCGAGTCCATCGTGGGTTCTGGCTCGCTGTTCGGGGCAGGGAGGTGGCGGCTGGCTGGCTGGAGGCGTCCGCGTACGTGATGTCTGTGACGATGGCGTCCTGCGGCGAAGCAGTGGTGCCTTCTGCACGAGTTCGGTATGGGCGGCCGAGGCCGTCGACCAGTGTCTCGCTCCACAACACCTGGTCGCCGCCGCTGGCACCAGTGGTTTCAGTGCGAACGCGCTGGCGTGCCGTATCCGGGCCGGTGAATGTTCCAAGATCCAGGTAGCTGGTGGTCGTGGTGGTCCGGTCGGGTCCCGTAACGGTAAGCGGGCGGCCGTGGGGGTCGTAGGTAGAGGTCACAGTCCGGCCGTTGGGGTCGGTGCTGGTGTGGGGCAGACCATGAGTCTCGTCCCAGCGCAGGGTGGTGCAGCCGACGGGGGTGCATTGGGCCTCGGGGAACAGACCGCGTCCGGGATCGTACTTGCTGCTGGTGGTGATGCCCGTCGGGTTCTGGCTGCTCGTGAGGTTGCCGAAGGCGTCGTATCGCAGGAAGGTCTCGGAGGCTGTGTCTGCCCCGATGTCGGAAAAGGCAGTGATGCGAGTCAGATCGCCGTGCGGGCCGGGTGCCTGCTCCCAGGTGCCGTCGTCGTAGCCGAACAGGGTGCGGGCAATGGCCACCCACGTGGTGGGCGAACTCTGCGATGGTGAGGTTGCCTTGAGGACGTCCCGTTTGTAGGGCCTGTTGACGATGTAGTCGGTTGTATTCGGGTGTACAGGGGTTTCGGTGCGCCGGCGTAGCGTGTCGGCCCGCTCCTCAACGGAGATCGTGTTGCCGTACTTGTCGTAGCTCAGGACGTCGTGCTTGTCCCGGCAGGCGGAAGCGAGTTCGCAGGTGCGGTACCGGATGATCTCTGGCAGGCAGGTGTAGGGGGGCTCGTCGCCTGGGGCGGCGAAGCTGACGGATGTCTTGTTGACCAGACCTTCGTCCTCGTCCTCCAAGGTGGTGTCAGAAACGCGCGCGCCGCAGGCTTCGTCCAGGTGTCGCCCTGCCGTGACGATGCTGTCGCCTTGGTCGGCCCGGATGCTGCCATAGCCGATGAGCTCGCTGTAGCGGTTCGACCAGAGGGCCCTTGCGTAACTGAACTGTGCGCGGGCACGGACGGGCGGATGATGTGCCGAGTCGACCGTGGTGACCTCGTCCACCGTGATCGGCATGAAAGCGGCGGGCAGGTAGGAGCGGGCCTCGGCTCGCGCGGCGTAGCGGATGCTCGTCACCGCGCCCATTCCGTTGTCGATTGTGCTCAGACGGTCGTCACCCGCCTGCCAGTGCAAGGTGCGGAGATTGGTGGGTTCCGCACCGCCGAAGTGAGCTGGTTCGGAGACGCCGTCGTGGTCGCTGTCGAGCATGGTCCAGGCCCAGCTGTCTGGCTCAGGCGCGGGGGCATCAGGCTGGTCTACCCAGCGCCAGTTTTCCAGGTGGACGGGATCGCCGGTGTTGATCAGCGTGGAGACCGTGCCCTGTGTGGTGGTTCCGTCGGCGATGCGGGACAGGTGATAGACGTCTGTGCGGCCGTCCTGGTTGACGTCCGCCAGGCGCAGGTTCTTCCGGTCTTCCAGACCATGCTCGGCGGTGCAAGGGGACGGAGCGCCAGCTCGCTCGAGTGCCGACCAGCCGTTAGGCATCCGGAGGAGGCTCTGCAGGCGGATGCAACCGTTGCTGACTACAGGTCGGGCCAGGTCCTGGATTCCGTCTCCGTTGATGTCCGCGGGCTGCAGCTCGCGGGCGAGCGCGGGCTCTGCGGCTGCGAAGGTCCGTTCGGTTTCCTCCTGCCAAGTGCCCGGAGCTTGTGACACCAGACTGCGCACGACGCGGAAGGCGTTGCTGGGCCCTCCGCCGGTCTCGGCGTGGACGAAGTCGTCGACGTGGTCATTGTTAAGGTCCATCTTGCGAAAGCGCTGCACGTCGGGGCGAGTCAGGCGGCCGCCGGCAACTACATCCGAGGTGAACCGGTCATCGGCCGAGGATGTCCAGGTTCCGTCACCCTGCGACCGCAACGTCTCCATGCGTACGCCGCCTGGCACCGTACGGAAGTGCACTAGGTCGGCTGCGCCGTTGCCGTCGAGCGCCGCGGCGCGCCAGGTGTGCATTTCCGGAGCATCGTAGGGAGCAATGGTCCCGTTCTTGCGCCAGGGATAGGTGTGGTGGGCGTCCCAGCCCTGCTCAGTAGAGACCAAGGTGGTGAGGGCTAGGGTTGGTTCACAGCGGGTGCAGGGGCTGTCGCGGGCGACGAGTACGAGGTCGGTGCGGCCGTCGGCTCCGCCGGCCGAACTTGCGACGTCGGCTGCCAACCACCGGCTGGTGTCCGGGACGTCCACGGGCAGGTCGACCGGCTTATGGTCCGGTACGTAGCTGCCGTCCGCTTGCGCGGTCAGAGTGTAGATCTCTACGCCTGGATTGCGGTGGTGTATCGCATACAGGTCCTGGCGGCCGTCGCCGTTGTAGTCAAACGGTTGCCAGCGATGCGGAGCCGGTGGTGCGACCTGGGTGGCCTGGCCCCAGATGCTGTACTGGGGCTGCGCGTTCACCTGTGTGTGCGTGTGGCAGAGCAGATCAGCTTGCCCGTCCCCGTTCAGGTCTGCGGCCGACAGGCGCTCCCAGTCCCCGGCGCAGCTCCTGCTCTTCGGGTCGCGGGTGCCAAGGTCGTTTCGCTCGGCGAAGGTCCCGTCGCCGAGCGAGCGCAGATATCCGGGTGGGCCGCCGGTTATCAGGTCGTCGCGACCGTCGGCGTCCGCGTCCCCGAGTGCCACGTAGCGACTCGCCACAGTGATCTGTGGCCGGGGATCCAGGGCGAATACCGCACCCTTCCTGGACAGTGCGGCGAGGATCGTGGACGTGTCGCCGGGGCTGCTGTAAAGGATGTAGTCAGCTCGCCCGTCAGCGTCGAGATCTCCTGGGGTGAACTGCCAGGGGACGACGACCGAGCGGCTCCAATCGGTGGGGGTGCTCTCCCAAGTGAGCGTTCCGTCAGGCGCGGTTATCCCTGTGAGCAGCAAGACCCTGCCAGCGTGGGGAAGGCCCTGGGCAACCCGTCCCACGAGCATGACATCGCCGCTCCCGCTGGCATCAACATCGCCGACGGCGGCCTGATCGGCGCGCGCCTCTCGCACATCGGGAGGCAGCGGGTTGTCGAAGACGCGCCACGTGCCTTCTGGAGTGGCGTACAGGATCCCGATGCGGTGATGGTGCAGGCAGGTCACATCGCCCAGGCCGTCACCGTTCAGGTCACCAGCTGCGCACGTCACAGGCCGAAGCGGGGACCATGGGGCAGCAAAGTAGCTGTCGTCGATAGTGAACTGCCCGTCCCGTCGGGACACAGCGGCTATCACCTGGCCACGCACCGACATCATCACGATGTCGTCCGCACCGTCGCCGTTGACGTCCGTGACATATCCGCGGCGCGGGCAATCCCGCTTGTGAGCGCTGAGGGAGCTAACTGCGACTTCGCCCCAGCCGTTGCTGGTGCCCAGACGGGCCAAGAGGGAACCGCACGATTGTGACCCGCCCTCCCATGCCGCTACGTCAGTGAGGCGGTCTCCGTTGAAGTCGCCATAGACGGGGTCTGTGGTTACGTTGCTGCAGCCGTGTCCCAGTGGGTCGTTGCACTGTCCGGTGTTGCCGTACACAGTGGTTTCCACGCGGGGGAACTCGCGATTGCCTGGCGCAGCAGTTACCTGCAGCGGTGCGCTGGTGGCAGGCGGTGCGACCCACTTACCCGCTGGGCCCGTCATGGACGGCGTGGTGAAGGTGGCGGCCGGCATGGGCGGGGTGGGGCCGGCACTTACCCTGCCGTCCGGTGCCACGCTGGCATCACCGGCAAAGCGCTGCAGTGAGGCAAGGACCGAATTCCCGGTTAGGGCGCTGCTCTTGTACTGCAGGGCGTACGCCGCCACGAGCTGCCCGTCCATCCGCACAGCGATGGTCCGCAGGCGACTACGGATCTGCTGACTGCCCCTGCTGGTGGCACGTACGACGATGTCGGGGCGCGGTTCCCGGAGGAAGAGGACTTCCGCGCCAGACTTGCACGCTGGCTGCCCCGTCGTACCGCAGGCCACGGTCAGCGCGGCGTAGGTGATCCGCTCCACCCGACAGATCCCCGTGCAGTCGTAGTGGTACGTCACGGTGTTGCCATGAGCATCGACGACTCGATCCAGCAGCCACTGGGCAGCGCGATCCGGTCCCTCGTTGATGGCCTCATACATCAGCCGTGTGCCGTTGCGCTGATGCCGCGTCCAGCGCCCGTCGGCGAACACGATGCGCTCATAGGTCTGTTGATGCGTCTCGTGCGTTCCACCCGTTGCGCACGTCGCTTCGCAGGCGACCAGTTCCATCCCGTCAAGGCGGAAAACGTCCGAGGCATTATGGCGGGCCAGACCGCCATGCGAGCCAGCGCGGCTAACTATGGAGCCTGCGGCCAGCCGCCATCCCATCCCCACGTCTCCGTTGCTGGAGCCGGAGTCGTAGTCCAACGCAATGGGAGGCTCCAGACCATGGAAGCGTGGTACCTCGATGGGGAAAGACTGAGTGAAGGATCCGGTAGCGGAGGGCTGAATGTCCAAGCCGCCCGGCCCCTTCTGCTGGTCTGCGGCGGCCGCTCGCGTCTGCCTCGGCTCCTGCCCGCTTGTCAGTGCTCCGACACTCGTGATCACCATCAGGACCACGATGAGGACGCCCAGGACTCCTCGGCAATTCCGAGACCGGCGCCCTCTGAAGTAGACAGAGCAGACTGCCAGTAGGGCGATGAGAGCGACGAAAGTGCACGCATCTGCACCTGCTACCGACCCCATGACCGCCCCCCTACATTGCCGCAGGCAACGCATGCTGCTGCCAGAGTCGGAGCAACCCACCCTGACCGCCAGCCCATATCCAGCCTGTCCACAGAATTGAGCCAGCCGCCGACATCACTCGTCCATCGGCCCGCTCCGCACCTCATAGCCAACGGTCGAGCACTCGTGGAGCCCTCAGAAAAGGAAGCCACCGAGCTCAAGGCTCGAGGCGCGCGACTTCGCGCGCTGGATGCAGATCGCGGACAAGCCCGTACGCAAGAAGAAGAAACGGCGGTTCCACCAGGGATACCGACCCCGGTCACCGGGAAGCCGACCCCCGGTACGGCGTATGCGTTGAACACGCTGGTGCACTGCGAGACGGTGCTGCGCACGTTCTACAGCTTTCACCGCGACGAGGGCACGGGCCGGTCATCAATCCATTTCCTCTCGCGCGTTCACCCAGGTCAAGCCGGGCCAACGCCCATCACAACCCTGCCGAGCCTTCCGAAACGAGGGGCAGGGACGCTACCGGCCGACCATCCCGAAACGGCTGCCACGCCGGATCCCCGACGAGATGTTCAATGCGCTGTTCGCCGCTCTGAAGTACAACCGCGACCAGGCCATGCTGGCCTTCTGGGTCTCCAACGCGGCCCGCGCCGAGGAACTGCCGGCACACGGCCGCCCACCGGCTCGCCCAAGACCCGAAGATGCCGCTCACCGACGTGCAGTGGGTCCTCGCCCACGCGCATCTGTCGACGACTCAGCTCTACCTGCCGGCCAGCAGGGACGAGGTGATCGAGCATGTCCGGGCCCATCACCTCTGGCAGGACCGGGAGCGCGAGCCACGCCCTCCGGCGCCGGCCCCCGGCTACAAACCCGAGTCGCTCAAGAATCTCTTCGGGGGGTGCGTGGTGACGATGTAGGAGGCCACGTGCGGGACGGCGCCGGTGCGGGGACACATCATTCCACCGGCAGCCACACACGGTTACCGCGATCTGGCATGCATGAGGAACTGACGACTTGAATAGGGGAACCCACCAGTACCGATACCGTAGGGGAACCGCGCCGTCATGCGCCGGCGTGGACGTAGGCGGCCCACAATAGTGGTAGGTGCGTTCGATCGAGAGGGGGCGGCAGGCCACAGCCGTCCCGGACCTGGCGTACCGCGTCATGCAGGGCCTTGGCTGCCTTGCGGCAGTCCACCCCGGAATCGGTGTTCAAACCGTCGTAGAAGGCTTTAGCGACGCGGACGGCGACTTGATCGTCAATCTCCCAGAGGGTGCCGATGACGTGGGAGAAGCCGGCAAGTTGAAAGGCGGAGGTGCGATGGATCGCTTCGTCGAGCAGGCTCGTCGCGTCTACGGCCGCGGTGCGGCAGGCAGACAGGTAGGCCAGCTGCGCCTGATCGAGGTCGACGGGGGCGAGGCTGGCGACCGTGAGCGGCGCTTTCGCGTGGTCGTGGAGAAGTAGAAGGCTCTTGGACGGATCGGCGGGGTCGCTGGCACCATGGCAGGCGAAGTGAGCGATGGTGCATTCCGGCAAGTGTGCGAGAACGTTGGTCCTCGTCGGTGTCCGCGCTGCCCAATCTGGAGTCCCCATTTCGGGGTTCGGCTCCCTCAGCACGATGTGGTTGGGTAGCCGGGCCTGCAGCATCGCGGCTTCCTCCTCGACGAAGTGCAGTCGGCCATGTCCAGGCAGCCCGGGCGTGGTCGGCATGGCGACGATCAAGGCCCGCGAGGCCGCAGGGGGCGGATCTGGCTGGCTGACAACCTGCTCGCGGGCATAGCGTAGGGCGCGCACGGTGGGCGTGTAGGAAGAGACCACCCGATCCATCACCGTGCGTCGGTTCGGGTCGTCCGGCCGGTCCTTGTGGTACCCCGCAGCGTGTACGGGGAGCTGCCCCAGCAGCCCGCCCGGCGCCCACCACACTCGTGGCCATGCCTCCTCGGCATGGCCCTCATGTTCTTGCGAGGGCCGAGCGTGACAGTTCAGGGCAGTCATCACCGGACCAGCCGCAGCGTCCCACAGCCATTCGAGTATGCGGATGACCGCTGCCTGCGCCTTCACCCGCTCGGCCGCATCCGCCCCTGACGCCGCCAGGCGCTGAGCGGTCCGGAAAGCGTTGACCTGGGCGATCACGTTCCCCGGGGCGAGTTCGGGCATCGGCACGCTGGTGACGCCCTCGGCGGTCAGTAGAAGGGCGTCACTGCGATAACCGCTGATGTTGAAGATCGCTACGGGACCTTGCGCGGCCTCGGCCTTCAGTTCATCGACCGAGGGAGGGAGCGCGAAGGAACCGAAGCCCGCGACCTTCCGGATCTCGGTGAGGATGGCCATAAACTCCGCTGCGAGTCGGCGTCGGTCCCGCATGTGGCCCGCAGGCTGGTCCAAGCGTTCCCGCAGGTCGATGAAGTCCCGGGCCAGCTCGGGCTCACGCGTGCGCAGGTCGGCCAGATCGCTTCGGGTCTCCAGCGCCTGGCTGAGCAACACCGCCCTGCCCGCCTCCAGCAGCGCCAGCGAACGCTCCGCCCGCTCGGTCGCGGTCCCGCCCGGGGCGGCGAGTGCGAGCGCGGCGGCCGTACTCGCCAGACCGGCGAAGCCGCCGACCGCATGTTGCTGATCCGTGCGCTCCAGTCGGCGCGGTGCCACCTGGGGCAGCAGACGCACCGCTTTCTCGGCCGCCGTTGCCGCCCGCTCGTAGTCGCCAGCTTGTGCCAGCACACCGGCCGCAGTCCACCCCGCTGCCGCGCGGATCCCGGAAGGTGCGGACCTTGTCTCCAGCGCCCCGGACCAGGCCCTTAGCGCGTCCTCCCGGTCGGTCACGGCGCCTGCGTGCTCGAACCGCGCGCGCAGCGCTCCCGCGAGATTCGACAGCATCGCCGCGCGGTTGGCGTGGTCGGCAGGGAGGGTGTCTACGGCTTCCTGGAGGCGGTCGATGGCGGCGTCCAGGTCCGCCACCGCGCTGTCCCGCCCGAACCGGTCCCGCAACGCTCCGGCGAGGTTCGACAGGTACATCATGCGGTCGGTGTGGCTGGCGGGGGTGATGTCCACGGCCTCCTGGAGGCGGTCGATCGCAGTGTGCAGGTCCGCCACCGCGCCGCCTTGCCCGAATCGGGTCACCAGTGCGTTCCCGGCGGCGGACAGGCGCTCGGCTCTCTCCGGGTGGTGTGCGGGGGTGGCGCTCACGGCTTCCTGGAAGTGGTCGATGGCGGTGTCCAGGTCCGCCACCGCGCCGGTCCGCCCGAACCGGGTCTTCAGCGCGATACCCAGGCTGGTCAGCCGTCCACCGCGGTTGCTGTGGTGTGCGGGGGTGGCGTCCACGGCTTCCTGGAGGTGGTCGATGGCGGTGTCCAGGTCCGCCATCGCGCCATCCCGCTCGAACCGGTCCCGCAACGCCATCCCCAGGTTGCTCAGCATGGCCGCAGGGTCGGTGTGGTCTCCGGGGGTGGCGTCCAGGGCTTCCTGGAGGTGGTCGATGGCGGTGTCTAGGTCCGCCATCGAGCCGGTCCGCCCGAACCGGTCTCGCAAGGCCAGGCCCAGATTGTTCAGTACTTCCGGGCGGTCGGTGTGGTCTTCGGGGATGGCGTCCAGGGCTTCCTGGAGGCGGTTGACGGCAGCGTCCAAATCTGCCACCGCGCCGACCCGCTTGAACCGGTCCAGCAAGGCCATCCCCAGGTCGGACAGCATTCCGGCGTGGTTGCTATGGTCGGCGGGGGTAGCGTCCGCGGCTGCCTGGAGTCGGTCGACAGCTGTGTCGAGGTCCGCCACGGTGCCCGTCCGGCGGAACCGGGTCAGCAGCGCGTGCCCGACGTAGCTCAGCGCGTATCTGAGGAGCGGCGAGTCGGGGTCCATCGACTCGACCATGCGCTGCCATAGGTCCACCGCGGCGGAGAGCGCGCCTGGGTCGGACGAAGCCTCTGCGCCCTGGAGTATCTCGTAGGCCTGATCGAACGCTTCATGAGCGATCAGGGGCAGCAAAAAGGTCGGCAGGTCATAGGTGCTGGCGAGGAAAGCGGGGGTGAACATCCGAACGGCGTCAGCTAGCTCGGCGTCGTTGTCGGGGGCCCGCAGTGCAGTAGAGCGCCACAAGTGGAACCAGCCGAGCACATACCGGACTTGGAGGTCGTCGTCCTCAGAAAGAAGCTCGGCGAGCGCATGGGCTTCGCGCACGGCATCTGGTGCCAGCACCAGGGACAGATCGCGGGTCTCCTCGACCCTGCGCAGGCGGTCGGCCATTGCGGCTAGTCGCTCAGCAGACAACACGCCCCCCGTTACCTTCTTCGTTGCCCCGGACTCGAGGCTCCCGGCCTCCGGGCTTGGCCTTTGCCACTTGTCGACCATGACTTCGAGGGGGCACCGGGCCGGGGAGGCACAACTTGACCGCTGATAAGGACGGGGGTGTTGGCCCGTCTGGCAAGGCTCTGCGTACTTTGTCAGGATAGAGGTAAAGTGCCGCCAATTCAGGGTAGTTGTGAGAAGCCGTCGCTGAATAGGCTGATCGGCAGTACTTTTTCCAGGGCAACCCGCGCGACCGACTGTCCCGAGGGGGAGCAGCATGCCAGAGCAGGACTCGACGGCGCAGAAAGTGGCCATCGTCTGCGCAAACATGATCGACATCCGTCGGTGTCTGAGTTCCGGGCCGACTGGTGACGCCGTGCTGGACGACCTGGTGGCCACGGCTCGCAGCGGTGGAGACGTCACGGCGGCGGTGAACACGCTGCACGAGGTTCTGCAAGCCGTCACCAGTGATGTGAAGGGACTCCACGCCTACGGCGACAACGGCCGTACAGACCGCGGTCCGCACGGCGGGCCCGTTTCTGCCCCAGGCCTCCGCCCAGGCGAGCCGGTGTTCCTATGCCCGGCCAACCGGTGTACACGCCATTGGTGGCCGCAGGGCCCCGTTCCGGTGCCTCGCTGCGCGATTAGCGGCCAGGTGCTGCGCCAGGACTGGCTGTAGCCGATGGGAAGTCTGTGGGGGGAACTCGGCAAGAAGCTCGCCGAACGGTGGCTGTCCTTGCTGGTTCTGCCGGGTGCCCTCTATCTGTCCGTCGCCGTCGCGGCCCGGGCACTCGGCCAGAGCCACCCCTTCGCGGTTGATCGCGTAACGGGCCAGGTCACCAGGTGGGCCGACGCCCCCACCGTCAGCACGGTCGGAGGGCAGGTGGTGCTGCTGGCCGCCGTGCTGGCCGGTGCGTCGGCGGCCGGGCTGGCCGCACAGGCTCTCGGCTCCCTCGTGGAACAGCTCCATCTCGCCGCCGACTGGCATACCTGGCCCGCATGGGGCCGATGGCCGGCGGATCGGCTCACCACCCACCGGCGAGAACGCTGGAAAAGCGCCGCCCGCGCCTGGCGCCGCCGCCGAGAGGAGGCCGCGGCTGCACGGTCCCGGGGCCTGCGCGCCGACCCCGCCACACGATACGCGGCAGGCGCGGCCATGACGCGCATCTCTCTGGAAGAGCCCGACCGTCCCACGTGGAGCGGTGACCGCATCCATGCGTCGGCCGTCCGTATGCAGCGTGACTACAATCTCGACCTGGCCGTCCTGTGGCCGCACTTATGGCTGGTACTGCCGGAGACCGCCCGCAACGAGATCACGCTCGCCCGCCAGGCACTCACTCGTGCGACGACGTTGTCTGCCTGGGGCGTGCTCTACCTGCCCCTAGTGGCATTGTGGTGGCCCGCTGGCGTGATCGCCGTAGTTCTCGCGCTAATCAGTTGGCGCCGCACGCGCAGCGCTGCCGACATCTACGCCACTCTGCTGGAGGCCGCCGCTCGCCTCCACACCCGCGACGTGGCCGAGCACCTTGGCCTTGCCCTGGACGAAGCTCTCGACCGTGACTCGGGCAGTGCCCTGGCGCTCCGTCTGACCCACAGCCCGCCTCCGATACCGGACGAGACCTCCTGACAAGCGGGCCTCGAACGCGCCGGGCGCTCACCTTCCACAGGTGACCACACCGAGTGTCATACGACCCTATGAGCATTGTGCAACATGACGTTTGCCGGTCGCGGGTCTGATGTGGGGGCGGGCGGGATACTCACGCTGGTCGTCAATCGGTGTCCACGGTGAAGATCGTCCGGCTCGTCGGCCGGGGCCGCTGTCTGGTTCTACTGCGCTGACCGCCGTGCCGCTCCTTCGATCCGTGGCCGGGCCGGTACGCCGGGAGATTACGTCTGCCCTCGGCGCCTCCGCGCTGACGGGACCGCTTGCCGCAACGGAAACTGGCCGGTCCAACGATCTTGAATCGTCGGCCAGTTTCACCCGCTCCATTCAGCTGGGCGGGATCAGCACCGTTGCGTGCCCTCCGACGATCGCGAACCGTCTGCCGGGCGATCTCCGGTCCAGAAGCACGTCAAGCTTGCCACAACTCCCTTGCTGGGCACCGCAAGTCGTTTGCCGTCCGGGTTTGTCGACTCGCTCGCAGGACACCAGCATCGGGGCCCCACTCTGGGGCCCCGATGCTCTTATGTCCTACTCATCGGTGTAAGGCCGCTCATTGGTGGCTGATGCCAGTTGGGGAGCCTCCGAGAGATGCAGGGCTGGGCGAGGATCTTGAGTGTCGAGAAGCCTGACAACCATGTCCTCGGGCCAACACAGGTCCCCAGCCAGCCTCTGCACAGTGATGCCCTTGCGCTGAGCCATTTCAAAGGCTCGCTGCAACAGCACGGGCACTTCCCCGGGGAAGCCCCGAACTGGAGTGAATGGCAACAGTCCTTGTGCCCGCGAGGCCTTGAGACGTCTCCATGCGCGGCTGCTCACCGCTTCGGTATGAAGGCCTAGTTCCCGACTCCGAACCAACAGGGAGTCCAAGGAGACCCCCCAGGTCTGTTGCAGGCGCCCCAAGGCGGTGAAGTCAACGCGGGTGGGTAGTGAGCCCGTGAGTCGCGCAGAGGGTGTCAAGAACTCGGCGGCGAAGGCATTGGCCTGGCGTTCGTGCTCGATGTCGCCAGGGTGCGCTTCGCCATGCAGCAATAGGTGGCCCAGCTCGTGAGCACAGCTGTACCGGTGGCGGTAGACATCATCGCGCTCGTCGTTGAGCACGACCACAGGTCGGGTGGGGAGCCGAGCCGTGGAGAAGCCGTCCAGTTTCCGGCTGTCCGAATTGAGATAAGGCAAGACCGCCACAACGATGCCGCGCGACTCCAGCAGGCGCACCAGGTGGGGAATCGGACCGTCGCCCAAATCCCAGCGAGCACGCAAAGCTCGGGCGGCTTGCTGCGGATCCGTGGGCAAGTCGGGAATCGTTTCACCGCTGTCCCAACCCGGCAACTCGACCCTGGGCAGCCGGATGTAATTTTCCAGCGCGTACGTCAACTCCCACAGCAGTTCCGTGAACGACAGACTTCGCTCCCGCTCTCGGGCGGGAGCAGAGCGGAGGGAACGGAAGTGGACCGCGGCCGTGTCCAACCCGGCGCGGGGACGACCCGCGGTGAAGAAAGCGCTGGGCATCCCCAGCGCTTCAGCGAGCCGACGGACCTGCTCTGGGCGAGGGCGGATGCCACCCGCTTCGTACTGGCCTACAGCGGCGGGCGTGACGTCGATCTTCGCCGCCAGCTCTTTCTATTAGCGGTTCGCACTGGTGTCGCCCCATTGTGGGCTGCCTGGGGGATCTGGCGGGCCGGGTGCTGTCTGAACGGCGTGTTGACTGGCAGCTTCGCCCGCATGTGTTCTTCGCCTCCTCCTTCTGCACGGCTCTGGGACGGCAGCCGCGCAAGCGCCCCTGTGCGGCGGTCTCTTCGGGTCGACCCTGAGGGCGTCAGCCGGCTACTGCGCTGCGGCCAGACGGCCTCCTGCCGCGAGTGCGGCAATCCGATCGAGTGGTACGTGCGCAGCGACGAACGCCGGGTACGACTGCATCCGCACGAACTGCCCGCAGACCAGGTGCCGGAGTCCTGCCGCTGGCATGTCAGCTCCGGCATCGCTCACCCCTCGGGCGACGGAAGCACCTGGTGCCGCCTTCCGCACGCCGTACTGTGTCCCGCGCGCCCGGCGCCGCCGGAAGCGCCCAGGCTGTCCGGGCTGCGCCGGTCTCTCGCCCTGCGCACGCGCAGGCTGCTCGATGCCGGGCTCTTTGCCTCGTCTGCGGCTCCACCACCGGCCCCGCAGTCAGGTGAGGAGGCATGCCGCCCGAGCAGGCCAATCGTGCAGCTGCTGTATGTCCGCTACCTGGCTTCCTGCCCGGTCGAGGAGATCCAGTGCGTCACCCAGACCCGGCGCCGCGTCCGCTGCACCGCCAAGGTGCTCGGCCCCGGCGCTCTGCGGGGCGTGTGGACCCTCGTGCCCGTGACCGCGCAAGGTGGTCAACTGGCGCTGCCATCGGACGTCATGGCCATCTACAGCCTGTCCGCGCTGTCGTACCAGGAACAGCTGCGCTGGCGCAGCCAGCGCTGTCCGCAACACGACGCCACACCCACAGCCGGGGACCTCGCCGTCGCCGACTGGGAGCCCTTCGACCCACTGCGCCACCACGAGCTCATCCACACCCGCCTGCCCACTCACCGGCGCCGCCCCGGTTCCGGCAGCCACACACGACGAAGGACCCACTCGTGACGACGCATCAGTACGCCGTCGAGATCTCCTTGACCAGACCCGCCACTGCCCGGGAACTCGACCGGGCCCGTCACAGGGTGCGGTTCGCAGCGAACGCCGACCACACCCGGCTGATGACGGTACAGAGCGGCACGAGTCCGGGCCGGGCCCTGCACCGGCTGCGGCGCCGGCTGGACACGGTGGTACCGATCGACGTGTTGAGCACGCACTACCCCGACCGCCATGGCCGCGTCCTGCTCAATGTCGCCCTTGGCGGGGACACCGAAGCCGCGATCCACAGCGCGACGGCTGCCAGCGGCCGACGCCCCCGGGACGTCCTGGGCGCACGGATCACAAGCGCGCTCGCGCGGGAGCGACGTCAACGCCTTGAGTCCCAGCTGAGCGGTCTGCTCGCCGAGCACACGCCGGAAAACGTGCTGGCCTGCGCAGCCACGCTCCTTGCGAAGGCCCCGGACTGCGTCAGCCCGCCCAGCCGACGTCGATCACCTCGATGCCGCCGAGGAACGCGGTGAACGACACCCACGGGCGAGGCCTGAAGACAACCGCTGCCTGCCATCCGCCGGGCTCGGGCCACTCGCGCGGCCGCACCAGCACCGCGGCAATCGTCTCCATGACCTCCTGGCGTCCCTGCGGCGGCAGTTCCTCCAGCACATCCTCCGCCCGGATCGCCAGGTCGACCTCGTACTGCACACCGCACCCCCGTGCTCGTGATCAGTGAAGCCCACACCGTACGAACATGCCGCCAGCCCCGCGCCAGCCTGTGGATAACTCTGCCACGGTCAGCTCGTGACAGCCGTCCAATACGGCAGTAGCTCCAAGTGCTGGCGCTGGGTCAATGACAGCCCAGGCGGAGGGATAGGACACGGTCTTAGCCTCAGGCAGTCCGGCCCTGGGATCTCCTCGGCGACCAGGCGCACGTCCAGGTTTCCTCCACCACCAGGCGGTGGTCCCGCGTGCCGGAGCGTCATGACCTGTCGGGCCCGACCGACCATCATGACCAGAGGCGCCCGGCACGGGGGCCGTTTCTGCCTCCCCCCTTCCTATGGATCCGCGGGTAGCCAAGCGGAGGGAAGGACGACCGACACAGAAGCGGTGCCGACGGCAGTGAGCAGCTCAGAGGGAGCTGGACCCGTCGCTTCGGTGAAGGACACCTCGCCACCGGTGAGCGCCGCGCCGCGGAACGACACCCGGCCATCGGAGAACGTCGCACCGAGGAAGGACACCCTGCCGCCGGAGAACGTCGCGCAGATGAATGACACCGCGCCGCCAGCGAACGTCACACGGTCAAAGAGCACCAAGCCGCCGGAGAACGTCGCGCGAATGAACGACACCTCACCGCCGGAGAACGCCGCGCCGCGGAACGACACCGGGCCGCCGACGAACACTGTGTCGCGGAACGACACCGCACCGATGGAAAACCTCGCGTCGGCGAACGACACCGAGCCGCCGGAGAACGTCGCGCGGTCGAACGACACCGTGCCGCCGGAGAACACTGCGTCGTGGAACGACACCTCGCCGCCGGAGAACGTCGCGCGGTTGAACGACACCGTGCCGCCGGAGAACGTCACACCGAGGAAGGACACCGTGCCGCCGGAGAACGTCACACCGAGGAAGGACACCCTGCCGCCGGAGAACGTCGCGCGGTGGAACGACACCGTGCCGCCGGAGAACGTCGCGCGGTCGAACGACACCGTGCCGCCGGAGAACGTCGCGTCGATGAAGGACACCCTGCCTCCGGAGAAGTTCGCGTCCCCGAAATCCATGTTGCTGTCGATCGTGACGCCAGTGAGGTCGAGGTCGCAGCCCTGCCAGGAGCGGTGGGTTCCCTTCGGGCGTCGGTAGTGGTCGCTGATGAGGCGCAGGATTGTATGCCGGACCTTGCGGAGGGCCAGGTACCGGTGGTGCTCCTCCTGGTCTGCGGGGTCGTCGCCCGGATCTGAGGTGAAGGGGAGTTGGAGGTAGGCGCACAGAACGTCGATGCAGGTCTGGCGCAGGTTGTCGTCGGGGGCGTCGTCAGCAAGACCTGCCAGGGCATGGACGCCACCGAGCCGGACGGCCGGGGAGTCCGAGCCGAGTTTGTCGACGGCCTGGGAGAAGCGTTCGGTGTGGAGTCGGGTGGCTTCGCGGTGGGCGCCAGCCTCGTCGACGCGCTGGCGGCGGTAGGCGACGACCAGGGCGACGAGCGCGCCGGCCCCGGCGACCACGCCGAAGGAGAGCTTCACCAGGTCGAAGAGCGTCTTCGCGTCGAGCTTCGTGGTGCTGTCGATTCCCTGGAAGTCCAGCAGGACCACCAAGCCGTAGAAGATGCCGCCCGCGGCCAGAACCGCAGCGACGAAGGTGACGGTCAGGGCCCGGCCGACCTTCCACAGGCGCAGCTCCCGGTCGTCTTCGGTTGATCGTGGCCGTGGGTTGGCTGTCATGAAGACGAAGACAGGGCTGGCAGATCCACGGTTGCAGTGCGGCTTGGGGTACGAGGACCGGTTCCGCCCCCTCGCCGGAATGGATCACGCGGACGCGCGGCGGGCAGCCGTTGTCCCCATCTGGGCTCCGGCCATGATCCGCCGGACAGTCCTTGGGTGCAGCTTGGTGGTGAGCCCGCCGCGCGAGCGACCAAGCGCGTGATCACCCGGCTCGGTGAAGACCCCGCCTGGTGGTTCCTTCTGTAGGTCACCCTGCTTGCGGGCCCTGGCCGCATGCTGATGAGCGCGGCACACCGTGGAGTCGACGCTCAGGTCCCACGTGATCGCCCCCTTCGCGTCGGCCAGGGACTGGAGCCGCATGAGGATCCGGTGCCAGATGCCGTCCCGCTGCCACCGGCGGACCTCGCCCAGCCCGCCACCAGCAGCTCTACCCTAGAGCCAACGGCATTACGGACATAGCCTCACGGAACCCTCTGAGGTCTCGGCGTGCTCCTTGTCCGGGCCGGTCAGCGTGCCGTCCTTGCCGTAGTGCAGGACGGTGTTCGCGCGCAGGGTGTTGGCTGTTGCCCAAGTTGTTGCCGCAGTGGCTGATCACTTTCATTCTTGCGTGGATCGCGCTCGGCCGAGAGGAAGCGGGATGACGGCGGCTGAGCTGCTTATCTTGTGCTCGCGGAGTGCGGCGTTCTCGGCGAGGAGGGTCATGATGACGGTTGCCGCGGCGTCGACCTGATCCTGAAGCCGGTGACATTCCGCCCGGCTCTTGCGGAGTTTGCGGCGGAGCTCGGCGAGTTCCGCGTCGTGCTGGTGTTCTCGGAGGCCTGCGGCGCTGGTCTTGACCCGGTTGTCCCATTCGGTGAGAACGTCGGTGGCCCGGTTCATGGTGGCCCTGCTGATCTGGGCTTCGCGGCAAAGGTTGTTCTTGGTCAGATTGCCGTCGGTGTGCTGTGACTGGCCGGTGAGTAGCCGTTCCATCGCTTCGCGGAGTGCCTGCTTGGTCTTGGGTGAGACGGTCACTGCTCGGCCTTCCGGATCATGAGGTTGACCTCGTGGAGTTGGGCGTCAAGGAGGGCCTTGCGGTTCTTGGGCAGCGAGGAGTCGGCTCGCAGGCGGTTCAGAGAAGCGTGTTCGGCCTTCCAGATTGGCAGGTGCTCAGGGCCGAGGACGCTGTTTGCACATCGGGATGGCTGGCAGCGGTCCAGGAGGGGGCCGCGGTGCCCTTCGGGAACGACGGCGTCTTCGATGCACTTGGCGCCCGCGGGGTCGTCGTCGTTCATGGTGCAGTGGTTGAGCTTGCCGAACCGGATCGAGAAGCGGGTGCGTCGCAGCAGGCTGTGCTCGACGCGGATGTCGCCGCGCTTGGCCTGGCCGGTGGCGCGCAGCACTTCCGCCTGCTGACGGACCGCGGCGAATGCCTCGCGCATCCGGTCGGCGCCGGGGCCGAAGCCGATAGCGCTGCCCCGGCTGTCCGCGGCGAAGAGTTCCTTTAGCCGTTCGAAGCGGCGCTCGGCGATCGCTTCATGGAGGTACCGTGCCCAGGATGGGTCGCGCTCCATGTATCCGCTGGTGGTCCGGTTGGCTAGGCTCTGGTGGCGACGTGTTTGAGCTGCATGCCGACGGCGATCTCGGAGCCGGGGAAGTCCCGGGTGAGCATCGCCATGGTCCGGCGGAACATGTGCGGTGTTACGTGCTGTGGCGGGATCTCGTCGAGCCCGGTCACGTGGCGCTGGTCATTGACACGCCTGACGAAGTCGACGAGCGCGTCGCCGCTGCTGAAGAGCGTGTCCGGGTCGTAGCCGGGGACGGAGGCAAAGGCCAGTTCGGGGTGCTGGGACAGTTGCTCGGCAGTCTCGATGGCTCGGGCGACCGGACTGACGATCCACCAGTGCTTGGTGGGCAGGTCTGCATCCAGTTTCCGCTTGGTCGACTTCACTGCCGGGGTGCCGAAGTGCTCGACGATGGACCCCTTGGTGATTTCGCGGATCTCGGAGTCCCGCATCATCGACAGCGCGACGACGAAGCAGTAGCAGGCATTGCGTAGGGCCACGGCCTCAAAGTGCAGCTGCTGGGGCTGGAGCGATTCGCTCCAGGGGCCGCGGCTGCCGTCCGGTCGCTCGACCTCGGCCAGCTCGGGCAGTAGACCGAACTGGGTCTTGCCCTCGGCGGCGAGTCGCTCGACGACTCGGCGGCGTTCGAGGCCGGCCTTGCTATGGGCGGGGAAGAACCTGGCCTTGCGGGGGCTGCGGCCGACCAGGGCGCCCAACAACGTCCAGTTGATCGTGCCCAGTGGATCCCCGGCCACGCGGATGGGGACGCGGCTTGCGGGGTCGGCGAGCCATGCCGCGAAGCGACGGTGGATCTCGGCGATGGGACCGTTGTAAAAGCCAGCTTGGATGGCCTGCCATCTGTCCAGGGCCTTGAGAATGTCAGGGCCGAAGACGTCGATGTAGGTCCAGGCAGCGCGGACGAGCGGGAACCAGGTCTCGGGCGTGACCACGGGGGTCTTCAGCTCGGCGTCCCGCGGGATGTCGAGAATCTTGTGGACGCTCAGCCCGGGCCAGGGGTCTTTCTCCCGGCCGCCGCAGGCCAGGATGTGGCGGAACTGGTGTAGGGACCGGATGACCGTGATGTGGTCGGTGGCGGTGGAGGTTCCCGGGGTGTTGTGGTGGTCGACGTAGCGGTGGAGGTCCTCGTCCGACCACTGGGTGATGTCGTCGGGGAGTCGGTGGTCGGTGCCGAACTGGGCCAGCGCGCGGAGGTGGGCGATCCGTGTCCGGATGGTGTTGACCTCGTAGGGAGTGGCTCGCAGATGAATGCCGTGGGCGAGAACGGCAGGATGGCGCGGGTTGAGCCAGATCATGGCCAGTTCGCGGGCCAGGAGGTTCCAGCGCGGGCCCAGGCAGTGCAGCCGGAGCCGCGAGTTGGCCCGGTCCTGGTTCACCGGCCGGTAGATCACTCCGTTGAAGTCCCAGCAGCCGGTGTCCCCGAACCGGGGCAACTTCGCGCCGGGCAGCAGGCGGTGTGACTGGATCACCGGTTCGTCGTCCCGGAAAATTGAGCGAGGTTCGGGCAGGGGCAGGCGGGTCATGCGTCGAACTCCACGTGCGCGGCAAGGGGAAGCTGCAGGGACAGGCCCTCGGCAGCGATCTGTCGGTGGGCCTCGGCGATCTCGGCGTCAGTGCGGGCCCTGATTGCCTCGTTAACGTTGATGCGGCTCTGCCCCCAGAGCGCGTGGAAGTGCTGGGGCGACGAGCGGAGCTGGAGCTGGGCCAAGTGGTCAGCGAAAAGCAGCAGTTGGGGCAGGTTCGAGGGCAGCACGAACGCGTTACGGCATTCCAGGCAGCGGGTCGGTGCGACTGGGCAGAGCTGCCCCGGGCGGCCGAAAGGGGACGAGAAGGGGTCCTTGCAGCTGGAGACGCCCATGTTGAGCTGGCCGGAGCGCAGGTCCTCGATTTCCTCACGAGTCAAGCCGAGTGCGTCGGCCGACCCCGGCTCCTCAAGGGTTTGCTCGGCGTCTCCGGTGAGCACGACGGGTCCATCGATGGCCTGGGCGAACCAGCGACTCTGCGCGGCGGTGATCACGTTCCCCGAGATGACCCGCAGCGTTGTGCCATGCGCGTAGTGGCGGCGGAAGACCTCCTCGCTGTGGTCGTCGGCGATGTCGCTGACGCGGCCCTGGAAAGCGATGGCCTTCTCCACCTTTCCGGATTTGCGCAGTCGGCGGATGTCGGCTGGCCCGTCGACGTGGACGCCATGAATCTGAAGCCAGCTGACGAGACTGGTGCCGGCCTGGGCGCCGTCGAACGGCGCGATCCGCAGCGAGTGGATGTCCAAGGACGCCTTCAGGAACAGCGGGACCGGGTCGGCTCCGGCTCTCCTGGCCAGTGGTCGGCTCAGCTCAAGGAGGGTCCGGACCAGGTCGGCGGCGTCCAGACGCGGTCGGCCAGGATGCAAAGAGGCCGCCGAAGCGGTGCCGGAGGCGCTGAAGGCCTGCCGCATCTGAGCGTGTGCCCGCCCCTTGGCAAAATCGATCAACACGCTGCGAGGCCCGAACTCGATGGTGTCCTCGGTCAGAGAAGCGACTTCCTCAGCGGACCGGCCGGTGGCCGCCATCAGCAAGATCCGGTAGCTCTGCAGGTCCAGGTTGTGCAGATAGAGCTGACGGACCAGGAACCGCACCAACATCCGCTTCCCGGAACGTGGCTCGACACCCTCAGGCAACAGATCACGAAGAGACGCCGGCATGTCCCGCCACGGCGGCAGCTGCCGGATGATCTCCTCGCAGGCCCCCTCCTGATGAGCGATGGCCCAGAGGAGATTCGCCAGCTCGTGCCAGCCTCCTTCGGCCGGATTGGAGCCGCTCTGGGCGAACTCCCACCCGCGCTCGACCCGCGCCTTGATCGCCAGATGGTCAGCCCAGGCCGCTTGGACCAAGGCCTTCTTGTCAGCCCGGGTGAACTCGTCCAGCTCGACGCACTGTCCACGGCGCAGACCGAGGGCACCGCCCACCCATCCGGGCATGTGTCCCGCGACGGACCGGTCGGGGTGCTCGATCCGCCGTGCGATCAGGGTCCGGATCCGCCCCGCGTGCCAAGCTGGCATCCGCGAACCGGGCAGGAAGTCACCTGGCAGCAGGCGGATCCACTCGGTCACTGCGAAATGGAGATCCGGTTCGGCCCCGCCCAGCGAGGCCGAACCAGCGCGAGGGACGGTGGCGTCAACGTGCTCGCAGAACGACTCGATCGCCGTCCGGTAGGATCGGACGGTGCTGGCCGACCAGGTCTCGGCCGCAGCCAACTCACCCCACTCGTCAGCCAGCTGTCCCACCAGCACTGAGCAGGTGAAGTCCGACGGGTCGAGCGTGAAGACGACCTTGTCACCATTGCTCTCGAAGGCGATCACCTCCCGCAGGCCGATCCTGGCCGGCTCAGGCTCGGCCGAGCGAGGCGCGGGGATGGGGAAGTCGCGGGTGTACTCACCTCTGCGCGGCATGGGCGTGCTCTTCCAGGCTCATCATGTGACGGGCGATGGTGATATAGGAGGCGCCGCCAGCCGCGGTCCACTCGCGGAAGGCATCGTCGACCTCCCGCATCGGGTCCTTCAGATAGCGGACGTAGCGGTAGGTGGTCGAGGGCCGCAGGTGACCGAGTCGCCGCTGGACGATCAGCAGCGGGTTGCCGGTCATATGGTCCAGCAGCGTCGCCACGGGCAGTTCCTGGGCCTTTGCGTCGCCGAGACCTTCCCTGGTCAAGAAGATCAGCAGCCGCAGGGCGAAGGTGTGCCGCAGGTCGTGATAGACCCAGCAGCGCCGGGGCATCTGCGGGCCGGAATGGTGTGTCGACCAGCTCTCCATCCGTTCCCAGGCCCGCCAGCGGACCCGGTCCCAGCCCGAGAAGGTAAGCATCTTCCCACCGCGGCCGAGGAAGAGTGCCAGGGGCTCGAGGCCGCCGCCGGTCTCTAGCACCGTGATCCTGCGCAGGTCCGGATCCATGTCCTTGACCACCCGCGTGATCGTGCGGCCCTCCAGGACACCGCGGAACTTGCGGCCGTTCGCCTCGATGCGGGTTACCACGAACAGGTCTCGATGCTGGCGCCGCAGTGTGCGCTGGGCCTTCGCTACGATCTCCGGACGCTCGATGGTCAGGTAGGGGTCGAGTAGTTCCATCGCGTCGGTCGGGACATAGACGGATCGGGGCTGCTTTCTCTTTGCGCAGGCCGCCAGGTCGACGTCCGTTGTGTAAGGCCGGGCGCTAGCCTCCAGCCCGAGTTCAGGCAGCAGCAGCGTGGACCACTCCTGGATGCGCATGCCGGTCAGCAGAGCGAGTTCGCAGGCCGCTCGGTTGCGGTGTGGCCGCCAGCCACGGAACGACGTGTCCAGTTCGGCATCCGGCGTAAGCCCGCCGAAGCCGACGTCCCGGAAGTAGATGTACTGCTCGATCTCCATGTGCCGGACCCGGACGTCCGTGCTGATGCCGCTGCCCAGCGAGTTGCCCCGCGGCGTTGATCGCCAGGGGCGGGCCGCGACATAACCGATGTCGACCAGGAAATCGTAGAGCTGCCCGATCGCGGCCGCGTCCTTGTCCCATGTCGGCTCCTCGACGGTCTTCTCTGCGTGCTGGCGCCGCCACTGCTCGAACTGGACGATGTCCGACTCGGTTGCAGAGCGTAGGTCCTGGCCACGGGCGCGGAGAAAGCCCAGCAGCATCAGCACCGCATAGGCGTATGTCCGCATCGTTTTCGAGCCAGTACGACACCAGGCCAACCTGCGGAACCACGACGACAGCGGCTCGACGGGCCGCATCGCATCATCGAGGAGGACCGGCGTCCCGGCGGGCAGCCTATAGCGCTGCAGCACGTCTTCCAGTAGGGCGCGATTAATCCCCGCTACATCCCCAACCCGCCACACAGCACGGTGCTTCGCGAAGTAGAGCTGCACAACACCTCCGAGACTCGGCGTACGCGGCCGGGCATGTTCGCGCGTATGCCAAGGGCCAACGGGGAGGCACCTCCAGAGCCACGGGCACGCTTCGGAAGTCACTCAGATGAGACACAAAAAGGTGTCTGGAGAACCTCACCCGTCTCACCGGAGGACTGCGCCTGTCCCGGGCCAACGCCGCCGCCTCCTACCTTCAGCAGCTCACCGACGTCGTCTTCCTCAGCTACTGGCGACACGGCAAGAGCAGCCCCGGCTGATTGAGCCGACCGACTGCTCTCCGACTGTTCAAAGGGCCGCTGATCGAGCGCGAGGCCGCCCGCCCCGGCCAGGTGGCCGGACGCGCCATGCAGCGTGGCGAACCGACCGGCTTCCCGGTTCCCACGCCGACCGGACCACAAGGCGAGCCGCGCCGACGCAGCCGTCCCGCGCCCTCGACACCGGATTTCCCCTCACCAACACCACTTCACCTGGAGTTTCGTCATGTCCCAACCCTCCGACGACACGCTTGGAACGACCACTGTTTCCACCCACCCGCACCCAGACTCACCACATCGCAATCGTTGGTGGATCCTC
>NZ_KQ948686.1 GCF_001514145.1 Streptomyces canus
TAGGACCGGGCCGGAAGAGCGAGATGTCGACGACGAGATCGTGGAAGGTGGCCGGCTGCAACCGCCCGACCAGGTCCCGCTGCCCCGGCGACTCGATCTGGAAGCAGCCCAACGTCTCGGTGGACCGGATGAGTTGGTACGTCGCCGGGTCACCCGGCGGTACGGCGTCCAGGTCGATCCGCTCCCCCGTGGCCCGCTCCACCTCCGCGACAGCGTGCGCCATCGCCGACTGCATCCGCACGCCCAGCACATCGAGCTTGAGCAGCCCGAGATCCTCGACGTCCTCCTTGTCGAACTGCGACATGGGAAACCCCTCGCCGCTGGTCGGCATGACCGGTGTACGGCGGAGCAGGGTCGCGTCGGAGAGCAGCACCCCGCACGGATGCATGGCGATCCCCCGGGGAAGAGCGTCGAGGGCCTCGACCAGCTCCCACAGCCGCCCGTACCGCGCCCCTTCCCGCCGGAACTCCCCGGCCAGCGCCTTGAGTTCGGGCAGTTCTTCCAGGGCCGCGCGGGCGTCACGCGCCCGGATGTGCGGGAAGGACTTGGCGATGCGGTCGATGTCGGCGGGGTCCATGGACAGGGCCGCCCCCACGTCCCGGATCGCGTGCCGCACCCGGTACGTCTCCGGCATCGCGACGGTGGCGACCCGCTCGGTCCCGAACCGCCCGATGATCGCCCGGTAGACCTCGAGGCGGCGCGCGGACTCCACATCGATGTCGATGTCGGGCAGAACGAGCCGCCGCGTGGACAGGAACCGCTCCATCAGCAGCCCGTGCTCGACGGGATCGGCGTGGGCGATCCCTAGAAGGTGATTGACCAGGGAACCGGCGCCGGAGCCACGTGCGGCGACCCGGATACCCATGTCCCGTACGTCATCGACCACTTGAGCGACCGTCAGGAAGTAGGAGGCGAATCCGTGGTGGGCGATGATGTCCAGTTCCTCGTGCATCCGCTCCCAGTACGCGGGCCTGCCCGCGTACCCCTTCAGCACCATCCCGGCCGCCGCCCTCGAGGCCAGTGCCCGCTGGGCGGTGCGGCGGCCCGCGCCGACGAGGTGCGGCTCGGGGAAGTGGACGGTGCCGATCCCGAGGTCGTCCTCGGGATCGACCAGGCACTCGGCGGCCGTGGCCTGTGTCTGCTCCAGCAGCCGGTGGGCGGTGTCGCGCCGGAAACCCGCGGCCTCGACGATCCGTTCGGCGGCCGCCAGCATGGACCCCGCGTCCTTGAGCCAGGCCTCGCCGGAGTCCAGTTCCTTGACGGCGCCGACGGGGACAAGGCGGCGGGCGGAGTCCAGGACGTCGGCGACCGGGCCGAGGCCGGCGTCGGCGTACCGTACGGCATTGCTGAGGACGGGGCGGATCCGCTGCTCGGCGGCGAAGCCGACCGTACGGGCGGCCAGCCGCAGGGAGCCCGGTCCGGTGCCCTTCCGCCCGTGCCAGACGGCTTCGAGCCGCAGGGCGTCGCCATAGGTCTCCCGCCAGGGAACAAGCAGCCGGGCGGCCCGGTCGGGACGGCCGGCGGCGAGGGCCCGGCCGACATCGGAGGCGGGCCCGAGCAGCACGGTCAGCCCGTCCCCCCGGTTCTCGGCCCGGGTCAGCAGCGGCGTGCCCCGCTCACCCTTGTCGGAGTGCGCCACCGTGACGAGCCGGCACAGGTCGGCCCAGCCGCGGGCGCCGTCCCGGGCGAGAAAGGTGACACGGGGGGCCGACTCGTCGACGAAGGCACCTCCGCGCACGGGAGCACGGCGCCGCTCCTGCCCTACGGGCTCGGCCTCCTCCACGGCCAGCCCCACCCCGAACAACGGCCGCACCCCCGCCTTCGCGCAGGCCTTGGCGAACCGGACCGTACCCGCGAGGGTGTCGCGGTCGGTGAGGGCGAGGGCGTCCATCCCCCGCTCGGAGGCGCGCTCGGCGAGGCGCTCCGGGTGCGAGGCGCCGTAGCGCAGGGAGAACCCGGAGACGGTGTGCAGATGAGTGAAGCCAGGCATCCACACCTCCCGCTGTCGAACATCAGTTCCCTATCGCCTCACCTCCACCATAGACCAAAAACCGAACGTATGTACGACGCCGATCGAGTCGCCTCTCACCTGCGGAAACGGCTGTTCGGACCCGATTGTGGCGTTTGATGTCGCGGCCACCGCGAAACGCGAAAGTCCCGCCCCCACAGAGGGGACGGGACTCCACGCACCACCGAACCGACCGTCAGCCGATCGACGTCCCGGTCGCCGACAACGCCTCCGTCACCGGCTGGAAGAACGTCTCCCCGCCGGAGGTGCAGTCACCACTGCCACCGGACGTCAGCCCGATCGCGCTGTTCCCCGAGAACAGCGACCCTCCACTGTCCCCGGGCTCCGCGCACACATCGGTCTGGATCAACCCGTTCACGATGTCGCCGTTGCCGTAGTTCACCGTCGCGTCCAGCCCGGTGACCTTGCCGGAGTGCACCTGGGTCGTGGAGCCGCTGCGCGTCACCGACTGACCGACGGTCGCGGCCGCCGCACCCGTGATCGCCTGCGCGGACCCGTTGTAGAGGTTCACCTCACTGGGGTGATCGACCTCAGCCGTGTACTTCACCAGCCCGTAGTCGTTGTCCGGGAAGCTGGACAGCGAGTTGGCGCCGATCTCGTTGCCGCTCGAGTCCGACCATGTCGAAATCGCCTCGGTGCAGTGCCCGGCGGTGAGGAAGAACGGCTCCCCGCCCTTGACCACGTTGAACCCCAGCGAGCACCGCCCACCGGAACCGCTGATCGCGTCACCACCCGCGATGAAGGGCTTGAACTCCCCCTTTGTGCGCTGGAGTTCGGCCACCGAGCCCAGTCCGTCGACCACCTTCGTGAGCTTGGCCCACTCGGCGGCGGAGACCGTACGGTCGGCGGTGACGACGACCTTGTTGGTCGTGGGGTCGGTCACCCAGGACGTTCCCGGGACGGCCGCGTCGCCGGCCAGCGTCGTACGCGCGCTCTTCAGCTCGGCGAGGGAGTTCGAGACGATTCTCGCCGAGGCTCCGGCCGCCGACACGGTCCTTGCCGCGTCCTCGTCGAGCACGTTCACCACGAGACTCTTGGTCTTCGCGTCGTAGAACGTCCCGGCCGCATCCGCGCCGAGATCCGCCCCGAGCGTCGAGGCGAGCTTTCCGGCCGCGAGGGCCGAGAGGGTCTTGACTTCGGGCGTGGCCGGCGTCTCGCTGGCGTTCGCAGTCTGCAAGGTGACTCCCGCCGCGACCAGCGCGGTGATGCCCGCACCTGCCACGGCGATCCGGCGCCTGGGTATGCGTCGATGCTTCAACTCGCGTCCTCCTGTGGGGGGTCGGCCCGGGAGAATGTGGGGATCTCACGGGCCGGAAGGCTGGGTTGACGAGCCCTTACTCTTCCGAACCCCGCAGGGAGCGCACAAGGGTGACTTCCGGACGCGCGTAGAACGCGGTTGCGCGCCCCCGCATTTTTTGACAGTCCACGGTCACCCCAGGCCATTCACGCTGCAAACACTACGAGCGAGTAACACCCCATCAGCCCGTGAGGTCTAGTCCTGTCCTGAATTCGCCCCTCCAGGATCCGGATCCAGCCGGGGCTCCAGTGACGGACGTTGCTCCTGCAGCGGTTGCTGTGGTGTTGGCGCCGCCCTCTCCAGGAACCGCAGCAGCTCGACGGGAAACGGCAGCACCAGCGTCGAGTTCTTCTCCGCCGCCACCGCCACCACCGTCTGCAGCAACCGCAGTTGCAGCGCGGCAGGCTGCTCGGACATCTCCTTGGCCGCCTCGGCCAGCTTCTTCGACGCCTGGAGCTCCGCGTCCGCGTTGATGACCCGTGCCCGCCGCTCCCGGTCGGCCTCCGCCTGCCGGGCCATGGACCGCTTCATGGTCTCGGGCAGCGAGACGTCCTTGATCTCGACCCGGTCGATCGTGACCCCCCACTCCACCGCCGGGCTGTCGATCATCAACTCCAGCCCCTGGTTGAGCTTTTCGCGGTTGGACAGCAGATCGTCCAGCTCGCTCTTGCCGATGATCGACCGCAGCGAGGTCTGCGCCATCTGCGCGACCGCGAACCGGTAGTCCTCGACCCGCACGACCGCCTCGGCCGGCGAGGTCACCTTGAAGTAGACGACGGCGTCCACCCGCACCGTGACGTTGTCCCGGGTGATGCCCTCCTGCCCGGGCACCGGCATGGTCACGATCTGCATGTTGACCTTCCGGAGCTTGTCCACGCCCGGAACGATCATCGTGAACCCCGGCCCGCGCACTTCCGGCCGGAGCTTTCCGAGGCGGAAGACCACGCCCCGTTCGTACTGCTTGACGACCCGCGCGGCCGCCATCACGTACACCGCTCCGGCGGACACGAGCGTCACGCCCGCCGCCACCAGCTCCTCGACCATCGCGACCCCCAGGGTCCGAACCAGGCGCTCAAGGTGTGCCCTTCGACGGTAACTCCGCTGTGTACACGAAGGGGAGACGGAGGACACAGGTGGTCCACGGCATCAGGACACAGGACGGCCGCCGGCTGACGAAGTACGGCCACCCGGACCCCACGGCGTCGCCCCCGGGAAGCCGTCGCCGCGCACCCGCACATCCGGTTCATCGCCTACGACCGCCCCGGCTACGGCGATTCGGACCGTCTGCCAGGCCGCCGTGGGGCCGACGCCGCCCGGGACGTGGCGGAGCCGGCCGGCGCCCTCGGACTCGGCCGCTTCTCGGTGCTCGGCCACTCCAGCGGTGCCCCGCACCCCTGACCGGACTGGCTCTGCGCACCACCCCACCACCGCACCAGACCACGTCATGATCACGGCGAACCCCCGTACGGCAGATGCGTACGGGGGTCCACCGGGTGCCGGCTGCGATGCGTGCCGTTGCGGGCCTAGAAGACGCTGACGCCGTAAGCGCTCAGGGCCTCGGTGACCGGCTGGAAGAAGGTCGTGCCGCCGGAGGAGCAGTTGCCGCTGCCGCCGGAGGTCAGACCGTAGGCGACGCCGTTGCTGCCGTACAGCGGGCCGCCGGAGTCGCCGGGCTCGGCGCAGACCGTGGTCTGGATCATGCCGTAGACGACGTCACCGCCGCCGTAGTTGACGGTCGCGTTGAGCGCGGTGACCCGCCCGCTGTGGATGCCGGTGGTGGAGCCGCGGCGGTTGACCGTGGTGCCCACGCTCGGGGTGGCCGCGCTGGTGATGTCGACGCTGCCGACGGTGCCGGAGATCGACGACGTCGGGTAGCTGGACGAGTAGCGGACGATGCCGTAGTCGTTGGTCGGGAAGCTGGACCCGGCCGTCGAACCGAGCGTGGTCGTGTGCCCGGAGTTCGACCACCAGGTGCCCGCGCCGTCGGTGCAGTGACCGGCGGTCAGGAAGTAGTAGGTGCTGCCGCTGCGGACGTTGAAGCCGAGGGAGCAGCGCCAGCTACTCGCATAGATGGCGTCGCCGCCGGAGATCAGCTTGTTGAACTTGCCCGGAGTCCGCTTGATCGTGAGCGCGTCGGCGTTGCTGCCCGCCTGCTCCTTGATCTTGGAGATCTCCGCCTGCGAGACCGTGCTGTCGACGGTGACGACCACACGGTTGGTCTTGCTGTCGACGGCCCAGGCGGTGCCCGGGATGTCGGCCTTGAGTACCGAGCTGCTGGCGCTCTTGAGTTCGGCGGTGCTGAACGGGGTCGCAGCGGTCGCGTTCGCGCTGGGGACCGCGATGGCGGCCGCGGCCACGAGGCCGGTGGTACCGGCGATCAGCCGGGTCCGTCTCGCAATGCCACTGCGGGGGGTGGTGCGCTTGATCCTCACGTTTCGTTCCCTCCCAGGGGAAGTCGGGGGCCCGCGTGGGGTCGGGGCCCGTGAGGCGCAGTCAGCAGCCCGGCCGTCCGGATTTCGAACACGCCGTGCCCCTGACAAGCGCTGAGGGGGAGTATTCGGCCGAACGGACGGTAGGCGCAAGGGCGCCTTTCGGCCGTCAAGCTTTGAAGTACCTTTGCGGTCCGGGTGAACCGGCCGCTCACCGGGCCGGGTTGCGCTCCCCCGCGGCGACGGCGACGCCCAGGGTGTTCCCCGGCGGCGGGAACGGGCAGATGAAGTGGTCGGCGAAGGCGCAGGGCGGCAGCAGCGCCCGGTTGAAGTCGACCGTCGTACGGCCTTCGGCGTCCGGCGCGGAGGGGTACAGGAACCGGAACCGGTAGCTGCCGTCCCCGCTCGTCGTATCGCCGAAAACCACCCACAGCGAGCCGTCGTCCCGGACCGCGGCCTTCAGCGTCAGCTCCTGTCCGTCGAGCACGAACGTCACTTCGCCGCCGAGCCCGAGCCCGCGCTCGGCCCCGTCCGCGTTCGGCACGCGCACGGTCCGCCGCGCGTCGTACGGCGTGAAGCGCCCCGGCACCGACCAGCGCGGATCGTACGGTGTGGCCCCGATGCCGCGGAACACCCGCCGGGACGGGGCGGCGGGGTCGAAGTCCCTTACGCCCCATACGCCTTCGCGCACCAGCACGACCAGCCTGCGCTCGCCGTACGCCACCCGTGCGGCCTCGGTCGGACCGAGGTCGGCGCTCAGCCGTACCTCGCCGTCGAAGGGCCGCCCGTCGACGGTCAGGCCGTCCGCCCCGGTCGCGGTCAGCGTCACGCCGTTGTCCGCGAGAGCCCAGGTGCCGGGGAGGCCCGGGAGCCGGCCGTCCGGATGGTCCTCCAGCCAGTAGGTGCCGATGAGCGCGAGTGGGCCATAGGGCTCGGACACCGCTTCGACGCGGTGCTCGTGCCACAGCTTCCAGGCGTCGGACGCGTCGGTGGTCATGTGATCAGCCTTTCCGTACGGGGTCGGGGAGCCCTAGGTGTGAGCGCAGGGTGGTGCCCCGGTATGCGGTGCGGAACGCGCCGCGCTCCTGGAGCCGCGGGACCACGTCGTCGACGAACTCGTCGAGGCCGCCCGGGGTGAGATGGGGTACGAGGACGAAGCCGTCGGCGGCCTCGCGCTGCACGAACTCGTCGAGCTCGGTGGCCACCGCGTCCGGGGTGCCGATGAGGAGCTGCCGGCCGCCCGCCTCGATCACGGTCTGCCGGATCGACAGGCCCTTCTCGCGGGACAGAGCAGCCCACTTCTCGGCGATCGCGACCGTGTCACCGCGCCGGGTGCGCCCCTGGGTGAGGGCCGGATCGACCACCGGATCGATGTCGGGCAGCGGCCCGTCCGGGTCGTAGGAGGACAGGTCGACGCCCCAGATCTGCTCCAGGGTGAGGAGCGCCGTCTGCGGGGAGGTCTGCTGCCGTCGGATCTCGGCGGCCTTCTCCTGGGCCTCGGCGGCGGTGTCGCCGAGCACGACGCCGATCCCGGGCATGATCTTCAGGTCGCCGGGCATACGGCCGTACTTGGCGAGGCGGCGCTTCACATCGGCGTAGAAGGCCCGGCCCTCCTCCAGCGAACTGTGCCGTGCGAAGACCACGTCGGCGGCGGAGGCGGCGAACTCCCGTCCCTCGTCGGAGTCCCCGGCCTGGATGACGACCGGGTTCCCCTGCGGCGGGCGGGGCACGGTGAACTCGCCCGCGATGTCGAAGTGCCGCCCGCGGTGCGCGAACGGCCGCGTGACCCCGTCCGGTGTCCAGGAGCCCCACAACTCCCTGGCCGCCTCCAGGAATTCGGCAGCGCGTGTATAGCGGTCGGCTCGGTCGAGGAAGCCGCCGCGCCGGAAGTTCTCTCCCGTGAAGGCGTCGGAGGAGGTCACCACGTTCCAGGCGGCCCGGCCCCCGCTCAAGTGGTCCAGGGTCGCGAACCTGCGGGCGAGTTCGAACGGCTCGTTGAAGGTCGTGTTGACCGTGGCCGCGAGCCCGAGGTGTTCGGTGACGCCGGCCAGCGCGCTGAGCACGGTGATCGACTCGGGGCGTCCGACGACGTCCAGGTCATGGATCCGGCCCTTGTGTTCGCGCAGCCGCAGCCCCTCGGCGAGGAAGAAGAAGTCGAACAGTCCGCGTTCGGCGGTGCGGGCCAGGTGCTCGAAGGAGGAGAACTCGATCTGGGATCTCGACTCCGGATCGGCCCAGACGGTGGTGTTGTTGACGCCCGGGAAGTGCGCGGCCAGATGCATCCGCCTACGGCTCATGACGCACTCCCGTGGTGGCGTACTGGTTGGCGGGCCTGGCGAGGCCCAGGTGCTCCCTGAGCGAACTGCCTGGGTAGAAGGTGCGGAACAGTCCGCGGTGCTGGAGCAGTGCCACCGTGCCGTTGACGAGCCGTTCCAGGTCGCGCAGTGGTTCGACGGGCGTGAGGTGGAAACCGTCGACGATGCCCTCGCCGTGCCAGGTGGCGATCAGTTCGGCTAGGTCGACGGGGCCGCCGCGGTAGAGCGGCCCCTGCGGGGTCTGCCGGGGACCGCCCCCACCGTGCCCCGGCTCGGCCGCGTGCTCGCCGTCACCGAGGTCGACGAGGAGACCGGCGAGGACCCGCAGCTGGTCGGGGTGACGCCCGAAATCCGCTGCCATGGAACGGAGTTGCTCCCGTACGGCGGCGGCCTGCGGGGCACTCGCGGCGCGGACGAGAGCCACGTCGGCGTACCGGGCGGCGGTCCCGCGGGCGGCACCGTCGGTGGCGTCGACCACGCGGACCGGGTGGCCCTGTGGGGGCCGCGGCACGATCGAAGGGCCCTTGACGGAGAAGGACGTGCCGCGGAAGTCGACGTGGTGCAGCTTGTCCCGGTCGATGAAGCGGCCGGTCGGCACGTCCCGGATCTCGGCGTCGTCCTCCCAGCTGTCCCACAACATCGCGGCCACGTCCGCGGCTTCACCCGCCTCCTGCCACAGGGCGTCGGGCGGAGCCGCCTGTCGGCGGCCGAAGAGACGGGCCTCGCCCTCGGTGCTCGACACGTCGATCCGCCAGCCGGCCCGGCCCCGGCTGACCCAGTCGAGGGTGGCGACGGCGGCCTGGACGTGGAAGGGCTCGGTGTGCGTGGTCGTGACGGTGGGCACCAGGCCGATCCGGCTGGTGGCGGGCGCGAGGCGGGCCAGCACGGCGAGCGCGTCGGGACCTGGCCGGGCGAAGCTGTCCTCGAGCGTCACGAAGTCGAGCCCGCCGCGCTCGGCGAGCCGGACGAGGGTGAGGTAGGAGGCGGCGTCATAGGCGGACGGCTGGTCGACAGCGGCGGACAGATGCAGCATCACAGCACCTTCGAGAGGAAGGACCGCGTGCGTTCGTGCTGCGGGGCGTCCAGCACGTCGGCCGGCGGACCCTGTTCGACGATGCGTCCGTCGTCCATGAACACGACGGTGTCGGCGACCTCACGGGCGAAGCCGATCTCGTGGGTGACGACGATCATCGTGGTGCCCTGGCGGGCCAGGTCCTTGATGACGTCGAGGACTTCGCCGACCAGTTCGGGGTCGAGCGCGGAGGTCGGTTCGTCGAACAGCAGAAGCCGGGGTTCCAGCGCCAACGCCCGTGCGATCGCGACCCGTTGCTGCTGCCCGCCGGAGAGCTGCCGGGGATGTGCGTCCGCCTTGTCGGCGAGCCCCACCCGGTCGAGGAGCCGCCGTGCCGCCTCGACGGCCTCCCTGCGCGGCCGCTTCAGCGCGGAGACCGGGGCCTCGACGACGTTGTCCAGCACGGTCAGATGCGGGAACAGGTTGAAGTTCTGGAAGACGAAGCCGATCCGCGTGCGCTGTCTGAGCACCTCGCGCTCGGGCAGCTCGTACAGCTTGTCGCCGGAGCGCCGGTATCCGACCAGCGCCCCGTCCACGCTGATCGTGCCCCGGTCCACCTTCTCCAGGTGGTTGACGGTGCGCAGCAGCGTCGACTTGCCGGAGCCGGACGGGCCGAGGATCACGGTGACCTCGCCGGTGTGCACGGCGAGGTCGATGCCCTTGAGCACCTCCAGTGACCCGAAGCTCTTGTGGACGGACCTGATGTCGACCATGACACTCATCGCTGAACTTCCCTGCTTTCCAGGTGACTTAGGCGGCCGTACGACCGGCGAGCGCGCAAAGGAACAGCAGCGCGGCCCGCGCGGTCGCGTCGTTCTGCCGGAACGCGGGCCCGCCGGTGCGCGGCCGGGTGAAGGCGCCGGGAGTACGGCCGTCGGTGTGCGGCCCGAGCGCGAAGCGTCGTGGGTGGGGCCGTCCGGACCGGTCCAGGACCCGCCCGTCGGCACGGTCCACACGCAGCAGCCCGTCCGGGGTCTCGGCGAGCCCCTCGGCGTGCAGCTCGCGCAGCAGCGGATCGAGGGCCCGCCGGACCGTCGGCTCGGGCAGCCGCGCCTCGACCAGCGCCCGTGCCCGGACCGAGTGGTCCGGCACGGTGGGGCTCGACGCCCGGAACACCCCGTCCTCGGCGCGGACTTCCATGTCCGCCCCGACGAACCTGAGCACTCCGGCCCGGGACAGCGCGAGCAGTTGCCGCAGCCGGGGTCCGGGCGGCCCGGAGGCCAGATAGCTGAAGAACCCGTGCCACCGTCCGCCGATGTCCCCGAGCCGGACCAGCTGCCCGTAGACGGAGAGCAGCCCGAGGAAGACTGCCAGGTCCGGGCTGTGTGCGGGGTCATGACGGCGGTTCAGGTCGGCCTCGACATACTCCCGCAGCCCTTCCTGGAACTCCTCGTGTGTCGCGTACCGCACCCCCTCCAGCGGCCGGTCGAGGGCCGCGAGGTCGAGCCGGTCACGGGGGTCGGGCACGGCGGAGGCGACGAGAGCCTGGACGTCCGTCTCGCTCCCGGCCGCGTACTTCTCCTCGAAGTCGGTCCAGGACATCGCGGTCCGCTCCGGATGCACGGTGAACAGCCGGTGGTAGTGCGCGAATCCGAGCTCCTTCACCACCAGCGGCCACACGTCCCGCCCGAAGTCGAAGCCCTCCGGCCGGGCGAGCAGCCCGTCGATCTCGGCGGGCCCCAGGAAGCGGGGCAGCGGCGGCCGCTCACCGGTCCAGTCGTAGCCGATCTTCGAGTGGTACGGCACTCCTCGCCGCGATCCGACGTAGAGGACCGGCTCGCGCCCGGACGGAACGTAGGTGTCCCCGTCGTAGCGCCCGCCCCGGCCCTCGGTCAGCAGCGCCATCAGGTCGACGAAGGCGAGCCCGAATCCGCGGACCAGGACCGGTTCGCCGGGCGCGAGTGCGGACAGGTCGCTGTCGGCGGTGAAGTCCGGTGGCAGGTGGACGAGACCGTGCTCCTCGGCGTACGCGGCCAACGCGCTCTGCTCGTCGTCCAGTTCGGCGTCCAGATGGCCGAGGGCCAGGACGACGAGGTCGGCGAGGAGCGGACGCGGCCGGCCCTCCAGCCAGACCTGCTGCCGGCCCTCGCGCGGGCCACTGACCCGTACGGCACGCCTCGGGTGGTGGTGGACGACGACGCCCTCCGGCAGCGCGGCCACCGCCTGCTCGTGCACCCAGCGCAGATACGCGCCCTGGAGTTGCCGGTCCGCGAAGGTACGGCCGTCGATGCCGGCCCACTCGTGCAGCGTGGGGCCGGGGCGCACGGGTCCGGCCATGTCCACGGTCTCGTCGGTGAACATGGTGACGTCCTCGGCGTGCGAGTTCATCCACAGCAGGGGCGACTGCGCCTCGCGCCAGATGCGTCCGGCGCCGGGCGGGTGCGGATCCACCAGGTGCAGGTCGAGGCCGCTTCCGTCGTAGAGTTCGGGCGCGTTGGCGGCGATCCGCTCGATCAGACCGGTCCCCCGCGGCCCGGCTCCGACGATCACCAGCGAGTGCCTCATCGGGTGCGCTCCGAGCCTCGGGCGTAGTGCTTCTCCAGGTAGTGCTGGCCGACGCCGAGCACCGAGGTGACGACGGTGTACCAGACGGTGGCGACCATCAGCAGGGGTATGACCTGGTAGGTGCGGTGGTAGACGAGCTGCACGGAGTAGAGCAGGTCCTGCACGGCGATCACGCTGACGATGGAGGTGCCCTTGAGGGTGCCGATCAGCATGTTCCCGGCCGGGGGCACGATGGAGCGCATCGCCTGCGGCAGCACGATCCGCCACCAGCGCCGCCACCGGCTGAGCCCGAGCGCCTGGGCGGCCTCGATCTGTCCGCGGTCGACGGAGAGGATCCCGCCGCGCACGACCTCGGCGGCGTAGGCGGCCTCGTGCAGGGTCAGGCCGATGACCGCGACGGTGACCGGGCCGAGCAGGTCGACCGTCCGCACCCCGAGGATGTGCGGGTACAGCGCCCCGATGTTGAACCAGAGCAGCAGCTGCACCAGGATCGGGATCGACCGGAAGAGCCAGACGTATCCCCAACTGACGCTTCTGAGCACCGGGTTGGCGGACAGCCGGGCCGCCGCGAGCAGCGCGCCCAGCACGAAGCCGAGCGTCATCACGACCGCGGTCAGCCAGAGCGTGAGCCACAGCCCGCGCAGCACCGCGTCGGTGGTGAAGTAGTCCGCGACGACGTCCCACTGGAAGGCGTCGTTGCGCAGCACGGAGTTGACGGCGAGCCCGAGCAGTACGAGAACGGCGACGGCGGCCGTCCACTGGCCGAGACGGCGACGCGGGACGATCGGCAGGGAATCCGCGTACTCCGGTATGCCGGGTGCGGAGGAGGCTTTGGCGAGGGTGTCGGAGGACATGCGAGGGCTCCGTGGCGAGTGGGGCCCCACCCGCTCGAACGAAGTCGAGAGTGGGGGACGGTAGAACTCGGACGGTTGCCTTCACACGGATGCGGCCTAGCCCCTCAGCAGGGCCGCCCTTCGAGACTACGGGTGCGTTTCCCCTCGTTGTCAAGGCTGTCCACACTGTGAGCCGTACGTCTCAAGTCGGTTGACGGCAAACCGGATGCCTGTTCCACTTACCCCATGCATCCACAGCAGTGGCTGGTCAAGCGCTCCCACATCGACTTCGGTCGCGTGTGGTCCTCTTCCTGTTGAGCTGACCCACTGCGCGCCCTGATTTTCAGGGCGCCTTTCGCGTTCTCCTTCCTCGCCTTCGCGCATCCTTCCCGCCTTCACACGCGCCCTCCCCTCACTCAGCGTTCCTCGCTTCCAGGAGACCGCCCCACCGTGCGCTCACTCACGCATGCCCGAAACGGACTGCTCATCCCCTTCGCCCTCATCACCGCGGGCACCCTGCTCCTGACCGCGTGCGGCTCGGGCGCGGAGGACACCGCCACGGCGTCGGCCCGGGCCGACGCGATCCCCACCACCGACGTCGTCTCCGCGGTCAAGAAGAACGACGCGGCGGCCAGGCTGCTGCCGTCCGGCACCACGAGCCTGACCCTCGCCGTCAGCGTCTCCGGTCAGCCGCCGGGCACCTCGATCCTGGACGACGGCAAGACCCTGGCCGGCCAGGACATCGACTTCGCGAACGCGGTCGCCAAGGTCCTCGGCATCAGGCTGAAGACCGAGCAGGCGAGCTTCGAGGCGATCCTGCCGGCCCTCGACAGCGGCAAGTACGACCTCGGCGTCGGCAACTTCGGCGTGACCGACGAGCGCCGCAGGACGATCGACTTCGTCACCTACATCAACGACGGCCAGGGCTTCGCCACCCGCAGCGACAGCAAGCTCACCAAGGTCACCGACCTGACCCAGCTGTGCGGCCTGAACGTGGCGACCGGCGCGGGCACGACGTTCGAAGCCACGCTGGAGGACAACAGGCACCTCTGCAAAAAGCCCTACAAGGTGCAGACCTACAACGAGCAGGGCGCGATCTGGTCCTCACTCCAACAGGGCCGCAGCGACGTCGTGATGTCCACGATCAACGGCCTGCGTTACGCGGTGGCCCACCAGCAGGGCGTGAAGTTCCTCAACGAGTACCACCGCCTGGACGTCGGTTTCGCCTTCAAGAAGGGCACGCCCCTGGCCAAGGCGTTCCAGGCGGCGGTGAATGACCTCATCAAAAACGGCACCTACTCCAGGATCCTCAAGAAATGGGGCACCGAAGGCTCGGCGACGACCGTCTCCCGCATCTCCCCACCCGAGCTGAAGTAGCGCTCTGACCTGAGGCTTCGTCAAAGCCGAGGGTCGCCGACCCCGTTCACCCGTACGTCCCAGCCCTCACCCGTACGCCGTGAAGAATCATATTTCACTCACAGTCAGCAGCCGTATGGGATGCGACCCTTGGGGCACCCGGCCTCTCGACGTATTCGCTGTGCACCAGTACCGTCACAAACCCCCCGCGCGGCGGCTATCCACTTGGCGCGCGATCCGCATCATGGATGACCATAGGGATACAGAAGCAAGAGAGACCGCTGTGAGAGGAGGCGTCCATGGGATCGGTGCGCAAAGCGAGTGCCTGGCTGGGCCTCGTTGACGACAACGATGACGAGCGTTACTACGACGACGACGGATACTCCGAAGGGACCGAGCCCGGGGATGCCTGGGTCACCGACCCGCGGGTCAAGGTGGCTTCGGACGTCGCCGAGGAGAAAGGCCGCCGGATCGGCACGGTGACCCCGGACAGCTTCCGGGACGCCCGCGCCATCGGCGAACTCTTCCGTGAAGGCGTGCCCGTCATCATGAACCTCACCGCGATGGAGGCCTCCGACGCCAAGCGCGTCGTCGACTTCGCGGCCGGGCTGATCTTCGGACTGCGCGGTTCCATCGAGCGCGTGTCCACCCGGGTGTTCCTGCTGTCCCCCGCCAACACGGAGATCGTGAACGGCGACCCGGCCGCGCACCGCACGGACGGCTTCTTCAACCAGAGCTGAGGCAGGGCCGCTCGCCGGCCCTGCCCCGCGCAGGGTCTACCGGAAGGCATCCAGTCCGGTGAGCGCCTTGCCCAGCACCAGCTGATGCATCTCCACGGTGCCCTCGTACGTCAGCACCGACTCGAGGTTCGTCGCGTGCCGCATGACGGGGTATTCGAGGGAGATCCCGTTGGCCCCGAGGATCGTCCGCGCCGTACGGCAGATCTCGATCGCCTCGCGGACGTTGTTGAGCTTGCCGAAGCTGACCTGCTCGGGACGCAGGCGGCCGGCGTCCATGCGCCGCCCCAGATGGTGGGCGAGCAGAATCCCCTTGTGCAGTTCCACCGCCATGTCGGCGAGTTTGGCCTGCGTGAGCTGGAAGCCCCCGATCGGCCGCCCGAACTGCTCCCGTGTCTTCGCGTAGTCGACGGCGGTCTCGAAACACGACCGCGCCGCCCCCATGGCCCCCCACACGATCCCGTACCGGGCGTGCGACAGACAGCTGAGCGGCCCCTTGAGCCCGGCGACCTCGGGCAGCACCGCGTCGGCGGGCAGCCGTACGTCGTCGAGGACGAGCTCACTGGTGACGCTGGCCCGCAGCGACCACTTGTGCTTGATCTCGGGCGCCGAGAAGCCCGGTGCGTCGGTCGGCACCACAAAGCCGCGGATCGCGTCGTCGGTCTGCGCCCATACGACGGCGACCCCGGCGACCGACCCGTTGGTGATCCACATCTTGCGCCCGTTCAGCACCCAGTCCGTGCCGTCCTTCTTGGCGTACGTCCGCATGGATCCGGGGTCGGAGCCGTGATCGGGTTCGGTGAGCCCGAAGCAGCCGATGACCTCACCGGCGGCCATGCGCGGCAGCCAGGTCTGCTTCTGCTCCTCGCTGCCGAACCGGTGGATGGCGTACATGGCGAGAGAACCCTGCACCGAGACGAGGGACCGGATCCCGGAGTCGGCGGCCTCCAGCTCCAGACAGGCGAGCCCGTACTGCACGGCGGAGGCGCCCGCGCACCCGTAGCCGCTCAGGGACATCCCGAGGGCGCCGATCTCCCCGAGCTCACGGGCGAGTTCCCTGATCTGCGGCAACTCGCCCTTCTCGTACCAGTCCGCGACATACGGCAGGACACGGTCGGCGGCCCAGGTCCGCACGGTCTCGCGGATCGCCAGGTCCTCCGGCTCCAGCAGGTCGTCGATACCGAGGGGGTCGGCGGGGTCGAACGGGGCCATGAGCACATCCTCCGGGAGCCAGCTCAAAACTAGCAGCGCTAGTTACGCTTCGCGGCTGACGTTACGACGCGGTGTCCCGCACGTCCAGATGCCTGGCGGTCAGGCAGAGACGCGCGTCTCCGCGACCTCCCGCGGCGACGGAAGCTCCACCGCCGCCGGGGACTCGCCGCACTGCATCGCACGCGGCAACCGCAGCGCCATCACCGCGCCCAGCACCAACAACCCCGCACTCACCAGCAAGGTCACGTGCAGCCCGTGCACGAAGGAGTCCTGGGCGGCCCGGCGCAGGGCCACGCCCGCGGGGCCACCGAGGTGTCCGGCGACCTCGTAGGCCTCGCCCAGGGAGTGCCCGGCCGACTTGGACGCCGCCTCCGGGACGCCCGGCACGCCGGAGAGGCCGGGCGTGTACGCGGCGTTCATCACACTGCCGAGCAGCGCTATGCCGATGCCCGCACCGAGTTGGTACGAGGTCTCCCCGATCGCGGCCGCCCCGCCCGCCTGCTCCGGGGGTGCCTCGCTGAGCATCGACTCGTACGCCCCGAAAAGGGTCGTCTCCAGACCGAACCCGAGCAGGACGAACCCGAACAGCAGCAGGCCCGTGTTGTCCGTGTCGCCCATCGCGGTCAGCAGCAGTACGGCCACGGCCGTCAGGCAGAACCCGGCACTGACCATCCGGCGCGGCCCGAATCTCCGCAGCAGACGCGCTCCGGCCAGCCCCGCCGCCATCGCGGCGATCGTCAGTGGCAGCAGCCGCAGACCGGTCTCCAGCGGGGACAGGTCGAGGACCAGTTGGAGGTACTGCGCCGCGATCAGTTCGAGCCCGACGAGGGCGAGCATCGCCAGGACGATGCAGCCGACCGAGGTGCTGAACGCCGGGCGGGCGAACATCCGCAGGTCCACCAGGGGATGCGTGAGCCGCCGCTGCCGCCGTACGAACAGGACGAGCAGGACCGCGCCCACGACCAGCGGTACCGCGGTGAACGCGTCGAGCTCCCCGGCGCCGAGCTGCTTCACGCCGAGGACGAGACCGAACAGCCCGGCGGCGGCCATCAGTGCGCCGACGACGTCCCAGGGGCCGTTGGTGGCGCCCTTCGACTCGGGCAGCAGCAGGCGGCCCACCGGCAGGCTGACCAGCATCAGCGGGATGTTGATGAGGAAGACCGACCCCCACCAGAAGTGCTCCAGGAGGAAGCCGCCGAGCAGTGGTCCGACGGCCGCGCCGACGGCGGCGACCGCGCTCCAGATGCCGATCGCGAGCGCCCGCTCGCGCCGGTCGGGGAAGACCTGGCGAAGGATCGAGAGGGTGGCGGGCATGATCATCGCGCCGCCGACGCCGAGCAGCGCCCGCGCGAGGATCAGCACCTGTGCGGTGTCCGCGAGGGCGGCGACACCGGAGGCGACGCCGAACAGGCCGTAGCCGAGGAGGAGGACTCTTCTGCGGCCCACGCGGTCGCCGAGCGTGCCGAAGAGGATCAGCAGCGAGGCGCAGACGAGGGGATAGACGTCGACGATCCAGAGCAGCTCTATCGCGCCGGGCTTGAGGTCCTCGGTGACAGCGGGCACCGCCACGTGCAGCACGGTCGCGTCGAGGGCGACCAGGAGCAGGCTCACGCAGAGGACGACGAGGACGACCCAGCGGTTTGCACCGGCCCCGGCCGCCCGACGGCGCAGCGCTGCGGCGGCCGTGGTCGTCCCGGACATGCACGTACCTCCCAGATGTTCCCTGGCGTTCGGCGGGCACATGGGGTGGGGACCCATGATCTCGGCCGGAGAGGAGCGGTGTGTCTCCGGCCCGCGCAGCGAACGGCGGGTGCCACGTCAGCGTACGCGAGTTCGCGCGTCGGCCCAGTGGCGGACCTCTCAGACTTCACGCGGAACATGTGTGGCGTACACCACGTTCTTCTCCGGTTCCCCACCCCGGGCGGGCCTGCCGGTCCGGCGCGCGGTCGATAATCGGGCCCGTGACCGATCTTGGAACGCGCGCCGAACCGGCCCTGCGCCGAGCCGCCCCGGCGCTGCTCGGCTATGCGGCCGTACGCGCCCTGGGCCTCATCACCCTGGTCCTGTGGAGCGCGGCGCGCGACAAGAGCGCGTACACGCTGCTGACGGCCCGCTGGGACGCCCTCTGGTACACGAGGGTCGCCGAACTCGGTTACGGCTACGAGGTGCGGCTGCCGAACGGCGACGTGCACTCGAACCTGGCCTTCTTCCCGCTCCTGCCCTGGCTGGAGCGGCTGCTGTCCTGGGTGACGCCGCTGTCGTACGCCGACGCGGGCTTCGTGGTGTCCCTGCTCGCCTCCTTGCTCGCGGCCTGGGGCGTCTTCGCGGTGACGGATCACGTGTACGGCCGCCGGGCCGGCGTCTGCGCGGTCCTGCTGTGGGCCGTCCTGCCCGTCGGAATCGTCCAGTCGATGGCGTACAGCGAGTCCCTGTTCACCGCGCTGGCCGCCTGGTCGCTCTACGCCCTCCTGACCGGCCGCTGGCTGACGGCGGGCCTGCTGGCCTCCCTGGCCGGCCTGACGCGTCCGGTGGGCCTCGCCGTGGTCGCGGCGGTGTGGGCGGCGGGAATCGCCGCCCTCCTGCGGGACCGACGGGACCGCGCCCCGTCCGGGTCGGAGCGGATCGCACCACGCGGGGCGACCACAGCCGCGCGGGCCGCGGGTATGGCCCTCGCCCCCCTCGGTGCCGCCGCCTACGTCCTGTGGGTCGGTCACCGCACCGGCAGAGGGCCGCTCGGCTATCTCGACGTGCAGGCGGGGTGGCGCAACGGATTCGACGGCGGATACGCCTTCGCCCGCTTTGTCGCCGACAAGTTCACGTCGCTCCCGTCGGCCCTCGCCGGCGTGGGGCTGATCGTCGGGGTGGGGCTGGTCGTGTGGCTGTACGTCACCTGTGTGCGGCAGGGCCAGCCGCTGCCCCTGCTGGTGTACGCCGGGGCCGTCACGGCGCTCGCCCTGTGCGCGTCGAGCTACTTCGGCTCGAAACCGCGCCTGCTGATGCCCGCCTTCCCCCTGCTGCTCCCCCTCGCCCTGGCCCTCGCGCGCGCAAGGACCCGCAGGTCAGCCGGGGTCATCGCGGTGATCGCCACCGCGTCCGCCCTGTACGGCGCCTTCTGGCTGAACGGCTCCGGTCCGCCATGATCGGCTCCGGAGGGTCGATGAGCGCCCGGAGAATTCCGCCCCATGATTCGGTGAACTAATTCATAAGGGTCAATAAACCCGACCCGGAATGATCAAAGGAATTGAAGGACGCGGTCGGCCGCTATTGCGGAATCCCTGGAAATAAACCCTCGTCTGAGAGGAATCCCACATCACATCGTCATCACAAAGCCGCTGATTCGACAGGGAACAGAGCTCACTCGCTGTAACGTCGATTGGGTGCGTACCGAACGAAACCTCACCCGTCTGGACCGGGTGTTCACCAGGCTGGACCGTGAGCCGGAACGACCGGCCCACCTCAGCGTGCCCAGCGCGAGCCGGCACCGGACCGTCCTGGTGATCGCCGCCCTGGCCTTCTACCTGGCGATCGTGTGGCTCGTGGTGACCACCTCGTGGCTGGTCCGCCTCGACTGGCAGGTCATGTTCTTCCGGCCCTACCAGCAGTGGGCGTCCATCCACTGGTTCGTCGACTACTACGTGGTGCTGGGCCAGCGCGGCCCGACCGCGGTGATGGTCGCGGCCTGGCTGGGCTGGCGTTCCTGGCGGCAGCACACCGTGCGCCCGCTGCTGACCCTGGGTGCCTCGCTGCTGCTGCTGAACATCACGGTCGGCGCCGCCAAGTACGGCATGGGAAGACTCGGACCGCACTACGCGACCGTCATCGGCTCGAACGAGATGGGCCTGGGCGGCGATATATTTCCCAGCGGCCACACCGCCAACGCCGTGGTGACCTGGGGGATCCTGGCGTATCTGGCCTCCACCCCGAGAGCCCGCCGCTGGCTCTCCGCCGTCTCCGCGGTGACCTCCCTGGGCGTCGGCATGGCCACCGTCTACCTCGGTACGCACTGGCTGAGCGACGTCCTGCTGGGCTGGGTCGCCGGCCTGCTGATCCTGCTCGCGCTGCCCTGGTTCGAGCCGCTGATCGCCCGCGCCGAGACCTACGTCTTCGACCTGCGCGACCGCTGGCGGGCCCGCGGCGGCGCGCGGACCCCGGCCCCGGTCACCCCCGTCACAGCGCCCGCGCCCGCCCGCCTCAAGCCGCTCACGGCCCCACAGAACGAGACGGCGGCCCGCGAGGCCACCACCCCGGCGCGCGCCCCCAGGTCTCCCGTCTACCTGGCCCCGGGCCCGCACACCACCCGCTCGGAGCGCACCCCGGTCACCCCGACCGGCAGCCGCCGCCCGCCGCAGTCGGACCGGATCGTGCGCGGCACGCCCACACCGGCCACCCGGCCGGTGACCGGCGGCTGATCCCACCCCGGACACGGCGGGGGCCGGTACGCACCACCACCCCGCGCATGGCGCAGGCCCCGGTTCCACAAGGGAACCGGGGCCTGCGTCATGCGGTTCAGCCCTTCCAGGCCCGCGCCACGCGGCCGTCCTTCACCTCGAAGTTCAGCCGGCCCGCGCGGTACTCCATCGTGATGATCGCCCCCGGCGGCAGTGACCTGACCGTCGACCAGCCCCGCTCACGCGCGATCCGCTCGGCGGAGGCGGAGTCGAGGCCGACGTAGGTGTCCGGGCTGTCCTGGGGTTCGGCGGGCGGTGTCGGAATGGGTGCCATACCGCCACGCTAGGCCCTGCCCGGCGGCCGCGGAAGTCCGGCTCCCGCACGCCTCCTGTCACGCTTCTGTCACAGGATCACGACACGCGTTTCCCTCGCACTGCGTCACACGGACGGGCGTTCACCTCACTCTTTCGCAGGTATTCGAACGCAATTCCCGCGCGTCGTACAACTTTTCCGAATGAGCCGTGAGAAGGCTTGTCCGAGAACCGGCCCGGGCCCCTTTGCCCACCGATTCCGGACAGGGCCGCGGAAGCTGACACCGCATAGGAAATACACGGTTCCAGCACAGAACCCCCTTACGCCCTCTGTCGCCGCGCACGACCGCGCGAGCATCATGGCGTGAGCCGAGCGAAGGGGCGAGCGATGGGGACGCAGACCGTGCACGCGACGGCAGGACCCGTGCGGACCAAGGGGCACGGGCGCGTGGTCGTCGACTGGTTGACCACCACCGACCACAAGAAGATCGGTCACCTCTATCTGATCACGTCGTTCGTGTTCTTCCTGGTCGGCGGCGTCATGGCGCTGCTGATGCGGGCCGAACTCGCCCGGCCGGGACTGCAGATCATGGACAACCAGCAGTACAACCAGTTGTTCACGATGCACGGCACGATCATGCTGCTGCTGTTCGCGACCCCGAGCTTCGCCGGCTTCGCCAACGAGCTGATGCCGCTGCAGATCGGCGCCCCGGACGTGGCCTTCCCGCGGCTGAACATGCTGTCGTACTGGTTCTTCCTGTTCGGCGGCCTGATCGTGCTGGGTTCGCTGCTCGTGCCGTCGGGTCCGGCCGCGTTCGGCTGGTTCGCCTACGCGCCGCTGAACAACTACGCGCACTCCCCGGGCGTCGGCCCCGACCTGTGGATCATGGGCCTCGCGCTGGCCGGCTTCGGCACGATCCTGGGCGCGGTCAACTTCATCACCACGATCATCGGGATGCGCGCGCCCGGCATGACCATGTTCCGGATGCCGATCTTCACCTGGAACACGCTGTTCACGTCGATCCTGATCCTGCTGGCGTTCCCGGTGCTGGCGGCGGCGCTGCTGGTCCTGGAGGCGGACCGGCGCTTCGGCTCGCAGGTCTTCGAGGCGGGCAACGGCGGGGCGTTGCTGTGGCAGCACCTGTTCTGGTTCTTCGGGCATCCCGAGGTGTACATCATCGCGCTGCCGTTCTTCGGCATCATCACGGAGATCCTGCCGGTCTTCAGCCGCAAGCCGCTCTTCGGCTATCTGACGCTGATCGGCGCGACGATGGCGATCACCGGTCTGTCGATCGTGGTGTGGGCGCACCACATGTTCGTCACCGGCGCGGTGCTGCTGCCGTTCTTCTCGTTCATGACGTTCCTCATCGCCGTCCCGACGGGCGTGAAGTTCTTCAACTGGATCGGCACCATGATCAAGGGCTCGCTGTCCTTCGAGACGCCGATGCTGTGGGCGACGGGTTTCCTGGTGACGTTCCTGTTCGGCGGCCTGACCGGGGTGATCCTGGCGTCGCCGCCGCTGGACTTCCACGTCTCCGACAGCTACTTCGTGGTGGCGCACTTCCATTACGTCGTGTTCGGCACGGTCGTCTTCGCGATCTTCGGCGGGCTGTACTTCTGGTGGCCGAAGTTCACCGGGAAGATGCTCGACGAGCGGCTCGGCAAGATCCAGTTCTGGACGCTGTTCGTCGGCTTCCACACCACGTTCCTCGTGCAGCACTGGCTGGGCGCGGAGGGCATGCCCCGCCGGTACGCGGACTATCTCGCCGCGGACGGATTCACCGCGCTCAACACGATCTCGACGATCGGGGCGTTCCTGCTGGGGGCCTCGACGCTGCCGTTCCTCTACAACGTCTGGAAGACCGCCAAGTACGGCGTGAAGGTGGAGACCGACGACCCCTGGGGCTACGGCCGTTCCCTGGAGTGGGCCACCTCCTGCCCGCCGCCGCGGCACAACTTCACGACACTGCCCCGGATCCGCTCCGAGTCCCCGGCGTTCGACCTGCACCATCCGGAGTACGCGGCCCTGGCTCCGCAGCCCGAGCCAAAGAGCGAGCAAGCCGGTCGTGAGCCGTCCTGATCGCCTCGGTCAGCTCGGCGGGCTCCAGCACCTCGAACTCGAAGCCCGTCATCATCACGTGGATCACCATCACGTCGAGACTCGAGGCGCCGGTGCGCAGGAGGCAGCTGTCGGGCCCCTCCGCCTCCAGCACCCCGGCACTCGGCGAGATCCGCTCGGCGGCCTGTTCCTTGGGCACCAGCAGCCGCACGACCGCGTGTGAGGCGTACACGCGCGTGGAGACGCCTCGCGAGACGTACGCGGCGAGATCCTCGGCGGGCGGGGTGCGCGGAGCGAACCGGGGGCCGTGCGGCGGCTTCGGGGTGATCCGGTCGGCCCGGAAGGTCCGCCAGTCCTCGCGGTCGACGTCCCAGGCCACCAGATACCAGCGCCGCTCGCTGCACACCAGGCGGTGCGGTTCGACGGTACGGCGGCTGGAGGCGCCGCCGTGGTCGCTGTACTCGAAGCGCAGCCGCTCGGCGTCCCGGCAGAGGTTGGCGAGCTCGGTGAGGACGCCAGGGTCGACGGCGGAGGGCTGGGGGCCGCGCAGCATGGGCACGGTGAAGGCGTTCAGGGCGCCCACCCGGCGGCGCAGCCGGCTCGGCAGGACCTGCTCCAGCTTGGCGAGGGCCCGTACGGAGGTCTCGCCGATCCCCTCGATGCCCTGCCCCGCGGCGGTGCGCAGGCCGACGGCGACCGCGACGGCCTCGTCGTCGTCCAGGAGCAGCGGCGGCAGCTCGGCGCCCGCGCCCAGCTGGTAGCCGCCACCGGTGCCCGGGCTGGCGTTGACGGGGTAGCCCAGCTCCCGCAGCCGGTCCACGTCCCGGCGCACGGTGCGCGAGGTGACGCCGAGGCGGTCGGCCAGATCGGCGCCGGACCATTCGCGGTGGGCCTGCAGGAGCGAGAGCAGGCGCAGGAGTCGTGCCGAGGTCTCCAACATGACATCGAGTCTGCCAGCCATTGCGGACAGTTGTTGTCCGCAAGCCTTCCTAGCTTGGAGTCATGGCAGACAACAGCGCGACCACAGAGAGCCGTGAGATCCACTCCTTCCGGATCGACATCCCTCAGGCGCAGCTCGACGACCTGCACACCCGCCTGGACCTCACCCGCTGGCCGGACGAGCTGCCGGACGCGGGCTGGGAGTACGGCGCCTCCCTGCCGTATCTCCGCGATCTCGCCGCGTACTGGCGTGGTGCCTACGACTGGCGCAAGCACGAGGCCGCCCTCAACGAGCTCCCGCAGTTCGTCACCGGGATCGACGGCGCCCAGGTGCACTTCCTGCACGTCCGCTCGTCCCGGCCGGACGCTCTCCCGCTGATCCTGACGCACGGCTGGCCGGGTTCGATCGTCGAGTTCCTCGGTGTGATCGGCTCGCTGAGCGAGGACTTCCATCTGGTGATCCCGTCCATCCCCGGCTTCGGCTTCTCCGGGCCGACGCGCGACAAGGGCTGGAACGTCAACCGGGTCGCCCGCGCGTGGGCGGAGCTGATGCGCAGGCTCGGCTACGAGCGCTTCGGCGCCCAGGGCGGCGACCTGGGCGCGCTGATCTCCCCCGCGCTCGGCCGGGTCGCTCCCGAGTCCGTGGTCGGTGTCCATGTGAACGCCGCCTCGGTCGGGTTCATCCCGCTCGGCCCGGTCGACGAGGAGGCGCAGCAGGGGCTGACCGACCGGGAGCGGCAAAGCCTTGCGAGCATCGCCGAGTTCACCACGGACGGCTTCGGCTACAACGCCCTGCAGTCGACGCGTCCGCAGACCCTCTCCTACGCCCTCACCGACTCACCCGTCGGCCAACTGGCGTGGATCATGGAGAAGTTCCAGGCGTGGACGCACTCGTCGGCCACGCTGCCGGAGGACGCGATCGACCGGGACACCCTGCTCACCAACGTGATGCTGTACTGGCTGACCGGCACGGCCGGTTCCGCGGCCCGCATGTACTACGAGAACAGCCATGTCCCGGACTGGTTCCCGACGTCGGCCTCCGGAGTGCCGACCGCGGTGGCCAACTTCGGCGAGGACGTGGCGATCCGCCGCTGGGCCGAGCAGGTCAACTCCCTCGTACGCTGGACGGAGTTCGACCGCGGCGGCCACTTCGCGGCCCTGGAGGTCCCCGAGCTGCTGGCCGGTGACGTCAGGGAGTTCTTCGGCTCACTGCGGTGAACGGCACGCGGTGACCGACACCGACAGGTCGTTGTCCCGCGTGTAGTACGGCCCGGCCTCCACCGGGCCGTACGCCGTCTGTACGCGTGCGCGTGGATAGGTGAACACGGGCTTCTTGTCGGCGACGTCGTCGAGGAGCCGCGCGATCCGCACCCGCGGCCCGCTCTCGCCGTGCGGCCGGAGCCACAGGTCCCAGACTCCGGGCCCGAGGGCCGCGTACGTCACCGCAAAGCCGAACCGGGCCTCGTCCGCGGTGACGTCGCTGCGGCGGGCGGGACCCGGGGAGTGCCGGGGGCGCACCTCGGCGTAGGCGTCGGGGGCGAAGCAGGTGCCGTAGAGCCGCCCCCGTACGGTCAGTCCGGCGCCCTCGACGCGCAGCTCGCCCGCCTCGGCGTGCGGGGCGCGCAGCCAGCTGCGGACGGTGAGGTTGCCCTGCCGCGTCGCGTAGGGGATGCGGACGGCGACATGGCCGCGGGAGCCGCTCGGGGTGCGGGCGCTGAGCGCGCGCAGGTCGGTGGCACCGGGCGCGAGGCGCAGCGGCTCGTCGTCGGCCACGCGCGCGTACGCGTCCCAGCGGCCCTCGGGCAGGGCGACGGTGCTGGGCAGGGCGGCGCGCAGCTTTCCGTCGCCGGTCGGGGCCAGCGGCAGACCGACCTCCCCTTGTCCGTCGCGCCGGCGCAGCACCAGATGGGCCGTACCGCTCGCCCCGCCGGCGGTGACGTCGAAGGTCAGTCCGCCCGCGGAGTCGGCGACACAGTCCGCGCGCAGCGTGGCGCCCCGTCCGGCAGGCATGGTGCTCCCGTGATTCATGGTGTCCGGTCAGACCGTCGTGGGCGCCCTTTGGTTGCGTGCGGCCGGTGACTCATTGTCGATAGGCCAGTTGCGGAACGTCGAAGCAGGTGTGGTCCATGTCGCCCTGGGAAACCCAGCCCCGGCCGTCCTCCCAGCGGGCCACCGACAGGCAGGTCCGGCGGGACTTCGGCGGCTCGGCGAGACGCTGGAAGGTGACGGGGACGAGGAGGCCGTCCGCCGTGAAGTCCCGGCTGCGGTCCATGTAGGCGTCGACACACGCGCGCGTGACGCCCTGTGCCGCCGCGCATGATGTCGCGGCGTCCGTGAACCACTTCGCGGCCGCCCAGCCCTCCAACTGCCACTGGGAGTGCGTCTTGAGGCTCTTCGTGGCCTCCCTGAACTCCTGTACGGCCTGATGGTCCGTGTCCTCGTAGTTGCGGCTGGATCCGGTCGCCCACAGGGCGTTGCGGCAGCGCGGGGCGTTCTTGTAGTCGTCCGGGACGGTGGAGGACCAGTTCTGGACGTTGGTGACCTTGGCGGTGACCTCGACGCCGACCGCGTCCATCGCCTCGCACAACTGGGCGTTGCCATGGCTGTCGACGGCGTCGAAGACCAGGTCGGCGCCCTGCTCCTTCAGGTCGGCGGCCACGGCACGGAAGTTGGGCAGCGCGAAGTCGACCTGCTCGGTGACGACCTTGTACCCCTCGGCCCTCAGACCCTGCTCGACGAGCCCGGCGTAGGCGGCGGACGCGGCCTGGTTGTACGACACGACAGCCGCCGTACGGGCCCCGTGCTCGCGCTTGAAATAGCGGTAGACCTCGGTGCCGCCGTACTGCTTTCCGCCCCAGCCGGTCGTGCCGCGCCGGGGCGCGAGGCTGCCGTAGATGCCGTAGAGGTGCGGCCAGGTGTCGTACGCGGCGCCGATGGGCTGGCCTCCGATGTCGGGCACGCGCGCGTGGGAGACACGGGAGGCGCCGGCGTAGTCGAGGGCGGTGGTCGCGACCAGGGCGACCACCTTGTCCTCGTCGATCAGCCGGTGCACACAGGTGTTGTTGCCGACCCCGCTGCCGCCGTCGTCGCACTCGCGCACCTCGATCCGGTGGCCGTCGACGCCCCCGCGCGCGTTGAGGCGCTCGAAGTACGCCTTGGCGCCGTCGCGCGGGCCGGTGAAGGTGCTGCCACCGACCGGGCTGGTGGCACTGGTGACGATGCCGACCCGGATCGGGGTGTCGTCCTGGGCGGGGGTCGCCCGCTCCCGGTGCTCGAAGTCGCTCTCCGGCAGCCGGCTGCCGCACGCCGTGCCCACCGTGAGCAGCAGGACCGCGAGGGCGGCCTCAGCAGCCCGGAAGAGCCGACGCCGTGGCATTGCCGCTCAACTGGACCAGCGCGCACAGGGTGTTGACCGACACCTTCCAGGTGCCGTCCTGTTCGACCGCCGTTCCGGAGGCGTCCGGCAGGGCGGTGGCGCCGTTCAGCAGCAGGGTGTATTTCACGTCGGCCGCGGTCGGCTTGGTGAACCCGATCTCCGTGACCTTCGCCTGCACCTGTCCGCCGCGCTGGTCACCGCTGAAGGCCTGGAGCACCGGGCCCATCTCGTCGCCGTTCTCCAGGACGGCCTGTTTGTCCTTGGCGGAGGTCTTCGGGTCGAAGAACTTCTCCCAGTTCGCCTTGATCTCCCGCTGGGCGGCGGCCGCGTCGGCTGGTCCGCTCGGCGACGGGGCTGCCGAAGGTGTGGTCCGCTCCACGGACGGCGTCGGCGGCGGGCTCTCGCTGCCGCCGCCGCTGTCGTCGCTGCACGCCGTGAGGGCCACGGTGAGGACGAACCCCACCGCCATCAGCCCCCGGCTGCCGTTCCCCCACGTGCGGTCGCTCCCGAGAACCATCTGGCTCACCACCGGGTGTCGGTCCGGGCCGTGCGCGCCCGGTGCTTTCAGGGTCAGCTTGCAGAAGGCATAGTGCAAGCCATCGGCTGACATGGACAGACACACGACGTGTGGAGGCCAGAGATGCGGACAGCCCGACTGCGGACCGCGCACCCCGTTCTGTGGGCCGGCTGGGCCGCGCTCGCCGCGGGCGCGGTGCTGTGCGTCCTCGGCTGGTACGGCGTCTCGGGCGAGCGTTACGCCGAGCGGCAGCTGCCCTACCTCGCCTCCTGCACGGTGCCCGGCGCCGCGCTGATCGTCGCCGGGGCGGTGCTCCTCACCCACGGCCGGGGCGCGCTCGCCGCCGCGCGTGTGGAGGAGCTGTACGGCCTCCTGGTCGCCGCGGAGCCCGCTGAGGCGGAGGAGTCCGGCACCGCGGCCGACGTGCCCCTGGCGGTCAGCGGGGACCTGCTGATGGTGCCCGGCGGCACGCTCCGGCACCGCGCGGACTGCCCGCTGGTCGCCGGGAAGGTCGAGTCGGTCCCGGTGGACGCGAAGCTCCTGGCGAGCGGAGAACTGGGCCCCTGTCCGATCTGCGAGCCCGTCGAGGAAACCGACTGATGTCGTCGCTGACCTACGACCTCACCCTCGCCGGGTTGTCGGTCGGCAGCGCGGCCGCGCTCACCGGAGTCGGCCTGATCGTCACGTACCGCGCGACCGGGGTGCTGAACTTCGCGCACGGGGCGATCGCGATGGTGTGCGCGTACGCGCTGCGGCAGTGCGTGGTGGAGTGGGGCTGGCCGCTGTGGGCCGGCGCGGTGGTGACCCTGCTGATCCTGGCGCCGGTGATGGGTGTGGTGCTGGAGCGTTTCGTCTTCCGGCCCCTGTCCGTCCTGGGCGGCGATCCGGCACAGACCCTGGTCGCCTCCATCGGGGTCTTCGTGCTGCTGGTGGGCGGGGCCGCGCTGCTGTGGGGCCAGGGCGCCCGCGACGACGCTCCGGAGCTGGTGTCCGCGGAGGATCCCTGGGGGCAGCTGGCGGTCGTCCTGGTCCTGGCGGCCGGCGTGGGCGCGGTGATCCGCTGGACGCGCTTCGGACGGGAGCTGCGGGCCGTGGTGGACGACCGCGGGCTGGCCGTGCTCGGCGGGATCGACGCCGACCGGGTGGCGGCGGCCGGCTGGGCGTTCGGGGCGTTCACCGCGGGCCTGACGGGCGTTCTGCTGGCCCCCTTCGTCCGCCTGGACCCGTACGGGCTGCCCCTGCTCGTCATGGAGGTGGTGGCGGTGGCGGTGGCCGCGCGGATGCGCAGCCTGCCGGTGGCCGTGGTGGTGGCGCTGGGCGTCGGGGTGGCCCAGAGCCAGCTGACCCGGCTGCACCCCTCGGGCCGGGGCGAACCGTTGCTCCAGGCGGTGGGGGCGAACCTGTTCGTCGTGGCCCTCCTCGTCGCGTGCCTGGCACTCCCCCGCATCGGCACCCGCGACGGGCTCCCCCGGACGGCCACCGCGCGCGTGCCGACGCCTCAGGGCGCATGGATCGTCGCGGTGATCCTCTTCCTGATCCCGCTGGGTTTCGCGGGCTCGGACCTGCACACGTCGGTCCAGGTCCCGGCACTGGGCGTCGTGCTGCTCTCCCTGGTGGTCGTGACGGGCCGGGGCGGCCAGATCTCCCTCGGGCAAGCGGCCTACGCGGGCCTGGGCGCCCTGTTCACCGCCCTGCTGGCGGCGGGCCGCTTCCCGGGTCTTCCCCGGCTGCCGGAACTGGCGGCGCTGGCGCTGGCGGTGGTCCTGGTGGCCCCCCTGGGCCTGCTGACCGGCTGGCCGGCGATCACCCGCCGGGGGCTGGCGCTGGCCCTGGCGACCTTCGCGGTGGGCGTCGGCGTGAGCCGCTTCGTCTTCGCCCAGCCGTACGCCACGTCCGGTCTGTCCCTGGACCGCCCGGCGGGCTTCGAGGGCGACCGCGCCTACTACGTCCTGGAGTTGACCCTGCTCACGCTCGCCCTCCTGGCGACCCACGCGTTGCGCAGAGGCCGTACGGGCAGGGCCCTGGCCGCCCTGCGCGACCACGAGTCCGGAGCCTCGGCGGCGGGCGTCCGGGTCCCCGCCCTGAAGCTCCTGGCCTTCGTGGCGGGCGCCGCCCTGGCCGCCCTGGGCGGCGGAATGCTCGGCATGGGCCTGCGCGCCTTCGACCCCACCGCCTACGACCCCGTCCGCGGCCTGCTCTGGTTCGCGGCGGTGGTCGTGCTGGGTGCCGACAGCACCCTGGGCGCCCTGACCGCGGCGGCTCTCCTGGTCGGCCTGGACGCGGGGGCACGGGGAGGGGTCGCGGCGGCGCTGGTCGGGGTACTGGCGGTGCTGGTGGGGCGCCTTCCCGGAGGGCCGTACGAGGCGGTGCGCAGGCTGCGGCCACGACGGGCGGCAAGGCTGACGGCGACGGGTCTGGGGGCACGGAGACGACTCCAACGGGCGCTGCGGACCGCGGCGCCCCCGACGACGGATCCCGGCAGTCGAGCCGCCGCATCCGGCACACCCCGCCAGAACCAACCCCCTGCATTGCACGCCGCCGACAGCGCTCCACCCCCACCGGGGCCACCGGCCGCAGGCCGGGCGGTCCTCACCACACGCCACCTCCAGGCCCGCTACGACGGCTTCACCGCCGTCGACGGAGTCGACCTCACCGTCCCACCGGGCGGAATCACCGCGATCATCGGCCCCAACGGCGCCGGGAAGACCACCCTCTTCCACTGCCTGGCAGGAACGGTCCGCCCCTCCCGGGGCCGAGTCCGCTACGGCGACCGCGACATCACGCGCCTCCCCGCCCACGCCCGGACCCGTCTGGGCATCGCCCGCACCTTCCAACAACTCGCTGTCTTCCCCACATTGACCGTGGCCGAGAACGTCCGAGTCGGCGCCGAGCAGGGCCGCACGACAGATCCGGCCGCAGTGGACCGCGCCCTGAGACTGTTCGCCCTGGACGGCCCCCTGCGCGACGCCCCCGCGGCCGACCTCCCCACCGGCACCCTCCGTCGGGTGGAACTCGCCAGAGCCCTCGCCGGCACCCCGAGCGTCCTCCTCCTCGACGAACCCGCCGCCGGCCTCGACACCGCCGAGGTGACCGCCCTGGCCCGCATCCTCAGGGCCCTCGCAGCCGACGGCACCGCCCTGCTCGTCGTCGAACACGACCTCGACCTGGTCGCCGGCCTCGCGGACGTCGTGCACGTCATGACGGCGGGCCGCATCATCGCCTCCGGGCCTCCGGCCGACGTGCTGGAGACACTCGACGCCCGGGAGACCGCCGGATGACAGCCGCCACGGCCATCTCCCTACGCCACGCGCGCGTGCGCTACGGCCCCCTGGAGGCCCTGCACGGCATCACCCTCACCGCCCCGGGCCCCGGCCTGACCGTCCTGCTGGGCCGCAACGGCTCCGGCCGTACGACAACTCTGCGCGCTCTGGCCGGAACAGTGCCGCTCACCGACGGCAGCGTGGTGTGGGACGGCACCGACGTGACCCGGGTACCGGCGTACGAGCGGGCCCGCCGCGGTCTGTGCCTGGTCCCCGAACGCCAGTCGGTGTTCGGCTCCCTCACGGTCCGCGAGAACCTCGAACTGGCCTCCCCCGTCCACGACCTGGCCCTGGACGCCTACCCCCAGCTCGCCCGCCTGCTGCCCCGCCGCGCCGGCACCCTCTCCGGCGGCGAACAACGCATGCTCGCGATCTCCCGAGCACTCCTGGCGCGCGCACGCGTGGTCCTCGTCGACGAACCCGCGCAAGGCATGTCCCCCACGGTCGCGTCCCGCACGTACGAACTCCTGGCCGCACTGGACGCGTGCGTGGTGGTGGCCGAGCAACGGCTCCCACCCGCACTGCACGGCCGGACGGCGATCGTGTACGAACTGCGGCGCGGTGTGGTCGTGTTCAGCGGAGAGGCGGCGGAACTGCGGCGCGAACGGGACTGACCGCCCGTTCGCGCCCACGGGTGAGCTCTCAGATGTCGAGGCGCTGCCCGGGCACGATCAGGTCGGGATCGGCGCCGATGACGTCCTTGTTGGCGGCGTAGACCTTCTGCCAGGTGGTCCCGTGCCGGGCGGCGACCTTGCTGAGCGTGTCGCCCGAGCGGACGGTGTAGTCGCCACGGGACGCGCCGCGGTTGGTGTGGCTCTCCGAACGGGTCGGCGTCTTCGCCGGCTTGGAAGGAGCGGCCTTGGTCTCGGACGAGGACCCTGCCGAGCCGGAGGAGGCTGCGGCCTCGCTGCCGTACGCCCCGGCGCGTGCCGAACAGGTCGGCCAGGCGCCCCACCCCTGGGCGCGCTGCACCTTGGTGGCCACCGCGATCTGCTGTGCCTCGGTGGCCTGGTCGGCGGTGGGCGCGTAGGCCGTACCGCCGTACGCGCGCCAGGTCCCGGCGGAGAACTGGAGTCCTCCGTAGTAGCCGTTTCCGGTGTTGATGTGCCAGTTCCCGCCGCTCTCGCACTGGGCGATGCGGTCCCATACTCCGCCGTCCGCCGCCGCGGAGTTGCCGGCCGCGGCCAGCAGTCCGAGCGGGGCGAGCAGGGCGGCCCCGGCGAGGGCCGCGGTGGTTCGGGTCTTACGAGCGTTGTCGCGCGTGGTATCAGCACATTCGGACATGTATTTCCCTCTCGAAGGACTCGGGGTCCCGAGCGGTGCTCGTTGCACACGGCGGAGGAATGTAGAGAGCCTGTGGAGGCGTCGGCAACCAACGCCTTGTCGTTCCAGGCCGGTTGGCCGTTACCGCGGGTATCAGCAATTTTCGGCCACCCACTTAATTCGCTGATTTCCTGATTTGTCGACCAGTCGCCCAGTCGATCTGTGACCCACTTCACGCAACCAACTTCCTTGGATTTCAAACGACTTGACACTGAGTACCCGATTCCGTACCCGAGGTGACCCTGCGCGGTGGATGGTTCGATTCCGTTCGCCCTGGGGCGTGACTCCCGCCACAGATCGCCCGTTGTCTTCTTCATGAGCCCGGGACCCACCCGGGCACCGCTTCCCGAGGGAGTCACCCGTGCCGCGCATGCTCGACGTCAGCGACGAGGTTCGCGCCGAGATCGGCGACGAAGAAGCCGACCGGCTGCTCGCCGGAGAGAACGCCCCCGGCAGCTACGACTGCACGTCCTGCCGCACCCAGGGCGACTCCGCACAGGAGCGCACCAGCACCGTCCTGTTCATCGGCGACGAGACCGCCGTCCTGGCCTTCGCCCACGCCGGCTGCCTGCCCTCACAGGTCGTCCAGGTCACCGAGGAGCAGCTCCGGGGCGCGGTGAAGTCCATCACCGGCGACACCGTCGACCTGGACCCGGACAAGGTCGTACCCGAGCAGGCGGTGCTCGGGGTGACCAGCGGGCTGATCCTGGTCGCCGGGGAGCTGCACCCGGCGCTGGTCGTGGAGCCGACCGGGCCGATCGTGCGGCCGGGCGCGACGGGGCTCGGCGACGACTTCCTGCCGCTGCTGATCGAGCAGGGGTTCATGCCGATGACGGCGATCGAGGCGGTGCCGCCCGTTCTGCACGGATGGTCGGTACTGCTGGCGGTGGGCCAACTGCACGCGGTGCTCCAGCCGTCGCCGAACGGCGGGCAGCCGGTGGCCTGGTGGCAGGCGCACCAGCCGCTCCAGGTCACCGAGACCTGGCGGGCCGCCGCCAACAAGCACCAGCAGGTGCTGATGTTCGCGGCCCCGGTGGGCTCCATCGGACGCCAGCCCCGGGAGGATCTGCTGCGGGACGCGCTCGACAAGGCGGCCGCGAACGGCAAGCTGGTCGCGGCCGCGATGCCTCTCGCCGGGACCTGACAACCGGCTGAAGGATCACACCGGGCCGCATCCCCGAGGTCCCGGTGTCGTTTGGACATACGTGCACCCATACGACGCTCCGCGCCGGTTTCCCGGCGGACCATCGGCCACGCCGATCTACGACGCGCTCTACTCTGAGTACGTCAAAACCTTCCGGACGCTGCCGGGTGACCGCAGCGGCGAGGAGGAGCTGGGCTTCACCGCGTTCGGGAACACCCCGCACGCCTCGGGCTCGTTCAGCAGCTCGTACAGCGCCTACAGCACGGGTGCGTTCAGCGCCCGCCAGCAGTCGCAGTGGCAGCGGGTGGGACACATCGGGCAGCAGCACACCGGGATGCGCCACGTCCCGGCGGCTCTGCCACCTCCGCGCAGAGGGATCTGACGCATGAGGAAGGGCGGCCCCGGTGGGGGCCGCCCTTCCTCATGCGTACGTCACTTCTTCTTCGCGCCGCGCTTCTCGCGCACCCGCACCGAGATGTGGATCGGGGTGCCCTCGAAGCCGAACTCCTCACGCAGCCGGCGCTCGATGAAGCGCCGGTAGCCCGCCTCGATGAACCCGGAGGCGAAGAGCACGAACCGCGGCGGCTTGGTACCGGCCTGGGTGCCGAAGAGGATGCGCGGCTGCTTGCCGCCCCGGATCGGGTGCGGGTGGGCGGCCACCAGCTCGCCGAGGAAGGCGTTGAGACGGCCGGTCGGGACACGCGTCTCCCAGCCCGCCAGAGCCGTCTCGATCGCGGGGACCAGCTTCTCCATGTGGCGGCCGGTCCGCGCCGAGACGTTGACGCGCGGCGCCCAGGCGACCTGGCCGAGCTCGGTCTCGATCTCCCGCTCCAGGTAGTAGCGGCGCTCCTCGTCGAGGGTGTCCCACTTGTTGTAGGCGACGACGATCGCGCGGCCCGCGTCGACGGCCATGGTGACGATCCGCTGGTCCTGGACCGAGATGGACTCGGAGCCGTCGATCAGGATGACCGCCACCTCGGCCTTCTCGACGGCGGCGGCGGTGCGCAGCGAGGCGTAGTAGTCGGCGCCCTGCTGGAGGTGGACCCGCTTGCGGATACCGGCGGTGTCGACGAACTTCCAGGTGACACCGCCGAGCTCGATGAGTTCGTCGACCGGGTCACGGGTGGTGCCGGCGATCTCGTTGACGACGACCCGCTCCTCGCCGGCCACCTTGTTCAGCAGCGAGGACTTGCCGACGTTCGGGCGGCCGATCAGGGCGATGCGGCGAGGGCCGCCGATCCCGGCGCCGCCGAAGGTCTGCTCGGGCGCCTCCGGCAGGGCCTCCAGGACGGCGTCCAGCATGTCGCCGGTGCCCCGGCCGTGCAGCGCGGAGACGGGGTGCGGCTCGCCCAGGCCCAGGGACCACAGGTACGCCGCGTCGGACTCGCCGCTCAGGCCGTCGACCTTGTTGGCGGCCAGCACCACGGGCTTGCCGGCCTTGCGCAGCAGTCGTACGACCGCCTCGTCGGTGTCGGTGGCGCCCACCTTGGCGTCCACGACGAACACGACGGCGTCGGCGGCCTCGATCGCGTACTCGGCCTGCGCGGCCACGGAGGCGTCGATGCCGAGGACGTCCTGCTCCCAGCCGCCGGTGTCGACGACCTTGAAGCGACGCCCCGCCCACTCGGCCTCGTAGGTGACACGGTCGCGGGTGACGCCGGGCTTGTCCTCCACGACGGCCTCGCGGCGCCCGATGATGCGGTTCACCAGAGTCGACTTGCCGACGTTGGGGCGGCCGACGACGGCGAGCACGGGCAGCGGACCGTGCCCGGCCGCCTCGATGGCCCCCTCGACGTCCTCGATGTCGAAGCCCTCTTCCGCGGCGAGCTCCATGAACTCCGCGTACTCGGCATCGCCAAGCGCTCCGTGGTCGTGCTCTTCGGAAGAGCCCTCGGAGTGGATGTGGTCGTTCATGAAGTCCGTACCTCGTTCATCGTGGTGATCGGTGGACCCCCGGCTGTTCCGCCGGATTGATCCACTACTCAGTGTCGCCTAGCGCCCGGTCAGGCGCCTGGCGTTTTCCAGGTGGGTGCTGAGCTGCTTCTGGATGCGCTCGGTCGCCTCGTCGAGCGCCTTGCGTGTACGCCGTCCGCTGCCGTCGCCCGCCTCGAAGGGGTCGCCGAAGACGACGTCAACGCGGCTGCGCAGCGGAGGCAGCCCCTTTATCAACCGTCCCGGCTTCTCGGAGCTTCCCAGCACGGCGACCGGAACGACCGGTGCCCCGCTGCGCACCGCGAAGTACGCGAGTCCGGCCCGCAGGGAGGCGAAGTCGCCCTCGCCACGGGTGCCCTCCGGGAAGATACCGAGCACCCCGCCGGCCTTGAGGACATCGAGCGCCTGCGTGATCGCCCCGCGGTCGGCCACCGAGCGGTCCACCTTGAGCTGCCCGATGGCCGTCAGGAAGGGATCCAGCGGGCCGATGAACGCTTCCTTCTTGATCAGGAAGTGCGTCGGCCGGGGTGACACGCCCATGACCATCGGGCCGTCGATGTTGTGGGAGTGGTTGACCGCGAGGATGGCGGGCCCGGTCGCGGGCATCCTCCAGGCGCCGAGCACGCGCGGCTTCCACAGGCCGTACATCAGCCCGACGCCGATCCGCCGCCCGACCTCGGCGCCCTTCAGCGAAGGGACCGTGCCGGAAGAGTCCGTACTCACTTCCCGGCCCGCTTCTCCTCGACGAGGGTGACGACACACTCGATGACCTGCGCCAGGGTGAGTTCGGTGGTGTCCACCTCGACCGCGTCGTCCGCCTTGGCGAGCGGCGAGGTCTTCCGGCCGGCGTCGGCCGCGTCCCGCTTGATCAGCGCCTCGCGGGTGGCGTTGACGTCGGCGCCCTTGAGTTCCCCGCTGCGGCGCGCGGCGCGGGCCTCGGGCGAAGCGGTGAGGAAGACCTTGAGGTCGGCGTCGGGCAGCACGGTCGTACCGATGTCCCGCCCCTCGACGACGATGCCCTTCTCGGCCGAGGCCGCCAGCGACCGCTGCAGCTCGGTGATCCGGGCCCGCACCTCGGGCACCGCGCTCACCGCGCTGACCCTGGAGGTGACCTCCTGGGTCCGGATCGGACCGGCCACATCGGTCCCGTCCACCGTGATCGTCGGGTTCTCCGGATCGGTGCCGGAGACGATCTCCGCCTTGCCCGCCGCGGCGGCGATCGCGGACGGGTCGTCGATGTCGATCCCGTTGGTCACCATCCACCAGGTGATCGCCCGGTACTGGGCCCCGGTGTCCAGGTAGCTCAGACCCAGCTGCGCGGCGACAGCCTTCGAGGTGCTCGACTTGCCCGTGCCGGAGGGGCCGTCTATGGCGACAATCACGGGCTGGGCGGCGCCGTTTTCCACGGGGGGACACCTTTCGGGTGCGGTCTGGCGAGTGGTGTGGGGACGCGACGGTGCCCCGCACAAGGTTACTGGGTGCGCGTCACTCGTCCGGACGCCCTCGTCCCGAGGCCGGCCCTACTGCCGAATGGCCCAGCCCCGCTCACGCAACGACGCCGCCAGTACCGGTGCCGCCGACGGCTCGACCATCAGCTGCACCAGCCCCGCCTGCTGCCCCGTCGCATGTTCGATCCGCACATCCTCGATATTGACGCCCGCCCGCCCGGCGTCCGCGAAGATCCGGGCCAGCTGCCCCGGCTGGTCGTCGATGAGCACGGCCACGACCTCGTACACCCGCGGAGCGGACCCGTGCTTGCCGGGCACCCGGACCTGCCCGGCATTTCCCCGCCGCAGCATGTCCTCGATCCCGGACGTGCCCTCGAGCCGCTTCGCCTCGTCCGCGGACTGCAATGCCCGCAGCGCCCGCACCGTCTCCTCCAGGTCCCCGGCGACATCGGTGAGCAGGTCGGCCACCGGCCCCGGATTCGCGGAGAGGATGTCGATCCACATCCCGGGATCCGACGCGGCGATCCGGGTCACATCCCGAATCCCCTGCCCACACAGGCGTACGGCGGCCTCCTCGGCGTGCTGGAGCCGCGCGGCGACCATGCTGGACACCAGATGAGGCATGTGCGAGACAAGCGCCACGGCACGGTCGTGGGCGTCGGCGTCCATGACCACCGGCACCGCTCGGCAGTGCGAGACCAGCTCCAGCGCGAGGTTCAGCACCTCGGTGTCGGTGTCGCGGGTGGGGGTCAGCACCCAGGGCCGCCCCTCGAAGAGATCCCCGGAGGCGGCCAGCGGTCCGGACTTCTCCCGCCCGGACATCGGATGCGTACCGATGTACGAGGAGAGGTCGAGCCCCAGCCCCTCCAGCTCCCGTCGCGGCCCGCCCTTCACGCTGGCCACGTCGATGTACCCGCGAGCCACCCCGCGCCGCATCGCGTCGGCGAGCACTCCGGCCACATGCGCGGGCGGCGCGGCGACGATCGCGAGGTCGACGGGCCCGTCGGGCGCCTCGTCCGTGCCCGCGCCGAGCGCGGCGGCCGTACGGGCCTGCTCGGGATCGTGGTCGGCGAGGTGGACGGTGACACCCCGCCCGGCCAGCGCCAGCGCGGCGGACGTCCCGATCAGCCCGGTCCCGACGACGAGTGCGGTCCTCACTGCGCGATGTCCTTGCGCAGGGCGGCCGCGGCGCCGAGGTAGACGTGCGCGATGTCGGCGCGGGGCCGGTCGGACTCTATGTGCGCGAGAACACGGACGACGCGGGGCATGGCGCCCTCGATGTCGAGTTCCTGAGCGCAGATCAGCGGTACGTCGGCGAAGCCGGTGCCGAGCTTGCGTGCCGCGGCCGCGGGGAAGTCGCTGTGCAGGTCGGGCGTGGCCGTGAACCAGATGCTGATCAGGTCGTCCGCGGTCAGCTCGTTCCGCTCCATGATGGCGGTGAGCAGCGCCCCGACCTGCTCGTCCATGTGGCCGGCCTCGTCCTGTTCGAGTTGGACGGCGCCCCGGACCGCTCGTACCGCCACGGCGTTGCTCCTTGCTGACGTTCGTTCGGCTCTTGACCGTCCAGCCTAGTCAGCCCGTGCGGGGCGGGTGTGCGGCGCCCGCACCCTGAGATGGCTTCCCGGACCGTGCCAATGTCACCCGAATGTCCCAGTTCCGCTACTTGGGGTGAAAACACACCTGTGCGCCTCTGGACGCGGGGCCCCGGGTCCGCTCTGATGGCAGGAAACTCGCCTCGGGGGAGGCCCCTTACATGAAGCGTTCCGGACCGTTGCTGACACTGCTCGCGGGATTGCTGGTCGGCCTGTTCATGCTTTCACTCAACGCCACGACGGGAGAGAAGCCCACGGCGTCGTACGTGAAGCCGTCGCCCAGCACCAAGGCGTCACCGGGCACCGCACCGGCACGGACGTCCGCGCCGCCCAGCCCGTCCCCGTCACGGACCCCCGTGCCCGAGGGCGTCTACACGGGCCGTACCGACGACGACTCCTCCGCGGTCGCGATCACCGTGCGCGACGACAAGGCGATCGCGTACGTCTGCGACGGCCACAACATCGAGTCGTGGCTGCAGGGTGACGTGAAGGACGACGGCAGCCTGCGGCTCACCGGCAAGGGCGGCGCGAGCCTGGACGGCAAGGTGAAGGGGACCAAGGAGATCCGCGGCACGGCGAACGTCGGCAGCGGGAGCTACGCCTTCACCATCGACAAGACGAAGAAGTCGTCCGGGCTCTACCGGGCGAACAGCACGGTGGCCGGCGCGAAGATCGAAGGCGGCTGGATCGTCCTTCCGGACGGCGAGCAGGTCGGCATTCTCAAGCGCGACGGCAAGCCCTCCCCGGCGCCGAGGATCGACCCGGAGACCGGTGCGGTGACGGTCGACGGACAGCAGCTCACGGCCCGTCCGGTAACCCCCTGACCTCCGCCCGAGGGAGCCGATCATGACCGTCGACCCGAACGCGGCCACCCAGAGCTGGCCCTCGCCCGAACCCGGGCGCCGCTCCGGCCCGGCCCGCTATCTGATCCCCGCCCTCGTGGCCGCCGCGGTGGCGGTCGCCCTGGGCGCGTACGGCAAGGTCCACGACCCGACGGGGACGGCCTTCAACCTCGCCGGCTTCAGCAGCACGGGTGCGGTGAAGTCGTGGCTCGCGACGGTCGCGTTCTTCTTCGCGATCGTGCAGCTCGTCTCGGCCCTGATGGTGTACGGCAAGCTGCCGGGCCCGAGCTGGTCCGCCACCCTGCACCGCTGGTCCGGCCGCGTGGCCTTCCTGGTCGCGGTGCCGGTCGCGGTGCACTGTCTGTACGCGCTGGGCTTCCAGTCGTACGAATCACGCGTTCTGTGGCACTCACTCCTGGGTTGCTTCTTCTTCGGTGTGTTCAGTGCCAAGATGCTGCTGCTCCGCTCGGAGCGACTTCCCGGCTGGCTGCTGCCGATCGTGGGCGGGCTCGTCTTCACCGCGCTCACGATCCTCTGGCTGACCTCGGCCCTCTGGTTCTTCCGCACCTTCGGAGTCACGACATGACGCACAGCCCGACGCGGCGCACGATCCTTCTCACGACGGGCGCGGCGACGCTGACCGTCGGCTGCGGCGAGTACGGCAACGAGAACGGCGACTCCGGGTCCAGTTCGGCGCAGGCCGGCACCGAACTGGCGAAGACCAGTGAGATCCCGGTCGGCGGCGGGAAGATCTTCAAGGACGAGAAGGTCGTCGTCACCCAGCCGAAGGAGGGTGAGTTCAAGGCCTTCTCGGACATCTGCACCCACCAGGGCTGCCAGGTGACCAGCGTGTCCGGCGGCACCATCAACTGCCCCTGCCACGGCAGCAAGTTCAACATCACGGACGGCTCGGTGGCCAACCCGCCGGCCAACAAGCCGCTGCCCGAGAAGCAGATCAAGGTCAGCGGGGACTCGATCCAGCTCGCCTAGGCGTCCCAGAGCGCCCCGAGCGTCACCAGTTCGCTGCCGTATTCGATCCGGTCGGCCCACTCGACCGGCCAGGCGTCCGCCCCGAGGTGGGCGCCTGCGAAGGCGCCCGTCAGGCAGGCGATCGAGTCGGAGTCGCCGGAGCTGCACGCGGCCCGCCGCAGGGCCGTCAGCGGCTCCTCGGGGAACTGCAGGAAGCACAACAGTCCGGTCGCCAGGGCTTCTTCGGCGATCCAGCCCGCCCCGGTGGCCAGGCACGGGTCCTCCTCGGGCGAGGCGGTGCGCACGGCGTCGTCGAGCCGGTCGAGGACCGCCAGGCACTCGTCCCAGCCACGCGCGATGAACTGCCCGGGCGTCCGGTCCTGGCTGCGGGTCCACAGGTCGCCGAGCCAACGCTCGTGGTACTGCCCCCGGTTCACCAGGGCGTACGACCGCAGCAGCCCGACCAGCTCGCCCGGCTCGGCTCCCTGTAGGAGCAGCCGCACGGCACGCGCGGTGAGGTCCGACGCTGCCAGCGCGGTCGGGTGGCCGTGGGTGAGCGCGGACTGCAACTGGGCGGCGCCCGCGCGCTGTTCGTCACTGAGCCCGAGAACGAGTCCGACGGGTGCCACGCGCATGTTGGCGCCGCAGCCCTTGGAGTTGATCTGGCTGGCTTCCTGCCAGGGCAGTTGCTCGTCCTTGAGCAGGGAGCAGGCCCGCAGACAGGTGTTTCCCGGCGCCCTGTTGTTCTCCGGTGACTGATACCAGTCGACGAACTCCTCCCTCACGGGCCGCTCCAGGCGCTTGGGCCCGAGCACCCCTCGATCCATCGCCGTCCGCATTCCCCTCCCCAGCGCCAGCGTCATCTGCGTGTCGTCGCTGACGATCGCCGGGGTCCGCAGCTCCATCTCCCGCCAGGGTCCGCACTTGGCGAGGATCGACGGCACGTCGCTGAACTCGGTCGGGAAGCCGAGGGCGTCCCCGAGGGCGAGGCCGACGAGTGTTCCGGTGGCGGCGCGTTTGGTCAGGATCGTGGTCATGCGGGGCGTCCTTCCGGGGACGGTCGGAGGAGAGGGGGGTGCAGGGCGGTGGCCGGTCCCGCGCGGTAGAGCGCGGCCGGTTTGCCGCGGCCGCCGGTCAGACGTGCGGCGCCGGGGACGGCCTCGACGAAGCCGGGCGTGGCGAGCACCTTGCGGCGGAAGTTGGGCCGGTCGAGGGTGGTGCCCCACACGGTCTCGTACACCTGCTGGAGCTCGCCGAGAGTGAACTCGGGCGGGCAGAAAGCGGTGGCGAGGCAGGTGTACTCGAGCTTGGCCCCCACGAGTTCATGGGCGTCGGCCAGGATGCGGTCGTGGTCGAAGGCGAGCGGCCCCGCCTTGTCGTACGGCACCCAGCGGGCCTCGGCCGCGTCGCTGCCGCCGTGCGGCTCGGGCGGGTCGGGGAGCAGCGCGGCGAACGCGACGGAGACGACCCGCATCCGGGGGTCGCGGTCGGGCTCGCTGTAGGTCCGCAGCTGCTCCAGATGCAGCCCGGAGACGTCCGACAGCCCGGTCTCCTCGGCGAGTTCGCGCCGGGCCGCCGTCTCCGCGGACTCGTCCGGGTGCACGAACCCGCCGGGCAGAGCCCAGTGTCCGGCGTACGGCTCCTGCCCCCGCTCGACGAGCAGCGCGTGCAGGGTGCCTTCCGTGACGGTGAGGACGGCGAGGTCGACGGTGACGGCGAAGGGTTCGTGGGCGTACTTGTCGTAGTCCACGCGCGCTCGCCCCCTTTATGGTCAGGATGACTAATAGTCCTTACGACTATAAAGAGTGCGAGGGTTGTTCCACAAGTCCCTAGAGGTGCCGGCCGAGGAAGGCGAGAAGCCGTGTCTCGGGCCGCGCGCGGGACGGCACGGCGACCGGTTCGGCGAACCGCACGCCCCGGTCCTCCTCCCCCACCACGCACTGGGCGACGGACAGCAGTTCCGCCGCGAGGCCCTCCGGAATGGGCCACCGCCGTCCGCAGGCCCGGGCCACGTCCCACCCGTGCACGGTGATCTCGACGGCGCCGACGGCGGCCATCACCCGTACGTCCAGCGGCCGTTCACCCACCAGCACCTCCTCCGGCGGACCGGCGGCCCAGGCGCCGAGCACGGCACACGCGCGCGTGCGGAAGCCGCAGACCCGGTCGGCGTGCGGGAGCAGCCCGATCCGCCCGCCCGTCAGCCCCTCGTACAGCGCGTCCAGGGAGTCGTCGAGATGGCACAGCAACTCCTCCAGATTCCACCCGGCACACGGCGTGGCCCTGCCGAGGCTCACGGCCTTCGTCCCCGCCACACTGCCCAGCGAATAGGCGAGCGAGCGCTCCAGCAGCTCTCCCGCGCTCATGACAGCGCCTCCGCCCAGACGCCACAGCAGCTCCTCAGCGGCCCCACAGGGGTCTCCTGGGCCCGCTGGGGCCCGCCGGACCGCGAAGGCCGCACAGGGCCCTCCAGCACTGCCTGACACGGCTCGTCACGGATCCCGGTCCTCGCGTCCATGCCCACTCCGTCCATCCCCGCTCCCTCCGTCACGGATACAGACCGCGGGGAGGGCGAAAACGCATCGGCCGGCCCCGGATACTTCCGGAACCGGCCGCACGCGCGTGTGTGTCCGTGGGGTCTACAGGTCGACTTCCTTCATCAGCATGCCGACCTCGGTGTTGGACAGCCGCCGCAGCCAGCCCGACTTCTGGTCGCCCAGGGTGATGGGGCCGAAGGCGACCCGCACCAGCTTGTCGACCGGGAAGCCCGCCTCGGCGAGCATGCGGCGGACGATGTGCTTGCGGCCCTCGTGGAGGGTGACCTCGACGAGGTAGTTCTTGCCGGTCTGCTCGACGACCCGGAAGTGGTCCGCCTTCGCGTACCCGTCCTCCAGCTGGATGCCGTCCTTGAGCTGCTTGCCCAGGTCGCGCGGGATCGGGCCGACGATGTGCGCGAGGTAGACCTTCTTCACGCCGTACTTGGGGTGGGTCAGCCGGTGGGCCAGCTCGCCGTGGTTGGTGAGCAGGATGACGCCCTCGGTCTCGGTGTCGAGCCGCCCCACGTGGAAGAGCCGCGTCTCACGGTTGGTGACGTAGTCCCCGAGGCACTGCCGGCCCTCGTTGTCCTCCATCGTCGAGACGACACCGGCGGGCTTGTTCAGCGAGAAGAACTGGTACGACTGCGTCGCCACGGTCAGGCCGTCGACCCTGACCTCGTCCTTCTCCGGGTCGACCCGCTTGCCCTGCTCCAGGACGATCTCGCCGTTGACCTCGACCCGCGCCTGCTCGATGAGCTCCTCACAGGCCCGGCGCGAGCCGTAGCCCGCGCGCGCGAGGATCTTCTGCAGCCGCTCGCCCTCCTGCTCGGCGCCCGGGAAGGTCTTCGGCGGCTTCACGTCCTTCTTGCCGGCGTACCGCTCACGGTTGCGCTCCTCGGCCCGCGCCTCGTACTCGCGGGAGGTCGCCGGCACCGAACGGCCGCGCCCGGTGTTCTGGCCCTGCTTCGGGCCGCCCTTGGCACCGCCGCGCGCGGAGGCACCGCGACCGGACTTCGGTCCCTCGTGGGTGGCGCCGGGGCCCACGTCGTAGCGGCGCTCCTCGGGGCGGGGCTTGCTCGGCCGGCCCCCCTGCTTGTCGTCGCGGTCGTTCCCGGCGCCGCGGTAGTTACCGCGGCCACCGCTGCTCCCGCCGCGGCCGCCGCTGTTGCCACCACGGCTCCCGCCGTTGTTTCCGCTGCTGTTCCTGCCGCTGCTGCTTCGCATCAAAGTTCCGTCTTGTCGTCTGCGTCCTCGGAATCCGGGGCGTCCGGATCGAACGACGGTACGGCTTCCTGGGTCTCGGCCTCGATCGCCTCCGCCTCCGGGAGGAAGGGCGCGAGCTCCGGGAGCTCGTCCAGACCGCGCAGGCCCATCCGCTCCAGAAAGTAGTTCGTCGTCACGTACAGGATCGCACCTGTTTCGGGTTCCGTGCCCGCCTCCGCGACCAGACCCCGTTGGAGAAGGGTGCGCATCACGCCGTCGCAGTTCACTCCGCGCACCGCGGAGACCCGGCTGCGGCTGACCGGCTGGCGGTACGCGACCACCGCCAGCGTCTCCAGCGCCGCCTGGGTGAGCCGGGCCTGCTGGCCGTCCAGGACGAACCGCTCCACGGCCGGGGCGTACTCGGCACGGGTGTAGAAACGCCAGCCGCCGGCGACGTACCGCAACTCGAAACCGCGCCGCTGCACGGTGTAGTCGTCGGCCAGCTCCCTGAGCGCCTTCGCGATCTGCCGCTTGGGCCGCTCCAGGATCTTCGACAGGTGCTCCTCGGTCGCGGGCTCGTCCACGACCATCAGGACGGCTTCCAGCGCCGGCTTCAGATCCAGGTCGGCGACGCCTGGCGCCCCCGCCGGCACCTCGGTGCTCTCCTCGCTCACGCCTTGTCCTCCTTGAGCGGCTCCGGCGGTCGGTCGAACTCGTCGGTCACCACCGGCTCGGCCTCCCCCGCGCCACCGGTCCACCGCACCATCAGCTCCCCGAGCGCGGTCTCCTGGTCCAGCGCCACGGCCTTCTCCCGATACAGCTCCAGCAGCGCCAGAAAGCGCGCCACGACGGTCAGGGTGCCGTCGGCATCCTCCACCAGCAGACGGAAGCTGGCCTCGCCGAGCTCCCTGAGCCGCGCGACCACGATCCCCGCCTGCTCCTGGACGCTCACCAGCGGCGCGTGGATGTGATCGACGTACACCTGGGGCTTGGGCTTCGGCTGCATCGCCTTCACGGCGAGCTTCGCGAATCCCTCCGCCCCGATGCTGATGACGACCTCGGGCAGCAGCTCGGCGTGGTGCGGTTCGAGGCCGACGGTACGGGGGTAACGCCGGGCCTCCTCGTCGAGACGCCGGTTGAAGATGTCGGCGATCTGTTTGTACGCGCGGTACTGCAGCAGCCGCGCGAAGAGCAGGTCCCTCGCTTCGAGGAGTGCGAGGTCGGCCTCGTCCTCCACCTGTGCGGCCGGCAGCAGCCGCGCCGCCTTGAGGTCGAGGAGAGTGGCGGCGACGACGAGGAACTCGGTCGTCTCGTCGAGATCCCAGTCCGGTCCCATGGCGCGGATGTACGCCATGAACTCGTCGGTGACCTTGGAGAGCGCCACCTCGGTGACGTCGAGCTTGTGCTTCGAGATCAGCTGGAGCAGGAGATCGAAGGGCCCCTCGAAGTTGGCCAGCCGAACTTTGAAGACACCGTCGGAAGCTTCTTCCCGCTCGCCGGAACCGGCCGGAGCCTCGGCCTCGGCGACCGGCTCGCTCTGCGCCTCGACCGGCTCGCTCTCCGCCTCGACCGTTGAGGCGACCGGCTCGGCCCCCGGCCCCCGGCCGAGCGCGCGCCGACGGCCGGCGGAGCCGCCGGGCACGGGAACGTCGTTCGAGGTCATAGCCCCCGCAGGCTACCGCTACCGCCCACGCAGCCGGCGGACGAGGATGCTCGCGTCCCCACGGGACTCCAGATCCGCCAGCACCACGGCGACCGCCTCCCGGACGATCCGGCCGCGGTCCACCGCGAGCCCGTGCTCACCCCGGAGCACCAGACGCGCGTGCTCCAGATCCATGAGCTCCTCGGCGGACACGTACACGGTGATCTTCTCGTCGTGCCGTTCCCGCCCGCTGGGCCGCCGGGAAGGAGAGCGCCCACGCTTGCCGCGCTGCTGACCACCGGAGGCCTGGGCAGAACCTTCCTGCGCCTCCTGACGTGGCCCGGAGCGCTCCGCGGTGGCGGCCCGGCTGCGGGACTCGCCCGACTCCGCGTCGGCCGCGACATGTTCGGCCCCGTCGCCGTCCCCGCCCTGCGCGGGCACGGACTGCGGCGCGTCCTCGGCCGCCCCGTCCGGCTCCCCCGCGGGAGCCGGCACCCGGGCCTCGCCGTTGGTCCCCCGCCGGGGAGTGGACGCCTGGAGCGCCATCCCCCCTGTCGTACGGAACAGTTCGTCGGCCCCCGGCAGACTCACTCGGCGTGACACCGGGCGAGCACCTCCCTGGCGAGCTGGCGATAGGCGGCGGCACCGACGGAGTTGGAGGCGTAGGTGGTGATCGGCTCACCGGCCACCGTGGTCTCCGGGAAGCGGACCGTGCGCCCGATGACCGTGTGGTAGACGTGATCGTCGAACGCCTCGACGACGCGTGCGAGCACCTCACGGCTGTGCACGGTGCGCGAGTCGTACATCGTGGCGAGGATCCCGTCGAGCTCCAGGTCGGGGTTGAGCCGCTCCTGGACCTTCTCGATGGTCTCCGTCAGCAGTGCGACACCACGCAGGGCGAAGAACTCGCACTCCAGAGGGACTATCACCTTGTGCGCGGCCGTCAGGGCGTTGACCGTGAGGAGGCCGAGCGAGGGCTGACAGTCGATCACGATGTAGTCGTAGTCGGCCATGAGCGGCTTCAGGGCACGCTGCAATGTCGACTCGCGGGCGACCTCGGAGACCAGCTGGACCTCCGCCGCCGACAAGTCGATATTGCTCGGCAGCAGGTCCATGTTGGGGACCGCGGTCTTCAGCAGGACCTCGTCGGCCGCCATGCCCCGCTCCATGAGCAGGTTGTAGACCGTGAGGTCGAGCTCCATCGGGTTGACACCGAGACCCACCGACAGCGCGCCCTGCGGGTCGAAGTCCACGAGCAGCACGCGCCGGCCGTACTCCGCGAGCGCGGCACCCAGGTTGATGGTCGACGTCGTCTTGCCCACGCCGCCCTTCTGGTTGCACATCGCGATGATCTTCGCGGGGCCGTGGTCGGTCAGCGGGCCCGGGATCGGGAAGTACGGCAGCGGGCGGCCGGTCGGGCCGACGCGCTCACGGCGCTGGCGGGCCGCATCGGGCGCGAGCGTGGCCGCGTACTCCGGATCGGGCTCGTACTCGGCGTCGGGGTCGTAGAAGTGCCCCTCGGGCAGTTCGTCGTAGTCGGCGAAGTGGTTGTGGGGCGCGCCACTTCCGTCGCCGGCCATGGCGTTCACGTGATGGCCATCCATGCTCTGGTGTGCTGTCCGCAGGGTCTGCGGACTCTGACGGGCTGCGAAGGTGCGCACCGCGACGGAGCCGACAGCCTCGAACCCCGCGGGGCTCTGGGCCCCGGCAGGCATTCCTGGTTGACCACCCCCGGGAGAAAATGTCGACTCATTCACAAGTCGTCTTACCTCCTTGGAGACCAGGAAACTTCTAGACAAGGTCAGCGTGGCACCATGCCGACGGTTGGCGACTCTATGGCGTGTCGGGTGTTCACAGCAACACAATCCGCCGGACCCGGCAGGATGTGTCGGCAATGAAACATCCCGCTGTCAAGGGCGTACGGCCGTCGCACGGCAGGTTTCGCCGGTGTACGAATCGGTTCAAGGGTTACGTTCGACGCGAGTTGACCGAGAGTCGCAAAGTGACCATACACACATGCGGCCGGACCTTGTGGGGCAAGGTCCGGCCGCATGTGCCTCGTTGACGCGCCTTGTTGACGTATCGCCTTTACGAAAAGGTGACTTAGCCATCCGAGCAGGTCACGGCTTCAGCCGAGCAGCGTCTCGAGCTCCACGTGCTCCAGGCCGTGCGCCTCCGCGACCTCTCGGTAAGCGACCTTGCCGTCATGGGTGTTGAGCCCCTTGGCCAACGCCGGGTCGCGGCGCAGGGCCTCCACCCAGCCCCGGTCGGCGAGTTCGACGATGTAGGGCAGCGTCGCGTTGGTGAGCGCGTAGGTGGAGGTGTTGGGCACCGCGCCGGGCATGTTGGCGACGCAGTAGAAGACCGAGTCGTGGACCTGGAAGGTCGGCTCGGCGTGGGTGGTCGGACGCGAGTCCTCGAAGCAGCCGCCCTGGTCGATCGCGATGTCGACAAGGACACTTCCGGGCTTCATCCGCGCGACGAGCTCGTTGGTGACCAGCTTCGGGGCCTTGGCGCCCGGGATGAGGACGGCGCCGATGACGAGGTCGGCGTCCAGGACGGCCTTCTCCAGCTCGAAGGCGTTGGACATGATCGCCCGGACCTTGGTGCCGAACACCTTGTCGGCCTCGCGGAGCTTGTTGATGTCCCGGTCGAGCAGCGTGACGTGGAAGCCCATGCCGACGGCGATCTGCGTGGCGTTCCAGCCGGAGACCCCGCCGCCGATGACGACGGCCCGCGCGGGCTGGGTGCCGGGGACGCCGCCGGGCAGGACACCGCGGCCGCCGACCGAGCGCATGAGGTGGTAGGCACCGACCTGCGGGGCGAGCCGGCCCGCGACCTCGGACATCGGGGCGAGCAGCGGGAGCGCACGCGAGGGCAGCTCGACGGTCTCGTAGGCGATGGCCGTGGTGCCGGACTCGATCAGCGCGTCGGTGCACTCCTTGGAGGCGGCCAGGTGCAGGTAGGTGAAGAGCGTCTGGTCCTTGCGGAGGCGGTGGTACTCCTCGGCGACGGGCTCCTTGACCTTCAGCAGCAGGTCGGCGCTCGCCCACACCTCGTCGGCGGTGTCCAGGATCTGGGCGCCCTCGGCGACGTACTCCCCGTCCGGGATGGAGGAGCCGACGCCGGCGCCCCACTCGATGACGACCTGGTGGCCGTGGCGCACCAGCTCGTGCACACCGGCGGGGGTGATGGCCACCCGGAACTCGTTGTTCTTGACCTCGCGGGGGATGCCGACCTTCACGTGGATCACGGTCCTTGGCTCAGAGTGTGTGGGGCAATACAACACATACCCGGGCATGCGTGAGCACACCAGGAGACACCGCAGGAGAAGGTGCGGCAGAGCCAGTCTAATGAAGGTGTTCCCGCTGTCTAGCCTTTCATTGCATCAATCCTCTGCGGATGTACTACGGATTTCGCAGGCGTCAGCGTCTTGTTTCGGCTCGTCGACCTGCTGAGACCCGGGTTCCTCCTCGGAAACCTCCTCGTCCAGCAGCCGCTCGGCGGCGCCGCGGTGCAGCTGGGCGGCGGCGGGATCACCGAGACGGTCCAGCGTGTCGGCGAGCCGCAGCTGGAGCGCGGCCTGCAGTCGGACGTCCTCGGCGCGCCGCGCCCACTCCACGGCCTCCTGGCAGGTGCGCAGGCACTCCTCGGGGTGTCCGGCGTACTCCTGGACGCGGGCGAGTTCGCTCAACGCCCGTGCGTGCGCGGCCACATCGCCGTTCTTCCGGTGTCCGGCGAGCGCGGCCCGCCAGTTCCTGACCGCCTCGCCGTAGCGGCCCGCGTAGGTGTGCGCGGCGGCGATACGGCCGTACAGCCGGGCGGCCTCCGCGCGCTCGTCCCGGGCCAGCCGTTGGGCCAGCGCCCGGCCGAACCAGTCGGCGGCCCGGTCGTAGTCCCCGAGCTCCAGGTGCGCGCCGCCTACGGATTCCATCGCGCGGCCGGTCGCGTACGGGTCGTTCGCTTCCCGTCCGGCGTCCAGGGCCGCCCGGTAGCGCGTCAGTGCCTCCCGGGTCCGGCCGGTCTGGGCGTCCAGGTCGGCGAGGTTCAGCAGGGCGGCGGCCCTCTCGCGCGGCAGAGCACGCCGCTCGGCCACGTCGAGGACGAGGCCGTGGATGTCGTAGAGGTCGGGGGCGGCGGCCTTCATGCCGAAATGGGCCACCATCGCGCGCACGAACTGCGACATCAGGCGCCGGGCCAGGGTGTCCAGCTCCCCGTCGGCGACCGCGTGGCGGGCCGCGGCGAGCAGCGCCGGCCTGCGGGCGCGCAACCAGTCCTCGGCCGCCCTGGGGTTGGGGAAACGCACCGAGGGCGGCATGCCCTGGAGCTTCTCACGGGCGTCGGCGCTGTCGGTCTCGGTGATCGCGCGGGAGGACTGGAGCAGCCGTACGGTCCGTTCCAGCATGCGAGCCCGGGCCAGTTGCAGCTCGGCCGGGCGGTCCTGGGTGTCCGCGAGGGCCTTGAGCAGGGGATACAGGCAGCCGGGGACCTCGTACTGCGGCAGCGGTGACTCCACGGCGTGCAGCAGACCGAGGGCGACGAAGTCGTCGAGGGTGGAGCGGGCGCCGCTCACCGAGCAGCCGGCGAGCGCGGAGGCGGTGTGCGGATCGACGAGGCCGGCCGGGGCCAGGGAGAGCAGTCGCAGTATCCGGGCGGCCGGGGCGGGCAGGGACGTGTAGACGAGCTTGAAGACCCGGCTGAGGGGACTCCCTTCGTCACTCTCCGTGTGCAGATGCTTGGCCAGATCGGCGACGGCCGCCTTGGGGCGGGCGGCGAGCCAGCCTCCCGCCAGCATCAGCGCGGCGGGGTGGCCCTGGCACTCCTCGACCAAACCCTCGGCGGCGCGCGGGTCGACGGTGATGCGGACCGACCCGGTGTGCCGGGACAGCAACTCCAGTGCGGCTTTGGTGTCGAGGCCGCCGAGGGTGCACGGACGGACGTCCGCGATCCCGGTCAGCGGACCTCCTGAAACGGCCACGACCAGGCATTGCGGAGCATCCGGAAGCAGGGCGTCCACCTGTTCCGCGGCCACCGCGTCGTCGAGCAGGAGCAGCGAGCGGCGGTCGGCGAGGGCCTCGCGCAGCACCGCTGTGAGGTCGTCCTCGGCGGCCCCGGCGGGCGCCGCCACGTCGAGCGCGGTGAGCAGTTCACGGGCGGAGTTCCCGACCGGCACGGGGGTGCCGTCGGGCTCGCTCAGCCGGGCGCGCAGCAATCCGTCGTCGTAACGGTCAGCTACCGCCCGGACGAGTTCCTCGGCGAGTGCGGTACGGCCGGATCCGGGGCGCCCTGCGATGAGCAGCACCCGCGCGCGGGGTGCCTTCTTGCCGGACAGCGTGTCGAGTCCCGCCCGCTCGATGTCGGCGAGCAGCTCCTTCAACTCCCGCGTCCGCCCCAGGAATCGGCCCTCGCCCGACAGCCGTACACCGCCTGCGTCCACCGCCTGATCCGTCACGGGCCACACTCCCGTCCCACCGCACGCGCAAAGCCCGCCGGTGACCCCGGTTCGGGCTTTCCAGAGCCTAGTTCACCCTGTGCAACGGTCCTGGCAGAGCGCGGCGGTGGAGGACTGAGAGTCCCCTAATCGGATCAACGGTTCATAAGATCGTCGGGTTCGGCAGTACCGCTCGGGGGCGCGGGGAACTGCGCGACCAGCCACAACGAACCCCGCACCCCGCGACGGACCGCTACGACAACGGCGCGACCCGAAACAACCGTCACGCCTCGAACGGCCGCGCAGCCCACTCCGCCTCAGCCCCCCGCAACCCGTCCACCCCGCCGGAGGCCCGCGCGGCGACGAGCGAAAGCACCCCCACCACCAGGCAGGCGTTGTGGAGCTCTCCGGCAAGCGCCCCCCGCACCAGCTCGGACACCGGCACGCGCGCATACTCCAGGTCGATCTCCTCGTCCTCGACCGCGAACCGCTCCTCCTCGGCCTCGGAAAGCCCTCGGGCCAGGAAGATCCGGATCGCCTCGTCACACCCCCCGGGCGAGGTGTAGACATCCGTCAGCACCCGCCAGTCCTCCGCCTTGACGTGCGCCTCCTCGTACAGCTCCCGCTGGGCCGCGTGCAGCGGATTCTCACCGGGCACGTCCAGCAGCCCCGCGGGGATCTCCCACAGCTTCTGCCGTACGGGATGCCGGTACTGCCGGATGAGCAGGACCCGGTCCTCGTCGTCGAGGGCGAGGACGGCCACGGAACCCGGGTGGACCTGGTAGTCGCGGCGGACCACCGACCCGTCGGGCATGACCACCTCGTCCGTGCGGACGGAGGTCTTGTTGCCCACGAAGGGGGTCTCCGTCGCCCGGATCTCCCACTCCTCCGGGGCATCCTTGATCGTCATTCCCTGTCCTTCCCCACGTGCGCAAAAGAAGCCGGGGCACTCGCCTTTGAATGCGTGTGCCCCGGCCACCGTACAACTGTCGTGCTACTTGGAACTCTGCCGCTCGACCGCGGCCTTCACCAGGCCGGCGAACAGCGGGTGCGGCCTGGTCGGACGCGAGCGCAGCTCGGGGTGGGCCTGCGTGGCGACCAGATACGGGTGGACGTCGCGCGGGTACTCGACGTACTCGACGAGCTTGCCGTCCGGCGAGGTGCCGGAGAACAGGATGCCCGCCTTCTTCTCGAGCTCGGCCCGGTAGGCGTTGTTCACCTCGTAACGGTGACGGTGCCGCTCCTCGACGTACTCCTTGCCGTCGTACACCTCACGGACGATGGAGCCCTCGGCGAGCTTGGCCGGGTACATGCCGAGCCGCATGGTGCCGCCCATGTCGCCCTCACCGGCGACGATGTCGAGCTGCTCGGCCATGGTGGAGATGACCGGGTGGCCGGTCGCCGAGTCGAACTCGGTGGAGTTGGCGTCCGGGATGTCGGCGAGGTTGCGCGCGGCCTCGATCACGATGCACTGCAGGCCCAGGCAGAGACCCAGCAGCGGGATCCGGTGCTCGCGGGCGTACTGGATCGCGCCGACCTTGCCGAGCACACCGCGGTCGCCGAAGCCGCCCGGGATGCAGATGCCGTCGACGTCACCGAGCTGCGCCGCGGCGCCGGCCGGCGTCTTGCAGTCGTCGGAGGTGACCCACTTGATCTTCACGCGGGCCTTGTTGGCGAAGCCGCCGGCGCGCAGGGCCTCGGTGACCGAGAGGTAGGCGTCGGGCAGGTCGATGTACTTGCCGACCAGGGCGAGGGTGATCTCGTGGTCGGGGTTGTGGACGCGGTCGAGCAGGTCGTCCCAGGTCGTCCAGTCCACGTCCCGGAACGGCAGGTCCAGCTTGCGGACGACGTAGGCGTCCAGGCCCTCACTGTGCACGGTCTTCGGGATGTCGTAGATCGAACGGGCGTCCGGGCAGGCGACCACGGCGGCCTCGTCGACGTCGCACATCAGCGAGATCTTGCGCTTGATGGCGGTCGGCACCTCACGGTCGGAACGCAGCACGATGGCGTCCGGCTGGATACCGATGTTCCGCAGGGCCGCAACCGAGTGCTGGGTCGGCTTCGTCTTCAGCTCCCCCGACGGGCCGATGTACGGCAGGAGGGAAATGTGGACGACGAAGACGTTGTCACGGCCGACCTCGTGCCTGACCTGGCGGACGGTCTCCAGGAACGGCAGCGACTCGATGTCGCCGACCGTGCCGCCGACCTCCGTGATCACGACGTCGACCTCGTCCGTCGCCATGCGGCGGATGCGATGCTTGATCTCGTTGGTGATGTGCGGGATGACCTGCACCGTGTCACCGAGATACTCGCCGCGCCGCTCCTTGGCGATCACCGTGTTGTACACCTGGCCGGTGGTGACGTTGGCGGAACCGTCGAGGTCACGGTCGAGGAAACGCTCGTAGTGGCCGATGTCCAGGTCGGTCTCGGCGCCGTCGTTGGTGACGAACACCTCACCGTGCTGGAAGGGGTTCATCGTGCCCGGGTCGACGTTGAGGTACGGGTCGAGCTTCTGCATCACGACGCGCAGGCCCCGCGCCTTGAGCAGCATGCCGAGGCTGGAGGCCGTCAGACCCTTGCCGAGCGAGGAGGCGACACCCCCAGTGACGAAGATGTGCTTGGTCGTCGTGGCTGTGCTGTTTCGAAAAGCAGCGGTCATGGCCAAGAGGGGGCTCCCGTGGTCGCGATCTTGAGGTGCGGTTCGGGGGTCAGACGCCCACCGGTCCACGGGCTACCAGGGTATCAGCGCCTCGGGGAGATGGCTTCCGGCCACGCTCCGCACACACGCCGACACGGACGCACACGAGGACACCCGTTTCTCACCCGTTGCTCACCCGTTCGGCCCACCCGCGTTGCCCGGAGCGGCACACAGATCATCTACGTGCGTCGTATCCTGCTCGGACACTCGCTGCCGAGCCCGGCCGGAAACACGGGACCACCCCCACCCGTAAGACCCGGAACAACGAGAGCTCGTCAGTTCGTTGAGCAACAGTTGTCGTTTTGCCTCACAGCAGCAGGACTGTTTTGCTTCACCGCTCAACGACGCATTACAACGACCCCCTTGACCGCACCAAGCGACAGCCCCCTTTTTCCCTGAGGGGGTGACGTGGCCGTTCGACTGGAGTTGCACGTGGCCGGGCGCATCGAAGACTACGCACTCATCGGAGACATGCAGACCGCAGCCCTGGTCTGCCGGGACGGCACGGTGGACTGGCTGTGCCTGCCCCGCTTCGACTCGCATGCCATCTTCGCCGGCCTGCTGGGCACCGAGGAACACGGATTCTGGCGGCTCGGCCCCGCCCACGCGGCCGACGCCGCGCCCCCCACGGCGGCCCGGCGCAGCTACCGCGGAGACTCCCTCATCCTCGAATCCGAGTGGGACACCCCCCGCGGCACGGTCAGAGTGACCGATTTCATGCCCCCGCGTGACGGCGCCCCACAGCTCATCCGGATCGTGGAAGGCGTCTCGGGCCGCGTCCCGATGCGCTCGGCCCTGCGCATGCGGTTCTCCTACGGCCGTGTCGTCCCGTGGGTCCACAAGCACGAGGGGCGCACGGTCGCCGTGGCGGGCCCGGACTCGGTGTGGTTCGACACCGACTGCGAGACCTACGGCAAGTCCCTGACGACGTACTCGGACTTCACGGTCGCCCCGGGTGACCGGATCGCGTTCACCATCTCCTGGGAGCCCTCGCACAAGCAGCCGCCCCCACTGCCGGAGCCGGAGCAGTCGCTGGAGGCCACCGAGGACTTCTGGCGTGAGTGGGTCGAGCACTGTACGTACCACGGCCCCTACCGCGAGGCCGTCATCCGCTCGCTGATCACCCTCAAGGCGCTGACCTACGCCCCCACCGGCGGCATCGTGGCCGCGCCGACGACCTCTCTGCCCGAGGATGTCGGCGGCGTCCGCAACTGGGACTACCGCTACACCTGGCTGCGCGACGCGGCCATCACCCTGTCCTCGCTGCTGCGCACCGGCTACCGCGAGGAGGCCCGCGCCTGGCGCGAGTGGCTCCTCAGGGCAGTGGCCGGCGACCCCGAGAACCTGCAGATCATGTACGGCATCGCGGGCGAACGGGAGTTGGGCGAGGCCGAGCTCGACTGGCTGCCCGGCTACGAGAACTCCGCCCCGGTCCGGGTCGGCAACGGCGCCGCACACCAGCTCCAGCTCGACGTGTACGGCGAGGTCACCGAGGCCCTGCACCTCGGTCACATGACGGGCCTGGCCCGCAACGACTACGCCTCCCTGCTCCAGCTCAAGCTGATCCGCTACCTGGAGCAGCACTGGGACGAGCCGGACGAGGGCATCTGGGAGGTGCGCGGCCCGCGCCGGCACTTCGTGCACTCCAAGGTGATGGCCTGGGTCGCCGTGGACCGCACCATCAAGCTCATCGAGTCCGGTGACGCGGACGGCCCGCTGGAGAAGTGGCGCGAACTGCGCGACGACATCCACCGGGACGTGTGCGAGAAGGGCTACGACAAGGAGCGCAACACCTTCACCCAGTCCTATGGCTCGAAGGAGCTGGACGCGAGCCTGCTCCTCATCCCGCAGATGGGCTTCCTGCCCCCGGACGACAAGCGCGTGATCGGCACCATCGAGGCGATCCAGCGCGAGCTGTCCACGCCGGACGGCTTCATCCTGCGCTACCCGACCTCGAGCGGCGACGAGAACGTCGACGGCCTCCCCGGCGACGAAGGGGCCTTCCTGGCCTGCTCGTTCTGGATGGCGGACGACCTCGCGATGATCGGCCGCGTGGACGAGGCGAGGAAGCTCTTCGAAAAGCTCCTCTCGCTCCGCAACGACCTCGGTCTGCTCGCCGAGGAGTGGGACCCGCGCCAGAAGCGCCAGGTGGGCAACTTCCCCCAGGCCTTCAGCCACGTCCCGCTCATCGACACCGCCCTGCGACTGACGGCGTCGGGGGCGTACGGCGGCTGAACAGGACCTGAGCGCCGGGCCCGCCTAGGCTGGGATCCATCAGCCCCTGCACGAAAGGGGGCGCCTCATGGCATCCCCGTCGAAGGCGGGCGCGGCACTCTCCGCGCTGCGCGAGGATCTGGCCGGCGACGTGTTCGCCCCGGACGATCCGGGCTACGACGAGGCCCGGACCGTCTTCAACGCGATGATCGACCGCCGGCCCGCGGTGATCGCTCAGTGCGTGAACGAGGACGACGTCGTACGGGCCGTCCGCCTCTCCCGTGAGCTGGACCTGCCGGTCGCGGTGCGCGGCGGTGGTCACAGCGTGGCGGGCATGGCGCTCAACGACGGCGGGTTGGTCGTCGACCTCCGCCACATGCGGGCGGTCACCATCGATCCCGCGGCCGAGGCGGTGCGCGTCGCGGGCGGCGCCACGATGAGCGACCTGGACCGCGCCTGCCAGCCGCACGGCCTCGCCACGACCGGCGGCCGGGCCTCGACCACCGGTGTCGGCGGCTTCGTCCTGGGCGGCGGCAGCGGCTGGCTCGACCGGTGGTGCGGACTCGCCGTCGACAATCTGCTCGGTGTGGAACTGGTCACCGCGGACGGCGAGCGCGTCTACGCGAGCGCCGACGACCACCCGGACCTGTTCTGGGCCCTGCACGGCGGTGGCGGCAACTTCGGCATCGCCACCGCGCTGACGCTGAAGCTGCACGAACTGCCCGAGTTCTCGATCGCCCTGCTGCTGTATCTCCCGGAGTTCGGCCCCGAGGTCACGCGCACCTTCCGCGACGTCATCGCGGCAGGACCGGACGAGGCGTCCGGCGGCGTGCTCTACATCACCGGCCCGCCCGAGGAGTTCGTACCGCCGCACCTGGTCGGCACACTCCTGTGCGGCGCCCTGCTGACGTACGCGGGCGGCGAGGCGGATCTGCGCAAGACGGCCGAGCCGCTGCTGGCGCTGCCGCACGTGACGGAGATCGTCGGGGCGATGCCGTACGCCGATGTCCAGTGCATGATCGACGATCCGCCCGGGATGCGGAACTACTGGTCGGCGGAGTACCTCACCGGCGCGCCCGACGACTTCGTGGACGCGTTCTGCGCCCGCGGGGACGCCCTCCCGGTGCCGACCGGCACCCAGCACGTCCTCTTCCCGCTCGGCGGGGCGATCGCCGACGGGCCACGCGAGTTCCCGGTGCCGTACCGGGACGCGCAGTGGGTCGTGCACCCCTTCGGGATCTGGGAGGACCCGGCGGACGACGAGCGCTGCGTCCAGTGGGTCCGGGACGTACGCGCCGAGGTCCGGCCGTGGAGCACCGGCGCGGTCTACCTCAACTTCATCGGCGACGAGGGCGCGGACCGGGTGGTGGCCGGTGTCGGCACCGAGAACACCCGGCGGCTGTCCGAGGTGAAGCGCCGGTACGACCCGGACAACGTGTTCCGCTTCAACCACAACATCACGCCGGCCTGAGCGCCGTCAGCGTGCGCTCGCCGCCCGGGTCCCCCGCCGTGGCCGGCACCAGGGCGATCTCGTCGAGCCCGGCCTGCGCATAGGCGTCGACACGGGCCCGTACGGCGTCCAGGTCGCCCACCAGTCCGACCGTGCCCGCGGCCGCCGCCGGCAGGGCCCGCACCAGGGTCTCCCGGTCCGCCCCGCTCGCGGCGAGCTCCACGGCCTCCCCGAACCCCGCCTCGGCGAACACCTCGCTGTAGCCCGGCACGGTCAGGTATCCGGCGATGCTGCCCAGCACCTGCGCGAGCGACTCCGGGTCGGGGTCGACGGCCGCCGGCAGCCAGGCGGCGAGCGTGGGCGGCGTACGGCCCGCCTTCCCGGCCGCCGCGTCCAGCGCCGCGCGCAACGCCCGCACCTGCTCCGGGGAGACCACGTCCAGCAGCATCCGGTCGGCGTGCGCGGCGGCCGTGGCGATCGCGCGGGGCCCGAACGCGGCCACCGTCAGCGGACCGCGGGGCGGCGGCAGACGCCTGCGGAAGGGGCTGCCGGGCACGACCGGTTCGCCCGGAGAAGCGTGCAGAAGCCGTCGTACGGCTGCCGCCTGCTCCTCCAGTACGGCGGCGGGCCGCACCCGGGGCCGGTCGTGCACGCCCTCGACCACGCGCTTGCTGGACGTGCCCAGCGCCACCCCTACCGGGCGGCCGACGAGTGCCGCGACCGAGGCGGCGCCCCGGGCCGAGGTGTACGGGTCGCGTACCGACACCGGGACCGGGCCAGCTGTCAGCGCGACCCGTTCGGTGGCCCGCCCGATCGCCGCGGCGAGCACGAACGCGTCCCACGTCGGCCCTTCCCCGGCCCACACCTCCCGGTATCCGAGCCGGTCGGCGGCCGTCGCCACCCGGAGCGGCTCCTCGACCGGACTGTCGTCCTCCCGTGCCACGGCAACCACGCTGAAGTCCATGCACCGGCCGCTACCCCGCCGCGGCGCCGGGCATGCCTCGGGTAGCGTCCGGCTCATGGACAGCGCTACGAACAGCGGCTTCGACACCCAGGGCGCCGGGATCACCGTGCAGCGCGCGCTGGAGCTGCCCGGTCTGCGCAGCGGGCTCCCGGAGATTCTCGCGGGCGCGGACCGGCTGGACCGTACCGTGCGCTGGGTGCACGCGGGCGAGGTCCCGCACATCGCTTCCCTGCTGAAGGGCGGCGAGCTGCTGCTGACCACGGGCTACGGTCTCGGCACCCGTCCGGCCGAACAGCGCGCGTTCGTCCGCACCCTGGCCGAGCGCGGCATCGCGGCCCTGGTCGTCGAGCTGGGCCCGCGTTTCGCCCGGCTCCCCGCCGCCCTGGTCGACACCGCACGCGCGACCGGTCTTCCGCTCGTCCAGCTGCACCGCGAGGTGCCGTTCGTGGCGGTCACCGAGGAGATCCACACCGAGATCGTCAACGGGCACTACGCGCTGCTCCAGCGCGCGGAGGAGGTGCACCGCCGCTGCACGGAGGCCCTGCTGGGCGGCGGCGGTGTCCCGCAGGCCCTCGGCATCCTGGCCGACTTCAGCGGCAACCCGGTCTTCCTGGAGACGACGGACGGCCGGCTCCTGTACGCCGCCGGGGAGGGCCCCGAGGGCGCCGACCCGCTCCAGGTCTGGGAAGGGTTGCGCGGCCAGCACAAGGACGCACCGACGTCCGGCTCGGTCCTCGTGGACGTGCCCGGGGGCGGGCCCGGCGCGGGTTCGGTACGGGCGCGGCTGGTCCTGCTTCCGGTACGGGCACCACTGGCACCCGTGCACCGCATGGCGGCCGAGCGCGCGGCGGGCATCCTGGCCGTCGTCCTGATGCAGGCCCGCCAGGAGGAGGAACTCGCGGCCCGCGGACGCGGCGACTTCCTGACCGACCTCGCCGAGGGCCGCATCACCTCGCAGGACGCACCGGCACAGGCGCGCGTGCTGGGCTTCAGGCCGGGGACGGGCCCGCTGCTGCCCGTGGTGATGCGCCTGGGCGACACGCTCTCCACCGCTGGGGGAGGCTGGGCGGTGCTGGCCCGGGCGGTCTCCGAGGAGCTGGCCTCGCTCGGTGTGCCCGTCCTGCTCGGCGTACGGCCCGTCGAGGGCCGTGTGCTCGTCCTGCTCGGTCTGCGCTCGGAGGCGGAGCGGTCGGCGGTGGCGGACCGGGTCGCGGCAGCGCTGCGGGCGGGCGTGGAACGGGCCGGGATGCAACGCCCGGGCGGCCCGCCGCCGGTCGTGGTCGTCGGAGTCGCCGGCAGCTGGGCGGCGGCCTCCGCGGGCCTGCGGCACGCGGCCGAGGCGGCGACCGCGGCGCAGGGTCTGTCGGACCGCCCCTGGTACGACGCCCGCCGCCTCGACATCGACCTGCTCCTGTGGCGGCTGCGCGACCACCCGGACCTGGCGGCGTTCGTGGACCGCGCCATCGGCCCGCTGCGCACCCACGACGACCGCTCCAAGCCGCCGCTGCTGCCCACCCTGCAGACCTACCTGGCGCACGCGGGCCGCAAGGCGGAGACGGCCCGCGAACTCCACCTCAACCGGCAGACGCTCTACAACCGCCTCGCCCGCATCGGTGAGTTGCTCGGCACGGACCTCGACGACCCGCAGACGGTACTGGCGTTGAGCCTGGCACTACGGGCCCGTCGGCACGTGCCCTAGCCCGGTGCGGGCGGGCTGTCAGATGAGCGGCCGGGGCTGGGTCAACTCGTCGTAGACACTGAGCACTTGCGCGACGGTCTCGTCCTCGGTCGGCCAGGTCGCCGCCTGCCGCGCCCCCCGCTCCTTGAGCAGCTCCCGGCGCTCGGGATCCCCGAGCAGCCGTACGACGGCCTCGGCGAGCGCCTCCGGGTCACCGTACGGGACGAGTTCGGCCGCGTCGCCGACGAGTTCGGGGATGCCGCCGACCTCGGTCGCGACGAGCGGCACGCGCGCGTGGAAGGCCTCCTGGGCCAGGAGCGAGCGCGCCTCCCAGCGGCTGGGCAGGAGCGCGAGATCGGCGGCGGCGAGCAGTTCGGAGATGTCGTCGCGCCGCCCGATCAGCCGCACGGGCAGGCCCTCGTCCTCGATACGGCTCTGAAGGACGGCCCGCAGCGGGCCCTCCCCCGCGATGACGACCTGCGGCACGGGGTCGAGAAGGCGCCACGCGCGTGTGGCGTCCAGCAACGTCTCGTAGCCCCGGTGCCGGTCCAGGGAACCGACCGCCATCAGCAACGGGCGCCCGGTGGCTCCGAGTTCGGCCCGCACCTTGGGTCGCAGCCGGTCGGGATCCTCCTGCTCGGCGACTCCGCGCGGCCCGGGCAGGGCGACGGCGGCGAGGCGCGCGTCCCGGGCACCGGTCCCGCGCGCCCGGTCCACGAGCGCCGAGGTGGACCCGAGCACCACGGAGGCGGCCTTCACGACCCGGCGTTCGAGGAGGCGCACGAAATGGGCCCGCGCACCCTCGGCGTACGCCCGGTCGTGCCAGGTGACGACGAGCGGAGTGCGCCGCCCGCTGAGCGCCAGCACCGCGCGGAACGAGGCGTGCAGCCCGTGCGCGTGCACCAGATCCGCGTCCGCGCATGCCGCCCGCAGCACGGCCACGGAGGTGGGGTCGCTGCTGCGCGGCACGTGCACATGCTCGGCACCGGCCCCGGAGAAGTCGTAGGCCCGATCCGCCTCGACGGGGGCGCACACCGTGACCCGCACGCCCCGCGCGACAAGCCCCGAGGTCAGGGAGCGCACATGCGCGCTGCTGCCGGCATTGCCTCCGCCCAGCACCTGCACGGTGCGCAGCGGCGACTGGCCGTGCGGTGAGTGGCTGCTCACGGGGGTCACGTGGCCGGGGCTCCTGGTTCGGGTCGGACGGTCACGAGGAAACGTACAGAAGGTGTCGAGCGGGGGGTGTACCGCGCGCTTCCTACGCGTGATGGCTTCTCTGCCAAGGATGCCAGGACGTACGGGTGTTCCGTGAATGCGGAGAACGGGGGAACGGCGTGTGCGGCGAGTCGGGGTCACTCACAAGAGTGACAGGACGCCTGTGCCGATCTGAAGGTGCCCTCAGCCGACACACGACTCACCGCATCCCCACACACAGCCGCGGCCACCACCGCGGCCACATGCGCAACCAACCCCACCCGTCCGTTGCCCTCGACCACCGCGGCCCCCAGAGCCGCCCCCAACGCATGCGCCCCCGCGTCCCCGATCATCGCTCGCTCACCGAGATCGTCCGGCAATACAGCCCCCGCCGCGCCCACGGCAACCGCGGCCAACTCCGACCGCCCCATCCCCGCCAGCCCGAGCGCCACCACCGCACCCGCCGCCCGACCGGGCCGTACATCCACGAGGTTGACGAAATGCGCGGCCCCGGCGATCACGACACCCGCGAGCACCTTGTCGACGACCCGCTCCTTCATCAGCGCCCCCGCGACCAGCCCAGCCGCCGATATCCCGAACAACTTGACGGCCCCGCTGGTCACTTCACCGTCCCGCAGCGCGGCCATATGCGCCCGAAACCCCCGTCGATGGTCCCCCGCGACGTCGTCGTACGCCCCGCAGAGCCCTGCGACGGCCACCGCCACCCCCGCGGCGGGCCGCACCCGCCAGGCCCCGAGCGCAGCGGCCAACGCGCTCGCGGGCCCGGCGTACAACTCGACCGTACGGTCGGCGTAGTTCGTCCGCTCCCACCGCTCCCGCCCGCCCGGCGCAGTCGCCCGCAGGGCGGCCATGCCCACGCGCGTCAGAGCAGCGGTGACTCCCAGGGACGTCCCCCTCACGCGTCCGCCCGGGCTGTGGCCAGCAACTCCTCCGCATGCGCGCGAGCCGTTTCCGAGTCCTCCTGTCCGGCGAGCATCCGGGACAGCTCCCGAACTCGTTCCTCGCCCTCCAGGACCTTCACACCGGACCGGGTGACAGACCCGTCGTTCGTCTTCTCGACCAGCAACTGCCGGTCGGCGAAGGCGGCGACCTGAGGCAGATGGGTCACGACGACGACCTGCGCGGTCTTCGCGAGCCGCGCCAGCCGCCGCCCGATCTCGACCGCCGCCTTGCCGCCGACCCCGGCGTCGACCTCGTCGAAGAGATAGGTCGGCACGGGGTCCGTCCCCGCGAACACGACCTCGACGGCCAGCATCACGCGCGAGAGCTCACCGCCGGACGCGCCCTTCGCGATGGGTCGCGCCGGCGCACCGGGATGCGGGGCGAGCAGCAGCTCGACCTCGTCGACACCGGCCGGCCCGTACGCGACCGCACGCCCGCCGACCTCGACACCCTCCGGGTCCTCGGTCTGCCGGATGGCGAAGGACACGCGCGCGTGGGGCATCGCCAGCGAGGCCAGCTCTGCGGTCACCGCGGCGGCAAACCTCTCCGCGGCCTCCGTACGCGCATCCGTCAGCGCCTGCGCCAGCCCGCCCAGTTCGGACCTGAGCGCGTCCCGCTCGGCGGTCAGCTCGTCGATGCGCTCGTCGTCGCCGTCCAGTTCGGTGAGCCTCGCGGCACTCTGCTCGGCCCACGTGAGCACGGCGGCGACGTCCTCGCCGTACTTCCGCGTCAGCGCGGTGAGGGCGGCCCGCCGCTCCTCGACGGCCGACAGCCGCAGCGGATCGGCGTCCAGGTCGTCGGCGTACCCCGCCAGCTCCCCGGCCACATCGCCCAGCAGGATGCCGATCTCCCCGATCCGGTCGGCGAGTGCCGCCAGGGACGGATCGTGGGACCGTACGGCTTCCAGTGCCCGCTGAGCGCCCGCCACGAGCGTTGCGGCATCGATGCCCTCGGGGTCCTCGGGGTTCCCGGCGAGGGCGGCATGAGCGGCCGTGGCGGCCGACGACAGAGCTTCGGCGTGCCCGAGTCGCTCGGCCTCCTCGGCCAGCTCGACGTCCTCTCCCGCCCGAGGCTCCACGCCGGCGATCTCGTCGAGCCCGTACCGCAGGATGTCGGCTTCCTGGGCCCGCTCACGCGCGCGCGTGACGATCTCGTCCAGTTCGACGGAGACGGCCCGCAGCCGCCGGTAGGCCTCGGTGTACTTGGCCAGCGGCACGGTGACGGCATCACCCGCGTACCGGTCGAGCGCCTGCCGCTGCCGGTTCAGCTTGAGCAGCCCCTGCTGATCGGTCTGCCCGTGCACGGCGACCAGCTCGTCGGCGAGCTCGGCGAGCACCCCCACGGGCACGGACCGCCCACCGAGGTGGGCCCGGGACCGCCCTTCGGCGGAAACGGTACGGCTGATCAACAGCGCCCCGTCGTCGAGCTCCGCCCCGGCCTCCTCGGCCCGTACGACGACGGAGTCGCCGGCGGACACCGTGATCCGCCCCTCCACCACCGCCTTCTCGGCCCCGATCCGCACGAGCGCCGCGTCAGCCCGCCCACCGAGCAGCAGCCCCAGGCTGGTGACCACCATGGTCTTGCCCGCACCCGTCTCACCGGTGACAGCGGTGAACCCGGGCGACAACTCGACGACGGCGTCATCGATGACTCCGAGCGACCGTATCCGCATCTCTTCCAGCACGGTGAAGACCTTACGAGGTCGGGACGACGAGATGCGAGGCCCCCTGTCACTCGGGCGAGTGGAGGTTTTCAAGGGGCGCGGGGCTGTATCGATGTGCGGCTCCGCCGCGCGGGCGCGAGCAACGACGAACAACCCGCACCCGCGCACGCTCCGCAACCAGCCCCCACAGACGGCTAGTGCGGTGCCCCCCGCCATCCAGAGACGGGCAACGCGAACTTCGCCACAAGCCGGTCGGTGAAGGACGCATGGTGCAGCCGAGCCAACCGCACCGGCACAGCCCCCCGCCGCACCTCGACCCGCGCCCCCGGCGGCAACTCGAACGTCCGCCGCCCGTCACACCACAACACACCCGGCGGAATGTGAGGCAGCAACTCCACGGCCAGCACCGAGTTCGGCGAGGTCACCAACGGCTTCGCGAACAACGCATGCGCCGAGATCGGCACCATCAGCAGCGCCTCCACCTCGGGCCACACCACCGGCCCACCCGCGGAGAACGCGTAGGCCGTGGACCCGGTGGGCGTGGACAGCACGATCCCGTCACACCCGAAGCCCGTCACCGGCCGCCCGTCGATCTCCAGCACGACCTCGAGCAACTTCTCCGCGCCGGCCTTCTGCACGGCCGCCTCGTTCAGCGCCCAGTCCGTATGGACGATGTCCCCGTTCCGGTGAACGACGACATCGACGGTCATCCGCTCCTCGACCTCGTACGCCTTGGTCACCACCCGGTCGACAACCTTGTCGAGATCGTCCCGCTCGGCCTCCGCGAGGAACCCGACACTGCCCAGGTTGACGCCCAGCATCGGCACCCCGGACGCCCGGGCGAACTCGGCGCCGCGCAGCAGCGTCCCGTCGCCGCCGAGCACGATGAGCAGCTCGCACCCTTCGAGGCACTGCGGAGTCGCTTCCTTGACGAGCTCCACCTCGGGCGGCAGCGGTAGGTCGGCCGCCTCGTACTCCAGGACGCGCACGCCGATCTCCGACTGCATCAGCCCCTTGACGACCAGCTCGGCACTGCGAATGGCCGCCGGCCGCCCGGTGTGGGCGAGCAGGAAAACAGTACGAGCTCGGTTCTGGCTCAACGCGGCCCCTCCGCAACTGCACGGTCGACATCGGCCGGGTCCAGGGCGGGCGCCCCGGCACGCAGCCACAGAAAGTATTCGACATTTCCGGAGGGTCCGGGCAACGGACTGGCCGTGACCCCGTTCACCCCGAGCCCGAGTTCCGCCGCCTTCGCGGCGACACCGCGCACGGCCTCGGCCCGCAGCTGCGTGCTGCGTACCACTCCCCCACTGCCCAGCCGTTCCTTACCCACCTCGAACTGCGGCTTCACCATCATCACCAGATCGGCGTCCGGCTTCACGCACCGCACCAGGGCGGGCAGTACCAGTCCGAGCGGGATGAAGGACAGATCCCCCACGACAAGATCCACTGGTTCCCCATCGATCGCTTCGAGCGTCAACTCGCGTACGTTCGTACGGTCCTTGACGGTGACGCGTTCATCGCTCCGAAGAGACCACGCGAGTTGTCCGTAGCCGACGTCGACGGCGACCACGTGCGCCGCCCCCGCCCGCAGCAACACATCGGTGAAACCGCCGGTGGAGGCCCCGGCGTCCAGTGCCCGCCGCCCCTCCAGCACAAGCCCCTGCGGCACGAACACCTGAAGGGCGCCCGCGAGCTTGTGCCCACCCCGGGACACGTAGCCGGGATCGCTGTCGTCGCTCTGCACCACGATCGCGGCCGCGGTCTCCACCTGGGTGGCGGACTTGGTCGCGACGGTCTTGCCGACGGTGACCCGCCCGGCCGCGATCAGCTGGCCGGCATGCTCACGCGAGCGCGCCAGCTTCCGGCGGACCAGCTCCGCGTCCAGACGGTTGCGTGCGACTCCTGCCACGTTCGGTTCAGCTCCTAGTGCCATACGAGGGTGAGGGCGCCGGAGGTCCCGGGCGGGCGTCGAGCGCGGTGAGCGCGTCGCGCAGCCCCCGGTGTACATCCTCGTACACCTCGATGTGTCCGTCCGTGGCGAGGTGGTCGGCGTCGCCCAGCCGCTCCAGCTGAGCGTCCACCTCGGCGTTGCCGGTGGGAGTGCGAGGGACGTGCAGAGGGGCGGGGGCAGCCGGGTCGTACCCGGCGGGTTCGACCGGGCCCTCTTGTGAAGGCTCTGGAACTGCGTCGCTCATGCCCAGACGCTACCGCGAACCGCTGGGGTACCGTCGATCGCGATGGCCACGATCGAGGAGTGCCGCGCCGCACTCGAAAAGCTCTCCGACAACATGCAGAACGCCGAGGGGGACGCCGCCACGGCGGCGTCCATGGACCGCTCGGTGAGCTGCCGTATCACCGATCTCGACGTCACCTTCGTCGGCCGGATGACCGGCGGCCGGATCGTGGTGCACGACACCCTGCAGGGCCCTCCGAAGGAGAAGGCCCAGATCAGGCTCACCATGTCCGGTGACGACCTGGTGGCCCTGGTGAACGGCGAGCTGAACTTCGCCAAGGCCTGGGGCTCGGGCCGGGTGAAGCTGGAGGCGGGCCTGAGGGACCTGTTCCAGCTCAGGAAGCTTCTGTAGCGGCCTCCACGCGCACGCGTGCCTTGCGCGCTGCCGGCACCACCAGCGGCGTCCCCGTCTCCGGATCGTCGATCACCTGGCAGCGCAGTCCGAAGACCTCCTCGACCAGTTCGGCCGTGACGATGTCGTTCGGGCGCCCCTCCGCGATGATCTTCCCGCTCTTCAGCGCGATGAGATGCGTGGCGTACCGGGCGGCGTGGTTGAGGTCGTGCAGGACGGCCACCAGCGTGCGGCCCTGCTCCTCGTGCAGCTCGGCGCACAGGTCGAGGACGTCGATCTGGTGCTGGATGTCGAGGTAGGTCGTCGGCTCGTCGAGGAGCAGCAGCGGGGTCTGCTGGGCGAGCGCCATCGCGATCCACACCCGCTGGCGCTGACCGCCGGACAGCTCGTCGACGTACCGCTCGGCGAGTTCCGCGACCCCGGTCTGCCGCATGGACTCCTGTACGACCCGCTCGTCCTCGGTGGACCACTGGCGCAGGATGCCCTGGTGGGGGTAGCGGCCGCGGCCGACCAGGTCGGCGACGGTGATCCCGTCCGGAGCGATCGACGACTGCGGGAGCAGACCCAGAGTGCGGGCGACCTTCTTCGCCGGCATCGACTGGATGACCTGCCCGTCGAGCAGCACCTTGCCCTGGCTGGGCTTGAGCATGCGCGAGAGGGCCCGCAGAAGCGTGGACTTGCCGCACGCGTTGGGGCCGACGATCACCGTGAAGGAGTTGTCGGGTATCTCCACCGACAGCTGCTCGGCGATGACCCGCTGGTCGTAGGCGAGGGTGACGGTGTCGGCGGACAGGCGGTTCACGGTGCTCCTTGGGTTGGTCAGTCCGCTGGTGAGGACGGTCTCGGCGCTCATATCCGGCCCGCCTTGCGCTCGGTGACGAGGAGCCACAGCAGATAGACGCCGCCGAGGACTCCGGTGACCACGCCGACGGGCAGCTGGTCCGCGCCGAAGACCTTCTGCGAGACCCAGTCGGCGGTGACCAGGAGGGTGGCGCCCATGCACAGGGAGGGCACCAGGTTGGGGCCGGGCGAGCGGGTGAGGCGGCGGGCCAGTTGCGGAGCGGTGAGCGCGACGAAGCTGACCGGTCCGGCGGCCGCGGTGGCGGCTGCGGTGAGCAGGACGGCGGCGACCAACAGCAGCAGCCGTACGCGTTCGACACGCACTCCGAGGGCGTTCGACACATCGTCGCCCATCTCCATCATCCTCAGGCCGCGCGCGTTGGCGAGGACGAGCGGGACAAGGACGGCGCACAGCCACAGCAGCGGCCAGACCTGCGTCCAGTCCCGGCCGCTGAGGGAGCCGGTCATCCAGACGACCGCCTGGGCCGCATCGGTGAGGGTCGACCGGGTCAGCAGATAGCCGTTGACCGCCGTGACGATCGCGGAGACACCGATACCGACCAGGACCAGCCGGTATCCGTGCACGCCCTGCTTCCAGGCGAGCAGATAGATGGCGAACCCGGTCACGAGTCCGCCCACCAGCGCGCCCAGGGTGACCTGGGTCGCGCTCCCGGAGAACAGAACGATCATCGTGAGCGCCCCGGCCGTCGCCCCCTGGCTGAGCCCGAGCACGTCCGGACTGCCCAGCGGATTGCGGGAGATGGCCTGGAAGAGGGCGCCCCCGAGCCCGAGCGAGGCGCCGACCAGGAGCCCGACGAGGACCCGCGGCAGCCGCAGCTCGTTGATGATGAACTCCTGCCCAGCGTTGCCGTTCCCGAGCAGCGTCTTCAACACGTCCCCGGCGGGGATCGGGAAGTCGCCGGTGCCGATCAGCACGACGCTCGCGGTGAGGGCGGCAAGGAGGATCAGGCCGACGACGACGGTGGCCCGGACGTCCAGCCGGAGGGAAAGCCCGCCGGGGGTCCTGATGGCACGGTTGGTCCTCACAGCTGCGCCGTCCTCCGCCGTCGTACGAGAAAGATGAAGACCGGCCCGCCGATGATCGCGGTGACGATGCCGACCTGGAGCTCCGCGGGCCGCGCGACGAGGCGCCCGACGACGTCGGAGCCCAGCAGCAGCACGGGCGACAGGATCGTCGCGTACGGCAGGATCCAGCGCAGGTCGGGGCCGGTGAAGGAGCGCACGATGTGCGGCACCATCAGGCCGACGAACACGATCGGTCCGCAGGCGGCGGTCGCGGCCCCGCACAGCACGGTCGCGGAGAGCATGGCCAGCGCCCGGGTGCGGTTGAGGTTGGCGCCGAGCGCCTTGGCGGTGTCGTCGCCCATCTCCATCGCGTTGAGCGGCCGGGCCAGCGCGAGGGCGAGGAGCGAGCCGGCCGCGAGGAACGGCAGCACCTGGAGGATGGTCGAGTTGTTCGCCGAGGACAGCGAACCCACCGTCCAGAACCGCATCTTGTTGAGCGCCTGGTCGTCGGTGATCATCACGGCCTGGAGATAGCCGTACAGCGCCGCGCTGATCGCCGTACCGGCCAGCGCGAGCCTGACCGGGGTGGCACCCCGGCTCCCTCCGAGGAACCAGACCAGGGCGCCCACCGCGGCCGCGCCGAGAAAGGCGAACCAGACATAGCCGCTGAGCGAGGTGACACCGAAGAAGGTGATCGCGGTGACGACCGCGGCGGACGCGCCCGCGTTGATGCCGAGCAGCCCGGGGTCGGCCAGCGGATTGCGGGTGAGCGCCTGCAGCACCGCCCCGGACAGACCGAGCGCGGCACCGGCCAGCAGGCCGAGGACGGTCCGCGACAGCCGGTCGGCCACCACGACGTCACCATAGGTCCCCGTGTCCTGGAACAGGCCGTGCCAGACCTGTTCCACGGACAGCCCTTTCGCCCCGACCGCGATGCTCGCCGTCGCGACGAGCACCAGGATCACGACGGACACGAGGAGCCCAAGGACTCGTATCGCCCGGCGGGTTGGGGGCGCGGGGGCGGTCTCCGCGCGCTGTTCGGGAGGACTGTCGACCAACACGTAGTTAGGTTAGCCTACCCTGCTAAGCAGCCACGATCCCGAGGTCCGAACGTCCCCGGACTCACAGGAACGCCTGCCCGCCGCGACGACTCACAACCCCAGCCTGGCGAGCGCCTTCCCCCCGTCCAGCTCGCACACACCGTCTCCGGCCGCTGTCCAGGCCGCCGCGCACAGCGCCCGCAGCCCGTCCAGGGCCTCGCCGTCACCGTCGAGTTCCAGTCGCTCCTCGCCGGCCTTCGCGCTCCAGCCACCGCACCGGAAGCCTTCTCCCGCCTCGGTGACCTCGGGCTGCCCGGTGAGCATCCCCCGCAGATCGGCGTCCACATAGGTCGGCCGGTGCTGCGGCGGCGCGGCCAGCAACTGGGCGCCGTCGGTGACGCCGGTGAGCACGAGCAGCGAGTCCACCTCGCCGTTGAACGCGCCCTCGATGTCCGTGTCCAGCCGGTCCCCGACCACCAACGGCCGCTTCGCACCGGTCCGCAGGATCGTCTCGCGGTGCATGGGAGGCAACGGCTTGCCCGCGACCTGCGGCTCGGCACCGGTCGCGATCCGCACGACCTCCACCGCGGCTCCGTTGCCCGGTGCGATCCCGCGCCCGCTCGGAATCGTCAGGTCGGTGTTGGACGCGAACCAGGGCACCCCGCGCGCAACGGCATAACTGGCCTCCGCGAACCGCCCCCAGGGCAGGTCCGGCCCACCGAAGCCCTGCACGACCGCCACCGGATCGTCGTCCGCCGACTCCACGGGCTCAAGACCCCGCTCGCGCAGCGCGACCCGCAGCCCCTCTCCACCGATCACGAGCACCCGGGAACCGGCCGGCACCTGCTCGCTGATCAGCCGCGCGACCGCCTGGGCGGAGGTGATGACGTCATCGGCGCCCGTCGGTATCCCCAGCTCGGTGAGGTGCTCGGCCACCGTGTCGGGCGTGCGCAGCGCGTTGTTGGTGACGTAGGCGAGGCGCATGCCCCCCTCGCGCGCGGTGGCGAGCGAGTCGACGGCGTGCGCGATCGCGTTCCCGCCCGCGTACACCACCCCGTCGAGGTCGAGCAGTGCGGTGTCGTACGCCTTGCTCAGGGCCTGTCCATTGCCCTCGGGCCTCGTCCTCACGCCCTGGCTCATTCCGCATCGCTCCTCGTTCGACGGCTTTCCCCCGATCATCCCCCATGCCACCGACACCCGTACGATGCCGGGATGAACACAGCAGGTCACCCGGAAGCAACGGCGCGCCGAGGCCTGGAACTCACCCCGTTCCGAGGCCTGCGCTACGACCCCGACCGGGTCGGCAGCCTGGCCGCCGTGACATCACCGCCGTACGACGTCGTGGTCCGCCCCGACGGCCTGCACCAGCTCCAGTCCAACGACCCGTACAACATCGTCCGGCTGATCCTCCCGCAGGCGACGACACCGGCCGAACGCAACGAGCAGGCAGCCCGCACCCTGCGCGGCTGGCTCTCCGAGGGCATCCTGACCGCCGACCCCGAGCCCGGCCTGTATGTGTACGAACAGCGCGACGGAGCCGGTCTGCTCCAGCGCGGGATCATCGGCACCCTGCTCCTGTCGGAGCCGTCGGAGGGCGTGGTCCTGCCGCACGAGGACGTCATGCCGCACGTCGTCGCCGACCGCGCGGCCCTGATGCGCGCCACCTCGGCGAATCTGGAGCCCCTGCTCCTCACCTACCGCGGCAACGGCGCGGAGTCCGTCACGACGACCGCGATCGAACTCATGGCCGGGCAGCCCCCGCTCCTGGCCACCACCACCGAGGACGGCTACCGCCACCGCCTGTGGTCGATCACCGACCCGGCCGAGATGGCCCGCATCCGCTCGGACCTGGCCCAGCACCAGGCCCTCATCGCCGACGGCCACCACCGCTGGGCGACCTACCGTCGTCTACGCGCGGAGCACCCCTCCCCCAGCCCCTGGGACCACGGCCTGGTCCTCCTCGTGGACACGGCCCGCTACCCCCTTCGCGTCCGCGCCATCCACCGCCTGCTGCACGGCGTCCCGGTGGCCCGGTCCCTGGCGCTCCTCGACGGCCTCTTCCGCGTCCAGCGCCTCGACGTGCCCCTGGCCGAGGCGCTGGACGCCCTCGCCGACTCGGCCTGCGCGGGCAACGCCTTCCTCCTCGCCGGAGACGGCGCCTTCCACCTCGTGGACCGCCCCGACCCGGACCTGCTGTCCCGCACGGTCCCCACGGACCGCCCCACCGCCTGGCGCACCCTGGACGCCACGGTCCTGCACGCCACGCTCCTCGCCCACGTCTGGCACATCCCCGAGGACGACCCCACCCGCATCGCCTACATCCACGACACGGCCGCCACGGTGGAGAAGGCGGAACACGACGGCGGAACAGCCGTCCTGATGCACCCGGTCCGCGAGGAGGTCGTACGCGACCTCGCCCGCCAGGGCGTCACGATGCCCCGGAAGTCGACGTCCTTCGGCCCGAAGCCGGCGTCGGGGCTGGTCCTGCGCGCACTGGACGTATGACGCACAAAGGGGCGGGATCCCGGGATCCCGCCCCTTGTTCACTGCTTCACTGACCGCGTGTGTCAGTCCTTGAGGTCGCCGTCTTCGTCGTCGTCAGCCTCTTCGGCGGCTTCGTCTTCCGCTTCTACGACTTCTACGACCTTCTCGGCGGCCTCGCTGTCGGCCTGCTCCTCAGCCTCGTCGAAGGCGTCGACGAACTCGACCCCGTCCATCTCGGCGAGCCGGTCGGAGGCGTCCGTGCTGCCGTCCTTGTCGGACTCCACGGCCTTGGCGAACCACTCCCGCGCCTCACTCTCCCGACCGGCCGCGAGCAGCGCGTCGGCGTACGCGTACCGCAGCCGAGCAGTCCACGGCTGCACCGAGTTGGAAGCCAGCTCGGGACTCTGCAGCGTCACGATGGCCGCGTCCAGCTGCCCCATGTCACGCCGGGCACCGGCGACGACGAGCCGCATCTCCACCTGCCCGGCCTTGTCGAGCTTGTGCACCTCGGGCGCCCCGGCCATGTCCAGCGCCTTCTCAGGCCGCCCGAGCCCACGCTCGCAGTCGGCCATGACCGGCCACAGCTCCACGTTCCCGGTCATCCGCCGCGCGGCCCGGAACTCGGCGAGCGCCTCGCTGTACTTCTGGCTGGCGTACGCCGCGAACCCGGCCGCCTCTCGTACGGCGGCGACACGCGACGCCAGCCGCAGGGCCACCTTGGAGTAGCCGTAGGCACCCTCGGGGTCTTCGTCGATGAGCCGGGCGACCATCACCAGGTTCTTGGCGACATCCTCCGCGAGCCCCTTCGGCAGGCTCTGGAGCTCCTGCCGTACGTCCTTGTCGATCTCGTCGCCCGTGACGTCCTCGGGGATCGGCAGCCGCTTGATCGGCTCACGATCGCGCTCCCGCTCGTCGCGGAAACGCCCGCCGCCACGGCGGTCGTCGCCACCGCGCCGGTCGTCCCGCCCACGGAACCCGCCGGGCCGCCCACCACGGTCGTCCCTACGGGGCCCACCGCGCCCGCCACGATCGTCACGCCGGTCGCTGTCCCGACGGAAGCCGCCCCGGTCGTCCCGGTTGTCGTCACGCCGGAAGCCGCCACGGTCGCCACGGTTGTCGTCACGTCGGTTGTCGTCACGCCGGTCGTTGTCGCGACGGAAGCCACCACGATCGCCGCGGTCATCACTCCGGCGGTCATCCCGTCGATCGTCACGGCGCTCGTAGCTGCCGCGGTTGTCGTCGCGGCGGAAG
>NZ_KQ948687.1 GCF_001514145.1 Streptomyces canus
CCCGCAGAGTGAGTGACAGCGCCCCGACCGGCTTGCCCGGTTGGGGCGCTGTCGCCGTGCGGGCCACCACCGCTCTGGTCAGGGCTCGGACGGACCGTTGCGCGGGTGCGGATCAATCAGGCCGGCGCCGACCGAGGCGGCAGGCGATCCGGTCGCGGCAGCCGGTGAAGACGGGGGTGTCGTCGAGGGCGTCGGCCAGCGCGGTGCTGGTGGTGGTCGCGACGCCGACCGCTGCGGGTCCCACCTGTGGCGCGCCCGCGACGGGGACGCCTGACGGATCGTGACCCCTGACACCAGGCGGGCACGCGGAGTTGGCGGGCCTGCGCCCTATTCGCACTGCAGATGGTGCAGATGTACGTGGCCATGGCGCTCCCCCGAGTGACGGCGGGGGTAGCAAAGCAGTTGGCCGGGGTGATCAGGACGCCGCTGTCCGCGTCACGGTCGTCGCCGTCGGGCCGCAGGAACAGCACTCTCTGCCCGCCGGGGTGTCGACCACGACGGCATGCAGCGGAGCGTCCTGCGATGAGCGACAGGACGAGCCCGGTCCGCCGGATCACGCCCGAAGCCGACGGCACTGCTGGGGCCGCTCGACGCGGGCCGGCTTTATTCGGTTGCCGCGCCCCATGTCCGACCCTCACCATGGGCGAGCCACCGGGAGCTGCCCGGTGCTCCAAGAGAGGAGGCACGACCGTGATCACGACTGTCGTCGGCCTGCCCGCAGACCGCCTCTCTCTTACCTCATGGAGCACCTCCAGCGATGTCTCACGACGATCTCTCTCAGCACCCTCAGTACCCGGCACTTCCTGACGCCTTCAGCGCCGGCGCCAACCGATACGTCCCGCCGTCAAACGACCTGGGCGATGTCGACGACCGGTTCGTCTTCGACTTCCGTGCCTACGACGACCTCGCCGACGGTCAGCGCTGGTCGACCTGGCTCAGCGTCGAACCCCTCTGCCGAGGCCCCGAGCCGCTCCCGGACTGGGTGGTGACCTCGCAGGGCGCGATCGACACCGAGCTCGGCGTCCTCAAGACCGGCAAGGAGGCCGACGTCCACCTCGTCGAGCGCGCCGACCCGCTCGACGCCGCCGGCGGTGTGGTCATGGCGGCCAAGCGGTACCGCTCTCCCGAGCACCGGTCCTTCCACCGCTCCGCCGCCTACACCGAGGGCCGTTCGATGAAGCGCTCACGTGACGAGCGGGCCCTCAAGCGCAAGAGCACCTTCGGCCGGCAGGTCGCGGCCGGCGAGTGGGCGGTGTCCGAGTGGGGTGCGCTGGTGCGGCTCTGGAATCTCGGGCTGCCGGTTCCCTACCCGGTCCAGATCGACGGCACCGAGATCCTGATGGAGTGGATCACCGTCGTCGACGAGGACGGCGCCGTCGCGACCGCGCCCCGGCTCGCCCAGGTTCGGCCCGCACGCGAGCTGCTGGCGGTGTACTTCGAGCAGCTGACCGATGCGCTCGCGACGATGGTGCAGAGCGGCATCGTGCACGGCGACCTCTCGGCGTACAACATCCTGGCCGCGGGCGAGCGGCTGGTCATCATCGACCTGCCGCAGATCGTCGATCTGGTCGGCAACCTCAACGGGATGGACTTCCTCCAACGGGACTGCGCCAACATCTGCGGCTGGTTCCGCTCGCGGGGCCTTGAAGTCGATGAGCACGCGCTGTTCGCGGAGCTGATGGCGCACGCCTTCTGAAGCGCGAGGGCCTGCTAGCCGCGGGTCCGCGGCGGGGTCATGGCCCATCGGATGGTGCGGGTCAGGGCCTGGCCGGTGGGCCGTACGGCGAGGTCGTCCACCAGTGGCAGGCGTGGCAGCCACAGCATGTCGCGGGCCCAGGAAGGCAGGAGAGCTACGGCGTTGGCGGCGAGGCCGCCGTAGAACGGGCGCACCGCGAGGGGGAGTGGGGGTCGGAGGAGGAGGAAACGGGCGGCGGCTCGGGCTTCCGGGGTGGCGTGCAGTTCGGGGCGGTAGGCGGCCAGGCGCTCCGACAGTTCGCGGCGGTCGCGGGGTGGCGCGATGACGCCCAGGGCCTCGGCGACGCGTGCGGTGTCAGCGACGTAGGCGTCGTAGCCGGCAGGGTCCAGCGGGCGGGCTCCGTACCGTTCGTGGGCGCGCAGGAAGCTGTCCGTCTCGGCGGCGTGAACCCAGGCGAGCAGGTGCGGGTCGGCCGCGTGGTACGGCATTCCCTCGGTGGTCGTCCCGCGGATGCGGTCGTGGATGCCGCGGACGTGGTCGACGGACCGTTGGGCGTCCTCCGCGGTGCCGTAGGTCGTCACGGCCAGGAAGGTGCTGGTGCGCTGGAGGCGGCCCCACGGGTCGCCGCGGTAGCCGGAGTGCCCGGCCACCGCCGCCATGGCGAGCGGGTGCAGGGACTGCAGGAGAAGCGCGCTGAGCCCGCCGATGAACATGGAGGCATCGCCGTGGACGGTGCGGATCGGGCGGTCGGGTGCGAACCAGCGTGGGCCCGGGGTGTCATGGATGCGGGCGCGGTTCGCCCTTCCGTCGGGGCCCGCGACGCGGCGGAACAGGGCCTGGCCCAACTGTTCACGGACTGCCGTCAGCATGATCGGCCTCCCCTCTCCTGCTGCTTTCCAGTGTCCGCCTGCCGGTGAATTCGGGTCACCGGCAGGCGGGCGCCTGCTGCGGCTCACGGTCCGACGCGGGCCACACATAGGGCAGATCAGCTGGTGTGCCGGGGAACAGGGCGGCGTACACCTCCGGTTCCTTGCGGACGAGTGCCGAGCGGTGGCTTTCGTGGAAGGCCTCGTCGCCGAGCCAGGGCGGCAGTTCGCCGGCGGCGGCCAGTTGCGACTGCTCGCGCACCGCGGCGCCGGGCCGACGCGCGGCCAGGCCGGCGACGAGCGAGGCGGCACAGCTGTCCTGGTGCCCCTGTGCGCGCCAGACCCGGCAGATCTCCAGGCCGTACCGTACGAGTGCCTCCTCGTACCCCGTCCACATCCGTACGGCCGGGTGTCTGCGCCAGCCGTATCCGGGGACGGTCAGGCCGCGCAGCACCTGCAGGGCCTCGACCCGCTGTTTGCCCAGCCGGCGCCGGTCCAGCAGCAGGGCCGTCTCCCGGAAGTCGGGGTGCGGCAGGAAGGTCTGCATGGCTCACCTGATCACTTCTTGCGCGCCGCGCGGGCCGCGCGGTCGGCGAGGCCTCCTGCGCCGAGGGGGCCGGTGTACTGGACAGGTTCCTCGGCCTCCAGACGGGGCAGCGCCCGGCGTGACACCCGCATCACCAAGGGCGGCAGGGCCGCGCGCACCGGTTGGGCCAGCCGCAGCCAGGCCGGCGCGTACACGGTCGTACGGCGCCGCTCCAGACCGTTCACCAGGCGTGCGGCGACCGTTTCCACCGGGTGCACGATGCGGGCCGGCGGGGGCATGTGAGTGCGCAGTTCGCGCAGCACCGCATACCGGTCTGCGTCGCGGATCATGTCGGTGTCGGTCCAGTTGAGGTAGCCGATGCCGACGGCGACGCCCTGGTGCGCCACCTCCGCCCGCAGGGCGTGCGCGAAGGCTTCGACCCCCGCCTTGGATGCGCAATAGGCACTCATCAGCGGAGCGGCGCCCAGCGATGCCAGCGAGGCGATCTGGAGGAAATAGCCCGCCGTGTCGAGGAGGTCCGGCAGGAACGCCCGGGCCGTGTGGGCGCTGCCGGTGAGGTTGACGTCGATGACGCGACTCCAGGCAGCCGGATCCGAGGCGAGGAACGGGCCCCCTTCCGCGATGCCCGCGTTCGCCACGACGGCCGAGGGCGGGCCGAGACCGGCCCGCACGGCGGCGGCCGCCGCGTCGAGCGCGGCCGGGTCAGTGACGTCGACCTCGATGGCCAGCGCCGGGCCGGGCAGGGACGCGGCCACCGTGTCCAGGGCGGCCTTCTCGTGGCCGAGCAGCGCGACCCGGGCGCCGCGGCGGGCGATCTCGCGGGCCATGGCCGCGCCCAGACCGCGGGCGGCTCCGGTGACGGCGACCGTCCGGCCGGCGAGCGGGCTGCTGCGCACGGGCTGACCTTCCTTTCCGTCGGACATTGCGTCCTGTCCGACACTTCCGTGCCGACGGGGTGTTCGGATGCGCCTCAGGTCTCCGGGCCCGGTGGGCACGCGGTGTGGTCGGGGTGGCCGGGGGTGCGGCGCTCTTCCTTCATTTCCGCCTCGTACAGGTGGTCGCGGCCCTGTGCGAGCTCCGCCACCGCGGTCGACTCCAGCTGTTGGAAGGGGCGGTAGTAGGTGGCGTTGTAGGCCTCGACGATCTGGAACGTCCAGTGCCCGGGGATGACGTTGCGCCCCAGGATCTCCGCGCGGACCTTCTCGGCCCATTCGGGGTGACCGGCTTCGCGCAGCAGCCGGACGGCACGGTCCAGCTCCAGGTCGGCGCCGCCGGTCAGCTGGTGGAACGCGTACAGACTTCCTCTGGCCCGCTCGGTCGTCTCCAGGGCCTTGGACAGCGCGCCGAGGGCCTCGACGGTCTTGTCGTCGACCCCGGGCGGCCGCCGGTGGTCGCGGTCGGGGCCGTCCGGGCTTTCGGGGCTGTCGGGGGCTTCCTGGACGTGGTTCACGGGTTCTCCTTGGCGTCAGCGGCTGGTTCCGGTGCGGTCGCGGCGGGTCAGCAGCCGTTGGGCGCGGGCCAGACCGGGTGGCCGGTGGCGGTGCAGTGCTGCCCGGGCGGCGTTGGCGCCCGGTGCGCCGTGGACGCCGCCGCCCGGGTGGGCCCCGGAGGAGGCCAGGAAGAGGCCGGGGACGGCGGTCTCGGGGCGCCCGGTGCCGGGGGCCGGGCGGAAGACGAACTGCTGGTGGATCGCGGTCGTGCCTCCGTTGATGGCGCCGCCGTGCAGATTGGCGTCGAGGGACTCCAGGGTCGGGGGCGCCAGGATGCGGCGAGCGCGGATCAGGGAGCGGAAGCCGGGCGCGAAGCGTTCCACCTGGCGTTCGACCCGGTCGGCCATGAGTTCCTGGTCCTCGGTGTCCCAGCGGCCGGTGATGCCCTCGTCGCCGGCGTCGGCGCCGATCTCGTGGGGGAGATGGGTGTAGGCCCAGGCCGATTCGGTGCCCTGCGGGGAGCGGGTGGCGTCGGCGGTGGTCATCTGGCCGAACAGCAGGAAGGGGCGGTCCGGCACCTCCCGCATGGCGATCTGCGCGGCGAAGCGAGTGAGCTCGTCCAGGCCGTCGGCGAGGTGAACGGTGCCCGCCCGGGACGCCTGCTCGGCCTGCCAGGGCACCGGGCCGTCCAGCGCCCAGTCCACCTTGAAGGTGGCGAAGTCCCACTGGAACCGGCGCAGGTCCTCCTGAAGCTGCGCGGGCAGGTGCTCGGGGTCGAGGAGATCGCCGTACAGGGCGGGCACGGACACGTCCGCCAGCACCGCCCGGCGCGCCACGACCGCGTCACCGGCCGCCGTCCGTACGCCGACGGCTCGCCCGCCGCGGACGACGATCCGCTCGACGCGCTGTCCGCAGTGGATCCGCCCGCCCTGAGCCTCCAGGCGTCGGGCCAGGGCCTTGGTCAGGGCGCCGGAGCCGCCGACCGGGACGGGAAATCCGTACGTCTGTCCCAGCATGCCCATCAGCCAGCCGAAGCCGCCGCTGCCCGCCGACTCGGGGGCGAGATCGGCGTGCAGGGCGTTGCCGGCCAGCAGCAGCCGGCCGCCCTGGCCGCGGAACTCCTCCTCGCCCATGCGGCGTACCGGCAGGACCAGGGTGCGTGCCATGCGCAGTCCGCCCGCGGCCCGTAGCCGCCGGGCCAGCCGTGCCGTCGCGCGCACGGGCGGGAAGGTAGTGAACAGGGCGTCCAGGATGTCGGGACGCAGAGCCTCCCAGACGTCGTGCAGTCGCCACCAGGCGGCCCCGTCTCCCGGTGCGAACGCGTCGAGGGACGCGGCGGTGGTGTCGATGTCACGGTCCAGGAGGGCGCAGCTGCCGTCGGTGAGCGGGTGGGCGAGCACGCTGGGCGCGTGGCTCCAGCGCAGCCCGTACCGGTTGAGGCGCAGCGAGGTCAGGACCGGAGAGGCGGCCGCGAGCGGGTAGAAGGCGCTGAAGACGTCGCTGACGTACGCGGGATCGACGCCGTGGTCGTGGCGGACGGCGCCGCCCGGCTCCGGCTGCTCCTCCAGCACCTCGACGCTCCACCCGGCGTCCGCGAGCAGGTTGGCGGCGACCAGGCCGTTGGGGCCCGCTCCGATCACCACGGCGTCAGGCATGCCCGGCTCCCGCCACACCCTGCACCGACGCCTGTCGCGAAGCCTCCCGGGCCTCTCGCACCTCGTTCTCGCACAGCCGGGCGAGGCGGGCCAGCATGGTGCGGTGGCGCATCTGGATCAGCGCTTCGAAGCCGACGTTGTGCAGTCGGCCGCCCGCGCCCTGGAGGGGGTGCTCGTCCACGATCACCAGGCAGTGCTCGCCCCACGGCCGCAGTTCGATCGCGATGCGTGCGGTGCCCAGCGGTCCGGCGTGGGCCTCCAGCTCCAGGCTCACCCCTTCCTCGCAGCGGCGTACGACCGTCTCGTTGACCAGCTTGAGCGGGCCGAGCGGGACCTGGAAGCGGATCGCCGCGTCCTGGTGCGGCCACTGCCCGCGAACCGGCTCGGAATGGGAGGTCCCCACCACCCACTCCGCGTACCGGTGGCCATCGGCGAGGACAGCCCACACAGCGCTCGGACTGACTTTGATCAGACGGTGGCGAACGGCCATGGATACCTCCAAAGGGCTGCCTGGACCGGGTTGCCTGTCGGCGGTGCCCCGAGTGCCCCGAGCTGGACGAGTCCAACCGGCGTCCCCGGGACCGGGCTTCCCCACGTGGCATCGCCTGCCCGGATGTGTGATCGCCAGGGAATCAGCTCACCGGCCGCGGTCGGGCACGATACACAGGGGCCGTGTGCTCCCCACGACCGCAGCAGTGCGTTGGCGTCGAGGAATCCGCTGGTGGCGGCCCGCTCCATCAGAGCGGCGGGCAGGTCGGTGCCACGCGCCGTGCGTCGAGGATCCGCGCCGCCCGGGTGAAGGACGGCCTGGGCGATCTGACCCTGTGCACTATCGATGACCTGGCCGGGCCGGGCCGCACCCGCCTCAAAAAACTTGATCGCAGGGCTGTTGGACGACGGGTGGCTCACGCTGAGCGGCTGGGGCAAGAACGGCCGCATCTTAGAGCGCACCGCCCGCGTCGGCGGCTCCGTGGGTGAGCGCGGGCAGAGGCGGAGTCCACGCTGATGGGGGACAGGTCCGTCTGTCCACCCCGGACGGTCTCGGCGATCACGCCTTCCGGAACAGCCGAGAAGCCACCGGAGTCCCGCTGGACGCGCACGCGCCCGTAGACCGTGGGCCGCGGTCCGAACTCGGCGGTTACCTCGCGCCACTGGACGTTGGACCGAAACCGCCGGATCACCGAAACCGCCGGATCACCGAAACCGCCGGATCACCCCCCGAAGCAGCCGGACCAGAGCCTCTCGAGCCGGCGCGGATACACCGGCCGCATCGTGGACGACACCGGAGAGGAACTCAGCACCTACGATCTCGGGATCCCAGCTCCGCCGCGGGCGTCAACTAGGTGACGGACCCGGCGGGCAGCTCAATGCCGGGGGAGTGGAGAAGGACATGCAGTATCCCGTCGACATCGTGTGCTACCGGTGCGCGATCGTGCTGCCCGTGCTGGACAGTCCGGTCGGGCGTGCGGCCTGGTGGAGGTACATGGATGAGCACGCCTACCACCCGGCCGAGATTTTGTGGGAGCACTCCGAGGCCTGGGAGCGGATCGACATCGACTTCATCCAGGTGGACAGCGACATCAGCAGCGACCCCTCGCTCGCCGAGTACGCGGGAGACGACTGGGCGGGCCGCTCGCTGGCGCTGCAGGCCCGGCCGGTTGCCCGTGCGGTGGCCGAGATCGTGACGCGGGTGGAGGAAGCCGATGGTGCCCGTGAGTGGCAGGCCGCATCGGGCGATGCCGTCGTGGCCGAGTGGATCCTGGAAGTGATGGACTTCGCCCCACCGCCCGGGGCTGTGGTCGACTCGGCGGCTGTCCGTGCCCGCGTGGCCGCTGTGGAAGCGGCGCGGGAGAGGCTTCACCAGGCCGAGGCCGAACCGGTCGGTGAGCACTTCGGTGCGCTGTTGAAAGAGCTGCTGCTCACCCTGCCCTCCGCTGTGGACCTGCCCGTGGAGGAGCTGATCGCCGAGAGCGGTCCGCTGGCCTCCCCACGGCTGTGGGACACCGAGCGGGCGCTGCGACTGGTTCAGCACCTGCTCAACCACGTTTCCATCCGGTAGCCGGACCACGGAACGCGGAAGGAACGGCCCGGTGCGGGCCTCCTCGACCGCCGTTTCTGCCCGGACCAGGGAATCTGCTGGTACAACGCCGCGATCTGGTTGGGCACTCATGCCGCCGCGTCTTCTGGCTCCTGCTCCACGACCCCGACACCGAGCCCGAAGGCCTGTACGCCAAGAGCGCCCCCACCGAAGCAGTCGACCCCCGCACCTTCGCCCGCCCTCTGCCGCCATGCAGGAACTCGGCGAACAACTCCCGCTGTAGCGCGGACCCTTACCAGTCCGGTCACCGATGCGAACGCCGCCGTGGCCTGCGGTGTTGCCCTAGGCCAACCCTCGTGGTGGCACCTGCCCCGGAAATGTTCCAGGCGCCCGATTACCCCCGTACCTCACGGCGTGGAGGAGCCGCGCACGCGCAGTGTGAACCCGGCGCTCTCGCTGCGGCCGGGGAGCTCGCGGAAGTCCGGCAGGCCCATGCGCGAGCGCAGCAGCTCCACCGCCAGGCGGGCGATCGACTCACGTTGAGGGTCCACGGTGGTCAGTGGCGGCGAGGTGAAGGATGCCTCGATGTTGTCGAAGCCCGCCAGCGCCACCTCGTCCGGACAGCGAGGCCGCTGCGTTCGAGCACCGACAGTGCGCCGATGGCGACGACGTCGTTGTGGCAGAACAGGGCGTCGAAGCGGACGCGGGTGCGCAACAGTCGGGTCACCGCACCGGCCCCTGATGACCACAGGTCGGGATCGGCCACGCCGATCACCAGGGAGTCGTCGTAGGCCACTCCCGATTCCGCGAGGGCTCTGCGGTAGCCGTGCAGGCGCCGGGAGTTGGCTCGTGGCTCACCCTGTTGACAGATGGCGGCGATACGGCGACGGCCCTGCGTCAGGAGGTGGGCGACGGCCGCGTGCGCGCCCTGTTCCTCGCTGATCTCGACGTGGTCCAGGATGTGCCCGGCCGCGTCGGCGGCGCGCTCGCGGAGGACGACCGTGGGCTGGGTGACGGGCAGCGACAGGTATTCCTCGGGAGTGAGGGCGTGCGGCAAGTGTTGATTCCGTCCACGAGTTCCTGGTACGACGTGGACAGGGCGGTCCGCTCCCGGTCGGCGCTCCCGCAGGTGGTTTCGACCACCACTTTCGGTCCCCCGGTCTCCGAAGCCGCCCTGATGACCTGTTCGGCCAGCTCCGCGTTGAACGGCTGGTGGACATTTGGGAGGACCAGTCCGATGGTGCAGGTGCGCCGCGAGCGCAGACCGCGGGCGAACGGGTTGATCTGGTAGCCGAGTTCCTCGACGGCCGCACGGACCCGGTGTTCCGTCTCGGGGCTGAAGGAGCCGGTGCCGTTGATGACGTTGGAGACCGTCTTGGCGGACACCCCCGCCATTTCGGCCACGGTGCGCGTCGTCACGCTCCGCCCCATGTGGCCATCCCTCCCAGAGTCGATTCACGGACCATGAGCTCGAAGTCGGCGACGACGAGCCGCTCCGCCGGCTGGGCGGCGGTGGCCGCGCCGTCCGGGTCCGACAAGCAGTAGGACCACCATCCGGTGGCGGCCCACACGCGTGCTGGTCGACGGAGGGACATTGGGCACGATCACGTCCCCGCCGGACCGCGAAGGCGAGGAAATCTCCCAGGTGTTCCCGCTCGAAGCGGACCGACCCGCCGGACCCGTCAAGGTTCGATTCGAAGCAGCCGGCCCCGCGACCCCCGTCCGGCTGCGCGAAGTGCGCCTGCTGCGACTATGCGAGACCTAGCCTCGCGCTTTCGCGATTGTAGGCATCCGACACCCCTCGTCGCGGCCGGCCCGAGGGCCCCGACAGCGCTCAGGGCCAGCGTCGTCAGAAGTGCGCGCACCCATGGGGAAGTTGGCCGGTGCTGAGGAGCCGATTGCCGGCGGGCAGGTGATTGGGGACCTGGACGGTGTTCCTGTGCTGGCCCATTCCGGCAAGCAGGATGCCGCCACGACCTGGAAGAAGGCCTACGGCACCACCCGCTGATGGGCTTTGTCGACCTCGGTAGCGGCGGCGCCGGGGAGCCGGTGGCCGCCTTGCTATGGCCCGGAAACGCGTGCAGCAACACCGCAGCCGACCACATCAGCACGCTGATCCGGACCGACTCGGATGGCGGGACACACAGCGTCGGACACTCAGACGAAGGCCATGGCGGCGAGGGCGACCGAGAGCACGGCGGCGGCAGCGGGCCACCTCAGCCAGCGACGGCGCCGGGCGGCGATCGCCGCCGCCATGAGGTACTCGGCCACGATCCCGATTGCGGTGGCGGCGGCGAGCAGCAGGGCGCGGTTGCCCGCCTGTTCGCCCAGGGTCACCTGGCGGTTCTGTTCGGCCGTCATGGCGGGCCATTGCTCGGGTTCCGCGCTCAGCGCCGTCACCGTGGCCGGGTCGACTCCGTCGGCGCGGACGGGCGCTCGGCCCATGTACTCGGCCATGCGCCGCAGTTGAGCCGCGACAGCCGTCTCGGCACGGGCCACCTCCAACTCGGGCCGGGTGTCCCGCGCTTGCTGGGTCTCCAGCGCCAGTGTCGTCCGTACGGCGGCCCGGATGTCGGCGGCGTGGGCTGCCTGGACGCTGCGGGTGAGGAAGGCGGACCGTTCTCCGCTGGCCGCGATGTCGGTGGTCAACTGAACTGCCCTGCGGGCCGCTTGGGCCTGGGCGCGCTGTTCGCTGCCTGCCGCCGCGAGCTGCCCCAGCGGAAGGAAGAAGAGCAGGCAGAAGACGACGAGGTGGCACCACACCGTCCGGCGGTCATCGGGCGGAGCGGTTGCCGGCTGCGGGATGATTTCCGGCTCTCGCAGGACGCGAACGCCGGGCGGCGGGGGGCGTCGCCACGCGGGTGGTCTCAGCACACCGGCCGCGACGGCGGCGGCGATCACGGCCGCACCCGCGATCCCCGCCGAGACCAACCCCCACGAGGCCCACCGGTCTCCCTCGCGCAAAGTCGCGTCGGGATTGAGCGCATACATGTCGGGTGAGCGTTCCTGCGCGTTCGCCAGCCGACGGGGCACGTCGTAACCGAGGTTCCGGGTCAGGTAGGTGTCGTTGCCGACGAGGAGTTCCGGCGGAGCGGCCTGGCGCAGGCTGAACGCGGTGCGGGAGGCCAACGCGTGCTCGGACACGGCCAGAGAGTTGTCCTTGCCCAGCGCCGACAGGGCTTCGGCGCGGGCTTCCTCCGCGGCCACCAGGAAGGCCGGCGGGGCCTCGTCCGCGTAGAGGTGGCGTACGTCCTCCTGCACGGCCGCCTGCCGCTTGACGTCCTCTCGGACGGCGTCCTGATATGCGCCGCCCGCCTGGCTGAACTGCCAGGTGCAGACCAGCGTGGCCAGTGACACGACCAGGATCAACCCGATCTGGACTCGGATGCGCAGACTGAAGCGGGTGCGGGGCGCCGGGGGCGTCGGGGCGGTCACGAGTCGACTCGCCGGAAGACGAAGCGGAGCCCCTTTTCGTCGGTGAGGGTGAACACCTCGTCGGCCAGCGACCAGGCGAATCGCTGGGGCGTCAGTGGATCCGGCCGGTCGGTGTAGTCGTCGCCGGGGTGCGCGGGATCCTTTCTCGTCGTCGTGGCGGACGAGGGATGCAGGGTCAGTGTCCGACCGTCGACCTCGACGGCTCCCGCGGTGCTGCGCTTCAGGAGGTAGAACTCGTTCGACGCCGCGGACAGGGGGTAGGTCAGCACGCCCGCGTACGCGTACCTGCCGTCGGCCGTGAAGCGGTACGCCAGCGTGGTGTTGGAACCTGGCTGCGCGCTCTCCCAGGCGCCGACAAGAGCGGCGGGAACGGCTCCGGTCCCTGTGGGAGTCGCCGGGGCGGCGGAGACGGTCGGGCTCGGCGGCGGGCTGGGCTCCTCGTGTTCCGTGGCACAGGCCGTAGACACTCCCGCCACTCCCAGCGTCAGCGAGACCATCAACGCTCTGCGGACGCCGTATGACAGTACGCGGAGATTCATCAACTGCCCCCAGCTCCTCGATTCTCCGGAAAGCCGGTCATCCCCCGCTGATTTGGCGTACGTAGCTCACGCCGTCGAGCAATAGGTTCTCGAACGTGTAGCCGTAACCCCCGTCGAACGGGGTGATCGACCAATTCCTGACGTACAGGGGGCCACCGGGAATGTGCAGGGTCATCGCCGAGCCCTCCACGACCGCAGGACCGCGGAGCACTTGGCCATTGTTGTAATGCACCGCAACGTATCCCTCGGCGAAGAACTCGATCTTCGTCGCCCGTGCGCTGCCCTCGCCGTCGCCGTCCCACTCTCCCACCAGTGCCTCAGGTACCTGCCCCGCGAGGGGGGTGCGTGGACCGGAACCGGGCTCGGCGGGCGTGTCCGACGAGGTTTCCGGCGCTGGGGCGGGCGGCGCCGGCGGGGGCTGGATCGTGGGACCGGACGATGTCGTCGGTGCGTACGGCTCCGGCGGTGAAGCGGACGAGTCGTCGCCCGTTCCGCACCCCACGGCCAGGCACAGTAAGGCCGCCGCGATCCCTCGCATGAGTGATGCTTTCATCGCGGCCCCCTCGGAAATCCCCGCCCTGCAATTCCGCGAGCGAGCGTAGACCCCGCCTCTTGGCGGAGAGAGCGCCCTGCTGGAGCCGGTCAACCTATGGCAATTCCCGCGCCCGAATCGCCTTGGCGACTCTCATCTTCTTCCAAGTGGCGCAAACAGTCGGATCGTACGAGATTTTCGCGCGGCTTTCCGGCGCAGAAGGCCGGGGCTGTCCGCTGCCGTTCAGTCCTCGTGGAGGCCGCGGACAAGCCGGGCGACGATCTCCGCCGCCCGCTCGGGCCGCTCCTCGAACCAGATGCCGAGGTGCTCTTGGACGGCCTCCCCGACACAGGCCCGCACAGCGGTGTTGCCCAGCAACCCCACTGTGGCGCCGAGGAATTCGGGACGGTCGAGCCTCACCGAGACGACGGCCGTGAAGCCCTCGCCGATCCGGGCCACGTCGAGATCGGGGTCGGCCGCCGTCAGCAGCCCCCGCCTCAGCGCGTACGCGGTGACCGCGGCCGCCACTCCGTCGCGGAAGCCGTCCACGTGCGTGCCGCCCTGGCGGGTGGCCAGGCTGTTGGCGAAGCTGTGGATCCGCTCCTCGCGGGACCCGCTCCACAGGAAGGCCACCTCCATCGTCCCTGCCATCCGCGGATCCTCCCGCTCGAATGCGGTGACGTCCTGGGGGAGGAGCGACCCCGCCTCCGCGTCGAGAGCGGCGACGAAGTCCCGCACTCCGTCCGGGTACCGGAACATGACCGCCCGAGCCTCGCCCGCCGGGCGTTCGTCGGTGAGGGTGATGCTGAGGCCCGGGTTGAGGAAGGCCACCTGCCGGAAGCGTTCGGCCAGCACGGCGAACGAGCAGCGCGTCGTCTCGAAGATCTCGGTGTCGGGCCAGAAGGCGATGGTCGTCCCGCTTCCGGCCGCGGGCCCCACGGTGGCGGGCGGGGCGAATGCGACACCGCGCGCGTACTCCTGGGCTCGGAGGACCCCCTCGCGCCGCACCTCGGCCCTCAGCCGGCTCGACAGGGCGTTGACAACGCCGAGCCCCACGCGGGGGTGACCCACGGCCACGGTATGCCGGCCACCGGCATCGGGGCCGGCACGAAGGCTGGTCAGCAGCGTTTCGAGGGCCGGGCCGCCGGCGTCCCCGGTGGCCTCGAAAGGATCCCCCGGCCCGTCGTCGGCAACGCGCACGCCGCCGTGACGTGTCAGCGTGACGGCGATGGTGCCGCCGCGGCCGGGCAGAGACTGGTTGACCGCCCGGCCGACGGCCTCCCACACCATCTGCAACACCCCGCGTTCGCCGACCGAGCCGATCCACATCCCGGGCCACTTCCGAACGGCTTCCCGCCCCTCCAGGACCTCGATCGCGGCAACGTCGTACTCCACGCCTTCTCCACTCAAGGAGACTCCTCCCACGGCTTCCGGTGGACCTGCCCAGCCTAGGCTGGATTCAGGAAAACACCTGGTCAGAGCCTTTTCGCTGAAGCCGTGGACGGGCCGGTGACAGCAGGCCGACGAGCGGTCGGCCCGGGGGCCGCTCACCGCCCCAAAGGGTGTCCGGGGCCCCGCCGATGCTCCGTACGACCCCGTTACGGGAGCCGCTGAGGGCCCTGATTCAGAAGGTCGCGCAGCTCAGGTGAAGGACAGCAGCATGTTCGTCTCGCCGATGGCCAGCGTGGTGCCGATGACGCAGAACAGGCCTTGCACGACGCTGGTGATCGGCATGCGCAGCCGTGCGTGAACATAGCAAGACACGGCGAGCGCACACGGGACGAACCAGACCACGGCCAGCTGAAGCGGCGACACGTCCTCGCTCGCGGCGGTCGTACGTCCCGGCGGCCCCGAGTGCGACATCCCGACGATGAACATCAACAGAGCCACTCCCGCCAGGGCCGCGGCATCGGCCATCGCCAGCAGCAGTGCGACCGCGGCATCGGTCAGCCGAGAGGGTCGCTGCCTCTCTGCCCCGGTGCCCTCGTCCTCATCCGTGACGGACCGCCCGCCGAAGCGTCGGCGCAGCCCGTCGATGCCGTTCCGCGTTCTCTCCCACCAGCCCACTGCTCGACTCCACCATGGAGGCGACGATTCCGCCCGGCCCGGTCCACAACGACTTGGCTTCCGCCTACGCGGGCCGATGCGGACCTTCGCGGTGTTATACGGGGCGTCATGGGCGGGAAGGTGTCGTGATTCAGGAGGATCGCGATGGCCAAAGCGGCTCCGCCATCGGCCAGGTTGGCGGTGTAGATAGTCGCTGGCAGACGGGCTGCGGTGGCGGTTGAATACCTTGGTGAGGGACTACTGGACGCCCGCCCATCACGCGGTCGAGCACGAGGATGCGGAGACCCTGGCCCGGTTGCTGGTCGACGGTGCCGATCCCAATGAGGTCTTCAGCAACATGACGCTGCTGACGCACGCGATCGACGTCGAGGGCGATGGCTCCCTCCAGAGTGGCCGGCCGTTGGCTGTGCATACCACTGCTGTGCTGCTGGCCTTCGGAGCTGACCCGGAGCTCGCGGATCCAGACGGTCACACCCCCATGGTCATGGCCGATCATTGCGGCCATGACCTGGCGGTAAAGCTGCTGCGGGCCCACATTCAGCGGGCCGCCGGTGACAGATGAGGGTGCGGGCGATGCTCGTGAAGGCGAGGAAGTGCTCGCACAGATCGCCGCGGCGGCGGGCGTCCTCGAGGAAGGCGAGCGCGGTCTCGATCACGGTCAGCGTGTGGCCCGCGCTCAGCCGCACGGCGGTCGGATGGGGCACGGTCCTGGAAGGCCGGTGCCCGCGCAGTTCGGGCCACTCGGAGGCGAGCTGCACACCGTAGGCTCTGGGCAACTACACCTTCATCCTTCCGGCCTGCGGCAGCGTGATGCGGTCAACCAGCCCCTCGGTGCGCAGCCTGGCCAGCCGCCGGGTCCGCTCGATCCGTACCGAGGGGGCGATCACCTGGTGCATGTGTTCTGTGGCGGCCATCCGGTACTGCGCCAGCACGGCCGACGCCATCCGGTCCCCGCTACCCACGTTCGCGCCGATCAGAACGGGTCTGCTCTCTTCCCATCCGGTGCGGTGCTGGCCTGCCCGGCGCCGCGTGTATCGGACATGGCAACAGCCGACCCCGACCAGAGGGCCGACCACGAGGGCCCGACCGCGGTTACGAAGCGACAACGCCTCCGTGGACCCGTCTCACATCCGCGCCGACAACCCGGCCGACAAGCGTGCGCACCTGTTGCCGCGTCTGCCGTGCCGGCGCGCCCGCGCCGCTGTCAATGCGGCGGCGTCAGGTGGAGAGGCCCGGAGCTGTCCGCGTCCGCATTGAGGATCTTCGAGACCGGACAGCCCCATGCTGCACCCGGTCTGTTGGATCCGTTGGCCTGGGTGATGTCACGGATGAGCGGCATGGACCGAGTATTCCGGACAGCAGTGCGGATGTAGCAGGCACGCTTCTGGAACTTCACCACGATCGATCAACGAGGCCGGACGCGAGGAGCTCACGAAGTTCTGGGCGAAGTGGCAGTACGTCTCATCACGCATTGACGGGCTCAAGGGGGGCGGGAGATGAATTTCTGGGAGAAGGTCACGGGAAGCGATCTCACCAGGGACTGGAGGGCGTTCGAAGCCCGCGCCGAGGCCCTGCCGGACGACTACCAGGCGGCGTGGGGGCAGATCATCGCCCACCTCTTCCCCTATGGGGACTTCACCGGCCGCAACCTGATGCCGATCCTCGACGCCGCCCTGGGGCTGCTCGAAATGGCAGCGGCGGACGGACAGAGCGTCCAGGAGGTGCTCGGCGACGACATCCCGGGCTTCTGCACCGCGCTGGCCGGTGGAGAAGGGGCTCGAACCTATCGCGACCGATGGCGCGAGCAGTTGAACAGGAACGTCGCAAAGAAGCTGAGCAGGCTGGGAGACTGACGTGAGCATTCAGGACATCATCGAGGGCAAGAAGCAGTGGCGGGCACACATGGCCCGAGTCAAGGCACTCCCGCAGGACTACCGAATCGTCTACAAGGAGATTCAGAAGTACCTGTTCAAGGTCGGACCGATCGACCTGCCTGACGGACCCCTGCTCCCCGGGATCGTCGACTTCTTCGAGGAGGGCGTCGCCGCGGGCAAAGGGGTCTTGGAATTCACCGGCAACGACGTCGCCGCGTTCTGCGATGACCTGGTCAGGGACTCTTCCACCCATGCGGACGCCTACCAGGAGTCCCTCATCAGGGAACCCGGTACGGCTGAGAAGTAACACCTGCCCACTGTTGCGGAATCAGTTCCTGTGCGGCGGGCGGCTATATGGCGCGTGATCGCAGGGGAGCGAGCTGCTGTTCCAGGTTTTGACTGGCTGGGGCGGCTTCCATCGGGCTCTGGCAGCGATCACGGGGAGCCGTCACTGTCGGTGATGGGCGTGATCGGTTCCTTGATAAGCGTCGGGATGCGCCGTGCGATCGTGGGCGACGGTCGGGCTTTCCGGCGGTGCCTCGTCTATCAGGTGTCGTCGGGACTGCCCGCGAGGGACCCGCCTATCCAGAAGGGCAGTGCCTTTTGATCTTTGCTCAGTGACCGTCGTATTGCGTTGACCAACTGCACCTGCGCTTGGGCGGGCGCCCTGTTGGCCTGGGCGAACTCTTCCTGGCTCAACGGATCACGCGCCGGGTCGCGTGCCGGGTCACGCGCCACCTTGTCCAGGAAGGCGCCTATGGCCTTGCCGAAGTTGTCGATCTCCGCCGCGACGGCCGCGGGGGCGACCAGGCTGGCGCGGGTCAGGGCCGCGCTCCACTCGCTCCAGTCGTAGTCCCATCCCTGCCGATCGGCATGGGCGCGGCTGATGATCATCGTGAACTTGGCGTAGTGGCTGATCAGTTCTTGATAGGCGAGCAGTTGCTTGTCCCGCAGCCACTGACGGTCCTGGGCCCGGTGCGTGACGATGCCCCCGACCAGGACCCCGATCGTGGCGGACAGCGCCCCAGCGGCTGTTGTCACCAGTGTGTCCAGCAGTGCCACCCCAGGCCCCGTATTCCCCGTCGCTCGAACAAAGGGGGATCGAACTTACTGGTGGCCAACCGCTGATGACAATGCTCAACTGCGGGGCGCATGAGCCGGAGCGGTGGGTCACGCGAGCAGGATCATCTTCTGTAAGAGGTCGAATTCGGCGCGCCCGTACAGTTGCCTCTTGATCTTTTGACGCTGTTCACGGCGCCCTCGGTGGCGCCCGAGCTCCAGCGGAGCGTGAGCCCGGCGGTGACGGCGTCGAGATCATTGGTGAGCCCGCGGGCGACGCCGCTCAGGCCGGGCAGGGGCCTTGTCGATCCAGGCGGGCGGGAGGATGCCGGTCTGCTGGGTAAGCATGTCACCGAAGTTACGGACGAGTTGGTGCGCGGTGGCCAGCTCGGGGCAGGTGTCCAGAACCGCTTTGAGCTACCGGTGTTCATTCTCGTGGAGCGAGCTTGGCCGGCGGGTGAGCCAGCCGGTGGCCAGCCGTGCGGTCGGCAGTGCCGAGGGCTTTTGTGGGGTCCGGCGGGGCTGGTGAAGGCAGCGCCGCGCCCAGTCGCGCAGTGTGGAGTAGCTTCCCTGCCGACCGCGTTCGGCGAGTTCGCTGTGCAGGGCGGTGAGCGATATGCCACCTCGGGTCTCGGCGATGCGTCGGGAGAGGTAGGGGTAGTGGACGTCGAGGCGGCTGCCTCGACGGTGGCGTCCCGGGGACACCTGGTGCCAGTGCTCGGCGCGGGCGTACCGCTGCACAGTGTGACGGCCCCAGCCCAGGTGGCGGGCGATGGCCTGTCGGACGTCCCCCTCCAACCAGGCAGGAACCGGCAGCACGGCCCGGATGACCTGCCGCTCCGCCTCCGTCATGTCGGAGGCATGGCACGGGGTGCGGTCCGGCCGGACCGTCGCGTTGCCGGACCTGTGCGCGAGGCAGTCACACGGCAGGGACGGCGAGTTGGGCTCCACGCGTGCGGGCACGAAGGACTGCGGCAACAGGGCCTTCTGGTGATCGGTTTGTGTTCGCACCGCCGAGCGTTGACGGGGATGCGGTCCAGCGAACTGATGGAGCTGACGGTCGGCTGCCGCCGCACGGACGACGCCGACGGCACAGGCCTGGCCCGGCACCGGCTGGTCAGCTAGATCGTCAAGGGCCGCCTATGGGGCGGCGAGGTCGACGAGTGGCTCGTCATCGAGGAGGTCTCCCGCGTGATCGCCCTGGCCGAGCAACTCACCGACGCCCGGCCCGGACAGTCGTTGTTCGGCCCGTTCCCCGGCTTCGAGTCCAACGGGGCCATGACCTGGCTGCGGCAGTGGGTCGCTCTCCCGCCGGACGCCACATGGGCCTGCAGCCGATCCCCGGCGAGCCGGTGCACCCCCGCCGCCTGCGGCGGACGCTGTCTGTCTAGATGGCCGCCCGTCCCGGTGGCCTGCCGGCCACCAAGGTCCACTTCAAGCACCTGCAGGTGGCCACCAGCGAGGGATACGCCGGCAGGCCGGGCGGCGCCCAGGCCGTTTTCCGCCACGAGTGGAAGAAGGAGGAGGCGAAAGAGAAGCTCAAGCGGACCGTCGAGGCATACCGCCAGTTCGAACAGGGCCAGATGCCCGGCCCGGGAGCCGACGCGCTGCTGGCCTCCTTCCGCGCCGTCGAGAAGGAACTGTCCGACCACGAGCCGGGCCCGGCGAAGGTGGTCACCGACCGGCAGATCGCGCTGCTGTTGATGAGGAAGGCGTCGGTCCTGCACCTGTCCGCGGCGAACTACTGCTGGTTCGAGGACCCGGCGAAAGCACTGTGTCTCATGCTCGCCGGCACCAGGTCCACGGCAGCACCGCTGACCGTCCTGTGTGACAGCTCCCGCTGCCCGCAGGCCACCCACCACCTCGTTCACCGTTCGGTCTGGCGCACCGCAGCCGACGACGGCGCCGTCCTGCTGGCCAGCTCTCGGATCCCGGCCGGAGAGAAGGACCGGTTGCGGTCCGAGCACGAGCGGTCTATGCGGATTCTCGAAGAGATCGACACGGCAGCCCGAAGGGCCGAATGACATGGCAGTGAGCCACCAGCAACGCGACCAGATCGAGCGTCGTATCCGCGCGGCCATCGACCGGCTCCTGCCCGGGCAGATCCCACCCGGCGACGCCTGCGACGCCAAGACGCTCGCCCGCGAGGCGGGCATTTCCCGCGCGTCCCTCTATCGGACCTGGACCCACCTCAAGGACGAGTTCGAACAGCGACGGGCGGCCGCCAGGGCGGCGGGCCAGCAACCCGACCCGAAAGAAGCCCGGATCGCCCGACTGCGTGAGCTCAACCAGCGGCTCACCGGCAAGCTCGCCCGCACCAACACCGAGGTCACCCTCCTCAAGGGAGCGTCACCGGCTACTGCTGTCGGTCCTGGCGGCCAAGGACGACGAACTCGAACGGCTCCGGCGCGAACTGAGTACGTTCGCCACCCATGCCATCCCGGCTCGCAACCACGAACTGGGGGACGACGCCACGAGCGTCGTCCCCCTCACCCGCCGCTGATGTCAAACCAACGTGTGGTCGAAGGCGCCACCTGATTCATGACACTCCCGGTCCCGCCATCTCCTGGCCTGAGACTCCAGAACGACCTGTCAGATGGCGAGCCAGGCCACGAAGCACCTACTTGCTCTCCGTGCTGAAGGCGCCGGTGCTGTGGCTGATCTGGTCCTGCAGCGCCTGCCAGCTTTGTGCGTCGGCGCTGAGGACGTCGTGCAGGTAGGCGGAGACGGCGTCGGCGACGAGGACGACGCGGGCGGGGTCCTCGTCGGTGGTGTCCTTGGCGGCCTCGCCGGAGATTCCGCCGAAGAGGTGCTCGCCCTCGGCGATGGTGAGCAGTCGCTTCGGGCCCGGGCTGAGGTGGTAGGCGTCGGTGAACCATTCGGGTCCGCGGGTAGTCATCACCGACTGGTCCTTTCCGCCGGCGATGACCAGGGCGGGGGCGGTCATGCCGGAGAAGTCCGGGCGCGCGAAAGGGAGATAAGTGAGCGCGAAGGGCGTCAGGGCGTCCCCGGCACCGGCCGCCGCGATGAGCGCGCCCGCCTTGACGGCGGGGTGGGAGAAGTCCTCGCCCGGGTTGCCCTCGGTGTCGAGGACGCGGGCGCCCAGGAGGGCTCCGGCGCCCTGTGCTCCCCAGGAGTGCCCGACGACAGCGACGCGATCGCGGTCGACGCGCGCGGCCAGACCGCTGACCTGGTCGAGGATGTCACCGAGGCCGTCCAGGACACTGTGCAGATCGGCTATGCGCACGCGCCAGATGGTGGCGAAACGGGGATCGTCGAAGCCGATGCCGTGGCGGCGGGAGTCCAGATGGGTGGGCTGCACCACGACGAACCCGGCAGCAGCCCAGCGGTCGACGAGGGGCTCGTAGCCGTCCATCGACCAGGCGTTGCCGTGGGAGAAGACGATGACGGGCAGGTCTCTCCCGTCGACCGGTGCGGTGAGCTTGACCTGCAGGTCGATGCCGCGGTCGGTGGTGGGAACGGTGATGGGCTTGACGGCGATGACCTGACGGTTGAGCGTGGCCGTGGGGCGGCTTTGGCCGGAGTGAAGTTCCATGGCGTCGACGTTAGGAAGCCGATAGGTACCAAATGGTAACCTTCAGCTCGTGAACATGACCGCAGCCGACCTGGTGAGCGCGGCAAAGGACCTGGAAGCGGGCACGGTGTTCCTCGCCGACTGCCCCGCACGGCTGGCGATCGAGATCATCGCCAACAAGTGGTCCGTCGTTGTCCTGTTCGCTCTCACCGGCGGACCCAAGAGACACAGCGAACTCGTCGCGCTGTCCGGCGGGATTTCGCGCAAGGTACTGACGCAGACCCTTCGCCGTCTGCAAGGCAACGGCCTGGTCGACCGGCAGGTGTACGCCGAAGCGCCGCCGCGGGTCGAGTACAGCCTGACCACGCTCGGCCAGACACTCCAGGAGCCGATCGTGATGCTGACCGAGTGGGCGCGAACCAACGGCGAAGCTGTCGTCGACTTCCGAGAGTCGGCAGACGCCAGGTCGATCGACTGAGGGCGGTTGGGCCGCCGGGCGAACGTGGTGACGGATTCAGGGGTGGCGTTCATGGCAGGGCTCGCTTCCGTGTCACGGGTGGGGTTCATCAGGCACCAGCGATCAGCCGACTGCCACCGGCAAGGGTGAACTTCAGTGCGGGACGTCGACGCTCGACGACCGCGACACCACCGACCGGCCCGCGGTTGGTCCTGCACACCAACTTCGTACTGGGCACCGAGACACCGGGGAAGGTGGACACGGCCTTCGCCGCGTTAACGAGAATCTGTCGCCCTACGCGGACGGTGTCTTCGTCATCACGCATCCCCCCCACGGACCTCTTCGGCGGGGCGGGGCTGGGTGGCGTCTCCGGCGACGGCAGAGACGGCAGCGGTATGTCATCGCTGTCCCCGGCTCTTGTCGGGCAGGAGATGGGACACGTGTATGCGCTCGACCACTCCCGGGCCGGAGGCGTGGAGTACCGGGACAGCTGGGACGTCATGAGTAACCGTGGTCCCTTTATGACGCCACACCCCGTCTACACAGAACTGGACGGCAACGGGCAACCGATCTGGCGGATCGGCCCCGGTCTCAACGCCGCCAACATGCAGGGCCGAGGCCGGCTCGACACCTCGCGCGTCTGGCAGGCGGGGGCCACCGAGTCCGACAGGGTCGTAGACCTACGACCGCTCCGCAGCCGGGGTCTCGCCGGCTACCTCTGTGCCCGCGTGGGCCCGTACGTCTTCGAATTCCGCGTCAAGCAAGAGTGGGACGCGGCGATTTCCCAGGCTTGCGTGTTGGTGCACGAGTTCAACGGCAACCAGTCGGTTCTCCTCCCGACAACGAACGGGCATCAGGATCTGCGGGCAGGCGACGAGTTTCTCCGTGGACATCCTGCCAGTGCCACGGGAACGCTGGTCCGGGTCAAGGCGCTGAGCATCGACGTCGGCACACGAACAGCACGGCTCAGCGTGACGCGGCGGCCATGACCTCGCCGGGAGCCTTGCCGGACGGCTCGGACTTCGCAGGAAACGCCGTAGTGGTGAGTGCTTGCAGGAACAGCGCTCCAGGCCCGCGCCGCGTAGCTGGCTTTGGTGCTGCAATCGCTGCCACTCGGCTTCCGACGTGGTGCTCGCATGACTCGGCCGCTGACAGGCCCAAACTGCCCGGCCTCGCCGACTACGGGCGCTGGCCGGGACCCGGGCACCGGCCGGAGCGGTACCAGTGTGGATGCCGAACGTGCGGATCAGCCACCGTTTGCAAAGATCAGTCACTGTCAGTCACGGCCCCTCGGGGGAGGACCTCATGACAGCAGCAGAGGTTACCGGGACCTACACGTACCGGAGTTTCCTCAACAGACAAGAAATGGTTGGGGATTTCAACAAGCTGAAGTTCGCGGAGCTGGAGTTGAGGCTCGAGGTCGGCGCCGATGGGCATATCAGCGGTGAGTTGGTGTTCACCGACTCCTTGAGCATGGACATGGTCGGGCAGGTGTCGGGGGACTCGCCGGTGACGCTCACTCTTACCGGCAAGGGCCGGCCCGGCACCTCCATCGCCGACTTCCACTATGAGTACGACTGCAGGGTTCTGCGCCACTGGGAGAACGGCATCAACCAGCGGATGACGCTCGCCGGGGCCGTGCTGCGCGCGGCGGACCACGGCAGTGGTGCCAGCTTGGCCCGGGCGGGTCAGACGGCCAGCTCCCCGCGGTGAAGCGGGACGCCGCCTGACCCGGCGCCGAGCGGTCAGAGCTCGCCGTGATGGATCGGGAAGCGGGCCGGCTCCCGGACGCCCGCCCGCTTCAGGTCCTCGACCGTCGACTCCATGGCACTCAGACTCGATTGCAACTCATCGGCCTCAGCACTGCCCGGCCGGGCCCGCAGCGCGAGATGGACCACGGGGTGATGCCCGTGGCCGTGCCCGCCCTCAGGTCCGCTCCAGGGCGGGTCGAAGCTCCATGGCACCGGCCCTTGCAGGTCGTTGGCGGCCATCCAGTCGTCGATCCGGTCGTCCACCCAACCGTGGATGTTCCAGAAGAGCGGATTTACGTGGGAGGAGTAGGTGTCGCCGAGCCAGTTGTAGGCGGAGTCGTCCCACTTGGGGTCGACGTTGAACGCGTCCCCGCCGGGCCGGTATTCGGGCATCTGTGCCGACCAGCGCATGTGCAGCGCGTTGTGGATGAAGAACTCGACGGCGGCGCCGAGGCGGCCGAGCGTGATCTGGCGTAGTACCGCCGGGTCGGTGACCTGCGTCTCCACTGCGTGGATCTGGTCGTACCCCGCCTGCGACTTGACGTCCAGGAGACCCTGGGTGCTGCCGGGGTCGCCCGGCAGCTCGTACGCCGGCGGGACCGGGAAGGCTGGGTCGTCGGGGGCCGGGATCGTCATCCAGCCCTGCACATGCGGGTGCTGGGGGTCGCCCGTCTCGGCCAGGATGTGGTTGACCTCGGCGATCATCTCCCGGTGCATGTACAGGAAGTCCTCGCCCGAGCCGTTGTCGAGTTCCACCGGCCTGTTCCCGGTTGCCGTGTCCCTCGGCCCGCGGGACGGGCGGGGCGGCACCCAGCCGTGGTCGCTGAAGACTTCCTTCTCCTCCGGAGTCAGAACTGCCCACGAGTCCCGTGTCAGGTGCCACAGCATGTGGTGCAGGCGCATGGCGCGGTCGGCCATGGCATCGATGACGGGTTTGGGAAAGGCATTCATGTGCGCTCGACCTTCCTGAATTCCTGAAGTCGGCGAGGTTGCCTGCGCAACGGCACGGCCACCGCAGGGCGCGTACGGCACGCACGGCAGCGCGGGACAGGGGGCGCGTAGGGGCAGGGGCACGCGCACGTCGCACAGTGCGCCGGAGGCTCTACGGCGGGGCGTCCGAGGCGGCGCTGGCAGACACCTCGCAGCGCACACGGGTGCACCCACGCTCGCAACTGAAGAGACGGCGGTGTGAGCTTGTCTCAATTCCACTGTGCGACATAGCGCCTGATCACGCATCTGGGCGCCAGCGTGTTGCAGATCCTCGTGTCCGGTGGCTACCGGGGGGCGCCGCCGCCGGCCTCGGGCACTGGCTGGCCGGGCGGTGTGAAGGCGGCGAGCACCGTGGCGGTGATGTGGTGGCCGGCGTGCTCGGAGGTCAGGCGGCCGGCGCGGATCTCCTCCGCCGCGCTGTGCATGACCGCGTGCAGGACGTTGACCATCCAGGCGAGTGGCAGGTCCGTGCGGAAGGCGCCCTCGGCACGGCCGCGGGCGAGAAGGGCCTCGACGCGGGCGGAGGGCCCGGCGTGCAGTACGCGGATGCGCTCTGCGGACAATTCCCGTTGTGCGGCGGCGAGCAGTGCGCGTGCCTGGTCCACCAAGTGCCAGCCGGCCTCGATGTAGCGGGCCAGGGCGAGCAGCGGGTCACCGCTCAGGTCGACCGTGTCCAGGACCTCGTTGCCGCGGTCGATGGCGCGGCTCATCGCCGCGTCGACCACCTCCGCCCGGGAGGCGAAGTGCGCATACAGCGTCACCCGGCCCACGCCCGCGGCGCGTGCGATCTCGCTCAGGCTCGCCTCCGGGTTCTGTCCGAGGCATTCGGCGGCGGCCTGCACGATCGCGTCGATGCTGCGCAGCGCGTCGGCGCGCTTGGTGGCCGTGGAGTTCTTGCTGCCCATGCGCTCACCGTACCCCAGTAAGTCGTACAGCACTGTTTGCCTTATACCCCCCGGACGTATAACTTGAACAGTCCTGTACGACTTAGTGAGGGGGAGTGTCATGAGCGACGCGGAAACCACCACCACACGCGCATCGGATGCACCGCATCCGCTGCGCTGGACGGCCCTGGGGCTGCTCGGGCTGGCCCAGCTGATGCTGATCCTCGACATCACCGTCGTCGCGATCGCCCTGCCCGACATGGGGGCCGAACTTGGCCTGGGGCGCGCGGCCTTGACCTGGGTGGTCAGCGGATACGCCCTCACGTTCGGCAGTCTCATGCTGCTGGGCGGGCGGGCCGCGGACCTGTTCGGGCCCAAGCGGGTCGTGCTGGCCGGGCTCACCGTGTTCACCGCCGCGTCGCTGGCCGCTGGACTGGCCACCGGCGCCCCGCTGCTGCTCGGCGCCCGGATCGCCCAGGGGGCGGGCGCCGCGATGTTCTCGCCTGCCGCTCTGTCGGTGGTGGTGCGGCTGTTCGACGGTGACGAGCGCAACCGCGCGCTGGGCATCTGGTCGGCGCTCGGCGGCGGGGGCGCAGCCCTTGGGGTGCTGCTGGGCGGGCTGATCACGGCAGGTCCGGGCTGGGCCTGGGTCTTCTTCGTCAACGTCCCCGTCGGGCTGACCGTCCTCGTCTCGCTCGCCCGGATCCTGCCGAGCCTGCCCCGCGCGGCCACCGGATCCCTTGACCTGCCCGGCGCCGTCCTGGTCGCCGCCGCGACCGGATCCCTCATCTACGCCCTGATCCGTGCTGGTGACCACGGCTGGCTCGACCTCGTCACCGTGGTCCTGGCCGCCGCTGCGGCAGCCGGCTACGCGGCTTTCGCCCTCTGGCAGCGCCGGGCGGCGGCACCGCTGGTGGACCTGGGGTTGCTGGGCCGTCGGCCGGTGGTGGCGGGGGCCTTCGTGATCGCGGTGACCACGGCGCTGATGGTGGGGGCCTTCTTCCTGGGCTCCTTCTACCTGCAGAACCGCCAGGGCCACGGTGCTCTGCTGACCGGCGTGCTGTTCTTGCCGGTGGCGCTGCTGACCATGGCCGCCGCCGCGGCCGCCGGCCGGGTGATCGGGCACCTGGGGGCACGGCTGCTGGCAGTGCTCGCGCTCGCGGTGGCGGCCGCCGGGTTCCTCGTCCCGGTGCTGTGGTCGGGAACCGCCGCGATGGTGACCGGCGTGAGCGTGGCCGCAGCGGGACTGGGGGCGCTGTTCGTGGTCGCCTCCGCCACCGCGCTCGCCACGGTCGCCCCCCACGAGGCCGGGGTGGCATCGGGCATCGTCAGCACTTTCCACGAGTTCGGTGCTTCGGCCGGCGCCGCGGCTGTCTCCAGTGCCGCCGCCACAAGTATCGCCGCCCACGGTGCCCAGAACGCCTCAGGCTTCGACGACGCGTTCCTCGTCGCCACGGGCCTGGCCACCATCTCCGCCGTCATCGTCTGGTGGCTGATTCCCGCCAAACAGCAGTAAGCACGCCCTTCTCCAGGACAGGCCCGGCGGGTGGTACGCAGGCCCGACGGGGGTTACGCCCCCGCCGAGAAGATGGCCGGGGACATCATCACCTCGCAGAGCGCCGAGATCAGCCAGACGAACGAGCTGCTCGGCGAGAACTGACCGAGGCCGGCAGCTCGGGGCGGGCACCCAGCGCGCCCGCCCCCTACCGGCATGACCGCCGCAGGCCGGGACATCCCTGCCAGCCCGGGAACGGTCCGCGAAGCGCAGCGACACCGCACGCGCTCCCGCTGCGCTGCGCCGGATCGGCGCAGCGAAGAACCACACAGGAATACCCCTGGGGGGTATATGATTGGGTGAGGGCCGCGAACGGACCACACTGGACGGGATGGGGCTGAAAGTCATGGACCACACCGCTCACCACGCCAGCGCCGGGCACGACCATGCCGCGCACGACGGGCACGCCGGCCGTGCAGAGCATCACGGCGGGCATGCCGGGGCGTCCTGGAGCACGGCGGCGAAGGCCACCCTGCACTGCCTTACCGGGTGCGCCATCGGCGAGATCGCCGGTATGGCGATCGGTACCGCCCTGCTGTGGGGCAACGTCCCCACCATGGTCCTGGCGATCGGGCTGGCCTTCCTCTTCGGCTACTCGCTCACGCTGTTCGCCGTCGTGCGGGCCGGCTTGGACTTCAAGAGCGCGATCAAGGTGGCGCTGGCCGCCGACACCGTCTCCATCGTGGTGATGGAACTGGTCGACAACGCGATCATCGCCCTCACCCCCGGTGCGATGGACGCCCACCTGGACGAGGCACTGTTCTGGGGCGCGCTGCTGGGCGGCTTCGCGGTGGCCTTCCTCGTCACCACGCCGCTGAACAAGTGGATGATCGGCCGCGGCAAGGGCCACACCGTCGTACACGCCTACCACTGATCTCTTCTGCGGCCGCCGACTGTCCGGGGCCCTTGCGCGGGCCCCGGACAGTCGGCGGCCGCGCGTATGTCTCAGCGCAGTGCCAGTCGCATTCCACGGCTTGCCTGGTCTCACTTGAGTCGGCTGGCAAGCCTTGTTGTGGTGGAGAGCAGGCGCTCCAGCGGCCCGCGGCGGAATCGGCGCGTCCAGGCGACCGCCAGCACCATGGCGCCGACGATGAAGCAGGCCAGGGCGATCAGTGCCGGGCCGGTCTCCTCCTCCATGCCGATCCCCCGGATGGCGAGAATGTGCAGGACGTAGACGGTCAGCGCGATCATGCCGACCGCGGTCACGGGCGTGGCCAGGCGTGTGAGGCGTGGCATCCGCCTCGTAACGGTGACGCAGCCAGCCACGACGGCCAGCGCGACGCCTGTGTTGCCGAGGATGGAGAACGTCGTCTGGCTGTGTGGTGCGGCGACCAGCAGCCACTCGGTCGGGGTGGCGTCGATGATGTAGCCGACGGTGTCGGACCACCAGGCGGAGGCTCCTGAATCGCCGTCCGTGGCGGCCGCGATGGCGCCGCGCGCGTGCGGGATCAGGTGCAGGGCCAGCCAGGAACCGCCGTAGCCGAGCGCGGCCAGCGCACCACCGGTGAGGCCGAGACGGGCACGGACCCGGCTCTGTGTGAGGTCGAGGCGTGCCACCGCCATTCCCGCGATCATGAACGGCGCCCAGGTGAGCACCGGGTATTCGCCGGTGAACAGCAGCTCGATCAGGCCGTCGGTACCGCTGACGCGGGTCAGCGGGTCAGCCGCGATGACGGTGTCCCCCCAGCTGCCGCTTTCGATCGACTTCCGTACCAGAAACAGCACTTGAGGCATCAGCAGGGCGGCTTCCGCGGCGGTGACCGCCAGCGTCCGCGCCCGCAGCCGGTACAAGGGGAGCACGACGAGGAAGACCAGACCGTAGAAGGCGAGGATCACGTCGACGTCGGTGTCCAGGGCGGTCAGGGCGAAGCCCAGGGCGATCAGGACGACCGAACGGATCAGGACCCTGGCGACCGCCTGCCGACCGGCCCGGCCGGTGTGCGGATGCGGGCGCCCGGTGATGAGGACGAGGGTGAACCCGGCGAGCAGGGCGAACAGCGCGGAGGAGCGGCCCCGCGCTAGCTCCATGACGAAGCCCAGCGGGCCGCCGATGGCGGGATCCGGGCCGACGTGAGCGGCAAACATACCGAAGACCGCAAGACCGCGGGCCAGGTCGATGCCGATGAGCCGTCCAGTCGCAAGCGGGAGACCGGCGGTGGTTGTGGAACGGGCTGCGGCTTGGGCGGGCGCCTCGGGCAAGCCCGATGACGTGTCCTGTGTCATGCCTTTCAGAGTCGGGGGCGGGCTGGGTGCCGGACCATCCGGCAGGCGGCCGGACCGGTCCCCGCCGACCGGCCGGGACCACCCCCGCCAGGCAGCGGGTGAAACAGGACGAAAGGAACCTCGCACCGGCTTGGGGCGTCGTAGGAGTCCAGTGGTGGTCCGAGCACGGACGGGGCACAGATGATCCGGGTAGTGGTGGTCGACGACGAGGCCCTGATCCGTACAGGCTTCCAGCACATCCTCAACACCGCCGACGACATCGAGGTCGTGGCCGCGGTCCAGGGTGGCCAAGCGGTCGGTGCGGTACGGGAGTTACGCCCCGAGGTCGTGCTCCTCGACATCCGCATGCCCGACGTCGATGGCCTGACGGTCCTCGCCGACCTCCGCCGACTGCCGGACCCGCCCGTGGTGGCCATGCTCACCACCTTCAACATGGACGAGTACGTGGCGACCGCCCTGCGCTCGGGAGCCGCCGGTTTCCTCCTCAAGGACACCGACCCCGAACAACTGCCCCATCTCGTACGGTCCTTGGCCGACGGCGGTGTCGTGCTGTCGTCCAAGGTCACGCGCACGGTTGTCGACGGCTACCTGGCAGGCGAACCGTCGGGACCGGCGGCCCAGCTCGTCGGACGGCTGACCGACCGTGAACGCGATGTCCTAGTCCTCGTCTCCGAGGGGCTGTCCAACACGGACATCGGCAGTCGCATGCACCTGAGCACCAGCACAGTGAAGGACCATGTCAGTGCCCTCCTCGCGAAACTGGAGGTCAGCACGCGCGTCCAGGCCGCACTTCTCGCCGACCGCGCGGGCCTGCTCCGGCCTCTCCAGGAACGGAAGCAGGAACAGGAGTACGGCAGATGAGGATCCGCCCCGCATTGCTGGACGCCGCACTGGTCGCGGTGTCGCTGACGGATGTCTGGGTTCACGTCGACACAGACGAGCGAGTCCGCATGGCCTGCGCCCTGCTCGCCACCGCCTCCCTCACGCTGCGTCGCCGCCTGCCCTGGCTCACCTTCCTGCTCACCCTGCCGACCACTCTGTTCACCGACGCGGTCTTCGCCACCCTGGCCGCGCTGTACACGCTGGCGTCACTGACCCGCCGACGGCTACCGCTGGCCTGCTGCGCCCTGGCCGTCGCGGTGTGCGACCTCACGGCATGGTCGTGGTCGACACCCGAGTTCGCCGACCTGAGCGATCCGTTCGACCTGATCACGCTCACCTACAGTCTGGCGACGGCGGCCGCGCCGGTTTTTTTGGGACAACTCGTCCAGGCCCGGCGTGAACTGTCGTTGCGGCTCGCCGAGATATCCCAGACGCGCGAGCACGAGCGCATGCTGCTGGCCCAGCGGGTGCTGGCACAGGAGCGCGCCGCACTCGCCCGCGAGATGCACGACGTGGTCTCCCACCAGGTGAGCCTGATCGCCGTACGCGCCGGAGTGCTCCAGGTCGGCAGCCGCGATCCGCAGACGAAGGAAGCCGCCGCCACGATCCGGGGCCTGAGCGTGCAGACCCTGGACGAACTGCGGCACATGGTCGGCGTACTGCGCGCCGGCGGCAGCCGCCCCATGGAGTTGACGCCGCAACCCTCCCTGAGCGACCTGCCACGGTTGGTCGACACCAGCGGCATCAAGGCCGACCTGCGCACCGACCTGCCCGAGGAGCTGCCACCGCCCGTACAGCGGGCTGTCTACCGCACCGTCCAGGAAGCCCTGACCAACGTACGCAAACACGCCCCCGGAGCTACCGCCACCATCCACATCCACCACCAGGACGGCTCCCTCCGCGCCACCGTCATCAACACCGCGCCCCGACACCCCGCCCTTCCGCTGCCCGGCGCGCATCACGGCCTCATCGGTCTGCACCAGCGCGCGGAACTTCTCGGCGGCACCCTCACCGCCGGGCCCACCGCAGGAGGCGGCTACCAACTCCGCCTGCACCTACCCGTCGAACAGGGCTGACCCAGGCGCCCGCCCGCGCTCCTGGCCCCGCTGGCAACGACGCGTCCAGGCGCTGCTGTCACACAGGGCCCCCCTTCCCAAAGGGTCTGGGCGACGGCGCCGGAGAGGCGGCCGACCGGCTGATCGAGGATCTCGACGGAGCCCGCACCATCGGCGTTCGGCATGGACAACGGACGACGAAGAGCCCTGCCCAAGGTCCGCCTTACGGCGTCCTCTCCAGGCGAAAACACCACGGCGCGCCGAAGCGGGCCACTCTGGACCTAACGGTGGACACCGCTGGCCCGGGCCATGAGCAGCACCCGGTCCGCGACGCGACTCGGTAGGGGAGCGGGGATTCCCAAGACGGTCAGGTGTACTCCTTGCCTGGTGCGACCTCAGCCGCAGGAGGAGTCGCGGGGACATGCTTTTGTGAGGAGTGCCGCAACGTCCATCGGGGCCGGAGCAGCTTGCCGTGGCGGATGGCGAAGCGGCCCAGAACAACGTGGCCGGCCACGAACACCACCTTCAGCAGGATGATCGCCACGACTGCGTTGACGGCCCAGCTGTTCCACGCCGATGCCGCCACTGCGGCTCCGCCCAGGCCCAGGTGCACGGCGGCGGCCACGGCGCCGACCGCCATCAGTCCTATGGTCCTGCCGCGGACCGGGCGCTGTGCTGGCCCGGCTTCGGTAGCGGAGGAGGATGGGCCGGCTCCTGCGCCGGGTGGGCCTGGAGACGTTTGGTGCCGCTGCCAGGTCACGGTCAGCTGGTCACGTCGGCCGATCTTCTCAAGGCGTGCGGTGATGCCGTCTTGGAGGCGCTGCAGAGCGTCCTCGTTGCCGGCGTCGACGCGCAGGCTCAGCGTGTCCGAGGTGGCCTGCAGGGTGAACTGGCCCTCATCGAAGCGGATCACGCCGTGCGTGTCGGAGTAGTCGACATGCTGCACGCTCGGCGGCATGTCACCACCTCTGTGGCGGGCGGGGGGCTGGTGACGCATCCGGCTCATCTGGCCGAGGTGGCGGCAGAATTGCACGAGATACCGGCTGGCACGCTCGGTGGGAATGTGGGCTTCGACGGCCGGCATGACCTTCCTTTCTGAGCCGCAGGGCGGCGTCGGCGCGGGCACCATCGGGTTTTCGCGCACGAGTGGGGCCCGCTCTGCGGAGGTTTTCAGTTCCTGGTGAGAGCGGTGCGCCAGCCGCGGATGCCGTCGGTGCAGGCAGGTAGGGCGCTGTGGATCGTGATGGGTTCGATGGCGTCGATTTGCCAGGCGTCGGCGAACGCCGTGCGGATCTCGTGTGGTGTCAGTCGGTGCACTCGCCCGGACGGGGTCGGCGGCTCGTCGCGGAAGCAGAGCATGAAGTAACGCCCGCCGGGTTTCACCGCGGCGCGCAGGCTCTCGACGTAGGCCGCGCGCTCCTGGCCGCGGAAGCCGTGGAAGACCAGGGAGTCAAGGACGACATCGAACTGCTCGCCGAGGTCGGCAAGGCGCCGGGCGTCATGGCGCAGGAACCGCGCCGTCAGGCCGCATTCTTCTGCCTTCTTCGCCGCAGGATCCAGGGCGTTGACGGCGAGGTCGATGCCGGTGGCCTCCAGTCCGAGCCGTGCGGCCATGAGCGTGTGCTCGCCGGTGCCGCAGCCCACATCCAGTATCCGGCCGTGCAGGAGCCCCGCGTCGGCGAGGGCGAGGAAGGCGGGCTGGGGGCGGCCTATGTCCCACGGCGGCGGACTCGCGTACAGCTCCTCGTGCCGGAAAGCGGCGTCGGCCGCGCCCTGACGGCCGGGGGTGTGGTGGGGGCCGGGCAGGGCGGCGTCGATGCTGCGGACCTCGGGATCGGGCGTCGGCTCGTCAGCGAGCGGTGCCATGAGAAGCACTCCTCTCCGTCGCGTGGAACGACGGATCGCCGCGACGCCCACAGCTTTATCGAGACACTTTGTCTCTGTCAATCGATAGTGTCTAAGCAATGTCATTGCGTACACTGCATAGGTGCCGAAGCTGTGGAATGAGACGATCGCCGAGCACCGCCGCACGGTCCGCGAAGCGACCTTGGAGACCACCGCGGCGCTGGTGGCCGAGCACGGACTGGCGTCGGTGACGATGTCGCAGATCGCGAAGGAGACCGGCATCGGCCGGGCAACGCTGTACAAGTACTTCCCGGACGTCGAGTCGATCCTGGCCGCGTGGCACGAACGCCACGTGAGTGCGCATCTCGAACACCTCACCCGCATCCGCGAACAGGCGGGCACCCCCGGCGAGCGGCTCGAAGCCGTCCTCCACGCCTATGCGGACATCACCCACGAGCGCCCCCAGCACACCGAACTCGCGGCGCTGGTGCACCGGGGCGAGCACCTCGCCCACGCCGAGCAGCACCTGAACGCCCTCGTGCGTGACCTGATCACCGAAGCCGCGCAGGCCGGGGCCGTCCGCGATGACGTCGCCCCGGGCGAGCTCGCGACCTACTGCCTGCACGCCCTGGGCGCCGCAGGCGGCCTGCCCTCCAAGGCTGCGGTTCACCGGTTGGTCGCGGTCACGCTGGCCGGCCTGCGCACTTCGCGGCCGGCGCCCGATGCCATGGGGGCCGCCCAGTCTCCGCAACACGCCGCTACGCCGGGCGGCTCATCGTCCATCCCGCCGCATGGCCCCGGGCGTCACGCCGCCCACGCTCGCCAATCGACCGACACGTAAGCAGAAACAAGGCGCGATCCTGACGGCAGGCACACTCCCCCTGCGGGAGGGGCGTCGTATGTCTGCTGGCTCGCCTACCCGGAATTCAAGATCATCCCGTTTGCCCTTTGGTTGGTGGCACCCCGTCGGGCCCCGGCCGCTGACGCGATGCACGCGATGCGGTTTATACCCCGCCTGGGTATGGTGTGGGCGACGGCAGGCGGCACCCCGAACGGTATGAGACAGGAAGGGACGGAACGTGGGCAGCGGACACGCAGGGAGGCGGGGCATCGCCCGGCTGCTGGCGGTGTGCGCGGTGCTGTTCGGCCTGTTCCTCATGCACGGCGCCCCGGCCACGGCCGCAGAGGGCTGCCACGGCGCCATGCCCACGATGGCGCTCTCGCCGATCACCGGCGGCCACGACGCCGCACTGCTCGCTACCCATGCGCCCGCCGCGCCCGCCCCCGGCCTCGCCGTCCGGGCTGCCGGCCTCTCCGGCATGCCCGGGGCGCTGTGCGTATCGACCCCGGCCCACGAGCGGACCCCCCTGCCCGCGCCCGGCCTGCTCGACGTGGCAGGCGCCGCAGTGCTTACCCCGTGGATGCTGACCCGCCTGCCGGCGGCAGCCAACTGGACGGGAAGGCGTGGGCCACCGGACAGCGGGCGAGATCTCCTGCTTCAGGTGTGTATCGCGCGGACGTGACAGGCGCGCACCGGATCCCGGCCCCAGGCCGGAGCCGGCCCCGCGTCCTGCTCGTTTCCGCGCACCACCGGCGTGGTGCGCCCACCCGGAAAGACTCACCTCGATGGCCACCTCTTCCCGCCTTACCGCCCGCCGCCGCAGCCTCGCAGCGGCCGGCGCCGCAGCCGCTCTCGCGCTGACGCTTGCCGCCTGCGGCTCCTCTGGCGACTCCTCGTCCATGCCCGGCATGGACCACGGCAGCAAGTCCTCCGCTTCTTCCTCGTCCAGCGCGTCGCAAGCCATGGGTGACATGCCCGGCATGGACCACATGGCCTCCGGCAACGGCCTGTCCGACACCCAGGGCGGCTACCGTCTGACCTCCAAGGACGCGACCCTGCCGTCCGGCAAGCAGACCCCTTACCGATTCACGGTCACGGCCCCGGACGGCAAGGCGGTCACCGGCTTCGCCCTCGACCAGACCAAGCGGATGCACTTCTACGCCATCCGCTCCGACCTGACCGGCTTCCAGCACATCCACCCCACCATGGCCGGCGACGGCACCTGGACCGCTGATCTGGCCTCCCTCGCACCGGGCTCCTGGCGCCTGTTCGCCTCCTTCACCCCCGATGGCGGGCCCGGCAAGGACAAGGACCTCGTGCTCTCGCGCAACGTCACCGTGCCCGGCACCGCGTCCAAGACCCCGCTGCCCGCCCCCGCTACCAGCACGCAGGTCGACAGGTACACCGTCACCGTCAAGGGCGAGCCCATGGCCGGCATGGCGCACCCGCTGACCGTCTCCATCGCCAAGGACGGCAAGCCCGTCACCGACCTGCAGCCCTACCTGGACACCTACGCCCACCTGACTGCCTTCCACGAAGGCGACGCCGCGTTCGCCCACCTCCACCCCACCACCAAGGTGACCGGCGACGACGGCGGCCCGGACCTGAACTTCCACGCCGAACTGCCCACCTCTGGCAACTGGCGGCTGTTCCTGCAGTTCCAGACCGGCGGCACGCTCCACACCGCCGCCCTGACTCTGCACGTCGGCTGACCCGAGTGGGGCGCCGTCCTGGCGGCGGCGCCCCGCACCCGTCCAGACAGACCGGCCCCCTCATAACGTGTCCGCCGGGCGTACGCCGTTCCGTGCGAGGAAGGCTTCTCAGATGCACGCCGTACTGCACGCACTGTCGATCACCGGCTCCATGACCTGGGAGATCACCTGGGCCCTGATCCTGGGCTTCGCGCTGTCCGCAGTCGTCCAGGCCGTGGTCCGAAAGTCCACCGTCGTCTCCCTGCTCGGCGACGCCGGGCTTCGCACCCTTGCCGTCGCCGCAGGCCTGGGAGCTGCGTCCTCGTCCTGCTCCTACGCCGCGGTGGCGCTGGCCCGCTCGCTGTTCCGCGAGGGCGCGAACTTCACCGCCGCGATGGCCTTCGAGATCGCCTCCACCAATCTCGTCGTCGAGCTCGGCGTCATTCTCGCGCTGCTGATGGGCTGGCAGTTCACCGCCGCCGAATTCGTCGGCGGCCCCATCATGATCATCCTGCTGGCCGCTCTGTTCCGGCTGTTCCTGCGCGACAGGCTCCTGCGTCAGGCCCGCGAGCATGCAGAACAGGGGCTGGCCGGGTCGATGGAGGCCACGCCGCGATGGACATGTCCGTCCAGCGCCAAGGCTCCTTCATCCGCTGGCTCCTCTCCCGTGAGGGCTTCACCGGCGGCTCCGGCGGCCGCTCCTCCGCCGCGCTCGCCGCGGCGCCACCAGCCACGTATTCGTCATGGAATGGGCGGCGATACTGCGCGACCTCGTCCTCGGCCTGCTCATCGCCGGCGCCATCGCTGCATGGGTCCCGGATTCGTTCTGGCGCACCTTCTTCTTCGACGGCCACCCGCTCGCCGCCAAACTGTGGGGCCCATCGTCGGCCCGCTGTGGCCGTCGCCTCGTTTGTGTGCTCCATCGGCAACGTGCCGCTGGCGGTAGTGCTGTGGAAGGGCGGCATCAGCTTCGGCGGCGTGGTGGCGTTCATCTTCGCCGACCTGTTTATCCTGCCGATCCTCAACATCTACCGGAAGTACTACGGCGCCAAAACAGCCGCCTTCCTTCTCGGCACCTTCGTGGAATTCGCCTTCGGCGGCCTCGGCCTGATCCCCGACCTGGCCGACGCGAAGGTCCCCATGGAAGGCATCAGCTGGAACTACACCACCTGGCTCAACATCGTCTTCCTCCTCCTCGCCGCCGTGCTCCTGGTGCGGTTCTGGCGGACCGGCGGCATGGCCATGCTCCGCACGATGGGCGGCTCACCCGACACCGGCCACGACCACGCCGACCACATGCACCACGGAGCGGACCCCCAGGGCGGACACCACTGAGGGCTCATTCACGGACAACGGACAAGACAAAACCCTGTCCATAACTTCGGCTCACCCGCCCACCCCCGCAGCAGCGCAGGAGCATCGGTTCCGGCAGCGTCCGCGTCACAGCCCATGCCTTCCACCCAGCCCGCCCGTCGGCAAACCGAGTGCGCGTAAGCACCCGACTGACCAACCGACCTCGGCAGGTCATGCCGGACCCCGTGTCGTACGGTCTGGCGTCGCGCTCGCCCCACCGTCCGCAACGGATCTCACCGAACCCGGCGGCGCCACCAGTACGGCCGAGAGATCTGAACCCACACCGGGAATCAGGCGGCGACGAGCTCCCGCTCGCGCTCCGGCGTATTGACCTTGGTCTTCTTGTTCGGCAGCGACAGCCGGAAGACCTTGTGCCACGCGGAGAACACCTGCTTGGGCAGCGGGCCGGTGACGTACTCCAGCTCGTACTTCTCGAACAGCGCGCGCACCTTCACCGCGACCTCGGCGTACCGGTTGCTCGGCAGGTCCGGGAACAGGTGGTGCTCGATCTGGTGCGAGAGGTTGCCGGTCATGAAGTGCATGGCCTTGCTGCCGCTGATGTTCGCCGAGCCCATCATCTGGCGCAGGTACCACTGGCCGCGTGTCTCGCCCTTGATGGAGCGTCGCTCGAAGACCTGCACGCCCTCGGGGAAGTGCCCGCACATGATCACCGAGTGGGACCAGATGTTGCGGACCAGGTTCGCGGTGAACGTGGCGGCGAGCGTGGGGAGGAACGACGGCCCCGACAGCAGTGGGTGGATCACGTAGTCCTTGAGCACCTGCTTGCGGATCTTGCGGCCCACGGCCTTGGCCCGCGCGCGGAACTCCGGGTTCTTGCGGCGGCGCTTGTGCAGGTTCTTGCCGAGCTCCAGGTCGTAGGCGGCGATGCCGTACTCGAAGAAGCAGGCGTTGATGAAGTTCCACAGCGGCTGGCCGAGGTGGATCGGGTGCCACCTCTGGTCCTCGTCGACGCGCATGATGCCGTAACCGAGGTCGTTGTCCTTGCCGATCACGTTGGTGTACGTGTGGTGCAGCTCGTTGTGCGAGTGCTTCCACTGCTCGGACGGCGAGACGTGATCCCACTCCCAGGTGGTGGAGTGGATCTTCGGGTCCCGCATCCAGTCCCACTGGCCGTGCAGGATGTTGTGGCCGATCTCCATGTTGTCCATGATCTTCGCGACGGAGAGCCCGGCGGTGCCGAGCAGCCACGCGGGCGGGAAGATCGAGAACAGCAGTACGCCCCTGCTGACCAGCTCGAGCTTGCGCTGCGCCGAGATGACCTTACGGATGTAGGCGGCGTCCTTCTCGCCGCGGCCGGTGATCACCTCGTCGCGGATCGCGTCCAGCTCGCGGCCCAGCTCCTCGATCTGCTGCGCGGTCAGGTGGGCGGTGGGGTCGATGGCGGTCAAGGTGCTCCTACCGTTCGATGTCGCAGGGGCCCGCCGCGGCGGACACGCAGGTCTGGATGAGGACGCCCGGTTCGGCCTCGGTGATCTCGCCGGTGCGCAGGTCGCGAACGGCGCCCGCCTTGAGCGGTGTGACGCAGCCGAAGCAGATGCCCATGCGGCACCCGGAGGGCATGAGTACGCCGGCCTCCTCGCCGATGTCCAGCAACGGCGTGGCGCCGTCCGCGTCGACGGTCTTGCCGGTGGCGCTGAACGTGACCTCGCCGCCGTCGCCGGCGACGACGATGCTGGGGCGGAAGCGTTCGGTGTGCAGGCGCTCTTGGACGCCGTGCTCGCTCCAGTGCTTCTCGGCGGCGTCGAGCAGGCCCGCGGGCCCGCAGGCCCAGGTCTCGCGCTCGGCCCAGTCGGGCACGAGTTCGTCGAGACGGGCGATGTCGAGCATACCGTCCGTGTCGGTGTGCACCTCGGTGAGCCGCAGCCTCTTGTCCGCGACCAGGTCGTGCAGTTCGTTGCGGAAGATCACGTCTTGCGGCTGTGGCGCGCAATGGACCATGACGACGTCGTCGAACTCGGTGTCGCGCAGCATGCCCATCACGGGCGTGATGCCGCTGCCGGCCGTCAGGTAGAGCACTTTGGCGGGCTTGGCCTGCGGCAGCACGAAGTCACCGGTCGGCTGGTCGAGCTGGATCAGCGTGCCCGGTTTCGCCCCGCGGACCAGGTGGTTGCTGACCTTGCCGTCCGGGATCGCCTTCACGGTGATCGTGACGCGGCCGTCCTGCCGGTTTGTCGGCGAAGTGAGGGAGTAGGCACGCCACAGGCGCACTCCGTCGACGTCGACCCCGATCCGCACGTACTGACCGGCTGTGTGGCCGCGCCAGCCCCGTCCCGGTCTGATCACGATGGTCGCGGCGTCCCCCGTCTCGGGGTGCACGGCCTCGATGCGCCCCCGTAGGTCAGCGCCCGCACGCAGCGGGCTGACCAGGTCGAGGTAGTCCGACGGCAGCAGCGGCGTCGTGACCATCTCCAGCAGTTTCCACGCCCTGCTGCGGAGCGCTGTACTCGTCATGACTCCAGCTTGCTGCGCCTCAAGGCGTAAAGTCCTGACCGCAGGACGTAAATCTGGCTGGCTGAATTGTTCGCAGGGAATAGAAACGTGAGCCATGCAATCCGGAGGGCCAGCGAACTGGCCCTGGATGAGACGACGGTCACCGCACTCCGGGCCGCGCTGAAGAGCACCGCCGACGAGGTCGTCCAGGCGATCATCGACGAGGTCCCTCCCTACGCCAACGCCCTGTCGGGCCACATGGGCGCCACCATCCGCCGAGCCGTCCGCACCGCTCTGGGACACTACCTGGACCTCGCGAGCGGGAACGCCACCGGCGGCGACGCCGGTGACGCAGCCTATGAGCTCGGCCGCGGCGAGGTGCGCGACGGCCGCTCGATGGACGCCCTGCTCAGCGCCTACCGCGTCGGCGCCCGCGTGGCCTGGCGATGCCTGGCAGCTGGTGCCGTACCCGCAGGTCTGCCCGCCGCGGAGGTCGCCAAGTTCGCCGAGCTGACCTTCGCCTACATCGACGAACTCTCCGCCGCGAGCGCCGCGGGCCACGCCGACGAACTGGCCGCCCGGGGCAGGGACCAGGAGCGCCACCTGGAACACCTGGCCCGCGACCTCCTCGCCGGCGCGAGCCCGGACGTGCTGCTGGCCTCTGCTCAACGGGCCGGGTGGCAGCCTCCGGTTTCGCTGACCGCGGTCCTGCTGCCCGCCGCCCAGGCCCGGCCTGCCTACCGCGCGCTCGACCCGAGCACCCTCGTCCTCGACGATCTGCCGGACGCCACCGGCGCGCTGCTCGTCCCCGATGCCGACCGATCACATCTCTTGCGGCAGCTGACCGACCGCACCGCCGTGGTCGGCCCGGCCCGGCCATGGACGCGTGCCTCCGCCTCGTACGCACGAGCCGTACGCGCGCGCTTGCTCTCCTCTGATATTCGCGACACCGAGGACCATCTGCCCGAGCTGGTGCTGAGCGCCGACGTGGACGCGTTCGCAGACCTGCGTGCCCGAGCCCTCGCACCGTTGCGGACCTTGCCTGTCGCGACCGCACGGCGGCTGGAGGAGACGTTGCGGGAATGGCTGCTGCACCAGGGCAGACGAGACGAGGTGGCGGCGGCGTTGTTCGTCCATCCTCAGACCGTCCGGTACCGGATGTCGCAGCTGCGGGAGCTGTTTCCGGATCTCGCATCGCCACACCGGGTCCTTGAACTGACGCTGGCGGTCGGTCTTCGGGGCGGCTGACGCGTACTTCGACCCTCGTCTACGACCGCGTCCGGCAGCTGCCGCCAGCGGGCGGTGCGCACACCGCTGGACGGTGTGCCGCCCCCCAGCCCAGGTGACGTGCGACGGCACGGAGGCCCCTTCCCTCACTCAACGTTTTCCCCGGTGGCTGCCTGGTCCGGCTGTGGTGCGATGGAACGCAGCCAGTCGCATTGCGCGGCAACGTACTTCTCGACGGCCTGGCCGAGGTTCTGCAGCGTGATACCTGTAGGCGACCTGGAGCGCGTGCGGGGCTCCGAGCGCGGCACTCTCGGCACAGGCGCCGACGCGATCCCGGCAGATAACCTGAACTCCCGGGCGGGCCGCCAACCACGCTGCCAAGGATCCGCCTCGTGTCCCGGCAGGACGTCGATGGGCCGACGGCGTTCGCCGTCCGTGATCACGGTGGCGTACGAGTGGCCGCGCGAGGTGGCGAAGTCGTCCACCCCGAGTACGGCCTTGGGGACCAACGGAAAGGCCAGTACCGGTGGATTGAGCTTGGTGCGAGACGGTCAGGCTACGGTGCCGGCGGCCGTCAGGAGGGCCTGCCGGAGCTGGTCGAGGCCCCACGCCTCGGCCGGACCGTGCGGAGTGCGACAGATCCAGCAGGACTCGGCTTCGGCCTGCTCGACGAGCACCCGGGTGGTGAACTCCGCGGTGCTCAGATGGGTATCGTCCAGGGGCCGCCGCACTCGCTCCTCGCCGAGCTGGTGGTAAGGGCAGTCCGGCACGACCACGCGAGCTGCTTGCCGCACCCGGGGCGTGAACGGTGATCCGGCAGGGTGGTCGGGTCGCGATCAGGCCTGTCCAGGTTGCCGCAGGCCCTGGAGGAGCAAGTCGATCAAGCGGCGGGGGTCGTAGCGGGGGTCGTCGTCGCGCCCGATGCAGAGGTTGCCGACGCCGCGCATCAGTTCGTAGGGCTGGATGCCTGGCCTGATGTCGCCGGCCTCGACCGCGGAGTCGAGCAGTTGGGCACTCACGGGCTCCAAGCGGTCGACGAGGTAGGCGCGCAGCGTGGCGAAGCGGTCGCCGTCGGACTGCAGGGCGTCGGCGAGTCCGTGCTTGGTGGCCAGAAAGTCGACGAAGAGGTCGATCCACTGGCGCAGTGCGTCGAATGAGGAGTCGGCACTGGCCAGCAGAGGGGGGCCGGCCTCGGCGCATGCCTCGATCTGGGGGTGGTAGACCTCCATGTCCTAGACAGGCGGTGAGCGAGCGGGGCCGGCCGGGACCGGCGGGTGCCGGGTGAGAAGACGATCACTCTCCAGGAAGGACACGCCGACGGACGGAAGGCGCTCAGACACCGAAGACTGACGGGCCGACCCCGCCACAGATGATGCTGATGCATCTTCTTCGTTGTTGCAAGTTATTCGCAATAGAGGCATAGGCTGTGTCCCGGACGATCACTCACCCGGAAAGGGGACGTGCCTGATGGGCACCTACGCGCTTCCCGACCTGCCCTACGACTACGCCGCGCTGGAGCCGGCCATCACCGGGCAGATCCTGGAACTGCACCACGCCAAACACCACGCCGCCTACGTCAAGGGCGCCAACGACACCCTCGAGCAGCTCGCCGAGATCCGCGACAAGGACCAGATCACGCCCACCGGCCTGGTCGGACTGCAGAAGACCTATGCCTTCAACCTCTCCGGCCACGTCCTGCACTCGATCTTCTGGCAGAACCTCTCCCCGGACGGCGGCGACCGTCCCGACGGCGTCCTCGCTGACGCCATCGACGAACACCTCGGCGGCTTCGAGCAGTTCAAGAAGCAGCTCACCGTCGCGACCGCGTCCGTGCAGGGCTCCGGCTGGGGCGTGCTGGCCTGGGAGCCCCTCGGCAAGCGCCTGATCGTCGAGCAGGTTTACGACCATCACGGCAACGTCGGCCAGGGCAGCACCCCGCTGCTGGTCTTCGATGCCTGGGAGCACGCCTACTACCTGCAGTACAAGAACGTCCGCCCCGACTACGTCACCAAGCTGTGGGACCTGGTCAACTGGGAAGACGTCACCACCCGCTACACCGCAGCAGCAGGCGCCTGAGCAGCACCACCCAGCCACCAGCGGGCCGCGGAGCCGCCGCGCTTCCCGGCCCGCGCTCTGCGTCGTCGCCCAATGTCCGGAGAACTAGAGCCGAAAACCAGACCACGACTGCCGACTGGGTCAGATCAATCCACCCGTTGTCTTCTTCACGGTCCCGCCAGAGGGCTGCTGGCCTCCGGGCCCGGCATGAATGGTGCCCCCTGTCGAACGGATGACCTGGAGGGTGTCACCGGGCTCGAGAGGCTCCGTTGGAGATGGCGACTTCCTCGGCCTGGACGTCGGCAAGACGAACCATCACGGCACGGACTCACCCCGGTCGGCGAGAAGGTCTTCGACAAGCAACTGCCGAACATCGAACCGAAACTGCGGGACCCACCATGCCAGGGCCGCCAACGGTGCGGCGACTCGGACGGGTCCTGCGGCTCGCCTTGGAAGACGTCCTGGACCCGGTCCGTGCCCGGGACGGCGGACCGGCACGAGGAAGTGGCCGACGGCTGGTGCCGCATCAGGCAACGTTCACCCGGTTGACGACCGAGCGCGGGAGTTCGTCGGCGGCGTGCTCGTTCCGCCAGATGATGTAGCGGCGGAACACGCTGCCCTGCGCTTCGTGGGTGGCGTGGTCGGTGCCATCGAGTGCGAAGTAGCCCAGGGTGGTGAACTGGGCCTCTATACGGTTGAGCCGGGAGCCGTTGGTCGGGGTGTAGACGAGGGGTCCCAGCGATCTGGCCTGGCTGTCCAGCTCAGCGGGGAACTTCACCCTGTCGACCAGTGCCGGGCTTGCCGGCCCTGCGAGTCACAGGAACTCGCTCCGGTAAGTCGAGGCCAACTCGGACGCGCGGCGGCGGCGCTCCGCGAGGTCGTCCTCCGACAGGAGCGGCGGCGCCGACGGCACCGCACTCGTCCCCGTCGACGACTTCGCCATCCCCCGCAACGCCACCCCGACGAGATCGCCGCCTTCATCCTCTTCGTCGCCTCGGACCAGGCACGCTTCGCCACCGGCTCAGAAATGGTCGCCGACGGCGGCTTCACCCTCGGCCCCCTCGCCTGACACACCGCCGAGCGATGCCTCATGACAAGGCGAACGCTGCCTGATGCGGCACCAGGCCGATTCGTAGCGGGGCCCGGTGGTTTGGAGGCGCAGGTTCCACTGCTTCACCGGGCCCCAGATGAGGCCCGGTTCCCGGGAGGGTGGTAACTACCGTGTTTGCCCGATGAGATGTCGCGATCCGGGACATGGCTGTGGGCTCCGGATACATCCGGAGCCCACAGCCATGGCGCTGATGAGTAGCGGGTTACCAGCGATACCAGCGGCCCTTGCGGCCGCCCGTGCCGGCGGAGCGCATGACGAAGCCCAGCAGCCAGACGACCAGCACGATGACCGCGAGCCACCACAGTGCCTTCAGCGCGAAACCCGCGCCGAAGAGGATCAGAGCCAGCAGAAGAACGACAAGCAGGGGAACCATAGTTATCAACCTCCGCCGCTCCTCGTGCCCGGCGAATCCGAGAACATACGCTCGATTTCCCTGGTTTCTCCACCGCTCATGCGGGCACTGGACTCAGTTTCTCCACGACGTTCACCTCACCGCGGGGACCGGATTGAACGCAGCGTGGCTGCCGGCACCGGCGGGAGGTGACACGTTCGACGCCCTTCTGGCGCACGTCCGACGAGCCCGCGGGTCTGCTGCGGTCCACCCGATCGGCGCAGCCTGGTGGCTGGAGGGCGGGGCACTGGCACGGTAGGCCCCGGGGCGTGTTCCTCCTGCCGCGCCGCTGGGCTGGGCGGGACGGTGCCGCAGCCATCCCCGAGTCGGCTGCGGCACCGACCTGGCCGCCCGACTGCGCCTGTACGGACCGTGAGGTGTGAGCGTGGACGCGGGGGCCACCCGGCACAACAAGGGTTGGGCCTACAGCCCTTGGAGGCTCTTCGCCGTCCCATGGTCGGTGAAGAGCCCCTCAAGCTCTTGTGGGCGGCGATGAGGACGTTGATACCACTGGAGTTCATGAAGGTCACGCCACTGAGGTCCAGCACGGTCCCCGGCGGCGTCGCGCCGTTGTAGGACAGCAGGGCTTGGTTGAGTATGTCCTTGACGGGTGGTCGATCTCGCCGCGCACGGTGACCACAGGGATGCCGTCGACGGCGGTGTGGCCGATCCACAGTGGGCCGGGCCACCGGGCTGCTCCGTGGGTGTCTGTCACCGTGTCCTCGCCGAGTGTGCTCGCTGATGGGGGCTCAAGGCGCCGACACGATCGTGCGCCGACACCGTCCCTGGTGGTACGGCAAACGTGTGTGCGGCCCATTGCCCAGTTCCCACGGGACATGTGCGGCATAGTGCCGGGTACGTGCAGGCGTGGGAACGGGGGTGGAACAAGGGTGGACTCGAGGGAATCTGTCTCCGATGGTGAGGGCAGCGTGATGCCTGGCGCCCAGCCGATACAGGACACCGTTGCTCTGGACCGTGACGGATCCTGCATCGCCGAGGCACGTCACCGGGCGGTGGACTTCCTTGCCCGCGTCCAGGCCGAGCACGGTCTGCCGGTCGCCGCACGTGTGATGGACCTGACGCAGCTGGTGGTCAGCGAGCTGGTCACCAACGCCCGCAAGTACGCTCCCGGGCCGGTCCTGATGGAGCTGCGGATCGTCGGCGCCGTGGTGGAAGTGGTCGTGTGGGACAGCGATCCGGTGCTGCCGGTGGCCCGGGCCGCTGATGCAGGCAGGGTCGGGCAGCACGGCCTGGAGATCGTCATGGCCGTCGCGCAGGGCTTCGAAGTGCAGCGGGAGCCGGTCGGCAAGCGCATCACGGCCCGCATCGCTCTGCCCGACGACCTGGGCGGTGCCCTCACCGGGCTCCGCCCTCAGTAGTGGCCGACGTTCCCCCTGCCCCCACTGCCTTCCCTCGCCTGCGCAGGGTGACGGCGGCGGGGGATTCCCCTGCAGCCACTGGCAGACCGAGATGATGGGGGAGTGGGGGAGTGGGGGCGGGATGCGAGGGTAGGCGGTGCGTCGTCAGCCGCTTCGGCTGGCCGCGGCGGCGGGAACGACCTGGAGGGGAACAGCATGGCGCCCACGAGCATGGCGGCAGCACAGACCCGGACGGCCGAACTGCCCGAGGTCGCTGACCCGTCCCGGGTGGCACCCAAAGACGCCCGCGAACTGTCCAAGCTGTTCTTCCAGCAGCTGGCCGTACTGGAAGAAGGTACCCCGGAGCACCAGTACGCGCGGAACACGCTGATCGAGATGAACATGTCCCTGGTCCGCTTCGCGGCCGGCCGGTTCCGCAGCCGCGGGCCGGAGGAGATGGAGGACATCGCCCAGGTCGGCATGATCGGCCTCATCAAGGCGATCGACCGCTTCGAGCTGTCCCGCGAGGTGGAGTTCACCTCCTTCGCCATCCCCTACATCGTCGGCGAGATCAAGCGGTTCTTCCGCGACACCACCTGGGCCGTGCACGTGCCTCGCCGGCTGCAGGAAGCCCGCGTCCAGCTGGCCCGCGCCACCGAGGAACTGCGCAGCCGACTGGGCCGCACCCCGACGGTCAAGGAGCTGTCGGAGCTGATGAGCCTGCCCGAGGACGAGGTCCGCGAGGCCCGTCTGGCCGCCAACGGCTACAACTCCTCCTCCCTGGACGCCACGATCAGCGGCAGCGAAGACGGCGAAGCCGCCCTGCAGGACTTCATCGGCACCCAGGACACAGACCTGGAGCTCGTGGAGGACTTCCACGCCCTCGCCCCGCTGATCGCCGAACTCGGCGAGCGCGACCGGCAGATCATCCACATGCGGTTCGTCGAGGAATACACCCAGGCGCAGATCGGCGAACGCCTGGGCGTCTCCCAGATGCACGTCTCCCGGCTCCTGTCCCGCACCCTCGCCCGACTGCGCGAAGGTATGCTCACCACCCACTGAGGAGAGCCGGTAGCGCAGCCCGCCGGCTCCGCACGGATCAGTGAGTGACTCGAACCCGGCTACCAGGCTGCGGACTTGATCCCTCGCGGCACCGTCCCGCAGGTTTTCAGACCGGGGGCACGGCAAACAGGAGCAGCACCGGGAGATGACGGTGCGAGGAACACCGCACCTTCGTGGATCTTGAAGCGCAGCGCTCCAGTTCCGTCCAGGAGTGCGCCCGCTGACCGGCGTACACGGCGCTGTCGAAGAACAATCTGGCGGCCGGCCATCATCATGGCGCCGGCGACGGCTCAATCACGCTGCCCGGTTCGGCGCTCATAGTCGGCGAACCCGTCCTCGATCGTCGGCAGTACCAGCTCCACCCGGAAGTAGGGCACGCTCCACGCTCACGTGCCTTCTCCTGGGCTTCGAGCATCCACGGGACCAGCGGATCCTCTTGAAGGACTCGCTCGAAGTGATCGCGGGCCGCGTCCGGGCCCCCAACCAGAGCGGCTGCGATCCCGGCGTCGAAGCTGTCCCAGAAAAATCCCCGCCGCACCGGCTTGGACGTCAGGTATCGGGCTACGTTCGGCAAAGCCGGGAACTTCTCCCTCAGCGCGGTCACGTTCGCACCGCCCGTCGGCTGAGTTCGAGTGCCAGCGGCGTGAACTGGTCCTCGGTGCGAAACAGTTCGAGGCCGGTCCGGACTGCGCCTACGTGACTCCTCCCCCTCGTGAACGAGGGGGCTTCTCGCTATGCCGGTTGGGCGGCGCGACGGACCAGCCCGGCCCGTAGAACGTTGATCGCGCTCACCGTGTCCGCGTGCGCGTCGTGGCCGCACGCCTGACAGCGGAACTTCTGCTGTGTGGGCCGGTTCTCCTTGGCAGTGTGCCCACATTCGGGGCACCGCCGGGAGGTGTTGCGGGGGTCCACGGCCATCACTTCCCGCCCGGCACTCTCAGCCTTTGCGTTCAAGATCGCGAGGAACACCCCCCATCCGGCATCGGCGATCGATCGGTTCAGCCCGGCCTTGGCGGCGGCCCCGTTCGGCAGGAAAATGCCCGGCGTCTCGGGGTCTGGCTTCGGCGCGGGAGCCTTGCTCATCTTGCGGATCGTGAGCTCTTCGTACGCGATGAAGTCGTGCTCACGGACCAGGCCGAGCACTGTCTTGTGTGCGTGGTCGAGCCGTTGGCGGCGGACCTTGCCGTGCAGCTTGGCGACCTTCTCCACCGCCCGCTGGTGGTTCTTGGTACGGTCCTTGGTCTTGCGGCGCGGGAACCGGGACAGGGCTTGCTGTGCTGCTTCGAGCTTCGCGGCGGCCCTGCGGCCGTGGCGCGGATTCTCCACAAAGCCGCCGTCCGAGTCGGCGAGGAAGTTGGCTATGCCCAGGTCGATGCCGACCACGCTGCCGGTGGGCGGCAGCGGATCGGGCTGGTCCTGCTCGGCGGTCAGCACGACGAACCACCTGCGGCCCTCGCGCTTGACGCTGACGGTCTTGACCTCGCCGACCACGGCACGGTGCTGGTTGACCTTGACGTGCCCGACGCCTTGGAAGCGGACGCGGGTCACGGGGCCGTGCGGGGTGGAGTCCCAGCGGCAGCCGTCCCCGTCCTTGGGGAAGTCCACTGTGTCGAACCAGTTCACCCCACGAAAACGCGGGTAGCCGGGCGTCTCACCGGACTTGACCCGGCGGAAGAACGCGGCGAACGCCTTGTCGAGACGGCGCAACGTCGCCTGCTGCGACGAGAACGACCAACGGCCTTGACGCTCGGGGTCGAACGAGCGGATCTCCTTGAGCTGCGCGGACTGCTGCCCGTACGTGAGGCTCGTCTTCGAGGTGTGCCGGTAGGCGCCCCGGCGCTCCTGCAACGCGCCGTTGTAGAGCGAGCAGTGATCCCGCAGCATCTCAGTGAGCGCAGCCGTCTGGCCCACAGTGGGCCGCATGAGGAACTTGTACGCACGGATCATCCGGCCCACCCCCTCCCTAGTCAGCTCGCGTGATCATACGACGCTTGGTCTATGTCACTACGCTGGGAGCCAAACCCGGATCTTCGCAGGGGGCCGTCATGTCATCTACAACCTTCATGTCCACCTGGTCTTCGTCACGAGGTACCGGCGCGGCGTCTTCAATGACGAGATGCTGACGCGCTGCGAAGAGATCATGCGGGACGTCTGCGAGAGCTTCGAAGCAGAGCTGCGGGAGTTCAACGGCGAAGGCGATCACGTCCACCTGCTTGTGCACTACCCGCCGAAGGTCGCCCTGTCCAAGCTCGTCAACAGCCTCAAAGGCGTCTCCTCCCGGTACCTGCGGCAGGAGTACACCGGCACGATGAACCGGGCGATCATGCACGGCCACCTCTGGGCACCTTCGTACTTCGCAGGATCCTGCGGCGGCGCGCCGCTCCAGGTCGTCAAGGACTACATCGAGAACCAGAAGCGGCCCGCCTGACCATCACCCCGCATACGCAGAGAACTCCGGCGCTGCGCGCCTCCTGTCCTGGGATCGCATTCCCTCCCGGCACAAACGCCGGGATTCCCTGCGAAGATCACGGGATGGAAGGCCAGGTGGTCCACGTCTTGCCACAGCCACATCGCACCGACGTGCAGACCGCTGCCGACGGTCCGTGATGGAGTGAATTCCACAACCCCGAGCCACCACCCGTGATCATCGATCCACAGCCGCGACCACCCGCGCTGGGCCAGGCCGAGCGGCTTCAGGGACTCCCGTGCCGCCGAGGTGATGATCCGGAGAACCGGACTGCGATCTGCCATGACCGGCATTTTCGACCGTCCCACCGATACCCCCGACGGCCCTGGTGGCACGTCACCATGCGCGGAGGCCTTCATCGACACTGAGCGAGCCGACGATGCGACCCACTGCCACGTAATTTCGACGGCGCTTCGGTTCTGCACCGTTCCTTTGCGTGCCAGGACGTCGGGCGGCGGTCACGCCACCGCGTTCAGCAGGTCGGCCAGCAGGTCGGGCCGTTCCAAGGCGATGAAGTGGCCCGCTCCCGGCACCTGCGTGAAATCGGCGGCCGGCAGCAGCTCCTTGTCGGCCTGCCGGTCCGAGGGCCGGGACCAGTCCTGCTCCCCGTAGACGAGGTGGACGGGTGCCTTGATCTCGGGGTAGCGCGCGCGGGCGGCGATGAGACTGGGCAGGCTCTGGTACACGGCCCTGGCGACGGTCGGGTACCCGGGGCGGCTGCCCACCTGGAGGAGTTCGTCGAGGTAGTCCTCCCGCAGCGCGGTCTTGTCGCCCAGCCCGCCCTGCAGGATCCTGCGGACGACGGCCTTGGGTTGCACCCCGGCGACCACCGGGCCCACCCCCGGAGTGAGGACACCGCTGACCACCACACGGGCGAGAAGACTGGACCGGGCGATACCGCCGCGGAAGTCGTACGTGTTCACCGCGACGACGCGCCGGACCCGCTCGGGCAGGTCGGCCGCGGTGGTCAGGGCGAGCACCGCCCCCATGGACTCCCCGACCAGGGTCACGTCATGGAGGTCGAGTTCGGTCAGGAGCCGCTTGACGCCCGCGCGCATGGCCGGCTCGTCGTACGACGCACCGGGCACGATCTCGGAGTAGCCCATCCCCGGCAGGTCGAGGGCGTACACGGTGTACTGGTCCGCGATCAGGGGGATGAGGGCGCGGAAGTGCTCGGCCTGGGTGCGCACGGTGTGTAGCAGGACCACGGGAGCGCCGGTGCCCGCTCTGAGGTAGCGCAGGGTCCCCTCGTCGCTGCGGTGTCCTGCGCGCGGGGCGATGGTGTGGCTGGTGGTTCCCGGGATGTGAATCGTGGGACGTGGCTCTGAGCTGGGCATCTCGTCAGTTTCCCCTTGTGTGAACTGCTGCGGACGGGTGATTCGGACAGGGCCCGCCCGAAGGGGGCGTGACCACGGACCAGCCCTTGGATTCAGCGAGAAACCGACCGGTTTCCATCATCGTAAACCGATCGGTTTCCGCGTGCAAGGCTGAGGTTGCCTTCCGCAGCAACAGGGTCGGTGCACGGCGGGGGCGCGAAAGTGTCATCCGTGCAGTGGTCGCCGAGTTCGCGTTCCAGGGCTGCTGGGGGTGGTCCAGCTCTGCGTTGTTGTCTGCGCGTATGTCCGAAGTGGGCTGTTTGGCTGCATGGGTTCAACCCGTTGCGAAGAGCCCGGCCCTGGCCCGACGTGCGTTTGCCCGGGTTGCGGGCGGCGGCCGGGCGCCGGGTGAAGGGGGGCGGGCCTCCGGTCATTCAGGCCGCCCGTGACCTGCACCTGTCCCGGCCGACCGTGACGGGCGCCATCCGCACCCAGGGTCGCGAGGTCCTCGAGGCGCTACCGCCCGAGATGCTTGCCACTCGGAAACCGATCGGTATACCCTGCTCGAAACCGATCGGTTTTCCAGAGGGAACTCGATCGCCGGGCTGATGTAGAGATCAGCCTCGAACGCACCGTGTCCATCGCGTACTGATCACGTACGTAGTCAACCTCGGAGTCGTGTTCCATGTCTTCTCACACCACCTCCAGTATCTTCGTGATCGGCGGTACAGGGGCTCAAGGGATGCCCATCGTCCGCGCTCTTGTCGCCGACAAGAAATACTCCGTCCGGGTTCTCACCCGCGATTCCAACTCTCCCCGAGCCCAAGCGCTCCTCGCGCTCGGCAACGTCTCCCTCCTTGAAGGCTCGTTCGCCGACGAGGACGTGCTGCGGGAAGGCTTCCGCGACTGTGACGGTGTATTCATCAACATCGACGGGTTCAACACCGGTGAGAAAACGGAGACTTACTGGGCGATCCGCAGTTACGAGATAGCGATTGAAGAAGGAATCAAGTTCTTCGTTTACGGAAATCTCGACTACACCCTCAAGAAGTCCGGCTACGACTCGAGGTTCCGCACCGGTCATTATGACGGTAAGGGCCGCATGGCCGAATGGGTGTTGTTTCAAAATGAAAAGAACAGGGACCGGATGGGTGCAGCGGTCTTCACGTCAGGTCCCTACATTGAGATGGTCATCTCACCGCTCACGCCCATGACGCCCACCGTTGAGGACGGTGTCGTCACCTGGCGAGTACCACTCGGCGAGGGAGCTGTTCCTCACGTGGCTCTCGAAGACTGCGGCTTCTACGTTCGCTGGCTCTTCGACCATCCGGGGCGCGCGAATGGCATGGACCTCGAAGTCGCCATCGAACACATCACCTATGCCGACATGGCTGCGGCGTTCGAGAAAGTCACCGGGCATCCGGCGCAGTACGTCGACACGGATCTGGAAACATATTGGAACGCGCCGGACGTGAAGGGCATTGCTGATCAGCCTGCCGGTTATAACGCAGATCCCAACGATAAAAGCACCATGAGCTTCCGGGACAATTTCACTGGCTTCTGGAATACATGGAAGCATGGAATCATCACCAGAGATTACGCTTTGCTCGACGAAATCCACCCCAACAGGATCAGAAGCGCTGAGGAATGGTTCCGCCGGGAGGACCAGTTGGGAAGGGAACTCGGTAAAGGTAGTCTCTGGGAGAGGGTCCAACGGGAGAACTGGAGCCTCGACTCTGCGATCCTCAAGAGCAGTGCCGATATGAGGACTGGCAAGTTGTAGACGGGCGAGCGGTATGGCGACTCGGTAGACGCTGAGCGAAGAATTGCATGTTCGCGATCTTGGGGGAGGGGGACACCGCCGGCCCCGATGGCCGGCCCCCCACTCGTGTCCGCCGTCATGCCTTTCCCGGAGACTGGCCCCTGGGACGAGTGCACCGCGTCGAGGCGGCGGTTGCCGGTCAGGGCTCGGGGGTCGGGGTCCGGGAAGGTCTCGACCTTCAGGCCGGCTGCGCGCCGGTGCTGATCTGCTGGGTGAGCTTGAGCAGCTCTTCGACGTGGTAGATCTCGGTGATCTTGCCGGCAACAATGCGGACGATGTCGGTGCCGGTGATGTCGACCGGGTTGCCCTTGGCGGCGAACCCGAAGGCGTCTCCGGTGTGCGTCCTGGTCATCCGCCAGTGGACTACCGCCCAGCCGCCGGGAAGCTCCTGCTGGAACAGGATCCGGTGCTGCGTGTCGGTGAATCCGTCGCGCACCGCGGCGATCAGTACTCGCATGCCGTCGATGCCCGAGGCGGCGTCGGCAGCAGGGTTGTGGTCGATCACTTCGGGGGCGAACACCTCGTCCGCCCCGGCGACGTTGCCGGTGTCGTAGAGCTCAAGGTTGCGCGCGGCGATGCGCAACGCGGTGGTCGTGGCCGAGTGAATCATCTCGCTCGCGGTGTTGGCCGTACTGATCGCGGTCATGAGGTCCTGCATGGTGTGGGGTGTGGGCTGTTCCGGCAATTCCTTGAGGGAATCAGTTCCCTCAAATGAACTATTGGGGAGAGCGTGAGTGTGCTGGATCACCCTTTGCCGGAATGTCCGATCGCCCGGTTCCTGACCGTGCTGGACGGGCCCTGGGCGATGCTTATCGTGCGGGAGCCACTGACCGGACCCAAACGCTTCACCGAGCTGCGCGCCCGACTGCACGGCCTCGGCCTCGGGCTTCCGGGGATCAACCCCAAGACCCTGTCCTCACGGCTGCGACGATTCGTACTCCTAGGGCTGGTCACCCGCAGGGCCTATCCGGAGGTCCCGCCCCGCGTGGAGTACGAACTCACCCCGGCAGGCACGCGACTCGAGGTCGTGCTGGCCGCCATGGGCGCCTGGGCCGAACAGGACCTTCCCCGCACTGGCGCGTTCCCCATCGAAGATCGGTAACCAGGGCCCGTCGACTGCCCGGCTCTGAGCGGAGGGAAAGTGACACAGCTCCTGGTGACACCCGCACAGCTGTGTCCTGAAACTTCCAGTACTCCAGCCGTAGATCGTGATCACGAGTTGAGTCGTCGTGGCAGTGGCCGTGTGCGCTCATCAGCCATTACGGGGAAGACTTACTGCCCGCCGAGTCGGAGCACAGCAACCAGGTACAGGCTCAAGGACACTGTCAGAAGCAGGAAGGCGAGAACCGTGTGGACGACGAGCCCTCGCCCTGGGGCAAGGCCCAGATGTGCCCGGGCCGCACGGCTCACGCGGGGTCTGGGGACACCTCGCGCGGCGTTCGCGTCCGCCTTCTCGATCGCTCGGCGCAGCTTCCTGCGGCTTCTCTCGGTCGTGATACCCAGTCGCACACCGTGGGCGTCGCGCACCAACAGGGTCCGGTACGTTTTGCCGTACGAGAAGGTTGTCAGCAGCCACACGGTGGTGATCCGGTTGAGGTCGACGGACCGTTCGCCGGTCAAGGTGTGCGCAGCCAGGTGCGACGAGGAGTGCCGGAACGGGGCTCGCTCCTCGCACAGGGCCGGTAGCAGGACGGAGCTGGCGATCACGGACAGCAGGCCGAGCACGATCGGTGCGCCTTCGGGGACTACCCCCGCCCTGGCCAGCCCGTAGCCGCCGAAAGGCAGCAGAAGCACCGTCACCGCCAGGCCCGATCCCATGCGTGCACGCGCCACACTGCGGGTTGTGGTTGCTTCCATTGACGCCCCCCGTTTCTGCCAGCAGACATCAGCATGCATGCGTGGCGGATCTCTGCGCATTGCCGGTGTCCGGCAATCCCCGCCTCAGAACCCAGCGGGTCCAGGCGCCAGTACCAGCAGGACTCCGTGATCTCGCCGTTCGTCGCGGAACAGGATGCCACTGCGTGGTCTTGGTGAGGTGTGAGGACTCTTCAGGATAGTGCGGTGGCCGCGAGCCGCAGCGTAGACCCTGCCCGCTGGCAGGAGGCGTTCGAGGCCCTGATGGGCAAGATAGCGGTCGTTTCACGCGGGTTGAACCCCGGTGCCGGGTAAGGGACTTGGTACTGGGATGCTATCCGACCTGCCGCGCAAGAACTGCTGGTCGATCGCCGAGTGGGCCGGGGAGGCGAGTTCGGATGGCGTGCAGCACCTGCTCGGCCGGGCCACGTGGGATGCCGACCGCGTGCGTGGTGACGTGCGTGAGTACGTGCTGGAGCATCTGGGCGACGAGGATGCGGTGCTGGTGGTCGACGAGACCGGGGACGTGAAGAAGGGCACGCACACCGTCGGTGTCCAGCGCCAGTACGCGGGCACCGCCGGGAGGATCGAAAACCCGCAGGTTGCCGTCTACCTCGTCTACGCAGGCCTCCGCGGGCACGCGGCGGTGGATTGGGAGCTGTACATCCCGCGCTCGCGGACGTGCGACCCCGACCGCTGCCGGGCGGCCGGCCCGGGCGAGGACACCGTCTTCGCTACCAAACCGGCACTGGCCGCCCGCGTGATCGGCCGGCTCTCGACGCCGGGCACCGCGTGAGCCGGGTCGCGGGAGACGAGGTCTACGGCGGCAACCCGAAGCTGCGGTCCGCGCTGGAAGAGTGCGGCACCGGCTACGTCCTTGCCGTCGCCTGCTCCCACGAAGTCACCATCGGCGCCGGGAAGTTCCGCGCGGACACCCTGACGTGATGGGGCCTCCGACGGCTACCACCAGGCGCTCGCCGCCCACCAGACTTCCCGGCTCGCCCGGCACGTCGACCCGGCCATCGCGCAGGCGATCGAGTCGCTGACCCGCGCGCTGCGAGAGCTCAGCCGGTCGGCGCGCGTTCCCCGACCCGGACCCTGCCGACCAGCCCAGCCCGATCGAAGCCGCCCGGGCCCAGCGCCGCCAGGCCGCAGCCTCCGAAGCCGCCGCCCTTCGACGGGCCCATGCCGAGCGGGCCTAGCGGAGCGGGCGGCGATAGTGCCATGTCGCTGAGATGACAGGCGTTACCGCTCCGCCGAGGCGTCCTTGGTGAGCAGCGACTCGTGGCCGCCGGGCATCATGACAGGCGTCGGTCCCGGACGGGCCGCGAACTCCGGGCCGGGGCGGGCCAGCCAGCGGCGGGCCGCAGGCTCGTCGGCGGGGACTCCAGGGCGATCACCTCGGGACCCCGGCGAGCGAGCAGACGGCGGTGACGGCCAGCCACAGCAGCACGAGCAGGGCGAGAAACGCCGTGTCGAGCCCCGAGCAGAGCTGCGCGAGCGAGCTGCCGGAGGCGCCCGGCGCCCCTACGGCGGTGTCCATGACGCCGACGCCCGCGGTCGCCGCATCCTTACGGATGGCCAGGCGCGGACCTCCCCCTTTTCGTGAACGACCTTATGTCGTACGCAAGTTCGCCGTCAGCTCGAAAGGCGGGAAGTACAGCCTGCTGTACCTCGAACCGGGCGGACAGTGGGATCGGCCCAGGTGGGTCCCGATCCATAGCGTCGGTGACGACAGCAGGAGCCGTACACAAGGCCCGAGTTGAGGAAGAGCCATGACGCACACGAACCCCTACCGGCTGACCGACCCGCCCGCCGACGGCCCGAGCGGCGCCTCCCGCGGGGACGTCCTGCGCTCCGTGCTGTGGGCGGTGGTGGTGCTCAGCACCGTCGCCAACATGGCCGCCTCCTACGGCGGAGCCCGCACCTGGGTGCACCTGTTGTGCGGTGTCGTCACTGTGCTCTGTGCCGGCACCCTGGTCGTGCGCAACCTGCGGGGACACAAGTGAGGGCCCCCGTCGCGCCGCTCACCGCGCAGCAGACGCCCGCCATCGCGCTGGCGAAGGTCAGCAAGACGTACGCAGGTGGCGTACGGGCCCTGGACGACGTGTCGCTCAGCGTGCGGCGCGGGACTTTCCTCGCCGTGATGGGGCCCTCCGGCTCCGGCAAGAGCACCCTGATGCACTGCGCCGCCGGGCTCGACTCCCCGACCACGGGCAGCATCCGGATCGACGGCCACGAGATCGCCGGGCTCAACGAGACCCGCCGCACCGAACTGCGCCGCGAACGCGTCGGTTTCGTCTTCCAGGCCTACAACCTCATCCCTTCGCTCAGCATCGAGGACAACATCACGCTGCCGCTGCGCCTCGCGGGCCGACGCCCCGACGCCGACTGGCTGCGCACCCTGGTCGAACGGGTCGGTCTGGCCGACCGGCTCAGCCACCGCCCGGCCGAGCTCTCCGGCGGGCAGCAGCAACGGGCCGCCATCGTGCGGGCGTTGGCGGCCCGTCCGGCTGTCGTGTTCGCGGACGAGCCGACCGGCGCGCTCGACCTGCGCAGCGCCCACCACGTCCTCGACCTGCTGCGCACCCTCGTCGACGACCTCGGCCAAACGGTCGTGATGGTCACCCACGACCCCGCCGCCGCGGCCCAGGCCCACCGCACCCTCGTCATGGCCGACGGCTGCGTGGTTGATGCCCTGGACGCGCCGACCGCGCCCGAACTCGCCGACCGGCTCGTCGCGTTGGCGGAGAGGTAGAGGAACCATGTTCCATCTCGCGGTACGTATGGCCGCCCACCGGATCACCGCACTGCTCGCCGTGGCCTGCGCGGTCCTCGGCGGCGCCACGCTCATCACAGCCACCGGCGTCCTCGCCGAGTCCGGCCTGCGCTCCCACCTGCCGCCCGGCCGCCTCGCCGGCGCGGACGTCGTGGTGGCGGCCGACCAGGAGTTCCACCCGAGCGGCGACCTGCCGATCGCCCTGCCCGAGCGCGCCACCGTCCCGGCCCGGCTCACGGGCCGGCTGGCCGGGCTGCCCGGCGTCACCGCCGCGGTCGGCGCCGTCGACTTCCCGGCGGCTCTCGTCGACGCCCACGGTCGCGTCGTACCGGCCGGTGACGACCCCGGGACCGCGGGCCATGGCTGGTCCTCGACGAAGCTGCTGGCCGCGCCGCACATCGAGGGCCGCGCCCCGGCCGGTTCCGGCGAGATCGCCGTCGACACCGCCACCGCGACGGCGGCCGGGATCGAGGCGGGCGACCGGGTCGAGGTCGTCGCGGACGGCCACCCCGCCAAGCCGTACCGTGTCTCCGCCGTGGTGGGCACACCGGGCGCGGGCGTCTTCTTCGCCGACGCCACCGCCGTACGGCTCTCCGGCCGGGCCGGCGACGGCCCGCGCGCCGGCACCGTCGACCTGATCGGCCTCAAGACCGCGCCCGGTGCCGCCGATCGGGTCACCGAGGCGGTCCGCGAGCAGGTGGCCGGCACCGGCCTGAAGGTCGTCACCGGCGGCGACCGGGGCAACGCGGTCTCGCCCGGCATCGGCGCGGCCCGCTCGCTGCTCGTGCTCCTCTCCGGTTCGCTCGCCGGGATCGTCCTGCTCATCACCGGGTTCGTCACGGCGGGCGCGCTGGGCGTGGCGGTCGCCGGGCAGCGCCGCGACCTGGCGCTGATGCGGGCGGTGGGCGCGACGCCGAGGCAGATACGGCGACTGGCCGCCGCGCAGTCGTCCGTCGTGGCGGGCGTGGCCCTCGTCCCCGGCGTGGCGCTCGGCTACCTGCTCGCGGGACGCTTCCACGACGTACTCGCTCAACGCGGCGTCCTGCCCTCCGAACTCCCTCTGACCGTCGGCCTGTTGCCCGCCCTCGCCACGCTGGTGCTGACCGCCGCCTCCGTGCAGCTGTCCGCCCGGGCCGCGGCCTGGCGCACCTCGCGCATGCCGGCCACCGAGGCGGTCGCCGAGTCCCGCAGCGAGCCCCGCACCCCCTCCCGCGCGCGCACCCGCATAGGCCTGCTGCTCTTCGTCGCCGCCAGCACCATGTCGGTCGTCCCGCTGTTCTCGCGCACCGTCATCGGCGCCTCGGCAACCTCCCTCGCGGGCATCCTCGGCGCGATCGGCCTGGCCCTCGCCGGGCCCGCCCTCATCAAGGCGCTGGGCAACGCGGCGGCCCGGCGCACCCGTACCGGCGTCTCCGCGCCGACCTGGCTCGCGATGGCCAACCTGCGCGCCTACGCCCAGCGCAACGCCGGGATCGTCAGCCCTCTCGCCATGGCGGTCGTCTTCGTCCTGACGTACACCTTCGCCCAGACCACCGTCATGGCCGCCACCTCCCACGACACGGATACCGGCACGCTCGCCCAATACCGGCTCACCGCACCGGCGTTGGGCGGACTGCCCGACGGCACGCTCACCGCCGTACGGAACACACCGGGTGTGCGGGCGGCGGCGCCGGTCACCACGACCACGACCGTGTGGCAGTACGAGCAGTTCGGGGACCCCGACACCGAGTCCGCGTCCGCGATGGTCCTCACGCCGGACGCGAGGGACGTCCTCGACCTCGGCGTACAGGACGGCGGCCTCGACGGGCTGACCGGCGACACCGTCGCCGTGAGCAGCGACACCGCCCGCATGCGCGGAGCAGGCATCGGGAGCCGGGTGCACCTGGTCCTCGGCGACGGGACGCGGGTCGTCGCCCGGGTCGTCGCCGTGTACTCCCGGGGCCTGGGCTTTGGCCCGATCGTCCTCTCCCGCGACCTGGTGACCGGGCACACGACGACGGACCTGGACCAGAGCGTGCTCGTGCGCACCGACGGCACGGCCGGGGCCGGAGAGCGGGTCGCGGCGCTGGCCGCCGCACAACCCGGCCTGACCCTGGCCACCACGCGGGCCACGCCCGGCGGGAGCGACACCCCGCCCGAGGTGTGGATCAACCTGGTCGTGATCGTGGTACTGCTCGGCTACCTGCTGCTGAGCATCGCGAACAAGCTGGTCGCGGCAACCGCCCAGCGCCGTACCGAACTCGCGGCCCTCCGCCTGGGCGGCACCACCCCCCGCCAGATCCGCGCGATGATGCGCCGCGAGGCCGCGGTCCTCGCCTCCGCCGCGCTCGCCGGAGGCCTGCTGCTGTCCGTGCTGCCGCTGGCGCTGCTGGGCCAGGGCTTCCTCGACCGGCCCTGGCCCGCAGGGCCGGTGTGGCTCCTGCCGGCCGCCGCGCTCACGGTCATGGTCACGGCGTTCCTCACCATCGAACTCCCCACCCGCCGCGCGCTGCGCGTGCCGCCGTCGGAGGTGATCCGCGCGCAGTGAGTACAGCCTGCCGTACCTTCCCCTGGGGCATGCACGGCAGTGACCCCGAGGCCCGCGGCGGCCGACCGCGTCGGCGGCCCGACATACTCTTCGCCGACCGAGGCTACGACCACGACAAGTACCGCCGGCTCCTGCGGCAACGCGGCATCCGGCCCGCGATCGCCGAGCGGGGACAACCGCACGGCACCGGTCTGGGCGCTTTCCGCCGGGTCGTCGAGCGGACGATCTCCTGGCTGCACGGCTTCCGCCGCCGACATCGACGTGTGCCGAGGATGATCGAACTGGCTCGAAGCGCCTACCCGGACCTGCGCTTCTCCGTGGGCTCCATGGACCGCGCTGGAGATAGAAGGCGACACGCTCGGCGGCATCCTTGCCTACTACTCCACCCACCACACGCCTCCCGAGCTGCTGCCGGCCGTGTTCGCCGAGTTCCACCGAACCCTGGCACCCGGTGGACATCTTCTCCTCGTCGGCCACGTCGGCGCTGGTGAGCACCGCCGTCCGACACACGCCTACGGCGCCCATCCCGTGTCCTACGAGTCCTATCGACTGCCCACAGATCGGCTCGCGGAGCTGCTGCAGCGGGCCGGGTTCACCATCACCGCGCAACTGGTGCAGGAGCCCGATGAAGCGCTGAAGTGGAAGATCGCCAGTTTCATGGCCCAGAAGCGGACGACCGAGGGGGCGGTTTGACTTCTTAACCCCCAGAGATGCCTAGACCACGATCGCTACCGCCCACATCGTCCCCGTGTGCGGTGCGGTGCGCACTCCGGCGTGACGGTGCGCACCACCAAGGAGACCTGCCGTGCGCGGTTGGAGTTGGCGTACGCCAGGGTGCGCGGCGCCCAAGAGCGCCTGTTACGCACTTTTGGGTGACGGTCGGACGCGGACGGGGGTGGCGCG
>NZ_KQ948688.1 GCF_001514145.1 Streptomyces canus
TGCCGGCCGAGGTCTTCGATCACGCCGCAGCTCTCGGCAGCGTTCCTTCGCCGTCCAGGTGGAGGCGTCGGAGTCCCAGGCCTCGGCGTGCGGACCAGGTGGTCGATGTCCAGGGCGCGGGCCGCGGTGAAGGAGGTGTCGTCGTACGGCGAGTACCAGCTGCCGCCGGTCAGCCGGCAACTGGTGTCCTCCTTGGGAGCGGTGACCGCTTCGTCCAGGAGGACCTGGTTGCGGGTGTTGCAGCCGTCGCGGTCGGCGTCGGTCCAGTGCCGGAACTTCGTCCGCTCGTACCCGGTGCGGGACTCGGTCTGAACGGGGAGTGCGGCGAGGGCGTTGCGGGCCGGCAGCGCGATCGTGTCGCCAGGGGCTGGAGACCGTGTGGGCGGTGGTGGGGGTGAGCAGGACGGCGAGTAGGGACAGCGCGGCGGCCGCAGTCCGGGCGGTGGTGGAACGCACGGCGGGACTCCTTCACGAAGACCACTGGAGGGGATAGTCCGTGATCTTCGAAGCGGGTCCGGTGTCCGGCGCATGAGGTGATCGGCCGTAAGTTCAGCCGCGCGGGTGGAAGGTCCACCACCTGCCGCCCGACCGGTGCCCCTGGCCGGGTGTGCGCGGTGCCGTAGGTCCTTACCGGCGCGCCGGTAAGGACCAGCAGACATTGAAGGAGTACCGCTCCTTCCGCGGCATCGCCGGCGCCCAGGTCGAAGACCACGAACGCATCGCGGCGACCGATCATCCGGCCTTCGCCGGCATGCCCCGCGAGGAGACCACCTTCAACGGCACCTGCGGCACGCTGGAGACCACCAGCGCCCAGCGCGTCCGACAGGTCGCTGGGACAGGGGCCGTGCGGAGTCATGCTTGCGAAGTAGCCGACCCCGGTCGGCCCCGCCAGCGGTCAAAAGGCGGCGCTCGGGGGGCGTGTTGGGAGCAGGCAGGAGCAATCAAGCACGCAGTTCCGCAAGCTGGACATCCGTAGATGCGACAGGAACGAGGAGTATCCCGCCTCAGCCTCCCGAGGAGCGCACAAAGCAGCGGGTCGCAGAACGGTTGACGACCGCGCTGTGGCCGGGACCGGTGTGGGTGCGCAGGCGGGCGAGGGCCTCGGTGCCGCGGTGGGTGGGGATGCATCTGCGGGGCCAGGCACTGGGCACGGCCGAGCGGACACACAGCCGTCCACCTCGAAAGAGTTGACGGCTCTCGCCTGTTCTCCTAAGCGAGCCCCGTATGCGACGGCCCGTCTCTGCTTCGCCCAGAGCCTGCCCCCGCTTGCCCACACTGTCACCGCAAGCGGCGTTTTGGCCAGTGTGCCCCGCTTACTCCTTGGCATGCTTACATCTTGGCCCGACGCGAAACGGTCAGCGGTGATTGCGCGCGGTGGTGTGGATGTGTTCCAGGGCGTCGAGGACGATGGTGTGGCGGTGCCAGTGCAGCCATCGGCCCACGGTGGCGCCGGTCTTCTCCAAGGCGGTGAGCTGTGTCTGGCTGAGGCCTGCCAGGGGTTGTTCGTGGTGGGAGGAGATCATGCCGAGCACGTGGCCACGACTGGTCAGGGGGAGGCTGTGGGCGGCGCGGCTGCCGGCCTGGAGGATGGCGTGGCGGGAATCGTCATCGAAGATGTCGGCTGATTCCACGTCTTTCACGGTGATCTGCTGACGCTGCTGGGCGGCCTGCGCGCATAGGGTGGTCGAATCCTGGACGAAGGCGAAGAAGTCGGTGAAATGGCGGTTCAGGCCAGTGTGCTTCTCCAGGCGCAGCATCCCGTGTTCGGCGAGCTGGACGTTGCCCATATCGGTTTCGGTGACGTGCAGGACCCGCCGTAGCGCCGTCCGAAGAACCACTGCTTGACTTTCGACATCCGCCCCTTGCAGCGCCAGATCCGGCAGCGCTGGGGCGACGAAGCGGACCCGGCGCGAAAACCACTGCCTGGCCCCGGCGTCCGGGCCGGCGATGCGCACCACGGCGTCAGCGAGCGTATGCAGCTTGATGTTGAAGCGCTGAGACGTCTGCTTCAGCAGTTCGAACCCATCGGCGGGACCGGCCAGACGGTAGCGGTGGACCAGGATTCGCTGCGCCAGTTCGACCGCGGCCCGCGCGAGCTGCCGGTTGCGCACCTCGAGTGCACCCGCCGCAGCCGTGGGTACGCCCTCACGAGGCACGTCCGTGCGGGGACCGACTGGCAAGGGGCCGGACATGTCTTGGTTTCCGTCGATCACAACGGCACCTCCTGAGGGCATAAGGACACGAAAGGACCGCAGGAGCTCACGCCGGCTCGCGACGCGTCCTGCGGTGTGCCTGTGGCCTAAGCACTCGCCCTCAGCCTAAACACACGACCTCCCGGCTCGATACAGGGCCTCACCTGCCAGAAGTTCTAAATCGCGGGCTCGCGGAGTCTTCGGGCTTCAGCGTGGGCTGTCGTGTGCGGTGAAGAGTTCGCGAGTTCCCGGACGGGCGCGTGTGCGTCTGCTGGATGGCGGAGGGCGCGGAGGCCGGATCCGAACGTCGCACTGGAGGCGGTACGGATCCTGGTGGCGACGCTCGAGAATGCGGACTGGACGTGGAGCCGACCACCACCGCCGTCGACGAGCTGCGTGTGCGGTACCGGGGGAAGGACCGCTGCCCATTGATGCTCATCGTCCCGACCAAGGCGCGCCGGTACCGCACACGGTGGCGCGACAGACACCAAGACGACCAGACACTGCACCAGTGTGGTTGAGATTCTCTGCTGCTCTCTCGGCTCTGGTCCCTGTCAGGGTATGAGATTGATCTTGCTTCGTAGACGACGCCTGATGAGCTGCGTATCTAACAGGCCGTGTACGCGTGGCACTCCGGCCACCGTCACGAAGTCATTGTCCACTCGGAGGACGATGTGCCCGTGATGGACTGCGGTCGCACACACCAACAGGTCGACCACTCCTGCGCACGATGCCGGGCCTGCTGAGTCAGGTAACTTCTGGGGAGGCGACTTCTGCTCGGGGAGCGAGAACGTCGCACTCACGTATGGCACCGCCGAGCCAGGCTGGCTCCGTCGTTCCCCCCATGGTGACGAAGCCAGCCTGCGTCCCGGGCTCCTCCGCGTCCATGGGCCCGGGGAGCTCCTGTCGGAGATCGGTGTTCGCTCTGAACGGTCGTCATTCGTCAGCCGAGTTCTCTTTCTGCCACCTCCACTGCCAGAGCGCGCTGGCCCGGTGGTGGTGTTCTAAGCCGTCACCGAGAGGACCTACCCGCTCAATCGCCTTGGCGGTGCGCGGGTCGTCGCGCAGGGCGAGACCGTAGGCGGCCTCCAGACGCACGAGTTGGTTGTCGTCGTCGAGCAGCTCTGCCAGGGCGTCGGCGACGGCGGGCGTACCGTCCCGGGAGCCGGCCAGTGCCGCCACTGCCACACCCCGTGGGACGGCATCCGGGTCCTCGTTCAGTAGGCGCAGCGCTCGGGTGGTCTCCGAGAGGAGGTCGTCGTCTCGCATGCTCGCCGTACATGCTATGAGCCGCACCTCGGCGTCCGGGTCGCGCATGAGGGCGCGCACGGCGGCCCTGGCTGCCGGGGTGCGGGGAGCGTGGTGCGCGGAGAGGGCGTAGGGCACTTCGCGGCGTACGCGCGGGTCGGGGTGGTCGCAGTAGAGGAGGCCGATGGCTTCCTGGCCTGGATGGTCGTGGTCGGTGAAGCCGTCGAGCACCTTCGCGAGTATCTCGCCGTCCGTTTCCTCAACCGACCAGGCGGCCAGGAGTTCGCTCTCCTCTTCTTCGAAGTGAGGGCTGGCGTCGAGGAACCCCCACATCCGCAGGTAATCCACCACGAACCGGCGATGCGCCGGGTCACGGTCGTGGAGATGGGCCACCACGGCCGACCAGGTCTCAAGGCTGCGGCGCTGCGTGATGCGGAAGGCCCACTCCAGCGAGGTCAGGATGGCCCCATGCCCATCTCGTACGATCAGGTCGCCGAGTGAGACCTGATCGACCCAGTCGTATTCGTCGTCCTGAACGCGGACCGTCGTGGCCGGACCCGGAACGCTCGTCCTGCGCCGCAGTTCCTCGACCGCGCCCGTCTCGTACCAGTGCCGTGCCAAGGCGAGCATCCGTTCACGGGTGGCTTGCGAAAGCCGCAGCCGGGGCTCCGTGCCCAGCACCGCTGAGAAAACCGCCGGGGAGCCACCGTCGATGGCGCCCCACAGCGGTGTGGTCCCGTCCGGCAACACCAGGTCAGCATCCGCACCTCCCTCCACCAGCGCCTTGGCCACCGGCGCGTCGTACACCGGCGCGGCCCCGCACAGCACCGGCAGCCCGCCCGCGTCCACCGCGTCCGGATCCGCGCCCCGATCCAACAGATCCCGCACCGCGAGCGGGAAGCCCACGCGGCGGAGTGGTGGCGCCTCGAATAGGTGATGCGGGCGAAGCGGAGCCGACCGCTACCGTCGCCGAGGAGAAACCATCGCCGCGCTCCTGGCCGACACCCTCGCGTGGGTGAGCGCGTGAGCACCACGAGCCTGTACAAGATCGGGACCAGCGAGGCCGACGACGGCACTATGGTCCCCGCCGAAGGCATCTGGACCCCAATCCGTGACGACGCGGCCGGCAACGGGTTCATCACCTACGGCGGGCTGCACGTCGCCGGCATCGGATCCCCGAACGACGACCGCCCGCACCCGGACAGGATCGTCTTCCTTGGCAAGTCAGCGTGTTGAAGGAGTTGTGAGTGAAAACAGCGGACGAGGCTTCATCGGCTTGAGTGCGTGACGCTGTCGGGGATCTTGAAATTCATGGCTGCTGAGCGAGCGAAGAGTTCGCAGGACTCACGCGGTGCGTATATGGGGGTAGCGGAAGAGGGGAATGAGGGGAGGGGCTGCACCTAGTTCGGGTCGAGGGTGGCCTGGATGGCCGGGGCGAGGCCGCTTTCGATCTCGTCCGGCGTCAGGGTGGTCACTGCCGGGAGGCGTAGCAGATAGCGGGTGAGCCCGAGGCCGAGGAGCTGCGCGGAGACCAGGCCGGCCCGGCGTGCGGCGAGTTCGGGGGGCAGGGCGGCGGCAAGCGCCGGGTTGACCTGCGCTGCGAAGATCTCGTGCATCCGCGCTGCGGCCTGTTCATTGGTGACCGCCGAACGCAGCAGGACCAGTAGTGCGTCGTCGGCCGGGTCGCCCTCCCAGCGTTCGAGGAAGTGCCGCACCAGGGCCTCGGCGACTTCATCCGCCGGAATGCCGGTGAGGTCCGGCAGGCGCAGGTCGATGGCGAGGGTCGCGTCGAAGAGCTGGGCCTTGTTGCCGAAGTAGCGCATGACCATGGACGCGTCGATACCCGCGTCTGAGGCCACGGCTCGGATGGTGGTGCGCTCGTAGCCCTGGGCGGCGAATCGTTCGCGTGCGGCGCGCAGGATCGCTGCCTTGGTGCGATCTGAGCGCCTGTCGGTGGTGCTGGTTTTGGTGCCTTGAGTCATGCCAACGAATGTAGGCCAACGCGTGTTGACTTTCCAGTGCGGAACCGCGCATCATGTCAACGAACGTTGGCCAACATATGTTGGCCAACGGTTGTTGGCTCCTGTTGGATCAGAAGGGGAACACCGTCATGAACACCACCGCACTCCCTGCCCGTACGGAGGTCGCCATCGTCGGCGCCGGACCGACCGGGCTCGCACTCGCTGTCACGCTCGCCTCCGCCGGCATCGACTTCGTCGTCCTGGACCGATTGGCCGAGGGTGCGAACACCTCGCGGGCTGCCGTCGTCCATGCCCGCACCTTGGAGGTCCTGGACGAACTCGCAGCCTCCGAGGAGCTGATCGCGCGAGGCGTTCAGGTCACCCGGTTCGCTGTCCGCGACGGCGGCCGTCGGCTGCTGACCGTGCCGTTCGACAAGCTCCCCACGCCCCACCCGTACACGCTGATGGTTCCCCAGTACGAGACCGAGGGCGTGCTGCTGGACCGGCTGCGCGCGCTCGGTGGCGCCGTGCACCGCCCCTGTGAGGTCGCCTCCGTCGTTCAGGACGAGGACGGCGTGACGCTCACCATGACCACCGGCCAGACGCTGCGCGCCGCATACGCGGTCGGCGCCGACGGCATGCACAGCATCGTGCGCGAAGCGGCTGGCATCAGCTTCACCGGCAACGCCTACGCCCAGTCCTTCGTGCTCGCCGACGTCACGATGGACTGGGCCCCCGGGCCTATCGAGGTCTCACTCACCTTCGGCACCGCCGGACTCACCGTCGTCGCTCCGCTCCCCGGCGGCCACTACCGGGTCGTCGCCACCGTGGACGACGCGCCCGCCACACCAGACCTCGGCTTCGTCCAGCGTCTGCTCGACGAACGGGCCCCCGGCCAGGCCAAAATCAGCGGCCTGGCGTGGTCGTCACGGTTCCGGGTGCACCACCGGGTCGCCGACCGTTACCGCGTTGGCCGTCTGCTGCTGGCCGGCGACGCCGCCCATGTCCACAGCCCCGCCGGTGGCCAGGGCATGAACACCGGCATCCAGGACGGCTACACGCTCGGCCGGGCGTTCGCCACCGGGCAGCTCGACGGCTACGAGGCGCAACGCCGCCGCGTCGCCCAGCGGGTGGTCGGCTTCACCCACCGGATGACCCGAGTGGCCACCACGCGCAACGCGATGGCTCGCGGGGCACGAAACTTCGCGCTTCCCCTGCTCGGCCACACGGCGATGCCCCGGAAGCTTGCCACCGAACTCGCTGAACTCAACTACCGGTAACCAGCAGATTCGAAGGCCCCTCAGGGCGTCTCTTCGAATGCCAGTACGTCGTGGCCGGTGTCCCAGAGCAGGGTCAGCAGGGCGCGTACCGACGCCTGGTCGACGTTCTCGACGACCAGTACGGTGCCGTCCGCGCCGGGCGTCGACACGTGGTCGAACCTGGTGCGGATCACGTCCAGCAGGGTGTGGGAGATCGGTCCGCGCAGTGTCAGCTCGTAGCGGGTGGGGGCCATGCGTTCAGGGAACACGCCGTCCGGGCGGCAGCGCACCACCCGTGGCGGATGAGTACCCGGGGTGGGGTCAGATCAGGCCGAGTTCGCGTGCCGTGGTGACGGCGTCGTGCCGGGAGGCGACACCGAGCTTGCGGTAGAGGGCCTTGTTGTACGCCTTGACCGTGTTGATGGACAGGAACAGTGCCGCCCCGATCTCCCGCTGGGTCGCCGTTCCCTGCAGTGCTCGCAGGATGGACAGCTCGCGGTCGGTGAGTTCCTCCGCGAGGACGCCGGAGCGTACGGCGGTGCGGGCGCCGGCCCGGCCCAAGCGCGCTTCGCTCTCTTCGAGCCGCTGCCTCGCGTAAGTGCTCACCGGCTCCTCGTCCACCACCTCGCGGGCTCGCGCCAGTGCGGCGCGGGCGGCGGGCCGGTCCCCGCGGGCGAGCTCGGCGTCGGCGAGGTACAGCAGACCGAGGAAGAGCACGGTCGGCCGCGGGTGCAGTTCGGCGAGGGGGACGGCGCGGCGCAGCAGAGCGGCGGCCGCCTCCGTGTCGGCGTTCTGGTAGCTGCGCCTGGCCTGGGCGATGCGCAGTGGGGCCAGCCCCGGCGTGCTCGTCTCCTGCCCGTCGCGCTCGACTGCGTCGGCGAGCGGACCGGCCTCGCGCAGGACCCGGTCGCAGTCTTCGCCGCGGCAGTCTTCGACGAGGCTGATCGTCAGCGTGCCGGCTGCCTGAAGCATCAGCGACGGCGGCCACGCCTTGCGGTGGGTCGGTGACGACCACAGGTGGAGCAGCAGCGTCGCGGCCTCGTCGAAACGTCCGTCGCGGGCCAGCATGGCCCCCAGTGCCGCCCGCACGGTGGGATGCCCGGCGCCGCCTGCCTCGGTTTCCTCGCGCAGCGCCTGCTGCACCATGACGATGGATCGCGCGGCCTCGGCGTCCGACATGCCAAAGCCCGCCCGCACGCAGAGCACGGCGCTGCGGAAGCTGTGCCAGCCGGGGACGGCGGTGTCGGGGGCGCCGCCCGCCTCGCAGACGTCCAGCCAGCGGTTGACCCGCTCCTGATCGCCGCACAGCGCCGCCGTGTAGGCCAGTGAGAACGCCAGCGCGGGGCCCACCGCCCGCATGGGCAACCGCTCGCCGAACTGCAGGTAGGTCGCCGCGGCCCCGCGTGGGAAGAACCAGCTCTCCGCGTGGCGCAGCATCAGCTCAGCGGCGTCGTCGTCGCGGCCGGCGCGCAGCAGGTGGTGTACCGCGTCATCGATGCGGCCCTCGTCGGCGAACCAGGCCGCGGCATGGCCGAGGACCTCCCGCGGGTCGGTGGTGGCCTCGCGGGCCAGGACGTCGCGGAGCAGGTGATGGCACCGGTACCACTGCCGTTCGTCGTCCAGGGCGGCCACGAACAGATCTGCCCGGACCAGACCTGCCAGTACCTCGGCCGACCCCGTCACCTGCAGTGCGGCGTCGCACAGCGATCCGGAGAGCCGCTCCAGCGGCGCGGCCCTGACGAGCAGGTCGCGGTGGCTCGGCGCGAGGCTCGGGAGTACCTCGGCCGCGAAGTAGTCCAGCAGGTGCCGGTCATCGGCGTGCACCTTCGCCGGGTTCGCCCGAAGTGCCAGGGCAGCCAGCTGCAGACCCGCCGCCCACCCCTCGGTCCGCTCCCACACGGCTGCCGCCGCGGCGTTGTCGAGGTCGTGCCCCGACACCGCCGACACCAGGGCGGCAGCCTCCTCGGGCGAGAACCGCAGCTGCGCCGCCCGCAGCTCGGTCAGGTCGCCGCGGGCCCGCAGCCGCGCGATCGGCAGCGGCGGGTCCGTACGCGCGGCGATCACGATCCGCAGCGAAGCGGGCAGGTACGCCACCAGGTATTCGACCGCCTCGTGGATCCGCGAGTCGGCGAGCAGGTGGTAGTCGTCGAGCACCAACACGTGCGGTACCTCTGATGCGGCCAGCTCGTTCAGCAGCATCGGCAGCGCGAGGTCGACCGGGGAGACGTCGGCCGCGGCCAATGCCTGCAGCGGGCCGGTGCTGATCGCGTCGCCGGCGTTGTGCAGCGCGGTGAGTACGTAACTCCAGAACCGGACGGGTTCGTCGTCGCTCTCGTCGAGCGAGACCCAGGCGATACGGCGCTTCTCGCCGGGGTCCGCGGCCCAGCCGCTGAGCAGGCTCGTCTTGCCCCAGCCGGCGGGCGCCACCACCACGGTCAGCCGGGTCCCGGCCAGACGCAACTGCTGCTGCAGGCGTTCGCGGGGGACCGCGCCGGCCCGGGCCGGTGGGACCACCTGTTTCACGGTGAGCAGTGGCCGCACAGGCCTGTCCGATGTCACGACGCTCCCGACCTGCGGCCCGGCACCGCAACTCGACGCCGATTCTGCCAGCTGGACCACCCGGGGTACATCTGGCGGCGGGGTGGTGTGCCAGCACCCTGTCCGACGCGATTGTCCTGTCACAACCCGGGGCCGCGCGACAGGAGAGACGCCATGGCCACGAACACCGTCACAGACGAACATCCGGAAATATCCCTGACCCGCAGGGACGGGCTGAAACTGGCCGCCCTCGGCATCGGCTCGGTAGCAACTCTGGGCGTCGGCGTCGGCGGACTCCGGGCCGTCACCAACGGCGCCTTCAGCGCCGGATCCGGCGATCCCTACGACCTCTGGCACGACTGGAGCACGATGTCCGGCATCGAGCGGGTGGTCGCCGCCGGCGTCCTGGCGTGCAACCCGCACAACACGCAGCCCTGGCGCATGGTCGTCCACGGCGACACCATCGACGTCCACTCCGACCCCAGCAGGCGGATGCCGCTCAACGACGCGAGCGGCCGCGAACACTTCGCCGGCCTCGGCTGCGCTGTCGAGAACATGGTGATCGCCGCCCGAGCAGCCGGCTCGACGTCGCAGGTCACCCTCTTTCCGGACGGCCCTCTATCGGACCATGTCGCGCGCATTGCGCTCAGGAAGGACCGCACCGGCGAGGACCGTGACCTCGCCGCCGCGATCCCGCACCGGCACACCAACCGCGGCCCGTACACCTCCGCGCCCGTCGACCTCAGCGGCTTCACCGAGCAGAGCTCCCGCGTCCACGGGGCGAGCGTGCTCTGGATCACCGACGAGCAGGCACGGCAACGGCTGGGACGGCTCTACGTCGAGGCCACCGAGGCGATCACCGCGGACACCGCCCAGTCGACCGAGGCGTTCTCCTGGTTCCGCAGCTCGCGCGACAGCATCGACAAGCACCGCGACGGGCTCACCCTCGACGGCCAGGGCCTCAGCGGGCTGACCGTGTTCGCCGCGAAACTCCTGCCGGCGCAGTCCCGCAAGGACGGCGACGACTACTGGGTCAAGGCCACCCGCGAGGTGCACACCGCGACCGCCGCCTCCTACGGCGTCATCACCGTCGACGACGTCACCGACCGCACCGCCCAGGTCAACGGCGGACGGCTGCTGACCCGGATGCACCTCACCGCAACCACTCTCGGCCTCGGCCTGCACCACATGAACCAGATCACCGAACGCATCGACCGCGACACCACGGCCGGCCACCCCGACGTCTTCTCCGCCCGCTGGGCAGCCCTGCTCGGCCGCCCCGCCTCGACCGGCCTGCTGTCCTTCCGCATCGGCCACCCCGAGCGCACACCGGGCCTCAGCCCACGCCGCAGCCTCGACGCCGTCATCACCAGCTGATCCACCCGCACGCGGCGGGGCCCAAGCACCCGTCCGTCCACCCGTTTCGTTCAAAGGAGGTTCCCCCATGTCCAGCTCCCCCGTATCAGACCAAGCCGCCGTACCGGTGCGCGCATTGCGCCCCGGTGCCGTTCTGGCCGTGACCTGCCTGGCACTGGCGACCGTCGTCTCGGCGATGGCATCGCTGAGTGTGGCGTTGCCCGACATCGCCCGTGAGACCCACGCCAACCAGACCCAGTTGTCATGGATAATCGACGCCTACAGCCTGATCTTCGCTTCCTTCCTGCTGTTCGCAGCCACCCTCGGCGACCGCTTCGGCCGCCGCAGGGCCCTGCTCGGCGGGCTCGGACTGTTCGCGGGAGTGTCCCTTGCCGCGACCTTCACGTCCGAGCCGGGCACCCTGATCGTCCTGCGTACGGTGCTGGGCATCGCGGCCGCGTTCGTCATGCCCGCCACCCTGTCGACGATCACCAGCACGTTCCCCCGCGCCCAGCAGGCGCGTGCCGTCAGCACCTGGGCGGCGGTCGCGGGTGCCAGCGCCGCGCTGGGACTGCTCGCCTCCGGAGCGCTGCTCGAGGTGTGGTCATGGCGATCGGTGTTCTGGCTGAACGCAGTGATGGCGGGGGTGGCGTTCATCGGTACCTACATCTTCGTGCCGGAGTCCGCGCAGCCGGACAAGCAGCGTGTGGACATCACCGGAGCGGCTCTGACCGTGGGGGGCCTGGGGGTGCTGGTCTACTCGGTCATCGAGGCACCCGAGCACGGCTGGGGCAGCACACGCACCCTGACGGGCATAGCCGTCGGGCTGGCTGTCCTCGTCGCCTTTATCATCTGGGAGCTGAAGCACCCGCACCCGCTGCTCGACCCGCGGCTGTTCCGCCACAAGCCGTTCGCGGCCGGATCGATCTCGACCACACTGCAGTTCTTCGCGTTCTTCGGGTTCATCTTCGTCACCATGCAGTACCTCCAGCTGGTGCGCGGCGACAGCGCCCTGATCGCCGCTGTCAGTGTGCTCCCGATGTCCGCGGCGATGATCCCCAGCGCCCGCCTGGCCCCACGACTGGTCGCCCGGCGAGGCGCCCGCGCCCCGTGGACCGTGGGCCTTGTCCTGGTCACCGCCGGCCTGCTGGTACTGGCCCAACTCGACGCCGACAGCTCGTACTGGCTCGTCGTTGCCGGGCTCCTGCCGCTCGGCGCGGGCATGGGCCTGGCCACCACCCCGGCCACCGCCGCCATCACCGACTCCCTGCCGCCCCGCCTGCAGAACGTGGGCTCCGCAGTGAACGACCTGTCCCGCGAACTCGGCGGCGCCCTGGGCATCGCCGTCCTCGGCAGCCTCCTGAATGCCCAGTACCGCGACAAGATCGACGTCCAGGGGCTTCCCGCCCCGGTCGCCGAGGCAGCCCGCTCCTCCCTTGCAGCGGCCAACCACGTCGGCGCGGCCACGAGCAACCCGGCACTGATCGAAGAGGCCCGGGACGCCTTCGCCTCCGGCATGCACCTCGCCCTCATCAGCGGCGCCGGGGCTGCCGTCCTGGCCGCCGTCGCCGTCACCCTCCTGCTGCGCCGTGCAGGCAAGACCGGCACGGTCGCCGAACAGACACCCGACAGCGACACCAACCACCAATTGACACCGTCGGCCCGGTAGCCGGTAGCCGGTAGCCGGTAGCCGGTAGCCGGTAGCCGACTGACGTCATATCAGCCGCCGTACGGTGCGAGACCTCGCACCGTACGGAGAAAGGACACACCGTGGCCGCTCCGAGGCGCTCACAGCCGGTGCACGACTCCCCACCCCCGCAACTGCCCGAGCCCCTTGTCGCCCTCGCCGCGGCCTTCGCCCTGCTGGGCAGACCCTGGAACGGCCTGATCATCGCAGCCCTGGCCAAAGGCCCCGCCGACACCGCGCAGGTGCGCGAACGGGTCCCCGGCGTCAGCGACCGCATGCTCGCCCGCCGCCTCCAGGAACTGACCACAGGCGGCCTCGTGACCAGCACCGTCCAGCCGGAGGCATCAGCACGCACCCACTACACACTCTCCTCCCACGGCGCGGCCTCTCTGATCCCCCTGGCCGCCCTCACCGTGTGGGCACAGGACCACGTCACCACGAGAAGGACGCCGCCGTCCGAACTCCCTGAGCACGATGCACACAGCCGTCCCGACATCATGGTGAGCGAGTTGGACCTCGCAGACGAAACGACGGCGGCAGCCGTGCACCGCATCGGGCGCCAGGCCTATGCCATCGAAGCCGACCTGATCGGCTTCCACGGCATTCCGGCCCTGCGAGAGAGCCTCCAGGCGATGCAGGCCCAGCCCTTGCACTGGCTCGGAGCCACGACAGACGGCGGACAGATCGTCGCTTTCGTTGCCTGGCAGCACCTTCCCGAGGAAGACGGCATCGACATTGCCCGCCTCTGCGTCGATCCCGCGTGGATTCGGCGTGGTCTGGCGTCACGGCTGCTGAGCCACCTCACGACCAGCCTGGCCCCCCACGGGCACGTGCTGGTGAGTACAGACGCCGACAATCTTCCTGCCATCGCCCTGTACGAGCGCCACGGTTTCTCCCGCGTGGGCACCACCGAACCCGCGCCGAACCTGCGCATGGCCCAGTTCCGGTTCACCCGGCAACACACGCAACCCACACGAACTGAATTCAGAAGGAAGGCCTTCGATGGTCGCCGAAAACAAGCCTGATGGCGTGCGCGCCGGCAGAGACGGTGCGGCGGCCAGGGACGGTCTCGCGGCCAACCGGGCCCTGTGGGACGACCTCGCCGAGTTCCACGGAACGGACCCTGAAGACCGGTCCTACGACGTGCCATCATTCCTCGCCGGCGGTCAGACGCTGCGCGCAATCGAGCGAGAACTTGCGGGCGACGTAGCCGGAAAGGATCTCCTCCACCTGCAATGCCACTTCGGGATGGACACCCTGAACTGGGCGCGCCTGGGCGCACGCGTCACCGGCGTGGACTTCTCCTCCAAGGCGATCGCACGGGCGCGGACATTGGCGGAGCAGGCCGGTGTGGACGCGGAGTTCGTGGAAGCAGACACCCAGCGTCTGCCCGATGCTCTAGCCGGCAGGTTCGACCTGGTCGTCGCCACCTACGGAGTCCTCTCCTGGATCGGGGACCTCGGCGCCTGGATGAGCGGCGCCGCGACAGCGCTGCGGCCGGGCGGCCGACTGGTTCTCGTAGACCTACACCCCGCCTTCCAGACGGTACTCACCTTCGACCCCTTCGTCGCCGACTGGCCCTACGGTGGTGGCGCACCGCAGCACGACGCGATGACGGGCACGTACGCCCTCGCCGAAGCCCCCTTGGAGCCGAAGAAGTCCACCCAATACCCGTACTCGGTCGGCGAGATCGTGACGGCGGCCGCTTCGGCAGGTCTGGCCGTGGAGCGCCTCGACGAGCACACGGAAACCGAGACCGACGGGCGTCACATCCTGCCGCAGGGCCCGGACGGCCTGTACCGGTTCCCCTTCAGCGACACCCACCTGCCCATCCTGTACTCGCTCAGCGCAGTTCTCCCGCCTGCACCCGAAACGGCGCCTGCGACAGGCCGTACTGTCCGGGACATGCGCTACCGCCATGTTGATGTCTTCAGCCCACAGCCCTACAGCGGCAACAGCCTGATGGTGTTTCCCGACTCGACAGACCTCAGCGGGAAGCAGATGGCGCGCATCACCCAAGAGATGCGTCACTTCGAATCGGTCTTTCTGACCCAGGACAGTTCCGGTGACCGCAACTGGCGTGCGCGAGTGTTCGACCTTGCCGAGGAGCTCGACTTCGCCGGTCACCCTCTCATCGGGGCAGCCTGCGTCCTGCACGCTCTGCACGGTGGCGACACCACCGAGATCTGGCACCTGAAGCTGAAGGCCAGAACGGTCGATGTCACCACCCGGCGTCGCGCGGCGGGCCGGTACACCAGCGTGCTGGACCAGGGCTCTGCCGAATTCCTGGAACGCCCTCACATCCCCGGACTGGCCTCCTGGTTCTCCTTGGACGCCGAAGACCTGGACCCGGACCTGCCTCCGCAGGTGCTCTCCACGGGCCTGCGTTACCTGATGATCCCGGTACGTGGCGATGCGTTGGAACGTGCCCGGATCACACGGGACCTTACAGCGCCCCTGGCTGCAGCCGGCGCCCAGTTCGCCTACCTGCTCGACGCCGGCGCACTGGAAGGACGCCACTGGAACAACGACGGCGTCTTGGAAGACGTGGCCACCGGCAGTGGAGCCGGCTGCGCCGCCGCCTACCTGCGCCGCTACGACCGGATCGGTAACGGAGAGACCGTCACCTTGCACCAAGGCCGCTTCACTGGTCGCCCCAGCCAGATGGAGATCAGCGCCCACGGAGAAGGACAGGACATCCACTCCGTCACGGTGGGTGGCGATGTGGCGTTCGTCGCCGAAGGCGTCCTCGCGGAGCTGCCCACATAGGTGGGGGCCTGGACTTTGGCGCGACAGGCCTGGCAGATCTTGGCGGCATCGGTGATGACGCTCCCATCCCAGACATCCATCGCAGTCCCGGGTTCTGGCTCCGGCCGGGTGGGCGGGCGAGGGGAGCCCGGGCAGACTTCCTGGGCTGTGCGGCGGGACACTTCTGTGAACAGGGATTGGCCTGGACAGCCAGATTTGGTCGGTCTCGTCAACTTAGCACTACTGCCCATTGATTGAAGCCACTGGGCGGGCCGCGAACATCCCTCGCGACCCTCTACGCCCATGTCCTGGCATGAGTCGAGGAGTGGGAGGGCGGGATGGAAGGCGCGGCCGGGGATCGGGGCGGCCTGCCGGTGTTGCGCGCCGGGCGGAGCCGCCGCACCAGGCCCGGCGGCCGACACCCCGCCGAGGTCGCCGCGGCCCTCGCGGCCGCTCCTGCGGGCGCACCCCTCGGACCGGAGGCGGAACGCTGCGCCCCGCCGCCCCTGCCCGCCGAGGCAACGACCCTCATCCGCGAGCACGCCGCTCTCCCGGCCACCCGCCGCTTCGAGACGCTCGTCCACACTCGGCTCGAGGGGCCGGACGACACCACGGTCGCCGCACGGCCGGCGACGGGCGGCGACAGCAGTGACACGCGACCCGAGGCACGCACCCCCGACACCGCGGCCCGGGACCTCGAAGCCCAAGTCCTCGCCTGGGAACGCGAAGGCGGTTCGAAGTCGACCGACCAGGTACGCCGGGAATGCGGCGCCTTCGCCGCGGAGGCGCGCTCCCGGCTCGGCGAGGACCACCCCCTGGCCCTGCGCCTCAAGGTCTCCCACGCCTTGCTCGGCTATGACGGGACAAGCGGAACGGCTTACGCCGAACGCGTCGTGGACGAGGTCGCCGTACGTCTCGGTGATGGCCATCCCACGGTCCGGGACGCTCGTTCGCGGCTGGCGGCGCTGAGGTCCGCCCAGCCGGGCTGAGTGCGTTGCGGCAAACCGGATTTCGTGACCACGGCCGATGTGTACGACTCCAAGGCCGCCCCCGCGCTGCTGGAGCCGTTCATGGACCAGCCGGGGCCGCCTCTTGAAGCTGGTGTGGGTCGACAGTGCCTACCAGGGGCAGGCGCTGGCGAAGGCGTTCGCCCGCCCCGGAGTCCGGATCGAGGTCGTGCGCCGCTCCGACGGGCAACGCGAATCTGTCGTACTGGCCCGCAGGTGGGTGGTGGAGCGCACGCTGAGCTGGCTCTCCCGCTCACGCCGCCTCAACCGCGACCACGATCGCCGCCTCGACCACCACGCCCAGATGGTGTGGTGGGCCGCAGGGTGCGCAGTCGGTCCAATGGCGGGCGAATTTGGCTTCCAGCCGAGGGGGTGGGCAGCTCCTCCCTGTCAGGCCCCCAGACCTCTATGTCGGACACGAGCCGCAAAGTGGTTGTGCGTGACGTGGCTGGGCGAGGTGAAGTAGGGCCGCACCCCACACGATCGTGCGGCGCATCACCGGGTTCACCGCTACTGACCTTGTTGTCGTGATGTCGGCAAGGTGAGACCAGTTTCGGTGAAGCATCCGTCGATGAGGTTGCTTCGGTACTGGATCTGGCGGAGACCGTGCCGAAGCGCGCTCATGAGGTGGTCAGGGTCGGTGAAAGCGGTATTGGCCTGGCTGCTACGTCGCAGCAGTGACCAGACGCCCTCGACGGGGTTGAGGTCGGGTGCACAGGGCGGCAGGAAGTAGCGGTGATCCAGTCGCAGCAGTCGATGAACTCCCTCAGCCGGTGGTCTCTGTGGACGTTCAGGATGCCCCTATGTTGCGTCAAGCGGCGGCAGACGGGGCGCCAAGAGCTGACGCCCGCTGGATCTGACCGTAGATCTCGCGAGCAACGTAGCGTTTGAGGCAACGGATGATCTCGCGTTTCGACATGCCTTGCTTGGTCCGCCGCTCGAGGTAGAGACGTGTGCGGGTGTCACGGCGAAGGCGAGTGATGACGATGCGGTAGAGGGCAGCGTTGGCCTGCCGGTTTCCTCCGCGGTTCAGTCTCCGTCGCTGCGTCTTTCCGGAAGACTGCTCGACCGGGCTGACGCCGCATAGAGCGGCGAACGATGCTTCGCTGGCCAGCCGTTCCGGATTGTCGCCGGCAGCGATCAACAGGGCAGCGGCGCTGTCGGGCCCAACCCCGATGATGTCCAGAAGCTGCGGCCGGCACCGACGAACGGCCTTGGTGACCCGGCGGGCGAGTTCCTTCACCTCAACCGTCAGCTGCTGGATGCGCCGGGCCAGCAGCCGGAGCGTGAAGACGGCGGCGTCGCCAGCATCGGGAAGATCGGCGCACGTGGCGATCAGGGCCGTGTTACTGAGGTCGGACAGTGCCTCGCGCAGCACGGGATCGACTCCAAGAAGTACGGCCTTGAGCTGGTTCTTCGCCTGCGTGCGGGCCTTGACGGCCGACTCCTTCGCCAGCCGCAGTACGCGCATGTCGGCGGCCGGGCCCTCGCCGGTCTTGGGCGTGACGTCCGCTCGCCCAGACAAAACCGCGCGGGCTGCGGCCTCCGCATCGACGGCATCGGTCTTGCCGTGCTTGCGGCGCAGGGCGCGGTCAGGCTGGTTGACCTCGACGACGCATATGTTCTCCCGGCTCAGGAAGCGTGCCAGAGCCGCTCCGAACGAGCCGGTGCACTCCACACCGGCTCGGCGCAGGGCGCCGAAAGAGCGTGCCCAGGACAGGAGTTGGCGATAGCCGACAGCGGTGACCGGGAACTCCTGGTGGGCCAGGAGCACCCCGAGCACGGTGACAACGGCGGCAACATGCACGTCCTTATGGGTATCGACCCCCAGGATCACGTCCTCCGCCAGCGGTTCTTCAGACGGTGCAGGCAAAGTCGGCTGGGGCAGGCTGGTGACGGTCACGCGACTCCTCGATCGACACGGGCTGATGGCCGACGTCGGACCGGTGAGCGGTCAGAACTGTGACGGTGCCTTGTGCAGCAAAGCCCCTATCGAGACACGCCCGCCGACCCGAGGGCAGCAACCGCCGCCCAGGACCGCGGGCCGACAGATCCTGAACAAGGCAACCTGAGCCAGTTGTCCCATACGAGCACGATCGGTGTGCCGAGCTGCTGGTGGGCGGCGATGAGCAGGTCGCGGTAATCGGTCCAGGTGAAACTGCGTCTGCCGCCCCGCTTGTGATCGACGTGCCGCTTGGGCCGGTAGATCAGCCGTGAGCGTTCGCCCTGCTGTAGCAGGCCAAAGCGGCGATGGAGAAACGGCGTTGAGAGCGTCCCCGCACCCGGATGACGGGCGTGTGCCCGCGTCGGGACCAGGTACGGGCGGTGGGCGGCGTCATCGAGAAACCTGCTTCGTCTTCGAAGCAGAGCCAGGCCCCGAGCGCCGCCACGGCGTTTCCACCTGGGGCCAGGTCTCCTTCACCCAGCCGGTGACGGCTTCCTCGTCGCGCTCGATCGCGCGGCGGGCCGGGACTTGGTGGCTGAAGCCGTGCCGGTGCAGCATCTGCGCGATGGCCGACAGCGTCATGCTCTTGTGGAACCGGCGCCCGATCAGCGTCTTGATCCGCTCCAGCGTCCAGGTCTGATCCGGCCAGCCGTGCGCGACCGGCCCCTTGGCCAGCTCCTGCTCGAGCACAGCGAACAGTGCCTCACTCAGCTTGGGCCTGGACGCCGGCCCCTTCGACTCCAGAGCCGGTGTTCCGCCGTGCTCCCACGCCTGGTGCCATCGCTGTACCGACCGCACACTGACACGTAACTGCCCAGCGACGGCTGCATTGTCGTGTCCGAGGGCGAACAACTCGGCCGCCTGCATCCGGATGTGCTCGCGAAACGCCCGACGCTCCGCGGTCAACCCGCCCCCTTGCGGATACCTCATGTGCCCGGCTTACTGCCACAACCACAACTTGTCAGCCCCGCGACATCACGCCAGCAAGGTCAGTAACCGCGCTTTCGCCGGGGACCGAGGTGCCCCGAAGAGGCGAGGGTGGGGGCCGGGCTCAGCCGGCGGAGGCGTGGGCCGCGGAGGGCATGCCGGCGAGGTGGGGCTCGGAGGCTGGCTCGGGATGGTCCGAGGGGGCCGACTCCGGTCGGTTGTCCGTGGACTCCAGGCGCAGCATGGCCGTCTCGTCCGGGGTGCCGGGGGCTGCCTGGTAGACCACCATGCGCTGGCCGCCCGTCCGGGCCAGGCGCATCACCTCGTAGGTCAGGGTCATCGGGCCGGCCTTCGGATGCTGGAAGCACTTCTGCCCGCCGCCGCGTTCGCAGACGTCGTACCGCTCCCAGAGTTGCGCGAACTTCGCTGACTTCAGCATCAGTTCGCCGACGAGCGCGGTCAGCTCCGGATCGTCCGGGTCGGCCCCGGCGACCGCCCGCAGATGCGCCACCGAGAGGGCGACGGTTTCCTCCCACGGCTCGTAGAGCGTCCGGCCGACCGGGTGGAGGAAGAGATAGCGGGTCAGGTTGCGCTGGTCCTCCGGCCAGTCCCAGAGTCCGGGCATCAGCCGTCGGCCGGGCGGGTTCGCGGCCAGTACGCGGTTGTAGCGGCTCACCACATAGGCGGGCAGCGGACGCACCGACTCCAGCATCCGCAGCACCGAGTCGCGGACGGTGTGGTCCGAGCAGGCCGGCAGTCCGGAGGGCCGGCCTGAGGCCATTTCCGCGAGTTCGTGCAGGCGTTCGTAACCGTCGCCACGCAGCCGCAGGGCCCGGCCGAGAGCGTCCACGACGGCGGGGGAGGGGTTGGTCTCCCGGCCGCGCTCCAGGCGGATGTAGTAGTCGACGCTCACTCCGGCCAGGGCGGCCAGCTCCTCCCGGCGCAGTCCGGGAGTGCGGCGCAGGCCCGCACCGGCCGGGAGACCGACATCCTCCGGGCGTACCTGCGCCCTGCGGGCCTTCAGGTATCGGCCGAGCTCCGTGCCCCTCGTATCCGCTGCTGCTGCCATTCGGCCATTGTCGCAGGCGGGGAAAGAGCGTGGGGGGCCGTGTCAGGGCCTGGAACGCCGCACCCCGGGCACAGCGCGGTCTTCCGGGCGGCCGCGCGCGGGCGGAGAGTTGATCCGCCGGAGCGGGCGGCCCGTCCGCCGGGGCCCAGGGGGTGCGAGACACCGGTCCGCGGCCCCGGCGGGCTGCGGCCGCCCGCCCGGTCCTCTCTGATGAGCCGTCCCTTGCAGTCGCCCAGGAGTTCACCATGCCTGCCACCCCTGCCCCGTCCCCGTCCACCGCCTCCACCCCCGGGCACGACTCGGAACCGTCGGCGCCCGAGCTGCGGCGACGACAGCCGGGCCGAGCCCGGCCAACCGCGCCGCCTGCCGAGGCACCCGCCGTGTCGCGGCGGAGCGGCGTCGCGCTGGTCGCTTCGCTTCTCGGCTTCACCGTGATCACCATCGACGTCTCGGCCGTGAACATCGCGCTGCCCGCGATCCGGGACTCCCTCAGTGGCGGGATGGCCGGGCTGCAGTGGGTGGTTGACGCGTACACCCTGATGTTCGCGGCCCTGATGCTCTCCGCGGGAGCCCTCGCCGACCGCACCGGTGCCCGCCGCGCCTACGCATGGGGCGTCGCCTTGTTCACCCTCGCCTCGCTCGGCTGCGCGCTCGCGCCCGGCATCGGCGTGCTGGTCGGCGCACGCGTGGCGCAGGGCGCCGCCGCCGCGGTCGTGATGCCGGCCTCGCTGGCGCTGATCCGGCAGGCCTACGAGGACCCCCGGGCGCGTGCCCGCGCCATCGCGCTGTGGACGGTCGGCGGCTCGGTGGCGATGGCCGCGGGTCCGGTGCTGGGCGGGCTGCTCACCGACTCGGCCGGCTGGCGAGCGGTCTTCCTGCTCAACCTCCCCGTGGGCGCGGTGATCCTGGGCCTGCTGGTCCGGGTGCCGCGCTCCCCGCGCCGGCCCGCCGCACTGGACGGCGGTGGCCAGCTCACCGCCGTACTGGCCCTGGCCGGGCTGGCCTTCGCGGTGATCGAGGGCGGCCACCTGGGCTGGACCAGCGGCCCCGTGCTGGCCGCTGCCGCGATCGCCCTCGCCTCCGGGTGCGCCTTCCGCATGGTGGAGGCCCGGCACCGCCAGCCCATGGTTCCGCTGGGCATGCTGACGGACCGCCCGGTGGCCGTCCCGCTCGCGGTCGGTTTCGCCGTCAACGCCGCCTTCTACGGCGGAATCTTCCTGCTCGGGCTGTACTACCAGCAGCTGCGCGGGATGTCGGCGATAGCGGCCGGACTGATGTTCGTCCCGATGTCGGCGGTGGTGACGGCGACCAACCTGGTGTCGCCGCGGCTGGCAGAGCGGATCGGGCGGCGGCCGGTGATCGTCGCCGGGCAGCTGGTCTTCACCGGAGCGATGCTGGCCATGCTGCCGCTGGCCGCGCACACCCCGGTATGGATGGTGCTCGTCCTGCTGCTGCCGCTGAGCGTCGGCGGCGCGCTCGCGGTGCCCGCGCTGACCGCGCTGCTCATGGACGCCGTCCCGCAGGAGCGAGCAGGGACCGCGTCCGGGCTGCTCAACTCCTTTCGCCAGACCGGCGGTGCACTTGCCGTCGCCCTCTTCGGCAGCCTGCTCGCCGGCCCCGGCGGCGGCTTCTCCCTCCCGGGCATGCGCATCGGCCTCCTCATCGTCGCCGCCCTCCTCCTCGCCACCGCCGTCCTCTCCCGCCTCCTCCTGCCCCGTGGCTGACCCCATCGATCGGCTCCACGCGCCCGCCTACAGCCGCTCCAGGTCCCCGGGCACGACCCCGCCGGCGCCGCGGACCACCACGCTGGTGGAGGACGTGTTGCGCAGGCTGGATGAGGGGACCGACTGACCGCCGGCGACGGGCCAGCAGGGAGCAGGGAGACGGGAGCAGGCGAAGAAGTCGTGCAGCGCCTCGGGGCTGCGCGTGAAGTGAAGGGTCAATGGTCTGAGACGCGTCAGCGGGTGCGGAGTTCCGCCTCGGCCGTGACCGCCAGCGCGACGACGGTCAGCAGGGACAGCAGTAGCCAGGCCGGGGTGAAGCTGCTGGTGAGGTCGACCAGCAGGCCGAGCACAGGCGGAACCGTGACGATGGCGATCTGGTTGACGGACATGGCCAGACCCAGGGCGAAGCCGGTCTTGCCCGGTGGGGCCGCTTCGGTGACGTAGGCGACCCACGGGCCGTACCAGCCGAAGCCGAAGAAGCCGAGCCAGACGAAGACGCCGGAAGCGACGACCGGTCCCTTCCCGGCCGGTGTCATCAGCACGGCCAGCCCGGCGATCACGGCGACCATGCAGACCAGGACGATGGCATAGCGCCCGGACCTGCTCCGGTCGCTCCATGCCGCCAGGCAGATCCGGCCCGCAACGCCCGCACCCTGGGAGGCCGCCAAGACCAGGGCCGCCTTCGAGGCGCCGACCGATGACGACTGGTGGAGGTGGAGCACCGTCAGGATGCCCACGCCGTACTGCACCGAGATCAGGCTGGTTCCCGACAGCATGATCTTCACTGTGGACGGTTCGCGGAGCATTCGTAGCCGGGCGCGAAGCAGTGCCGCGAGCGGGTCCGACGGTTCCTTGTCCTGCGGGGCGGGCGGTGTGGGTGGCCGACGGTAGCAGCCCATGAAGAGGCCGGCTCCAAGCAGCGCGACGAAGCCGCCGGTCAGCAGTGTCGCCCGCCAGCCGAACTCCTCAGCTACGAGTGGGAGTACGGCCGAGGCGAGCGCCGCCCCCAGCGGCAGCCCGGCCTGGCGGATACCCATAGCGAAGCCGCGCTGTGACGCGTCGAACCAAGACGCCACGGACTTGCTCCCACCCGGCTGGACGGTGCTGTATCCCATGCCGACCACCAACAGCGCGACCAGCAGGGCCGTGTATCCCGGCGCCAGGCTCCCCGCGCCCAGAGCCAGCCCGACCGCGCCGGCCCCGATCCCGACCACCCAGCGCTCGCTGTAGCGGTCCAGTAGCTCGCCGGCCACCAGCAGCCCGGCCAACGGCACGAGCTGGGCCGCCGAGACCAGCAGACCCAGCTGCACCGTGCTCAGGTCCAAGGCGTTCTGAAAGTGGACGCCGAGCGCTCCGATGCCGCCTACGAAGAAGCCGGATGCGGCCTGGGTGAAGGTGGCAATGCCCAGCACGATCCAGCGATAGCGCCACGGGTCGCGGGCCTGGGATCCGGCACGTCCGGCGGTTTGTTGTGTCATACCGGCCACACTGTTGTAATGGCCTTAAGCTACTCAACCCTTACCGCGAGGAGCGGTGAACCTGGCTGGCAGCGTCGCCACCGGCCGCTCCGGGTGACTCGGTGATCTGCACCGGCTGTCAGTTCGGGTCCAGCCGATGGGCGAGGTCGTGGGCGGTGGCGCCGGTGAGGTCTCCGACGTAGGGCCCGACGATCTCGATACGGCCGCCGGTGATCGACGAGGTCACGAAGGGGGTGCCCCGGACCTTGCCGTCGATGACGATGGCGAATTCGTTGCGTGGGGCCGGGGCCGACGCGATGGAGCCGGTGAGGGCGGCGAAACGGGTCCGGTCGGCGGAGCTGAGGGTCACCTCGACCCGCCAGGTGCCGTCGGCACCGCTCTTGTCGGCCTTCGCGGAGGCGACCTGGACGTCGGTCATGCCTCTGGCCCGGTCGGCCTGGACGCAGAACTCCGGGTGGGTCGCGCTCGCGGGCACGGGGTAGCCGCCGCTGCCCTGGGCGCAGGCGTGCTCTTTGGACGAGATGACCGGCAGGAAGGAGATCAGGGCCGTCTTCCCGGTGTTCGTGGTCTCGCCCCCTGCGGCGGGCTGACCCACGTGGGCGCGCAGGGTCGCGCCGTCCGCGACGGCCACCCAGGCGGTGGCGACCGCGACGGCGGCGACGATGCCGACACCGGCACGGGCCAGCCGCTGCCGCCGCCGGGCGATCCGCAACGCGCCGTCGGCCAGGCCGACCAGATGGGCACCGGCGGCATCCTCGCCGCTCCCTCGGACCTGGGCGTGCAGGGCGTCGTGCAACGACGTTTCGTGCAGCGGGTGTTCGGTCGAGTCGTTCATGCGACGACGCCCCTTCCGGAGGCGGTGGAGGAGGCGGCCGACTGCCCCGCCTCGGCCAAGGCGGTACGGAGAGAAGCGAGGGCCTTGTGGGTCTGGCTGCGGACCGTCCCCTGGGCGACACCCAGAATCGCGGCGATCTCCGCGTCCGGCCGGTCCTCGAAGTAGCGCAGCACGACCACCGCACGCTGGCGCTTGGGCAGCCGCCGCAGCGCGGCCATGATGTCCTGCCGCTGGACCACGGTCTCGGCCCAGTCGACGGCCTGCGCGGACGGCTGGTCCGGCAGGGTGTCGGTGACCGTCTCCCGTCCCCAGCTGAGCAGTCGGAAGCGGTCCACCTGGGCGTGGTAAAGCGCCCGGCGCACATAGATCTCCGGCTGCTCCCGGTCGCGCAGCTTCGACCAGCGCCGAGCGGTGGCGGCAAGCGCGGTCTGGAGCAGGTCCCGGCCCTGCTCCCAGTCCCCGGTGAGCAGGTAGGCCGTGTGCAGCAGCGATCTCGACCGTGCCGCCACGAACTCGCGGAACTGGCGTTCCTCGTCGGCGTTCAATGCGCCCTCCCTCGTTCCCCTGTAAAGACGGGCGCGGAAGGAGGTTCGACTGCCCCGCCGGCCAGACTTTCTCGCCCCCAAGCCCGCCGGGCTCCTCGCAGGGGACCGACACCGTCTCGGAGATCACCTTTACCGGAGGAAGATCGACCCCGTCACTACGAGGACTTCAACGTCGCCTTCGGACAACTTCCCGAGGACACCGACCAGCTGACCTTCAAGACCCTGCAGACCTACTCCGACGGCAAGACCGTCCGCTGGATCGGGGAGGCGTCCGGCGGTCAGGAGCCGGAGAACCCGGCGCCGGTCCTGAAGCTGGGCTTCTCGTGCTGGACGAGCTCACCAACCACCTCGACTTCCGGGCCCGGTTCGAGCTACTAGACCTGATCCGCGCCACCGGCGTCACCACTCTTGCCGTGCTGCACGACCTCGACCTCGCCGCCCGCCTCTGCAACCACGTGGTCGTCCTGCGGCAGGGAACCGTCGCGGCGGCGGGCCCGGTCCTGGAGGTGCTCACCCCGGACCTCCTCGCCGATGTCTTCGGCGTCCGCGCCAGCACCGAGGCACGCCGACGGCGTCATCCGCATCACCTACGAGGCCCGGCCCCTCGCGAAGGACGACGGCCATGAGGACGACGACGCCCGCCTCGCTGCCGCGGCCGTCGACCGCTGAACCGGTGATGAGTCAACGTCAGGTTCCGGAAGCCAGACGGTTCCGGGGCCTGACACCAGCTCCCTGACTGCGAGACGTCTTCGAGCGCCGGGAGCAGGTCATCAAGGGTCACGTACAACAACAGGCACGGGCTTACGGGTGCCGGGACTGGTCCCAGCTGACTCTGCTAGGGCCCGTCCGACGGGTGGCCCGGAGGTGCCACCACAGCAGAGGTGGGAATGCGGAGTCGCCCCTGGCCACCTCGAGAGGGTTCAATGCCCAGTGGGTGGATCGGCAAGCGCATCACGGCTCGCATCGCCTGGTCCGACATCCCCAGCGATACCGCCGCGCGCAGATAGACGTCGCAGCCCGGCTCTCGTTCGGCACGGGTGCGGGCCCGAAGCCGGGGCCTCGTACCGAGAGCCTGTTTCCGAACCGCCGTTCTGGGAAGTCTGGGTCCTGCGCCAGGGCAGCTTCTGGTGGTCGGGCCTCAGCCCTGCGATGCTTGTCTTCGTGCTCGACGAGGAGGCCCTGTGCTCTTTGCGGAGCCGATGGCCCGATCCGTGCTCGCTCCCGCCGCGCGTGAGTTGCTGCGACAAGCGGCTGATGGCGAGGAACACACGACAACAGTCCCCTACGGCGGAGACGACTTCACCCTGTACGGCCACATCAGGGTCCGCCGGACGGTAGCCGACCAAGCTGAGGTGGCCGTGGCCTGCTGGCTCGTAAACATAGATCTGGCGCGATCCATAGGAGGCCACCCTCCGACCCCAGCCGAAACGCGGCTGCCCCCGGAAGGAACAGCCAGGCCGGACGGAGCCTTCACCATCGAAGCGGCCCGCCATTTGGCGATGCTCATGGGCGCTCTTGGCGATCCCCGCAGCCCAACCAATGGCGACGGCCACCGCACCATGACCGTCCCCTTCCCCGCCCCAGCGTGAACGTCCCGCTTCAGTCTCGCGACGGGCCACCTTGGCGTCAGGCGTTCAGTCAGGCGCGGTCCGCTGCTCGCGGCAGGTCGTCATGCCAGGTTCTCCATAGACCTCACCGCTCAGCCCCTGCCGTTCGAATTCTGAGCTGGGCAAACACCGAAACGCCGCTTGATGACGCCCCGCTTGACGCAGGCCGGGGCCGTGCCCTGCGTGGATACCGTAGACGCCGTGGGGGCTGCCGATGCCGGTGAGGCTGTCACGAGGCCGGCGCCGAGGAGAGCCGATGCCGCGACGAGACTGACGGCGAGACGCTTGCGGTACCACCTGTCCGGTTTCCCTTCACTGGCCAGGAGGCCGTGGGACGGGTGTCGTTGCTCCGTAGACTCTGCCGATCTCTTCGCCTCCAGGGCCACCGACATGGCTGAAGTACATCCTTTTAGGGATATTCCCGGTGATGTGACCCCGTATCGAGACAGGGGAGCGGGTTGTGAAGCGCAGGCCGCGAACCGGGCGTTGAGCGCGGAGAGCAAGATCTGGGGCAAGCTCCGGCGAAAAGGTCTTGGCTCGGATGCCTCGCTGAGGAGATGGTTGCGCGCGCTGTCGACGAAGGCCCGCCCAGTCGGCGTCGGGGACGCTCCAGTGCGCGACGAGTTCCCGGGTGGCGTCGGTGACCGGCCCTGAGCGGTTGTTGGTTCTGGGCCCTTAGAGCTCGTAACAGGATCATGGGTGGGCCTTCTTGAGGCGTCGCCAGCAGATGAGGCTGCATGCCAGGGAGACGAAGGCGTCGTGGAGTTCGAGGCGTCGTTCCCATCGGATGGCGAGGCGTTGAACTGGTGGAGGAGGGCGAATGCCTGCTCGACGACGTAGCGGAGTTTGTGAAGCTCCGCCTGTCGTTCGCGAAGTTCAGCTGTGTGGCGTGCCTGCTACCGGTTGGCCACGAGGAAGTCCTCCAGGATCTCGACGAACCGCGTCGGCTGCTCCTCGGCCGGGTAATGGCCGCAGTCGTCGAGGACGACCCCCGTGACGTCGTCGGCCGCCAGCCGCATCGTCTGGGCGGCATTCGCGCCGCTCCACAGCGCGCCGCCGACGGCGAGCACCGGCAGCGTCAGCCGGGTCTTGCTGCGCTGCTCGTTCTGCGCCATCGTCTCGTCCAGCGCCCGGTAGTACGCGAAGCTCGCCCGCAGCGCCCGAGGATCCGCGGTGATCGCGTCGACGTAGGCGTCGACGGCGTACGCGGGGATCGCGGTCGGCGTGGCGGCCTTGGTGGCGAACTGCCAGCCGAAGAAGAGCTGTTCCCGTCCCCGGACCAGTTCCTCGTTGAGGTCGGTGAGTCGGTTGAAGCCGAACTGCCAGAGCCTCAGGTTGGCCGCGGCCGGGCCGAAGAACGGCGGGGACGGCGTGAGACCGGGGATCACCGCTTCGATGATGGCGAGCCGGCCCACCCGCTCGGGGTGATCGGCGGCGACGGCGTATCCGGTCCACGTGCCGATGTCGTGGCCGACCACGTCGAACCGGTCGTGCCCCAGCGCGGCCATCAACGCGACCAGATCGGCGGCCAGCGTGCCGGCGTCGTACCCGTCGTCGGGCTTGTCGGAGAGCCCGGCCCCGCGCGAGTCGACGGCGACGACGGTGTGCCCGCGGGCGAGGGCGGGCATCACCTCCCGCCACGCGTACCAGGTCTGGGGCCACCCGCCGATCAGCAGCAGCGCCGGGCCCTCCCCACCGGTGACCGCGTGCAGCCGCAGCCCGTTCACCTCCACGAGCCGGCTGGTGAAGACGTCAAGGAATCCGTCATGCAGTCGCAGCGAACTCAAGTTGGTCATGCCGACGACCATACTCATCTTTGAACGATCGGTACAAGATGTGTAGGCTGACGGACCATGGCTGGCCGCAAGCAATTCGACGTGGACGAGGCGCTACGACGTGCGATGCACGTCTACTGGCGCTGGGGTTATTCGGAGGCCTCGATTGATCGCCTGACCGAGGGCACGGGCCTGGGCCGGGGCTCGCTCTATGGCACCTTCGGCGACAAGAGCGCCCTCTTCCGCAAAAGCCTCCAGCGGTACGCGCAGACCTACCACCCGCTGTACGAGCAGGCACTGTCCGGCCCCCACCCGAGCCCGAGCGCCGTTGTGGCCGCCTACCTGCAGGTCGCCCTGAACCGCATCGCCGACCCGACGGTCCCGGACGGCTGCCTGCTCACGGTGTCGGCAACGCAGATCCCGGCCCTTGACGCGGAGGGACGGGCGATGGTCCGCGCCATGATCGACGGTTTGCGGTCGAGGCTGGAGCAGGCGTTGCTGGCGGCGGGGGCCGGTGAGCAGGAGGCGGCAGAGCTGGCGTTGTGCACGCTGGCGACGAACAAATCTCTGGCGGTGCTGAGCCGCGCCGGCTTCTCGGGCGAAGACCTGGCAACTGTCGCGGCAGCCGCCGCCAAGAATGCCAAGGCTCCGCCGAACCGGTCGGCCGAACCGTCGGGGCCGCGATAGGCGGGAACGACTCCGTCGCCAATGGATCTGCAGAGATCTTGGGGCAGCCGGCGGCTCGGCAGGACGTGACTCGGCCCAGCCCTCATGGGGGCTGAGCCGACCCGGGCGACGAAATCGTCTCACCGGGGGAAGAAGCCGACCTGAGCCGCCTCGGTCTTCGGGCTCTTGGAACTCGTAACAGGGTCATGGGTGGGCCTTCTTGAGGCGTCGCCAGCAGATGAGGCTGCATGCCAGGGAGACGAAGGCGTCGTGGAGTTCGAGGCGTCGTTCCCATCGGACACCGAGCATCGCCCAGCTGACGGCGGTCAGGCGCCTCGTGCTCTACGGCAGCAATCTGGTCCGGATCCCGCCCGAGATCGGGGCCATGACCAGTCTGGAGGAGTTCACCCCCTACACCTCCTACCGGCTGCACTGGTTCCCCTACGAGATCACCCGATGCCGGAAGCTGACCCGCAGCACGGTGAGCACACGGGCGTTGTTCGGCAACTACAAGCTGCGACCGCCGCCGTTCCCACAGCTACATCCTTCCCCGAACTCCGTCGTGGACATCGATCTGGGAAGCCTGGATCCTCGGCACTCGGGCGCCACCGCCATCCACAGCTGCAGTGTCTGCGACCGCCCCATCGAACAGAGCGGACTCCACCAGATGTGGATCTCGCTGCGTGGCCACTGACCCGATGCCCCTGCTGGTCAGCGCCTGGTCGGCGGCGTGTGTCGCTGCGCTACCTGGCGGCGCTCGCGACTACATCCCTACACCGCACAGAGGCGGTCGAGTCGACCAGCCGGCATCCGACTGGGACTGACCAGCCGAACCTAGCCTCACCCTCCGATCGGTCGAGAAACGACCACGATGGTGTGACCGGGTCGAACGCCTGCGCGGGGAAGCTGACGCTCGCGATGGGGAAATACATGACCGCCGACACCGCCAGGCCGCCGACAGGGTGAATACTGCCGCCGAGTCCGGAAGCAGGCGGGCTGCGGCCGCAGGGGTGTGGGGAGCGGATCCCGCCCGGTGGTCGACGTCAACCCTGGAGGTCGTCGTCGCTGTGGTGTAGGTGTTGCGCGGTGCGTTCAAGCGCCACCATCTCGCCCGGCGGGCAGCTCCACTTTCGATCTTGATCGTCTTCGTCAACTACCGCTTCGCCGGCCTCGACCCGCTCGCCCTCGCTGTCGGAGAGTAGAAGCGTACGGAGGAGGCGACGGCGGATCTTGTCGAACATTCCTCCGACCTGTCGGTACTGTCCGCGTTTCGGCCATTCCGCAAGGCCCTGCCCTGGCGTGATGGCGCCCACCTGCGCGGTCAGCAGGCCTCGTGCAAGACCCGGATGCGGTCCTCGGCCGGGACGGCGGCATAGGTCTGCTGCTCATGCTCCATGCGGGCTGTGTGCAGGAGGTGCCACCACGACGTCACGGTCGGCCGGCGGCGAAGGAGCGCCCGCCGCTCGCGTTCGGTCATGCCGCCCCAGATGCCGTGCTCGATGCGCTGGTCCAGGGCGTAGGCCAGGCATTCGGTGCGCACGGGGCAGCCGGTACATACGGCCTTCGCCCGGTTTTGCGCGGCTCCCTCAACGAACAGTTCGTCCGGGTCGGCGCTCTTGCACAGCCCGCGATCGCCCCAGTCGGTATCCGTTATCACCTCGGCACCGTCCCCTCCTCGATTCGGCCAGCAGCTAGGCCCGGCTACATGCGGCAGGCGTGTGAGAGTACGCGAGTCCGATGCCGCGTGTTCAGCAGCGGAAGAGCGCTCAACTCCCTAGAGTGACGCGGACTTGCCTCAGGGTGGGACGGGGCGATAGCGGGGATGTCGTTGGCGAACCTCTCGTTCGCTTCCGGACATCGCGCGGCGATTTCGGGCGCTGGGAGCATGCTCAACGACGGCGACAATCATCGACTGGCCTCATTGCGCCAGCACCTGGCCCGGAACATGTTGTACGGTGGGCCAACCGACGCGGGGTGGAGCAGCTCGGTAGCTCGCTGGGCTCATAACCCAGAGGTCGCAGGTTCAAATCCTGTCCCCGCTACTGGAGTTCGGTCTCCGCCGCAGTGAGCGGCGGAGACCGACGTCTTTCTCGGGTCCGTCGGCCCACCGCCGAAATCACCCCTCGATGCCACACGCGTCTGGGATTCGGCACCCCTATGGAGGCGACTCCGGGCCGGCCGCATGGGGGACGCCTGGACGGCACTCGACGAGCGCCTCGGCTGGCTCGTGGCCGTCAAGGTGAGCACGTCGGTCAGCGCAGACCCGAGCACAGAACCGGCGGCGCCGCTCCCCAGCAAGGCGCCCAGGAGGCCGGGGCTGAGCCCGAGTTCGGTGGTGGCGTAGAGGATGAAGACGGCCTGGAAGGCGAAGTTGAACAGGTTGAGGGTGGTCACTGCGCCGTAGTAGTTGCGGAGGATTCGGGAACGGATGAGGTAGCGGAAGCCAGCCAGCGGGCGGCTGGCGCATCGACCCTGTCCTGACCGGCGCCCCGGCCGAGGCATGGGAGCGGATGAATCTGGCACTGCGACTTCACCGGGAGGCGCGCGCGGCCGCTTGGCCGATCCAGCAGCGCGAGCGGGGAAGGCGGGTAAGTCCAGGATGCCCCGCCTGATGCCGTTGCAGCCCCATCGGTAGCGTCGGAACGGCGAGTAGCTCGCCTCGGATCACCACCGCCTCAGTTCTGCGCGGTCCGGCACTCGGTCGTCAGCGAGAAGCGCTCAGCACCCCCTGCGACAGATCAATGAACACACGGCAGCCGTACGGCCCGCTGAAGAGCAAACGCAGCCGGCGAAGCATGGGCCCGAGCATCAGGGCCTCAGCAGTCCGCCCACCCACCAGTCGTGCGGCTTGCCATCGTTGGCGATGCTGCGATTGCGCAGTGTCCCTTCGACGGTGAAGCCGAGTTTCTCGGCGACGGCACGCGAGCCGGTGTTCTCGGCCATGGCCCACCACTCGATACGGTGCACGTCGAGAGTGGCCCAGCCCCAGTCGCACAGGGCCCGAGCGGCCTCAACCGAGTACCCGCGTCCGCGCTGCTCCTTGACCGCCCAGTAACCGAGCTCCCAGACGCCGCGGCTGATGAGGGTCAGGCAGTACGAGCCGACCAGGGCGCCGGTGTCCTTGCGGAACGCGCCGAGGGTGTAGTCCTTGTCCTCGGCCCACTGAGCGGGCAGCTTCTCGCCGACAAGCTTCTCCGCGTCCGCACGCCGGTACGGCACCGGCACCGGCGTGTAGAACTGGATGTCCTCGTCCTGGCAGGCTTCGAACACCGCATCCACGTCGGCAGGTGTGAAGGCCCGCAACAGCAGACGGTCGGTCTCAAGAGTCACTGGATCCACCGCGGCAGTATGACCACCATCAACAAGCGGCGACCAGTGAATATCCCGACCGAGCACCGCCCATCACAACATCGCCGGCTGGTCAACGCTCGTCGCAACACCACGGATCAGCTGCCCCCGAGACGGAGCTACACCCACCAACAATCGCGGACCGAGCCGTTAGGCAGTCGACTTTCAAGGCCCTGTCCCGACCAGCGCCGCGGGGACCTTCGCTGGCCCGGAACAGGGCAAGGGAAGGGTCAGGGGGACAGATGGAACGGGAGCGGGCCACGACTGGCTTTATCGGTGAGTTCTGGCTCTGGCCCACTTCGTGTAGTGCCGTAGCGCTCGGTCACGCCAATAGAACCCGCTTGCGGAGGAGTTCGAATCCTGCGCGGCCGAACATCTGGCGCTTGAGCATCTTGATCCTGTTGACATGGCCCTCCACGACGCCGGAGTTCCAGTGAAGGCTGAGGCCGGCGGTGACGGCGTCGAGGTCGCGCAGGAGGTGCTGAGCAAACTGGCGAAGGCTGGGCAGCTCGGTGGTGGCGCTGGCCGCTTCGATCCGTGGTCAGCGTAATGGATCTCTGGTCGTAGGCGATCGGGCTGCTCAGCTGGGCGACCGGATCAGCGACGGACGCGGTAGCGGATGTGGGTGGCCTCCGGCGTGTCGATCACCTGGGCGATCTCCAGCTCGATCTCCGAGGGCAGGACGTCGAACAGTCGTCGTCCGCGGCCGAGCAGCACCGGGATCTGGTGGATCTGCACCTCGTCCAGGACTCCGGCTTCCAGCGCTCGTTGCCCCGTGTACGCACCGCGCACCTGCACGTCCTTGTCGCCGGCGGCGGCCTTGGCCTGGGCCATCGCGCTTTCGATCCCGTCGTTCACGTAGGTCACCAACGGATAGCCCCAGCGGGCGGCCGGGCCGGGTGGGCGGTGACTGGGCACGAAGATCGGGAGACCTCCATGATCACCGCCCCAGTGATCCATGAGTTCGGCGGTCCGCCGTCCCGCGAGTACCGCACCGGCCGCGTTCCATTTCTCCTGGAACCGCGCGGCGGTCCGAGCGGACTCGCCTTTGGCGTCGGCCCACTTGTGCAGCCGCTCGCCGTCCTGACCGCCGAGGAAGTCGTCAGGGTCGGCGATGTACCCGTCGAGAGACACCGACATATCGAGCACTGATGTAGACACTTCAATCTCCTGTTGTATCGATCCAGACTGGTTTCAATGCTGTAGACCTGGCATGGCTGCCTTACTCATCGGGCACAACGTATTGGATCTTTGCTCGTAGGCGATCGGACTGATCTGACCGATGCTGGAGTGTCTCCTTCTGGTGTTGTAGCGGGTGACCCACCGAAAGACCGCGTGGCGGGCCTCTCGCGCCCGTGACCAGCTCTTTCGCCCCTGAAAGGTCTCTCTCTTCAGGCTCGCGTTGACGATTCTGCGGCGGCCTTGTCCGCGCTGGTCCCCACCGCGCCGCGGGAGCGGACCACGCCCAGCTCCTCGCAGACTTGCGCGAAGTCCCTCGCGACGAATTGCGCTCCGTTGTCACTATGAAAGACCGCCCCGTCCAGGCGTCCGCCCCGAATCGCGGCGGCGGCCTTGAGCGCGTCGGTGACCAGCTCCGTGCGCATGTGGGTGGCGATGGACCAGCCCACCATCCGCTTCGAGCACAGGTCCAACACCGTCGCTAGGTATAGGAATTGGCCATCACCGACGGGCAGGTAGGTGATGTCGCCGACGTAGCGGGTATTCGGCGTGGCCGCGGTGAAATCACGCTGCAAAAGATCGGGCACCGGCGTCGCGGACGGCTCCGGGATCGTGGTGCGGACCTTCCTGCGCAGATGCACCCCGGCGATCCCGGCGGCACGCATCACCCGCTCCACCCGCTTGTGATTGACCGCCAGCCCGTCGTCGGCCAGCTCGGCCGTGATCCGCGGGGAGCCGTAGGTGCCGCCCGAGGCGGCGTGAATGGCCCTGATCCGCTCGGCCAGCCGCACATCGGCTCGCCTGGGCGCGACGCGGGCCGTGGTCCCGGCCACCCAGCGACAGAACCCGGACCGGGAGCATTCCAGCACCCGGCACAGTCGCTTGACGCCGAATGCGCCGCGGTGGTCCTCGACGAACTGGAAGCGACTCACCAGTTCGTCTCCTGCGCGAAATACTTCGCAGCCCGCCGGAGTATGTCCCGTTCCATCTCGGCTCGCGGACCTGCCGACGCAGCCGGCTGATCTCCGCGTCCTTCGCCGGTTCCACCGGCGTCGCGGTCCGAACCGGCGACGCCTGCCCGGCCGCCAGGCCAGCAGCCTCCGCGATGTCAGCCTTTTTCACCCACTGGCGCAGCGTGTCCCCGTTCACGCCGAGCTCTGCGGCGATGCGAGAGACCGGCCGGTCCGACGAGCGCACCATCGCCACCGCGTCAGCCCGGAACTCCTCCGGATATCTGTACGTCCCCACTTGGGATCTCTCTTTTCCCTGGACCACTCATGATCCAGTCTCCGAGATGCCCACGATCAAGGGGGAGGGCCCGGGTTCCTCAAGGGGAACCACACTCATCGTGCTCAGTCACAGCAAGCTGTGGCTGAGCGCTTGAGTTGGCTGATTCCGTCAACTCAAGCGCCCAACCGCGTTCGACGGTCGATAGTGCGTCACGCTGGTTCGACGGGAAGCCATAGCTCGCACGTCGCGGTGCTGAAATCGGCCGCGCGCTCGTGGACCGCGACGACCGAGGGGCCCGGCCGTAGCCGCCACGGGTTGGAGGGGAGCCACTCGGTCGCGGTCGCCGCCCAGGTCGTCTGCAGGGCCTGCGGATGCGGTCCGCTGGTACGGAAGACAGCCCACATTCCAGGTGGTACCTCGATGGTGTCGAGCCCGTCCGGGACCGGCGTGTCCCGGCTGAGGGCGACTCCGTGCAGGTAGGTCAGTTCACTGCCCTCTCTGCCGTCGGGATCGAGGTCATCGGTGACCTGCAGCAGGCCCTTCGGTTCGGTGTCGCTGAGGGCCTTCAGCCGCAGATGCTCCTCCGGTGGTAGCGCAGCGATGTGTTCCTGGATGTGCGGGTTGACGCCCTGATGAATGAGCGGAACCCGGGTTGCGTGTCCGGCCAGCCGGAATGCAGGGCGGTCGACCAGGTGGGTGTTCATGGGGATACTCCCTTCAACAGTCAGGCGGAACCTGAGCTGCGGTTGTGTGCGCAAGGGGCCTCCATTACGGCGCACGACACTGGGGCTGGCACCGTGGACCGCCCGGAACGCGCGTCCGAACGCCTCACTCGAGCCGTATCCGTGCCGGACGGCGATGCCCAGCAGATCCCCCTTGCCCCGCACGACGTCGGCGGCGGCAACTGTCATGCGGCGCCGCCGCACGTACTCCGACAGCGGCATACCGGCCAACGACGAGAACATCCGACAGGTGGTACTCGGTGGTGCCGAGCGCCCCAGCGAACTTGTCGACGTCGAGCTCCTCGGCGAGGTGCTCCTCGACAAGATCGACAAGTTGGTTGAGTGCCGAGATCATTAGGGGGCCTCCCTTTCGACTCCAACCCTGGCAGCCGGCACCCCGGCAATACCCGACCGCTGCGATCCGATCTGGTCAGGCGCGTGGGCTGACGCGGTTCGCCGCTTCCGACCTATCGATCTCGGGCTCAGACTCAACTCGCCGACTCGACCTCTCACTCGCCAACTGAAGCGCCCAGTCACACAAGCAGGTGCTGGGCCTGCGGTCGGTGTGATTGCTAGTGTCCAGCGCCAGAGATCCGTCGGCAGAGGCGGGCGAGGGAGTCGAGGATCTCTTCGGCGATCTTGGCCCAGATGAACGGCTTGGAATCTTCGATCCAGTTTTTGGCCCAGGCCCGGATGTCGGCTTCCAGGGCCTGGACGTGCTTGTGTGCGCCGCGGTGGATCATCTGGTGGGCCAGGTAGCCGGACCACCGCTCGACCTGCTTGATCCAGGAACAGCGGGTCGGGGTGAAGTGCAGTTCGAACCGCGGATGTTTGGCCAGCCAGGCCTTGATCGCAGGGGTCTTGTGGGTGCCGTAGCTTTCCACGATCAGGTGGATCTGCAGGTGCGCGGGCACCACCTTGTCGATCCGGATCAGGAACTTCTTGAACTCCGCGGCCCGGTGCTGCCGCTCCAGCCGGAGTTCACGACGTCGGGGTGTTCGGCGGTGGCCTCCGGCGGGGCCGGGTCCATCGGCTCCGCCCCGAGCGAGCCAGGGTTGTGGCCGGGCACCCACTTTTCCCGTCTGCGCGTCCTGCACCGCGCGGGTGGGCGGGTGCAGCGCCGTCATGAGCTCCAGCCCGGACACGGCCGCTGACCCGCGCGGGGTGATGACCCGCTGGGCATAGGTGCCGAGGACGCGGCCGACGTCTGCCGACTCCATGGCGGAGACGCCGGGCCAGGACCGCTCATGGAGGGCGTCCCACGACAGGATCGCCAGTTGCACGCATCGCCGCTCTCGCCCCTGGGCCTTGCGGTAGATCGTTGCCCACGGCCCGAACCCGGGCTGGGTGAGCCGCCGTTTCGCCTTCACCACCTGCTTGACCACTGGGTGATGCTCCGCAAGGCGCAGGGAGCGGCGGCTGCTCGTGGCCCTCCAGGCGCTCCGGCAGTCCGAGCTTCATGGCGGTCGCGGTGGGTGAGCACGATCAGCGGGTCGCTGTCCTTGCCGTTGCGGTGCAGACGCGGCGCACCGAGCCCGGATTCCCTGAGCGTCCACTCCACCAGCTCCACCACGCTTGTCGCCGGGCAGTCGAGCACGATGCCGCCCGCGCCGTGCGCGGAGCCGTCGCCGTCCAGCACCGCGAGCGGCTCGTGCGGGAACCGCGGATCGGCTGCCGGCTTCGCAGCCCCTTTAGAGGGGCCACGGACGTCGCGATGTCGCGCCAGCCAGGGCGGCGGGACGCGCCGGTCCCGCACCGGGAACGTCGACAGGCTGCGGGGCGTCTGCCGTCTCCACCTCGGACGCGGCCGGTGCGCCGGACGCAGCCGGCACCGTCGCGGAATCCGAGACGGCACCGGGGCCGGATACTTCGCCGCCCCCGGTCAGGAGCCGCTGCATCCGGGCGCGGCGACTTCGGCTCGCTGCGGCCGTTCTCCCAGTGCTTCACCGACTCGGTCGTCGTCTTCAACGCTGTGCTGGGGCCGAGAAGGCGTCGGAGGATCGAAAAGGGAGAGGGCCCGACGCGATGCCGCACGGCCTGGCTCCGATGTGCCAAGCTCCGCTCGCCTGTTCACCCGTGAGAGCTGTGCTGCGCCGCCGGCTCGTGTCCTGGGGTAGGACCGGTGGGCGGGGAACTTCGCTGCTGTCGGGGGTGCATGAAGGTGGTGGCGACCGCCGTGGAGAGGATCAGCACGGCCGCGACGCAAAAGGCGCTCCAGGCTCCTGCCAGTGCGGCGCTCTCCTGCGCGTGAGCGTCGGACCTGGTGGTGATGTGGAAGAAGACGCTGCCGAGCAGGGCGATGCCGAGGGTACCTCCAAGTTTGCCCGGCTGCTGAGCCGGTCTCGTGCGGGCGGACGTGGTGCAGTGCAGTGGTGAAGAACGGCACGGCATAAAGGCCCTGGCCGAGTCCGGCCACCACCAGCGCCGGGAGCAGTGGCCACGGGTAGGAGTTGGGCCGACCGGTGCCATACACCACCGCCGCAGCCACGGTGTCGACGAGCCGGGCCAGCAGGTCGACCATCATGACGCGGACCCCATATCGCGGGACGAGCCAGGCGCCGGCGGCCCAGGAGGGGAGCTGTGGGAGGGCGCCCTCGACGCCCAGTTCGGGGACCTCGACGGGCGCCGGCCCGCCCTCCTGGCTGTCCACGACGGCGTCGACGACGGCACCGTCCTCCGGGCGGAGCTGTCGGTGCGCGTCGACCAGCCGGTCCTGTCCGACGAGCCGGTCCTCCAGCTGCCGGATACCTGGTGGGAGGAGCGGTTCGTGCACCTGACTAGCATGGACGATGTGGCCCACCAATTTACGGAACCGACCACGACGGACGGGGCCCTCGCGCTCAGTGTCTTGGAGTCGGTGACCGTCCTGGAGGCGGTCGTGCGGGCATTCCACGAAACTCTCGCCAAAAGACGAGCTGCAGATCTGCACGCCGTACACGGGTGAATGCTGTGCCCAGCACATCAGCTGTCTGGGGCGGGGCAGGACGAAAAGGCTGGTTCGGTGTGGTCACGTCACCGCGGTCAGCGTCGCGAATACCACGACATTGCCTTGGTAGCCAGTTTCTTCGGCGTATTCACCCCCACAGGTGATCACGCGTAATTCGGGCCGGGGGGAACTGCCGTAGACCTTCTCGTCCGGAAATGCCTCCTTGTCGTAGAGCTCGACGGCGTCGACCGTGAAGACTGCTGTTTGCCGGTCTGCCCGGGTGATCTCGATGGTGTCGCCCTTGGCCAGTGCCCCGAGCCGGTAGAAAACCCCGGGTCCTTCCTGCGTGTCGACATGTCCCGTCGTGACGGCTGTCCCCTCTGAGCCGGGAGTTGTGCCATCGCCGTACCACCCGGCAAAGGCCGGCAAATCTGCCGGTGGTGGGCGCAGTGCTCCTGTCTCGTCGAGGGTCAGTTCCGTCATGGGGGCATTCACGCCGATGGCGGGGACCCGCAGCCGGACCGGATCAGAGGGAGGCAACGCCGACACTGAGGGGTGGTGGGCCGAGGCGGTGTTGCTGAGGCCGGGCCGCAGGGAGGGGGAGAAGGACTGCGCGGTCGAAGGCTGCGGAGGCTGTCCGCCCCGGAGTGCCGTGATCACCAGCATCAAGCCCGTCAGCAGGGCGCAGGCGAGAAACTTGGTGGAGGGAGTGAACGCAGGGGAAGAATCGACGGGCTCGTCGCCGGGTGCCATCGCTCTAGCGCCTTTGCTTTGCGGCCGAAATGAGTGACGGGAGCGACTCGGCCCCCGGACCGACACAGGCCCGGGGACTGGGCCGATGGAGCAGAGCGTCAGGTGCGGGCACCGGCCAGGCGGCGGCGCATCTTGATCGCGCCTCCTGCGGCGGCTCCGGCGAGCAGCACCGCCCCCAGGGCAAGCTGTGTGCCCTTGTCGTTGCCCGTCCCGAAACCGGCATCGACCGAACCACTGGGGTTGCCGGTGCCGACCAGGTACGTGCCCGTGACTTTGACTCGCGGCGGGCACTTCAGAGTGACGGTGTAGGCACCGGGCTCGGTTCCACTCGGCACCTGGAATTCGCCGGTCAGTACGCCCGTACGGGCGCCCGGGAAGAGATGGAACTGGCCTCCTGCCTCGGCCTCGCCCTTCCCATAAGTCTCCGAGCCACAGGCTCTCGTGCTGACGCGGACGGTGGAGCCTGGGACGGCGTGTCTCGTGCTGATGTGGATACCTGAATCACTGCTGGGGCCGCTCGCGGCTGCTGCAGCTGGACCCGACAGACCGACGGCACCGAGAACCAGACCGATGCCGGCGCCTGCACACTTGATACGCATGAGTTCCTCCGGGGAAGCAGTGGCCGGCCCGAATGCGCAGCCCCGTTGTTGTGCTCCGCTCATGAGAAAACCGACAGACCGTCAGGGCCGCAACACGGCATACGGACGGATGGACCATCCGGCCACACCCAGCGACCGCAGTCCTTTGATCATTTACGCAGGTGAGCGGCTTTGAGGGAGAGATTCGAAGAATGCACCGCACAGGTGACCAAGGACCAGCGTCCGTCCCCTGGGTGAACCTTGAAAGCGCAGGACGCCGGTGGCTGCCGCTGCAGTGGTTCATCCGCCTTCGCGGCGAGTGACCGCGAAGAGGGGGTCGGTAGATTCCCCACGTTGCTTTTGGAATGACCATCGGCCCCCTGCATCGTGCGGGGGTGGAGTGCACCGGTTCCTACGGAGCCGCCCTGGCACGGTTCCTGAGCCGGGAGGCAACCCAGGTCGTCGAGGTCAACCAGCCCGATCGACGGGCCGCCGTCACGCCCAAGACGGGCGAGGGCCCGGCCGTCGACCTGAGCGTGCTGAGACCGGCGAAGGAATCGGCCGTCAAAGCCCGATAGTCGACGGCGAACGCCACATCGTCGGCGAGGGTCGCGGCCCGCGCTCCCTCCAGCCTGGACGTTCCGAGGAGGGAGTGTCCTGCCAGCCCCATCTGCCGCCTCTGATCGCGCGTAGGACCCGCTGCCAGGCAGTGTCGTGCGCCGCCCGTGCCACGTCGCGGGCCTGCGCGGCCGGCGCCCGGGCCTCTTGCCGTTCGTCGATGCCTCCCGTGAGGTCCAGCGTGCCCGGCCAGCCGACGGCCCAACACCCGTACGCCGACCGATAGTCAGAGGGGGGCTTTCTTCTAGAGAGGTTGTCCCGTTACCAGTGGGGGCGGCTGTTGCGTTGGCTGGGCATGGTTGGGGTGATTTCAGCGGATGATCCGAAGTGGATCGAGCCGTTCTGCGGGCTGACCGAGGTGCAGTTCGCCAGGCTGCTGGTTCGGCGTCGCGGTGGCGATGTCCAGCGTGGACGTCCCTGGCGGCTGCCGCTTCAGGACCGGGTGCTGTTGGTCGCGACGTACGCGAACGAATCTGACATTGCGGCAGGTGGCGTCATTGTTCGGAGTCTCGAAATCGGCTGCCGACCGCATCCTCGACCACCTGGCGGCCTTGCTGGCCATCTCGCCGGGCCGCTGGCCGCGCAAGGACACCGTCTACATCGTTGACGGCACCCGTGCCCACCCGCGACCGCAGCGTGGCCGCCTCCAGCAAGCACTACCGGTACTCGACGAACCTGCAGGTCGTCATCGACGCCAACAGCCGCCTGGCCGTGGCGATCGGCATCCCTCTGCCCGGCAGCCGCAACGACTGCCGGGCCTTCACCGAATCCGGCGTCGACCGAGCCTGCCGCGGCGCCCAACCATCGCCGATGGCGGCTACCAGGGCACCGGCCTGCTCATCCAGCACCGCAAACGACGCGGTCAGACACGCCTCAGACCACGGCAGGAGGCAGAGAATGCCGTCCATCGCCGGGCCCGCGCCCGGGTCGACCACGCCCGTCCCGGCTGAAGAACTGGAAGATCCTGCGGGACTGCCACCTCAAAGGCAACGGTGTTCACCAGGCCATGCTCGGCATTGCCCGGATCCACAACCTGGCCCTCATCAGCTACTCCGCGCACCATACGGGACAACCTCCAGGAAAGCCGCCGCTCACCCGCACCTCAAGGACCGGACTGGTGCCGTGTCACCGGTGTCTTCTGCGCCCGGCCGCACCCTGACGGCCTTGACGGCCGTGGAGGCGGGGCTTCGGCTGGTGCCGCTTGCGCCGCTTGCCCGACCGGTTCACGGCCGTCTGCGCACGCGCCTGGGCGGGCGGACCGGCTTGCCGCAGGCTCTCGATCGTGTCCTCAATCGCGTGCAACTCCGCCTCGGCACGCCCCGGTTCCTCCGCGTCGAGCCGGGCGAACGCGTAACGCGCCTGCTCGTGCGCGCGCAGCACCTTGGCCCGGGGGCGGCCCCGGCCTCCGTACGACTGGGCCAGCACCGCCTGCGCCCGGGCCCTGTTGAACCTGAGTCGCCAGGCACGTACGTCCAACTCGTCGTACAGCGTCAGTGCCCGGCGGGCGGCCGCCTCGGCCCGTCCGCAGGTCTGCCGGATCGCGGGTGCGGCACGCTGCGGCCGGCCCATCGCGTCCAGCGCGAGGAGAACCTCCGCCTCCAGACAGCTCGTCCAGGCCTCGTGGACGCGATTGGCCCACCGGTCCTCCTCGCGCATCCCCTCGTACTGTTCCAGCGCCTGCTCGACGTGTTCCAGCGCCTCGAGCAGGTCCTCCTGCCGACTCTCCGCCGGACGGGCACGCGCCCTGCCCAGGTGCGCCTCCGCCAGTCGGCCCAGCGCGAGGGCGTGCTGCGGCCGTACGGCCTCGCGGTACTCCCGCTCCAGGGCGTTGTAATGACGCTTCAGGGCTTCGGTGTGCCGGTCGACGCTCTCGTCCCACTCCTGCCGGGCGGCGTGCTGGACGCCCAGGATGGACAGGGCCTCGGCGATGTCCCGTTTCCACAGGCCCGGACACCTCTCGCGCAGCGCCTCGTAGATCTCGACGCTCTCCGAGGCCCTGGCCACCGCATCGTCGACGCGTCCGCTCGCACCGAGCTGCCACGCCAGACCGCGCAGCGCGAACGCCCGCATGCCCTGGATCTCGTCCGGCGCGTGCTCGTCGCTCTCTTGGGCCTGCGGCAACCGCTCGATCAGCTCGCACGCCTCGGTCGCTGCCTGCAGGGCCTCGCGCTGGCGGCCGATGCGGTGAGTGGCCGTGGCCAGCGTGCACAAGGACTTCACCAGACCGAAGGCGTTCCCGCGGCTGGGGTTGCGCTGGAACAGCGGTTCCAGACGGCGTATGGAGTCCCGGGCACAGAGGTCCGCGTCCTCGAACCGCCCCACGTCGACGAGCCGGTCGGCCAGGTCCTTGAGGGCCTCGGCCAAGGCGAACTCGTGCTCCTCGGACGGACTGAACTGGTGCAGCGCGTGGTACATGTCCACCGCCTGCCCGGCGACCTCGTGCGCCTGGATGCGCAGACCCGAACTGGCCAGGTACAGCGACCAGCGCTGAAGTGCCCGCGCCAGCTCTTCCCGGTTGTCCTGGGCGGGCGCTCCGCCGCCCTGGCGGTAGTGCTGCACCGCGTGTTCCGCGACGGCCGTGGCCAGCTCCAACAGGACGTCCGGGCAGGCGAGGTCGAGTTCTCCGAGGGCCTGGGCGGCGACCTCCTGCGCCGATTCCTTGCGTAGCGTGGAGTTCAGCGCGCAGGCCAGCGAGGTGCCGATGGCGCTCGCGAACTGGTCCTGATCGGTGGCCGCGACCTGTTTGACCAGCCTGACGAGGGGGCGGGCGTGACCGCGCAGCGCGGCGTCCAGCGCCTCGCGGGCCCGCTGCTGGGCCGACGGCTCACCCGTCCCGCCGGCCCGGCAGCCGTCGGAGCCGGCGGTGAGCTGAAGGACATGCAGCACATTGAGTATCTGGCGTGCCTGGTCGGTCGCGGCCTGGGGGATCCCCGGGCCGTCGCCGCCGACGTCGAGCAGTCGCGGGGCGATATCGGGAAACGCGGCGATGACCTTCGCGCCGAGCCGCTCGGCGAGCCTCAGCGGCTGGAGCGACCGCAGGTAGCCCTCTCCGGTGAGCTCCGCGTGCTGCCATCGGGCGAATGCACGCGTGAGCCACTCCGGTTCGTCGGCGAGGTCGGGGACGAGCCGCAGTCGACGCGCCGCCTCGGTCTCCCGCTCCCCGTCCGTCTCGCCGTCGGCCACCGCCAGACTCGAGACGGCGACGATCCGTTCGAGCAGGACCGGGTCGTGCGGCAGCCTCTGACGCTCGGCGGATGCCTGCCACCTCTGGCGTTCCACGTCGAGGGCATAGTCCAGCAAGGCGTTGGCGCGTGAGCGCGTGGGCGGTCCCGCGGTGGCCGAGTGCGTTTTGTGCAGCAGGCTGCGGGCGTCCACCAGCGCCTGGATGAGGATGAGCAGATAGCTACCGAAGTCGGGCTCCTCAAGGCCGGATACGCCCGTGCCGGCGGGCGCGACGACGTCCGTCGCGGTCTCACCCCCCGGCACGGCACCGTCCCGCACAGCGGCGCCGGCCTTGCTGTCGCTCTCCTCGTACCAACTCCGGAAGGCGGCATAGGCCGCCCGGTAGACGTCCTCACGGTCGGCTTCCGGCAGCGGCGGAAGCGGGGCAGGATCCTCCGCGTCGACCAGTGCCTCGTAGCGCCGCCTGACCGCGTCCCACCACGGACCGCCGCGGTGGGCGACCGCCAGGACACGCAGCGGATGGTGGCCTCCGCGCTCGGTGGCCTCGGCGAGGAGGACGTGCAGCTGCCCGGCGTGGGCGTCGGCGTCGTCGATGACGAGCAGCCGACCCTCGGGCAGGGCGCAGACACCGGAGAAGTCCACGTGCAGCGGGTCGACGACACCGGCGACCCACCCCCTCCCGGCCATCGTGCGGCACAGCTCACGGGCGAGACGGGTCTTGCCGACCGTGCTGCCGCCCGTGAGCAGCCGTATGCGTTGTCCGCCGCCCCGGTCGTCCTCGTGCTCACACCAGTCGACCAGCGCTCCGAGCTGCTCCGCGCGCCCACGGAAGGGCACGACACCGTGACGGGATTCGAGCAGGTCCGCCTCGGACCACTGATCGCGTGGCGGCAGGGGGCTGTACGCGGGCTTCAGGATCTCGCCACCCGCCCAGACGGGGTCCAGCGTGACGCGTTGCTCGGGTGCCGTCCAGCCGAGGGCCGCCAGCAGGCAGGCGTTCGCCTCGGCCGGCCCGTCGTCGCCGAAGACCGCGCTGACGGGCAGCGCGATCAGCCGTCCCTCGATCGTGGCGCGGTCCTCCGTGATCACGCCGATGAGGTGATCCCCGCTGAACAGGGCCGCACCCGACATGCCGCTCCACAGCGACGCGCCCCTTGCGAGCGGCGACGAGCCTGTTCTGATCTGAAGGTTCAGACGACGCACCTCGCGCCTCGACCCGGTGAGCGGAAGGACGCGCCCCCGCACGTCCTCCGGGTTCACCAACCGTCTCGCCCCGGCCTGCTCCACCGCTGACCTCGGAAAGCCCAGCGCCTGGGCGGTGACGGCGTCCTCGCCGATGAGCCGGCCCAGGCGCACCTCACCCGACGGGCCGTCCCGTGCCGTCCGGAACGGATCGTCGGCGGTGGATTCCAGGAGCGCGTAGTCGGGCTCCTCGTCTCCCCGGACCGCCACCCGGAAGGTGTGCCGCTCCTCCGAGAGGTCGTAACTCCCCTCATGGCGCGCGTAGGCGCGGGCGGTGACCGCGGAGCCTTTCGGCCCGACGCAGTGACCTGCGGTGAGGACGAGCTCCGGTGTCAGCAGATACCCCGAGCCTCGTCTGCCGTCCGCGGAGAGCGAAACCAGCCGCTCGGCGTCGAGCCCGGTCATCGGGTCTGTCCTTCGTGGATACCCCGGCCTTTGGGCCGGGGAGGAAACGAAGCTCCTGAAGAGGAGGGCAGGGGGAGCCGGTTCGCCGCCAGGGCGGACCGGCGTGCGCCGTCCACCGGCCGACACCGGCCGCTCACATAGGGGTTGATACGGTGTGAGGCATGACGCAGCAGGTCAAGCGGGCGTTCAGGTACCGCTTTTACCCCACCGGCGAGCAGGCGGCTGAGCTGTCGCGCACGTTCGGCTGCGTCCGCCTCGTCTACAACAAGGCGCTCGAGGAGCGCACCCGGGCCTGGTACGGCGAGCGGCGCCGCCTCTCCTATGTGCAGTCCTCGGCCGCGCTGACGCAGTGGAAGAAGACCGAGGAACTGGCCTTCCTGACGGAGGTGTCCTCGGTTCCGCTGCAGCAGGCGCTGCGTCATCTTCAGACGGCGTTCGGGAACTTCTTCGCCCAGCGCGCGAAGTACCCACGCTACAAGAGCCGCAAGAAGTCCCGGGCGTCGGCCGAGTACACCCGCAGCGCCTTCACGTGGCGCGACGGACGGCTGACGTTGGCGAAGATGGCCGGCCCTCTGGACGTCCGCTGGTCGCGTCCACTGCCCGACGGTGCCGAGCCCACGACGGTGACGGTGTCCCGGGACGCGGCGGGTCGCTGGTTCGTGTCCCTGCTGTGCCAGGACACCATCGCCCCGGCCCCCGCCACCACAGCGGCCGTCGGCCTGGACGCCGGGATCACCTCCCTCGTGACACTGTCCACCGGGGAAAAGGTCGCCAACCCCAAGCATGAGCGGCGGGATCGCGCCCGGCTGGCCCGCGCGCAGAAGGAGCTGTCCCGCAAGGCGAAGGGCTCGGCGAACCGCGAGAAGGCCCGCCGCAAGGTCGCCCGGGTGCATGCGCGGATCGCCGACCGGCGCCGCGACTTCCTCCACAAGCTGTCGACTCGACTCGTCCGTGAGAACCAAACGGTCGTGATCGAGGACCTGAGCGTCCGCAACCTGCTGAAGAACGGCACGCTCGCACGCGCCATTTCCGATGCGTCGTGGACGGAACTGCGCTCCCTGCTGGAGTACAAGTGCGCCTGGTACGGGCGCGAACTCGTCGTGATCGACCGCTTCTTCCCCAGCAGCAAGCTGTGCGGGAACTGCGGGACGGTCCGTGGGAAGCTGCCGCTGAACGTCCGCGTGTGGACGTGTGATTGCGGCGCGGTGCATGACCGCGACGTGAACGCGGCGCGCAACATTCTGGCCGCCGGGCTGGCGGCGTCTGCCTGTGGAGACGGTGTAAGACCTCAACGGGAGTCCTCCCGGACGGGGCGGTCGTCGGTGAAGCAGGAACCCCAGCGGGCGACCGCTGGAATCCCCCGCCTTTAGGCGCGGGAGGAAGTCAATCGGCGACGTCTCCCTCATCGGAGATGAGCGTGGTGGGCGGCAGCGTGAGGTTCAGCTTGATCCGGTGCGTGGTGGCATTGCCGCGCGCGTAGTCGCCACCGGCCTGGACCACCCAGAACTGGATGCCCGCCCGGCCCGCGGCGTTCCGGGTGATCTGGACCGTGGCCTCCACTTCGACATCGGCGATGCCGAAGCGCAGCTTTTCCCCCGCGGCTCGCCGCTGGGCGTCTTCCAGTTCGCGACGCAGGCCGCCGAGCATGTCCGCGAGCCCCAACTCATCGGTGGTGAGTGCCTGTTGCCTGTCTGCCATTGCCTTACTCCTTCGCAGGGGAGTTTCCGATCAGGAGGAGCGGAAGGACCCGCGACGGAAGACGGCGATACCGTCAATTGTCCGATTTCCCTCGAGGGCGGGCAACTCGATCACTCGAGATCGGCAGGGGCGTCGACGCGTACCCCCTCACCCGTCGGCCTGACGACCTCGTGCACGGTTGGCCGTGGTACGTCGAGGTGTGTGGCGTGGTCGGCGTTCAGGGTCGAAGGCCCGCGGTCGAAGGTGGCGGTCTGCTGGTGCGAGAGCAGTCCGGCGACGGCTTGGGCGATGTCACTCGTGTGGTCACGTCGGCCAAGGTGTCGGGTCAGAGCCCGTCACTTCTTGAGGTGCGCGCTGCCGTGCTCGACGCGGATGCGCCGTGAGGAGTGCACCTTGCGCTGCTGACACTGTCGTTCTGCCATCGGCACACACCTCCGAAGGCCAGCTGATCGTCTATTGGTGTTCGCCGCATCGTGGGCGAATACCTCGTCGTCGGGGTGCGCAGTCACCACGAGCGTGGTTGAGTTCCTGCCCAGATGACGGAACGACACAGCAGTTCCTTTCCGGGGCGAACGCCCACTGATGGCAACCTGGCGGAATCGGAAACAGCCGTGAAGCTCACTGGCCGACCATGTCCAGCCAGGTGCGGTACTGACTGCTGAAGGGTTCTGTGCCGTCGTGCAGAGCGGCGGTGAGCCACGCGGCTGCCGCGGTCGCTTGCGCCACCACCTCCTGCGGGTAGCGGTACTGGACCCGGTGACGGGCGAACTCGTCTTCGTCATCCACGAATACGGCGCCCGTCGCCCGTATCCGGCACACGTCGAGATCCAGGTCGATCATGGTGACCTCTGCAGGGTTCGGCCACTCGGACGGCGTGGTGACGTCGCAGTAGGCATCCAGGTCGGCGGGAGCCGCCTGGAAGAGCGCGGTCCACCAGGCATCGCGGGGAAAGAGCATGACCCGCGGCTCCACGGTTGTGTAGACCGGGCCCACTTCGCCTTTGCTGTAGACCGTACCGACCTGCGCACCCAGCCACACGCCGTGCTCGTCCTCACCAAGACGGACCATCGGATGGTGCCAATGCAGGAGGCCGTCGAACTTGCGCACGGAGACGAGAACCTCGGCAACGGTCATGATCAGGAGGCTACTTGGCAGTCTTCCCCCGGTGAACCTTCCCGGTCGGGCGCTAGTCGGCCTGCAGCAGGATGAACAGGAAGCACAGGAAGCGCGGCTTGGCCGCGATGGCTCGGGGAACGCGGAAAGGTGGCCCGTGTGGAACAGCAGAACGCCGAGTATTGCGATGCCGCGCAACCCGTCCAATGCGGGCACATACGGCCGGCGTCCGGCGGTCGACGAGGCGGCTCTGGGAAGCTGAATGTGCGTCATGGAGCCGACGGTGCTGTGCCCGCGTCGAATTGACGTCCCGGTCGGGTCGCAGTCATGTCGTTGCAGACCTGCGGGTCCGCCTACCGGCACCGCTACACCCGGACTGTGTCCTACTACCGCTGCTTCGCCCGCGGGTCGGTGACTCTGGCGCGGCTGGTGTCACTGGTGTGTCTCAGGTGGCGGGTGGAGGACGACTTCCAGGACGCGAAGGAGATCTGCCACCTCGGCAAGGGCCAGGCCACCTGCTGGAACTCCTGGCACCGCTGGAGCGTGATCGCCCTGGTCGCCTACGCGTTCCTGGCCACCGCAGCCGCCCTCGAACGTACCGCACAGACCACCCGCGACGATTCCTGCGAGGCCGACCTCGTCCCCCTCAGCAGCCACGAACTCCTCCGCCTGCTGCGGGCCTTGATTCTTCCGCCGCCCGGACGAGACGTGGACCACCTGCTGTGGGGGTCCACCTGGCGCCGATGACATCAACACCGCGCCCGCCCCTGCCATGGCCGCTGGCACGTGCCCGCCGACACCACACCATGATCGGAAAGGTTCACCAACGGCTGTCTACAGGTGCCGTATCAGAGCACTGGCTTGTACCTCTCCGATAGCAGGGGACTGAAAACGGGAGCGGGGCTGAGGCCGGTGTCGGCCTCAGCCCCGCTGAGGTTCGCCCTGCCCCTCTGAGGGCAGGGGCGCGGGGGTGCGGTTGTCAGGTGGCATCGCGAACGATGGACAGCTTCGGCCTCGCCGCCAGGCCGGCGGCTACCGCCCCGTGTGTGTCGGCGTGGTCCTTCAGGAGGTGGCTGTACGTTCGCCGAAGCTCCGCGACGGCGGGGGCGTGGCGATCGGCGTGCGTCGCGGGACGTACGACGACGCGCCGCCTATTCGGTGAACGCGGTGAAGGAGAGTGCTTTGTCGAATCGACCGGCGGCGAGGTCGTCGTGGCGGATCAGGAAACGCGCTTGATAGACCTCGTCCGGCACGAACTGGGCAAGCGGCACCCACGCGCGCATCACCCGTAGAGCCTCTTCCTCCAGGCGCAGACTCCACTCGTCCGGCGGGACGACGAGTTCGCCGGCCTTTTCGCGTGCCTCAAGGATGTCCTCCGCCATCCTGGTCTCCGGCGTGGTGTACATGTTGTCGGTGGCAAGCTCGCCAATGCCCGCGGAGTACCCGCCGAGATAGATGTCGGCGCCGTTGCGCTTTGGCCAGAGTTCTCTGGCCAAAGCGCAGAGTTCCTTTCTGTGTGCCAGGTTGAGAGCCAGGTGCTCCTGGTCGTCGGACTGCGAAGCCTCATCGTCGTCCTCGAACCAGCTGGGCAGTTCCGCGTTGACCGTGGCGAACAGGTCGTACTCCCGGCCGACGAAGTCGAGCGTCATGTCGCAGAACATGTCTTCGTCGTGGTCGGGCTCCTCCGCTGTTGCGGTGTCGGTGCCGGCCGGTACGTACACAACCCGCGCGAACTTCTGCTCGTCGGCGACGGAATAGGTGTCGTGGGCCCACTCGTGGTGCAAGAAGAGGAGCAGCGAGCCGTCCGCCGGCAGGGCGAGGCCGTCGACTCCGGGAAGCGCCGCACAGTCGAAGGAGGCGACGAACGGCAGCGGCCCGTGCTCAGAGGACGGCCACTCCATGCCCACCGGCAGCCGGGGTAACCCGCCGCAACGACCGACCGGAACGCCGTTGGGGCGCTCGCTTGTCCAGATCGCGAATCGCAGGAACTCGGCGAACTTGCTGACCTCATCCTCCGGGATGCCCCGTTCGATCGCCGCGCGATGGAATTGCTGGTGATAGTCCATGGCTGGGCATGGTACTTACCCGCAGGTGGCATACACCGCCAGCCCGCACAGTATCGGCCCACTCACGCCTCCACTCACGCCTCCAGCGGTCGGAACGCTCGTCACCGCACATCCAACCCGCCACGACCACCAACCCGGGCTGACCGGACCGGAGTGTGTCACGGCCGTCGGCGGGTGGACGTGATGGCGTCCACCCGCCGACGGCTGGTCCTGAACAACCGCTGTCACAGGCCTTGTTGGGCGTCACTCGCGTACATAGCATGGCCCGGCAAGAATGGGTTTGAATCGTTTCAAGCACGGTTTTTTCGTTGTCCGCGGCGACACAGCGAGCGAGGAACGCATGGGCCAGTCCTGGAACCGAAGGCTCTTCCTGAAAGGCACGACGGCGGGCGCGGGTGCCCGGCTCACCGCGCTGTCCGCCACCCCGGCGGCGGCCGCCGGCCCGGCGGGGCCGGCGGCGGAGGGTGACCGCGCCGGAGCCCTCCGCGTCGAGCGCACCACCGTCGAGTACACCGATCGGCTCCTTGGCACCGACGTTGAACGCCCCCGCCTGGGCTGGGAGTTGTCCGCCCCGGGGTGCGGCGCCCGGCAGAGCGCGTACCAGGTGCAGGTGGCCCTCGACCCCGGGGCGCTCGCGAACGGCTCCGGGGCCGGGGCCGGGCTGGTCTGGGACTCGGGGAAGGTGGCCTCCGACCGCAGCGTGGGCGTCCCCTACGAGGGGCCCGGGCTGCGCCCCCGTACCCGCTACCACTGGCGGGTACGGGTCTGGGACCGCGCCGGGCGGCCCTCCCGCTGGAGCGAGTCCGGCTGGTGGGAGACAACGTTGTCGGAGACCGACTGGCAAGCCGCTGGTGCCCGCTGGATCGGCGCGGACCCGCCGTCGCAGCCACCCAGCCTCTCCGGTGCCTCATGGATCTGGTCGCGGGGCGCCACGTCCTCCGACGCCCCCGTGGGGCCGTGCTGGTTCCGGGCGGGGCTGCGACTGCCGGAGGGCACGGCGGTGCGGCGGGCCACCGTGGTCGCCACCGCCGACGACGACTTCACTCTCCATCTGGACGGCCGGCAGGTGCTGCACGCGCCGGAACAGCAGGACGGCTGGCGCACCGGACGTGCGGTCGACGTCACCGAGGAGGTCCGCGCGGCCGGCCCCCTCGTGGTGCTCGCAGCCCGTGCCACCAACCGTCCCGGCGCCTCCGTGAATCCCGGAGGCCTGCTGGTCCGGCTGGTGGTGGAGACGGGAGGCGGCGGCGCAGAAGGGCGCACGTACGAGTCGGTCACCGGCACCGGCTGGCGTGTTTCCGCTACCGAGCCCCAAGAAGGCTGGCAGCGCCCGGAGTTCGACGACGCCGACTGGGCCGAGGCCGCCGTGCTCGCCCCGTACGGGCAGGGGCCCTGGGGCAGCGGGGTGAGCGTCGCTGTGCCGGAGCAGCCCGCGCCGCTGCTGCGCCGTGCCTTCACCGTGCGCAAGCGGATCTCCCGGGCCCGCCTCCACATCAGCGGACTCGCCTACTACGAGGCCGAGATCAACGGCCGCAGGGTCGGCCGTCAGGTGCTCGACCCCGGCTTCACGGACTACGACGAGACCGTGCTCTACGCCGTCCACGACGTCACCGAGTTGCTCAGGCGCGGCGAGAACGCCATCGGTGTCACGCTCGGCCGCGGGTTCTTCGGCATGACGACCCCCAATGTCTGGAACTGGCACCGCCCGCCGTGGCACGGCGAGCCCAGGCTGCTGGCCCAGCTGGAGATCGACCACCCTGACGGCTCGCGCACCACCGTCGCCTCGGACGGCGAGTGGCGGATCACCGAGGGGCCCACCCGGTCCAACTCCCTCTACGCGGGCGAGACTTACGACGCACGCCGGGCCCCGCGCGGCTGGAGCAGTCCCGGCTTCGACGACAGCGCCTGGCGGACGGCGGGCGTGCAGCAGGCCCCGCGTGGCACGCTCAAGGCGCAGCCGTACGACCCGATCGAGATCGTGGAGACGGTACGGCCGACGGAGATCTCCGAGCTCCGCCCCGGGGTGTACGTGGTGGACATGGGCCGCACCATGGCGGGCTGGACCCGTCTCACCGTCCGCGGCGCAGAGGAGGGCACGGTCGTGCGGCTCGTGCACGGCGAGAAGCTGAAGGCCGACGGCAGTGTGCAGGCCGAGACCGGCCATGTGCCGGGCCGGTTCCAGACGGACGAATACATCTGCGCGGGCGGCGCGAGTGAGGTGTGGGAGCCGAAGTTCTCGTACAAGGGCTTCCGTTACGTGGAGGTCCAGGGCCTGCCCGCGCGTCCGTCACCGGAGCACGTGCTGGGGCGGCTGGTGCACACCCGGGTCGACGAGGTCAGCTCGTTCGCCTGCTCGGAGCCGTTCTACGAGTGGCTGGACCAGGCCATGCGCCGCACGGTCCTGAACAACCTGCACGGCATCCCGACCGACACCCCCATGTACGAGAAGAACGGCTGGACCGGCGACGCCCAGGTCGGCACGCCGGTGATGACGTACGCGTTCGGGGTGCAGCGGTTCCTGTCCAAGTGGCTGGGCGACCTGGCGGACAGCCAGAACGGCGAGGGACAGCTGCCGGTGATCGTGCCGAGCGGCGGCTGGGGCTACGCGGAGCTGGCTCCCTCCCCCGAGTGGACGACCGTCTACCCGTTCGTCGTCCGGGAGTTGTACCGGGTGTACGGGGACGAGCGCGTCGCCCGCGAGCACTGGGCGACGCTGACCCGGTACCTGGACTGGGAACTGGCCCGGCTGCGGGACGGCCTGTCGGTCACGGCGCTCGGCGACTGGGTGGCGCCCGGCTACGAGATACCCCCGGAGGACACCCGGCTGACCGCGACCGCGTACCTCCATCGGGCGCTGCTGCACACCGCCGAACTCGGCGAACTACTGGGTGACGACGACGCCGTGAAGCGGTACCGCCAGGCGGCCGAGACCCTGAAGACCGCGTTTAACGAGGCGTTCCTCAGCCCGGAGGGCCACTACCGCACGGCGAAGGACCCCGGCTACCGGCAGACATCCAACGCGATCCCGCTGGCCTTCGGCCTGGTGCCGCCCGGGGCCCGCGCCTCCGTGCTGGACAGTCTGGTGGCGGACATCGAGGCGCGCGGCAACCATCTGAACACCGGCTGCCTGGGCACGAGCGTGCTGCTGAAGGTGCTGTGCGCCCACGGCCGCCCGGACGTGGCCCACGCCGTCGCGACGCAGCGCACCTATCCGAGCTGGGGGTACTGGCAGGCCAACGGCGCCGACACCATGTGGGAGATGTGGCCGCTGGACTCCCGCTCCCGCGACCACTACTTCCTGGGCACGGTCGCGCAGTGGCTGTACGAGAACGTGGCCGGACTGCGCCCAGGGGACGCCGGCTACCGCACCTTCAGTGTGCGCCCCGACGCCCGAACGGGAGTCAACTGGGCCCGTACGTCGATCCGTACGGTGCGCGGCGAGGCCGCCGTGTCCTGGTCGCGGCTGAACGCGAAGCTGCGGATGTCGGTGCGGGTGCCGGTGGGCTCGACGGCGGAGGTATACGTACCGGCGCCGACACGCGACCGGACGACCGCGCCCAAGGACGCGCAATTCCTTCGAGGCGACGGCGAGTTCGTCGTTTTCCGAGTGGGGCACGGGGAGTGGGACTTCACGGGCCGGGCGTGACCGAAGCGACAGCGTCTGGGGCGGTGCCCGCTCTCCGATCCGTTGTGGCGAGGGCCTCGGGCACTGCCCGAGTGAGGAATGACCTCTCCATGGGGCGTCGAGTAGCACTTCTGGGAGACGAAGAAGGCCTGATCTTGAATCATGTCCTTTGACCTGCGCACGCCCTGTCGAGCTGCTTCTGTACGGGCAATGGACCGGGCGGGAGACGCGGGCGGTCATGGAGGTATGGGACAGCGGCCCCGGCATCCCCGACAGCGTCCTCCCTCGTGTCTTCGAGCGCTTCTACAACTCGGACTCGCGATCACTGCCGGGAACGTACATGTGCACGGCGGCACCATCCGTGCGGCGAACCACGCCGGGGGCGGTGCCGTCTTCACCGTGGGTTCCGCTGCGACCGGCCCACGGGAGGCCCCCGATGAGACCCGCTCGCCGTCCCGCCGCCCCGCTCCCGCGGTTCCCGCCGCTGCGCTCCTCGCTCCTCGCGGCGGCGCTGTTCACGCTCTCCGCATGCGGCATCGCTCCGACCGGCGTGGGGAGATGCCGCCACCGGCATCCTCCTCATGAAATTCGGCGCATGCTTTCTACGCACACCCTTTGAGCATCGGTAGGTTGGTAGAAGGCTGCCGGACTGAGAAAGCGAGGCACGGTTCCCAGGAAGGTGATAGCTACACCGTTTTGCGGGAGAGATGTCCTGGCATGTTGCTGCTTGGCGGATTACCAGCGATACCAGCGTCCCTTGCGCCCGCCCGTATCCGCGGAGCGCATGACGAAGCCCAGCAGCCAGACGACCAGCACGATGACGGCGAGCCACCACAGTGCCTTCAGCGCGAAGCCCGCGCCGAAGAGGAGCAGAGCCAGCAGAAGAACGACAAGCAGGGGAACCATAGTTATCAACCTCCGTCGCTCCTCGTGCCCGCCGACTGCAAGAACACACGGTCGATTTCCCTGATTTCTCCACGACTCCTGCGGGCAGTTGACCGCTTCCTCCACGGCGTTCACCTCGCCGTCGGAGCGAGTTGCACGCCTGGCCGACGGTACCGGCGCTAGCGACATGGTGGGCGACGTCGTTTCGTCGTAGACGTCAGCCCTTGCAGGACACGGGCGCCTCAGTCGGTACATCCCGCACCAGGGCGGTGACGGTGTTGAGGTATTCCTTGGTCTGCCGGTCGCGGGAGAGCTGGTCGTACACCGGCTGGACTGCCTTGCGCAGTTCGGCCAATTGGGCCGGGCTCGCGGCGGCGAACTTCTGGCCACGGGCGCACAGGCTCTCCAGGTCCCTGTTCTCCTCTTCGCGCAAGTTGGCGCCGGCGCCGTGCACTGCCTGCTCCGCCGCTTCCTGCAGCAGTTTGCCCTGGTCCTCGCCGAGCCGCTCGAGGGCCTTGGTGTTGGCGACCAGGACGATCGGGCGGGGCCACAGAACGACGTTGGCGGTGCCGATCATGCCCGTTTCGTCGTAGCGGTTCCCGTTGACAGATCCGATCTGTTGCTCGAACCCGTCGAAACCGGCCACCGAGTTGCCCGCGCCGAACCATTTTGGTTTCGCTCCGAGGGCGCGCACGGTCGAGTCGGCGACCCTGGACTCCTGGATGCCGATCGTGCGTCCTTTGTAGTCCTGCGGACCGAGCAGCGGTGTCCCGGCGCCGAAGGGACGGCGCAGGCTGCCCGGGAGCAGGCCCACGCCGGTGAGACCGCCGCCGTCGACCTCGCGGATCATGCGCTGGGCGACCGGTGCGCTGAGGACCTTCTCCTCGGCGTCGAAACTGTTGATCAGCAGGGGCGCGGTCAGGGCGCCCAGGGCAGGGGCCCGGCGGATGTCGAAGACCCGACTCCCGAGGGCGGCCAGGTCGACCCGTCCTGACTGCACGTCATTGAGCAACCGTTCCTCGAAATCCGGCCCCTCCTCGTGGTGGGCGTCGAACTCGGCGGAGATCTGGATCGAGCCGTGGGACAGCGTCCTCACGTTCTGCAGGAAGGCGTCGAACTCGTCACTCGCGCCCATCGGTGTCGCCAGCGACAAGACGACCCGCTCATCCGTGCCGCGGCCCTGCGTGTTCTTGGCGGGTTCCTCCCTGCTCGTGGTGCTGGAGCAGCCGACGACGAGCAGAACCAGCCCAACGGCCGCGCTCAATGCGGCACCTACCGTCGTACATCGGAAATGCATGGCCTCACGTTCCCCTCTCGATGGGCCACCCGCAGCCTGACAAGTGGGCAGGCGCAGCGCACACGCAGGGCGTTCAGTCCTCCCGCTTCGACGGTACGGACCGGAGGCCTCCCACGCATCCGTATGGCCCTTAACACCCCGCTAACTGAGCGTTTGACAGTCCCACGTTCGGACTCCTCCGCCAACGCGAACCGCTGCGCTGCGGCGGCCCGCAGCCTCAGGGTCGCCCCCGCGAATTCGAGACTGTCGATCCGGCTGCCCAGCAGGGCAAGGAGCAGCAAAACGCCCCCGAAAACGATCAAAGCCGCCGGCCGGACCCGTTCTGCGTCACGAGGAAGGCCGTACCCGGGCATTGGGAAGGCGACCTGATCATCGGGACGGACAGGTCCGCGATCGGCACGCTTGTCGAGCGCAGCAGTCGTTCAACGCTCCTGGTCCACTTACCACGCATGGAAGGCTGGAGCGAGAAGCCGTATGTGAAAAACGGGCCGTCGCTCGGCGGCTACGGGGCCGTCGCGATGAACGCCGCACTCACGGCGTCGATGACCAAGTTGCCCGACCAGTTGCGCAAGACCCTGACGTGGGATCGCGGGAAGGAGCTTTCGGGCCACGCGCAGTTCGCGCTGGAGACCGGGACGCGGGTGTTCTTCGCTGACCCGCGCGCACCGTGGCAGCGCCCGACGAATGAGAACACAAACGGTCTGCTGCGGCAGTACTTCCCCAAAGGCACCGATCTGTCGCGCTGGTCCGCAGACGAACTCGAGGCCGTCGCTCGCGCGCTCAACAACCGGCCACGAAAGATCCTCGGGTGGAGGACACCCGCTGAAGTCTTCGAGGAGCAACTACGCTCGCTTCAACAAGTCGGTGTTGCATCGACCCGTTGAACTTGCCCAGTTCCGCTCCCGGAAGTTCGTCCGGGCGCTTGATCGCCACAGGATGTCCGGATCGATAGGGAGAGTCGGAGCTGCCGGGACAACGCGGCCATGGAGTTCTTCTTCAGTCTGCTGCAGAAGAACGTCCTCGACCGCCTTGTCTGGGCCACCCGCGAGGAGCTGCGGATCGCGATCGTGACCTGGATCGAGCGGACCTACCACCGACGCCGCCGTGAGGCCTCGCTCGGCCGACTGACACCTGTCGAATACGAAACCGTCATGACCACGCCGGCCCTCCAGGCCGCGTGATCGAACCTGTCACCCAAACCTGCATCAGACCCGTGCGGCGTGTCGTGACAGGGGCGACGGGGGCTGGGGCTCGACTCTTGTGCGGTCGCTAACCGAATGATCGGCAATAAGAGGTTGAGGCGCATGCTCGTTCTGAGCCGCTCGCAGGTCGAGTCCCTGCTCAACATGGACGCGCTGATCGATGCCTTGGCGTCGGCGATGGCAGACCTCAGTGCGGGCCGCGCCTCGGTACCCGCCCGTGTCGCCGCCCTGGTGCCCGAGCACGATGGATTTCTGGCGGCCATGCCGGGCTTTTTGCCGTCCGCCGGGATGCTCATGACCAAGCTGGTGTCGCTCTTCCCCCACAACGACGGGGCACAACTGCCTACCCATCAGGCGTTGATCACGGCCTTTGATCCGGACACTGGTGAGCCCACGGCCCTGCTGGACGGTACGGCCATCACCGCGGCCCGGACCGGCGCCTGCTCCGCACTGTCGGCGCGGCTGTTGGCCTGCGAGGACGCCACGGTGCTGGCGGTTCTGGGCACTGGCGTGCAGGCCCGCTCCCACGCCCGCGCGATCTTCAGGGTTCGCCCGATCCAGCAGATCCGCGTGGCCGGCCGAGATCCGGCGAGAGCCGCTGCCCTGGCCGAGGAACTCGCGGATGTACTGGAGGCCGACGTACAGGCCGTGTCCGGCTACGCCGAGGCGCTCGACGGCGCGGACATCGCTGCGGCGACGACGCACACCGTCGACCCCGTGATCCGCCGCCCCTGGCTCACGCCCGGCGTCCACATCACGTCCGTGGGCTACAACCCGGCCGGCCGCGAGATCGACGACGCCACGATCGCCGAGGCGCTGGTGTGCGTCGAATCCCGCCGGGCCGCCCTCGCCCCGCCCCCTGCGGGCAGCAACGATCTGCTCACCCCGATCCGAGACGGCCTCATCACAGCCGATCACGTGCACGCCGAGCTAGGCGAACTCATCATCGGCAGCAAAGCGGGGCGCACCGGGCCGGACCAGATCACCCTCTACAAGTCCGTCGGTGTGGCTGTGCAGGATGCCGCAGCCACGGCCCTGGTCGTTGCGTCCGCCCGCGAGCAATCGATCGGTGAGGAGATCACTCTGCAGTGACCGCTACCGGTAGTTCGTTGAATCCGGTGGTAGTGCGGGTTGACGGTAGGCCAGGTTGGTCGTAGGCCGGTAGTGGGAGTCAACTGCCTGGCTGGGGGCTGAAGATGACCGCTCGCCGTCCCTGTCCGCCCGCGCCGGGACCATTGGAGGAGTACGCGGCCCGGTTCGACGACCTCTTCTTCAGCCTGGCCCAGCGGCGAGGGTTTCGCGAGTACCTGACCGGGCTGCTGGCGCCTCGGGAGCGGAACAAGACGATCACCTCTCGCCGAAATCGTCCGCCTCTACGGCCTGCGGCCCTGGATCGAGCAGAGCTACAAGCAGGTCAAGGACGAGCTCGGCTGGGCCGACTTCCAAGTCCGCTCCGACCGTGCCATCCGCCGCCATCAGACCCTGGTCAACTGCGCCTTCTCCTTCTGCTGGGACCAGTGGTTCACCCCATCCGGACCCCTGGATCCCATCGCACCGGACCCGTGCCCCGACGAGCGGCCAGAGAGGGGGACCAAGCGAACCCCACCCACCCCAACTGCCCTGCTGGCCCAGGGCATTACGTTCAGTCCGCGCATGGCTCACCCCCGCCACCACCCTGAACCGATGGTGGCGAGCCTGGACGGACAAGGACCCGCCCGCCGAGCTCCAGGCCCTGATCCACGCGGTCACCAACGGACACGGCATTGACCTCTACCGCCGCATTTAACGAACTACCGGTAGCAGCACGGGGCGGACCCCACCGAGCGGCTGCTGATCAGCAACGCGCAGCGCACGTCGAGCACATTCGCCCGTACGCGGA
>NZ_KQ948689.1 GCF_001514145.1 Streptomyces canus
GGGACCGGAGCGGAGAGTAGCTCAGCCCTGTCCGGCACGCTCTCTACCGTTCCTGCACGATGAACCTGCCTCGTCGTTGTCTCAGCCAGCCGCTACAGGAGCGATGGGACGCGGGCGGAGATCTCGCGGATCATCCGGTCAGCCGGGCCGGACAAGGGGCCGCCTTCCTGGGCTACCGCTCGGAGCAGGTCAAGCAATTCGTGCGCTTCGTCCAGGTTCAGTACGGGCAGTCGCTCCACGGTGTCCGGGAGCGGTGCGAAGTCCATGTCGTCGATTGCTGCGTAGTCGTCCATAGTCTGGGCAACGGGCGGCGAGGTCGTCTCGTCACGCCAGCTGGAACCGTCCTTGCAAATTTGCACGGACTACTGGAACTCCTGAGGCTGGCGGGTGCGGTTCGGTCACCTGCTGTCCATCAACAGGGCGTGCGTGGGGCGCGTTTGGAGTGGCGGACTCCGGTAAATCCTAGCTACTGCCCCGTATTTATGAGGAGGGGCGCGGTCTTTTCCCGTTCCGGTCGACTTCGTTCAGTGTCGGTCAGGAATGAAACCGTTCAGGTGTTCGCCTCGGCATTGTCCGGCAATTTGTCACCGCTGTGACATTCGAACTTTGCGCGATGAACCGTTTATATAGCGCCGGGTGTGACGGAGGCACTACCGTCCGTTGACGCGAGGGTGACCCCGGGCAGGCTCGCTACCAACTCCGGGGTCCCCTCATCCACAAGACCAAGAAAGGCAGATGAGTGCCCTGTGCTTGACCCGTTTTCCGTTGCGGCCCGGTGGGCGGCAACTCGCGACGACGCTAGCATTCCGCGTCTTCTTCGACCTGAAACCCGTAGTGCGAGTGCCTGGGCTGTCACGGTGCAGGCGAGTGTGTTCCTAGCTGTCTTCGTCCTGCCCGTGATCCTGATCCGCGGCTGGTGGGCGGCGCCCGCTACCACGGCGCTGGTGGCCGGGCTGATGGTGGCAATGCGTCAGTCGCGCTGCCACTACCAGCGTCTTCGGCTGAGCTGAGCCGTCCTGGCGCCCGGCGGTGTGCCTGCGGGCGCGTCGCCGGGCCGCCGGACGGGCGCCGCTGTTGCGGCTTTGGAAATTGCGAGTTCCTCTTCCGGGCGCGCAGGAACGCGCGCACTTGGGGGAGAAACGGCCACAGCATGTGGGAGGGACGATGGCGGGCACTACTCCCCGCTATGACATCTGCCGCTACTGCCAGGAGCGGTTCGCCCAGACCAGCGGTCCGGGGCGGAAAAAGGAGTACTGCGGCCTCGAGTGCCGGCGCAACGCCCAGCGCGAGCGGGACGGCCGGCTGGGGCATCAGCACGCGCGCACTGCGCTGCCGCTGGGGCGGCGGATCGCGGAGGATCTGCAGACACTGGCGGCGGCGTTACTGGAGGCCGAGTACGACGCACGGCCTTTGAAGGAGCTGCTGTGCCACGCGCGCGAGGTGACGCGCGAGGTGGAGCACTACACGGCCGCGGCGGTGCAGGATGCCCGTAACCAGGGCACGAGCTGGGAACAGGTGGCCGAGGCTGCCCAGTTGAGTGCGACGACGGCGCGTACCCGGTGGCCCGAGGGCCGGGTGAAGGAGCGGCTGAAACGACGGGCCGCGGAGCGCGCTGTGCTGCGGCAGCCCGCCACGCCGTTGGTGGAGGGCCCGGATACAGCGGAGGGTGGCACGCAGTCGCAGGCGGCCGAGCGGGCGTCGGCCAAGCTGGCTTCCGCGCTCTCCCACCTGCACCGGGCAAGCAACCTGACGATCCGGGAAGTGGCCGGGCAGACCTCACTGTCACCGTCGTACATCTCGCGCATTCTCTCGGGCGAGCGCACTCCGCAGTGGCCGGTGGTGTCCACGCTGGCCGAGTTGTTCGGCGGGGAGCCGGACGAGCTAAGGGTGCTCTTCGAGAGCGCGCACGGGCTGGTGGCGCCGGCCCGGCATGCGATCCCCGATGCAGTGGGCCGTCTGCAGGCGGCGCTGCGGGGCCTTCATCTGGCGGCCGGCCGGCCGCAGTCCGGGGTGATCCGCAAGGCCTCGCACGGGGCCCTGAGTACGCAGGCGATCGGCGAGATTTTGGGCGGCGTGATGATCCCTGGGTGGGAGCAGACGGCGGCGCTGGTGACCGCGCTGGGCGGCTGGCCTGCGGATGTGCGGCCGTTGTGGGAGGCCGTGCATTACACGTTCCTGTTGTGCACGGACCCCGAGGAGGGCCCCCGGCAGTTGTCCGCCGTGCGTCTTGAGACCGACTGATGCTTTCTCGCCCGGAGATGAGGTGCCATGTTCATGTCCTTGCGCCGCCGCGGTGATCTGCCGGCGCGGGCGTTCTGCCCCGGGCCGGCTGCGCCCGAGGCCGCACAACCGGTGATCAAACTGGTCCTGCCGCTGGAGTACACGGCGTTTTGCCTGCTGCACCAGGAACGCTATCTGCACTACACACGGGAGCGGGTGCAGGATGCCTGGATGAGCCGGCAGGTGGTGGAGGCGGTCCTGGGCAATCTCGCCACGCTCTGGCCGACGGTCATCAGCAGTCCCCGCCCGGCCGCGGTGGCGTGGCGGCTGCTGGATGCGCTGATCTCCTCGGCGCTGCGCGGCACGGCCCCGCCCGCGCGGCCGGTGGATGCGGTGCACCGGATGCTGCCGCCGGCGCAGGCGGATGCGGTGATCCTGCGCTGCCGGCTGCGTCTGAGTGAGGCGCAGGCGGCCGAGTTGATGGGGGTCGAGGCGCCGGCGGTCGCCTCGCAGCTGCGGATGGCGCAGCGGGCCCTGCCGGGTGAACTGACGGCGGCGACCTCTGGATGGGAGGGGGCGCAGCCGGGGGCGGGCCGCGTACGCCGGTAACAGCGTTCGGCGGGGCCCTGCTAGCGCACTTCAGCCCGCAGGGGGTGATTCTACGGAGAACCATCCCGGGCCAGGCGCGGCATTCCTACCATGAAGTGTCTGCAGCGTGCAGCGTGCTGCAGATGCTAGGACGGGGTGGGGAGCCGCATTGGAGCGCGGGCGGGTGCCGCTAGGGGACGTCGTCGACGTCACGTCGCCAAATCTTGCCCGGATGACCAACTATCTGCTGGGCGGCAAAGACCACTATCCCGCCGACCGCCAGGCATGCGAACGGCTGCTGGCCATCGCCCCGGGCGCCCGGTCGGTCGCCGAGGGCACGCACCGCTTCCTGCTGCGGGTGACCAGTCACCTGGCCCGTCAGTACAAGGTCCGCCAGTTCGTGGTCTTCCAAGCCGGGCTGCCCAACCCGGTGGACGTGCATCAGATCGCCCAGAGCATCGACGTGTGCTCACGGGTCGTGTATGCCGATGACGACCTGCTCGCGCTCGCTCATGGCCGGGCACTGCGGGAGGACGGACGGCGCACTGTGGTGGTGCAGGCCGATCCGCTGCAGGCAGCCTCGCTCCTGCTCGATCCGGCGGTGCGCCGCCTCGTCGACGCCCGTCTGCCGGTGGCGGTGCTGATGGTGTCCGTCCTGCACCAAATCCCCCAGCCCGCCCATCCGGTCGGGTTGCTGGAGCGGACGGCCCGCCTGCTGGCACCGGGCAGTTTTGTCGCGGCCAGCCATCTGGTCAGTGAGGACGCCCGGGTGCGGCGGCAGGCTGATGCGGTGCTGCTGGAAGCGACCGGCGGACGGTGGGGACGGGTGCGTACACGATCCGAGATCGAGCCGTTCTTCGGTGCGCTGCCGCTGCTCACCCCAGGGCTGGTGGATGTCTCCCAGTGGCGGCCGGGCAGTGACCGCACCGCGGGCCGGGGCAGCCGTGCCTGGGCCGAGTACGGCGGCGTGGCCATGGTGCGCTGACCTGGGCCCCGGCAGGAGCGCCGCGGGAGGTCAGCTCACGAAGTCGGCAAGCAGTTCGAGGCTGTCCTGCGGGGACAGGGCAGCCTGGGCGAGGCCGTCCAGGACACGGCGGTAGTGCTCGGTCGCCTCGGGCTTGTCCAGGTACTCGGCATCCTGCAGCTGCTCGAGATAGACGACGTCGGGCAACGCCGGCAGATCGAAGCGCAGGTGCGTTATGGGAAAGCCTCCTGCGATGCAGCCGGGCCGGTTGAACGGGGCGATCTGCACCGTGACGTGGTCGAGCCGTGCCATCGTCATGAGGTGCCGCAGCTGGTCGCGCATGACCTGCTCGCCTCCCATCGGGCGGCGCAGCACAGCCTCGTCGAGAACGGCCCACAGGTGGGGTGCATCATCGCGGGCGAGCACCAGCTGGCGGGTCCTGCGCAGATCGATCCGGGCCTCCACCTCCTCCTGAGAGGCCAACGGATAGGCCTGGCGCACGACGGCCTCGGTGTAGGCAGATGTCTGCAACAGGCCGGGCACTAGCTGCACCTCATAGGTGCGGATGGTGGAGGCCGCCTCCTGCAGGCCGACCAACTTGCCGGCCCAGTCGGGCAGGACCCCGTCGAAGCGGTGCCACCAGCCGGGCTCACGGGCGACGCGCACCATCTCCTCGAAGCCAGCCCGGGTCGGGACATCGCGGACGCCGTAGAGGGTGAGCAGGTCCATCACGTCGTCCATCTTGCAGGTGACCAGGGCGCGTTCCATCCGGGAGATCTTGGCTTCCGAGCTCCGGATGGAGCGCCCCGCCGCCTCCGCGTCGATCCCGGCCTGCCTGCGCAGGCTGCGCAGAAGGTGCCCCAGGACCAGGCGCACCGCGATCGGGCTGCGCGCCGAGGCGGCGAGGTAGTACTCCAGGGTCAAGGCATCGACAGGGCGGGCGGACGCGGGCATAAGGGGTCTCCTGTACTGGGCAGACGACGAACGTCAGTCTTCCAGGATGCCGCCCGGCAAGAGCCTCAATTGGGCTGTTTCTGTATGGCGTTGGGTGGCGATCAGATCGAACTCGCCGTCCTTCACCCCCGCGATGAAGGCCGCGATCTCGGCCTGGGTGTAGACCAGCGCGGGACCGTGCGGATCCCGGGAGTTGCGCACCGCCACCTCGCCACCGGCCAGTAAGGCCACCTCAACACAGTTGCCGTCCGCCGTACTGTGACGGCTTTTCTGCCACGTCACGTTGTGCAGGGAATCCGCCGGGACACCGTTGACGATCCGCATCATGTCCGCCTTCTTTCGGCGCTGTCTTAATTTCACTCACCTCTGGTCCATGCCGTTCTCCTTGCCGAGTACAAGCGTTCCCGTCCTGTCTCGTTCGGATGCAAGTCACGGATGCAATTGCATCCGGAGCGGGCAGGGGCGGATACTAACCAGCCGGGCCGCATATGCGCGCCCGTGAGCTGGGCGTCTTTCCGGGGGGATGAACAGTGGCACCACGCGTCATAGCGGCATCAGACCGAGTCACAGAATTCGACAATGCGTTCGCGCCCCCTGCCCCAGCCCCACTCGAACACCCCCCCGCGGCCTCATCCCTCACACCGGACTGGGGACTCGAACTGGGCATCAGCACCGCCGACTTCGCCGCCCGGGCCTTCACCACCAACCCGGACAGTCTCAAAACCATCCGCCGCTTCATCCGCGAAACCATCACCGACTGGGGGCTGAGCCCGCTCGCCGACGACCTCACCACCGTCGTCAACGAACTCACCACCAACGCCGTACAACACGCACTGACGCCGCACCGCGCCTCACGCAGTAGGGCCTGGCTGGGCATCGCCCGCACCGGAAACACCGTGGTGTGCGCCGTGACCGACCCCAGCCCCACTCCCCCGGCCTACCGTCGTCCAGAGTCCCTGGCGGAAGCCGGCCGAGGACTGCTCATCGTGAACGCCCTCACCAGCCAATGGGGCTACGCCCCCACCCCATCCAACGGAAAAGCCGTCTGGGCCCGCATCTCCACACCCGACCGCTGACACTTGTCGGGCGGCGCTCTGCACGGTGAGGAAGGCCGGGGGTCGCGACACTCACGATGAGCATGATCGGTGATCTCGCTGGGCGGGCTGTTTCTGCTTCGTGCGCGGCGACACCGTGTGCACGAGAAACCTGGACGGGCCGTACGCAAGGCCGGCACCGGCGGCCAGGCCATCGAATACCTCGGCGAATGGGACTACCCCCTCAACAAGGTCCAAGCCCTCGACCTCTACATGTCCCGCCGCTGACACTGGGGCCCGCCGCTTTGCCGACACGGCACCCCTTTGCCCGGGCAGCTGTGGCGCCGTGGAGCCCGTCCTGGCCCGCCGCTTTCCCCCGAGCGGCGGGCCAGGACGCGTTCAGCGGGCGAGGACGACGTCGACGGGCTGGTTCGGGCAGGAGGCGAGGATGCCAGTGAGCGCAGTCTGTTCGGCGGGGTCGATGGCGAGCTGCCAGCGGGTCTTCACTGCCACCCAGTCGGTGGCGTAGGTGCAGCGGTAGCCGGCCGCGGGTGGCTGCCAGGTGGCCGGGTCCTGATCACTCTTGGACCGGTTGGAGGCCGCGGAGACGGCGATCAGCGCGCGGTCGTCTGCGAGGTCGTTGGCGTAGTCCTCGCGTTCCTTGGCTGTCCAGGTGGAGGCGCCGGAGTCCCAGGCTTCGGCGAGCGGGACCATGTGGTCGATGTCGAGCGCGCGGGCCGCGGTGAAGTAGGTGTCGTCGTACGGCGAGTACCAGGAGCCGCCGGTGAGCTGGCAGCCGGCGCTCTGCTCGGGGGTCGTGACGGCCTCGGCCAGAAGAACCTCGGCCCGGGTGGAACAGCCGTCGCGGTCGGCGTCGATCCAGTGCCGGAACTTGGTGCGCTCGTACCCGGTGCGGTCCTCGTCCTGGACGGGGAGGGCGGCCAGGACGTCGCGGACGGGCAGGGCGATCGTGTCGCCTGGGTCGGCGGCATGGGCGGCGGGGGCGAGCAGCAGGGCGGCGAGCGCGGACAGTGCGGCAGCCGCGGTCCGTACGGGGGTGGAACGCAACGAAGCTCTCCTTCGAAAGATCACGGACAGGTCGTGATCTTCGTAGCTGGTCGGTTCCGGTCCGCGCCCGCTGATGGGCCGTCATCTCACCCGTGCGGGCGGTAAGTCACATCGCCGGGCCGCTGTCGTTGCAGGGCGTGGCCGTGGGGTGGTTGCTGCAAAGGGGCGAATGTGCGCCGTGAACTTCGGCGCCGCCGGATCCTGCCGGTGATCTGCCGCAGGGGGCCCGGAACATCAAGGGCCTGGGCAAGCTCCGCTACATTGTCGGGCAGCCCTTCGCCCTGCTGCACCAGTTCAAGCGCCTGGCCGTGCGCGGTGGGCGCGACGGCTCGACCTCCGCCATGCTTCGTCTCGCTGGGCTGTGGCCTCATCTGCTGGCGACGGCTCAGGAGGGCTGCCGGACCATGATCGCAGAAGCCCCCGTGGCGGCAAGTTCCCTTGTAGAGAGAGGGCGGCGAGTGCGCCGGGGTACCCTCCACGCGCCCCGCTCGCTACTCACCCGTCTCGTGCTCCGAACGATCCATGGCCAGCGGCTCGTTGTAACCGGTCACGACCGGCGCGTTTGCGTCCGCCCGTACACGGTCCGACGCCGACGCGATCTCCTCGTAGGTCCATTCCCTGTACAGGCGCTCCCCGTGGGCATCGGTGATGTCGATGACCACGCCGGTCCACTCCTCGGCGGGCTGTTCGGGGACGAGTCCCAGCTCGTACGTAGCGTCCTGGAGGAGGGATTCGGTGACGCGTATGCCGGTGAGTATCTCGGCCAGAGCGAGGACCGCCGCCTTCCGGTCGACGTCCGGGGCGCTCTCGTCGTGCTCTCCCTCGGGTGTCAGGGGGAAGCCGACTTCCCGCAGCAGGGGAACCAGTTCATCGGGCGTGTTGCCGTCGCGGGACGAGGGGCCCTCGAACGTCGTACGGAGCTCACCGTCTTCGAACCAGTGGAAGAGGTGGATGGGCTTGCCGCCGTTGGTCGAGTGCGCCACGACCCGGCCGCCCTGCGACAGTATCTCCACGCACTCGCCCGCGATCCCCAGGCCCCCGTCGAAGCCGAGGACGAGTGTCCAGTCGCCGTTCTCGCCCGGAGCGCTGAAGGCGCCCGCGACGTAGGACTCGTCCCCGTAGTCGTAATCCACCTCGGCGCGGTGAGCGTCGTCCGCCTCGATCAGCCCGGCCGTTCCCTCCCCGGTGCCACGCGGTTCCGCGTCCATCGCGCTCAACACCTCGCGCGGGGTCCGCCCCCATATCAGTGTCAGGGTGTATCCGCTCTCCATCGCGTGGCGGAAGAGCGGCGAGGTGCGGATCCAGGCATAGTCGCGCGCGGTCACCAAGTTCATACGGCGCAGTGTGCCTGATGCCCCTGACAACGCCCGGTGCAAGCCGGTTCATACAGTCGGATCTGGCACTCGGCTCGCGGCCAGCCCGTATCAGCAACATGATCTTGTTACGAGCTCCAAGCTGGACACCCTCAGTGCCAGAACGCAGAACGGCAGAACGGCAGAACGATCCAACTTCACTCCCCTCTTTCTGCGGCTTGCTGCCAGGCCTCGCGGATTGCTGCGGGGATGCGGCCGAGGTCGGGGACGTCGTAGCCGTTGGCGCGAGCCCATTCGCGGATGGTGTTGGTGTCGACCGACCGGCTCGCGGGGGGCGTGAGCGGTGCTGCGTCGTCTCGGCGGGAGGGTGTGAAGGTGGCTCCCTGGTGGAGGATGTCCGGGGGGAAGAGGGGGATGTGGAGTTCGCCGCTGAGGAGTGCGGTGAGGAGGTCGGTGAGGGTGCCGTCGAAGGTGTACCAGTCGTGGCCGCGGGCTTCGTTGATGGCGATGCGCCACGTGTCGGGCTCGGACTCGGGTTCGGTGATCCAGAAGAGGTAGTTGCCGTTGTCGGTGACTCCTGCGACGAGGAGGTGCCGGGGGTCGTGGGGTACGGGGAAGGTGCCCTGGTCCCGGTCGCGCTGGAGTTGTTCCTGGACGCTTGAGGCCAGGGGGCCCGTGAGGCTGCCGGAGGGGTGGTAGACGTGGAGGAAGTTGCAGAAGCTCCCTGGACCGTAGGTTGCGGCAAGTTCTTTGTAGTCCCGGGGCAGTGAGCGGCCGAGAGCACGTTCTGCGGCCGTCCAGTCGATCGCGGGAGGGGCTGCTGGGGGCGGGCAGAGCCGGGTGAGGTCGTCGATGGTGCTCACAGGAGTCCTCGTCGGTGTCGCTGTTGCTGCTCGTGGGCGGGGTTGTCCAGAAGCTGGTCCAGGGAGAAGCCACCGGTGCCGTGGGCTTCGAGCTGAATGTACTTCGGGACCGAGTCCGGCAGGTCGTCGCTGTATTCGAGGTAGACGTTGTAGGTGATCACTTCGCCGTTGTGCTGGACAGCGTTGTAGATGTCCTGCTCGTGGTCGCGCATGTCGGGGCTGTTGGTGGGGTTCTGGGTAATGGTGAAGAGGTTGTCGAGGGTGTCGCCGGATCCTCCGAGCATCCGGGCCAGCAGGTGGCCTCGGGCCTGGTTGTAGTCGCCGCCGAGGAAGCCGGGCGGCTCCAGCGAGTTCCTGGCGTGGGTGCCCTCGTCGAGCATGTCCCTGGTGATGACGGCGTTCATCTCGTAGGGGCGCCCGTGCTCGTCGCGGGTGAAGGTGACCCGTCCGCCCCAGGTCGGATCGGTCGTGCAGCCGGCCAGGCCGAGCGGGTCGGCGAGGGTGAACGGGTTGGGGACGTAGGTGTAGTGGTTGACGGCCGGGCCCAGACCCAGGGGGTCGGGTGTGGTGTAGCGGCCGAGTTCGGGGTCGTAGTAGCGGTTGAGGTTGTAGTGCAGGCCCGTTTCCGCATCGAAGTACTGCCCCGGGTAGCGCAGCGGCGTGTACGCGGTGGCATCACGGTGGGACTGGGTGGCGCCCCATGCGGTGCTGCGGCTGTGCCAGGCGATGGTGCCGTCGGGGGCGATGAGGTCGGAGGGGGCCCCGGCAAGATCGGTGACGATGGCGAAGAACCGGCGGTCGCTCTCGCCCTGCGCCCGGGTTTTGGCTTCGCGCTGCGCCAGGGGATGCAGGCCTGTGTAGTCCCAGATGAGGGTGACACCGTTGGCGTGCTGCTCGGCGAGCTGTCCGCCGTCCCAGCAGTACGTCGTCACGTCCTCGATACGGCCGTCCGCGCTCAGCCGGTGCTTGGCGGTGCGCCGGCCCAGCGCATCGTAGAAGTAGCGCCAGCACACGCCGCCGGGAGCCTGGACCTGCATGAGGCGGTCTTCGGCATCCCACGTGAACGCCCAGGTCAGGTGCTTGCCGCTGAGCGTGGTGACGCGCTTTTCGGCGAGACGGCCCTGGGCGTCGTAGGTGTAGCGGGTGCGTCCGGCCTGGGTTATCCGGCTACCCGAGTAGGTGCGCTCGCCGGCGGCGTCCTGTCCCGGGGTGCCCGGCGGCAGCGCGGCGTGGGCCTGGTCGCCGGCGGTGTTGTAGGCGTACTGCTCGCTCCAGCCCTCGGCGGTGACAGCGGTGATGCGGCTTGCTGCGTCCAGCGTGTAGGTGCGCCGGCCGGTGCGGCTGTCCTCGATGGTGTGCGGGGTGCCGTTCGGGGTGTAGGCGAAGGAGCGCTCGAAGAGGGTGTCGTGCGGGCCGGTGAAGGCCTGGTTCACGATGCGGCCGACGGGATCCCACGCCTGGCTGAAGGTGAGCTGGTCGTTAAGGGTGCGGCTGACTTCCCGTCCCAGCACGTCGCGTTCGAAGCGGAAGGTCTGCTCGCCCGCCGTGTAGGCCGCAAGACCCCGCTCGTCATAGGTGAGGGTGCTGGTGGCGCCGGACGGGGTGCGCCGGTGGGTGCGCCGTCCCAGCACGTCGTAGGCGCGGGCCAGGGCGCGGCCGTTGACGCTCTCGGTGACGACCCGCCCGCCCGGGTCGCGTTCGAGGTGGATCTGGGCGTGGGGGTTGGTGACCTCCACCAGGTGACCGGCGGTGTCGTGGGTGAAGGTCGAGGTGGTGCCGTCGTCGTGCTGCATGCGCACGATGCGCCCCAGCAGGTCACGCTCGTAGGTCAGGGACTGTCCGGCGGCGTTGGTGCGGCGCGTCAGACGGCCCACGGCGTCGTGTTCGTAGGTCAGGGTGCGGCCGTCGAAGTCCGTCTCTGAAATCAGGCGGCCGGCAGCGTCGTACTGGTAGCGCCACTGCTGCCCCTGGGCGTTCACTACGGTGGCCAGCCGCAGTTCGGTGTCGTGGGTGAACTGGTAGGCGGCGCCCTCGGTGGTGCGGGTGGCGGTGCGCCGGTCGAAGTGGGTGACCGCGTGCGTGGTGGTGTGCCCGGCCCGGTCGGTGTGGGTGAGCAGGTTGCCCTCGCCGTCCCAGGTCCACTCCTCGCGGGTGCCGTCGGGCAGTTCCCGCCACAGCGGCCGGCCCTCGATCGTCCAGGCCATGCGCAGGGTTCCACCAAGGGCGTCCGTCACCTCGGTGACCCGGCCGAAGCGGTCACGGGCCAGGATGACGCGGGCACCGTCGGGTGCCGTGACCTCCACCGGCAGCCCTGCCGCATCGTTGCGTATCCGGGTGACCTCACCGGCCGCGTTGCGCACCGCGGTGACATGACCGTGCTCGTCGACCTCGTACTCGGTACGGGCCCCGTCGACGTCGATCACCGCGGTGCGGTTGCCGCGCTCGTCGTAGGCGAAGTGGCGCTGGCGGCCACCGCGTTCGGTGACCATCACCGGAAGGTCCAGCTCGTTGAAGACCGCAGTGGTGCGGACCCCGTCGGCGGCGACGAACCCCACGAGGTTGCCCCGGCCGTCGCGCTCGAAGCGCACGGTGTGGCCCAGCGCGTCGGTCTGCTCCAAGATCCGGTCCCGCGCATCGAACACAGAGCGGGTGGTGTGGCCCAGAGGGTCGGTCTCCGCGACGATCTGCTGCCGCTCGTCCAGCTGGTAGACCGTCGTGGCACCCGTCGAATCGGTGTACCGCGTGATCCGGTTCGCCGTGTCGTAGACGAACGTGGACGAGAGCATCCCGGAAGGACCCACCGTCTGCACCACCCGGCCTACCGCGTCATAGACGTAGCGGTAGACGGAGTCGTTGCGGTCCGTCCACGACGTGATGCGGCCCTGCATGTCGTAGGTGAAGCGCAGCGGTCTGCCGGAGGAGTTGATGACCTCGGTGAGATCGCCGTCTTCGTCGTAGCCGAACTCGACCACAGGCAGGGCAGGTTCGCCGCCGGCCCGGCCGCGGACGGCGAGGGCGGTGACGCGGCCGCGGTCGCCGCTGACGTTGATGTCGTAGCCGCCGCTGTGGGTGATGTCGAGGGGGCGGCCGGTGGCGTCGCGGTGGATGTCGATCTGGTTGCCGTTGCGGTCCTCGATGGTGGTCAGCCACAGCTGCCAGCCCTTGCCGCCCGGCTTGGAGAAGTAGCGCGTCCAGCCCGTGCGCGGGTCGGTCGCCGCGAACTCCAGGTCCTGGGCGCCCGTCTCGGAGATCCGCCGCAGCGCGATACGCGGACCCTCCAGCGGCATCACCTCGGGGGTCTGTGGGCCGGGCAGCCGGTCGTAGATGAGGACGGTGCCGTCCTCGCGCGCCCACATCGCCTGGTTGCGGATGTCGACCTCGATGCGCTCGTCCAGCGTCGAGGCCCACGAGCGGCCGAACCACACCCCGAAGGTGTAGTCGGACAGGTGCGTGCGCTTAAGGACCAGCGGCAGCACTCCGGGAAGATCCAGGTCCCTTTGTTCCAGCAGCATCTGGCCGCTGGCCACATCGACCGGGTCGGTGCGGCAGACGCGCTTGTCCGGCTCCACACCATGACGGCGCGCCTCATCGCGGGCGCTGTTCAGCGGATCCGGCCCCCTGCCGTCCCGCCCGCCGCTGCGGGCGCCGGGCACCTTGGGGGTGTCCGACTCGCCCTTGGTGAGGGCCTTGAGCCGGTCGGAGATGTCGCTGTCGTTTTGGCGGTGGGTGCGCGAGGTGGCGCGCAACCCGCCGGGCACGTCCTCCGTGAGGTGCTTGCCGACTTTCTTCAGCGCCTTCTCCGCGCCGTTGAGGGCGCCGTGCAGCACGGAGTCGAAGGCCTGGGTGAACGGGTCGCGGCCCCGGGTGCGGCCGAAGGCGCCCTTGGCCCGGCCCAGCGAGCCGAGGGAGTCGGTGTGCATGGCCTCGCCGTGGCGGGACAGCTTGCCCGCGCCGTTCTCGTACTCCTCGTGATCGATGAAGACCCGGCCGCCACCCCCTCCCCCGCCGCCCCCGGAGGGCCCGCCCGCGGAGGCGAGAGTCATGCCGGTGTGGCTGCCGCCGTGACCGCCCGCCCCCGCGCCGCCGGAGGCGGGGGTAGCGGGCGGGAGTTTGATGAGGTTGTCGGTGAGTTCCAGGACGGTGTCCTCGACCATCTGCTCCAGCCGGCCGGTGATCGGCTCGGTGACCCGGGCAAGGAGTTCGTCGACGATCTGGTCGGCCGCCTCGTCGATGATCCGCTTGATCAGCTGGCGCATCGCGGCGGTCTCCGCCGCCCCAACGATCGCGGACAGGCCGCCCGTGACGACCGCGAGACCCAGGCTGATACCGATCGAGGCGGCCATCACCCCGAGCTCGATCTCAGCCTTGGTCTTCATCCCGTAGATGATGTCCGCCACCACGTCACAGGCGTCCGAGAACAGCCGGGCGATATCCGGCACCTTCTCCAGATGCCCGGACTTCACCAGGTCCCAGTGCTCCTGCAGGGCATCGACCGCGGCACCCTCACTAGAGGCCAGGATGCGGCTGACCGCCGCATGCGCCTCCGCACCGTGCCCCTCGAACTGGTCGGCGAACTCCCGCATGGCATCGGCCATTTCGCGGTAGTCGTCCTCATCGACGTTCGGCCAGTTGATCCCGATGAAGTCCAGGATCTCGTCCATCCACCCAGGCAGGACGTAGCCCATCCCCCGTCAACACCCCTCACCACTCTGGCCACTTCACGCGCACCAACCCAAAGCACACACCCCCGCCACCCTAACCGCCGCCCCTCTCCGCGCCCTCTGAGGTACACCCATGCCGCTGCCGCACGACGACATCCGCACCACCGTCGAGACCTACTTCGCCCGCCACCCTCACGAGCGCCCACAGCTCGGCGGCCTCCTGAAGGCCCTCGACCGGCCAACCAACATCGCCAGCCGCTCCCCCCTCACCGGACACGTCACTTGCGGCGCGATCGTCGTCGACCCCCTCGGCCGCGTCCTGCACGTGCTGCACCGTGCGAGCGGGAAGGTCGCTCCCGGAGGACACGCCGAGCCCGAAGACGAGTCCCTGGCACAGGCGGCTCTGCGGGAGCTGCACGAGGAGACCGGGTTCCCACCCCAGGCCGTGGCGCCGTGGCCCGGCTACGAGACCGTGCCGTTCGACATCGGCATCCACGACATCGACGCCCACCCGGGCAACGGCGAACCCAGCCACCAGCACTTCGAGCTCCGCTTCCTCTTCCGCCTGCTGACCGCGGCAGAAGTGCCGGCGGTGCTGCAGGATGAAGAGGTGGTCGGCGTCGAGTGGCATCTTGTGGACAGGGTGGCCTCCCCCTCACTGCGCGAGAAGCTGATCAAACTCCCACTCGCCGCCGAACCGGAGACCGCCAACGCCTCCGCCCTCATCTACAACGACCGCGGCGAGTACCTGCTCCACCTGCGCGACTACTTCCCCGGCCAGATCTGGGAGCCAGGCATGTGGTCACTGCTGGGCGGCGGCAGAGAGCCCCAGGACGCCACCCTGGAACACACCGTGCGGCGTGAGCTGGACGAGGAAGCCGGCCTCCACCTCACTGACCTGACCCCGTTCGGCGCCGAGGAAGCAAAGAACGACGCCGGCGCGACCGTGCCCATCGCCATCTACGCCGGCCGCTGGAACGGCGACCCTCGTGATCTCCACCTGACGGAAGGGGTGATGCTGGCATGGTTCGCCCCCGACGACCTCCACCGCCTGCGCATCGCACCCACCACCAGCGACCTCGTACGGCGTCACGCCGCCAGCCGCCCGGTCGGCGCATCCCGCACGGCTCCCCAGGGCGGGGCCGCATCGGAAGAGGAGCGCCATCCGGCCTCCCCACACGGCACGGTCCCCCACATCATCGGCGTCCACCTCTACCTGGAGCGGCCCGATGGAACGGTGCTGCTCGGGCTGCGCCACCCCGACTCCGCGTTCGCGCCCTCCACCTGGCACGCCCTGGCCGGCCACTGCGCGCAGGAGAGCGCCATCACCTGCCTGATCAGAGAGGCACAAGAGGAGGCCGGCCTGCAGATCCAGGCCCAGGACGTCGAACTCGTCCACGTCGTCCACCACATCGACCAGGCCGGGGACCGGCCCCGCATGGGCCTGTTCTTCCACGCCAGGACCTGGACCGGCGAGCCAGACCTGCGCGAGCCGGACAAGTGCACTCAATGGAAGTTCTGGGACCCGACCGCGCTCCCCAACAACCTCGTCCCCTACACCCGGGTTGCCCTCGAGGGCGTCCGCGTCGGCCGCCCCTACTCCGAAACGGGCTGGGCATGAGCACGCCCCACCGTCCACCCGCACCTCCACCCGGGGACGTGCAACAGCTCGCCGAGCAGGCGGTCGGGCGCATCGCCACCTGAACGGCCGCTTCCTGGGCCCGCGAGAGCAGCCGGGTATGGCGGGCCCGCGGAGCAGAGGGCGAGAGCTGGTACGTCAAGATCCACCAGAACACGCGGTTCCACCACCGCAAGGTGGGAGCAATCGTCAAGACCTGTGGATGGCTGCTCACCGGGTCTAGTGATCAAAAAATTTGTGTCGCCTGTGGGTGGCGAGTGACCGAAGCGTCCGCCTATGGATTGGAGCGCCTGGCACGACCAGTACGACGCGGCCGACTCGTGGATGGCACGGCGACTGCGGACAGTTCAAGCACATGTCCGCGCTGCCTTGTCTGATGCCCCGGCTGGTGGGTTGAAGGTGATCAACCTCTGCGCTGGGGAAGGCCGCGACCTCCTGGACGTTCTGGCCGAGCATCCCCGCCGCGGCGATGTGCGAGCGAGGCTTGTCGAGCTGGACCCGCGCAACACCGCCGTCGCTCTGGAAAGGGCTGGCCGGGCAGGCTTGCACCAGGTCGAGGTCGTAACAGACGACGCCTCCCTCATCGACCATTACGAGGACATGACCCCTGCAGATCTCGTCCTGATCTGTGGCGTTTTCGGCAACATCACCGACGCCGATATCGAGCACACGATCGCGGCCTGCAATCAGCTGTGCAAGACCGGCGGCACCGTCATCTGGACCCGGCATCGCGCCGAGCCTGACCGGGTACCGCTGATCTGTGAATGGTTCGAAGGGCAAGGCTTCGAACCGCTGTGGCTGTCAGCACCGGACACAGGCTTTGGGGTCGGTGTGCACCGGTTCGTCGGCGCACCTCAGCCCTTGCGGCGCAGCATTCGTCTGTTCGAGTTCGTGGGCTACGACGTGCTCCGTCAGGCCGTGGCAGCGGAATCCCTCGGCCCTAACGACCCCACGCCGCACGACCAACGGGCAGCTCCCGGTATCTGATCCGGATAGCGGAGCCTCTCCTCCGTGCCCTACCGCCCATCCTGCTCGCACATAGGTGGAGAGCATGCGGTGCTGGGTGCCGGCCCGACGGACGCCGCCGGGGTTGGCCGAGCGCAAGAAGCTCTCCGCGAAGTAGTTCCCCGCCACACGCCCCCTTCCCCCTCAGGTCTGTTGCTCCGACGAGCCCGTTGACGGCAGGCGTTGGTACATCTCGATCAGGAAGTCGGACGGTCCGTCCGAACGCCAGTATCCGCTCCTGGTGTGGTAGCCCGGGCCGTAGATCAGGTGCAGGGTGCTCTCGGCGCGGGTCAGGGCAACATAGAACGTGCGCTGTTGCTCGGCGAGTTCCTTTGCGGTGGCCGGACGCCACCTGCCCCGTTCTGGAACGTTGCGCGGAATGATGCCGTTGAGCAGCCCGGGCAGGATCACGGTGTCGAACTCCCGGCCCTTGGCTGAGTGGTAGGTGGTCAGGAGGACCTTCCCGATGACCTCTTCGCCCTGAGCCAGGTCCTCCAGGGCGAGGCTCTTGGCCTGGCACAGGTCAGCCAGTTTGTCGAGGCTGGTGTTGTTGTCCTTGTCCGGGTGCAGTTGAGCGATCGCGTCGAGCGTGAGGGCATCGCGCAATTGCTGGAGCCATTCGTGGGCGGGAGCGTCCAGGGGGTAGGGCGGCTGGGGGTCGAGGCAGATCTGCAGGGAGCGCAACAGGGCCAGGCGGGAGGCGGACGGGGGTAGTTGGGCTTCTGTGCGCAGGGCGGTAAGAGCGTGCTCCAGCTGCGCGAGCGGGGGCGCTTCGGCCCGGCGGAGCATGTCGGGTCGTTCGTCTGCGGTGGCGGTGTGGATCTGGTAGTTGGTCACCGCGCGGCTGGCGCAGCGTTGGATGAACCGGGAGAGGGTTCCGGTGGGGAGTTTGTCGTCGCGTTCGTAGAGAAAGTTGATTTCGCGTCGGGTCAGTTCGTCGAGCAGGGCGTCGAGGAGGGGGCCGCGTTGCGGGTAGAGGATGGCGATGCGTTCTGGTCGGACCTGCTGTTGCTCTGCCTGTTGGGTGAGGTCGCAGGCGAGGCGTGCGTGGTCGTCGAGGCCTGCTTCGACGGGGTGGAGGTTGACGTTTCCGGGAGGGGCCCCTTCGCGTGCACGGCGCTCGCGGGATGTGCCGAGAGCTGCTTCGGCGGCGACGATGATTTGTTGTCCGCTGCGGTAGTTGACGTCGAGAGGCAGGTCGCGGAAGTCGCCGCGCTCGGCCAGGGCGGTCAGGTACTTGGCGTCGGCTCCGCTGAACCCGTATACGGACTGGTCGGTGTCCCCGACGGCGAAGACCGTGATGCCAGCCAGGTCATGCAGTGCCACGACCAGTTCGTGGAGCACTCCCCCGAGGTCTTGATATTCGTCGACGATGAGGTGGGGAAAGCGTGCGTGCAGGAGGTCGCGCACAGGTTCGTGCTCGCGCACGATGCGCAGGGCCCGGGTCACCATGGACTCGAAGTCGGTCTGTCCCCGGGTGGTGAGTTCTTCTTCGTAGAGGCGGGCTGCCGCTACCTCACGAGGATCGAAGGCGTCGAGCAGTTCGCCACAGGCCAGAGCGCGGCGGATCCTGGTGCTCTCGCCGGTGCGGAACTGGGCGAGGGTCTCGGCGATGCCAATGCGGTCGAAGCAGTGCTGCAGGAGTATCTGGGCGTCTTTGTCGCCCAGTACCTGTCCTGCTTGGGGTGCGGGTTCCTTGGTGAGCGGGGCGAAAGCGCGCAGGATCTCGTTGAGGCAGAAGGCGTGGACGGTGGAGCAGGTGATCCGCCCGTCGGCCCGGACGCCGCGTTTGAGGACGCGGCGGCGGATCTCGTCGGCTGCAGCGTTGGTGTAAGTGATGCAGGCGACGCCGCGGAAGGCGGAGATCTGGGTTTCGAGCAGGTAGGCGGCGCGGGCGACGAGAGTGCGGGTCTTGCCGCTGCCCGGGCCGGCGCGCAGGACGACGCTGCCGGGGTGCACCACGGCGGCGCGCTGTGTGGGGTGGAGTTCCTTGAGTTCGCTCAGCAGTGCGTCACTGACCTGCAGCATCGGTGTCCCGCGACTCGGTGTTGTTGGTGTCCTGTGGGTCGATAAAGAGCGAGGTGCCGCGGACCTTGTAGGAGATGTCGTCCAGGGCGAGGAAGAGGTAGGAAGCGGTGCCCAGGCTGTGCAGGGTCGGGGTGTCCAGGAGTGTGTCCGGGGTGGTGATCTGGGCGGCCGTGCGGATGCGGGCTTGCAGGTCAACGGCGCGGATGTGCGCGGCAAGCCGCTGCGCGAAGCGGCCTTTGCCCACGTCGGAGATGCGGTCCAGCATGTCCTTGCGGACGTCGGCATCCACGGTCGGGTTCTGCTCGTTGGCGACGCCACGGCGCACGTCGTCGCTCGCGTTGGTGTTGCTGCTGAGTTCCGTGAATGCCTGCACGATCTCGTCGCCGAAGAGGGCGCACAGATCGGTTTCCAGGGTCTGGGCGCCGACGTACACGCCGATGCTCTGCAGGGCGTCGGCGAGGGGACCGCGGCTGGCGGTGTAGGCGGCCGTACCGTGCTCGGGCAGTTGCAGAACCTGAGTGAGGAGCGCTGCGGTCTGGGTGGGGTCGGGGTGGAGGCCCGCGCCCCTGATGAGGCCGGCCTCGCGCCGGCCTCGCTTGTCAGGGGCGGCGTCGCCGTCCGTGATGATCACGTGGGGGGTGTTCAGGCCGTGGGATCCCAGCAGGGCCCGGTAGGGCTTGAAGTCGGTTCCGTGGACGCTGGCGACGACCGTGCCATAGGCGTCGAGGTCGAATCCCGCAGCGGCGGCCAGGGCCGGCAGGACGTACAGCTCGGCCAGTCCTTCGACCAGGATGACGGCGGAGGCGAACAGAACCTCGGCGCGGCTGATGTCGATGTAGCGCTCGAGGTCCGCGGCTTCTTCGCTGGTGACGGGGAGGGCGGCGGTGCTGGCCCCGACGGTGCCGGTCTCCGTGGCGCGCAGGACGATGAAGGAGCGGATGGGGGCGACCGCGGCGATGTGGGGGCTGTGTGTGGTGAGGATGAGGGCCGGTCCGCTGCGCAGCAGATAGCCGAACAGGTGGCGCTGGAGGCTGACGTGGAGGTGTGCTTCGGGTTCCTCGACGGCGATCAGGGTGGCGACGAACTGATCGTCCCGGCGCTGTTGACTGAGGGCTTCCAGCAGCAGGCCGAGGTAGATGACATTGGCGCTGCCGAGGCTGGTGTCGGAAATGCCTCTGCGGCGGGCGGCGTCCAGGAAGAGGCGGACGGCGCGGATGAGTTCGTCGGGCTGGGAGGAGGCGAAGCCGAGGGTGGGCTCAACGGCCAGGCGCGGGCCGAGCATGGCCTGCAGCCGGTCGGTCAGGTGCTGCTCGAGCCTGGCGACGTTGGCGTCCTTGGTCAGCTGGTCGACCGCAGTGGCGATCGCGGAAGCGGTGGCCTGAAGGTTGGCTGGGTCCAGAGGAAGCCGCTCGAGCAGGTCCCGCAGCGGGCTGCGGCGCCAGTTGTGCAGGTCGGCTTCGGCGTCCCGGAGCGCCGGCAGGACGCGCAGGGCCACTTCGCGTCGGATCCTGCGCACGTCGTTGGTCTCGCTCGCCCCGGCGAAGACGACGAAGTCGTAGTCCTGGGCGGTCAGCGGCCGTCCGGTGACCTGGACCGCGGGACCGGCAGCGGTGGCGATCTCGGTACGCGGGGCGAACCGGTAGGTCAGTCGCGCGGTGTAGGGGGCGTAGTCGACGGTGGCCGCCGAGAGGATGCCCTTGGCGTCGTCGTCGGTGTCGTACCCCTGCAGCTCCACCACGATGGTCACCTCGGCCCTGACGCTCAGACCGCCCGGGTGGTCTTCCCAGATGTCCTCCTCGCGCAGCAGACGGCGTGCGTCGGGCAGTGAGGGGTCCAGGACCAGGCGGATCGCCTCCAGCAGGTTCGACTTGCCGACCCCGTTCTCACCGACGATCACCGCGTGGGCAGGGAAGTCATCGATGACCAGGTGCCGGAAGTTGCGGAAGTTCCGAATCTCGATCCGCGAGATGTGCAGGCCCATACGTCCCCTTACCGGCCCTCTGTGATGATCCGTACACCGGTCAGCATTTCAGAACGCCCCGTGTACCGGCCGGTGTTTGCGTGGGTCGGACTGGACCCGCCCGCGTGGCGAATGCATGTCGGCCAGCGACTGATACGACCGAATCCACTCAGATGGCAGAGTCCTCAACGCCTACGAGATCTCACCGACATTAGTCTGTGCCACCCAATCCCCTCCCCGAACTGGCATCCGCCGGAATGCACAGTCACCTGGCTGCTTCGGCCCCAGCATCAGCCAGCCTGGAGGCGCAACACCATCGCTCACTGCCGTCCCCGCCGTCCATGTGCCATGCGCTGGCTGCCAAAGCCAACACCGTTGGACACGTGCAGTCCGCGCCGCCGACCGTAACCCTGCCCAGATCAGAATCCGGCTGCCCGAGTGGTGAAGGCACCGGTACCTTCCCTTCATGGACGACTCCCTCTCCTTCGAAAGCTTCCTTGAAGGAGCCAAGAAGGCCGCTCACAGAGCCATGGATGATCACGGTCGCGGCGAGTACGACGAGTTCGCTCTCCACGGCGGTGTCGCTGTGGAGCGGCTCGGCAAGGCTGCCCTGGTCGCGAAGAACCCGGTGTACCTCCTGGAGATGCGCAACGGGAACCCGGACATGCTCTTGTACCTCGGCGGCCACCTGGAGATGAGCATGGACAAAGTCCGTACGGTCGGCGCCAAGGACACCATCAAAAGAGTACGTACGTTGGGACTGCTCCCCCCTGACTCCCAGCTTGATTTGCTGATCGAACTGCGGAACGGCACCGCGCATACGGCTGTCGGCGATCAGGCAAGGGTGCTGCTTCCAGCGCTGGCAGAGAATGTCACGGCTTTGCTCAAGGACATCGGCCTGTCTGTGGAGGACTTCTGGGGTCGATGGACGAGCGCCGTCAACGTGGCGGTCGACAAGCAGCGGAGCGAGACCGAACGAGACGTCGAGATCCGGATCAGGCAGGCCAGGCATCGCTTCGATGACCGGTTCGCAGGGTTGCCCGAGGGGACCAAGGAGAAAGTCCTGGAGGAACCCCGGCCCGCTATCGGGGGCTTGGTGATGGGGCCGATTTCGATCACAGTCGGTGAAGACCTGCTGGCCATGATCGCGTCCATGCCCTGTCCGGCTTGCGGAGGGAAGGCACAGGTCAAGCTTGCTCCGATCAACCCATCCTCGACCGGAGCCGACTTGATCCCGGAGAGTCTTCGGTGCCATCTGTGCACACTGGAGCTGAACAGCCCAGAGGAGATGAGAGCCTCCGGGACGGTCATCCAGGTGACCGGTCTCCCTTCCTCAGTCGCCATCTCCTGGGGACGGACTTTGCCGACTCGGCTCGAGTTCGGCGAGACCCACGCAGGCTGATCACCCCTTCCTAGATCCCGGCCCACAGCAGAGAGCACCGCATGAGCGCACGCCGCTGCTCGCCCGGGAGGTGCGAGAGAGCACTCTGCACGTCCTCACCCCCGTCTCCAGGCCGTGATCCTCGCGAGAGATGCAGACGGGTACCGCATGAGAACATCGCCCACCCATTTGGCCGGGCAGGCTCCCGGCGCGCTCCCTGGCGCTGCCGCAGACAGGTCCGATTTTGGTGGCCGACCGACTTGGCGAGCAACTCGCTGAGGGACCTGCGACGTTGGATTCCGAATGCAGGCTGCCCTCTTACGGGCCGCCCTGGGACAGGCCATGGAAGACATCCCAGACGACCAGGAATGGGTGAGGGGGACGGTTCAAAGCCGGACCGCGCAACAGTACGCACGTGCTGCGGAGCCTGCTCGATCTGCCGGACGTACTGGCGGACCTGATAGCTCAAGCATCAGATCGGCGATCTCCCGGTCGGGGACGACCACATGGCAGTATGGGATGGCGAGACTGACAGCGTCGATGGCGTGCACCGTGTTGAGGTTCCAGTTCCTGGCCGCGTTGCGGAACAGCTCCACCTCACGTCGATGGCGATACGCACTGACGGGATGCGGTCGGCGAAGGCGATCATGCGGCGTCGGGACGCTTTGGGACAAGCGGGATCGACTCCGGTTGCCTGCAGCAGATCCAGCCGGTACTCAGCGCACAGGTCGCTGAGTAGATCGTAGTGTTCGTAAACGATTTCACGTGCCTGGACGCGCACACGCAACTCGGGGCGGCTGATCACGTCGTCATCGGCCAACAGGCCGGCGAAGAACGTTTCCGAGCCTCTGGCCGTCGACGACGGTGAGCTGGCCGCGTGGAAGGTGCGGCTTCGGGCTGCCCCGAGCAGGCGGTGACGTACGAACCCGCACTCTGAGTACGCCATCCCCCGGCCCCGCCATGTGCGGTCGGGGCTTTGGCTTCGTCCTGTGCCGCATGCGAGGCACCCTTGGCGCCGGTTGGCTGATGCAGGAACTCAGCAGCCGTGCCCTCCTGCAGATCAGTCTGACCTCGCCTGGGCGGGCATCATGGACAGTTGGTGCGGTAGGGCAGGCCCGGAAGGTGTCGCTCCCATTCAGCCCGGGTGAGCGTGTTGCCCGTGGTCTGGCAGAGTTGGCGGACTGCATCGTCGGCTGCCAAAGGCCACAGGCGTGTGGTTCCCTCGCCACCGGAGCTGATCAGTACATGTCCGCTGGAGCTGAGGGCCAGCGATGTGATCGTGCGGGGATGCCCGGTCAGGGCCTGCCCGAGGGGCTTTGGGCGGGTGAAGGAGGAGAGGTCCCACAGGCGGATCTTCTGGTCGTCTCCTGCGCTGGCGAGCAGACGTCCGTCGCGTGCGACGGCGATGGAGTGAACGCCACCCTCATGACCGGTCAGCGGCTTCCCGATGCGCGTAGGACGGCTCGGTTTGCTCACGTCCCACAAGTGCATGCTGCCGTCGAAATCAGACGTCACCACGGTGCGACCATGGGGCAGAAATCGGAGGTTTGTGAGGCCGGCTCCGGCCGCGTGCACCGTTTTGAGGTCATGAGGGCGGTCGGGCTTCGTGACATCCCACAGGCGCAAGGAAGAGGGGTCGACGGCGGCGAGTAGGTGGCCGTCGGGGCTGAAGGACAGGGCGTGCACCGGGTCTTCGTGGCCCTCGTCCCAGCTGTCGATCGGACCGATGAGGGGCCTGCCGATCGGGGTGGGATGGTTAGGGCGGGAGATGTCGAAGAGGGTCATGCGCTCGCTCTCCGCGACGGCAAGCGTCTTGCCATCGGGGCTGAGGGCCAGGGAGCGCAGGTCCGACAACTTGCTGTAGGTGGTGATCGTCCCGAGTGGTTTGGGTCGGCGGAGGTCCGCAGTGTTCCACAGACGCACGCCGTCCCGCGATGTGCCGCTTCCCCCGGCAGCCAGCAGGTGTCCGTCGCGGCTGAAGGTGACGAGGCTGAAGTCGATGCCCGACGTGCTGCCGCTGCCGTCCGTGGAGTCTCGGGGGTCCGAGAGAGACGCACCGATCTGTCGTGCTTTTGCCGGGGCGGAGATGTCCCACAGTCGCACTCGGCCGTCCCATGATGCGCTTGCCACTACGTCTCGTTGAGGGTGGCTAGCCAGCGAGGAGACTTGTCCGGCGTGCCCCGGGAGCAGCCCGCTGGGCAAGCGCCACAGCAACAGGTCGCCGTTGTTACTGCCGCTGGCCAGGTACCGGCCGTCCGGACTGAACGCGACTGCGTACACCGTGTGGTGTTGGTTGTGCCCGAGCAGCGGCAGGGTGTGCGGACCGGGGTCGTTGATGTCCGCGACGTTCCACAACTGCACGACGGCGTCGGCGCCCACGCTGGCCAGTACGGTGCCATCTTTGTTGAAAGCGATTCCCTTTACAGAATCTGCATGCCCGGTCAGATACTTGGGGCGCGCTTTCGGACGGGCAGAGTTGCTGACGTCCCACAACCGGACATCCTGGTCCGCGGTGACCAGTGTCTTGCTGTCGGGGCTGAACGCCAGCGACACGACTCCATTCTTGTGCTCGTCGTATGGCTTGTCGTACGGCTGTACAAGCGGTTTACCGACAGCATGCGGAGGTTGCCGGTCGGCTACCTTCCACAGCCTGATGTTCTCCAACGAGGTCCTGGTGGCCAACGTGTTGCCATCAGGGCTGAAGACCACGTCACCAACAGGCTTTGCGTCGGGAGGAGGACTCGACAACGTCCGGGGGTTCTTCAGCTGCGTGATGTCCCACACCCACAGTCCGTCGGCGCTGCCAGCGGCGAGAGTGCGGCCCGAAGGGCTGAAAGCCACGGAGTCTGCGTCCGGATCCTGCACGCTGCCGTGCAGATACGCGCGCAGAGGGCTGCCGACCAGGGTGGGGTGATGGGGGTCGGCCACATCCCAGAGGCGGACCAGGCCATCGTCGCTTGCGGCGGCGATTATCCGGCCGTCCGCGCTGAAGCGGACCTGCCGAACCTCCACGGACTCAATACGCAGGGGCTTCAGCTGCCGGGCATGTGGAGAGGCGGCGAGATCCCACAACCGAACCGTTCCATCCGAGCAGGTACAGGCGAGCAGGTTTCCCCGAGGCGAGAAGGCCACCGCGTTGACGCTGTCCGACGGACCATGCAGTTTGATGGCCTGCGGGCTGCTCGCGTCTGTGATCAATCGGCTGGTGAGATCGGCGTTGTCGTCACCCACGCGGCGGCGGTATGCCACAAGATCGAACTGCGCGGCCAGAGATGGCTGTGTAGGCCGCACCCGGTCGCCTTCAACCATGACTCGCTGGAATATGGCCCTGTCCCGCTCGATCCGGGCCTGGGAGCGTTGGTGGAATGCGACGACGGCAGCCGTGGAGGCGATCAACGCCAAGGCGGACAGCAGGGCGATCATCGCTCGCCGCACATGTGTGGCGCGCTGTTTTTGCCGTATCGCCGCGCTGAGGAAGGCGGATGCCCCGGGGCTGACCTGCTCGTGGTCGGCAGTTGCCCACCAGTTCCGCGCCTGATCCAGCTTCGCCCCCCGGTACAGCCGTCCGGCATCGCACTGCTCGCGCTTCCAGGCGGCGGCGTCCTCTTCGAGGTCCTGTCGGATGAGCAGACCGGCACGGTCGGTCTCGATCCATGCGCGGAGGCGGGGCCACGCACGCAGCAACACCTCATGCGTGATCTCCACGCCGTCCTGCCCTCGGGTGAGCAGGCGGCCCTGCGTGAACGCGTCGATGACAGCAGCAGCATGGTCGATGCCGTCGGTCAGCTCCGTGTGAGCGACACGGCGGCGGGTGTCCTCCACGCCGTCACCGATTTTGATCAGGCGGAGAAACACCAGACGTACGGCGGCCTGCGCTTCCGCGTCCAGTACGGCGAAAAGCCCTTCGGCCGTGTTGGCCAAGGCGCGAGGGATGCCACCAGTTGAGCGGTAGCCGTCCACCGTGAGTATGTGGCCATGCCGGGCCTGCCAGGTCATCCGTAGGGCATGCGCCAGCAGCGGCAGCCGTCCCGCCTCGTATGCCCCGGCTCCCTCCGGAGGGTAGGCGTCGGCACGCACGGTGGTGCCGGCGGCCATGGGCTGGTCGAGGTCCTGGAGCAGGACCTCGACCAGCCCCGGTTCGATCTCAAGGCCGGCGGCCGAGGCCGGGAAGAGGATCGCCTCCCGCACACCTTCCCGCGACAACGGTCCGACGAGGACCTGTCCCTCCTGCAAGACCGACCTCAGCTGTGGGAAGTCGGCACAAGGCGTATAGAAGTCCGACCGCAGCCCGTAGACGATCAGCGCAACCGGGGCCTCGCCGTCCGAGCCGCAAGCGGCCAGCGCGGACAGCACATCGAGAAAGGAGTGCTGTTCCGGGGCGCTCTTGCACAGCGTGAACAACTCCTCGAACTGGTCGACTACGACGACCAGCCGCCGTCCAGCCGCTCCTTCGGTACCGGCGCTGTCTTCGCGTGACCGCATCGCCTCACGCACCATCGCCGTACACGCCGCCGCCCCGTCCCGCACGGCCTCACGCAGGCGCTGCGCACTGATGCCAAGTGCGGTCGCCAACTGCGCCGTCAACGTGTCCAATGGTGTGCTCGTAGGCGTGAAGGACAAGCAGGGCCAGTCGGCCGAGCCGGCCAGTCTCCCCTGGGCTATGCCCGACAGCAGCCCCGCATGCAGCAGAGAGGACTTTCCCGCCCCCGACGGCGCGACCACGGCCAACGGCCCGCCCCTGTGCAGTCGTTCATCGAGGCGGAACAGCAACTGTGCGGTGAGTTCCGCCCGCCCGAAGAACCAGCGGGACTGCCCGGTGTCGAACGGCGCAAGCCCCGGATACGGGCACCGTGCATAAGGGCTGCCTGCCTGCGACTGCCGACGCCGGTGAACCCCGTCCTCGTAGTGGAGGTGCAGGTCCCGCTCTGCGATGTTCTGGTCCCGCCCGGCCTGAAATACACGCGCCTGGTCCGAAGCTGCGGCCCACAGTCGGGCCTGTGGCTCGTCCTCGGCGGAGTCGCCCGTGTGCGTCATCGCTCGTTGATGCTCTGGTCACGCCCGGCTTGATAGACCCGGCCGTGACCGGAGGCGGTCGCTTTCATTACCTGCGAGCTCACCGCCTGTTGCTCCTGCGCCGACAGGACGGGAGCAAGGTGGTCGTCCAGGAGCACCCGGAGCTGCTCGGCAAGGCCCGGATTGGCGCGCAGCAGCACCTGCAACCGCATCTGCCAGTCGGTCACCAGATCCTGCTCGCGGTTCTCGTCGTTCTCCCGGCGCGCCGCAACCACATGGGCGCGCGCGTCGGTGAGTTCCCTGTGAACGGACTCGGCCTGGTCCGGTCGAACCAAACGCCACCACTCGACCACGTGAGTACGGGCCTGCTGCCACGCATCTGTGGCCATCGCCCCGACCAGAGCCGTACCAGCTGCCATCACGATCGGATCCATGGCACCCCCCCCAAGCCGTGTCCGACTCCATCACCGTACGAGGGAACAGCCTGATACGCAGCCCCTGGACTCGGTTTGTTCACCGCGAGAGCTGAGTGGATCGGTTGAGCCAACACTCGACTGAACTCGACCGTGGGGAAGTGCAGTCCCGGACATCGACCCACGTGCCAACGCGGCTCACACCAGACTGCCCAGCATCGTCCAAGAGGGGCGCTGCGGGCGCGTGAAAGCGGCTTTGGGGGTTGAGCCGTTCACTATGTTCAGCTTCGCGCAGGCGATCTGTCGGACGTCGTGTACGTCAGTCAGAGGCCGGGCCGTCCTCGGCATGCTCGGCCCCGGGGACCGGGACGACGACATCGCGCTGCTGGCAGCGCGTCTCGACGGCCTCACTGCGGCGGACCAATCGATACGATGAGACCCCACACCGGCCGAAGCCTAACGTCTCTGACCAGCACAAACGCGGCCCCCGTTATAGGAGTCTGCACGAGAATGACATGGCCTCTCGTAACTCATGTCAGTGCCAGATCAGCACCATCCGTCAGCGCCAATCACGAGGTCAGGAAGCCTGTTCTACTGACACTCAGATGACGATGTTCAACTGACACTTCCCTGCAGCCCTGCAGCTGCGGCCACCCACCCGCGCCACGCAGGACCCCGCCACCGGCAACTGGGTGCCCGGCCACAACCCCGGCTCGCTGGGGACGGAGCCGATGGACCCCGCGCCGCCGGAGGCCACCCCTGAGCACCCCGTCGTCGTGGACTCCGGCTGGAGCGGCGGCTTTCTCAACGAGGAGGCGTACCAGTGGGTGCGCGACGTCAGCCTGCTGAGCGATGAGGAGTGCGTGCTGCCCTTCGCGGTCGGCCTGGACCTGAACACCGCCTTCCTCGCCGCCGCGGCCCGCCTGGTCGTCGGCCTCTCCGCCCCGGACCACTTCCACGCCCCGACGTTCAACCCGAAGATCCCCGGCTCCTGGCTGGTGGATCTGTCCCACGTCGAGGTGGACCCGCGCCTGCCGTCGCCGTTCACGCCGACCGGTGAGCGGCCGACGGGGCCGGCCTGGTACCAGACGCACACCGTCGCCTACGCCCAGGAGCTCGGCTACAACGTCGCCCCGATCGAGGGATATCTACGCCGGGAGACCGGCGCGTACCTGGACCCGTGGCACGACCGGTTGAAGGCCGCCTACGTCGACACCCTCGCCGACCTCGGCGTCACCAAGGAGCTCACGGACGTGGAGTTCCTGGCGGCGATGGAGCGGCACAAGGACGCCGACCCGGCGATGGCGGCCGTCCTGGCCGCTATCAAGGCCACCGTGAAGGGCGGCATCGGCAAGCTCCGCGAACGCCCCCAGGGCAGGAAGTACAAGGAGGGCGAGCGGTGGCCGGCCCTCCAGCGGCCGACCTGGCGCCCCGACATCCGCGCCGCCGTCATCTCCAAGGCCCGCATCAACATGCACCGCAAACTGCGCAACATGGCCACCATGACGGGCCTGTACCCGCTCGCCGTACTCTCCGACTGCGTCGTCTACCCCAGCCCGGGCGACAGCCCGCTCGACTTCCTCCCCTACGCCGCCTCCGGCAAGCCCCAGCCCGGCGCCTTCCGCCTCGGACCCACACCCGGCCTCGCCAAACTCGAAGGCGTCCAGACGATGCTCTGGGCCGTCGATCTCATGGAACAGGGCCACAACCCCGCCCGCCACATCAAAGGCGGCGACGCCGTCCACGACGAAGGAGAGTAGGCCAGTGCCCGACACCGGCCGCCTGCCGCACAAGACCTGGCTCCCGCCGGCCGACACCGGCGGCCAGGACTCCACCGTCGTCGAGAAGGGCTGAACTGTGGCAGAGATCGAGGACGCCATCGAACGTGCCGACAGGGAAGCCTTCACCCGCCAGCCGCCCAAGACCCTCAAAGGGCAGATCGGCTACCTGATCCGACAGTTGGGCAGCGCCCGCGCGGTCGCACGCGAGATCGGGGTCACCGCCGACTCCGTCAACCGCTACCGCCGCGGCGCCCGCAAACACGCCCGCCCCGACATCGCCGCGAAAATCGACGACGCCGTACGCCAGCGGTGGCAGCCACAGATCCGCAAACGCCGCCAGAAGCAGGCCGCCACCACCGGCGGGATCACCGTGGAAACCCGCGCCCGCTTCGGCTACACCGCACCCATCGGCACCACCGACGACGGACGCTTCCGCCGCCTCACCGTCCACCTCCCCCCCACCTACGCACAACGCCTCTTCAACGCCCGCGAACAGGGCGCCAGCGACCGCGAGATGCGCGGCATCATCGCCGAAGGATTCAAAGAGATCTACTTCCAGGACAGCGGCAGCCGCGCCCAAGGACTCACCGACGTCACCCTCAACGACATCGACTACCTCGACCTCGACTACTAACCCCCACGGGGCTCCGGGCCAGGGTCAGTGGCTGCGTCCGCTGAGTCCCCCGACCGGTGTGTCCTTCAGCGCGTCCAAGCTGGCGGTACCGGCTGCTCCTAGGTGCCGCGCGCCAGGCCGCCGATACCTGGGTCCGAGGCGCGTGGCGTTCTTCGCCGCTCGGCACTCGGTGCAGCGGCAGCGGCCGTGCCGGTAGGCCATCGCGGTGCCGCGAACGAGGTCCGGATCGCGTTCCGCGTCAGGGCCAGGTCCAGGGCGCGGCACCAGGTCGGGGCGTACACGGCGTAGCTGCGAGCCAGGTGAACGCAGATCTGAGGGTCGGCGCCGCCCTGCTGATGTGCTCGCCGCTGGCCGCGCACCCCAGCAGGGCGGCCAGGGCGGCGGGCGGGAACAGCGCGTCCACAGTCCCCGCGCACGACCTGGTGCGTGAGGACTGTGGTGCGGAGGTCAGCAGCAACGTGGCAGCAGGCCAGTGGGGAGGATCGCGCCATGCTGCACTGAGGTCTCCTGCGTTCGTGCCAGCCCACTCTTACCGGTTGAGTTCAAACCAGACCACCTTGCCAGTGCTCAGCCGCGTCACGCCCCAGCGCCTGGATAACCGGTTGACGACGTACAGGCCCCGCCCAGTCTCCTCCAAGGCCCGAGCCCGGCGCAGGCGGGGTGCCTGCGGTACGTCGTCGCCAACCTCACAGCGCAGCACGTCTGTGCGTAGCAAACGCATGGTGATCGGCCTGGTGGCGTACCGCACGGCATTGGTGACGAGCTCGCTGACCAGCAGCTCGACGGAGTCCGTGAGATTCTCCATGTCCCAACGGGACAGGGCCTGCCGCGCGAGGCGCCGGGCCCGTCTCGGTGCCGCGTCCTCCGGCTCCAGGAACCAGTACGCCACATCGCTCGGCGCGATCCCGTCGAAACGGGCCGCGAGCAGCGCGATGTCGTCGTCCCGGTCGCCCGGCCCGAGCATGTCGAGCACCTCGTCGCACAGCGCCTCCAGCGGCGGCGGATGATCCGGCCCGGTCAGCTGCGCGGTGACGGCGAGTTTCTCCCGCAGCTGCTCTATCCCGGTCCACACGTCCCGCAGCCGCGACTCGACGAGCCCGTCGGTGTACAGCAGCAGGGTCGCCCCGGCCGGAGCGTCCAGTTCCACCGCCTCGAAGTCGACGCCCCCGACACCGATCGGCGCGCCCGGCGGCACCCGCAATACCTCGGCCCGGCCGCCCAGATGCAGCAGCATGGGTGGCGGATGGCCGGCGTTGGCGATGGTGATCCGGTGTGAGACCGGGTCGTAGACGGCGTACAGGCAGGTCGCTATGTAGTCAGGTCCCAGGCGCTGGGCTTGCTCATCGAGGGCGTGCAGCACTTCCTGCGGGGGCAGGTCCAAGCCCGCGAGGGTTTGCGTGGTGGTGCGGAGTTGGCCCATGAGGGCTGCTGACGCCATGTCATGGCCCATGACGTCACCGACGACCAGCGCGATCCGACTGCCCGGCAGCGGAATCGCGTCGTACCAGTCGCCGCCCACCCGGGCCGTATCTGCGGCAGGCAAATAGCGCGATGCCAAGCGCACGCCAGTGCAGCGAGGGAGCGCCCTCGGAAGCATTCTGCGCTGCAGCTCGCCGGCGATGAGAGCCTGACGCCCGTCCAAGACTGTCTTGTCGATGCCCAGCGCGCTGTGCGTGGCGAGTTGCGCAGCCACCAGCAGGTCGTCGTCGTCGAATGGGCGCCGGTCGGGGTTGCGCAGGAACAGCGCGGCGCCGATCACTCGGCGTCGCCCGCGCAGTGGCGCGAGGATCGCGTGCTTTCCGGGTACGACGCAATGCTCAAAGCCCTTTCCGAGCAGCTCGGTCAGGGCCGCCCAGGCTTCTGGCGCGTCGGTGAAGACCGGACGCACCCCACGCAGCACCTCGGCGAGCGCACTGCCGGGCAACACCTCGCACAGTTCGGTGCCGAGGCCGTCCAACTCGGAGAGGTTCTCCGGCGCCGGCAGGATGCCGTCCTCCAGATCCCGTTCCTGCTGCGGAATCCGGTCTGTGCGGCTCATCCGGAGCACCAGCGGGCCGGTGGGCCGCTCGTCGCCTACGGGCAGCGGGTAGCGCAGATAGACGAGGATCGCGTCCGAGAAGGTCGGCACCGTCGCCCGGCACAGACCCATCACGATCTCGTCCAGATCGATGCCCCGGGCAATGCGCCGAGTCGCGGCACCTATGTAGCGCAAACGATCAGCCGACAGGCGCGATGAATCGACGGCGAAAGCGGCATCATGGCTGGTCATCTGGTTGTCCCGGGTTGTCCCGGACAACGCTGAGGACTCTGGATGTGCCTGAGACAGGGACTGTTCGGGGACCACGTGCTGGGCCTGGGCCGGCACCCCTTTGAGGGTGACACTGGCAGGAACCAAGGACGGGGATGCCCGATATCCCATGTCGTGGGCAGCTTGTTGAACGGCGTCGTGCTCCTCATCAAGCACAGCACGCGCCTTCTGCAAGGCAAGATCAACGTCGTCGAGAGCCGCGTCATCATCAGAGACCGCTTGCAAACCGGGCTGAGCAACCTGCACGGCCGTCTCTTGCGCGAGGTCGCGATCGTCATATCCCGCCCACTCCCGCAGCTCAGAGAGTTCTGCCTCCAAGATATGCATGCGGCGCGCGGCATGGTCGGCCACCTGCTGGGCGGTGTCTCTCTCCTGCTCGGCACGTGCCAGCTGCTGACGCAGGTCGATCTGCTGGCGCTGCGCGCGGGACAGGCGCAACTCCAGCGCTGTGTGCGTCTCTGAGTCCTTCGGCGGCAGCACCTGCAGGGCGTCAACCCTGCGTTTGAGTTCCACCGTCTTGGCCTGAGCCTGGCCCAGCATGGCGAACAGGAGGGTGGCGATCTGAAGCGCCTGGGCTCGACTGCGTTCGCTGGCCTCGAAGGCCCCCCGGACGACCTGGAGCTCCTGATACACCTCAATGGTGCGGTCCTTGGCCGCCAGCAGGTCACGAGCGAGGGCCAGCTCTTGCATGCCCTGCGCGATCGGCGTCGGACTGGCGCGTGCCCTTTCCCATAACTCTCGCGCCACCTGCAGGCGCTGCCCGGAGCGGTCGACCGGTTCATTGGGAAAACAGACGTCCGCCACGGCTTCAACCAGGTCCCACGTCAGCGCTTCACCAGACAACAGATCACGCAGTCTGCGCAGTTCCGGCACTGCTCCAGACGTGAAGTGATCCGGCGTAAGGCGCTGGTGGAGCTGCCTCACCGATATCTCGGCATCGTCCAGCCAGGACCGCACCTGCTCAACCAACTGGTTGATCTCAGCACACGAACCTCTGGGTGGTGCCCATGGCCGGCCTGGTCGTTTCCCCTTGCCGCTCACGCACCCTCCGGCTCAGTTGTTCATCGGACAACCCCCTGTTGTCACGGGAGAACATTCAACCGGCTCACCAGCAGGTTTTACTCAGAAACGTCGCAATCCCCCTCCGTGAAACCCCATCAAGGCGGTGCACTCGTGAACCACGGCTCCACGGCGTTCCTGCTCCTCGTCCTGGCGGTCGCCGTCTTGTTCGCCGCGGTTGCCGCAGTGATCGCCTTCGGCCTCGCCCGCTGGGAGGGAGTCGCTGTCCCAGCGGCCCTTTCACGCAGCAGTGTCGCCTTTGCTGCAGCCCTGACCTTGTGTCTTGCCATCCTCGCCTTCCTTGGCCGGTAGCCCGTCGACAGAGCCTGCCAGCTCCTTTAGGTGATGGTTACGCTGTGCGCCCATCGGCCACCGGGCGGGGCGTGAGGCGCGCACCTCGAACCGGCCGTGGTCCAAACGGGCCGCTGAACAAGCGATTCCCGAGCACATGTCGCCGGCCGTGTCGGCCCGAAGCAGCAGTGGGCTCCGTACGCCGACCCACGGAAATCAGCCGGTGGCGTCCCCAAGCCGGGGCAGATAAATCCCGCATACGCGAAACGGCTGAAAAGTGCAGCGTCACTTCGCGAGCGGGCGGAAAGGGATGTCCCGGTCATCGCGAAGGGAGGGCGCGTGGCACGACGGGACATCGAGAAGATCATCGGTGAGCTCGGCGAAGTCCGCCGGATGCTCACCGATCCCCATACCGGGGTCACGGCACTGCACCAGGTGCAGGAGAGCCGGCACAGCAAGGTCCTGGAGCACGTCACCTACAGCACCACCGGCGTGCGGGAGGAGAACCGCGAACTACGCCGACGGCAAGAACGCATGCTCAACGACCTCGGCCAGGTCCGCGCGGCTGTCGACGACCTGCGCCGGGAGATCGCCCAGGCCTGGGCCCACACCCTCGGCCTGCCCCACATCCCCAGCACCGTGCAGCCGGCCGAGGAAGCCATCGAGACCCGGCCGGCCCCGGCCCTCGAGACCGGGGCCGGCCTCAACGACGAGCGGAAGGACGACACCCCCGTGCCCGACCAGCACGCCGCCGACGACCCACCGCCCGCCGGGGCCGGACACGTCTTCCGCGATCAGCCCGAGCCGACGGACCAGACCGGGGCGGCAGACGGCCAGGGCACGGAGCGAGCACCCGGTGACCTTGCCGGCTTTTCGCACGCTCCCCCCGTTCACCACGAAGTGGCAGACAGCACGGGTCTCTTGCCGTCCGCGCCTGCTGCCCGAGAGAACGGCACCGAATCCACCGCGCCCGGCCCCGCCCCGGCCGCGGCACCGCCCTCAACACCTGCCGAACCCACCGGCACGGCGAGCAGCGAGCCTACGGTCATCGACGAGCAGCAGTCCGAGTACCGGCGCGGGCTGCTGGCAGCGGCCGCCGTCTCCTCCGCCCGGCTCATATGCCACAAGGACACCTGGGCGTTCCTGGTGGAAAAGTCCCTCACCCACGCCCACTTCCGGCTGCCGGACACAATCAGCGACACCGACGACGGACAGATCGACACCCACCTCTCCGGCCGCTCCCTGCTCGCCGTACTGGTCACCACCCAGCACATCCTCGACCAGCCCGCCGACAACGACCTCGCCGCCTGGGCCCTCGCCCACGCCATCCACACCCGCACCCACCAAGCCGTCACCACCGCCAGCAACGAGCGCTCCCACAACGGCGACGTGACCACCATCGTCCTCGATGACCGCCCCCCAACCGCAGACTGACGAGCTCACAACTCCTGCTCGGCGCGCCTCACCGGCTTGCTTTCATGGTGAGGCGCCCAGGCGGCTGAAGACCCAGCGCAGCACCTCCTCGTCGACGCGGGGGCGGCCGGTGCGGGCAAGTGCGGTGCGGGTGTGGGCGGTCAGTCTCGCCCAGGCGCGGAAGTTGCCGTGCGCGGCGCGGCTGTCGGCGAACGTGATGTCGTCGGGGTCGGCGTCGGCCCAGACCGGGTGGAACAGCGGGATCGTCTCGAGGACTTCGCTGGGGGTGAGGCGGGTGAAGTGCTGCCAGATGAAGATGCGGGAGGAGAGCATCGCCTCGCGGCGCAGCACGGTGTGGCAGCCCTCGCCGCCGACGAAGATGATGGCGAGCTGGGTGGAGGGTTCGTCCCACAGGTAGCGGAAGTACTCGAACGCCTCCCCGTTGAGCCACTGCGCCTCGTCCACGAGGAAGGTGCGAGGGCGTTCGGCCAGGGCGGTCTTCAGCAGGCGGTCGAACTCGCTGGGATGGCGCGGGGGCTGGCCGGGCAGGCCGAGTGCGGTGAACAACTCGTAGCGCACCGCGCGGGCCGTGGGACGGGCCCGGAAAGTGATCCTGCGGACATCCTCGTGCTCGAGTTCGCGCAGGCAGACATTGACCGCCAGGGTCTTGCCGAAGCCGGCGCCGCCGTGAATGCACATCATGGCCCGCGCTGCGACGGTGTCGGTGATGTTCTCCCGGGCGGTGAGCAGGGCGCGAGTGGCGACCACGGACGCGTTCGGCAGGTCGACGTACTGGTAGCTGGCCGCGGTCACAAGGCGTCTCCGTCGTCGCGTGCGTCAGGAGCCGCCACCCGAGGGGGCGGGTGGTCGGGGGCGGCTTCGGGCGGGGGCGGAGCCGGCCGGCCGGGTGTGGTCCGGGCGGTGAGGGAGGGCGGGGTGCGCCAGTCGGCCGGAGGTGCGGCGGGCGGGATGAGGTCCGGCAGGGCCAGCTTCGAGGCGTCGGTGTGCTCGGCGGCGGCCAGTTCGTGCTCGGCCTGGACGGAGGTGAGCGCTCCCAGCCGCTGGGCCGGTCCGGCTGTGGTGGCCGGGGCGAACCGTTGTCGGCGCAGCGTCTCGGCGGCCTTCACCTCCGCGCGCAGGCGTCGGGCCCGCTGCGCGCGGGCCGTGCGCACGGCCGCCAGTTGTTCGGGAGTGGCCGCGTCCGCGAGGTGCGCGGGCCCGAGATACGCGCCGTGGGCGTCGCAGACGTCGATCTCGTGGTCGTGGTGCGGCATGTAGCGCACGGTGACGGTACGGCCGGCCTGGCCGGTCATCCAGGGCGCGATGTAGGTGCGCCCGCGCCACCGCACACCATGACTGGACAGCTTGCGCGTCCGGCCGTCGTCCTCGAGCGTGAACGTCCACAGATCGGCGGCGGGAACGTCCGTGATGGGGGTCGGGTCGGCCTGCCACGCCTCGAGCGGCGTACGGCCGGACAACGCCCGGGGCCGGTGCTCGGTGTTCCACCAGCACGTCCAGGCCAGGACCTCGGCGGTGAAGTCCTCAAACGACAAGATCCCGGACGTCTCCGGCCTGGGCCCCGTGCCTTTGCGTCGCCGGCTGGCACGGAGCTTGGCGGGGGTGAGGGTGTAGCCGGGCAGGGCCGCGAACAGCATCCGGTCAACGGCCCGGTTGGGTTTTCCACCGTGCCCTTGAGATGGGGGCTGTAGGCAGGAAGGTCCTTCACCGTCACGCCCATCGTGCCGAACGCTGCGGTGACGGTGGTCGACAGGAAGTCTTTTCCCCGGTCCACCCGCACCTGCTCCGGGGTCCCTCCCGCCGGCCCATACGGGTCTTCCCGCAGTACGGCGGCGCGCAGCGCGGCCAGCACGGAGGCGCGGGACGGAGTACCGGGGGTGACGGCGGTGCCGGTGATGACTTTGGTGGCGGTGTCCATGAACCAGGTCACCCATGGGCGCACCAGTTCGCCGTCGGCATCGACCAGCAGCGGCGCCTGCACATGGTCGGCCTCCCACACGTGATTGCGCCAGGAGAGCGCCCGTTTGCCGAAGACGTCGTGCGCGCGGGCTGCGTCCGCTCCCGCGGCAAGACCGGCCCGCTCCCCCGCGGTGAGATCACGGCGCACCGCACGCAGGAACGTCGACAGCGACGGCACCGGCTCCAGCAACGGCACCGCCGCCGGCGGCGCGCCCCCAGGAGGCGCCACGGATCCAGGCGCCGTCGCCGACTGACCGTCACGGCTGCCGGTTGCGGCCCGGGCCACCAACTGGCGGTGCACGGCGGAGGCGTTGCCGTGCCAGTACGCCAGCAGCACCCGGATCTCCCCCGTGATCTCGAACCGGCCACCGCCACGCTCACCGGGACGCAGCGCGGCCCGCGGCGAGCGGGAAGCCTCCGCCAGCCACCGCCACACCGTCCGCTCCGACACGCCCAGACACTCCCCCGCCAGACGCACATGCTCCCGCGACAGCCGCCGCTCGCCGCGCAGCGCCAGCAGCCGACGCACCGCCGGCCCCCGCAACGCCCTCAACGACTCCTTGCCCAGCACACCCGCCGGATCCTCCGGCGGCGCCAGCGACAACCCGTCCACCACCCCATGCCCCCTTCGTCCTCGTCCGCTTGCGTGGAGCGCGTCTTCGTCCGCCCCGTTACCTCGTCACCAACAGGCGACGGCCCGCGTGCACGGGCCCTGCGAGCAGCCCGGGCGGTCACGGGTAGGGGCCAAGGCGCGCGCAGGCTTGCTCGATCAGCTCCCCATCCACACGCAGTGCGGGGCCGCGCTCACAGGCCGCATAGACATGCGACGTGATCTTCGCCCAGGTGCGGAAATTGCCGTGCGCGATCTGCTCGTCCACCCGGGCAAGGTCGTCCGGGTCCGCCTGCGCCCACACGGGGTGGAACAGGCTCAGCGTCTGCGGCAGTTGAGACGGCTCAAGCCGGCCGACCTGGTGCCAGGTCAACACGCGCGAACGCAGCGCCGACGCCCGAGCCACCGCGCGTTCGCTTCCCGCCCCGCACAGCACCAGCGCCGCCGCGCAGCCCGGCGCGTCCCACAACTGCCGCAGGTAATCCAGCAAGGGCGGCGTCAGCCGCTGGGCGTCATCGACGACCAGCACCCCCGGCTCGGCCAGGGCCCGCTCCAGCGCCTGTCCGGCCGGCCCGGCCCGATGCGTCAGCGCCCCCGACGGCAGCCCAAGCGCCTCACACAAGGAGGCCCGCAACTGCGGCAGACCGGGCGCTACCCCGGCCACCGCCCGCCACACCGGCACCCGGCCCGGCACAAGACGCACCGCCTGCTCCACCGCGACCGACTTGCCCAAACCCGGATCCCCGAACACACAGCACATCCCACGGGCCGCGACCGTATGCCCCACCGCCTCCACCACCCCGGCCACCTGCCGCGTCGACACCAACCGCGCCCCGGGCACGTACAACCGCACCCCACCGCCCCGCACCCCCGCATCCGCGGTACCCGGCTCGTCCTGCGCCGCAGACGTATCGCTGGCCGGCCTGTCGACCATCAGCGGGCCGCCCGCCCCGTCTGTGAGCCCCAACTCCGCCAGCGCCCGGTCATACGGACTCGGCTCCACCCCGGCGCGGGCCCCTGCCGGACGGGCCACCTCAAGCACCCGGCCCGCTCCCAGATCCCGCTTGATCACGCGGTGCAGCGTCGGCAGCGAGGGCACGCACTGCGCACCCCACACCTCCAACGCCCCTTGTTCTTGGGCTTGGAGCATCCTGCGCCGCAACTCCGCGACGTTCCCGCCCGCCTGAGCCAGGACCTCCCACAAGGCGTCACTCAGCGAAAACCCGTCCTGCCGCGGCCGCGCCTCGACATGACCCCGGCGTCCATCGGCCAGCCACCGCCACACCGTCCGCTCCGACACCCCCGCCAGCTCCGCCGCGATCCGCACGTGCAGCGTCGACAGCGTCCCCTCCCCCTCCACCGCAAGAAGCCGCCGCACCACCACACCCCGCGCCAACGGCACACCACCAACCGGGCCAGACCCCGCCGAACCCCCCTTGTCGTCGCTGGCCACGTAAACGGAAGACCCGGGATGCCGGGACTGCAGCAGCAGCGTGGAGGCCACCAGGCGGTCATCAGGCACGTCTAGGTCCAGCCAGTTCGGCAGCCCGTCGCCCTTGGGTTCGATGTGCTCGAAGACGGCGTGCACGTCGCCGGCGACTCGGACGCCGCGCCGCCCGCATCGCCGTTGGTCCGCAGTCCCTTCAGACGGCGGTCGGCCTTCTTCGCCGCCTCCCGGATATCGGGGTTGCGTCCGGCGCGCTTGTGGTCGTCCAGTTCCCGCAGGACAGCGGGCATCAGGTGAACCATGTACCGCTTTCCCAGCAACGGCGTGTAGATCGCCACGTCCGGGTCGTCCAACAGCACGTTCGTGTCGACCACCAAGCGCACCGCCCAGGGGTCAGAGGGCAACAGCTCACCCAGATTCCGGAGTGTAGTCACTGCGTCGCGTACGTGGTCGATGGCCCTGTCGATGGTGGCCGGCACCGTCTTGTCACGGGGGCGCTCAAGCCAGCGACTCAACAGCTCAAGGTTCTCCTCAAGACGCTTGGTGACCTCGGGCGTCGGATGCGGGAACAGCAGCCGGAACAGCGGCTCCCAGTCCCTCACACGCCCGAGCAGCTCCATTCGCCGCGTCTCGAGTTCAGGGCTGCTTGGCACCCATCCCCACTTCGGAGCGCCAAGGTGCATCACATAGTCGCGTCCCCGGTTGGGGTCGGTGTTTCGGATCTGCGAGTCGGCGAGGATCTGCACGAAGTCCGCTTCGATCAGGTCCAGGTCCGACTGCAGGCGATCCAGATAGGTTGGTGGGGCTGCTGGTGTGGAGGCCATCCACCGATGATGTCGCACACCGCTGACAACTCACCGACCTTGCCTGATCCCCGTTGAGGCCCGGCTCTCGTGGTGTCGGGCGGTCGACAAACGGAGCCGTGCCCTTCTGCCTCATCGGCGGCTATCGTGGGCGCCCCTTCACCGGCCTGGTCCCGGGAGACCAGGCGGAACGGTCAGCCGGGTTGGGGTAGAGCGTGGCTTCGATTCGGTCAGCGACTGGTGTGTCACACCCATGTGCACCGAGTACGAATCCCGCCGCATAGGCGGTCGCATACAACGCGGTGCACCGCAGTTGGTCAGCCGCCGTCCCAAGGCTCGGGGCCGCCCTCACTCTGACGAACGAGTCGCTCGGTCGGGTGGGCACGTACTGGTCGAGAACGGTCATGCTGGCGTGAGTCCCGAGTCCAGACAGCAGGCGGTAATAGAAGTAGAGGGTGCGAAAGCTCTCCGTGGCAAAGCCTCGCGTCGGCCCCCACTTGGTGAGGGTGTCCACCATCTCGGAAACCGTCAGCTCCTGGGCCGCCAAGGGTCCGAACCCCGCAATCGCCTCACTGAGGTCAAGGCTGACCGGCTTCAGTTGCGGCACGTGCGGCAACTCGTGCAACGGCTTGGCCCCTTCGTTGGGGTTGGCTGCGTTCCACCGGGCTATGCCGACGTTCGCCTTCTCCACCTTCTTCCGTCGTCTGCGGGCCTCCTTGCGATCGGCCGCGAGCATGGCATCGATGGCGTCGGCCTCTTGCTGGAGTCCGATCAGATGGCGCAGTTCGGCCTGACCGAGCCGTTCCAGGGCCGGGTACTCGCCGAATCGGATGTACAGGCACACCACCCAGGCCTCCAGATGTGCCCGCCCTAGAAGTCGCACCGCCATCTCCTGATCAGCGCGGCCCGCCGTCTCCATCTCAGCCAGCAACCGACAGCAGTGGCTCAGCGCGGCCCCGGCATACACCAGCCACTTGACCCGTTCGGTGCCGGAGTTGATCAACGCCCAACGGGAGCTGGCGAAAGCCTGCTTCACCTCGGCAAGGAGGAGCGGGACGAGTTCGGAGACGTCGTCGGAGGTGAGTGGCCGCGCGGTGGAATCGGCATCCATGCCAGTCTGAGGCCCGTGCATGTGGTTCACCCGGGGAACGGTAGCCCGCCCTTGGACGCTTCTGTCGTGAATATCTGCCGCCACCTGCACCTGCAAGCGCGTAGGGTCCGTCGACATGGCCGCCGACAGCATGGTCCAGCTCATCTCCTATCTCGCCGCGCAACAGCCGAACGAGATCAAGGGCACTCCGGAGAGCGAATGGGTCGACTTCAAGACCATCTCGCCTAATGGGCCGTACGACCTGAGCACCGATAAGGGCAAGTTCGAGCTGGCGAAGGACGTCGCCGCCTTCGCGAACGCTGGCGGTGGCCTGCTCGTGTGCGGGTTCAAGGCGAAGAAGCGTCCAAACGAGCTCTACGAGGTGGCGGAGAAAGCGACGCCCTTCGACAAGAAGCTGGTGAACATCGACTCCTACAAGGACATCCTCACGGAGTACGTGCGCCCGCTGATGAAGGTCAAATTCTTCTGGTACGACCATCCCGAGGGTGATCTGGAGGCATCCGGGCACTACTTCGTGATCGAGGTTCCGCCGCTGCCCGAAGCCGACCGGTGGGCAATGGTCACCCGGGGCATCACCGAAAACGGCCAGTTCATCAAGAACAGCTGGACCATCCCGATCCGCAACGGCGACACCACGGCCTTCCTCCCGCAGGACGAGGTCTACCGGCTCCTGAACGACGGCCTGCGTGCGCGGTCCACGACCGATGCCACTGTGCCGGCGCCCGCACCGGCCGCGGACCGCGTGAAGGCCCGAGAAATCCTGCGCGCCGCCCTGAAGATGGAGGAGACGCCCGTGCTCTTCTTCCAGAGCGCCCCTGATCGCCCGAGCGGGCTTGTCCCCGGCATGTACGCCGACGGCGGCCTGCGCGACGTCCTGAGCAATCAGGACACACTCCGGGGTACCGCCGCCTTCAACTGGTCCTCGGAATACACGCGTCCGACACCTCGCGAGGGCGGTCTCCTGCTTCCCGATGCTCCCCGCCGCGGACTGCTGATCGAGTCGGACGGCGCGGTGACAGGGGCCGTGTCAGCGACCGCGGAAATGCTCGGCTGGGCGATGGAGCGGTACAACGACGGCAGCGGCGTGCGCAGGATCAACGTGTTCGTGCTGACCGAGATCACCTTGGAGTATTTCCGGCTGGTCGACCGGCACGTCCTGCCGCTGGTCGACGGCGCGTGGACGCACCGGATCGTCGCCTCGGACTTCGCCCGACCGCCTGGACGCGTGCTCGCGTCCGGTGAGGACCCGGCCTTCCCGCTCTGGGGCTCCACCGAGATGGCCACGAGCGACGACTGGAACCACAGTTGGAGGGCCCTGGGCGATCCGGAACGCGACGCCTACGAAGCGCTGCGCTACGTCTACGCGCTCTTCGGCCTTGATGTCTCCGTCAACCCGTTCGTCGACGGAGACCGCGTGAGCGCAGCCAAGCTGCGGGAGAAGGCAAAACGGCTGGAGACCGGGCAGTAGCAGGTCCCTTGCCGAGGGAGCCCCAAGCAGCGGGATGACGGCGGTCGCATCCACATCGGCGTTCAGCTGACCGACACGACCCAGCCCGGGCGCCCGCCTGCCCGGCTTCGCGCGCGGCCCCCGCCGTCGCGCGCGAGGAACACCGACGGCGCCCGGTCCCCTCGCCCGCCGCCCGGGACCTGCCCACCCACCCACTTCTCTTTTCTTCCTGCTGTGGGGCGTGGACTCGGGGGCGTAGAGGGGATGTCGGCCTCCCGACCACGGCACGGTCAGCGTGGTGACCTGCGGATTCACGGATGGGCGCGGCAGAGGGCGCGGGCGGTTGTCGGACGGGTTGTCGGCGGGGATGTGGGCCTGGTCAACGGAGGTGTTGTCGCTTCGTGACCGGGTCTTCGTGGTCGGTGATCCGGTCGGGGCCGGCTGCTGCTGTGGCCGGTACGCGCGGCGCCGGGCAGGCCGGTGCCGCACCGGCAGGGAAGCGAGCGGATCCGTGATGATCGGCGTGGACGTTGGCAGCGGGGACCGGCTGGCGTTGGGTGTGCTGGCGCAGTACCGGATGGCCACCACCGAGCAGATGCACCGGGTGATCGCACCCGAGGTGCGTGTCGAGCAGACCCGGCGGCGGCTGGCCCGGCTGCGGGAGGAGGGGCTGGTCGACCGCATCACCTTGCCGCAGGCCGGGCGGACCCGGGTGTGGTTCCCGACCGCGTACGGCGTGCAGCTCGCCTGCGAGTGGCCCGAGATGCGCGGGCACCGGCCGTCCAGGGCCGTGTCCGATCCGACCGCCGTGCGGCTGAAGGCCGGCCACACGCTGACGGTGACCGAGACCGCGCTCATCTTCCTCGAGGACGCCCGCCGCCGCGGCGATGTGTGCGAGCCGCTGGACTGGATCCCCGAGGTGCACCACCCGATCGGGAGCGGCGAGGCCGTCATCCCCGACGCACTCCTGTACTACCGGCGCGGCCCCGTCGACGGCGACAACGGGTCGATGCTGCGGGCGTTCGTGGAAGTCGACCGTGCCACCATGGGCCCCGAACGCCTCGCCGCCAAGCTGACCTCGTACGAACGCCTTCACCGCTACGTGCCCGTGGTCCCGGGGCGCCGGCCGACCGTCCAGGAACCGGCCGTTGAGGAGTGGCGGCGGCGCTACCCGCTCTTCCCCCGCGTTCTGTTCGTCCTGGACGGCGCCGGCCCGGCCGGTGTCGAGAACCGGATCCGCGCCCTGCACGCGGCGGTTGGGCTGCTGGCCCGCTTCCCGTACGACGTCCCCGTCCTCGCGGCGCCGCTGCCCGACCTGCTCCACCACGGCCCCTCCGAACCCGTGTGGCGCCCCGTCCACGACCCCGACCAGCAAGTCCCCTGGACCGGCCCCGGGCATCGGCAGACATGAAGCGCGGCCGCCGCACAAGAGGCGTCGGCCGTGCGCTGACCAGCCATGGTCGGGGCTGGGCACGGCATAGCCATACCCGTGGTCGGCCTCATGGTCGGGGCGGGGTCGGCGCGTCGCAGCGGTGCTCCGGTCAGCAGTCCACGGCGGGCAAGTGGGCCAGGCCGGTGTCGAGCATGATGCGGTCGACGGTCTCGTGCAGGGCGCTGTCGGCGCCGATGACGGTCACGGTGCCGCAGGGCAGCAGATCGCGTGCCCGGTACCAGTCGCGCAGCTGCGTCTCGCTGACGTCGTCGGCGATCGGCTTGGTGGCGTGCCGGGCGAGGGTTTCGCCGAACGGGACGTCCAGGTAGTAGCCGTGGGTCGGGCCGCGGTGGTCCGCGCAGCGCGGTGAGCATGTCGCCGTAGCGGTCGGCGTAGAGGATGCCTTCGACGACGACGTGGAATCCGGCGTCCAGTGCGTAGCGGGCGGTCAGGTCGATCAGACCGATGTTCGCCACTCCGGGCCGGTCCCGTTTGCGGAGCACGATGCGGCGGAGGTTGTCCTGGCCGACCACGGCCAGGCCGCGGCCGAACCTCTCGCGCAGGCCGGCCGTGACGGACGACTTCCCCGAGGCGCTGTTGCCGCGCAGCACGACCAGTCGGGTTTCTTCGGTGCCCACCATCACGACGGTCACGTTATCGACGGCCAGTGACAGCGCCCGCCCCGCCGGACCCCGGGCTTCTTGAGCCCCGGAGTCTCGTGCTGCCGGGGCTGGCTGTTCGGCCCTGGCCCTCCCTCCAGGACCTGCAACGCGCTCCCCTCCGAATCCGGCCCGTGCGGATGTTTCGGCAGGTGAGTGCGTCACCGTGTTCTGTGCCCGGTGAGGCCTTCCACTCGCTGCTTGAGGCCCTGGTTGAACGCGGCGTACCCGTCGTGCTCGGGTGTCTTGAGGAACCGGCGGGTCAGGGTGGTCAGGGCTCCGGAGAATTCCTCGCGGTTGGTCAGGCGGGTGGTGCCGTCGTGGTTGGGGGCAAGGACGAAGGAGTGCTGGCCCTGAAAGAGCCGCTTCGTGCCGAGCGTGCCGACCCACCGCAGCTCCCGGCCGGGTGTCGCGACGGTGACCGTGGGCCTGAAGGTCATGCCCGGCATGTGCATGGTGAGCTTGCTTCCCACCTGAGCGGTTCCCTCGGCAGCAGTGAATTTGCTCCACTCACCGTAGGTGGCGAAATCGGTGAGGACGTTCCACACCTCTTCCGGGGTGGCGTCGATGTCGATCACGGCGGTGAGTACTGCGTCCATGACGGTTTCCACTTCTGGCGGGTGGAGTCGGGAGGAGGGGGTGGCGGTCCGGCGAGCTGTGGTCTACCGGTGATGATCGGCGGGGTCCGCGGCGGCTGAGTCTGCGTCCGCAATGGAGCGAAGTCCGCGGTCGACGAGGTCGATGAGGTACTCGAAGCTCTCGCCGATATCGGTGGACCACTGGAATCCGCCGGATGCCTGCAGGTTGGCGAAGCCGTGGAAGACGCTGCGCACTGCCCGCAGCGCGTGCGTCATGTCCTGCGGTGGGATGTCGTATCCCCGCAGGACCGCTCCGAAGGGGCCGATCCCTCGTCGGCCGGCGAGCATGATCGGGTCGTCGGGACCGGTCGGCGTGACGCTGAGGGTGGCCGCGTAACGGCCGGGGTGAGTGAGCACGAAGTCGCGGAGCGCGCCGGCCGCGGCGGCGAGGGCGTCGCGGCCGGCGCGGCCCTGGATGGCCGTGCCGATCGCGGCACCGGCTTCGTCGAAGGCGAGCGCCGCGATGCGCCGGTGGAGGTCGTCCTGGTTGGCGATGTGCTTGTAGAGCGAGGGGGCGCGCACCCCGAGCCGCTCGGCCAGCTGGCCCATGGTCAGTTCGCTGAAGCCGATCTCGTCGGCGAGTTCGGCGGCGGCGGCGACGATCGTGGCCGCGTCCAGGCCTGCCCTAGGCACCGACGCTCGCCAGGAAGGTCAGGACCGCGGCGAGAGTCTGCTGGGGGAACTGGACGTGCGGGTAGTGACCGGCACCCTCGATCATCTCCAGCCGGCCCAGTCCGGACGGCAGGTCGGCGACGATCGCCTCGCCCTCGGCCCGCGGCGAGGCCCAGTCGGGGTCGAGGGTGCCCTGCACGATGAGGACCGGGCAGGTGACGTTGCCCAGCTGCTCCCCGGCGTCGGCGGGGGAGATCTTGCCCATCGCCTGCAGGACCTTCATGCGGCCGGGCTCCTCCAGCATCGCGGTGATCTGGCCCATGCGTGTGTCGAAGTCCGCGGGCTTGGAGCCGGGGTAGGCGACGTCCAGGTACTTGGCCCACTGCCGGGTGCTGCCGAGGATGGTGGTGCCCATGAGATGGGTCGCGCCCCGGCGGTAGCTGGCCACCCGCAGGTCACCGAGCCGGACCTGCTGCTTGCGGGTGAAGGGCGCGAGCTCGACCAGCGCGGTGATCAGTTCCGGGGCCTTGGCCGCGGCGATGGTGACGGCACCGCCGGCGATGGAGTGGCCGACGAGTATCGCCGGCTCGCCAAGGTGCTTCACCAGGGCGATCAGGTCCCCCGCGAGGTCGGTGCGCGTGTAGGACGCCCAGCCGACGCTGGACTCACCGTGGCCGCGCAGGTCCACCGCGACGACCCGGTACCCGGCCTCCACCAGGGCGGGAGTGAAGAACCGGTACGCCTCACGGCTGTCGCCCATGCCGTGGGCGACCACCACCAGCGGCCCCGCGGTACCGGTCACCTCGTACGCGATGGTCCCACCGTCGACGTTCAGGAACTCGGTCACAACTACCTCCAAGTGGCCCGCTAGCCCGGCGGCTAACTGCATTAACTAAAAGCTATCAGCATTAGCTGACAAGTCAATCCCGCAGACAGAGCTGTGGGCAGGGCTGCGCCGCACAGGGGGCCACCAGGCATGCCACCTCGCAATGGGGCGGATGTCCCGCGCTGCCTGGCAGGTGGCAGGCGGCCACCGGCACCGACACAGCCAGAACGGGGGCCTGCATGGTCAAAGCAGAGACGGGACTGCCGATGGGGCCGGGGTGGCGGTGCGCCGATGAAGCCGATTTTTGCCTGCAGTCGTGCTGGGAGGCTTGCGGTCTAGCGGTGGCCGTTCAGGGTGGCGAGCAGGAGGTTGGGGTCCTTGGCCGTGGTGTAGGCGGCATTGAGGACGTACACCTCTTTGCCGCGCAGTGCAGCAGTGACCTGTCGGACGAACTTGCCGCCGGGGCCAAGGCCGTCGTGCTGCACTTTGCCCAAGCCGCGCAGGCCCCCGTACAGCGCTAAGCCAGTCACTCGGACGCCGCGCCCCACCGGCCAACGAACTCCTCCAGGGCGCGGCGCTGCTGTTCCTCGCGGGCGAGTCAGTTCCTGCGGGCGGGACGGGCGTCCAGCGCCGTGTGCAGGCGCCCCGCGATGGGCTGGTACCGCTGGACGAAGCGGAGGTCCTTCAGCTGGTCGGGCTCGGGCAGCTGCCGGTGCGGGGAAGGCCGGCGCTCGGAGACTGCCCATCCAAGAGGGCGCAGCCCGGCGCGGTTCATGTCCCGGTCGACGCCCGCCAGGTAGTCCGCGTCGACGGGCAGCTCCCCGTTGGACTGCCAGATCACGCCGTCCAGATGGATGGGCAGATGAGGAGATCCGAAGAGGAAGTCCAGACACCGCTCGCGCAGAACCGCCGCGCTCTGCTCGGGGCTCAGCGGGACACCCTTCTCTTCGCCCTTGGGGCCGGGGAGTGCGGTCCTGCAGTCGGTGTGCGGGAAGATGTCGATCTCCCCGAGAACGACGTGCGCTGTCGCGTTCTCCCGGTCGGGGTAGGACCAGTACCTCGGCAGAAGGACGATCACGTCGTAGGCGTCGAGGGCGTCGGCCACCGCTGCCGTGAGCGGGCTGCGGTCGGTGCGGGGGAAGCCGCGGTCGCTCTCCTGTGCCGGATGGCGGACCTCCCACATGTAGGTGTGGCGTGTCAGGAGGCCGGGGCCGTCCGGCGAGGCCCACAGCGTGCTGGTCGTCGGCTCCGGCGGGGTGGCCGGCTCGATCTCCTTCTTGCGGCGGCTCCGGCTGCGACCCGCGCCCCTCATGGTCCAGCGCCAGTAGTCCTCGGCTTCCTCGAGGAGCAGGCCCCGCTGTCCACTGTGTGCCCAGGCCGCCGCGATCCCGCCGACCAGATAGTGAAGGTTCCCCGAGCGCTCCGCCAGGAACCGCAGGACATGGGGTGCGTGCAAAGCATCGCCGGTCCCTGCGCGGCGCAGGGCTTCGGTGTACTTCTCCCCGCTCCGGCTGGCCCTGCGGGCGCTCTGCGCGGCGGTGGACTGGTTCTTCGGCATGACGTACTCCTTGGCCGGGCCGGGCCACGCCCCCGACACCAGCTCGTACGACTGCCGTGGACACGACGGACCGCAGAACGGGAAGGAGCGGGCCCCACAGGACCTTGACCCCCGCGTCCGGCGGCGTGGCTCCGGAGGCAGGCGGTGATCGGCAGTACGCACTAGCCGGGCAGGATGCTAACCGGCGTGAGCGCACCGGCCGAAGACACCAGCCGCCGAATTCCCTCAAACGGGCGAGGTCTCCGGCCCGCCGGGCGTGCAGAGGCCTCGGGCCCTAGGAACTGGGTGATCTCTACCCGCTGCTGGAGTCAGAGGCATCACCCGTCAGAGAGCGGCCGTTGCGGCAGTCGTATATCGCAAGCGACAGTTCCTTCACGGTAGCGCGGGCACGTTCGGCGTCCGCTCCGTCGTCAAGAGCCTCCAACGCGGCGGCCGCCGACACGCGTACTGAACGGGGCGGGCCGTCGTAGGCGGAGAGCCGGTACGCGACGGTGCGGCGGGCATCCTGTTCCTCGTCGCTCGCCCCATCAGGGGTCAGTGGGAAGACCGCTGCCTCGTACATCGCGATGCTCAACAGGACGGTGTCGGCGATCCCTTCCGCATAACCGTCGCCGCTGACGGCCTGTACGGAAGCCACCGCGGGCCGGGGGCGGGCAAGCATGCCGAATCCCGCGCCCAGGCTGGTGGTAGCCGCGCCCACCACGGCGCCCACCCAGCCGTCCAGGACGAAGCCGAAGCAGGCTCCGCTGCCCACCACGGACACCAGCACCGCGACGGTCATCACGTATACGCGGGTACGGAGCGGGTTCGTCATGGCCAGCAGCATGCCCACGCCTCTGGGGAGTGCGGCTGGGGCCCTCGTGTTGTTGGCGGGCGGAGTTGTACGTCGCTCGCCGACGATGCGCAGTCACTCGGGTGGCGGACAGTGCGGGTGGAAGGGATGGGAGGTGACATGGACGCTGCCGGAGCCGATGCTGACCACCCCCGTGTCCGTGCCCGATCTGCGGCCCGGCTGTGCTGCGGAGCCGAAGTTATGGACAGGGTTTCATGCTGTCCGTTGTCCGAGCCTGAGCGGCCAAGCGCCAGATCTCTCCGCTGCATTGGGGAGTGACAGTCAGTTATGGGGACAGTTGGTTGAGGAGCCAGGTAGTGACGGCTCGGGCGATTCCGGCGACCGTGCCGTTTAGGGCAGTGCGGCCCAGGGCCAGTCGTTCGCGGCGTGTCAGGCGCTTGTTGAGCACAGGGGTGCCTCCACGGATGTGAGTGGACGAGTGGGCAGCCGGCCGGCTTGGTGTCCACCTTGAAGGCCACTCGAAGATCCACTCCAAGTTGCGACAAGCCCTCAATTGGGGGAGGTATCAGGGCTGTTCACGCCGTATGCCGGAGAAGGTCCAGCCATGATGGTGCGATGAGCGGCGACACGGGGAGTGGTCCGATCAGGCGTCCGAGGAGACTGGCCCGGGCCGTGGCCGGGCCGGGTCCCTTGCGGGAGTTGAAGGACTTGCTCTTCGAGGTCTACACGGCGGCTGACGAGCCGAGCCTGGATGAGATTGCCGCGGCCATCGCGGAGAACGACACGCTGCTCGGGTCGCCGTCGCGGGACACGGTCCGGCGGTGCATCAGCGATCCGAGCGTTCCCGCCCAGCAGAGTGACGCCGTGGCGGTCGCCGCTGTTCTGGCCGGCTGGGCCGGCTGGGATGCCAATGCCCTGGCCTACCGGGTCGCCGAACTGTGGGTCAAATCCCGGCTGATGGACCCGCCGGGCAAGCCGCTGGCCGAGGTGACCGATCCGTTCGCATTGGAGGTGCATCACGCCATCAGCACCGACCTGCTGGACACTGGCCCAGGACGGTCTGTCCTGCCGGTTTATGTGGAGCGGGCTCACGACGCCTGGCTGCGCGCCGCCGCCGAGGACGCCAAGCGCGGAGTGAGCCGGCTCGTGATGCTGACGGGTGGATCCTCCACCGGGAAGACCCGCGCCTGCTGGGAAGTACTGCGCCACCTCCCCGCTGGGTGGCGGCTGTGGCACCCGTACGACCCCACCCCTCCCGAAGCCGCCCTTGCGGCCATCGAACAGCTCACGCCCCACACAGTGGTCTGGCTCAACGAAACCCAGAACTACCTGCTGACCGCCTCCGACCTCGGCGAACGCCTCGCGGCGAAGCTGCGCACCCTGCTGGCCGACCCGGCGCGGACGCCTGTGCTGATCCTGGGCACCCTGTGGCCCGAATACTGGCGCACCCTCACCCTTCAGCCCGAACCGGGGGGCAAGGACCCCCATGCCCAGGCCCGCGCGTTGCTGGTCGGCCACGGCCTGCCCGTCCCACCAGCCTTCAGCAACACCGACCTGCGTGCCCTGGCCGATCGGGCGGTGGAGGACCCGCGTCTAGGGTACGCCGCCGACCATGCCGAGAGTGGAGCGATCACCCAGTACCTGGCCGGAGCCCCGTCCCTGCTTGAGCGCTACCGCAGCGCACCAGACGGCGCGCGGGCACTGACCGAGGCTGCCATAGATGCCCGTCGACTCGGCCACGGCCCCGCCCTCCCCCTGGCTCTGCTCGAAGCAGCCGCCCCGGGCTACCTCAGCGACACTCAGTGGGACCTGCTCGACGAAGACTGGCTCGAACAAGCCCTGGCCTACAACGCAAAGCCACTTCGCGGCACCCGCGGCATCCTCACCCGCATCCGCCCGCGCCCCGGACAACCCGCCCTCGCCCAACCCCACTACCGCCTGGCCGACTACCTCGAACAGCACGGCCGCCGCCACCGCTACACCACCCGCGCCCCCGCCACTCTGTGGAACGCCCTCATCGACCACGCACCTGCCACCAACCGCCTGACACTGGCCAATGCAGCCCAAAGCCGTGGCCTGCTCCGTATCGCCCTCCACCTTTGCGCTACCGCCAGCACTGACAGGGGCGACGCTCTGCGGTTGGCGGCAGGGTGGCTGGCGGCTGCCGATCGGCTGGACGACGCACTGCCCTGGCTCGAGCGCGCCGTCGCCGCCGGTCACACCAAGGCCCTGCTGTGGGCGGCCGACCTGCTGGCGGCGGCCGGACGGCTGGATGACGCACTGCCCTGGCTCAAGCGCGCCGCTGAAGCCGGCCACACCGAGGCCCTAGGGACCGCGGCCGTCCTACTGGCAAGAGCCGACCGGTTGGACGAAGCCCTCAACTGGGCCGAGCGGGCTGCTGACGTCGGCGACACCGGGCTCCTGCGGTGGGCTGCCGGACGACTGGCGGCGGCCGGACGACTGGATGACGCACTGCCCTGGCTCAAGCGCGCCGTCGCCGCCAGCGGCACCGACGCCCTGCTGTGGGCGGCCGACCTGCTGGCGGCGGCCGGACGGCTGGATGACGCACTGCCCTGGCTCAAGCGCGCCGCTGAAGCCGGCCACACCGAGCCTCTGGAAAGCGTGGCTGTCTTGCTGGCGGTTGCCGGACGGCTGGATGAAGCACTGCTCTGGCTCGAGCGGGTTGCTGACGCCAGCGACACCGAAGCCCTAGGGGTCGGGGCCGCCTTGCTGGCGGATGCCGGACGGCTGGGCGAGGCCCTGACCTGGGTCGAGCGCGCCGCTGGGGCAGGCGACACCGAGGCACTGCGGTGGGCGGCCGAACGCCTGGTGGTTGCCGGACGGCTGGATGACGCACTGCCGTGGTTCGCACGGGTTGCTGAGGCCGGCCACACCGAGGCCCTGCGGTGGGCAGCCGACCTGCTGGCCGCCGCCGGACGGCTGGACGACGCACTGCTCTGGTACGAGCGCGCCGTAGACGCTGGCGACACCGAGGCCCTGCAGTGGGCAGCCGACTTGCTGGTCGCTGCCGGACGACTAGCGGGAGCTGACCGGCTGGACGAAACCCTGAACTGGGTCGAGCGGGCCGTCGAGGCTGGCGGCCCCGAGGCTCTGCGGTGGGCAGCTGAATCCCTGGCGGCGGCCGGACGGTTGGACGAGGCCCTGACCTGGGTGGAACGCGCCATGGACGCCATGGACGCCAGCGCCGAGGCTCTGCGGTGGGCAGCCGACCTTTTGGCGGCGGCCGGACAGTTGGACGAGGCCCTGACCTGGTACGAGCGTGCTGTCGCCGCCGGCGACACGGAGCTCCTATGGTGGGTGGCTGACCTGCTGGCAGCTTGCGATCGGCTGGACGAGGCCCTGAGCTGGGCGAAGCGCGCCGTGGACGCTGGTATCACCGAGGCACTGCGGTGGGCGGCCGAACGCCTGGTGGTTGCCGGA
>NZ_KQ948690.1 GCF_001514145.1 Streptomyces canus
TCTTGTTTCCGCACTCGCTGTGTCCCGCGCTGGTCGTGTCTCGTTGTGCCGAAATAACATCGCGGGCCGAGTCCCAACGCCGTCTTCTTGAGGAGGGCGGAGGGCGGAGGGCATGGAGAGCAGGACACGCCTGGCTGAACGCGCTGTCGACAACCGCGTCAGGATCGTCACCCTGCTCGCCCAGCAGCGGCCAGAAGCCGTGGCGGGGATTCCGGAGTCCGAATGGGTGGACTTCAAGGGTGTGGGCCCGAGGGCCCGTACGATTTCGGCCTCGACTCGAAGAAGTACGAGCTGGCCAAGGACTTCGCGGCGTTCGCCAACGCGGCCGGCGGTCTCCTCGTGTGCGGGTTCAAGGCGACGCGGCGGCCGACAGACCTCCACGAGACCGTGGTGAAGCCGGTCCCCTTCGCGAAGAGGCTGGTCAACACCGAGCGGTACAAAGCGATCATCGATGACCTCGTGTGCCCCTCCATCGGCGTCGAGTTCTCCTGGTACGACGATCCCCAGAACTCGGAACTCGGCTACCTCGTGATCGAAGTGCGAGCGCTCCCGGAGAACGACCGCTGGGCACTGGTCACCAAGACCCTGAACGAGGACGGCAAACTCGTCAAAGGCGGGGTCGCGATCCCGAAACGACACGGTGACGACACGCGGTACCTCTCGCCGGACACCGTGTACCAGTTGGTGAACAGCGGACTGCGTGCCGGACCTGCGATGGATCTCGATCTCGCGGTCGAGGACGGCGCCGCGGTAGATGTGACAGTCGGCGCGTCCGCGATCGAAGCCGTGGTGGAAAGACGTCGTCGCGCACTGCTGTCGTCTCTCCCACGGGCCGATCGGCGACCACGTCGGCAACGGGACGGTATTCCCCTTCCCGAAGGACAGCAGTGGGCCGTCGACGAGTTGCTGCGGTTCCAGGAGATCGCCAGGAGTTCCCTGCCGTACACACTGACGCGTGATCTCCGTACACCGCAGTAATACCGGGAAGAGGTCGACGCCTACCTGGCGCGGGACTACGAGCGGCTGACCCAGCACTCGGAATCCTTGATCACCTGGGCGGCGATCACGCTCATGACCAGGCGCATCACCCGCCGGTCCTCCCGCAGGAGCGGGCAGTCCGCCTCCCGCGGGGCCCACCGCGACTGATCGTTCTCAAACTCACGGTCAGCGGGTCCACCGGAACTGTTCCACCATCACGGTCCCACGAACTCCCCGTCCGGGACAGCCGGTTCACCCCTTGAACGCCCGCAGCACCCTGGCCTCGACCCGCGGATCACAGGGCCGTGTCCCTTGACGTGGTGCAGGCGATCAATCGTCGGTCGCGTTGGGGAGTGCGGGGGCGCTTTCACGGGGCTCGGTGGGGTAGATCTGGTCCATGCCGCCTTCGGGTAGGTAGCGGCCGGGGAAGGCGATCCACTCGTCGTGCGTCCCGAGCAGGTGCTTCCGTAACTCGCGGCGGAGGCGGCACTGCTGCAGGCCCGCCTCGACCTGTTCCAGGAACGGCTGAGCCGGCTGACCGAGCCGTGGGCCCCCTGTGGGCCCCGGCGGGCCGCACCGCCCCCGCCGCGCGATCTGCGTGGGTCTGGCAGACCTACTTTTGGCCCCCACCGGCCCAAACGGCCATCCCATACTTGAGTCATGGACCAAAGCGCCGAGCTCAGAGAATTCCTGCGGTCGCGCCGGGCACGGCTGAGCCCGGAGGAGACCGGGATTCCGACTGACGAAGGCCGCACCCGCCGGGTGCCGGGGCTTCGGCGGGAGGAGCTGGCACGGCTGGCCGGGGTGAGCACGGACTACTACACCCGGCTGGAGCAAGGCCGGCAGCTCAACGTGTCGGAGTCCGTCCTGGACGCCGTGGCAAGGGCGCTGCGGCTGGACACCGTCGAGCGCGCGTACCTGTTCGAGCTGGCCCGGCCCAGGCCGCACCGAGCGGCCCGGGCGCGGCCCGCGCGGCCGCAGCGGGTGCGCCCCGGGGTGTACAGCATGCTGCGGATGCTGGAGGGCCGGTCACCGGCGTTCGTCCTGGGCCTCCGGGGGGACGTACTCGCGTCGAACCAGCTGGCCCGGGCACTGATCACGGACTTCGAAAAGCTGCCGCACCGGGAGCGCAACCTGGCCCGGTTCATGTTCCTGAACGAGGCCGCTCGCGAGCTCTACATGGACTGGGAGCGGTGCGCGGCCGAGATGGTCTCCACGCTGCGACTGCGGGCGGGCCGGCACCCCGACGACCGGCTGCTGACCGAATTGGTCGGCGAGCTGGTCATCAAGAGCCCGGAGTTCCGGGCCTGGTGGGCCGGTCACACCGTGTGGGAGAAGACTCACGGTGTGAAGCGGTTCCACCATCCCCTGGTCGGCCAGATGACCATGTCCTATGAGATCTTCGCCGTCCCCGGCGGGGACAACCAGACCCTGTGCGTCTACACCGCCGAAGCGGACTCGCCCTCCGAGGCGGCCCTGCAGTTGCTGGCCAACTGGACCAGCACGACGAACACGAACACCACCATCACGAGCCCGAACGGCGCCCAGCCCCCGGTGCCGGACCGCGTACTGCCCCCTACATCCCAGGCAGAACCACCCGCATAACCAGGGTCACCGCCATCGCCTACGCCTCCCCCGCCGCCAAAGCACCCCTGGAACGCACCACCATCGAGCGCCGCGATCCGCGCGAGCACGACCTACTGATCGGGATCGCCTACGCGGGCAACTGCCACGGTGTCGCGCCGCGCGGTGGCCGGGATCTCACCAGACGCCCCTGCGGGCCTGAATGGCAGCCAGCGTAGTTGATGCATGCAAGTAATCACATCTCCACTCATCCACCACCCCCTCCCAAGGAGCCCTCACGTGACAACCCCCGCCCAGACCTCCCGCGCGGCTCAGATCCTCGTCCGCCCCCTGACAGTGAACGGCCTGACCGTGCCGAACCGGATCGTGATGGCGTCGATGACACGCGAGTTCTCGCCCGGTGGCATCCCCGGCGAGAACGTGGCCTCGTACTACTCGCGCCGCGCGGGCGCCGGGGTCGGTCTGATCGTCACCGAGGGCGCCTACGTCGGACACGACTCCGCCGGTGGCCGCGACAGCGTCCCCCGGTTCCACGGCGAGGAGCAGCTCGCGGGGTGGGCGAAGGTCGCCGAGGCCGTGCACGCGGCCGGCGGGAAGATCGTGCCGCAGCTGTGGCACATGGGCATGGTCAGGGAGGCCGGGCAGCCCCCGTACGCCGACGCCCCGCCGGTCGGCCCGTCCGGTCTGCGGCTGGACGGCACCGCCGGTGGTGGCAAGGAGATGACGCAGCAGGACCTGGACGACGTCATCGACGCGTTCGTCGAGGCCGCGGTGGCCGCCGAGCGCATCGGCTTCGACGGAGTCGAGCTGCACGGCGCCCACGGCCAGCTGCTCGACCAGTTCCTGTGGGCCGGCACCAACCGCCGTACGGACGCGTACGGGGGTGACCCGGTCGCCCGTACCAAGTTCGCGACGGAGATCGTGGCCGCCATACGGGAGGCCGTGTCCGCGTCCTTCCCGATCACCTTCAGGTACTCGCAGTGGAAGCTGGGCGCCTACGACGCCCGCCTCGCCGAGACCCCCGAGGAGCTGGAGTCGATCCTGACCCCCCTCGCGGCGGCCGGCGCCGACGCCTTCCACGCCTCCACGCGCCGCTACTGGCTCCCCGAGTTCGACGGCTCGGACCTCAACCTGGCCGGCTGGACGAAGAAGCTCACCGGCAAGCCGACGGTCACCGTCGGCTCGGTCGGCCTCGACGGCGACTTCATGCGGGGCATCGAGAAGGGTGAGGGGGCGCCGCTCAAGAGCATCGACGACCTCCTGGACCGCCTGGAGAACGAGGAGTTCGACCTCGTCGCGGTCGGCCGCGCGCTGCTCCAGGACCCGGAGTGGGCGGCGAAGGTACTCGAAGGCAGGACGGGCGAGCTGAAGGCGTACGACGCGGCTGCGCTGGGGTCGCTGAGCTGAGTCGTATCGCCTAGGCCAGGTCAGGCCAGGTAAAAGGCCAGGTCAGGTCGGACACCGCGATCACGTGCGATCACGGGCTTGCCCACGACGCCGCCGCGCTCGACCGGCTCGCTGGTCGGCGGTATCCGGGAGACCCAGGAAATGCTCGACTTCTGCGCGGAGCACGGCTTGGGCGCCGAGATCGAGGTCATCGACGGCGACCAGATCAACGAGGCCTACGACCGCGTCGTCGCCAGCGATGTGCGCTACCGCTTCGTCATCGACATCGCCTCGCTCCGCGGCTGACGCACTACCGCCGCAGCCTCATGTTGTGCCGGTCCGCGGGGACGGGTGCTCATCACTGTCCCGGCGCAAGCTTCCAATGCAGGTCTTCTGAGTTCGGGCAGATTCGCCACCCTTCCAGAGTGCCGGCCGCCGTCAGACGACTTAGTGCACCATGGAGCACTTGATCGCCCATGGCGCAGTCGCGAACGATCCGGTCGCATTCGGATAGCCCCTCTCGCGAGGACGGATCGCTGTGCGCAGTCAGATAGATGGCCAGCAGCCGTAGTAGAGGCTCTGCCGCCCCCCTCCGCGCTGGGCTCCCGCTGCGCAGTGCCCAGTCGGCAGCACGCCTTCGGTCGGGGCGGGCCGGCGCCTGGGCGAGTAGGGTCGCATCGTGCAACTCTGCGGTAACACCAGCCGCTCCGGGACCGTCAACGATACTCAGCCATTGCGCCCGCTCCAGTTCGTGACAGGCATCCACAGCATCGATCCGCAGACTGCGCAGCATGCCCGTGGGGAGTTCGACCCGCATGTATGCGTTCATTCGCAGCGCACACTGCAGGGCAAGGAGCCTCGTCCCGGCAGAAGCGTCCGCAGGCAGGACCACAGCTAGGTAGCCGAGGATCTCCCTCACGCGCACGTGCTCTCCGGGTCCCCTTGAATGGCGTCTGCTGCGCGGTCGTGCAGCAGACGGGTGAAGCGGCGCGGCCAGCGTTGTGTCAGGCACGACGGCGGCCTGGGCGGTTGCCGCGGCACAGGCGCCGCAGGCATCGGCGAGGCGCCAGACCCGGCCACCCCGTTCGCAGGACAGGAGCAGGCGGATGGGCCCTGTGCATCCGCGGTGGCGGCGGTGCCAGCGGCAGCCACGTTCGTGGCACTGGCAGGTCCGCAGATGAGACGCCCGGAGATCACCGCGGGCATGCCGGGCAAGGTGAGCGAGGGCCGCCGAGCGCGCGAACTCAGCAGCGACCAATCGGCCACTCTGTGGGCACTGCTGGCAGATGAGAACGAGCTCGCCGCTCTGGCGCCTCAGTTCCACCGTCCAGACCCGCGGCGCCTGAGGGCACACGGTGCGCAGCCTCATGGGCGTGTGCCCTCCTTCCTGACCCGGCGCCTGTCCCACTGCGGCGTACGGCGGGACGGCCGACACGGTAGTGCAGACCTCTGCCCTACCGTCACCGCCAATACCCAGGGAAATAGGGCAGAGGTCTGCACTGACAGGGCAGGGGTCTGCACCGTCGGATGGTCGGGTGACGATCTTCCCGCCCGACCCGGACCTTGATGCGCTGCGGCTGGAACTGGCGCGTCTGCGGGCCGCCCGCGGGTGGAGCTACGACGAGCTCGCGGCCCGCAGCGGCCTGGCCAGGCGCACTGTGATCGAGATCGAGCAAGGGCGCACCGTCGGCACCCTCAAGACGTGGCACTCCCTGGCCCATGCCCTGGACGCCCGGTTCGATGAGCTCTTCAGCACTCTCTGCCGCGGGCATGATCTGCCCGGAGGCTCCGAGGGCTGATTTGGGGCAGCAATACTTCCGCGAATCACCCGAACAGCAACGCCGCATCGAATGCGTGATCAACCGTTCGCACTGACGTCGCCCTATTGAGGGCCGACTGGGCGAACGAGCGGCCCGGATGCTGCCCCAGCGGCGTGTTGGCTGGCAGCTTCGCCCGCATGTGCACCTCACCTCAATCCTCCGCGCGGCGTCGGGACGGCAGCTGCGCGCATGCCCCTCAGCGGCGGCCCCTGAGAGTCGACCCCGATGGCATCAGCCGCCTACTGCGCTGCGGCCAGACCGGTTCCTGCCGCGAGTGCGGCAATCCGATCGAGTGGTACGTGCGCAGCGACGAGCGCCGGGTCCGGCTGCATCCGCAGGAACTGCCCACGGACTGGGTGCCGGACGACTGCCGCTGGCACGTCAGCTCTGGCGTGGCCCATCCGGCAGGTGACGGCAGCCGATGGTGCAGGCTGCCGCACGCCGTGCTGTGCCCGGCCCGTCCGGCACCGCCGTCGGCGCACCAACTATCCGGGCTGCGCCGGTCGCTCGCCCTGCGCACCCGCCGGCTGCTGGACACCGGAGCCTTCGCCCCGTCCGTCCCGTCCGCCCAGCCGCCGGGCGGCCAGGTGCCAGACGGCGCGGCCTGTCGTCCGGCAAGGCCCATCGTGCAACTGCTGTACGTCCGCTATCTCGCGTCCCGTCCCGTAGATGAAATCCAGTGCGTCGCCCAGACCCGGCACCGTCACCGCTGCACCGCCACGGTCCTCAGCCCGGATGCCCCCGGCGGCGTGTGGACTCTGGTGCCCGCGAGCGCGGTCCGAGGCCAACTGGCCCTGCCGTCCGACGTCATGGCGGTCTACAGCCTGTCCGCGCTGTCCTATCAGGAGCAACTGCGCTGGCGCGCCCAGCGGTGTGTGCAGCACGACGCGAGCCGCACCGCGGGTGATCTCGCGGTTGCCGGCTGGGAGCCGTTCGACCCCCTCCGCCACCACGAGCACATCCGCACCCGACTGCCCTCGCACAGGCGCCCGCCCGGCCCCGGCCACCACGCACAAAGGCGCGCCCTGTCATGACACGTCACCACGCTGTCGAGATCGCCTTGACCCGGCCCGCCACTCCCGCCGAGCTCCACCACGCCCGACACCGTGTCCCCCTGGCCGCCAACGCCGATCGCACGCGGCTCATGACAGTGCACAACGGCAAGAGCCCTACCCGCGCCCTGCACCAGTTGAGGCGACGACTGGGCACGAGCCTGCCGATCGACGTGCTGACCACGCACTACCCGGATCACGACGGCCACATCCTGCTCAATGTCGTTCTGGGCCCATACGCCGACGCTGAGATCCGCCGGGCGGCAGCGGCCAGCGGCCAACGGCCTGGGGACGTCCTCGGCGAACGGATCACAGCGAGCCTCACCCAATACCAACGCCAGCGGCGGCACCGCCTTGAGAGACAGATCCAGCACCTGCTCACCGACCACATGCCAGAAGAAGTCGTGGCCTACGCGGCCGCCCACCTTCTCCCGCAGCATCCGCCCGGCTGACCGAGCCGCCGTCTTCTCTTCGCCTCACGGAGCCTTCGTTGCACCCTCCCACCCCTGAACAGGTCCACGCGGCCGACACCTTCCGCGCCGGACGGCACCTCGCTCTGCAGGCTGGCGCCGGGACCGGCAAGACCAGCACGCTGTGCCTGCTCGCCTCGAACACCTCACGCCGCGGCCGCTACCTGGCCTTCAACAAGGACATCGCCCGTGACGCCGCGACCCGCTTCCCGGCCACGGTGCAGTGCCGCACGGCCCACGCCACAGCCTTCGCCGCACTCGGCCACCGGTACGCCCATCGTCTCAACAGCCCCCGCCAACCGGCCTGGAGGACTGGCCAGGCCCTCGGCATCCTCCGCCCCGTACGGATCGGAAACCACGAGATCAGTCAGAGGGTCCTCTCCCACAACGTGCTACACGCCGTCACCCGCTTCTGCTATTCATCCGACCACGCCCTGGCCCGCCACCACGTGCCGCGGCTGCGCGGCCTCGAACAACCCGACCACGGGCAGTTCGCCGACATCGTGCTGCCCCTCGCTGCCAAGGCATGGGCAGACCTGCAGCACCCCGATCATGGCGTGGTGCGCTTCGAACACGATCACTACCTCAAGATGTGGGCGCTGACAGAACCGAGGATCGAAGCCGATTTCCTCTTTCTCGACGAGGCCCAGGACACGAATCCCGTTCTGGAGCAGGTCTTCGCCGCTCAGCGTGAACACGCACAGTTGGTCATGGTCGGCGACTCGGCACAGGCCATTTACGGTTGGCGTGGCGCGACGGACGTGATGACCGGATTCGACGCCGAGCAGCTGACCCTCACCCGTTCGTTCCGCTTCGGCCCGCGGATCGCCGAGGAGGCCAACCGGTGGCTCGCCCTCGCCGACGCCCCCATTCGTCTGACGGGAACAGACAGCATTCGTGCCGAAGTCAGCGACGTTCCCCACCCGGACGCGGTCCTGTGCCGGACCAACATCGGTGCGATGACCGAGGTCATGCGCCTGCTCGGCGACGGACATCGCGTCGCTCTCACTCGGGGAGGACAGCAGCTGTCCGCACTCGCCCTCGCTGCCCGTGACCTCAAGGAAGGCCGACGCACCCACCACCCCGAACTCGTGCTGTTCGCGTCCTGGGGCGACTTGCAGGACTACGCCGCCTACGACCCTGCCGGCCGCGATCTGCAGCCCTTCGTCGACCTCGTCGACGCCCACGGCCCCGATGCCATCCTCACCGCCGTGGCCGAACTGACCGACGAGGCAAACGCCGACGTCACCGTTTCCACCGCGCACAAAGCCAAAGGCCGTGAATGGCCCACCGTCAAAATCGGCAACGATTTCCCGCAGTCCAAAGACGCTGACCAAGAGGGAAGCGCAGCCGACCAGGCCCCGGAACAGGTGAGTGACACCGACGCCCGTCTCGCCTATGTTGCCGTCACTCGGGCTCGGCACCGCCTCGACCTCGGCGGCCTGGCACGCAGCACCTCCCTGCACGAGAAGGCAGGCGGATGACTCACGGAAGCTTCCGTCCAGCAACCCCGTACCGCAGACCGGCCCGGCATGGCGTTGCTGGCGTCGCATGCAGCCCGCCTCCGGTCCCTCACTTGTGGGGAGCGATGACTGTGGTTCTGTCGCGAGGGACGCTGGTCAGCCGGGTGGGTGGCGGGATCTCCGAAGCTGGCTGTGGGGTGCGCAGGTGCATGATCTCGTCGTGCTGGGCGGCGATCCGGGACAGGGCGAGCTGTTTGAAGGCGGTCAGGTCCTCAACGGCCTTGTCCCGGGCGGCGATGCGGGTCTTGAGTTTGGCATTCTGGTCCTTCAGCCGCTGGATCTGAGCGTCTCTGGGATCCGGGACGGTCCCAGCTTCCTGGAGTGCCTTCAGGCGGCGCGTGAATTCATCACCGAGGTGCTGATAGGGGCCTTCGCGGACCGTGCCGTCGCGGTCCTGTTTCGGGTAGAAACCGGTGCGCGTCACGCCGGCCTCGGTGGCGAGGGTCTTGAGATCGCAGCGTCCGCCGGCTGGGAGTTCTCCGCGAAGAAGGCGATCCATGGCGGATCGGATCGCTGTCTCGTTTCGGGCCCGCTCGGTGTCAGTGATCCGGCCCACGACGTCCTCCGTGGTCTGCTGTCTGGGCGGCGTCGATACCGGCGACGATGGCCTCGGCCCTGTCGGCTTCGACCTGAAGCCGGGCCCGCTCGGTCTTCTGCCCGCGACCGATCTTCCCGATGAAGACTCGGCTGTTGGCAGCGGATGCTGCCCAGACGGGGCGGTGGCAGGGGTGGTGGGTGGCCTGAGGGCAGCGAGCCGAGTCGCACATCCCTGCCAGGGGTCGGCTGCGGTCCTTGGTCTTGGCGAGCTTGAGGCAGAGAGCCTTGTCCGGGTCGAGGAACCAGCAGTAGTTGGCGACTCCCAGGTGCAGGGCGCCAGCTCGCCGACCCAGCAGGGTGATCACTTCCTGGTCACTATGCTTGATCACGGGTGTGGCGACTTGGAGTTCACCGAGCTCATCCTCAACTGACCTGAAGAATGTGAGGAGTTCGCGAGCACCGGGGCCAGCAGGCCATCTGCCGTTCTGGTAGTCGCGGAAGGCCTGCAGTGTCAGGGTCAGGTTGCGTTTCTGTTCCTCCTCGCCGATTTCCGCGAGGAACTTTGCCTGAGCTCCTCCGGGTCGGTTCGCGTACCCCTCTGTGGTAGCCACCGACAGGTGCTTGAGCTGGATCTTCGCGGCCAGCAGTCCGCCGGGCCGGTGGGCGATCTCAACGGCCAGCGTGCGGCGAAGCATCCGCAGATTCAGCAGGTCGTCAGGGATCGGTGTCAGGCCGAGCCGGGCTCCTTCGGGTCCGTTGGTGAACCGCCGCAACCGTTTGAGGCACTCGTCGAAGTCAAGGGTGGCAGAGAAGAGGTGGCTGGCCTCCTCTCCGGCGATGTAGTGTGCGATTCCGGCGGCGTGGAAGGCTTCTTCGGCAACAACCCACTCGTCCCAGACTGTTCGGTCGTAGCCCTGGCCTTTGATCAGCTTGCTCTTGAGACGGTAGCGGATCCGACCGGACGTCCCTTCGTGGGGCAGTTGGCAGTCCCGGGGCAGTTCGATCAGCTCGCATCGCCTCATTCCGCTGACCAGGGCGATGACGATGAGGCAGGCCGTGCGGATCCGATCCAGCACCACATCCAGGCCTCGGCGGTGGATCGGCAGTGTCCAGGGGACGTCACCGCGCCCGTCCGCCCGTGGAACGAGAGGGGCATTGCGGCCCCAGGGCGGGGTGGTGCCCACCAGGTGGATAGCTTCCTCCAGCAGTGGCTTGAGCGGTTCCAGCAGTCCGCCTGGGGAAAGGATGCCGCCCTTCGCGCTGCTTCTCACGGTTCGTGCCGCAGTGGCGTGGATTCCGGCCTCGCGGAGGATGGCGATGATACTGACGCGGCCGAGGGGATGGGTCTCGTCCCAGCCCCATCGTTTCCTGGCTCCCTGGGCTCGGCGTTCGACTTCGATGAACGGTCGGTCTTCAGCGATGTGACGTCGGAGGACCTGCTCCAGGGCCGCCTGGCGTTCGCGAGCCACACTGCGCACTCCGCGCTTGGAGCCATCCTTGCGGTCGGGGACGAATTCCCGCTCGATCTTGTCCCGTAGGGCGAGCGCTTCGGGAGCCAGGACCTGGATCAGGAAGAGGCAGTCGTGCAGCAAAGGTTGAAGCAGTTCCTCGCGGGCCGGCTGAGTCTTGTTGCCTTGGCGTTTCGGGGACCCGATCACCGAGTAAGCGGACGCACCACCCCAGGGACGGAACCCCGCCCGGCAGCGATCGTGGGTGAACAGTTCGCTGTAGTTGGCCACCTCTTGTGGGATCAGCACCGACAGCAGCCGATAGCCACTGCTGGCTTCTACCTCTTCCTCGTCCGTCTCCACTGTTTCATGCTGTCCAGGTTCGCCCTCTTCTTTGCTCTTTTTAACCTCGAGGAAAGTGCGACATCGGAGAAACGCCTCACAGGTTCGCTGGTCGACCGCAGCCAGAGAAGTGACACCCTGTTCAGTGAGCCAGTTGAACCAGCCTTGCAAATACTCCAGCCTGCTGGCACAGGTCCACACCATGCGGGGGATCCGGTAGGCATGGGCCAGATGTCGCACCGCCTCATGCTCGGGCGCCATCATCGCGACGACGTATTCTTTGGCCACCGACTGCCAGATTGGGTTGTGAATTTTGCGGAAGTCGAAGATCTTCCTGTCGCCCGGCATCGACCTCGGAAAGCCCTCACCATCCTTGAAATCCCACACATCCTGCTCGAAGACCGGGCCGGTGGCGCCCGGCGTCATCCGCAGCCCAGCAACCGCGCAGATGTACTGGCCGGCGAAGGGCGAGGCACCTGTCCCGCCTCCGGCGGCGGACTCTAGCGTGCTCATGCGGTCAACTCCTCAGGTCGCAGGGGAATTTCCTCATCGGTATCGCTGACCTCGGCGGCGGCCTCCCGCAACACCGCCTCGCTGAAGTACGCGAGGGTCAGCAGAGCATCAAGCCGCTGGGCATAAGGCCCGAAGACGGCCATGAATGCGGCCGACGTCATCTGTCGCCACTGCCGGCCGAAGAACGCCCGCAGCCGCATCAGATTCCCTACGTGCCGGGGCGCGAACAATGCCAGCGGGCAGAGCAGACACACCCACGGCCTGGCCGGGCAGGGTCTGCCCTTGGGCCCATGCAGCCCGGACAGCTGATCCGCGCATCCCGCGGCGAACACGTCCCTTTCTCCGCCGATCAGATCGGCCAGAGCCGCATCGTCCAAGTGGAGCTGTTCGACAAGCTCCGGGAATTTCCTCACCAGGTCAGCGAGGCCATCCCCGTCGGCGATCACTCGCGGTTGGGCCCGTCGCAGCAGATCTGCCTGGCCGCTCTCGATGACCGTCTCGGTGGCATCCTTCTGCGCGGGTGTCTGGCCCACCACGTAGTGGTCACCCTCGACTGCCGGGGTGTGGTTGGGATCGATCGTCGCCCTGCTACTGCCCCGCCAAATCCGCCGGTCCCGGGAAGCCTCGAATGTGGTGCGGATCCGGTGGACATGGATCTGCCAGGGCTTTCCATCCGCGTCCACCAGCCCACGTTGCTTCGCCCAGACCCCTCGGGTGTAACCATCGATCTCATCGGTTGTCCACCTTGCCGGACCAGTGACCGAGTAACGGCTCCACAACTGATCCTTGAATGCCTCCGGCATGAATAGCCTCGAGATGCTGGAGTGGTCCAGCCACTGCTCCAGCAGCCGAGTCGCCTTGCGGGACAGGGTCAGCGATTCGGCCGCCGTGCGGCCTTTGATGTAGTCGAGCAACACCGTCGCGTCCCCGGCCCAGTCGATGTCGCCTAGGCCTAGCTCGGCAATGCCGTCGGGGACGATTCCTGTGCGAATCCCGAACAACAGTTGGTAGTCGAAAACCGTCACGGCCGACGGAAAAAGTGCTGCTACCGCCTCGTACACCCCGCCCGCATAGAGTGGCCTCACCTCTGCGTCGTAGCGGGTCGCCCCAATGTACTTCCGGCCGAACCCCACATTCTCGGGCCCCTCGTGCCGCAGCGTGAACTGGATGTTCTCCCTGTTCAGACCACCCGTTCGCCAGTCCTGGCCCCGTTCCGACTCTTCTCTCGCCCGGAGGAAGACTGCATAGGAGGCGGCCACTCCCGCCTCGCAGACCTCCCGCAGCCGCTGCCACTCAGCCTCGCTGTAGGCGGGCAGCGATTTACGCAACCGCGTGGGCCGGGTCTTGAACGGATGACCGTCTACAAAATGTCTTACATCCGGCGCGAACACTCGCTCCAGCTCATCCAGACGCCGCAACATGGCCCGGATGTGGTGCTCGTGCCGGGCCAGCTTGATGCCCAGTAGGCACTCCGCCAGCCGCGGCCTGGTCAGCCACTGAACCGTCCCGTCGAAGCCCACCACCTGCAACTGCGGCAAGAAATGCCTGAGAGACGCCAGATACTCCCGCACCGAATCCGCCCTCTTCAACGGCCCGTGCGGATGCACCAGATCGGCCAGAGCCCGCAGCAGCATCTGGGCGAACTCCGGGAACGACTCATCCCGCAGCAGACAGGTGGCCCGCGAGCCATCGGGAAAGATGCCCTCCACCCGCAGCGGATCCGTGAGCGCAGTCGCCGGCATCAGACCAGCGCCCCCTCGTCCTCCAGTTCGGCGTCCGCCTCGCGTTCCGCCCGCTCGTGGTCCAGCAGCCCCCAGCGTCGGCCGGTGTCCTCGTAGTGCTCGCGGAAAATCCGCAACATGTCCAAGCGCTTGAGGTACTTCTCCGTGGTCAGCACCGAGGAATGGCCCAATAGATCACGCAGGACCAGCAACGGTTCAGTGGTGGTCAGGTAGTGCGCCAGCGCCGCATCGGCGTCGCCGCCTGCGGCCGACAGCCGGGCAGCCTGTTCGTAGAAACCGGCGACCAGCCGCTCCATCGTGGCCATCGCGAACGTGTGCCGGCATCGGTGCGGATGAACGCGCGGGAAGCGCGGCTCGTAGCGCTCGGCGATCCGTCGGCTTGTCCGCTCGAACAGGCTGGACCAGGCAGTGAACGGGCCGCCATCCGATCGAGTCGCCAGCAGCATCGACCCGCCATCCGGTGCCACCAGACGACGGCGCTGGCCCGGGCCAAGCGAATTCCACTTCACCCGGCGGCCATTGACTCTCCCTCCCACCGAGTCCATCTGCGACACGAACAGCGGCTCTCCCCAACGCCTCGGCGGCCGCCACGAGGAGCTTTCGCAGGTCAGCATCCGCTCCAGCCCGATATAGGCGTGCAGGCGAGCCAATGAGGTGTAAGAAGTCCATGCCACCCGGAACTTGCTGCCCTTGGTGATCTTCTCCGGAATCGGGAATGGGATCGGCATCAGCCGCGGGGCAGTCGGCAGCGGCGGGATCTCGCATACCAGCAGGTAGGTGAACTCCTGCAGCCGAAGCCCCGAGGACAGCACCAGGTCGACAACCGCCGAGTTCCGGGCCAGATGCCGGCCTCGGAACCGCTCCGAACCCTCGTCCTCGCTGCCGTTCGGCCGTAGCCCTGCAAATGCGTTGACGAGCATGGAGGCGAAGTCATCCTCCAGATACTTGATCTTCACGTGTGGGTGAGGGGCCCGTCGGTTCGCATCGTTGACGAGAATCTTGTCGGTCGTCTCGGCGTAGACCGCTTCCGCCTCGTGGTAGGTGAACGGAACCGCCGTGGCGTACTTCTCACTCACCGCCCACTTGTAGAACTTGCTCAGCACGCTCATGTGCTGGTTCCAGGTCTCGGCCCCCAGGTACTGCTTCGGATCGCCGCCCGCACGGTCCACCGCATACGTACTGAGAAGGGCCTTCAAACGGTCCCGGGTGTCGAAGACGTCCACCCCGTGCAACTGAGCAGCAACGATCCAGTCCCGCAGCATCCGCGCGTACGTCCCCCACGATGATGGCGCCGGACACCCGTCCGATGGGCGAAGCCGCAGCCAAACGTTCGCTACGGCGCTCGCCCGTAACCCCCGGTCGTCCTCGAACAGCAGGTCGTCATCGACCAGGAAGGCCATCCCTTCAGGGATCACCGGCTTCGCAGGGAGCCCCCAGGAGCCCCAGCCCGCACTGGAGTAGAACGCCACTTCCATGCCCGCCAACGGTAGGGGCGGGACACTGCCAGACATACCCAACAAATGCGTTCGAGGCGTCCTCGAGCCTCGGTGCGGGACTCGTAATGTCCTCAGGATGAGGGCTGGGGTTGGTTACTGCCGCGAACGCAGCGGATGCCTGAGACCGTAGGCCGCCGCGAGCGTTGGCAGACGGAAGGGGTGTTATCGGCAGACACTCCGTGACAAGATCGGGTCACTCGCAGTGAGCTGTGGCCTGCAAGGGGGCGAACATGAGCGAGCGGGAACCGGACTTCAAGGCGTCGGCCTCTGCCCTCGGTTACGTCTACCAGTTGCGTGAAGCTCTCCACTTATGTGTGAGCCGTCTCGGGACTCTGGACTGGGCGCTGGCCATCGAGGCCGGGGACGACATCGAGGAGATCCGCCGCGATGGGCGGACGTACTATCAGCTCAAACACCGTTCGCCGGGCACACGCATGACCAATGCCAGCGTGGACCTGTGGAAGACCCTTCGGATCTGGTGTCACGCGATCGCCCACGGACAAATCGACCTGGATGAAACCGATCTGATCCTGCTCACCACGGCCGAACTGCCACGCGAGACCGTGGGTAGCATGCTGCAGTCCGAGGACTCCCGCCAGCGCGACGAACAGCGCGCACTCGAGGGACTCAAATCCACTCGCAGGACCTCGAAGAGCGACGAGCTGGCAAAAGCCTTCGCGGCTTTCGATCTTCTGACGGACGCTCAGCTGGAACGCATGGTGTCCAAGATCCAGGTGATCGGCGATGCTCCGGATGTGGTCGCTGTTGAGCAGAAGTTGCGTCAGACGGCGGTCGCGGTCGTAGGCCGAGAGCACGCCACATCGTTCCTCGTCCGTCTAGAAGGATGGTTCTTCCGGCGAGCCATCCAGCAACTGCTCGCGGGAAGCTTGGACGCGATCACCGGACTGGACTTCGACGCAGCCTTCTCCGACCTGCGCAACCAGTTCGGGAGGGCAAACCTGCCCATCGACGAGGACATCGCCGAGATGCAGGCCGACCTCGCGAAGTACGCGAGGCAGCCCTTCGTCCAGCAGTTGGAGCTCATTGAGCTGGGATCCAACCGGGTGAACAAGGCGGTACGCGACTATATGAGAGCCTTCAGCCAGCGCTCGCGCTGGCTGAAGGAGAATCTCTTGCTGCCAAAAGAGATCAGCCGCTACGAGCGGCGTCTGACCGAGGAGTGGGAAGACCTCTTCGATGAAATGGTCGATGCGCTCGGCGCGGAGGTAGCGGAAACAGAGAAGATCGCTGCGGCCAGGAGCATCTACCGATGGGCGATGACCGAGGCTCGATGGCGGATCCGGCCCGAGTGCGATGAGCCCTTCGTGGCCAAGGGCTCGTTCCACATCCTGGCCGACGAATACAAGATCGGCTGGCACATGGACTTCGTCGCCCGGCTGATGGCCGTGCTTGAGCCGGCTGAGACCACGTCCGCATGAGCGAGTTCAGCACTCTCAGCCGAGACGAGCGTGCCCTGTACAACCCTGCCTTCACGGGGCTACTCGCAGCCCGCTCTGTACAGGGCCACCAGACAGAGTTTGGCACGCCGAGCCCGGTCGTCGTCGCGATTCTGGCCGCGGTCATGGCTTTACAACCGGCAATACGCACTGCCCTGCCGCGGTCGACCGCGAGCGGACTGCACCGCTGGGTGCAGGAGAACCCGTCCGTACGTACTTCCATGACCCTGAACGCGACTGCTATCGCCGACGTTGTCCGCCCTGGCTTATTGATGGCGCTGCAAACGCGCCTGTTGGCCTGCGATGAACAAGGCCGCCTCTATGTTCCTGAGGGAGCCTTGAGACAGGCGATCACCGGGGGCAGCGACGAAGTCGTTGCCCTCCAGAAGGCCGCGCGTCTGCTGGGACGTTGGCTTCCCAGCGCCGGAAGCATAAGCACCGTCATGACCCTGCTAGGAGTGCGGCCTTGACGTTCCAGATCAGCGCCATCTCTATCTACAACAAGGAAGGAGAGATTCGCACGGTCCCGTTTCAGACGGGCGCACTCAACATCATCACGGGGGATGCCCGGCGCGGAAAGAGCGCCATTCTGACCATCGTCGACTACTGCCTGGGCAGCGAGGGCTTCGTCATCCGCGGAGCAGCACTCCGAAACTTCGTGCATATCTTCGCCCTCACCGTCGTCAATGGCGATCAGCAGCTGTTCGTGGCCCGACCGGCCCCCACAGGCAAGGCTGCAAACAGCACCACCCTTTGCATCGTCTCCCAGTCGCATGGGGCGCCGCCGCCCGCCATCACAGAACTGACCTTCTCCATGCCGCTGGAGATCGCCAAGAAGGTCCTGTCCCGGTTCACCGGCATTGACCCTTCCGTGCAGTTGCCCGTGGCGCGCAGCGTCCGCCAGCTTTCCCCGTCAATCCGGCACGGCTTGTTCTTCTGTCTGCAGGAGCAGAACGAGGTCGCCAACCAGAATCTCCTCTTTCACGGGCAGACCGAGGAGTACCACCGCCCAGCGCTGCGGGCGATGCTGCCGTACTTCCTCGGTGCCGTCGATCCCGAGCGCGCTCAACGTGAGCATCAACTCAAGCTCCTACGTCGGCAACTGGCCGAGGCCCAAGAGTTCCTGGAGGCAGCGCGGCCTTTCCGGCATGCGTCAGGAACGGCTGCCGCGCTATTTGCTGAAGCCGTGGAAGCCAACCTGCTTGACCCCGCTCCGTCTGGCCGCCTTCTATCGCACGACGAGATCGTCGCCAGACTGCGCCTCGTCACGGAACCGACCGTCCCGGCCACGGGTTCCGCCGCAGCGGAGGATCCGCTGTCGGAGCTCAATGCAGCCCGCCGCGACCTGCGCCAGGCCTACGCTCAGACCCGCGTGCGCATCTCCAACCTCAAGACCATTGCCCGAGAAAAGGACGACTTCCTAGGCCAGGTACGTGAGCAGCACGCCCGGTTGGCCACCCTCGGCCTCCTGCCACTCGCCCGCCCGGAGATGCCACCACAGCAAGGGCTGTGCCCGGTGTGTGGCAGCCACGCGCCTGACGCAGGCCAGGCGACTCAGATCATGCGACAGGACCTTGAGCGTCTGGATGCCGAGATGACCACGATCGGGGAAGCGACCCCGGACATCAACGCACGGATCACGGAAGAGGAAGAGGTCCTCGCGGATCTGCGCTCGGCATTGGCCCGCAATCAAGAGGAGATCGAGGTCTTCAGCGCCGGCCAACGGGCGAGCGCCCAGAACGACTCACAGCACCGCGCAGCTGTCGTGCAAGGACGCATCAGCCTCTTCCTTGACACCATGACTCGCCACACCCAAGCACCGCCTGTCGTGGACCGCAGGGAAGAGCTCACGGTGCAGATCGCCGAACTCGAAGACCAGCTCGCCAACACTGTCCAGGAGGACCTGCTTAGCAGCCATCTGTCCCTGGTCAACCAAAAGATCCAGGCTAAAGCGACTGCGCTGGAGTTGGAGCACCACGACGAGCCCATCCGACTCGATCCTCAGGCACTGACGCTCATCGCCGACACCCGACCGCGACCCACCAAGATGTCCGAGATGGGAAGCGGGCAGAACTATCTGGGCTACCACATCGCGACCATGTTGAGCCTGCACGAGTGGTTCGCCGAGATCCATAGCCCCGTCCCGCGCTTCCTCATCCTCGACCAGCCCTCTCAAGCCGGATTTCCCGATGAGACACGCGACGGTGGGTTCGGAACCGCCCGCGCCACCCTCCTCAACCTTTACAAGACGATCCAGGCAAGCGTCGAGGCGCTCCGGGGCGGCTTTCAGGTCATAGTCGTCGAACACGCCGACCTCGACGACGAGCCCTTCCGCAGCGCTGTCCGGGCACGTTGGAGGCGCAGCAACGGCGAAGCCCTCGTTCCTGAGCATTGGATCACCTACGACACCGACAAGTGACCACACGACAAGCGGCCCGAGAGCATCGTTACACTCTGTGATAACCACTGGTCACATATTCCGATCCCGGCAGGTGGGGGATGCCTGGCACTCGCCAGCCCGGCTCCGCGTGGGAGCGCGCAGGCCTCCCCGGGCATTCGACGACACCATCCTCTTCGAATCGCATAAACGTTCGATGCTGGTCTAGGGTGGTGTCATCACCCCGGAGGGGCCGGAGTGGCAATGCGGGATAGGGGGCAGTCAGTGGCGAGGTGGTCCAGGTGCGCGGTTTTACGCATCTGCACGCCGTTTCCGGGTTCTCCCTGCGGTACGGCGCCTCGCACCCAGAGCAGCTTGCGGAGCAGACCGCCGCGCGGGGGATGGATGCGGTCGCTCTGACCGATCGAGACACCCTCGGCGGGACTGTTCGTTTCGCCAAGGCCGCAGATCGGGCCGGTGTCCGTCCCCTGTTCGGAGTGGATCTCGCGGTGGAGGCGCCTCCCGAAGTGGCTGGACGCACGGAGCGGCGACGCACACCGGCTCGCGGCGGCGCCTTCGTCGACGAGTCGGCTCAGCGCGTGGTTTTTCTTGCCCGGGACGGTGCCTGCGGCTGGGCCGAATTGTGCCGGCTGGTGAGCGCGGCGCATGCGGACACCGAGAAGGACCGGCGCCCCCTGCTGCCCTGGGGCGCCCTCGGCGGGGACCATCTCACCGTGCTACTCGGCCCCACCTCGGACGTCGGCCGCGCCCTGGCCGCTGGGCGACCGGACCGTGCCGCCCAGCTGCTCGCGCCCTGGCGGGAGCGGTACGGGGACGCGGCGCTGCGCATCGAGGTCGTCTGCCATGGCCGCAGTGGCACCGGCTCCGGTTCGCTGCGGCTGGCGGCCCGCGCCCTCGGCTTCGCCGCCGACCAGAGGATCACGCCCGTCCTGAGCAACGCCGTACGGTATGCCGACCCCGGCCAAGGCCCGGTCGCGGATGTCCTGGATTCTGCACGCCGTCTGGTGCCGATCGACACGCGAGGCGAGCGCGATTGTGGCGAGCGGTGGCTCAAGCCGGCAACGGACATGGCGCGCATCGCCGAGCAGGTCGCCGAGGCCGCCGGATACCGGGCGAACACTGCCCGCCGGTTGCTTGAGGTCACCGAGGAGACCGCCGCGGCGTGCCGTGTCGACCCCGAGGACGACCTGGGGCTCGGCCGGGTGCACTTCCCCGAACCGGAACTCGTCGGCGCCCACCGACGGACCCCCGACCGGGTGCTGCGTTCGACGTGCGACGCCGCCATGCTGCGGCACCGCTACGACCGTGATCGCCGCCGCTGGGAGCGGCTCGAAGACGAGCTGCGTCTGATCGAGAAACTGGGGTACGCCTCGTACTTTCTCACCGTCGCCCAGGTCGTCACCGACACCCGTGAACTCGGTATCCGGGTCGCCGCCCGCGGCTCCGGCGCGGGTTCCCTGGTCAACCATCTCCTCGGGATCGCCACCGCCGATCCCGTCGAGCACGGTCTGCTCATGGAGAGGTTTCTGTCCGACCGGCGCACGGAACTGCCCGACATTGACATCGACGTGGAGTCCGCCCGCCGTCTGGAGGTCTACCGGGCGATCATCGACCGCTTCGGCCCGGAGCGGGTGGCCACCGTGTCCATGCCGGAGACCTACCGGGTCCGGCACGCCGTACGCGATGTCGGCCTTGCCCTGGGCCTGGACCCAGCTGAGGTGGACCGACTTGCAAAATCGTTTCCTCACATCCGAGCCCGGGACGCCCGCGCCGCTCTGCAGGAACTACCGGAACTGCGCGGCATTGACCCGGAGTCATACGGCCCGCACATGTGGGACCTGGTCGAGGCTCTGGATGCGCTCCCGCGAGGCATCGCCATGCACCCGTGCGGCGTGCTGCTCTCCGACGCGACCCTGCTGCACCGCACCCCGGTCATGCCGACCAGTGGCGAGGGCTTCCCCATGTCCCAGTTCGACAAGGAGGACGTGGAGGATCTCGGCCTGCTCAAGCTCGACGTGCTCGGCGTACGCATGCAGTCCGCCATGGCGCACGCCGTCGCCGAGATCGAGCGGAACACCGGGGAGCGTATCGACCTGGACGACGCCACCCAGGTGCCGCCGGACGACCCGAAGACGTTCCAGCTGATCAAGTCCTCGCAGACCCTGGGCTGCTTCCAGACCGAGTCACCCGGCCAGCGCGACCTCATCGCCCGATTGCAGCCCGAAACCTTCCACGACCTCGTCGTCGACATCTCGCTATTCAGACCAGGACCTGTTGCGGCCAACATGGTCGATCCGTTCATCAAATCCAGGCACGGGCGCCAGGCACCCCGCTGTCCGCACCCCGACCTGGAGCCCGCGCTGCGGGAGACGTACGGCGTCGTGGTCTTCCACGAACAGATCATCCGGATCCTGTCTGTCATGACCGGCTGCACCCCGGCCTTCGGTGACTACACGCGGCGGGTGCTGTCGAACGCCGACCAGCTCGGACGAGTACGGGCATGGTTCGCGCAGGAGGCCCGCAGGCGGGGATACGAGGAGGAGGTCGTCGAGCGGACCTGGGAGATCGTCGAGGCGTTCGGGGCGTACGGCTTCTGTAAAGCGCACGCAGTGGCCTTCGCGGTGCCCTCGTACCAGTCGGCGTGGCTGAAGGCCCATCATCCAGCAGCCTTCTATGCAGGGCTCCTTACACACGACCCGGGGATGTATCCGAAGCGACTGCTGCTCGCGGATGCCAGGCGGCGGGGCGTGCCGATCCTGCCGCTGGATGTGAATGCGTCGGATGCCGCCTATCGAATCGAACTGGTGTCTGATGCGGAGAGTGGTCGCCCCGTCCACGGGATCCGGCTCGCTCTATGTGACGTGCGCGGGATGAGCGAGAGTGAGGCGGCGCGAATCGTCGCAGGGCGCCCCTATAGCTCGCTCCAGGACTTCGCTGCCCGGGCCCGGCCATCCCGACCCGTCGCCGAACGCCTCGCGCAGGTTGGCGCGTTGGACACCTTCGGCCGAAACCGCCGCGACCTGCTGCTGCACCTCGCCGAGCTGCATCGCAGCCAGCGGAGCTCTGCGCAAGGCCAGTTGACACTGGGGGAGGTTGACACGGCCCGCAGTGCGGTCGCCCCCGCCGGCCTGCCCGACCTGGACGACGCTGAGCGACTCGGAGCCGAGCTCGGGGTGCTCGGCATGGACACCTCCCGCCATCTCATGGGCGACCACCGGGAGTTGCTGGAAGAACTCGGAGTCGTCTCCGCGAAACGGCTGAAGGACCTGCCGCACGGCCAGGTAGTGCTGGTCGCCGGCGCGAAAGGAGCCGTTCAGACCCCGCCGGTCCGCTCCGGCAAACGCGTCATCTTCACCACGCTCGACGACACGACAGGCCTGGTGGACTGCGCGTTCTTCGAGGACAGCCACGAAGCCTGCGCACACACCGTCTTCCATTCCTGGCTGCTGCTCGTGCGCGGAGTGGTGCAGCGCCGTGGCGGAGGCAGCGGGAAGGCGCTGTCGGTGACAGGCTCCGCCGCCTGGGATCTCACCGAACTGGCCGAGCTGCGCCGCGAAGACGGCCTCTCGGCGGTGACGGAACGACTCACCCAGGCCGATTCACCACCAGGCAGAGCCGCGGGCAGCCGCAGCCTCCAACTGGAAACCGGTTACGCACTGCATCCCTGGGCGGATCTGCAGCCGCCCGGCGAGTCCGTCAAACAGAGCCGCAAGCTGTGGCACCAGAGCCCCGGGAGCGCAGGATGAACATCCTTTACATCCACTTCCATGACCTGCGGGACGAGCAGCTCTACAGCCGTCTTCTTACCCTGCTGGCCGAGTACACCCCCCTGGTGCAGGCACTGCCACCGGATGCCGCGCTGGCCGATGTCTCCGGCAGCCTGCGCTACTTCGGTACGGACGCCACGGCACTGGCCGAGCGCATCCGGGCGCGGACCGGTGGGCTGTACGGGCTCCGTTCGACAGTCGGCGTCGCTGCGACCCCGCTGCTCGCCCGCATGGTCGCGGTCGACGGCCCGCCCTCGGCAGTCCGTACCCTGCCCGACGACATCGACACAGTCACCGCCTTCCTCGCGCAGAAACCCACCGCCGCTCTGCAGGGCGTGGGACCGGTGACCGCCCGCACCCTGTCCTCGTACGGCCTGGACAGCGTCGGCAGGATCGCCGCCGCACCACTCGGCACGCTGCAGCGCATCCTGGGCGCCACCGCCGGACGCCACCTCCACGACACGGCCCGCGGCCTCGATCCCACTCCAGTGATCCCCTCAGCCCCGCCCCGCTCGATGAGCGTCGAACACCACTTCACCCAGGACGAGTTGGACCGGAACCGGCAGCGCGCCGCCCTGCTCGCGCTCACCGACCGCCTCGGCCTACGGCTGCGCGGCGAGTCCCAGGCGGCCTGCGCTCTCACTCTCATCATCCGCTACGCGGACCGCTCGACGACAACTCGCACCCGCAAGCTGCCCGAACCCACTGCCCACACGCGCGCTCTGACAGCACTCGCCTACGACCTCCACGACCGACTCGCTCTTCAGCGCGCCCGCGTCCGCACCATCTCCCTGCGGGCGGAGAACCTGATCGCCGCCGAACGAGCCTCCCGCCAACTGCTCTTCGAGCCGACCGACGAGAAAGCCCGCCGTATCGAGGCTGCCGCCGATCGCGCCCGAGACCGGTTCGGTACGGAGGCGGTACAGCCGGCAGGAGCAGCGGCGATCCATGTCGCATGATCAGACACTTCCCGAGAGCGGTAGCACTCTCAGAGGGCAATTCGCCTAGATCAAATGCCCTCTGAGCGTATCCACCGGGGCCCGCACGGCGAACGTTGCGCGGGCCCGTTCGTCCAGACGCTCTTGCGGGTGACGCGTCAAGCGTCGATCAACGGCGACGTGCTGCGGTGAGTGTCGCTTGCCGTGCCGACGCCGGAGCCTCGCAACCACGGCGAAATCTGGCAGCCATCTCGTTGACTTCAACTGACTAGTTGGCATACGCTCCCCTTAACCCGATGCGATGACGCATCGAACGGTTCTAGGAGGAATCGTGGTTACGGGTGTGGAGACGAACCAAATCCCCGATCTGACCAACCCCCAGACGTTCGCCGCAGGCGTGCCCCACGAAGCTTTCGCACGCCTGCGGGAAACGCCGGGATTCCATTGGCAGCCCACAGAAATAGCGACGGCGAACGGCGGTTTCTGGGCCGTCACCCGGTTCGCCGACATCGTGGAAATCGAGTCCAACCCGGCGCTGTTCGCTTCTCAGCCGGGAGGAGCGTGGCCGTCGACGAATCTGTCGCCCGACCCCGCCGAGAACCCGCTCTACAACAACCTCATGATGATGGATCCGCCGCGGCACAGCTCTGTGCGCCGGGTCGCCGCCGCGGCCTTCGGGCCCCGGATCGTCAAGAACTTCGACCCGTGGGTCCGCGAGATCGTGGTGGAAGTCCTCGAACGGATCGAGCACCTTGACGAGTTCGACTACATCCTCGAGGTCGCCCAGATCATCCCCTCTTTCGTCATTGCCCGCGTGCAGGGTGTACCTGCCGAGGACCGGCAGTGGATCGTCGACCAGACGCTCGCGTCCTTCGAAGCCATGCAAACCGCCGACGTCAACGCGGTGGGGGAGGTCTTGCATAAGACGCACGTCTATTACCGCGAGAAACTCGTACCGGAGAAGCTGCGCAATCCCCAGTCGGACATGACGAGTGTGCTGATCCATGCGGCAGAACGCGGTGAGATCACCGAAGCTGAGGCTTACGACTTCCTCAATTTGCTCCAGGCGGCGGGCTTCGAGACGACGCACACGCTTATCGGTCAGTCCATGCGCATGATTCTCGAAAGCCCGGAGATCGCCGATAAGACGTTCCGCGGCATCGAGGAACTCGGCCCGGACAAGGTGATCGAGGAATTCCTGCGGTTCATTACGCCGGCGATGTTCATGTCGCGCACGGCGACGCAGGACACCGTGGTCGGTGACCAGCAGGTTCGCGAGAACGATCTGCTGAACCTCTATTTCACGGCGGCGAACCGTGATCCTGCCGTCTTCGCGAACCCGGACGAGTTCGATCCGTGGCGCACCGAGACCGCTTCGCTGGCGTTCGGTAGCGGCCCGCACCGGTGCATCGGCAACGCGCTGGCCAAGCTCGAGCTGCGCATCCTCTTCGAGGAGATGGCGAAGCGGGACTTCCGTTTCCGGCTCAACGGTGCACCGCAGCGGGGCTGGTCCACGTTCATCAACCAGATCCGTTCGCTTCCTGTGGCGAGGGTTTCCTGATGGAGAACAAGACAGGGCTCGACGGCGAGGTTGCCGTCGTCACCGGCGGAGCATCCGGCCTCGGCCGAGGGATCGCCCTCGAGCTGGGCGCTCGCGGCGCGCGCGTGGTCGTCAGCGACATCGACGACGAAGGCGGCGAGCAGACCGTGGCCGCGATCACGGAAGCCGGCGGTGCGGCCGCCTACGCTCACGCGGACGTACGGAGCGGGGAAGAACTGCGGCAGGTGGTACGAGCCGCACAGTCGCAGTTCGGTCCGGTGACCACCGCCGTGGTCAGCATCATGGCCGGCAACGGCGGCGGGCGTATCTGGGAACACGACCTGGACGACGTCCGTGCGATGTTCGACGTCTTCGTGTTCGGGACGTTCTCGGCGGTGCACACGTTCGGACCGGCGTTGATCGACACCGCCCGGTCGGGGCGGGCCGCTCGCCTGCTGCTCGTCGGGTCGGAGCACTCGCTCGGCGTTCCCCCGCACGTCTTCGCGGCGAGCGCCTACACGACCGCGAAGTACGCGACGCTGGGCATCACCGACACGGCTCGCCGGGACTTCGAGGGGACGGGTGTCTCGGTCACCCTGCTGGCTCCCAGCTGGGTGCGCACCGAAAAGGTCGTCGAGCTCGTCCGCTCCTCTCCGGAACTGGCCCGGGCCATCGAGCCGCACGCGCAGAACACCCGGGACGTGGCGCGGGCCGCGGTCGACGGTCTGCTCCGCGGCGACTACATCACCGCTACGAACCCGGTGATGCGGTCCTTCGTCATCGAGCACGCACGGGACGTGATGACGGCCGTCCAGATGCTGCCGGTGGCCGCTGAAGCCGGCCACGCCCACGACGGGACCGGCGACGCGTCGCGGTGCCCGGTCGTCGACCAGTTCTGAACTCGCGCAGAGACTTGCATGGATCGGAGTACCAGAGGTATGGCACGAGTGATTTATGTGCAGCCCGACGGCAGCAGCACCACGTGCGCAGCAGACGGCCGCAGCTTGATGAAGGTGGCGGTGGAGAACCTCGTGCCGGGGATCATCGGCGAGTGCGGGGGTGACCTTTCCTGCGCGACGTGTCACGTGTTCGTCGACGAAGCCTGGTTCGGGAAGCTCAAACCGCGTAGTGATGACGAGGAGTCCCTACTCGACGTCACGTCGGAGGAGCCCACCGAGACGAGTCGTCTGAGCTGTCAGGTAACGCTGACCGACGACCTCGACGGCATCGTCGTCCACGTTCCCTCGACGCAACGATAGGCCGCGGGGTGCAGAGATGATGGAGCCGACCAGAGACTCGCGTGTGCTAGTCGTCGGGGCGGGACAAGCGGCAGGCGAGCTCGCGGGTGCGCTACGGGCGGGCGGTCACGAGGGCCACGTGACCCTCGTGGGTTCTGAGCCGCACTTCCCCTATACCCGGCCGCCGCTGTCGAAGGCTTATCTGCGGGGTGAGGTGGCGATTGCGGAGTTGTATCTGCGCCCTGCGGACTTCTACCGCGACCACGACATCACGGTGCACCGGGGCGTGGCGGTCGAGTGGGTCGATCTGCACGGCCGGAGGGCCGGCTGCGACGACGGTTCCGTGCTCGACTGGGACCGGATCGTCTTCGCCACCGGCGGGCGCCCGCGCCGCGTCGCCGACCCCGGCCTCGAAAGCGCCGGCAACGTCCACTACGTCCGCACCATCGAGGACGTGGAACGTCTCCGGCGGACGACGATCGCCGGCTCCCGCTTCGCCGTCGTGGGCGGCGGGTACGTCGGGCTCGAAGTGGCCGCGGTGCTGCGCCGCCTGGACGCGCGGGTGACCGTCATCGAGGCCGCCGACCGGCTCCTCGCGCGGGTGACCTCGCCGGTGGTCTCCGAGTTCTTCCTCCGTGTCCACACCCAGGAGGGGGTGGACGTCCGGCTCTCGGCCCAAGTCGAGCTCTTTCAGGTCGAGGACGGAAACGTCTCCACGGTGGTGCTGGGCGACGGCTCTCGGATCCCGGTGGATCAGGTGCTGATCGGCATCGGGATGGTGCCCAACGACGAGGTCGCCGCGCGGGCCGGCCTGGACGTGGACAACGGCATCGTCGTCGACGAGTTCTGCCGGACCGGGACCGCCGGCGTCTACGCCATCGGCGATGTCGCCCGGCACCCCGATCCGCTGAACGGAGGGCTGCGCCGGCTCGAGTCGATGCCGAACGCCGCGGCCCAGGCCCGTCTCGTCGCCGAGGACATCCTCGGGCGGGGGCGGCCCTACAACGACCTTCCCTGGTTCTGGTCGGATCAGTACGACGTCAAGCTGCAGGCCGCCGGGTCGAGTGCGGGCTACGACACCGTAGCGGTTCGCGGTGACGCTATGTCGGGGCGCCGCTTCTCGGTCTTCTACCTCCGCGACGGCGTGGTGCGCGCGGTCGACGCCATCTGCAGCCCCGCGGACTTCGCGGCCGGAAAGGCGCTCATCGCTTCGAGCGCCGTCGTCCCCCTCAGCGACCTCCAGGACCCGTCCGTCCCCCTGCGCAGGAGGCGATCCTTCACCTCCGAAGCGTCCTAATTCCCGCGACTGATCGGCCGCACAAGCAAGAGAGGAGACACCTTATGCCGGAGACCGACCAGTCGCCGCGCCCGGGTGTCAGCACGGAGCGAGACGGCGCGATCCTGATCGTGCGTCTCGACCGCGAAGACGTCCACAACTCCCTCGACCCCGACTCGATGGTTCTGCTGCGGCACACCCTCGAAGACTTCCGCGACGACGACTCGCTCGCCGTCGCAATCCTCACCGGAGCCGGCACACGGGCGTTCTGCGCCGGATCCGACCTGCGCCGCACGCCGCCGGACGGCAGCCCCTTCGCGAAGGCCCTGCTTGAGCCGTGGGAGCAGGGCGTGCGCAACGGCGGCTACGTCCGGGCCATCACCCTCAACGAGATCGGCGTCGGCAAACCGCTCATCGCCGCTATCAACGGTCACGCCGCGGGCGGGGGCCTGGAGATCGCATTGAACTGTGATCTGCGGATCGCCTCGACCAACGCCACGTTCTCCCTGCCCGAGGCCCGCTGGGCGAGCCTTCCCGCCGTCGGCGGCCTGTCACTCCTGCTGCGCGCCATCCCGCCGGCGGTGGCGATGAAGATGGTGCTGACCGGCGAACGGATCGGCGCCGCCGAGGCGCACCGCGTCGGTCTGGTCAGCGACGTGTACGAGCCGGAGCAACTGCTCGGCGCCGCGCGCGAGCTGGCCCATCGGATCGCGGCGAACGGTCCGCTCTCCGTCCGGGCTATGACCCAGCTCGCCCGGCGCAGCTATGAGCTCCCGCTCAGCCAGGCGATCGCGATGGAGCAGGCCATGTGGGGCCTGCTCCGCGACACCGACGACCGGGCCGAAGGACGCCGGGCCTTCGGCGAACGACGTTCCCCCAAGTACGGAGGACAGTAAATGCGCAACGAAACGGCCCCGACAGGCGTCGCTACCAGAGTCGTCGCCGCCGAATACTTCACGCACGGCGACGACGGGGTGCACCTGCGCATCACCGAGTGTCGGAACTGCTCCAGCCGCTGGTTCCCGCCCGGCGCGATCTGCTCGCGGTGCGCCGGAACGAACCTGACCGACGTCAACAGCGGCACGACCGGTGTCGCCTACGCCTCCACGGTCGTCCGCGTCGGACCGCCCGGATTCCCCGCCCCCTACGTTCTCAGCTACGTCGACATCGACGGTGTACGGGTGCTCGCCCACACCGAGGGGGACTCCGCGCTGACGCCGGACACTCCCGTCGCGCTGACGCTGGGCGAGGTCGGCAACGAAGACGGAACGCCGCTCGTGTCGTACGTGGCTCGCGCGATCTCCGACGGCGTCGGAATCCAGACCGAAGGTGATCGGTAATGAACAACGTGTACATCGCCGGGGCGGCCGTGCACCCCTTCGGCAAGCACAAGACGCTGTCGGCCGCCACCCTCGGTGTCTCCGCCGCGGCGGCGTTGCTCGCCGACACCGGCGTCACGCCGGACGCGATTCAGGCCGGGTTCGTCGGCTCTGTGTACGGCGGCTCCCTCATCGCGCAGCGCATCTTGCAGCGGGTCGGGGTCTCCGGCCAGCCCGTGTTCACCGTCGAGAACGCCTGCGCCAGCGGCGGATCGGCGGCCAACCTGGCGTGGCAGGGCGTGGCGGCGGGCGTCTACGACTGCGTGCTGGTCGTCGGGGTGGAGAACCTGTCCGCGTTCGGCGGCGGGACCCTGCCGCTCACCACGGCCGACATCGAGATCGACCAGGGCGTCGTGATGCCGGCGACCTACGCGATGCGGGCGCAGCGCTACCTGCACGAGACCGGCGCGACGGTCGCCGACTTGACGAACGTGGCGGTAAAGAACCGCAGTAACGGCGCCTTGAACCCGCGTGCCCACCTCCGCAAGGCGGTCACCGCAGAAGAGGTGGAAGCCTCACGTCCGGTCGCCGATCCGTTCAACCTCTTCCACTGCTGTCCCAACAGCGACGGCGCGGCAGCGGTATTGCTGTGCAGCGAAGCCTTCGCGAAGCAGCTGGGACGGCCCACGGCCAGGATCCGCGCCAGCGTGGTGCGGTCGGGGCAGTTCCACACGTCGTACCGCGACATGACCTGGCCGGACATCACCGACCGCACCGCGTCGGCGGCGTACGAGATGTCGGGGATTGCGCCGGCCGACCTGGACCTGGTCGAGCTGCACGACGCGTTCGCGATCGCGGAGTTCCTGCACGCCGAGGCGCTCGGCCTCACCGAACGCGGCAAGGCGTACCGAGCGGTCGCAGACGGAGAGTTCGCCATCGGAGGCCGCGTCGCGGTGAGCCCGAGCGGCGGACTGCTCTCCCGGGGGCACCCGGTCGGCGCGACCGGGGTGACGCAGCTCGCCGAGGCCTACTGGCAGCTCATAGGAACCGCCGGCGACATCCAGGTTCCGAACGCCCAAGTCGCGTTGACCCACACGACCGGCGGCGGAATCTTCGGCGTCGACAACGGCGCGTGCTCCATCCACATCCTGACCGCGGAGGACTGACATGCCAGTCGTCATGATCGGATCCGCCCCGACGAACCTGACCGACACCGTTCTCGCGCAGCTGCGGGACGCCGGATGGGACGTCGCGCCGGACGAGAGTGGCCCGGTCGACGCCGTCGTGGTCGATGCGGGACTCGCCGAAGGGACCGTCAACGACACCGCCGTCGCGGAGTTGCTCGCCGGTGCCCGGCGATGGCCGTTCCACAGTGGCGACGCCGGCGGCGGCGCGATCGTCGTCGTCGGTAGCCGGGACCAGCTCGGCAGCGGCAAGCGCGCCGAGGCCGCGGCGGTCGCCGGCGCGCTCGCCTCGGTGGTGCGGAGCCTCGCGCTGGAGCTGGCACCGGCGCAGGTGCGGGTGAACTTGGTCGCGCCTTTCGACCCGTCCGTCGAGGACGTGCGCAGCCTGCTGCCCACACCCGTCGCCGTCGAGGATGTCGCCGCCACCGTCGCGTTCCTCGCCGATCCACGGAGCAGCTACATCACTGGGCAGATTCTGTTCTGCTGCGGGGGCGCCAGCCTGCTGTCGAGCCTGAGCGTCTGAGGGGGCATCGTGAAGCTCAAGGGGAAGACCGCTGTCGTCACCGGCGCGGCGCAGGGCATCGGCCTGGCCATCGCGACCGAGCTGGCTACGCAGGGCGCGGCCGTCACGATCGCCGATCGGTCCGCCGAGGGCGCCGAACGCGCTGCGGCGGAGCTCACCGCATCGGGGCTGACCGCCTCCGCCGCGGTCGCCGACATCACCTCGGCCGACGCGGCCGACGCGCTGGTGAGGGTGAGCGAAGAACGCCACGGGCCGCTGGACATCCTGGTCAACAATGCGGGCATCAGCATCAACAGCGGGATCAGGAAGTTGAGCGACGAGGACTGGAATCGCACCCTCGCCGTCAACCTGACCGGTGTCATGAACTGTTCGCGCGCGGCCGCCCGCGTGATGGCCGACCGACGGTCGGGCCGGATCGTCAACATCACGTCGCGGGCGTGGCTCGGATGGTTCGGGCAATCGGCGTACTCGGCGTCGAAGGGTGGCGTGGTCTCGCTCAGCCGATCCCTGGCCATCGAACTGGCCCGCTTCGGGATCACCGTGAACGCGGTCGCACCCGGCCTGATCGACACCCCACTCATCCGCAACGAGACGCCGGAAGTGCTGGCGAAACTGCTCGCGGCGCAGCCCACGGGGGTCATCGGACGCCCCGAGGACGTGGCTTGGGCGGTTTCGTACTTCGCCGGGCCGGCCAGTGGTTCGACAACGGGCCAGGTTCTCTATGTCTGTGGTGGCAAGAGTCTCTACACCCGGCCGGCGTGATCAGGACCTGACGTCCTCCACGACGCGGGAAGCGAGGAAGCGGATCGTGTCCACCAGTCCTTCGACGAACGTCGGATCCGACGCCTCCCGCCCGGTGACCATGCGGGTGATCTGGGGCAGCGTGTCCGGCGCCATCGTCATCAGGCTGAACAGCAGAGCCAGGATCCTCGCGTCGACGCTCTCGCGCAGGGTGCCGTCGGCCTGGGCGGATTCGAAGACGCGGACCATCTGCTGCCACGCCCTGGTGCGGACCTGCTCGAGGACGATTTCGGACTCGCCGATCACATGCTCGGCGCCCTCCCAGGCCAGCAGACGTCGCCACTGGCGCTCACCGGCCGCCATGCTCTCCGTGATCACCGTCACGGCGTCCACGAGGCCCAGGCCCTCGAGTTGCTCCCACTGGGGAACGGAGCTGCTCACCATCCGTTCCAGAACCGCGTCTCGGAGGCCGGCCTTGCTCTTGTAGTAGTAGTACAAGAGCTGCTTGTTGCACCGGGCAGCCGCGACGACACGATCTGTTCGCAGGCCTGCGAACCCGTGCTCGGCGAGCTCTTTGATCGCGGCCTGAAGGATGCGCTCGGACGTGGAGTCTGGGGCCTGAACAGCTGCGGACATGCCAGCACCCTACGTCGGCTCAGGCTTGTCGCTCAAACATATGTAACCTATACCCCCGCTTATCCAACCAGTTGGTTGACATTCGTACCGAATCGGATAGGAGCACCGCATGAGCAGGCAGAACGCGGGTGCCGACGGGCAGCCGGCACCCGTTTCCGGGGTGCAGACATGACGCCCGTCCGTCCCCTCGCAGGCCTGGTGGTCGCAGAACTCGACTCGTCTCTCGCGCTGGCGTTCTGCGGGAAGTACCTCGCCGGACTCGGCGCGGACGTCACGGTCTGCGGACCACGACTCACCGAGTACGACGAGGTGGTCCGCGACTACGTGGACGACGGCAAACACCTCTCGACAGAACCGCGGCCGGCCAGAACCCTGGGCGACTACGACGTGGTCCTGACGTCCGACGTTCCGAGCGGGCTGCCCGACCACGTCGTCACCGTCGTCGTGACCGACCAGGGCCGCACGGGGCCGCACTCCGCGTGGGCGGGCGGCGACTTCCTCGCTCAAGCGCGCTCCGGGCTGATGTCACTGGTGGGCGTCGCGGACCGAGCGCCGCTGGCCATCGGCGGCCACCAGATCGCGTACTCGGCCGGACTGGCGGCCTTCACCGGCACCATGGTCGCCCTGCACCAGCGCGACAAGGACGGTCGCGGCCAGGTGGTCGAGACCTCTCTGCTCGAGGTCGCCGCCTACATCGAGTGGAAGGGCCGGATGTATCACCAGGCCGGCAACGTGCTCACTCGAGGAGACCGCTCCGGTCCGATCGTCACCGAGTGCAGCGACGGCCCGTTCGGCTTCTACTACCGCCCGACCGACTGGCCGGCGATCCTTCAGGTGTTCGGCCGCGAGCGTCTCGACGATCCACGGTTCGCCGACCACCGGCAGCGGGTGTGCCATACCCGGGAGCTCGCCGAGGTCATCAGCGAGCTCTCCGCCGGGCTCTCGCGCGACGAGTTGTACCACCGGCTCCAAGCGGTCGGCGTACCAGCCGGACCGATCTACACGCCGACCGACCTGTTGCGTTCCGAGCAGTACCGCGAGCGTGGCTTCCTCGTGCCCATGGACGCCGCAGGGCCCGAGACCATCCAGCCGGCGCTGCCGGTCACCTTCAACGGCGCCCGGAGCGCCGCACCCCAGCGTGTCGTGACGACAGGAGGAGAACACCGATGAGCGAGGACCACGATCACCCCCTGCCGCTCGCCGGTCTCCGGGTCTTGGACCTCGGGATCATTACGGCTGGCGCGGCCTCGTCGCAGGTGCTGGCGGACTTCGGAGCCGAGGTCATCAAAGTCGAGTCGACGACCTACACCGACCCCTTCCGCAACTGGTCCCAAATAGCGGACGGCGGATCGCCCGACCCCAACGCCAGCCCCGCCTTCAACGCCGTCAACCGGGGCAAGCTCGGTGTCGCGATCGACCTGAAGACCGACGAGGGGCGCACGGCGTTTCTCCAGCTCGTCGCCGAAGCGGACCTGGTGGTGGAGAACTTCCGCCGCGGGGTGCTCGAGCGGCTGGGCGTCGGCTTCGAACAGTTGAAGGCCGCGAACCCGCGGATCGTCCTGCTCTCCCTGAGCAGCCAGGGATCGACCGGGCCCGAGCGGGAATTCATCTCGTTCGGCTCCACGCTGGAAGCCATCGGCGGCCTGATGTCGGTCACCGGGTACGGACCCGGCGACCCGATGTGGACGGGGAACAACGTTAACTACCCCGACCAGCTCGTTTCCATCATCGCGCCGGGCCTGGCACTGGCGGCCCTGCGACTGCGCGACCACACGAACGAAGCCGTCCACGTCGATCATTCCCAGCGCGAAGCGGTGACCAGTCTCCTGGGCCACGAGATCGTCCGCGCCAGCCGCGGTGACCGCTCATCGGCCAGCGACTCCAACACCCACCCGCGGCACGCGCCGCACGGGGTGTACCGCACGGACGGCGGGGACGACTGGATCGCGCTCTCCGTCCGGTCGGACGACGAATGGGCCGGGCTCTGCGAGGTTCTCGGCCTCGATGCGGTGGCTCGGGACCCACGCTTCATGACCACCGACGCCAGGTGCGGCCACCGCGCGGAGCTGGACGAGATCGTCGGCGCGGCCTGTGCGTCGCGCGAGAAGAGCGCGCTGGCCCATCAGCTGCAGGCGGTGGGCGTGGCAGCGGCCCCCGTACAGCGTCCCGAGGAGGTGCTGGACGACCCGCAACTGGCCGCACTCGGCTTCCACCAAACGGTGCCCGGTGACGCGACGATCCAGCGCGGCTTCGTCGCCAGACTCTCCCGGACTCCGGGGCGCGTCCGCCGCCGCGCGCCTCGGCTGGGTGAGCACAACGATGCCGTGCTCGGCCGGCTACCCGTATTCGAGCCCGCCATCGAGAGCGTCCGTTCACCAGATCAGGTAGGTCAATGATGAGCCCCACCAGATTTCCCGAGTTCAACATCGAGCAGCAGTACGACATGCTGATCGGAGACAGCTGGACGCAGTCCGCCACGGGTGAGACCTTCCGCTGCTTCGATCCGTATGAAGACGTCGAGTGGGGGCACGTGCCCCTCGCCGCCAGCGCGGACGTGGCCCGCGCGGTCGACGCGGCGCGGGCGGCGTTCCGCACGTGGAGCCAGACGCCCGCCCATGAGCGAGCGGCGATCCTTACCCGGTGGGCGCGCGCGATCACCGACAACGTCGAGTCGTTGGCGCGGACCCAGGTGCACGAGAACGGCAAGACGATCGCCGAGATGCGCGGGGCGAGCGGCGCGCTCGCGGCGACGGCGGAGTACTTCGCCCAACTCGCGCTCGGGCCGGTCGGGCAAGTGATCGAACCGGCGATGCCGAACCACGAGGCCTGGACCCTGCGTCAGCCGATCGGTGTCGTCGCGGCGATCACCCCCTGGAACAACCCGCTCGGGCTCCTCGGGTGGAAGCTGTTCCCGGCCCTGGCCGCGGGCAACACGATGGTGATCAAGCCGTCAGAGGTGACGCCGGTCTCGACACTGTTGCTGGTCCGGCTCGGCCTGGAAGCCGGGCTTCCCGCCGGCGTCGTGAACGTGGTCACCGGATTCGGCGCCACGGGTCAGGCACTGATTGACAACCAGGGGATCGACAAGGTCGCCTTCACCGGTTCGACCGCTACCGGCGCGGCCATCGCACAGCGCGTCGCACCGCGCTTCCTGCGCACCACATTCGAGCTGGGGGGCAAGGGCGCGCAGATCGTCTTCGCCGACGCGAACCTGGACCTGGCCGTGGACTCGCTCGTCAAGGGCATCGTCGCGGGTGCCGGGCAGGCATGCAACGCCGGCTCCCGCCTCCTGGTACAGGACTCGATCTACGACGACGTCGTGACGCTCCTTCGCCAGCGCGTCGCCGGCGTCCGGATCGGCGACCCGCTCAACACGGCGTTCGACATCGGTCCCCTCGCGTCGCGGCCGCAGTACGAGAAGGTGACGCGGTATCTCGACATCGCCGGCGGCGACGGGGCCGAGCTCCTCGTCGGTGGACGTCGCGGACAGGAGATCGACGGCGTCGGCACGGGGCGCTTCGTGGAGCCGACGCTGTACGCGACGCCGGAATCCGCCTCCCGGATCCGCCGTGAGGAGATCTTCGGCCCGGTCGGCGCGGTCATCCGGTTCAAGGACGCCGATGACGCCGTCGGCATCGCCAACGAGTCACGGTACGGGCTCGTCGCCGGGCTGTGGACGAATGATCTCACGCGGGCGCACCGAGTCTCGCGACGCCTGGAGTCGGGTGTCGTGTGGATCAACACCTGGCGCGCGTTCAGCAACAATGTGCCCTTCGGAGGGGTGAAGAGCAGCGGCATCGGACGTGAGATCGGGCCCGACGCTCTCTTGGAGTACACCGAGACCAAGTCCGTCTGGCTGGGGCTCCACTAATGGACCACCCAAGTCTCACGCCGCCCGAAGGAAAGCACGAACTCACTCGGTGGTTCACCCGGCAAATCTGGCAGAGCCTCGGCGAACCGTCGTCCGGCGCCGACTGCCTGCAGGTCAGCGGCGACGGCGATCTGGGAACACCTTTCCCGATCGCGGACCTCGCCGCGGCGTCCTTCGCCGTCAGCGGGCTTTCGGTAGCGTCCCTGCTGAATGCCGCCGGGCTGGACGCGCCGCCGGTCGCCGTCGACCGGCGGGAGTCGGTGGCGTGGTTCGACGTCCCGATGGCACCCACCCGCTACATCGACGAACCCGATCGACACGGGATCCACTCGCGGTGGATGGCCGAGTATCTCACCGCGGACGATCGGTGGATCCGGGTCCAGGCCTCCTTCCCATCGCTGCGGCGCCGCATGTGCGAGGCCCTGGACGTCGCCGAGGATCCTGGAGAGGTCGCACGCGCCTTTCGCGCCCAGACGGCCGAGGCGCTGGAGCATCAGCTGGTGGATGCCGGCGCCGTCGCCACCATCGGCCGTTCACTCGCGCAATGGCGGGAGTCGGACCAGGGACGCGCTGTCGCGGCCGAACCCATCGCCGACGTTCGGACTACGACATCGCGGAGCGCACGGTGGTCCCCACACCCGTTGCGGCCCCTGCTCGGGGTGCGGGTACTCGACATGACCCGTGTGGTGGCAGCCCCCATGGCCACGAGATTCCTGGCCGCCCTGGGTGCGGAGGTGCTTCGGCTCGATCCTCCGGACGGGGACGAGGTGACGATGATGAAGGCCAACGACATCGTGATTGGCAAGCGGTGGGCGGTGCTGGACGCCAAAACCCCCGAGGGCCGGGCTCGGTACCGCGAACTGCTGGCCTCCGCGGACGTGTTCGTGCACGGGTACCGTCCGGGCGCTATCGACGCTCTGGGCTTCGACGTGGACGCGCGCGCCGAGATCAGCCCGGGGCTCGTCGAGGTCACCCTCGACGCCTACGGCTGGACCGGCCCGCTGAGCCACCGCCGAGGTTTCGACACAATCCTCCAGTTCGCCACAGGGCTGGCGCACGAACATGCCCGGTGGGCCAACGAGGACCCCGGCCGTCGGCTTCCGCTGAACTCCCTCGGACACCGGGTGGACGGATCCCGGCCCCGGATCCTTCCCGTCGAGATCCTCGATTTCAGCACCGGGTACCAACTCGCCGCGGCCGCGATCAACGGTCTGCGCCGCCAGCTCATGACAGGGAAGGGCTCCCTCACGACGTTCTCGCTGGCGCGGACGTCGACACTCCTGGCACAGCCCGAGTTCACCGCCGGACCCGAGGTTATCGACCTGCCGTTGCCGCTGCCGACGGGAACGCGGGTCCACGAGATGAACCGACGGCCGTCCAGGCGGCTGGAGTTTCCCGTCCGAGTGGACGGTGTGGACCTGTACTGGGACCGCCCCGCGGAGGACGCGGGGTCGTCGGCCCCACAGTGGGCGACGACCCGGGCGGGACAGGATCGATAATGCTCATCACAGAGGCAGGCGCGACATGACGGCAAGTATCGGGAAGCCGGTTCCGGTTCCCACCGAAATAGACCGGCCCTATTGGGACGCGCTCCGCGAGCACCGAGTGGTTCTCTCCCGATGTGTGTCCTGCGGCTGGTACAGCCAGCGCCGCAAGATGCTCTGCCAGGAGTGCCACGGCGAGGAATTCACCTGGGCAGAGATCTCCGGCCGGGGAACCATTTACTCCTTCACGCGCGTCCACCAGACCTGGGTCACCGCCTTCCAGGACGACACACCGTACGTACTCGTTTCCGTCGCCCTCGAAGAACAACCGTCGCTGGTCCTCGTGACCAACCTACTCGGCGACTATGACTTCGAGTCCTTGGAGCTCGGCCTCCCCGTGATCGCGGACTTCGAACCGCGCGGCAACGAGATCATCCTGCAATTCCGCTTGGCCGGAGGCACCGATGTTCAGTAAAGACAACCCAGTCGCCATCGTCGGCGTCGGACACTCGCAGATAGGGCGCCGGCTCACCCGCCCCCTCGGCCTCCTCGCAAAGGACGCCGTGTTGGCCGCCATCGCAGACGCGGGCATCACGATCGACGACGTGGACGGCGCAGCGACGTTCCCGCAGTTCCCCGAGGGACCCCGAGACGGTACACAGTTCGTCAGCGTGGCCTGGCTCGTTAACAGCCTGGGCTTTGAGAACGTCACGTGGTGGGCCGAGACCCAGAGCGGCAACGTGAGCACGGCGATCGAACAAGCCGCCCACGCGCTGGCGCTCAACCGATGCAACTACGCCGTCGTCTGGCGGGCGATGTCGTTCGTGGCGGGCGGTAGCTACCAGGCCACACATTCCGCGCTGGAGGCGCCGGACAGTTCGGCTTTCACCCTTCCGTACGGCAAATCGGCCTCGATCGCGGAGTTCGCGCCCGCCTACATGCGGTACATGAAGCTGTACGGCGCCCGTCGTGAGCACCTCGCGACGCTCGCCGTGGCGCAGCGCAAGGGCGCGAACCTCAATCCGAACGCGTACTTTCGCAACACACCGCTGACGGCCGACGAGTATATGAACGCGCGGATGATCGCCGACCCGATGTGCCTCTACGACTGCGACATTCCGGTCGACGGAGTGGCCGCCATCGTCATGACCCGGGCCGACCGGGCGAAGGATCTGCCACATCCGCCGGCTTACGTCTCCGGCCTCGGCCAAGCCGGCATTCCTAAGGGCATCGAGCCGCGATCGATCAGTGGCCTCGGCAGCGGTATCGGCCCGCGAATGTTCGAGCAGATGCAGCACACCGCGAAGACGATCGGGAAAAGCCTCTGGAGTACCTCCGGCCTGCGTCCGAGCGATGTCGACGCGGCCATGCTCTACGACGGGTGGGGACCCGACGTCTACTTCTGGCTTGAAGGACTGGGCTTCTGCGGAGAAGGCGAAGCCTTCGAGTTCATCCAGAAAGGGCGGATCGACATCGACGGTGAGTTCCCCATCAACACCCACGGCGGCAATCTGAGCGAGGGGCGCTTGCACGGGATGGGACATTGGGTCGAGGCCGCCTTGCAGGTGCAAGGACGCGCCGGTAGGCGCCAGATCAAGAAGGCGGACAACGTCGCCGTGGTCAGCGGACTGATGAACCTCGGCTCCGGAGCGATCCTCAGCAAGTCACCCCACTGACGTCGCGCAGCGGATGTCGTCGGGCAGGCTGACCCGCTTGAGGCACCGGGGCGCTGGCAGTGGAGGATGTGAGGGCAAACGTTCTAGGAGGTGCTTCGATGTCCCAGGCAGGCGACGGCAAGGGTCCACGGGGAGGGGACACGCGCGAACGGATTCTCACCGCGGCTTCCCGCGAGCTCGCGCTGGCGGGGTTCGCCGGGGCACGCATGGAGTCGATCGCGCAGCTCTCCGGCATCAAGAAGCAGGTAATCTACTACTACTTCGCGAGCAAGAAGGAACTCGCGCTGGCGGTGCTCGAAAGGAATCACGCGCTGACAGCCGACTTCTGGCACTCATTCGCGTCATCCTCGCTCTCCGAGATCTTCCAAGCCTCCCTCGACACGTCCGTCGTCAACCAGGACGGAGTCGCGCACCTGGTTTGGGAGGGCCGGGAGTACCTGAACCCCGACGGCCTCGACATCCCTGTCGGACCCGACCGGAAAGCCGATTTTCAGCGCATCGTCGGCGTCATCGCCGCCGAACAGGCTGCCGGCCGGCTTCGCTCGTCGCTGTCCCCGGAGTACTTCGGGCTTCTCGTCGTCCTTCTGACCACCGCGCCGGCCGCTCTGCCGCAACTCACCACACTCATCACGGACCGTGACTGGCGTGACCCCGCCTTCGCGGAGGAGTGGCTCCGGATGATCAACGAGATCCTCGCGGCGCTGCGGCCGCCCGAGTGACGTCGGGCCCGAGCCGGGGCCGTTCGTACGGTCGTCGTTACTTGCCGCTGTAGACGGGGAAGGCGCTGTGCTCGCCGTAGTCCTTGGCCTGCATGCCCCGCAGCACGTCCATGTCGGCGTCGGTCTGATGGACCGGCTCGCCACCGAAGGCGCCGAAAACATCTCCGAAGATGTCATCGGCCAGGCTGTCACCACCCGCCGCATCGACCCCAGAGCTGCACGGGTCGGGTGGCCCGAGGGAGTCTCACCCCGGGCTCCCACAGAACGGAGCGTGACAGGGTCCCGTCACTCCGCTCTTGTCACTCTGATCACCAGAAACACGGTGTCCATGACCAGTGGGCGAAGAGCATGGGATGCCGGCTGGTGATGCGCTGCCAGCACTTGTGGGCTGCTTTGAACGACCGATATCGCTTGTACCTCTTGCGGATCCAGCGCATCAGGTAGGCGCTGATACGCCGCAGGAGGGGCAGCAGTTCGGAGCGGTAGAACGCTCCGTAGTACTGCATCCAGCCGCGCACGATCGGGTTGATCATGCGGGCCAGCTCGGCGAAGGTCAGGGCTTCGGCGTAGTCGCGTGATGTCCGGTTCGTGATCATGTGATGCCGAGCAGGGCGAGCGGGCGGTTCGGGTGGCGTGCGTTGGCGCGGAGTGCGGCGGCGATGTTGTGGGTGCCGGCCAGGCGGAGGGCACCGATGGCGAGGTTGCGCCAGGTTGCCATCGTGCGGGGCGCGTTGCCGGTCCGCAGTTGGGAGGCGTCCTCGGCGAAGGTGGTGTCCCGCACGTGGTGCAGGGCCTCGCTTTCTGTCACACCCCACTGTCTCGCTGAGGACATCAATCGCAAAGGAGCGAGTTCATGAATCGATTTGCCGTTACGCATCTCACCGACCCCGACCTGACCGAGGTGACACGAAGGGTGGTCACCTCCTTCTTCACTGCGCAGATCGCCGGAGATCACGAGGCGGTATCGAAGGTAGCGTCACCGGAAATGACCGTCTGGATCCTGGGGGACTTCTGGTGGAGCGGTATGCACGACCTGGCGGAGATCGCGGTCATTCGCGATTCGTGGGTGGGCGGCCTCAAAGATGGCGGTGCCGACTTCTCCACAGAACTCCTGTCGGTACTGGCGGATGGTAATCGCGCTTCGGTGGAGACCCGGATCACCGCGACATGGGCAGATGGCCGTCCATACGAAAGCCTGTGCCACTACGCCCTGGATGTCGCGGACGGCAAGGTCGTCGGGTACCGCGAGTACTTCGACACTGCCTATGAAGCGACCTACCGCCAGGCGGAGCGACCGACCAACGCCTGACGAGTGACGATCAGACTTCACCAAGAGCGCCCTGGAGCGGGGAGATCGCGTGGCCGCGACGGCTCGCGACATATCAGCGCTGGGCGATCTCGTCGAGCGGTACGGTGACGTGCTCTTGCCGCTAGAGGTCGACGTCACCGACCGCCAGGGTGTCTTCGATGCGGTCGCTCGCTCCGTGGAGACCTTCGGCCGCCTCGACGTCGTCGTCAACAACGCCGGATACGGCCTGTTCGGAGCAGCCGAGGAGATCCGCGTCCAGCAGCTGCGAGACCAGCTCGAGGTCAACCTGTTCGGCGTGCTGAACGTGACGCAGGCGGTTCTCCCCGTCCTGCGGGAGCAGGGCGCCGGGCACTGACGACTTCCCGCGCGAATCACTTCTTCTCGCCGGGAGGCGGGCTGTCCGTTCCTAACTCTCGCTCCGGCCGCGAAGCTGGCTAAAGACGCTCGCCGACATCGAGGAGGAAGTTGATCCAGGCGACGCCGCAGGGCTTCGGCGTAGTTGCGATGTGGGTGGTTTGTCCGGATCCGCGCGGTCGGGTGACCCCCGGCGTGAAGCAGGCGCGAGCTTCCAAGATCATTTGGGTGTCGAGTCCAGTGATCCCTACGGAAGCCCGTGCTTGCGAACGCATCATCCCCGATCCCACCCGTTCTTGACCAACTCCGCGGTCAACCCGACCCCGCGGAGAACGAACTACCCGGACTGCTGGCCCGGTTGGCCGCCGTTCCCGACCCGCGCAAGCCGTGCGGCATCCGCCATGGCCTGGTGTTCGTTCTGGCGTTGGCGGCCTGCGCTGTGCTGGCCGGCGCCACCTCGCTGCTGGCGGTGAGCGAGTGGGCGGCCGACGCCCCGCAGGCGGTCCTGGACCGCATCGGCGCCCACCGCTGCCCGTTGACCGGCGTCCGGCTGGTGCCGTGCGAGACGACGATCCGCCGCACTCTGGCCCGCCTGGACGCCGACGCCCTGGACCGGGCGGTGGGCGCCTGGCTGGCCGACCGCCGTACCGATCCTGGGCCGAAGGCCCTGCGCGCGGTGGCGGTGGACGGCAAGAGCCTGCGCGGCGCCGCCAAATCCGACGGCCGCAGGGTCCACCTGCTGGCAGCCCTCGACCACACCGACCGCCTGGTCCTCGCCCAACTTGACGTTGGGGAGCAGACGAACGAGATCACCTGCTTCCAACCCCTGCTGGATACTGTGGCCGACCTCGCCGGAACCGTCGTGACCAGCGACGCGATGCACACCCAGCGCGAGGACGCGCAGTACCTGATGAGTCGCGGTGCGCACTACATCGTGATCGTCAAGGCCAATCAGAAGAAGCTCCGCAAGCAGCTCAAAAGCCTTCCCTGGAACCGGATTCCGCTCCAGGGCCGCATCCGCGAGACCGGTCACGGCCGCGGCGAGATCCGCCGCATCAAGATCTGCTCCACGGACGGCCTGCTCTTCCCCGGCGCCCGCCAGGCCGTCCAGCTCAAGCGCCGCCGCTTGAACCGCAAGACCGGCAAGGTCACCGTCAAGACCGTCTACGCGGTCACCAGCCTGAACGCCGGACAGGCCACCCCGGATCAACTCGCCGAGACGCTCCGCTCGCACTGGCAGATCGAGGCCCTGCACCACGTGCGGGACACCACCTTCGCCGAGGACGCCTCCCAACTGCGGACCGGCAACGCGCCCCGCACGATGGCAACCTGGCGCAACCTCGCCATCGGTGCCCTCCGCCTGGCCGGCACCCACAACATCGCCGCCGCACTCCGCGCCAACGCACGCCACCCGAACCGCCCGCTCGCCCTGCTCGGCATCACATGATCACGAACCGGACATCACGCGACTACGCCGAAGCCCTGCGGCGAAGGTGAGGCCGATCCGCAGGTGAAGCCGCCAGGAGCGGACCTCCCCGCTGATCTTCTTCAGGTCCTCCTTGCTGATCGCGGGCAGGAAGTTGGTGAAGTTCTTCCCCTTCCTGCTCCGCGCTCTGCGGGCCTGGAACGTGAACCCGAGGTCGCTTTTGCCCTCGTGGCGGCGCAGGGAACGGTCGGGCCGATCGACCTCGACGACACGGACGTGTTGGGTGTGCAGGTAGCGGGTGAGGCCTGCGCCGTAGGCGCCGGTGCCCTCGACACCGATGAGGATCACGGTGCCGTGCCGCTTCAGCCAGCTCAGCAGTTGCCGGTGGCCTGCCGGCGTGGTGGCGAACTGCGCGGTTCCCAGAAGCCGGCCGGCGTCCGACCCGGACGTCACCACCAGCACCAGGGCGGCGATGCCGAGCCGTCGGCCGGAGTCATCGACTCGCAATCGGTCAAGGCAGCCGACGCCGTCGGCAGAGACTCCCGCGGCTACGATCCGGGCAAGAAAAGTCAACGGAAGTAAGCGATTCATCGTCACCGACACCCTCGGCTTACTGGTCGGTGTCACCGTTCTCGCGGCGTCGTGGCAGGACCGCGACGGCGCGAAGACTGCCCTGCTCGGCGTCTACCTGAGAACGCCGATCTGGTATGTATTCGCCGATCAAGGCTTCGCCGGCGTCACCTTACGCAGCTTCTTCAGATGCTTTCCGTCGAAGGAAACCGTGCTGCTGGACATCTACGGTCAGACGAACTCCCGCCTGATGGAGCTGATCGAGACCGCAAGAGCGCTGTCGTGCGATGGTGCGACGAATACGGAAAACTTTTCGCGGCGTTGCAGCCGATCGCCGAAAAATCAAGGACGGTGATGGCGGCCCTGCTGATCAGGACCACCGACTGGGAGGAACACCTCGCCGAGGCGCTGTCCGTGCGTTTCCCCGGCCTTGACCCCGCAGACGCCAAAGTCTGGGGATACACGGCCATGGCAATGATGCGACTGCTGCAGCAGAACGCTGGCAATGCGGGCACCAACTATGCGGATGCGGCGCGGGACGTCTTCAGCAGGTTGGAATCTCTCATGACCGGTCGGGACCGCTCAACCGGGTCCAGTCGGCGGGCGAGACGCGGCGGCTACTGTAGCTCGGCGCGGCTCGGCGGCGAGATCGAGTCCCCAGTGCATCGAGCGCGGCCTGTCAGTGCGCCTTGGTGGCGGGGCCGGCGCCGGCTTGGTCGAGGCAGCTCCGGAGTCGTTGCAGGTATTGGTCGAAGGACTCGTTGGCCGGCCAGGTCTGGTAGGCCGTGGAGACTGCGGCGAAGGCGAGGTTGAACTGCAGGGTGGCCGTGAGGGGGTTCGTGCCGGCGGTGCGGGTGGCGACCCAGTCGCGGAGGTCGGTGCGGAACTGTTCGCCGAGGTCCTGGGTCGACTGGGCGAGCGCGGGTGACTGCGCTTTGAGTCGGCGTTGCAGGGGCATGCGGTCGGCGAGACGTTCGTTGAAGCCGATCATGATCGCGGCCAGTGAGTCCCACAGCGGCTCGTCGGCGGGGCGCGCGTTCATGAGGGTGCGCCAGTGCTCGCGTTCTTCGGGGTCCTGGTCGAAGACGACGGCTTCCTTGCTGGCGAAGTAGTTGAAGAATGTCGCGCGGGAGACGTTCGCGGCGGCGGCGATCTGCTCGACGCTGACGGCTTCGTAGCCGCGCTGGTCGAACAGTCGCAGCGCGGCGGCCCGGATGGCGCGCCATGCGTCCAGCTTCTTTTGTTCTCGCAAGCCCATCGTGTCACCTCTTCCCGACGATCATAACAGCAAATCATGGACGGCGTCTAAGTTTGATGTACGGTGATGAAGGTGCAGGCGGTCAGACCAGTTCTGACCAGCGGCTTCAGCCGCAGTACGCCCGCCTCGGGAAGGGAAATGTCATGAGCAAGGTTTGGTTCGTCACCGGGTCGTCCAAGGGGTTCGGACGGCAGTTCGTCGAGGCAGCACTCGACTGCGGGGACAAAGTGGCTGCCACAGCACGCAACACCGACACCTTGAGCGACCTGGTGGACAAGTACGGCAACGCCGTCCTGCCCCTGCAGGTCGACGTGACCGACCGCAAGCAGGTCTTCGAAGCGGTCGCTGCGGCGCACAAGCAGTTTGGTCGCCTCGACGTCGTGGTCAACAACGCGGGTTATGGGCTGTTCGGCACGGTCGAGGAGATCACCGAGCAGCAGCTGCGTGACCAGCTCGAGACGAATCTGTTCGGTGTCTTCCACGTCACCCAGGCCGTCCTGCCGGTCCTGCGCGAGCAGAACTCGGGGCACATCATTCAGATCTCCACCATCGGCGGTGTCGCAGCCTACCCGTCGCTCGGCGGATATCACGCGTCCAAGTGGGCGCTGGAAGGTCTGACCGAGGCACTGGCTCAGGAAGTCAGCGGGTTCGGCATCAAGGTCACCCTCGTCGAGCCTGGCGGTTTCGACACCGACTGGAGCGGCGCCTCGGCTGTCTTCGCCGACGCCCAGCCGCAGTACGCGCCCCTGCACGAGGGCATGGCCGCGCAGATGGCCGGTGGCATCCCCAAGCCCGTGGGTTTCGGGTCCGCGATCCTCAAGATCGTCGACGCCGAGAAGGCGCCACTGCGCGTGTTCTTCGGTGAGCAGCCGCTCGCAATCGCCGGGCACATCTACCAGCAGCGCCTCGACGAATGGGCCACGTGGGCCCCCGTCTCGCGCGAAGCCGAAGGCAAATAGCCAACCATGACAGCCGTCCGCATCGTCCTGGACATCCTGCTGGCCCTGCTGGTGCTCGCTACCGGCGCAGGCAATTAGACGGACTTCGGGACTCAAGGTCGGATGAGACGGGCAGTCGGGTGCGCGACCCCTGAGGGGGGCGATAGCCGCTAACGCCGCGTCGCATACTGAAATAGGGCACGCATGAAAGCCTTATAACCGACCAGATCTATGTAAAAGCCCTCTCAAGGCGGTCGGTCTGATAGGGCCTTATCGATACCACCACGGTGTAAGGGCACGCAGGTGTGCCCGGACGGCATCGATGTACGCAGTTTCGAGGGGCTGCAGCGCACTGAGATCGATCACGGTCGGCGGGATGTTCACAGCGGTGTCGGTCTCGATGGCCGGTGCTTCCCAGGCGGCGTGCATGGCTAGCCCCGCCGTCCTGCGCAGCTCCTGTATGAGCTCCGCATATGCGGCGCCCACGGTTTCTGACTCGATTTTCGTCCAGGCAAGGTGATACGAGAGGTTGGCCTGGATGTCCCGCAGGGCTTCCGACAGCCGCACCCTCTCCTCGGCCGGGGCATCCGAGCGTCGGCGACGGATGGCGTACGGCATTTCCTTGTAGGCGCTGTGTGCAGCGAATGCCTCGGAGAACGCGGTCCGTAGCCGGTCAAGTTGCTCTTCACGGCTTTTGCGTCGTGCGAGCCAGATGTTGATGGTCGCGGTGAGCATGGCGGCGAGGAACGCTCCGGACAGTACGGCCGACAGGACGAAGCCGGACTCGAGCGAGGAGGTGGTGGAGTCCGTTGCAGGAGGCGTCGACGGAACCACGGTGGTCGTCGACGTGGTGGGGACCGGTGACGGTACCGCCGTCTGCGCGGACGTCATGCGGCCCTCCAAGTCGTCATGCGGCACTACGTTCTACGTGCCGTGCGGCGCCTCCTCGCCGGGCCACTCGCCCGTACGGCGCCACCATTCTTCGCGCAACAGGTGGGCCACGACATGCCCCAGCAGGGCAGCGGGCCCGTCGCTGCGGGTCCATCGCTGTTCGGGAGGATCGTACGGAAACCACATGCACAGCGCGCGGTCGGAGTACCGGTGAGGAGACTCGGACGGCCCGTCGGTGTACACATACGGCACCTCGGGCGCCCCGGGGCTGAAGACGATCGAGACCGTCTGCTCCATGACATCCGGTACGCGCAGCCGGACTGCCAGGGCGAAGCCGCCGCGGTGCCGATGCGGCGGACGGGTAACGCGGACCTGCTGGCCACAGGCGGCGAGCCGGTGTTGGAAGGCGATACGGGCCGCCGGCCTGGCGAACCAGGCCGGCCTGCGCCACGCGGGGCGGCGTGTCACGCGTGATGTCCGGTTTCGCCGAAGGCACGAGTGGGCCGCACGGCGGCCGCCGCACCGCCGAGCCCGAGGGCCACCGTCGTGACGGGGGAAGGCCGACGCAGCGCGGAGATCTTGCCCGCCAGACTGCCGGACGCCGGGGCGTCGACGTACCGGTAGAAGACCCGCGACAGGGCCGACAGCACCGCCTCGCGGTCGTTGTCGTTCGCCAGCGCCTCGGCCACGCCGTCCGACGCGGTGCGCAGACGCCGGGCCGCGACGTCGCGCCCCACCAGCAGCTTCACGTTCGGCGAGACCCCGGCCGGGTCCCGCGTGGCCCCACCGGTCTCCACCCGGAGTGCAGCCTTGGACAGCACCGTACTCAGAGCCTTCGCCATGCCCATCCCGGGCTCGACGAACTCCCACGCCCAGACCGTGAGGTTGTGAGAGGAGAAGCCCGGCTGACCGTACTGCTTGTTCCACGCCTTCAGCAGACGCACCACACGCCGTCGCGTACGCCGAAGCGACTCCTCCCCACCGGTGAAGAGCACCACGTGACGCTCGGGGTCGGACGCCTCCCAGCTGTTGGTCTCCAGGTTCGGGATCCACAGCCCGGCACCCGCCTTCCGGGTGAGGGCGACGACCAGGTCCACGGTCGGGTCCTGGCCATCGACGGGCTGTCCGAAGGTGATCTTCGGGCCGCGCTTGGAGGTACCGCAGCGGGCCTTCGGGTAGACCTTGCGCACCGCAGGGCCGAGCAGCGCGCACAGGTCATCGGTGATGTCGGCGGGCGTCTCGCCGCCTCCCTCGGGGCCCAGCTGCGGATACACGCGGCGGTCGAGTACGACTCCGCCGTCGCCGTCTCCGACAGGGTGGATGAAGGTGTGCTGGGGCAGCGAACCACTGCGGTAGGTCCGCAGTGCGCCCTGGAAGCCGATGGCGCTGGAGCGGACCAGATCCAGGCGCGTCCGGGCCTCCGCCAGGGGCTGCGGATGTGCGTCGATCTGGCCGCGGATGTCGTTGAGGATGTCTTCGGTGTATCCCATGGTGGGGTTCCGTTCGGGTGAGAGGCGCCGAGCGCCACGCGTCGCCCGGGACTTCCCCGGGCGGAGCCGCCACTTGGCGGCTCACCCTCCTCTGACGTCACACCGCTGAGATCGTCCGGGCCGCACTGGGATCTTCGTTTCGGGGAGTATCCGAACAGCTCAGGAGCAGTCGCGGCAGGTCGTACTCGTGCCCTCGAACCGTGACGGAGCCAGGACCATGGAGCAGCGCTCGCACGTACGGTCACTCCGGCTCCTGGCGGTCGTGCACCCGCAGTGCCCCTGCCCGCACCGCGGCTCGCCGCACTCCTCACACGCCGGCTCAGTGACCTTGAACGAGTCCCCGCACGTCTCGCATTCCCGCCAGGAACCGAACCGGGAGCTCTGTGTGTACGGGCGCGGCGCCGTGAAGGCACGCCATGCCACGCTGTCCTCCGCGAGCACCGCGATCAGGTAGTCCTCGTCGCACCATGCCGCCTGCCCGTAGAGCAGATCACTGTGGCCGCCGGAGCGGTAGACGACGTACGTCTTGTCCCGCTGGATCGTGGCTCGGGTGCGCAGGGCCGCGGAGACGAGCGGTGTCCGGGACTGGTCGGAGCCCCGGGCGGGCGGGATCATGCCCCGGGACGCGGCGAAGAGGACCTCACCCGTGGTGTCGAGCAGTACGACGGCGCCGCCACCCGCCAGATACCGCGCCGCTCGCACGCAGCACGCCTCACGCGATGCCTGGGACGTACGAAACATGGTGACGACGTCGTCTGCGGACGGACCTCTGCGGCGTACATCCTCAGGAATCTGGTCATCCGGTACCAGGATGCGTGCCGCGAACGCGTCGCACGCCGCTTCCTCGAAGGCCTCCGAGTCCTCCCAGTCGAACAGTCGTTGGCCCAGCGCCGTGTCGGTCTGCTGGAGATGGTGGCCGAGCTCGTGCAGCCCCGTGAATCCCCGGCGCCGAAGTGAGCGTGCCTCCCCGACCACGAGGGTCGGGGGATCGGAGTCCGACCGATAACTGCCGGCGACCGAACACCGGCCGCCGTCTCCCGCCTCGGCCTCCAACGACACCTGGATCTCCGTCCAGCGGTGCAGCTCAGCCAGCGGATCCGCGCGCAGTGCCTCCAATGTGCCGGGGTGAAGGCGCTCGACGGCTGAGATCATCGCTTCCGCCTGCCGAGGGGCCTCTTCGATGAACCGGTGACGTGTCATTTGTCCTCCGCGCCGTCTTCGCCCTGGAGGAATTGCCTCAGACGGGCATCCCAGGCGGCGGGCCCGCCGCCCGTCTGGCGAGCGGCCAGCGCGAAGGCGCCGTAACCGCCCGAGAGCCGGGCCTGAGTTTCGCTGACCCCCAGGCGCTGGGCCCGGCGTACCCAGACGGAGCGCCACCGCGGGTGTTCTGCGACGAGCACAAGATCAGCAGGCAAGGGGCGGACCGTTTGGGCGATCTCCGCCGAGGGCAGTCCCGTGGCCGACGCGACCGTGTCGATCTGGTCTGGTGACAGCGGCGTCTTGCCTCGCAATAGTTTCATGGCCTGCGGCTGCGGCAGTTGCAAGGCCGCGCACAGCGCCCCCAGGTCCAGTCGGTCACCGAGCAGCGATGCCAGGGTTTCAGGCGGTTGCCCGTCCTCCTCAACAGGCAGGCCAGGCGCATGCTGCAGGTACTCCAGATCATCGGTGAGGGTGGCGCGCACCTCCGCGGCCGGCTCCAAGGAAGAACGGATCGGCAGCCCCTCGCGTACTCCTGTCGGAACCGATCTCGACTGGCCTCGGGTCCTCGCTACGGTGAATTCCACAAGGTCCTCACCCCAGGCGTCGACCACGCGTTCCAGCACACGTAGCGGGATGCAAGAGGCCCGGCTCGCCCACACAGTGGCGTTGACGCCGAATGCAGTCCGCGAACCGGCCACCACCACGCTGTTCTCGTCCTCACCCGGCGGGTCGATCGTGACCGGCACCACGCTTACTTCATGGGTTTCGACGTCCAGGATCAGCACGAGCATGCTGGTGTCCTCCCAGCGAGCCCGCCACACCTGACCGATCTCAAGCTCCACCTGAGCCGGATCACCGAACCGCTCTCTGAGCCCTGCCTCCGACAGGGCCTGCGGCGCACGAGCCCGCCGAGCCAGATCCAGGAAACGCTGCGGTACCCCCTGGTCACTCATGGTGTCCTCCCGCATCCATCGACTGAGCAGGTCTCCACCATTGACTGACGTCATAGCGCTCACGGTGTCCGGCCCTGGTCCTGTTCATCGTGTCTCCGCTACTCCGCTGCACAACCGGATCACCTCCGCCCCCACGGAAAGTACATCGTCGCCGTCCCCGACGAGCTGACGCAGCTTCTCCCGCAGGTGCGCTGCATGGTGATACGCCTGGGAGCGACCGCAGCCCAGAAGCGTCTGAATCTCTCCGGGAGCGTCCAGATACGGAACTATGCGCCGTTCCTGGGGGCTGAGCATGCTCACGACCTCTTCCGCCAGTGACGTGGTCTCGGCGTCATCAATGCGCGCAAAGACGATCTCTTCCGGGGAAGACTGAGCATTTACCGTGATCTCTGACCCGGCGTCGGCCGGGAGCGAGACCACAACGGGATCCAGCACCACGGGAAAGCGAGCGGTGAACACCTCGACCAGCTGAGCGACCTCCATCGAGCCGGAGGCAGCGGTCAGAACTGCAATGGTTACAGCTTCTGTCGATGCTCTGTCGGCGACGGGGGCACGGCGCGTTTCGCTGCTCCACTTGGGAATCTTGACGTTCGGCACGGCGTACGCGGCCTCGACCAGCGGGGTGACGGGGCCCGACCACGGCTGCACCGTGGTGCCGGCCAATCGCCACCTGCCAGCGCCCTCCGTGCCCAGAGGCACTACCTCGAAGGCATCGCTGTCGGCCAGCACCTTCTCCAGTGAACGGCCCACCGATACGACCGCAGTCTTACGAGAGCGGTCGATCAACCAGTACCGGATCGACGTCCGCAGCAGCTTTCCGACAGAGTCGTCATTCCTGGCCAGAGCCAGCAGGTTGGCGGTGACCGGCTCGATTCGGTCTGCCAGAAAATCACCCAGCAGATCCTCCAGGTCGGCCTCCTGCCACCCACCCGGCGGAGACAGAACGGGCAGCCGCCGCACTTCCTCCCGGATCAACTTGTAGATCAAAGACAGACAGACGGGACCGAAGTGCCCAAGCTCGTGCAGCTCATCGAACGTGGAAATGGCCGGTACCTCCCCTTGACGGGCAAACCGTACGTCGGGGAGATGGGTGTGAGTGCGGGTTTGATGCATTTTCGCTCTGTGCCATCCGGCTCTGAGGAGTGCACGCGGACACCCTCGGAGTAAGGCTGAGAGCGGGACAGTTGTCTGTCAGCGTCCAAGCTTCCAAAGAGACACGACAGTTAAGCGGAAACAACC
>NZ_KQ948691.1:0-40769 GCF_001514145.1 Streptomyces canus
GGGCGTGGCATGGTGCCTCCGAGCGGGGTTCCTGGCGGGATCTCTACCGGACTTCGGCCGCGACGGCCTGGACAGGGGTGTAGACGGAGTTCTTCTGCGCGCTCTCTTCGACCGCGGCGAGCACCCGCTGCACCTGCAGACCGTCGGCGAACGACGGCCTCGGGTCGGTGCCGGACGCGATCGCGTGGACGAGGTCGCGGGCCTGGTGGACGAAGGTGTGCTCGTAGCCGAGCACGTGGCCGGGCGGCCACCAGCCCTCCAGGTAAGGGTGTTCGGCCTCGGTGACGACGATCCTGCGGAACCCCGCCGTGGCGGCGGGCTCCCGATGGTCGTGGAAGGACAGCTCGTTGAGCCGCTCCAGGTCGAACGCGAGCGAACCGAACTCACCGTTGATCTCCAGACGCAGGGCGTTCTTGCGCCCGGACGCCATCCGGGTCGCCTCGAACGTGGCGAGCGCTCCCGAGGCGAGCCGGCCCGTGAAGACGGCCGCGTCGTCGACTGTCACCGGCCCGCGCCGGGGGCCGCCGGATGCCGTCAGGCCGGAGGACGCACCGTCGAGGCGGGGGCGTTCCTTGACGAAGGTCTCCATCTGGGCGGAGACACCGACCAGGACCTCGCCCGCCAGGTACTGGGCGAGGTCGACGATGTGCGCGCCGAGGTCGCCGAGCGCCCCCGATCCCGCGTGCTCCCGCTGCAGCCGCCACGTCAGCGGGAAGTCGGGGTCGACCAGCCAGTCCTGGAGGTAGCTGACACGGACGTGGCGCAGCGAGCCGAGCCTGCCGTCCGCGATAAGGCCGCGCGCGTAGGTGAGGGCCGGCACGCGCCGGTAGTTGAAACCCACCATGGCCAACTGCCCGCGCGAGCGGGCCGCTTCGGCGGCTGCGACCATGGCCTCCGCCTCGGCGACCGAATTCGCCAGCGGCTTCTCGCACAGCACGTGCTTGCCCGCCTCCAGCGCCGCGATCGCGATCTCCGCATGGCTGTCGCCCGGTGTGCAGATGTCGACGAGTTGCACGTCGTCGCGGGTTATGAGGGCGCGCCAGTCGGTCTCTGCCGCGGCCCAGCCGTGCTTGTCGGCCGCTGCCCGCACACCGTGCGTGTCGCGGCCGGCGATCGCGGCCAGGACCGGCCGCAGCGGCAGGTCGAACACGTGCCCTACGGTGCGCCACCCTTGTGAGTGCGCGGCGCCCATGAACGCGTAGCCGACCATCCCCACGCCGAGTATCGGCGGTGCGGTCCGACTGTCCCTCTGTTCCATACGGATTTCTCCTCTTCGGAGTGTCACTGACTCATCGTGGTGTTCGCGGTGCCCGCGGCCCGGTCCGGTCAGATGAAGCCGGTCGGCAGGTACTGGTCGACGTTGTCCTTGGTCACCACGGCCGAGTAGAGAGTCAGCGAGGACGGGATCTCGAACTCGGCGAGGCCATCGACGCCCTTGCCCTGGCCGAGCGCCCGGGCGAGATCGATGGCGGAGGCGGCCATGGTCGGCGGGTACAGGACCGTCGCCTTCAGCACGCTGTTGCCGGCCTTGATGGCGTCCATCGCGGACTTGGCGCCCGCGCCGCCGACCATCAGGAAGTCGTCGCGGCCGGCCTGGTCGATGGCGCGCAGCGCGCCCACGCCCTGGTCGTCGTCGTGGTTCCACAGCGCGTCGAAGCCCGACTGGGCCTGCAGCAGTTGTGCCATCTTGGCCTGACCGGACTCCACCGTGAAGTCGGCGGCCTGGCGGGCCACCTTGCGGATGTTGGGGTAATTCTTCAGGGCGTCGTCGAAGCCCTTGGTGCGCTGCTGGGTCAGTTCGAGGTTGTCGAGTCCGGCCAGTTCGACGACCTTGGCGTTCTTCTTGCCCTTGAGCTGCTCGCCGATGTAGTGCCCGGCGTTGAGGCCCATGCCGTAGTTGTCGCCGCCGATCCAGCAGCGGTACGCCTGCGGGGAGGCGAAGACACGATCCAGGTTGACGACGGGGATACCCGCCCTCATGGCCTGCAGGCCCACCTGGGTGAGCGCCTTGCCGTCGGCCGGCAGGATCACCAGGACGTCGACCTTCTTGTTGATCAGCGTCTGGACCTGGCCGATCTGCTGGGCGGTGTCGTTCGAGCCCTCGGTGATCTCCAGCGTGACGTCCGAGTACTTCTTCGCACGCGACTTGGCGTTGGAGTTGATGGCGTTGAGCCAGCCGTGGTCGGCCTGGGGCCCGGCGAAGCCGACGGTGACGGCCTTGCCCGGCTTGTCGTCCGCGACCGGGGCGGCGTTGTCCGCGGCCTGTTCCTGGTCCTTGGGCTCATTGCTGGTACAGGCCGTCAGCAGCGCGCCGGCGGAAACGGCAGCGGTGCCGAACAACAGTGCTCTGCGGCTGGTGGCGGGGGTTCTTGGCATGGCGGATCGACCCTTCGACTGGGCGGTGTGCGTCAGATGGAGGAGACGGGGTGCCGGACGGCGGTGTCAGGGGCCGCCGTCCGGCGTGCTCCACGGTGTCAGGTGTCGCCGTGCAGCGAGCGGCGCTGGACCAGGACGGCGGCGACGATGATGGCGCCCTTCGCGATCTGCTGGACAGCGGTCTCGAGGTTGTTCAGAGCGAAGATGTTGGTGATCGTGGTGAAGACCAGAACGCCGAGGACGGAGCCGATGATGGTGCCGCGGCCGCCGCTGAGCAGGGTGCCGCCGATGATCGCCGCGGCGATGGCGTCCAACTCGTAGAGGTTGCCGTTGGTGTTCTGGCCCGAGCCGGCGAGCACGATCAGCATGAACGCGGCGATCCCGCAGCACAGCCCGGACAGCAGGTACAGGTACAGGCGCTGGCGGCGCACGTCGATACCGGCGAGGCGGGCCGCTTCCGCGTTGCCGCCGACCGCGACGGTGCGGCGGCCGAAGGTGGTGCGGTTGAGCACCAGCCAGCCGATCACGGTGACTGCGGCGAAGATCAGGACAAGGGGCGGGATGCCGAGGATGTAGGAGTCCCTGGCACCCAGATCGAGCACCGATTCGACGCTCACGATCTGAGTGCTGCCGTCCGTGATCTGCAGCGCGAGGCCCCGGGCGGAGGCGAGCATGGCCAGCGTCGCGATGAACGGCACCATCCTGCCGTAGGCGATCAGCAGACCGTTCACGAGACCACAGCCCACACCGACGATCACCGCGGTGAAGAGGATGCCCGCGAAGCCGAACTCCTGTGTGGCCACGGTCGTCGCCCACACCGAGGCGAGCGCCACGATCGCGCCGACCGACAGGTCGATGCCGCCGCTGGTGATGACGAACGTCATGCCGACGGTGACGACGCCGATCACGGACGCCTGAGTGAGGACGAGCTGCAGATTGCTCGTCGCGAGGAACTCGTCCGGTGCGGTGATCCCACCGACCGCAACGAGGACGGCGAGGACTCCGAGCAACGACAGGGTGCGCACGTCCCACCGCGGACCCGATCGGCGCGAACCCCCCTGCTCCCCCGCGGACTTGGCGGCGGACGTCGGCGCATCCTTGTGCGCCGCAGTGGCCGGCTGCGTCATGGCGTCAGGCTCCCTTCCATCACAAGATCAAGTACGCGGTGCTCGTCGAGCTCCCGGGCGTCCGCCGTGTGCACGACGCTGCCTTCACGGAGCACCAGCACCCGGTCGGCGAGACCCAGGACCTCTGGCACCTCACTGGACACGAGAAGTACGGCCAGGCCCTCGTCGGCCAGCCGGCGAATCACGGCGTAGAGCTCCGCCCGGGCGCCGATGTCGACACCCCTGGTCGGCTCGTCCAGCAACAGCACCTTGCAGCCTCGCAACAGCCAGCGGGCGAGCACGGCTTTCTGCTGGTTGCCGCCGGACAGGGTCCTGATGGCGGCGTCGGGATTGTCCGGCCGCAGGGACAGTTCCCGCACCGCCTTGTGCGTCGCGGCCCGCTCGGTGCGCCGGTCGAGCCAGCCGGCGCGGGCGAACCGGGACAGTGTGGAGATCGAGACGTTGCTGCTGACGGACTCCAGCATCAGCAGTCCCTGCGCCTTGCGTTCCTCGGGCGCGAGACCGATGCCGGCACTGACGGCGGCGCGGACACTGCCGGGGCGCAGGGGTGCGCCGTCGACTAGGACACGGCCTTCGTCGGGCTTGCGAGCGCCGTAGATCGTCTCCAGGATCTCGCTGCGCCCGGACCCGACAAGCCCGGCCAGACCGACGATCTCACCGGGCCGCAGCTCAAGATCGATGGGAGCGAACTCCCCTCGTCTGCTCAGCCGTTCGACCTTCAGCACAGGCTCTCGCTGCGCGGCGAATCCGGCCTCGGGCCGCTCGGGGAAGACGTATTCCACGTTCCGCCCGGTCATCAGGGCCACGACCTCATGGGTCGGTGTGGACTTGGCAGGCAGGCCGCCCGCGACCGACCGGCCCTCCTTCAGGACCGTGACCCGGTCGCCGATGCGCCGGATCTCCTCAAGACGGTGGGAGATGTAGATGACGGCGACGCCGTCGGCCGTCAGATCGCCCACGATCCTGAACAGGTTGTCCACCTCTTCGGGGTCGAGCGCCGCCGACGGCTCGTCCATCACGATCAACCGAACCTCGTGGGACAGCGCGCGGGCCATCGAGACGATCTGCTGCTGCGCCGCGGACAACTCGCCCACGAGCCGCGAGGGTTCTATCTCCGAGTGCCCCAGGCGTTCCAGCAGCTCCGCGGTCGCCGTACGGGAGGCGGAGCCACGCACCACGAACCCGGCCGACGTGGGTTCATGTCCGAGAAAGACGTTCTCCGCCACGGAGAGCCCCTCGATCAGGTCGAGTTCCTGGTAGATGGTGGCGATGCCCAGACGCATGGCGGCGATTGGCGACCCCAGGGTCACGGGCTCACTCCGCCAGGTGATCTCACCACTGTCCGGCTGGTGAGCCCCGGCGAGCACTTTGATCAAAGTGGACTTGCCGGCCCCGTTCTGGCCGAGCAGGCAGTGGACCTCGCCCGCCTGGACCTCGAGATCCACGCCGTCCAGGGCGCGAACGCCCGGAAACGACTTGGTGATACCGGACATGGTGAGCAGGGGTGGTTGTGGTGCCATGAGGAATCCCCTCGGCGGATGCGGGCCGTGAGTGGGCAGGGCAGGGCTGGGTTGGATGTCTCGGTTGCGTGGGCGGTTGTGGGAGCCCTGGCGTCGTCTGCGCCGGGCCTGCCCAGAGGCTGAGGAGGGCAGGGCAGGCTTGAGTGCCCGGCAAGCAGGGGGTGACGGCCGCCGGCGCTTCATGGGCGGATACGGCGGTGCTGTGGCTGTTGCGGTGACGCTACTGGTGCGCCCGTGGCGCTGCTGGTGCCGGGACGTCACGGGGGTTGCCGCAGCGCACCCGGAGTGCGGGATCGCCAAGGCGGTTGCGCTGACGCTTGGTGGCGGCGGCGCTTGTTCGGGGGCGGCGCTTGGTTGGTGGCGCCCCCGGGTTGTACTGGCGCGCCTGGTGATCCACCGGCGACGGAGGCGGGCAGCGGTCAGGCCGGTGAGAAGACGTGGTCGCTGATGAGCCGGGCTGCGCCGATGGCTCCGGCAGCAGGTCCCAACTCCCCCAGCACGATCGGCAGGTTGCCCGTGGCCAGCGGCAACGACTGCCGGTACACCTGGGTCCGGACGCTGGCCAGCAACGTGTGCCCGAGCCCGGTCACGCCGCCACCGATCACCACCAGCCCCGGATTGAAGAAACTGACGAGCCCTGCGATGACCTGCCCCAGGCGTTTCCCGCCCTCCCGGATCAGCTCCAGAGCCACCGGGTCCCCGGCCGCCGCGGCAGCCGACACACTCTCGGCCGTGAGACGTTCGGCTGTCTCCAACCGGGCGGCGAGGTATGCCGAGCGGCCCTCACGCGCGGCCTGCTCCGCGTCACGGGCCAGGGCGGCACCGCTGAAGTGGGCTTCCAGGCAGCCCCGGTTGCCACACGCGCACGCGCGGCCTTCCGGTTCCACCTGGATATGTCCGATGTCGCCGGCACTGCCGGTGGTCCCCCGGTACACCTCACCGCCGACGACAATGCCGCAGCCGATGCCGGTGCCGATCTTCACGCAGAGAAAGTCACCGACGGAGCGTGCGACACCCGCGTGCTGCTCCCCCATCGCCATCAGGTTCACGTCGTTGTCGACCATGACCGGACAGCCGAGTTCCTGGCTGAGCGCCTCCCGCACGGGGAAGCCGTCCCAGCCCGGCATGATCGGCGGAGCCACCGGTACGCCCTCGGGGAAGCGGACCGGTCCCGGGACGCCGATGCCGGCGCCGTCGAAACCCTCCGCGAGCCCCGAGGCCCTCAACTTCGCGGCCATGGACAGGACTTGCTCGAAGACCGCGACCGGGCCCTCCCGGACGTCCATCGGATGATTCAGATGCCCCAGGACCTCCAACTCCGCATTCGTCACAGCGACATCGATCGACGTGGCACCGATGTCGACGCCGAGGAAACGCAGCGTCGGAGCGAGCCGGATGTTGTGCGACCGGCGGCCGCCCCGGGACGGGGCCAGCCCGTCCGCGACGACCAGCCCCGTCTCCAGCAGTCGGTCAACCTCGACTGCCAGCTTCGAACGGGACAGGTCCACCAGATCGCCCAGCTGGGCACGAGAGTTGGACCCGTTGTCACGCAGCAGACGAAGCAGTCGCGCCTGATGGGTGTTCTCAGGTCGAGCGGTCATCCGTCTCACGATCCCTCCCCTCCCCCACGACTGGGTCCCGGACGCCTGTCTCCGCCGACCGCGTCGTCAGGCTGTCGGAGAGGAACGTAACAACGATTTTCCAGACTGGGAAGTACTTACGCAGGAGTAGGGGCCTTCTTTCTCCACACACAGGACAAAGTCTTTTCTCCCTCGTAGCCACCGCGACATGATCGCCACCCTGCAGCCTCAGGGCGCTCGTCGTCGTCCGCGACGGCGGCGCCGTGTGATGAGAGGTGTCCGGGCTGCCGTAGTGGCGCAGCAGCCACCAGTCCGGCGGTGGCTGAGGTATCCGGTGGACCGGGACGGGTGCGCTCCGCGCGGGACGCGCCTCGACGCTGCAGGCCGACGGGGCAAGGAGGGCAAGAGCGAACAGGTGGTCCCACTCGGCATCATCCAGCCCCAAAGCGCGGGCGACGGAGGCGAGCACGGGCTCGGAGACGTGCGGAAGCAGCCCCTGCTCCAGGCGGGTGCAGTAGTCCGTGCTGGGGGTGCGCTTGGCGTTCTCCACAGTCAAGGGCATCAGCGCGGCCGAGACCGCCCGCCTGGTGGCCGACCAGCCCGTGCACCGGCCTGCAGGACGTGTGACAGCGAGCCCGTCCTTCCCTGCCACTGACCCAGCGCCCGGTCCGCATCGGCGCCCTCTCCCTCAGCCCGACCCGCAGGGACCTGCTGCAGGCCACCGAAGCACACCGGCAGTCCCGCAACCGCACCGCCACCGACGGGCAGCTGCCGCTGGGCGGCGAGCTGGTGCCACGACCCCGAGCGGACTGGCGGAGATGACAGGCCGCGACAAACTCGGTGCCGAACTCGACACCTTTCTCCATCGACGTGAGTCAGCATCTGATGCAGCACCACACCAGCTGCTGCGTGAGCTCGGAGCGACCGACGCCGTCCACCTGCGCGCCATGGTGCCTGGACAGAAGGTCCTCAGTGCCGGAGTTTCCGCAGTGGGGCGGCGTGGCGTGCGTCCGTCCCCGAGCGGAGAATCTCCTGGACGGACTTCCCGGTCCTGCGGAGGTGCCATGACGGATCCGCGATCGATCCTGTCGCAGGCGCGCCAGGGTCCCGTGCCAGTGGACTGGCGTGAGTGGGCTGCGCCTGGGCGCCTCGCTGTGGCGTCAGCCGCGCGCCTTGAGTGCCGTGGGAATGCGGTCCAGGACGGGGAACGGGAGCAAACCGTAGTGGTAGAAGTCCACGGCGTCCGCCCTTCCGGGACCGGTCGCCGCCGCCGTCTTCTCCGCGAGCGCGTCGGCGGAGGCGGTGTCCGGCGCACCGGGGCGCAGTACGGTCCGCAGGCTGCAGCTGTCCGGGAGGGCGGCCCGGTAGGCGGCGGTGTCGGCCGCGACGCGGGCCGGGTCGCGGGCGTAGGCGAGGACGGCGTAGTCGTCGACGACGGCTCCGACCGCCGCGGGGTCGACACCGATCCGCCAGGCCTCCTCGGCCGCGAGCGGGCCGGTCGGCAGGCCGACCGCGTAGCCCTTGACCGCGCCGGTCAGGTCGAGGAAGACCAGACGGGAACCCTCGCTCGCCACCGCGTTGGCCACGGCGGCGGCCAGTGAGGTGACAGTGTCGCAGCGAGCTCGTACATACGCGGCGACCGACTCCCCGGCCACGTCCGCGAGTTCCCCGGGGACGAGCGCGCCCGGCAGCGGGTCGGCGCCGTCGAGGAGCCGGCCGACGATCCGCGTGGCCTCGGCCCGGGCCGCCGCGCAGTCCACTCCCGTGCCGTCGGCACGCTCGACGCAAGACGGGCAGAAACACAGGCCGAGCAGGAACTCCTCCACCGGGCCGAGCGGCACGAAGCTGCGCTCGTGGTGATAGCCGTGGCCGAAGGAGCCGAAGTGCAGTGACTCGGACACCACCGCGTCCACCCCCTGCCGGGCCACGGAACGGGCCAGCGCGACGGCGTACGCCCGCACGTCCGGGTTGGCGGGGCACAGGTCGGCCGGGGCGGCGCGGTCGCCGAAGCAGTTCTCCTGGGTGACGTCCGGGTGGGCCAGGCCCAGCGTGGTGTTGTGCAGAAAGACGGTCCAGCCGTGCAGGGCGGCGCCGCGTTGCGCCGTACGAAGGCGCAGTTCGCGCAGTGGCTCCCGTTCGGCGCCGGGCTGCACCGGCGGCGTCAGGCGCACCCCGCCGAAGAGGTCGGCCGGCGGCGGGACATGGGTGCCGTCCTGGCGCAGGGTGACCCGGGCGGGGCCGTGCGGGGTGACGTCACGGGCGCGGTGGTAAGCGGCGGCGACGGTCAGGGTGTCGCAGCCGTACGTCCCGAGGACCCGGTCCAGGACGGCGTCCACACCTTCCGCGCGGAGGTCTTCGACGAAGGCGTAGACGGAGGACGTGGACGGGACGACCGAGGGCGCCGATCGCGCCGGGAACGTCTTGGGGCTCAAGTGCATGGGGATCCTGTCGGCTTCCGGGGCGGTGGGGAGGTCCTGGGTAGGCGCTCGGCCAGAGCGGCGGTCAGTCCGGTGGGCGGTCGAAAGAGCGGGTGGTGATCTTCAGTGGTCGGCGGCCTTGTGCTGGCCGCCGACCCGCACGCGGGACGAGCCGAGGACGTGGGAGATCTCCATGCCGGTGCGGACGACCATGGGGCCGACCTCCCGGACCCGGGCCGGGGTCATCCGGGTGGTGAGTCCGGACACGCTCAGGGCACCGACTGGGGCGTCGGTGTGGTCGAAGACGGGTGCGGCGACGCACCGCACCTCCGGTTCGTTCTCCCGGTCGTCGATCGCGTAGCCCCGGCGTCGGACCCGGTCGAGTTCGAGGCGCAGCCGTTCGGCGTCGGTGACCGTATAGACAGTGACCGGCGGCATTCCGGCAGCCACCACGACGCGGAATGCCTCCTCGCCCTGCCAGGCGAGGATGGCCTTGCCCACAGCGGTCCGGTAGGCGGGGACGCGGCTGCCGATGCGGGAGCCCATACGGACGTTGGTCTCGTTCTCCACCTTGTCGATGTAGACGACGTCCGGCGGCTCGTAGACGACGAGGTGGCAGGTCTCCCCCACCAGGTGCTGGAGCAGCCGCAGCGGTTCCGCGGCGACCGTCCGCAGGTCGAGTGAGGACAGGTAGGCCTGGCCGAGCCGCAGGGTGCCGTGGCCGAGCCTGAACCAGCCGGTCTCCCGGTCACGGACCAGCAAATCGGATTCCATGAGCGGTGAGGCCAGACGCAGCACCGTGCTCTTGTTGATGCCGAGATCCTCCGCGATCCGGGTCAGGGACATGCCCCGGCCGGTCCCGGAGTGGTCGCGGACGTACTCGAGGACGGTCAGGGCGCGGCGCAGCGAGGTGGCCTGGTTGCGGCGGACCGGTGCGGTCATGTCGTACTCCTCGGCAGCAGGCCGCGGGCGACGGTGTCGCGGGCGGTGGCCAGGTGCCTCCCGGCACGGGCGAGTGAAATCTCGTGGTGGCCGGGGAAGAGCGCGTCGACGTCGAGCGCGGCCAGCCGCATCAGACTGTTCGCGTACGCGGGCACGCGGCAGTCATGCAGATTCTGCAACGAGATGCGTCCTCCGGTGAAGACGCAGTCTCCGGAGAAGAGTGCCTGGTAGGCCGGGGCCCGCAGGTGGTAGCAGGTGTGGCCGTCGGCATGGCCGGGGGTGGCGACGGCCCGGACGGTGACTCCTCCGCCGAGATCGATCTGTGTGCCGTCGGCGACGGATTCGACGCGGGGGCAGGGCCGGAAAGCGTAGTCGGCCGGGTAGACCCCGGCGGCCCTGCCCCGGTCCACGCTGAGACCCTGCTCGTCGCCCTCGGCGATCCAGCGCACCGCCGCGGCCCCGGCCAGCACGCGCAGCCCGGGCAATTGCTCGGCGAGTGCGGCGGCTCCTCCCGCGTGGTCGGCGTGGCCGTGGGTGAGCAGGAGGTGGTCCGGATCGGTGCCCGTGCTGCCCGCCTTTCGCAGGATGCTGTGCGCGGACCGGCCGGCACCGGCGTCGACGAGGACGCTGCGGCGGCTGCCGCGCACAAGGTAGACGTGGCAGTCCAGCGGGTCGCTGAGATCGAACCCGGCGGCTCCGCTGGCGAGGAGATGAACGTGTTCGGTCAGCTGCATGGCCGCCCCTGTGGCGGTATGCCCACACCTGAGGAACTCCGGGCTCGCTCCTGCGGCGGAGCGTCCTCGGGGGTATCCGCGCGGGTTGGCTCCCGGAGCGGGACGTCCGCGCGAGAGTCACCGCCGCCTCGCTCCAGCGGCGGGACGTCCACGGAGGACGGTGGGCCCTCGTGAAGTCGCCTGCCCGTCTCGCGGACGGTGGCCACCACGATCCGCGCGGCCAGTTCGACCTCTGCCAGGTCCACCGACTCGGTCGCGGCATGGGCGTCCGTCACCGAGCCGGGGCCGAACACCACCGACGGCATCCCGGCGCGGGCCAGTTTGCTGGCGTCCGTGCCGAAGGGCATGCCCTGGATGTCGCAGGGGCGGCCGAGGGCGGCGAGGGCGGCGCGCAGCGCGGTGACGACAGGGGTGTCGGGTGGGGTGTCCAGAGCCGGGTCGACCGTGAACGGGGGGTCCACCTCGGTGCCCAGGGCGGTGAGTTCGTCGCGGTCCTGGTGCCAGACAGCCACCGGGTCCTCGCCGGGGAGCGTACGGCGGTCGATGTCCACCTCGCAGCTGCCGGGGATGGTGTTGGGGCCGGTGCCGCCGCGGATCCGGGTGACCGACCGTGTGGCGGGTCCAAGGAGCAGGTGCGGTGTGACGGCGGGGCGGGTGGCGGCGAGGTGGGCGATGACGGGGGCCATCAGCGAGATCGCGTTCACCGCCTCCTCGGGCCGCGAACTGTGTCCGGGCCGGCCCGTGGTGCGCACGGTGTAGCGCACGACTCCCTTGTGGGCGGTGGCCGGAACCAGCCCGGTGGGCTCGCCGACCAGCGCGCCGACGACATGGCGGCCGGCCAGCGTTTCGAGCAGGTGCAGGACACCCCGGTAGGCGTGTTCCTCGTCGCAGACCCCGGCCAGTACGACCGTGAGCGGCGGCGGCCCGCCGCGGGCGAGTTCGGCGGCGGCCAGCATGAACGCGGCGAGCGGCCCCTTGGCGTCGCAGGCACCCCGCCCGTACAGCCGGCCGTCGCGGACCTCGCCGTCGTGGGGCGGGACCGTCATGCCGTCCGTCTCGACCGTGTCGAGGTGCGATTCGAGCAGCACCACCGCCTGGTCCCGGCCGGGAACGACGGCCACCACGTTGCACCGACCTGGCAGCACCTCGTGCATCTCGGCCTGTACGCCGTGCCGGCCCAGCCAGTCGCGGACATGGGCGGCCACCGCCGTCTCTCCCCCGTCGCCCGGCGCGCCCCGGGGGTTCACACTGGGGATACGGACGAGATCGCGGACGAGGTCCCGTACGGCGTCGGGCGCGTCCCGGGACGCCGGGGACGTCATGTCCTGCGCTCCCTCGCGTAGACGAGAAGCAGGCCGATGATCAGCACGCCGAGGACGACCTGGCGTACGCCCTCCGAGAGGTTCCAGGAGATCAGCAGGGCGGTCAGCAGGGTGAGCAGCAGGGCGCCGCCGACCGTGCCGAGGAGGTGGCCCCGGCCACCGAGGATGGAGGTGCCGCCGAGGACCACGGAGGCGATGGACAGGAGCTGGTAGGGGTTGCCCATCGTGAGCGAGCTGGTTCCGGTGAAGCCGAGCAGTACCAGTCCGGCCACTCCGGCGAGCACCGCACACGACACGTATGCAGTGAATGCCGTCGCGCCGAGCGGCACCCCGGAGGCACGTGCCGCGTCCTCGCCGGCGCCGAGCGCGAACGCGTACCGGCCGGTGCGGGACAGGTGCAGCAGCCAGCCGGCGACGGCCGTGACGGCCAGCCACAGGACGAACGCCCAGGGCACCCCCAGCAGGCGGCCGTTGGCGAGCGAGTCCAGCAGCGGCAGGTGGGCCGAGCTGGGTGAGCCGTCGGTGTAGACGAGCAGGGCGCCGGACAGGACGGTGCCGGTGGCCAGGGTCATCACCATCGGCGGCACCCGCAGCCACACCACGCCGGCCGCGTTCACGGCGCCCACCAGCGCACACAGTGCCAGGGCCGCGGCGATGCCGCTCGCGCCGCCGCCCGTGCCGGAGGCGACCTTGGCGCAGACGACCGCGGACAGGGCGACCACGCCGGACACCGACAGGTCGATGCCGCTCATGATCACGACGAGGGTCTGGCCGACCGCGACGATGCCGAGGAACGACGCCGTCTGCACCAGGTAGCGGACGTTGGCGACGCTGTCGAAGCCGTCCGCGAACAGGATCGCCGCGAGCCAGGTGACCCCGAGGACACCGAACGCCCAGGCCGCGCGGCTGCCGCGCAGCGCGGCGGCCGCTTCGGTGCGGACCGTGCCCGTCATGCCGGTCATACGGCCGCCTCCCTCGTGAGGTACGTCTTCAGGGCGAGCGCCACGACGAGGATCACTCCTTGCACGATGAGCTGGTAGAAGGGCGAGATCCCGGTGAACAGCAGCAGATTGGTGAGCAGGCCGATGGCCAGCGCGCCGAGCACGGTGCCGCGCATCCGGCCGACCCCGCCGAAGAAGCTGATGCCGCCGAGTACGCACGCGGCGATCGAGTTGAGCGTGTACGGCGTGCCGATGGTGGGATCCGCCGAGCCGGTCTGCACGGCCAGCCCGATCCCGGCGAGTCCGGTGAACGCTCCCGCCAGCGCGTATCCGGCGATCTTCGTACCGCGGGTGTGCAGACCGCTGGCGTAGGCGCCGTGTTCGTTGCCGCCCACGGCGTAGAGGGCGAGCCCGTACCGGGTGGTGCGCAGCACTTTCCACGCGGCGAGCACGAGGGCGACGACCAGGGCGGGTACCGCGAGGCCGTTCCACCCGTTGTTGTACGCGTTCACCAGTCCGCCCGGGACATGTCCCCCGGGCTGCGGCAGGACGATGAGGGTGACGCCGCTCCACAGGAACGACACGGCGAGCGTCACCACGATCGGGGGCAGGCCGGCGTACGCCACGAGTGTTCCGTTGGCCGCGCCGGCCGCGACGGCCGCGCACAGGGCGGCGACGGCCGCGGTCACGACGCCGGCCGCGCCGTGCGCGTCGTAGGTGGCGAACACGGCCATGGCGAGCCCGAGTACGGCGCCCAGGGAGAGGTCGATCCCCCCGAGCAGCATCACGGTCGTCTGCCCCGCGGCGGCCAGGATCAACGGCAGGAACTGCGCGGACAGGATGGTGACGGAGGCGGGGTCGAGCAGGCTGGAGTCGTAGTGCTGGTAAGCCACGAGCACCACCAGCAGCAGTACGAGCAGGCCCACGAGGTCGGTGTTTCCCCGGACAGCCGAGGTGATCCGGTCACGCATGGGCCACACTCCCGGGCTCTGTCTTCGGGTCCGCATCCGGGGCCAGGACCCGCTTGACGTCCGGGTCCGTGCCCATGCCCGTGCCCATCACGGATGCCCGTACCAGGCGTTCCTCCGTCAGGGCCGGGCCGGTGAGGCGGTCCACGACCTTGCCCTCGTACAGCACCGCGACCTCGTCGCAGAGGCCGACCAGTTCCATGGTGTCTCCCGAGGTGACCAGCACGGCCAGGCCGTCGTCGGCCAGGCGGCGCAGTAGGTGGTAGATCTCGCGTTTGGTTCCGATGTCGATGCCTCGCGTGGGTTCGGCGAGGAGCAGGACGCGGGGCCCGGTCGGCAGCCACTTGGCCAGCGCCACCTTCTGCTGGTTGCCGCCCGACAGGCGGCGGGCCTCCTGCGCCGGGGACGTGGCCTTGACCTGCAGCCGCTCGACGAGTTCACCGACCAGCCGGGTCTCGGCGGCCCGGTCGACGGTGCCGAGGCGGCGTCCGGGGGCGAGGGAGCACAGGCTGGGCAGGGCGAGGTTGTCACGCACGCTGCGCGCGGTGTGGACGCCCTCGGTCTTGCGGTCCTCGGGGACGTAGGCGATGCCGTGCCGGATCGCGTCACGGGGCGAGGGCAGCCGCACCGGCCGCCCGTCGAGTGTGACGTGCCCGGTGTGGCGGGCCAGGCCGAACAGGGCGCGCAGCACCTCGCGCTGGCCCTGACCCTGGAGTCCGCCGAGGCCGAGGATGCGACCGGGCACCAGGTCCAGGTCGACGGCACAGCAGGCGCCGTCGACGGTGAGGTCGCGGGCCCGGAGCAGGGGCTCACCGGTGGGACCGGTCACCTTCTCGGGGAAGAGGTCCGAGAGTTCGCGCCCCACCATCAGCCGCACGATGTCGTCGTGGTCGGTCTGTTCCCGTTCCCGGGTCGCCATCACCGCCCCGTCCTTCAGTACGGTCAACCGGTCGCTGATGGCGAAGAGTTCGGCCATGCGGTGGCTGACGAACATCACCGAGCCGCCGCGTTCGCGCAGTTCGCGCACGGCCCGGAAGACGGCACCGACCTGTTCCTCGTCGAGCGCCGAGGTCGCCTCGTCGAGGATCAGCAGACGGGGTTCGCCGGCCAGCGCCTTGGCCAGTTCGACCAGTTGCCGGCAGCCGAGCGGCAGACGCCCGGCCCGGGTACGCGGGTCGATGTCCAGGCCGACCCGCTCCAGCAGGGGCAGGGCCCGCGCCGCGAGGTCACGGCCCCGCACCAGGCCGCGCCGGCTGGGCCAGGCGCCGAGGAAGATGTTCTCCGCGACGCTCTGGTGCGGGTTCAGGCTCAGCTCCTGATGGACGGAGCCGATCCCGGCGGCCCGGGCGCGGTGGGGAGACCACGCCCGGGAGACGGGAGCGCCGTCGTGGACGATCCGGCCGGAATCGGGCACCAGGAGCCCGGTGACGAGGGAGAGCACGGTGGACTTGCCGGCCCCGTTCTCACCGACGAGCGCCAGTACCTCTCCGGGCTCGACGGTGAAGCTCACCTCCCGCAGCACCTGGTTCCCGGCGAACGACTTGGACAGCTCTTCCACGCTCAGCAACGGCGCCATGGTCACTTCCCGATGAGCTTGTCGATCTCGGACTGCGGCAGGTCGTTGATCGGGTAGGAGTCGTCCGGCTGGTCCGGCTTCACGTAGTCGGCCAGGTTCTTGTCCGTGATCTCGGGGAGCGGGACGGTGATGTCCTGCGGGACGGACACGCCCTCCCGCTTGGCGACCGCCGCTTCCAGGGCGATGACCGCGAGGTAGTTGGGCTGTGCGGTGGCGAGGGAGGAGAAGCCGTCCTTCTGGTGGGACCGCCACATCTTCAGGAAGCCGTTGTAGTTCTCTCCGGTGACGGGAACGAGCTTCTTGTCCTGCTTGACCAGTGTCTGCAGCGCGGCTGCCGACAGGGCGCCGCCCTGCGAGAAGACACCGTCGATGTCCGGGTGCGCGGAGTAGGCGGAGGCGAAGGCCTGGGCGGCCGGGGCGAGGTTGTACTCGCTGTGCACGTTGCTGACGATCTTGATGTCCGGGTACTTCTTGAAGACGGCCGCGGCCCCGGCCCAGCGGTCCTCGCTGACGGCCACGCCTGCCGGGCCGTTCATGGCGATGACGCTGCCCTTACCCTTGAGCTTGTCCGCCAGCCAGGTTGCCATCATCGAGCCCCACGCCTTCTGGTCGGTGCCGACTCTGATGACCTTCGTGCTGGTCGGCAGGGAGTCGAAGGCCACGACGGTGATGCCGGCCGCGACGGCCTGTTCGAGTGCCGGGTTCAGCGCCGTGGAGGAACCGGCGTCGACGATGATCACGTCGTACTTCTGCTGGATCATGGCGCGGATCTGCGCGATCTGCTGCGAGGTGTCGCCGTTGGCGTTGAAGGTCTTGAAGGCGCTCACCTTGCCGGCCGACTTCAGCTTGCTGACGTCGCCTTCCATCATCTTCAAGGTCTGCTGCATCCATGACGGTGTCAGGTAGATGGTCGACCAGCCGACCTTGAGGTCCTTGGCCGTCGCCGCGGAGGCACTCGCGCCGCTCTTGGCGGTGGAGCTGTCGGACTGGACATCGCACGCGCTGATCCCGGCCAGCGCGCACAGGGAGGCTGCGACTGCCACCGCACCGCGTACAGAACCTGCGTTCATGGAAGCTCCTCAGTTCGTTCGGGAGACGCCGGGCCGGACGAGTGGGCCGGGTGTCGGTGAGTTGGGGAGCGGTCTTTCGCGAGGCCCGCGCGCCGGAACAACGGTGGTCCGGCCGGTGGGGGCGCTTCGCCCGATGAGGACCGATCTGTTGAGACGGCAACGTAGAAGGCTCGCGCGGCCTCGCACCACGTCTGCAACACTTAATTTCGCATTGCACAACATGGCCGCTCCGAGGGCTGCGGCGGCCTCCGGTCTTCCGATATCAGTGCCTCTACGAACGCCAGACCTCCCCGGCTTGGGAAAGCCAGCACTGGACTCGGTCGCCCACCCGGCCCGCGCCCGGGCTCACACCCGCACCGCCGCCGACCGCCGTGTGAGAAAGACGAACTTCCGGCGGGAGCCGTCAGGTGGCGTCACGCATCTCGTCCACCGCGAACCCCTGGGCGGTCAGGCCCGCCTCGATCGCCCGCCCGCGAGAACGCAAGGTCGAGTCCGACGTCAGCACCTGCCCGTACGCCGCGAAGCGTGGTCCACCAGAACGTCACCAGCGGCCCACTCGTCTCGATCAGCTCGACCCAGCTCCCCACCGCGCCGAGACCAACTCGGCACCTGACACCGCTTCAACTGGATGGAGCCCCGGCATCGGCGGACATGGCGCGGCCGCCGCAGACACGGCACGGGTCTGTAGCGGGCTTCGCCCGCAGACCTACGTGTCGAGGGTCCAGATGTTCAGCAGGTCGACGGTCGCACGCCGACGAAGCTTCCGGTTCTCGCTCGCGACGCCGACCGGTCCTGACGGAGGTGTCCTCGGTCCCGCTGCAGCAGGCGCTGCGCCATCTTCAGACGGCGTTCGGGAACAAGCTTCGTTTCCTCCCCGGCCTGAAGGCCGGGGTATCCACGAAGGACAGACCCGATGATCGGCGCTTCTGCGTCTGATCCAGGCCACCAGCGGTCAGGGCGCCGCCCTCCTCGCCCCGGAGTAATCGTCAAGACCTGTGGGGCGGTTGATCTCAGTTTCGGTCGGGTGACTCGATTGCGACGAGTTCGACCTCGAAGCCGTCGTCGTTCTCCAGGTAGGCGGCGTAGTGCTGTCCGCCCCCGGCGTATGGATGCCGCTCAGGGAACAACAGGTGCCAGCCGTGCTGACTGGCGTTCGCAGTCAACTTCTCGACGGTGGCGGCGTCTTCGACGTGGAAGGCCAGGTGATTCAGTCCTGGGCGGCAGCGGTCGTGCTGTTCGGCGGTGAGGGCCGGGGACTGCTCGATGACCAGGTAGGTCGGTCCGAGCCGCCAGCTGCGGCCGGCGTCCCAGCTCTGGAAGGGGGCGTAACCCAGCGCCTCCAGCAGCCAGCCGAGCGAGGCGAGCGCGCGGTTGAGGTCCGGCACCCAGAGCTCGACGTGATGCAGCGTGCCGTGTGTTGGCCGGCTCATGCGGCCACCACCTCGGAGCGCTCGACGAGGTGGTGGCGTTCGAAGAGGGCACCGGCGGGGACGAACGCGACGAGATGAGGCGCTTTCACGGCCCGCCGGCGGGCCTGGGCCGACTCGACCAGCTTGAAGACCATCGCCAAGGCGGCCGCGCGGGAACCGGCACCCTTGGTCACCTTCGTCCGCAGCCGCACGGTCGCAAAGGCTGACTCGATGGGGTTGGTGGTCCGCAGGTGGATACAGTGCTCGGCCGGGAAGTCGTAGAAGGCCAGCAGCTCGTCCTCGTCGTCGACGATTCTCTTGACGCTCTTGGGAAACTTCGCGCCGTACTGCTGAGCGAACACCTTGACCACCTTCGCGGCGTGCTCGCGGTCCTCGGCGTTGTACATGTCCTGGACGGCCTTCGTCGCCGCAGGCTGGGGCGACTTCGCGAGGCAGTCGAGGACGTTGGCTGTCTTGTGCACCCGGCAGCGTTGGTGGCGGGTTCCGGGAACGACCTCGTTCAGCGCGTTCCAGAAGCCGAGGGCGCCGTCACCGACGGCCAGGACAGGAGCCCGCATGCCCGGGCGGGCGCAGTCTCGCAGCAGGTTCGCCCAGGACTCGGTCGACTCGCGGGAGCCGTCGGCCATGGCGATCAGTTCCCTGGTGCCGTCCGCCCGTACCCCTACCACCAGGACGGCGGCCCTGGCCTCTTCCCGGCGTATCCGCAGGTGGATGCCGTCTGCCCAGACGTAGACGTACTCACTGTCGACCAGGTCGCGCTCGCCGAATGTCTTGTGATCGGCCTGCCACGACAGCCGGGTGACTCTGGCTGGCGAGAGGCCGACCGAGGAACCGAGGAACTGCTCAAGCGCGGGAACGAAGTCCCCGCTGGACACGCCGAGCAGATGGAGCACCGGCAGCACCTCACTGATCTTCGGGGACATGCGGCACCAGAGCGGCAGGACCGACCAGAAGAACCACTTGCGCCTGCGGGTGGTCTCAACGACGCCCTTGGCGTTGACCCGCGGCGCCCTGACCTCGACTGCTCCGGCGACGGTAGTCACCGACATCGCCTGATGGCAACCGTTGCGGACCACCAAGCGCCGGCCCAACCCGTCGAGCCGATCCGCCAACTCAGCTGTGCAAGCGTTGACTTCAGCCACCAACGCGGCGACGAGCATCCCCGAGCGCCCTCGCGGACGATCTCGTCGATCAGGAAGCCGTTTGGCGCGGAGCCGTCAGCATGGACGACCGCGAGCACAGGCGTGCCTTCCCGACCGGTGCTACGAACACCAGCCTCTCGGTGGCCTTCAACCGATCACTCGGGACGGTACGCCCTCAGCGTGCCCCCCGACGCCGATCCATAAGTACTGAGCATTTCTCCTTGCCCCGGCCCAGTGACCTCTGTCTCCTCAGACGGGCTCCGGAAGCGGACCAAGCTGCTTGATCACACGCTCACGCAGCAGGAGGTACTCCTCCCAACGGCGAGGCAGCGGGCCCGGCGGCCGCACGACGACACGAGCAGCCGTGACCGTCTGGCCGCGCCGGAACTGCTCACTGGTCAGGTCGAGTTCCACACCGCTCGGCAGCCGGTTCCACCAGTGGAAACCGTGCTGGGTCCCGTCAAGATGCACCTCGCCGACCACGAGATCACCGCCGAAGACGTCGTTGACGATCAAAGCCGTGATGTCGCAGTGCCCCCAGGCCGGGTTGCCCGGCTGCCAGCCGGCCTGGTCGTCGGGCGAGCAGGTGTCGGCAGCCCAGCCGGCACGCAGGGCCTTGTCGAGATCAAGCAGGTTCCAAGCGGTCATGCCACCAGCATCGCAGCCACCACTGACATCACAGATGGCCCAGGCGCCAAGGCAGACTGTCCCGAATATGCACGGATACAGCCGAACAGGGGACGAATAGCCATACCAGACAGGGAGATCGACTGTCCGTCAACAAGGACCTGAAGTGTCCGCTCACTCGGATGTCCCGCTGTCCGTGGACAGCTTCGGGGGTGGATGCGGAAAGACCGAACGATTCGGTTCCGCTTCCGAGCAGCTGGCCCAGTCGGCCCGAGCAGCAACGTTGAAGCCTGCCGTGAGCCGTCCTGCTAGGGCAATCGCCTGAGCCACAACACGGCAAGGCCGTAGGCGACAGCCGACACGGCAAGTCCCGCGAGGACCGTAGCGGTGTACGCCCTCTCGGGCAGCGCCTGCCTGATGAACCCGAACGTGGCGTCGCGGGTGATGAGGAATGCTGCGACGGCGGCGAACGTCGCACCCGCCGACTGCCGGGTCCACCGTCCCGGCCTGGAGGGGAGGTGGCCAGGGCGCGGGGCACAAGGTTCTGTCACCCGTCACTTGTACCGGTCCCGATGCGACTCATCAATGACAGCCAACCCAAGCTTTGTCCTCAATACCGACGAGTCGCCGGTCTCATTTCGTCCCATGCCCGACCGAAAGGGTACATACGGGCACGGTACGGACCTTGCGTGACCTCGAGCCGTTCCGGGGGTTTCACCTCGCGCCACTCATTCCCGGCTCCCTCAGCCCACCAGCGCCTGGACCAGGAGAAGGCGATCCCCAAGAAGACCGGCACCGAGAAACCCGTACGGCTTACGACTCGGAGACGAACACGGTCGGGTCGATCAGCACGGCGTGGCCCCGCTGCTGCTGATGTTCCGTTCGCCGAGGCGGGAGCAGCCAGGCCGGGCCTGGCCTGCGGATGCGCTGCGTCACCACCGAAACCGCCTGCACCTGGCCCAACGACGCTTTCCACGACTGGTTTTGACGGCAGGCAACGCGCTTCGGCGGCAGATTCTCGGGGTCCTCGCGAAATCCCCTTGCCCAATGGTCAAGAGTCGTTGACCATTGCTCGCATGCCTACCGCTGATCTCCCCGAGACGTTTCACGTCACCACGGACGAGCAACTGCGCGCCGTCTCCAATCTCACGCGCCACCGGATCATGGCCGTGCTGCGCTTCGAGCCGGCGACGATCACACAGATCGCCGAACGGGTGGGTCTTGCGAAGGGAAGTTCCAGCTATCACGTGCGGCTGCTGGAGCGGGCCGGTCTGGTGAAGGTGGTGCGGACGAGGAAGGTGCGAGGTGTCACCGAGCGGTACTACGCGATGGCCGCGCGGACGATCACGCTGCCGGATCCGGGCGAGGGAGGACCGGATGTGCTGATGCGCCATGCGGTGGCGGACCTGGAGGCGTCGCCGGTGGATGGCGAACGGCATGTACGGATGGCGCATCTGCGGCTCACCGAGGAGCAGTTCGCGCAGCTGGGGGCACGGCTGCAGGCACTGGCGGACGAGTACCGGGAGCTGTCCGATCCGTCGCTGCCGGACGCGTCACTCGTCTTCGCGCTGTTCCACCCGGCACCGCGCCGGCAGGCCGAGGGGGCGCTGAGTGACCTCGGACATAAGGAAGTTGCCGACCGGGTTCGGACGTCTGTGGACCGCGCAGACGGTGTCCTCGCTCGGTGACGGGGTATCGCATGCCGCGCTGCCGCTGATCGCGTTGACGTTGACGCGGGATCCGATGGCGCTCGCCGTCGTCACGGCCGCCGGAACGCTGCCGTGGCTGCTCTTCGGGGTGCTCGGCGGTGCCCTGGTGGACCGCTGGGACCGCCGGCGCACGATGTGGCTCGCGGACACGGCACGTGCGGTGCTGCTCGCGATACCCGCGGCGGCGGCCGCGCTCGACGTGCTGAGCATTCCGCTGCTCGCGGCCGTCGCCTTCCTCCTCGGCCTCGGCGGACTCTTCTTCGACACCGCCGCCACGGCCTACCTGCCGGATCTGCTCCGCCGCGACCCCGCACTCTTGGAGCGCGCCAACTCCCGCTTGCGTGGCGCCCAGACCGCCATGTCCGGCTTCGCGGGGCCGCCTGCGGGCAGTGCGCTGCTCGCACTCGGGCGGGCGGTTCCGCTGCTCGCCGACGCGGTCTCGTTCGCCCTGTCCGCCCTGCTCGTACGTACGCTGCCCGCCATGCCCCGGCCCGTACCGGAGGTCCGCGACTCGCTGCTTCAACAGGCGCGAGCCGGGGCCTCGTACGTCTTCCGGGACCGGCTGCTCCTCGGTCTCGCCCTCCGCCCGGCGGTCGGGAACGTCGCCTTCCTCGCTGTGGAGACCGTCCTCGCCCTCTTCGCGTACGACCGCCTCGGGATCGACACCTACGGCTTCGGCCTGCTCCTCACAGCGGAGGCCACCGGCGGCCTGCTCGGCGCAGGCATCGCCTCCTACCTTGGCCGACAACTCGGCACCGGCACCGCACTGACCTGCACAGCCGCCGTCGAAGGGCTTGCCATCCTGAGCCTGGCCGCTGCCGCGAACCCGTTCGTGGCCGGACTGGCGCTCGCCGTCTGCGGGGCCGGTATGGGCGCCACGATGGTGCTCGGGCCCTCCCTCCGGCAGGCGATCGTCCCGGCCCACCTCATGGGCCGGGTCGCCTCCACCTCCCGCATGCTGGCCATGTGCGCCGCCCCCATCGGGGCCTTTCTCGGTGGCTGGCTGGCCACCACGTACGACATCCGTACCCCGCTCTACGCCGCCGCCGTCCTCCTCCTGGCGATGACGGCCATCACGGCATCCATGACCAGCAACCGCCGGGTCGAAGCGGCGCTGCGTGCCGCTGCCCCGGCCGACGCTCCAGATCACCCGGCACACAAGGGTCCCGCCCAGGAGACTGCACCCAACGTGTTGTGACGCCTGCCGCCGAGGCGTCACAACACCGTTTCGCGGCGGAGGAGGCCGAAGACCCAGGAGTCGGAGACGTCTCCGTTGACGACGCAGTCCTCGCGGAGGGTGCCTTCGCGGACGAAGCCGAGCTTCTCCAGGACCCGGGCGGACGCCACGTTGCGGGTGTCGGTCTCGGCCTGGACACGGTTCAGGTCCAGGGTGTCGAACGCCCACCGCAGGACGGCGTGCGCGGTCTCCGTGGCGTAGCCGTGGCCCCACGCGGCGGCGTCGAAGACGTAGCCCAGGGACGCGCTGCGGAAGTCCGGGTTCCAGCGGGTCAAGCCGCACCAGCCGATGAACGCGCCGTCGGAGACGCGGTCGACGGCCACCCGCGCTCCCGTGCCTTCCTCCTCGATCGTCCGGCAGGCCGCGATGAAGCGCTGGGCGCGGGCTGGTTCGGTCCACGGCGGGGAGTCCCAGTAGCGCAGCACGTGGGCGCTGCTGTGCAGCGCGTAGAGCGACGCCGCGTCGGCGTCGGCGAACGGCCGCAGTCGCAGGCGGGCGGTGTGCAGCTCGGGGGTGGGCAAGGTCATGCGGAGCATCCTGCCGCGTCACGCTCGCACCCAGCCATCCGTTTATCCGGACGGTCGGGAGTGCGTACGTCCGCGGTGAGACCGGACGCGCCGCAGGGCGGTGAGTGCGCGGTACCGTGCCGGCATGGCGAGCAATCGGCGGCCGTACTGGCGCACCCTCGGGACGCCGATCAGCGTCGTGTACCGGACCCCGGACGGAGGGGGTACGCCGTCCACTTCCCCGGGCCGGCCGGCATCGCCGACGGAGTGCCCGCTGGTCCTCCGCCCTCGTCCGAGCCGGACATCGCGCAGGCGGCCCTGGTTCAGAAGGCGGAGGAACTCACCCACCGCCGGCTCGACGTCCCCTGGCACGCACCCGATCAACCGGACTGGTGGACCGGCACGGTGACCGTCGCCGGGCCACTTCCACCTGCCTGAAGCCGACGCACCGATGCGGTCAGGGCGCCAGACCCCGACGGCGTCGGCCATCGCACCCCAGCAACCTCTCCGCGCCAGTGCTGCTGTCGAAACCCTGCTCACCCGACCTGGGTCCCAAGTCGGGTCCCACCCGTCTCGGGGACACTGCAGGCGCATTCCGCCCCACGCCCTCAGCTGCGTGCTCGTCGCGAGAGGATGGGGTGGTGATCCGCTACGACCCCGAGATACAGGCTCTGTACCGCCGCTATTGCCTCCCTGCGCGCCGCTACCTGAAGCTTGGCGGAGCGGTACTTCGCATGTCGCGCGAGAAGTACGAGCCGTTCGTTCATGCCCTGGCCCGTGATGCGAGGGCTGTTACCGACGCCGAGCTCACCATCCTCTTCGAGGGCAGCTGGCGCGAGCGGCGCACCGCGGCATGGCTCGCCGCCATCTCGCGCCGTGACCAATTCCGCGGGCGTCTGGGAGCACTGCTGCTGGAGAGCGAGGTCTGCTGCGCGGGTGCGGCCTACTGCGTGGCGTTGGCGAGTTTCGGCACCGCACGGGACGCCGACCTGCTCGCCGCTTACCTGGATCGCTACCTGCATCGGCCCGACCTCGCCTACGACCAGCCGACAGCCATGGGCGCCCTGGCGTACACCGACTCCGTCCTGCACAGCGACCGGGCCGGCCACTTCCTCCAAGAGGGCGGCCTGTGGCGGCAGTGGTTCCAGGAGGCGCCCCACATGCACGGCGATCACGGCATCTCCACCTACCTGGGCGGCATTCGCCTTGCCTGCGCCGTCATCGACGAATGCGCCGACACACCCTTGACAGCATCGTTGTCGACACCAGCGACGACACGTGCGGCGAACTGATCTTCACCGTGTTCGCCGCCATCGCCAAGTTCCAACGTCAGCAGATCGTCAAAGGCACCCGCGAAGGCCTCGACGCCGCCCGCGCCCGAGGCCGCGTCGGCGGCTGCGCGCCCTGACCTCCGAACAGATCGCCGACGCCCGCATCCTGCTCGGCGCCGGACAAACCCGAACCGCCGTCGCCGCCAAGCTGCGCGTCTCCCGATGGACACTCAGCCGCGCCCTCGACACCGCGTCCCGCTGACGCCGCCACCGGGTGCCCACGCTTGACCGCGGCGGACAGCCCCAGTCCCATGCGCGGATCGCAGAAGAGGACGGTCCAGTCGTCGCCTCAGTGTCCGTCGCGGACCACCGCTAACCCGCCGACCCGGGTCGTGATGCCCCCCGGCCCGCGTCGGGCCGAAGCGAGCACGCTGGCCGGTCGACCGAGGGTGTCGCCCTGCTCCACCTCGATCGCGACCGTCTGCGCCCCTGTCGTGTCGAGCAGGTGGGCGGCCAGGCAGCCGGTGCTGTTGGCGTTGGCGACGTCCTCGTCGACACCGATCGCCGGCGCGAACATCCGCGCCGCACCCGGTCGGTCGCCCACCGGCGGTACGTACACAAAACAGCCGAGGAGCCCGTACTGCTGGCACGCCACTGTCAGCCTGCCGAGGTCTGGGTGGACTCGGAGCAGCGCCGACCGGTCGTGGACCGGTACCAGCATGCGTGGTGCGCCGGGCGCGGCGATCCGTGGCGCGTCGGTCGGATGCGGGTCGTCCGCGGTGAGCCCGAGCGCGGCGACGATCGCGGCGCGCTCGTCCGGTGCCGGGTGACGCAGCGCGACGAGGCCCTGGTCGAACCACACCTCGATGCCGGCGGGGCGGCGGATCGCGACGGTGTCGAACGTGCGCCCGCCGGTGTGTTGGCGGTCGTTCAGCTCGCCCAGCGCGGCGCGGGTCAACCGGACGGCCTGCGCGGCAACCGTGCCGTGGCCGCAGCCGGACAGTTCGGCAGTGGCGGTGAAGAACCGGACCGGCCAGCCACCGTCCGGCGTCCGCCCCGGGCCGAGGAACGCCGCGTGCGAGGTGCCGGCCGCAGCAGCGACCGCACGCCGGTCCGCGTCCGTCGCCGCCGGGTCGTCGTCGGTGACGGACGTGGGGCTACCGCCCCGGCCGTCGCGCCGCACGCACGCATCAACCACCGTGACATCCGGCCAGTACATCGGCCCACCTTCCACGCTCAACGAACCGCAACCGCGAACGGCGTCCGCCGATAGCCGGACCTGGCCGCAACGGCCGACCGAACGCGTCCCGGAGCGTACCGGCCTGCATCAGCCGGTGCCGTCCGGCACCGGATAGTGGATGACGACCGCACCGCCGGTGGCGTAGTTGACTACATCGGCGGCCAACCGCTGGCCGTGTGGCGACGCCCGCGCCGCGGCCATGGCGGCGGCGTCAGCGAAGTCGCCTTCGAAGACCGCGAAATACGGCGCTTCTCCCTTGGTCGCCGCCACGTCGAAGCTGTAGCGCCACGCAAGCAGGCCGGGCCAGTTCATGACCAGTGGAAGGTGGTTGGTCACGTAGTAGTCGCGGAAGTGGTCAGGGTCGGCGGGCTTGGAATACAGGACCAGCAACCTATGCATGACGACCTCCGTCCAGAGACGAGGCCGTAACACTCCGGGTGACTTGGGAGCTCCTGCTAAGAACTGCCGCCGGCCTCGCTAGGTGCGGAGCATCGGGATCTGGGTGAGGACGGAGGTGGTTTCGAGGAGCGCGTGGGAGTCGGTGGCCAGCCACAGCGGGAGGTCGCCGCCGAAGGCCACGACATCGGGGAGGGCCCGCGTGGGTCGGGTCGCGCCAGAGTCCATGGTCGAGCACATCGGGCTCGGTGGCCGCGGCCTTCGCGAGAGCCGTGAGGGCGGACTCGAAATCGGCGGTGTGCGTGAGTGCGATGTCCAGTACTGCGGTCAGTTGAATCGCCATATGCGCAGGTTAGGGCTTGATGTGCGATCGAGGGAAAGACCGGTACGGGATAGACTCAGAACGGATCGTTATCAATCGGCAGGGAGGGCACGTGGCGCCGGATACGGTGAGCCTGCGGTACTTCCTGGTGCTGGCGCACGAGTTGAACTTCACCCGCGCGGCCGCACGGATCGGTATCGCACAGCCCGCACTCAGCGCCCGGATGCGCCGATTGGAGGCGGAACTCGGTACGGCCCTGCTGGTCCGCAACACGCGTAGCGTCGTATTGACCACGGCCGGTGCGGTTTTGGCGGAGTCCGCACCGCCCGCGCTGGCGGCGCTGGACCGGGCATGGGACACCGCCCGGAGCGCGGCGGCCGGTGAACTGGGCACGCTGCGCATCGGATACAGCCTCAGCACCGGGGCCGAGACGGCACCAGCCCTGGTGGACAGGCTGATTCGCGGCAACAGCGGACTCGAGGTCGGCGCGGTCCCGATGGCGACACCGGAGATCTCCCCCGCGGTCGCCGACGGCCGCATCGATGCCGGGATCACCCGCGGTGAACAGCCGGGCCGTGGCGTGCGCCGGTTCCTGCTGCGGCGTATGCGCATCGGGGTCCAGCTGGCGCAGCACCATCCGCTGGCCGAACACCCGGAGATCGAGATCGTCGACGCGGCCGCGTATCCGCTGCGACTCCCGGACCGTGCGGCCAACCCCGTGATCCACGATCAGCTGTCCGCACTGTTCCGAGACACCCGACCACACCCCCGATTCCACACGCCCGCAGTCTCTTTCGACATGTCTCAGCGCGACCTGCGCGACGGGGTCACCCTCGCCCCGGCCGGAGAAGCCGCGGTCACGGCATCACCGGCCGATCTCACCTGGCGACCGCTGCGGGGCGCGCCCAGCCTGACGATCCACCTGGTCCTCCCACGTGAGCAGTCGCCACTGCACCGCCGCATCCGTGCCGTCGCCAAAACCCTGGCGCACGAGCTGCACTGGCTGCCGGACTGACGCGCAAGAGGTCAAGCGAGACGGACGCCTGCGGTGGCGAGGCCGAAGACCTTGCGCCGGGCGGCCACGATGACGGCGAACTCGTGTCTGGCGGCGCACACTGGGCCACCGCATCGACCTCGCGCACCACGGTCGCCGGATTGTGCGGGCGCGGTGTTCCGCAGGACCTCGCGGGTATGGCCAGGGCGGCGTTCAGCGGCCCCACCAAGGCGACTCCAACTGGCCCCAGCGCGGGGAGGCGTTCGGGGGTTCTGAAGGGTTATGGCGAGGCGAAGTGGCCCCGCCTCGGGGCCTTGCGGTGGAACGGTGGTTGTGGTCCGCCGAGGGTGGGTGGTGTGGATGTCCTTTGTCGAAGCAGGAGTTGTCTGACCAGATCCGCCGTGACAGCCCTGTATCGGTCCGCAGTTGGGCGACTGCGGCGACGATCTCCTCGTCGGACGCGACACTCAGGACAGTCATCCCTTGGGGTCCCGGTTCCTGACGCAGGATTCCGAGCTCTCTACAGAGCCAAGCGCGCAGTTCGCCGAACTCGCGCCGGATCGCGTCACGCTGCGCGAGCGCCTCGTCCAACTCGGCCTGCATCGGATTCCTCTCGCCTCAGTCATGCGGCTCCCTATTGGCGGCAGGGGCCTGGACATGCGACAGGGCAATGCGACGGCGCGCAAGATCGACATCGATGATCTTCACGGTGAGGGCGTCGCCGACCTCGACAACGTCTTCGGACGATTCATCCAGCTCGCTGGAGTGCACCAGCCCCTCGAAGCCGTCCTCTCGTTCTTCGATGCGGACGAAGACGCCGAACGGCATGATCTTGGTGACCGGTCCGGTGACCACCTGGCCGATCCTCTGCACTACCTGCGGCCATGGGTCTTCCTGCACTGCTCGGAGTGACAACGGCACCCGTTCCCGGACCATGTCGACATCGAGGACTTCGGCTGTGATCTCCTGACCGACGCTGACGATGTCGGACGGGTGGCTGAACGGACGCCAGGACAGTTCCGGAATATTGATCATCGCGGTGAAGCCGCCGATGTCAACGAAGGTGACGCCAAAGCTTGCGATGGACGTCACCGTGCCGGTGACGACCTGGCCACGGCGCAGGGTCTTCAGGAACGCCCAGTCCCGGTCGCTTGGCGTCGGCTCGGTCTGCCAGCGAGCGCGCAGGACACCGTCGCTGTCCGGCAGTACAGCGGTGAACAGCGGGAGACCTTCACCGGCATACATGGATACGACGCCGGCAGCACGCGCGCTGGCGAGCTGGGAAGTCACTGCCTCGAACTGGGTCTCGTCCACAACCGTGCTGGTGATCCGCCCGTCCTCGTCCTCCCAGATGACCTCCACCAGGCCTTCGTCGGGCAGGGCGGCCATGGCCGTGTCGACGTCGGTGAGCAGATCCGGCCAGACCGCCAACCGGGAGCGGGGGGCCAGCTTGGAGCGCACTGCCTCGATGTTGTCGCGGGTCAGGCGGTGCCACCGGGAGGCGTTGGCGGCGAAGACCTCCTCCAGGAATACGGCGCGGTGGGCGCTGACGGTCCAGTGCAGGCGGGCCCAGAAGTCGGCGTCCGCCGGACGCTGCACGTATGCGGGGTCCTCGGGAGCGAAGTCGTACGGTGATCTCTCCAGGGACTCCGGGAACAGGCCGAGCGCGCGGGTGCGGGTGAGCGCGGCTTCGCAGGGCCGGCTGCTGCCGACGTAGAGGTACTGGTCCCAGCCGACGTGCACTGCGAACGCTCCCTCCGCCTCCAGGCGGCACCAGGCGCCGTTGTCGCGGAGCATGGCTCGGACGAGTTCCAGGCCGACCGCGGTCGGCACCAGCGCACCGTCGTGGAACCCGGCGAGGCCGGCCGGAAAGAGGCCTGCCAGGCCGTAGCCGTCGACCGGTGGCTCCAGGCCGAAGTGGGCGAAGCCGCCGATCTCCGGCTCGCGGACGGCCAGCTGGTCGACGCCGGTGGCTTCGGCAAAGGCGGCGACCGCTTGCAGGTAGGCGGCTTCGACCGGTCCGTGGTCGCTGAATGCCGGCTCGGTGCCGACGTAGCTACCGTGCTCGTCGCGGTCGGCAGGGTCGTACTTGGTGACCCGGAAGACGTAGGGCAGCACGTCACTGCCCGCCCGAGGTCCTAGGCGCGGGTGTGTTCTGGCGGCTTCAAGGACGCGGTAGACGGTGGCGCGGCTGACGGAGAGCAGCTCGGCGAGGTCGGCCCGGTACCAGGGCCCGCCCCAGCGGCCTGGCTGCGTGGTGTGCCTCATCGGGCGAGTGTGCCGCGCCGAACCATCCCGCTCAACTGGGTTCTTCTGGCGCGCTTCCAGTCGGAGTGCGGTTCACCGGTCAGGCTCCAGCGCAGTGCCGCTTCCGCCTGCGCGGGCTTCGAGGGTGGCGGGGTAGACCTGACCGTAGGCCCGCTCTCCGCGGTGGCGCATGGAGTGATCCCCGGGGTCCCAGCCGAGACCGAGGACTTGGCAGGCGTCGAGGTCGATGGTGCCCGCGAGTAGTGGGTGCCTCCATCCGGCCCGGTTGAATCGGTGGAAGTCGGTGTGGGCGTCGACGGCGACCATCAGGCCGTCGCCGGGTCCTTCGCGGGTCCAGGTCCGGAGCCGTTCGGCGACAGCTTCGGCCTCGTCCAACGGGAGGTCGAGCCATCCGCGCGGGCCGTGTCCGCTGGAGTGCTGCGGGATGCGGTCGCCGCCGAATCGGGCATGGACGGTGTCTTCGTACTTGCCCCAGTAGGTGACGTCCGCCAGGCCGTCGGTGGACGGGCCGTCCAGGCCGGTGAAGCCGTCCAGCGCCCGGGCGTCGCCGAGGACCATGCCGCACCGGTCGACCGGCAGGTCTCCGAGCTGTAGGGGCTCGCCGGCATCGGGGCCGGGCCAGGGCAGGCCGAGGTCGACCTCCAGGACGGCGATCGTCGGTTCCCCGTCGAAGGGTGAGGCTGATGTCCGGGCCCGAACCTGCAGGGGCCGGTCGGCGGCTGCTGCTACGGCGATCGCCTCGCACATCCATGCGGATGGCTCGGTGTCCTCAGGTCCGTGCAGGTGGCCGCCGCCTGGAGTAATCGTCAAGACCTGTGGACCGGGTAGTTAGAAGAAGCCGATCGTGTCCTTGAGGAGACGAAGGGATTTTGCGCGGTATGTGGCGCTGTCGCGCCAGTCCTCTCTGCCTGCATGCCAGTGATCGTGACGCCCGCCCTCTCCAGGCCGGAGTGTTCCGGGAAGATCCTGATTTGACCTGACGGTGTCCCCGTCGGCGGCGGTCCGCTTCGCGTGCAACCTGCCGCTCCTTTCTGCGGCGGTATCCATGCTTCTACGGCAACGGTCTGCCTGGGTCCGGGCTCGCCTCTATCGCGTACAGGTATCCGTCCCTGCTGCCGACGTAGACCACGCCGTTCGTCACGACCGGGGACTCCACCGGCCCGCCCGTCTTCACCTTCCACCGCAAACGGCCGTTCTCCGCGCTGATCGCCCACAGGTGGCCGTCGTCGCTGCCGAAGTACACCGTGCCGTCCGCCACCACGGGGGAGGAGCCGACGGGGCCGTCCGTGGTGACGTGCCACCTGATGGCGCCGGTGGTGGCGTTCAGCGCCCACAGCCGGTCGTCCCGGCAGCCTACGTACAGGGTGTTGCCGGAGATCGCGGGTGTGTTCCAGATGTTGCCGAGGGAACCGACCATCATGTGCCAGCGGGGTGCACCGGTGGCGGCGTCCAGCGCCCTTACGGACGGGCTCCGTCCTGCCACGTACAGGGTGCTGTCCTGCACCAGTGGCGTGGCAGGGGACAGGTTGTAGATGGGCTCTTTCCAGCGAACCCTGCCGGTGGCCGGGTCGAACGCCCAGACGATCCCGTCCTTGCCGGCCGCGTAGAGGATGCCGTCGGCGAGCACGGGCGCCGACTCCATCCCCCCGCTCCTGCGCTGGTACTTCGCCCTCCAGCGGCGGCGCCCGGTCGCCGCGTCCACGGTCCGCAGGTGCCGGCCGGCGTTGACGTAGTGGACCAGCCCGTTCGCGACGAAGGGCTGGCTGTGGGAGCTCCACCACATCCGCCTGCGCCAGCGGGGCCGGCCGTCGGCGGCGTCGAGGGCGAACAAGTCGCGCCCAGCGGCATAGACGGTGTCCCCGGCCACGGTGGGAGAACCCATGCCTCCGGCGTCGGCGTTGGTCCACCGGACGGATCCGTCGGCCGCGTCCACGGCCCACAGGCCCCGGCCGCTGACATAGACGGTCTTGTCGGTGACGTACGGCGCCGAGTACACCGCGCTTCCGACGTGCACCCGCCATCGCACGGTTCCGGTTCGCCCGGTTGCGGCCAGTGGGCCCGGGGTGCGGAGCCGGATCCCCTCGCGTGGGCGCCCGTTTCCCCGTTGGCGCCGGTTGCGCTTTGCCACTATGGCCACCCCCGTGTCGCGTGCTTTGGGTTCGTCAGAGGTCTTCCGGTTCAGCGGAGTCAGATGTCGCAGGCGTCCTGCCAGCCGCACACGCCGCAGATGACCAGGTACAGGGCCCGGTCGCTGATGTGCTCGACGGTCGTGTACGAGCGCAGCCGGTCACTGCTCACGCCGCACTGCGGACAGGCCGCGAAAAGTCCCAGGCGGCCGAAGTCGCTGATGACCAAGACGTTTTCGGAGATGTTGCCCCGAACGGCGGGCGCTGGCACGGCGGTTGAACCGATGTTCACGATCATGGCCGCCGTCGCGTCTGTCATACGGTACGTGCCCCCCGCCAGGCGTACGTGGCGCAGGCTGCCCAGGGAGGGCGGCAGCGGCGTGTCGTCGAGGCGGACGGGCACGAGGCGGGCCTCGCCGGTGCCGGTGAGCCCGCTCGGCAGGCCGGATTCCGCCAGGGCCTCGCCCCACGCGGTTCCGGCGGCGGCCGACCACAGGAGGACGACGGCGTCGTCCGTATCGGCGGAGGGGTTCGCCATGCTGCGGGACGCAGGGGAGTCGTCCGGGGCCGTCGTCCACGCGTCGAGTACGAGGTCGGCCCCGACACGCCTCAGCGCGGCCGCCAGCGAGGAAGCCGGTCGCTCGTCCTGTTGCTGGTACGAAAGTCGGGTGCGCATGGGCTCATGGTGCGCCACGGGGGCACGCCATGGCTTGCGCTTTTCGAACACCGGACCAGTTCGCGGACCGCCGTCAGGGAGTTGCGACCCGCGCTGGTCATGGCGCACACGCCCACGGCAAACACTGTCGCCAGTGCGAAGAGCACGCGGCGGTCCCGCGGATCGGGCACCTTCGCCAAGGCCTCCAGCGGCCCCAGCACCACCGTCTGCCCGGCGGGCGTCAGCGAGGGCGCTGCATCGAGCACGACGGACGCAGGGGGTGATGGGACAACGAGCACGGCAACCTTGCGGATCTTGAAGCGTCGAGAACTCTACGATCCTCAAGCGCCGTGTTCCGCTTCACGTCAGCGACCCCGGCCCTACCTGATCAAACCGGGCAAACGTGACTCTCCCCGGGGCCCTGCCGCCCTCCCAGCCGAGTTCTCCGCGGGCGCCAGGTGGCCGCAGGCGATGAGTGCGCCGATGCGAAAGAGAGCGATGCCCAGTTGGCGGGCGGCCTCGGGCTGAGACAGCCAGACATCGTCTGCTACCTGGGGAACCCGCAGGAGTTTGGGGTAGCGGCGCTCGTCTCTCGTGTCATCAGGCGGCCCCCGCTTCGGAGCGTTCGACGAGGTGACCGTTCTCGAAGCGGGCGCCGTTGCGGACGAGGGCAACGAGGTGAGGTGCGGTGATCGCGCGCCAGCGGGCATGGGCGGACTCGACGAGCTTGAACACCATCGCAAGGGCCGCGACCGGGCTGCCGGCCCCGCGGGTGACCTTGGTCCGCAGCTTCACGGTGCTGAAAGTGCTCTCGATGGGGTTTGTCGTGCGCAGGTGCACCCAGTGCTCGGCGGGGAAGTCGTAGAACGCGAGGAGCTCGTCGGTCTCGTCGGCGAGCTTCTTGGCCGCCTTCGGCCATTTGACGCCGTAAGCGCGCTCGAAGTCCTTGACCGCCTTCTCGGCATGGTCGCGGTCCTCGGCGTTGTAGATCTCCTGCAAGGCCTTTTTCGCGCCGGGCTGGGCCGACTTCGGCAGCGCGTTCATGACATTGCGGACCTTGTGAACCCAGCACCTCTGGTGCCTGGCCTGAGGAAATACCCCTGCCAGGGCCCGCCATAGGCCCATGGCGCCATCCCCGACGGCGAGTTCGGGATCGCGCATGCCGCGTCGGCGGCAGTCGCGCAGCAGATCCGCCCACGACTCGGTCGATTCACGCAGCCCCTCGGCCAGCGCCATGAGTTCCTTGCGGCCGTCGGGGCGCACGCCCATCAGGACCAGGACGCAGGAGTGGGCCTGGCCGAGGCGGACCTTGGGGTGGACGCCGTCGGCCCACACATAGACGTAGTCGGAATCCGACAGGTCGCGGGCCTGGAATGCGGTGTGGTCCTCGGCCCACTGCTTCGTCAGCCGGGTCACCGTCGCCGGCGAGAGGCCGGCCGAAGAGCCCAGGAACTGCTCCATCGCGGGCACGAAATCCCCGGAGGACAGTCCGTGAAGGTAGAGCAGGGGCAGGACCTCACTGACCTTCGGAGACTTCCGACACCACGGCGCAAGGATCTTCGACGAGAACCGCTTGCGCTCACCCGTCTCCACGTCGACACGCTTGTCATTCACGCGAGGCACCTTCACAGCGACCGGCCCGGCGGCGGTGGTCACATTCCGTTCGGGATGATGACCGTTGCGGACCACCAGACGGCGACCGGCCCCGTCCCGCTCACCGGCCAATTCGGCTCTGTACTGGTTGACTTCGGCCTCCAGGGCCGCGGCGAGCATCCGCCGGGCACCCTCACGGACAATGTCGTCCATCAGGGATCCGGTCTCGGTGGTTCCCTCGTCGTTGACTACGCTGAGCAAGGGCGTGCCCTCCCGACCCGCGGGGCAACGCGGGTCTACTCGGTGACCATCAATCGATCACTCGGGAAGGTACGCCCTCCGCATTCCGCGAGGTACCCCTCCCGAGGCCGATCCACAGGTCTTGAGCATTGCTCCGCCGCCTGCGGCTATTGCGATCCGGGCACGCTCGGACAGTGTTCCTCCGGCCTGCGGCCAGTAGTCGATCCAGCCCGCCATCCCCAGCACGAGCATCCCGGAGGGCGCGTTGACGGTGCCAAGGTCGACAACGGTCTCAGTCATCTGCTGATTGAACAGGCTTGGAATCGAAAGGATCAAGGTGTCGTCGCGTCCGACGTTGGCTTGGAGCTGTCATACGGGGTGCGCTACTGAGGGAGGAGCGGGCCGAGGTGCAGGTGGCGGTTCATGTCGAGCGCAACCATCTGGCGATCATCGATCTGTGGTGTCACGGTGCTGGCTGATCCCGCGGTCCAGTTCGACGGCGAGGCGCCGGATGTCGTCGCCTGACAAAGCATCAACGTAGTCCAGCCACGTGTTGCCTCTGCCAGTGCCGGCAGACCTCGGGGTCTTGGGCGCGGTTTCGCGCTGTGTCCGCTCCTCCGCCTCGAACTCCGCAAATTTCAGCAACATCTCGACCGCGAGCGGCGCGATGTCGGGCCGGCGCAGGAGGTTGCTGGCATACGGCACGAGCTCGGGCCTCTCGGCGAGGAACTGCTCGACGGCGATGCGACGCTCTTCGGGGACCTCTGGGAACTGACCACAGCCGGTTCGGCCGGAAGCCGGCTTTGGACCCTCGGCGCTCATTTCGTGCTCCTCACCCATCTCACCTGATCTGGCACGTTGATCTTGTCATTCCCCACATCGGTGACCACCGCCACGCGGGCCATCATGCCGCCGCTGGCACCCAACCACTGCCATATTGCACCGCTCCGCCACCGCGAAGGCCCCAAATCGGGACGCCCCACGGGTCCAAATCAAGACGCCTGATCATCACCAATCACCCTGGAACCGGGTCCAGTTGGAGTCGCCTTGGTGGGGCCGCTGAACGCCGCCCCAGCCACGGGTACGTGCTCCCACTGTCCGGACAAGCCTGGCCAGCGGCGTGTACGCGTGGTTCATCCACTGGCTTGAGAGCCGCTGACCTGGGCCGCTGGGGAGTGCCCGAGGTACTCCCCAGCGGCCCGCCTTGCCAAGTGAATTGACCGAACAGGCCAATGACCGGTCGGTCAAGCAAACGGCTTGCGGTAACGGACGTACTCGTTCTGCCGCCGGAACCCCACGCTCTCGTAAAGATCGTAGGACCGATGCGGGTTTGCCGTGCCCGTGTACAGCCGGGCGGTCGTTGCACCCTGCTCGCGAAGGTTTCGCAGCCCGTCCAACAGGAGGGCCCGGCCGACTCCGAGGCGTCGCTGGTCCGTCCGGACACTCAACTCTTCGACCTCGCCCACGGTGTGGTCGTGACGGCGGATGGAGCATAGGGCGACGCCGACCATGTCCTGCCCGTTCCATGCGGCCCTCCAGCATGCCGGGTCGGCGGTGTCGACGAAGTCCCGGAAAGGCCATTTCTGAGTGAAACCGGTGTCCGCATACGAATCGACCACCGTCCTCCAGGCTGCACGGTAGTGGCTTGTCCCGATCGGCCCCGTCCGTATCCCGGCCGGCAGCTCGCTGCCCCGCTCGGGCAACTGCTGCAGATCGCCCAGCTCCAGCTCGACGACACTGAAGACACCTTGGTAGCCGGCCGCGAGCAGCAGCGCCGTGGCGTCCTCCTCGGAGGCCATGGCATTCGCGCCGATCACTGCCGTCCGCGCCGTGCCATGCTGTTTGACGAGCTGACAGATCCGCTCTTCAGCCCAGCTCAGCATGGCTGAGCCGATGCCCTGACAGCGATGCTCGGGCAAGAGGTAGCCGCGGTGCAGGTACAGCCACCTGTCGTCCCGCTCTTGCCACCACCGGATCGTCGAGTAGCCGACGACGCTCCTGTCGCGCACCACCAGGATCTGGTTCTTGGACGGCTCCTCCAGATTGGCAGAGGCTTCGGCGATCTCGGCCGCCGTCGGGAGCCCTTCCACAACGGAATGAGCATCGACCCGGTCCCGTTCAGCACACCCCAGCCGCACCGCGGCCATGGCGCCGTGGTCTCCGTCGCCGCGATACGGCCGGAACCCGAAGCCGACCTGGAGGTCCTGTCCTGGCGCTCCATCCGACATGACCGTATGGTCTCGAACTTCGAGGCAGGTCCGCCACCCTATTCATGCCGCGGTCGTCTGCGCGGCCGTTCAACAAGCTGTCCGCGTTCGAAGCGGACTCCTGCGCCGACAAGGGCGATGACGTGGGGTGCGTTCACGGCCCGCCACCGCTTCTGCGCGGACTCGACCGGCTTGAAGACCATGGCCAGGGCGGCGGTGCGGGAGCCGGCGCCTCGGGTGACCTTGGTCCGCAGGCGGCTCGCATGCCCGGACATCACCGGGCCTGCGATCTCGCACGGTCCTTCGCCGACCTGCTCCGCCACCAACGCAGATACCTGCTGCTGGAGTGGATCCGCCAGGCCGAGCAGGATGCACCGAAGCCCTGACGGGTTTCGCCGGCTTCCTCGGCCACCTCGACGCCGTCACCCTCCCCTGGAGTTCCGGCGTCGCCGAAGGACACGTGAACCGGGTGAAAGCGGTCAAGCGAGCCATGTATGGCCGAGCCTCGGTCGAACTCCTGCGTACCCGAATCCTCACCCAGCCATGAGGCTCCGAGAGCTGGACATGCAGTCAGGACCCATGAATTCGCCAAAACCCACCCATCCGCAAGCCGAGGCCGCGCAAGCCCGTATCGCTCTACGGCTTGAGCCGGAGGACTTGCGCCGGCCGGCGCAGCACTGCACAAGCATCAGCACTCGGCATGAGGGCGTAGGCCGTCACGGAACTGCGGCCAGAGCCGATTTCAGAGATCCCCATCGACGTCGACAACCGCCTCACAAGGATCGAGCCCAGGCAGAGGGACGCCGTGGAGAACGCGTGCTTTCGCCGGCCCTCCGCGCGGCAATGGAACGGCCCCAGACGCGCCCCCCGTTCCTGACCCTCGCCGACGTCCGTGCCCTCGAGGACGCAGACGTGGCGCCCGAAAACCGGTCGCGGCCGGGCCCCCCGCCGTGCCAGGCTCCAGCTACCGAAGGGGCGTAGCTCAGCCCGGCCAGAGCAGCGGATTCCAAACCCGCACGCCGCAGGTTCAAATCCTGCCGCCCCTGCACAGCGGAGCGGCCTGAGCACCACGCTGCGCGGAGCCTTGCAGAACTCTCGAGCGCCCCGCGCAGCGTGGTGCTCAGGCGGCGCTGGGTCGCCCAGCTGCCGAGGCGCACATGGCGGACTGTCAGCTCGCTGGCCAGTCGGGAGGCGTCGAGGCCGTCCCGCCTGGCGATGAGACGCCGAGCTCGTGGCGGCTCACCGCTCCGGCCCAGCGACGTGGTGGATGCCGGATCTGTTGCCCGAAGCCAGCTCCAGGAGGGCGGCGGCCAGGTCGGCGAGGTGCACCGGGCAGCGGATCTCGTCAGTGAACAGGGTGCCGTCGCGGGGGCCGGCGGCGAGTTCGTGTACGAGGCGCTCATGGACTGATCCCCCGTCAGCCGATGATCAGCGACGTGCGGGCGACTGCAGCTTCCGGGTGCACGGCGAGGACCCTCGTCTCCGCCGCCTTCGCCGCTCCGTATGGGGCGATGGGGTCAGGCAGCCTGGACTCCTCGTAGTGGACCCGGGCCCCGGAGAACACGGCATCACTGGACACGTGGACGAGGCGGACACCTTGTCATGCCGCTGAGTCGAGAGCGGGAGATGAAGAGGCGACCTCGCTTCGGCATGCCTAAGGGCATCGTTCTGCTGGCGACGTTCAAGGTGGCGTGCTCTGCGGGCGGCTCGCCGACGTTCCGGTCAACGCCGGACCAGACGAGGCACGGGCCGCCGCGGCGGCCATGGTGGTGGGACTCGCACAGGACTTCCACGAAGTACGCGTCGACGTGACCTGGGATCCTCCCCGGGCCCCGGGTCTTGGACCGCCCAGGCCACCGTTGCCGCGACCCCGCCGAACGCCTGTGGTTGATCGACAAGCTGAGGGGTGGCCGCATATCCGTCAACTCTCGCGGGCTCACAGTCGTGCGTCGGCGCCTGCTAGCCGAGCTTTCGCAGCACATCGGCGATGTTGGATCGATACGTCTGCAGCGCCTGCAGTCCGGCGGCGTAGCGGTCGCGGTGCCGTGCGATGTCCACGGCCTGGTTCCGCGCCCGTGCAGCGTGCCAGACCTCGGCTGTATGGTGGCGGCGCTTGCAGGTGACGTCCGCGGCGGCGGTGGCCCGCTCCCGCTGCGTATGGCGGGTGTTGCCGTCGCTGCCCCGCTGCCAGGCTGAGTCCGTGTACGCCGCGACGGGGTCGGTATAGCGCGTGAATCCTTGTTCCGCCACACAGCGGGACCACACAGCCCATGCCGCGCGGAGGCGCGGGTCGCGCTTGACCGCCTTGTCGACCTCGATCGCCCGTGTACTTGCGTAGAGCCAGTCCCGCTTGAGGTCGATGCCGCGCATCAGCCGCCGGTTCGTCTCGGCGTTGCAGGCGGGGAAGTCGGCATACTCGGCGTTGGTCATCCGGCGGCCTTTCGGCCGGAAATCTTGGGACGTTGCCGGGTCCCAGCCGTAGCCCCAGCGGCGGGCGGTAGCGAGATCCAGGGCGCCGTAGTCGGTGCTGACCGCGGTCATGACGAAGGGGTCGCTGGGGTCGCGGGGGTCGAGCGGGAAGTCCGGGTGGCCACGCCTTTGCATGCACTGCCGGTCCAGCAACGCCGATGCCCGCTGCGATCGCTGATAGTCCTGCGGCGTGAAGTCGTAGCGGTCGGCCGGGAGGGGGCCGAGGTCCGACGCCGTACGGATGACTTCCGGGCGTCCTGGACCGGAGACACAGATCGCTGCCAGCACCGCCACGACACCCAGTCGCCACCCCCGCATCGTCATGCGCAGGGATGCTAGCGAACAGCGTGCAGAGGTCGGCCATGCACCCCGGAAACTCACCCGCACACGCCAAGACCGGGTTACCGACGAGATGCAGCGATGCCCAGTGCCGAATGCCTCCTGCCCACCAGCCTTCGCCGTCACGCCAGCGACGCGCCCACTCCGCGAAGCCCCAGGCTCCAGGGCCCGGCACCGGTATCGCACCGACATCGGCTACGCGGCACCCTTCGACATCCAGCCGCCCCCGCCGTGCGGGTGCATCCAGCTCCCGCACGGCGGCTGCCCGCTGCTGCGCTACGGCTTAATGCCCACGCCGGTCCAGAGACTGACCTCGGCGTCCGAGGCGATGGGCTCCTCGTCCGGGCGCCAGCGGTGACCGACCGTGACCCCGGGGTCGAGCAGCTCAAGCCCCTCGAAGAATCGAGCGACCTCCGCATGGCTGCGGAACTGCACGGGCGTGCCGGCGTTGATGTAGATGTCCGTGACCTTCTGCCACGTGCCCGGGTCGAAGTCCGGCGTGCAGTGGCTCAGGGCCAGCGCGCTGCCCGAGGGGAGCGCCTCCAGCAGACGGCTCACGATGCCGTACGGGTCCTGCGCATCCGTGACGAAGTGCATGAGCGCGTTGAGGGACAGGGCCACGGGCCGGCCCGTGTCCAGCACCTGGGCCAGCTCCGGCGCGTTCAGCAGCGCGCCCGCGTTGTTGACGTCCGCCTCGATGTACGTGGTGCGGCCCTGGGGCGTGCTCCGCATCAGACGCTCGGCGTACCTGAGGACCAGCGGGTCGTTGTCGGCGTACACCACCCGGGCATCGGGCACCACCGACTGGGCGACCTGGTGCAGGTTCGGCTCGGTCGGGATGCCGGTGCCTATGTCCAACCACTGACGGATGCCGTGCTCACGGGCGAGGACGCGGGTGGCCCGGTGCATGAAGGAGCGGTTCTCCCGGGCGCAGGTGAAGATGCCGGGGTAGACCGCCGCGACGGTCTCGGCCGCCTGCTTGTCGACCTCGAAGTGGTCCTTGCCGCCGAGGTAGTAGTCGTACATCCGGGCCGAGTGGGGCCGACTCGTGTCGATCTCCCGCGCGGCGTGCGAGTTGGTCATCCTGTCCAAACCTTTCGGTGCTGTGTGTGGGGGTGCCGGGAAGGTGGGCCGGAGGCCGGCTCAGTCCCACCGGTCCGGATTCAGCTGGCCGCCAGATGGTCGGCGAAGCCTTGTTTGATGCCCGTGACGAACGCGGCGATCTCCTGCGGGGTGTAGATCAGCGCGGGTCCGGCCGGAGCGGTGGCCGGCATCCCGTTGTAGACGTGACAGTCGGTGGTCATGAGTACTCCTTGCGCATGCGGTTCAGCAGCGCCTTGCTGTCCGCGTCCGACGCCAGCAGGGACATGCGGTTGTGCGCCTCCAGATGCGCCGACACGTCCGAGCGCTGATCCAGGTACATGG
>NZ_KQ948691.1:41269-50873 GCF_001514145.1 Streptomyces canus
CCACATAGAGCGGCTTGAGGGCGACCTCCGCCTTCTCCAGACGGCGGATGGTCAGGGACGTCACCCTCAGGGCCCTGGCCGCGTCCTCCAGCGAGGCCCCCGCGTCCTGCCGTCGCTCCTGAAGACGCCGGCCGAGGATCATACGGAGAACGGTGGGGGCACTACCGCTACCCGCAGCCGGCCGGCCGTCGCTCACTCTGGCACCTCCTGAGGGGCTGTCATCTGCTCGAGTCTGACACCGACTTGAGGGCGTGACCACACAGACGCCAGCTCTCTGAAATTATCAGAAGGCTGGTTTCAGGTTGAACTTGGGTGTGGGTAACGCTACTTGTAGGACCACGCGCCCTCGAGCAAGGACACGGCACAGCCAACCACTGCTAGGGCAGCGCGTGTTGGCAGAGCCTTCGGGCTTCACCACTCCCCCAGCCGGGCATCCCGTCCGCCCGGAAGGCCGACATCGTCACAGGTCACCACACTGCACCAGCCCAGACTCCAACGAGTCGCGCAGGACCGGATCGATGCGCACAATTCGCGCTGGGGCCGAGTGGTGAAGTACTTGCGTTGAAGTGCTCTTCCGGCTGAAGCCGGGAGAATCCCGCTTGCCTGGCGGCAGCGCACTTGACGCACTTTGCGCGCCTGACGACTGCCCTCCCGGCAGCCGGGATGAGCGCGAGGCCCATCCGGTACAGATGCCAGGCGTTGCGGGCTGCGTTGTGGTCGACATTGCCCGACCATGCGCAGCCCGGGTTCCTGCACACGAACACGGCCTGGGGCTCCCGGCTGCCGGGCGTGGTGCGGCCACAGTCGAACATGGACTCCGGTGGGCCCGCGCTGGTCTGCGACGGCAACCAGTGGGCCGTGGCCGGTGTGGTCAGTGGCCCCGACGAAAGCGGCAAGACGCTCTCCACCGATGTCGTCCCGCACGCCCGACTGACTCCACGGCATCATCACGGGCACCGACGTGCCCCGATGATCTGATCCCGGGCTTGGAAGGCTCGGTGGATCTGAGCGGCTGTGCGGGCTCAGTGGTCCGCACTCCCACCTCCCGGCCCCAGGACCCGGCTCTGTTGCCGACCAACGGTCACTGCTTGCAAGGACGGCGGCCCGGGCCCGGAACCGCAATGGTGGGCCAGCCATCATGGTGAGGTGATACGCCGCCATGAACTCACCGATCGTGAGTCGGAGTTACTCGCTCCGCTGATGCCGCGGGCTGCGATTGGGCGGCCGCAGCTGTCGGACCGGCAGTCATCAACGGGATGGTTTACAAGATCCGGACCGGGATGTCCTGGCGTGACCTGCCGGAACGCTACGGTCCATGGCAGACCGTCTGCACCCGCTTCCGTCGTTACGCCCTGGAGGGTGTGTTCACCCAGGCCTCAGCAGATCCAAGCCCGTGCGGATGCGACCGCCGACATCGACTGGCTCGTCCAGATCGGCTCCACCGTCGTCCGTGCCCACCAGCACGCCGCCACCGGCAGAAGAGGGCATGGTCACGCACCGGCCCGGCCGGTGTCCTAGAAAGGCCTAGCCCCGCCTCTGGGGCCCGGCCGGAAAGATCATGATGAGTAGCGCTGAGCGGGGTTCGGCCATCAGCCTGTCCAAAGTGCAGGAGACGGCGCCCGACCTGGTAAGTCTGTACAAGTCGGCCGGAGCCAGCGTGCACGAGCACGGCCTGTCCGGGCAGCGGGCTGCGGTCTACCTCGTCCTGGACCGATCGGGGTCCATGCGCCCCTACTACCAGGACGGAACCGTCCAGCACCTGGCAGAGCAAGTGCTGTCGCTGGCCGCCCACTTCGACGACGACGGCCGCGTTCCCGTCGTGTTCTTCTCCACCGACGTCGACGGCGGCGCCGACCTGGAACTGGGCGGCCACCGGGGCCGCATCGACAAACTCCACCAGAACCTGGGCCACATGGGGCGGACGAACTACCACTGGGCGATGGACGCGGTCATCGACCACCACCTCGCCTCCGGCAGCCACTCCCCTGCCCTGGTCGTGTTCCAGACCGATGGCGGGCCCACCAGCAAGGCCGCCGCTGAGCGGTACCTGTGCAAGGCCGCCCGCCTGCCCCTGTTCTGGCAGTTCATCGGGTTCGGCGACCCCGACGACGACGAGTTCGCCTTCCTGCGCCGACTCGACGACCTGGCCGTCCCCGCCCGCCGCGTCGTCGACAACGCGGGGTTCTTCCACGCCGGCCGCGACCCTCGCAGCGTTCCCGACCCGCTGTTGTACGACCGCCTCCTGCACGAGTTCCCCAGTTGGCTCTCGGCCGCCCGCACCGCACAGGTACTGCGGTGAGCGGCAGGAACGGACGGGCTGCTGCTCCGCTCACCGCACGGCAGTACGCAGGACGCCGCCTTCGCCACTGTTTGAGCATCGTGGCGTAGGCCGTGGCGCGCCTCCTTTGCGGTCTCTCGGCCGACGGCCTTCGGGCCACCGGGCCGATATCACCGTCCTTTGGTGAGCAGGACGGTGTCCTGCCCGCCAGGCGGCGCGGCAGGACAGTGCTGCGGACCACGAGCGCGGTCCGCTGCACGTTGAGGTCAGTGTCCTGGCCGGTGGCGGGCCGGCTCACCGGCCGCTTGTCACGGGAACTGGGTGATCTTGGATGGGATGGTGTCGGTGCCGGAGGTGGGCGTGCCGGTGTCGTTGACGACGTGGGCGTACTGTCCCTTGCCGCCCAGGGAGATCACCTGGATGCTGTGCAGCTTGATGCCGGTCTTGACGGGCACCTGGAAGCCGTGACGCTGCACGATGGAGGGGTCCGAGGTGTAGTTGCAGTAGCTGCCCAGAACCCAGGCCTCGTGGACGTTGACTGTGTCGGCGACCTTGTAGGCGGCGTAGCCGACGATGCCGTCGTGGGTGATGGCGGCGGCGTTGGGGGCGTCGTAGGCCTTCTCGTTCTGGAAGAAGATCGTGCGGCCTCGTTCGCCGTTCCACAGCACGTCGTATTTGTTGAAGTGCTCGACGAACAGGCCGGTGGTCAGGACGTCGTCGCCGTTCACCACCAGACCGTAGTCGGCCCGGTTGGTCTCCCAGCCGACACCCTGGCCGTGATCGGCGCGCCAGATCCAGGTGTGGTCGATGACGACGTCGTCGCTGTTGACCACTACGGAGTTGGTCGCGAGGCCGGGGCCCGCGCCGCCGATACGGATGAACACGTCCTGCATGGTGGTCGGGTTGGCCGAATGGTCCGCGCCCGCACCGGCGGGGCCGATCTGGAGCAGGGTGTCGGACCTGGTTGCGCCGGCGTCGATGAGGAATCCGGCGAGCCGGACGCCGTCGACGTCCGCGACGTGCATGGCGTCGATGCCGCCGTCGGGCACCAGCGTGGCCAGGCCCAGCCCGAGCACCACGGTGTCGGACCGGGTCACGTTGATCGTCTGGTCGAGGTGATGGACACCGGGGGTGAAGAGCAGGTTGAGGCCCTGGGCCAGCGCGGTGTTGATGGTGGCAGCCGTCGCGCCGGGCTTGACGAGGTAGAACTGGCTGAGCGGGAGCGAGGTCCCGGCGTTGGCGGGCCAGGACACACCGCGGGCGTTGGTGCGCTTGGCGGGGACGAAGACCTTGTAGTCGTTGCCGTCGAGGTAGAGGAACGGCTTCTCGCGGGAGACCGGAGTGGTGTCCAGCGTGGTGTACGGGCCGGTGTCGAAGTTCGTAGCGGGGGCGCCCTGGACACCGGTGAACGTCATGCTCCACACGCCGTTGGTCCAGCCGCCGACTGAGCTGTCGCGGGTGTACCAGTGCTGCTGCGAGTACGGGCCGACGGTGCCGTCGATCTTGGAGTCGGCGATGTATCCCCCGGAGGCCCAGCCGTAGCCGTCAGGTGCCAGGTTGAGGCCGCCCTTGACGTGGATGCGGCGGAAAGGCGCGGCCTGGGCGACGGCCCAGCGGTCGGTGCCGTTGGACGGAGTGATGGCGAGGTTCTCCGCCGAGCGCCAGAAGTTCTGTGTCGCGTTGCCGTTGAACCAGCCTGCGTTTACGGTGATGTCGCCGTTGATCTGGGTGTCGTCGGGGTTCAGCCCGAGACCTGAGATCGAGGTGTAGAAGCCGAGTTGGGCGTTGATGCCGTTGTAGGTGCCCGTTTTGAGGAGGAACTGGTAGCGCTCGGAGCCGAACTGTGCGGACTCCTGCTGGGTGAAGACCTGGTCGAACTTCTGCTGGAGGTTGGGCGTGGAGGGGTCGACGACGATGACGTTCGGGCCGAGGTCGCCGCCGCCCTGGACCGGGCCTGAGGTCCCGCCGGAGGTGGTGTGGACGGCGACTTCCCAGAGCGAGTAGCCGTAGGCCGTTCCGCGGGCGGTTCCGAGAATGCGGACGTAGCGGCCCGTGCCGCTCACGTCGTAGGAGGCACGGCCTCCGGTCGCGCCGGCGACGGTCTTGAGGGTGTTCCAGTTCTGGCCGTCAGTGGATGCCTGGAGCTGGAAGTCTTTGCCGTACGCGGCTTCCCAGTTCAGGTCGATCTTGCAGATGTCCTGGGACGAGCCCAGGTCGACGCGCAGCCACTGGGGGTCCGCGGCCTGGCTGGACCAGCGGGTGGAATCATCGCCGTCGGCTGCTGCGGACGCGGGGGTGCCGGCGTTCTCCGCCGAGGACGCTGAAGCGGTCCTTCCTTGCGTCGAGTTGGCGGTCGAGCAGCTGCCGGGCTGGGTCGGGCCGGGGGTCCCGAACACCTGGAACTCCCACAGCGAGTAACCCCACGGGGTGGCCCTGTGGATGCCCTGCATACGGACGTATCGGCCCTGACCCGAGACGGTGAGGGTGTCGGTTCCGCCGTCCCCTCCGGTAACGGTCCGAAGATCGGTCCATGCACCGCCGTCCGGCGAGACCTGGATCTTGTAGTCCGCGGCGTAGGCCGCCTCCCAGTTGAGGACGACCTGACTGATCGAGGCCGTGGCCCCGAGGTCGACCTGGAACCACTGGGCGTCGGTCGCGGCCGAGGACCAGCGGGTGCCTGTGTTCCCGTCAACCGCCGCGGCTGCGGGCGTCCCTGCGTTCTCCGTCGAGGACGACGCGGCCGTCCTGCCCTGGGACAGATTGGCGTCGGCCGCGAGGGCCGACGGTGGTGCGACGACAGGAAGGGCGATCAGCGCCACCGTACTTCCGAGCGCGACACCGACAGATCTGAGGCCCATGCCATGTTCCCCTGGGGGGTGGATGAAGGATGGTCACGAAAGGCCGTGCTGTGGCGGTCGTGCGGTGCGTGAGGTTGTGCAACATGCAACGAGGCCGGTTCACGGCTTAGTTCACGTCTTGACTTAAATGTTGACCTCAGCGGTTCGGCAAGCCCTCGGACACCAGATTCCCTGCAACTTGTGCACACCGCAGACGGGTTGACCCGCCAGCGGCTTTCAGAGCGTGACGCCAACCGGCAGCCGCCCTGTCTTCCTTGCTGGTGGCCCTTATCCCTGCGGCGACCCCCGATCCGTTCGCCCCTTCCACGGACGTGAACGCACCACGGAAGCCGCGTCTCCATTCCGGCCAGGAAATGTCACGAAAGGACACTTCGCTACAAGACGCCCGCCCTCGCTACAGACGATGCTGAAATGTGCCATGGAACCAGGCAGGCGCCCAACGCACCCCAGCATGATCCCTGTGGCTGAGGAGCCGTTTCGCGCATTGCTCGAGGCGGCGCCCGACGCGATGGTCATCGTGGACGACACCGGCATCATCCGCCTGGTCAATGCCCAGACCGAAGCCCTGTTCGGGCATCCCCGCAACGAACTGCTCGGCCGTCCCATCGAGATGCTGGTCCCCCAGCGCTTCCGCGCTCAGCACCCCGGTCACCGTCTGGGCTACTCCGCCAACCAGCAGGTGCGCCCCATGGGCGCCAACCTGGACCTGTACGGGCTGCGCCGGGACGGAGCCGAGTTCCCGGTCGAGATCAGTATCAGCCCCCTGCAGACCCCCGACGGCCTGCTGATCTCCGCCGCCGTACGTGACGTCAGCGAACGCAAGGCCGCCGAAGCCCGCTTCCGCGCGCTGCTGGAGGCCGCCCCGGACGCCATCGTCATCGTGGACGACACCGGAACCATCCAGCTGGTCAATGCACAGACCGAAGCCCTCTTCGGCTACCGGCGCGAAGAACTCCTGGGACAGCCCGTGGAAATCCTGGTCCCCCAGCGGTTCCACGATCACCACCCCGCCCACCGCCACGGCTATGTCGACAACCGTCGTGTGCGCCCCATGGGCGCCGGGTTGGAGCTGTACGGGGTGCGCCGGGACGGGGCCGAGTTCCCGGTCGAGATCAGCCTCAGCCCGCTGGAGACCCCGGAGGGCACGCTGGTCTCCGCCGCCATCCGCGACGTCAGCGAACGCAAGAAGGCCGAGACCCAGCTTGCCGAACTCTACGAACAGCAGCGCCATGTCGCCCTGACCCTGCAGCGCAGCCTGATGGGCTCACCCGCCCCACTGCCCGGCATGGACACCTCCAGCCGCTACTTCCCCGCCCGCCAGGGACCCGGCGTGGGCGGGGACTGGTTCGACCTGATAGCCCTGGGCGGCGGCCGCATGGGCGTCCTGATCGGCGATGTCATGGGCCGCGGCCTGGAGGCCGCCGCCGTCATGGGCCAGCTGCGCTCGGCCTCTCATGCCCTGGCCAAGACCGGCATGCCGCCCTGGCAGCTGATGCGGGCCCTGGACGCGGTCGTCAGCGAATTGCCCGACCAGCTCGTCACCTGCTGCTACCTGGTCCTGGACCCCGACGAGAGCGCCCTGACGGTGTGCTCGGCCGGTCATCTGCCGGTGCTGGTGGTGGATAGCACCGGACAGGTCCGCAGGCTCCCGGTCGATGTCAGTGTGCCGCTGGGCGTCGGCGATGTGCCTCACCAGGAGACCCGGCTCACCGTGCCGCCGGCCTCGGTGCTGGCCCTCTACACCGACGGCCTGGTGGAAACCCCCACCAGCGACATCGAGTTGCAGATCGACGCCCTGGCCATCGCCCTGGAGAAGGCCGTCGCCGACACCGACTGCCTGGAGCGGGCTGCCAACTCCGTTCTCACCGCCCTGCTGCCCGACCCCCAGGACTACAGCGACGACGTGACCCTGCTCCTGGCCCGCATCCCGCCCGCTCCCGTGACCGCCGTGTCCGCGCTCCTTCCCGCAACTCCCATCAGCGTGCGGGAAGGGCGCCGATTCCTGCGCCACACGCTGCAGGACTGGCACTGCGAGGCTCTCACCGACACGGCGTGCCTGCTGGCCTCCGAGCTGCTGTCCAATTCGGTGCGCCACGCCTGCGACCCTCTGCGCCTGCGCCTGCGCCGGACCCGGGACGAGCTCCACATCGAAGTCTGCGACGGCAGCCCGGTGCTGCCCCGCGCCAGGACCGCAGGCCCCGACGAGGAGTCGGGCCGCGGACTGGCCCTGCTCGACCAACTGGCCTCCACATGGGGCACCCTGCTCGCCGAGGAAGGCAAAGCCGTGTGGTTCTCTCTCCCCCTGCCCGGCTCTCCTCACCGCCAGAGCGAAAGCACGTCGGGAGACGCGAGCGGCTGTCCGGAGTAACCGTTCCTGCCCCAGGCAGTTTCCCCCGTTCCTGCGGAGCTGATCTGTCGCACGCCGCATCCGGGGAAGTGAGCGTCAGGAGGCTCACCGCGATGGGGGCGGGTTCACGGCGTTCAGCTCAGGCAGCGCAGCACTAGAAGGCCAGGTGCCGCCGCGCAGCCTGGGACCAGGTGTGGCGGGCGGCCAGTTCCCGGCCGGCGGTCCGCAGCGCCGGGTCGTGGTAGGTGAGGACTTGGCCGAGCTGGTCGGCCAGATCCTTGGTCGTGGCGGCGAAGCGGGCTGCGGGGCCGAACACCTCGCGCAGGACGGGGAGATCGCGTACGACCAGCGGGACTCCGGCGGCCAGCGCCTCCATCGCGGCCAGGCGGAAGCCCTCCTTGAGGGAGGGGAAGGCGAAGGCGTCGGCGGCCGCGACGAGCGCCGGGAGTTCGTCTGTCGGGGACGGGTCCGAGGACGACCGGGTCGATGCCAAGTTCGGCGGCCCGGGGGTTTCCCAGTGGGCGCGGTAGTCGCGGTAGTCGAAGAGGGTCTCCCCACCCGCGATCACCAGCCGGACGTCCGGGTGCTCGGTGTGCAGGAGGGCGTACGCCTCGAGCAGGTCCAGTGATCCCTTGCGAGGCTCGATGCCGCCGACGGTGAGGACGTGCCGGCCCAGCTGAGAGCGCCAGGCGTCGCGGACCGCCGGTTCGGTGCGCGCGAAGCGCTCGTACGCAACGCCGTTGAGGATCACCTGCGCCTTGATGCCCCAACCGTCGGCGAGTTCGTGCTGGTGCGTCGCCCGCCGCGCCGGTGACTCACAGGTCGAACCTCGTGTCTGCCCGAGCGCGGAAATCAGATGACCGCGGCTGCCCTCGTCTTCGACAATGACGCATGCTGATTGACCACTGGCCCCTGGTCGGACTGCGTCTGAGTACCCAGCGCCTGGAGTTGCGACTGCCCAGCGAGGATGAGCTTGCCGAGTTGGGTGAGCTTGCGGCAGAAGGCGTCCACGAGCCGGACCGCATGCCCTTCCTCGTGCCATGGACCGACTTGCCTCCAGCGGACCGGGCGCGCTCGGTGGTGCAGCACCACTGGTTGCGCAGGGGGAACTGGTCCCCTGAGAACTGGGCCCTGAACCTCGTTGTCTTTGAAAATGAACAGGTCGTCGGCCTGCAGACCATCGCGGCCCGGGACTTTGCCAAGCTGCGGGAGGTGAGCACTGCCTCATGGCTCGGGGCACGGTTCCAACGGCAAGGGATCGGTACCGAGATGCGTGCCGCAGTGCTGCACCTGGCCTTCGCCGGCCTGAACGCACTCGAGGCGATGTCGGGTGCCTTCGAGGACAACGCCTCCTCGTTCACCGTATCCATGAAACACGGTTACGTACTCGACGGTGTCGAGCGGCATGTGGTGCGTGGCCAGCCTGCGACGATGCGGCGGCTGAGGCTGACGCGAGCCCGCTGGGAGATGCACCAGCATGTCCCGGTCTCGATCGTCGGGCTGTCGCCCTGTCTGCCAATGTTCGGCCTTTCGGACGACAGCCACGCAGGCCTCCAGGAGGCGACCTCGTAACCCGGCTGCACGAGCGACAGGCGCCAGCTCGGGGTGCGTGCTGATCTTTTTCCTGACGACCTGTCGGAACGAGTGGCCCCGCTCCTGCCGCCCGCTCCCGAGCGGCGCCATCGCTACCCCGGGCGTTTGCGCATTCCCGACCGAGTGGCACTTGCTGGTGTGATGTATGTGCGGCGGACCGGTGTCGCATGGCGTGACGTTCCCGCGGAGACAGTGAGATGCTCCGGGATGACGGCCTGGCGCCGGCTGCGGGACTGGACCGAGGCGGGTGTATGGCGGCGCCTGCACGCGGCCCTGCTGACCGAGCTGCGCCGTGCCGGCCTGCTGGACCTGGATGACTGCTCCGTAGACCGGTCGCACGTCCGGGCACTCAAAGGGGGGACCACATCGGCCCCTCACCCGTCGACCGCGCCCGCCCCGGCTCCAAGCACCACCTGATCGTGGGTCGTGTGGCGGTGCACTATGCCGTCGTTGACGGCGATGTCGTCGGGGTCCGTGCGGCGTTGGCGCAGGGAGCTGACCCGGGCGCTGGCTCTGTCGGTGAGTCGT
>NZ_KQ948692.1 GCF_001514145.1 Streptomyces canus
TAGTTCGTTAAATCCGGCAGTAGAGATCAAGGCCGTGTCCGGCGGCAACCGCGTCGATCAGGGCCTGGAGCTCGCAGGGCGGGTCCTTGTCCGTCCAGGCTTGCCACCATCGGTGGAAGGTGACGGCGGGGGTGAGCCAGGAACGGACGGCCCGTAAAGCCCCCGGACAGCAAGGCAGTTGGGGCTGGTGGGGTGCGGCTGAGCCCCCTCTCTGGCCCGTCGTCGGGGCACGGGTCGGGCCTGGTGGCGTCCAGGAGGCCGGGTGGGGCGAACCACTGGTTCCAGCAGAAGGAGAAGGCGCAGTTGACCAGGGTCTGGTGGCGACGGATGGCGCGGTCGGAGCGGACTTGGAAGTCGGCCCAGCCGAGTTCGTCCTTGATCTGCTTGTAGCTCCGCTCGATCCACGGCCGCAGCCCGTAGAGCCGCACGATCTCGGCCGGCGGGTGCGGGCTGGTGGCGGTGTGCGGGGCGTCGGGGTGGGGCAGGTTGGTGGCCAGGAACCAGGTGGCCTTCTCCGGCAGCACGCCCGGATCCAGCGGTGGTCACCACCAGGCGACACGGGGAGTCGGGGCCGTAGCCGCCCAGGCGGGCATCCGCGGCCCACCAGGTCTCGGTGTGCCCATCGCGGAAGCGGCGTTCAACCGGCGTCCAGTCACCCGGATGTTCCGGGTCGGTCCCGGCCAGGGCGCGGGCGGCATCGATGGGGGTGTGCGGCTGGTCGGCCCGGGCCCAGGTGCCGCGGTGCGGCTTGAGCGCCACGACGTAGGCAGGCCGGCCTCGCATACCGAGGTACCAGTCGTCGCTGGTGGAGTAGGCGCAGTCGGCGACCACGGCCCGGCAGCCCGCCTCCTTGGCCCGGGCCGCGAGGGCGGCGGACAGTTGCGGCTTGGTGCGAAAGGCCGGGTCGGAACGGCCGCGGGCGAAGTGGTGGGCGGGCGTGTACGGCTGTGCGTGCAGCGGGTAGTACACGCGGCCGTCGGTCCACACCGTGGTCACCGTGACGATGCCGTTGTCGGTCTTGCCCAGCCGGCCCAGCCACTGCCGTCCCACGTGCGCGGTCGCCGTGCGTCCTTGCGGTCCCCTGAGTCGTCGATGACGATGACCCCGCCGTCGTGAGGAGCCGTCTCCGGCTGCTTGCGCAGCAGGTCAAGCCGCCGGTCGTTGACCTGCTCGGCATCCCAGGCGACTCGGACAGGAAGAACTGCAGCCGCTGCACCCCCGGCATCCTCGCGCCGGCCACCGGCTCCGCCCCTGCCAAGCAGGTGATCGTCTTGTTCTGCTCCCGCGGTGCCAGCAGTCCGGTCAGATACTCACGAAACCCCCGCCGCTGTGCCAGGCTGAAGAAGAGGTCATCGAATCGGGCCGCGTACTCCTCCAACGGCCCCGGCGCAGGCGGACACGGACGGCGAGCAGTCATCTTCAGCACCCAACAAGCCAGTTGACTCCTACCACCGGCCTACGACCACCCTGACCTGCCGTCAACCCACACCATCGCCGGTTAACGAACTACCGGTAACAGGCTCAGAAGCGCTGGGCGATGCGGGGGCTGTGGTGCCGGGAGCGGCTCCGGTTCGGTGCCGGGCGCCTGATCGAGGCTTGCCGGTCAGGCGCCCGGGCCGTCCGAACCGGTGATCAGCTCTTGGTGACCGACTTCACCCAGCTGATGAAGTTCGTAGTCGAGTCGCCGGTGCGTTCGGCCTGTGTGTGTCCCTGGGCCCACACGGTGGCGAAGTCGACGTTGCGGATCCCGTAGTTCTGCAGGGCCAGCAGGACGTTGATCTCGGTCGTGCTGGCCGTGTCACCCTGCATGATGCCGGTACGGATGCGCCAGTGCGGCGCCACCTGCGACCGGCGGTAGCCGGCGAAGGCGGGCGAGAGGAAGTACAGCGGGTTGTACGCGTCGAGCCGCCAGGCCATGTCCTTGCCGACGCTGTCCTTCCGAGCGAAGTCGCTGTCGTACGCCGAGGAGTTGTAGGCGGTGTCCCAGTCGGAGTACGTGGCGTACTTCGTCTGGTTGGCTTTGATGACGTTACGGGTGAGCGGCGCGAAGTGCGACGGGTCGTTGAGCCCCATCCCGAGGACGTTGTTCTCTGTCTGCCCGCGGGAGTACCCGTCGAACGCGCCGACTGGCTTGCTCGCGGTCTTCTGACTCTTGACGAAGCCCTCGAGACCGGACACTTTGGCAGTGTTGGCCGTGGAGTCGTAGGTGACCCAGGTGCTGTCGGTGTTGAGGTGAGCGATGTAGTCGGCGACCGTCTTGTACGTGGTCGAGGACCCTGTCGAGCCTGATCCGGGCGGGCCGCCCTGCGTGGTGACGGTGTACGGGAAGGTGGTGTCGGCCAGGAAGTGGTTCAGCGAAGTGGTGATCACCTCGATGAGGTAGTCGTAGTAGGTGCCGGCCAGGTAGACGCCGCTGCTGGACTCAGTCAGCTTCAGATGCCTGCCCTTCTCGTCGCGCAGACCCAGGCGGTTGAGGTACTTGGGCCACGCCTTCGCGAGGTCCGTCGAGTAGCCGCTGGTCCAGGTGCCGGACGCGCGTGTGCCGGTCGAGGCGAACTGGCCCATGTTCCACTCGTAGGACAGGTTGGCCTCGTGCAGGCTGGTGATCGGGCACCAGGCCATGACGCCGGCGACCGCGTCGCTGAGGGGCCGCCCCTTGGCGTCCTCCATCGCCGCGCCGATCGAGCGCAGGTACGGGTAGAACAAGGGGCTGTCACCGGACGCACCGGCCACGGTGTCCTGGGCGCCGCCGCCGCTCATGCCGAACAGGACGACATCGTCCGTGCTGCCGGGCAGGACGCTCCGGTTGTACCGGAGGAAACGGACGGCGGCCTTGAGGTCGGTCACGCCCCAGGGGGCCGCGTCGGAGCGGGTGCTGGTCGAGCTGTCCCGGCCGCGCAGGCCGGGCCACACGTAGATGAGCCCGGCCTTGAGGTACTGCGAGACGCTGCTGTAGCTGTAGGACGTGGCCGGCTTCTGCGCGGCGTAGCCGGGGGTGCTGACCGGGATCACGATCGGCGCCGTGCGTGCCGAGTAGTCGCCGACGGTGCCCTTCCGGTCGACCGTCGCGGTGTACGTGGTTCCGTCGCTGTTCGCGGTGGCCTTCAGATAAGCGCCCGGCACGTAGATCGACAGGTTCTCGTAGTCCGTCGCGGCCGGGTTCGCGACGTACATCTTCCCGATCTGGTAGTACACGTCGTTGGTCGAGTCGTACGACCAGGCGGTGGAATCGAACTCCAGCGAGTATGCCGAGGACGTGCTCGACGAGCTGCTCGACGACGAGGTGCCGGCGAAAGCCGCCGATCCTGCCGAGCCCTCGGCGACTCCGAACGCGGCCAGGGCTGCGGCGCCCGTGGCGCTCCGGATAACGGTCCTGCGGTTGATGTCCACCCGTAGATCTCCCTGTGCGGTGAGTGTGTGGCCACAGCCGTACTTATCCACCCCGCCCCGGCGACGCCGCGGGCAGGTCGGGCTGTGCATGTCCCCTCGGCTCCCACACTGCAGCCCGCATCCCAAGATTGTTTTCAATTTCTATGACAATTCAGTGAGAAGTTGTCCCGCGTGGGCTGCCTGCCTGGAGCGCCGTCACTGCAGCGCCCGCACCGACTGCCGGATCACCAACTGCGGGCTCAGGACCACGTGGTCGTCGGCCGCCAGACGCTCCTCGCCGCCCAGGGCCAGCCTGACCGCGGTGCGGCCCAGGTCCTCGTAGGGCACCCGGACCGTGGTGAGGGCCGGGCTGAGGTCGGCCGCGAAGGGCACGTCGTCGAAGCCGACGAGTGAGACGTCGCCGGGGACATCGAGGCCGGCCTCGCGCAGGGCGGCCAGGGCGCCGGTCGCCACCATGTCGGTGCCGACGAAGACAGCCGTGAAGTCCAGGCCGGGGGCCAGTGCCTCACGCGTGCGGCACCGTACGGCGTGTGGGGCGTCGTCGCGACGTCACCTCACCGGTGCCGGTGAGGCCGCCTGATGGTCTCGCCTTTGATCGCGTGCTGCTCGGTGTCAGAGGCTGGTGCGCGGAGGGCCTGTCGTGCCGCGGACGATCAAGTGGACGGGGAGGACTGTGCGCAGCGGGCCCTTGCCGGTTCCGTCGATGGCAGCGAGCAGTCGCCGGACGGCCTCGGTCCCGGATTCCCGCAGTGGCTGGTGAATGGTCGTCAGTTGAACGAGGTCGGCGGCGTCGATGTCGTCGTATCCGAGCACGGACAGGTCGCCAGGCACCTCCAGTCCGAGGTCGCGGGCGGCCTGAAGCACTCCGAATGCGAGGGTGTCGTTCGCGGCGACGATCGCGGTCGGCGGGTTTGCGCCGGACAGGATCTTCCTGGCGGACTGCTGTCCTCCGAGGCGGGAGTGTTCACCTTCGGCGATGTGGCTCGGATCGATCCGGAGGGCGCACTCCTGCAATGCCTCGGTGACGCCGCGAAGGCGCGTGCGGCTCGAACGCACGCCGAGCCTCGGGGACGGCGGGTCACCGACGAAACCGATCCGTGTGTGCCCGAGCTCGAGCAGGTGGCGCCCGGCGATCCGTCCTCCCTCGACGTCGTCGCAGACAATGTGGGGAACGCCCGGGCGGCGGGCGTCGATCAGCACAACCGGCAGACCGGACGCACTGATCTCCTCCTGCCCCTCCCCTTGGGGAGCGACGGAGATGAAGATTGCGCCGTCGACTCGACCTGCGCGGGCGATCTCGCGGACGACCTCGTCGCGCCGCTCGACCGTCTCCGCATTCCGGATGATCATGTCGAGTCCGGCGGCGGTCAATGACCGCTCGATGCCGTGGATCCGCTCGATGACGGACGGAATGACCAGGTGGACGGAGACCACGGCGATGGTCTGCGTGCGCCTCAGGGAGAGCCGGCGGGCGGTCTCGCTGGGGACGTACTTCAGTTCCTCGATCGCCGCCAGGACGCGGGCGCGGGTCTGCGCACCTACCTTCGGCCGATCGTTCAGGACGCGGCTGACGGTGCCGACGCCCACCCCGGCACGTCGCGCGACGTCTGCAATGGTTGCGGACACCTTGCCTCTTGTCCCTCTCATGATCATGGTCAGCCTGCACGAACTGGTGGAACCGGTTCCATTGCTGGCTCTCGAAAGTCATGTTACGTTACGCCCGCCAGATGGTGGAACCGGTTCCATCAATCTCCGAGAACAAGGACGTTGAGGAGGGAAGCGATGCGCAGAAGAGAACTCATTGCGCTGGCCGCCGCCACATTGCTCGCGGGCGGATGCAGTGCGGCCGGATCCGGCAGCCCGTCGTCGGGTGCGGACGGGGCGGTCGGTTTCTCCGGGTTCGTCGGCGGTCCGGGCATTCTCACGCAGACCGAGGATGCGATCAAGGCTTTCAACAAGGAGAACCCCCGCTACGAGATGACCTTCGTTCAGGGTCAGTTGAATCAGCCGCCGTTCCAGCAGTTGCTGACGATGTACGCCTCGGGCAACGTGCCCACGATATTCATCCTCGACGCCCCTGACCTGGCCAAGGTGGCCGACAAGGTCGTGGACCTGTCGGACGAGAAATGGGTCGGGGAGGAGTATCCGTGGGCGCGTCAGCAGGGGACGGTGGGGGGTAAGGTACTGGGCGCTCCGCAGTCGGCCACGGGCGTCGGGTTCCTGTACAACAGGAAGCTGATCGAGGCGGCGACGGGCGGGAAGTTCGACCCATCGACCATCAAGACGCGTTCCGACCTGGCAGCGCTGTTCGCCAAGATCAAGAAGGCGGGGACAGCGCCGCTCCTGGTCTCGCCCCTGTCCTGGTCGCTCGGCTCCCACTTCCTCGGCAAACTCTACGACGCCCAGGGGGACGACACCGCCCGCGCGCGGTTCGTCTCGCAACTCAAGGCGGGCAGCGCTGACCTGGCGGACAACAAGGTGTTCAACGGGCTGATGGACACACTCGACCTGATGCTGAAGTACAACCTGAACGCCTCCAAGCCGATCGCCGGCACGATCGAGACGGACGGCAAGGCGTTCGCGGACGGCAAGGCGGCATTCTGGTTCATGGGTGACTTCCAGTGGCCGATGCTGCAGGCCATGGGTGTCCCGGCGGCCGGGGACGGGTACGGGATCATCCCCGTCCCGATCAGCGACGACTCGTCCGATCCCTGGAATCACAAGATCATGGCGACGTCGGCGTTCGTGATGGCCATCGACAAGACGGTGAATACGCCGGCCCAGCAGAAGGCGGCCAAGGCCTATATCGACTGGTACGTCCAAAGCGCCAGTGGCCAGGACTTCATGGTGAACAAGGCCGGAGGAGTACCCGCCTATACGAACGTGAAGCTCCCGGTCAGCAATCCGCTCGGGCGATCGGTGGCCGCCGCTCTGGCCGACAACGCGACGTACTCCCCGTACATGGGCCTGCCGAGCGATCACGGGGCCGTCCTGGGCGACGTTCTGGTCAAGTACATGGCCGGCAAGCTCGACCGGGCCGGAGTCGCGAAGGCCATCACCGGCTACTGGAAGTCCCAGAAGTAGCCCGGCACTCCCCTGGGTTTCTCGAACAGCGTCGGAGCACCGCGGACCGCTCATCAGCGGTGCTCGACGCGAGACCAGGCAGCCTGCACGCACACCACCAAGCCCCGTAAATCATGAGGGGGTCTCCCCTATGAGCCGTCAGTGGCGCAACCTCCGCGGGTTCCTGTTCTTCGCAGGTCCGTCGACTTTCGCCTTCATATCCATCACGATCGTTTCTTTCATCGGGGGCGTCGTGCTGACGTTCACGAACTGGAACGGGCTGAGCAACACCCTCTCGTTCACCGGATTCGACAACTACACCGCCGCGATCGCGGACGACCAGTTCTGGAGTTCGCTGTGGCTGACCGGGCGCTATGTCGTTGCGGTCGTCCTCTTGTCGAATGCGTTCGCCTTCGCGATCGCTTACATGCTGTCGGGCCGAATCCGCTTCCGCGGGATGCTCCGCGCGGGGTTCTTCACGCCCAACCTCATCGGTGGTGTGGTGCTCGGCTTCATCTGGTATTTCATCTTCTCCCAGGGGCTTGTCGCCGTCGGCACCGCCTTGGGCGTCGATCTGCTGTCCACGTCGTGGCTCGCCTCGGAGACGCTGGCGTTCTGGGCGCTGGTGATCGCGACGGTGTGGCAGATGGCGGGGTTCCTCGTGATCATCTACCTGGCCGGACTGACCGCCCTCCCGGGTGACGTCCTCGAGGCCGCGTCCATGGACGGGGCCGGCGGCTTGCGACGACTGCGCTCCGTCGTCCTGCCGCTCATGCGTCCCTCGTTCACGATCTGCGTGTTCCTCGCCATAGGCCGCTCCTTCATGACCTATGACATGAACCTCACGCTCACGGGCGGTGGTCCTTACGGGTCGACGGAGCTGGTGGCGATGCACGTCTATCAGAAGGCCTTCGTGTCGCAGCAGTTCGGGACCGGGCAGACAGAGGCGCTTCTCCTGTTCGTGATCGTCGCCGCGATCTCGGTACTCCAGGTATCGGTCGGGCGTCGCAGGGAGGTGGAGTTGTGAGCACTGATGTCCAGACGGCCCGCGTTGCCGCTGAGGTCACACCGGTTCGCCGGCCGCGCGTTCCACGGCGGGGTATCGGGCGGACCGCGGGGATGCTCGTGGTGCTGCTGGCGTACATCGTGCCGGTCCTGCTGGTCGTGTCGAACTCGCTCAAGCCGGAGTCCGACATCCTCAGTGATCCCCTGGGTCCGCCGCCGTCGGTGACCCTGCACAACTACGTCGATGCCTACCAGCGGATGAACTTCCTCGGCAGCTTCGTGAACACGCTCGTCATCACGGTGTCCAGCGTGGTCGTCATCTGCCTGTTCGGCTCGATGACGGCCTATTTCCTGACCCGGGTCCGGTGGGCGCCGAACCAGTTCGTCTTCTACCTCATGATCGTGTCGATGATGGTGCCGTTCCAGGTGCTGATGATCCCGATGATCAAAATCCTGGGCGATCTGGGTCTGCTGAATCAGAACTGGATCATCGTCTACGTCTACTTCGCGAGCGGCGTGCCGATGGCCGTCTTCCTGTACGCGGGCTTCATCCGGTCGATCCCACGGGAGCTCGACGAAGCCGCCACACTCGACGGCTGCAACCGGGTGCGGACGTTCTTCTACGTGATCTTCCCGCTCCTGCGACCGATCACGATCACGATCGTCGTCCTCGACGTGCTCATGTTCTGGAGCGACTTCCTCATGCCGTTCCTGGTACTGCGACGGCCCGAGCAGCGAACACTCACCCTGTCGACCATGGCATTCGTCCAGAGTCACACCACGGAATACGGGCCGATGATGGCTGCTCTGATCATGAGCGTCATCCCCGTCTTCCTGGCCTACCTGTTCCTGCAACGGCACGTCATCGACGGAATGGTCAAGGGCGCGGTCAAGTGAGCCACGCCCCGGCCGTAAGGAGATACCTGTGATTCCTGACATCAGCGACATTCATGTCTTCCGCCAGGGCGCGCGCGAACAGAGCGCCTTGTTCCCCCGCGCGCTCCCAGGGCTGCCACGCGACACGTACGAGCGCGTCCCGGTGCCGACCGAGGCGGCCGTCGAGGAACTGATGCTGTACCGGCCGAAGAACGTGGCCGGGCCACTGCCGGTGTACCTCAACCTCCACGGGGGCGGCTTCGTGGTCGGCGACTGGCAGGCCGACGACCCGTACTGCCGGCTGCTGGCCGACACCGCCGGATGCGCCGTGATCAACCTCGATTACGTGCTCGCCCCCGAGCACCCGTTCCCGGCCGCCGTCGAACAGACCCATGCGCTCCTGGCCTGGCTGCACCGGCACGGCAGCGAACTGGGTCTGGACGGCGATCGACTCGTCGTCGGGGGACACAGCGCGGGAGGCAACATCAGCGCGGCGGTCAGCCTCCTGGCCGTCGACCGCGCGCAGTTCCCGCTGCGTGGGCAGATCATCGACTACGCGCCACTCGACCTCGCCACGAGCCCTTCGGCGAAACCGAACCCGGATCCGAGCCCCGACCCCGCGTTCGCGGAATTCCTCACCCGAGTCGCCGAACAGTTCAACGCCTGGTACCTGGCGACCGCGGCAGACGCTCACAATCCCCTCGCGTCACCGCTGCTGGCGCCGGACCTCACCGGCCTCCCGCCTGCTCTGGTGATCACCGCTGGCCATGACGCGCTCTGCGCCGAGGGAGACGCCTACGCCCGTCGGCTTCGCGAAGCCGACGTCGAGACCGAGCACATCTCCTACGCAGGTTGCCCGCACGCGTTCACGCACGTCGGTTCGGAGGACGCCGCCACGGACGCCTGGGACCGGATGGCGCGCTTCCTCGCCCGGGTACTGGCATGACGTCCGAGATGGTCGGGCGTGAGGCGCCAGCGATTCACGGCGGGGCGGAGCCGGGCTTCGGGCGGATCGTCGACGTCTTCCGCGACAACTTCCGCGACCGGGGCGACGTCGGTGCCGGCTGCACCGTGTATGTGGACGGCCAAAAGGTCGTCGACATCTGGGCCGGAGTGGCCGATACGCGCACCGGCCGGGCATGGGACGAGCACACGGCCGCCGTCATGTTCTCCTGCACCAAGGGAATCCTCGCGCTCTGTGTCTACCGGCTCGTCGAGGAGGGACGCCTCGACCTCGACGTGCCCCTCACGACCTACTGGCCGGAGTTCGCGGCTGCCGGCAAGCGCACCATCACCATGCGCCATGTGCTGGCCCACCGAGCAGGACTGCCCGCCCTCGAAGCGGATCTGGCCCGGGACGAGATCTGCGCCTGGGATCCCGCCATCCGGGCGTTGGAAGGCCAAGAGCCGATCTGGACCCCCGGCACCGCCCACTCCTACCACCCTGTCACCATCGGCTGGATCACGGGCGAGGTGATCCGGCGGATCAGCGGCCTGACACCGGGCCGCTTCTTCCGCCAGACACTTGTCGAGCCGCTTGGGCTGGACATCTGGATCGGGCTCCCCGCGTCGGCCAGGCCAACGGTGGCCTGGATGGAGCCCCCGCTTCCGGACGAGGACACCCCGGTGACCCAGGCCGTCGCCGAGGTCCAGGCGACACCGGTCGTCAGGCAGGCCATGTCCATGGGGGGTGCGATGCCGTTCCCCACGGAGAACGGCATCGTCACGCTCAACGACCCGGCCCTGCAGGCCGCCGAGCTGCCCGGTGTGAACGGCATCGGTACTCCCCGATCGCTGGCACGTCTGTACGCCGGCTGTGTCACCGAGATCGCCGGCCCCCGCACCCTGAGCGCCCGGTCGGTGACCGATGCCCTGGTCCCGCAGTCGTGGGGGCAGATGGCGCTCGGCGATCCCGACCTCGGACAGCGGTGGGGAACCGGCTTCATGCTCTCCTCCCCGCCCTCGCGGCCCATGCTCAGCCCGCACAGCTTCGGCCACGACGGTGCGGGCGGCCAGCTCGGCTTCGCCGACGAGGGATACGGCGTCGGCTTCGCCTACCTCAGCAACCAGATGGGCCCCGTTCTCGACCAACGAGCCAACGAGTTGACCCGTGCGCTGGGTGACTGCCTCGGCGCCCGCACACCTGCAGGGCCCGGACGGTAGGAACCCTCCCACCCGCGGCAGCGGCTCGACGTCTCGTCCGCGACGCCGATCAGGCAGCACGGTGACGAGAGCCTCCCGGCACAGATTCGGTGCTGGGGTCGGGAGACCCGTGGGGGACCGCATCACCTCGACCAGTCGACACGTACCACACTATGGAGCCGTTCTCCCATGACGAACCCTGAAAAGCCCGAGCGGGCCGGTCCGCGGGGCCGCCGCCGATATGGGGACTGCTGACCATGGCCCATGCACATTCGCCCTCATCCGACGGCAGCCAGGGCTGCGGGCCCCAACTGATCGCCTATGCCGACCGTCTCGGCGGCTCCCTGCGTGGTCTCGCGGAACTGCTGCGCGGCCCGCTGGCAGGCGCCTTCGACGGCGTCCACATCCTCCCCTTCTACCGGCCCTACGACGGAGCCGATGCCGGATTCGACCCCGAGGACCACACCGAGCCAGATCCCCGCCTCGGGACCTGGCAGGACATCGAGTCACTGTCCGAAAGTCACGTCGTCATGTCCGACGTCATCGTCAACCACGTATCGAGTCGCTCGCCCGGCTTCCGTGATGTCGTCGAACACGGCGACGCCTCACCGCACGCCGGCATGTACCTCACACTCGGGTCCGTCTTCCCCGACGGCGTCACCGAGTCGGACCTGGCGAGGATCTACCGACCGCGCCCCGGCCTCCCCTTCACTGCGATGGCCCTGGGGGGCCGTCGACGGCTGGTGTGGACGACCTTCACTCCCGAGCAGATCGACCTCGACATCCGTCACCCGGGCACGTGGCGGTACCTCACGTCCGTCATCGACGCCCTGACAGACGCGGGAGTGCGACTGCTGCGGTTGGACGCCGTGGGCTACACCGGCAAGAGCCCCGGCACTGACTGCTTCATGACACCGGCCTCGTATGACTTCGTCGCGAGGATCCGCGACTATGCGGCCTCTCGCGGGGCGAAGGTACTCCTGGAGATCCACGGTCACCACCGGCAGCAGATCGATATGGCGAAGAGGGTCGACTATGTGTACGACTTCGCGCTGCCTCCCCTCCTGATTCACGCCTTGACCAGCCACGACGGCGGACCACTGGCGCGGTGGCTCGAGATCCGACCCACCAATGCCGTCACGGTCCTCGACACTCACGACGGGATCGGCGTCATCGACGCGGGCCCCAGCGGCGACGGGGCCGGCGATGACGGGCTCCTGGACGATTCGCAACTCGACGCGCTCGTCGAGGCCATCCACACCAACAGTGGCGGGACCAGCCGACTCGCGACCGGGACCGCCGCGTCCAATCTGGACCTCTACCAGGTCAACTGCACTTTCCGGGACGCCCTCGGCGATGACGCGCGCTACCTGGCCGCCCGCCTGATGCAACTGTTCGTGCCCGGCATTCCCCAGGTCTATTACGTGGGTCTGCTCGGCGGGCGGAACGACGTCACCCTCCTGGAACGCACGGCGGTCGGCCGGGACATCAACCGGCACCACTTCAGCCAGGCGGAGATCGATTCCGCGCTCGCCACCCCCCTGGTCGAGGCGCACCTGGCAGCCCTGAAGTTCCGCGCTCGCCACCCTGCCTTCCGCGGCGCCTTCACGTTCTCGGTCGACGAGCAGTATGTGGCACTGACGTGGCGCGACCGCGAACACCGGACGACTCTCACCGTGGACCTCTCCACGGCGGACGCGACCATCGAGGCCACAACGGCGATGGCGACCACAATGGTCGCCGACCCCTGGAAGCCCCAGCTCATGGGGCAGTTGTGGTAGGCGGGGTCTTTGTGGTCCAGGACTGTGTGCAGGCGGTCACGACGATGCCGTCGGCGGTGCGGGCGTCGCCGTGACCGCCTCGGAGCCCTCGGTCATCGCGGGCGTCGCCCTGACAGGAACGTGCCGACGCGACACCGGCGCGGCGTTGAGGACAGCACCTGCCGCGGAAACCGCCAGCTGTCGTGGCCGCACGGAGTCCGGATCCGCCTGGCAGCGGGCAGGCACAGGGCGGTGACCAGCGCGGCAGCGGACAGCGCCGTGACCCGCGCCAGGTGGCCACTCGCAAGAGCGGGGAGGGATCGGGCACCGGAGCGGTCCGCGTCCGGCGAACTTCCTTTCCGTTTTCCCATGTTCACCGTCCGCTTCGGTTGGGGCTTCTTGCGACCGCTTCCCGCGAACCCGGCCGGGCCGTGCCTGCGATCTTCGCGGTCTCCGGGAGAAAGGGACATCGCCGTACTCCTGTGTCGGGGTGGAAGCTGTGCCACAACTCTTCTGCCGCGACATGGGTAGGCGCCTCAGCCGAACGGCCGGTGTTGCGTGTGCCGGTGGCGGGTGTCTCGCCCGAACGGTGGAGGAGACGCCCCGCGCCGGGCGGCGTGATCGTCGGCGGTTCTGCTGCTGGTGGCGCGGGGCCCGTCGAACGCGGAGACCGCCGCGACGCTGGTGGTGGCCGAGCAGACCGTCAAGACCCCATGGTTGCTCGCCAAGCTCGGTCCGCGACAGGGCCCGACTCGTTGCCATTGCCTACGAGCTGGCTGATCACCCCGGGCTTGCCCGCCTGACCCGCGCCCGGTGCGGCCGGCCGGCTCACAGACGACACCGCCCGACACCGCCCATGCCCAGACCCGGCACGCCCTCGCTCCCAGGTGTGACACCGGAGTTGGCACCTGGGTGTGACGTGCCGTCCCGGCCCCGCGCCCTACCGTCACCGAGCCCTGACCAACCAGAACCGGTTTCCGCGGAGCGCGCATGCACCAGACCATCGACATCGACCACATCATCCGCCTCTACCGCACCTACGCCCACGACCTCGACCAGGTCCGCGAGAAGCAGCGGGAGCTGCTCGCCCCGCCGACCTCGTTGAAAGCCCAACTCGATGACATCGAGGCGGAGATCACCTATCTCCTGCTGCGCGAGACTCGTCCGGAGACGGTGGTCGAGATCGGCACCTTCCACGGCTGGTCCACCACCTGGATTCTCCAGGCCGTGAAGGACAACGGCAGCGGCCACCTGTACTCGTACGACATCGTGGATCACGTCGTGCGCAACGTCCCCGAGCAACTGTCCGCCGGGCGCTGGACGTTCACGCAGGGAGACGCCCGGGAGAACCTGGAGAAGATCCCGGACACCGCGGACTTCCTCTTCATCGACGCCGCGCACTCGGCGCGTTTCGCCCGCTGGTACATCCAGCACCTGCTGCCGCACATGCGGCCGGGCATACCCATGTGCGTCCACGACGTCTTCCACGGCCGCAGGCCACTGCCGTTCACCGAGGGAGCGGTCGTCCTGCGCTGGCTCGCCGACCGGGAGAACGCCTACTTCACCGCCTCCCGCGCCCACGCACCCGAGATGTATGACCGCCTGAACGACGTCAAACGAAACCTCACCCTGAGCCACCCCCTGAAGGACAGCCGGGACAACCCCATGATCTTCTTCACCCTGCGCTGACGCCGTCCGGAGCGCACGGCTGCCGCACCGCCCCGACCGGTGAGCCGAGGGCCGTGCGCCGGCACTCCCACTGCCGTCTGCCGGGCCGGGCAACAGAAGTCCGGTCCTCCTTCGGACGGCGGCCTGATCCCGGTGCCGGCCGAGCACGCGTCATCGTGCGGCCGGAAGCAGCCCGCTGATGAGGAACGGCCCGTTTACCGGCTGCTCAGCCCAGTTCGGTCAGTCGTAGCGAGGCTTGGGCGGCGAAGGCCTCCATCCACTGTGAGGTGGCGCCCAGATGCGGCGAAATGATCACCGTGTCGTTGCCGAGCTCTGTGTACGGCTCGATGTCACGGAGGAAGGTGTCCAAGTCCCCTTCGGCGGCGCCCGAGTAGGTGACCGCCCGGCGGATGTCGTCGTAGTCGCGATCCGCCTCGTCGCAGTGCCTGCGCAGTACATCGAGCTTGTGCGCGACCTCCTCGGGCGAGGTGGCGAAGAGGTTGCAGGCGTCGGCGTACCGTGCGACGAGCCGCAGCGTCTTCTTCTCACCGCCGCCGCCGATCATGATCTTCGGATGCGGAGAGCTCACCGGCGACGGTACGCAGCGGGTTTCGGCCAGCTGGTGGTGCCGGCCCTCGAAGGGACCGTTGTTGTCCGGGTCCCACATCTGCAGACAGATCCGCAGAGTCTCCTTCGGCCGTTCGAACCGCTCCGCGAGCGGCGGGTAGGGCACGCCCAGGCCGTGGTGCTCGCGGTCGTACCAGGCGGCGCCGATGCCGAGGGTGGCCCGGCCGCCGGACAGGGCGTCGAGCGTGGTGGCGACCTTGGCGAGAAGCCCGGGGTGACGGTACGTCACTCCGGTGACCAGGGCGCCCAGCCGCACCATGGAGGTGTGGGCGGCCAGGTAGGCCAGGGCTGTGCAGGCCTCCAGATGGGTGCCTCGGCTCCGCCGTTGAACTCCATCTGGAAGTAGTGGTCCATGACCGACAGCCGGCTCACGCCTGCCGCCTCCGCCGAGGCCCCCGCGGCGGCCAGTTCGGCGCGCAGTGCGCCGCTGCCCTGGGGGTGGTCGAACCGGTTGATGTGCACGCCTACGTGCATGTCCGTCTCCGTTCGGTGCATGTACGGGCCTTCACCGAACCGGCGGAGTTCGCGCAACGGCGGCTTACGAAGCGTTCACGGGTGGGGACCCGCCATCCGCCCGCGTGCGGTCGACCCACTCGGCCCCGCCCTGGTGGTGAGCGTGTGTCGCGACCGCCGCCGCCCCAGCGGCGGCGGACCGACGAGAAGGGGGTATGGGCGGCGGACCCCTCCCGCTCAAGCGGCATACGGGTCCATCACGCCGCCCCGCCTTCACCCAAGCCCGTCGGCCGGTGTTCCCAGAGCGTCTCCCTTCTGGACCTCCGTGACGATGGTGCCGGAGCCGTTGGTGAGGGGCCCGGCTGCGGACGACGGCGGTGCCGTCGTCGCGGGGGCGTATCTCCCACGATCTCCATCGTGCCGTGCAACACGTCCCCTGGCCGGACCGGCGCCCGCATGCGCAGCGAGGTGATCTCCCGGCCGGCGATGACGAGACGTTGCACTCCGGCCTCGTCGCTCTCCTCCGCAGTCGCACGGCAGCCGTGTCAGTGGGCTCCGGCTCCCAGCGTTCCGCCGCCGTCGGAGGGCGCCTGTGGTGCGGTGCGCCGGGCGACTACGGCCAGCGCCGCGACCGTCACGGCGAGGAGCAGCGGGTGCTCGACCAGCCACGTCTGGATGCCTTCGAAGGGGTCGGAGGATGTCAGGGCGGCGCGTTCGAGCGTCCAGGAGACCGAGAACAGCAGGCCGGTCAGGGCCACCCCGACGCGGAACGCGGGATAGAGGGCGGTGCGGGCCAGGACGATCAGGGAGGGCATCATCAGAGCGACGACGAGAAGCTGGGTCAGCTCGATGCCCAGGTTGAAGCCCAGCAGCGTGGTCACGAGCGAGCCGCGGTCGAGACCGAGGTCGCCGATCAGGGAGGCGAACGCCAGGCCGTGGACGAGACCGAAACCGGCTGCGATGAGTACCTCGCCGCGGGCCACCAGGGGGCGTAGGGCATGGACCGCGGACACCGCGATCGACAGGGCGATCAGGGTCTCGACCGGGCGGGTCGGCACGTCGATCACCTCGGTGGCCGCCAGCGCCAGGGTGAGCGAGTGGCCGATGGCGAACGCGGTGACGACATGGACGACGCGGACGACGCTGCGGCGCGCTGAAAGGGCCGCACGCCATCGGCCCCCTGCGGCCACCAGTGGGGCCGGGATGAGCAGCATGAGCAGGAACAGCAGGTGGTCGGCGCCCTCGCCGACGTGCTCGATGCCCAGACCGGCGGTCGTCGCGAAGCCTCGTAGCCATGAGCCTTCGCCCGCCTGGACTTCGAGGCTCTTGGTGTCGAAGTCGACGACCCCGAGGGTCTCGGCGTCGTCGGTCTTCAGGATGCCGCGGTCGAAGTCGTACCGGACGGTGACGACGACCTTGTGGGTCAGCAGTTCCTCGACGATGACGTCGTAGCGGAGGCGGAAGTTGGTGACCCGGCCGTCGGGTGGGCGGAGTCCGAGCGGATAGACGAGGTGCGCCACCCCGTCGATCGTGCGGACCGACCCGGTGCCGAGCGTGACGGCCCAGGGCCGGTGGTCGTCGCCGACGGCCGCGATGTGCTCGGCGGTGTAGCGCTTGAGGAACGTCAGGTCGGCGCCGAGGACGCTCGCTCGGGTGAGCTCCCGGTCCACGGCGACGGCCAGGCGGTCGACGGGCAGCTGCACCTCCCCCTCGACCCGGTCCTCGCGGACGTCGAGGAGGACGGCGGAGGCGCTCATCGGATGGGCGCCGGCCGGCGACGCGAGGCCGCCGACCAGCATGAGTGCCGCGAGCAGGAACACCGGCAGCAGACGTTCCGCCGGTGTACGTGCGGGCAGGAGACGGGGCACGGTGAGGCTCCCTCGCTCCGGTCAGTTCCAGCCGTAGTCGGCTGTCTGATCGCGGAAGATCGTGTGCTGGTGGACCCCCTGGACCACGATGCCGCCCTGGTTGGAGAACTCGATCCAGACCGACGGGCCGTCGACCCGTACGTACGTCTCCTTGTTGTCGATGGCCGTTGCGCCGCTCCAGCCCAGATATGTCTCGTCGTACTGGGAGACGTACTTGGCGACGAGCGCCTCCGCGGCCTCCTCGTCCAGGTCGTCCACCCAGGTACGGATCATCGCGGTGACTTTGTCCTGCTGCTTCTCGGTGAGATCGCCGATCACGACGCCCTCGGGGTCGGGGAAGGGGCCGTCGTTGCCGGGGCCGAGCAGCAGGTCGTCGAAGCTGCCGTCGATCTCGGCCTTCTCCAGTTCGCTGTCGCTGAGCGATCCGATGGCTGCGATGGTGGTGTCCCGCTTGTCCTGGAGCGGGGCGTACGACTTACCGTCCGTTTCGAACTCCGACGGCTCGATGGCGGTCAGCGTGGGGGAGAGGCTGACGTCGTCCTTGTAGTACGTGAGGTTGTACGCCGCGTGGTGGCCGCCGAACTGGACCATGAACTGTTCGGTCTCGCTGGGCTCGCCGAAGAAGGCCAGGAAGTACTTGTCCGCGTTGTAGTCGTCGCCCCCGCCGGGGCCGCCCCCGTTGTCGGCCGCCCCCACCTCGCCGAGGTACTCGTCCGCGATGCGGATCTCCTCCAGCTCCTCGTAGCCCTGCTCGCTGAGGGCAGCCTCCATGACTTTTAGCGCGGCGGTCTTCTGGTCGTCGTCGAGGTCGGCGAATTCGATGCCGTTGCGCTCGACGAAGGAGGTCGGGAAGTTCGACCAGCCCTTGGCCTTGGCCTCGTCGTCGAAGTCGTAGAGCGCTGTCTCCTTCTCGTCGTCGGAGAGCGCCTTGAGGAACGCGTTGGCGGCGGTCACGACCTCGGCCGTGTTCGCCTTTCCGGCGCCCGTGCTCGCCGTCGCGGACGAGCTCTGGCTCGACGACGTCTCCGACGAAGAGGAGGACGAAGAGTCGTCGGAGCCGCAGCCGGCGACGCCGAGGCCGACGCACGTGGCGAGGGCGATGGCGCGGCGCACGAGTGCCCGCTTCCGTCGTCCACGGAGTGGCGGCCATCCGTGCGCGGGGGAGTCGGCGGGGCCAGAGGCAGTGGGGGAAAGAGTGACGGTGGACATGGCGCTCCTGGAACGGTGCATGGAGGGGACCCCCATCGTGATCGAGCCGAATAGGACCTGCATGGGAGCCGTTTGGGAATTGGGCAAAGTCCGGGTTCACCCCGCAGGAGCCGAAAGCGACCGGAGTGCTTCGAGGGGGACTTGGTTTCCAGGGGTACCGGCCGCTGGACGACGGCAGGTTCTGGGCCATCATGTGGGGGTGCCGAACCGTGTCCTCATCGCCGACGACGATCGTGCGGTCCGCGAGTCCCTCGCACGGGCGCTGAAACTGCAGGGGTATGAGGTCGTCACCGCCGCCGACGGGGTAGAGGCACTGACCCGAGCCCGTCGGGAGTCGTTCGACGTCCTCGTGGTCGACGTGCTGATGCCGTACGTCGACGGCGTGGCCGTGTGCCGTGTGCTGCGCGCCGACGGTGACCGGACCCCGTTGCTGATGCTCACCGCGCGCGGAGACACGGTGGATCGGGTCGCCGGCCTGGACGCGGGCGCCGACGACTATCTGCCCAAACCCTTTAAGGTCCCCGAACTGCTCGCTCGCCTGCGAGCGCTCCAGCGCCGGGCCACGCTCTCGGCCCGGGCCCAAGGGGAAGAACCTGTCGGCGGCGTGCTGCGGTTCGCCTCCCTGCGCATCGACCCGGACGCTCGCCGCGCTTGGTGGGCCGACGAGGAACTGCAGTTGTCGAAGACCGAGTTTGATCTGCTGGAGCTGATGGTGCGCAACGACGGGATCGTGCTGGCCCACTCGACGATCTCCAGACGAATATGGGGCTACGACTGTGGGCCGCACACGAACAATCTGGCGTGCTACATCGGCTATCTGCGGCGCAAGCTCACCGACGCCGGCGCGCCCGACCTGATCCACACGGTGCGTGCCGTGGGCTACGGAGTGCGTCGGCCATGAGCCTGCGTCTGCGTTTCACCCTCGCCTTCACCGCCGTCGGAGCCCTGGTGGCGGTACTCGTCGGTGTACTGAGCTTCCGTGCCGCCTCCGACCGTGTCGTCGACGGGGCCAATCGGACGGTCCGACTGGTCGCGCTGGCCGTGACTGAGGAGCAGGACACGGCACAGGCCCTCCCCGACGCGGTCACCCGGGACTCGGACGGCTACCCCGGCACGGGCGACGAAGAGGAACAGCCTGCGATCGTGCGGGCTGTGGCCCCCGACGGCACGACCACCCATCTGGGCGGCCCGGACGTGGCGCTGCCGGTGTCCGACACCGGACGTGCCCTCGCCGCCTCCGGAACCGCCGGGCAGGAGGAGGCGACCATGATCGAGGTGGGCGGCGACACCTACTGCCAACTCACCATCGCCCTGGGCGAGGGACAGGGGGCCCTGCAGGCGGCCATTCCCCTGGAGCCGACACGTGACGTGCTGGTCGGCATCGCCAAGGAGATCGCGGGAGCCGTCCTCGCGGTCGTGCTGGCCGCGGCGGGCGCGGGCTGGCTGCTCGCGCGGCGTATCACCCGGCGCCTGGTGAGGCTGGCCGGGACCGCCGAGGAGATCAGTGCCGCCGACCACGCCGACCGCGAGGTCCCGGTGGACGGCCGCGACGAAGTCGCCCGGGTCTCGGCGTCCTTCAATACGATGCTCCGCAGGCTCGCCGCCTCCCGCGCCGTGCGGGAGAGGCTGGTGCAGGACGCCGCCCACGAAGTCCGCAACCCGCTGACCAGCCTGACCACCAACGCGAGCGTGCTGCGCTACGTCACCGAACTCTCCCCGGACGACCGTGACCGGCTCCTCGACGACGTCGAAGGCGAGACGCGCGAGCTCGGTCATCTGGTCGACGAACTGGTCAGGCTGGCCCTCTCGCGGAGCCGCGACGAAGCCGAGGAGCCCGTGGACCTGGCGGAGGTGGCTGGCCGGGCCGCACAGCGCCTGCGGCGGCGCACCGGCCGGCTCGTCCTGCTCGACGCCGACGACTGCGTGGTCAGCGGCCGCCGCCAGGGACTGGAACGCGCCGTGAGCAACTTGCTGGAGAACGCCGCCAAGTTTGACGGTGGCGGTGACGAACCCATCGAGGTGCACATCCGTCGAGGCACGATCACGGTCTCCGACCGGGGACCGGGTATCGACGCAGACGACGTCAAGCGGGTGTTCGACCGTTTCTATCGGGCCGACACCGCCCACGGCCTCCCCGGGTCCGGGCTCGGCCTGGCCATCGTCCGCGATGTGGCGGAGATGCATGGCGGCACTGTCTTCGCGGGAACACGATCCGGAGGCGGGGCCGCCGTGGGGTTCACCGTGGACACCTCCCGGCTCCTGCCGGAACGGGCACCGTATTTCGCCGAGCCGCAGGACAAACGGCTGTCACCCGAACGTTCTGCGGAGCGACGTTCGGACTGAGAGCGGCGGTGCAGGCGGCACCTGGCGGTGCCACGCTGCCGCAGGCCGGACCCGTGTCGGCGGAGGACGCGATCGCCGTGTGGGTTCGCGGTCCCGTCAGACCGTACGGCTCGAACCCGAGTTGCCCGATCGTGGCGCCCCGCGCTGTCCGGCTTCCGCGTGGCGGGGCGAGGGCCGAGACCGGACGTAAGAGTCCCGGCGACCGGAGATCCGGTCGCCGGGACGTCGTTCCCGACCGGCGTGTGACATCACGCCGTCGCCGCGTCGGTCAGATGAGGGTCCACTTCTGGTTGTTCTGGCCGTTGCAGGTCCACAGGATCAGCTTGGTGCCGTTGGCGGTCGCCGCGTCGGAGGCGTCCAGACAGAGGCCCGAGGCGTTGTTGGTGAGGGTGCCGTTGGCGTTGGCGGTCCACTTCTGGTTGGTGCCGTTCGTGCAGTCCCAGATGATGACCTTGGTGCCGTTGGTGGTGCCGTTGTTGTCGGCGTCGAGGCATTTGTTGCCGTAGACGACGAGTTCACCGCGCGAGGTGTGGGTGAACGTCTCGTTGCGTCCGCCGGAGCAGTCCCAGAGCTGTGCCTGAGTGGCGTTGACGTAGGTGTTCTTGTCGATGTCCACGCAGCGGCCCGAGGCCGCGCCGACGAGGGCGGTGCCGTCGGTGCCGGGGATGCCCTGGACGCGGAGGGCGTCGATGTCGGGGGCGGTGCTGCCGGAGACCGCCGCGAACCTCGCGGTGTTGGCGCCCTTGGCCAGGTGGGCGAGCACGGAGACGGTGCGGTAGGTGGTGGCCGAGCCGGTCGGAGGGAAGGCCACGACGTACTTGTACTGGCCGCCTACCTGGATGGTGGCCTTGCGGGTGGTGCTGCCGCCGTTGGCGTAGGTGATGTCCACCAGCTTGGTGCCCGCCGTGGTGGCGGTGACGTTGCCGAAGGTCGGGGTGGTGGCGGTGGTGGTGTCCTCAAAGGTCGAGCCGGACGCCTCGGTGCCGGAGACGGTCAGCAGGACCGCGTCGTTGGCGGGGACGGAGGTGGTGTAGCCGGTGGCGAACGATCCGGCGGCGGTGCGGGTCCAGGCGTTGCGCACGGTGGCGGAGGCCGAGGTCAGGCCGAGGTCGGCCCAGCGGACGGTGATGTTCGCGGCGGAGCCGGTGCGGTTGAACAGCATCACCGCGCGCTTGCCCGTGCCGGAGAGGACCTTGCCGTACACCTGCAGGTTGCGGGTGTCCTCGGCGACCTTGACGCCCTGCAGGCCGCGCCGGTCCTGGTTGACGGCGAGGACCTCGGGGTTGGTGAGGATGTCGCGGGTCTCGGTGGTCATCGTGGCCACGTTGTTGCCGGCCAGCAGCGGGGCGCCGGCGATCGACCACAGGCTCATGTGCAGCCGGTTCCGCTGGGCGGTCATACCGCTCAGCCCGACCATCAGCATGTCGGGGTCGTTGTAGTAGCCGGTGTGCTGGGCCGCGGGCTGCAGTGCCTCATCGAAGTTGCGGTACATCTTCGTCAGGCCCGGGGTCTCCTTGTACAGGAGGACGTCGTGGCTGGTGCGCCACAGGTCGCCGTGACCGGTGGCCCAGTTCCACGGCAGGCCGGTGCCCCACTCGCAGAACGACAGCACCAGCCTGCGGCCGGTGACGGCGGTCGCGGCCTCGTTCGCGGCGGCGATCTGCTTGTACGTGGTCTCCTGGTCCAGGCCCTCGACCCGTCCGCCGCACCAGTCGATCTTGACGTAGTCGAAGCCCCAGCGCTGGAAGGTCTCCAGGTCCTGCTGGTAGTGGCCCTCCATACCGGTGTTGGGGGCGGCGGGGCGGGTGGTGGGGTAGTAGTAGCCGCAGCCCTGCTTGCCCGCGTCGGTGTAGATGCCGGCCTTCAGGCCCTTGCTGTGGATGTAGTCGGCGATGGCCTTCATGCCGCCGGGCCAGAGAGTCTCGTCGACGACGATGTTGCCGTTGGCGTCGCGGTCGCCCTGCCACCAGCCGTCGTCGAGGTTGACGTACTTGTAGCCGGCGTCCGCCATGCCGGAGGAGACCAGGGCGTTGGCCTGCTGCTTGATGACGGTGTGGTCGATGCTGCTGAAGAAGCTGTTCCAGGACGCCCAGCCCATCGGCGGCGGGGTGACGCCCGTCTGACTGGTGCTCACGGCGGCCGGTTCGGCGGACAGGGGCGTCGGTGGCTCTTGCCGGTCGAGGGCCGCCAGGCCGGCGACGGCCAGGCCGACGGCGAGGAGCTGGGCCGTGATGCGTCTGGTCCAACTTCGTGCAGCGGGCTGGGACATGCGGCTCTCCAGGGGGAAGGGAAGGGAAGGGGGAAAGAACGCTGACCTTGCCAGGGCGCCGGCCCATGGGGCGCCCGTGAGAGAGGGCTCTGAGTCACACGCCTTTTGCGGCCACCGCCACTCTCGTCCGACATACCGGACCGGGTTCGGTGAGTCGGTCAGAAGGTAGGGGTGAAGTAAACGACAGGTCAATGGTTCTGGCGTTTCTCGTTCGCTTTTGTGGGGCCGGCTAGTGGGAGGCGTCCACATGTCGTGGCGAAGCCGACGATCCGGCTGCCGGGATGGGGTCTTGGGCCGCAGGCGCTGTTCGAGAACTCCGCCGAACCATGTGTGTCCGCCCCGCGGCGCTTCCGCATCCGCCTTTCGGTCGAGGTTCCGCCTGCCCGGGCCGGTTACTCATGGCCGTTCGGCCGAGGCGGTGGTCCCTGCCGAGAGGGGAGAGTAGGGCCCGGTCTCCGCCCGATCGCAGGAGTACGGCGATGTCGCTGCAGCCATGCCTGAGCCGCCAATGGGCCGGGCCGCACGGGTTCGTCAGGTGACCGGGACAGGAGAGATGGGCATGGTTATCCGGGTGGTCGTGGTGGACGACCAGGACATGGTGCGGTCGGGGTTCGCGGCGGTGCTGTCGATGCAGAGCGACATCGATGTCGTGGGGGAGGCTGCCAATGGCAGGCTCGGTATCGAGGCCAGTCGCAGCACGCATCCCGACGTGGTGCTGATGGACGTACGGATGCCGGAGATGGACGGGCTGGAGGCGGCGCGGCGGCTGCTCGATCCGCCGTCCGGTGTGGTGCACCGGCCCAAGGTGCTCATGCTGACCACCTTCGACCTCGACGACTATGTCTATGAGGCCCTGCAGGCCGGGGTCAGTGGCTTTCTGCTCAAGGACGCGCCGGTCGCCGAACTGATCCAGGCGGTACGGGTGATCGCTGCCGGTGACGCGCTGCTCGCCCCGTCCGTGACCCGTCGGCTCATCGAGGACGTCGCCCGGCGTCGCCCTGCCGGCAGCCACAGGACACGCGTGCGGCTGAACGGTCTCACACCGCGGGAGAAGGAGGTTCTGCTGCTGGTCGCGCGGGGCTTGTCGAACGCGGAGATCGCCGCGACGCTGGTGGTGTCCGAGCAGACCGTCAAGACCCACATGACCCGGATGTTCGCCAAGCTCGGTGCCCGCGACCGGGCCCAAGTCGTCGTCATGGCATACGAATCCGGGCTGATCACGCCTGGCATGTCCGCCTGACCCGCGCCCGGCGCGGCCGATCACGGGCAGCTCGCCCCACACCCCGTCACAGCTCGGGCCACTGATGCGGGCACTGGGACACCTCGGACCGCCGACCCGGCCACCTCATACCCAGGTGTGGCAGCGGACTCGGACCTGGGTATGGCGTACTGACCCGTCCCTGTGCTCTAGCGTCACCGCTCCCTGACCAGCCAGGACCGGTTTCCACGGAGCGCGCATGCACCAGACCGACGACGTCGACCCCATCGGTCGGCTGTACCACGCCAATGTCCACGACCTCGACCGTGAGAAGCAGCGGAAACTACTCGCACCGCCGACCAGCCGAGGACCACAACCGCTGAACACCGTCAAGCCGACCCCCGCCTGACCCCTCCCTCAGGGCAGCCGGCTTCCCGCTCGTCGATCTGTGCGAGCGACTCCGGTGGACGGCCCTCTCTATCGCTCGATCACCCAACAGTGAGACCATCACCGCCATTTCGGGACATGGCGGGAACTGGCAGTACCCGGGTGAATCGCTCCGGCATGGCATTGCATGCTCACGAACGCGGCGCTTACGCTCCACGACGCGAACAGGATATTCTGTCATGAGCATCTCAAACGCGTGGAAGGGTTTCTCTCTCGTCCGCAGGCTGTGTGCCACGGCGACGGCGCTCGCCGTCGTCGTCGGCGGTGTGACGGTCGGGACGGTGATGGCCGCATCCGGTGCGCAGGCGGCCACGGCGACGTTCGCCAACCCGCTCAACAGTTCCGGCGCGGACCCGTACATGACCTACTACAACGGCAGCTACTACCTGATGACGACGCCATACAGTGGGCCGCTGACGATGCGGAAGGCGCCCACGATCGAGGCGTTGAAAGCGGCTTCGCCGGTGCCGGTGTTCAGCGCCCACGCCACGGGCCGTGACCGCTACATCTGGGCTCCGGAGATGCACCTGCTCGACGGCCCCAACGGGAAACGCTGGTACATCTACTACTCCGCCGGAACCGGTGACATCGAGGACCAGTGCGTGCACGTGCTGGAGAGCGCCGGCACCGACCCGCTCGGCCCGTACACGCACAAAGGCATGATCTTCGGTGCGAACGACTGGTGGGGCATCGACGGCAGCGTGGTCACCATCGACGGCCGGCTGTACTTCACCTGGTCGGGGGCGCCGACGCCGCAGTGGGTCGGACCGACCCGAGCATCTACATCGTCGCGTTGAGCAACCCGTGGCGCTCGAGGCTTTGGTAGGGATGCCGGTCGCGACGGATCGCGGTGATGGCTATGTTCCGCGTCCTGAAGAGCCTGAACCGGAGCTGGTGTTCGCGGAGTTCGCGGTGATCAGTCTCGCCCGACCCCGTCCGTTCCGGGAGCCAGAGTGCATGCCGTCCGGCATGGGGTGGCGGCGCTGGGTGCGCCAGGCCCTGCCACGGCGTACGGCCCGGACCTGCTGCTGGTATCACGGCGGCGACTGGCACGCGGTGAGTGCGATGGCGCTGGACGTGCTGAATCGTGCTTGGGCACAGGGAATTGCCGCAGAGGACATGGAGGAGTTCGCCGTGGCTCACGCTGCCGCAGCTGGCGCGGACCGGTGGCAGAGCGAGGCGCTGGCGACGCTGTTCAGCGTGTCCGACGCGATCCAGCCCGCATCCGAGTCTGGCTACGTCAACGGCCAGCACAGGTCCCAGGCGATGCTGGAGGCCGGAGTGCGTCGTACCGTCGTTTTGTGGATTGTCCCGGCGACGTAGGGGCCTGTTCACGGTCTCCGGCCAGTTGCGCCACGCCGGGCGACGGGCGCGGACTCAAGCAAGCGCTGCAGCCCGGCTCCTGAGTTGTTCGGCTTCGGGGAACATGACCCGCACGAGGCCTACTCGGTCACAGAGTTACGCAAAGTGATCACCGTCGTCCCCGGCCGGTGTGCTGCCCCTTCGGCCCTGTGCGTCGCTTCGTCCAGAACGGCGGCGTGACCGAGAGCTACGCGCCCTCCGATCGACCGAGCCCAGGTCCGTGCCGCTCGCAAGATGCGGACCGACTCGGCCAGACACCACGGTTGACCATGGGCACCGTGCCGGTGAGCCGAACCGCGTGCGCCCGCCGGTGCGCCCTGGTCGACCTGATGCAGCCTGCCCTAGGCTCGTGTATGTGAGGACTGCCGAGGCCCGCGCTGCCATCGCCACTTGGGTCACCAAGGAGGTCACCGACGGCTTCCGCCACACCGTCGAGGAGTCGGACACCTCCCGTGCGTCGCGCCGCAGGAGCCAGGAGAGGCTCCACCCCGCGTACAACGAGGCCCGGGCTCCGGAGGTCCCGCCCACCGTGGTGAGGATGCGGCAGGTGCCGGCAGGGGCGCGGACAGGCGTGATCTTCACGTGGAAGGTGGAGAGCGACAGACCGCCCTATTTCATCATCGACGTCCCGACTTACTGGCCCCGCCGGATCGCCGCTCCAGGTTGGGCCCTCGTCGCCGACAGCCCGGTGGTTGACGTTCTGTCGTGGGATGCTCAGCGGCGCCCCGTTAAGATCAAGTCTGTCAGCCTGTACTTCTTCTTCGATGCCTCGATCCACGGCTGGCGCAGCTGGGCGGACAACGTGGCGTACGACGTCGACTGGAGCGACCCTGAGCGTCCTGCGCTGCGGGACCCCGCCCTAGAGTCGGCTGCGCACGCCGTGCGGCAGTGACCAAGATCCCAAGACACCGCAGGTCAGGGGCGACTCCGCTGCGGGTGCGTGGGGGGATCTGCCGCTCCTGCATGTGGGTGCGCTCGTTCATGCTGGTGATGCTCCTGGAGCGGCAGGCCCCGGGTTCTTCCTTCCTGTCTCGTTCCTCTACTCGCGGTAGAGGAACGCGGTAGGCTTGGGGAATGGCAGCAGACGAGACAAGCATCAAAGTCAGCTCCGCCACCCGGGATCGGCTCTCGGTTCTGGCGGCTGAGCACGGTACGACCATCCGCGGCTTCGTTGAGGACCTTGCGCAGGGGGCCCCGACGCAGGCCGAGTTTGCTGAGCGCGCAGAGCTCGCCCGGGCGGAGCTCGCTTCCGCTCTTGGCCATGCACCTAGCGCGGAGGCCGAGGCGAAGGCGCGCGCTCTGCTTGAGCGCCTCGGCTCAGGTCAGGCGGCCGCATAGTGGTAGCGATCGCGGTGGTCCTGGACCATACGACCGCCACGGCCCTTTACGATCCCAAGGACGCATTCAGCGATGCGGTGGCTGCCTTCTACGTGCAGGCCTCCGCGGGGCTGGGGACGCTCTACGCACCGGTGCTGTCGATGACCGCCAGCGACGTTGAGCAGCCCGGTCTACTCGCGTATATCAAGGGGCTGCGTTTCGTCGAGCTCGAAGTGTTCGACTCGGACGCGGCGATCGCGGCCACCGAGCTGCTGCGCGCCGGGCACTCCTGGGCCTCTGTGCATGCCATCCACGCAGCCCGGCCGTCCGCTGCCCATCCTTCGGGACGCTTCCTCCTCACCCTGACTCCGGAGACGTACGAGGGCACCGGCATCCAAGCCGTCCACCCTGATCAGTGACGAGCCTGGTGGCCGCGAACCGTATCGCGTGAGCCGGGTCAGGCCCCCATGGGCCTCGCCATGCCGCTCTCCCCGGGCCCTCGCCCGCCGAGACCGCCGGCGGGCCTGCCCTAGCCGGCTTCCGGACCTGGCCCTCGGACGACCTCAATGGTGACCGATTCCGAAACGTGCACCGTGTCGGACGCACCAACGAATACCTCGTTGAGGAACCTGAACATGTAGTCGGTGCGCGTGCTGTTCTGGTCCATATGGACCGTGCGGATGTTCTCAGCCTCCGCGACCTTGGCGGCGCCCTCCTGGAGCCCGAGGGGACTCACGATGATGGCGCCGTCGGCACCGGTGTCGATGATGCGGTAGGCGAGGCCAGCGATCTGTTCCTGCTTCTGCTTTGACGTGGTGTAGCGACGGCACTCAATGATCACAAATCCCTCGTCACCGACCTTGACGCCCTTGCCGTCGATCTCCCATTCGGTCCCGGAACGCTCACCGATGACCTTCTGCTTGTCCTCGACGCGATCAAGGTCCAGCTTGGAGGCGATCTGGTCGAGGAGGTACACAGCCACGTCCTCGTAGGACCGCCAGGTGTTCCTCTTGCTGGTCATCTCTTCCTCCGCCCGCACCGCTACTGCCTGCCATGATGCCGCGGTCGCGTGCCGATCCGCTGTTCCTGTACGGTCCGGGCACGCTCCAGGCGGCTACGGCGCCGGACATCAGCGCTGCTGAGCAGCCGGACGTGTGTTGGCGCGCGGCCCCGGCACTGCGCCGGGGCCGGGATGTTGGCTCGGAGCTTCAGTGCCGGCGCAGCCAGGCCAGGAGCCTGCGCCAGCGCTGCCACGGAAGTGGTCGGCTTTCCTGGGCGGCGAGTTCGAGATCAGGCGCCGGAGCGACAGCTGCCGGAGTCTGGGTGGCGACTTGGCGAGCCTGGTCCGCGGCGGAGATGCTGCGGTTGGGGGAGACGGCGGTGTCCGCGGGAAGCGGGAGGGCGAGTTGCTGCGGCCGGGCGGGGGCGCGCCAGGTCTGCGTCTGGGCGTAGCGTTCGCGGGCCTTGCCGCGCCGGTATGCCTCGCGGCCGGACTGCGCTGCTTCCAGGTCGGCCATCGCGGTGACCGCGGCGCCCAGCAGGGCGGGGGCGGCCAGGGCGCGCAGGGGCAGGGGCAGCAGGCCCCACCAGGCGGCGCCGTCGGCGGGCCTGGGTTGGCTGATCTTCCAGTCTCGCTGCCAGGAGGCTGCCGATCCGCTCCAGTCCTCTCCGGCCCGGGGCGGGTAGGTGATCGGGTGGCCGCCGAAGGGCAACAGCAGAGTGCCGTCGTCGCGCCAGGCTACGGCGACCTGTGCCTGAGCAAGGCGCCGCTGGCCGGAGGTGGGTGTGATCTTGTCGATGCGCTGGTCCTGTCGGCGGGTACGGACCTGGACTTGGCCGGCCGCACGGTAGTGGGCGCCGTCATGGCGGTCGAACAGGACCCACTGCCGCCTCGCGGTGTCCCGGACGGCCAGGATCCGGTCGGCCTGCTCGTCGCTCAGCTCGCCGTGGGGGAGGTGGATGACGCCGGCGCCGGAGGGCGCCTCCAACTGCAGCGCCAGCACCGGCATCACCTCCGGCTCGGCGGTGGCGGTCACCGCCACCTGGATGCGCACTCCGGGCGCGGCGGCAATGAGACGCTCGGCGAGCGCCCGGGCGTCGGCGACGGCGCCACGCACACGGGCCAGTTGCCCGGGGCTGGCCGGGCAGCGGTCGATCTCGTGCCGGGTGTGACGGAAGCGGGCGGTGAAGTCAGTGTGATCGCGGGGCCCGCACAGTTCCAGCGCCCGCCCGCACGCCAGGCAGCTGTAGCGGCCGGAAGCGCGCCCGCGTGGCAGATCGCGGACGCTGTCCGGTGCCTGGCGAAGGTCGACGAGTAGGCGCGTGGCGGTGTCAACGGCTATGTCCCCGTGCCTGGGGCGCGAGCGGCGGAGGGCAGTGGGCACGGCGTGGGCAGGGTGGCGGACGGCGGAGGAACGGCGGCTCGCAGTGGCGGCGGTGCGCATGGGTCAGCTCCCGGTAACGGCGGTTGGGGTTGAGCGGTACGCCTTGAGCGTGCGGCGGCCGGGAATTGTCCACACCACCGACGGAGGGTTCGCGCAGGTCGACTCTGGACATTGCTTGGTATGTCCAGGACAAATGAATGCGCTGATGGGGGCATGGATGGCGGGTGGGGGAAAGAGGGGTCGCAAACCGGCTGCGATCCGGGCGGAGACGCCCCAGGCGCGGGCGTTAGCCGAGTTCCTTAGGGAACTGCGCGAGAAGTCCGGCAAGACCTACGACGACCTGGCCAAGGAACTCAGCTGGTCTCGCTCGAGCATCGGCAACCACCTGTCCGGAACGGTCCCGACGATGGACGTGGTGCTGAAACTGGTCGAGGCCACCGCCCCAGCCGGCCAGCTCGATGCGATGAAGACGCGGGCACTTCGGCTGTGGGAACGGGCGACCAACCCGCCTGCCGGAGACCTGGCCGTGCGCCGGCCGCCGCCGGGTTCCGCGCCGGCCGCCGTACGGTTCATCGCCGAGGGCCGCGGACGCCTGTCCCAGGCCGACGCCCACAGCCACCGCCTGGCACAGGACCTGGCCACCGCCCAGGAACTCGTGGTTCTGCTGACCACTCTCAACGCCCAGCTGAGGGTCCAGATCGAGCAGCTCGCCGCCGTCTCGCCGGAGAGCGAGAACGCCGACCAGGCCCAGGAGAAACTCACCCGCGCCATCGAGCAGCTCAAGCAGACCGAACAGGACCTCACCGAAGCCCGCCAGGCCCGCAACGAGGCGGAGAAACTCGCCGCCACCGCCCGCCACCGCTGCCTGGAACTGGAAGAAGAACTCGCCCTCCTCCGCCTGGTCGGCCCCGACAAGGAAGAGGCCGCCGCACCACAACCGGAAGAGCACGCCCCGGACTTGGACCAGACGGCATTCCTGGCCGACCCGGCCCAGGCCCTGCGCACCGCCCGCATCCTCCTCGACCAGGGCCACGCGCTGCGCACCGAAGTAGCCGGCCAAATGGGACTGGCGGCCACCACCGCCGCCACCGACATCACGGTGCGGCGCAGCGAGCGCTGGCACGCCGCCACGACGCTGCTCGGCCGCACCCTCGGCTGCCTGATCGCCGCCGCCGGCGCCTCGCTCCACCTGGTAGCCCTTGCCGCGCACGCCCCCGGCTGGATCGTGATCACCGACACGGTCGCCCTTTCCGGGCTCGTCCTGGTCGCCGAACCCTGGCACCTGATCGCGCGCCTGTGGCCGTGGCTGCGCGCCGCCGCCCGCCGCGAACCCCTGCCTCGACCGCTGCCCATCACCTACGCCACGCTCGCCCCCCGCGCACTGCGCTGCCTGACCGCCGCCCTCACCGCCGCCGGCGCCGCGGCGAGCCTGCAGGCCGGCATCTCCTGGGGCCCGTGGTGGTGGCTGCTCACCGCGCCTTGGACGATGCTGTTCTTCTCGATCACTGTCGTGGGCTACGACCCGGCTCTGCGGCGCACCACCCGCGCAGCCCTGGCCGACCTCGCCGCCGACCTGCGCGCACCCAACCTGTCACCGAACCATGCCGCCGAACACGCCAAGAAGCAGCCCTGGATGCGCGTGATGGACGCGCAGTGGATCGACCGCCGCGCTGACGAACTCCACACCGTACTGTCCGGCAAATGGCGCGAGGCCCCCGCATGGATGTGGATCTGCCTGACCCCGATCGTCCTACCCGGCCTGTACGGCATCGGGGTTGGCCTCGCCCAGGCCGTCGGAGCTGTCGACCTCGGCCACCACGCCCACCTGGCGGTGCGCACCGTCGACGAACCGGTCACCCGGTTCCTTCACGCCCATACCGCCGGCCTCCCGCTCACCCCCGGGGCGGCGCACGCCCTGTGGATCGGCCTCGGCATCCTGGCGCTGGTGCTCTCCACCGTCGTTCGCGCCTTCGCGGCCCGGCTGACATGGATGCTGTGGGGGGTGGGCACCGTTGCGATGACGTGGTTTGGGACCGGACCGGCCGCCCGGGGCACCGCGGCCGGCCTAATGGCCGTCATCTGGGGGCTGGTGTCGATCATCGCGCTGAACGGCGTCGGACAGCGCCCCCGGATCACCACGATCAACCTCTTCGGCGATGTACGCGCGGCGATGCAACCCGAGAAGGACACGGAAGAGGCCGGTGCCGGGGAGACGACCACCCGCGAGTGAGGGCGGGCATGGACGCATCAATGAGCACAGCAGTCCCACGTCTCAGTTGAATCACCGCGTCGCACAGCCAGCAGATTCATTCCCCGTCGGGGACTTGCCGAGAAAGGGCAGGGGTGCCGTGCGAGGATACGGGTCGTGGCGAGGCGGAGCGGTGCGGCGGTGCGGTCGTCGGGGGAGGTGCCGACGAGCCTGCGTGTTCCTCCCTCGGGCAGAGTCGCGCCGCCGATTGCCACCAAGGCCGACTATCTGCCGCTGGACCAACTGCCGTGGCCGGATGCGGAGCGGCTGTTTCTGCGACTGGCCGAGCTAGACGGCCAGGCCGAGTACGCCGAGTTGTACGGCACAGCAGGACAAGGCCAGGAAGGCATCGACCTGTTCGTCCGCAACACCCTCGGTCCGGCCGCGTCCGCCAGCACCGATCCCGGCCGCCGCTACACCACCTTGCAGTCAAAGCGTGTGGCGACGCTGACGCCGGCGGACATCAGCAAAGCGGTCGACAAGTTCCTGGCCGGCTCCTGGGCCGACCGGTCGGAAGTCTTCATCTACGCCACCACCCATGCCCTGCGCCCCACCACGCTGGCTGAGGAACTTGAGCGCCAAGCGGACAGACTGGAGAAGGCGGGGATCCGGCTCGAGCGCTGGGGACGCGAGTCGGTGAGCGAGCGGCTGCGACACCTGCCCGAGATCGTCGACGACTTCTTCGGCCGCCCCTGGGTGGCCGAGTTCTGCGGTCCCGAGGCCGCACAGGCTCTGGCGGGCCGGCTGCCGGGCCAGGATGTGGAGGCATTGCGCTCGGGGCTGCGCAGCCTGTACCGGGCGTCCTTCGCACTTCAGGACACAGGGGCGGTCCTGCTGGCTCCGGCCGTGTCCGCACACCCACCGAAGCCGCTTGAGTACGTCCTGCTGGACATCACCGACAGCGGCGGTGAGTTCCTAGCGGGCTCGCCGGGCACCGCGGGCGAGCAGCCCGACAGGGCGGACGAGCGCCGGGACGGGCACGGTCTGCCCAGCGCAACAGGCCCGGGTGCGGCAGGAACAGCGGAGATGGAACAGGTCGTCGGTGGGTACGCCCCCTGGTCCTACCGTGACGCCGTACCCGCCGTGGACCGCTTGCTGGAGCGCGGCCGGGTCGAGGACGAGCTGGGCGGCCTGGAGGTGACCCGCAGCGCATGCGACGAGTGGCTGGCCGACGGTGATCTTTCGGTCGTGGCCGGCGGGCCAGGGGCGGGAAAATCGAGTCTGCTGCGCTTCGTGGTGTCCGACCTCCTGGACGACAGGCCCCGATCGGCAGCCCTGGCCGCGAGGTTCGGCTCGCATCTGCCGGTGTGGTTGCCGTTTTCGTTTCTGTGCGAATACCTCAAAGGGGACGCCGAGCGGTCCGTGGAGTCCGCCGTCCGCGCCTGGCTCACCCGCTACTCCGCGCAGCACCTGCACGATCTGGTGGAGCGGGCCCTGGCCGATGACCGGCTGCTGCTGGTCGTCGACGGTCTGGACGAGTGGACCGACGAGGACAGCGCCCACCCTGCCCTGACCCTCCTGGAGAACTTCGTCCGCAGCCGCAACATCGCCGCCATCGTCTCCAGCCGCCCCTACGCTCTGCGCCGTCTGATGCCGCTGGCGGGATGGCGGGTGGGAAACCTGGCGCCGCTGTCTGCGGCACAGCAGCAGAGCATGACACGGGCCGCCTTCGCCAGGGCCGTGACCGCCGAGCCGGCCACTCCCGCGGGAGAGCAGAAGGCGGGCCAGATCGCGCAGCGCCTCATGGGTGAGACCGCCGACCGCTTCCTGGACGAAGTCAAGGCCGTGGCCGACCTCAAGGCGCTGGCCGCCGTTCCCCTGTTCCTGCTGATGCTGGCCGGGATGTGGTCCAGCGGACCGCTGCCCACGCGACGCATGGAGGCCTACCGGCGGCTGGTTGACGTACTGCTCGAGCAGCATCCGGCCATCCGGCGTCGCGACGTGCGCCAGCCCGCGGGCGGACTGGACGCCCGGGACGTCCGCCAGGTGTTGGCCGCTGTCGCCTACGAGCTGCGACAGGCCGACACAGGACCTGCCGCCAGCACCCGGGTATGGCGTGCCGGCGTGGTCCGGGCACTGTGCGATGACGACCTGTTCGGCTACGACGGCGCGGAGGCCCGCCGTCTGGCCCCGCAGATCATGGAGGTGGCCGAAGGCGATCTCGGCATCCTGCTCGCCCAGGGAGCCGGCACCCTGGGCTTTGCCCACCGAGCTGTCGCCGAGCAGCTATGCGCCGAGCACCTGATGACCCTGCCCCTTGCCGACCAGCAGGCCGTCGTCCGCTCCAGAGCGGGAAGCCGTTCCTGGCGGGACGTGCTGCTTGCCCTGCTGGCAGGGCAGGACCGCCCGAGCGACGCCGCCGAGCTCCTGCAGACGGCCCTCGACGCAGGCCCGAAGAACTCGACTGCGGAACTGGGCGGCCACGAACTGGCCGCGGAGGCCCTGGCCGCCGGAGTGCGCATGCCCCATCGGGAGGTCACCCGCTTCGCCCAACTGCTCTGCGCCCGCGTCGAGCACCACCCCTGGATGCCCCATCGGGCACGCCTGCTCGCCGCCCTCACCGGCGCCCTGGCCGAGACCACTGCCCGCCGGGTCCTGCTGCCGTGGTTCGCCCGCAAGACGATCGCCACCACCGACGAGCCGAACGCCTACTGGTCGCTGCGCCGCCAAGACATCGCCGTACCGGACGCCGAGACGATCCTCCTGCAAGCACTGCACCACCCCTCTGACGCTGTCAAGCATGCCTCGGCCCACGCCCTCGCCCAGCGCATGGCAGGCACCGACGAAGTGGCACAGGCCCTGGCCGTCCTGGCATGCGAAGGAAGCGACACCACCATCCAGGCCGCCGCGCTCGACGCACTGGTCACCGGCTGGCCCGGGCATACCAGGACGACGGAACTGATCTCCTGGGGCATGCGCCAGGGCGTGATCGGCCTTCGGGCCGTCGCATTGCGCGCGCACCGGGCCCTGCGACGCGATACCCCCCAGGGCATCGAACCGTACGACGAGAACGACCGTCAGTGGCTGCTCAGCCTGCTCGAACGGGACTCGGTGGGGGATGTCCTGGACCGGGTCACCGCGGAGATGGTCAGCGACGCAGCGCAGGACGACGAGTCCGTGCGGGACCTCTGCCTTGCCATCCTGTCGGGCACTCCCGGCCAGCCCGGCACGCCCGGATGGAGAGAACTCGCCTGGTGGGTGGTGCTCACCGCATTTCCGCACGATCCAAAGGTCGTCCAGTGGGCGGCACGCAAGATCGCTTCCGACGACTACTTGCCCTACTCCCTGGCCAACGCGCCGGCCGCCTGGGCCGATGAGCCTGCCATCCGCGACGCCGCTCAGACCCGCCTCCTGCACGAATCCTTCCACCCGGCAGACAACACCTTCCACTTGGCCCGGCTGGCCCGCACCGGCCAGGTCCGTGATCACCTGATCAGTGCCCTCGACGCGTCTTTCGGAACAGCCGTAGCTGCCCGGGCCCTACAAGAGCACTTCGGCGACGACCCCGTTGCCCGAGAAGCTCTGTTGCGCAAGATCAACGGTCCTGCTGATGAGGCCGTGTCCTTCGTCGAGGTCGTGGCCACGGTCCTGGGACCCACAGACGGCATCGATCACCTGCTCCAGCTGATCCAGCAGCGCCCCCGAGAGGGCGTCCAGCATGCCATTTCCGCCCTCGCCAGCCTCTGGATCGACTGCAAGAACGCCGTACGTGGCGAACCCTCTCCCGTTCTGTCCGATCAGGCCGAACATGCTCTGGAACACCACGACGCACAGGCGCTTGCCCGTGTCTGCCTCGATGCGGTGCCAAGAGAGAACTTCGGCACCGCGCGCGGTTGGATCATCGGAGCATGGCCCGAAGTACCTGAAGTCCTGACCTACGCCCGCCAATGCCTGACCGGCGCAGAGCCCGAGGTCGGCCCGGTCCTCATCGGCTATGGCCCGCTCAACAGCCCCCAAGCCGCACAGATCATCGCCGAAGCCACGGCCCTGCTCAATCCGCTCCCGCCCGCTCTGCGCGTGCTGATCGCCCAGCAGCTCACACGGCGCGGCATCGACACCGAGACCGTGACCGAGCTGCTCAAGGAATGGCGCCACGACACCTCGAGCCCAGTGCGCCGGGCCGCCGCGACAGCACTGGCCCGTACCCTCGCCGTCACTCCCGTCACGGCGTCCGGCAGCGACGGCGCGACACCGGAAGCCACCACAGCACACCCCAACTCGCAGCAGGCACGGGAGAGGCTGCGCGCCGAATGCCGTCAGGAACTGCTCTCCTACGATCTGAACACGGGCGACGACCGCCGACGCACCGCCTGGGTGATCATGCTCCTGCTCGGTGACGTCACCCTTCTGGAAGGCGTCGCCGAGCGCAACAACGGCCGACCCGCCTCCGTCGAATTCGACGACCCCCTCTACGACCCCGACCTCCAGCTGACCGAGCTGGTCGCAACCCACTGGACCGCGCTGCAACAACAGTGCGGCAACCGGCTGCTCGAACGCTTGGCCGGGCGGCTCAGCCGCACCCCTCCGGACCTCACCAAGGTATGGGCCACGCTGGCGACCGTTGCAGCCCGGCACCCCGAACTCGACCGTGCACTGAGCGATGCTGTGCGCGCTGACCCCAAACTCCTGCGCGACAAGACGGTGTTTGCCTGGTACGCCGACACCAACCCGGACGATCCAGGTCTGCTCCGCCAAGCAGCCCAGGCGGCCCGGGCCGACAACGACCCCCAACCCGTGCTCCACGTGGCGGGCAAACTCCTTCCGCTCGACGCCCATAAGCGTGAACTGCTGGAACTCCTGATCCGCCCCCCGGGCAGAAAGCCGACAGCACAACTGATCAATGACGACGAAATCGACATGGCCGTCACCGGCTGGTGCCGCATTGCCCTGGCCCGCCTTCTACCGGACGACCCGCACGCGCACAGCCTCTACCGCGCCCTGCAACAACACCTGGCCGGCACCTACCGGATCGACTGGACCTGGCCCGAAGCCATCGCCGTGACGATTAACCTCGCCCCGCCCGCCCACGTACCCCACCTCACCCTGCGCATCGCCGAACGGCTCCAGCGCCGCGACGCCGATTTTGCTGCGCCCGCACTCCTTGAGGCAACGGCCCACCGCATCCGCCGCGATCCCCAAGCCGAACAAGCCATGATCGACGCCATCACCAGCCCCGACACCATGGACACCAGCGCCACCCAGTGGCACCTCACCGGGCGTACCTACACTCCTGCGCCGAGCCAACCGGCTCACCAGCAGATCCTTCTGGCTGGCATTCTGGCCACCGCCACCGGGCTTCCTGCCGACGTCGCAGCGGCCCTGGCGCCGCTCGCTGACAGCGGCAGCGTCCTGCACGACAACCCCCTCATGACACCGAGGCCGATCAGGCTTGCCGTCCTCGATCTCCTCGACACCGTTCGCTGAGCTCCGAACGTCGTTGCGCTCTCGAGCTGCCCCGCCTCGTGTCAGCGGCCGATTCCGGCGTGTGCTTCGCACCAGTACGACCAGTGTGCTTGCCGTCGGTGTGTGTGCGGCTCGGCCCGATCTCGTGTCGGATCAGCTGCAGCTGTACCGGAGGTACCGCAGGGTCAGGGAAGACGCTGGTGGTCCGCCGCTTCAGCCTCTCTGCGCCAAGCCGGGGGAAGCTGAGAGCCTACTGAGCGAGGATTCTGCGCGCCTCTTGGTAAAAGAGAGCAAGGTTGGTCACTCGGTTAAGGAAATTGCCAACAGTCGATTGTCCTACATATTCAATGGCTCCCCCCGCCACTGCTTCCGGCCAGGTAAATCCGGCGTGTTGCAGCGCGACTGCAAGTGCTGGAGGGCCAAGCGAGCCAATAACAATATTCGTGGGTCGACTCGCCAGATATTTCACCATGGGGGCCAGTGTGAGTGCCCCGCGAATCCACCTGCTGAATTCTCGCGCGACTCGATCCAGCTCCTCATCAGACTTGGCATTCCTGATCAAGGGAAGCCAGTAGCCGTGTAGTTCAGGCCACAAGTGTCTGCTCGCAGCCTCGCGGAGTGCGAAAAGCTGCTGCTTGTTCTGCAGCCAGTCGCTAGTCAGCTGATCGTTCGCGGCTTCGTAGGCGTCCTTATATCTTTCCAGTTTCCGGAAATACGGCTCAAACCCTCTCGCGCCCCGGAATTTTCCTTCCCCGGTAAGAAGGCGTGGGATCATGGGACTTTCTACTGTTTCCTGCACATGGCGCTGCCTGCGATTAGCCTCTTCTGAAATGCCTGTACCCGGTGGGCGGCAGACCTGTAGGCCGTTGGCGAGCAGTTGGGTTAGACCGCTGGGCACTCTAGGGGCGTTTAGCGGCGCCGTTCGCGCGGAGATCCAAGTTGAGATCGAGTTCGGCGCACCAGACTCGAAGCAGTCGAAGTAGTCCAGGATGGGTTCCAGTATAAGCACCTTGGCGAGTTCGAGCGTAGAGGCATCTCCTCCATTTATGGCAGCTCTAATCCGGGCTTCCGGAAGTGTGTCCAGTGTTTCTCTTCGCGTAGCGTGAAGGCGATCTTTCAGCTCTGCGGGAAGAGTCTTCCAATCGACGGTTCTGAGGATGCCCTCGCGCTGTAGATCACGTAGTACCGTCCCATTTACCCAACCGAGGCGCTCTGTTGCCTCTATCTCATTCTCGAATGATTCTCTGGTGCAGTACACCTGTTCAAACATCCACAGCTGGTGACTGCCATTCCAAAGAATGGAGGCCGGTAGGGCTGAGATGCGTGGGGCGGTGGGGTCTACTTGGAGCAACCGGTTGTACTCCCAGCCGGACAGGTAAACAGAGGAACGGTTGGCGCACACCTCTTCTCCTCCTTTTGTATTTCTAGGAGGCTGGCGTTTCGCGGCGTGAAACCGAGAGACGCGCCATTTGTGATGCTGCGGCCGTACTTTCAGTGTGAGGGATCCGGATAGGCTCTTGCATCTCCAGGTGGCTACGACCTAGTCCGGCGGCGCTGGAAGTGCCAGAGCGCATGTCCTCGACTGTCCGTCGTGCCGATCACTCGGTCGTGAGTCTGCTGCGAGGGATGGAGGGAACGCCCAGGTTCACCGAGGGCAGATGCTTCGAACCGCGGACCTGGGACCGCTTGTAGCGGAAGAACGTCAGGGCCAGCTCCATGCCTTCGACCTCGCCCTTCCAAGCCCGGGTGAGAGAGTGCTGGCGGCGGGCGATCAGGTCGTCCTCCAGTTCGTCCGGGCAGCATCGTCGGGTTGACCGAGAGCATCGGACAGAGGACATAACGAGATCCTCAGCATCCGCCATTTGGAACGCCAGCGGATCACCAACCGTCTCGCCCCGCCTCCGCCGCCTCCCGCCCCGCGCCCCTCCCCGCCCGCCTCCGGCGCGCCCCTCCTCCCTCCCTGCTTGTTACGTGTCTTGTTGCGTGTTCGTGCGTGTCCACCCTGGTTGTGTGGCGCGTGGTGTTACGGGTTGGGTAGGGTGGGGTGCTGTGGGCGGGCTGGGTGTGAACTCGGCTGTCGGGTGGGTGTGTTGTGCCTGGTCGCGGTGCTGGTCGGGCGTCGTACCGGCGGGCTTGGTCGCTGCCCTGTGGGGTGGTCGTGTGGATCGTTGCCGTGCTGGTTGTTGCCGTGTTGATCGTTTTTGGAGGGGTTGCTGTGTCTGCTGTGTCTGCGGTGGTGCCTTCGGAGGCCTGGGTTCGGGCCGTGTATGAGTTCGTCGATGCGCGTTTGGATGAGGAGCTGCGTGCGGAGTATCCGACGGCGGACAGTGAGCCGGCGGTGGACGTCTACCGGGTGCGGCTGGGGGAGGCGCAGGCGGCGTACCGGGGTTTCGTCGAGGCCGTGCACCGCAGCGACCAGGACGCGGCCCGTCTCGCGTGGGGGGAGCTGGGCGGCATCGCGGAGCGGTGGCAGGCCCATCCCGACTTCCCCGGCCCGTTCCTGGCGGAGGCGGGGGTGGGTGGCCGGTGAGCAGAGGTCTCGCGGCGGCGCTCGTGCGTGATGACCGGCTGGAGGATGCCGGGATGCACGCCGATGACCGGGTGACCTGCTGCGCACACCAGGCCTGGGCGCGGGACTGCGCCGGCCGGCACCCTCGGCTGACGGCCGGTCGACTGCTCGCCGGGGCGCTGGAGATCGACAGGATCCGCGCCCGCGCCCGGGCCGGGGTTGGTGTGTAGCGTCCGTGCCGCCGCGCCCCGGGCTGTCGGGCGCGGACGCCGCTTGTGTCCCGTCCCGTTGCGCGCGTCGTCCCGCTGCACGGTGTCCGCTGGTGATGCCGTGCCACCCGGACCCCATTTTCTTGATCGTTTCCCGGCCGTGGCCGGTGCTGCTCACGGCGGTGTACCGCCCTGTTGGAGAAGGTCCTGATGTCTGATCGTCCCGTGGTTCCTGAGCCGTCCGACGTCGTCGAGTCGGTCGCTGAGTCCGCCGCCGGTCCGGCTGCCGTCGAGCCGTCCGCCGTCGACGTGCTGGCCGGCGCCGCCGGTCCGGCTGCCCCTGCGGGGGCAGCCGGCTCCGTCGAGTCGTCCGCCGTCGCTGCCGCGCTCTCCGAGGAGGCCGCCGGGCCGGTCACCGGTTCGGCGGCTGTTGTGGTGTTGGGGGTTACTGAGGCGCGGAACCGCCTGTATCAGCTGGTGGACGCGGCGCGGGACGACGGCCAGGTGGTGGTGGTCGAGAAGCGGGATGCGAAGGCCCGTCATACCTACCGCGCGGCGCTGATCCCGGTGGCCCGGCTGGATGCTGGGTCGCGGGCCCGGCTTTCGGGGTGGCCGTCGTGGGCGCGGACGGCGGCGCGCCCGAAGCTGGGTGATCTTGTGGTGGAGGCGGGGGATTCGCCGGTGCGGCGGGGTGTGCCGCAGGTGCTGCTGGAGCGTACGACGCCGCTGGCGGTGCTGGTGGAGGCCTCGCTCGTGCCGCCCGGTGACGTGCTGGTCGCGGTGCCCGGTGAGGCGCTCACAGATGCCGGGGTGGCGGATGCCGCGCCGCTGCCGTCTGCCGCGCCCGGAGCGGCTGAAGGCCCGGCTGCGCCCGTCGTTGGTCCGGGGACGTCGCTGGCCGCTTCTGGGGCCGCGGAGGACTCGTCCCCCGTACGCGCGGCGGCTGCGCCCGTCGTTGGTCCGGGGACGTCGCTGGCCGCTTCTGGGGCCGCGGAGGACTCGTCCCCCGTACGCGCGGCGGCTGCGCCCGGCCACGCCCCGGCCCCGGCTCTGGACGATGCGACCGCCGTGCCGGCTGCTGCTGGGGGCGGGGATCCGCAGGGCGCCGGCCAGCGCGAGTCCGACCAGGCCGCCGAGGTCGAGCAGGCCGGTCACGCTGCCGCTCAGGAAGCCGTCGGCGGTCAGGACGCGGGCGGTACGGCGGGTGAGGACGGTACGGCGGCCTCAGCGCGTACGCCCGAGGTCCCACCGCCCGTCCCGGCCGCGGGTGGTGGGCTGCACCGGCTGCACGGTCTGGGGGAGGTCGCCGGGCTGGCCCTGACCGAGGCCGTCGCGCCGCCGGCTGTGCCGCGGTTCGGGTTCGGCCTGCGCGCTCTGGATGCCGTGCTGGGAAGCCTGCCGTCGGGGGTGCTGACGGTGGTGGCGGCCGAGCCGCACGCGGGCGGCTCGCTCCTGGCCGTGCACGCCGCCCGGCACACCGCCCTCACCCACCAACTCCCCGTGCTGTACGCGGCGTCGGGCCCGTCGCGGACGGCTGTGGCGCTGCGGGTGATCGCCGCCGAGGCCGAGCTCGACTACCGGCGGCTGCGCACCGGCGCCCTCACCGAGGACGAGCAACAGGCCGCGGCCCAGGTTCAGGCCCGGCTGACGGCCGCCGACCTGCACGTCGACGACGGCACCGGCCTGAGCGCCGAGGCGATCGCCGAGACCGCCCCGTACGTCGAGGGCCTGGCCCTGGTCGTCGTCGACCGCTTCCAGCACGCGGCCGATCCGTTCATCCCGCTGTCCGGCTCCGCGCTGCCGGAGGCGGCCCGGGTGCTGGCGCACCTGGCCCGCACCCGGAACGTGCCGGTTGTGGCCGTGCTCGACACCGCCGATCCCGACGTCCTGGCCGCGCTGGACGCCGCCCACCTCACCCTGACCCTGACCCGCACCGGCAACGACGCCCAAGTAGCGGTGGCCGAACGCGACTTCGGCGAGCTGACGCGGGTGCCGCTGCGCGCCGATCTCGCGTGCGCCCGCTTCACCGACCCGCCCGAGCCGGTGAGCCGGTTCGACGCCGCACGCGCGTTTGGCGGCGCGGAGGGCGAGAAGGTCACCGCCGACCTCGCCGACGCGGTCCGCCCCTACATGGAAGCCGGCGCGCTCGAGCAGCTCCCGGACGCCCTGCGGGGTGTGCTGGCCGCCCTGGTCCACCACCTCGACGAGGAGCGGGCCGGGGACGAGTGGACCGTCTCGGAGCTGTCCTCCTCCCAGAGGG
>NZ_KQ948693.1 GCF_001514145.1 Streptomyces canus
CCCTCCGCCTTTAGGCGGGGGAGGAAGTCAAGCAGGGTAGCGGCGAGCAGCGAGAACCGGACAACCTGCGGACGAGCCGGCGCTGCTGGCTGCGACTGCCGAGAATCCCGGTGGCAGCGTCGCCGAGATCGACCCGGCGTATATCGACGATCCGAACGGCTACGTACCTCCCGAGGTCATCCGCGGCGCGTGGGGACGGCTTGGGCGGTCTCGGGAACATCGGAAATACATAACGCTCCCCGGACCGCCCGGGGCAGGCCTGCCTCTGTCACGACTGGGAGCGGCGCTGCGGAGGCCCAGCTGATGGCGGGCACGGTGCTTCTCGAAGACCAAAGCGCCACGACGTGGGAGAACATCACGAACGTGATCCCACTGCTTGAGGATGCGGACCGCATCAAGATCGTCTCTCGACCAGCTCATGCGCTCAAGGCCCGGGCGTACTTGCGGCGGCAGCGGAAACAGTGCAGGTGGGCAAATACGCGCTCTGCGACAGAGCGTTGAGCGCATGCGGGTGGCCAGGTCGGCGGGCAGATCACCTCTCATCTTCAGCAGCGGCTCTCATGGGCGAGGAGTCATGGTCACGCCACGGCTGCCGGTTCGTGCGAGGGCTGTAACAAACGCGGGACGACGGTCACCCGGCTCCCCCGAGTGGCAAGACTAGCCATGTCGCGTACACATCGACCGACTCCGGGTCGGTCACGGGGGAAGAGGAAACGGCATGAACTCGAAGACGGTCGGAGCCGGTTCATCGCGTCGGGGCCTGCGTGGCGCCGTTCTGGGCGCGACCATGGTCGCGGCTCTGTTGACGGCCACCGCCTGCCAGCCCTCCGGGGGTGACGACAAGGCAGCCGCATCGCCGACCGCCGCCCCCTCGGGCTCCGCCTCGGCCGGGGGAAGTACGTCGGAGAGCACCGAGGCCTCGGGCGACTCCGGGACCGGCAGCAGCACGACGGGCGCGGGGACCGGGGACAGCGGCGAGACCGGCGGCGGCAATGGCACCGCGTACGCCGACTGCGAGGTCACAGGGCTCAACACCGGGGTCGAGCTTCAGGACGGTTCCGGGGAGACCCCCCGCCACTTCCTGCTGACCGTCACCAACAGCACCAGGACGCCGTGCGTCCTCAACGACGCGCCGCAGGTGCGGCTCAAGGCCGGCAACGACGCCCCGATCGTCGATACGCTCGGAGAGCCGGACACCGAACCCGTCGTCGTCGAGGGAGGCGGCAAGGCGTACGCCGGCCTGTACGTCTTCGGCAACGACGAGGGCGGCGAGGCGGAGTACGACCAGTCCGACCGTTTCACCGCCACCCTGGTCGCCGGCGAGGGCACTGAACTGAGCGGCACGCTCATCTTCGACCTGCCCGACGGCCTCGACACCGTCTCCGTCGACGACGCGGCGCGGGTGAACGGCTGGGCCGGCACCGAGGGACTGGCGATGCGCCCGATCATCCAGCTCTGAGAAGTGGCGCGGGGGACCGCCGCACGTCCTCGCCTAGAGCGTGTCTGTTTGGTGGGCTCATCAGTTGACGGCGATCTCTTACTAGAACTGGTGGCCGACGATCAGCGCAGCGACACCGCGAATTCGCAGTCCGGCCCCGCCCCCTGGTCAGCAGGGTTCGGGATCAACACGCTGCGCACGCCCCCGAATGGTTGGCGTTGTTGCTCCGACGCCCAGGCGAACAGGGTCTCGATGGCGATCTCGACCTGAGTCCCGCTGCGCCACCGTCCGGGCCCCTCCTGACGGACGAATGCCTCCTGGTGCGCGGGCTCGGTGCGGAGCGTGAGGTCGGGGAACCTGGCCGCGATCTCGTCCGCCTGGTCGTCAGGGACGGGCCAGCAACACTCGACCGGGTCGTCGCTGTCCCCGCTCACCTCCCCGTGATAGATCGAGAACGGCGCGCCGGCAATCCCCTCGATCCGGGGGACGCCACGGCCCCGCAACTGGTGGATGAACAGCTCCCGGATCATCTGTTCCAGTTCGTCCTGGTGCAGCCAGCACACCGGGCTGAGCCTGCAGGTCACCTGTCGTCGGCTACCTGGTCAACCGCGTCGAGCAGCGAGTCCACCAGTTCCTCATGACGCTGACGTTCCACACCCCGCAACGGGCTGGACAGCACAATGCCCTTCGCCTCGCTCAAGGCGGTGGGGACCGCTCCGAGCAGCTCTCGCGTAACGATGATCGAGTCCATCACGCTCACCCGCGGTCACTCATCAGCCGCTGCACGGCGTCCGTCCCTGCATTCGAGCCAAGCAGCGGCCTGCACTCCGTGACGAGAGCGGAGATCCGCTCAACGCGAGCTGGATCAAGCGCCATCGACTCCTCACCCCTCCAGTTGGTGCGGCCCAAAATACCCTGTCAAAAACCCGTACCGAGATCGAGAAATGGGGCCAAATCAGGCTGACGCGCGGGACAGTCAAGACTGACGATGCCAGGTGGCTGCGCTCCCGGAACATCGCCCCGCGGGTCGCGCGCACGGGTATCGAGTCCTCTCAGCGTCTGGACCGCCAGCGTTGGACCGTGGAACGGAAGGTGGCCTGGTTCGCAGGAGGCCGCCGTCTGTACCGCCGCTACGAGCGCAAGGTCGCCCGTGAAGGTCATCGGCTTCTGGAACGAAGACGGCTCCTTCCTCCGCGAGTCTGTCCAGGACATCGCGCGCCGCGTGGACGAAGTAGCCGTTGCCCACGTCTGGCAACACCACTTCCCCGATCGACTCGTAGAACGTCAGCAGATCCTCGAATCCCAGGAGCTCCCGACCGCAGTCACGGGCAGCCCGAAGGGCCTCTTCGTCGGCGACCCGGACCTCGTTCGTGCCCGGCTCGTAGCCGTAGGTCCCCTTGAACGTCGAGATCATGGAGCTCACCGCATCCGTGATCTCATCACGCCATTGTGACAGCCACCGAGCCGAGTACCGGAGTTGATCCATGGCCAACACGCGAGCCCTCCAGTTCCGAGGGCCGCCGACTTCGACCCGGGTGGAGCAGCCGGCGCGGTCGGTGTCGATCCAGTGCCGGAACTTGCTGCGCTCGTACCCGGTGCGGTCTTCGTCCTGTACGGGGAGCGCGGCCAGGGCTCGCGGACGGGCAGGGCGATCGTGTCGCCGGGGTCGGCGGCGTAGGTGGTGGCGTGGGTGAGTAGCAGGGCGGCGGCCGTGGTGCGTACAGCGGTGGAAGGCCACGCGCCTCCGTGCCCGGCTCCTGGCCAAGGACCTGGCTCAGCGGCCGGCCTCGGTACGGTCTCCCAGGAGCCCTTCGACGATCAAGCGTGGACGGGGAAGATCACAGCACCGTGAAACTGTCTTTCACCACGCTGAATGTCTTGAGCGCCTGGATCTCGACATCCGGCTGGTACCAGGTACTGATCTGGTAACTCCTGCCGTGCGCGTTGAAGCCGGTGAGCAGGGCGTGCCAACGCACCCCTCCCAGGTCGAAGGTGTATTCCCAAACCACTGACGGCCAGCCGCGGAAAGTGGCCTTCGTCAAACGGATCTTTCGATACCCCTGGCCCTGGTGCGCGTTCTGCTCCGAAAGCTTCCAGATCTTCATCAGGTCACCGTGGGCCGGTGCGGAGTTGGCCACGATCTCCTGGCTGCCGTCCGGGGAGGTGTAGTGCACCTCGGTGCTTGATTCCACATCGCGTCGCCAACCTGCAGGTGTAACCCAGGCGTAACTTCCGGCCTCCTTGTGCGCTCCTGCGGGCAGCGTCGAGGCCGCACCGATGACGACGGGTGAGGCCGCTGCCTTCTGGCCGTTGAGCGAGAACGAGGTGCCGAACCCGGCCGCGAAGACCAGGAGCGCGCAGGCGGCAATGGCCAGCCAGTTCTTGCGGACCGGCGCGGGAACGCCTCGGAATTCACTGATCGGACTGCGCCTGGCGTTTCCCAGCGGCTCCTCGTCGGTCAGTTCGATGTCAAGCAACGAGGCGAGATACCTGCGCCACAGCGGCCGGTCTGTGCGGCGTCCATGTTCGATGGCACGGTCCAGCGATTCCAGATCGCCGTACCCGGAATCGGTCAGGGACACCCAAAAGCGTTGACGAAAGTTCCTCATGGCTGTACCCCCGCCTCGCCCGACGACAGAGAGGAGTGGTGGGATGGTTCCCCGGCCGAAGCAGTGAAGTTGCTTCCGCTGACTGCAGCTTGGAGGGTTTTCGCGCTACCAAGTTGGCGCAGCAACGCTGGAGCCGAGGCGCCCACCGCAACTGCCGCGAACACTCCGGTCAGTTGCGGGGAGAAGATCCATCCGGCGCCTGCGCCGAGAGAGAGCCGGGTAACGGCCGCCAGTGCGTCGGACGGTGCGTCAATGTACTTGCCGAGCCGAGGTAGTTGATCTCTCTTTCTGTCCTTCGCCAGGGCGCGATGGCGGGCGGCTTGCCACGTTGCGACGCGTCCGTAAAAAACCACGATCTCCACGACCAGGCCGCCCAGCCCGCCACACGTGATGGACGTCGTCCACGGCATAACCAATCCCCCTAGGCAATGCTGCGGCTGATTCATGTTCAGCATTCCAGAGTGGAGGTTTGTCGGGGATGGTAACGACGCAGAAGTTCTTATGACTTTTGTGGATATCTGATCCGTCCGTGCTGTCCTCGCCGCAGCCATCGCCCTGCTGCGCCAGGCGGTGGACACGCTGCCCAACCTGGCGGTATGGCCCTTGAACAGGACCAGGACACCGCTACCCGCGACGCAGCCGTGGCCACGGTCCGAGAGACTGTGGAGGCGGCCCCGTCCACCGACGTTCGGGCCAGGCTGCGGCTGTCCCTCGGCCGCCTGCTGCCGTCCCGAGGCTTGACCTGACCCAGGACTTCACCTCGGGCGGCACCACGCTCGTCCCCGCCGGCACATCCGTGGTCGCCCGCGCCCGGGGTTTCAACACCTATGACGCCGGGCGCCCGACAGACGACACTGTCACGGTCAAAGATCAGATCACCGGCACCACCGGGGCACAGCTCCGCGTCCACCCCACCGTCCATGCCAAGACCCGTGAGACGCGGACCGTCTACGACTGGGCACGCGGCCTGGCGACCCAGACGGTCCAGGACCCCGGGGGCCTCGCCATCACCACCGTCACCCAGTACGACGAGCAGGGCCGCGTGACGAAGGAGATCTGGCCCGGCAGCCCGGCAGCCCGGCGGCCTCGGCCGGCAACCGGAAGGCTCCGGACAGGGAGTTGGACAGCGCGGGCACCCCGATGAGGCAGGCCAGGCACTTAAGCCGATGTTGCCGGGGCGCTCCGGGTCGCCGGGAAGTTCCTTGTCCTCTTCACTCGTGGTCTGGAGGAAGGGCTTCATTCGCTCGGTCTGCGGCAGCCCGTCGTGCTGGTGGTGGCGGAGTGGTCGCCCGTGTGCAGGTGCCGGAATTCTCGCCACGCGTCGCATAGGTCCGGTCCGATGTCCTCGACGATGTGCAGAGCCCAGTCCAGCAGCGCCGTCCTGGTGGCAGCTTCGATCCTGGGGTGGGCGATGACGTTCTGTGGGCGGGGCGCCAGGCCGCATCCATGTCATCTACGACGGACCGCCACCATCGGTGGTCGGTGAGAACTGACACCGCTCCCCTCGACATCGTCCTGCTGCGCGCGCTGGTGCCGCGGCTGGAATCGGTCAAGAAGGCCTCATGGCCGATACGGCGGTGACGGTCACGGTGTCGTCGCACTCGGCGAACTGCCCGTCGTCCAGGGCCACCTGGTGCGCCCCGGACCCCGGCAGCCGGACGACCATCGTGGGATACACCACGGGCGCCGAACCGGACACGCAGTACCCGTCGGCCTCTCCCTGCACCTGCACGAACGTCAGCTTCACCCACGCCGTGCCGCCGGGGGCCACCTTCACCGGCGCCGCGGCTCCGGTCGGCTTGATGGTGAGCGGCACGTTCATCTCGGGAGAGCCGTTCCCGGCGCCGGCCACCGTGGGGTGCCCCTTGAGGACGCACGTCCGTCCGCCCACGTTGGTGAACTCGACGACTGCCGCCCCGGTCCCCGTACCGGCAGGCCGCACGGCGGCCTGCCGGGCGGTCGCCTTCAGACTGCCCGCGGAACAGGTCGCCGCCGAACCGCCCGGAGCGGGTGCGGACGACGGGGGTGCGGAGGCGGCGGGCGAGGAGGAGCCGGGCCGGGAGGCGGAGGGCGTGGAGGGACCAGAGGCGGAGCTGCCGGGCTTCGGGGCGCCGGGCGTGGAGGAGACCGCTGAGCTAACGGCCCCGGACGGGGTGACGCCGCCGTCTGCGGCGTCCGCGCCGCCACCACCGGGCTGACATCCTGCCACCGCCAGCGCCGCCGAAGCCACGACGACCGCCACCGCCGAACCGCGCATTCCGTTCACGTACCGCATGCTGTCCCCCGAGTCCCAGTTGTCCGGAGCACGGCTCCTCGCCGCCCTCGCCGAACCAGACAAACACGTGGAGCCGCCAGTTCTCCCGCAGCCCGACCTGTGACCCACCGGTGACGAAATCCGGCCACAACCACCGTGGAACGCCCCGGCAGGCCAAGCTCCTGACCCGCGGCCTCCAGACCGAGGGCGTCGTTCTCGCGCACCAGACGCATCGGTTCGATCTCCAGCGCCATGGCGCCCACATCGCCCGGGTCCGGCCCGGCCCGGCCACCATGACGTGACCGGTCAAAGAGGCGCCGGCCCCGGTCACGGTCCACCGTGACGCGTGCGCGACACTCCGAGGCAGAGCGTGAACCGAACCAGGGACGCTCGAAGAACCCAGCGACCTCCGCCAACTCTCCTGCAATACAAAGCGTGTTCGAGGTGCTCGGGAGGCGTTCGGCTACGGCGTTCCGTAACGCGCGACGCCCACCGCTGACGGTATGGCTGCCGCACCCGGCAGCAGCCCGAGCGGTATACCGCCGCCCTCGACCGCTCTACCCCCACCGTCCACGGCCTGCCACAAACTGGACACTCCGCCTGCTCGCCCCGGTGGCGCGCAGTGAACGCAGCACGCGGGATCGCCGAGTCGAGCACCGGTCAACCCACGCCCAAGGACCAACCCGATGACCAGCTACCAGCTCCGTGACAGCACCACCCGTCAACTCCTCGACCGCGACCCGGCTGACTACGCCGCGGCCGAGACCGCCCTGGACCGTCTCGACGACGAACTGGAGCGCGGCGGCCAACGGTGAAGGCGCCGGCCGCATACGGCTGCGCCTGGACGTCGAGAAGGTCACCGACGGCGCCACCGAGGCCGTCGAACACCACGTCCTGCTCCTCGGTGTCGACGACTCCGTCGGCCCACTGCCCTCTCTTTAGCCGACGAGCATGCTCACTCTCCGCGAGACTCCGGTCGGGAAGCCGGCGTCTCGCCCCCACACCCCTCGCCCCAACGCGGACCGCCTGCCCGGGCCACCACGGTGACGCCCGTCGCGTCAGTCGGGCCGGCGGGCACCGCCATTGAGGCCCGACGACCGGTACCCGCCCGGACCGCGCCGCAGGAACTTATGTGACGCGGCGACGGCTTCGCCAGCCTGGCTGCCGCTGACGCCTTCGATCCTCATCGCGTGGCCGCCGGGGAAGTCACTTCGCGCAAGCTCGGGCCGCGGCTGAGCCGCTCGCAGCCGCTTTGGTCATCACAGGCACCGCGAAGTCCAGCCGCCCGACAGCCACTCTGCGGGGGTTCATCGGACGTCGACGTAGTCGGTGACCCGGGCGCTTCTGAGGTAGTGGTCTCCGGTCTCGCGGCTGAGGGCGATGGCCCAGGTGCCGTCCTTTTCGGCGGTCACCATGCCGATGAGGTGGCCATGTTTGTCGCTGCCCAGTTCGCAGACGTAGTGGTAGGTGGTGGAGCCGCGGGGTTTGAAGTAGAGGGTGGGGGAGCCGCCGCTGAGCGGCTTCCAGGTGGTGCCCTTCTTGTACTGGAGGGTGCCGCCGAAACTGATCGGTTGTGACTTGCGGACCGGGTCGGGATGGGCACGGAAGCCGGTGATGCGGGTGGCGTAACGGTAGAGGTGGACGGGCTTGGTGGTGCTGGTGCCCAGGTCGGGGTTGCCGTTGAAGCGGGCGCGCCACCAGGCGTCGGTGTTCCGCGTGGTGAGGGTACGCGCGAACGTCTCGTCGAAGAGCGGTTTGTTGTAGCGGACGGGGACGGGGATGGTGGTGGCGTCCCTCCAGCCGCTCTTTCCGTCCTTGGAGTACTGCAGGGTGACGGTGGGTTTGGCGGGCCACTTCGCGCGCGGATCTTCGTAGTAGACGTACCCGGAGACATGCAAGGACGCGTCGTCGTTGAGGGAGGCGCTCATGCCGAGGTGGGTGGTGTATGCGACGTGCAGGCTGAAGGGCTGGGTGGCGACCTGCTGGAAGGGCATGTAGTCGGTGCCGACGACGAGTTCGGCGCTCGGCGCGGGGTTCTCCGAGGAGACGTGCAGCGTGTATGCGCCCTGGCTGCCGGTGGTCGTCTCGCCGGCCACGAAGTCGGCATTCCCGTGGGCGTCGAGGCCGCGGAGGGTGATGTCGGTGTGCGGCAGCGGCTGCCAGCCGGAGGCGGTCTGGATCTCGGCGTGGCCGGTGATGGTTCCGGTGGCGCCCTGCTTCAGGTTCAGGGCGTGCGTGCTGGCCGAGAAGCGGACCGGCGCCTGAGTGGTGTGCAGGTACTGCCGGGCCGTCAGCAGGTCGATCGCCCCGGGATAGGTGGCGGAGGCCTGAGGCGCGGCGGACAACTGGAACGAAGGCTCGGTGGGTACGAAGGCGGTGGTGAAGCGGCCGCCCGCAATGGCGGTCGCGCTCACCTGGCTGCGCCCGGTGTTGACGGCCACGGGGATGCCCTCGGCTGAAGCGGGCGTGTCGGGGAGGCGTGGATCGGCGACTTCGACGGTGCCGCTGACGGAGACGTTCTGATGGAGGTAGTCCGGCGCGCTCGGGGTGGCGGTCAGGTCGGAAATCGTGACGATGGTCCGGTACTGCAGGATGTGGGGCGAGAGGGCACCGGTGACGGCGGCGCCCGAGGCGTCCTGCAGGTCGACGGTCACGCGGTAGTCGCCGAGCTGGGCCAGGTGGACGGGCGCCCGCCACGTTCCGGAACGCGCGTCCTGCCCCGAGTACTGGGTGAAGTCCTCGGTCGATCCGGCTTCCGGGGTCCCGTCCGGCGCGTCCAGCGGATAGAGGTGGGCCGTGATCCGAGTGATCGGGCTGTCGGAGTGTGCCGTCACGAAGAGCTTGCCCGGCTGGTACCAGCCGTCGGCGTCTGACAGGACGGGACCGCCGGCTGCGCCGTCCGCGTGGGCCGGGGAAAGGCCCGTGAACAGGGAGGCGGAGAGCGCGGTCGCTGTGGCAGCCGCCAGGAAGGTATTGCGTCTCAAGATTGTCCCCCCAGGGAATCGGTCGACTGCCCGCGAGAGCGCGAGGTTCGACTGGCGCGCTTGGGTGGGTCAGGTGATCGAGAACTGTAGCGGTGTGCTTTCGGCATGCCGACGTGGGGGCGTGTTGTCTTCGTCCTGCGAGATCGACAGGCGCTCGACCGAATGGCCTCGGTCGAGCGTCTGAACGTGCGTCAGTCGGTCATGAACGTGGCCCTGCCCAGTCTCCAGCTTGATCTGCATCCCGGCCGGCAGAGCCTGCTGTGGATGGCCGACGCCTACACCCTCGCGCTGGCCTGCTGCGTCTTGATCGGCGGCCACGAGACCATATCGATCGGTCCAGCACTCACAACTCGGCAGACCGTCAGCGTGGCCATCGCCCGGCCTCGACCGTGCTCCGCCTGCGGTTTCCCCGCGCTTTCAAGAGTCGGCAGTGCCCCAACACTGAGTCGGAGACCGTGTCACGAGAAGTGCACCGGAGCCCCACGAAAGTGACGCGGCCACACGTGGCCACGGCATTGCCGCAGGGATCCTGTGCTGTCAGACCCAGCAACCGAACGGAAGGATCCTCAGGAAGGGGTAGAGGCTAGGGCACCCTGTATCCGGCGGCGCGGAACAGTTCGTACCATTCGGATCGGGTGAGCGGGAGGTCGGAACCGAGCGCGGCGGCCGTGACGCGTTCTGGCGTGGTCGTGCCGAGCACGACCTGCATCTGCGCGGGATGGCGCGTGATCCAGGCGACCGCGATCGCCTCGGCCGGCACGCCGTACTTGTCGCTCAGCCGGTCGATCACCGCGTTCAACTCGGGGAAGCGTTCGGAACCGAGGAACGGGCCGTCGAAGAATCCGGCCTGGAAAGGCGACCAGGCCTGGATGGTGATGTCGTGCAGGCGGCAGTAGTCGACGACTCCGTCATCACGTACGACGGACTGATCGAGCTCCTGCATATTCGCGGCAACGCCCTGCGCGATCATCGGCGCGTGAGTGATCGACAGTTGCAGCTGGTTCGCCACGATTGGTTGCGTCACGTGCTTGCGCAACAGGTCGAGCTGTCGGGGTGTCTGGTTGGAGACGCCAAAGGCGCGCACTTTGCCTGCCGCCGACAGCTCATCGAAGGCGCGGGCCACCTCTTCCGGCTCGACGAGAGCGTCGGGACGGTGCAGCAGCAGGATGTCGAGATAGTCCGTGCCCAGTGCCTGGAGTGAACCGTTCACGGACTCGATGATGTGTTTGTGAGAGAAGTCGAAGTACGGCCCGTCCTTGACGATGCCGGCCTTCGACTGAATGACGAACTGCTCACGCTCCGACGAGCTGAGCTTCATGGCTTCGGCGAAACGACGCTCGCAACCGTGGTCGTCCGAGCCGTAGACGTCGGCGTGATCGAGGAACGTGATGCCGGCGTCGCGCGCAGTGTTCACCAGCCTGCGCACCGCCTCGTCGGTCATGTTCTCGATGCGCATCAGGCCGAGGACGACGTTGGGGACCATCATGTTGGTGCCGGGCAGAATGAAGGTCTTCATGTGACTCTTTCGCTGTGACTTGAACGTTTCAGACGGAAGAAAGTACGAACTGGTCAGCCGTGGGCTCGAAATCGGACCCGGCTGCGGAGCCGCGGATGCTTGCGGAGCGCGAGGCCGCGAGGTCCTTCACGTTCGCGATGCCGCCGAGCGGGCTCCAAGGCAGGAAGGAGAGGCCGAGCTTGGTGCACTGTTCGAGTTCTCCCAGGCTGGAGCGGAACGCGGGCGAGAACTGGTCCTGCATCGACATGAGCCGACCGCCGAGCACCTCGCGGGCAACGTCGATCTGCGAGACGCCGGCGTTTGAGATGCCGGCCATCACGACGACACCCTCGTCGAGCAACTTTCGTATTGCACCCACAGGGACGGCGGGCTCGGTCGATGGAACCGGCAGGGACCGATCGCGTCGACGCCGAGCCGGCGGGCGGGCGGTGCCTGATCACGGAAACGGTCCGGTCGTCGAGAGGGCGATGCTGCATGCGTTTCCTCCTCCCGGACGCCTTGGCGAGTGCGCGGTGCAGTGCGACGTCGCGTGCTCACTCTAGAAATCGCCGATCTAGAAATCCAACAGCTATTGGTTCTGATATTGAGAACTGTGGGATGTGAATGGATCTGCGCCAGACGGCGTGCGTGCCTGCGATCGCTGAGTGCGCGACTGCCGTAGCGGCCACGCCCCTGCACTCTGCTCCCCATCCGGGGAGCCCGAGGCTCGCGGAAGACGACATGTCGCCCTCACCCTCACCGAGCCGCGGCTCTCCACGATCCACCCCACCGCGTGGCGCTCGCGGGTTTTCTGGACGCGGGGGTCAGGTGTGAACCGCGTGCAGGAAGTTGTCCTGGCTGCTGACGTACACACTTCCGTCCGCCACCACGGGCGGCGAATTCACCTTTCCGCGCGTGTGCAGCCGACAACGTTCCTCACCCGTGGCCGCGTTGACGGCCCGGAGCGACATGTCCTCGCTGCCGATGTACACGGTGTCTTCCGCCACCGTCGGCGACGATTGATGAGCGGCGCCGGTCTCCTGCTTCCAGCGTTCCTTCCCGGTGGCCGCATCGACGGCCCACAGGTACCAGCCGTTGCTGCCCAAGTACACGGTCCCGTCGCCGACCGCCGGCGTGGGCCATGTGTCCCTGCCGTAGGACCGCTGCCACCGCCTCCCGCCGCTGGCGGCGTCCACCGCGATCAGGCCGCGGTCGCCGCCGACGTAAAGGGTGCCGTCGGCCCCTACCGGTGAGGTGTGACGCGGAGAGCAGGTTTTCGCCCCCGCGGCCTGTTTCCCGTGGCGGCGTCCACCGCCCACAGGGAATCGTCGGGGAAGCGGACGTAGACCCGGCCGTCGGCCACCGTGGGGGAGGTGAACTGGCCGTAGGACCGTGGTCGGCGCGGCCGTAACCTCTGCTTCCACCGCCTGCGGCCGGTGACCGCGTCCACGGCCCAGAGGAATCCGTTCCGGAGGGCGCGAGGGATGTGCGGGCCGCCCCGGACGCGGCCGGGAGCGGCGTGCCCTGACGGTCGACACCAGCAGCGACACCTGAGAGCGGGCCCTCGCGGTGCTGCGGTTTGCGTAGGTCGGGCTCTTTACCAATGTCTCTTGAGGAGAAACGGCCACGGACCCGTTCGCTCCGCGTCCGGGTTCCGTAACCGGTGCCCGTGGCCTACAACGCTGGTCGGGTGACGACGGTCAATCCTTTCGTGGTCGACAAGCTGTTGGAGCTGTCGACGAAACGGGGGATTCACATGAACATCATTCAGCGTGCCGCAGCGGTCGGAGCGGTCACAGCTGCCGTGGTCGGCGCCCTGGGGGCCGTCGCACCGCAGGCAGCGGCGGCGACGCCCCTGGCGAAGTACAACGGTGTCTGCGGGGCGGGCTACACGGTGGTCGACTCGGCACCGGTCGGTACGGCGGGCACGGTCTACCTGACGTACAACCCGTCGACCGGACAGGACTGCGTGGTCACCGTGCGCGCCCGTCCCGGCACCGCCGTGTCCATGCTGGCGGCGATCACGGACGCCCAGGACGTCGACCCCGAGTTCGATGACGGTCTCTACACGACCTACGCCGGTCCGGTGTACATCGGCCACCCCGGGCATTGCGTGAGCTACTGGGGACGGATCTCCGGCCAGAGCGGCGGAGCGAACAACGTGCACTGCACGCCACTGACCGACTGAGCGGTCTCGCTTTGTCTCTGGCGCAGGACAGCCGAGGCGGTCCAGCGTGATCCGCAGGTGGGCAGCGTTCGGCGACCCGGACCAGTGCGTTGTGCCCGCGCTCGAGGTCGGGGCCGGTCGGTCCGTCCTCGTCGCTGATGCCGAACTCATGGCATTGCACCGGGACGCTGGCGCTGCCGCGTGCGGCCTCGTCGCTCATCTCAGCCCTCTGCCGCGCTGCCTACGTGAGTGCAGGGTTGCTCGGCGCTTGATGGTGGCTGGGGTCGTATGTGTCCAGCGCGCATGGGCGGACCCCGGGTATTTGCGTCCGTTTCATGCGGTGTGGAGCAGCCAGCGTTGCAGGGTGGTGTTGATGCTGGAGGGCAGGGCGCTGAGCTGGTCGATGGCGTCGCGGTCCTCGGGCCGGGGCGGGATGCCGGCGGCGGTCAGTGCGGCGTGCAGGGCCAGGCGGTGGTGGTCGCGGGGGTGGATGAGGATGCTGAGGCGCGGCTTTCCGGCGGCAGCGCTATGCGGCCGGTGGTAGTTGCAGTGGATGTTCCACACCACGATCGCGGCTGACCGAGCGTCCTCGTTGGTGAACTGGTGTGTATGGCGTGGTTCTCTGATGCCGGGTGCCTTGCCCGACGATGCGGGCGAAGTCGCCGGAGCGGTAGCAGGGCAGCCGTCGCGCTCTTCTCATCGCCCAGCGGTTCTGTGTAGGCGAGCCGTGAGAAATTGTCGACGACGGAGTGCAGGTAGACGTAGCCACGTTTTGCCCCGGCCGACTTCGCCCGACGAGCGGCCTTGGCATGATCGCTGTCCCGGCCATGGATCCGCCACCCGTCGCCATCAGGGATCAGGCCGTCCTTCTTCACATCCAGGTGCACCATGTGTCCGGGCCAGCGGGCAGTGATCTTCCCCGGCTTCCGGTTGTACTCACCGCCCGGGTCGATGAAGCGGCGTTCGCCGAGGCCGAGCCGGGTAAGGTGGCGGCTGACAGTTCGCCGGGCGATCACAAAACGGAATCCGGTACGGACTCGACGGCCGGTGTTGCAATCCCGCATCACCGTATAACCGCCGGCGATTTGCCCACTTGCTGGCGCATGCGCGACAGATACGCACCTCAGCGGCGACGTGGCCAATGGGACGTGTCTGGCACCGCTTCACGAGCCGCCTACGGCCCTCGACGCTCAGGGGTGCATTTCGCGTGGGGCACTCGACATCCTCTCGAAGTCGGACGACGGCAGGCGCGACACCTGTCGTGCGCGCCTGCCGCATTGCGGCCTTTCAGCCCTTCGGTGCGACGCGGATGCGGTTCCCGTCAGGATCGGCTGCGAGGAAGGTCAGCCCGAACCCCGCATCATGAGGCTCGCGCAGGATCGTGACCCCGTTGGACTTCCACTGCTCAAAGGTCGCGTTGAGCTCGTCGGGTCCACTGTCGATGGCCAGACAAACCTCACTGGTGCGCGGGACGTCCGGTGACAGATCCTCGAACTGGCCGGACCACAGACCGAGGTCAGCGCCTGGCCCGAGGTCGAAGGTGATGTATCCCGGAGTCTCGAACGAGGGGCTCATGCCGAGGAGGCCGCCGTAGAAACGAGCCGCGGCGGGAGCGTCGTTCACGTAGACGATGGACACGACGGATGTGGTCATGGTTGTTCCTTCTCGCAGGTGGTAGGTACGCATCCACCACCCTGACCAAGATATGCGCCGCATCGTGTCGCAATTCCTGAAAAAATTGGTGTGTGACCCCAGATCGCTTCTTCACCCTGATGGTGCTCCTCGAATCGAGGGCTGCCGTGACCACACAGGAACTCGCCTCAGCGCTCGGGGTGTCCCTTCGAACCATCACCCGGGACCTGAACTGGCTCCGCGACGCCGGTCTGCCGGTGACCGCAAACCGGGGCCGCCTCGGAGGCGTGACCATGCTGCCCGGGTCCGGGCTCGACCTCACGCGACTCACACCGGGCGAGCGTGATCATCTGTCGCTCACTGGGCTGGATGAGAAGCAACGTGCGGAGCTCAACGCATCGGTCGAAAGTCGGCGCGCGCTCTCCAAGGTTGCCGCCACACAGCCACGTCGAGTTCATGAGCTCCTGCCGCTCACCGACGTAGTGCACGTGGACAGCCGTCCCTGGCATCAGGCACGAGCTTTCGGCACGACTCCAGCTTCGCTGATCGGCGCAGTGCGGCGAGGTCGCCGGCTACGGATCGAGTACGACAGCCCACGCGAGTCATGCCCACGCGACGTGGTCGTGGATCCCTACGGGCTGCTCGCCAAGGCCGGCATCTGGTACCTCGTCGCCGAGTGTGCCCGGATGCCACGGATGTACCGACTCGAACGGATCACGACGTGGAAGGAAGTCGATCAGCCACGACGGATCCGCGAGAGCCAGACCCTGGCCACCGTCGCTGCAGCGCTCATTGCTCAGTGGGAACAAAACCATGCGATAGAGGTCAGCGCCACCATCGACCAGACCCAGATCGAGCGAGCGCAACGGATCTTTGGCCTACGACTCGTCCGGGACGACCATGAAGAATCCGCCACCGGCCACAAGGTGACAATCCGCTTCCTGTATCTGGAGGACGTGCGAGCACTACTGCCGTTCGGGAGCGCCATCACTGTGCACGGCCCCACCGAAGCCAGGGCTCACCTTCGCGACCTCGCCACCAATCTCGCCCACCACTATGCGCTGTCACCCACGCCCTGACCCGCAACACCTGTCCGCCGCCGCACTTGCGACTGCCGCGATCGTCGGGGCGGTGACGCTGCCGGCGTCGGCGGCCGACCACGCCCGGCGCTTGCAGGTGTTCTCCGGGAAGTCGCGGCCGGACTTGGTCAAGTTCCTGTCCCTGGTGCGCGCGTTGGGCGGTGCCCCCCGCCAGTGGGAGCCGTCTTGGCACAGACCCGCTGCCGAGGAAGCGGCTCTGTCGACGAGGAACCACCCCTGAGGCTCCCGGGGATCGAGGATGAGAGCGATGACTCCGGCGCTGACACCATTCGGCCCGAGCTGGACTGGGACCTGCGCCAGCACGTCTGGCGCCGTCTCGTGCGAACGGCCGTCGCCTGGTTGGTTACAGCGGTCACCCGTCCGGCCCGGAGGCGTCGGGACCCGGCGGCCGGACGCCGCGCCGCTGCGGCACCGAGATGCTCTTCCAGGTTCTGACCGAGAGGGAGGAGAAGAACAGCATCGCGATCGCCTCCAACGAAGCGATCGCGGGCTGGTCAAAGACCTTGACCGACCCGAGGCTCTACGCGGCGATCGTCGACCGACTCACCTTCAACGCCCCCCGGAGGTTGCAGGTCGGACCGCGGCGGGCCCGATCGATCACGTCAGCGTGATCGAGGGCGCCTGCTGGCCTCGGGGCCGGATGGGTCGACGTCCCCGACCGGCCGTCCTGACCATCCTCACACGCGCCAGGGACCCGTAGCAGTCCTTGCGGCTTGTTACCGGCCCGGCCCGTGTCAGCCAGAGGAATCAAGTGGAGTGAAGAGCGCGTGTGAGGGCCCAGCGACCGAAGCCGCCGGCGCCGGCCTGGTGGCCGTCCAGACCGGCGGACGGGGCGACGTCACGCAGGGACGCCGAGCGGCGGGTGCTCGAGCACGCGGGGCTTGTACTCGACCAGCTGGATGCGGCCGTCGAAGGTGCGGTGCTCGATCATCTCGAGGGCAACGTCCGGATAGCCGTCGTAGATACGTTCTTCGCCCGTGGCCCCGGTGATCACTGGGAACATCACGACCCGGAAGCGGTCGACGAGTCCGGCTCGTAGCAGGGACCGGCACAGGCTGAGGCTGCCGATCGTGCTGAGGAGCCCCGAGCCACTCGACTTCATGGCGCGGACCGCCTCGACGGCGTCGTCGCGGACAAGCGTGGAGTTGGCCCACGTCAGTGGCTCCTCGAGTGAGGAGGAGAACACCACCTTGGACGCTTGCGTGAGCTCGTCGACGGACGCCTCTTCTTCGGGCCGGAACTCGTCTTGGCCATCGGGGACCTCGCCTGCGGCGAAGCCCGACATCAGGCGGTAGGTGTTCGCTCCCATCAGATAAGTGGCCTCGGGCTGCTTGCCGAGCCATGCGAGGTACTCCGGGCCCTCGAGGCCCCAGAACCCGGGCCATCCCTCTCCCGATGCGTAGCCGTCGAGGGAGGTGATGAAGTCGACGAGAAGCTCCGACATGGCGGTGTCCTTTCCTGGGGTGTTACGAGCTTGGACCGGCCGGGAGCCACAAACTCATCGGGCGCGCTGTGGAGTAGCGAGAAAAACCCCTGACGCTGCAGCCGATCAGGTCGGCGGGGCCTCGCTGCCCGACGTCGACAGCGGGTGCTTCCTTCCTCCACTCACCTGCGACGGCGGCGGAGCACTTCCGTGCGTACGGCCACGCTCCGAGGTCACCGCGTCCTGCTTGCAGGAGTGGCCGGGGGGGCCATTTCATATTCCCACCCCCCCTGAGGGGATCCCCAGACCTGCTCACAGTGCTCACCACCTGCGGGGCGCGGAACAGAGGATGTGGCCCCGCGCTCCCCAGGGGAGGCATGCGAACCGCAACTGCCTGGGCCGCTACAGCGTCCGGCCTGCACCAACCGCGTGACCTGGCTGCCGCTGCTTCGGACCAGGCCGACCAGCGGCTCAGCGTCCCGTCAGTCCACCGTTCACACTTTCTTGATCGTGCGATCCAGATAAGTTACGGTGGTGCCATGGCAAGGACCCGGGAGTTCGACACCGAGGCGGCGGTGAGCCGCGCGATGGAGCTGTTCTGGACGCGCGGCTATGAGGCGACCTCGGTGCGCGATCTGACCCAGCACCTGGGGATCGGGCAGGGGTCCTTGTATGCGGCGTTCGGCGACAAGGACGGCCTGTACAGGGCCGCGTTGGAGCACTACCGCACCACCCTCGCTGCGGCCGCCCTGCGCAGTCTGGAGGAGAGGGCGGACGCCCGCGCGGCGATCCGTACGCTGCTGACGGAGCGGATCCGCATCGCCGTCGGGCACGGCGGTCAAGGCTGCCTGGCCGTCAACGCCGTCTGCGAGCGGCTGCCTCAGGACGTGGCGACCCGGCGTACCGTGCGCGACATGCAGGACGCGAGCCGGGAGGCGTTGACCGAGGTGCTGCGGGCCGCGATGGAGCGGGGTGAGATCGCTGCGCGGCACGCCCCAGACACGGTCGCCGCGTTCCTGGTCACCTTCCTCAACGGGCTGCTGGTCTCCTCGAAGATCACGCCAGATGCCTCCGTACTCGAACCCCTCGTGGACGTCGCGCTGACCGCTCTCGACTGAGGGGTCCGCGGCCTCGGCCAGGCGTTTGCCGCACCCCGAATCCGTAACGATCGATCAAGAAACTGGGGCGCCCACCCCGCCACGACGACAAAGCCCCCCAGCACCCCCAGACGGAAAGCACCCACGTCATGATGTACGACCACACCACAACGCCCCTGCGCACCGGCCGTGCCGCCGTCAACGGAACGAGTCTGCACTACCGCACAGCCGGGTCCGGCCCCGCCGTGGTGCTGCTGCACGGCGTGCCCAAGACCAGCTACCACTGGCGCCACCTCATCCCGAAGCTGACGCCCCATTACACCGTCGTCGCCCCGGATCTTCGCGGTCTCGGCGATTCCGCGCGCCCCGCGGACGGCTACGACTCCGCGACGATGAGCGACGACGTCGCCGAGCTGATGACCCACCTCGGACACGAGACGTACGCGGTGATAGGCGAGGACTGGGGAGCGGTGATCGGTTACCAGCTCGCCGCCCGTCACCGCGACCACGTCAACGCTCTCGTGTTCGCTGAGGCCCTGTTCCCCGGCTTCGGCTTCGAGGACCACACCGCCCTCACCCCCGAGAACGTCGCCAGCGGCCTGCACCTGTGGCATCTGGGCTTCTACTTCCAGCCGGACGTACCCGAGATGCTGATCGCCGGGCACGAGCGCGAGCTGATCACCTACATGATCAAGTTCGAGCGTAGCCACCCCGACACCGCCACCCCCGACGCGGTCGACGAATACGTGCGCTGCTACTCCATGCCCGGCGGTATCCGCGCAATGCTCTCGATATACCGGGCGATGCTCGTCGACGCCGAACAGAACCGGCAGTCCGCACAGAAGAAGCTGGACATCCCGGTGCTGGCGCTCGGTGGTTGGGCCTTCATCGGCGACCGCAACGAGTCCCAGATGCGGCTGATGGCCCACGACGTCACCGGTCACACCTTCAACGCCGGACACGACCTCGCCGAGGAAGTACCCGACGAGATGGCCGACGTGGTCTTGCCGTTCCTGGCCGGGAACTCGTAGACGGGCCAGGCCGCGATGCCGGCCGTCCGACGTGGACGGACCGACTCGGCCCGTCCACGTCGGACGGCCGACGGCTGCGGCACTTTGATCCGGAGTCATCGAAGGACACGTAAACCGGGTGAAGACGCTCAGCGGGCCATGTACGGCCGAGCCCCGTTCCGACTCCACCGGATACGCATTCTCACCCGGCCATGATCTTCGTTGTCAGAGCACCGGTTTCAGGAAACGGCCGCGACACTATGACAGTGGACGCGAATGACAAGACCTGCGATCAGCAGTTGCCCCTGCCTCCAAGACCAGTTCTGCCAGACATGGCTGCAGCACGCAGGCGCGGACCAGCTGATGTTGTCGAGGCTCATCGGGTCTGTCCTTCGTGGATACTCCGGCCTTTGGGTCGGGGAGGAAACGAAGCTCCTGCGGAGCAGGGCTGGGGGAGCCGGTTCGCCGTCAGGGCGGACCGGCGTGCGCCGTCCACCGGCCGACACCCGCCGCTCGCATAGGGGTTGATACGGTGTGAGATATGGCGGAGCAGGTCAAGCGGGCGTTCAGGTACCGCTTTTACCCCACCGGCGAGCAGGCAGCTGAGCTGTCGCGCACGTTCGGCTGCGTCCGCCTCGTCTACAACAAGGCGCTCGAGGAGCGCACCCGGGCCTGGTACGGCGAGCAGCGCCGCATCTCCTACGTGCAGTCCTCGGCCGCGCTCACGGAGTGGAAGAAGACCGAGGAACTGGCCTTCCTGACGGAGGTGTCCTCGGTCCCGCTCCAGCAGGCGCTGCGCCATCTTCAGACGGCGTTCGGGAACTTCTTCGCCCAGCGCGCGAAGTACCCGCGCTACAAGAGCCGCAAGAAGTCCCGCGCGTCGGCCGAGTACACCCGCAGCGCCTTCACCTGGCGCGACGGGCGCCTGACTCTGGCGAAGATGGCCAAGCCCTTGGACATTCGCTGGTCGCGTCCCCTGCCCGACGGTGCCGAGCCCACGACGGTGACGGTGTCCCGCGACGCGGCCGGACGCTGGTTCGTGTCCCTGCTGTGCCAGGACAGCATCGCCCCGGCCCCCGCCACCACAGCGGCCGTCGGCCTGGACGCCGGGATCACCTCCCTGGTGACGCTGTCCACCGGGGAGAAGGTCGCCAATCCCAAGCATGAGCGGCGGGATCGCGCCCGGCTGGCCCGCGCGCAGCGGGAGCTGTCGCGCAAGGCGAAGGGCTCGGCGAACCGGGAGAAAGCCCGTGGTCGCGTCGCCAAGGTCCATGCGCGGATCGCCGACCGGCGCCGTGACTTCCTGCACAAGCTGTCGACTCGTCTCGTCCGCGAGAACCAAACGGTCGTGATCGAGGACCTCACCGTCCGCAACCTGCTGAAGAACGGCACGCTCGCACGCGCCATTTCCGATGCGTCGTGGACGCAACTGCGCTCCATGCTGGAGTACAAGTGCGCCTGGTACGGGCGTGAACATGTCGTGATCGACCGCTTCTTCCCCAGCAGCAAGCTGTGCGGGAACTGCGGGACGGTCGCGGCGAAGCTGCCGCTGAACGTCCGCGTGTGGACGTGTGATTGCGGCGCGGTGCATGACCGCGACGTGAACGCGGCGCGCAACATTCTGGCCGCCGGGCTGGCGGCGTCTGCCTGCGGAGACGGTGTAAGACCTCAACGGGAGTCTTCCCGGACGGGGCAGTCGTCGGTGAAACAGGAACCCCAGCGGGCGACCGCTGGAATCCCCCGCCTTTAGGCGGGGGAGGAAGTCAATGGCAGTGCCTACAACTCAGCTGGCAATGGAGGCAATCAGTACATCAGATCCGCACGCCCGTATCCGGGCATTGTTCCGCTGCTGGAAGCTGCCTCCGTTCAACCACGACTCCGGCGGCTGTATCCGTTCACCAGCCACTTCGCCCTGCTCTTCAGCAGCTCCACCGGCTACCCCTGGACTGTGCAGGCCGGATCGATCGAGCCCTTGCACAATGGACGTTTCAGAGTTCTCCGACGCAGTCCTTTCGCGGTGATCGGCGAAGTCGATACCGCCGAAGAAGCTGTGGCCCTCGTGCTTGAACTCCTCCCCACCGACCCCGAGCCCGTCATCACCGCCTCCCCGATTGACAGCGGGGCCAGGTGGTGAGTGACCGTCAGCGTGCGTGCGCCGACACCGCATAGCCCTCGGTCTGGCGGAGCACCGCGCCGCCTGGGCCGGCCGGGACTGGGATCAGGTACCCCTACGTGATCTGGTCCGGGGCCAGCTCGATGGGCGGTGTCCCGGCCTCGCGCGTGAAGCCGCAGGCGGTAGTCGCCGGGACCATGGGACGGCCTGGACGGCAACGAACTCATGCTGGACCGATCGCCGAGTACTGCCTGACCGTATGCCACTTCACAGCTGGCACGGGTCGGTGAGGCCGGTCACCGGGACACCGGAACGCCGGGAGATCAGCCTGGCGAGCCCACGTACGTCGCTGTAGGTGGTGTTGAACCTCCACACAGGTTCGTGATCGGCCACCTGCGACGTGAACGCCACCTCGTAGGCGAAGGCGCTGCCCGCTGGGAGCGAGCCAATGGCGAACTGCGTCTTCTGGCCCTCGATCGACCGGATTCTTGACCACGCCACGCTGACCACGCGCCTGCCGGCGGCGTCGACGAAGCCCTCCGAGAACAGGTAGAGCCCCCCACGCACGCGCCGAAACCAGACATAACCCCATGTGGCGACGGTCAGCAGGCCGACCACCACAACGCCGCGGCCCCAGACGTTGTCCGGCCCGTTGACCAGGAAGTTCAGGACGACGACGAGGATCACCAGACACGCCGCCGCCCCGCCGAGTCCGGGGCGGCGGCGCACCCGCTGCTCGAACTCGCCGAGGTTCTCGCGGGCGGCGCGGGCCAGCACGCGGGGCGCCGGCGTGTCGGTTGCCTTGCTCGTCCCGGCCATCGGGCCATGGTAGCGAGCCAACAGCTCTTGGCTTCGAACGAGTCGATTGGCGCCACCTGAGCTCGCGTGGGGTGCCAACCGCGGTTTCAACCGCCCGCGATCGCGACCGGGTCGCTGCCGTTCTGGGCTCGCTGATACGTATGTTCGATGGCAGGCGGCGACTCCGGTGGGATTTAAGCAGGGCAGTCGGGACGCGTCGTGAGGATCCCCGAGGCAGAACCTGCTGTTCGAGCGTGGCGTGACCGGCTGGACCCTTCAGCCTGTGTGGGTGTTCCGGCCCACGTCACCGTCCTCCTCCCGTTCCTCGACGAGGCCGCATCGACAGCGGTGCCCTCGCAGCTGTCGGAGAAGGGCCCTTCGAGGCCCGGTTCGAGCACTGCGGGCGACTCCCGAGGATCTTGTGTCTCCTCCCCGAACCGGACGTCCCGTTCCGTCAGCTCACCGAGGCGGGGACGAAGCTCCGTTGACCGGGGCAGGACGGGCAGCAAGCACCACCTGATCACCGACGCCACCGGTATCCCGCTCGCCGCCACCTTGACCGGCGGCAACCGCAACGATGTCACCCAGCTGATTCCGCCGCTTCGGGCGGTGCCGCCGGTGCGAGGAAGCGCGGCCGGCCCCGGCACCGCCCGGACGTGGTGCTGAGCGACCACGACTACGACCACGACACGTACCGCAGCCTCGTCCGGGATCTCGGCGTGAAGCCGCTGATCGCACGTCGGGGCACCGAGCACGGCTCCGGACTCGGCACCCAACGCTGGGTCGTGGAGCGAGCCTTCGCCCACCTTCACCGGTTCCGCCGCCTGCGGATCCGCTGGGAGATTCGCGACGACATCCACGAAACCTTCCTCACCCTCGGATGCGCATTGATCTGCTGGCGACGCCTGAACTCCCGACAGGAGCTTCAGAGGGCGGAATGAGAGTGCATAGGAGTTTTGTCGTCGCCTGAAGGTGTGGCGGTGCGGCGTCCCGGCCGGTCGGCGGCCATGGGCATGTTGAGCTGGGCACCGTGAGCGAGCGCAAGCCCTACAAGACCGACGTGAGCGACGAGCAGTGGGCGCTGGTCGAGCCTGTGATCGCCGCGTGGAAGGCCGCGCATCCCTCGGTCAGCGGCCATCAGGGTCGGTACGCGACGAGGGAGATCGTCAACGCACTGCTCTACCAGGGCCGGACCGGTTGCCAGTGGGAGCTGCTCCCACACGACTTTCCGCCACCCGGCGCAGTGAAGTACTACTTCTACCTGGCGTGACGACGGCATCGACCAGACCATTCACGACCTGCTGCGCTGGCAGGTGCGGGAAATGGCGCGTCGGAAGGCGGACCCGAGCCTGGTGGTGCTCGACATCCAGAGATCGGCTGGGTCGGCCTCGTGTTCCTGCCCGAGGACACCCTGGTCGCGGTGTTCGTGGTGATGGCGGTCCTCGAGATGTGCGTCCCGGCGTACGCGGAGAAGGTCCAGCCCACGTCTTGGCACCCGCGCCACATCGCCGAGCGGTACGGGCTGTTCACGATCATCGTGCTCGGCGAGACCATCGCGGCGGCCACGGTCGCCGTGAAGACGGGCATCGACGAGCAGGATGCGCTGGGCGAACTGCTGCCGATCGCCGCAGGCGGGCTGCTGATCATCTTCGCCGCCTGGTGGATCTACTTCGTGGTGCCGATCCACGGTCATCTGAGATCCAACAGGCAGGCGTTCCTGTGGGGTTACGGCCACTACGTCGTCTTCGCCTCGGCGGCCGCGATCGGCGCGGGTCTGGAGGTGGCGGTCGAGCAGTCCGTGGGCAAGGCGCACATCTCGACGCTGTCCGCGTCGGTGGCCGTGACCGTGCCGACGGCGCTGTATCTGCTCACCGTCTGGGCACTGCACGCGCGTCACTTCAAGGTGGGCATCGCCCAGCAGCTGGTACTGCCGACTGCGGCGCTGCTGGTGATCTGCTGCATGTTCCTGGGCGAGTGGGCGGTGCTCTCGGCCGGTCTCGTCTGCGCGCTGACGGTGGTGACCGGCGAGACACTGACGGCGCGCACGACGGCCCGGGAGCGCGAGACGGCGCTGGGAGCGCCGGTCGCCTGACCGGCCCGGTCCGGTCCGGACTGGCCCCATGACAGTTGACGCTCGGACAGATGTCATGGGGCTGCGGGTGGGGCACGCGACGCGTACCGGCGACGGTTGGCTCACCGGCACCACGGTGGTGCTGGCGCCCGAGGGCGGTGCCGTCGCCGCGGTGGACGTGCGCGGCGGCGGGCCCGGCACCAAGGAGATCGACGCGCTCGATCCGCGCAACCTGGTGCAGAAGGTCGAGGCGATCGTGCTGACCGGCGGCAGCGCGTATGGGCTCGACGCGGCGTCCGGGGTGATGGCCTGGTTGGAGGAACAGCGACGCGGAGTGGGGGTGGATCCGGCGCATGTCGTGCCGGTGGTGCCCGCCGCCTGTGTCTTCGACCTCGGCCGCGGCGGCGACTTCCGGGCCAGCCCGGACGCGGCCACCGGACGGGACGCGGTCGAGGCGGCGGCGGGCGAGGCGGGCGCCGCGGTGCCGGAGGGATGTGTGGGCGCCGGTACGGGAGCCGCCGCGGGGCCGGTCAAGGGCGGGATCGGCACCGCGAACACGGTGCTCGACTCGGGGGTCACGGTGGCCGCGCTGGTGGTGGCCAATGCGGCGGGGTCGGCCGTGGAACCCGGGACCGGGCCGCGCGTCTGCGGCTGGCCGAGATCGCGGCGAAGAACGCGCCGCCCCCGCTGGACACCACGCTCGCCGTGGTCGCCACCGACGCGGACCTGTCGAAGGCGCAGGCGCAGAAGCTGGCCGGCACGGCGCACGACGGCATCGCGCGCGCCGTGCGGCCGGTGCATCTGCTGAACGACGGGACCACCGTGGTGACCGTCGCCGTGGCGGTGATGAACGCCGCGCCCACGGTGGCCGTCACCTGAAGTGCGTCACTCACAGCGTCCCCCTGCCAGGCGGTTCGTCCCAGCCGACGAGGACGACGGGCAGCGCGGCGAACGCGGCGAACACGATGGCGGTGATCCAGCCGCGCGGGTTGTCGTTCAGCGGGATCCAGCTGGCCAGGAAAGACACGGTTCACGGCATGGCGACCGCGGTGAGGGCGGCGAACCCGGGCCAGTCGTTGTCGCGGCGGAACGCGCACGCCACGGCGATGAGCCCGGCCGCGATCCACGTCGAGGACCACGCCATCGGCGCCAGGGCCAGTCGCAGGCGTACGCCGCGGGTGTCTGGCAGCGGGTCGGCGAGCTGCCCGGCCCCGTACAGGCCGACGAGGGAGCCGAGCAGCAGGAGCGATGCGCCACGGCGCCCGATACGGCAGATCAGGCGTCGTCTCACGGACTCCGGCGCGCGCAGTCATGCGAGGGCGGGTCTTCACCCGCTGGCGCCCCCGCCGCTGACCGACCACCAGAAGGCGGAGGACCCCGGCGAACACATCTCGCCTGGGTCCTCCAACTTCAAGATCAATCTCACCGTTAACTGCTGTACCGATGTACCTACCGACGCCAATTGCATCGGATGCGAATACGCGGCACCCCTCCTGGAGTTGGGCCCGGGACCGTGCGGAAACCACCCCATCAGGGACGTTGACCTCAGAAGCACGGTAGCTGTTGCGGCGCCGAGTGTCCGCGGGCCTCACTCCATCGAGCGATTGAACTGCGAAGACGCCCCCAAGTCGCATCTGATGCGAAATTCTCGCGTCAGATGCGATAGACGGAGAGTGATGGCAGATGGGTGGGGATGGCCTCGTTCCAGGGTCTGCTCGGCTGCACCTGATTGAAGGTCTGCCGCTGCTGCGGCCGGAGGAGCAGGTCTTCGAAGCGATGATCAAGGGCTGGCGCAACCAGCAGCTCGCCCGGAATCTCTCGCCGGGATACGTCGGTGACCAGGAACGCACGGTCCGGGCTTTCACCAGGCATGCCGATGCGATGCCGTGGCAGTGGACGCCGCAGCACGTCGATGAGTGGTCGGCGGATCTGCGGGCTGTGCATGGCTGCGTCCGCTCCACGTTGCGCAACTACCAGGGCTCGGTACGGCAGTTCTGCGACTTCCTGACCAACCCTGCCTACGGCTGGAGTGACGAGTGCCTGCGGCACTTCGGGACCCACCCCGTCCAGGTGGTCTACGACTGGAACGCCGCGACACATGCCGATGAAGCCGAGGGCGAGCCGGAACGCCGGGCCTTCACCAGGCCCGAGATGGAAGCGTTCTTCGACCATGCCGACGAGGAAGTCCTGCGCGTCCGCGGCAAGGGCCGCAAGGGCTGGTTGCCCGCCTTCCGGGACGCAGCCTTGTTCAAGACCGCGTACGCCTACGGCCTGCGCCGCAACGAGACCCGAATGTTGGATCTCACCGACTTCGGCCGCAACCCGGAGGGCCGGGAGTTCGGCGAGTACGGCACCCTGCTCGTCCGCTACGGCAAGGCCAAGAAGGGGTCGCCGCCCAAGCGTCGCAGCGTGCTGACCGTCTGGCACTGGACGCCCTGCACGATCGAGGAATGGATCAGCGAGGTCCGGCCCGGGATGCGGCACTCGACCGGCCGGGCCCTCTGGCCCTCCGAGCGAGGCCCGCGGGTCGGGCTTCAGCGGCTGGACTCCCGCTTCGCCGCCTACCGGGACGCCGTCGGTCTGGACCCCGCGCTGGAGTTCCACTCGCTGCGCCGGTCCTACATCACCCACCTGATCGAGGACGGCCACGACCCGCTGTTCGTCCAACAGCAGGTTGGCCATGACCACGCCTCCACCACCGCGATCTACACCTGCGTCTCCTCCGACTTCCGCACCCGCTCCCTGCGTCGCGTCCTGGACGCCACCGTCGAGGCCGCTCTGCGGCCGGGAAGGACCTCCTGATGCCACGCCAAATCAGCTACCGATGGCGCCTGCGCGAGCTGATGGCCGCCCGCGGCATGTTCACCGTCGCCGAGCTCATGCCACACCTGACCGAACGCGGCATCACGCTGTCCTCCTCCCAGGTCCACCGCTTGGTCTCCGGAACTCCGGAACGGCTGTCCCTGCCAGTGCTGGCCACCCTCTGCGACATCCTCGACTGCACGCCCACCGACCTGATCACCACCTCGGCCCAGAACCTCCCGGCCCGCCGGGCAGCCGGAGAGGAAGCGCCGATCAACCTGGCCGCCCGGCGACCCACACGGGTCCGGCTGACACCCGAGGGGTGAGCCGTGACGCCGGAGGAGTACGAGCGGTGGATGATCCGCGACTGCGCACGCTGCGGCCGTCGGGCCTCGAAGTCCGCCGAGTGGTCGGACGGTCCGATCTGCCGAACCTGCTACGACCGCGCCATGCGTGTCCGCGGCTGCTGCCCCGGCTGCCGAGCCGACCGGCTGCTGCCGGGCCGGGACGCGACCGGCACGCCGATCTGCCGCGACTGCGCGGGCATCACCCGCGACTTCTTCTGCGACCGCTGCGGCTTCGAAGGGCTGCTCCTCGGCGGACACCTCTGCGAACGCTGCACCCTCACCGACACCCTCGGCCGACTCCTCGACGACGGCACAGGGCACGTTGCCGCTGCTCTGCAACCCCTGGTCACCTCCCTGCTGGAGATGGACCGGCCCAAGAGCCGCCTGATCTGGCTACGCAACCCCAGTGTCGTCCGTCTCCTCCGGGGCCTGGCCGCCGGCAGCATCCCGCTCACCCACGACGGGCTGCACCAGGAAACCCCCTGGCGAACCGTCGTCCACCTGCGGGACTTGCTGATGGACAGCGGCGTCCTGCCACGCGTCGACCGGCAGCTACTGCTCTATCAGCGCTGGCTGGCCGAACGGCTCGCCACCATCGAGGACCCCGAACACCGGCGGCTTCTGCAGCACTTCGCCAGCTGGCACCAGATGCGCCGGCTGCGGAGCAAGGCGGAGAAGGGACCGCTTGGACGCTCCCAGACCAACCAGACGAAACAAGAGATCACCCAAGCCGGCGCTTTCCTCACTCGGCTCGCCGACCGAGGCCGCACCATCGAACACTGCCAGCAGGCTGACCTCGACGCCTGGCACACCGAGAAGCTGGCCACCCGTCGCCCGGCCCAGACGTTCCTGCGCTGGTGCATGAAGACGGGCCGGATGCCCCGCCTCGCCCTGCCACCCCAGGTCGTCAACCAGGACCAAACACCCCTGCACCAGCACCACCGACTCGCCATTCTTCGGCGGGTCCTCAACGACGACTCCCTGCCCCTGCGGGCCCGGGTCTCCGCCGCACTCGTTCTCCTCTACGCGCAACCCGTCACCCGCATCGTCCGCCTCACTATCGACGACGTCATCGACGACGGGACCACCGTCACCGTCCGGTTGGGAGACCCGCCCTCCCCCCTTCCGGAGCCCGTCGCTGACCTCATGCGGGCATACGTCCAGTCCTGCCAGCACCTGCCCTACGCCAGCAGCAGGAGCTCACAGTGGCTCTTCCCTGGACGCCAGCCCGGCCAGCCGATGAACCCGGTCAGCCTTCAAGTCCACTTGCGCGAGATCGGCGTCCCGCCACAGCGCGGCAGGACCTCCGCAATCCGACAGCTCGTCCTCCAAGCCCCGGCCCCCGTCATCGCGAAGGCCCTCGGTTACCACGACAAGACAGCCACCCGCCTGGTCACCGAAGCCGGAGGAACCTGGAGCCGATACGCCCCCGGCGACCACACACGGCGAACCGCGACGACACTCCCTCACTCAGGGAACGAAAAGCCCAGCTCGCGCAGGCGGGGCAAACACGCTGCGAGGCATTGCTCCACCGACGCCGCATCGGTTCGCACAAGAACGTCCTCACGCATCGGGGCCCCGCTGGCTACGAAGGTCCACGGCATACGTCTCTCTGCCATCCGCTCGGCGTCAGCCTTGATCAACACCGTTATGCCCTGTTCGGCCAACGCTTCCATGATCGCGACAACGTCCACCGGAGGTCTCCCCCTTTAGAAGTGCTTCGAACGCACCACCGGACGAACTTACCTGCTCACGGCCGAACCCTGGACACGGTTCTCATCACTGAAAGTGACCAACTGCGGCCATCCGGCCTGGAATACGCGACACCTCAACATGCGAGCTCACCAGTCAAGGCCGGCGACCGCCTCATGATGGCGTCGCTGCGCGTCGCTGATCGCGAGTCTGCGGTGCTGCTGCCCGTCCGGAGCGGTTGCCGGTGCGCTTCGTCGAGCACCAGCTCGTCGTCCGGGCCGCGCATCCGCGCCGGCGTCGGTCGCTCAGGCGGCGAGGGCGGTGCGGCCTGCGGCGTAGACGCGGGCGACCTCGACGACGCGCTTGCCGAGCTCGGCGGCGGTGGCGATGTCGGCCTTGTGTACGCCCTCGGCTCCCTGGTCGCTGTTGCTCTGGGCGGCGGCGCCGAGAAAGAAGCCGAGGCGGTTGAGGTCGTTCTCGGACGCCGTGGAGGTGTTCCAGCCGGGCATCAGGCCGAGGCCGACCCATTGCATGTGGTGCTGCCCGGCGAGCACGGTGAAGTACTGCAGGGTGTTGAGCTTGTCGCCGCTCTTGCCCGCGGAGTTGGTGAAACCTGCGGCGATCTTGTCCTTCCACGCCTGGGTGTACCAGCGCTTGGAGCTGGCCTCGGCGAAGGCGTGGAAGACGGCGGAGGCGGTGCCCATGTAGGTGGGCGAGCCGAAGATGATCGCGTCCGAGGCGTCGAGCAGGTTCCACTGCTCCTCGGAGATCTCCTCGACGTTGATCAGGTGAGCCGTGGCGCCGACGGTGGTCACCCCATCGCGGACGGCCTCGGCGAGGACGGAGGTGTGGCCGAAGCCGGAGTGGTAAGCGATGGAGACGACAGGGGTGGTCACGTTACTTGCTCCTTCGGATTGCATGTCCGGCCGCGCGGGATCCGGGCCGCGCGGCCCTTGAGCACTCTTTGCTCAGCCGGCGTTGAACGCCTCGGCGACGGTCAGCGTGTCCTCGTACTGGTGCAGGCGAACGATTCGGCCGCCCTCGACCGCCAGGTGCATGGCCGTCGGTGTGCTGAACTCCTTGCCATTGGCCGCGACGGTGTGCGTGAAGACCGCCAGCAGCGCCACGTCACCACCGTCGACGATGATGCGCTCCAGCACGGCCTTGCTCTTGTCGTGCGCGAAGTGCGACCACATCGTGGTGAAGTACGGTGCGACCTCCTCCCGGCGGGTACGGCGCCCGGTCCAGGGCAGCGCGTCACTGCCGGGGACGTGCCAGTCGATCTCCTCGGCGAACAGTTCTTGGATGCCGTCGGGGTCATGCTTTGCGAGGCGCTCCACGAACTTCTTGGCCACGGTCCGCGGGGTCTGCGTATCTGTTGTCATCGTCCTTGTCCTTTGTCTCTTCGCTTGTTAGCAGGTGCCGGTCGGGCCTCAGCCCTGGAACAGGAAGTGCGGTCGAGCCCCTCGCCGGCATGGCCCGCGCGGCTCGTACCGTCCGCCTCGCCGGTCCGGTGCCTCAGGCCCGGCCGGCCTGCGGGTTGGTGAACATGTGGTTGCCCGCTACCGCGTCCTTCGCGGGCACTTCGTCCTGCAGGACGTCCCAGTGCTCCACCACCAGGCCCTCCTCGAAGCGGAAGATGTCGACCACCACGAGGGGCGTCTCGGTGCTGCCGGAGTACCTGCCGTGGATCATGACCAGGTCTCCCTCGGCGATGACCGCTCCCGGCTCGTACCGGCTGGCGTCGGGCAGGTCCGCGATGAACCTGCGCAGCCCGGCCCTGGCCAACGGGATGAACGGGTTGTGCTGGATGTAGTCGGGGTGCAGGTACCGGTCCAGCGCGGTGAAGTCCTTCGAGTTGAACGCGGTCGTCAGGAATTCGAGGACGGCGGCCTTGTTCCGCTCCGTCTCCGTCTTCGTTCGGCTCTGAGTCATCAGTTCTCCACGGGGTTGCCGACTGACGCGGCTTTGTTGACCGACTGGACCACAATGGGAGCATGAAGTGGTCCAGTCAGTCAAAAAACGAGGAGCGTCAGGCGATCCCTCCGTGCCGACACGGAGGGCCGGGTTGCCGACCATTGTGGTCCATCTGGACCACAATGAGGTATCGTGAGGTCATGGGGCGAAAACGAGGCTTCGACGAGACCACTGTGCTCGATGTCGTCCGCGACCGGTTCTGGACCACCGGATTCGACGGTACGTCCACCTATGACCTCATGGACGCGACCGGCCTGGGCAAGGGCAGCATCTACAAGGCGTTCGGCAACAAGCACGACCTTTATGTGCGCGTCTTCTCCGACTACTGCCAGGGCCTCGTCGCCCAGGCCCGCGAGGAGCTGCGGGACGGCCCGCACGCGGTGCTCACCTCGCCGATGGCCCGCCTGGAGCGCTACGTCGTCTCACTCGCCGACGCCTTCGCGACCGAGTCGCCCCGCCGGGGATGCTTCCTCACCAAGGTCACCGCGGACCGCGCCGGAGAGGACGACATGGTGGCGGCCACGGCCCGTCGCGCGTTCGAGGATCTCGCCGGCGCCCTCGCGTCCGCGCTACGCGACGCCCAGGACGCGGGAGAAGTGGCCGAACACGCCGACGCCACCGCCCTGGGATATCTGCTGCTGAGCGTGATCAGGGGCATCGACAACATGGCCAAGGCGGGCGTCGACGCCACGACGCTCCGGCAGACGGCCCGGTCGGCGCTGGAGCTGATCCCCAGGGCGGACGCACCGAACGTGCGGCGCTGACATTCCCCCCTCGCGTCGAACGACGGACATGCCGCGGCGGACCATAAGCAAAATGTGCAGTTTGACTGTGGCGAAGAGCTCGCCGCCTCTCACCGGGAAGGGAGTCCCTATGCGTGCCATCCAGATCACCCAGATCGGAAAGCCGGAGGACGTCGTACGCGTCGTCGATCTCCAGGAGCCGAACGCTCCCAGCGCCGGCGAGGTCAAGGTCGCGGTCGAGTTCTCACCGCTGAACCTGCACGACCTCAAGGTCGTCAGGGGCGAGCTCGGGCGGCCACCGCTCCCGCCGCCGGGGACGATGACAACCCGGCGCCCGGTCTGACCTGCCGGAACTCTCCAGACCACCGCGTGCAAGCCAGCAACACGCGCCACGGGTTTCCAGCGTGTGGGATGTAGATCCACTGATCAATAGTGCTCACCCTCGCCAGGCAAACCGCCGCTGATTCGCGCGTTCGGTGAGGGGCAGCCCCTGCCACGAGAGAAGTATCGAGATGCCCGAACTGTCCTACGAAGTCCTCGTCTCTGATGGCGTTCCCCGGAAGATCGATCTTCAGCTGCCGAACGGCGACGGGGTCGTGTCCTCGCCGATCTCATCCACCCTGATCACCGGAGAACGCGACGCGGTCCTGGTGGACCCGCCGCTGACTCACACCCAGATCGCGCAGGTCGCCGAGGGCTTGGCGCGCTCAGGGAAGCGTCTGGCGTTCGTCTACGTCACCCACGGCCACCCCGACCACTGGTTCGGCACCGCGACGCTGCTGGAACAGTTCGGCGACGCCGACAGCGTGGTGTACGCCACCGAGGGCACCATCCGGCAGATGCGCAGCCAACTGGAGAGCAAGGACAAGGGGTTCGCGAAGACCTTCCCCGGGGTCCCGGAGAACACCCCGGTCCTCGCCGTGCCCGTGCCGACCGAGGGATTCCGGCTGGAGGGCCGAGTCCTCCGGGCCGTCGAGACCGGTCACACCGACACCGACGACTCCAGCGTCCTGCACGTGCCGTCGATCGGTCTCGTCGTCGCCGGGGACGTGGTCTACAACGGCGTGCACCTGATGATGCTCGAAGGCGGTGACGGCGGCCTTCAGGCGTGGCTGGACGGCATCGACCGGCTCGCCGCACTCGATCCGCGCCACGTGGTCGCCGGCCACAAGAAGGCAGACCTGCCCGACGACCCGAAGATCCTGGACGAGACCCGGCAGTACCTGCGCGACGCGATCCGGCTCCTGGCCGGCAAGCCGGAGCCGCTGGAGTTCTTCGAGGAGATGTCGAAGCTCCACGGTGACCGGCTCAACCCGGGACCCCTTTGGTACAGCGCCCTGGGCCTGCTCGCCTGAGCCACGCCGCGTCGCCACCCCACGAAGACAGGCGCATCACCTCGACGAAATACGGAGGTTGCCGACATGGCCACCCGCATGAAGATCGCGATCCTCGACGACTATCAGAACGTCGCGACGAGCCTGGCCGACTGGGGGTCGCTCGTTGCCGAGGTCGTCGTTTTCACCGAGCCGTTCGCCGATGCCGACGAGGTGGTCCGTAGCCTCGCCGGGTTCGACGTGCTCGTGGCCATGCGGGAGCGCACGCGATTCCCGGCCGAGGTCCTGGAGCGGCTGCCCGACCTTCGGCTCCTGGTCAGCACCGGCCCGGCCAATGCCGCCATCGACCTTACGGCCGCCCACAGACTCGGCATCACGGTGTGCGGGACCCGCTATGAGTCTCACCCCACCATCGAGCACACCTGGGCGCTGATCCTCGGTGCCACGAGAAACCTGGTCGTCGAGGCGGAGTCGATGCGCGCCGGCGGCTGGCAGGTATCGGTCGGCGAGGGGCTGCACGGCAGGACTCTCGGCATTCTGGGCCTCGGTCGCGTCGGCTCCGGAGTGGCACGGATCGGACAGGCCTTCGGAATGGATACCATCGCATGGAGTCGGAGCCTGACTCCCGAAACCGCCGCCGAGCACGGCGTGCGGGCGGTGACGAAGGAGCGACTCTTCACCGAAAGCGATGTGCTCTCGATCCACGTACCGCGCAGCAAGCAAACACGCGGGCTGGTCGGTGCGGCGGAACTCCGGTCGATGAAGCCCTCGGCCCTCCTGGTCAACACCTCACGCGGACCAGTCGTCGACGAGGTCGCCCTGATCGACGTCCTGCGTGAGGGCGCGATCCGAGCGGCCGCCCTCGACGTGTACGACACCGAGCCGCTACCCGCGGACCACCCGTTGCGGGCGCTGCCGAACGCGCTGCTCACGGGGCACGTCGGATTCGTGAACCGCGACTTGTACGAGATTTTCTATCAGGACTCCGTCGAGGACATCGCCGCGTTCCAGGCGGGTTCTCCCGTGCGGCTGATGAAGTAGGAGCCGAAGACGACGACCCGACCGACTCACACACCGCCTCTCTCCCCTGTGACGGCTCCGACGCGGTTCGTCACGGCGAACGGGATTCGGTATGCCTACCGGCGCTTCGGCGCCGAGACCGGCACACCGCTGGTGTTCCTGCAGCATTTCCGTGGCGGCATGGATCACTGGGATCCTGCGGTAACGGACGGACTGGCCGCGAACCGTCCCGTCATTCTGTTCAACAATACAGGCGTCGCAAGCTCCAGTGGCCAGACCCCGGACACCGTGGGAGCAGGCCGATGACGCGGCGGCGCTCTCTGCCAGTACACGGCCTGGGAAAGGTGCTGTTCTGTCACGCCACTCCTCGGGACGATGAAGAGGTCGTTCTGGTCGACTCACGCCTCGACCGTTGGCGAGAAGTCCTCAGCAGGCTTGACACCGACATTCGCACGGTGGTCTGCGGGCACACACACATGCCGTTCGTCCGCCTCGCCCACGGCCGACTTGTGATCAACCCCGGCAGCATCGGCATGCCCTACGGACGGGCCGGCGCCCACTGGGCGCTCCTGGGCCCCGGCGTCGAACTACGCTCCACAGCCTTCGACATCGAGGCAGCCATCACCCAGGTCACCCAGGACTCAGCAGGGATTGTTCGCCCAGCCGCGGCATAGCCGCCCGGCGGTCCTCCGAGCAGCCTGCCTACCCCAGCCGACAGGGCAATACAGACATCAAGTCACGTACCGTCCTCTCAGGGCAGGCGCGGCCTGCATTGACAGCCTGGTAGCCGACCTCAGTTCGGCTTACGCCACACGGAGATGTGCTTCGCGGAGCCCTGGGTGAACGGAGTCTCGTCCCAGTCCGCGACGCGACGTTCCAGCTCGAGCCCGGCGATCCGTGCCATCAGGTCGAGCTCTGCCGGCCAGGCGTACCGGTGCCGGGAGTTGTCACGGCGGTAGCGGCCGTCGTCGCCGTCGCGGGTGATGTGGTGCGAGACGAGAATCTGCTCAACCAGGTCGAAGGTGTCGAAGCCGAGATGCTGCTCGGAGACATCGAACGGCACCGCGACCTGGCCGGGCGGCAGGAACCGCAGCGGCGGCACACCCAGCTCGATGACGAATCGGCCGCCGGGCTCCAGATGCCGTGCGGCGTTGCGGAAGCACTCGACCTGCTCGTCCTGAGTGAGCAGGTTCGTGATGGTGTTGTAGACGAGATAGACCAGGGTGAACTCACCGGGAACGACGGTGGTAGCCATGTCCCCGATGACTACCGGGAGCGTGTCCTCGTCGACCTTGCGCCGCAGCACCGCTGCCATGTGCTCGGACAGTTCGATGCCCACCACCGGCACGCCACGTTCCCGGAGTGGGACTCCCACTCGCCCGGTTCCGATGGCGAACTCCAGTGCCCGGCCGTCTCCGGCGAACTCGGCGAGGAAGGCGAGAGTCGGTCCGAGGACGGCCGCCGAGGACGCTTCGGCCTCCTCGGCGTCGTAGCGGTCGGCGGTCGCACGGGTCCACAGTTCACTGCTCGTCACGGACGGCCACTCTGCCGGGAGCCGAGGGGCGCTGTCGACGCATTTACGTTCTCCTCAACGGAGGGTGTACCGCCCACAACTCGTCGCCACCGTCCCACGGCTTCGGCCGATCCACCCCGCACCCCGGATCATCAGTCCCGGACGATCCAGCCACCTTGGAGATCATTTCGTTGGGAGTTCCTGGCGAACCTGGCCTCGCCGTGCACCGCTTACCCACATGACAGACGTGGGCAGACTGGCTTCCAACGCGAAATCCCGGGGTGGCCATGTCTACGCTGGGGGCGTGACATTGGTGTGGGTGACGGGCAATTCAGGGACTGGTAAGTCCACGGTCTGCGGGGTGTTGCGAGCGCGCGGCTACGTCGCGCTCGACGCCGACGGGGACGGTTTCAGTCGCTGGATCGACCGGGTGAAGGGCGAGGCTGTGGTGGATCCCCCGGATCCGGTTCCTGGGGGCTGGCTTGACCGATACGGGTGGGCGATCGTCCGTGAGCGCGTTGAGACCCTCGTCGAGGAGTCTCGTTTCCGAATCGCGTTTTTGTGCGGGTCGGCGGAGAACGAGGCAGACGTCCGCGATCTTTTCGACCTCATCGTGTGCCTGGTGATCGACGAGGACGCCCTCCGCCATCGACTCGCGACCCGCACTACGAACACATTCGGGCAACATCCCGAAGAACTCGCAGCGGCTCTGAAGTGGAACCCTCGGATGCGAGCACTCTACGAAAACCATGGCGCGACGATCATCGATGCATCCAAGCCGGTGACCGAGGTGGTGGACAGCGTGATCGACGCAGTTCAGGGGCTGACAGGGTCCACCCAATAAGTAGAAGTAGTACGTCACCGCATCGCTCGTCGGCAGCCCAAATGCCATGACCCCCGACCCGGCGAACCTATGTGGCCAGGGC
>NZ_KQ948694.1 GCF_001514145.1 Streptomyces canus
ATCGTCCGACCGTTCGGCGGCGCGCTCCTGGAACCGGCCGCTGACGATCGAGCCGCGGACGTTACTCGTGACGACAGGGCGAAACGGACACGCCTGCGGCCCTCAGCTCGCTGTCGCGTACACGATGAGGTTGTCGACAGGGTGCCCCTGCGCGTCGAAGTCGCCGTCGCACGTGATGAGCCGTAGAGCACGTTCCTGGGTCGGCCCGTAGACCTTCTCCGTCGGGAAGGCGTTCTTGGCGACGCTCTCCGTGGCCGTGACGGTGAAGTGGAGGGCTTTTCCCGTCTTGTCGGTGACGGTGATGTCCGCACCCTCCTTGATCTTCTTCAGGTCGTGGAAGACGGCCTCGCCGAAGCGGGTGTCGTTGTGGCCGATGATGACGGCCGCGCCGATCTCACCGGGCACCGCACCGCCCGTGTACCAGCCCGCGGTCATCCCCTCCTCGGCCGGCGGGACCTGGACCGTCCGGTCCGTGTTGAGGCCCAACTCCATCAGCGAACTGGTGATCCCCACGGAGGGAACGGCCACCTCGGCAGGGGCCGCCGGAGCGTCGGCCGCTGGCCGCTCGGACTTCGGAGCGCCCGACGCGGCGGCGGGGGCGGTGGGGGCGACCCGGACCGTCGGGTCGGGGCCGGACGAACAGCCGGTGAGCAGGGTGACGAGGGTCAACAGGGTGAGGGTCGCGAGGCGGGCCCGGGACAGGGCCGGACGGTGTGCAGGGGGCAACTCGGGCTCCAGAACAGGGTGCGAGGGTTCGCCGGAACGCACAGGGCGCCGCCTGGTGAAGGGCGGCGCCACCGTTTCGTACGAGAGGTCGTGCTGCCGGGTCAGCCTGCGCGGCGGGCGGTGGTGCGGCGGCGCAGTACGTAGGTGCCGGCGCCCGCGAGCAGCAGCGCGCCCGTGGCCGAACCGATGAGCGTGCCGGTGTTGTCGTCCTGGGCGGGGGCCTCGCCCGCGGCGACACCGCCACGGGGGTAGCCCTTGCCTCCGGTCTTCTGGGCTTCGGCGGCCTTCTTGGCCTCGGCCTCCTTGAGCGTCCTGGCGTCCTCGGCCTTCTTCTTCGCCAGGGCCTCCTTGTCGGCCTGGGTCGCGGCGGTCGCGCTCGGCGTCGGAGTCGGGTCGGTGGCGAAGGCCGCGGTGGCCGGGACGAGCAGCGCGCCAGCCGCGACGCCGGTCAGGACGGCGATGCGAAGAGTGCTCAGCGGGCGCAAGGTGAGACGGCGGGACATGTAAAGGCTCCAGTTCCAGCCCGGCTTGGTCGTTCCTGGTTGCCGATCCGCACCAGGTTCCGGGCATGACCACACCCTGACGGCCACTTGTGAGGAATCTGTCAGAGCGCTGTCGTCATCCCATCAGGGTCGACCGGGGCCCTCCGGCTTCCGTGACTCGGCTGTCGGCAGCCGCAGGGTGAAGGTGGCCCCCTCCCCCTCCGTGCTCGCCACGTCCACTGTGCCGCCGTGAGCCTCGGCGAGCTTGAGGACGATCGCCAGGCCGAGGCCGCTGCCGCCGGTGCTGCGATTGCGGGACTTCTCCGCCCGCCAGAAACGGTCGAACACGTACGGGAGGTCGCCCGCCGGAATGCCACTGCCGGTGTCGGACACCTCCACGGCGAGCTCGTCCCCCGGGTCGGTGACGTACCGGCGCAGGGTCACCGTGCCGCCGGCCGGGGTGTGGCGCACCGCGTTGGAGAGCAGGTTGCTGACGGTCTGCCGCAGCCGTACGGGGTCGGCGTCGAGGAGCGGTGGGTGAGGGGTGCCCGGCGGCGGTGTCAGGACCGTGAGGGTGACGCCCGCCGTCTCGGCCAACCCCTGGTGCGCGGCGGCGACCTGGCCGAGCAGCTCGTCGATCCGTACCGGCTTCCGGTGCAGCCGCAGGGCGCCCGAGTCGGCCGCGCCGAGGTCCTGGAGGTCGTTGATGAGGTGCTGGAGTTGCACCGCCTCCTCCAGGAGCGAGGAGACGAACGCGGGGTCCGGCACGGCCAGTCCGTCGTGGGCCGCCTCCAGCCAGCCCCGGATGTTGCTCAGCGGTGTCCGCAGCTCATGGGCGACATCGCTGACCATCACCTTGCGCTGCTCCTCCAGGCGGGCCCGGTGCGCGGCCATGTCGTTGAAAGCCGCCGTCAGCCGCCCGATCTCGCTGTCCGAGACGACGGGCACGGGCACCGGCGTCACGTCCAGGCCGTCCCGCATCCGCTGGGCGGCGCCGGTGAGCGCGTGCAACGGGCGTACGAGCCTGGCTCCGGCGAGCACCGAGGCGCCGACGGTGAGGGCGAGGACCAGGGCGGTGACACCGGCGATGCGTGCGGTGTTGGCGCGGGAGAGGTCGAAGCCAGGCACGCCGGCGGCACCGGGGCCGTCGATGAACAGGAGTGCGGGCTCGGCGACATAGCCCGTGAGCTGTTCCCGGCGGGCGCTTTCGACACAGTTGGCCACGGCCCGGTCGTACGCGCTGTCGCGGATCTCGGCGGGGGCGTAGTCGAGTGCGCCGCCGGAAGCCGCTTTGCGTTCGGCCGTCGCGGCGTCCTCCGCCTTCTTGGCGGCCAGGGCCTTCGCCTCCCGATCGCTGAGGCCGTCCTCGGCGCCGGAGACCGCGTCGTCCCGCCCGTATGCGTAACTCCGGTCCCAGGACAGGTCCAGGTTCAGTTTCACGGCGGTGCGACCCTGTCGTTTCAGACAGGCGTCAGCCAGTTGGTTGAGGGCGCTCAGGGCCTTCCGCTCGGTCGCGGTGGGACCGACCGGGTAGGACGCAAAGCACTTGGCCTCCATGTCACGGTCGGTGACGCTGTCGGTCCCCCCCTCGGTCTCGTCGCTCACGAACTGGACGCGGGGCCGTCCGCCCGGGCTCTCGACGACGTCGGCGGCGATACCCATCTGGCTGAGGCACTCCACCCTCCCGGCGGCGGCCTTCCGCAGTGCGTCGTGTTCCTTCGCGGGCAGCCGGAAGGGCCCCACGGCCCGTGGATCGACGCGGTCGGCGCCGGCCTTGGCCGCGTCGGGCACCAGCACGGTGTCGACGGAGCGTGGATCCACGACCGCCGAGGCCTGCTGAGCGAGCAGCTCGTCGGACGAACCGCCGCCCGCTGAGCGGGAGTCGGCCGAGTCCACGATCGGGCGTCGGCCCGGCGTGGTGAGCACGATCCGGCGCCCGGACTCCTGGGCCAGATCTCGCACGGTGGTGTCTACGCCGTCCCAGTCGGGGTGGGTGGCCGCGTAGCCGAGGAGGGTGTTGTAGATCTTCGCGTCGGACTTGAGGTTCTGCCCCTGCTCCTGGCGGATCGCGACGGAGGTCGTCTGCACGGCCAGCCAGGCGGTCGCGGCGACCGAGCACGAGGCCACCAGCGCCGTCACGGTCAACAGCCGCCCCGCCAGGCTCTTGCGCAGCGGCAGCCGGGCGGCCCCCGCCGCACCTCCCCTGTCAGGACGACGCATGGCGCACGTTCTTCGCGGGGTCCGTGAGTTTGTAGCCGACGCCGAAGACGGTGATGAGGCGGGCCGGCCGTCGTGGGGCGCGCTCGATCTTCTTGCGCAGGTTCATGACGTGCACGTCGACGGTCCGGCCGCTGATGTACTTGTCGAAGCCGTGCAGCTCGTCCAGGAGCCGTGCCCTGGTGAAGACCCGGCCGGGCTCGGCCGCCATCGCCGCGAGGATACGGAACTCACCGGGCGTGCACTCGACGGGCGTCCCGGCGACCGACACCTCGTGCCGCGAGGGATCGACCCTGAGCGCGCCGACCGTCAACACCTCGTCGTCCGGGGCCGCTTCGGGCTCCGAGGCGGGGGCGGGTACGGTCGCCGGAGCCGGGTCGGGGCCGCGCCGGTTGCGGCGAAGCAACGTCCTTACCCGGGCGGTGAGTTCACGCGGACTGAACGGCTTGGTCATGTAGTCGTCGGCGCCGAGGTCGAGGCCGAGCAGCAGATCGTCCTCGGTGCTGCGGGCCGTCAGCATCAGCACCGGCACCTCCCGGCGTTCGGCGCGCAGGATCCGTACCACGTCGAGACCGTCGGCCCCGGGCATCATCACGTCGAGGACGACCAGGTCGGGTTCCTGGTGCCGGACCGTCTCGAGAGCCGTCCGGCCGTCCTCGACGACCGTGACGGCGTGACCCTCGTGCTCCAGGTAGCGGCGCACCAGTTCGGCCTGCTTCGCGTCGTCTTCGGCGACCACAATGTTTGCGCACACGCCGCAGATCGTAGCGACCGCCGGCGCCGGGAGGTCGGAAGTGTCCTTACCGTGAGGGCGGTTCGGTGGTGGACAGGCGAGGTGCAGGGCTGCCGTCGAGCGTCCCGTGAGGTCGAGGAGCGGCTCGGCGAAGAGGGCGTCGCCCCACCCGAACCAGGGGCGGGTGAAGGTCGCGGGGTCGTCGACGTGGAAGCTCTCGTGTATGGAGACGGTGCCCCCGTCGGGGCACTGTCACGTTGGCTGACCGGTGGGATGATCTTCGGGTTGATCAACCTGAGAAGGGCCGTCCGTGGGGAGCGCGTCGCTGTCGTACGAGGGGCACCGGTACCCGGTCGAGGTCATCTCCCCCTGTGTGTGGCTGTACCACCGCTTCCCGCTGTCGTTCCGCGAGGTCGAGGAGCTCATGCTCGAGCGCGGGATCGTCGTCTCGTACGAGACGGTCCGCCGCTGGTGCGGCAAGTTCGGGCAGACCTACGCAGGCGCGCTGCGCCGCCCCAGCCCCAGTTGGGGGACAAGTGGCACCTGGACGAGGTCTTCCTCAAGATCCACGGTGAGCTGAAGTACTTGTGCCGGGCCGTCGACCAGGACGGCAACGTCCTCGACATCCTCGTGCAGAACCGGCGGGACAAGGCCGTGGCCGGGCGCTTCTGCCGCCGCCTGATGAAGAAGACGCACGCGGTGCCGCGGGGGGTCGTCACCGACAAGCTCCGCTCCTACGGAGCGGCACACCGCCAGGTCATGCCCTCCGTCCATCACCGCTCCCACAAGGGCCTGAACAACCGGGCGGCACAGAACGCCAGCAACTCGTCGATGTCATCGGTGATCTTTTTGACGGCCCCTCAGCCAGGGCTTGCCAGAACCCGAGACCCCGTCGCCGACGGCGAAGACGGGAGCGCACGCCCGCGGGTCATGTCCCGCGGGGTCGTGTGGTCACGGCAGCGGTTTCGGTTCCGGTTGTGGGGTGATCTCGGGTTCGGGTTCGGTCGGCGTGGTGGTGAAGAGCTCGGCCATGGAGGCTTCGGATAGGTAGCGGCGATCGAAGACCTGCCATTCGTAGTGGAGTGAAACATCCAGCGGAACAACGAAACTGCTCGCGCCCTTCCGACGGCACCCACCGTGACCGTTCAACCGAACGATTGAACCCGGAGACAGCCTTCGGATGACGCGGAACAACGCGGTTCATCGGCAGGATTGGTGCGCCGCCTCGTACGGAATCTGGCGGCGGAACCAGCAGGAGGACCCCCACGATGCCCAGTAACTTCAGCAGGCGGCGGCTGCTCACCACCGGAGCCGGTGTCGCTCTCGGCGGTGCCGCCGCGGCCGTCGCGACCAACGCTCAGGCGGCTGACCCCGTCGGCGCCCCGCTGGCGGGTGTCCGCGAGGAGACTCGCTCCCTCGACGAGCTCTACGAGGCGGCCATCGCCGAAGGCGGCAAGCTCGTCCTTTACCAGGGCGGGGACGTCGACGGCCAGGCAGCCGGGCTACGGACCGACTGGGCCGCCCGCTTCCCGAAGATCCCGCTGACGGTCTCCGTGGACTACAGCAAGTACCACGACGTCCGCGTGGACAACCAGCTCGCGACCGACACCCTGGTCCCCGACGTCGTCCAGTTGCAGACGCTCCAGGACTTCACCCGCTGGAAGCGCGAGGGCGAACTGCTGCGCTACAAGCCCGCAGGCTTCTCACAGATCCACAAGGGCTTCAAGGACCCGGACGGCGCGTGGACGGCGCTGTTCGTCATCGCCTTCAGCTTCCTGTACGACATCCAGGCAGCCGGGGCGAACGCGCCCAGGACGCCACTGGACCTGCTCGACGAGCGCTGGAAGGGCGCCATCGCCTCCTCCTACCCGAACGACGACGACGCGGTGCTGTACCTCTACTCCCTTTACCAGCAGAAGTACGGCTGGGACTGGGTGGCGAAGTTCGCCGCGCAGCAGCCCCAGTTCGCCCGGGGCACGAACACCCCGGGCGCCGCGGTCAACGGCAAGACGAAGACCATCGGAGTGGGCGCGGGGGGCAGCGCGGTCTCCACGTCGACAACGGTGAAGTGGGTCCTACCGACCGGCGACCATCCCTTCATGGCCTGGGGGCAACGGGCCGCGATCCTGAAGAAGGCGGCGCACCCTGCCGCCGCCAAGCTGTACGTGAACTGGCAGCTCTCCGAGGAGCGCCAGGCGGCCAGCCGCAACGGCTGGTCGGTGCGGACGGACGTCACGCCGTACGCCGGCCTGAAGCCGGTGTGGGAGTTCCCGAACGCCCACGTCGACGGCTTCCCCAGGTTCATGGAGGACCGCGCCGCGGCCGAGCGGCTGCGGCAGACGTTCTCCCTCTACTTCGGCGAGGTCAAGGGCGACCCGTCGCCGGGCTGGCTCGGTCTGCACCCGGGGAGCTGACGTCAGCGCGGGCACGGCACCACCGGGGCGTTTACAGCGATCAAACAGGTTACGGCTTAGACTTCTTGACCTGTTGTCACTTTCACCCGGCCCGCCCCAGGGAGCCGCAGCCGTGCCCGTCACCGCGCTCGCCGTACGTCGGCCATCCGGTTCCGCACGGCATCTCCCACACCTGGTGTTCCTGGTCGCCGTGGCCGGCACCCTCGTGCGGCTCTTCGAGCTGAACCACGAGCTGTGCTGGCACATCGCCCCGCCCACGGTCGCGCTGGCCCTGCTGTACGCGGCCGGGCTGGCCTGGTGGGACCGGCTGGAGCGCTGGGCGCGACCGGCCTGGCTCGGTCTCCTCCTGCTGCTGTGGTCCTGGGTGGCCTGGAGCCTCCCGGCACAGCTCACCTTCGGGTACGCGTGGCTCGCCGTACCGCTCGCCGTGCTGGCACTGCGCATGCCCACTCGCGCGGCACGGGCCACGGCGCTCGGTGTCCTGACCGCACTGCTGGTCTCGGCCCTTCAGCGAGCCGGCGGCGGCTTCGACCCCGATGTGCTGGCACCGCCGGTCACCGCCCTGTGGGCGACCGTGCTCCTCTACCGCGCCCAGCAGCGGCTTACCCGCGAACTCGCCACCACACGGGGCGAGTTGGCGCGACAACAGCGAGAGGCCGGGCGGCTCGGCGAACGAGCCCGCATCGCACGGGACCTGCATGACACACTCGCCCAGGAGCTCTCGGGCAGCCGCATGCTGCTCCAGGCCGCCGACCGGGACTGGGACCGCCGCCCCGACGTCGCCCGAGGGCAGGTGCGGGCAGTGACCGGAGCTCTCGGCGAGCATCTCGCGCAGACCCGCGGCATCATCGACGACCTCACCCCGCCCCTGCTCGCGCGAGACGGCCTGGAGGCGGCGCTGCGCGACCTGTGCACCCGCACCGGCTCCGCCGTCGGCGCGCCCACGATCACCTTCCGTACCGAACACGAACCCTGCTCCCTGCGGACAGATCAGGCCGTGGCCCTGCTGCGGGTGACACAGAGCGTTCTGGCCAACGCGTGCGAACACGCGCATGCCCAGCACGTACGCGTCACCCTGGCCTACGGCGACGCGGCGACCGCGGCCGTCGAGGTCCTGGACGACGGCGTGGGATTCGACTCGATGGCGCTACAGCCCACCGGCAACGGTCGCGGATTCGGACTGGCCGCGGCGCGTGACCGACTGGGTGTGTTCGGCGGCACCTTCCGCATCGACAGCACGCCCGGACACGGCACCCGCGTACGGGCGGCCCTGCGAGCCGAGGACCGAGTCCCGGTGGGCACGCGATGAGCGAGACCTCCAGCCCGTCACTGCGGATCGTGATCGTGGACGACCACACGGTCGTACGAGCCGGCCTGCGCGCCCTCCTCGAGAGCGAACCCGGCTTCACCGTCGTCGGCGAGACCGGCGACGGTACCGACGCGGTGCAGCAGGTGGAACGACTCGGCCCCGATGTGGTGCTGATGGACCTCCGGCTGTCGGACACCGGCGCGGCAGGCAGCGTCATCGACGGCATCGAAGCGACCCGCCGGATCCTGGCCACCCCCACCCCTCCCCGGGTCGTCATACTCACAAGCCATGGCCACCAGGCCGACGTCCTGCAAGCTGTGGAGGCCGGCGCGCGCGGATACGTCCTCAAGGCGGGGCCGCCCGAGGAATTGTTCCGCGCCGTACGCGCCGCGGCGGCCGGAGGCATGGCGCTGGCACCGGAGGCCGCGGCACAGTTCGTCGGCGATCCGACCGCGCCAGGCCCACTGCTGAGCGAGCGCGAGATCGAGGTCGTCCGGCTCCTGGCTGATGGACACAGCAACCGGACGATCGCCGGCACCCTGTATCTGGCTGAGGCCACGGTCAAGACCCATCTGGTCCGCATCTACCGCAAGCTCGGCACGGGAAACCGCGCCGGCACCGTCACAGAAGCGGTCCGACTCGGCCTGATCGAACTCAGCTGAGCCTGACCTGGCACCGTCCTCAGCGGACCCTCAACCGCCGGACGGAACGAGTCCGTGAGTCGGCCACCGCATTGCACGTGGCCCTGATGGCGCTGGACGTCTTGCGCACCGGCTGACCCTATGCCTCGCCTGCGGATGTTCCGTCGAGGAACGGTCCCGATACTCGTTACCCGCTCCACGAAGAAGGCCCAGGTCACTGGCCTGGGTCTTCTTGCGGCATGTGATGATCACTTGTAAGGCAAGCTCCAGGTGAACAAGGCGGTCGTCGAACGGCCTGCGCGGTGATGTGCTGTGTGCGCTCGGGGTGTTCAAGGTCGCGAGCACCGACCGGATACAGCGGCAGCCGCCTCCGGCGGAGCGTGCCCGGCTGCGTGAGGCCGCCGGTATCACTCAGGCCCGTCTTGCCGCCGCGCTGAAGACCACGACCCAGTCGGTGAAGAACTGGGAGAACGGCCGCAGCGAGCCGAAGTCGCCGCGGCTGGATGCCTACCAGCGGCTGCTGAAGGGGTGGGCGGCGAAGTATCCGGCCCCCGGCGCAGCACCGGCTGCCGCGACGGCGCCGGCCGCATCGGCGGCGTCTGCAGGCCCGGCTGCGTCCGCGGTGGAGACGACAGAGCCTCTGAACGAGGAGGCGTACCAGTGGGTGCACGACGTCAGCCTGCTGAGCGATGAGGAGTGCACGCTGCCGTACGCGGTCGGCCTGGACCACCCGGCCGGCCTTGTAGGCCGACCGGAGCGGCTTGGCCACGATCCCCTCCACGCCCGTGTTGTGTCGGCAGACGCCGTGTCCCGCGCAGGTCCTGTCGCTTTGCGGGGCGGCCGAGGGTTCCCGTTGTGTCGCGTTGCAGCGAGGCATGTTGTCCCTTTGGCCTGCACGGCTGCGTGACCGAGATCGCGCCCGTGCGTGGGGCTACGTCAGCTGGAACGATAGGCGAGGGATGAGTTCAGGCGCAGGGGTCTTGTGTGCAGGTCCTTGCTCGGACCCCGCATGCGGACGCTGCGGCCGTCAGGCTCCAGCGGCTGCGGCTGCGGCGCGGTCGCGGTTGGCGCGGACCTCGTCGTGGTGGTCGGCGGCCCAACCGATCAAGGACGTGACGATCTCGTGCAGGCTGCGGCCCAGCGGGGCGAGGGTGTACTCGACGCGCGGGGGTACTTCGGCGTAGGCGGTGCGGGTGATCAGGCCGTCCTGCTGGAGCTGGCGCAGGGTGAGGCTGAGCATGCGCTGGGAGATGCCGGGGACCTGGCGTTGCAGGTCGGTGTAGCGCAGCGGGCCGGACTCGAGGACGGCGATCAGCAGCAGGCTCCATTTGTCGCCGATGCGGTCGAGGATCTGCCGGATGAAGGCCATGTGGTCTGCGGGAATGGCTGCGCACGGCCCGATCGTCGCAGCTCCCACGATGTCGGCCTCGCTGGTCGTCCCCATGACGCACATTCCTCTCCGGCACGCACACGGATGTGCCTTTTGTAACGGCTTCCATACTGGTCCATCATGGCGTTACGCACAAGTCGTAGGAATTGGAGCTCCCTGGTGAAGGTAGATATTTGGTTCGAGGTGACCTGCCCGTGGTGCGGTCTGGGCAGCCACCGTGTGGAGCGAGCCCTGGCACGGTTCGAGCATGCCGACGAGGTGGAGGTGGTCCACCACTCCTTCCCGCTCGGCGGCTTCCCCGAGGGAAGCACCTTCTCCGTCCGTGACTTTCTTCTGCGCAAGCACGGCGCCGAGGCGGCGGCCCAGCAGATCGAGGCGCTGGCGCACAGCGAGAGCCTGAGCCCGTACCGGGTGCTGGACAACCAGGTCGGCAACACCGACCTGGCCCACGAATTCCTCGCCCACGCCTCCGCCCAGGGCAAGAACCGCGAGGCATGGGACACGATCTTCCGCGCCTACTTCGGCAAGGCCCAGCCCGTCTTCTCCCTGCGGGACCTGCTGAAGCTCGCGGACGAACTCGGCCTGGACCGCGAGCAGACCCGCCAGGTTCTCGAACGGCGCCGCTACCGGCAGCAGGTGCAGGACGACGCCCGCCAGGCTCAGCGCCTGGGCGCGCGCGGCGCCCCGTTCATCGTCCTCGACGGCCGCTACGGCGTCCCCGGCGCACAGGACAGCGACACCCTGCTCGACCTGCTGCGCACGGCCTGGACCGACACCCACCCGCTCACCCCCGCCGCCGGCGACGCCCCGGTCTGCGGCCCCGACGGCTGCGCCGTCCCCGAGCGCACCTGACCCTGCCGCCCCCCTCACCCGTCTCACCCACCCACGGCTTCGGCTCACCCTTGAAAGGCCTCACGTCGTACCTGCTGCACATTGACGCCTCCTCGCTCAGCGAGGCATCCATCTCCCGCGAGGTCGCCCAGTCCTTCCGCGCCGAATGCAGGTCCCGGTCGTCCACCGCGACCTCGCCGTCTCGCCCGTACCCCACCTCTCCGCGGCGGGCTTCTCCGCCCGGATCACCGACCCGCCCAACACACCCCGCAACAGGCCGGGGAAGCCAAGCTCCAGAAGGAGTTCAAGGTCCGCCTCACAGTCACCGCCATCCGCAGATTCCAGCCGGTCGCCTATGACACCCACTGACCATCGGCCGGATCGTCCGCGAGTCGAAGTAGACCAAGTTCGCTTCCCGCTGCTGTCCAACGGCCCGAAGACCGCCTCCATCAACGTCCGCAAGGTCGGCGACAAGGAAGGACTGCGCCCGTCCCGGGCCAACGCCGCCGCCTACTACCTTCAGCAGCTCACCGACGTCTCCTTCCCTCGGCTGCTGGCGACACGGCAAGAGCAGCCCCGGCCGAGTGAGCCGACCGACTGCTCTCTGACTGTTCAGCGTCGCTGATCGAGCGCGAGGCCGCCCGCCCCGGCCAGGTGGCCGGACGGGCCATGCAGCGTGGCGAACCGACCGGCTTGCCGGCTCCCGGACCACATGGCGAGCTGCGCCGACGCTGCCGTCCCGCGCCCTCGACACCGGATTTCCCCTCACCAACACCACTTCACCTGGAGTTTCGTCATGCCCCAACCCTCCGACGACACGCTTGGAACGACCACTGTTTCCACCCACCCGCACGCAGACTCACCACATCGCCATCGTTGGTGGATCCTCAGCGTCATCTCCGTAGCCCAGCTGATGGTGGTCCTCGACGCGACCATCGTGAACATCGCCCTCCCCTCCGCGCAGAAGGACTTGGGCTTCTCCGACGGCGACCGGCAGTGGGTCGTCACCGCCTATGCACTCGCCTTCGGCAGCCTGCTCCTGCTCGGTGGCCGCATCGCTGATCTCTTTGGCCGCAAGGCGACCTTCCTGGCCGGGCTGGTCGGCTTCGGCGGCACCTCCGCCTTGGGAGGCGCCTCGACCAGCTTCGAGATGCTCGTCGTCGCGCGTGCCGGACAGGGCCTGTTCGGCGCCCTGCTCGCCCCGGCGGCGCTGTCCCTGCTGACCACGACCTTCACCAATGCCAAGGAACGAGCCAAGGCCTTCGGCGTCTTCGGCGCTATCGCCGGTGCCGGCGGCGCCGTCGGCCTGCTGCTCGGCGGCGTGCTGACCGAATACCTCGACTGGCGCTGGACCCTCTACGTCAACCTCGCATTCGCCGCCATCGCCTTCGTCGGAGGTGTCCTTCTGCTGCAGCGCACCACCCGCGACAAGACCGCCACCCTCGACATCCCCGGCGTTGTACTCGTCAGCGCTGGCCTGTTCGCCCTGGTCTACGGCTTCTCCCACGCCGAGACCCACGGCTGGAACTCCGCGCCCACCTGGGGCTTTCTGGCCGGCGGTGTCGTTCTGCTCGGCGTGTTCGCCTGGTGGCAGACCCGCTCCACCTATCCCCTGTTGCCCTTGCGGGTCCTGCTCGACCGAAACCGCGGCGCCTCCTTCCTCACCATCCTGATCACCTCCGTCGGCATCTACGGAGTCTTCCTCTTCCTCACCTACTACCTGCAGCAGAGCCTCGGCTACACCCCCATCAAAACCGGACTGGCCTTCCTGCCTATGGTCGTCGGACTCGGGGTCGCCGCCCAGCTAGCCTCCACGGTGCTGATCCCCCGCATCGGCCCCAAGGCAACCGTGCCGCTGGGTATGGGCGCCGCCATCGCCGGCATGGTCTGGCTGACCGGCCTCGACCTCCACAGCAGTTACCCGACGGACATCATGCTTCCGCTGCTCGTAGCGGGACTCGGCCTCGGCCTCGTCATCGCCCCGGGACTGGCCCTGGCCACCGCCGGCGTGCGCGCCGAGGACGCCGGCGCCGCCTCCGCCGCAGTCAACACCATGCAGCAGGTCGGCGGCTCCCTGGGCACCGCGCTGCTCAACACCCTCGCCACCAGCGCCGCCGCCGACTACCTGGCCGGCAAGAACCTCAAGGACCCCGCCGTCCTCGCTCAGTCCAGCCTGGAGGCCTACTCAACCGCGTACTGGTGGTCGGCCGCCTTGTTCACGGGCGGTCTGATCATCACCGCCGTCCTCTACCGGCGCGGCGTACCGGCCACCGACCCCGACGCGACCTCCGTCGTACACATGTGAGTCACCGAAATGCTCCGGTGGTGAAACGCAGCGATCAAGAAGTGATCAACTTGCTGTCCCATCGGGCGGACGCCCTGTACCTGGGGCCGCGGACGGCGGCATCGTCGAACGTCACCCGTGAACGTGGTGAAGTTGATCAGGCGTTGCAGCCGGTCGCGCCGGAGGCGGTGACGTTATGGGGAGTTACTCCTTGCCGGTGGGGTGCTGCTCAGGAGTGAGGGGGCGGACGGTGGGGGGCCAGCCGTCGCCGACGAACTTGTGGCCCCATGCCTCAAGGGCGGAGGGGGTGGTCCGTACGAAGGTGTCGTCGAGTAGTTGGCTGCCGGCTCCGAATTCGATGTCGAAGCCGGTAGGGCTGCGCATGTAGAAGGAGATGAGGGTGTCGGACATGTGCCGTCCGAGCGTGGCGGTGATGGGCAGTTCGCGTTCTTGCACCAGGTCCCGGGCGCGGCCGACGTCGTCCATGTGGGTGGACTCGATCTCCAGGTGGTGGACGCCCTTATGGCCGGGCACGGCGATATATGCCAGGCAGCGGGTGCGCGGGTTGCAGCGGTAGATCTGCCCTCCGGAGAACCTGCCGTGGGGCGTGGTGACGAACAGCTCCATGCCCAGCACGTCGGTGACGAACTTCTCCAGCTTGGATGTAATCTCTGGGACGGCGAACACCACGTGCCCGACTCCGCCCACCCCGCCGACGAAGGAGCCGGCCATGGGCTTGCCCGGCGGGAACGAGCCACCATCCGGTACGACTTCGACCGGGGCATCCTGAAGACGGTCGACGCCGAGACGCCGGGCGTCTTCGACTACGAGACGAAGTCCCTGTCGGTCCCCGCGGATGAGGGCTCCTGGCTGCGGGGCCTCGCCGCGACGACCGCGGTCGGCATCGAGCACGTCAGCGAGGGCGCCGACCACCTCCTCTTCCTCCTCATGCTGCTGATCCCGGCACCGCTGGTGGCGACCGGCAGCCGATGGCAGGTGGCGCCGTCACGTCGGCGGGCGATCACACGGATCCTGCATGTGGTGACGGCGTTCGCCGTGGGCCACTCACTCACCCTGGCACTCGCGGCGACAGGCGTGATCGCCCTCCCCACGCGCCTGGTGGAGACGCTGATCGCCCTGTCGATCGCGGTGTCGGCGATCCACGCGATCCGCCCCCTGGCAGCGCGCGGCGAAGTCGTGATCGCCACCGGCTTCGGCCTGATCCACGGCCTGGCCTTCGCCTCCCTGATCACCGACCTGGGCCTGGACCGAGGCTCACTGCTGACGACACTGCTGGGCTTCAACCTGGGCATCGAACTGACCCAACTCCTGGTCGTGGCCCTGCTGATGCCGTCACTGCTGGTTCTGGCCCGCAGGCGCTTATACCCGGCCTTCCGCACCGCCGTGGCGGTCATCGGCCTGGTCTTCTCGGTGTCCTGGATGCTCGAACGCGCGGCCCTGACCCCCACCGACCCCTTCGAGAGCGTCCAGACCTGGCTGGTGAGACACCCGCGGTGGGTGGCGGTGACGGTCGCGGGACTGGCTGCCGCCGCCCATGGAGTCGGGGCACGGGCGCGTGAGGCGGCGGCCGAGCAGTGACTGGCCGACCGGGTGCAGCCCGCTACACCCCGGTTCGGGAACGCGCTCCCTCGATTCATTGAGTGGTGTGCATCATGAAGTTGCTGGTCACGGGCCTGGTGTGAGGTCGGGAGAGCTACTCGCACTGGTCGCTGGCCGGTGTCCATGGGGAAGATCGTCTGGCATGTCGTTCCGGGCCGTCTTCGGGTTCTGCTGCGCTGACGGCTGGCCGAGCAAGACCGGGCCGCGGCGGAGGCCGCCATGGCCGTCGCCCCGGCGCCCGCCCGGGAGGAGGCTGACCGGGACGAAGCCTGCCCGCGGCTGGGCGAAGAAGCCCCGAGTCCCACCGTCCGAGCCTGGACTACGAGGAAGACTCGGGGCTGTCGTCGCCGAACTGCCGGTGCCGGGTTATCGAGCGGTGAGGACGTGCGCCCACGGCTCGTCGATGTCGGCCAGGCCCAGCACGGCGACCACGTTGTCGAGCATTCCGGCGCCGAACCAGCGCCGCACGGCCTCGTCGTCGCCCAGCAGTCGCCGGACGGTGTCAACCTGCTTGGCATAGCACCGGCGCACGGCCTGCGCCACCAGCGGCTCGCCGACGGCGCAGTTCGCGTGCATCAGGAAACGCAGGATGTTCCGGTCCGCGACGAGTGCGGCGTAGGCGCCGCGTGCGGCATCCAACGCCGCCTCGGGCCCGGGCCCGGCCCCACCCGAGGCTGGTGAGTGAGCGAGCAGCGTGTCGGTCATGACGACGGAGACGTGGTCGACCACCGCCGCAAACAGCGCTTCCTTGTTCGGGTATAGGCGGTAGAGATACGGCTGAGAGATGCCGACCCACTCTGCGATCTCGTGTGTCGTCGTGCCGTAGAAACCTTTTTGCGCGAAGCATTCGACCGCGGCGGCCATGAGGGTCCGACGTCGTTCGTCGCTCTTTGTGCTGGTGCCGGGGGCAGGCATGGACGTCAGTCAAACACGGCTCCTCTCAGCTTCCAAAAGTCACGCTGCGGTCGGGGTCGGACGGAACGTCGTTGGGCGTGAGCGCCTCGATCGCCACCAGCGGGTTCCAGTAGTCCAGGTAGTGGGTGATGCGCGCGTCGTCATCGGTCCGAACGACGGAGATGCACGTCTGCTCGTACGGCTTGCCGGTCGGCAGCGCCGTGCCCTTCGAGCGGAATTCAGCGATCACCAGACTCGGGTCGACGGTGTCGTGGAAGACCAGGTCGACGAACTCGACGTCGAAGGTCTCGGGAAAGTTGCTCATGTGCGCGACCAGTGCGTCGCGCCCCGTTACCCGCTGAGGCACGCCGGCCGGCGCGTACGGGAACTCAAGCACCGCGTCCGGGGCGAACAGCTTCACCCATTCGTCGACCCGTCCTGCGGCGGTGAGGCGCAGGTGCTCGGCCAGGGTGTGCTGGGCGGCGGCGCGGCGGTTGGCGTCGTCTTGCTTGATTGTCATCTTCACTCCTACGTTAGTGGTCGACCTATAACCTACCACCGGCAGCAGCCGTTGCGGGTAGTCGAGCAGAGGTAACGCCAGCGGGATCCCGGTCCGGTTCACGTACGGGATGGCATCCAGAAAACGCCCCCTCGGCGGCGGGCGGCGGCCCGGTGCCATCGGCGCCCGTCACGCTTTGCGAAGATCGTCGGTCACCGGGAGACTTCGCGTTTCGTCAGGACCAGCAGAGCCCTCACCAGGGCGGTCGCCCACTTCGGGTCGGTGCGTACCTTGCCGAGGACGCGCCAGTTCTTCAGGTGGGCGAAGCCGTGCTCGACCGGCGCCCGTGCCGCGGCAAGGGCCTTGTTGGACAGCTTCTGCCCGCGCGTCAGCGGCCGGTTCCGGGGTCCTTGTAGCCGGTGATCACCGCCGGATCGGCGTCGGGACCGCTGTCGTCGAGCCCGACGAAACCCCGGTCGGCGACGGCACCGAGGCCGGCCGCCCGCAGCCTGACGGCGAGCCGGTCGTGACGGCAGGCGGTGATCTTTGAGGTGCGTCCGGGCCGGGCCGCCGAGACCCACAGAAATCGGGCCTTGTCGTCGGTGAGCGCGATCACAAGCAGGCCGTGGTGTTTGTGCTTGGTGACGTGCTTCCACACCGAGCGCGGCGGCGGAGCCCTGGGTGTTCTGCTCGGTGGAGAAGTCCCCGGAGGCGATGGCGGTCCGCAGCGAGTTGCCGGTGGCGAACAGATACCCGTTGCCGGCGCCGTTGCTGGTGTTGTCGAAGCCGTAGGGGAAGTACGGCGTGGCCTGGGTGGCGTCGATCTGCACGTCCATCGAGACGGTGACCGAGTTCATGCCGCTCATGATGTTGTCCGGCACCTTGATGTAGGTGTCGGTGCTGTTGAACGTGAGTCCTTCCCCGGCACCCGACCAGCTCGCAGCGCCGCTGACGGTTCCGATGCGGCCGTTTCCCCAGGCGTCAACCCACCCGGAGCGAGGCGGCGGCCACGGCTGGCAGGGCGCCCGGCAGGAATCTTCAGCGGCTCTGAGGTCTGACGCCGCGCATGGGTTCACTTCCTCTGAAGAAGACAGCTTGTGAACAAAGCCCGATATGACGAACAGTTTTTTCCGGCTCGACAACTCGCCGCGCCTGACGAGCCTGACACGTCCGCCCGCCGGACGATACGAGAGGTCTTCACCGTCGCTCGCTTTCGCTCACGAGACCACTCGTGGTGGGGATGCCGGCGCCTTCCCCGCCGGCTGGGCGGCGGCGGGTGGGAAGTCGCCCCGTGAGGGCGCCGACATCCCTGTTGGCGCGGGTCAGCTCGTCACGCGGAAGGTGGCGTCGCTGCGCCCCGTCGCGGTGGTGATCGGGTCGAGCTTGAGTTCGTACGCGTAGTGGCGGATGTACCGGTCGGGGTAGTTGTAGGACTGGAACGACGACCATGTCGCGTCGGCGAGCCCGGCGACCTGGCGGAAGCTGGCGTCCGCGGCGAACCCGGCGGTGCCGTCGTTGTAGACAAGCTGGAAGTCGAACGCGGAGTGCCGCAGGAAGTATCCGGGGAAGTTCACCGACTCGAAGGAGACCGTGCCGGTGTCCGCCAGGCCGGTCCGCATCCGGAACTGGGAGTCCTCGCTGGTACTGACGTTCTGGTCGATGCGCACGTCGAAGTTGGTGTGGCGCACGTACCGGTCCTGGAAGTTGAACGACTGGAGCCGGTGGAGCGCCGTGTTGGGCCAGCGGGCGAGGACGCGGCTCTCCTCGGCGGCCGTCAGGTTCATGATCCAGCCGTGGCGCTTCTTGGTGCCGCCCATGTTGTAGCTCGTCGACGCCTGCTTCTGGTAGGCGGCCGGGTTGGACGGGTCGGTCGTCAGGACCGGCATGTAACCGCCGCCGGTGGCGTACTGGTCGAGGTAGAGGGCCCACTGGTTGGTGCCGTTGAACTTCATCCACATCGGGCCCTCGACCTGGGAGCCGCTGAGGCCGACGCCGGAGAGGTCGCCGAGGGTGGTCCACGTCCCCAGGATCGAGTTGCTGCCTTCGAGCGTGATCTGACCGTCGCCGGAGGCCCGCACGTAGCGGTAGTTGCCCACGCCGGACGGCACCTCGATGATCTGGGTGTCGATGATGCCCTGGGTGCCGGGGCGGTCGATGTAGACCTGCGGGGTGGTGATGGTGCGGAAGTCCGTCGTGTGGGCGTAATAGATGCGGTGCTTCGTCACGCCGTTCAGCGGCGCGTTCGTCGCCCAGTACAGGACGTAGTCATTGCTCGCCGGGTCCCAGATCGCCTCGGGCGCCCACGCGTCACCGGCGCCGGGGATCGCGTCGGCGACGTTCAGGAGCCGCGGCTGCGACCAGGTGACCAGGTCGGTGGACTCCCACACCACCAGGTTGCGGCTGCCGCTGGTCTGGGCGTCACCCCATCCCTGCCCGCAGCCGATGCACAGGTCGGTCGCGATGATCCAGTACTTGCTGCCATCAGGGGATCTCACGAACGCAGGGTCACGCACCCCCTTCGTACCGACCGTGGAGCGCAGGACCATGCCACCCCCGTTGAGGTCGTTCCAGTGCAGACCGTCCGTGCTGTGCGAGAGGTACATCTGCTGATTGGTCGACCCCTCCCCGGTGAAGTGCACCATCAGGTAGCCCGGGTCGGCCGCAGCGGCCTGCTGGGCTGTGGTCAGCGTCTGAGAGGTGAGAAGCAGGCCGACGGCGGCCAATATCGCCGCCAGCCGTGCGAGAAGAGCGCGCATGTACGTTCTCCGGTCTTTCTGCGGGTGCCCTGATCGGGTGAAGGTGGGGCAGAGGGCAAAGCTCGCGGTCGCTGTGCCTGCGGGACAGGACCTGCTGACGCGTGACGCGGAACGTCGCGTTGGGCCCGGCAACGGCCGAGTGACCGAGGTCATCGCCCGGGCGGGGCGGCGACCGCGGACAGCGCAGCGGCGGGCTGGGGGACGAGTGAAGCAAGCAGGGCCGGCAGAGGAGCCACGAGAGTGAACCAATAACGGGTGCGGTACAAGGACGTCCCCTTTGACGGCCAGCGGGTTCGACATTTCGAACGCCGTGCGTAACTTCGACAGGAAGATAAGTTTCAGTCAAGAGCACGTCAATGAAACTGGCCAAATCCGCTGACAAATATCCTGTGGGCGCACCGGGCGCCACGACCCTCAGGCCCGGAAAGGGCCCTGCTCGCCGTTCGCCCGGCCCAGGAAGTGTGCGGGACTGTCTTCGGGCCCACCTATGAGTTGGCGTTGCCGAGAGCCGTCCACGGCACCATCGAGCCGGCATGCACTGCGTCATCGTTCCCACGCCGGCGCTACTGATCCGACTACCCCAGCAGCTCACACCCTGACGACCGTCCGCTGAGCACAGCCAGGAAAGGAGGTTGACTCGTGAGTGCCCTGCTGTGGCTGCTCTTCCCGCTCTGCGCCTCCATCACCGCCAGCGCCTGGGCCTGGTGGACCGGACGTCGTCATCCCGGGCCACCCGATCACCACACCTGAGAGGACCACGACCGCTATCAGCAGCTGCGAACCGTGCTGAGTACCAGCGAGAACACCCGGGCAACATGATCCGACCGGCACACTGGGCGAGTTCAACTGGTCGATGCAACACCGAGTTGTTGTGAGCGTAGTTGCTCCTCGAAGACTTCAGCGGGCGTCTTCCATCCGAGGATCTTTCGTGGCCGATTCTTGAGCGCGTGAGCGACGGCCTCGAGTTCGTCAGCGGACCAGCGCGACAGGTCGGTGCCACGTTCCTGGCCGATGAAGCGCGTGGTGCCGGGGCTTCGATGGCGGACCGGACCGCGTGGCGGATCTGCCGGGACAACCGCTGGTGGAGCGTGTTCGGCAAGAAGCGGGGCCAGGGCCCGCAGGCCGGTCCGCCGGTGCGCTCGCTTCAACAAGTCGGTGTTGTGTCGACCAGTTGAACTCGCCCAGTTCCGCTCCCGGAAGTTCGTCCAGACTCTCGACCGCCACCAGATGACCGGCTCAATAGGCAGGGTCGGAGCTGCCGGCGACAACGCGGCCATGGAGTCCTTCTTCAGCCTGCTGCAAAAGAACGTCCTCGACCGCCGTATCTGGGCCACCCGCGAAGAACTCCGGATCGCGATCGTGACCTGGATCGAGCGGACCTACCACCGGCGCCGCAGACAGGCCTCGCAGGGCTGAGCCCAGCCTTTGGCAAGGAGCGCTGCCGTGCGCCGGTCGATGGGTGTGGACGCCCGCCCGACGCGCGCAGACCTAATCAATTCGTCTGATAACATGGCATCCGTACGATTCCGGCATGTCGAACATCCAGCTCGTCAGCAGCCGTCGCGGCAGCGGCCCGGCCCTGGTCGTGATCCGCCAGCTGGACCGGGAGGGCTGGGCACCCGTCATCGACCTGCTTGCTCGAGAACGCGAGGTCGTGGCCGTCGACCTGCCGGGATTCGGCGACAGCCCACCACTGCCGGCCGGCACCACCCCCACCGTCCACGCACTGGCTGCCGAGGTCGCCACGTGGTTCTCCACCGTCGGCCTCACGCGCCCGCCCGTCGTCGGCAACTCGCTCGGTGGGGCCGTCGCACTCGAACTCGCCCGGACGGGCGCCGTCAGCAACGCTGTCGCACTGTCCCCCATCGGCCTGTGGACCGGCCCCGAAGCGGCCTATGCCCTCGGCTCGCTTCGAGTCGCGCGCATGATGGCGCAGAGCCTGGGCGGGCGTACGGCACGAGTGACCGGCCATCCGCTGGGCCGCACACTCACCTTCTGGCAACTCGTCGCGCGACCCTGGCAGATGACAGCACAGGCAGCCGACGGTGCCCTGCGTAACCTGGCCCGCTCACCCGGCTTCGAAGCCACCCGCCGGGCAGCCCGCAACTACCGGCTCCGTGGCTTCGCCCCCGGTGTCCCCGTCACCGTCGCATGGGGCACCCGCGATCTCCTGACACCGCTGCACCAAGCACGCCGCGCGACTCGGCTCCTGCCCAAGGCCCGTCATCTCCGACTTCACGGCTGCGGACACTCACCCATGTCCGACGATCCTGGGCACGTCGCCCACCTCCTGCTGTCCGCGAGCAGCAGCTGAGATGGACGACGATGGCCGGGGCCGAACGCTTCCAGGTCGGCCACGGCCCATTAATGGGCCGACCGCTACCGTCGGCTCGGGCGAGACCGGCATGGCCGACCGCTCCAGCCGCCCATGCACCAGCCCGGCCCGAATTCCGACCCGCACCGAGCGGCGCATCAGTGGGTGGTTGGACCACGGCCGCCAGGACCCCGACCACAACGGGGTGTGCTTCTCCGTTCGGCGGCGCGCCGCTGGCTTTGTGCGATGCCGCCTTACAGACTCGTAGTGCGGGCTGATCCGGTCTTCCCACGTCGCCACCTGGGCCGGAAGCTCCTAAGTGCCGCCGCTGCTGACAAGGAAGCGGCGGCGGCACCACCTGGGCACGGGGCGGGGACTACTTCGGGATCGCGGCGAGCATGGCAACGACCAGGCACTGCATCTCCCGCTTCCGGACAGAGGCGATGCGACGTCGGCACGAAGACCGGCTCCTGGGCACGGTCTCCGACCTGGAGCAGGCCTGGTCACCTCGGAGGCCAGGGCGTGCCATCGGTCCAGGGGTCAGCAGCGGCCCGGCGGCCGCTTCGGTGCCGTAGCAGTCCTCGGCACGCCACCACTTCTTTGTTCTCGGAGGTGAGGGGTGACCCTGATGGGTGGCTGGGGTGGCCGACGGTCGTCGCGACGCGCAGGATGAACAGCGGGGCCTGGGGACGTAGCCTGGCCCGCGCCTGGACAGACCTTCCCGGTCAGTGTGCTTCGCGTGCCGGTAGAGGAGTGCAGCTTGCGCGCCGTCACCCCGAGTTTGAGGACTGCCCGCCATGGTTGATGTCCCCGCCGCGCAGCCCGCTCCGGCCAGCCCGGCGAATGCAAGGGAGGCCTGTTACCGGCGGAGCTCACCCGGCGTCCGACCGGTCACCGTCGATACGGGCGGCATCACTCTGTCCGGTCTGCTGAGCGAGCCCCCGCAGACGGCTCCACGCGCGGTAATCATTGCCCTGCACGGTGGCGGTATGAACGCGGGCTATTTCGACGGTCAAGCGCACCCGAACGTGTCGTTGCTGACTCTTGGTGCGCGCCTTGGGTACACGGTGCTGGCGCTGGACCGGCCCGGTTACGGAGCCTCGGCCGCCCGCCTGCCCGCAGGACAACGCCTGACCGCCCAAGCGGCCACCGTGCGGTGCGCCGTCCAGGCATTCACGGCACGCCACGCGCCCGGTGCTGGCACGTTCCTGCTGGCACACTCCTTCGGGGCCAAGGTGGCCTTCGCTGCCGCGGCCGACTGGGACACGCCGAACTTGCTGGGCATGGACATCTCCGGTTGTGGGCGCAGACTGGCCGTCAACACCCCCCTCGCAGGGTGCGACCGTGGCGGCAGCCTGCGGCGGCTGAACTGGGGACCGCTGGGCCTGTATCCGCCGCAGACGTTCTGGGCGAGCCAGCAGATCGTCGCGCCCATGCCCGTACTCGAGGTGAACGCCGTCGCTGGCTGGATACGCCTGTCGGCGGCCATCCTGCCGCGCATCCGCGTCCCCGTCCGGCTCACCTTTGCCGAGCACGAGGCCTGGTGGCACCACGGTGATGAAGACATCACCGACCTGAGCGCGCGGCTGTCCGCCGCACCACGGATCGTCATCGACCGTCTGTCGCAGGCCGGCCACAACATCAGCCTCGGCTGGACCGCCCGCGCCTACCACCTCAGAGCCCTGGCGTTCGCCGAAGAGTGCCTCGCCACCGCGCAGATCGCAGCGCCCCGGGACCTCTGATCCTGGCTGCCGCAGTGCCCCCGCGCAACCGTGGGCGCTGCCGGCGGTGGCGGTGCGTGCCGCCTCGAGCAAGGCGGCTTGTCGCCCAGTGGGCCGCGGCCACGACCGGCACCAGAGCGGGTGCGGTGAAACGAGCTGATCGACGGCTCAAGCGACAACAGGGGAACACGGAGTGGTGGCGGACGGCCGCGAACGGCCCACGATTGCGGTCAGGACGGCAACAACGAGCGCCTTGCGTTCCTGTTCGACACCCGCCGCTCGAGCCGTCTGGTCTGGCGTGCGAGCTGGTAGTGCCGCTAGAGCAGGACGCCGGTGCGAGCGCGGGCGGCCTGGAGCGGCAGTTCGCCCGCACCCCCTACGCTGTCAGCTTCCTCTCTTCCTGTCAGACCTTCACCCTGATCACCCTGCACGTCGAATACGGCGACACAGCCGCCGACCGGGTGCCCGAACTCAAGGCGATCAGGAAGTGGCTGGCCGGTTGGGCGGACCGGGAGTTCGGCTGGGATCACAACCTCATCGCGCTCGGCGACTCCAACATTGCCCGCGTCGGCGATCCGCTCTTCGATGCCTTCACCTCTACTTGTCCCCCCCGGCGCCGCAGCTCAAGGACTTGCCACGAATCTTCGACAAGCCGGGCGCTGCGAACTTCTACGGCCAGATCGCCTGGTTCACCGAGGGGCAGCAACACCGCCCGGTCCTGAACCGGGAAGCCGTCCCCGGAGGCCGGGTCGACTTCGTCGATCCCTTCCAGGGCGAGGACACCCGCAACGACCTGTTCTGGCACATCTCCGATCCCTTCCCGCTCTGGGTGGAATTCGCCATCCCAGGTGGCTGAACCACAACCCGGCCTCGGCGCAGGCCATCGAACGATTGGATCGCCAGCTGCTTTTTGCCGACGCACGCACCTCACCTCAAACCTGTCGAGGGCATCCCTGCTGAGACGAAGACGCAGCAGTCAGGCCAACACCGCCTTCGCCGACCCCGACCACGTCGGGGCACATCACGAGTGGCCCGTGGACGCCGCCAAGGACGGCATGGTCGGGCGCTGAGCGGCTTCGTGCACATGGCGGCGGACGAGCCGATCGGCGCCCTGTGTCCAATGCTCGCAGAACCACCCCGATCTGTTCGCCGCACGCGAGCGGCTGAGGGAACTGGTCGGGCAAATTGCGTGGTGACGCTGGGAACAAAGGTAAATACGCCCCCCTCACCAGCGGCCCCCGTGTTGCAATATCCGTCCACAGGCCAGGGCCGCATACGCGGGTCTTCCCGCCGACGCCTGCAAGGAGGCACATGTGACGTCCGGCGTGAGAGGCTCTCGCGCCAGAGCAGCGTTCCGGGTCGGACGTGACAGCCCCTGCCCACATCCGTTCGACCCGCGGGCTAGTCCTTCCTCGTGAACGTGCCGAGACCGCTCGAGTCGAGGTTCTCGACCCGAACCTTGTCGGCGCGTCCGCTGGAGTCGGCGGTGAAGGTCACGCCGGACAGGCCGACGGCCATTTCGCCGGTGGTGCGGTAGCTGAAGGTGTCACCGTCGTAGTGGGTCAAGACGAACCGTTGTTTCCTGGGCCCGAGTTGCATGGTGAGTTCGTTCCCCTGGGCGCTGACGGTCATCGGGCCGTAGTACTGATTGGTGTACGTTCCGGTGTAGGCGCTGTTTGCCTTGGCCGGTGCGGGCGAAGCCGGGGGCTTGCTGTAGTCGACCTGCGAGCGTTCCCCCTGCAAGGTCTGCTGGAAGATCGGCCCGAGGAACTTCAGCCAGTCGACGGTCGGCCTGCCCGTCTGAGCGGTGTCGAGGAAGGTGGCGGAGATCGCCTCGGGTACGCCGATGGGCTCGCCGTTGGTCAGGACGACGATGCCGAGCTTCTCCGAGGGCAACAAGGCGACGTTGGTGGCCGCTCCCAGCGCGAAGCCGCCGGAGTGGCCGAGCTTCAGCCTGCCCTGGTCGTCGTAGCTCACGTTCCAGCCGAGCCCGTAGAACCCGGCCCTGCCCGCGGGCGAGTGCGGCGGCTCGGAGACCATGTGCGGCATGTGAGTCTGCTCCAGAGCGTCGGCGTCGACGACCTGGCGCCCCTCGAACTTTCCGTTGCCCAATTGCAGACGCAGCCACTTCGTCATGTCCCGGACCGTCGAGCTGGCCCCGCCCGCCGGGCTCTGAGCGTCCGGGTCGCGCACATACGCGGCACGCCAGGTACTCCCGGTCTTCACGTGCAGGGCGGCCCTGTTGCCCGCCTTCTCGTAGTCGGCGAACGAAGAGCTGCTGGAGTTCATCCCCAGCGGCCGGTACACCTTGTCGGCGGACAGCTTCTCCCAGCTGGTCCCCGCCGCTCGCGCGGTGGCGACCGCGGCTTCGGTCAGCCCGAAGTTGGTGTACGCGTAGTGGGCACGGAAGGGGGCCAGCGGTTCGTAGTGCAGGTGGTCCAGGATGTACGAGCGGTCGTAGCCGAGGTTCTCCAGGAGGTCGCCGGCGTGGTCGGGCAGTCCGCTGCGGTGCGAGAAGAGGTCGGCCAGCGTGACATGGCGGCTTACCCACGGGTCCTTCAGCGCGAAGCCGGGGGTGTACTTGACGGCCGGGTCGTCCCAGCCGACGGTCTTCTCGCCCACGGCTGCGGCGACCACGGTGGAGGCAAGGGGCTTGGAGACTGAGGCGAGCTGGAAGACCGTGTCCGCTCCGACCCGGTCGTTCGTGCCCACCTTCCGCACGCCGAACCCCTTCAGGTACATCACCTTGTCGTCGTACACCACACCCACGGCGACTCCGGGCACACCGGTGCGGTGCATGGCGTCCCGTACGACGTCGTCGAGCCGGCCAACCGCGGTCTCGACCTTGGCCCGCGTGAGCTGGGCCGGTGGCTGGGCGGGTGGGACGGTGGGCAGCGGCGACGTCCCGACGGCCGCGCGGCCCGCGACGGTGGTGTGGGCATCGGCCGCGGTACAGCCGACGGCCAAAGCCGCGACCAGGCTCAGCGCCGCGGCGGAGCGAAGTGAGCGCGGGCAAGCGCTGTTGAGTCGGGACATGTCTTCAATCAGAGGCCCTCCCCCGGCGCCTGTCGAGCCCTGGCAGGCCGTTCGGGGGATCAGGCATACGCCTTCACCCCCGCCCGGACACACCCGCCCCTCTCCACCATCCCGGCCCGACCCCGCACAGCGCTGCCGGTCGCACCCGGGGCCAAACCAGAGGCAGCGCAGCAAGGGGTGCACATCGCGTCGCTGCTGGTCGCCACCGTCGAGTCCGGCGCCATCCGCCGCCGCCCATGAACGAGTCTGGACGTTGACGGGCGGGGCAAACCCCCTGGTCGGCAGCCCCGGACTGATTCAGACCATGACGTCGCGGGGCCGCCTTCACCGGCCGGTTCAACCGGGTGCGGCATGCGGTCCGCTCCCACTGCTTGTCCCTGAACTGCGCTCTGTGGACAACTTCTTGACCCAAAACTCCCTGCGCCGTCCATCTGTGCGGCGCGGTCGGTACAACGGGAGGTTCAGGGTCGATCTACGGGAAGAGGGGCCGATGGCGGACCACGAACGGCAGCGCAGGCGCGAGCGGTTCCTCCAGAGCAGCAAGGACGTTCAGGAGGTGTGGGCGCGGGAGATCGCCTGTCCGGACGGGCCGCTTGCCGGGAGCAGTGCTTGATGTGCTGGAGCACGGTGACGGCTGGCTCGGGCACGTGCAGCTGGTGACCGGACGACCGGCCAATGACATCGACAAGGCCGCAGCCGCCATCGAGAAGGCGTGGGACCTGGTGCCCGGGTCGGTGGTGGTCGACTCAAGCGCAGCGGCGTGGAACTCTGGGTCTACTACCGTCCCTCCGCCGCCCGGCACCACCGGCACCGTCCGATGGGCGTTCGCCATCACGGCCGGCAGGGCGAAGATGGACTGTGCGATGGCGAGGCTGCCCACTTGCAGGACTGGGCGAACCGGTACGCGCACTCGTGGAAGGCGATGCGCGGCGGTGACCCTGTCGACATGGAACGCTTGCTGCGCCGTCTGGCCCGCCTGGAGGCTGGGCTGACCGACTGCGCCTACTACGCCAGGCCCGGGGTGCTCGCCGGGATCGTCGAGAAGGCCGGCCCCCCTACGCAAGCCTGTCCGAGGACATCGCCTACGCGATCGGCATGGCGCCGCGGTGCTCATCGGAAGGGCAGCGCTGATGGCCGTCGCAGACGTCTGGGTGGAACTGCACAGCCAAGCCCTGGGTGTGCGGCTCGTGCGGGCCGACACCATCGAGCAGGTGTGGTGGGACGTGAAGCAGCCTGCATTCCTGATTGTTGCTCTTCGGGGCGGGCAGGACGTCCGCCAGGACGTGCGGGCCGGTTTCCCGACCGACGACATCGAGGAGGGCGAAGCCGGGGACCTCTGCATGACGCTGGTGGAGTGCATCGCCGAAGCCGCCGACAACGGCGGCCCCCGCATGGTGTGGATGGCCCGTGACGAAGACACCATGGGCGTCTTCTGGAAACGAGGGCCCATGATCGACCACATCGCCCGCTGACGAGCGGGCACGCGCTCCGGGCCCCTCCGGTGCGAGGGCCGGGCCCGGCTGTTTACCGTGGGGCCGTGATGCAGCAATCGACCTGGCCCCGGACCAGATCACCGAGCGGTACCTGATCCAGTCCCGGCTGGCCCCGGCTCAGGCGGCGCGGGTGCTCCACCAGACCGTCTGTGCGCGCACGCTGACGATCACTCATAGGGGCGTGCTCACGCCCCTGTTCGCCGGCTTCGGGTGAGTCACCCATCATCCGCAGCATGGCCGGTCCGCTCGTGCGAGCAGACTCGCGGCCAGCAGCAGGAAGGCGATGTTGAGCCAGGTCGTGTAGTTCCAGGTGGCCCCCTTATCGGGATGCGTGGCGTCGGCCTGGTCGGGATCAGTCCCAGCCCGCCGGAGGTGAACTCGACGACGTATCCGGCCACGGCCATCGCGGCGAGGGAAGTGACCAGCAGGAAGACGGCCATCCGGGCGCCGTAGTACTTCCGGTAGATGTCAGGATCGGCAGGTCCGCGAAGATGAAGGCGATCACGCCGCCCAAGCTGATGCCGCCCTTCCACAGCACCACGGCCAACGGCACGTTGCCCATGGAGCAGACGAACGTGGCGACCGCCACCAGGGGCCCGATGAGACGTCCGATCAGCTTGGCGGCGAGCGGACGGTCCTCCAGGAAGAACGCGCGCCAGAAGTCGTCTGGCACCGGTCGGCGCGGGCGACCGGGCGGATGCGAAGCTGGAAATCCGGCTGTGACCCATCGGCGTGCACTCCTGTGAATGGTTCCAGGACAGCACGCATTCCACTGCGGCGCGACCTCGCACAGCGTGGCGGTGTTCGCGCATGGACCATCGAGCCCGGGCTGCCACCCACGGGGCGCACGGCTATCGTGCCGCCGATGACGACCACCACCACGTTGAGCGACGCAGACTTCAACGTCCCGATCCAGGAACGGTACTTCGAGGACTACGTGCCGGGTTCGGTGTACGTCTGGGCAGCATCACAGTGAGCGAGCGGGACATCCTCCATATCATCGACCTCGCCACGCATCCTTCACCAGCGCCCCCCTGACGACTAGGGCGTGTCTGAAAGTCCGCACAGCACCCACGGGCGTCAACGCCAGCCCCCCAAGCAATGCAGCTGCGAGGCTAACCGACGGTTGGGCTCAGCCGATGGCCAGGGCGAGACCTGTCGGCGACGCCGACCGTGCACCTCTCGTCGCTCACCGAAGCCGACCGTCACGACTTCCCCGTTTGACGTCAGCCCGGCACGGGGCTGCACTGGATTCATGGACGCTGCGGCGACTCCGCCTTAAGGAGAGCAGCGATGACAACTATGTATACGTTCAACCTTCTGCAGCCGTACAAGATTGCCGAGGAGACGTTCGTCATCCCGTGGGCTCTTGAGGCCCCGCCGGTCGGCCACTTCCCGATGAATTCGATGGTAATCCGGGGAGCCGAACCGGTCCTCGTGGATACCGGGGCGCCCGCAGTGCGTGCCCAGTGGCTGGATGCAGCCTGGTCCGTCGTGGATCCCCTGGACGTGCGGTGGATCTTCCTCACCCACGACGACCGCGATCACGCCGGCAACCTCCTGGCAGTCCTCGCGGAATGCCCGAACGCGACCCTGCTGACGACATGGTTCTCCATCGGCCGCATGGCCGAGGAGTGGGAGACCCCCATCAACCGGTGCCGCTTCATGACCGACGGCGACACGATCGACGCGGGCGACCGCACCCTGGTCGCCAAGCGACCACCCCTGTACGACAACCCCACAACCCGCGCCCTCTTCGACCCGAAGACCAACGTCCTGTGGTCCGTCGATACCTTCGCCACGAACGTGCCGACCCCGATGCCCGAGACAGCAGCGATGTCGCCCGACGAATTCCGCGACGGCCAGTTCTTCGGCGGGCGCCTGGTCTCCCCCTGGGTCGCGCTGCTGGACGCCCAGAAGTTCGGCACGGTCGTCACCGACTTCCAACACCTGAACGCCGAGGTCATCGCCGGCTGCCATTGCCCAGTCCTCCGTGGCCCCCAGATCCCCGAGGCCTACGACCTCCTCCGCCAGCTCCCCGAAATCCCACCGTGGACAGAGTTCACCCAGGCCGACCTGGACCAGTGGATGGCGGCTGCCGAGAGCTCGGTTCCGCCGGAGCAGCCGCGGCCGTCGGGGACATAAGTGGCGCTGACCCACAGCGTTGGGATCTGCTGCACTCCGGCGCCTACGACCGGAAAACCTGTCGCTCGGCTAGGGGCACGGTCGCTTCGTAGCGGACGGTGAGTTTGTCGTACCTCGTGGCGACGGCCCGGTGGCGCTTGAGCCGGTTGATCCCGCACTCGACCGCGTGCCGCTGCTCGTAGCCGTCCTTGTCGAACTTCGGCGGACGCCCGCCGCGCGAGCCGCGCCCCAGCCGGTTGCGGACCCGGTCCGCCCGGACCGGAATCGTGGCCTTGATCCCGCGTCTGCGCAGGTAGGACCGGTTGTCGCGGGAGTCGTAGGCTTTGTCGGCACGCACCCGGCCCGGTCGCTTGCGCGGCCTGCCAACTCCGGTCCGGGGCAGGGATCGCTTCCAGGACCCGCTCGAACTGCGGGGAATCACCCCGCTGCCCGGCCGTGATCACGACGGACAACGGCTTCTGGACCTGCTCGACGGCGGGGTGGATTTTGCTGGTCAGGCCGCCTCGGGACCGTCCGAGCGCGTGGTCGGCCGGCTCGACGGCGATCCCGCCGGGCAGCTCCTTCTAGAGGTCCCCCTTTTTCGCGACTCCGGCCGAATGCTGGTGGGCCCGGAAGACCGTGGAGTCGGCGTGCACCTCCCAGGTGATCATGTCCTTCGCGTCTGCCTCAGCCTGCAGCTGGGTGAGGATCCTTGCCCAGGTTCCGTCGCGCTGCCAGCGCCGGAACAGGTCGTAGACCCGGTCCCACGGCCCATAGCGTTCCGGCACGTCACGCCACGGGGCCACCGGTCCGCGTTCGCCACCGTATGCCGTCTATCAGCCGCCGCCGCGTCCACACCTGCGGCCGGCCCGGCTTGATGCCCCGCGGCAGCAGCGGCTCAAGCCGGACCCACTGGCCGTTCGTCAGGTCCCCACGTCCCACAGAACGTGATCATCAATGAACGAGATTCACTTTCGCAACATACCTAGCACCCCGGGCGAGTACACCCGAGAGTCCCACGCTGAGAACGAACCGCTAACCTTGTGGTCCTTCCCCCTCAGGAGGGGAGTGCAGCGGTTACACCTCCGACGCGTTGATTCGGTCCGCGCCCAGGCGGTAGTTACGGGATCAAAGCGTTGTAGACCTCGACCACCTTCGACTCGAACGGTGGCGCCCCGAGTTCCTGCGCGGCCGGCTTGACGTGTTCTTCGATGAAGCGCCGGAACGCGTCTTCCGACTCCCATACGTCAATGACCTGCCAGCCGCCCGTCTCGCCGGGTGCCCCGAAGTGGGCGATAAGCCCAGCGGGGGGATTCGTCGGGTCCGGGATCGCCCGGTCGAAGGTAGCCTGGTAGAGCTCCTGGTTCCAGCCTGCGGCCTTATTGACTACCAGAATCGGCATCTCGGCGCCTCGTTTCACGTGTGAAGATGGATGTGAACGACGCTAGATCCGAGTGCGAGCGACTGCGAGCGGTGGCGGTGGCTGCTTGCGCCGTCTGACTGATTACAGGTCTCCCGAGGTTGACCGGCAAAAGCGGAACAAGCCGGAGGACAATCGCTGTTTTCCGAGCCGAAATTCCCCTGAGTGCCACGGTGGCGTCCTACCAGCTGAAAACATCCAATTTCTACCAGGTGGCTGGGTCTGCATCGGGGTTCTTCAACTAGGGCGATGGTTGCGGTGATGCGTTTGCCGACCGGCTCGCGAGGCACCGCGAAGCTCTGGGCGACGGCCGCGACGATCTCCATGCCGTGCTGGCCGACCCGGCCGGGTTCTGCGGCCCCCGCCACCGGCAGGGCGGGGTCGCTGTCCCCGGTCACCCTCACCCTTGCGTCGGCAACGCGAAGTTCCAACAGGGCGGGGCCGGGGCGTACTTGCGGGCGTTGGTGGCCAGTTCACTGACCACCAGCCGCGTCATCTCCATGGCACGTGAGGAGACCGGCGCGCCGTGGTCGGTCTGGATGCGGACCAGGAAGCTGGCGGCGACATGACGCGCTTCGGCGATGCAGGAGAAGTCCCCGCCAGGGCTATGGGCGTCTCCAGCGGGGAAGCACCATTACGTTGCCCTGTCGGGCGATCGGATGGCTGGACTGAGCCAGGGCGGGTCCGAATGCGCGGTAACCGCCGGAACCGTAATCTCGGGACGAGCGGGATGGGTCGGCCCAGGCGCAAGCCCACAAGATCCGGCACAGTGGAGTGGAAGAAGACGCCACCATGAACAAGGTCACGGCCAGTGTCGCGCTGGTCCGGGAACGGTGCTGCTCGTGGCCGGCTGCTCGGAGGGGACAGGCAAGGTCTCCAAGAGCTCGCAGACAGCCTCGAAGTCCGCGACCGTCCGGCCGGGCGGGGTCTACACGGTGACGACGACGCACGCCGACCTTCTGGCCGCCGGGCCGGACCCTCACGAGGACGTCCCGGAGAACTACGGCAAGTGGGTGTACGTCTTCAGGGGAGACCGCCTCGCCTACAGCCAGGAGAACAAGGACGCTTGCACCTGGGCGTACGGCAAGGTCACCTTCTCCGGGCCGACATTCTCCTGGGCGATCATCGAGGGCGGCTACCCCAAAGCACCGCACAAGGGCTACAACAAGCCCGGCGAATTCTTCTCCTTCGCTTTCAGTATGCGGGGCGACACCCTGAAGCTTTCACCGGCTCCCCCGCGCCGTTCCTCCTCAAACCCTGGCACCGGGTCAGCGCCACCCCTTCCGACGATTACTTCAGCCGCAACTGCCCGCCACCCGCGAAGTGGGTGACAAGCAAGGAGAGGCAGTAGGGGTATGGGCCCAGATCATCTGGGTGCGGTGGTCGCCGAGCCGCGTAACGGGCACTCAGGCTTTTGCGCTTCGCCGTCAGCTACCTGCTGTCGGAGTAC
>NZ_KQ948695.1:0-27201 GCF_001514145.1 Streptomyces canus
CCGCCATGGCCGGGGCGGCCACGGCCCCCGAACGCCTCCTGCTGACCTCGCCCGGGGACGTGAACGGCGACGTGCGGCCCGACCTCATCGCCCGCAACAGCTCCACCGGCGCCGTGTACCTCTACACGGGCACGAGCGCGGGGAAGCTGTCGGCGCGGGTGAAGCTCTACGACAATTGGGAGACATACAAACCACGACCCTCTGCAGACGGATCTCGTCGTGTACCTCGAAGAGGCGTCGCCTTCCGAGGAAGACTGGTAGCAGTACTTCGGAAGTGCAGGCAATGCCATGTCGGCATTCTTCGGCGTCCATGCACTGCCGTCCGTCGTTCGGATCTGCCGATGAATCTCGGCACCGGCCGACAGCGAGTTGGGTCGGGATGCTTCAGTCCCGCCGCTTGGTCGGCCGCGGCCGGTTTCGCCGCCGGTAGTCGCCCGGTGGGGTCCCGTAGGCGGTCTTGAAGGCCCGGCTGAAGTCCGCCGCACACCGGAAACCCCACCGTGCCCCCACCGCGTGGACCGGCAGCTCGGCGAGGCGGGGGTCGAGGAGATCGCGGCGGCAATGCTCCAGCCTGCGGTGCCGGATCCACTCGCTCACCGTCGTCCCCTGGGGCAGAAAGAGCCGGTGCAGCTGCCGTACGGAGATGTGGTGCGCGGCGGCGACGAGGGCGGGCGACAGCTGGACGGTGCCCAGCCGGCGCTCGATGAAGGCATTGATGCTGACCAGCAGTACGCGCTGACGGCTCTCCGGCGGAACAGCGCCGCCGGTCTCCGTGCGGTGAGCCAGCACTGCCGTGGCAAGGTCCAGGACCACCGTGCCCAGCCGCACGGTGTCCTGCGGACGGTATGTCTCCGACTCGGCGACCAGGCGTACCAGGAACTGCGTGAGGAGCCCCCCGAGCCCCGTACCTCCGGCCATCGGCGCCGCAAGCAGCCGGTCGACCTTCATCCGTGGCAGGGGCAGGGCGGCTCGCGGTATGCCTACGGTGATCGTCTCGACCGCGCCCCTGTCGGGCAGCATCCATGACTCGTACGGATGCGAGGAGTCGTTGAGCACGAGGTCCCCAACTTCCGGTGCGACCTCAAGTCCACTTTGCGCCATGGTCCGCCGTCCCTGCAGCGTCACGGCCAGCTGGTACTGATCCGGATCGAACCTGCGCACATGCACCGGTGTGCGCAGCACCTGAAGTGCGGGAAGTCTCAGCGTCGCCACATGCACCGGCCCGGCCTGCAACACCCTGGCCACGCCGCGGAAGTCGGCGGCTTCATCGCACCTGACCACCGACGGCAGATACGAACGGGTGATCATCTCGCGCCAGCGGTCGAATCTCTCGCCCGGCGGCCACTCGTCACTGCTGTACACCGTCTCGAACACGTGCAGCACCCCCGTGGGCCGACATTCTGGCCCTCGGTTCGATCTGGTGGTGAGGCGTAATCCGGCCTGGCACGCGTTGCTAATCAGCCGTCGCTGTCTGATAACGCCCCCACATGCCGCTGCGCCATAGCTTCGGTCCGACAAACAACCGTTCGACTGTTCGTGAGTGAGAGGGGATCTGCGTGTTGCGCAACGTTTCACACCGCCGTCCGCTGCGGCTGTTCGCGTCCGTCCTGACCACCGGCCTGATGATGTTCGGCATGACCGTGGCCGTCACACCGTCGGCCTCAGCGGCAGCCTGTACCACCTGGAACCCCAGCGCGAACGGCGAGGGGGGCGGATCCATCAAAATATCCACCCACCTCAAGAACAGTAACTACTCCGGATGCGACAACCGCGCCGCCATTTCGGCCGGCGACTGGGTCTGGGTCCGGTGCCTCAAGTGGAACACCGCCACTTCGCACTGGTGGGTGTACCTGCGGACCGACGTCGGCTCGAACTACGGCTGGACGTCGTTGGACAACTTCAACACCATCGCGTACGACGACGACGGCGACGGTGCCGTCGAGTACGCCGATTGCTGAGGCGGGTGTCGGCAGTGCTCTAGGTGTACTCGGTCATGACGTTGGTGACAGTCGGCTGATCGGGGGCTGGCCGCCGAGCGCGGTGTGTCGGCGGCCAGTGTTGTAGAAGTCGAGCCAGGGTGCGAGTGCTCGGGTGCGTTGGGCGTTGCTGGTGAAGACCTTTCGGTAGGCCCATTCGGTCTGCAGGGTGCGGTTGAACCGTTCGACCTTTCCGTTGGTCCACGGGCAGTGTGGGCGGGTGAACTTCTGCCGCGCGCCCAGTGCTTGGCAGGCTGCTTGGAAGTCGTGCGAGATCCGGTAGTTCTTGGCGTTGTCGGTCATGACCCGTTCGATGCGGGTGATGCCGTGGGCGTGGAAGAACTCGGCCGCGCGGGTGAGGAAGCCCGCGCAGGTCGAGCCCTTCTCGTCGGGAAGGATCTCGGCGTAGGCGAGGCGGGAGTGATCGTCGACGGCCGCGTGGACGTAGTCGTAGCCCAGGCCCCGGAGAGATCGGGGCCGTTCACCACGGCCGTGAGCGCGATGGCCGCCGCCGGCGGGGATCTTGCCGAGCTTCTTGACGTCCACGTGGATCATGTCGCCGGGCCGGGCGTGTTCGTAGCGTCGGCCGCTGGCTCTGGTGGCGCGGATGACCTGGCCGGTCAGCGGGTCGCAGGCGGCCAGTGGCGGCACCTGGTGGCGGCGGAGGATGCGGCTGACCGTCCGGGCGGGAACGCCGGTGTGCTCGGCCAGGGCGTCCGGTCCTTGTCGCAGTGTGCGGCGGGCCTTGAGCACGCGGCGTTCGACGGCTTCGGGCGTGCGGGTGGGACGGCGGTGCGGGCTGCTGCTGCGGTCCTGCAGTCCGGACCAGCCCTCGGCGCGGTAGCGGTTCACCCAGCGGTGCGCGCACTGGCGGGATACGCCGAGTTCCTTCGCGACGTGAGCGACCGGACGCCCGTCGAGCACGACACGGCGCACCAGCAGGCATCTGCCGTGAAAGGTCAGCCGGGCATTAGCGTGGGCCACCAAGACCTCCGAGGTGAGTGAAGACGGCTATCTCCACTACGCCCGGAGGTCCCTCCTTGATCAACTACCGACGGCTACGTGTCACTAACGTGACGGCCGAGTACATCTAGGTCGGCTCCCGTGAGGACGTGACCTCAGTCGCCGAGGGTCGTGCGGACGCCGTCGATGGAGTCGCCGGTGTCCCGTGTGGACGTGCACGCGAGGGCGCGCCGTACGGCCCGGTGGAGCAGGATCGCGCCGTCCGTTCCCAGGGCGTCCAGGAGGGGCCCGACGGCGTTCTCCAGCAGGGCCGTTGCCATCGCCCAGCTGGCGGTGGTCTGTTCGTACAGCAGCTGCAGCGCGGCCCCGGCGCGCCTGACGAGGAGGATCCCGAACAGTTCGCGCAGCACCAGTCCGCCGTGGCACGGGACCGTGCCGGCTGCAGCAGCGTCACCGCACGCAGGGCGGGTTGCGCCCGTTCCGCCGCGGTGATCACGTCGGCGCACAACGTGGCCACGCGCTCGTCGCGCATGCCGTAGTGCTCCGCCGCGGTGGCCGCCAGAGCAGCGACGGCCGGAAGCCTCGGCGTGTCCATCAGGGACCGCAGCCGCGCGGTGCCGGCACCGTACGAGGTGATGGGCGAGGTGAGCCAGGCCGTAGCGGTCCACCGCCGGCCAGTCGACGTCCGCCCAGGAGGGAGCGGCGGCTCGGTAGTGGCTCACGATGCGCTCGTGCCACTCCTGTTCGGCGACGCCCTGGTCGGGGAGATCGCGCTGAGTCTGAGGATCCGTCAGGAACTGTGCGACGGAGGGGTGGTAGGACGCGTACCGGCCGTCCCGGACGGTCAGCAGCCAGCGGATCCGGGCCAGTACGGAGCGGACGGCGCGCGGCCACACCCGGATTCCCGCCAGCTTTCTGAGCTGCTCGGGAGTCATCGGCTCGCGCGCGACTGTCAGCACTCCGAGGAGCGGCTGGGCGACTCCCTCCCAGGCGGGAGTGGCCAGGTCGGTGGGTGTCACGGGGTCGCTGATGTCGAGCATGCCGAGACGTTCGAGGTCCGCGCGTGCGGTCGTCACGAAGAACGCGTACAGGCCGGACAGGCCGTGCGGGACCGTGTCCGCGTTCATCATGCGGGCGGCGAGCGACGTGTCGTTCTCCTCGATCGCCTGGTGCAGGGCCCTGAGGTACCTCGCCAGGTAGAGGAAGTTCCCGCCCGCCCGCCGGACGAGCCAACGAGCGAACTCGACGGCATCACGCCCGTTGGCGCGCAGCACCTCGTCGGCTGTGCCGACTCTGGCGCAGGGGTGCGCTTCCCAGGAAGGGCCGGGGCAGTGCCACGGACCGATGTACGTCGATGCCCCGACGGCGTTTCGATCTCGGCGGTGGCGATCCACGACGCCGACAGGCCCAACGAGGTCGCACCGCCCGCACGGTGGGCGGTGCGACCTCGTCCCGCTCATCGAGACGACCGCCGGTGCGGTGCGAGCGCACTAGGTGTACGCCACGGCGGAGCTGTCCGCCCGGCCTTCGGCAAGCCGACCTCGCCGGCCGGCTCGGCTTCGCCCACGCCGCCGACGTCCGCCGACAACCTGTGCTGCCGCCACCGGTTCACCGACATCCGCGTCACGGGGAATCGCCGGGCTACGCCCCCGCCACTTGCCCCATCCTCGATCACGGCAGCGGGCGCCGGTCGATTCGGCCGTTCTACTCGTCGCCCGAGCCGTCGAACCAGCCGCGGCGCTGTGCCTCCGCTCCTGCGGCGAAGCGGGTTTCGGCCGAGAGTTCGTCCATGAACTCGCTGATGCGGCGGCGCACGGTGCGTGGGGTCAGCCTTAGCCTCCGGGCGATGGCCTCGTCCTTGAGTCCTTGCCGCATCAGCGCGACGATCTCGTGGCGCTGCCGTTCACGGGCACTGTCGCTGGGCGGGGGAGCACCGGTCAGCGGACGGGCCTCACGCCACAGAAGTTCGAAATAGTGGCGCAACGCCGCCACGGCGACGGGCGACGTGAGATGGAGTGCCACGCTGGAACCGGTCGGCGTGAGAGCCAGCAGCGCTTGCGAGCCATCCGTGATCTTCATCTTCATCGGCAGTTGCGGAAGGACTCGTATCACCTCGCCCGCGGCGGCGCAGCGTTCGAGGACCTCGGCGCCGACCGGATCGCTCAGAAAGGCTCTCTCGTAGATACTCCGGTGCCGTACGCCCCGGGTCATCGACGCGGCCGTGGGGGGCTGCGCGGAGCTCGCCTTCAGGGGAAGGTCGTACTGGAAGGTCTCCAGAGTCAGATGCTCGTCGACGGCCGCCGTACCGATCGTGTTGGACAGGGCGGCGATGTCGTCGGAGTCGGTGAGTACGTGCGCGAGCCTGTGTGAAGAGGCGTCCTGCATCTGCCGGTCGGCCAGCCGGCGGATCCGCCGCACCTCTCGCTGGGCGCGGGTGATGATGTCGTACTGGGCGTCGAGCTCGTGCTGTTTGTGGACCAGGGCGGCCTCCACGGCCGACACCGGCGTCGAGGCCTTCAGGATCGGCGGATCGTGGGGCAACACATGGGCCAGGCCCAGGGCCAGAAGAGGGTCGGCGTTCCGGCCCGTGCCGAGACGTAACTCGGCCTCCTCCAGCGGCGTGGGCCCGTCCGCCGTTCTTCGCTCTTTCCTGACAGGAAACCGGCCTACTCGCTGTTGCGCTCCCCTCAAGAGGGGGTCGTTTTCGTCCACTTCTACGCCACCCACGTTCCGGTCTTCGCCGTTCTCCAGAGAGCTCTCGCGGGCAGGCGCCCATGACGGACCTCGCAGGCTCCGCGCAGAGGATGCCCGTCGGGCCGGGGTCGGAACGGGTGGCGATCGCCGCGCTGGTGCCCGCCGACTCTCCGCGGTCGGGGAACGTGGATCTCGCCCACGCCAGGTCACTGATGGAGGTGCGGGAGCTGCCGCCGATCCTCGTGTGCCGACGCACGATGCGCGTCATCGACGGCATGCACCGGCTCACGGCGGCGACACTGGCCGGCCGCACCGACATCGACGTCCGCTACTTCGACGGGGACGAGAAGGAGGCGTTCGTCCAGGCCGTCCAGGCCAATCTGCACCAGGGGAGGCGCCTGAACCAGCAGGAGCGAGCGGCGGCCGCGCGGCGCATCGTGGCCGCCTACCCGCAGTGGTCCAACCGTGCGATCGCGCATGCCGCGGGCCTGTCCACGAAGACGGTGGCGGCCATCAGACGGCGTTCAACCGGGGACGAGGCTCAGTTGAACACCCGGGTCGGACGCGACGGCCGGGCCCGTCCCGTGGATCCGTCCGTCGGCCGGGAACGTGCCGCCGCCCATCTGCGTGAGCACCCGGATGCCTCCCTGCGTCAGATCGCCGCGGCCGCCGGGGTCTCCGTGGGGACCGCGAGGGATGTCCGGACCCGGGTGGAGCGGGGTGAGGATCCCGTCGGGCGCCGAGCCGAACGCGTCCAGCCCGTGACGCTGACCGCCGTCGAGCGGAACGAGCGCCTGCGGGCGCCTGCGCCGCGCCATCCCGTGGCCGCGGTCGCCCCGGTCAAGGACCCCCTCGCTGTCCTGGCACGTGACCCGTCCCTGCGGTTCTCGGAAGCAGGCCGGCAGTTGCTGCGCCTGCTCGACAACCGGGCCCTCCTGGATACCGGGGGAGCCGCGCTGCTGGCGTCCGTTCCGCCGCACAACCGGGCGGCCCTGACCGCCGCGGTGCACCAGCACATCGACACCTGGCTGGCCTTTCTCAGCGTGCTCGACCGAGCAGGCTGACCTGCCCGTCCGTGGGGGCGGCCGGCGTCTTCAGACGCCTGCCGCCCCCTTTCTCTGCCCTGGGCCCATTCCTTTTCCCGCTGTAATACATCGGTCAAGAGGGCCTCATGCCCGCCGGATTCCGGTCTTGAACACACGTTCCCGGCGCCTACGTTCCCAGCGACATAGGAGGTGGGTATGGCTCAGGACCATGGAAACGAAGAGCGCCTGGCGCTGATCGACAACAAGCCCGTGTCGCCGGAGACCGCGGACTGGCTCGGCCGGGTCGACGGGATCGCCCCCGTCATCGAGAAGTGGCGTGAGGAAGGCGAGCGGCAGCGGTTCTCCCCGGTGCCGGTGTTCGAGGCGCTGCGGGACGCCGGGTTCCCCCGGATGCTGGTCTCCCGTCATCTCGGCGGTGCGCAGGTGACGCTGGAGACCGGGTCCCAGGCGCTTCAGGCGCTGTCCCGCGTCGACCCGGCGGTCGCCTGGCAGATGGGCGTGCAGGCCGCCATCGGCCGGTTGTCGGACTATCTGCCCGAAGCGACGGCGGGTGAACTGTTCCGCGACCAGGACGCGTTGGTGGTCGGCTCGGTCAATCCGACCGGTGTGGCCGAGGCGGTCGACGGCGGCTATCGCCTCTCCGGGCGCTGGGGCTTCGCCAGCGGTTCGGCGCACGCCGCCTGGCTGGTGTGCGCGGCGCGGGTCACCGTCGACGGAGCGCCACGGCACACGGAGCACGGTCCGGAGATCCGGATGCTGTTCGTTCCGAAGCAGGCCGTACGGATGCTGGACAACTGGCACACCCTGGGGCTGCGCGGCACAGGCAGCGAGGACTACGAAGTCGACGACGTGTTCGTCGCCGACGCGTACACGGTGGCCCAGCGGGACATGTTCTTCGCCCCGCCCGCCCGTCCTTCGCGCGGCTACGGGATCAGCTACTACGACTTCGGGCTGTTCGGGTCGTCGTCGACCGTGCTCGGAGCGGCCCGGGGCGCGTTGCGGGAGTTCCAGCGGCTGGCCGTCGCCAAGAAGCCGATGGCCGGCACGACCACCCTGGCCGCCGCTCACACCGTGCAGGAGCGGTTCGCCCGGGCGGAGGCGCAGGTCCGGGCGTCCCGGCTGCTGCTGGCGGACGCCGCATGGCACGCCGAACGGTTCGGCGAGGTCGGCGGGGACTCGCTGAGCGCGACGGTGCGGTTGGCCGCGGCGACCGTGGCGGACCAGTGCTGTGCGGCCATCGACAGTCTGTTCACCGTCGCGGGCACGTCCTCGCTGTACGCGAGCAGCATGCTCGAACGCTACTTCCGTGACGCGCACTCGGCCGCGAAGCACATCACCCTGTCGCCGACGAACGTCGAGATGACGGGCCAGTACCTCCTCGGCGGCGGCCTGAGCATGCGTCGCTGAGCACCACCCCGTCCCTTCTCTCCAGGGGACGGACAACCCCGTGACCGCAATCTGCCCGGAAGGACAACCATGCCGACCATGAAGGCTCTCCAGCTCCTCGCCCCGCGCCAGACCGTCATCGCGGAGGTGCCGCGGCCCGAGGCCCCGGCCGACGGCCTGCTGCTGCGCACCCGCTGTGTGTCGATCTGCTCGACGGACATCTCCTTCTTCGAAGGGCACCTCTTCCCCTCCGAGTACCCGGTCGTCCTGGGACACGAGTACCTCGGAGAAGTCGTGGAGAAGGGGCCGGAGTTCACCCGCTCCGACATCGAGATCGGCGACCGGGTCGTGTACTGGGGCCAGACCGACTTCGATGGCTTCGCCGAGTACCGGACGCTGCGCCCGATCTTCTCCGGGGAGGTCGAGGAGGACGTGTTCTGGGCCGACCGGAACTTCTCCGACGATCTGCGGGCCGCCGCCGTGAAGGTTCCCGACGCCCTCGACGACCTGCAGGCGTCCTTCATCGAACCCACCACCGGTGCGCTGCGGTCGATCCTGGCCAACCCTCCGAAGATCGGCGACAAGGTCCTCATCATGGGGACCGGCCCCATCGGCGTCATCGCCGGCAGTGTCATCAAGCGCCTGTTCGCCCCGAACCGGGTGGTGTCCGTGGACGCCAACCCCTTGCGCAACGGGCACGCGGAGGAGCACTTCTCCGAGCGGGCGTATCTCCCGGAGGAGCTCATCGCCGAGGTCGCGGAGAACACCTTCGACTACGTCTTCGACGCCCTGCCCACCGTCAAGGTCGACGACGAGGAGAAGGACCCTCGGAGGGTGGCCATGCGCCGGCTGAAGCCCAAGGGCCGCTACGTGCTGTACGGGGCCTCGCAGGAGATGCAGAAGTTCGACACCTGGCTGATGCTCGCCAAGGGCATCAACATCACCGCGTCCCCGTTCGACGTCACCGCGTTTCCGATGCACCACTCCGCGAACGTGATCCAGGTGGCCATGCAGATGCTGCTGTCCGGCATCGTCGACGGCAAGCGTCTGCTGTCGACCGTGCACAGCTTCGGCGACTACGAGGGTCTTGTCGAGATCTTCAAGAACTACCGCAGCACTGCCGATCTCAAGACGATCGTCGATTTCCGCGCCGCCTAGGACCTCCCCGCACACGCTGCCGTACCCGGCGGGCGCCTCCTGCCCCGCCATGTCCGCCGGGTACGGCCCCTGGAGAAGGGAAAGAGGACGTGGACACGCCCAGGATCCGTCACGCCGCGCAGCCTGACGCCGAGTTCGTCGTCGTCGCCAACCGTCTGCCGGTCCACCTGGAATGGAGGGGCACGGGTGCCCCGCGCCGGCAGCGCAGCCCCGGTGGGCTGGTCAGTGCCCTGGAACCCATCCTGCGCGCCCGGCAGGGCGCGTGGGTGGGGTGGGCCGGCACCACCGGGACGACCCCCGCCCCCTTCCACGACCATGGCCTGCGCCTGCACCCGGTGCCCCTCGACGCCGACGAGCACAGGGACTACTACGAGGGATTCTCGAACGCCACACTGTGGCCGCTGTTCCACGACGTGGTGGCGCCTCCCGACTTCGACCGGGCGTGGTGGCGCGGCTACCACCGGGTCAACCAGCGGTTCGCGGAGCACGCGGCGGCCGTCGCCGGTCCTGGAGCCACGGTGTGGATCCAGGACTACCAGCTGATGCTGGTCCCGGCGCTGCTGCGCGCCCTGCGTCCCGACGTGCGGATCGGCTTCTTCCTGCACATCCCCTTTCCGCCCCCGGAGCTCTTCCTCCAGCTGCCCTGGCGCACGGACATCGTGGAGGGACTGCTCGGCGCGGACCTGGTCGGCTTCCAACTGCCGGGTGGCGCACGGAACTTCCTGCAGTTGGTGCACCGGCTGTGCGGCGGGGAGAGCGTGAGCCGCCCGCTCGGCACACCCGTACTGGGAACGGTGCGGATGCCCGGCCGGGAGGTCCACGTCGGCGCGTTCCCGATCTCCATCGACACTGCCGAGCTGGAGGAGCTGGCCCGCAGCGAGGCTGTACAGGAGCAGGCCGAGCGGATCCGCCGGCAACTGGGCGACGGCAGAAGGATCATGCTGGGCGTCGACCGGCTCGACTACACCAAGGGCATCGACCAACGGCTGCGGGCCTTCGAGGAACTCCTGGCCGACGGCCGGGTCAGCGCGCGGGACACCGTCCTGGTACAGATCGCCACGCCCAGCCGGGAGCGCGTCGAGCACTACCGGCGGGAGCGCACCCGGATCGAGGCGCGGGTCGGGCGCATCAACGGGAGGTTCGGGCAGGTCGGCCGGGTACCGGTCCACTACCTGCACACCACCGTCGACCGTACCGAACTCGCCGCGTTCTACCGGGCCGCCGACGTGATGCTCGTGACGCCCCTGCGCGACGGGATGAACCTGGTCGCGAAGGAGTTCGTCGCCGCCCGACCGGACCTCGGCGGCGCCCTGGTACTCAGCGAGTTCGCCGGTGCCGCCCAGGAACTCACCCGGGCGCTCCTGGTCAACCCGCACGACCTCTCCGAGCTCCAGGACGTCATGGCCAGGGCCCTGCACCTGGACGAAGGGGAGCGTCGGCTCCGCATGAGGGAGTTGCGCCGCCACGTCCGTGAACGGGACGTGCACCACTGGGCGCGTTCGTTCCTCACGGTGCTGGCCGGTGCCGGCCCTGGATCGCTGCCCGTGGATTCCGACGAAGCGCCACGGACCGCGAGCGTCGCGTGATGCCCCGGTCATGACGCCCTTTTGACAACAAGGAGGCATACCGTGACCGCCCCGTCCGCGCGTATCCGCAAGGCCGTCATCCCGGCCGCCGGACCGGGGGCCTCTCCGGTCGCTGGTGCGGATCCACGACGAACCTCCGTACGTCACCGTCCGGCCCGCCCGCCCGCCGACGCGCGGACGTCGGCCCGGCGTTCCCTACGTGGCCGCGGACCTCTTCGCCCGCGAACCAGCCGCGTAACCAACCCGTTTGTTCCAGACTTCGTTCGAGGAGGCGCCGTATCCCATGCCCGCCGACACGCAAGAGCTCGACTTCACCCGCGCCATGGCCCGTGTCCCGGGACCCGTGGTCGTCACCACCACGGTCGACGAGACCGGCCGCCGCTGGGGATTCACCGCCAGTTCCTTCGTCTCCCTGTCCCTGATCCCACCCCTGGTGACGGTCAGCCTGGACAAGAACGCCAGTACGCACGCCGCTTTCGCCAACGCCGACCACTTCATGGTCAATGTGCTGGCCCACGACCAGTCCGACATCGCACGGCGCTTTGCGAGGTCGGGCGTCGACCGGTTCGCCTCCGGTGACGCCGTCCCGCTGGAGCGGGGGCTGCCCGGCATCCCCGGGGCGGTGGTCCGGCTCGTGTGCCGTATGCACGACGTGGTGGACGGCGGTGACCACAGCATGCTCATCGGGCGAGTGCTGGACTGCGTCACACCCGTCGACCGGGAGGCGCTGGTGTACGTCGACCGCGGCTTCGTCCGCCCAGCCGGCTCCGCGCCCGAAGTGGCCCGTGCCCACTGAAGCCGGGCCGGCCGGGGGAGCGCCGCGACCGAGGACCGCGATCCTCGGGACGGCGCATCCCCACCTCCCCGACCACCTCCGCGCGCTCGCCGGGTCCGCGGAGGTGTGTGTGCCGTGCATCCCGGCCGGGCCGCCCCCTGAGGGCAGTTCAGGCGGTCGTTCCTGACGGGTTCCTGGTCCGCCAGGTGGTCTTCTTGGCCTGGTTCCCGCAGGTGTCCATGGAGCACCAGCGCCGGGTGCCCGGGCGGGACATGTCGAGAAACCAGGCGGCGCAGGTCGGCCCGGAGCAGGCACGGACCCGCTCCAGCACCGGGGACGTCGCCAGAGTGAGTGCGTCGCGGGCGATGTCGGCGACAACCGCGCCGATCGGATCGGCCGCGGCGTAGGTGAGCGTGCCGCGTTCGTCGAGCACCGGCATCGGCGTCGCCATGGCGGCCGCCTCGTTCAGCAGCGCGCGCTCGTGGGCGGGGCAGCCGGCGGGGCCGCTGTCGCCGCGGGCCGCCGTCAGGAGCGCGTGGACGGCCTCCCGCACCTCCCGCGCCTGGTGCAGCACGGCCTCCGACGGGACCGGGACGACGGTGCCGTCGGGATACGGGCCCAGCTGGACGACCCAGGCGGTCAGGGCCTCGGGGGTGTCCAGCTCCTCGGTGGCACCGTCCAGGCCGCGCAGTCTCAGGGTGCGCATGAAGTCCAGGCAGATCCGTCCGGAGCCACTGCGGAAGCGGGGCACCGGCGGCACGGGAGAGAGGGCCATGCGAAACAGCCTACTGCGGAACCGGTTTTACTGGTACGTTGAGGGAACCGGTTAAACCGGTTCCTAGTGGCGTGTCGACCCCTTTCCGATCGTCTCCGTCCTTCACGTCGTTCCCGGACCTTCCGTTCCTTCCGTTCCTTCCTTTCTCTCCTGGTCGAGGTGTGTGTCGTGGCTCCAGGCGTTTCCTCCTCCGCGCCGCCGGCGCTGAGCCGGCCCCTGATCCTGCTCCTCTCCGTCGCCTGCGGCATCGCGGTGGCCAACATCTACTTCCCCCAGGCGATCAGCCCACTGATCGCCGACGACCTGCACGTGCGCCCCGCCTCCGCGGCCGTGGTCGTCACCTGCGCCCAACTCGGTTACGCCGCGGGCATCTTCCTCCTGGTCCCCCTCGGTGACCGGCTCCGCCACCGCGGACTGGTCAGCACCCTGCTGCTGGTCACCTGCGCGGGCCTGGTGCTGGCCGGGACGGCCACCTCCCTGCCCGTCCTCGCCGTCGCCAGCGCCCTGGTGGGCCTGACCACGGTCGTGCCGCAGATCCTCATCCCCATGGCGGCCGGCCTGACCGACCCGGAGCGCCGCGGCGCAGTGACCGGCACCCTGCTCTCCGGCCTGATCGGCGGGATCCTGCTGGCCCGCACCTTCTCCGGCACCCTGGGCGACTGGCTGGGCTGGCGCGCTCCTTACCTCGTCGCCGCAGGCATGGTCCTGATCCTCACTCTCGCGCTGGCCACCGCCCTCCCGCATACCACCCCGAGCACGAACCAGCGCTATCCATCGCTCCTGGCGGCCTCCCTGCACCTGCTGCGCACCGAACCGCTGCTGCGCCGCTCGTGCCAGTACCAGGTCCTGGTGTTCGCCGCGTTCAGCGCCGCGTGGACCGCGCTCGCCCTGTTCATCACCGGCCCGCGCTACGACCTGGGCACCCCGGCCGTGGGCGTGATCGCCCTGGTCGGCGCGGCCAGTATGTTCGCCACGCCCATCGCCGGCCGGCGCACCGACCGGCGCGGGCCCGATGCCGTGAACCTGGTGTGCATGCTGGGTGCCATCGCGGCGGGGGCGCTGCTTCTCACCGGCAGCCTGGGCGGCGCCGTCGGGCTGGTCGGCCTCGGCGCCGGGATGCTGCTGCTCGACGTGGCCATGCAGTCCGGTCAGGTCGCCAACCAGGCCCGGATCTTCGCCCTGCGCCCGGAGGCCCGCGCCCGGCTCAACACCGCGTACATGACCTGCGCGTTCCTGGGCGGTAGCGCCGGATCGTGGCTCGGTGTCCGCGCTTACTCCGCCTTCGGCTGGAACGGCGTGTGCGGCCTGGTCGTACTCCTGGCCGGTCTTGCCCTGTTCCGTCACCTCCTGCGAGGCCGGGAGGTCACGGCCGCACAGGCGCGAGTGCCGGCATCCGCCGGGAAGGACGGCGTGCCCGCCGGGCGCTGAAGCACGCTCTCCCGCACCGTTCACCGGGCCGGTCGCGACGGCTGGAACGGCCCAGTCTCCGTCCCATGTCACCGCGGACCGCGGCGGCGTACGGCTGCCGTCGCACATCGCAACGTCACCGCAGCGCACACGTCACTGCACACATCACCGCACACGGTAAGGAGTTGCCATGGCCGAGAACATCTGCCGGAAGAGCACGACCTGGGGAGTGACCACGACCACGGGTACCGTCGCCCAGCCCCGAGAGGCGGTCGCGAAGTGAGCCGGTGGGACTACGTGATCGTCGGAGCCGGCTCGGCGGGATGCGTGCTGGCCGACCGGCTCAGCGCGGACGGCACCGCGCAGGTGCTCCTGATCGAAGCCGGCACGGGGACGCCCGAGACCCGTCCCGAGGTTCAGGTGCCGATCCTGTTCCCGCGCCTCTTCGGCGGGGACCTGGACTGGAACTTCGCGACGGTGCCACAGCGCGGCCTCGCCGATCGCGCCATTCCGATCCCGCGCGGGAAGGCGGTCGGCGGCTCCTCGGTGATCAACGCGCAGCTGTGGACCCGCGGGCACAGGGCGGACTACGACGCCTGGGCCGAGACGGGTCTGGACGGCTGGAGCCACGACGACCTCCAGCCCTACTTCGAACGCGCCGAACAGAGGATCAGCCTGACCGGCCTGCGCCATCCCCTGCCGGTGACCCCGGCATTCGTCAACGCCTGCGCGCACCTGGGGTACGCTCCGGCGGCCGAGGTCCAGGAAGGCTACGCCCTGGCTCGCGCCACACACCGCGACGGACTCAGGCACAGCTCGGCGGATGCCTATCTCGCTCCGGCCCGGAAACGGCCGAACCTCACCGTGCGCGCGGATACGTTCGTGCGCCGCGTGGTGTTCGAAGGTACGCGAGCCGTCGGGATCGAGGTCGAAGGGGAGTCCGGAACCGAGACGGTCCGCGCGGAGCGCGAGGTGATCCTCGCGGCCGGATCAGTGGGGAGCCCCCATCTGTTGCTGCTGTCCGGCGTGGGCCCCGCCGGGGAACTGTCCCGTCACGGTGTCCCACTCGTCCAGGACGTCCCCTCGGTGGGCCGCGATCTGACGGACCACCTGCTCGTCCCCCTCGCCTTCGAGGCGGAGGGCTTCTGGTCGCCCGGCGCGAACGCGTCGTCCGAGCAGATCGCCCAGTACCTGCGGGACCGCCACGGCACCATGGACTCGATCATCTCCGAGGCGCTGCTGTTCCTGCGGACCCGCGACGAACTCGAGGCTCCGGACATCGAGGTCGTCCACCTGGTGGTGCCTCTGGGCGAGCACCAGCGGCCCGCGGCACACGGGCTGGCGCTGGGCGTGATCCTTCTGCGGCCGCGCAGCCGGGGCACGATCACCTTGCGCAGCGCCGATCCGCACGACGCCCCCCTGATCGACCCCGGTTACCTGTCCGACGAGGCGGGAGACGACCTGGCGACGCTGGTGGCGGGCGTCCGTTCAGCGCAACAGGTGCTGCGGCAGCCGGAGTTCGCGCAATGGATGGGCAAGCCTCTCACGGACGGAGCGTTGTCCGAGGAGATCGACGACATAACCGCCTATATTCGCACCACGGGAGGGAGCATCCACCACCTGGTGAGCACCTGCCGGATGGGTGCGGACGAGCACTCGGTCGTCGACCCGAAGTTCGCGGTCCGGGGCCTGACGGGCCTGCGCGTGGTGGATGCCTCCACGATGCCGAGCATCGTACGGGCGCACACGCACGCTCCCGTGACCATGCTCGCCGAACGTGCTGCGGACGTGCTCCTGCAGCAGCGCTGACCCCTTCCACGAACTGCCCCGACCAGCGATCCCCCGGCTGGTCGGGGCTGGCCGCGTCACATCCCTTGACGATCCTGGCCGACAGTGGACCGCACAGGGCGTCACATCCGACCGCTCCTGTCCCCGCCGGTCGTCGCCGACATCACGGATATGACCGCGGCCGACGGCGAGGGCCGGGGCGCCCAGGGCGACCGGCGTGGCCTCCAGGTGTTCCCCGCAGCCACTGCTCGGTGTTGCTGACGTGCAGCAGCGCAGCGGCCTGGCTGAGTGCGGCGTCCCGGCGGGACAGGGCCGCGAACATCGCCTCGTGCTCCGCGAGGGTGCACCCCGCGGCCCTGCCGTCGACGAGGCCGCGCCAGATGCGGGCCCTCAGGGTGCGGCCCGAGACGCCCTCCAGGAGCGTGACCAGTAAGTCGTCGCCCGTGGCGGCGACCACCGCGCGGTGGAACCCCGCGTCGTGCGCGTTGAGTTGCTCGACATCGTCGCGGGCCTCCCGCAGGGCGTCCGGGTGCCGCTTCGCCTCGGCCAGGCTCTCGTCGGAGATCCGGGTCACGGCCGGCGCGCTGGCGACCGGCTCGAGCAGCCGCCTCACGTCCATCAGCTCCAACAGGGCACCCGCGACACTCAGCACGAGATCCACCGCACCCCCGAGGCCAGGACATCGCCGCCTACCCCGCCCCACGGAGCCGGAGGCGCCCGCAGGTGCCGCTCTCCCCAGCAGGACGCCGCCGACCCGCCCAGGCTTCGGTGAACCCGGCTGGGGACGTCGACCAGGCGTGGCGCCCGAACTCCGCTACCGGGTCGGCGGCCTCAAGCGCTGGGCGCGGAACAGGCCACGCAACCGACCCCGAAGCGGTCACCCAGGGCCGGCCCACAGCCCTCGCCCAGACCATCGACGGCCTCAAGAACTTGTCGGCCGGGAACGGCAGGCGGCAGGCCGCCGCGCTCCAAGGGGCCGGTGGCACAAGGGGGTCGCCTTGGTTTGCAGGTCGCAAAGGTCCCCCCATGGTTTCCCTGGGGCCGAGGACAACATCTGTCAACTCTTGATAAGAAACCTACACACGTCTGGTTCAGGGCCTTTGCTTCTGCGTGCGCACATGCCGACGCACGCGGCTCCGGCTGCCAGAGTGCGGCTTCGACCACCGTTCCCGCCTGTCAACGGATATGACGGTGTGTCAGTTTCTATGGGAGTTTCTGCATGTTCAAAAAGGTCCATGCCTCGCTGGGACGTTCCAGACACGCGGCGGGCAAGACCGGCAGACGGGCGCGGGGGATCGCGGCGGTCACCACCACCGCCGTCGCCCTCACCGTCGCCGCCACCACCGCCTATGGTGCGGTTACCGATGGGGCCGAGACGGGATCGCACGCGCCCAAGCGCATAGGCACGGCCCCCCGCGTCCCGGTCGGCGCGACCGCGGCCGGCACGACCGCTTCGGGAACCACGCTGCATCTCAGCGTGAATCTCTCCCCGCGTGACCCGCAGGCGCTGACCGACTTCATCACGGCGGTTTCCACCCCGGGCAACCCCCGGTACCACCAGTACCTGGCCAAGGGGAAGTTCGCCTCCGCCTTCGGCCCCACCCCGGCCACCATCGCCGCAGTCGCTCAGGCGCTGAAGACGGAGGGCCTCACTCCGGGCAGGCTCAGTTCCGACGGCCTGTCCCTCCCGGTCACCGCCACCGTCGGGCAGGCGTCGCACGCCTTCGGCACCGGATTCAAGAACGTCCGGCTCAAGGACGGCACGATCGACTATCTCAACGCCTCGGCCCCGGCGCTGCCCGCCGACGTGGCGGCATCGGTGAGCGGGATCGTCGGCCTGAGCAACGTCAACTCCATCACCAGCCACCACACGGCCGTACACCACCTGAGCGGATCGGACTCCGTCACCGGCCCCCACCCACGCACGGTGGCCCCCCGGACGTACACCCCTGCGATGTGCTCCGACTTCACCGACGCCGCGGCCCAGGCGGGTTTCGCCGACGGCACCGACTACTACAGCCCGGGGAAGCTGGCCGCCAACTACGGCATGACCAGCTCCGCCACCGCCGGCGCGGGGCAGACGGTCGCCGTGTTCGAGATGGAGAACGCCGACCCCAACAGCATTGCCACGTACCAGTCCTGTGTGGGCACCAACACCTCGGTGTCCTACCGTTACGTGGACACGACCGCGGGGTCGGGCACCCCGGCCGGAACCGACCAGGACGGCTACGGGGTCGGTACGGAGACGGCGCTCGACATCGAGGACCTGATAGGCCTGGTGCCGGGCGCGAGCATCATCGACTACCAGGGGCCCGACGCCGACAACGCCACCGACCAGAACGTGCTCGACGTATACCAGCAGATGGTCACCGACGACCAGGCGCAGGTCATCTCCACCAGCTGGGGTGAGTGCGAGCCGGTCATGGCCGGCGCGACGGCCAGCGCCGAGAACGCGATCTTCCAGGAAGCCGCGGCACAGGGCCAGAGCATCGTCGCGGCTTCGGGGGACAGCGGTTCCAGCGACTGTGCACCCGCGACCGGCTCCACCGCCAACGCGGTCGACGACCCCGCGAGCCAGCCCTACGTCACCGGCGTCGGCGGCACCACGATGACCGGTACGGGCAGCACCAAGACCCAGAAGGCGTGGGGGGTCTCCCAGGACGGCGGCAGCGGCGGCGGTGTCTCCTCGCGCTGGGCCCCCGTCGTCTACCAGGGCGGCATCGCCACCACGACCAAGCGCGCCGTTCCGGACGTCGCCGCGCTGGCCGACCCGAACGACGGCTACCCGGTATACACCCTGGACGACGCCGATTCGTCCAGCCCCGAGCCCGGCATCGTCGGCGGCACCAGCGGCGCGGCCCCGACCTGGGCCGCCGCCATCGTCCAGGCCAACGCCAGTACGGCCTGCCAGACGAACGGCCGGGTCGGCTTCCTCAACAACGCCCTGTACAAGGCCGCGCGGAGCAGCTACCCGACGAACTTCTGGGACGTCACCAGCGGCAACAACTCCGTATACGCCACCGGCTACACGGCAGCGGCCGGCTACGACGAGGTCACCGGCTTGGGCTCGCCCAAGGAGGCCGGCCTGACCACCGCACTGTGCGCGGCCAAGGGCACCGCAGCCACGGGCGCCTCCACCTTCCACCCCCTCAGCAGCCCCAAGCGCCTGCTGGACACCCGCAACGGCACCGGTTGGGGCCTCAGCTCCATCCCGTCCACCAAACCACTGGTCGCGGGCGGCACCGCCCCGGTCAAGATCGAGGGCGCCGGGGGGATCCCCAGCAGCGGCGTGACCGCTGTCGTGCTCAACCTCACGGTCACCGGCACCACCGGCTCGGGTTCGTTGATCGCCTGGGCCGACGGCACCGCCAAGCCGTCGACCAGCAACCTCAACTGGACCGGCGCCGGCCAGACCATCGCCGCCTCGTCGACCGTCACGGTGGCCGGTGACGGCGTGGTGGACCTCTACACCAGCAGCACGACCCACGTGATCGCTGATGTCCAGGGTTACTACACCAGCGGTACCACCGGGTCCACGTACACGGCGCTGAAGCCGGCCCGCCTGCTGGACACCCGCTCCAAGGTCGGCATCCCCACCACCACGAAGATCACCAATGCGGTGGTCAGCCTCAAGGTCCGTGGCCACGGCGGCGTGCCGACCGGCGCCTCCTCCGTGGTGCTCAACCTGACGGCCACCCAGACCGTCGGCTCCGGCTACCTGGAGGCCTACCCCGAGGGCGCCACCCGCCCGACCGCCTCCAACGTCAACTGGGCGGTCACCGGGACAACCATCCCCAACCTGGTCGTCGTGCCGATCGGCTCCGACGGCAACGTCAGCCTCTACGTCCACGGCACCAGCCACGTGATCGCCGACGTCTCCGGGTACTTCTCCACCAGCGGCTCGGCCTTCCACACCGTCACCCCGCTGCGCCTGCTGGACACCCGTACGACGACGGCGCTTGGCGCGGGCAAGACGCTGGCCCTGCAGATCTCGGGCAGCGACGGCATTCCGTCCACCGGCGTGAAGGCCGTCGTACTGACCGTCACCGTCACCGGCACCACCGGCAGCGGCTACCTCACCGCCTGGGCCGACGGCGGCACCCGTCCGACGGCCTCCAACCTGAACTGGGTGTCGGGCAAGACGATCGCCAACCAGGTGATCGTGCCGGTCGGCTCCGACGGCAAGGTCGATTTCTACGTCAGCAGCACCACCCAGGTGCTCGCGGACGTGGCCGGCTACATGAGCTGACCCGACCGACGACACAACGGGGATGCCCCGCCGACCCGCGTGGTCGGCGGGGCATCCCCGTTACCGGCGAAGTTCCAGCCCTACTCCCTTGTGTGTCGGGAAGCCCGAACTCCAACGCGCGGAGGGGATGCGCGTCCTGGCACCCGGATCCGAGCGGCCCCTTCCCGAGGGCATGGGGGCGCCACCGCGTGACGCACCGCTGCCGGTGGCGTTGGTCGCCGTCTGGCGCGCCGACAGGGTCCTCCGGTGAATCCCCACGGCAGGCGGCCGTACGCGAGTTACTGGAGGAGAGCGGTCAGGAGCCCGACGGGCCGTTGCAGTTCATCGGCTACGCGGGCTTCGTACGCGCCACCATTGTTCGGGACTTCCGGGCCGATGAGGTGACCAAGATCAATTTCGCGAGCAGTGCTGTGGACCGGGGAGGGCTGGCATCGATCCTGGCCGTTGGGTTACGTTGTGCGGCGATGACTACCGGGACGGCCTTGCGCCACACACGGATTGGTGACCCGGCGCTCCTCTGAGCGCCGTACGGGCCGGAGTTGGCCCGCTGTTGGACCGAGGATCCGGCGCTGCTGCGCGGGCTCCGCCTCCTGTCGTGTTGATCACAGCCCGACACGTCAACCACGACAGGAGACCTCATGCCCACCAAGATGCTGCACATCCCCACCGCGGACGGCCAGGCCGACGCTTTCGCCGTCTTCCCCGACCGGGGCCAGCGGCACCCAGGCGTGCTGATGTACGCGGACGGCTTCGGCATCCGGCCCGTGCTGCTGGAGATGGCCCGCGAACTGGCCGGGCACGGGTACTACGTGCTCGTGCCCAACCTCTTCTACCGGCACGGCCCGGCACCGGTGATCGACCTTCCCGAGCACATCGGCGAAGAGGTCAGGCCCGCGCTCATGGCACAGTTGATGCCCTTGATCGAGGCGCACACGGCCGAACGGGTCCTGCGCGACGCCGACGCCTACCTCAGGTTCCTCACCACCCGGCCCGAGGTCGGTGCCGGACCGGTCGCGGTGACCGGCTACTGCATAGGCGGCCTCCTGGCCATGCGCACCGCCGCAGCCCACCCCGGCCAGGTGGCCGCCGTCGCTGCCTTCCACGGCCCCGTGGGCGCCGACGGGCCCGACCTCTTCTCCAAGCTCACCGCCCAGGTTCACCTCGGCCACGCCGAAGGGGACCTGACGCCGGAGACCCTCGGCGAGCTCAACCACGCCCTGGACGCCGCAGGGGTCGGTTACACCTCCGAGATCTACCCCGGCACCATCCACGGCTTCACCATGTCCGACACCGATGCCTTCAACCCCGCCGCTCTCCAGCTCCATTGGGACCGCCTGCTGCCCCTCCTCGACCGCACCCTGGCCAATATCTGAGGCTTCGGCTGGAAACCAAGCCGAAGAAGAGTGAACCCCTGTACACCGGCGTATGACTGAGCGCTTCAGTTGGCCGCTCTGGGTGTCACAGTTGACCACGTCCCGTGCCCTCAGCCAGAAGGAGTGTGGCTGGTGAACTCGATCGTGCAACCGGGCGGAGTCGGAGACGAGTGGCCGGACCGAGTGGCCGCAATACGTCGCGAGCTCAGCAAGCACGGGCCGCCGCGGAGTCCCGATGGCGGTCCGGACTTCGCCACCGTCACGCTGCCGGAGAGCGACTGTGATCAGGTACTTGACCTTCTGGTGGAAGAACGAGTCGGCACGGTCGTCGAGATCGGGCTCGCCTACGCCAGCTCGGCGCTGGCCATTGGCGAGGCGCTGCTGCGCACCGGTTCACGGAACCCTCGGCATGTGGTGATCGACCCGTTCCAGTACACGGCGTACGACGGTGTCGGGTGGGAGCTGCTGCGCAGCGCCGGCCTGGACGACATCGCCGAGCTGGTGACCGAACCATCGCAGCGCTTCCTTGCCCGGTTGGCCGACGCGGGTTTCGTCGCGGACGCGGCGTTCGTCGACGGCAGCCACCACTTCCACAACGTTTTCGTCGACCTCCACTTCCTGGGCGAGATCGTCCGACCTGGCGGCATCGTGCTGCTCGACGATGTCTGGTGGCCATCGGTCGGCGCTGCCGTGGGGTACTTCGAGACCAATCTTGGGTGGCGTCCGAGGCCGGGCGCTCTGGCCGACGGGACCACCGACCCGGCCGGCGGTCGGCCGCGGACCGGCGCCTACCGGCTGCCCGACCCTCGCCCGACGCCCGATTTCAAGGAGTTCCGACCGTTCTGCTGATTCGGGTGGGCCTCGCAGGGTCCACCCGAATCGGGCGGCCGCGCGTCAGTCACAGCGACGGCACCGGCTTGAGCTTGTGGAAGCGCTCAGTCACATGACGTCGTCGGTTCGGGTGGTCATGGTCGGCTCCCAGATGGGGACCCGACTGGTGGCGAAGACTTCGGGCGTGATGAGGAAAGCCGTGAAGGGCGCCAGGACGCCCCGACCGAAGCGCCCCCGATCCGTCTGGGAGAGATCAAGACCGGTCGAATCGTCCATCGTCTGCGGGAGCTGCACGAGTTGGGCGGGGATCCGGCGTACGAGCGGTTCCCGGCCTCGGAGGAGCTGTTCCTCGTGCTGGAGCACGCGCAGACGTGGGCCGGGGAAATGGCAGCCGCATGACAGCCTGGGCAACGTGGTCGGCGAGGCCGCGGTGTTGCGGGCGAAGCTGTGGCAGTGCCAGCTCCGCCCCCAGGGGAGCGAAAATCCGCGCCTGGGCGAAGAAACACAAGGTCGAACTGTGTTTCACCCCGACCAACGCCTCCTGGGCCAACCCGATCGAGGCTCACCTCGGGCCCTGCGGCAGTTCACCCTGGCCAACTCGAACCACCCTGATCACACCGTCCAGACCCGCGCCCTGCACTCCTACCTGCGTTGGCGCAATGCCAACGCCCGCCACCCCGAGGTCCTCGCCGCCCAAAGGCACGAGCGCGCCCGCATCCGCAGTGAGAAAGGCATCAGGTGGGGCGGACGTCCCCTGGCGCTGGCGGCATGACCGCAGAACCTCCGAGCTGTCTCTGCGGGTAAGATCTGGCCCGGCCGCAACTGGCGAAGGTGGACACAACCACCGGGGAGCGGCCGCTTTCCCGCGTGAGCGTCGACCGCCTGGGCGCCTGCGTCAGTGATGTCCGACTGACACAGGAGGCTATGACGTGGATCTGCGTTACGGAACCAACCCGCAGCAGCGGGCGGCCACAACTGCACCGGTGCAGCCTGGCCCATGGCCGGTCCGGGTGCTGCAGGGCAACCCGTCCTACATCAACATGCTCGACGCACTCAACAGCTGGCAACTGGTGCTGGAGGCCAGCCGTGCGCTGAATCGACCGGCCGCTACGTCCTTCAAGCACGTCTCGCCCGCCGGAGCCGCGGTCGCCGGACCCGTCGACGACGTCACCGCCGAGCTCTACGGCATCGGCCGCGCCAGTGTCGGGGCGCTCACCAGCGCCTACCTGCGGGCCCGCGATGCCGATCCGAAATCCTCCTACGGCGATTTCGCCGCCGTCTCGCACCCGGTCGACGCCGAACTCGCCGAACTGCTGACCAGCGTGGTCTGCGACGGCATCATCGCCCCCGGCTACGCTCCCGGCACCGTCGCGACGCTCAGCAAGAAGAAGAACGGCCGGTTCCTGGTCATGGAAGCCGACGAGACCTACACGCCCCCGCAGCACGAGGCACGGGAGGTGTTCGGCCTACGGCTGACCCAGCAACGCGACGACGTGACGCTCTCCACCACGCTGCTGGATGACGTCGTGTGCGGCACGCTGCCTGCGACGGCAGCGGAGGATCTCCTTCTGGGCCTGGCCGTCCTGCGCTACACCCAGTCCAACTCCGTGTGCTACCTACGAGGCGGGGCGACCCTCGGGATCGGCGCCGGCCAGCAGTCCCGCGTGGACTGCACCCGCCTGGCCGGCGCGAAGACTGACACCTGGTGGCTGCGACGCCACCCGGCAGTCCGTGCACTCGCCTTCCAGCCGCACGTCCGGCGCCAGGACCGGATCAACTGGCAGATCCGCTTCATCGAGGGCGACCTCACCCCGGACGAGAGCACACGCATGTCGACAGTACTGTCCGCACCCGCACCCGCACCTGAGCTGACGGACAAGCAGCGCACGCAGTGGCTGGCGGCCCTGACGCAGGTGGCGTTCGTCTCGGACGGTGCCCTGCCGTTCCGCGACAACGTCGACCACGCCCACCGGCACGGCGTCGGCTACATCGCCGAACCAGGAGGATCGATCCGTTCCAGCGAAGTGGAGGACGCGTGCCGCGAGCATCAGATCGCTCTCGCCCGCACCGGCCTCCGGCTGTTCCACCACTGAGGACATCGAAGTCCCCGCCCCACCCAGCGGGGACCTCAACACCGTCCGCCTATGGGTCCTTCAGACGAGCGGGCAGGAACCCGGTGAACCACCTCGGTCAGAGCGCTAGGCGTCGGCGAACTCGTTCCAGTACGAGTGGGTGACGATCGCCGTGGCGAGTTCGAATTCCCGCTTCCGTAGTCGGGCGATCTCCGCCGCGCCCTGGGGATCCCAGCCGGGGGAGGCGGGGCGGGACGCCTGTCGCCAGTCGTTCTCGTGCGTCTCCCACGCGTCCAGCGGTTCGGCCGACCACGGCACCCGCCGGTAGAGCGTCCGCAGATCGGCACGGACCTGACGGAGTTGGTCCTGCGCGTCGGTCAAGTCCGGGGGAGTCGTATGAAGCTGCCACGGAGCACAGGTACTGCTCTTCGAACCGCGCTCCGGTCTGACGCGCGGCAACATCTCCTGCACCAACTCTTACGTCTTCTCCTGTGGCATCTCTTGCGACTTCTCTTGCGCGAGCCTCACCGACGCCGCCGCATCCGTGCAGGTCGCCCGCGCCTATGGCGTGGGGTCGACTTCTGTGATGGCCATGAGGGTGTTCCTTTGTTGCTGGGCAGGGCGACTGCTGGGGCCGACTGCTGGCGCCGGTCAGCGGCGGGCCATGCGGCCCATGAAGCGGACGATCAGGCGGCGTGGAAGGATCTTGCTGGCGAGGGCGAGCGGGCGGCCGTTGGTGATGACCGACGGGGGCGCGGAGCGACGGTCGAGCGTGTCGAGGGCGGTCCTGACGACGTGGTCGGGGGTGACTCGCTTCGCGCCGTAGTCGGCCGTCTCGCTGCCGGCGGCGTCGTAGAACTCAGTTTTCGTGGCGCCGGGGCACACGGCCAGAACACGCAGGCCCGTGTCGTGGGTCTCCTCCCACAGCGATTCGGTGAAGCTGAGGACGAAGGCCTTGGTGGCGCCGTAGACGCTCAGGTACGGGGTCGGCTGGAAGCCCAGCAGGCTGGCGACGTTGATCAGGATGCCGGTGTCGGCGGAGGTCAGCGGGTCTATGTAGGCGCGGCTGAGGTCGACCAGCGCGCTGACGTTCAGCGCGATCATGCTTTGCAGGCGGTCCGGGTCCTCGTCGGTGAGGGCGTTGTGGGTGCCGAAGCCGGCGTTGTTGACCAGTCCGGTGGCGTGGATGCCACGGGATTCGAGTTCGGCGCGCAGTGTGCGGCCGGCGTCGGGCTGGCCGAGGTCGCGGGCGACGACCGTCACCGTGACGCCGTGGGCGTGGGTGAGTTCGTCGGCCAGGTCCTTGAGCCGGTCCGCCCGGCGGGCGACGAGGACGAGATCCGCGCCGCGCCGGGCCAGCTGGCGGGCGAATTCCGCGCCGAGCCCGGAGCTCGCTCCGGTGACGATGACGGTCTGACGGCGATAGTCGATTTTGCTCATACTTGCACTCTACGCATTTTCTTGCACTGAGTGCAAATAGATGCATCTGGCGAAGACATGTACCATCGGTGCATGGCCCAGAAACCGGCACCCCTTCGTGAGCAGACCCGCTCGGTGGTTCGCGCGCTCCTCGCCAAAACCGCCCTCGAACTCTTCGCCGCCAAGGGGTACGACGACACGACGCTCGACGAGATCGCCGCCGCGGCAGGTGTCTCCAAACGGACCCTGTTCAACTACTTCCGCAGCAAGGAAGACCTCGCGCTCAACGGCCTGTCCGAGCAAGGGGAACTGATAGCCGCGCGGCTCGCCGAGCGCCCGGCCGACGAAGACGTCTGGACCTCGCTGCGTGCGGCGTTCCAGGTGCTCGAGGAGATCGACCTCACCGCCGAGCGCCGGCTCGAGATGATCACACTGCTGTTCGGCAACGAATCCCTGCGCGCCGGCCACGCCGAGAAGCAGGCCCGCTGGCAGGACCTGTTCGCACCGCTGATCGAACCGCGACTGCCCGACTCCGACCGCCGCGCCCTGCAGGCGCGCGCGATCGCGACCGCGGCGATCACGTGCCTCCAGGCGGCGACAGAGGAGTGGATGCGCCTGGGCGGACAGGCGGACACCTTCGACCTCTACGACACGGCCGTAGAGGCCATCCGCCGCCCCGCCCCGCAATCAGACAAGCCAACGACATGAGCAAGCGCCTGCCCGCCGCGGACCTGCCGAACATAACCGCCGCCCTGCGCGCCGAACGCGCCGAGATGCTGAGCTTCACCAGCAGCCTCACCGACGACGAGTGGAGCGCGCCCAGCGCCGCGGCCGGATGGCGCATCGCCGACGTCGCCGCCCACATCGGTGCGACGGCGCGGAGCTTCTACACACCCGCCGGGCTACGCACGAGCTTCGCCGCCAGCCTTGAACAGGCTAACGAAGACCCCGTCGACCGACGGCGCCACTGGAGCCGTGCCAAGGTGATGGCCGAGTACCAGCGCGCCGGCCGGCGAGCCACCACACTCCTCGACGTCGTCCGACGCACACCCGCCGCCCGAGTGCGGGTGCCGATGGCCGAACTCGGCCGCCACCCCCTGGGTCTGATGATCGGCGGCGCACTCGTCTTCGACCACCACACCCACCTGCGCCACGACATGGCCCCCGCCCTCGGCCGGCCCGTGCCGTCCACCGACGCGGACCGCATGCGCGCGGTCCTGACGTGGATGATCGCCGTACTGAGCAAGCAGGTCGCGAAGGCGCCAGTCGCCGGGCTCGACGCCCGCGTAGCGCTGACTCTCACCGGCCCCGGCGGCGGGACCTGGTGGTTCGATGAGGCAGGCGGCCTGGCTCCCTCCGACGGGACGGTCGCCGCGCACGTCACCGCCCCCGCGCTGACCTTCCCCGACTGGGGTACACAGCGGTCGTCCTGGCGCGACCGTGGCGTGACGGTCACCGGCGACAGCGAACTAGCCGCCCGCTTCCTCGACGCCGTCAACGTCATCTGACCGGGGCACGGGAAGCCTCTCTGCCAGGCGGCCCCGGACCGCTTGTTCGCTCCCTCTGGTGGCGGCGAGTTCCGGGTGGTCGGCTGGTCCACCGCCGACCACCTGCGGACCGAGCTGGTCGCCGGAGCTCTCCGGTCCGCCTGCCGCGAGCGTCGCCCCGCCCGGCCGGTGATCTTTCACTCGGATCGCGGCTGT
>NZ_KQ948695.1:27284-28708 GCF_001514145.1 Streptomyces canus
CAGGGTGGATTCAACTGGTCGTCGCAACACCCTGATCTCGGAGGTGTGCGACGTGGCTACGGCGGACTGGAGTTTGAAGACCAGCGATGTCCCGGAGGGGCGGCGTCGGCAGTGGCGCGCTGACCGTGCGTTGCGGCCGGCGATGCGTTCGCCGGGGCGGCCTGATCCGTCTCGGGTCGTGCAGCGCCAGTTCTGGCGACTGATCGCCACGGGGGTCACGACGGTGGAGGCGTCGTTGGCGGTCGGCGTGTCGTGGCCGGTGGGTGCGAGGTGGTTTCGTCACGCTGGCGGCATGCCTCCGATCTCGTTGGCCGAGCCCTCGGGCCGGTACCTCACGTTCGAAGAGCGCGAGGAGATCGCGATCCTGATGGCGATGAGCAAGGGCGTGCGCGAGATCGCCCGCGCCCTGGGGCGAGACCCCGGGACAATCTCTCGCGAACTGCGCCGCAACGCCGCCACGCGCGGCGGCAAGCAGGAATACCGCGCGACGGTCGCCCAGTGGAAGGCTCAGCAGGCGGCCAAGCGCCCGAAGACCGCGAAACTCCTGGGTAGCGACCGGTTGCGTGAGTACGTAGAGGACCGGCTCGCCGGCAGCATCCGTCGCCCCGACAACATGACCGTCACCGGGCCCAAGACGCCCGCATGGAAAGGGCTGAACAAGCCGCACCGTCAGGACAGACGTTGGGCGACGGCATGGAGTCCGGAGCAGATTTCGCACCGACTCCGTGTCGACTTCCCCGATGATGAGTCCATGCGCATCAGCCACGAAGCGATCTACCAGGCGCTGTTCATCGAAGGCCGTGGCGCGCTCAAGCGGGAACTGGTGACGTGCCTGCGCACCGGCCGGGCGCTGCGGGCTCCCCGTGCACGGTCGCAGAACAAGCCGCAGGGGCATGTCACCGCGGACGTCGTCCTCAGCGAACGCCCCGCCGAGGCTGGGGACCGCGCGGTCCCCGGACACTGGGGAGGCGATTTGATCATCGGGACGGGCCGCTCCGCGATCGGCACGCTGGTCGAGCGCAGCAGCCGCTCCACGCTCCTGGTGCACCTGCCCCGTCTGGAGGGCTGGGGCGGGAATCCGCCCGTGAAGAACGGCCCCTCGCTCGGGGGTTATGGCGCGATCGCGATGAACGCGGCGCTCGCCACGTCGATGACGCAATTGCCTGAGCAGCTACGTAAGACCCTCACCTGGGACCGTGGGAAGGAACTCTCCGGTCATGCTCAGTTCGCTCTCGATACCGGGACGAAGGTGTTCTTCGCCGATCCGCACTCGCCCTGGCAACGACCGACGAACGAGAACACGAACGGGCTGCTGCGCCAGTACTTCCCGAAGGGCACCGATCTCTCCCGCTGGTCGTTCACGGACCTCGAAGCCGTCGCCATGGCGATCAACAACCGGCCCCGCAAAGTCCTGGGTTGGCGGA
>NZ_KQ948696.1 GCF_001514145.1 Streptomyces canus
CCTCTTTCATCCTGTGCCGTGGGGATGAAATGGGCTGGTCAGATGGGGTGACATGGCGAAGCCCCTCGTCGTTGGTGTGGTGATCTCACTCAACACGCCATCGGCCGGGGGGCTTCGTGGTTCCATATCCTTCCATGCTCGACGTCCCGTACGAGCTGGTTGAGCACGTCTCGTGGCTCATCTACGCCCGAAGGCATGAACTTCGCACGCGCTGGCGTAAGTTGGGGTGCTTCAAGCAAGCCCTGCTGGTGCTGGCCCACCTGCGGAAGAACGAGACTCTCGCACAGGTGGCCGCCGGCTTCGGAGTGTCGGAAGCGACCGCCTGGCGCTACGTGGGCGAGACCGTGGAGGTGCTGGCCGCGTGGGCACCGGGTCTGCACGAAGCCCTCGTCGGTCTGGGTGAAGGCGACTTCGTCATCGTCGACGGGACACTGATCCCTACCGGCCGGATCCGGGCCGACGAGCCGTACTACTCGCAAAAACACAAGAAGCACGGCATGAACGTCCAGGTCATCACGCGTCCGGACGGAACGCCCCTGTGGTTTTCGAGGGCAACGCCGGGACGCACCCATGACCTGACCGCAGCCCGCGCCCACGGCATCGTCCAGGCCTGTCTCACCCGACAGATCCTCATCTTGGCCGATCGCGCCTATCAAGGCGCCGGCGCCACCGTCCGCACCCCTTACTACGGCCACCGCGAACTCCCGGAGCACTACCAGCAGTACAACCGAGACCACGCCCGTCTCCGCGCTCCAGGCGAACGCGCCTTCGCCCGCCTCAAGTCCTGGCGACTGCTACGGCAAGCCCGATGCTCGACCAACCGCATCGGCAGAGTGGTCGCAGCAGTCCACACCCTCCTCACCTGCGAATACGCAGGATGAAAGAGGCTCACTGAACCTCTTTCATCCTGGGGTCTGAGGAGTGAAACAGGCTGGTCAGGTGGGGTGACGTGGCGAAGCCCCTCGTCGTTGGTGTGGTGATCTCACTCAACACGCCGACGGCCGGGGGGCTTCGCTGGTTCCGTATCCTTCCACGCTCGACGTCCCGCACGAGCTGGTCGAGCATGTCTGCTGGCTCATCTACACCCGAAGGCGTGAACTTCACTCGCTATGGCGGAAGTTGGGGTGCTTCAAGCAGGCCCTGCTGACACTGGCCCACCTGCGGAAGAACGAGACCTTCACACAGGTCGGCGCCGGGTTCGGGGTGTCAGAGGCGACGGCATGGCGCTACGTCGACGAGACGCTCGAGGTCCTGGCCGCCTGGGCGCCGGGCCTGCACGAGGCCCTGGTCGGGCTGGGCAAGGGGGACTTCGTCATCGTCGACGGGACGCTCATCCCGACCGACCGCATCAAGGCGGACGAGCCGTACTTCTCGCAGAAACACAAGCAGCACGGCATGAACGTACAGGTCATCGCGGCCCCGGACGGCACACCACTGTGGTTCTCACGCGCGACACCCGGCCGCACCCACGACCTCACCGCGGCCCGCGCCCACGGCATCGTCCAAGCGTGCCTGACTCGGCAGATCCTCGTGCTCGCTGACCGGGCCTACCAGGGTGCCGGCGCCACCGTCCGAACTCCGTACTACCACCACCGCGAACAGCCCGAGCACTACCAGCAGTTCAACCGGGACCACGCCCGGCTGCGGGCTCCCGGCGAACGCGCCTTCGCACAGCTGAAGTCCTGGCGACTGGTACGGCGAGCCCGATGTTCAACCCGGCGTATCAGCACCGTCGTACAAGCCATCCACACGCTCTTGACCTGCGACTATTCAGGATGAAAGAGGTTCACTGACTGAGCCTCCTTCATCCTGAATGGCTGCAGGTGAGCAGGGTGTGGATCGCTTGGACGGTGCGGCTGATACGTCGCGTCGAGCAGCGCGCTCTGCGCATGATGCGCCATGTCTTGAGTTGAGCGAAGGCGCGTTCGCCGGGGGCTCGGAGTCGGGCGTGATCACGGTTGAACTGCTGGTAGTGCTCGGGCTGTTCGCGGTGGTGGTAGTACGGAGTGCGGACGGTGGCGCCGGCGCCTTGGTAAGCGCGGTCCGCGAGAACGAGGATCTCTCTGGTGAGGCAGGCCTGGATGACGCCGTGGGCCCGGGCTGCGGTCAGGTCGTGGGTGCGGCCGGGTATCGCGCGGGAGAACCAGAGCGGTGTGCCGTCGGGCCGGGCGATGACCTGCACGTTCATCCCGTGCTGGCGGTGTTTCATGGAGTAGTACGGCTCGTCCGCGCGGATCCGGTCGATGGGGATCAGGGTGCCGTCAACGATGACGTGGTCGCCCTCACCGAGGCCGGTGAGGGCTTCATGGAGGCCGGGCGCCCAGGAGGCCAGAACGTCCAGGGCCTCGTCGACGTACCGCCAGGCCGTGGCCTGGGATATCCCGAATCCGGCCCCGAGCTGCGAGAACGTCTCGTTCTTGCACAGATGGACAAGGGCGAGCAGCGCCTGCTTGAAGCAACCGAGCTTACGCCAGCGGGTGTTGCGGGCCGGCGGTGCTCGTACAGCAGCCAGGAAACATGCTCAACCAGCTCGTGCGGGACGTCGAGCATGGCAGGATACGGAACCAACAGGGCTCCTTCGGTCGCCGGTGTGATGAGTGGAATCACCACGCCAACGACGACGGGCCCTGTCTCGTCACCACACCCGCTGACCAGCCCATTTCACCCTCCAGCACAGGATGAAAGAAGCTCACTGAGCAACGACATCAGCCGACGACTTTCGTGAGTGCGTCGCCGAGGGCACCGGCCTCGTCCGGGGTCAGTTCGACTACGAGCCGACCGCCGCCCTCGAGCGGTATGCGCATGACGATGCTCTGCCCCTCCGTGGTGACCTCGAGCGGGCCGTCGCCCGTCCGCGGCCTTAGAACGGCCCTGACACTCAACGGCTGAGTGGATTCACAGCCATTGACGACTTTCGTGAGTGCGTCGCCGAGGGCACCGGCCTCGTCCGGGGTCAGTTCGACTACGAGCCGACCGCCGCCCTCGAGCGGTATGCGCATGACGATGCTCTGCCCCTCCGTGGTGACCTCGAGCGGGCCGTCGCCCGTCCGCGGCCTTAGAACGGCCCGGGGCAGTGCCTGGTTGGGTTCCCAGTCGTAACCACTGATCGTCGCCCGCGTCCCGTTGCCCTCAGTCGTGACTGTGTACGTCCCCAGAGCGGGTGTCGCGGTGGCGGCAGGCATGAGGACGACCGTGGCCCCGAGAACGAACGATGAGGCGACGAGCGAGATGACGGCATTGCGTCGGATGCGCCGGGTCATGATGGGTGTCCTCCCTTGCGATGGGTGGAGGGCGCCGCGGAAACACGGGGGCAAGTCGCCGCGCCAGTGCTCCGGGCGTGGGCCCTCCAGCCACAGCGCGACAACGGATGTACGGCTGTGGCGCCGGACTGATCGGAAAAGCGCCGCTCCATCCATCGTCCCCCTCTCCGAAATGGGTGTCGACCGGACGGCCATGTGAGCCGGCCTGGCGGACAGGCCCAGCAGGTCGCCACAGGGCGGCTTGACGGCTTGGCTTCCGTGCGGTGTCTGCCTTCATGCCCGGACCACCGGAGCATCACCCGACTCAGAACCCTGTTCGAACCAACAGACCCCACGATCGATACGGCAACGGGTTCTAATAGGACTCTGTTAGGTCTTTCCGTTGGGCCTGATCACGAGCATGTTGGGTGTGTGGACGCACATGAAGTGAACCGCATGCGGGCCATGTTGGCGTTGTTCGTGGCGGATGTGTTCGCCTCGGTGCCGCGGAAGGATGAACCGCTCCGGGATCGGTGGAGGCTGCGGTCTGTCCCGAGTTGGGTGGAGTCGAGTTGCTTGGTTTCAGGCTACTGGTGGTGGGGTGCGGAGTTCGTACTCCACCGGGCTGAGCATGCCCAGGGCGGAGTGTCTGTGCTGGCGGTTGTGGAAGATTTCCAGGTACTCGAAGAGCGCGGTGGACAGCTCCAGCCGTGTCCTCCACCGTCTGCGGTTGAGCAGTTCGACCTGGACTCGGGCCCAGAAGGACTCCATCATCGCGTTGTCCACGCAGCGGTGTCCGCGCGCACGGCCACCTGTACGAGCGTGGCCTGGGGCTGCAGGTACTGGGTGACCTCCGTTCCATCCTTGAAACGGTCCGTGCACTGTGAGCCATGTGTCACCACGACAGGGAAGGTTGGCGTTGCCGCAGTCACACCGGATAAGGTCACCGAAGCGGCTATGGTCTTCGCCTCCCACCGGTTTCCAGCTAAGTCGCCAGCACCGACCTCGAGTGGGATCGTCAGCTGTTGCCGGAAGGCGGCCAGCCGGTCCGGGGCGGTGATGGTGACGTAGTGCACGTCATTCTTGAAGGGCGACAGATCGTACGTGTCGAAGGCTGTCATCAGCTCGCCGACCGCCAGCTGGCTGGTACTGGCCAGAAGCCGGCTTTGGTACCTCCCCGCCGTCGCCTGCGTGGCCGCCGCTGTGATCGCCGCCGTCTTCGTCGGCTTCGGGCCCAGCGGCGGGCCGAGGCGGAGGGGAGCGCGGCATGAGGTTCGCGACCTTCGTCCACGACGGGAAACGGCGGCCGGGAGCCGTCGCCCACGACCAGGTCCACCCGTTCGAGTACCCCGTCGAACTGCTGGATCTGATCGTGGAGGGCGAGCAGTCCCTGCGCGGGGCGGGCGAACACGCCCCGTCCGGCTCCCTGCCGCTGCCCCTGGCCGACGTACGGCTGCTGCCACCGTTGCGACCGCCGACCGTACGCGACTACATGACCTTCGAAAGCCATGTGGCGGGCGTTGCTCAGGGATACGGCGACACCGTCCCAGAGGAGTGGTACGCCGCCCGCGTTCTACTTCACCAACCCGTACGCGATGATCGGTGCCCACGACGACGTGCCCTTGCCGCCAGGCTGTCTCCGCTTCGACTTCGAACTCGAGGTGGCTGCCGTCATCGGCAAGGCCGGCCGGGACCTGGCCCCCGAGCAGGCACGCAAGCACATCCTCGGCTACACGATCCTCAACGACTGGTCCGCCCGCGACCTGCAGGGCCGCGAGATGAAGGTGAAACTCGGCCCGGCCAAGGGCAAGGGCACCTCAACCACCCTCGGCCCTTGGCTCGTCACCGCCGACGGACTGGAACCCCACCGCACCCCGCAAGGCTTCCTCGACCTCGCCCTGACCGTTCAGGTCAACGGCGAGGTGGTCGGTCAGGATCGGCTGACCAATATGGCCTGGATATTCGAGGAGATGGCGGCGTACGCCTCCCGCGGCACCTGGATCCACCCCGGCGACGTCCTGGGCTCCGGCACCTGCGGCAACGGCGGCTGCCTGGCAGAACTCTGGGGCCGCGGCGGCAACTTCGAACCCCCGCCGCTTGTCCCCGGTGACATCGTCACCATGACGGTCGAGGGCATCGGCACCATCAGGAACACCGTCATTGAAGGCGTTGCCCCGGTGCCTTTGCCATCCGCCCGCCGCAGGTTGTGACCCCATACCGACTGGAATCAGGCCGGAGCTACGGCTCTCCCCAGCCCGAAGCCTCCGCCCCCTGAACAACCGGCCTCTGGCAAACCCCGGTGCCCGATACACCGGAGGAACTCCGCCAGGTCCACGCCGAGTTGCGGCGCATAGCCCAGCGAGTGCCCGACGGTGACCTGCGCGGTCGGCTGCTCGACGTGGCCGCCCGACTGGCCCGCCGGTCGCCGCCCACTCGGTACCGGCCCGTCGGCCTGTACGCGTACGGAGCTCGAACTGACCCGCAGGATGGGTTGCCGTGGTGGGTCAAGGGGTGGTGCCCAGGAGGTCGGCGAGCCGTTGGAGTCGTTCCGCGTCGGGGCTGCCTTCGGCGGTGGTGCAGACCATGAGCGCGGGGCCGGGGTTGCCCGGTATCGGGTAGGCGTCCCAGTCCAGGTTCAGTTCGCCGACCTGAGGATGGGTGAGGCGCATTTGGCCGCGGGTGGGTTCCTCCACGTCGTGGAGGGCCCACAGGGCCGCGAACTCGTCGTTGCGGACGGCGAGTTCACCCACCAACTCGACTGCGCGCGGGTGCCCTGGATCGGCGGCGACCTGGCTCCGCAGCATGCCGATCAGTTCTGCGACGGTGGCCGCGCGGTTCGGGCATGCCCGGTCGGCCTCGGGACGCAGGAACAGCGCCAGCATGTTCCGCTCGCTCTGCGGCTGTCGGGTGAACTCTTCCAGCAGGACACCGCCGAGCGGGTTCCAGGCCAGGACGTCCAGGAAACGGCCGACGACCAGAGCGGGCGAGGTCATGGTGTGCAGCAACCGCAGTGTGGTGTCCGGGACTTCCTCCGGCTCGTACGAGCGAGGCAGGCGGCTGGGCGTACGCGCGGCGGTAGCGAGGCTGTGCAGGTGCCGGGACTCCTCGGCGGAGAAGTTCAGAGCGCGCGAGAGAGCGTCCAGAACCTGCTCGGAGGGCCGGACGTCGCGGCCCTGCTCCATGCGCTGGTAGTAGTCCGAACTCACCCCCGCCAGCAGGGCCAGTTCCTCCCGCCGTAGTCCGGCGACGCGCCGTCTCGGGCCGGGCTCCAGTCCAACGTCCTCTGGCCGAAGCCGAGTTCGGCGGGTGCGCAGGAAGTCGGCGAGTTCGCGCCGGGGATCGTCACTCATGGCGTGGGAGGAGTCGGTCACGGCGCCAGTATGCCGTCGGCGCGGCCCGCAAGGGTGGGTCTGCCAGACCCAGGAAAAGGAGAACGCCCGTGATGTCGCTTGTGGGGTCCAGCATCGGATCCACCACAGCCGGTCACGGAAGGAACAGCGACATGAAGGCCGTTCAGATCACGGGTTTCGGTAGGGCGGACGTCCTGCGGGTCAACGACGTCGAGCGCCCCGCTCCCGGTGCGGGTGAGGTGCTGGTGTCGGTCGAGGCATCCAGCGTGAACGGGCACGATGTGATCGTCCGCTCGGGAGAGTTGAAGATGGTGTCGGGACGCCGCTTCCCGATCGGCGTGGGGCTGGACTTCGCGGGCACCGTCGCCGCGACCGGCGCCGGTGTCGAGGGCTACCGAGTCGGGGACCGTGTGTGGGGCATGGTGCACCCCCGCCGGCGGCACTCCGTCGCCGGGGCGGCCGAGTACGTCGTGGTCTCCACGGAACGGATCGCGCTCGCCCCGGCGGACCTCTCGTCGGTCGAGGCGGCGTCTCTGGTGGTCGCCGGTGCTACGGCGCTCATCGCGCTGCGCGACAGCGTGCACCTCGCGGAGGGGGAACGGGTCCTGGTGCGGGGCGCGGCCGGCGGAGTCGGCACGGCCGCGGTGCAGTTGGCACACGCCGTGGGCGGTCACGTCACCGCACTGGCCCGCGATCGCCACGCCGAGCTCCTGACCGACCTCGGCGCCGACGAGGTCTTGGACTACCGCTCCACCGCCTCGGAGCAGATCGGGCCGTTCGACGTCATCGTCGACACCGTCGGCACGGAACTGCGCTGCTACCGCAGCCGGTTGGCCAAGGGGGGCCGGATGGTCACCGTCGGACTGTCCCCGTCGGCACTGGCCGCGATCGCCGCCTCCAGCGTGCACGGCACCCGCCGCATCCGCACCTTCAGTGCCAACCCCGAAACCCCCGTCCTGCGCGACGTGGCCGGCCATGTCACGTCGGGTGCGCTGCGCCCGGTGATCGACAGCGTGTACCCGCTCGCGGACATCGCCGCCGCGCACCAGGCATTCGAGCGCGGCGGCGTCGTGGGCAAGCACGTGGTGACAGTGCCGCGCAGCTCCCTCTGACGGAGCCCGGTCAGCGGGGTGCGGTGCGCAGGTCGGCGCCACGGTCATGGGCGGCGGTCACGAACCGGTCCGCCACGCGGGACAACCGCTGCCAGCCGGTCGGCTTCGGGCAGCGGCGATCGACGGCACCGGCAGTACGGGTATCTCACTGACATCGATCAGAGTCCGGTCTGTTTCGCCCTGTCCGTGTGTGCTGTGGAAGTCCTGGCTCAACGGTCGGTGAGCAGCCCGGCGTCGTGCGCGAGGACTGCGGCCTGTACACGGTTGGCGCAGCCGGTGCGGGTGAGGATCCGGCTGATGTGCGCCTTGACCGTGCCGGCGCTCAGATACAGCTGGTCGGCGATCTCCGTGTTGGACTGGCCCGTGCCGAGCAGTCGCAGGACATCTCGTTCGGCCGGGGTCAGTTCCTCAGTCCTGCGCAGGGCGGCCTCGGTGTACCGGCCGGTCCGTACGTGCCGTTCCAGAAGTTGGCGGGTGATCGTGGGCGCCAGAACCGGTTCCCCCTTCGCGGCGAGTTGCACGGCGTGGATCAGCTTGGCGGGACCAATGTCCTTGAGGAGGAATCCGCTCGCCCCGGCCCGCAGGGCGCGCGTCACGCCCGCCTCCTCGCCGAATGCCGTCAGCATCACGACACAGGTGCGGGGCGAGAGTCGGGAGATGTCCTCGGCGGCCGCGATTCCGTCCCTGGTCGGCATGTGGATGTCGAGGAGGGCGACGTCGATGTCCTGGGTGCGGCATGCCGCGGCGGCCTCCCGGCCGTCGCCCGCCTCGGCAACCACCTCGATGTCTTCGGCGTTCTCCAGGATCAGCCGGATTCCGGCACGCATCAGTGCCTCGTCGTCGGCGATCAGAACTCGGATCATCAGCTCATCTTAGGGCTGCCGTCGTCAGCAGTACGACGAGGAAGCCAGCCGTCGGCAGGACCACGAGCAGCGCCACGCAGCCCGATCCCAGGACTCGCGGCCAGGTCAGGATCTCGTCCGACAGCGGGGCACGGGCCCCTTCCTGCCCGACGCCGGAGGGAAGACGGGCCGCCGCGTCCGGATGAAGATCAGCGGTCCCACCGGGGCTTGCCACCCTTGACTGCACCTGACCTTCCAGCAGGAGGAACCGTGACGCGCGCACCCCCGGCACGTCATGTACCTGGCCGTGGTTGGCGGCGGCCCCACCCACACCCTCGCCCTCGCCCTGTGAATGGAGCACGAACCTGACCTGCGCGGTCCTGCGCGATCTGAGCCACCGCGAGATCGCCCTGCGCAACGCGTACGCCGCCGCACCGGACGCGATGTGGACCGGCAACGGCGCACTGGCCGGATGACCCGGACAGTCCCCTGTGCGCCCCACTGATCCGTGTGAAGCTCGCCGACATGCCCGAACCGGCGCTGGACGAACTCGTCGACCAACTGACCGCGAACCTCGACGAAAGCCACTATGCCGTGGCGCGTCGCGAATAGCCTGGCAATGGCGGCCGCGACGGGGCCGGGACCAATCCCACCGAGATGGAGGGTGTGTCGCAGGCCGGATCGAGACCGATGGTCACCAGGGCGAGGCGCACATGGAGTTCGCGGACGCGTTCGAGAACGGGCGCCAGAGCGAGAAGGGCATCGGGAGCCGCGGGGAACAGCGTTCGCGCCGACGCGAAGAGGGCCAGGGTGATCGAGCTGCCGGTCGTCCACGCCATGCTGAGGCCCAGTCTGCGGCCCGTGAGGCGGCGCAGTCCGTCCGGCAGACCGGTGTCCAGGACACGCAGTGCCGAAGGATGCCCTGCGGTATGCAGGAAAGCCAGGAGGTCGAGCACGTCGTGCGTCGGCAGCCTGGCGTACAGCTCGTACCTTCCACGAGCCGGCTCCACGCCCAGCATCCGTGGCACGGTTCCGGTCGGCAGCCGGTGCCAGGCCGCTTGGACGTGCGCGGGAATCACCTCGGCGGTCAGGAGCCCGGTGAGCGCGGGCACTTCGGCGTACAGCTTGAGCCGTGGAGCCGCGTCGGGGAACTCCCGCCCGCCGATCCAGACGCCGAAGCGCAGGTCGGCCCGGGACTGCGTGGCGGCCAGCCTGCCGATGAGTTCCGACGGCGGAGCCTGGTCGCTCGCGCCGAGGAGCGCTGCGGCCCGGTGCAGCCGGTCGGCTTCGGGCAACTCGGGCCCGGCGACCTCGGCGGTCCAGTGCAGCCCGTCGCCGGCCACCGCCGTCAGCTCCACAGGGAAGCCCGAAGGCGTCAGACGACTCCAGCGCCCGGCCACGTCGGGCCAGCTGCTGTTCTCCAACCGGCGCACGGCGGCGTCGAGCAGCGGGGGCAGCGCGGTCACACTGGTGAGCGCGCCGGCGAGGCGCAGGATGGCCTCCCTCATGGCGCGGCCCCGAGCCCGATGATCGTCTCCGTGCCATCCACCGGCGCCGTCTGCGTCAGGTGCCCGTCCTTGGTCACCAGGGTCACGCGGTGCCGGAAGGTCCGCTGGTCGGCGTCGAGCAGGGCGATCCGCAGCGAGACAGGTTCGGTGGCCGTTCCGGGGATCTCCAGCCGCTCCCGGCGGGTGTAGGAGTTGGCGGTGTCGTCGTACTCGATGTCCAGGAAAGCGAGTTGTACGGTGCCCGGCGCGAAGAGCGGGATGGCGCGGATGTCGAGTGCCGTCACGAAAGGGTCGTCCACCGGGAGGGAGGACGCGTCGCTGGTCAGCGGTCCCGAGGTCAGTACTGTGCCGTTTTTCAGGTGGTGCGTAAATGTGGCGGTCCAGCTGCGATGGTCGGGGCGGGTCAGTCGCAGGCGCCAGAGCTGTTCGCCTGAGCCGGGCTCCACCCGGAAGATGTCCTGCTGCTGGAAGGACACTCCGTCGTCGTACGCCAATGCGACATCGATCGCGTCCACGATGCCCTCGTCGACACGGTGCGGGAAGATCTTGAGCTCCAGGAAGCCCAGGTCGTCGCCGGGGTCCACGTGCAGCGTCCGGTCCAGGCTCGGCCTGGGCTCCAGTTCGTAGGTCAGCTTCTCTCCCTTCCAGCCCGAGGCCGAGTCGAAGTGGTGCTGGAGTCCGACGGTGAAGCCGAGGTCGTGGGATTCGTTGAGGAAGGTCTCGAAGTGCTTGGGACCGGGGCTCTCGGGGGTCAGTTGGAAGTCGGTGCGTTTGTGACCGTTCCCCGCCGCGGGGTCGCCGTATTCGATCGCCACGTCGGTGGAGAAGAGTCCGATCTTCCGGAAGTCCGCGGCGGTCGCGATGTCGACGCCGAGAACGCGGAAGAAGGGGTCGTCGAGATCCACTTCAGTGAAGAGCGCCTGCTTGTCGGAAAGCTGATCGAGCATCAGGCCGACAAACCCCTGGGGGGCATAGGTCCGGGTGACCGCCTTCTTACGGTCATAGACGAGCTTGACCGTCTTGCGCTCCTCCTGCTCGATGAACCGGAGCCGGAACGAGACCAGCGCGGGCATCCCGCCGCCGGCCGTTCCCGCCGCCGGGGTTCCGGCGGCCGGCTGGGCGGGCTGCGGCTGCGGTGCGGGGGTGGGTCCAGGGGTGGGCGTGGCAGCCGCCGGGGCCTTGGCGCGTGCCAGGGTGGCCCGGATCGAAACCGCCGGGAGCGGGGCGATCACGGGCCAGTCGACGGTCACCGGGTGGCTGGTGCCCGGCAGGACGTCGACCGACACATTCCCCGAGGCGTCGAGGGTGCGCGGCAGTCCGTCCACGGTCACTGCTGCTCCCGGCGGGCCCAGCACATGCAGGGTCGGGGCCGGGCCGCTCCCTCCCGACAGGAGCGAGAGGCCCAGACTGCCCGGCAGCGGTGCCGGGGTGGTCTGCGTGATCGTCAGTGTCGCCAGCGCAGGGGTCGCCGTACCCGCGGGGTTGGCAGGTGTCGTCGGCCCGGGCGTGGCCGCACCGGTGGCCCCGGAAGTGCCTGCGGCCGGAGTCGGCGACTTCAGCTTCTTCAGCCGTTCCAGCACGGCGTCGAGGCCCTCCGGCTGGGCCGGACCCTTGAGTTGGCCGAGGTCGAGTGAGGGCTCGAACCAGCTCTTCAGCAGGTCGGTCTTGAAGAAGTCGAGGGCCCACTTCTCCTTCGCCTCGTTGTCAGCGTCACCGGTGAAGTCGGTGACCTGGATCTTGATCGCGCCGTCCTGCACGAGCTTCTCGAAGCCCGCGTCGATGCCTGCCCGCACCCAGTAGATCTGCGCCTCCAGGCCCACAGAGAAGTGGTGGTAGATCCGCTCGAAGTCGGCGGTGATCTCCACCCGGAGATCGGGCGTGAGCGCGGAGTACTCGAGCTCGTAGATGACGCCGACCGGTGTCGCGCCCTGTTCGAAGGCCTTCTTCAGGATGACGGCCCCCTCCTGGCCGAGGACCAGCGAGAAGGCCGCGGTCTCCTCGCCGACCAGGGAGGGCTTGGTCGCGCCGAGGATCCGCTCCACCGCGTTGAAGGCTCCCGGCGGGGGCGGTTGGGCCGCGGCGCCGCCGGACCCTTCGAGGTTGAGGGCGAGGCAGCGGACGGCACCGCGCTCGACGGGTGCCGCAGCCAGCCGCGGCTCGCCGTCCCGGACCATCCCGGCCAACCGTCCGAGGATTTTCCCACGGGTCGCCTCGGGCAGGACCACGGCTGTCTGGAGCATCAGGAAGCCGCCGCCTTCGATCCCCGAATCGGTCACCGCGGGGCGGTAGGTGATGAGGCTGAAGGCGGGGCTGCCGTCCGGGCGCTGCCCGAGAACGACCTGTGTCGCGAGGTACCAGAACTGGTGGTCGTCGGCGTGGTCCTGGAACACGGTCACGCCGTCGACCTCGAAGGTGCGGGAGCCGAGCTGCAACATTGGTCGTCCCCGTTCAGGCGGAGGATTCAAACGGTGGTGGCGATGGTCACGGTGTCCTCGTCGAATCGGCTCCAGTCCCTTTCGGTCGAGAGGCCGTTGCTGAAGAGACTGTGGATCTTCAGCTCGAAGGCATCGGCGGCCGGGTCCTTGAAGTCGAACTCGAAGACGCCTGTGGTATCGGGACCTGTGAACTCGAAGCGGTCCTCCACTGACAAGTGGGCCGTCTCGTCCTTGGCGCGCGCCTCCACCTCGATGCGGGCCAGGCCCTGGGCGCCGAAGTCGGCCGGCGAGCGCAGCGTGACGGAGCGGTGCCCGCGTTGGTCGGCCGTGACGAGGATCCGGGAGTTCAGCGTGGTGGACCACGGCCCCTCCCGCACCGTGGAGTCCTTCATCAGGGCGGTGATGCGGTAGCGCGTTCTGCTGAGGGTCGGGTCGGTCCGTTCGGCGATGAACGGTCTCGGCCGCTCGGCGTTGACCACCTCGATGGAGTCCTCCACCTTGATGCCGTTGGCGGTGTCCTCGTAGACGAGGTCGACGAAGGCCCGGTCGACCTGGTTGAAGTCCAGGAAGGGGACGATGTCGACCTTGAGCCGCCGCGGGAACGGATCCAGCACGTCCACCTGAGGCTTGGTGAGCGGCGCGAAAGGCTCGATGTGGTCGCGCTGGTCGGCTGCCCGATAGGTGATCCTGGCCATCACCGGAGCGGACGGCTCTCCGACCAGGAAGCGCTGCCAGCTCCCCTGCGGGTCCTTTGCGGTGATGCGGACCAGGTCGTCCTGACGGATCCGGTGGTCCGGGTCGTCGTAGCGCAGTTCGACCTCGACCAGGGGGTAGCGGTCGAACGGGAAGCTCGCCAGCGTGAGGACGGGGATGGTCTCCAGCGAGAACTGCTCGCGCGGCTGGATGTTCGTGGCTTCGGTCAGGACCGGGAGTTTCCCGGAAGAGACCTGGTTGGGCCGCTCGCCGGCGTCGGCCGGTACGAAGTCGACGGTGTACTCCATGTCGACGGGCATGACCATCTGCCCGTCCTTCAACTCCGAGGGCCAGTGAACCTCCTCCTCCGAGTGGTCCTTGTCCAGTTGAACCGTCCTGGCCTGCCCGCCGTAGGTCAGTGTCGCCGTCACGGAGCGGATCGGGTCGTGCTCGAAGTCGGCCGGGGAGACGGAGACCCGGACCTTGCGCTTTTCGAACCACGGGTCGTCGGCGTTGACGGTCAGTACGAAACGAGCGGGGTCGAGTCCGGCCCCGGAGGCCTGGAACAGTCCCGCCAGGTGGCCTTGTGGATACATGGTGCGTTTGCTTGTGGTCCGCTCGGAGAAGTCGACGTCGAGCCGCTTGGAGTCCACCCGGCTGTAGTGCGTCTTCTTGTAGCTGAACACGCCAAGCGGAGTCGAGCGTTGTGGCGAGAAGGATCTGATGACCTCGCGAGCCTTGTCCCAGCCGTCCGGCGGTTTGCGCAGCGGGTCGAGCGAGGCTTCGAAGAAGGCATCCGTGATCATGTCCCGGACACGGGCCACCGCGGCATCCCTGCGCTCGACGAGGGTGCCGCTCTCGTCGTCCTCAGGGACGAAGGTGTCGGCCTCGAACTGGATGACCCGGTCCTCGATCAGCCGCTCGCACACGTCCTGGATCTGCGCCGAGTCGACCAGGCCCTCATGACCGAAGGCGGTGTCCAGGATGTCCTGGCTCCGATCCCAGTCGACCGAGAGCCGGATGTGGTACGCGGGGCGCAGCGCGAGGTAGTCGAGGCTGTACACGACCCCGATGGGCGACATCGCGCCCGCCATCGCCTGGTCGAGCACGGTGATGCCGCGTTGGTCGAGTTCGACGGAGAAAGCCGCGCGGTTGTCCCCGTACAGGGCGGGTTTGGCGCCGTGGTGGATGGCACGCACCAGACTCGCTTCGCCTGGGGCCGCGTCGCCGGTCGCGCCGAACAGCATCAGGTTCACCGCGCCGTCGACGACCGGGACGGGGGCGAGCCGCGGCGGCCGGTCGAGGCCGGCCAGCCGCTGCAGTTCGCCCTGGATTACGTCGAGTTGACCGGCGGGCAGCCCCAAATGGACGTCGAAGTCGGCGAATCCGACATTGCCGGCCTCGGAGCGGGCCTTGATCAGAAGGAACTGGGGAACCTCGGTGCCGCCCTCGTTCCTGGTGACGAACTGAGGGCCGAGCGGCAGGTAGTAGTACTGCAGTGGGTCGGCGTGGTCGCGCATGATCGATACGCCGTCGATGAGGTAGTACGGCGGTGCCTCAAACAGCATGGCTCTGTCCTCCGTTGGACCGCGGCTCAGGCAGGTACCCGCAGGACCAGCTGCTCGTCGTTCACCAGCCCGGAGGAGGCGCTCTCCTTCGTCGACCCGTCGGCCAGGAAGAAGGTCGCCTTCCAGGTGTAGCTCCGGTTGTTCCGGTCCCGGACGGCCAGCTCGAACTTCCCCTCGGGGGCGTCCTTGCGGAAGGTGAAGCTCTCCGACTCGTCGATGCCGTGCCCCGTGTCGGTGTAGTGGATGTCCACGGTGGCCAGCTTGACGGCGGCCCAGTCGATGAGGTCCGGGACGAGCCTTACGTTCACCAGCGCTGCGTCCTCGCCGAGCAGCAGCGTCGTCCCCTCGAAGGTCTGCTCGCCAGACTCGGCGGAGGTTCCGTCCTGGAAGGTGGTGGTGGCCTTGTAGGTCACCTTGCCCTTGTGCTCGTCGATGACCGGAAACTTCCAGTCGAAGAAGCGCGTGGCCTTGGAGAGCGCGATCCCCGAGGTCTGGGTGTAGTTGTTCTCCGTGTCGGTGTAGGTGAGGTCCAGGAAGATCGAGTCGATCTGCCGCTCGAAGTCGCCACGGGTGCGGACCTGTACCGTCCTGGTGGCGGAGAACGGGTCGTCGACGTAGAACCGCTGGCCCTTGATGTCCTTGAGCGTCTTGACGAACTCGCGCCCGTCCATCATGAAGTACGTGATGGAGCCGCCATACGGCTTCACCGGCTCCATCAGGACTTCCTTCACCTGCTGCTGCTTTGTCTCCTTGTCGATCTGGAAGCGGCACACCGGCGGGATCCCTGGCGCCACCTCCGGGTGTTCGAGGGTCAGGACGGCCCGGGAGACCTGATCGAAGTTCATGTCACCGATCTCCACGTCGACCAGCCAGATGCCGAGCTCGTCGATGTTGACCTTGAGGTCGGTGGTGTCGGCGTCGATCCACTCCGAGGTGAACACCCTGCTCTCGCCCTTGTAGTTGACCACGTACTGGTACTTGAAGGCCGTCGAGCCGCCGTCCGTGAAGGACTGGAACTTTCCGATGTCGTCGGGCTTGGAGAAGCTGAAGGTCTGAATGCCGTTGCGTGAGGTGTTCGGCGGATAGTCGATCTTCACGTCGACGCTGAAGATCGGCAGCACGGCGAACTCCGCGTTCACCTGGATGTTGAGGTTGAGCATACGGAAGAAGGGGTCGTTGAGGTCCACCTCCATCGCGTAGTCTTCCCACTTGAATCCCTGGCTGACCAGCGACGGCATGTTGGCCTGGGGCGCAACGTCGACAGTGACGACCTGGTTCTCCTTGAACTCGATGTGGACGTCCGCGGTCTTGTTCACCGTGATGTCCCGGTGGATGTTCTCGAAGTCCTCATCCCGGATCTTCGAGAAGTCCCGATTCTCCGCCGGGATCGCCTCCAGCAGGTTGCGCTTGACCGCCTCGTCGAGCTGCTGCGTGACCGAGGTACGCAGGGTGGCGAGAACCGGGGCGATCGCGGGATCGTTCCCCGCCTGCCCGCCCGGGTCGACCTCGACGACACGGGACTCGGAGTTCGTGAAGATCTCGGAGACGTGTTCGCTGAAGTCGTCCTCGCTCCAGAAGTTCTCCTCGAAGTTGACGTCCTGGACGAAGTTGTAGAACTTGCTGGCGTTCCAGTGGCCCACCGCCCGGATCGGAGGCATCCGGCCGCCGAAGCTCATCTCGTAGACCACTCGGACACCACCCGCGCCCTCGCTGCGCATCACGGCCTCGAAGACCGGCGCGCCCTTCTGGGTGAGTTCGGCCGACATCGCCACCACGTTGTTGCCGTAGTTCGACGGCTTGCCCGCGTGGTTGACCCGTTGGACGAGGTCACCGCTCGCCGCCAGTACCTCGACCATCACGCTGGACTTGGTGACCTGGGGCTTGGAGAGGATGAGCTGGTTCGGGTCGACGGGCTGGCCGCCCGGACCGCGCCGGGCCGTGAGGAGTTCCGCGAGTTTGGTTCTGACCGATGCCTCCTGCACGGCAGTCAGCGCCAACTCCACATCCATGAACACCAGTGCGGCGCCGACATCTCCGTTGGCGAGCGGCTTGAGCGAGCGGTACTTGATGAACTTGAACACCGCTTTATCAGCATCGCGCCGCAGAATCGGCACCTTGGGCAGGACGTACATCGTGAAGGGGTCGACATCGTCCGTGTAGACGGTCGCTTCCGGCAGGTCGATCGCGCCTTGCAGTTGCAGCATGATTGCCTCCTGTTGTCGATCAGGACTTGCCAAGCAGGTCGGCCACATCCTGTTCGTTGACGAAGTTCTTTCCGCCGGCGGCCAGTTCGCCGACCAGGCGCATCCGGCCCCGGGTCCCGTCGACGGCCGCCTTCACCGCGGCGGTCTGGTCCGCGCTGAGGGTCGCTGACAGCGCCGTCGTCCACGGAGAGATCCCCGAGCTGGTGCTCTCGGCCACCGGGGCCCAGGTACCGTCGGGCGGCCGGACCTCCACCGCGACCCGCGTCACGGTCACCTCGACCGCTCGCACCGCGGCCGGCGGCCGACCGGTGAGCGGCAGCAGCCGGGCTGGCAGGGCTTCCCGAGCGGCGTTCGGCAGGTCGAAGCGACTGGTGATCTGCAGGAAGCAGACCGCTCCGGCGTCGACCAGGCCGAGGGCGGGCCTGCCGTCCGGCCCGAACTCCAGGAACGGGCCCGGGGGGACGTACGTCCAGACTGACGGGTCCGCGGGATCGGGGCGCAGCTCCAGTCCGTCGAGCACCACCGGCTCCTCGGGAAGTCCGGCATCCACCTGCACCACGAGCCCGTCGGCCGGCATCACCGGTTCGGACCAGGGGCCGGGTGCGTCGCTGCCGCGCGTCACCCTCCACAGGAACCCCGGCTGGAACGGCGAAGCCGCGATCCAGCCGATCTCGGCCTCGGGCCGGTCGGTGCCGAGCCGCACGGCCATGGGCTCGTGCTCACCGCTCTGCGGCCGCCACTCCACGAGCAGGGGTGGCCGGCCGGGCACCACCCGGCTGACGGCCAGTGCCCGATGGGCTCCGAAGCCGGGCAGTGCCACCGGGTCGAGGTCGAGCCTGGGCGCCGTGCCGAAGGGGAGGTCGATCGTGCGTCCCGGGCCAATGGGCCGGACGACGACGGTGGCGGGCGGGTCTGCGCTCTCCCGGGGCACGGCGACAAGCGGTGACCCCGCGTCGAGCCGTGCCACCAAGCGCCCTGCCGTGCTGCGCACATCGCCCGTGGCCGCATCAGTGAACGCGCCGGAGGCACGCACCACGGTCAGCGGCAGAGGGAAGGACTCGGGGCCGAGCACCAGCCGGTCGCCGGCCGCCGGCCGCCAGGGACCGGTCACTTCGACCGGGGTGTCGGCGCTCTCCAGCAGCGCCCGCAGCCGGACCTGCCCCGTGAGTGCTTCTCCCGGCGACAGGACGATCTCCGCCTCGGCCCTTCGCTCGGGCGCGGAGAGCTCGACGCCCGCCATCACTTCCTGCGAGCGGAAGGGCGGGAGCGCCGGCACCCGCAGGTCCGCGAAGAGCGCCAACAGGCCGGCCATCGGTTCCGGGAGATTGGCCGCGAAGGAGACCCGCACGCGCCCGGTCGGCAGCGCCGGCACATCCACAGTCCGCACGTAGCGCTCAAGCCCGCCGTCGGACAGGACTCGTGCCGTCGCGAACGGGTCCACGGTGAGGAGGCGGTCCGCGCTCACCCGCTCCACCGTCGCGAGATCGACCCGCCGGGGCTCGGGCGATATCTCCTCCGCCGGCCGCAGGCGGTAGCGCACCGCGGCGCCAGTCTCGGATACCGCGAGTTCGTCACGGAGCCTCAGCCCGAGGATTTCGGCCCGCAGATCGCTCCCGATGACCGACGGGTCGCCGGTGACGGTGACGGCGGGGTCGGCGAGGAGCGCGTCGAGCCCCTGGCCGAGCATGGTGTCCGAGACCACCGCCTGTGCCCCGAAGCGTTCGGCGAGCAGCTGTGCCACCCGCCGCCGGTCGAACTCCAGTTCCAGCGGCACCCGCGGCGCGACCGCGGGAAACCTCAGCCGGAGTACGGCACGCACCGGCAGGGCGGACTCCCTGATCAGTCGGGCGGCGAGAACGGCGCTCTGCGCCGAAAGGTCCACGACCACGTGTGCCCGGGCCAGCATGGCCGGGCTCAGCACGACCGGCGGCACCAGGGCAGTGGCCGAGTCCGTCCCGAGCTGGGCGGTGATCTCAAGCACGCCGCCCTCGAGTTCACCCGGCACAAGCCTGGCGGGGACCTTCTGTGCGATCAGCGCCTGTCCGACGGCATCGAAGGACAGGTCCACCGTGAAGCCGATCTCGATGCGGCCGCCGGCTCCGCCTGGTGCGGAGGGGGAGCGCAGCAGTGTCACCAGCAGGGCGGCGGACCCGTCCGCCTGACGCTCCAACACCAGGTCGTCCGGCACCAGGACGACGAGTCCGCCGCCGCCGAAGGCCTCGAACGCGGCCCCCGGCACCGAAGCCACGGGACTGCCGAGGTCGGGCAGGTCCTCGAACATGATTACCCACCTCCGCCCGCGGGCGGAGCTGTCTTCACCGGCAGCAGGATGGTGTGATCCGTCTCCCGCCACGGACTCACCCCGATGCCGCCGGACTGCCACCATGTCTCCGTCTGGTAGCGGATCGGGGGCGCCTGCGTACCCTTGATCAACGGCTCCACCGGAACGAACACGGTGGTCGAGCCCTTCAGTTCACTCTCCGTCAGGCGCACCGACCTGCTCCCGTGCTCGGCGGTCACCACATAGGCCAGGACCCGGTCGGCGGACCCGGCGGGCACCTCGAACTGTGCCGCCACCGCCTCCACGACCACCTCGCGCGAGAGACGCGCCTCCACGCTGCGGTCGAAGACCAGCTCCCAGACGACCTTCTGGTCCGGTTCGGCCACGATGCCCGCCTCGTCGAGATGGATCACGTCGAAACCGGTCGCGGGCAGCGGCTTCTCCGGCACCAGCTGTACATCCAGGCTCTCCCCAGGCGCCAGCTTCAGACCGGCGGAGACCCCTTCGACCTTCAGGGCCAGCCGGTCCGCACCGCACACCGCCACCGCCGTGAGCTGCTCCACGTGGACCCCGCTCTCAATCACATTGGTGAGGCGGGCGCTGATCCGGTCCGGCGCCATCGTGCCCGGAACGAGGGCCAGCACTTCCCCCGCCGTGCGGTCCAAGCGCAGTTCCAGCGGTATGTCCTCAGGCGGCCCGCCGCCCGCTCCGATCCGCACCTCGCCACGCAGAAGGCTGAGCGAGGCGCCGAACAGGGCCTCGTACACCAGCCGGAAGTCCTCCAGTTTCAGGGTCTCGGCGTGAGTCACTCCCCGCTCCAGGTCGATCAGCGCTCCCTCCCTCTCGGTCAGCGAAGTTGAGGGCTCCCCGTCCTGCGGCAGGGCCAGCCGCAGGACGGGCTGCGCCTCGGAGAGCATCTCCAGTTGGAGGGGTGCGGTGGTGCCCTTGGCCCGCGCTTGCTCTTCGAGCTTCGGCACAGCCTCCTTCAACCGACCCTGCTCGACGACCGGTTGGGCGGAGAACTCCATGGTGAACCGCACATCGGCCTCGTTCGACGCGCTGACGGCCCGCACCTTGAGGGCCGGCCGGTGGCCGCTGTCCGGAAGCCGGGCGAGCAGGAAGCGGTCCGGCAGGTAGTAGTAATGCTCGGGCCTCACCGGATCCTGCCAATACGAGTGGCTGCGGTCGCCGTGAAAGAGCCGGGTGCGCTCCATGGGCAGCACCGCACCCAGCCCGCCGCCGCGCCCGCCGCCCATCCGGATCCGCTGCTCGTCCGAGAGCACCAGGGGTTCCGGCGTGGCAACGGAATCCAGTACCAGGCGTTGCTCCCGGAAGCCGGGGGAACCGTCCTCGCACACCTCGCCCGTCGGAACACCCACGGTCACCCCGCACTTGACGAGCACCGTGGTCTCGGACTCCGGCGAGGAGAGGGCGGCAAGCAGCTGCTGCCGCTGCGCGGGCGTAGTCAGCGGGCACCTGGCGATCAGGACGAATTCCGAATCACCGAACTGCACGGAGGAGAAGGGGATTTCCTGGACGACGGTCCCTCCGTCGACCACCGGAACCCGCTGCCTCAGAGTCACGGCGATCACATGAGGCAGCTCAAGCACATCGCTGAGTTCCCTGCCCTCCTCGACGAGCGTGATGACCAATTCCTCCCCGCGCTCCTCATCATCGGAGATGGCCACGAGCAGTGCTTCCTCGTTGTCGCCGTCGGTGCCGACCCGAAAGGGAACCAGGTCGAACATCAGCCCGTCCGGGGTCACGAAGACCTCACCGAACGCCGGCTCGGAAGTCTCTGCGATCGGAACGGCCAACTGACCAACGGGAACCTGGGGCAGCGGCTCCGCCTGGCCGACCCACTCCTCGATCGAAGCGGTGGACTCAGGGACCTGCGGTACGAGATTTGTCAGCCTCGTCTGGAAGTTACCTACAGCCTCCAGGATCTCAAGATCGACCAACTCCGGCTCGGCGGGGAGCATCTCGGGGTCGATCCCGATCATTCCGAGCATGGATGTGTCGGACGGGTCGACATTCAGCTCCAGAGCCGCACTGGCGAGCTTTACCAGCAGTGGCTGCGAGTTTCCCGTCACCGGTCCTCCCATGCGGCCGTGGAGATTTGCAAGGCGTCGACGCTCTCCGGTGCGATCACCAGCAAAAGGCATCTGTACTCGGAGATTCGAGGCGAATGATTTCGAGGGCGAATTCCGCGCCGAGTACGACACTCCCGGACGCTGCAACCTGCCGTCCGGTTCCCCTCTGGTCAGCTCTGGGAATCCTCCCCAGGCATCGCGGCCTGGGAGGGGCGGATACTGATCCACTACCGTCGCCGGGCGGTCGATCCCTCCGGCCACCAACCGGGACGCTCCGTACGCTGACCTTGCGGGACATCGCAGGTATCGCTCAATGCCAGACTGACACGCTCGCCCCCCGCTCGCATCCGCAGACCAAGTTGTCGACTCCACGATCCACTAGCCCCGATCTTGCATGAGGGTCCGTCAGCTTGCTGACGGACCCTTTGTGGCGAGTGTTGGTGCGGAATTCCAGAGTCTGGGCAGGTTGAGTGCCCGGCTGTCGCGTCGAGTGTGCGCCGGGTTCCACGGCTCCGGTGGGCTGGTTGCTGCTCGCAGGGGCGGGAATGTACTGGTCAGCCGGGGTTCGGTAGGGCTTGGAGCCGGTCCAGGGCATCGGTGATCACGTCAGTCCAGGGCCAGTGCCTGGCCAGGCGGAGGTAGCGGCGGCGGCCGGTGGTGACGAGCTGGGCGGCGGTGGAGAACAGCCGAAGCCGCAGGCGGCGGGGCTCCCAGAGCCGGGCTTGGCCGGTCAGGGCGAGTAGGGGCATCCAGGCCAGCAGGTCGAGGGCGATCTGGACGATCTCCAGCCAGATCTGGTTCTGCGCGGTGTCGTGGAGAGGGAGATTGCGCAGACCGGTGGCACGGGCGGCGCGGATGCGGTCCTCGGCACGGGCCCGCTGCCGGTGGCGCAGTTCGAGGGCGGCGATCGCCTCGCTGGCCGTGTTGGTGGCGAAGCAGGTCAACCGCATGCCGTAGGCGTCGGTGAAACGCAACTGGGCACCGGGGTGCGGCCGCTCCTTGCGCACGATCAGCCGCAGGCCCTTCGGCCAACCCGTCAGGCAGTCGCCGGCGAGTTCGGCCACCCAGGCGCCGTCGCGGATGTCGCCGTCGGGTTCCACGGCCGGCGTCCAGGCCGAGGCCGGGACCTTCAGGACGGCCTGGTGGACGGCGTCGGTGATGGTCATCCCGACCGAGTACGACAGCCACCGCCCGCGCCAGGCGAGCCAGGCGACGAACTCGTGGGTGCCGCCGCCGGAGTCGGTACGGATCAGCGTCTGACGCCCGCGCCGGAGCCGTTTCGGCAGCTGGGCCAGGGCCAGTTTCGTGGCTTCGATGTGGTCGGCGGCGGTGTTGGAGCCAGCGTTGCCGGGCCGCAGCAGGCCCACGACCGGCTCGCCAGACCCGCCGCGGCCGTGGTCGACGAACCCCATCAGCGGGTGGTGCCCGAACGTCTTCTTCCAGGTCGCGGCGGCGTCCTGCTTCTCGGAGTGCGCCAGGACGAGGACCCCGTCGATGTCCACGATCACCTGCCCGCCCGCATCCGGCGCCGCGTCACCGGCCAACCGCCAGACGTGTTCACGCACTTCGGCACGGGCGGCGCGCAGCGCGGCCAGGACCCGCTTGCCGCCCGAGGCCAGCTGTCCGACCAGGCGAGAGACCGTCGGGTCGGAGGCCACCGGCCCGAACACGGCCGGCTCAGCCCGCAACAGGGCCACGTCGG
>NZ_KQ948697.1:0-1894 GCF_001514145.1 Streptomyces canus
GCTCCGGTGGCCCTGCGTCTCTCCGGCGCGTTGGACCGGAACGCGCTGCGGCTCGCGCTCGCGGATCTGGTGGAGCGGCACGAGAGCCTGCGGACCGTGTTCGCCGAGGACGGCGAGGGCGCCTACCAGGTCGTCCGGGACGCGGCCGAGTCCCTGCCGACGCTCGCGGTCGTGGAGACGGACGAAGAACGTCTGCGGGGCGATCTGACGAGAGAGGCCGGCCATCCGTTCGACCTCGCCACCGAGATTCCCTTCCGGGCGGCACTGTTCGCGCCGAGCGAGCACGACCATGTCCTGCTCCTCCTGACGCACCACATCGTGAGTGACGCGTGGTCGCGGGCGCCGCTGGCCCGTGATCTCACGGCCGCCTATGCGGCCCGGGTCGCCGGGGAAGCTCCCCAGTGGGCGCCGCTGCCGGTGCAGTACGCCGACTACAGCCTGTGGCAGCGGGAGGTACTCGGCTCCGAGGACGACCCCGACAGCGAGATCAGCCGCCAACTCGCCCACTGGACGGGGGCGTTGGCCGGCCTCCCCGATCAGCTGGAGCTGCCGTACGACCGTCCGCGGCCCTCCGTCGCCACCTATCGCGGCGACCGCATACCGTTCCGGCTGTCCGAGAATCTCTATGCGCGCGTCGGCGAGGTGGCCCGGGACGTTCAGGCCAGTCCCTTCATGGTGCTGCAGGCGGCGCTGGCGGCGCTGCTGACCCGGCTCGGGGCGGGCACGGACATTCCGCTGGGCACACCCATCGCCGGCCGCACGGACGAAGCTCTGGACGACCTGGTCGGCGTCTTCCTCAACACGCTGGTCCTGCGCACGGACACCTCGGGCAACCCCACGTTCGCCGAGCTGGTGCGCCGCGTCCGTGAGGGGAACCTCGGCGCCTACGCGAACCAGGACCTGCCGTTCGAGCGGCTGGTGGAAGCGGTCAACCCGGAGCGCTCGCTCACCCGGCACCCCCTCTTCCAGGTCCTTCTCACCCTCAACAACACCGACTACGAGGGCGCGTTGGCCTCACTCGGTGAGCTTCCGGGACTCACGGCCGAGCGAGAGCCGGTGGAGTCGTCCGTCGCCAAGTTCGACCTTGCCTTCGGGTTCACGGAGCGCCGCGACGCGACCGGTCAGGCGAACTCGCTCGAGGGTGTCCTGGAGTTCAGCACCGACCTGTTCGACCGCGCCACTGCCGAAACCTTCATCGACCGGCTGCTGCGACTCCTGGATCACGCGGTCGCGACCCCGGACACCCGGGTGAGTGACATCGACATCCTTGCCGCGTCCGAACGCGACCGTGTCCTCGTCGACTGGAACGACACGGTGTGTGAGGTGCCGGGGCGTTCGGTGGTGGAGCTGTTCGAGGAGCGGGTGGCTGCGGTGCCGGATGCGGAGGCCGTGGTCGCGGGTGAGGTGTCGCTCAGTTACGGGGAGTTGGATGCCCGTGCTGAGCGTCTGGCCGGGCTTCTGTCGGAGTTGGGTGCTGGGCCGGAGCGGTTTGTTGCGGTGGCGTTGGCCAGGTCGGTGGATCTGGTCGTGGCGTTGCTGGCGGTGTGGAAGGCGGGGGCGGCGTATCTGCCGCTGGATACGGAGTATCCGGCGGAGCGGCTGGCGTACATGCTCCAGGACGCCGACCCGGTCCTCCTGCTCACCACGAGCGACCTGACCTCGGCCGTGCCGAGTGAGTCACTGGTTCCACGCGTTCTCCTCGACGACCCGGACCTCCAGGCGCACCTGTCCGAGCCTGCCGGTTCCGACCGTCTCCGTGCCCACCACGACCTCAATGGCTCCGCGTATGTGATCTATACGTCGGGGTCGACGGGGCGACCGAAGGGTGTGGTGGTGCCGCAGGGGCCGTTGGTGAACTTCCTGGTGGCGATGCGGGATCGGTTCGATCTTGGGG
>NZ_KQ948697.1:2462-4893 GCF_001514145.1 Streptomyces canus
ATTGGTCGCGCAGGCTGCTTCGGTGACGAATCTGTACGGGCCGACGGAGACCACGATCTGGTCGACGGCCTGGCCGGTCACCGCGGAGGGTGCACGGCGGCCGCGGATCGGGCGTCCGATCGCGAACACGCGGGTGTATGTGCTGGATGGTGCGTTGCGACCGGTTCCTGCCGGGGTGCCGGGGGAGCTGTACATCGCGGGTGAGGGTGTGGTGCGTGGCTATCACGGGCGTTTCGGGCTGACGGCGCAGCGGTTCGTGGCCGATCCGTACGGTCCGGCGGGCTCGCGGATGTATCGCACGGGTGACCTGGTGCGCTGGACGATGGACGGGGAGCTGGAGTATCTGTCCCGGGTCGATGACCAGGTGAAGCTGCGCGGGTTCCGGATCGAGCTGGGTGAGATCGAGGCCGTCCTGGCCGCTCAGGAGCACGTGGCTCAGGCCGCTGTTGTGGTGCGCGAGGACCGGCCGGGAGACAAACGCCTGGTCGCCTACCTGGTTGCGGCGGCCGAGCAGCAGCCGACACCTGCCGCGCTGCGTGAGCACACGGCGGCGCATCTGCCGGACTACATGGTGCCGTCGGCGTTCGTGACCCTGGACGCCTTCCCGCTGACCCCGAACGGCAAGCTGGACCGGCGCGCCCTGCCGGCCCCCGACTACGGGCCGCAGTCGGAGGGCGGCAGGTCCCCGCGCTCGCCGCGCGAGGAGATCCTGTGCACCCTGTTCGCCGAAGTCCTCGGCCTGGACGCGGTGACCATCGACGACGACTTCTTCGCCCTCGGCGGCCACTCCCTGCTCGCCACCAAACTCGTCAGCCGCATCCGCACCGTCCTCGACACCGAGATCGCCGTACGCCGGCTCTTCGAGGCATCCACCGTCGCCGAACTCGCGAGTGTTCTCGACGCCTCGTCCGCCGCACGTGGCCGTGTCGCCCCCGCGGTGAGGCCGGCCCGGGTGCCGCTGTCGCTCGCCCAGCAGCGGCTGTGGTTCCTGCACGGTTTCGAGGGCCCCAGCGCGACGTACAACCTGCCGGTCGCCCTACGGCTGAAGGGAGCGCTGGACACGGAGGCGCTGAGGCTGGCGCTGACGGACGTGGCCACCCGGCACGAGAGCCTGCGCACGGTCTTCGCCGAGGACGCTGAGGGCTCGTACCAGATGGTTCTGGACGCCGCCGAGGCGGAGATCGCTGTGACCGCCACCGACGCGGAGCACCTGCACGACGAACTGGACCGTGCCTCCCGGGCACCGTTCGAGCTGACCGCGGAACCGCCCCTGCGTGTCCGCTTGTTCGAGCTGGGCGACGAGGAATTCGTCCTGCTCGTCGTGGTCCACCACATAGCGGGTGACGCTTGGTCGATGGGCCCCTTGGCGCGTGATCTCACGGCGGCGTACGCGGCCCGGGCCGCCGGTTCCGCTCCGGAGTGGGCTCCGTTGCCGGTGCAGTACGCCGACTACAGCCTGTGGCAGCGGGAGGTGCTCGGCTCCGAGGACGACCCCGAGAGCGAGCTCAGCCGCCAACTCGACTACTGGACCGATGCGTTGGCCGACCTGTCCGGAGAACTGTCCCTGCCGTTCGACCGCCCGCGTCCGGCCGTGGCCTCGTACCGGGGCGACCGGATCACCTTCGAGCTGCCCCAGGACGTCTACGACGGTCTGGCACGCGTCGCCCGTGAGGGCCGCTCCAGCCTGTTCATGGTGCTCCAGACGGCACTCGCCGCACTGTTGTCGCGGTTGGGTGCGGGGACGGACATCCCGCTCGGCACGCCGATCGCGGGTCGTACGGATGACGCGCTGGACGAGCTGGTCGGGTTCTTCGTGAACACGCTGGTGCTGCGCACGGATGTGTCCGGTGATCCGACGTTCGGTGAGTTGCTGGAACGAGTCCGGGCGGCGGACCTTTCGGCGTACGCGCATCAGGATCTGCCGTTCGAGCGGCTGGTGGAGGCGGTCAACCCGGAGCGCTCACTCTCCCGGCACCCCCTCTTCCAGACCATGCTCACTCTGAACAACACGGAACAAGGGGCCGCCTCCGCCGTGGCGTCCTTGCCCGGCCTGGAGGTCGACAGTCTGCCGGTCGGCATCGGGGCCGCCAAGTTCGACCTGTCCTTCCGTCTCGCGGAACGCCGGCCGTCGGCGGCGACGGAGTTCGCCACCCTGACCGGTGCGCTGGACTACAGCACCGATCTGTTCGATCGCACCACCGCGCAGAGCATTGCCGACCGCTTCACCCGCGTCCTCACCGCCCTGGCTCAGGACCCGAGTCGCCGAGTCTCCGAGGTGGAGGTGCTCGGGGCGGGGGAGCGGGAGTTGGTGTTGTCGGGGTGGCAGGGGGTTTCGCGTGAGGTGCGTGGGGTGTTGCTGCCGGAGTTGTTTGCGGAGCAGGTGGGGCGGTCTGCGGGTGCGGTGGCGGTGGTGTGTGGTGAGCGGTCGCTG
>NZ_KQ948697.1:5227-5933 GCF_001514145.1 Streptomyces canus
GTCAGTCCTCGGGATCCGGTGTATGTGATTTATACGTCGGGTTCGACGGGTCGGCCGAAGGGTGTGGTGGTTGAGCACGTTTCGGTGGGTGCGTATTTGGAGCGGGCGCGTGAGGTGTATGAGGACGCGGCTGGTTCTGCGGTGTTGCATTCGTCGGTGGCTTTTGATCTGACGGTGACGGCGTTGTATACGCCGTTGGTCAGTGGTGGCCGGGTGGTGCTGGCGGAGTTGGACGAGCATGCGGCGGCTGCGGGTGGGCCGTCGTTCATGAAGGTCACGCCGTCGCATCTGGGGTTGTTGGAGGTGTTGCCGGCGCAGGTGTCGCCGTCGGGGACGTTGGTGACCGGTGGTGAGGCGCTGCTGGGTGAGGCGCTGGCTTCGTGGCGGGCTGCGCATCCGGGCGTGACGGTGGTCAATGCGTATGGTCCGACGGAGGCGACGGTCAACTGCACGGACTTTCGGATCGAGCCGGGGCGGGTGGTGGCGTCGGGTCCGGTGCCGATCGGGCGTCCGTTCTGGAACACCCGCGCCTATGTGCTGGATGCCGCTCTCAGGCCGGTCCCGCCGGGTGTGGCGGGTGAGTTGTATGTGGCGGGCGTGGTGCTGGCGCGGGGTTATCACGGGCGTGCGGATCTGACGTCGGAGCGTTTCGTGGCCGATCCGTACGGTCCGTCGGGTGCGCGGATGTATCGCACGGGTGATGTGG
>NZ_KQ948697.1:6549-18331 GCF_001514145.1 Streptomyces canus
CCCGCTGGACCTCTGACGGTCAGCTCGTCTACGTGGGCCGGGTGGATGACCAGGTCAAGGTGCGGGGTTTCCGTATCGAGCTGGGTGAGATCCAGGCTGTGTTGATGTCGCACCCGCAGGTGTCGCAGGCGGCGGTGGTCGTGCGTGAGGACCGCCCCGGGGATCAGCGCCTGACCGCCTACATCGTCGGTACCGGTATCGAGGACGTGCACGCTCATGCGGCGGCGCAGCTGCCCGCGTACATGGTGCCGTCCGCGTTCGTCACCCTGGATGCGCTGCCCCTGACCCCGAACGGCAAGTTGGACCGCCGTGCCCTGCCCGCCCCTGAGCTGGAGACGGCAGCAGGCCGGGCCCCCCGCACTCCGCGGGAAGAAGTGCTGTGCACGCTCTTCGCCGAAGTCCTGGGGCTTGAGAGCGTGTCGATCGATGGCGACTTCTTCCGGCTCGGCGGCCATTCCCTGCTGGCCACCAAGCTCGTCAGCCGCATCCGGACCGTGCTGGGCGCCGAGTTGCCCATCCGGCAGCTCTTCGAGACCCCCACCATCGCCGGCATCACCACCGCGCTGGAGGAGGGTGCGGTCCCGCAACGGCGTCCTGGTGTCACGGTCGGAGCCAGGCCGGACCGCATCCCCGTGTCGTACGCCCAGCAACGGCTGCGCTTCCTGAGCCTGCTGGAGGACGGCAGTACCGCCTACAACGCGCCGGGCGCGCTGCGGCTGACGGGACCGCTGGACCGCGAGGCGCTGCGGCGGGCGTTGGCGGACGTGGTCGGCCGGCACGAGAGCCTGCGGACCGTGTTCACCGAGGACGAGGACGGCTTCACCCAGGTGATCCTGGAGCCCTCCGAGGCCGTCGTGGGGCTCGACGTCGTCGCGGTGGACGAGGACCGGCTCGGCGACCGGTTGGTGGACTCGGCGCGGTACCCGTTCGACCTGGCCGTGGAGCCTCCCGTGCGGGCCACGCTGTTCGAGGTCGGCGAGGACGAGCACGTCCTGCTGTTGCTCCTGCACCACATCGCGGGGGACGGCTGGTCGATGCGACCGTTGGCCCGGGACCTGGCGGCGGCGTACGCGGCCCGGGTCGCCGGTTCCGCTCCGGAGTGGGCTCCGTTGCCGGTGCAGTACGCCGACTACAGCCTGTGGCAGCGGGAGGCGCTCGGCTCCGAGGACGACCCGGACAGCGAGATCTCCCGCCAGCTGGCTTACTGGACCGAGACGTTGGCGGGCCTGCCGGACCAGCTGGAGCTTCCCTACGACCGCCCCCGCGGTGAGGTGGTGACGCAGCGCGGCGGGCAGGTCTGCCTGCGGCTGCCCGCCGAACTCCACGAAGCGCTCACCGAGGTGGCCCGCACGACCCGTTCCAGTATGTTCATGGTGCTCCAGGCAGGGCTGGCCGCGCTGCTCACCAGGCTCGGGGCGGGCACCGACATCCCCGTCGGCTCGCCGATCGCCGGCCGTACCGACGCGGCGGTGGAGGAACTGGTCGGATTCTTCGCCAACACCCTGGTGCTGCGGACCGACACCTCGGGCGATCCGACGTTCACCGAGCTCGTGGAACGGGTCCGGGCGCGCAGCCTGGCGGCGTACGCGCATCAGGACCTGCCGTTCGAGCGGCTGGTGGAGGCGGTCAACCCGGAGCGCTCGCTCACCCGGCACCCCCTCTTCCAGGTGTGCCTCACCCTGCACAACACGGATCCGCGGGACACCGTCGCCGAGGTGGCGAAACTGCCGGGGCTGGCGGTGGCACTGGAGCGGCTGCCGATCGAGGACACCAAGTTCGACCTCAACTGGGAGCTGACGGAACGCTTCGACAGCGCGGGCCGGCCCGCCGGTGTCATCGGTGACCTGGAGTTCTCCGCGGAACTGTTCGATCGGGGCACCGCCCGTTCCGTGGCCGACCGCTTCGTCCGCCTGCTGACCGCTCTGACGCGGGACACCGACCGGACCATCGGCTCGGTCGACGTCCTGGACCCGGCCGAGCGCACGGTCGTGCTCGACGAGTGGAGCGACACCACCAGGCCCGCGGTGGCCGCCGAACTGGCCAGGGTGTCCCTGCCCGCGCCGGCGGGCCGTGCCCGCGCCTACGTCCTCGACGACTCCCTGGGCCCGGTGCCGCCCGGCGTCCCGGGCACCCTGTACGTGACGGGCCCCGGTCCGGCCGGGGAGGCCGCGGAACAGGAACGGTGGGTGCCGTGTCCGTTCGCGCACGCGAGCTGGATGTACCGCACGGGACGGCCGGCCCGCTGGTCGGCAGACGGCGAACTGCGGCTCGTCGACGCCCTCGACGGTACGGAAGCCGCCGGGGCGGGCGTGTGGCCCGTGCGGTCCCGGGCACCGCGCAGCCCGCGGGAGCAGATCCTGTGCACCGTCTTCGCCGAGATGCTGGGCGTCGCCTCGGTGGGCATCGACGACAACTTCTTCGACCGCGGCGGCCACTCGCTGTCCGCCGTACGGCTGCTGAGCAGGATCCGCTCGGTGCTGGGCGTGGAGCTCTCCATCCGCCGGCTCTTCGAGAACCCCACCGTCGCCGGGGTCGTCGACGCCCTGGACGAGGCCGACGGCGCACGGCGCCCGGTCACGCGGGTGGAGCGTCCGGCGCGGATCCCGCTGTCGTACGCGCAGCAGCGCCTGTGGTTCCTGAACCACCTGGAGGGCCCCAGCGCCACCTACAACATCCCCGTGGCGCTGCGGCTGAAGGGCGCTCTCGACCGTGCCGCTCTGCGGCAGGCGCTCACCGACGTCGTGGCACGGCACGAGTCGCTGCGCACCCTGTTCACCGAGGACGCCGACGGGGCGCGCCAGATCGTCCTGCCCGCCGCGCACGCCCTGCCGGAACTGATCGAGGCGGATGTCGCCCGCGGTGAGATGGAGGAGCGGGTGCGGGCCGCTGCCGCACACCGCTTCGACCTGACCGCCGAACTCCCCGTCCGGGCCTGGCTGTTCTCGGCACGCGACGGGGAGCGCGTCCTGGTCCTGGTCGTCCACCACATCGCCGGCGACGGCTGGTCCATGGGCCCCCTGGCCCGTGACCTGTCCCTCGCCTACACCGCCCGCACCCGTGGCGAGCCCCCCGCCTGGGCTCCGCTGCCCGTGCAGTACGCCGACTACACCCTGTGGCAGCGCGAGGTGCTCGGCTCGGAGGACGACCCGGACAGCGAGATCTCCCGGCAACTCGACCACTGGAAGCGCACGTTGGCGGGCCTGCCGGAGGAGCTGGAGCTGCCCGTCGACCGGCCCCGCCCGCCCCGGCAGTCCCATCGCGGCGGCCGGGTGCCGTTCGAGGTGCCGGCGGCCCTGCACGCGCGGCTGACCGCCTTCGCCCGGGAGACCGGCACCAGTCTGTTCATGGTGACGCAGGCCGCCCTCGCCACGCTGCTGACCCGGCTCGGGGCGGGCACCGACGTCCCCATCGGCTCTCCCGTCGCCGGCCGGACCGACGCCGCCGTGGAGGACCTCGTCGGGTTCTTCGTCAACACGCTGGTGCTGCGCACCGACACCTCGGGGAACCCGACGTTCACCGAACTCGTCGCCCGGGTCCGGGAGACCAACCTCGCCGCGTACGGGCACCAGGACGTGCCGTTCGAGCGGCTCGTCGAGGTGCTCAGCCCCGCCCGGTCCCTGGCCCGCCACCCGCTCTTCCAGGTCCTGCTCGGCTTCGACAACAACCAGGAGGCCCTCGACGTCCTGCGTCTGCCGGGCCTCACCGTCGACGTCCAGGCACCGGAGACCGGCCGCGCCAAGTTCGACCTGGCGTTCTTCTTCGACGAGCGATACGGCCCGCACGGCGAACCCGAAGGGCTCCGCGCGGCCGTCGAGTACAACGCCGACCTGTTCGACCACGGCACCGCCCGGGAGTTCGCCGACCGGTTGCTGCGCGTGCTCGAAGGAGTCGTCGCCGAACCCAGCCGACCCATAGGCCGGCTCGACGTGATGGCGCCCGCCGAACGATGGCGGGTCCTGGAGGAGTGGAATCGCACCGCGCACGACGTGCCCCCGGACCCGGTCCCGGTGCTCTTCGAACGACAGGTCGCCGCCGAGCCCCGGGCGACCGCGCTGATCAGTGAGGACACGACCCTTTCGTACGCCGGGCTGAACGCCCGTGCCAACCGGCTGGCGCACCTGCTGGCCGCCTCGGGCGTGGGTGCCGAGGACGTGGTGGCCATCGCGCTGCCCCGCTCGCCCGAGCTGGTCGTCGCCCTGCTCGCGGCCCTGAAGACCGGGGCGGCCTACCTCACCCTCGACATCACCGCCCCCGAGCAGCGGCTGTGTGCCGTCCTGAGCGACTGCGCGCCCCGGATCGTCGTCACGGACACGGCCACCCGCCCGACGCTGGGCGACGACCTGGCCGCGGACGTCGTGCTCGACGCCCCGGAGACGGTCCGGGCGCTCGCCGCGGCCCCGGACACCGACCCCACCGACGCCGACCGGGTGCGCCCCACGCACCTCGGGCACCCCGCCTACGTCGTCTACACCTCCGGTTCCACCGGCGCCCCCAAGGGCGTGGTGATGCCGATGAGTTCACTGGTCAACCTGCTCGCCTGGCACACCGGCACCTACAGCGGCGGCGTCGGCACCCGCACCGCGCAGTTCCTCGCCGTCTCCTTCGACTTCGCGGTGCAGGAGATCCTCCAGGCGCTGGTCGCCGGCAAGACTCTGGTGATCCCCGAGGACCACGTCCGCCGCGACGCCTACGAGCTGGCCCGCTGGATCACCCGGCACGGCATCAACGAGCTGTTCGCGCCGACGCTCGTGATCGACGCCGTGCTCGCCGCGGCCGCGGACACCGGCGAACGCCTCGACTCCCTCACCGACCTCTTCCAGGGCGGCGAACAGTTCCGGCTGAGCCATGAGCTGCGCGAGTTCTGCGCGAGCAGCTGGCGGCGGATGGCACACAACATCTACGGCCCGGCCGAGACCCACGCCGCCACCACCGCGACCCTCCCCGACGACATCGACGAGTGGCCTACCGCCGCCTCCATCGGCCAGCCCCTGTGGAACGCGTCGGTGTACGTGCTGGACTCCGCACTGAGCCCGGTCCCGCCCGGGGTGCGCGGCGAGCTCTACATCGGCGGCGCCCAACTGGCCCGCGGCTACCTCGGCCGCCCCGACCGGACGGCGGAACGCTTCGTCGCCTCGCCGTTCGGACAGCCCGGCAGCCGGCTCTACCGCACCGGTGACATCGTGCGCTGGAACCACCGCGGCGAGCTGGAGTTCCTCGGTCGGGCCGACCACCAGGTCAAGATCGGCGGGTTCCGGGTCGAGCCCGGTGAGGTGGAGGCCGTGCTCGGCGACCACCCGGCCGTCGACACGGCGGTCGTCGTCACCCGCCAGGACGCGGACGCTCCGCTCCGGCTGGTGGCGTACGTCGTGCCGGAGAACCGGGGGCACCACACCGACCTGCGCCGCTCGCTGCGGTCCCACCTCGAACAGCAACTGCCCCACTACATGGTCCCGTCCTCCGTGGTGGTCCTCGGCGAACTGCCCCTGACGGCCAACGGCAAGCTGGACCGGCGTGCTCTGCCGGCCCCCGACCACGGCACCGGCACCGACCGCCGCGGACCGCGCACGGATCGGGAGAAGGCGCTGTGCGGACTGTTCGCGGACGTCCTCGGGCTGTCCGAGGTCGGTGTCGACGACGGGTTCTTCGACCTGGGTGGCGACAGCATCATGTCGATCCAGCTGGTCAGCCGCGCACGGCGGGCCGGTCTCGAACTGTCGGTGCGAGATGTCTTCGAACAGCGGACCGTGGCGGCGCTCGCCGAGGTCGTCACGGAGACGAGCGGCGCGCTGGTGGAGGAGCCCGGCGCCGGCATCGGCGATGTCCCGCTGACCCCGATCATGCACTGGCTGCTCGCCCGCACCGACGACCTCGACGCGTTCAACATGTCCGCCGTCCTGCGGGTACCGGCCGCCCTCGACGCCGATGCCCTCACCGGGGCCGTGCAGACTCTGCTCGACCACCACGACGCCCTGCGCGCCCGCCTCGCACCGGCCCCCGAACGGCGGTTGGAGATTCGCGAACCCGGCGCCGTGGACGCGAGCACCCTGATCCGGCGGGTGGACGCCGCGCACGTCACCGGCGAGGCACTCGACGCCCTGGTCAAGAGGGAGGGCGCGGCTGCCCGGGACCGGCTGAACCTGGCCGACGGACACCTCGTGCAGACCGTGTGGTTCGACCGCGGCCCGCACACGCCCGGGATGCTGCTCCTGATCATCCACCACATGGTGGTCGACGGAGTCTCCTGGCGCATCCTCATCCCGGACCTCGCCGAGGCGTACGAGGCGCTCGCCGCCGGGCGGCAACCCGGCCTCCAGCCGGTGGGCACCTCGCTGCGCCGCTGGGCCACCCGCCTGACCGAGGAAGCCGGCAAGGCCGCATGGGTCGCCGACACGGCCTGGTGGCAGGACGTCCTGCGCGCGGCCGGGCCCCCGCTGGGCCGACGCGCCCTGGATCCGGCACGGGACACCCAGGCCACGGCCGGACGGCTGACCCGTACCCTGCCGGCCGAGGTCACCGAAGCCGTGCTCACCCGCGTCCCGGCCGCCTTCCACGCGGAGATCAACGACATCCTGCTGGCCGCCTTCACCCTGGCCTGGGCTCGCTGGCGGCACGGCGGACCGAGCGTGCTGCTGGACCTGGAGGGCCACGGCAGGGAGGAACACCTCGTCGACGGCGCCGACCTGTCCCGCACCGTCGGCTGGTTCACCAACCTGTACCCGGTGCGGCTCGACACGGGGGGCGCCGACCTGGCCCGGGCCTTCGCGGGCGGTCCGGCCGCCGGAGCCGTGGCCAAACGGGTCAAGGAGAACCTCAGGTCCGTCCCCGACAAGGGCATGGGCCACGGCCTGGTCCGTCACCTCAACCCGGCCACCGCACCCGCGTTCGACGACCTGGCAGCGCCCCACGTGGCGTTCAACTACCTCGGCCGCTTCACCGCCGCCGACGGGGACCGGGCCGCCGACTGGACCCCGGTCACCGGCGTCGACGCGGTCGCCGGGGACCCCCCGCACCTGCCGCTCGCCCACCCCCTGGAGCTCAACGCCCGCACCCACGACGGCCCGGACGGCTCCGAACTCGTCGCGTTCTGGACCTGGGCCGACGGAATCCTCGACGAAGCCGAGGTGCGCGAGCTGGCCGACCTGTGGTTCCAGGCGCTGAGCGCCCTGGTCACGCACTCCGAGAACCCGCACGCGGGCGGCCTCACCCCCTCCGACGTCTCGCTGTCCTCGATCGGCCAGGACGAGATCGAGGCGTTCGAGGAGGAACTGGACGACCTGTTCGACGACGCCGACGAGCTCGACGGACTCGGCGACTTCGACGACGAACCGCACGACTTCGAGAAGGAAGAAGAGGCCAGCAAGTGAGTCGCACCGCGCGGAAGATCGAGGACATCCTGCCGCTGGCCCCGCTCCAGGAGGGCCTGCTCTTCCACAGCGTCTACGACGAGGGCGAGCTCGACCCCTACGTCGTCCAGATGTCGTTCGACATCGACGGCGCCCTGGACACCGCCGCCCTGCGGGCCGCCGCCGAGAAGCTGCTCGCCCGGCACGCCAACCTGCGGGTCGCCTTCCGCCAGCGCAAGAACGGCGACTGGGCCCAACTGGTCATGAGGGAGGTGCGGTTGCCCTGGAGCGAACGGGACCTGACCGGCCTCCCGGAGGCCGAGCGCGCCGAAGCCGGCGCCGAACTGATCGCCGCCGAGCGCGCCACCCGCTTCGACGTGGCCCGGCCGCCGCTGCTGCGCTTCACCCTGCTCCGGCTCGCCGCGGACCGGCACCGGCTCGTCCTGACCAACCATCACCTCCTGCTCGACGGCTGGTCCCTGCCCGTCCTCATGGGCGACCTCTTCGCGCTCTACGACGCCTCGGGCGACGACAGCGCCCTGCCCCGGGTCCGCCCGTACCGCGACTATCTCAAGTGGCTGGAGAAGCAGGACCGGGACGCCGCCCGCACCGCCTGGCGCGACACGTTCGCCGACCTCGTCGAGCCCACCCTCGTGGCCCCCGACGCCGACCGGGCCGCCGTGGCCGGCGCCGAGGTCCGGGCGGCCCTGTCCCAGGAGGACACCTCCGCCCTGACCGAGATCGCCCGCGGCCGCGGGGTCACCCTCAACACCGTCGTGCAGACCGCCTGGGCGATCGCTCTCAGCAAGCACCTCGGACGCGAGGACATCGTCTTCGGCACCACCGTCTCCGGGCGCCCGCCGGAGCTCGACGGCGTCGAACGCATGGTGGGTCTGTTCATCAACACGCTGCCCTCACGGATCCGGCTGCGGGCCGCGGAACCGCTCGCCGACCTCGTCGCCCGGGTCCAGCACGAACAGGCCGCCCTCACCCCCCACCAGCACCTGGGCCTCGCCGAGATCCAGCGCGTCGCCGGACACGGCGACCTCTTCGACACCTCCATGGTGTTCCAGAACTATCCGGTCAACCGGTCCGGCACCGCCGGCACCGGCATCGGCGCCGCCATCAGCCTGGCCCCCGGCAAGAACCGCGAGGCCACCCACTACCCGCTGCTGCTGATCGCGTCCGCCCGCGACACCATGACCTTCCGGCTCAGCCACCGGCCCGACGTCTTCGACGAAGCCGCCGCCCAGCGGATCCTGGACCGCTTCGTCCGCGTGCTGCGCGCCCTCGTCGCCGACCCCGACCAGCCCGTCGGACGCCTCGACGTGCTCACCGAGGAAGAACGGGACCGCGTCCTCGGCGTGTGGAACGACACCGCGCACGAGGTCGCCGACACCTCGGTCCTCGACCTGTTCCGCGCCCAGGCGGCCCGCACCCCGCACGCCCCCGCGGTCACCAGCGGCGGCCGGACCCTCTCCTACGCCGAACTCGACGCCCGCTCCAACCGCCTCGCCCAGGTACTCGCCGACCAGGGCGCCGCCCCCGAGCGGTTCGTGGCCATCGCACTGCCCCGGGACTGCGACACGGTCGTCGCGCTGCTCGCCGTCCTCAAGACGGGGGCCGCCTACCTGCCCGTGGACCCCGACTACCCGACCGAGCGCATCGCGTTCATGCTCGCCGACACCCGGCCCGCGCTGCTCCTCACCACCCGGGCACTCGACTCCCGTATACCCGCCTGCGAGGCACCGAGGCTCCTCCTGGACGACCCGGCCCTCACGGCCGACCTCGCCGCCCGTCCCGACACCGCGCTGGCGACGACACCACGGCCCGCCAACCCGGCGTACGTCATCTACACCTCGGGCTCCACCGGGCGCCCCAAGGGCGTGGTGATCGAGCACCGGTCGCTCGGCGCCTATCTGCAGTGGGCCCGGCACGCGTACCCGGAGATGACCGGGACCTCGCTGCTGCACTCGCCGATCTCGTTCGACCTCACCGTCACCGCCCTCTACACCACGCTCGTCTCCGGCGGCCTGGTGCACGTCGCCGACCTCGACGAGCGGGCGGCCGAGGGCCCCGAGGCCACCTTCCTCAAGGGCACGCCCAGCGTCCTCGCCCTGCTGGAGGCCCTGCCCATGGGTGCCTCACCCAGCCGGCTGATCATGCTCGGCGGGGAACTCCTCCTCGGGGAGGTCGCCGACCGCTGGCGGGCCCGCCGCCCCGACGCCGGCGTCCTCAACGTGTACGGAGCCACTGAGGCCACCGTCAACAGCGTCCAGTACCGCATCCCCGCCGGAGCCCCCGCCTCCACCGGCCCGGTCCCCGTCGGCCGCCCCTTCTGGAACACCCAGGTGTACGTCCTCGACAGCGGACTGCGACCCGTGCCCCCCGGCGTCCCCGGCGAGGCGTACATCGCGGGCACCGGCCTGGCCCGCGGCTACTGGCAGCGCGCGGCCCTGACCTCCGAGCGCTTCGTCGCCAACCCCTACGGCCCACCCGGCTCCCGCATGTACCGCACCGGCGACGTCCTGCGCTGGAACCACGACGGCCAGCTGGAGTTCGTCGGCCGCGGCGACGGCCAGGTCAAGCTGCGCGGCTACCGCATCGAGCTGGGTGAGATCGAGGCCGTCCTCGCCGGCCACGAGCACGTGACCCAGGCCGCCGTCCTGCTCCGCGAGGACCAGCCAGGCGACAAGCGGCTCGTCGCCTACGCGGCCACCGCGGGCGCCCCCGTGACCGCCGACGTCCTGCGCGCTCACGCGTCCGCTCAACTGCCGGACTACATGGTGCCGTCGGCGTTCGTGACGCTGGAGTCGTTCCCGCTGACCCCGAACGGGAAGCTGGACCGCCGTGCGCTGCCGGCCCCGGACTACGGGCCGCAGTCGGAGGGCGGCAGGTCCCCGCGCTCGCCGCGCGAGGAGATCCTGTGCACCCTGTTCGCCGAAGTCCTCGGCCTGGACGCGGTGACCATCGACGACGACTTCTTCGCCCTCGGCGGCCACTCCCTGCTCGCCACCAAACTCGTCAGCCGCATCCGCACCGTCCTCGGCGCCGAACTGTCCATCCGCCAGCTCTTCGAGACCCCCACCGTCGCCGGCCTCTCGGGCGCCCTCGACACCGGCAACGGCGCCGCCCGCACCCCGGTCACCGCGGTGAACCCGCGTCCCGCCAGGCTGCCCCTGTCCCACGCTCAGCGCCGCCTGTGGTTCCTGCACCGCTTCGAGGGCCCGAGCGCCGCCTACAACTCACCCGTCGCCCTGCGGCTGTCCGGCACCCTCGACCGGACGGCCCTGGAGAACGCCCTCGCCGACCTCACCGCACGCCACGAAACCCTGCGGACCGTCTTCGCGGAGGACGCCGAGGGCCCGTTCCAGATCGTGCTCGACGGGGTCCGCCCCGCCCTCACCGTCGTCGCCACGGACGCGAGCCGTCTGCACTCCGACCTCACCGAAGCAGCGGGACAGCCCTTCGACCTGACCACCGAACCACCCCTGCGGGCCTCACTGTTCGAGGTCGCCGCCGACGAACACGTCCTGCTGCTCCTCACCCACCACGTGGCGACCGACGCGTGGTCACGGGCCCCGCTGGCCCGTGACCTGACGGCGGCGTACGCGGCCCGGGCCGCCGGTACGGCACCGGAGTGGGCCCCGTTGCCGGTGCAGTACGCCGACTACAGCCTGTGGCAGCGCGATGTCCTTGGCACGGAGGACGACCCGGAGAGCGAGGCCTCCCGTCAACTCGCGCACTGGAAGCAGGCGTTGGCAGGACTGCCGGAGGAGCTGTCACTGCCGTTCGACCGCCCGCGACCGGCGGTGGCCTCCTACCGCGGCGACGTCGTCACCTTCGAGCTGCCGCCCGACCTGCACGACAGCCTCACCCGCATGGCACGCGGCCACCGCACAAGTCTGTTCATGGTGCTCCAGGCCAGCCTGGCCACCCTGCTGTCGCGGTTGGGCGCGGGCACGGACATCCCGCTCGGCACGCCGATCGCGGGCCGTACGGATGACGCGCTGGACGAGCTGGTCGGGTTCTTCGTGAACACGCTGGTGCTGCGCACGGACGTCTCCGGTGATCCGACCTTCGCGGAGTTGCTGGAACGAGTCCGGGCGGCGGACCTTTCGGCGTACGCGCATCAGGATCTGCCGTTCGAGCGGCTGGTGGAGGCGGTCAACCCGGAGCGCTCACTCTCCCGGCACCCCCTCTTCCAGACCATGCTCAACCTCAACAACGCCGGCCCCACCGAGGCACTGGACGAGATCGCCAAGCTCCCCGGCCTCACCGTCCACCACGAACCGGTGGAGACCCACCGCGTCAAGTTCGACCTCGGCTTCTCCTTCGCCGAGTCCCACAGCACGACCGGCACCCCGGGCGGCCTGCGCGGCGCACTCCAGTACTGCACCGACGTCTTCGACCGGGAGACCGCCGAGTCCCTCGTCCAG
>NZ_KQ948698.1 GCF_001514145.1 Streptomyces canus
CGGCCTCCTTCGACGCGGCGTTCGGGGGCAACGACTAAGCCGCACTGGTCAGTTCCGGGATGACGGCGCATCCCGGCGCACCCGCACCCACCCGTACGACCGGCCCCTTTCTGGAGGCATCCGTGCACGGGAAAGACCGCACCACCTCACCCGACAGAATCGAGACCCACAGACGACGCGCCCCCTGGCGCAGAGCGGCGGCCCTGCTCACCGGCTTCCTGCTGGCCGGCGCCTCCCTCACCCTCGCCGCTCCCCAGGCAGGCGCAGCCGTCGCCGAGCCGGGAGCCGCCCAGGCCGCCGCCGAGGACTTCCAGCAGGTCACCCTCGCCAAGGGCGAGCCGGAGGTCGGGGAGCCCATGTCGCTCGCCGTCCTCCCGGACCGCTCGGTCCTGCACACCTCCCGCGACGGCGAACTCCGCATCACCGACGCGGCCGGCACCACCCGGCTCGCCGGCAAGCTCGACGTCTACTCCCACGACGAGGAAGGCCTCCAAGGCGTCGGCGTGGACCCGCAGTTCACCACCAACCGCTTCATCTACCTGTACTACGCACCTCCGTTGAACACCCCGGCGGGCGACGCCCCCGAGACGGGCACCGCGGCCGACTTCGCGCCCTTCGACGGCGTCAACCGGCTCTCCCGGTTCGTCCTGAAGACCGACGGCACTCTCGACGCCACCAGCGAGACGAAGATCATCGACATCCCCGCCACCCGCGGCATCTGCTGCCACGTCGGCGGCGACATCGACTTCGACGCGGCCGGCAACCTCTACCTGTCGACGGGCGACGACTCCAACCCCTTCCAGTCCGACGGGTTCACGCCCATCGACGAACGCGCCAACCGCAACCCGGCCTTCGACGCCCAGCGCACCGCCGGCAACACCAACGACCTGCGCGGCAAGATCCTGCGCATCAAGGTCAACGCCGACGGCTCCTACGCCATCCCCGACGGCAACCTCTTCGCGCCCGGCACGGACAGGACCCGGCCCGAGATCTACGCCATGGGCTTCCGCAACCCGTTCCGCTTCAGCGTCGACAAGCAGACGGGGACCGTGTACGTCGGCGACTACGGCCCCGACGCCGGCGCCGCCGACCCGGCCCGAGGCCCCGCCGGCCAGGTCGAGTTCGCGCGCGTGACCGGCCCCGGCAACTTCGGCTGGCCGTACTGCACGGGCGACAACGACGCCTACGTCGACTACGACTTCGCGACCGGCACCTCGGGCGCCGCCTTCGACTGCTCCGCCCCGAAGAACAACTCCCCGCACAACACCGGCCTCACCGACCTTCCCCCGGCGCAGGCCGCCTGGATCCCCTACGACAACGGATCCGTACCCGAGTTCGGCACCGGCTCCGAGTCCCCGATGGGCGGCCCGGTCTACCACTACGACCCCGCGCTCGACTCACCCGTGAAGTTCCCCGAGGCCTACGACGGCGACTTCTTCGCCGGGGAGTTCGGCCGCCGCTGGATCAAGCGCATCACCAGCGACGACAACGGCACCGTCCAGTCGATCAACGACATCCCGTGGACCGGCACCCAGGTGATGGACATGGCCTTCGGTCCCGACGGCGCGCTGTACGTCCTCGACTACGGCGTCTCCTGGTTCGGCGGCGACGAGAACTCCGCCCTGTACCGCATCGAGAACGCCACCGACGGCCACTCCCCGGTCGCCCAGGCAGCGGCCGACCGTACATCCGGGCAGGCGCCCCTGAGGGTGCGGTTCTCCTCCGAGGGGACCAGCGACCAGGACGGCGACGCCCTCACGTACAGCTGGACCTTCGGCGACGGCGCCACGTCCACGGCGGCGAACCCGACCCACACGTACAAGAAGAACGGCACCTACACGGCGACCCTGACCGCGAAGGACACGAGCGGCCGCACCGGCAGCGCCAGCGTGCAGATCGTCGTCGGGAACACCGCGCCCAAGGTGACGCTCGAACTCCCGCAGGACGGCCGGCTGTTCAGCTTCGGTGACGCGATCCCGTTCAAGGTGCGGGTGAGTGACCCCGAGGACGGCCGGTCCATCGACTGCACCAAGGTCGAGGTCACCTTCGTCCTCGGCCACGACAGCCACGGCCACCCCGTGACCTCCGCCAACGGCTGCACCGGCACCATCCAGACCAGCGCCGACGGAGGTCACGACGAGGACGCCAACATCTTCGGCGTGATGGACGCCGAGTACACCGACAACGGTGGCGGCGGCCAGGCCCCGCTGACCAGCCACGACCAGAGCGTCCTGCAGCCCAGGCACCGCCAGGCCGAGCACTTCGGCAACGGCTCCGGCGTCTCGGTCATCGCCAAGGACACGGCACACGGCGGCAACACGGTCGGCGACATCAACAACGGCGACTGGATCGCCTTCACGCCGTACGTCCTGAGCAACGCCAAGTCACTGACCGCACGCGTCTCCTCGGGCGGCACCGGCGGCACCCTCGAGATCCGCGCGGGATCCGCGACCGGCACCCTGCTCGGCAAGGCGGCCGTACCGGTGACCGGCGGCTGGGAGACCTTCCAGGACGTCACCGCCAACCTGTCCCGCCCGCCCAGGGGCACCACCACGCTCTACCTGGTCTTCAAGGGGAGTGGCACCGGCGCCCTGTTCGACGTGGACGACTTCACCTTCACGACCGCCTGAGAGGAGGGGCTCGAATGAACACAACTGGACGATGGACGACGGCGGTTGCGGGAGCCGCCCTGCTCCTCGGCTGCGTGTCCGAACCCGCCGCGTCGCACTCCGCTGACGCCGAACGGGTGCTGGTCTTCTCCAAGACGGCCGGCTTCCGGCACGACTCCATCCCCGAAGGAGTCGCCGCGGTGAAGCAGCTCGGTGAGACCGGCGGCTTCACGGTCGACGCCACCGAGGACGCGAACGCGTTCACCCCGAAAAACCTGCGCCGGTACGACGCGGTCGTGTTCCTCTCCACCACCGGAGACGTCCTCGACCCCACCCAACAGCGGGCCTTCGAGGGCTACATCCGGCAGGGCGGAGGATACGTCGGTATCCACGCGGCCGCCGACACCGAGTACGACTGGGCGTTCTATGGCGGCCTCGCCGGCGCCTACTTCCAGTCGCACCCGGCGATCCAGCCGGCCACGGTGGTGGCCGAGGACCGGGCCCACCCGTCCATGTCGGGGCTGCCTCCGACGTGGAACCGGACCGACGAGTGGTACAACTACCGCTCCAATCCCCGCGATCGGGCCCACGTCCTCGCCTCGCTCGACGAGTCGTCGTATGCCGGCGGCACCATGAACGGCGACCATCCGATCGCCTGGTGCCAGGACTACCAGGGCGGCCGTGCCTTCTACACCGGCCTCGGCCACACGAAGGAGTCGTACGCGGACCCGGCGTTCCGCGGCCATGTGCTGGGCGGCATCCGCTATGCGATCGGCGACGCCAAGGCCGACTGCCGGGCTGAGAACGGCTACCGTCCGCTCTTCGACGGCACGGCCGAGTCACTGGGCGCCTGGAAACAGGCGGGTCCGGGCTCCTTCACGCGGTCCGACGACGGCACGCTCACCTCGTCCGGCGGTATGGGGATGCTCTGGTACGCCGGTTCCGGGCAGGGCTTCGGGTCGTACTCCCTGAAGCTCGACTGGAAGATGGCGAGCGCTTCCGGTGACGACAACTCGGGTGTGTTCGTGGGCTTCCCGCCCTCGGACGACCCCTGGTCCGCCGTGGACAACGGCTACGAGATCCAGATCGACGCCACCGACGTGCCCGAGAAGACCACAGGGTCCGTCTACGGCTTCCGCTCCGCCGACCTCAAGAAGCGCGACCGTGCGCTGAACCCGCCGGGGGAGTGGAACACGTACGAGATCCGCGTGGAGGGCGAACGCCTCCGCGTCTGGCTCAACGGCGTGAAGATCAACGATTTCACCAACACCGATCCGGCCCGGAGCCTGCGTGACGGGCATGTCGGCATCCAGAACCACGGAGCCGACGACCAGGTGTCGTTCCGCGACATCCGGATCAAGGAACTGCTCGTCAAGGGCGATTGAGCGGCGGCGGGCGGGGGACGCCGGACTCCCGCCCGCCGTCTTCACCCCTTCGTCGTCCATCCCTTCGTCGCAGGGTCTGCGCACCCATGTGTTCGGCAAGGAGGCTGCCATGTCCGCGTCCGATTCCGTACCGCGCGTCGGCGTCTGGCTGATCGGGGCCCGCGGTTCCGTCGCCACGACGGTCGTCGCGGGCTGCGCCGCCATGACGGCGGGCCTGCATCCGCCGACGGGCCTGCTCACCGAGACACCACCCTTCACCGAAAGCGGTCTGCCCGCCTTGTCCTCCCTGGTCTTCGGCGGCCACGACACGCTGGACTGCCCCTTGCCCAAACGGGCGGAGGCCCTGGCGGCGGGCGGCGTCCTGCCCCACGGCCTCCCGACAGCGGTCAGCGCCGAACTCGCCGCCGCTGAACGGGAGATCAGGCCCGGCGGACCCCTCCCCGGCGACACGAGGTCCGAGGAGGACCTGATCGCCGCCTTCGCCGCGGACATACGGTCCTTCGTACGACGGTGTCGGCTGACGCGCGCGGTAGTGGTGAACGTGGCCTCCACCGAGCCCGCACCCACCGGCGACGCCCTGCCTCCGAGCTCCCTGTACGCGGCGGCAGCCCTGCACGCGGGCTGCGCCTATGTGAACTTCACCCCCTCGACCGGCCTGCACCACCCTTCGCTGAGGCGGCAGGCCGAGTCCTCGGGCCTGCCGTTCGCGGGCCGCGACGGCAAGACCGGGCAGACCCTGCTCCGGTCCGTCCTGGGCCCGATGTTCACCCAACGTGCCCTGACGGTCCGGGCCTGGTCCGGCACCAATCTCCTCGGCGGCGGCGACGGAGCCTCCCTCGCGGACCCGTCGGCCGCCGCGGCGAAGAACGCCGGTAAGGAGCGCGTCCTGGCCGACACCCTCGGCACCACACCGGAGGGCGAGGTCCACATCGACGACGTCCCGGCCCTCGGCGACTGGAAGACCGCCTGGGACCACATCGCCTTCGACGGCTTCCTCGGCACCCGCATGGTCCTCCAGACCACCTGGCAGGGCTGCGACTCCGCCCTGGCCGCACCTCTCGTGCTCGACCTGGCCCGTCTGACCGCTCGCGCACACGAGAGGGGCCTGTCCGGCCCGCTGAGCGAACTCGGCTTCTACTTCAAGGACCCGGTGGGGGAGGGGCCCGCGGGGCTGGGGGAGCAGTACGCGCGGCTGGTGGGGTTCGCGGAGCGGCTACGGGAGGAGGACTCCGGGGGCGGTGGCGGCGCCTCGAGTTCGGTCGACCGTGGTGGCCCCTCCGCCGAGCCGGCCGGTCGTTCGGGGGAGCAGTGGTGAGGGCGAGCAGAGCCGTGGCACCGGAGCCCCTGTCCAAGGGCGTGGGCGGGACGACATCGACCCCCACCACGCCCCCGCTCAAGGAGCCTTCACCACTCACCGCACCACGGAACCGTACGCACACCGGCGGCCCCGACCGCGCCCACGCCTGGGCCGAACTCCTGCGCCTGCCCGCCCTGTTCACCGTCCCCGGCGATGCCCTGGCCGGAGCGGCGGCAGTCTCCGCACGCCCCACTTCCCGGACTCTCCTCGCGATCGCCTCCTCCCTCTGTCTCTACGAGGCCGGCATGGCCCTCAACGACTGGGCCGACCGTGACGTGGACGCCGTGGAACGCCCTCACCGCCCCCTCCCTTCCGGTCGTATCCGCCCCGCGGCAGCCCTCGGCGCGGCCTGCGCCCTCACCGGCGCGGGCCTCTCCCTGGCGGCCTGCGCGGGCCGCCCCGCCCTCACGGTCGCGGTCCCCCTCGCGGCCACGGTCTGGGCGTACGACCTCGCCCTGAAGAACACCCCGGCAGGACCGGTCGCCATGGCGACGGCACGAGGGCTGGACCTGCTGCTCGGTGCGGCGGCGACAGCGGGGGCCGGCGTGGACGGCGTGGGCCGGAAGGTCGGTGCGTGCCGCGAGTGGGCTACGCCCGTCGCCGACGAGCCTCGGGTGGCCTCGGGGGCGGCAACCGTTCCCGGCGCCGTGGACGGCATCCGCCGGTCCCTGACCTCCGCTGCTGACCTTGGCGCCCGTACGACCCTGCGGTCGGCTGCTCTCCTCGGCATCCGCCAGGCTCTGCCCTCCGCCGTCCTGCTCGGCGCTCACACCCTCGCCGTCACCACCGTGTCCCGCCGCGAAGCTCAGGGCGGCTCACCCCTGGCCCCGTTCGCAGCGCTCGCCGCGACTGCCGCACTGACGCGGACGGTGATCCGACAGCGTTCGCGCGCAACGGACCAGAGCGACGGAAGCTGCCGCGGTCCCGGATCGCGCCGACTGACGGACCTGGCGGACCTGGGCGCCGCAGCCAAGTCCCGGCTGTCACACCCCCCGCGCCAGACCGGCGATCACATATCCGCGCCCGGCCGCAGCCCCGAACCCCTCGACACCCACGCGGCCCTGCGCCTCGCCCTCGCCGCCGCCTACGCGGCCACTACCGCCCGCCCTTACCTCCACGCCACCCTCAACCCCTCACCCCCGCTCACCCAACGAGCCGTCACCGCCGGCATCCGAGCCACGATCCCCCTCCAGGCCGCCCTCACCGCCCGCTCGGGCGCGAAGGGCGCGACCGTCACGGCTCTCCTCACCACCGCCCTCGCCCCCCTGGCCGGACGCTTCGCGAGGAAGGTGAGCGTCACATGACCGACCCCCTTCCTTCGCGCCGAACCGTGCCGGGCCCAGGCGACGACATGACCCGCCCCATTGCTCCGACTCAGCCCCGTCGGGGTCCCGGTGCAGGCATGGCCTACCGCGAGGCTCGGCCCCGCCCCCCTCGGGGCCGTGGTGCAGACGTGGCTGACCCCGCTGTTCGGCCTCGGATCGTGCCGGGTCCCGGCGGCGACATGACGGGCCGTGTTGGTGCGATCCGACCCCATCAAGGTCCTGGCGCAGACATGACCGGCGCCGTCGCTGGGCTTTGGCCCGTTCCGGACCCCGGCGACGACATGGCCGACCCCGTTGCTCCACCCCGGCCTGTTGTCGGCTCCGGCGGCGACACGACCGCCCCAATTGCTCGGCCCCGGCCCACTCCTGGCCCCAACGGCACCATGACCGACCCCCTCGCTCCACCCAGCCCCGCCCCAGCCCCCGACCCCACCCCGATCCGATTCGGCTATGGCACCAACGGTCTCGCCGACCTTCGTCTCGACGACGCCCTCACCCTGCTCGCCGACCTCGGCTACGACGGTGTCGGTCTGACTCTCGACCACATGCATCTGGACCCCCTCGCCCCGGACCTGGCCGCCCGCACCCGCCGCCTCGCGCACCGCCTGGACGCGCTCGGACTGACGGTCACCATCGAGACGGGCGCCCGCTATGTGCTCGACCCACGACGCAAACACGGCCCCTCGCTGCTCGACCCCGACCCGGACGACCGCGCCCGCCGTGTCGACCTGCTGGTCCGGGCCGTCCAGGTCGCCGCCGACCTCGGCGCGCACGCCGTGCACTGCTTCAGCGGCGTCACCCCGCCGGGCACGAACCCGGACACGGCGTGGAAGCGGTTGGCCGAGACACTGACCCCCGTCCTCGACTCCGCCACCACGGCAGGCATCCCCCTCGCCATCGAGCCCGAACCGGGCCACCTCCTCGCCACCCTCGCCGACTTCCACCACATCCGCACCACCCTCGATGACCCGGCGGCCCTCGGCCTGACCCTCGACATCGGTCACTGCCAGTGCCTCGAACCCCTGTCGCCCGCCGAGTGCGTACGCGCCGCAGGCCCCTGGCTGCGGCACGTCCAGATCGAGGACATGCGCCGGGGCGTCCACGAACACCTCCCCTTCGGCGACGGCGACATCGACTTCCCGCCCGTCCTGACCGCGCTGGCCGACACCGGCTACCAGGGGCTGACGGTCGTCGAGCTGCCCCGCCACTCCCACGCGGGCCCCCACTTCGCCGAACTCTCCCTTCCGTTCCTCCGTCAGGCAGTGGCGCTCTCACAAGGAAGCACCCCATGACCCACTCCCACGCCCACCAGGCAACCTCCAAGGCGGACCCCCAGGGCACCACCCTCGCCCGAACCCCGCTGCACGACCTGCACAGCCATGTCTCCGAACGCCTCGGCGAAGCCGCCCGTACCTGGCTCGACCAGGCCCTCGACGAGGCCGCCGCCCATCCCGGCGCCCACGGCCCCATCTCCGTGTGGGAGTTGCGCCTCGCCGAGGCCGGCCGGCGCTGCGGCCCCGAACACGCCGACGCCGTCCGCATCCTGATCCTGCACGCGGCCCGCGCCGACACCGACGCCCTGACCCGGGTCTACGCCCAGGGCACCGCCGCCGAACGCCGCGCCGTCCTGCACGCCCTGCCCCATCTGGTGTCCGGCCCCGAGGCACTCCCGCTCGTCGAGGACGCCCTGCGCACCAACGACACCCGGCTCCTGGCCGCCGCCGTCGGCCCCTACGCCGCCAGCCACCTCGACACCCACCACTGGCGCCACGCCGTCCTGAAGTGCCTGTTCACCGGGGTACCCGTCGCCGAGGTGGCGGACCTGGAACGACGGGCCCACGCGGACGCCGAACTCGCCCGCATGCTCGGCGACTACGCCGCCGAACGCACCGCCGCGGGCCGTCCCGTGCCCGAGGACCTGCACCGCGTCCTGACCCTGACCGACCCCACGGCCACCCCACCCGCGCCCGCCGCCGACCACGGCCCGAACGGCGCGGAAGGCACCCACGGCAAGGAGTCCTGATGCGCATCTTCGACCCCCACATCCACATGACGTCACGGACCACCGACGACTACCAGGCCATGCACACCGCCGGCGTCCGCGCCGTCGTCGAGCCGTCCTTCTGGCTCGGCCAGCCCCGCACCTCGCCCGCCTCCTTCCTCGACTACTTCGACTCCCTGCTGGGCTGGGAGCCCTTCCGTGCCGCCCAGTACGGCATCGCCCACCACTGCACCCTCGCCCTGAACCCCAAGGAGGCCAACGACCCGCGCTGCGTCCCCGTCCTCGACGAGCTCCCCAGGTATCTCGTCAAGGACCAGGTCGTCGCCGTCGGCGAGATCGGCTACGACTCGATGACCCCGGCCGAGGACACCGCCCTCGCCGCCCAGCTCCAGCTCGCCGCCGACCACGAGCTGCCCGCGCTGGTCCACACCCCGCACCGCGACAAGCTCGCCGGGCTGCGCCGCACCCTCGACGTCGTCCGCGAGTCCGCCCTGGCGCCGGACCGGGTCCTGGTCGACCACCTCAACGAGACCACCGTCAAGGAGGCCAAGGACAGCGGCTGCTGGCTCGGCTTCTCCGTCTATCCCGACACCAAGATGGACGAGGAGCGGATGGTCGCGATCCTGCGCTCCTACGGCCCCGAACAGGTCCTGGTGAACTCCGCCGCCGACTGGGGCCGCAGCGATCCCCTCAAGACCCGCAAGGTCGCGGACCTCATGCTCGCCGAGGGCTTCACCGAAGACGACGTCGACCGCGTCCTGTGGCGCAACCCCGTCGCCTTCTATGGACTCAGCGGCCGGCTCAACCTCGACATCGCGGCCACCGAAGCCACCCACGAGGGCAACTCCATCCTCCGCGGCGGGGCGTGAGCCATGCGCTTTCGCCACCCCGACGGCACCACCGTCCACCTCGCCTACTGCACCAACGTCCACCCAGCCGAGACCCTCGACGGTGTCCTCGCCCAGCTCCGCGACCACTGCGAACCCGTCCGCCGCCGCCTCGGCCGCGACCGCCTCGGCATCGGGCTGTGGCTCGCCCGCGACGCCGCCCACGCCCTGGTCAGCGACCCCTCCGCGCTGCGCGACCTGCGCACCGAACTCGACCGCCGCGGCCTCGAAGTCGTCACCCTCAACGGCTTCCCCTACGAGGGCTTCGGCGCCGAAGAGGTCAAGTACCGCGTCTACAAGCCGGACTGGGCCGACCCCGAACGCCTCGACCACACCACCGCCCTGGCCCGCGTCCTCACCGGACTCCTGCCCGACGACGTCACCGAGGGCAGCATCTCCACCCTGCCGCTCGCCTGGCGCACCGCCTACGACGAGGGGAGCGCCGACAAGGCCCGCACCGCCCTGCTCACCCTCGCCGAACGCCTCGACGCCCTCCAGGAGCTGACCGGCCGCTCCATCCGCGTCGGCCTCGAACCCGAGCCCGGCTGCGTCGTCGAGACCACCGGCGACGCCATCGCACCGCTGACCGCGATCGCCCACGAACGCATCGGCATCTGCGTCGACACCTGCCACCTCGCCACCTCCTTCGAAAACCCGCACACCGCCCTGGACGCGCTCACCGCGGCCCGCGTCCCGGTCGTCAAGTCCCAGCTCTCCGCCGCCCTGCACGCCGAACACCCCCATCTCCCCGAGGTCCGCGAGGCACTCGCCGCCTTCGACGAACCCCGCTTCCTGCACCAGACCCGCACCGGCACCTCCGCCGGCCTCCGCGGCACCGACGACCTCGGCGAGGCCCTCGCAGGCGACGCCCTGCCCGACGGGGCACCCTGGCGCGCCCACTTCCACGTCCCGCTGCACGCGGCCCCCGCCGCACCCCTCACCTCCACGCTCCCGGTACTCAAGTCCGCCCTGACCCGGCTCGTCGGCGGCCCGCACCCACTCACCCGCCACCTGGAGGTCGAGACCTACACCTGGCAGGCCCTCCCACCCGAACTGCGCCCCCGCGGCCGCACCCAGCTCGCCGACGGCATCGCCGCCGAACTCACCCTCGCGCGTGACCTGCTGACGGACCTCGGCCTGAAGGAGCTGCCATGAGCCACCAGCCCCACGAGGCGGGACCCACCCCTCTCCTCGTCCTCGACGTCGTAGGCCTCACCCCCCGTCTCCTCCACCACATGCCCCACCTCAAGTCCCTCGCCCAGTCCGGATCCCGCGCCCCGCTCGGCACCGTGCTGCCCGCCGTCACCTGCGCCGCCCAGTCCACGTTCCTCACCGGCACCCACCCGTCGGAGCACGGCATCGTCGGCAACGGCTGGTACTTCCGCGAGCTCGGCGACGTACTCCTGTGGCGCCAGCACAACGGTCTGGTCGCCGGCGACAAGCTCTGGGACGCCGCCCGGCGCGCCCACCCCGGCTACACGGTCGCCAACATCTGCTGGTGGTATGCCATGGGCGCCGACACCGACTTCACCGTCACCCCCCGCCCGGTCTACTACGCCGACGGCCGCAAGGAACCCGACTGCTACACCCGGCCCCCGGACCTGCACGACGAACTCACCCAGAAGCTCGGCACCTTCCCCCTCTTCCACTTCTGGGGCCCCGGCGCGGACCTGGTCTCCAGCCAGTGGATCATCGACGCGACCCGCCACATCATGGGCACCCGCCATCCCGACCTGACGCTCTGCTACCTCCCTCACCTCGACTACGACCTCCAGCGCTTCGGCCCTGACGACCCGCGCTCCCTGAAAGCCGCCGCCGACCTGGACAGGGCACTGGCCCCGCTCCTGGACGACGCCCGCACGGAAGGCCGTACCGTCGTCGCGCTGTCCGAGTACGGCATCACCCGCGCCGACCGCCCCGTCGACATCAACCGCGCCCTGCGCCGCGCCGGACTCCTCGAGGTGCACACACAGGACGGCATGGAGTACCTCGACCCGATGGCGTCTCGCGCCTTCGCGGTCGCCGACCACCAGATCGCCCATGTCTATGTGCGCCGCCCCGAGGACCTGGACGCCACCCGCGCCGCCCTCGACGGCCTGCCCGGCATCGGGCAACTCCTCGACGACGAGGGCAAGAAGGCCCACCACCTCGACCATCCGCGCTCCGGCGAACTCGTCGCCGTGGCGGAGCCGGACGCCTGGTTCACGTACTACTACTGGCTCGACGACGACCGCGCGCCCGACTTCGCGCAGCTGGTCGAGATCCACCGCAAACCCGGCTACGACCCGGTCGAACTCTTCATGGACCCGCTCGACCCCTACGTCAAGGTCAAGGCGGCCACCGCGCTGGCCCGCAAGAAGCTCGGCCTGCGCTATCGCATGTCGGTCGTGCCCCTCGACCCGTCACCTATTCGAGGCAGCCACGGCCGCCTCCCCGAGAGCGACGACGACGGTCCGCTCCTCATCTGCTCCACCCCCCACACCCTCGGCGACCGCATCGCGGCCACCGACGTGAAGTCACTCCTGCTCCACCTCGCCGGTCTCGGCTGACCGGCCCGGAAGAACGGCACCCGACGACCGGTCATTTCCGACTGATCCCCAGTGAAGCACCCACCACTGACAACGCCCTCCGACACCGAGGAGTCCCAGGCATGAGCCGCATCTCCCAGCCCGACCCCGAACTCGCCCACCGCCTCACCAGACGAGGCATGCTCGGCGTGGCCGCGGGCGCCACCGCAGCCGCGTTGCTGGGCGCCGCAGCGACCCCGGCGACCGCCGCCACCGACACGGCCGACAAGACGTCCGGCCGCGGCCGCCCCGTCCTGCCCCCCGGCCGCCTCGGCATCCAGCTCTACAGCCTCCGCGACAAGGTCTCCACGCTCGGCTTCGCCCCCGTCTTCGCCGAACTGGAGAAGTACGGCTACGACGAGGTCGAGTTCGCCGGCTACACCCAGGGCTCCGCCGGACCCATCACCCTCGCCCAGCTCAAGCGGCTGGCACGCGACCACGGCCTGAACCCGATCGGCAGCCACGTCGGCTACTACTCGGACGACCCGAACGCCTACACCTTCGCCCAGAACCTCACCAAGGTCCTCGACGACGCCCAGGCGCTCGGCCTCAAGCACATCGGCACCGCCTCGGGACCGTTCCGCTACGGCTCGACCGTCGACGCGTGGAAGCGCGCCGCCGAGGAGTTCAACACCTACGGAGCCGCGGCGAAGGCACGCGGCATGAAGTTCTACCAGCACAACCACTCGGAGGAGTTCTCCTTCGCCACCGACAACCCCAAGGTCCGTCTCTACGACGTGCTGCTCAAGGAGACCGACCCCGACCTGGTGTTCCTGGAGATGGACATCTACTGGGCGTACTCGGGACAGTTCCGCTTCTCCAAGCGGCCCGACGGCACCCCCGCCCCCTTCGAACCCCTGAACTACGTGCTCAGGCAGCCCCACCGCTACCCGCTCTTCCACGTCAAGGACGGCGTGAGCGACCCGGCCAACACCTACGGCTACCGCATGACCGACGTCGGCGACGGAGACATCGACTACCAGAAGTTCATCTCCGCCGTGACCCGGCTGCGGGGCGAGCGCCTGGCCCACCACTGGCAGGCCGAGCACGACCAGCCCACCGAGTCCTTCACGTTCGCCCGCCGCTCCAGCGCGTACCTGCACTCGCTGCGGGAGAAGTGCTGACAGCACACGAGTGAAGGCGGGACCCCGAGGGCGCAGGGGGCGCTCCCCGCCGGTCGGGGTCCCGCCGTTCGTGCAGCGGGGAGGACCGTCAGCCCTGGGTGGCCGCGACGGCCTGCAGGGTGATGCGGTCCTCG
>NZ_KQ948699.1:0-7390 GCF_001514145.1 Streptomyces canus
TGACGCGGCATCTTTTTCGGAGCCTCCTCAGACGGCTATCGGGGTGTAGACGGAGTTCTTCTCGGCGCTCTCCTCCACGGCCGCGAGCACCCGCTGGACCTGGAGCCCGTCGGCGAAGGAGGGTTCGGGGCGGCGGCCCTCGGCGATCGCGTGGACGAGGTCGCGGGCCTGGTGGACGAAGGTGTGCTCGTAGCCGAGGCCGTGGCCGGGCGGCCACCAGGCGTCCAGGTAGGGGTGGTCGGGCTCGGTGACGAGGATGCGGCGGAAACCGGCGTTCGCCGCGGGTTCCGTGCCGTCGTGGTAGGAGAGTTCGTTGAGGCGTTCCAGGTCGAAGGCCAACGAGCCGCGTTCGCCGTTGAGTTCGATGCGCAGGGAGTTCTTGCGGCCGGTGGCGTACCGGGTGGCCTCGAAGGAGGCGAGGGCGCCGGAGGTGAAGCGGCCGGTGAACAGGGCCGCGTCGTCCACCGTGACCTGCCCGGTCCCGGTCCCGGAGACGGCGGACAGGCCGGTGACGGCGCCGCCGGTCAGCGGGCGCTCCCGAACGAAGGTCTCGGTCAGCGCGGAGACTCCTGCCAGTGACTCTCCCGCCAGGTACTGGGCGAGGTCGACGATGTGCGCGCCCAGGTCGCCGAGCGAACCCGAGCCTGCCTGCTCCCGGCGCAGCCGCCAGGTCAGGGGGAACTCCGGGTCCACGAGCCAGTCCTGGAGGTAGGACACCCGCACGTGCCGCAGTGTGCCGAGCCGTCCTTCCGCCACCATCCGGCGGGCCAGCGCGGTGGCGGGCACCCGGCGGTAGTTGAAGCCGACCATCGCGAACTGACCCCGGCCGAAGGCCTCTTCGGCCGCCCGGGTCATCACCTGGGCCTCCTCGACGGTGTTGGCGAGGGGCTTCTCGCACAGCACGTGCTTGCCCGCGGCGAGCGCGGCGACGGCGATCTCGGCATGGCTGTCGCCGGGGGTGCAGATGTCGACGAGGTCGACGTCGTCCCGCTCGATCAGGGCCCGCCAGTCGGTCTCGGCGGCCGCCCAGCCGTGCCGGTCGGCTGCCCGGCGCACGGCGTCCGCGTCCCGTCCGCAGATCGCGGCGAGCACCGGGCGGCGGGGCAGGTCGAAGACGCGTCCTACGGTCCGCCAGCCCTGGGAGTGGGCGGCGCCCATGAAGGCGTAGCCGACCATGCCGACCCGGAGCGGCGGCACCTCGGCCTCTTCTGACTGCTGCGGCTGTGCCATGCGCGATGTCCTCCTCGTCGTCGTGGCGCGGTGGGGGGTGCAGCCCGGTCCGTCGACGAACCGGGCTCCTGGGGCCTGCCGTTCGGGTCGGCCGGCCGGGGGCGCACCGCTGCTCGCGGCCGGGCCGGTCGGTAAGCCAGGCCCCGGATCGGGACGCCTCACTTGAAGCCGGTGGACATGTACTGGTCGACGTTGGTCTTGTCGACGACGGCCGAGTAGAGGGTGAGCGAGGCCGGGATCTCGAACTCGGAGAGGCCGCTGATGCCCTTGGACTGGCCGAGGGCGCGGGCGAGGTCGATCGCCGAGGCGGCCATGGTCGGCGGGTAGAGGACGGTTGCCTTGAGGACGCCGTTGTCCTGCTTGATGGCCTGGAACGCGGACAGGGCGCCCGCGCCGCCGACCATCAGGAAGTCGTCGCGGCCGGCCTGGTCGATGGCGCGCAGTGCGCCCACGCCCTGGTCGTCGTCGTGGTTCCACAGCGCGTCGAAGCTGGACTGGGCCTGCAGGAGCTGGGCCATCTTGGCCTGTCCGGACTCCACCGTGAACTCGGCGGCCTGGCGGGCCACCTTCCGGACGTTGGGGTAGTTCTTCAGGGCGTCGTCGAAGCCCTTGGTGCGCTGCTTGGTGAGTTCCAGGTTGTCGAGTCCGGCCAGTTCGATGACCTTGGCGTTCGACTTTCCCTTGAGCTTCTCGCCGATGTAGTGGCCGGCGTTGAGGCCCATGCCGTAGTTGTCGCCGCCAATCCAACAGCGGTACGCCTGAGGGGTGTTGAAGATGCGGTCGAGGTTGACGACCGGGATTCCGGCACGCATCGCCTTGAGGCCGACCTGGGTGAGGGCCTTGCCGTCGGCGGGCAGCACCACCAGGACGTCGACCTTCTTGTTGATCAGGGTCTCTATCTGGCCGATCTGCTGGGCGGTGTCGTTGGAGCCCTCGGTGATCTCCAGGGTGACGTCGGAGTACTTCTTAGCCCGGTTCTTGGCGTTGTCGTTGATGGCGTTGAGCCAGCCGTGGTCGGCCTGCGGTCCGGCGAAGCCGATGGTGACCGGCTTGCCGGACGACTCGGCGGCGGCCGGCTGGTCGTTCGCGGCCGGTTCGTCGTCGCTGGAGTCGTTGCTGGTGCAACCTGCGAGGAGGGCACCGGCTCCGACGGCGGCGGTCCCGAAGAGCAGCCCTCTGCGACTGGTGAAGCGGCTCGTGTGCTCTGGCATGGCGGTGAACCCTTTCCTCAGGTCGTGCTTGCGGTACGGCGCTGGACCAGCACGGCGGCGACGATGATCGCTCCCTTGGCGATCTGCTGGACGTCGCTCTGCAGGTTGTTCAGGGCGAAGATGTTGGTGATCGTGGTGAAGATCAGGACGCCGAGCACGGAGCCGGTGATGGTGCCGCGGCCCCCGCTGAGCAGGGTTCCGCCGATGATCGCGGCGGCGATGGCGTCGAGCTCGTAGAGGTTGCCGTTGGTGTTCTGGCCGGAGCCGGACAGGATGATCAGCAGGAAGGCGGCGATGCCGCAGCACAGTCCGGACAGCAGGTAGAGGTAGAGGCGCTGGCGGCGGACGTCGATGCCGGCGAGGCGGGCGGCCTCGGCGTTGCCGCCGACGGCGACCGTGCGGCGGCCGAAGGTGGTGCGGTTCAGCACCAGCCAGCCGATGATCGTCACGACCGCGAAGACCAGGACCAGCGGAGGAATGCCGAGCACATACGCGTCGCGCTCTCCGAGATCCAGCACGCTGTTGATCGAGACGATCTGTGTCCTGCCGTCGGTGATCTGCAGGGCGAGTCCACGGGCCGAGGCGAGCATGGCGAGCGTGGCGATGAACGGGACCATCCCGCCGTACGCGATGAGCAGCCCGTTGACCAGGCCGCAGCCGACTCCGACGATCACCGCGGTGAAGAGGATGCCGGCGAAGCCGTACTCCTGGGTGGCGACGGTGGTGGCCCACACCGAGGCGAGGGCGACGATCGCGCCGACGGACAGGTCGATGCCGCCGGAGGTGATGACGAAGGTCATGCCGACGGTGACGACACCGATCACCGAGGCCTGGGTGAGGACGAGTTGGAGGTTGCGGGTGTCGAGGAACTCGTCGGGCTTGGTGATGCCGCCGATGAGGATCAGTACGGCAAGTACACCGAGGAGGGAGAGGGTGCGCACGTCGGCGCGGGCGAACACCCCTCGCCACGCGAACGATTCGCTCGCCGGAGGCACTTTGTCGGCGCTCCCCCGGGGCGGGGACACATGTTGCGTCATGACGCCGGGCTTCCTTCCATGACGAGGTCGAGTACACGGTGTTCGTCGAGCTCACGGGCGGGTGCCGTATGCACGACACGGCCCTCGCGGAGCACCAGGACGCGGTCGGCGAGGCCGAGCACCTCGGGAACCTCGCTGGAGACCAGCAGCACGGCAAGGCCTTCGTCGGCCAGTCGCCGCACGACCGCGTACAGCTCGGCGCGGGCGCCGACGTCGACGCCCCGGGTGGGTTCGTCGAGCAGCAGGACCCGGCAGCCGCGCAGCAGCCAGCGGGCCAGGACCGCTTTTTGCTGGTTGCCGCCGGACAGGGTGCGGATCGGCACGGAGGGGTTGTCGGGCCGCAGCGACAGTTCGCGGGTGGCCGCCCGGGCCGCCCCGAGTTCGGCGCCCCGGTCGATCCAGCCGGCCCGGGAGAAGCGGGACATGGAGGAGACGGAGACGTTGCGGGTGACCGACTCCAGCATCAGCAGGGCCTGCGCCTTGCGCTCCTCGGGGGCCAGTCCGATCCCGGCGCGGACGGCTGCTCGGACATTTCCCGGCTTCAACGCCTTGCCGTCCACGACGACTTGGCCGGTGGTGGGCTTCCTGGCGCCGTAGACGGTCTCCAGGATCTCGGAGCGTCCCGAGCCGACGAGTCCGGCGAGGCCGACGATCTCTCCGGGGTGGACCACGAGGTCGAGGGGGTCGAACTCGCCCTGTCGGCTGAGCCCTTGGACTTCGAGGAGTGGCCGCTCGCCCTTCGCGGGAGCCGTCGGCCGGTCCGGGAAGACGTACTCGACGTTGCGGCCCGTCATCAGCGCGACGACCTCTCGCGTCGGCGTCGATTTCGCGGGCAGTCCGACGGCGACGGCCCGGCCGTCCTTGAGGACGGTCACCCGGTCCCCGATCCGCCGGATCTCCTCCAGGCGGTGGGAGATGTAGACGACGGCGACGCCTTCGGCGATGAGGTCGCCGACGATCCGGAAGAGGTTGTCGACCTCGTCCGGGTCGAGGGCGGCGGACGGTTCGTCCATCACGATCAGCCGTACGTCGTGCGAGAGGGCCCGCGCCATGGACACGATCTGCTGCTGTGCCGCCGACAACTCCCCGACCAGGCGGGCCGGATCGATCTCCGGGTGCCCGAGCCGTCGTAGCAGTGCGGCCGTCGACCGACGAGCCGCCTTGCCCCGTACGACGAACCCCGCCGCCGTGGGTTCGTGGCCGAGGTGGACGTTCTCGGCCACGGACAGGTGCTCCACCAGGTCGAGTTCCTGGTAAATGGTGGCGATGCCGAGGCGCATGGCGGCGATCGGCGAGCGGAGCGTGACCTCCTCGCCGCGCCAGCGCAGGCGCCCGGTGTCGGGCTGGTGGGCGCCGGCCAGCACCTTGATGAGGGTGGACTTCCCGGCCCCGTTCTGGCCGAGCAGACAGTGCACTTCGCCGGCCTGGACTTCGAGGTCCACGCCGTCGAGGGCCCGGACTCCGGGGAACGACTTGGTGATGCCGGACATGCTGAGCAGCGGTGGTTCTGGTGCCATGAGGTCCCCTTGGCGGGCGTGCGGGCCGGTTTCAGGGCAGGGCGAAGCAGGAGCGCTGTGCTGGAGGGGCGTATCAGAACGTGCCGTGGCGGACGGCGCCGTACCGAGAAGTGGCTTACGCGGGTGAGAACAGGTGGTCGCTGATGAGCCGGGCTGCGCCGATGACTCCGGCGGTGGGACCCAACTCTCCTAGAACGATGGGCAGGTTGCCGGTCGCGAGCGGCAGTGACTGGCGGTAGACCTGGGTGCGGATCGCGGCGAGCAGGGTGTGGCCGAGGCCGGTCACCCCGCCGCCGATCACCACCAGGCCGGGGTTGAAGAAGCTGACCAGTCCGGCGATGACCTGGCCGGTCCGGTTGCCTCCCTCACGGATCAGGTCGAGGGCGGTGGCGTCACCGGCGGCAGCGGCGGCAGCGACGTCGACCGCGGTCAGAGCGCCGTTCGCCGCGAGGCGAGCGGCGAGCTCCTCGGAGCGCCCCTGCTCGACCGCCTCCATGGCGTCCCGGGCGAGGGCGGCCCCGCTGAAGTGGGCTTCCAGACAGCCCCGGTTGCCGCAGGCGCACGGGCGGCCGTCGGGCACGGCCTGGATGTGCCCGATGTCGCCCGCGCTGCCCGTCACGCCGCGGTGGACCTCACCGCCGGCGACGATGCCGCAGCCGATGCCGGTGCCGATCTTCACGCAGAGGAAGTCGCCCACGGAGTGTGCGACGCCCGCGTGCATCTCCCCCATCGCCATCAGGTTCACGTCGTTGTCGACCATGACCGGACAGCCGAGTTCCTGGCTGAGCGCCTCCCGCACGGGGAAGCCGTCCCAGCCCGGCATGATCGGCGGAGCCACCGGTACGCCCTCGGGGAAGCGGACCGGTCCCGGGACGCCGATGCCGGCGCCGTCGAAACCCTCCGCGAGCCCCGAGGCCCTCAACTTCGCGGCCATGGACAGGACTTGCTCGAAGACCGCGACCGGGCCCTCGCGGACGTCCATGGGCTGGTTGAGATGTCCCAGGATCTCCAGCTCGGCGTTGGTGACGGCGACGTCGACCGAGGTCGCGCCGATGTCCACGCCGAGGAAACGCAGATTGGGGGCGAGCCGGATGTTGTGGGAGCGGCGCCCGCCGCGGGAGGCGGCGAGTCCGTCGGCCACGATCAGGCCCGTCTCCAGCAGGCGGTCCACCTCCACGGCCAGCTTGGACCGTGACAGGTCGACCTGATCGCCCAGTTGGGCTCGGGAGTTGGGTCCTCCGTCGCGCAACAGCTTGAGCAGCCGGGCCTGATGCGCGTTCGCGGGTCGTGCCGTCATGCGTCTCACGAGCCCCTCCCCGCCTCATTCGGCCACCAGTTGCCGGGCTTTCGAGGGGAACGTAGCAGCGGCTGCCGAACCTGGGAAGAAGCTGTGCGCAGATTGATGCCGACTTTCTCCACTCTCAGGACAAAGACCTGTCGCACTCTGGTGCCCCGGCACCCGGCCCCGCAGGATGGGTGCAAGGGAGGGCAGCACATGTTTCTGGTGACGGGTGCGACAGGGAATGTGGGGCCGAACTCGTGCGTGCGCTGGCGGAGTCCGGCGAGCGGGTGCGGGCGATCAGCCGGTCCGGGCGGAGCGAGGGATTACCGGCGGGCGCGGAGGCCGTGGCGGGCGATCTGAACCGGCCCGAGACCGTACGGGCCGCGCTGACAGGCGTACGAGGGCTGTTCCTGATGCCCGGGTACGGCGGCCAGCGGCAGATTCTGGCGGACGCGCGGGCCGCGGGTGTGCTGCGCGTGGTCCTGCTCTCCGGCCTGTCGGCGGTCACCGGCGACCGGGACAACGCGGTCGCCGGCTATCTGCTGGACGCGGAGGACGCCGTACGCGACTGGGTCTCGCGTGGACGTTCGTCCGCCCGACGAGCTTCATGACCAACGCGCTCCAACTCGCGGACCAGATCCGCGAGGGCGACACGGTCCGGGTGCCCTTCCCGGACGCGCGGACCACCGACATCGACCCGTACGACATCGCGCACGTCGCGCTCCGAGCCCTGGTGTCCGACGAGTTCACGGGCCGCGTTCTCGAAGTCACCGGCCCCGAGGCGCTGTTGCCCGCCGACCGGGTCCGGATCCTCGGCGAGGCGCTGGGCCGGGACCTGCGCGCCGTGGGACTGGAGCACGAGGAGACCCGCGCGGAGATGGAGGCGGCCGGCGTGCCGAAACCGTACGTCGACGCCTTCTTCGCCTTCTTCGTCGACGGCACCCTGGACGAGGCAGTGGTCCTGCCCACGGTGCACCAGGTCACGGGCCGGGCGCCGCGCACCTTCGCCCGCTGGGCCCGGGACCACGCGGACGCGTTCCGGTGAGGTGACTACGAGCGGCGGCGGGCGTGGTACGACGTTCGCGTGTGCTCGGTGTGCTCCCGCATCAGTTC
>NZ_KQ948699.1:7666-10987 GCF_001514145.1 Streptomyces canus
GCCCGCATTCGCCGCAGCCAACCGCGCCGCCTCCGCCTCCAACAACGTCCGCACCGTCAGAAGCTGATCAGCCTCCTCATCCGTCGGCTCATGCACGAACGCACCCTGAGCAGGCCGCAGATCCACCCACCCCTCAGTGTTCAACCGCTGCAAAGCCTCACGCACCGGCTGCCGCGACACCCCCAAATGCCCCGCCAACTCACTCTCCACCAGATGCTGACCCGGCTGCAGAGCCCGCGTCGTGATCAGTTCCAGCAGCGCCTCGTACACGCGATCACGCAGCGGACCGGGACGTTCGAGCTTCGGCACGGCTCCCTGCGGCAGACCTGTCGACAACATCGCGGTCCCCCTCCTCGACGGGCGGACACCCCGGACACCCCTACCAGTTGCCTTTTGTCTACAGTCTACGGCGCACAGGGGCCAGGTAAACCGCGAATCGACCTCGTCACATCCCGCGCCTCACGGGCAGCGGACGACCTGCCCGGCGTACGACAGGTTCCCGCCGAATCCGAAGAGCAGCACCGGGTCCCCGGTCAAGATCTCCCCCCGCTCGACGAGCTTGGAGAACGCGAGCGGAATGCTGGCCGCCGAGGTGTTCCCGGACTCCGTGACGTCACGGGCCACGACGGCGTTGACCGCGCCGATCTTCTCCGCCAGCGGCTCGATGATCCGCAGGTTCGCCTGGTGCAGCACGACCGCGGCGAGGTCCTCGGGGGTGAGCCCCGCGCGCTCGCAGGCCTGCCGGGCCAGCGCCGGAAGCTTGGTGGTCGCCCAGCGGTAGACGCTCTGCCCTTCCTGCGCGAACCGCGCCGGCTCACCCTCGATCCGCACGGCGTGCCCCATCTCGGGCACCGATCCCCACAGCACGGGAGAGATACCGGGCACGTCGGCCCCCTCGACGACCGCCGCACCCGCCCCGTCACCGACGAGCACACAGGTGGTGCGGTCGCTCCAGTCGGTCACCGCCGACATCTTGTCGGCGCCGATCACCAGCGCCCGGGTCGCCGCACCGGCCCGGACGGTGTGGTCCGCGGTGGCCAGCGCGTGGGTGAAGCCGGCGCACACCACATTGACGTCCATCGCGGCCGGTGAGGGGATGCCGAGTCGGGCCGCGACCCGCGCGGCCATGTTCGGGGACCGGTCGACGGCGGTCGACGTGGCGACCAGGACCAGGTCGATGTCGGCGGGGGCGAGCCCTGCCGAGGCCAGCGCCTTGGCGGCGGCGTGCGAGGCGAGCTCGTCGACCGGCTCGTCGGGACCGGCGATGTGGCGGGTCTTGATCCCCACCCGGGACCTGATCCACTCGTCGCTGGTGTCGACCAGGCCCGCCAGTTCCTCGTTGGTGAGTACCTTGGCGGGCTGGTAGTGGCCGACTGCGGCGATCCGCGAGCCGTTCATGGAGGGTCCCCCTTGTTGCCTTGGGTAGGGATCCTCCAGTCTGATCAGTGACTCACGGGTACGCGGGCACGTAAGGCCACAGGAAACGGGCGCCCGAGTTGTCAGCTTCCCTCACACCCTCGGACGCCCGAACACCTTCCGAACAGTCACCCGGTGAACAGTTGCGTCGCTTTCTGTACGAGTTCGTAGAGCCCGTAGGCGAGCGGCGCGCCGACCCACACCCAGGCGAGGGCGATCAGCGGGCGCCGGTCAGGCGGACTCTGGCTGCTGTCGGACTGCGGCATCGGCGGCCTCCCTCGGTGCGGGAATGTGGTGGCGGGCATTGACGGGGCGGACCAGCTCGTTGGCGACGAAGCCGACGACGAGCAGCCCGATCATGATCACGAACGACAGGCCGTAGAGGGCGGACCCGCTCTTGCCCGCGTCCTCCTGCCGGTCGGCGATCCAGTTCACGATCAGCGGCCCGAGGACACCGGCCGTGGACCAGGCGGTGAGCAGCCGGCCATGGATGGCACCGACCTGGTAGGCGCCGAAGAGGTCCTTCAGGTAGGCGGGGATCGTCGCGAAGCCGCCGCCGTAGAAGGACAGGATCACCAGTGCGCACAGGATGAACAACGGCTTGGAGGAGTCACCGAACAGGGCGATGAGCCCGTACATCACGGCGCCCACGCCCAGGTAGACGCGGTAGATGTTCTTCCGTCCGATCAGATCGGACGTCGACGACCAGCCGATCCGGCCGGCCATGTTGGCCGCCGACAGCAGCGCGACGAAGCCGGCCGCAGCCGACACCGAGACCGGGGTCGACGTCTCCTTGAAGAAGTCCGTGATCATCGGTGCGGCCTTCTCCAGGATGCCGATGCCCGCGGTCACGTTCATGCAGAGCACGACCCACAGACACCAGAACTGGGGCGTGCGCACGGCGTTGCGTGCCGAGACCTGGGGCCCTTCGAAAGCACTGGGCGCGCTCTGGACCGGCCTCTCGCTGCGCGGCACGCGCACCAGCAGGACTCCGAGGAGCATGAAGACGGCGTACGACAGCCCGTGCACGAGGAACGCCAGTGCGATCCCGGAGCTGTCGGAGCCGAAGGAGTCCAGCATCTGCGCCGACCAGGGCGAGGCGATGAGCGCGCCGCCGCCGAAGCCCATGATGGCGATGCCGGTGGCCATGCCGGGCCGGTCCGGGAACCACTTGATCAAGGTGGAGACCGGCGAGATGTAGCCGATGCCGAGGCCTATGCCGCCGACGAAGCCGTAGCCGAGGACGATCAGCCAGTACTGCTCGGTGGCCGCGCCCAGCGCGGAGAGCAGTAAGCCGGACGAGAAGCAGATCAGCGCCACGGTCATGGCCCAGCGCGGCCCGTTGCGCTCCACGAGCGTGCCGCCGAACGCGGCGGACAGGCCGAGCATCACGATGCCGAGCTGGAAGGGCAGTGCGCTCTGCGTGCCGCTGAGACCGAGCGCGGACTCGAGCGGCGGCTTGAACACGGACCATGCGTACGCCTGGCCGATGGAGAGATGGACCGAGAGAGCGGCCGGGGGGACGAGCCAGCGGCTCCAACCCGGGGGCGCGACAGGGGGACTCATGATCCCGGACGGTAGGAACAATCAAGCTGGTTGAAAAGGCGGCGCGTCGACCGTATGCGATGAGCGGTATCCCGGACGCGACGAACGGTCGAACCGGCCGGTTTCCCGAGCGGTCGGAGTTCGACAGGCGAGCGGCGGGTACCTGGGACGAGGCGTCACAGACCCGCACCGACACCGTGTGCGCGCACCGCGGAGTGGACTGCGACCTCACGCTCCATGTGCAGGACAATGGAGTCGTGAAGGTCACCGCCCCGCACGAGCAGACGGTGACCCAGAGCAGCCTCTGCAGCAAGGGCCGTTTCGGCTACCAGCACGTACAGAACCGGGACTGAGACACAT
>NZ_KQ948700.1 GCF_001514145.1 Streptomyces canus
ACCGGGGTGCGGACCGTCGCCGAGCCCTCGGCCACGCCGTTCGCCGCACCGCCCGTGCGCTCCTCGGCTGCCAAGTTCGACCTCGACCTCTCGGTCGAGGAGTCGGCCGACGGTGAGGGGCGTCCCGCCGGACTCCGGTGGATCGTCCGCGCCGCGGCCGACCTCTTCGACCCCGAGACCGTGCAGCGGATCGCCGAGCGCTGGGCGCGAGTCCTCGAGCTGGTGGCCGAGACGCCCGAACTCCGGCTGCACGAGATCGAGGTGCTCACCGAGGCAGAGCGACAGCGTGTGCTGGGGGAATGGAGCGACACCGGCCTCGAGACGGTGGCCGGGCTCTTGGCCGACGGCCTCAGCCGGGAGGGGAAGCCGGTCGCCGACGCCTGCCTCTATGTCCTGGACGAGTACCTGTCCCTGGTCCTGCCGGGCGTGTCCGGTGACCTCTACGTCTCCGGCTCAGGCCTGGACGGCTTCCTGGGGCGTCCGGGCTTCACCGCCGCACGTTTCCTGGCCGATCCGTTCGCACAGGACGGACGGCGGATGTACCGCACCGGGGACCGGGCGAAATGGACCCCTGACGGGCAGCTGGTGCTCCTCGGGCGCGCGGACGAGCACGTCCAAATCCGTGGGTACCGCATCGCGCTCACAGACGTGCAGGGCGTCATGGCCGGCCATCCCGCCGTGCTTGAGGCCGCAGTGGTGGCTCACGAGGACGCCTCAGGCGACAAGCACCTGGTCGCCTACATTCTCCCCGCAGAGCAAGGCAGGGGGCTTGCCCATCTGACGCAGGCGCTCCAAAGGTTCACAGCCGCGCGCCTGCCGGAGCACATGGTCCCCGCGGCCGTTGTCCTGCTCGACGCGCTCCCGCTGACAGTCGACGGAGAGCTGGACCGCGAGGCTCTGCCAGTCCCCGACTTCGAGGCCGGCACCACCATCAGCCGAGGGCCGGCGAGCCCTCAGGAGGAGATCCTCTGCGGGGCCTTCGCCCAGATCCTGCGGCGGGACGGCGTCGACGTCGACGACGACTTCTTCGCCCTGGGCGGCCACTCACTCTCGGCCGTCCGGCTGCTCAGCCGGATCCGTGCGCTGCTCGGCGTGGAACTCCCGCTGCGTGCGCTGTTCGAGACCCCGACCGTGGCCGGTCTGGCCGCACGGTTGCACGGCGCAGGCGAGGCACGGGCGGCGCTGACCGTCCAGCAACGGCCGGAGCAGCTGCCACTGTCCTTCGCCCAGCAGCGCCTGTGGTTCCTCAGCCAACTCGAAGGCCCGAGCGCCACCTACAACCTGCCGGTCGTGCTGCCACTGGCGGGCGATCTGGACCGGGACGCGCTGGCAGCGGCCCTGCGGGACGTCCTGGAGCGCCACGAGGTGCTGCGCACGGTCTTCGCCTCGACCGAGGACGGGCCCCGGCAGCGCATCCTCACGGTGGGCGAGTTGGACTGGACGCTGGAAACGGTCACGGTCACCGAAGACGCCCTCCCGGAGGCCATCGAGACGGCCAAGTCCCACGCCTTCGACCTGTCCGCCGAGGGGCCGCTCAAGGCGTGGCTCTTCTCGACCGGCCCGGCCGCGGACGAGCAGGTCCTGGTCCTGGTGATCCACCACATCGCGGGTGACGGCTGGTCGATGGGCCCCCTGGCTCGTGACCTCGCGGCTGCCTACTCCGCCCGACTGGCCGACCGCGCTCCCGTCTGGAGGCCGCTGCCGGTCCAGTACGCCGACTACGCGCTCTGGCAGCGCGAGGTGCTCGGCGACGAGGACGATCCGGACAGTCTGATCTCCCGTCAGGTCACCTGGTGGCGCGAGACCCTGGCCGGTGCTCCAGAGGAACTGGAGCTGCCCTTCGATCGCCCGCGCCCGGCCGTACCAAGCCATCGCGGCCACAGCGTCGACCTGGAGGTCCCCGCCGAGGGCCACGCCCGGCTCGCGGCGCTGGCGCGCGCCGAGGGTGTGACCCTCTTCATGGTGCTCCAGGCCGCGCTTGCCGTGGTCTTCTCGCGCCTGGGTGCGGGCACGGACATCCCGATCGGCGTCGCGGTCGCGGGTCGCACCGACGAAGCGCTGGACGACGTCATCGGGTTCTTCGTCAACACGCTCGTGATACGGACGGACCTGTCCGGAGACCCGACCTTCCGCGAAGCGCTCGCGCGGGTCCGCGAAGCCGGCCTCGGCGCCTTCGCCCACCAGGACGTCCCCTTCGAGCGCCTGGTCGAGCAGCTGGCACCGGAGCGCTCCCTCGCGCGCGCCCCGCTCTTCCAGGTCCTGCTGACGGTGCAGAACACCACGCGCGCCTCGGTTGGCCTGCAAGGCATGCGGGCCGGGGGAGCGGCGGCCGCGTCCGTTCGAGACGGTGGCTCCACGGCGGCCAAGTTCGACCTGGACATCATGGTCAGCGAGGTCTTCGGCGCCGACGGCAGTCCGGCCGGACTGCGCGGGAGACTGACGGCGGCCACCGACCTCTTCGACCCCGCCACCGCGGAGTTGCTGGCCGAGCGCTGGGCCCGGGTGCTCGCGACCGTGGGCACGGACCCGGCCCTCCCCGTGCACGCGATCGACGTCATGTCGGCGGACGAGCGCGAGCGCGTGCTGGTGGGCTGGAACGCCACGGCGGCCGAGGTGCCCAGAGTGTCGGTGCCGGAGCTGATCGCGGCGCGGGCGGGGGAGTCGCCGGAGGCGGTCGCCGTCGTCAGCGGCGAAGTGGAACTGACCTACGGTCGCCTCGACGCCAGGGCCAACCGCCTCGCCAACCTCCTCGTCGAACAGGGCGTGGGCCCCGAGACGCTGGTCGCGGTCTGCCTGCCTCGCTCGGTCGACCTGGTGGTGGCCCTGCTGGCGGTGTGGAAGGCGAGGGGTGCCTATGTGCCGATGGATCCGGAGTATCCGGCGGACCGGATCGCCTACGTCATCGAGGACAGCCGCCCCGTCCTGCTGCTCAGTGACACCGCGACGCTGGCGAAGCTGCCGCGTGTCACCTCGCCCACCCTCGCCCTGGATGCGGCAGACGTCGCGGAACGGCTGGCTGCCACCTCCGCGGAGGCGCCGCCGATGCCCGTTGTGCTCGGCGGCCTGGCGTACGTGATCTACACCTCGGGTTCGACGGGTCGTCCCAAGGGCGTTGCGGTCGACCACCGGGCCCTGACCAACCTCGTCTCGGTGTTCGGTCCGGTCTTCGACGTCAAGCCGGACACGGGTGTGCTGCAGTTCGCCTCGTTCGGCTTCGACGCGTCGGTGCTGGATCTGACGGTCGCGCTGACCGGTGGCGCGGCGTTGGTTGTGGTGGGTTCGCACGAGCGGACCGACGCCCGGCTGCTGGCACAGGTGATCCGGCGCGGCAGGGTCCGCGCCGCCAGCGTCGTCCCCTCGCTGCTGCGCGTGCTGGAGCCCGGCGACCTGACCGGGGTCGAGACCCTGCTGGTGGGTGCCGAGGCGATCGACACAGCGCAGGCGCGGATCTGGTCGCAGGGCCGTCGCCTGGTCAACACCTACGGTCCGACCGAAGCCACCGTCATGGTCGCCGCCGGGGACGTGGACGCGGACCGCGGTGGCCTGGTGCCGTTCGGTGCGCCGATCGCCAACACCCGGATCTACGTCCTGGACGAGCGTCTCGCCCCGGTCGCCCCGGGCGTCGCGGGCGACCTCTACGTCGCCGGCGCCGGTCTGGCCCGCGGCTACGTCAACCGCTCCGGACAGACCGGCGAGCGCTTCGTCGCCGACCCCTTCGCCACCGACGGCGCGCGGATGTACCGAACGGGCGACCGGGCACGCTGGACCGCCGACGGCCAGCTGGTCTTCGCAGGCCGCGCCGACGAGCAGGTGAAGATCCGCGGCTTCCGTATCGAACCGGGCGAGGTCCAGGCCGTGCTCGCGGAGCACCCCGCCGTCGCCCAAGCCGCTGTCGTGGCCCGGGAGCTCACCCCCGGCGAGCTCTCCCTCGTCGGCTACGTCGTCCCCGACGGCAAGGCCACCGCCGACGGCCTGCCTGACGCGCTACGGGAGTTCAGCGCCCAGCTCCTGCCCGACCACATGGTCCCGGCGGCCGTGGTTGTGCTCGACGCGATCCCGCTGACCGCCAACGGCAAGCTCGACCGCGCGGCGCTGCCCGCGCCGCAGTACTCCGGCGGCGCCGAACGTCGGGGCCCGTCCAACCCGCGTGAGGCCGGTCTGTGCCAGGCGTTCGCCGAGGTGCTGGGCGTGCCGGACGTCGGCGTCGACGACGACTTCTTCACCCTTGGCGGGCACTCGCTGCTGGCCACCCGGCTGGTCAGCAAGGTCCGGGCGCTGATGGGTGTGGAACTTCCGCTGCGGACCCTCTTCGAGGCCCGGACCGTGGCAAAGACGGCAACTCGGCTCGGAGAGAAGAAGTCCGCCCGGCCCGCCCTACGACCCATGCGCAAGCAGGAGGAGTCCTGATGTTCCCGTTGTCCTTCGCGCAACGACGCCTGTGGTTCATCGGACAGCTGGAAGGCCCAAGCGCCGTCTACAACATCCCGGTTTCCATGCGTCTGTCCGGCCACGTCGACAAGGCCGCGCTGGCGGCCGCACTGCGGGACGTGCTGAAGCGGCACGAAGTCCTCCGCACCGTCTTCACCGTCGTCGACGACGAGCCCCACCAACACATCCTGCCCATGGACCGGCTCGACTGGCAGCTGCTCACCGCCGACGTGCCACTGGAGGAGCTCGCGGCGGCCGTCGCCGCCACCACCCGCCACGTCTTCGACCTCAGCACGGACATCCCGATCCGGGCCTGGCTCTTCTCCACCTCCCACGAGGACCACGTCCTGGTCCTCGTGGTGCACCACATCGCGGGCGACGGCTGGTCCATGGGCCCGCTCGCCCGAGACCTCGCCACCGCCCACGCGGCCCGCAGCGCCGGGCACGCCCCGGACTGGGAGCCGCTGCCCGTCCAATACGCCGACTACGCCCTGTGGCAGCGCGAACTCCTCGGCGACGAAGACGACCCCGAGAGCGTGATCTCCCGCCAGACCGCCTACTGGCGCCAGGCCCTGGAGGGCGCGCCGGAGGAGCTGGACCTGCCCTACGACCACCCACGACCGGCGGCCGCCGACTACGTCGGTCGCAGCGTGCCGCTGGAGCTGCCCGCCGAGGTTCACGCCCAGCTGGTCGAGCTGGCCCAGGCGGAGGGCGTCACTGTCTTCATCGTGCTGCAGGCCGCGCTCGCGGTCCTGCTCTGCCGGCTCGGAGCCGGCACGGACATTCCCATCGGCTCGGCCACCGCCGGCCGCACCGACGAGGCCCTCGACGACCTGGTCGGCTTCTTCGTCAACAACCTGGTCATGCGGACGGACCTGTCCTGCGACCCCACCTTCCGCGAGGCCATCGCCCGGGCCCGGGAGGCCGGTCTCGGCGCTTTCGAGAACCAGGACGTGCCCTTCGAACGGCTCGTCGAGGAGCTGGCCCCGGCCCGGTCGCTCGCCCGGCACCCGCTGTTCCAGGTCATGCTGACCGTCCAGAACAACGCCCGCACCTCCGGCGCGCTCGCTGGCCTGAGCAGCGGCGGCCCGGCCTCCGCCGAGGTCGCCGCGGAGGTGGCGGCCGGCCTCACCGCCGGCGCGGCGGTCGCCAAGTTCGACCTCGACTTCACCGTCAGCGAGGCCTTCGACGCCGCCGGAAGCCCCGCGGGCGTGCGTGGCCAGCTCACCGCCTCCGCCGCCCTGTTCGAACCCGAGTCGGTGCGGCGCCTTGCTGACCACTGGACCCGGGTCACCGCCGAACTGGCCGCTGACCCGCAACAGCGGGTCAGCCGGGTCAACGTGCTGGCCGCCGACGAGCGCGAACAGCTGCTCGTGGTCTGGAACGACACCGCCGCCGAGACCTCGGACGCCACCGTCGTCCAGCTCTTCGAGAGCCAGGCCGCCCGCACGCCCGAGGCCATGGCTGTCGACTGCGAGGCGACGCGGCTCACCTACGGCGAGCTCGACGCCCGCAGCAACCGGCTCGCCCGGCTGCTGCTGGAGCGCGGGGTGCGCCCCGGCGGACGCGTTGCTCTGGTGCTGCCGCGCTCCGCCGAGTTGCTGGTCGCGCTGCTCGCCGTGCTCAAGACCGGCGCCGCCTACATCCCCCTCGACCCGGAGTACCCAGCCGACCGCATCGCCTACGTCCTCGACGACACGGCGCCCGCGCTGCTGCTCGCCGACTCCTCGACCCTTTCCGGTCTGCCCGAGGGCGGCCCAGCCCAGCTGCTGATCGACGCGCCGGAAACAGCCGCTGCCCTCGACGCCCGTTCCGCAGACGCACTGAACGACGCCGAGCGAGGCGGCGCCTTCCGTGGCGACCTGCCCGCCTACATACTGCACACCTCCGGCTCGACCGGCCGCCCCAAGGGCGTCGTCGTCCCGCACGCGGCGCTGACGAACTTCCTCACCGACATGGGCCGCCGGTTCCCGCTCGACGAGAGCGACAACTGGCTGGCCGTCACCACGATCTCCTTCGACATCGCCGGACTGGAGCTGTACCTGCCGCTGATCAGCGGCGCCACGGTCGTACTCGCCCCTCGACGGACCGTCGTGGACCCGGCCGAGCTGATCTCCCTGCTGCGGCGCAGCGGGACGACGATCATGCAGGCGACCCCGTCACTGTGGCGGACCGTGCTCGCCGAGCAGACCTCGCGCGCCACCGGCCTCCCGCCGCTGCGCGTCCTCGTCGGCGGCGAAGCCCTGCCCGCCGAACTGGCACCGGAGCTGTACGCCCTCGGCTCGGCCACCAACCTCTACGGGCCCACCGAGACCACGATCTGGTCCACCGCCCGTGAACTCGGAGAGGCCGAGGGCCACAACCCTTCCATCGGCCGCCCGATCGCCAACACCAGCGTGTACGTCTTGGACACGGCCCTGCAGCCGGTGCCGATCGGCGTCACCGGCGACCTCTACATCGCGGGTGGTGGCCTGGCTCACGGCTACCTGGACCGGCCCGCGCTCACGGCGGAGCGCTTCACCGCCGACCCGTTCGGCATCCCCGGAACCCGCATGTACCGTACCGGCGACCTGGCCCGCTGGACCGCTGACGGCGAACTGGCCTTCGTCGGCCGTGCCGACGGCCAGGTCAAGATCCGCGGCCACCGCATCGAGCCCGGCGAGGTCGAGGCGCTGTTGGCCCGCCACGAGGACGTCCCCCAGGCTGTCGTCGTCGCCCGAGAGGACACCCCGGGAGACAAGCGCCTGGTGGCCTACGTAGTCGCCGGCGCCGGTGTCGCCGCGGTCGAGCTGCCCGCAGTGCTGCGCCGCTTCGCCGCCGACCAGCTGCCCGAATACATGGTCCCCTCAGCTGTCGTCGTCCTCGACGCGATGCCGCTGACCGACAACGGCAAGGTCGACCGCAAGGCCCTGCCCGCCCCCGACTACAGCGCCACCGCCGCCCGCCGCGAGCCCTCCACACTGCAGGAGGAGATCCTCAGCGGGGCCTTCGCCCACGTGCTGGGCGTCGCGAGCGTCGGCGTCGACGACGACTTCTTCTCCCTCGGCGGTCACTCGCTGCTGGCCACCCGTCTGGTCAGCCGGATCCGCGCTGTCCTCGGCATCGAGCTGGAGATCCGGACGCTGTTCGAAGCCCCGACCGTTGCCGGCCTCGCGGCCCGCCTGCGCGGCGCCGGCCGTGCCCGCTTGGCGCTCACCGCGCAGGAACGGCCCGAGCGGGTGCCGCTCTCCTTCGCGCAGGAGCGCCTGTGGTTCATCGACCAGCTGGAAGGCCCCAGTGCCACCTACAACATCGCCGGCACGCTGCGTCTCACCGGCGATGTCGACCGCGATGCTCTCGCTGCCGCCGTGCGCGACGCCATCGTCCGGCACGAAGTGCTGCGCACCGTCTACACCATCGCCGACAGCCGCCCCTACCAGCGCATCCTCGACCTGGACGAGCTGAATTGGCGGCTGGAGACCGCCGAACTCGCCGAGACGGAACTCCCGGCCGCCGTCTCCGCCGCCACCGGCCACGTTTTCGATCTGGCCACCGAGATCCCCATCAAGGCGTCGCTGTTCTCGACCGGCCCCGAGCAGCATGTGCTGGTCCTTGTGGTCCACCACATCGCCGCCGACGGCTGGTCGACGGGCCCGCTGGCCCGCGACATCTCCGCCGCCTACGCCGCCCGTGGCGAAGGCCGCGCGCCCGAGTGGACTCCGCTGCCGGTCCAGTACGCCGACTACGCGCTCTGGCAGCGCGAACTGCTCGGCGACGAAGACGATCCCGAGAGCCTGCTCTCACGCCAGGTCGCCTACTGGCGGCAGACCCTGGCCGGCGCCCCTGAGGAGCTGGAGCTGCCGTTCGACCACCCGCGCCCGGCGATCGCCAGCCACCGCGGCCACGTCTCCCGCTTCGCCGTCCCGGCCGAGCTTCACGCGCGCCTGGCCGAGCTGGCGCGCGAGGAGGGCGTGACGCTGTTCATGGTCCTGCAGGCAGCGCTTGCGGTCCTGCTCTCCCGGCTCGGCGCCGGCACAGACATCCCCATCGGTTCCGCCATCGCCGGTCGCACCGACGAGGCCCTGCACGCTCTCGTCGGTACCTTCGTCAACTCGCTGGTCGTGCGCACCGACCTGTCCGGCAACCCCACCTTCCGGCAGGTCCTGGCCCGCGTCCGCAGGGCCGGGCTCGGCGCCTTCGCCCACCAGGACGTGCCCTTCGAGCGCCTGGTCGAGGAGCTCGCCCCGACCCGTTCGCTGGTGCGCAACCCGATCTTCCAGGTGACGCTGACGCTGCAGAACACCGAGCGGGCCTCGCTCTACCTCGGTGATGTGCGCGTCGGTGGCACCTCCGGTCAGCTGGGCGAGGCCACGGACGCCAAGGTCGACGTCGACGTCGCCCTCGGCGAGTCCTTCGATGCCGACGGCCGCGCGGCCGGCCTGCACGGCGCCGTCACCGGCGCCGCCGACCTGTTCGAGCCCGAATCGGTCGCCCGCCTGGCCGAGCGCTGGGTCGCGCTGCTCGACACCGTCGTCGGCGGACCCGACCAGCACC
>NZ_KQ948701.1 GCF_001514145.1 Streptomyces canus
GCCGCTCGAAGCCTGGCTCTTCACCCTGACCGAAGCGGACCACGTGCTGTCCCTGATGGTCCACCACGTGGCCGGCGACGGCTGGTCGATGGGCCCCCTGGCCCGCGACCTGGCCACCGCCTACGCGGCCCGCCGCGAAGGCGAGGCCCCCGCCTGGGCTCCGCTGCCGGTGCAGTACGCGGACTACGCGATCTGGCAGCGCGGGCTGCTGGGCGATGAGAGCGACCCGGACAGCCTGATCTCCCGGCAGGTCGCCTACTGGCGCGAGGCGCTGGCCGGCGCCCCGGAGGAGCTGGAGCTGCCGTTCGACCGCCGTCGCCCGGCCGTCGCCAGCCACCGCGGCCACAGCACCCCGCTGCACATCCCGGCCGAGGTCCACGAGCGCCTGGTGGAGCTGGCCAAGGGCGAGGGCGTGACGCTGTTCATGGTGCTGCAGGCCGCGCTCGCGGTCCTGCTCTCCCGGCTGGGTGCGGGCACGGACATCCCGATCGGCTCCCCGATCGCGGGCCGCACCGACGAGGCGCTGGACGACCTGGTCGGCTGCTTCGTGAACACCCTGGTCCTGCGCACCGACCTGTCAGGCGACCCCACCTTCCGCGAGACCCTGGAGCGGGTCCGTGAGACGAGCCTCGGTGTCTTCGCTAACCAGGACGTGCCCTTCGAGCGCCTGGTCGAGGAACTCGCCCCCAGCCGCTCGCTGGCCAAGGCCCCGCTCTTCCAGGTCATGCTGACCCTGCAGAACAACGCCCGCGCCGGTGTCGGCCTCGCCGGCCTGCGTAGTGGGGGAGCGACCGACGGGCAACTGCCGCAGACATCACTCCCTGCCAAGTTCGACCTCGACGTGGTCATCGGCGAGTCCTTCGACGCCGACGGCCTCCCGGCCGGGCTGCACGGCACCGTCAACGTCGCCACCGACCTCTTCGACCCGGCCACGGCCGAACTGCTCGCGCAGCGCTGGACGCGGGTGCTGGCAGCCGTCTCCTCCGACCCGCGGCAGCGCCTCGGTGCCGTCGAGGTGCTCGACGCGAACGAACGCGAGCGCGTCCTGGTCACCTGGAACGACACGGCGAGTGAGCTCCCGGCCGGTACCGTGCCGCAGCTGATCGAGGCCCAGGTCGCCTGTACTCCCAATGCCGTCGCCGTCGCCTTCGAGGGCGGCGAGCTCACCTACGCCGAGCTGGACGGGCGCGCCAACCGCCTCGCGCGCCTGCTGGTCGGCCGTGGCGTCGGCCCCGAGACGCTCGTCGCCGTGGCGATGGAGCGCTCGGTAGAGGTGGTCACCGCCATCCTGGCCGTCTGGAAGGCCGGCGGCGCCTACCTCCCCGTCGACCCTGGCCACCCGGCCGAACGCATCTCCTTCATGCTGGAAGACGCCGCGCCGCTGCTGGTCCTGGCCGACACCGCGACGGCCTCGGTCGTCACAGGGGTCCATGAGACGGCGCCCCTCGTCCGGATCGACGACGCGGGCTTCGTCGCCGAATTGAAAACCGTGAGCGACGCTCCGCTGACCGCGGCCGAGCGCACGGAGCCGCTCCCTGCCCACCCGGCCTACGTCATCTACACCTCCGGCTCCACCGGCCGTCCCAAGGCCGTCGTCTCGCACCATTCCGGCGCGGTGAACCTGCTCACCGCCCAGATCGAGCGCTTCGCGGTCACCGCCGAAAGCAGAGTCCTGCAGTTCGCCTCCGTCGGCTTCGACGCCGCGGCCTCCGAGTTCCTGATGGCGTTCGGCTCGGGCGCCTGCCTGGTCGTCGCCCCGGCCGAGCGGCTGCGCCCGGGAGCCGGCCTGGAGGAGCTGGCCGACCGCCTCGGTGTCACCCACGCGACGCTGCCCCCGGCCGTGCTCGCCGTGCTCGACCCGGAGCGCCACCTGCGCTCGATCACCTCCCTGGTCTCCGCCGGTGAGGCCCTGAGCGAGGAGCTGCTGGCCCGCTGGTCGCACGGCCGCCGCTTCGTCAACGCCTACGGCCCGACGGAGATCACCGTCTGCGCCACCATGTCGGACCCGCTCGCTCCCGGCGACAAGCCCGGCATCGGCCGCCCGAACCCCAACACCCGCGTCTACGTCCTCGACGACGCGCTCTCCCCAGTGGCGCCGGGCGTCGCGGGCGAGCTCTACGTCGCAGGCGCCGGCGTGGCCCGCGGCTACCTCCGCCGCAGTGGCATGACTGCCGGGCGCTTCGTCGCCGACCCCTTCGCGACCGACGGCACGCGGATGTACCGGACCGGCGACCGCGTCAAGTGGACCGCTGACGGCGAGTTGCTGTACCTCGGCCGTGCCGACGAGCAGGTCAAGATCCGCGGCTTCCGCATCGAGCCGGGCGAGGTCCAGGCCGTCGTGGCGGGCCACCCGTCCGTCGCCCAGGCGGCCGTCGTCGTCCGCGAGGAGAGGCCCGGCGACAGGCGTCTCGTCGCGTACGTCGTCCCCGTGGAGGGCGCCGAGTCCGCCGGACTGCCGGCGCAGGTCCGCAGCTTCAGCTCCGGGCTGCTGCCGGAGTACATGGTCCCGTCCGTCGTCATGGTCCTGGACACCATTTCGCTCACGACCAACGGCAAGGTCGACCGCCGCGCACTGCCCGTTCCCGAGACCGGGACCGGCCGTGGACCGTTTACCCCGCAGGAGGAGCTCCTCTGCGCCGTCTTCGCCGAGGTTCTGGGCCTGCCGGCGATCGGCGTCGACGACGACTTCTTCGCCCTCGGCGGCCACTCCCTCCTCGCCGTCTCGCTTGTCGAGCGTCTGCGCGCCCACGGCGTGGGGATATCGGTGCGGGCACTGTTCGAGACGCCGACGGTGGCGGCGCTGACCGACACGGTGGCACCGGAGCGCGTGGCCGTTCCGCCGAACGCGATCCCGGCCGATGCCGACGCGATCACCCCCTCGATGCTGCCGCTGGTCGAGCTGTCCCAGGCGGAGATTGACCGCGTGCTGGCCACGGTGGACGGCGGCGTCGCGAATGTCGCGGACGTCTACCCGCTGGCTCCACTGCAGGAGGGCATCCTCTTCCACCACCTGATGGGGGCGGACCGGGGGGCCGACGCCTACGTCTCGCCGGTGGTCATGGAGTTCGCATCCCGTTCCCGTCTGGACGAGTTCGCCGCCGCGTTGCAGCGGGTGCTCGACCGCCACGACATCTATCGCACGGGCTTCGTATGGGAGGGGCTGCGGGAGCCGGTCCAGGTGGTCCGGCGTCATGCTGTACTGCCCGTCAGGGACGTGGTCCTGCCCGAGGACACTCAGGACCGCTCCGCCGCGCTCGTCGCGGAGGTCGGCTCGGTGATGGACATCGGTCGTGCACCCCTGCTGGACATGCACGCCACCGTGGCCGACGAGGAAGACGGCGCCGCCGGCGCCTGGCTCGGGCTGCTGCGCATGCACCACCTGGTCCAGGACCACACCGCCCTCGCGGTCATGCTGGGCGAGGTCCGCGCGTTCCTGGCCGGTCGCGGTGAGCAACTGCCGGAGGCGCTGCCGTTCCGTGAGTTCGTGGCGCAGGCCCGCTGCGGAGTCGAGCCGGCCGCGCACGAGGAGTTCTTCGCCCGCCTGCTGGGAGACGTGGACGAGCCGACCGCACCCTTCGGGCTGACCGACGCCCGCGGCGACGGCGCGGGCTCGACACGCGCGCTCACGTCCCTCGCGCCGGACCTCGCGGCCCGCCTGCGGGAGGCCGCGCGGCGTTCGGGCGCCAGTCCCGCGAGCGTGTTGCATGTGGCGTGGGCGCGGGTCCTCGCCGCGGTCTCCGGTCGTTCGGACGTGGTCTTCGGCACGGTGCTGTTCGGCCGCATGAACGCCGGCGCCGGCTCGGACCGGGTGGCGGGCCTGTTCATCAACACGCTGCCGGTGCGGCTGCGCGTGGACGGCGGCACCGCGCGGGAGGCGGTCTCCGGCATGCGGAGCCTGATTGCCGAGCTGCTGGAGCACGAGCACGCACCCCTTGCCGTGGCCCAGCAGGCCAGCGGTGTCCCGGGCGACACACCCTTGTTCACCTCCCTCTTCAACTACCGCCACAACGCCAACGCCGACAAGCGCCCCGCCGCCGACGACGAGCAGACCGCCGGCCTGACGGGCGTGCGGACGGTCTTCGCCCAGGAGCACACGAACTACCCATTGACCGTCTCGGTCGACGACAACGGCGAGGGATTCGGCCTGGTCGTCGACGCCGTCGCGCCGGTCGACCCGGAGGACGTCGCGGTGCTCCTCCACACAACCGTCGGCAACCTGGTCGCCGCCCTGGAGCAAGCCCTCGACGGCGGCGTCGACCAGCTCCTGCGTACCGTGGACGTCCTCGACGAGGATCAGCTGCGGCGGATTCTGACGGACGGGAACCCGGCAGCCGTGGAGGCACGCGCGGACTCACTCCCGGCCATGTTCGAGGCCCAGGTGGCGCGCACGCCGGACGCAGTCGCGGTGATCCGAGACGGCGTCGGGACCACCTACGCGGAGCTGGACGCGCAGGCCAGCCGCCTCGCCCGCTTCCTACTTGCCCAGGGCGTCGGCCCGGAGTCGCTGGTCGCCGTCGCGATGCACCGCTCCGTCGAACTGATCGTCGCGCTGCTGGCGGTCTGGAAGGCCGGCGGTGCCTACCTGCCGATCGACCCCGCCTACCCGGCCGACCGCATCGCGTTCGTCCTGCAGGACGCGGCTCCCGCCCTCGTCCTCGCCGACGGCGACTCGCACGTGGTGGCCGGCGTCGCGACCGAGCAGGGGCTCACCTGCGTCACTGTGGACGGGCCCGGGGCAGCCGGCGACCTGACGGCCTTCGACGCCGTCCCGCTCGGACCGGGCGAGCGCGGCGTCGTGCTGCCGGACCACACGGCGTACGTCATCTACACCTCCGGCTCGACGGGAAAGCCCAAGGGCGTCGCCGTCACCCACAGCAACGCCACGAACCTGTTCGCCGCCACCGAGAGCCTCTTCACGTTCGGGCAAGGCGACGCGTGGACGTGGTTCCACTCTTTCGCGTTCGACTTCTCGGTCTGGGAGCTGTGGGGCGCGCTGCTGCACGGCGGCCGGGTCGTCGTGGTCCCGTTCGAGGTCTCGCGGAGTCCGGAAGACTTCCTGGACCTCCTCGAACGCGAGCGGATCACCATCCTCAGCCAGACCCCTTCGGCCTTCTACCAGCTGCTTGCGGCGCTGGAGCGACGACCGGAAGCGCGGACGACGCTGCGTGCCGTGGTCTTCGGCGGCGAGGCGCTCGACCCCGCCCGGTTGACCGGCTGGTGGGCCTGGCACGGTGACTCCGGGCCGAAGATGATCAACATGTACGGGATCACCGAGACCACCGTGCACGTCACCTACCACGAGCTCGCCCCGTACGCCACGGACGGCGGCAGTGTAATCGGGCGCGGACTCCCGGGCCTCGGCGTCCGCGTCCTGGACGAGTGGCTGCGCCCCGTCCCGGTAGGCGTCGCGGGCGAGGTCTACGTGTCGGGCGGCCAGTTGGCGCGCGGGTATCTGGGCCGGGCCGGGTTGACGGCGGCCCGGTTCGTGGCGGACCCGTTCGCCGCGGATGGCTCGCGGATGTACCGGACCGGTGACCGGGCGCGGTGGACCGCGGACGCGCACCTGGTCTACCTGGGCCGCAGTGACGAGCAGGTCAAGATCCGCGGTTTCCGGATCGAGCCGGGCGAGGTGCAGGCCGTGGCGGCCGGGCACCCCCGGGTCGCGCAGGCCGCGGTGATCGCCCGGGAGGACACCCCTGGTGACAAGCGCCTGGTCGTCTACATCGTCCCCGCCCTGCCCGCCGACGGTGAGGGTCTGTCGGATGCGGTGCGGGAGTTCACCGCGCGGCGGCTGCCCGAGCACATGGTCCCGTCGGCGGTGGTGGTGCTCGACAGCCTGCCGCTGACGACCAACGGGAAACTGGACCGCAACGCCCTCCCGGCACCGGAGTACTCGGCGGGACCAGGCCGAGCCCCGTCCACCCCGCAGGAGGAGATCCTCTGCAGCGTGTTCGCGGAGGTGCTCGGGATGGACCGCATCGGCCTGGACGACGACTTCTTCAGCGTCGGAGGGCACTCCCTGCTCGCGGTCCGGTTGATCAGCCGAGTGCGTGCGGTCCTGGGAGCGGAGCTGTCCCTGCGCACCTTGTTCGAGGCGCGATCGGTCGCCGCGCTGGCCGCCCGGCTCACCGGTGCGGGCGAGGCCCGCGCTGCGCTGACGGTGCGGCAGCGCCCGGAGCGGGTGCCGGTGTCCTTCGCACAGCAGCGGCTCTGGTTCGTCGGGCAGATCGAGGGCCCGAGCGCCACGTACAACAGCACGGTTCGCCTGCGTCTGCCGGGCGACATCGATCAGCAGGCGCTCTCGGCCGCCCTGCGGGACGTCCTGCAGCGGCACGAGGTGCTGCGCACGGTCTTCGCGACCGCTGACGGCGAGCCTTATCAGCGCATCCTGTCGATGGACGAGCTGGACTGGGAGCTGCGGAAGGTCCAGGTCGAGGAAAGCGGTCTCGAGAAGGCCATCGATGAGGCGACGAGGTGCGCCTTCGATCTGGCGGAGGACGTGGCGATCCGTGGCTGGCTCTTCACGACCCGGCAGAACGCGCACGAGTTGCTGCTCGTGGTGCATCACATCGCGTGGGACGGCTCGTCGATGGGCCCGCTGGAACGGGACATCAGCGCCGCGTACGCGGCGCGCCGCGCGGGCCAGGCCCCGCA
>NZ_KQ948702.1 GCF_001514145.1 Streptomyces canus
AGTGGGGTAAAAGCGGTACCTGAACGCCCGCTTGACCCGCTCCGCCATACCTCACACCGTATCAACCCCCATGCGAGCGGCCGGTGTCGGCCGGTGGACGGCGCACGCCGGTCCGCCCTGACGGCGAACCGGCTTCCCCTGCACTGCTCCGCAGGAGCTTCGTTTCCTCCCCGGCCTAAACGCCGGGGTATCCACCAAGGACAGACCCGATGACGACGTACCGAAAGGTCCATGGCGCGTAGACGGCCAGGACAGATCCGTGCCGGCGCCCCCGGCAGCCACCTGACAACGGGTGCAAGGCCAGTCATCGACGGTCTGTCTTCGCGTGCACTGTCCGAGATCAACCGTCTCGAGCACACCCGCAACTATCTGCAGCCAGGCGATGTCAGCACGGCTGTGGGCCTGTGGAGGAAGTACGTCCACCAGCCCGAGCGGGATCTGTGGCACGACTACGAGTGGGGCAACGTGCACTGGGACTACTGCGGCAACCCCCTCGAAGCCCGAGCCCTCCTCGACACCGTGATGCAGGCCATATCGCCACGAAGTGCCCGCGAACTTCGAAAGGTTGTCCGCCGGTCAGACGCCACCTGGAACCGTCCATCCCCGCCCGTTGAAGCGGACAGTAGATAACAACGGGTTCTGCTTGGCAGACCTCAGCAGACACTCACAGGGTTTCCTGACACCGGCGGCGGCACGTCGCGTAGGAGCGGGGTTCCGAAACTCGCTCACCTATGTCCCGGCGTCTTGTCCGTCGGCGTCGGAGCGGGGAGTTCCGGCGAGCGACTGGGAATCATACCGAGGTGCCGCCTTCTGACGTGCCACCGCTCGCGGTCGATGATCGCGGCAACACCTTGATCTCCTTCGCGCCCGGGGCTGAAGGGGCGCCACCGCGTGACGCACCGGTGCCGGCGGCGTTGGTCGCCCTCTGGCGTGCCGACAGCGTCCTCATGGTCTTCGATCGATGGCGCCAGGGCTGGGAACTACCCGGGGGGCGAGTGGAGGACGGTGAATCCCCACGGCAGGCGGCCGTACGCGAGTTACTGGAGGAGAGCGGTCAGGAGCCCGACGGGCCGTTGCAGTTCATCGGCTACGCGGGCTTCGTACTGGCACCCGAGCAGCGAACCGAGTACGCGGCTTTGTTCGCCGGCCGAACCGCCATTGTTCGGCGCTTCCAGGCCAACGAGGAGATCGTGGCCATCCGCTGGTGGAATCTTCGGGACCCCCTCCCGGGACGTGTTCAGCCCCTGGACGCCTACCTCGCCCGTCTGACTCGCGAGTGGGACTCCGGCTTCTCCCACCATCAAGGGTGAGGCTAAAAGTCGAGCTGAGTGCGACGGGCCTGCTTCGCTCGGCTGCTCGCTGCGGCACCCGGCCATCGGGAATGAAGCGCTGGAGGGCTTTGTTGCAACGACTGCATGACATGACCGAGTCAAAGCACTCGGTGGTGGTGAAAGGAGTACCTCATGGCACGCAGCACCACGCGGCCCGTCGTCACCCTCAGGTCGACGGCCGGCACCGGAGTCACCTACGTGACGCGCAAGAACCGTCTGACCAACCCCGACCGGCTGGTCGTCCGCAAGTACGACTCGGTGGCCGACAAGCACGTTCTGTTCCGCGAAGAACGATGACGCCCGCCTCGGTCGTCGACCGAGGTTTCTCGAGGAGGCACCACCCATGAGGTCCGGCATTCACCCCGTCTCCCGCCTCGTTGTCTTCCGCGACCGCGCGGCAGGCTTCCAGCTGCTCACCCGCTCCACACTCGACACGCAGCGCACGGTGGAGTGGGAGGACGGCACAAAGTACCCGGTCGTCGACGTGGACATCTCGTCCGCGAGTCACCCGTTCTACACCGGCACCTCGCGGGTCGTGGACACCGCGGGCCGAGTGGAACGCTTCGAGCGACGCTACGGCCGTACCGCTCCCGTCCGTCCCTGACGGCCGAGCCGTCTTACCCCTGCAAAGCCGTGCAATAGGAGGCCGCTATGAAGGTACGCAAGTCCCTGCGCTCGCTGAAGGCCAGACCCGGCGCTCAGGTGGTGCGCAGGCGTGGCGTGACCTTTGTGATCAACAAGAAGGACCCCCGCTTCAAGGCCCGTCAAGGCTGACGCCACTGCGCAGCACTTCAGCGGCCCGGCATCGCACCCGCGGTGCCGGGCCGCTGCCCGATCTGCAGCCGGCGCGCACCGACGCCCCGTACCCGTCGATCCGTCGGAGTACCAGCATTTCCTGGGCAGGTACCGGCCGGGCCCGGATGAGGCCCGCCAGGCGATCATGGCGAGAAAGAGCACCTGTCGTGAGAGGGGAACGGGGTCGAGTCGTTGACTCGCGGTCTTTTGGAATCGCCCCCCGCCCGACACCTTCCCCGCCGTAGCTTGCGTGTCCTCGCCCCCTGGAGATACCCCATGAACCGGGACCAGGCTGACCACGAACCGCGTCGGGGCAGCAGGCAAAGCATGCGGGCGCCTCCCGGGCGTTGGCGTAGGCCTCGGGGTCCGGGCTGCTGGGGCGCCCGAGTCCCACGACCCGGCCAGCGGCGCAAGGTGATCGACGTCGCGCGCGCTCAAGGACGTCACCGTCTGGCCGTCGTAGTACGACATCCACCGGCTCCCTGTGAGGATGTACCCCGCCCGGACCGAAGAGGCCCCAGCGGGGACCAGCCGGCGCTGGGCGTGCTGGCGCAGTGCCGAATGTCCACGACAGGTCACAGCGCTGCGCCGGCTCGGAAGTGCGCTGCCTCCCAGGCTTCCACCGGATTGGTCTGACAGGGTGACCTTGGCGCCACGTCTACCCGTCAAGCCTCTCATCTGCGGTGATGCCTGCTAGCTTCGCCAGCTGATCTATGGTCCCGTACGCCTGCAGCGGAGGCAGGGCCACCACTGCGAGGCGAGGAAGACTGGTGTGAGGGAAGACGTCAAGGGGCCAGCGGTGGCTCCATTCAAGCGCAGGACTTTCCTGGCCACGGCCGCCATGACGGCTGGCGCGTCGGCCACCGCGGCAGCCGCACCGGCGTCGGCCGCGGGTCCCCACAACGGACCAGCCGACCCGTGGCCTCTCGACTCCGTGGCGCGGCTGCTGTCCATGCCCGAAGACGACCGCGGTATCGACTGGCTCAGGTCGGCGCTACAGGTCGCCGTGGGGCTGGAACTGTCCACCATCCCGCCGTACCTGTGCGGCTGGTGGTCCATCAGGGACCGCGGCGCGGATGCCGCGCGATTGATCCGGCGCATCATCGACGACGAGATGTACCACCTGGGCGTGGTGTGCAACCTGCTCGTGGCCGTGGGTGGCAGGCCCCGGATCAGGGCGGCGGCACCCACCTACCCCGGCCCATTGCCCGGCGGCGTACGCGCCGGCGTGACGGTGTACCTGTCAGGTTTGACCAGGTCCTTCGTACACGACGTGATGATGGCCGTCGAAGCCCCCGAGGATCCACTCGCCCTCAGCGACAGCGCCCCGCCCACCATCGGCGCCTTCTACGGCGCCGTGCTGCAGGGCTTCAGGGCCGTGGCCCCGCAGTTGTCGGCCCGCGGGCAGCTGAGCGCCCACATCGGATCCGACGAACTGCGGCCGGTGGAGACCCTCGTGGACGCAGAGCGCTCCATCGACATCATCAGGGAACAGGGCGAGGGCACGAGCAGCTCACCGTCCGACTCCTTCGCCGACGACCACCCGGCCCACTACTACGCCTTCGGCGAGATCTACCACGGCCGGCAACTGCGGCAGACCGAGACGGGCTGGACGTTCACCGGGGCGCCCGTCCCCTTCCCCGAGGCACGCCCCATGGCCCCGGTCCCGGCCGGCGGCTGGCCCGGCCCGCCGGCGCCCGTGCAAGAGGTCCTGCACCGGTTCGACACCACCTACACCACCTTGCTCGACTCCCTCGACGCCGCCTGGGGTGACGGCGGCCCCCGCTCCCTGGGTGCGGCCATTCACGCCATGCACGCCCTGGAAGAGCCCGCCGTACGGCTCATGGAGACCGAGATCCCCGGCACTCGCAGCACATACGGCCCCCAGTTCCACGTACTGCCCTGACGGGCTCGTGCACGGGAAAGAACTGGAGCGAAGTACAGCAGGCCTTTGCCGGGAGGGCGCCGTAACCGGAGCAGTTGCGGCCACGCCCGGTCTCAACACGGGTCCGTCTCGGCAGACGAGGCTCTCTCGTCTCTTCAGATGCATACCCTCGCTGTGCTCTCGGTCGCCGACGTCCACCAAGTCGGCGACGGGGGCGAGCGAAGGAATCGTCGTGCTCGGCCAAAGAGCACCGCCCGGTTTTTCGCGCATGTGGCTCAGCCCCGACGTCATGGCCATCGCCGACGCGCGGTACGCCGCTCACCCGAGGACTCGCTCGACGTACCCCCCGATGTGTACGAAGCACACCGGGCCGACTCCAGTGGCGGAGCCAGCCACGGCGCCGAACGCGCATCCGCCCCGGCCGTCGTACGTGGCGGATGCCAGTCCGGCAGGTCAGCCATCGCTCGTTGCGGTCCCCGCCCATGCCACGGGCTGCCCTTCGGAGTTGGCCTCGAGGTGCGGGTGTACCGATTCGGCCTCCTGGACCGCTCTGTCGTACCGCTTCTGGAAATGCCGGATCATGGGCTGAACTCCCGCGCCTCGGAGGGCCCCCAGCGCGTCGATCTCCGCCAGAGCCCCCGCTGGGGGACACGCCGCCCTCGGCTTCCAACTGCGGCTGACCCGCCTGCTCCGAAGACCCCTGCCGAGACGCACCGAATATGTGAACTGACGTACGGAGCAAGGGTGTCGAGCCATAGGTTGTGACCGGAACCCCTCGCTTCAGCGGAAAGACGGACGGTAGCCATGACTGACCACGCCACCACGCCCGGCCCGGCGGCGCATCAGAAGATCGACACCTCGGTGCCGCACTCGGCCCGCATCTGGAACTACTGGCTGGGCGGGAAGGACAACTACCCCGTCGACGAGCAGGCCGGCGACGCGTACACCGCCGTGTTCCCAGGCATCGTGACCATCGCGCGCAGCAGCCGTGCTTTCCTGCGCCGCAACATCACGTACCTGGTCGCCGAGGCGGGCATACGACAGTTCCTCGACGTCGGAACGGGCCTGCCGACCGCCGAGAACACCCATGAGGTCGCCCAGCGTCTCGCCCCCGAGGCCCGGATCGTCTACGTCGACAACGACCCGCTGGTCCTGGCACACGCCCGAGCCCTGCTCTACTCCACGCCGGAGGGGGCGACCGCCTACGTCGACGCCAACGTACTGGACCCGGACCGCATCCTCGCGGCCGCCACCGACACGCTGGACTTCAGCCGGCCCACCGCCCTGATCCTCAGCAACATCCTGGGCCACGTCGCCGACTACGACCAGGCACGCTCCATCATCACCCACCTGATGGGAGCGCTGCCGTCCGGCAGCTACCTCTCCATCAACGACGGCTCGCGAGGCGTCGACCCGGTCTTCGAGCAGGCCCAGGACGCGTACAACGAGAGCGGCGCCGTGCCGTACAACCTGCGCACCGTCGACGAGATCACCTCGTTCTTCGACGGCCTGGAGCTTCTGGACCCCGGTGTCGTCTCGGTCCCCCTCTGGCGACCCGATTCCACCGGCCCGGCCGCGGAGGAAGTCATCGCCGAACACGGCGGGCTCGCCCGCAAGCCGTGACGTCGCGCTGTGATGCCGTGATGTGAGGTGGCGCGGGCACAGCGGAGGCCGAGGCCGAGGCTCCGAGTGGAAGGCATCTGAGTGCATAGGTGCGTTGTCGCGGGCTGAACGCGTGACAGGGCTATCCCGGTCGACCGGCGGTCGTGAGCAGTGGGGGCTGATCGAGCCGGTGATCGCCTCTTGGAAGACCGCGCACTACTCGGTCAGCGGCCGTCAGTACCGGGAGCGCCAGAGCGGAGACTGGCTCTGCAGACACGTTCCCCACATCCAGTTCATCGTCCTTCGTGGATACTCCGGCCTTCAGGCCGGGGAGGAAACGAAGCTCCTGAAGAGGAGGGCAGGGGGAGCCGGTTCGCCGCCAGGGCGGACCGGCGTGCGCCGTCCACCGGCCGACACCCGCCGCTCGCATGGGGGTTGATACGGTGTGAGGTATGGCGGAGCAGG
>NZ_KQ948703.1:0-2317 GCF_001514145.1 Streptomyces canus
GTCCGGCCTCAGTTCCGTATCGCCACGACGGGCATCTTCTCGATCCGAATCGCGGCAGCCTCGAACTCCACAGCCCCCGCGATCGGACAACTGGCCCTGGAACAACACGGGTTGGCGTCCGATCCATCCGGTGACCGGCCGGTCATGAACGCCACACCGGGCCGCAGCGCCGGATCCACCCACACCGGTGCCGTCGCCGAACCCCGCCGGGTGGCTACCCGCACCGGCTCGCCGACGACCACGCCGTAGCGCTCGGCGTCCTCCGGACTCAGCTCGACACACTCGGCACGCCGCAACGACGGCCCCGAACCACCCTTCTGCAGAAGGGTGTTGTACGAGTCCAGACGGCGGCCCTTGGTGAGCCTGACCGGATACTCCTCGTCCGTCAGGTCGACGGGAGGGGCGTGCCGGACCAGGTGGAAAGGTGCACGCCGCTCTCGATCGGTGTGACCGCGGCCAGTGAGCAGTGACAGGTTGATCAGCGCGCGGTCCTCCTCGTGCTCGGTGCCGTCGAACGCCCGTAACGGCTCGCCCCGCGCGTAGGCCTGCGCCAACTCCCGTAGGACAGCGGCCGGTACGCCCGTCACCTTCACCGCGAGCGACACCGTCCACGGCTCGACGAGTTGCCTGTACTCCTCGAAGCCCCGGGTCGCACGATCGATGAACTCCCGGTCGGCCAGGCCCGCCCCGATGATCTCGCGGCCGATCGCATGGGCCATCGGGACCTCGGATCCGGCGTTCGGCCGGATCCGAGGTCCCGACCCGATGGCGTGGGTGCCCAGTTCCGTCATGCGGCGGACCGGATCGCGAGGAGGTCGGAGAGCGCGTGGACGGTACGCAGCGTGGGCACGTCCACGCCGGTGATCTCCGCCAGCTCGATGACCGCGGTGAGGAGGACGTCGAGTTCCAGGGGCTTGCCGCGCTCCAGGTCCTGGAGCGTGGAGGTGCGATGGTCACCGACCCGTTCGGCGCCGGCGAGGCGGCGTTCGATGGAGACACCGACGGTACAGTCGAGGGCCTCGGCGACCGCGAGAGTCTCGGCCATCATCGTCTCGATGACCTTGCGGGTACCGCCGTGCAGGCACATCTGGCGCATGGTGGCACGGGCCAGCGCGCTGATGGGGTTGAAGGAGATGTTGCCCAGCAGCTTGAGCCAGATGTCGTCCCGGAGGTTCGGTTCGACCGGACACTTGAGCCCGCCCGCCTGCATGGCCTCACTGAAGGCCTGACACCGGGGTGAGAGGCTGCGGTCGGGCTCCCCGATGGAGAACCGGGTGCCTTCCAAGTGCCGTACGACACCCGGCCCTTCGAGCTCGGTCGCCGCGTAGACGACACAACCGATGGCCCGGAAGGGCGCGAGCACCGCACTGACCGCACCCCCCGGGTCGACACTTTCGATGCGGTGGCCGTCATGCGGGCCGCCGTGCCGGTGGAAGTACCACCAGGGGATGCCGTTCTGAGCCGCGATGACCGCGGTGGTGTCGGTGAGAAGGGGCTCGATGAGCGGCCCGCACGCCGCGTACGAGTTGGCCTTCAGACCGAGGAAGACGTAGTCGACCGGGCCGATCTCGGCCGGGTCGTCGGTGGCATGGGCGTGGGCGGTGAAGTCACCGCGGGGGCTGAGGACTTGGACACCGTGCTGCCGCATGGCCGCCAGATGCGGACCGCGGGCGATGAGGTGGACGTCGGCGCCGGCGCGGTGGAGTGCCGCGCCGACGTAGGCACCGATGGCTCCGGCGCCGAGGATGGCGACTTTCATGGGTGGAAGCTCCGTTCGGTGAGGGTGACCGAGGAACTGCCGACTTTGTCGACTGGATATTGTCTACAGGATGGAGGGAGTGCTCAGCAAGGGTCGTGACGTCACCAAGCCCGTTGAGCTGCTGCTACGCCCTTGCGCGCCGTAGACTGTAGGCGAAAACCAATTCATACTTGGCTCTCAGCTGCAGCGACGACCCGCTGTACAGGAGGGACCGCGATGTTGCCGACGACAGGACTGCCGTACGGGACGGTGCCCAGGCTCGAGCGCCCCGGTCCGCTGCGCGACCGTGTCTACGGAGCGCTGCTCGAACTCATCACGACGCGGGCTCTGCAGCCGGGTCAGCATCTGGTGGAGAGTGAGTTGGCGGGGCATTTGGGGGTGTCGCGGCAGCCGGTGCGTGAGGCTTTGCAGCGGTTGAACACTGAGGGGTGGGTGGATCTGCGGCCTGCGCAGGGTGCGTTCGTGCATGAGCCGACGGATGAGGAGGCTGATCAGCTTCTGACGGTGCGGACGTTGTTGGAGGCGGAGGCGGCGCGGTTGGCTGCGGCGAATGCGGGT
>NZ_KQ948703.1:2916-6573 GCF_001514145.1 Streptomyces canus
AGCGGTCATGCGCCAACACACGGAACAGACGCGGAAGATGTACCACGACCGCGAGAAGTAGCCGCCGATACTGTCCGCGGCGGCGGCGACGCTGCTGCTGAGCTGCTGAGCTGCTGAGCTGCTGAGCCGCTGAGCCGCTGAGCCGCCGGGCGGCGCCGAGCAGCCAGGTGCCGAGCAGTCAGGCAGCCTGGCGCCGAACTGCCGAACTGCCGAACTGCCGAACTGCCGAGCCGCCAGCCGCCGGCAACCAGGCATCCTGCCGCCAGCCGCCAGCCGCCAGCCGCCAGCCGCCAGCCGCCAGCCGCCAGCCGCCAGCCGCCGGCAACCAGGCATCCTGCCGCCGAGCCGCCGAGCCGCCGAGCCGCCGAGCCGCCGAGCCGCCGAGCCGCCGAGCCGCCGAGCCGCCGAGCCGCCGAGCCGCCGAGCCGCCGAGCCGCCCAGCGCCGGGTAGCCAGGGCAGCGCCTCGGTCCGGGCCGGCTGTTTTCGCGGTTGCGGTCACTGCCTCGCCTCCGGACCGCTGAAGCTCTGGGCCGCAGGTCGGCCACGGGCGCCGAACCATCGGATCAGGCGGCCCCACCCCGGCGAGCGCCGAGGCGTAGGGCCGCCTGGTCCGTCCGAACTGCCTCGCTCAGACCGCGGCTTGTGGCTGCGGTGCCGGGTAGGCGCCCCGGGGCCGCCCCGGCTGCCGTAGCAGCAGGGCGATCGCCGCCGCGACCATCGAGGTGGCGCCGGCGAGGGCGTACGCCCCGTCGTAACCCCAGGCCGCGACGACCATGGAGCCGAGGCCGCCGCCGAACAGGCCGCTGATCAGCTTGCCGCTGTAGACCAGCCCGTAGTTGGAGGCGTTGAAGTTCTCCCCGAAGTAGTCCGGGGTCAGCGCCGCGAACAGCGGGTAGAACGCGCCGCCGCCGAACCCGGAGAGGAACGCGAAGACCAGGAACAGCGACTCGCTCCTGATGTCGCCCGCCCAGATCACCCCGAACTGGGCGAGACCCAGCACGACGATCACGAACACCAGCGTGGACTTACGGCCCCACTTGTCGGACAGCCAGCCCACCACCCCGCGTCCGACGCCGTTGATGACCGCCATGACGCCCATCGAGGAGGCCGCCACCAGCGGGCCGAAACCCACCTCCTTGGCATAGTCGACCTGGAAGGAGATCCCGAAGATCGACACCCCCGCGGTCATGACGAGAGCGACCCACATGAGGGGAAGCATGCCGGTCCTGATGGCCTCCTTCGGCGTGTACTGCCGTACCGCCGGAGGGTTCTTGGCGAGAGCACCGGATCCCTTCTCGCCGCCGCCGTGGGTGAGCGGGTCGATGTCCGCGGGCCACCAGTTCTTCGGCGGGTCCTTGAAGAAGAACGCGCACCCGACGACCACGACCAGGATGTAGCAGCCGATGAGGTCCAGCACGCGGTGGTAGTTCGCGGTGTCGAAGCCGTAGTTGAAGATGAAGATGAAGGGCAGTGATCCGTACGCGAAGCCGCCGTTGACGAACCCGGTCTTCGCTCCCCGGCGTTCGGGGAACCATTTGCCGACCATGTTGATGCAGGTCGCGTAGACCAGTCCGGCGCCGATACCTCCGACGACGCCGAATCCCAGGATCGCCAGCAGCACGTTGTCGAGGTGCGACAGGGCGAGGAACCCGACCAGACACATGCCCGAGCCGATGTACATGGCCTTGCGGGCGGTCAGGACGCCCTTCTCCCGCAGCCAGCCCGCAGGGAAGGCGATGCCGGCCTGGAAGAAGACCCAGACACTGAGGATCCAGAAGGTGTTGCTCTGCGTCCAGCCGTGGGCGTGGGACAGGGTGTCCTCGGCCGAGCCGTACGCGTACTCGAAGACGCTGATGGCCATCATGGTGATCCAGGGCAGATACACCATGAGTGTGCGCGAGTGGCCGAGGATGTCCCGGTCGGTCTCGCCGATGCGGTAGACGCGGCCGCCCGCGTCGGTCACTTCTCGGTAGGGACGTGGTGCGGCGGTGGAGTGTGCGGTCTTGTCGGTGTCGCTGCGTGCTGCGTACGGATCTGCCGTCATGTCAGGCCATTTCCTCGCCGAGCGGTTGCGGGTTGGGTACGGTCCTGCGACTGGTCTTGGGCCGGCCGGGCGCCTTCAGGAACAGCGCCAGCACCGCGGAGCCCAGGCCGATACAGCCGGCCAGGACGAACGCGCCCTCGTAGTCCCACACGCCGACCACGATCGAGCCGACACCGGAGCCCACGAGGCCCGAGATGAGCTTCGAGCTGTAGACCATGCCGTAGTTGGAGGCGTTGTTGTTCTCACCGAAGTAGTCGGCCGTCATCGCGGCGAACAGCGGGAAGATCGCGCCGCCGCCGAAGCCGGAGACCATGGAGCAGAAGAGGAAGAACGGCATGCTGCCCATCTGGCCGGAGACCAGCACACCGAACTGCGCGGTGCCCAGCACCAGACACACGATGATCAGCGTGTTGCGACGGCCGAACTTGTCGGAGATCCAGCCGATCACACCGCGCCCGGTGCCGTTGACGATCGCCTTCAGCGACATCGCCGTGGCCACGATCCCGCCCGCGAAGCCCATGTCCTTGCCGAACGGCACCTGGAAGGCGATGCCGAAGATGTTGATCCCGGCCGTGCACAGCAGGCAGAACCACATCATCCACAGGACGGGCGTACGCGCCGCTTCCTTCGGGGTGTACTGCTTGACCGCCGGCGGGTTCTTCTCCAGCGCCCGCCGGATCTTCGGGTCGTCGGTCATCTTCAGCGGGTCGACGTGCGGGGGCCACCAGTTCTTCGGCGGGTCCTTGAAGAACCAGCCCGCGAACGCCACCACCGAGCAGCAGACGAGGCCCACCGCCACCAGGACACCCCGGTAGTTGCTCAGGTCCATGTACGAGGTGAACAGGAAGACGAAGGGCACCGAGCCGTAGGCGAAACCGCCGTTGACCATGCCGGTCTTGCCGCCCTTGCGCTCCGGATACCACTTGCCGACCATGTTCACGCAGGTCGCGTAGACGAAGCCGGCGCCGATGCCGCTGCACACACCGAATCCGAGATAGGCGACGATCACGTTCGGTGCGAACGCGAGCGAGAGATAGCCCAGGATCGTGCCCAGCGCGCCGAGCATCATCGCGTAGCGGGCCGGGAGCTTTCCGCTCTCCCGCAACTGCCCGGCCGGGAAGGCCACGGCCGCCTGGAAGAACACCCAGACGCCCATCAGCCAGAAGATGTGCCCACTGCTCCACAGATGCGCCTCGTGCAGTGTGTCCTCGGCCGACGTGAACGCGTACTCCGAGGAACTGATGCCCAGCATGCCCATCCACGGGAAGAGCACCATGGTCCATCGTGGCCGTCCCATGATGTGCCGGTCGGTCTCGCCGATCCGGTACACGCGGCCGTTGCGGTCCGTCACCTCCCTGAAGGTGGCGGACGACGAATAGTCGATGGTTGTCATAGTCTTCAAGCACTCCTTGCGTCGAAAGATCTGGCCAGCGCCCCCTGTCCAAATTCCTTTCGTGCGCGCACGGATCCCGGGGTTCGCCGACGCGCACCGCCGCCGGACCCCGTGCTCATTCACGTCATGGACCACCGCCCAAGGGCCCCGGGATGTGGCTCCTGTTCACCACGTCAGATCACCCCGCCCGACCTGAGCAGACGCAACTCCTCGTCGCCT
>NZ_KQ948704.1 GCF_001514145.1 Streptomyces canus
GACGGCGTTTCTGATGGCTGTCTCAGCTCGTTGGCTTGGTGTGATGACTCTTGCTGAGCGGCTAGTGCCGGATGAGCTGTGGGAGCTGTTTCGACGGGTGGTGCCTCTGACGGAGGTGACGCGTCCGCAAGGCGGCGGTAAGCGTCGGTCCGGTGATCGTGAGGTGTTGACGCCATCGTGTTCGTGGCCACGTCGGGGTGCACGTGGCGGCAGCTGCCGCCGGTGTTCGGACCGTGCTGGCAGACGGTCTACCGGAGGTTCAGCCAGTGGAGCCGGGAGCGGGTCTGGGCCCGGCTTCACCGCGTTGTGCTTGATGAACTGGGTGCCCGCGGTGACCTGGACTGGTCGCGCTGCGTGATCGATTCGGTCAGCGTGCGGGCGACAAAGGGGGGCCACTGAGCGGACCAAATCCGACCGACCGCGGCAAACTGGGATCGAAAATCCACCTGATCACCGACCGGAACGGCCTGCCGCTGTCGCTGGGCATCTCCGGCGCCAACCTGCACGACAGCCTCGGCCTTGAGCCGCTCGTGCGCGGTATCCCACCCATCCGCTCACACCGGGGGCCTCACAGAAGGCGACCCGCGAAGCTCCACGGTGACAAGGGTTACGACTATGACCACTTGCGCCGATGGCTCTGGGGGCGCGGCATCACACCGCGCATCGCCCGCAAAGGCGTGGAGTCGTCGCAACGGCTTGGCCGGCACAGATGGGTCGTGGAACGAACGGTGTCCTGGCTGGCGGGCTGCCGACGTCTGCACCGCCGTTACGAACGCAAGCCCGAGCACTTCCTCGCCTTCGCGGGCATTGCCGCCACGCTCATCTGCTACCGCCGCCTCACCAAGTAGAGGACTCTCAGTCCCACCAGAACCACCATTCGCGACGCTTCATGAGGTCCTCGTGGTACGTGTCCCAGTCCAGGCTGGGGTCCACGTAGAAAACATCCGGGCAGGCGAGGTAGTGCTCCGCAGTGAGGACACGGGCCTGGTGGACATCCGTTGGCCGAGCGGCAACAGAGACATACAAGCTTCCGTGCCCAAAGCCCACCACGCGGAGACCAAACCGGTCCTCCCAGGAGCGCAGCACTGCCGACAGCTCCTGGGCAGTCATGTGATTCGTCATCCCGAGCCAGCTCAGGGCGGCGGGCGCATCAGCCCCCCGCGTGACCTGGACGAGTGCGAGACACCGGGCTCGGCCGTCGCGGGCGACAGCGGACGCCAGTTCGCCCGCGCACACGTCAACGTCAGTCGTCGCCGCCGCAGGCCTCGCGAGACCGGGCCACTCCTTGAAAGGCAACCAAGAATCGTCCGTCCACTGGCTCCGCAAGTACGAGGCGGCATCGACGTCAGCCCCGTAGTCACCGCCCACCGGCTCGAATGAGTCATCGGGGTACTCAAGCAGCAGCGGGTACAGGCCGGTCTCACAACGCCGTGTGTACAGACGCTTCCACCAGTCGGCCGCATCCATGACCGGTCCATCGCTCACCCACACCACCGGATGCGGAGCAACACACGGCCCCAGCAGCCGGCCAGGCGGCAAGTCGTTCAACAACTGTCTGAGATCTTCAGTCAAAGGCTCGGGCATGACCGGAATCTACGCGGCACCTCTGACAGAGCCATCAGAAACGCCGTCTTAATGGGCAGGGGTCGACTTCAGAGAGGCGATAGAGGGCTCAGGTTTCACATTCGCGCCAACTGGACTCGCTGCTGTGAGAGCCGACGCAGCGCGCAATCTGGAAGCGGTCCTGACCACCGGAGCACGTATGCTCGCCGCCGACCCCGGGGCGAGCATCGCTGCCATCGCCGCCGAGGCAGGCGTGGACCGCCGCACCGTCTACCGCCGCTTCGCCTCCCGCGAGGACCTGCTCACGGCCATCTACGACGCCCGGCTCACGGCCATCGAGCACGCCATCGAAGAGGCACGGCTGCGCGAAGCCCCCGTCGCCGTCGCCCTGCACCGCTACGTCGAGAACATCATCGCCGTCAACCGCACCTGGCCCGTCGACCTCGCCCGCATGCTCGTCGACGACGCCGTCCGCGCGCGCCGCGACACCTCCGTCCGCGAGGTCGACACCTTCCTCCAACGGGCCACCGACGAAGGCCTCCTGCGCCCCGGTCTCCCGGAGGGATGGGCCGGGGCGCTGCTGCCCCAGCTCATGCACCTCGTGTCCCGCCAGTTGCCCGAGCTGAGCCCGGGCCAGGCTGCGGATGTCGTCGTCGACACCTTGCTGAACGGCCTCGGAGTGTCCTGACAGCCGTACCACTGCACCGCGCCCGCAGCGTCCCCCGACTCACCGGTCCAACCGGCGAGATCGCCCCGCAGGAGCCGTCGGTCGGGGTGGTCGCTCGAAACGGATTGCCGCGCCCCGCTGGGAGACGATGTCCACCGCGACCGCCGCACGCTCGCGTGCGGCGAGTTCGGCGATCACCTTCGCCCACGCGCATGAACCGTGATAGAAGCCGTGCAACAGGACTATCGGCGTTTCGGCCACGACCTCCGCTCTCGACCCACGTAGTCGTTCGATCAGTCACGGACAATAGCAACGGATGACACGCCCCCCGCATGTGCGAGGAAAGGTGGGTGGCGCGTTGAACCTTTGAGTCGTCTCGACTCGTGTGGGAGGCATGAACTCTCCTTTCACCGGACTGCTCCCCCTTTCACCACACCGCTGGCTGCGGAAAAACGACTCAGATCATCGACACCGCTTCGCCGGCACAGAACTGACCACCCAACCGCCCGGTCTTCGTCGTGTTCCTCCCGGTCGAGAAGCCCCATGTGCTCGCCGCGCGTGGTCCACTTGAGCAGTGGCGCCCGGTTCGGAGGCCCAGACGTTCAGGTTGGCCGGTTGATCGTCTTCCGCTCTGCGGCGGAGAGAGGCCAAGAAGCAACGGAGAAGAGAGCCGCACCAAGGGGGGACTCTTCACAGCCGCAATGTGAAACTGGCTGGGTAAGTTTCGCACCCTGGAAAGACGTTGAGACGACGTCCCTTGCGTCCTCAAGTAACGCGTCTTAGAGTTTAACCCTGCTTGAGATCACGTGACGCAGCGTCAGCTCATGATGCGCCTTCGACCCCTTGGAGAAGCAATGGATCAGGGACAAATTCTCGGCAGGATAGCGGAAATGGTGGAACAGGAACGGAAGCTGCGGGATTCAGCGCAAGAGGGCCAAATCGATACACAGGAAGAAAAGCAGCGTCTCGGCGAACTCGAGCGTGAACTCGACCAGTGCTGGGATTTGTTGCGCCAGCGACGCGCAAAGGCCGAATTCGGCCAGGACCCGGACGAGGCTCATGTGCGTCCGGCTTCGCAGGTCGAGAACTACCTGAGCTGAGCGCGTCAGGGGAACCCTTCCCTCTGTCGAACCTACAACTTCACGCGTACGGTCCCACCCGCTGGGCGGATGGTGCTTGTCGTGATCGCCGCATTTCAGGAGGATGACGCGATGGAGCTGATCGGCCGCGACAAGGACGTCGGTTCGATCCGTGACTTCTTCGAGGCGGCGGGTGTACGCGGTGGCGCTCTGCTGTTGGTCGGCGACGCCGGCCTGGGCAAGACCGCGGTCCTCGACGAGTTCGCGGCCATGGAGGCCAAGAACGGCACCCGTGTCCTGCGTGCCGCTGGTGTGCAGTTCGAGGCGGATGTCAACTACTCCGCCCTCAACCAGTTGTTGTTCCCGCTCGGCGACGACATGGATTCCCTCTCTGACGCGCACCGCACCGCGCTGCGCTGCGCGCTCGGCTTCGAAATCGGCCCGCCCCCGGACCGGCTCGTGGTGTCGAACGCAGCCGTGCTGTAGCTGCGTTCGATCGCGGCAGATGCCCCGCTCCTGGTCCTCGTCGACGACCTGCACTGGGTGGATCGGGCCGGCGCCGAGGTTCTCGGTTTCGTCGCTCGCCGGCTGGTCGGCAGGCCGATCGTCTGCCTGGGGGCCTGCCGTACCGCCGAGCGCGGGTTCTTCGCGGGCGGCGGGCTGACCGAGATGGCCCTGCCGCGTCTGCCCCCAACTGCCGCACGGGCCCTGGTGGACCGCACGTTTCCGGAGTTGGGACGGCCGTACGGCAACGACTGCTCGCCGAGGCCGCCGGCAACCAGCTGGCGCTGCTGGAACTTCCCTCCGCGCTGGACGGCGACCACCGTACGGACTTCACCGCACTTCCCACCGTCCTGCCGCTGACCGAACGGCTACAGGCGATGTTCGCCTCCCGGATGAGCGAGCTGCCCGAACGCTGCCGTCTGATGATGCTGCTCGGCGCTCTCGGTGGCACCACAGAGGTGGCCCGCCTGCGTGCCGCCGGTGGCAGCACCTGCGATCTTGACGACCTCAAGCCGGCGGAGGACGGCCGACTCGTGCAGATGTACGCGAACCGGCTGAGCTTTCGGCACCCGCTCATCGGGGCCGCGGTGGTCGGGGCGTGCTCGGAGCGGGAACGGCGCTGGGCCCACGGCGCGTTGGCCGGAGTCATCGACGCTCCGGAGCGGCGCGTACGCCACCTCGCCGAGTCCACGGTGGGCCCGGACGAGGACATCGCCGGTCAGCTGGAGGCCACAGCCCGGATTCTGCTGCGGCAGGGCGACGCGATCGGCGCGATCGGCGCCGTCGCCGCGTTCACCCGTGCGGCGGATCTGAGCCCGCAACCGGCCGATCGCGGCCGCCGACTCGCCGAGGCCGCATATGTCGGTGCCGAAGTGGCGGTGAGATGGTCACTGCCACCCGATTGCTGGGCGATGCCCGCCGCAGCGGATCGCTGGACACCCGGAAGGCGGCGTCACCACCGCTTTCCGTCTGCTGGCCGGCGCGATCGAGGCCGGCGATCACGGGTACGACACGGAGAACCCGGTGCTGATCGAGGCCATGTACTCGCTGCAGCTGGTCAGTTGGTGGGTGGGCACCGGGGAGGCCGGGCGGACCGCTCGTACGCTGGTCGACCGGATGGTCCCGCAGCCTCCTCCCCTCCTGCGCGTCTACGCGGGGGTGTTCCCCGACCCGGCTCGTCCGGATCGGTACGGCCGCTCTGTTCGCCGACCGCCTGTCCCGGCTGCGTGGCCCGGAACAGCAGTTGGCGCAGATGAGCCGAGAGGGCAAGGGCCCCGCTCGCCGTCATCTCGGCGCGCTGACCCACCTGGCCATCGGCGCGTTCCTGGCCGGCTGCTGGGACCAGGCGTGGGAGCTGTCCGACGAGGGCATCACGGTCAGCAACGAACACGGGTTCAAGTTTTTCCGCTGGTACTTCGACTGGGTGCATGCGCTGGTCGCGGCCGGGCGCGGCGAGGCTCAGGCGGCTCGCCAGCTGACCGACGACGTGGTCCGATGGGCTGTCGCACACCAAGCCACCGGTGTGACGTTCTTCGCGTTGCAGGCGCGAGCGTTCACGAGATCGGGGCAGGCGACTACGAGGGCGCTTACCAGACCGCGACACGGATCAGCCCGGCCGGACAGCTCGCGCCGTACCGGCCAACCGCGCTGATGCTGTGTCCACCGGCGAACGCCAGTCTTACCGGGATGGATACAGAACCGTTTCCCAGGTCCACTGGCCCCCGGCTGGGGGCCGGATCACGGCGACAGTTTCATCGCCCATGAGCGTCGTATGTCGGCGCCGGCCGACGAGATCTTTGCCCACCTGGTCGCGGTCGAGGCGTGGCCGAAATGGCAGTGGCTTTGTCCACGAGAAC
>NZ_KQ948705.1 GCF_001514145.1 Streptomyces canus
ACTCCAGCCGTAGATCGTTACGGTCGTGGCAGCGTGCAGCAGATACGCATTGCCAGGCCCGTCCATTCGGGTGGGCTGGGCCTGCCCAACCACGGCCTCAGCCCCCGCTGCGCGACCCGCAGCACCTCATCAGGCGGCAGTCCATCGGCTGATTCGATCACAACGAGTCCCCAGTCCTTCCGGCCGACGGTGTCGAGCGTCACCGCACGCTCGCGCAGCAGGTACTTCACCGCCGACGCGGCGTCCGCCACTGGAGGACTTACCTCGTAGCGGGCGAGCTTTTCGACATACCAGTCCAGCCACTGCTCTCCTTCTCTCCTGGCGGCTCGGGACAATGCAGCTTCGGCGTTCCCATCAAGAAAGACCATGACCGGGCAGACTGGCGCGAGCACCTCCGTGAGGTCAGTCATGAACGCATCGATCGTCTCTTCGCCGTGTCCCATAGCCAGCAGCGTCGGCACGAACGGCACCAGGGCGTCCGCGATCACCACGTCATCGCCGGTCGCCAGAACCGAATCAACGAACTCGGCAGTTGTTGCGATCAACGTCCCCAGGTCGACGGCGCCGGTCGCCTTGAACTCCTCAGCCACCGCGGCGAACTGCGGCCTGGTCAAGATCTCCTCCTCGCGGAAGTGGTCCACCCGCAGTCCCTCATCAACCAGCCACCGGGACAGGCCGGCACATAGCGTCGACTTGCCCACTCCGGGAGATGCTCCCCACACAGTGATCAGAACCGTCATAGCTGCCGAGCCTAGGAACGGCAGTCATCGCTGCCAACCCCGCCGCGTCTCCGCCCGTCCCTGCGACAGGTCCTGTCCTTCATGCCGGAACGGATCGGCGTCGGCAGTGGCTGGTCCGGGATCGGGCCTGATGGCGGCGGCGCCAGTCGGACCAGCTCAGCCGATGGGCGACGTCGGCGTCAGGCCGGACGACGAGCGTGATGAACAAGCGCTGGATCTCGTTGCAGGTGAGCGGTATGAGGCCGTCCGGTGTGGGGCTGCGGGCGTGTTCGTCCGCGCGGACGACGGCCAGGAAGGCATGCGCGAGCATGGCGAGGGTGACCCAGCGGGACCAGGATGCGTAGCGGCGGACCTGGTGCTGGTCCAGGGCGGCCAGGCCCTTTCCGGACTGGAAGAACTCCTCGACTCGCCACCTGGACCCAGCGACTCGCACCAGCGTGGTCAGTGGCACCGGTTCGGGCGAGTAGCGGCGGTAGTAGGCGAGTTCGCCGGTACTGCGGTTGCGGCGGATCAGGCGTTGGCGACTGCCGGATCCGCCATCGGTGAGGTCAATAACCGCCCAGTCGTAGAAGCGGTGGCCCTTTGCCCCGGCCCCGGCGGACAGCTTCTGCCAAGCCCGCTTGGGCACCTTCTTGGCGAGGCTGTCCGCACGGAACTTCCTCGCGCCGGTGGTGACGCCGTGTGAGCACGCCACCGCGAGCACGTAGCTGATGCCGCGCACCTCCAGTGCGGTTCGCAGTTTCGGGTCGCCGCCGTAGACCTCGTCGCCCGCAACCCAGGTGGCACGGTGGCCGGCGTCCAGAAACCGAGTCACCATGCGGGCTGCGAGCTCCGGCTTGGTGGCGAAGCGCGTCTCTTCTCTCAGCCCCGCGGCGCAGCACCGGTCAGGATCCGAGGTCCAGGAACGCGGAATGTAGAGTTCCCGGTCCACGGCCGCGTGCCCGCGCTGACCTGCCTGCTCGGGCGGGCCAAGTGGGACGCCGACCAGGTGCGCGACGACCTGCGCGGCTATGGCTGCATGCCGTCCGGGGTGGATTCCCCGGCCCACTCGGCAATGCTCCAACTGTTCTTGCGCGGCAGGTCCGAGAGCCATTCCGAGCACCAACTGCCGGACCCGACGCCGCGGTTCGACCCGACTGAACCGGCCTGCAATCTGGCTCATCAGGCCCTCGAACGCCTCCTGCCAGCGGGCAGGGTCTACGCTGTGACCTGCGGCCACCGCATGATCGTTTGTCTTCACACACCGATGATCAACGGTGGCCGTACCCATGTCCGCACCGACCCCCACGGACAAGATCACGATCTACGGCTGGAGTATTAGCCGGGCCGGCTGTGTCAGAGGGGCGGCCGAGCCCGTCCCGAGTTGGGCGGTGAATTCGGGCACGCCGCCGTCGAGCTCGCCAACACGAGAGCGGCCGGAAGGGCCTGAGTGACCAGCGCTGGTCCGATGGCTTCAAGCGGCAGGTCGATCGTGAAGCCGACCTCCAGCCCGGCCGTGCACTCTTCCGGACGCCGCGGCGCCGCGCAGCAGGGTCACCAGCAGGGCGGCGGCTCCGTCCGCCTGGCGCTCCAGGCCCAGGGCGTCCGGCACCAGGACGAGCGAACCGTCGTCGCCGAGGGCACGGAACGCCGCACCGGGAACGGAGGGCACGGGTTGGCCGAGGTTGGGAAGGCCGGTATGCATGATCACGCTCCTCCTTCGGGAGGCAGCGGGACAGCCGGTCCGTCAGGGGGGCGGTGGATCCAGGGACGGGAATGTCTTCACCGGGAGAATGATGGTGTGGTCGGTCTCGCGCCAGGGGCTCACTCCGATGCCGCCGGACTGCCACAGGGTTTCCGTCCGGTAGCGGATCGGCGGGGCCGGTACCCCTGTGAGCAACGGCTCCACCGGCACGGACAAGGTGGTGGTGGCGGTGAGTCGGCCCTCTGAAAGGCGCACCGATCCGCCGTGCTCAAGAGTCACCGCGAAGGCCGCGACCCGGTCGGTGGATCCGACGGGTCCGGCGAACAGCGCCGCGACCGCCTCCACCGTCACTTCCCGCGTGAGGCGTGCCTCCACACTGCGGTCGAAAATCAGGTCCCAGACGACCTTTCGGTCCGGCTCGGCCACGATGCACTGCTCGTTGAGGTGGATCGAGTCGATTCCGACCGTCGGCAGCGGTGTTCGGGGCACCAGTTGCACGTCCACGCCCTCCCCGGGGGCCAGCTGCAGGCCCGGCTGGACGCCCTCGATCCGAAGGGCCACCCTGTTCGCACCGCACAACGCCACCGCCGTGGGCTGCTCCAGGCGCACCGCGCTCTCGATTACGTTGGTGAGGCGGGCACCGATCCGGCCCTCGGCCACCGCGCCCGGCTCCACAGACAGCACCTCTCCGGCCGTCCGGTCCAGCCGCAACTCCAACGGGATGTCCTCCTGAGGCCCACCATCCGCGCCGACCCGGATCTCGCCCCGCAACACGCTGAGCGAGGCGCCGAAGAGCGCCTGGTAGACCAGTTGGAAGTCGGCGAACTTGAGCGTCTCGGCGTGGGTCACTCCCTGCTCGAGATCGATCAGGGCGCCATCCCGCTCGGTCAGCTCGGCGGCGGGCGCCCCGTCCTGAGGCAGGGCCAGCCGCAGTATCGGCTGCGCCTCCTGGAGGATCTCCAGGCGGAGCGGATCGACGGCGCCCATTTTCCGAGCGTCGTCCCCAAGGCTTGGCAACGCCTCCTTCAGCCGGATCTGGTCGGTGACCGGCGACGCGGAGAACTCCATCGTGAACCGTAGATCGGCCTGACTCTCGGCGCCGACGGCCCGCACCTTGAGTGCCGGCCGGTGGCCGCTGTCGGGGAGCCGGGCGAGCAGGAAGCGATCCGGCAGGTAGTAGAAACGCTCGGGTCGTACTGGATCCTGCCAGTATGGGTAGCTTCGGTCGCCGTACGTGACCCTGGTGCACTCCATCGCCCGGAGCGGGCCGCCGCCTGCCCCGAACCGGCTGCGCTGCGCCTCGGAGAGGACCAAGGGCGAGGGCGTGGCGACGGATTCCAGGATCAGGCGGGTCTCGCGGTAGCAGGGGTCACTGGCGTTGTCGCTGTCCTGGCAGCCGGTGCCCGCCGGGATCTCCAGGGTCACTCCTCGCCTGACAATCACCGAGGTCTCGAACGTCGGGGACGAGAGAGCTGCCAGAAGTTGTCGGCGTTGCTTTGGTCCGGTCAGCGGCATGCGGCCGATCAGGACGGCCTCGGAGTCACCGAATGCCACGACAGGGAAGGGCATGTCCTCGACGGTACTTTCCCCGGCAGCCGCCGGAATCCGACGCCGAAGCGACAGTGCGATCACGTGAGGAAGCTCAAGGACCTCGCTCAGCTCCTGCACTTCCTCGAAGAGCGTGACGGTGAACTCCTCCTTTCCTTCGCTCTCGTTGAAAGAGACGAGTAGTTCGTGCTGGTTCTCCTCTTCGAAGGCGACCATGTAGGGGATCAGATCGAACCGGGTCCTGCCGTCGGCGCTCTCGAACAGGTCGCCGAACGCAGGCTCGGACGTCGTCGCGAAGGCTTCGTGCAACCTGTTGCGTGCCGCCGGGGGAGACGCACCGAACTCACCGGACCAGCCTTCGATGCTCGTCATGAAAGGAAAGATCTGGGGTGCAAGATTGGTCAGGTAGCTCGAAAACTCCCTGGCTGCGCGCAGGACTTCCTCGGTGTCTCTCTCCGGGTCGCCGCTGAGCGCCTGGGGATCGATCCCGAGCAGGCTGAGAGTGAACTCATCGGACGGATCGATGTTCAGATCGAGAGTCGATCCGCCCTGCTTGACCACCATGGACGATGTAACTTCGGTCGATTCGGCTTCGGCCTCAGACTCCGCCTCTTCGGGCTGCGCTTCGGGCAGCAGGTTCTCCGTCACCGGCCCTCCCATGCGGTCGTGGACTTCACATGGCGCTCTCCGGGCGCAAGTCGGTCGTCGGAGGTCAGGGAGAGTGCGTCGTCCCGTTGCGGCTGCGACCGACCGGGCCATCCCGGGCCGGGCCGACTACCGCCGGACTCCGACGGGAACACGTGCCGACTGTCGCAGGATTACGGGGCGCAATAAAGCCAGCGTGACACGCGAACCCTCGCCTCGCATCCGCACCGCACCGCACCGCACCCGAAGGTTCCACAGCTCCGGGTCGTCCTGGAGCGAACACACCGCAACCGTCGGCCCCGTGTGCCCGGCGTCGTGCCACGCCTGCACCGTCTGGGACAGCAGATCCAGCGTCGGCACCACCACCAGAACGCGCCTCTTGGGCACGATCCGCTTTGCCGAAGTAGTGGCTATGATATCTTCCCCGTCCCGCGCGCAGCGTGCACCTGCCCCTGCCCCCACTGACCATCCACAGGTGTGAGGTTCGGGAAAACTGTCACCGAGATGTTCGGCTCTGAGCGTCACTCATGGCGGACATGCGTGTGGGCTGATGAGCAGTCACATATCAAGCCTCGGGCTTTCACGAGCAGTGCCGTCTACCGCTTGATCAGAGATGCGAGGAGTGTTCCTGACCTGCACAGATGGGACCTGTGGAGGGTCCTGGACGTTGCTGCGGAAGCGCACTTCTCGGATGAAGAGTGCTGACCTGTATCTGCAGGTCGCGTCCAGCGCGTCGGCCGTGGGATCAGACGGGTGAGGTGCTGCTGGTCGAGACAGTCCGCAACATCGGCTCGTATCAGGCGATAATGATCAGCTGCCTGTGCGTATCACTTGGGGGGTCTTGTGAGTCTG
>NZ_KQ948706.1 GCF_001514145.1 Streptomyces canus
CCGCGGTGTGACGGGGCATGGCCCCGGCCGTTCGCCCGGCCGGGGCCATCCGGCGTTCAGGGCGAGTACTGGACGCCACGGACGTACCCCGGATACCTGCCGGCCTGGCATCCTCCGGTTCCTATCCGGACTGCGGGCTTTGAGCCGGTGGGCCTTCTTCTCTCACTCTTCGTGCTTGTGGCGGTCCCGGAAGAACTGGCACTCAGCGTGCGGCCTGGAGTGGGGATCCAGGGGCCGGTTTTGCTGCTGTCAGGTTTTGATGATGGCGGCGGGCAGGGTGCCGGCGAGGATCGCTTCCTTCGGCAGGGTCAGACCGAACTGCTGTTCCAGAATCCCCATGGGTCGCCGTGCACTTTCATGAGTACGCGGACAGCTGTCCCTGTTGAGGGTGAAGACGCCGCCCAGCACGTCGTGCGCGATCACGAGGCCCGCACCTGCCGACCATGCGGGATCGAACGTCGCGGGCGTCGCGTTGATTTCGGCCAGGCCGGGCAGTCCTTCGACGTGCGCACCACTCGGGCTTCCGAAGATCCGCAACCATCCGCTGTCCACGAGCAGACCGCCGCAGTTCAGTACGATCCCGCCCGAAATTGATCGGGCGGAGACCTGTAGTTGCAGCAGGGAGGCGCGGCCTATTTCGGGATCGCCGGGCCGCACCTCAACTCTGTTGAACCTGGCTTCTGGGATGCCTGGCCCGACTGCCGGCACACATCGCGGTGTGCGGCGGCCGGCCTGGCAGCGGTTCCGCCCAGCTGACCAAGGTCGGCTTCGTCGCCCCAGGACACACCGACGCACGCCGCCCTGAGTGTCTGCACCTCGACCGCGTCCGGCTGCTGTCGTCAGAGAAGTCAATCAGCCGTTGGGCACGTATTCCCGTAGCCCTCCACGCCGACCAGGTCCCGGGCCGCATACACGCGGGCCCAGCCAGCGCCTCGCGTTCAGGCGAGCACCTTCCGGGCCAGAGCGTCCTGGTGGGTCTGGAGCCGGTTCCATTCGGCAAGCGTGGCAGAGTGGTCGTCCAGCCAGTCCTGCTGTACGACCCGCAGCCTGTTGTAGGCGGTGGGCAGGTAGTGCGTCGCGTCCTTGCACCGCATGTCTGCCCGAGCGGCGGCGTTGGCCGCGGGTTGCGTGCCTCGGGGCAGACTCAGCAGCACACTCAACGGATCCTTCTGCTGGAACCCGGTCTGGCGCATGCACCGGCCCCAGCGGGCCTGCAGGGCACGGTAGTCGCCGTCCTTATCCAACAGGTCCCGGGCCTCCTTCTCACCTTCCCCGAGCCGGATCCGCAACTGCAGCCAGCGCAGTCGGGAGTTGCCCAGCAGCCGCTTCTCCGCCTCGGCCTGGCAGCCGTCGGCAGGCCGGCTGATCTTGAACATGGTGCCCTTGGCGGAGATCCGCTTGTCGGGGTCTCCGTACAGCGCCCGGGTGAACGCCTCCCCCCGTGACCTTTCGGGCGGCACGGACGCGGCGGGCGGTTGGGGTGCCAGGGATTCGAGGCCGAAGGGGGTGGGGTGCTCGTCGGAAGCGGCGGATGTGGCGGGCCTGAAGGTGAAACCGTGCCGCCTCATGCAGGCGACGGTGAGTCGCTGCTCGGCTCGCTGGACCCGGAGGATTGCGGCGCTCGGCAGGTACAGCAGACGTTGGAAGGGCAGACGTCGGTTCAGTGCGTCCGTGTCCACCTCGGCCGACCCGGTCGTGGTCGGCCGGGTCGTCGGTGAGGAGCGGCCGTGGACTACCCAGGCGGTCAGGGCCACGGCCAGGATCAGGACGACGGCGGCGATACGGACGGCGCGGCGGCGTGCGGCGGCCAGCAGCATGGCGGTTCCCCTTCCTCGGTGGCCGGTGCGGCGGCCGTCGTGCCCGACGATCGCCGCACCGGCGGACGCCTGCCGGTCAGTAGCAGGAGATGCTGGTCCTACCGCGCAGCTGCAGGGAGCTGGCCACGTTCTGCTTGGCGGACGGCAGGTACTCGACGCTGCTGCCCGGATTCACACAGAACAGGAAGGTGCCGTTGTTGGAGTTGACGTAGTAGTGACTTTCATAGTTGCTGTTGCTGGAGTTGCTGGCGGAGACAACGTTGTCGTTCACGGACCGGCCGTAACCGGACAGCCCGCTGCCCTCGTTGAAGGTGTCCCCGCTGAATTTGGTGTCGCTGTTGAAGTACGAGTGCTTGGCGGAGTTGAAGCCGAGGAAGAACACACAGTGATACCCCGAGGCGCAGTTCGGGGCCGCCGAGGCCGGCGAGGCCAGCACCGCGCCTCCCACCGCCATCGTCGCTGCCATTCCGAGGACCGCTGCAAGCCGCATCCGACTACGTGCGAGTGCCATCCGCATCCCTTTCGTCGCTGTCGGTTCCCGGGACCGCACCGTGGTGCCGTTCCGGTGGCGCCACCCTGACCGACGGCGGTGCAGACCTCGCGCAGTCACGGTGCAGTCCTGGTGCACCCGGCGCGCATCGGGCCCACCGACCTGCGCGACCGGACATCGCGCGGTTCCGTGCCGCACACAGGCCGAAACCACCCCTGGCGCCGCACGCATCTCCCACCGCATCGTGGGCATCACAGGCGAAGCGGTCCCTGTGCCGTGAGACACCGGGGCAGCGGGGGGAGAGCCTTGGGGGCCGTGGTGGAGTTGCGTGTGCTGGGACCCGTCGAAGTGAGGTCCGGGGCAGGAGAGCTGCGGCCGTTGGCGCACAAGCCGACAGCGCTGCTGACGGCGGGCCTTGTCGACGCAGGACAGGTCGTGTCCGTGGACCGGTTGGTGGACGCCGTATGGGGAGAGAGACCGCCGCCCACCGCACCGAAGCTGGTACAGAGTTACGTCGCCCGCATCAGACAGGTCCTGCACGTCTCCGGGCACCGCGAGGTGATCGTGACCCGGCCCCGTGGCTACCTGTTCCAGCCCGACTCGGGTGAGCTCGACCTCGACCGTTTCCTGAAGCTGGCGGAACGGGGCCGAGCCGAGGCGGCGAGGGGCGAGCGCACGGCGACCGACACACTCAAGCGGGCGCTGGCTCTGTGGCACGGTCCGGCACTGGGCAACCCGACCACGTCGATCCTGCGCACCGAGGCGATCCGCTTGGAGGAACTGCGCCTCGCCACCGTGGAACACCTGCTGACGGCACGTCTGAACGGGGGCGCGCCTGCGGACCTGGTGGCGGAGCTGAACCGGCTGGTCGCCGAACACCCCGAGCGCGAGCAGCTGCGGTTGCTACTGATGACCGCCCTGCACCGCTGCGGACGGCGCGCCGAGGCGCTCGCCGCCTACCGGGACGCCCACCGCTGGCTTCGCACCGAACTGGGTATCGGCCCCAGCCCGGAACTGCGCCACCTGCACGCACAGATGCTCGCCTGCGAGACGCCGCAGCAGGACGTCGGCGCCGGCCCCCGGGACCGAGCCCCGGCGCTCTCCGGCGGGCCCGAGCGGGCTCCGGTGCCCGAGCAGCTTCCCGCCGCCACAGTGCTGACCGGCCGTGACACGGAGGTGGAGCGGCTGCGGACCGCCCTGCGTCAGCAGGGACCGCACCCGGCGGTCTGTGTCGTGCACGGAATGCCGGGCGTCGGCAAGACGGCCCTGGTCCTGCACGTTGCCCATCGCCTCGCCGCGTACTACCCGGGCGGGCGGCTGTACGCGGACCTCGGCGGAGCCGACCGATCGCGCCCGGTTGAACCGGCGCAGGTCATCACCAGCTTCCTTCACGCCCTGGGAGTCGTATCCGCCGAGGCGCGCGCCACGCTCCCGCAGGCGTCCGCCGTCCTCCGCACCATGTTGAACCGCCGGCGCATCCTGATCGTCCTGGACAACGTCACCGACGAGCGGCAGGCACGCCCGCTGCTGCCGGGTCCCGGCGGGGGCAGTGCCGTGCTGATCGCGAGCCGCTCGGCACTCCTGGGTCTCGACGCGACCACCCGTACCCACCTCGACGTACTGGACCCGACCTGTGCCGTGGCGCTCCTCACCAGGCTGGCGGGTCCCGAGCGGGTCGCGGCCGAGCCTGCGGCGGCCGCGGACATCGCCCGCCTGTCCGGTGGGCTGCCGCTCGCCGTCCGCGTGATCGGAACTCGGCTGGCCGCCCGGGATCGATGGCCGTTACGGGCGATGGCCGAGCGCCTGCGTGAGGAGGAGACTCGGCTGGACGAGATGGCGTGCGGCGACCTGGACGTACGGGCCCGGCTCGGCCTCAGCTACGACCGCCTGCGGCACGCCGAGCGGCGGATGCTGCGGCGACTCGCAGTGCTCGACGTGCCGGACTTCGCGTCATGGGCGGCGGCCGCACTCGCGGCCACTGGCGCGCACGAGGCCGGACAGTTGGTGGAACGACTGGCAGACGCGCATCTGCTGGAGCCGCTCGGCGCGGACCGCTGCGGGCAGGTCCGTTACCGCCTGCACGACCTGGTGCGGCTGTACGCCCGCGAACGCGCCGTTGGTGAGGAGACCGCCGTAGAACGCCGGATCGCCGCCGCGCGTCTGGTGGACACCATGGTCGTCCTGGCCAGCCGTGCGGGCGGGATCGATGCCGTCGGCGCATACGAACGGACACCTCCCACGGCAGCGAAACCGGTCGAACTGGGGCTGGCACCCGGGGCGTGGCTGGAGGCCGAGCAGGCCTTTCTGCGGGCCGGCGTAAGTCTCGCCGAACGCTTCGGTCTGGACCGGCGCGCGTGCGATCTGGCGTCACTGCTCGCCCGGACGGTCCTCGGTGGTGACCAGGCCCCTACGACACGAGCCCGCTACGCACCGGCCGTGGCGGACCACCCCGAGGAACTGTGCCAACGCGCAGGCAGTGGCGCGCTCACGGCCGGCCCGGTCCGCGCTTGACCGGGACGAGTGCTATTCGGCCAGTGACACCCTCTTCGCGTCCCGTACCGCGCCCCCGAGTGCATCAACAACCACGTCAGCCGCCACCACTGAGGAGAGGACACCGACCATGAGCGACATCTACGACGACGGAGTCCAGTATGGCGCCGTCCGCGACGACCACACGTGAGGACACCGACCGCGGAACTGAAACACCTGCTGTACACGAGGGTCCTGCCAGGCCTGCTCGGGCTCAGTGCGGTGGCCTGCATCGCGCTCCCTTCGGGCCGGGCGGTCACGAACTGACTTGGCCTGGCTGCTCGCGGGCCTCGCCGCGTCGGGCACCATCTGGATCGGCGGCGGCTACCTGGCGGGCGGCGTTATCGGACGGCGGCACGTTCGATCCTGACCATCGCGCAACGGTGCCCGGCTGAGGAAAGCAGCCGGGGCACCGTCATCGGGTCTGTCCTTGGTGGATACCCCGGCGTTTAGGCCGGGGAGGAAACGAAGCTCCTGCGGGGCAGGGGAAGCCGGTTCGCCGTCAGGGCGGACCGGCGTGCGCCGTCCACTAACCGACGCCCGCCGCTTGCATAGGGGTTGATACGGTGTGAGGTATGGCGGAGCGGG
>NZ_KQ948707.1 GCF_001514145.1 Streptomyces canus
AATTGCTCTAGGCTGTGGATAATTTAGCGGATATTCTTGGGGAGAGTTGAACGTTACTCTCTGTTGTCCGCTTCCCCTGGTCCCGGGTGCCGGCCTCGGGGTGAGACACCGGGTCGGTGGGGCGTGGCTCCCAGCTTGGGAAGCGGTTCGATCTTCTGTTTTCCCTGCTCAGAGGCCTAATGCCTCCGGTTTGCGGGGGTTTGTGTCTGTGGTCCGGCTGGGGCCGGGGCGCCCGCCGGGCTTCCCGGCCCCGGTCCGTTGTGGTTACAGTATGGCAGCAACGAGGGGAGGTTGGCAACCGGTGCCGCATCCTTGCTGTCTGACGGTATGTCAGACAAAGCGCACATGCTTGGTTCTGAGTGGACTAGACCTCTCTTGAATTGGACGTATTCTGTTACGGGTTACGTGGCGTCAGAAACTGATTCCGCGAGAATTGAGGGGGTGTCAGCCGGGGAATCTCAATTAGAGGGTTGTTACGGGTCCGGGAAAGGACACGTAACGCGTAACGGAGTTGCGGGGAGAGAAAGGCAACCCGTAACACAATAGAGCACGGGAAGGAATTGGAGAATTGAGCACCACGAATTCAGTAGTTGCCGTAGTCGACGGTGCTCGCGGGGCGGGTGAGGAGCGGGCGGCGCGAGGTGGTGCTGCTGCGGACGGGAACGGTGCGGCGGCCGAGGTTCGGCCGGTGCGGTACGAGCGCTGGGGCGACGTTCCGGCCGGGCTGGTCACCCGGACACGGCTGGGCGACGCCGACCCGCCCCGGCGTCCCGGCGGGCCCGTCCGCGCCCGCGTCCGCGACTACAACTGGCGGGGGAAGGCCGAGACATTCGACCTGTACGACGTCGCCGAGTCCGTCCCCACCGCGGCCACGGGCCGCCAGCTGGCCGCCGCGGCGCAGCGGCGGGCCGTCGGGCGGGCGTGTGAGGGGTGCGGGGGTGTCGGTCAGCTGCCGCTGCTCGATCACGACGGGCGGCGAGTGTGCGCGGCGTGCCGGCATCTGGCGCAGCTGGCCGAGAAGCAGCAAGAGCTGCGGGTGCGCAGGGCTGAACTGGGTTTGTGGGCGCGGGGGTTGCTGTCGCGGCCGCTGGCGGTGGTGTGGGTGGAGCTGACCGCGGCGCGGTTGTCGGGCTCGGGGAGGGCGCGGCCGCCGCTGGCCGGGCGGGTCCAGGTCGCGGATGAGACGGGCCGGGTCCTGGAGGACGTTTTGGTCCGGCTCGCCGGGCCGCGGACTGGCGGGGCGCCGGCGGACGCGGTCTCGGCGGGTGAGGGGGCGGGGCGGATCGCGCGGGCGCTTGAGGGGCGCCGGCGGCTGGTGTGGGGGCCGCTCGGGGAGGTCACGGCGCGGCTGGAGGTGCTGGGGCATCCCGCGGACCTCGACCGCGCCCTGGCCGTGCCCTCCGGTCACGGTCCCCTCTGGCCGGACGACGCCGCCTCCCGGTACGCGCAGTGGTGCGGTGAACTCGACCCCGCCACAGGGAAGTTGCGTACGCCCTGGCCGCCGGGGAGCGCCGACCGGCTCTGGTACGTCCTCGCCCAGATGGCCGGCGCGGACCGGGCGGACGGGACGGATGCCGTGGACGAGGCCGCGCAGCCCGGCGGGTGATGGCCGGTCGCCGGCGGGGTGTAGGGCGAGCGTGACCTTTCGGGGCGCGGCTCGTTGTAGGAGTTGCGGAGGTCTCTGGTCTCGTGGGGGCCGGCGTAGCGCGCGGGGTGTGCGTCGGCCCGGGCGACGCCATGGAAGTTGCTGGCCAGGGGCCGGAGGCGGTTACAGGCCGGGGAGGACCAGCAGGCCGTCGTACGACGGTTCAGCCGCGGCCCGCGGGCGTCATCGCTGCCTGGGGTCGGGGTGGTCAGGATGATCCCGGTAGCGCTCGGCGAACTGGACGACGACACCGAGGAGTTCGAGCGCCGCTGGCCGTTCATGGTTGGCCCAGTGGTCCAGCAAGTCGACGAGCTCCACCCACGCGTCGAGGTCGGCGATCGCACGGCGCGGCTGGGTGCGCACGACGTGCTCGGCGACCACGAGATCGGCCCAGGGGCCACGCCCGGTGCGGACTGTGAGGAGGACGTCGTCCCCGGCCCGTACGCCGAGTTCGGGCGCACCCGCCTCGGTGAGCTCCCACGGGTGCGTGTGGGTCCCGTCGGGAGCGGACCCGGCGCCCTCGACCGCCCGCTGCTCCTCGGCGATCCGAACGCGCAGAAATTCGCACCAGTCGTGGATGGTGACGCGCTCGGTCATCGCGGCTCTGCCGGGCAGGCCACGTGCACGCCGGTGCCCGCAGGCAGGAGGCCGTGGGCGGTCACAGCGGCCTCATCGCGGGTACGGGGCGCACGGGTCGAGCGCACGGAGGCAGGGACGGTGGCGGCGCAGCTGCTGCACGGTGACTGGGCGCCGGTACCAGACCTCCGTCGCCTCGTCGGCGTGGTGGCATGTGTGTTCGGGTCCTTTCTCAGGCGCCGAGGCCGACGTAGGAGACGTAGGTGTAGGCGCCCCAGTCGGAGTCGAGCTCGCTGATGATGTCGTCCCAGATCTCTTCGAGTTTGCCTTCGTCGCCGGCTTCCATGGCGTCGACCGCCTCGTCCCAGATGTAGCGGACCGCGGGCAGGGTGCGGATCGCCTGGTCTCCCATCAGGTTGGGGCGGCGGGCGTGTTCGTCGACGAGGTCCTGGTTGATGGGGTGGATCTCGACCGCGGTGCCCTTGCCCTGGCGGCTGAGGTGCTGCTTGAAGGCGCCGAGGTTGTCCATGATGCGCTGGGTGCGCAGGTTCCAGTACGCGGTGTCGACGAGCTCGAGGTTGGCCGGGTTCGGCTTCTGCTTGCCGGCGAACCAGTTGTTCAGGGCGCGGGACTTGACGGTGATCCCGGCCTCGCGCATGGCCTCGACGCCGGCGTCGCTGTTGAGGTAGTTCAGGCGCGCCTTCAGGCCCCGGGGGGTGGTGACGGGGGACTTGATGCCGCCCTCGGTGATCTGGCGGGACAGGGCGTCTTCCAGGGCGCGGCCGAGGGCTTTGCCGCCGCGGACGTTCTCGGCGGAGCGGTTCGCGCCGTAGGTGCCGAAATTCCGCCATCCGCTGTCGTCGTACGGCATCGGTTATTTTCCCCCGAGGGTGTAAAAGCGCTTTTCCTTCATCTGGGTGGGCTTGCGGCCCTCTTCCCAGACCTTCTTCCAGTCGCCTCCGGCGACGTGGAGTTCGTCAACGCCGGATACCTGGACCAGGATAAGGCCCGCCTGGTGGGCTTTCCAAGCGCGCAGCCAGAGACTTGCGAACGCCTGGGAGCGGATCGTGTGGACCCACTCGGGTCGGCGGAGTTCCCGGTTCTTTCCTGACTCGCCGATCGTTGAGGTGAAACGGGAGTACATGGCCTTGACGTATTCTCCCGTGACCGGGTCTTCGGTTTCGATCGCGGTCTGGCGGGCTTGCTGCAGGACGCGGCGGAATTTCTCCAGGAGTGCTTCGGAGGCGCCGGAGGTCCACGATTCCAGGATCCGGGGCGGCTCGCTGAGGCCGAGTTCAGAGCAGCGGATCAGGAGGCGGACGGTGGCCTCGTCCAGGAGGTAGGGGCCGGGCTCGATCCGGTTGCCGAGCGGGCTGGGCAGGTCGGTGTGATCCCAGTTGAACTGGTCAACGCGGTGGATGCCGGCCTTGCGCTTGTCGAAGCCGCCGGTGGGGTCGTGCTTGAGCGCGCCGATGGGCAGGTGCGTCTTGAACGCGGACAGGTACGCGGCGTTGATGTCCAGGCCGACCACGTCCAGCGGGTCGCGCTCGCCCCTCTTGATGGCCTCGTAGAGAGGGGCGTTGCGCCATTTCTGGCGGCCTTCCCAAACGCCGTCTGCTTCACCCTGCCCGGGCTTCGAAAGGAAATCCAGGGCGGGCGGGTAAACGGTGTGGACGTAATTTCCTCCGACCCTGGTGAGTTTGAACAGGGCCATGGAGTCCGGCACGGCTTTCTTCTGCAGCATCTTGACGGCGGCCTCGATGTCGCCGTTCGTCTCGTCCAGGGCCTGCTCGACCGCGGCGCTGATCTTGTTGAGGAAGAAGGTGTAGTTCCGTCCGCTGCCGCTGCCGCCTCCGGTGCCCGGGGTGCCCTCGGGCGGAGGCGTGTCGTCGCTGAACGAGGCCGACGGCGCCTCCATGACCACCCCCTCCAGCACACGCCGGGCCGGGTCGGCCGCCCGGTCGTCCCCTCCGGCACCGGGCGCGGCACCGGAGGCCTCGGCGGCCGCCGTGGGCTCGGCGGCGGGGGCGGGCTCGGTGACCGTCAGGGACGCCGTGGCCGGGGCGTTCAGGGGCGCGGGGGCGGGGAGGGCGGACGGGGTGATCCCGGCCGCCGTCGCGGCCGCGTGGTAGGCGCTCAGGGCGGTGCGCAGCCGGTCGGCCTCGGTCGTGGCGGGCAGGCGCAGCCGGCGCCCGCCGAGCTCGGCCGCGCGGGCCCGCGCGGCCGGCAGCACCGGGAGGAGGTGGTCGTTGCCGGGGGCGAGCGCATCGCGCAGGGCGGTCAGGACGTGCTGGCCGTGGACCGACAGCGCAGAGCGGTGCTCGTTGCCGGTGAGGAACGGCGCAGCGGCGGCCAGGAGTTCGGCCTCCGCGGTAGCGAGGTCCGGCGCCTGGCCGGAGGCGGGGCCCGCCTCCGGCGTCCCGGCGGGGGTGGGCTGCGGGCCGGCCGACGTCGCCGGGACCGGCGGCACGGCCGGGATGGCGGTGGGGGTGCCGCGGTGCGCGGCGGCGAACGCGGCCAGGGCCGTACCGAGGCGCTCGCCCTCCGCCGTGGGCGGCACCGGCGGGCGGCGGGCGGCGAGGTCGGCCACCGCCTGACGCAGCCCCGGCAACTCGCCCGCGCGCCCGGGCACCGTGGAGGCCTCGCGCAGCGCGGCAAGCGCACCGGCCAGACGGGCCGACAGACCGTGGCGGGCACCGGAGGTGAACGGCAGCGCAGCGCCGAGGAGTTCAGCCTCCACCGCCGCGAACCCCTCCCCCGCGGCCACCGGGACGGCCGACGCCGCGGCGGGCGCGGGAGAGGGCGAGGGCGGGGGCTGCAGGGCGACGCCCGGGTCGGCCGGGGTGGCCCCGGCGGCCGTGGACAGCGACGTCGTCGCGGCCGGGCCGGCCGTACCGGACGGCGTACCGGGGCCGGCGTCCGCCGCCGGCTGTACCGAGGCCGCCGAGGACGCGTCCTGGGCGGCCGGGAGCACCTCGTCGGGAACGGGAGCGTACGGCGCGGCAGACGGACGGTACCCCTGGGCAGTGGCGTACGCGTAGAAAGCCTCCAAAGCCCGCTCCAGACGCCGACCAGGGTCGGTATCCGGCAGACCCGGACGACCAGCAGCAACAGCGGCACACACCG
>NZ_KQ948708.1:2500-5722 GCF_001514145.1 Streptomyces canus
CGGGGTGATGGGTGGCTGGTCGTTGTTTGAGAACTGCACAGTGGACGCGAGCATCTGTGGCCAAGTTTTTAAGGGCGCACGGTGGATGCCTTGGCACCAGGAACCGATGAAGGACGTGGGAGGCCACGATAGTCCCCGGGGAGTCGTCAACCAGGCTTTGATCCGGGGGTTTCCGAATGGGGAAACCCGGCAGTCGTCATGGGCTGTCACCCATACCTGAACACATAGGGTATGTGGAGGGAACGCGGGGAAGTGAAACATCTCAGTACCCGCAGGAAGAGAAAACAACCGTGATTCCGGGAGTAGTGGCGAGCGAAACCGGATGAGGCCAAACCTACGACGTGTGAGACCCGGCAGGGGTTGCGTCGTGGGGGTTGTGGGATCTCTCTTTCACAGTCTGCCGGCTGTGAGACGAGTCAGAAACCGTTGATGTAGGCGAAGGACATGCGAAAGGTCCGGCGTAGAGGGTAAGACCCCCGTAGTCGAAACATCAGCGGCTCGTTTGAGAGACACCCAAGTAGCACGGGGCCCGAGAAATCCCGTGTGAATCTGGCGGGACCACCCGCTAAGCCTAAATATTCCCTGGTGACCGATAGCGGATAGTACCGTGAGGGAATGGTGAAAAGTACCGCGGGAGCGGAGTGAAATAGTACCTGAAACCGTGTGCCTACAAGCCGTGGGAGCGTCGCGCATTGAGTTTACTCAATGCGTCGTGACTGCGTGCCTTTTGAAGAATGAGCCTGCGAGTTTGCGGTGTGTTGCGAGGTTAACCCGGGTGGGGTAGCCGTAGCGAAAGCGAGTCCTAATAGGGCGTTTGAGTAGCACGCTCAAGACCCGAAGCGGAGTGATCTAGCCATGGGCAGGTTGAAGCGGAGGTAAGACTTCGTGGAGGACCGAACCCACCAGGGTTGAAAACCTGGGGGATGACCTGTGGTTAGGGGTGAAAGGCCAATCAAACTCCGTGATAGCTGGTTCTCCCCGAAATGCATTTAGGTGCAGCGTCGTGTGTTTCTTGCCGGAGGTAGAGCACTGGATAGGCGATGGGCCCTACCGGGTTACTGACCTTAGCCAAACTCCGAATGCCGGTAAGTGAGAGCGCGGCAGTGAGACTGTGGGGGATAAGCTCCATGGTCGAGAGGGAAACAGCCCAGAGCATCGACTAAGGCCCCTAAGCGTACGCTAAGTGGGAAAGGATGTGGAGTCGCAGAGACAACCAGGAGGTTGGCTTAGAAGCAGCCACCCTTGAAAGAGTGCGTAATAGCTCACTGGTCTAGTGATTCCGCGCCGACAATGTAGCGGGGCTCAAGCGTACCGCCGAAGTCGTGTCATTCATACAACAGGGCCAACGCCTGTATGGATGGGTAGGGGAGCGTCGTGTGCCGGGTGAAGCCGCGCCGGAAGGCAGTGGTGGACGGTTCACGAGTGAGAATGCAGGCATGAGTAGCGATACACACGTGGGAAACGTGTGCGCCGATTGACTAAGGGTTCCTGGGTCAAGCTGATCTGCCCAGGGTAAGTCGGGACCTAAGGCGAGGCCGACAGGCGTAGTCGATGGATAACCGGTTGATATTCCGGTACCCGCTGTGAAGCGTCAAACACTGAACCAGGCGATGCTAAGTCCGTGAAGCCGCCCCGGAGCCTTCGGGCAAAGGGGAGTGGTGGAGCCGGCGAACCAGACTTGCAGTAGGTGAGTGATGGGGTGACGCAGGAAGGTAGTCCAGCCCGGGCGGTGGTTGTCCCGGGGTAAGGGTGTAGGCCGTGCGATAGGTAAATCCGTCGCACATGAGGCTGAGACCTGATGCCGAGCCGATTGTGGTGAAGTGGATGATCCTATGCTGTCGAGAAAAGCCTCTAGCGAGTTTCATGGCGGCCCGTACCCTAAACCGACTCAGGTGGTCAGGTAGAGAATACCGAGGCGTTCGGGTGAACTATGGTTAAGGAACTCGGCAAAATGCCCCCGTAACTTCGGGAGAAGGGGGGCCATCACTGGTGAGAGGACTTGCTCCTCGAGCTGGGGGTGGCCGCAGAGACCAGCGAGAAGCGACTGTTTACTAAAAACACAGGTCCGTGCGAAGCCGTAAGGCGATGTATACGGACTGACGCCTGCCCGGTGCTGGAACGTTAAGGGGACCGGTTAGTCAAGATTCGTCTTGGCGAAGCTGAGAACTTAAGCGCCAGTAAACGGCGGTGGTAACTATAACCATCCTAAGGTAGCGAAATTCCTTGTCGGGTAAGTTCCGACCTGCACGAATGGCGTAACGACTTCTCGACTGTCTCAACCATAGGCCCGGTGAAATTGCACTACGAGTAAAGATGCTCGTTTCGCGCAGCAGGACGGAAAGACCCCGGGACCTTTACTACAGTTTGATATTGGTGTTCGGTTCGGCTTGTGTAGGATAGCTGGGAGACTTTGAAGCGGCCACGCCAGTGGTTGTGGAGTCGTCGTTGAAATACCAGTCTGGTCGTGCTGGATGTCTAACCTGGGTCCGTGATCCGGATCAGGGACAGTGTCTGATGGGTAGTTTAACTGGGGCGGTTGCCTCCTAAAGAGTAACGGAGGCGCCCAAAGGTTCCCTCAGCCTGGTTGGTAATCAGGTGTTGAGTGTAAGTGCACAAGGGAGCTTGACTGTGAGACCGACGGGTCGAGCAGGGACGAAAGTCGGGACTAGTGATCCGGCGGTGGCTTGTGGAAGCGCCGTCGCTCAACGGATAAAAGGTACCCCGGGGATAACAGGCTGATCTTCCCCAAGAGTCCATATCGACGGGATGGTTTGGCACCTCGATGTCGGCTCGTCGCATCCTGGGGCTGGAGTCGGTCCCAAGGGTTGGGCTGTTCGCCCATTAAAGCGGTACGCGAGCTGGGTTTAGAACGTCGTGAGACAGTTCGGTCCCTATCCGCTGCGCGCGCAGGAATATTGAGAAGGGCTGTCCCTAGTACGAGAGGACCGGGACGGACGAACCTCTGGTGTGCCAGTTGTTCTGCCAAGGGCATGGCTGGTTGGCTACGTTCGGGAGGGATAACCGCTGAAAGCATCTAAGCGGGAAGCCTGCTTCGAGATGAGTATTCCCACCCCCTTTGAGGGGTTAAGGCTCCCAGTAGACGACTGGGTTGATAGGCCGGATCTGGAAGCCCAGTAATGGGTGGAGGTGACCGGTACTAATAGGCCGAGGGCTTGTCCATATTTGCTCGCGTCCACTGTGTTAGTTCTGAGGCAACGACCG
>NZ_KQ948709.1 GCF_001514145.1 Streptomyces canus
TCCCCCGCCTTTAGGCGCGGGAGGAAGTCAAGCGGTAGATGGTGCCACGGTCTCGAATGGCTCTCGGAACGGTTTCGCCAGCACGAGCGGTGGGCGGCGATCGAGGGCGCGTCAGCAGTTTGCGCACGGGGCGAGACGGCGGACGCCGGATGGGGCGAAGCGGCTCGTCGGCCTGCGAGTGGACCGCCGGTCCCGGTGGATGAGAAGGCCCAGGCCGTCGCCCGACCCAGGGGCGACGATGTCGCCGCCCAGGTCGCCACCGACCTGCTTCAGCGGCTGGCGGCCACCGAGCAGGTGACCACCGACTGCCGCGCCGCCCGGCCGTCACCCGGACGGCCATGCGGGACGACACCACCTCGACGTTCGTCAACCGCGCGCAGTTCGACAACTCCGCCCAGGCCCGGAGTGGATCCGGGAGCGCACCCCGGCCGTCCGCGCGAGCGAACATACCGTTGGCTTCTGACATGGCTGCGTCGCCACGCTCGGCCGCCTGGTCCCGCAGATGCGCGGGGCAGGAGTTCACCGACGAGAGAGACCGTGATGCGTGAGATCGGGCGGGTCCGCGCGGCAGCGGACCGGCTCGAAGGGGCGCTTGATGAGAATTCGCGAAATTGGGTCTGGTCGGAATTTCGTGACGGTCACGATCGCGTGTTCCGGGCGGGGCTTGGGGGCCGTCCTCAGCGTGACGACCATGCACGCCGCTGCCGTCAGGAGCAGGAACAACTGACCGAGGGCGCCTGGGGGCGCTGTACGCCCCCAGGCGCCCTCGGTCGTTCGAGGACCTCCGCGCCAGTCCGGTGTCAGCCGATCTTGTCCGTGAAGCCCACCGACAGGTACGTCTGGTGGGTGACCTTGCCCTTGCTGGCTCCCGCCGTCCACGTGAAGGTGTACTCCAGAATGGAGCTCGTCTTCGGGTCGACGATCACCCGGCCGACGCTCTTGGCCTCCGCGAACTCCAGGGCGGTTCCGCCGCGCCCGGTGCTGTCCTTGACGGTCCCGACGACTTTGACGCCCTTCAGCCCCGCCATCGCCTTGAACAGCCCTGCCCGCAGTTTCGGGCTCGCCGGGGACCCGCCGAGCAGGGTGACCGCCTGGTCGAAGGGGGAGATGCTCTTGGGCCTCGGCGGAGTCTGGAGCAGCTGGAGCAGCTTCGCCGGGTCCGTGGTCAGCTGGTCCAGGCCCTTCCAGTCGAGGTCCTTCGGCCCGAACTGCCAGTCGGGCTGGCGCCCCTTCTTGTAGGCCTTGCCGTCGTTGATGACGTAGAAGTCCATGGACTGTGAGAGGTACGAGTCGCCAACCGTCAGATGCATCTTCCAGTACTTCCCCGAGGAGGCCGACTGGGTGGCGGCCACCGTGGAGATGTCGTTGAGGAAGACGGACGCGGTGTCCGCGCGCGCCTCGCTCCGCGTGCCCGTGGGTGTCCCACCGGTGTTCGCGTACGTCACCACACCGGCCGCGACCGCGGCGGCGGTGAACAGGCCGACGAGGGCCCGGCGGCGCCCGGACATTCCCCGCAGCGGTGCGGTCACCACCGCGCCCTTCTTGCGCCCGGCGGCGTGCCCGGCCTCCTGCGCGGCCACCGCCGCTTCGATCCCCGCCAGCGCCCTGGCCAGCGCCTGTGCCGACGGCGGCTCGACCCGCCCTGCGGCCACCAGTTCATCGGCGCCGGGGAAGTCCAGCAACACCGCCCGCTCGGTCATGCCGGTCTCCTCCACGTCCTGCGTACTCATGCCGGTCCTCTCCACGTCGTACGTACTCATGCCACGTCTCCCGTCACGCTCAGGTGCCGTCCGGCCGGGCGTGTTGCTGCGAGCCGGTCGCGCAGCCGACCCCGTGCCCGGTGCAGCCGCGAGCGGGCGGTGCCCGCCGGGATGCCCACGGCGGCGGCCGCCTCGGCGGGGGTGAGCTGCTCCCAGCTGACAAGCAGCAGCATCTCCCGCTCCTCGACGGGCAGTTCGGCCAGCGCCCGGCGCAGCGCGGGGGCCAGCGCGGCCGCGTCGAGCCGCTGGTCCACCGCCTGCCAGGGATCGGTGATCTCCGCTCCCGGTACGGCCTCCTGCCGCCCCGCCCGCCGCAGGTGTTGGGCCAGTACGTTGCGGGCCACCCCGAACAGCCAGCCCCGCGCCGAGCCGCGCGAGGGGTCGAACGTGCGCCGCGCGGCGAACGCCTGCAACCACGCCTCGGCCAGCAGATCGTCCGCCGCGCCGGGCATGCGCCGGGCGAAGTAGCCGTGCAGGGCGGGCGAGTACGCCTCGACCAGCGGGGTGAACGCCGCCGTGTCCCCCGCCGCCGACCGTGTCAGCTGGGCGTCGCTGTCGCCGTCACGGTTGGGGGCGCCGTCGTTGCGCTCCTCGTGTTCCCGGGTATCCGGTTTCACGGAATCTCCGTCTCCGACCGCCGGACGACGGTCTCACCCTGTACTTGTCATCAAGTTGCGGATCCGTTCGCACCCCTTGCCAGAGTGGCTCCCCGTTGGAGTGGCCTCGTCCTTGTTGGCGCGGCTCGAACGCGTGCATCATTGCTCAGCCGTTGTCGATGGAGCCGGCGAATGACGGATGGCGCGGCTTGCCGCCGACGGCGATGCCCCGTGCAGGCGCTCTGAACCCGCAGTCTGGGCGCGACACCTCCGCCACGTGGTGCCGACAGACGGCATACCGATAGCGGCGGTCCACCTTTGATGAGGCCAACTCACGTTTGACGGCGGGAATGCCCTGCTCATGGGGGATCTGTTCGTGCTGAAGGACGTACTGTTCCCGAACTCCGTGGGGATGGTGCTGGACCGGTTGACCGAGGTGGGCGGGGTGGTTGTGGCCGAAGCCCACAGCGCCGTACCTGAGTTGAGGTGCCCGGACTGCGCAACCGCCTCACATCGGGTGCACAGCCGGTACGGGCGGCGGCTCGCCGAGTACCCAGTCGGCGGGCGCCGCGTGGTGGTGAAGTTGGAGGTCCGGCGGTTCTTCTGCGACGCACCCGATTGCGGGCGGCGCACGTTCGTCGAGAAGGTCGAGGGTCTGACCACGCGTTATGCCCGTGCCGGGCCCGGCGTGAAGACGCTGTGGCGGTCTGTCGCGCTCACAGCAGGCGGCCGACCGGGTATGCGGCTGTGCCGCTCGCTGGCCGTGCCCACCGGCCGGGCCCGGCTGCTCGGCCAGCTGCACGCGCCCGACGTTCCGGCCCACAGCCCGCGGGTGCTGGGTGTCGACGACTTCGCTTTTCGCCGCTCGCGCACCTACGGGACCATCCTGCTCGACGTCGAGACCTCCACCCCCATCGACCTGCTGGCCGACCGCACCAGCGAGACGCTCGCCGCCTGGCTCACCGCACACCCCGGCGCCGAGATCGTCTGCCGGGACCGCGACAGCGGTTACAGCCGTGCGATCAAGGAGGCGGCACCGGACGCGACCGAGGTGGCCGACCGCTGGCACATGCTTCAGAATCTGTCGGCCGCGATCGAGAGGACCTGCCACCAACACCGCGCCTGCCTGCACAAATACGCCCTGGACGACGTGGACGCACCCCCGTCGGCGACCGCACCGCCAACGGCACTGCTGCCGCTGGCGCCGCCACTCGACAACATCCCCGCCACCCCGCTCATGCAGCGGGTGACGGACCGGCATGCGGAAATCCACCGATTACGGGAGGCGACGTGGACGATCAGCGCCATCGCCCGCCGATTCGGACTGGACCGTAAGACCGTCCGCCGCTACCTGACCACCGATCTCGACGTGCTGATCGCCTCGGCCCGCGACCGCCGCCCCCGCCAACTCGACCCCTACCGCCCCTACATCCAGCAGCGGTTCACCGACGGCTGCACCAACGCCGCCCAGCTCTACCGCGAGATCCACGAGCACGGCTACCGCGGCAACCATCAGGCCGTCCGCCTCTACATCCCGCTCCATGCGCGGCGGCACCGCCGCGGCCGAGCCTCCCCGTCCCATCCCCACACCGCGCAAGATCACCTCATGGATCATGAGACCGCGCGACGGGCTCAGCCGTGAGGAAGACCAGCTCGACGAGGTGCGCATCGCCTGCCCGGACATCGCCACCGCCTGCGACCTGGCCCGCGTCTTCACCGGCCTAGTCCGCGACCGGCGAGGACATCTCCTGGCCACCTGGGTCCGCGAGGCCGAGACCACCGGGCCCGGGCCCGTGCGGGGCTTCGCCGGATTCCTCCGCCAGGACTGGGACGCCGTCCTCGCCGGCATGACTCTCGACTACAGCTCCGGAGTCGTCGAGGGACACGTCAACCGTTTAAGACGATCAAGCGGCAGATGTACGGCCGAGGCTCCTTCCGGCTCCTTCGCACCCGTGTCCTGCTGCGATCGTGACCGTCACGAAATTCCGACCAGACCCAATTTCGCGAATTCTCATCACGTCGCCACGCTCGGCCGCCTGGTCCCGCAGATGCGCGGGGCAGGAGTTCACCGACGAGCGAGAGACCGTGATGCGTGAGATCGGACGGGTCCGCGCGGCAGCGGACCGGCTCGAAGGGGCGCTCGACAACGGCGAGTTCACCCTGGATGAGCAGTGGGTCCAGCTGTTGTGCTCAAGGGCGATGGTCACGTCGGTCTCCTCCAGTGGCGGGTGGATGCGCAAGGGGAGAGCCCCGCACGGCTATGTGCGGTTGCCGGGCGATGTCAGGCCGATGGAGTCGGGGGAGGGTCCGAGCGCTGTTACGCACTTTTGGGTGACGGCCGGACTCGGACTGGGGTGGCGCA
>NZ_KQ948710.1 GCF_001514145.1 Streptomyces canus
GTCCTCGACACAAGCCACCTCACTTGTCCGTTGCCTTGAGCGTCCTGGCGATGTGCGGGGCTGACCACCGTTCGGCACATTGCATACAGTCGACGAATACTGTATGAAGATTGTTATCCCGCATCCGGTGGGTGATGTCCAGGGGGCGTGCAGCACTTTTCAGTCGTGCATCACATTCAGACGGGAGCCTCATCATGGACCTGTACGAGCATCAGGCCCGGGCCCTCTTCGAGGAACACGGAATCCCGGTGCCGAGGGCGGAGGTCACCGACTCGCCCCACGAGGCCCGTGCGATCGCCCGCGGGCTCGGCGGCAGCGTCGTCGTCAAGGCGCAGGTCAAGAGCGGAGGCCGGGGCAAGGCGGGCGGTGTCCGGCTCGCCGCCGACCCGGCCGAGGCTGAGCGGGCGGCACGCCGGATCCTCGGCATGGACATCAAGGGACACACGGTCGGCAAGGTCATGCTGGCCCAACCCGTCGACATCGAGACCGAGTTCTACGTCGCCTACGTTCTCGACCGGGCCGCGGGCCGGTTCCTGGCCATCGCCTCGGCGGAGGGCGGCATGGAGATAGAGGAGGTCGCCGCGGCCCGTCCGGAGGCGGTCGCCCGTATACACATCGACCTCGCCGAGGGGGTCACCTCGGCGAAGGCGGGCGAGATCGCCGAAGCGGCCGGACTGCCGCCGCAGGCCGTCGACGTTCTCGTACGACTGTGGGAGGTACTGGTCCGCCAGGACGCGGTCCTCGTCGAGGTCAACCCGCTCGTCCGCACCCGGCAGGGGCACATCCTCGCCCTCGACGGCAAGGTCACCCTCGACGACAACGCCCGTTTCCGGCAGTCCCGTTGGAGTACCGACAGCATCGCGTACGACGATCCGCTGGAGGCGGCCGCCGCCGCGAAGGGCCTCAACTACGTCAAGCTCGACGGCGAGGTCGGCGTCATCGGCAACGGCGCCGGCCTGGTCATGTCGACCCTCGACGTGGTCGCCGGCTGCGGAGCCCGTCCCGCCAACTTCCTCGACATCGGCGGCGGTGCCTCGGCCCAGGTCATGGCCGACGGACTGGGGGTCATCCTGTCGGACCCGGCCGTGAAGTCCGTGTTCGTCAACGTCTTCGGTGGCATCACCGCCTGCGACGCGGTGGCCGACGGCATCGTCCGGGCCCTGGACGAGGTCCGGCTCACCAAGCCGCTCGTCGTGCGCCTCGACGGCAACAACGCCGCCCGCGGCCGGGCCGTCCTCGACGAGCACGCCCACCCCCTGGTCCAGCAGGCCACCACCATGGACGGCGCCGCCCGCCGTGCCGCCGAACTCGCCGGCGCCAGTGGAAGGAGCGGGACATGGCGATCTTCCTGACCAAGGAGTCCAGGGTCCTCGTCCAGGGCATGACCGGCGGCGAGGGCATGAAGCACACCCGGCGCATGCTCGCGGCGGGCACCCACGTGGTCGGCGGCGTCAATCCGCGCAAGGCCGGGCAGACGGTCGACTTCGACGACCGTGTCGTCCCCGTCTTCGGCTCGGTCGCCGACGGCATGCGGGCGACCGGCGCCGACGTCACCGTCGTCTTCGTGCCACCCGCCTTCGCGAAAGCGGCAGTTGCCGAGGCGGTCGACGCGAGCATCGGACTGGCCGTCGTCATCACGGAAGGCATCCCCGTCCACGACTCGGTCGCCTTCACGTCGTACGCGAAGAAGAAGGGGACACGGCTCGTCGGCCCCAACTGCCCCGGCCTGATCACCCCCGGCCAGTCCAACGCGGGCATCATCCCCGCGGACATCACCCGCTCCGGCCGGGTCGGTCTGGTGTCCAAGTCGGGCACCCTCACCTACCAACTCATGTACGAGCTGCGTGACGTCGGCTTCTCCACCTGTGTCGGCATCGGCGGAGACCCCGTCGTCGGCACCACCCACATCGACTGCCTCGCGGCCTTCCAGGACGACCCCGACACCGAACTGATCGTCCTCATCGGGGAGATCGGCGGGGACGCCGAGGAGCGGGCGGCCGCGTACATCCGTGAGCACGTCACCAAGCCCGTCGTCGGCTACATCGCCGGATTCACCGCGCCCGAGGGCCGGACCATGGGCCACGCGGGCGCCATCGTGTCCGGGTCGGCGGGCACCGCGCAGGCGAAGAAGGCGGCGCTGGAGGCGGTCGGCGTCAAGGTCGGGAACACCCCCACCGAGACGGCCCGCCTGGTGCTCGCCCAGCTGGACACGGTCCGCGAGGACACGGCCCGCGACGCCCCTCAGGCCTGACCCGGAACCACACAGCGGCGGACGGAGTTCCCTCCGGCCCCGACGCGTACCCCCATACCCCGCCCCCGACTGTGCACCGAGAGCGGAGACATCGCATGACAACCACCCTCAACTCCACCCACCTCGTGGTGAAGTCCGGTACCTCCTGGAACGACGCCTGGCAGCGCTGCCTCGCCGTCGCTCCTGAGGCCTTCCGGGACGACCGCGTCCTCAACCTCTGGGCCTCCGCCTGGCGGGCCGACGGCCGGGCCCTGCCCGCCACCAGCCCCGTCGACGGCAGCCCGATCGCCGGCCCGCCGCGCCTGGACCGGGAAGCCGCCCACCAGGCCGTCCGCGCCTCCCTCGACCAGCACCGCGCCTGGCGGCACATACGGCTCGAAGAGCGCCGGGCCCGCGTCGCGGCCACCCTCGACGCCCTCACCCAGCACCGCGAACTCCTCGCACTCCTGCTGGTCTGGGAGATCGGCAAGCCCTGGCGGCTCGCGCAGGCGGACGTCGACCGGGCCATCGACGGCGTGCGCTGGTACGTCGACGGCATCGAACCGATGGTCGAGGGCCGGGCTCCGCTGGACGGCCCGGTGTCCAACATCGCGAGCTGGAACTACCCGATGAGCGTGCTCGTCCACGCCATGCTGGTACAGGCCCTGGCGGGCAACGCGGTCATCGCCAAGACCCCGACCGACGGCGGTGTCGCCTGTCTCACCCTGGCCTGTGCGCTGGCCGCCCGCGAGGGCATCCCCGTCACCCTGGTCAGCGGCAGCGGGGGAGAGCTGTCGGAGGCGCTGGTGCGGGCGCCCGAGATCGGCTGTGTCTCGTTCGTCGGCGGCCGCGACACCGGAGCCGCCGTCGCCACGGCCGTCGCCGACCTCGGCAAGCGTCATGTACTCGAACAGGAGGGACTCAACACCTGGGGCGTCTGGAACCACACCGACTGGGACGCGCTGACCGCCGTCATCCCCAAGCTCTTCGACTACGGCAAACAGCGCTGCACCGCCTACCCGCGGTTCGTCGTCCAGCGCGAGCTGTTCGACGAGTTCCTGGCGGCCTACCTTCCCGCGGTCCGCACCCTGCGCCTGGGGCACCCGCTCGCAGTCGAGCAGCCGGACGACCCCTACCCGGCACTGGACTTCGGGCCGGTGATCAACGCGGCCAAGGCGAAGGAACTGCGCGACCAGGTCGCCGAGGCCATCGACCGCGGAGCCGTCCCGGTCCACCGCGGCAGCGAGGCGGACGCCCGCTTCCTGTCCGGCCAGGACACCTCCGCGTACGTCCAGCCCGTCACCCTTCTCAACCCGCCCCCTTCCTCGCCCCTGCACCACGCGGAGCCCTTCGGCCCGGTCGACACCATCGTCCTGGTCGACACCGAGGCGGAACTGCTCGCCGCGATGAACGCCTCCAACGGCGCCCTGGTCGCCACCCTCTCCACCGACGACCGGGCCACCTTCGACCGGCTCGCCCCGCAGATCCGGGCGTTCAAGGTCGGTCACGGAAAGCCGCGTTCCCGCGGTGACCGGGACGAGCTGTTCGGCGGGTTCGGCGCCTCCTGGCGCGGCGCCTTCGTCGGCGGCGAGCTGCTGGTGCGCGCGGTCACCCGGGGCCCGGCCGGCGAGCGGCTGCCCGGGAACTTCCCCGAGTACCAGCTGATGCCGTGAGGCGAGTCCGGGCGGCGGCCCGTGAAGGGGGCCGCCGCCCGGCCAACGGCGAACACACGACGACGCAGAGATGGGGTGGCGAGCATGACGTT
>NZ_KQ948711.1 GCF_001514145.1 Streptomyces canus
GGCGTGGAAGGCCTGGTGAGCAAGCGGACCGACGCACCCTATGCCGCCGGCCTGACCTCGGGCTGGGTGAAGTGGCGCGAGCGCCACACCGCGGGGCGGTGGTCATCGGGGTGACCGGCAGGACACCAGCGACGCAGGCCCTCGTGCTGGGCCGGCCAACGGGCGGCCGGATGCGGGCGGTGGGCGTCAGTCTGCCGCTCACTCAACGGGTCCGCCTGGCCGTGGCGCCTCTCTTGCGCGCGGCCGGTGACGAGATGCGCGAGCTGCCGGGCACGGTGGGCGGGCTGTCCGGCGCCGAACCGGTGCACTTCCGGCCGGGTCGTGGTCGAGATCGAGGCTGACCAGCCGCGGCTGGAGTTCGGCCGATATCGCCACCGGCCGCGTGTGCGGCGGGTACGCGGCGACCTGACGCCCGAGATGCTCGACGACGGGCACTGACCGGAAAGGTGGCCGCATCCGCAGACCGGTATTCGCAAAGGTACCCTAAGGTCTTTGTGTGTCGTCGGCGGCACTCATGGCGTCCGTATGCCCAGGCGGGCCGCCGCCCCGCGCAGTGTCTTGATCGCCCTGCCGGTGGAGGCGGAGCCGAAGGTTACGGCTCCCACGCGCGGGGCGCCTGCCAGCACGCGGACGGCGGGCGGCAGCGTTGTTGCCCGTTGTGCAGGTCGGTAGGCCGTCAGCGTGTCGACGGAGGCTGATTGACGGGATCCGCTGGCGGGTGCGAACCGTCCAGCGCCTGAGCGAAAGGAGCAATCGTGTCCATGTCGTACGCGCCGTGAGCCACCACCACCCGCCGGATCGTCCCGTACAGGCCTGCTCCGCAGTCCAGTACGGGGCCTGACGCACCCTCCGGGCGCCCTGCTCGAGGAAGGCGACGGCGTGCTGGCGGGCCTCGGAGATGCAGCCGCCGTCTCCGTCCAGGGCGTAGCCGACGCGTCTCAGGTGCTCTTCCGGCTCGCCACAGCCGTCACCGCCGTCATGGGATGCCTGGGACGCGTTCATTCCTGGTTCACGAGCGCGCCCCTACCCCCGATGCCGTCATAGATGTCAGTGGCATGTTATTCGGCAGCATCCTCTGGCCGCATGGGGTCCGGCGGTGGGGCAGAATCGTCGTGCACGCCCAGCCCGGGCAGGCCCCAACGCAGTCGAGGAGACCGTGAGCGACAAGGACACAGATCGCTCGGACCGGTTCTCCGCCGTCCACCGCACGTTCGACGGCGTGCGGGTCGTGACCGTAGAGGGCGAGATCGACCACCACGTCAGGGAACTGCTCAGCGCAGCCCTGCTGTCCGGGTACGGCGCGGCGCCACCGTCGCAGATCGTGGTGGACCTCGGCGGCGTGACCTTCATGGACTCCACCGGCATCAACATCTTCGTCACCGCCTCCCAGGCCGTCAGCGCTACCGAGGGGTGGCTGCGTATCGCCGCCGCGCAAAAACCCGTCCTGCACGTCATGCAGCTGGTCGGCATCGACACACTCATCGCCTGCTACCCCAGCGTCGAGCAGGCCCTGACCTCTGATGCCTAACGCGTGACCCAGCGCCCAGCCGACCAGCGCCCCCGGTGACCGTGTGCAGTTTGATGTTTGCGTGGCCCGCACCACCGGCACCCGAGCAGCAGCTGCCTGCCACCACCCACAGTGACGCGGTGACCTGCTGCGTCGCTGTCCATGTCGTCCAGCCTCGCAGCCGCCACCGACAATGAGGGCTTGCCCGGGCGGTCCTGGGCAGCCTTCGCGCTGCCGGGAGGTTGCCCGGGTCAGCTGCGCCAGCGTCCGAGCCCGTCATTGAGTCGGTCCGTCAGAATTTCCCCGTCAGGGTCAGGATGTGCGGCTGGTGGCCTCCCATGTCGGCCAGCAGGTCAGAAGCGAGAGCGCAGGCCACAACAACTGCTTCCCGCTTGTCGATAACGATGGCGGCGAGATCACCCGTGGTCTGCGCGGGAGTGGTGGGAAACGGTAGGGCCGGGCCGGGTTGGAAGACATCTTCGGTCACAACCAGTCGCACGAGTTTGTCTCTGCCGTCGTAGCGGTGCAGTGCCGCTGACAGCATCAGGTCGCCGAACGCTCCGGTCTCTGCCGCCCAGGCCGCGGCTGCTTGCACCAGGGTGACGAGGTCAAGTTCGAAGGCGCGCTGGGACATCTGTTGGGGACCGCCAGTGTCGCGCCGATCGTTGTAGAGCTCTATGGCCCGAGGCGGCGCGGGCGCGGTGCCCGCAGTTCGTCTTGGTGCGCCGCGGTTCGCGGGGTGCGGTCCTGTTCGATACGGAAACAGGTGGTACCGCCCAGGACGCGGGACTTCCCCAATCGGGGAAGTCCCGCTCTGTCTCCGTCTACCTTCATGCTGAGGCTCCGATGCGGCGGATGTTCCTTGCTGCCGCTGGGCTTCCTGTCCGACTCCCACTTCAGGAAGTCCGTCATCATCCGTACGGCTCCTCACTGTCCGTGGACGGGGTCGCTCTCAAGCCCCAGATACAGGCCAGTTGAAAGTTGAGCCGGGCTACAGCGGCACGGCCCATCTCCGCCTCCCATGTCTCCCACGCCACCCGCGACGGCTGCCGCCCAGCCTGCTCCTCCATCACCCCGCGAAGCCGACGGAAGGGTCTGCCGCACGATCGGGTGACATCTGAACTGGCTTGCCCTGTAGGGCTGGTGGGAAGGATGTCGCTGTGCCCAAGCCTTATCCGGAAGAGTTCCGCCAGGACGTCGTGCGGGTCGCGAGGAACCGCGGCCCGGGTGTGACGGTCGAGCAGGTGGCCACCGACTTCGGAGTCCATCCGATGACGCTGTGGAAATGGCTGCGCCGCGCGGATATCGACGACGGGACCAAGCCCGGAACGACCAGCCAGGAGAACGCGGAACTGCGGGAAGCACGTCGGCGGATCAAGCTGCTGGAGCAGGAGAACGAGGTCCTGCGGCGGGCCGCGGCCTATCTGTCGCAGGCGCATCTGCCGGGAAAGGATCTACCCGCTCGTTCAGGAGCCGGCCGGGGACGGGG
>NZ_KQ948712.1 GCF_001514145.1 Streptomyces canus
CGCCGGCCGAGGTCTTCGAAGAACAGCTACGCTCGCTGCAACAGCCCGGTGTTGCAACGACTGGTTGAACTCGCCCAATTCGGGTCCTGGGCATTCACCCAGCGCGCGAGGGCCTCCGGTCTGCTGCCTTCGATGGGCTCCATCGGGGACTGCGTGGACAACGCGATGATGGAGTCCTTCTGGGCCCGAGTCCAGGTCGAACTGCTCAACCGCAGACGGTGGAGGACACGGCTGGAGCTGTCCACCGCGCTCTTCGAGTACCTGGAAATCTTCCACAACCGCCAGCGCAGACACTCCGCCCTGGGCATGCTCAGCCCGGTGGAGTACGAACTCCGCACCCCACCACCAGTAGCCTGAATCCAAGCAACTCGACTCCACCCAACTCGGGACAGACCGTCGACTCCACCCAACTCGGGACAGACCGCAGCCTCCACCGATCCCGGAGCGGTTCATTACGAGCTCTTAGGGACGTTGGGGCCGTCCGGTTCCGGTTCGCTGGGCGGGCGCCCCACACTCGACAGTGTCTCGCGGGCTCGATCGTCGACGAAGCGAGTCACGAGATGCTGAGCCGCACCGAAAATGGCAGCCCAGGCCACTATTTGCGGACTGGAATCAAGATCGCTCAGACCGGGAATGAACGCACCCCTGATAAGCAGTACCCCTATGAAAGCGGTCAGGGCACCGGTGGGGAATTTGAGCAGGGCCGCCGATAGCGGCAACATATAGGGACTGCTCGTTCCCTGAATCCGGCGGAGAGAAGCAATGACCGTGAGAGCCGCGCCAGCCAGTCCTGCCGCCTCGACGACGAGAACGTCGACGTTCTGGGCGTAGTCACTCGGCACATATCCCCGATTGCGAGGAACTTCTCCAGAAGGGCACGCGGAGAATGCCTTTCCCTCGGGGAGGAAACACATGTTCAGTGAATCGGGGCAGAACCACCCCCAGGCAGCAAGCCCACCGGCACCAAGGAGAACGAAGAACGTCGCGATCCGCAAAATGATACTGAGGCTGCGAACTCTGCTAAATTCAGCATCCAGCGCATCGTACGAGGCACTCAGAGCGAGAACAAGAAGCTCGCGGTCTCCTGGCAGAGACGCCTTATCCCCCATCCGCTCTCCGAGAGCCTCCATCTTCACCCGAAGCGGGTCGACCGGGCGAAGATGCTGTTGAACGTGACTCACGACGTCCACGCTTCGGCTGATCAGATCTTCTTCCGAACACAGCTGCAGCAGCATCACGTCGGTTGCGCGCACATTGGCCCAGGTCCTCTCAAGGGCTGCGGCTCCCGAGAAAGGGCGGCGCTTCGCAGAGATGGCATGGCCCGCCTCTTCCAGTTGCCTCGCGATCCCCTCCAGGGTTTGCTTACGTTGACATTGCTCGGACGGGTTCTCTACCGCGCGACACCTCTCCCGATCTGCTTGCTGTTCCAGGTAGAGAATGCGTGCAGCAGCTCGCTCGCGCCAGGCTGTCCTGTGACTCCTGAACAGTTTGTTGGGTGCTTGAGGGAGCTGAGCCACATTCTTTCGCCGGGTCGGCTCGTAGGGGTGATCGCGCTTCGATTGATCAGCCGACGGCGCGCCCTCGCGTCCGAGGATGAGCGAAGTGACCCATAGAAGGATGAAGAAAAATATGCTCCCTCTGGGTCTATTCGTGTTTTCCGCGCTGCTCAAGACTTTCCTGTTGGTCATCTCGACCTCCAGTAAAGGATCCCCAGCTCAGCGTAGGACGGACAGCGAGCGCTTGCACGTCAGGAACGGTTGTCCGGGCGCCTACAATGCGCGCCTCTGTGGTCGGCTCGCCCCACCAAAGTCAGCAGAACTAAGGGCTCGCAGAGAATCGAGGTGTGGGTGTGTCAATCTAAGGGTCTTGTCTCACATTCGGTGGTGACGGAGCGTCGTAACGCGTCGTTGACAGTCGCGTAAGGGATGTCAGCGAGCTTGTTTCTATGGTGTGTTCGGGCCTGTGCCCACTGGTCATCGAGGACGTGGTCAACGAGGGTGAGCGGATCGGGGTGCGGGCGCGGACGCCGCAGGACATGGCACCGTGTCCGGTGTGCGGGGTGTCGTCGGGGCGGGTGCACGGCTACCACCGGCGGACTGTGGCTGACGTGCCGGTCGGCGGGAGGCGGGTGGTGGTCCGTGTGCGGCGTCTGGGGTGGCCTACCCCGGCTGCCGACACCGCGAGCAGCTGCCCGGGGTGCTGGGGGCGCGACGGACGATCTCGTTGGAGCGGCCTGAAGGTCGGTGCACTCTCCGGTGAGACTGGCGGCGGCCTCGACCGATACCAGCGGCGCACCACTCGTCTGACCAGGCAAGTCAAGGCCGTGGTCAAGGAGTTAGCGGGCCGGGCTGGGCACGTTTGCTGGCGATACTCGCGGCAGGCTCGGCTCACAGCAGCAGCGTACTGAGGTTGCTCATGCTCCGTACCTCCTTCAACTGTCCCAAGTTGAACGGCATTCGCCTACATCCCGGGATGCGACCACGCAACCGAAAGCGGATGATGGAGTGGTCGGGAGCCTAGAGTCCATTCCCGGAGTGGAGTGTGTGGCAGTGGTCGGCCGACGCAGGGCCGTTCACTGAGCGTTTTCAACTCGGCCATCGATCGGGTGACGCCGACACGGTGCGCAACGCACGAGGCTCCCGTGCCGTTGGGGGAGGTGTTCGAAGTCTCAACCCACAGGCACAGGAGCCGCGTTGGTTCCGTATT
>NZ_KQ948713.1 GCF_001514145.1 Streptomyces canus
GGGCTCTGGTCCACTTCGTGTGGTCGCGTACGCAGCGTGACTGTCGATCTCCTCGTGAGGCTGGCTGAGATAGCCCGAAAATCGCCCGGTCGGTGTGCGGTGTGGCCGACAGTACTGCGCCGTGAACGAAGTACGGCCGGAACTCGATGAGTTACTGTTCTCCTCGCTGGAGAACGTGTTGGTGGAGTCGGTCGAGGCAACCGACATGACCGTCCGGATCGAGGCCCTGAGCACTGCTCGGCAGGCGACCTGCCCTGGCTGCGGGTACTTGTCGGGGCGAATACACGGCTCCTATCTGCGGTTTCCTCACGATCTACCGACGACGGGCAGGTCCGTCGTGGTGGCATTGAGGGTGCGCCGGTTCGTCTGCGCGGAGGGCTCCTGTTCGCGCAAGACTTTCGCCGAGCAGGTTCCGGGACTCACTCGCCGGTTCGGCCGGCGAACGGAACGGCTGCGATCGACGCTCATCTCGATCGGCCTCGCGCTCGCGGGCCGAGCCGGGGCTCGCATGACAGACGTCTTCGGGGCGCCGGTCAGCCGGAATACCCTGCTGCGGCTGATCGCCTCGCTGCCCGATCCTCCCATCACGGCGCCCCGCGTGGTCGGCGTGGACGAGTACGCCCAGCGCAAGGGCCGCATCTACGGAACTGTCCTCGTCGACGTCGAGACACGTCGCCCGATCGATCTCCTGCCGGACCGGGAGGCGGACACGCTGGCGGCCTGGCTCGCCGAGCGGCCCGGCATCGAGATCGTCTGCCGCGACCGAGCCCCCTTCTTCGCCGAGGGCGCGACCCGTGGCGCCCCACAGGCCATACAGATCGCGGACCGGTGGCACCTCTGGCACAACCTGGGCGAAGCCGCCGAGAAGTGCGTCCACCGGCACCGCGGTTGCCTGCGCCCTGCACCAGCACCGCCCGATGAACCACCGGAGGAGGCGGAGCCGGCCGCGTCATCGCCCTGGCCGACGGGCCACCGGTTCGCCGAACGCACCCGCGCCAAGCACGCCACCATCCACGCGCTTTTGAAGGCCGGCCACAGCAAGCGGTCCGTCGCCCGGCAGCTCGGCATGACGCTTAACACAGTCCTGCGCTTCTCCCGGGCCGCCACACCGGAGGAGCTGTTCACCGGCCAGTGGCAAAGCCGCGCGACCAAGCTCGACGCCTACAAGCCCTACCTCGACCTGCGCTGGCAGGAAGGCTGCACCAACGCCTGGAAACTATGGGAGGAGATCAGAGAGCAGGGCTACCCGGACGGCTACGGCAACGTCCGCAACTACGTGAGCAGGACTCTGCGCGGCAAACCCCAGCCGGTCGGACCCCGGCCGCCATCGGCCCGCGCCGTGACCCGCTGGCTCCTGACCCACCCGGACGCCCTGGTCGAGAGCCACCGGATCCAGCTCAAGGCCGTGCTGGCCAACTGCCCCGAGCTGGACGTCCTCGCCAAGCACGTGCGGACCTTCGCCCACATGGTCACCGACCTGCAAGGCGACCAACTGCCAGAGTGGATCGAATCAGCCAGGGCAGCTACCGGCCTGCCCAGTCTCAACCGGTTCGCCCACCACCTCGAACGCGACCTTGACGCCGTCGTCGCCGGACTCTCCCAACCGTGGAACTCCGGTGTCGTCGAGGGCCATGTCAACCGGATCAAGATGCTCAAGCGCCAGATGTTCGGTCGCGCAGGATTCGAGCTCCTCCGCAAGCGCGTCCTGCTTGCCTAATGACTATGTCAGCGGGCCTGCTCCGACTGCCTGTGATCGTCATCGATCCTGCGGGGCATCACGCCGAGGATCAAATTTTCGAGGGCGTGCGGCATTGGCCCGAAGCTGGCGACCCAGGTTTCGATAAGGCAGATCTCACTGTCCTCATCGATACCGAGAAAGAATCGGCCGTGATCGAGCTCGCCGAGCGGGAAGAGACGTCTCCCCAAGGAGTCGCTCCACTCGGAGAACCGGTCATCCTCTCCCCAAGCCAGCTCCGGGTCCAGCTCGAATGGTTCCCGGGCACGGTTGACTCCCGGGCCGCCGATGCTCACGGTCAGCCCTCCGAACTCCTGGAGAAACCTCTCCGCAGCGTCGTGCATGACGATGCCGACCGCTTCGAACATGGACCGCCAGCCGGTCGTGTCGACCCGTCTGCCCGCCGTCCATCCGGAAGCCTCCAGGACCTCAAGTACCTCCGGCGACCACTCGCTCATGACAGGCCCAGCCCCCCGGCTTGAAACATGAGGCGATCATCCCAGCAGACGACCCGAGAGAGAACAGCGTGCGACCGCACCACAAGAAGTGGACCAGAGCCC
>NZ_KQ948714.1 GCF_001514145.1 Streptomyces canus
ACGTCGGTGGTGAGGTCGAAGGTGTGGCTGGTGGCCTGGGCGAGGGCGGCGGGGAGTTCGTGGTCGGTGACGGTCGCGGTGTGCAGGGCCCAGCCACGCGCTTCGAGTTCCTCCACGCTCAGAACACGCTGGTAGGGACGGCCGTCCTCAGCAGGAAGAACAGTACGCAACACCTCGTGACGCTCGACGACATCCCGCAGCGCCGCGGCCAGCGCCGCAACGTCCAGATCGCCGCTCAGGCGCAGCACAATGGGGGCGTTGTAGGTGGCGGTGGCACCCTCGAGCTGGCCCAGGAACCACAGGCGCTGCTGCGCAAAGGACACCGGAACACGGCCGGGACGCCGCACGGCCGCCACCAGAGCCGGCCGCGCCGCCCCGCCCGAAGCCAGCCGCGCGGCCAGACCGGCCACGGTCGGCGTCTCGAACAACGCCCGCATCTCCAGCTCCACACCCAAAACCGCGCGGACCCGGGAGACCAGCCGCGTGGCCAGCAGGGAGTGACCGCCGAGGTCGAAGAAACTCTCCTCGACACCGACCCTCTCCACGCCCAGCACCTCGGCGAACGCCGCGACCAGCAACTCCTCCTGACGGTTCGCCGGACCACGCCCCCCACCACCCGCATGCTCCGGCACCGGCAGAGCCTTACGGTCCACCTTCCCGTTGATCGTCAGCGGCAGCGCCTCCAACACCACCACCACCGCCGGAACCATGTACTCCGGCAGACGACCCGCCACAAACCCACGAACAGCCACCGACAGATCCCCGGCATCCGACTCCGCATCAGGGGCGACCACATAAGCCACCAGACGCCTGTCACCGGGCACGTCCTCCCGGGCGATGACAGCAGCCTGAACAACCTCCGGATGCGCCAGCAGCGCGGCCTGGACCTCACCCGGCTCAATACGGAAACCACGCACCTTCACCTGGTCATCCGAACGCCCCAAGAACACCAGCTCACCCGCCGTGTCCCACGCCACCCGGTCACCCGTGCGATACATCCGCTCACCCGACCGCGAGAACGGACACGCCACAAACCGCTCCGCCGTCAGCCCCAAACGCCCCAGATACCCACGCGCCACACCCCGACCCGCCACATACAACTCACCCACAACACCAGGCGCGACCGGCCGCAGGAAATCATCCAGCACAAACACCCGCGCATTCGGATTCGGCCCACCGATCGACGGAACCCCCCCATCCGCCATCAGCGCACCCGACATCGTCGCGCACACCGTGGTCTCCGTCGGACCATAGGCATTCACCAACATCCGGCCCGACGCCCACCCCGCCACCAACTCCGCATCCAACGCCTCACCCGCCGACACCAGCACCCGCACCGAAGACAGATCACACTCCGCATCCAGCACACCCAGCACCGCCGGCGGCAACGTCACATGCGTCACCGCGAACGCATCCACAACCCCCTCAAGGCCCGCCCCCGGTTTCAGCCGCTCAGCCGGAGCCACAACCAACGCCGCACCCGAGCACAGCGCCATCAACAACTCCCACGACGCCGCATCGAAACCCACCGACGCGAACTGCAAAACCCGCGAACCCACCCCCACACCCAACCGCGCCACCTGCACCGCAGCCAGATTCACCGCACCCGCATGCACCACACCCACACCCTTGGGCACACCCGTCGAACCCGACGTGTAAACCACCCACGCCAAACCCTCCCCACCAACCCTCACCCCCAGCGCAGACGACTCCTGCCCGGCGATCGCCGCAGCGACATGCGCGTCATCCAGCGCAACCACACGCACACGCCCCGCAGGCATACCGTCCACGACATCGTCCAGGCCAAGAAGCATGACCGCACCGCTGTCACGCACCATGAACGCAATCCGCTCCACCGGTGCGCCGGGATCGACCGGGAGATAGGCCGCGCCGGCCTTCCAGACCGCGAGGAGCGCGACAACCAGATCAACGCCCCGCTCCATCGCGACCGCGACCACCGACTCCACACCCACACCCTGTGCGACCAGATAACGCGCCAGACGGTTCGCCCGCGCATCCAACTCCACATACGAGACCTCGAACCCCTCACCGATCACCGCCGGCGCATCCGGGTCCTCCACGACTCGCCCCGCGAACACCTCCACAACCGACCCACCCGACACCGACACCGCCGTGTCATTCCACCCCACCAACACCCGCTCCCGCTCCACCACACCCAGCACATCAACAGCACCGA
>NZ_KQ948715.1 GCF_001514145.1 Streptomyces canus
CCGCTGACGAACTGGCGCTGGAGCACGAAGTACACGATCAGGGTGGGGATCGCGGTGAGCAGGGCGCCGGCGGCGACCAGGTTGGGGTCGGTGAAGTACTGGCCGGAGAGGTTGTTCAGGGCGGAGGTGATGGGCATGTTCTCGCCGGTGGAGATCAGCACGATTGCCCAGAAGAAGTCGTTGTAGATCCAGATGGACAGCAGGGTGCCCAGGGCGGCCATCGCGGGCTTGCACAGCGGCAACACGATCTGCCAGTACATCCGCCACACGGAGGCGCCGTCGACCAGGGCGGCCTCGGTGAGCTCGTGGGGCAGCATGCGCATGTAGTTGGACAGGACGAAGGCGCAGAACCCGGACTGGAACGCCACGTGGATCAGGACCAGGCCGAGAGCGGAGTCGTACAGCTTGCCGCTCATGGTGATGCCGGGCAGGTCGATGAGCAGGTACATGCGGTACAGCGGAGTGATGATGACCTGCTGCGGCAGCAGGTTGCCGGCGGTGAAGACCAGCAGCAGGAAGATGTTCAGCCGGAAGTCGAAGCGGGAGACGTAGAACGCGACCATCGACGACAGCAGCAGGGTGACGAGCACCGCCGGGACCGCGATGAGCAGCGTGTTCCCGAAGTAGTGCATCATGTCGGACTGCTCGAACGCGTTTTTGAAGTTGTCGAAGTTCAGCTTGTCCGGCCACGAGACGTAGCCCTTGGTGCTGGTCTCGCTGTAGGGGCGCAGGGCCGCGAAGATCGCCCACAGCAGCGGGGCGAGCCAGGCCAGCGAGGTGCCGATCAGGAAGACGTGGAGCAGGATCCGGGCGGGGCGCAGGGGGGTGCGCTGCTTGGCGCCGAGCGCGACGGTGGGGGTGCTCATGCGCTGCGCTCCTTGCGGAAGGTCGAGATCAGATACGGGATGATCACGACGAGGGAGATGACGAGCAGGACCACCGCGATCGCCGAGCCGTAACCGATCCGGCTGGACTCGCCGATGATGTTGTTGGTGATCAGGATCGACAGCAGCTCGGTGCCCTGGGCGCCCTTGTTGAAGACGAAGACCAGGTCGAAGGCGCGCAGCGCCTCGATGATGGTGACGACCAGGACGACGGTGTTGGTCGGGCGCAGGGTCGGGAAGATGACGTTCTTGAACGTCTGCCACTCGTTCGCGCCGTCCAGCGAGGACGCCTCCCGCAGCGAGGGGTCCACTCCCTTGAGGCCGGCCAGGTAGAGGATCATCATGTAGCCGGTGTGCCGCCAGGACGCGGCGATCAGCACCGCCCACAGGTTGAGCTTCGGATCGCCGATCCAGTCGATGTAGTGGCCGGGCTTGTTGGCCCCGATCAGGCTGTTGATCAGGCCGGTGTCCGGGTTGTAGACCAGCTGCCACACGAAGCCGGTCACGGCCAGCGAGACCACGACCGGCAGGAAGAACGCCGTCTGGTAGACCCGGGAGAAACGGATCTTCTTGTCCAGCTGGACGGCCAGGAACAGGCCGAACGGCGTCGGGACCAGGATGAGCACGACGAACCAGATGACGTTGTGCTGGACGGCGGGCCAGAACTGCGGGTTGTCGTTGAACAGCTGCTGGAAGTTGTCCAGCCCGACCCACTTGATGGAGTCGAAGCCGATGCCGTCCCAGCTGGTGAAGGCCAGCGCGATCGACGCCAGCGCGGTGACCCAGACCAGGGCCACGTGCAGGACCGTGGGCACGCCGGCCATGAAGCCGAGCGTGATGCGGTCACGGCGGGTCAGCAGGCGCTTGTGCCCCCGCGGGACCCGCTTGTTGACAGGGGCAGGGCCCGAAGGCGGCACGGCGGCCGCCTCCGGGCTCTTCATGTTCGTGTCGGTAGTCATTTAGCCGCTCAGCTCAGGA
>NZ_KQ948716.1 GCF_001514145.1 Streptomyces canus
TGAGGTCCTGCTCTTCGGGGAGTGCTTCGGTGTCGACGCCGCGGACCTGGGACAACTCGTGCTTGAGTGCGGCGAGTTCGGCGCCGCCTGCCATGTGGTTGGTCAGCTCCTCCAGGGTGATCTGGTCGCGGGAGGCGGACAGTTCCATGGTGCCCAGGCGCAGCACGCTGAAGTGGTCGCCGACCATGTAGGCGTGGTGGGGGTTGTGGGTGATGAAGATGACGCCCAGGCCGCGGTCGCGGGCGGCGGCCACGTACTTGAGCACCACGCCGGACTGCTTCACACCCAGGGCGGCGGTGGGCTCGTCCAGGATGAGGACGCGGGCGCCGAAGTAGACGGCGCGGGCGATGGCCACGCACTGGCGCTGGCCGCCGGAGAGGGTGCCGATGGGCTGTTCGAGGTCGTCGAGGACGATGCCCATCTCGCGCAGTTCGTGGTCGGCGGTCTTCTTCATCTTCTCGATGTCCAGACGGCGGATCGGCCAGGGGCCCTTGGTCATCTCGGAGCCGAGGAAGAAGTTGCGCCATACCGGCATCAGGGGGACCACGGCGAGGTCCTGGTAGACGGTGGCGATGCCCTTGTCCAACGCTTCGCGGGGGGTGGAGAAGCGCACCGGGGTGTTGTCGACGAGGAACTCGCCCTCGGTGTGCTGGTGCAGTCCGGAGATGATCTTGATGAGGGTGGACTTGCCGGCGCCGTTGTCGCCCAGCACGCAGGTGACCTGGCCC
>NZ_KQ948717.1 GCF_001514145.1 Streptomyces canus
GTCATAGCGCATTTACCTCCGGGTCGCGGTGCGGCTGACCCACAGATTGATCATGACGGCGCCGAGCAGCATCACGCCGAGGAAGGCCTTGAACCAGTCCGGGTTCCAGCCGGCGTAGACGATGCCCTGCTGGACCATGCCGAACATGAACGCCCCGAAGACCGGGCCGATCGCCGAGCCCGCGCCGCCGGTCAGCAGACAGCCGCCGATCACCGCCGCGGAGATGTAGATCAGTTCCTGGCCGACGCCCTCGCCGGACTGCACGGTGTTGAAGGAGAACAGGTTGTGCATGCCGACGAACCAGGCCGCGAAGCCCACCAGCATGAACAGGGAGATCTTCGTGAAGGTGACCGGCACACCGACCGCCCGCGCGGAGTCCTTGTTGCCGCCCACCGCGAAGACCCAGTTGCCGTACCGGGTACGCAGCAGCACCCAGGTCGCGATCGCGGCGAACACCAGCCAGTACACAATCGTGATCTTGACCTGGACGCCGCCCACCTCGAAGGAACTCGCGAAGACCTTCTTGGCCTGGTCGAAACCGTCCATGTTGCTGATGTCGTCGGTGGCCACATTGCCGGTCACCAGCTTGGTCACCGCCAGGTTGACGCCCTGCAGGATCAGGAACGTGCCGAGCGTGATCAGGAAGCTGGGCAGGCCGGTCCTGACCACCAGCCAGCCGTTGAGGAACCCGATCGCCAGCGCCACCAGCAGCGCCACCACGATGCCCGCCCACACGTTCAGCGTCAGCTGGAAGGCGAACATGCTCGCCGTCAGCGCGGAGGTGATCACCGCGACACCCGACGACAGGTCGAACTCCCCGCCGATCATCAGCAGCGCCACCGGCAACGCCATGATCCCGATCGTCGACGACTGGTACAGGATGTTCGCCATCGAACTGCCGTCCCGCACCGGCGGAGCGGCGATCAGGAAGAACACCCACACCGCCACCGCGCCCAGGAACACCCCGACCTCGGGACGCGCCAACAGACGCAACGCGAGCGGTCGTTCCGCGGTGCGGCCGTCCTTGACCTTGCCCGGGCCGGAGGCCGGCGGTGAGGTCACCGCCGGCTCGGCGTGCTGGGTCATACCCATCACCTGGTGCCCTTCGCGGCGAA
>NZ_KQ948718.1 GCF_001514145.1 Streptomyces canus
CTCAGCTTGGACACGAGCGAGCTCTCCGAGAGCGTCACCCCTTCCCTGCTCAATTACACGAAAGGCCCCATGCCTCCGGGAGTGTCTACATTTACCGTGATCCCCGCAAGTTCTTATAGGCTTTTCAGGCAGGGAAGCCCGATCCCAGTCATCAAATTCAGCCTTGACGTGGCGGGTATCACGACTGTGATTGATGCACCCGATGGCGTGACGATAATTTCGGACCGCAGGTTCTGCGACGTGCCTGACCGCATCGTTACGGATCTTCAGAGGCAAACCTATGGTGGTCCTATACCCGGGCGATGGTCGCGCAGAATACTGACCTACTCATTCGATCCCTCGAACGCTGTGGGCGTTAACGAAACCCAGGTCAACGAGGCCATCGTGAGCGCCTTCTTCCGGTGGTCGGCTACGTCAGATGGGCTGCTCACCTTCGATCCCGTGGCCAGCAACGGCGACATTCACCTATCGTTTGTCGGCTTCAGCTTGTTCAACCGCCGCTTTGGAGAGCCAGGCGGAACGTTGGCGACCGCCAAGTCTCCCGAAGAGGGCGTCGTAAAGTTCGACAGCGCAGAAACCTGGACGGAGGAAAAACTCAGGTTTGTCGCCCTCCACGAGATCGGTCACGCCCTCGGGCTGAGGCACTCAGATAGTCCGTCATCGCTCATGTTTGCCTCTACCTCGGACACTGGGCCATGGATGCAAGATATAGACGAGGAGTCTCGCGACGCGCTCCGTCGTCTGTACGGATGGCACGACCCTCAACGCCTAGGGGACCGGGCTACGAGCGATCGTCCGTCGCTTGCCGCCGCCGGGCGAGTAACTTTCTCGTCCTCGACTGTGGCATTGCACATGGTATGGAAGGGGATAGAGGGCGACCCAGGGCTCTACGAGGCAACATTCAGGGATGGCGCTTGGAGTCCTCAGAGTCGAATCCAAGGTGAGTTCGGGTCAACTCATAGTCCAGACCTAGCGAGCTACTCGATTACGAGCGACGGTTTCTCGACGGGTTTGGTATTGGCGTGCAGGGGCATCGAGGGAGATCCAGGCATTTATGTCGCCTATAACGAAGGAATGGGCTGGACGGGGCGGACGCACATCCCAGATGTTGGATCAAGCACACGCCCGGCCGTCGCGGCGCTTGGCCCTACTCCCTATCTAGCCTGGAAGGGCATCGTGGGCGATGACGGCATCTATTGGACTCGGCACACGGCGGCGGGATGGCAGACTCAGCAGAAAGTGCAGGGTGTCGGAACCTCTCATTCTCCTGCACTCGTCGTATTCCGCAACAAGCTCCACATGTTTTGGAAGGGCATCGAAGAAGACGAGCGGATGTATTTCGCAAAGTTCGATATAAAGGAATCGTCATGGGAGCCGCATCAAGAGGTCCTCTACACACTCGCGGACGCCGACGGGGGCACGACTTACCATGTGGGCACGAGCCACGGACCATCCGCCACTGTGGATGGAGATCGGATCATGGTGGCGTGGAAGGGTATGCAGTCCGACCCGGAAATATACTTCAGCATGTACGATGGAACTGCATTTTCGGGACAGATACCCATCGGATTTGCGGGACAGGATTACTCCGGGGTGGCAACCTCTCGAGGCCCAGGAATTTGCCATTTTGACGGAACAACGCACGTGGCATGGAGAGGCGAGGGGGAGACCGACACTATGTGGTGGGCGGCACTATGAGGCCCATTGTGCAAATTCGCGAAGAGCCTATGGCCGCACACCTCTCCGGGTTCCCCATACCAGAAGAACGAGTCCCGCAGCTGGAAGCCACGACTTGTTTCCCGGCAAGCCCTTAGGGAACGAAAACAGGCACT
>NZ_KQ948719.1 GCF_001514145.1 Streptomyces canus
TTAGTGCTTCGTTCCTCAAAGGACGTACACATATCGGCGGCGTAAGTGTCTTGTGGGCGGTGCGGGTCTGCCCCAGATCCAGGGTCGGGCGCGGGCGTTGAGCTGGGCTGTGGCCACTTCGGTGGCGTGGGTGATGTGGTCGCGGTCGCCGAAGGAGCGTCCGGCCAGGGCGGTCTTGCGGAAGATGCGCCACCAGCCCTCTTGGAGGTTGAGCCAGCAGGCGCTGACCGGGATGAACACGTGCCTGATGCGGGGGTGATCCTCGAGCCAGGTTCGGGTGGACACGCTGTTGTGCGAGGACAGATTGTCGGTGATCACATAGATGTCCCCGACGGGGTTGGCGTCCTCGACCAGCTGAAGGAACTGCTGGTAGAAGGCGCTGTTGCGGGAGGTGGCGGTCATCGTGAGCTCTTGGCCGTCGCGGACGCGTAAGGCGCCGTAGACCCAGGTTTTCTCGGGTCTGCGGGAGTAGTCGATCTCGTTCTTGATGCGGTGTCCGTCCGGTGACCAGCTCGGTGCCGGCGGGAAGGTGCGTGGGATCATCGGGCCGAGCTCGTCGGTGCAGACGACCGTCGCACCGGCGGGCGGGCTGGTGTAGAGCTCGACGATCCGCGTCCTTTTCCCTCGAAGTCCGCATCTCTCGGGCGCGTCCACGAGCGTGTGCGCCGCCAGCGCACGGCCTCGGCCAGCAGGATGCGGCGCACCTGGGAGCGGCTGACCTCGATTCCCAGACCCCGGGCCGCGGCAGCCAGTGCGTCCAAGGTCCACTCCGAGGGGCCCGACTCGTCCGCGGCCCACATCTCGTTCGACGGCTGCGCCTCAAGTCGGCCGGGCGGGGTCTGCTTGACCATCGCAATGATCCGGGAGCGTTCGGCCTCGGTGATCCGTCGCTTGCGGCCCTGCCCGCCCAGATCCTCCAGCCCCTCAAGCCCCAAGCGGTTGAACCGGTGCAGCCAGCGGCGCACCGTCTTGTGACTGCACCTCAGCTCGTCGGCGATCTGCGGGACCAGCCAGCTGTCCCAGCTCAGCTCCACCATCCGGCACCGCTCCACCAAAACCTTCGGCGCCTTCCTGGCAGCCGTCAGACGGTGGACCACCGCTTGCTCGCCCTCGTCACGGCCCGGCCGTGCCCGTAACACCATCGTCCAGCACCCGCCCCCGAGCACCCGCAACCACCCCGCTACCAGCAGCTATACCCACCGAAAGCGGAATCCAGCATTAGCG
>NZ_KQ948720.1 GCF_001514145.1 Streptomyces canus
GGCCCCGGCAAGGTCCCGGTCCGGATCGTGTGGAAGCCCGTGCTCACCGACGCCGACTCGATCCGCCGGATGTGCCAGGAGGCCTCCGCCTCCGACACCTGTGTGGGAGTGATCGTGTGGATGCACACCTTCTCCCCGGCCAAGATGTGGATCGCCGGCCTCGCCGCCCTGGACGTGCCCCTGCTGCACCTGCACACCCAGTACAACCTGTCGCTGCCCTGGCCGAGCATCGACATGGACTTCATGAACCTCAACCAGGCCGCCCACGGCGACCGCGAGTTCGCCCACATCGAGTCCCGCGTCGGCGTCGACCGCAAGATCGTCGCCGGTCATGCCACCGACCCCAGGGTCGTGCGGCGCATCGCCGCCTGGGCCCGCGCCGCCGTCGGCCGGCACGCCTCCCGCACGCTGCGTCTGGCGCGCTTCGGCGACAACATGCGCGATGTCGCGGTGACCGAGGGCGACAAGGTCGAGGCCCAGATGCGGTTCGGGTTCTCGGTCAACACCTACGCGGTCAACGACCTGGTCGCCGTCGTCGACGCCGTCGAGGACAAGGCGGCCGCCGAACTCGCCGCCGAATACGTCGAGTCCTACGACGTCGTGCCCGCCCTGCGCCCCGGCGGCATCCGCCACGACTCGCTCCTGTACGCCGCCCGCCAGGAACTGGGCCTGCGCACCTTCCTCACCGAGGGCGGCTTCACCGCCTTCACCACCAACTTCGAGGACCTCGGCGGGCTGCGCCAGCTGCCCGGCCTGGCCGTCCAGCGCCTGATGGCCGACGGCTACGGCTTCGGCGGCGAAGGCGACTGGAAGACCTCCGCACTGCTGCGCACCATGAAGGTCATGGGCCAGGGCCAGTCCGGCGGCACCACCTTCATGGAGGACTACACCTACCACCTCGGCCCCGGCACCCCGCGCGTGCTCGGCGCCCACATGCTGGAGGTCTGCCCCTCGGTGGCCGCCGCCCGCCCCCGCTGCGAGATCCACCCCCTGTCCATCGGCGGCCGCGAGGACCCGGTCCGCCTGGTCTTCGACGCGGCCGAGGGCCCCGCCGTCGTCGTCGGCCTCTGCGACCTGGGCGACCGCTTCCGGCTGACCGCCAACGCCGTCGACGTCGTCGGCCCCAGCGAGCCCCTGCCCCAGCTCCCCGTGGCCCGGGCGGTGTGGAAGCCGCGCCCCTCACTCGCGGA
>NZ_KQ948721.1 GCF_001514145.1 Streptomyces canus
AGTCCGAGTTCGCCGATGTAGATGTCTTCGTTGTGCTGGCCCAGGAGGGGTGGGGTGGTGATGGTGGTGGGGGAGTCGGAGAGTTTGAGGGGGTTGCCGACGGTGGTGAAGGTGCCGCGCTGCGGGTGTCCGACTTCGACGATCATGTCGTTCGCGGCGAGTGAGGGGTCCTCGATGATCTCTTTCGGGGACAGGATCGGCCCGCACGGGATGTTGTGGCTGTTGAGCTGTTGAAGGACCTGCCACTTGGGCAGCGTCGAGGTCCATTCCTCGATCAGCTGGAACATCTTCGCCAGCTTCGGCAGCCGGGCCTCGGGAGTGGCCCACTCCGGATCACCGGCCAGTTCCGGCCGGCCGATCAATGCGGACAGCGGCTGCCAGCCGACGGGCTGGACGATGACGTACACGTAGTCGTTGGGCCCGCCGGGCGCGCACTTGACGGCCCAGCCGGGCTGCCCCCCGCCGGAGGCGTTGCCCGAACGCGGCACCTCCTGCCCGAAGTCGTCGTTGGGGTACTCCGCCAGCGGGCCGTTCGCCAGGCGCTGCTGGTCACGGAGTTTGACCCGGCACAGGTTGAGTACCGCGTGCTGCATCGCCACGTTCACCCGCTGCCCGCGCCCGGTCCGCTCGCGCTGCAGCAGCGCGGCCAGAATCCCGGCCACCGCGTGGATCCCGGTGCCGGAGTCACCGATCTGTGCACCGGTCGCCAGCGGCGGCCCGTCCTCGAAACCGGTGGTGGCCATCGAGCCGCCCATCGCCTGCGCGACCACCTCATAGGCTTTGAAAGCCGTATAGGGGCCGTCCCCGAAACCCTTGATCGAGGCATACACGATCCGCGGGTTGATCTCCCGGATCCGCTCCCACGTGAACCCCATCCGCTCCACCGCACCCGGCGCGAAGTTCTCCACCATCACATCCGCACCCCGGATCAACGCGGTCAGGATCTGCCGGCCCCGCTCCGTCTTGGTGTTCAGCGTGATGCTGCGCTTGTTGCAGTTGAGCATCGTGAAATACAGCGAGTCCGCATCCGGGACATCCCGCAGCTGCCGCCGCGTGATGTCCCCGCCCGGCGCCTCCACCTTCACCACATCCGCCCCCAGCCACGCCAGCAACTGCGTCGCCGACGGACCCGACTGCACATGCGTCATATCCAGCACCCGCACACCCTCAAGAGCC
>NZ_KQ948722.1 GCF_001514145.1 Streptomyces canus
TGACGCCTGACGTGGACGCGGTGCTCGCCCGCCATCCCCTGCGGGAGTTGATCACGGCGTCGGAGACGTTGCCGCTGCTGGTGGAGCGGGAGCGGGCGCTGTTCGGGTCGTGGTACGAGTTCTTCCCGCGTTCGGAGGGCACCCCTGAGCGGCCGCACGGCACGTTCCGTACCGCGGCGCGCCGGCTGCCGGCGATCGCGGCGATGGGTTTCGACGTGGTCTATCTGCCGCCGATCCATCCGATCGGCAGCACTTTCCGCAAGGGCCGCAACAACACCCTGTCCGCCGGTCCCGACGATGTGGGGGTGCCGTGGGCGATCGGCTCGCCGGAGGGCGGCCATGACGCGGTGCACCCGGATCTGGGCACGCTGGAGGACTTCGACTGGTTCGTGCAGGAGGCCGCGGCGCAGGGTCTGGAGATCGCGCTGGACTTCGCGCTGCAGTGCTCGCCGGATCATCCCTGGGTGCACAAGCACCCGGAGTGGTTCCACCACCGCCCGGACGGGACCATCGCGTACGCGGAGAACCCGCCGAAGAAGTACCAGGACATCTACCCGATCGCCTTCGACGCCGACCTGGAAGGCTTGATCGCGGAGACGCTGCGGGTGCTGCGGCACTGGATGGACCACGGGGTGCGGATCTTCCGCGTGGACAATCCGCACACCAAGCCGGTGGTGTTCTGGGAGCGGGTGATCGCGGACATCAACGCCACCGACCCGGACGTGATCTTCCTGGCCGAGGCGTTCACCCGCCCGGCGATGATGCACACCCTGGCCCAGATCGGCTTCCAGCAGTCCTACACCTACTTCACCTGGCGCACCACCAAGGAAGAACTCACCGAGTACCTGAGCGAGCTCTCGGGTGAGGCGGCCTCCTACATGCGGCCGAACTTCTTCGCCAACACTCCCGACATCCTGCACGAGTTCCTCCAGCACGGCGGCCGTCCCGCGTTCGCGCTGCGCGCGGTGCTGGCCGCGACCCTCTCGCCGACCTGGGGCATCTACTCCGGCTACGAACTCGCCGAGAACACTCCCCTGCGGGAGGGCGGCGAGGAATACCTGAACTCGGAGAAGTACCAGCTCAAGGCCCGGAACTGGGACGCCGACGACACCCTCGCCCCCCTGATCACCCAGCTCAACACCATCAGGC
>NZ_KQ948723.1 GCF_001514145.1 Streptomyces canus
TAGAGGTCGTTTTCATCTCTAGTGCGGTGATAGCTCCGCTATTGCACCCGCCGATGAACCGGTGCGGGTGGGGCCGCCGGGGTGGTCTTGCTTCCTGGGGTCGATGGTGTGACCTCTGGGGCACGAGTCGGCTTGCGCCTGTCTCATTCCAGGAGGCCCGGATCCGTTCCGTGCTTCCGCCGGCCGGGATGCACGCCTGGGCGCACGCCCCCGGCCGGCGGTACGTCCAGGACATGGCCGACCGTCGTGCGTATCCGAGTGATCTGTCCGATGCCCGCTGGGAGTTGATTGAGCCGGTCCTGTCCGCGTGGCGCTTCGAGCGTCGCGGCCGGGCCCTGGACTTCGGTCGGCCGCCCGAGCATGACCTGCGCGAGATCATGAACGCGATCCTGTACGTGGACCGCACCGGGGTGCAGTGGCGCTACCTGCCTCACGACTTCCCGAACTGGAACACGGTCTACGGCTACTTCGCCAAATGGCAGTCCGACGGCATCTTCGCCCAACTCAACGGCCTGCTGAGGGAGTTAGTGCGACAGCGAGAGGGACGGAACGCCGAGCCGTCCGCCTGCGTGATCGACGCCCAGAGCGTGAAGACCTCCGCCTCCGTCCCTGCCAGGACGCAGGGCATCGACGCGGGCAAGAAGATCGTGGGCCGCAAGCGCAGCATCATTACGGACACCCTCGGCCTGCTGCTCGCGGTGCTGGTCACCGCGGCCAGTGTCCAGGACTCCGTGGCCGGCACCCAACTGATCGACCACCTCGCCACCACTCACACCTCGATCCGCAAGGTCTGGGTCGACGGCGGCTATCGCAGGCATTTCGTCGAGCACGCCGCCACCCTCGGCATCGACATGGAAATCGTCCAACGCACCCCCGGGACCAGGGGCTTCACCCCGATCCCGAAACGGTGGACGGTCGAGCGGACCTACGGCTGGCTGATGCTGCACCGCCGCCTGGCGCGAGACTACGAGACCCTCCCTGCCCGCTCCGAAGCCATGATCTACCTCGCCATGACCGACCTCATGACCCGCCGTCTCACCGGCGAGACCACCATCTCCTGGCGCGACCCGACATCACCAGACCAACTACGCATCCCGGGATGAAACAACGGGAGAAAACGACCT
>NZ_KQ948724.1 GCF_001514145.1 Streptomyces canus
GTTCACGCTCTTCACCGGCCAGTGGGCCGACCTCCCCCTCGAAGAGGTCTGCCGCCTCGCCCGCGACTTCGGCTACGACGGACTCGAACTCGCCTGCTGGGGCGATCACTTCGAGGTCGACAAGGCGCTCGCCGACCCGTCGTACCTGGACTCCCGGCACGCGCTGCTCGACAAGTACGGCCTCAAGTGCTGGGCGATCTCCAACCACCTGGTCGGTCAGGCCGTCTGCGACGCCATCATCGACGAACGCCACCAGGCCATCCTGCCGGGCGAGGTGTGGGGCGACGGCGACCCGGAAGGGGTCCGGCAGCGGGCCGCCGACCGGATGAAGGACACCGCGCGGGCCGCACGCGCCTTCGGCGTCGACACCGTCATCGGCTTCACCGGCTCCGCCATCTGGCACCTGGTCGCCATGTTCCCGCCCGCCCCCGAGTCGATGATCGACCGCGGCTACGAGGACTTCGCCGAGCGCTGGAACCCGATCCTGGACGTCTTCGACGCGCAGGGCGTGCGGTTCGCCCACGAGGTCCACCCGAGCGAGATCGCCTACGACTACTGGACGACACAGCGCGCTGTGGAGGCAGTCGGCGGGCGGCCGGCCTTCGGCCTCAACTTCGACCCCTCCCACTTCGTGTGGCAGGACCTGGACCCGGTCAACTTCCTCTATGACTTCCGCGACCGGATCTACCACGTCGACTGCAAGGAAGCCCGCAAGCGCCTCGACGGCCGCAACGGCCGCCTCGGCTCCCACCTGCCCTGGGGCGACCCGCGCCGCGGCTGGGACTTCGTCTCCGCCGGGCACGGCGACGTCCCCTGGGAGGACGTCTTCCGCATGCTGCGCTCCATCGACTACCAGGGCCCCATCTCGGTCGAGTGGGAGGACGCCGGCATGGACCGGCTCCAGGGCGCACCGGAGGCACTGAACCGACTGAAGGCGTACGACTTCGAGCCGCCGA
>NZ_KQ948725.1 GCF_001514145.1 Streptomyces canus
CATCACCTGGTGCGGCGGATGCCTGGGGGGTCAGTGGTGGTGGCCACCGCCGTGGTGGTGACCGCCGTGGCCGCGGTGGTGGCGGCCCCAGGATGCGTCGTCGACGAAGCGGTCGTGGTCGTTGCGCAGGGTGGCGGTGTCGGAGCGGTTGTCCCACACCTCGTTGTGGCGGTCCATGTAGAGGTCGTTGTCGGTGTCGTGGCCCCTTCCGGTGTGGATGCGGACCGTGGCGCGGCCCTCGAGGCGGTAGTGGTCGAAGGTGTAGGTGTCGCCGTCCTCGTTCTTCAGACTCCAGCCGTCGAGGTTGACGGTGCGCCGCGAGGTGTTGGTGAGTTCCACCCACTCCTTGTTCAGGGAGCGCCGCGAGCGGTCGTCCCGGCCGGGCGCGTCGTACTGGACCGCGCTGATCTCCACCTTCGTCCGGTCGGGCCGGGCGTGGTCGGCCGCCGACGCCGGCAGCGCCACCGTCCCGACGATCGCGGCAGCCGCCAATGCGGCGGCGGACAGACGACGGGCGGTCACCGTGGAAGAAGACACAAAGCCCCCAGGCTGTACGGGCACCCGCCCTGTTCCACGCCCCTGGCGGGGCTGGCGGAACGGGCCGGTGCGGGGTGCGGGTGGCGGCCGGTCGGCCGCACATCCACACCATGGCCGTGCTGTGCAGATTGTGAACGCGATACGGGCGGTCCGTTACTTTTCATCCACATTGCTGTGACTCTTGAATGCATCGTCCATTTATGCGGTGTACGCACCAAGTTGACGCCCCGCCAGATCACCGACCGGTATGCGCCATGACCCCTGGCCTTCCACCACCGGAA
>NZ_KQ948726.1 GCF_001514145.1 Streptomyces canus
CCCGCGTACACGTTCATGGAGTGGCCGCGGAGGAAGCCGACGAGGGTGAGGCCGGTTTCGGTGGCGAGGTCGACGGCGAGGGAGGAGGGTGCGGAGACGGCTGCGAGGATCGGGATGCCGGCCATGACGGCTTTTTGTGCGAGTTCGAAGGAGGCGCGGCCGGAGACCAGGAGGATGACGCGGGTCAGGGGGAGGTGGTGGTGTTGCAGGGCGCGGCCGATGAGTTTGTCGACGGCGTTGTGGCGGCCGACGTCTTCGCGTAGGTCGATCAGTTCGCCGTGTTCGGTGAACAGGGCGGCGGCGTGCAGGCCGCCGGTGCGGTCGAAGACGTGTTGGGCGGCGCGGAGCCGGTCGGGGAGGCCGGTGAGGAGGTCGGGTTCGATGTGGAGGGGGGGTGTGTCGTTGATGGGCCAGTGGGTGGTGGTGCGGACGGCGTCGAGGCTGGCTTTGCCGCACAGGCCGCAGGAGGAGGTGGTGTAGACGTTGCGTTCGAGGGTGATGTCGGGGATGGGGGTGCCGGGGGTGGTGGTGACGTCGACGACGTTGTAGGTGTTGGAGCCGTCGGCGGTGGCTCCGGCGCAGTAGACGATGTTCTGCAGGTCGTGGTGTTGGGTGAGGACGCCTTCGCTGACGAGGAAGCCGGCGGCGAGGGCGAAGTCGTCGCCGGGGGTGCGCATGGTGATGGCGAGGGGTTTGCCGTTGAGGCGGATCTCCAGCGGTTCCTCGGTGACCAGGGTGTCGGGGCGGGAGGAGATCGCCCCGTCCCGGATGCGGATCACCTTGCGTCGTTCCGTGACTCGTCCCAT
>NZ_KQ948727.1 GCF_001514145.1 Streptomyces canus
CTAGGCAGTCCCCGCCTAGCGCGAGGGCAAGCGCCACATCGAGCAGGATCTTTCCCGGATCGTGCACGGCCCGCGGCTTGCGCCACGGCTCAAGCGCCGCCGACATCGCCGCATCCAGACCGGTCTTGCGGGCCGTCTCGACCAGCAGCACCGCACCGGCCTGCGAAACCACGCCGCGACCACCGCCCTCCGCGCGGACACGCGGATAGAACCCGATACGCTTCTTCACCTGGAAAGTGCCTCCGGCGGTGGCGGGAACAAGGACCTCAGCAATCCCCATTCTCGCTGGTCAGAGGCACTTTCTACGTTCATCGTCAACAGATGGACAGCCCACCTCGGAAAGCGCGAGGTCAGGAAACACCCTTGCGCAACGACGCGAGGAGGCGGTCGAGGTCCCCGCGTGCCGTGTACGTACGGATCGGGTCGATGTAGTCGCGAGACTCGATGATCTGACCGTCCCGCACACGCATGACGAAGACACAGGGCACCTTGGACCTGGAGTCGTCCGGCAACGTGAACTCGTAGGCGAACTCGGCGACGATCACTTCAGGATCGGCAGTCTCGTGGACGACGACATCGACGACACTCCTCTTCGGCAAGGACTCCCGCATTTCCGGCGGCACCGTGAAGTGCTCCCGGAGCGCACGCCGACTCGTCAACGGCTCGGACTCCGGCGTCGCCATCGGATGCCGGACATCCGTAACCTCGCCGTACAGGTCAGGCAACTCGCTTGAGTTCCCGTCGGCGACCCCATGAACAAGGCGGAGAAACACCTCACGCGGACTC
>NZ_KQ948728.1 GCF_001514145.1 Streptomyces canus
CTGCCGCACTCGACCTGCCGCACGCCCTGGTCGAGTGGGTAACCATGCTCATCGTCACCCGCGAGGGTGACCGACGGTGCAAACTCCCGCCGCACCAGCGTGCGCTGGTCGGCCTGGTGTACCTGCGCCGCCATGACACCCTCGCCCAACTCGCGGCAGGCTTCGGCATCTCCGTCGGCACCGCCCACGCCTACGCTGCAGCCGTCATCAGCCTGCTCGCCGACCGCGCACCCGGGCTCCTGCGGAGCCTGCGCGAAGCCGACCCCGACTACGTCCTGCTGGACGGCACCCTCGCGGAGTGCGACCGGGTAGGCGACAGCCGGGCCGACTTCTCCCAAAAACACCGACGTCACGGCGTGAACGTGCAGGTGGTGACCGATCCAGTCGAACGACTGCTGTGGATCTCGCCCGCACTGCCCGGTGGCGCGCACGACCTGACCGCGGCCCGCACTCACCGGATCATCCGAATCTGCGAACGCCAGGGCATCCCGATCCTCGCCGACCGCGCCTACATCGGAGCCGGCCCATGGGTGACAACACCACGCAGACGCCCACCAGGCCGCGGCCTCACACCAACCCAGCAAACCGTCAACCGCGCGCTGTCGGCAGCACGCGCCCCGGTCGAGCGCGGCGTCGCACGACTGAAGTCCTGGCGGATCTTCCGCAAGGCCCGGTGCAGTCCCAACCGCATGTCGTCAATCGCAGCCGCCATCCTCACCCTGGAGCGGCACTGCTGAAAAGGCTCACTGAG
>NZ_KQ948729.1 GCF_001514145.1 Streptomyces canus
GTTGTAGGTGGCGCTGGGTCCCTCGAACCGGTTCAGAAACCACAGCCGCTGCTGGGCGTACGACAACGGCACCCGCGCCGGACGCGGGTCCACCGCCGTGACGTTACGACGTACCGCCCTTGCCCCGCTCGCCAGGGCCTCGCTGATGCCGGCGATGGTGGGGGTCTCGAAGAGCTGCCGGATGGGCAACTCGGCGCCCAGCACGGTCCGGATGCGGCTGACCAGCTTGGTGGCCAGCAGGGAATGGCCGCCGAGCCGGAAGAAGTCGCCATCGATCGACACGCTCTCGACACCCAGGACTTCGGCGAAGAGCGTGCACAGCACTTCTTCCCGCGGAGTGCGGGGGGCCCGGCCCTCTGCCGTCTCCAGCTCAGGGGCAGGCAGGGCACGGCGGTCCAACTTGCCGTTCGGGGTCAGAGGCAGCGCATCCAGGGTGACGAACGCGGACGGCACCATGTACGCGGGCAGCTGCGCCGCCGCATGAGCGTGCACGTCCTCGATACCGGTACCGGTTCCGACGATGTAGGCGGTCAGGCGCTGATCCCCCGGGCGGTCCTCACGCACGACCACCGCCGCCTGAGCAACCAGCGGGTGCGACATCAACACAGCCTGGATCTCACCCAGCTCGATACGGAAACCCCGCACCTTGACCTGGTCATCCACCCGACCCACGTAGACGAGCTGACCGTCAGCACTCCACCGAG
>NZ_KQ948730.1 GCF_001514145.1 Streptomyces canus
AGCTGGGCGGTCACTCGCTGCTGGCTACTCGTCTGGTCTCCCGTGTTCGCGCGGTTTTGGGTGTGGAGCTGGAGATCCGGGCGTTGTTCGAGACGCCGACCGTGGCCGGTCTGGCCGCGCACCTCGGCCAGGCGGGGCAGGCCCGTGCCGGGCTGGTGGTGCGGCCGCGTCCGGAGCGGATCCCGCTCTCCTACGCGCAGCGTCGTCTGTGGTTCATCGGACAGCTCGAAGGGCCGAGCGCCACGTACAACAGTCCCATCGTGCTGCGCCTGACCGGCGATCTGGACGGGCAGGCCCTCGACGCCGCCCTGCGCGACGTGCTCGACCGCCACGAGGCCCTGCGCACCGTCTTCCCCACCACCGACGGCGAGCCCTACCAGCACATCATCCCCACCGACCAACTCCACTGGAAGCTCACCACAGCCAAGGTGGCCCCGGTCGAGCTGGCCGGCGCGACGGCTCGGGCGACCGGGTACGCCTTCGACCTGTCGTCCGAGGTGCCGATCAAGGCTTGGCTCTTCGACGCCGGAGCCGCTGAGTCCTCGACCCTCGTGATCCTCATTCACCACATCGCGGGGGACGGGTGGTCGATCGCCCCGCTGGCCCACGACCTGGCGACTGCATACGCGGCGCGTCGCGCGGTCCGCACTCCCGACTGGGAA
>NZ_KQ948731.1 GCF_001514145.1 Streptomyces canus
TAGGGGAGCCTCACCGGCCAGCCGCGCCGCATAGGCGGCGGCGATGTCCCGGGACAGCGGTGCCATCGACCAGCCGTCCCATGCGATGTGATGCACCACCAGCACCAGTTCGTGCGACTCCGGCGTAGCCGTGGAGAGCCAGGCGCGGATCGGGATGTCCACCCCGAGGTCGAAGGCGTAGTCGGTCGCCCGGACTGTCCCGCTCCCGGGGTCCGGTTCGTCGATGTCGAGGGTGTGCAGCTGCCAGTCCAGTTCCTCCATGGTGAGGATGCGCTGATAAGGCTCGCCGTCAGCGGTCGCGAAGACCGTGCGCAGCACCTCGTGCCGTTGCAGGACGTCCCGCAGGGCGGCCGAGAGGGCCTGCTTGTCGACCTCCCCGGACAGGTGCATTCGGACGGAGCTGTTGTAGGTGGCGCCGGGGCCTTCGAGCTGGCCGATGAACCACAGGCGCTGCTGCGCGAAGGAGAGCGGCAGGCGTTCCGGCCGCTTCCTGGCGGTCAGCGGGGTCCGCGCCTCGTCGGCGCCGGTCAGGCGGGTGGCGAGGGCAGCGGGGGTGCGGGCCTCGAAGAGGGCCCGCAGTGAGAGCTCGACGTCC
>NZ_KQ948732.1 GCF_001514145.1 Streptomyces canus
TTGGGAGCCGCTGCCGGTGCAGTACGCGGACTACGCGATCTGGCAGCGGGAGCTGCTCGGCGACGACCAGGACCCGGACAGCCTGATGTCTCGTCAGGTCGAGTACTGGCGGCAGGCTCTGGCGGGCGCTCCTGAGGAACTGGAGCTGCCTTTCGACCGGCCGCGTCCCGCGGTGGAGAGCCATCGCGGTTATGCGGCGGAGTTCGGGGTGTCGGCGGAGGTTCACGCGAAGCTGGCGGAGCTGGCGCGGGCGGAGGGCGTGACGCTGTTCATGGTGTTGCAGGCCGCACTGGCGGTGCTGCTCTCACGGCTCGGTGCGGGTACGGACATTCCCATCGGGGTGTCGGCGGCCGGGCGTACCGACGAGGCGCTGGACGACCTGGTCGGGTTCTTCATCAACACCCTCGTCATGCGGACCGATCTGTCCGGCGCCCCGGCCTTCCGTGAGGTGCTGGGCCGGGTCCGCAGGACCGGTCTGGACGCCTACATGCACCAGGACGTGCCGTTCGAGCGACTGGTGGAGGAACTCGCGCCCACCCGCTCGCTCGCGCGCAATCCGCTCTACCAGATCCTGCTGATCATGCAGG
>NZ_KQ948733.1 GCF_001514145.1 Streptomyces canus
CGCCGGAGAGGACCTCGGTGTACACGATGTCCGGCAGCTCCGGCTCCTCGAAGCGGAAGTAGGTGAACGGCGCGCACGCGCCCACGTGGGCGCCGGCGGTGAACGGCACCACGTCGACGCTGACGTGCTCCAGCTCCGAGACCTCCAGGAGCCGTTCGATCTGCTCCCGCATGACCTCCGGGCCGCCGACCACCCGGTGCAGTACGGCCTCTTCCATCACCACCCACAGCGTGGGCGCGTCGGGTCTGTCCAGCAGGCCCTGGCGGCGCAGCCGCAGGTCCACACGCCGTCCGAGGTCCTCGTCGGCCTCGCCCGGGAACCCGCCGCGCAGGACGGCGCGCGCGTACGCGTGGGTCTGCAGCAGCCCCGTGACGTAGTGCGGCTCGTAGGTGCGCAGGGTCTGGGCCCCGGCCTCCAGGCTGACGTAGGCGCTGAACCAGTTCGGCAGGACGTCCCGGTAGGTGTGCCACCAGCCGGGCTCGTTGGCCCGCTCGGCCAGGACGACGAACTCCTCGATCTCCTGCTGGTCGGCCCCGTAGGTCTCCAGCAGCTTCT